>CBDCWV010000018.1:0-1526053 GCA_965223565.1 Myxococcota bacterium | reverse complement strand
AGGCGATGGGAGAGCTCGGCGATCGGGTCGTAGCCGAGCGAGGCCGCCATCGACTTGACCGAGTGCGCCATCCGGAAGATGGTGTCGATCGCCGCCGCACTCCCCATCTCCTTTTCGAGATCGAGCAGCGCACGGCTGATCTCCTCGAGGTGGTCGCTCGCCTCCTCGAGAAAGATCCGTCGATATTTGGCCATGTCGAGGCCCAAGCTCAGTCGCCCTTCTCGAGCACCTTCGTGAGCGTCGCGACGACGTTGTCGGGCTTGAAGGGCTTGACGATGAAGTCGCGCGCACCGGCCTGGAGCGCCTCCATCACGAGCGTCTCCTGCCCGAGTGCACTGCACATCACGATGCACGCGGCGGGTGTCTCGGCGAGGATCGTCTTGACGGCGTCGATGCCCGATCGCTTGGGCATCACGATGTCCATCGTGACGAGATCCGGTTGGAGCTCTTTGAAGAGATCGACCGCCTCGATCCCATTGGTCGCCTCACCGACGACTTCATGGCCTTCCGGCTCGATGATCTCGCGAATCATCTGGCGCATGAAGGACGCATCATCCGCAATCAATACCCGTGCCATTTCGTTTCTCCCTAGCCCGATTTCGGAACGCCCGTCGGTCAGACCGTGGCGCTCGCAATCACCTCTTCCCCGCGCGCCACCACGGACGCGGGATCGAGAATGTGAACGATGCGACCCTCGACGGGTCGCCTCTCGACGACGAGGCTTCCGGCCGCATGACGCGTGCCCTCGGCCAGGCCGTCGACGAGACCGATCACGCGGTCGACCGGCATGCCCATGCGTGCCGAATTTCCCGGCCGGCCCGAGATGACGAGCACCTGCTCCTGCGCGTAGCCGACCGTCGTCGCCGCACCGAAGGGCGTCGCACCCGCTTCGTCACGGTCGCGGCCGAGCAGGAGCTCCGTCGCCACGATCGGTAGCGCCTCGCCCTGCCAATTCATCACGCCGCCGACGGGCAGCGCGAGAGAGGGCACGCTCGTCACGCGATCCTTCTCCGCGACCTCGACGACCCACGCGATCGGCATCGCGTACTGCACGTCCTCGAAGAGGAACATCAGCAGACGGTCCCCCTCGTCCGGACTCGTCGCGGCACTCACCATCGGTCGAGCTCCGAGGGCGTGGGCATCGGTCCGGTCGCGGGCGTCGCGGCCGCGGGCTCGACGGCTGGACCCGCGAAGCGAACGGGATCGGCTGGATCGACCGCGTCGGACACGGCCCCGCCCTCGGACGGGGCCGGCGCCGCCTGCGAATCGCTGGTCGGCGCCCCGTCGGACGCCCCCACGCCCGGCGCCGGCGCTCGACGAGGTGTCCGGGTCGGGGCAGCGCCCGTTTGAAAGAAGGTGAGTGCGCTCTCGAGCTCGTCGGCGAGTCGGCTGACGGTCTCCGCGGAGCGATAGATCTCGTCGACGGTGCGCAGCTGGCCCCGGATCGTCTCGTTGAACTCGGCCATGCCGCGACCATTCCCGCTGGCCACCTTGGCGATCTCCTCGATCGCCGAGACCATGCTCTGGGCATTCAACGAGTGGCCATCGGCGCCGTGGAAGATCTCCTCCGAGCGCGTCGCCGCTTCGGACACGGCCATGCTGATCTGCGCGAGCGCACCCGCGATCGTATTGACGTCCTCGCGCCCCTCCCCGATCACGACGCTCGACTGGCGCATCTCGTCCGCGACCATCGCCGTGTCGGCCTGGATCTCGTGCATCAGCTGACTGATCTCGTCGGCGCTGCGACCCGCGCTCTCCGAGAGCTTGCGGATCTCGTCCGCCACGACCGAAAAACCCCGACCCGCCTCGCCGGCGCGGGCGGCCTCGATCGAGGCGTTCAGCGAGAGCAGGTTCGTGCGGTGGGCGACCGAGGTGATGATCTCCGTGATCTGATGGACGTGACGCGTCTTGGCCTCGAGCTCGAAGACCTTGTCGCCCGTGCTCTCGGCGCGCTCGAAGACCGCTTTCATCTTCTCGATCGCGAGTCGCGCGACCTCGACGCCGGTCCCCGCCTTCTGGTTGGCCTCGGCGGCGAAGCCGAACGCCTCGCGCGCACGACCGGCATTGAGATCGATCTCACCCGAGATTTCGTTCATGCGGACGGAAGCCTGGTCGAGCAGCTCCTGCTCCTGGTCCACACCACTCGCGACCTGTGCGACGGTCGCCGAGATGCCCTCGCTGCTGCGACGCAGACTGTCGAGGGCGGACTCGAGACCGGTTGCGGAATCCGAAACGGAGCCGGCCGTCCCCTGCACCCGTGAGACCAGCTCGCGCAGGCGCAGCAGCATGCCGTCGAGGCTCTCGGCCAGATCGTCCATCTCGTCACGCAGCGGTGGATCGAGTCCGGCCGCCGGCTGGACCTCGACGCGGAGGTCGCCCTCGCGGATTCGTTCCGTCGCCGTGCGCAGCGAGTCGAATTTGGCGCCGAACATGCGCGACAGGAAGAAGGCCCGATCCCGCCACCCACGCCGAGGGCGATGAAGAAGCGGACACCGCCGTTCCAGAACGCGATCCCGAAGCTCGCGACCAGCGTCGGCAGCAGCGAGGTCGCGCCGGCCACGATGAACGAGCCGATCACGAATTTACCGGTCAGGGAGAGTCTCACGCTCGGTCTATCGGCCCCGCACGAGCCCGGCTTGACCAGCACACGACGCCTCGGGGGAGCCGCTCGGATCGAACGCGAGCGAGCGGGCGTCGCCCTGACGGCTCAGAAATGATGCCCGCGCGGCGGCGTGGGCAGGCCGGAAACGCCCGGCTCGAGCCTGACCCGCCCGATCTCACGGACGGCGACACCGAGGCGATCCGCGAGGGCGGTCCAGTCGGGATTCCGCTCGCAGCGGAACGCGAAGAGCAATTCGTAGTCTTCGCCGCCCGCGGTCAAGACCCGAAGCGGATCTCGGTCCAAGGCCCGACAGGCGCGGTCGAAACCACGGGGTCGGGGCAACGCAGCGGGGTCGATCCTTGCACCCAGGCCGTCGGCGGCGAGCAGGTTCGAGAGGTCCTGCGCGAGGCCGTCGGACAGGTCGATGCATGCCCGGGTACGCCGGTCGCGGGCGAGCGCGCGACCCGCCTCGAGTCGCGGTGTGGGCACCCGGGTCAGCCGCGTGCCGGCGCGGTCGGCCCGAAGCCGCGCCAGCGCCGCCACTCCGAGGCTGCCGGTCACGCAGAGCCGATCGCCCGGCCGCAGGCCGCGTCGCGAGAGCGCCCGCCCGCGCGCACAACGCCCGACGACCGTCATGTCGAGGCTCCAGCGGCGCGCACGCGACAGGTTGCCACCGACGAGTGGACAGCGGTGACGCGCGGTCTCCGCCACGAAGCCGCCCACGATCGCATCGAAGAGCGCGACCGGCGCCTTCGCGGGCGCGGCCAGATCGAGCAGCACCCCGACCGGCTCGGCGCCCATCGCCGCCAGGTCCGAGAGACTCACGGCGAGCGCCCGACGACCGACCGTGCGCGGCGTCTCGCGACCGAGACGGAAGTGCACGTCTTCGACCTGCGCATCGGTCGAGAGCACCAGCTCCTCGCCCGCCACCGGCCGATAGATCGCCGCGTCGTCCCCGATCCCGAGCCGCCAACGCCCGGCACCGCGCCGCTTCGCCTGCGCGTTCGCAACGCCTTCGACGCGGCGTTCGATCCGCTCGATCAGAGCGCGTTCGCCGAGGTCGGCGAGTCGGCGAGGGCGTTCGGACGACATCGTCGCATCAGGATAGAGAACCGCGCGCATCGGGCCGCGGGTCTCAGATGGGCGCGGAGGCCTCGAAGACGACGCGATCCATTGCACCCGCCGCGCCGGGCAAGGGTCGCACGTCCTCCTTCACGACGAGCGAAGCCTTGTCGAGATGCGCGTCGTAGTCCGTCGTCGAGCGCAGCCCACCCTCGCCCTCCGGAATCGAGAGCTCGATCCGCAGACGCCGGAGCGAACCGGATTCGAACTCGAGCAGCGGCAGGCTGCCCCAATGACTGGCATGCGGCTCGAGCCCGCTCGCCGTACCGCGTGGCTCGTGCGATGTCGTCCCGAAGGCGAAGAGGTCCTGCAGGAAGCCAGACCGCTCGTAGAGCACGCCGCCCGGCTCGTCCGCCTCGCGAACGACGAGCTGGTAGGGGAAGACCTTCTCCACCAGCGCGGCGCACGGGGCGCTGCCCTCTCTGCCGCCACGGCTGCGCGTGCGCGCCTCGAAGAGCAGCTCGAGCCGGTAGCGCCGATCGACCAGCGCGCGGATCTCGGCATCGACCTCGCCCTCGGGCAGCGCGCTGCGCACCTCGACGATCTCACCCGAGCGTCTCGCGTTGGCCCGCCACAGGGCGCGAAGCACGAACGAAGCGACGACGACGACGGTCACGATCGCGATCGTTAGCCACATGAGATCGACTCCAGCCACTCGATGTCACGCGCATCCGGCGTCGACGCCCAGCCCGTCCCGGACGTGATGCCTCGCGCGAACGCGTCGTCCCTCAGTCCGACGCGTCCCCGGGCGCGCGTGCCTGCACCGGCGGTCCGGTCGGTGGCACCGATCGTCCGGCACCGGCCGTCGGGCGCGATTGCCACTCGAGCTTCTCGACCAGCACGTGCTCGAGAACCTCGCGCATGTGCTTCACGGGGATGAAGCTGATGCGCTTCTTCAGCTCCTTCGGGATCTCGCGCAGGTCGCCGGCATTGCTCTCGGGAATCACGATCGTCGTGATGCCGCTGCGAAGCGCGGCGAGCGCCTTCTCGCGTACGCCGCCGACCGGCAGCACGCGACCGCGCAGCGTCCACCTCTCCGGTCATCGCGACGTCCGCGCGAACCGGCACGCCCGTCGCGAGCGACGTGATCGCGGTCGCGATCGCGACGCCCGCCGAGGGCCCGTCCTTGGGCGTCGCTCCGGCCGGTACGTGCACGTGGACCTGTTGGCGCCCGAAGGCGACCTCGTCGGCCCCGAGCTCGGGCAGGATCGAGCGGACGTAGGAGAGCGCCGCCTGGCCACTCTCCTTCATCACGTCACCCAGCTGGCCGGTCAGGACGAGACCTCGACCGCGCGAGAGATTCGCCTCGAGCGAGAGCACCTCGCCGCCCGCCTCGGTCCAGGCGAGCCCGTTCACGAGCCCGACCTCCGCATCCTCGACCGCGTTCTCGTGTCGGAAAGGTGGCGGACCGAGCAGACGATCGAGTGCGCGTGTGTTGATCACCGCCTTCGCCTCGTCACCCTCGGCGCGACGCCGCGCGATCTTGCGACAGATCGCGGCGACCTGGCGTTCGAGATTCCGCACGCCGGCCTCGAAGGTGTACTCCGAGCACAACGAAGCGATCGCGTTCCGCGTCCAGGCCAGCTGATCGTCGTTCATGCCGTGTTCTTCGACCTGCCGCGGGATCAGGAACTGTGTGGCGATCTCGGTCTTCTCCTCCGGCGTGTAGCCGGACAGTCGGATCACCTCCATCCGATCGCGCAGGGGCGCCGGAATTGGCTCGAGCATGTTGGCCGTGGCGATGAAGAGCACCCGCGAGAGATCGAAGGGCGTGTTCAGGAAGTGGTCGCTGAACTCGCGATTCTGCTCCGGATCGAGCACCTCGAGCAACGCCGCCGAGGGGTCACCGCGAAAATCTGCACCGAGCTTGTCGAGCTCGTCGAGCATCATGACGGGATTGCTCGTCCCGGCCTGCTTCAAGCCCTGGATGATGCGGCCGGGCAAGGCACCGACATAGGTCCTGCGGTGGCCGCGGATCTCGGCCTCGTCCCGCACGCCACCGAGCGAGACGCGAACGAACTCGCGGCCCATCGCGCGCGCGATCGAACGACCGAGCGAGGTCTTGCCGACGCCCGGCGGTCCGGCGAAGCAGAGAATCGGCCCGCGCGAGTCCTCGCGTAGCTTGCGCACGCCGAGAAATTCGAGGATGCGATCCTTGACGACCGAGAGGTGCGCGTGATCACGGTCGAGGATCTCCCGCGCCTCTTCCAGGCCGAGGCGGTCGGGCGAGCAACGGTCCCAGGGCAGCTCGACCACCCAATCGAGGTAGTTCCGTACGACCTGCGCCTCGGGCCCGTCGGGGTGCATCCGCTCGAGGCGGCGCAGCTGACGCAGCGCTTCTTCCCGCGTCGTCTCCGGCAGGCTCGCTTCCTCGACCTTGAGCCGGTACTCGTCGAATTCCTCCGCGCGCGGGTCGACCTCGCCGAGCTCGTTCTGGATCGCGCGGAGCTGCTCGCGCAGGAAGGCTTCGCGATGGTCGCGGGCGAGCTCATCCTGGAGTGGCGCCTGCAGATCGGCCTGCACGGAGGCCGCCTCGAGCTCACGCTTGAGCAACGCGTCGACCCGACGCAATCGAGCCAGCGCGTCCTGGATCTCGAGCACCTCCTGTGCCTCCTCGAGACGCAGGCGAAGATTCGACGCGACGAGATCCGCGAGTCGGCCGGGGCTCTGGACGTTGGTCGTGATCGAGAGCACCTCGGGCGGCAGATTCTTGAGCGGCAACAGCTCTTCGACGCGAGCGCGCACGGCGCGCGTCAAGGCCTCGCCCTCGACCGTCCAGTCGTCGGCCGCCTCGTCGTCGGAGTCGAACGGCGTCGCGCGCACCCAGGTGCTGTCGCGATGCTCCATCACGGACTCGATGCGTGCCTTGCCGAGTCCCTGGACCAGGACCTTCAAGCGACCGTCGGGCATGCGCTGGCTACGCAGCACCATCGCGACGGTTCCGATCTGGTAGAGATCGTCGGGGTCGGGCTCGATCGTCTCCGGATTGCGTTGCGCCACGAGCAATACGAGCCGATCGCCCGACATCGCGTCCTCGACCGCGGCGACCGATCGCTCGCGCGAGACGAACAGCGGAAGCACCATGTAGGGGAAGACGACGAACTCTCGCAATGCCAGGACGGGGAGCTCTTCGGGAAATCCATCAGCCGGGGGCCTGCAATCCATTGGATCTTTAACGGCCGGCCACCAAGCGACTTTAGACGCGCGCGCCGTCGCTGCCATTCGAGTTGCAACACGCGCAAAGCCGCAGCAAACCGGCAATTCGAGCCGTTCCACGGGTTTCGAAGCGTGATCGAAGCGAGGCGAGCTGCAGCCGATGGGCAGCTCCTACCTTCAATCCAGCGGCTCGAAACGGCGACCGGAAATCTGCAGCAGGAAGGGTCGTCTGCGCGCGTTGCCACTCGCTTGCATCGTCAACACACCCGTCGCACCCGGAACGGCCCGCATGTCGAGCAGACCGTCGCGCACATCGACACGACTGCTCCGTCCCGCCGACAGCTGGACCAGGACGAGATTGGCCGCATCGAAGGCCTCGGCCGCGTACGCATCCGGCTCCTCCGCGAACGTGCCGCGAAAGCCCTCGACGAATTCCGTGACGAAGGACACGTCGCTATCGGGATAGAAGGGCGTGCTGATGATCGCGCCCGAGACGTGCTGTCGACCGACACGTGGGAGCTCTTCGTCGAGCCAATCGTTCGAGCCGAGCAGACGCACGCCGCGAATCTCCTGGAACGCGAGACCGGGCGCGATCAGGGCGATCTTGTCCGCCGCGTCCGGAATGAACAGGACGTCGAAATCGACGATCGGCGGCAGCGGCTCGCCCTCGGGTCCGAGCATCGCGAAGGCGGCGCGGCGCAGCCGCGCAGCATCCCGTCCCTCGAGCCGGCGCGCCGAGCGCAACAGGCTCTCGCGTGCCGCCACCGCGCGCTTCTCGAGCGGCGTCAGGAAACGGAATCCGATCATGTCACGGATCGCGCTCGAGAAATCGACCGTCTCCGGGTCGTAGCTCGCGGCCGCGACGAGCTTGCCACCCCGCTCGCGGATCGCCTCCCAGTAGAGCTTGCGCATGCCGCGGCCGTAGCGCGTGCGTGGATAGAGAACGGCGAAACGTTCGGCCGCGAGCTCGTCGAAGGCATGCGCGACGAGCACCCCGACCTCGTCGTCGGGCGTCGTACGCGTACGAAACGCCTGACTTCGACCGTCCGGGACGTCCTGTCGCGTCGAGAGCGTGACGAGCGGAACGCCCATCAGCTCGGCCTCGTCGGCGGCGGCGACCGACTCGGCGCTGAAGATCGGACCGAGGATTGCCATCACGTCCGGATCGCTCGCGAGCGTGCGAACCGCTTCGGCCGCCCGTTTCGGGTCGCCCTCCGAATCACGCACGACGAGCCGCACCTCCGACGGACCGAAGCCGCCGTCGTCGAACCCCTCGCGCTTCGAGAAGAGATCGGTCGCCAGCAGGATGCCGCGCAGACTCGACTCGCCGTAGGCGGCGAAATCACCCGAGAGAGGCAGGACGACGCCGACCGTGCCACGCGCGTCCTCGGTGTGCAGCCGACCTCGTCCCTCGAGCTCGCGAAGCGGCGGCAGATCCGCCTCCGTCGCCGCACGTGCCACGAGCTGGTCGTAGCGATTGCGCAGAAAATCCAATTCGGCCCGCTGTGCGTCCGTGCGAACGAGTGACTCCGTCCTCGCGAGGCGACGTTCGGCCAGCGTGAGCTGACCGGTGTCGAGCGCGCGTCGACACAGCTCGAGCGCGATACGCGGCGCGGGCGTTCTGCCCTTCAAGCGGCGCATCGTCTCGTCGAGCTCCGCGGACGCCGCGCCCCCGACGAACGCGTCGATCTCACGATCGAGCGCGTCGAGCCGACCGCGCAGTCGTTGGCTCGCGCTCCGGTCGTCCACCACGCGCTCGCCCTCCGCTTCGAGCGCGGCGCGCAAGGCGCTCATCCGTTCGAGGCGCTCGACGGGCGTGCGCGCCAGATCGATCCGGAGCCGCAGCGCCTCGAGCTGCTCGGTCGTCGAAAGGCGATCGAAGTCGAGCTCGCCGAGCAGTCCCCGCGCCGCGAGGCGTTGGTCCCTGGCGTATTCCAGCCGAGCGAGACGCAGACGCGCGGAGGCGGCCCGATCCGACGTCGGGTAGCGCCTGAGCAGCGTCTCGAGCCAGGCCGCGCCATCGTCCTGGCGGCCGTCCGCGAAGGAGAGCTTCGCCAGCTGCTCCATGGCGTCGTCGGCCAGAGCGCTGCGCGGGTAGCGGTCGAGAAAGTCCTCGAGCCCCTGGCCGGCACCGCGCGCGTCGGCCGGCAACCGGGCGAGCGCAGCGTCGTAGGCCGACTGCTCCTCGAAGGAAACGCGCTGAGAGGGAAATCCGGGCAGACCGGTGCAGCCCGAGAGCAGGGCCACCAGCGCCAGCAGGCAGGAAAGCAGGAACGTCGGGCTCCGCCGCCCCATTCGAAGCGGCGCCGCCCGTATCGATTCCGCCTCCTCTTGCGACGCGACCGACTCGTCTGCCTCGCCTCGTCCCATGCGCCCCCCTCGCACGCCGTCTCGCTCCGGCGGCCCCGAGTCTACTCGCAACCCAGCCGTCTTTTCACCCGTTTCGGGCCTTTCTCACAATACGGCGGGGGGTGCGCCGGCAGGCGCGGGGCGCGGCTCAGAACAGGTCGCGCAGCTTGTCGACGAAGCCCTTGGTCGCGGGCGAGACCTCGTGGCCCGATTGCTCGGCGAACTCCTCGAGCAGCTCGCGCTGGCGCGCGTTCAGCTTGGTCGGGACTTCGACGAAGACGTGCACGTAGAGGTCGCCCCGCAGCTTCATGAGCTGGTCGGGCTCGAGTCGCGGTTGCAGCGGGGGCAGGCCCTTGCCCCGCAAGCGCAGCACGCGACCCGATTGGGTGCCCTCCGGAATCTGGAGCTTGACCTTGCCGTCGAGCGTCGGCACCTCGACCTCGGCACCGAGCGCCGCCTGCACGAAGGGAACCGGTACCTCGATGCGGAGATCGGTACCGTCCCGTTCGAAGAGCTCGTGCTCGCGCTCGACCATCACGACGTAGAGATCGCCGGGCTCGCCGCCTGCGATGCCCGCTTCACCTTCGCCGCTCACGCGCAGGCGCGCGCCGTTCTCGACGCCGGGCGGCACCTTGACCGAGATCGTCTGGCGGCCCTCAACGCGACCGGCACCACGGCAATTCGAACAGGGATTCGTGATCACCTCGCCTGCTCCACCACAGGCGTCACAGGGGCGATTCACGCGGAAGAACCCCTGCTGGAAGACCATCTGTCCGGTGCCTTCACAGCGACCACAGCGTGCGGGCTTCGAGCCCTCGGCCGCACCCGAGCCTTCGCAGGACTCACAGCGCCGCATCTTGGGAATCTGGAGGCTCGGCTCGCAGCCGTGCAGGACGTCGTCGAGCGTGATCTCGAGGTTGTACCGGAGATCGGCGCCGCGCTGTCCACGCCCGCGTCGGCTACCGCGCCGGCCAGCGCCGAAGCCGCCGGAGCTCCCGAAACCGCCGGAGCCCCCGAAGCCGCCGGAGCCCCCGAAAATGTCGCCGAACAGATCGTTGAACAGATCGCCGAAGTTGCCGAGGTCGCCGAAATCGCCTCCCGGATGGCCGCCGGGTCCACCGAGTCCGGCATGGCCGAACTGGTCGTAGCGCGCGCGCTTCTCGCGATCGGAGAGCACGGCGTAGGCTTCGGAGACCTCCTTGAAGCGCTCCTCGGCCGAAGCGTCGTCCGGATTCCGGTCGGGATGACATTCGAGCGCCAGCTTGCGGTAGGCCTTCTTGAGATCGCCCTCCGAGGCGCCGCGATCGACACCCAGGACCTCGTAGTAGTCCCGCTTGCTCAAGCTGCTCCCCTCGCGTCCGACTTCGGAATCGGCTGTGCGTGCGATGCGGGTTCCGGACCCCCGTCGACCGGACGTGCCCCGCGGGCGTCACACGCTCGAACCCGGCCAGACTCGGCGCGCCGACGGCGATGTCAACCGGGGGTACCCGATCTTTTTCGATCATGAACGAAGCGCGTGCGGCTGCATCGACCGTGGCGGCTCGGCTCGCCCCGTCTCAGCCGTCCTCGCCGCCGATCTCCTCGTCGGCGCCGCCGAGCGTGGCGTAGAGCTGCTCGGTCAGGGCGTAGCTCAGGCGCGAGAGCTCCTCGATCGCCTCTTCGAGCGCCTGGGGATCGTCGCCGCTCATCAATTCGCTGGTCTTTGCGATCTGCGACTTCAGATTCTGGGCATCCGTCGCATCGACGTCTTCGGCGAACTCCTCGAGCGTCTTCGAGGCCGAGTACATCAGACCGTCGGCCTTGTTGCGCAGCTCGATCAGTCCGCGCAGCGCCTTGTCGGCCGACTGACTGTTCGCCGCCTCCTCGACCAGCCGCTCGACCTCCTCTTCGCTGAGGCCGCTCGACGCGGTCACCTCGATGCTCTGGCTCTTGCCCGTGCCGAGATCCTTGGCCGAGACGCTCACGACGCCGTCGGTATCGATCGCGAAGGTGACCTCGATCTGGGGTACGCCACGCGGTGCGGGCGGAATGCCCACGAGCTCGAAGCGGCCGAGCGTCATGTTGTCCTCGGCCATCTCGCGCTCGCCCTGCAGAACGTGAATGCGTACCACGTCCTGGTGGTCCTCGGTCGTCGAGAAGACCTGGCTCTTGGTGCAGGGAATCGTCGTGTTCTTCTCGAGGATCTTCGTCGCGACACCACCCTGTGTCTCGACGCCGAGCGAGAGCGGCGTGACGTCGAGCAGCAGGACCTCTTCGACGTCTCCCGTCAGCACCCCACCCTGGATCGCAGCACCCGCCGAGACGACCTCGTCCGGATTGACGCCCTTCATCGGGGGCTTGCCGAAGATCTCCTGTACCTTCTTCTGCACGAGCGGCATGCGCGTCATGCCGCCGACCAGGACGACCTCGTCGATCTCCGAGGTCTCGAGTCCGGCATCCTCGAGCGCCGTGCGACAGGGCCCCTCGAGTCGCCCGACCATGTCGCGCACGAGCAGCTCGAGCTCGTCGCGCGTCATGGTATGGACGAGATGCTTCGGGCCCTCCTCGTCGGCACAGATGAAGGGCAGGTTGATGTCGGTCTCGTCGGCCGAGGAGAGCTCGTGCTTGGCGCGCTCGGCCGCTTCCTTGAGGCGCTGCAGCGCCATCGGGTCCGCGCGCAGATCGACGTCGTTGTCGCGCTCGAAGTTGGCGGCGAGCGCGTCGACGATCACGTTGTCGAAATCCTCGCCGCCGAGGAACGTGTCGCCATTCGTACTGAGGACCTGGAAGACGCCGTCCCCGATCTCGAGGATCGAGACGTCGAAGGTACCGCCGCCGAGGTCGAAGACTGCGATCTTCTGGTCTTCGTCCTGGTTGATGCCGTAGGAGAGCGCTGCCGCCGTCGGCTCGTTGATGATGCGCAGGACCTCGAGTCCCGCGATCCGGCCGGCCTCCTTGGTCGCCTGGCGTTGTGCATCATTGAAGTAGGCGGGGACGGTGATGACGGCCTGATCGATCACTTCGCCGACGAACTCGGACGCGGTCTCGCGCATCCGCGTCAGGATCATCGCCGAGATCTCCTGAGGCGAGCAGGCCTTGCCATCGATCTCGACCCAGGCGTCGCCGTTCTCCGCGCCGACGATCTTGAAGGGCGCGATCTTCGCGAACGCCTCGACCTCGACGGCCTCGAGCTTGCGACCGATCAGACGTTTGCATGCGAAGATGGTGCGATCGGGATTCGTGACGGCCTGGCGCTTCGCGATCTGCCCGACGAGCTTCTCGCCGCTCTCGGTATAGGCGACCATCGACGGCGTCGTGCGCGCGCCCTCGGCGTTCGCGATCACCTCGGCCTGGTCTCCGATCATGACGGAAACGCAGCTATTCGTCGTGCCGAGGTCGATCCCGATGACCTTGCTCATGGTCCCCGTCCTTCTTTCCGCTCCGGTCCCGACCCCGGAGCCCCTTGGCCGATCGTCCGGCCCGGTCCCCGGCCGAGCCGAAGGAGAAGGACGCGATCTGACCTATTCGCTCGTCCCGGAACCCGCCCGTGCCGCCTCCTCGGGCGTCGGTTCGCGAGAGACGATGACCCGCGACGGACGCAACATCCGATCGTGGATGACATAACCCTTCTGGAGCACCTGGAGGACGGTGTTCGCCGGCACCGCCGGATTCGGAATCTGTCCCATCGCCTCGTGGACCGCAGGATCGAAGGCCTGACCTTCCGCCTGGATCTCGGAGACGCCGTGTTTGGCGAGGGCCCCGAGGATCTCCCGGTGCACCAGCTCCACGCCGTCGAGGATTCCCCTGACCTCGGCCCCGGCGTTCAGTACCCCCTGCTCCCCGTGTTCGAGGGCACGCTCCAAATTATCGACCGTCGAAAGAAGATCCTTGACGAGATTCTGGTGCCCGAACTTGAAGCTCTCCTGCTTCTCCTTGAGGCTCCGGCGCCTGAAATTCTCGAATTCCGCCTGCAGGCGCAGGTGCTGCTCGTTCAGCTCGTCGAACTCCTTGAGCTTCTCCTCGTGCAGGCTCTTGAGATCCTGGAGCTCCTGGGACAGCAGCTCGATCGTCATCTTGTCGTTGTCGGCCGCCTCGGCGGGCCCACCGGACGGCGCGCCCGGCCGGGTAGCGCCCTCCTCGTCCTCCTCGTCGACCGACTCGGTCGCCTGGCGAAGCGCCTCCTCCATCTCGTCGCTGGCAGCGATCTTCGGGCCGTCGTCCCCGGGATCGCCGGCGTCGGACCCGGTCTCCGCCCCCTCGAGTCGGGGGTCGTCGTCGGTCATGTCACTCATCTCACTCATTCGAGCGTCCCACTGCGCGGTGGTGATTCAAACCACCAGCTTTCGTGTCACCAACTGCGAGCAATAGCGAACGAGTGGAATCACCCGCCCGTAGTCCATCCGCTGGGGCCCGATCACGCCCAGAACGCCGAGCGCCTCTCGATCGGGCGCGTCCTCCGCGATCAGCCCTCGATCCGATACCGCCGATCCCCTGCTGTCCTCGCCGTCGTCGGCCGTACCCTGGCCCACGAGCCCCCAAGCTTCGCCCGACGCCGCGGTCGTCAACCCCGCCCCAGCGGGCTTCCCGTGCTGCATCTCGCCCGCTCGACCCTGCGCCGATCCGTCCCCGTCGCGCACCGGCGAGCCACGCTCCGCCACCCGACCCTCGGACCAGCCCTCCGACCAGCCCTCCGACCAGCCATAGCCGATCGCGATCAATGCGCAGTCACGCAGCGCCGGCTCGCCCAACTCGGCCCCGAGCGACATCGAGACTCCGACCCCCCGGCCGGTCGTATCGGCTTGCCCGATGCGACGCACAAGGTCGAGCAGCCGCTGATTCGTCTCGAGCGCCGCGAACAGGCTGCGAATCCGCTCTGGGTCCGAAAATTCCGGCTGGTCTAGAAGAGCGCGCCGGGTCGCGACCACCAGATCCGCCTCGAGCGTCGCATCCGAGACCTCACAGGCTCGCAATCCGAGCGTCCAGGCCCCGCGGACCAACGCGTCCGCCTCGCCGCGCAGCCCCTCCCGCTCGGCCTCGAGCCTTGCGCGCAGGCTCGCGAGCGTTCGCCCCCGCACACGTTCGGCCAGATGTGCCTCGATCTGCTCGAGCTCGCGGCGCGAGCTGCGGTCGGCATCCTCGACCAGACGCTCGATCACGCCCCCATTCTCGGCGACGAGCACGGCGAGCACCCGGCCCGTCGCGATCGGCACGAGGTGCAGACTCGCGAGACGTTGGCGATCCACCCGCGGTGCGACCACGAAGCCGAGCTGCCGGGTATGCGCCGAGAGCAGCTGCGACGCGTGTCGCGGCGTCTCGGCAGCATCGACGCCTTCGAGCTCCCGATCGAGCAGTCGACGCTGGTGGGGACCGAGATGGCCCACCTCGAGCAGGCTCTCCACGAACAGGCGCATGCCCCGCTCGGTCGGTACGCGACCCGCCGAGGCATGCGGCTTCTCGATCAACCCCGCTGCGTGCAGCTCTGCCAGCGTATTGCGAATGCTCGCCGGCGAGAGCGGCTCGGGAAGCAGATGCGAGAGCGCCGTCGACGCGACCGGGCCGGCCTGACCGACATAGGCCGCGACCAGCGCGCGCAGTACACGCGACTGGCGATCCGACAGCGTCGACGCGACGACCGACCGCTCACGAGTCGGCTCCGTCCGCTCGTTCGAATTGGATCTCGTAGCCATGAAGCGCTCGATTCCCCGATCGATCGCTCCATGATGGCATAACTCGCCGCGCCGAGGGCATCCCGGTCGCTCAGTCCCGGTCGCTCGGATCGGCGACGAACTCCGCGGCCACGCTGTCGGCGACGAGGCGGCCCGCTGCGGTGAGTCGGAAGCTCCCGTCCTGGTCCTCCTCCAGCCAACCCCGCTCGCGCGAGCGCGCGATCTCGTCCGCGAAGTAGGCCCCGGGCGGAGCTCCGAATTCGGCCGCGAAGCGCGCCGCCGAGACGCCCTCGCTTTGCCGCAGACCGAGAAAGACCGCCTCGCCGCGTGCCTCCGCGGGTGTGGGCCGCTCGAGCAGGCCAGCGGAGGCGGGGTCGCTCCCGATCGCCGCCCGCCAGGCCTCCAGCGTGCGCGGATTCGCAACGCGTGCACCATGCGGGTGCGCCGCGCTTCGGGCCTCGGTCGAGTGGGCGCCCATGCCCAGGCCGAGGACGGCCTGGCGCTGCCAATAGCGCGCGTTGTGGCGCGCGCGCCGGCCCGGGCGGGCGTAGCTCGAGATCTCGTAGCGCTCGTAGCCCGCGGCGACGAGACGACGCTCGATCTGCTCGATCATGTCCGCCGCACGATCCTCGTCGCAGGCCTCGAGGCGACCCGCCGCGAGCGCCTTGCCGAAGGGCGTCGCCGGCTCGAAGGTCAGCTCGTAGGTCGAGACGTGCTCGGGCTGCCAGGCGAGCGTCTCGGCCAGATCGCGCTCGAGGTCCGCGGCGGTCTGGCCGGGGCTCGCGAAGATCAGGTCGAGCGAGACGTTCTCGAAGCCCGCTCGGCGCGCGGCCTCGAGCGTGGTGCGCACGACCGGAGCGCGATGGGCGCGACCGAGGCGCTTCAGCTGGCGATCGTCGAAGGACTGCACGCCGATCGAGAGGCGGTCGATCCCCGCTGCGCCGAACGCCGCCAGCCGATCGGCCTCGAGCGTGCTCGGGTTGACCTCGAGCGTGACCTCGAGTGGCTCGCTCGCTGCCGTGGACGACGCCGGCAGGCCCGCCCGGACAGCGGCGACGAGCCGCGCGATCGACTCCGGCCGGAACAGGGAAGGCGTGCCGCCCCCGAAATACAGACTCGCGAGCTCGCGACCCGCGAAATCCTGTCGCCGCGCGTCCCACTCGCGCAGCAGATCGTCGACGTAGCGCGACTCGATGGCCGGCCCGAGCGGACGCGCAGCGAGCACGGCGAAATCGCAATACGGACAGATCCGCTCGCAATAAGGCAGGTGGACATAGACACCGACGCGACCGTCGTCGTAGGGCGTCGTGCGAGCGGATCGCGGCTCCATGCGCGCGAGCCTAGCGACGAGCGGCCCGCCGCCCCGCCCGTCTCGCCGCTCGCGCCGACCCGCGGGAGCACCACACGCGGTTGCGGCGTCGGGTGGGCCGCTCGGGTACTCTCGCGCCGTTTTGAGCCGCTCCCCGATCGATCTCGAGCCTCCGAATCCGAGCGAGCCGTCCGCGCCGCCGCCCGCTGCCCCCGCCTCGGTCGCCCACGCAGCACGGATCCCCTCGCGCACCGACCCGGCTGCCACCACGCTCCATCGCGTGCTGCCGAACGGGCTCACGATGCTGCTCCGTGAGAGCCATCGCGCGCCCGTCGTCGAGCTGCAGATCTGGGCCGGTGTCGGTTCGGCGGACGAGCGGGCAGGTGAGGAAGGGCTCGCCCACTTCCACGAGCACATGCTCTTCAAGGGCACGGAGCGACGCGGCGTGGGTGAGATCGCCGGCGAGATCGAAGGCCTGGGTGGACACGTCAACGCCTATACGTCCTTCGACCAGACGGTCTATCACGCGACGCTGCCCGCGGACAGCTGGCGGGCAGGACTCGACGTGCTGACGGACGCGATCCGCTTCTCGCGCTTCGATCCCGAGGAGATCGCGCGAGAGCGCGAGGTCGTACTCGAGGAGATCCGACGCTCGGAGGACACCCCGGGTCACGTGCTCGGCGACCTCGCGTTTCGTCAGTGCTTCCACGTCCACCCCTACGGGCTCCCGATCCTCGGTCCCGCCGAGAACGTGGCCAGCTTCGATCGCGACCGGGTGCGGCGTTTCTTCGAGCGCTGGTACACGGCCGACAACCTGATGGTCGTCGCGGTCGGCGACTTCGATTCGGCGGAGGTCGCGGACGAGATCGGGCGGCTCTTCGCAGAGGCCCCGACCGGACGAGCCGAGCGCCGCCGCCCGACCGAGCCGCGACCCGACGGTCTTCGCGTCAGCGTCCTGAGACGCGCCTTCGAGGGTCATCGCGTCGACCTCTCGTGGCCGGCCGCGCGCTTCCGCGAAGACGAAGCGATCCATCTCGACCTGCTGGCCTACGTACTCGGCGAGTGCGAATCGAGCCGACTCGTGCGTCGGATCCGGGAGGAGGAAGCGCTCGTCGATCGCATCGACGCCGGCGCCTATACGCCACTGGACCGCGGCCTGTTCAGCGTGGGCTTCGAGACCGATGGCGAACGTCTGCTCGCGGCGATCGGTCGCATCGTCGAAGAGACCGACCGGCTGCGCCGCGAGCCCGTCAGCCCCGCCGAGCTCGACCGCGCACGAATCAACTTCCTCGCCAGCGACCAGTTCGAACGCGAGAGCGTCTCGGGCCTGGCAGCCAAGCTCGGCAGCTACGAGGCGATGGGTGGCGGCTGGCAACGCGAGGCCGAGGCCCACGCGATCCTGCGCGCCACGACGCCCGAGGATCTGCGGACGGTCGCGAATCGCTACCTCGATCCCTCGGCCCTCGCGGTCGCGGCGTTGATT
This sequence comes from Myxococcota bacterium, assembly GCA_965223565.1. GTDB lineage: Bacteria > Myxococcota_A > UBA9160 > UBA9160 > UBA4427 > UBA4427. Next base: position 1,508,387 of record CBDCWV010000018.1, on the reverse strand, counting down.
CCGGAGACGAGCGATCCCGCGCTCGACGAGGCGGCGATCGCCGAGGTCGTTCGCGGTGGTCTCGCTGCGCCGACGCGCGATCGATCGCCGACGAGCGAGACGAAGGAAGCGGCCGTGCCGACGCCGCCACGGCCAGTCCCCGCGAAGCCGCTGCGATTCGGTCCCCGCCGCCCGGCCGGGGCGAGCGCGGGCGAAGGCGAGCGCTTCGACGCACAGCTCGCGAACGGGCTCGCCGTCCACGTGCTGCGTCGACCCGAGGTTCCGGTCGTTGCCATGCGCTTCGCCTGCCTCGGTGGGCTCCTGGCCGAGAGCGAAGACGATTCGGGCATCACACGTTTCCTGAACGCGATGTGGACCCGGGGCACGCAACGCCTGTCGGCCGCCGCCTTCGCGCGTGAGGTCGAGGGACTGGCCGCGGAGATCGACGGCTTCTCGGGGCGCAATTCGCTCGGCCTGACCCTCGACGCACTCAGCGAGAACCTCGAGGCGGCCTTCCCGCTCTTCTGCGAGGCACTGCTCGAGCCGCGCTTCGATTCGGAGGAGATCGAACGCGAGCGACGCGAGACGCTCGCGGCCCTCGATCGACGCGAAGACCGCCTCGGCCAGAAGGCCTTCCAGCTCTTCGCGCGCACGGAGTTCGAGTCCCACCCCTACCGCCTGAGCGTGCTCGGCGAACGGCCCGCGATCGAGCACTTCTCGGCGGCGGCGCTCTCGCGACATGCCGATCGACTCGTGCGTGCCGATCGCGCCGCCCTCGCGATCGTGGGTGACGTCGATCCCGAGCGGATCGGTCCGCTCGTGAGCGACGCCCTCGGCGCGCTACCCCGGGCCGAGAGACCCTTTGCGCTGCCACCCGAAGAGCCCCGGGGTGTCGGTCGCCGCGAGTCCGCCCTGATCAAGGACCGCGCGCAGGCCCATCTCGTGATCGGCTTTCGCGGCCTCACGCTCGACGACCCGGACCGACACGCACTCGAATTGATCTCCCAGCTACTCGCTGGACAAGGGGGGCGGCTCTTTCTCGAGCTGCGCGACCGGCAGAGTCTCGCCTACACCGTCTCGGCCTCGAACGTCGAGGGCCTCGCGCCAGGCTACTTCTCGATCTACATCGCGACCGCTCCGGAAAAGCTCGACCGCGCGCGCGAGGGCATCTTCGAGGAGATCGACCGACTCCTGTCTCGGCGACCGAGCCAGGCCGAGCTCGATCGTGCCATCCGCTTCGGCACTGGCAGCTTCGCGATCGATGGCCAACGCAGCCACGCACGCGCCGCGCATATCGCGCTCGACTCGATCTACGGACTCGGCCCCGACCACAGCGAGTCCTATCCCGAGCGGATCCGGGCCGTCACGCCCGCCGAGCTCCATCGCGTGGCCGAGCGGATCTTCCGACCCGAGGCCTGCACGATCAGCGCAGTCCACCCCTGAGCAACGCGCCACGGTCGCGACCCGATGCGACCCCGAGCTGATGTTGCAATGGAGAACGCCCCCGAGCCTCGAGGCGACGAGGCACGGGGGCGTTCGGGCTACATCATCCCTGATGGAGACCGTTAGCGGTCGAGGCGTCGCTTCCCTGCAGTCACCAGCGGGATGATGCCTTGAGCGGCATCGTCCTCGTGCGCGCGGAACCGCAGCGAGTGGCCGGGCCGATGAGCGCGATCCGTCACGCTCATCGGCCGAGCTACTGCTTGCCCCCTCCACTCCCGAATCTGGTTTCCCAGCCAGAACGGAAGCTCCCATGGAGGGAGGTCGTCATCGCGACGGACAGGATCTTCAAAGGCCGAATATCCCCTTGAAAGAATGTCGCGCTCTTCGCTCCTGGAGCTCCTGGGCCCAGCCAGGCTGGCTAACGGGCCCCGAACCCTGATCCCGCGGGGTGCGCGATGGCCCTTCGGAGGGCTTCGCCGCGACGCCCGCAGTGGCTTTATGAAGCGATTTCGAGCAGTTGACGAGTCAGATGCCTCGTTTCCGAACACCGACCCTTTCAAGCAGATCCTCCGTCTATCGACGTGGGGTGAATATATCTCGATCGCTCTGGCTTTTGGAAAAAACTTTGACACTTTCGCGAGAATTATCCTACGCGAAAGGCGCTCAGCGGGCCGGCTCCCGTTCGATGCCGACCGCGGCCCCGTCGGTGCGCGGGTCGGTCCCACCCAGATGCAGGCCTGTCTCGGGGTCGACCACGATCACCTCGGCCGCCGACCAATGGCGCCCGCTCCGCTCGACCTCGTGTCCCATCGCCTCGAGTGCGGCGATGACCTCGTCCGCAATCTCGGGCTCGACGCGAAGTCGATTCGGATCCCATTGGTGATGGAAACGCGGCGCCGAGACCGCCGCTTGCGCATCGCGCTTCCAGTCGACGACATCCAGGATCGTGAGCAGCGTCGTTGAGATGATGCGCGGCCCGCCCGGACTGCCGCTGACCATGAAGAGCCGGCCGTCGCGGTCGAGGATCGTCGGCGTCATGCTCGAGAGGGGACGCTTACGGGGCGCAACGAGATTCGAGCCGCGCGTGTCGACCAGGCCGTAGCTGTTCGGGGTCCCCTTCGCGACCGCGAAATCATCCATCTCGTTGTTGAGCACCACGCCCGTGCCCGGCGCCGTGATCCCCGAGCCGAACGGGGTATTGATCGTCATCGTGAGCGCCACGGCGCGACCGTCGGCGTCCGTGACCGAGAGATGGGTCGTACCCGCATCTTGTGGAATCCGACCGGGTCGCGCGATCAGCGTCGCCTTCGACGCGTCGATCCGCGCCCGTTGGCGCGCCGCGTACTCCTTCGAGACGAGCTGCGCGATCGGTACCGAGACGAAGTCGGAGTCGCCCATGTAGGCTGCCCGGTCAGCGAACGCGAGCTTCATTGCCTCGGTCACGAGATGGAGTGCCTTTGCGCTACGCGGATGCAGGCCCGCGAGATCGAACCCTTCGAGCACGTTGAGCGCCTGTACGAGAACCGCTCCGCCCGACGACGGCGGCGGGAAGCTCGCGACCCGCAGCCCGCGGTAGCGGCCCACGACCGGCGCGCGCCAACGCGGTTGATAGTCACGCAGGTCTTCGAGCGTGAGCAGCCCACCGCGCTTCGAGACCTCGGCCACGATCGCCTGCGCGACGGGGCCATCGCGAAAGACCGATTCGCCCCGCTGCGCGAGCAGTCGCAGCGACTGAGCCAGGTCCTTCTGCACGAGCACCTGTCCACGCATCGCCTGCGGGTCGAATGGTGCGAATTGGATCCGCCACGTCTCGGGATAGTCGTCGGGCGCGAAGCGGCTGCGCATGAAGCCGGCCATGCGCGCGTGGTAGCGCCCGATCTCGACGCCCTCTTCCGCGAGCGCGATCGCAGGGGCCAGCACCTCGGCAAGCGGTAGCGTCCCGTGCTTCTCGAGCAGCTCGACCATCCCGGGCACGAAGGACGGCACCGCGACCGCGAGCGGCCCGCGCACCGAGGCCGCCTTGGAAACGCCGGGCTCCGTGAACATCGTCGGCCCCGCAGCCGCCGGCGCCGCCTCCCGAGCGTCGAGTGCCCGGATGGTTCCGTCCTCGAGGCGCACGAGCGCGAAGGCGCCGCCGCCGACGCCCGCCGAGAAGGGCTGGGCGACACCGACGGCGAATGCCGTCGCGACCGCCGCATCGATCGCGTTGCCTCCGCGCGCCAGGATCCCCGCGCCCGCCCGAGCCGCCGCGTGATGGGTCGAGACCACCATCCCCGCCCGTCCGACTTCCGGCGCCGAAGACGCGGCGGCGGCTGGACGGCCGATCGCTGTGATCCCCGACACCAGGTACAGCAATGCCACGAGCAGCGCGATCGGCGTGCGGGCCAAAGGGCTCATTTCGCGGTCCTTTTCGGACGATGGAGTGCGCATGCGCGGCACGCTATCACACCGTTGCCCTCAGCTCGGCCACTGTCGTCGACCCGACCCACGAGCGGGCCCGGTCGTCGTCGCCGTGCTCGCGGTCGCCCTCACGACGATCGCCTGCAATCGACTCGACACCGATCGCGCGGGCGAGGAAGCCGGGCGTGCGCGCGCAGCGGACGCGGCCACGGCCGATCGCACGAGCAAGCCGGCCGACCCCTTCAGCTGGCCGGAAGATCCGAGCCATCCCGTACTCGAGATCGCGATCGAGGGCCCGAATGCGGAGGGGCGGCTGCTCGTCGAGCTGATGCCGGAGCTCGCTCCGGCCACCGTCAATCACGTGCTCGAGCTCGCGACCGAGGGCTTCTACGACGGCACGACCTTCCATCGCGTGATCCCCGGCTTCATGATCCAGGGCGGCGATCCGAACTCCCGCGACCGCGATCCCACCAACGACGGTCGCGGCGCGTCGGGCCACAAGCTGAACGACGAGTTCAGCGACGCCCCTTTCGTGCGCGGCGTCGTCGGCATGGGCAACAAAGGGCGCCCAAACTCGACGAGCAGCCAGTTCTTCATCATGCAGCAAGACAACCGCAATCTCGACGGTCGCTACACGGCGATCGGCCGCGTGATCGACGGCATGGCGCTCGTCGACCGCATCAGCGAGGTCAAGATCGACAAGTCGGGCCGCTGGGGCCCGAAGGATCGCCCGATCGAGAACGTCGTGATGACGCGCATTCGCAGCCTCGGTCCGCGTGCCGAGATAGCGCCACCGCCCGAGACGGGGAAAGGCGATGCGGACTCCGCGGCCGACGACGCGGATTCCCGATCGCGTGCGCGGTTCTCCGACGCAGCGAGCGAATCGCAGAGCGCCGGCGAAGAGGCGCCCGAGACACCCCCTGCGGCCCCGGATGGCGCAGCGGACTGGCAGCGGCTCGAGGCATTCGAACGCTGAACCCCGCACCATCGCCGCAGCTGGGAGGAGGCGACCCCGGGTAGCGACGGAAGAGTGTCGTCGGGTACTCTTCCGCCCCGCTCGCAGATGGCTGCGGCGTGAGACCGGTGGCCCGGTAGCTCAGTTGGTAGAGCACGCGACTGAAAATCGCGGTGTCGGCGGTTCGACCCCGCCCTGGGCCACCACTCCCGGCCCCCAACGCCGCACGCCCGCCCCACTCCGACCTGCGTGCGGCAGCGTCCGCCGCTCGAGGCTGTCTACTCCGCCCGCACTCGTGCCTCCAGCTCGCTCGCGGCGAAGCGAGCAGATGTATGCGCGTTGCGATCCCGCACGAGGCGCGCGATCGACTCGCTCCCTCGCTCCCGGCCTTGGTAGACACGCACGTTCAGCTCGGGCGTGAGCAGGTAGAATGGACGCTGGCTCGGATCCAACCCGTCGACGATCCTCCGCTCGCGCGCGGAGGCGCGTGCGAGGCTGCGATCCAAGCGGGACTCTCCGGTCGAGGGTTGCATTCGATAATGCGCGACGACGTCGCGCGTGAGCGCATAGCGCACCTCGAAGGGCTCCTCGCGTGAGGCGGTTACGGGCGGCGCGTAGCGATAGCCGTCGTCGAAGGCGACGATCGTGCCACCCCGAACGCGTCGCGGAAGCGACCGATCTCCCTGCGCCTGGATGTACGACCATGCCAGGGCATCGATCGCGGCCGCCTCCACGCTCGCGAATACGGCGCCCGGACCGCGCGCGACGAGCGGGCGCGTCACGCGCTTCTCGAGCCCATGCGAGCAGCCGAGCATGACGAGCGTCACGGCCAACACGAGCGCCATCATCGCTCGGCGGGCGACACGCCGTGTCGCACTCGGCGGCTCGCCAGGGTCACGAAAGGATTGCGGCATCTCGATCACCTCTCTCGATTCGACTCGACCGAGCGGGCCGAGCCTTGCGTCGTCTCTGTGAGAGGAGACGTTCGAGGCGAGGATCCATTCGTTACGCGCTTCACACTCGAGCGCTTTTCGGAAGCGCACTTCGCCGGAGCTTTCGCATCGTGATCGCGGAGCGGTCCGATACCCCGCGCCGACGGAGAGCTGCGCGGCCGCCGATCGGCTCAGACCCGCAATTCGACCCGGGTGACGCCGTCGAGGAAGATCGACATGCCGCGACCCGCCCGCGCTCGAACGAAGCGGGTGCCCGCGAGCCGCGCGACGGCTCGGCGCAGGAGCGCGTGAACGGGCGTCCGACCCATCACGACGCGCGGCGGGATCCCGGCCAGTCGCTGGACGAGGTCGATCTCCGGCGCGCGGCGCGCTTCGACGCGGGTCGCCGCTGCGTCGACGCATTTGCGCCATTTCGTCTCGGAGTCGCGATCGCTCAGCAGGGCCGGCACGAGCTCGTTCGCTGCGACGATCGCATCGCGCAGCGCGAGATTGAGACCCTGGGCGCCGACGGGTGACATGGTGTGGGCCGCATCGCCGAGCAAGAGCATCCCGGGCGAAGCCCAGCCCTCGACGCAATCGGCGACCGTATTGAGCAGAAACGGACGACTGATCTCGCGCCTGTACTCGCGCAGGTGTGCGGCGAGCTCGCGGTCGACGTGGGCGCACATCATGTCGGCCCATTGCTCGATCGTGCGATCCTTGAGCTCGCCGAAGCTGCCCTTCAGGATCACCCAGGCCAGTTGCAGGAGACCATCCGCGCCCCATCTCGAAGCGGGCACGACTCTCGGACCAGGTGCGCGGATAGGGCAGCTTGAACCAGACGATGTCCATCGGATTCGCGCGCGTTCTGACGCGTGTATCGAGACTCCGCCGGCAGACCGATCCGCGTCCATCCGCGCCGACGACGAAGTCCGCGCGAAGTTCCTGCTCGCCGCCCTCGTTTGCGACGCGAAGCGCGAGGGTACGCGTTCCGTCGGGCGAGCGTTCGATTCGCCGCACCGTCGTACCCCGACGAAGCTCGAAACGACCCGTCTGCATCGCCAGCTCGACGAGTCGCTCGAGGAGCGCCGGCTGCGACACGGCGGTCGGTCGCGGCGACGCGAGATCACCCGTTTCGAGCGAGAAGAAGCAGTCGCCGTTCAGATAGGCCTGAAAGCGGTCGGGCGTGTCGTGCGCGATTCGGTCGAGCCCGACCCCCGCCGCTTCGAGCGCGCGAATTCCGCTCGGCATCAGGACTTCGCCGCGAAACTCGCGGGCGAAGTCGGCCTGTCGCTCGATCAGGACCGTGTCGACGCCACGGCTCGCGAGCAGGTAGCCGAGGAGCGCACCCGCCGGTCCACCTCCCACGATCACGACGCGTCGATCGACCGGCTCCATTCGTCTCCCTGCTCGCGGACATTGCGTGTGCTCAGCAGCTGCGGCCGGCTACGAGCCTTCTCGAATCGGCCATTCGTCGCGCCCGAAGCAAGCCTAGTCGAACCTGCCCCGATTCCGACGGCGCTCCCAAGCCAGAGCGAGCCACGCTTCACTGTGCACGAAGGAGAGCCTCGAGCGGGGCCGATTCCCTATCTTCCCGCCTACCGCATGCTTCTCGCCAACCGCACGGAGCTCATTCTCCTTGACCCTGCCCCGCGAAGCGGCCGAATCCCCGACTCGGAGCCACGCCGACGATTCGCCCGAAGGCGATCCCGAACGCACGCGACTCGAGCGCGAGGTCAACCATTGGCGGGGCCTCTACGAACAGCTCGTCGTCGACGCCCGCGCCAACATCACGGATGCCGAGGGTCAGATCGAGATGGCCCGCAGCCATATCGAGGAGCTCGTCGGCTTCATCGACGGGGCGCGCGAGCTGGAACAACGCCTCACGCTCGAGGTCGAGCACTGGCGCGGCCTGTACGAGAACGCGATCGCCGAGGCCACCCGCGGCAGCGAGAACGCGAACACTCAGCTCGACCAGGCTCGCGAGACCATCCTCGATCTGACGAGACAGCTCGACGACGCCGTTCGTGAGCGCGAACGTCTCGTCGACGAGATCGGCTACTGGAGCGACCGGGCAGAGCGACTGCGCCCGCCGACACGTAGACATGCGTGGCTCGCCCGTCTCGGGTCCGCGCTTCGCCGCCTTGCTCCCGATCGACTGCTTCCGGAGCCTGGCCCGCCCGAGCCGGCGGTCCCGGCCTCCGTGATGCGCGAGCGCGCCCGCGTGAGCCGTCGCTTCCTGCGCGGAGACGGAGTCGAGATCGGCGCGCTGCACTCCCCGACGCCGGTCGCGCGCGGCGTGCACGTCCGCTACGTCGACCGACTCAGCCGCGCCGAGCAGCGTGCCGCGCTCGGCGAGCTCCGCGAATACCCGTTCGTCGAGGTCGATCTGATCGACGACGGTGAGACGCTCGACTCGATCGACGACGCGTCACTCGACTTCATCATCGCGAGTCATGTGCTCGAGCACTGCGAGAATCCACTCGGAACGATCCGCAACCACCTGCGGAAGCTCCGAGTCGGCGGGCATCTCTTCTACGCGCTCCCGGACAAGCGTTTCTGCTTCGATTCCGAGCGACCGATCACGCCCTTCAGCCATCTGGTCGAAGACGACCGCGACGGACCCGAGGCGTCGCGTCGTGATCACTACCTCGAATACGCTCGACTGGTCGACGGCTTCGCACCCGAGGAGGCCGAGGCCGCGGCCGATCGGATGCTAGCCGAACGCGCCGACATCCATTTCCACGTCTGGGACCAGCCGGCCTCCGAGGCGCTCTGGCGCGAGGCCGCGCGCTACCTCGAGATTCCCCATACGATCGAGTACGCGGCCTTCAGCCAGGTCGAGAACCTGGCCGTGCTGCGGCGGAGTGGCTGAAGGCGCAAGACCCCAGCGCTCTCCGTCCGATGACTCGGGTCGAATGCGGCGTCGCCTAATGCGACGCGGCCCCTCCCCCGGCGAGCTGGTCCAGCGTGGATTGGGGGACCTCGAAGTACGAGACCTCGTTCGGCTCCGCGAGTCCTTCGAAGAGCGTGCGAATCGCCGGCGCCGCGGCAGCCAGCGCCGCCTCGTCGAGCTCGTCCGCGAGGTCACCGAACTCGGCCTCGCGCACGAGAGCCCGTGCGCGGCGTGTGAGCGCCTCGATCGCCCAATCGACGCTGGCCCCCGTCTCGCAATCGATCGCAGTCTCGCGCAGGTTCTCGCCGGGCGCGTGGTAGTGGGGACGCTCGCGAAACAGATCGAGGCGAAGCAGCTCGGGTGCGCGGCCATGCGGGCTCGTTTCGCGCGCACCGGCTCGCGCGTCGTCGGCCTGCCACACGTAGACCGTGATGCCACCGTCGATCCCACCGACCTCACGGCGACAGGCGACGATGCGCAGACCGCCGACCTCGATCTCGTCGTCCGCGCCTCTTCGTATCTCCAGCTGGGCCATCGGTTCCGTCGTGCTGGTACTCATCTCGATCCTCCCGTCCTGCTCGTATCGAGCTTTCGCAGCCGACACCGCCGCAGCATGCGTACGCCGATCTATCCGATCCGCGCCTCAAGGCGTACGGCGCAACTCGATTCGCCTCGACGCCACCGCTTCGCCCCGGTCGGAGACTGCCCCAGGATCGCCCGAACCCGCAGCGCCCCCGAGCTCGACGCCAGCGTAGCCGAGGGCCTCGAGCTGCCGCTCGAGCGCGGGGTCCACGCCAGCGGCCATGGTGGTCGCCGCACCCGAGCCCGTCGCGCGGATTCCCGCGCCCGGATGCCGAACGACGCGGAGCGTCCCCCCGTCACCGGTCGCGAGCGTCGCTCGCGGGTCGGTTCCGTCTGCGGCATCCGCATGACAGCGCGCCGGGTCGCGTCGATCCGCTCGAGTGCCGCAGATCAGCTCGAGTGGGCCGACTCTCTCTGGCACCTCGACACGCCAGCCCGCGTCGCTCGACACCGATTCGAGAAACAGGCTGAGCCACTGAGTCGGTCGAGCGGCATGGACGCGGACGAGCAGCTCGCTGGGGGCTCGATGCTCGATCGTACCGCTGATGCTCGGAAGAATCGAAGCGTCGAGAATCTCGTGCGAGCTGTAGACCCGAACCGAGAAGTCCTTGCGAGTCCCGGGAAAGCGGAGCGCGATTTCGACCCGACCGCGATGATCCTCGCGCCAGCTCGATTGGAAATCATCCCAATCCGGCGGCCCGGGGCGCGTTTCGATCGAATCGAAATCGTATCGCTCGACGGGTCCGATCTTCTGGCCGACCTCGAGCCGATCGATTCGATCCCGCCAGATCAGCGCGCTTCGATAGGCGGCTTCGAATGGAGGCTGGGCACTGGCCTTGACACGCAGACGATCGAGATCCGTTGCGCGCACGAGCACGCGTCCGTCGGTCTCGGGGATGGGCAAATCCAATAGCGCGAAGAGCGTCGCAGGAATGTCGGCGATCGAAGCGAGTGTAGAGCTACGGCCGGGCTCGAGCGCAGGAGAATCGCCAAGGCTGGCGATGATCAAGGGCACGGCCAAGAGCTCCGGAAAGAGCTCACGCCCGTGCTCGAGCAATCGCGTTCGTTCCTGAAACGACTCCCCGTGGTCGCTCGTCACGAGCAGGACGTCGGGCTCGGCCGAAGGCAGGTCGGCCAATCCCTCGAGCAGCCGACCCATCAGCTGGTCCACCTTCGTAATACCGGCGCGATACGCGCCCTCGAGCAGGGCGAGCTGCTGCCGCGGAAGCCTGCGCGTCTCGTCGGCCCGCCACGTCTCCATCCACGCCCACAGCTCGCTTCGACTCGGCAGCTCGCCGGGCGACCGCGCGGCGATGCGGGCGAATGCCTCGCGATCCGGATCGTAGGGCGCATGTGCCTGGTACGTGTGGAGGAACATGAAGGCAGGTACGTCGAGCTCCGCGAGGGAGTCGAGACTGCCCTCGATGCTGGCCGCCATCCGGTGGTTGTCGGACATGACGACGAATCGATCGAAGCCGTGCGCGAAGCCGAACCGCGGATCGAGGAAGCCGCCTTCGGTCCAGGCCTCCGTCCAGTAGCCCCGCGCGCGCAATCCCTTCGCGAGCGTCCAGCTCGAGTCCGGGAGTGCGCGACCGCCACCTTCGATGGCGTGGCGTGCAGCCCACTGTCCGGTCAGCATGCTCATGTGCGACGGGAGCGTCCACGGCGAGGTCGCGAACGCCCGCTCGAACACCCGCGCGTGCTGGGCCAATCCGTCGAGCACCGGCGTGGGGTCTCCAGCGGCACCGTAGGCGCCCAACGCGTCCGCACGAACCGTATCGAGGGAGACCAGAAGCGCGCGCGGCGCCGGCCCGCCCCGTCGCGACAAGGGTCGCAGCCTCGAAACGACGATCGAGCCCGACTCCGGCTCGTCATCGAGCGAATAGGTCAAGACCGCGGACGCCGGCAGATCGACGGACCAATCGATCGGCTGCCAGAGGATTTCGGGTGCAGTACCGACGATCGGTTGGATCTCGATCGTCCGTTCGTCCGCGAAGTCGGACTCAGCGCGAATCGCGAGCCGCAGTCGAACCGCTTTGCTGCCCGGATGGATCGCAGCACCTCGCAGGCGCCACAGCCCGGCCGGCAGCGTCTGCTGCCTCGGCTCGCCGGGTGAGAGAACGAAGCCCGGTCGCACCTCGTTGCCGAAGCGAATCGCGAACGTCTCGTCCGTCCCGCCCCCCGCGCTCACCTCACCTGCCAGATCTTGCGGCCAGCCCCAGGCGCGCAGCTGCTCGACCTCGACGCGCGCGGGCGTCGCGCCCTCGAATTGCAGCCGTACCTCGACCACGACACCATCGAATCCCGGGCGACCGCGCAAGATCTTGCGCGACCGGAAGACACCCGCCGCGGGCATCGGCCAGGCCACGCTCCGTTCGCCGGAAAACGCTTCCCCCGCAGTGCGCCAGAAAAGACGCAGCGCACCGGGCGAATCCGTGCGTGCTGCGAGCTCGATCTCGTACGCGGCGGTGGAATCGAGCGTTGTCGACCAGGAGAGCGATCCGTTCCTGCCATCGGAAACGCGCAGGACGAGACGATCGGGTGAGCGCGCTTCGACCTCGGCTCGCTGCAATCGCGGCGCCTGCTCTCTCGCGAGCCCGTCGAGCAGGGAAACGCCTTCGATCTGTTCTTCGCGCAGATCGCGAAAGGCGCCGACCGCGAATCCCGGTACGAGTTCGGGACCATCGACCTCCTCTCGCGTCTCGCATCCGAGCACGAGGCAGAGGAGCACGCACCAAGCGCTCCACGCGACACACCGGCGTGCGTCGTCCGGGCACCCTCCCCATTGCCGTGCGCTTCGTTTCATGCGCTGGGAGCGGACGACCCGGTTGGGGGGCCTTCGTGCGCAAGCAATGCGTCGGCAACCGACGCAAGGTCATCGAAGCGCGCGACGTCACACCATTCTTCCGCCAGATCCGCCTCGATGCCCACACCCGATCTGACGAAGATCGGCCGACAGCCCGCCGCGTGCGCGGCCGACAGGTCGCTCGCGCGATCCCCGACGAGCGGCGCGCCCCTGATCTCGAGGCCGAGCTCGAGCCGGGCGCGCTCGATCAGACCCGTGCGCGGCTTTCGACAATCGCATTGCGAGGCGGGGGCGTGGGGGCAGTGGTAGATCCCCGCGATCTCTCCGCCCCGTCTGCGAACATCCGAGACCAACGCGGCATGAATGCGCGAAAGCGCAGCCTCGTCGAGCAGATCGCGCGCGACACCCGACTGATTCGTAAGCACGACGACGCGAAAGCCCGCGCCGGATAGACGAACGATCGCGTCGATGCTGCCCGGAATCGGCTGCCAATCCTCGAGCGATCTGACATGGCGACGATCGTCCCGGTTGATGACACCATCGCGATCGAGGAAGATCACTCGGTCGGGCACGCCCGAGCTCCGAACCTCCGGATCCGACCCGCGCACCCGCTCGGGCTCCTGGTCGCGCGATGCCTCCCGATAGATCACGTCGAGCGCCTCGACGTGCTCGTCGAGCGTCGCGAGACGGGGCGCCTTCGCGACCAGCTCCCGGCCGAGGCCCGGCTCTTCGAAGAGGCGACGCAGACATCCCGCGAGCGCCTCGACGTCTCCCGGCGGGTAGAGCAAGCCACCACCGTTGGCGAGCAATTCACGATGCCCGCCCAGCTCACTCGCGACGACGGGCCGGCCCGCGCCGAGTGCTTCCTGCACGCCGAGGGGAGCATTCTCTCGCCAGATCGAAGGTGCGACGAGAGCGTCGATCTCGCTCAGGAGCTTCGGGACGTCTCGCGGCGGCCGTTCGCCGAGGAATCGAATCCTCGGATGCGTCGCCCCGGCGCGTAGGCGGGCGACGTATTCCGGAGCGTCGTCGAGGGACCCGTAGATTGCGAGCGATGTCCCGTCGGGCATTCGCTCGAAGGCGGCGATCAGGTCGTGGACGCCTTTGTGTGGCACGAGCGAGCCGACGAAGCCGAAACGGGTGAGACGTGCCGGCAGCGCACGCGCGGGTGCTCGATTCAGCCGCTCGAAGCCATGGGGTCGATAGACGAGCTTCTCCGTCGGAAAACCGAACTCGCTCGCAGCGGCCAGCATGTCACGGGACGGGGCGATGAAGCAGGTGACATGGTGCGAGAGCGACCTCATGGCTCGCCAGCGCGACTGGACGTGCGCCGAACCGCGCGACGCGACGAGCGATGCCCAGGCGGACCGAGCGAGGGCCGAGACGCGCGCTCGAGTGGCCGACGGCCGATACGCTTCGCTCGCCTGACTCGAACGCCCCACGTGTCTGCGACGCAGGCGCTCGCCACGCAGGCGCAGGGCGGGTCCGACGAGCGTCGCCGTGCAGCCAGCGCAGCGCGTCGCATCGAGATCGTCGCAGCGATCCCCATCGAATCTGAAGCGCTGGCCGCCGGCGGCGCAGGCCCACCAATGATCGTGGAGCGTCATCACGATCGGAATCGCTCGTCGTCGGGCCTCGCGAAACAACGCGAGGCCGAGATTCATTGCGTGCTGCACGTGCAGGACGTCGGGCGCGAATCGATCGAGTACGTCCGCGATTCCGACGCCGGTCCGCGGGTCGTCCCAAGTCTGCTCGAATCGCGTCCAATCGCGGTTCTGAACGAGCGCGAAGAGAGCGACGCCGCCGGCTTGCTCGGGCGTGACCTCGCCGGTCGGGCGCGCGGGGTCGATTCGCGTGAAGAGGACGCCGACGTCGTGTCGGCCGGACTGACGATTCGCGAGGCGATTCGTGTAGACTTCCACGCCCGCCACCTGCTCCGGAAGGTAGTCGTGCACCGCATGCAAGATTCGCATCTCGTCTCCGGGGCGCACGGTAGCGAAGTCACCGATTCCTCCTCACTCCCGGCGCAGCCCCGCGAGTCAGCGATTCCAGCCAGAAATGCCCGCTCCGTCGGCCTGATGGCGCTCGCACTCGCCTGGTTCGGCGCGCTCTTCTTCGCCCACCGCGACATCCTCTCCTTCCTCCCGAAGCTACGCGGGATCGACCCGATCGAAGCGTTCTTCTTCGACACGTCGACGACGATTCCTGCGCTCCACTTCGCCCTGTTCGCGCTCGTGATGGTGCACCGGCGACACGCGCTGGCGGACGCGATCGAATCGGGATCCCGCTTCGGTGCCCGCGCGACCGGTGCCATGCTCGCCCTGCTCGGACTGGCGTGGCTCGGCTGGTCGCGCATTACGGAGCAGATCGATCTCCAGGTCGACTCACTCGTACTCCTCGTCGCGGCCAGTGGTCTGATGCTCGGCGGGCTGCGCCTGCTCGAACGCCTTGCACTCCCCCTCGCCCTGCTCTGGCTCGCGCGCCCGTGGCCTCCCATGCTGACGATGCATCTGCACGAGTGGCTGCAGCAGGCGACCGGGACGTTCGCGCAGCTCATGCTGTCACCGTTCGCGCCGATCGATCGGAGTGGCCACCTGCTCTTCTTCAACGAGCGCGTCTTCGAGGTGATCGAGGGATGCAGCGGCTTGCGGCTCGAGATCACGTTGATCACGGCGACGCTGTTCTACCTGGACTTCGTCTCCCGGAGCCGCCGCCAGACGCTGGGCGTCCTGCTCCTGGCCCTCGCGATCGGTCCACTCTTGAATGGACTCCGCGTCGTGTCGATCATGCTGAATCCCACGGCAGAGGTCGCGCAGGTGCATTCGACCCAAGGCCTGCTCTTCATCTCGCTCGGCGTGATCACGATCGCGCTGCTCGATCGGTTTCTCGAGCCGCGGTGCTGGCCCCCGAACCGGGCCGAGTCGGAGGCAGACGCCGATCCGACCGAGCCGAAAGCGCCCAATCCCATGCCACATCGCTCGCGCGTACCCGCGGCGACCGCCGCTTCCGCGGTCGTGGTCGCCGGCGCTGCCATGTTGGTTTCCCTCTATTCCCCCGACTCGACCGCTGGGTCGACGACGCACGACCGATGGCAGCTCGACCGGATCGGAACACGGCTCGGGAAGTGGCAACGGACGGGCTCGCTCGACCTCGACACGCAATTCCTCGGAACGGCCACCTTCAGCGACAAGCTCTACTGGCGATTCGAACGCGAGAACGAGACGGGCGAGGCCGCCCTCTTCGTCTCGACCGACGATCGGCGGCGGCGCGACAAGAGCAGCTTCACGCCCAAGACGCGCGCGCTCGGCGCGGGCTGGCAGATCGAAGAATCCACTTCGATCGCACTCGCGCTGCCCCCGTTCGAAGCCGAGCGTATGATCCAACGACGGGGCAACGAACGAGAGATCGTGCTGCACTACCGGATCGGCAGCCGATCGCTGCTCGACGCGAGCCTGCGGTGGTGGACGGCCGCAGACCTGGCCGACTCTGCCGAGTCACCGCACCTCGTCACGGTGCGCCTCTCGGTGCCCATCAATGAACGGAATCCGGCTCGGGCACTCGCGCACCTGAACGAGCTCCAGGCCCTGCTGGCGCCCGCACTCGCCCGCGCGGCCCCACCCCTCGACCAATCCTGAGCCACGCGACCAGGCCGCGCAGCGTGGATTGCTCGCCTTGCGACCGACAACGAAAAACGGGCCCGCTCCTACGCCGCCGCAGCGCGGCGACCGGAGCGGACCCGTCGTTTCGTACGTGAGGCCTTCAGCCGTAGGTCAGAGCCTCAGCCGTCAGGTTAGAGCCTCAGCCGTCAGGTTAGAGCCTCAGCCGTCAAGGTTAGAGCCTCAGCCGTCAGGTGAGAGACGCTCGATCAGGTAGGACCGCAGCCGTCCTCGTCGACCGTCGGGCCATCCCAATCGCCCGACACGGAGGTATCGCCGACCGCACCGAAACGAAGCGTGGCATCGACCACGCCACCGCTGGTCATGTTGCTGAAGAACGTCGCGAGGCCCACACCCGCTTCGTCGCGGGAGACGGCGATCGTCGCCGTGTCGTCTCCATCCCAGTCGCCCGTCAGGGGCGAGTCGCCACTCGCGCCGAGATTGCGCTGGGTCAGCGTCGCCCCTGCCATGTTGGCGTCGGCCGTGAAGAACGAGCTCGTCGACGGACGATATACGCCGACCTCGTCCGTACCGTCACCATCCCAATCGCCGACGATCGGGAGATCACCGGCCGTGCCAATGACGAAGGTGACAACACCACCACTCAGATTCAAGAAGAAGCGATTCGTGGACGGGCGGTAGACTCCGACCTCGTCGCCGCCGGCCCCATCGAAATTGCCGGCGATCGGGAGGTCGCCCGTCGCGCCGAAGTTGACTCGCGTCGCGGCCTGCGCGCCGGTGTCGTTGTTGGCCCGGACGAAGAAGCTCCCGAATCCATCCGTATCGCGGAAGACCGTGACCTGGTCGAGGCCGTCGCCATCCGGATCCATCGCGAGCGGCGTGTCCGTCGTAGCGCCATACACGAAGATCGAGAGCGTCGCGCCCGTGCAGGCCGAGTCGTTCGAGGAGCGCAGGATCCAGAGACCATCGCGATGCAGGCCGACCGTATCGCGAACCTGGTTCGTGCCGCCTCCGCCACCCGCGACTGCACTCATCGGGAAGAGCCCCAGGATGAGGATGATCGAGAAGGCCATTCCATTTCTTAGTCGCAGTGACACGTTGCTTCCTCCGAGCTTCCCTACTCGCACTTTGATTATGTCGCTCTCGTTACCGCTCTCGCCTCGCCCGCGGGCGCTTCGGAGCGTGGTTGTCGATCCGTGACTCGCTGGCGTGCTGAATCGGTCTCATGGAGCACGATGACTGGATGGAAACACCCAGGCGTGAACTCGACCGATCCTAGCAGAAATCGCACCCGCAACTCCAGCGAAATCACGCCTGAAACGCCTCGTCGAATCCCTGACGGTTCGTCGAATCGGCGAAATAGAAGCTTCGAAATCCGATCGGATCTACGGCATCGGGACCCTCGGGCCGTGGGGTCGGCAGCCGGCGGAGTCGACCCACGTCTGGCACCCCACCCCGGCTAGCCGATCAATCCGACCCTGCGCAGGAGCGCTTCTCCCGGGCGCGAGTGGCGAAACCAGCGCGCGAGCTGCCAGACCCGGCCAGCGAGATGCGAGCGTCGAAGTCGCCGCCAGGCGGGTCGCGAGGCGAGCCATGCCGTCACACGATCGGCCTGCCGAGCGCGCTCGAGCTCGGACTCGAGCGCGGTGACCGCGTGGATCTGGCTGCGCGCCACCTCGAGCGCGACCGACTGAAGGCGATCGTCGTGCGAGGCCGCCTCGACCGGCCCGTCTGCGGAGGGAACCCCGCGCCCGGGCTCTCGAAATCCGTCCGGGGTGTAGTGAAAGAGATGCGCTTCATCGAGACGTGTCCGCAGGCGAAAATCCGGCTCGAGTCGACTCAGATTGGGATTGTAGTAGGGGTCGCGCTCGATCCGATCGGACCAACGCTCGAACATCACCCGCACCTCGCGGTCGTTCTTGGCGTCGCCCCGAGACGCGCTGCCGAGGTGGATCAGCTCGGCGTAGGGATTCATCACGACGCGGTGGCCTGCGGCCGCGAGCCGCAGACAGAAATCGGTGTCGTTCCAGGCGACGCCGAGCTGCTCCTCGTCGAAGCCGCCGAGCTCGCGATAGAGATCGCGCGAGACGAGCAGGCAGGCCGCCGTCACGGCACTCACGTTCCGGCAGACGTGCGCGAAGTAGCCATATTCGAGCGGGGCATAGCGGTCCGGCGTGCCATCGAATGCGTGCGCCGTGAGGCCATGGACGCCGAGCGTGACGCCGGCGTGCTGGATCCGACCGTCGGGATAGAGGAGCTTCGCGCCGACGGCACCGACGCCGGGAAGACGCCCAGCGCCCGAGAGCTCCTCGAGCCAGTCCTGTGAGACGACGAGCGTGTCGTTGTTGAGCAGGACGACGTATTCACCGTCGCATGCCTCGACACCCCGATTCACGATTCGCGAAAAGTTGAAGTCGCCTTCGATCCGCACGACGCGATGGGGAATGGACTCGAGATACGTGCGCGTCGCCGGCTCCCGGCTCTCGTTGTCGAGCACGACGATCTCGTAGCGGGCGTAGGTCGTTCGGGCTTCGATCGAGTCGATGCACGCGCGCAGTAGATCGACGCGATCGCGCGTCGGGATCAGGATCGAGATCTTGGGCGCGGGCGCCGCCGCTGCATGGCGTACGCGATAGATCCCGAGCCGGGCGCGTTGGGCCCAGCCGGGCCAGACGGCCTCGCCCTCGATTCCGCGACGCTCGAGCGCCTCCGCGACGGCCCGACGCCCCGACTCGAACGCCTCCCGCTTCGTATCCGAGCGCCGCGCCATCGAGTCTACGGCGGCGCGCCAGTGGTAGAGCACGTGGGGAACGTGCGCGATCCGCTCCGTCCGCTCGGCCAGGCGCAGCAGGAAGTCGTAGTCGGCCGCGCCCGGAAAGCCCTCGCGGAAGCCACCGAGCGACATCGCCAGGCTTCGACGCGCGACCTTGACGTGCCCGATATACATATAGGAGAGGAGCAGCTCGGGGGACCAATCGGGCTTGAAGGCGGTCTGCAGACGACTGCCGTGCTCGTCGATCACGTCGTGATCGGAGTAGACGAAATCCGTATCCGGTGCTTCTCGCAGCACCTCTGCGATGCGCGAGAGTGCATCGGGCTCGAGCGCGTCGTCATGATCCAGGAATACGACGAAGTCGGCCGTCGCCAGCTCGAGCGCGGCGTTCGTCGCACCCGCGATGCCGCGCGCCACCGGATGTCTCACGAAGCGGACCCCGGGTGCCTTGGCGATCTCGTCGAGCCGATCGCGTATCTCGGGATCGCTCGAAGCGTCGTCCACCAGGCAGATCTCGACCTGCGGCCAGACCTGCTCGCGAACGGAGCGAATCGCACGCGCCAGATCCTCCGGCTGCGGATCATGCACCGGCATCACGACGGAAAAGCCCGGCAACGCGCCCGGCCAGGTCGCCGAAGCGGTCATCGATGCGCTCATCGACCGCGTTCCCTCCACTGCTGCCAATACGCGCGACCCCGATCGACCCAATCCGCCAGGGCGAGACCGATCCGCGCGAGCGGCCGCGACTGTGCCGCGGCGACCGCCTCCTGGCCCGCCTGCATTGCTTCCCGCGTCATCCGGATCTCCGACTGCTGACGGACGATCTCGCCTTCCAGGCGATCGACCGCCCGCTCCGCATCCTGCGCCGCCCCGCGCGCTTCCGCCAGTGCGCGCTCGTACTCCTCGCTCGCCGCGCGCGCGCGGTCGATCTCGCCTGCCTGTGCGTCGATGGTGACGCGGGCCGCATCGATCTCGGCGACCTTGTCGGCGATCCCGGTCCGCGCGCGATCGATTTCCGCCTCTTTCTCGGCGATCGCGACCCGTGCCTCCTCGAGCTCGCCCTCCTTGGCATCGATCACCCGCCGCGCCCGATCGAGCTCACGATCCTTCTCGTCGATCACGCCTCGGGCCGCATCGATCTCGGCCGCCTTCGCGTCGATGGTTTCACGAGCTGCATCGATCTCGGCCGTCTTCGCGTCGATGCTGCTGCGCGCGAGCACGATCTCGCGCTGCAGCTGATCGATCGCCTGCCGTGCGCTCGCGAGCTCGCGGGCTTGGCCGTCGGCAGCGCGCCGAGCCACAGCGAGCTCCTCCGATTGCAACGTCGCCGCCGCGCGAGCACGATCGAGCTCCGCCTCGCGCGCCGCGATCTGGGCAGCGAGATCCGCCGCCCCTTCGCGCGCGCCGTCGAGCTCGCGTTCGAGCGCACCGACCGAGACGTGCGCGTCGGCGATCTGCGTCTCGAAGCCAACCGCCGCCGAGCGTGCGCGAGAGAGCTCCGCTTCGAGCGTCGCGATCGTCTTGCGTGCCCGATCCAGTTCCTCACCATTTCGCTTCGTCGTCGAGGCGAATTCGGCCTCCGCCTGCGCTCGGCGCGCCTCCTGCTTGGCCATCTCCGACTGCAGGGCTTCGATCCGGCCCCGGAGCTCGACCCCACCCGACCGCTCCGTCGCCCACGCGGCCTGCTTCGCATCGATCTCCGCGAGCTGCCTCTCGGCCTGGCGACGCGCCGTCGTGAGCTCGGTCTCGAGACCTGTGATCGTGTCGCGCGCGCGAGCGATCTGGTCGGCCTGATCGCGATGGCCTCGTCTGGCGCGCTCGAGCTCGGCACGAAACGACGCCAGCTCCCCACTCCAGGCTCGGGTGAGCCGATCGTATTGACCGAGGAGCCATTGGCGAGGATCGTGCAGGAGGGACTCGCGCGGCAGCGAGCGCTGAACGCGTTGCCAGCCCGAATCGGAATCGGCACACGCGGCGACGAGATAGACCGGGGTGGGGACCTCGCTCTGCGACGGATCGGCCCAGCGCGCGATCTGCTCACGCAGGCCGTGACGCGCTTCGCGCTCCCCGTCGCTCGATCGCGCCACCCCGCCGAGCGGCCGCGGCAGGACCTCGACGCTCCTGCGCCCGAGGCCCTGTGCCGCGCGTCCCCGCGGCAGCCCGGCGATCCAGGAGCCCGCCCAGAGGCCCTGGCCGAGCATCCGGACATGTCCGAAGTCGGCGCGAAGCGCGCGCTCGAACTCGCGTCGACTCATCTCGGCGACATGGTGGGGATTGCGATGGCCCGCGCGGTCGCTGTAGATCACGCGGTCGGGCGTGGAAACGAGGAAGAGCGCCGGGTCGCGCAGGACGCGACGGGCCTCTGCGATCAGGCGATGGGGCTCGGAGACATGCTCGATCGCCTCGAAGCAGACGACCGCATCGAACTCGCCATCGGCGAACGGTAGCGCGAGCGCATCTGCACAGACGGCGAGGGATGTCTCGGCGAGAGCCATGCGGGAGAGATCGAGCGACACCAGTCGGGCCGCGGATTCGCGCAGGATCGCCGAGCCGTAACCCGTCCCCGCCGCGAGGTCGAGCACGCGCAGACCTTCGACGGCCGAGCTGGCCAACACGTAACGGTGTACGTGCTCATAGGCGAGATCCGGTCCATCGCGTACCGGATCGAAGCGCTCGGCCTCGCCCTCTGCGCTCCCTGCGCCTCCCGCACCCCGTGCGCCCATTGCGGTCACGCTCGCCTCGCATCCGCTTGCTGGT
This sequence comes from Myxococcota bacterium, assembly GCA_965223565.1. Classification (GTDB taxonomy): domain Bacteria; phylum Myxococcota_A; class UBA9160; order UBA9160; family UBA4427; genus UBA4427. Next base: position 1,487,247 of record CBDCWV010000018.1, on the reverse strand, counting down.
ACGCGAGTGCCCGTCGCTCTCGCAGGGCGCGCATCCAGTCGCGGTATGCGAGCAGACCGTACAGGAGCCGTGCACGGGGTGCACCGAGCGCGATGTCCTCGACCGCGAGTGCACGAGCGAAGTCGGCGTCGAGGCCGTCGCCCCGATCACCGGCCAGGCCGTCGAGCAACCGCTCCCGCAGTGGACCGACGAGCCAGCCCTGGATCGGCAGAACGAAGCCCTGCTTGGGTCGCACGGAGATCGGCGCCGGCAGCCACGGCCGGGCGGCTTCCTGCAACACACGCTTGCGTCGCTCCCCCTCGATCTTCCACCCGGCCGGCAGGGCGAGCGCGAAATCCGCGAGCCGTGGATCGAGATAGGGTGCTCGACCTTCGAGCGATGCGGCCATCGTCATGCGATCGAATTTCGGCAACAGGTCGCCTGCCAGCCAGCTGTGCACATCGGCCAGCTGGGCCCGGCGCAGCCCGCAGTCGACACCCGCGAGCAGGTCGACCAGCCCGCGCGTCCAGTCGTCTTCGTCGCCCGCCGCCCCGGGCACGAGTCGATCCCGCTCGGCGCGATTCGTGAGGCCGGGAAAGCCACTCGGCGTCGCGTTGCGCGTTCTCTCGCTTCGATCGGAGCCGAAGAAGGACTCGATCGACGGATCGTCACGCGCTCCTCCTCCACCGGCCCCCCACCTTCGGAAGCGCGACGCCAGGCGCGACGTCCAGAACGACACCGCGTTTCCGGTCGGCGTCGCCGCGTCTCCGCCGGTATCGGGGTAGTAGCCATAGCCACCGAAGAGCTCATCGGCGCCCTCGCCCGAGAGAACGACCTTGACGTGTCGGCGCGCTTCCCTGGCCAGCAGCAGAACGGGTAGACAGGCCGGATCGCCGAGGGGCTCGTCGAGTGCACACATCGCCTCGTCGAGTACGGACAAGCATGCCGCGAGATCGAATCGGAAGTGGTGATGCTCCGCACCGAGGTGCGAAGCGACCGCGCGCGCGTGCTCGCTCTCGTCGAGCTCGGCGTCTTCGAAGCCGACGGAGAAGGTCCGGACCTGGCCGACATGGCGCGCGGCCGCCGCGGCGAGCGCCGAGGAATCGAGCCCCCCGGAGAGAAAGACACCGACCGGCACGTCGGCGAGGAGGCGACTCGCGACCGCCTGCTCGAGCCGAGCGCGCGTCTCGCGCACGGCCGAGCGATAGCGGCCCGGCGGCTCGATCTCGGGCGCGGTCTCGTCGAGCCAGGTCGTGATCTCGGGCGACGCATCCGGCTCGAGTCCGATCCGCAGATGGCCGCCGGGGGCGAGCCTGCGAATGGACTCGAAGATGGTGCGCGTGCCCGGCACGTAGTGCAGGAACAGGTAGTGGCGCAGCGCGACCGGGTCGACCTCGAACCCGAAATCCCGATCGAGCGCGAGCGTGGTCAGCTGGGATGCGAACGCGAAGCGCGTCCGATCGTCACGATAGAAGAGAGGCTTCTCGCCGAACCGATCGCGGTAGAGATGCAGCTCGCGACGGGCCTCGTCGAGAATCGCGATCGCGAACATGCCGTCGAGCCGGCGCGCGAACCCGTCGGCACCCCAGACGCGGTAGGCATGGGGCAGGATCTCGCTGTCCGAGTCCGTTTCGAAGCGAACGCCCTCCGCTTCGAGTTCCCGGCGCAGCGCACGATGGTTGTAGATCTCGCCGTTCTGGAACGCGACGATCGCACCGTCGTCGGTCGAGAAGGGCTGCTGTCCGTGAGCGGGATCGATGATCGCGAGCCGGCACATACCGAGCGCGACCGAGCCGGACACGTAGCGGCCCTCGCCATCCGGACCGCGATGGAACATCGAGCGGACCATCGGGTCGAGACATTCGGGACTCGCGGCGCCGCGTCGTTCGACGAAGCCTGCGATGCCGCACATTCAGTCGGCGCCCTCCACGACAGGCGCCTCGAGGACGGCGCGAAAGAGCTCGGCGTAGCGACCGACACAGCGATCGAGACCGAATTCCGCCTCGACTCGCGCGCGAGCGCATCGCCCGAGCTCCGCCGCCCGATCGGGCGACGTGACCAGCTCCTCGATCGCCGCCGAAAGCTGCACGCGATCGCCCGCCTCGACGAGGCGCGCCTCGAGACCGTCGCGCACGAGCTCCGGTACGCCGAACACGTCGCTCGCGACGATCGGCTTCGCGAAGGCCATCGCTTCGAGCACGACCCGGGGAAGCGATTCCTGAAACGAAGGACAAACCAGCACGTCGGCCGCTGCGAAATAATCGAGCGGATCCGACGTCGGCGGCAGAAAGTCGACCCGATCGCCGAGTCGGGTCTGCTCGACACGCTCCCGCATCCGATCGGAATAGTCGTTCTCGATCATGCCGAGAAAGAGCGCATGCACGTCGAGCCCGCAATCGCGCAGCGAAACGAGCGCCTCGATCAGCTCGAGCTGGCCTTTGCGAAGGCAGGGCGTCCCGACACAGAGCAGGAGCGCGCCGTCGTCGCGGATCCCCAGCTTCGAGCGGATCGCAGCGATCCGCGTCTCGGGGATGGCTTCGAGCCCCGCGACATCGAGACCGTTCGGGATCACGATCGTCCGCGCGACGTCGAGGGCGGAACGGAAGAGCGCGCGCGTCGCCTCGGCGACGAAGACGACCCGTTCCGCGAGAGCGAGTGCTTCGACGCCGCGTTCTGCGATCCGCGTCGGCAGACGCGAGTGGAAGTAGGCGTATGGATCCTCGCTCTCGCGTACGATCCAGATCGCCGGCACACCGAGCTCGGCGGCGACGTGGATCGCCCAGAACGTGTCGAGGGTGTTGGCGACCAGGAGCTCCGGCCGCTCGACCGAGAGAAGTGCCGCCAATCGGCGTATCAGGGCATCGAAGTCGTCGCGTCCGCCGACCCGGACTTCCACGGGAAGGATCCGCGTTGCCAGGCCCGCCTCACGCCAGGCCCCGCCGATCGGTCCGTCGACCGGTGAGACGACGCGGGGCTCGAACGCGTCGCGTGGCAGGCCGCGTGCCATCTCGAAGAGCGACCGGGGCGCGCCCTCGAGATTGAAGGTATGGGAGACGAAGAGAACACGACGCGGCGCATCCCGCGAATCCCCCGCGATACGGCGTAGAGGCCGCGTTCGCACGCCCGCTTCGGCCGCGAGCTCGACCGCCGGCACGACGGGCGGGAGATCGAGCTCGAACTCTGCGACGGTGCGAGACAGACGGGGTGTACGCACCTCGACCTCGCAGCTCGCCCGCCCGGCACGACGAGGGAGGGCGACGAGTGCGGCGAATCCGCTTCGGCTCGCATGGGGTGCGTCCGCATGCACACGTCCCACGTCTTCCCGAAAGCCCATCGGTACGACGACCCGCTCCTTGGCCCCCTCGACCCGAATCGTCACCTCGACGGGATCTCCGCTGACGGCGAACGACCAACCACTGAACAGGAGCTCGTGCTGCTCGGTCACCTGCCCCGGATCGATCTCCTGTCGTCGCGGCTCGTCGATCGCGAACTCGATTCGATCCGAGCCGGCCGCAGGCCTCGTCCCGTCCGGCGACGATTCCGTCGCGTGCTCGTTCGACCGATCGTCCGCGACCGAGACCGGGGCATCCGCGATCGCGACGGGAGAGGTCGCCGAGCGATCCGTGTCTCGAGGGCTTCCGACGGCCACCTCGACGTCGTCGAGCGACATCCAGCCGAATAGACCACGCGGGTTCTCGGATTCGATGACGAGCGCATTCTCGACCCAATCACACATCTCGTGAGACGCGATCGAGCCCTCGGCGACTGCCGGCGAGAGCGTCACGGGTCCGCTCACGAGTGCCGGCCAGGCGAAGTCGAAGGACACGTCGAGCCGACTGCCGGCCGCGAGCGAAGGTAGACCGACGCCTTCCAGCTCGTTGTTCGTCGCCGTCACGACGTCGCCCAGCCGATTGCGCAGCGTGAATCCGAGCAGCACCCGATCGAGATCGGCCTCCGCACGAATCGAGAGCACCACAGCGACGGGCTCGCCCGACTGGCAGGTCGTGAGGCGCCGCCCTCCCCGATCGCGCATCTCGAAGCCCTCGATGCGAGCCCGGCCGTTGCCGAATCGCTCGTCCATCCGCTCGATCGCGCCCGCCGGCTCCAGTGGGGTCGCGCCGGTCGTGTCGAGTCGAGCCCCTCCCCCATTGGCGGCCGCTACGAGGGATCCCTCGAGATCACAATCATCCCGATAGCGCGCTGCCAGGTAGAGACGCAGAACGTTCTTGGGCTCGCCCGCCTCGAGCACGCGACCATTCTCGAGCCAGAGTGCACGATCGCAGAGCGAGATGACCGCGGATGGATCGTGCGAGACCAGCACGATCGTCACGCCCGCATCTCGCAGGGCCCGCATCTTTCGCAGACAGCGCTGTTGATAGAACGCGTCGCCAACCGCCAGCGCCTCGTCGATCAGCAAAACCTCGGGATCGCCGTGGATCGCGGCGCTGAAGCCGAGGCGCATCGTCATTCCCGACGAGTAGCTCTTGACCGGACGGTCGAAGGCGTCCCCGAGCCCGGAGAACTCGCGAATCGCATCGAGGCGGGCGCGCACCTCGGACCGCGACAGACCGGCGAGCATGCCGAGCACGACGGCATTCTCGGCACCCGTGTACTCCGGATTGATGCCCGCGGTCAGGTCGAGCAGCGTGCCCAGCCGACCCTCGATCGACACGTCGCCCGTCGTCGGACGGAGCGCGCCGGCCAGGATCTGGAGCAGCGTCGACTTGCCCGAGCCGTTGCGCCCGACGATTCCCACGGCTTCTCCGGGCGCGACGGAAAAGGAGACCGCTTCGAGCGCGCGGGTTCCGACGAGCGTCCGCCCGAGCACGCTGCGTGCGAAGTTGCGAAGGAGCGCGCCGGCCGTCGGACGCGGGTAGACCTTCGAGAGCCCATCGACCCGAATCGCCGCCTCGGGGACGGTCGCACCGGGCGGCGTCGAGTCGGTCTGCGTCATACCAGATCTGCCAGGGCGTCGCGCACTCCGCCGAACGCCAGCGCGCCGACCGCGAGACAGGCCGCGATCCAGGCCGCCATGCGCGCGATCGAGCCCGACGCGGGCCAGCCCTGGTCGAAGGTCAGGTCCCGCATCACCTCGAGCATCGGCGCTACCGGATTCAGCCAGAGCACCCAATCTGCGGTCTCGGCGATCGTCGTCGCAGGATAGAGGATCGGCGAGAGAAAGAAGAGCAGCGTCACCAGGGGCTGGATGAAATCGCTGACGTCGCGTACGAGCGCACCGACGGAGGCGAGTGAGAGCGTCACACCGAAGGTCAGGCCGCAGGCGGCCGCGAGGACGAGCGGCGCTGCGACGAGCCCCCATGTCCACTCGCGCAGCACGAAGAGATGCACGCCAAGATAGGCCGCGAACCAGGGCAAGGCGCGAAAGAGACCCGCCAGACAGGGCGCGAGCACGAGCAGAGAGAGGGGGAACTGCGGGCGATGGACATAGTTCGGCGCCGCGACGAACAGGCGCGGCCCACGCACGACGACGTCGGCGAAGAGGTTCCAGACGATCAGACCGCTGAAGAGGAAGAGCGCATACGTCGCGCCGCTATGGACGCGTTCGAAACGAACCGGGATCAGCGTCGAGAAGACGAACGTATAGACGGCCAACATCGCCAAGGGGATCAACACGGCGGCGAGTGCACCGGTCGCATTGCCGCGGTAGGCACCCGGAAATTCACGCGTAGCGAGCACCAGGGCGAGCCCGGCGTATCGCCGGAATCGGTTCGGGCCGGGCCGACTGGGCACGCGTTTCCTCCAGAGCCAGCGTGGGTCGGCAGTCTAGGCGCGATCCCTTAGGCCCGCACGAGACACCTCCGCTTTCGTGCGGTCGGCCGGCAGACCGAGTAGCCTCCCGCACGCAACCAGCCGGGACGAGCCGATGGACGCACGCTCCGTTCTCAGACGCTTTCTGTCGTGGTCGACCCGGAATCGCTTCCGGGGAATCCAGGAGTGGTTCCGGAATCTGCGCATTCGCTGGGTGTCCGGCGCACCGCTCTCGCCGTCGGTGCAAGGACAGATCAACGAATACCTCTATCTACGACCGACGCTCGCGTCGATGCTCGAGCCGAGCACCTGGTGCGTCGACGAGTTCGCGATCGAGGCAGACACGATCGAGATCCGGGGCTGGGCGATCACACCCTTCGACGAGTACGCGCCGGCTACGTTCACGTTGAACGGAGATGCCTTCGAAGAGATCGACTATCCGCGTTTACGCGCCGACGTCGCCAACGTCTTCTGGTATCGCTTCGGCTGCGACGCGAGCGCCTTCGTCTGTCGGACACCGATCCCGCGCGACCGCGACGCATCGTCGCTCTTCCCGAACGGCTTCGCCGAGCTGCAATTCTGCGATGCGCGCACGAATAGCCCCTTCGATGCCGACCATGCCTTCTACGTCGGCGATCCGGCCAGGGACGACTTCCCCGATCCGGGTCCGAAGCGACGCGCCCGTGTCCACGGCAACACCGACCTCGCTTCCTACAAGCTCCAGGGATCGAGTGCCTTCGTCAAGCTCGAACGCGCACTCAACAAATGCTGCGGCAAGAGCTTCGAGGATTTTCCTCGCGTCCTCGATTGGGGCTGCGGCTGTGGTCGCCTCACGCGTTATTTCCGGGAGCTGCCCGCATGCTCCGTCGTGGGAATCGATATCGACGAAGACAACGTGGCTTGGTGCTCGGAGCACCTCGACTTCGCGCGCTTCGAGACCTGCGCGGTCGATCCCCCGACGCGCTTCGGACCCGACGCATTCGATCTCGTCTTCGCGATCTCGGTCATGACGCATTTGGGCGAAGGAGATCGTTCGGCCTGGCTGCGCGAGCTCGAGCGGATCTGTGCACCCGGCGCGGTTCTCCTCCTGAGCATTCAAGGCGATACCGCGCTCTGTCGAACGAGCGTGCGGACGGAGACCCTGATCCGATACCGCCAACGTGGCGCCCTCGACGTCGACGTGAGCATCGCAGCCGAGGACCTCTCGAGCGAGCCGACGCGTTATATCGATTGTTTTCTCTCCGAGCCCTACGTCCGCCATCGCTGGTCAGAGTCCTTCGAAGTCCTCGACGTGCTTCGCGGCTATATCGGGAACGTCCAGGACCTCGTCGTGCTGCGAAAGCGCGAGGCATGAGGTCCGAATGAGCACGATCGAAGTCCTCCGCCACGCCCTCGACGAATCGGCGCGGACACTTGACCTCTCGCGCGCGAACGAATCGCTCCTGGGGAGCTGCGTGCGATTCGCGCAAGCCGCACAGAAGACGCTCGAGACCGGTGGACGGCTCTTCGCCTGCGGTAACGGCGGCAGTCTGGCCGACGCGATGCACTTCGCGGAGGAGTGGACGGGTCGCTTCCGCGCCGATCGTCGCTCGCTGCCCGCGATGGCCTTCGCGGATCCGGTCACGCTCAGCTGTATTGCGAATGATTTCGGCTGGGAGGAGGTCTTCGCGAGGCAGATCGAAGCACACGGCCGGAGCGGCGACCTGCTGCTCGTGCTGTCGACGAGCGGCGACTCGGAGAACGTCGTGCGAGCGGTGCGAAGCGCGCGCGACCGGGGCGTCACGACCGTCGGCCTGCTCGGCCGACACGGCGGCAAGGTCGGCGCCGACGTCGACATCGCGATCGTCGTGCCCGGACCGGCAACGATGGCGGCGGATCGGATCCAGGCGATCCACATCCAGCTGATCCACGGTGTGATCGAAGCAGTCGAGCGAGCGCTCTTTCCCGGAAACTACGCACCCGGAAACGACTGACGAGACGGAATGCGCAGGACGACTGCTAGGGCGAGCGCCCCGCACCCTCCGCGAGTGCGTCGATCCGCTCAGCGAGCAGGCGCCGCTTGCGCCAGGCAGCCGGCATCTCCGCGAGCGCATCGAGATAGGCCGGCAGGAGCCCCGGGTCCCGCACGAGCACGAAGCCCAGGCGCAAGAGCTCCCAGGCGACGAGCCAGGGCGCATTCGCGAGTAATCTCGTGCCCGTCTCGTTCTTCACCAGCTGCAGGTAGTGATTCTTGAACGAATGGCGACGAATCGCGACGGGGATCCGCTCTCGCTCCGAACGACGCCAACCGCGCCGATGGATCGCGATCGCCTGCGGCTCATAGAGGATCTCGTAGCCGAGCCGCCGTGCGCGCCAACACAGATCGGTGTCTTCGTGATAGGCGAAGAAGAGCTCGTCGAATAGCTCGTCGCCGAGGCGAAGCGCGGCGATCGCACTCGCGCGCAACAGCATGGCCGCGCCACTCGCGGCGTCGACCCGCTCGCGCCGATCGAACTGGCCGCGGTCGGGCTCCTCGCTGCCGCGGTCGCGCGGGCGCCGGTGGCGAGGGAACCGGATCCCGGCACTGTCGATCCGCTCGCGACCCGGGCGCAGGAGCTTGCCGCAGCCGATCGCAGCTCGCGGGCTCTCCACGAGTGCTCCGACGAGACGCTCGGCGAAGGTCGGATCGAGCTCGACGTCCGGGTTGAGGAGTAACACGAACTCGGGCGAGCGACTCGGGCTCGACGGGGTGGCAGCTTCCCCCGTGCCGGCGAGCAGCCCGGCGATCACGCGATTCGCCCCGCCCGCGTAGCCGAGGTTCGAGCCCGACTCGAAGGCGATCGTCGGATGGCTGAGTCGCAGGTCTTCGAGCGCATTGGGATCTTCGCCCGTGTCGTAGACGCGGACGGACGCCGGCGGACGCGACTGCATTGCGATCGACGCGAGACATCGCGCGAGATCCGCGAAGCTCCCGTGGTTCACGATGCCCGCCGACCAGGTACCGGTCGCTCGCAGCTCGGAACCGGGCTCGACTGCCGAGCCCCCCTCGGACCCTTCCTCCTCAGCTCCTGCCAAAATAGCGCTCGAAATACTCCTCGATCTTGCTCTCGAGCTTCCCGCGCAGGGGACGCAACACGAGCGGCAGCTTGACGTCGAGCGAGATGGATCGATCGTCGTAGCCGACGCGAGCCTCCGCGCCCCGCGCCTGACAGACCGCCTCGTCGCCTTCCCAACACCAGCTCCCACCGAGGCGGTCGCTCAACCGCTCGGCGATTCCCTCGATTCGGGAACGCACGTCGACCGGATCCTCGAGCCCGTGCTCGCGCTTCATCGAAATCTCGGCCATCGTGCGCCCTCCTCGCATGCCCTTCGATTCAGGTCGCGGGATCGAGGAATTCCTTGAAGCCGTAGCGGGTGCTCGGACCCATGTGGATCTGCTCCATCACGCCGACACCCTCCTCGTCGCTGCCGACGAGCTTCGCCTTGACGACCGATTGGATGTGCTGGTTGGGAATCTCCATGTTGTCGCAATCCTCGATTCGCCACGAATCGCTGCCGATCGCGAGCTCGCCCTTCCACTGGCCATGGCCCCACTCGGGATGGGAGTAGCCGATGCCCTTCATGCGGTAGACGAGCAGGCTCTCGACCTCGATCTCCGTCACGGCGCCGTCGAGATGTCGCAGGGAGACGGACGCGCGCCGGGCACGCCGCGTTCCCGGAAAGAACTCGTGGATCGCATGGTCGACGCCGGCGAGCGCCTCCATGGCGGGATCTTCGACGCCGGGAATATCGGCGGGCGCGCCGTAGGTCGGCATGATCATCCCGTCCCAATGCCAACACACCCCGTATTCGTTCTCGAAAATGCCGGCGTGGGTACAGCGATCCTTCCAGTGGATCGGGAACCAGAGGAAATTGATCGCCGGCGCCTCGAGCGGCGGCGCTCCGGGCGGCGCTGGATCGCCGACGGGACGAATGCCCCAGGAGCGATCCTTCGTGCCGAAGACGCGGCTCGGATCGACCTCGACGGTCTTGCCCGCATAGCGGATCTCGCCCTGCCAGTTGCCGAACTGGTTGAAACGCGTGGCCTCCATGTGCCGGCTGGCGCTGGCCGGGGTGCGCTTCGAGCGCTGGAACTCCTCGGCAAAGCTCGCCGTCCGCGGAATCCAGAGCAGGTCCGCCGAGATACCGGTCTCGTTCTCGTCGAGCGTGACGCGCAGGCTCATCATCGGCTCGATGATCTCGATCTTGAAGGGACCGACCTCGACCTCGCTGCGCTCGCTCGGCGCGCGCCGCGAACCGTGAAACGCGTGCTGCTCCCCGTCGTGCACGATACTCAGGCCGCAATCGAGGATGCCCAGATTCGGATAGACCGCCGCGCCGATCCCGAAATAGAAGGCGCCGTCGTCCTGGTATCCGTTGAACCAGTAGCGATCGTAGGCGTGACGATCCGACGTGGCGACGACCGCGAGGGGCTCGGGCGTCTGGTGGATCGGGTAGTCGTCCATTTTCGTGAGCATTGGGGCTCCTTCTACTACTTCCTGTGTTTCGGATCCTGCGACCGGCTCGCCAGGCTGGATGGGCCGGGGGCCTGCACCGACTCGACCGCTCGATAGAACTGCTCCGCCTGGCCGAGCAGATCGTCGCCGGCTGGCGTGTAGAGTACCTCGGTCACGCCCGCCGCAGCCGAGGCCTCGGCGCGCTTGCGAATCGACTCGGCCTCACCGACCCAGCCGTGCCATGGGATGTCGTCGCCCGCGCCGGAGAAGGTGGCGAAGGCCGCGCGATCCGCCTCCGAGAGATGGCTGCAATGGCCATGGTGGACGGCGAGATGGCGCTCGCGCTCGGGTCTCTCCTCTTCGATTCGAGCGAGCCACGCGTCTCCCCCACGCATGTCCGCGAGGGTTTCGGGCGCCATCTCCCACGTGAGATGATAGGCACCGGCCTGCCAGGGCCCGACCGCTTCGACGACGCGCGGCGCCGACGGCGATTCGCCGGGCGCGAGAACGGTGCCGTTGACCATCTGGACGGCCCAGTCGAAGTGCTCGGGCGGCGGAGAGACGCCCATCCAGCCATCGGCGATCTCGCGCGTGACCGCCAGGCCTTTCGGCCCGAACGCGGAGAGCAGCAGCGGTACGTCGATTGGCCGCGGCTTCGCGAGCTCCGGTCGATGGATCATCTGACACGCCCGCCCGTCGATCTCGACCACTTCGCCGCGCAACAGACCCCGCAGCTGCTCGAGGTAGCACCGCAGGTACTTCCAGCCGAGTGCCTTCTGGCCGAGCACTCGGCGGGCGGTGTAGCCCGTTCCGAACGCGCAAGCGAGGCGACCCGGCGCGAGCCGATCGATCGTCGCGATTGCGGACGCGGTCGTCATCACGTGTCTGAGGTTCGGCACGAGGACGGCCGTGCCGAGGCCGATTCGACTCGTCGCCTCGGCGGCGCGCGCGAGATGGATCCAGATGTCTTCGTAGAGCGCCGCGGAGTCATACATCCAGACGCGGTCGTAGCCGAGTCGCTCGGCGAGGACCGCGAGCTCGCGCGCCTGTGGTCCAGGCGGGACTCCGATCGAGATCTCCATCGCATGACTCCGTGGGTCGGTCGCACTGCTGCGGGGCTACGACGCCGATTCCGAAGAGCCCGAGCATAACCCGTCCACGAGCCGAAGCTGGATTCGATTCCTGATCGCGTCTTCGGGCCGACCGTGGCAGGGATCCGTCTTCGCGTCTTCGGGCAACCGTGGGATAGACTCCGGCGATGCCGCGCGCTCGCCCCTGGGAGAAATTGTCGAATCGGGAGCTGCTCGAATGGCGCCTCTGTGATCTCGGTCTCGCGCTCGAAGGCACCTGGCTCGAGGCTCCGATCGAACGACTCTACGAAGAGCTCGACGCACGTAGTCTGCGCGTTCGACCCCATTGCTGGCTCTCCGAGGAGTGGTTCTCACCGGACGGGGTACCCGGGATCGCGATTCCCTTCTACCTCGCCCACCCCAGACTGAAACGCCTCGAGCGCAGCCAGATCCTCGAGGTCGAGGGAGGATCGCATTCGGAGTGCCTGCGTCTGCTGCGGCACGAGGCCGGCCACGCCCTCCAGCACGCCTTTCGACTGCATCGACGCAAGGGCTGGCGCGAGCATTTCGGTTCGTCGACCGAGCCCTACCCCGACTACTACCGGCCTCATCCCGGCAGTCGCCGCTACGTCATCCACCTGCCACACTGGTACGCGCAGAGTCATCCCGACGAAGACTTCGCCGAGACCTTCGCCGTATGGCTGACGCCGGGATCGCGTTGGCGGCGGAAATACGACGGCTGGCCGGCGCTTCGCAAGCTGGAATACGTCGACGAGCTGATGCACGAGCTCGCGGGCCAGTCGCCCCCCGTCCGGTCGCGCGCGAAGCCCGACCCGATCCATCGCATCAAGACGACGCTCGCCGACCACTACCGGGCCAAACGCAGCCGCTACCGCATCCTCGCTTCACGTGCCTACGATCAGGATCTGCTGCGTTTCTTCACGCCGATCGAGGAGAGCACCAGTCGCTCGCCCTCGGCCGCGTCCTTCCTTCGCGGCCATCGCGAAGAGATCCGCCGCATGGTCGCGCGCTCGACCGGCAAGCACGAGCTCGCGCTCGACACAGTCCTCGGCGAGATGATCGCACGCTGCCGCGAACTCAAGCTCCGCGCCGTCGGCCAGAGACGGCGACTCGTCGTCGACTTCGCGATCCTGTTGGCCGCACGAAGCGCGGAATTCGTCTACCGAGGAAGGGATTGGCACGCCCTATGAGTCCTACGAGCGCCCCGAAATCGCGCAAAGCCTCCGGTCGGCGCAAGAAGCTCCGCGTGCTCGTCTTGATGCACGAGGACCTCGTCCCACCCGACGACGTCGACGCGCTCTCCGAGAGCGAGTTCCATCGCATCAAGACCGAGAGCGACATCCTCACGGCGCTTGCGGACCTGGGCCACGAGGCGCGGCCCCTCGGTGTGCGCGACGCGGTTCCCCCGATCCGGCACGCGGTCGAGGAATTCGAGCCCGATATCGTCTTCAACCTGCTCGACGAGTTCCAGGGGGAGGCGATCTACGACCAGCACGTCGTCGCCTTCCTCGAGCTCCTCCGCGTGCCCTATACGGGCAACAATCCGCGCGGCCTCGTGCTCGCGCGCGACAAGGCGCTCTCGAAGAAGGTCGCGATGTATCACCGCATCAGCGTGCCGCGCTTCTTCACGGCCCGAGCGAATCGGCGCGTGCGGCGTCCCAAGCGAATGGAATTCCCATTGATCGTCAAATCGCTCGTGGAAGAGGCCTCGATGGGGATCTCCAAGGCGTCGATCGTGCGCGACGACGAGGCGCTCGCCGCCCGCGTCGCCTTCGTGCATGAACGAATCGAGACCGACGCGATCGTCGAGCAGTTCATCCCCGGTCGCGAGATCTACGTCGGGGTGCTCGGCAACGATCGCCTCGTCGCGCTGCCACCGCGCGAGCTGATCGTCGACGAGCTCGACCCCGGTGACGACCTGATCGCAACCGAGAGCCTGAAGCACAACGTCCACTATCAAGAGAAGCACGGCGTCCGGATCGCTGCCGCCAACGAATTGCCCGACGGTGTCGCCGGCGAGCTCGAACGCGTCAGCAAGCGCATCTACCGCATGCTCTCGCTCGAAGGGTACGCGCGGATCGACTACCGGCTCTCTCCCGACGGCAAGCTCTACTTCCTCGAGGCGAATCCCAACCCCGAGCTCGCCAACTACGAAGAGCTCGCATCCGCCGCCGCCGAGTCCGGCATCCCCTACGAGATGCTGATTCAACGGATCCTGAGTCTGGGGCTGCGCCGGTAACGAGGCGAGAACCGTTTCGACCAGCCGCTTCAGCGCGTCGGCAAGTCATCCAGGCTCACGCGATTCTTCTCCCGCCAATAGGCGCGCAGCCCCTCCTCGCCCCGCTTCTCCGCCCATTTCGTGAGCGCGGTGCGATCCTCGACGTAATCCATACGAGGCACGGCGTAGCCGCACGAGGTCTGGACGAGGTCGATCTCGACGGCGAAATACTGGCGCGCGCCGATTGCGGCGGGGAGGATCGCCGCGCACTCGGCCCAGCTCGGGGCGTGCGGCGACTCGGCGGCGTCGGGATGAACCGCATGCGCCTCCCCGTAGACGCGCAGGATGAGCGGCGGCCCCTCGAAGGCACACCACATGAGCGTGATGCGGTTCGTGTCCAGCAGGTGCGCTGCCGTCTCGTTCCCGCTGCCCGTCAGATTCAACCAGAGCAGGCGCTGTCCGTCGAGTACGGACAGGTGTGGCCCGCCCTTCGGCGAGAGGTTGACGCGCCCGTCGCGCGCCGCCGTGGCCACGAAGAAGACCGGCTGCTTTTCGATGAATCGGCGGTGTTCGTCGGTCAGGGAATCGAATCGTTCGGCCATGCGAGCGGGATCTCCCGGGCGGCGTCGCGGGAGACTAGCAGGGGACGTGAGCCCATCCGCAGTCGCAGAACGACGCAGCAACGGGCGCCACCGCGACCCGCCATTGCGAGGCGCCTCTCGCCCACGCCTAGCGAATCCGCTGTCCGGGCCTGGCGCCGCTATCGGGCGCGAGGATGAAGAGCTCCGCATCACCGGGACCGGCCGCCAATACCATGCCCTCGCTGGTTCCGAATTTCATCTTGCGCGGGGCGAGATTGGCGACGACGACCGTCAGCCGACCCACGAGGTCCTCGGGCGCATAGGCCCGCTTGAGACCAGCGAATACGGTGCGCCGCTCGCTGCCGCCGAGCGAGAGCGTCAGCTCGAGCAGCTTGTTCGCCTTCGGAACGGCCCGGGCCTCGACGATCTCGGCGACGCGCAGGTCGACACGCACGAAGTCGTCGATCGTGCACTCGGCCTCGAGCGGCTCCCCAGCCAGCGCCTCGCCGCCCCCGGCGCCGGCACGCGACGCCTCACTCTCGGCCGCCTCGGTCGCCGCGCGACTCGCCTCCGACATGGCCGACACCTTCTCGGGATCCACGCGTTCCATCAGGTGCTTGAACTTGCCGACCGTCGTGCCGACGACGGGAGTCGCTGCATCGGCCCAACGGGTCGCGCCTTCGAGCCCGAGCAGCCGAGCCGACTCCTCCGCGAAACGCGGCAGCACCGGCGCCAGATAGATCGTGATCTGGCGGAAGAGATTGAGCGCGATCGCGCAGACGGCGTGCAGCTCGGCGCGCTTCGATTCGTCCTTCTTGAGATTCCATGGCTCGCGGCTCTCGACGAACTCGTTGGCGCGATCGGCGAGCGCCATGATGCTCCGCATGGCGCGACTCGTGTCGAGGGACTCGTAGGCCTGCGCGATCTCGTCGCCCGCGAGCACACCGGCCGCGAAGAGACCTTCGTCGGCCTGGGCCGGATAGTCGGGCAGCGTCTCGCCCTTCACGAAACGCGCCGTGCGACTCGCCAGGTTCACGACCTTGCCGACCAGATCCGCATTCACCTTCTGAACGAATTCGTCGAGGTTCAGATCGATGTCGTCGACCTTGGCCGAGAGCTTGCTCGCGAAGTAGTAACGCAGGTACTCCGGCGAGAGGTGCTCGAGGTAGGTGCGCCCGAGGATGAAGGTCCCCTTGCGTTTGCTCATCTTCTCACCGTTCACGGTCAGAAAGCCGTGGACGTGGATCGAGGTCGGCAGCTGGAAGCCCGCCGTCCGGAGCATCGCGGGCCAGAAGAGGGTGTGGAAATACGCGATGTCCTTACCGATGAAGTGGTGGATCTCGCCGCCGGGCTTGCGCCACCAACGATCGAAGTCCTCACCCTCGGCATCGCACCACTCCCGGGTCGCCGCGATATAGCCGACCGGCGCGTCGAGCCAGACGTAGAAATAGTTGCCCGGCGCGTCGGGGATCTCGAAGCCGAAATAAGGTGCCGGACGCGAGATGTCCCAGTCGCGGAGCGGCGCGGAGAGAAACGTGCCCGTCAGCCAGTTCGCCGTCTCGGGCGGCATCCGCCCCGGCGCCTGCGTCCACTCCTCGAGGAAGGCGTGGAAGCGTTCGAGCGTCACGAAGAGGTGCGAATGACTCCGCTCCTCCGGCACGGCACCGCTCACGGCGCTGCGGGGCGAGATCAGATCCGAGGGGGAGTAGGTCGCGCCACAGACTTCGCAGTTGTCGCCGTACTGGTCCTCGGACCGGCATCGGGGACAGCCGCCGATGACGAAACGATCGGCGAGGAAGATCCCCGCCTCGGGATCGTAGAGCTGCGTCACCTCCCGTTCCTCGACGCAGTCGGCCGCGCGGAGCGCCGCCCAGATTTCGTGGACGAAGGCCCGATTCACGTCGCTATGCGTGCTGCCGTAGTGATCGTGCACGATCCCGAAGCCCGCGAGATCGGCCATGTGTTCGGCGCGCGCCTCCTCGAGCAAAGCCTCGGGCGCGCGCCCCTCGCGCTCGGCACGCAGCATCGTGCCCGTACCGTGCGTGTCGTCGCCGCAGAAATAACGGACTTCGTGGCCACGCAGTCGCTGGTAGCGAACCCAGAAATCGGTCTGCAGATGTTCGACCAGGTGTCCGAGGTGGATGCCCGCGTTCACGTAGGGCAACGCACTCGTCACCAGGATTTGTCGCCGCTCCATTCGATCCCACCCCAGGTCGGCGCGACCGAGCGCCGACCGCGAACCTGCCTATCGCCCATCCTGTCGATCGCCGTAGCCGACGCGCGCGGGAGAATAGGCGATCCCGGCGGATCGACTCGCCGCCGACTTCGATGTGTGCATTTCGCCTCTAGGCGCTCACCGAATGGCTGGATCCAGCCGGTGAACGAGTACGAGATCACCCCTAGATTCCGCTCCCCGGGCGGATAGAATCAGGCCCACACGAATCGCCTTCGGGGACGCGAAGCGGGTCGAGCCGACGCGCGACGATTCCCCGGCGGCCGCCAGCCCGAAGACTTCGCGGCGCAGCCGAGTCCGAGCCCGCGACTCGCGAGAGAAAAGGAATCTGCCCATGGATCTGATCACGTCCGGCTACGGAATCGAGGTGCTTCTCCGCTGGCTGCACGTCTTGGCCGGCATCACCTGGATTGGTGTCCTCTACTACTTCAACTTCATCCAGACGCCCTTCTTCGGCAGTGAGCTGGGCGGCACGGCCAAGGGCGCGATGACTCGGGGACTCGTCCCGAACGCACTCTGGTGGTTTCGTTGGGGTGCGATGTTCACCTTCCTGTCGGGCTGGACGATCGTCGCCTACCGCTGGGGACATCTCGGTGTGCCGCTCACCGACGGCTACATGACGAAGATCCTGACCGGCGGTCTGATGGGCTCGTTGATGTGGTACAACGTCTGGTTCGTCATCTGGCCGGCCCAGCAGGTCGTGATCGCGAATGCCGAACAGGTCGCATCCGGTGGCGAGCCGATCCCGGAGGCCGCGGCGCGGGGCGGAAAAGCCGGCATGGCCTCGCGAACGAACACGCTCTTCTCGATCCCGATGCTCTTCTTCATGGTCTCGGCGGCCAACCTGCCGGGCTTCCTGTCGGGCACGAACGACCTGGTCTACTGGCTGATCGCCGGTCTCATCATCCTGGCCGTCGAGGTGAACGGCCTGATCGGCCCCGGTGCCGCGACCCAGAAGCCGCTCACGACCGTCTCGGGCACGATCCACGGCGGACTGATCCTGTGGCTCGTGCTCTACCTCGTCGGCGCATTCCTGAACAGCTAGACCAGCGCATGGTGGCGCGCGCGTCACGTTCTTGCTGCGGTGCCATTCGACGGCCCAGCCGGTTCGCCCGGGTGGGCCGTCGTCGTCCCGGCGCTCGCTCGCGGTCGTCTCACAAGCCCTTCGGTCGCGATACACGCGCTTTCGACCCGATCTTCGCGACACCGTGAAGCCCACCTCGATCGATCGGGGTTCATGGAATGGGACGTGGACTGAAGATTGCGCCTGATCGCGATGGTCCCGGCGAGCTGGGGGCTCCGCTCCCTCTGAATTGACCACTTTCCGACGCGCTACACCGCATACCTCGCTCGATGCTCCACGCATCGCTCGATTGCGCGCGTCGGAATCCGCCCGAAATAGCAGTCCCGCAGCCAGCCCCGCAGCCCCTTTCGCTCCGGGAATAGACGGCGAGCCAGAATCTCGTCGACCGCCAGCGCCCGCTTGGCCAGTCCGAGCGCCTTGGCTGGTGTCCCGAGCTGCCGATTCTCCGAGCGGTCCTTCCTATAGTTGCGCCACACGGTGAAGATCGCCGCGCGATACAAGATGGATTGACGGCGCTTCGAGAACGCCACCGTCTCGCGCTTGTGATTCGCACTCGAATGTCGCAACAACAGATCGGACAGGTTGACTGGAAAGAGTGGGTTTCGGGGCGTACGAGCCGCCCTCGAGCTCGTCCGACGGTGCACGATCTTGCGGCCCGGGAGTCGCCTTAGCGCTCGCGCGTAGGCCGGGTGTTCGTCGGAGTGGAGCTCGGCAGTGCACCCCGGCGGCACGAGACGTCGAAGCAGCCCCTCCACCTGCTTCTGGGTCGCCAGCGGATCCGGCCGGCCGTACCGCTGCTCGAGCTGGGTTCGCTTGATCACCTGAGCGGGTCGCATCGTCCCGCTACGTCGCAGCTCAGCGTCGTTGAAGCCATACACGAACAGAGACGGGCCGACGACCAGGTTCAGGTCCATCGGCCAGTACTGGCTGTGCTCGAAGGTCCGAAAGCCATCGAGCACGAGTGGCTCGGTCGGGGCTGTCGGCGGCCGCGCCTGTTCTTGGAAGAGCAGGCAGTGTCGGCCGAGTCGGTCGCTCAATCGTCGAATGGTCGTGTGCGAGACGCCGGCCTCGCGAGCGATCTGGCGGAAGCCGGAGCACGATACGAGACGATGAAAGGTCGGGGCGAGCAGGTCGGAGCGCTTGAGCCAGTAGCGGGCGGAGAAGGTCTGTGAACTGAAGTAGCGCCCGCAACGAGTACAGCGGTACCGCTGGATTCGCCTCGGAACCTGGTCGCGCAGGAAGAAGCCCTTCTTCACGTAGCGCCAAGTCTTCGGATTCTTTCGGGAATCGCAGCGCGGGTTGGGGCAGAACGGAGGACGGCGGTAGGGCGTGATTGGCAACATGCCCGCGGTTTCGCAGGAACGGTGCCAGGCGCAATCAACGCTCCACGTCCCATGGAATGCGCTCTGCAGCTACAGCGAATTGAGGTACGCCTCGAGGGCGGGCAGCTCGTTCTCGAGATGGGGGAGCGCGACCATCACGCGGCTCGGCCGCTTCGGCTCGTAGCCATCCGGATACTCGCCGCGCAGCACGCGCGCCTCGAGCAGCTCGAGTGACGAGCCTGAGACCGCGGGGCCGAGCGCGCCGTCTCGGGTCGGATCCATCCCATGGCAGGCGATGCAATTCGCATTGTAGACGGCGCGACCCGCCGCGACGCGTTCTTCGAGGCTGCGGGTATCGGCGATCGGATCCGTCGACGATGGCGACCCTGACGAAGCGGGCGATTCGTCGCGCACGCCGGACGGTCCCGGTGCGACATCCGGAGCGCGCTGATCGCCCGGGCCCTGCGATCCGGTAGCCCTTGGCGCTGGCGCGGCGGCACCCGACGTCGCGTCATCGCCACAGGCCAGACTCGAAGCGACGAGCCACGACAGCAGAGAAACGACGAGTCCGACCCGCCCGAGCATGCGCATCACCTTGCTCCCCCCGTTTTCGGCGCTGGGAGCATATCCGCGGCATCGCCCGCCGCCACTCTGGTCCGCCGCTGAAACCATCACCGTACCCCTTGCGTATCCCGATTGAGGATCCCGCCCGAACCCGTTTTGCCGTTGCCGCGATGCCCGCCGGGGCTCGTAGGAGGAGCCGAGCGCCATGGCGCCCGAACCCGAGCCGTGCCCGCCCAGCCCGGGCCATTCGAATCGAAGCGTTTCCCTCGCGAGACTGCTCACGCTCTCGATCCTGGCGATCTCGCTCGCAGCCGCAAACGCCTCGGCGGGCTCGCACGGCGATCGCGTAGGGACGTCCGACCGCACGGGCGCGCATCCCCTCGATCGCGCGCTCTACGCCGAGCTGCTCGACAGGCATACGCGCGCGACCGATGACGTCGTCGGTACCCGAGTCGACTACAGGGCGCTGGGCGCCGCACCCGAATGGCAGAGGCTCGTCGCGCAGGTGGTCGCTGCGCAGCCGTCTCGCCTGTCGCGCGACGAGCGGCTCGCCTTCTGGATCAACGCCTACAACATCCTCACGATCGACCTGGTACGGCGTCACTACCCGGTCGAGAGCATTCGCGCGATCGGGTCGTTCTTCTCGCCCGTCTGGGACCGAACGGTCGCGACGATCGAGGGTCGCGCGCTCTCCCTCGGTGCGATCGAGCACGAGATCCTGCGCAAGGAGGGCGAGCCTCGAATCCACGCCGCGATCGTCTGCGCCTCGACATCGTGCCCGCCACTCGCGCGCACGCCCTTCCGCGCTGAGACACTCGAAGCCGATCTCACGTCCGCGATGCGCCGCTTCCTCGCGAGCCGTGAGAAAGGGCTGAGGATCGAGCGGAGCGCCGGCGTCGTGCGGATCTCGGCCATCTTCGACTGGTTCGAGGAGGATTTCGAAGCCCGTGGCGGCGTGCTGAACGCGATCACGCCCTACGTGTCCGCGTCGGACGCCGTCTGGCTGCGCGCGCAGGGCGACGACGTGCGCATCCGCTACTTCGACTACGACTGGTCCCTCAACGACATCGACTGAGCCCGTGCCGCTCGCGCACCGAGTCGGCGGCACTCGTCGGCGCCCCTGACATCGACAACCGTGTCGGATCGGGCCGCTAGATCGCCGCGGCTGGATTGGCCAGGGCGATCAGTGCGTGCTCGAAGTCACCCGTCGCTCGACAGACGAGACCCCCGCGGCGGCGATCCGTGCCCGGCTCGAAGGTCGTGAAGCGGACGGACTCGACGCGGGGCCCGAACGGGGCGGGCGCCCCGGGCGCTTCGTCGGCGTCGAGCGGCACGACTCGCGCCTCGCCCGCAATCTCGATGTCGACGCGGTAGCGGCTCTTCACCGTGACGCGCGTCCGACGTTCGCCGTCGGTCTGGAGAAAGATCGTCCCGCTCGCTTCGAGACCGACGCGTCGCTCGACATCGCTCACCCGGTAGCCGCCCTCGACCGCGTCGGACTCGCGATGGCGACTCGATTCGGCGACGACGTACTCGAATCGCTGGGTCTCACCGTCACTGCCGCGATAGCTGCGGCGCGTCCGTCCGCAGTCGACGTAGCGCGCCGGCTTGTTCGCGGTTGCGGCGAGATCGCTCGAGCGCGCTAGGTCGACCCGCACGAAACGCGAGGCCTTCTCGAGCGTCGACACGTTGAACGAGCTCTCGGAGAGGCGCCGGATCAGCTCGTTCCAGGCGGAATCGATCGGGAGATCGACGACCGTCTCGACGACGATCCGGTGTTCGGTCGGCGGCTCGTACTCGACGCTCGAGGCGATCTCGCGGTCGGCGGGAGCGCAAGCGAGCCCGACGGCCAGCAGCACGATCGCCGACCCGGCGGAAGCAGGCTTGCGCGGCGAGCGTGAAGGCGGCTGGGCTCTGCTTCGAACGGAGTCGCATTCGGCACGCGATCGTCGCAAGAGGCCTGGCTCCTCGCGGAGGGATTCCGCCCTGGCGGGCCGGATGATCCCCGAAGTCGCCGTCCGTGGCTAGCGTCGCAAGCGGAGCCAGACGCCAAAGAGTCGCTTGACCAAGGGAGTGAGCCGTGTGCGGGTATAGGCGCCCGCGACGCGCTTGATCGCCTCGCCCTGGGTCGGGTAGGGATAGATCACGTCGGTGAAGCTCCCGAGCCCCAGCTTCTTCTGGATCGCGATCGTGAACTGGGTAACGAGGTCACCCGCGTGCGCTGCGACGACGGTCGCGCCGAGGATCTGGTCCGTGCCACGTTTCACGTGGACCTTGACGAGTCCCTCTTCCTGGCCATCCGTGACCGCGCGATTCGCGTCGGCGATGGGGACCTGATAGGTATCGATTTCGATCCCCTGGTCCACGGCGTCCCGTTCGTAGAGTCCGACGTGGGCGATCTCGGGCTCCGTATAGGTACACCAGGGCATGATCAGGTCGGAGACCTTCTTGCGTCCGAGGGGCCCGATCGCGAAGAGCGCGTTCTGCACGACGATCTTGGCGGCGGCGTCGGCTGCATGCGTGAACTTCCAGCGCATGCAGACGTCGCCGACGGCCCAGATCCGCTTGTTGGTCGTGCGCAGCGTGTCGTCGACGTGGACGCCGACCCGTGTATCGAAGTCGACGCCGACCTGTTCGAGGCCCATGCCTTCGACGTTCGGTGCGCGCCCCACGCCGACCAGGATCTGGTCGACGACGAGCTCACGTTCGCCCTTCTTCGGGCACGAGAGATGGATCACCCGCTCCTCGCCGTGCCGCTCGACCCGTCGGGTCTCGCAAGCGAGGACCAGCTCGACGCCCTCCCGGACGAGCGCATCCTGAACGATCCGCGCGGCATCCGGATCCTCGCGCGTCAGGATCTGTTCGTCGCGTTCGAGCAGATGGACTTCGCTGCCCAGCCGGCGAAACGACTGTGCCAGCTCGCAGCCGATGGGCCCGCCGCCGATCACGGCCAGCCGCTTCGGCCGCTCGGTCAGCTCGAAGACGCGCTCATTGTCGAGGTAGCCCGCCTCGGCGAGGCCGTCGATCGGAATCGAAGCCGCCCGGGCCCCCGTCGCGATCACCGCCCGTCGGTAGTCGAGGTGTTCGCCGTCGACCTCGACCCGTCCCTCCGCGACGAAGCGCGCGTTTCCGAGGAAGACGTCGATCCCGAACTCCTCGCTGTAGCGCGCCGCCGAGTCCTCGTGACTGATGCGCGCACGAATCTCCCGCATGCGTTGCATCACACGAGCGAAGTCGGCGAGATCGGAGGCCGTCGAGGGCATCCCGAAGTCCGCCGCCTCGCGTGCTTCGTGCACGATCTGCGCACCGCGAATCACGGCTTTGGACGGCACACAGCCGACGTTCAAGCAGTCGCCACCCATCAGATGCCGCTCGACAAGCGCGACCCGTGCGCCGAGACTCGACGCGATCAGGGCCGTGATCAGGCCCCCCGTACCGGCGCCGAGGACGACCAGGTCGTAGCGACCCGAGGGCTTCGGATTTCGCCAATCCGCCGGGTGCACGTTCGCGATCAGTCGCTCGTTCCACTCGTCCATGGGTTCGACCCGGACGGAGCTCACCATCTTCGTCCTCCTCGAGGCTCTCGTGTCCTACTGATGCGGCGACGGCGGATCGCCGTCGATCGGGAGATCGGTCGACGCGTCGAGCGCCCGCTTCGCGATTCGCGTGACGTAGACCGTCACGACGAGGGTCGCGACGAGGCCCAGAATCAAGACCGCCCAGCCCGCGGGTGTCCGTCCGGTCTCGACGCCGCCGGCGATGGCTGCGACGTCACCCACGAGCTTGCCCGTATAGACGTAGAGGATCGTCCCGGGCAGCATGCCGAGGGAGGCGAAGAGATAGTCGGAGAGCCGAACGCGCGTGAGGCCGAGCGCATAGTTCAGCAGATTGAAGGGGAAGATCGGAGACAGCCTCAGGAGGAAGACGATCTTGCGCCCCTCGCGGCCGATCGCGCGATCGATCGACGCGAAACGCGGATCGTCCTCGATTCGTTTCTCGATCGCGCGCCGCGCGGCATGTCGCGCGATCAGGAACGCGATCGTCGATCCGACGACGGCAGCGACGAACACATAGATCGTGCCCTCGACGAGCCCGAAGATGGCGCCCGAGGCGAGCGTCAGGATCGAGCCCGGCACGAACGCGACGACCGCCAGTGCATACCCCAGGACGAATGCGATCGGGCCCCACGCGCCCAATCCGTCGACCCAGGCCGCGAACGTCGGGACGTAGCCGCCGGCGCCTCGCCCCAGCAGATAGACGGCGACCAGCGCGAGCACGACCAGCGCGATGCGCGCCGCGCGGCCCCGCCCGGCGGAGGGCCGGGCTTGCACGTCGCGTGGGGTTGGATCCGATGTCATTCGAGGCAGACCTCCGGGCGACGCAGCAGCCACCGGACCGACGCGCCAGCGGCCTGCGCCTCGGCTGCGGCCACCCGGGCTTCGGACTCCGACGAATTCGCTGCTCCTGCTCATGTGAGGCGGTACGGCGAACGGACCGTTCCGGATACAGGAAGACGGGACCCATAGCGAGAAAAGTACGGAGAGCCGAGGCCGGATCGGCCAAGCGCCTCAAGGCCGGCTGACTCGCACGAGTAGCTCGCGCCCCGACGACACCGGATCACAACGAAGAGACCAGCCGCAGGCGCGGAATTCGCGGCCCAACTCCCCGATCGCAGCGAGCGCGACAGCCCGGGCCTCGACGGGCCGTCGAGGCCGAAGCGGGATCACCCCGGACGGCAGCCGCCCGGTCGGCTGCGCCTCCTCGAGAGGTACCTGCCAGCGGAGTGTGATCTGCCCCGAGCCGACGGGCGCCACGCGCGCCGCGCTACGGACACAGGCGAGATCGATCGTCGCACCGTCGACGGCGGACGAACGGGCGAGATCCACGAGACGCCGAATCACCCTCTCCAATCGTTTGCTCGGCACCACGAAGAGCTCCGGATCGAGCTCGAGACGGAAGCCCACCCGCGTCCGCTCGCCCGCATCGACACCCTCGTTGAGCAGTCGGGAGAGCCAGTCCGCCGCCGAAACCTGCGTCGTCGACATGCATCGTGTCCTCTAGCCCGCCGGAGCGTGCGCCGAGTCGCGCGCGACGACGATCGTCATCACGCTCGCCAGGGCGAGTAGCGCCAGCCCCATCGCGCCCAGCACGAGCCGCTCACCGAAGGCATCGGCCGCCAGGCCGAGTGGCAAGGCCGTCAGACTGAAGCCCGCGAATGCCATCAACGTGAGGGACATGACGCGACCCATGTAGAGCATCTCGGTCTCGCGCGCGATCACGGCGCCGTTCAATGCGTGGAAGCCGCCACTGGTCGCCCCGACCGCCATCATGGCGGCGATCGCCGTCGCGTATCCCGGGGCCCCCGCCAGCAACACGAGCGTCAAGCCGAATCCGATCGCCATCAGGGAGTAGATCCGCGTCGCCCAGATCGAATCGGCGTAGCCCGCTACCGACAGGCTCATCGCGAACGCGCCGACGGCCGCGCAGAACGCCATCGTCGTCACATCCGCCGCCGGTCGCCCGAGCTGATTCTCGAGGAGTCCCGGGATCAACGTCACGTGCGGAAACCCGATCAGGATCACGCCGATGAAGAAGATCAGCAGATGCCGCAGGCGCACGTGGTTCCACGCGTAACGCAGCCCCTCGACCAGGTCGGCGACGACCTGCGTATCCCCCGCGCCCTGCCGCACGACCGATCGCGGTAGTCCGACCAGCGTCGCCGCACTCCCGAGATAGAGTGCGCCCATCGCGAAATAGGCCAAGCCCGCGCCGACCTCCGAGACCGCCAGAAAGATGCCCGCCAGGAAGGGCCCGAGCACGCGCGACGTCGTATTGGCCACGTTCGTGAGCGCCATCGCGTTCCCGCGCAATGCGGTCGGGACGAGGTCGACGACGAGCGCCTGCCGCGCCGGCCCGATGAAGCCGAATGCGCTTCCCAGCAGAAAAGAGCAGACGACCAGATGCGCCAGTCGGATCGTACCGGCGACATAGAGAGCACCGACCGTCGCGAGCGAGACGGCCGAGATCGCCTGGCCAATCGCGATCACCCGGCGTTTCGGCAAGCGATCGGCATAGGCTCCACCGAGCGGACCGAACGCGATCATGCCCAGTCCCTGACCGAAGACCGCGCCGCCGACGGCTGTGTTCGTGCCGGTCAGCTCGAAGGCGACGACGCTCTGCACGACCGTCGACATGAAGAAGGCAGTGAACGAGCCCAGCGTGCCGGCGAACAGGATGCGGTAGCTCCGAATGCGAAAAGCGCCGAACGAGCCGGCGACGGCCTGGGACATGATCGGAACGTAACATGCCACCGGACCGCGATGAGCGCGGGAACTGGCTGCGAGCGGACCTCGCGCCGGTCGCGTTGACACCCGATCGGGCCGCGGGTAATTTGCGCCGCTTGCCGCGCGCGAGACGCTCGGTGGCGTACGGTGGGCGTAGCTCAGTTGGTTAGAGCGCCGGATTGTGATTCCGGAGGTCGCGGGTTCGATTCCCGTCGCCCACCCCGTCGCCAGCGGCTCGACAGCGAGCCGCGCGCGGAAGACCCGATCTTCGATCGGGGCATTTGCCGGATCAATGGCTCGGCCCGACGCGACGATAGGTCGGGTCGAGATGGCGATCGAATGGACACCCTTGTCGTTGCTGGCCGGCCTGGTCTCGAGCCTCGGTCTCGTGGCCTTCGTCGTCGGTGGGCTTCGTTTCAGGCGCTGGGTCGTCGCGGATCGCATCGGAATCCCGCGCTACCCGGGTCACGTCGAGACGATCATGCTCTGGCTGATCTACAGCAGCCTCGTCTCGTTCGTGATCGTCGTCGTCAAGCAGACCCTGCGCCACGTCTAGCCGAAACGAAAGAACGCCCCGCAACGCGCGTTGGCGCGTTGCGAGGCGTTTCGAATCGACGGGGCGCCGCCACGTGGCTGCGCGACGGGCCGATCTGTCAGTGACCGCCGAGCGGATCGACCCAGAGATATTTCGCGGGTCGCACGACGAGCTGCTTGAACGGACGACCGATCTCGTGCGGTCGCGTCACCAGGACGATTGGAGAGAGCGCGACGAAGAGGCCGGTTCCGACCACGAGGCTGACGAAGCCGGCCGGGCGCAGCAGCAGGACGTCGACCACGGGTGACGCGTTCGCGGCATCGCCCTGAGAGATGTCCCCGGCCACGGCGGTCGCCGTGATCGTCGTCGAGAACATCAAGGTGGCGGCCATCACGGCCAGAATCCGTCGGAGCCGGTTGGACATTTCCTGCCCTCCAAATGCTAGTCTCAGGCCTCATCGGCCAGCCCCGAGCGTGGCTGAACCCCTCCCCCGCGAATCGAAACGAATCGCTGGAGAATTGAATCCGGAAGCCCCGCAGCAGCGCCCCCCGCACGCGTCGAGCGACCACACGTGCGAGCGACGAGGCGCGCCGAAAGCGCGGCGAACGGGCTTCGGGACCCGGCAACTGAGACCCAGAGAGGCCCCTCCGACATGGCGAATTGGCTCGCGTTCACCCGCGCGCATTGTGCCGTCTACCGCGGCACGCGCGGTCTGATCGGCGGCAACCTGCTCGGGATCCAGATGCTCCTGCTGACGACCCGCGGCCGGAGGACCGGACTGCCCCGCACGCTGCCACTCGCCTACGTCGAGGTGAAGGCCGACTACGCGATCGTCGCCTCGAACGGGGGCGCCGACAAGCCGCCGGCCTGGTGGCTCAACCTGCAAGCGACCGAGACCGCCGAGCTGCAGGTCCGCGGCGAGCGCTTCGAGGTCGGCTGGGCGGAGCCGCCGGCATCCGAGAGGATGGAATACTGGCGCAAGCTCCAGGCTGCGATCCCGGCCTATCGCATGTATCGCCACCGGACCGGGCGCGAGATCCCGATCGTCCTGCTGAGGCGGCGGGCAGTCGGCTGGCAAACGCGGCCCCTCGGCTCACACGCCTCGTAGTCGGTCGTGTCCCGCCGCAGGGTGCTCATACGAGCTCGCCGAGCCCGCGCGATCGGTTCGATTCGCGGCCAGTGCGTGGCGCCCGGCTCAGCCGGATTCCCCGAAGCGTCGCTCGAGGTAGCGAACGATGTCGGCCGACTCGGGTAGCCACTCGACGCCGCCGTCGTCGTCCTCGATGCGCAGCACCGGGACCGTGCCCCGCCCCCGTGCCTCGACGAGCGCACGGCGAGCGGCCTCGTCTTGCATCGTGTTGCAGAGCGGGATCTCGAGGTCGAGCGCCCGGATCGTCGCGAGCACGCGCGCGCAATACGGGCATTGCGGGTAGCCGTAGAGTGCGAGTCCTTCGCTCCCCAATGAAGCTCTCCTGAACGATCCTTCGCTCGCAGGCTCGATCGTCGCGCGGCCGCCCGACTTTAGCGTGACGCCCCCGGCAAGGATGCCGCCCGCAGGCCGCGGTTCCGATCCGTTCCACGGCCCAGCTCGAGCGACGGAATTCCGACGCTCCCGCCAAACGACCGCCAGCGCGGGCCGCCCGCACGCAATCACGGCCACCCGCGTCGAGAGCGCGCTGCCCGACCCGGACGCGCCAGAAGCCCCTCCTGTGGAGCGCGTCGCAGGATGACCCTGACCATCGGCGATCCGCCGTGCGCCGGGCTCGGCTGGCACGGATCGTGCTTTCTCACCCCGCGACGCTCCCATTACCGGGGAGTGGGAGGATGTGATGCGACCCTGCGAGAACCAGACCGCCCGCTGGCTCGATCGACAGCTCATGAGCGAACAGCTCGTCGCCGTCGATCTCGGATCGCTCGTCGCCGCCGCCTCCGCCTGGACCGAGGACGAGCGCGAGCTCGACGACCTCGTCTCGGGCCTCGTCGAGAGCGGCCGTCTCGATTTGCGTCTGGTCTGAGCACCCGCCGAAGACCTCGCATGTGTGCCCCGCCGCGTCGGCTGCCCACGATGTGGTTGCTGGACGGCTGGCACGGCTGATAGGCTTGGCGCGCTCCGGATCGGCCCCGATCCCGGACCCCATTCCCAAGCCCTTTGTCCCAGCCCGGGCGATCCCAGCCCCAGCGAGAGAACCCCCGATCCATGGCTCGTCTGAACGACCACTACCTGAAGCTCGCCGCCGGCTATCTCTTTCCCGAAATCGCGCGTCGCATGACCGCCTTCACGAGCGCGAATCCCGACGCACGCGTCATCAAGCTCGGGATCGGTGACGTCGTGCTGCCGCTCTCGCCTTCGGTTCGTCGCGCGATGCACGACGCGATCGACGAGATGGCGACGACCGAGGGCTTTCGCGGCTACGGCCCGTCCGAGGGCTACGACTTCCTGCGCGAAGCGATCGCAGCGAACGACTTCGCGCAGCGCGGCGTACGCATCGACCCGAACGAGATCTACGTCTCGGACGGCTCGAAATGCGACAGCGCGAACATCCAGGAGATCTTCGCAGAGGACGCGACCCTCGCGGTCTCCGATCCCGTCTACCCCGTCTACGTCGACACGAACGTGATGGCGGGACGTACGGGCGAGCCCGATGCACAGGGCCGTTACGATGGAATCGAGTACCTTCCGTGCACCGAGGCGTCGGGATTCATGCCAGCGCTTCCGTCGCGGCCGGTCGACCTCGTCTACCTCTGCTCGCCCAACAACCCCACCGGAACCGTGGCTTCGCGCGAGGAGCTCGAGAAGTGGGTCGGGTGGGCACGCGCGAACGAGTCGATCCTGCTCTTCGACGCCGCCTACGAACGATTCATCTCCGAAGACGTCCCGCATTCGATCTTCGAGATCGACGGGGCGCGCGAATGCGCGATCGAATTCCGCAGCTTCTCGAAGACGGCGGGCTTCACGGGAATCCGATGCGCCTATATCGTCATTCCCGAGGAGCTGCGTGGACGCGACACCAAGGGCGATCTGGTTCCGGTTTCGCAGCTCTGGAGCCGGCGCACGAACACCAAGTTCAACGGCATCGCCTACCCGGTCCAGCGCGGTGCCGAAGCGATCTACTCCGACGAAGGTCGCAAGGAAGTCCAGGCCAACATCGACTACTACATGGCCAACGCAGCCTTGATCGAGCAGGGCCTCTCGCGGGCCGGCTTCAAGACCTTCGGCGGCGTGAACGCGCCCTACGTCTGGCTCGAGACGCCCGCGGGACTCAACTCCTGGCAGTTCTTCGACGCGCTGCTCGAGCGCGCCCACGTGGTCGGCACGCCGGGCTCGGGCTTCGGTGCCTGCGGTGAGGGCTATTTCCGGCTCTCCGCCTTCGGCATCCGCGAGCAGGTCGAGGAGGCGATCGGGCGCATCGCCGAGCGCTTCTGAGACGACGCGCGCGCAGCCGTCCTCAGTGGCCGTCGTTCTCGGCCTCCCGCACCATCCCGAGCATCGAGCGAATGCGATCGGCGACGAGATCGACTTCGCTGCGGCCCGCGGCGCCCAGCGGCCCGGTCGCATCGACCCCCGCGCCGCTCGCCGCGAACCCCTCGAGATCGCTGGCGCGAATCGGACCCCGCAGCAGTCGCGCGTGGCCCTGCCGAACCAGACGACCGCGTAACGCCTCGACGTCACGGCGCGGCCGCACCCAGCCACGATCGATCGAGCGGGCGCAGAGGAGCTCGAGTCCCTCTTGTGGCCGGGTCGTACCGCGATCGTTCGTGGGTCGCGCGTGGGCGCGGGCGACGATCGCCGCGACGACGCGATCCCGTATCGCGGGCCAGAGGCGGCGGCCCGCGCGTCGCTGGGGCGACAGGAAGACGGGCTTGTCGAGCGCGCAGATCTCCGCAATCGCGGTCTCCCCGAGACCCGCCATCACGAAGACGTCGCCCACCTCGAGCAGCGCCGGCCAGGCCCGTTCCTCCGGCTTCTGATCGGCCGTCTCGTGATGCACGAAGGCCGCCTCTCCGACACCACGTAGACAGCCCGCGAAGACGTCCCGCCGCGTATGCCGACTCGCGGATACGAGCAGCGCCGCGCCCAGGTCCGACGCGCTCTCGGCCACGAGACGTCCGAGCGCCTCCGCACCGCGTTCGTCGAGACCGAGCCGCTCGGTTCCGCTCCCCAGCAACAGAACGAGCTTGCGGCCCCGAATCGCCCGCAGTCGATCGCGCCAGCGCGACGCAGCACCGATCGAAGACGCCGGGCGAACGAGCGGCCGCTCGGTCTCGATCCGATTGGGATGGGGGAACAACATCGCGCCCCGCGGCGTGACCGCGAGATCGACCGCATCCGCCGGCGTCGCGGCCTTGGGACCGAGGGCCACCACGCGCGTGTGGCCGCGAGACGCGCGGCGGATCCAGCGCGCGACCGGCGCGACGCGGCGGCCGGCGACGATCAGGAGATCGGGCCAGGGCGGGTCGAGCGGCGCGCGATCCCGACCACGCGGATCGAGCCCGCGCAAATGTGCGCCGCGACTCGCAAATGCGAGACGCGAGAAGGTGCCGAGCGGCGGCTCGAGCGCACGGGCGGACCAGCCGAGCGCGTCGACCAGCGCACGCACCTGCGTCGTGTTGCCCGGTCCTCCGTCGCTCAGGGTCCAGACGACGGGCGGGGCGGGATCGGGTCTCGGCCCGCCGCGAGAGAGCCAGATTCTGTCTGGATCGAAGGTGCGTCCACGTACACTCACGAGCTCCCAGGCAATCTCGGGATGGCGCTTCGCCGCCGCCTCGAAATGCGAACGCCACCAGCCGAGCGTATGCGTCGTGCCCTGCGGCGGATAGAGGAAGCGTCGGCGCGGCGGTGTTTCGGGCGTGCGCACCGCCGCCGCCACGAATCGCCGCGCCCGCGCGAACAACGCTTCGACGAGCCACGGCATGTCCCAGACCGGCAGCTCCTCGAGTCCGTCGAGGCAAACGACGCCGTCGAATCGTTCGTCGTCGTCGAGTCCCGAGAGAAGCTCGAACAGACCGATGCGCCGCTCGCTGTCGAGAGCGAATCGACCCGGGCGCTGCTCGCTATCGCCTCGCAGATCCGGCTGAACCTCGAGCAGGCTACACGCCTTGGTGCCACGTGTGATCGCCTCGACGGCGTCGGCCAGCGTGCCGGATACGCCGATTCCGCTACCCATCTCACTTCGGGGCAATGCGCCGAGGGCTTTCAGATGCACGCCAAAGGCTCGGCTCGGTGCTGCCCGCGAGAACAGCTCGAAGCCGGCCGCGATCGCATCACGCTCCAGATCGTGCCACAGCTGTGTGTAGGCTCCTTTCTGATACACGAAGCGTTCGGGAAAGGGTCGCCAGGGCTGGGTGTGGAGGGTCGTGTAGTGAAGCAGATGGCTGCGGCCCGGCACGAACTCCTCGTCGCGCGCATTCCAATGCGGATCGAGGTCGCCACGCAGACCCGTCTCCGCGGTCGCCTTGCGGAGCAGCGCCCGCTTCCAGCCGTGCTGCGCTTCACCAAGGCGCCAGACCGAGGCCATCCGCTCGCAGTCGATCAACATCACCGACGACTCGCGGTCGGAGATCGCGAGGACGCCCGGCGCGCCCGCATCCCGCTCGGTCGGCGCTTCGAATGGGAGGTCGAAGAGCGCGCCCGGGTCACTCAGGTAGATCTGGTCTTCGTCGTTGTAGATCGCGCGCCCGACCCCGCCGCGGAGGGCGGGAATCGCGAAGCGGTAATTCGTAAAGCCCGTGGTCCAGCCGCGGCGGTCGAAGCCCGGTAGCTCCGACATGATGTGGATGCGTACCTCGCGACCCGGATCCCGTACCTGCTCGATCGACCAGACGAAGACGCGGTTTGCCCGGTATTGCGCCGGCTCCGTCCCGAGGTAGATCTCGACCGTCGGCAGATCCGATTCGGGCGCCCCGGGTCTGGGGGGCAGGACGACGCATTCCATCGTCTCATGGATGCGCCGAGCCGCCTCCGAGTCGGCGACCGGCGCGCGCCGATCGTGGTCGGGCGGAGCTTCGTTCATCGAGCAGGCCTCTCGCGGCGAGAACGGTCTCGCGCCGCGTCGGATCCGGAGGGCGACGACGGGGGGATGCGTTCGCAGTCTACACGACGCCTTCGCACGAGCCCCGGGAGGCGAGCGCCGATTCACGGTCGATCTCGAGATGTATTGTTTTCACAACGAATATCGCAGATCGAGGGTCGTCTTGCGGTCGTCCGCGCTGCTCGACCGCCGGTCCTCGACTCCTGAGCGGATCGGGGCATACTAAGGTGGCATTGCGCGGCACTCAGCGTGCCGATGGGCCGTCGTGGGGGTGGCGATTCAGGCCGGGTCGCGGGCGGGGGAATGGGAACCCGAGCCCGGCGAACGCGCACCGCTTATACTGCGACAGCTCGAGCGTCCGATTCAGCGACGACGGATTGCGACGAGAAGGGCTCGGCCCAGCCGAGCCGATCTCCCGGTCACGGGGATTTGGGGGGAATCGAGATCGGAACGCACGGCCTGGCTCACGTGGAGAACGTGAGCCAAGCGCGACAATCCGTACCACGGTTTGTTCGAATCGAGCGCTTTCGTATCTCACACAGGCTGCCCTCTTTGAGGGATACTCCCGGCCGGGTCGGTCGGGCGAGTCGAAGTGCGCGTCCCTTGGCGGATGCGATCTTCGCGGCATGCGCAATGCGCCGAGCGCGCCTTGCCCAGGGTCCAGGAGAGAACGCGAATGCGGATTGGCAAGATTCCGGTCGGCGAGGGGTCTCCGCTGGTCTTGATCAGCGGCCTCAACGTGATCGAGAACCAGGCGGATACGATCGAGGTCGCGCGCACGGTCGCGGAGCTGGCCGAGAAGCACGACTTCCCGCTCGTCTTCAAGGCGTCGTACGACAAGGCCAACCGCTCGCGCCACGACTCCTTTCGCGGTCCCGGAATCGACGAGGGGCTGCGGATCCTGTCCGAGGTCAAGAAGGAGACGGGCCTGCCGATCCTGACCGACGTGCACGACCCCTCCCAGGCCAAGCTCGCCGCACAGGTTGCCGACATCATTCAGGTGCCGGCATTCCTGATGCGTCAGACCGATCTGATCGCCGCGTGTGCCGCGACCGGAGCCGCCGTCAACTTGAAGAAAGGTCAGTTCATCGCGCCGCACGACATGTGCCACGCCGTCGACAAGCTGAAGCATTTCGGCTGCGACGACATCCTCGTGACGGATCGCGGGACCTGCTTCGGCTACAACAATCTCGTGACCGACATGCAGGGGCTGATCCAGATGCGTGCCTTCGCGCCCGTCTGCTTCGACGCCACCCATGCCGTGCAATATCCGGGCGCGAACGGGGGCTCCTCGGGCGGCGATCGACGCTACGTCGCTCCGCTCGCTCGGGCTGCGGTCGCCGCGGGGATCGACGCTCTCTTCGTCGAGACACATCCGGACCTCGAAGCCGCGCCGTGTGACGGCCCGAGCCAGATCAACTTCGAAGAGCTCGACCAGCTGCTGGCCGAGGTGCGGGCGATCGATCGGGCCCTCGCCGACGTGGGCTGTACCCGCTAGCGCGCGATCGAGCGAGCCGTTGTCCGTCGATACTGCACGGCCCGAATCGGACCCGGCATGATCCGGCTCGCCGCATGACGCCGGAATCCCTGCGCCCGCGAGCGGCGATCGTGCTCGCCGGGCGGCGCGCCCGAACGGATCCCCTGGCCGAGGCGGCGCAGGCGCCGCATCGTGCGCTACTTCCGATCGAAGGCGAGCCGATGCTGCTGCGCGTCGTTCGGCGCTTGCTGGCCCGGCCCGGCCTCGAACGCGTGCTCGTGAATATCGACGCGCAGCCGCTCCTCGAAGATCATCCGGCCTGTCGCTCATGGCTCCGCGCCGGTCGCATCGAAACGCTCGCCAGCAGCGACTCTCCCAGCCAGAGTGTCCTCGAGAGCCTGGCGCAGCTGGGACTCGATGCCGCGCCGATCCTCGTCACGACTGCGGATCATGCGCTGCTCGACGATGCGATCCTGGATGCCTTTCTCTCGTGCGCGGCAGAGCGGGCTTCGGATCTCGTCGTCGGCCTGGTCGCCCGGCGCACGATCGAGGCCCGTTTTCCCGACGCACGACGGACCTACCTCGCGTTCCGGAACGAGGCCTACTCGGGCGCGAACCTATTCTTGTTTCGGACGCCGACCGCACATCGCGCCGCCGAGTTCTGGAAACGAGTCGAGAAGGAACGAAAGCGGCCCTGGAGAATCGCGCGCGCGTTCGGCTACCTGAACCTCGCGCTCTTCCTGACGCGTCGGCTGGATCTCGACACGGCCTTCGCGCGCGCCTCGCAGGTCGTCGGGGCCCGGATCGTTCCAGCACCGCTCCCGATCGCCGAGGCCGCAGTCGACGTGGACAAGCTCGCCGACCTCGAGCTCGTAAGACGCATTCTCGCCGAGCGAAGAGCGGCGACGGCCGACGAATGATCAGAGCCGTCGACGCTCGACACGTTCGAAGCCGCCGCTCGCGGGCTCGAAGCCGCGGATCTCGAGCGTGATCTCGTGGCGCGACGGCGCGGGCTCCGAACGCACGGTGTAGAGATGGTACTGCGCGCGTTTGTCGGGCTTGCTCCCGATCTCGGACGACGAAGGCACGCCGACGATTGGAATCGCGCCGTCGGGGCCGGGAAGCGCGTGCTCGCGACGGCGGTGCTTGTGGCCGTGCACGACGAGCTCGGCGCCGCGGTGTGCCAGGATCGCGCGGAGCTCGGCAGCGTCCCGAAGCGCACGGCGCTTCGACTCGTCGCTCTCGACGATCGGGTGGTGGATCATCAGCACGCGACAGAGTCCGCGTTCACCGAGCAGGGCGAGCAATCGGTCGAGCCGCTCGAGCTGCTTTCTACCGAGCAATCCCCCCGCCCGGAAGATCGGTGTCGGAATCGCAGAACAGAGTCCCACGAACGCGACGCCCTCGAGCCGGCGAAATGTCGGATAGTCCTCGTGGCGCGGTGCAAGCGCCTCTGCCGGCGACGCAGCCAGACAGGCGAGCAGGTCCGGGTCGTCTACATGCGCGACGTCGCTCGCGAGGTAGCGTGCCCAATGGTCCCAAGATCGCGCGGCGGGCGTGGCGACATAACAATCGTGATTGCCCGGGATCAGGAAGACCTCGCCGGGCGTACCGAGCGAGGCGAGCTGTCGGGCCGCCATGCGAAATTCGGACTCGAGCGAGACATGGGTCAGGTCGCCCGTCACCAGCACGCGATCGACGCCTGCGGCATGCACGTCGTGAAAGGCCGCCTCGAGAATCCGAGGGGCATGATGGCGTCTGCGACTGAGCTGCCATGACGCCCAGCCCGAAAGACGCTTGGCGCGCCAGAATCCGGGATCGGCGTACGAGATCGTCGTCGCGTGCCAGTCCGAGAGATGGGCGAAGCGAATTTCGGCGGGCGTTTCGGCGGGCAAAGGGTGACCCTCGAGCGGTGGACCGACGAATGTGCCGGCCGCGCGGTCCGGCGGACGCGATCGATCGGCCTGCGGCGATTCGATGCGCGGCGCGTCAGCGGTCCCCGGGCGGCACTGTGATAGCCTCGTTCGCCCGCGGCCGCTTGTCCCGCGTAGGAGATCCGTTCCTTGCGACACCCTCGCGCGCTGCGTCCACGACTCGCGTTTGTCTTCCTCGCCGTGTGCCTGGCTGCGGAGCCGGCCACGAGTGGAGATCCGGGACCCGACACGCCGCGCCCGAGCTCGGGCGACCAGACGCAACCCTCGCTCGACGACGCGGTATCGGAGCTGCC
Organism: Myxococcota bacterium; assembly: GCA_965223565.1. Lineage (GTDB taxonomy): Bacteria > Myxococcota_A > UBA9160 > UBA9160 > UBA4427 > UBA4427. The sequence goes on along the minus strand of CBDCWV010000018.1, from coordinate 1,451,379 downwards.
GCGTGTCCCACTCTCCCCTGGTGATGGCAGCCCCGGTAATGGCAGCCCCGACGCCACGACCAGCCTCGACACGGTGTCCGACGCTGTGCCGTCACGCGTGCCCGGCGACGAGACCGCGATCGCCGTCCGTTCGCGCCCCGTGCTCGACCCGGCCGCACGCATGCTCGGCGGGGACGACGCGAGCGAGTCGTGGAATCTCTACGTCGAGCTCGAGAGCGGCCACCGCATCACCCAACGCTTCCTCGTCACGAACGCGGGCCCAGGCGATCACAACGCCGTCGCCGTCGGCCATCTGATCGAGCCCGGCCGCAAGCCCTACCGCTACGAGAACGGCCGACGACGACCGCGCTGGACACTTTCCGACGACCGGCTCTTCTTCGATATCGCCGCCAGTCATCTCGATCTCCACCGACCGCGCGGCGAGCTCCGCATCACGAAGGACGACATCGAGATCCGGCTCTTCTTCGACTTCTCCACAGGCGCAGCAGCCGCGCGCGTGCCGCGCGAGCGATTGCCGGGTGGCTACAACGTCGAGGTCCTGGCGGTCGCAGCCGAGACGGAAGGCACGATCGCGGCGCCGTGGATGACCCGTCCCGTCGAGACACGCGGTCGCACCTGGCTCGTCCATACCTGGACGAAGAAGGACGAAGCGCGACTGCTGTCGCGTCGTGTCGACCTGTTCGGCTCGGACGGCGAGTCCGCGTTCTACGGTGTGCACCTGCGCAGCCGTGGCGACTGGGAGTCAGGCTGGTCGCTCGTGACAGACCGCACGCGCGGAATCATTGAATCGCCGATCAAGATCCCCGCGAGCTGGAACGTTCGCCCTGCGGGCTCCGGCGGTGGGAAATATCCGACGCCGAGGGGCTTCGAGGTCGATGCAGGAAACCATTCGGGGCAAATCACCCTCGGACGAGAGTGGCTGCGCTTCGATCCGCTGGACGTGTTGCCTCAGCCGTTCAAGTGGTTCGTCCGAAGTAGATCCAAGCCCCAGGAGGTCTGGGCGGACGCGAGGATCGGCGTTAGGATTTCACCCGCGCCGGGCCCCCCGTCCCTCCCCGTAACCGGCGACGACAATGCAGGCCCGGACGTTTCGGATCCAGGCACGAGCCAGGCCGACGCATCGATACGCACGGATGTTCGAGAGAACGCAGAGCAATCGACACGGGAGACGGGATACGAAACGGCTGAACGCAGCTTGACGGGCGTGGCCTTCGTCACATTTTTGAATCCGATGAAGAAATGAGCCGCGGCCGACGCGGTCTTCTCCTCGACGACTCCGTGACGATCCAAAGGGAAATGGCGTCCGGACGACGAGCCAGACGGATTCTGGAAGCGCCATTCCCGATGAGCCCTGCGCAGCAGCCCGATCGACCAACCCGTGCCGGCCCCACACCCACCCCCTGACAGGTCATCAATTTGAGAATCGGTGTCGTCAACAATCTGCGCGCGGGCAAGAGCCAGGAACAGGTCTCTCGCATGCTGGGGTTCCTACGAAGCCATCCCGACGTGCTGCACGTGGAGACCGAGAACGCCGGCGTGATGCCCGAGGCCCTCGCGGATCTCGCCCACAAGGACGTCGACCTGCTGGTGGTGAACGGCGGTGACGGGACGCTGCAATACGTCCTGACCGAGCTGCTCGGCAGCAATGCCTTCGGCGACCGGGTACCGCTCGTGGCCCCACTGCGGGCGGGTCGGACCAACATGAGCGCGATGGATCTGGCGGCCGATCGCGATCCGCTGCGGGGCCTCGCCTCGCTGCTCGAGTGCGTCGAGGACGGCCGGATCGCGGAGCGCGTCGAGCCGCGTCGCGTGCTCCGTATCTCCTACGGCTACGGAATCGAACGGGCGGCCCAATACGGCATGTTCTTCGGCGCCGGGATCATCAAGCGCGCGATCGAGCTCAACCATCGACTCTTCGACCACGAGGGCCAGCGCAGCCTGGTCGAGGGCGTTCCGGGCGCGACGCTCGTAACGGCGGGCTTGATCGGACGCATGGTGACCGGCGACCACTCGGGCATCCTGACGCCGGACAAGGTCCAGATCCTGCTCGACGACGACGCAGTCGCGCAGGGCGAATTCCACCTGGTGATGGCGTCGACGCTCAGTCGGCTCTTCGCGCGCATGCGCCCGTTCTGGGGCCAGGGTCCCGGCGGCGTACGCTTCACTTCGATCGCTGCACCCTGCGAGAGCTTCGGGCGCGCCGCCATCGGCATGCTGCGCGGCAAGCCCGCCGATTGGGTCACACCCGAGAACGGCTACACGAGCCGGAACGTGGAACGGGCCGAGCTCCGCATGAGCTGCGGCTTCACGGTCGACGGTGAGCTCTGGCAGCCCGATCCCGATCGCAGCATCGCTCTCTCGGCCGAGCGGGTCGTCCATTTCGTCCGCGCCTGACGCCGCCGAGCCCGCCTAGCCCCACGGAGAACGCCACGCCGGTGGACGACCACCAGGCAGCACAGCGGCATTTCGAGGCGTTGCGGGAGATCGTCGCACTCGAGCTCGCCGCGCCGGTCGGCCCGCGTGTCGACTGGCTGGCCGGCGAGCTCGCGACGCGCCACGGCGACTCCGTGCTCGGCGTCCTCTTCTACGGCTCCTGCCTGCGCAAGGGTTCCGACGAGGGCGTGCTCGACTTCTGGCTGGTCGTCGACGACTACCGATCGGCCCATGAGCGTCGCCTTCACGCGCTCTTGAACAGGGTCGCGCCCCCCAACGTCTACTTCGTCGAGTGCCCCTTGGAAGGCCGCACGCTCCGCACGAAATACGGCGTGATCTCGCGAGCCGACTTCGAGCTGGGTACCTCGCTGGCAGCTCCGCAACCCTACGTCTGGGCCCGCTTCGCGCAACCGGTGCGCCTGCTCCACGCCCGTGACGCGGCCGCCCGCGAGTTCTTCGAGCGAGCGGTCAGCCAGGCGATCGTCAGCCTGGTCGGTCGACTCGTCTGTCAGCTGCCCGACACCGCGGGCGAGCTGCGCTTCTCACTCGCCGCCTTCTGGCGCGAGGCCTTTCGACGTACCTACGACAGCGAACGCCGACCCGAAGCCGAAGAATCGATCCGAGCGCTCTACGCGCAGGACGAAGCGCGCTACGACGCCGTCGCGAGCGAAGCACTCGACCATCTCGGCGCGATCGGACATTTCGCCGAGACGAGCCGACGACCCCGGTCGTTCTCGGTGCGACTACCACGGCACCGGTTGGCGCTCCAACGCCTCCGCTGGCGATGGATGCGCAACCGTGGACGCATGCAGGGCCTCGTGCGCCTGCTCAAGACGGCCTACACGTTCGGCGATTGGGTACCCTACGTGCTCTGGAAGCTCGAGCGCCATACCGGACGCAAGATCGAGCTGAGCGATCGCCAACGTCGACATCCCCTCGTATTCGGCTGGCCGATCATCTTGCCGCTGTTGCTGCGGCGCAACCTCCGCTGACGACACGCACCGGCGTGTTCCGACGCGGGATGCTTCTCGAAGGACGGCGCTGCGAAGATGTCGCAACCGAAGACGGTCTTGATCACGGGCGCCTCCTCCGGACTCGGCGCCGCGATGGCGAAGCGTCTGCTCGCGGCGGGCTGGCGCGTCTTCGGTACGAGTCGCAAGCCACCCGCCACGACGGACCTGATGTCGTCCAACCCCGCGACCGAGACCGGGAGCCCGACCGCGGCGCAGGAGACCGGGGAGACCCGTGCGATCGAATGGCTCGAGCTCGACGTCTGCGACGACGCGTCGGTCGGGCGGGGACTGGACGCGCTCTTCTCACGCATCGATCGACTGGACGGGCTCGTCTGCAATGCAGGCTGGGGGATCTACGGACCCGTCGAAGAGACCACGCTCGAGCGCGCTCGTGCACAGTTCGAGACGAATTATTTCGGCGTGGTGCGTGTCCTCAGGCCCATTCTCGCTCACATGCGCGAGCGGAACGCCGGGCGCATCCTACTCGTCGGCTCGCTCGCGGGTCGGGCACCGATTCCGTTCCAGGCCCACTACTCCGCCTCGAAAGCGGCGATCGAGGCGCTCGCGTTCGCGCTCGCCAATGAGCTCGACCCCTACGGCGTAGACGTCAGCCTGATCGAGCCCGGCGATATCGACACCGCCTTCAACGATCGAATGGACTGGGGCGAGACGCTGTCCGATTCCCCCTACGCCGAGCGCGCAGCGCGTTGCGAAGCCACGATTCGCGAGTCGCTACCCCAGAGTCCGCCGCCGTCGATCGTGGCTGACGCCGTCCACGCCGCCCTGACCGCCGACAAGCCGCGCTTCCGTTATGCGGTCGGACGCGAGGCCCGACTCGTCGGGCTCGGCAGGCGCCTGCTCAGCGATCGCCTCAGCCTGAAGACGATCCGAGACCATTTCGGCATCTGACGGCTCGGCCGGGACCCCGCCCTCCCCGATCATTCCGCCACGTTCGTGTAACCCAGATCACGCAACGCGCCGCGCACGATCTCCGCCGCTTCGGCGATCGACTCCGGTGCGGCGTTCGCGTCGGCATTGCCGAAGTCGAGATCGGTCGGCTGCCAGATGCACGATACGTGGAGATGTACGTGGCGCACCTCGAGCCCGAGGATCGTGAGCCCGACCTTCTCCGGCTGATAGGCGCGGTCGAGTGCACGTCCGATAGCGTGCGCCACCCCTGTCAGATGCTGCATGACCTCCGGCTCGAGATCGGTCCACGAATCGACCTCCGCGCGCGGCACGACGAGGGTATGTCCGGGCTTGAGCGGCGCGATCGTGAGAAAGGCTACACAGACCTCGTCCTTCCAGACGAAATGACCGGGCAGCTCGCCCTCGATGATCTGCGTGAAGATGCTCGCCATGCCGATTCTCCAATACGCTCGGGGTATCCGATAGATTCGAAGCGGACGAAGCTTGCCAGAAGCGACGACGCGCGTCAGCCGGCGGTGAGGACCGCGACGAGCTTCTCCCAGGTCTCCGGGAGCGAGTGCCACAGGATGAAGACGAGCGTGATCGGGACGACGAAGCGCAGCAGCAGACGCCAGCCCTCGTGCAGAAACGAGCGCGACGCCCCGCCGCTCGCCTCGCCGATCGGATCTCGCATGACCCATCCGACGAAGATCGCGATGCCGAGTCCACCGCCCACCAGGAAGAGGTTGATCGCCACGCTATCGGCGAGGTCGAGGATCGCGATATCGAAGGCCGGCCAGCTGCCCGCAACCGTCACGGCCGCGCCACTCGCGATCGCCGCACGCCTGCGGTCCCAACCGAACGCGTCCATCGAGGCCGACACGATCACCTCGAGCAGCGAGATGGCCGACGTGAGGGCGCCGACGACGAGCGCTACGAAGAAGGCGAGGCCGACGATCCGACCGACGCCCCCCATCGACTCGAAGGCTTGTGGCAGGGCTACGAAGAGCGCGCCGATCGTGCTGCCCGAGATCTCGTCCTGCATGCCGAGCGCGAAGATCAGCGGGAAGACCATCAGGCCGGCGACGAACGCGACCCCGAAGTCGGAAAAGGAGATGACCACGGTCTCGCGAGCGAGATTGCTTTCCCGAGGCAGGTAGCTGGCGAAGGTCAGGATCGCACCCATGCCGAGACTCAGGCTGAAGAAGGCCTGCCCCGCCGCCGCGACGACGACGTCGAGCGCGAGCGCCTTTTCGAGATCGAAATTCAGGTAGTAGCGGTAGCCCGCCCCGGCCCCGTCGAGCGTCGCCGCATAGAGCGCGATCCCGAGCATGATCGCGAAGAGCGCGGGCATCGCGATTCGGGCGACGCGCTCGATGCCGGCGCCGATTCCGCCGCTCACGACGAGCGTCGTCAGCAGCATGAAGACGATCTGCATCGTCAGACTGTCGAGGCCCGAGGCGATCTCGTCGAAATGCGCGCCCGCGTCGGCCGCGAATCCGATCGTCGCCGACTCCGCCGCATACCGAAGCGTCCAGCCGCCGATCACGCCGTAGTAGGCGAGGATCAGAAAGCCCGCCATCACGAAGACGATCCCCAGCCAACGCCAACCCGTGCCACCCGGTGCCTCGGCTCCGTAATGTGCCAGCGCCGAGACGGGACCACGCCGCGCGCCGCGCCCGAGCGTGAGCTCGGCCAGCATGACCGGCAGGCCGAGCAGCAGCGTGAAGACGAGATAGAGGCCGACGAAGCCCGCGCCCCCCTTCTCCGCCGCCAGATAGGAAAAGCGCCACATGTTGCCGAGGCCGACCGCCGAGCCGACCGCCGCCAGCAGGAATCCCCAACGCGATCGCCATTGCTCGCGTGATCCGGGCGAACCGCCGCGTCCGCCGATCGGGTCCGGATCCGAGGCCGGTCGGTTGCCCGAAACCTGGGCCATGCTTCCCCCCAAGAGAACCGCATTCTGCGCCTGCCGGCGCGAATGCCGCCCCGAGCATACCCTCACGCCTTTGCCCGCCGCACCTGGCGGCGGCCGGGCTGGGAGTTCGATGTTCGTCGCTCTCGCCATCGCGCTCGCAGCCATCGCGTCGGTCGCGATCGCCGCCACCGCCGCCCTCGGCTGGTCGATGCGACGACGCGCCGAGCCCCGGCTGTTGCGTTCGCTCGCCGCCCTCCCGACCGACGCGCGAATCGTCGTGCTCGGCTGTCCGACCCACTCGCGCGGCGGCGGCGAGAACGCCTATTTCGGGGCCCGCGTTCGAACGGCGGCCGCGGCCTACCATCACCTGTCGGATCGCGCGTGCGAGGGCGACGACGCCCCGCAGCCGAAGGTCTTCTGCAGCGGACTCGACGTCAGTGATTCACGCTGCGAGGCGAGCGAGCTGGCCAGCCAGCTCGTCGCCGCGGGCGTACCCCGAGACGCGATCGAGGTAGACGGGCGCTCGGCGCGCACGATCGATTCGATCCGGCGCCTCGAAGCGCACGGCGAGGAGCGTCCGCAGGTCCTCGTCAGCCAGGCCTTCCATCTGCCGCGGGCGCTCTATCTGGCGCGCGGTCTGGGGATCGACGCCTGGGGGCTGCCGGCACCGGGGGGCCTCCGTGGGGTGCGCCCGCGACTGCGGGAATTCCTCGCCCGGGCTCGGGCCGTCTTCGATCGCGGCCAGCCGATCACGTGACGCCCGGGTCCGTATCGAGGCGGACCTGTGGCATTCTCCCCGTCCCCGCCTCCCTCCCGAAATCCCCCGAGCTCGAACGACGAGGTCCCGTCTTGCCCGCGCGGACGAAGCAACGAGCGGAGAAGCGACGCGGCCGCAGCGGCGTCGATCGCGGTTCGAAGCGGGGTCGGACGCCTCGACCGCGAAGAACCACGCGGCTGCCCTCGCACGTGCAGCCGGAAGCGATCGCGCTCGACTTCGAGCTCGACCCGAGGGTGACGCGCTTCCGCGGCGCAGCACGTTATTCGATCGTGCTCGAGCGACGATGTCGCCAGCTCGAGCTTCACGCGGTCGATCTGCACGTCTCCCGGGTGCGCGTGACGCTCGACGACAGTCGATGCGCGGGCCGTGTCGAAGCGCATCCGGAATGCGAGACGATCCTCCTGAAATTCGATCGTCTGCTACCGCAGGGACGGATCGTCCTCGAGCTCGCGTTTCGCGGTCGGATCCGCGACGACCTGCGCGGCATCTATCGCTCGACGGATCGTCGAGCGCCGTGGCTGGCAAGCCAGCTCTGCCCAACCGACGCGCGACGTGTCTTTCCCTGCTTCGACGAGCCCGGCATCAAGTCTCGCTATCGAATCCGTGCCACGGTGCCGGCCGACCAGACCGTGATCTCGAACGCGCCGGTCGAGCGCGAGAGATCGGGACCGAACGGAACGAAGCGGGTCGCATTCGAAGCGACACCACCGCTCTCCGCCTACCTCGTCGCCCTGGTGGTCGGTCCCTTCGAGGTCTCGCGACCGGTACGCGCGGGTCACACGCCGATTCGCGTGCTGACGCTGCCGGGTCAGGCTTCGCTCGGACGCTTCGCGCGGGACGCCGCGGTCGCGAGTCTGTCGCGCCTCGAACGCTGGTTCGGGATCGCACATCCCTACCCCAAGCTCGACCTCGTCGCGCTGCCCGACTTCGCCTTCGGCGCGATGGAGAACGCGGGCGCCGTATTCTTTCGCGATTCCCTGCTCCTGCTCGACGAGAAGAAGGCGACCAGTGAAGACAAGATGCGTGCGGCCGAGACGATCGCGCACGAGCTCTCGCACATGTGGTTCGGCAACCTCGTCACGATGGCCTGGTGGAACGATCTCTGGCTGAACGAGTCCTTCGCCACCTGGATGGCCTACGAGATCGTCGAGGACTGGCGGCCGGAGTGGCGGATGTGGATCGAGTTCATCCATCGCCGCGAGAGCGCCCTCGAGCTCGACGCGCTCGCGAGCAGTCACCCGATCGCGCCACCCGTCCGCACGGCCGACGAGGCGAACGAGAACTTCGACGCGATCACCTATACGAAGGGCGCTTCGGTACTGCGCATGCTCGAGCGCTTCGTCGGCGCGCGCGCCTTCCGTGAAGGTGTTCGCCGCTATCTGCGAAAGCACGCCGAATCGTCTGCAACGGCGGCCGATCTCTGGGACGCGCTCGGACGGGTTTCCGGGCTCTCCATCGAGCGAATCGTCGCACCCTGGACGCTCGAGACCGGTCACCCGATCGTCGCGACGCGCCTCCGGCGCGACGGGCATGGCGACACCCGAATCCAGCTCGCTCAATCGCGTTGGCTCTCGTTACCGGGCGGAACGCCCCGAACCGAGCGATGGTCGATTCCGTGGATCGGACGCGTCGGCCGCGGCAAACGGAGTCGCGAGGTGCGCCACCTGCTCGAACGACGACGCGACGCCTGCGCCGCTCCGGGCAAGGCGCCCGACTGGCTCTACGCGAACGCGGCCGAGGCGGGCTTCTTTCGGATCGATCTCGGCCGCGACGGCTTCGCCGCGCTCCTCTCGGCGATTGCGGCCCTCTCACCGATCGAGCGAGTCGGCTGGACCGGACACCAGTGGGCGCTCGTCCGATCGGGACGTGCGCCGATCGACACGCTGCTCGACCTCGTCAGCGCGCTCGCCGACGACCCCGATCCCGATCTGCTCCGGGCGATGGAGCGCGTCCTGACGGAGATCTCCCGACGCCTCACGCCCTCGCTCGACGGGGTCGGTCGGTCGCGCTGGGCCGAATGGATCCGCGCGCGCTTCGAGCCGCAATTCGCCACGCTCGGATGGCGCGGGGGCCGCGACGAATCCGAAGCGAGCGCACGCCGACGCGGGCGGCTGGTCTCGCTCCTCGGTGGACTCGCGAAGTCGAGATCGATCGAGGAGGCTTGCGCCGAAGCGACGGCCGTCCATCTCGCGAAGAATCGCGCGTTGCCGGTCGGGGCCGAGGCGGAGGTCCTGCGCATCGCCGCCCACAGCGGCGATGCGACGCTCCACGACGCCCTGGTCCGGGCTGCAAGGGAGGCGGCGACGCCGCAGGCGCGACGCCGCTACCTGCTCGCCCTGGCGGGCTTCGAGGAGGCTTCGCTGCGACGCCGCACACTGGCGGCCTGCGATGACGCGTCGCTCGCCCCGGCCGTCGATCGCGTCACGCTCTTGATGGCGCTGCTCGGCCGACCCGAGACGGCCGTCGCGACCTGGCGCCACCTCGAGCGCAGCTGGGCTCGGCTCGAGCGCACGCTGCCGCCGATCCTGCTCGCTCGTCTGGCCGGCGAGACGGCGAGCGCCCTGCCACCGACCTCGGCGCGCGAGGTCCGCAGCTTCTTCGAGACGCACCCGCTCGTGGCGGGCGCGCGCGTGCTGCGCCAGATCGACGAGACCTTCGCCATCGCGCGACGCCTGGAGAAACTCGCCAGAGCCGATCTCTCGGCCTATCTCGCCCGAAATTCGTGACCAGGGCGGGGGGGTCGCGGGTCGAGTGACTTGCCGAGCTCCGATATTCGCCTTATTTTCGCCCGATGAAGACGCCCAGGGTAGCGATCGACCCGGCCTCGCCCCAGCATCCCCGCAGAGCCTACCTGCTCGAGTCCGAGCCGGCGGCCCTGCGCCCGGCTCGCAAGGGCCGCGGCGCTCGCGCCAACCCGACCGGGCGCTTCGAGCGGCAGCGCGTCGAGCCGCTGCCGTCGAGCGACGCGGCTTCGCCGTCGATCACCGACGCGGCTTCGTCGTTGATCACCGACGACGGCTCGTCGCAGAACGGGGACGCGCCTGGGCGGTCGGGGCCGCGCACCCAGGCGATTCCCGATCCGGCGCGCACCGGTGCTGAGCACGAACCGCAGTCCCGACATTCCCTTCGACGTGAGCCTGAATCCCTACCGCGGCTGCGAGCACGGCTGTGCCTACTGCTATGCGCGACCGACCCACGAATATCTCGGCTATTCGGCGGGGCTCGATTTCGAGACCCGGATCCTGGTCAAGCACCACGCACCCGAGCTGCTGCGTAAGGAGCTCGCTTCACCCCGTTGGCGTCCTCAGGTCGTCGCGCTCTCGGGCGTAACGGACGCCTATCAACCGCTCGAGAGACGTCTCGAGCTGACGCGTCGCTGTGTCGAGGTCTTCGTCGACTTCCGCAATCCGATCACGATCATCACGAAGAACGCGCTCGTCGCGCGCGACCTCGACCTGTTTCGAGCGCTCGCGGAACACGACGCGATCTCGGTCTGTCTCAGCATCACGACCCTCGACGGCGCTCTCCAGCGCGCGCTCGAGCCACGCGCCTCGGCGCCCGGAGAGCGCCTGCGCGCGATCGAGCGACTCGCCGAAGCAGGCATCCCCACCGGCGTCATGGTCGCGCCGATCATTCCCGGCCTGACGGATGCGGAGACACCGGCACTTCTCGCGGCGGCGGCCTCGGCGGGCGCCAGCCACGCCGGACATATCGTGCTCCGGCTACCCCACGGACTCCGCAATCTCTTCGACGATTGGCTCCTCAACCATCGCCCGCTGCGCCGTAAGAAGGTGCTCAGCCGACTCGAATCGCTTCGCGGCGGCCGCCTGAACGACCCCCGCTTCGGCAGCCGCATGCGCGGCGAGGGTCGCTTCGCCGAGCAGATGGATGGCTTGTTCAAGCTGATGGCGCGCCGCTACGGACTGGACGGGCCACGACCGGCACTCTCGGCCGACGCGTTTCGCAACCCGGAAGGCCAGCAGCTGGGGCTCGACTTCGTGTAGGGCGAGCGGGCCCATTCGCTCGTTCTACCGCCGACGGCCGCGGCGCCAACCGAGACGCCAGCCGCGGCAGACCGGGCAGCTAGGCTCCGATCTCGTTCCGGGCGCGACGTCGTCGGCCTGGCCGCGTGCGCGGTGGCGATCTGCCGATCTAGACGCCGACGCGACTAACTGGAGAAGGACACGTTCTTGGCCTCAGCCACATCCGCAGCGCTCGCCGCGACCCTCGAGCGGCTCGACGGCCGCGGCTACAAGGCCTACCGCGAGATCGAAGGCGCGTGGTCCTTCGCGGAATTCACGCTCTACGTCGACCGCGTCCAGTCGGACCCCTTCGCCGCGCCCTCGAAGCTGCGCGTCCGGGTCGACCTGGGCCTCCTCCACCTGCCGGAAGCGACGCTGGGCAATCGCGTCCGCGAGATCGCCGCGGCGTCCTGGCTCGCGCGCGGATTCCACGCGTCCATTCGCGAGGTCGCTCCACGCCGTAGCGGCTCGGGCAAGGGCGGCCTCGTCTCGATCGATGCCGGCGGACCCGAGATCCTCGAACGCACGGCCGTCGTCTTCGGAGACGATTGGGTCGAAGCGAGGATCGAGGTCGGTCTGCCCGCCGCCGGGCGTCGCGCGCTCGGTCGAGACGCCGCCAGCCTGTTGGTCGGAGACCTGCCCGAAATCGTCACCCGCGCCTGGATCGACCGAAACGCGGCGCGCGACGCGACGCTCCTTCACTTCGTCGATTGCGTCGAGAACCAGGAGACCGTTCGACGAGCGCTCGCCGCGCACGAGCTGATCGCATTCGTGGGCGAAGGCGCGATCCTGCCGCGGGAGAGCGGAGCGAGCGAAGCGCCGATGGATCCAGCTCTTGCGCTTCCCTTCGAGCCGCCGGAGGCGTTCACCGTCGAGCTCGAGGTGCCGCACGCCGATGCCGGCGCACCCGGCCGGGTCTGGCGGGGGATGGGAATTCCGCGCGGTGTCACGTTGCTCGTGGGCGGCGGCTATCACGGCAAGTCGACGCTGCTGCGCGCGCTCGAACGCGCGGTCGTGCCGCACGTCCCGGGCGACGGCCGCGAGACGGTCGTCGCGGATGCGGGCCTGGTGAAGATCCGGGCCGAAGACGGACGCTCGGTCGCCGGGGTCGACATCCAGGCCTTCATCGATCGCCTGCCGCTCGGGCCCGGCGAGCGAACGCCACGCGACACGCGCTCTTTCTCGACCCCCGACGCGAGCGGGAGCACGAGCCAGTCCGCGAATATCGCCGAGGCGATCGAGGCCGGGGCCCGCGGTCTGCTGCTCGACGAGGATACGTCGGCGACCAACTTCATGGTACGCGACGCGCGCATGCAGGCGCTGGTCAAGCCGGCGGACGAGCCGATCACACCCTTTCTCGAACGCGTCCGGGCGCTCTACGAAGTGCTAGGTCTGTCGACCGTGCTCGTGATGGGTGGCTCGGGCGACTTCTTCGCCGTGGCCGATGCGGTGATCGAGCTCAAGGCCTATCGCCCCCGCGACGTGACGGCGCGCGCCAAGCAGATCGCCGCAGATACCCGCGCCGAGCCGGATCGATCCGGAGATCGCTCCCCGGTCGAGACGACGCGGCCGCCGCTACGCCGACCGCAGGAGCGCATCCCGCTCGCTTCGAGCTTCGACGCGCGTCGTGGGCGGCGCGACGTCAAGCTGTCGACGCGCGGCCGTCACGAGATCGTCTACGGCACGACCGAGATCGACCTGCGCGGCGTCGAGCAGCTCTTCGATCCGAGTCAGACCCGGGCCATCGCCAGCGCGATCCACCTCGCCGCCCACCTCGCACGAAACGATGACGCGACGCTTCGCGAGATCCTAGACGAGATCGAGCGCGTCCTCGATTCCGCGGGGCTCGACCGGCTCGATCCCGTCGCCCTCGACCGACACGTACAGGGCGAGCGGCGCGACCGGAAGAGACCTGCCGCGACCGGTCGCCATCCCGGCGCACTCGCGCGTCCACGCCGGTTCGAGATCGCCGCCGCGATCAATCGCATGCGGAGCCTGCGCGTCCGCAGCCGCCCGAGATGAGGTGGAGCTACCAGCCGGCGAGTGCAGCCGCCCGGTCCTGGTGCGCTCGCGGAGTCCCGAGAAAGATCCGGTCGAACATCGCGCGCTTGAACCAGATCTGGGTATCCCCTTCCCCAGGTGTAGCCGATCCCGCCGTGTGCCTCGGTCGCGTCGCGGGCGATCTGGGAATAGCGTTCACAGAGATGACTCTTGGCGATCGCGGCCATGCGCGTCGCCTCCTCGGGCACGTGATCGAGCGCGTGGGCCGCGTACCAGTAGAGCGGCGCGGGCGGGCTCGATCTCGACGCCCATATTGGCGAGCTGGTGCTTCAGCGCCTGGAAGTGGCCGATCGTGACGCCGAACTGCTCGCGGCTCTTGGCGTACTCGACGCTCATCTCGACCAGCCGCGACGCACCACCGAAGGCATCCGCGGCCAGCAGGACCAGACCGACGTCGCGCACGCGACTCGCGACGTCGCGGCCGCTCTTCGCGAGCACTTCGATCGGGCTCGCTTCGAATGCGACCCGTGCCAGGCGGCGCGTGCGATCGGCACCTTCGACGCGCTGGATCTCGACCCCTGCGGCGTTGCGATCGACGACACCGAGCTTTCCGCCTACGAGCCCGACCACGAAATAGTCGGCCTGCTCGCCGAATTCGACCATCTCCTTGACACCCGAAACCGTGCCGGTCGTGCCGGACGGCGGCTCGGTCGACCAGCCCTCCAGATCCCAGACGCCGCCGCCTTCGGCGACGGCGAGGGTCGCCAGCTGCTCGCCGCTCGCGAGGGAGGGCAGCATGCGACGCTGCTGCTCGTCGTCTCCCCCCTTGGCGATCGCCTCGGTCGCGAGGGCGTGGCTCAGAAACGGGGCCGGCGTCGCCGCTCGACCCAGCGTCTCGGCGACGACGGCGAGGTCGAGCACGTCGAGCTCGCTGCCACCGTGTTCACCGGGCAGATGGACTCCGGCCACGCCCAGCTCGGCGAGCCCCTTCCAGAGCACGGGATCCCAACCCGTCTCGTCGTCGAAGAGCTCGCGCAGACGTGCCATCGGGCACTCGTTCTCGAGGAATTGCGCGACGGTTTCCTGAAGCAGCCGTTGTTCGTCGGAGAGATCGAAGTCCATGTGCTGTGCGCTCCTTTGGCTCGTCCGACTTCTACTGCTTGCTGCTGCGGCCACGATTCGCGGCGGCATCACGCGGTAATCCGTAGCCGCGTTCACCGATCACGTTTCGTTGGATATTCGCCGTGCCACCGGCGATCGCGACGCCGACGGACGACATGTACTGGGCAACCCAGCTGGCCGACGGGCTGTCGGTGTCGGACGCGAGCGACGCGACGCCCGCGGCACTCGGAGCGACCAGGCCATCGTCGCCGAGGATCTCCATCGCGAGCTTGGCGATCATGTGACCCATATTGGTCGAGTTGAGCTTATTCATCAGCTGGATCGCACCCGGATTCTCGCCCTTCAGATCCTTGGTCATCTGGTAGTACCCGGAGTACTGGTGGGCGCGCACGTAGCCCTCGAGCTGGACGAGGCGTCGCCGAATCGTCGTGTCTTCGATCGCCGGACGTCCGTCGAGCGTCCGCTCGCGCGCCAGCGCCACGAGCGAATTCAGGAGGTTCACGCTCTGGGCGGCGGCGCCGATCCCGTTGCGCTCGTGCTTGAGCGTCGTGCGCGAGACGAGCCAACCCTCGCCCCGCTTGCCGACGATCCAATCCCTCGGCGTCTTCACGTCGTTGAAGAAGACCTCGTTGAACTCCATCGATCCGGTCATCTGCTTGAGGGGCCGGACATCGATGCCTGGCTGCTTCATGTCGATCAACAGGTAGGAGATGCCCGCGTGCTTCTTCGCCTCGGGCTCGGTGCGCACGAGGCAGAACATGAAGTCGGCTTCGGCCGCCGAGCTCGTCCAGATCTTCTGCCCGTTGATCACCCAGTGGTCGCCGTCGAGCTCGCCGCGTGTCGAGAGGCTGGCGAGGTCACTGCCCGAGCCGGGCTCGCTGTAGCCCTGGCACCAGCGGTACTCACCCAGGATCGTCGGGCGCACCCACTTCTCCTTCTGCCACTCCTCGCCGCGCTCGAGCAGCGTCGGGACGAGCATCATGGTGCCGATCCCGCGCGGCTCGGTCGGTGCGTGCGCCCGAGCGAACTCCTCGGCGATCACGGCACCCTTCAGCGGCTCGACGGGCTGCTCCGAGCCGCCGTATTGGCGTGGAATGCTGCGGTTCAGGTAGCCGGCCTCGGTCGCCCTGGCCCGGAAGCGCGCGGTCTGCTCCTCGCGCGAGTAGTCCAGCTCGTCGCCGGAAGGCGGCCAATTGGCTGTCAGGAATGCCTGGACGTCCTTGCGATACGCCTCGATTTCGCTGCCGTAGCTGAGATCCATCGACTGAACTCCCTGTCGAGCGACTCCCCGACGAAGATCGATCCGCGACGATCGGGTCGACGATCGGCAGGATCGAGCGATGCGCCGGTACCCGGACCCGCTTGCGGGGCCCCGAGTCTCGGATGCGGCGCGCGTGCCGTCAACTCGAGCGTCGAGCTAGCGATCCTCGCGGAAGGCGTCGTCGAGGAAGGCCTGCAGCTGGGCGCGGTGGACCCGCGGGCTGCCCGCGGCAGGACTCGCAGCGGCCTGGCGGCCGGCGTACTCGATGAAGGCCTTGCTGCCGATGATCGATTGCAGGCGATCGCGCACGAAGGTCCAGGCGCCCATGTTGTGGGGCTCTTCCTGGACCCAGATGCGATGTTCGGCGTTCGTGTAGCGCTCGAGGATCTCCGTCACCTCGGCCTTCGGCCAGGGATAGAGCTGCTCGATGCGCACGATCGCGATCTCGTGCTCGCGTCCGGGCAGGCGCTTCGCTCGCTCCTCCTTGAGGTCGTAGTAGACCTTGCCGGTACAGACGAAGACGCGCTTCACGTCTTCGGGTCGCGCCGCGGCGATCGGATCGTCGATCGTCTCCTGGAAGCTGCCCCGTGTGAACTCCTCGATCCGGGAGGCCGCCTTGGGGTGACGCAACAGGCTCTTCGGCGTGAAGACGACGAGCGGTGCGCGATAGGGTCGCTTGATCTGCCGGCGCAGGACATGAAAATACTGCGACGGCGACGTGCAGTTCACGACCTGGATCGAGTCCTCGGCGCAGGTCTGCAGGAACCGCTCGACGCGCGCGCTCGAGTGTTCGGGTCCCTGTCCCTCGTAGCCGTGCGGCAGGAGCATGACGAGGCCGCTCATCCGGCCCCATTTCACGTGGGCGCTCGAGATGAACTGGTCGATGATCACCTGGGCACCGTTCACGAAATCGCCGAATTGGGCCTCCCAGAGCACGAGGGAGCTCGGGTCGGCCACGCTGTAGCCGTATTCGAACCCGAGCACGGCCGCTTCCGAGAGAAGCGAATCGTAGACCTCGAAGCGCGCCTGGTGGTCCGCGATGTGATCGAGCGGCGCGTATTCTTCGCCCGAATCCTGGTCGACGAGCACGGCGTGACGATGGGCGAAGGTGCCGCGCGAAGAATCCTGGCCGGAGAGCCGAACCGGCGTGCCCTCGAGCAGCAGTGAGCCGAACGCGAGCGCCTCGCCCAGACCCCAGTCGATCCCTTTTTCCTCGGCCACGCATTTCGCGCGGGCGTCGAGAATCGCCTGCAGCTTCTTGTGCACGTTGAAATAGCTGGGTACGCGCGAGGTGCCGGCGGCGATCTCGCCGAGCCGATCGAGTGGCACGCCGGTATCCAGCTCCTCCTCGGGTCGCGTGCGCGAGAAGCCCGCCCAGGGACCCCGTGGCTCGTAGGGCTCGTCGGGTCCCGGTGGCCGAGATTGGATCTGCTGGAGCGCCTCCTGCAGAGCGGTCTGGCGCTGCTTCCGGATGCGCTCGGCCTCCTCGCGTGACACGCGCCCGCCGGCGACGAGCTTCTCCAGGTAGAGCGTCTCGACGGACTTCTTCTCCCGGATCTTGCGATAGAGCCGCGGCTGCGTGAAGGCGGGCTCGTCGCCCTCGTTGTGGCCATGCTTGCGATAGCAGACGAGATCGATCACGACGTCGTCGCCGAAGCGTTGGCGGTAGGCCATCGCGAGCTTCGTCACGTGGATCACGGCCTCGGGATGGTCGCCGTTCACGTGGAAGATCGGAACCTGGATCATCTTCGCGACGTCCGTGCAATAGAGCGTCGAGCGTGCCTCGGCCGGCGTCGTCGTGTAGCCGATCTGGTTGTTGACGATCACGTGGATCGTGCCACCGGTGCAGTAGCCGACCAGCTGCGAGAGGTTCAGCGTCTCGGCCACGATCCCCTGGCCCGCGAACGCGGCATCCCCGTGGATGATCACCGGCACGATCGTCTCGCCGTCGGCATCACCCGCGCGAACCTGCTTCGCCTTGGCGCGCCCTTCGACGACGGGATTGACCGCTTCGAGATGAGAGGGGTTCGAGGTGAGGGTGAGATGCACACGCTCGCCCGTGGCGACGCGGCGATCGGTCGAGAAGCCCTTGTGATATTTCACGTCGCCCGAGCCGAAGGGCGCATCGACGTCCGGCGAGTCCTCGAACTCGGAGAAGATCGCCTCGTAGCTCTTGCCGAGCGTATTCGCGAGCACGTTCAGGCGACCCCGATGGGCCATGCCGAGCACGACCTCGCGAATCCCGAAGGCCGGCGCGTTCTCGACGATATGGTCGAGCAGCGGGATCAGACTCTCGCCGCCCTCGAGCGAGAAACGCTTCTGGCCGAGGAACTTCGTGTGGATGAAGCTCTCGAAGAGCTCGGCGGCCGCCAGCTTCTCGAGGATCCGCCGCCGTTCACCGTCGTCGAGATTCGGATGGTTCTGGTTCTCCTCCATGAGCTCGCGCAGCCACGCCTTGCGACCCGGATCCTGGACGTGGGTGTACTCGACACCGATCGGTCCGCAGTAGGTCTTGCCGAGCCGGGTCAGGATCTGACGCAGTGTCTGGACCGAGCCACCGGGTAGATCGCCCGCGATGAACGGCTCGTCGAGATTCTCGTTCCCGAAGCCGTAATGCGCTGGGTCGAGCTCGGGGAAATAGGTCGACTGCCCGCCGAGGGGGTCGCTCTGGGCGATGCGATGGCCGCGCGCTCGGTAGGAATGGATCAGGCGCAGGACGCGAGCGTGCTTGTCCGCGATATGCAGCAGCGTCGCCTGGTCGACCGGCTGACTGCTCGGCGTCGACAGGTCGCCCAGCCGATCGGGCGTCTCGTTCGGAAGCGGCGCTGCGCCCTCGTCCAGCGGGGCCGACCGGCCCGCCGGCGGCTCGGCTGGGCCCTTGCGAACCGCGTCGCCCGTCGTGGCCTCCGGCGCGGGCCGCGATGCGGGAGCATCGGGCGCGGCCGGAGACGCCGCGCGCGACCGGCGGATCTCATCGTGCACGGCGCGGGGCTCGACGACGCCTCCGAACTCGCTCGACCAGCTCTCGTCGACCGATCGCGCGTCGACGCGGTAGAGATCCTCGAGCTCCTCCACCCAGCCGGCATTGATCCCGAAGCGCTCGAGATAGGGGGAATCCGGGGGCACCGCCTCTGCGAGCTCCTCCTCCGCGCCCCGATCCGCCGCCATCTCTCCGTCGACCGGCTGCTTCGCCTGATTCATCGGCCCGCTCGTCCCCCTCGATGCGCACGCGACGCGTCACGCGCCCTCGTCACGCGCACGAGACGCCCGATTGACCGGCGCCCTGTCCCGGGCGTCCAAGCATACAAGGCATCGGCCAGCACGGCCCGAGACTCGAGGGTTTCGGGCCCCCGACCGGCGCGTCGCGAATGGGGAATACTCGCGAGATGGCCACGGCCCGGTCACTCGCCCCCTTGCTGGCACCCCTGCGCCGATCCTTCTACGCCCGCGACAGCCGGCGCGTCGCACACGACCTGATCGGCTGTCGACTCGTCCATCGACAGGCGAGCGGCGAGCGACTCGTGCTGCGCATCGTCGAGGTCGAAGCCTATCTCGGCGACGGCTCGGATCCGGCCTCGCATGCTCATCCGGGTCCGACCCCACGCAATGCGACGATGTTCGGTCCTCCCGGTCGCCTCTACGCCTACCGGAGCTACGGCATCCACACCTGCGTGAACGTCGTCTGCGCCGCTGCGGGCGAGGCCGCCGCAGTCCTGCTGCGTGCCGGCGAGCCCCTCGAAGGTCATCGGCAGATGTGTCGCCTCCGCGGCCTCGGCGACGACGTCGATCCGCGCGCGCTCGCGAGCGGCCCCGGCCGACTCGCCCAGGCGCTCGGACTCGTGCTCGAAGACGACGGGCGCACGCTCCTGCGCGGCGCCCTCACGCTCCACCCCCCCGAGCCGAATCGTCCCCCGCCGCGAGTCGTGCGCGGACCGCGTGTCGGAATCAGTAAGGCGACGGCGCTGCCCTACCGATTCTTCGCGCGGGGCGACCGCTTCGTGTCGCCGTTTCGAGCGGCCACCCGACGCCGGAGCTGACGCGTGATCCGCTGCCGAGACCGGTCGACTCCAGCCTCGGCCCGGCCGCCGCCGTGTTATTTCTTTCCGGGCCCCGGCGCCAGGATCGCCGACACGACGAGCCGCTCGCCACCGTCGTTGCGGATCCCGTGTGGCACACCGGATGGCGCGATCAGCATCAGCCCGGGCTCCATCGCGAGCTCGCGCCCCTCGAGCAGGAAGGTCCCCCTGCCCTCGAGCACCTGATAGACCTTGTCCATGCCCTCGTGTGCGTGGAGCGCGTGCTCCTGGCCCGGCTCGAAGCAGTTGAGACCGACGAGGATCCGTTCCGATTCGAAGAGCGTCGTCTTTCCCATCTTTTCGGGCTTGAAGACGGCATACGCCGCCGGTCGCAGCGTCTCCGGATGTTCGGGTAGGTTGGGCATCTCGCTATCTGTCTCCTTCGACGTCAGGTCTCACGCCACGGACGGCCCTCCGCCTCGGCTTCGCTCTGCAGAGCACGACGCCCCCGCGTCCCGGCGCCCGCTTCATCTGTCGAGCCCGGTTCTCGCGAGTGACCGCGTGACGACTGCGATCGCCTCCTCCGGCTGCTCCATCGGGAAGAGATGCCCGACGTCGAGGCTCTCGATCCGCGAGCGCGGGATCTTCCCGGCGATCTGCTCGTAGAACGCGCGCGAGAAATTACCGCGCCCGGCATGGACGAAAAGGACCTCGCTGCGAATCCGATCGAGCGACTCGATCGGACCGCTCCGGGCACCGCCGTCGAAGATGGCCGCCTCGACCTCGCGATCGCATTTGAGAACGACCTCGCCGCTCGACGTCTCGCGCATCCCCTCGCCGACGTAGAGCGCGAGCGCTTCGGGCGTGAATGCGGCGAAGAGATCGCGCGAGCGACAATGCGAATACGCGGCCTCGCGCGAGGGAAAACGGTCGCGCCGCCTACGGGTTGCCGCGGCCAGGACGCCGCCGTGCCGCCGGGCCTCGCCAGGCCGGGGCGGCGGCAGGAGCACCGGATCGAAGAGCACGAGACGTTCGAGCAGGTCCGGCCGTCGCGTCGCCGCCCTCAGCATCAGATGGCCACCGAAGGAGTGACCGATCGCGAGTGCGATCTGCGCGCGACCCGTTCGAGCGAGGATCTGCGGGATCGCCCGCAGCAGGTCGTCCGCGAGCGTCGGCCAGGCGTAGGGATCCGGCTCGCCGCCCGGCGCGATGGATGTCGAGTCCCCGTGGCCACGGCCATCCAGCGAGACGACCCGATAGCGATCACGCAGGGCGACCGCGACCGGCGCGAGCGTCGCGGCGCAGAACCCGTTCGCGTGGTGCAAGAGCGCGACGTCGCCATCCCCACCCCAATCGAGATAAGCGAGCTCGACGCCCGAGCCGTCTACCCGACCCCGCTCGACACCGGCGAGCATGCGCCGTGCCCGACGCCACGCCTCGTGGAATGAAATTCGCTCGCGATCGCTGCCGCGTTCGACCCGCTCGCCGCCTTCCCCGCTCTCCGCTTTCACTCCGCTCCTCTCGCCGCGATCCGCCGGGCGCGAGCGCCCCGGGAGCGGCCCGTGCCCCGCCGGCGATGCGACGGCCTATGCTCGCGGCTGTGACGATCCGCCGCCATGCCTTCGACGACGCGCTGCGCACGCGCATCGTCGCTCATCTCGCCGCCTTCGACCGCCGTCCGCAACAGGATCCGCAGCTGCGGCCCGCGGGTGTTGCGGTCATCGTCACGGCGAACGATGCCGGTGAGGCCTGCTTCCTGATCACGCGCCGCACGGCGGGGCTCAGGCGGCACGCCGGCCAATGGGCACTCCCCGGCGGCCGACTCGACTCGGGAGAGACGCCGATCGACGCGGCGCTCCGCGAGACGGAGGAGGAGATCGGTCTGACGCTCGATGCCGGTGACGTGCTGGGGCTGCTCGACGACTTCCCGACGCGCTCCGGATTCCGAATGACGCCCGTCGTCTGTTGGGCGCAGCCGGGACAGACGTTGCAGCCGAATCCCGCCGAGGTCGAACGCCTCCACCACGTACCGCTCGCGGAGCTCGAGCAGCCCGCGGTCCCCGTGCTGCGCGAGATTCCCGAGAGCGACCGACCGATCCTGTCGATCCCGATGCTCGGCACGTTGATCCACAGCCCGACGGCCGCCGTGCTCTTCCAGCTGCGCGAGGTCGCGCTCGCGGGACGTGACACGCGCGTCGATCACTACGAGCAGCCCCTCTTCGCGTGGAGGTAGCGCTCGCGCGGCGAGAGAGGCAGCCGTGTCGGTCGCAGTGAGCGGACCCGACGGACCCCGCGAGCCGGCTTCGGTTCCCCGAGCGCCGGCCTCGCGAAGCGAGGTATCGAGATGACAACAAAGAACGAAGGTCGACGGGGCGGGGAGATCGTCTCGCGAGCCGAAGCGCTCTTCGAGGAAATCCGGGCGGCCTCCGACGAGATCGAGAAGACCGGTCGTCTGACCGAGCCGGTCGTGCACGCTCTCGCCGACGCGGACGTATTCGGGATGGCGATGCCCCGCGAGATGGGCGGGCCCGAGGCGGATCCGATGACCCAGCTCGAGGTCGTCGAAGCGCTGTCGCGCGCCGACGGGTCGGTCGGCTGGGTGGCGATGATCGGGTCGGACGGCGGCTATTATGCGGCGCACCTGACGGAAGCCGCCGCCGAAGAGATCTACGCGGATCGAAATACCGTGACCGCGAGCGTGCTCGTGCCACGTGGCCAGGCGCGACGTGTCGACGGGGGCTATCGCGTGACCGGCCATTGGCCCTTCGGGAGCGCGAGTCTACACGCAAGCTGGTTCGTCGGTGGCTGTGTGATCGTCGACGAAGCGGATCGGCCCGAGCTCGATCCGGCCGGCAACCCGACCGTTCGCATGACCTTCTTCCCGCGCGCGGATTGCCTCGTACACGACAATTGGCAGACGACCGGCCTGACCGGGAGCGGTAGCAATGACTGGGGCGTCGAGGACGTCTTCGTACCCGAGGCCCGCAGCTTCTCGCTCTTCGACCGGCCCCGCATCGCGAGCCCGTTGTTCGCCTTCCCCTGGTTCATCGTCGCGAATGCCCCGGGCGTCTCCCTCGGTATCGCGCGTGCATCGATCGACACGCTCTGTGAGCTCGCCGCCGAAAAGCTGACGCTCCCCGGCGGCGCGAAGCTGCAGGACGATCTACTCGTGCAGACCGCGGTGGGTCGTGCCGAAGCCGAGCTCGGCGGCGCACGCAGCTATATCCTCGATGCGACGGCTTCGATCTTCGAGTGCGTCCGAGCGGGCGAGGAGCCGAGTCTCGCGGCACGCGCGCACTACCGACTCGCGGGCATCCACGCCTTCAGAACCGCGAAGTCGGTCGTCGCGCGGATGTACGAGGCGGGCGGCGGCTCGGCGCTCTACTCGAATTCGCTCCTCGACCGGCAGTGGCGCGACATCTCGACGATCACGCAACATGCATTCGCGAACGAGCGGGTCTACGGCGAGGGCGGACGGGCGCTGATGGGACTCGACCCGAAATCGCACATGATCTAGGAGAACGGGATGCTCAGTCTGCAAGCGCTATCGGACCGGGCGGAGATTCAGGACGTGCTCGTGCGCGAGGCGAGCGCGATGGACCGGCGGGATTGGGCGGCCTGGCGCGCGTGTTTCCTGCCGCAGGCGGAGATCGACTACTCGCAGAACGATGGGGCGGTCGGTGACCCCAAGCAGGTCGGCGATTGGCTCGCGAGCGTGCTCGGACGCTTTCGTTCCTATCAGCATCTCAGCTCGAATGCGGAGATCGAGCTCGAGGGCGACCGCGCGCGAGTGCGGACGATGCAGTACATCGCGGTCGACATGGAGGCGTCCGACGGCGCGCGCGTCGTCTTTTCGGGAATCTGGTTCCGCGACGAGCTGACGCGCACCGAAGCGGGCTGGCGGATCGCGAAACGCTTCGAAGAGCTCGCCTGGCGCCACAATTTTCCGAAGGACTTCGAGCCGCCCGTCAGTTGACCGCCCGGTCCATCCCGATCCAATAGGGCTCGCGGAGCGTGCGTTTCAGGAACTTCCCCGGGCCGGATTTCGGCAGCATCTCCGCGTGGAGATCGATTCCTTTCGGCAACTTGTAGCCGCCCAGGTACTCGCGACAGAAGGCGATCAGGTCCTCGCCGCTCACGTCCTGCCGATCGGGGCGAAGATGGACCGCCGCATGGACGGCCTCGCCCCACTGTTCGTCCGGCACGCCGAAGACGGCCGCCTCGAGCACCGCCGGATGCCGATAGAGGACCTCCTCGACCTCCGTCGAGTAGACGTTCTCGCCACCCGACACGATCATGTCCTTGGAGCGATCGACGAGGAAGAGATTGCCGTCCGCATCCATGTAGCCGAGGTCGCCCGTCCAGTAGGCGCCCTCGCGAAGCACTTCGGCGGTCTGCTCCGGCTTGTTCCAGTAGCCCTGCATTACGGAAGGACCACGCACGACCACCTCGCCGACCTCGCCCGAAGGCCTAACCGTTCCGTCTCGGGCGAGCACTTCGACCCGGACGCCGGCCAGTGGTCTTCCGCACGAACGCGCCCGCGGATCGTCGAGCAGTCGTTCCTCGTGGCGGGCGACCGTCGCGAGTGGCGAGAGCTCGGTCGCCCCATAGACCTCGACGAGCTCGGCGGAGGGCATCGCCTGATGCACCCGACGCAGGAGCTCGGTCGCGATGGGCGAGCCGCCGTGGGCGACGACGCGCATCGTGTCGGTCTTGCGCGGATTCGCCAGCTGCTCCTCGGCGATCGCGGAGAGCATCGTCGGCACACCGAGGGTCGCCGTGCAGCCCTCGGCCTCGATCAGATCGAGTGCGCCCTCGGCACCGAACGAAGGCAGCATCACCTGCTTACCGCCCGTCCAGAGATTGGCGATCACGCCGTTCGACCCCGCTGCATGGAAGAGTGGCGCCATTACGAGCATGGCGTCGTCCTCGCCATGTGGCATCTCGGCCAGCCAATGGAAGGCGTTGGCGATCAGGTTGCGGTGGCTGAGCATCACGCCCTTCGAAGCGCCCGTCGTACCGCCGGTGTAGAAGAGGCCGGCGAGATCGTCCTCGACCACGCCCTCGCCGAGCGCACACTCCGGCGCGTCGGCGAGCAGCGATTCGTACTCGTCGGGAAGGCGCACGACCCGCTCGACGCAATCGGCGAGCTTGCCCGGATCCCGGTCGGTGAAGAGGATCCGGGCGCCGGAATCGTCGAGTGCGTAGACGAGCTCGGGCTCGGCATGCCGGGTATTGAGCGGCACGACGACGCGGCCGGCGGCCGGCACGCCGGCATAGATCTCGATGTACTGATGACTGTTGTCGGCCCAGATCGCAACGCGTTCGCCGCGGGAGATCCCGATTCGATCGAGGGCACCACCGAGGCGACGACAACGCGACCAGAGATCCGCGTAGCGCAAGCGCGTCGCGCCGCAGACCGTGGCGATGCGGTCGCCGAATACGCGCTTCGCGTGGTTGAGCGGATCGGCCATCGTGTTCATCCCACGCCCTCCTCTTCCGGATCCTCTTCCGAAGCCGCGCTCTCGGGCTCGCTTCGAAGCAGCTCGACCAGGCGATCGGAACGGTCGACGAAACGTTCGACCACTCCGGTCAGAATCGCCAATACCCAGGGGCTCAGCTTCTCGACCTCGGCGACGAGTGCCGGCTCGGAGATGATCCGCAAGCTCGTCGGGACGAGCGCGGTCGCGCTCGCCGAGCGTTCGCCTCCGCTGAGGAGTGCGAGCTCGCCGATCGATTCGCCGGCGAGCAGACGCCCGAGCACCCGACGCCCGCCTGTCTCCTCCTGCGCGGTCCAGACCTCGACCTCGCCCGACACGATGACCCCGGCGAAATCCGCGGAATCGCCTTCCCGAAAGAGCAGCTCGCCGGCCGCGTATTCCCGCAGCGGAAACTCGGCCCCCGTCGACCGGAAGGCCCGCAAGGCTTCGAGGATCGACGTCATGCTCGGAAAGCGATCCCACTCCTGCTTCTCGAGCATCCGCATCACGATCTGGCCGAGGCGCGGATGGACGCCCGCCGCGACCTGACGTGGCGGCGTCGGAGCCAGCTCGCGGATCGATCGAAGCAGCGGCTCGAGTGCGGTCTCCTCGAAGGGCAATCTTCCCGTGAGCATCTGGTAGAACAGGACGCCGAGCGAGAACACGTCGGACTCGGGGCCGAGCTCCGAGCGACGCGCGATCGTCTGCTCGGGCGACATGTAGCGCGGCGTCCCGACGAGCAGCTCGTCGTCGTCCTCGATCCGCCCCATCGTCTCGAACTCAGGGGAATCGACGAGCCGACGCCGCGCGCGCGTCGGGTCGTAGAGGCGTGCCGCACCCCAGTCGACCAGCACGATCCGGTCGTGCTCGAGCACGACGACGTTTTCGGGCTTCAGGTCGAGGTGGATGACGCCGCGGTCGTGGGCGTGGGCGAGCGCGTCGCAGAGCTGGCCGACGATCACGAGCGTCCGCTCGAGCGGCAGCACGCGTGCCGCGCCTGTCGCCGAATCGATTCGGAGCAGCTCCGCCAGCCCGGTGCCCGAGATTTCGGGCATCGTATAGGCGGGCAAGCCCTCCTCGTTGAGATATGTGTCGAATACCGGAAGAATCGAGCCGTGGTCGAGCTGCGCGAGGATGCGCGCTTCGTTCACGAAGATCCGCACGGCGCTCTCGTCGTCGCGTCGATCCGGCCTCAGCGTCTTTCTCGCCACGACCCGCCCGAGGCGCGCGTCGAAGACGCGGTCGACGCGACCGACCGCGCCTTCCCCCAGACGGCAGAGGAAATGCGTCCGTTCGGGCTCGCGCAGGTCGGCGAGCAGGTCGGCGACCGCATCCGTCGCCGAACTCTGCTCGCGATCGGTCACGGGCGGCTGCGTGCTCTAGCGCCGGCCGCCGCCAGCGTCCCCGAGATTCAGCAGGGGGAGCGGAGACGGCGAATTCGAGTCCATGAAATAGAGCTTGGCGGCCGGATCCTCGGCCATCTTCTTGAGCGCTTCGAGCGATTGGAGCTGGATATAGGCCGGGTTCCCCGACGCCGCCTTGTTGATCGTGGCGATCTCGTAGGCCTTGGCGTCCGCGAGGATCCGCAGCCGCTTGGCGTCCTCTTCCGCGGCTCGCCGCGACGCGACCGACTGCGCGACCTGCTGCTCCTGCTCGAGCTTGACGCGTTCGAGCTCGGCGCGCTGTCGCTCGACCTCCTGCTCGCGCTCCTTCTTTCGGCCGATCGCCTCCGCGAGAACGGAGGGAAGGTTGATATTTCGCAACAAGACCGAGTCGACGAGAATGCCCTTCTCGGCGACGTAATTCGAGAGCTCGGTCGACAGCTCGAGTGCCAGCCGATCCCGCACCTCGTCCTTGAAGAGATCCTCCGCACGATCGATCTTCGTGCCGAGCTCGCGGACGAGCGAGCGCGCTTTCGGATGCAGGTGAACCTGGACCATGCGATCCTTGTCACCCGTGTTGCGGTACAGCTCCGGCGCGCGTTGCGCGTCGAGTCGCCACTGGATCGAGAGATCGACCTTCGAGAGCAGCTGATCGCGGGTCGGCATCTCGAGCTGGGAGATCTTGAACGTGTCCTGTCGCGCGTCGAGGTCGACCCACATCAGGAAGGGATTCACGATGTGCAGACCCTCCGGATAGGGTCGCTCCTGCACCTTGCCGAAGAGACTCGCGACGCCGACGTGTCCGGCGGGCACGGAATGGAAGAAGCGCTGGCCGAACATCAAGAGAAGCAGCGCGGCGATCGCGGCAATGGCGAGCTTGGGATTCAAGGCGTTTCCCCCGGATTGGCGAATCTTGCGGACTCTATCGTATTCGTTCCCTGCGAGCCTTGGATCGAGGTGAGAGAGCTCGTCATGCAACCGCTTTGGCGTCGCGAAGCTTGGCGATCTCATTCGTATCGAAGCCGAATGAAGCCAGGACCTCGTCCGTGTGCTGGCCCGGATGTGCGGGCGGCCGTGCGAGCGCCGCCGAGGTGCGACTGAAGCGTGGCGACGGAGCCGGCTGCGTCAGACCATGCGACTCGACGAACGTGTCGCGGTACCTGATGTGGGGATGATCCGCGACTTCGTCCATCGAGAGGACCGGCGCGAAACAGACGTCGCTGCCTTCCATCAACTCACACCACTCGTCGCGCGACCGCGTCTTGAAGATCGCCTCGAAGCGCTGCTTGAGTGCCGGCCAGGCCGACTTGTCCATCTGGTGAGGCAGCTCTTCGTCTGCCAGCCCGAGCTTTTCGATCAGCTCGGCATAGAATTGTGGCTCGATCGAGCCGATCGAGACGTATTTCCCGTCGCTCGTCTCATAGGTGTCGTAGAAATGCGCGCCGGTATCGAGGATATTCGTCCCGCGCCCGCCGGGACCGTGGCCTCCCATCGCCTTCATGCCATGAAAGAACGCCATCAGGGTCGCTGCCCCATCGACCATCGCCGCGTCGACGACCTGGCCCGCTCCGGATCGCGCGCGCTCGACGAGCGCCGTCACGATTCCGAACGCCAACAGCATTCCCCCACCTCCGAAGTCGCCGACCAGATTGAGCGGTGGAACCGGATTCTGGCCCGCGCGACCGATCGGCTCGAGTGCGCCTGCGAGCGCGATGTAGTTGATGTCATGGCCCGCAGCGTGGGCCATCGGACCCTCCTGCCCCCAGCCCGTCATGCGCCCGAAGACGAGCCGCGGATTGCGCGCCAGACAGACGTCGGGTCCGAGCCCCAGCCGCTCCATCACACCCGGCCGAAATCCCTCGATCAAGACGTCGGCCTGCTCGACCATGCGCAGCACCGTCTCGACGCCCTCGGCCTGCTTCAGATCGATGCCGACGCTGCGGCGCCCACGCGCCAACACGTCGAGGGAAGGCGCCCCGGGATCGCGCGCCCCGACCGAGCCGGCGCGGTCGACCCGGACCACGTCCGCACCCATATCCGCGAGCATCATGCCGCAGAAGGGACCGGGGCCGATTCCGGCGATCTCGAGGACCTGGATGCCCGCGAGCGGGCCGTTCGAAGACGACGAAGGAGGGGTCGAGGACATTCGAGGGACTCCGTAGAGGTGGAAACTCTGGCGTTCGCGTCCAGACGGGCCAGGGAAGCCGGGCCCGCCGAACGACGAGGCTCGCCCGGGCGCGATGCCCGCTGGAGCATAACGGATCCGTCGGCGCTCCCGGTCCGCCTCGTCCGCGGCCGCGGCGAGACGATCCCGCGGAAGATTGCGGGCGGGACGCCGCGCGCTTCGCAGAGCGGGCGCTACTCCTCGACGAAGGTGTTCTCCGCCTCGCCCAGCAGGACGGCCTTCAAGACCTTGCCGGTCGCGTTGCGCGGCAATGGCTCGTCGTGCAGCTCGACGTAGGTGGGCACCTTGTAGTATGCGAGCGTCTCTCCGACGAAGCTCCGCAAGGCCTCGACGTCGATCGAGCGGCCGGGCTTCGGCACGACGATCGCCTTCACCTCCTGGCCGAGCGTGCGATGGTCGACACCGACGACGGCGACCTCCTCGACGTCAGGGTGGTCATCGATCCGGTTCTCGATCTCGAGGGGATAGATGTTCTCGCCGCCGCGAATGATCATGTCGCGCTTGCGCGAAGCGAGAAAGAGCAGGCCGTCGCGCATCTGCCCGATGTCTCCGGTCCGAAGCCAGCCGTCTTCGAAGAACGCCTCACGCGTCGCCTCCGGATTCCGCCAATAGCCGAGCATCACGTTCGGGCCGCGTACGCAGATATTGCCATCGATCCCGTCGCCCAAGCGGTTGCCCTCGTCGTCGAAGATCGCGACGTCGTTGCCGGGCACCGTTCGGCCGACCGTATCCGGGTGCAGCTCGAGCAGATCCCCCGTCGCCATCGAGCAGAGCCCGCCGCATTCGGTCAGCCCGTAGCCCACGTTGAATTCGCCACAGGCCTGCGGGAGCTTCTCGCGCAGCGAGCGCTGGAGATCGGGCGAGAACGTCGAGCCGCCACCGCCGACCGACCGCACCTGCCGGAAGCGATCCGGCTCGAAATCGGGGTCTTCGATCAAGCGCCAGAGCTGGGTCGTGATCCCGCCCCAACGCGTCACGCCCTCCTCGAGCGTGAGCCGCATGACCTTCTTCGGATCGAAGCGTCCGGTCGTCCAGACGGTCTTGGTGCCGGTCGCCGGGCCGAGCAGCGCACCCGACTGGAAGCCCGAGACGTGAAAGAGCGGATTCGAGTTGATCGACACGAGCGGCGGCGAAGCGGGCGCCTCGGGCGACGGCGGATTCAGCAGATGGCGAAGGCCGCCGTTGCAGAAGTTCATCTGGAGAAAGGCGATGAAGTTACGATGCGAGATCATCGCCCCCTTCGGCCGTCCGGTCGTCCCGCTCGTGAACATGATCGCCGCCAGGTCGTCCTCGCCGATCGGCGTATCGGGGAGTCGGGCAGTGCGGTCGTGTCGCACGTAGGCATCGAATCCCGAATCGAACTCGACGGTCGGTAGCCCGAGGTCACGATCCGCGACGCGGGCCAGACGGGCCGTGTCGCCGAAGAGTAGCTGGGGCTCCGCAAGCTCGAGCCCGTACTCGATCTCGTCCGCCTGCCACCAGCCGTTCATCGCGACGACGACGCCACCCAGTGCGAGCGTGCCCCAGGCTGTGAGGATCCACTCCGGACGATTCGCGGCCAGGATCGCGACGCGACTGCCCTTCTCTACGCCGTTTCGCTCGCGCAGGCCTGCCGCGACCGAAGCGACCAGCCGCTCGTGCTCGGCGAAGCTCCAGCGCTCACCCGTATCCCAGACCGCGAGCTCTGCATCTCCGAACTCGACCGATTTCTCGAGCACCTCGCGCAGGGATCGAAAGCGATTCTTGAAGACGGGCATCTCGAGCCCGTTCACCTTCTCGGTCACGAGCTCGAAGGGACTTCCGGGTCCCGTGAGGGCGGCGACCGCCCGGGCGTAATCCATCTTCGGCGGGCCCCCGCTCGAATCGAGCTGGGCCTCGTCTGGGGGGGAATCCGGCATCTCGACGCCTCCTCGCGCCCTATCTTAGTCTGCCTGCGATCCAAAGCCCCAGACTCGAAACCCGTGGCCCGGGCCGGCTCGCGGAGCCGAACCGAGGAGATCGACGAGCATCGTGCCCCAGAGCGCAGCCGAGCCGACGAAGATCGTGATCTGGGGCGCGGGTGCGGTCGGGCTCGGCCTCGCCTGTACGCTCGGCGCGCCCATCGGCGTCCTCGGGCGTGACGCGACGACACTCCGCGCGATCGAGACCCATGGCCTACGTCGAAGCGGCCTCTTCGGTCCGCGCAGCGTGCCGCCGGATGCGCTCACGATCCTCTCGGCGCCGGACGATTTGGTCGAGCGACGACCGGACTGGATCCTCCTCTGCACGAAAGCCTTCGCGAGCGGGGACGTCGCCCGGCAGCTCGCACCGCTCGCTCCCCTTCTGACGCGGCATTCGAATCTCCTCCTCTGCCAGAACGGCTGGGGAAACGAAGCTCCGTTTCTCCCATTCTGGCCGAAGCACAGACTCTTCCACGCCCGCATCATCACCGGCTTCCATCGCCGCCGGGCGAACGAGGTCGAGGTGACCGCGCACGCCGCGCCCATCGCCCTTGGCACGCTCTTCGCCGCGGAGGTCGGGTCGGGGAAAAGCCGCGCGCTGCTGGCGCCGATCGCATCGCGCCTCACACGGGGTGGCATTCCAGCCGAGACGAGCGACGACATGCAGGCCGTCCTGTGGGCCAAGATGCTCTACAACTGCGCCCTCAATCCGCTCGGTGCCCTTGCCGGGCTGCCCTATGGCGCGCTCACGCGCGATCCACGAACACGCGCAATCGTCGAAGCGGTGATCCGGGAGATCTTCCGCGTGCTCGCGGCGACCGGGATCGAGGTCGCCTGGAACGATGCCGACGCCTATCTCGACACGTTCCACCGAACCCTGATCCCGCCGACCGCGGCGCACGAATCATCCATGCTCCAGGACCTGCGCGCCGGTCGGCAGACCGAAATCGAGGCGCTCTGCGGTGCCGTCGAACGACTCGCCTCGACCGTCGGCGTCGAGACGCCGGTCGTGAGCGCGCTCGCGACGCTGGTGCGCGGCGCGGAGAGCTGACTCCGATGCGCCGCGCTCAGGGACTGTCGTGCTCGTGCCGCAGACGTTCCCGCCGGCGTCGATCACGTTGCCACCACCGGAGAACGAAGGCGTGTCCGTGAGACGGACGTCCCGGACTACGCCTCCTCGAGCAGCCCGGCCACCGCGGACCAGCTCTCGCATCGCACGATTCCGGCGCGGGTGCCTTCCGAAAGATGCTCGACGGCGCGATTCCAGGGTCGATCCATCAGAGCGACGCGGATGCCGAAATCCTCGACGAGCCGCACGGCGGTCTCGAGGCTGTCCTCGACCGCCAGGTCGAACTCGTAACGAGGGAGATCGTCGAAGCGGAGCGCCGGAAGTCCGTCCCCGTTCCAATCGGGCCGCGCCCACTTGTCGAGATGGTGGAGCGTGTCGTGGGCGATCGCGTGGCGCGCGAGCCACCTTCGCGAGGCGGCGTTCGTGATCGGCGGCCTTCCGGTCACGAGTCGAATCCGGTGGCCCGTGCGCCTCCAGCCGGCCAGCACCGGGGCGGCACCGTCGACGGGACGGATCGATTCGATCACGTCGTCTTCGTGAGCGCGCGCCATGAAGCGACGAATCTCCGATTCGTCGAGACCGAAGGGGTGCTCCAGATGGAATTGACGCACGTCCTCGCGCGCCACGCGCCGTCCGTGCGTCTCCTCGAGCAGCTCGATCAACCGTTCGATCGTCTCCGACAGGACGTCGTCGACATCGACGTAGATGCGTTTCGCGCGCGTGGGCATCCCGTCGGACCTAGCGCGACGGATCGCGGGCGAGTGCTTCTTCGAGCGCGGCGAGGGGTGCGCGCGCCTTGTCGAGCGACTCGAGGTATTCGGCTTCGGGCCGGGAATCCGCGACGATTCCGCCACCGACGTGCAGATGAGCGCGGCCGTCTTGCACGACCAACGTCCGGATCACGACCGAGAGGTCGAGCCCCCCGCGCAGGTCGAAGTACCCGAGTGCCCCGGCATAGACGCCCCGTCGTACGCTCTCCAGTCGGTCGATCAGCTCGATCGATGCGAGCTTCGGCGCTCCCGTCATCGAGCCCGGCGGGAACATCGCGCGCACGAGATCGAACTGGTCGCGGCCCGTCGCGAGCTCACCCGTCACGGTCGAGACCAGCTGGAAGACCGCCGCATAGGGCTCGACCTTCATCAGCTCCGGCACGTCGATCGAGCCCGTCGCGCAGACCCGTCCGAGATCGTTTCGAACCAGATCGACGATCATCAGGTTCTCGGCCCGATCCTTGGTGCTGTGTGCGAGCTCGTGCGCCAGCCGCTCGTCCGACAAGGCATCGTCGCCACGCGGTCGCGTCCCCTTGATCGGACGACTCTCGACGCGCCGCCGGTCGTCGACGCGCAGGAATCGTTCGGGCGAGCTCGACAGGATCGCCGCATTCGGGAGCGAGAGGTAGGCGGCGAAGGGTGCCGGATTGTTCACGCGGAGCGACCGGTAGAGCGCCCACGGCTCGATCGGCGCCTCGACCGAGAGGCGCTGGCTGAAATTCGCCTGGTAGACGTTTCCGGCGCCGATCTCCTGCAATACGGAGTCGACGGCCTTCGCGTATTCGCTCGCATCGACCGT
This sequence comes from Myxococcota bacterium, assembly GCA_965223565.1. Lineage (GTDB taxonomy): Bacteria > Myxococcota_A > UBA9160 > UBA9160 > UBA4427 > UBA4427. The sequence goes on along the minus strand of CBDCWV010000018.1, from coordinate 1,418,281 downwards.
CGACTTCAACGCCATCGCCCTCGGCTGCGAAGCAGGCGCGGCCGCGCGCGCGGTCGATGGCGAGGCGGCCGCTTCCGCGACGGGCGGACCCTCGGCCAGGATCCACTCGACTCGCGCTGCCCGCGCGTCGACGACATGGCGGGACCGGGCGACCGCCGTCTCGCGCGGGGCGTCGTGGCCCGCCGCCCGCCGGCCATCGCCGAACCCCAGGCCGATCACCCAGAGTCGCCCCGCTTGATGATCGTAGGCGAGCACGTGGTCGATGAAGGCGAGTGCCATGTCCGGCAGGTCCGGGTCGCGCGGCTTCTCGAGATGGATCCGCTCCTCGATCACGTTGGCTAGCTCGTATCCGAGATAGCCGACGGCACCCCCCAGAAACGGAAGCTCGCGACCGGCCGAACGTCCGGCCATCTCGTGCCAACGCGCGTCACCCGTGCGCGTGGAGGTTCGTGTGGAGTAGGCCAGCGAGTCCGTCCGCGGCAGCAGCGCGCGGGCGCAATCGACGGGGTCGGCCTCGAGCGGGTGAACACCGGGCATAAGACCCGTACGCACCGAACGAAGAACCTCGATTTCGACGTCGCGGCCCCGCGCGACACAGGTGAGATAGGGGTCGGCGCCCGCGAAGGAGTGACGGCCGAGCCGGCCCGCCTCCAGTGCGCTGTCGAGCCACCAGAAGCCAGGCTCGGCGTGCAGTCCGTCGACGACCCGGAGCCAATCGGTGGGCGACGCCGGCCGGTCGAACGCGGCGAGCGCGATCCGTTCAGAGGGATGGAACATCGGCGTCTCCGAGGAAGGCGGGAAACTACCCTAAGGTTCGCCCCGGCGTCATCCGTTCAAGCCCTGGAAACCCGGTGTCTCGTGTTCTCACTCGGGGATCGTGGGGCTCGCCGGCCGTGCGCGCTACGACCGCTACAGTCTCGCGGTCCGGGCCGGCTACCCTCCGTCGATGGAGCCCGCCCCCGAACAATGCGGCGGGGCATGGAATCGTAACGTCGTGAGAAAACGCTGTTTCTATCACGCCGGCTGCCCCGATGGCTTCGGTGCTGCCTGGTCGGTTCGTCAGGCCTGGGGCGAGGACGCCTGGTACGTGGCACGCAGCCATGACGACCGCGTCCGCCTCGCGGACTGCGAAGACGCGATCGTCGCCTTCGTCGACATCGCACCCGCGCGAGAGGAGCTGCTCGAGCTGGCCGAGCACGCCGCCCAGCTGATCGTGCTCGACCATCACGTGACGGCTCGCGACCGACTCGCGAGCGACTCGGCCCTCGTCAATCGAATCGAAGCCGACGGCCACGAGCTCCATTTCGATCTGCAACATTCGGGCGCCGTCCTCGCATGGCGCTATTTCCATCCCGACGAGCCGGTTCCCGACCTCCTCCGGTACGTCGAAGACCAGGATCTATGGAACTGGGAGCTACCGGACTCGGATGCGATCAATGCCGCACTCGCGTCCTACCCGCGCGAGTTTTCGGTCTGGAATCGCCTGGCCGAGAAGCCGATCGAGGAGCTCGCACGCGAGGGCAGACCGATCCTGCGCGCCAATCGGATCGAGGTCGAACGGCGCCTCGAGCACGCGCAACCCGTCGCGATCGGCAGCCGCCGGATCGAGGCCGTGAACGCGTCGAGCAATCGCAGTCAGATCGGACACGAGCTGGCGGCCCGCGCGAGATTCGGCGAGCCCTGGGGACTCGTCTATCGCGTCGAGGGCACGGAGGTCTTTGCGACCCTCTACTCGATCGGCGACCTCGACGTTTCACGGATCGCGCTCGAATTCGGCGGCGGCGGACACAAGAACGCCTCCGGCTTTCACGTCTCCCTCGAACGCTGGCTCTCGGAATTCGTCGTCTAGAGGCCATCTCATAAACCCCTCGGTCGCGATGCACGCGCCTTCGACCCGATCTCTGTGTTGCGAAATCTTGAAGTAGCGACGGCTACGCCTGCGATTTCGCGCCTTGAGCTCGGGCCGAATTCGCGCACCTCGCTCGGTCGGGGTTTATGAGATGCCCTCTAGGCACCGTACGCGTTCGAGCCGATTCGCTAGCCTGATCCTTGATGAAGCCACTCGACGGCATGACGGCGATCGTGACCGGCGCGACCCGCGGCGTCGGGCGGGGCTGCGCCGTCGAGCTCGCGGCACAGGGCGCGACCGTCTTCATCACGGGTCGCACCCAACACGAGGGCGACAGCCAATGGCCAGGCAGCCTCGAGTCGACGATCGAAGAGGCGGCCGAGCTGGGCGGGCGTGTGGAAGGGATCGTCTGCGACCATCGTGACGACGATCAGGTGCGTCACGTATTCGAACGCGCTCACAAGGATGCGGGTCGTCTCGACCTGCTCGTGAACAACGCGTTCCTGATTCCGGACGACATGGATCCGAACGCACCCTTTTGGGAGTCGGAGCTCGACTGCTGGGACGACATGCATCAGGTCGGCGCGCGCTCCGCCTACGTGGGAACCTGGCTCGCCGCGCCGATCATGATCGAGCAGGGTCGCGGCCTGATCGCCAATATCAGCTCGGAAGGCGCGCGCTTCTACACCCTGCATCCGGCCTACGGAGCCGCGAAAGCGGCCCTCGATCGAACGGCCCGGGACTGCGGGCACGAGCTACGCCCGCATGGCGTCGCAACCGTCACGATCTGGCCCTCGTTCGTGACGACCGAACGCATGCTCGCGCTCGATCCCGAGGAGTGGAATCTCGAGCTCGACGGCGCCGAGAGTCCGCGATTCTCGGGTCGCGCGGTAGCCGCGTTGCTGGCGGATCCGAACGTCCTCGAGAGATCGGGACGCGCCTTTACGACCAGGCAGCTGGCCGAGGATTACGGTTTCGTCGACGTCGACGGGAAGCTCCCGGACGGCGCACCCGATCCGGGACCGCCCGACCCATTGTCGCCACCGGGCAAGCCGCCGATCGAGCCGCCCGGAAGCCCGGCCGGCGCGTAGAGCGACGCGGCACGCCGTCCGCGTACACACATCGAAGGAGAGGAGCGCCACCGGCATGACGATCCGCCCGATCGCGCAGACGAACGCCCGCATGCTCAACCACGTCGAATTCGTCTACGCCCCCGGCGAGCGTCTGCTCGTCCGGCGTTTTCTCGAGGCGTTGGGCTTCCGTGTTCTCGACCCGCAGACCGACCCCCTGCCCGACGACCTGGGCCCCGCCGCCGGTCCCTATCTGATCGTCTTTCTCGACCCCGACGACGACGACCTGATCGACAATGTCGTCTACGCCTCCGAAGCGAGTCCCGAGCAATGGGCGTTCGAATCGGCGGTCCGATCGACGATCGAATCCGAGCCTGCGATTGCGGAGCGACTCGGCGCGCTGAAGCGGGCCTACGCCGATCGTCCGCAGGCCATGACGCATGTCGGAATCGCCTACCCGAATACGGAAGCGGTCACCCGGACCGTCGCACGCCTCGAAGGCGACGCGGAGCTCGCCGAGCGCGTCACCCTCTCGGACGTCTTCCTGCCGGGAAAGCCCGGATCCGTCGACGATCGTGTCGTGCAGGCTTTCGTGTACACGGACCTGCTCGCGGTCGGCCTGCTCTGTGGCGGACAACAATTCGAATTGCAGGTACGCCTCGACGAAGGCGGGCGCAGCACCTGACTCGGCCGTTCTTGCAGGCTGCCGTTTCAGAGCTTTCGCCGCGCGCGCGACGCGACATGTCTGCCTGCGAGATAGCCAAAGACGACACCGTTACCGAGCGTCCCGCCACCACTCGGGTAGGCACCGCCGAACGTGCCAGCCGCGGTATTGCCCGCCGCATAGAGCCCCGGCACCACACCTCCACTGGAGCGACGCACACGGCCGTTCGGATCGAGGCGGGGTCCGCCATTCGTACCGAGTGCGCCCGGATAGATCCGAACCGCGTAGTACGGAGCTCGATCGATCGGTCGCAGGCGACCGGGCGCCATGATGCCGACGCGATGGCGATCGAAATCGGGATCCTGTCGTCGGGCGGCGTGGTCGTTGAAGCGCGCGACCGTCGACTCGAGCCGATCCGCGTCGATCCCGATCTTGCGCGCCAGATCGCGGATGTCGTCACTCGTCGGCATCCAATCGGGTGCCGGATCTTCGGGCCCGACCGACAGGATGGGTGTCGTCGACTTGACACCCTGATCGAAGATCAGCCACGCGGGCGCTCGATTCGGATAGCTCTGGGTCGTCGGGTCGAAACGGCCGAAAGTCTTCGGAAAATCGTTGTAGGGGAGCGACTCGTTCGCGAAGCGATGACCCGCCTGGTTGACGATGATCGATCCGGGCTCGCCGCGGCCACTCTCGAATTGGGGGACGAGCTCACCGTCGCGCTCGATTCCCGGCTCGAGCATGGCGGGCTGGCCCCAATACGAATTCATGTTGCCGAGCGCTGCACCCGCCTGCATCGCCATCGAGAGCCCGTCTCCCTCGTTGTTGGGCGGCGAGAGAGGCTGCAATTCGTAGCCGATGAAGCTGCGAACGAAGTCGCGATTCCACTCGAAGCCGCCACACGCGAGCACGACCCCCTGACGCGCCCCGAAGGTGCGGCTCGATCCCGCGCCCGCGACCTCACAGCGGACGCCGACGACCTCGTTTCGGGCTGACTCCGGAATCCCGCTTCCCCGATCTGGGTCGTTCTCGGCATCGCTCTGGCCCCGACCAACCCGTCGCGCGAGCACCAGCTCGCGGGCCCGAGTCTCGAGCAGGACGTCGATCCCGCGATCGAGAACGCCGCGAAAGAGCCGGGCCACCAGAGCCGGACCCTTCGTACGGATGTCTCGCTTGGCGCGTTCCGCCAGAGTCTCCGTGATCTCAGCCGCGCGCCCCGACAGATCTTCTGCGAGCGTCGAAGATCCGCCGAGATTCGGATCGGCGATGCGATTCGCGACCCTGGCTCGCCAATCGCCCAGCGCCTCGCGGGTCGGATAGGGCACGGGCTCGACGGAGCGCCCGCCTGGCCGTCTGCCGGGAATCTCGAAGGGGTGGTAGTAGTCGGGGAAGCCGGGTACGGCCTGCATGCGCAGTGGCGTGTTCGCCTCGAGATAGGCGAGCGCCTCCGGCGCCGCGTCCACCCAGGCTTCGACCTGCGCGGGATCGTAGTCTTGCCCCGCCGCCAGGCGAGAGATGTAGGCGATCGCGTCCTCTCGTGAGTCCTCGATACCGACGCTCGCCATATGCTGATTGCGGGGGAGCCACATGACACCGCCCGAGACGGCCGACGTTCCGCCGACCAGACCCGCGCGCTCGACGATCAGTACTTCGGCACCACCGTCGTGCGCCAGGATCGCCGCCGTGAGAGCAGCGGCTCCGGATCCGACGATTGCGACGTCGACGACGCGATCCCATTGCGCGGCTTGGTCGATCATCGTCCCCCCCTTCTGGCCTATCGAAACCGGTCCATCTCTCAGAGGCCGAAGCGACTGTCGTCGCGGACCTTCCAGCCACCTGCCGCCCAGTTTCCCCCATCCAGATGCAGGGTCGAGCCAGTCACGAAGCGCGCGGCGTCACCGGCGAGAAAGACGACTGCCGCCGCGCAATCGTCCGGGTGGCCCGCCTCGGGCCAGCTCGCCTCTCGAACGCCCGCCAGCATCGGATCCGCATCACCGGCCAGAACCTCGTCACCCGGCGTCCGGATCACGTCGGGCGCCACGCAGTTGATCCGAATACGACGCGACGCCAGCTCCATCGACAGACTCTTCGTCAGATTCGCGACGGCGGCCTTCATCGCGGAGTAGATCGCGAAGCCGGGACCGGCACGATGCGCTTCGATCGACGTGATATTGACGATCGACGCATTCTCGTTCATGCGCGGAACGAACTGACGGATGCAAGCCGTGACGGAGCCGAAATTCTCGCGGATCAAGGCCGATTCGCCCTTGGCGTTCACGTCGAGAAAGGGAGACCAGAACCCACCCCCCGCATTGTTCACGAGGATATCGACGCGGCCGAGTCGATCGACGACGAGCTCGGCAAAGGCCTGGACGGCATCCTCTTCACGCACGTCGAGTACATCGATCGCACATTGTCTGCCGAGCGCTTCGATCTCGTTCCGGCAGTCTGCCAGCCCCTCCTCGTCCCGATCGCAGATCGCGACGTCACTACCGAAACGCGCGAGCGCCAGGGCCGTCGCGCGGCCGAGGCCACGAGCCGCACCCGTCACGACGGCAACCCGGCCTTCGAGATGGAAGGACTCTGGGCCGAAGGGACGATCCCGCCAAATCGAAGCTTGCGCGATTCGCATCCAACCAGACCTCCCGTTCGCGGTCGAATCGGCGACGCCACTCCCGCACGCCATGCCGACTGCCATGATGCGGCATGCGGCGTTCGCTTTCGAGGCCAGCGTCACGGGCTCCGATCCGCCTCGGCCTTCGGAACGACACGAGGCGCCACGTCGCTCGTCCGGTGTCGCGAGTCCGAGGCGGGTCACCTATCGTGGCACGCCGCTCGGCGAGGGCAGTGGCGTGAGGCCGGAACGGCATGCGAGGCGAGGCGAGCGGAGTAGAGGGAGATTCGATGAGCGCGAGCGATACGATCGTCCACACCGAGGTGATGGAGCTAGAGGCCAGTCCCGAGCAGGTACGCGCATTCATCCTCACGCCCGATCGGATCCTGGACTATTTCCCGCAACCCGTGGAGGGCGGTGTTCTCGAGCCGGGTCGTGCCATCTTCTGCCGCGGCGAGATGGCGACGTCGATGCTCGAGCTCGTCGAAGAGGACTCGACCGACTCACTCGTCGTGGTCAAGGTGACGACCGCATTCGGTCTCGAGGCGCCGTACACGCGCGAGCGGATCGAAGCGGGCTCGGCGTTTACGATGTTCGAAGACTGGGCGCTCGAGGCCCGCGACGACGGTGGGACGACGCTGACGAAGTCCTGGCGCGACGTCGCGGCCGCGGGACCCGAGCCCTTTCCACTGGCCGATGCCGTGCGAGAGGGTGCGATTCACGAGAGCGCCGCCTTGATCGCCGGCTGGAACGAGGCGGCCCGATCGAGCGCGTAGCCCCGCGCCACTTCGTCGCTCGATTGCTAGCGATCGTCGCAGGCGATCACGCGCGCGCCTCGTGCGCGCCCAATTCTACGAGCAGGGCCTCGGTCTCCCGCCAGAGCCTCGCGGCGGGTGCGGGATCGGCAGCGACGGCCGTCAGCTCGGCGACCTCGCCGTCGGCGAAATAACGACCGCTGATCCCGTCGACTTCGGGCGAGGCGGCCACGACGATCGTCGTCGCAGCACCCGCTTCCGGTGTGAGCGGCTCGCCGAGTGACGAGAGATCCGGACCGCCACCGTCGCTCCCACCCGATCCGCCTTGCGATCCCCGCTTGGCCGCGCCCTTCGGCTCGCTTCGCACGAAGCGAGCCTTGTCTTCCGGTCGCAGGTGTCCGAGCTCCGTATCCACGTACCCGGGATGGACCGCGTTCACGGTGATCTCCTCGCCCTCGAGTCGTCGCGCGAGCTCGGTCGTGAAATAGATGTTGGCGAGCTTCGAGTGGCCATAGCAGACGAAGCCCTTGTAGTTCTTCGTCGTCTGCAGGTCGTCGAAGTCGAGGCCGTCGGGCGCCATCAGGTATCCCGCCGACGTCAGATTCACGATGCGCGCGGGCGTACTCTTGCGAATCAGGGGGAGAAGCAGATCGGTGAGCAGGAAATGGCCGACGTGGTTGACACCGAATTGCATCTCGAGGCCGTCGTGCGTGACCTGGCGGACACCCCGTGTGAGCGCGACACCGGCGTTGTTGATCAGCACGTTCAGTCGATCGAATCGCTCCGTGAATTCCTCGGCACACCGACGTACTGAGGCGAGCCGGGCGAGATCGAGCGCGATCGATTCGACATCGTTCCGACCCGAATCGCGTTGGATGTCCTCGAGCGCTCGCTTGCCGCGTTCCGGATCGCGCGAGGCGATGACGACTCGAGCTCCCTTTCGCGCGAGCGCGACTGCCGTCGCTTTTCCGATCCCGGTATTCCCGCCCGTGATCAGGACGAGCGCCCCTTCGATTTCGAATCCCATCGCTTGCGGCCTCCAATCATTCGCCCCTGCCGACGACTGCCCGAAGGTCGCGGAGGGAGTCGGCAGCGGCGCCTCGGCCTGGGGATGTTAGAGCAGATGCGCCCGGCATGGCGGGGAGAGCCGCGGTCTCGAAGGTCTCGTTCCGGCCTGCGGACGACGTGGGTGGAACGTCGGCGTATCAGGTGGCACGAACACTCGGCTCGTCGATCCAGCGCGCCGCGCCCGGCAAGAAGAAGAACGCGGGTAGCGCGAACGCCGCCGTGAGAGCGAAGTAGGCCGGGTAGTCCATGCGCTCGGTGAGCCAACCGGAGGGGACTGCAACGGCCGAGCCGGCCAGGGCGTAGATTGCCGTCAGCAATGCGTATTGCACGGCGGCATGCTGCTTCTCGCAGATATGCATCAGATAGGAGAGGAAGGCGGCGGTGGCGAGTCCGCCGCAGAACGATTCGACGAGCGACGCCGCATAGATCGGGATCGGACTTGCAGCACTCGAGCCCGCCGCGAGGGCATAGGCGAGATTCGAAGCAAGTGCGGCGAAGCCCAGCCCCCAGAGTGCCGTCGCGATTCCGTATCGACGCACGAAGCCGCCGCCCACGACGGCCCCGATCACGGTCGCGAGCGCACCGAGCGTCGTCGAGACCATCGCGATCTCCTCGTCCGCGAAGCCCCGATCGACCCAGAAGGGCTTCACCATCGGCCCCATCGCACGATCTCCGACGCGGTAGAGCAGAACGAAGAGGAAGACACTCACGACGAATGGACGTGCGAGCCAGCGCCCGAGCGCGGCTCGCGTTTCGCGTCGGCTCTCGATCGGAACTGCGACACGCGGGGTCGCGACGAGAGAGAGGGCCATCGCAAGCGTCAAACCGCTCGCGACGGCGAACGTGCCCGACCAATCGATCCAACGCGGCAGGAAGAGCAGACCGCCGCCGGCCGCAATCAGACCCACGCGATAGGCACCGACGCGGATCGAATTGACGGGTCCCTCTTCGCCACGATCGACCAGGCCGATCGTGTAGGCGTCGATCGCGATGTCCTGGGTCGCCGATGCGACACAGTAGAGCGCGAGCAGAGTCCATATCACGGGCGTGATGTCGCTGGCCGGCAGAACGGCGAGCGCAGCGAGCGAAAGGGCCATCGCCGCTAGCGAGCCCGCGATCCAATGCTGGCGCTCGCCGAACCGGTCGACGAGCGGCGACCAGAGAACCTTGGCCGACCAGGCGAGGGAGAGGCTGCCGAGCAGCCCCAGCTCCGCCAGCGTGACGCCCTGACGACGAAAATAGACCGGCCAGACATCCGCAAAGACGCCCATCGGGAAGCCCTCGATCACGTAGACGAGCGCCACGAACCCGAGCTTTCGGCCGATCGATCCCCTCACACACCCCTCACGCGACGCGCCCCGGACCGAGTATCCCGGCTGGTGCGTCGTCCGGCCACTCAGTCGGCGCCGGACTCTCGCGAGAGGGGGCGTGCGACCGACCCGGTCACAGTATTCGACAGGACCCGTTCGAGCCCGCGCACGAACACGGGCTTCCACGACCGCCAGTCGTGACCGCCGGCGTAGACGTCTCGCGCGTGCGGGATGCCGCGCTCCGTCAGATGGCGTGAGAAGCGTTCATTGGATTCGGCGATACCGCCGCGTTCCTCGTCACCCCAGGCGAGCGCGAGCCGCGTCCCGTTCAGGTCGCTCGGTCGGCGCCAGACCTGATAGACGTCTTCCCGGGCGAGCCGCGCGAGATCGTCGACCGGGCCGAAGATGTCCTCTACGCGCATGAAGGTGCGCGCCCAGAAATTCTCACCGAAGGAGACCATCGCGTCGGTATCGAATACGGGTCCGCTGATCGAGGTCACGCTCGCGAACAGACCCGGCTCGTGCAGCACGAAACGAATCGCACCGAATCCGCCCATCGAGATTCCCATCACATGGCATCCGCGCGGACAGCTCGTCGTCCGAAAGCGTGCCTGCGCGCGCGGCAGCAGCTCGTCGAGAATCCAGTCTTCGTAGCGGCGACTCCCGTCGTACCAATTCGTCCAGAATCCGAGATCGCCTTGCGGCACGATCATCACGAAGGGCGGCAGTCGGCCCGCCTCGATCGCCTGGTCGAATACGGCGCCGACGCCATGCTCGTCGAGTGTCTCGGGCTCGTCGCCACCACCGTGCAGGAAGACGACGAGTGGGAGACCCGCCGGAAGCGATGCCTCGGTCTGCCCCGGCGGCAGGTAGTAGCCATAGTCCATCGGCCGCTGCATCGCGTCGCTCTCGAGCTGCGCATAGTCGAGTCGGGGCGCAGTGCTCCTGCAAGCGAGCGCGAGCGTCGCGCAGATCAGGAGGACGAAGCTCGACACGTGGAGACGATCGAGCAGATTGCTGTATTCGAGACGCGGCCCTGCTCCGACGCCGGCCACGCGCCTCGCTCCGTCCCTCGTCTCCATCGCTCCGGCCTCCTGCGATTCGCCAGCCTTTGCAGTCTATCTTCCCTCCGCAAGTTGCAAACCAGGAGGTCGGCGTGCTTCCTCGCGAGGCTATTTTCGTGCGACGAAATAGCGGTTGATGATGTCGTGCGGAAGCATCTGCACGTCGACGCGCCCGAATCCGGCTTCGGAGAGCATGCGCGTCGCGACACGCTCGCCCCACATCGCTCCCAGCCCCGCGCCACCTCTCTCGAGCGACACCGTCATGCAATGCATACAGGAGATCGTGTACAGAAACGGAGCCAGCGGATGGGCGCGATCCTCGTCGACCCGACTGGTGCCGCCGATCTCCTGCATCAGGAAGACACCGGTCGGCCGCAACGCCCGAGCGATCGCCGCCAATACGCGAGCGGGCTGTGCCTGATCGTGAATCGCGTCGAAAGCCGTCACGAGATCGAAGGCGTCGCGATCGACGATCTCCGCGACATCGCGCTCCTCGAATCGGACGTTGCGCAGGCCGCGCTCGTCCGCTTCCCGGCGTGCCGACGAGATCCCTTCGGCCGAGAAGTCGACCCCGACGAAGCGACTCTTCGGGCAGATCGATGCCAGCAGATTGATCGCACGGCCGCTGCCGCAGCCGACGTCCATCACGTCGATGCCACGCTCGAGATCGGCGACCAGTCCCGGAACGGAAGGGAGGATCTGGTCGACGAGTGCCGCGACGACCGTCTGGTCGCTCTCTTCCGCCATCACCTTGTGAAAGCGCTCGTACGAAGCATATGGCACGCCACCTCCGCGCTCGAAGCACTCGATGATCTCGTCTTCTACGGATCCGAGCACGGGAATCCACTGACAGGTGGCGGCCAGATTTCCGGGTCGTGCCTCCCGCGTCAGGACCGCCGCGTGTGCGGGCGGGAGGGAATACGCGGCGCCGGCCGGATCGTATTCGACGACGTCGCCCGTCACCATCGCACCCAGCCATTCCCGCACGTAGCGTTCGTCGAGCCCTGCGCGGCTTGCGATCTCTTTGCTCGTCGCGAAATCGAGCTCGGACATCACGTCGAAGAGTCCGGTTCGATGGCCGATCGACGTCATCATCGCGAGTGCACCGCCATTGATCATTTCGAGCACTCGTTCCGCGAAGGCATCGATTGCTTCGCTCGCGGCTGATTCGTTTCGTTCCATGATTGCTACTTCCTTTCCGGCAGCTCCTGCCGATTCCGCGGGTATGGATCGCGGCGACGCCCGACCGCGATACGGCGGGGGACGACGTCGTGGGAGCGAGGATCGGCGCCCCGATCGATTGCAACCTGACCGATTCCGAACCAGTTCCGAACCATTGCGTAGATTCCGAATTGCTGATATTCGTCGGCGAGTTAGGCGATCGCCATGGTGTTTCGGTTCGGCATCTTCGAGCTCGACGAGCGCACTGGCGAGCTGCGCCGAGCGGGTGTGCCCGTCTCGATCCAGCCGAAGCCGCTCGCCCTCCTCTCGCTTCTCGTGCGCGAGCGCGAACGTGTCGTTCCGAGCGAAGAGCTCTTCGCGACTCTCTGGCCCGACGCCGTCGTTTCACCCGCATCGCTCAACCGTGCCGTCAGCCACGCGCGCCGCGCGATCGACGACACGGGTCGGGGCTCCCTGATTCGAAGCATTCCGCGTCGCGGCTACCGATTTACCGGCGAGGTCACCTCCGTCGACCCCGAAGCCCAGGGGCCGCAGCGAGTGAACAAGGGGCTCGAGACGACCGGCGCTGACGCCCCGTCCTCGATACCCGACGCACGGGGCTCGCCGTCAGTCGAGGTCGACGCGCACGACGTGCCGAGGCGAAGGGGTCGAGCCGATGCCGATCGAATCGATGAACGCGAGAAAGGCGCCGCCGTCCGAGCGGCATCCCCGCTGCGATCGACGCGAGAGGAGCTCGTCGGGCGACGATCGGCCCTCGATGCGCTCGCCGCATCGCTCGTACGGGCGCGGAGCGGGCACAGCTCGATCGCCCTCGTCGCAGGACCACCGGGAATCGGCAAGACACGCATCGTCGAGCACTTCGCCGGCGAGGCGGAACGCGAGGGATTCACGACGATCGTCGGCCGTTGCCGCGCGAGCGACGGCGCGCCGGCGTTCTGGCTCTGGGCCCAGATCCTGAAACGCCTCGTCGAGCACGACGATTACCGTGCCGAGATCACGAGATTGATCGAGCGCCAGGTCGTACGCGAGCTCGAGCCTGCCCTCGCCCAGTATGCGCCCGAATTCATCGAATCGATCGGAGAGAAGCAGCCACCCGCGGAAGCTGCGCTACCGGCCGACCAACGCCGCTTCCTGTTCTTCGAGGCCGCCGGGCGCGTACTCTTCGCCTGCGCGCGCCGACGGCCGCTCGTCGTCTTTCTCGAGGATCTGCACTGGGCGGGGTCGCCGTCACTGCGGCTCCTCGAGCATGTCGCATCCGAAGGGGCCGAGGTCCCACTCATGCTCGTGGCGACGATCCGAGACGAGCCGCGCCCGCCCGATCACCCGGTCGATCGGGCGCTTGCAACGCTGAGGCGACGATCGGATTGCACGGACGTCGCCCTCCAGAGTCTGTCACGCGGCGAGGTCGGCGAGTACTTGAGCCAGGTGATCGGACGACCGGCACCAACGGATCTGATATCGGAGCTCTATGCACGTACGGAGGGCGTGCCGCTCTATGTGATCGAAGCGACCCGCCTGCTCGACGAACGGGGGGATCTCGCCCATCCAGAACGCATTGCGCGACAGGGTGTTCCACTCCCCCCTCGCGCACGTGACTTGATTCGTCGCTCGCTCGAGGGATTGACGCCCGAATGTGCCGAGATGCTGGCGATCGCTGCCGTGCTCGGTCGAGAGTTCACGCTCACGCTGCTCGCGGCCGTCGCCGAACGGGAACGACTCGAGGTGCTGGATCGCTGTGACGAGGCGGTCGCGGCAGGCGTGCTCGAGGAATCGCCGGACGGCGCCGGTGCCTATCGATTCAGCCATGCACTCTTCCAGGAGACGATCTACGAGGACCTCGCGACGGGCAGGCGCGCTCGCCACCATCTCGCGGCCGCACGGCGGCTCGAGCATCAGTACGCGGACGCACTCACACCCCTGCTCTCGGACCTGGCCCATCATCACCATCTCGCGATCGCCGTCGGTGATCCGGAGCGCGCCGTCGAGTTCGCGCGCCGTGCCGCCGCCGAAGCCGAACGCCTCTACGCCTTCGAAGAGGCCGCCGTCCACTACACGCAGGCCCTCGACGCCCTCCGGCATTGCGATCCCGTCGATGCCAACGCCCGCCTAGAGATCCTGCTCTCGCTCGGTACCGCCCATCGCTTCTCGGGCGATCGCGCGTCTCGACTCGCGGCGTTCGCGAGTGCCGCCGAGCAGGCGCGCGAGCTCGGCGATTCCCGCGGGTTCGCCAACGCGACGATCGGCTTCTGCGATATCGGCGAATGGTCGGCAGCAAGCGACGAGGCGCCGGAGCTGATCGACGAAGCGATCTCGCGTGCCGACGAGACCGATCTCGTTTCCCTCGCTCGGCTCACGACGCGTCTGGCCCACCTGAACGTGAAGGATCGTTCGATCGCGGAGCCCGCCGGCCGGCGTGCGGTCGAGCTGGCACGAAAGAGCGGGAATCCAGAGGCCCTCGAGGAGGCGCTCTACGTGCTCCACCACCTGATCGCCGGCCCCGACGGCCTCGAGGAACGTCGGACACTCGTCGACTCGATCATCGACGTCGCCCCGGATTGCACCGATCGCGACTCGGCCGTGATCGCAGTGCTCGACGTCGCCTGTGACGCGCTGCAGTCGGGGGATCGGGAGCGTGCTCTGGCGCTGCGGGAGCGCGCGAGCGAGCTGGCGGGCGCGAACGCGTCGCCCAACATGCGATGGCATCTGTCGGTCTGGGATGCCGGCCTGAGTCTTCTCGAAGGCAATCTCGACGAGGCCGAGGCACGGGCAGACGAAGCGCTCGCCCGAGGACGCCGAATCGGCCACCCCTTCGCACGCGTCTGTTGGACCGCGCAGCTCACGCTGATCGAGCGGGATCGCGGTCAGCCGGAACGAATCGTCGAGCGCCTGGCGAAGGCGCTGACCCGAAATCGACTCGGCGCGACCCACTGGACACAGGCGGTCGTCGGACGCGCCGAAGCGGAGCTGGGGCAGCTCGATCGGGCGCGAACGCTCCTGGACGAAGCGCTCGCCGGAGGCGTCTCGGCGGTCGCGCGCGACATCAGCTGGAGCGGCACGATCGTCGAGCTCGCGCATCTGTGCGCGGACGTCGAGTCCGACCTTTACGTCCGACCGCTACTCGAAGCGCTCGAGACGGCGCCGGACCAACATGGCTTGATGCCGATCCCGATCACGTACGGCGGGCCGCTCCATTACGCGATCGGTGTGCTGAGAGCGAGCCGCGGTGAGCGCGACGAGGCGATCGCCCACCTCGAGGAGGCACGGAGTGCGACGCGCGCACTCGGAGCAGCGCCTTCACTCGCACGAATCGAGTGCGACCTCGCACCCCTGTTGCTTCGAGCCGGCCAGCGTGAACGCGCGGAGGCGCTCCTCGACGATGCTCGCGTGCTGGCGGAGCGAATCGGCATGAAATCGGTCCTGCGCGAGATCGACCGATTCGCCAAGGGACGCGTCTAGACGGCGACTGGTATCCCTTCGGGCCGGCACGAATCGACGGTCCGTCCGGAACTCAGTGGACGCGGGTCAAGTACTCCCGCTCGACGACCGAGACCCGCACCCACAGCTCGCCGTTCCGTTCGAGCACGACGAGCTTTGCACGCCCCGGGTGCGAGCCGATCGAGGCGACGAGATCGATCCGGTCGGCATGCCATGCGACGAGGCGATACGGGCCCGTCACGCGAACGATCTCCGCCCGATCGACATCGTAGAACGAGAACTCGAGGCCATGGATCGCCTCGATCGCAGGATTCACGACGGACATCGAATGGGACGACGTAGCGACCGGGGTCGAAGCGCGATCCCGCTCCGCCCTCTCGGATCTCACACTCATGCAGCCGCCCGTCGAAACGATCGAAACGAAGAGACCGGTTCCGATCGCCCAACGCGCGAGGCGGGACCCGACGGCGGAAGATCGCGATCCTCTCCAGTGTCGATGTCGATTCGAAGATCGCATCGAGGCTCGCGGCCCTCGCCAGCTATCGTCGTGGTTCTGCATCCTGTCCGAGAGTGGTCGATGCGGGCTCGGAGGTGACATCGCTCGACGCGAGGACCCTGAGGCGGGGCTCAGGAAAACCATGACGGTCCCTCAGCTCACACTCCGTTCCAGAATCGAATCGAGCCCGACGATCGGTGGTCCATCTCCGGCCGGCTCGATCTGGACGGCGAACCTATACTCGGATGCGAGATCAGCGAAGCAGGACCCACCTCCGGCCGTGCGCGAGTCCCGATCCGATTCATCTCCCGCGGTACGGGCGCCTCGCGGCCACGTGAGTCGGTCGTTTGCCATCACCGTCGTCTCCGGGCTTCCCCGCTCGGGCACCTCGATGATGATGCAGATGCTCGATGCGGCCGGACTCCCCCCGCTCCAGGACGACGAGCGCCCTGCAGACAGGAGCAATCCGAACGGCTACTTCGAGCTTGCGGCCGTCAAGGGGATCCGTCGGGACGAGTCCTTTCTTCGACATGCCGTAGGAAGATCGATCAAGATCGTCTCGCCCCTGCTCTCCGCCCTGCCCCGGCAATATGACTACCGAATCATCTTCATGGACCGGGCCCTCGACGAGATTCTCGCTTCACAACGAGCGATGCTCCTGCGATCCGACTCGGCGGCGGCTTCGCAGGACGAGCGCGCGCTTCGAGCCGCGTACGACCACCACCTGGCCGAGACGAAGACCTGGCTCGCTGCCCAACCGAATCTCGCGGTCTGCCATGTCGCCCATCGCATGGCGATCGAGAACCCGCAGGCCGTCGCCCTGGCGGTCGACGGTTTCTTGTTTCCGGGCGACGAGGGCGAGCGACACACGAAGCGCGTCGCGGCCATGTCACGCGTCGTAGACACCGCACTGCATCACCATCGGTCCTGAATCGGCCACCGTCGACGTGGCACGGACACGGACGTGCGCGGGATTCCATTGCGGACGTCCGATGCCCACGACAAACTTTCCCGGCGCGTACGTACCTCCTCGAACGCCGGAACGAACGGCTGAAATCATGGGTGGCGCCGATGGCGAAATCGCTCGAAGACCAGGAGATCGGCACGTCGTCGGACGCGTTTCCGCCGGCACATTACGCCGTCTATTCCAATCCGCTCGACGGGCGCGAGGACGCGCTCGAGCGATGGTACGAGGACGTCCACATTCCCGACAGCCTCGATGCCGGGCTCTTCGACTCCGTTCGCCGATACCGAGCAAAGAGCCCCGGCAAGGCACGCTTTCTCACGCTCTGGGGCTGCCGCTACCGGGATACCGAAGACGCGCTCGCGCACGTACGTCCCGTGGCCGAGTCATTACGTGCACGAAACCGAATCGAGGTCGTCCAGGAGGTCGTCTTCCAGGAGTTCGTCTTCCTCCAACGGGTCTTCGCAGAGCGAGGTCCAGAGGCTGAACGATCCGAATTCTTGACGACGATCCACAGCCGCTGGGCGGATGCCGCGAAGCTCGCGCCGTTCGAAGCCTGGGTCGAGCGATGGCTTGCCTCTCGAATCGACGAAGCGGCTCTGACGGAGGCCTCAGCCTCGGGACCACGGACGATCGCCGCGGCACGATACGGTGTCGGTGGCGATCGAGCGCGTGGAGTCGTGCTCCTCGAGAGCCTCGATCGACGCGTGCTGAGCCAGCTCTCCGATACCCGGCTCGAAGCCGACCCAGCAGTCGCGGGCGACCTGCCGCCTTTCGGGGACGCGGTTCCGATCTTCCCGTCGGGCTCGCCTGCGCCCTCGCCCGTCGAGGTCTCCGACCCGAAGCGCGACGACGATGCGGTCGTCGCTTGGTTTGCCGACTGGAAGCTCGTGAGTGTCCGTTGAGACGTGGACCGTAGATTTCACCTGGCACGGGATCTGCGTAGGGGTGGGGGATGGCCGCCATTTCCGCGCTCCGCCGCCCCCCGTTCTGCCCCAACCCCCGATGCGATTCCCGAGCGCATTCAACCCCTTGGCGCTTCATCAAGAAGGGCTTCTACGTCCGCCAACGAAGCCCCCACCGCGTGCAGAAGTACCAGTGTTCACACTGCGGGCGTGGATTCAGCGCCGCCTCCTTCTCCCCGGCCTACTGGCTCCGCCGCGCCGACGGCCTCGAGGCCGTCTTCCACGCCCTCGTCAGCTGCGCCAGCTTCCGACAGATCGCCCGCACCCGGGGCGTTTCCCACTCGACGATCCGCCGCCTGAGCGACCGGCTCGGTCGACATTGCCTGCTCTTCCAGGAGGCGATGCGGCCTCGCACCTGCCCGACCGAGCCCCTCGTCCTGGACGGCTTCCGGACCTTCGAGCACAGCCAGTACTGGCCGATGGACCTGAACCTGGTCGTGGGCCCGAGCCTGTTCGTCTACGGCTTCAACGATGCCGAGCTGCGCCGAAGTGGCACGATGCGGCCCGCTCAGGCCGTGAAGCGGGCGATCCTCGAGCAGCGGTTCGGCCGGCCGGATCCCCAGGCCACACGGAAACGGATCGAGGAGCTGCTTCGGCGGGTCGTGCCACGGGGCGGATCGGTCGAGCTGCGCAGTGACGAACACATCGCGTATCCCCGCGCGATCGCCCGCCTGCGCGATCGTCGCTTCCGCCACGTTCGGACGAGCGCGCAGCGGGCGCGCACGCCCGACAATCCCCTGTTCCCCGTGAACCTGTCGGACATGCTGATTCGGCACTCGAGTGCGAACCACAAGCGGGAGACGATTGCGTTCTCGAAGCGGCGGCAGTCCGTGCTGTACCGGATGGCGATCTGGGTCGTGTGGCGCAACTACATGAAGGACCGGTCGGAGAATCGGAAGCGGGGGACGCCGGCGCAGGCGTTGGGGATCACGCGGCGGGCGCTCAGGTTGCGGGAGATCCTGGGCCGGCGCCAGTTTCCGCATCGCCTTCCGCATCACCAGCGGCTCCGGGGTTGGCTGCGGGCGTGCTACTTCGGGCGGATCCCGACGCGGGCCCTCGGTGGCGGCGTCGTGCATCAGGCCAGGTACGCGATCTAACGGAGAGCGGGCGATCCCCGGCCTCGCCGGCCACGACTGAATACGCGGAGGTGAAATCTTCGGTCCACGTCTTGCGTAGTGTGAAGCTCTTCACAGAAGGCTTCGAGCGCCTTCTTCACGATGGCAATCGAACAAGCCTCGCCCCCGCAGAGGAGACCGCTCGATGATGTCCCGACCTAGCGCCCATCTCTCGCTCTCGATCGTCTCGGGGCTCCTGCTGACAGGCCCGGCCGCAGCCCAGCTCACCGTGTCGGATGCCGAATACGACTGCAAGATCATCGCGACGAGCGACCAGTTCCCGTCCGGTCTATTCGTCCCGCCCACGATCGACGCCTTCGGTCGCGTCGCGTTCGAGGGTTGGCCCGCTGCGAATACGATCGAGATCAGAGTCGGCGAGGGAGAGACGGATCTGCAGGGCGATCCAGTTTCGAATGCGATCGCGAGAGCCGGATTCTCGAGCG
This sequence comes from Myxococcota bacterium, assembly GCA_965223565.1. Taxonomy (GTDB): domain Bacteria; phylum Myxococcota_A; class UBA9160; order UBA9160; family UBA4427; genus UBA4427. Next base: position 1,399,287 of record CBDCWV010000018.1, on the reverse strand, counting down.
ATCCCGACGAGGAATTCTACTCGCTCGAATCTGCCGTCATCGCGAACGACGGCATGATCTATTGGCACGGTGACGCGAAGACGGACGGCCCCCCCGAGAGCGGCATCTACCGCAAGCATCTGCTCGATCCACTCGGCGCGGCCGCGGACTACCGCGTCTCCGTCGCGACGGCGGGCCTCGGCAGTCCCTACGGTCGCATCGAGCGACACGTACGCGCGAATGCGAATGGAACGATTCTCTACGGCGCGACACATCAGGATCCGAGCCAAGATGGACTACGCTGGGGCACGAGCGAAGCGGCGCTCCTCGTGTCCACGGATTTCGCGGGCCCATGGTCGACGACCGCGAATCGCCAACCCTGGTACGCATTCACCAGGCTCGATACGTCGACCCACTCGCTGTATCTCGCGTCGACGTCTCCGCGGGTCGTCGTCGATTCTGCCGAGCGGATGCTGACGGGGCTCTCGGTTGCGGGTGCTGTCAACCCCCTCGCCTCGTTCGTCGAGCGCGTCTTCGACGTGCCCGGTACGACCTGGCAGATCCGGCTCGTCGATCCCCTCGCGACCGAGACCCTCCTCGACGACGGGATCGATACGACGGGCGTGACGGCGACGCCGGTCCAGACGGCGGTCAACTCCTTCGGCGAGGTCGCCGTCGGCGGCATCTTCTCGCAGCCGCTCCTCTTCACCGACGGTGACGTCCTTCGCCGCGTCGTCTGTCGCGACATGGCAGTGTCCTTCGGCTCGTCCATCTTCTTCGAACAGGATCTGAGCGACCGGGCGATCAACAACGACGGCCAGATCGCGTTTCGCGGCATAGCCGGCAGCAAGACCTACATCGTTCGCGCCGATCCACTGGTGACCGCGCATCCCACATCCTGTGTGGGGCTCCCCGACGACACGCCGTGCAACGACGACGACCCGGAGAGCGTCGCCTATTGCTCGGCGGGAGTCTGTCTGCCGGTGCCCGAGCCCTCGGGATCGATGGGCCTCCTCCTCGGAGCGGTCAGCCTCTCGAGCTGGAGACGGCGGCGAGGATCCTGAGCCCCCGGCGACCGCGCCGAATGGCGCCGGACATCCCGATCGAGGTAGCCTGACGCTGTCAGCTGGATCGGCATCAATCTGTCGACAGAGACGACCGATAGGATGACCGACGGGCAGGAATTCGATGAACCGGCGGGGCCCCATGCGTCGACGAAAGCAGCTCATCGCGATCTTTGCGGCGCTCTTCGTGCTGCAGACGCCGCTCTGCGCCCTCGCCTGTGTTCCCGGCGGCGGCCCGACGCCGATGTCGGCCGCGGCACATGACGCGCCGTCTTGCCACGAGACGACATCCGCGACGACAACATCCCGAACCGCGCCCCCGACGCCTCGGACCACACCCGAGGCCACACCCGAGGCCGACCCCGTCGGCCCCGTCGACGCACACGATGCGTGCGGCTGCGACGAGTCGGTCGCGGCCGTTCCCTCGAGCGTCGAAGCGAGCAACCCGACCGGCTTCGAGCTCACGGGGGTCGCGGCCGACCTCACTGCTCGCCGACTCGACGTCGGCATTCGTCGAGTCACACGCGTGCCGCCGCGCGAGACGGATCTCCCACCTCCCGACATCCTATCCCTCCAATCGACACTCCTTCTCTGACTCCTCGAACTCTCAAGGCCGTCGCACGCACCTGAGTGCGTCGCGTCGGCGTACGCGCCCATGCGCGTCGTCAGCAAGAGAATTCGGGAGCGTCAGCCATGAACTACGGTGTCCGTCCAGGTCGAGCGACCCTTCTCGCCTTCGCGATCTTCGCGAGTGCCACAGCATCCGCATCGGCAATCGAGTACGCCGAAGCGGAGATCGAGGCCGCCACGATCCCCGACGTGCTCACGCTCGAGTGGTGTCTCGAACGCGCGCAAGAAGCCAACCCCGCACTCGATCAGGCCATCGCGACCGCGGCGGCGGCTGACCATCGGGTTCGGCCCGCCGGCGCGCTCGAGGATCCGCGTATTGCCTACGACGCAAGCAATCTCCCGACCGGAGATTTCGACTTCGATTCGACGCCGCTCTCCGGTCACCAGCTCGGTCTGCGTCAGAAGCTGCCCTTCCCGGGCCTGCGCGGTAGCCGTGCCAGGGCGGCGAAGCGTGCCGCGGAAGCGGCGACGTTCCTCGCCGACGACGAACGCCGCACGGTCATGGGTCGGGTCGAGAGCGCCTGGTCCGAGCTCGGCTTCGCGCAGCGCGCGTTCGAAATCACGAGCCGGAACATCGCTCTGCTCCGACAGCTCGCCTCGACCGCAGAGGCGCGCTATCGGGTCGGGAGCGGGCTGCAACAGGACGTCCTGCGGGCGCAGGTCGAGCTGACCGCGCTCCTCGAGGAACGTCTGCGTCGAACCGAAGCCGTCGCCCGCGCGGAATCACGACTCATCGCGCTCCTCGACCTCCCCGCACCGTCGCACCTGCCGCGCACGGCGACGCTCGAGATCGACGTCGCTGCGCCGAAGCTCGCGCCGCTGCTCTCGGGACTCGAAGAAACGAATGCCCGGCTCCGCGCCGCAGAACGTCGCGTCGACGGGGCCCGTCACGCGATTCGTGCCTCCGAGCTCGCAGGGCTGCCGGACGTCGATCTGGCCTTCGGCTACCGCGTGCGCGAGAACGTCGCGGGAGATCCGGTCGACGGAGACGACTTCGTCTCCGCGGGCTTCACCTTGAGGCTGCCCGTAGACCGGTCGAAGTGGCGCGCGCGCGTCGCGGAGCGAAGAGCCATGCTCCGCGCGGCCGAGGCCGAGCTTCGGCACGTACGCGCGACGCTCGCTGCGGATCTCCGGAACGCGCACGCGGCACTCACCCGCGCCAGCTCGGAAGAGGCGCTGCTCGGGACCGGCCTGGTACCCCAGGCGAGGCAATCACTCGCAGCCAGCCGCTCGGCCTACGAGGTGGGTCGCATCGACTTCCTGAGTCTGCTCGACAGCCAGGTTCGACTCCTCGAGGCGGAGCTTCGTCTCGCTCGCGCGCGCGCCGACAAACGGATCGCGCTCGCCACGCTCGAGGCGACGGCCGGGGAGAAGCTCCGATGAACACGCGATCTCTGCTCTTCACGTTCGTGCTCGTCGCGCTTGCGCTCGCCCTCGGTTGGTGGGGACGCGGACTCGTGGCGCCGCGCGCCCCCGAGAAAGCGCCGGCCGAGACGGCGGGCGGGCCCTGCCCCGGCGGCGCTGCACCGCTCTATTGGAAGGCCCCGATGGATCCCAGCTATGTACGGGACACACCGGGCAAGTCGCCCATGGGAATGGATCTCGTACCCGAGTGCCCGAGTAGCGCGGCTGCCACGCCGACGGGTGTCGTCGCGATCGATCCAACGACGATCCAGAACATCGGCGTTCGCACGACGCCGGTCGAGCGTCGCCCGCTCGGGCGCTCCGTTCGCGCGGTCGGTCGCGTGGCCTACGACGAGCGGCGTGTCGCCCACGTCCACACGAAGGTCCAGGGCTGGGTCGAGAAGCTGCTCGTCGACTTCGTGGGCCAGGAGGTCGAGCGGGGTCAGCCACTGCTCGAGATCTACTCACCGGAGCTCGTCGCGACACAGGAAGAGCTGCTGCTCGCCGCCCGCTACCGGGAAGCGACGGAGGCGAGCCCCTTCGAGGACGTGCGCGGGAGTGGTGAGTCGCTCTTCGACGCGACCAAACGGCGACTCGCGCTCTGGGACATTCCCGATCGCGATGTCGCGAGGCTGCTCGAAACCGGTGAGGTGGAGCGAACACTCACGCTCTACGCCCCCGCGTCGGGCGTGATCACACGACTCGGGGTGCGCACGGGCATGGAGGTCGTGCCCAACACGCACCTCTATACGATCGCGGATCTCTCGCGCGTCTGGGTGCTCGCCGAAGTCTACGAGTCCGAGCTGCCCTGGCTGGAGGTCGGCCAGAAGGCCACAGTCGAGCTCGCTTCCCTGCCCGGCCGCGCAATGGCCGGGGAGCTCACGTATATCGCCCCGTTCCTCGACCCGAAGACGCGGACGGCCGAGGTCCGACTCGAGCTCGACAATTCCGAGCGCGAGCTGAAGCCCGAGATGTTCGGGAACGTGTTGATCGAGGGCGAGCCAATCTCCGACGCGATCGCGATTCCGGCCGACGCTGTGATCCGCTCGGGTACGCGCACGATCGTCGTCGTCGCGCTCGGCGACGGACGCTTCGAGCCTCGCGAAATCGAGCTCGGACTCGATGCGGGGGACGCGGGACTCGAGGTTCGGACCGGTCTCGAGCCGGGCGAGGACGTCGTCGTCTCGAGCCAGTTCCTGATCGATAGCGAGAGCAACCTGCAGGAAGCCGTGCAGAAGCTCCTCACAACGTCGGACCACGAGCGGATGGACGAGGAGTAGGGACCATGCTGCGAGCCACGGTCGAAGCTTCGGCCCGCAATCCGATTCTCGTCGCGCTCGGTGTTGCCGGACTGCTCGTCTGGGGAAGCCATGCCGTTCTGAATACGCCGCTCGACGCGATCCCCGATCTGTCGGATGTCCAGGTCATCGTCTTCACCGAGCTTCCGGGCCAATCGCCCCAGGTCGTCGAGGACCAGATCACGTACCCGCTCTCGACCGCGATGCTCGCGGTGCCCCACGCCAACGTCGTGCGGGGCTACTCCTTCTTCGGCTTCTCCTTCGTCTACGTCCTCTTCGACGATGGCACGGACCTCTACTGGGCCCGGAGCCGCGTGCTCGAGGCGCTGAACTTCGCCTCGGCCAGGCTGCCGCCGAACGTGACACCGACGCTCGGCCCCGATGCGACGGGTGTGGGCTGGATCTACGAATACGCGCTCGTCGATCGGTCGGGCCGGCTCGACCTTGCCGAGCTGCGGTCGCTTCAGGACTGGACGCTCCGCTACGAGCTCCAGACCGTTCCCGGCGTGGCCGAGGTTGCGAGCGTCGGTGGCCACGTCCGTCAATACCAGGTCGAGGTCGACCCGAATCGACTCGCGGCCTACGGACTCTCCCTCGAGCACGTCCGACACGCGATCGCCCGCAGCAATCGCGACGTCGGCGGTCGACTCGTCGAGCAGGCCGAAACGGAGTTCATGGTTCGGGGCCGGGGCTATCTCCGGAGCGTCGCCGACCTCGAGCAGATCGCACTCGGCGCGAACGCGTCGGGCACACCGATCCTGCTCCGCAACGTCGCACGCGTCTCGCTCGGTCCCGAGCTGCGGCGCGGCCTGACCGACCTCGACGGCGAAGGCGAGGTCGCGGCCGGAATCGTCATCATGCGCTTCGGCGAGAACGCGCTCGAGACGATCGAGAACGTCAAGGCGATACTCGCCGAGCTCGAGCGGAGCCTGCCCGAAGGGGTCGAAATCGTACCCGTCTACGACCGCGGACCCCTCATCGAGCGCGCCGTCGACAACCTGCGCGGGCGGCTCCTGCAGCAGGGCCTGATCGTGGCCCTCGTCTGCTTCCTCTTTCTCGTCCATCTGCGCAGTGCGCTCGTCGCGATCCTCCTGCTGCCGCTCGGCATCCTCTTTTCCTTCGTCCTGATGTTCCACCAGGGCATCAACGCCAACATCATGTCCCTCGGCGGCATCGCGATCGCGATCGGCACCATGATCGACGCGGGCATCGTGATGGTCGAGAACGCCCACAAGCATCTCGAACGCGATCGGGGCAAGCGGCCGCGGCGCGAGATTCTCGTCGAGGCCGCAACCGAGGTCGGGCCTTCGCTCTTCTTCTCCCTTCTGATCATCACCGTCTCGTTCCTGCCGATCTTCGCGCTCGAGGCGCAAGAGGGCCGGCTCTTCAAGCCACTGGCCTTTACCAAGACCTACGCCATGGCGGGCGCGGCACTGCTCTCGGTCACGGTCGCACCGGCCCTGATGGTCTGGCTCGTCCGCGGGCGCATCCTCCCCGAGAGACGCAACCCGCTCAACCGCCTCGTTCTCGCGTTCTATCGGCCGACCTTGCGTTTCGCCCTCCGCCACCGTCTGCCGACACTCGCCCTGGCGATCCTGGTCCTGCTCGCCAGCGCCTATCCGTGCTCGCGAATCGGATCCGAGTTCATGCCTCCGCTCGACGAAGGCGACCTGCTCTACATGCCCACGACCTTGCCAGGCCTCTCGATCACGAAGGCGCGAGAGCTCCTGCAACAGACGGATCGTCTGATCAAGACCGTGCCCGAGGTCGAACGCGTCTTCGGCAAGATCGGTCGCGCAGAGACGGCAACCGACCCCGCACCACTCTCGATGATCGAGACCACGATCCTCTTGAAGCCGCGGAGTCAGTGGCGCTCGGGCATGACGACGGAAGGGCTCGTCTCGGAGCTCGATGCGAAGATCCAATTCCCGGGCCTGACGAATGCCTGGACGATGCCGATCAGGACGCGGATCGACATGCTCTCGACCGGAATCAAGACGCCAGTCGGCATCAAGCTGGCGGGTCCCGATCTGACCACCCTCGAGTCACTCGGACGGCAGATCGAGGCGCTCCTGCGCGACGTGCCGGGAACGGCGAGCGTCTATGCCGAACGCGTCGCAGGCGGCAACTACCTCGACTTCGAGATCGATCGCGAAGCGATCGCACGTCACGGACTGACCGTCGGTGACGTGCAGGACGTGATCCAGATCGCCGTCGGGGGCATGAATATCAGCCAGACGGTCGAAGGACTCGAGCGCTATCCGATCAACCTCCGCTACAGCCGGGAGCTGCGAGACGACATCGACTCCCTGCGGCGCGTGCTCGTACCGACGCCGGGCGGCGCCCAGGTTCCGCTCGAGCAGCTCGCGACGCTTCGCTTCGAGAAGGGTCCGCCGTCCATCAAGACGGAGAACGCACGCCCGAATGCCTGGATCTACGTCGACCTGGCAGACGTCGACGTCGGCAGCTACGTCGACGACGCGAAGGCCGCGCTCGAGCGCCGCCTCGAGCTACCAACCGGCTATTCGCTCCGCTGGAGCGGCCAGTTCGAGTCGCTCGAACGCGCGCGAAACCGCCTGGCGCTCATCGTTCCTCTCACGCTCGGCCTGATCTGCCTCCTTCTCTATCTGAGCTCTCGCCGTCTCAGCGACACATTCCTCGTCCTCGGCACCCTCCCCTTCGCCCTCGTGGGCGGCCTCGTCCTCCTCTGGCTACTCGACTACGAGTTCAGCGTGGCGGTCGCCGCCGGCTTCCTGGCACTCGCAGGGCTGACGGCCGAGACGGGCGTGATCATGCTGCTCTTCCTGAACCAGGCGCGCGACCGGGCGATCGAGGCGGGCGCGATCGGCACGGCCGAGGACCTCTGGCGGGCCACGCTCGAGGGCGCGACCGCACGTGTCCGACCGCTGGTCATGACCGTCCTCTCCGACGCGATCGGTCTGCTGCCGATCATGTGGGGCGTCGGCACGGGCTCGGAGACGATGCGTCGGATCGCCGCACCGATGATCGGGGGTGTCGCGACGGCGATGCTCGCGACGCTCATCGTGCTACCCGTCCTCTTCGTCATGGTGCATGGCCGCAGCCTACCCCGCGTCGCGGAAGGCGACGGGTCTGTATCCTGAGAGCGAACGGAGCGTCGATACGCTCGCGGACGAGTCGAAGACGCTCCCAGCAGAAGACGCGCCCCACAAGAGAGGAATCCGATGCTCTTCTTTTCGGCCGAGCCCGATTCGCGCGAAGCGAGCGCGCATGCGCTCATGACCTGCCTCGCGCTCGTGCTGCTCGCATGCTCTACGACGGTCGCACCCGATGGAAGACTCGATTCGGCACAGGCGACGCCGACCCTTGCGACACTCGACGGCACGGAGCGCCACCTGGTCGAGTCGAGTCACGTCGAGCAGGTCTTTGCGATCGATGTCTGGCAGCCCGAGGGTATCGCCGGCCCCCTCCCGGTCGTCTACGTCCTCGATGGCAATACGTCCTTCGGCATGGCCAGCCAGATCGTCATCCCCATGATGTGGGCCCGCGACGTTCCCCCGGTGCTGGTCGTGGGCGTCGGCTACCAGGTCGCTTCGCCCTTCGAGGTCGTCGCGTTGCGATCCCGTGATCTGCTGCCGACGGCCGAGGCCGGCTTCGCGGCGCGGATGCAAGAGGTGGGCTTCGCCGTTCCGCAGGGTCTCGAAACCGGCGGTGCGGATGCCTTCCTCGCCTTCATCACGCAGGAGCTCAAGCCTTTCATCGACGCGCGCTACCCGACCGATCCGGCAAACGAGACACTCGTCGGATATTCCTACGGCGGCACCTTCGCCTTTCATACCCTGATCTCGGCGCCGAGCACGTTCGAACGCTACGTGATCGGCAGCCCCGTGCTCGCGCGGGACGGGGGAGAGCTGATCGCGGACGAGCGCAGCTACGCCGAGCGAACGTCCGCGCTCCCCGCGACCGTCTTTCTCTCCGCCGGGGAGTACGAAATCGACAATGGGATCCTGGAGTCGGTCGAGCAGATGATCGAGACCCTGCGCAAGCGGCGCTACGAAGGGCTGGTACTCGAGACGCACATCTTCGAGCAGGAGACGCACGAGTCGGCGCTCGCGCCGACGCTCAGTCGCGGTCTGCGAGCGGTCTTCGGAACCTGGCCGCGGAAGGCGGAGGCGGGTCGGAGGTAGGACGGCGACGGTTTCCGCGTCAGACGCCCTCCCCGTCCGCTTCGAGCTCGACCCAGAAGAGGCCGCGGAACTCACCCGCCGCGAAGCCCGTCGCCCGATCCTCGGGGTAGCGCTCGCGCAGCCGGCGGCGCGTCTCCGGGTCGAGCTCGTCGCCGTGACATCCGAGACACATCGGACGCAGATAGATCGGCTCGGCGTAGCCCGCCCGCCCGTCGTCGAGCGGAACGAGCCGGTACGCGATCTCGCCCGGCTGCGCCTCACGCAGCTCGTCGAGAATGGGCTCGAGCCAGGGCTTCGGCGCGTTCGCGGGATTGCGGAGACGGTGGCTGGTACGGCCCAGACGCAGGCGATCGGTCGTATGCGACCGCGCAATCTCGTGCGCTTCGACGCGACACGCGTCGATCGCAGCCGCGTATCCCGTCGTCAGCCCCGCCTGCAACGCCGCCATCAGCTGTGACTTGAACGGCTGGAGCGCCGCACGCGCGGCGAGCAGCTTCGACGGGGCCGTCGCGGGTGTCGTCTCGCAGCCGAACGAAACGACGATCGTCAGTAGCGCGGCGATCGGGCCGATCCGGGATCCGTGTCGTCTTCTCTCGAGCGGGTCATTCATGCGCAGCCTCCACTTCCTTCCGGGCTTGCGGGTGCATCGATCCGCGTGCGATCCTCGACACCCGAAATCGACCGTGGCATAACGCCTCGTTCCGAGGTCGAATGCACCACGGTCGGCCATCGCCGCAACCCTCGCCGAGACCTCAGCGAAGATAGCTGGCACATGCGTTGCACTCCGGTCCATTCGGCATCCCGAGGGTTGGTGCTCGAGGACCCCGGCGAGCGACACCGCACCTTCCCCGGCTCTCGCCTGCGCATCCGGCTCGTCATCCCGACAGGCTGCGGCGATCGGCAGGGCCCGAGGAGAGACCGATGGACGACTCGAAGCACCAGGACCGTCTGCGAACACTGCTCTCGCGAATGACGGCACTCGAAAAGGAGATCGAAGAGGAGATCCACGAACGTCACGAGGAGTGGAGCGAGGGGCTCGCCGAAAAGCGGGCGCAACTCGAAGAGGAATTCGACGCCGCGCGCGAGCGTCTGGAAGCGGGGCTGCGCGTCTGGCTCGAGGCCAGCGAGCCGCGAAACGTGCTCTCTGCGCCCTTCATCTACGCGATGGTCATCCCGATCGCGCTCCTCGACCTCTCCTTCTCGATCTACCAGGCGGTGTGTTTTCGCCTCTACCGCATTCCGCGGGTTCGCCGCTCGGAATTCGTCGTGATCGATCGCCACCGGCTTCCCTACCTGAACGTCGTGGAGAAGCTGAACTGTGCCTATTGCGGCTACGCGAATGGCGTCCTGGCCTACACGACGGAGATTGCCTCGCGAACCGAGCAATACTGGTGTCCGATCAAGCACGCGAAACGCGCGGTGGGAGCGCACCATCGCTACGCACGCTTCCTCGACCAACACGCCTCGCAGCGGTTTCACGACACACAAGCGCGGCTGCGCGAAGAGCTCGCCAAAGAGCCGGAGGGGGTCGACGCATGAAATGGTCGTGGAGACTGGGCCAGGTCGCGGGCATCGGCGTCTACGTACACGCCACCTTCACGATCCTCGTCGTGTGGATCGCGATCGCGGCGTGGCAGCAAGAGCAGACGGTGCAAGCCGTACTCACAGGGATCGGCTTCATCCTCGCGCTCTTCGCCTGCATCGTCCTGCACGAGCTCGGCCACGCTCTGACGGCTCGGCGCTATGGCATCCAGACACGCGACATCACGCTGCTGCCGATCGGTGGCCTGGCTCGGCTCGAGCGAATGCCCGAAGAGCCGCGACAGGAGCTCGCCGTCGCGCTCGCCGGTCCGGCCGTCAACCTCGTGATCGCACTCGTGCTCGGGGCCGTGGTGTACTCCACGGGAGGCTTTCGCCCTGCGCTCGAGGTCGACGCGATGTCCGGCCCCTTCCTCCAGCGCCTGATCCTCGTGAACCTCGTACTGCTCATCTTCAACCTGCTTCCAGCCTTCCCGATGGACGGCGGTCGCGCGCTACGCGCCCTGCTCGCGAGTCGCATGGACTACGTCGCGGCGACCCAGGTCGCCGCGAATATCGGCCAGGCGATGGCGTTTCTCTTCGGGTTGCTCGGTCTGCTCGGCAATCCCTTCCTGCTCTTCATCGCCCTCTTCGTCTGGATCGGGGCCGCGGCCGAATCGAGTATGGTCCAGGTCCGGGCCGCGCTCGGGGGCATACCCGTCGCAAAGGCGATGCTCAGCAGCTACAAGACCATCTCGCCCGAGGACCGCCTCTCTCGTGTCGTGGAGCTGACGCTCGCGGGCTCGCAGAAGGACTTCCCCGTCGTCGAAGGCGACCAGCTGCGCGGCCTGCTCACGCAGGAACGACTGTTCTCGGGTCTGGCGTCGGATGGAGAGAGCGCCCTCGTCGCCTCCTTCGTCGAGCGTGACGTCCGGACCGCCGACTCACACGAGATGCTCGAAGCGGCACTCACGCGCTTCGACGACGCCGACGCGCGAACGCTCCCCGTCCTGCACGACGGCGTCCTCGTCGGAATCCTCACGCTCGACAATGTCGGCGAGTTCCTGCGCATCCAGGCCGCGCTGGAAGGGGACAGCCACGAGCACATCTCGGCGGCGAGTCTCACACGCGTGGGGGCGGGATAGTCGGGATGGACGACGGCCCGGAGAGCCGAGTCCGCGCGGGCCTCGGCCCTGAGCAGGAGTCGAGACGAGGGGGTGACGATGACCGGTGACGGGAAGCGGCGGGTCGTGATTCTCGGCGCCGCCGGCCGCGACTTCCACAACTTCAATACCTGCTTCCGAGAGGATGCGCGATTCGACGTCGTCGCGATCACGGCCAACCAGATTCCCGGCATCTCGGAGCGCCGCTACCCCGCCGAGCTCGCGGGTAGCGGCTATCCCGACGGCATTCCGATCGCGGACGAAGCCGAGCTGGAGACGATCTGCCGGCGCGAAGGCGTCGATGAAGTCGTCTTCGCCTATAGCGACGTGACGCACGATCACGTGATGCACGCCGCATCGCGCGCCCAGGCTGTCGGTGCCGACTTCCGACTTCTCGGGCCGAGGCAGACAATGCTGCGGAGCTTGCTCCCCGTGATCGCGATCTCTGCCGTCCGGACGGGCTGTGGCAAATCGCAGATCGCGCGCTGGCTGACCGCTCGACTCACGAAAGCGGGCTGGCGACCCGCCGCGATCCGGCACCCCATGCCCTACGGCGATCTGCTCGATCAAGCGGTCCAGCGCTTTGCCACGCGGGAGGATCTCGTCGAAGCGGACTGCACGATCGAGGAGCGAGAAGAATACGAACCCTATCTCGAGATGGGCGCCATCATCTATGCCGGCGTCGACTACGCAGCGATCCTCGCTCGAGCGGAGAAGGAGGCCGACTTCATCGTCTGGGACGGCGGAAACAACGACTTCCCGTTCATCGAGCCCGACCTCCACATCGTGCTCGTCGACGCACTCCGACCCGACCACGTCGACACGCACTATCCGGGAGAGAGCTGTCTCCGCATGGCGGATCTGGTCGTGATCAACAAGGCGGACACGGCCGACGAGTCGACCCTCGCGCGCGCGACCCACGGCGTGAGAACCGTCAACCCCACGGCGCCGATCGTTCGCGCGAATTCTCCGGTTCGGCTCGAGAGTCCCGAAGCGGTCGCGGGCCGGCGTGTCCTCGTCGTCGAAGACGGACCGACGATCTCCCACGGCGGCATGGCCTACGGCGCGGGCTACGTCGCGACCACGCACTCGGGCGCAGCGGAGATTCTCGACCCCCGCACCTCCGCGACACCGGAGATCGCCGCCGTCTTCGAGCAATACCCGCATATCGGAAACGTGCTGCCCGCGATGGGCTATGGCGGCGAGCAGATCCGGGCCCTGCGCGAGACCATCCATCGCTCCGAAGCGGACGTCGTCGTCGCCGGCACGCCGATCGACCTCGCCCGACTCCTCGACCTCGATCGCCCCGTCGTCCGAGCTCGCTACGAGTTCGAGGAGGCAGCCGAGCCCGGTCTCGGTCACGCGGTCGACCGCTTCCTCCAGACGCTCGAAGACAAGCCCTCGTCCATGCGAACGGACGAATCGCGCACGGACGAATAGCAGTGCGCGTCGTCGCCGCGCTCGGCGGAAACGCATTGTTACGACGAGGCGAGCCCGCGGACGCGGCGAGTCAGGTCCGCAACGTCGCCCAAGCGGCAGACCACCTCGCGAGCCTCTCCCATCAGCACGAGCTCGTCGTCACCCATGGAAACGGGCCTCAGGTCGGCATGCTGGCGCTCCAGACCGAGGCCCTCGCGGAGATCCCCCCTTCCCCACTCGACGTCCTCGGCGCGGAGACCGAGGGCATGATCGGATACCTGCTCGCGCGCGAGCTCCGCGCGCGCATCCCGAGCCGGGAGGTCGCGACGATTCTCACGCAGGTCGAGGTCGACCCGAACGACCCGGCATTCGCGACGCCCACCAAGTCGATCGGACCGGTCTACGACGAAGCGCAGGTAGAGCAGCTCGCGACGCGACGGGGATGGACGCTCGAGCGCGAGGCCAAAGGCGGCTTTCGCCGCCGGGTCCCTTCGCCCGAACCGAGGGCGATACTCGAGATCGAGGTCATTCGCCTGCTGGTCGCCGCACGCGTCCTCGTGATCTGCGCGGGTGGGGGTGGCATTCCCGTCGCACGAACTGCGGAGGGTACCTGGCGCGGTGTCGAAGCGGTCGTCGACAAGGATCTGGCCTCGGCCTCCCTCGCGACGAGCCTCGACGTCGACTTCCTTCTTCTCCTGACCGACCAGTCGGCCGTCTATGCGGACTGGCCCGAGCCGGCGCGTGAGCCGATTCGCGAGACGACGGTCGAGGCGCTGCGCGCACTCCCATTCGAGCCGGGAACGATGGCGCCGAAGGTCGAGGCGGCCTGTCGATTCGTGGAAGCGACCGGCAAACAGGCGGCGATCGGCGCGTTGCGCGATGCGCGCGCGATCGTCGAGGGAGAGGCGGGCACGCGAGTGTCCGGGTTCGAGAGAGCGAGACGTCAGCCGGAATCCGGCAGATCCGTCGGTCCTTCCCGTTGATCTCGCCTACTGATCCTCGATCTCGACTTCGTCCGCCTCAGCGAGCACCGAAAGATCCACCGCGTCGATATCGACGGCCTTGACGATATCACCGAGACCTACGTCCCCCGGGTTGCGAAAGAACTCCTCCTCGCTCCGAATCTGACCGTTCTCATCGATGAATAGGGTCCCTGAATCGAGAGGGATCGCCGTGTCGACGACCGAGATCGACGGAGCGTTGGCGTCGATGGATGTGACAGGTCCTTCCAGCTCCACGTCCGATCGATCCTCATCGCGCTCTACACGAAGCGCACGAATGATCGCGGGGCCCGTCCGGATACCTCGGATTTCGAGCCAATCCCCGATCTGAATCTCATCGAACTCGAAATTCTCGTCGTCGTCTCTGTCATCCTTGAGAACGGTCTCCGCGTCGACGGAGACGGAGATACCGAGAATGAGCAATATCCGTCCAGGCCGATCGATTCCGCCCACACGCGCATCGAGTTTCACATCGTCGTTCTCGCTCTCCAGCTCGACACGTTCGGCAACGAGCGTTCCGTCTTGAAGGCTTCCCTCGACCTCGACGAATGCGCCATTCATGACGACCAAGCCCGGCGGGTCGAAGATCGCACCCGAGGCATCGATCGGCGTTCCGGACACCACGAAGCTCGAATTCGAGACGCGATTCGACACGAACCCTTCGATCTCGGCTTGCTCGGCACTTCCGCTTCCGAGCCCTGAACTCTCGAGCTCGATTTCGTCCGCGTCGACTTCGTCTCCCACGAGGCGAACCGTTCCTCTCACCTCGACGGTCTGGTCATCGCTGAGTTCGCCTCGCGTGACGTCGAAGAACGTCGTCGTCGACGCATAGCGAACCAGAATGGATCCGAGATCGAAGGACCCGCTCCCGTCTGCGTTCTTGACCAGATTGAGGATCGAGCCGCGCAGCTCTACCTCCGAGTTGCCAGGGAATCGTCCCTTTCCTGTCACTCGCGTGGCACGAATCGCGCCATTGTTGTCGACGAAGCCGCTGACCTCGACGACATCATCTCGGGCGAGATCGAGGAACGTCGCCCCACCCGCATAGACGGTCGTTTGTTCGTGAACGATGATCGACGTGCCGAGCACGACGAACGTCCTCTCGAGACCACCCGGCGTTACGTCGACCGGATCGTTTTCGAGCGGCCCCTCGATCGCATCGTCGAAGACCACGCTTCGCGCGGTACCGGTCGTCCCGGTGACTTCGAAGTCTCCTTCGACGCGAACGACCATGCCAAGTCGAAGCGCGCTCTCGGTCGCAGGCGTTCCATCCAGATCGATCGAGGCAGATCCGATTTCCCATTCGATTCCGTTTACGAAGATGCTCCCAAATGAGCTGACTGATCCTTGACTGACTCCGGTTCCGCTCATCCCGCCGGTGTCCGCTACGTCTCCTCCCCCGCCCGCGCACGCAAGAAGGAGCGAGAGCAGGATGACCAGAAGTTGCCGCCGGACGGATAGCGGTCTCGACCGCGCGATCGGGGAACCGCCAACGCGTCCCTGCCGATCCGGATGGAGTCGCGACAGTATCGGTGTCTTATTGGTTTCCATCATCGACTTCATCCTCGTAGTAGTAGACACCGATCATGGCCCGACGACGATCCGGCCCCGCGACTTCTCCCGTCACGTCGCGATCGTGCTTGGACATATCGGCATTCAACTCTTCCAGAAGACGCTGCCCTTGTCGGCGAACGAGTTTTCGAAGTGCCGGAAGGTACCTTGCGGGGAGATTGTCGTAGGCGACCTTCCGCTGAAAATACGGATCTGTGGTATCGGGATCGAGATTGTGCTCGATCGACGAGATGAGATCGGCGACGTCGGTCCCCAGAAAATCCAGCTTGGCGCGCTCGTCGGCTCGTGGGATGTAGGCGCGCTGGACCAGCTTCAGACGCCCGTCTTTGAGTCGGTCGACCGCGCCGACTCTCAGCAGCTCGTCGAGTACGGCCCGAGGCGTCACATCCCCCCCATGTTCTGCGACGAGCGACGCAAAGCTCGGTCCGCCGTTCGCGTCCATTGGCAAGGAGGCTGGTCGTCCGCGCCTGTCGTGAAAGCTCGGATCGCCTACCCATGCGGACACGACTCGCGCGGCACGATTGACACGCCCGCGGACGATTTCTCCGGACTCGCCGTCATCCTCCTGAACGAGTCGACTCGCTTCCTTGCGCGTCAGACCCGTCACGACGGCGATTCGCGATATGGAGGGCTTACGATTCGGGACGGCCAGATCCTCTCGTGCGGTTTCGACGAATGCGCGCTTGGCGAGCTCAGCGAATTGTCCGAACGCGATCCCCCTCTTTAGAAGTAGGCGGACCAGGGGGCGCAAGAGGGATACGACCGAGCGTTCGAGGGCTCTTGCTGCTTCTGATTCGGTTTCGGTCATACTGGGAAGGGGTGCCTCGCGTGCTTCGAGCCCTCTCGAACGAAAGAAGCGCTTGCGACCAGGCGATGCTGCCGACCGAGTCGCAGGGGGCGAACGCGTAGGGTCAGTCTACCACGTGTGGGAAATATATCCCAAAAAAAATGGATCCCTATCTGGGGCTCGACACATAGACCGACGTTCCGTGGCGCATCGGCACTGCCTCGCTCCATCGCCTCTGGTGCCTTCGTTATTCCGCGGATCTGCGTACACGCTGCACCCGCCCCCATCTGAGACGCCGCTGGGATGCCGCTCGCAACCCATCCGGGCGTCTTCGCTTCGCAGTTGCGTGACGAAGAGATCGAACCGGCGGCGGGTGCATCGCGATGGGCGGATTCGACGATCACCCCCTACGACGCAGGTCTGATCCCGAACTTCTCGATTCGATAGCGAAGTGTGTCGCGACTCAGGCCAACGAGCTTGGCTGCCTGAGTCTGATTTCCGCCGGACGCCCGAAGTGCCTGCCCGATCAAGCTCCTCTCGACCTCGGCGAGATCGACTCCGTCAGGAGGAAGTACGAACGATCCCTCGAATGACGTCTGACTCGGCTTGGGCGTCAGAATCCGCAATAGCGTGGCACGACGAATTCGGGAGCTCGTCTCGAGGAGGGCAGCGCGCTGAATGACGTTTCGAAGCTCCCGCACGTTTCCGGGCCAGTCGTAATTCTCCAGATACCCGATCGCCTCGCCCGTCAGCGACAGACTTCGCCCGTAGAGAGCTGAAATCTCTGCACAGAAATGGGCGGCCAGGAGTTCGATATCACCCCGACGTCCGCGCAGGGGTGTGGCTTCGAACGTCAGCACACGCAATCGGTGCAGGAGATCGCGACGGAAATCGCCGGTCTCTACGGCTTCGTCGAGATCGCGATTCGTCGCAGCGATCACGTGGACTTCGACACCACGATCGATTGAGGAACCGATTCGCCGAACCTGTTTCTCTTCGAGGACCGTCAGCAGCTTCGCCTGCATCTCCAGACTGGCATGTCCGATTTCGTCGAGGAAGATCGTGCCACCGTCCGCGGCTTCGAAGAGCCCACCTCGAGCGAATTTCGCGTCGGTGAACGAACCCTTCTCATGACCGAAGAGCTCGGCTTCGATGAGCGTTGAGGGCATCGCCGTGCAGTTGGCCGTGATGAAGGGACCGTCGCTCACGATCTCGTGAATGGCCCGCGCGAGCATGCCCTTGCCCGTTCCAGTCTCACCCGCGATCAATATCGCGGGTCGCTCCGAGGGTGTGAGCCCCGCAGCAGCCAATCGCTCGATTTGGGCGAATATCTCCGCGATTGCAGGATCGTCGCCGACGATTCGTGCTCTCGTTGCGTCACGCCTCCGAGGCCGCAGTGAGTTCTCACCCTCGCTGGATGCGTCTCTGTACGGCTTTTTCAAGCGCAACGGAATCCGGTCGGGATCGATCACCTCGCGGCAATAGTCCGATTCGCGTCGTCTCACACGCGCTGCGGCCCCGGCCTTCATCGGAGCTCCTCCGCGTCGAATACGCTCGAATCGGCGGTCCTGCCCGCGTCCATGGAAGGACGTTCCGTGGCAAGCGCCGGCTCCGCGAGCAATGGACCGCAGGGGGAAGGCGGAGAGCTCGCGTCGCCGCCTCCCGACGAACGGACCTGATGAGCCAAGACCGACAGCCCGTGCGCCACGACGCGTAGGCCCCTCCGAAGCGATCGTTCCGGCATCGGAAATCCCCCTCGAGATGTTTGGGAATTTTTTACCAAACTCGAACCAAGGCTAGGTCGTGGCTGCGACCTTGTCCACCCGAATCGCCCGCTCCTCGCGATTTCGCGTTCCTCGGGCCGCACTGTCGAGCGCGATCTGGTCGTAACAGACGATTCTCGCCGTATTCGGGACCTCGCGACCCACGGCGCGGCTCAGCGCTCGATTTCGAGCCGGCCCGACTCCTTTTCGACCCGGCGGTGTTGGATGCCGCGCCAGAAACGCGAGATCGGGATCCAGGAGCTTGGATCGAGGTGCCGGCTTTGAATGCGCGTTTCGACGAGGAGACGGGAAATGCCCCAGCCGGTCGGGTGTTCTGCCCCTGAACGAGCCCGCGCGAGGTCGGAATGTGGCGCTCCAGCGCCCACGTCGACACGGGAGACCACGGCACGGCGGTTGCACTGTCTCTCGTCGCATGACAAGAGAAGTCGATTCGAGTCGCGACACATCCGTAACGTGGAAGAGGGACTGCGATTTGCGACGGAAGGATGCGCATGCACGTCGCTCGCAGCCAGCCCTCCGAATCTTGCTCTACTCGCACGACACGGTGGGACTTGGACACGTGCGGCGGAATCTTCTCCTGGCACACGAGTTGGCCAAGATCGATCCCAGACCCCACGTGCTCTTGATTTCGGGCGCGACCGAATCCATGCATTTTCGGAAGCCGCCTGGTGTCGACGTACTCACATTGCCGGCGCTGACGAAGATCGCTCCGAGCCAGTACGGATCACGCTCGCTAGGACTCGAGCTTTCAGACCTGATCGCCCTGCGATCGGCAGCGATCCGCGCTGCAGCAGATCGTTTCACTCCGGACGTGCTCATCGTGGACAATGTCCCGCGCGGTGCCGAAAGAGAGCTCGATGAGACACTTGCCCTCCTGAGAGAACGGGCCACGGTGCGCATCGTCCTGGGTCTCCGCGATGTACTCGACGATCCGATCGCGATTGCTCGTGAGTGGCGTGCGGCGCGCAACGAAGAAGCGATCGAGGACTATTTCGACGCGGTCTGGGTGTATGGCGACCCTGCTGTCCTCGACGTTTGTGCCGAATATGAGTTCGCCGAGACAACGCGCAGCAAGCTCGAATACGTCGGTTATCTCGACCGCAGTATTCGAGAAGGGGTGGACTCGAATGCTTCGACGGCATCGATGGTTTCGGGATCCCCCCCCTATGTACTCTGCCTGGTGGGCGGAGGCGAGGACGGCGCCGAGCTGGCGCTCGCTTTCAGCAGCCTCGAGCCGCGAACGAACCTACGGCGCATCCTCGTCCTGGGGCCCTTCCAACCCGAACGCGTACGGCGCGCGATCCACCGCAAGGCGCGGTACGCGCGCGACCTGGAAGTGACGGATTTCGCCGCCGAAACCACCGACTTGATACATGGCGCGGCGTGCGTCGTCTCGATGGGTGGGCACAACGCAGTTTCCGAGATCCTGTCCTTCGGAAAACGCGCATTGATCGTGCCGCGGATCCACCCTCGCCGTGAACAATGGATTCGAGCAAATCGACTCGCGCGGCTGGGTCTATTGGAAACGTGCGAGCCAAGTGAACTCTCGCCCGACCACCTTCAGAGCTGGATCGAAAAGGCGAGCCGGGAAGGAGATCGTCGGATTCGCGGCGTCGACATGAATGGACTCCAAAGGGTCCGTCGGCGCGTCGAGGCGATAGGACGTCGAAATCACCTCGCCGATACCCGAGCAGATTCATGAGCACGTCACGATCCGCGACCGTCCGGTCGGAGTCGGCGCAGCCACCTCGCGTTGCGTACCTCGTGAAGCGGTATCCCCGCTTCTCGGAGACATTCATCGTGAACGAGATCCTGGCCCACGAAGACGCGGGTCTCGAACTGGATCTCTATTCGCTGAAACCGTCGAACGACACCCATTTCCAGAATGCCATCTCCCGCGTCCGCGCTCCGCTCGAATTGCTGAGCACCAAGTCGCTGAAGGCATCGACGCTGTGGCACACGCTTGGGGAGCTGCGGAAACGCGGTCTACGAATACCTGCCCCCATCGTCGATGAAATACTGCGTGAACCCGTAACTCTGGCTTTCCAAGCGATCGTCCTGGCACAGCGGATCTGCGAGCGCAGGATCCAGCACATACACGCCCACTTCGGCACATCTCCTGCGACGGTCGCTCGCCTCGCCGCCGGCTTGGCCGGCGTGGGCTACAGCTTCACGGCACATGCCAAGGATCTCTTTCACGAGTCCTTCTGCAGAAAACGATTCGTCGACAGGCATTTCGACAGTGCGACGATCGTGACGATCAGCGAATTCAATCGGAGATTCCTGCTCGAAGACTGCGGATTCGCGCCCGGCTCGGTCCACGTCGTGCGGAACGGTCTCGATCTCGACGTCTTCCGCTACGCACGCAATCGCCACGAGCGCAGGGGGATCCTTGCGATCGGTCGCCTCGTCGAGAAGAAGGGTTTTGGCGATCTCATTCTCGCGTGTGCGCACCTCCGCGAGCTCGGTGTCGATTTCCAATGTCGCATCATAGGAACTGGACCGATCGAACACGAGCTTCGCGAAAAGATCGAAGCGACTGGGCTGGCAGATCGCGTTCAGCTCCTGGGTGCGCTGCCCCAGGAGACCGCGCGGGCGATCTTGAAGGAATCCGCGGTCTTTGCGGCGCCGTGTGTCGTCGCCTCGGATGGTGACCGCGATGGCGTGCCCACGACGATTCTAGAGGCGATGGCGGTCGGGGTGCCTTGCGTGGCGACTGACGTAACGGGGATTCCCGAGGTCGTCGTCGAGATGGAGACCGGCCTGATCGTCGGGCAACGTGATCCGAAGGGACTCGCCCGTTCGATTCAGCGACTCCTTGCCGATCAGGACCTGGCGAGACGGCTGTCGAAGGCGGCGCGTAAAAAGATCGAGAAGGAATACGATGCGCGGGTGAACACTGCACGACTCCGGGATCTCTTCGATCGGTCGGCGCAGAAGCTCGCAACCCCTCCGGTTCCCACCGAAGGTAGGCCGTGAAGGTCGTCTACGTGTGTGCCGATGCTGGAATCCCCATCTTTGGCAACAAAGGGGGCTCGGTACACGTCCGGGAGATTCTGCACGCCTTCCTGAAACGCGGCGACACGGTGACTGTACTCGCAGCGAATGCGCACGGCGATTGCCCGCCTGAGCTGCGTGGGATTCGAGTCATTCGACTCGATACGATGGTCGATGCGCCCGATCAGAATACGAATCCACGACGTTTCGACGATGCCTTGCGTCGCGCTCTCAAGACCGGTATCGCGGAATGCGATCTCGTCTACGAGAGGCACGCACTCTGGTCGGTCGCAGCCATGAAGCGGGCCCGTGAGCTCCAGATTCCAAGCGTGCTCGAAGTGAACGCTCCACTCGTCGACGAGCAATGTCGCTATCGCCGCCTCGACGATCCCCTGTTGGCCGACCTCCAGGTCGCCGAAGCGCTCGAAGCTGCGACTGTGCGCGTCGCAGTCTCGCGCGGAGTCGCAGAAGCACACGGACGCTACGGCCTTTCGGTTTCCGATTTTCTCGTCTGCCCGAACGGCGTCTCCGTCGACCGGTTCCAGGAATCCCGTCGCTCGCGTGCGGACCGGAGCACGTTCACGATCGGATTTCTCGGGACTCTCAAACCCTGGCACGGGCTCGAGGTGCTCATCGAGGCGTTCGAGCGTCTTGCGGATCGCATTCCGACAGCCCGTCTCCACATCGTCGGCGACGGGCCCATGAGAAACGCCATCGAGAGCCGCGTCGATGCCGCCGGATTGAAGGATCGGGTGGTGTTGACCGGAGCCGTGTCTTCGCGAGGCGTACCTGCCCGATTGGCGACGTTCGACGTTGGGGTCGCGCCCTACCCCGTTGCTCAGGGCCACTACTTTTCTCCGCTCAAGATCTTCGAGTACATGGCGTCGGCACTACCGGTTGTCGCTTCCCGAGTGGGACAAATCGAGGACCTGATCGAGGATGGTGTCGATGGCATTCTCGTCGAGCCCGGAGACGCCGATGCGCTGGCAAAGGCGCTGATCGAAGTCGAACGAAGCGGATCGGCGGCTTGCACGATGGGCGCCAACGCGCGTGCAAGAGTATCTGCTCACCACGGCTGGGATGACGTTCTGAGTCGTATCCTCGCGAATATCGAGCTGAGCCCTCCGAGTAGAGGACGTTCCACGAACCAACTCCTTCCGCATTCGATCGGTGGATCGGGTTAGCGCCATGGCACGACCGCAGGATCCAAGTCGAATTCTCTCGATCAGCCGCGCCTTTCTGGATCGATTTCGACCAGAATTCCGGGCCCAGCGCACGCTGGTCATCTGCGCGTTCTCCGCTCTCTTGGCGCAAACGCTCCTTCGGCTGCTCGAACCCTGGCCCCTCGGAATCGTGATCGATCGAATTCTCGGCATCGGCGGCGAGGCTGAGGCCCGACCGCTTTCGGCGATCGATGCTTCCCCCGAAGCCCTTCTCGCTCTTGCTGCGGTCGCTGTCGTAGTTATCGCAGCTCTGCGTGCCCTAGCCGGGTATGCCGGCACTGTCGGATTCGCCCTGGTTGGGAATCGTGTCTTGACTGCCGCAAGGGAGCGCGTCTTTCGGCACCTGCAGTCACTGTCACTGGCTTTTCACACGCGGTCACGAAGTGGCGACGCGGTCGTTCGGGTCATCAGCGACGTGGGGACGATTCGTGACGTGACGGTAACTGCTCTTCTTCCCCTTGTAGCGAATCTCCTCGTCCTCGTTGGCGTGCTTGGCGTCATGGCCATCATGGATTTCACGCTGACCCTGATTGCGATCTCGATCATCCCCCTCTTCTGGCTGACAGTAGACCGGGTTGGGAGACGAATTCATTCGGTTTCCCGGAAACAGCGCCGTCGGGAAGGTGAGCTCGCAAGTACGGCCGCTGAATCGCTCGTGGGAATCGAGACCGTTCAAGCGCTCGCTCTAAACGACAGCATTGCCGATCGGTTTGGGCGCCAGAATCAGGGGAGCATGAAGGAGGGAGTCAAGGCGAAGCGACTGTCGGCCCGCCTGGAGCGGTCGGTCGACGTGCTCGCGGCAGCTTCGACTGGCCTCGTTCTCTATTTCGGGGCACGAACCGTTCTCGATGGAGCATTGCGAGTGGGGGAATTGGTCGTCTTCATGTCGTACTTGAAGACCGCGACCCGACCAGTCCGCGGCATCGCGAAATACGCCGCACGGCTGGCCAAGGCGAGCGCCGCAGCGGAACGCGTCCTCGACATTCTCGACGAGCAATGCGACATCGTCGAACAGCCGGATGCAACCGACGCTCACGATATCCGTGGTGACATCTCGTTCGAAGGCGTGACGCTCGGCTATGAGCGGGACCGACCGATTCTGAGTGGAATCGATCTCGAGATCCGAGCTGGATCACGCGTCTCGGTGATCGGCGAATCCGGAGCGGGAAAATCGACGCTCGTCGCTTCCCTTCTGAGGCTGATCGATCCACTCGACGGCCGTATTACGATCGACGCGAGAGATCTACGCACGATTCGCCTGGCATCCTTGCGACGCCAGATCGCCGTGGTACCGCAGGAGACATTGCTCTTCGCTGGAACGGTTGCAGAGAACATCTCGATGGGTATCGAGGAGACGACCGCGGCCGAAATCGTCGCCGCAGCACACGATGCGCGTGCCGACCGCTTCATCCGTCATCTGCCCTCGGGCTACGACACAGTCATCGGTGAGAGAGGTGCTGATCTTTCCGTAGGCCAGCGACGTCGAATCTCGCTCGCGCGAGCAAGGCTCAGCTGCGCGCCGATCGTCGTGCTCGACGAACCCCTCGCCGGACTCGACCCCGAGAACCGCCGCGAGGTGGAGGCGGCTCTCGATAGCTCGGTGGAGGGGCGAACCACGATCCTCGTCACTCACGACGCCGATCAGGTCATGGACAGCGACTGGGTCGTTGCGCTCGATGGCGGACGGATCGTCGAGATGGGAGCGCCAGGCGAGCTCGCCGAACGCGACGGATTCTTCGCCAGGTGGCTCGCTGCAGGCTCACGCGCCCCTTCTGCGAAGGGGGCCTCCCTTGCTGACCGACGATGATCAGGCACTCATCGAGCGTGATCGAGCGCTACCAGGATTGGCCATCCTGCTCGATGATGAGGCCTTTGCCGAGGCGCTCGAACGTGCGGGTGTCGAGGTCGACACACTCGTCTCGCGCTATGCGCGATACAAGCCGGGCACGAGCTGTCTGGTCGCGTACTCGAGCGCAAGCGGCCCTTTTTCGGTCCACGCAACCACCCTGGCCAGTCATCTCGCGGGAAAGTTCCAGAAGGCTCGTGCGCGAGGCCGATCGAACGCCAACACGTTCAACCCGAGCCCTGGCAGGACCCACGTCTATCTCGAGGAAGCGCAAGCGCTGGTGTCGTTCTTTCCGTTCGATCGAGATCTCCCATCTCTCGCTCGGCTCTACGACGAGAATCAGCGTCGGCATCTGATCGAGCGAATATTTCGCGACCTCCATCCGAAGCCGACCGGTGTGTTCGAGACGTTGGCGTACAAGCCTGGACGTCGCTTCGTCACCCGCCTTCGGTCTTCGACGACGCAGGATTACGTCCTTCGGTTCTTCGCCACCCCTCGGCAGGCCCGAGCAGCAAGGCGATCGAGATCGATCCGTGCGAGCGATCCGCTTCGACTACCGACTCTCGTTGGCGGATCGAAACGGCATAGAGTCACAGCGGCCGAGTGGCTCGAGGGCCGGCCGCTGCGCGATCTGCTCCGGAAGGGCGACGAGAGCGCACTCGTTGGGATCGAAGCGTGTGCCGAAGCGCTCTCCGAGCTACATCGCGTGCGTGTTCCGCGATGGGACGCAGCTTCCCTCACCAACGGCTTCGACGCGATCGAGCGCGGCTTGTCCGCGCTCGACTCACGCTTGACGTCGAAGGCTTCCGAGGTCAGGCGGGAGATCGAATCGCGGCTGCGAGCAGTCCCGACGACGACAGCGGTCATTCACGGCGACTTCTACGACAAACAGATCGTGATCGGGAGCGGAGGACCCGGACTCGTCGATCTGGACGATCTGAGGGCAGGTGATCCACGGGAGGACCTGGCGCTGTGCATCGCCCATTGGGATCGAGACCAGCTCGTGGGTGATCTCGGCTCCGAGGTCGACCGATTCGCTGCGGCGTTGTTCGAAGCGTACACGAAGGTCAATCCGATCGCGGCGGCGTGGAAAATGGAAACACTTGATCCGTTCGTTGGTGCGGCCCTCTTCCGGCTTGCCCATCACCCATTTCGATCTCGGCGTCGTGGATGGGCGGAGACCATCGGCCTGATTCTGGACCGTAGTCTCGAGTGGGTGGAGGGACGCGCACGGTGACTGGAGAGAAGCGATTCACGATCTTCGACGTGGATGGATGCATCACGAATGATGTCGAACGGTTCGGGATTCCGACGCTTGCAGATGCGGCACATCCCGACACGGTTCTCGATGCTGCGGCGGGCTCGCTCGACGTCACCCGGTTGCGATCGATCGATTCGGTTCAGCTCATCTCTGTTCATCCGAATCGACGGTGCGTATTCGCGTATTGTGGTCTTTCAATCGACGGCGCTCGCCGCCCGATCGGTCTGATCGGGAAAATCAGGACGAAGGGATTGGATCGTCGCGTCGTATCACTTTCCCTTCGCCTGCGATCTCTCGGATTTCGCGAGGATGGCGATCGGCGATTCGCCATTGCGGAGCCGATCGGAACCAATGTGGCTCTCGGACTGACGCTCTACCGGCAGTATCACGGACCAACGCTCGAGGGTTGCGTCGTAGGCCGATCACCCCCGCACGAAGATTTCGAGAACGTAGGTCGAGCGCTTCGCGAGCTACACGACCTGGGTGCCTCGACCGATCGTCGCCACACGACCGAAGACGAACTTCGAATCCTCGACCGAGACCTCACGCGAGCATGCCGCGAGATTCCCGCCGAGAGGGCGAGAATCGAACGGCTCCTGGCGCTCGCACACTCGGCTCGGAAGGCGATCATGTCGACCCACCGAAGATCGCTCCATCGCGACTTCCATCCGCAACAAGTGCTCGTCGACTCGGCCGGGCTCATCCTCCTCGATCTCGATCTCTACGCGATGGGGGATCCGCGAATCGACGTATCGAACTTCGCTGCACACCTGCGTGAGCTGGCTTATCGCATGCCGGCTCTATCGGACAAGCTTGCGATCGCCGAATCGGCATTCTACCGCGGCTATTTCGGGAGCGCGCCAAACGGAGAAATACTGCGCTCGATGGCGCCGTGGATGTTCTTTTCCTTGATGCGGCAGATCTGGATCGCATGGAGAATCGAAGATCGGCGACGGAGTCTCCCCGAAATCCTGCGTGAATGCGAAGCACTCTCCCGCGAGATCGACTAGAAGTTGAAACGAAAGCGGATCGACGCGAGGTAGGACTGACGCCCGCGACCTTCGCCAAAGGCCTCTCCGGGCCAGAAGACGGAGAACACGCTCTTGATCTCGAGACGCTCCCATTCTTCGACACCCAGGATCAGATCGAATTCGTCACCGAGATGACGATTCTCTGCGAACATCTTTCTCCGTATCGAGACATCTCTCAACTCGGTGACGAGTTCGTGCTGGCGATAGTGGTGGTAGACGAAGTCGATCGAGCTATTCCTCAAGAATCGGAGGCCCAATCCCGCCGTCCAGATTTCGAGGTTCGCGAGCTCGGGATCGAGTAGCTCGCCGTAGTATTTGAACGTGGCGACACCCCCGTACCGATCGGAATTGTCGTGCAGACCAGTCTGACGATATCCCCGGTCACGTTCGTTGATGTCGCCGGGTCGCCCGGAGCCAAACGCATAACCACCGACGAGAGTCGGCCGCCCGGGAAGCTCCAATCGGAGCTCCGCGCCGAGATCGATTGCTCCCCCCGCGACCGTGTGGCGACTTACGCTCGAGACCGAGCGTCCATTCGCGGTCGCTTCACCCGTGTCTTCGTCGACATCTACGCTCGGACCCGAAAAATCGAAGAATGTTTCTTCGCCAGCGACGACAGCAGCATCGACCCAATACTCGAGCCTGGCTCCGCGCCAGGGCTGGAAGCTTCCAGTCCAGGTCATGCCCAACCACGTCAAGTTCGCATCGCTCTCGTCCTCGTGATCTGCATCGATACAGCCGACCCGAAGCGACGCGCCCACTTGCTGTCCGCCAGGAAGCGACTCGACACACGGACCGATCGTACGATAGGTATCCGATTTGTCTTGCTGATGGAGAAAGCGAAACGAAACGTCGTGCCGATCGTGGTATTGCCACGTGGAATCGACGAGAAAGCGAAGAACATCGTCTTCCTCGGCTTCGACCCTTGCCCGTTGAAGGTCGCGGGGGAAGATGCGTTGTGCCCCTCCGATCGAGATACGCAGCCGATCGGTATCCCATCGCAACCGAACTGCATCGAGATCCCGGTCCCACCACCATTCCCGATCGTCGGAGAATCGCTGTGCTCCGATCTGGAGTCCCACCGGCGAGCCGAAGAGGTTGCCCGCGTAGATCCAAGCCTCCTTGCGCGAGAGGGTCGATCGGTACTCCTCTTGCGCGAAATCCGAATAGACGAGATTTCTCCACTCGGCTTGGGCCGCCAGATAGACGGCGACATCATCCGTGATCGAATAGAAGAGGTCGATCTCGATCCGCTGATCGAGGTCGATTTCGTCGCTGACCGGGCGTCGACCCGTCTCTCGCTCGTCGGCACGATCGCGGACATCGAAACGAAGAAGACGCTCGATCTGCGCCTCGTTATCCGACGTCAAGCGCCCGCTCAGCCTGAGCTCTCGACCGAACAGGCTGAATGCAATCGGTTGTGACAGCCGCTTGCGGTCGCGGCGTGCAATCAGTCCATTTCTACGTCGGGCGGCGTCTGGATCGCGAGTCTCGGAGAGAGCGACGGCTCGAGGATCAGGCTCAGAACTCTGCATTGACCTTCGTTCGAGGGGCTCGGCTGAGGTGATCGTCGAAGTCGTTCCATACAGGATGACGAGGGCAACAAGGGAAAGCGCGCACGGGCTCCGTCTCGGTAGACGCAGCACCGACTCCAGAAATCGCTCGAGCATTCGGTACTCGGGTGCAACCGCGATGCCAGCTCTTCTGTTGCGAGATACACCGGCGTGTGCGCCTGTATTCCGTCTGCGGCATTTGGCGCAGCTCGAGCGGGGGAGATCCCACAAATCTGATCCGCGCTCTCCGCTCTCGACCACAGATCGACGGCATGGCGATTGCACGATGTCTCTGAAGATTTCGCATCGCTCGGAGCGATCGCGGGATCACGTTGCTCGAGAGGCTTGCTCGATGGCTTCGACGACAAGGGTAATGGCGGTGGCCTGCACCGAGCCCGACTATGGCTTCCTGGTGAGCGCGCTGTCGATGATCCTGCTGGCTGGATGCGCCGGACCGACTATGAACGGCCGCGAGGGTCGCCTCGTCAGGTTCGAGTCCGGTGCCGGCGTCCCCGCAATCGAGATTCGTCGCGATCAGGAGCTTCTCGTCGTTCGCGATCGCGACGGACGAATGCTCGTGCGAATCGCTCGCACGGGTAGACAGGCAGCCGCGACCGGCGCGCGGGGTGACTCTCTCGGATACGTGACCGTCGATCGCAGGGCAGACGACCCCGCGCGATTTCGCTGGCAGTCGATTCGATCGGAGATCTCCGACTTCGTGCTCAAGCTCGAGTCGGACGGTGATCTAAAGATCAAGGACTCGGCCGGTGACACCCTCTACAAGCTGAAACGCCGCGACTACGGCTTCAAGATCGTCGATGCGGAGGGGATCCCCGTTGGTCGCGTCAGGCAATCGAGATCCGGCAAGATCTCGATCCGGGATGGCGATGGGATCACCTATCTGTCCACGCGAGACGAAATCCCCGTCGCCGTATCGGCCGTCCTCGCTGCGCCCCGCATTCCGTTCTCACGTGCCGTGGCGCTCGCGGCGATGCTCTGGTGGGAACAAGACGGTTGAGGCATCTACCTCATCGAAGCGATCTGCCGTGCAATTTGCGCATTGGTGCCACGCCATGTCAGGCGAGTGAATCGATCTCATCCGAAGGTGTCGGAGGTTCGACGATGGCGAATCCTGACGCGCCCGCGGTCGGGTATGTGCTCAAGACTTTTCCGAGGCTCTCCCAGACCTTCGTTGTAAACGAAATTCGCGCACACGAGGCGGCCGGTGTTCGTATCGTCGTATTCGCTTTGAAGCGACCCAGACCGAAGGATGCTGATCTCGTATCGCCCCCGCTCAGATCGGAGGTCGTCTACCTATCCGGCCCTCCGGAAGCGTGGCCCTCACAGATCGCTCGAATCGCAACGAATCGTCGGATCCGACACCTGCATGCACATTTCGGCAACATCGCTGGAGAGACGACCCGGCACGCGGCGCGAGGAGCTCGAATTTCGTATTCAGTGACAGTTCACGCCGTCGACCTCTTCGCTGATCGCGTGGACCGCAACAGACTCGAGCTTATCCTCGCCGGAGCGAAGCACGTCGTGACGGTCAGTGACTACAATGTCCGATTTCTCACGCACGAATTCGGTAGACCGGCGCTTCGAGTGAACAATGGACTGCCTCTCGACCGTTTCGCCTTCGACGGGAACGACAGACCACCAGGGCGAATTCTCTGCGTGGGGCGCCTGGTTCCCAAGAAGGGCTTCGACGTCTTGATCGATGGCTGCCGCGAGCTGGTGCGGCGAGGTATCGACTTCGATTGTCGAATCATCGGCGAAGGTCCTTTGCGAAATGCCTTGAACGAACGAATCGAGGCCCATGGGCTGTCGGATCGAGTGCACCTGCTGGGCGCGCGAACGCCGCAGCAGGTTCGCGAGGCGATCCGGCAGTCTACGGTGCTGGTAGCACCCAGCCTCATCGGCCCTGATGGAGACCGCGAGGGCCTCCCGACCGTTCTCCTCGAGGCGATGGCGCTTGGTACGCCCTGTGTCGGTTCCGACGTGGTGGGAATTCCGGAGCTGATTCGGGATGGAGAGAATGGTCTACTGGCTTCGGTTGGTGATTCAGATTCTGTCGCAGACGCGTGCGCACGATTGTTGTGCGATCGCGCCCTCGCCGATCGGGTCCGCCGGCGAGCCCGACGTACGGTCGAGGCCGATTTCGATGCGCGCCGGACGTCACGACGCCTTCGAGAGATCTGGAACATCGATCCGATCCGTCCTAGACGCATTGCGTTCAGAATCCACAATCGCCGTGGCCTCGGCCATTGGATGCGATCATTCAACATCGCACGAGAGCTGCTGCGGATGGCTCCCGACCTGGAGATCGTGTTCTTGGCGCGTGCAACGCCGCCGTTTTCCCCGTCAGAAAGTCGACTCATACACGTGAAGTCAGACCTTCCCGACCGATTGCCGATCCAGCAGCTGGTCGACATGCGACTACGGCCCGACGTGGTCGTGGACGATACGCTGCTACCCGACGACGAGCTGCCGCGCGCGACGCGGCGGGCTCTCGTGTTGCGAAAGACGCGCCGAACGGTAAATCGGAAGATCGCGGAGATCGACGCGATCCTGAACGTGGATTGCCTCATCGCCCCTCACGATCGACACGAATTCGTCGGCCACTTCCCAGATGCGGTTCTGGATCGTGCGGTGTTCGTGGGACCGATCGGTCGGCAGGCATCAGCGCGTGGACGACAACGCGTCATCGAGCGTCTTCGACTCCACGCCGACGAACCGCTCCTCGTTTCCACACCAGGCGGTGGTGGCTTTCCTGCCGATTTCGAAGCATTCGCGCGCCTCGCCAGTTCGCTCCATCGGTGCTTGCCGAAGCGTCGGTGGCGTCACGTCTTCGTTCGGGGACCGAATGCAGCTTCGTCCGTGCTTCCCGTCGATGACCGGATGATCGTGATCGACTCGGAGGAAGAGATGCCGTCGCTCTTTTCCCTCGCGACGGGCATCCTATCGGCGGCCGGATACAACAGCGTCACGGAGATCCGCCTCGCCAAACGCCCCGCGTTCTTCGTTCCGGGCGAGCGGAAATTCGACGATCAGCGTGAACGCGTCGAGCCACTCGCCGCAGCAGGACTCGCCTGGCTCGTTCCGAAGGGGGACATCGATTCGTCAGCCGCCTGGATCGCCGAGCGCCTCCTGGACGAAGTAGCTCTGAAGAAAGTCGTACGAACGTATCAGGAGGATCGCTTCGAGCTCGGAAATCGACGCGCCGCGGAGCTCGTTCTCGGCTGTCTAGAAGCACCGGTGTCCGAGGCGTGAATTCGCTCCGCCGATCGATCTCATCGACACTCGGCACGTGGAATTGGACCGGCTGGGAGATCTCGCGCTCAGCCGACGGTCAACGCGTCGTGCGAGCTCGCCTTCGCCCTGGAGACCGAACTGTCATCGCGAAGATCTATGTCGACGGTACGAAAGCGGAGACCGCCTGTCGCGCCCTGACGATTTTCCGGGACGTTTCGATCGACGGGGTCCGAATTCCCCGTCTCGAAGCCTTCAGCGCCACAGCGCAGGTGATCGTCATGGAGGACTTGCCCGGATTCTCCCCCATTCGGTGGCTGGGCACGCCGCGATTCTACGCAGCCATGTCCCGAGCCGGTCACGCACTTCGCGCGGTTCATGGATCTGGCATCGACGTAGGTGAACCCAAAACCTTCGCCGACCAGGTTCGGATCCGCCTCGAACCTCAGCTGGATGAGCTCGTTCGACTATTTCCGAGCGCAACTCATATCGTCGACGCATTCCACGACCGGGTCGCCTGCTCGACACCGATCGCCGACGTCGATCCCTGTCCACTGCACGGCGACTTCCAGATTCGCCAGCTCCTGGACAATGGACCGACCGTCGGCATCGTAGACTGGGATGACTACTGCGCAGGCGACCCCGCCTTCGATATCGCGTACTTCACAACCTACCTCCGCACGCATCTCCCCCAGCAAATCGCAGGACGCGCCGTGACTCGCTTTCTCCATGGATATCGAGCGAATGAGGGCATCCTCGCTCGAACCCCGTCCTACGAAGCGTTCAATTATCTCCGCCGTGCAACGCGACGAATTCGGCTCCGCGATCAGGGATGGCACGATCAGGCCGCTCTCATGGTGCGTCGCTGTGCAGCAACGCTCGGACTCGCCGAGTTCGATCGCGGCCATTCCAACCCAGACCCCACCTCGAGACTTTCGCGTGCGTGAGTGGCAACACGACAACATTCGATGGGGTCCGGCTCGGAAACGAGATTTCGTTTCGATTCGATGCTCGCTACAGCCAGGCCTCCGCGATCTGGATCGCGTTCAATGCGGCCCCCTTGCGCAGGTTGTCGCCCGATACGAAGAGCGCGAGCCCGTATTCGACGGTTGGATCCCGCCGGACTCGCCCGACGAGCACGCGATCGTCTCCGGCCGCCGAGAGCGGATTCGGGACCTCGGCGAGCGCCACACCCGGCGCGTTCCGCAGGATCTCGATCGCCCGCAAGGGGGCGAGCGGACGCTCGAACTCGGCATTCAGCGACAGTGAATGACCCGTGTAGACGGGGACGCGCACGCAGGTCCCCGAAACCGGGAGCCGCGGGATCTCCAGGATTCGGCGCGTCTCGTCCCGGAGCTTGACCTCTTCCTCGGTATAGCCCTCTTCGACGATCTCGTAGTTGAGCGGCACGACGTTGAACGCGATCGGCGCGCGCCACTTCCGGCCCGGCGGAAACGCGATCGCGGCGCCGTCGTAGGTGAGCCTCGCGGAGTCGTCACCCGCCGCGTGGATCTGTCCCTCGAGCTCGGAGACACCGGCGGCCCCCGCTCCCGATGCCGCTTGATAGGTGCTCACGACGAGTCTCCGGAGTCCCGCTTCGTCGTGCAGGGGGCCGAGCGCGGGCATCGCCGCCATCGTCGTGCAGTTGGGATTCGCGACGATGCCCTTCGGCGCGGCATTCAAGGCGTGAGCGTTCACTTCCGCGACGACCAGAGGCACCTCCGGATCTGAACGCCAAGCGGAGGAATTGTCGATCACGACCGCACCAGCCTCCACGACGGCCCCTGCCCGCTCACGCGACGTCGCCGCGCCGGCCGAAAAGAAGACGATGTCGAGCCCTCGGAAATCGGCGCTCGAGGCCTCTTCGACCGAAATCCGCGAGCCGCGCCAGGCGAGCTCGATCCCCGCCGAGCGCGACGAGGCGAAGAGGCGAAGTGCGGCGACGGGGAATCCGCGTGCTTCGAGTATCGACAGAAGGAGTCCGCCGACGACACCCGTTGCTCCCACGACGCCGATTCGAAGTCCATCGTTCTTGCGATGCGCAAAGCGAGGCTCCACGCCGGGTGTTCGATCGTCCATGTCGGTTCTCCGTTCTGCCCGAGCGTCGCGAGATCGGGGGACGAATAGAGAAAACGCCCTCCCGCGTGACGGAAGGGCGCTGATCGTTTCGAGGCTGTTCTCTTCGAGTCGCGGCGGCCTTCCGACTAGGACGTATGCGTCCCCGTCGTCGTGTTCCCGTGCGCGGTCGTTCGTCCGGTCGCCATCGCCATCGCGGGAGATTGCCCGTCTTTGCGAAACGCTGCAACCCGTCCAGCTGGTACGTCGTGCTGGATGCGAGATCGCAAGAGATCCGAGGCGCGTCGCCCGATCTCGAGCGCCGCCTTCGCTCCCTTGCCATTGCCGGCGAGTGCGACCGCGAGCCTCGAATCGACCCACTCGATCAGGGGCCGACCGCGATCGGAGTCGGTCGAAAAGCAGACGCCGCTGTCGACGTTCCGGGCCTTCAACGAGAAGAGATGCTCGATCACGCGTACGGTGGCCGCTACCTGATCGGCCATCTCCGACCCGTCGACCAGCGATCGCACCTGCCCGGCGACCTTGATTCGGTGGCGCCCATCGGGATAGGGAAGCGGGGGGGCCACGAACCCGCCGAAGAACTCGCCTTCCCGCGCCGTCGTGATCATCGTCGGCGGGAGCTTCGTTTCGAATTCGTCGGGGACCTCGATCGTGATCGGGAGATTCGGAGAGCGCTTCAGCTCGACACCCGTTCCCTCGCGCAAGAGGTCGTGACCGATCGGGGCCGCCCCGGTCGCGACGAGGACGTGACGGGCACGAATTCGCGCGCCCGAATCCAGTCGGAGCTCGACGTGTTCCGCCGTCGGCTCGACGCGGGTCACCTCCGCGTCGACCCAGCTCGCCCCACCCTCGATCGCAACCTTCCGGAGCGCCGCAACCAAACGCCGCGGCCGCAGCAGGCCGGCGCTCCGTTCCTGGAGGAGCCCACGTGAGTCGGGGCTGAACCGTATGTCGGGATAGCGCGCGGCGAGACGGGCGGAATCGAGGCGGGTCAGCTCGATCCCGAGCCGGGCCGCATTCGATTCGATCCCGTCGAGCGCGAAATATCCCCGGGCGAATCGGTCCTGGGTCACGCGCAGACTGCCGAGCTCGCGCAGGATCTCGAGCCGAGACCGCCGTTCGAGCCGACGCAGGGGCTCGATCGAGCTCTTCGCGAGGCGGGCCCACTCGATGTCCGCGTCCATCGCCGTCACGTTGCGCGACTCGTCGTAGTGGCTCGCGAAGTGCTGGGCCGCCGACATGCCGCCCGCGAGTTCCGGGGGACCGACCAGCACGACCGATCGTATCCCCGAGTCGACCAGATGCATTGCAGCCGACGCGCCGAAGAGTCCGGCGCCCACGACCGCGACTTCGACACGCCGCGGCTCGCCGGAATTGCCTACGGCGCGACCCGCGACGCCGACAAGGGCGCTGCCTCCGACGAGCTTCAAGAACGCGCGACGACCGAGGTCGAAACGATGGGACGAGGATTCCGGAGCTTCGCGTGCGGCGATCATCCGACTCGGTGGGTGCGAGCGCGCCCGATCGCGGACGGTCCTTCGTGCACGACGATCAACCGGCCGCGTCTGCCCGAAACGGCAGGCGAATCGTCGCCTTCCCGGGCGTCGTGACGCCGACCTGGTCGTTCTCGAGAAAAACGTCGAGATCGACGAGGCCCCTGCCCTCCTCTCGTCGCGCGCCCGTCACGACGGCGCGCGCACGAACGACGGCCCCGTTGCCATTCATGCCGCGCATCTGGAACGAGAGCTTCTCGACCCAGCCCCGCGGACCGGCCCAGTCCGTCAAGAGTCGACCCAGGAGCCCGGTGGTCCAGCCCGTGTTGTAGAAGATGCCGTCCATACCGCTGTCCTTCGCGAAATCGAAGTCGTGATGGACGGGGCTCCAGTCCTGCGATCCGCTCACCTGGAGCGCCATCGTCGTCCAATCGAGCTCCATGCTGAAGCCGTCGACCTCGTCCCCGACCGCGACGTCCTCCCAGTATCGTTCTCTCGCGTAGGCAGGGGCGTGGTCGGGCGTGTTGTCGGGCGCGTTGTCGGGCGCGTAGTCGAGTGTGTCGGAATCGTGCCCGTCGTCGATCGTGCTCACGCCGCCGCCCCCGCGCTTCGATTGGGCCCGCGCGCCTCGTCCTCTGCGATTCGCTTCGGCGAGCGGTGTGACAAGACGACGTTCCTCCACTTGACGACGACACGGTCGTGCTGGTTGAAGATCGACGTCTCGGACACGATCCAGATGGCGTGCGCATCGAGCTTGATCGCCTTCTTGTAGACGTCCGCGATCCGCGTCTCGAGGCGCAGCACGTCGCCCACGCGGATCGGCTCGAGAAAATCCCACTCGACGCCCATGTTGATGCCGCGGTCTCCGATCGTCGGAACACCCATCGTGAAATCGGGCGCCGCGGAGGCCGATTCTTTCGAAGCCTTGGGCGGCCAGGGACCGCCCGAGGCGAAGTAGATGGGCAACATCGACGGCGGCACGACGACGGCACCATGCACACCGTCGCGGGCTGCTTCCGGATCGAGGAACGCCGGGTTCCGATCGCCGGTCATGTGGCAATGGCGACGAATCGGGTCGTACTCGACGGGATAGCGACCCGTGGCGTCGCCGACGAGCTTCCCGATCCAGATCGACCGGACGTCGTCGAGGTCGTAGTCATCCGGATGGCTGAGCTTCATCCCGCCCGCTCCTCGTCGAGCTCGAACGAATCGACCCGAACGACGACCCGGCGACCGCAGAGATCTTCTCTCTCCATCGACTCCATGACCTCGTCGCTCCGGCTATTCGCGATGCTCCGTCGGCCGTCGGGCGACTCGACGACGATCACGCCACACTCCCGCCCCGCTTTGCCGTGAATGACCGTGTGGCCCACGACCCGTGCGGGGCCGACGTAGTCGGCATTGGACTCGCGCACGTCCGCCTTTTCTGCGACCTCGGACGTGACGTCGACGAACTGGAAGCCGTTGTCGTTCGCCTCGGTTCCCCAGACGGCGAAGCCCTGCTTCGTCAGCAGACCGGAGACGGTCGTGACGAGGCCCCGCCCCTGCCCCTTCGTTCGCAGCTTCTCCGCCAGCTGCGCGACCGCGTGCAGGACGAAGTTGTTGAACGGCCCGCCGCCGAACGGCATCGCCCCCGTGAAGCTCCAGTCCGTCTCCTCGCTCAGGCCAAGCGCCTCGCTGTAGAGCTCGACGGCGACCGGGAAGCAGGAGTAGAGCTCGATGAAGTCGAGGTCTGCCGCACCACAACCAGCCGCATCGAGAACGGCGGGCGCGGCCGACTCGGCTCCGACGCAGCGATCGAGGTCACCCCGGAGGCTGACCGGAACGGTGTGATTCGACTCGCTGAAGGCCTGTGGAAAGATCCAGTTGGCGCGCGGAACACCCGACCGCTCGGCTTCCCCGACGGAGGTGAACAACAGGGCCGACGCCTGATCGACATTCCAGTTGCTCGCGTGGTGCTTCGTGTAGGGAAAGGCAAGAATGCGCGCATCGCGGATCGTCGCCGCATCGAAGGGCTCCCTCTCCCAGCCATGCGGACTCGCCGCCGCGATCTGACTGAATCGCTCGTAGCGCTTGGCGATCCGGTCCCGATGCTCCTCGAGCGTCCGCCCCCGCGCGTGCCGCCAGGCACTGTCGATCAGGGCGTAGTAGTTCACGGCCATCGCGCCGAGCCCGCGCGCGTACTCGTGCTCGGGCACGATCTCGGCTGCCGGCTCGAGAAGCACGTCGGGCCGGGTCTCGCACGGCGTATCGACGACCTCGACGCCCTCGATTCGCGCGCGCAGGAGCCGATACCCCGCTTCGCCACCGACGACGAGCGCCGTCTTGATCTCGCCCGTCTGGATGGCCGTCGCCACGTCGCTCATCAGCGTTTGTTGCGAGATGCCCGGCAGCGCACTCACGGTCTGCGCGTCGGGTGAGCCGACGGCTTCCGCGATCATGCCGCCGGGATTCTGATAGGCCCAGCGTCCGTGAGGAACGGACACGCGATCGAGCTGCGAGAGCAGAGCCGCGGCACCCGCATCGCGACCCGCCTGCCGGGCGGCGGAGATCATCAGCTCGATCGGCTCGACCGCCGCTGTCGGATCCTCTTCCTTTTGTTGTACGAGCCCGACGCCCACGAGCAGCGGCGTATTCGGATCGAGCGATGACATGCTTTCGATGGTCCTCTCTGGCGACGGTGTTTCCCGTTGGCCTCCCGACCTTAGACCACGCGGAGCGCTTGTCGGCATGCTCGCTGCGGCGACCCGCTACGTCGGCGTGCCGGATGCCGAGCGGACCACGGGCGCCCGGCCCGTTCGGCGCGGTGCACGAATTTCCTTTCGAAATCAGGCTCTTGGCCGATCTACCCAGGATGCGAGGGGGGGAGCCGAGCGGCCGAGCGATCACCCCCTTGAATTTTATGTCCGAATAGCTATTCAGATGTAGATGTCAGCTCGTCGTGAAGCCCTCGGAGTCGACACTTGCGCCGTCGAGATCGTCGACGAAGCGCGTGTTGCGGCGGCTCGATCGCGGCTCGTCCCGGAGCGGGAGCTCGGGGCGCTCACCCAGCTCTTCAAGCTGCTCGGCGACGCGACGCGCGCGCGGCTCCTCTATGCACTGCTCGAAGCCGGCGAGCTCTGTGTCTGTGACCTCGCTGCGGCAACCGGGACGCCGGAGACGAGCGTATCCCACGCCTTGCGGCTGCTTCGGACGGCGGGTGTCGTCCGGGCGCGCCGTGACGGCCGCAGGATGTTCTACAGCCTCGACGACAACCACGTGCGTATGCTGCTCGACGTGTCGCGCGACCATCTCCAGCACGCTCGCGAGTCCGACTAACGATGCCCCGACTGGCGCTCGCACTCTGCCTCGTATGGTTCGTCTCGCTCTTCGTCTTCCGAAGCGTCCTACAGCGCAGGCGAACGGGCTCGACGGGCATCCGGGGCTTTCGTG
The DNA here is from genome assembly GCA_965223565.1 of Myxococcota bacterium. GTDB lineage: Bacteria > Myxococcota_A > UBA9160 > UBA9160 > UBA4427 > UBA4427. Next base: position 1,361,338 of record CBDCWV010000018.1, on the reverse strand, counting down.
GCCGAATCGGCTCGCTCCCCTGGCTCGCCGGTGTCGCCGCCAGCCTCGGACTCGCGCTCTCGCCGATCGCGCCCGCCGCGACGGTCTTCCGCTGGCCCGGCGGCGAGCTGCTCCCCGTGCCCCCCGTGCTCCATGTCGTCGGCGCCGCCCTCGCAATCGCCGGAATCGCGGGCGCGCTCGCCGCCCAGATCTCGATGGGCGACTCATGGCGCGTCGGCGTGGACACGTCGGAGAAGACGGCGCTCGTCACGACGGGCCTCTTCGCCTGGGCGCGCAATCCGATCTTCACGTTCATCGGACTCTCCCTCGCCGGGCTCGTGCTGCTCGTCCCCAATCCCCTCGCCGGTCTGGCGGCTGCGTTCACACTCGTCGGAATCGAGCTCCAGGTCCGCGTCGTCGAAGAGCCCTATCTCGCGTCGACGCACGGCGAGGCCTATCGACGCTACGCCGCGACGGTCGGGCGCTTCCTACCCGGGGTCGGGCGGATTCGACGCGACGCGGCGAGTGCGGAGGCATCATGATACAGGCCACCTTGCGGTCACTCGTATCGGTTCTCCTCGTGCTCTCACTATCCCTCGCGGCCTGCGACGGACCGCTCGCGATGATTGCGGGTGGCGCACTCGGCGGAACCGCCGCGCCCTATCCCGACTCCTGGGCATTCGCATCGGACGTCGAGGAGATCGCCCTCGAGACGAACGTCGGCACCCCTCGGTCGGTCACGACGTGGAGCGTCGTCTCGGAAGGCTCGCTCTATGTCGCGACCTCCCTGCTCTATGGATCCGAGGAGCCGAGCTCGAGAGACTGGGTACGTGCAGTCACCGAGAACGATGCCGTCCGGGTCCGCGTCGACGGGCAGATCTTCGAAGGTCGCCTCTCCCGCGTCCCGTCAGGCACGGAACGAAAACGCGTGATCGATCGTTTTCTCGAGAAATACGATCTCGACCCGAGCGCGCGCAGCGAGGCCGCCTGGGTGTATCGCCTCTCGGCGAGGGGCGCGCCGGAAATCGACTGAGGCCCGGCGGTCGAACGACGTCGCCCCTCGCGATTCGCGCGATCCGAATCAGGATGGCCGGCGAGAGCGGGGAAGAGCGAAAAGCAGTCCCGCAGCCGTGGCGACCATCAGCCACAGGCTGGGCTCGGGAAGCGCGGCGATCTCCTGGGCCGAAAGTGCCCGCGAGTAGAAGACGACGTCGTCGATCTCGCCCGTGTAGTCGCGATTGCCGCTGGGGTGACTGCCGATCACGGCGTCGTTTTCCTGGTAGATCATGGGGCCCCCCGTGCCCGAATAGGTCACGCCTTCGAGAACGCCATCGACGTAGAGGTCGACATCCGTCGCTCCGCGGATCACCGCGGCGACGTGCGTCCACGTATTCGCGGGGATCACCGTCCCCCCGCTCGCCGACCGACGTCCGTTCGCCGCCGTCGAGCTCCCATCGCCGAAATTGGCCTGCAGCTGGCCATCATTGAGGAAGATCCAGACGCCCGAGTATTTCGTCGAGGTCGAGAAGTCGTTGCTGAACAGCCATCCTTGGGGCGAGTCGTGCCGAATCCACATCGCGACCGTGACGGGCAGCTCCGGCTTCAGGATCGGGCTCGCGCCCAGGTCGATGCGGTCGGGACCCGAGAACGCCAAGGCCGCACTCGCCTGACCCGAACGATCGGGCGCTGCGGTCGGGCCGAGGAGCGATCCGTCGAGATGACACGTGTCGTCGTCCTCGGCGTCTCCGTCGAAGGGCCAGGATGCGATCCGACCGTCAGCTCCGCACGAGCCAGTCGAGAAGATCTCCAGCTGCTCGAGGCGCATCGACTGGGTCGCGAGCGCGACGGGTGCAACGTCCAGCAGACCGGCAAAGACATTCACGTTATTCGTCGCCGCGATTGCCTCGCTCGCAATCTCGACGCCCGGGGAAGCCCAGGATCCGACACCCGGTATATCGATCGTCGCGACCGCCCACTCGCTCGTCGAATCGAGCAGGAGGTCGATCGTGAAGGGATCGCCCGCGAGTAGCGCGCTCTGCGCGATCGACGGGAGCGCGGTTTCCCCCTCGTTCTGCACCTCCAGCCCGGTGACGGGGTCGATCCACGAGGTGACCGTGACGAGCTTCAGGACCGCTTCCGGTGTGGCGCCGGACTCGATCTGAAGCCCGCCGAAACTCGCGACACCGACGGTCAAGAAGTGGAGATTCATGCCCAGGAAGCCATCGATGAAGCCCATCGGGAGAAGCGCGAGGAAGTCCTCCCCATGCATCCGAACGCCGGTGAAGGGCGGCACGTCCAGCCCCGAGACGAAGACCCTATTGTCCATGAGGGTCGAGAACTCACTATCCGGGAACGGAGCGATCTCGAGCTGGGCAGCACCCGTCGCGACGACGGGCGGCGGCGGCTGTTCTCCGAATATCTGCGGCGGGAGTCCCGCCGGCGAGACTCCCGACAGACCGAGCAGATTCAGCTCGGGTGTGGTCGGAAAGCTCGTCTCGCCCTCGAAGTCCTCGCGGAGAATCGCGTCCGAGGGCGCGAATACGACGGCGGCGGCGTCAAAGGCGTAGGCGAACGTGAACAACAGCAGGCCGCACACGCCTGCGACCGGGGAGCGCCACGGCCGTGGGCGGGTGAATCCAAGCCGCGCGCGCTCGGCCGGAACCCGCGTGGATCGGGAAGGGGTCGTATGCACTGCGCTCCTCCATGTCGCTTCGATACGGCCTCGATGTTCCGACGTCCGAAGAGCCCGCTCGAGCAGAGCCAGGAGTCGAATGCGGAACCGAGGTGCGATCGATCGTACATGGACGCAGCCGGGTGTTTCCTGATCGTTTGCTGATCCTTCGTCGAGTTGTCGAGGGAGATGCAGGCCTCGAGAGACCCACAGAGAGGCCGTCCGATCGCGTCGGAGCTACTGCACATCAGCCCCAGCGGCGCTCCAGTGTCGGAGTCCGCGAGCGACCGGGCTCAATCGCGGCCGAACAACCGAGCCCAGAAGCCGCGCGCCTGCCCCTTTGGCTCCGCGGCCGTACGCGCGTCCGCGCGCGCCGCTTCCGCCCGATCCGCTGCCTCGCTTCTTCGCTCCTCGACGGCTTCACGCAACTCCCTCTCGCGCTCGGTCGCCTCTTCCATTCGCTCGTCCGCACCTTCCCGCGCCCGTTCCTTCAGCTTCTCGCGCCGATCCTTCACTCGCTTGGCACGGTCCTCGACCTCACCCTCGATCTCTTCGCGCGAATCCTCGAGATCCTCCCGGGCATCGTCTCGCATGGAGCGAGCCTTGTTCCTCGCCTTCTTGTCTGCCTTTCTCACTTTTTCTTTCGCGTCGTCCAGCTCGCCCTCGTGCCGATCGCGCACTTCGGCTGCGCGATCCCGACCCCGCTTGGCGTCTTCCTGCCACTGCGCATTGGAGCGCTCGGCGGCTCGCTCGGCACGACGCTCGAGCGCTCTACCACCACGGCCCTTGGCTTCGTCGTCGCCGGCCTGGTCGTGGCCATCGGCAGAGGCGAATCCTGCGATCGAGCAGGCAATCAGGGGGGTGAGCGAAAGGAAAATCCAGCGACTTCGCATGGTGGGCAAGCTCCTCGGTTGGCCTTCGAGGCCTGGCGAATGAAGACCGGCTACGGGAAGCCCTCCAGTGAGCTCCCTCTCAACTGTCAAGTGCACTCACGCACATCGACGTCACTCATTTCGAGTCGGTGAGGAAGATCACCAAGCTGGATCTTCAGCGCCACGATCGGCACCACCCAGGATCGGTGGCTGCCCGAAATCGGCCGCGTCGTGCGCTGTGAGAGAAAAACGCGAAACGGGCCGCACGATTACCTCGTGCGACCCGCTCGATCCGATCTCGACAGGGATCTTGCCCTCATGGGCACCCCCCCGCCTTGTTGTGTGCCAGAGAATCAGGCTCCTCTGCGAACGCTCTGTCCGACGACGAGGGATCCGAGCGCGAAGAGCAGGGCCGCCGACGGCTCCGGAACCGGGGCCGACGAGACGAGCGATTCGCTGCCGCCGGAACGGAACCCGATCACGTGGACGCCGATACGAATGTCCGAGAGATCACCCAGCAAGCGGAAGATGGCGGTCTGGGTCACCTGCTGATCCTGATTGTGGTAGCCCACGCCGTGACGGGGTGCGGGATTGTCAGCCGCGAAGTTGAAGTTCGAGCTGAAGCTCACCGTATTTCCACCGGGCAGGTTGCCACCCGGGGCGACATCACCGAAATCGCTGCCGATGCCTCCGAGGAAGGAGCCGCCCGTCATACCGGCGGCCTCGAGAAAGACCTGCTCGACGACGGCAGACCGCATCCCGGTCATCGTGATCGTGAGCGTGTCGCCAGTGAGGTCGCCGCTCAGCTGCGTTTCGGCGATACCGCAATCGGTTGCGCTGTTGTTCGTGATGCACTCGAAGCTGAAGGGAGCGGCCGAGGCAGCCCCCGCCGCGAGGATCAGCAGCGAGAATGAAAGAAGGGCGTTCGGAATGAGGCGGTGCATATGGAGATTCCTGAATTGGCGGGGTGGGTTGGTCATCGATCTTTGAATTCGGCTCGGGCTCGGATCGGATCAGTTCTCGATCCAATCCCGAGTCGCTTGCGCACGGCCCCGCCTACCGCTTGATCGGGCCTTTGTATGTGACCCCGATCGCAATTTCGTGATGGGGCACATTAACCACAATTGAGGGAAAAATCGACCAAAAGGTTCATCGAGCCTCGACTATTTCACGTTCCGAACCCGTCTTTCGCGAATAGGAAACGCCGTGAGGCAGCCCCGCCGGGACCATGGATTCGATTCACGATCGCGGCGGAATCGAGTCGGCAACCGATCGGCAACACGCGCTCCCCGCACAGGACCGACCCGCTCGTCATCCTCGGAGATCTCCCACCTGTCCTGGGCGGCAACGACGCGGAGCGACGACTCGACCGCGCATCCTGCGACCGGCGGCACCCGAATCGAGCGACTACCCGAGCCAGCGAACGAGCATCCAAACGACGACGACCGCGACCAAGACCCAGCCGATCCGGTCGACATAGCGCTTGAGCACGGACTGCATCCGCGGCCCCCATACGCACAGAGCGCCGCGACGAGAAAGAAGCGACCACCCCGCCCCGCAATCGAAGCCAGCACGAATGCGGGCAGGAGCATCGACGTCGCGCCCGCGGCGAAGGCGAAGACCTTGTACGGGATGGGCGAGAATCCCGCGACCAACACCGCCCAGAAGCCCCACGTCGCGAACCACGCCTGCGCGCGGCGGTAGCTCTCTCCGTAGCCGTTTCCGTCGAGCAGCTCGCCGACGGCCTCCGTGGCGAACGCAGCGACGGCGAACGCGGCGACGCCGCCCACGACCGACCAAAGGGTCGTCCAGCCCGCGAGACGCCAGGCCCGCTCGGGTCGCGACACGACCATCGGCGCGAGCAACACGTCGGGCGGAATCGGGAAGAACGAGGATTCCGCGAAGCTCACCGCGCCCAGATAGAGCGGGGCTCTCGGATGGACCGACCAGGCGAGCGCGCGTTCGACTAACATGCATCCCCTCCCTCATAGCTCGCGAGCGAGGACAGAAGCACTTCGACCGTCGCCAGATACGCCTCGACGTCCGTCTCCGGATCCCATGCCTGCTGCAGGAGGAAGCCCTGGAAGATCGCGATCATGATCCGTGCCAGACCGTCCGGACGGATCTCCGCCGGTAGCTCCTCTCGCTCCTGGCATTCGGTGATGATGCGCGTCAGCAGACGGCGCGGTTCGTCCACACCTCGGCGCACGGTCGCGAGGACGACGGGGTTGCGAAGCGCCTCGGCCCAGACCTCGACGCCGACGCGGCGTGACGCGCGGTGTTCGGTCCCGGCGAAGCTGCTGAAGAACGCTCTTGCCAGGGTGTGCAGATCGAGGGGCTTGTCGCTCTCGCCGAGACCCGCGGCGAGCAAGGCATTCTCGCTGGCATGGCGTTGTTGGGCGATCGCGTCGACGATGTCGCCCTTGGAGGCGAAATAGTTGTAGATCGCGCCCGCGCTCAGCCCCGAAGCCTTGATGATGTCCTTCATCGTGGTCCCGTGAAATCCCTGCTTCGAGAAGCACGCGAGCGCCGCGTCCAGGATCTGTTGCTTGCGGGCGTCGCTGTACTCGGGGCTCACTTTGGGCATTCGCTCGCTCCATGCGATGGGCCGGCGGCGTGACGAGCGACCGCGGCGACCGCGACCCGGTAGAACTCGTAGCCGCGCAGATGAGGACCGCGCGAGCCGAGATAGCGCGATCGGTAGTCGACGGATCCCTCGTCCCAGACGAGCTCGAGCCCACGACGCGCGAGATAGACCGCGACCTCGGCTGGAGCGAGCCCGAAGGTCCATGACTCGCTCGAGCGTTGCAGCATCGTCCGGAGCCGCTTCGCGCCGGCGAATCGGTCCGGCTCGTCGAGCACCCGCCGGTCGACGTAGGTGAAGAGCAGAGCGCTCCCGGGCGCCGAAGCGCTCACGTAGTCGAGCACGGCCTCGACCGCGGCGCGGTCGAGGTAATTCGTGACGCCTTCCCAGACGAAGAACGTCGGTCGGGCGAGACGGAAACCCGCCCGCGCGAGACGGCTCGCGAGCGAGTCGACTGCGAAGTCGCACGGGACGTAGCGAACGGCGCGAGTCGCATGGCCGCTCAGGAATCGACGCTTGAGCGCCTGGGTCTCCTCGCGGTCGACCTCGAAGATCGTGGGCGTCGAGCCGAGCAGGCGACGATGGGCCCGGCAATCGAATCCGGCGCCCAGGAAGACGAACTGTTCGAAATGCCCCTTCGACGCGGCCGCCACGAGGGTGTCGTCGATCAACCGGGTTCGCGCGACGCCCGAAGCACGTGCGCCCGGCCAGAGCGCGTCGAGGGCGCGTCGAACGAGCGAGCGACCGAGGCGCCAGCCGCTCAGACGAACGAGCGCGCCGAGCGACCGGCGCAGGAATCGCGTCGCGTAGGGGTCGTCGAAGAGCCGGGCCTCGGGCGGGGCCGTCGACTCGAGGGCGCGAAAAAGAGCCATGTACTCGGCGGTTGCACTTGCCATGAAAGCTGCTAAATCGAATGACCGTTTTATATCATGGCTTGGGGAGCGCGCCAACCCGCTCGCTGCAATCTCCGATCGAGTGGGCGCTATCCGCCTGATTTGAAAGGGGAACCAGACTCCTCGCCCCGGCCGCAGGGGCGCGCCGCCGCGACGAACGCGGCGGGCCGGGCCCGCGCCCGCAATCCGAGCGGTCGATCGCCTACGCTCGGCCGACCGAATTCGAGCCCGCGCCGCAGGGTCCGAAGCGCGCGTCACGGAGGTGGAGGGGTCCCGCATGAAATACTCGGTCACGATCGACGTGCCGGATCTCGACGAGGGAATCCGGTTCTACCGCGAGGCGCTGGGATTCGCGGAGACGGGTCGACCCTTCGAGCGATATGCCGTGCTCCGGTGCGATCGCTCGGAGATCGGCCTGATGGAGCGGGCCGCCGGAACCCGACCGGCCAAGGCGTGCGACGACCTCCGACGCTACGCGCGACATTGGACGCCCGTCCACGTGGACTTCGAGGTCGAGGACTTCGAAGCGGCTCTGGCGAATATCCTCGCGGCCGGCGCGAAATGCGAGCAGAAGTTCGCGGGGGGAGAACATCCGCCGATTGCGTTCTGCGCCGATCCGTTCGGGAACGGCTTCTGCCTCGTCGGCGCGAGTCCGAGCGGATAGCGACGTGCGCGATCGACGGGCGGGACGATCACGCGGTCGGGCGACACCCGCCCGCGCGGGAGGGGAAGACATGCGCGGACAATTTCTGCGGGGACGAGATCGGCTGGTCGTGGTCTGGCTCCTCGCGTGGCTGATCGGGACGCCGATCTCGGCCGCGGCGGACGACGCGCCGGATCCGGCCGCCCGGGCACGACTCGATTCCGCGTGGAACCTGTTCAAGCGCCAGCTGGACGACGCGCGACAGCCTCGTGAACCCCGAGCACCATCCGCCGATCGGAACGGACCGCAATCTGGCCGAGGGCCACCGCTACCTGCTCGGCCATCTCGGCCGGCTGATCGAGGAGGAGATGCGGCTCGACCCCCGCTTTCCCGAGTTCCATCGCGCAGTCGACATGCTCCGCAAGCACACGGGCGAGAATCCGGACGCCATCTATCTCATGGCCCCGATCGACGGTCAGGGGGTCTATCGCATCCGCGGCCGCGCGGCGGATACGAGCGAGTGGCGGGACTCGAAACGACGCGGCGGCGGCGAGAAGGCGCCTCGGCTCGTGACGTTCCAGACCAATACCGGTCTCGACGCCGACAGTGCGTCACTCGACGAGATGCGGAGCTGCAAGAATGAGACGCTCGACTTCGTGAACAGCTTCGAGCTCGAGGTCGACGCGGCGGGTCGCTTCGAGCTCTGGGTCGCGCCCCAGCGCGAGGCGGGGATGGGCGGGCGCTTTCTGCGATCGCGCAAGCGCACGACATGCGAGGCGACTGGAGAGAGCGCCGTGCGGGATGCCACCCTGCTCGTCGTGCGCGAGATCTTCTCGGACTGGGAGCACGAGCAGGCGCTCGACCTGGAGCTCGTCCGGATGGACACGATCGGCGCCGCGCGTCCGCCGATCGACGCGGAGTGGATGGCGGCCCGACTCGGATCGATCTCCGAGCGGGTTCGCAACCAGATCCGCTTCTGGAGCCTATTGATGGAGTTCCCGCTCGAGATCCGGCGCGACGCGAATCAGGACGGACGGCGGAACCTCCCCGTGAACGGGATGAACGAGGCCGCCCCACCCTTCACGTCGAGCGGCGGCGCGGGTGCGCGTCAGCTCTACGCGAGCGGCGTCTTCGAGCTCGATCCCGACCAGGCCCTCGTCGTTCGCGTCGAGACCCCCGTCGAGCCCCATTACATGGGATTCCAGCTCAACAACCACTGGATGGAGGGCCCGGACCAGCAGAACTACGTGAGCAGCCTGACCGCACACCAGAATCCCAAGGCCCCGGACGGCGCGCGCTACTACATTCTCGCGCACGAAGACCCAGGCGTGGCGGGCTGGGTCGATACGACGGGGCTGACGCGCGGCTTCCATGCGATGCGCTTCGTCTACCGCGAGGATCCCCCTGCGGAATCGATGCCGGCCATCACGACGCGACTCGTTCGCTTCGACGAGCTGGCCAAGGTCCTGCCCCCGGATCTACGAAAGGTCGATCCCGAGGCCCGGCGACGGGAAATCGCGATTCGCCAGGCGCATATCAAGCGGCGTTATCGCGCCTACTGACGGCTCGACGAGAGAGGGATCGCATGAACGGACCGGAATCCAGAATCGCAGTCGTGACGGGCTCGAGCCGCGGAATCGGCAAGGCAACCGCCCTCGCCCTCGCAGACGCCGGGTTCGATCTCGTCCTCGCGGCGCGAACGGTACGCCGCGGCGACGAGCACGCCGACATGGTGCGCAACGCCGACGGCTCGGCCCTCCCCGGCAGCCTCGAGGAGACGCGAGACGCAGTAATCGGCCGAGGCCGCCGCGCCCGGCTCCAACGTCTCGACCTGCTCGAGGCCAGGACGATTCAGGCGCTCGTCGACGACACGCTCTCGGCGTGGGGTCGGATCGACGTCCTGATCAACAATGCGATCTACCAGGGTCCGGGGCTGATGGCCGATTTTCTCGAGGGCTCGATCGAAGAGCTCGAGAAGGTCTTCGAGGGGAACGTGATCGCGCAGGTGCGGCTGACACGCCTCGTGCTCCGGGGAATGCTCGAGCGCGGCGACGGCACAATCGTCAATCTGACCTCCGAGGCCGGGATGATCGATCCGCCGCTCAAGCTCGCCCGTGGCGGCTGGGGCTTCGCACACGGGGCGACGAAGGCGGCGCTCCACCGCATGGCCGGCATCCTCCACCTCGAGTACGCGGATCGCGGGATTCGCGCCTACAACCTCGAGCCCGGTCTCGTGCGAAGCGAATCGCTCATCGCATCCCTCGGCGAGTCGACGGAGCTCGAGAAGATGGGTGTGAAGAGCGCACCCGTCGAAGTTCCGGCGGCCGTGATCCGATGGCTGTGCACGAACGAGGAGGCGATCGCGCTGAGCGGTCAGAACATCCACGCGCAGCCGTTCTGCAAGCGAAACGCGCTCCTGCCCGGCTGGCCGTAGACTCGCCTGACGCCAGGCCGCGGCGGGCGGGTCGCGCGCGTCCGATCGCAAAAGGGAAGAACACAAGGGGAGACGCATGAAGATCGACTACTCGGGCAAGACGATCGCGATCACGGGCGCCGGCGGGTCGATCGGCCGTGCCGCCGCCATCCTGTTCGCATCGCTCGGCGGATCGGTCGTCGTGAGCGACATCAACGAAGAGAGCCTGCACGAGACGAAGAACGAGATCGAGCAAGCCGGCGGGACGGTCGAGGCCGTGGTCGCCGACGTGACCGATCCCGACCAGGCCGCCGGAATCGTGCGCAGCACCTGCGAACGCTTCGGCGGGATCGACGTCCTCTACAACAATGCCGGTGGCTCGTTTCCGACGCCGATGGAGGAAATCGACCGCGCGGAGTTCACCCGGATCCGGTCGCTCAACTTCGACGCCGTCTACCACGCGTCGATGGAAGCGCTTCCCGTCATGGTCGCTCGCGGGGGCGGCGTCATCCTGTCGACGACCTCCGGTGCGGGCAGTGGCGCCGTGAACGGACTCGCCACCTACGGGGCTGCCAAGTCCGGCGTCAACAGTCTGACGCGCAGCATCGCCATCGAGTACGGCCGGCGCGGCATCCGAGCCAATGCGATCGCACCCTCGGCGGCCACGGGCGGCCTGATCGCCTGGCTGGAGACCCTGCCGGGGGGTGTCGAGGGCTTCGCCGAGCGCCAACCGATGGGGAGAATCGGGACGCCCGAGGACATCGCCTCGGTCGCCGCCTTTCTGGCCTCGGAGTACGCCGGCTTCGTCAATGGCGTGGTGGTCCCCGTCGACGGAGGAATCGAGGCCATGCTCGCCGTCCCCGATTGAGGCGCGGCGACGCGGGTCGTCCGTGAGGGCGACACGCGCCGAGACCGATCGGCGGGTTCGCTAGCCTGGACACGATCGTGGCTCGTTCTCGCGCCCCTTCTCGTTCCCGCGATCGAACGCACGGGAGAAGCCGAGATGAACGCACCCGACGACGAGCTCCCGACCGCGCGCCCCGGGACCGACGGCTGGCTCGCGGAGACCCACCGCGTCGAGAACGTGCCGCCGCCGCTCGAGGACTACGACCTCTTCGATTGCGACGCCGCGCTCCGGGAGGCCGTCGAGCGCGAGGGCGCCGGCGGCGAACGTTCGGCGCTCCACGCCTTTGGCCGGCTCTGCGGCAGGCGCGAGACGATCGAGCGCGGGTTCGAGGCGAACGCCAACAGACCGCGCTTCGAGTCCCACAGTCGTCAGGGCCACCGGATCGACGAAGTGCGATTCCATCCCGCCTATCACGCGCTCATGCAGACCGCGATCGAGCACGGGCTCCACGCCTCGCATTGGACGGAGCCCGGTCCGGGCGCCCACGTCGCCCGCGCGGCGCGCTTCTACCTCCAGACCCAGGTCGAGGCGGGACACGGCTGCCCGATCACGATGACGTCGGCCTCGATCCCGGCCCTGCGCCATCAGCCCGAGCTCCTGGACGCCTGGGGGCCGAAGATCCTGGCGCGCGTCTACGACCTCCGAAACGTCCCCGCAGAGGAGAAGGCGGGGCTGACGATCGGCATGGCGATGACCGAGAAGCAGGGGGGCTCGGACGTCCGCTCGAACTCGACGACGGCCCACCCCGAAGCGCGCGAGGGCCCCGGCCAGCCCTACGCGCTCGTCGGCCACAAGTATTTCGTCTCGGCGCCCATGTGCGATGCGTTCCTCGTGCTGGCGCAGGCGCCGGGCGGGCTCTCCTGCTTCCTGATGCCACGCTGGCGACCGGACGGGACGAAGAACGCGCTCCAGATCCAACGCCTGAAGGACAAGATGGGCAACGTGTCGAACGCCTCGAGCGAGGTCGAGCTGCGCGGCGCCCTCGCCTGGATGGTCGGCGAGCCGGGTCGCGGCGTCCGCACGATCCTCGACATGGTCGCCATGACCCGTTTCGACTGCATGATCGGCTCCGCGGCGGGAATGCGTCAGGCCGTCGCCCAGGCGCTCCACCACGCCGCGAATCGAGCGGCCTTCGGCAAGCGACTCGTCGACCAGCCGCTCATGCAGAACGTGTTGGCCGATCTCGTCGTCGAGCACGAGATGGCGGTCGCCCTCACGATGCGAATCGGACGGGCGCTTGGAGTTGAGTCGATCTCGTAGACACGCAGTTAAGCGAGTTCTGTGATCTTTTCGAACTCGACGGGCGACATCCCTCCCAGCGAGGAGTGTCGTCTCTTGGGGTTGTAGAACAACTCGATGTAATCGAACAACCGCACCCGGGCTTCAGCCCGGGTGCGGAAGCGCTCGCGATGAACGAGCTCCTTCTTGAGCGTCGCGAAGAAGCTCTCCGCGACGGCATTGTCCCAGCAGTTGCCCCGGCGGCTCATGCTTCCCTCGAAGTCATGCGTGCCGAGCATCCGCTGGTAGGCGTTCGAGGCGTACTGGCTGCCGCGGTCCGTGTGATGCAGCAAGCCCTTCTGCGGATCACGCTGCCCGAGGGCAGCGTGGAGCGCGTCCGTCGCAAGCTGCTTGGTCATCCGTTCGCTCGTCGCCCAACCGACAACCCGCCTCGAGTGCAAGTCGATCAGCACGGCCAGGTAGAGCCAGCCCTCGAACGTCGGGATGTAGGTGATGTCCCCGACCCAGCGTTCGTTCGGGCTCTTGGCCGTGAAGTTTCGAGCGAGCACGTTCGGCGACGTAGGCATCCGATGGTCCGAGCCCTGGCTCGGGCGGAAGCGCTTCTTCCAGGAGGCTCTGAGACCCTCCTGGCGCATCAGACGCGCGATCCGCTTGACGCCGTGGCGCTTGCCTTCGTCGGCGAGCTCGCCCTGGATCCGCGGCGCACCATAGGTCTTTCCGCTGCCCTCATGGATGGCTCGGATCCGCGGACGGAGTCCTTCGTCCTCACGTGAGCGTCTGCTCGGCGGACGATGGGTCCACGCGTAGTAGCCGCTCCGTGAGACCTCCAGCACCTCACACATCAGGCCTACTTCGAAGACGTGCCGATGGGCACGGATGAAGCGGAACTTCAGTCCTTTTCCTCTGCGAAGTAGGCCACGGCTTTTTTCAGCACGTCTCGCTCCTGCTCGGCGCGCCGAAGCTTCTTCTTCAGCTGCCGGATCTCCTCGTCCTTGCCCGCTGTCTTACCGTTGCCGGGAAAGGCGGACTTCGGATCCGAGTCGAACTGCTGTCGCCAGCCGTGGAGCGTGTTCACATGGATGCCGAGGTTGCGAGCAACCTCGGCAACGGGGCGGCCTTCGTCGACGAGCCGCAGTGCGTCGAGCTTGAACTCACGCGTATAGCGGCGGCGGGGGGGCGGCATCAGACATTCCTCCAGGGGACAAAGTATGTCCCCTATCGAGGTGTCTACAAAACCGACTCAACTCCAGGCTCCCCGCAACCGCCTTCGACCACGCCGCAATCACGAACAACTGCGTAAGCTGTCACAACGGCTCCACTGCGACGGGAAAGCACGCCGCACACATCCAGACCGGCAACGCGTGTGAGGTATGCCATTCAACGAATGGATGGGTTCCCGCAAACTTCGACCACGCGGGTATTACGACCAATTGTGTGAGCTGCCACAACGGATCGACCGCCACCGGTAAGCACCCCAACCACGTTCCCTCAAGCAACAACTGCGAAGCCTGCCATAACACTGACCGGTGGAGCCCAGCCAACTTCGACCATGCGAACGTGAGTCCAGGAACGTGCAACAGCTGCCACAACGGCATGATCGCAACGGGCCAAGCCGCCGGGCATTTCGCAACGGCGCTCTCGTGCGATTCGTGCCACACTACGAACCGCTGGACGCCTACAAACTTCGACCACGCCGGGACAAGCTACCCCGGCGACCATCGTGTGAACCTGGACTGCACCGACTGCCACGGCGGAAACAGCGCTGTCGTCACCTGGACAGCCCCAGCTTATCAGCCCGATTGCGCGGGGTGTCATGCCCAGGACTTTCGGCAGGGGCCGGACGACCACCTCAGTGGCGGACCTGGACCAAACCGAGACTGCGCGGGTTCTTGTCACCAGCTGACACCTGAGCACAGCGTGCGCGCGCGGGAATGGTGACGATCGGGGAGCCGACGACTCTCGCAGAAACTCCGACTTCGTGGGGTTCTCCCCTACGAATGTGTGGCCCAATCGCGAATTGGATCTCGCGGCGAAATCCCAGGACATCGTGGAGGTGATGTCCCGGGTTTCCCGTCGACCTGAGCCAGAGCTCGCTCCTACCGACCACCGTCCGGACAATTCCCGAGGTAGATCCCGCGGCACAATGTTTCGAGCTGCCCTCCTCCAGTTTGCACCATCGATTGCTGATCTATCACATACCGTACGTTATGAATCAGATTCGATCTGAGCGAGGCAGTTCAGCGCCGTCAGGGCCCAAGATGCCAGTACATACGACAGCTTCGAATCTGCAACATAACGTCGAAATCGAGGCATTCCGGTTCCCCATCGACGAAGGATTTCAGCCGGGAACGACGTCAAGCCAAGGCCGCATACGGCCGCCAGGGCCGTCGAACCGACCCCTCCATGCCGCCGTACGCCGCTCCGTGCCGCGCCCTCGGCGTAACTCATTGATCTTCCTCATCCTCCGGTGATTCTTCGAACCTGAGGGTCGGGGGTTCGAATCCCTCCCGGCGTGCCATTGAAATCAAGCACTTAGAGATGTTAGGTGGGTGAGCCTCAGGTTCGCGTGACTGAGGTTCGGCGCCGGGCGAACGAGCGATATGCCGATTTTCGTAGGGTCTCCGAGTAGTTAGGCTCTTGCGGGAGTTGCACTTTAGGAAATGCTTGCGGGGCTAGGGACGGCCCTACACGGCCCGCCCCGATATCGGACATGATGACAAGAAGAGTCCAGGAGGCCGCCGGCGTGTCCTGTCGTGTCGCATACCCGGCCGCCGTCTCCGTGCTGCCCGACGACCGAGCGCACGTTCGCACGAAGTGCGATGCCGCGCCGCGATGGAACCCCTCATGTAGATCGTGCTGGGCCAGAACGGCCCAGGCGCCCAGGACCCGAGCGCGGCACCCTCCCTCCCGACAACAGCCGGAGGGATCCCATGACGAGTTCAGCTTCGACCACCGATTCATCCGCCGCCCGCCCGTCCGGATCGCCGACGATCGCCGCCTCGAAAGCTCCGACCGAGAGCCTCGACATTCGGCCGCTGACGGGTGCGCTCGGTGCCGAGATCCACGGTGTCGCGCTCTCCAACGGGATCGCCAGGGCCCTGGGCGATGAGATCAGGAGCGCGCTCGATCGCTACCACGTGATCTTTTTCCGAGACCAGCACCTCGACGACGACGCCCAGCTCGAACTCGCGCGCGTCTTCGGCGAGCCCGAGGTGCACCCCATCCGCCGCGCGATGGGGATCGACGAGACGCTCAGCGACATCGTCGACACGCCCGACTCCACACCCGATCGCGATGGCTGGCATACCGACGTCACCTACATGACGACGCCACCTGGGGAAGCAGTCCTGCGATGCGAGATCGCGCCGGAGATCGGAGGCGATACGATGTGGGTCGACATGGTGGCGATCTGGGAGAGTCTGTCGGAGCCGATGCAGCGCTTCCTCGAGCCACTCGACGCGTTCCATTCCACGGACGCCGGTTTCCTCGACTACATCCAGCGCCACTTCCCAGAGGAGGTCGTCGAGAAGGTGATGGAGGTCGTCGGCAACGGCGCACGCCACCCACTCGTCCGGGTCCATCCTCGAACGGGAAAAAAGAGTCTCTTCATCGATCGCTCCTACATGTCGCGGATCGAGGGACTCTCCCCGGGCGAGAGCCAGACGATCCAGCAGTACTTGTTGGGACTGGTCGACCAACCGAACCTTCAGTGTCGATTCCGCTGGCAGAAGGGGGACGTGGCGGTCTGGGACGAACGCACCACCCAGCACTTCGGTGTCGCCGATCATCGCGGTAGCGCGCGGGCCCTGCGCCGGTGCACGATCGCCGGCGAGCCGCCGATCAAGGCGAGTACCCCATGAAGCGACTGGGAATCGGGGCAGCACTCCTCGTCGCCTTCGCGATCGGATTCGGCCTGGGCCGGAGTCCGGCGGGAGACCGCCTACGCGATGCGGGAGAGAAAGCCATTGGATCGGTCGTCGTCGCCTCGGCCGGCGAGATGGCTACGGATCCGACGACACGGATCATTCTCGAGAACCCGTCACTCCTGCCGGCGATTCTGGGGGGCGGCGCGTTCGGAAACGAATCGGATCCCGCGATTGCAAGACGAATCTTCTCGAAGGATGAAGCAGCGATCGCTGCGGCACACGACATCACGAAGATCGAAGCGGTGGCGCCTCGTACGTGATTCGACTCCCCGTCTCGAACGCGGTGCTCTTCGAGACCGACGACGGGCTTGTTCTCGCGGACACTGGCGTCGCCGCGGCAGGCCCGGCACTTCTCGACGCGATTCGATCGGTCAGCACGGCGCCTCTCCATACGGTCATCTACACGCACGCACATGTGGACCACGCCTACGGCACGTGGGCGCTCCTGGAGGCCGGTGAACGCCCGGAGATCATCGCGCACAAGGCGGTCCCGCTGCGTTTCGAGCGCTACATCCGGCTGCGCGGCGCGATCGCGAAATACCTGAGCCAGCCCGTCCACGACCTACCCGACGACCGGAACAACCTCGTCTGGCCGACGCAAACATTCGCCGACCGGATCGAGCTCGAAGTCGGCGGCGAGACTTTCGTCCTGCAGCACCATCGCGGCGAGACGGATGATCAGCTCTACGTGTGGGTTCCCGGCTGAAAGATCCTGGCGAGCGCCGAGTACCATCAGGAAGGGATCCCGAATGCGGGCAATGGCAAACGCGTACAGAGACACGTCGAAGAGTGGGCGTTCGCGCTCCGGGAGATGGCTGATCTCGGCGCTGAGCTCGTGCTTCCCGGACACGGCCGGGCGTTGCGCGGATCCGAGGAGATTCGCGACGACTTCATCGTGCTCGCAGACGCACTCGACTCGATCGTCGAACAGACCTTCGCCGGTTTGAATGCGGGCTTGCGAAAGGACCAGATCTGGTCTGCCGTCGCACTGCCCGACCACTTGGCGGGCCACCCGATGCTCCAGGAGCGCTATGTCTCGGTCCAGGACGTGTCGAAGATGGTCATCAAGCAGTACACCGGTTGGTGGGACGACGTGCCGTCCCATTGGAGCCCGGCACCACTCGAAGCCCAGGCCAAGGCCCTCGTGGACGCCGCCGGAGGCATCACACCATTCGTGGCCCATGCGCGACGCGTTCTCGACGACGACCCGCGCCTCGCCTCGCACTTCGCGGATTGGGCCTTCCTCGCCCTTCCGGAGGACGCGGAGGCCCAGCAACTCACCCTCGATACCTACAAGCGCCGCATCCTCGACCCATCGAGCAACACGCAAGAGAAGCTCGCGTATCTCGAACAGATGGCTGCCGCGCGGCAGGCTCAGCTTTCCGTCGGCGGCGATTGAAGGGACGTCCGGTCGCTGGAGTCGATGATCCGTCTCAGTCGTCGACCGGTGCGCGTGACTTCGCGAGCCCGTCGATGAACCCGTCGATCATCCGGAGTTCGCGCTCGATCGACTCTTCACTCACGTCCCCGAGCAGCCGCGTGCCGGCGCCCAGGGTGAGGGCACCCAGCGATCGCAGCACGTCGTCGGCCTCGAGATCGGCTCGTACCGCGCCCGCCTTCTGGAGTCGCAGGACCTGCCGGTCGTTCGACTCGCGCCACCCGTCGATCAGGCGCTGAATCGGCGAGGCACCGCTCGCGCCGGCATCCGCGCGCGCCCGGAGCTCCAGCCAGTCGCGCCAGTCCGTCCGCCGATCGGAATCCAGCGGCAGGGCTGCGCGCGCGACCGCGCGGAGCTGAGACAGCGCCGGCGGCCCGACGTAGGCGTCGTCGACCCGTGCCATCAATCGCTCGACCGCCGCCTCACAGCGCTCCTGGAGCTCCTTCTGGGCCATTTGGGACCGGGCGCTCATCGCGTCGCGCAGCCCGAGTCGATCCGGTTCGGCACGGGCGAGCTCGATCAGCTCCGATTGCGAATGGACGCCGAGCTTGAACAGCGCCGACTTCACGTGGTTGCTCACCGTCCGCGGGCTGAGCCCGAAGAGCTCGGCGATCGATGCGACCCGCCCCCCATCCAGGAGCTCGAGGACGACCTCCTTCTCCCTCGCCGTCAGTGCGTCCATTGCCAGATACCCCGGATCGGTGGGCGGCTCCATCGGCCTCGCCGCCCGTCTGGGCCATTGTGGCTCAGGCGGCCGAGGTGTCGACCTCCGATGTTCTCCTTCGACCAAGGAGGTTCGAATGCCCCGACGATTTCTCGTGATTCTGACGCTAGTGGCCCTCGCAGCGTGCGGCCTGCTCGCCTGCTCTACGGAGGACGACGCGCGCCCGCAGCCGGCGACCGGGCCGACTTCGATCTCCGATCGCGGCGTGCAAGAGCACGGAAAGATCTGGCCGCGAAGCATCGACTCCGCGTACATGGGCACCTGGGGCGACAATCGCAACTCGGGCTCGACCCTCGTGACGAGCTTCGAGAACCGCCGATTCGCTGGCCAGAGCCAGTACCTGAGTTGGACCGAGCCCGACTCCCCGCCCGTATCCGGGCTCCTCACGAACGGCAGCACCGAAGCACCGAACGGCTTCATCATCGCAGTCTCGCCGCGCGGCGCCGGAACCTCGACGGTCGTCGCCCTCGACCTGAAGGGCAAAGTCGTCTGGCGCACACGCGAGTGGAACAACGCCGACGTGGATGGAGACGGCGTGGCCGATCTGGCGGGGGTGGACAACGCCGTCGCGTCGAGCGCCGGAATCCAGGCGCCGATGGTCGACGACGAAGGCGCGCTCTATGTGGCCGACAACTACGGCGTGTGGAAGCTCGATCAGGACACGGGGGAACGCATCTGGTTCTCGCGCTTCTCCGACTACAGCGAAAATCGCCTGTCCGGGAACGATCTACGCCTGCTGAACGAGGGGGAAGACGGGCTCGTCGGCAACGTCTTCTCATCAGGCTGGCATATCTGGCTCGACCGGCGCGACGGCTCCCCCGTCATCGTCAAGGAGCCGGATCCGTTCTCCGCGGAAGACTGCCCCGAGCTCGCCCGAATGTTCATGATGATCAGCGGCGGGGAGTTCGACAAGTCTGGCGAGCTCGACGATCTGGTCTGCCTCGGATACAACGCCAACAACACGACGCCCCAGCCCAACAACCTGGCGATCCGCCCCGCGATTCCGGGCGTCTCCGATCACGCCCGCTACATGTTCACTTACGCCGGCCCACCCGGGAAGCCGGATCACGCGCGGCTGATCGCCTACGACTTCACGCACAGCGAACGGGAGGGCTGGGGGATCCGCAAGGCATGGGAGAACGTGATCCACGGCGAGACCGCGGCGACCCCCACGCTCACGCCCGACTATCGGGTGGTGAACGCGTCCGACGGTGAGGGCTTCGTCAACTTCATCTCGGCGGAAACGGGTGAGACGGTCGGCAATCCGGACGTTCATTTCAACAGCTTCGGCTCCCCGGGAAACACGATCGACGGCCTGTACTGCGATCTTTGGAGCATCACCTGCGTCTCGCCCTTCGACGGCTCGGTGATTCGCGCGGATCACTCCGTGACCGAAGAGATCGCGCGGCAGGTCCTGCCCCAGGAGCTCGACGGCTACACGATTCCCTTCCTGTGGAGCACTACGCCCGATGCCAACCTGATCGGCGGCGCGATCCTCGATCCGGATCGCTGGACGTTCAGCGCCACCGTCGGATACCCGTACTTTCTGGGACAGATCCTCGGAACGTGGATCAAGATGGGCCACATCACCCCGACGGCCATGATCCCCGTGACCTTCGACGCGCGGACGGGCAAGATGATGCCCGGCCAGACCTTCAGCCCCGAGCTGTCGCGGCCCGGCACGTCCGAGGCGAATGCGATGGTGACCACCACGGGTCGCTATGTCGTACAGAAGGCCGACCTCTCGTCGCTCTTCTTCTACTACATGCTCCAGGGCAACTACAACTTCTTCAACTCGAACGATGTGGCCTACGACGACGTGAGTTCGGACGAACTCACGATGATCCAGGACATGAGTGAGATGCTGGGCGGCCTCGGCGTGTTCGGCCCGATCGACGAGGACGGCATGGTGCCCGACGCGTGGCAAGTGCCACAGCCGATGTCGGGCCTCGCGATCTACGAGCCGGTTTCGTTCCGAGTGAGCGCGCGCAACCAGGCCGAAATGGACGCGGGCCTCGTGGACTATGCCCTCGAACATCTCTGCCTCGATGTGGGATGCGACCCGGAGGAGGCCGCGGCGCGCCTGGGCTATGCAGCCTGGAACCTCGACAAGGCGTTCCAGAGCCAGCTCGCCGAGGCGGCGACCCGCGACGAGGTCGCGGCGAACGAGTTGGAGACCCTGTCCTCCGACGCGCGAAGGGCGAGCGCGGACTGCCGCGCAGCACGGGGACGATTGATCGCCAATCAGCCCCGACTGCCGTCGAAGGCGAGTCTCGAGAACGCCCGTGGATTGGCGAAGCGATGTGGCGCGACGCTCGAATCCATCACGCGTGCTCTCGGAACGAAGGCATCGTGATGAAGCCCGTCGCCACCGCGCTCGCGACGGTGCTCGCCCTGCTCCTCGCGACACCCTCGCCCGCGTCCCACGTCGACGACCACGGCGCGATCGAGGAACTCGCCTCGCAATGGGTCGAGCGGGTCCATGGGCGTGACGCGTCGCTCGCATCCCTGGTGAGCCGCGAGGGTCGTCGCCACTACGGCCGCCTGCGCGACCTCGCCCTCCGAGCCGACGCGAACGAGCTCCAGCGACTCCCGATCGTCGATCAGCTGCAGACGATCTTTCTGCGCATCATGCTCGAGCCGGAAGAGCTCGAATCGATGGACGAGAGCGAGCTGCTCTTCTTCGCGGTCTCGCAGGGCTTCATCGGGGCCGATCTGCGGCGGAGTGACGCCCTGCGCGAAATCTCGGTCGAGGGCGACAGGGCGCAGGGGCGACTGTACAAATTCGGGCTGTCGGATCGGCCCGAACAGGGGCTCCAGTACTTCGTGCGGGAAGACGGCCTCTGGAGAGTCGAGCTGCGAGGTGAGCTCGAGCGGGCGACGGAACAGTTCGACGCCTTCGTCGCCCGCTCGGGGCTGCCAGCAGCCGAGCTCGCATTCTTCGTCCTCGAGGCGCGCATGATGAGGAAGGTGACGCGCGCCGACCTGGCGCCGCCGCGACGCGGTGGGCGGCACGAGGCGCTGGCGCCGAAGGCGTCCAGCCGCGTTGCGGTCGAGCCGAAGGCACCCGCCTATCGTCTCGTCGCGCTGCGACGAGCGGTGGACACCGAAACGCCCGCAGCGGTGACGATCGAGGACCAATACGAGTCGATGCGCTTCGTCCTCGAACCCGGGGACCGACTCGGCGCGAACCGGGATTGGCAGCTGCTCCGTGTCGAGGACGGATCCGCTGGCTTCGCGACGCCTGAAGGTGAGCGGGTGCTCCGGCTGGAACGAGGCGGGCCGGCACTGGGCCGGCGACTGTCGAGACCCGATAGGGGCATGCGCCGTGCATCGCTGCTCGACGTCGCCGCCGACGGGGAGCAGCGGGAGGGCCCGATGGCCATGTGGCGGAACGTCGGGCTGCGCGATCGGCCGCTACTTCTGCAGCAGGCTTCCCTTCTTCCGGTCTTCGAGGGGCCTGGCGGACCGAATGCATCGATTGCCGGTCTCGAGGTCCGCGAACTCACCCCGAACAGCTTCTGGAACCAGCTGGGCATGCAAGAAGGCGACGTCGTGACGGCGTTCAACACGCGAGCGATCGACTCGCTCGACGCCTGGCAGGCACTCGTGCGAACTGCGCAAGACGAGGTCGACATCACGATCGACGTGGATCGCGGCGGACGACGATTCCGCTATCGAACTGAAACCATCCGACCTCGCTGAAACGAAAGGAAGCCTCATCATGGGACGTTGGACTCGAGAAGAGCTCGAATCGGCCTTCGATCGCTATCAGGTGGCCGCCCTCAAGGGGGCCTCGACCGGCGATTGGAACGACTGGGTCGGGTGTTTCACCCCGGACGCCACCTACATCGAGCACCAGGACGGCAACTTCTGGGGACGTGAAGCGATCCTCAAGTGGATCACTGATCTGATGTCGCCGTGGCCGGCGCGGGAGATGACCGCATTTCCGGTTTCCTGGTACACGATCGACGAAGACAAGGGCTGGATCATCTGTGAAGTCCGCAATCGCATGAACGACCTCGGCGATGGGCGGATCTACGAGGAAACCAACATCACGATTCTTCACTACGCCGGAGAAGGATTGTTCAGCTGCGAGGTCGACATCTACAACCCGCGCCGCTTCGGAACGATGTTCCGTGACTGGGTCGCGGCGCGGCTCGAGAGAGCGGATCCGGAGGAGCGAGAGAAGCTCGGAGCGGAGCTGAAGGCCTTCATGGAATCCCGCGCCGCGGTCGATCGCGGCGGAATCGGCGCGATTCCGTCGTGAAATTCGGTCTGCGAATTCCGCCGCCGCAGATGGGCCCGATCTGCGATCCCGATTTCATCGTTCGCTATGCCCGGCTCGCCGAGAGCCTGGGGTTCGAATCGCTCTGGACGATCGACCACGCGGTCATGCATGTCGAATACGATTCGGTCTATCCCTACAAGACCACGGGGCGAACGCCGATCCCGGCTGACGCGACCATGCCGGATCCGCTGATCCTGATGATGTTGATCGCCGGAGCGACGAGCGAGATTCGTGTTGGCACCTCGATGCTCATTCTGCCGCAGCGCCACCCCGTCATATTGGCGAACGAGATTGCGACCCTCGACCAGTATTCCGCCGGCCGCGTGACGCTCGGAGTGGGCGTTGGTTGGGTAGAGGAAGAGGTCTCCGTATTGCGGCAGGATTTTCACGATCGGGGTCGCCGGGCCGACGAATGGATCGAGATCCTGCGCGCGCTCTGGGCCGATGGCGTGTCGAGCTTCGAGGGACGCTACTTCGACTTCCAGGGCGTGGTGAGCAGCCCGAAGCCGCTTCAGTTGCCAGGCGTCCCGATCATGATCGGTGGCCATAGCCCCGCGGCAGCGCGAAGAGCCGGGCGCTACGGAGACGAGTTCTATCCGCACTGGTCGACGCGGGGGCCGAACGCCGACGAGCTGGCCCGGCTACGGCCGGTTCTCGCGGAGGCCGCCGAGGCCTCAGGGAGAGACCCTAAAACGGTCGCCCTCACGCTGACGAGCACGAGCGATGCGGCCACCGCGTTCCAGACGGCTGCTTCGTGTGCGGAGCTAGGCGCGGATCGGGTGGTTGTTCTTCCGCCCCGGGGATCGCTCGATGGCGAGCTCCCGAACGAGCTCCAGAGATTCAAGGAGACGGTGATCGACCAATTCGCGTGAGGTCCGGTCGAGCCGCGTACTCACCTGCGCCCAAGGAGAGGATTGATGAATTTCGACTGTGTGAGTCCCGAGTTCTGGGGACCTGGAATGCACGAGCGACTTGGCCGGCTGCGTCGGGAGGCGCCGGTGTACTGGGACGAACAGAACGAGCTGTGGGTCTTGTCCCGCTATGACGATGTCGCGGCCGTATCCAAGAATCCGGCGGCCTTCTGTTCAGGTCACGGCACCCGACCTGTCCCTACTCCGCCGCTCTCGATCATCGACATGGATGGCGACCGGCACCGCCAGCTGCGAAGCCTCGTCAACAAGGGATTCACGCCGCGGCGCGTCGGCATGCTCGAAGACCGCTTCAGGGGCCAGGTCCGGGACGTGCTGGGGAAAGTCGCGTCGGGGTGTGTCTTCGACTTCGTCAAGGAAGTGGCTGCACCGCTTCCGCTCTTCATGATTGCGGAGATGATCGGCATCGAACCCGACCGTTTCGAGGACTTCCGGCGCTGGTCCGACGGCATGATGGCAGCGGCGAGCGGCGACGACGACCCGGCAGCCTACACCGCGGGTGTCACCGCTGCCGCAGAATACGCTGGATACCTCGCAAACGTGATCGAGGAACGCCGTGCCCAACCCAAGGACGACCTCATCAGCATCCTGATCGGGGCCAGCGACGACGGGACGCTCGTTGATGGCACGTTATCGCGCTCGTATCGGGACCCGGGGGACGAAGAAATCGCGGGCAACGAGCTGACGATGTTTCTCGTCTTGCTCATGGTCGCGGGGAACGAGACGACGCGAAACGCGCTCACCGGCGGTGTCAGCGCGCTGCTCGAAAACCCAGGTGAGCTCGAAAAGCTCGCTCGTGATCCCTCAGGCATCCCCGTCGCGGTGGAGGAGATCGTTCGGTTCGTCTCGCCAGTCTTGAACTTCGTCCGGACGGCAACGTGCGACACGGAGATCAGAGGACAGCGGGTTCGGAAAGGTGAGCGCGTTCTGCTTCTCTACCCGTCTGCCAATCGCGACCAGGACGTGTTTCACGCGCCCGACCGCTTCATCGTCGATCGCCAGCCGAACGCCCATCTCGGATTCGGCCTCGGCCCGCATTTTTGCCTGGGTGCGAATCTCGCGCGAATGGAGATTGCGGTGGTGCTCGAGGAGCTGATCACGATCTTCGACGAACTGGAGCTGCGGGAAGGACCTGCTCGACCGACACCGCATGGACTCGTGCGGAACTTCGAGCGCCTCATTCTCAGCGGTCGCGCCCGGTAGCCGTCGCCTTCATTCGCCGATGAGCGCCTGACGTAGGTGCGAAATTCCGAGATTTCAGGGCCGCATACGGCCGTCAAGGCCGTATTTTCCGCCGCTCCGTGCCGCTGCACGCCGCTCGGTGCCACGCCAATGCCGTAACTCATTGATCTTCCTCATCCTCCGGTAGTTCTTCGAACCTGAGGGTCGGGGGTTCGAATCCCTCCCGGCGTGCCATTTGATTTCAAGTACTTAGATCGGTTCTTGTTAGGCCCCTGTTTCGGGTAGCCTGGTGCTCGATCGGATCCGGTCCGAACCGCCGACCGGATTTCGTTGAGATTCGAAGCGGTTGCGGGCGCGTCTGGCCCGAGCTTGCTCTGCGGGCTTGGGCACAATCGGTCACGTTGCCGTCACAAGCCTCACGCGCCAGTCGTCGATCGGGGCGCGCGCGGACAAGCGATTCAAGCAGCGTTCTCGGCACCACCGATACCTACGGCTCTGACAGCGATGCCCCGCGTGGGCGAAAGCTGCCCTGACCAGGACTTCATTCGAAGCGCATCGCCGAGTAGAACGTTTCGATCTCGCGCAGCGGATCGGCGCCGCACGGCAGGAAGAGGATCTCGGTCATCCCGGTCGCCGCCGCCTCGTCGCCCTGCGCGCGAATCGCGTCCGCCTCGCCGACCCAGCCGGACCAGGGGATGTTTCCGCCGAAGGTCGCGAGCGCCGCGCGGTCCGCCGGGTTCAAGTGGGTCACGTGACCGTCGTGCACGGCGAGGTGTCGCTCGCGTTCGGGTCGCGCGGTCATGATCTTCTCGTGCCATTCCTTTCCACCCGGGAGTGACGACACGGCGTCGAGACTCTCTTCCCAGGCCGAGTGGTAGAGGCCGACCTGCCACGGGCCGACCGCCTGCACGACACGCTCCGACTGCGGTGACTCGCCGGGATCGAGCACCGTCCCGTACACCATCCGAACGGCCCAGTCGAAGCGCTCCGACGGCGGAGCGAAGCCAATCCAGCCATCCGCAATCTCCCGCGTGATCGCGAGCCCCTTCGGACCGAACGCCGAGAGCAGGATCGGGACATCGATCGGTCGCCGCTTCGCGAACTCGGGGTGATGGATCATCTGACAGGCCTTCCCTTCGATGTCGACGACCCGGCCCTGCAAGAGCGCGCGCAGCTGTTCGAGATAGGTCCGCGTGAACTTCCACGTGAGCCCCTTCTGACCGAGCACGGCGCGCGCCGTGAAGCCCGTCCCGAAGGCGCAAGCGAGGCGTCCGGGCGCCAGGCGATCGATGGTCGCGATCGCGGAGGCCGTCGTCATGACGTGGCGGAGATTCGGAACGAGCACCGCCGTCCCCAGTCCGATCCGGTCCGTCGCTTCCGCGATCTGCGCCAGGTGGACCCAGACGTCCTCGTAGAGCGCCGCCGAATCGAAGAGCCAGATCCGGTCGTAGCCGAGCTCTTCGGCGCGGAGGGCGAGCTCCCGGGCTCTCGGTCCCGGCGGGCATCCGATCGACAGCTTCATCTTGTTCCCGTCCTTTTCGCTCGTCGCCGCCACGCCGTTAGTCGCTCAGCCAGAGGGCCATGGCTCCGGGTTCATCCGAACTTCGTGTCGAAGACGACCTTCATGCAGCAAGCCACAGAATTTGCGCGGTCGACGAAGCGCTCCTCGTCGGCGATCGCTTCGTCTCCAACGGCCGAGCCCATTGCCTCCTCGAAGAACACATCGAGGTCCCGGATGTAGAGCTCGGAGACGCTGCTCGCGCCCCAGCTGCCGAGCCCGGCGGCCGTCGCGGCTCGCTTCGAGGCGTCCGAGTCGATCCGGTGGGTCGAGTAGCCAGAGATCCCTGACGTACGGAGCCCGAACTTCTGATGGTGCTCGACGTAGTGCTTCAGGTATTCGGCGTCGCTCCAGTCGGCGCGCCGTCGCATGACGTACACGTACCGGATGGGTGCGTCGTCATCGCGAACCAGGACGTGAAGGGGGCCGGCCAGCGCGTAGGAGAGGTCGGCGTGTGCATCGGCGGCGATCCGGTCGGCAAGGTCAGCGCAGGCCGTCATCAAGGTCTCCACCCCGCCGCCGTCCTCGAGTCGGAGGTCGAGCGCGGAGTCGAATCCGCGGTTCTCGCCGATGCCCCCCGCGAACGGATCCGGGTGCTGGCGCACCATTCCGATCGCGCGAACCGGGTGAGCAGAGGCTTCGACGACCTGCTTCGCGACGTCGGCGATCGCGTGGGCCAACTCGCCCCGACGCCCACCACGCGCCGCCAGCAGGATCAGCAGCCGGGGTACGGGCGTCGTATCCGGAATGACGACGTCGATGCGGCCGCTGCCGGTCATCGCACTTGCCTCCAAAAAGTATAAGACATATATATATGGCTTATACCTTCTCGGCAACCGGAGACGGACGAGGCCGATGAACGCAGCTCAATCCGTTCGCCGCCCTGGCCGGCGGGCGCGCTTCGACCGCGATGGCGTCGTCGCCGCGGCGGTCGAGCTCCTCGACGAGCAGGGGCCGACGGCACTCAGCATGGCCGCGCTGGCCAAGCAGTTGGACGTCACGCCGATGGCGTTGTACCGCGTCGTCCGCGATCGCCGGGACCTCGAATGCGCTCTCGTCGCCCATGTCTTCTCCGAGATGGCCGTCGCTCGAGATGCCGACGCGGATTGGGACGAGGCGATCGCGGCGTGGATGCACGCGCTCCGGGACACCTGGCTGCAGCATCCCTGGGTGGGCGCGTTCCTCGGCTGTTCCGAAGAGCTCACGCCCGGGTTCCTCAGCGCGCTGGAGGCCCTCGTCCGTCACCTCGAGCGAGCGGGGTTCCGTCCGGACGAGGTCGCGCGGGAGATGGTGCTGATCGCCGACGTCACGACGGGGGCCTTGATCGGACACGCAGGGGCCCCCTTGCCCCATGCCGCCGCCCTGAGCAAAGCGCTTCTCGCGAGTGGTGAAGAGGTCGATCGGGCGCGCTGGGAGCCCATCGAATCGGCGCTCGCAGACTACGGCGACGACGAGTTCTTTGCGGACCTCGTGACCTGGACGCTGGTTCGCCTTCGCGCGAAGGCCGGGGGCCGCACGCCTCCCGAAGGAGAAACGCATGCGGGACGCTGAGTACGAGCTCGACTTCGGATCTGACGCGCTGCCCGACCTGCACGCGATCCTGCGGGAGATTCGCGAAGAGACGGGATTCGCTCGAGTCCGCTTTCACGGCCAACCGGCCACCTTGATCACACGCTACGACGACGTCCGCGCCGCGTTTCGCGACGACGACGCGTTTCCGAGTCGAGCCTTCCAGGAGCCGAATACGGTCCCGGTCACGGGCCCGAACCTCTTGAGTATGACCGGGCAGGAGCATCGCGTGAAGCGAAAGATCATCGCGGAGGCCTTCCGGCCGTCCGCCGCGCAGGCGCTCCGGAAATCGATGTTCCTGGACGTGGCTCACTCGCTGGTCGACGCGTTCGAGCCCAGGGGACGCGCAGACCTCGTGCGCGACTTCACGGCCCGCTTCTCGTTCACGATCGTGGCCCAGCTCTTCGGTATTCCGCGCGTCTACCACGACAAGCTTCACGGCTGGGTCCAGGACTTCTTCGGCTACGCACAGCATCCCGAGCGCGCCCTGCGCGCCGCGCGGGAGTTCGACGCGATCCTGATCGCCGAAATCGAATCGAGGCGGCGGGCGCCGCAGGACGACGTCCTGACCGAGCTGGTCGAGGTCGAGATCGAAGGAGCACGGCTCTCGGAGGGCGAGATCCTCGGATTCGTGAAGCTCTTGTTCCCGGCCGGCTCCGACACGACCTATCTCGCGAACGGCAACCTGCTCCACGCGCTGCTGACGCGGCCCGAGACGCTCGAGCGTGTGCGCGACGTCCCCGCCGACCGCGCCAAAGCGATCGAGGAAGCGCTGCGCTGGGATCCCCCGGTCACGGTCCAGCCCCGCGTCAACCCGAAGACGATCGAGTGGCGAGGCCACACGGTCGACGCCGGCTCGCTCCTGTTCGGGGTGAGCTGCGCCAATCGAGATCCCGCCTACTTCGACGACGGAGATGCGTTCGACATCGACCGGAGCTCTCCCGTCCCGCCCTTGTCGTTCGGCAACGGGTTGCATTATTGCGTGGGGTCGCATTTCGCACGCGCGGTGATGGGCGCCGCGCTCGACGTGATCCTCGACCGCCTCCCCGGCTTGCGCCTCGAGGACGACCCGGGCGTGCAGGTCGAGGGCGGGTCCCTTCGCGGCCCGAACAGGCTTCCGGTCACGTTCTGACCTGCATCGACCTGCCCGAAGGCTCGAGAGACCGAAACCGCCCGAAAGAACCCAGAAGAGAGCGATGAAGACCTCCCACCTGATGATCTGGCTGACCAAGAACGCCCCCTGGCTCCCGGGCCTGATCGTGAAGCTACAGCGCGTCGTCTACGACCTGACCGGCGGACGCCTCATGAACACGATCGAAGGGCAGCCGATCTGCGTCGTCACGATGAAGGGCGCTCGAAGCGGAAAGATCTACAGGTGGCCGCTGATGTACGTGCCCTTCGAGGACGGGGTTCTGCTCGTCGCCTCGAAGGGCGGAGCCGACACGAACCCGGCCTGGTATCACAACCTGCGGGCCAACCCGGAGATCGGCGTCCACGTCCGCGGTCGACGGCTGAAGTTGGTCGCCCGGCAGGCGACTCCGGAGGAGAAGGAGCGGGTCTGGCCCATCTGCGTCGAGGCCTATCCGTCCTATGGGGACTACCAGACCTGGACGACGCGAGACATCCCCGTCTTCATCTGCCTCCCCCGTGCCGGCGGCGAAGCAAGATGAGGACGCTCAGCCTCGATTGCCTGACGCTCTCCGAGCTTCCTCCGGCTGAGATGATCCGCGTGGCCGCCGACGCAGGCTATTCGGGCGTCAGCGTCTGGGTGCAGCCGCCGGCACTTCCTGGCGGCGTTCTCG
Source organism: Myxococcota bacterium (assembly GCA_965223565.1). Lineage (GTDB taxonomy): Bacteria > Myxococcota_A > UBA9160 > UBA9160 > UBA4427 > UBA4427. Next base: position 1,331,718 of record CBDCWV010000018.1, on the reverse strand, counting down.
CGACGCCCGAGATGGCCGCGGACATCGAACGCGCGATCGGAGAGACCGGCGTGACGGTCGGCAATCTCGAAGTGTTCAACCTGAATACCGAAGCGCCGATCGCCGAGTTCGCACCCGCTCTGGAGTTCGGAGCGAGCCTGGGCGCGCGCACGGCGACCTGCATCGATTTCGGCTCGCCGCGCGCGGACATCGCCGAGCGCCTCTCGGGGTTCCACGCGCTGGCCACCGGCCGCGGCCTGGAGGTCTTGATCGAGCCGATCTCGATGGGCGTCACGCGCACCCTGCAGGACGGGCTCGAACTCATCGACGCGGCGAACGTCGACGCCGGACTGGTGGTGGATTGCGTGCATCTGGTCCGGACCGGCTGCGGCGCGATCGACATCGCGAACGCCGATCCACGCCGCATCGCCTACGTACAGCTCTGCGACGGTGTAGCCAACCTTCCCGACGATCAGATCGGGCGCGAAGCCTCGGAAGAGCGACTCTACCCAGGCGAAGGGGAGTTCCCATTGGTCGAGATCCTGCGCGCCGTCCCGCCGAGCGCGACGCTCGGCGTCGAAGTGCCGAGCCGATCGCGGCGCGAACGCGGCGAGTCCCCGCTTCAGCGGGCGCGCGGCGCCTTTTCCGCGGCGAGCCACGTCCTGGAACGCGCGGGAGGGAATCGATGAGCGGTCTCGACCTCGGTGGCCGAGTCGGCGTCGTGACGGGCGGATCGCAGGGGATCGGTCGCGCCTGCGTCGAGGCCTTGGCGGCTCGAGGCGCTCGGGTCGCGGTCTTCGACCTGCGACCCGAGGACGCGCCGGATGCGGCGGCCATGGCGCTCGAGGTGAACGTGGCCGACACGGCAGCGGTCGAGGCGGCTTTCGCTGACGTCGTCGAGAGGCTCGGGCGCCTGGACTTCGGCGTCAACAACGCCGGCATCGACGTCGAGACGGAGCCCTCGGAGGAGTGGCACGCCGCTCCGTTCGGCACGACCGTCGACGTGAACCTCGGCGGCGTCTATCACTGCATGCGCGAGGAGGTCGCGGCGATGCGCAGGGGTGGCGGCGGGGCGATCGTGAACATCGGGTCCGTCGCCGCCATCGTCGGCACGCCCACGAAGCCCGCCTACGCCGCGAGCAAGCACGCACTGGTCGACCTCACGCGAACGGCGGCGATCCAGTTCGGCCCCGACGGCATTCGCACCAACATCGTCTGCCCTGGCGGCACGCTCACCCCCCTTGCCGAGCAGGGAATGAAGGACGATCCGAAGCTGCGCAAACGGATCATCGCCACCTGCCCGCTGGGCCGACTCGCGGAGCCGGCGGAGATCGCACAGGCCGTCCTATGGCTCGTTTCCGACTGCGCCAGCTACGTGAACGGCGCCGTGATCCCGGTCGACGGCGGCTATACGGCGGCCTGAAGAATCGAATCCCGCCCGACGCGGCAGGACGACGCGTCCCTTGGCAGGCTGGAAGGAGAGTGCATGTTCGAGGAACGCTATGGCCCGTGGGCCGTGATCGTGGGCGGCTCGGAGGGCGTGGGGGCTAGCTTCGCGCGCAAGATCGCGCGTCGCGGCGTGAATCTCGTCCTGCTGGCGCGCAAGCCGGGTCCCCTAGACGAGTTGGCCGCCGAGCTGCGCGCCGAATCGCGGGTCGAGGTTCGTACGGCCTCGATCGACGTCACGGCTCCGGATTTGCTCGAGCAGGTCCAGGCGCTGACGAACGATCTCGATGTCGGGCTCCTGATCTACAACGCGGGCTCGGTCCCGCCCATGCCCTTTCTCGACTCCCCGCTCGAGGACGCGCTCCGCACTCTCCGTTTGAATGCGACCGGTCAGGTCACGCTCTGCCATCACTTCGGCCGAGGTCTCCGCGAACGCGGGCGTGGCGGCATCATCCTCGTGGGCTCGATGGCGGGTTGTGCGGGTGGTGCCGACACGGCGGTCTACTCGGGCGCGAAGGCGTTCACCCAGCAATTCGGGGAGGCCCTCTGGGCCGCACTGGGGCCTCAGGGTGTCGACGTTCTCGCGCTCGTGATCGGCGCGACTCGGACGCCGTACATGGAGCGCGCCGGGCTGGCCCTCGACCACCCGGATCTACCGGCCGCCGATCCCGACGACATCGCGCAGCTTGGCCTCGACGAGATCGCCAACGGACCGGTCCGCGTGCCGGCTCATCTCGAGGAGACGTTCCAGGCGCTGAACTCGATGCCGCGAGCCGCGGCTGCCGAATTCATGACGCGAGGCGCACGGGAGCTCCAGAAATAGCGCCGGCGTGCGTGTGTCTACCGACGAGAGCCAGACGGGCGATGACTCGTAGGTTGGGGAGAAGAGGTGAATGAAGTTCCATCACGTGTGCATCATGTGCAAGGACATCGTCAGCTACACCCGGTTCTGGACCGACTTCATGGGCTTCAAGGCGCTGCCGATCACCAGCTACCCCACGCCGAGCGAAACGCTCGAGCAGTATGGCGGAATCAGCGAAGAGCTATGCGACGAGATGTTCGGCAGAGAAGGACACCGTACGCGCGTGACCATGGTCATCCACCCGGACGGCGCCTGCGTCGAGCTCAATTGCCCCGACCCCATTGACGTGACGCCTCCCGAGAAGCTTCGCTACTCCGATACAGGCATGAATGAGCTGGGTTTCGCCGTGGAGGACATCGACGCCTGGTTCGAGAAGGTCCGCGGCGAAGGGTTCGAGACCACCACGTCGGCTCCCTGGAGCGCGACGACGGGCGGCATCAACCGCACGTTCCTGTTCGCCGACCCGGAGGGAAATCTGATCCAGCTCACGCAACCGGAGGATGGGGACTATTGGGTGAGCCTCGCGCCGTACGTGGTCGAGACCGGTGATGGTGCGGCTTGATGGAAGTGACCCGTCGACTTCTCAGCTTGATTGGGAACTAACAGAGGGGGTTCAGGAGACTCATGCAGCTCGGCAAGCTCGGCGTTTGGCATTTTCTGGATGCGCAAGCGGCCCCCGCCACGGCGGCGAGGCGAATCGAATCGATGGGCTACTCGGCACTCTGGATTCCCGAGACCGTCGGACGCGACCCTTTCGTGCACGCGAGCTGGCTGCTGTCCAATACCAGCACGCTCACCGTCGCGACCGGCATCGCCAACATCTACAACCGCGAGCCGGGTGTCACGCTCGCCGCGCAGAAGACCCTCGCCGAGCAATCGGGCGATCGATTCCTGTTGGGGATCGGCGTGTCGCACAAGCCGCTGGTCGAAGGTGTACGCGGACTGGAATACGGCCCGCCGGCGCCCTCGATGCGAACGTACCTGGAGAGGATGGCCCAGGCGCCCTACGCGGGTGCCGGCGGCGAGATCGAGCCGAAGACCGTCATCGCGGCCCTGGGTCCCCAGATGCTGAAGGTCGCCCGCACCCATTGCGACGGCGCGCATCCCTATTTCGGATCGCCTGCTCACACCCGGACGGCGCGCGAGATTCTCGGTCCCGACAAGCTGTTATGCGTCGAGCAGAAGATCATTCTGGAGACCGACTCCACGAAGGCGCGGAAGCTGGGACGGGCCGCGGCTGCGACCTATATCGATCTGCCGAACTATCGAAACCATTGGCTGCGCATGGGATTGACCGAGGAGGACTTCCGCGATGGCGGCTCGGACCGGTTCATCGACGAGACCACGGCCTGGGGCGACGTCGATGCGATCAAGCGGCGCCTCGAGGAACACTTCGAAGCGGGTGCCTCGCACGTGTGCGTGCAGCCCGTGAACTCGAGTGGCCGACTCGACGAGATCGACTGGGACGTGCTCGAGCAGATCGCTGGTTGGGAGCCTGGTTCCTAGTGGCCGCGGGCTGAGCTGGCCGTCATTCCGGGCCTGCTCGGCCGTCGCAACCCTGCTGCCCGGTCCCAATCGACTCCCCGTTCGGTTCGATCGAGAGAGCCGTCCGCACGATGGAGTCAAGAAAGCATGACTACACGATCCAGCGGGGCACCAACCATGCCTGGCGCAACCACGGCGACGAGCCGATTCGCCTCGTCGCGTTCATGATCGGCACCGAATGAGCGAGTCCCCGCCCTCATCAGCCACGAGCGCCGATCCGAGCAGACGAGAGCCGAGTCAAGGAGTCCCGAAGAGGTGAGTACGCCCCCCGATATCTGGATCGACGACCTCGCGACGCCGCTGCTCCCCGAGGCCGTCGTCGAGATGAATGCCGTCTCCGCCGAGGCGGCGCGCGAGCAGGTGCCCCTCGACGAGTCGGGCCTGCTGGCGGAGGCGCGCTCCGCGGTGGGGCTCGAGGACTTCGGGGAGGACGGCTACCGCGAGGGGCTCGGGGTGCTGCTCGAGGCGCTCGAGCGCGAGGCAGACCTGTCGCTGCTGGGGCGGATGTCGGCGCGGGGGCAGATCGTCGCGCTGCTCGTGAACCGCCTGCTCCTCGAAGACTTCGTCGCGCGCCATCCCGAGGCCGAGCGGCATCCGCTCGAGCGGCCGGTGATCATCGTCGGCCTGCCGCGCACGGGAACGAGCCATCTGCACAACCTGCTCGCGGGTCATCCCGACCTGCGCTTCCTGCCCTTCTGGGAGAGCCGCGAGCCGCTGCCCGCTCCCGGCGATGCGGAGGCGCTCGCGGCGGGCGGGCCGGACCCGCGGATCGCGCGGGCGCAGGCGGCGCTCGACCAGGGCGAGGCGCTGACCCCGCATCAGCAGGCCATGCACGAGCTGCGGGCGGAGACGCCGCACGAGGAGATCGGCTTCCTCCAGATGGACTTCGTGTGCCCGCTCTTCTCGACGATGTTTCACGTCCCGAGCTACCGGAAGTGGTACTGCGCGAAGGACCAGCGCGACGCCTACGCCTACGCGCGTCGGGTGCTGCGCGTCGTCTCCTTCTTGCGGGAGCCGGAGCGGCGCTTCGTGCTGAAGAGTCCCATGCACCTCGAACAGATCGGGCCGCTGATGGCGAGCTTCCCCGACGCGCGGGTGGTGCTCACCTTCCGCGACCCGGCCCGGGTGACCTTGTCGCTGGCCACGATGACGGCCTACAACCGCCGCCTGGTCCAGCGCCACGTCGACCCTGCCGAGGTCGGTCGCCAGGTCGCGGAGATGACGCGGCATCGCTTCGACTCGGCCGTGCGCGACGTGAAGCTCGTTCCGCGCGACCAGCGCTTCGACGTGCACTTCCACGACTACATGCGGGACCCCATCGCGATGGTCCGCCGGGTGCTGGACTTCGCGGGGCTCGACGCCAGCCCGACCACGATGGACCGCATTCGAGCCTATCAGGACGCGCACCCGCGCGGCCGCTTCGGGCGCGTGCGCTATCGCTACGAGGACGTCGGGCTCGACCCGGCGTCGTTGCGCGCCAGCGCAGAGGCCTACATGGAGGCCTTCGGCGTGCAGGAGGAGGCGGATTGAGCGAATCGAGCACGGCGAATCGCGGCGCGGCGCACCGGCGCGGAGCCCGGCGGTGTGGATGGCCCATGGTGATCGCGCTCGGCGGGTTGATCGGCTGCGCGACGGCCGGGACGCAGGAAGCTGGAGAGGAGGCATCGTCGATGGATCGAACGCGCATGCAGGATTCAAGTGCGACGGCACAAAGCGCCAGTCGACGGGCCTTCGCGGATCTTCTCGATCTGCTCGGCGAGATCAGCGGGGATTGGATCGGGCCCGGGCGCGGCGTCGACGACGTGGAGCACGACGCGCTGGCGCACGAGTCGCTCGCGGCGGTGCTCCAGGGGGCGCTCGACTTCTACCTGACCGAGGACTTCGACAAGCCGACCTTCACCCCGATCGTCACGCCGCGACGCAAGTGGAGCGACAACCCCGATGCCCGCTACTTCATCGCGCCGATTCGCGGCGACGGGGTCTATCGCATCCGGGGACGGCGGGGGGATGAGGTCTACCTGAGCTTCACGATGCATCGCGGGGATCGCGAAGGGCACTGGCCCGCGGGCGTCGCCGCGACGCTCAACATGCAGGAGATGACCTTCGAGCCCGACGGCCAGTACGAGGTCGTCGTCAGTCGCGAGCGACAGCCCGGCAACTGGATGCCGCTCGACCCGGAGGCGGGTTCGATCGTGGTCCGCTTCTACTACCAGAACGAGCGGCCCGCGGCGGCGGATCCCGAGACCGTACCGAGGCTCCTGATCTCAAGGGATCCCGACGACGACGAACCCACGCCCGCCGCCGACGACGCGACGATCTCGGAGCGCCTGGGACGCGTCGCGAACTGGGTGCGCTCGAAGTACGGCTTCCAGGTCCTGTCCCAGCCCGGGCGGCCGCTGCCGGATTGGTTCGCCAGCGAGCCCAATACGCTCGGCCCGCCCGAGAGCTGGCGCGCCGAGACCTCCGGCGGAGGTTGGGGGCCGGTGGACGTCGCCTACTCGGCCGGTCCCTACCGCCTCGGGCCCGATGAGGCGCTGGTGATGGAGGGGCGGCTGCCCGAGGGCGTGTTCTCGAACGTGGTGCTCTGGAACGAGATGGGACACACGGAGGACTATCGCGACCGGACGGTGTCGCTCAACGCACGCCAGATGGAGCTGGACGACGATCGCCAGTTCCGGATCGTCGTGGCCCACGAGGATCCGGGCGTCGCCAACTGGCTGGATACGGCGGGGCGGGAAGCGGGTACGATCTATTGGCGTCACATGCTGCCCGCCGAGGAGATCGAGCCGGTCCGGACGAAGGTCGTGCCCTTCTCGTCGATCGTCGAGGCACACTAGAGCTGCCGTCGACGGGCAACCGGGATCAGGGACGGAGATGACTCATCCGGATCTGGTGCTGAGGGGTCAGCGTCGCCTCAGTCCTCCGCGAGCGGCTGATGGCAGGCCGCTTCGAGTCCAGCGAGGACATCGCGGCGCTCCGGCGCTTCGTGGGTCTGACTCAGGCTGACTTCACTCGCACGATCGAGATCAGCGTGCATACGCTGCGGAACTGGGATCAAGGCCGGCGTCGACACGAGGCCTCGAATTCACCCGTTGCCCGTGAACCCGGGTCGGCGCCATGCGCCCTATTCCCGCCTGCTACTATGTATGGTCAGCGCGACCAGAATGTCCCGGTCGGACCCACCGATCGCGAAACCGGAGTGTCCATGAAGCTCGCCATCGAACTCTCCGACGAGCAGGCGAACCGACTGCGCGAGGGAGCCGACCGCCTCGGAATCGAGCCCGAGCAGCTCGCGCTCGCGGCCGTGATGGATCTGCTCGCCTCCGAGGGGCCCGATTTCGCTTCCGCGGCGACGCGCGTGCTCGAGAAGAACCAGGAGCTCTACCGGCGCCTGGTGTGACGCGATACCTCTCGCTTCGTGAGATATTGACCCTTCACGAACGGATCGCGGCCAGCTCCGGAGGCGGCATCGGTGTCCGCGATCTCGGGCTGCTCGAGTCTGCGATCGCGCAGCCTCGGCAGAGCTTCGATGGCGCAGACCTCTACCCTTCAGTCCTCGACAAGGCCGTCGCGCTGGGTTTCTCGCTGATCTCGAATCATCCGTTCGTCGACGGCAACAAGCGCGTGGGCCACGCAGCGCTCGAGGTCTTCCTGCTTCTGAATGGGTACGAACTCGAGGCATCGGTCGATGAGCAGGAAAGAATCATTCTTGCGGTCGCAGCCGGCGAAATGAGTCGAGACGAGTTCTCGGCGTGGGTCGAGCGCCATCTCGTGGAGATGACAACCGACCGCAAGACGTAGCCGTGACGCCTTGTCAGGCACTGTTCGCCCTGGTTCCACTGTGACCATTTCGCACCCCGTATTCCCGTGTATTCCGCCTTCCATAGGGTGGGAGCGCAAGACGCAGCTCCCCTATTTCCGCAGATCTGCCGATCCGGACGTCTGCCCACGGTCTGGCTGGACTGCCTCGAGAGTGTTCAGGCGCTCGACGGTCCTGGCGGGCGGCCAGGACGAAGTCGAGTGATTCGGCCGTCGAAGTCTTTCCGATGATCACCATCTCGCCTCGCGATTGTCGGCTGAGCGTGCTCTTCACACGTAACCGGTCAGCGAACGACGTCCTTGCGTTCAGCCTGAGTTGCGGCTCGCAAGCGCCGGCGACGGGATCGCCTGATCGGCGAACTTCTCCTTCCAGAGCCGCGGCGTGAGATCGCCGACCTGACTCTGGGGATGCTCCGCGACCCGCTGCAGCACGTCGACCAGATACGTGTACGGATCGACGCCCTGGATCACGCAGGTCGAGATCAGGCTCTGGATGATCCCGACCTTCTGCGCGCCCACCTCCGTCCAGCAGAACAGCCACGCCTTCCGACCCATCGGGATCGGCCGGAGCGCCCGCTCCAGGTGGTTCGTGTCGATCGGCACCTCGGGATCGGACAAGAAGACCTCGAGACTCGGCTTTAGCTTCAGCGCGTGCCGCGCCGCGTTCGTGAACGGGTTCGTCGGCACGAGCGCAGATGCGACGAGCTCCTGCTCGAGCCACTCGAAGAGTTCGGCCACCAGAGGCCTGCTCTCTTCCGCCCTCTTCGCGAGCTTCGCCTCGCCCTCGAGCTCCTTCTCTCGGATCTCCTCCTCGACCCGGTAGAAGCCTCGGATCCACTCGAGCGCCTTGGCTACGCGATCCGGCTCCACGTCCTCCGCATCGACGAACTTCCTCCGCACATGCGCCCAACAAGACGCGCGCGTCACCTTCTTCCGCTTCTCGGCATACGCCTCGTACGCCTTGTAGTCGTCCGAGATCAGAGTTCCGCAGTACTCGCCCAGGATCTCGACCGCGTGACCATGGCCCCGTGAGGTCGCGAACGGGAAGGCCACCTCGTCCTGATCTCCGTAGACGGGCCAGTAGTAGGCCTGCTTCATCTTGCCCTTGCTCTTCCGGCCTGCCTTGATCGGAGTCTCGTCCATGGCAAGCACCCGGCTCGTCAGGATGGACTTGAGCTGGGCATCGTAGATGGGCCGCAAGAGATCGATCGTGTCGTGCACCCAGTTCGTGAGCGTCGATCTCGCCAGGTGGACGCCTGCGGCCTCCATCCGCTGGTGCTGCCGATAGAGCGGCATGTGGAACCGGAACTTGTCGATCAGCAGCCCTGCGAGGACGCTCACGTCGGCGAAGCTTCGATCGAGCACGCCCGGCACGGCCGGCGCCGTCACGATCTTGTCGTCGGTCTTGAGCTTCACGACGGGCCGAACGGTCTCCTCAACCTGGTACGACGACGGCGTCTGGACGAGGCGCTGTGTCACGCGCTCGCCGATGATCTCGTACTCGCTCTGGTCGAGTCCCTCGATCTCGGGCGGCAGGATCTCGCGACGGATCCGCGGCACCGAGTCGTCGAAGCGGATCGGCTTCTCGTCCTTCTCCTTCGGCGAAGAACTTGAGATCTCCCGAGCATGGGCCTTCACAGAGACCGTCTTCTCGACCGGCCGGCGATCGCCCTCGGTGCCTTCCCCGAGCGAGAGTTGCTCGACCTCGGCGATCGGCCCCGAGCGCTTCTCGGACTTCTGTCCGAAGACCTGCTTCTTGAACCACGCCAGCTGGCGTTCGGCCTGCTCTGCTCGGACGTGAGAGGCCAACGCTAGATCGATCAGCTCGTCCCGCGTCGCATCCTCGAGTCCTTCGCGCGTCATGGACTCTTGGTATCGGACCTAACGTCGCTTGCCAAGAGGGATGCCGTCCAGAAGGAAGCGAAGAGCCTGATCCGTGAGTTCCTGCGATCTCTCGTCAGCGGGGAAGAGGAAGCGCCCTCGCTCGAGCTTCTTCGCGAAGAGCGAGAACCCGGTCCGATCCCACGCCAGGATCTTCACGTAGTTGCCCTTCCGGTTCACGAAAACGAAGAGATCGCCTGAGTAGGGATCCTGATCGCGGAAGACGCGCTGGACGAGTGCGAGGAGCCCCTGGAAGGACTTCCGCATGTCCGTCGGCTCGGTCCACGCGAAGATCCTTCGCGGCGTGTCGGCCAGCCACACGGGCTACGCCCGCCAGCGGAGGCGAACACCACCGGGGAGTTCGAGCTCGAACTCCGCCCCTGTCCCCGGCTTCGCGTCCATCGACGGGGCCGTCAGCTCCACGAACCCCGCCGGCGCCGACTTCCGCTTGCGCGTTGCACGCAAGCGCCGCGGTCGAGTACTCGTCTGTGTCAGCCGCGCTCGCCACTCCCGAAAACTCTTCCGCGAGAGCTTCTTCGAGCGGCAGAACGCTGCCTCCGACTGGGCGCCCGCCTCAAACTTCTCGATCAGGGCTCGCCACTCTGACTCCGTGCGCCGAATCCGCCCGTCAGACAGCCTCTGCATCTCTTCTCTCCTCCTGCAAAAGGAGGGAGGTCTACGCGATCACGACGGCAGAGAGAAGAACGTCCTTCGATGACCGGTTACCTTCACACCGCGCTCGCGCGAGTGAGAACCATCCTTCCATCCGGGCCTCGATCGGCCATCGCTTCGTTCGGTTCTTCGAAGGGGCATAGCTTATTCCTAGGACCTCCGTTCTCTCGCAACGGGGCCAGCGGGAATACGGATGCTCACCTTCGAACCCTCTTCGCAGAGGCGTCCTGCGATCATGATCTCACGGAGACTCGTTCGCGGCCTTACCCGTCTTCGCCGTTCCGCCGTGTCGCCGTCGCCGACCGAGCCCGCTCCGGCTCGTAGACCTCCTCGTTCTTCCACATCGCGAGCACCGTCGCCGCGATCATCCGGGCCAGACTCAGTCTCGCCAGGTTCGGCTTCGTGCCGCCATCCAGAAGCCTCTGGTACCGCGTGTAGATCGGATCCCGATCGCCGCCCTGGATCACCGTCGTCGCGGCGCCCTTGAAGATCGCCTTCAGTGCATGATTGTGCTGGCGCGACAGACCTCGAGTCTGCGGCAACCGAGCTCGGATCCATTCTCCATCCGGCATCTGCTTCCAGTCCGCACTCGAGCGCGTCACGATCCCGAAGCCGCAGTAGCTCCAGAACTGCCGCTTCGTCCGGAACCGATGCGGTGTGATCACGATCGGAACCAACCGAGCGGCGCGGATCGGACCGAACCCCGGAGCCGTCTCGAGGATCTCGACGATCGGATGTTTCCTGGACTCCCGAAGAAGATCCTTCTCGGCTTCCTTCTTCTGTTCCGTCAAGAAGTCGAGCTGGGCGTAGAGGCGTGATGCGCGCGGTTGAACACTCGAGGGAAGCTCTGCCTGCCATCTCTCGCGATGACGAAGCGTATAGACCTCGGTCCCTGAGACCGAGACGCCACGGGATCGATAGAGACTCTTGATCCGTGCTTGGACACGAACGACATCGCGCACCAGGGTCACATGAGCCAACGACAGCTCGCGCAGCTTCGCGAACCGGCGGGGCGCCTTGAAGATCTGCTTGTCGAGGGATCCCGTACGCAGCTTCTCCGCCAACGCGTAGGCGTCGATCTTGTCGCTCTTCATGCCGCGACTGCGCGCGACCCCCGCGACCACGACTTCGGCGACGTGGGGCTTCAGCATCTCGTAGAGCCACCCACTCTGTAGCCCTTCTTCGAAGACCAGATGCTTCTGCCCCGGGATCATCCGAACCGCTTCGACCAGCGACTGCCCGTTCGTTTCGACCGGGAAGTCCTTCAACCGACGACCGGCCTGCGAGACCACCGCCAGCGTGCAGCTGCCCGCGTGTACATCGAGCCCGATGTATCGTTCCATCGGTGCTTCCTCCTCTCGTTGGATGTTGTTGATTCACCAACTCGAGGATGTCCGATGGGTCGGGGAGGCACCAACCTCCCGACGATGCGTCCCTACGCGCTGCAGACGTCATCGCCCTATGATGCTTATTCCCGTTCACGATCTCGTAAGTCCCTGCTTTTCCTAGATCTCGTATCAGGCTTCGAACCTGAGGGTCGGGGGTTCGAATCCCTCCCGGCGTGCCATTGAAATCAAGTAGTTACGTGCGCGTTGATTTCACGTCGTCAGGTCTGTTTTCCGTCTAGCGTGAGTCCCGATCACGACGCATCGACCTAACACCCTGATTCCTTTGTCGAATCTCTCCTGATTGGTGAGTCAGGCGAGATGCCTGGGACGGCCTGAAACGGTCACAAATTGGTCACAGTCAGCCGTCAGAAGAGCTCTTCGTTGACGACACCGTCGGAATCGGTGCCGAATTCGAGATCAACCGCCTCAGCATCCGAAGCCGCACTCGTCCCCGCCACCCGCCGCTCATACCCGATCGCCGCGTATCCGCGAAGCCTCTTCTCGAACATCCGGGCGAGAACGGGTACCCGCGAGTCCACGTAGTCGTAGATCCGCACTTCTCGCTTGCCGGCGTAATTGCGGTGCAGACGCCCGGCGTACTGCACGAGTGTGCCCTTCCATGAAACCGGCATCGTCAGAAAGAGCGTATCGAGGCGCGCATCATCGAAGCCCTCGCCTGCGAAGCGCTCCGTCGCCAGCACGAGCCGCTCCTCATCCTCAGGAACTGCGGCCAGCTCTTCCAGAGCAGCCCTTCGCTCCTTCGCGCCCATTCCACCGCGAAGCACAATGACGTTCCGCGCCATACGGCGCAGGCGATCCGCGAGCGCGTCGAGGTGATCGCGGCGCTCCGTCAAGACGAGCGGCGAGCGCCCTGCATCCAGAGCGACGAGAATGTCGTCGATGATCATCTCGTTCCGGCGGGCATCGGCCGCGATCTGTCCATAGATCGCTTGAATCGGCGGAGACGACTCGTGCTCCACCATTCGGAACTCAGTCTCACGCACGATCAGAGAGTGCATGAACATCAGGGCATTCGAATCGGATCCACGGGATGGAACCGAGTAGCGCACAGGCCCCAGCTGATACCGAAGAATTGGATCATGGCCACCGCGCCGCTTCGGCGTCGCGGTCAGCCCTGTGATGAATCTGGCCGGCAACGCGCTCATGACCGCCTCGAAGGACACCGCGGGGACATGGTGGCACTCGTCCACGACCACGTGGCCGTAGCCGTCAAGGTTCCCCGCAACCTCACCCTTCCGAACGAGGCTCTGAATCATCGCCACGTCGAGCTTCTGGAGACGGCGGCTCAATTCGGCGCCAAGCGCCTTCGCGTCGACGCGCTCGAGTACCGCAAGCGCGAGTTCTTCAATCTCGCTGGCGAGGTCGGAATGCCGCAGGCGAAGCGACTCGAGAACGGAGGCAGCCTCGTCCACGCGAAGTCGATTCAGTGGATCCCCTTTCGGCGAGGCTCGCTTCTTAGCCGCCTTCCGCGCGCCATTCTTGGCACTCGGACCGTCGGCCGTCCTCGCCTTCGCCATCGTGGGCGGTGACCCAGACTTCGCCGGCTTTTCCGTAACGCGCGACGTCCCACAGCGATTTCGAGTTCGAGTGCTGACGCTCCGCGAGTCACGGCGAATCCTCGACCGTGTAGTCCCTCTTCCCATCGACGACGTCGATCAGGTGGATGACGCCATTCTCGAAGATGTAGAAAAGCAGATACCGCCGATATCGAGGAATCACCCATTTCCGCACTCGGCCCGAGAGCACGGCATTGTCCGTCTCGTACCGAGGTCCAGCCTCGGGCATCTCCGACAGCAGATCGAGACTCGCCTCGACCGCATTGACGAGTCGATACGCGGCTTCGAGATCGTGCTCGGCGATCCCGAGAACGATCTCTTCGAGGCTCTCCTGGGCGGCGAGTCGCCGGCGAACGGGATGCTTCACTTGCCTCGCCGAGCTGCCTTCTTCGCCTTGGCCTTGAGACCCTCGAAGAACTCGGAGTCGACCGGCCCGAGATCGGCGCTATCGAGCGCCGCGAGCAGACGGTTCTCGAGATCCTTTTCGGCCTTCGCTTGCCGGACGAGTTCTCGGACGTACTCGCTGACGCTCGAGTAGCCACCGGCACTGACGGCGTCGTCGACAAAGTCTTTGAGCGTTTCGGGGAGGGAGATGTTCATGGTTGTGGCCATCGGCAGAGAATCGGCCGTATGGCAAGAATTGTCAAATTCTGACACACGCCATTCGCGGGTTGCGTGCGCTCTGCACCGAGCTGAAGGCCACTCACTGTGACCATTTCGCACCCCGTATTCCGGCTCTCCATAGGGTGGGAGCGCAAGACGCAGCTCCCCTATTTCCGCAGATCTGCCGATCCGGACGTCTGCCCACGGTCTGGCTGGACTGCCTCGAGAGTGTTCAGGCGCTCGACGGTCCTGGCGGGCGGCCAGGACGAAGTCGAGTGATTCGGCCGTCGAAGTCTTTCCGATGATCACCATCTCGCCTCGCGATTGTCGGCTGAGCGTGCTCTTCACACCGCGCTCGCGCGAGTGAGAACCATCCTTCCATCCGGGCCTCGATCGGCCATCGCTTCGTTCGGTTCTTCGAAGGGGCATAGCTTATTCCTAGGACCTCCGTTCTCTCGCAACGGGGCCAGCGGGAATACGGATGCTCACCTTCGAACCCTCTTCGCAGAGGCGTCCTGCGATCATGATCTCACGGAGACTCGTTCGCGGCCTTACCCGTCTTCGCCGTTCCGCCGTGTCGCCGTCGCCGACCGAGCCCGCTCCGGCTCGTAGACCTCCTCGTTCTTCCACATCGCGAGCACCGTCGCCGCGATCATCCGGGCCAGACTCAGTCTCGCCAGGTTCGGCTTCGTGCCGCCATCCAGAAGCCTCTGGTACCGCGTGTAGATCGGATCCCGATCGCCGCCCTGGATCACCGTCGTCGCGGCGCCCTTGAAGATCGCCTTCAGTGCATGATTGTGCTGGCGCGACAGACCTCGAGTCTGCGGCAACCGAGCTCGGATCCATTCTCCATCCGGCATCTGCTTCCAGTCCGCACTCGAGCGCGTCACGATCCCGAAGCCGCAGTAGCTCCAGAACTGCCGCTTCGTCCGGAACCGATGCGGTGTGATCACGATCGGAACCAACCGAGCGGCGCGGATCGGACCGAACCCCGGAGCCGTCTCGAGGATCTCGACGATCGGATGTTTCCTGGACTCCCGAAGAAGATCCTTCTCGGCTTCCTTCTTCTGTTCCGTCAAGAAGTCGAGCTGGGCGTAGAGGCGTGATGCGCGCGGTTGAACACTCGAGGGAAGCTCTGCCTGCCATCTCTCGCGATGACGAAGCGTATAGACCTCGGTCCCTGAGACCGAGACGCCACGGGATCGATAGAGACTCTTGATCCGTGCTTGGACACGAACGACATCGCGCACCAGGGTCACATGAGCCAACGACAGCTCGCGCAGCTTCGCGAACCGGCGGGGCGCCTTGAAGATCTGCTTGTCGAGGGATCCCGTACGCAGCTTCTCCGCCAACGCGTAGGCGTCGATCTTGTCGCTCTTCATGCCGCGACTGCGCGCGACCCCCGCGACCACGACTTCGGCGACGTGGGGCTTCAGCATCTCGTAGAGCCACCCACTCTGTAGCCCTTCTTCGAAGACCAGATGCTTCTGCCCCGGGATCATCCGAACCGCTTCGACCAGCGACTGCCCGTTCGTTTCGACCGGGAAGTCCTTCAACCGACGACCGGCCTGCGAGACCACCGCCAGCGTGCAGCTGCCCGCGTGTACATCGAGCCCGATGTATCGTTCCATCGGTGCTTCCTCCTCTCGTTGGATGTTGTTGATTCACCAACTCGAGGATGTCCGATGGGTCGGGGAGGCACCAACCTCCCGACGATGCGTCCCTACGCGCTGCAGACGTCATCGCCCTATGATGCTTTTTCCCGCTAATCCCGTTCGGAATCTCCTAACACCTTGTTTTCCCCAGTCCCCGAATGAGGCTTCGAACCTGAGGGAGAGACGCCGAAGACGACGGGTGGGAGCGCAGCGACCAAGGGGGTTCGAATCCCTCCCGGCGTGCCATTGAAATCAGGTCCATTCCGGAGACATGGTTTTCCGGTTGGTCTAGGGTGTGGCCCAAGGTCGCTCAAGAAGTTAGTTCCGCCAATCCAGCTGAAGGCTCGAAAGCCCTCGTAGCAACGGGTTCGGTTTCCATTCCGCCTCGAATGCGATCTCGGAGAAGTCTGGCAGGCGGTGGAGAAGGCTCCGAATCGCGACCTGTGCTTCGCCACGAGCCAGGTTCGCGCCCAGGCAGAAGTGCACGCCGTGACCGAACCCCAGGTGGCGGTTGGGGCTCCGCGCAACGTCGAATCGATCCGGCTCCGGGAATCGTTTGGGATCTCGATTGGCCGCCGCAAGCGCCAGCAAGACCATCTGTCCCTTCCGAACGACACGCCGACTCGGGCCACTCCCGACCTCCACGTCCTCGAGCGCGATGCGCATGATGAGGTGCGCCACACCTTCGAAGCGCAAGACCTCCTCGATAGCCGAGGGAACGAGATCGGGGTCTTGGAGGAGTCTCTCCCGCTGGTCTGGGAAACGGAAGAGGCACTGCATCGCGTTCCCGATGAGGTTGGTCGTGGTCTCGTGACCAGCCAGCACGAGGGCTCCACACATCGAGAGAAGCTCGTCTTCGCTGAGGCGTTTCCCCTCGTCCTCGGCAGCAACCAGTGCGCTGAGAAGATCGTCTCTCGGAGACCGTCGGCGGTCATCCGCCATTCGTTTCAGATAAATCCGCATCTCCGCAACGCTCTTCTCGGCGGCCATCCGGAGATCCGTTCGGAACATTGCCATGGGGTCCGTGAGCGAGAACAGATCGGTGGCCCAGTTGCGGAACTTGCTTGCATCTCGGGTGTCAATGCCAAGCATCTCGGCAATCACGGTTATGGGAAGCGGAAAGGCGAGCTCCGAGACGACCTCGAGGCGCTTCTTTTCGAGCGCCTCGTCCACGCACTGGTCCACGATCTCCTGGATTCTCGGCTCGAGCCGTTCGACGATTCTGGGTGTGAACGCCTTGTTGACCACGTTCCGAAGTCGCGTGTGCTCGGGCGCATCCTTCCCGAGGATGACGCCCTCCGAGAAGCGCTGGAGCTCCGGAAGATTCTCTGCCATCCGCGCGCTCTGCGCGGCCAACATCGGCGAGTTTCGCCGGTCCGTGTAGAACGACACTGCATTCTGTCGCTAAGGCGACACCCAGTCTTACGAGCCTGAGAGAGTGCTCGCGGTGCGAGTCTCTCCCCACGGTGGGGAGGGTCTTGGATGGCGGGCAAGCTTGGACTGGAGGCTCGGATGACGATTGGAGAACTGTCGCGGCGAGGGATCGCGACGAGCGAGATTGCTCGGCAGCTGGACGTGACGGAAGGCGCGGTCCGGTACCACCTGCGGCGCCAGGCCGCAGGGGCCGAGGATGGAAGGGCCCGGCAGCGATGCCGCGCCGAGGACTGGGCGTCGGCGATCGAGACCTGGCTCGAGCGACGGGATGACCGCGATCGGCTGAACCTGGCCGCGCTCCACACCTGGCTCGTCGAGGAGCACGACTACCCGGGCAGCCTGCGCTCGGTTCAGCGCTTCTTCAAGAAGCGCTATCCGGTCCCGAAGCAGCGGGCCCGCCGTCGCGTCGAGACGCCGCCCGGCGCGCAGGCGCAGGCCGACTGGGGCGAGTTCCGCGGGCTCCAGGTGGGTGGGCGCGAGATAACGCTCTACGCGTTCCACCTCGAGCTCTCGCACTCGCGCTACGACGCCGTCGTGTGGTCGGCACGCAAGCACGAGCTCGCCTGGCTCCGTGTCCACAACGAAGCCTTCTCCCGACTGGAGGGCGTCCCCGCGATCGTTCGCGTCGACAACGAGAAGACGGCCGTCTCGCGAGGCGCTGGCGTCTCGGGCACGGTTCATCCCGCCTATGGCCGCTATGCGACGATGATGCGCTTCCACGTGGACGTGTGCGCGCCGCGATCGCCCGAGCACAAGGGCAAGGTGGAGCGGCTGATCCGGCACCAGCGGCTCGATGCCAACCCCTACGCGCAGCACTGGCGCGACGTGCGAGAGCTGCAGGCCTGGACGGACGACCGGGTCGTCCGGTCGAGCCGGCGGCGGAAGTGCCCCGCCACGGGGCAGAGCGTCTACGAGAGCTGGCAGGTCGAGAAGGCGCACCTGTCGTCGCTTCCCGTGTACCTGCCCGAGCCCTTCGACCTGTCGGGGACGCGTCCCGTCTCGAAGGACTGCTTGATCGCGTTCGAGGGGCGCCGCTACTCCGTGCCGTTCCGCCTCGTGGGCAGCCGCGTCGAGGTCCGCGGCTGCTCCGAGACGGTCCAGGTGATCGCCGAGGGCGATATCGTGGCCGAGCATCCGCGGCACACGGAACGGACCCTGGTGCTCGACGAACGTCACTTCGAGGGCGAAGCCACGGAGCGGATCCTGCCGCCGACGCCGCTTGGGCGGATGGGAAGGCGCCTGCAGGAGATCGCGGCGATGGCACCTGAGGCGCGTCCCATCGATCAGTATGCCGCCTACGCGGAGGTGGCCCGATGAGCAGCCCCACCACGACGACGACCACGACGAAGAAGCCCCCGAAGGTGGACCTCGACGCGACGCAGGAGCGGCTGGTCAGGCTGAACCTGCAACACGCGGCGGACCATCTTCAGGAGCACGTCTCGGACGCCACGAAGCACGATCACGCGCCGCACCGGTTCCTGGACGAGCTGCTGGATCGCGAACTCGCGATCCGAGAGGAGCGTCGCGTGAAGACCTCGCTCAAGCTCTCGGGTCTGCCCACGGGCCAGACGCTCGGCAACTTCGACTTCAGCTTCCAGCCGGGTGTTGAGCGAAGCCGGATCGAGACCTTGGCGACCTGCGCGTTCATCCGCGAGAAGGAGAGCTTGCTGATCCAGGGCCCGCCCGGCGTAGGCAAGACGCATCTTGCCGTCTCGTTGGGCGTCCGCGCGATCGAGAACGGGTTCTCGGTCCTGTTCATGCGTCTCGAGGATCTGCTTGCGGCGATGAAGCGCGACGCCGACGCGGGTCCCTCACGGCTGCGCCGCAAGAAGTACATGAACGTGGCGTTGCTCGTGATCGACGAGGTGGGCTTCGAGCCGATGGACCGGACCGAGGCGAGTCTGTTCTTCCGGATGGTCTCGTACCGCTACGGGCGGGGCTCGATCCTGATCACGACGAACAAGGGGATCCGGGACTGGCCGGAGATCCTGGCGGGCGACGAGGTGTTGGCGACGGCGATCCTGGATCGCCTGCTGCACCACAGCCACGTGCTCAACATCAAGGGGCGCAGCTACCGGCTGCGCGACCTCGAGCAGGCCACGGAGGCCCGGGGATAAGAGGACACCGAGGCCGCAGGCCTACGGCCGCCCTCCGGGCGACCTCCAGCCTGCGGCCTCTGCTACCGCGACACTTCGTAAGAGTGGGTGTCGCCTTAACTCGTAGGACTGGGTGTCGCTTGACAGCGGCAGGACTGGCATAGCGAGTGGCCCTCGAGAGGGAGTCACGTCACTTCTACCGAGGCGAGTGCCAGTTCTCGATCGACAATCCGCGAAAACGTCGAAAATCCTTCGGGTTTGCGGTCACGACGACGAGACCGTTGACGCTCGCGATTGCCGCAATCTGGCCATCGGCAGCAGCGGGTGGGCGACCTCGTTTTTCGAGCCGCGCTCGCTCGACCCCATGCCAATCTGCCGCCTGTTCGTCATACGGTAGAATCGGCAACGCACGGCGAACCGCCTCGTCGAGATAGGCTTCGATCGCCCGCCGCCTCTTTCCGGCGGGAAGGCGCGAAGCACCGAACCGAAGCTCGTGCCAGACGACGGAGCACGTCGCAAGCTCTCCATCGTGTTCCTCGAGTGCCCGCAACACACGACGGAGCGGATGCGATTTGATTGGCTCCGACACCACGTTCGTGTCCAAGAGATATCGAACGCTCAGAACGAGACCTCTCGACCGCTCGTGTCGTCCCGAAGCCCCTCAAAGATCTCATCCTCGATTTCGAGACTCTCGACGTCCAGTCTCTCTCGCACCTCATTCGCAGCCTGAATGAACGAGGGGCGCTCGCCGGACAGCGCGAGATATTCAGCCGCGGACAGAATCACCGCGACCGATTCGCCCCGACGCGTGATCTCGATCGCGTCGCCGCGCTGCGCACGCTTGATGAGTCGAGCGAAGTTCTGACGCGCCTCTGCGACGGAAACCTTCTTGGCACCCATGGCTGCACCCCTATAGTGTACAAATATTTGTACAGATTAGCTCTTCACAGAGCCGCCGCCACTGTGACCATTTCGCACCCCGTATTCCCGTGCTTTCCCGTTCGCGATCTCATAAGTCCCTGTCTTTCCTAGACCTCGTCCCAGATGACGTGCTCCCATTCTCTGGATCAGTCCGGGCTTCCGGGATGATCTTGCTAGGCAGCTCCTTCGACTAGCTTCGAGATGTACTCCAGCGGAGCCAGCCCGCCAAGGGCCGAGTGCGGACGCTCGTTGTTGTACTCTCGCTTCCAGGCCCCCAGAGCGTCCCTCGCGTCAGCGAGGGACGTGAACCAGTTCGCTTGAAGACACTCGTCGCGTACACGGCCGTTGAACGATTCGATGTGCCCGTTCTGGGTTGGCCGACCGGGCTGCGTGAAGTGTAAGTGGATTCGCTTTTCGTAGGCCCAGCAGTCGAAGTGGTTCGAGGTGAACTCCGTCCCGTTGTCGAGACGAAGCCGCTCGGGCTTGCCCCGCTTCGCGACCTCTCGATCGAGGATCTTCGTCACGTCCACGGACCGGAACGACGGGGCGGCCTCGCACACGAGACATTCGCGCGTCATGGCGTCAATCACGTTCAGGATCCGGAAGCTTCGTCCATCCTCGAGGCGATCGTGCATGAAGTCGAGACTCCACTGCTCGTTCGGGCGAGTAGCCTCTCGCGGCGGCAACCGGCTCTCGGCGGTTCGCTTCTTTCGCCGCTTCACGCGCACCGTGAGCTGTTCTTCGCAGTACAGCCGCCACACGCGCTTCACGTTCACCTGCCACCCCTCGCGTCGCAGCAGGATGTGCAGACGCCGGTAGCCGTACCGAGGTCTGGCCATCGCAAGCTCGCGTAGCCGACGGCGAAGCGCCTCCTGAGGGTCCTTGCAGCTCTGGTACGACCAGGAACTCCAGCCCAGGGTCATCAGCCTGCACGCTCGACGCTGGCTCAGACCGTGGAGGACCACGATCTTGCTGACCAGCTCGCGCTTGCGAGCAGGCTTCAGAGTTTTTTTGCCAGCACGTCCTGCAAAATCTGCTTGTCGAGCGACAGATCTGCCACAAGGCTCTTCAGCTTTCGGTTCTCGTCCTCGAGCTGCTTCAGCCTCGCGAGTTCGCTCGGGGCCAGGCCGGCGTACTTCTTGCGCCAGGTGTACATCGTCTTCTCCGCGACGCCGTACTTCCGAGCAAGCTCCTTGACCGGCACTCCGGCCTCGATCTGCTTGACCGCGCCGACAATCTCCTGCTCCGTAAATCTCGACTTCCTCATCGCTCTCTCCCATCTTGATTATCTCAAAGTGGAAGCCCGATTTGGTCTAGAACGTATCTCATAAACCCGCTGAGCTAAGCTTCACGTGTGATCTCGGCGGTCTTCCTCGCTGATGTTGGTTCGGCCTTCCCCCCTTTGTGGGGGGATTCATGGACCTGACCGAAGCGCAGTGGGATTTCATCGAGCCGCTGCTTCCGAAGCCGAAGCGACGCGCGGATGGTCGCGGACGCCCTTGGCGCGACCCTCGCGATGTTCTTCACGGGATTCTCTGGGTGCTTCGAACGGGTGCGCCGTGGAAGGATTTGCCGCCGCGATATCCCCCGTACCAGACGTGCCATCGCCGGTTCCAGCAATGGTGTCGCGACGGAACGCTCGAGAAGGTTCTCCACGCTCTGGCTCGAGACCTCTACGAGCGAGGCGGGATCGACGTCACCGAGTGTTTCATCGATGGCACCTTCGCAGGGGCCAAAAAGGGGGCTCTTGCGTCGGAAAGACCAAGCGGGGCAAGGGGACCAAGATCATGGCAGTCACAGACCGCTCTGGTCTTCCTGTCGCCGCCTGCATCGCCAGTGCTTCACCAGCTGAAGTCACCCTCGTCGACGAAACGCTCGACAGCGGATTTCTCGACGTGGAGCCCGAGCTTCTGATCGGCGACAAGGCCTACGACTCGGACCCTCTCGATCGTCATCTTCTCGAGACCCGAGGCATCACGCTGATCGCGCCGAATCGAAGAAATCGGAGGGTGCCGACACAGGATGGCCGTCCCCTCCGTCGCTACAAGCGCCGCTGGAAGGTCGAGCGGCTCTTCGCCTGGATGCAGAACTTTCGGCGACTCACGACACGGTGGGAGTATCACGCCGAGAACTTCCTCGGATTCGTCCGCCTCGGGTGCATCTGCATCTTGTTGCGCCGTTTATGAGATAGCTTCTAGATTCAGGGGAGCACGTCAGAATACGTGAGCCGCTCATCGGGGTGTGCAGCGAGAAAGTTCAGAAGATCGGCTGTCCGGGTTGCTGAGAGCGCTCGCCTGGCCATGAATCGGTAGGTTATCACAGTTTCGATAGACAAAGGCCTGTTCCTTCCGTGACAGTGGTATCGGGCAGTCGAGCTGAACGGGACGCGAGCCGCCCTGTCTCGATTCAGCGAACCGCCTCTCACGCCAGCCAGCGCAGGCCTCGAGCCCGCTGGTCTGAGACGATCGAGATCACCTGCGGAATTGGGACGGTCTGATGAAACGAACGAAAAGAGATCGGCACTTTGTCCGGCGCGCAGTCGAGGCGGCCGACCTGAACGCCGTACGAATGGCGCTCTACCAGAACAGCGGCGATCCCGACCTCGCGCAGCTCCCGCTCACGGTCGAGCTCGACGATGTCCAGCGCGAGGAGCTCATTGACAAGGCCGTTTCTTGGCTGGAGGAGAACGCGGGGCCCCGTTCATTGCCGGAACCCCCGACGGTCGAGCTTCGCCGGCTCATGAATCTGGCAACCGGAGAGGAGATGAGCGACCTCGAGTTCGAGGCGCGCCGTGAACAGGCCGCGTTCCGGCGATTTCCCTTTCTAGTCGAGTGGGACGCCAAGAAGCCGCGAGTCCCGGATGGATTCAACGTCGCTATCGTCGGCGGCGGGTTCGCCGGGATCGTCATGGCGGTGCAGTGCGAGCTGCTGGGCGTGCCCTATGTCGTGCTGGAAAGGCATGGCGAATTTGGTGGCACGTGGCACATCAATCGTTATCCCGACGTTCGCGTCGATACGATCTCGAGCACCTATGAACTCAGCTTCGAGAAGTCGTACCGCTGGTCCGAGTACTTCGCGCGCGGCGAGGAGGTCCGCTCATACCTCGACCACGTCGCCAGTAAGTTCGGAGTTCGCGAGAACACCCGATTCAACCACGACCTGAAACGCGCGACGTTCGACGAATGCCGGGATCTATGGACGCTCGACGTCGATACACCGGAAGGGCGAAAAACCCTGGAGGCCAAAGTTCTCGTCTCCGCAACTGGTCTCTTCGCCAATCCCAAGTCCATAGAGCTTGCGGGAGAGGACGTATTCGGGGGCAGAATCGTTCATCCGGCGCGATGGCCCCATGACCTGGCTCTCGAAGGCAAGCGCGTCGCGGTCATCGGCAACGGCTCGACCGGCATCCAAATGGTCGGCGCGATCGCGGACAAGGCCGAACGGACCTACGTATTCCAACGCACCCCGCAATGGATCATGCCGCGAGACAAGTACGGCCTACCTATGGAGCCAGAGGTCCATTGGCTAATGGACAACTTTCCGGCCTACTGGAACTGGTCCCGCTACATGGCGGGCGCACCGCTGTTCGACACGCACCCGCTCGTTACGACGGACAGGGACTGGCAGGTGGGGGGTGGCCAGGTCAATCAACGCAGCGACGCGCTGCGCAGGGATCTGATCGAGTACATCAAGAACCAAACAGGCGGCAGGCAGGACCTGGTCGACCGGCTCATCCCCGACTACGCGCCATTCTCCCGGCGCCCCGTTGTCGATAACGGCTGGTACCGGGCACTCACGCGAGACGATGTCGAGTTGGTCACCCACCCGATCGCCGGCCTGACAGAAACAGGCATCCAAACCACTGACGGCGCGGTCCACGAGGTCGGCATCATCGTTACCGCCACGGGCTTCGAGGTCGAGAAGTACCTCCATCCGAGCCGTTTCGTCGGCCGGGACGGCACTGATATCCATGAGATGTGGGAAAGCGCCGATGGACCACGTGCCTGGATCGGAATGATGGTCCCCATGTTTCCGAATTTCTACATGCTCTACGGTCCCAACTCACAGCCTGTCTCGAGCGGGCCGAGCCAGGCTACCTGGCTCACGATCTGGTCATCGTTCGTAGGTCGATGCCTGAAACGCATGTTGACGGACGGTATTTCCCGGATCGAGGTCAAGCAGGCAGCCTACGCCAGTTACAACGAAGCGCTCGACGAGGAAGCAACCAAGCTCGTCATGATGACGAAGGAGGGTGGGATCGAGAAGAACTACTACGTCAATCGCGAGCACGGCCGAGTCCAGGTCAATGCACCCTGGTACGGCCCTGTCTTCCAGCAGATGTTCTCGAACGTGGACTGGGAAGCATTGGAATTGACGTCCGGGGCGGACGCCGTCACTCAGAGTCGAGCCAACTCGAGATAATCGATGAAGTCGCGGACCGATTCGAATCCAGACCGGACGAGCCATCCTGCCACCTCCAGAGCGCACTGGACGCCCAACCATGACCGACCTCTTCGACCTCGCCGCGACCCCATGTCTCGTGATCGGCGGCGCCTCCGGCATCGGACGAGCGACGGCGTTGATGCTCGGCCGTGCGGGTGCATCCGTCGCGGTGGCCGATCTCGATCGCGAAGGGGCCGCGAACGTGGCGGCGGAGATCGGAGCAAGCGATGGCCGTGGCGTTCCCCTCGTCGGGGATGTCCTCGATCCGAACGGTGCAACGACCCTCATCGACTGCGCCCATGCGGCGTTGGGCGGCCTAGAGGTCGTTGTCAAGCGACACCCAGTCCTACGAGTTAAGGCGACACCCACTCTTACGAAGTGTCGCGGTAGCAGAGGCCGCAGGCTGGAGGTCGCCCGGAGGGCGGCCGTAGGCCTGCGGCCTCGGTGTCCTCTTATCCCCGGGCCTCCGTGGCCTGCTCGAGGTCGCGCAGCCGGTAGCTGCGCCCCTTGATGTTGAGCACGTGGCTGTGGTGCAGCAGGCGATCCAGGATCGCCGTCGCCAACACCTCGTCGCCCGCCAGGATCTCCGGCCAGTCCCGGATCCCCTTGTTCGTCGTGATCAGGATCGAGCCCCGCCCGTAGCGGTACGAGACCATCCGGAAGAACAGACTCGCCTCGGTCCGGTCCATCGGCTCGAAGCCCACCTCGTCGATCACGAGCAACGCCACGTTCATGTACTTCTTGCGGCGCAGCCGTGAGGGACCCGCGTCGGCGTCGCGCTTCATCGCCGCAAGCAGATCCTCGAGACGCATGAACAGGACCGAGAACCCGTTCTCGATCGCGCGGACGCCCAACGAGACGGCAAGATGCGTCTTGCCTACGCCGGGCGGGCCCTGGATCAGCAAGCTCTCCTTCTCGCGGATGAACGCGCAGGTCGCCAAGGTCTCGATCCGGCTTCGCTCAACACCCGGCTGGAAGCTGAAGTCGAAGTTGCCGAGCGTCTGGCCCGTGGGCAGACCCGAGAGCTTGAGCGAGGTCTTCACGCGACGCTCCTCTCGGATCGCGAGTTCGCGATCCAGCAGCTCGTCCAGGAACCGGTGCGGCGCGTGATCGTGCTTCGTGGCGTCCGAGACGTGCTCCTGAAGATGGTCCGCCGCGTGTTGCAGGTTCAGCCTGACCAGCCGCTCCTGCGTCGCGTCGAGGTCCACCTTCGGGGGCTTCTTCGTCGTGGTCGTCGTCGTGGTGGGGCTGCTCATCGGGCCACCTCCGCGTAGGCGGCATACTGATCGATGGGACGCGCCTCAGGTGCCATCGCCGCGATCTCCTGCAGGCGCCTTCCCATCCGCCCAAGCGGCGTCGGCGGCAGGATCCGCTCCGTGGCTTCGCCCTCGAAGTGACGTTCGTCGAGCACCAGGGTCCGTTCCGTGTGCCGCGGATGCTCGGCCACGATATCGCCCTCGGCGATCACCTGGACCGTCTCGGAGCAGCCGCGGACCTCGACGCGGCTGCCCACGAGGCGGAACGGCACGGAGTAGCGGCGCCCCTCGAACGCGATCAAGCAGTCCTTCGAGACGGGACGCGTCCCCGACAGGTCGAAGGGCTCGGGCAGGTACACGGGAAGCGACGACAGGTGCGCCTTCTCGACCTGCCAGCTCTCGTAGACGCTCTGCCCCGTGGCGGGGCACTTCCGCCGCCGGCTCGACCGGACGACCCGGTCGTCCGTCCAGGCCTGCAGCTCTCGCACGTCGCGCCAGTGCTGCGCGTAGGGGTTGGCATCGAGCCGCTGGTGCCGGATCAGCCGCTCCACCTTGCCCTTGTGCTCGGGCGATCGCGGCGCGCACACGTCCACGTGGAAGCGCATCATCGTCGCATAGCGGCCATAGGCGGGATGAACCGTGCCCGAGACGCCAGCGCCTCGCGAGACGGCCGTCTTCTCGTTGTCGACGCGAACGATCGCGGGGACGCCCTCCAGTCGGGAGAAGGCTTCGTTGTGGACACGGAGCCAGGCGAGCTCGTGCTTGCGTGCCGACCACACGACGGCGTCGTAGCGCGAGTGCGAGAGCTCGAGGTGGAACGCGTAGAGCGTTATCTCGCGCCCACCCACCTGGAGCCCGCGGAACTCGCCCCAGTCGGCCTGCGCCTGCGCGCCGGGCGGCGTCTCGACGCGACGGCGGGCCCGCTGCTTCGGGACCGGATAGCGCTTCTTGAAGAAGCGCTGAACCGAGCGCAGGCTGCCCGGGTAGTCGTGCTCCTCGACGAGCCAGGTGTGGAGCGCGGCCAGGTTCAGCCGATCGCGGTCATCCCGTCGCTCGAGCCAGGTCTCGATCGCCGACGCCCAGTCCTCGGCGCGGCATCGCTGCCGGGCCCTTCCATCCTCGGCCCCTGCGGCCTGGCGCCGCAGGTGGTACCGGACCGCGCCTTCCGTCACGTCCAGCTGCCGAGCAATCTCGCTCGTCGCGATCCCTCGCCGCGACAGTTCTCCAATCGTCATCCGAGCCTCCAGTCCAAGCTTGCCCGCCATCCAAGACCCTCCCCACCGTGGGGAGAGACTCGCACCGCGAGCACTCTCTCAGGCTCGTAAGACTGGGTGTCGCCTTAGCGACAGAATGCAGTGTCGTTCTACAGTCGTCGTCAACATCGTTGGCCTTGCCGCCTGGTGGGGTGCATTCGGCATCCGTACGAACGCCGTTGCCCCCGACTGTATCCTCACGCCGCGCGTCAAGGCCGGCTTCGAAGCGAGCGGTGCCAGCGACCTGGACGAAATGGTGGGCAAGGACGGGATGCCGCTCGCACGCTGGGGCGATCCCGCGGAGATCGCAGGGCCACTCGTCTTTCTCGTCTCCAGTCTCTCGTCCTTCATGACGGGTCAAACGCTGATCGTCGACGGCGGCATGAACGCCCGCTTCCCACATCGGGGGAGGAATCCAATGCGCGAGGAATAGCTACCTGCCCTACTGGATCAGATCGCGTTCCATCATTGCAGCTTCCACACCAGTAGGTCCTGCGCTCGTAGCCAGAGCCATCCGATATCGTGCTCTGCCGCCCCGCCGAAGTCCAGCCACGCTCGAACCTCTCGAATCGAACGTGATCCGCGACAATGCACATCGATCACTCGTGCTTCACATCCAGGTGGCGGTCGCACAGCAATTTGGAGTTGAGTCGATCTCGTAGACACGCAGTTAAGCGAGTTCTGTGATCTTTTCGAACTCGACGGGCGACATCCCTCCCAGCGAGGAGTGTCGTCTCTTGGGGTTGTAGAACAACTCGATGTAATCGAACAACCGCACCCGGGCTTCAGCCCGGGTGCGGAAGCGCTCGCGATGAACGAGCTCCTTCTTGAGCGTCGCGAAGAAGCTCTCCGCGACGGCATTGTCCCAGCAGTTGCCCCGGCGGCTCATGCTTCCCTCGAAGTCATGCGTGCCGAGCATCCGCTGGTAGGCGTTCGAGGCGTACTGGCTGCCGCGGTCCGTGTGATGCAGCAAGCCCTTCTGCGGATCACGCTGCCCGAGGGCAGCGTGGAGCGCGTCCGTCGCAAGCTGCTTGGTCATCCGTTCGCTCGTCGCCCAACCGACAACCCGCCTCGAGTGCAAGTCGATCAGCACGGCCAGGTAGAGCCAGCCCTCGAACGTCGGGATGTAGGTGATGTCCCCGACCCAGCGTTCGTTCGGGCTCTTGGCCGTGAAGTTTCGAGCGAGCACGTTCGGCGACGTAGGCATCCGATGGTCCGAGCCCTGGCTCGGGCGGAAGCGCTTCTTCCAGGAGGCTCTGAGACCCTCCTGGCGCATCAGACGCGCGATCCGCTTGACGCCGTGGCGCTTGCCTTCGTCGGCGAGCTCGCCCTGGATCCGCGGCGCACCATAGGTCTTTCCGCTGCCCTCATGGATGGCTCGGATCCGCGGACGGAGTCCTTCGTCCTCACGTGAGCGTCTGCTCGGCGGACGATGGGTCCACGCGTAGTAGCCGCTCCGTGAGACCTCCAGCACCTCACACATCAGGCCTACTTCGAAGACGTGCCGATGGGCACGGATGAAGCGGAACTTCAGTCCTTTTCCTCTGCGAAGTAGGCCACGGCTTTTTTCAGCACGTCTCGCTCCTGCTCGGCGCGCCGAAGCTTCTTCTTCAGCTGCCGGATCTCCTCGTCCTTGCCCGCTGTCTTACCGTTGCCGGGAAAGGCGGACTTCGGATCCGAGTCGAACTGCTGTCGCCAGCCGTGGAGCGTGTTCACATGGATGCCGAGGTTGCGAGCAACCTCGGCAACGGGGCGGCCTTCGTCGACGAGCCGCAGTGCGTCGAGCTTGAACTCACGCGTATAGCGGCGGCGGGGGGGCGGCATCAGACATTCCTCCAGGGGACAAAGTATGTCCCCTATCGAGGTGTCTACAAAACCGACTCAACTCCAAAGTCGCTCAGCTGGCCCGAGGGAAAGCCCCCGACGCCGTCGCCGATCTTCGTGAGTGAGAGAACCTGCAGCGGGCTCTGATCCATGAAGATCACGTAGAACGCGCCGCGCTCGGCTCCAAGGCCATCGTCGTACCAGGCACCGACTGCGAGCGCGAAGTCAGAAGGACCGGCGCCATCGAGATCGCCGAGATATGCGATCGACGCACCGAAGCGATCGTCGGAAAGCGAGAGACCGGCCGTACTGAGCGCGACGGCGAGATCTGGACTCGACGCGTGCCACTTGTGGCGTTGCTTGACGGTGCCGTCGGTGTTCAGCAGAAGGATCGAGAACGCGCCGTAGTTCGTCCCCGCTTCGCTATCCGTGGACGAGCCCACGGCCACGTCCTCGACGCCATCGCCATCGATGTCGCCGAGCGGCTCGAGGGAATCGCCCAGCACACCGCTATCGAGCAGTACCGATCCGGGGTTCCCCGCGCCCGAGAGCAGACCGCGGGTGTCGCTGATCTTTTGCATCGCCTGCACGACGACGCCGTAGTCGCCCACGCCGACGACGTTCGAATCGTTCGCCGGTCCGGTCGTCGGGTCGTCCGACTCGGCGAGGATGATCTGCTCGCGTCGCACCCAGGCGTTGGTGGAAACGCTGCGATGTGGGGCGGGATCGCCGACGTCGACCTGCCAGGTGAGCGTCGCGGTGGCGGCGGGCGCGAGGCTGCCGAGGTCGACCTCCAAGCGAGGATCCGACGCCAGGCTCCCCTCGACGATCGATCCCTGTGTCGTCGAGAGGCTGCTCGCGACGAGCGTCAGTGCTGGATCGAGACCCGATTCGAAAGAAAGGAGGTCGGCCGTCCCCGCCCCCATGTTCGTCACCACTGCGGTCAACTCGATCGTGTCGCCGATATCCACTACGCCCGGGGAACCACCGTCGATCACCAGCGCATCCGTCAGCGAGACGGTCAGCTCGTGGTCGGAGCTCACCGCCTCGATGTGTCCGAGCCCGGGGTCTGCGTGCCCGCTGTTGATCGGCGTGTACGTGTCCCCCGCCTCATCGACCCGCGATATCAAACCGGTGTCGTAGTCGGTAAAGAGCGCGAGCCCAGACGGTTCCACCGCCGAGCCCCACATGAAGGAGAAGGGCGTCGTCGTAAGCATCTGCGTATCGATACCGGTACCGGGATCGACGCGCACCGGTGCGTCGACCGCTTCGTCCGCGACCACCAGATCGCCCGAAAGATCGAAAGCCATCTGCCGTGGACGTGTCAGTACCGTCGGCCCCGTAATTGGGTTGACCGTGAAGGCGCCCAGCGGATCGGAGATGCGATAAAGGCCTTCGACGAGATCGGAGATCAGAAGCGATCCATCGGTGGGGTCGATCATGAGGTCATCGATCGCCGGGAAGTCCGGGTCGGGAGAGATCGTGAGCAAGCTCTGCACGCCGGTCGTGGGGTCGACGGACACAATGGTGTCGTTCGTGGAATCCGAGACGAGGATCTCGCTCGCGGACGCGATCGCGACCCCGTTGGGCGTCACCAGGTTTCCCGCCACGGAAACCAGGCCCACCGTCCCCGCATCCGGTTCGACTTGCGTGAGAGTGCCAAGGCCGAAGTCCGCGACGAGAACGCTCCCACTCGGGTCCAACGCGACATCGAAGCCGTTGAACAGCCCGGCACCGCGTGAAATCGGCGCAGCCCTTCCTGTCGTGGCGTCGAGTGCGAGAAGGGCGCTCGCGTCCCAGTTCACGACCGCGAAGTCACCCGTGCGCAAGTGGGTTTCGACCGGGTCCGCGGCGTCGCGACATCCTGGGTCCTGAAGATCGACGAAGCCGTCGCCATCGTCATCCAGGCCGTTCTCGCAAGCGACGGCGGCATCGACCTCGACGGCGCCGCGGTCGCAACCATCGCCCGTTGGGCGGGCAAGGCCGTAAAGATCGACGTGGGGGCAGGTTCCGCTGATCGCGGAGTCGATCGCGTGCGTTCCACTCGGCGTGCCGACGCTATCGACGAACGAGACTTGCAGATTCGAGTCCGTCCCATCGGTGAGATTGCAGACGCTCGACGATGGTCCCGTATTTCCTCCCTCCGAGACGATCGACCCGCCGGTGCCCATTCCGCAGCTCATCACGAACGTCGAGCTGAATGCCTTGCCCTGAATCAGGGAGTTTCGCAGTCGTGCTGTGCCGTTCTCGATCCAGAGGTCGACGTGACCGCTCCCGAACGGTGCGCAGAAGCCACAGTTTCGATAGAGCGAAACGTTCTGAACTACCACGTCCCCTCGAGCCGTCACGGCGATCGCCCCGCTCGCGGGCGGGCCGGCGTTTGCGTCGTAGACTCGGGTGTTGGAGATCACTCCTCCTCGCTCGAGGGTGATGCCCCGACCGGCACGCCGAATGCTGACCCGATCCACAATCGAGACCTCGCCTGCATAGAGACCAGTCGACCGGCGATCGATGTCGACGCCTCGAACGTTGATGCTCCCAGCGCTGTCGACGGCGACGCCGGCGCCGACACCGCTGGTGATCTCGAGATCGACAAGCTCGAGGTGTCCGCCTGTCGCACGGATGGCGGTATCCCCTTCCTGGAGGAGAAGATTGCTGAGAGAACCGTCGACGCCATGAAACTCGAATATGTGCTCGTCGGCGAGCTGGCTGATGGCTGGGGCGAATCCGATTCCGACGATGTCGACGGCTTCGGTTACGTCGAGATCACCGACAGCGGCCATATCGTCAGCGCCAACGATGCTGAGGCCAATCGCGAGAGTCGGAATCTCTATCCGATCGCGACCCGGCAGCCCATTGGCCTCCTGGATCGATGCACGCAACGTGCAGTCGACGCCGGCGAGAACGCTGTCGCAGACGCCATCACCGGGGTTGTTGTCGCCGGCATCGCCGACAGCATCGATGACGAACGTCGCAGCACGCGCGGGAATGGCCGCCAATAGCAAAGCGATGGCGAGGAAGGAACGTAGAACGATCAGCATTGCCGACATCTCGAGCTCTCTCCGTTCTCCGGCTGCAGCACGGGTCGCATTGAGCGCCCATTCTATCGCACGGACGACGAGAGCGGGCGCGGAAGGCTCGAATCCCCACGAGGTGCGAAAAAAAGCCAGAGTCATCCGGTCGCTTCGGAAGCGATGGCGGTTGATCCGATTTCATCATCCCCACGCTCTCGCTCTATGGGCCTCATGCTAGTTACGGCCCCAACGGTGGTTGTTCAGGAGATATGCGTGAAGCTCGAACTCGTCGGACCCATTTCCCATGTGACGCTTCTCGTCGCTGTCGAGTCCACAATCGGGTTCTCTCGACCCGAGGACGAAATACAATCGTCATCATGGCAATCGAAGAGGACGGAGCCTCTAGGGATCGCGTGATCGCACGAAGCTTCAGCAACGAAAAGCTGTGCGCAGCCGTAAACCACTGGGCCCGTGCCTGGCACGACGAGACATGAAAGAACCCACGGGTATAGGGAGACCGTCGGCGGAGTCGCGGCTGATTACATGGCAGCCCCCGTTGATGAGGAAGAATACAGACGGGTCGATGCGGAGAATGCAAACGGGATCGCGTTGAGATTCCTTTTCGGGTTCGCGCGTCGGAAATTCTTGCGGCTCGGTCCAATTGCTCGGGGGCGGCCTGAGCCGAATGAGGCAACAAGAGCCCGCACAAACGGAAGGTGTGCATCTCAGGTCGGCAGCTGACTCACGGCGAGGCCCTTCGACGCGGCGCGCCCACACTATGACCAAATCACACCCCGAATTTCCCACTCATTCCGCCCTATTTCGTCTCGGAATCTTCTAGGTGCCTGCTTTTCCTAGACCTCTTATCAGCCTTCGAACCTGACGGGGAGCGCCCGACAATCCGCGGGTGCGAGCGAAGCGAGCTACGGGAGGGAGCAACCATGGGCTGCGAGTCTCGAAGCGTTCGAACTTCCCGGCGTGCCATTGGAATCAACCACCTACCCTTGCATGGGCTTACCGTCATCGAATCGATTCTTCGTCTAGCGCGACTTCTCAGCTCCGCGCGTCGACCTAACGTCATGAAGCTGAGGAGGATCGAGACCGTATTCTCTACTCAGAGTTGGGCAGGTCATCCCCCGTCGAACGGCCGACATCTGGCTCTACACTGCACGCATTCGGTGCCTGAGACGTAAGGCGCAGCATTCCGTCGGCACTCCTTGCGCTCGCCGAGCTACTCACCAACGATCCGCACCCGACGAGGCGATGAAGCGCTCGCTCGCAGAGCAAGCACACGAGCGCGAGCCGCTCTCGTCCCACGCGACGCCTCCCCAGTCAACGGCCGCGGAGACGAGACATTCACGTTCGACTCAACAGCGCCCCCAGGGCTAGATCCATCGCGTCGCGATACTCATGGTCCATCGGATCTGCTTAGGGCGGTCCTCCGGAAAATCTCGAGCGAGCGTAGTAACATCGCATCGAGATGGTGGAGTCCGACCCGTCGATCGTGTCGCTCTTGGCATTCGATCCTTCGAGGCTGTTGGCCTTGGATATGTTGGTTCGGTTCGCGCTCCAGATCTTCCTGTTGTTCGGGTCGGCCTTCTTCTCGGGCTCCGAGACCGCGCTCTTCGCGCTCTCCCGAGTCGATCTCCAGCAGCTGACCCGACGCAGTCATCCCCAGGCCGAAACGCTTCACGCACTGCTGGACGAGCCACGCCGGCTGATCGTCTCGATTCTCTGCGGCAACGAGCTGGTCAATATTGCAGCGGTCTCGAATATGACCGGCATATTGGTGGCGCTCTATGGCGAGGCACGGGCCGGTTGGATCACCGTCTTCGTGATGCTGCCCCTGCTCCTGCTGATGGGCGAAGTGACCCCCAAGACGATCGCGGTCTCCGACCCGCGGCGGATCAGCAGCGAATTCGTGGCAAAGCCGATGGCGATCTGGGTTCGCCTCGTCGCGCCGCTCCGCTGGCTCATCCGCTGGTTCGCCGATCGCATCGTGACCTGGGTCGTGGGGCCGGAACGATCGCTCGAGCACCTCCTCCAGATCGACGAGTTCCGCAGCGTGATCGACGAGTACGCCGAGTCGGGACGCATCAAGGCGACATCCCGACTGCTGATCAACAACCTGCTCGCCGCGGGGTCGACGGAGATCGTCGCGATCATGACGCCGCGCAGCAGTACGCAGTTCATCGATGCAGATCTCGCGCTCGGCGAGGTCCTGCGACGCTTTCGCGAGTACGGTCATTGGCGGGTACCCGTGTATCGGGACCACCGCGATAATCTGATCGGCTTTCTCTTTGCCGAGGACGTCGTTCGCGCCGGCCGTGATCGGAGAGGCGGGACTCTGGAGTCGCTGCTCCGGCCTCCCATCGTCGTTCCCCTGACCAAGACGGTGGACGAGATGTTCGACTTCTTCTTGCGCAACCAGAGCCGTGCGGCCGTGGTCTTGAACGAGTTTGGCGGCGTCGCTGGATTCATCACCATGAACGACGTCCTGCACTGCATCTTCGGACCACTCGCGGAGCGAACACATCGCGATCATCCGATCGAGCAGGTGGCGCGCGAGGTCTTCGAAATGCGTGGAGATACGCGACTCGCGGAGTTCAACCGGGTCACTCATTTCGGGCTCGACGACCCCCGAATGACCACGATCGCAGGCGTCGCGTTTCGCCGTCTCGACCGGCTCCCTCGCGTAGGCGACGAAGTCCTCGTTGAGGGAGTACGCATCGTCGTGCTCGAGATGGACGCGCACCGAATCGCGCGCGTACGCGTTTCGCGGGCCTCCGGGCCGATGCCGCCTTCGGTGGCGACGACCGACGGCGCCGAAAGCGAGTCGGGGGGTACGACATGACGGTGCTCGACTTGCTCTGGATCGTGCCCCTGATGGTCGTGCTGCTGGCGCTCAAGGGCTTCTTCTCGGGCTCCGAGATCGCACTCGTCAACGCCAGCCGGATCAAGCTGGGCCATGCTGCCAAGCAGGGAGACCGAGGGGCAAGGATCGTTCTCGAGATGTTCGAGCGACCCGAACGCGTCCTCACGACCACCCTGATCGGCACGAACGTGGCGACGGTGGCGCTCACGACGCTCGGCACGCTGCTGATGATTCACTTCTTCGGCGATGCCGGTGACTTCATCGCCTTCGTCGTCCTTACGCCGTTGCTGTTGGTTCTGGGCGAGATCGTTCCCAAGGCCGTCTTCCAGGAGAAGGCCAACGAAGTGGCGCCACGCGTGATCCTTCCACTGCGACTGGGCTTCTTTCTGCTCTGGCCACTCGTCTTCGTGCTCTCCTCAGTCGCTCGCCTTGCCTCGAAGCGAATGGGCGGCCCCGTGGCCGCGGATAGCATCTTCGTCGTTCGCGATCAGCTTCGCGCCGTCATGGAGATGGCCGAGAAGGGCTCCGGGGCTGAAGTGTTCGACCGATTGCGAATGGAGCGCGCGATCCGCTTTCCCGACACGACGGTGGGAGAACGCATGGTTCCCATCGGTGAGACGGTGGCAGTGGACCGAGGGGCCTCGATCGACATGTTGATCGACCTCGCGAGCCGCACCGGTTCCGGTCGAATCCCCGTCTACGAAGGCAATATCAGCAACGTCGTCGGCGTGGTTTCGCTTACGCCTTGGGATCTGATGGATCCGATCATCGAGTCGCGCTCGCTCGAGGAGCTGATACGGCCGCCGACGTATCTCTCCCCGCAACAGACGCTCGACGAGGTCACGACGGTGCTGCGCCAATCGGGCGACAAGCTCGGCGTCGTGGTGGACGAATTCGGTTCGGCGATCGGAGTCATCTCGATGACCGAAGTCTTCGAGGCCGTCGTCGGCGAGATCGAGCTCGGCTACACGTGGGAGGCCTTCACAGGGCACGGGCAGCATCGATACGAAACCCTCGAAGACGGCTCGTATCGCATCGACGCTCGACTCTCGATCTCGGAGCTGAACGATCTGCTCGGGCTCTCCCTTCCGGCAACGCAGTATCACACGGTGGCCGGTCTGATCACCGCGGAGCTCCGACGCCTCGCGCACCCCGGAGACGTGGTGGAGATCGAGGGCTATCGCTTTCATGTCGAGGAGGGGAACGAACGCGCGATCAAACAGGTACGGGTCGAGCTCGACCGCGCGGCGCGTCGTGGGCAGGAGGAGTCGCCGTGACACCGGTCGTGATCCTGTTGATCTCGATCGCCATCTCCTTCGTCGTCGTGCGGGTCGGGGCCGTCGCCTTCGAGCTCACCGGGATTCCCTGGGACCAGGCGAAATTCCAGGCACTTTCGGCGTTCACCAACTCCGGTTTCACGACGGCAGAATCCGAGGAGATCACGCGGCACCCGATGCGGCGACGGATCGCCTCGCTGTTGATCGTGCTCGGTAACGCGGGATTCGTGGCTGTGGTGGGTGGATTCGCGGGATCGTTGCTCAATCCGCAGCCCCAGGGCTCGATGGTCAATCTCTTGACCCTCCTGCTCGGGATCGGAGTTTTGGCCTGGCTGGCACACCGGCCCTGGGCGGGCCAGTACTTAAGGCGCACGGCCAAAGGATGGCTCGATCAGCGCTATCGGCTCTCCGAGTGGAGCCCGCACGACCTGCTGAGACTCGGCCAGGGATACGCGCTCACGCGCTTTCGCGTTCCCGACGATTCCCCTGCACTCGGACGGAAGCTCACGGATCTGCGGCTCAAGGATCATGTCATCCAGGTGCTCGCGATCGAGCGCGGACAGGCCTTCTACGCCATTCCGCGGGGAGACGATCAGTTCCAGGCGGGCGATCGACTCGTCGTCTTCGGCCGAGCCGAGGCGATCGAGCGCCTGTTCGAGCCCGAAGCGTCGGCGGCGCTCGAGATCGTCGAGAGCGACGCACTCGAGAAGTCGGCCGGCGGCGCGTCCGTGTCGTCGACCGATCCGGCATGAGCGGGAATTTCGCGGGCGGGCGGGCAGCGTGAGTCTGCGCCCGACGAGTGGTCGAGTCCGCAAGCGGACGCGCAACGCGTGCTGAGCGAACACGCGTGTTCTGCTCGGTCAGTGAGGCATGTCGGAGAGATCGCGACGACGGCGGAACGCCGCCGGGGATCCCCGTCGTGCCATCGCGTCCTCCGATCACGATGGTGACAGCGAATTCCAGTTTGATCCCTACGTGAAAGCGGTGGCAGGCCGGTTCAGTTCCGAGGACACGGTTGACACGCTCGCGGGCCCGACGGGATTCTGACCAGGCTCGACCCACCCCCCTTCACAACCGTGGCGATACCTATGCAACCACCTGAATCTGCTTCGCTTTTCCGCTAATGCACAGCTAACGGGGCGACCGCATCCTGGTTTCTACATGAACCCCGTGGCGTGCCAGAGCCGCGCCCTCGACCACGCGATGAGTGCACGCCCCGGGCGGCAATCGACAAAGTGTGATGGAAGCTCGGAGAGGTCTCTCGATGCGAAGCGAGATGCGCATACGACGGTCTTTGGTCGAGCGGCTGCTCGGGTACGCGTTGCCGAGTGCCCTTCGGGCGCGCGATGGACGGCTCGAGATCAACCAGGTCCGTGCGAGCGAGACCGGCTGCTTCGAGGGCGAGGCCATCGTTCGCAATGCCAACCGGATGACGCTCGACCTCGGCGGATTCAGGCCCACCGGCCTCGTCGTCCGCTCGGACACGGGGCGAGGCATCGTGGGCGGCGAACCGAACGGTGCATTCGCTAGCGGCGTCACCCGCCCGTGAGAATCGCCCCTGCCTCGGGCATGACCGCCATTCGGCGGCGAGGAGAGTCGAATGCAGATGCAAGACCATGTCGCGGAGCGGGTCTACGATCGAACGCCGCGCCCGCGGAATTCCGGTCGGTTGAGATTCGCACCGGCGCTCGTCAGCACGGGTCTCCTCGTGATGGCCGCGCTGGGCTCGGTTCCAGGTCGGGTCGTCGCAGCCACGCTCATCGTCAATTCCAAAGGCGATCTTCCCGATCTCGCCCCTGGCGTCGGTGGATGCAATACCGGCAACAGCATCGTGATCGGGCAGGTGAGTCAGCGGGAGTGCACACTCCGCGCCGCCATCGAGGAGGCCAATGCGCTCTCGGGACTCGACGTGATCGTGTTTCACGCCGAGATTCCGGTCGTCTCGAACCAGATCTTGATTCAGCCGACGACTCCTCTTCCGACCCTCACGGATTCGCTCACGATCGATGGATATTCGGCGCCAAGTTACGACCTGGCCGCACCCGATGCGGTTCCGGTCGTGCAGGTCAGTGGTGTGTCGCTCACTCTCGGGGCGTCTGGAATCTTCGTCGACGGCGCTCCCGCCTTCGTAATTCGCGGACTCGCGCTCCACGGATTTCCCGGCAGAGGAATCCACGTACTCGGCGACGCCACAACCTCGACGATCGAGGGCTGCCATGTCGGAGTCTCTCGAGGCCTCTTGAGCGAGGGAAACGGCATGGAGGGAATCGTCGTGGTCGACGGGCAGACGACGATCGGAAAGACGTGTACGGGCTCGACCTGTGTCGGCAAGGGCAACCTGATCGCGTCGAATTCACTGGACGGCGTCTTCATCCTGAACGCGACGGCAACGATTGCCGGCAATCGAATCGGAACCGATCGGTTGGGTTCGAGCACGTTCGTTCCCTTCGGCGGCCCGACCTCGAACGGCGGCTACGGAGTCAGGGCATGGTCCACCTCAGGCGGTATCGCGATCGGCATTCCCACTCAAGACGAGAGCGGCGAGAATCTGATCTCGGGAAACATCGCGGGCGGCGTCTATCTCCTTGGTGCCGGTAACACGCTTCGTGCAAACAAGATCGGAACGAATGCGTTGGGGACGGCGGCCCTACCGAATGAGGGACCTGGTGTCGAGTCGTGGAATACGGAGGGAGAGCCATTGGTCCTCGGCTCGACGGAGCCGGGCGCAGGCAACCTGATCTCAGGAAATCTGGGGGGCGGGATCGTCGATGAGCTGGGACGATCGACCATCGCCGGTAACACGATCGGACTGACCGTGCCGCCACACGGTCCACTACCCAACACGGGCATTGCAATTCAGCTGAAGGGCGACGCTACCATCGTCGAAGACAATCTAATCGCCGGAATCGACACGGACGGGCTTCAGGTTCTCGGATCCTCGAATCAGATTCGGGGAAATCGAATTGGAACGGACGGAGCCGGGGCGAATCTGGGCGGAGGAGTCATCGCGATTTCAGTCGAAGGGGATTCGAATACGATCGGTTGGGTACAGGCAGGAAACGTAGTCGGGTTCACCGCGTCCGATGCGATTCGACTGTCTGAAACGGCCGACGACAATCTCATGGTGGGCAACTTCATTGGTGTCGATCCTGCCGGAAACGCGATACCGATCGGGGACGACGGGATCGAGATTCGCGGCTCGTTCAATCGGGTAGGGCTTTCGTCGAATTCGCTTCCCCTCGTTGCCAATCGAATCGGAAATGCGGCGGACGACGGGATCGACCTACTCGCTACCTCTACCGAAAACCGGATCTTGTCCAACTACGTAGGGACGAACGAAAACGGTGACGACCATGGCGTTGCGGACAACGGGATCGAGGTTGGGGGTGTGGGGAACGTCGTCGGAGCCCTCCCAGACGAGGAGATCCCCGGATTCTTCGAAGCGACTACCCTGAATGTGATCGCGTACAGCGGCCGCGCGGCCGTCCAGGTCGATGGCGATGGGACGACGACGGGTCTCGCCGCTTCCCTGCGCGGCAACCGACTCTTCTCGAACACGTGGGTCCCGGCCATCGATTTGGAGGGCGATGGCCCGACCCCGAACGACCCCCTCGACCGGGATGTCGGCGTCAACAATCGACAGAATTGGCCCGAATTCGAAGCCGAACAGACCTTCTTCGATCAGATGAACGGCACCTTGGAAGTCGCCTTTCGCGTCGATAGCGAACCGATCGCCTCGACCTATCCGCTGGTCGTCGACTTCTATATTCGCGCTTCCGTCGAAGAAGAGGTCGGCGCGTATATCGGATCGGACAGCATTCCGCTCGAATCGGCAGGCGATCTACGCATGGCCTCGATCACGGCCCCTGACGAGGTAGAAGTTGCCGGAGCGCTCGTCGCCATCGCGACCGACGCAAACGGGAACAGCAGCGAAGTCAGCGTGCAAGCCGTCTACGTACCGGAGCCGGAGCCAGGCTTGCTCGCCGTCGCGGGAGCCGTGCTCTTCCTTTTCTGGATGAGAACGCGCGGCGGGCAGATTCGGCAATCCTGACGATCCCGCGCTCCGGCGTCACCTGAGCCTGGTGCTGGATGTTGCGGGTTCGGACAACATCGGCGGCGACCCGGTCCGGGAGGCCGGCGACGCGGTCAGATTCCAGGCAGTCTGACTGCCGTCTACCGTAGGGCGGCCGCATCTGCGACGCCTAGAAGATTCCCCGTTCTCGAACGCATCGAGGACCTCGCGGCCCAGCTCGAATGGGGGCAGCGGTCAGCGGTTGTGGCACTCTTATGACCCCCATGCGCGGGAGAGGAGAGGATCAATGGACCGTTACAAGACGCTGCTCGAGAACAATCGTCTCTGGGTTCGAGAGCAGCTCGAGCTGGACGATCAACATTTCACGCGCCATATGGAGGGGCAACATCCTCCGTTTCTCTGGATCGGATGTGCAGACAGTCGCGTGGCCCCATCAGAGATCACGGGGGCGAAGGCCGGCGAGCTCTTCGTTCACCGAAATATCGCGAACATCGTGACGCATTCCGATCTGAACCTGATGAGCGTTCTCGAATACGGCATTCTCACGCTCCGAGTGGACCACATCATCGTTTGCGGGCATACGGCTTGCGGAGGTGTCCAGGCAGCGCTCGGTCACCGCAAGCTCGGGATCATCGACAAGTGGATCCGCACGATCAAAGACGTCTACCACGGTCATCAAGCCGAGTTCGAGGCGATCTCCGACGAGACCGAGCGGTGGAATCATCTCGTCAAGATGAACGTGGTCGAGCAGGTCATGAACCTCGCCAAGACCTCGTTTGTCCAGCGACGCTGGCACGACGAGGAGTTTCCGATCATCCACGGCTGGATCTACCACATGGAAGACGGTCACCTCGAAGTGGTCACGCGGCACGATAAGGACGATCCTTTGGACCCGATCTACCGCTACGAGTTCGACGAGTGAGGCGGGCGCTTCATGGCTGGCTCGCGTACAGCGTTCCGGCCGAAGCGGAACACGCTCCGCGTCCGATCTTCGCGACCGTGTCCTCTCAGGTCGCGTTCGCGCTACGGGACATGAGGCGCGAGGGAACACGGGCGTGAAAACGGCGATCGTTTCGAAGCCAGACGGACTGCGGCGACATGCCTCGGCCGTCGCGTTGTCCATCGCAACGCTTGCCGCGGTGCATGCCTCAGTGGCGGATACCGAGGTCCAGACGAGTCTTCAGGCAGGCCGCTCCGGCATCCAGACGCAAATCAGCCCGACAGGCCCGATGCTGAACGCGACCGAAGGGCGGATCGTATTCGCGCTGCGTCCGCTCGGGATCCTCCGACACGATCCGAATGGTGTCGACCCACTGAGCGACGCCGCCGACGGGCTGGCCTCCTGGCGAGTAGCGGTGACGGGTGCCGAAAGTCCTGGACAGTATACTGGCGAGCTGTTCCTGCGTCCGGGCCCGGGCGGATTCGGCTTCGAGGAGGAGTTCGTCGGCACGCCTTTGGGAGCCCCGCTCGTCTTCGAACGCCTCGTGTTCTTCGGCTCACCGACCGAGCTGGAGGTCTTCCTGACGACGCAGACCGACGCCTCCGTGACCGACTTCGCTCC
This sequence comes from Myxococcota bacterium, assembly GCA_965223565.1. GTDB lineage: Bacteria > Myxococcota_A > UBA9160 > UBA9160 > UBA4427 > UBA4427. The sequence continues at coordinate 1,290,304 of CBDCWV010000018.1, read as the reverse complement.
GACGGAGGCCGCCTATCGGGCCTTCGCCGGTGTCGTGATGACCTGGGACGGCATCCTCGAGGTACAGGACCGCTTCGGGAACGTCGTGTCCGACTACACGATCTCGAGCGGTAGCGGAACGAGCTGGAGCCAGCCGGTGCCGGAACCGGGATTCCCCGGCGCACTCGTGTTGGGCGCGTTGGCGATGTCGACGTGTACCCTGTCGCGAAGGGAGTACATCAGGCAATGCTGAATCCAATTGCGTGCGTAGAGCGGGTCGTCGAGTGTGACAACGGTCGGGACGCCGAGGGATATCGAGCCCTTCTGCACGACGACTACGTCTCTTATGTGCACGGAAAGCCGCAGAACTCAGGGGCAGACGTGGAGGTCGCTGCCCTGTCGTCCTGGTGGGATGCGACGAGTGACGTGCATCTCGAGCCCCTCGAGCTTGCCGAAACGAATGGCCTCGTGACGCTTCGATATACGCTCACGGGGACCAATGACGGAGCCTTCTTTGGGCGCCCCGCGAGCGGCAAGAGGTTTCACGTGGAGAACTGCACGCTCCTTCGCATCGTCGAAGGTCGCGTCAAAGAAGCGTATCGATATTCCGATACGCTGGGATTGATGACGCAGCTGGGGCTCATGCCCGACGGAGCGTGATCCGTGCCGTGGTGACGCTCGAGTACGGCATTTGTCGAGCTTGTTAGGTGAGCCCGATTTCGGGGACCGAGGCTCGAAGCTTGACAAGGGCGCGCGCTCCCGATTTCATCATCGAAACCGAACCGCTCCGGAAATTCCGCAGGCCGACCTGTCCCGGTCGAGCCGGCGAAATTCCAGGTCGGGCTGACGATCCACCCAGCGAAGAGCACGGGACACGACCCATTGGAGAATCGAATGGACATCGGCACGACGGGCGTTTGGACCCGAATGGACGGCTTCACCATCCAGCAAGCGATCGAGTTCGCCCAGCGTGTGGAAGAGCTCGGCTACGGCGCGCTCTGGATTCCGGACGCATTTGGACGCGATCCGTTTGCCCATGCCGCCCTGCTCTTCCAGCACACCCAGCGGCTCGTGATCGCGACGGGCGTCGTGAACATCCACCTGCGCGAAGCGCAGGCGACCGCCTGCGCACAACGCGAGCTGCACGACCAGTCGGGCGGTCGTTTCCTGCTCGGTCTCGGCGTCTCGCACAAGACGGCGGTCGAGCCCCTCTTCGGCAAGCACTACCCCGCGCCGCTGTCCTCCATGCGGGAGTATCTCGACAAGATGGACGACGCCATGTGGTGGGGGCCCGAGCTCGATGGCGAGCCGCCCGTCATTCTCGCGGCGCTCGGACCGCGGATGCTCGAGCTCGCAGCCAAGCGCACGCTCGGGGCGCATCCGTTCTTCGCCCCGCCCGAGAACACGCGCCGCTCGCGAGAGATCATGGGCAAAGGCGCCTGGCTCTGCCCCGAGCAGAAGGTGCTCCTCGAGTCCGACCCGGAGAAGGCCCGCGCGCGGGCGCGGCAGGCGATGGCCGGACCGCTCACGATGCCGAACTATCGTAAGAACCTGATGCGCACCGGATTGCCCGAGGCCGAGCTCGACGACGGCGGGAGTGACCGCGTCGTCGACGCCGTGGTCGCCTGGGGCGACGAAGCGGCACTCGTCGATCGCGTACGCGCACACCGCAGCGCCGGTGCGACCCACGTCTGCATCCAGCCGCTCGACGTCGACGACGCGACGCGACCGAGCCTCTCGACGCTCGAGCGGCTCGCCCCCCTGCTCGAGGATGTCTGATCCCGTGGCCGGCGAATTCGAGGGTCGGGTCGCACTCGTGACGGGAGCCGGAGATCCCGACGGCCTCGGCTTCGCCCACGCGCGCTTCCTCGCCGAACGGGGTGCGCGAATCGTGCTCAACGACTACGGCGGAGGCACCCTCGGCCTCGCCGAGCAGGGCGTCGACGCCGGCGTCGCAGAGACCGCCGCCGCGCGGATTCGCGATCTGGGCGGCGAAGCGATCGCGAATATGGGCGATGTGGGTGACCCACGAACGGCGCAGGACATGATCCAATCCGCACTCGACGCATGGGGACGAGTCGACATCGTCGTGAACAACGCCGGTATCGCCAGTGCCCGATTCTTCCCCGACGTCGATGGCGAGGAGATGGAGCGCCATGTTCGCGTGACGCTGTTGGGCTGCCTTTACACGGCGCGAGCGGCCTGGCCGTATTTCGTCAAGCAGGGCCGTGGCCACATCGTCAATACGGGCTCGCCTGCGTGCTTCGGCAACGAGATCGCGTCCTACGCCTCGACCAAATCCGGCCTCTTCGGCCTCACGAAGACGGCCGCGATCTTCGGCGAGCCGCACGGCATCCACGTGAACCTGCTACTGCCCGCGGCCTGGTCGCGCCTGACGGCTCTCCTCCCCGACTCCGGCTTCAAGACGCGACTCGAGGCGGATTTCGGCGCCGACCGAATCTCGCCGCTCGTCGGATGGCTCGTGAGCGAGCGCTGCAACGTGACGGGCGAGGCTTTCACCGCCGGTGGCGGGGGATTCTCGCGGGTCGTCTACGCGGCGACGGACGTGCAGCCCCTCGATCGAGACCTCGAATCCGTCGACACGGCTGTCGCCCGCGCCATGACGGACACGCGATGGACCGTCCTGCGATCGACGCAGGACAACATGGTGCACCTCGGCATGCCGGAGGACATCGATCGATGAGAGGATGTCGATGAGCACGAAGCTCCTATCCACCAAATTGATCGTCGACGACCTCGAAGCAACCAGGGCCTTCTACTGCAAAGCCTACGGCTTCGTCGAGCGCGGCCGTATCCAGGCCGAGATGCTCGGCGAGCCGATCGACGAGTACCTGCTCGGGCAGGAGGGTGACCCCGGCGTTCCGCTCATGCTCATGAAATACCTGGAGCGAGGTCGTCCCCCGCTCGGTGAAGAAGTGGCCCTCGTCTTCATGGCGCCCGACCTCGATGCGCTCTTCGATCGGGTGCGTGCCGCGGGAGGCCGCGTCCTCGTCGAGCCCTTCGAGAGCGAGCATGCGGCGACACGCGCCGGCTTCACGACCGATCCCGAGGGTCACGTGATCGAGAACATCGAGTCGCCCGAGACAGCAGCCGATTCCGAGCGCGACTGAATCCGGTGAGTAACGAAATGAGATTCAGTCTGGCGATCTCGATGTGCGACCCCAGCCACTACCTGCCGCTCGCGCGCGCGGCGGAGTCGGCAGGCTGGGACTCCGTCTGCGTACCGGACGGGGGGCCGTGGACGGAGCGGACGAGCGAGGCGTATGGTACCGGGGGCGAGAGATGGTGGGGGCCGGACACGCCCTTCCTCGAGCCATTCGTGGTCATTCCTGCGATGGCCGCCGTGACCGAACGGATCCACTTCCACACGAACGTCTACAAGCTGGTGACCCGGTCCCCGCTCCATGCTGCGCGCGCCGTCGCCTCGACCTGGTCCCTCGCGCCCGGCCGCTTGAAGCTCGGTATCGGGCTGGGATGGAACCGCGAGGAGTTCGAGGCGCTCGGCATCGACTTCGAGTCGCGCGGAGGACGCACCGACGAGGCGATCGGGCTTCTGCGCGCCCTCGTCCGTGGCGAATGGGTCGAGCACGAAGGCCCGCACTTCGGGCTTCCACGCCTCAAACAATCGCCGGCGATTTCCGCGCCGCTGCCGATCTACGGCGGTGGAGACTCCGCACCCGCAATTCGACGGGCGGCCCGATTCTGTGACGGCTGGATCGCGAGAGCGCCCTCGGTCGACGGTGTGATCGCGGCGATTCCGCGCATGCACGAAGCGCTCGAAAGCATGGGGCGTCGCGCCGAAGACTTCGATGTCCTCGCGATGTGCCCCGATGCGATCGACCAGGAGTCGCTCCTGCGCCTGGCCGAGGCCGGCGTCGCCGAGATCGAGCTCTGGCCCTGGAACCGATTCGGCGTCGCACTCGATGACCTGGAGGGCAAGTGCGCGTCGATCCTTCGCTTCGCCGACGAAGTGATCGCGCCTCTGCGTGCTCGACTGGAGAGCGGCGCCTGATCGCGGAGGCGCGCGTCTCCGATACGAAATCCAGACTCGCAGCTTCCGACCGGATTCGGGACCTCGCCAATTGCCGTCCGGGGCGCAGGCCGATTTCGAGCCAGCGGTGGAAGCAATGTCGGATGAACGACACGAGATGGCTGTTCTAGTATCGACGCGACGACACGAGACCCGCTTGCCTCGACGCTAGTCGCGCGAAGCCTGGCCTCCCGTCCCGCACCTGACCGAGCTGAGACTGAATGGAGCAGACATGGCACACGAATCCGCAAACCTTCGGCGTATCGCAATCGGACTGGGGCTACTCCTGATGCTCCCCGTGACCGCTCACGCCCAATCCAGCTTCACGCACCGATTGACCTCGATCGCCTACGACTACGACAACAACGGCGTCACCGACGCGACACGGAGCTACGCCTACGACGCCCAGGGGCGGGCCACGGGAATGACGTACAGCTACGTCGGCGACGGGGCGACCGATCTCTTCGTGACCGAGGACGACGATGCAGCCCAGGAGACCGGCACGCTCGGATACAACGCCGACGATCGACTCGACTCGACCTCGGTCACCCGCACGCTGATGGGTGGCGGGACCGAGCAGTTCGACGTGCAGCTCACCTTCACGAACGACGTACTCACGCGAGTCGATGCGACGTCCATGGTCGGCAGCATGACGAACGATACCTATACGACGCTCATCTACTCGAACGATCTGCTCGACGAGATCGTCGAGCGCAATACCTCCGACGACTCGCTCGTCTTCAGCCAGACCTACGACTACACGACCGGAGGCGACGAGCTGCCGGATGCCGTCACCCTGGAGGCGGGGGTACTGGGCGCCGTGACCGACATGACCTGGCGCACCGATGGTCGGATCGACGACCTCTCTTCGATCGTAGGTGTGCTGGGCCAGGTCGTTGGCGGCGGCGACGGCGACTACCTGTACGATTCGAATGGGCGTCTCGAGCAGGAGGTGTGGTCCACGGCGGGCACGCCCAGCTCCCTCTACGCGGAGTTCCAGGGCACGGCCTACACGAAGACCCACGTCTACGACGCAGCAGGGCTCAAGACGCGGGAGGAGATCGATATCGGTTCCGACGCCAGCGTGGAGGCGACTCGCACGTTCACGTGGGTCGAGGCGCCGTGCGTTCCCGCGTTCATCTTTGCCTCGAATGGGCGCCCGAACTTCCCGCTCATGCAGAATCTACCCTACGTACCTGGCACCGGCGCACAGTACTTCGAGAACTGCGCACCGGTTCCGGAGTCTGGCTTCGCGACGACGCTCCTGATCGGAGCAGCTGCTCTGCGAGCTGGCAGTCGACGTCGATACGCCCGCGTGGGCGCACGGGGCGAACGCATGGCTGCTCGTTTGGAGGCGCCGACACGCGATCAGGCCGCGGCCGAGCCACCGGTCGATCGTCAGAACTCGAAATACTCGATGCACACATCCTGCCATTCGGCGGGAAGCTCTCCGAAGCGGTCGCGACAGAGCCCATAGAGGATCTCCCAGGTGTCGTCGTCTCCGCCGCCGCCGCAATCGGCCGAACAGAAGGTCTCCGCCTCGTCCTCGCCGCACTCGCAGACGCCATCGCCGCAGACCGCCGTGCACCATTGGCCGAAGTCGCAGTCGACCGCACAATTGAAGATCGTTTCCCAAGGAGAATCGCAGAACCCATCACCGCACGCGGTCGAGACACTGCAGTCCGCTGGACAGCTCATCGTGACGAGCTCCGCGGTCGAGCACACACCATCTGTGCAATAGCCGATGGGCTCGCAATAGCAGGTGATCGGGTCGACCTGCATGCCTGCCGGGCAGGTCATATCCTGACAACCGCTCGGGGCGCAGCCCTCGTCGACCACGCCGTTGCAATTCTCGTCGAGGCCGTTGTTGCAGATCTCGGGTGTCGGACCCACGTAGCCCGAACAAGCGCTCCAGGCTCCCTGGGTGCAGGTCTGCGTACCGAGTCGGCAGACGCCCTGGGGACTGCCCGACGGGTCGTCGAGACAGACGCTGCCGGCTGGACGACAGCTACGCGTTGCGCCGGAGGGTCTGCATGCGTCCTGTCGACCTCGGTCGAGCTGATCTCGCACGTCCGCCAACGTCGTCGTGATGAACGAGCGCATCTCCGAAAACTCCGCATAGAACGCCCGTCGATTTCGTCGGCGACACGTCGTGTCGGGCGCCCCAGTCCCGGCGAGCACACCCGTGACGCGGCCATCCGCCGTGATGATCGGCGCGCCGCTGTCGCCGCCGCAGACCCGCGCGTCGCCGATCATGACGATCTCGCGGAAGGCGCGCCCGGCGTCGCCTGCAACGCTTGCCGTGCCACAGCGGATCGACCCGTCGCCAGCGCCGCGGCGATTGCCACCACGTCCCGGCACGGTGATCGTGCTGCCCGAGCGTTGGCGCGAGAGATCGATCGAGACGGGATTACTGCCGGTCAGCGAGCCGGACAGCCCGATCACTGCCAGGTCGTAGGCATTCGACGAGCGACCGTGATAGGTGGGGTGGCGGCGGACGATCTGTGCAGTCGCTTCACCCACATCGCAATACGGCCCGAGACCCACGGAGATGTCTTCGCCGGGCTCCACGCAGTGCGCCGCCGTGAGCACGATTCGCGCAGCGACCTGAACTCCCGTGCAGCCACTCGACAGATACACGACGCCCGGTTGGTTCGGACAGGGTGTGCCTCCGTCGAGCGGCTCGTTCCCGAGCTCGAAATCACCGGGTCCGAGATCCCCTGCGAGCGAGCCAGGGTCGAAGGACCCATCCCGCGTCAGACCTCCCGCGACGCCCTCGAAATCCCGTGCGGCAAGCGAGGGCGGCTCGAGGAGAGCGAGTCCCATCACGACCGAGAACACGATCGGGAGGAGTCGGGCGGACCGGGGTGTGCGGGCGAACGGAATAGCGGAGCGGAGCGGCATCAGGATCCTCGTCAGGCAGGTCGACGTCCCGAATGCGTACCACATCGATCGAGGTCGGGCGAAGCCAATAGGTCACCCCGCGCGCGACGAGACGCAATGGACCGACGACGAAGGTGCGGTAGCTCCAGCTGTCGTAGTGATCGACATAGCGCGCGAGCCGCTCGTCGAGGTCCTGACGCCGATAGAGACGACCATCGGCGACGACCGCGAGCAACGTGTCGAGCGCCGCGATGTCGCGAGTGGGATCCTCGGAGAAGATCGCGAAATCCGCCGGTTGGCCCGGGGAGAAGCGCGAGCGATCGGCGTCGACGACGCCGAGCGCGGCCGCCGAACGAATCCCGGACGCGTAGAGCGCGTCGTCCGGCGAGATCCCGCTCTCCACCCACAGCTCGACCTCGCGCCTCAGGCTGTGACCCGGAACGACGTTCGGCACATTGGCATCCGTTCCGGTGTGCAGCGGGACGCCAGCCTCGTGGAGCCGTACTGCCGTTCGCCGCATCGTTGCGAAAGCGGTCCGAACCATCTCGACCTGCTCGTCGGACATGAAACGTCCGGGGTTCACGCCGACCTCTGCACTGAATACCGCGTCACGGAGGTGCGAGGGCCAGGCGCGCATCGCCGGGGAATGGCTCCACTCGTCCCATTTGCGCGCACGGACCATCGACTCGACCGCGACCATCGTCGGCGTGTAGGTCATGTCGTGCTCACGGCTCACGGCCAGGACGTGGTCGAAGCGCGCATCATCCATTCGCAGCCAGGGGCGTACGTATTCGGGATAGGTGCGACCCTCGTCCTCGAAAGGGGGATGCACGCCACGCAGGTGTTGGACGTCGTCGAGTCGCGCGGCTTCGAGTGTTACATCCTGTGGCGTGTGACCGACGACCGGCAGGCCATGCGAATGCGCAGCTTCACGGAGGGCCGTGACGGACTCGAGATTCAGCCGGTCGTAGACCTTGATGCAGTCGACGCCTTCGCTTGCGAGTCGACCGACGAGCGCGCGCGCCTGTTCGGCATTCGAGACGCTATCTGCGTCGTTGCCCGCCACGTAGCGATCCGGTCCGTCGATGATCGGGCCGCAGGTGAAGAGTCGCGGGCCGGGGATTTCGCCGGAGTCGATTCGATCGCGGAGATCGGCCGTAACGGCCGCTGAGGTTCCGCCCAGGAGACGCGCCGACGTGACGCCATTCGCGAGCAAGAGCAGGGCCGTGTACTCCTGATCGCCGGGCAGCGAGATGCCGATCGGCATGTGCAGATGCGTATCGACGAGTCCCGGCACGACGTAGGCGCCGGAGAACTCACCGCCCGAGCCGAATGCGGCCTCGACACTGGAAATTCGGCCGGCCTCGAGGACCAGGCGGACGACCTCGCGCTCCGACTGCCTCGGTGTGACGAGCACGACATCGTCGAGCGAATCCACTCGGACGGGTGCTCGCGCGATCGGCGGCGGGCGCGACGCAAGCCACGCGGCGAACGCCAGCACGCACGCGACAGCCACCAGGATCGCCACCGCCAATCCGGCCGCACGAACGAGACGCATGGGTCGATTCCTACCACGTTGCCGCTTGGACGCGGGAGCTGCTGCGATCGACAGACCTCGAATCTCTGGGTCGGCCAGAGCGAGACGGGGCCGGATCGCCGGATCGTCACCTTTCGACTTCGATTCTCGGGTGAAATCGTAGCCTCGGCGCTACTACGACCCGCAAGGAATTTCCGATTGGCTCGCGAATTCGCGGGAAATCACAGGGGTATTTCGCGAACCTTCGGCCAGGGAGGATTTCGTGCTCTCCGACATTCCGTTCGAAATCTGGCTGGCTGGCTCGCTCGCGCTCTACATGGCCTGGGCGATTGGTGCGAACGACGTCGCGAATGCGATGGGCACGAGCGTCGGCTCGGGGGCACTCACGATTCGCTGGGCGATCGTCGTCGCCGGGGTGCTCGAATTCGGTGGTGCCTTCCTCGCGGGCGGGCACGTCACGGACACCGTCCGCAAAGGCATGCTCGACATGGACCTCGTGTCGGAGGCATCCCTTCTATATGGGATGCTCGCAGCACTCGCCTCGGCTGCGACGCTCCTCTTGGGAGCGACCCGCTTCGGGATGCCCGTGTCGACGACCCATTCGATCGTCGGATCGATCGTCGGATTCGGCGCGATTGCGATCGGGGTCGACGCGGTCAACTGGGCGAAGGTCGGGCAGATCGTGCTCAGCTGGCTGACGTCGCCACTGATGTCGGGCGTACTGGCATTCATGATCTTCAACCTGACGCGCCTCGCGATCCTCGACCGACCGGATCCCATCCGGCAGACACGCCGCGTGGGGCCCTTCTTCTTCTTCTTCGTGTTCTTCGTCATGGGTCTCGTGACGCTCTTCAAGGGGCTCAAGAATCTGAAGCTCGACTTCGCCCTGCCCCAGGCGATCGGGGGCTCTGTCCTCCTGGGCGTCGTCGGGCTCGCGATCGGATACCTGATCCTGCGCAACGTGGACGAAGGAGAAGAGATCCCGGGCTAGCGTTTCAGCAAGGTCGAGCGAGTCTTCGTCGTGCTTCAGATCCTGACCGCCTGTGCGGTCGCCTTCGCGCACGGATCGAATGACGTGGCGAACTCGATCGGCCCGCTCGCAGCCGTCGTGAACGTGATCGAGGGTGGCACGCTCGCGACCAAGGCGCCGGTCGCGCCGTGGATGCTCGCGATCGGCGGCCTCGGTATCGTCCTGGGCCTCGCGACCTGGGGCTACCGGGTCATGGAGACCGTGGGCAAGAAGATCACGGAGCTCACGCCCAGCCGCGGGTTCGCGGCGGAGCTCGCGGCGGCCACGACGATCGTGATCGCTTCTCGGATGGGCATCCCGATCTCCACGACCCACACGCTCGTGGGTGCCGTTCTCGGCGTCGGCATGGCACGGGGAATCGCAGCGATCGACTTGCGGGTCGTGGGGAGTATTCTGGCCTCGTGGATCGCGACGCTGCCGATCGCGGCCGGACTGGCGATCTTCTTCTACTACTTCTTCAAGGGCCTGCTGTCCTAGCAGCGAGGAGCTCGAAATGGCTTGGATCGACAAACTGGTCGGCCGTTCCCCGATCGGCCCGATGCAGGAGCACATGGCCGCCGCCGTAGCGTGCGCGCGGGAGGTCGTGCCCCTCGTCGAGGCGATGGGCGCCGGCGACATCGACGGAATCCGTGCCTGTCGTACGCGAATCGACGAGCTCGAGCACAAGGCGGACGAGATCAAGAACGAGATTCGCGACCATCTGCCGCGCCGTCTCATGCTGGCGATCGAACGCCGCGACATGCTCGAGATCCTCGACAGCCAGGACTCGATCGCAGACGTGACCCAGGACGTAGCGGAGCTCGCGGATCAGCGGGGAATGAAGCTTCCGCCGGATCTCCGAGAGCCGATGATGGCACTCGCGACGCGCGTCGTATCCGCTTGCGACCAGGCGAGCCGCATCATCGGTGAGCTCGACGAGCTTCTCGAGACAGGCTTCGCCGGCCGGGAGACCGCCCGCGTCGAGGAGATGATCTCGGAGCTGGGGCGGATCGAGACCGAGACGGACGATCTCCAGGATCGCGCCTGCCGTGCCGTCTTCGGGATGGAGGCCGAGCTAGGCGTCGCAACCGTCTACTGGCACCAGCTCGTGCTCTGGATCGCGAATCTCGCCGACCATGCCGAACGGGTCGGCAACCGCCTGCGACTGCTGATCGCACGCTAGCTGTGCAAGACGCTCGGTCCGAGCTCACGGGGTCGCGAGGCCATCCGAAGGAGACATGAGCGCCGCGCCCCGGGGCTGGAAGGGGACGTTCTTCGAAGGCGGGATCCACGCGCCGTTCTTCGTACGCAGGCCGCGGCGGCCGGGGCATCGCTGCCCGAGGGCGTCGTCATCGACGGGATCGACCTCCTCGACACCCACCTCGAGGAAGCCGTCGCCGTCTCCATCCCGTGCGCGCGGAAAGCCGTCGAACGCTTCGGCCAGGGATCCGGTCGAGGCGCTGTCGACGACCGTGGTGTTGTCGCGCTTCGCTCGATCAGTCGCTCCGCTACTGCGCCCGCTCGGCGCCCGGAGAGGCTTCCGGCGAGAACCAGCCCCGGGTCCGGAGGCAGAAGCGCACGAGAGCCAGCATCAGCGGCACCTCGATCAGGACGCCGACGACCGTGGCGAGGGCCGCGCCGGACGACAAGCCGAAGAGCATGACCGCGGTCGCGATGGCGACCTCGAAATGGTTGCTCGCCCCGATCATCGCCGTCGGCGCGGCGTCCTCGTAACGGAGATCGAGTAGCTTTGCGAGCGCGTAGGCGAGCCCGAAGATGAGCAGGGTCTGGAGCGTCAGCGGAATGGCGATCCAGACGATGGTGAGTGGATTGGCGAGGATGACGTCACCCTTGAACGAGAAGAGCAGCACTAGCGTCAGCAGCAGCGCACCGATCGTGACGGGAGTGAGGACGTGGAGGAATCTCTGCTCGAACCACGCCTCGCCACGTGCCGCGATGATCCAACGACGCGAAAGAAAGCCCGCAACCAGGGGTAACGCGACGTAGATTGCGATCGAGAGGAGGAGCGCCTGCCAGGGAACCGGCAGCCGGCCCACACCGAGCAGATAGCCGCCTAGCACGCCGTAGAGAACGAGCATGGTAAGGGAGTTGAGGGCCACCATGACGAGCGTGTGCCCGTCGCTGCCTCGTGCCAGATATCCCCAGACCAGCACCATGGCGGTACACGGTGCGACGCCGAGCAGGATGCAGCCCGCGAGGTAGCTCCTCCAGAGTGGAACCTCGAGCATCCTGACCCCCTCTCGAACGACGACCTCGCCGGCGCCGTAGCGCGCCCCTTCGGCCAGGTCCAGGCCGAAGGGGAGCTTCACGAGATCCGTCGCGTCGGGGCCGATGAAGCCGAGGAAGAGCGTTCCAAGAAAGAAGCTCGAGATCGCCAACATCGTGAAGGGCTTCACGCACCAATTGACGAAGAGCGTCAGTGCGACGGGCCGAACGCTCTTGCCTGCGGCCACGACCTCGGCGAAGTCGATCTTCACCATGATCGGGTACATCATGAAGAAGAGGCAGATCGCGATCGGAATCGACACGACCGGCGCACCGTCCACGTTTAGGGTCATCCCGTCGAGAGTTCGCGCGAGATCGGGAGCGATCCACCCGAGGAGGATTCCCGCGACCATGCAGAGGAAGACCCAAAGCGTCAGTAGACGCTCGAATCCCTGCATCCGCCGCGCCTCCGATCGACCCGCCCCGCCTACCGCAACCCCCTGGTCAGCTGCTCCGTCCATCTAGTCCTCGTCTCCTGCTGACGCGCTCGTCTTCCCGATCTCCGCGAGCCGCGTCTCGAGCGCCGATCGTTCGAGAGACTCGACGGGGAGGCGGGTGAAGCGCTCGATTCGACGCCGGAGCTCCAGGTAGGCACGCACGAAGCGTTGCCTCCGTTCCGACTCCGGTCCGTCGAAGGCCGCCGGATCGGTCACGCCCCAATGCGCCGTCACGGGCCGCCCAGCCCAGACGGGACACGCCTCGTTCGCAGCGTTGTCGCAGACGGTGAACACGAAATCGAGCGCCGGCGCCCCGGCCTCGGCGAACTCGTCCCAGCTCTTCGAGCGCAATCCCGCGGTTTCGTAGCCGCGCGCCTCGAGCAGTGCCAGCGCCATCGGATGAACGCTGCCCGTGGGCTGACTCCCCGCGCTGTACGCACGGATCCTGCCCTTGCCGAGCTTCGCGAGAATCGCCTCGGCCAGGATGCTGCGCGCTGAATTCCCGGTGCACAAAAAGAGCGCGCCGAAGCGACGATCGTTCATCGGCTCTCCAATCCGGATCAGCTGCAGCGAAGCCGGGTCTCGAGCCCGCCCAGGCGCGCCCGGTCCGCTGCGAGCTCCTCGAAGTCACCGAGACAGCTCCCCACGCAACGCACCAGAGTTCGATGGAGTGGCGTCGGTGGGCTCGCCAATGCATAGAACTTCCACCTCCCGTCGGTACGGACCTCGACCAGCCCGGCGTCGCGCAGAATCGCGAGGTGGCGCGAGACCTTGGGTTGAAGCAGCCCGAGCACCTCACAGAGATCGCACACGCAGATCTCCTTCTCCGCGAGCAGCAGATTCAGAATCCGAAGCCGGGTCGGGTTCGCGAACGCGCCGAACAGGTCAGGGGGCGACATATTCATCATTTCGAATATGATCGACGTCCAGCGACGCGTCAATCCCTGACCCGAAGCGTGTCCTTGGCGAGGATGCTCACCTGGCCGGCCTACCAGGAGACCCCCGACGTCGCCTCAGGCAGCCGAATGGAGCCGAGTGGTATGGTCCCGATCTCCAGTCCATGACGGAAGCGGCTCGCGAGAGCGGAGACCGAGCCCATGGGCTGAGCCCACACGGAGACTGGATGACGAATCAGCTCGACCTCCAGACGATTCGTGATCGCCTGATCGCTTCTCTCGACAATGCGGGCTGCAACGCCGTCGGCGTTTGTGATCAGGAGGGTCTCGAAGGCGGGCCGCCCTCGACCGATCTCACCCGTCAGCTCGCAGGCGCTCGCTCGGCGATCGTCGTCTCCTATCCCCTGGACGAACACAAGCTCGAGCTCTACATGGGCAAAATCGACCACGAGCCCTATCAGAGGGAGTACATACAGGTCAACAACATCGTCCAGGGGCTGATGGGCGAGACGGCCAACCAGCTCCGAAAGTTCGGCTACGAAGCCGAGGTGGTCTATGCCGGCAATACGCCGGCCGACGGGACACCCGCCGATGTCATGCCGAGCAACGAGCGGCAACGCAGAGCCGCGGAGCTCAACCCAGCGGCGGATGCCTACGTCGTGATGGGCATCTTGCCCGTCATCTCCCAGCGGATGCTCGCCGCAGCCTCGGGCGTCGGCTTCTTCGGCATGTCGGGCAACATCCTGACCGAGTCCCATGGCGCGGCGATCGTGCTGGGCGCCTGCGTTACGACGGCGAACCTGCCCCCGACTCCCGTCCTGAGCCCGGACGTGAACTACTGCGACGAATGCAACTGGTGTGGTCAGGCGTGCCCGACGAGCTTCATGAGCAGGACGGAATTCACGACCGTGAAGATGGGTGAGCACGATCATCACAAATACTCGGCACGCCTACATCCGCTCCGTTGTGCCTCCCATATGCAGGGCATGGCTGGCCTCTCGGAGGACGGAACGTTCAGCTCGTGGGGCCCGGGCAGAAAGCAGCTTCCGAAGAACGACGACGAGCTCTTTCCCTCGCTCATTCGGATGGCAACCGATATGGCCGAGAGACCCGCCGTACCGGGCGGCTTCTACGACGCCCAGAAGGGAACGAAGACCAACATCATGTGCAGCGCGTGCAATCTCGTCTGCCATCCGGAGAAGAAGGTCCGTGCTCGACGGCTCAAGATGTGGACTCAGGGCGGCGTGACGATTCAACACGAGGATGGACGCGTCGAGGCCATGCCAGCGGACGAGGCGCGGGCCTTTCTCGACGCGATGCCGATCGAGCGCCGGGCTCTCTACGAAGAGGTATGAGGCAGCATGATCGACGAAGGCGAGACGTTCGGCGGCACATGGCCCTTCGAGGCGCGCTACTTCGAGGGCCAGGGCTTTCGACATCATTTCATCGATGAAGGGAGGCGGGACGCGACCGATACCTTCGTCTGCCTGCACGGCGAGCCGACCTGGGGCTATATCTATCGAAACTTCGTTCCTCGCCTCGGCGAAATCGGACGCGTCGTCGTCCCGGATCACATGGGCTTCGGAAAGAGCGAAACGCCGCAGGACCGTGACTACTCGGTCGAAGATCACTGCGACAACCTGGACGCCCTGCTTCTCTCCCTGGATGCCGACGGCATCACGATGGTGATGCAGGACTGGGGTGGGCCGATCGGAACGAATTTCGCGTTTCGGCACCCGGAACGGATCGAGCGACTGGTCTATATCGACTCAATGACGCGTGTCGGTATTCCCAGGGATCTGGATCCCGCGCGGTTGGCGACCGTCGGAGCAACACCCTGGGCGGAATTCTTCACGAGCGACGACTTCGACCCCGTGATGAGCCACTTGTCGCGAAACATCCTGTCCGTGCTGAAGCTGGTCGGCTTCGAGAACAACGATGTCATCACGGACGAATGGATTCGGGCCTATGCGACCCCCTTCCAGACGCCCGAAGACTGCAAGGGCGCGAAGGCGTTTCCGCTCAATACGATCGATCCCGTTTCCTGGTCATACACCGAGGCGCCAATGAAGGAGCCGGAGCGGGTCGAAGCGTTGCGGGCGAAGCCCGCGATGATGCTCATGGGTGAAGCGGACCGAACGGCGCCAGCGATCATCGTCGAGGCGATGCTGCGTGAGATCTGGCCCGATGCTCCATTCATCCGTCTGCCCGGTGTGGGACATTTCGCGCAAGAGGACGCGCCCGCGACGGTCGTCGCAATGATCGAACAATTCGTCGCGACGACCTGAGGAATCGCGACACCTGGCGGGCGCCCTCCCCGCGCGAGTCTCGTTCACGCTCCGTGTCCCGTCGTTATCCGCGACTCACGACGCTTCGGCGTTCTCCGCGCTGTGCTCCGGCTCGAACACGAATCCCTCGTAGTCCTTGGCCATCACCTCGGCGATCCGCTGGTAGTACAACGAGCCTCCCAGGTAGGCGGAGAAGTAGCGGGGCTTGCCGGGGACGTTGGCGCCCGTCCACCAGGAGTCGGTGCGCGGGAAGAGCGTCGCGTTGGCGAGCGCGCTGACTTCGCCGGCCCAGGCTTCTTCGCTCTCGGCCGTGGGCTCGCCGGCGCCCAGCCCCTGCTCGCGCAGATGGCGCATGAAGTTGGCGATCCAGTCGATCTGGCGCTCGGCACCGAGCGGCATGTTGTAGAAGACGCCGGGCGAGCCCGGACCGTGGATCATGAACAGGTTGGGAAAGCCGGCGATCGCGAGGCCGAGATAGTTGTGGAAGCGGTCGTGCCATCTCTCCTCCAGACTCGTCCCGCCGCGCCCCTTCGGATTCAGACGCAACATCGATCCGCTGATGGCGTCGAACCCGGTCGCCAGTACGAGCATGTCGATCGGGTGTTCGCCCGACCGGGTGATCACGCTCGTCGGCGTGAACCGCTCGATCGGGTCCTCGCGCAGGTCGACCAGGGTGACGTTGTCGCGGTTGTAGGCCTCGAAGTAGCCGTCTTCGAGGATGGGCCGCTTCGTCATCACGAAGTGGTCCGGCATCAGCTTTTCGGCCGTCTCGGGATCCTTCACGATCTCGCGGATCTTGCCCCGCACGAAGTCGGCCAGAGACGCGTTGGCCTCCTCGCTGATGGCGACGTCGTTGTAGGTCTCGAGGAAGAACTTGAAGCTCCCTCGCTCCCAGAGCTTCTCGTAGTGCGCATTGCGCTCCTCGGGCGTGTGGTCGAGCGCCGCGAGCGCGTTCCCCTCGTGAGGGAAGCCGCCCGGGTGGGCGATCATCATCGCCTTGAGCGTCTCCCAGTTCTCTCGCGCATCGGCCTTCTCTTCGGACGTGAGGGGCCGGTTCCCAGCCGGAAAGGCGAATTGCGCGGTCCGCTGGAGCACCGTCACGTGCTCCGCCTCCTTGGCGATTTCGGGGATCGCCTGGATTCCCGACGAACCCGTACCGATCACGGCCACACGCTTGCCATCGAAGGAGACGGGTTCGTGGGGCCACTGCCCGGTGTGATAGGTCTCGCCCGCGAAGTCGTCGATCCCCGGGATGTCGGGCATGTTCGCCGTCGAGAGTGCACCCACCGCACAGATCAGGAACTGGGCCGAGGCGCACACACCGGTGCTCGTCTCGACCGTCCAGCGTTGTGCCGCTTCGTCGTAACGAGCGTCCTGCACCCAGGTCTCGAACTGGATGTCGCGCCGCAGGTCGAACCGATCGGCGACATGTTCGAGGTATTCGAGCACTGCGGACTGTTCGGACTGGGTCTCCGCCCAGTCCCACTCCTGCATGAGCTCGTCGGAAAAGGTGTAGCAGTAGAAGGGACTGCCCGGACCGTCGACCCGTGCACCCGGATAACGGTTGTACCACCAGGTACCCCCGATATCGCTCGCTCCATCGTAGACCCGAACCGAGAGGCCCATCTCGCGCAGGTGGTGGAGGGCGTACATGCCGCTGACACCCGCTCCGATGACGACCACGTCATAGTGCTCGATCGATCCACTCGTTCGCGAAGGCTGATTCTTGCTCGACATTCTCTTCTCCTGCGACGGTCCGCACGGCGATCCCGCGCTGTGAGACCATAGCTCGGCGCCGCGGGTCCCGAGAGCATCCTCACCGGGCCCCGGTTCGAGCAGGGCGCCGAGCGCCTTTCGGCCCGAGCCCCCCGAGCAGCCGCCGAACCTTGTCTGCCAACGTCATCGCGGCTCGCGCCGGCTCGAACGACCGCAGCTCGTCCGAGAAGACCTCCAGGTTGATGGGCGCGTCTACCCCGATCCGATCGAACG
The DNA here is from genome assembly GCA_965223565.1 of Myxococcota bacterium. Classification (GTDB taxonomy): domain Bacteria; phylum Myxococcota_A; class UBA9160; order UBA9160; family UBA4427; genus UBA4427. The sequence goes on along the minus strand of CBDCWV010000018.1, from coordinate 1,272,949 downwards.
CGTCGAGCGCGCCCCTGGCGACACCGGCGCCGTCGCCAGGCATGCGCCGTGCGCGAGCCGTCTCCTCCAGCACGTCCTCCCAGGGCTCGGACTCCACGTCACTGAGCTGAATCGCAGCGACGTCCCGCGCGTCGAGGCCGACGAGATCTTCGACCGATCCGCCGGTCCGAAAATGATGCCAGCTGTCGACGTTGACTCCGCAATCGCTACGGCCCGTTGCCCGGACGATGTCGAGAGCCGTTTCGAGGTTGCAGATGGGCGTCCAGGCCATGAACTCGACCGACACGATCAAATCGTGCTGCGACGCGCGCTCGCACAACGAAGCGAGTGCGTCGACTACGACGCTGCGCTCGATTGGCGCGTTGCCGGCATGGATGACGTTGAGGGAGCGAGCGCCGATCGCATCCGCGATCCGGAAGAAGTCGGACTCCTCGAAGCGGTAGAAGTGTGCCGCCATGCCGCCCGCGTCCAGAGCGCTGGGCAGCCAATTGCAGAAGGGGTCGATCTCGGAGACGGAGACGCCGTTGTCCGCGAGGATCGATCGCATGTCGGCCACACCGAGCCCGCTGGCCAGCGCATCCTCGAAGTGGCTCGGCCAGAGCGTGACGTACCGAAAGCCGGCGCTGCCAGCACATTCGGCGAGGGTGCGGAAGCTGGCGTCGGCCACCGAGCCGCCGCACAGGCCGAAATCATCCATGGTGTACACAGCGAGAACCGAATCCGCTCGAGGTTGGAGGAGCGCCGTGGCGCCACCGAGAGCGTAGCGCGACGTGCAAGCCATCCGGCCCCGTACACCCGAAGGCAGCAGCTCAGACGGGCTCCACCCTTCCCATTGCCTGCGACCCGGGCGCCATCAGCCTCCGGCCTTGCCAGAGCCCCATCGCCAGCAGGGTGAGCATGATCGCGGCACTGCCGGAGAACAGCGCTCTCGACCCGAAATTCTGGTAGGCCGCGCCCGAGGCGAAGGCCGTAATCGCAGCGACCGCCTGGCCGGTCGCTCCCATCAGACCCTGCCCGGAGGCGAGATGACGGCGCGGTGAGGACTGCGCGATCCCGAGCTGCAGACTCGGGAAGGTGAACGCATCCGCGGTCGCGTGCACGACGCAGAGAACGCCGAGCGTCCAGAGATTCGTGAGCTCTCCGTAGAGCGTCATACAGGGAATCGCCACGCCGATACTCAGGGCGACGATGCGCAGGGGGCCGATCCGCTGCGCCAACCGCCCCGCATATACGGGAAAGATCAACATCGGCACGGCGAAGAGAGTGAGCGTCAGGCCGATATAGCGTTGGCTCCCGCCGAGGTCGTCGAGGAAGATCGACCAGATCGCCTCGAAGACGCCGACGGTCGTGTAGAACGCAACGGTACAGAGCAGGACGCCGCGAACCGACGCGAGCGAGAGCAGCACTCCGATCGGGTTCTCGCAGACAGGGGCGAGCTCGGCTTCGGACACCGCTTCGAAGCGAAAGCGCAGGACGGGGACGGCCACGACCGCGACCAGTCCGGCCAAGGCGGCGAACGCGACCTGCAGCCCGCCGAGCTCGTAGAGGAGCGTCGCGGAGGCAGGGCCGGCCAGGAAGCCGGCCATGTCGAAGGCCGCCATCATCCCGAGACGCTCCCCTGCACGTTCTGGATCCGAGAGGATCACGAGCCGCCGGACGGCCGGTGTGAACATCCCCGCACCCAGGCCGAGCAGAGTGCGCGTCGCGAGAAAGCTCGCCAGGTCGGATGCAAAGACCATCCCGACATTCGCGAGCAGCACGAGCCCGACCCCGGCACGCAGCATCGATTTCGTATGGCCACGATCCGCATAGCGCGAGAGGCTCACCATCGAGACGAAGCCGGCAGCGAATCCGATGGCGCCGATGGCGCCGACACCGGTCTCGCTGATTCCGAAATCGTTTCGAATCACGGCCATCAGCGAGTAGATGAAGGCGTAACCGACTGCGATCGTGAAGGTCACGAGGAAGAGCGGGACGTAGCGGCGTTCGAGCACGGGATTCCTCGAAGACGATCGCGAGCGGCTCACCCTCGTCTGAATCGTGGTGGCTCGATGCTCGGGGAGGTCCGTCTTGCGGTCAAGCGCGCGAATTCGAGCGCCCGCGAAAGGCCGAGCTCGCAGCCGGCACGGACGGGCCGGCGCGCTTCGCGACTGCATTCATCCTCGACGCAGGCTCCGGTGCCCGAATCCGCATTGCCTACCACGTGCGATCAGGGGAGCACGACATCAAGCAGGCCGACGTGGTCGACGAAGACCGCGTCGCGATCCGTCGTCGCACGCTTTGATCGAATCCGGCGAACGTCCTACCGTTGCCGTGCGGACGACGCCCGCACGACAAAGGGGGTTGGAAGATGTCTCAGTCGATTCTGCTGCCTCACGACGGTTCGACCTACTCGAGCTCGATCGTCGAAGCACTGGCGCCCCTGGTCGGCGACGGCGCGAGCGTCACCCTCCTCCACGTCGACGAGGGCATGCCCGGAGCGACCGAAGAGCTCGATTCGACCGAAGAGAAGTTGAGGGCGCTCGGCGCCGTCGTCTCACGCAAGACCGTCCCCTCGGACGATCCCGCCGCGGTGATCGTCGACGAGGCGGGAGACGAGTGTCCCGATCTCGTCGCCCTCTCGACGCACGGACAGTCGGGCGAGCACAAACGCATCCGCGGTGGTGTCGCCGAGCGCGTATTGCGTTCCTGCGCCGCGCCCGTCTTCATGGCCAACCCGACCGCGGAAAGGAGCGATCGTCTCCGATCGGTGCTCGTGCCACTCGAGCCGAATTCCGCGTCGGCGCAGATTCTCGACACGCTCCTTCCGCTGCTCGCAGGAAAGGACGCCCGGCTGACCTTCCTCTTCGTCGATTTCGACGATCCGACCGACACCGAGGCGAAGAGAGCGAAACGCCGCGCGGAGCGCGCGCAGGACATCGAAGAGTGGTTCTCCGAACCGATCGAGCGGGCCCGTGCCGCGGGGATCACGGCGAGCGTGCGCGTCGCGCACGGGAATCCATGGACCGAGATCCTCACTCTCAGTGACGCGGGGGAGTACGACCTGCTCGCGATGACGACCCATGCGCGGGCCGGTGTGAGCCGGTGGGTCTTCGGCTCCGTCGTAGAGCGTGTGCTGCGATCGTGCCGGCTTCCGCTCCTGATCCAGCGCCTGCGGCCCGAGTGACGTCGGGTCGGCCGTCGTTTCGATCGACCCCAAGAACGAGACCGTCCGCGGCGTGGCGACTGTGAACGCTTTCGGCAGAATGCTCGAGGCATCGCTGATGGCCGAGCCACCGGAGTCGACCAGGCTCCAGCCCGAAATCGCGCTCGGCCTGACGGTGCTCGACTGGCGTCCGAAGGACCCAAGACCGCTGGCCTGCTCATCGAACACGCCATCAGACGACCTCGGAATCTCCAGATGGCCGTCGTCGAACGAAGAGCGCATTCACCCCAGGGAATCGAGGCGCTAGGCCGATCTCAGTGCGAGGAGGCGGCCCAGATTCCGCACAACGTGACGCGATCCCATACTCTTCCGAACGTCGGTGAAGATTCGAACAACGAGCGACCGAGGAGATGATCGATGACACGTCTCGATGCGCCCTGCGATCGGCGCCAAGCCGGACCGCTCGTCTCCGGTCGCACAGAGCCACACGGGATCCGCCCGATCCTCGTCGTCTGCCTCCTGCTCGGCCTCGCGATTGCGTCGTGGCCTTCTCCGTCGAAAGCGAACGAATTGATCTCCCAAGCCAGCGACGGCACGCCGGGAAACGGATTCAGCGCATTCTCGTCGATCAGCGACGATGGACGCTTCGTGACCTTTCACAGCCTGGCGACCAATCTGGACGCAGTGGACACGAATGGCGTGGCCGATGTCTACGTGCACGATCGGATGCTGGGCACGAACGAGCTGGTCAGCGTCGACAGCGCCGGCAACCAGGCGAGCATGAACAGTCTGGGACCAGTCATCAGTGGCGATGGGCGCTTCGTCGCTTTCGATTCGTTCTCCGCAGACCTGGTTCTGAACGACACGAACGGCGTATCCGACATCTTCGTCCACGACCGGGTCACCGGCACGACGGAGCGCGTGAGCGTCGACAGCGCGGGGAGCCAGGGGATCGGCGGTGGCTCATTCGGGAAGTCGATCAGCGAAGACGGTCGATTCGTTACCTTCGAGTCCTCGAGCACGTTTCCTTCGGGCGGGATCAGCTCGACCGACGTCTACCTACGCGACCGACAGCTGGGATCGACCGTGCTCGTCACGGTCGACAGCGACGAAGAGCCGCAAGTCGGCGGCAGCGCATTGAATTCAGTCGTGGCCGACGGCGGGCGACTCGTGGCCTTCTCCTCGAGCTCTTCGTCTCTCGTCCCGAATGATCTCAACTTCGTGAGTGACGTGTTCGTACGAGACCTCCTCCTGGGTACGACCGAACGCATCAGCAATGCCTACGATGCGCCCGCGAATGCGGCCGCAGGCGCGAGCGTACTCGTGGATTTCACTCCCGATGGCCGCTTCGTCGTCTTTCACTCTTCGGCGAGCGACGTGGCGCCGGGCGACACCAATATCGGTGGGGTTCCCGGTACGTTTGGCATCGATATCTTCGTACACGACCGAACGCTCGGGCAGACGGATCTCGTGAGTGTCGCGAGCGACGGAAGCGGAGCGAACGGGGACAGCAGCCTCGCGACGATCACGGCAGACGGTCGCTACGTCGTCTTCGATTCAGCTGCGTCGAATCTGGTTTCCGACGATATGAATTTCAGATCGGATATCTTTCTGCACGACAGGGTAGCGGGGACCACGGAACGGCTGAGCCTGGATGATTCTGGCGGAGATCCGAATAACAACAGCTTCGATCCGCAGATCATGCCGGACGGAAGCTTCATGTCGTTCCATTCGGGGGCGACCGATCTGCTGCCGACACCGCAGTCCAACGCGCACGTCTACGTCACGGAAGCAGTGCCGGAGCCCGGCCCGGGCCTCGGCCTGGCGTGTGGCGCATTGACACTCATGCTGGTGGCTGCGCCACGGCGAATCGCCGGACTAGATCTGTGTTCTAGCTACTTCCCGTCCGAGAAGCGCGCCTGAGCGATCGCTGGCGTCCGTGGGCATCGGTTCGCCGGCCTTCGGCATTGCGCTTCGAGCGTACACCGCTTCGCGATGTTGCGCCTTGGGGCCGTAGATCGATCTGTGGACGCACGGATCCCCTGACGGAGATCTTGTGTTAAGCGAACTCGCGCTGGAGTAGATGCCGAGCCATCACGACCAGGTTGAACGCCGTGACGCTCGTCCAGACGTAGGCCTTGAACGACTCGGATCCGCGCCACGTACATCGATCCATCTGGAACGCGCGCTTGAGCGTTGAGATCACACCCTCGATCCCCGAGCGGAAGTCGCGCAGCCGCCGGAACACCCACGCGCTCCGGACCATCTCGTGGACCTCGAGCCCGCTCTTCTTGTTGAACGCCACGTCTTCGACGCCAAGCGCCTTCGCCACGTTCTCTTTCGACGCGAAGCCGCCGTCCATCGCAACCTGTCGCGGGGGACGATCGAAGATCTCGATGTGGCGCTCGATCGTCCGCTCGACCAGGCTCGAGTCTGCCGGGTTGCCCTCCTCGATGACGCAGTCGAGGACCATCGAGGACTTCCCCCCGCTCAGACACACCTTGTGACCGTAGTAGGTCGTTCGGTTGTCCTTGACGAGGATGTCGGCGTGAGACTCGAAGATCGAGACGATCTTTTCTTCAGCGGGAACCCGCTCGCCTTCGAGGACGCGGCGGCGCGCCTGGTCGATCACGCGCTCTACCAGGGGCAGAACGGCCAGGAGCTCGCTTCGAAGCGGCTCAAGGGCCTTGACGTCAGCGACCCGATCGGCCACGGACTGAGCCGCTTCGCGAACTTCCGTGGTGGCTCGGATGAGATCACGGTACGTCGCCACGAGGTCGATCGAACAACGATGGAACTTGATCGCGTAGGCCCGTCGCTTCACGCTTCGACGACGATCCGGGAACTGCTTTCGTAGCGACGGATCTTCCTTGGCCATGCGACGCATGAGCCGCGTCATCACGCGCACGCCGTCCCAGAGAAGGGCCGAGTCGGACGGCTCGTGGATATTCGACTCGACCACGGTCGTATCCGTTCGGATCGTGTTCCCTCGCTCGATGCCCTCAGATCGGGCGAAGCGCGCCAGCACGCGATGGATCGCCTCCCACGTCGCAGACCGGATCCGCTTCACGTTGTCCTGAAGCGTCTGGAAGCGAGGCCATTCGTCGAGGCCAAGTCCCACGAAGCTGCGGAAGGCAGCCGAGTCCTGGAGATGGAACTCGAGTTCCCGATAGCTCAGGCCGTGGATCTGCTTCAGCAGAGCGATCCGCAGCACCTGGTCGCCCGTCAGACCTCGTCGCCCCGTGTCCTCGCGCCGATCGCCAACCAGGTCGAGGTGAACGAACTCCGCCAGCTGTGGATGCCCGTCCAGGATCCTGGCGATCATCTGAAGCTCTCGGGTATGCTGGTGTGGACCCCACGTGGGCGTGAGAGACAGCTGGTTTTCTCGGAATTGGCGCATCGCTTCACCCCCCGGTTTCGCGGTTTTCGTTGTGAGTTCGGTAGGTTGGCACCACCTAACATACAACGATCGTCAACGAACCGGGAGCGGCGATTGCGCCAATTCCCTATTCAGACCAACGATTTACGACTTCTCGGACGGGAAGTAGCTAGGTTGTTCATTCAGGGCCCGCTCGGAGGCGCAGATGAAGCGTCGACGATCGATTTCCAGCGCCAGGGTGAGATCCACTGCGCCAGAAATCTCTTGGGAAAGGCTTCGAGGCCCTCGACACCTGCGATCGTCGGCGGCTCACGGTCGGCGGGCAGGTAGCGCGTGCCGAATACGGCGTCCCAGAAGAGATAGACGTTGCCGTAGTTCGTGTCGGCCTCGTCGCGCTCGCGTGAGTGATGCCAACGATGGGCATCGCCGATGCTGTAGATCCACGACAGCGGTCCCAGACGGATCGCGATGTTCGCATGCTGGAACACGTCGGCGCAGAGCGCGGCGATCGCGGTGAGCGCGAGGACGCGTTCTCCCACGCCGAGCATCGCGAGCGGCACGACGCCGACGAAGCCGAAGCGAAAGGCGATCTCGAGGGGATGTGCGCGAAGGCCATTCAGGAAGTAGACGCGACCGGGTGTGTGGTGGGTCGCGTGGAGACGCCACAGCCACTCGAAATGGTGCATCGCGCGATGCGCCCAGTAGTCGAAGAGCTCCCGCACCACGCTGGCGAGGACGACCTGCGCCGCGATCGGCCAGGTCGCCGGCCAGAGACCACCGCCGGTGAGCGCCGTGATCCCGTCGGCCCCCGCGACGACGAGGGTCGCCGCGGCCGGACCGCAGAGCCCCACGACGATCTGTTGCGTCGGCAGGTAGAGCAGATCCGTGCCGATATCACCCTGCGACCGGTTCCACGACCGGTGCCAGGGCAGGATCCGCTCGAAGACGCCGGCGACGACCAGGGCAGCAAGCGCGATCGGGAGGATCGGCGCCGCTGGCGCTACGCCGCGCTCCATCGCGAACACGGCAATCGAGAGACCGGCGACGACCGTGCCGGGTACGAGCGCGACCGAGACGATCTTCTCCCACGTGCGTTCCAGCCGAGCCCCGTCTCGCATGGTCTGCATCGTGCGTTCCTCCGCGTCCGATCTCACCACCGCGCAACGGAGCTCGCGCGCGAAAATCGCCGTGGCACGACTCTCATGAATCGGAGGATCTCCCGCCCGCCACTCGGGGAGCACGCACTACGCGCCCGTCGCAGGAACCGGTGGCTTGGACAATGCGACGCCCGCGTGCTTGGCGAGTGATTCGAACGCGTGCAGGATATGATCGCGGAAATCGGCGAGGTCGGGGACGCGATCCCGGTCGGCGTTGAAGCCCCAACACATGCGGCCGTTGTAGCTGACGACGCCGATCACGAGGCCGAGACTCCGAATCAACGGCGCCTGCGGATACATGCCGAGCAGCTCGGCGCCGAGCATGTAGAGCGGCATCGTCGGACCGGGCACGTTGGTCACGATCATGTTCTGCGTGCCCTCGGCCTGCTTCTGCACGTCCATCGGGATGAACTCGTGGAGTGCATTCATCAGCTCGACCGCAGAGGCCTGACCGCTCTCCTTGAATTCGCTCGTCGTCTCGTTGATGCGCTCGAGCTGCGCGAGCGGGTCTGCCTCGTCGAGCGGTAGGCGGACGATCCATGAGGACACCTTGTTGCCGAGCTTTCCCTGGTCCTTCTCCGTGCGCACGTTGACGGGAGTGCTGACACGAAAATCGAAGTCGTCCGTGCGTACGCCACGGCGATGCAGGAAGCGACGCAGCCCGCCTGTCACGACCGTCAGGACGAGATCGTTGACCGAAACGGCGAGCTGTCGGCGCATCGCCTTCATGTCGTCGAGCGAGGTCGTCGCGTAGTCGAAGATACGATGCGGACCGATCTCGCCGTTGAAGGGCGCCTCGGAGGCGGGGTTGATCTTGAAGCTCGCCATGTTCGCGAGGGCACGGATGCGGTCTCCCGCGTCGCCGATCGGGTCGTCCGACTCCACCGCGAAATCGCGTAGCTTCCCGATCAGGCGAGCAGGCGTCGCGAACAGGCGTCGGCGCTCCTCGGCCGCGAGCAGCGAGGGCGCGGGAGACGGCCGCGGTACGTAGCGCGGCGCGTCGGACACCTCGCTCCAGGGCTCGGTCGACAGGATGATCTGCGCCAGATCGTTCCCCGAGCTGCCGTCGACCATGCAATGGTGCGTCTTCGCGATGCTCGCGAAGCGATCCCCCTCGAGCCCCTCGACGATCCACGTCTCCCAGAGCGGGCGGGCCCGGTCGAGTGGATATTCCATGATGCGCGAGGCCATCTGCTTGAGCTGCATCTCGGTTCCCGGACGCGGCAGGGCCACGTGTCGAAGGTGGTAGTCGATGTTGAACTTCTCGTCGTCGACCCAGACCGCGTTCTTGCCACTCGGCGTCCACATGATCTTCTGGCGATAGCGCGGGATGCGGTGCAGGATCGACTCGTTGGCACGGCGGATCCGTCCGATGTCGACGCCGCCTTCGGCGTTGCCGAGGTCGCCGAGCGAGAAGACCTGGATCGCCGACGTGTGCATAGGGAGTGCCGGGGATTCCCACAGCAGGAAATCGAGATCTTGTGGCGCCAGCCAGGTGAAGTTGTAGTTCGCCATGTTCGAGCCTCCACATTTCGGTCGAGACGTTCGGGATCACGGGTTGGTGGAACCGATCGTCTCCTGTCACCTGGCCTTGGCAGCGGCATCGAGCAGCGCATCGAACGAGTCCTGCATCGCCAACACGAAGTCGTGCAGGTCCGGCACCAGCTCCCAATCGGCATTGAAGCCCCAGTAGAACCCGCCGGTATAGCTGAAGACGGCGACACCCAGTCCCTGCAGCGGGAGCAACGGCACGAGTGGATACGTCTCCAGCATGCGCGCGCCAAAGAGGTAGAAGTCCTGCCTTGGTCCGGGAATGTTCGAGACGATGAGGTTGGCCGAGAGGCTCTGCATCTGTCGCGCCGCCCAGGCCGTCGCCAGCCCGGGCGAGGTCCAGCTGGCGAACGTGTTGAGCGCCTGAACGACCGCGACCTGCTTGGACTCCTTGGTCCGCTCCATCTCCAGGCGAACCTCGTCCAGGCACCGCTCCGGGCTCGGCTCGCCGAGGGGCATCCGGACCACCAGCTCCGAGACCTGATTGCCGAGCTTGCCGCGATCGGAGTCGGGACGCGTATTGACGGGACAGGCGATCCGAAAGTCGAGCTCGCGCTGCTCGATGAGCGGCATGCCTCGCCGTTCGAGAAACCGCGTCATCGCCCCCGCTACCGTAGCGAGCGCAACGTCGTTCACGGTTCCGCCGAGCGCGCGTTTGATGGACTTGACGTCGTCGAGGTCGTGAGAGAGCCAATCGAAACGACGATGCGGACCGAGCGGTCCGTTGATCGGCGTTTCCGACGCTGGCGATTCCGCGAACTCCTGTATCTCGAGGAATCCCTGTACGGCGTCACGAATGTTCTCGGCGGCCCGAGCGGGTGCGCGGACCGCGCGCGCGAGCGCGCCACCGATCTCGATGGGCGCTTCGAGCCGGCTCCACATGCGATCTCGATTCAGCTCTTCGCGCTCGGGTGGCGGACGTGGGATCCAGGTCGGGGGTGACTCGAAGCGATCGATCGGCTCCGGTGTGAGCAGGGTCATCAACAGATCGACGCCTGAGATCCCGTCGATCATGCAGTGGTGCACTTTGGTCACGAGCGCGAACCGGTCGCCCTCGAGCCCCTCGACCAGCCACATCTCCCAGAGCGGCTTTCCGCGATCGAGCTGCTGGGAGACGATGCGGCCACAGAGTCGCTTGAGCTGCCGCTCGTTTCCCGGCAAGGGCAGACGCGTATGCCGCATGTGGTAGTGGAGGTTGAAGCGCGCATCGTCGACCCAGACGGGATGATCCTCGTCCTGCAACGTCGCGACGCGTTGCCGATAGCGCGGAATCAGATGCAGCCGCGCGGCGACGTATTCGCAGATGCGGTCGAAGTCGATGCTGCCGTCGGTCTCCTTCATCGGGCCCGCTTCGAACAGGAAGATGCCGGCCACGTGCGCGTGGGTATTCGCGTCCTCGATCTCGAGGAAGATCCGATCTTCCATCTGAAGGCGTTCGTACCCGGCCATCCCCCTATTCTACGCCGACATCGCATCCGCCGGGCAGCCCAGGCGGCCGATTCGGGCCCAGCTGCCGAAATTTCTGCCCCCCGGCGCCCTTCCCTGTCGACACGCCGCCCTAGCGGAGTGTCCCGGCCGTGGGTGGCGACCCCTCCGCCCGATCGCTCGTCGTCGCCGATGGACAGCCTGTGTCGCCCGCCAGCCAATCCACGGCGTTCCCGAGCAGCGTCTGCGTGTAGTCCTTCTCGTAGGCCGCGCCCCAATGACCCATCGCCGTGTAGACGGCCGCGCCGCGATCGACGCAACGGGACCATACGACCGGGTGGTCGCCCATCGCGATGTCGCGCTCGGGTCCCAGCCCGATGATCTTGGGCGTGTAGGTCGACTCGTCGACGGTCAGGAGTACGTGGAAGCCCGCCTCACGTGCGCCACGATCCCAGGAATACCACTCCTCCTCGTGCCGAAACTCGGCTGGCAGACCCCGGGTGACGGGATGATCGCGATCCTCGACGACGACGCGCGCCTCCTGCGTCTGCGGTCCCATGATGTGCCCGATGAACTCACCACTCTTGAGCGTGGCCTGGTACCACACCCAGTCCGAGTGGGAAGCATCGCCGGCGGCGTGGATGCCGAGCCAGCCGCCCCCCTGCTCGAGCCATCGCCTGAATGTCTCGTCCTGCGCATCGCTCGCGTGGTTGCCGCTCGCATTCGCGAAGACGATCACGTCGAAGCGACCGAGGATCGCGGGGTCGAAGACGGCGCTGTTCTCCGTCGCGAAGACCGCCCAGCCGCGCCGAGCCGCGAGGTCCTCGAAGAGCGTTCGCGCAGCGGCGATGCCCTCGACGTGTCGGAAGGAGTTGGTCTTCGTATAGAGGAGCACGCGCACCGCGCTGTCCTGGCCGAAGTCGGCGGCGATCACCGGCGCTTGCGTCTCGTAGGCATCGCTCGGAAACAGAAGGCGCAGGGCACCATGGCGCCACGCCTGGAAAAGTCCGTAGCCGACGACCAGCACGATCACGACCACGACGCCGAGAAGGATCTTCAGAAAGAGACGCATGACGACGGGCTCCGATAGGGTGAATCGAGATTCGCGAGGCGACATCGTCGCGCGGACTGCTCATACGTCGCTCGACGTGCGTACCTGCAGCCGGGAGCTCCGTTCGCCGGGGGTCGATGGGCGGGCCTGGACATCGTGATTCACCTGAACGGGGAGAATCGGGGCTTGGGGTCCGGAACCGTCCTTCCCGCTCGAGTCGGCAGATGATGCCGATCCCGATCGAGAACAGCCAGACCGGATCGACCAGCAGGGCGAGACAGGGGATCCCATCGTGGAGGACGGAGAGGATCGGGCCCTATGACGCCTGCGCTAGGGTGCAGCCGCCCAGCCAGGAGTCGACCGTGTCCGAAGCCCGCCCCGAGCAGAAGTACTCCGCACCCGATGGCACGAACGAGGGTGGTGGATCAGCGAATTCCACGATCGCGACGAAGATCACGGATCGATTGGCTTCGAATGCCCGACTAAAGCTGCCCGAGGATCACTTCGTCGTGCAGACCGGATTCGGTCTCGAATACCGGGAAGGAACAGTCGTGGGTCGCGCACTCCTTCGCCCTGCGATGTGGGGCGAAGGAACGCAGCGCACGCGACTCGGGATCTTCGCAACGCTCGTCGACGTCGTGGGGGGCCATGTCCCAGACGGTGCCCGGACCCCGACGCTCGATCTGCGCGTGCAGATGCTGTCCGACCCGCCCGTCGAGGGACCGATCGAGCTCGTGGGGCGACCATGGCGGGTGGGGCGGCGCTTCGTGGTTGCGGAGACGCTTCTCCGCGACGAGCGGGGGCGCCTCTTCGGACGGGGTACGACGACTTTTCTCAACAACGCCTTCGAGGCCAGCCACCCGAGGCAGGCGACGGTTCCCGAGCCGTCGATCGCGTCCTTCGATCGCCTGCTCGGCGCGCGGCTCGTCGACGCGCGAAGTCTCGAGCTCGACCCGGCGCCCCGGCTCTCGAATGGCCTCGTCGGTACGGTCCAGGGCGGTGCCCAGGCGTTGCTCGCCGAGCTAACCGCGGAGCACCTGTTGGGCGGTCGCCGCGCTAGCATCGACCTCGACATGCGTTTCGTCTGGCGACTCGAGAGCGGCCCGCTTCGAGCTATCGCCGAGCGGGTCGGTCGGCAAGGATCCCTCGATGTCATCCGTGTCGATCTCGTCGACGGGGGCGCGCAGGGCGCGCTCGTCTCGACCGCGACGATCCTCTCTCGACCGGTCGATGACTGATGATCGAAGCCGGGCTTCTCAGAGCGCGCCGTTCTTCACGGCCTCGGCCGCAAACGACGCCGCTCGCGCGGTCAGCGCCATGTAGGTGAGTGACGGATTCACGCACGACGAAGACGTCATGCAGGCGCCGTCGGTCACGAAGACGTTCGGCACGTCGTGGCACTGATTCTGAGCGTTCAGCACCGAGGTCTTCGGATCACGACCCATTCGGGCCGTCCCCATCTCGTGGATGGCGTCGCTCATCTCCATGAAGGGCGTGACGGCCACGCAGCCCGCGGCCGAGAGCATTGCGGCCGCCTCTTCGGTCATGTCCTTCGCCATCCTCGCCTCGTTCTCTCCGAATCGGAAGGAGATCCGCACCTGGGGAACGCCCCATCGATCACGCTGGTGTGGGTCGAGGCGAACCGAGTTCTCGTAACGCGGAAGACATTCGCCGAAGCCGGTGAGCCGCAGGTACCAGGGACCGCGCTGGCCGAGCTGACCTTTCAGCGACGGACCCAATCCGGGTGTCGACGTGAGGCGCGTCCAGCTCGCGCGATCCGAAACACCCTGGTAGCCGTAGCCACGCACGAATTCGGGATGCCTCTTACCGACGTTGCGGAACCGCGGAATGTAGATCCCGTTGGGTCGCCTGCCGAAGGGCGCCGAATCCCCGAATCCCAGGTGAATCCCCGTCGCACCGTTCGTCGCGCAGTGGTCCATCATGTAGTGGCCGAGGGCCCCACTCGAGTTACCGAGACCGTTCGGATACCGCTCACTCGCCGAGTTGAGCAGCACCTGAGTCGAGGCGATGGCGGAGGCACAGAGGAAGACCACACGCGCGCGGAGCTCGGTACGCTCTCCTTTCACCGTGTCGACCACGGCGACCCCGCGTGCGCGACCCGTTCGTTCGTCGACGTTGACGCGTTCGACGAGCGTGTCCGTGAATACGCTGAGGCGACCCGTAGCCGTAGCGGCGGGAAGCGTCGAGCTCTGGGTGCTGAAATACGAGCCGGTCGAGCAGCCGCGCTGGCACGGACCGCAATAGTGACACGCGGCCCGGCCCGGCAGGCTCTCCGTGAGGACCGCGACACGTCCGATCGTCACCTTGCGATCGTCGAAGCTCGACTCGACCCGCTCCTTGAACAGCGACTCGACGCAGGTCATCTCCATTGGCGGCTGGAACGCACCGTCCGGAAGGTGTGCAAGTCCCTCCGCCTGACCGCTCACACCAATGAACCGCTCGACGTGGTCGTACCAGGGAGCGATGTCGCGATAGCGGATCGGCCAATCGACACCGTAGCCGTCCGCCTCGTTCGCTTCGAAGTCGAGGTCACTCCAGCGATAGACCTGTCGCCCCCAGAGCAACGACCGACCGCCCAGCCCCGCCGGACGCGTCCATTGGAAGGGACTCTCCCCGTCCACCTGATAGGGCCAATCCGCATCCTTCGCCCAGAAACGGATATTGTCCTCGTTCATGGCGTAGGTACTGCCCTGCTTCGCGTACTCGCGCTCGAAGAGGCGTCGGTCGCCCATGTTGCGAAATCGAAATGCCCAGGGCGGGACGTGTTCACCATCGTAGTCGCGGCCATGCTCGATGGCGCGGCCGCGCTCGAGCATCGCGACGCGAAGACCGCGCTCCGTAAGCTCTTTCGCGGCCCAGCCGCCGCTGATTCCCGATCCGACGACGATCGCGTCGAAGGCTTCAGTCATGCTCGGATTCCCTGCATCATGCGATGGACGACTACCAGCCCGCCGAGGCACGGCCGAGTGAAGCCAACGGGGCACATGCGTCGTAGCGCCCCGGCATCACCTGCCATTGGAGCGCCTGCGTTGCGCCGACCTCGGACGTGCAGTAGCCGACGAGTGTGAGCTCCTTGAGGGCCAAGAAGAAGGTCTCGGGCGATTTGCGGCGAAGCAGCAACGGTGCCCCCACGCGCTCCGTTGTCGCCTCTTCGAGCCGCGCCAGGATTTCCACCTGGATCTCGGGCGCCGCGTCGACGAATGGCACACCAGCCGCTTCGAGACTCCGGCGCTCCAGGTCTTCGAGTCCGGCGATGAATGCCTCACGCTCCTTCGCGTCGTACCACTCGGAGAGCATCGTCTCGACGAATTCGGGAACGCCGGCATCCCGCGCACCAGGCGTCTCGGTCCGCGGCAGGATCAGCTCACACGCCGTCGCGATGAGCGCTCGATGTGACCTCGTGAGCGGCACTCGCGTGAACGCGGGACGTTCGCTCCTCTCGCCCTCGAGGAGCATCCGGGAGCACGCGGGAGAGAGCGCACCGCCGAGAACGACGGTCAGCCAGCCTACGAATTGCCGTCGATCGACGCCGGCGCGACGGGTCGTTTCGTTCTGATGCACGTCAGCTCACTCCAGGTTGCGCCGAAGTACGGCAACTTCCACCGACAGGGCTTCGACTGCGATGCAGCCGCCGCGCGCGGTCCAGACTACCCCAGATAGAGCGAACGCCGCGCGAGATGCGATCGCTGGACGGGGCTAAGCTCGTCGACCGGAGGTGGAGAGACGATGGGCGAGAAGAGGCGCCGGCCCATGGGTCGCCTCGAGATCGGGGGGTGGCTGATTCTGACCGCGGTGCTGGGGTGCGTCGGCGCCGCGGGCGATCGGACGTGCTCGACGCGTGACACGCCTGTCGGCCCGGTCCTCCCGCGGCCCGAACCGACCTGGACCGGAACGCTCGAAGCGACCGAAGCGGACTCCACGGGCTCCTTTCCCGCGCTCGTTGGTTCCCCGGAAGGCGCTCCCAACATCCTCCTCGTCATGACCGACGACGCGGGCTTCGGCGCGGCGAGCACCTTCGGCGGACCTGCGCCCACGCCGAACCTCGATCGTCTCGCCGAGGAGGGGCTGCGCTACACGCGCTTCCACACGACGGGCGTGTGCTCACCCACGCGTGCCGCCCTGCTGACCGGTCGTAACCATCACGCCGTCGGCATGGGATCACTCGTCGAGATGGTCTCTCCCTATCCGGGCTATACCGGACGCATTCCAGGCAGTGCGGCCACGATCGCGCGAATCCTGCGTGACAACGGCTACAACACGGCGATGTTCGGCAAGGACCACAACGTCCCGGTATTCGAGCGATCGACGGCCGGCCCCTTCGACCATTGGCCGACTGGCCGACTGCGCGGCTTCGAGTACTTCTACGGCTTCGTCGCAGGCGACACCGACCAGTGGAATCCCGCGCTCTTCGAGAATACGAACCCGGTCGACGGCTCGGACCGCCCCGACGACTACCTGCTCGATCGTGACCTCGCCGATCAGATGATCCGCTGGCTTCACAATCAAAAGGCCGCCGCCCCGGACAAGCCGTTCTTCATCTACCTGGCGACTGGAACACCGCATGCACCCCATCAAGCGCTACCGGAGTGGATCGATCGGTTCCGGGGCCGGTTCGATCATGGTTGGGACGCGGAACACGCCGCGATCGTCGAGCGCCAGAAGGCACTCGGCGTGATTCCGCACGACACGCGCTCCACACCGCGTCCCGAGCTGATCCCCGCGTGGGACTCGCTCACGCAGAACGAACGGAAGGTCTACGCACGCTTCATGGAGGTCTTCGCTGCGCAGCTCGCCTATCAGGACGAGCAGATCGGGCGCGTCATCGCCGAGCTCGAGCGTATGGGACTGCGCGACGACACACTGATCCTCTTCATCGAAGGCGACAACGGTGCGAGCGGGGAAGGCGCGCAGACGGGCATGCTGAACGAGATGGCCCATCTATCGACTGGACGCGAGTTCGCCGTATCGACCGACTGGCTCGCCGCGAACTCCGACGTCCTCGGTAGTCCCGACACCTACCAGGGATTCCCGATCGGCTGGACCTGGGCGACGAGCGCTCCGTTCCCCTGGTTCAAGCAGATCGCGTCGCATCTCGGCGGCGTGCGTAACGGAATGGTCGTCTCGTGGCCCGAGGGCATCGAGCGTCGCGACGAGATCCGCAGTCAATACCATCACGTGATCGACGTGCTTCCAACACTGCTCGAAGCCGCGCGCATCGCCGCTCCGGATTCCGTCGACGGCGTCCGCCAACAGCCGATCGACGGCACCAGTATGGTCTATAGCTTCGACGATGCGACCGCCGAGTCGCCTCGCACGACCCAGTACTACGAGGTAAACGGCAACCACGCGATCTATCACGATGGCTGGCTGGCGAACACGACCCCGCGATTCATGCCCTGGGAGATCGCGCTGCCACGCGCGGGCTCCGACACGTCCAGCTACGACTGGGAGCTCTACGATCTCCGGTCGGACTTCGGCCAGGCCATCGATCTCGCGACGAGCCATCCCGAGCGCCTGCGCGATTTGCGTGCCGTGTTCGAGCGCGAAGCCCGACGCTACGACGCCTACCCCGTGCAGGACACGGGTGCACAGACCCGCGCGACGCGATACATCCGTGCGACACAGCAGATCCGAACACGCTTCACCTACTGGGGTCCCGACATCCAGCTGAGCTCGATGACGTCGCCACCGATCTTCGCGCTGCCCTTCTCGATCGAAGCCGACGTCGTCGTTCCCGAGAGCGGAGGCCAGGGCGTGTTGGTCGCGGCGGGCAGCTACTTCGGCGGATGGAGCTTCTACCTCTCGGAAGGCCGACCCGCCGCCGTCGCCAGCGTCTCCCCCCTGCCCGGCGGCGAGTCACGCGTGATCGCGAGCGAGCGGCTCGACGCGGGTCCCCACACGCTCCGGCTCGACTTCACTCCGAGCGGCCATGGTGGTACGGCACGTCTCGCCGTCGATGGCCGCTCCGTCGCCGAGGGCGCAATCGACGAGCGCCCCCTCGTCCTCGCCGGCGGTGGCGAGACCTTCGATACGGGTCGTGATACGAACGATCCCGTCTCCCGCGCGTATGACGGCCGTGACGTCTTCGACGGCGAAATCGAACGCATCGTCGTCGAGCTCCGGCTGCCCACCGGTACCACCCCCGAACCGGTCCGACATTGAGGCATTGCCTCGCGGTACACGCGCGAGCCATTCGGGTGATATGCTCACGCGTCCTACGGGAGGAGCCTCACCATGGACACCATGACGGGCGTTCGCGTCCTCGAAGTCGCCGAGCACACTTTCGTTCCTGCAGCCTCGGCCGTTCTCGCCGACTGGGGTGCGGACGTGATCAAGGTCGAGCACGCCGAACGCGGCGACGCGATGCGCGGGCTCGGCCAGACCGGCGTTCTCGATCTGTCCAAGGGCGTACACGTCCTGCTCGAGCACTCGAATCGCGGCAAGCGTTCGATCGGTCTCGATTTGACCAAGCCCGGCGGACTCGACGTCCTCTACGCAATCGCGAAGACCGCCGACGTCTTCCTCACGAACAAGCTGCCGAACCAACTCGAGAAGCTCAAGATCGACGAGGAGACGATTCGCCAGCACAGCCCGAATATCATCTACGTACGCGGAACCGCGTTCGGCCCCAAGGGACCCCACAAGGATCGAGGCGGCTACGACATGACGGGCTACTGGTGCCGGGCAGGAAGCGCCGACGCATCGACCCGTGAGGGGGGCGACCTCGCCGTGCAGCCCGCACCCGCGTATGGCGATTCGATTGGCGGGATGACGATCGCGGGCGGGATCGCCGCAGCACTCTTTCGCCGTGAGCGGACGGGCGCAGCCGGTAGCGTCGACGTGTCCCTGCTCGCGACGGGAGCCTGGGCCATGAGCGCGGCGATCGCGCTCTCGCTCCAGCATGGCGTACCGTTCCAGCCCGCACGAATCGTCCGCGGCACGCAGAACCCACTCTCGAGCCCGTACCGAACCATCGACGATCGTTTCATCGCGCTCGTCATGCTCCAGGCCTTTCACTACTGGCCCGACTTCTGCCAGCACATCGATCGCACGGATCTGGTCTCGGACCCCCGCTTCGATTCCCACGCCAACCTGACGGCGAACGGCAACGAGGCAAAGGAGATCATCCAATCCGAGATCGGAAAGCAGCCACTCGACTATTGGGTGCGAAGATTCGAGACGCTGAAGGGTCAATGGACAGTCGTTCAGAACACGCTCGAGGTAGCCGCTGACGAGCAGATGCGCGCGAACGGCTACATGGTGCAGACGGAGACTTCGCAGGGTGTCCCCTTCGAGCTCGTCGGTGCGCCCGTCCAATTCGACGGTGAGCCAGGCCAGACCCGCCGCGCGCCCGAGTTCAACGAGCACGCGGACGAGATCCTCGAGGAGATCGGGATCGACGCGGAGCAGGCGATCCAGCTGCGGATCGACGGCACGCTGGCCTAACGTGTCGCGGCGGACGCGACGAATCCGCGCGTATGATCGAGGTGTCGTCGAGATGTAGTCGAGCCCGAGCGATCAGAAGGGGACGTCGCCCTTGAGCGACACCCGATGGAGCAGTCGACGATGGCCGTGGTAGTCGTTGACCGGGTAATGGTGGGTCGAGCGATTGTCCCACATGACGACGGCACCGGGTGACCAGCGGATCCGACACTGCAGCTCCGGCAGACGCTGGTGGGCGTAGAGATCTTGGAGGACGGGCTCGCTATCCGCCTCACTCCAACCCTCGAAGCGGACGACATGGGCCTCGTTCACGAAGAGGATCCGCTCGCCCGATTCGGGATGAATGCGCACGGCGGGATGCACGTTGACGAAGGACTCGGGGCTCGTCTCGTCCGCACTGTCCCGCAATCGATCCGCGCGCGTCTTGCTGATTCCGGGCTTCGCCGAGGAGCAGACGATGCGTAGTCCCTCGATCTCTCGCCTCGATTCGTCCGGCAGCGTCTCCCATGCGAGCGCCATATTCGCGAAGAGCGTATCGCCACCAACAGGCGGGAGCTCGAGTGCGTAGAGCACGGCACCCGCCGCGGGTGCCTCGAGATAGGTCGTATCGGCGTGCCACATGCCACCGAAGTTGACACGTTCCTCGGGCAGCTTGAGAATCGGCGCGACCAGGGGATGTTCCTCGATGCCCTTGAGAAAGGGGTACTTGTCGACTTCCGCGAACTGCGAGGCGAAGGCGACATGCCGATCGGGCGTCAGCCTCTGGTCGCGGAAGACGAGCACCTTTCGCTCGAGCCAGACCCGATGGAGCTCGCCGCGTGCGGGCTCGGGGATCGGGTGCGACAGATCGAGCCCGCGGATCTCCGCGCCGATGGCCGGTGTGACCGGATCGACCGAGAAGGACTCGTTCATGATGCGCTCGCCTTGTCGAGGAACTCGACGACGAGATCGCCGAAGGTGGCAGTGCCGACCGCGGAGAGCGAGTCCACGCCATCCGCCAGATCCGCCGTCGCGTATCCCGCTCGAAAGACGGCGTGCAACGCGTCGAAGATCCGGTCGTTCCACTCCTTCATGCCGAAGCTGTGCTCGAGCATCAGGCCGACACAACCGATCATCGAATATGGATTGGCGACACCGCGACCGGCGATGTCCGGCGCGGATCCATGCGCGGGCTCGTAGTAGGCACGGTCGGGGCCGATGCATGCCGAGGGCATCAGCCCGAGGGACCCGAGCAATCCACCACCCTGATCGCTCAGGATATCCCCGAAGAGATTCTCCATCACCATCACGTCGAATTGGGCCGGATCGAGGCAAAGATGCGTCGCGGCGGCGTCGACGAGCATGTGCTCGACGCGCACCTCCGGAAAGCTGGCCGCTTCCTCCTCGACGACTTCGTTCCAGAGCACGCTCGACTCGAGGATATTGCGCTTGTGGATATTGTGGAGAACGCCATCTCGACGTTTCGCGAGCTCGAAGGCGAAGCGGACGACGAGGCGGATCTGATCCTCATCGTAGCGAAGCGACTCCTCGACGTAGCGCCGCCCGGCTTCGTCTCTGCCACGAAATTTCGCGCCCGTATACAGACCACCGAGGAGCTCACGCACCATCAAGAGATCGAGGCCCCGTGAAATCACGCGACCCTTGAGCGGAGAGACGTGCGCCAGCTCCTTCGGCAGTACCACCGGGCGGAGATTCGCGAAGGTCTCGAGGTGTCCCCGAAGCGGCACGACGCCGCCGCGCTCGGGCTGGAGCTCCACGGGGATCCGAATCGCCTCTTCGTGTGCGAGCCCGACGGGGCCCTTCAGGACCGCATCGGCCGACGAGCACAGCTCGCGCGTCTCCTCCGGAAAGGGATGGCCGTGTGCGAAGTAGGCCGCCGCACCGAATGCCGCCTCGACCCGCACGAAACGCACGCCCGCCAGGGTCTCGACCGCGGTCAATACCTTCAGCGCCTCGCACATCGTCTCGGGTCCGATGCCATCGCCCGGCAGGATCGCCAGCTCGTGCTGCTTCATCGCGTCCATCTCTACCGCTCCGGCCAACCACCGGGCGTGTGTGGATGCGCGAGAGTATATGACACTCGATGCAAGCCCAGCGAGACGTTCGCGCCTCGGCTCACGCCCCGATCGTTGTCGAGATATCCGGCCACCGGCGATCCCCCGCGCGATCGGGGACCGGGGTTGCCTCGGGACACGGCATCCGCACCCGGTCGAGCTCGCCTAGATTGCACATCTGCAGGCCGAAACGCATCTCGTAGCCTACCCACCGATGGCTCGGGCACCCTCCATTTACCGGGCGCTCCAGGATATCACTGCACGTGCGTCGCAGAACGACGGAGGGCGCGTGCCGGAAGAGAAGACGATAGTGTCGGCTGCACGCCGGACTGACCGGGAGAGCCTTCGTGACGAATCGGAACCGACCGAAAGACGAGACGCTCGACGTCTTGGTCATCGGCGCCGGCATCACCGGCCTCTATCAGCTCTACGCCCTGAAAAAGGCGGGCTTCGAGGCGCGGATCTACGAAGCCGGCGACGGCGTGGGCGGCACCTGGTACTGGAACCGCTATCCCGGCGCACGGCTCGACTCCGAGAGCTGGGCATACGCCTACTCATTCTCTGACGAGATCCTCGCCGAGTGGGAATGGTCCGAGAACTTCGTGGCTCAGCCAGAGCTCGAACGCTACCTGAACTTCGTCGCTGATCGACTCGACCTCCGTCCCCATATCGAGCTCGCTGCGCGTGTCACGAGCGCGCACTGGGACGAGCAGGAGAAGCGGTGGCACGTGACGAGCGAGACAGGTCGTCTCGCGCACGCTCGCTTCGTGATCGCCGCCGTCGGACTCCTCTCGGCGAGCTATGTACCCGACATCCCCGGCGTCGACCGCTTCCGGGGCGAGTCCTTTCACACCGCGCGTTGGCCACGCGAGCCGATCGAGTTCTCCGGCAAGCGCGTGGGGGTCATAGGGACCGGATCGACGGGCGTCCAGCTGATCCCCGAGGTCGCGAAGGAATGTGCCTCTCTCAGCGTCTTCCAACGCACGCCCAACTACTGCGTACCACTGCGCAACTCACCCATCGACGCCGACCAACGACGCGAGCTCGAGGAGAACGCCCACGCCGTCTTCGAGCGATGTCGGAGGAATTTCGGCGGCTTCATCCACGATGCCGACCGTCGAAGGACCTTCGACGTCACGCCCGAAGAGCGCGAGGCCTTCTACGAGGAGATCTGGCAGAAGCCCGGCTTCGCCAAGTGGTTCGGCAACTTCAGGGACCTGATGACGGATCCCGAGGCGAATTCGCTCTACGCCGAGTTCGTCCGCAACAAGATCCGCGAACGCGTCGACGACCCCACCATCGCCGAGAAGCTCTGCCCGACCCATCATTTCGGCGCCAAGCGCGTCCCGATGGAGACGGGCTACTACGAGGCCTACAACCTGCCCCACGTCCGCCTCGTGGACGTGCGCGAGAATCCGATCCTTTCGATCACGGAGAAGGGCGTCCGGACGCGCGCCGAGGAGATCGAGCTCGATGCCTTGATCTTCGCGACCGGATTCGACGCGTTCACTGGCGAGGTGACGCGCATGGACCTGCGCGGCGTGGGCGGTCGCACCATCCAGGCGCATTGGGCCGACGGCGCGACGCTCTTCATGGGCCTGCAGACGCGCGGCTTCCCGAACTTCTTCATGGAGAACGGCACGATCTTCTGCAATTTCACGCGATGCGCGGAGGCGACGGTCGAGTTCGTGACCGGCTGCCTCTCCTGGATGCGCGACCAAGGGCTCGACCGAATCGAGGCGACGGCAGAGGCTGAAGCGAAGTGGATGCGCGACACGGAGGCGTTCGTGCACGACATGCCACTCAAGTCCGATGTGAGGAGCTGGCTCGACGGCAGCAACGTCGAGGGCAAGCCGAAATCAGGACTCGTCTATGGCGGCGGCCTCGTCGGCTTCGTGAAGTACTGCGAGGAGATCGCTGCCAAGGGCTACGAGGGATTCGACCTGGCGTAGACTCGCCGCGGGACTCAGTCGCGGGGCAACCCGAGCACTCGCTCGGCGATGATGTTGCGCTGGATCTCCGACGTCCCTGCCGAAATCGTCGAGCCGAAGCTCACGAAATACTCCTCGAGCGACCCACCCTCGGATTCCCTCTGTCCCATCGTCCGGTACGCGTCGTGTGCTCCCGAGGTATCGATCAACGACTTCGGTCCGATCCACTCCGCAGCGACCCGCTCGACGTCGCGCCGTGTCTCGCTCGCATAGGCCTTCATCAGCGCCTGCTCGGGAGCCGTCCCGCCCTTCACGAAGCGCGCGAAGCCCCGATAGCCCAAAGCCCGCAGCGCTCGCGTCTCGGCATAGAGGCGCACGATCTCGTCTGCCGATACCGTCCGTTCGAACGGAGTGAGCGGCGCAAAGATCTCCGGTGCGTGTCCGAGCAGATCAGCGATCGCCGCCTCGGCCTCGAGGACCGCACCCAGCCAGACCATGCTTCGCTCGTGTGCGAGTGAGCCGTTCGCCATGCGCCAGCCATTGTTCAGCTCGCCCACGAGGTTGCCTTCGGGCACGCGCACGTCGTCGAGGAAGACCTCGGCGAGATCGGGCTTGTCTGGATGGACGAGCTCCTTGAGCGGCTTCACTGTGAGCCCGGGCGTGTCCATCGGGATCAGGATGATCGAGATGCCGGCGTGCTTGGGCACGTTCGGATCTGTGCGGCAGAACATGAAGCAGAACTCGGCGAAGCCAGCACCCGAGGTCCAGACCTTCTGTCCGTTCAGCACCCACTCATCGCCGACCAGCACGGCGGAGGTCTTGAGGCTAGCCAGATCGCTGCCCGCGTCGGGCTCGCTCATGCCGAGACAGGCGGTCGTCTCACCCCGTAGGAGCGGCATCGCGAATCGATCGATCTGCTCCTGATTGCCGTAGTCGATGATCGAAGGGGCGATGATGCCGAGACCCTGGGGATTCGTCGTGCGGGGCACGCCGGACTCCGAGAATGCCTCGAGGTAGGTCAGGGTCTCGAGCGGGCCCGCGTTGCGACCGCCGAGCTCCGGGGGCCAACCGGGTACGAGCCAACCCGCGTCGAAGAGCCGCCGCGCGAAACGTCTCGCCCAGTCGGGTGCATGGGCACTCGAGCGAGATGGATCGGCTGCCATCTCCTCCGGGCTGGGTCGGTTCTCGCCGAGCCAGGCGACGAACTCGTCGCGGAAGGCGAGCGTCTCGTCGTCGAACTGGAGCTTCATGGCCGATCTCCCGATTCCGGCGCGCCGATCAATCCGAGCGACGCGGCTACCTGCGCGCGATGCCAGGCAGCGGAGCCGCAGTAGAGCTCGCCCGACTTCCCCCGCTTCAACCAGAAGTGGAGATCCTGCTCCCAGGTATAGCCGAGGCCCCCGTGGAGCTGGAGCGAATCCTCGACCACGAGCCGCTGGCAATCGCCGGCGATCGACTTCGCGAGATGCGCCGCCTCCGCGCGAACCGGATCGCCCTCGGCGATCGCGACCGCGGCGTAGTAGCCGAGGGCGGTGGCTCGCTCGACCGAGAGATACATCTCTGCGAAGCGGTGCTTGAGTGCTTGAAAGGAGCCGATCACGCGGTCGTACTGCTTGCGCACCTTCGCGTAATCGAGGGTCATCTCGAAGAGCTTCCGACACGCGCCTACGGTGTGGAGCGCCATAGCCGCGGCGGCCTGCAATGAGACCTCCTCGAGCTTCGCCGCCACCACGGGACCGGGTGCAATCAGGGCACTCGCCGACGCGCCCTCGAAGACGAGGTCCGCGGAGAGCAGACCGGCGTCGAGGCTGCGGTTCGGCGTCACGCGAATATCCCCGCGACCCGCGACTTCCTCGACCAGGAAGAGCCCGAGCTCACCGCTCGTCGCGTCCCGCGCCACGACCGCCACGGCGTCGGACGCCGCACCGGCCACCACCCAGTCCTTCGCGCCGTCGATCCGCCACTGCGCCCCATCCTGCTCGGCACCGGTCGCGATTCCGTCGAGCGTCCAGCTCCCGTGTTCGGCCAACGCCAGCGTGCCACGGACTCGACCCTCGGCGACGCGCGCCAGCGACTCGTTCGCGCCCGCAGCGACGAGCGCCGGCGTGAATTGTGTCGTCGTCGCGAGAAGCGGTGCGGGCGACGCCGCTCGACCGAGCTCCTCGGCGAGCAGACCGAGCTCGACGAAGCCATAGCCGAGCCCCCCGGCCGCTTCGGGCACGCCGAGCGCGGTCCAGCCGAGCGCGACCGTCTGCTTCCAGAGATTGGCGCCGTCGTCGCCCTCCTCGAAGACCTTCCGCACCGCCTCCGGTGCACAGTATTCCTCGAGCACGGCGCGAAAGTTGTCGCGCAGCTCGAGCTGCTCCTCGCTGAGCTCCAGATCCATCGCGTCGACTCCGTCGGATCACCCCATCGAGGGGCGAGCGCGCGGCTACGTTGACATAGGGCCAGTTGGCACGCCAACGGTAGCGGCCGGCCTCGCGCGCGGCTTCAGCCCACGTCGCGGCCGCGCACGAATGGGTAGATCCGCGTGAAATCGACGTCGGGCTCCTGCTTCGCGAAGCGCTCCCAGATCGATGCCGTGAGCCGGGCCAGCTCGTCCGGCGTGCCTGCCTGGCGTACCGCCCGCAGGTAGAGCTGCACGTCCTTGTCCATCAACGTGTTCGCGAATCCTGAAGCGTACCGCTCCGTGACCACTTGGCTGGGAAACTTGTCCGCCGTCGCCGCGCTGCGGCCGCTCGAGGCATTCAGCACGTCGAGCATCCTGCCCATATCGAGACCCACCGCGACACCGAACGCGACGGCCTCGCTGGCCGCGGCGAGCGCGGTGGCCGACAGGAAGTTGTTCGCCAGCTTGAGCGCCTGCGCGTGAGTCGGCGCGTCACCTACGCGGTGGATCACGTCGGATAGCCCTTCGAGCACGGGCCGGACCGCCGTACAGGCGGCGGGCGTCCCCGAATGGATCACGGCGAGCGTTCGGGCTTTCGCGCCGGCAATTCCGCCCGATACCGGCGCCGCGACGAGACCGACTCCGGCCGCGGCGAGGATCGCGTCGAGGTGGTCGGTCGCCTCGATGCCCGCAGTCGACGTGTCGACGACGTGCAAAAACCGTCGCTCCACGACCTCGACCAGCACTTGGGCCACGCCGGTACAGGCGTTTCCGTCGGGCAAGCTAAGCACGACGACATCGGATCGGCGGGCGACCTCACCGAGGTCGCTCGTGAATGTCGCCCCCTCTGGCGAACGCGTCGGGCCGGCGATGTCGTGCGCCAGAACCGCGTGTCCCGCGCCGACGAGGTTGCCGGCGAGTACGCTGCCCATGTTCCCGAGCCCGACGAAGCCGACGTCCATCGTGGGTCCTCCTGTGCAAAGGAGCGGTCCGCGCACCGGGCGCGAATGCATGGCCCCCTACCGGCACGTAGCGTATGGTAAGGCGATCCCCACGACGACCCGCCCGCGCCGACGCGAAGCGACCGCGACACGATTGCGCCAGCGCGCGAAACGGGCCGCGGCGTGATCGCGACCGACGAGAATGGATCGATGCCGACTGAGACCGAGTTCCATCGTCTGACGGTGGCCCGCGTGATCGACGAGACCCACGACACACGATCCTTCGTGCTCGATGTGCCGGCCGAGCTGGCCGAGACGTTCCGCTATCGCGCGGGGCAGTTCTGCACGTTTCAAGCCGTGGTCGACGGCGAAATCGTGGGACGTTGCTATTCCATGTCGAGCTCACCGGACGTCGGCGATCCGCTTACCGTGACGGTCAAACGGGTCGACGGCGGCCGCATGTCGAATTGGATGAACGACCACCTCGCGGTCGGTGCCATGATCGACGTGCTTCGCCCGGCGGGGCTCTTCGTGCTGCGCGACGCCGATGTGCCGATCGTCGCGTTCGCCGGTGGGAGCGGGATCACGCCGATCCTGTCGCTCGTCAAGACTGCGCTGGCGACCACTCGGCGAGAGATCCTGCTCGTCTACGCCAACAAGACGGCCGCCGACGTGATCTTTCGCGCGGAGCTCGACCGGCTCGTGAAGGAGGGTGAGGGTCGCCTCGCTGTCCACTACCACCTCGACGCCGAGATCGGCTTCCTCGATACCACGGCCTGCGCCGAGCTCGTCGGCGATCGGTCCGAGGCCGACTTCTACGTCTGCGGGCCGGCGGCCTACATGGACGTCGTCGAGGCGGGGCTCGCCAGCCATGACGTCGGCGCGGATCAGCTCTTCATCGAGCGCTTCGTCGTCGACGAAGGCGAAGACGCCAGAGATGAGACGAGCGGAGAAAACGAAACGACCGAATCGATCACGATCCTGCTAGGTAAACGCCGACACGAGATCCCCTACCAGGCGGGCGATACGTTGCTCGGCGCAGCGCGGCGCGCGGGCCTCAGCGACGCACCCTTCTCGTGCGAGCGCGGCAGCTGCGCGACCTGCATGGCGAAGGTGACCGAAGGCTCCGCGACGATGCGAGTGAACAACGCGCTCACCGACGCCGAGATCGCGGACGGCTTCGTCCTGACCTGCCAAGCGATCCCGACGAGCCCGACGCTCGTCATCGACTACGACTTCTGAAGCGCGGCGGTCTTGCAGGAAGCACCTGCGGCGGTGGGAAGCACCTGCGACGGCGCACGATCAGAGAGCGGGACAGAGCGAGCCGAGAAAGTCGATCGTCCGCTGCTTGGACGCGATGCGCTCCTCGCGATTGCCGCCGAGCGGCAGCACGCGCACCGCGAGATCCGTCGTCCCTGCATCCTTGAATCGTCGGAGCCGCTCGACGACCGCCGCCTCGTCACCCGCCGCGAGCAGATCGCCGACGTTCTTGGCATCGCCCGTCTCGAGCAGCCGTTCGTAGTTGGGTGAGTACTCGGCATGGCTCAGGAGTTGGTTTGCGCGAGCGCGCGCATCGTCGACGTCGGAGGGCGCACAGAGGGCGACAGGGATCCCCGCGACGATTCGCGGAGGCGGTCGTCCGGCGGCGGTCGCCGCCTCTGTGATCCGAGGCGCGACGTGCTCGGCGATCGAACGCTCGTCTGCCAGCCACAGGATCGTCCCGGCAGTCCGCTCACCGGCGATCCGCAGCATCACCGGACCGAGCGCCGCGAGCAGTACCTCCGTCGGCCGGTCCGTCACGTCGATCGGACTGTGAATGCGAAAGCTCGAATTTTCGACGTCGACCGTCCCCGGACCGGCGAGTGCCGCGTTCAGCACCTCGAGGTAGTCCGCCACGAGCCGCGCCGGCTTCTCGTACGGCAGACCGAGCATGTCGTCGATGATCCAATGATGCGAGGGGCCGAGGCCGGGAACGAAGCGCCCCTCGCAGACCGCCTGGTTCGAGAGGATCTCCTGGGCCATCGCGATCGGATGACGTGTCTGGATCGGCAGGACCGCGGTTCCCAGCTCCACGCGATCGGTCGCCCGCCCCATCAGCGTGATCGCCGTCAGCGCATCGAACTCACCGGGGATCTGGGGGATCCAGACGGATGCGAAGCCCGCCGCCTCCGCGCCCTGCGCGTCCGCAACGAGACGCGCCACCTTGTCGGCGTACCGGCGATACTCCGGTCCGATCTGAAGTCCGATTCGCATCGCACGTCCTCCCGGGTCGAAGCCCGCGCGCGGACGCTACCGGGCACCCGTCCGGATGACAATCATCGAGTTAAGCCGGGCGCGGCGTCGGGCGGAGGCGACCGCCTGGTCGCCACCTCATCGAACGCGACCGGGCGGTTCATGAGATGGCCTCTAGGGCCCGCTCGCATCCAGGATTCCGTCGAGTCGAAGCGGCACGAGAATGGGACCCGAATCCGTCATCGTCCCCCACATCACGTGGTCCATCGCACCGGGCCCACGACTGAGCCAGACACCGCCAGTCGTACCGAGAACGAAATAGTCGCGGCCGTGTCGGACGTAGTGTTGGTAGGCGTGCTCGTGACCGGCGACGACAGTATAGGGTCGGTCCACGAGCAACGACTCGATCCGCTGGAAGGCCGGATCGGACTCCTTCCAGGCCGGTTTGTGCATCAGGACGATCGTCCAGCGGACGTGGGGATATGCGGCGAGGGTCCGCGCGACGAAGTCGACCTGTGCGTCGCTGATCGCGATCGGCGTCGGAAGCTCGGCGGGAGGTCCATCCGACGCGCGTGCGGCGATCATCCGTTCGACGGCGGCGGGATCCTCGTTCATGAGCCGTTCGAAGCGCTCCATGCGTGCGATCACGTCGGGCGGCAGCTCGATCGGCGGGTCCTCCGTCGAGAGCGAGACGAAGAGCACGTCGCGATACACGAAGGCCCAGTATTCGCGGCCATGCCGAGCACGCCAGGCCTCCCGCATCCGCGGATTGCTCACGTCATGGTTGCCGACCGTGTAGAAGAACGGCATCGCGAGGCGATCCACCATCGCCTCGACCTCCTCCCACTCGGCCTCGATCTTTGCGGGGTCCTCGCTGTAGCCTTCGATCAGATCGCCGACACAGAGCACGAACTCGGGCTGCAGACGATTGACCTGCTTCATGGCACGGGCGAAGACACCCGGGCGATGGCCGCCCGTTCGGTCGGCGACGATCGCGAATCGGAAGGCCTCCGAGTCGGCCCGAAAGTCGCGAGCCGTGCGCGGAACGTCCGCGGGAAGCCACACGTCGGTCCGCGCACCCATCGGCGACGCACAGCCCGCGAGAGCCCCGACGAGCGGGAACACAACCGCAATCTTCCGCATGCGACTCGCGAAGCCTCCGTTCGCAGTCGCTCGCGGAGGGGCCGTCGTCACCCACCGCGCACTCACGACGTCACCTTGGTGTCGCGCTCGGAACGCATCTGCTGGACCGCACGGCGAGCTGCGATTCCGGCCGGCGCACCGCAATAGGCGGCGATCTGGAACATCAGCTCATCGAGCTCCTCGTCACTCACGCCGGTTCGTTCCATGGCGCTCGCGTGGAGCTTGAACTCCTCCATCCGACCGAGGGCCGCCGTCATCGCCATCACGAGCAGACTCCGGTCACGAGTCGACAATACGCCGCCCCGCGTCCAGACCCCCCAGGCCATCTTCGTGATGTACTCCTGGAACTCCCGAGAAGCAGGATCGAGATTCGCGGTCGTGCGGTCGACGTACGCGTCCCCGAGCATCGCTCGTCGAAGCGTCATCGCCTCGCGCAGAGGCTCGTCGTCTGTCATGGCTTCCTCCGTCACGGGCTGCGCTAGCCGATCTCCTTCGCCCGCAGGTCGTGCCTGAGCGTACGCGCGCCCAAGAAGTTGTGCACGAGTGCCCACAGATTCACGATCGCCAGCACGAGCAATGCGATACGTACGGAGTCCGCACCCCGACTGGGTTCGAGTGCATCGCTCAACGCGCCGATTGCGAGCGGTCCGAGCCCCATCCCGATCATCGTGATCACGAACGACGTCATCGCCGCCGACATACCACGCATTCGGGGCTTGGCGAGTCCCTGCGCGGTCGCCTGCATCGGCGCCGACCAGATCGCAGAGCAGAAGTAATACGGGGCCGCCCAGGCCATCGCCGTCCGTCCGTCGGACGCCGTCAGAAAGAGCAGCCAGAACGGCAACGAGAGGATCGTCCCGACCGCCGGTAACCAGAAGGCCCAGCGCGCGTCGCGAAGGCCCAGTCGATCGGTCAGCCAGCCACCCGTGTAGGTGCCGAGAACCGAAGGGATGCTCACGGCGAGCATGATGCCCGCACCGATCTCCGTCCCACTCATCCCGTAGACCCGCCCGAGGAAGGTCGGAATCCAGAGTCCCGCTCCGAAATGGGCGAAATAGTGGATGCCCGACGCGATCAGAAGGTGGCGATAGGCGGGCAATCCGAGCAGGAAACGGAGTACGGCCGCGAGCGACTCAGAGCGATCGTCGACGGTGGCACGATCGGTCGCCCCGCGCGCGGGCTCACGCACGGTGAAACGGAGCACGATCGCGAGTACCAGGCCGGGCACACCCAGGGCGAGGAACGCCGCACGCCAGCCATAGAGATCCTGCAGGACGCCAGCGCCGAGGCTTCCGGCCGCCGCGCCGACGGACGCGCCCATCGCGAGCAGCGCCAGCGCCCTCCCTCGTCGTTCTTCCGGAAAATAGTCGGAGACGAGCGAGTGGGTACAGGGCGTCGCGGTCGCCTCACCGACGCCCACCCCGATCCGCGCGATCGCGAGCTGCGCGAAGCTCTGGGCCAGTCCGCTCGCCGCGGTCATGGCACTCCAGGCCAGGATGCCGAGGGAGAGAATGGAGCGGCGCACGCCGCGATCCGCCAAGCGCGCGATCGGCAGCCCGGCGACCGTGTAGAAGACGGCGAAGGCAAAGCCGCTGAGAAAGCCCATCGCCGTATCCGAAACGTCGAAGGTCTGTGCGATGTCGTCCATCACGATCGCCAGAATCTGGCGATCGGCCATGTTGAAGACCTGGACGACGAAGAGGACCGACAGGACGTAGGCGCTGTAGCGACTCTGCGACGACGGTAAGAACTCGACCTCCTGTCCCGTCATACCCGATCCCGTACTCAAGCTCTGCGCCTCCTCGCGCGTCCCGGTCGTCTTCCACTCGAAATCGTCCGACAGGAAGCCTACTGCGTAGCGACCCGACTCGCGCGCCCCGCCCCTGTCGTCGTCGACGCGTACGGCTATCATGGGGGTATCGCCGGCCCACCCGCTGCCCAGGACCTCGCTCAGTGATCTCGAACGAAAAGGAACGAGAAGAGACGACCAGCCCCAGCTGGCGTGAGCAGGCCGTTTCACGGCGTCTCGTATCCGCACGCGCGCGAGCCGAGGAGCGGGTCCAGCGTTTCCTCGATGCCGCGGTCGGACTGATGGACGACAAACGGTCGACCGACTTCACGATCCAGGAGGTCGTCGAGCGGTCGGGCCAGTCGCTGCGGAGCTTCTATCAGTATTTCGACGGCAAGGACGAGCTGCTCTTCGCCCTCTTCGAAGAGTCGGTACACGAAGCCATGGTCGATATCAACGCGGTCGTCGAAGACGAGACCGATCCACTCGAGCGACTGCACGTCTTCACGATCCGACTCCACGATTGGTGCGTGCCAGGCGGCGGTCCGGGGCGCGGCGAATACAACCGCGTACCCATTGCCGAGTTCTCCTGGAACCTCGCCATGCGCAATCCCGAGCGCGTCGGCGTCGTGATGCGACCGCTTTCCATTCTGTTGATCCGGCTACTCGAGGCGGGCCAGGCCGCCGGCGTCGTGAACGTGCCGGACGTCCGACACGCCGCGGCGCTGGTCCAGCAGACCGTCATGCACGGCTGGCTGCTGACGCGCGTCGACGACAATCCACGCCTGCGATCCTCGGCCGAGGAGACCTGGCAGTTCTGTCTCCGCGGCCTCGCCGGCTGATCGCGAGCGCTCGGATCCGCGGCTACAGCTTCCCGCCTGTCGCTACCTTGAGCATGCTGTCCTGCGAGAACGTCGACACGAGCCGTCCGCTCCGATCGAAGACACGACCCTCGCCGTAGACGCGACCGCGGCTGGCGACCGTCGCGGACTGGCTGACGAGTAGCCAGTCGTCGACATCGAATCGTTCCTGGAAGTGAATCGTGTGCGCGATCACGCCGGTCGAGAGCGTTGCGTGGGCGTCCTCGATCTTGATCACGTCGGAGTGCGGGCGCATCGCGAGCCCGATCAGCTCACCCGGCTGCGACCATGCGAGGATCGCCTGCGCCGCAGCCACCGAGGGTGCGCCGCCCGGATACCGGAGCCAGAAGTCGAGCCGCGGTGTACCGTCGTCGGCGGATGGGCTCGCCGGTACCGTGCGCGTCTGCGCCCCGGGAAAGCTCTGGGATCTCGCGTCGGCGTCGAGGTCCTCGGGACCGGGGACGTCGGGCGGCGTGGGTCCGTGGCGCACGAGATCGTCCTCGTCAGCACTCACCAGTAAGAGCCCCCGCGACAACAGGCGCTCTCCCTGGTAGGCGGTCACCGTCGTGCTGCCGAACATCCGCCCGCCGTGTGTCGTCTCGGTACGCAGCTCGAGCGGCACGTCGTAGCTCCCGGCGCGCGAGAAGATCGTCTGGATCGACTTCACGTCGAGGGCGCCGTCGACGACCGAGTCGACGGCCATGATCATCTGGGCGAGGAGCTGTCCGCTGAACACGACGTTCCATCCCTCGGGATCGTCCTGCGGATGCGGCGCGGCGAAGCGATCGGACTCGACCCGCTCGAGCGCCAGAACCTCGGGTAACGAACTCATCTCCTTCCTCCTCGCTTGGGTCGCGTGAGCTCCGAGAGCTCGAGCGCAACGGGAACCGAGCGATCAGCTTGCGAGCGCTGCGCGCGTACCGCGGAAGGCTTCGAACCTCAAAGCCCGTACGAGTAGCCGCCGTTCACCCCGTAGACCTGACCCGTGATCCAGCTCGCCGCGTCGCTCGAGAGGAACGTGACCATCGCCGCCACGTCCGCGGTCGTGCCGTAGCGCCCGAGCGGGTAGAACCGCTCCGCCGCCTTCGCCATCCGTTCGTCGGGCGGTGTCGGCGAGCGCCAGATCGTCCCGAGCGAGACACAGTTGGCGGTCACGCCCGATCGGCCGACCTCACTGGCGAGCGATCGCATGAACGCCGACGAGCCGCCCTTGGCGGCGGCGTAGACGGCCATGTTCCGGTCGCCCACGCGCGCCGAGTCCGAGACGATCGTGATGACTCGCCCCCAGCCGCGCTCGATCATCGGGCGAACGAAGCTATGCGTCACGCGCAGCACCGCTTCGAGGTTCAGATCGAGCAGCGGCGCCCAGTCGGCTGGATCCGAGTCGACGAAGGGCACGAGCCCCCTGCCGCGATCGAAGAAGTAGGGCGGCATCCCTGCGTTGTTCACGAGGATGTCGATCGAGGTCCCGACCTCCGCCACCGCTTGCGGCAAACGCGCCACCGATTCGGCATGGGTCAGATCCGCGACGAGCGGGAGGGCACGCACGCCTTCGGCCTCGATCCGACCGGCCAATGCGTGAGCGCGATCCGCATCGAGGTCGACCACGGCGACGAGACCGGCGCCATGCTTCGCGAGCGCGAGTGCGATCGCGGCACCGACGTCGCCGGCACCGGTGACCAACGCGGCGCGCCCTGCGAGGTCGGCGAGATCGGAGCGGTCGCTCATGCTGAACTTCCCTTCTGACCAGAGGCGCGGAGCGCACTCAGGCTTGTGGCGCGCGACCGATCTCGGCGAGAATCTCGGCGGTGTGTTCGCCCAGGCGCGGCGCGGGTCGGCTGACGCCCCCGGGCGTCGCTGTGTACTTGATCGGCGTATTCGCAAAGGTCGTCGGCCGGGAAGCACCGGGCGTCTCGATCTCGACGAGCATGTCGCGGGCACGGAGGTGCGGATCCCGGAAGAGATCCGCGTTCGTGTTCACGGGTCCCACCGGCACCCTGCCGCCGAGCGAAGCGACGACCTCGGTCGTGGTACGCGCCGATGTCCACTCGGTGATCACCTCTTCGACGAGCGCTCGATTCCCGTTGCGATCGCGGTTCGTTCGCGTGCGTGGATCCTCGATCAGATCCGGTCGCTCCATGATCTCGCAGAGAATCGGCCAGTGGGTCGTCGGTGCTGCCAGCGCGCAGGCACCGTCCGCGGTCGGAAAGAGACCGAATGGCACGTGGATCGGATGGTGGTCGCCGTGGGGCTCGTCGACGCGTTCCCAGTAGCTCCAGCGATAGATGGTCTCCTCGCAGAGTGCCACGAGGGCATCGTACATCGCGACATCGACGAACTGGCCCTCGCCGGTGCGACGGGCGTGGTGGACCCCCGCGACGATGCCGAGCGCGAGTAGCGTCGCCGGGTAGACGTCCCCGACCGAAGGTCCGACCCGCGTGCCGCGTGTTCCCTGCGCGCCCGTCGTCGAGACGAGTCCCGACATCGCCTGGGCGACGATGTCGAAGGCCGGCCAGTCCTGGTAGGGGCTCTCACCGGTCCGCGGATCCCCAAAGCCCCGCACCGCGCCGTAGACCAGCGCCGGTCTTCGTCCGGCGAGCGCCTCGTAGCCCAGCCCGAACTTCTCGAGCACACCAGGTCTCGTGTTCTCCACGAAGACGTCGGCACGGTCGACCAGCTCGAGCAGGACTTCCCGATCGTTTGCGGCGTTCAGATCGAGCACGATCGACCGTTTCGATCGATTCACGCTCGAGAAGTAGCCGCCACACGTGCGCTCGCTGTCGCCCTTCGTGAACGGGCCACCGTAGCGTGTGAAATCACCCTTCGGCGGCTCGACCTTGATCACGTCCGCACCGAGGTCCGCCAGGAGCATCGTGCAGAAGGGGCCGGCCAGGGCGTGCGTGAGATCGATGACCCGCACGTCGGTGAGCGGGCCCTTGCGTTTGCTGATCATTCATCGGCTCCAAGATCCGGCACCCGACGCATCGAAACCTCCCTCGCCGCGACCTCGAAGCGAGGCTCGGGCTCGCTGGTGCACCACCAGCTGCGCGTCGCGAGACGCCGCCGGCGATCGATCGATCGGTCTGCAGATCGTCGAATGCGAACATGACTGCCCTCGATCGAAAACCCGATTCTCAAACTCGTCGACCTACTACACCCCAGCGATGAAATCGTGACTTTGCACACGCTAGATCCCGATTCTCAGCGAGGTACGAAGTAAGCGGCGCGCGTTCTTGCTTCTATATACAGAGACCACCGTTCAAGATTCGCCAGCTAGTCCTCGACCAAACGATCGCGCACTTCGTCGAGCTGACTCTTCAGCCATTGCATCTCGGAGAAGTTCTCGCCGCCGGCACGTTCAATCAGTATCTCGAGCGCACGCGATCGTACCGCGAGGGCATCACGCGAATCGGGTGCCGCCGCCTCGGCAACGTCGAGCAGATGCAGCGCCTCTACGACCTCACCCTCGGCGACATGCCGCCTCGCCGCGTCGACGAGCCGGCCGGGGCCACCCGCGAGCTCGGCCATCTCGCGCCACACGGCGCTCGGCGGAACCGGGTAGAGTGAGGCGGTGGTGTCGTAGTGGAACCAGCCGGCGTGCTCTTCCCAGATCGCGCGAACACACCAGCTCACCTTGCCGTGCGCCTCGCCGATCCCGAGCTCGGGTGGCAGCCTGATGTCACGCATCAGGTCGTATACGTTTCGCCCCTCGTTCATCCCGCGAGTCGTCTCGTCGTAGACGTGTTGTACGGCTTTCCGAAGCCGCGCGAGTCCATCCGCGATCACTCCGCGACCCTCGATCGGATCGCCATGGCCCGTAATCAGCAGCTCCGCCCCGAGCGAGGCTACGCGGTCGAGCGAGCGCAGGAACTCGCGCGCCGAACGATACTTGTCCCCTCGCAGCGTATAGAGCGCGGGGAAGTTGCCGAAGGCCGGGCCGAAGAGGTTCCCCGTGAATACGATCTTCTCGGCGGGTAGCCACACGACGAGCGAGTCGGTCGTCTCGCCGCCCGGTGTCGAGAGCAGCACGAACGAGCGTCCACCGATCTCGAATCCAAGTCGATCCTCGAAGACCTCCGTCGGTTCGGGAAGCGGCGGCGGCTCGTAGGGCTGGTCCGCGTTACCGAGCACGCTACCCCACAGGCGACGCGAGCGACTCTGGTAGAACGGACCGAAGCGATGCCAATAATCGGTCACGTCGTGGTAGTTCGCCTGGGCCAGGACACGGGTCCCGGCCTCACGAAAGAACTCGGTGCCACCCGTGTGATCGACATGGCTCTGTGTGAAGACGATTGCGCGAATGGGCGCATCGCTCACGGTCGCGAAGAGAGCGCGGTGTTGCTTCGCCTCCGCAGGCAGCCCCGTGTTGATGACGACGTCGCCTTCGGAGGTCGTAACGAGGTAGGCGCCGGACACGCCGGGCGATGCCCAGATGAAATCGCGGATCTTCGTCGCCTCTGCGACGCCGCGCCCGGCGAGCGCGAGCTCCTCCACCTCCGTCTTCGACACTTCCCTGCTCCCGTCTGCGGAATCCGCGCCAGCGTCGACGACGGTCGAGACTCCCATGAGTGTGGTCGCGATCGCGACCAACCGCACGACGCGAAATCGCCTCGACCCCGTCACGCTCCTCCCTCGAGCGGAATACCGTACCGGGCTCGGTAGGGCTCGAACATCGCTTCGAGCTTCGCCCGCTCCAGTCCGAACTCGCTCAGGTCGTAGCGATGGGCGCCGTGCTTGTTCTTCGGGTTCTGCGCCAGCCGACGCCGCATCCGCGTCGCGACTGCATCGGTCCATTCGTCGCCGGCGAACACGTAGATCCGCTCCATCTCCTTGAGTGGGTCACGCATCAGATCCACATACAGGAGGTCGTGAAAGTCGTCGTCCCCGTGTACGTCCCGATAGGCCATCGGCCGCGTCGCGTGTTCGAGCAGCTGTGCCGGATAGACGTCCCGGACGTACTGGAGATCGCGGCCCGTCATGTACATCGCGTGTGCGCCGGAAATCATGCTGCAGAGCGAGCCCAGTGTCCGATACGGGTCGCGGTGGGTCACGACGACCCTCGCGTCCGGGAATACCTTCTTGAGGCTCGGCAGGTTGAGCGAATGCGACGGCATCTTGAGCGTCCAGCGGCCCTTGACTTTCGACTGAAGGACCTTGAGGACGCGCTCGAGATAACGATAGGCCGGCTCGGCATCCGTCTCGAGGATCCACTCGTTGTAGCGCGGACAGGGGACGAGCGAGCCCCACATCAGGCATCGAAAATCGCCGGCCAGCACGAAGATGCACTCGGTCGGATCGTCGGCCTCCTCCCAATGCGGGATCGGACGACCCTGCGCCTTCATCGCCGCGAGCGCGGGCTCGAGCTGTCCGCGCAGCTCGGCGAGCCGCGGATCCGAATCGAACGTCTCCGGCTCGGGCGGAGGAATGCTCCGACCCGCCTCCCAGTTGATCAGGCAGCGACGCGCCGAATCCGCGTGCAGCAGGTCGATCGTGAGCGTCGTACCCGTGCGCGGCATGCCACACACGAAGAGCGGCCGTTCGATCGGCTCGTCGAGAACCTCGGGATGCCGGCGGATCCAGTCGTCGACCTGCAGGCGGTTGGCGAGCCGCGCGACAGCCTGCCCGACGATCCGCGCCTTTCCGGATTCGGTCAGTCGCGACTCCGCCGCGACGTCGGCCATCAGGATCTCGAGTCCCTCTCGGAACGACTCGGACTCGAAATCGTGCAGTCCCGTCGACTTGCGCGCGGCTTCGACGATGAAGTCGGGGTTCGCTTCCACGTGTCCCTCCCGTACCGGGCTCCCCGGCTACGGGAAGTGTTAGCATGCAAGGCCCTCGTAGCAGGCGGGCCGCGGCATGCGGTGCCACGAACGGCTGAGGAGCTCCCCCTTGGAATTCGATTGGGATCCGGAGGACACGAGGCACCGGGAAGAGGTCCGCGCGCTGCTCGACGAGAAGCTGCCACCGGACTGGGAGGCGATCTCGGCGCATGGCCCGGGCAGCGACGCACAAGCGGCGTTCTCGAGGGAGTTCTGCGGCGCACTCGCCGAGCGCGGCTGGCTGACGCAGCATTGGCCGGCAGAATTCGGCGGGACAGACGCGAGTCCTTGGCGTCATTGCGTGCTCGGAGAGGAGATGTGGGCGGTCGGCGAGCCACGCGGCGCGCAATACATGAACGTGAACTGGATCGGCCCGGCGATCATGAAATACGGCAGCGAGGCGCAGAAGGCCTTCCACCTGCCGAAGATCTCGAGTGGGCAGGTGCTCTGGTGCCAGGGCTTCTCGGAGCCTAACGCGGGCAGCGACCTCGCAGCGCTGCGCACGCGCGCGGATCGCGACGGTGACGAGTACGTGATCAACGGCCAGAAGATCTGGACGTCCTACGTCGACAACGCGGATTTCGTGGTCCTGCTCGTACGAACCGATCCCGAATCACGTGGACGACGCGGGATCTCGGTCTTGCTCCTACCGATGGACCGAAGCGGGATCGAAGTGCGTGAGATCCCGTCGATCGTCGGTGATCGCTACTTCCACGAGGTCTTCTTCAGCGATGTCCGCGTGCCCACCGACGTCCGTCTCGGCCCGGAGCATCACGGTTGGGATGTCGTCGGCTACGCACTCCAATACGAACGGGTCGGCGCTGCGCGCTACGCCCGCGCCGCTCTTACGCTCGACCGACTCGCCGAGCTGGCCCGCGAGCGCGGACTGCTCGCGGACCCGATCGTCATCGACCGCCTCGGGGAGGCACGCGGTCTCGTCGAGGCCGCCCGCATCCTCACCTACCGCGTGATCGATCTACGCGCCCACGGCTCGCCACCGACCGCGGACAGCCAGCTCGCCCGCGTCGCCTCCACCCGCGTCGACGCGGCCGTCGGTGCCCTCGCCCTCGAGATCCTGGGACCCGAAGCGCTCGAGTACGGCTCCTTCGCGGATTCGAATTTCCGGATGGCGATGACGGCGGGCATCGCCGTCGGTGCCAGTGAGGTCCAGCTGAACCTGATCGCGAGCCGCTTCCTCGACCTGCCCCAGGAGTAGGCCCCGTCCGGAGCGAGGATCCGATTGATGAATTTCGAACTCGACGAGGACCAGCGTGCCATTCTCGCTGGAGTCGAAGCCCTGCTCAGCGAGCACGCCGGTCCCGAACGAGCGCGCAGGCTGCACGAGGAGGGTGAGTACGACGCGGAGCTCGACCGCGCACTGCGCGATGCAGGCTTCGGCGAGATCGCGCGCGAGCAGGGGGCGGGGCCCCTCGAAGCCGCGTTGGTCACCCTCGCGGTTTCCCGCGCCGCCGGCTCGGTAGCGTTCGCGAGCGAGGCGATCGTTGCGCCAGCCATCAGCGATACGCGTCTCGAGAGCCCGATCGCGATCTGCCGCGTCGAGGATCGCGGCCCCGTCCGATTCGCCGGCCAGGCGCGGACCCTGCTCGTGGTCGACGGCGACGTGGCACGCTGGCGAGCACTCGCGCCGGACGATGCCACGCCGGTCCACTCGAATTTCGGCTACCCGATGGCGCGCGTCCACGAGACGGCGCGGCGCGGGGGCAGCTCGCTCGGTTCCGGCAGCGGCGAGCGGCTCGAGCGCTGGTGGCGACTCTCGATCGGTCTCGAAGCAGCGGGCGCGATGAGCGGCGCACTGGAGCAGACCACGCGCTACCTGAAGGAGCGAATGCAGTTCGGGCGACACATCGCTTCGTTCCAGGCCGTACAACATCGGCTGGCCGAGTGCGCGATCTCCGTCGAAGCGGCGCGCTGGCTCTGTCTCGAAGCGGCTCATCAGAGCGCACCGCCCGAAGGTTCCGCGACCGCCGTCGCATACGCCATGCAGGCTGCCGCGCAGGTATTCTCCGAGACGCACCAGCTCTCGGGCGCGATCGGATTCACGCGCGAGCACGACCTGCACGTCCATACGATGCGGCTGCAGGCGCTCCGGCTCGAGCTCGGCGGCATGACCGCACATCGCCGCGAGGCCGTCGCGCGACGCTGGGGCATCCCCGGCTGAGCGGCTCGGCTGCTGGTGGTGGCGCAGTCGCTCAGCCGCTCTCCGAATAGCGCGATCGAAGCGCCTGCTTGAGGACCTTGCCCGTCGGATTCCGCGGCAAGGCGTCGACGACCTCGAGCTGCTCGGGGATCTTCTGATTCATGAGGCCGAAGGCCTTACAGTACTCGACCATCTCGTCGAATCCGAGCGGATCACCCGCGGGACCTGCGACCACGGCGCAGACCCGTTCGCCGCGGGTTGCGTCCGGTAGCCCCACGACCGCCACCTCGCTCACCTTGGCATGGGTGTAGAGTAGATCCTCGACCTCCTTGGCCGAGACGTTCTCACCCTTGCGAACGATCACGTCCTTGAGTCGCCCCGTGATCGTCAGGTAGCCGTCGTCATCGAGGCGGCCCAGATCACCGGTCCGGAAGAAGCCCTCGTCGTCGAAGGCTTCGCGATCGAGAGAATCGTCGAGATACCCGCGAAAGACCTGCGGACCCTTTGCACGAATCTCGCCCTCTTCGCCCGGACCGACCAGACGCCCGTCCATCTTCACGAGCGCGAGCTCGACGCCAGTCGCCGTGCGCCCCTCGGTATACGCGAGCTTCTCGTCGGGACAGTGCACGGTGTTCATGGTCAGGATCGGCGCTTCGGTGAGCCCGTAGCCCGAGACGATTCCCACGCCCCCGAGCTCGCGCTTGATCTCGTCGTGGAGCGCCGGCGGCTTTGGGGCGCCACCGCCGGGAAAGCTGCGAATCCGCGGGAAGAGGCGCCCGCCGCGCTCGCGCTGGGCCGCGAGATAGGCCTGGTGGAAGGCCGTCCCCGCCAGACCCTGCGTTACACCGTGGTGTGCGAGCACGTCGATGCTGGTCGCTGGGTCGAAGGCGGCGATCGAGATGCAGCCGGCGCCGGAGAGAAGCGAGGCGGCGATCCAGGACGTGCCGCCGATATGTGTGATCGGAAAGACGAGCGCAATCCGATCGTCGGACTCGAGCGAACAGACACGCACGAGTGAACGGCCCGGGCCGAGCAGTGTCGCGTCCGTATGGAGTGCACCCTTGGGCTCCGACGTCGTTCCCGACGTGTAGAAGAGCCAGCGCACTGGAGCCTCCTCGGGCGTCGAAGCCGGCGCAACGACGGGCGGCAGGCCGGCCGGGTCGTCATCCGGTAGTGCGCCCTCGACGACCGAGACGACGAGCTCCGGCAGCTCCGACGCAATCTCACGCGCCATGTCTGCGTAGTCGAAGCCACGGAAGATGGCCGGTACGAACAGCCATGCGGCGTGCGACTGACGGCAGACGAAGCCGACCTCGCGGCGTCGATAGATCGGCAGGATCGGGTTCTGCCGCGCACCCAGCCGCGCCAACGCCGCCATCAACACGAGCGCGTCGACGGACGTGGGCAACACCCACGAGACGGCCGTACCCGCGCCGATCCCGTACGCGTAGAGACCAGCTGCGCAGCGCAGCGCGGCGTCGCGAAAGCTCGCGAAAGAGAGCGAGCGATCCTCCTCGTCGACGACGAAGAGCGCGTCGGGCGTCGCGTCGGCACGGCACTCGACGAGCTGCCAGAGACTCCGAGCCTCGATCATCTTGCGCGTCTCCCGCGATCGTTCGCCACCCCGGACACGCCTTCGCGCGCTCGACGTGCCCGCGAGTCTAGGTAGCTCTCTGCGCTCGTCGAAGTCCGGACCGACGAAGCGAAGTCGCGCGGGTCATCGACTGTAGGCGTCGGCGAGACCGTGGAGCTCGAGCTCGCCGAGGGCATCACAGAGCGCGTCCGCCGACCAGCCACCATCTCGCTCGACGGACTGGGTCACCGTGAGCGGCTGGAAGAGGCCGACGCGATGGTGCTCCACGAGGAAGAACTGTCCGGTGATGTGCCCGGCCGCCGGCAGGCAGAGGCTCGCGATCACGACGGCGACGTGCTCCGGCTTCTGCATCTGCGCACGCAGGCTCTCGGCGCGCCGACGACCCTCCGCGCCCATAGCCGCGAGCTGGTCGATCGCGCCCGTCACCATTCGCGTCCCCGTTGACGAGGGATTCACCCCGTTCACCGTGATCCCCGAGTCGGCGAGGTCGCGCGCGAGCGAGTTCGTCATGCCAAAGATCCCACCTTTTCCGACGGCATAGGGGAGCACGTTCGGCATGCCGGTGATCCCGGCACGGGAGACGAGGTTCACGATGCGGCCGAAGCCCGCATCGCGCATCGGACCGAGTACGTGGCGCGTGCAGTTGAAGGCACCCTGGACGTGAGTCGCAACGACCTGGTCGAAGCGCTCCGGGTCGACCTCCCAGGCCGGCCCGGAGTAGGCGATCCCCGCGTTGTTCACGAGGATATCGACGCCGCCGAATTCGCTCCGAGCGAGCTCGACCATACGGCCCGTGCCTTCCCAGTCGGTCACGGAGTCCGTATTCGCAACGGCGCGACCGCCCTCGGCACGGATCGAGCGCGCCGCCTTCTCCGCGGTCGACGAGCCGTCCGGATTCCGTCCCAGGTCGTTCACGACGATCGCGGCACCGAGTCGCGCGAGCGCCGAGGCCGTGGCGCGGCCGATTCCGCCGCCCGCGCCGGTTACGATCGCGGTCCTTCCTGCGAGCTCGGCTGCCATCGGTCTACCTCGTTCGGAGATCGGGAATCCCGTCTAGCGTAGACGTTCGCGTCGGCCCGACGCCAGCACGCCCGCGAAAGGGGCGCTGACGATCACTCGGTCGTCGAAGGTGGGGTCGACGGCGAATTCAGACTGCTTCGGGTGCGGGCATCGCGGCGCATCGGTACGGTCCCCTGCGCGGCCCGCACCGGGATCGAATCGCAAGGAGAGGTCGCGTGCACGTGAAGCAGCTCTTCGACCTGAAGGGACGAACGGCCCTCGTGACCGGCGGCGGTCGGGGGCTCGGTCGTTTCATCGCCCTTGGACTCGCCGAAGCCGGTGCCGACGTCGTCGTCGCCTCACGCAAACAGGAAAACGTCCAATCCGTCGCGAGCGAGATCGAAGCACTCGGCCGCCGCGCCTGGGCGCTCGCCGTCGACATGGCGGACGAGGCCTCGATCGACGCCCTCGTCGATCGCGTCTTCGAGGCGACCGAGCGACTCGACGTGCTCGTGAACAACGCGGCGGTTGCCTGGGTCGCCCCCACGCTCGACTATCCGATGCACGGCTGGGACAAGACCTTCGCCGTGAACGTCCGCGGACTCTGGCAGCTCTCCCGATCTGTCTCGAAGCACATGTCCGAGCAAGGCGGGGGCTCGATCATCCACGTGACGTCCGACAACGCCTATCAAGGCGATCGGGAGGCGAACCAGAGCATGATCGCCTATCACGCGAGCAAGGGCGCAGTGCGCAGCCTCGTAAAGGACATGGCGGTCAAGCTGGCACCCCACCACATCCGCGTGAATGCGATCTCGCCAGGCCCCTTCCGAACGGACATGATGGCGCCCGTCGCGAACGATCGCGACCGCCTGGCGCGACTCCTCGATCGCGTACCGCAGCGACGGATCGGCGAGGCGGACGACATCAAGGGTGTCGTGGTATTCCTGGCGAGCGATGCGGCCGCTTTCGTGACCGGGACGACGGTGGTCGCAGACGGAGGGATGCTCGCGTTCTAGCGAGACGGCGCTCGAGCAGTCGCCGACGTGGCCGGAGAGAAGTCAGACAGAGGACGAGCTACGCCGTATCGGCGTCGGACGGAGGTGACG
Source organism: Myxococcota bacterium (assembly GCA_965223565.1). Classification (GTDB taxonomy): domain Bacteria; phylum Myxococcota_A; class UBA9160; order UBA9160; family UBA4427; genus UBA4427. The sequence continues at coordinate 1,228,762 of CBDCWV010000018.1, read as the reverse complement.
CGGGTAGAACGATGCCCGGCTCGTCCGCCATGCGCACGAGGCTCTGCTCGCGCAGGAACGCGGTCTTCACCTTTGCGCTCCCCGTCGACTCGATCTCGCTCTCCTCGAAGAAGAGGACGCGACGCGGGACCTTGTAGGTCGAGAGCTGCCTGCGCGCGAAGACGCGCAGCTCATCCTCCTCGAGGCTCTTTCCCTCGTGCAGCACGACGCAGCTGACGACCAACTCCCCGAGCGTCTCGTGGGGTACACCGACGCTCTGGGCGAGCTTCACCGCCGGATGGCCGAGCAGGACCGTATCGATCTCGAGGGGCGAGACGTTCGCACCGCCGGTCTTGATGATGTCCGAGAGACGCCCCTTCCAGAAGAATCTGCCTTCGGCGTCGAGCATGCCTCCGTCTCCGGTACGCAGGAAGCCCTCGTCGTCGAGCGTCTCGTCCAGCGGTGTCCCGACGTAGCCGAGCATCAGCGTCGGTCCCTTGATCGCGAGCTCGCCGAGCTCGCCCAGCCGGAGGATCTCCCCCGACTCGGGGTCGACGATCTTCGCGGTATTGCCGGGCAGGACCGCGCCGTGACAACCGGCTACGTATTCACGCGGCGTGTCGGAGGCGAGCCCCATGCTGATCGTGAGGGTCTCGGTCTGGCCGTAGGTCGGCGGCAAGAGCCAGTCGGTGTCGACGGTCGGGTGTCGAGCGGCGGGGGTGTCGTGCTTCACGTACACGAGGCTCGAGAGATCCGCTTCCGGCCAGTTCGCGGCGCCCTCGAGCTGCTGCCACTGATGGGGCCAGCAGAGCGCGAAGCTCGCGCGTTCGTCCTGCAGGAGCGAGACGGCCTCGACAGGCTCAAAGGTCGACTGCAGGATCAGCGTACCACCGCTCGCGAGGGTCCCGCCGGCCACCATCGAGAGGTTACCCGAGAAGAAGAATCCGTTCGCGGTCCACGAGCGTATCGGGGCTTCCATTCCCATGAGCCGAGCCCATCGCCACGACTGGAGCGCAATCGCGCGATGTGCATGGAGGATACCCTTCGGCATCGCCGTCGTGCCCGACGAGAAGAAGAGCGCCGCCGCGTCCGCAGGCCGTGTCGTTTCGGCGATCGTCTCGATGAGCTCCGGAGCGATCTCCCTGCCGTGCTCGAGGAAGTCGCCGAACGTCTCGATTCCCCGCACGACCGACGCGTCAGGCGCGCTCGCCGGCTCGTCGATCGCAACGAGCCGGCGGAGAAAAGGAAGACGAACCGACCGGAGCCCGCCGGGCCCAACCTCGGCGATCGTCGGCTCGAGCTCGCAGAGCACCTTCACGAAGTCCTTGCCGGCGACATGACGTTCGAAGATCAGGATCTCGGCACCCGAGAGCGTCAGCATGTGCTCGAGCTCGCGCGGCGTGGCGAAGGTATTGACGAGCACGACCACGCCACCGGCGAGCGACACGCCGAAGGTCGATGCAAGCTGCTCGGGACGGTTCGTCGCCAGCACGCCGACCCGCGCGTCCCTGCCGACACCGACCGCCAACAGCGCACGCGCGATCTCGAGAGACCGCAACCAGAGCTCCGCATAGCTCCAGCGTTCCGGGACGCCACGACCACGCCAAACGATCGCCTCGCAATCGCCGTGCCGATCGACGACCTCGCGCAGGAAGCCCGGCAGCGTGAGCGACCCGAGACCCGGCTCCTCCGCGAGCGGAATGCCACGTGCGATCGAGAGCAGTGCCGCCTTGCCCGCGTCGTCCTTCACTAGATCGAGCTCCTCGGGACGGCTTCGACGAATCGTCGAGATCGGTCAAGTTACACCGGCTCCCGGGTCACTCGCGAGTCGCCGACACCGGCTGGGGTTGACGCACGGCGCGGCGAGCGGCGAGACTGAGGTTCTCCTCCAGGCCCAACGGATCTCCGCCGCGGCGAACCGGGTACCGCGTCGCTGCGACGCGCCGAACGGGATTCGCCTCGACCCCCGGTGCGAAGGCGGACATCGAGCACGTCACATCGATCGGGGCAGGGTCGACAATCCGGGAGACAGGACGATGTGGAAGCTGCGTGACACTCCGAAGGAGCTACGGGATCGCTACCTCGCAGAGGGCTGGTGGACCGACGACACCTTTGCGTCGTTCCTGGAACGCGAGATCACGAGCTCCCCCGATCTTCCTTTTCGCGTCTGGTCGGATACCCATCCCTTCGACGGACGGATCGGCGACCTCTGGCGCCAGGGGCTCTGCCTGGCCTCCGCGCTCGATCGCATCGGCCTGCGCCAGGACGACGTCATCGCGTTCCAGGCACCCAACTGGGCCGAGGCAATCGTCACGGTCCTCGCCGGATTTCGCCTCGGCTGCGTGATGGTGCCGATCGTGCACTTCTACGGCGCCAAGGAGGTCGAGTTCATCCTGCGTCAATGCGACGCGCGCGCCTTCGTGACCATCGACCGATACGGACACGTCTCGCATCTCGAGAACCTCGAGACCTTCCGCGACGATCTCGATACGCTCGAGCACGTCGTCGTGATTCGCACGGAGGGAAACGCGCCGGAGCTCCGTGGTCTGCGCGAATTCGAGACCCTACTCGATGCACCCCCCTTCGAGGAACGGCCCGCGATCGACCCCGATGCTGCGGCGATGATCGGCTACACCTCCGGAACGACCGCCGATCCCAAGGGTGTCATCCACACCCATCGCTCGCTCCTCTTCGAAACACATCAGCTCGCGGCGCTCGACGCGACACCAAAGCCCGTCTTCAACGCGTCACCCATCGCGCACATGACGGGCATGCTCGCCTCGTTCCTACTGCCGACCGTACGCCACCTACCGATCCACCTGACGGACCGCTGGGACCCGGAGCTCGCATTGCGCGTGATCCTCGAGCACGACGTCTCGGCGGGCGCTGGCGCAACGGTCTTCCTGACGAGTCTGCTCGACTCTCCGCACTTCACTCCCGAGCACGCACGACGCATCCGTATCTCGGGTCTCGGCGGCGCACCCGTTCCCGCGGCCGTCGGCGAACGCGCCGATGCCGCTGGCATCAGCATCTTCCGGTCCTACGGCTCGACCGAGCACCCCTCGATCACGGGCAGCCGATCCGATGAGCCTTTCGAGAAGCGCGCACTCACGGACGGGCAGCCGATGAGCGGCGTCGAGATCCGCCTCGTCGATCCCGACGGCGACGGACTCGACGAGGTCGAGCCGGGCATTCCCGGCGAAATCCACTCGCGCGGTCCGGATCTCTGCGCGGGCTACACGGATCCCGCCCTGACCGAGCGTGCCTTCGACGCCGATGGCTGGTACTGCACGGGCGACGTCGCGATCAGCGACGAGGACGGCTACATCACGATCAGCGACCGCGTGAGCGACATCATCATCCGCGGCGGGCAGAACATCTCGGCCGCGGAGATCGAAGAGGCCCTGATGGCGATGTCGGTCGTGAGCGAGTGTGCCGTGGTCGCCGCGCCCGACGATCGCCTCGGCGAGCGCGCCCTCGCGGCGATCCGGTTGCGGCCCGACGCGACCGCACCCGATCTCGCGAGCGTGCAGCGGCACCTCGGCGAGGTCGGTCTCCCCAAGCAGAAATGGGTTGAAGAGCTGCGCGTCGTGGACGACTTTCCGCGCACGCCCTCCGGCAAGATCCGCAAGGTCGTGCTCCGAAACGCATTGCGGGAGGCCTGACGCGTCGATCGCTCGGTGAGGACCGGTCCCCGGAGGCTCGCGCACGAATGCTCGCGGCATTCACCCACGGGGCCATCGACACCACTGCGGAAATGAAAACTTGATTCTCATTTTACAAGATTCATACTATCGCTAACGCAGTGATCCCGACGAGAGGAAGAGTCGATGGCCCGATTTCCCAAACCCTCCGCAGGCTCCTGGACCGAGCATTATTCCCAGCTCGGGACGGCTCCCGTCGACTACTCGGACTCGACCTCACCCGAGTTCTACCAGGAGGAACGCGACGCGATCTTCCGTCGCTGCTGGCTGAACGTCGGTCGCGTGGAGCAGGTGCCTCGGGTCGGCAGCTATTTCACGAAGGAGCTCGACGCGGTCGGAACCTCGATCATCGTGGTTCGCGCCGCCAAGGACCGGATCAACGCGTTCCACAACATCTGCCGCCACCGCGGAAACAAGCTCGTGTGGAACGACGATCCCGGAGCAGAGACCAGCGGCATGTGCCGCCAGTTCGAGTGCAAGTACCATGCCTGGCGTTTCGACCTCGAGGGTGAGCTCCAATTCGTCCAGCAGGAGGGCGAGTTCTTCGATTTCGACAAGAAGCAGTTCGGCCTCGCCGGCGTGCAGTGCGAGGTCTGGGAGGGGTTCATCTTCGTGAACTTCGACCCCGACAACGCGACCTCACTCGAGGACTACATGGGTAAGTTCGGCAAGGGCCTCGCCGGCTACCCCTTCCACGAGCTCACCCAGGTTCACCGCTATCGCGCCGAGGTCGGCAGCAACTGGAAGCTCTTCATCGACGCGTTCGCCGAGTTCTACCACGCGCCGATCTTGCACGGCGGCCAGTACCAGGACGAAGAGGCCAGGAAGATCGCCCGTGCCGGCTTCGAGGGCCTGCACTACGAGCTCGACGGCCCCCACGGCATGGTTTCGTCCTGGGGGGCGATCTCACCGCCCAAGGACCTGAACATGGTGAAGCCGCTCGAGCGCGCGATCCGCAGCGGGCTCTTCGGCCCATGGGACGCTCCCGATCTCGGCATCCAGCAACTTCCCGAGGGCTGCAATCCGACGCGGTCCTCGATGTGGGGCGAGGATTCCTACGTCTTCTTTCCGAATTTCATGCTGCTGATCTGGGAGCGCAACTGGGTGCTCACTTATCACTACTGGCCCACATCCCACAACACGCACATCTTCGAGGGCACCTGTTATTTCGTCCCGCCCAAGAACGCCCGCGAACGCCTCGCCCAGGAGTATGCGGTCGTCTCCTTCAAGGAGTACGGCCTGCAGGATGCCAACACCCTCGAAGCCACGCAGACGATGCTCGAGTCGTATACCCCTGTGAAGACCTTCCCGCTGAACGACCAGGAGATCCTCTGCCGCCACCTCCACGATCAGGCCCGGACCTACGTCGAGGACTATCGAAAGTCGATCTCGAAATAGACCCGGCGGCCACCCGAGTACCCCAGGAGAAATCCGCATGGCCAACGTATTCCCACCCGGCTTCGCCGCACTCGAGCCCTTCGCCGACTGGGCGATCCACGGTGAGACCAACCGCTACGAGAAGCGAGTCGCCTCGACGATGGGCGAGCTGCAGACGTTCTACGACGTCGCGACGACCCGGCTCGACGACGCGATGGCCTACCTCGAGAAGTACGCGGTCGAGGATCTGCCCGAAGACGGCAGGCGACTCCTCTGGCTCTACTGCGCTCTGATCACCGTATCCTTCCCGGTCGAGGCCTGGCGCCAGCCGCGCGTCCCGGACGCGGGCGCCGCCAGCATCAACGCCATCTCCGAACCGGCGATCTGAAGCGAAAAAGCTCCAGGCCGCGCTCACGCGGCTACCCTTCAACCGAAGCGGAGGAGTGATCTGCCGCCGTCGCGATCGAGCCTCCGAGCCAACCGAAAGCGAGACGCCCATGTCCGACCAGACCCTCGACATCCCCGTCTTCGACGCCGACAACCATCTCTACGAGACCCAAGAAGCCTTCACGCGCTACCTGCCGGATCAGTATCGCGGCGTGATCGACTACGTGGACGTGCGCGGCCGCACGAAGATCGTCGTCAGGGGGCAGATCAGCGAGTACATCCCCAATCCGACCTTCGACGTCGTGGCTGCACCCGGTGCGCAGGAGGAGTACTACCGGATCGGGAATCCGGAGGGAAAGAGTCGCCGCGAGATATTCGGCAAGCCAGTCAAGTGCATCGACGCGTGGCGCAACCCGAAGGCGCGCATCGAGCTCATGAACGAACAGAGCCTCGACCGCACTCTCATGTTTCCGACGCTCGCGAGCCTCCTCGAAGAGCGTCTGCGCGACGATCCCGAGCTGATCCACGTCGTCGTACATGCCTTCAACCAATGGCTCTTCGACACCTGGCAGTTCAACTACGAGGATCGGATCTTCACGACGCCCGTGATCACGCTCCCAATCGTCGAGAAGGCGATCGACGAGCTCGAGTGGGTCGTCGAGCGTGGCGCGAAGTGCGTCTTGATCCGCCCTGCCCCGGTGCCGGACTTCCGCGGCTCGCGCTCTTTCGGACTGCCCGAGTTCGACCCTTTCTGGAAGAAGGTCGTCGAGCACGACGTCGTCGTCGGCATGCACTCCTCCGATAGCGGATACCAGCGCTACACGAACGAGTGGCTCGGCGGAGGCACGGAATTCCTGCCCTTCGAGGGCCAGGCCTTCCGCCAGCTCAGCACCTGGCGGCCGATCCAGGACTCGGTCTCGGCACTGATCTGCCACGGCGCGCTCTCCCGCTTCCCACAGCTCAAGATCTGCGTGATCGAGAACGGCAGCAGCTGGGTCGAGCCGCTACTCCAGGACATGAAGGACGTCTACAAGAAGGAGCCGCAGGACTTCAAGGAGGATCCGATCGAAGTCTTCATGCGGAACATCTACGTGAGTCCCTTCTGGGAGGACGACCTGCCGGCCTTGGCCGAGCTGATCGGCGTGGAGCACGTGCTCTTCGGCTCTGATTATCCGCATCCGGAGGGTCTCGCCCATCCGCCGAGCTACGTCGATGAGCTCGAGGGCGTCCCCGAGGAGACCGTCCGCAAGATCATGGGCGGCAATCTCGCCAAGTTGATGAACGTTCCGAACGAGGTCATCCGGCCCTGATCCACGAGGCGCTGCAGAAGGCCGCCGCGCGATACGGCGATCGGGTGGCAGTGCGGACGGCCTCCCACGATTGGTCCTACCAGGCACTCGACCGCGCGAGCCGCGCCTTCGCGCGCCAGCTCGAGAGCCACGACGTCGGAAGCGGCGACCGCGTCGCATTGATGTCGACGAATCGCATCGAGTTCCCGATCGCGGTGCACGGCATCAGCCGGATCGGCGCGGCGGCGGTCCTGCTCAGTCCTGCCTGGAAGGATGCCGAGGTCGCCCACGCCCTCGGTCTCACGCGACCCGTTCACGCGATCGCCGACGGCGACGGGATCGCGATCCTCCGGGCGCGTCTCGGCGGAGATCGCGTCAGCGCCCTCGACGACGCGCTCCTTCCCGGCGAGCTCCGCGCGGACGACGAACGGGCGTACGCCGCCGAGCCCGCGTCCCAGACCGATGAAGCGGTCCTGGTCTTCAGCTCCGGCACGACGGGAATGCCCAAGGCGGTGCGGCACACGCACGCGTCACTCGGCCAAGCAACTCAGCAATGGGTCGCGGCGCTCGGCCTCGGTCCCGAGGATCGTTTCCAGGTCTCGACGCCCCCGTCGCACATCCTCGGGCTGCTGAACCTGCTCGCCGCAGCAACCGCCGGCGCGACGGTTCGTCTGCATGCGCGCTTCGATCTCGAGACCGAGCTCAGCTCGATCGAGGCCGACCGTATGACGATCGAGATGGCCGTCGCACCGATCGCAATCGCGATGGCGAACCACCCGGACCTCGAGGCATTCGACCTGAGCTCACTCCGTTACATCATGTGGGGCGCGACGCCCGTGAGCGAGAGCGTCGCGACGAGGGTCACGGAGCGGACGGGCGTTCGTTTCCTGCCGGCCTACGGTGCGAGCGAGGTCCCGGTCCTGGCGTGCAATCCGGTCGATCGACCCGAGGCCTGGCGTCTCGACTCCGCCGGGCTGCCAGCGCCGGGTGTCGAGCTCCGCGTCGTCGACCTCGAGACGGGCGAGGTACTCCCCGCGAGCGAGACCGGGGAGATCCAGGCCCGTAGTCCGTCGCGCATGGCGGGCTACCTGCCCGAGGAAGCGAACGCCGAGGTCTTCGCCGGCGACTGGTATCGCACGGGCGACGTCGGCTGGATCGAGCCCGAGGGCTGGATCCACCTGACCGACCGCGCCAAGGAGATGATCAAGGTGAGCGGCTTCCAGGTCGCACCGGCCGAGATCGAGGCGGTACTCCATGGGCATGAATCGGTGCTCGACTGCGCCGTCTTCGGCGTGCCCGATGAGCGTGCGGGTGAAGTGCCAGTCGCCGCCGTCCAGCTCGACGGCGAACGACCGATCGACCCGGAGGCACTCCGCGAGCGGGTCGCGACGACGCTGGCCACGTACAAGCAGCTGCGCGCGGTCGAGGTCGTCGACGCGATTCCTCGACTGCCGTCGGGCAAGGTGCTGCGGCGGCTGCTGCGCGACGAGTGGCTCGAGGCCAACAGGCAGGCTTGAGTCGCCACGCGCCGGCCGACGACTCGAGCGACGACGACACGAAAATCAACGCAGGTGGAGCGAAAGTCATGGCGACAGGATCGGAGAACGGAGCGACCGGATCGCGCGGACGGCGCGTCGTCGTCGTAGGCGCGTCGAGCGGACTCGGTCGCTGTATCGGAATTCATCTGGGTCAGTCCGGCGATCGCGTGGCGCTGCTCGCACGGCGCGAGGACGCGCTGGTCGACGCGTGTCGGGAGATCGGAGACGATGCCGTCGCAATCCGCTGCGACGTGACCGACGCGGCGGAGGCGCGGGACGCAATCGGGGACGCCGCCGCACGGCTCGGCGGCATCGATGGGCTCGTCTACTCGACGGGTCTGGGCACGCTGCGCCCGATCGAAGACACCGAGCCCGAGCTCTGGCTCCGCTCGTTCGAGACGAACGTCGTCGGCGCTTCGATCATCACTGCCGCGGCCCTCCCCCACCTGAAGATCTCGGGCGGCGTCGCCGCGTATCTCTCTTCCGTATCGGGCAGCGTGACGGCGCCCTGGCCGGGGCTCGCGAACTACGCGGTTACCAAGGCTGCGCTCGAGCGACTGGTCGAAGCGTGGCGTACCGAACATCCCTACGTGGGCTTCACGACCATCGTGGTCGGCGACTGCGCCGGCGGCGAAGGCGCCAGCGGAACTCAATTCAGCGCCGACTGGGACGCCGCGCTCGCCAGCCGCTTCGCACCGATCTGGATGCAGCGGGGTCTGATTGCGGGCTCTCTGCTCGATGTGGCCGAGCTCGTGCGAGCCGTCGAAGCTGTGCTTGCCTGCGGCGCCACGGCCAACATCCCGAAGGTCGTCGTGACACCGAGGCCTCGGGCTCCGACGGAGAATTAGGCATCCGATCGCGTCCGGAGTGGCAATGAATCAGTCGGCCTGCTGAGCGAGCGGGTCGTGCTGAATGCCCGAGTCGAACTCGCCGCTCTTGCGCATGAACGTCGTCGAACGGCGGCGGATACGCCAGCCTTCCGGCGTACGGACGTATTCGTCGTTGTACCAACCCAACCGCATGTCGTGGGTCGCCTGCGCAACGAAGATGAAGTGCTGTTTGCCCGTGGCGCGGTCGCCGTCGAGCTCGACGACGGGCATGTTGCCGATGAACTGGCCACGGGGCGCCGCGGCGAGTAGCGCGGGGAATCGATCGAGCCCGTAGGGCGTACCGAATGCCGTATAGACTGCGTCGGGCGTGAACACCTCGAGCCAGCGATCCTCGACGAACTGGCTCGTGTACATCATGTATCGCGCGCAGAGCGCGTGGATCTCCACGAGGTCGTCGTTCTCGGGGCGAAGCGCCGACATAGCGTCCCTCCGTTTCGGGCCGGATCGTGCGGCAGGCGAGGACCCGGGAGTATTGCCCAGGCGACTTGGACTGCAATATAGTTCGCAAACTCGGAGAGCGTGATTTCCAGAGTCGCCAAGAATTCGGGACGAGGTCTGGGAAGACGAGCGGTCCGTCTCGATCGAACGCCGAATCGCCGAGGAGCATGGCATGCGAAGCGAAGTCCTCTGGCCATCGATTCCCGCCATGCTTCGAACCGTCGCTGCCGAGCGCGCGAACGGCATCGCGATCGTCGACGGCGACGACCGCATCCACTGGGCCGAGCTAGTCGACCGCGTCGACGTCGCAGCCCGCGCATTGATGGCAGGTGGCGTGGAGCACGGTGACCACGTCGCGATCTGGGCGCCGAACTCCCTCGAATGGATCGTCGCCGCGCTCGCGATTACCTCCGCCGGTGGCGTTCTCGTCCCGATCAACACGCGCTTCAAGGGCGGCGAAGCCGCCTACCTGCTGAAACGAAGCCGCGCCCGCGCACTGTTCACAGTGCGCGGCTTCCTCGACACCGACTATCCCGCGCTGCTGGCCGAGAGCGGCGAGGAGCTTCCCGACCTGGCACATCGCATTCTGCTCTCCGGCGATGCGCACGGCGAAGCGCTTTCCTGGGACGCCTACCACGCCCGAGCCGGCGAGATCTCCGCCGAAGACCTCGCGACGCGAATCGCCTCGATCGGGCCCGACGATCCGTGTGACGTCGTGTTCACATCGGGTACCACGGGGAATCCGAAGGGTGTCGTGATGGCCCACGAGCAGACGCTGCGCGCCTACCTCGACTGGTGCGACTTCGCCGATCTGCGCGAAGGCGACCGCTATCTGATCGCGAACCCTTTCTTTCACATCTTCGGGTACAAGGCCGGCATTCTCGCCTGTCTGATGCGCGGTGCGACGATCTACCCCATGGCAGTCTTCGACGCGGGTGATGTCCTCGAGCTCATCGAGCGCGAACGGATCACGGTGCTCCCCGGTGCACCGACGATCTACCACTCACTGCTCGAACACCCAGACGTCGAGCGCCGCGACATCTCGAGCCTGCGCGTCGCCGTCACCGGCGCCGCAGACGTCCCGGTCGAGCTGGTCCGTCGCATCGACGAACACCTGCCCTTCGAGCGCGTACTGATCGGCTACGGGCTGACGGAGGCCGGCACGGTCACGGGCAGCCGCCCCGGCGACGATTTCGAGCGCGTAGCGACCACCGTCGGTGTCCCTTGGGCCGGATTCGAAGTCCGCACGATCGGCGAGAACGGCGGGGAGACCGCGATCGGCACGCCCGGCGAGGTCGTCGTGCGGGGTCCGACGGTCATGCGCGCCTACCTCGACGATCCGGAGGCGACCGCCGAGGCGATCGACGCCGATGGCTGGCTTCATACGGGCGATCTCGGCGTATTCGATGCGGACGGTTACCTGAAGATCGTGGGGCGAATCAAGGACATGTTCATCGTCGGCGGCTTCAACGTCTATCCCGCCGAGATCGAGAACATGCTGCTGCGGCATCCCGCGATCTCACAGGTCGCCGTCGTCGGCGCGCCGGACGAACGAATGGGCGAAGTCGGGGCGGCCTTCGTCGTTCCTGCGGCGGGCGCCTCGCCGAAGGCCTCCGAGCTGATCGAGTGGTGCCGCACCGAAATGGCCAACTACAAGGTCCCTCGTCACTTCGAATTCGTCGACGCGCTACCGACCAATGCGACCGGTAAGGTCGTGAAGTACGAGCTCCGTGATCGACTCGCCGATTCCTCGTAGACGCGCGGACGTTTCGATCTTCCACTGAAAGGGTTTCCCGTTGAAGTACGATCTTCCCGATTCCGTCCAGGTCGACGCCGACGGTCCACTGCGTATCGTGCGTCTCTGTCGCGCCGAACACCTGAATGCCGTCAACGACGATCTGCACCTCGGCCTGACCAAGGTCTGGCCACAGCTCTCCGCGGATCCCGGCGCCCGCGTCGCGGTCGTCACGGGCGAGGGCCGCGCGTTCTCGGCCGGCGGCGACTTCGACCTGCTCGACCGTATGGCGAAGGACCGCACCCTGAGAACGGCGACGATCACCGAGGGTCGCGAGCTCGTGATGAACATGCTCCGCTGTCGCGTGCCCGTGGTCGCCGCCGTGAACGGTCCGGCGGTCGGTCTCGGCTGTAGCGTCGTCGCGCTCTCCGACGTCGTCTACATGGCTCGGTCGGCCTATCTCGCCGATCCACACGTCGCGGTCGGACTGGTCGCGGCCGACGGGGGTCCGCTCACCTGGCCGCTCCACACGAGTCTGCTGCTCGCCAAGGAATACGCGTTCACGGGCGATCGCATCAAGGCCGAGCGCGCCCGGGAGATCGGTCTGGCGAACCACGTTGTCGCGGAGGACGCCTTGTTGTCCGAGGCCACGAAGGCCGCAGAGCGAATCGCCGCTCTACCACAGCAGGCGGTCGAGGCGACGAAGCGCGCCCTCAATCTCCACCTCGAGAAGGCGGTGCTCGCCACGATCGACTTCGCGATGGAGGCGGAGACGGCATCTTTCGACACAAAGGAGCTGCGCGCCAACATCGACCGCTTTCGCGAGCGCTAGGCGACGGATGGCAGACGGGCTCGCCGAACCGGTCGAACGGAAAGGAATCACGGCATGGCAGGCATCCCCGCGTGGGGCGAACGGCGCACCGCGATCGTCACCGGCGCCGGCTCGGGCATGGGCATCGCGATCGCGGAACGGCTCGCCCTCGAGGGCGCGTCCGTCGCCGTTTGGGACGTGAACCTCGAGGGCGCGGAGCAGACCGTCAGATCGATCGAGGCGAGCGGAGGACGGGCTCTCGCGCAGCAGGTAGACATCTCGAATCGGGCTCGCGTGAACGCGGCGGCCGCGGCGGTCCGCGAGTCGCTCGGTACGCCGACGATCCTCGTGAACAATGCCGGTATCTCCCCCTTCCAGAGATTCCTCGAGATCGACGACGAGGAGCTCGATCGGGTGATCGACGTCAACCTCAAGGGGACCGTCTACTGTTGCCAGGCGATCGTGCCCGACATGATCGAGGCTGGCTGGGGGCGCATAGTGAACATCACCTCTTCGAGCGCCCAGACGGGCTCGCCCATGCAGGTGCACTACGCCGCGTCGAAGGGAGGCGTCGTGGCGCTGACGCGCTCGCTGGCCGTCGATCTGGGACGCAAGGGCATCACGGTGAATGCCGTCCCGCCGAGCGTGATCGACACGCCCGGCCTTCGCAGTGCGGAAGATCAGGGCATGGTGGGGGACGCAGCCACGCTCTCGCGCATGGTACCGATGCGTCGCCTCGGTCTGCCCGAGGACATCGCCTCTGCCGTGGCCTTCCTCGCGCGCGACGACGCAGGCTTCGTGACCGGCCAGGTCCTCGGCGTGAACGGTGGTCGCGTGATGAGCAGCGGCTGAAGGCGCGAACTGGCGCCGTTCGCATTCCCCGACCGTCCGCGGCAGCCCCCCGCCGCCGATCCCAAGGAGCCCCGATGATGCCGCGTCTCACCCCGCTACCCCGCGACCAGTGGCCGAAAGAGATGCTCGACGCGACGCGAAAGCTGTTCCCGAAGACCGCTCGCCATCCCCACCCGATCAGCAAGGAGCGCCCGCAGGCACCGGGCGTGATGGATACACTCGCCCTGCACCCCGAACTCGCGAGCGCCTTCTTCGAGTTCAACACCCATGTGCTGACGGCGACGACGCTCAGCGCGCACCAGCGCCACATCCTGATCCTGCGGATCGCGGCAAAGCGTGGCTCGGACGTGCTCTGGGCGCAGCACACGTTCCAGGCCCGCGACATCGGCATGAGCGACGAGTTCATCTCGCGTGTCGCGTTCGGTCCCGATGCGCCCTTCCTCGAGCCGATCGAGGCGGCGCTGATCCGATCGGTCGATGAGCTGGTCGAAGAGGGTCGGATCTCCGAGGAGACCTTCTCGGCGCTCAAGAACGATCTCGATCCGAAGCAGGTCCTCGACGCGATCTTCACCGTCGGCTGTTACGACACGGTCGCGCGGTTCATCGACTCGATGGAGCTCGAGCCGGACCCCGATTTTCCGAAATACCTCGCGGCCACGACGACGCGTTAGCGCGACGCGAACTCCAGGTGGAGATGCGTCAGCCCGCGCAGGATGAAGGTCGGCGCGTAATCGTAGCGACGTGCGCCCGCGGGCCCGTGCTGCGACTCGTCGATCCGGATCTCGCCCATTCGGTCGAGGATCCGCTCGAGACTGATGCGGGTCTCGGTGCGCGCGAGCGGGCCACCGGGACAGCTGTGGATCCCGAGACCGAAGGCCATGTGATGTCGCGCGTTCTTTCGTTCCGGGTCGAACTCCTGGGGCCGCTCGAAGCGCGCGGGATCGCGGTTCGCCGCGCCGATCAGGATCATCACCGTCGTCCCGGCCGGAATCTCGACGCCACCGATCGTGGTGGGCACGCGGGATAGACGGAAGTCCCCCTTCACGGGCGCCTCGCAGCGGCAGACTTCCTCGATGAAGTTGGGAACGCGCGCGCGATCCTCGCGCAGCCAATCCTGCAGCTCCGGGCGGTCGCCGAGGATCTGGAGGGCCGCCGCGATCAACCGTACGGTCGTCTCCTGGCCCGCTGCGAAGAGGTTGGCGGCGACGCGCACGACGTCGATCACCTCGGGAAGCGAGCCATCGGGAAAGGTCGCCTGGGCCATCGACGTGAGCACATCGTCGCGAGGATGCTCGCGGCGATCGGCGACATAGTCGCTAAAGCGCGAGTAGAGATAGTCGATCGGATTGCTCGACATCGCTTTGGCACTCGTGGCACCGATCGCTCCGCCGCGGCGCGTCAGGTGGGCTCGGAAGTCGGGCCGGTCCTCGTCGGGTACGCCGAGCAGATCGGCGATTACGAGCATCGCGAAGGGCTGCGCGTAGTCGGCGATGAACTCGCAGCGGCCGGACGACAGGAATTCCTCGATCTGTCGATCGGCGAGGCGCCACATGAACTCCTCGTTCTCCTTGAGGCGGTTCGGCGTGAGCAGACGCATCAGCAACGCGCGGTGCTTGGGGTGCTCCGGCGGATCCAGGCACGGCAGCTGCTCGCTCATCGGCAGCGCGTCACGATGTTTCTCGATCAACGCGCTCACGTCGTCGCCCTCGAGCGGAACTGGAAACCCCGGGAAGGGACCGCTCACGGATACGCAGCTCGAATAACGCTCCGCATCTCGCAGCACCTCGGTCGCCTCTTCGTATCCCGTCACCATCACGACGCCGTGATGGGGCTCTCGCCAGGCCGGCCCCTTGCTGCGGACGAACTCGTAGTACGCGAACGGGTCCCGCACGAAGGCATCGCTCGTGAAGAAATCGGTCTTCTCGAAATCGGGCGTTTCCAGGGGGGGCGTCATCGAGCCTCGCTCCTCTCGCCGCTCGACGCGGGCGTCGAGGGTCCATTTGGGGCCGGTAGGTCGTCGATCCGGCAGCAGGGGTCCCGGCAGGCACCACAGGATCGCCTGAGCGGCACGCGGAGCCGCCTCTGGCACTCGACATCTCATCCTAGGAGAGCGACGTTCTCGGCACAATTGCGGGCGTCGGGCGTCGCTTCTACTCCCTCTGCGGCGCCCTCGCCATGCGCGAGCGGAGGCTGGCCACGGCGCTCGCGGCGGGCACGACGTCCGACGAGAGCGGGCCGCGCGGCGACCGTGGCGCGATCGAGCCGACAGCGAGAGAGCAGCGAGATGGATTTCAGCGAGAACCCCGACCACGAAGCGATCGCCGAGGCGATCCAGACCGTCTGCGCGGACTATCCGGACGACTACTGGCGCAAATGCGAAGCCGAGCACGCGTTTCCCTGGGATTTCTACACCCAGCTGGCCGAGGGGGGGTGGGTCGGCGTGGCGCTGCCCGAGGAGTATGGCGGCGGGGGCCAGGGCATCCAGGAAGCCTCGATCATCCTTCGGGAGGTCGCCGCGAGCGGCGCGGCGATGAACGGCTGCAGCGCGATCCACCTCACGATCTTCGGCTTGAACCCCGTCGTCGTCTTCGGAAACGACGAGCTCAAACAGGCCTTCCTGCCACGCGCGGCCGCGGGCGACCTCCATGTCGCCTTCGGCGTGACGGAGGTCGACGCGGGCACCGACACCTCACGCGTCGCGACCCGCGCGGAGCCCGACGGCAAGGGCGGCTATCTCATTCACGGGCAGAAGGTCTGGACGACGAAGGCGCTCGAGAGCGAGGTCGTGTTGTTGCTCGCTCGCACGAGCGGCGAGCCTGGCAGCTTGAAGGGACTCTCGCTCTTCCTCGCCGATCTCGATCCGAAATACGTCGATATCCGGCCGATCCCCAAGATGGGTCGCAATGCCGTGGCCTCCTGCGAGACCCACTACGACGGTCTTCCGGTCGAGGGTTGGCGGCGCGTCGGCGAGGAGGGTGAGGGCTGGCGCTATCTCACACACGGACTCAACCCCGAACGCGTCCTGCTCGCTTCCGAGGCGATCGGAATCGGCCACGCGGCGATCCGGAAGGCCGTCCGCTACGCGACCGACCGCGAGGTCTTCGGACGACCGATCGGCTCCAATCAGGCGATCGCCCACCCCCTTGCCGAGGCACACGTCCGACTGAACGCGGCGTGGCAGCTCGCCCAGCTCGCCGCCTGGAAATACGACATGGGTCACGACTGCGCCGAGGCGGCCAACTCCGCTAAATATCTGGCGGCCGAGGCGAGCTTCTTCGCAGCCGACCGCGCCGTACAGACCCTCGGCGGCATGGGCTACGCGATCGAGCACGACGTCGAGCGCTATTTCCGCGAGGCTCGCGTGATGCGGATCGCGCCCGTCTCCCAGGAGATGACGCTCAACTTCGTCGCCCAGAAGGTGCTCGGGCTACCACGCAGCTATTAGGCGCGCTCAGCTCCCCGACGTATTCCGGTCCGAGCGATCGTCTTGGGGCGGATCGGTGTAGACGCCGGGTGGACCCGCGTGGACCTCGATCCATTCCGCGCCTTCGTCCCCCGCCCGCCAGGCGTAGAGCCGGTCGGGCGAGAAGTATCCCATGCCGGGTCCCACGCGTCGGCTCCCAAAGATGAGCTCGCCACGCAGCACGAACGTGGCCTGATGCGTCCCGTGTCGATGCGGCTTCACCGCCTGACCGGGTGGCACCGTGTGGTGGTAGAGAGAGAGCTTTTCGGACTGGACGAGCGTCTTGGTGACGAGCTCTCGTCCGAACAGATCGAATAGCGCCTCGGCCTCCGCCGAGGCGCCGAGGAGCTCCTCGGTCGTACGACCCGGCGTCGACGCGAGATCGAAGACGAAGGGCCGCAGCGGCGATTCCGAGGTGTTTCCTCCTGCGGCAGCGGTCGTCTGCTGCAGCCGGTCGGGGCCGAGATCGACCGTCATGGGTGATTCCTCCTCAAGGCTTCGGGATCTTCCTGAAATCCCAGCTCACGATCTTCTTCGGGTCGACACGCAGCCAGGCGTGCCGCCCGTCCGGATGGAAATCGCCGCCAGCATACTTGTCGCCGAAGAGCCGCTCTGCCTCGGCGACGGCGTCGTCCGGCGCGGCGGTGCGGGGCACGTCGCCGACGACGGTCGCCACGCCGGTGATTTCGAGTCCGTGCAGCTCGAAGAATTCATCGCCTTCGTCGACGGCGATCCCGACCCGGGGATCGCGCTCGATATCGACCCAACGCTGGCTCTTGACGATCGAATTCAACCACAGAGTCGATCCATCCCAGACGAACCAGAGTGGCGAGACGTGGGGGGTACCGCCCGGGCCGATCGTCGCGACACGGCAGGTGCGAGCAGACTGGAGGAACTGGTCGATCTCGGCGGAGGTCATCACAATCTTGCGACCCCGTTTCTGCTGCTTCATATCGTGTCGTGCTCCGGTATCCGATGGGTCGGCGGGGAGCTCGCGCGGTAGATGGACCGCCTCCGCCAAGCCGACCAAGATGTTACTCGCACACCTGGTCGGGGAAAGGCCGTGCCCATACGCGTCTCGCCCGTCGGGTCTCGCACCACACCGCAGCTCGAGAGTCCGCCGACCGGTCAACTGCTCGCGGCGGACGCGTACGTACCCCCTCCGCCTCAGGCTCCCGGAAACTCGATCATCACCTTCGCCGACGCCGCCGTCCGCGCGACCTCGAGTCCCTCGAGCACCCGGTCGAAAGGCAGTCGATGGCTGATCATCGACTCGATCTTGTCGCGAAGCCGGGGCATAGCGGCCACCACTTCCGGCATCTCCGTCGGATATCCCATGGCGGTCGTGAGGGTCGGCTCGCTCGTGAGCATGCGGCTGAAGGGGACCTCGACCGGCTGCAGGTAAACCGCCGTGACGACGACTCGTGCGTGGGTCTTCGTCATGCCGATGATGTCGCTGATGATCGATGGCGCACCGGCTGCGTCGATGAAGGCGTCGGTCTGGACGGCGGGATGGCCCACCAGGTTGCGCGTCTCACCGTGAAGCCCGGCGATCTCCGCCCGGACATCCTGCTTGGCCGGATTGATCGCGGCACGTGCACCGAGCGCCCTGGCGCGTTCGAGTCGCTCGTCGGCGAGATCGAGCACGACGAGGTCGTCGATTCCGCGGTCGACGAGCCAGACCACCATGCCGAGACCGATCGGGCCACACCCGAAGACCACGACCTTGTCGCCCGGCGCCACCTCCGCGCGATTCACCCCGTGCATCGCGACCGCGAGAGGCTCACACATCGCCGCGACCTCGAAGGGCACACCTTCGGGAATCGGCAACAGGTTCGTTCCGAGCTCCGCCTTCCGGACGAGCAGCTCGTCGACGAATGCGCCCTCCGGTCCGCCACTGCCGATGTTGCTCGGCGTCAGCATGGGGTTGATGATGACCGGCTGACCGGCGCGGACGCCGTCGACCTCGTCTCCCGCACGCAGCACCACGCCAGCGCCCTCGTGTCCGATCGGCGTGACACCGCCCTCCGGTCGCATGATCCCGCCCAGCTTGATGTAGGAGAGATCGCTCCCGCAGATGCCACAGGCCTTCATCTTGACGACGACGTCCTGCGGACCGGCCTCGGGGAGCTCGTAGGTATCGAGCCGGACGTCGTTCTCGCCGTGGATGTTCAACACCCGCATGACCGCACTCCTCTCGTGTCCCGCACCGAGCGACTCGCGACGCGTTCGTGACGTTACATCGCGTAGGAGGGATGGATCACGCTTCCACCATCGATCACGATCGTATCGCCCGTATGGAAGCGTGACGCGTCGCTGCAGAGATAGGCGGCGATTCCTTCGAAATCCTCCGGCCTCCCGGGTCGCGGGATGGGAGTCTTCGACGAGAAGTGCGCGTCGACGCCGGCCTGCACCTCCGGATCGACGCCCTCCATGAAGCCGGTCTTGACGTAGCCCGGCGCGATCGTATTCGCGCGAATCTCGTGTTTTCCGAGCTCGACGGCGATGCTGCGGACTACCGCTGCGATTCCTCCTTTCGCGGCGGCGTAGTTTCCGATTCCGGGGACGCCGTGAAACATCGCGAGGCTTCCGCAGAAGATGAGCGAGCCGCCGGGCTCACCGGACTCCGCACGCTCGACCATTCGCTTGGCGCCTTCGCGAAGCGTGTAGAACGCGCCGTGCATGTTCACCGCCAGTAGATCGTGCCACTCCGTGCTGTCGAGCGTGAGGATGGATCGGCTCTTGGAGGTTCGGCCCGAGTTCGCGAACACGCTGTCGATCCGTCCGAAGTCGGCGAGGAGCTTCTCGTAGCCCGAGACGACCAGCTCCTCCGAGGTGACATCGACCTGATAGGCCTCCACGCGTCGCGCACCGGCCTCGAGGAGCGCCGCCTTCGCCAACGCATTCTTCTCGGCGTTGCGTGCCCAGATCGCGACGTCGCCGCCCACCTTCGCGATGCCCATCGCGAAGCCGAGTCCGAGTCCGCTGTTGCCGCCGGTCACGAGCGCAACTTTGCCGGTGCAATCGAAGAGCGCCTTCGACATATTCGTCTCCTCGCACGAGCGACTGCCTCACGACACAGCGCACCAATCGCGATCGCGGGCCGCCGACGCTTCACGTGACGACGACGACACGCTCGCTCGCCACGACTCAGTCCTTCTTGAGCTCGCTCTTCATCTGCGAGAGATCCGAGAGGATCGGATAGCCGGAGATGCTGATTGCATTGCCATGGCCCGTGTGGTGGACGTCGAATACCGACTGCAGCGCGGAGTAGTAGCCCTGGACGTCGAGCGTCTGATTGACCGCGCGCTTCGCCTGCGCGAGTCCGAAGGGGTGGCGCCTGGAGATCTCCCGCGCGAGGCCATCGGCGTGATCCCAGAGGTCGTCGCGAGAGACGACGTCACGCACGAAGCCGATCTGGCGCGCCTCCTCGGCCGTCACCGCCCGACCGGTGAACAGGATGTCCTTCGCGCGGCGCGCGCCGAGGTCCCAGGTGTGCCCGTGGTACTCGACGCCGCCGATCGCCATCATCACGACCGGGTCCGAGAAGAGCGCGTCCTCCGACGCGACGATCAGATCCATGGGGAAGAGCAGGTTGAGCGCGCCGGCGATCGCCTTGCCCTGGACCGCGGCGATAGTCGGCTTCGGAATGTTTCGCCAGTGGAGCGAGTAGCCGAGATACTTGCGCGCCTCCCACCTGTACATCGTGTCGAGGTGGATCTTTCCGTCTTCCGAGGCGAGGCTGACGGAGTCCTCGTCGCCGGTCGCGAGATCGTGGCCCGCGGAAAAGTGCTTGCCCTGTGCGCGCAACACGACCACCCGGACCGTCTCGTCCTGCTCTGCCTCGAGAAAGCACTCGTGCAGCTCGTCGAGCAGCCGCTCGTTCTGGGCGTTCGCCTTGTCGCCGCGCGCGAGGGTGATGGTCGCGACGAGATCCTTGTTCACGTATTCCACGTACTTCATCTGGGGTCCTTTCCCGGCGTCGCCGGAAGACGCGGTTGCCTCGCGCCGTGGGTCGAATCGAGTCGATCGTAGAGCTCCTTCCGCCTCAATCCGCGGCGGACCTTCATCCGCGCCGGAGGAGCACGGCGCCCCCGGGATGGCCACCGCCGGTCGTGACGACCGCGACCTCGGCGGCTTCGACCTGCCGTTCGCCCGCCTCGCCGCGTAGCTGCGCGACGGCCTCGTGGAAGAAGCCGTAGCCATGGAGCCGACCGGCCGAGAGCTGGCCACCGTTCGGATTCAGCACGAAGTCACCCCCGTGTGTGATTCGCGCGCCGCCGTCGACGAACTCGCCGCCCTCTCCGATCTTGCAGAATCCCAAGGCCTCCAGCCAGGAGAGCGCATTGAAGCTGAATCCGTCGTAGAGACAGGCGACGTCGACGTCGCGCGGCGCCAGGTCCGTGCGTGACCAGAGATGGGCCGCGGGACCGGCGACCATCGGCTCGTGCAGAAGCGTGCCCTGATCCCAGGAGAATCGCTCCGAGATCTGCGTGCCGACCGCCTCGACGTGCACCGGCCGCCTCGGACGATCCGCGGCTGTCGCCGCCGCGGATACCACGACGGCGACGGCGCCGTCGCATGGCACGTCGCAGTCGTAGAGCCCGAAGGGCGTCGTGATCATACGCGCACCGAGGTAGTCCTCGAGGTCGAGCGGGTCGCGATAGATTGCTTTCGGATTCTGCGCCGCATGGGCTCGCTCGACGAGCGGAATCGAGCCCAGCTGCGCGCGCGTGAGGCCGAAGCGATGCATGTAATGACTCGCCTGGAGCCCGATCCAGTTCGCCGCGGACATCGCGCCGTACGGAAGCCGCCACTGGTTGTCGCCGCCCACCCGGCGTGACGCGGGGATGCCTCCAGTTCCACGTTTCGCGCGTGCGGCGGCCGTAGCTTCCCACACGGTGCGAAAGCAGAGCACGTGTCGACACAGGCCCGCGGCGACCGCGAGCATCGCGTTCACGATCGAGCCGCCCTGCCCCGGTGTCTCCATGCCGCCACTGAACCACGTCGGTCGGATGTCGAGCGCCTCGATCACGGCGGGGACGCCACCTTCGGTCATTCCGCTGCCGCCGAGGGCGCCACCGGGATAGGTGGCGAGTCCGTCGATCTCTGCGAGCGTGAGCCCCGCGTCTTCGACCGCCTCACGGCAGGCCGCGATCGTGAGCGACAACGGATGGACGCCGAGGCGGCGACCGACGTCCGACATGCCGATTCCGGTGAGCGCCACGCGGGACTCGAACTTGTCGCCCGCCGGACGTGCCGGCACCGGCGCGTTCGGCGGTTCGGGCCAGGCCTCGCGCTCGTCGTCGGGCTCGCCGGTCGGGGCGAAGACCGGCAGCCACACGTCCTCGTGTGGTTCGAATCGCACCTCGACCCGCTGTCCGATATGCACGTCTTCCACGGCAGCTTCGACGATCAGCGAGGTCAGGCGGACGAGCGGATCCTCGTCGAGCGCGACCAATACGAGGGCATAGGGTGTCTCGAGGTCGGGCAGCCACGGCTGATGGTTCACGCTCACGGCAACGACCGTCGCGCGACCCGAGAGCGCCTCGATCTCGAGCTCGCCGCCGCACCGCCTGCACTCTGGCTGTGGGGGATGGACGATCGCTTCACAAGCCCGACAATGCTGCATGCGCAGCACCCCGTCGGCACCGCTGGTCCAGAAGAACTCGTTCTCGGGTGTGAGCTCCGGAAGGGGTCGCATGCGACGAGGTTTCCTTTCGCTCCGACTCGGGCTGCTAGCCACGACCGAGCAGGATGTTGACGAGCCCCTGTCCGGTCTCGAAGGAGCCGACCATCGAGGACATGATGTGGCCACGGTCGACGAGCAGGTTCACGCCACTGACGCCCGTCGCCGCTGCGCTATTCAGGAAGAGCATCGTCTTGGCGATGTCGTCGGGCGTGAGAACCCGGGCACCGGTCGCCTCCCGATAGTCATTGGCGAATCCGAGCCAGGTGGCCTCGTTCGCCCGCGCGAGCGGCGTGTCCGTCGGGCCCGGGCAGACGGCGTTGATCCGTATGCCCCGGGCCATCATCGGATAGGCCTGCCGCGCCACATAGCAGTTCATGACCTGCTTGCTGAACGCATAGCTGTCGGTTCCCTCGTGCTCTCGTACCCATTTTTCGGCGGCCCCGTAGTCCGCGGTCGAGAGGAGCTCCATGAGCAGCGGGATCTGGCGCTCCCAGGACAGGCCACCCACGGACGAGATCGCGCAGATCGCGCTTCCCGAGGCCAGACGACCGCTCTCGACGAGACGCTCGATGATGTGGCGATGGGCGATGAAGTTGATTCGCATCACACCGGGCGTCCCGTCGGCTACGCCTGCGGCGGAGAACACCGCGTCGAAGGAGCCGCCCGCCGCCTCGAGCGCCGCATCGATCGCGGCGACATCGCGCAGGTCGACCTCGATCTTCGCCTCGACGTCGAAGTCGACATCTGCGTAGTCGAGAACGACCGCGGATCCGCCCAGAGCCTGGACGCCGCGCGCCGCCGCCGCCCCCATACCGGTCGCGCCGCCGACCACGAGGGCGCGTTTCCCGTCGTAGCGGAAGGAATCGATATCGATCATGAACTCCCCTGTTGGGTAGGGATGGTGTCGTGGCTTCCTTCGCGAACGCGCCGCCCACGACTGGAGAATCGCGACTACTTCGGCTGGAAACGCTGCCCGCCATCGAGACGGATCGTGAATCCGTTCAACATCGGGTTCTCGACGATCGAGACGGCGAGTCGCGCGTACTCGTCGGGCTTTCCCATCCGCGACGGGAAGGCCGCGCCCGCCGTGAGCATCGACTTCATCTCTTCCGGGACGCCACTCGTGAGACCCGTATCGAAGAGGCTCGGCGCGATCGACATCACGCGAATCCCCTGCCTGCCGAGATCGCGTGCGGCCGTGAACGTCATGCCGACGATGCCACTCTTGGCCGCGCTGTAGGCAACCTGGCCGATCTGGCCCTCGAACGCCGCAATCGAGGCCGTGTTGATCACGACACCACGCTCGTCGTCCTCGTTCGGCTCGTTACGGCTCATGATATCCGCTTGCAGCCGCAGAAGATTGAAGGTCGCGACGAGATTGAGCTCGACGACGCGCTGGAAGTCCTCGATCGGGTGGGGTCCGTTCTTCGAGAGCGTGCGGGCCGCGATTCCTCCGCCCGCGACGTTCACCCCGACGTGGATCGACCCGAGCGTGTCCGCGACCTCGGAGAGCGTCTGCTCGACGGCCGCGTAGTCCGTGATATCGGCGGCACGGAAGATCGCATCACCGCCGATCTCCTTCGCCACCTGCTCACCGGCCGAGCTCGGAAGATCGAGGATCGCGACCTGCGCGCCCATCCCCGCCATCCGCTCCGCCGTCGCGCGCGCCATCCCCGACGCGCCGCCCACGACGACGACGCCCTTGTCTGCCAGCTCCATGCTCGGACTCTCCTCCTGTCACGCTCCGACCACGACGGATCGATCACGCGGGGACGTCGTCTCGATTCCGGTCTCAGGACTCGATCGGCTGCGCGCCGGTCCCGGGCGCCTCTTTGCCGCCCATGCGGTCGAAGCGAGCCTTGGTCTCTTCGAGGGTCATCTTCCTGCCACGCACGCCCTGGGCGCGGATGCTGACGTCGTGGTCGACGACCTGCTCGCGAAGCGCTCCAGCGGTCGCCTTCTCCTTCGGGACGTGGGCGAAGGGATCGAACGAGAACCAACGCATCGCGTTCTCGTGCGTCATCTTGCGGATGTCTGCGTCCGAGACATCCGCTTCCGTCAGTACCCGCGCGAGCTCCTCGGGGGCGTTCGGCCAGAGCGAGTCGCTATGCGGGTAGTCGCACTCCCAGCAGATATTGTCGACGCCGATCTCCTCGCGGAAACGCACACCCGCCGCGTCCGAGATGAAGCATGTGAGGAAATGTTCCCGAAAGACCTCGCTCGGGAGCCGACCCCCGAAATTCTGTCCCGTCCAGCCGCTGTGCATCTCGTACGTGCGGTCGATTCGCTCGAGAAAATAGGGGATCCAGCCCGTCCCGCCTTCGGAGAGCGCGAAGCGGATCGCCGGAAACTCCTTCAGGACCCGGGACCACAGGATGTCGGCCGCAGCGGACATGATGTTCACCGGCTGCAACGTGATCATCACGTCGGGCGGGGAGTCGGGCGCAGGGAAGACCAGCTGCCCCGAGGACCCGATGTGCACGGAGACGACCGTCCCGGTATCGCAGACCGCCTTCCAGAGCGGATCCCAATACGAATCGTGGAAGCTCGGGTAGCCGAGCGCGGCCGGGTTCTCGCTGAAGGTGAGGGAGTGGCAGCCCTTGTCGGCCACGCGCCGGACCTCCGCGGCACATTTCTCCGCATCCCAGATCACGGGCAGGGCCATCGGGATGAAGCGACCGGGATGCGCCGCACACCATTCGTCGATATGCCAATCGTTGTAGGCCCGAACCAGCGCGAGCCCGAAGTCCTCGTCCTCGATCGCGAAGAGCCGGGCGGCGAAGCCCGGAAAGGACGGGAAGTTCATCGACGCCAGCATGCCCCCGGCGCTCATGTCCTTGACGCGTTCGTCGACCTGGTAGCAGCCCGGCCGCACCTGCTCGAGGCTCGTCGGCTCGACGCCGTACTCGTCCTTGGGCCGGCCGGCGACGGCATTCAGTGCGACGTTCAGAATCTCGACATCGCGGAAGCGCCACACGTCGGCGCCGTCGGCGCGCCGGACGATCCGCGGCGCGTCCGCCTTGTAGCGCTCGGGTAGATGGGCATCGAAGAGGTTCGGCGGTTCGATGACGTGATCATCGACGCTGATCAGGATCAGCTCGTGGGCGCGGATCGGCATGCCGGGGGGCTCCTGGACGGGCGGATACGCGTCGAAAGCACGCATCGCAGATTTCGAGAATACCGTTCTCGGGACCGCGGCTGCAAGCCAGTATCGATGCCGTATCGAGCAGTGCCTGCAGCGCGGATCGCGCTATGCGGCCGTCGCAGCCACGCCCGCCCGAGTGCGCGGCGCCGAGCCGTTCGCCCACGAGAGCGGCCGGGGTGCAGGAGAGCCGCAGGCGGGACCGACGACGCCGCTTGCGGCCCGCTTGCTACGCTGCGAGATGCCTTGGGAGCGGGCGGGGATTCCGAATCGGCGGACAAGCCCTCGGCCTGGGAGAGCCCATGAAGCAGCTCAGCCCGATCGACGCGGCGATGATCTTCATGGAGTCGCCCCGCACGCCCTTCCACGTCAGTATGGTCAACGTCTTCGACCCCTCGACGTGCCCGGGCGATCCGCCCTCCTTCGATGACATCGTCGATGCGATCCAGACGAGCCTTCCCGTCGCTCCGTCCTTCCGGCGCCGACTCTTACGCGTGCCCTTCGACCTCGACTACCCCTACTGGATCGAAGACGCGGATTTCGACCTCCAGTACCACATGCGCCATCTCGCACTGCCGGCCCCGGGCGACTGGAGCCAGTTTCGAAGACAAGTCGCACGACTCGTGTCGCGTCCGCTCGACCTGAGCCGACCACCCTGGGAGATGACGGTGATCGAGGGGCTCGACGCGATCGAGACCTTTCCGAAGGGCTGCTTCGCGACGGTCCTGAAGGTTCACCACGGAGCGATCGACGGCATGGCGGGCGTCGAGCTCGTCAACGCCATCCACCAGACGAGTCCCAACGACGTACCCGCGAAGCACATCGATCGCTGGAAGCCCGAACGGGTGCCGGACACGCGGAAGCTCCTGCGCCGCGCGGGGGTCCACGCGATCACACGACCGGCCGCGATCGCACGCCTCGCGCTCCAGAATGCACCCACCCTGCTCCGCGAAGCCTTCGAGGACCTGCGCGGCGATGACGACGACGATTCGCTCGAGGCTCCGAAGATCAGGCTGAACGGGCCGATCACGTCGCAGCGGGTCTGGGACGACGTCGGATGCGAGCTCGAAGACCTGAAACGCGCACGCCGGGCAGTCCCCGGCGCGACGATCAACGACGTTTGTCTCGCGATCCTCGGCGGCGGCCTCCGCCGCTACCTCGAGGTCCGCAGAGAGCTCCCGGAGCGATCGCTCATCGCGATCGTCCCGATCTCGACGCGAACGCCGGAGCAGGCGAAGGCCGGAGGCAACCAGCTCTCGTTGATGCGTGCCTCTCTCTTCACGGACCTCGCTGATCCGATCGCGCGTCTCGTGGCGATCACCGCGCAGACCCAGCACAAGAAGGCCGCGCAAGAGGGCGTCGTGATGCCCCTCCTGCTCGAGGTGGTCGACAATCTGCCGGGCGCCCTGCTCGGCATCACCGCCCGCGCGGTGCCGCTGGTCGCGACGCGGATCGGCGACATGGCCCCGCCGATCAATACGATGCTCACCAACGTGCCCGGTCCCCCGGCGCCCTACTACCTGCTCGGGGCACGTTGCGTGCACACGACGGGCTGTCCTCCGCTGACCGATGGCGCGGGCGTCTTGAATAGCGTCCACAGCTATGCGGGCCGCGTCGTTTTTACCTTCACGGCCTGCCCGTCGCTGCTCGACGACTCGGATCTCTATCGAGACTGTCTGCGGGACTCGATCCAGGAGCTGGTGAAGGCGGCGGGCGACTGAGCGTGCCAACCTGCCGCAGAGGTTCCTTCATGCTCCCCCTTCCTTCGACGACGGAGTCGCCGTGCCGAACGACGCCCTGACGGGCCTCCTGACGATTCCCGCGGTGCAGGTCGGAGGCTTCCTGCGTGAGACCTGGGATGCCGTTCGAGGCGTCTCTCGATTCACCGACGTCCCGCCGGTCGCCCCTTCGCCACTCGCCTTGATCGAGGCTTCACTCGACCGAACGTTCACGCTCTGGATGAACGTCCTCCTCGGCGCGCCACAGCCCCAAACGATCCGGCGTTACCGCGCGGAGCTCGCCACCGCAGCCGCGCTCTACGCGGAGCGCGGCTGGCTGGACGATCCCACGAGCTTCCATCGACGACCGCCGCCACTGGTCGATCCCGGGCTCTCGCCGGAGCGTCTCGGCTACGGTAGGAGCGCGATCGACTACGACCACATGCGCTTCGAGAGCGGCTATTCGGCGGATCCGGACGATCCGGGTGCGGCGCGCTGGCTGGCCTTCGAGTCCAATCGCACCGCCCATGCGTACCTGCTCGAGCACGAAGGCGGTCCTCGACCCTGGATCGTGTGCATCCACGGCTTCGGGATGGGCGACGCCCGAGTGAACTTCTCGGGCTTCGGCGCTCGATGGCTACACGAGGAGCTCGGACTCAATGTCGCCTTCGCCGTGCTGCCGCTTCACGGCCCGCGCGCGGGCGGGCGCATCAGCGGCGGGGAGATGGTCGCGGCCGACTATCTCAACGCGGTGCACATCTTCGCCCAGGCCGTCTGGGACGTCCGGCGTCTGATCGGATGGCTCCGCAGGGAGCGCGACGCGACCGGGATCGGCGTCTACGGCATCTCACTCGGGGGCTATACGACCTCTCTGCTGGCCGGTCTCGAGGAGGGCCTCGACTGTGTGATCGCGGGTATTCCTGCGGTCGACTTCCCCACGCTCTCGAAGGACAACGAGCCTCTGGTGATGCGCGCATACGGTCACTCGCCGGATACCGGAATCGACTGGCATCTCGTGCGGCAGGTGCTGCATGTAGTCTCGCCGCTCGCGTACGAGCCCCGTCTCGCACCCGATCGGCGCTACATCTTCGCCTGTACGGGCGACCACCTCACGCGCCCGCCGCAGGCCCGAGCGCTCTGGCGCCGCTGGGGCCAGCCCGAAATTCGTTGGATCGCAGGCGGCCATGTCCTCGGCATCTGGAAGCGCGAAGCCCGCGAGTTCGTGGCGGACGCACTTCGTAAAACGGGACTGATCGAGGGGGCAGCGCAGGAGGCGGCGCGCCGATGAGACCGTTTCGTCGCCCGAGCGCCTGGCTGCCGGTCGTCTGCGGACTTGCCTTGGCGGCGCTCGCGGCGCATGCGGGCCTCGCCTGCCTCGCGCTCGCCGCGCTGCCGATCGCGATGCTCGTAGCCGGAGGCGGAAGATCGCTGCTCGCCCCCGACCGGAGCGCAGCCGCGCACACCGCGCTCGGCGCGGCGATCACCCTGCTCGCTTCGCTTCCGCTCGCCGCAACCGGCGGACCGACCCTCGGCGTCGGCGCGTTCGCCGTGGGAGGGCTCTGCTTCGTGGCCTCGGGGTGGCTCTCGATTGAACAGGAGCCCGCCATAGAGGACGTCCCCTCGCCGCCACCCGACGTGGCGTACGCCGCGCGCGTCGCCCTCGATGACGTCTTCATGAGCGTTCTGAATTCGGTCACTTCACCCCCGACCGACGATGCGTTGCGAGCGGCGGTCGCCGAGGCCGCGGCAGCGTATGCGCTCTACGAGGATCGCGGCTGGCTGGAGAGCCCGACGCGCTTCCATTCCGATCCACCCGAAATCGAGCGCGCCGAAGCGACGCGAATCCGCGTCGCAGGACTCGACTGCGACCATCTGCGCGTCGAGAGCGGCCACGAGCCAGAGCCCGAGCTGCCGGGCCGCGAGCGCTGGCTTGCCCATCGGGAGAATCGCACTGCGCATTACTGGGTGCTGCGACATCCGACGCCGCGCCCGTGGCTCGTATGCGTACACGGCTTCGGCATGGGCACGCCCGATCGCGACTTCGGGGCCTTCCGGGCACGCGAGCTCTACGAAGCGCGGGGACTCAACCTCGCCTTCCTGGCCTTGCCGGTCCATGGACCGCGTTCGCCGACCCGATTCAGCGGACTGGAGTACATGAAGCTCTCCCCGATGGACTTCGTCCACGCTGAATCTCAGGCGATCTGGGACCTGCGACGGCTCGTCCGCTGGGTGCGGAAGCATGACGACGAGCCGGTCGCGGTCGTCGGCATCTCCCTTGGCGGCTACACGACGGCGTTGCTCGCGGGGATCGAGGACGGCCTTGACGGCGCGATCGCAGGCGTGCCACCGAGCGACCTGATTTCGACCGACGAACGGCTCTCGAACGAGCTCGCGAAGGATCGCTATCGCGAAGCGGGATTCACGCCCGAACGCAACCGCGCACTCCATCGCGTCGTCTCGCCGCTCGCGATGGAGCCGCGTCTCGCGTACGAGCGTCGATTCATCTTCGCCGCAACGGGCGACCATTTCGTGCCGGTCGAGCAGGTCCGGCGTCTCTGGCGTCACTGGGACCGCCCCCGGATCGCCTGGACGCGTGGTGGCCACGTCAGCGCGCTGCTGCAGCACGAACCCCGCGCGCTCGTGGACGAAGCGATCGGCGCCTGCCTCGAGCCACGCGAGAGCACTGCCGCCGCCTAGCAACGCCCACGTCAGATTCGCGAGGGCACCTTCGCGATCACCGTTTCGCCGAAGGCAGCAACCGCATCGATCGCGGCAGCCACGGAGTCGCCGGGAATCGGGACGCCACACCAGGTCACGCCGAGCGCCGCCAGCGCGGGCAGCCCTTCCAGGTAGTCGTCGGGCTGGAAGTCCGGCCGCCCGGGCGTGCCGCCCCGATCGTTCTGATAGTGGACGTCGATGCGGGAGCGATCCCGCCCGGCCGCCTCGACCTGCGACCAGAACTCGTCGAGATAGGCCGCCAGCTGGTCGCGAGTCTCGAGGATCGGTGTCTTTGCCGTACGGGCGAGCATCGCAGGGGCGTGGAAGGGAATCCAACCATCCGCCAGGGTCGCCGCACGCCGCCGTGCGAGCCGACTGTTGCCGCCGATCCAGATCGGTGGGCGCGGCTTGCGGGCCGGCTTCGGGTTCGCCGTCACACCACGGGCCGTGAATCGGCTGCCCTCGTAGTGCACGGAGTCGCCGGTCCAGACTGCGTCCAACACCTCGAGTGCCTCGTCGAAGAGCACGTTGCGTTCGGCGAAGTCGACTCCCAGCGCCGAGTACTCGGAGCGCAGATAGCCGGCGGCCGTCCCGAGTATGAATCGGCCGCCCGACAGGACATCGACCGTCGCGATCGCCTTCGCGAGCGCGAACGGATTGCGATAGGGCAGAACGACGATGTGCGGCATCAGCTGGATCCGGTCCGTCACGGCTGCGCAGAAGGCCAGCGCTGCGAAGGGATCGAGCGCGTCGTGCCCGCCGCCGTCGAGCCATTTCTGCGAGGGCGCGGGATGATCGGTGAAGCCCAGAGCATCGAATCCGGCAGCCTCGGCGGCCCGCGCGAAACGGACCAGGTTCGCTTTCTCGAGAAACTCGGGGTCGTAGGGATGCCTGACCAGCGGATAGGTGATGGAGAACTTCATTCGCCTCTCGAGCTGCGATCGACCGGATGAGCCGCGACGCACACGCCGGAACGGGCGCGTCGGCGCAAGCTAGCGGTCTCCGTAGACGGTTCCCTCGATCTCGACGCCTTCGGCTGCCATCCGCGCCAGGACGATGTCGCGAAGTGAATCTGCGCGCAACTTCTGGTTGCTGGTCGTCGGCACGTCCTCTTCGGCGATCACGACGACGTGCCGTGGCACCTTGTAGCGCGCGAGCCCGGCTCGCAGCGCCACACGTATCGCGTCGACGTCGAGCGCATGCGCCGCGGTCGGCACGATACAGAGCACGATCGCCTCGCCGAGCGTCGGATGGGGCGCGCCGACCGCTACCGCGGCTCGAACCCCGGGCTGCGCGGCCGCGACACGCTCGACCTCGAGCGGCGAGACGTTCGCGCCGGCAGTCTTGATCAGCCCCGAGAGCCGTCCGCTCCAATGGAGCCAGCCCCGCTCGTCGAAACGCCCACGATCACCCGTATGGAAGTACCCATCGGCGTCGAGGGTGTATTCGATCGGAACCTGCCAATAGCCGAGCATGAGGGTCGCGCCTCGCACGGCGATCTCACCCCACTCGCCGTCGGCCTTCGGTTCACCCGTCTCCGTGTCGACGATCCGCACGGCCATGCCCGAGAGCGGCGGGCCGTGGTTGCCCCGGCGATCCGCGGACGGGACCCAGGACGGGTGGCCCGTCGCCAGAGTGAAAGTCTCCGACAGACCGTAGGCGGAATAGATTCCCCAGCGATCCGCGTCGAGACCGACGAGCGGGGCGAGCGGCGAGTCGAACTCTACGTGGACGAGCGTGGAGAGATCGCGGCTGCGCGCCGACGGATCCTCCGCCATCGCCTTCTGCAGGTGGGGCCAGGCATGAAGCGTCGTCACACCATGGCGCTCGATCGTCTCGAGCATCGCAGCCGACTCGAAGCGCTCGCGAACGTGCAGGCACGCGCCCGCCGCGAGCGTCGCGCCGAGGGACATGCAGATCCCCGCGGTCCAGAAGAAGGGCTGCGCCGTGGCGACGACATCGTCGGTGTTGAGCGCCATCATCTCTGCGAAGCGCCAGCTCTGGATCACTGGAGCCCGCTGGGCATGAAGGACGCCCTTCGGCCGATCCGTCGTGCCGGACGTGTAGATGAGGAGCGCGGGATCTTCCGGACCGACCGCGTTGGCGCGCGGCTCGCAATGGCCGTCGCCACGCGCGAGCCAAGATGGCCAGTCCTCGATCGACGCGGGCAGCTCATCCCCGTCGAGACAAACGATGCTGCGTAGCGCGGGCAAGCCCGCGAGCCCGATCCCACCAGCCATCGACGAGCCGACGAGCTCAGGATGATTGCCCGAGAGCTCGGCCACGAAGTCGCGTCCCGCGAGATCGCGTTGCATCAGCAACAGCCGCACCCCCGAATGTCGGAGTACGAAGTCCCGCTCATCGGGCGAGGCGAAGGTGTCCACCGGCACGACGATCACACCCAATCGCGCCGCCCCGAAGAAGGCGCTCACCCACTCGGGCCGATTCGCCAGCAGCAAGGCCACTCGATCGCCCTGCATGATGCCCAGCGTGCGCAACGATCGTGCCACCCGCTCCGACTCTTCCGCGAGCGCTCGGTAGGTCATTGCACGCTCCGCGGAGACGACCGCGACACGATCGCCGTGCCGCTCGGCCACCTCCTCGATGAAGCATGGGAGCGTGAGCCGATGCGGGTCCGTCGGCGCGAGGGCCAGGCGGAGCTCGCTCGGCGCGACGTCGCCCCCCTGCCCAACCGCCCCACCCATCCGTGCCTCAGTCCGGCTCCGGGAGGCGGATCTCGGCGTCCCCGCTCGCCATCACCTCGTCGCGCTGATTGGTCATCACGACGTGTACCGAGCACATCGGCGTGCCCGTCTCGGGGTCGTAGCCGGTCTCGGTCACCTCACCGTCCAGATAGGTCATGTCCCCGACCAGGGCCGGAGATCGATAGTCCATCTTGCTGTGGGTGATCTCGCTCCACTCTCCAGCCCAGTTCGAGAGGTAGTCGAGGATCCACGCGCCCATCGTCGCCCCATAGCCATAGCCGCGCGGCATTCCGATCAGCTCGGCGTAACGCTTGTGAACGTGACCTCGCGAGGCGCCGCTGTAGAGACCGTCGGCGAGCGTCGGATCGATCTTGCCGGCCTCCTCGTCGCGGTTCATCTCCGGGATCCAACCGGCCTGCCGGAGCGATGTCGGTCCGGACTTCTCGAACGCGCCCCAGATCGACATCATGAATCCGCGCCATTCCGTCGCGAAGGTCGCCGTCGTGTGCGGACCGATTGGGCGATTCGGAAGCGCGTCACCCTGCTTCACGAAGAGGCGCTTCTCGTGCGCCAGATCGAGAAAGGTCGCGAAGTACTCGAACTTTCGCTCCTGGATCTCGGCCAGCTCCGCGTCGGACCACTCGTGCTCGGGTACGTCCATGAAGGCGCGCCGCTCCCGCGCCTTCTCCGCAAGGTAGCGGATCGAGGTCGAGCGCTGCTTGCAGACGACCTCGCCCGTCTGCTTGATGTAGGTGGTGTCTCCGCGGGAGAACATCGTCGGCCCGGCGAACTTGGTCTGGGTGACGCGATAGTCGAAGAGCATGCGCTCCTGGCGGATCCGGTCCCCGGGCCGGATCCGCGGTCCGAAGAACCACCATTCGTCGCCGCCAAAGAGCATGTGCTGGCCGGGAATCGTCCCCTGGATCGCAGGTGCCGCGCCGTGACTGTCGTCGGTGCAGACGGCGAAGGAATGGGGCGCGACGATCTCGCCGAACCGACTCTCCGCGGCGTACACCTCGTCGAAGAAGAGCGGATTCGGATTTTGACAGCTCTGTACCCATCGGCGTACGTCGTTCGTCGCGACCGGATCCTTCATCTGGCCGCCACCGAGGGGTACGCCGACCCAGCGATCGACATCGCGCGTGTCGAGGCCTGCTTCCGACGATTGCGATTCGTCTGCCATGCGTCCTCCGCCTGCGGGACGTCGGCAACCCCGCTCGTGTATACCGTCGACACGATCGCTGATCTCGCGTGGATGCGAAACCCGTACTCGGCGCGTCGAGGCTGCGATTCCAAGACGCACATCTACGACGAAACCGACGCCTAGCCCGACGAGGGACGAGCTGGCGCCAGGTGATCAGCCGTCAGGCGAGCGTCGCTGGCGAACCGGCGTCGCGCGTCCGCGCGCGGTCGGCGAGCAGCGCACGCGTCCGCTCGATCGCGCCCGCGTCGCCCTCGATCGGCGTCAGGATCGCATTGAAGTCGGTGACACCGGCGTCGGCCAGATCGTCGAGGTGACGCACAACGGTATCCTCGTCTCCGACGATCGCGACGTCACCGACGCACTTCGTACCCTGCCGTGCGATCACCTGACGATAGGCGGGTAGTCGCACGCTCGGCCCGAGGAAGCGCTCGATCGAAGCGAGTGCGTCGACCGCTCGTGTGACGGCGATCGGAAGCCCCACGGCCAGGCGCGGTCGAGACCGCCCTGCCAGCCGGGCTCCCGCGTCGACGCGCGCGCGCGCGAAGTCCTCGACGAAGCCACGCCCGCCGAGCCAGATCGCGACGCCGTCGGCCCGAGCCCCGGCGAGCTCGAGCATTCGCGGGCCGAGCGCGGCCAGGAAGATCGGCAGCCGGGGTACCGGCTCGCCGTCGAGCTGGCCGGCGATGCGCAGTGTCGCGCCGCGGTATTCCACGCGCTCGCCCAGGAGCAGGTCGGGTAGCACCTGGAGGAGCTCCGCCATGCGCGCCCGCGGTCGGTCGTAGTCGAGGCCCAACTGATTCTCGACGACGGCGCGATGGCTCACTCCGATGCCTAACAAGAGACGCCCCGAACACGCCAGCTGTGTCGTGCGTGCCGCCTGTGCGAGCGCAACGGGATGGCGTGAGAACACCGGAACGACCCAGCTGCCGAGCTCGATCGTCTCCGTCGCGCGACCCGCCAGGGCGAGCAACGTGAGCGCGTCGCTCTCGTTGGTCTGACCGACCCAGGCGGTTGCGAACCCGAGCCGCTCCGCCTCGACGAATCCCTCGATCAGACGGTCGAGCGAGGGACCTCGGCGACTCCCGACGTAGAGGCCGATCCGCATGCGTCTCTCCCATTCGCCCGCGCGAATCCGAGGACGTCGCATCATGCTGCCGACGTCGGTCGCATGCCGCAAGCGGGTCACGCTAAGGTCCGTCGTCGAAGACGCCATCGATTCGGCCCCGCGAAAGGATTCCGAATGTCGCCCGAAGCCTCCACCAAGGTCCTCCACGCCCGCGGCGTCCTCGACGTCGACACGGGCGAAATCCTGGAATTCGGATACGTACGGATCGAGGCCAACCGCATTACGGAAGTGACGACGGATCGCGCTGCCGCGCGCGACGCGGACGAGCTGATCGAGCTGCCGGACCTCACGCTGATCCCTGGGCTGATGGACATGGAGGTCGATCTCGTGCTCGGCGGTCCGGGAGCCGGCTTGATGGATCCCGTCCGCGTCGATCCCATCAAGATGACGCTCCGAGCCGTCACGAACGGGATGCGTACGCTCCGCGCTGGCTTCACCACCGTTCGCAATCTGGGTCTCTTCGTGAAGACGGGGGGCTATCTGCTCGACGTCGCACTGGCGGAAGCGATCGACCGGGGCTGGGTCGAAGGTCCACGCGTCGTGCCGGCTGGACATGCCATCACGACGACAGGAGGTCACCTCGACCCGAGCGCCCAGTCCCACCTCGCACCGAACATGATGCCACTCAGCATCGAGGAGGGGATCGCGGACGGCGTCGACGAGATTCGCAAGGCCGTTCGCTACCAGATCAAGCACGGCGCGAAGCTGATCAAGATCTGCGCGTCGGGCGGTGTGCTGTCGGAGACCGGACCCGCCGGCGCCCAACAATATTCGCTCGAAGAGCTCGAGGCGTGCACGGACGAGGCGCATCGACGAGGTCTCAAGGTCGCGACACATTGCCACGGAGACACGGCCGTGAACGCCGCCCTCGACGCCGGTATCGACTGCATCGAGCACGGCTTCATGATCACCAAGGACACGATCCAGCGGATGGTCGACACGGATACGTTCCTGGTATCGACGAACGCGCTGGCCGAGAACTGGGACGTGTCGCAGCACCCGAAAGCGCTCCAGAAGAAGGCCTCGGAGATCTTCCCCGAAGCTCGGGAATCGCTCAGCCGCGCGATCGAGGCCGGCGTCAAGATCGCATGTGGCAGCGATGCCCCTGCGATCTTCCACGGCCGAAATGCCGAGGAGCTCGTCGTCCTCGTCAAGCGCGGCATGACCCCACTCGAGGCGATTCGGGCTGCGACGACGGTGAGCGCCGAGCTGATCGACGCGCCCGAGCTCGGAAGGATCGCGCCGGGCATGCTCGCCGACATCGTCGGCGTTCCGGGCAATCCGCTCGAGGACATCACCGCCACCCAACGAGTGGCCTTCGTCATGAAGGACGGGAAGGTCTACAAGGACAAGCGCTGAAATCGAGCCGGCGCGCGCATCCTCAGCCGAGTCGGTCTCGAGTGGCGGGCGACGAGAACGAGCAACGCCGCACGCTGGCGGATGGCTCAGGTACCGCGCTCGTCGCCCTCGACGCGGCGAACGATCTCAGTCGCCTTTGCCTGCCACCGATCGAGGTAGACGCTTCTCTCGAGCGGATGCCGACGAAGCGGACCGTGCTTCCCGCGCGGCCACCCGACGACCACGTGAGCCACGATCAGCCAATCTTCCGGAACGCCGACCGCCTCGCGGATGAGGGCCTCGCCGCCATAGGACGCCCAGCTCGTGAGACAGGCCCCGAGTCCCTGGGCCCGCGCCGCCAGCAGGAAATTCTCGACAGCCGGAAAGATCGAGCCGCCGAGCAACAGATCCGGAGTGTGGGGGAGCTTCTTCTGCGCGAACAGCACCGAAGTGAGATCGCCGGCCCGGTCGTGCAGCTCATACGTCGCCCGATAGGTTCGAGCGCGCTGGCTGTCATCGTCGTCGGCTGGCCGCGTCATGCTGTACGCGAGCTCGATCATCTTGAGTGCCTCCTGGGCCGCCCGCGCGACGACGGCACGACACTCCGCAGAGCGCAGGACGACGAATCGGCGTTCCTGGGCGTTGGCCCCGGACGGCGCCCACTTCGCCGCGAGCAGACAGCGAGCCAGCGTCTCGTCGTCCACCGGCCGATCCGTGTAGCGCCGGATCGTTCGGGCCGTCGACATCACGGTCCAGACATCCGCGGTGGCATTGCTCATGGCGAGTCCTCTCCCTCGCGAATCGAGATGGCCGAGGCGTGAGGATTCGCGAACATCCCCGGAGCGTACCTCGCCGCAGGGCGGCACGAAGACGAACGGCTGTGCTATCCGACCGCCAGGAGCCCGAGCGTGAGCGCGTCCACCTTCCAGTCCGACCTCTACTACGACCCCTACGACTTCGAGATCGATACGAATCCGTATCCGATCTGGCAGCGGATGCGGGACGAGGCGCCGCTCTACTACAACGAGAAGTACGACTTCTATGCGCTGAGCCGCTTCTCGGACGTCGAGGAGGGCCTCAAGGACTGGCGCACCTACAGCTCGGCGCGCGGAACCGTGCTCGAGCTCGTCAAGAACGACGTCGAGATGCCGCCCGGCTCGATCATCTTCGAAGACCCTCCGACTCACGACATATTTCGAGCACTGCTGGCACGCCTCTTCACGCCGGCCCAGATCCAGGCCCTCGAGCCCAAGGTGCGCGAATTCTGCGTGCAGAGTCTCGACCGCAGGGTCGGCACGGGCGGCTTCGATTTCATTGCCGACCTCGGTGCCCAAATGCCGATGAAGACGATCGGCATGCTTCTGGGCATCCCCGAGGAGGAGCAGGAGGCCGTACGCGATCGTGTCGACGCCGGACTGCGTCTCGACTCGGGCGAGATGCCGGACATGGAGGCCGACATGAGCTTCACGCGCTCGGGCTATTTCGAGAGATTCGTCGATCGCTGTGCCGAGAATCCGGGCGACGACATCACCTCACAGCTCCTGCAGGTCGAGTTCGAGGATGCCGAAGGCAGGCACCGAAGGCTCACACGCCAGGAGCTGCTCGGCTATATCGGGCTGCTCGCCGGTGCGGGCAACGAGACGACCACGCGACTGATCGGCTGGACCGGCAAGGTCCTCGCGGAGCACCCGGAGCAGCGCGAGAAGCTCGTCAAGGACCGGTCGCTCATCCCGAACGCGATCGAGGAGCTGTTGCGCTACGAGGCGCCTTCCCCCGTCCAGGCCCGCTACGTGATGCGCGACGTAGAGCACTACGGTCGGGTCGTCCCGGAAGGCAGCACGATCCTGCTGCTGAACGGAGCCGCGAATCGAGACGAGCGACGCTTCGAAGATCCCGATCGCTTCGACGTCGAACGCGAGATCGACCGCCATCTGTCCTTCGGCTACGGCGTCCACTTCTGTCTCGGCGCGTCGCTTGCACGACTCGAAGGCAGAGTTGCACTCGAAGAGGTGCTCAAGCGTTTTCCGACCTGGGAGGTCGACTGGGAAAACGCGGAGCAGGCGCGAACCTCGACGGTCCGCGGCTGGGAGCGTCTCCCCGTATTCGCAAGCTGAACCCGGAGGTAGCGACGATGGGCCCGGACGACCTGATTCTCGTGAGCATCGACGACCACGTCGTCGAGCCGCCCGACATGTTCGAACGTCACGTTCCCGAAAAGTGGAGAAACCAGGCGCCGCGCTGCAAGACGGGCGAGAACGGGATCGAGACCTGGCACTTCCAGGGCGTCACGGCAACGTCGGTCGGGCTGAACGCCGTCGTCACCTGGCCCAAGGACGAGTGGGGACTCGAGCCCTCGACCTTCGCGGAGATGCGCCCGGGCGCCTACGACGTGCACGAACGGGTGCGCGATATGAATCGAAACGGGATCCTGTCCTCGATGTGCTTCGCGTCGATGGCAGGGTTCAACGCGCGCTTCTTCCACGAGGCTCCCGACCACGACCTCTCCAAGATCATGCTCCAGGCCTACAACGACTGGCACGTCGACGACTGGTGCGCTGCCTATCCCGAGCGCTTCATCCCGCTGGGCCTGATGCCCGTCTGGGACTCGAAGGCGATGGGCGAAGAGGTACGGCGATTGGCGGCCAAGGGCTGCAAGGCGATCTCGATGCCCGAGCTGCCCCACATGATGGGTTTGCCGAGCTATCACGACGTCGAGTACTGGCAGCCATTCTTCACGGCGATGTGCGACGAGGGCTCCGTTCTGTGTCTGCATATCGGCCAGGGATTCAGCGCGATCAACGGGACCCCCGGCGCACCCGTCGACAACTTCATCATCCTCGCGACCCAGGTCGCGGTGCTCGCCGTGCAGGACCTGCTCTGGGGTCCCGTGCTGCGCAGCTACCCCGACCTCAAGGTGGCCTGGTCCGAGGCGGGTATCGGTTGGATCCCCTTCTACCTCGATCGCTGCGACCGTCACTACCGGAACCAGGTCTGGATCGGCCAGCAGTTCGGCGGAAAGCTCCCGAGCGAAGTCTTCCGCGAACATTCGCTTGCATGCTTCGTGACCGATGCGACGGCGCTCAAGGTTCGCCATGACATCGGGATGGAGATCATCGCCTGGGAGTGCGACTACCCCCACTCCGACGCGATCTTTCCGGACGCGCCGGAGCAGATCTTTCGGGAGATGGACGAAGCCGGCTGCAGCGAGGACGAGATGCACCAGATCACCTGGCAGAACACGGCACGCTTCTTCGACATCGACCCCTTCGCGAAGATCCCGCGCGAGCAGGCGACCGTCAGGGCACTCCGCGCCCTCTCTCCGGACGTCGACACGTCGACGACGTCGAAGGCGGAATATCGCCGGCGCTACGAGGCGCGCCAGAGCGCGTAGGCCTCCTACATCGCCGTCCGATCGTCCCGTGTGAGAGGCACGACTTACCGGTGCGTCACGAAGACGCACCCAGGTGAAGAGTTTGGAAGGCCCGAGCTGAGACCGCAGCATCCCTGGCGCAACACAGCGACAGCGACGGCGTGCTCACAATCGCACGGGGTCTTCCGCATAGCCCCAGGGCGGACACCGGTGAGCCACGTCGTGTCCGGGATCCGACGGGTCGGTCTCGACGACCTCGAGTCGATCCGCATAGGAGGCAACGTGCCGTTCGAGTGGACCGACCTCTGGGAGCGATCGATCTGAATTCGCTACCTCGAGGCCTCGGCGCCGAGGGCATCGACCATGGCCGAATACGAGCTCTCGACGCCGCCGACGATCGCTCTCGCCGCGTCGTCGTCCATTCCGGGCGTGTCGAATCGGGCGCCCCATCGCGCGCGCGTCTTGCCCGAGCCGGCGTCCGCCAACGATACAGTGGCGAGGTAGTTCTCGACGGGTAGCGGTCCCTTGACGATCGAGTAGCTGAGGCTCTTCGCCTCGGGATCGAACTGCTCGAGCCGCTCGTGGATCTCGACCGGTCCCGCCTTCACCTTGCGTACCTGCCCCACGCCGGGGTCTCCCTCTACCTCGCAGCTCTCGATACCCGGCGCCCATGTCAATGCGCCGAAGTCGGCGACGACCTTCCAGGCGGACTCGACGTCGGCATCGATCTCCTTCTCGACCACGAACTCTGCCATCGCGCTCTCTCTCCGAAATCAACTTGTGCGTTCGACTCTACGGTGGCCCGACGATTCGCAGGGAGCCGCCGCGCGCAGAGTCTCGCAGACGAGCCGCCAGCTGCAAAGCCGCCATCCGAGGCCACGAACCTCGATCGCCCCGAGACGCAGGACGCGGAGCGACCCGGCTCGCGTGTCGGACGCGCGGCCGGTCAGAGCGGCACGCAGACCTCGCCCTGGGCAGGAATCGTGAGACACGCTTCCGCCGAAGCCTCGAGGCGTACGCGGCCCCGTGTCAGCACCTCACCCTCGTAGCGACCGACCACGCCGGCGGTCACGGCGCCATCCTCGATCTTGGCGGTGACCACCGGAATGATCTCGCCTTCGATCTCGGGCAGCGCGTCGAGTCGCTCCTTCGCATCCGCGACGAGTCGCGCGATGTCGTCCATGCGCTGGTTCAGCGTGTCGACGCCGTTCTTCGCCGCCTGGAGCTGGGTCTCGGCCTGGATCGCAGCGTTCCTGGCCGCGACGAGCGCCTTCTCCGGCAGATAGAGCGTACCCGTCAGGCTTCCCGCCATCGATTTGTGATAGGCGTAGCGGGCGTAGTACCTGGCCGAATTCCAGGCCCGCTTCGCCTTGCAGCTCACCTGATACCACTTGCATCGTTTCCGTCTCGCACTCTTGTGACGACCGTAGTTGCTCTTGGCATGACGATCGTGATAGGCGATCGCACCCTTCAGCTCGTCGACCGGGGCCTTCGCCACGTCGACCGCCGTCCAGGCGGCCTCCGCGGTCCACCGCGCCGCCTCGAGACCGGCACTCGCAATCGTGAGCGAAGTCTCGATCGATTTCCGGGTCTCCTCGTGTGCGAGGATTTCGT
Source organism: Myxococcota bacterium (assembly GCA_965223565.1). GTDB lineage: Bacteria > Myxococcota_A > UBA9160 > UBA9160 > UBA4427 > UBA4427. The sequence goes on along the minus strand of CBDCWV010000018.1, from coordinate 1,187,672 downwards.
TGGCGAGCGCCAGACTCTGCTGGGCATTGACCTCGACGGCGTTGCCGAGCTCGACGCTACCCTCGAGCATGTAGCCCGCGGGCCCGACGTTGCCGGCCATGCCGAACTCGGTCTCGCCGATCAACAGCACTCCGTTTACGGTCACGCCGTCGCGAACGTGGGCCTTGAACTCTGCGTTCTCGAGCTCGATCCCCTCGAGCGACATCGCACCGCGCAGCGCGAAGTAGCTCTCCAGGCCGTCGGTCGAAATGAAGGTCTCGGCGCCGACCTCGGCGAAACCGATTGCCGGGAAGGGCGAGACCGAGGTCTTGCCCTGGGCGTAGAGACCGAACGCCGAGATGTCGAGCACCATCGAGCTCGAAGCGACGGGGCCGAGCTCGACGCCGAACTGCCGGCCGATCGCGCTCGGGTCGAGCCCCATCTCCCCCTCGGCATGGATGAACGACTTCAGCAGGTCGTCCTCGAAGACGCCATAGACGGCGACCCGGCCCCCGGCGTCGATCCCGATCGGCAGATCGCCGAGGAACGACGACTGGTCGAGGCCGACCTCACCGCTGAAGACCACGCGGCGATCGCTCCGGCCCAGCACCCCGGCGGCCGTCCCCGTCCCGAGCTCGAAGCCGTATTCGAAGAATTTCAGGAACGGGATCCCGACCTCGAGCGCGCCATTTCCGCCGAGCGCGAGATCCGGGAATTCGCGCCCGCCGTAGAAGGTCGGTTCGAACGGATGGTCACCGTCCTCGTCGGGATCGACGTCGATTACGGTATCGCCGTTCAGGGTGAGCCCCTGGAAGATCGGAATCGGACCGCGTACGAAGAGATGGCCATCGAATCGGGGCATCTCCTCCTCGACGCCGTATGTATTGAGGGGTTCGAAGGGGACGAGACCATTGAGCGAGAAGGCGACGCCCGGAATCGAGACGCCCTCGTCCTCCTGCTCGGGCTGCTCTTCTTCGTTGGGCTCATCGCCGTCCCGGCTCGAATCCCGATCACGATCCCCCTGGCCGCTTCCTTCCTGCTTCGAATCCGCAGCGTCGCTGTCGTCGCCCCCGAGGCCAGCCAGCTCCGCACCGACGTAGAAGTAGGGATCGCTCGGATCGAGCACGACCGAGAGCAGGCTTCCGCCCGTCGAGAACGAGATCGGCCCGTAGCCCGCCTCGAGCGCCGAGTCGCCGAAGAAGTAGAAGTAGGAGCGCGCAGGATTCAAGGGTGCACCGGTAAACGCGAGCTCGTCGCCAGTGCGCACGCCGAAGCTCACCATCGGCTGCCTCGAGACCTCGATCAGCGACAGGAAGCCCATCTGCGGAAAGGGCACGAGCGCTGTCGCATGCTGCAGCTTCGGGCGACCCCCGATCTCGCGGATTCGCATGTCGGCCGCGGCCAACACGACGGGTGCCTGACCCGTCGGAATCTCGACCGAGCCGTAGACGTCGTAGCCGTTGCCGTCGGCATGGGGGTAGAGATCCGATCGGCCGGCTTCGATCGCCAGGCCGTCGGCCAGCTCGATGCGGCAGACGTCGGGTCGGAGCGGATCGTCGTTGCAGGACACACCGGCGGCCTGGAACGCCAGGACCGGAGCGGCCAGCAGACATGTTACGAGACCTCCGAGATGGCAGACGAGACGAGAAACGAGTCGTGGGCGCGAACTCGATACGCGAGACATGGATCGACCTCCTTGGGAGATCGATAGTGACCAGCGCCACAGACGGGTTTTGTGAAGCGGTTCACACAAGCGCCGATTTCGGGGCCGAAGCTGCTGCGCTCTGTGGAGCGGCTCATGGCGGAGACGCCCGGAGTCGGACAGGAGAGGCGCTCTACGGCCCCTCGTAACCGGCACCTGGCCCGTATCTGGCGGCTGTTAGCGCGAACGCACTGGGCGTCCTCGAGCCCCGGCGGCGACCTCGAGGATCAAGACGTGCGCGACGAGCGAACGGCCGACCGTCGGCGCGGACCCGTACGGTCCAACCGCCTTCCGCCAGCCAGTAGCAGCGCAAAGCCCAGTACGAGTGCGGGCGACAAGCCCGGCTCGGGCACGAAATACGCGTTGTCGATCTGCGTTTCGTGGGTGAGCGCACCGTTTCGCCCCGCGAAGAAGGCGCGCAGCTGTCCAGAGGTCGCGACGCCCTCGATCGGCACGTCCTCGAAGATCACGTAGGGGATCGCGGCGCAATGGACGTCCTGGATCAGTAGGAGCGTCCCGGTCGTCGCAGTGGGTGAAGTCTCGATCGTCCAGTAGGCGCGGTGCCGAAGGTCGTCGTTCAGCACGAATGGAGCTCTCACGACGGTCAACGCGCTACTGAGTGGACCCTTCAGCGTAATCGTGTTGTCGTTCGACGAGTCCCCGAACGCGAAGATGTCGAAGCTCAGGTAGTAGCCCGCAAAGGGCGGAACGACCGACCCGTCCTCCCAGTTCGTACCCGGAAGGGACGGGTCGCCGCTCGTTCCGAATACGGCCGTGTCGAGCAGACCCACGCCGAAGCCGTCTGCCGCGTACTCGCTATTGATTACAGGTCCCAGCTCTTGCTCGATCCGTTCGTCGGACGACATCGAGAAGTCGAAGACGAACGTGATCGAATCCGACTCGAAATCGCGGACACCGTCCAGCGCGACCAGGTTGTTGTTGGACGTCACGAGAGGCGTCGTCAGCGACAGATAGTTGCCCGAAGCCTCGGAGCAGCCGATCGAAGCCGCGGGTGGCGTGTAGCTCACGACGGTTCCGACTTCCGACGCCACACACCCTTCGAGCGTGAGCGAATCGCACGGACCGGAGCTCTCGGGCGTGCAGCTCGCGACCGGCTTCGGACTGCACGTTCCGGTCTCGACTTCCCATTGCACGTTCGCGTAGTGCCCGCGACCCGAGCCACCACTCGACCCACTACCCCAATTCACGCGAGCGGGGACGCCATCGCTCGGAATGCCGGCATAGTCGGAGATCACCTCGACGCCGTCGATCAGGAGCGCCGCGTTCCCGGTCTCGGGGCGAAACTCGAGCTCGTAGCTGACGTAGTCGGCATTCGTGGCCGCGACCTCGACGCTGCGTCCGTCGCCGAAGAGCTCGACGATCGGAGCACCCGTCGCCCCGGCACCGAAGAACATCGCGTAGCGATTGCCGTTTCCATCCGGACCCTCGGAATATTCCGCGATGATCGACGCGTCCTGGGGGTCCGCGATTCCCAACCCGGAATCCTCGGCGCTCGATACGCGCAGCAGACTCCGAAGCACCCAACCGAATCGGGCGGCCATATTCGTTTCGACGGGGATCGGGTTTCTCTCGTAGCGATACCGGGTGCCACTGCCACTCGATCGATCGTCGACGACCCAGGCGTCGACCGAACAACCGGCTCCGCACGTCGGGTCGGGCTCGAGTGGACCCACCTCGACCGACGTTCCGCCGCCGAGTGGTCCCGGGCTGGTTCCTTCGTCGCCGGCGGTAATGTCCCAGATCTCGAGGAACGAGCGTGGATCGGTGGCACCGTCGTGCTCGAAGAGCACGACTGGATTCGCGGTGGCGAGCTGCGGGAATCCACACAAGAGAGCCAGAATCGCGGCCCGCACAGTCAGTCTCGACATCGAACGCTCCCATAGCACGCGGATCGCGATCGGTACTCTTCCGATCTGCCTCGGGTTGAGTGGTCTGCTCGATCGGAATGTGTCAAAGGCTCGGAACCGTGCTCGACGCGCCCGGAATCACGCCGGCAATCGGGCGGCATGAACCGACGCCTCGATTGGGACGAGAAACGGGAATCGTGGGTGGTCGCTCGCGAATACCCCGATACGGCCGTGCGCGTCGAGGTGCCGCGCGTTGGGAACGAGCGTGCACGCGCTTCACGACACACCACCCTCTGTGACAATTTCGCCCGGCAGAGCCGAGCGGCCGCCAGCAGGACCGGGCCGACGACAGAACCCGAAACCCTCAGGCCCTGTAGGGCACTTCACAGCGAACGCCCTTCCCATCCCGCACGATCGAGCTGCCTACTACGCCTATCCACCACGTGCCCATCACATCTTGCCAGTCCACCCGCCCAGTGGCGACTGGGATGACGAATCCGATCGTGGATCGTAGATCGAGGAGACCCATGGAATACGCTCTCAATTCGATTCGACAGTACGTCGGTGCAATCCTCTCCTTGTTCGCGGCGATCGGGTGCCTGACGGCCGCTCCTGCATTTGCACGCGGTGTCGTGACCCTGCGCCAGAGCGACTTCGAAGACGGCACCTATCGAATCACCGAGCCCGGTGTCTACGCGCTGGCCGAGGACGTCTCGTTCAATCCACACCCGCCGGGCAGTCTGGGCGACGACGGCGAGACGATCCTCGACGCATGGAACGCCGGGCTTCCCCTGCCCTCCCAATATGGCGATCCCGATGCGGGCCTCTACGATCCCGCGGCGTATGGAATCGGGTTCTTCGCCGCGGTCGCGATCGAGGCGAGCCACGTCGTGCTCGATCTTCGTGGCCATAGACTGGAGCAGAGCGCCGAGCACGCGCTGCTGCAACGCTTCTTCTCCGTCGTCGAGCTCGCCGACCAACCCTTCGTGCCCCGCCAGGGCCCGGCCGATTTCGGAGACGAGCTACAAGCGGCCAGGCACGTCGTGATCCGAAACGGCACGATCGGGCGCAGCTCCCATCACGGAATACACGGCAACGGAAATCGCCACGTCCGCATCCAGAACGTCGATTTCGAGGACTTCGAGGTCGCGGCCGTCGCTCTCAACGGCGTCGAGGACCTCGTGATCACGAGCAGCCGCGCGCGCAATCGTGACGACGTTCCCGTGATCGGAACGTTCTCGAATGCACGCTTCATCGCACCCTACGTCGACTGGCTGGTCGCGTCCGGCTCGGGTACCACGCTGCGCGTGCGGGGGGTCGAGCTCGATGCACTCGATATCCAGACGACGCTGCGTGAGGCGGTCAACCGGGTCCACCAGGACGTGATCGTCGATGGGCGGGGCGAAATCGATCCAGCGGCACACGCCGAAGAGCGCGCCCTGTTTCACAACCCGCATGGCGTCGTGGACGGCAATGCCTACGGGTTCCTCGTGAACCCACTGGGCGTCGCCGTCGGCGGATTCCCCAGTCGCCCCGACCTGCCCGCGAAGAACGTCTATTTCTCCGACGTCCACGTCCGCCGCCAACGAGCGTTCGTGAACGAAGTCGTCGCGCTCCAGCGCGAGGGGAAGCCGGTGATCGACCCCATCGGCGCCGTCTTCATGCTGCGGAATCGAGATCTCGAGAACGGCGCACCGCTCACCGTCTCGTCATTGGACGACACGTCCGCAGTCTATACCGGCAACCCGCTCTCGAACGCGCAGGCTCTGGTTGCGAAGGCGTCAGCAAACGGCGAGTTCCCCACGTTTCTCGATACGAGTCGCCTCAATCTGGGAGACGAGGTGATCGACTGGATCGAGAGGGAGGGAACGCTCGCGGAGCTCGCCCCTTCGGCCGACGATTGGCTCTGCAACGGCGACACGATGTTCCACGTCAACAAGGGAGTCGTCGGATTCAAGCTCGATGGGGTCCGGAATGCACTCCTGCGCAGGACCTCCGTCCGTCGTCTGGCGAACCTGGGGCGACAGGGAGACCTCGTCTGCGGGACCTACGTGCTCTCGCATCCGGATGCGACCCTCCCGGGCTACGGCGGTGCGGCCGTTCGCGGCTATTCGCTCGCGGGCTCGGAGAACGTCTGGCTCCTGGGCCCGCGAGCTCGTTCTCTGGCCTCCCGATTCGGTTCGGTCACGGGAATCGACGTGCTCACCGATTCGCGGGACATCGTCCTGCTCGGCAGCGCAATCAAGCGACTCCGAGCAGGTCGCGCATTCGTCCCCGACGGCGGCCCGAACGAGCCGCCCGATGCGATCGGCGTGCACATCGGCCCCGACGCGCGCCATGTCTTCGTCGGGAGAACGCACGTCTCCGGGCTGAGAGCGTTCGACGCGACCGTCAGGATTCGGAACGAGTCGCGCTGAACGCCAGGTCGGTGGGGCGGTCGCCGCCTCGATCTGACTGCCGCCGCTGGGCTCGCGCGGCGGCCCGCTCCGAACCGATCCGTCCGACGAAACGCGGCACGCTGGCCTGATAGCGCCGATAGTCTTCACCCAGATGCGTGACGAGGTCCTGCTCTTCCATACGCGTACCGATGAGGATGTAGACCGTGAAGCCGACTGCCCACAGGAGACGATCGAAGGTCATGTCCGGGGTCGCCCAGAAGCCGACGATCATGCCGACCATCATCGGGTGACGGGAATAGCGATACAGCAGGGGCTGGCGGAACCGCTGGATCGGAAACTGGATTCTGCGAAATGCGCACCAGACCTGGCGCAGGCCGAAGAGCTCGAAATGATCGATCAGGAAGGTCGAGAGGACGACCGTGCCCCAGCCGAGCGCTTGCAGGACGTAGAGTCCGTAGCGAATGGCCTCGCTCTCGATCCGAAAGAGCTCACCCGGGATCGTCTGCCAGAATCCGATGGCGGCAAACAAACAACTGACCGTGGCGACGACGAAGACACTCCGCTCGATCGACGACGGGATGATCCGGCACCAGACGCGCTTGAAGGCCGGGCGCGCCATCACCGCATGCTGAACGCCGAAGAGCGCGACCAGCGCGAGGTCGACCGCGATCGCCGCCGGCAACGTCAGACTCGACGCCGGGCTCGTCTCGAAGGGGACGGGCCCCCCGTTCAAGAACGAGATCATCGTCAGGAAGGCGGCATGGAAGCCGGCGTAGGCAACTCCACCTCCTACCAGAATCAGGAAGCGGGATGGGAATCCCGGACGGCTCGTAGCTTGCGTCGTCTGCATGATCTTTCTCCTCTTCCGGTCCTTCGCTGGAACCGGCTCGGGTTGCAGGATCACTTTGCGGCAGACGAATCCGCGGGACTTGGAGAGGGCCTGGAGAAAGCCTGTAGATTCACGATCCGCGCGAAAAACCTGATAACCATCTGATTCGATTCGAGAAATCGCGACTGTCGATCGGGCTGCCGTCCACATCGACCCGGCGGACCTCCGCCGACTCATCACGCCAGTCGAAGAGCGACCAGCGGACGGTTCGCCGCAAACGGAACGCTCTGCACGCTCGATCTGGCTCGAATGCCGACACGCCATGACGAAGCTCTCCACTTGGAGGCTCTCGGAGTTCGACCCCGTGGGACGGACCCAGCCGAGTGCCGCGCACGCGTTAGGGATAGAATGGGTAGAGGGGGTCGACGGCCGCGGAGGAAGCCGATGCGCATGAAGTCGCCTCGCCAGCTACGAATGGCAGCCCGATATCACGACCGCGGCCCCACGATCTCGCGTGCGAAACGGCCAGCGGTCGCCGCACTCCTGCTGCTCCTGGCTCTTCCAACGCAGGCGTTCGCACAGGAAATCGAGCTGCTCGTACTCCAGGACGACGTCGCTCCTGGTACGGGCGGAACCTTCCTCTCGTTCGGCCCTCCGTCGATCAACGATGATGCGGACGTCGCGTTCAAGGCGACCTACGCCCTCGACGGGACCGCGAATGCCCAGGGCATCTTCGTCGCCGAAGACGGTGTTCCGAGCGAGATCGCAATCGCCGGCGACGTCGCACCGGGTTCCGGCGGCGGCCTCTTCGTCGGCTTCCTCGATCCGACCATCAACCACGCGGGTCAGATCGCCTTCGTCGGCACGTGGACCGGCGGCACGTCACCGCCTCCCGGCGTCTTTCTCTACACACCCGAAGTCGGCCTCGAATCCGTCGCGATCGGCGGAGAGACGGCGTCCGGCTCCGGGGGCGGAACGTTCGCCAACTTCCAGGCGCCCCTCGGCCTCACCGCAGCCGGCGAGATCATCGCGAATACCGGCCTCTTCGGCGGCGACTTCGGCGCCGCCCTCTATGGCCTCACGCCCTCGACCCAGCGAGTCGTCGTCGCAGCCGGCGACCCGGCACCCTCCCCACTCGTCGGCAGCTATTTCAGCCTCTTCAACCCGGGTGTGAGTCCAGATGGCGACATCGCCTTCTACGCTTTCTTCACGACCCCGGCCTTCGTTCAGTCGCTCGTCCACATCGACGACCAGGGAGCCGCATCACTCGTCGCTCGGATCGGGGACGACGCACCGGCGACCGGGGGCGGAACCTACAGCGGCTTCGCGCTCGACCGGCCGGGCGTGAACGACGAAGGTCGCGTCGCCTTCCATGCGGCAGTCACGGGTGGCGCCGTCGCAAACGGCCTCTTCCAGCGGGTGGGTCTCGTGACTTCGCCAGTCGTGCTGCCCGGCGAGGTCGCACCGGACACGGGAGGCCTCCTCCACGGCCAGCCCGTCCGAAGCCCGACGGTCGACGGTGCCGGTCGTGTGGCGTTCCGGAACGATCTCGCCGGCGCGACGGGTGACCAGGGACTCTTCAGCGAGACGCTGGGGACCGACGAGGCGATCGCCGTGACAGGCGACGACGCACCCGGCGTTCCCGACTCGAGCTTCGACGCGTTCCCCGATCAGCCGGCGCAGAGCCCGGCCGGACGGATGGCCTTTAGTGCGACCACCGAAGGCACGACGGTCGCGATCGGAATCTGGACCGTCCCAGAGCCATCGCCGGCGACGTCGATCCTGCTCGAGAGCCTGCTCGTCACAACGTCGGCCAGACGCCAGCGCCGCCCGGCTCCGCTGGACCTGAAACCGGGCAGTCCTGCGAAGACGCGTCGACGCCTTCGAATCTCTGGCGAATGAGCGCGAAGATCGGGGAATCGAGCCCGAGTCATTCGGCGAGCTCGGTGCTCGTGCGAGCCGCCTGCGGCCGGGTCGCTGCGTGCCGGCCCGCCCGACGGCCGAAGAAGGTCGACTCGCCGATGCAGGTACCGCTCGAGTAGCCCTTGCCGTCCTGCGCGATATTCGACGCGCAGGCACCGGCGGCATAGAGGCCGGGCACCGGCGTGCCATCTTCCCGCATGACCTCGGCGTCGATCGACACCGCGAGGCCACCGAGCGTGAAGCCGACGTAGACCGCTTTGCCGAGCGAGCAGTCGAGTGCGGCGAACGGCGCCGCCTCGATCGGTGCCAACCAATCGGCGTGCTTGTGAAAATCGGGGTCGGTGCCCGCACGTGCGTGCGCGTTGTAGCGATCGACGGTCTCCTGCAGGCTCCGCTCCGGCAGACCGAGGTCTCGCTCCATCTCGGCCACCGTCTCCCACGCGTCGATCAGCTGCTGCATGCCGAGCTCCGGTCGCCCGAACGTCGCATCGTCACAGACCAGGTAGACCGTTCCATTCGGCTGATCGAGCGCGGCATCGAGCGTACGTGCGTGATAGCAATCTTCGTTGATGAAACGCTCGCCTCGCTCGTTCACGAGGATGCCCTTGATCAGGCTCTCGGGAGGATAGAAGGGCGCCGTGATCAGTGCGCCGTCGAGATGCACGCCCTGGCCGCCCGCTGCGATCCCCATCTCGATCGCCGCGCCGTCGTCGTTCGGATTGCCCTGCTTCGTGACACCCGCGTTCGCGAGTCGGGGACAAAATCGCTCGAGCATCGCCGGATTCATCGCGAAGCCCCCCGCCGCCAACACGACCCCGCAACGCGCCTCGACGAATCGTTCCTCGCCGAAATGCGTATAGCGCAGGCCGCGAACACGTCCGCGCTCGTCGACCAGGAGGTTCTTCACGTAGGCGTCGTACCCGAAGCGCACACCGATACGCTCGGCATGTGCGGTCAGCAGGCGCATCAGGAGTCCGCCACCCTCGCTCCCTACGTGCTCGATCTTGTGCCCACGTGGCGCCGCCTTGGCCTGCTCGCTCACGGGCCAGGCCTTCTCGTTGCCCGACCAGATCAGACACTCGTCGGTCGGCTGCTCGTAGTGCTTCGTCTTCCAGAAACCGTCATTGAAGGGGATGCCGTGTGCCTCGAGCCACTCGAAATGCGACACGCTCTGCTCGCAGTAGAGCCGGATCTTCGTCTCGTCGGGATCCGGCGTGTTCGCCATCAGATAGCGAAACATCTCCTCCGGCGTGTCTTCGTAGCCGTTTGCGCGCTGGGGACGCGTCCCGCCGCCGAGATAGAAGTGCCCGGTCGCCGCACAGGTCGTGCCGCTGATGCCACTCGCCCGCTCGAGCGCAAGCACGTCCACACCCGACTCGCGAGCCTCGATCGAGGCGCAAGCGCCCGCCGCACCGAAGCCGACCACGACGACATCGGTCCGATCGTGGAACCGGTCGATGGACTCATAGGCAAGGGTCTCGTGAGAAGATTCGGACATCGTCGACCTTTCGTTTCGCCCCACGCTCTCACCTCCTTCCGTGTCGGCAGCCCGCGGAAGCGCTGGGGATGGACTCGAACGAAATCTACACCACCGCTACTCGCCTGCGTGCGGAGCACGCAGCGGCGATCGTCGCGCCGGGCGTTGCCAGCCAGCAACGGTGAAGCCTCGTCCCGACCTCGGAGGGCATCGAGGGACCCGGATGGCCGATCTGCGGGCAGAACGGGACGTCGCGCGTCGTGAGCCCGATGGGGTCATCGTCAATCGATCTCAACCCATCGCTCAATCCGGCCCGCCTTGACGTGACGGCTCGGCGTTTCGGTGTGGGCGACTACCGGATCCGATTCGTGGAATTCGATCTCCTCCGATGCTACGACCCGTCGGTCAGCCCCGTCGACTCGGCCTACTCCATGATCATGCTCCGGCCCGGAGAGGCGGACGAGATTCTCGCGTTCGCGCACCCGAGGGACGAGCAGACAGCGCCCGATGGTCACGGGACGAAGACCGCGCGTCCGTGGCGCGATGGGTCGCCGCGCCACCCCGTTCGGTTCGCCGGGCCGGGTGGCGCGCAGTCGTTCCGCGCGAGTCGGTGCCCCCTCCCCCCCGGTCGTCTGCTAGAACCCGAGCCGTTCGAACGCCTCGCTCGCGATCGCTCGCGCGCGATCCTGATGGATCGGAAACGAGCGGAAGAACCGATCCTTCGTGTAGGCCGGCTCCCGGTCCCGCACCCGATCGCCCCACCGCTCGGCCGCCGAATGATCGCCCGCGAGCTCGTGCGTCATCGCGGCGATCGCCCAGATGTGCACGTGCGCTCCCGGCGCCAGGGCGCCGCGCTCGGCCCAGTCCCGCGCCTCGGCGTAGTCTCCCTGTACCATATGCGACAGGCCGCGGGCCGTACACATCGCATAATGAAGTGGATCGATCGGGCTGAGCGAAATCGCCTTGACGATATGCCCCGGTCCCGTCTCCCCATCCCCCGCGACGGCGTTCGCCAGCGCGGAATGATAGTAGGCGAGCGAGTAATTTGGATTCATTTGCGTGCACCGCTCGAACCAGCGCGTCGCAGACTCCCAATCGTTGTGGAGCATCTGCGTCCGACCCATCGTGAGGTTGATGAACGGATCGAGCGGGTCGAGCTCGTAGCTCTTGTCCGCATGTTCGCGCGCACGACGCAGCTGCTCTGGGCGATCGGTGCGATAGCCGACGAACGCGTTCTGGAAATGCGCGAACGAGAGCCCCGAATGCGCCCGCGCAAAGCTCTCGTCGAGCGCGATTGCCTTTCGGAAGAGATGCGCCGCGACCTCGGTATCGTGGGCGTTGAAGCGATAGACGTGCCACAGCCCACGGTAATAGGCAGACCAGCTGTCCAGATTCTCGGTCGACAGACTCGCGGCGCGGCTCGCCTCGGCCGAGATGATTCGACCTTCGATACTCGTCGCGACCTGCGAGCTGATCACCGTTCGTAGACCCAGGAGATCGTCGAGCTCGTTCTCCATGCGATCTGCCCAGATCGCCGACCCGTCCGTCGCGTCGGCGAGCTCGAGCGTCACGACGGTCGCGGATCCGAAGATCGCCAGACTGCCCGTGAGCACGTAGCGCACGCCGAGGACGCGTCCGACGTCGCGCACGTCGATCTCGGTGCCGCGGAATCGGAACGAGGAGCCACGCGCGATCACGTGCAGCCAGTGGAGGCGGGAGAGCTCGGTGATGACCTCGTGAGAGATCGCATCGGCGAGCGGAGCGTGACGCGGGTCGTCACCCAGCATCGCGAGCGGCAGCACCGCGATGCCCGCCTTGCTCTGCTGCGTGGATGTCTCGATCGTGGGGCCAGCAGCCGTCGCAAGCGACGTCGGATCAGTCGCGAGCGTGTCCGTCGCGCGCTGTGAAAGCGGCGCGAGCGACACGCTCGGGCTGCCGGATGCAACAACCTCGCCGACGAAACGAAATCCGCGATCGCGAATGGTCTTGATGAGACGTTGTGCCTTGCCGTTGTCCCCGATCGCCTTGCGCGCGGAACGGATGCGACTCGAGAGCGCCGCCTCCGAGACGATTCGGCCTCCCCAGACCTGCTCGTTGATCTCCTCCTTCGAGACGACGCGATGGGCGTTCGATACGAGGAGCTCGAGGATCGCAAAGACCTGTGGCTCGACCGCGCAGGACTCACCCGCACGCCTCAGCTCGAGCTGATCGGCGTCGAGCTCGAAATCCTCGAAGACGAAGAGCAATCGGAGCCTCCTGAGCCACCCGATCGCGCATCGGAAGATGCCCGGGCTGCCGATTCTCTAACGCATCGTGCAGACGATCGCAGCCCCGCCTCCAGGTCGTCTCCAGCCAGTCTCCAGGGTATCTGCAAGCTCGGGATGGCGCGCACACCGATGATCGCGACGTCGCAACGAGGCGACCCGCCGTACCAGTCGGGTGCGGTGAGCTCATCTGAAACCGCGAGTCCCGACCTCCACGCACGGGGCCGGACGCTGAGGTTCGAAGCGCGTCGTCGACGACGCCCCCGATCCGCACGACCGTAGCTCGCACCGACCTTCCCACCCGTTTCGGGAAGGGCGGTGCGAGCGCGCTCTGACGCGAGACACGAGCGAGAACGAGATATGGACGAACGACGATTCGACAGTCGCTTGGACCTCGATCAAACGGGCGCAACAGCGCATTTGGAGCTCGGGTGATTACGCGGCGATCGGAACGACGCTCCAGCTCGTCGCGGCGCATCTCGCCGTACTCTTCGACGACTCGGCATGCGAGATCGACGCACGCAATCGGATCTCTCAGCTTCGCTACGAGTCTGCCGGGAGCTGGCTGGCTGGCTTTCGCGAGCCCTACGGCCCGATGCGCCATGCGTTCTCTGCACTCGACAGGTGTGGCCGGAGTACGCTCGCGCAGGCACTGCTCGATCCGGTCGAGCGTTTCGATCGCACGAAGGACGGCACGATGGTAGTACCGAGCACCTATCTCGAAGTCGTGGTGAGGCGGCGGTGAGCCCGAGTTGCCTCACGCCGCGAGGCCAGGGAAGATCGCGAGGTGGCTCGCGGTATCCCTGCTGATCTGCGGATACACGATCGGAAAAATCTCCGTACTGTGCATCGTTCTCATCACCTGCCGACAGCGCGCCTCGACACCCGCCCGCAGCAGCAGTCGATAGAAGGCGGCCCCCTCGTCGCGCAGCGGGTCACACTCGTACACGCTGATCACGACCGGCGGAAGACAGCGTACGCCGCAGCTGATAGGCGAAGCGGAGGAACAGCAACAGGAGGGCCCATGTCGCAAAGGCCCTCGGATCGGGCTCGGGGACGAGAAGCGAGTCGCACGCGTCTCCGGTCCCATCGCCGTTCGAGTCTTCCTGCGACATCGGACAGCTTCCACCATCTCCACATTCGACGTCGGCGTCGCAGAGTCCGCCGATCAGAGCGAATTCACCGGCCGTACAGGTCCCACCGCCCGGCTTGTTGGGAGCTGACGCGCAGTTGTCGTCGCCGTCGAGTACGTCGTCTTCATCCCGTTCGATCCCCGCGCGTCGCCCACTGCCGGGTGGAACACAGGCCCACGCAACGGCCTGGCCCAGCACGCCGTCGATCGCGATTCGGTCGGTGGTCGTTGCGCGGGCGTCGCAAGCTAGAGCAGATACGCATCCCCCGAAGCACGCACCGTCAGATCGCTGATCGAGACGCCCCAGGGCTGGTCGATCGCATAGACGATTTGGTCCGCAAGCAGCTCTGGCGACAACGCGAAGTACGAGATCAGCTCGGGATTCGTCAACTCGGCCGGCGGATTCTCCCCCATGACCTCACCCATCTTCGTGAGGAATTTCTCGTGCCCCGCGCCCAGCACGCCGCCGATCGCCTCGGGATTGAGGACGCCGGCACCGAGACCCGTGGTCGGCACGCCCGTCGGCCGAATCGTCGTGACCTTGATTCGACCCTGGGACTCCTGGCGGAGCGCTTCGGAGAGAAAGCGCACGGCCGCCTTCGTCGCACCGTACACGGCGGCCCCGGCCACCGGGTGATTTCCGTAGATCGAGGAAACGTTCACGACATGCCCGTGCCCCTGCTTCGTCATCTGATCGTGAACGGCGTTGATCCCGTGCAGCACGCCCTTCAGGTTGATGTCGATACATCGATCCCAGGCCTCCGCCGCGATCGCGTGATCGGAGAAGAAGGCGAGCGGCATCACGCCGGCATTGTTCACGATCACATCGATCGCTCCCATGGCATCGACCGCTTTCTCGGCCACGGTCGCCATCTCGGCGCTCGACACGACGTCCGCCCTACACGAGATCGCCTCACCGCCGGCATCCCGGATCGCATCCTTCGCCAGCTCGAGCGCCTCCGCATCCACGTCGGTCAGGACGACCCGTGCGCCGCGGGTGGCGGTCCTTTCTGCGACGAGACGACCGAATCCTCCGGCCGCGCCGGTAACGATGATGACCTTGCCTTCGAGATGATTCGCCATTCTGAACGGAGACTCCTTCGATCTTTCGACAACCCCGCATCGCCAACACAGGTCGACAGCTCAGGTTCTGAAAGTCAGCGGCCTGGATGCTCGATGCGATCGGGTCAGGGGCCTTCCCCGATTCCGATTTCCCAGCGCGAGATCGCCGGATCCCATGCGACCTCATCGACACGAAGGGGACCCGAGAACGAGCTGAGCGAGGCCAGATCCAGCCGCCGGGGAGGCTCGACGCGCTCGAGACCGGCCCGAATATGGCTGAGAACGTGTCTTCGAAGGCGGGTCGGCAGACGCAGCCGGTCGAGAGCGACGTCGTGGACCAGCACACGAATGCGTTCTTCCGATACCGCGACCGCGGCCTTCAGAAGAACACGCAAACGAAGCGTGGAGGGCCAATGCCCGAGTGCTGGACGGAGCTCGGCGCAGAACTCGAAGACGTCGGTGCCGGAATCTGCGACGAGCTGGCAGATGCTGACCTGAACACCCGGCAGCAGTCTTTCGAGACGCCGGGCAAGCCAATCTTCGACGACCCTCTTTCCGATCCCGACGACGACCAGTGACTCCTTCGAAACGCGACGTGAGCTGCGCGGGGGGACATCGCGACTAACCATCGGCCCAGCCCGATCGGTGCCCGAGGCGCTGGTGGTGGCGAGCCACCCGAGCCGCACTCGCTCCGTCCCGACGTGTAATGCGAACGACTCGCGTGCATTCCCTGAAACGCGAGCGAGCTCGTCGAAGAGGCGCGCCGGGATGGGCAAGCGGCGCTCACCCGCGCGACGCAACAGCTGGCTCGCGACGATGCGGCCCGTCTCGCGCCAGCGCCAATCGGAGAAGGGGTCGAGCTCGCCTGGATCGTATTTCCAGCCCGCGAAGCGATCGACCGTCGCGACTCGCAAGTCGCAGATCTCGGCCGTCGGGAAATCGATGACGATGCGACATGCGGATGACGCATCCTCTACTCGAGCATCGACCTCGACCCGGGAGAGTACCAACAAAGCCCACTCGAAGACGACGTTCCGGCGACCTCCGAGACCGTACGACATCTCGATCTCCGCACGACAATCGAGCCTCAGCCGACCGCCGTCCGCGCTTCGCGGTCTTGGCACCGGCGGATCGAGACGCGCCTCCGCCGAGCCGGCCAGGGGATTCCAAGCCCCGCCCGAAATACGAAACGGGTCGGACAGCTCGGATTGCGACCACCAGACGCGTAACATCCGAGCGAGCAGCACCTCTGAGAGGGCCACCTCCATCTCGCTGCCGACGGAGTCGGTCATGGCTCGTGCCTTCGGCTACGAAAATCGAGAAGGCCGGGCAGAATCGCTGCGTTCATGGGATCGAATCCAGGTATGCTCGACATTGTAGGCGGCTGCATCGGATGCCGGCGACGGAGCGCGCGATGTCCAGATTCCCGGTGGCGAGAGAGCCCGGCCGTGCGGCGGCGATCTTCGACCTCGACCGAACGCTGATCGCCGGCTATTCCGCTTTCGCGTTCGGCCGCGACCTTCTTCGCGATGGCCATCTCGACGCCTGGGCCCTCCAGCCCGAGCTGGCGCGCTGGGGTCGCGCGAATGCGAATCGGCAGACCGACACGAGCTTCGACCGATTCATGGCCGTCGTCGCAGGTCTGCTGGCCGGCGTCCGGGTCGAGCGCCTCGAGGCACTCGGTTCGAACCTCTTCGAGACCGAGTACCGCAAACGATTCTTTCCCGAAGCGCTCGCGCTGATCGAGGAGCACCGACGCGCCGGCCACCACCTCCTCCTGGCGACCGCAGCGACCTCGTTCCAAGCCGTCCCGATCGCCTCGTGGCTCGGAATCGAGGACGTCGTCTGCACACGTTTCGAGACCTTCGCTGGACGCCTCACCGGGGAGGTGATCGTCTCCAGCTGGGGGACCGGCAAGGCTGATGAGGTCGAACGGTTCGCGTCGCAACATCGAATCGACCTCAGCGAGAGCTTCTTCTATTCGGACGGCTTCGAGGATGTCCCGCTACTCGAGTCCGTCGGGCATCCCTGCCCGACCAATCCCGATGAGCGACTCGCCGCGCTCGCAACGAAACGCCAATGGCCCACGCGGAGATTCGAAGACGCCTCGGAGCCCTCGCTCTGGGAGCTCGCCCGACCGCTACTGGCGCGGAGACAACGGCGAGGTCTTCGCGGGCGTCTCGAAAAGGTTGTCGATGACCGGATCCGCGATGGCTATCGAGCCGTGCACTGGCTGAGACGTGGACCGTAGATTTCACCTGGCACGGGATCTGCGTAGGGGTGGGGGATGGCCGCCATTTCCGCGCTCCGCCGCCCCCCGTTCTGCCCCAACCCCCGATGCGATTCCCGAGCGCATTCAACCCCTTGGCGCTTCATCAAGAAGGGCTTCTACGTCCGCCAACGAAGCCCCCACCGCGTGCAGAAGTACCAGTGTTCACACTGCGGGCGTGGATTCAGCGCCGCCTCCTTCTCCCCGGCCTACTGGCTCCGCCGCGCCGACGGCCTCGAGGCCGTCTTCCACGCCCTCGTCAGCTGCGCCAGCTTCCGACAGATCGCCCGCACCCGGGGCGTTTCCCACTCGACGATCCGCCGCCTGAGCGACCGGCTCGGTCGACATTGCCTGCTCTTCCAGGAGGCGATGCGGCCTCGCACCTGCCCGACCGAGCCCCTCGTCCTGGACGGCTTCCGGACCTTCGAGCACAGCCAGTACTGGCCGATGGACCTGAACCTGGTCGTGGGCCCGAGCCTGTTCGTCTACGGCTTCAACGATGCCGAGCTGCGCCGAAGTGGCACGATGCGGCCCGCTCAGGCCGTGAAGCGGGCGATCCTCGAGCAGCGGTTCGGCCGGCCGGATCCCCAGGCCACACGGAAACGGATCGAGGAGCTGCTTCGGCGGGTCGTGCCACGGGGCGGATCGGTCGAGCTGCGCAGTGACGAACACATCGCGTATCCCCGCGCGATCGCCCGCCTGCGCGATCGTCGCTTCCGCCACGTTCGGACGAGCGCGCAGCGGGCGCGCACGCCCGACAATCCCCTGTTCCCCGTGAACCTGTCGGACATGCTGATTCGGCACTCGAGTGCGAACCACAAGCGGGAGACGATTGCGTTCTCGAAGCGGCGGCAGTCCGTGCTGTACCGGATGGCGATCTGGGTCGTGTGGCGCAACTACATGAAGGACCGGTCGGAGAATCGGAAGCGGGGGACGCCGGCGCAGGCGTTGGGGATCACGCGGCGGGCGCTCAGGTTGCGGGAGATCCTGGGCCGGCGCCAGTTTCCGCATCGCCTTCCGCATCACCAGCGGCTCCGGGGTTGGCTGCGGGCGTGCTACTTCGGGCGGATCCCGACGCGGGCCCTCGGTGGCGGCGTCGTGCATCAGGCCAGGTACGCGATCTAACGGAGAGCGGGCGATCCCCGGCCTCGCCGGCCACGACTGAATACGCGGAGGTGAAATCTTCGGTCCACGTCTGTCAGGTCGTCACGCCACCGCCGTTTACGTGAATCGTCTGGCCGGTAACGAACGAGCCCTCGTTCGATGCAAGCCATACGACCGCCGGACCGAGATCGTCTCCCGTTCCGAGTCGACCGACGGGCACGGTCGCTGCCAGCTTTGCCACGAGCTTCTCGTCGTGAACCTCCGTCATCTCCATCAGGCCGAGAGCGATCGAGTTGGCCGTAACACCAAAGGAGGCGTTCTCGATCGCCATGTGGCGCATGAAGGACGTCGCTCCCGCCTTGCCGGCGCCGTAGGGTGCGACACCGATCGGCAATCCGACGATGCCGGCGCCCGACGAGATCGTGATCAAGCGACCGAAGCCGCGCGCGCACATGCCCTTCAGCACGGCGTGCGTCGTGTTCATCACGCCAAAGAGATTCACGTCGATCGCTGGTAGCCACGCCTCGGGATCCATGTCGCGGAAGGGTGAGGTCTGCATCCTCTGCGCGCCGGCGTTTCCCGCGTTGTTGACGACGATGTCGAGGTCGAGGTCGCGAAGCGCTTCGACGACCGACTTACGATCCGTGACGTCGAAAGCGAGCGGGCTCGCCTCGCCCCCCTCCTTCGTGATGGAATCGGCCGTCGCTTGAGCGCGCTCCTCGAAGAAGTCGTTGACGACGACACGGGCCCCCTGCGCCGCGAGATGGCGTGCGATTCCGGCGCCAATGCCCTGACCCGCACCCGTCACGAGCGCAAGCCTTCCTGTCAGATCGAACATGGGATTTCCTCGCTGTGTGGCGTCTAGACGACGATCCGACGATCACGATAGGCGACACGGGCGCCTGCCTGCACCCTGCTCTGTTAACGTCTCCAAGCCGATGCGCGCCCCCATCTCGCTATCTCTGGTCGCCCTCTTCGGCTGGATCTCGTTGGCTCCATCGACGGCTCTGGCTGGTCCGCGGGTGCGAATCGCGATCCTCTCGGACTCGGCCTGGGTGCTCGAGCCCTACGACGCGGTCGTCCGCGAGGAGATCCACGCGCTCCTCGACGGCGAGTTCGAGATCGAATTCCCGAACGACGCCAACGTACACGCCGAGAGCTCCACGGCACGGGCCGGCGAGCTGCTCGACTCGCTCCTCGCACGATCGGACGTCGACATGATCGTCGCGCTCGGGCCGCGCAGCACTCAGGTCCTCGCCCGACATCCGAACCTCGAGAAGCCCTGCTTCGGGTCGACGGTCATCGAACGCGAGCTTCAAGGCTTCCCGATCACCCCCAAAGGCAGCAGTGGCCGGCGGAATCTCACCTATCTCGTCGACGATCTCCCGCTCGCCGAGAAGCTCATGGAATTCCAGAGGCTCGTCGAGCTCGATCGTGTGGCAATCCTCCTCGACCCGGAGGTCGCCGAGAGCATTCCCGCGATCGATGTCGAGGTCGATGCCTTTGCGGAGCGCACGGAGCTTCGGGTCGAACCGGTCGCGATCGAGCCCCCGCTCGAATCCGTACTCGAGCAGCTACCGCCGGAAATCGATGGCGTCCTCGTGGGTCCGCTACTCGCTCATTCCGAGGGAGCAGTTCGGGACTTCGCGCAGGGCCTGATCGATCGGCGGCTGCCGAGCTTCGCAATCGTGAGCTCTCGCGAGGTCGAGCTCGGGTTGCTCGCGACTGTCGCCCCCTCGTCTGGCCTTCGTCGGATCGCTCGACGACTGGCGCTCCAGATTCAGGACACGCTGCTCGGCACACCCCCCGAAGATCTCCTCGTCGGCCGCGAGATCCAACGCGAGCTCACGATCAACATGGCCACTGCGCGTTCCATTGGGGTCCCGCTGCGTTACGACGTCATGGAGCGCGCCATCCTGCTGAATCCGGACGCCCGCATCGGCGCGCGTTCGCTCACCTTGAAACAGTCCGTCCGTGAGTCCATCGACGCCAATCTCGACCTCGTGTCGCAGGATCGTGTGGTCGCCGCGGGGCGTGAGGACATCCTGATCGCGCTGGCCCGTCTGCTCCCCCAGGCGTCCGCCTCGGTCGGCGTCGGCTGGAACGACAGTGATCTGTCGAATCGCACTCGGATACCGAGTGCGGGGGCGAGTGGCCAGCTCGTTCTCTTCGACGAAGCACTGCTCGGGAACTTGTCGATCGCGCGTTACGGCCAGGAAGGGGTCGAGGCCGCACGTGAGCAGATCCGTCAGGACATCGTCCAGGGAACCGGGACTGCCTTTCTCGAAGTTCTCCGTGCTTCGACCGCACTCCGCATCCGACGCGACAATCTCCGCGTGACTCGGGCCAATCTCGAGCTCGCCGAGACCCGCAGGAGGATCGGAACGGCTGCAGCGGGTGAGGTCTATCGTTGGCAGAGCGAAGAGGCGATCGCGTTGCGGGACCTGATCTTCGCACGCGCGGACGATCGCAATTCGCGCATCGCGCTGAATCGACTCCTCAACCGACCGCTCGAAGAAGAGTTCGAGGCCCTCTCGATCGGTATCGACGACCTCGCGTTCACGCTCTCGGACGAGCGGCTCCAGCCCTATTTCGAGATGCCCGCTCTATCGGTTCATCTGCGCGACTTCCTGGTCCGGGTGGGCCTCCAGCAGGCGCCGGAGCTCGACGTCATCGATGCGCAGGTTCGGGCCCAGCGTCGCCTGCTCGCTTCGCGCAACCGCACCTTTTTCTTGCCGCGGGTCGCAGCGAGTGGAAGCGTCGACCGCGTCTTCGAGCAGGAGATCAGCCGAAACGAGATTCCCGATTCGACCCAATGGTCGGCGGGTGTCGAAGCCTCGATCCCCCTCGCCGAAGGTGGCGCACGAATCGCTGAGAGACGCCAAGCTCGCGAGGATCTTGCACGCCTGCGGATCGACCGTCGCGGCCTGGCCCAACAGGTGGAAGAGCGAATCCGCTTTGCCGCCAATCGCGCCGCCGCGAGCTTCGTCGCGATCGATCTCAACCGCCGCGCAGCCGACGCGGGCGAGCGCCGACTCGAGCTCGTGACCGAGGCCTACTCTCGAGGCGCGGTCGATATCCTCGACCTCCTCGATGCGCAGAACAACGCGTTCACGGCCAGACAGCAGGCGGCCAATGCTCTGTACGACCACTTGATCGATCTGCTGGAGCTGCAGCGGAGCGCCGGCGATCTCGAGATCCTCGAATCGTCGGTCGAGCGAGCGGCACGCATTGAAGAGATGCAACGCTATCTCGAAGAACGCGCGCCCGACGCAATCCGTTTGCTTTCGCCAGCGACACCCGGGACCAAGCCCCAGCCCGAGGAGGCACCCTGACGTGAATCTCCGATTCCCGCGTACGCATGCTCTCTTGGGATCGCTCGTATTGGTCGGCACATTCGTGCTCGGATGTGAGGAGACGGCACACCCCTCGCCCGAGGTCATTCGCAGCGTACTGACACGGGAGGTCGCCGGGCCGGGAGCGAGTCGAAAGCGTGCGTTTTCCGGTGTCGCGCGCTCACACAGTCAGACCGATCTGAGCTTTCAAGTCGCTGGGCAGATCCTCGCGATTCATGTCAAGACCGGCGACGTGATCTCCGCCGGAACGCTCGTCGCCGAGCTCGACCCGACGGATTTCGAGATCGCGTTGCGCGAGGCGCGCGCCGCGCTGAGCCAGGCAGAGGCCGAGGCGAGAAACGCCGACGCGAACTACCAGCGAATGCGCGCGCTCTACGAACGTGAAGGTGTGTCGCGCGGCGAGCTCGACCAGGCCCGAGCGTCTGCCGAGTCGACGCGCGCCAACGTGACCGCGGCCCGCACGCGCGTCCAGCAATCCGCGCGCCAGCTCCGCTACACGAAGCTCGAAGCCCCATCGGATGGAGCAATCAGCGCGGTACCGGCAGATGTCGGCGAGAACATCCAGGCCGGCACGGTCATCGCAGTCTTCCAGACGGGGGGGCCACCCGAGGTCGAGATCGCGATGCCCGAGAACCTGATCGCGGGCGTGACGGTCGGCATGCCGGTCTCGATCGACTTCGTCGCCTTTCCCGATTCGCCCTACGTCGGAGAGGTCGAGGAAGTCGGCATCGCGCCAGAAGAACGCGGAGGAACGTACGCGGTCACCGTTCGAATCGACGCGGATTGGTCACGGATTCGACCGGGCATGGCGGCGGACGTGACCTTCGCGTTCGAGCGCGCCGAAGATGCTGCGATCGTCGTCCCCATCAGTGCCGTCGGGGAAGACCGCGAAGGCCACTTCGTCTTCCTCGTGCAGCCCGACGGCTCGCCCGCTTCCGAGGTGTCGGAAGTGCCGCCTTCGAGTGCTGAGCGGCTCGGCACGACCGAGAAGCGCTACGTCGAGATCGGAGCGATTTCGGGTGACGGCCTCGCGATCGAGTCTGGACTCGCGGGGGGCGACCAGCTCGTGGTCGCCGGTGTCCCGCGAATCCAACACGGCCTTCGTGTCCGAATCCTGTACGAGGGCGAGTGGCCGTGAAGATTACGACGCACGCGATCGAGAAGAACCGGATCACTCTGATCGCCACGTTTCTGATTCTCGCAACTGGAATCAGTACGTACTTCTCGATGCCGCGCGACGAGGATCCCGGCTTCTTGATTCGGACGGCGCTCGTTCGCACGATCTTCCCGGGCGCCAGTCCGACGCGCGTCGAGCAGCTCGTCACGGACCGCATCGAAACCGCAGTGCGGCAGATCCCCGAGCTCGAGAAGGTCACGAGCGAATCGCGGGAAGGCGTTTCTCTCGTGTTCGTCGAGCTTCGTGACGAGATCTTCGATCTACAGCCGGTCTGGGACGACCTGCGCCGTAAGGTCGAAGCAATCGAGGGCGAGCTTCCCGAGGGCGTGAGTGGTCCCTTCGTCGACGACGAATTCGGCGACGTCTTCGGGATCCTGATCTCCGTCACGGGTCCGGGCTTCAGCTATCGACAGCTCTACGACGTCGCGAAACGCACGCGCGACGAGCTGCTTCTCCTGCCGGACGCGGCGAAGGTCGAGATCTACGGCACGCAGGAGGAGCGCGTCTTCCTCGAGTTCACGAATTCGCGTCTAGCCGAATACGACCTGTCCGCCTCCATGCTCCAGGACATCCTCTCGGCGCAGAACATCGTCTCCGCAGGTGGCAGCGTCGCGGTCGATTCGGAGCGGATCTCTCTCGAGCCCACCGGCAATTTCGAGTCCCTCAGTGATCTGGCCGAGACGACGATCTCCCTCCCGAGTGACGGCACCCTCGTTCCGCTTCGCGATCTCGTCGAGATCCGCCGGAGCTACATCGATCCGCCCAACACCCTGCGACGAGCGACTGGACTTCCCTCACTCGGCCTGGCGATCTCGATGCGCGAGGGTGGCAATCTGATCGAGCTCGGTGAACAGGTCACGTCCCTCCTTTCCCGACTTGGCCCGACCCACCCACACGGGATAGAGCTCGAGATCGGCCAGTTCCAGCCAGAGGTCGTGAGCGCGAAGGTCAGAGAATTCGAGAGCAATCTCGGACAGGCCGTCTTGATCGTCGCGGGCGTGATGCTCCTGACGCTCGGCCTCCGTACCGGACTGGTCGTGGCTTCACTCGTCCCGACGGCAATGATCTTCGCGATCGCCGTCATGGGATGGCTCGACATCGGCCTGGACCAGATGTCACTCGCCGCGCTGATCATCGCGCTCGGCATGCTCGTCGACAACGCGATCGTGATCTCCGAGTCGATCATGGTCCAGATGGCCTCGGGAAGATCCGCGCTCTCTGCGGCCGCCGAGAGCTCGAAAGAGCTCTCGATTCCTCTCCTGACCTCGTCGCTCACGACCGCGGCGGCCTTTCTGCCTATCTACCTGGCGGAGAACGCATCGGGCGAGTACACGGCGCCGATCTTCAAAGTCGTCACGATCACCCTGCTCTGTTCGTGGCTGGTCTCACTCACCGTGATCCCGCTTCTCTGCGTGCAATTCCTGAAAGTCGATTCAGATCCCGAGAGAGACGCCTTCGACACACCCTTCTATCGACGCTACCGAGCCCTGCTCGAACTGGTCCTTCGGCGACCGGCCATCACGCTGCTGTCGATGGTCGGAATACTGTCTCTGGCGATCTATGTGTTCCGCTACATTCCCAACATCTTCTTTCCGGACAACGACCGGCCCTTGATGGTCGCCGAGCTCTCCTTCCCTTTCGGCACGGCGATCGAACACACGAATCGGGTCGTCGAGGAGTTCGAATCCAAGATCGACTCCGACTTCCGGGCCGGCCCCGAACGAGCGGAAGGTATCGTCGACTGGATCACGTACGTAGGAGAAGGCGGACCGCGCTTCACGCTCGGGTACAACGGTGCCCAACCCGCCCCCTTCGTCGCCGCGCTACTCATCAATGCGAGCTCACGGTCCGCCGTCGTCGATACCGCTCCCAAGCTCGAGGATTGGGCGAACTCGCGGTTTCCCGGCCTCAAGGCGACGGTCAGACCGCTCCAGTCGGGCCCCTCCAGCTGGCCGCCGATCCAGATCCAGGTGTCCGGTCGCGAGATCGGTCCACTCTTCGCGATCGTCGACCAGATCAAGGCCGAGCTTCGTTCGATCGAGGGCACACGGCTGATCGACGACGATTGGGGCGCGCGGGCGAAGAAGCTCGTGGTACGGATCGACCAGTCGCGCGCCCGCCGCGCGGGACTGACATCGAAGGACGTTGCCGTCTCGCTCCAGAGCTACCTGTCAGGGATCGATGCGACCGAGTTTCGAGAGGGCGAGGAGCTGATTCCGATTACTTTGCGTTCGACCGTCAGGGGGAGAACCGATATCGGTGATCTCGAGGGGATCAACGTTGCCTCGCAATCGACCGGATCGGCCGTGCCGCTCAAGCAGATCGCGGACGTCGAAGCCGTATGGCAGCCCGGCGTCATCAAGAGACGCGATCGGCTCCGAACGGTCACCGTCGAGGCGGCGCCGCAATCCGGGATCACGGCAGCCTCGATCAACGGGGTCCTCGCACCCTGGCTCGACGACGTGAGCAACGACTGGGGGTACGGCTATAGCTGGCGATTCGCGGGCGAGTTCGAGAATTCCGCCGAAGCGAACGCGGCGATCGGTGACAAGCTTCCGATCGCTGGCCTCGTGATCACCCTTCTCCTCGTCATGCAATTCAACTCGTTTCGAAAGCCGATCATCATTCTCCTGACGATCCCCTTCGGACTGATCGGCGTCGCCTTCGGGCTGCTCGTTGCGAAGAGCTACTTCGGATTCATGACGCTCCTGGGAATCATCTCGCTCTCAGGCATCGTGATCAACAACGCGATCGTGCTGCTCGACCGGATCCAGATCGAGATCGACGAGCAGGGCCGCTCGCCCGCGGACGCGATTCTGCAAGCCGCGCAGCGTCGACTGCGCCCCATCCTGCTGACGACCGCGACGACCGCCGGCGGTCTGCTGCCGCTCTGGCTCGGCGGCGGGGCGATGTTCGAGCCGATGGCGATCGCGATCCTGTTCGGGCTGATCTTCGGTACCGCGCTGACGCTCGGACTCGTGCCCGTGCTCTACTCTCTGTTCTATCGCGTGCGATTCGAGCCCTAGGGCGAATACCAAATGGGCGACGTGTAGGCGCGCTCCTGGTGAATCGTCTCCGTACCGTCCGGGAGAACGGTTCCGAAACGAACCGCGTCGTAGACCGGCCAGCGCGGTGTCGGAATCTCGAGCACGCGAACGTAATAGAACGCACGCTCGTCGGCATCGAAGTCGGGATCGGTCCAGGCAGCCGCGAGCGCCGCTGCACCGATCTCGTTTCGATAGGTCGCCGTCTCGAGGTCGACCGTGTTTCCGACCTCGGGCAGACGCCCCGTGTTGTCACGGATGCGTCCGTCGGACCAGGCGACGTCGTAGACTCGTTCGCGGGTCTCGCCCGCCCCCTCGTACCAGCCCTTCACGATCTGCACGCGGTCGAGCTGGGCGCCGACCGGATCCTTGAGCGCCCAGACGAGAAAGGTCGGCGCCGCCACGTCGTCCGGCCGCGCGGCGAGCTCACCTCCCATCGGGACGCCCTTCGCATAGCCGTTCTTCGCGGGATCGGGACCGTCGAGATCCCGATCCGAGAGCGACCAGCCGCCGAAGAAGCGCACGCGGATCCGTGGCCCCGTGGTCGCGTACACCTCCCGTCTGCGCATCGCGTCGAAGAGCGCAGCCCGCGTGTTGGCAGTCGCCCAGACCGCGGCATAGCCCGAGGCGAGCTGAATGGTATTGGGCATCCCCGCGTCGGGAGCACCCCACGGCCGACGAGTGCGCTGGGGACCGGGCTCGTCGTCGGCCTTCTTGCCCCAGAAGTTGTCTTCCTCCACCCCGGCGAGCACCGTATGGGAGTCGCTACTCCCGATCATCCCGAAGCGGAAGGGATTCGTACCAACGCGCGCTTCGAGCGCCAGCCCCGATCGGAGCGCCGGCCGCAGATACTGGAAGCGATGCATCCAGGGCTCCTGGCGCGTCGTCATCGTGATGTTCCATTGATCCCAG
The DNA here is from genome assembly GCA_965223565.1 of Myxococcota bacterium. Lineage (GTDB taxonomy): Bacteria > Myxococcota_A > UBA9160 > UBA9160 > UBA4427 > UBA4427. The sequence continues at coordinate 1,161,175 of CBDCWV010000018.1, read as the reverse complement.
GTTCCGTAGTCCGCGAAGCGGTCGTCGGGCGAGACCGCCGGGTGGGTCTCACTGTCGCCCTTGATCTGAGTGACCTCGGCGATCGGCTCCCATCGGCTGCGCGCGCGCGCGTAGTCCTCGTCGATCGGATCACCCGCCAGATCGGTCTCGGCGAACATCAGACCACCACTCAGGTTCCCGTTGTGCGGGATCGCCATCGCGCGGCCTCCGGTCTCGCGCTCGTAGCGCGCGAGATAACGCCAGAGGTCCTCGGGATCCTTGCCATCGAAGGTGGAGAAGGGCTCGACGCGCGCCGTGCGAGCCGCGTCGTCGGCGAAGACGACCACGCGATGGAGGTTGTTTCCCGCCTGCATGGTCGTCCACTCGAATCCGATGAACGCCGTGAAGGCGCCCGGCACGTTCGCTGCGTCTGCGAGCCGCCCGATTCGGCGCCAGGGCGAGGGCGTGCCGTCCGGAATCCGAACTGCGGGCTCGCCCGCGTCGTAGGAGTTCGCGATCTCGAGCGTCATCAGCTGGCGCGCTCTCGCGTCGCCGCCGAGCGCGTCGTGCCATCGCCGCGCGGTCTCGTTCGCGAGGATCTCCTCGCCGCCCGCACGGACCAGCGGCATTACGCCGAGGTACTCGGCATGATCGGAGATCACGAGGAAATCGAGCGGCCTACCGATCCGCGCGGGCTGGCCGCTCGTCGCCCGCACGGTCTCGCCGCGCGCGAAGGCGAAAGCGTCGGCCGGATCCAGGCTGGTCACCCCGAAGAGATTCGCGTCGAGCGAGAGCATCGTGTGGAGATGGGTGTCGCCCCAATAGACCTCCCGCGAATCGTCGCGATCGGCCCAGGGCGAATAGCCCTCCACAGCCGCCGGGGCGCCCGTGCCCACGACCAGGATTCCCAGCCCAAGAGCCAAGCCGATCCCGCGAAACGTGTGCATCGCTCTCCCCCTCACTTCCCCGAACGAATGGACGAATCTGCGTACGATGGCGCGTCACACTCGCGGCGTCGACGGGGCAGCCCGGGTGCGTGATTCGGCGCGCGGCGTGATTCGAGCATGAATGCGATCAGCGGTTGTCCTATTCCTATGCCTCGGGTCTTCCGGACGCAGACTCGTGCCAGGCGGCGAGAGCTGCCCGGTACTTCGAGATCGTTCGTACATCGGGGAGAAGTCATGCGCCGCCACGCCAGGGTCACCAGCTCGATCGCCCTCGCAGCCACCGTCACTCTCGCCTGCTCATCGTCGCCCCCAGGCGACGACCAGCGAGTGCGCGCGGCGAACACGACCCGGACGGATCCCGATCGCGCGACCGACCGCCTGGTCCGTTATAGCGAGGAGCGCGCGCTGTGCGATCACTACACGGAGTCGCGACTCCCGCTCTTCGGCGATCTCCATGTACATACGCGACTCTCGTTCGACGCCGCGGCCAACTCGATCGATGCGACCCCGGAAGATGCCTATCGCTATGCCCAGGGCGAGGCGATTGCATTCTGGCCGATCGAATCTGGCAAGCCGGTCGGATCGTTCGAGATCGATCGTCCACTCGATTTCCTGGCCGTCACCGATCACGGCGAATTCCTCGGCGAGCGAAGGCTCTGCCGCGAAGAGAGCTCGCCGCGCTACGACACGAAATTCTGTCGCATGGCGCGCAGCTCCGAGCGGATGGGAATGATGCTCTTCGGCCAGGTGATCACGACCGAAACGCCAGCTCGAATCCCCGAGGTCTGCGGCGAGGACGGCCAGCTCTGCCGGGAGTTCGCGCGGGATCCCTGGAAGCGGATCGGAGACGCTGCCGACGCCGCCTACGACCGGAGCGCTGCCTGCGGCTTCACGACCCTCAAGGCCTATGAATACACCGGTACGCCGGGTACCTCGAATTACCATCGCAACGTCATCTTCCGCAACGGAAACGTCCCCCCTTTTCCCGTTTCGTATGTCGACGCCCCGTATGACAGCGCCCTCTGGGAGCAGCTCGACGCGGCGTGTCTCGAGAAGGATGGCTGCGCCTACCTGACCATCCCGCACAATTCGAACCTCGCGAATGGGAGGATGGCACCCTACATGCGGCTCGAGCCGAGTCTCGAAAATCGCCGCGCATACGCCGAGACGCGACTGCGCCGCGAGCCGATCATGGAGATCTTCCAGCACAAGGGTGCCTCCGAGTGCATCAACGGCCTGACGAGTGTGCTGGGCGAGCCGGACGAGCTCTGCAACGCGGAGGCGGTTCGATTCATCGGTCGCGAAGAGGTCTTCTCTTCGACCGCCGTCGATGCCTCGGGAAAGCTCACGTTGCAGGAACGTCGGGAAGTCACGGTCGAATGCGGCGACGACGTGGGCGAAAACGGGATGCTGGGAGCCGGCTGCGTGCACGCGACCGACTACCAGCGTTCCGGCCTGCTCGTCGGCCTCGCTGAAGCGGGGGAAACGGGTGCCAATCCAGTCAAGCTTGGCGTCATCGCGGCGACCGACACCCACGCCGCGACACCCGGCGCCGTCTCCGAAGCCGATTGGCGTGGGCACGTCTCGCTCGAATCGACAGCCCAGGAGCGACTTCAGCCCGGCCTGCTCACGAGCAGCATCGACGGCAACCCCGGTGGCCTGGCGGGCGTCTGGGCGGTCGAAAACTCTCGCGATGCGATCTTCGATGCAATGCTGAGGCGTGAGACCTTCGGCACGTCCGGCCCCCGCATCACGCCGCGCTTCTTCGCCGGCTGGAGCTATCCGGCGGATCTATGCGACCGCCGGGAGCTCGCCGAGGCGGGCTACGCCGGGGGTGTCCCGATGGGAGGCGATCTCCCTACCCCACCGAGCGCTGACGCGAAGCCGACACTCGTGGCCTCTGCGATGCGCGACCCATCCGCGATGGGTGCTCCGCTCCAGCAGCTCCAGCTCGTGAAGGGCTGGATCGACGCCGACGGTACGAAGCGAACAGAGGTCATCGTGCTGGCCGGCGGACCGAACGACGCGGGCGTCGACCTCGATACCGGTCAGCGATTCGGCGAAGGGCACGACAGCCTCTGCGCCGTCTATCGCGACGAGGCGTTCGACCCAGCGCTCCCGACCTACTACTACGTGCGCGCGGTCGAGAATCCGTCCGCGCGTTGGAGCGTCTTCGACTGCAAACGACTATCCGAAGGCGAGCGCCCGGCAGTGTGCAGCGACGGATCGTATCCGCAGATCATTCGCGAAATGGCCTGGACGTCTCCCGTTTGGCACGACGTTAGGTAGCACTTCCCAGGTCATTCAGTTTTCGGGAATCGGAAGAGAGATGCGTCCCAGCAACGCGTTTCCCGACCTGCAACACCGCTCGATCGCCAAGCGATCTGCAGTCGTCGGCTCCTGGTGTCTGGCCCCACCGGTCTCGAGTAGCGAGCACGCCTCCTCGAGCCAGTCTGCGTGGGGCGCCATCTCGAAGAACTCGGCGACCTGACGCATCGAGTCGCGCGGCTCGGCCATCAGGTCTTCGAATCGCATCTCGGCGTATTGGCTCGGGGCGAGCGCCTTGACGGCTACGAATCCGCGCAGGATCGAGTCGTTCCAGTCGCGCAGGAAGAGCTCGATCGGTACCTCGTGATCGAAGATGCTCCGCAGTCTCGGCGACATCGGCGCGTCGCTCTCGAGATCTCTCTCGTCGAGATCGGCCCACGCGACGCCATCTTTCGTGACGAGTCGAAATCGTTTGAAGACCAGCAGACGGAAATGGTGGTGCGCGCGCATCGAGAGCGCGACGTCGAGCGGATTGCGATGTAGATGGAGGAACTTCGCGTGTGGAAACAGCTCGACCAGCTCCGGAAGATGAGCGATCGTTCCTCCACTTCGCTCGATCCAGGCCGACTTTCCGGCCTTCCGGGTCAGCCACTCGAAGATCAGACGGTATTGCTCGCTGAGCGGTCGCAATGGCTGCGCCCGCACGAAATCGACGAGCTCATCGAAGGCCCTCATCGGATCTTCGAACAGGGTAGGAAGCGGCAGGAGAATCAGATCCGGTAGCACGCCGTCTCGATAGCGCTCCGGTACGACGGTCGACGGCGCGGCGGCTGCGTCGAACGTGATCTCCGGCGTGGCGAGATGGGCGGCGATCTTCTTGAACTCGCCGTTCGAGCCCAGCCCACAATCGAAGATCTCCGCCAGCTCGGCTCCAGCGACCGGGCGTTCGCCGTATTTTCGATCGAAGTCCAGCGACACCAGGAATTCCGACAGCACCGAGAAATCCGGGTGCAGATCCAACATCTTCGAGAGGATCGTCGAGCCACATCGGCCGGTTCCGATCACGAAGCGTCCGTCTGTGGTCGTCATTCTGCAGCGACTCCCTTGCGCTTTCCGGAGAAAGGGTATCGTCGCGTGAAAGGTACGACACACGTCAGGCCGGATCGGTTACCCGACCGGCGCGGGGAGTGAATCGACATGGGGTCCACGGCGATCGCAATCGAAGACCGGCTCGCCATTCATGACTTGCTCGCGCGCTATTGCCACAGCATCGATGCAGCCCGAGGTGACCTCTGCGCCGAACTCTTCACCCACGACGCCCGACTCGACACCGCGGTCGGAAACGCGGAAGGCGAGGAGGCGATTCGCGCATGGATCGACGGCCGCCTCGCCCTCCGCCAGGAGGGCATGCAGGTCCGCCACTACATGCTGAACGTTCTGCTGGCTTCGATCGAGCCCGATCTGGTTCGATCTCGCAGCACGCTCCTCTACACGAAGCAAGCGAGCGCCGGCGGAAGCAACGCGCAGCTCCTGGGAACGGGCATCTACGAGGACGAGATCCGTCGCACGGCGAAGGGCTGGCGTTTCCATCGTCGCACGGTCGAGATCTCACCCGAGCTGGACGACATCTACTTCGTGTAGGCGATGCCAACGGCTCAGATGGTGCCAACAGCTCGAATGGTGCCGATAGCTCAGGTCGCGATCGACGACGAATCGCTCGAGCCATGGTCGACGCGAACCAGACGACCGGGTCGCGCCCCGGTATCCCGATCGCCCCGCCGCGTGATGACGCCGCTCACGATCGTCGCGACGTAGCCACTCGCGTCCTGGAGGATGCGGCGGCCGCCCGCCGGCAGATCGTCGACCGAGCGGGGCACGTCGAGCGAGAGCTTCTCGAAATCGATGACGTTGAGATCTGCCTTGCGACCCACTTCGATCGTCCCACGATCGTGCAGACCGACCGCCTTCGCAGTCGCAGCACATTGCTTGTGGATCAGTGTCTCGAGTGGAATCCGTTCGCCGCGCTTGCGATCCCGCGCCCAATGGGTCAGGAGATAGGTCGGGAGTGAAGCATCACAGATCATGCGTACGTGCGCTCCGCCATCCGACAGGCCGAGCACCGTCGACGGATCGGTGATCATCGCCCGAAGCGGTTCCTGGCTCGCCTGCGCGTAGTTGGTGAAGGCTCCGAGCGTCCATTTTCCCGAGACGAGGAGATCGTAATGGACCTCCCAGGGGTCTCTCCCCGTCGCCTTCGCAACACCCGCGATCGAACAATCCGGCGTCTGCTCGTAGTCCGGTGGATCCCCGAGCGGGTACATCTGCGAGAACAGAAAATCCATGTTCTCGGTCATCGCTGCGAATTGCTCCGACGAAGTCGCCGGAAGGTCTTCCTCCGCGAGAATCGCGGCTCGGTTCTCCGACCGTCGAAGCGCTTCGAGGAGTGCCTCGCCGGAGAGCTCGGATTCGAGACGACGAAACGTCGGCCGTCGCATGAAGCCGTGGTAGCTCGGGATTCCGATCAACATGCCACCCGGGCGGCCCCCGACCTGGGGCACGAGTCGCGCCCCCTTCGCATTGGCGCGCGCCGTGGCCTCGAGCTGCTTGCGCCAGAGATCGGGAGCGCCTCCCGCCTGCACCATCAAGAAAGAGATCTCGACGCCCGTCTGCCTCGAGACCCTTGCGAGCAGCTCGATTTCTCCGAGGATCAACGCCTCGTCGTCTCCCGTCTCGCCCTGCGGCACGACCTCGAAGAGGCCCCCGCCGGCCTCGAGCAGTGCCTTGGCGAGTCCTTCCAGCTCGTCCTGGCCCGCGAAGGTGCCGGCGACGAGATCACCCTCGAGCGTCTTGTGGTTGAGTGATCGGGACGTCGAGAAACCGACAGCCCCGGCGGCGATCGCCTCGCGTACGTGCTGCGCCATCGCTGCGATATCTTCTTCCGTCGCTGCTTCGTTGCGCTCGCCACGATCACCCATCACGTAGAGACGAAGGGGTGCGTGGGGCATGAAGGCAGCGATGTCCATCGCGTACTCGCGCCGATCGAGTGCATCCAGATACTCGGGAAATCTCTCCCAACTCCACTGGATGCCCTCGTACAGGGCCGTACCCGGAATGTCCTCGACACCCTCCATCATCTCGATCAATCGCTTCTCGTCACCCGGTCGGACGGGCGCGAAGCCGACACCGCAATTTCCCGCGACGACGGTCGTCACACCATGACTCGCCGAAGGATCGAGCAGGGAGTCCCAGGTCGCCTGACCATCGTAGTGGGTGTGGATGTCGACGAAGCCTGGCGTGACGAGGAGCCCCGTCGCGTCCACGGTCTCGCGCGCCTCACCTTCGACCCGAGGGCCGACGGCGGCGATCGTGCCACCCTCGATCGCGACGTCGCCCGTGAAGCCGGGCTGGCCCGTTCCGTCGATGATGGTGCCACCGCTGATCTTGAGATCGAACATGTCCTTCTCCTGTCGACGCTTGGTGAGGCGAGTCTGACGAGCGCAGACAAGATAGACGATTCGCCAGTGCGCGCGCAGCCCTCCAACTTGCGCAAAGCGCGCATCCGCCGTGCGCGTCGCGTGCGATCAATCGGGCGTGCTCGAGGCAGCCGCCTCGCCGACGCCGATTCGGCGGCTCGCTGGCTTCCACATGTGGATCGGAGTGGCGACCCACCGGGTTGCGCTCGTTGCTAGGCGAGTCTCCGGGCTCACGATGCGCCGATCACTGCGTATCGAGATCGGCGAGCTCCAGGTCGCGGGCGCGCTCAATTCGCGTAGCAGTCGACGCCCTCGGGCTGGAACGCGATACGGCCATCGACCCAAACGCAGCGCGGCTTCCGGCGAGTCCCGCGTCGCGGCCCTTCCGTCAGCGAGCTGCCGCTCCGGCTCCCAGGCGACGCCTCGACCCTCCTTGCGTCAGGGCGGCTCTTGCGTGTCGGTGCAGCGCTCCGAGGGGCTGGCGCCTCCGACGCTGGAAGCTGTTCGTCGGCGAGAGGCCGTGGGGCGTCGCCCTTGCAGGTCGCACCGCGTGGGCGGTAGATCACCTCACCCTTGGTTCCGTACATGCAGGCTCCCCCGAGCGTTCGCGTACCGAAATTCTCGAGCTCGATCTCTTCGTCGGTCTTGCCGCCGTTTCGGCGTCGCTGTCTGCGCTCCTCTCGATCCTTCGCGAGCTCCGCCTCGTAGGCCGCCTGCTCGGCAGCGTATCTCTCGCGCCGCTCCCTCGCCTCGCGATCACGGACGTGCTGATCGAATGTATTTCGGCGTCGCACCGTCATATCGCGCCCGTCGATTGCGATCGCGGGCGTCGATACCAGGCCGATCGATACGACGGTCGTCAGGAAGCAGATCGATTTGCGTAGGTTCGAGTGCTGAGAACGCATGATGGTCGACATCGGCGCGAGGTGCGGTCGGCTTGACCCGACAGACCGGGCCGGCGCTTCGATGAAGATGAAACGCGAACGCCCGCGCGGCACGATGGCATCCAATCGGCACCTGGCATGCGTTATGTCTTGGATACAGAGACGACGATCGAAGCCGCACCTATGAGCGAAGAAGATCATCGATCGACACCCGCCGCGATCGAGCTCCACCGATTCCGTCGACGCTCCGATCAGAGAAGCCCTCGTCGCCCGCTTCGACGCGGGGCGAGACGCATCCAGAGCAACGAAATCGCGAGCCCAGTGACCATGCCGGGTTCTGGGCATGCCACCGCCGAGTCGTCGAACGCGCCGCGACGGTAGATCGTCGCGTAGCCTCCGTTCGCGACATGGGCCGTCTCGCTGCCGGTCGGGGTGATCCGATCGGCCGATAGCGGTCGTTCGCGCAGCGAGACGGTCGAGAAAACGCTCGCATCCTCCCGGTTGAAGACGAGCGCAGAATCGTCGCCATTGAAGGTCGGAACGCCCATCGGCGTCGCCAGCTCGGCGACCTTGCGCACGGCGCCGCTGACGATGTCTGCGGTCAGCACGGTTGCCTGACCCGTGCTGGTATCGATCGCATCGAAGGCGATCACGTCGTCGCTCGTTTGGCCGAAGACCGGATTGCGCAGCTCGTAGCCGGCGACGGGGGCAGCCAGCGTGCGGAAGGCACCCGTGACGCGATTCACCAGGTACAATCCCCACGCACCTCCCGCCGTCGGCGTCGTCGACGCGTCGAAGACGATCCAAGACCCACGGGTCATGAAGTCGAGCGTCTCCGGATAGACGAGCGGGTTCGTGAACTGGAGAGTGGCCAGGAGCGTCAGGCTCGGAAAGCTCCCGATACCGAAGACCTGGATCGCATTGGCCGGCACGTTGATGTTGAACAGGTCACGCGGAACCATCCCGAGCAGGGCGCCCTGAGGCTGGACGGCAACCGAGTTCACGAAGAACGTCGGCGGCAGCATGTAGCACGCGTCCTGCTGCACCTGGTTGCTGAACATCACGCAGAGGTCGAGATTGTTCACGAACCAGACGACTTCGCCGTCGCCCTGAAGCGTCGGACGCAGCAAGGCCATGTCGCTGAAGCTGACGGCTGCTCCATCCGCCCCATCGGCGGGAAATTCCCGACGGTGGAGACAGAAGTTCGGATTCAGGTCGCCGAAATCACAAGTCGTGCCACCGGGCGCCGCCCGGATGAACATCGTGGCGTCCGAGCCGGAGGCTCCGACATAACAACCGCCTGCATCGGCCGCCGAGAGCGTCTGGATCTCGATCATGTTCTCGATCTGTCCGTGTGCGGCAGGCGCGAACGCCACGACCGCGAGCAGCAGACGAAAGGTCCAGCTGGCGCCCAGATCGCACCGATTTCGCTCGACGGAGGGCGCGCCTGACGACAGGCGTTCGACACAAGCCCCAGAGCGCGCTTCCATCCTTCGACTCATGATCGGCCTCCCGGGACCCACGTCGGATTCTCCGCACGTCCTCGTCGTCAGTCGTCGTCCTACGGCGAAAGGGTACGCCGTCGGGAGCGTGCGCCAATCGAATGAAGCGAGACGATTCCCCTCAGGAAGCACCGCGCGATGTGTGAAGCCCTTCACGGTGGGCATGGCGGCGCGTGCGTAGCGTATTGCTCCGATCGGAAACGCGAGCGCGAGCGCGTTCCGGATCGGGAGATCGAGATGATCGTAGGGAACTGGATCGCAATGCGAGCAACAGCAGGAATGAACGCTGGCTTGCTCTTCGGATTGCTCACGATCGCCGTAGGCGGTCTTTCGGCGAAGAACGCCAACGCCGCAACCTGGACCGTCTGCCCCGCGACGTGCGACTACACGACGATCCAGTCCGCCATCATTGGGGCTTCGGCGGGTGACACGATCCAGCTGCAGATGACCTCGCCCCACACCGAAGCCAACATTGTCGTCCTGAGATCGGTCACGATCGCGGGCACCTCCCAGAGCCAGACGATCGTGCAGGCCGCGGCGGCACCCGGGATGAGCGCGGGACGGGTCTTTCGCGTCGACACCGACGATGATGTGCAGTTTCGCGATCTGACGATTCGCCATGGGGATACGGTCTCCGACGGTGGGGGCGTCGTGGTCGGTCCAACCTCTGAGCTGATCACGGTCCGCTTCGACCGCGTCACGCTCGAGTCGAATCGAGGCGGCGGCGGGGGCGGGCTCAGCAACTTCAGCGCAACCGTAGTGCTCCAGGATGTCACGATCCGAGACAACGAAGCTGACTTTGCCGGGGGCGGCATCAAGAACCATGCGCGCCTCGTGAGTCCGGGCGGATTGATCGTGAGCGACAACGAGGCACCGATCGGAGGCGGTCTCACGCAGAGCTCGAGTTCGAGCTACTGGACGGAGACGCCCGAGATGCGATTGAGCGGCGCAGTCGTCCATTCCAATCTCGCGACCGGGGTCGGCGGAGGCATCTACAACCTGGACGGCCTGGTCACACTCGACGGCGGGACGCAGATCACGTCGAACAGCGCGAGGGGCCTCAATGACATCAGCTTCGTGTACGGAGGCGGCGTCGCCAACCGCGGCGACGGGGAGCTGCGCATCTCGGATACCTTGATCGAGGGCAACCTCGCACAGAACCTCTCCGCGACAAGGGATGCACGGGGGGGAGGCGTGTACTCGTACGGCGCCATCCTCGAGATCAGCCGCAGTGAGATCGCATCGAATAGTGCCTATAGCAGTTCACCGTACACAGGAGGCGACGGGGGTGGACTCGCAATCAATGGAGGGATCGAACCGATCCTGCTCGAGCGCGTCGCCGTGCGAAACAACCTGGCCGCGGACACCGGAGGCGGAATCTTCCTCAGCAATGCGGAACTGGAGATGCGCAATTCCGCAATCTACGACAACACGTCCCACGGTCTCGGCGGCGGGATCTATCTCTATGGCGCAGGAAACGACGTGGATTTGGAGAACGTCTCGATCGTGGGGAACGCCGCTGACGCCCACGGCGGTGGCATCTATTCGCCGGGATCCGATCTGCGACTCGATCACGTGACAGTCACAGAAAACATCGCCAACGCCGACGGATGGACCGGGAACATCTACGGCGACGGGGGCGGGATCTACCTGGGCTCGAACACGAATTGGACTACGGCGCTCGTCAACTCGATCGTCGCAGACAACGAGGTGGTCGGAGGCGACTATCCGGATTGTATCGGTCAGTTCTCGAACGGCGCAAACAGCCTGATCGAGGTCCCGGGCCCAATCTTTACGGGAACCCCTTGCGGCATCGGTGGCTTGCATACCGGGATGATCTACTTCGCCAATCCGAATTTTCTGCCCTTCTTCGAAGACGGCTGGTCCTCGGTCCAACCCCTCGCCGGAACGAGTCCCGCGATCGACGCGGGCCGCTGCCCCGCGCCCGGCGCCGGTCCCGCCGAATACGACCAGCGGGGCGCATTCAGGCCGGTCGACGGAAACTTCGACGGTGATCGCGAATGCGACATGGGCGCCTACGAATACCTGCCGGAGCCGGGCTTTGGGATGGCACTCGCGTGTGCGGTCGCGAGTCTCGCAGGGTGGCGTTCCCGGACACGCTCAAGCTGCGATTGCTCGGCCTCGCGCGTCCCCTGACGAAAGCTTCGGTCCTCCACGGGGACGATCGGCCCTTTGGGGGAACGACACCTCGTTCCTCCGACACGACGGACACGGTGATTCTCCGTGAACCTCGGCTCCACTTCGATGGAAGTACACACGCGACCCTGGCAGGCGGTGCTGCCGGTAATCGAATGACCGGCGCGGGCTCTCCGCCTGGTCGCGAAGTGGAAACCAACAAAATGGAGACGACATGCGGACACTCGATACTCGAGAGCTCGATCTGGTTTCGGGCGGAATCTTCGGATCGATCGCCGAAGCCGTGAGGGGCCAGGCCGCCCTCATCAAGAAGATCTCGCGCCGGAGGGGCGGACGTTCCTTCAAGTCGCGGGTCAGAGAGGCCGTTCGACGCGCCAAGCGAAGCCTTCGCGGTCGCGTTCGAGAGGTCGCTCGTCGCTGAGGTCGACCGAGCTGTCAGCCGGGGACGCGCAAAGCGTCCTCGGCTCGTTTCGGCGCCGCACAATCGGCGACGGTCGCGGTCGGGCGCCGACGATCCGGTCCGCAGATCACCTCATCCTCAGGCTGGATCGTCATGACGGAATCCCACGAATCACTCTTTCGCCACGAAGCGCTCGATTTCAATCGAGAGAAGTCGCTCGGTGAGGCCGTCATCGCGCGATCCCCTTCGCGCGGACTGCTCACGTTTCTGTCAGCGGCAGTTGCGGCGTCGCTCGTCGCCTTCGTCTTCCTGGGGCAGTACACGCGAAAGGCGCAGGTTCCTGGCTATCTCACACCCGATCACGGCTTGATCAAGGTGTATGCGCAACAGGCGGGCACGCTGGTCGAGAGCCACGTCGTCGAGGGCCAACGGGTCAGACGCGGTGAGCGACTCTTCCTGCTGTCCACGGAACGCGGGTCGCGCGAGACGGCCAAGACGCAGGCCGCTGCGATCGAGATGATCGAAGAGCGGCGCGAACGCCTGTCACACGAGCGTGACAAGCAAGACGCGATCGACGCCATCGCTCTGGGCACCGCGCGAGAACGCGCGAACGGTTTTCGAGCGGAGCTGACGCAGCTCGACGCAGAGATTCGCATCCAGGAGCAGCGCACCGCGAACGCCGCGCGAACGCTTCGACGCTACCGGAGGCTGCTCGCGCAGGACCTCGTCTCGAAGGCGCGAACAGAGGAGCACCGCGAGCTATGGCTTGCGCAGCGGGCGAGAGAGAAGAGTCTGCGCCGCGCTCGTGTCTCACTGGAGACCGAGCTCGGGGCACTCGAGCGACGATCGGCCACCCAGGAGCTCGAGGCCCAGAATCGACGTTCCTCGATCAGCCGCGAGATCGCAGCGCTCGAACAGGAGCGCATGGAACGTCAGTCTCGACGCACGATCGAGATCGCTGCACCGGCCGATGGGACCGCGACTGCGATTCTCGTGGACCGTGGCCAGACCGCGCAGCCGAATACGCTCCTGCTTTCGATCCTCCCGCAGGGCGCGATTCTCGAGGCACAGCTGCTCGTGCCGAGTCGCTCGATCGGCTTCATCGAGCCCGAACAGAGAGTTTCTCTGCGCTACCAAGCCTTTCCCTATCAGCGTTTCGGCCTCCACCACGGACGCGTCACCGAAATCTCCAGAACGTTGATCGCGCCAGACGAAGCCAGCCTGCCGATCGCGGGGGACGAGCCGGCGTACCGAGTCACCGTCGCGCTCGACCGTCAGACGGTCATGGCCTACGCGAACGCGCTCCCCCTCCAGGCTGGAATGCTGCTCGAAGCCGACGTGTGGCTCGACCGACGGCGACTCGTCGAATGGCTCTTCGAGCCACTCCTCGGCATCGCCAAGCGGGCTTGAGATGCGCAGCTCGTTGAAATTCTCCAGTCGCAGGAGCCTTCCCCTCGTCCTGCAGGCCGAGGCCGCAGAATGCGGTCTGGCCTGTCTCGCGATGGTTGCCGGATACCACGGATACCGCACGGATCTCACCAGTCTGCGCGGTCACCATCCACTCTCGCTCAAGGGATCGACACTCGCGCAGCTGATGGAGATCGCGCTTCGAATGCAGCTCGCCCCGCGTGCCGTCAGAGTCGATCTCGACGAATTGAAACGGCTCGACCTACCGGCCATCCTGCATTGGGATTTCAACCACTTCGTGGTCGTCGAACGCGTGCACCGTGGCCACGTCTTCATCCACGACCCTGCCCGCGGCACGCGAAGACTCAGCCTGGCCGAGGCCTCGAAACATTTCACCGGCGTCGCCCTGGAGCTCGCTCCGACCGAAGCATTCGAACCCAGAGTCGAACGCCGGAACGTGGCCCTGCGAGATCTGGTCGGCCGGCTGCCCGGCGCGCGCGGCGCGATGGCCCAGATTCTCGTCCTCGCAGCGGCGCTCGAGGTCTTCGCGATCGCGAGCCCCCTCTTCATGCAGCTGGTCGTCGACGATGCACTCGTCGGTGGAGACCGACATTTCCTCGTCGTATTGGGCATGGGATTTCTCCTGCTCGCCATCGTCCACACTGGCGTCAGCGCATTGCGCGCCTGGGTCGTGATGACCCTCAGCACGGGCCTGAGCCTGCGAATGGCCGATCGGCTGTTTCGTCACCTGTTGAAGCTGCCAATGCGCTTCTTCGAGAAGCGCCATCTCGGCGACATCGCGTCGCGCTTCGAGTCTCTCCAGGCGATTCAGTCCGGCCTGACCTCGAATCTGATCGAGGCGATCGTCGACGGTCTGATGGCGGTCATCACGTTGGGAATGATGCTCGTCTACAGCTGGCGACTGACCGCGGTGGTCTGCGCCGCGGTCGTTCTCTACGCGGCACTTCGATGGGCCCTGTTCAGGCCGCTACGCCAGGCGCAGGAGGAGCAGATCGCCCATGCCGCGCGTCAGCAGACCTACTTCCTCGAGACCCTACGCGGCATGCAGAGCGTCAAGCTCTTCCGCCGCGAGACACAGCGCTCCGTCGCGCATCAGAACCTGCTGGTGGACAACATCAATGCCGACATCCGCACGCAGAAGCTCGAGATCCTGTACGAAGGGGCGAACGGGGGTCTGTTCAGCATCGAGAACGTCGCGGTCGTCTGGCTCGGCGCGCTGGCCGTGCTGAACGGCGGCTTCTCGGTCGGCATGCTCTTCGCGTTCATGGCCTACAAGCAGCAGTTCTCGGAACGCGTGTCGAGTCTGATCGAGAACGCGATCGAGCTGAAGATGCTCGGCCTCCATACGGAGCGAGTCGCCGACATCGCACTCACCGCGCCCGAAGCCGAGTCCTCAATGAGCTCGCGTCGCGAGACGGAAGCCGCGGCGGGAATCGAGGTACGGGGCGTCAGCTTTCGCTATTCGGAGTCCGAGCCGCTCGTCCTAGAGAACGTGAGCTTCGAGATCGACGCGGGGAAATCGGTCGCGATCATCGGCCCGTCCGGCTGCGGCAAGACGACACTCCTGAAGCTGATTCTCGGCCTGCTCACGCCCGTCGAGGGCGAGATTCGCGTCGGCGGCGTAGACATCTCCGCGCTGGGACCCGGATATCGCGACATGATCGGAACCGTCATGCAGGAGGATCAGCTCTTCGCCGGATCGATCGCCGACAACATCAGCTTCTTCGACCCGACACCCGATCACGCACGGATCGAGACGTGCGCCGAACGCGCCGCCGTCCACGAAGACGTCTCTGCCATGCCGATGGCCTACAACACGCTGATCGGCGACATGGGGACCGTCCTCTCCGGAGGCCAGAAGCAACGCGTTTTGCTGGCGCGCGCGCTCTACAAAGCGCCAGCGATTCTGGTTCTCGACGAAGCGACGAGCCATCTCGACACCGCGCGGGAGCAGCGCGTGAATCAGGCCGTGAGTCAGCTCGCGCTCACCCGCCTGATCGTGGCCCATCGGCCGGAGACCTACGCGAGTGCCGATCGCGTGATCGAGCTCGACGCGAAGGGGCTCGTACCGACACCCACGAGCATCATCGATCGAGCATCAGGAATCGCGCCAAATTGTCGCGCATGATCGCCTCGATCTGCTCTTGCGAGAAGCCTCCGAGCTGGGCGGAGACGTATTGGCTCGGAAAGGCGAGCCCCTCCCCGTGCGGAAAATCCGACCCGAACACGATCGGCTCGATACCGACCTCCGCCACAACTCGCTCGACGTTCTCCTCCGGAAACGGTGCGACGACGAAATGTTCTCGGAAGAGCTCGCTCGGCCGTCGATCGAGCGAGCCCCAACGCGCCTTGCGTCCCATCAGGAACGCATGATCGAGCTTGCGGAGCAGGTAGGGAAGCCACGGCGTGCCCTGCTCTGCCAGACAGACATGGATATTCGGAAAGCGATCGAAGAGCCCGTGCATGATCATGCTGGTCACGGTCTCCATGGCCGGTCGGTCGCACCAGTAGAGCGCCCATTGCAGTCCATCGAAGCTTCCGAGCACCGCCTCCGGGTCCTCGCTCAAGTCGGCCCCGTATTTCTGATAGTCGGTCGGACCGACATGCGTGGCAACGCGGACGTTCGCCTCGTCGATTCGCGACCAAACGGGGTCGAAGACGGGATCCGCGATCGAGCGTCCGCCGCGTGGATTCTTCCGTCCGCCATGGACGTGGCCCGAGATGAAGCCGACGACGCGCGCCCCCTCGGCGATCACGCGTTCGACTTCTTCGACCGCGAGGTCGATGTCCGCCAGCGGAACATAAGGCGGCAGGAACATGCGATCCTGATGGGAATAGCCGACCTCATCGAAGATCCAGCGATTATATGCCCGCGCATTGGCGTGGATAGCGTCGACGTCGTCCTGGAACTCGTACTCGAGGCTGAGCACGTGGCCCGGAAACATCAAAGCGGCATCGATCCCCTGCTCGTCCATCAGAGCGAGGCGGCGATCACGATCGCCCCACGCCGCCTCCTGCTCCTTGAAATCGCGAATCAGCGCCTTGCGTTCGGCTTCATCGAGGCCTTTGTAGGGATTCAGGCGATTGAGGAACATTCCGGGAGAGCGCGCGCCCCCGTCTCCCGGCCTCGGTGCGTCGGCCCGCGCGTCGGCCGCCGCCGTCGTCGCAAGGGTCTCGAGCTCCTGCTCGGTCTGCGGAGCCGATTCGCGGGTGAAGGCGAGCTTCGAAGGTCGATCTCCAAAGAGCTGGACGCGTCGGCCGTCGGATCCCCGAACGAAGCGGACCGCCTTGTCTCGAAATCGCGGGTCGATGTACCGCTCGTACATGTCCTCCGGCTCGACGAAATGATTGTCGGCGTCATTGATCTGGAACGGGAGCGGCTCGTGCATGGCACTCTCCTGGTACCTTTCGAGGGTATCATCACTCCGGGATCTGGCGCGGGGAGAATTCGAGATGCGATCCGAGAACGTCCTGACCGAGACGCGAGACCGCGTCGCGTATCTCACACTGAACCGGCCGGAGAAGCTGAACGCCCTCACGACCGATCTGATGCAGGAGCTTCTCGACGCCACGAAGGCGGCCGAAGCGGACGAGGAGGTCGGCTGCCTGGTGCTCCAGGGAGCCGGACGCGCGTTCTGCTCGGGATGGGACCTCACACCCAAGAGCGACACCGACGTCGTCGACCACGGAGCCCGCGCGCCGTCGGAGCTCACGATCCGGCAGGACATCAACGACCTGACCGCACGATCCGGTCGCTGGTCGAATCTGTGGAGCCTGACGAAACCGATCATCGTCAAGGTCCACGGCTATTGCCTGGCCGGTGGAACCGATATGGCGCTCAATTGCGACATGATCGTCGCGAGTGAGGACGCCCAGCTCGGGTTCCCGGCGGTGAGATCGATGGGCTCGCCCTCGACACACATGTGGACCTACATGGTCGGGCCGCAGTGGGCGAAGCGGCTCCTGCTGACGGGCGGGATGATCGACGGCCGAACGGCGGAACGTATCGGACTCGTGATGCAAGCGGTCGCGCCGCGAGAGCTGGACGAAACCGTGCACGCCCTCGCGACGGACATCGCGCAGGTTCCCTACGACCTGGTGGCCCAGAACAAGTCGATCTGCAACAAGGCGATCGACCTCATGGGGCGAACGATGCTGCAGGAGCTCGCGCGTGAGTCCGATGCGATCGCACACCGATCCCCCGCCGCCCAGGAATTTGCTCGGATCGCTGAGCGCGATGGGCTGAAGGCCGCTCTGGCCTGGCAGAATCGATCGGCCGAGAGCCGCTGATGCGCGGAGGCGCCGCTCCGCCCTACCCGCTCGGACACGCTCTGCTCCAGGGAAAGACGGTTCTCGTGACAGCCGCTGCCGGTACCGGAATCGGCTTCGCGACCGCGCGGCGCTGTGCCGAAGAGGGTGCTGTCGTGATGCTCTCCGACAAACACGAGGCGCGCCTATCCGAATATGCAGCAGCCCTCGAACGGGAAACGGGCCAGCGCGTCCCATCGATCGTGTGTGACGTTCGCAACGAAGATCATGTGAGCAGCATGTTCGAGAGGGCCATCTCCGAGCTGGGCCATGTCGACGTGCTCGTCAACAATGCGGGGCTCGGCGGAACACAACGCGTCACGGACATGACGGACGCGCAATGGGATACCGTTCTCGACGTGACGCTCACAGGTACGTTTCGATGTGTACGCGCCGCACTGCGCCACATGATTCCGCGGCGCCGGGGCTCGATCGTGAATCTGGGGAGCGCCGTGGGCTGGCGTGCGCAGGCGGGCCAGGCCCATTACGCGGCGGCGAAGGCAGGCGTCCATGCGCTCACGCGAGCATGTGCGATGGAAGCCGCACCCGCTGGCGTCCGCGTGAACACGGTCGTTCCGAGCCTCGTTCTCCACCCCAACCTGGCGAGGGTCAGCAGCCCGGAATTCCTCGAATCGCTCGTCGAGAAGGAGGCCATGAAGCGATCCGCCGAGGCATGGGAGGTCGCCAACGCGATCGTCTTTCTCGCGTCGGATCTCGCGAGCTACATGACGGGAGAATCGGTCTCGGTGAGTGATCAGCGGGCTTGATCGGCTGCAAGCGGAATCAGGAGAAGATCTTCTGAACCGCCCGCTCACAGGCCTCGTGAGCATTCGTCTCGAGCAGGCTCCCGTGTGCCGAGAGCAGCTGATCGAATTCGAGCGCGAGCAAGCGACGAAACTCGCTCTCGAGAGTCTCGCCTTCGGGTGTCATCAGCTTGATCCACATGGGCCCGATGAGCGTAGTCTTGGGAAACCCGATGAAAGGCATGAGCAGACGCGCGGGCAGATTGTTGAATCGGTAGTCACCGTAGTTCTGGATCGCATCGCAGGTGATGAGGAGGCCTCTTCCGCGCCGCAGCAAGAGCGCCGCCTCAGGCTGCGCGACCCCCTCGAAGCGAAAGATCTCCGCGTCGGGAAACGGAAGTGCAGTCGCTTCGTCGAAGACGACCGTCGGCTCCGGTGCGGGGTACATGTCGGAGGGCCCCGGCGCCCAGAGCTCCGCGCCGTAGCGTCCGACGTAGTAGGGATCGTCGACCCCATGCATCGAGCCGAGTCGGAGTACGCGCTTGACCACACCCAGCGCGTCGAGCCGCTCTTCTTCGGCAGCCGACAGACGAATCGGGTCGACGAGCGTGAGCTCTCCCGCGTGTCGGACGATGGCCATGTTACGCGTGATCGTCATCAGCGCGTTCAGCTTGATCGAGCCGCGAACCATGAAGACATCCGGCTGGATCTCCTCGATCGGATCGTGATCGTAGACGGGCGGGTCGTTCATCACGGTCCTCCATGGACGGAGAGCGGCAAGGTGGCTGCCGCGCAAGGCTAGAGCAGATCGACGCGCCGTGAATCGGCCCGATCGACTCGCAGCCTGACGAGCCTATCCTCCACTCGACGGGACACACGGATCGAGGGCGTCGCTCTCTCGGCGGGCGAGGAAGGTTAAGATGGCTGGATTGCGCATCACACCCGAGGACGGAGGGCGACGGATCGAGGTCCGACCCCAGCTGCATGGCGACCGCCGCGTCGCAGGCCATCTGAGAATCATCGAAGAGTCGCCCGAGCGGGTCGTCGTCTACACCCGCTACGACCCCGGACTCGTCATCGAGAGGCACAGCCACCTCTCGAACGAGGTCGTCTTCGTGATCGAGGGCGAGCTGAGAGTGGACGACCGGATCTGCCCCGCCGGCACGACGATCGTCCTCGAGCGGGGAACCCCCTTCGGGCCCCTCGTCGCGGGTCCCGAAGGAACGGTCCTCTTCGAGGTCTTCGACGGCGAGACGGGACACGTCTCGGAAGACGTCGAGGGATTTCGTCGCTTGATCGAGGCGCGCGGCATCACGATCCTACCCGAGCCCGAGGCGAGCGTTCCGTCGCAAGGCGGCGCGAGATGAACGCCCACGCCACGCCCCGTGACGGGTCCCCGACGACCGCGGCGCGTCGGAGCGATCGCACACGAACGCTGGGCCGGGCCCGCTGACGTCGAATGAAGCAGCCCGCGCCCCCCTGTCCGCCGACCGCGCCCGAGATGGACGGCCGTCGCCGAACCTTCGACTCGCTCTCGGACGAGGGCTTTCGCTGGTTCTTCATCGCCTCGCTCGGCGTTTTCGGTGCCACGAACAGTCTGATCCTCGTCCGTGGCTATCTCGTCTTCGAGCTGACCGGCTCCTACACCGCGCTCGGCGGGCTCGGATTGGCGGCCGTCGTCCCCGGAATCCTGGCGACGCTCTACGGGGGCGTGATCGCCGATCGTTGGCCGAAGTTCCGCGTCGTCCAGATCGGTCAGAGCCTGATGGCGGGCTTCGCTTTCGGAGTCGGCACTCTGCTCTATCTCGACCGGCTCGAGTTCTGGCACCTGCTCGTTTCGACCTTCGCCCAGGGCGGCATCTTCGGAATGCTTGCTCCGTCCTGGCAATCGATCATCCCCGAGATCGTCGGACCACAACGCCTGATGAATGCAGCCGCCCTCAACATGGGTGGAATGAACGTCGTGCGCCTCGTGATGCCCGCGGCCTGCGGCTTTGCGCTCGGTGTGACGGATACCGAGCACGTCTACTTCGCGATCGGAGCGATGTTCGCGGCAGCCGTGCTGGCACTCGCGCGGGCTCATCGCGTGACCGAACGACAGGCCACGGACTCAGCAGGGACGCGCTCCCCGGTCGATGGCCCCCCGCCACCCGCCTCCCAGAGCCCGATCGCGTCGATGCGCGAGGGATGGCGCTACGTCGTTCGACGACCCGCCGTCTGGATGCTGCTCGTCAGCAATGTCGTCTTCACGTTCCTCTCCATGCCCTTCATGCACCTGCTCCCGGGATTCGTGAAACAGGTCCTCGGTGGCGGCCCCGAAGTACTCGGCTCGATGATGAGCATCGTCAGCCTGGGTGCCCTCGGCTGCACGCTCTTCATCGCATCCATGCGCGCGCGCAGCCGGGGTCGCACGGTCCTGCTCGGCAACGCCGCGCTGGGCCTGGCCGTCGTCGCCTTCGCGTTCTCCGAGTCCGTATGGTCGAGCTTCCCGTTGCTGCTCTGCATCGGCGCGGGTCAATCGCTGCGCAACTCGCTCTCGAACGTCCTCTCGCAGACCTACGTCGACGACGCGTTCCGCGGGAGGGTCATGAGCCTGGTCGCGATGCAGATGAACGCGGCACAGCTCGGCACCTTCGCGTTCGGAGTCGCGTCCGAGACGCTCGGCGCACGGATCGCGTTCGCCGGAATGGGCGCAGCGCTGCTCGTCATGAGCGCATGGTTCACGGTCTCGTTCGGACCGATGCGCCGATTGCAATGAGGACCGTGCGTTTCCTGGCTCTGGCGGGGCCTTCCGCGATCAGCCCGGACGCGTCGGCTATTCCGAAGGCGAAGATCCTTCCGTTCCGAGCGTGCGGCCGAAGAGCTTGCGGATTCGCGCCCAACCATCGTCGTGACCGGCTTGGTCGAAGTGATCCCGACCGCGATGCGCGAAGCCGTGGTCGAGCTCGGGGTAGACGACGACCTCCAGCTCGATCGGATTTCGCGACGCGCGCGCACGAAGCTCGTCGACGAACGCGATCGGAACATACGGATCGCACTCGGCGAAGAGCGCGAGTACGGGACACCGACGGGCATCGACCGCGTCGAGGGGATGCTCCGGATGTTTGTCGTTCAGCTCCTCGGTTCGCAGCTCCCCATACCAGCTCACCGCGACCGACAAGCCCGTGCAATGGGCGGAGGCCAGAAAGGTGCACGCGCCGCCCCAGCAATAGCCGACGATTCCGATCGGCTTGCCCTGCACGGCGGGATCCTCGGAGAGCGAGTCGATCGCCGCCTGTAGGTCGCTGATGATCTGGGCGTCGGGGACGCCGCGCAGGAATGCGAGCAGCTCCTCGTTAGAGAGTCCGGGCGGGGGTGCTCCCCGACCAAAGAGATCGACCGCGAGTGCCGCGTAGCCCGCATTCGCGAGCTCGTTCGCGACCCCGATCGCATGGGAACCGAAGCCCCTGCCGTCGTGGACGACGACGACCCCCGGGTGGGTTCCCACTGGAGGGACGACACGCTCGGCGGGGATCTTCGTCCCCTGCGAATCGATCTCGATCTCCATCCCAGTCCTCCCCTACCGAGCGTCGAAGGTAGGTGGATCAGAACGAGATGTCCCACTGGAATCGAACGCGATGGTCCGAGACGTCCCTCGACAGGACGTCGTCGTCGAGCGTCAGAAACGAGTAGTCGAGCGTGAGCTTGTTGTTGTGACCGGCAAAGAACCAGTTGGCGCCGGCCGTGAATTCCTGGCGGTGGTTCTCCACCAGCCGATCGACCTCATTGGGTTCACGTACCCAGGCGTAGCGGAAGGCAAGCTCGAGTGGCTCCGGGAAACAATCGAAGAGCTCGTTGAAGAAGTAGCCCGTCTGCGCGTAGAGCCCGTAGAGATCGCTCTCGTGGTTGGGGTCGTTGGTGTCGAAGGTTCGATCGGTCACGCGCTTCCAGTGGAACTCCTGCTGGAGCGAGAAGCCCTGCCATTTGAAGGCGAGCTCCTGCACTGCCTGGTAGACCCTGTACTGGCCCTGCCTCGCGTCAGCCGGACTCTCGAAGCCATCCAGGTTGCCACAACCGCTCGAGGACCATCGGGTGCAGACTCCGGTGTGCTTGGCGGCACCGAAGGCGAGGCTGCCCGTGGGCTTCTCCGTTCGTTCGACGTCGGTCTGGCGAAGCCCGAGGTCGCGTCCGAGAAAATTCCACTGGATCCGACCCACGTACATCAAGTTGTTGTCGTCGTTCGCGACACCGCGTCCCTCACCGGTAAAGACGCCGAGGTAGTAACGCATGTCCGCGGGCGTGCCCTCGAAGAGATGTCCACGAAAGCTCACACCCACCTGGCGATCGATCGTGAAGATGCCGTTCACGATCGAGCGTTCGACGAATTGCTGGCGACCCGAAGAATCGACGCGCTCGCGGTTGTAATCGATCTTCCATTGGCCGGCCCGGATGCCGAATTGCTTCCACTTGGCAACGTCGACCCGCCAGTCGATCACGCGGGCACTCGCGTTCGAGCTCGAGTCGTCGGTATCGCGCGTCGGCTGGAGGTCGACCTCGAAGTAGTACTTGAGCCACGGCCGGTAGCCGTGGCCACCGATCTTCATCCGAAGGCGCCGCGCCTCGAAGCTGACCTTCTCACGTGCCGAGAAATTGTCGACCTGGCGGGGGTCGCCACGCGTGGGCCAGGTGAGCCGGAATTGAAAGCGCCACTGGAGATTCGTCTGCCAGTTGCCGTCGCGCGTCTCGAGGCGGAAGCCCTTGCTGCCATAGCTCGCCTTGATCGGGAACTCTTCCTCGACCTTCTTGGCGATCGCATTGGCGATCCGATCGGTGACACGTTCGTCGAGTGCCTCGGCCTCTTCGCCGACGCTGGACCCACCGTGAGACGACGAGACGGACGGGAGGGACGGGGCCTCGACCTCGTTCGATCCGCCCCCCGCAGAGGGCTCGTCCGGGTCCGAGAGCGATTCGTACTGGTCCTGGGTGATCGACCCGTTCGCACGGAGGACCTCGAGCAGATCCTGGTCGCGCTCGGCAGCAGCCGACGGAATCGTGAAGAGCGAGAGGGAGACGACGAGAACCGCGATCTCACGCGGCGACCCGAAACTCACGTAGACACCTCCTTTGGCGGATTTCGGTGCGTCCGTCGACCCGGGGCGGTGCGCTTCAAGGCCAGACGCGGTGCGCATCGTGCCAGCGGAATGTGTCAAATAAGTGACGAAGGAGTGAACAAGTTACGGCGCCATGAACTCTCGGCGACAGCGGGCCGACGCCGGGAGGGGGCTGGCACGATGACATCACGAGAGGGGGATGGGACAGTGGGACGCGCGGCCTTCGGAGATCCTCATGCTGCTGCCTCGTATCCTCCACCGTCCCTCGTCTACGGGCTCGGGCTCGGAACCGTTCCACCGCTCCCGACGAACGCCGCTGTCGTGTCGACCAGCGGGACCGTCCAGATCGAGCCGCTCCCCCATGTCGAGCTCGTCGTCGACCTCGGCGCCTTCGTCCTGACGATCGACTCACTCGAGATCTCTGGTGGCGCGGGTGGCAACCTCGACGGCTTCCGGGTGTTCACCACCGCGACCAGCAATGCGGTACCGACGATCGAGGACGGCTGGCTGCTCGTACGGCTGGGCGTGCTGCTCGTGCTAGGCGCGACGATGCTCTATCGGTGCGCACTCGGGACGTCATTACACCGAACTCTGTCAGAGACGCTGCACCGCGCCGCCACCACTCGCGCATCCAGCAGGCGACCCGAGGTCGAACGCCACAGTCGAGGCGCAAAACGCCACGCCTCGCAAAGCTCGGCGGCATCGTGCCCGACGCGGCATCTCTCGTCGCCGCTCGTTCGAAACGCGATCAAAATCGGCCGCCTGACGTCGAAATCCGAGTCATCCGAGTGTTTGGCACAGCCTGTGCATCTCGAGAGCCCAGGAGGGTCTCGACCATGACATCGCCCATTTCGAAACGACTGATCTCGATCGTAGCGAGCACGTTCGTTCTCGCGTGTGCGGGGCTGCCGCTGCAGGTGGAGGATATCCCGCTCAGTGCCGCCCCCAGCGAAGAGGTCGGCCGACTGGAAGAGAAGCTCGAGGCAGCTCGCCAGCTGGACACACAATCACTCGCGCCGACCTGGTTTGCGAACGCAGAGGCCTCTCTGGACGAAGCGAGGCGGCTCCTCTCCGAAGGTGAGTCCGTCGAGTCGATCCTGGGCAACGTGGCCGAGGGTCTGGCGCAGCTCGAGCGGGCAGAAGAGTTCGCCGAGATCACGCGGGTCACCCTGCCTCGTGCGATCGAGGCGCGAGAGGATGCGCGCGCCGCAGGCGCACCCGCTCTGGGCGCTCCCTATACCCGGGTCGAGCAGCGATTCCTCGAGCTCACGCGAGCGGTCGAAAACGACGACACGAGCTGGGCGAAGAGCAAGCAGGACGCGGTCGCGAGCACGTTTCGCGACGTCGAGCTCCAGGCCATCAAAGAGACGACCCTCAAGGAAGTTCGCGACCTGATCGCGAAGGCGCGCGCGGACGACGCGGAGCGCCTGGCTCCCACGATCCTCGCCCAGGCGGAGACTCGTCTCGCCGAGGCCGATCAGTTCATCACGCAGAATCGCTACGCGCGCTCGCGGGCGAACGAGCTGGCCCAGAGTGCCCTCTTCGAGGCGCAGAGATTGTCGCACTCGACCGCGGAGGCCAAGCGGATTCGGTCGACCTCGGCCGAAGCGCTGTATCTCGAGGAAGAGCATCGGCTGCACGAGCTGGCGCAGTCCCTCGGGCTGCCCGACCTGCGGAATCAATCTCCCGAAACCCGCCGTGAGGCCCTGCTGAGGGGCACGACCGAGCTCCGCAACGATCGCAACTATCTCGTGGAGCGAAACCGGGAGCTGCGGTCTGAAGTCGACGAGACCCAGCAGAGAATCGCACAGCTCGAGGGCGAGACGGCTGCGGAGCAACAGGAGGTCGCCCGCCTCGAAGCCGAGCGTCGATTCAACGAGCTCTACGACGAGGTGAGTGCCTACTTCGAGCCGGGCGAGGCCGAGGTCTACAAGCAGGGACAGCAGCTCGTGATTCGCCTCCGTCAGGTGCAGTTCCCGGTCGGCGAGCACGTCCTCCAGCCCGATTCCTATCAGCTCCTGAGCAAGGTACAACGGGCGATTCGCGCGTTCGGCGATCCGAGAGTCGTCATCGAGGGGCACACCGATGCAACGGGCTCGGCGGAGTTCAACGATCACTTGTCCGAGCTTCGCGCCGACGCCGTTCGGGACTATCTGGTCGCGAACGAGACCATCGACCCCGATCAGATCGCGGCGGTCGGTCGCGGCTTCGGCGAGCCACTCGCCTCGAATCGCACGCCCGAGGGAAGAGCACAGAATCGCCGAATCGACGTCACGATTTCAGCGACCTACTACGGTGCCGAGTCGCCGCTTCCCCAGGTGGCTGCGCCGCCGGTCTCGGAGCGTTGAGTCGAGCGCGCCGCGGCCATTCCGATGGCAGCTCCCATTTCGTCGCGGCGCGTTCTCGCCTTCTCGCTCTTCGTCGATCTTCTCGACATCGCGACGAATCTGACGGTGGCGCTCCTGACCGGGAGCGCCGTCATCTTCGCGGAGATGGCGCAGGGACTCGCCGATAGCGTCGGCTCGCTGCTCCTCGTGGTCGGAGAGCGCCGCGCCTCACGGCCGCGCGACACGGCGCACCCATTCGGCTACGCGCGGGAGGCCTTCTTCTGGGGCCTGCTGTCGGCCGTCGTGATGCTGGTCGTCGGGGTCGGCCTCTCGGCCTGGCGCGGTTATCGCCAGCTCGTCGAGCCCGAGCCGATCGAGAGTCCTTCTCTCGCCCTGGCCGTTCTGGTCGTTTCCATCATGACCAACGGTTACGCTGTAAAGCTGAGCGCTCGAAAGCTCGCAGCCGAAGACGGCAGTCTGCGACGGGCCCTGCGCGGCTTCGACCGGCCACTCGTCAAGAGCGCGTTGCTACGCGACACCATCGGCACGACGACGAGCGTCCTCGGCCTCATCGCGCTTCTCCTCTACCAGGCCCTCGGACTCGTGGCATTCGACGCCGTCGGTGCGCTCGGTGCAGCGCTGCTGATGTGTCTGGCATCGCTCGTCCTGATCGGCCAAGCCAGGGCGCTCATCGTCGGCCAGGCGCTCGCGGAGGAAGACCTCGCGCGGCTTCACCGGGTCGTGCGTGAAACGCCGAGCGTGGAGGCCATCAATCGGCTGGCCGCCGTCTTCGCGGGCGCCTCGACGGTCCTGGTCGATGCCGACCTGGATCTCGCAGAGAATCTCGATACCGCGGAGATCGAGTCGGTCCTCGACGACGTCGAGCTTCGAGTCCGCTCCGTCCTGCCCGAGACCGAGCGCGTCTCGATCCTTCTCAACTCGAACGATGACTGCTGAGGCGTGCCTCTCGCGCAAGAAGTCGCGTCCCGTCGAGCTAGCGGCTCGCCAACGCGCGCTCGCGCCACTGCGCGGACAACGCGCGTACGGCCGTTTCGTGTCCGAGGATCGCATCCCAGTCGGGCGCGCATCCGATCGAGGCCGCTGCCTGCTCGCGCGTCGAAACGACGGCCTCCTCGAGTGTCTCGTCGTCTGCTTTCGCCAAACCGAGTCCATCGACCAGAAAGCGCCTGAAGGCCTCAGGAATCTGGCGGACGCTCGGCAACGAGGCCGCAAGGTGTACGGGGCGGCGCCCGATTCCGTTCAGGTCGAGCGCACCGTCGTCCGTCAGGACCTCGCCGAGCGCTTCGATCGCCGCCGCCGGGACTCCGACCTGCTCGAAGAGTGCCCGTAGCGCGGCGAGCGGCGTCGGGTGGCGCTCGTCCATCACGAGATCGATGAAGCGATGGACCCGATCGGGATCGAGGCCGTCGGGGAAGCAGAGGCGGTTCGACTCGTCGAGACCCACACCGTGGCCCGCCACCTGCTTCATCGACTTCGAGACGATCTGGCGAACGACGGCGTTCATGCCGAGGCGCCCTCCCCCTACACGACCGGATCACCGACCCGCGCGAACACGTCGGCGATCGTGCCGCCCATGAAACGCTCGCGCTGGACGGAATCGAGCACTGCGAGCGTCTCCGCGTAGTGGCCCATCGGATCCGTGAAGCCCTCGAAATGCGGAAAGTCGGAGGAGAAGACGAGCATCTCGTCGGGTAGCTCGCTCATGATCTGGGTCAGCGGCGAGTCGTTGCCGCCGTCCAGCGGCGTCGCTTTGACGTTTCGCGCGAGGTACTCGCTCGGCTTGAGCGGAAGGCTCGACTTGCCGACGAAGAGCTCGGCCACGGGCGAGACACGGTCGTCGATCTCGCGATACAGGAAGGGCAGCCATCCCGTACCGACCTCGGCGAGCAGCAGCGTCAGCTTCGGAAATCGTTCGAAGACGCCCGAGTAGATGAGCGCGTTGATCAGAGTCGTGGGCGCGACGTGGCGATGGGCTCCGCAGAGCATGCGCAAGAGCGTGACGTCTCCATTCTGATTCGCCCAGCCCGGATCGAACCACATCCGCTCGAAGCCCGTATGGAGCATCGGCACCATCGCCAGGTCGCACGCGGCCGCCCACACCCGATCCCAGCTCGGGTGGCTCGGCGGCACGCCATTCACGGGATAGGCCGGTACGAGGAAGATCCGGCTACCCCGCGCGCGCATTCGCGTGAGCTCGTCGACGACGAAGTCGAGATCCCCGTATTCGAGCGCCGTAACGGGCACGAGCCGCTCGCCACCTTCGTCGCAGGTATCCGCGAGCCAGGTATTACAAGCACGAATCACCTCGCGGCGGAGCGACGGATCGTCGACCTGGATCCCATAGGCGATGCCCGACAGACAGATCACGTGTTGGCGATCGATACCCTGGGCGTCCAGCCACTTCACACGCGCGGCCGCGTTCGCGATCTGGAACTGGTCCTTCCCTTCGAACTCCTCGCGCCGCTCACGCTCGGACGCCTTCTCCTCGTCATAGAGCTCGAACAGACCGGGCGGAGCCAGATCCTCGGTCGACGGGCGATCCGCCTCGGGCACCCCGCGAAGCAAGTCGCCTGCGATCGCATCGATCGCGAGCAGCCGAGGGTCGAGCTCGGGCAGCTTACGCGCGAGATCGGGATAGGGGGTCAGCCAGTCGTTGCCCGGTTCGAAATGAGAATCGACGTCGATGATCATGGCCGAAGCTCCTCGAGACACCAATCACTCAGCGGCGCGCGAGTATCACCCTGTGCAGAGGCGTTGTCGACGACTTCACGATCAGTCGACTCGGATGTGTGGACCCGTCAGCTCGGGCGTCGACGCACTCGGGAACACGTGCGGCGGGAACGCCTGTCGCCCGACCCAGCCTACTCGCAGGCCGGCAGAGCCCCGATCAGCGAGAAGAACGTCTCGAAGAGATTGTCTTCGTAACAGTTGCCGTGATCGCCCTGATCGGGTGGCGCGACCGTCAGCATCGTCAGATCGGCGGCCGCGAAGCCAAACGGGTTGTCTTCACCGGGAGCAGTCCCGTTGTCGATCAGGATGTTTCTCCGCACGGTGTTGTTCGCGGAGTGCTGATCGGCGAGGAACTCGGGCGCAACGGAAGGATCGAGCGCACAGTCGAAGGGCGTCCCCGCGACGGTCGCACAGTAGTCCGCGATCGCGATACCGGTGAAGTCGTTGCCCATGACCACGTTGCGCTGGATCAGTGAATCGTCGACGCCCGTAGAGAGAACGCCGATCCCAGCCGGAATGAACGACAGGATCGATCCTGGACGTGCCGTATTCGGTTTGTTGTTGTCGATGAACCAGTTGCCCACGAGGTCGATCCGTTTGGCGCCGGGCCGATCGTCGAAGATGTCCGGCAGCAGTAGGATCGCGGCGCCGACCGTATTGTTCCGCGCGAGGTTGTGTCTCAGAACGATGTCGTCGCTGTTCGAGACCTCGAAGCCATTGACGTTGCCCTCGGCGATATTGCCGACGACGAGCACGTTCTCCGAGGTTTCGACCCAGATGCCGCTGTCGAGATCCGATCCGCTGGCGCGACTTGCCGCGATGATTCCGTTCTTCGAGAGCGTGGGGAAGATCCCGTAGTTGCGGTTGTCGACCGAGTGGACGTCGAAGATCCGAAAGCCGTCGACGTTTTCGGTAAAGAGCCCGTTGTTTCGGAAGCCCTTGATCGTGATGCCGGCGATCCGCAGGCCACGGATCATCGGCTCCCGCATCTTGAGCCCCCCTTCGACGCCCTCGTGTGTCGGAAAGGGTGGCCCCATGCTGGTGTGGCATTGCATGCAGTCCACGCGATCTTCGGGGACGGCGACGATTCCGTTTCGCTGGTTGCCAGCGTTCTCGAAGACGACGCGTCGATTGCGACGCGAGAGACCGATCAGGTTCACGCTGCGTGTGATGTTCAGGCCATTGGTCGGGTCGCCGAGCTCGCGGTAGGTCCCGGGCGCGACCAGGATCCAGCCACCGGTCTTCGCGCGATCGATTGCCGCCTGGATCGATTGGCCCGGGCGAACGAACTGCAGGAAGCGCTGCGGACCGACCGGCGGCTCCTCACCCGGCGGGTCGGGGACGTCCGGTGGAATCGGCTCCGTCCCGTCCGGATCGAGCGGGCCGATCTCCGTCGGTGCGGGCTGGCTCGGGATCGTGCCGGATCGCGAATAGAGCGTGTTGTTCTCACCCTGCGTCCAGCCTGGCTGGGTACCGACGCGGGTCTCGTCGAGATTCGAGTTGTCGCCCGAATCGCCGTCCGCATTCTCGGACTCGACGCAGTAGAAGGCCTCTTCGTTCGAAACCGCAGCATCGCCGTCGAGGTCACAAGCGGCGGGATCGTCGAGCGCCTCCAGAATGTCCCAACCGTAGGCGTTCCACGGCGAGCCACCGTTCGCGTTCGCATGACAGAGCTGACAGCTCGCGTTCTGGGCCGATGCCGAGATCGCGCCATAGCGCTGCTCCCAGTCGTTCAGCCCCTGTGGAAAGGCCTGCGCCGTATTCGTGATTGCGGCAGAGACGAGGGCCGTCGCGAACGCGAGGCCGATCGGAGTTCGACGATCGAATATGCCCATGACGCGCATGGCTTCCCTCCTCGAGGATCCGGATGCTCCAAACCTCTTTATGAAGCGGAAAGCAGGGGGCGTCAAGCAGAGATCGATCCGGTGTCCACGAAGCCATCCCGACGACCGTCTACCTGACCATCCACTGACCGTTCTCTCTCTGTGGAGTAGCTCACACGAGCCATCTCGTCGTCCGACTACCCATGAACTGGAAGACACCGTAAGGAGACGTCATGGTCGAGATACATCGGATCCAGGTCGCGCAGGGGGTAGGCACCGGGCTGGCATGGGTCGCACAGGGCTCCCTTCTCGCGATTCTCGTGCTGCTCGTGAATCTTCCCGCGGCGGCCCAGATCGTCGCCCAGGATGTCGACTATCACTGCACCGTCATCGCGAGTACGGATCAGTTTCCGGAGGGGCTCCATGGCCTGCCCACGATCAACTCCCGGGGGCGAGTCGCATTCATGGCGCGCCGCGCATGGCCGATCAACGAAATTCGTAGCGGCGACGGATCGGTCGACGGTACCGGCATCCCGATCTCGTCCGCGGTCGCGCGCTCCGGCGCGCCCGAGGATCCCGAAGCCCAGTTCTCTGCGCTGACGACGCCGGTCATCGGCGACGACGACCGGATCTACTGGCATGGCTATCCGCAGCTGAGCCAGGGCGGAGGTGCCGGTGGGGGCATCGGTCTCTACCGGAAGCGATTCGATCGGTCGCTGGCGATCGCTGCGGAGCCCGTCGCCGTCAGCGAGTCGACCCGACCCCCTGGATCGATCGACGTCGAGGAAGGACCGACCGCGAATAGCACGGGCTACATCCTGTTCCGTGGCAGTCGGATCGGCCAATCGATCCAGTCCGGTCTCTTCTTCGGTCGCGACGAGAGCGCGGTGGAGGTCGGCGGCTACCCGATGGAATGGGTGATGCATCCCGGTGTGCAGCCCTGGTTCGGCTCCATCGGCTGGGAGGATTCGCGATATCACATCTGGGTCGACGACGGCGTACCGCTCGTCAGCGTGAACGGGGTCGACCGGTACCTTCGAGGCCTGTCGCTCAACGGAATCATCCTACCCGCCGTCTCCTTCATCGAAGAGATCTACGACGTGCCCGGTACATCGTGGCGACTCCGCGTCGAAGATCGCCTGGCGGGCGAGGTTCGTCTCGACGACGGACTCGATACGACCGGATTCGACTACGTCCCGAATCAGACCTCTCTGAACGGTCATGCCGAGGTCGCTCTGGCGAGCCGACGATTCGGCGAGCCGCTCGTCGTGACCGACGGCGAGACGGCCCATCGCGTGCGCTGTGCGAATAGCGCGTCGATCCCCGGTTGGTTCGTACGTGAAATCAACCTCTCTTCGCGCGCCATCAACAACGACGGTCAGATCGCGTTTCGCGCCCGAACGGGGAGCATCGTTCCTTCGACCGGTGCGGACCAGGCCTACGTGATCCGCGCGGATCCACTCACCACGGCGCATCCGAGCTCCTGCGTCGGCCTTCCGGACGCGACACCCTGTGACGACGGCGACGGTGCGAGCGTGGCTTTTTGTTCGGCCGGCGTCTGCTCGGCCGTTCCAGAGCCGGGCCTCGCCACGATGCTTGCGACGGGGCTGCTCGTGTTGGCAGGCGTCGGCTCCGAACGGATGCGACTGATGTCATGCGGTCGGTGCGGCAATCGGCGTGAGTGACCGGCCGACGCGCCGCACCTGCGCTCACTGGATCATGGACAGATCGCGTCGCTACAGAGATTCGTGCCGAGGCTCGTACCACCCTGGACCTGGACGCTCGAGCCCAAGGAATCGTTCGACGTCATGATATTGTCGCGGTAGGCCGTCGTAGCCGAGTCCATGCGGAGCCCGATCCCGCGATTCGACGTGATGGTATTTCCGAGGACGAGCCCGGAGAACCCGCGAACGTGTATGCCGTGGTCGCCGTTGAAGTGAGACACGTTCCCCTGAATCAACCCCGCGCCGAAGCTCAGCGCGGTCTCGATTCCCGAGTCCCGATTCTGCCATAGCCGATTACCGGTGATGGTCGAGACGCCGGTGGTCTCGATGCCGTGCTCCCCGGTCTGGAAGACGCCACAGTTCGTGATCGATCCTGAATTCGCGGTCTTGATACCCGAGCGGCCCGAATGGACGACGAGGACGCGATCGACGGAGACGGTGCCGCCATTGAGCCGGAGACCATGCCCGCCGACGCCGCGAATGGTGCCGTTCGAGACGGCGATGGCAAGGCGATTCGAGGTCAAGCCACCGGGGAGTGCGCCCGAGTCGATTCCTTCGCCATTGGAGCGCTGCGTACACGACGTGGGCGAGCCGGAGCAGACATTCGTTCCTTCGATCGCGAGCGCCGAATCTCCCGCACCTAGCACCATCGCCGCGATCCCCAGCCAGGCAGCCCCACCCCATCGTTTCATGCTCCGATTCTTCACCTTCCGCTACCTCCTATGCGCTTTGCGATTGCCCTCCGCCGACTCCAGATTCGAACGCGAACGGAGTCGAGGGCGGTCGGACCCGGGCCACCCGCTGCCCTACCCGGACAGAATCGGCTGGCGGGATTACCGGACCGTTAACGGAATTCCCATTTGGTTCTGGCCAGATAGGCGTTCCGTGCCGAGCCGGTCTGCTACGGCCTACGCCGATAGCCGTCGTTTGCAAGCGGCCGATAGTCGGGTGGGGGATTCAATCCGAGCCGCGCACGAACCTGCTCGAGCGGAAGCTCGAGCATCGCCGGCCAGTCCTCCGCAAGCAGGAAGGGCGCGCGGCGGGCACGCCGGCGCGCGTCGCGCCAGGTCGAGAGTACGTCGGGCCGCCCGCCCAGAGCGGCGAGGAATGCGCTCACGAACGTCGCGATCGTCTGCGAGCGGTAGCCGACCTGCTGTGCCGAAAAGCCGACGATCCCGTACTCGCCCGCCCAATCATTGTCGTAGCCGACGACGACGTGCCAGAGATCGTGGAGATCACGAAAGCGATCGTGGAGATAGGCGACATCGGGGTCGGCACCCGGAGCGAATCCGCCCGTCGCCGCGCGGGCTTCGCGCACCTTGCGCGCAAGCTCTTCCGGACGAATCTCTCGCGTCTCGAGGAACTCGACGAGCATGCGCCCGACCGAACCGACAGGCATCGCGCGCAATGCCGCTCGATCCGTGAGCGGTTTCAATACGTCCTGTCGCTCGGCCAGCAGCCGTCGCCCCTGCTCACTCGCGCACATCCGCTCCAGCATCGGCCGATCACCACGACCCAGCCAGCGTGCCAACACGTCGTAGACGCGCGTCCCCTCGATCGGATCCTGGCTCCGGCCGAGCATCACGACGACGAACAGACGCGCCATCTCTCGAAAGCGTGCGAAGCGATCCAGGAGCGGGCCCGGCTCCGCGGGCGGCGGCGCGTCGGCGGGCATCGAATCGGCCATGGGCCAGCCTCCCGAATCCGTGCGAGCAGCGGGTGAAGCGCCGATAGTCTAGCCGGGATCATTGCTGCAGGAGGCCCTTTCGATGGGTGTACTCGAAGGACGCGTCGTGCTGATCAGCGGGGCCGGACGCGGGATCGGTCGCGGGATCGCGCGGGCCCTCGCCAGGGAGGGTGCCCGCCTCGCGATCGCGGAGATCGACCCGAGGACCGGTCCGGATGCGGCCGAGGAGCTGCGCACGCTCGGCACGTCGGCGATCGCCCTCGAGTGCGACGTGCGTCGCCGTTCGCAGGTCGAGGCGGCGGTCTCGGAGACCGCGGCGAGATTCGGCCGACTCGACATCCTCATCAACAATGCGACCGGCGCGTCGAAGGACGACCTCTATGGACCGGCCGTCGACCAGAGTGACGAGCAGTTCGATCGCCTGCTCGACACCGACGTCAAGGGTGCCTTCTTCATGATGCGTGCCGCGTACCCACACCTGCTCGAGAGCGACGCCGGCCGGGTCGTGAACATCTCGTCGTGCGACGGCTCGGAGTTCGCGCCCTATATGGCCGCCTATACCACGGCGAAGGAGGCACTTCGCGCCCTCACGGGCTCGGTCGCGAAGGAGTGGGGCGCGCACGGCATCACCGTCAACTGCGTCTGCCCGAATGCCGCGACGGAAGGCCTCGCCGAATACTGGGAGATATATCCCGAGCAGCGCGCAGCCTACCTGGCCAGGACGCCGATGGGACGCGAGGGAGATCCCGAGGCGGACGCCGGGCGCACGATCGTGTTTCTGGTGGGACCGGACGCGAGCTACATCACGGGTCAGACAATCAACGTCGACGGCGGCTATGTGAGCCACGCTTGATCGGCGGAAGAGCGAGCCCTCGCGAGCGGCAGGTCGGGGCTCGAGACCAGCAATCGACTCGCCCCGGAGTCACCTTCACCGATCGCCGGGGCCCTTTCACTCTATTGACTACGTGTCTCGGGGATCGATTCATCCGCGTGATCGTCCCGCATCGACTCTCGACTCGAGGGAGCGTCCCATGAGCGGCCCGGACCCGATCGAGCGCCTCGAGCTCGCGCCACTCAGGCTGCTCGTCAGCCGCCTCGAGCGACTCGTCGAGACGAATCTCTGGGCGCGCGTCCTGTTGGGCTTGCTCGCGGGCATCCTCGTCGGCATCGCGCTCGGGCCCGACGCCGGCCTCGTCGATCCGCGTTATGCCACGCCGATCGCGAGCTGGCTCGCGCTACCGGGACTCCTCTTCCTGGCCCTGGTGCAGATGATCGTCGTCCCACTCGTCTTCGCCTCGGTCGTACGCGGGCTCGCCGCGGGCGAGAACGTGGCCCAGCTGCGCGATCTCGGTCTGCGCGGCGCTGCGTTCTTCGTACTCACGACTGCGATCGCGACGATCGTCGGCCTCGGGATCGCAAGCTGGGTCCAGCCCGGACGCTTCGTCGACTCGAGCGCGATCCAGGGCAGCCTGTCGCCACCGCCCGCGGCAGCCGCGACACCGGATTCCCTCGCGGCACCCACGCACGAGCGGGGGCCGGAGCTCCTGATCGACCTGCTGCCGAAGAATCCGCTCGCGTCGATGGTCGGAGGCGAGATGCTGCAGGTCATCCTCTTCGCCTTCATCGTCGGCATCGCCCTCGTGAACCTCGCGCCCGAGAAGTCCGCACCGCTCTTCGACCTGCTCGGGTCGCTGCAGGAGGTGTCCATGACGGTCGTCTCATGGGCGATGCGGCTGGCACCCTTCGCGGTCTTCGGCCTGATGACGCGCCTCACATCGACCGTCGGAATCGACGTGCTCGCGGGCATGTCGGTCTACATGCTGACCGTGTTGGCGGGACTCGCCGTGATGATGGGGCTCTTCGTGGCACTCGCCGCCGGACTCGCCAGGATCGGTCCTCGCCAATTCATGGCGGCGATTCGCGACGTCTTCCTGCTCGCCTTCTCGACGTCGAGTTCGGCGGCCGTGATGCCGCTCTCGATCGAGACCGCCGAGGATCGGCTCGGCGTCGAGCCCTCGATCGCCCGCTTCCTGATCCCGCTCGGCGCGACGATCAACATGAACGGGACGGCACTCTACCAGGGCGTCGCGACCGTCTTTCTCGCTCAAGTCTTCTCCGTCGAGCTCACGACCGGCGGCCTCGCCCTGGTCGTCGTGACGGCGGTCTCGGCCTCGATCGGTTCACCGGCGACGCCGGGCGCTGGCATCGTGATTCTCGCGATGGTGCTCGAGGGCGTCGGCGTCCCGACCGCGGGCATCGCGTTGATCCTGGGCGTCGACCGCATCCTCGACATGAGTCGTACCGCCGTGAACGTGACGGGTGACCTGACGGCCTGCACCGTCATCCAACGCTTCTCGGGCAGTCGCACAGAGGCGGAAGCCCGCCTCGGAACAGACGCCGGGGCTCCGATCCCAGACGACGGAGCGGAATAGCTCGGAGAACGGGAACGAATCGCGGACTCCCAATCGATCCGGAAGGAAGAGCCATGGATCCCTTTCCACATCGGTATTCGACGAGCGCGACAGCCGGCCCCGAAGGCTCGGTCGCATTGTCCTCCGAAGGACTCGATTCTCTCGACACGGCACCGCCGGCGGAGTTCGGCGGTCCAGGCGATCGTTGGTCGCCGGAGACGCTGCTCGTCGGCGCCGTCGCCGATTGCTTCGTCTTGAGCTTCCGCGCCGTGGCACGCGCGTCCGGATTCGAGTGGCGGAGGCTGCGCTGTAGCGCCAATGGGACACTCGACCGCCACGAGCGGATCACGCGTTTTACCCGGATCGATCTCGAGGCGGTGCTCGAGATCGATCCCGAGCCGGGCGAAGAGGCACCCGCCGAATCGAGGATCGCGCGCGGTCGGCGGCTGCTCGAGAAGGCCGAAACGGCCTGTCTGGTCAGCCGCTCGCTCGCCTGCGACGTCGTGCTGGACGCTCGGGTCGGGTGACGTCGGAATCGGTCGGTCGAGATCGGGCGTCTGCGGTGGCACGCGAATCCGTTCGAACCGCTGTGACGAAACCCATCATCGACGGCCCGAATGTGCGAACCTGAATACGGCCTTCGCTTCTTTCGACCCGACGCGCCCGCTCGGAGCACGCTTGGAAACCGACCCTCCACTGGAAATCGCGGCGCTCTGGGCCCTCTTTCTCGCTACGCACGTCGGCCTCTCGAGCCAGGTCATTCGCCCGCGAATCGTCGCAGCGTTCGGGACACGCACGTTCCTGGCGGCCTATTCGATCGTGGCGCTCGCGATCTTCATACCCCTGGTCTGGCTCTACGCCACGAACAAGCATGTCGGCGCCTATCTCTGGTACGGGAGTCCCTTCCCGAGCGCACGCCCGATCATGTACGTCGGCATGGCCTTCGCCCTCACGCTGGTCGTCGGGGCGTTCCTGGACCCCAACCCCGCCTCGCTCGCTCCGGGTGCGGGGAAGATTCGCGGGGTCCTGCGAATCACGCGGCATCCCCTCTTCATGGGCGTCGGATTGATCGGATTGCTCCATCTCGCCGTCGCACGCGTACACATGAGCGATCTCGTCTTTCTAGGCGGGCTGCCCGTCGTCGGCCTGATCGGCTGTTGGCATCAGGACAGGCGGCACCTCGCGACCGACGGTGACTCGTTCCGACGCTTTCATGCCGAGACGTCGTTTCTGCCCTTCGCTCGCGGCGGTCTTCGTGGACTGCTCGAAGCACGCTGGGCCGTGATGATCGCGATCGGCCTCACGATCCTCATCCGGATCGCACATCCGTCCCTGTTCGGTGGCGCCCTCTAGACGATCTCCGAGTTTTTCAGGCGTGTTATGCTGGAGGGACTCGAAAGCTGGAGTCATCGCTCATGAGTCGCATCTCGCCAAAGCTCCTCTGCTCGGTCTGCTCGATCCCGCTGCTTCTCACAGCTCCCCATGAAGTCTCTGCTCAGTTCCAGCAGAGCGACCTCGCCGGAACCTTCGAGGCCTTCTCGCGCTGGGACGTCGAGAGCAACAACGATCCCGGATGGACTCACACGTCGGATCTCGAAATCGCGACGGACGGTGATTTTCTCGGCGGGTCACTGATCGATAGCGAGGGGACGACGGCCAGCGTGACGGGTGGAAGCTTCGTACTCGAATCGAGTGGGCGCGTCGGCGGCACGCTCGTCCGGTCGGGATTCGCGGAGGAGTTCGAGGGCTTCCAGATGGATCCGAGCGGAAATCTCATCGTCGGCGTCGACAGTGAGGATGTCGACGACGCGGTCGAGATCGACGTTGCCGTTCGCGTCGACGGCAGCTTCAGCAGCGCCGATCTCGTCGACACCTGGTACCTGTACGTGCTCGAAGACTCTGCGGAGCCCGACCCGAACGAGCCGGGTTGGGCCTGGGGTGAGATCACGATCGACGGAAGCGGACAGGTGAGCGTCGTCGCGAGCGCGGAGAGCGATGGCGGCGGGCTCGTCCTGACCGGCCTCGTCCTGACGATCGCTCCAGACGGAAACGTGCAGAGCAACGCCTTCGGCTCCCGGTTCCAGATGAGCCCCGACAAGGAAGTGATCGTGGGTGTCCTGAGCGACGGTACGAGCCGGCAGCTCGCCTTGCTCGTACGTGGCGGGAACGGCTTCGCGACCAGTGATCTCGCAGGTACCTGGCGTTCCTACTCGCTCGTCGACGTCTCGGTCTCGAACTCACCCTTCTGGACGCGCGGGTTCGTTTCCCTCGCTGCCAGCGGTGACGTCTTGAGCGGTGCGAAGGCGTTTCCGACCGGCGGCGTATCGCCGGCGGCCGGCGGTGCGCTTTCGATCGATGGGAGTGGCGTGGTCGCAGGCAGCATCGACTACCCGGTGATCGACTCCGACACGTTCGCACATGCCAAGATGAGCCCGAGCGGGAATCTCATCGTCGGCGTCGGACCGAATCTCGCGGGCGGCAGCGTCTTCCGCTCACTGACGGTCTTCGTGCTTCCCGAGCCCGTGGGTGGCCTCTCGACCGGACTGGCAGCACTTGCGCTCGCGGGTCTACATCGTCGCCGCCGGAGCTGAGGGTGCCGTTTCGCGGCGCATCGCGTTCCGCTCGCCTCCGGTCCAGATCGTCGCCGGCCTCGGGCAGTCACGAGCGCGCAACCGGACGCGATGGTCGTGAACCGGGTCGACCATGGAGCTGAAAGCGACCGAATACGAGGTGCGCGATCGCATCGCCACGATCTGGCTGAATCGACCTCGGCGGATGAACGCCTGGACCGGGCGTATGCACGCCGAATATCGCTTCAATCTCGCGCGCGCGAACGCGGATGCAGGCGTCGGCGTGATCGTCGTGACGGGGCGCGGCCGCGCGTTCTGTGTCGGCGGTGACGCCGAAGCGCTCGAAGGCCACGTGCGAAAGGGAGGCTACGACCCGGGCACGCCACGAGACCTGGCGCGGCCGGGCTTCGGAACCGCGCCCGAGTTCGATGCGGCGTTCGCATACCATTTCGGCCTGGCGAAGCCCGTCATCGCGGCGATCAACGGGCCCGCGGCGGGCGTCGGATTGGCACTGGCATGCTTCGCCGATCTCCGTTTCGCCCGCCGGGGCGTGAAGCTCACGACCGCGCATGGCAAGCTCAGTCTGCCGGCCGAGTTCGGACTGTCGTGGCTCCTGCCGAGAATGATCGGATTGACCCGCGCGAACGACCTGCTCCTGAGCAGTCGGGTCTTCAGCTCCGACGAAGCGGCCGCGATGGGTCTGGTGAACTCGGTCCACGCCGAGCCCGATCTCCTCGACGAAACCTACGACTACGCAGGCCGTCTGATCGAGAGCGTCTCGCCAGCGTCGCTCAAGCAGACCCGCTGGCAGGTCTATCGCGACCTGCATCGCGACATCGCGGGCTCCGTCGAGCACTCGGAGTCACTGATTCGGGAGATGATGCAGACACCCGCCTATGCGGAGGGTGTCGCTGCTTTCCGTGAGAAGCGGCGGCCGGACTGGCGCGTCGGAGAGCCGCCCCGACTCGAAAGTGACGACGAGTAGGAGATCTCATGCGGGGCCGCGCGATCGGAAACCGGGGCCCTTGCATGCCGCCGACGCCGTCGAAGCGAGCTCGCAACCGGGTGACCTACCATCGCCCGAGCGCCGGGCTCGACGCCGGGCGAACGGAGACTGAGACTCTTCCCACGAGGCGCGGTCGCGCTGCAAACCCGATTTCGATCGCGGAGGCGAGCCCCACCATGACTAGAGCTTCGACGGCGCCACTGCCTCCGCGCATCGATCCCTCCGACTGGCCCGAGCTCAGCTTTCGACTCGATCTCAGCGACGGCCTACCCACGTTTCCGCCCGACCGCACCGTCGTCGAGACGTTGATCGAAGGCTCGGGGCTCGCCCCCGAGCATGAGATCGGGGCGATTCCGCCGAGTCGACGGGTCGCCACGATCGAAGCCGTCGCGGCCAACGCCGCCATGGCCGGCTGTCGACCGGAACACATGCCGGTCGTGGTGGCCGCCCTCGACGCGATGCTCGAGCTGCGCTTCAACCTGGCGGGTGTCGTGACGACGACCCATCCCTGTTGGCCACTCGTGATCGTGTCCGGAAGCGCCGTGGACGAGCTCGACATGGCGACGGGTGAGTCGCTCTTCAGTGGAGGCGGCGCGCGAGCGAATCTCGCGATCGGTCGCGCCCTCCGACTCGTCCTGTGGAATCTGGGCGGCGCATATCCGCGCGAGCCGGTTCAGGAGATCATGGGTCATCCCGGACGCATCGCCTACTGCATCGCGGAAGAGCCTACGAATACGCCCTGGCCGCGTTTCCACGAAGCGCGCGGACTCCCCGACGCCGAGAGCGCCGTGACCGTATTCGCTTGCGAGGCACCGCAGATCGCGAATCTCTGGGGCGTCGCGACGCCCGACGGCGCCGCGGTGGGCGAACGCTGGCTCGAGCTCGTCGCGGACCAGATGTGCGCACGCGGGAACTCGAACACGCATACGATGGGCGAGAGTCTCGTCGTCGTGAGCCCTTCGATGGCCCGCACGCTCGCCGGCGAGGGCTTCACGAGAGGGCGCGTCCAGCAATTCCTCTGGCAGACCGCACGGCGCCGCCTCGGTGATATTCGCGTCGAGGCCGACGGTCGCCCGGCCATCGATCGGAGCGCACACTACGCTTGGTGGCCCGATTGGATCGACCAGACCGACCCCGAGACGCGGGTCCCCGTCGCCGCGTCTGCGGATAAGATCCACGTCATCGTGAGTGGTGCCGACAGCATTCCCTGCGCAGCGGTCTGCCCGGGCTGGGGGCACCTCGGCGGATTCGCCACGACCCGCGCCGTCGCGACGGAGAACCCGGCGAGGACTCAGACCGCCGAAACGAAGAGGAAGAGACCATGATCGAGCTGATCGATCCGCGAGGCCGTGACGAAGCGGCAGCGATTCGACTTGCCCGCCGCGTTTCGGAGCCGAGTGAGCTCCGTCGTATCGGCTTTCTCAGCAACGAGCCCGAGCACATGACCGGGCCGCACTTTCCGGGCTATACCCGCGTCCTCGAACGCGCCTTGCGCGATCGCCTCGGCGTCACGGATTTCCATCGCGAGATCAAGCCCGTGCTCTCGCGCCCCGCGGAGAGCGACACGATCGCCCGCTTCGTCGGCTACCACGGCGTCATCAACGGACTCGCCAAATGAGGCTCCTGCACGTCGGGCAGTTTGCTCGACGCGATCCAGCTCGAGCGGCAGGGAACACCGAGTTTGACCTTCGTGACCGAGCCCTTCGAGCAGGCCGCGCGTACCCACGCGCGCCTGCACGGCCTGCCGGACCTGCCGCTCATCGTGGTTCCATCCAACTATCTCGATCGATCGGACGCAGCAGTCGAGGAGAAGCTCGCGCCCCTGGTCGACGAGGTGATCGAGAAGCTGAGCGACACGAGTCGGCAATCTGATTGACTTGAAACCTCGAAGTGAGACATCCCGTCTCGATCAGGGGCCCAAGACCTCGAGAAGGGGTACGTTAGAGCGCCACGCGGGTACGAGTTTGGCATGCGAGTTGCTGAAGACAGATCGGTCCCGTAGGAGAGTCGGTCGTGTACACACCCAGACAGATCGTGGTCCCCGTCGATTTCTCTGACTCGTCTCGCGCCGCCGCAGACCAGGCCGTCTGTCTGGGCGAGGCCTTCGAGGCGCCGGTCCATCTGCTCCATGCCCTTCGCTTTCCGATCGTCGGAACCTACTCGGAATCGAGCCTTCCGCGCGGGGCCTGGGCCACGGTTCACAACCAGGCTCGCGCTCGGCTGGAAGCGCTCGAAGGCGAGCTGGCTGGCCCCGGCCGCTCGCTCTCGAGCGAGCTGGCGGACTCCGATCCGCTGCCTGCCATCGAGGCCGTCGTGGAGCGCCTCTCCGCGAACCTCGTCGTGATGGGTACGCATGGCGACCGCGGTCGCCTGGACGCGCTCCTCGGGAGCGTGGCCGCACGCACCTTGCGAGCGATCGATTGCCCGATCATGGTCGTCAAGGAGAGCGAAGCCGATACGAGCGCTCCGCCTCGTCGCATCTTGTTCGCCACGGATTTTTCTGTCCACTCGGCCCAGGCGGCACTCGTCGCACTGGGTCTCGCGAGTCGGTTCGGGGCCGGAGTCGACATCGTCCATGCCTTCTCGGTTCCGGCACAGCTGTTCGGTCCCTATGAAATTGCGCCGACGGTCGACCTCGTCGGACCGCTTCGCGACGACGCTCGGAGCCGGCTCGACGAGGCAGTGAAGTCTTTCAGCGAGGCGGACATCGACGTCGAGTCCCACCTGGAAGAGGGATTTGCATCCGAGGTCGTCAGCCGCGAAGCAGAACGAATCGGTGCGGACTTGATCGTCATGGGCACACGTGGCAACACCGGCCTCAAGCACGTCTTTCTCGGAAGTGTCGCGGAGCGCACACTCCGCGTCGCACCCTGCCCCGTCTTGACGACCAAGCAAGGAGATGTGCTGTGACGCAGTCCGAGTCCCTCGATCAGGAATTCCTGCAAGAAGCCCGTGCAGCGCTCGAGGAGACGCGCGGCCAATGGCAGCGCCGACTGGACGCGATCCGCACCGATCGGCGGCGACAGAATGCACCGCTGTCGCCGGACTTCGCCGATCAAGCGGTCCAGCGGGAGAACGACGAGGCACTGGATGCGCTCGATGAACGCGGCCGCCGAGAGCTCGTTGCGATCGACCACGCGCTCGATCGAATGAAGGTCGGCTCGTACGGAAGCTGTGCGGGCTGTGGCGAGTCGATCTCGATCGCGCGCCTTCGCGCGCAACCGACTGCGGTGCGCTGCGCGCAGTGCGCTGGTGCTGGCGCTGGCGCATCCTGACACGCCCGATCCGGATGCCGCGATCCCATCTGCGCGCGGACCTCGATCTCTCGCTGCTCGCGCGGCCCGAGCTCAGGCCGATCCGGCTACAGCTCGAGTATTTGAAGCCCGAGCTCGCCTTCGTCGATCATGGCATCGTCCACACGATCGTCGTCTTCGGCAGCACGCAGCTGCTCGACCCCGACACCGCTCGCAAACGGCTCGAGCAGCTGGATACACGAGACGACGTAGCCCGCGCGCGTGCCCGCGCCGCCCTCGCACGCAGTCGCTACTACGAGGTCGGTCGTGAGCTCGGACGCATCATCGGCCGCTTCGGAGACGGCGCCGGCGACAACCGTCTCGTGGTCGTCACCGGCGGTGGACCGGGCGGAATGGAGGCCGCCAACCGCGGCGCCTCCGAGGTCGGTGCCGCATCGGTCGGACTGAACATCATGCTGCCACACGAGCAGCTACCCAACCCCTACATCACGCCCGATCTGAGCTTCCAGTTCCGCTACTTCGGTCTCCGAAAGCTGCACTTCATGCTGCGCGCCCGCGCACTCGTCGCGCTTCCGGGTGGCTACGGCACCCTCGATGAGTTGTTCGAGACGCTCTGCCTGATCCAGACCGGCAAGCTCGCACCGATCCCCGTCGTTCTGGTGGGCGAGTCGTTCTGGCGACGCGCCATCGACTTCGATTTTCTGGTCGAAGAAGGGATGATCGACGCCACGGACCGCTCGCTCTTCGCCTTCGCGGAGACGGCGCACGAAGCCTGGGAGTACATCCAGGCGTGGTATGCGAATCGCGATCAGTCGATCTT
Organism: Myxococcota bacterium; assembly: GCA_965223565.1. Lineage (GTDB taxonomy): Bacteria > Myxococcota_A > UBA9160 > UBA9160 > UBA4427 > UBA4427. The sequence continues at coordinate 1,117,623 of CBDCWV010000018.1, read as the reverse complement.
CCATCCGATCGAGGATGCAGGGCGATGATACAATGCGCGCCGTTCGCACTTCTCGTTTACCAGGAGCGTCCGGCGTGCAGCGACTCATTCGATTGCTCTTCATCTCCGCCGCTGCCTCTTCGATCGCCTGTGCCGGGACCGATGGCGATCGCGCCGAGGCTACACGTCAGATCGGACGGGCCGCGTCGACGAGAGACGTCGACTGGCCGCACCACGGCCTCGATCGGGCCGAGCAGCGTCACGCCCGGCTCGCTCAGATCGACGAGACGAACGTCGCTGACCTGGGACTCGTCTGGTCGTTCGACCTCCATACATCCCGCGGTGTCGAGGCGACACCGCTCGTCGTCGACGGTGTGCTCTATGTGACGAGCTCGTGGTCCGTCGTCTACGCACTGGATGCGGCCTCCGGCGCGCTGCGATGGAAATACGATCCGGAAGTGCCACGGTCCTTCCTGGCGAAGGGGTGTTGCGACGCCGTGAATCGGGGCGTGGCTCACCACGCAGGCCGGATCTTCGTCGGCACCTACGACGGGCGTCTGGTCGCGCTCGATGCTGACTCGGGCTCGGTTCTCTGGGACGTCCAGACGACGGACCGCGACCAACCCTATACGATCACGGGCGCACCACGGGTGGCGGGAAACCTGATCGTGATCGGCAATGGCGGCGCCGAGCTCGGCGTACGCGGATACGTCACGGCCTACGATGCAACGACCGGAGAACGAGCCTGGCGCTTCCACACCGTCCCCGGCGATCCCGCACGTGGCTTCGAGAACGCCGCGATGGAGCGTGCAGCCAGGACGTGGAGCGGGGAGTGGTGGAAATGGGGTGGAGGCGGAACCGTCTGGGACGCGATCACCTACGACCCGGAGCTCGACCTTCTATATATCGGCGTCGGGAACGGATCGCCCTGGAACCAGAAGCTGCGCAGTCCCGGGGGCGGTGACAACCTCTTCCTCGCCTCGATCGTCGCGCTGCGTGCGCAGACGGGCGAATACGTCTGGCACTACCAGACGACGCCGGGAGAGACCTGGGATTTCACGGCGACGCAGCACATGATGCTGGCAGATCTCGTGATCGACGGCGCCCAGCGCAAGGTCTTGATGCAGGCGCCGAAGAACGGCTTCTTCTACGTGCTCGATCGCGCGACCGGCGAGCTGATCTCGGCCGCGCCCTACACCGTGGTCAACTGGGCGACCGGAATCGACCCCGTCACGGGACGTCCGACCGAAGCGCCCGATGCGCGCCGCTTCGACGGCAAACGCGTCGTCGTCCCGAGCAATGGGGGCGGACACAACTGGCCGCCGATGTCCTTCGATCCGGAAACGGGGCTCGTCTTCATACCGACGATGGTCTTTCCCGCGACGTTCAAGGAGCCGACACGAGCGCGGGATCGCCTGCCCGACGGTGGCTATTGGAATACGGGCTTCGACCGGATGGGATCCGCGCCGCCACCACTGCCCGAAGTGGAGGTCGACCGGATCCTCGAGGAGTCCTTCAGTGGTCGGCTCATCGCCTGGGACCCCATCGCCCAGGCAGCGCGTTGGAAGGGCCCCGTCGGTCGGCCGACGGGCGGCGGCACGCTCTCGACGGCGGGCGGCCTCGTCTTCCAGGGCGGCCACGACGGTCGACTCCACGCCTATGACGCGGCGACCGGTGAGGATCTCTGGTCGCACGAGACCCAGACGGCCGCGATGGCGGCGCCGATCACGTATTCCGTGGCCGGTCGCCAATACGTCGCGATCGCCGTCGGATTCGGCGGGGGCTTCGCCGCGGAGGGCGGCGTGGTCGCACACGGATGGAAGATCGAGTCGATTCCGCGGGTGCTCGTGTTCGCGCTCGGCGGCGACGCGACGCTCCCCGAAGTCGTGACGGCACCGCGCCCCCTCCCCCGCCCCGCGCCCGCGGAGGGGAGTGCCGAGGTCGTGGCCGAGGGCCGAGAGATCTACCAGCGCCAATGCGCCTACTGCCATGGCGACGGACTACGCACGGGCGGACTCACGCCCGACCTGCGCTACTCGCCGCCCGAGATCCACGCCATCTGGCAACAGATCGTGGTCGACGGCGTCCTCGCGCAGAACGGCATGGTCGGCTTCGAGAAGTACGTGACGCCCGCCCAGGCGGAAGCGATCAGGCAATACGTTCTCGCCGAGGCGAATCGGCTCTACGACGAGCGCAAAGCCGAGGCACGTCTGGAGCGCGACTGAGCCGGAGCGAGCCGAATCCGATCCAGCTCAGCGGGTCAGCATGCGCCTCAGCCATCCCTCGTCCTGCCGCTCTTGCGTGCGCAGCAACAACATGTCGCGAATCAGCGCCTCGACCCGGCCGGCCACTTCGCCGCGGAGAGACCGCTGCAGCTTCTCGGGCAGATTCCTACCTCGATAGTCGGGCATCTCGACCGGCGCCCCGAACGCGAGGTAGCAATGTTGAGGCTTCGGGAGCAGGCTCGAAAACACGCCTCGTGGCACGGGCGGAATGATGTCCTCTCGCAGGCTCTCCGTATCCACTCCGAGCCAGCGGAGGAGGCTCCCGAAAGGAGTCTGCATCAGCTCATCCCCCTCGACGAGATGATCGTAGAAGTCATCGGGTCCCACGAGCCCGAACGGGGTGATGTCGTAGCCATGCTCGGCAGCCAGCCGAACGAAGCCGTATCGCTCGCGCCACTGCAGCGAATATTTCTCCGCGGCCGATTTGTTGGACTCTGCCGCTCCGCCCGGAAAGACGAGCAGGTCGTGGCCGTCCTCCATCATCGCAGCGCAGGCTCGTGGATGCGCGAGGATCATCCCGTTTCGAATCAGCGTGTCGCCGACGCCGGCGAACGCGAGCCACGCATTGTCTCCCATCGCGCGAACGAATCGTCCGGTTTCGTGATAGAGGGTGGGCATCAGAATCCATCCGTCGAGACCGAAGAGCGAGTGGTTGCCGACGAAGAGGGTCGGCTCCTTCGGCAGGTTCTCGAGACCCACGACCGTCGTCGAGAAGTACTGCGTGAGGAAGCGATACACGCGTTCGGAGCCCAGGGCGCCGATCGAATCGACGGCTCGACATTTCTCGATCACGGCATCGAGCTCTTCGTCCGTGAACTTTCGTGACTTCTTCTCGTCTACCATGGCTCTACCCCGCGGCCTGGCGCCGAACACGAGCTCCGTCCTCGACCGACGGTTCGAGGGGCCGTCCGAGCGGCCTGTCTGCCTCGATCGTCGTGCGGTTGATCGTTCGTCGGACACCGGGCTTCGTACCGGTCGCGCAATGCATGGCGCGCCAGTTGTCCCAGAGGATCACGTCGCCTGGCCTCCACTCGTGGAAGTAGTGGAACTCGGGCCTTCGCGTGTGCGAGATCAGACGACGCAAGAGCGCGTCCGCTTCGCCCGCGGTCAACGCCGCCTTCTCCGGCTCGACCACACGGTCGAGAAACTGCTCCACGACCCCGAGTGACTTGCGACCGGAGACGGGATGCACGAGCACCGCGGGATAGATCGCATCGGGAAAGTCGGGGAAGCCGATATCGGCGGGCTCGAGCGGGCTACCCGGGCCCGGCTCGTAGTCCGTCGTATCGACGAACCGCATCTTCCGCCTCTCCATGTTGAATCGATAGGCGACCTCGAGCCTGGAGATCTGTTCCCTGGTCGCTTCGTCGAGGGCTTCGTAGGCGAGCGCCAGGTCGCCGAAGCCCGTGAGCCCGCCCCCGTCGGCGATCCGCACGGCCCGTAGAACCGCGCCGTGGTTCGGGCGGCTCGTGTAGTTCAGGTCCCTGTGCCAGTCCAGGCGGCCGACGATGGCCTCTCCGCCGTAGTAGGCCGTCTGGAAGGCATCGCTCTCGCCACCGTTCTCGAGCACGAAGAGCTCGGGGTACTCGACGGAACGCGTCACTTCGAGGGGATGTTTCTCGAGGGAGCCGAAGATCCGGCTGAACGCGATCTGCCGGGGCGGGTCGATCTGCTGGTCGCGAAAGAGCAGGATCGCGTGCTCGTACCAGAGCGACTTCAGCTCGTCCTTCGTCTCGTCATCGATCGGCGCACCGATGTCGAACCCGACCACCTCGACCCCGACTCGATCCAGAGGCTTGACTTCGAGTGGCATGGACGGCGTCTCCCCGGCTTGCTATTTAATGTACATACTGTACAGTAAATAGCATGGCCACGCCAACCTCCCCGCCGAAATCCGGTCTGGCCGAGACCCGCGAGGCCCGGGCTCTGGCTCAGCCGCAAGAAGCGCCCGCCAGACGCCGCGGGCGACCTCGAAATGCCGAGCGACATGCCGCCATCCTGGCGGCGACACGCGAGCTGATCCTCGAGGTGGGCTACACCCGGGTGACCATCGACGCCGTCGCGAAACGATCGGGCGCTTCCCGCACGACGATCTACCAATGGTGGGGCCATCGTGCGCCGCTGGTCGAAGAGGCGATCTTCTCCGACTATGGCGAATGGCCCATCCCCGATACGGGCCGGTTCGAGGACGATCTGGCCGAGCTCGTGGAGGAGCTCGTCCTGGAGATGACCCGCCCCCACGTCGCGCGCGCATTCCCCGCGCTCTCGGCGGAGCTCCAGGCGAACCCGGATCTCAAGACGGAGGTGAGGGCCAACTACGGCGACCCGATGACGAGACGCTGGCGGTCGGTCTTCGCGCGAGCGATCGAACGCGGTGATCTCCCGGCCGAGGCGAACGCCGAGCCGGCACTTCAGCTCACCCTGGGAGCGCTCATGATGATGACGCAATCGAAGGTGCTGCCTCGCAAGAAGCTGACCGATTACCTGGTCTCGGTCCTGGCGCGGGGCATCCCGGATCGCCGATCCTGAAGGGCGTCGACATGGGAATCGATCTTCGAGCCGCAATCGCCGGAATCGGCCACACGGAGTTCTCCACGAGCTCGGGTCGCTCCGAGCAGCAGCTCGCGTGCGAGGCGTCACTCACCGCGATCGCGGACACGGGCCTCGCGGTCGAAGACATCGACGGCATCGTCAAATACGACCTCGACTCGACCGAGGAGGTCGCGCTGGCTCGAATGCTCGGAATCCCCAACCTCAGCTTCTATGCGCAGCAGGGGTATGGCGGTGGAGCTGCCTGCGCGGTCATTCAAACCGCTGCGATGGCGGTCGCGACAGGCATGGCGAAGCACGTGCTCGTCTTTCGCGCGCTCAACGAGCGATCGGGAACACGCTTCGGTACGGATGTCGTGAATCTGGGCGGGACCTACGATGCGGCACTCGGGTACGTGATGCCCTACGGCATGATGGTGCCCGCGCAGTTCTGCTCCTTGCAGATCCATCGCTACCTCCACGACTACGGAATCGAGCGAGAGGCGCTGGGACATATCGCGACGACCTCGCGAGCGCACGCGAGCCGGAATCCTCACGCACGCTTTCGCACCCCGATGTCGCTGGACGACTACCAGGCCTCGCGATGGATCGTCGAGCCCGTGCTGCGACTCTTCGACTGCTGCATGGAGAGCGACGGCGCGGTCGCGTTCGTCGTGACGTCGAGCGAGCGCGCGCGGGACCTTCGACAGACGCCCGTGCGAATTCTCTCGGCGGCGATGTCGACCGGGCCGGACGCGGGATTCTTCGCTGGCTTCGCGCGCGAGCGGATCTACGACGCCGACGAGACACGGATTGCGGCCGCGGCGCTCTTCGCGAGCGCCGACCTCGCTCCCTCGGACGTCGACGTCGCCCTCCTCTACGACGCCTTCTCGGTACAGGTCGCGATGCAGTTGGAGGCATATGGATTCTGTGGCGAGGGAGAGGGCGTGGAGTTCTGTCGCGATGGTCGAATCTCGATCGACGGGGAGCTCCCCGTCAACACGCACGGCGGACATCTGTCGGAGGCCTACATGCATGGCCAGGGACACATCCTGGAGGCCGTGCGGCAGATTCGCGGTGCGTCGAGCAATCCGGTTCGTGACGCCCGAGTCGCGCTCGTAACGGCGGGCGTGCCCCACAGTGGGCTGCTCCTGGGGAGGTAGCGTCGATGGAGGTTCCACATCCGAGACCCACGCTCGATCCGGAGAATCGGACGTACTGGCAGGGCTGTCTGGAGCACAAGCTACTGCTTCAATACTGCGCGTCGTGCAATCGACTCCAGCATCCACCGACCCCGCTCTGCCCGGCCTGTCGATCGCTCGAGAGGTCCTTCGTCGAGGCGTGTGGGCGCGGAACCGTGCACAGCTACTTCTTTGCCCGGCGCGTCGTCCATCCCGCATTCACACCGGGACACAACGTGGTGCTCGTCGAGCTCGAGGAAGGCGTTCGCCTCGTTTCGAAGCTCGTCGGCTGCGCGCCCGAGGACATCGCGTTCGACATGCCCGTCGTGCTGGATTTCGAGAGGATCGATGCAGACCTCGTTCTGCCTGTATTCAGGAAGGCGACCTGATCGTCGGTCGCGAGAGAAGGCCTGGTCGCGGCGAGCTTGCAGTCACGCGCGCCCCAGGACGATGCCCCCACGCCCACCGCCGACCAGGACGTGCTCGGCGCCTGCGACCTGATTGGCCGCGGTTCCGCGTACCTGCCTCACCGCCTCGAGAATGTTGTTGACCCCGTGGATATAGGCCTCACCGAGCAGGCCGCCGTGTGTATTGACCGGCAGGCTCCCGCCCAATCCGATATTGCCCTCGGCGATGAAATCGCGCGCCTCGCCTGGCCCGCAGAAGCCGAACCCTTCGAGCTGCATGAACACGATCGGGCTGAAATTCTCGTACATCATCGCCGCATCGATGTCCGACGGCCGCAGGCCCGTCGTCTCCCACAGACGCCTCGCGGCAGAGACGCACTCCACAAACTCCGAGTGGTCGGCCAGGTAGTAGTTGAACAGGACGTGGCCGTTCATCAGGTGGCTGTCGACGACACCCGCGATTCTCGCAGGCTTCTGCCGCAGGTCCTTAGCGCGTTCCGCGGTCGTGATCACCATCGCGACACCACCATCGCTCTCCTGGCAGCAATCCAGGAGCCGAAGGATCGGCTCGACGATCCAGCGCGACCGCTGGTGATCTTCGAGCGTGATCGGACGCTCGAAGAACCAGGCAGCCGGATTCGTTGCGGCGTGACGACGCGCGATCACACCATAGGTACCGAAGTCGGCGTTCGTGAGACCGTACCGGTCCATGTAGCGTTGGAAGGTGAGCGCGTAGATCTTCGCCGGCGTATCGAGGCCGAACGGGATGTACCAGCTGCGACCCGTGGGTGGAGGTCCCTGATGGGGCTGGCCGAAACGGTTGCCGGAGCGCTCGTTGAATGCACGCCAGATCAACACGTTGCTCGCGGCGCCACTCGCCACGGCAGCCGCTGCATTCAACACGGTCGTGTTCGCGCCCGCACCACCAAAGGGCGTACGCGACCAGTACCGCACCTCGGGAATTCCGAGCGAGCGCATGAGGAGCAGCTCGTCACTCGTATCGAGGGTGAAGGTGACCATCCCGTCGACGTCGGAAGGCGAGAGTCCCGCGTCTTGGATGGCGGCGAGCGAAGCCTCGGCGGCGAGCTGTAGCTCACTCCGCCCGGACTCCTTCGAGAACTCCGTCTGTCCGATTCCCACGATCGCGGCCCGATCGTTCAATCGAATCGACGAAGCGCTCACCCGCGACGGACGCAATCGAGAACGAGGACGACCATCTTCGATCAGAGATTCCAGACGCGCGCGGCGTTCCCGCTGACGATCTTCTCCCGGTCGGCGGCGGGGACCCCGTCGAACATCTTGTTCACCGTCTGGACCGACCGTGGCCAGCTCGAGACCGGGTGGGGATAGTCCGAAGACCACATGATGTTGTCGACTCCGAGACGCTCGGTTGCCTGGCGATATGCGTCGGGCTCGTCGATGAAGGTCAGCGAGACGTTTCGATGGAAATAGTGACTCGGCAGCTCGGAGATCGCGGGGAAATCGTATCCCTGACGTCGCTTGAGGTCGTCGACGATATAGAGCCACCAGCTCACCCAACCGAGTCCGGGCTCGACGAACACCACCTTCAGCTTCGGGAATCGCTCGAAGACGCCGCCCATGATGAACATACCCATCGCCTCGGCGGTCGAGAGGGCGACCGAGCCGACGAAGATTCCCTTTTGCGGGGTGGGATCGCGCTGGGCGAGATCCTCGAGCTGGAGATTGAGGCCGATATGGCAGCAGACGGGAAGGCCCGTCTCCTCGATCGTCGCCCAGAGCGGGTCGTAGCGCCTCTCCCAATAGTCCGGCAATCCGAGCTCGGGAGGGAAGAGCGGCAGCTGCAGCGACTTGCCGCCCTGGGACGCGACCCAACGCACCTCTTCGACGGCGGCATCGATGTCGTTGATCGGAATCTGGTAGGAGCAGACGAGTCGCTCCGGGTTCGGACTGGCGAACTCGTGCATCGCGGAGTTGAAGGCACGCGTCGCCTCTCGAGCCCCTTCCTTCAGGAGATAGAGATACCGAAAGGCACTCACTTCGCAGTACATGATCGACGCATCGACACCGTCGGTATCGAGATCGGCGATTCGCGCGTGGGGATCCGTATGGCCCGGCCTACCCGCGGCCGGATGCGTGCGACTCGACTCGATCGACGGGGCATCGGGCCCAGCGAGCTCGAGTCCCTCCTGCTCCCGCCAGCGCGCGTTCGCCTCTGCTCCGTGGGATCGCGCCATGCTTGCGCTGAACCGCGCGATCGCGTCGTCGTATGACGCGTGGTATCTGCTCGCCAAAAAGCCCTTGACCTGGTCGTGGCTCAAATCGACGTGGTCATCCGATGAGATCAATCGTTCCGCGGCGGACATGATGACACCTCACTTCGCGGACGCATGACGTGAGCGCCACGCCATGGCCCGCGAGCAACGTTCTCGCCGTTCTCGCCACCGAGATCGACTGCGACCGCGTCGACTAGCGGGAGAACAATCGTCTTCGCTGTGAGTACAGGCCGAGCAGCACCAGCATTCCCGCAACGAACATGGCCGTCGTGTGGGGCTCGGGAACGAGGGTGACCTGAATCTCCCGACCGAAATCCGTGCCCGTGGCCGCTCGAGCGACCCCCGACCCGACGAGCACGATCTGGCCCGCGCCCATCGCCGTGCGGGAATCGGATCCCGTCAGCGTGAACATGAAGGGGCTCGGATTCGTATCGCTGTGCACCACCATACCGGTGGTCACCGGGAATCCGGTATTGATCGAGGGATCGGGCGCCTCCCCCGTACCGACGACCGCTCCCGGCGTCTGAATCGAGCCGCTCGGACCGAGCACGGGTGCGGAGGTGATCTGCCCGCCGGGGCGCGTAATGAACTGCGTCGAGCTCATCGGTGCGCCACCCGGCCAGATCCGGGGCACGGTGTCGCCGACCTGATGGCTGAATTGCGACGGATTCGTTGCGATGCGCAGGCTCACGCTCGATTTGAACAGCTCTTGCAGAATACGAAAGGTCCCACCGTACTGGTTCGGACCGGCCGTATAGACGATGCGATTGTTCAGGCCGCCGGTCGCCTGGTTCGGCGTCTGACAGTTATTCGGCGGGCTCAGCTGATTGAGCGGGTTGCCGACGCCGGGGCAGAACGTAAACGACCCCGGCCCGCCGCCCGCCATCAACGTCTCGGCGAGATTGAAAGAGGTGAAGGAGGACGTGACCTGCGCAACGTTCGGCACGGCGGGAAAGACGCGAAAGGCGGTCCCGTCGTTCTGCATGAAGGCCTCATGCACGGAGATCGTCGCCGGCGCGCTTCCATTTACCTCGACCATTCCGTAGTCGCTGTAGTTGCGCCGGACCGACGGATTCGTCGTCAGCTGCACGTTGCCGCTCATCAAGATCGGATCGGCCTGCGCCGAGATCGGAACGAGGGCCGGGCTGAGGAGCAACGTGGCTCCGAGACAACTGAGCATCCGCTGGATTCGCATCGATCGCTGCATTCGTAGACTCCCTCGATTCGCACTCACTCTGCACCCACCTTGCACTCACTTTGCACTGGCGGCGGCACACGGGTTGGAAACGCCGGATCCGACCACCGTCCGGGCCTGGATCGGATCACCCTCGGAGCAATCTATCATAACGAAGTTAGGGTTATTGAGATATCTTCGCTCCGAGCCGAAAATTTCGCCGCCTGCGCTCTCTCGCACTCCGGACTCATCGAACCCCCACGGGGCTTCTGCAATTGTAGGCCCCACGACAGCCTCGAATCGCCGGGCCGAGACTGAGGAATGATCCGAACCCCCACCGTATTTCTCTCGCTCGCCTGCGCGCTCCTCGCATTCGCGACGGGCTGCGAATCGGCGAGCGAGGGCCACCGCGAGAAGAGCGGAGCGCCGCCTGTCGGAGCCGCACTGAGCGAAGTCCTGATGATGTCGGATCCCTTTCGACGCACGACCCGCCTCGTCGAGGTCTTCGAAGGGCTCGGCCCGGACGACGTCGAGGGGGTCAGGCTCGCCTACGAACGCGCGATGCCCTTCGTCGACCCCGTCGCGACGATCCTGCTCGCCGAGTGGTGGACCGCACTCGATCCCGAGGCGGCCTTCGAAGCGACGCGACGATGGCCCCTGAACGACCCGAAGCTCGGCTTTCCCGCGGTGATGCGCGCCTGGGCACGGACCGACCCGGTCGGAGCGAGACTGCAGCTCGAATCGATCGTGAGTCCGGAGAGAAGGCAGTCCGCGATGCGCGCCCTCGCGCTCGGGTGGTCCGACAGCGGCAACGAGCGGGAGCTCATTCAGTATCTCGAGAACGAGCAGGAGGGTGCCGGGCGCCAGCGCGCGCTTCAGGTCGCCGCGGCCGCCATGGTGGCGAGCCGCGGCATCGATCAGGCGATGGATTTCGCACGCTCGATTCCCGAGCAGAGTGCCGGAGGCTTGAAGCTCCAATTCGCCCGGCGGATCGCCACGGCGATCACCCAGGTCGATCCGGAACGCGGTGTCGAGTGGGCGCTCGAGCATGCCGGAGGTGAGGGAGGCGACTCCATCCTGCTCCATGTCGCCTCGACCTGGATTCGAACCGAGCCCGAGAAGACGATGGCCTGGCTCCGCCAACAGCCCGCGGGCACTTCGCGCGATGCAGCCATGCGAGAGGCCTACCGCAAATGGCTCATGAACGCGCGAGCCGACGCGCTCGCCTGGCTCCGCGAGACCGGCGGCCCGCCGGAGCTCGAGCCTGCAATGGAGCTCTTTGCTTCGGCGACGGGCTTCGAGGATCCGATCCGCGGGCTCGAGTGGGCCGAGCGCATTGAGAGCCTCGACCTCCGTGAGCGCGCCGTTGTCGCCATCGGGCGAACCTGGCTGGCAAAGGACCCGGACGCGGCCCTCGCCTGGCTGGAATCGGCCGATTTGCCAGCGTCGTGGCGGGAGCGAATCGAGGCCGAAGGCAAGTCGCGGCGCCTGCCGCCCCGCGCTCGCTAGTCGCGACGCATTGCGCAGCCGGGACTCGCTACTCCGGCTGCCAGCGCGCGCGGATGCCGACACCTCCCCGGAAGCTCCAGGGGGACCGATTGACGGTGGCCGAGACGGAGGCGGGCACGCCATCGTCGAAGCGACCCGAAGCGCGCACGTTCAAGCTTCGATCGCCGAGGATGTAGTAGCCCCTGGCCGATCCGAAGACGGTGAGCAGGAACGACCGCACTCGAACGGCTTCGACCTCGAGCTCGATCGCCGGACCGACCGCATGAAAGTCCCAGCTGTCGCGGGCCGAGATCGAGACGGTCCGACAGGGACAGAATCCATCGCCGTCCATCGATCGCGCATTGGCCAAGGCCGCGGTGACCTCGAGCTGGTCATAGCGGTACTCGATCGACGGCTTCAAGAAGAGCGTGCGTTCGAGTACCGGGAACGAGAAGGCAATCCCCAGGCCGGCCGACCAGGCGAAGGGCAACGCCTTGACGAGCGCCTCGCTTCCGACGCCGATGACGCGATCTTCTCCCGGGAAGATCGGAGGTGCCGGCCCTCCCGGCCCGTCGGGATCGACGGAGAAGATCGTGATGCCACCGGGATCCCCCTCCTTGGCGACCGCGCGCTCCAGATCGAAGACGATTTCCGGCCCGGCATGGACGAAGAGGCGCGGCGCGAGGAAGCCGTCCGTCAGAACGGGCGACATCAGCTCGAGGCCGAACTCGATGTATGGAAACACCAGACGCCCGTCCCCTTCGGCATGCCCACGCTCGAGACTGTCCACGCCCGCGTTGTAATTGAGTCCGTTGACACCAGTGTGGAACGTGAACGACGGAATCCACTGTCCGTCGGAATCAGCGACCGCCGCACCCGCGACGAGCCCGATCGCGAAGAGCGACGAACCCGCGACGTAAACGGCCAGCCAGATCACGAGGCACGCGTGGGCCGAGCTCGATCGGCGCGCAATCAGGCGCGTGAGGCGAAATCTCACTGCGAAGGGATTGTCGGCAGCCAGGATCATCGCCTATGGCAGTTCAATCAACGGCATTACCACTAACTTTATTATATTAGCGCCATCCGATAGGCTACCGCCAGCACCGCTTGCAACGCGCGCGACCGCGACGGCGTCCCCGGGAGCTCGAGATCGAAGAATGGGAAGGTCGACAACGCGCGCTGCTCCTGTCGCGTTCGGAGGACTCGGTCGTTGCGGGACGGGCGCGATCCGATTCGTCTTCCTCCTTCTTCCTTCGATTGCATCCTTCGCAGTCTCGCCGCTCGCCTCCGCGCAAGTAGGCGGTGTCGAGGAGACGGGACGTCCGTCCGGAGGCGATCCCTACGCGGGGATCGAGGAATTCGTGGTCGTCGGCAGCTCGTCGAAATCCCTTCTCCTCGACGCAGCCGTCTCGGTCACGGCGTTCGATACCGAAGATCTCGACGCGCTCGGCGCGACCGAGCTCTCGGATCTCGCGGCCTTCACGCCGAATCTCGAAATCCGAAGCGCCGGCGGTACTGCGGCGACCTTCTTCATCCGCGGCGTCGGACTGAACGACTTCACGGCGAATGCGTCGGGCGCGATCGCGATCTACCAGGACGACATCGCGCTCAATTCGCCCGCCCTGCAGCTCGGACAGCTCTTCGACGTGGAGAACGTCCAGGTCCTGCGCGGTCCACAGGGCTCGGGCCCGGGGCGAAACGCGTCGGGCGGCGCCGTGCGTATCGATTCGCGCAAGCCCACGGGCGCGTTCGACGCGATGTTCCGCACCGAGATCGGTTTCTTCAATGGCAGCGACGCCATCTCACGCGACTTCGAAGGCGCACTCGAGGTTCCGATCATCCCGGACCTCCTCTCTTCGCGCTTTGCGTTCCGTGTGAATCTGCGGGACGGAATCACGCGAAATCGATGTGCGGGGGCCCCTCCGTTCGGGACGGAGCGGATCGTCAATCCGAACCGGCCGAGTCAGCTCGGTATCGGCTCGATCTGCAACGAGACGTCGACCACGCGCTTCGCCGCGCCGCCTGGCTTTCCACGCCCAGCCTACTTCATAAGCGACATCCAGGAGGGACTACCGCGGAACATGAACGACATCGACACCTGGGCGGCGCGCGCCCAGTTCCGACTGCAGCCCCAGACAGAAGGCATCGATTGGATCCTCAACCTGCACGGTGGCCGGCTCGACCAGCTCGCGCGCGTCGGTGTCGCGCTCGGAACGGATGGCAGCCAACCGACGCCGGACGGCACGATCGTCGGCGTACTCGGCGGAACGACCTCGGGTTACCGGCAGCCCGAGATCGAAGCTGCGGAGAACCGGATCTTCGCCTCCCTGTTCCGCCCGGGTGACGACCGGGCCCTGGTCCAGGGCAGAGCGCGCGGAATCCTCGCCGAAGAGCTGGCACGAAACCTGGACGAGTCGCCATTCGAGGGCGATTTCAATCGCGGCGGACGCGAACGCATGACGAGCTTCGGGGGCTTCTTGCGCGGAACCTTCGATCTCGGTTCGGTTTCCATCACGACGATTACCGGCGCGGAACGCTACGACCGCGAGATCGACTCCGACAGCGACTTCACTTCCGATCAGATCTTCGAGACCAACTCGACGGACGACGTCGTTCAGGTCACCCAGGATCTTCGAATCGAAGGCGAGCTCGAGGCGCATCCCTTCGCGTGGGAGGCCGGTGGCTATTTCCTCTGGGAGGATCTCGACTTCGAATCAAACACCACGGCCGGAAGCTCGATCGTCGCTCTGAACCGTATCTATACCCAGGAAACGATCTCGTTCGGGATCTTTGCCGGGTTCGAATATGATTTCGTCGATGACTTCACGCTCGAGGCCGGTGCGCGTTACAACTGGGAGAGCAAGGCGTTCGACGTTCATCTGTTTCGAGGGGGTAGACGAGATGTCTGCGGTCCGCCGCTCCCGACGGCCCCACCGGGCTCTCCCTCCGCACAGCCGGGACAGGACTGCAAGCAGCGACTCGTGTGGCAGGCACCGACCGGAACGGTCAGCATTCGCTACCACTTCAACGAAGAGACCTCCGTCTATTGGAAATACAGCCGCGGGTGGAAGGGCGGGCAGCTCAACGCCGGCGGCGCATCGGGCCAGGGCTACAACGTCGCCGACCCGGAATCGATCGACGCCTTCGAGGCCGGCTTTGCAGGCCAATGGCTCGATGGACGGCTCGAGCTCAGCGGCTCCGCGTTCTACTACCTCTACGAGGACTACCAGGTATTCACTTCGCAGAACGAGCCGTCGGCACCGCCCCAACGAATCGTCATCAACGCGAGCAACGCACAATTGTACGGCGCGGAGCTCGAAGCCCGCCTGCATCCGCTCGACGGCTTCGACATCACCGGCCGCTTCGCGTGGCTCGAGAGCGAGTTCCTCGAATTCTCACAGCGTGTGTTCCGACAGATTCCGACCGCACCCGAGGAACCGCCGATCATTGCCCCCGTCGATCTCGAGTTCACCGGCAATCGCCTACCCAATACGCCCCGATTCACGGCGAGCGGCAGCGTGCAATACACCCTGGATCTGGGCCCCACAGGACGGTTCATTCCACGCTACGACTTCGCGTGGACGGACGACATCACATTCGACCAGTCGAATGGCAGGGGTGCCCCGAATGCCCAGAATCTCATCTTTCTGCCGGAGCACACGATCGGGCAGCGGGCCTACTGGATCCACAACTTCCGTCTCGCCTACCGCACCTCGGAGGGCCAGGTGGAAATCGCGGGCTGGGTGCGCAACCTCACGAACACGATCTACAAGCGACTTGCGTTCGACGCTGCACAGGTTGGCCTCGTCGGCGCGCTCCCGGGCGATCCCAGAAGCTACGGCTTCAGCGTGACACTCGAGTGGTAGGGCTGTGCGCGCCGGCCCTTCGTCAACGAATCTCGTACCCGAGCGCGCGGAGTTGGTTGAGCTGCATCTCTTCCAGCTCGATCTGGGGCGTACCCACTCCCCAAGGATCCGCCGGCAGCGCGAGATAGGCTTCTGCCACCGCTCGCAATCGACTCGCTACGACAGCCTGCTCCTTGCTGACGTCCCGCATCTCGAACGCGTCCAGAGCGCGATCGAAGAGCTCTTCCTGCGCGTCCGCTTCCTGGTCGCCGAAGGCGACACCGTCGGCGTCTCGATCGCTCTCGCCCGACCCGCCCTCGGAAGGCTCCGCGACGGGCCTGCCGGGCACGTAGACATACCGGTACGAGCCCTCGGCGATCGCAACTACGGGCGACGGCGCATGGCCCGGCCGGCCCCACGTGCGATCCAGATGCGAGACTCCGGCCGGCCCCGTAGCGACCGAATCCGCGTTTCCCCGCGCGATCTTCATCAGCTCCGGTACGAGGGAACGCCCGTCCGTGTCTTCCAGCGCATCCATCCCCAGCAGATCCAGAACGGTCGGCCAGACATCCACGTTTCGCGTAGGCGAATCGAACACGAGACCGGATTCGAGTCGAAACGGAAACGCAACGACGAAGGGAACCTCCGTCGACTCCCGATAGACCTCGCGAGCGTGTCCCTCGTAGCCCCGCTCGTCGCGGAACGCTTCGCCATGGTCGGAAGTGAGGACGATCAGCGTGTTCTCGAGAAACCCCTCGTCCGCGAGGTACCAGAGAAGCTTGCCGAGCAGCCGATCCTCCCGACGAATGGAATTGTCGTAGAGATCCGCGTAGGCCGTTCCGAAGAGCGCGGTCTCTTCGTCGTATACGTACTGATGGACGTCCATCAGATGCAGATACAGGAACCAGCGCCGATCGCCTTGGACGCGCAGGAACTCGATCGCCGAGTCGATCACGTCGGCGTCCGTTCCCTCGAGCACGATATTCGGATTCTCCCGGCGTACGGGACCGGGAGGGAGCTTCGCCTGGGGTCTCTCGTAGAGCTCGAAGCCCTGATCGAAGCCGAAGACGGGGGCGACCCAACCGTTTCGCCAGATGCCCGCGGTCAAGAAGCCCGCTTCCCGAAATCGCTCGGGTACCAGGGTCGCTTCCGGCGGAAGCGCATCGTCGAAGCGCAACACGCCCGTTCGCATCGGATTCCGAGCCGTCCAGAGCGAGGCCATGGAGCACTTGGTCCAGCTCGATTGCGCCTGATGGGTCGCAAAGCGAACGCCGGTCGAGGCCAGGTAGTCGATCGTGGGACTGGTCTCCCGCGGATGGCCGTAGCTGCCGAGATGATGAGCGCGCAGCGTATCGACCAGGAGAAAGAGGACGTTCAGATCCGAACGCGTTGAGAGTCGTGCGATCTCGTCGGCCGAGCCCGGAGGTCGCGGGTCGCGTCGAACGTCGAACCAGGTCGATGCATAGGCGGCCAGGAGCAGAAGACCCGCTACGGCCCAGGGCCAACGCGACGCGAGGAGTCTCTTCCACATGAAGTTCCACCATAGCAGTCGTACTCGCGGCAAGAGCCTGCGGGTGGCGCGTGCTGCGAACGCGTCGAGCCGACTCCGCTCGCAGTTCACCGTGTCGATCTCTCTGCTCACCCGAGTCGTCTGCGTCGGCTCGATCCTTCTCGCTTCGATCGCGTGTTCGCCGGCCGATCCAATCGAGCGCGTACGTTCGCTCCACGAAGCAGGCGACTTCCGGGCCTCTCTCGAGCCTCTCCGGAAGCTCATGGACGAAACGCCCGAGAATCCCGAGCTCCACTATCTCTACGGCATCGCCCTTCGACGTACGGGCGAGCCCGGAATCGCCGTCTGGTCGCTCGAGCGCGCCAGCCAGTCTGCCGACTGGCACCTGCCTGCCAGCATCGAGCTTGCGGGCGCGGCGCTCTGGAACCAGAGCTTCCCCCTGGCGATCCGCGCCGCGTCGTCGGTTCTCGAGGTCGAGCCCGATCACGTCACGGCGCTCTTGCTGCGTGGCGCCGCGCACCTGGGCCAGCGAACACACCCGGAGCTCGCGCTGGCCGACTTCGAACGCGTGCTCGAGCTCGACCCAGATAGCCGCGAGGCCAGGATTCAGCGGGTCTCCGCGCTGCTACTCCTGAAGGAGACCGAAAGAGCGATAGACGCATTGTCGTCCCTCGCTGGAATCGAAGGCGACCCGAATATCGGCGATCACCTGTCTGCGCAGCTCTGCGCCGCGCGCGCGATCTTCGCCGTGGAGCGTGGGGAGCTCGAGGACGCGCGAGCGCTCTTCGAGTCCTGCCTTCGAGAGCATCCGTCGGACTGGACCGTCGTCCATGAAGCGAGTCTCTTCTTCGAAGCACGCGGAGATGCCGAGCGCGTGGAGGATCTGCTGAGAACGGCCTTGCGCGCACGACCCGGCTCGGTTGCCGTCAGAGGCATGCTCGCAGACCGCTTGCGTCTGCGAGGAGAGCTCGAGCGATCGGAATCGCTGCTGCGGCAAGGCACCGTTCTGGAGGACCCGGCCGCAGCGAGCCAGGCCTGGGCCGCGCTGGCGACGTTCCAGCTTCAACGGGCCCGATACGCCGAGGCGGCCAGGTCCTACGAAAAGGCGCTCGAAAACGATCCCGAGCCGAGCCAACAGCGGCTACTCGACTACGCGGATCTGCTCGCGCTCGCCGGGCGCCACGAAGAAGCGCTCGAGGTAGCCGATGGCTTCGAATCGTCGATCTACCGCGACCTAATTCACGCGCGCGTTCTCTTGGCGCGGGATCAGCCGCGATCGGCCCTCGAACGTCTGGACGCCGCCAACCGCCTCTGGCCGAACAACGCCGCCGCTCGCTACTACGCGGCGCGCGCGGCCGAGCAGCTCGGTCGCTACGACCGCGCCGCGGAAGAGTACCGGCAGTCGATCCGGAGCGGCGCGGATCAGACGGATGCTCCGGTGCGGCTCGCCAGACTACTCGCAGCAACCGGCCAGAAGAGAGCCGCCGTGACGGCCATCGGCTACCGGCTGAAAAATCGACCCGACGACCCGTATGCGCTCCTCTTCGCTCTCGAGCTGGCCGACGAGCTGAGGGATCCCGAACAGGCAGCGGGATTCCTCGAGCTCGCGAAGGCGAGTCCGGAAGCGAGACCTCGCGCACTCGCCATCTGGCTGAAGTCGCTGGCACGCGATCGAGGACCCGAGTACGCCGTGGACCGGGTGCTCGCCGAGGTGGGCCCGAGCATCGCTCATCCTCGAAACGCCCCGCTCCTCCAGGCATTGATTCCCGTCATGGCCGAGCTCGGACGATTGCCCGAGGCCGAGGCGATACTCGATCGAGGCGGCTCTGATCACGCGGAATCAGCAGCCGTGCTCGCAACACGTGGATTTCTGCTCGAGGTTCGCGGATCCCCGGAAGGAGAGGCCCGCGCCGCCTACCAGGCTGCACTCGCAGCCGATCCCGACTACGTATTCGCGCTCGATCGGTTGGCTCGCCTCGAAGCGTCCGAGGGCGAGATCGATCGCGCCATTCTCCACTTCGACCGCGCGTCACAGCTGGCGCCGAACGTCCCCGACCCGGCACGCGAAGCCGCTCTGCTCTTACGCGACGCCGGCAGGACGACCGAAGCGAAGCATCGCCTCGAGGCACTGCTCCGCGAGCATCCATTCGATGCCGCCGCCGCCGACGCATTGTCTCGCCTGCGCACGGAGGGCAGCGTGGGCGAGGACCGGGCTGCGGAGCGCAGCCGAACGCGCGCTGCGGCTCGGCGCCCGGCGACACGAATCCACTCCTTGAAATCGGATAGGTTCCATCATGCGTGAAGCCGAGGTCGGCACAGCCCCAGCGACGACGAGCGCAGCCGCCCTTCCAGTCGAATCGAGATGGTTCTACCGGGGTTGGACCGTGGTCGCGGGCGGATTCATCTGTGCGGCGCTCGCGGTCGGCGGCAGCGTCTACATCTTCGGACTCTTCGTTCTACCCGTTTCGGAGGCCTACGGCCTCTCTCGAGCGGACGTGAACAATGGACTGATCCTGAAGCTCGTCGGCACGGCGATCTGGGCTCCGTTCATCGGTCGGCTCATCGACCGCCTCTCGGCGCGAAGGGTGATGATGGTCGGCGCCCTGCTCTACGGTGCCGGCTTCTGGGCGATATCTGCGACGTCGTCGCTCTGGCTGACTTCTCTCGCGATCCTCGGACCCGTGTCGATGGGGGTGACTGCGGGTGGAACGATCGCCGCGAATACCGTCGCGTCCCGATGGTTCAGGCGAAGGAGAGGCCGGGCGATCGGCGTGCTCGCGGTTTCGACATCCGCCGGCGGCTTCGTGATGGCACCACTCGTCGCACACTTGATCGAAGAGTTCGGATGGCGATCCGCGCTCACCCTGACGGGCGTGGGCGTCGCCACGACGATCATTGCTGCTGCTCTCTTTCTCGTTCGTGACGAACCCCGCTCCGAGGACGTAGCCCCCTACGACGAGTTCGACGACGAGCCTTCGACAGTCGGAGACGCCGCCACACGAGACGGGTCGGGCGAAATGCCGGACCCCGTCGCGGACGGCATCGATTGGAATTTCAAGTCACTCGCGGTCGATCGGAATTTCTGGCACTTGACGCTCGGAGCCGGTTTCCTGCTGGCGAGCGACCAGGCGATTCTCGCTTCCCAGGTACCGTACCTTCAGGATGCGGGTGTGAGCCTCACTGCGGCTGCCACGTTCGTATCGCTCCTGACGCTCTCCGCGATCGCGGGCAAGCTCCTCGTCGGATTCCTGTCGGATCGAATCGACATCCGACTGCTCTTCGGCGTGATCGTCGCATGTCACGTCACGCTCTTGTCCGCGCTGATCATCGGACCGAGCTACTGGATCCTGCTCTTGATCGCGTCGACGCTCGGTGTCGCCGTGGGTGGCGTCTATCCCGTCTGGCTCAGCCTGACGGCGAGAGTCTTCGGTGCGCGAAGCTACGGAACGATCATGGGCGTCATGGCGGTCGTGATGCAGCCCATCTCGGTGATCGCGATTCGGTTCATCGGTGAGGTCCGCGATCGAACGGGGGCCTACGACCTGGGCTTCGGTACGTTCATCGTCTTCGTGATCGCGGCCCACTTCCTGGTCGTATCGATTTCGCTCCCCAGGACGCCGGTTCGGGCCGCGCGCGATGTGTCGGCACCTCGACAGAGCGCCTAGACGCTCTCCCCGCGGCGACGCAGCTGAGCGACATCGACCGGGTGATCGGCTCGGTTCGCGAGGGTATGAGATTGCGCCTCGCGCAGGTGCGCCGTGACGACATCGGCGACGGCGACGTCTCCATTACGAACATGGTCAGCTACTCGAATATGCCACGCGAGGGCGATTCGCCGGTCTTCGATGCTGGGGAACGTCCCGCTCAGCGAGGCTTCGGTCGCCCATTCCTTCTCGTGCGCCGACCAGATCCGGGCGAGTGCGCTGGTCACGACGGAGATCGCGGGGTTGCCGCAGCCGTCGACGATCGCCTCGTGGAAATCCCTCGAGAGTGCGATCGCGGCGATTCCGTCTTCGATTGCCGTCTCGTACTCCTTGTTCAGCGCGTCCAGCCTCGGGACGAGCTGCTCGGCCCGGTCCTCGCGTTGCGCGCAAGCCACCGCGCACATCGGCTCCAGCACGAGCAATGCCTCGGCGACGTCTCCAATCGTCGTTCCCGCAGCCGTCATGCTCAGAGCGAGTGAGTACCCGGCCGACTCCGCCGTCGGCAGATGGACCGAGGCACCACCGACATTGCCGCGTCGTACGGTGATCAATCCCTCGGTCTCGAGGATGAGCAAAGCCTCCCGCATCGAGCTCTTCGCGACACCGAAACGCTCCCGGAGCTCCTCTTCTTTGGGCAGTCCGTCGTCGTGTTGATGATCGAAGATCTGACGACGCAGCGTGTCCGCCACGAGCGATGCCATGCGGGCCGGACGCGGGGTTCGTGACATCATGCTTCCCTTGGAAAGAGCTCGGCGACGCGGTCCCGGAGCGCGGCCTTCGCGATCTTTCCGCCCGACGAGGTCGGAAACGCGTCGAGGATCGCGAGTCGCTCGGGCCACCATTCGCGACTGACGCCGCGCGCCTCGAGATGCGCTGCGATGTCGGCAAGACGAAGCTTCGCTTCGGCCCGGGGCACGACGCAGATTCCGACGATCTCCCCGAGTCGTTCGTCCGGAACCGCGATCGCCGCAGCCTGCAGCACACCGGGGCAGGTGCAGACCTCCTCTTCCACGGCCGGTGCGCTGATGTTCTTGCCGCCGCGGACGATGAAGTCGGCCGAGCGACCGATCACGGTCAGCCAACCGTCGGCATCGATCTCGACGTAGTCGCCCATCAGCATCCATCCATCCGGCGTGAAGAGCTCCGCGTTTGCCTCGGGATCCTCGAAGTAGCCCGGGCTGGTTGCCGGACCCCGACATGCCGGACGACCGATTCCAACGTCTCCGGGTAATCGCGCGAGATCGTCGTCGTAGAGACGAACCTGCATCTCCTCCACGCAGCGGCCGCCCGTGGAGATCCGGCGCTCGAGCGGGTCACTGACGCGTGTCCCGGATAGGACGCCCGTCTCGTTCGAGCCGTAGAAGTTGAGCACGGCGCAACCGGTCCGTTCCTCGAACTCGCGAGAACGTTCGAGCGGTAGACGCTCTCCGCCCGTGAACATCACCTCGAGACTCGACAGGTCGAGGCCATCGGCGGCGTCGAGGAGCATAACGAACTGCGAACTCACGGCACACAGGACCGTGACGCGATGGCGCGCGATCTCCTCCGCGGCCTGCCGTGCATCGAAACGCGACTGCAAGACGCACGTCGAGCCCGAGAGCGTCGGACTGACATGGCTCGTCCAGAGACCGAATCCGAAGGGCGCGGGGACGAGGCTCATCCAGGTCTCGCCCTCCGAGAGATTCCCGTACTCCATCGCCAACCGATGGAAGTAGAACCAGCGATTCTGATTCTGCATGACACACTTGGGCAAGCCCGTCGTCCCCGAGGTCGAGTTGATCAGCCACAGCTCCGAGGGCCCACGCGAACCGCAGGGACACATCATCGGACCGTCCCCGATCCTCGGGTTGTCGTCGAGATCATCGAGGATGACGAGGGGATCGATCCCCAGATCGCGACACAGATTCACGGCGTCGCCCACCCGAGTCTCGCTCGCCGAGATCGCGGCCACGGGTCGCGTCTGTCTCGTGAGCTTCGTGAGCTCACGAAGGCCCGCGCGCCAACCGACCCCGATCGCGACGGCGCCGGCCCGCTCCGTACCGAGAAAGGCAGCATGCACGCCACCGCCGTCGGGTAGGAAGACCAGGACCGAATCGCCGGGACGGACGCCGAGACCCGCGAGACGCGAAGCGATTCGCGTGCCCAGCGCATCGTACTGCCGCCACGACATCTCGGCCGAGCCCCAACGAAAGGCGATTTCATCCGGCGTGCGCGCGGCCCATCCCGCCACGACCTCACTGATACTCCGGCGACCCCACCAGCCAGCGGCCAGATACGCCTCCCGATCCGCTTGGATCGCATCCACCATGCAGCTCTGCCCTCGCGGAAGAACCCCGAGGCGAACCCATCCCGCCTCGACCGTCGGGATGGAAGCACCATCGAATTTCTTGTCGCTCCATCATACCTAAGTTAGGATAGATAGGCTCTCGAACGCCTCCAGCCACGCGCGCCGTTCGACCCGAGAGCGAGCGCGCTGGTCTGGTCACGGAGGTCAACCCGTGTCGAAGCTCGACTGGGAACCATCGATCGTGCCACCGATCGGCGTCTCGCTTTCCCACGAGCAAGCGCTCGCATGCAGCTTCCGCGTGCTCGACGCCATCGGCTTCTGCGAGAACCTCGCGGGCCACATCACCTGGGCCGATCGCGCAGACGACTCGATGTTGGTCAATCCATGGGGGCTCTGGTGGAACGAGATCACTGCCTCGGATATCTGTCGCATTTCGGGGGATGGAAGCGTGATCGAGGGACGCTGGGACGTCACCCCGGCGATTCACATCCACACGGAGATCCATCGAGCCAATCCCGACGCGCGCGTGGTCGTCCACAACCATCCGTATTGGGTGACCGTTCTGGCTTCGATCGGCGAGCTACCGGAGATCTTCCATCAGACCGGCTGCCTCTATCACGAAGAGATGATCTTCATCGACGAGTACGACGGATCGATCGAAGACGCTGCGACCGGAGCGACGCTGGCATCTGCGATCGGACACCATCCGGTCTCCGTGCTCGCCAATCACGGCGTGATCGTCACGGGCCCGACACTGGAGTCGGCCGTCTACAAGGCCGCGAGCTTCGAACGCCAGTGCCGGCTGGCCTACGACGTGTTGCGATCGGGGCGCACGCCACGTCCTGTTCCTCAAGCGTCGCGGCAGGAAACGCATGACATCCTCGTCTCGCGAGCACCCGAGATCTACTGGAGTGGCGCGATCCGGAAGCTGCTGCGTGACGACCCGGATGTGGTGAAGTAGGCGAATTCCAAGGCGCGTCGCCCGTTCCGGCGCCTCTGATCGCCGAGCGGACAGGAGGATCGTGATCCCATGGCAGACATCGAAGAGCTCCAGCGCAACCAGGCATTCACGATCGCGGGGCGCACCTCGGAAAAGAAGGTGACGTTCCTGCCGGAGCCACCGCGCCAAGAGCGTCGATGGCCGATCATCTCCGTCGACGATCACATCGTCGAACCGAAACACGCCTTCGAAGACCGATTTCCGGCCAGCCTCGCCGATGCAGCTCCGCGCGTCGTCGAGCTCGACGACGGCAGCGAGGCCTGGCTCTACGCAGGCCAGACGATGCCGAACGTCGGCTTCAATGCCGTCGTCGGGCGGCCGGTCTCGGAATACAGCTTCGAGCCCGCACGCTTCGACCAGATGCGACGTGGCGCCTGGGACATCCATCATCGTGTCAAGGACATGGACCTGGCCGGTGTCTGGGCCTCGATGAACTTCCCATCCTTCCTGCCCGGCTTCGCAGGCCAGCGCCTCCAGCTCATGGTGGACGATCCAAAGCTGGCCCTCGCGTCGGTCCGCGCCTGGAACGACTGGTGCATCGAGGAGTGGGCGGCCGCCTACCCGGAACGAATCATTCCCATGCAGCTTCCCTATCTGCTGGATGTAGAGATCGCGGCCGAGGAGATTCGTCGCAATGCGCAGCGTGGATTCAAGGCGGTCACGTTCTCGGAGGCGCCCGACAAGCTGGGATTGCCGACTCTCCATTCCGGGTACTGGGATCCGCTCATGGCCGCCTGCGAAGAGACCGAGACCGTCGTATCGATTCATATCGGCTCGTCCGGACAGTCGCCGAGCACCTCGGACGACGCGCCTCCCGACGTCGTCGGCGTACTCTTCTTCGGCCACGCCATGTTCTCCGCAACGGATTGGCTCTACTCGCAGATTCCCGTGCGCTTTCCGAATCTCTCGATCTGCATGTCCGAGGGCGGCATCGGCTGGGTCGCAGGGCTCATGGACCGACTCGATCACGTGCTGAAATACTCCGAGATGTACGGCACCTGGACGAGCGACCTGACGCCCGGCGAGGTGCTGCGCCGAAACTTCTGGTTCTGCGCGATCGACGATCCGACCGGCTTCCAGACGCGACACCGAATCGGCGTCGATCACATCCTGATCGAGAGCGACTACCCCCACGCCGATTCCAACTGGCCCGACACCCAATCGCATTTCGCGAGGCAGTTCGAGGGAATCCCCGAACACGAGATCGGTCAGATCGCCTGGGGGAACGCCGCGCGGCTCTTCCGGCTCGAGATCCCCGATTCGGTCGTCAAGGACCCGAATCAGCCCTGGCCGTCGGAGACGCCGTAGTCGAAGACGGGATCGAGTCACGCCTCCGCCCGACCGATCGCGAGAGAAGCGCCAGCCCGAGCCCGACCATCGGTTCGCGCGGCGCCGATGCCGCGTTCGTTCCGAGCGGCAAGAGTCGTTCCCACGTCCGAGAAGTCGCCGTTGCCGGTCGTCGCGTCCGAGCGTCGGGACAGGAGTGCGAAGGGATTCGTCCGCGAGCCGCTATCCGTCACCGAGCCTTCTGGCACGCGGCGGAGTACGCGATCGATCCTGTACGACGAACGAACCTCTGGGAGTGGGGCAGCGCTGCTGTCGGTGACATCCGTCACTATCGAATGCCTCGAAATCGAGAAGACTCGAAGCCGGGAAGGGTGGGGGGAGATTCGCTTCATGCGACCGAATCAGACGTGCTCATCACTCGCGCGACTCGGCGCGCTCCTGGCGACGCTCGCAGTCGCGCCAGCGCTCGCGGCCGGGCGCCCCGCCGCCGCGCAACCGCTGCTCGTTCCGCAATGGGACCACACGCGATCGGCCGTCGGCGTGAATCTGGATCGCGTGCGGAGTGAGGCCACGGGAATCCCGTTCGCAAACCTGATGAAGCAGGCCCGTTCGTGGCAACGCACGGGCTCCGGCGCGTGTGCGACCGCCTACTCGGCCTACGTCGGCGGCGTCGACGCGAACGGATACCCGACGAGCAATAGCGGCGTCTGCAACTGGACGGATTTCTTCAGCAAGGTGACGAGCTCGCAGTGGCCCCAGGGCACGTACGAGCTGCACTACAGTGGCAGCGCCACGATCAACGCCACCGGGCCCGTCAGCTCCGGTGGAAGCGGCGTCGCGAACGGCGGCACCTTCACGGTCGACGGCTCGCCCGGCCCGCTCAAGCTCGAGATCGATTCCGGGACACCCTCGAACATGCGCCTCTATCCGCCCGGTGGCGTCTGCGCGGCCAATGCGAATCCACCCTACGACGTCCAGGCCCACTCGTTCTGCAGCACGCCCCGATGTCCGGGCGGGAATTGTCCGGACGCGGTGTCGTGTCCGGCCGAGTTTTCCGAGTGCGTCGAGATCGCAGACGCAGCCGAGGCGGGCGAGCTGACCTTCCACCCACTCTGGCTGGCCCGACTCGGCGAGTACCGTGCCGTCCGATTCATGGATTGGAACGCCGTCAACCGGTCGCAGCCGCCGACCTTCGCCGAGCTCACGCCGCCCAGCTACTTCAGCTACAACTTCTTCGGTCGCTTCGATCCCAACGACGTCCCGCCGGCCGTGATCGCCGAGCTCTGCAATCTGCTGAGCCCGATCGAATGTTGGGTGAACATTCCCCATACGTTCCCGGATGGCGAGGCGCAGAAGCTCTTCGAGTTCTACCGCGACAACACGAACGCCGGCGTCATCATGCTCTTCGAGCTCAGCAACGAGACCTGGAACGGGGGCTTCAGTCAGGGCCGCGAGATGGCCGCCGAAGCCTGGGAGCTCGACGACGCGACCGAGTTCGTCGGCGATCTCTGCTGCAGCGGCACCCGCTGTACTCCGCCGATCGAGGGAACGGGCGACTACTCGGCGATGGTCTCGGCCGGCCTCCAAGTCGGCGAGTACTGGCTCCTGACGAACAGCAGCGGGAATTGCACGAGCGGAAGTGGCTCGTCCGAGGTCTACTGTCTATTCAACGGAACCTCCTACGACCCGCCGGATGTTGGCGAGTGCGCGGCCGAATATCACGGCCATCGAACCGTGAACCTTTCGGATATCGCGGAGGCCGTGTTCTCGAGCGAGCCGGTCGATCGCATGCGATTCGTCCTCGCGCGGCAGGCGACGCGTCAGAAGACGACGACCGATACACTCGACTGCACCCGTCGCGTCGCGGGCAACTGCTATAGCGACATGGACAACGTCGACTACTTCGCGATCGCACCCTATTTCGGAAGCGACTCGGACTGCGCGGCGCCCGGGGCGACGACCGAGGACCTCTGCGCGTCGATGGAGGCGGGAGCGTCGGGCGGCTTCGATCCGGCGACCGGCTTCTTCAAGGCGTCGTACGACACGATCACAGGGGCGCCCTATTTCAAGGACTGGCCCATGATGACCTACGAGACGGGCCAGAGTCAGTTCGAGATGGATTTCCAGGTCTGCGCCGACGTCGTCGCCTTGCCGAACTCGTGCATCGCCGACACCTACATCACGGCCCTCGATCATTTCAAGGCGCAGTCCGCCAGTCTCCCCGTACGGAACTTCATGCAGTTCAACAACACGGGCCGCTTCTGGACCGACACGTCGGATCTCGGCCTGCCGCTCTTCGGGAACAACTTCGGTGTACGCGGCAGCATCTACGGCGCCTGGCCGAAGGAGAGCGGCATGCTCGAGTGGATCAACACACCGGGCAACGATTGCTGGTGGGCGGCTTGCGAGCTGCCCGTCCCGGAGCCGCGCTTCGGATCGTCGCTGCTTCTCGCCGCGGCGATGTTGTTCGTCCTTCCCGGCCTTTCGAGAGCGGCGTGCGAACGTCGCGTACGATGCGGTGTCGGAGCGCCGCGTGGGTCTGCTCGTCGAGTCGAAAGCCGCCGAGCGCGATCATAGCGGCGACCATCCAGAACGCCGGGACGTACGAAACGACCAGGCGGATGCCCTCGGGATCGACTTCGGTCCCGGTGCCCTGAATGAAGAAGCCGACCATCGCCACGGACACGACGCCCGCTCCCTTCTCCGCGAGATTCCAGGCCGCGAAATAGCTGCCCTCCTTCCGCTCGCCCGTCTCCGCCTCGTCCCAGTCGATCACGTCGGCCTTGATCGAGTCGGGGAACGTCCGCAGAGCTGCCTGCGAGACACCGATCCCCAACATCGGAAGCAATGCCATCCCCCAACCGTTGCCGAATCCGAAGAGGCCGATCGAAACGAACGAGACGGCACAGAGCGCGTTCCCCGTCGCATAACATCGACTCTTCCCGAAACGCTGGCTCAACGGGATCCAGACCGGTACGGCCAGAACGAACGGGACGACGAACATCAGCATCCGCACCGCACTCGTACCCGGCTCGCTGAATTGCTCGGTCGCGAAGGGAATCGCGACGAGCAGCGACCCGAGTCCGATCTCCGTGAAGAAGATACCGAGCGTGAGCCGCCGGGCATGGGGATTCGAGATCACGTCGCGCAGCGCGCGAATCGGGTCGTCGGCCGCGCGTGCGCTCGAAGAGAGCCGCTCACTCAGATTGAAGCTCGCGTAGAGGACCAGCGACACGGTCACGGCACTCACGACCCCCGCGATCCAGCCAGCCGTCGACGCGATCGAATCGGCGTTCTCGATCACGTGCAATGCGAAGATCGCCGCGAAGATCCCGATCGCCTCGGCGCCGACGCGAAAGGCGGCGATCCGCGTACGTTCGTGGTGTTCGTCGGTCAGCTCTGCACCCAGCGAGATGTAGGGGATTCCGACGGACGTCTGCGCCGTGAAGAAGAGAAGTAGACACCCGACGAGCCAGACCGCCGAGACGGTCGGCGGGGCATCGGCGGGAGCGTTCCAGAGTGCGTAGAACGCGACGCCGAGGGGCAGTGCGCCCGCCAGCATCCATGGACGCCTTCGGCCCAGACGAGTTCGAGTGCGATCGCTGAACCAGCCCGCGAGCGGGTCGCTGATCGTGTCCCAGAATCGCCCCGCCGCGAAGAGTACGCCGACGACGGCCGGAGCGATACCGAGATCGTCGGTCGCGAACTTCAGCAGGAAGACCATGATCAGCCAGTGCATGAGGGTCATCCCGATCGTCGGGAGGGCGTAGACCAGGAGCGTCCGCCGCGGGAGGCTCGCGCCTTCTTGGATCGATCGACTTCGATCCTTCATGCGCCGAGCACCTCCACGCCGAAGCAGCGACGCACCTCGTCGAGCGGCCAGGCGAGATAGCGCTCCCACGGCGCCGAGACGAGGTCGTGTGCCCGGCGCCCGGCCAGCCAGGCGCGCAGCTGGTCCCGATGGAACGCGAGATCGAAGAAGCGACTGAAGGTCGAGAGCGCGAGCAGGATGGCGTAGCCGCGCTGTGGCGTCTGGGCATAGGTGAACGCGAGGAGTCGGAGCTCGCCTTCACCCTGGGCTCCGCAATCGGTGAGCACATGCCAGAGATCGTGGGCCATCGTGTATCGGTTCCAGAACCACTCCCGATGGGGATCTTGCGAGTCTCGCTCCCGCTCGGTCCTGCGATTCATGTCCACCAGGCTATCGGCCGTGAATCCGTTCTCCTCGGCGAACGCGAGATAGGCACGACCGAGGCTGCCCTCCGGAAGCGCCGCGAGCGTCATCCGATCGCCCAACAACGCGACGAGGTCGGGCTTCGTGCGTAGCAGGCGACGACCCTCCGGCGTGCTGGCGAAGCGCGCGAACGTGCGCTCGCCACCGAGGCCACCAACGGCATCGAAGAGCTCGAGCGCCGCGCGGACCTTGGCTTCGTCGTCCTCTCCCGTTCGAACCCGGCGCATCAGGTCGAGTCCCCTGCGCCAGCGCAGCGGATGACCGGGTGCGGGCGGCGGAATCTCGAGCGGGCGTTCGATGCCCCGCGGTGGCGCGAGTGGAGATTCGAGTGCGAATGCGGTCATGGGGTCCTCCTCGTGGGTGCGTGACGAGCAGGATCGGCCTTCGGTCCCCACGAGTCCCGACGGACTCCTGAGGATCTCATGATGCTTGGATTCGCCTCCAAATATCCGAATCGAAAGGGGATTCTCCGGTTTCGGTCTCGAGATAGGCACGCAGGGGGCTGGCCTCACCGATCGCCATCGAGTCGATCGCGACACGCGCCCCCGCGAGCAGGCCGTCCGCGCGGTCCGCGTCTCCGGGCCCCGACCGCCGCAGCAGCGCTCCCGCGAGCGCCACTTCACTCGTCACCTGCGCGAAGGCCATCGTGGCGTTCGATTCGATCTCGATCGCCGTCTCGAGGTGGTCGACCGCCTCGTCGAGCCGACCGAGGGCGACGGCCAGCAACCCGACCGAGTACGCCACACAGCCCCGACCGACGCGCATCAGATCGTGCAACGTGATCAGTCTCGTGTAGGGCCGCAGGGTCTCGAAGAGCCACTCGATCAGCACGCGATCTGCGAGATCGATCGCGATCTCCGCCACGGTCGTGACGACGATCAGCCAATTCTCGTCGCGCGGGAGCTTCGTCAGCCGATCGACGTCGAGATAGGTACGAGCGACCTCGGCGTCTCGTTCGACGGAGTATCGCATCATCACGACGAAGAGCGCGCGGATCTCGGGGGGCATCAACGTCAGGTCGAGCAGTCGGACGATCTCGTTCGCGCTCTTCGCATCGTCGATCGAATCGCCGCGCAGGTTCCGCGACCAGAACCGTTGGCCCGTACAGGTCATGGCAGCGAAGGGCACGACGCCATCACCGTAGGCGAAGCTGTCGTCGACCGAAGCCTCAGCCTCGCGGAAGCGTCCCTGATTGATCAGCCAGCTCGTCCGGTAGGACATGGCCATGAAGACGAAAGACGGCTGACGAAGCGCCGCCGAGACGCGATCCATCTCGTCGAGGACTCGTTCGACGGCCTGTCGTTCACCCCGAATCAAATGCGCACCGAATGCCACCTCCAGTGAGAGGAGTCGTGTCTGGACGTCCCCCGTTCTCTCGGCGAGCTGCAAGAGCGCGCTCGCTACCTCGAAGCGCTCGTCCACGTAGTCGGGTCCGAGCGTCGCCCACCACCGCGAAAACCAGGCGTCGCGCAATGCGATCGGATCACCTGACGCCTCGGCGAGCGCGAGGGCACGGCGCGAGAGCTTTCGACGGTCCTCCATATCGTAGGCGGAGGCATGAGCCAGGCGGCTGAAGAGCTGCGAGCGCAGACGTGTCTCCGTCTCCGGCAGCTTCTCGAGGGCTTCGTGCAGAAACGCCATCACGCCTTCCGCAGGTCGCGTACCGAGCTCGCCGAAGCTCCGGATCGCGATCACGGCCCGCGCCATCAGATCCCACGCTTCGAGCTTCCGTGCGAGCGCGACGGCACGGTCGAGTGTCGCGAGCGCGTCCGCTCGGCGTCCCGCGACGTGCGCCTCGGAGCCGAGGGCGACCAACAGCTCGGCACGGCGACGGGGATCGATCGAGGCGTCGAGCGCCGCCACTTCGACGGCGCGCTCGTAGAAGGAAACTGCCTCGTCGTAGGCATGCCGGCGATGGGCCGCCTCGGCGGCGGCGACCGAGTAGACGATCGACTTATGGACGTCCCCGCCGGCCGCCGCTTCGTAGAAGTGATGCGCCAGCTCGGGCAGACTCTCCTCCTCGGCCCGTGTCGGATCGAGATCCCGTTCGAGCGCTTCACCCGCAAGCCGATGCAGGGTCGTTCGCTGTGGAGCGCGCAGCTCTTCGTAGAGCGTCTGTCGTGTGAGTGCATGCGCGAACGCGTAGCGCCCGCGTCCGATCTCGTGAACGAGTCCCGCGTCGAGCGCCTCGGCGAGCAGCTCGAGCAGCTCTTCGACTCCACCCGAGAGCGAGTCTTCGAGCATGCTGCCCAGCAGCCCGAGCCGGAACGAACGACCGAGAACGGCCGCCGCGCGCAGGACCTCGTTGGAATCGGCCGAGAGCGAATCGAGTCGTCGACCGATCGCGTCGCGAACGCCCTGCGGAAGACGCAGGGAGTCGAGCCGACTCGGCTCCACGCCTTCGAGGCTGTCCTGATCCGCGAGGAGATGGACGATTTCGCGGAGAAAGAAGGGGTTGCCTTCCGTCATGTCGTGCAGCGTCGCGACCAGCGAATCGCTCGGCGCCTCGCCGGAGAATCCGGAGAGATAGGTCCGGATCTCGGCCTCGTCGAATCCCTCGAGCGCCAGACGTTCGCATCGATCGTCTCGCGCGAGCGCACCGAGGACCTCCGCGAGCGGGTGCCCACGACGAACATCCACGTCGCGATAGGTCGCGACGACGAGGATCCGAGCACGTTGGATCTGCGTCGCGAAGAAGCGCAAGAGACCGAGTGACGAAGCGTCGGCCCAGTGGAGATCGTCGAGCACGAGCAAGAGCGGGCCACCACGCGACCGCTCGACCAGAAAGCGACTGACCGAATCGTAGAGCCGGAAACGCGCTTGCTCACCCTCGGGACCGACGCTCTGGGGTAGAGCGCCGAGTCGCGTTTGCA
The DNA here is from genome assembly GCA_965223565.1 of Myxococcota bacterium. Classification (GTDB taxonomy): domain Bacteria; phylum Myxococcota_A; class UBA9160; order UBA9160; family UBA4427; genus UBA4427. The sequence continues at coordinate 1,085,585 of CBDCWV010000018.1, read as the reverse complement.
GCTCCGGAACGAGCTCTGCCAGATCCGCCGCCGCCGTACCGACGGTCTCGCGAAGCACCTCGGCCGACGAAATCGACGCGATCGTGTCCCTGAGAATCTGCACCCAGGGCCAGTAGGCGGGCGCACCTTCGCCTTCGTGACACCGCGCGAAGAAGACCTCGAAGCCCTTCGACGTGGCCATCGCCGCGAACTCCTCGGCCAGGCGCGTCTTGCCGATCCCCGGCTCGCCTACGAGAAAGCTGATGCCGCCGCCACCCTCGGCGGCGCGTGATAGAGCGATTCGCAACCGTTCGAGTCGTTCGGTGCGACCGATGAAGTCGCCGCTCGCACCCGCCGCTGCGAGCCCATCGTCCTGGCTGGGAATGCGAGGCGATCCGTCCTCGATGGGCACCGTTTGCGCGTCACCAGAGGGCGCTTCCACGAGCGTCGCGACGAACCGATAGCCGCGACCGTGAGCAGTCTCGATGGTCCGCTGGCGCGCGCGACTATCACCCACGGCGCGCCGGATCGCGGCCACGCAGCGGGGCAGCACCGAGTCACTCACGGCCTCCCCCGGCCACAGCGCGTCGAGCAGCTCCTGCTTCGTGACAACGCGATCACGTCGGTCGAGCAGATAGATCAGCACGTCGAAGACCTTGGGCTCCAGCTTGACGCGCTTGCCACGGCGTTTGAGCTCGAAGCACTCGGTATCGATTTCGCAGTCGCCGAAGACGAGCGGCATACGCATCAGGATATCGCAGCGTTCACCGAAGCAGATTGGGCAGGCGGCGCGGTCGCTGCGCGAGGTTCACTCGCCGCTACCCGATCTCGTACGCTTCGGGATCGATCTTCTCCGTGATCTGCTTGAATTCGGTCATCGAGAAGGGCCACTGGGTCACGACTCGGCCGCTCGCGGATCGGTAGTACCCGTTCACCTCGTGGTTCCAGACCGGAATGTCCGCGATCGCCGCCTGCACCTTTTCGTTGTAGCGGGCCTGCGCCTCCGGCTTGACGTCGACCCACCGGAATCCGTCGCGGTCGAGACGCTCGATGTGGGCCAATACGTGATTCGTCTGGTGCTCGATCATCTCGAGGATCGAGCCGTTGTTGGTATTCGGACCGTAGAGCATGAAGAGATTCGGGAAGCCGGCAGTCATGATGCCGAGATAGGCATTCGCGCCGTCATGCCAGACGTCGTCGATATGGCGACCCGCGCGACCGCGAACATCGAGCGCAGACAGATATTTCGTGGCCTCGAATCCGGTCGCATAGACGATCAGATCGACCGGACGCTCGCGCCCATCGCTCGTTCTGATCCCGCTCTTCGTGATCCGCTCGATCGGATCGGTCACGAGCTCCAGATTCGCGCGGTTGAAGGCCGGGTAGAAGACGTTCGAGAGAAGCGGGCGTTTGCAGCCGTAGGGATGCTGTGGCCGAAGCTTTTCTCGCACGGTCGGATCCTCGACCTGCTCGAGGACCTGTGTGCCGATTCTCGTCATCTCTTCGAGCTGATCTGTCTTCTTGAACGTCATGCCCTCGTCGACCGTCGCGAACATCTCGTCGCGCTTGGCGTCGAGCAGCTCCGGTTGCCTGCGAAACGCCTCGAGCTCTTCGGCCGTATAGGGCTCGTCTTCCTTGGGCAGCACCCAGTTGGCCGTGCGCTGGAAGAGATGGACCTGATCGGCGATCTTCACGATCTCGGGCACGATCTGGACTGCACTCGCGGCGCTTCCGATCACGCCGATCGTCTTGCCGGCCAGATCTTCGTTCCAGTCCCAACGCGCGGAGTGGAACGCAGGCCCTTCGAATTCCTCGCGACCCGCGATCTCCGGATAGACGAGATCGTTGAACATACCGACGGCGGAGACGACGACATCGGCGGTCACGGAATCGGCCGACACGACGTCGATCGTCCAGCACGCACTCGACTCGTCCCAGGTCACCCGCGAGACTTCCTGCCCGAACCGACAATGCGGGAGCAGGTCGAATTTCTCGGCGACGCCCTCCATGTAGGCGAGCAGCTCGGACTGCGGCGCGTAGGGACGAGTCCAATCGTATTTCTTCTCGAACGAGAACGAATAGAAGTAGGAGGGCAGATCGACCGCGCAGCCGGGGTAACGGTTGTGGAACCACGTGCCCCCCACACCGGCGGCTCTCTCGAGGATCACGAAGTTCTCGAAGCCCGCTCGTTTCAGTCGAATGCCCATACAGAGACCGCCCGGCCCGGCGCCGATGACCGCGATCCGCAGCTTTCGCTCCGCATTCGATTCGGAGCCCATCGTCGCTACCTCCTGCCACACTCGGCATGCGCCCGGCGCCGGTTCGGGGCTCGACGCGACGCACGCGAGATCGTCGATTCCGAACTCCGATCTACATTAGTATGATCGACTACCGGAGGCATCGCATGGGTCGACTCGACGACAAGGTGGCATTGGTTAGCGGCGGCGCGCGCGGGCTCGGACGTGCGATGGCCGAGGAGTTCGTGAGCGAGGGGGCGCGGGTCGTGATCGGCGACGTGCTCGCAGATGTCGCGGCCGAGACGGTGAGCGCCCTGGGCGACCGGGCCCGAGCGCTTCGCCTCGACGTGACCGACGAAGCGAGCTGGTCGGACGCGGTTGCCGCAACGCTCGAGTCCTGCGGCAAGCTCGATGTCCTCGTCAACAATGCCGGCACCGCGGAGGGCTCGGCCTTCGCGGATACCACGCTCGAAAGCTATCGCCGCGTGACCGAAGTCAATCAGACGGGGGTCTTCCTTGGCATGCGCGCCGTGGTCGAGCCGATGACCCAAGCGGGCGGCGGCTCCATCATCAACATCTCGTCGATCGACGGCATGGTGGGCTCGCCCGGCATCATCTCCTACATCGCGAGCAAGTGGGCAGTACGCGGGATGACGAAGGCGGTCGCGATGGAGCTCGCGCCGCGCGGTATCCGCGTCAACTCGGTCCACCCCGGACACGTGCACACGCTCCTCGCCTCGGAGCCCGGCCAGGATCACGCCATGATCGAGGAGATGATCGAGACACACACGAAGCGCTTTGCGCCCATGGGACGCACCGGCAAGCCTTCGGAGATCGCAAAGCTCGCCGCCTTTCTCGCCTCGGACGACAGCTCCTACTGTACGGGATCCGAGTTCGTCGCCGATGGCGGCTTCACGGCCGGATACGCGTCCCCCGGCTCGCCGAATCCATTCTGAGGCTGGATCCGCTGTCTGCGTTTGGTTCGCGGAACGAGCCGCGAGTGCTCGAGTCAGGGCTTTAGAGCCCCTCCCAAGACCCCCGACCGAGTGAGCCGCGTGAATGTGGCCCGAGATCAAGGCGCGCAATCGCAGGCGTAGCCTTCGCTACTTCAAGATTTTGCAACGCCGAGATCGGGTCGCAGGCGCGTGGATCACGACCGAGGGGGTATTGGGATGGGCTCTTGGTCGGCGCCCGGCGAGAAGCGTCGGAGCGAGACGTGGTGGCGTTGAATCGCTTCGTCGCTGAACCACCAGGCTCCGGGCTCGCCCGCGAGCCAGGGTGCCAGCTGGTCGCGGAGGTGGGGACTCGCGCAACGAGCGCTGACGCCGCCCGGCGTGCGGGCGATCACTTTTTCGCCATCCGCGAAATCCGCCACGAAATGCATCGACGACATGAAGCGCGTCGCGTAGGGCGCGCTCGCTCGATAGGCGGAGCGGCGAAGCGTCTCGCCCGACCCTCTCGCCGGATGCGTCCCCCCGCCCGGGCAGGGCTCTGTTGCGGGGAGGCCACGAAGCGGACTCGAGAACGTCGTCTCGTGAAGTCGACCCCAGCTCCAATCGTTCGGGTCCTCACCCAGGCGCTTCTGTAGCTCGGCACGCGCGCTCGCAGCGGCCAATCGAAACAGGTCGTCGCGCGTCTCCGCCTTCGCCGTCCGTCGGTCGTCGAACCACTCGCTCGCATCTTCGGCGACGAGCCGCACCAGTCGCTCGCTCCAATAGTATGGATCGTCGAGGTAGGCACGGGCGAGATCGGTGCCGAGGTCATCTTCGAACGTCAAACGGGCGAACTCGCGGTAGATCGCGTGGAACACGGCAGGACCTCGCAGACGGGGAAGATCCGCGTATCTGCCCTCGCCGGCCCACTCCTCGAGCATTCTCGCCAGGTCCGACGTCTCGGGCTCGACCGACAGGGCACGAATCATGTAGGGCACCACGCGTGCAGCCATCGTATTCCCGACGTCTCGGAGCGCGCGCCAGTGATCCCCGGCACTTGCACCATGCATCGACTCCTGCAGATCGCCGAGCCGTCGATAGCGCCAGGAATGGGCGAAATGCGTCGAGTAGACGTAGGGGTAGTGCTCGGGTACGACGCGGTGGTTGGCGCTGCCGACCCACTCGCGCGTCGGGTCGAAAACGGTCGGCATCTCCTCGGGTGGGATGAATCCACGCCACGCGTCCTCACCCGAAACGACGCGCGTCGGCCGCGAGCCGTCACCCTGTGCGCGAATCGGCACCCAGCCGCTCGCGATGCGCGCGATTCTGCCGGTGTCGTCCGCCACGACCTGGGTCAGGGGAACCGCCATCTTTGCGATCGCCGCACGTGCCTCGTCGACTGACCGCGCGAGGAGCAGCTCACGAGCGCCGAGCGACTCCAGCGCACGCTCGGCTGCACTCCAACGCAGCGATACGACGAACCCGTCCGCCTGCGCGAGCCCGTGGTCCGAGAGGATGGGTCCGCGCGACGTGCTCCGGATCCGAAGCACCTCCGAACGCAACCCCTCGGGCGCCTGAGGATCTCGGACGTAGAGCGTCTCTTCCCTCGTCTCGAATCGGACCGACTCGGCCCCCTCGAGATAGGCGTCGGGCCGTTCCGGGTCGAGGGTCTCGAGGAAGAGGTCGACCACGTCCGCGTAGCCATTCGTCGCAGCGAACGCGATGTGTTCGGTCCGTCCGATCCCGAGGCCGGGGCTTCCCGGCGTACCCGCGCCGATTGCGCGCAGCTCGGGCGTGAACAAGCCGACGGGGTACCAGAAGCCCGGCAGCGTGCGTACGTCGAGATGGGGATCACTCGCGAGGATGGCGCGACCGCTCTGCGTACGTGACCCGGTCGCGGCCCAGGCGTTGCTGCCGATCGCATCCGAAGCGGGCAACGCCGCTCGCCACGCCTCGCCGAGATCGATCCCCACCCGCGCCGCACCGCCTACCTCCGACGTGGAGCTCGACTCGTCGTCTGGGTTGATCGTCAGCTGGGCGATCGACGCCGCCCGTTCGGGACCGAGCCGATCGATCAGTCTTTGGGTCAGGATCTCCTGCCGCCAATTCGTGGAGCTGCTCCAGATTCGAAAGAGCTGGAGTGTCATCAGGTCCGAGAGCGTCCAGGACTCGGGGACGATGCCGATCGCTGCGAGCTCGCGGGGATGGTCCTCGACGGCACGCTCGATGAAAGCGTTGATCCCTTCTCGGTAGGCGTCGTAGTAGGCGAGCTCCGCCCCACTGAGTCGTCCCACCTGCCGCTCCGCGAGACCTGCCAGGCCCAGCAGGCGTACCAGGATGTCGGAACGTCTCCCCGGTTGCCCGATCAGCTCCGCCAATCGGCCCTGCGCAACGCGACGCTCGAGCTCCATCGGCAACAGTCGATCGCTGGCCGTCTCGAATCCCTGCACACGAATCGCGTCCTCGAGCGAGTCGGCAAAGATGTAGGGAATGCCCTCAGCGTCCCGGTAGACGTGGGCCGGGCTCGCGAGTCCGTGGAGCGTCCGATCTTCGACCGCGCGTGCCGCCGTTTCTGGCTCCGGCCGTGTCGGCGGTCGAGCGGAGCAGGCGAAGAGAGCCAGGCAGATTGCGACCGCGATTCCGCTGCCTCGATCGGCCACGGTGCTCATGGGGATTCCTCGCGCTTCGTTTCGATCGACGACCAATCCTCATGGTAACCCGGATCGAAGCTCCGAACCGGCGAGACGAGCGCCACACGGGTTGCTCGGAGCTGAATGAACCGAGGGCAGGACGACCGGAGGGTCTGTGTGAACCTCTTCACACTCGGTACGCGAGAGATCGCTCAGACTGTCTGGCGGAGGTGCTGTGATGTCCTTGCTTCGGTCTGGAGACTTACCACGCCTACACCGACACCGCGTCCGCCCTGTCCATGTGAATCGCCTGATCGCGCTCGGTTGGCTCCTGCTCGCACCACCCGCCCAGGCGGTTTCGGGTGTCGAGCTGAGCGGTAGCTTCAGCTACGTGCTCGGTCCTCATCTGGCGGTAGACCCAGTCCAGGTGAGCGTCACGGACGTCGACTACAACGGGCAGTGGCCAGGCGATATCGCCCCCGACCGCATCAGCGGGAACGCCGATCTCTCGTCGGCGGCGCTCTTCGCTTCCGCGCGCGAAGGCGGCGTGCCTGGCACACTCGGCGCGACCGCAATGGTCTCACGCCTGCAGGAAGAGATCACCATCACCGGAGATCCGGCGCTCCCAGCCGACAAAGCCACGCTCTACTTCGCGTACCGAGGCCTCTCGGAAACGCTCCTCTCACAGACGGGAGACATTCTCGGCGGACGCGTCGTGACGAGTATCCACGCCAACGCCCACGTCGTGCACTCCGACCCGACGACTCAGACCGTGCTCGGCAGCGCGAGCGCGGTCTCGACACATGGAGCGGGGCATTTCTTCTTCACGAATCACGACGGCACGGCGATCGTTTCCACCCAGGAGCTCGGCCCCTCGCTCTTCGAGCAGCCATTCGCATCGGGGCCACCGGCAGACTCGATCTCCACACCTCGCGTCGGCACGAGTCTGAATAACAATTTCGGGGTCGAACAGGTCCTCGCCTTCGACATCGATCTGCGTCCGGGGGATCGCCTCGACCTCGACGTGACCCTGATGGCGGCCGCCCACGGCGTGCGCGGCCACTACGCCTACGCGGAGGCCGAGACCATCTGGCTCGGAATCACGCTCCCGACGGGCATGGGCTTCGACTCCGCCTCGGGCGTCTTCCTCACGGTCCCGCTGCCGGAGCCCTCCGCGACGGCACTTCTGGCCGTGGGCGTCCTGTCGCTCGCCGTGCGCAGCTCCCCGTCCAGGTCCGCTCGACGAAGGCCGTGAGCCCCGACGGGGTCGACTGCCACGACGGCTACGAATCCGATCCTCCCTGGCCTCACGCTTTTTCACCGCCACCGCGTCTCGCGATGGCGCGCCGGCGGACGCGCGCAACGTGTGCAATCCGTCGGACGACGATCTAGCTTCAGCAACTACTGACAACCCGATCGAAAGGTCTGGAAAGAGTTTCGATGCATGCATTCATCACGCACATGCGAGCGAAGCCGGGCAAACGGGACGAGGTCATCCGTCTGACGACGGTCATGCTCGAGAAGACGCAGACCGAGTCGGGCGTCCCCGTCTATGTCTTCTCGACGGCGGCAGAGAGTCCCGACGACTTCTACTTCTACGACATCTACGAATCCGATGCCTCTCGCGCGCAGCACGAATCGAGCGAGGAGTTCGCGCGGACGATGCCAGCTCTAATGGAAGTCGCCGAGCTCGTCTCGGTCACGAAGCTCGACCCCTACGGCCCCATGAAGATCACACCGCCGACAGGCAGCCTTCACGCGTAGCTCGACCGACGGCGAGATCGTGACGGGTCCGGACCCGAAGACGTCGAACGACTGGACCACTCCGGACCGCGTGCGCGCGACGCCTTTCGAAGCCTGCACGATCGGCGACGAGCGCATCACGTTCGATCTGCCGCCGATGGCCTTCGTGGCCGCGAGCCTGTGAACTGCCTGACGTCAGCCCGCGGATCCCGAATAGGGTGGATCCGCCAGCGAGCGCACGAACTCGATCACGTCGCGGATCTCTTCGTCGGAGAGGCTCGGGCCCCAGGGCGCCATCATCGACGACTTGCCGACCGCCGTCCCGCCCTCCTTGATCACCTTGAAGAGATGACCGTCGGAGAGCGCGTTCATGTAGCCGCCGTCCGAGTGCTTCGCGGGCGTCGGTACCAGGGAGGCTGCGACCGGACCGTCGCCCTCTCCCCGCGCCCCGTGACAGCTCGCGCAGTTCTGCGTGTAGATGGCCTCGCCGCGCTCGATCCCGACGAGACCCGCGCCGCCGTCGGCGTCCGTCCCGTCGGCAGCCTCTGCGGTCGCGGCCGCGAGCTTGAAGGCCGTCGGCGCCTTGGCAAGCGATTCGTTCAGCGCGGCGAGCCGCGCACCGTGGCGCCTCAGTCGGTCGGCCTCGAGCTCCGCCCGGACCTTGTCGCGAATCGCGCGTTCGGTCTCGGTGACGTACGCGTCGGCGTCATCCGAGCCGCAGCCTGCGGCGGCGATACCTCCGCCCAGGAGTGCGAACGTCAAGAGAAGGCGGGACGAGACGCGTAGGGAGCTCACGGCGTGCGTTTCCTCGTGGTGGGTCGCTCGGGATCGTGCGAGCGCGCCGAAGCATAACCCGGAAGCGCCCCATCGCTCCACCTCTACGGCGAGTCGTCGTGCCACGCGTTCACGCCATGAGCCTCGAGCTCTGTCGGTCGAAAACGCGGGTAGCCAGGCATTGGGCCCGGCTCGCAGACGACCCCGACCGGATCGGATCGTCCGTTAAAGAGTAGACTTCAGGCATGCCGCCCGCTGCCACGAGCCGACGACGAGCGAATTTCGTGCTGGTTCATGGCGGCGCGCACGGCGCATGGTGTTGGCAGCGGCTCGTTCCCTACCTGCTCGAAAGCGAGCACGCCGATGCGGTCGTTCCCGTCGACCTGACGGGCCACGGTGTCCGAAGCGATGCGAAGCCAATCGAGGAGATCCGCCGGGCGGACTACGTCGAAGACGTCGTCCGGGAAATCGAGGGGCGCGACATGCGGGACGTCGTCCTCGTAGGCCACTCGCTCGCCGGCATCACACTCCCGCTCGCCGCCAGCCGGGTGGCCGATCGACTACGCAAGCTGGTCTATCTATCGACGTCGAATCCGCCGCCCGGCCAGTCGGTTGCCGACTTGATGCGACATCCTCTCTCGCCGATCTCGCGAGGTGCGGACGCAGCGACCATGTTCTGCAGCGACCTCGACGCCGAGACCAGCAGCTGGCTCCTCGACCGGCTGGGGCCCGAGCCGCCGGGCCCCATGACGGAGATCGTGACGCAGGCGGCCGGTCCGCCGGGCGTCCCCTCCGTCTACATCCTGCTCGAGCGGGACGAAGCGCTCCCGCCCGCGTATCAACGGGAGCAGGCGCGCAACGCCCAGGTGGACGCGATCGTGGTCTTCGATGCCGGCCACAGCGCGTTCGTCTCGAGGCCACGGGAGCTCACCGATCTGCTGATCGATCTCGCACGGGCCTAGCCGGCTGGATCGCGTGGCGGCCTTCGCGTTTCCGCTTCGACCCGGCCCGGCCAACCCGATCAGGCCGAGACCGATCAGCAGAGTAGTCGTGGGCTCGGGAATCACCACGATCCAGCCCGCTGGAACGGCGTCGCGGACCAGGGGACCGTCGTACCGACCCAGACCGAGGATCGTCTTGCCATCGGCCGAGACGTCGACCGCGACGTCCAGCAGCCAACCCGTCGTATCGATACCCATCGCCTCGAGCAAGACCTCGAGATCTTCAAACCCGCGATCTTTCGACCAGATGAAGGGCCGTTTCAGGCTCGCCGAATGGGTCGACGATTCGTAATAGCCGACGGCGACCGACCCGTCGGCCGACAAGCCAGTCAGCTTGGAATAGTAGATGATGGTCGGATCGTCTCCATCCGCGAGCGGTGGACGCAGCAGCTCGAGACCGGTGCGCGGAAGCGTGTCTCCGACTCCCGTGTCTCCGCTCCACAAGTAGCCGAGCTCGGCGACGGGAGGACCTCCGGGCCAGGAAACCCAATCAAAGCTCCGGCCGGCCAAGGTGTTTCCGTCGGCGGAGATGACCGTCGCATCCGGATTCCAGGGCGGAAAGACGTCGTCGAGCCAGGTCGGGACGCGCTGGAGACCCCGGCTCTCGTCCCAGCGGAAGCCGACCTCCGGAAACCTGATCGGGCTGTCGAGTCGTTCTTCTCCAACCACGACCCCCTGGTTCGACACGTCCCAGGCGGTGCCCTCGAGCTCGCCAAGCCCCACGACCTCGCGCCTCTCCACCGTCCAGCGTGCCGGAACGCGGTAGGGCACCTCGACCTCGACGAAGCCCCCGCCCGGAAAGGGTCGCATTCGAATAGCGGTGGCTCCGGTATGCGCACTTCCCACGATGAAGCGACCATCGTCCGAAATACCTGTCGCTCGGCTATCCGTGGTTCCTCCTGGAAGGGGTGCGAGCACCTCGATCCCTTCGCCCACTCGCCAGAGTATGGCCTCTCCCCCGAGCTCTCCGACGACACGTGAACCGTCGCCCGAGATCGCAGAGGGCACGAACTCCGTCGGCTCAGGGGATCCCGGTCCCAGCTCGTCCGTGAAGCGGAGACCTTCCGCTCGCGTCCAGAGAAATGCCCGCCGCGGGTCGAACGGCATGAATGGACGGTCCACTCCGACGACCGTGCGGCCGTCCGCGGAGAGCATGATCCTGTCGGGCCCGCCGTATTCCGGATAGGTTCCAATCAGATCGAGCGACGCTGCGGTCGCGGAGCGGCCGGCGAATAGCGGCGCAAGTGCAACGACCAACGCGAAGAGAATTCCCATCGCGCATCGGATCGAAAATGAGTTGGGCGGAGCGACCCGACGCATTGGGAACTCAATCCTGTCGGCGGGAAGCAACGGTCGATCTCCTGCTGACGCGTCAGATACACCTCTCCCGTCGATTATCGATCGCCCCGGTCGTGTCGGCAAGCTGCCTCATGGGCCTGGGATGCCGGGATCGGAGTCGTTCACGACCCAATCGGTCCTCCCTACCGCGATTCTGTGGATAACCGCGGCGACCCGGTTCGGCGGCAATGGATCACGCAACTATCCGATTCGATTGCGAAGCCCGAGCCACGCAGCGACCGACGCAGCCACGAGCCCGACCGTGCGCGCCGACGGCTCGGGCACGGGGATCGCCTCGAGCTGTACCACGTCGAAGGCCAACGTGCCGAGGGACCGGATCTCGAGCGATCCGAGCGACAAGCCGACGACCGGATCCGTCGCGCCCGGTCCCGTCGAGAGCAGATCGACCGAAATGGATTCGAAGTCTCCGTCGAGCGCCACGCCACCTGGGATCGACACCACCTCGGAGAGGCCCCCGTACTCGAAGATGATCGCGCCCGGCCCACTCGCTTCCGACTCGCCCGGAAACGCTCCGACATGATAGGAGAGCCGATACACGGTCGAGGCCTCGATCACGCCCGTGAGCGTCTGGGAGACGGTGCCGGGAGAGCCGGGCGGTCCATTCACGAAGAGTGCGCGATCGCCGTCGGGGGCTCCGGCTGGAAAGCCGAAGCTCTGCGGCTCGAAGGGGCCGGCGTTACCACTCACGATCGACCAGCTCGGCAGTCCGGCCTCCTCGAAGCTCGGATCCGCGAGCAACGGCTCGGCCGCGGCGACGCGGCCGGAGAGCAGGAGCAGAAGACAGAGCGGAACGGCTGGCTGGAACATGGACGGCCCTCCAACTCCCCCTCCCCGCTTCATGAAAGCACTCCCTGGGTACCCACGTTGTCCCCCGAATGGAGGACCCGGTCCGGGAGCACGCAAGTGGGGTGCAGATTGTCGGATCCCGCCCCATCCGTGCGTGCGTCCGCCTTGCAAGCCGGCTCGTTCTCGCCAAGCATCCGGGCTGGGAGGGACCCAGACCGACGCACCCGAAGGAGGTCTACGATGAAGCCGACGCTGCACGATTTCTCGCTTGGGATCGCTTTGCTCTCCTCGCTCTCGCTCCCCGGAACGGCCGCCGCCGTCCTCCTGACCGTCGACCGCGCGGACAATGCGTCGATCAGTACCTGCAGTTCGGCCCCGGCCGACTGCAGCCTGCGCGGTGCGATCACGAATATCAACGCGCTCGCCCCCGGCGCGCACTCGATCCTGTTCTCCGGCGATCTGACGATCGAGCTCGACGGCAATGGTCTGCCACCGATCACGCAGGACAATGTCGCGATCACCGCCTTCGCGAATCAGACCGTCGTCGTCGATGGAAACGACGTCGCACCCTACGTCTTCCAGATTGCCGCACGCGACGTCACGATCTTCGGCCAGACCCTGATCGCCGCGGTCGTCGCGAATATCCGCGTGACGAGCACCGCCTCGAACGTCACGATCCGCGAGAACCTGATCGGCGATACGACCGAAGCCAACGATGGTTGCGACAGCAAGCACAGCAATGCCGGCATCAGCATCGAGAACGTCGCCGATTTCGGTCGCATCTACGACAACTACATCGAGTGCATCAACGGCCCCGGTATCACGGTCCTCGGCTCGGACGACGTTCGTATCGGCTACGACGCGAACGACGACGCCGCGCCGAACGAGATCCGCTACAACAGCACGGGCATTCGCAGCAACGACAGCAATGTGTTGGCCCGAGACAACGACATCATGTTCAACCTCGTCGACGGAATCGAAGTCATCGAAGGCAGCCGCAGCAACTTCTTCATCGCGAACACGATCCACACGAACCAGTTCGGCTCCGGAATCGTCGTCTCGCCACCCGTCGCCGGTCCGAGCGGCCCAGGCGTCGCCACGTTCCTCGAGCGCAACGTCATCTGGGGCAACGGTCTTCTCGCGATCGACCTGAACGACGACGGCTTCACGCCCAACGATCCTGGCGATGCCGACGTCGGGCCGAATACGCTGCTCAATCATCCGGTCAAGACATCGATCGTCGGTAACGTCGCCAGCGGTACGGCCTGCGGTGGCTGCATCGTCGAGGCCTTCCTCGCACACGAGGACCCGACGACGAACGGCGGCGGGGGCTCGCTCTACGTCGGATCCGTGATGGCGGGACCCGGCGGCGACTGGAGCTTCGACTTCACGTCGACGGGCGTCGCCCCCGACGAAGCGACGTTTACCGCGACCTCGTTCGCCGGCAGCTCGGAGTTCAGCCCGGCGCCCGAGCCCGCGGCGGCGATGGGCCTGGCAGTCGGCGCGGGCGTTCTAACCTGGCTGCGCCGTCTAAGACCGTAGCTCTCGGACCGGCCGGTGGGGTGCTCGGCCGAGGGCCAGGCCGGCTAGCGACGGGGAGGGTCCAGGAGCTCGAGCAATACCCCCTCTCGCAGCCCCCAATCGCTGACCACGAGCGCTGGAAGACCGAGCTGCCCGAGCACGCTCGCCAGGATCTCGGCGCCGAAGGGCAGCAGGTCGGCACGCCGTGCGATGACACCCGGTCGTTCGAGGCGCTCTGCGTGGGTCGATCGCGAGAGCTCCTCACCGATTCTGACGAGCTCGGAGCGCTCGATTCGCAGTCCGCGTAGGGACGCCGATCGCTCGCCGCGCTCGCGCAGAACGAGCCGGCCGAGCGCCCGTGCCGTGCCGCCGACCGCGACGCAGCCCTCGGGATCGAAGCGGGCGATCGCGTCGTTCAGCGGGGCCATCTCCTCTCGGATCCGTCGGCGCAAGCGCCGGAGATCGTCGTTGGTATGCGGATCGTCCGGCGCGATCGATCCCTGCATCCGCGCCACGCCGAGCGGCAGCGTCCGATCGAAGAGAATCTTCTTCCCCCGCCCGATCACGATCTCGAGGCTTCCTCCGCCGAGATCGAGCCCGATCTGGGTACGTCGGCCGAGATCGATCCGTGACCGGATCGCGCGATAGACGATGCGTGCCTCCTCCTCGCCCGAGAGCAGATGGATCGGCCCACCGAGAGCGACCTCGAGCGCGCGAAGCACCTCGCGGCCGTTGCTCGCCTCGCGAAGTGCCGCCGTCGCTACCGCCACGAGCTCCCTCGCCTTGTGCTCCTTCGCGAAGGCGCGAAGTCGCTCGACCGCATCGACGCTCCGATCGAGCAGCTCGGGTGAGACTTCGTCGCTGCGCGCCAGCTCGGACCCCATCCGCAGCATCAGCCGTTCTCGCGCAACGCGTTCGATCTCGCCGTCGGGTGTCCAATCCGCCACCAACAGATGGAAGGAGGTACTGCCGAGATCGAGCACGGCCACGCGGGCCTTGCTCGAGAGCTTCTTTCCGCGGCTCGAGAGGGGGACCGTCTCGAGCTTCTCGGGAGACCGACCGAGATCGCTCGAGGCGATGCGGGGCGAGAAGTACATGACGCGTGGCGGGTCCCCTTCGATCATCCACGCCCCGCCTCGCTCACATCGCGTTTCGAACGCGGACGTCTCGGCGCCCAACAGCCCCTCGAGAACCGTCTGCAGCACCGGCTGCGCGAGGCAGACGACCGCCCGAGTCTCGGCGAGCTCACGAACACGCGCGAAGGTCTCGTCGGCCATGGCGTCTCGATCGAGCCGGTCGTCGACGAGGATGGGCTTCTCGAGCCTTCGAGCGAGCGGTTCGAGCGTCTGCCGACTGCGAAGCGAGCGACCGCAGGCGATCGAGTCGATCTCGAAGCGTGCCAGCCAATCGGCGAGCCCATTCGCCTGGGCCCGCCCCGTTTCGGAGAGGGGCCGGAGCGCGACCGCACCAGACCATTCCGCGCGACGCTCACCGCGCGCCGTACGCACCAGACAAAGGCGCAATCTCGACCCCCCGCGAGGATTATCGACGGGACGTGGGTCCGAGTCAACGTCTTTGGCCCGCGCGGACGAAGGCGCGTCGACGGATTCCGCTTGCTGCGTGAACCCCTTCACAGTCATTGCCTGGGGCAGTGCATAGGATTTCGGTGTCGCTCCCTTCACCCCGGAGAACGCCCATGCAAGATCGTCCCGCCCCGTCCAGCCCGACCCGACCCGCCCCGCTTCGAACATTGATCGCGAGCCTACTGCTCACCACCCCGACGATGAGCGCGCTGGCGTTCGACGATCCCGTCCTCAGCAACCTCGATCTCGTAGCGGACACGACCCCGATCCGCGAAGCGATCCTGCCGACCCACCCGGCGCTCCAGGCGCCCGCGCTGCTCGGTGCGTCGGCTCATGGTCTCGTCTGGCTGGATGCCAATGGCAACGGAATTCGCGAGGCAGGCGAAGCGGGGCTGCCGGGTGTGACGGTCTACTCCGACCTTAACGGAAACGCTGCACTCGATCCGACCGAGCCGCGGTCGGTCTCGATGCAAGACGACCCGTTCACCCAGCTCGACGAAGCGGGCCTCGCGTGGCTCGAGCTCGATGCGGGAAGCCATGTGATTCGGACCGTGACGCCCGATCAGATGCAGCAGACCTTTCCGACCTTTCCCGCCGAAGGCCATGCGGTCCATCTCGCCGACGGCGACGTCGTCGAGGGTCTCGATTTCGGCTTCTTCCCCCTCGACCCGGGAAGCATCCACGGCACGGTCTGGATCGACGTGAACGCGAACGGTCAACGCGATCCGAACGAGCCGGGACTGCCCGGCGTCACGATCTACTCCGATCTGGACCGCGACGGGGAGCTGGATCCGACGGAGCCGCGCACGATCTCGATGCGCGACGATCCGGCAACGGCGTTCGACGAGGCGGGGCACTACTGGCTCGAGGAGGTCGAGCCCGGCATCCATCTCATCCGTGAGATCCCACCACCCGACGCGGCGACGACGTACCCACGCGAAGGCCATTTCGTCGCGCTCGACTACGCACAGGTCGTCGAAGGAATCGACTTCGGAATCCTGCTCTCCCGGGCGGGCTCGATCCACGGGATCGTCTGGCGCGACGCCAATCGAAACGGAATCCGAGACGAATCAGAGCTCGGCCTGCCGGGCGTGATCGTCTACGTCGACACGAACGACAACTGCGTCTTCGACCGCGAAGACATCGCGACGCGAACGATGGCGGACGACCCGTTCACGTTCCAGGACGAATCGGGCCGCTACTGGCTGGAGGGTATCGATCCGGGCGAAGCCACCGTTCGACTGAGCCTGCCGACGGATCTGTTCCCGCTCTCGCCGATCGGCGGCGCACTTCTCGTCGACGTGCCGGAGGCCGCTGCGACGACCGGTTGGGACTTCGGACTGGGTGAGAACGGCGCCTTCGCATCGTTCGACCCGACCCGCCTCGACGTCGAATCACCCGACGGGACTCCGGTCGTGACGAATGCCGGGATCACGATCCACCCGCTCTGCATCCGACCCTTCGAGATCACGACGCGTCCGTCGGACCCGACGGCGCTCGTCGAGAACCTCGACGGAATCCACCTGAACGGTTGTGGCGGCGACACGTCCAGCTTCTCCCTGCGGTTCACGCCGCGGGAAGAACGGCAGTGTTACCAGCTGCTCTTCGTCGATACGGCCTTCGGAGGATCGAGCGTCCTCGGCAGCATTCCCGTCGTCGTGCCCGAGCCGGGCTTCGGCGTCGCGCTTCTCGCCGGCTCGATCGCGCTCGCGACGAGAATACGGAGGCAGCCAAGGGCGCATCGCTCTCGGCCCGAGTGAGGGCGGGCTGGGGTCGCCGAGGTCGGCTCCGCTGCGCGATCTTCGCCGACGTGCGGAACGTCACGTCGATTCGGTCGGTCGCATGCGATCGTCGAGGCTGGCCGCTCGACCCGAGGTGAGCCCGAGGTGCGCGCACTTCTACTCTTCGCGTTTCTGGCGATTCTCCCGCAGGCTCCGACGGCGTCGACACGAGCGTTCCTGCCCGACGTTCTCATGATCGGAGACTCGATATCGTGGGGCTACCTGCCGACTGTCGTGCTCGACCTCGACGGAATCGCCGCGGTCGAGCGGATCTACTACCCGACCGATAGCGGCCTGCCGAGCGCTGGCCAGCCTCAGATCCCGCTCGAGGGAACCCGTACCGCGGTCGAGAACGACTTCGAGGCGCTCGACCGCTGGCTCGGGTCGGTCGACTGGCACGTCATCCATTTCAACTTCGGCCTTCACGACCTCCGGCTGGTCGACGGCATGAGGCAGGTCGACCTGCTCGCGTACGAGGAGAATCTCGACGCGATCGTCGCCTACCTTCGTGACGCCAGGCCGAACGCCACACTCGTCTTCGCCACGACGACGCCGGTTCCTTCGGGCGTCGAGAACCGGATCGAAGGGGACGAGATCGCCTACAACGACGTCGCCATTGCCCTCATGCAGGCCAATGGTGTGCTGATCAACGACCTGCACGCCACGATCGGACCTTCCCAGGCCTATTACGTCGCGCCAGGCAACGTCCACTTCAATGCCGCGGGCTCCGAGCTCCTGGGCCACCAGGTCGCGGACGCCATCGTCATCGGGCTTCCGGAGCCCTATGCCCCGATCGCATTCCTCGTCGCGATCGCGAGTAGCTCTGGCGCGATCGCATTCGCGCGCGCGCGCCGGAGCGACCGCTAGCGGCTCGGCTCGACCGGTAGCCCTTCTTGCTTCCACCGCGACATGTGGCCATCGAGAAAGCGGATCTCCCGCTTCGTCAGGAGCCAGAGCTGGGCTCGTGCCAACCCCGCACGTGGACCGTGTTCGCAGTAGACGACGATCGGTATCTGCTCGGCGCCGTCTTCGATCAGTGCTTCCGCCCCGCCGAGCACCGAGTAGAACGGGATGTGAATGGCCCCGGGAACATGCGCCGCGTCGTATTCAGAGCGCGTCCGCACGTCGACGACGACCAGCCGTGAATCCGAACGCAGGCGAGCGAGCAGCTCTTCGCGAGCGATCGGCTGCGCGCAGGCGAGCAAGAAGAGCAGCCCCGCGATCGGGATCAGTCGATTCATCGCTCGCTTCTCCCGGGCTAGACGGTCCGCCGATCGATCGCGGGACTCGAGTGTCTCGCTCACGGCAGGCCGAACCAATTGTAGTCACTGGCCAACGCTGGCATCGACAGGGAGATCTCGACGAGCATACCCACTGCGGCCAGGCACAGCAGCACCACGAGCGTCCAGCTACGACCGCCGACGCGGCCGAGCACGCGCTCGAGCAATGCGCTCGTGCCTTCTACATAGAAGCCGAAGAAAGGCACGACTGCGCCCAGCATCAGCCGCCCGGACACGAAGAACGGTGCCTCGCGTGATGGATACCAGGACGTGCCGAAGTCATACCGAAGCGAGAGGAACGCGAAGAAGCCCAGATAGCCGAGCAGCACGAGGCCCGAGAGGAGCGGGGGTGGCAGCGCGACCACACTTCGGAGGCTGGCACGCGAAGCGGCACGAAGCTGCGCAACCGTAGCGATCGACAGAAAGAGCGCCGTAGACGCGAGATAGAGAAGGTCCATCTGCTGCGAGGCGATTCGCTCGCCCCCCCAGACGAATTCACCCCGCCAGAACGTCTCGGTCAGTCCCTCGAGGAAGGAGCCCATACCTACGGGCGTGAAAATCGGATGGCGCCAGATCTCTCCGCAGCCTTGGACCTGCCAGCCGAGCGCTGTGATCTTGCGCGCGACACCCAAGGCGTCCCCGAGCAGGTAGCGGTTCGCCAGCATCCAGACCGCGATCGGCAGGATCGACGCGAGGACGAGGATGAGCAGCTTGGAGATCCAGTGTCCGTCGTTCGAGGCGCTGCTCCCGACGCGGTGACGCATGAGCAGAGCTCCGGCGGCGAACGCGAGCACGACCAGGAGCGGAAGGTTCGAGAGCTTCGTGAGCACGGCGGCGGAGGCAGCGAGCCCCGTCGCTAGGTAGACGGGCGTTCGGGAGTCAGAGTCGTCACGCGAGCCGAGGCACGCGATGCCCCAGATCGTGGCCGTCGCGAGAACGGCGGCCATGAGGTCCGCGTTGATCGAGTAGTATGCGTCCTGTGGGAGTGTCGCTACCAGCAGCGGCACCCCGAGTCGCAGATCGATCCGGTCGGAAGCGCCAGAGCGAGCGAGCCGGATGCAGCATCGATGGGCGAGCCACACGAGCAGGACCATCAGGGGTGCGTTCAGGAAGCGTAGCCAGAACGCGATCTCGCCCCCGGAGATCCCCATCGCGCGACCGAGCTGGAGCCAAGCGGCGGCCGCGGTGTAGTAGAGCGGCGGCGCATGCGCCTCGTGGTTCGGCAGGCGCATCCACGCGCCGATCGAGCGTTCGAGCGCATGGTCGATCTGCGCCCGGTCGAACTTCCAGGGGGGCGGATGGATCGGCGGCCCGCCCTCTCCATGAAGGAACTCGGGCGAGCCGTGGAGGACGATCAGCTCGGCCGAATCGTGATCGTAATGCGCTTCGGCCGATACGGGCCAATCGCCATGGGCATACTTCAGAACGAGATCGAAATGCGCCTGCTCGTCGACGTTGTTGAAGACGGGAAAGGCGGCTGCGAAGAACAGCACGCGACACGCCGCCAGCACGCAGAGCGCAACGACGATGCTCGCCTCGTGGCGACGGAGTGCTTTCTCGAATCGCTCCGCGGCTCTCAAGGGTCGGGGCGCTCGAAGACGTCGATGCAATCGGACGCGCAGCTCGAGTCCTGTGAGAGCTCGTCCGCCCGGAGGAAACGGGAGCCACTTCGGGTGATCTCGACTCGCGCGACGAGTCGAAACTGTCGGACGTAGCCATCGAGCCAGGTCAATAGCTCCATTCGCGAACCCGGCTGTCGCTGCCATGACGTGGGTGTGTTGACGAAGACGAGGAATCGCGGCCGACTCGTTTCGATCTCGCGAATCATGTCGCGCTGCATTTGCTCGACGTGAGCATGGTCTTCCATCAACGGATAGAGATAGAGATGACCCGACGCCTTCCGTCGACGGGCGTAGAACGGAATCTGCGGCTCCGATCCCAGAATGGCTACCCGATCGTTCGGTTCGGAGGACGCGCGCAGGAAGTCTGCGACGACCAGGGATTCGGGGAAGGGGCTCAAGCCGTAGACGGACCGCGTGGCCTCGAGCGGCGTCTGCTCGAAGAGGAAGTCCCGCTGTACGTAGAGGGCGTGCGCAACAGAGACGGCGACGGCGACGATCGACAGGAGGCGACCCCGCCGCCCCGCCACCCGACCCTCCGCGATCTCCGCGATCGCACGCACGCCTACGCCGAAGAGCAGGCCGACTGCCGGCAGAACGAGCTGGAAATAGTGAGGTCGAAAATAGAGGCCGGGCACGAGTGACGTGAACGATCCCAATACGAATACCAGCACGAAGGCACGCTGGCGCCTACCACTCGCCGACCACCACAGAGCAGAAAGTCCGAGAGCTGCGACGAGCCAGATGACGACGCCGTTCGAGCTCACTGCGAGGAATCGGTGCCAGAAGCGACCGGGCCCCTCCGCGACGGGAATCAGCCCGGTGTAGGCCCGCGCGTAGTCGATCGTCCAGAACCAGAAGTGATCGAGGACCCCTGCGGCCCAGAGAACGACGCAGGTCGAGAGATAGGGGACGGCGAGTGCGACGACGAACCATGCGATTCGTTCGAGATGCGCGCCTCTCGCGCCCGCCGGCGCCCGAAGCGCATCGACCAGCAGGAGCAAGGCGCCAGCGCCACCGAAGAAGATCCCGTGTTGCTTCATGAGCAATGCCAGACCGAACGAGAGTCCGGCCAGCACGAAGACGCGACGTCGAGCGGTCTCGTAGCCCAGGTGCATCAGCAGAAAGCCAGCCAGAGCGAAGGGGAGTACGAAGGCCTCCGCGTTCGCCCAGACCCCTTGGACGCCGCCCCCGACGGAGAGGACTCCGAACGCAGCAGCTGCCGCGAATCCGGTGAGCTCGTCGTAGAGGCGACGGCCGAGCACGTAGACGAGCACGATCGTGAGCGCATTCAGGATCAGGAGTCCCAGGTGGATATCGCGCGGTGTGTCACCCAGCAGCGACAGGATCGCGGCGTAGGCGACGTATACGCCCGGGAGCTTCATGTTGTAGGCCTGCGAATAGGGCGGGAATCCCTCGAGCATCAGCCACGCCGTATAGGCGTACTCGCCCTCGTCGCGCTCGAGCGGCACGTCGAGCAGCCCGAAGCGCAGGAGTGTCACGAGGGCGACGACTCCGGCTGGCCACGCCCAATCCCCCGCCTTCTGCAACGCGCTCACCTCGGAAAGGACCGGAGCCCGCGAGTCACCTGCCGCCGGAAGCCGCGGTCCCCCGCCAACGCCAATGCCAGGGCGAGCGGGTATCCGGACCATCGCGTTCGAATCCGAATTCCGCGGCGCGATCCTCGAGCCATGCATATTCCGCGAGCGCCGTGAAGGCGGGAGCGTCGCTGTAGCGGAGATCGACACCTCGCTCGCTCACGAAGTCGATGCCTTGCCGCTCGACCCGATTGTGATCGCTCGCACCGGGCAGACTGACGTGGGGCATCGTGCGAGCGACCGAGTAGTCGTAGTGGGGCAGATAGGTGACGAAGACGAAGAGCTGATTCGCAGGACTGCGGTAGCCCGAGCCGACCAGCAGCGATCGCCCGAGCTCCGACCGCATCGCCGCGTTCATCGCCCGAAGAGCGGCTGCCGCCTCGGGCGGCAGGAGCTGAAGTCCGAGCGCATGCTCGCCGGCCGCCCCCGTCACCCGCTGATCCGTCAGTCGGACCCAGTCGACTCCGGTCGCGACACCGAGCGCGGGATCTCCGCCTTCGAGCGCCCGAATCGCGTCCATGAATCGACGCTGGTCTGCGTCGAGTGGCGCGTAGAGCGCGTCCATCTCGAGCAACAGGGCTTGCTCGGCACTCCGCGCACGCATCGGCTCGGCGAGCACGCGCGCGATCGAATCGACCATCGCGCGCTGGCGCGAGGAGTCCTCGAGCGGGTCGATCTCGCCCTCGCCCCCGACGGATACGCAGGCGAGCGACGAGAGAGCCAGCAGCACGATCCGAAATGCCATCGCAGAAAAATATCCGTCCGGGGCGATATGCGCTCGCCCCGAGCTCCGTCCAGTAGCGAGAAGTCGTTCACACGGTCGAGAGCCCAGACGCCCGATACTGGGGAATGCCGAGATCTCGAATCGTGCGAATAGAGGAGCCGAGCATGTCGCCGAATCACCTGATCCCTCGCAGCCACCAGCTCGTGCGTGTCGACTCCCGGCCGCACGAGGACCGGAGCGCATCTGGCCCGTGCCGGACTGGCGTGCGGCACCGGGCTCGCCTCGCGAGCCTGCTCGTTTGGCTGTCGCTACTCGCGATCGTGCCGGCCGTGGTCGCGTCGACCGCGATCGCAGGCGATTGCGACGGCGAAGACGACTTCTCGGACGAGCTCCATGCGAGCCAGTTCTCGCTCGTCAGCGAGACGTCGCTCGGAGCGGGGCGCTCGGAGATCTCACTGACCTTCGACCTCGACAACACGGACGTCGGCGACTTCACGTCGGCGACCGCCTCTCCCGAGCTCGGTTCTGCCGCCGCTGCCCTGGGGATCGACACGATCGTGAGCGCAGCCGAGTTCGGAGCGATCCCATCCTTTGCGCAGGCGACGCCGACTTCGAATCTCGTGCTCGAGCTCGACAGCGCCAACGTCGCCGCAGCGATCGCCGATCTAGAAGCGGGCACGATCCCGCTCCTGATTCACGCGGTCGAGCGAAACGTGCTCGCTCCCGGCATCGACGTCGTCTCGTGGACCGCCGCCGAAGACGGTTACTACGCGTTCGCACGCGATACGCTCGATCCCCCGGTCAACCTCGATCCCGGCCCACCGCCCTACCCGCCCGGTGCCGAGTTCGAGATCGTGCTCGTCGCTTCGGGCGACGACGTCCCATCGGTCTTCGACCTCCACACGCCGTCGCGAACGCTCTACGTCACGCCGGACGACTACCTGCCCGTCGAGGTTCCGAGCGCGCTCCATCGCGCGCGCGTCCTCGATGTCGACAAGAGCGACGAGACGGGAACGGGACCCGAAGCTTCGGATGGCGTCACGCAGTGGACGATCCAGCTGCGCCGAACCGATACCGAGGACCTTCCTTCGATCTACGCGTCTGGCAGCTTCTGCACGGGGACACTGCTGCATATCGATCCCATCGTGCCGACGACGCGGCTCCATGAAATCGACGGCGAGACGCAGCAGCCCGAGGAACGCGACGGACGCCCCCAGCCGATCATCTTCAACGACGAGATCGAGCTCGGCATCGTCTCGCTCTCCGGCCAGGTGCGAGGGCACGTCGTCAAGCCGAGCCTCAAGGTCAGGCTGCGTTCGGGGCAGGTGCGCGCCGTGCTCGACCTCGACACGGACATGAGCGTGACGGCCGAGCTCCAGGCGCTCGCCACCGACTCGTTCGAGGGCGAGCCACACGAGCTCTACTCGCTCTGCTTCCCACTTCCCAACGTCACGTTCGGCGGCGTCGAGATGGGCATGACGCTCCAGGTCGTGCATACGATCACGGCCAGCGGCAGCGTGACCGCAGGCGCGGTCGCCGGGATTCAGAAGCGCTTCGAGGGCGGCTATACGGTCGGCTACGACGCGCGCAGACCGAGCGGCGATCGATATTTCTCGGAGTCGCGACATGGTCAGCCTTCGCCGGTCGACTTCACGCCACCGAAGCTGCTCGACACGACCGGAATGGAGGTCGACCTCGAGACCGAGATCCGCTCGACGGTCCGCCTCGGTGGCGCCTATCCCCTGTGCGAGACCGGCACCGGCGGCTACCTCGGCGTCCGCGCGAACGTCGATCTCGACGTCGCGCCTACCGCCGATCCCTGGTGGACTCTCGGCCACGGCGCCGAAGCGTTCGGCGGCATCGATCTACAGGTGCTCGGTCTCGACGTCGCGAGCTACGACACGGCGATCGACCTCTTCCCCGGTGCTGAGACGCTCGACGCGGGCGGTCCGCTCGATCTCGGCCTCGGCGGCGGCGCGCCACTCGCTTCGTTCGCTGGGAGCGCGGGATCGGCGTCGCCGACCCCCGTGTCGGGCGAAGATCAGCGTTGGGCGCTCGCGATCGATCAGGTCGACGTCACCAACAACGTCGAAGGCACCGGCGTGGTGGAGCAGTCCGATCGCCGGATCGCGATGATCGTCGACGAACGAATCGGCAGCCGCGACATGCTCCTGCTCCTCGACGAATTCGGTGCGCTCGAATCGCAGCACCACTACGCGACGCCACGCTCGCCACGCAAGATCGTCGTTCTGCCCGACGATACGGTGCTCGTTGCGGGCGAGCCCGCCTGGGTCGCCCACCACGACGGTGACGGCACACCGCTCGCGAGCTGGGACTTCGACGTGACCGACGACGCGAGCAACCACTTCGAGTGCGGCGTCGCAGGACTCGTCGCCGTCGAGGACGCGCCCGGATCGTTCGGATTCGTCGCGATCGGCCAACATGGCCGCGGTGACATCCGTCAACGTGACGCGTGCGCCTTCCGCGCCGACGCGAACGGAAATCTCGTGTGGGCGCGGGTCTATGTCGACGTCGGCCTGCAGGATTTCACGGACGTCGTGCTGACACAGGACGGACAGCTGGTCGTCGGCGGCGTGACGGAGACGGGACCGAATCCCTTCTCGCTCGACAACCCGCTCGTCGCGAAGCTCGACGCGGGCGATGGGAGCATCCTCTGGGCGCGCAGCCTGCCCCTGCGGAGTCGCGGCGGCGTCCTCCACGCCGTCGCCGAAGGTCCCGATGGTCGGATCTACCTCGCCGGTGCCGCGCGCCGGAGCGTCAACGAGACCGCTGCGGCGTTCTTCGGTCGGATCGACTCCGATGGAGAGAACGCGATCCATACCCTGGTATTGCAGGACGAGGTCTGGGATGCGCAGATCCCGGCGGCCCACTACGAGGACACCGAAGGCGGAGACACGGCCTCGGACGAGATCCTGGGTCTCTCCCCGGTCTCGGGCGGCTTCGTCTTCGTCGGACGCACGGGATCGGGCAATGACAGCGCCGCCTGGGCGGGCAAGATCGGGCCCGACCTCGGCCTCGAGTGGTTCCGAACCTTCGACGGGATCGAGAACGACACGCTCGACGGACTCCATGCGACGGCCGACGGTGTGCTCGTCTCGGGCTACAGCGGCTCACTCGACGTCAACCTGCCCGAGGCGGATGCGGACACGCAGACCTGGCTGATGAAGCTCGCGTTCGAAGGCGGCTCGGATCTGCGAGACGACGCCGGATTGACGACGCGCTTCATCTCGCCGGGCCAACGCGCATCGAGTCTGGACCTGTCGATCGTGCCCGACGGCGTCGTCGCGATCGATGCGCCGCTCAGCGCGATCGAGGTGCTGAACGAGTCGAGTGTGACACCGATCGCGACGCTGCTCGGTTCGCCGCGAGATCTCTGCGTCACGCACCTCTCCAATACGGGCCGCGACAGCACGACCGACGCCTGCGAGCCGGTCCCGGAGCCCGGCTTCGTGCTGCTCCTGGGATCGGGACTGCTCGGGATCGCGGCCGGCGCGAGGCGACGGCGGCCTGCTAACGCCATCCCTCGCGATGCGGCGCCCAGTGATGGAGGACGAGCTTGCGTTTGCTGAAGCGCCAGCCCGCAGGTGTCCTCCGATAGCGGTCCTCGTAGTGCCCGCCTCCGATATAGGGCTCGCCGTCCTGGACGAGGCGGAGCTCGAGCGTGCAGAAGCCGCCCGCCTGGTCCACGTCCTGGCCGAGATCGACGACATGGTTGTGTACGCAGGGGCGGAGCGACATGCCCAATGCGCCGCGGTAGGTCTCGCGTAGTGCGTCGACGCCGCGAGTCTCCGTGTGATCCTGACCCGAGCCGTGCGGGAAATGGCTCTCGAGCACGCCGTCCTCCGTGAAGAGCGCGACGAGCGCCTCCACGTCGTCACTCGCGACCGCCCGACAATAGCGAGCGGTCAGCTCGACGATCTCGTCGCGATCGATACGCGCAGCGAGCGCCGCTTCGACGCGCGACAATCGGTCCTCCAGGTTGCCCATCGCGTTCCTCCCGACGACGCCACGCGCTGGTGGCGAGTCCGTCTCGGCTCGAGATTCTAACCGAGACCGAGCACGAGCATCGGCCGCCGCCATCGCCCTGTCAGGGCCGGCCCGCTCGTACCCGATCGCGTATTCTCGACCTTCGGCGCCGGGGGGACGCCGGCATGAAACGCTTCGACCGAAAATTCGGTAGGGATTTCCTGAGCGAGCTACCAGCCGAGCCCGCCGTCTACCTGTTCCGGGACGAGGCGGGGGAGGTCCTCTACGCCGGCAAGGCGAAGAACGTGCGCCGACGCCTCTCCGCCTACCGGAATGCGAGTCGACGCAAGGCACATCGAAAGATGCGCGAACTCGTGCGCGAGGCCCACTCCGTCGAGGTGCGGCTCCAGACCTCGGAAGACGCCGCGCTGCTGCTCGAGAATCAGCTGATCCGCGAGCACCGCCCACGCTACAACGTCGATGGCGCGTTCGACTTCCTCTATCCCGCGATCGGAACGGGACTGCACGAGCGACGTCTCGTCCTCTGCTTCACGAGCGAGCCCGAACGATTCGCCTCGCTCGACCTCTGCTGGCACGGGAGCTACCGCCCACGATCCCGCGCACGCGACGCGTTCGACACGCTGGTCGGACTCTTCGCGCAGCTGGGCCACCTCGAGCCTCGCAGCCGCCTGCCGGAGGCACCCCGTCTTCACGGCTCTCGTCTCGTCGCGATCCGGCGGCTAGCCGGCGAGTGGCTCGGCGACACGCGCCGATTCCTCGACGGGGAGGACCCGACGCTGCTCGCAGCGCTCTCGACCGGCCTGCTGGAGTGCACCGCGGCGCGGCGCGTGGCCGCCCGAATCGAAGACGAGCTCCGTCTGCTCGAGGAGTTCTACCGCAGCGACGCCAAGCGCCTGCGCGACGCCCGGCGCACGACGGGTCGAACCGCGCCCTTCGTTCCATCGAGCGAACGCGACGGCCTCCTCATTCGAGCCCGAAGAGCGGCTCCGCCTCGCACGGATTCAGCGCCTGACTGAGCAATCGTCCGAGAGCCTACCTCGCATCGGACGGATCGAGTCGCTCCCGAAGCTCCCGCTTCAAGAACTTGCCACTGGCGTTTCGCGGCAGCGGCTCCTCGAGCAGCCAGACGTAACGCGGGATCTTGAATCTCGCGAGTCGCGACTTCAGAAAGCCACGCAACGCGTCCGCCGTGACACGCGGAGCTCCGTCGGCGGGCACGACCGCGACACCGACCTCCTCGCCGAGGCGGTCGTCGGACACGCCGAACACGCTGCACTCGGCCACACCCTCGTGCTCGTGAATCGCCGCCTCGACCTCGGCGCAGTAGATGTTCTCGCCGCCGCGGAGCACCATGTCCTTGGCGCGGTCGACGATGTAGATGAAGCCATCTTCGTCGAGACGGGCGATATCGCCGGTATGAAGCCAGCCGTCCGTGATCGTCTCGGCCGTGGCGTCCGGCCGGTTCAGGTAGCCCTTGATGACCTGGGCGCCTTTCACCCAGAGCTCACCGACCTCGCCCGTCGCGCATTCGTGCCCCGCCTCGTCGACGATTCGGGTCTCGAAATCCGGCATCGCGCGGCCACAGCTCTCGGCGCGATCGACGAAGAAATCCGCCGCGATCGACGTGATGATTCCACAGGTCTCGGTCATGCCGTAGCCCGTACTCGGGCGGGCCGTCTCGACACTCGCGTCGATCTTGTGGACGAGGTCCGGCTGCAGCTGAGCCCCGCCACCCGCGAGCGTCTTGAGGCTCGAGGTGTCGAAGCGTTCGAAGTCCGGATGGCTGATCAGCTCTCGCGCCATCACGGGCACGCCGCTCAAAGCCGTGATTCGTTCCCGCTCGATCAGCCGCAGCGCCTCCCCGGCATCCCATTTGTACATGTGGACGAGCTTGCCCCCGATCAGCGTCATCGATTGTGCGACGCAGTTGTTCGCCGTGACGTGGAAGAGCGGCGTGACGACGAGTGCAGCCGGTGGGTGGCTCTGCGAATCCGCCCAGGTGGACGGCGTGAGGCCCGCCGCCTTCGCGGCGGCGGATTGAACGGCATTCGTGAAGGCCATGCTCATCAGGTTGTTCGTGCAGCCGCGATGGGTCAGACGGGCACCCTTCGGACGCCCCGTCGTTCCCGACGTATAGAAGATGCAGGCATCCGCATCGGGATCGATCTCGACCTCTGGAAGCTCCGCCTCCGCTCCCGCGACGTCCTGCCAGGAAACGACGTCCAAACGGACGTCCGAGCATCCTTCACCGGGTCGAACGCCGACGACGGAACGCTTGCCGATCACGTCGCGATGAGCCTCGAGACGCTGCAGGCGTTCTTCGTCTGCGATGATCACCTTGGGGTCCGAATCTTCGATCCCGTAGGCCAGCTCGGGTCCCGTCCACCAGGCGTTCATGCCGACCGCGGCCACGCCCACGCTCGTGCACGCCCAGTAGGCGAGCAGCCATTCGGGATAATTGCGCATCGCGATCGCGACCCGATCGCCCGGAGCGACGCCCTGCTCGAAGAGCCAGGTCGCGAACGACGCGACCTCGCGCTGGGCCCGATCGAATCGCCAACGCTCGTCCCGATAGACGAGATAGTCCTTCTCCGCGTGGGCCGAGGCGTTCTGCCAGACGGCACGCAGCGTCGGCGGCGCGTTCTTGTACTCGCGCAGGCTGTGGCCCCGAATCTCGGTCTCGACGATCTCGAACGGCGCCCCCTCGGCCGTCAGCTTCTGCCACGCTTCATCGAGCTCGCGATACATGAAAGGGCTCCTCACGGATCGAGCGATTCTATCGCCCCTGCGACTCGACGCGCGAACCTCGGCGTCACCCCTCGGCGAAGGCCCTCATCCGTTCTCGAAACTCACTGCTCGAGGAGCAGAGGAGCTGGTTGCGGTTCTCGACCGCCATAGCGGCCTCGAGGGAGGGTGCATCGACGCTCAGGTTCAGGCCCTCCTTCGTCATGCGCAATCCGATCGCCGAGGTCGCCAGCATCTCGTCGATGTAGGGCTGTGCCGCCTGCTCGAGCTGCTCGTCGGGCACGACGGCCGAAACGAGGCCGGTCGCGAGCGCGCGCTCCGCCTCGATGAATCGCCCCGTCAGCATCAGCTCAGAGGCGACGGACGTCCCGACCAAACGGGGCAGGAAGTAGCTGCAGCCCATGTCGCAGGCGGACAAGCCGAGCTTGATATAGGCCGCGTTCATGCGCGCACTCTCGCCCGCGATCCGGATGTCGGAGGCCAACACGAAGGAGAAGCCGCCGCCGCACGCGGCGCCGTGCACGAGCGAGATGATCGGCTGCGGACATCGGCGCATCCGGATGTAGACCTCCGCGAGGTAGGTCTGGAATCCCATGCCGGCTCCGAATGGTCCATCCGCTCCCGTGAGGACGCCCGACTGCTTGATGTCGAGACCGGCGCAGAAGGATCGACCCGCACCCCGCATCACGACGATCCGAACCGAAGCGTCCTCGTAGAGGCATTCGAAATACTCGCGCAGCTCGGTCGCCATCTCGAGGTTGATGGCGTTTCTCGACTTCGCCCGATCGAGCGTCAACCAATCGACGGCGCCTCGCTTCTCGATCTGAAACGTGTTGTATCGGCGACTCATGGCACTCCTCATCGATTTCGTTCGAGCACACAGCATCGCCGTCGAGCGTACTCGTCGCCAGCGCGTCGCCGCGACCTCACGGTCGGCCACCGTCTGAAGCGAATCGCTAGTCTCCGGCTCCGTAGACGGTTCGCGGTATCATGCGGACCCATCGTCGCGAGGAGGTGAAGTCGTGACCAGGCGCGTACGCGATATCATGAAAGAGGACGTCACGAACGTCTCGCCGGAATCGTCCATGGCGGAGCTACAGCGCATCTTCGCCCAGACCGGCTACGGCGCGGTTCCCGTTCTCGGACGCGGCGGCGTCCTGCTGGGGATCGTCTCGCGCTCGGACGTCATGCGCAAGCTCTCGGTCGAGCAATCGCTCGCCGAGCTCGCAGACAGCGACTTCGATGCGACGCTCGGCGTCGAAGACGATGACGACGCGCTCGGGTCGATCGGCGCTGCCGTCGGACGGCGACTCGCCACGGTCCGCGCCGGCGACATCATGAAGAAGGAGGTGCTCACGATCGGACCCGACGAGTCACTCCCGGAGGCCGCCGGCCGAATGGTCGAGCGACGGATCCATCGCCTGCCGGTCGTCGACGATGGACGCTTGATCGGCATCATCAGCGCGTTCGACTTCATGCGCCTCTACGCGAGCGATGCCTGAGATCGCGCGGATCGCGCCGGCTGCGGACGTCAGCGCGCCGGTCTGGATCGCGTCGAGTCCCGAATGGTCGTCAACCACGTAATGACGCGCATTCCCTATCCCGTCTGGCTGCTGCTCGCGTTCACCGCCTGGTGGATCGCGATGGCGATCGAGCCCATCGACCGAGCGGATTGGGCACTCGAGAACGTGCTCAGCGTCGCGACACTCCTGCTCCTGATCGGGACCTATCGACGCTTTCCGTTCTCGCGCGTCTCCTACAGCATGCTCTTCCTCTTCGGGGTCCTCCACACCGTCGGCTCGCACTACACCTACTCGCTCGTGCCCTACGACGAGTGGTTCCGCTCGCTGACCGGAAGCACCCTGAACGAATTGATGGCGTGGGAACGCAACCATTACGATCGCCTCGTCCATTTCCTCTACGGACTGCTCCTGGCCTACCCGATTCGTGAAGTGTTCTTGCGGATCGCCGACGTGCGCGGCTTCTGGGGCTACCTGCTCCCGCTCGATTTCGCGATGTCGACGTCGATGATCTTCGAGTTGATCGAGTGGGCCGTCGCCATCCTCTTCGGCGGTGATCTCGGGACGGCCTATCTCGGGACCCAGGGCGATGTCTGGGACGCGCACAAGGACATGCTCCTCGCGAGCATCGGGGCGCTCATCGCGATGGGCATCACGCTCGCGATCAACGCGTCGCTCCAGCGTGACTTCAACCGCGAGTGGATCGAGAGCCTACGCGTGAAGCGAAGCGAGCCACTCGGCGAGATCGAAGTTGCGCGTATGCTCGAGGAGCGATGAGCGCGAGGGGCGGAGCCACCCTCGCTCGACCCAGTCAGCCGGACTCCGAGCCGCCTGCGCCGATCGACTCCAGGAATTCCTGCTCGGTCAGCCGCGGATGGTCGCCGACGAATCCGTAGCCCGCAGGCTTGCTGTCGATGTAGATCTCGCCCGCGAGCGAGAAGGCTTCGGCGTCGTCGAACACCCCTGCGAAGAGCACGTACAGGCCAGGCTCCCTCAAGCGGTAGATAGAGATGCGTGCCACAGCGGCGACAGAAGCCCCGCTCGGCCCACTCGGACGAGGCGTAGACCCCGATCTGGTCCTCACCCGAGAATTCGACTGCCCCAGCGTTCACACCCAGAACCGGACCGCCCGCCCAGCCGCGACAGATCCCGCAATGGCAGGCATGGTATTCGGGGACCACGCCCGCAGCGCAGAAGCGGACGGCACCGCAGAGACAACCGCCCTGGCGGCTCGGCGGGTCCCCACCGGACTGGCGCTCCGGATCATGCGCTTCACTCATCGTCGTCTCGCCCTCCCCGGCAGGCGTCGCGAGCGCCGCCGTGCGTTCCCCGCGCGAAGATCGCACACGATCCGGGCCGGCGGCGCCCCGTAGGTGGGGGGCGACTCCCGCGCGCCCGATCCCGAGCGAAGGCCGTGGAGGGGACGCCGAGGCCGATTTCCCCTTGATCTCGTCTCTTCCGTCTGAGACGATGGGATACACCACGATGCGTCGAATTCGATCCGAGCCCAGGACGCGAATCGACGGGATCGACGAGATCCACCCCGGGAGAGTCCGCCATGCCGATCAACCGACTCCGCTGCCAGCCGCGCTGCCGCCAGCTCGTTGTCTTCCTCGCCACGTGCCTCGCGACGAGCTTCGCCGCCACGCTCCTCGTCACGGCACCCGCCGAGGCGAATCCCTACATGGTCGTCGCGGCCGAAACCTCTCCCAATCTATGTCTGCCGGATCCCGACTGCCGCGCCAGCTGCATCGCCAAGGCCCGGCGCGTGTACAAGGCCTGCCGCGAGGCGGGTCATCCCGTGCGCGAATGTCGCCTGCGAGCCAGAACGCTGCGTCGCACCTGCATCGAGTCCGAATGCCGTCCCGATGTGACCTGCGAGGAGCGCTGTGAGCTGCACGGCAAGAAGCTCCTCCGTCGTTGTCTCGAGAACGGCGGCCCCCTCGAGCAATGCCAGGAGGACGCGAAGAAGGCGACGCGAGCCTGCATCGAGCGCAACTGCCAGGGCTGTGCTTGTCCCGAGATCTACGCGCCGGTCTGCGGTGTCGACGGCATGACCTACAGCAATGCATGCGAGGCGCGCTGCGCGGGTGTGGAGATTGCCCACGAAGGCATGTGCGAGCCCATCTGCAAGCCACTTCCCTGCGACGTGTACTGCGAGTACGGACACGTGCTCGATCCCGATGGCTGCCCGACCTGCGAGTGCAATCCACCACCGGGATGCCGGAGTGATGCCGACTGCGCGGAGGATCAGACCTGCCTGCAGCTGTGTCCGGCACGCCCCTGCTTCGAGGACGACCCGAATTGCGGCGACTGCGTCGGCGTCTGCGTACCCCGCGTCGATCCCTGCGTCTGCCCCGACGTCTGGGATCCCGTCTGCGGAGTCGACGGCGTGACCTATGGCAATGCCTGCGAAGCGCGCTGTGCGGGCGTCGAGGTGAAGCACGAGGGCGAATGCCGGACGATCTGTCCCGATGTACCCCTCTGCGACATCTATTGTCCCAACGGCTACGTCCTCGGGCCCGACGGCTGTCCGCGCTGCGAATGCCAGCCGGGTGATCCCGTCAGCTGGGAGCCGCTGTCGACGCTGCGCTGAGCCGGGGAATCGCACACGGCGCGCAACGCGTCGAGCGAGACGTCCCGCATCCGTGCGCGAGGTCCGCTAGCGGGCCGCGGAAAAACGCCGAGGTCTGCCGTGCAGGGCGTCCCGTCCGGTGGCCGCCCCATGCTCTGAACCCGCTCGGCGCGCGGGTGGGCCGCATGATGCATCGGGCACCCCCCGGATCACCTTCTATCACGATCCGGAGGGTTTTCCGCAGCCTGCTAGCGACCCCGGCGCTCGTGGAGCGGCGCGGTGCGAGCCCCCCCGAATCTCGCGAGATGCGCCACGATTCGCCCGAGCAGAATCTCGTTGCCACGTCGATTGAAGTGGCAGCAATTGTCGGTGTAGAGGGTTTCGTCGACAGCGGAGAACACGCTCGTCGCGTCCAGGAAATCGACGCCCTGCTCGGCCAGGGCGGGAGCGCGCGCACGTAGTGCCCGATAGCCCGACGTCGCAAAACGGGCGAACGGCACGTCGGGTGTGAAGGCATCCCGCCGCTCCTCGTTCGTCAGCGTCTTCGACCCGACCACGTATTGGTTCGGCTGGAGGACGTGGAGATAGCGGTTACCGACGGCCCGCTGGAGCGCGTCGAGCGCAATGCTCGATGTGAGCCAGAGCTCGGCCATGCGATCGATCGCTTCGTCGCTCGTCAAGGAACCGCCATGGCCACGCTGGAAGGGAGCGAGCGTCCAATTGGACTCGATCACCCCGGCGCGATGGTGGGCCAACCGGGCGGCCAGGAAACGGTCGAGCCCCCGCCACAGGATCCCGACGCTTGCGAGACGACCGAGCGCGCGGCCGCTCGTCGACCGCGCGAGTCCCTGCCGGACGGAGCGCAGCTGCGTGATTCGACCGATTCGTTCGCCCTCCTCACCGGTGCGGACGTGCGAGGTCAGCTCGGGCCAGAAGCGGGGATACAGGATCGAATGGCGACCGGCCTGTCCTGGCGCCACGGCGATCTCGTTGAAGCCATCCAGGTTGATCACCAGGTCCATTCGCACACCGAGCGAATTGAAGTAGGCGACCGCAAGCGTCTGTTGCGGCTGGCGCCAGGCTCCGACCGCCAGGCTGAACACGCGTACGCGTCGGCCCTCGGCATGTGACGATTCCGCGATCCCGCGCTCGAGCTCGGAAGCGAGATCCAGGTAGAGATTGGCGGCAACGCTGCCCCCGACGAGCGCGACATTGTAGTCGCCGGGATCCGCGCCGAGCGGATCTGGACCGAGCAGTCCATGCTCGTTGCGATCCATCGCCTCCCGCACGAAGCCGAGGTAGGGATGGAGCACGACGGGATTGCGCAGCTCACCGCCGCGCGCACCGATCGGCGCCGCTTCAGACCCCTCCCCCGAAGCGATCGCGGCGCGCTCTCTGCGAAGCTCGGCGAGCGGTGGTTCAGCGATCGTGAGTAGGAGCCGCGCAGCGACCTCGATCGCGAGCAGCGCGAGTATCAGGGTCAGTAGTACGAACGCGAGTCTTCGACGCAGGTGGGTGGCTCCGGGTGGATCGGCCTCGTCGGGTCGCTGCGGCGGTTCGTAGGACGCAGCGACCCGAACGATAGGCCAGGGCACGACGCGAGGGGTCGTCCGAATCCGGATGTTCCCGCCTTCGAATCGTGCCCGATCGCCGCCCCCGCAGTCGCGACGCATTCGAGAGGGGATCGACTACGCTCTGGGAGAGAGCCCCCTTTCGACTCGACACCCATCTTCCAGGGCTAGCGCGAGGAGTCGCTCGATGGCCGAAACCCTCCCCTCGTATTGTCGATTCTGCCACAGTGCGTGCGGCATCCTGGTCGACGTCGAAGCGGGTCGACCGATTCGCGTGCGCGGCGACCGCGACAACCCGGCCTATCGCGGATTCTGTTGTATCAAGGGCCAGCAGCTCCCGGACCAGTGGAGCCATCCGGATCGCCTGCTCCACACGCAAAAGCGAATGCCCGATGGACGCCACCAGGCGATCGCGTACGAGGCGGCGGTCGACGACATCGCCGAGCGGCTGAGCGACCTGCTCGTCACGCACGGACCCCGATCGATCGCCATGTACAGCGGCACGTACAGCATCGCGAACCCCGCGACGATGCCCGTCGCGCTCGCCTTCATGGAGGCGATCGGCTCGTCGATGCACTTCACGTCGAACTCGATCGACCAGCCAGGCAAAGCGGTCGCCCAGGCTCTCCACGGCAGCTGGCTCGCGCCGCCGCCCGCCTTCGAGGATCGGGACGTCGCGCTCCTGATCGGAACGAATCCGCCGATCACGATGTCGGGCGGACTGCCGCTCGCCAATCCCGGCCGCGAGCTCACGGACGCCGTCGGTCGCGGCATGCGCTTCATCGTGATCGACCCCCGTCGGACCGAGACCGCGCGACGCGCGCACCTCCACCTGCAATGCCGTCCGGGTGAGGACGTTCCGATCCTGGCCTCCATGTTGAACGTGATCTTCCGCGAAGAGCTCCACGACGCCGCGTTCCTGCGCGAGCACGTCGACGGGGTCGACGCGCTGAGAGCGGAGGTCGCGTCCTTCGAGCCCGAACAGGTCGCACGGCGCGCGGACGTTCGCTCGCAAGATCTCGTCCAGGCGGCGCGCCTGTTCGCCAGCGGTCGCGGCGTCGCAACGGCGGGGACCGGACCCAACTTCAACGGACGCGGCACGCTCTTCGAGTACCTCGTGCTCGCACTCAATACCGTGTGTGGCCAGTGGAGCCGGGCCGGAGATCGCGTCCCGCATCCGGGCACGCTCTCCCCCTCGTTCCCGGCGATCGCTCAGGCGGCACCGCCCCGCCAGGGCTACGGCTACGGGGAGAAGCTCCGCGTCCGGGAGCTCGCCGACTGTGACGGTGGTCTCCAGGCTTCGGCACTCGCCGAGGAGATCCTGATTCCAGGCGAAGGCCAGGTCCGTGCACTGCTCGGCGTCGGTGGAAACCCCGCCGCAGCGATTCCCGACCAGGAGCTGACCGTGCGCGCGCTCGAACGGCTCGAGCTGCTCGTCCATATCGACATCAAGCTCTCGGCGACGGCGAGCCTGGCCGACTACGTGATCGCACCACGGCTGCCGCTCGAGATGCCCGGCATGACGCTGACCCAGGACCTGCTCACGTTCTACGCCGCCGGGATGGGTTATCGCGATGCCTATGCCCAGTACACGCCGGCGATCGCCGAGCCACCGGCAGGCGCGGAGGTCGTCGAAGAATGGGTGTTCTTCTACGACCTCGCGCGCAGGATGGGCCTGTCGCTCTCGATTGCCCCCGCCAGCCTATCGGGGACGAACGATCCCTCGGAGCGCGTCGCCCTCGACATGACGAAGCGGCCGACGAGTGACGAGCTCTTCGAGATCCTGACGCGAAACGCTCGGGTTCCCCTCGGCGAGGTCAAACGCCATCCCCACGGCGCCTTCTTCCCGGATCCGACGTTCCGGGTCGC
This sequence comes from Myxococcota bacterium, assembly GCA_965223565.1. Taxonomy (GTDB): domain Bacteria; phylum Myxococcota_A; class UBA9160; order UBA9160; family UBA4427; genus UBA4427. The sequence continues at coordinate 1,049,750 of CBDCWV010000018.1, read as the reverse complement.
CGAACGCGAAGCCGGCTGGACGGGACGGCTCGACGTCGGCAATCGCGAGATGCTCGCGGATCTCGCGGGCGTCGAGCGCTCGCTCCACGAGACGCACGCGCTCTCGACGAAAGCGGAAGAACATCCCTACCGATTGGTCTGCCGACGCATGATCCATACCTTCAACTCGAACGGCCAGGATCTGGACGGGCTGCGCACGAAGTGGGCCTACAACCCGGCGTTCATGCACCCGGACGACCTCGCTCGCGAAGATCTCGTCTCCGGCGACCTGATCGAGATCCGTTCCAGATCGGGACGCATCCTCGGGATCGTCGAGCCGGACACAACGCTTCGCACCGGTATCGTGTCGATGGTGCATTCGTTCGGCGGGCTACCCGGCGAGCAGGACAAACGAATTCGCGAATGGGGCACCAATACGGGGCGCCTGCTTCGCGTCGACGACGACGTCGACCGCTATACGGGTCAGCCCCGGATGAGCAATGTCCCCGTGAGCGTACGAGCGGCCGAGGCGCGCGAGTGAGTGGGAGATCGGATGATCGATCGAAGGGAGCCCCTATGAGTCGAACTTCCGGTCGCACTACCGTCGAGGCGCATGCGCCCGTGCAGGCCGCGACGGTGGCCGTTCTCGAAGCCGCGGCCTGGCGCGAGATGGTCGACCAGAGGCGACTCGACCTCTTCGATCTCGCGACACGCGCGATCGCGCGCCAACACGGTCTGCCCCCGCTGAGACGCCCCGAAGCGCTCGGACCGAGCCCGTGGACCGAGGAGGACGCCCGTAGCTGGCGGACACGAGCGACACTCGCGGACTCGGACCAGGCGGCACTCAGGCTGGCCGAGCAGTTCGCCTTCGACGTCGCGAGTACCCAGCCGTCACACCGCGAGCAGCTCTTCACCCGCTTTGGTGCGAACGCGACCTCCTTCGCGCAGGCAGTCTACGTGGCGGACCTGTTGCCGAGAGCGCGTGCCGCGCTCGACGCGCTCTTCGGCCCGAGCGAATGGAGCCCGCGACCCGCGCTCGACGATGCGGGCTCCGAGCCGGTGGATCTGCGCGCGCTGGACGCCGCGATCGACGACGTGATCCGGCTCGTCCCCGCACTCCAGGCGCTCGACCCCGTCACGACCGAGCTCGTGCGGCTGCTCGGCGCCAGGCGCCACGACTGCCGCGTCTGTCAGTCCGTCCGGAGCTATTCGGCGATCGAAGCGGGCGCCGATGATGCGCTCTTCGATGCGGTCGACCGCTATGCGACGAGCGACTACTCGGATGCTCACAAGGCCGCGCTCGCCTTCGTCGACGGTATGATCTCGAGCCCGGCCCGATTCGACGTGACGACGAGCGAGGCGCTGCGTCGCCGATTCGAGCCGGAGGCTTGCGTCGAGCTCGTGCTCGACGTGCTGCGCAACGCGACCAACAAGATCGCCGTCGCGCTCGGCGGCGACGCGCCCCGCGTCGAGACGGGCTACGAGATCTACGACGTCAAGCCGACCGGCGAGATCGAGTACGGGCTCGAAGCGCCCGCTTCGAGCTGAGCCGGACGGGATCGCCATGCTCGCCATGCGCTATCGGGGCGACGGCCCGCGGCTCGTCTCCCAGGAGATCGAGCAAGCGGCCCCCGAGGCCGGTCGGGTCCGGATCGAGGTGGCAACCTGCGGCGTCTGCCGAACGGATCTCCATCTTGTCGACGACGAGCTGCCCGATCCGAAGCGGCCCGTCACGCCGGGCCACGAGATCGTCGGGCGGATCGACGCACTCGGCGCGGGTGTGACGGGATTCCGGATCGGCGATCGCGTGGGCGTTCCCTGGCTCGGCTGGACCTGTGGCGACTGTGACGCATGCCGTGCAGATCGGGAGAATCTCTGCCCGAACGCGCGCTTCACGGGTTATCAGATCGACGGCGGCTACGCGGAATTCGCGATCGCCGACGCTCGCTACTGCTTTCCGCTACCGGAGCGCTACGACGACGTCGAAGTCGCTCCCTTGCTATGCGCCGGCCTGATCGGTCACCGAGCGCTTCGCATGGCCGGATCGAGCGGCCGACTCGGCCTCTACGGATTCGGGGCCGCCGCGCATATCGTGATCCAGGTGGCACGACACGAAGGGCGCGAGGTCTTCGTATTCACGCGACCTGGCGACGACGCGGGAAAGCGCTTCGCGACGTCGATGGGGGCCGTGTGGGTCGGTGACTCCGACGAGGCCCCGCCCCGACCGCTCGACGCTGCGATCCTGTTCGCGCCGGTCGGCGCGCTGGTTCCCGCGGCGCTCCGCACGATCGCCCCGGGCGGAACGGTCGTCTGTGCGGGTATCCACATGTCGCGCATTCCGTCCTTCGAGTATCGGGACCTCTGGCTCGAGCGATCGATCAAGTCCGTCGCGAACCTGACCCGACATGACGCCCGCGAGTTCCTGGCACTGGCGCCGCAGGTACCCGTTCGATGTACGACGGAAGTCTTCGCCCTTCGCGAAGCGAACTCGGCGCTCGACCGGCTGCGCAAGGGTGAGCTCGAAGGTGCGGCGGTGCTCCGAGTCCGCCCGTCGCGGCGAACGTCGGGCTGAACGCGAACGATTCCGCCATCAGCTCGATCCGGACGTCGTTCTACGCTGCGTACCGGGATCGTCGGCTTCGCCTGCGTCCGGACCGATCGCGCGCCGACCGCCTTCGAGCACACGAAAGGTGCGACGCCGCGCGCGCCCGGGTGGCCTCGGATGCAGCCACGGCAGGCGACGAACGATGCGCCCATCCGGATTCGAGCGTGCCCAGGCGAGAGCGAGACACCAGCCGATTCCCGTCCAGCCCGACACGAGATTCAGCGCGAGGATCCAGTTGACGCGTGGGTGATCGACGGCCGCGGCGATCGTAAACGGCACCAGATAACCGATCAACGCGGCGACGAGCAGGTACTCCATCCCGATCGCTCCTTCGTCATGCCGGAGAAGTCTCGCTCGAGCCGGCAGGGTGCCGCATCGAATATCCGCCTCGATCGACACCCGATAGTGTATGCGTTCGCCACTCCGAGCGCTCAGACGGAGGCGAGCTCCCGTACCCAATCGACGAGTGCGCCGGAGGCGACACTCGCATGCAGCGCGTGATCGTCCTCGACCTCGATCAGCCGCACCCGATCGGGACTCCCGGATTCGGCCAGTCGACGACTATCCGCCACGTCGATCAGCGTGTCGCGCGTACCGTGCACGAGCCAGATCGTGACGTCGTCGGGAAGCCGGGTAGCTGGATCGTAACGAAGAGCTGCCTGCGCGAGCAGAAGCGTCTTCCCATTCCATGCGCCGCGACACAGCAGCTCGACCGCGATCGCGCCACCGAAGGAGCTGCCGACCAATACGTCGGGACCGAATTCCCGGATGACGCGACTCTGGAGCGCGACGCAGGCCTCGAAATCCTTCGTGTCCATCGCCGGTGTTCGCGCGTCGAAATGTCGAGCCAGCAGCCGCGCCTTTGCGCCGCGGGGGCTACCTTCGAGACCATGAACGAACTGGACACGCAACATCTCATTCCCTCGGCCGGTCCGATCGACCGCGCGCTAGACGGAGAGACCGATGAACCCGGAAGATCTGATCCTGATCAGCGTCGACGATCATATCTGCGAGCCCGCCGACATGTTCGATCGACACGTTCCCGCGCGCTATCGCGATCGGGCACCTTTCGTACGCGAAGACGAGCACGGTCGCGAGCAATGGTGGTACGAGGGCATGCCCGGTCGCAACCTCGGACTGAACGCAGCCGCAGGCAAGCCGCGTGAATTCTTCAATACCGACGCCCATCGCTACGACGAGATGCGACGCGGCTGCTGGGATCCCAAGGAGCGCGTCCGCGACATGTCGGCGGGCGGCGTGCTCGCGGGGCTCAACTTCCCGAACTTCACCGGCTTTGCCGGACAGGTTCTGAATCAGGGGCCGGATCCGGACGTCAACGAGGTGATGATCCGGGCCTACAACGATTGGCATATCGACGAGTGGTGCGCGACGGCACCCGAGCGCTTCATTCCCTGCGGCATCCTGCCTCTCTTCGACCCCGAGCGTGCAGCAGCCGAAGTGCGGCGCCTCGCGAGCAAGGGTTGCCACGCCGTCACCTATTCCGAGAACCCCGAAGCGCTCGACATGCCGTCGATCCACTCGGGCGCCTGGGATCCCCTCTTCGCCGCGTGCTGCGATACGGGAACGGTCCTCTGCTGCCATATCGGATCTTCGTCGAAGAGCGTGATGACGACGACCGACGCGCCGCCCTCGATTCCGATGGCGCTCTCGTCGGCGATGGCGATCTACACGCTCGGTGATCTGATCTGGAACGATATCTGGTGGCGATTTCCCGACCTGCGTTTCGCGCTCACGGAAGGCGACATCGGCTGGATGCCGTATTTCCTCTGGCGCTCCGAACATGTCCAGCAACGACACAGCGGCTGGACCGGTCACGAGTTTCCCGACGGAATGAGTCCGACCCAGGTCTTCTTGAAGCACGTACTCTGCTGCTTCATCTCCGATCCGATCGGAATCGAGCTGTTGCACCATTTCAACAAGGACAATGTGTGCTGGGAGTGCGACTTCCCCCACAGCGACTCGAACTGGCCCGATTCGCCGGAAGCGCTCGCCGTACTACTCGACGGACTCGCAGCCGAAGACGTCGATCGAATCACGCACGAGAATGCGATGCGGCACTATCGGTTCGACCCCTTCACCCTGCGCCCGAAAGAGCAATGCACAGCCGGAGCACTGCGCGCGGAGGTCGGAAAGGTCGATACGGTTACGCGAGTCGGTCGACCCGCCGACGAACGTGACCGGGCGCACATGGCGAATCTCGTCGCGCGCGCGACCGAGGTCGCTCGATCGGCACGGGGCTGATCGAGAATCCGATCCGGGCTCACACCGCTCCGGGCAGCCCCGAGCTTCGGGGTGTTCGGCGTGCGCCAGGCACCGCGCCTTCTCCAGGTACCTGCTCCGGGTGGTCGTACGCGTCGATCACTGGCATCTTCGAGTCGTGCGCCGCCGGATCCTCGCGCGGCGCTCCAGATCCGGAGGCGGGGACGTTGGCGAACGAGATTCCGAACCGCCCGAACGCCGGAGACGACACGGACTTCGACGACGGCTTCGAAGACGTCGCTCCGGACGTCGCCAAAGGGCTCCTGCGTGAGGAGTCGATCGGGATCATCGGCATCGAAGCAGAGGGCGCACCCGAGCTCCGTCCGGTCAACTATGCGGTTCATCGCGCAGACGTGATCATCCGCACGGATCGCGGGCTGCTCTTCGAGGCGGCGCGGAATGGTCTTCGAGCCTCGCTCGCGGTCACCCGCGTCGACGAAGACGAGCGGAGGGCGTGGAGCGTCGTCGTCAAGGGCCGTCTCACGCCGGGCGATGCCGCGATCGATGGCGCGCAACTCTTCAGCTGGGCACACAGCGGCAAGGAAGAGCGGATCCGCCTCTCGATCGACGAGCTCTCCGGTCGTCGGATCGAGCCTCGGGACCACGACTGATCCCCAGCGGGCATTCGAGCGGCGGGGGCTCGATTCCCGACGTACGCTTTCCCGCATCCGGCATCAGGCCGGGTGGGAAACGCCGTCGACGGCGAAGCTGAATCCGGAGGGACCCCGATGGAACGATCGAGTATCGGTGTGACTCGGCTGAATGCGCCTTTCCCCGCGCGTCTCGCACGCTCTCGCTCGTCTCGTCTGCTTCCCGTAGTCGTCGCAATCGTCATCTGTCTGGCCGGATCGCAGCCGGTCCACGCCGACGACGGTGTAATCGAAATCAACGAGACCTGTGCGACGGCGACGGGCTGCTTCGAAGGCGACGGCGCAGGCTATCCCGTCACGATCGACGGCAGCGCCGGCGGCAGCTACGTGCTGACGAGCAATCTCGTCGTACCGAATGCCACGACGGATGGAATCGTCATCAGCTCCGCCAATATCACGGTCGATCTCGCCGGCTTCGAGATCGTTCGGTCGGGCTGCGAGGGCGCCATCACGAATTGCACGCCGACGACGGGATCGGGTACGGGCATCACGCGTACGCAGATCGCGATTCGTGGAATGTCGATCCGAAACGGGACGATCTCCGGGATGGGCTTTGCCGGGGTCGTCGCCGGTCAACACGCTGACATTCGGAACCTGACCGTCCGATGGAGCCGTCTCGGGGGCATCACGGCCGACGTCGCGTCGGTCGTAGCCGGCAACACCGCCTATCAGAACGGCGCTATCGGTATCTCCGCGAGCACGGGCTCGAGCGTGGTCGGAAACGTCGCATATCTGAACGGGGGCGACGGCATCGCCGCCTCGGGCGCGAGCGTGCTCGACAATACGTCGACGTCGAATGTCGGCGATGGCATCGCCGCGACGTTCAGCTCCAATGTCGACCGCAACACGGTCCGCAGCAACGGCGGCTTCGGTCTCGACCTCGATGACACGACCGCCTACCGGAACAACTCGGTCAACGGCATCGGCACCGATACCGTCGATGAGGGTGTCGACGCCGGTGGCAACGTCTGCAACGGTTCGACGACCTGCCCATGAGCCGGTACGCTCGGCCAAGGTCGGCGGACCGGGTGCGAGTCCCACGTGAGGCCTTCCCCGCTGCGTCTGGACCGATCCTGCCCTGCTGGTGATCCTGCTGCATCTCGCTGAACAGTCGACCGGAATCCGAATGCTGCTAGTCCATCGAATCGCCTACGCCACCCTCTTCTCTTCGATGCTGTCGCTCTCGGTTCACGCCGAGACGTTTACCGTCACGAGTGCGGACGACTCGGGTCCCGGAACGCTCCGAGCGGCGATCGACCTCGCGAATACGACGACGGGCGCCGACGCGATCGTATTCGACATCCCGGCGAACGAGTGCTCGGCACTCGGGATCTGCAAGATCGCGTCGCTCACGCCGCTCCCCGAGATCACCGAGCCCGTCACGATCGACGGCACGACGCAGCCTCGATACGGCAGCGCACCCGCCAACGTCTGCGCCACGGCCGCGGCCCCCTCCTACATGCGGATCGAGATCGCGGGCCTCGAGGGTGGTCTGACTCCGGCGCTCGCGCTCGATCGCTTCGGAGCGGCGGGGGCCTCGACCTTCCGGGGTCTCGCTCTCTATGGCGGCAGCGCGCTCGCACTCAGGACGCCCGGCACCCATCGCCTCCAATGCAGCCATATCGGGGCCGACGGGACGGGCGCCCCGGCCCCGTTCCTCTCCAGCTTCGCCGTCCTGCTCGAGGCCGGCGCGGCCGGTGCGATCATCGGCACGGACGGTGACGGCGTGAACGATCTCGCGGAACGAAATCTCTTCGTACGCGTGGGACACGGCGTCTACGTCAACACGAATAGCGACAACACGATCGCTGGCAACTTCTTCGGCCTCACGGCCGACGGCCTGAGCCCGCAGCTGGGCTGCGCCGTTGGCATCTTGATCCGTCAGAGCTCCGCGCGGAACCGCGTTGGGACGAACGAAGACGGCCTCTCGGACGAGCTGGAACGCAACGTCCTGGCGGGCTGTACCGTAGGCATCACCTTCCAGACCTTCCCGACGTCCGGCGAGGGAAACGAAATCGTCGGAAACTGGATCGGGCTGACCGCCGACGGCGAGCCCGCGGGCGGAAACGTTGGGCTGTCGCTCACGCCGGCGCTGCCACCGGACGGCGGCATGCCACTGGTCACCCGCAATCGGATCGAGCACAACACGACCGGAATCGAGATCTTCGAAGCAATGTCACTCGATCCCGCCTCGAGCGAGAACTGTCTCGAAGACAATCTCGCCGGGCTGGCTCACCATGGCAACGCGGCGATCGTCTTCGAGGACCAATGGTGGGGCGCCGCCGACGGGCCTTCGGGGATCGGGGCCGGCAGTGGCGATTCGATCCAGGTCACGGGTACCGGGAGCGTCGATTTCGAGCCCGTGCTCACGACCGGCTGCCCCGTCCCGGAGCCCGGGGCGCGAATCGCGCTCGGCCTCGGAGTGCTGCTGCTGACCCGCGTCTGCCGCAGCAGAGAGAGACCCGACGCCAGCTCCAGCTAGCCGTCGTCCCGCCGCTCCCACCCCTCGTCGTAGCCCTCGCGATCGTAGCGGTCGCGGCGGTTCCGGTTTCGCTCGTCGTAGCGGTCCCGCTCGTCGTAGCGGCGATCCTCGTAGTCACGGTCGTAGTCGCGGTCATAGTCGCGGTCGTATCGGCGGTCGTCACGACGGTCATCACGACGGTCATAGTCCCGGTCGTCGTAGTCCCGCCTACGACGGCGGTCTCGGTCGTCCTGGTAGAACTGGTCATTGCCGAAGCGGAAGAAGAGCGAGGTCGTGAAGCCGACCCGATGCTCGCTGCCGGTGAACGCCCGGTCGTCGCCGCCGAAGAGATTGGGCGGAGTCTCGTACGCCTGGACGTTGAGTCCATAGCGGTAGTAGCCCGTGATCGAGATCGTCAGATGCCGGGCGGGATGCAGATTGATCCCGAGCTCGGGTCCCAATCCGACCGTCACGAGTGCGCCGTCGAAGTCGTTGCCGTTGTCCTCGTCGTCGAAGCCGGCGACGCCGATATGGAGCGAGGGGCCCAGAAAGACACGGAGGTTCGGATTGCGGATGATCCCGAAGCCGAAGAGCTGGTTGATCGCGACCCCGACGCCGTCGAGCTCGGTCTCGAAGCCCTGGTCCAGATCGATCTCGTTCTCGACGATCTGGACGTTGAAATTCACGCGATAGTTGAAGAGGCGATCCGAGGCGAGATTCGAGTCGTAGACGATCCCGAACTCGAAGATGTCGGCCTCGGTATCGAGGTCGCGGAATCGATTATCGGTATCCTCGACGTCGGCATTGCTGTGATTGAAGCCGAAGCTCCCGCCGATTCCGCCCGCCCATGCATCCGTCGAAGCGAAGACGATTGCGACCAACCAACAGTAGACGTGGATCGTCCCGAAACGCGCGCGTCGGGCGCGATCGATCCGAGCCCGACCGGTCTCGGGCGTTCCTCGTTCGAGCCCTTCGCGCGCTGCGTTCCGAAGACCCGTATTCCGAAGACCCGAATTCCGAAATCGTGCGAGCGAATCCATCCAACCCCCTTTCGACCGCCGAGAGCTGCGACCATCCGAGCCCCTCGAACGTACCCCAGCCCACGGCGATTCGGCACGCACACATGTGCGTCCGGACGTCGGAGCTCGGTCAGACCCGTTCGATGATGATCGCCGGGGCCATGCCACCACCCGTACACATCGTCACGAGTCCGCGTTCGAGATCGCGTCGCTCGAGCTCGTCGAGCACGGTCCCGATCAGGATCGAGCCCGTCGCGGCGATCGGATGACCGAGCGCGATCGCACCACCGTTCACGTTCACGACCTCCGGATCGAGGTCGAGGTCCCGGATGAATTTCCGAGCCACGACGGCGAACGCTTCGTTCACTTCGAAGAGGTCGATATCCGAGAGCGACATGCCCGCCTTCGCCAGAACCGCCTTTGCGGCGGGAACGGGCTCGTCGAGCATCAGCGTCGGATCTCCACCCGCCGTGGCCGTCGCGACGACCCGTGCGCGCGGCGCGAGCCCGCGACGCTTCGCGTAGTCCTTCGAGGCGAGCACGATCGCGGCCGCGCCGTCGACGACCCCGGAGCTGTTGCCGGCGTGATGGACGTGGTCGATCGCGAGCTCGGGGTAGCGACGTGCGACGAGCTGCTGGAAGGTCTCGCCCGTGTCGTCGATCGGCACGTCCATGAAGCGGGAGAACACGGTCGGAAGCTGCGCGAGGCTCTCGAGTGTCGTCCCTGGCCGCGGAAACTCCTCGTGATCGAGCGCGATCGTACCGTCCTCGTTCGTCACGGGAACGAGGCTCCTTTCGAAACGCCCCTGCGCGATCGCGATCTGCGCGCGCTGCTGGCTCTCGACTGCGAGCCGATCGACCTCCTCTCGCCCGATCCCCTCGATCGTCGCGATCATGTCGGCACAGATGCCCTGGTGCGGTTGTGGGTGCAGAGACCGAAGGTGGAGATTGCCGCCGTCGATCGTCTGGTTGTTCCCCTCGCGCTGGCGCGTACTCGTATACGACATCATCTCGACGCCACCGGCGACGACCAGCTCCTGCATCCCGCTCATGATGCCCATCGCCGCCAGGTTGACGGAGGTGATGCCCGAGCCGCAGAATCGATCGAGCGTCACGGCCGAGGCGCCGGTATCCCATCCGGCGTCGAGCACGGCCATACGTCCGATGCAGGAGCCCTGCTTGCCGACCTGACTGCTGCAGCCGACGACGACATCGTCGACTTCGCTCGTGTCCAGGTCGACGCGCGTACGCAGCGCGTCCAATACCTGGGCGAGCAGACGTTGCGGATGAAGGTGGGAGAGCGCGCCCTTCCCGGGCTTGCCGATACCGCGGGGTGTGCGGGCGGCGTCGATGATCAGGGCTTCGGGCATCCTGGTTACTCCCGTCTACGCAGACCGTTTCTGTCCCAAGTAGCCTAGGCGATTTTCGACGCCCGAGCTGGCACCCAAGACTTCGGGCGCGTCGGGATCTCGCGACCGTTTCATCGGACACCGCACGACTGGTTATTCTCTCGCAATGTCGCGCTACGGAGCTTCGTTGGGGACTTGGCTGGCGATCCTCGTCGTCGCGTCCTGTGCTCGCGCCGCGGCGGAGTCGCCCCCTGGAGAGTCCGAGCGGCTCGAGCCGATCACACGGGCCTTTCGCTCCTTCGTCCCGATCGAAACACCCCCGCCCGAGAACGACCCCGCCTGGACTCCAGTGGCGCTGCCAGACGCGTGGCTTCCGGGACATCCCCACAGCGACGGACCGGCCTGGTACCGGCTGACCCTTCCACAGCGCCCCGAGCACGCCGCTGAGCGGTGGGCGGTCTACCTCCCCCAGGTCAACATGAACGCCGAGGTCTTCGTCGGCGACGAGTCGATCGGAAGCGGCGGGCGCATGCGCCCTCCACTCTCGCGCAATTGGAACCGGCCGCTCTTCTTTCCTTTCCCGAGCGATCTGCTCGCCGACTCGGACGACCCGATCGTCGTGCGTATCGCAGCCTATAGCTACGACCACGGTCGGCTCGGTCACGTCTTCGTGGGGCCGGAGTCCCGCCTGATTCCCGTCTACGAACGCCAACACTTCTTGCAGGTCTTCGTTCCACAGGCGACGACGCTCCTCGCCCTCGTCGTCGCGGTCTATATCGGGGTTCTCTGGCTCGTCACGAATCGCGAGCTCGTCTACGGCTACTTCGCAGTCTCGGCCCTGCTCTGGGCCGCCGTCGGCCTCAACTACTGGGTTCGGGACATCCCAGTATCGCACTGGACGTGGGCACGCTTCAGCCATTTCGCGATCGACACCTTCGTCGCGAGTCTGGCCTTCTGGGTCCATCGCCTCGTCGAAATCGAGCGGCCGCGCCTCGAGCGCGGCCTCCTCGTGTTCATCGGCCTCGCGTTGCTCGCCGTGGTGCTCGTGCCGCCGCGTATCCTTCACCCAGTCGGCAACTCGCTCCACGCGATCAGCCTCGCCATCGGCGCCTACTGCGTGCTGACCCTGGCGAGACATCTGAGACAATTCGCCGCCTGGGAAGCCTGCTTCTATATCGGCGGCGGGGGCGTGAGCATCGCACTCGCGCTACACGATCTTTCTGCGGTCAGCGGTCTGCTCTCGGACGATTGGGTCTACCTGATGCCCTATGTCGGCCCGATCGTCTTGCTGTCTTTCGCGACGACGCTCACGACACGATTCGCGACATCCCAGGCACGAATTCGCCGCATCAACCTCGAGCTCGGGGAGCGTGTCGAGCAGAAGGCCAGGGAGCTCGAAGCCAACTTCGAACGCATGCGACAGCTGGAGCAAGACCAGCTGCTCGCGGGCGAACGCGAACGGATCATGCGCGAGATGCACGATGGACTCGGCGCCCAGCTGATTTCGACGCTCGCGCTCGTCGAGTCCGGTGAGGCGGAACGTAGCGAGCTCGCGACGGCCCTGCGCAACGCACTCGACGACATGCGTGTCGTGATCGATTCTCTCGATCCGGACGCGCAACATCTCGGCGCTCTGCTCGGCGCCTTCCGCGGTCGCATCGAGCCCATGCTGCGGCGAGGTGGTCTCGAGCTCGAGTGGCGTGTCACGGACCTGTCCTCGACGCCCGACCTCGCTCCCGAACAGCACCTCCACGTGCTGCGCATCCTTCAGGAGGCGGTCACGAACGTCGTCAAGCACGCCCAGGCAAGTCGCATTCGAATCGGAACCGAGCTCCGCTCGGGTGGGCGCGTGCTCGCGCTGGTCGTCGACGACGACGGGATCGGCCTGCCGGCAGCCCCTCGAAACGGACGCGGATTCGCGAACATGTATGCGAGAGCACGCGCGCTGGACGGTCGCCTCGAGGTGAACGAGCGCCCGAGAGCCACCGGCGTGACGGTTCGCCTCGAAATCGGTCTCGCTACGGCGAACGAAGGCCTCACCGAGAGCGGATCCGACGGGTCGTGCGAAAACGACTAATCCATCTTGACGAGACCAAGCTGGAGCGCCTCGTACGCAGCCTCGGCCCGCGAGCGGACCTCGAGCTTGTGGTAGATCCGTCGTACGTGCGTCTTGACGGTGCTCGTCTTCACGTCGAGCCCGGTCGCGATCTCACCGAACGTGAAGCCCTTGACGACGAGCTCCAGGACCTCGAGCTCCCGCGCGGAGAGCCGCGGCGTGGCGGCGGCCCCATCCGACTCGTCGCGCTCCTTCTGAAAGCGAGCGAGCAGGTAGCGAGCGATCTGTGGACTGATCGGCGAGCCGCCGTCGAGTAGATCGAGCAGCGACTTCGCGACCTCGCCCGCAGTCGCGTCCTTCAGCAGGTAGCCCCGCGCCCCCGCCTCGATCGCCGACACGACGGTCTTCTCGTCCCCGAAGACGGTGATGACCAGGGATTGAGTGTCGGCCGAGAGACGCCGCGCCTCCCGAATCAGATCGAGCCCACTGCCGTCGGGCAGCGCGAGGTCGACCAGCAACAGGTCCGGCGCCTCGCGCCGCAGGCACTCGATCCCATCCGCAACACTCTCGACCGAGCCGACGACGCAGAGATCTGGACAGGAATCGACGGCCGCGGAGAGATAACGCCGGGTGGGCGGATCGTCCTCGACGACCACGACGGAATGCTCACTCATCGACGTCACCTCATCGCACGTGGTCGCGCAGGCACGATCATCAGCCCGCCCGCCGTGCTCGCCTCCCGCCCCTCGAGGATAGGCGCCACCGCAAGAGCCAGAGCGACGCCAATCCTCCGCCGATCGCACCCAGCGCGAGCGTCGGCTCCGGCACCGCCCTCGGCCCGGCCGTGCTCCGTCGCGCCGTGGGATGGCGCCAAGGGCCATGCCGGGGCTGGGCGGGCGAGCTCGTCCCGATCGCGCCGACGTGCAACGGCGCGAAGAGCAACCGCGCCCGGAAACGGTAGAGCTGCCCGGACGAAAGACCCGTGATCGTCTCCCTCAACGTCGGACCGAGCGTGGGTAGCGTCGTGTCGACCCAGTCGCTGCCCACGTGTCTCGAGCACGCAAGGTCACCGAAGGCGACGCCCGACGGGCACGATTCCACCTCGAGCTTGACGCGACCCCGACCGGAAGGATGGTAGCCGCGCATCTCGACGGCGAACGAGTCGCCCTCCGCGACACCCCAGGGCTCGATCGGCTGCGACGAGGCGGCCTGTCGGGGGCGCAGCACGAAGCGCAGGCCGCTCCATCCACCCCCGAGATGAACGAAGACGGCACCCGCTTCCGCGCCGCCCGAATCGAAGCCGTCAGCACCGACGACGACCTCCGCGAAGCCGTCGCCATCGACGTCGCCAGCCGACGCTGCCGTCAATCCGAGGCGAGCCCCGCCCTGATTCGATTCGATTCGACCAGCCGCGGAGGCCGGCCCGCCGTGCGGGATGCCAGAATCGCCACCGAGAAAGACGAACGCGGCCCCCTCGTCGACCTCGCCGAGGTCGTAGTCGGGCGCGCCGACGACGACGTCGCTGTAGCCATCACCGTTCACGTCACCCGCTGCGGCGACGGAAGTGCCAAAGCGACCGATCTGGTCGGATTCGAGTCGCGTATCCGCGCTCAGGGGTGTCCCGTTCGGAACACCGACATCGCTACCGAGAAAGACGAATGCGGCCCCTTGCGCAAAGCGCGTCACCTCGGTCGGCGCACCGACGATCACGTCGTCGTAGCCGTCACCGTTCACGTCACCGGCTCCGGAAGCGAAGAGACCGAAATTCGTCCCGACGATATCCGCCTGTAGCAGCGTATTCGCGCCGAGTGGATCCGTCGCCGTGATGCCCGTTTGCCCACCCTGGTAGACGAACGCCGCGCCGCGCCCGAGTGCCCAGCCGGGCGAGCCGACGATCACGTCGCCGTAGCCGTCGCCGTTCGTGTCGCCGACCGAGGCGACGTCGCCGCCGAGCCGCGCACCCGCGACATTCGATTCGATGCGCGCATGTGCCTGCGAGAGATCCGTCCCGATCAGACCGCCCGCGCTTCCCAGGAAGAAGAACACGGCACCCTCCGCGAGCCCCTCGCCCGCATCGAGGAACTGACTGCCGAAGACGACGTCGCCGAAGCCGTCTCCGTTCACGTCGCCTGCGCTCGAGACCGCGAGCCCGAGCAGATCGTTCGTCTGCCCCGAGTCGTATCGCCTGTGCGCATCGTCCGAGTCGGTCGCCGTGATACCGCTCGCGCTCCCGAGAAAGACGAACACGGCGCCGCCGAATTCGCCCGTAGTGGTGGTCGCGGGCGCGCCGACGATCAGGTCTCCGTAGCCATCGCCGTTCACGTCTCCGGCCGAAGCGACGCGCGCCCCGAAGAGCGCAACGCCCGAGCCCGCCGAGATCTCCGCGTCGGCCGCATTCGGATTCGCATGCGCGAGTCCGCTCGGCCCGCCGTGAAATACGAAGATCGCGCCGCCCGCGCCGGCGTGCATCGGCGCGCCCACGACGAGGTCTCCGTAGCCATCGCCGTTCACGTCCCCGGCACTCGCGACCGCGAGGCCGAAGTCGTCGAAGCCACCGCCGAAGGCGATCTGGGCGTGTGCCGTCCCGGGATCAGTCGTCGTGATGCCGAGCGGCTTTCCCCGCAATAGCAGACCGATTCCTTCGTCGGCCCCCTGGCCATCGAATTCCGGTGCGCCAACGACATAGTCCGCGAAGCCATCCGAATCGACGTCACCCGCGGCCGCCACGGCCGAACCGAGCGCGGCGCCCGGGTGATCGAGCTCGATCACGCCGTCCGCCGTATCCGTCCCGCCGTCGGGAATCCCGTTCGCGCGGCCGAGATAGAGAAAGGCGGCACCCTCGTCGAACTCCTCCTGGTCGAAGCCAGTCGCACCGACCAGAACATCGGAATAGCCATCGCCGTTCACGTCGCCGACGCCGGCGACCGAGATTCCCATCCCTGCAAGATCCTGCAGTCCGGCGAGCGTCGTATTCGCCTCGCTCGCGCTCGTCCCCCCGATACCCGAGGGTCGCCCGTGGAAGACGAACGCGGCACCTTCGGAGGTCGTGCTGGCATAGAAGCGCGGGGCGCCGACGACGATATCCGCGAAACCATCGCCGTCGATGTCACCCGCCGCGTCCACGGACTGGCCGAAGTGCACGAATGCTTGGTCTCCCTCGATCTGCCGCGCAGCTGCAGCCGGTCCACCGCTCGCGATCCCGCCGGCGCCACCGAGGTAGAGCAGAACGATCCCCTCGTCGGTCTCGTCGGCGTCGTAGCGCGGAGCCCCGACGATCAGATCGTCGAAGCCATCGCCGTCGACATCGCCAGCGCCGCTGACGCTGTAGCCTAGCTCCGCGTGGGACTGTTCCGACTCGATCCGCGTCGCCGAATCGTCCGGCCCCGTGCCGACGACACCTGAAGCCGAGCCCAGAAAGACGAAGGCACCGCCCTCCTCGACGGTCGATCCTTTGTCGTAGCCAGGTGCGCCGACGGCGATATCCGCAAAGCCGTCGCCGTTCACATCGCCCGCGCCGTCGACGCTTGACCCGAAGCGCGCCGAGACCTGGTTGCCAAAGAGACTCGCATCGGCACTCGAGACGACACCCGATGCGATCCCGCTCGCGCCGCCGTAATACACGAAGGCGGCACCCTCCTCGCTGTCGACGTTCTGGTAGCCGGGAGCGCCAATCAAGATGTCGTCGAAGCCGTCGCCATCGACGTCCCCAGCCGTCGCGACGCTCGTGCCGAGCGCCGCGCCAGCCCGTCCTCCCCTCAGTACCGCGTCCGCCTCGCCGCTGGGGTCGATCCCGGCGACGCCACCCAGGACCACGAAGACGGCACCCTCACCCGCGTGATCGCCGCTCCAATCGGGCGCACCGACCAACAGGTCCGAATAGCCGTCGCCGTTGAAGTCGCCGCCGCTCGCGAGGCTGGCAGTGTGACGTGAACCGGCCAGGATCGATTTCAGGACGGCATCCGGCTCGTCGGCGCCCGCCATTCCAGCGGCGAGCACGGTGAGGGCGAAGTATGGAGAGGCGGCGAAGCACACGAGGATGTGGCCTGCGCGCCCGAAGTGCGGGCGACGGCGCGACTTCTGCGGTCCGTCGAACGTACTTGAATCGACCATTCGAGGTTCCTCGGTCTGGGAGCTCGCGCGCGCATGGGCGATCACACACCAGTCATCCGAAGACGTAGGTAGGCGGTCGGGACAGGAAGGGGTGTCCCCCGAATGCCCGACACGACCCGCTCCGAAGCGCCTGTTGCCCGCTTCGTGCCGTTCTCGGGTCCCGCAAGTCGGGGAGGCGTCCTACCGGAGCCGCGGAGAGGCGAGCGACGCGCCGTCGATCGAGGATTCCGAATCACGCATCCACGTATCCCGGATAGAACTGGAGGCACCAGCGGCGGTAGTCGGCGATCGGCCCGTCGCCTTCGCAGAGCACGGGGCGGCGATGGAAGCGCTTGTTCTCCCAGATCGGAATATCCTCCCCGACCTGCTTCACGAGATCCTCACAAATCGCCCGCGCCACGCCCGATTCTTCGCTGCCGCGCGGATGCAGGAAGATGACGCTGAACTCCATCGAAACGTCGTCGATCGGCGCCATGTAGTTGGCACTCAGCGTCTCGCAGATCCCGGTGAAATGGGTGAAGCCGAAGCCCATCCCAAAGCTGTTCACGTCGATCGTGTTCCTTGCCCGGCCCTTCGCCGTGTCGACCTCGGTGTACTGGATCGCACGACGGTGGGCTCCGCGCTCGCTCACCTCGGCGTTCGGTACCGCGACGGAGCCGTGGACGGTCGGAAAATGCGCGCTGTCGACGCCATTCTCGCCCATCTCCTGGATCTGGCTGCGGATCTGCCAGCTCGTGCGAAACGATTCCACCCAATCGTCCGAGTCGAACTCGGGCAGCGCCGGAAGGTCGTAGAAAGGCGCTCGATCTTCGGGGTCGTACCACGCCCAGACGAACTCGTTGCGCTCGACGGTCGGATAGCTCCGCGCCCGCACGGCGTTCGGCAGCCGTCGCGCGTAGTCGATCCCGACACAGCGTCCGGAACCGTCGAAGCGCCAGCCATGGAAAGGGCAGCGGATCGATTCCCCTTCGACCCGACCGCCGACGCCCAGGTGCGCACCCAGATGCGGACAATGGGCATCGAAGGCGAACGCCTCGCCCCCCTCCGTCCGAAACACCACGAGCTCGCGCGAGAAATAGCGCAGCGCCAGCACGTCCCCCGGAGCGAGCTCACGGCTCTGTCGAACCGGAAACCAGCCGGACGGAATGGGATAGGGAAAGTCGATGGACACGAGACACCTCCTCCAGGTCTCCGAAATCGTGACAAGCCGATTCAACCACAACCACGATCCGTGTCGAAATGCGGAATCGGGCCGTCGACCGGACTCCTGATCGGCCTCGGACTGGCGACCCTAGCGCGCACTCGCCGGCGTTAGCAGGACGCGGAGCGAAACCCCGACGTCCGGCTCCGGTCGGCTCCGCGGATCGGAATCATCTCCTAGCGTGATCCGGAGGGCTCCTGCGCAGCCTACCAGCGTCGGGGACGAGATCAGGGACAGGTCGTGTTCGTGCCGCAGACGTTCGATCCGGTTTCGATCAGACAGCCCGTTCCGAGACCACTGAAGTCGTTCCCGATCGTTCCGCTCGTATTTCCCACGATCACGTTCTCGGCGTAGCCGACGCGCGACGAGCTGAGCGTGCAGAAATTGCCCAGATTCTCGATTCCCCAGCCGCCATTGCCCGACACGCTGTTGGCCCGGAGCACGCTCGCACCGAAGACGTCGATGCCGTCCCCCTCGTTCAGCAGGATCGTATTGCCGCGGATCGAGCCGCCGGCGCGGATGCCCGCGCCGCCATTCTCGCGCGTCGACGAATCGACGATCACGTTGTTCGCCCCGCCGGCGATGCCCGTCCCGCCATTCGATTCGGCGACGGCGCGCTCGACGACCGACCCGATCCCGACGCGAATCCCGTCGCCGCCGTTTTCGACCGCTTCGACGTCGATGACACGCGCACGACTCGCGAGCGAGAGACCCGCCAGACCACACCCCTGCACCTTCAGGTCTTCGACCGAAGCGCCATCTCCACTCCGCAGGCAGTTGCCCGCGAAGCCGCGAATCGTTCCTCCCAGGATCCGCACGTCCTTGCGACCCGACGCGGCAATGCCGTCGGCGACCGGCCCTCCACTGAAGACGAACTCGACCTCGAATCCGTTCAGGTCGAGCGTGACGTCATCGACGTCGATCCGGATCGCCGAGGTCCCGAAATTCGTCACCTGCAGGTTGCTCGTGAGCACGTGACGGCCCGATTTCGAGATCACGATCGGAAAGCTCCCGGCACCGGCCTGCGCGATCTCGATCGCGCCATCGACTGCGAACGCAGGCGTCGTCAGGAACGACGCCATCAGGATGAGGAGAGTGCAGGCGTTCCGGTTCGACATGGCAAGGGCCTCTCGTGTTGGATACCGAGAGGCTAGGCGCGGCGCTCGAGCCGAACCGTGAAGTGCTTCACGAACGCGCGTCTTCGAGCTCCCATTGCGGAATCTGGAGCGTCTGACCGGAATCCGGATCCGTCGCCCGCTCGAAGACTGCCCGCACGCTCTGGCCGATCGATACGGATTCGGGATCACAGCCCACGATGTTGCCCTGTACGGAGCAGCCGGGCGCTCCGTCGACCGAGACGACCGCGATCACATAGGGGATACGGTCGGCGAGTGCCGGGTGGACTGCATGGCGCACGATCGCCACGCTCTCGACCCTTCCGGTCCCTGGCATCGACCTGAACGAAAGGCTCGTTCCCTGACACGCATAACAGACATCGTCGGGGGGATGCTGCGCGTGGTCACAATCGTCACAGAACTGGATCTGGATCGATCCGGCCGTGAAATAGGGCGTGCTGTGCGGCGTCAGGACCGGCAGCATCCAGTCCTCTCCAAGATAGCGTTCCATCGTTCGGCTCCCTATCGATTCGATTCATATTCGAGGAACGGTTCGGCTCGCGGCGCTCGGCAGACGGGTCGCTCAGCTCTCCGCGCCGAAGAGAACGGCACTACCGGGGGCATAGCCCGGCCCGCCTACGGCGAGCGAGAGCTCCACGTTCGGGGCCTGACAGGTCGATTCACCGCGGACCTGGCGAACTGCCTCGACGACCATCCCGAGGCCGTGGATATAGGCCTCGGCGATATTGCCACCACTCGTGTTGAAGGGCAGCCGGGCATCCGGGCCCTCTAGCGCACCGTCTGCGACGAACGCCTCGACCTCCTCGGGCTTGCAATACCCCATCTCGCAGAGCGCCATCAGGACGGGCCCCGTGAAATTCTCGTACATCTGGACCACGTCGACGTCGGTCACCTTCACGCCCGAGCGATCCCAGATCATCCGGCCGACGTTCTCGTAGTACATGTTCGGGAACCAGCGCTGCTGGAAGGTCGGAAGACCGATCTCGGGCCCGAGCCCCTGGGCCGTCGCGAGAATCGGCACGGCCTTGCCCGGCAGGTCTTTGGCGCGCTCCGGCGTCGTGACGATCAGCGCCGCCGCCCCGTCGTTCTCCATGCAGCAGTCGTAGAGATGAAACGGCTCGACGATCCAACGCGAAGCGTGATAGTCCTCGCGCGTGAGCGGCTTGCCATAGCGCACGGCGCGGGGATTGCGCTGGGCGTTGGCATAACAAGCGAGGGAGATGCTCGCGAGCGCCTCCTGCGAGACGCCATGGTCGTGCATCCAGCGGCGGGTCTGCAGTGCACACTCGTGAGCCGGAGTCATCAGGCCATAGGGCAGACCCCAGGCGAGTCCCGGCGGGCCACCACCAGCCACCAGGTTGCTGCCCGAGCCCAGGCGGTAGAACTGCCCCTGGGCCAACGCACGAAACGCCACGACGTAGTTGGCGTAGCCGCCGCAGATGGCGGCATCCGCGAACTGAATCGCCGCGGTCGAGTTGTTCCCGCCTCCCGCCCAGGGCGTCGCGGACCATCGCAACTCGTCGAAGCCGAGCGCCGCCGCGACGCGCAGCGGACCATTGCGATCATCCATGTACGAGATCAGACCGTCGAGCTCCCGGAGTGGCAGACCGGCGTCCTTCGCCGCATTGCGAATCGCCGTACACGCGAGCTGGAACTCCGTGTCCGGCGAGCCCCCTCGCTTGAAATAGTCCGACTCGCCCACGCCGACGACTACGGCTCGACCCTGCATGACCTGCTCCCCTCCGTCCGGCACATCATCCGCGCCCCGCCAGGACTCTTAGCATGGATCGACGCGCGGGTGTCGGATCGGAATGCGAGGTCGCAGCCGGGCTCGACCTCCGACGGCGGGAGCGCACCCTCCTGGCTCGAGTGTGTCAGCGAATTCCCGGAGACGTCTCTTCGAGTCGCTCGTCGTCGCTCAGCACCCGCCTTGGGGCGGGGGTCGCAAGCGCATCCGCGTAGCGAGCGCGGCCGTGCCGACTCCCAGCAGGAGCGCGAAGGCGGGCTCCGGCACGCCCTCGACGGCCCCGATATCGCAGGTCGCGTCGCCGTTTCCGTCACCGTCGGCCGGCCGCGACACGTCTCGCTGGTCCTGCGCAGGGCACCGGCTGTCGTCGCCCGCGTCGATCACGACGCTCCCGGGCAGGGGAATATGCGTGAACGTCCCGCTGGGACCGCCATTGTCCGCGAGTGGCCCCAGCCAGACGACCTGGCTCGGCAGATCGCCGGCTCCCCCGCCCGCGCAGGTGCCATCCCGATCGACATTGTGCCCGAGCGACAGGTAGCTGGTCGATGCAGAATCGATGTCACATTCATTGAACTCCGCCCCGCTCGCGAAGATCGTATTGACTGCTTCGAGATAGCTCGTCGAGAAGACGCGCACGCCGACCGGAACGTCGTTGTCGTACATCGTCACGTTCTGGAGCGCGACGGTACCACTGCCCGCACTCAGCAAGTAGAGGCGATCGCGGTTCCCGCTGAACGTCGAGTTCACGATCGAGAGCGGTTCGCTTCCCGATTGGGAGATTGTCGAATTCCCGGTAGCCTCGTTGTCGTCGATCAACACGCCCTCGAGATCGGTCGTCCCGTAGTTGACCATCGCGCTTCCGGCCCGAGCGTCGTTCGACGAGATCGCCGAGCGCTCGACGACGAGCGTCGAATTGTTGAAGATTCCGCCCGCGCGATCCGCGGAGTTACCATCGATCCGCGAGTCCCGAATCGTCATCGTCCCCCCACCCGCGGAGATGACGCCCCCGGCTACGGCGTTCGAGGTATCGCCGATATCGTGATTGTCCGTGATGCGAACGCGCTCGATCAGGACGGGACCATCGATCCGATCCTGGATGCCCCCTCCCGAGCCGTCGATCACCTCGCCGCCGGTCAGCGTCAGATCCCGGATCGTGACGCCGTAGCCACTCCCGAACGGCATGTCGAAGACGCGGTCGAGCGCTCCGGCGTCGACGACCGTCACGTCGAGTCCGGCGCCCTGGATCGTCACCTCGTCGCGCAGATCGAGGTCGCCGGTCGCGGCCAGCTCTTCGTCGATGCCGGGAATCGAGAGCGTGTGAATACCAGCATCGAGATCGATCTGGTCGGGGCCGGGACTCGCGTTCGCCTCCTGGACCGCAGCACGGAGGCTGCAATCACCCGCCGACGTGGCACAGACTCCATTGCCCGGTGCTACGTCGACGCCGTCGACCAGGGTGTCGACGACCCAGGCCTGCGCCGCAATGGGATGGAGCAATGAGCCGATGAGCAACAAGAGCGCGTTCTTCACGGCGATCCCCTTCTCGCACACCCCTCGAGTGGGGTGTGACGATCACGATTCGGCCACCGGCCGGCCGAGGTTCCGGAATCGTCGCGCAACACCACGAACGTGTACGTGAAGCGGTTCACACGCGCTCCGAAATCGGATCGACTCAGGGGCCGCTGAAGATCGCACCGGAGCCGGACCCATCCCGATCGAGATAGGCCTGTTTCGGATCGTAATCCGAGGCGCCGTCTTCGACCCAACGCGCGAGCTCGGCGCGCCCGACGACGAACCAATGCACCTCGTCGGGTCCGTCCGCGAGGCGTAGGGTGCGCTGGGATGCATACATCTCGGCGAGCGGCGTCCACTGCGAGACGCCGGTGGCACCGTGGATCTGGATCGCGTCGTCGATGATCCGACACACGCGCTCCGGTACGAGCGCCTTGACCGCCGAAATCCAGACGCGCGCCTCCGCGTTCCCGAGCTCGTCCATCGCCTTGGCGGCCTTGAGCACCATCATCCGCAGCGCCTCGACCTCGACGCGCGCGCGGGCGACCACCTCGACGTTCTTGCCCAGGTAGGCGATCCGCTTTCCGAAGGCCTCGCGCGTGAGCCCGCGCTTGGCCATCAGCTCGATCGCGCGTTCGGCCGCACCGATCGAGCGCATGCAGTGATGGATGCGACCCGGACCGAGGCGCACCTGCGAAATCTCGAAGCCCCGGCCGGGTCCGAGCAGGATGTTCTCCTTCGGCACCCGACAATCGGTGAAACGCAGGTGCATGTGGCCATGCGGCGCGTCGTCCTGACCGAAGACGTGCATCGGGCCGAGGATTTCGACGCCCGGCGTGTCCATCGGAACGAGGATCTGCGACTGGCGCAGATGCGGTGGTGCGTCGGGATCCGTCTGCACCATGGTGATCATGATCTTGCAACGCGGATCGCCTGCACCCGAGATGTAGTACTTCTCGCCGTCGATCACCCACTCGTCGCCGTCGAGTCGTGCGCGACAAGCGATGTTCTTCGCGTCGGAGGAAGCGAGGTCCGGCTCGGTCATCGCGTAGGCCGAACGGATCTCGCCCGCGAGCAACGGCTCGAGCCAGCGCTTCTTCTGCTCGGGCGTTCCGACCCGCTCCAGTACCTCCATGTTGCCCGTATCCGGAGCCGCACAATTCAGACATTCGGACGCGATCGGATTGCGCCCGAGCTCGGCCGCGATATAGGCGTAGTCGAGATTGGCTAGGCCCTCGCCCGTCTCGGCGTCAGGTAGGAAGAAGTTCCAGAGCCCCGCCGCCTTCGCCTTCGCTTTCAGCCCGTCGAGCAGCTCGAGCTGACCGGGCGCGAAGGACCAACGCTCGCTTCGTCCTTCACCCAGGCGAAAGAACTCCGGCGTCGCAGGCGCGATCTCCTTCTCGAGGAAGATCTTCACCTGCTCGAAGAGCGGCCTCGCCGCTTCGGACATGCGTAGATCGAACATCGCGTCTGTCGTTTCGAGTCCGGCCATCACCACCTCGCGAGCACTTCCGACGTGCGTATTGGATCCAGATTAAGGCAAACGATGCGCAGGCGCTGCCATGGAATGTCGAGGCTCGGTCACGATCGTCGCTCGCGCCCGGAAGCCTCGGTGCTCAGAAATTCTCTCGATCCGTATAGGTGCCGGGCTCCGGCCAGTTGGCCGATTCCGTCTCGCAGATCCGTTCGCTGAAGCGCCAGCGACCGTCCGGGCAGGCGACGAGCGAGTCTCGATAGCGGCCAAAGGCCATGATGTTCGGCGCGTCTCCCCCCTCCCCGCCTTTCGAGTTGAACGCGATCCAAAAGCTCTCGGCGCGCGCGCGGTCACCGTCCATCCGGACCAGGATCTGGCTGCAGACGTGCTTCGCGTAGACCGCTGGCGGTCGCGGGTACGCTTCGAGGTAGGCGAGCAGCCGCTCGCTCCCCTCGACCCGGTAGATCTCTTCCATGTCCCGCTGGACATCGCACACCAGAAAGAGCGCGTCCTGCGTGAAGCAGTCCCGCCAGATCTCCGCGTGCCCGTAGTCCATCGAATGCGCGTAGAGATCCATGGTGTGACGAACTGCACGCTCGATTTCCCAATCCGGCAGCTGGCCGACGAACTCCCTCACCGGATGTCCTCCCCGAGATGCGTAGAGAAGAGCGCGAGGAGCCGCTCGCGATGGCGCTCGTCCGCGGCCGCATCGTAACCATGCGCACCGACGAGTGCGAAGCCATGATGACAGCCTTCGTAGCGCTCGAGGGTGTAGCGCGCGCCCGCCTCACGGAGCGCCCGATCGATCCGCTCCGTCTCACCCGGAATGATGAAGGGATCGAACTCGGCGACGGCCAGATAGAGCTCCGCCTTCATGCGACTCGCCAGTCGATGCGGGCTGTCCGGCTCGTCGCTCGCGAGGCTCGCACCGTGAATCGAGGCCGCAACGACCACGCGGTCGGGAAACGTACCCGCGGCGGAGAGCGCCAGGCGCCCACCCAGGCAATAGCCGACGACGCCGAGCTTGCCGTCGCGCGCTTCGGGCTGACGATCGAAGAAGTCGAGAAAGGCGACGAAGTCCTGCATCACGGCGCCATTCGTGACACGCTCGACCATCTTCATCACTCGCGCCTGCTGGGCCGGATCGTCCTGCAGCGTTGCATGGTCGATCTCGGCGGCGTCACTCGAGCGGTAGTAGAGATCCGGCACGAACACGAAATAGCCGAAGCGGGCGAGCTTCTCCGCCGACCCCAAGAGCGACGGTCTGATCCCCATCCCGTCCATGAAATAGACGACGACGGGCCAGGGACCGGCCTCGGACTGCTCGGGATGGTAGGTGCGGCAGGGAATCGTGCCGTCCGCCGTCTCGATCTCGACAAGCGCACCGTTCATCCGCCATCCCTCCCGATTCGATGCCTTGCGGCGGCCCGCTGCACGACGTGGCACCTTGATAGCTCATCCTGCACGGGGGCCCGCCGCTGATGGGTCGACTGTCCGAATGCGAAATCGAGCGCCTGAGCGGCTCTCTCGGCGCTCAGGTGTCGGGGTTCGACCTACGCGAGGACCTGTCGGCCGAGAGCGCCGCCGACGTACGCGCGCTGCTGCTCGAGCGGCTGGTCCTGGTATTTCCAGGGCAACACCTGTCGGCCGACGAGCAGCGCGAAGTGATGCGCCATTTCGGCGAGATCGAGAAGCACCCCGAAAGGCCACAGATCCTGCCGGACTCCGACGAAGAGGTCGTGATCATCTCGCCGTCCGGGGGCGTCTCCGCCGTCTGGCATTGCGACTACGAGCCCGATTTCGTGCCGTGTGGTCTCTGCTCGCTCAACATGGTCGAACGCGCCGCCGACGGCGGGGGCGACACGATCTTCGTGAACGGCTACCGCATCTACGAGAGCTTCTCGCAACGCATGCGGCTTCTGCTCGATGGCTTGACCGCGGTCCACCGCAATACGGGCAACGCCGGGCGCCTGCGCAACGAAGCGCACTACCCGCTCGTCGGCATCCATCCCGAGACCGGTCGTCGCGGCCTGCTCTACAGCGCCCACCATGTCCAGGATTTTCTGGAGCTGCTGCCCGACGAGAGCGAAATGCTGCTCACCCGTCTGCGCCAGCTCACTCAGAAGCCGAACTTCGCACTCCGCTACCACTGGCGACCCGGATCGATCGCGATCTGGGACAACCGGGCCGTACAACACTACGTCGTGCCGGATTTCGAGGGCTCGCGGCTGCTCTATCAGGTCACGGTCGGAGCCCCGATGCCCACGCCGCTACCCGATTACGCCCCGCCCACGCCGGACGCGATCCCGGAGACGAGCTCGGAGATCGCACCGCGTTAGGGAAGAGCGGCTCGACAGGTCCGGCGAACGCGCGCATCCTCGCGCGTGGCCAGGCAACTCGGGAGAAATCCATGTCGCCCTCCTCCGTCCGACTCCGCGCCTCTCTGCAATCCTCGAGCGCGCGACCCCGACCGCGGCCCCGAACCATGGGTCGCCAACTACTCGGAGTGCCGATCGCGTGCACCCTGCCCTTTCTGCTCGTCGTGCTCACTACGTCGCCTGCTCTCGGCGGGACGAAGCACGAGGTCGAATGGCGAACGATCGGTGCGTCGGTCCACACGTCGATCGACCTGGACGAGAAGGGCTCCCCCGCCAGCTTCATCGTCGCCGAGGGCGATGGCAGCTTCGGTCGCGCCTCGGTCCAGGGCATGAGCGAGCCCGTTCGAGTCCCGATCGACCGCTGTCCAGCCGGGACAGCGATGGAGTTTCACATGGTCGGCGGCACGATGGTCCGGACCTTCCACGATCGACTCGACCAGGTCTTCATCGAAACCACCTCCGGTCTCGCCTGCATCTCACGAGACGGCTCCGTCACCTCGACGAACGAGGCGCGGATCATCGGCGGTACCGGCCGCTTCGCAGGTGCCTCCGGCACGCTCACGACGACGACACTGCCCGAGACCGTGAGCTTTCCCGTCTGGAAAGGCGAGTTCAACAACATCGTGAACGTCTCGCGCGGAACGCTCGTATTGCAAGACGAGAACTGATCCGAGAGCGAATGCAGCACGACACGGCGTACGGCCGAATCGCCAAGCGCAACGGAAGCGGGCGTTTCGTCGCGGCCTGCTAGCTGCAGATATCGCCCCTGGTCGGCTCCTCCTCGTTCTGCAGGTCTTCGATTCCGGTCATCTGGGCCCAGGGCATCTCGCCCATCGAATCCGTCAGCTCCTTCGAGCATTCGCGCATCTTCTTGACCGTCGCATCCGCCGAGAGCTCGCGGCTCATGGCCAGGCCCTTCGCGAGCGCTTCGTCCTTCTTGCCCGCGGCGCAGAGACGCTCGATCTCCTTCGAAGTCTCTTCGGCCCGTTTGCGAAGGGCCTCGAGCTTGCCCTCGTCGATCTCCTTCATGCACTCGCCCGCGGCCTGGGCCTGCGCCGCCATCTTCTGCATCGCTTCCATCGCCGCCGGGTCCTGAAGTCGCTCCATCATCTTCGTGGGATCGAAGCCGGGCGGCTGCTGGGCCAACGCGTGGAACGGAGCCGCCGCCCACATCGACACACCGAGCAGCAGGAAGAGTGGGGTCGAACGCATCATCGGGTCATCTCCTGTCGATTCGAGCCGCGCGCGTGGAATACGCCCTCGGTCGAAGGGATGCTAACCCGTCTTGCCGCGTCCAGTCGAACGAATCTGGTGCCGAATCGGGACACCTTCCCTCGCGACACGGGAACTAACGTCGGGGCGAGATCGCGATCGGGCGAGGTCATTCGAGCTCACTCGAGACAACCGAGCGCACGGAGCGCCGACTCGGTCTCCGGATCGAGCTCGGCTGGACCGCTCGCCTGCCCCAGGGTCGCGGACGCGCTCATCCGTCGGTCGAGCGCGGCCGCGAGCGCGTCACGAACGGCCGGCAGCGCTGCCGCACGATCGTGGCGCTCACCCGGATCCCCCACGAGATCGAAGAGGCGTTCGGACCTCGACCCGTCGGGCGCGATCTCCCGCAAGAGCTTCCAGTTTCCGCGACGAAACGAATAGCGCTCGGGCCCCCCGAAGCGCAGACGCGGCAGCAGGGTCTCCGCATAGCCCTCGCTCGCCTCGATCGGCTCGCCGCGCAGGGCCGTCGCGAGATTGCGGCCATCGAGATCCTCCGGGATCTCGATGGCGAGCAGGTCCAGCACCGTCGGCAGGACGTCGACGTTGTCCACGCTCTCAGTCACGACGCGACCCGCAGCGACACGCCCCGGAAAGGCGACCAGCAGCGGGACGTGCAGCGACGGTTCGTAGAGGGCGCGACCGTGGCCCTCGAGCCCGTGCTCGCCGAGGCTCTCGCCGTGGTCCGCCGCGATCACGACGAGGGTGTCGTCCTCGAGCCCGCGATCCGCGAGCCAGCCGAAGAGGTCCGCGAGCACCGAATCCATGTAGGCGATCTCACCGTCGTAGAGGCGCCCGCGATAACGCGTCGCAAAAGGCTCGGGCGGCTCGTAGACATGGTGCGCATCGAACAGATGCACCCAGACGAAGAAGGGCTCGTGCGCGTTCTCTTCGAGCCAGCCAAGCGTACGTCGAACGACGGGACCCGCCGGGCGATCGAGATAGGGGCGCGCGACGCCCTGCCAGAGATCTTTCCTGGGTGGGCCCGGGTTGTCTTCGTGGAGCGCATCGTCGTAGTGGTCGAATCCCTGTGCGAGACCGAAGCGACGCGAGAGCGGAAAGCCCCCGACGAAGGCAGCGGTCTTCCAACCCTGCTCGCGCAGGATCTCCGCGAGCGTGTGCTGTCCTTCGGCGAGGACGTAGGTCCCGTTCTCGCGCACGCCATGTCTCACGGGGTCGAGTCCCGTGAAGAGCGATGCGTGGGAGGGCAAGGTGATCGGCGCCGAGGCCCAGGCGTGTGCGAAGCGCGTCCCACGCGTGGCGATGGCGTCGAGCGCCGGCGTCTCGACCGGGCCACCGTAGCTACCGAGGCGGTCCGCCCGCGTCGTGTCGAGCGTGACGATCACCAGGTTGGGCAGGACCGGCGCTGTCGGGGCGGCCGGGGCTGCGACGGTCGAGCGGGCGCCGAGCTCGACGCGATTCGAGAGCAGTCGGTCGGCGACCAGACCGAGCGCGAGGGCGACCACGACGGACACGACCCGGAGCCGCGACCGATGGTCGCCGCTGGCTGCCGGGCGAACCGGGAGGGAGCGCTCGTCGTGGCGCGTCACGAACCGATCAGTGGAGCCGCTTGCGCCACGTCGCCGCCGCGTCGTGCACCGCTTCGGGAAGGGATGCGTGGCGACGCACGCGCGTCGCCTCGCCGCTCCGCTCGTCCTCGACCAGGTAGCGACGGGTATCCTGCGGGTCGTTCCGGATGCGGAGCGTGCGGTCCTTGTCGCGCAGCCGCACGCCGAACGCGAGAGGTCGGATGGCCATGGCGAAATTCCTCGTCGTGAGCAATCGAGCCAGATCTGTTGGCCCTCTCGTCCCATCGGAGGTTTCCGGGCTTTCTTGAGTGGAATTTCGCCTTTCACGAGCGGGGCTTGGCGCCGCGTTTGCCGGCTACAGAGAGTCCCGCCGCTCGCCGCAACCGTAGATACCCCCCGTCGGATCGCGAAAGTCCGCTCGGCACGCGCCGTTCCGCGCGGCCCAGCCGGTCGCCCCCGCACGACATACGCCGGCGCTCATCCGCGACCTAGGGGTGCTCCGGCTCGCTTCCGTCCTCGCGCGGCTCTCGAATCTCGCCCGTCATCGGAACGAATCGGACGGGGTCGAGCGTCTCCTTCTCGAATCCGGATGCCGTGCGTCGATGGACCTCGAGCGTCTGCCAGGGCTCGCCCACCGGGATCACGAGTCGAGCGCCGACCTCGAGCTGATCGAGCAGCGGCTTCGGCACGCGTGGCGCCGCGGCCGTCACCAGGACCGCGTCGAAGGGCGCCGCTTCGGGCCAGCCGCGATAGCCGTCGCCGGCACGCACGTGTACCCGATCGGCGTAGCCCTGCTCCGCGAGCACTTCGCGCGCGCGCCTCGCGAGCGGCTCGACGATCTCGACCGACCAGACCTCGCAGCCCATCTCGGCCAGAACGGCCGCCTGGTAGCCCGAGCCCGTACCGACCTCGAGCACCCGGCAGGGCGGCCGAAGCCGAGCGGCTTCGCTCATGCGCGCCACGACATAGGGCTGCGAGATCGTCTGCTGGTGACCGATGCCGGCGGCGCGGTCGGCGTAGGCTGTCGCAGGCGAGAGCTCGGGCGCGAAGCGATGGCGCTTCACGACCCGCATCGCGCGGAGCACGTTCGCATCCTCGATCCCGCGCGCCGCGATCTGCTCCTCGACCATGCGCGCGCGCTCGCGCGTGAAGTCGTTCTCGACGCTCGCCCCCCGCTCGACGTCACCACCATTGCCGCCGCCGCAGGCTTGGGCGAGGAAGAGGACCATCGCGCCCGCGATCCTGCGACAGGCCTCATTCACGCGCGCGAGTCCGTCGAGCAAGGACACGATCCCCTCCTCCCCGCCGCGCTGCTCCATTCCCGCCCACGAGCCGCGCCTACGGGACGTCGCTCCCGCCCATCGGCTCCTCGAAGGCGACGACCATGGCCGTGACGTTATCCATCCCGCCCGCCTGGTTGGCGGCATCGATCAGCCAGGCGACGGCGGCGTGCACGTCCGGTGCGCTCGTCGTGATCTTCCGGATGTCGGGATCGCGCAGCATGGCGTGAACTCCGTCCGAGCAGAGCAGGAAGCGGTCTCCCGCGCGCGGCTCGACGGGCGCGATCTCGACCTCCAGGCTCTCCCTGACGCCGAGTGCGCGCATGATCTGGTTGCGCTTGGGGTGATCCCAGGCTTCCTCGGGGCTGATCGAGCCGTTGCGGAGCAGCAGCGAGACGACCGAGTGATCTTCGGTGAGCGCCACGAGCTCCCCGTCGCGCAGGCGATAGAGCCGGCTATCGCCGACATGCGCGACGTAGGATGGACCGTTCGTACGAAGCAGCAGCGCCACGACGGTCGTGCCCATGCCGGCGAGCGTCTCATCCTTGCGAGACAATCTGTGGATCTCGAAGTTCGCGCGCTCGACGACGCGCGCGAGGCGGTCTGCCGGCCCTTCACCCGCGATCTCGCCCTCTTCGAAGATCCTTCCCAGAATACCGACGGCCATGCGGCTCGCGGTCTCGCCGCCGCTATGGCCACCCATGCCGTCTGCCACGACGAGCAGCAGCTCGTCGCGATCGGGACTGTCGAAGCGATCGAAGGCGTCCTGGTTGACCTTGCGGATTCGCCCGACATGGCTGCTGCCGGCGACCGCGATTTCGAATCGGCCCCATTGCTCGTGACCTTCTTCGGTCAACCGTCAGGCCTCCATCCCGCCCGTGATGGGCGGAAGCCAGCGCGTTTCAGAGCGGCATCGCCTCGGCGTTCGCGAGTCGCATCCAGCCACGCGCGATCCGGTAGATGATCCAGACCGTGATCACACCGAAGATCGCGAGCGCAATCGGGATGCCGATCACGGTCACCGCGAGCAGCGCGCCGAGAACCAGCCAGAGCAGGGCGAACCAGAACGTGCGGATCTGCCATCGATAGTGCGAATCCAGCCAGGTCCCCGACGCCTCGCTTCGCTTCACGTAGTTCAGCACGACGCCGACGATCGACGGCACACTTCCCAGAAAGCTGCCAACCACGGTCGCAGAGCCGCCGACGCCGACGACGATCGCAAAGGCATGGAGCGCGTAGACGACATGCGCCACCTTGAGCGCCGAGGCCGGCGCGGCGGCAACCAGGCTGTCATCCGACATCGGTTTCTTCTCCCGTCATGCCCGAGCGTCTCGCGGCCTCCCGCTCGCGGCACGTCGCAAGGTGCATCAATCCGAGCGCACAAAGCAGCCCGGTCCCCGGCTCCGGGACGACGGTGATCTGGAGCGTCGCGAGCGCCCCCGACGTCACCTCGAGCGGTGTGAGGGTCACGTCGTCGTTCGAGAACTCGATGGCGCGGCTGCCCGTCACGAAGGTGCGCACGCTGTGGCTCGGATGTGTGTAGAAGCCGATCTCGGTCGTACCGAGATCGCTCAGCAGGAACTCGACCGTGCCGATCTGATAGCTCCCCGCCCCGGTCACGCCGTTGGTCAGGATGTCGAGCAGGATCCCGTCCTCGTCGAGCACGGTCGAGGTCTGCTCGAAGCCTTCGAGGAGCGTCGCGCCGAGCTGAGCGTCGGAGAACGCGTTCGTCCCCGTGTAGAACTGGCTCGCTGCGGTGGGCGGCCGGCCTTGGGCCGGGAAGCCGCTCGGATCGTTCGCATCCCAGATCCGCCAGACGTCGTCCGCGAGGGGATTCAGCTGGTAGGAGCCGACGTTCGTACTCGACTCGTGGGCCGCGCGCGCATCGAGCACGTTCCCACCCTCGCGATCCCAGATCAACATCGGTGCTGCGATCGTGACGTACTCGCCTTCCTCGAGGTGCATCTGCACGCCGAGGACGAGCGTGTCTCCGACCTGGCCGGCTGCGCCGTTCGCGGTCCCGCCGACCGGCGTGAGGGAGAAACCGATCGCCGAAGCCGGGCTGCTGCCCGCCACGATGGCGAGGATCACGAGCAGGATCGGTTCGATTCGAAGGGGCGCGATATGAAGCAGAGGCGACTTCGGTCGCGGCATCTGAGCGTATCGATTCGGCATGACTGGTCTCCCCGAGAGCCGACCCGAGCCCGGCTTCCCTGCGGGCGAATACCCCTCCCACTTCGATCATACACCAGTCAGCCGCCGCCCGAGGTCCGCCCCGCGACCCGTTGGGCGCGGGCTCGCCGCATTTTCGACCCCTGCGTGAATCGATTCACAGTGGCCGGCGGACGGGGGGGCGAAGATCGCTCACGTGGCCGGGGTCGAGTCGACGGATCCCACGTCGTGTCCCGGCCCGGTCCGCAACGACCAGGAGGCGCGAACAGCGAATGGCAAGCGATCGTTTCTCTCTCCGCCGGGCCGGCCCGACCTGGCTGGCCCTCACCCTGCTCACCGCTCTCCATGCGATCACCGCGCAGGCGGACACGATCGATTTCGAATCCATACCGGTCGGCCAGACCGTCGGCGCATTGCCCGGGGTCACGATCGCCCACGGCGAGCCCGGGATCGACCTCGTCGTAGCCGCCGGCCTTCAGGCCCCGTCGGGCAATCGGTATCTCGGCGCCTCGCACACCCTGCGCGACAGCTTCCTGGCCGGCGACGCTCTCGAGCTCCAGTTCGCCGAGCCCGTCCAGCAGCTCTCACTCGCGATCGCATCGACACCGGCGACGCCGGCGGCTGCGTTCGAGCTCGATACGCCGGAGGGCACCGTCACCAGTGGCGCGCTACCGAACGGATCCCTCGCCGGCGACGAGCTGTACGTACTGTCGCTCTCGACGGGAAGCCCGATCTCGAACGCGACCCTCCGCTCGACCGCGGGCGTATTCGCGTTCCACGTCGACGACCTGAGCTTCGAGCCGGTGCCGGAGCCCGCGAGCGCGCTGCTGCTCGCGTGCGGCGCCGTCTTCCTGGCACGCGTTTCGTCTCGCACCCCGTCGCTTCGCCGACGTTGAGCGCGCGTCGACACGCGAGCGAAGCGATCACCCCGAACGATCACACGAACAAGATCGCGGCGAGTCCGCCGAGTGCGCGACGGCGCCACGATCGAACGACCATCCATGAAGGAGCCCACGACATGACCCGCAACCCGACCGACACGATGTCCAGCCCTATCGCGATCGCCGCGATCGCCGTCCTCGTCGCCCTGCTGGCAAGCCCCGCGCTCGCACAGCGCAGCGTGCCCGTCTTCGTCGACAACGACGCGCAGGACCCGATCCCGGTCGCGCTCGTCCAGAACGGTGGCTCGGCGGGCGGCTCGCTCCGCTACATCCTCTGTCTCGAAAACATCAACGGCCCGGGCGTCGACGGCGGCTTTCACGGCTGCAGCGAGGCCTCCTCGCTCGGACTCGCCGTCGAACGCGACATGAAGGAGTCGGGCGAGAAAGGCGGGACCGAGGACATCAATATCGGAATCGGCGAGCTGTCCTCCGTCGTCGTCGGCAAGCAGACGGACGGCATCTCGGCCACGCTCTTTCTGTTCGGTGTGAACGGCAACTCCTTCGGCGGCGCCACGTTCTACGTGCGGGAGCAGCGCGCGGGCTGGTCGTCGATGCAGACGACCCTCACGGTCGAGCTCGATCGCACCTTCGTGAAGTCCCTGAACATGCAGACCAGCGGGCTCGACGAAATCGTGAGCTTCTACTTCAACAAGATCAGAGTGACGACGCAGGGCTACGACGAGAATGGCACGAAGACCAACTCGTCCCAGATGTGTTGGGATACGACCTCGATGACGACCTGCAGCAGCTTCTGAGTCGATCCGCCGCACCCGGCTCCGAAGTCGACCGACCGAAGCGGCACGCCGTGCCCCCTGGGATCACGTGCTACCGACCACTCCCCACTCGCCGCCGCCCTGCGCGCTCATGCGCAGGGCGGCGGCAGCCGATCGCAGGGGACGGGAGGAATGCACGATGAGCCCAGCACGAAGACGAGTCGACGAGGCATCGCGCCCGCGCGGCCGTGCACGATCGATGCACGGCCTTCTCGGCACCCTGCTCGTGGCGTTGGTAGCGGGGGGGCTCGGCTCGGACGCACGGGCCTGGGAGCCCTTCGAGTCCGATCCCGAGCTGCGCGCCGAGAAGAACCTCTGGCAATCGCGCTATCGCAAGCTGCTCGCGGACGCCGACGCCTTGCGTGCCAAGATCGCACTCGAGACGGAGCTCTACGCAGACGCCAACCGCCGCAACTATCGTCGCGGTAAGAAACGCCACGTCCATCGCAAGGCGCTCGAGAAGGCCCGCGCGGAGCTCGAGAGGGTCGAAGCGGAGCTGGCGACGATCGAGGACGATGGTCGTCGCGCCGGTGCGCTTCCGGGCTGGTTCTACGAGGTCGAGGCCGAATTCGAGGACGCAGCGCGACGACCCGCGATCGGTGCGGGACCGGACGAGGACCGAGACGCTGGACGCAATCCGCTCTACCTCGAGCAGGACTGAGAGCGGACGGACCGTCTCTCGACGCTCCCCTCGCCAGCTGGGCTTTCGCGGCTAGGCTCCGCCTCTCGCGGAGGAGTCCGAGCATGCAGGTCGCGACACGTCTGGCCCCCATCGAGCTGCTCGAGAGCGGCTCGCAGCAGAACCTCGCGCTCGGCTCGTACTGGCGTGATCAGGCAGCCGTCCTGATCTTCCTGCGCCACTTCGGTTGACTGTTCTGTCGCGAACAGGTCGCGCAGTTGCGTGACTGGATCGAGGACTGGGAAGCACGCGGGATCAACGTCGTACTCGTCGGCAGCGGCAATGCGGCGTTCGCCGAAGCGTTCCGCGAGGATTTCGAGCTCGCAGGCCCGATTCTCGTCGATCCCGAGCTCGTCGCCTATCGCGCGGCGGGACTGCGAAGGAACGCTGCGGGGATCGCGAATCCACGGCTGCTGTCGAACGCGTTGCGCGCCTTCTCCTCCGGCGCCCGCCAGAGCGAGATCCAAGGCGATCCGTGGCAGCTCGGCGGACTCTTCGTGTTCGCGCCGGGCGGTGAATTGCGGCTGGCGCGCCGCGCCAAGGCCGCCGGCGACGCGGTCGATCCGGCCGAGATCGACGCTGCACTCGCCGAAGACGCGCCCCTCGTGGCGGAATCGGAAGCACCCGGCGCCTCCGGCCGGCTCGCCGGACTGACCCGGCCCCTGCTCGATTGGTCACCCCTGGGCTCCTTCGACCGGCTCGGCTTCGCGCGCCACGCGGCGGCCTTCGATCCCGACGATCTCGCCGTCGACCTCTACGGACGTCGCTGCCTCGTGACCGGGGCAAATGCGGGCATCGGCTTCGAGACGGCCTGCGCGCTCGCGGATCTCGGCGCCGAGGTCGTGATGCTCTGCCGAAGCGTCGAACGCGGCGACGCAGCGGGGGACGAGATTCGGGACCTAACGGGCAGCAAACGCGTCTCCGTCGTGCGTCTGGACGTCTCGGATCTCGACGACATCGAGGCGCGGCTGCCGCTCCTCGCCGCCGACCCCGTCGACGTGCTGGTCCACAATGCCGGCGTCCTGCCCGACGAACGTCGGGAATCGAACCAGGGCCTCGAGCTCTGCTTCGCCACGCACGTCGCCGGGCCCCACCGCCTCACGGCCGGACTGCGCGTCGCGCTTGCTGCAGAGGGGGGCGGACGCGTCGTCTGGGTCTCCTCGGGCGGCATGCTCACGCGCAAGCTCGAGGTCGACGATCCACAATGGCGAGAGCGCGATTACGACGGCGTGCTCGCGTATGCCGAGACGAAGCGAGCGCAGGTCGTCCTCGCGGAGTGCTGGGCGGATGCGCTCCGCGACGAGGCGGTCGACGTCCATGCGATGCATCCCGGCTGGTGCGACACGGCGTCGGTCGAAGCGTCGCTTCCCCTCTTCCACAAGGTCACGCGCCCGATCCTGCGCAGCGCGGAAGAAGGCGCCGACACCGTCGTCTGGCTGGCGGCCTCACCGGCGGTCGACGGCGAGACCGGCCAGTTCTACTTCGATCGCGAGGTCGTGCGCAAGCACTGGCTGCCGTCCACACGCGAGAGCGAGAGCGAGCGACGCCGATATTGGGAGATGTGTCGGCGCTTCGAGATCGAAGGCGGCTGATCGAAGGGGCCGGATCGAAGGAGCAGGGGCGGTCACTCCGGCGGCGAGGGCCCTCGCTCAGAAGACCGGCGACCGCTTCTCGGCGACGCGCACGCCGAGATTGCCGTAGCGGTGGTAGTCGACGCAGAGGCTCTGCTCGTAGAGATAGTGGAGCAGCTCGATTCGGCCGACCGCCAGCACCGGCGCGGTCGCCAGGTGTAGCCCGCTCTCGGCGGCCGCGCTGCGCACCTCGGAGCCGACGCGATCAGGAGCGGCGTAGCGAACGCGTTCGGTCTGACCGGCTCGAATCACGCGCGCCAGATCCGCGTCGCTCTCTTCGACGAACTCGATCGAGCCCGCCCACGAATCGGTCCACGCCTCGAGGCGCGTGAGCTCGAAGGCGAGCGCCCCCGGCGCACCACTCAGGGTGATGCGGCAGCCGACGGATCGCGCTGCGATCACACGCGCGAAGAGATCGAAGGGCGTATCGGCCGCCTCCGCTCGAATGCGCAACGCGTCGATCGATCGATAGCGGCGGAGATTGTCCTGTCCCAGCAGTCGGAACGAGTCGTGCTCGTGCGCGAACTCGCGCCGAACCGCGTCCGCGAAGGAGATCGCCGCGCGGCGGAGTCGGGCGATCATGCGTTCGGAGCCGGCGTCAGCGGACGGGACCGCGCTCGCGAGATCGTCGAGCAGTCGCTCGATCGTGCCGTCGCTCGGTAACGCGACGGCATGACCGGACGGTTCGAACGCAGTCGCAAGACGCGACGTCGATTCGGGCGCGGGCACGCTTCCGGCCCCTTCCCCCTGTGGCTTCGACTCGAACGCTGGCTCCGAGAAGTCCATCAGCGCACTCACGTAGTTCGGCCCGCCGGCCTTGAGACCGGGGCCGATCGCGCTCTTCGCCATGCCGCCGAAGGGCTGACGCAGGACGATCGCCCCCGTCGTCCCGCGATTCTGATACAGGTTTCCGGCACGCAGCCGATCGGCCCAGCTGCGTTGCTCGCGGTCGTCGAGGCTCTGGAGACCGGCGGTCAAGCCGAATCCGGTGCGATGGACGACGTCGATTGCCTCGTCGAGGTCCTGCACGACCATCACCCCGAGCACCGGACCGAAGAGCTCCGTCTCGTGCGTGAAGCTCCCCGCGCGAACGCCCCACTTGATCCCGGGCGACCAGACCTGCGCGTGCCCGTCGAGCCTGCGCGGGCGCAAGGCCCAGGATTCGCCCTCCTCGAGCTCCTTCAACCCGCGCGCGAGAGCCCCCGACGGCGGCCGGATCAGAGGCCCGATCCGCGTCGTCAGATCCCAGGCCGAGCCGACCGGAAGACTGGCGGACGCGTCCCGGAGCGTCTCCCGAAATCCTGCGTCCTCGTAGACCTCGCGCTCGAGGACCAGGAGTGAGGTCGCCGAGCATTTCTGGCCGGCATGACCGAACGCCGATTGCAGCACGTGCTTGATCGCCAGGTCGCGATCGGACATCGCCGTCACGATCGTCGCGTTCTTGCCGCCGGTCTCCGCGAGCAGTGAGAGCTCCGGATCCTCCGCGAGAAGACGGAAGGCCGTCGACGTACCCCCCGTGAAGACGACGCGGTCGATCTCGGGATGGGTCGCGATTCGTGTGGCAGCACCGTCATTTTCCGCAAAGACGAACTGCAGCACGGTCCGATCAACGCCCGCGTCCCAGAAGCACTCGCATAACAGCCAGGCGGTCGCGATCGTCTCCGGCGCGGGCTTCACGACGACCGTATTGCCCGCGGCCAGGGCCGCGGCGATTCCGCCGCAGGGAATCGCAATCGGGAAGTTCCAGGGCGGAATCACGGCGACGACGCCCACACCCCGAGCCTCCACCCCCGGCAGGCACTCGAATGCCTCGGCGCTCCGGGCATAGAACTCGCAGAAATCGATCGCCTCCGATACCTCGGGGTCGGATTCGAGCAGGATCTTCCCGCCTTCGGCGAGCGCAACACCCATCAGGTCGGCACGTCGCGCGCGCAGCAGACCGGCCACTCGACCGAGGACTTCGCGCCGCTCGGCAGCGGACGTCCGCCGCCAGCCGTCCGGATCCCGCCGGGCACAATCGACGGCTCGGTCGACGTCCGTGGTGTCTGCGACGCGACAGCGAGCGACTACGTGATCCGGCCGCGAGGGATCGCGCGTTTCGCGGATCGGCCTCGTTCCTCGGCACGACTCACCCGCGATCACCAGCGGCACCTCGAGCGCGTCTTCGCCATGACGCGGCGACCAGGCTTCGAGAATCTGCTCGGCCCACTCGCTGTGGTGCGGGAGCGAGAAGTCCGTGTCGGGCTCGTTCCAGAAGCCCGGCCAGTCGCGGGCCCCGCTCGCCGCGACGGGGCTCGCCGATTGCTGCGAGGCGGGCGATGCGAGCTGGGTCGAGAATGCCGGCGACGTGCGACGGCGATCCTGCGTTCGACGAGGCGTATCGGGAAGCGATGGGATCGCGTCGAATGCAGCGACGAAATCGTTTGCGAGACTCCGCCACGCGTCGCCGTCCACCTCGAGTCGGAATGCGTGACGCAGGAAATTGTCCTCGCCGGTGTTCTCGTCGAGGCGGCGAACGAGATAGCCGATCGCGTTGATGAAATCCTCGCGACGGCAGGCCGGCGCGTAGAGGAGCAGGTCGTCCGTCTGCTCGAAGAGCGCGCGCCGCTGGTGGTTGGCCATCCCTTCGAGCATCTCGAAATGCACTCGGTCGCGAACGCCGCGTGCCTGCGACAGCACGAGTGCGTAGGCGAGCTCGAAGAGATTGTGTGACGCGACGCCCACGCGAATGGCACGGGCGCGCTCGGGCTCGAGCGCGTAGCGCAGCATCCGCTTGTAGTTCGCGTCGGTCTCGCGCTTCGACTGGAAGGGCGCGGCGGGCCAGCCGTGGAGCGAGGCCTCGACCCGCTCCATCTCCATGTTCGCACCCTTCACGATCCGCAGCATGATCGGCGCGCCGCCCCCCGCGACGCGCTCGATCGCCCAGTCGGCGAGCCGCCGCTGTGCTGCGAAGGAGTCCGGGACATAGGCCTGGAGCGCGATGCCGCCACGCGCCTGCTCGAGTCCGGGCCGGTCGAGGGTGCGGATGAAGGCTTCGACCGTGATCGAGAGATCCCGGTACTCCTCCATGTCGAGGTAGACGAGCTTCGGCACCGTCGTCCCGTCGGCGCGCGTGAAATGCTCCCGCGAGGCCGCCCGGAAGAGCAGCTCCAGCCGATCGCAGAGTCGGGCGATCGTCGCTTCGCGCGCGATCGCCGAGATCTGCGAATAGACGGTCGAGATCTTGACCGACAGGACCTCGATCGCGGGATTTCGCAGTGCCGCGAGATAGGCCTCGATCCGACGCTCCGCCTCCGCTTCGCCGAGGAGCGCTTCACCGAGGAAGTTCACGTTCATGCGAACGCCTTCCTCGCGACGCGCCTCGAGATGTTCCTTCAAGAGCTCGGGCTCGGCGGGCAGGACGACGTTCGCCGTCTCCTGGTGCATCTTCTCCTTGACGAGTGGCACCGCGACACCGGGCAGATAGCCACCGAAGGACTGGAACCCGCGCAGCAGCGTGCGATCGAGCGGTGAAAAGAAGCGCGGCACACCCTGCACGTCGAGCACGTGCGTCAGCTGGTCGGCGGAACGTCGCGAAGCGCTCGATCGGAAGGCCTGGTCCGTCATCTGCACGAGCGTCGCCTTGTCCGCGGGATGCATGATCATCCGGTCGAACTCGGCCTGCTGGCGCTTTTCCTGCGGCGTCTGGAGCGCGTTGGCGCGCGCCTGCAAACGGCGTGCGAGCTCGATGGCGGCTTCGACGAGATGCGCTTCGCTTGCGAGGTCGTGGGAATCGCGGCGCCGTTCGCGTTCAGCCATCGAGCGCCAGTCTAGCGCGGGGCATACGGCGCCGGTGGGGTCGGTATCCTCGCAGCCACACGACTCAAGCACGCTACTCGAAACGTCGA
This sequence comes from Myxococcota bacterium, assembly GCA_965223565.1. GTDB lineage: Bacteria > Myxococcota_A > UBA9160 > UBA9160 > UBA4427 > UBA4427. The sequence goes on along the minus strand of CBDCWV010000018.1, from coordinate 1,009,633 downwards.
TTCGGGTGCGGAGGGCCCGACCATGCGAATACTCGTCTGCCCGCCGGAGCATTTCGGCGTCGACTACGTGATCAATCCCTGGATGGAGGGCCAGCTGGGTCGGGTCGATCGCGCGCGCGCACAGCAGCAATGGAACCGACTGGTCGAGGGCTTTGCGCGCCACGCCGAGGTCGTGGAGGTCGCGCCGCAGCCCGGCAGCCCGGACATGGTCTTCACGGCGAATGCCGCGCTCGTCTCGTCCGGTCGCGCGATCCCCGCGCGCTTCCGCATGCCGGAGCGTGCCGCCGAGGAGGCCCCCTATACCGCCTGGCTCGAAGAGGCGGGCCTCGAGATCGTGCCGCTCACGGACGGCGAGCCCTTCGAGGGCGAGGGCGACGCGCTCTTCCAGCCGGGCGAGCCGCTGCTCTGGGCCGGCTACGGCGTCCGAACGGCCCTCGCCGCGCATGCCCAGCTCGGTCGGACGTTCGGCGTCGAGGTCGTCTCCCTGCGGCTCGTCGACCCGCGTTTCTACCACCTGGATACCTGCTTCGCGCCGCTTCCCGGCGGACGCCTCGTCTACTACCCGCCGGCCTTCGACGACCGCTCGCGACGCGCGATCGAGCGACGCATCCCGCGAGACCGGCGGATCGCGGTAGGCGATGCCGACGCGATGGGCTTCTGCTGCAACATGCTGCGGCTCGGGGACACGATCTTCCTGAATCATACGAGCGAATCCCTCCGCGAGGCGCTCGCCGGCTGGGGATTCGAGACCCAGGTCCGTCCGGTCGACGAGTTCCTCAAGGCGGGCGGCGGCGTGAAATGTCTGTCGCTCATCCTCGATCAGCCGGCTTTCGAAGCGATCTCCCCGCCTCCGCCCTCCCCGATCCGCACGACCGAGGTCGAGATCTCGGGACACCTGCTCGACACGGGCACGCTCAATCGGGCGCTCGACGTCGTGACCGAGGCCGGTGGCAGCTTTCGCGTGACGACACTCGCGCTCGCGGAACGCAAGGATCAGGAGTCGCGCGCCGAGATCCGCGTCGTCGCGCCCTCGGAGGATCGCCTCGACGGGATCGTCACCGAGTTGATGGGCCTCGGCGCCCATCCGCGCGAGCTCGAGCGACCGGCGCGACTCGTCGCCGTGACGCAGCCGGGCGTCGCACCCGAGTCCTTCTACTCGACGACGATCTATCCGACGGATATTCGCGTCGGCGACGCGTGGATTCGCGTCGAGCGACAACGGATGGACGCCGTGATCGTGATCGAGGACGATCGGGAGGGTGATTCGGCTCCTGCCCACGCGCGCTGTGTCCTGTTCCGCGACCTACGAGCAGGCGACCGCGTCGTCTGCGGCATCGACGGCGTGCGCGTCCGCTATCCGGAGCCCGGCAGCCGCGACGATTTCGGGTTCATGGGCTCGTCGGTCAGCAGCGAGCGACGCGTCGAAGCCGCGGTCGGCGCGATCGCCTGGGAGATGAACCGCCTGCGCGAACGCGGCGGCAAGATCGTCGTCGTCGCGGGCCCGGTCGTCGTGCATACGGGTGGCTCGCCGCATCTCGCCCGACTGATCGAGGGCGGCTACGTCCAGGCACTCCTCACCGGTAACGCGCTCCCCGTGCACGATATCGAGTTCGATCTCTTCGGCACCTCGCTCGGCGTCGATCTCTCGCACGGTAGGCCGGTCCACGAAGGCCATCGCAACCACTTGAAGGCGATCAATCGCGTACGCGCCGCCGGCAGCATCCGCCAGGCCGTCGAATCGGGCATCGTGCGCAGCGGCGTCATGCATGCCTGCGTCCGACACGATGTGCCCTACGTGCTCGCGGGATCGATTCGCGACGACGGCCCGCTGCCCGACACGCTGATGGACCTCGTCGAGGCGCAGGCGGCCTACGCGCGAGCGATCGAGGGCGCCGAGATGATCCTGATGCTGTCCTCGATGCTCCACGCGATCGGGACCGGCAACATGACGCCCGCCGGTGTGCGCCTGATCTGCGTCGACATCAGTCCGGCCGTCGTGACGAAGCTCGCGGATCGCGGTTCGCTCGAGTCGACGGGGATCGTGACCGATGTCGGGCTCTTCCTGAACCTGCTGGCCGCGCAGCTGATGCCCGCGCGCGGCTGATCCCGGCGACGGGCTACGAGGGCCGGTACCAGATGGGTGAGGTCCAGGCGCGCTCTTCGATCGTGGCGGGGACGTGGGCCGGAAGCGGCGCACCGATCCGTCGCGCATCGTGCGTACTCCAGCGACAGACCGGATTCTCGAGCACGCGAACGTAGTAGACCGCCGGGATCGCCGGATCGAAGTCCGGATCCATCCAGGTCGTCGTGAGCTCTGCGGCACCCGCCTCCTGATCGATCTCGCAGGTGTCGAGATCGAGCGTCGCGCGCGGCTCGGGACATCGGCCACTGCGCGCGTCCGGTCGGGTACCGTTCGCACACACGACGTCGAGGACGGCGCTGCGCGGCTCGTCCCCCTCGAGCCAGCCCTTCACGATCTGGAGCTTCTGGAGCGGCGCGCTGGCGGGATCCCGGATCGCCCAGAGCAGAAAGCGCGGAGCCTGTCCCCGCTTCGCCGCTTCGAGACGCCCACCCATCGGCACGCCCTCTCGATAGCCGACGGCAATCGCGTCACGTCGCGCCGCGAGATCCGTCGGCAGGTCGAAGCCGCCGAAGAAGCGCACCGCAATGCGCGACCCGCTCGTCGCGAAGGCCTCGCGGCGAGCGAGTGCGTCCCAGATCTCCTCACGCGTGTTGCGCCTCGCCCAGACGGCGGCGAGCCCACCCGGACTGAAGCGGGTCGGACCGAGAAAGCCCCAGCCGCCATCGGAAGCGACGCCTCCCTCCGTCCCGCTGTAGCCCCCCGCGAGCCGTTTCACCGGCGCGTCGTCGGGATAGCCGAGCTGGCCCTGGTAGTCGTCTTCCGCCGTCGCGCCGGGCGTGCCGAGATGGCTGTCGGTACTGCCGATGAAGCCGAGCTCGAAGGGATTGATCCCGCGCGCCTCGCGTACGGCGAGGCCTCGCACGAGCGTGTCGCGCACCATGTCGTTCTCGCCCGCACAGCCGAGCCGTTCACCAGGGCCGCAATTGCGGACCCATTGTTCGAAGTCGCACTCCTCGTCGGCCAGTCCGATGCCGACATGACATTCGGAGGAGCCCTTGCCCTGGTAGATCTCGACGAGCGGCTCGAGGCGCGCGCGCCGCTCGAGGATCTCCTTCGTCCAGGGCGTGCCGTCGGTATTCCGTCCCTCCCAGAAGAGCTGGCTCGACGAAGCGTTCGAGTTGTGGGGAATCGTGAGCGCGCGACAGGGCGGCCGACAGGCCTCGTCGAGCCAGGCATGCAGCGCCTCGGCGGTGCCGTCGTAGGCGCTGAAGGCGCGGTCGGGAACGTCGTCGCCGCGGAAGATGACGTTGCGATGGATCTTGCTCGTCTGGTTGGCCTCGAGAATCACCGGGGAGTATTCGTAGCCGACGAGTGCCGTGAAGCGGCCAGGATCGTTGGCGCGTTCGGCCGCGTCACGCACCACCTGCCAGGTCGACTTCGCCGCCTCGATGCAGAGCGCGCCGTCTTCACCGCAGGTCTCCGCGGCGTAGCGACTACCGCTGACCGACCAACCACCGATCACGCGTCCCATCACCTCCGGATCACGGCCGCGCATGCCCTGGCAGAGCGGCGTGTCGTAGACGGGACTCCCCGGCTGCTTGCAGAGCGCGAGATCGCCGAACGACTCCGCGTGGTCGGTCAGCGCGACGAAATCGAGCGGACGATCGAGCCGCCAGGAGGCGCCGCTCGTGAGCGTCACGGGATCACCCTGCGCGAATCGATAGGCCGTCACGGGATGTTTGCGCGTCCCGTTCATGAAGGCATCGGTCGAGAGCGACGTGTGGATGTGCAGCTCTCCGAAATAGGCCTCGGTCGGATACGAGGCTTCCGCTCCCGCGATCGAGCCAGCAGACACCACGAGCAGCGCGACCGCGAGACCCCGGGCAAACCCGCGCGTCACCCGCTCGAGCGACGGGTCCCGCCGCGATCCGCTCGTCGCAGCTCGTTGCTCTCTCCGTCCGGTACTCAGCCCCGTCTCCGGCCGTCCGCGCATCCCCCTGGCCTCCCACTCATTCTCGCTCCGGGAATGGATAGCCCGTTCGTTCGGCGCCGCACTCGAGCGACGACAGCGCAATCGCCCGGACCGCACGGTCCGATCGCTCCTCTCGCACATGGCCGCGAGACGCGCTTGGCCCTACCCTCCCGTGCGCCCCCAGTCCTGCGGCGCCCGACCCCCTTTTCGTAGCCGCATTCCGGCCGCGCGAACTAGCAGGGCGCCCAACACGAAAAGCGACCCATGCCTGCGCCTCCCCCCCGACAGTTCGAACGCCTGCTGATCGCCAACCGCGGCGAGATCGCCATTCGCATCCACCGCGCCTGCGCGGAGCTCGGTATCCGAACGATCGGGATCCACTCCGACGAAGATCGCTACGCGCTCCACCGCTTCAAGGCCGACGAGGCCTACCCGCTCGGGGAGGGTGGGAATCCGCTCGGCGTCTATCTCGACGTACCCCGCATCCTCGAGGTCGCGCGCGCGACCGAGGTCGACGCGATCCATCCCGGCTACGGATTCCTCTCCGAGCGCGCGGATTTCGCCGAGGCGGTCGAGGCCGCCGGGATCCGATTCGTCGGTCCGCCGGCGGGCGTGCTGTCGAGCGTCGGCGACAAGGTGAGCGCACGCACGGCTGCCGTCGCGGCCGGCTTGCCCATCATCCCGGGCTCGCCGCCGATCGAGAACGCGGAGGACGGCCTGCGGCTCGCGCGCGAGGTCGGCTTCCCCGTCATGGTGAAGGCCTCGGGCGGCGGTGGCGGTCGCGGCATGCGTGTCGTGCGGACCGAAGCCGAGTTCGTGGAGTCCTTCGAGGCAGCCCGGCGCGAGGCCGGCAGCGCCTTCGGAAACGACGAGATCTTCGTCGAGAAGCTGATCGAGCGCCCCAAGCATATCGAGGTCCAGATCCTGGCCGACGCCCATGGCGACGTCGTGCACCTTTTCGAACGCGATTGTTCGATCCAGCGTCGTCACCAGAAGGTCCTCGAGCTGGCACCGGCACCGAATCTCGACCCCGGGCTGCGCGACGCGCTCTGCCAGGCAGCCGTCGAGTTCGCCCGCGAGGTCGACTATCGCAACGCCGGGACGGTCGAGTTCCTGGTCTCCGGCTCCGACTTCTACTTCATCGAGATGAACCCCCGCGTACAGGTCGAGCACACGGTCACGGAGGAGATCACGGGCGTCGACATCGTCGCGACCCAGATCCGGATCGCGATGGGCGAGCCGCTCGCCTCGATGGGAATCCGCCAGGACGAGGTTGCACCGCGGGATTTCGCGATCCAATGTCGCGTGACGACCGAGAATCCCGAGAATCGATTCCTGCCCGACTACGGCCGACTGATCTCGTATCGATCACCCGGCGGACTCGGCGTCCGCCTCGATGCGGGCAATGCGTTCCCGGGCGCGATCATCACGCCCTACTACGATTCCCTCCTCGCGAAGCTCACGACGCGCGGACGCGACCTCGAAGAGGCGTCCGCCCGGGCCCTGCGCGCGCTCGGCGAGTTCCGGGTACGCGGCGTCGAGACGAATATCGCGTTCCTCAAAAAGGTGCTCGACCATCCGATCTTCCGCGCAGGCGAGTGCGACACACATTTCATCGCCGAGACGCCCGAGCTGATGCATTTCGAGGGCGATCGGGGCGTCGGCACGCGACTGCTCCAGTACCTGGCGGACGTGACGGTGAACGGCCGTCCGAACGTCGAGCGACTGGCCCCCGACGCCATCAGGCAGCAGCCGAGCGTGCCGCCCTACGACCGAAACGTCGCGCCACCAGACGGCACGAAGCAGCGCTTCGATTCGCTCGGAGCCGAGGGCTTCGCGCGCTGGATGGTCGAGCACGAACCGACGTTGATCACCGATACGACGTTCCGCGACGCGCACCAATCGCTGCTTGCGACCCGCCTGCGAACGAAGGACATGCTCGCGGTCGCACCCGCCCTCGCCCGGCGCGCGCCCGAGCTCCTCTCGCTCGAGATGTGGGGGGGTGCGACCTTCGACGTCTCGATGCGATTTCTCGACGAGGATCCCTGGAAGCGTCTCGAGCTGCTGCGAGAGGCGATCCCGAACATCCTCTTCCAGATGCTGCTTCGAGGTGCGAACGCCGTCGGCTACACGAGCTATCCCGACAACGTCGTGCGCGAGTTCGTGAAAGAAGCATTCGCGCGCGGCATCGATCTGTTCCGCATCTTCGACTCGCTCAACTGGGCCGACCAGATGCAGGTGGCGATCGACGCGACCCGCGAGGCGGGCGCCCTCGCCGAGGTCGCGATCTGCTACACGGGTGACATCCTCGACCCCACCCGCGAACGCTATGCGCTCGACTACTACGTACGGCTCGCACGCGATCTCGTCGACCGCGGCGCACAGATCCTGGCCATCAAGGACATGGCGGGGCTACTGAAGCCCTACGCCGCTCGGCGACTCGTCGAGGTCCTCAAGCAGGAAGTCGAGATCCCGATCCACCTCCACTCGCACGACTCGGCGGGCATCCAGGGCGCCGCCTACCTCCAGGCGGTCGAGGCGGGCGTCGACGCGATCGATTGTGCTTTCGGTCCCCTCTCGGGATCGACCAGCCAGCCGAATCTGCAGAGCATCGTGGCCATGCTCGAGCAATCCCCGCGACCGACCGAGCTCGATCTCGATTCCCTATTGCCCTTCGACGCCTACTGGGAGTCGGTTCGTGCTGCCTATCGCGCGTTCGACAAGGGTCCCTTCCACGGCAGCGCCGAGGTCTACGAACACGAGATTCCCGGCGGCCAGTACACGAACCTGCGTACGCAGGCGATCGCGATGGGTCTCGGCGAGCGTTGGCGCGACGTGACCCGCATGTACGCCGAGGTGAATCGTCTCTTCGGCGACGTCGTCAAGGTCACGCCTTCCTCGAAGGTCGTCGGCGACATGGCGCTCTACATGTTGGCGAACGGCCTGTCACCAGACGACGTGCTCGAGCGCGGGCGCGATCTCACCTTCCCCGACAGCGTGATCGAGTATTTCGAGGGGCGCATCGGTCAACCGCCGAATGGGTTTCCCGAGCCGCTGCGCAGCTTCGTCTTGAAGGGTCGGACGCCGATCGAGGGTCGACCCGGTGCGGATCTCGCCGACGCCGACCTCGATGCGGCGGCGGGCGAGCTCGCGAACAAGCTCGACCGCGAGCCGACTCGTGCCGAGACGCTCTCCTACCTGCTCTATCCGAGGGTCTTCCTCGACTTCGTCGAGCGCCAGCGCGAGCACAGCGAACACCTCTCCGTTCTGCCGACGATCGCCTTCTTCCACGGCATGGGTCTCGGCCAGGAGATCCACCTCGAGGTGGAACGGGGTCAGGGCCTCGTGATCCGGCTCGTTGCGATCGGCGATCCCGACACCGAAGGCGGTCGCTCGATCTTCTTCGACCTGAACGGCCAGCCGCGCAGGATCGCCGTCCACGACCGTACGCTCGGAATCCAGATCGAGCGCCATGCCAAGGCCGATCCCGACGATCCCTGCCAGGTCGGCTCGCCGCTGCCCGGCCTGCTCGCGTCCTATATCCATGCCGAAGGCGATGTCGTTCCGGCGGGCGAGCGACTCTGCGTAATCGAGGCGATGAAGATGGAGTCGAACGTCACGGCGCCCATCGGTGGCCGGATCAAGAAGATCCATATCGCCGAAGGGGAGCTGATCGAGAGCGGCGATCTGCTGTTGACGATCGAGCCGATCGAGCGCTGAAGGCGAGACGGGCGATCGGAGCGATGGGCCCGAGCGGGCCGACGAATCGTTCCCATGGCGTGAGCGGCGGCCCGGCGGACACGATGGACGAGCATCTCCAGGTCAATCTCCGACCCGAATTGCGTGAGCTGAACGCGCGCCTTTCCGAGACGACGCTCACGCTGCTCGCAGCACCCGGCGGATCGGGCAAGACGACGCTCGCGAAGGAGTGGGCCGACCACAGCGTGCAAACCGCGCGTCCGATCGCCTGGCTCTCGATCACCCCCGTCCACGCCGACCTCGCGCTCTTCCTCGAAGATCTGCTGGCGGCACTCCGTCCAGTCGTCGAGCGCGGAGATTCCGCGCCCCCGGCCTTCGGCGAATCGATCGAACGCCTGCTCACGCTCCGGATCGATCTCGATCCGGCGCAGGTCGTCCGGCGTCTCGCGATCGAGTCGAGGACACTCGCGAACGCGCCCGTCATCTGCCTCGATGGCTACGAGCATCTGCCCGCCGAGAGCCCTTCGGCCACCGTCGTCGACAGACTCCTGCGAATCGATCCGTGTCCGATCCGACTCGTCATCACGACGCGCGGAAGCCGACCGCCAGCCAGCACGCTGCTCGTGGCGGCCGGACGCGCGATCGAGATCGGCGCCGAGGACCTCAGCCTGCGCACGGCCCAGGTCACGGATCTGCTGCGCTTCGAAGGTGTCGATCCGGAGCCCGAGATCGTCTCCGGCCTGATCGGTCGCACCCAGGGATGGGCGATGGCGATTCGGCTGATGGCACGAACGCTGGCCGGGCTGCCGCGCGACGACCGTGCAGCGGCGGTTCGCGAGCTCGGCGGCCAGCGCGATCTCTTCGACTACATCGGCAGCGAGATCGTCGGCCGCACCTCCGAAGCCTGCCGCGCGATCCTCGAGGCGGCGGCGCGGATCGGCCCAGCCCCGGCCGAATCTCTGCTGGCGGCGGCGGATCCGTCGCGCGACGCGAGGCAGGGGCTACGCGACGCGCTCGACGCCGGCCTCCTGATCGAAGACGGCGCCCGGCTCGCTCTTCACGACCTGTGGCGGGAATGGCTGCGATCACCCCTGCGCACGCGCCGGAATCCTGCGGCCGAGCAGGCGATCGACCTTCGCATGGGCGCGGCCCTCGAACGCATCGGCGACTTCGAGCGGGCGCTCTCACGCTTCGTCGAGGCTCTGCCCCACGCCGAAGCCGAGACTGGAGTCGCCCGCATTCTCGCCGAACATGGACACGGCTGGACCTCCGCCGGTCGTCGCGCGATCGTCGAGACGGCGCTGACGCGACTCCCCGAAGAGACGCGTCGACACGACATGCGACTGAACGCACTCGAAGGACTGCTGCTCGCCGGCTCGGATCCCGATCGGGCGATCGCACACCTCGAGGCGGCCTGTAGCGCCTATCACGAGGCGGGCATGCTGCGCGAGGAGTCGATGTGCCTGCACGAGCTCGGTGTCGTCGCGATCAGCGAGAACCGGCCGCGGGTGCTGCTCCGGCTGCGCCGTCGCATGCTCGCGGTCGGGCGGAGCAGTACCGACGCCTCGATGCGCGGAATGATCTTTCTCGGACTCGGGGCGACATCGCTCCTCATGCATCGATATTCCGCCGCACTGCGCTTCCTCAACACAGCCGAGACCTTCGACCACCATCCACGCGAACGCGGCGGCATCGGCGTCCTCCGCTCGACGATTCTCGTATACCAGGGGCGCTGGCAGGAGGCCGATCGCCGCATCGAGGCGATCCTCTCGCGTCCCGAACAGCGTCAACACGGCGCATCCTATTCGATGCTGCGGATGTACCAGGCCATGATGAACAGCGCGCGCGATCTCGAGCCCGAGCGACAGCAGACGCTCTTCGAGGAGGCGTGCGACTTCTTCTCCCAGTGTCACTACACGGACAATCGGATCCGATCCGAGCTGGCCTACGGCCACCACCTCCACCGCAACGGGGAGCCCACACTCGCCCGCGAGAGATTCGAGACGGCCGAGACCCTCGCGCACAAGATCCGGCTCCACGAGGCGGTCGCCGCTGCGCGCGGATCGATCGCGCGAGCCCGACAGCTCGCCGGGGACCGGGAGGCAGCCCGGGCGACGGCGCTCGCCGCACTCGACGGGCTCGATCGACCGAAGGCCTGGTCGATCACACGCGGCATGGCACACGCCTGGATCCCGGGCATCTCGCTCGCGTGTGCGGTCCTCGCCGAGACGGGCGAGGCGGAGCGGGCCTGGCGGTTCATCGAACGACATCGCAAGTATTTCCAGCTGCCGAAGCTGGCGGTCTGTCAACACATGGCGCTCGCGATCCGGGCGCACTGTGCCGCTTCGAGCGATCGCGCAGCAGAAGCCGACGAGGCACGCCGGAGCGCCTGGCAGAGTGCGGACCGCGCCCGCATCGAGGGCTTCGCACTCGAGTTCGACGCCGAGCTGCTGGGCAGGTGTGCGACAGATGCGCGCCGCGCGGGACTCGAAGGGCGAATGCTCGAACGCGCCGCGGCGCGGACGACCGCACCCGAGTCGGCGAAGATCATGTTCCACACGCTGGGCGGCTTCGAGGCTCGTACGGAGCGCGGCCGCGTCCCGGATCGAGCCTGGCGCGGCCAGACCTCACGGCGCCTGCTGGCCCGACTTCTGACGAGCGGCGGCCATCCGCTCGCACGCGAACGCATCGAGACGTCACTGTGGCCCGATGTGTCCGCATCTCGCGCGCGCAGCAATCTCCGAACGGCGCTGCTGCGCCTGCGTGACGCGCTCGAGCCCCGGCGGCGGCGCTCTCGCGAGCCCGGAGGGGTCGCGATCATCGTCACAGAGGGCGATCGGATCGGATTGTCGAAAGCGGCCTTTGCGGGATGGGACGTGACGCTTTGGCGGGAAGCACTGGAATCGGCCGAACGCGCGACGCGCGAGAGCCGCGTCCGCGACGCGACGGCGGCGCTCGAGACGATCGAGCGTCTCGACCGCGGTGAGTTCCTACCCGAGCTCGACGACGACTGGGTTCGCGAGACGCGCAGTCGGCTCGAGTGGGATCGGACGCGCGTCGGGCGTGAGCTCGCGGTCAGCTGGACCGATCGCGGCGAGTACGGACTCGCAACGCGCTTCGCGCGATTCGTGCTGTCGCGTTCGCCCGAGGACGAGCCGACCTGGATCGTCCTCGTTCGCGCACACCTCGCCGCCGACGACGTGCTGGCGGCGCGCAGCGCACTGCGCGAAGCGCGCGAACGGCTCGGGGGCCGATCGAGCACCGAGATCGATGCGCTCGAGGCGAGGGTGTAGGGAGAAGCGACGCACGGCCGGACCGCACGGACTCGCTGTGCGTCGCGTGGCTCCCTGTCTCGCGAATCTCTATCTGGTCGCGGCGTCTCCGCGGTAGACCGAGATCTCGACGGCATCTTCGACGTTCGAGTATTCGATCGTCGAGACGCGATTCTCCGAGTCGTAGCGTCCGCAGCCGCGAACGTAGTCGAGGTAATTCTCTGCGCCGAAGAGCGGACCGACGTTGTCGGCGACGACGATCGAGCCCTTGCGCAAGAGACCGTTCGCCTCGATCGCCTCGAGGTCCCGACGGTAGAGATCCTTCCAATGGTCGAGAAAGACGAGATCGAAGGGACCCGACAGCTCGGGGATCAGCTCGCCGGAGGCGCCGTGGCGGATCTCGATCCGGTCCGCGAGTCCCGCGAGCTCGACGTTCGCGCGCGCACCTTCGACCGAGGCGGCGTCCTTCTCGATCGAGACGATCCGGCAGCCCGGTCCGAGCAGGCTCGCAAAGAGAATCGAGGAGTAGCCACAGAACGCGCCGAGCTCGAGCAGTCTCGGCTCGGGCGGCAAACGGGAGAAGATCTCGCGAACGAGCGCCCCCTTGGCCGGTCCGAGATTCATCAGGAACCGTTCGCTCGTCGCGAACGCATCCATCTTGGCGAGGACGTCGGCGGGATCGCCCTGCTTTGCGCGTGCGGCCACGTACTCGCGCACCCGGAGCGGGAGCGGCGGCGCGCCGCGGATCCGGTCGACGACGAGCCCACGCGCCAATCGCCACGTGAATCCCAGCGCACTCGGTCGCAAGAATCGCCAGATCTGCATGGGTGCCTCCCGAGCCGGAGAGAGCCTTCGACCCTCCGTACGATCGGAGTCTACCGCCGGCGCCGAAGCCCACCCACGGAGGGAGTGGCGACTACGAATCGAGCGAACGACCCGCTCGACGAGACGCTCGATCGACCGGATACTCGCGGCTGGCTCGAGTGCGTGCGGGCTCGCTCCCAGAACGAATGCGGAGGACGAGATGGCATGAACGAGCTCCGACCGGTGGGGAGTGGATCTCTGTGATGAGCAGCGAAGACTGCGCTCACTCCAGTCCGCGTGCACTCGGCTCCGACCCGTGTGCACTCGGCTCCGGCCCGTGTGCACTCGGCTTCGATCCCTTCACGACCGAATTCGACCGGAACCCGCATCCGATTCTCGCGCATCTGCGCGAGGCGCATCGCGTCTACGACTGGCAGGAGATGAACGCCCGCCTCTTGACGCGACACGCCGACGTCGATTGGCTGCTCAAACACGCACCCGCCGGAACCGATCCGATCCATTGGCGCGGCGGGCCGGCCGACGCGGCGACGGGTGACTCGCCCTGGGATCGCCTGCGACGTGAGACGATCACGTTCAAGGAGGGGGCCGAGCACGCGCGGCTGCGACGTGCGGTGAGTCGGACCTTCACGCGGAGCGCCTGCGAGCGCCTCGTCGGACCGATTCGAAGCATGGTCGAGCACGCGCTCGACGAGGTCGAGGCGAACGGGGGCGAGCTCGACCTCGTCCGCGATCTGTCGTCGCGGATTCCGATTCAGGTGCTCGGGCTGCTCGTCGGCGTGACGCCTGCGACGGAAGCGGAATTCTGTCTCCACGCCGTACGGCTCCAGAATGCGATCAATCCGCTCTCCGACGCGGCGGCAATGGCGCGGGCCGACGAGGCCGCGCTCGGATTTCGCACGATGATCGGCGAAATCATCGAGGACGCCGAGAAGCGACCCCGCGAACACCTCGTCTCCGCGCTCGTCCACCACGACGAGGAAGACGGTCGGCTCTCACACCGTGAGATCCTGGGCATCACGACCTCGATCATCATGGCGGGCGCCGAGTCGACCGGTGCGCTCGTGAATCATGGCCTGCTCGCCCTGCTCCGCAATCCCGACCAATTGACCCTCTTGCGGGCAGCACCCGCACATCTCGCAACGGCCGTCGACGAGCTCGGACGCTTCGATTTTCCGACGAAATTCGTCACGCGCTACCTGCTCGCCGACGTCGAGATCGGGGGCGAGCGACTCGCCAAGGGCCAGCTGATCTTCGGCTCACCCGGCGCTGCCAACCGCGATCCGCGGGTCTTCGAGCGCCCCGACGAGCTCGACGTCACACGGCCCGTCGGTCCGACGCTCACCTTCGGCGCCGGCGCGCATTTCTGCCTCGGCGCTTCGCTCGCACGGGTCGAAGCGCGAGAGATGATCGGCCAGCTGGTCACGCGATTCGCACGGATCGAGCCGCGCGACGCGCCGTGCTTCGAGCGCCATTTCAACATCCGTTTGATCTCGTCGCTGCCGCTCTTCGTGGCGCGCTGACGAGTCGGATCGATCGGCAGGCGGAGGGGAACAAGCCATGGATCTCGGACTCGAAGGCAAGACGACGATCGTCACCGGCGCCAGCGGCGTGATCGGCCGCGGGCTCGTGCAACGCTTCACCGAGGAAGGCAGTAACGTCATCCTCGCCACGCGGGATGCCGCCAAGGGCGGCGAGATCGCCAGTCTCTTTCACGGCCGAAGCGGTGACGCCATCTGCATTCCGACCGACGTGACCGATCCCGAATCGGTCCGAGCGATGGTCGAGCAGACGCGAGCGCGTTACGGCCAGATCGACGTGCTCGTCAACAACGCCGGCGGCTGCGAGCTACCGATGCCCTGGATCGAGAAGACGCTCGACGACGCCGTCTGGGAGGTCGACCTGAACATCTGGGGCGTCTACCACTGTACGCGCGCCGTCGCAGAGGAGATGCTCGAACGCGAATCCGGCAGCATCGTCAACATCACCTCGAATTCCGGGCTGCTCGGCGAGGCGGCGGACCAGGTGGCCCACTACGGCGGTACGAAGGGCTACGTCGCGTCGCTCTCGAAGGGTCTCGCCTATGAGTGGGGTCCCAAGAAGGTCCGTGTCAACTGCATCGCCCCGGGCTGGATCATCCCGCGCGCGCTCGACGACGTGGGCGAAGGCAGCAACTGGAAGAAATACGCCGCCGACTTCTTCGGTCCTCCCGAGCAGATGCAGGAGAAGGCGGAAGCCGGGACGCTCTTCAACATCAGCTCACTCCCGATCAAGCGCGTCGGTCGACCCGAAGAGATCGGCGATCTCGCGATCTTCCTCGCCTCCGACCGGTCGGCCTACATCACGGGCCAACAGATCAGCGTCAGTGGCGGCGCCTACATGCCCTAGATGCTCTCGGCCGGGGGTGATGCCCGTTCAGAACTCAGGTGGCCCGACGAAAATCGACGACGGACCAGTCCGATCCGACGTCGGCCACGGCGAGTCGACGCGCTTCCTCTTCGTCGGCCGCCGTCAAGCTGAGCAGACGCGTGCGCGGACCGGTCCGCTGCTTGACGCGCACCTTGAAGACCTTGAGGTCATTCGGTGCGACGCCATTGATCGCCGCATTCGCTCCCTCTCGGGCGCTCCGGCCGACATCGCCGTCGGGCAGCAACGTCGAGTAGCCGGCGTCGGCGGTCACGATCACCGCGCCGACCGACCAGGCGGCGTTTCTTATCTTGCGCCCGGAGACCCGCCGCACGTGCCACGATAGGAGCCGCACTTCGACGACACCGATCCGCGGCACGTCGATCTGGACCGCGAACGATTCGTCGCGACCGAAAGGGATCGGCGAGAGCAGACAGAGCCCCCCCTCCGACACATCGAGAATACAGCCGCGTTTTCGTTCCTCGCCCTTCAGGATCGTACAGCGGAGGCGGCAGCGCTTGCGTCGGCTCTTGCGTCGCTCCTCCATTGCTCTCCTCCGGGCTTCCGCATCGCGAATCGCGCGCCGCTCGGCGGGCCCCATCCGCGATCGGAGCGAGCCCGCGTCGTGGGTCGTTCGAGGCCTTACGAAGCGATCCAGGATCTGTCTCACCTGTCGGCCGTTCTCGTCTCGATCTGAACGACGGGTCTGAGACGAGCGGGTGTAAATCGCCTGATTGGTTCTGGCTTCGGAACGAACTCTGGACCGACTGGCGAGGACGTGAGCGACGGCCTCGAGGGACCGTACTCGTGCGTCGAAGGCGAGGGAAAAGAGACACATCCCCGGCTCCCAACACGAGCCCGTCGCCGCCGCGGATCGGGATCAGCAGCCAGCCGTCGCGCGGGCGTTCGCCCGCGGCGGCTCGACGTCAATCGGCTGCCTGGCGACCGAAGCGCGCACGGAGCTCGTGCTTCAGGATCTTGCCCGTCGCATTGCGTGGGATCACATCGACGAGCTCGAGTCGCTCGGGGATCTTCTGCGTCATCACGCGGGCGGCGCGGAAATGGTCGACCATCTCGTCGAACGAGAAGGACGCCGACGCTCCCGACTCGTGCCCGACCGGGGTCACGACGGCACATACGAGCTCCCCGCGCTCGCAGTCGGGCAAACCGATCACGGCGGCATCCGCCACCTTGGGATGCGCGTAGAGGAGATCTTCGATCTCGTTGGCCGAGATGTTCTCGCCCTTGCGGATGATGATGTCCTTGCGGCGACCGGTGATCGTGAGATAGCCCTCGGCGTCGACGCGGCCGACATCTCCCGTCCGAAACCAGCCCTCGCCATCGAAGGCGGCCTCGGTCGCCGCGGGATCGAGATAGCCGCGGCAGACGGCCGGACCCCGCAGCTCGATTTCGCCCTCTTCCCCCGGCACGGCATCGCCGCCGTCGAAGCGACGGATGCGGAGCGAGACACCCGGAATCGGCCGGCCCTCCGTCTTCGCCAGCCGCTCGTCCGCGTCATCGACGTCGTTCGCGCAGACGATGCCGCACTCGGTCATGCCGAAGCCGTGGAGACAGCCACGCCCCCCCATCTCGCGCATCACCTCGTAGTGCAGCTCGCTCGGCATCGGCGCACCCCCTCCGCTGAATAGCCGAAAGCGCGGCAATAGCGGTCCTTCGGGCCGGCGGCGCTGCTCTTCGAGGAAGGCGGCATAGAAGACCGGTCCACCCCCGACGATCGAGACGCCGTGGCGTGCGAAGACGTCGGCCGTCCGCGCGGGATCGAATTTCTCGACGATCACCATCGGATGGCCGACCAGCAGCAGCGAGAGCACGTTGATCAGACCGCCGACATGCGTGAACGGAAAGGCCATGCCGAGCCGGTCGTCCGCGCGAACCTGGTGGCGCTCGACCAGCCCCGCAGCCGCCGTGGCGACGGAATGATCGCTGTGTCGCGCGCCCTTGGGACGAGACGTCGTGCCCGACGTGTAGTAGATCCAACGAACCTCGTTCGCGTCGGACGGCGGTAGCGGCAGCCCGCGCGGGTCCGCCTCGGGTAGACGCGGCGAGCGCGCGTCGCTCGCGATCTTCCCTTCGTGAACGCGATCGCGCTCCGCGTGCGCGCCGTCGGCTGCACGCGACGCGCCCTCGGCCGCCAGATCGAGCCAGCTGAAGGCCGTATCGCACGCTTCGCGCAACACGTTCTCCTCGAGTGGATGCAGATCGCTCGCCAGGCACAGGAACTCGGCCCGGCTCTCGGCGAGACAGAAGGCGACCTCGCGCTCGCGGTAGCTCGGCACGATCGGAATCTGGATCGCACCGAGCCGTGCGAGTGCGCCCATCAAGACGATCGTTCCGAGTCGGGTCGGCAGCTGATAGGCGACCCGGCTCGCAGGCCCGATTCCGAGCGACGCGAGACCGGCCGCAGTCCGCTCGACGCGCTCTCGATAGGCGCGAAACGAGAGCGTCTCGTCGTGCTCGTCGATCAACATGGGCGCGTCCGGCGTCGCCTCGACCCGGGTGCCGAGCCGATCCCAGAACGTGGCCGGGTCGATCATCTCGCGTCCGCCGGCGCACTCGCCCCAGCCACGTCTCGACGCGCACGTCTGCGTCGCGTGCGTGACGCAGCGCCGAGCCCGTGCAGTGCAGGCCTCAACCTGCGAGCTCGCGCTCGAAGGGCTCGAGGGCATCCGCCACGCCGCGCGCGTGGCGGGCACCGCCGCGGAACAGCTCGTCGATCACGTCGGCAACGCTCGGAACGTCGTCGATCAGGGCCGCGGCCTGCCCCATCTGCGCCCGTTTCCGCGCATCGCCGAGCACGCGCTCAGCCAGCTCTGGCTTGTTGACCCGCGGCCGCGTCGCGCCCGTCGCCGACATCGTCGACGTGTCGTCGGCCGCCAGGGTCAGTTGATGGACGTATTTCGGAAAGACCGAGGCACCCTCCTGCGTCATCACCAGACGCGTGCCGAGCTGCACGGCTTCGGCCCCGAGCGCCATGACGGCGACCAGACCCGCCCGATCGACGACGCTGCCGGCCGCCACGAGTGGCACGTCGGGGAAGGCCCGCGCGATCGCCGGAATCAGCACCATCATGCTGATCTCGTTCGCGCCGCGATAGCCGCCCGATTCCGTCGGCTCGGCGATCAGGACGTCGACGCCCGCCTCGTTGGCCTTCGCCGCGTGCGCCACGCCCGCGACGACGTGCGCTACGCGAATGCCGGCTTCCTGGAAGACGGGGGTCCAACGCTTCGGGCTGCCCGCCGACGTCATGACGGCGGGCACGCGCTCCTCGAGTGCGACTCTCACGCGAGCCTCGACGAGCTCCGGATCGCCGAAGGCGAGCGGAAAGTTTACGCAGAACGGCGCCTCCGTACGGGACCTGAAATCGCGGATCTGGGAGCGGAGCTTCTCGGGGGAGGAGATGCCCTCGATACAGCCGAGCCCACCGGCTTCCGCGACCGCGACACCGAGCGAGGGCTTCGGAGTGATCGCGCCCATCACCAGGGGCAGTCGGATTCCGAACGCCGAGCAGACGCGATTGCGATTCGATCCGTTCTCGTCCGTCACGTGCCCCCCGACCTCCGAAGCGACGATCCCGCGGTGTGTCCCGGGCGACCGCGGCGTCGACGTGAGCGTAAGACGCATCGCTGTACGGGGGAAGCGCGCCGCACCGCGCGACCTCGCTCGGCACTTCGCATGGGTGCCCTGACCCCCAAGGGACCAGCCTGCGGCGAACCCCGACGATCTCCAATACGCTGCGACACGCGGTGGTGCCGCGCGCGTGAGGCCGAGGGTCGGGATCGCCATGTCCAGGGGAAACTTCGGGAGAGTGGATTGAAGCGTATCAATTGGGCGCGGGCGCATCTTGCTGCGGCCGCGCCCATCCTCGTCGCGATCGCCGTCGCCTTGCTCGTCAGTCTGATCGCCCTCGCCTGCTCGCGTCCGGCCCCGCCGCAATCGGAGGCCGCTCGCCTGGCGGCCGAATCGAACGCCGCCGGCGCGACGATCTTCACCGAAAACTGCGCAGTCTGTCACACCCTGCCCATCCTGCAGTCGCTCTTCGAGCAGAATCGCGGGCGGCCGCCGGGCTTCGTCTACGACGCGCTCACCAGGGGCAACATGCGCCGGGTCGGCTCCCGACTCGACGACGCGAGTCGGCGCGCGGTGGCCGAGTTCTTCACCGGGGTCGCCTTCGATTCTCCGCAGGCGAAACGAAGCTTCGAAGTATCGCCTCGCTGTGAGCCGGATCGGAGCCTCTTCGACTGGCAGGATCTGGCCTATCCGGCCTGGGGCCGGAGCCCCCGCAATCCCCGTGCGCTGCCCGATGGGGCCGGGCCCTCGAAGGACGCGGTCGGTCGACTCGCCGTCGCCTGGGTGATCGCATTTCCCGAGTCCTCGCAGCTGCGATCCCAGCCCACGGCGGCGGGTGGTGCACTCTTCGTCGGAAGCCACAATGGCTCGGTCTACGCGCTGGATCAGGCGACCGGCTGCACGCGATGGCACTTCAAGGCAGCGACCGAGGTCCGCACGGCGGTCACGATCGACGTCGAGCCGAACCGGACCGAAGCGGCGGCGAACGGACGACCGACCGTCCGCGCCGTCTTTGCCGATCGCGCGGCCAACGTCTACGCCGTCGACGCCGAGAGCGGTCGGTTGCTCTGGAGACGCTCGGTCGACCCGCACGTGAATGCGGCGATCACGGGCTCCGTCACGGCGCACGCGGGTCGGCTGTACGTCCCCGTCTCTTCGAACGACGACGTCAACTCGATGGACCCGAGCTATCCATGCTGCACCCATTCCGGAGCGGTCGTCGCACTCGATGCCCGGACGGGGCGGATCCTCTGGCGCCGACCGACGATCGACGAGGCGCCGACCCGGACCGGCGAAACGACGATCGGCACCGCGATTCGCGGCCCATCCGGCGCGAGCGTCTGGAACACACCGACGATCTCGGTCGAGCACGGGCTGCTATTCGTGGGCTCGGGCAACAACCACAGCCGACCGGCGACGGCGATGAGCGACTCGGTGCTCGCGCTCTCACTCTCCGACGGACGGGTCCGCTGGGTCTACCAGGCGCAATCGGGTGATGCCTGGAACGCGGCGTGCCTCTATGGCACGCGCAGCAGCTGCCCCGATCCCGAGGGCCCGGACATCGATTTCGGCGCGACGACGATGCTGGTCCGTTCGCGAGAGCGCGATCTGCTCGTCGCCGGCCAGAAGTCGGGTCTGCTCCACGCGCTCGATCCGGCCACGGGCGCGCTCGTCTGGAAGGAACGGATCGTGAGCGGCGGACCCAATGCGGGGATCCGCTACGGCATGGCCAATCGAACGGGCGTGCTCTTCGTTCCGGCCGCGGGCAGAGCGCTCGATGCGCGATTCGGCGGGCACGAGCGCGAAGCCGGCGGCGGGCTCCATGCGATCAGTGCGAACGACGGCGAGATCCTCTGGACGGCTTCGGCGAGCGAGTTCTGCGCCGATCCCACGTCGTGTGACCCGACCTTCCTGGCGCCTCCGCTCGCCACGAGCGAGGTCGTATTCGCCGCGCGACTCGACGGCGTCGTCCACGCCTTCGAGCGCGAATCGGGCAGGATGCTCTGGCGATTCGCGACGGCGCGGGAGTTCGAGACACGACTCGGCCAACGCACCCGGGGTGGCGGCATCTCGGGTACCGCCGGCCCGATCTACGCGAATGGCCGTCTCTTCGTCAGCTCGGGCTATGGCCAGGCGCAGCTCCCGGGCAACGCCTTGATCGCTTTCGAATGAAGCGCGCCGCACGGCCCCAGCGAACCTGAAGGAGCCCGCATGCGAAAGACCGACATCCGCCTGACCCTCCTCCTCTTGACCGTCTTCGGCTGCGCTCATGCCGACGTCGAGGCACGCCTCGTACGCCTCGAGGCCGAGGCAGATCGACAGGCGGTCGTCCGCTTGATGCACGCCTACGCCCATGGCATCGACGACCTCGACGAAGCGCGGCTGCGCGCGACCTTCGCCGAGGATGCCGTCGCGGAGTACGTCGGCGTGAACTTCCCGATGGATCTCCGACTCGAGGGCGTCGACGCGATCATCCGCTGGCTCTTTGCGGCCGTCGGTGATCGTGAGGGCGCCGCTCCCTGGCATTACATGAGTACCGAGCTGGTCGAGGTCGATGGCGATCGCGCGACCCTCCGCACCTTCCAGCACAATCGAAGCCTGGCGGGTGTCGGGCTCTATCGCGCCGAAGCGAGCCGCACTGGCGACGGCTGGCGGATCACACACCTGCGGCTGGACGAACGCATCCTCGACGAAGCGCTGCTCGACGAGCTGCACAACGATGCGACGCGACGGGAACGTCTGCGCCCTCCGAGATGATCTATATTCGCGCCACGACACGAGCCGCCGCGGTCGATGGCGTCGACGCGGCTCGTTCCGACGAGGCGCACCCTTGATCGATTGTCCGGCCTTCGCGAACGCACTCACCGAGAACGGCATTCGCTTCTTCACCGGCGTGCCTGACTCCCTCCTCAAGGAGATCTGCGGCTACCTGGCGGACCGCTTCGTCGACGAGCACGTGATCGCCGCGAACGAGGGCAATGCCGTCGCGCTCGCCGCCGGTCACCATCTCGCGACGGGCGAGACCGCACTCGTCTATCTCCAGAATTCGGGTCTCGGCAACACGATCAACCCGCTCACCTCACTGATGAGTGAGGAGGTCTATCAGATTCCGCTCCTGCTGCTGATCGGCTGGCGCGGCGAGCCCGGCATCGCGGACGAGCCGCAACATCGCACCCAGGGCAGGATCACGAAGGAGACGCTCGAGCTGCTCGAGATCCCCTACCTCCAGCTGACGTCCGAGACCGACGCCGGTCCGGCATTCGATGCGTCCCTCGCAACCCTGCTCGGCGAGGCCCGCGAAGCGAGCCGACCCGTGGCACTCCTGGTGTCGAAGGGCACGTTTCGCGGCTACGACTACGGAAGAGCCGAATCCGCCTCGACGCTCGAGCGCGAGACGGCCGTGACGGCGCTCGCCGACGCGATCTCGACGCCGACGAGCCTCGTCGTCTCGACGACCGGCAAGCTCTCGCGTGAGCTCTACGAATATCGACGCGCGAGCAGCTCCACGATCGTCGACTTCTACAACGTCGGCTCGATGGGCCACCTGTCCCAGATCGCGCTCGGTCTCGCCCGCGCGCTGCCCGAGCGTCGCGTCTACTGCTTCGACGGTGACGGTGCGGCCCTGATGCATATGGGTGGGCTCGCTGTCGCCGCTGCACAGCGACTCTCGAACTATCACTATGTGATGTTCAACAACGGCGCCCACGATTCGGTCGGCGGGCAGCCGACCGTCGCCCCCTCCCTCGATTTTCGGAAGATTGCGGAAGGCCTCGGCTTCGAGCGATTTCTCACGGCAAGCACGCCCGCCGAGCTCGAGGACGTGGCGAAGTCGCTCTCCGAGCTGCGCGGCCCGACGTTCAGCGAGATCCGCGTTCGCCCGGGCTCACGCTCGGACCTCGGTCGCCCCGTCGAGTCGCCGGCCGAAAACAAGCACGCATTCATGATTCGCACGGGTGCAATCCGATGAGCGAGGCGGCGAATCCCGTCGATGTGCGCTTCGGCTGTGGCATGTTCGAAGAGTCGATCGAACAGATCTTCGAGCGCGGCCGGGTCACGATCATCACGACGCGGGGAACCCGTACGCGTTTCCTCGACACCTTGCTCGCGAAGAAGCGGCTCACGCCCGACGCGATACTCGATTCCTGCATCGAGAATCCGACCTTCGACAGCTGCGCCGCGCTCCATCATGAAATCGACTTCGCGAGAGCCGACCAGCTCCTCGCGATCGGCGGTGGCAGTGTGCTCGATGCGGCGAAGGCCGTGTCGGTCCACGCCGGTGCGGGCGGCTTCGAATCGGTCGAAGCCGCCGTGCGGCGAGGTGAGGGGCTCGACGGATTCGAGCTGCTGCCGATCACGGCCGTGCCGACGACGGCGGGAACGGGCAGCGAGGTCACTTGCTGGGGCTCGATCTGGGACGACCGGGGGCTCGAGAAGTACTCGATCTCGGATCTTCGCCTCTACCCTGCCCTCGCGATCTGTGATCCGACGCTCACGCTGACGCTGCCTCGCGAGACGACGGTGGCCACCGCGCTCGATGCACTCTCGCACGCGTTCGAATCGATCTGGAACCGCAACGCCACCAAAGCCAGTCGCGGCGACGCGCTCGCAGCGATCGATCTGATCCTGACCCACCTGCTCCCATTGACGCGGGACCTCGCGAACCTCGAGCTGCGCACGAAGCTGATGCGGGCCGCGCTCCGCGCCGGACTCGCTTTCTCGCAGACGAAGACCTCCGTCGCACACGCGCTCTCCTACTACCTGACCCTGCGCAAGGACGTTCCACACGGCCGCGCCTGCAGCTTCTCGCTCCCCTGGATTCTGCGTGTATATTTGGGGGAGCACGGCGGGGGCACGCTCGACGAGACGCATCTCGAGCGCCTCGAAGCGCTCTTCGAGGCGCTCGAAATCTCGACCCGGCCGGCGGACTACGGGGTGAGCGAGGCCGAATTCGACACGTTCTTCGAAGCCGCAACGCGTTCGGAACGGATGCGGAACGGCGTGGTCGACCTCACGAGACTCCGCAGCGAGCTGGCGGCGAGCTACTAGATCGCAGGACCCGCCGACTTCGGGCGGGCCGAAGGCACGTCGGCGGGCCGCGCGAAGCCTTTCGGACACGAAACGGCACGAGCGACGATTCGAGCGGAGATGCGAGCGGAAATGGACGACAAGATCGGGAATCTGCTGCGGAGCCTGCTCAACGATCTCAAGCGACGTCCCGAAGACGCGGCGCGCGAGCTCGGCATCTCGACGCGGGAGATGGAGCAGTTTCTCGCCGACGAGCGCCCCTTCCCGATCACGCTCGTCCGCAAGGCCTGCTCGATCTGGCCCGTCAGCCCTCGTGAGTTCGCGCTCGTCTACGACGACGCCGAGAGCGGGGTCAAGCTGATGACGGCGGCCGAGTCGGCCGCTTCGGCTCGTGTCATGGAGCGTGCCGGCAAGCCCTACTACGAATACCGTGACACGGCCGCGAGCTCCCTCTCGAGCTTTCGACCGGAGTGGATCCGTGAGCTGTGCGTCGTTCAAGACGACGATCCCGAGAATCCTGCGGTGCAGTGGAACAACGGTCACTTCATGCACCAATTCACCTACTTCGTCGGTCCCGTCAATTTCTACTACCGCGCCGACGACGGCACGAAGAGGGTCGCCGTCATGAATACGGGCGACTCGATGTATATCCGTCCGTTCGTACCACACACGTTCTCGACCCGAGAGGCCGAGGGCGGGAACGGATTGATCCTGGCCCTCACCTACGGAGGGGATTTGCTGGGCGACGCACAGCAGGAGCTTCGCGCGGTCTCGCCACCGCTCGCCGAGCACTATGCACTCGACTACGCGAGTCCGGCACGCTCGGTCGGGAGCGTGATCGACTACTACCTGTCCTGCCTCGCCATGCCGCTCGCGGAGCTCGCGCGACGGACGGAGATCGACGCAACGGAGCTCGACGAACAGATCTCGGGCAAACGACTGCTCGACGATCATGCACTCCGCCGGATCGCGCGGGCTCTGAACGTCCACTTGCGCGATCTCCTGACCTACGACGAAAACGTCCCCTCGACGATCGTCCTGCCTGCCACCCGTGGCGCGACCTGGGAGCTCCGCACCGCGAATCGTCGCTACCGCGTGCGCGAGCTCGCGTCGACGCCCCACGTGCCACTGGCGAAATCCCTTCATTTCGAGATCGCGAGGGGCCCGAACGAGGGGGACTCGTCCGACCACCCCGACTCCCCCGATTACGGCCTGCGTACGGGCCTGCATCAGTACCTCTACAATGTCGGCGACCGGGAGGTGCGACTCGACTGGCGACTGCCGGGATCGGACGAGGGCGATTCGGCCGTGCTCGCTCCGGACGATTCCGCGTACGTAAAGCCCTTCGTCGAACACGGCTTCGCCGCGTCAGAGGGTCAGCTCATCAGCCTACGGATCCCCAGCAAGATCTCGGGCGACCCATTGCGCGAGCTGTCGTGGCTCGGCCGCGAACAGATCGGTCGCGTCGCCGACGAGTCGAGGCCCTGGTTCGACAAGCGGGGGAGGCACTAGCTTGCGAGCGATCTTCATCGCCGCAGGCATGGGCACGCGTCTTCGTCCCTATACGGACGATCGCCCGAAATGCATGCTGCCCCTCGACGGTCGCCCCGTGATCGAGAACAACCTCGAGCATCTTTGCGCGAATGGCGTGAGCGAGTTCGGCGTCGTCGTCGGCTACAAGAAGGAGACGATCCGACTGCGTGGAGCGGAGATCTTCGAGAATCCCGACTATGCAGAGAACAACATCCTGCACTCGCTGATGTACGCGCGCCCCTTCTTCGAGCGTTCGATGCGCGACGGTCGCGATCTCGTCGTCTCGTACTCCGACATCATCTATTCGGACGAGATCGTCCGAGCGCTCGTAGCGCACCGCGAGCCGGTCGTGATCGCGGTCGATACGGATTGGCGACGACAATACGAGGGACGTACGGAGCACCCGCTCTCCGAGGCCGAGAACGTCGAGATGGCGGAAGACGATCGAGCGATCCGACTCGGAAAGCACATAGAAGACGATCCCGAACGACGCATCAGCGAGTTCACGGGTCTGCTCAAGTTGACGGCCGAAGGCGCGAGCGCCTGGCTCGAGCACTTCGACAGGCGCTCGCGACAGCTCCAGCCCGACGCGCCCTTCCAGAACGCCCAGTCGTATCGCAAGGCCTACCTCTGCGACTTCCTGCAGGATCTCGTCGACGATGGCCAGCCGGTCACTTGTTCGATCTGCGCTGGTGGATGGATGGAATTCGACACCGTCCAGGACTACGAACGACTGCTCCGCGACTACTCCACCGTCCGTGGGTCCAGGCACGACATCGAGCGCGACCGGCACTCGGATGAGGATCGGAGCCGTCGCGAGTCGTCCGCCGAACGCGCCGACGGCAGATCGCCCGCCTGATCCGGAGGACGAGGTCGATGCTCCTCAAGGGTTGGGTCCAGGGCTTCAGGAATCGCATCCACGATCAGGGCGAGATCCGGGCGGCGCGCAGACGCCTCGATGCGCTCGCCAGGACGACGCCAGGCGGGCTGGAGTTCGTCTTCTACGCCGAATCCCGAAACGACTGGATCTACTTCGAAGGGCTGGTGCTCGAGCTGCTCGAGCGGCGGGGCAAGACCGTCGTCTACCTCACGTCGAGTCGAGACGACGGCGTATTCGAGCTCGGCCATGAGAATCTGCATGCATTCTACATCGGTGAAGGCGCTGCCCGCACGATGCTCTTCCGATCGATCGACTGCACGCTCTTCCTGATGACGCTCACCGATCTCGATCAGCTCTTCCTGAAGCGATCCGTGCGCGACGTACACTACGTCTATCTCTTTCACGCGATCGTGAGCGCCCATATGGTCTATCGGGAGCGCTCGTTCAACGGCTACGACAGCTTCCTCGCCGTCGGGCCGCATCACGAGCGGGAGATCGAGGCCCTCTGTCGATTCTACGAGCTCGACGCAAAGGAGGTGGTCCCGTTCGGCTATTACCGACTCGAGAAGCTGCTGACGCGCAACGCAATCCGCACGACGGCCAGCTCCGTTCCGGCGAGTACGCGAGAAGTCCTGATCGCGCCCTCCTGGGGCGATCACTCGATCACCTGCACCGTCGCCGAGGACCTGATCGCAACGCTCCTCGAGAGCGACTACCGGATCACGTTCCGGCCGCACCCGATGTCGCTCCGACGCGACGCCGATCGATTGGCTCGTCTCGAGACGCGCTTTGCGGCGAACGACCGGGTCGTCTTCGACCTGGATATTCGCAGCTCCGCCTCGCTCGAGAGAGCCGATCTGATGATTTCCGACTGGTCGGGATCGGCGTTCGAGTTCGCCTTCGGCTTCGAGAAGCCCGTCCTCTTCGTCGACACGAGACCCAAGGTCAACAATGCCGACTTCGATGCCTTCTCGCGCTTCTGTCGCGAACGAGGCGAGTCTCTCGAGCCGATCGAGAAGTCTCTCCGAAGCGAGCTCGGCGACACGCTCCAGCCCGGCCGACTCGAAGCGGTGGCCCAGAAGATCGACGCGCTGCTCGCGGATCCGAACGCCACCCGAGACAGGCTCGTCCGCGCTCGCGAGCGAACGGTCTACAATCTCGAGAGTGGAAACGAGGGCGTATCCTCGGGCCGCAGCTCGCAAGCGGGCGCGGACCATCTGATCGCTCTGTCTGCGAAGCTGCGGGGCCGAAGACGACGGTCCGAGGACGACGCGCCGGCCCGAGCCGGAACGAGCTGAGCCGGATCGATCCGCCGCAGAGGGTCCGACTGGAGAGGGGAATTCGATGGCGACTGCCTACGTGGCGATGAGCGCCGACTTCATTCATACCGCCCACCTCGGCGTGATCGCACGCGCGAGCGAGCTGGGCGACGTGATCGTCGGCGTCCTATCCGAGCGCGCCGTCGTCACCTACAAACGATTGCCGCTCTTGAGTGTCGAGGAGCGTGTCGAGATCGCGGCAAACCTGAAACACGTCGAGCGCGTCGTCGTCCAGGAGCAGGTCGACCCGACCGAGACGCTGCGCGCATTGAGACCGGACTACGTCGTCCACGGCGACGACTGGCTGACCGGCCCACAGGCCAAGATCCGCGAGATCGTGGTCCGCGTCCTCTCCGAGTGGGGCGGACAGCTGGTCGAGGTGCCCTACACGTCGGAGCTCGCAGGCATCAGCCAGGAGAACGTCGCGCGCCACACGGGCTCGACACCCGAGTGGCGACTGGCCTCGCTCAGGCGTCTGATCGCCGCGAAGGACATCGTGCGGATTATCGAGGTGCACAACGGCCTCTGTGGCCTGATCGCCGAGTCCGCCTCGGCCATGGTGAACGGCGAGAAACGCGAGTTCGACGGCATGTGGGAATCGAGCCTGACCGACTCGACCTCGAAGGGCAAGCCCGACACGTCGGCTGTCGACGTCACCTCCCGCACCGCGACGATCGACCAGATCCTCGAGGTCACGCAGAAGCCGATGATCGTCGATGCAGACAATGGCGGCCTGACCGAGCATTTCTGCTTCAATGTCCGGACGCTCGAACGCCTCGGTGTGTCGGCCGTCATCATCGAGGACAAGGTCGGACCGAAGCGCAACTCGCTCTTCGGTCAGGACGCCGGCCAGCAGCAGGATTCGATCGCCGAGTTCTGCGAGAAGATCTCCTCCGGTAAGAAGGCGCAGGTCACGCCGCATTTCATGATCTTCGCCCGCATCGAGAGCCTGATCCTCGGCAAAGGCCAGGCCGACGCCCTCGAACGCGCACACGCCTACGTCGAGGCGGGCGCGGACGGCATCATGATTCACAGCAAGGAGAAGACACCCGACGAGATCCTCGAATTCTGCCGGCGATTCCGCGACCAGGGGCATTCGGTCCCGATCGCCGTCGTTCCTTCGACGTACGCCTCGGTCTATGAAGCGGAGCTGATCGAAGCGGGTGCCAACGTCGTGATCTATGCCAACCACCTGCTGCGATCGGCATTTCCGGCGATGATGCGAACGGCCGAGAGCATCCTGGCAAACGAGCGGTGTCTGGAAGCGAGCGAGGACTGCCTCGGAATCAAGGAGATCATCACGTTGATCCCGGAAACCCTCTGAGCTCGCGGGTGGACTCAAGAGGGCTCGCCGTCAGGTCGATCCTCTCGCCATGCCTTCGATCGACCAGATCATCTGGCTGGCCTTCCTGGTCGGCGTACCCATCGCCCTCGTACTTCATTTCGTCCTCAACGCACGCCGCCGCAAGCAGGTCGAAGCGTTCGCCCGACACCAGGGCTTCGAGTTCGTCGGCGAGGACCCCGGACTCGAGCGGACCGGGCTCGTGCATCTGCCGATCATCCAGCTCGGCTGCGATCGGCGTTTCCTGAACGTGACGCGAGGTCGGATCCGAGGACGCGAGATCGTGCTCTTCGACTATCGCCAGCGCGTCGGCGGCCTCGCGACGACGCTCAGCAAGGACTCGATCCTCGCCGACGCGTTTCTGGGGATCGAGAAGAACCGTGCGCCGACCTGGTACGATATGTCGATCGTCGCCCTGCGCGTGCCGAAGGTCTCCGAACCGGATCGAGTCCGGATTCGCGGGGAGCCGGGGCACACCCGCATCGAGCGGGCGGGGGAGTGGCTCGCAGCCTATCGGTTCGATCGGCGCATGCCCGCGAAACGACTGCGCCACCTGATCGAGCTCGCGGTCGATGCGGCCGAACGCACCGACGACGAGGCCTGCGACTGAAGTCGCGCAGCGCAGATCCGAGCCCGCACTCAGCTCGTCAGATCCGTCACGACCGCCCGGCCCACGTACTTGCCCGACTCGAGGTCATCGAAGATCGCCGGCAGGTCCGAGAGCGCACCAACGCGACCGATATGACTCTTCACCTGACCCGCCGCGGCCATCTCGACGAGCTCCCGCATGTCCTGGACGTTACCGACGGCCGAGTAGATGAGCGTCGGGTCCTTGAAGAAGAACTCGAAGGGATTCAGCTCGAGATCGCCCTCGCTCGTCGCGGGCAATCCGACCGCCACGAAGAGCCCCCCCGGCCGCAACAGCTTCAAGCCCAGGTTGAAGCCGGCCATCTTGGCCGAGAAGACGAGGCACGCGTCGACGCCCCCGAGCTCTTCCATGACCTTCGCTTCGGCCTCGTTCGCATCGATCGCGCGGTGGGCGCCGAGCGACTTCACGAATTCCAACCGCTCGGCGCCGAGATCGACGCCGACGACCTTGTAGCCGAACGCCGTCGCGATCTGGACTGCGTAGTGTCCGAGTCCGCCGGCCGCGCCGATGACGGCGATTGCGCGCCCCGGCGCAATGTGGTGCTTCGCGAGCTTCTTGACGGCTCCGTAGGCCGTGAGTCCACCACAAGCGAGCGGCGCCTCCTCGTCGGCGACGCTGTCGGGTAGCTTGACGAGGGACTTGGCCCAAACGCAGAACTCTTCCGCAAACGTGCCCATGATACCCTGGGTCTGGGCGCAATGGCGCGGCTCGCCGCGCATGCAGTATTCGCAGGCACCACACCAGTAACCCCCGCCCGTGCCACCGAGACCGAGGATCACACGATCGCCGACCGCCGCATAGCGGTCGGCACCCGGACCGAGCGCCTCGACGATTCCGATCGCCTCGTGCCCGATCACGCCACTCGTCGGCACACCCGCCCAATCACCCCGGACGATGTGCAGATCCGAATGACAGACGCCCGCAGCGGTGATGCGAATCCGGGCCTCTTCGTGGCCCGGCTCGGGCGTCGGGAGATCCTGTATTCCGAGAGTGCCTTCTTCGAGTCTGGCTGCCTTCATAGTCGCTCGCTCCAGTCGATCCGATTGTTCGCGTGGTCGCCGTGCAGTATGCCAGGTTCGGCCAGCTCGCACCGCCAGGCCCGAGCCGAGACCGCCGATCGGTAGCCTGGGGACGCGAGCCCCACGAGCGGACTCAGGTACCCGCTTCGACCTCGTCGTCGTACTCGTAGGGCGGCAGCTCGCCCTCCGGCATCTTGTAGGCGTGCGTGGCGAGGTAGTTGACTGTCACGTTGGGCGCTTCCTCGATCGGATCGACGATCTCGTGGATGCGTTCGAACTCGATGTCCTTGATCGTCCAGCGACCGTCCCGCTTCAGGTAGCGCTCGCGGTAGAAGGCCGCGCCCGTGATATGCATCTTGCGGCGGAACTCCCAGACGCTGTCCTGGAGGTACCAGATCCCACGTGCCTCCTCGTCGGAAATCACGTCGATCTCGGGATGGTGGCCCTGATGAAGGGTGATCATCTCTGCGTGCGCACCCTCGCGAACCATCTTCAGATAGGCGTCGCGACCCTCGAGCTTGAACTTGTAGACGCCGCCGACGACCGAGAGCGTGACGTCGGGGTGGAAGACGTCGCGGATCCCTTCGACGTCTGCCGTGTCGAAACATCGGAAGTAGCGGTATTTCAGACGCTTGATCTCCTCGATGTCCAGCAGACGCTGGACCTTCGTCTCGAGATCGTCTCCTTCCCGGCTCAGTGGCTGCATGATGGCTCCTCTCTCCTGCGCTCCGCGCGGGGCCGGCCCCGATCGACCGTCACGATCGATCCGGCGAGCGGACCTGCTCGCCGTGCCCCGCACCAGTGATGCCCAACCCGTCGACGTCGGGCCCGCTCCACAAACGCTCGCGAGGCGTCTCGACCTCGTCGATCGCGAGAGCAGCCCATTGCTCGAGCGGCGGCGCGATCGTCCGTAGATCGACCGCGGCCACGTCATCCAGCCAGATCGAGAGCAGCGTGTCGAATGGCGCCCCGTCCGGGAGCATCGTCGAGGCCCGATCGAGGGTCGCTCCGACCACGCGGGCACCGACACGATCGACGACCTGTCGTGCGAGCCCGAAGCCATCGAGCGCGCGTTCCGCCCGACCGCACCAACAAATGGCGAGCTTGTCCTTCGGCGGAAGCTTCGATTCACGCGGAACGACGACGTGCTCCTCGACGTCGAAGGCGAGGCGCTTTCGGATGTCGAGAAATCGCTCGTCGTCTTCGTTCAAGCGCTGGAAGTCGTTCGATCGCACGAACGCATCGAGTCGCGCATCGTCGTAGTCCGTATCGACCCAGAACTCGGCATAGCAGTCGAATCCGACCCTCCCTGCGAGTTCCCGCCGGACGTGATTTCGAACGTAACGACGCCAGCGGAATTCGTGGACGAACGTCAATCCGAGCGGAACGTGCTGCTCCTCGTAGTGGCGTCTGAATTCGGCCCGGGACCGGTCGGGTCGACGCGTCTTGAGGGAGATTCGCTTGCGCATGACTCCTCGGAACCGCTGTCTACGGGGACGAGCATCGCACAATCGAGGCCGGGATGGACGCGCGGCGGACCGAGCGAGTGACCGGTCGTCGGCCCCGGGTCGCACTTGACGCCCGCGAGTCACTCTGAGAGCGTCTCCAACAGCGGAGGAGACGAGCCGATGGCGGACCGGAGTGAAGATCGACACGCGATTTCGAAGCTCGTCTTCGGCTACTCGGACGCGCTCGACGGCGGCGACCTCGAGGCGATCCGGGCGCTCTTCGCGCACGCAACGATCCATCCCCAGCCCGGCGTCGTCGTTCGCGGCGGAGACGAAGCGGCCGACATGTACGCACAACACACGCTCTTCTACGACGACCAGGGCCGGGTGGCCGATCCATGGACGCCCGGCAGCCATCCCCACACGCGACACCATGTCGCAAACCTCGTGATCGACGTCGACGAATCGGGGCTCGCGGCAGAGGCGCATTCCTATGTCGTCGTCTTCCAGGCGCTCGACGATTTCCCACTCCAGCCGGTCTATCGCAATCGCTACCACGATTCGTTCGAGAAGGTCGCCGGTCGCTGGCGGTTCACGCGGCGCGAGATGATCCACGATGCGTTCGGTGCGGGAGATACCTCGCGTCATCTCCACCCCGAGCCCGCGAAGCGGTACGCTCGTTTCGAGAGCTCGGGATCCTAGGGGGCATCCGGGGCGGTCTTCGGCGCGTCCGGATGCTGCGCGCGCCACCGCTCCCGACGCAGCTGCTTCGCCTCGCGTTCGGCGCGCATCCGCTCTTGCGCCTCGAGGCTCTCCCGCTCCCACTCGGCGAGCGCGGCTCGATCGATCTCGCCACAGGTCGTCGCGACGACACAGAAGCTGCGATCGTCGAAGGGATCGTCGTCGTGGTAGCAGACCTGTCCATCGGGACAGCTCCCCGGACGGCAGCCGAAGGCGCCGGAACATGTGTTGGGCGTGACGCGCCGACCATCCGGGCAGCTCACCTGCCAGCGCGAGAGACATCGATGACGGCAACCGTGGCGGGCGTGGAAGCCACTGCCCGAGATTCGGCACTCGGTCCCAACGGGATCGCCACAGCCGGATGGGACCACGACCAGAGTGGCCAGTGCGAGCAGCGCGAGCAGATCGCGCAGGCGACTCGCGTTTCGAGCGCCAAGTCCCCCGACTCCCTCGATCTTTCGACTCATCTCCGATTCGCCCACCTCGCCGGCCGACGACGAGAGCCGCCCCATGCCGACCGACCTTGCGGATCGACCCGCCGACGCGCGTACCGTGCAGTGCCGATCGGAAATAGAGAAGCGAATCGCTGGCCCGTGCGAAAGACCTCGCGAGCTCGCTCGAATCCCCGCTTGCGACGGGATCGAACTCCTGCCTTCGGTCGACCCGAAAGCGGGTCTTCTGCTAGAACTAGCAAGGTCGAACCTGCCGAATCTGGAGATCACGTAATGCTGCTGCGACGAGGTCCTTCGAGAACTGCTTCCATTTTCTCTTTCTCTCGCGCGCGCGAGCTCTTCCCTGTGTGTCCTGTGGCTGTGTCTCCTGTGCTCGCACTCCTCGTTCCGGCGTCGCTGCTGTTCCTGGCTGATACTGCGCGATCGGCGAACATCCAGTGGATCGATTGGCAGACCAACGCGGCGCCGGAGTATTCGGGTCAGATCACGACGGACACGACGATCGTCGACGTGACGTACACGAACACGAACGGAATCTCGTTCTTCCAGAACGGCGAGACACCCGGCACGGATTTCTACTCGCAGCGCACGGGCTCCGGCTTTCCGCGACATCGCGACCCCGCGACGTCTCCCTACACGAGCGACCAGGTCGACAACATTCCGCCGCCGAACGAGATGGTCGCGCTCCGATTCGCGGGCGAGCAGACTCTGGTCTTCTCGGAGACGGTCATCAATCCGGTCTTCGCCTACGTGAGTCTGAACGCGAATGGCTATGCCTTCGACCGCGACTTCGAGATCTTGAGCTTCGGCGACGCGAGCGACGGCAACGATTGCGGCTACTGGGGCTGTGGCACGTCGTCCAAGAGCGTGGTCGATCTCGGTGGCGGCGTCTTCGAGTACCAGCTCATCGGAACCGGCGAGCCACATGGCGTCCTGCGCTTCGTGGGTGAGTTCGACGCCGTCTCCTGGCGAAGCCTCACGAACGAGAACTGGAACGGCTTCACGGTCGGGATCGAGGGTGTCGTACCCGAGCCGGGTACCGCTCTCCTGCTGGGTCTCGGCCTGGCCGGCCTCGCAGGCCGCCGACGCCACTGAGGACCTCGCTGAGGACGTGCTGCGCGTCCTCAGCGAAACGCGGCGACCTCGGGCCCCACTTGCGCAGCCAGATCCGCCATCCGCTCGCGGTCGAAGCCGTAGAGCGGCATCGCGTTCTCGCCTAGCATCGCTCGCAATTCGCTCTCCGGAACCCCTGCGAACGTCGCGCGAAGCGCGACATCGGTCTCGGGCCAGGTCCCCTCGTCGTGTGGGAAGTCCGATCCCCATAGGATCGTCGACACGCCGATCTGATGTCGCAGCTCGCACTCGTGGCGACTCATGAAGGACGCACCGACGTGACATTGGCGGGCCCAGTAGGCCGAGGGTCTCATGCTCAGTCCCTCGGTCAGCGTAAGGCTCGACACGGTCCCTTCGTATTGTCGATCGAGCTGATCGAGAAGCGGTGGCACCCAATCCGCGAACTGCTCGGTGAAGACGAGCCGAAGGCGTGGATGCCGTTCCAGGACACCCGACCAGAGCAGATGCCAGAACAGGCGATGGGCGAACCAGCACACCTCGGTAAAGAAGATCGAGCGCGAGCCCGGCAGGTCACCCAGCTCGAGGCCTTCGCCGCCATGCGTGTGGATCGGCATTTCGAGCGCTTCACACGCGGACCAGATCGGCTCGAAGCGCGGGTCGTGCCAGCCGTGCCCAGAGAGCGGCTGGCTACGCAGGATCACGCCGCGCAGACCCGCGTCCCTGGCCCATTCGATTTCGGCGACAGCTGCCTGCACGTCGTCGACGATGCCCAGTAGAGCCAGCCCGGCATGGCGTTCCGGCGCGGGCGAGTCCGCACAGAAATCGACGAGCCAGCGGTTGTAGGCGCGACAGCCCGCGGCCGCCGCCTCTGGCCGAGTCGGATCGAGCGGATGACCGAAGAACGCGTAGAAGGGGGGGGCTGCGCGACCGGCCGGCTGCGGGAAGAGAACCTCCCCGGCGATTCCATCGCGATCGAGCTGCTCGAGCCGGAGTGAGGGCGTCCAACGCGGCGTGAGCGCCGCACGTTCGTCATCGCTGTCCGCGGACATCGGTCCGGACCCGACGACCTCTGCCGCTCGGCGCACGAGTCGCTCGGGTCGGCGCAACGACTCGTCGTATTCGGCGCGAAAGCCGGACTCGAGGTAGGGGCGGTAGCCGTCCGGCGGCGCACCAGCGTGACAGTCGCACGAGATGATCGTCAGACGATCAGAGGGAGGAGACGAATCCTGCACGATGGACCTCCGCTACGGGAGACAGGGTAGCATCACCACCCGACCCGCATGCGGCGGGATCGGGCCGGGTCGTGAGCGGCCCAACCCGACTAACCGGGCAATGGGAGTCGCGTATTCCCATCGACCTCGACGTTCCATTCGGTTCGATTGCGACGTTCGAGGATGCGCCAGCGGCCGTCTCGACACGCGAAGACATCGTCGTAGAGCAGCCCGGAGATGGTCTGCTTCTCGCTTCCGTTGCGGCCACGCGGATATTGGTTGACGTTGATGCACCAGGTCTGACACACGGCGCGGTCGTGAGACTCCGAGAGATCGACGATCGAAGGTCCGAAATAGTGCGAGAGCGCGAAGATCGCCGGAAGGACGTCTTCGAGCCAGGCGATCGCCTCGTCGAGCGGTCGCTGTGGATCGCCACCGTATTGGATCGTCGCGTCGGGATGGAAGCAGCCACGTACGCGATCGAAATCGAGCTCGTCGATTCCGCGTCCGTAGTCCGCGACGACTTTTCCGATCGCCTGCTCCGCCAGAACCTGTGCCAGCATCGCGTCGTGGTCCGTCGCTGCGTCTCGCGCCATTCGGCTCTCCCCCGTGTCTGCCCGCGTGCGACGCGGCTCTCGACCGAGCTTACCGGGGTATAGTCGCTGAAGGCAGGGGCCTCCGGGAGGACGCATGATCGACTATTACGGGTATATCACGACGATGAGCTGGCGAGCCGTGATCGCCCTCGAAGAGCTCGAGCTTCCCTATCGCGCCCATTCGATCGTCCTGGGCGAAGGACAACAGAAGAGCCCGGAACATCTGGCCCGCAACCCGTTCGGTCAGGTTCCCGTGATCGTCGATCATGGCGACGGCGATTCGGATCCAGAGCCGATCACGGTCTTCGAGTCGGGCGCGATCCTGCTCTACCTGGCGGACAAGACGGGACGGCTGAAACCCACGGACCTGCGCGCCGCGGCGGACTTCTACA
Organism: Myxococcota bacterium; assembly: GCA_965223565.1. Lineage (GTDB taxonomy): Bacteria > Myxococcota_A > UBA9160 > UBA9160 > UBA4427 > UBA4427. Next base: position 974,110 of record CBDCWV010000018.1, on the reverse strand, counting down.
AGTGGTTCTTCTGGGTCGTGACCGGATACGGATCCGCGCTCGGACTATCGTCCGAGTTCAACGAGGAGAAGCGTTTTCGACTCTTTTCCTCGGGACCCGACTACGAGGATGTCGTCTACGCGCGCTTCTGTGACGCGAGTCGGGCCGTCCATGCCGCACTCGATCGCAGACTCGCCGACAACCTGTACGTCTGCGGGGACTACTCGATGGCCGACATCGCCGCGCTGGGATCGACGATTCCCTACCGACTGCACGGCGTAGCAGACCTCTCCGCCTACCCGAATCTGATGAGATGGTACGAACGGGTGCGAGCGCGACCGGCGGTCGAACGCGCTCTCGCGGTGGGGCGCGAGGCGGGATCGATCCTCCCCGATTACTATCGCGCAGCACTCTTCGACGAGTCCTGAGCGGAGGAGAAGGCCCGATGGACCTCTCTGGGCAGGTCGCAATCGTAACCGGAGCTGCACAGGGAATCGGCCGGGGCATCGCGCTCGAGCTCGCGCGTGCGGGCTGCGACGTCGCGATTGGCGATCTCGTCGATCGCGACCAGACGGCGAGCGCTGCCGCCGAGACGATCGCCGCGATCGAGGCGCTCGGCCGACGTGCGATCGCCGTGCGATGCGACGTCTGCCGGGCCGCCGATTGCGAGACACTCGTCGAGACAGCGCGCGATCGCCTCGGCGAGATCGACGTGCTGGTCTGCAATGCCGGCATCATGCAGATCGGCGGCATCCTCGACATCACGAGCGAGCAATGGCGCCGCGTCCTCGACGTGAACTTGAACGGCGTCTTCGAATGCTGTCGCGCGGTCCTGCCCTCGATGGTCGAGCGCCGCCGCGGCTCGATCGTCAACATCGCGTCGACGACCGGCCTGCGCGCCGGCGGCGAACGCGTCGCCTACTCGACGAGCAAATTCGGCGTCGTCGGCCTCAGCCAGGCGTTGGCGGCCGAGGTGGCCCGGCACGGGGTGAGGATCAACTGCGTCTGTCCGTCTTTCGTGCGCAGTCAGATGACGCTCGACGAGTTCAGTCGCCATGCGGAGATCGACGACCCGCGAGAGCTCGATGCGGCGTGGACGCGCTTCGGCCAGAGATCACAGCCGCTCGGTCGCTCCGTCGAGCCCGAGGACATCGGTCGCGCGGTCGTCTGGCTCTGCGAATCGGACATGGTCGTCGGCGTGGCCCTGCCCGTCACGGGTGGCGATGGACTCCCGAGACCCGGTTGAGGACCGCGCTGGCTCGCTCCTCGCGGGCTGCGAGCTCCTCTGTTCTACCGCTCCGGATCCCGGGAATCACCGCGATCCGAGGCGATCGCGGCTGCCCAGCCGTCCGCGAGCGGCACGGCGAAATCGAGCACGAGCCGTAGCGATCGAAATTGCCAACCTGCATCGCTTCGCTCGTAGACGTCGTCGAAACGCCCCGCGACTAGCACGCTCTCCTCGTCGCGCACGGTTCGCGCGTCGAGATACGAGAGCCCCGTTGCTCGATCCCCGTCGAGTGTGATGACATGGTTGTGGATGAACTGCTTGATGAAGGGGCTCGTGCCGACGACTTCGCGATAGAGCGATCGGATCTCCTCTCGACCGCGGGCACGACCGATCGGACCGAAATCGACCTCGCCTCCCTCGACGAAGAGTCCATCGATCGACGACAGGCTTCGTTCGTTCACGCACACGTGGTACCGAAAGCGCAGGGCCTCGATCGCGGCGCGATCCGACAGGACTCGAACGGTGCGTTCGAGCTCACGTACCCGATTCTCGAGATCGCTCACCTATCCCCCCGTTCAAGCTCGACGCTACCCTAGGAAGAACCGAGTGGCGACGAGTCGGCCTCCGAGGACGACGGGGTCGACGCCGAATCCGGTATCACCTCACGAGGAGAATCGATGGCCCAGACGATGCATACCATGAGCGCCCCCCTCTTCATTCGCATGCTCGAGAACATGGCAGCCTGGCTCGACAAGGCGCAGGACCACGCCGATAGGCGCGGCTTCGATTCCGACAACTACCTCGCCTTGCGGCTCGCGCCCGACATGCTCCCGTTCTCGCGCCAGGTCCAGATCGCGAGCGATTCCGTGAAGAGCTGCTTCGCGCGCCTCGCCGGCGAGGAGCCGCCCAAATGGCCGGACGACGAGAAATCCCTCGCCGAGCTGCGCGCGCGGATCGAAAGGACGCTCGACTACGCCCGCGCGGTCGATCCCGCGAAGATCACCGACACGGAGGACCGCGAGATCGTGATGCCGGCGGGCCCCGAGCGGACAATCAAACTCTCGGGGGAGAATTTCCTGAAGGGCTACGCGATTCCCAACTTCTACTTCCACGCGACGATGACCTACGCGCTCTTGCGTCAAGCGGGCGTCGCGCTCGGGAAGATGGACTACCTGGGCGAGATTCCCCGCTAGGCGGCATCTCCGGGCGCCTCCCCATTCGAGCCCGGAGGATGGTTGCGATAGCCTCGCAGGTCGTGCATCACGAGACACCCGTCGATCCTCTCCACCGCGTGAGCGGGCCCGAAACGGCCTGGACGCGTGTCAACATCGCCGAAGGCATCCCAGGCGTGTCGACCCCGCTCGGCTGGTCCTGGTGGGACGACGCGAACGAATACATGATCCGCGGCGCGTACCACGACCTCGGCGTGCTCGGCTCCGTCGAGATCCCCGACGTGCGTGACGTCGACCGGCGCGCCTCGGCAATCTTCTACGGACGGCCGGCGCTGAACGTCGACGTCTCTCGCGCGCTGGCCGACCTCCAGCCGGGTACCTCGGGCGAGGCGCTCGAACGGCACTATTTCGGCGCGGTCCGCCCGGACGCACCTTCGAGCCCGTCGCGCCGGCGCTACCCCGTGATCGCGTTCAAGCTCCCCGTCCAGTGGTGGCGGGTCCCGGCCCAGCTCGATCGACTCTACGCACAGTCCCACGCCTGGTGGCAGTCGACCGTCGCGAAGATCCGTGAGGACGGCGTCGCAACGGCCCATGCTCGACTCGCGGAGGCGCGCACGAGAGCGGCCACGATCGCGCGCCCGCATAGCACGCTCGCGCTGCTCGGCGGCGCGTTGATCCAGCAGGTGAGTGCCGTCGCCGATCGTGCGGGCCGCCCCGAGCTCGTTCTCGACGCACTCGGCGGATACGACTCGATCGAGTTCGAGACGCTCGATGCGTTGCTCGCCGTCAAGCGAGGCGATGTGGAGCTCGAATCGTTCCTCGCCGAGCGCGGCTACCAGGGTCCGCTCCAGGGTGAGATCTCGAGTCGGTCCTGGCGCGAGGATCCGACCCCCATCCGATCGATCCTCGCCTCGCTCGACCCGAACGACACCTCGATCGGGGAGGTCGCGCGGGAACGTGCGCAAAAGCGTGCGGCTGCCGAGGCCGGGATCGTCGACGCACTGCCGCGCGCGTACCGCCCCTGGGCGCGCTGGCTCTTCGCCCAGGGCGCACGGATGTTGCCGTCCCGCGAGACGGGCAAGGCGGGCATGATGTTGGGAATCGACGTGGCGCGCGCCTGTGCCCGCGGGATCGGTGCGGACTACGCTGCCCGCGATCTGCTGGACGATCCCGAGGACGTCTTCTACCTGACGCTCGACGAGCTGCGCAGCGAGCCGCCAGCAGGAGCACGCGATCGCGTCGAATCACGCCGTCGTGACCGCGAACGCTACCTGGAGCTGGAGCTGCCCGAGTCCTGGATCGGGCAGGTCGAGCCGATCGTGCGCGCGAGCGAGCCGGCATCCGGACCGCTCGAGGGCCTCGGCGTGAGCCCGGGAAGCGCCGAAGGCATCGTCCGTGTCGTACACCACGGCGCCGGACATCTCGAGCCGGGCGAGATCCTGGTCTGCGAAGCGACGGATCCGAGCTACGCCGCCTACTTCCTGGTCGCCGCCGGCGTCATCACGGAAATCGGTGGCGCCATGGGCCACGGCGCGATCGTCGCGCGCGAGGTCGGTATACCCTGCGTGGCGAACGCACGCGACGCAACGCGACGTCTCTCGACCGGCGATCGTGTGCGAATCGACGGCACGACCGGCAAGGTCGAGATCCTCTCCCAGTCCGGAGCGCCCGAATGACAGTCGATCACCCGCGAAGCGAGCCACTCTCCGAACGCGACGACGATTTCCACCCCGCCGGCGCCGACCATTGGTGGACGGAGACCTGCTGGTTCTCGTTCGTCGTACCCGAGCAGGACCTGATGGCCTACCTCTATTGCTGGAACCGGCCGAATATCGCCTGCTCTGGCGGCGGCGTGATCGTGTGGGACGCAGCCGGCGAGGCACCCTGGGAGCTCCCCTATTTCGACTATCAGTTCAACCTTCCGGCTGCGGAGGGCGACCTCCGCGATCTCGTCTGGCCGAACGGCATCCACGTGCGTTGCCTCACGCCCCTCGAACGCTATGCCGTGCGCTATCAGCGACCCGGCGTGCTCGACCTCGATCTCGAATTCCGCGGGATCATGCGAGCCGTCTTGAACGGCGGGCATATCGACCAGACCGGTCACGTGACGGGCGAGATGCAGCTTCGTGGCGAGCGGACCGAGATCGATTGTCATGCCATGCGGGACCGTTCCTGGGGCCCGCGCAGCGACCTCGCCGGCATGGGCGTTCGGGTCGGCTATTGCTACGGCACGGCCACTCCCGAGACCGGGTTCCTGCTCTTCACGAACATCGACGACGAGCGCGACGACATGACGGGCCGCTACGGCTACGTGATCCGCGACGGCGAGCGCTGTGATCTGACGCGCGCGCGTCGTCGAGTCGAACGCGAGCAGGGTCGACCCAAACGAATCTCGATCGAGGGCGAGGACGCGGCGGGACGACGGGTGGAAATCGAGGGTGTCTGCCGCAATCGCCTCGCCTTTACGCCCTTCCCCGGCATGTTCTGCTGGCTCTCCCTCGTACGCTGGGAGCTTTTCGGCGAGGTCGCCTGGGGCGAGAATCAGGACGTCTGGCCACCCGGTACCTGGCGCCGCGAGCTCGAGCGACTTCGCGCCTGAGCCGCCCGAGGCGTCAGGAGTCGGCCAGCGCCCTCGCCGCCCCCGCCGCCAGACGTCGCGTGCGGGGATCTGGATGCCCGTCCGCCGCCTGCGACAGCGCACGCCTTGCGGCTTCATCACCGATCGCGCGCAGCCCCCGAATCGCGGCGTTCCGTACGCGCGCTTCCTCGTGGGCGAGCGCCTTCGCGAGCGTCGGGACGAACGTGCTGCCGCCCGGCCGACCGAGCGCACGAGCCGCCTCGGCCGCAACCGCTCCTCGCGGATCGCCGACCAATTCGAGGAGCAGCCGATCGACTGCGGGGCTCGGATGTCGACCGGCCGCCCGAATCGCTGCCGGCAGGTCCCCCGGACGTGCGCGCTCGACGAGTGCACGCCAGAGAGGCGTCGCATCCAGCCAACCCCTGCGCTCGAGCTCGGCGAGCAGACCAGCTCGAAATCCGACCGAGAGCTCGGATCGATCGAGCAGCGGGCGGAGTCGGGAGGTGTCTTCCGCCACGAGAAGCGGCGCACCGGGTGACGCGACGAGCCCTGCGAGTGCCAGGGCCCCGAGCCGAGCATCGCCCGACAGCAGCAAGCCGAGCGTCGCGCTCCGCGCGAATGCGATTCGCTCGCCAGGCGTGAGCCCCGGATCCGCCGCACGCGCAAAGTCGCGCACGGCCCCGACCAGTGTCTCGCCGTGGCGCGGTTCGACGACGAACGCCTCGTCGTGTTCCTGGCTCGAAAAATGAGTCGGCCCACCTGGAACGGCGAGCCTTGCGAGCTCGCGACTGCGCTCGATGCGTTTCAGGAAGAGGATCGCCTCACTGCCCTGCACGAAACGCGCGACACCATGACCGTGTTGAGCGAATCGCAGATCGGCGTGGCTGGCGGCGCCCTTGATGATCTCGAGCACGCGGACGTCGACGACGGGTCGCCGCTTGTGGGCGTCCGGAAGCGCGAAGACGGCTGCTGGATCGACGATCCGGGCGCGCACGACGAGATCGGCCTGCGCGACGTGCCACTGCAGGCTCTTCTCGCCGACTTCGATATGACCCCACGCGCGTAGCGGAACGACGAGCGCCATCGTCGCCACGAGCGACGCCACGCAGACGACGAGCCGCCCTCCCCGCGTGCCGACGCTCGCAGCGGGAACGATCACCTCCGTCGTGGCCGATGGGGATGATGGGGATTTCGGTCGTGCAGCGCATCGAGGACGGGCTCGAGCGCCGCCGAGATCGATGGATCGACCTCCTGGCCGACGTTGTTCTGGAAGACCGTGTTGCAGTCGATATCGGGCGCGAGCGGACACAGCTCGGGAACACCGCCCAGCACGAAAGGAGCGCAGGCATGACAGGAATCGTCCCACTTCTCGGCCGGGAGCTGGTAGCCGATCTCGTCGTTGCCGAGGCCGACGATGAAGCTGTGACGCGCACCGCGCATGCGCCGGCGATAGCGCTCGCCGATCTGGGGGTCGAGCTCGCTCGGCACGACGGCGAAGCTGGCCTCGTTGATCCGGAAGGCGCCGACCTCCGTCCCCAGATCCTCGCCGAGCGCTTGCGGAATCGCGTCGAACGGGGCGGGGAACGGAAAGCCGACCGACGCGTCGGGCTCTCCGCCGCTGAACAGACCGGACGGCAGCACGCCGATCGCGATGAAGAACCGGAAATACGGATTGTCGAGCGGCACGAAGACGCGCTCGGGCTCGGCGATCTCTACCCGTCCGAGCCAACGCCCACGCCGCTTCGAGATCCCGCGCGAGACCCGATCGCCGAGCTGCTCGCCATGGACCTGGGCCCAGCGGAACGTCCGCCGAATCGCGGGCTCGCCCGTCGCCGGGTCCTCGACGTCGATGTCGAGCGGTCCCTGGAGGACGCCGAGATCGGCTGAGACCCAGATTGCCGTGCCACCCTCGTTCGCTTCGATCCGCTCACGGGCGTAATGTGGGAAGTCAGACGTGATGAGCGTGTTGTTGCTTCCGAGGCTCTCCGGATGGCTGGCGAAGTTGACGAGCGTCGCGAGCGTGCGAAATGGTCGACGCGCCTCGGTCACCTGCATGATCGAGAGACGCGGATCGATGATGCGGCCGTCGGTCTCGGGTGCGAGCAGATCGTCGCCCGCCAGCACGCGGCTGTCCGCGACGCCGAAGCCGTCGTCTTCTGGATCGGTACCGAGCGAGAGTCCATCGGAGTGGATCGTGTCGAACTTGACGCGCGCGAGCTGACGATTCGCAGCAGCTTCATCGATGCAGTCCGCAACCGACTGGTTCACGAAATCGAGATAGTCGAAGTCGAGACCGGAGGTCGTCGCATCGGGTCCCCAGATCCCGAGCGTATCGGGACCTTCGTGCTGATGCGTGCTCGAGACGACGATGTAGTCGATTCCGGCCTCCGGATCGACGAGCGAGCGGATCGTCTCGATCTCGGCATTGAAGTAGCCGACCAGGTCGAGCGACACGATCGCGACGCGACCGTCCGCCCCGTCGATCACGACGCCCCGCGCCCACAGGCGATCGTTGTAGCCCGTCGCCTGACGATCGTTGCCGAACCCCGCGAGATAGATCGGGTCCGAGTGATTGACCTCGCCGGCGACCCCGAAGGTCGTTTCGTATTCCGAGAGAAGCGAAGGGCTGATCGGCGTGATGTCGACCTTGCAGACACCCGCAGTCATCGGACCGACCGGCCGCGGACATTGTGTGCCGACCAAGAGAAGCGACACGCAGCCCAGGAGCAGGAGGGCTCCGATGCGGATGGCGCCGGCTAGCCCGCGTTCAGGGCTCGGGTGGCGGCGCCCGGATGGGCCCTGACGCGTCCGATCTCCCGGATTCGGGCCCTCGTTCGCTGTCTGCCCCGTCTCGTTCGTACGCTGCGTCCAGATTCGCATATTGCCGCCCTCCTCGATGCCCTCGATCGTACTCGGCGCGGACGCGTCCGGTCAATCGGATTTTCCGGACGGAAGCGGCCGCCCTCGTCCGTCTCCAGCCCCCACGCCGAGCTCGCCACGTAGGCCGCACGCATTCGGCGCCGGGGGAGCCACGCGCGAGCTCGCAACTAACGGCTCGCACCGGACCTCCGTAGCTGCCTTGACAGGCGTCGAGCCGCATGTGACGGTCACGAGACGCGGAGGTCTCCCAGATGCCGATCGGTTCTGCTGCTGCTCGTCTTGCTGCTCGTTTCTCGCCACGCACGTCGCTCTTCTCGCCCCTGATCATTCTGGCGGTCGTGACCGTCGCGCCGATCGGCTATGCCGGCGATCTCGCCTGGGACGGTACGCTGGTCGCAGTCTTCGACGATACGGGGACGGGTGCCTACACCGGCGGAACGGCCGGCGTCACGACCTTCTCGGGCACCGTCACGTTCCCCGATGTCTGCGATACCGGTACCACCTGCACGGTCGAGCCCTTCGGCCCGACCGCAACGAACTACGTCTTTTCGAACGGCTCGGGGACCGTGATGGGTCTCGGCGCGAGCTCGATCGGGATCGAGTCGAGTGTCGAGATCATCGACGAGGAGCCGGTCACGCCCGATACGGTCGACCTCGCGGCACTCTTCGGCGTCACGATCTCGGTCGGACAGACGCTCGACGCCTGGGCGGTCGATAGCGAGACCGCCGGCGAGGGCAATCCTGGCTTCGTCGACTGGGGGGTTTCCTACGTCTACGTGACGACGGATCCATTCTCGAACACGAGCTACACGCCGACGCCTCCGCCGGGTGCCGACTTCATCATCTGGCAGATCAACGAGGACGAATCCGACACCTATTCGGCGATCGGAGAGGTGGATACCGTGCCCGAGCCCGATGCGCGGCTGGCGATCGCGATCGGACTGCTGGCGATCAGCTCCGCCAGTCGTCACCGGCGCTACGCCAGCTGATTTCACCATGGAGCTCGAGAGAGGGCCCGGAGGGCCCATGGGGGGAAGTGTCCGTGTCGATCGCCAACGCGCCGAGCCGGCCGCCCAGCGGACGGTTCATGCGCACCACTCGCCCGATGGCTGGACCTCGTAGAGGAATGATGGCGACCCGCTTCGCCGTCTCGACGCCCCTCTCGCTCGCAATCGTGCTCGCGGGACTCGCCGCAGCGCCGCAACCGACCCTCGCGGCCGAGCCGACGACGCCGGTGATCGATGTCTGGCTCGGCGATCCGATCGAGCTGGATTCCGAAGATCGATTCGAGACGCCGACCGAACGCATCGACTTCGAAGCAGATGGGTCGGAGATAGAGGCCCAGGGCGCGGGCGCGGGTGCCGCGGTCGACCGCTTCGATCGACTCGACGTCGCCGATTTCTATCACTGTGAGTATCTGCCCTCCCAGGACTACCTGGCACGCATGAGCTGGGTAGGCGACGTCGCCAGCTGTGACGCCGGCAGCGTCTCGGCGAGCTTTCACGACGACACCCTTCGGCGCATCAACTACTACCGCGCCATGACCGGGCTGAACGCCGACATCACGTTCGATCCCGACAAGAACGCGAAGAGCCAGGAGGCGGCCCTGATCATGTCGCGCAACTGCGGGCTCTCGCATACGCCGATCACGAGCCACCCGGAATGGGATTGCCTGACGGCCGACGGCGACGAAGCGGCAGGTGCCAGCAACCTGTCACTCGCGAACGGCATCTCGCACACGGGGCCGGCGGCGGTCGATGGGCAGATGCGAGACGCCGGCGGCAACAACGCCCCGGTCGGACATCGCCGCTGGCTCCTCTATCCGCGGGCGGTGGAGATGGGAAACGGCGGGATTCCGGGCGGTGGCCAGTGCAGTGCCGGCGTCGTGTGGGTGATCGGCGGCTTCGGCCCGCGACCGGCGAGCCCCGAATGGGTCAGCTGGCCGAACGCCGGCTTCGTGCCCTATTCCCTCGCCTTCGATCGCTGGTCGTTCTCCCTCGTGGGTGCCGACTTCGACGCCGCTACGGTCACGATGAGCCAGGACGGCACGCCCGTACCCGTCACGATCGTTCACCCGACGCCGACGTCTCCGGCCGCCGGATTCGGTGATCCGACCCTCGTCTGGGAGCCGTCCGGAATCCCTGCGACCGCACCGACGAGCGACCTCGCCTACGAGGTCACGATCTCCGGCATCACGGGAGCCGCGCAATCCAGCTACAGCTACGACGTCGTCCTGATCGATCCGACGGACGCGGGCCTGCCGCTCGAGCTGACCGGCACGACGACGCCGCTCGTCGGGCTATCCAACATCTATCTCTTTGCGCCTTCCTCCGCGAGCGGCGGCTACACGCTTCGCGCCCGCGCCGTCGATCCGAGCGCCTGGAAGGAAGGTGCGGAGACGACCGATCCGAATCGCCTGATCGACGGAACCGATCCGAGCTACGACCTGACGACCGACGCCCTGACGCCCCAGGCCGGCGTGCGCAGCTTCCATCTCGCGTTCCCCGACTTCGTCGATCAGCAGCTCGAGCTCGACCGCACGATCCTGCCGAGCGCGACCAGCGAGCTCAGCTTCCACTACCTGCGGCGCTTTTCTTCCGTCGCGAATACGATCAGTGCCGAGATCTCGACCGACGACGGAACGAGCTGGAACGCCATCTGGTCGACGACCGGTGTCTGCACGGGGAGCTGCTCTTCCTCGTCCTGGGATGATTCGTGGCAACCGGTCACGCTATCGCTCGGCGATCAGGCGGATCTGCCGATTCGGGTCCGATTCGTCTATCGCTACGTCTCGACCGCGTTCCTCGGCACCGATCCGACCTCCCACGGCATCTTTCTCGACGAAATCTCCGTCTCGCAGGCCGGCACGCTCGGGGCCGAGAGCCTGACGAGCGTCGCCGCCGGCGCGACTCAGGTCGAGTTCGTCCCGGCGGCCGAGGAGACCTACCTGCTCGACCTGCGCGCCGAGCTCACGTGTTTCGCGTCGTCCTACGGCCCCGTGCTGAGCGTCGTCCCGGAGCCGCGCTTCGCGACGGCGCTGCTGGCAGCCCTTCTCCTCCTCTTCGCCCTCGGGCGCCGCGACGAGGGCCGCCACGTCTCATCCCGCTGAGGCGCCGCTTCGATTCGCCACGGACGGAGGCGCGAAACAGGCCCTTCGGGAGAGGGACCCGGCCCCGCGAGAATCGCCGCTTGTGTGAGCCCCGCACGGTCGGCAATCCCGCCGTCGCCCTAGTCTGGACGTCGAACGCGCGGATCGGCTGCGACCTCCGGTCGGCCACTCGCGAGACGACGAGGTACTCGGATGCGGCGACGACGAAGCTCTCTCTTCCTCTTTGTGCTCACGGCTTGCTGCTACTCGAGCGCGAGCGCAGCCCACGATCAATCCTACGGCTTCGTCTGGGCCTACGACTCGACGGCCGACTCCTACACACCGAGTGAGGTCTCGAGCTACGCCTACAACGACTCGGGCAGCAGGATCGAAATCACTCGTTCTGGGCCCGGCGCCTACGAAGTCCGATTCGACAAGCTCTTCGTCGATTACGATCCGAATTTCATCGGCCAGCCCGAAGGCGAGCTGGGCACCGTTCAGGTCACGGCCTACGGCACCGCCAACCGAGCCTGCAAGCTGGCAGGCGCCTGGGACGATGAGTCGATCCCGGTCCAGTGTCGCGACCTGGCCGGCAATCCAGCCGATGCCCCGTTCACGTTGCTCTACTACCTGGTCGATCGACATCCGAATCAGCACACCGCCTACGCCTACGCCTCCCTGTCATCCGAGCCGAGCTACACGCCGCTTGCGGACGCGGCCTACAACCCGAACGGCGAGAAGGCCATCGTCGCCACTCGAACGGCTGAGGGCGTCTACCGCATGGCCTGGACGGATTTCGGCGACATCGGCGTGGCAGGAGGACACGTGCAGGTGACCGCCGTCGGCGCGGACGACGCTCGCTGTCAGGTCAGCAGCTGGTTCGGCGACAGCACGACGATCCGCTGCTTCGACTCGAGCGGAGTGCCGGCGGATTCGGGATACACGGTCCTCTACGCTCGACCGAGCGCGAACGATCCCGGTATCGCCTTCGCCTGGGCCGACAGCCCCACCCTCTCGAGCTACTCGCCCGCGCCCGCCTACCTCCATCATCCCGAGGGCGGCACCGCGACCATCACGCGCGGTGAGGCCGGACGCTATGTGATTCAGTGGGACGGGCTCCCGCTGGGCGCGACGACCCTGGGCCACGTCCAGGTCTCCGCCTACGGCTCGACCGAGCACGTCTGCTCCGTCCGCCAATGGTCGCCTGCGCGCGCCGAGATCGAGTGCCGCGACAGCAGCGGGGATCTCGAAGACAGCTGGTTCAACGTCATGCGCCTCGATCCGCCGAAGCGGTATTGGACCTCGGAGCTGGCGACCGCCTATATCAGCGACTCGAGCACGCACGGCGCGTACATCGACGAATTTCGCTCCTTCAACCCGGGCGGTGGACCGATCGCCGTCACCAAATCTGCGGCGGGCGAATACATCGTCGACTTCGTCGGCCTGGCGGAACGCTATTCGGTCGGCGGCACCGTCCAGGTCTCGGCCTTCACCAATCTCGGTCACTATTGCAACGTGGCGCATTGGTCGCGCTCCGAATCGACCGTGCGCGTTCAGTGTCGTACGCGCGATGGGTCGCCAGCAGAGTTCACGAGCTTTCTTGTCGCCTACCTCAAGGGTACGAACGCCACGCCCGGAGCCGCCTATGCTCGCCCGACGCAGGTATCGACCTCGAGCTACTCGCCCGATCCGAACTACGCGAACAACCCGGGTGGCGGTGCGATCGTGACCACCCGCCTCGGGGTCGGGCGCTACCACACGGAATTCGCCGGCTTCGACTCGCTGGGTCTGTCGGACGGCAATGCACAGGTCACGACCTATGGCGACGGAAACGACGCCCGCTGCAAGGTCGAGGATTGGATCGGGGACGATACGTTCGTCGTCTGCCGTACGCCGGCGGGCGCGCACGTCGATTCGGAGTTCAGCGTGGTGCTGCTGCGACCCCGAAGCGACGACTCGGCGCTCGCCTTCGCCTGGAGCGGCGGGGTCGTACCACCCGCCGCACCCGATCCCCTCTACGCGTTCAATACCGGAGACGGACCGATCACGGCGTCCCGCTTCAGCGTCGGGAATTATCGCGTCGAGTGGGACGGCCTCGGCGAACACGGAACGAACGGCGGAATCGCGCTCGTGAACGCCTACGACACGAACGACGGCTACTGCAATCTCAGCTCCCTGGGCACGGACGCCATCGGCGTCCGCTGCTGGAACGCAGCCGGGATACCGATCGACAGCACCTTCAGCCTGGTCTATCTGAAGCCGACCGCCCTGCCCGAGCCCGGATCGGCGCTCCTGATCGCGGCCGGTGGCGCGTTGCTCGCCGGCCTCGGCCGGCGGCGAACCAGGCGATGAAACGCGCGCCCGACGCGCGATTCTACCTCCGGGATCGATCCGAGCGCGAACGCGGGGCTTGCCTCCCTCGATCGGAATCCAGCTGAGCCGTCACGCTGAAGATCGAGCGCGCGCGAGCCGAAAACGACAGCATGCCACCCGCCGCTTCACGTTTCCCGCGCAGAGCGGTCACCATCGCCATAGCAATGCTCCTGCTCGTCGGCGCAGCGCCGCGCCTCGTCGTAGCGTCGGAGTCGACCGGCCCGAGCACGGTGGCGGCGACCGCGAGCGACGCGACCTCCGGCGAGACCGTCTCACAGAGCGATGCGCGGAGCAGCCTGCGGATGCGCTACTCCCTCGGCTTCGACTACAGCCGTGGCGACTACGGTCTCGCGCGTGACTCGCAGCTCTTCTACGTCCCGATCGGCGTCACCGCCGATCTCGCGCGCTTGCGTCTACGCGCGGTCGTCCCCTTCCTCGTCTCCGACGGTCCGACCGTCGTGCTCGACGGCGCGACGCTCAGCTCGCCTCGACTCGCCTCGGAGACCAACGGCGGTCTCGGGGAGATCCAGCTGAGCACCAGCTACCTCTTCGACCTCGGACCGAGCGGGCTACCCCTCCTCGAGCTCGGCCTCCGTGTCACCGCTCCGACCCGCTCCAAGATCGAGCTCGGCACGGGCGGATGGGCGTTCGCCCCACAGCTCGATCTCTTCCAACGCTATGGACGCGTGACGCCATTCGTGTCGGCGGGACGCCAGTTCTTCACCGTCGACTCCCTCGACGACCGTTTCTTCACGAGCGTCGGCACCAGCATCGAGATCCGACCCGGCATGAGTCTGGGGCTGGCCTACGACTGGCTCGAAGCGACGAACGGACGCGCGAGCGACGCACACGAGCTCGTGCCCTTCCTCTCGTTCGGGTCGGGACGGGGTTGGTCGCTGGGACCCTACGGCGTGGTCGGGCTCTCCGACGGCTCGCCGGAGCTCGGCCTGGGCATCTCGCTCGGACTGATCAGGTGAGACCGGTGATTCGGCCGTCTCGCACGTCGACCGATTCGGCCAGTGGCACCCGTGGAAGACCGGGCATGCGAAGGATGTCGCCCGTCAGCACGACGAGAAAGCCGGCCCCCGCGTTCACCTGGATGCCCCGAACCGTGATCTCGAAGCCGCTCGGGCGCCCGCGCAGCTTGGGGTCGTCCGACAATGAGCCTGGAACCTTGGCGATGCACACGGGCAGGTCCGCGAATCCCGACCGTTCGATTCGTGCGAGGTCGCGGCGCGCTTCGGCGGTGAGCGAAATGCCTTCGGCCCCGTACATCTTTGCCGCAACCGCCTCGATCTTGGCGACGACGGGATCGCGCCAAGCATAGAGAGGACGAACCGGACGCGACTCGCCTTCTGCCTGCTGGAGGACGAGCCGAGCGAGCCGTTCGGCGCCGGCCCCGCCTTCGGCGTGGTGGTCCGAAGTCTCGAACGGGACGCCGAGCTCGACGCACCGCTTTCGCACGACGTCGACCTCCGCCTCCGTGTCCATTGCAAAACGGTTGAGCGCGACGACCGGCTGCTGATCGAACTGGCGGATGTTCTCGAGGTGTTTCTCGAGGTTCGGCAGACCGCGCGCGACCGCCTCGGGATCTTCCTTCGAGAGGGATTTCAGCGTGACACCACCGTGCATCTTGAGCGCACGCACGGTCGCGACCAGAACGACCGCGGCCGTATCGAGCCCGCCGCTCACGCATTTGATGTCGAAGAACTTCTCCGCCCCGAGGTCGAATCCGAACCCCGCTTCGGTGATCACCCAATCCGACAGGCGAAGCGCGAGGCGTGTCGCGAGCAGGCTGTTGCAGCCATGCGCGATATTCGCGAAGGGACCGCCATGGACGAAGGCGGGCGTCCCCTCGAGCGTCTGCACCAGGTTCGGCCGAATCGCCTCGCGAAGCAGCGCCAGCATCGCGCCGGTCCCCGACAGCTGTGCCGCGCGAATCGGCGTCCCTCCATGGTCGAAGCCAACGAGGATTCGATCGAGTCGACGGCGCAGGTCCTCCTCGCCCTCGGCGAGACAGAGGATCGCCATGATCTCCGAGGCGGCGGTGATGTCGAATCCGCCCTCGCGTGGCACGCCCCCGCTCGGACCTCCGAGTCCCAGGATGATGCGGCGCAGCGCGCGATCGTTCATGTCCATGACCCGGCGCCAGGCGATGCGGCGCGGGTCGAGTCCGAGCGCATTGCCATGATGGAGATGGTTGTCCACCAACGCGGCCAGCAGATTGTTGGCCGCCGTGATCGCGTGGAAATCGCCCGTGAAGTGGAGGTTGATCCGCTCCATCGGCAGCAGCTGGCTGTAGCCGCCTCCGGTCGCCCCACCCTTCACGCCGAACGCCGGTCCCAACGAGGGCTCGCGCAACGCGAGGGCGACCGATCGACCGAGACGCGCGAGCCCGTCCGCGAGTCCGACACTCGTCGTCGTCTTGCCCTCGCCGGCGGGGGTCGGCGAGATCGCAGAGACCAGAACGAGGCGCCCGTCGGACGCGGCCTCGTCCACGCGTTCCAGCACCGAGAGGTCGATCTTCGCGACGTCACGTCCGTAGAGATGCAGATCGTCGTCGGAGAGCCCCAATCCGCGCGCGATCTCGCCGATCGGTCGGGGCGAGTGTGCTCGCGCGATCTCGAGGTCACTCGGCACGGTTCATTCTCCTCGTCTTCTCGCACCGGCGAGACCTGGCAGGCCTCGCAGGCACCCACTTTCGTCGTCCTGCTAGAGCTGCGCACTCTCGCGCGCCGATCGCGGGCCCCGCACGGGCGTTTCCTCCGCGTCGCGCAGGCAATCGTCGAGGAATGACCGTAGCCGGTACATGTCGGCCACGCTGAGCCCCTGGCCCACGAGGGCGGCCATGTAGAGCAGGCCCGCGAGCACGACGCAGGTCACCGGAACGAGCAGTGCGAAGGGGGCCCGCCCCAGGACGAGCTGTGCCACGCCGTAGACGGACGAGAAGATACTGACGATCACGAGCGTCCCGATCGCGAAGACGAACGCGGTCCAGATCTCGGGCCGCGGCGAGAACGTTCCCCAGAGTCGCGAGGAACGCGTCGATCGTGCGGCTGGGTCCTTCGTCGAAGCGTCGTCTTCGATCGTGAGCTCGAGATAGGGCGTCCAGAATCGACGCTGTGGCTCGGGAATCCGCAGCACGCCATGCCTCGACGAGAACTCCCCGACGACCTCGTCTGGATCGGTCTCCAGCCGCCAAGTGATCGCCTGAATCAGCGCGTCCGCCTCGGATTCGACGACCAGCTTGAAAGCGGGTCTCATTCGCACTCGCGGCACGTACGCCCCCTCTCGCGTTCGATCTCTCCGCGGGATTCCGGCCGCGCGCGGTCGATTCGCGAACGATTGGCCGACTCAGGCATGGCCTCGAAGATAGGCCAGGCCATCTTCGATTCCGCTCGCGAGCCGGTCGATATCCGCCGCACGCTCGTAGTCACCCGTAATGCCGAATCCGACACGACCCGCGTAGGAAAACGCCGCGACGGCGATTCGCACCGAGCCCGACAGTGGAACGTAGGGGTAGGCGGACAGCATGCGTCGACCATTCGCGAACAGAGGTCGACGTGGTCCGGGCACGTTCGTCGTGATGGTCTGAACGGCATGCTGTTCCAGCCCGGCGAAGAGCCGCGCGCCGAGCGCGAGGAACGCGGGCGGCGTGTAGTCCGCCAACGAGACGAGCGCCTCGGCGACGTCGATCTGGTGGTGCTCCTTGACGCGCTCCATCTCCGACCGGACCCGGGAGAGGCACTCGATCGGGTCCGAGATCTCGACCGGAAGATCGACGAAGACTCCCGTCACCCGATTGTCGAGCTGGCCGCGCTCGTCGGGACGACGGAGCGAGACCGGAATCAGCGTCCGCACGCGCGTCTCGTCGACGGGCTCGCCGCGCGACAGCAGCAGCGCCCGAAACCCTGCCGAGACGGCCGCGAGAATCACGTCGTTGACCGTTCCACCATGGGCGGCACGGATCTTGTCGATCTCGGCGAGGCTGGTATCCGTCGAGCACCAGCGTCGATGGCGACCGACACGGCCGTTGAGCGAGCTCTCCTGCGAGCTCGAAGAAAAGTCGTGAAAGCTCGCGAGCCCCTCCCCGAATTCGGCGAGCTCCCGGAGTGCACGCCGCGGCTTTCGAATTGCTCGCTGCAGCGCACGAAGACCCTCGCTCGGACGTCGCAGGCCTACGCCGATCGACTCCGCGGCGAGCAACCAACCCTTCCGGCGCGGACGCGGCTCCCACTGCGATGCCGGCCTCGGCTCACGGTCCGGCCTCGCGTCGAGCAGCACGCCGAGCAGGTCGCTGCCCGCGATGCCGTCGACCAGACCGTGATGCATCTTGGTGAGCATCGCCCAGCGATCGCTCGATACGCCCTCGATCACCCAGAGCTCCCAGAGTGGACGGTCGTGGTCGAGTGGCTGCGACATCACGCGACCGACCAGAGTCCGCAGCTGTCGATCGTCTCCGGGCTGGGGCAACGCGGTATGTCTCACGTGATAGTTGAGATCGAATCTCGGGTCGTCCTCCCAGACCGGTGGACCGAGATCGAAGGGCACACGGCGGACGCGCTGGCGATAGCGCGGGACGAGATCGAGCTTCGCGTCGATCATCCGCTCGATCTCGTCCGATCGGGGAGGTGGCCCCTCGAAGAGCGCGATCAAGGCGATCTGCATGTGGCTCGACTCGGTCTCGAGAAAGAGAAACGAGGCGTCCTGGGAACGCATGAAATCCGCACGGGTGCCGCTGGGCGTTTCTGGCTCGGTCGCGGGCGGATTCACGGCTCTAGTCTTCCGTCGGAAGAAACAGGCGAACGAAGTCGCCCTCGGTGAGGATCCCGACGAGCCGATCGCGCTCGACGACGAGAAGGCAACCGATCTTCCTCTCGTGGAGGCGGCGTGCGGCCTCCGAAACGTCCGCGTCGGGCTCGATCGTGACCGGATCGTTCGACATCACGTCCTTGACCTTGAGGAGCCCGAGCAGCTTCTGCTGAGCGTGAGCGCCGTAGCCCAACGTCCTGGCCAGCGCGCCCCGGAACAGATCCCGCTGGCTCAATACGCCCGCAATCGCCCCATCCGAATCGATGACGGGCAGGTGCCGAATCCGGCCCAGGTTCATGATGTCGTCGGCGATCGTCAGCGTCTCGTTCAGATCGAGCGTCGTGACGTCCGATGTCATGACCTCGCGCACGGTCTTCGATCCGCCCATCCGGCCTCCCGCTAGTCGTGCACGTAGTCGTGCACGTCCGTCTGCGCGCGCTGCTCGCAGTCGTGCTCGAAGATAGGCGAGCCCCGAATCGCGAGGCCAGCGATTCCGCGCTGGAATACCGTGCCGGCTCGGCGGCTGGCTGCGGTGGGACTTCACGACTCAATCGGCCGCCGCGACGGGACAGAATGTCGCGCGCCGCTTGGCCCATGGCGGGCCCACGTTGTAGGCTGAGCCCGCCCCGTGGATCGAACCCTGCGATCGACGCACTGGATCGCAGGCCGAGCGATACGACGAACGATCGACGAGCGGTCGCAATAGAGGAACACGACGTGGCGATCGCCAACCCGCGCGCAAACGATCTCGGCTTCGATCCGGACGCACTCCGCGAGAAATACCGTCGGGAGCGGGACAAGCGAATGCGACCCGACGGGATGGACCAGTACGTCGAAATCGAGGGCGACTATGCTGGCTTCGTCGACGACCCCTACGTCGATCCGGATTTCACGCGCGAGCCGATCGAAGACGAGATCGACGTCGCCTTGATCGGCGGTGGATTTGGCGGGCTGCTTGCCGGCGCTCGGCTACGGGAGCTCGGCGTCGAGCGCCTTCGCATCATCGAAAAGGGCGGCGACGTCGGCGGCACCTGGTATTTCAACCGCTACCCGGGTGTCGCATGCGACATCGAATCCTACGTCTACATCCCGCTCCTCGAGGAGCTCGATTACCTACCCAGGGAAAAATACAGTCGCGGTGATGAGATCTGGGCGCATTGCCGCGCGATCGCCGAGCGATACGACCTCTACCGCGATGCCTGCCTGCAGACCGAGGTGAAGCGAATCGATTGGGAGGAAGGCGCGCGTCGCTGGCGGATCTCCACGAACCACGGCGATGCGATCCGAGCGCGCTTCATCTACCTCGCGAACGGCTTTCTTCAAAAGCCCAAGCTACCGGGAATCCCCGGCATCCTCGACTTCGAAGGCGCGATGTTCCACACGAGCCGATGGGATTACGCCTATACGGGTGGCGACGCAAACGGCAATCTCGATGGGCTTCGCGACAAACGCGTCGGCATCATCGGTACCGGCGCCTCTGCCGTTCAATGCGTACCGCACCTCGGAAGGGACGCGCAGCAGCTCTATGTCTTCCAGCGCACGCCCTCCTCGATCGACGTACGCGCGAATCGACCGACCGATCCCAGCTGGACGGCTGGACTCGAGCCCGGCTGGCAACAGCGGCGGATCGACAACTTCCAGACCCTCACCGCCGGTGGCGTGGCAGAGGAAGACCTGGTCGGGGACGGCTGGACGGATATCAGCAAGAAGCTCCTCGCGATGATGCTTGCCGAAGATGGGCCCGAGATGACGCCGGAGGCAGCGGCAGAGGCGATGGAGCTCGCTGATTTCGCCAAGATGGAGGAGATCCGCGCACGCGTCGACGAGATCGTCGAGGATCCCGCCACGGCAGAGTCGCTCAAGCCCTACTACCGCCAATTCTGCAAGCGCCCCTGCTTCCATGACGAGTACCTTCAGACCTTCAACCGACCGAACGTGACCCTCGTCGATACGCAGGGCCAGAGTGTCGAACGCGTGACGAAGACCGGCGTCGTCGCCAATGGCCGGGAATACGAGCTCGATTGTCTGATCTTCGCGACGGGCTTCGAGGTCGGGACCGATTTCTCGAGTCGCTCGGGCTACGAGGTCGCTGGCGTCGACGGCGTCACGCTCAGCCAGGCGCACGCGGACGGGATGCGCAGCCTGCACGGGATGCACATGCACGGCTTCCCGAACTGCTTCGTGATGAGCACCTACCAATCGGGCTTCACGGTCAACTTTCCGTATATCCTCGACATCCAAGCGAAGCACCTGGCCCATATCGTCGATCGGGCGCTCCGCGAGGACATCACGCGGATCGAAGTCTCTCGGGAAGCCGAGCGGGCCTGGGTCGATGCCGTGGTCGCCCAGGCGGAACGGATGGTCGATTTCAACGAGAGCTGCACACCCGGCTACTACAACAACGAGGGCTTCGCGAACGCGAAGACGCGAAAGAACGGGTTCTATTTCGGCGAACCGATGGAATTCGTCGAGCTACTCGAGGCGTGGCGCGCGGACGGCCGGATGCCCGGTCTGGCCTGTCGCTCGGGCGAGGAAATCGCACCGGCATGAACGAACCCGCAACGGAGGGTCCGCAGGCGGATCGAGACCAGCAGAGCCGACGAAAGAAGCGGATCTTCGGAGTCGTCGCGGCGATCTTCCTCCTGGTCGCGCTCGAGGGCGTGTTCTTCGTGGCGGGCAAGGCGCTACAGGCGAAATGGGCCATGTGGCGAGAGCCGACGCCCGCCGAGAACGCGACCCGGGAAATCAGCTATGCCGAATACCTCGAGGTGCGTGATCCCGTTCTCGGCTGGCCCTATCCGCTCGAGTTCGGCGACAACCTCGACGTTTCCGGAGCGCATCACAATCCTCATTTTCCGGCTGGTCCCCGCGGCGGCAGCTGCGTCTCGCTCTACGGGGATTCGTTCACGCAGGGCGGCGATTTCAGCGACCTGCGATTCGCCTGGTCGAACGTCCTCTCGAAACAGCTGGGCTGCAACGTGGCCAATTGGGGAATCGCCGGCTATGGGACGGACCAGGCCTTTCTCCGCTTCGAACGAAACGTGACCGATTCGGCACCGGTCGTCGTCTTCGGCGTTCACCTCGGCGACACGCTGCGCAACCTCACGCGGATTCGCGACCTCGAGAACTACGCGATGTGGTACGCGCTCAAGCCGCGCTACATCGTCGGCGACGACGGCGCACTCGTGCTGGTGCCGATTCCCGATCTCGACGAAGGCGAGTATCGGGCGGCGCTCGGCCTAACCGACCCGATGCTAGAGCTCGAGCACGAGTCACTCCAGCCGGGCGGACCCGCCGGCGCAGTGCGCCTCGCGTTCCCCTTCACGCTCTCGGTGCTCCGCAGCCTGTTCCTCTTTCATGGCTTCAAAGCGCGACTCTTCCGGGAGCCCGTGCACAAGCGCTTTCTCGAGCCTGGTCATCCACTCGATGGACTGCCGATCATGGTCGGCCTGGGCAAGAAGTTCGCGGATGTCGCGAAGGCGCGCGGAAAGTCCGCGCTGATCGCGATGCTGCCGGGCAAGGACGACTACGAGTATCGACTGAAGCGCGGCGAATGGGCCTATCGGCACGTCGTCGCCGGCTATTCGCGGGAGGGGCTCGAGATTGCCGATTTCGGCCCCTATCTGCTCGCCGAGATAGACCGGAACGGGCGCGCATTGGTAGACTATTTCGGCCCGACCGGCCACTACAACGACGCCGGGAACGCACTCGTCGCCCGGATGGTCGCGGAGCGACTGCCCAGCCTGCGTCCGTGATCGACCCTCCGCTCGACGCGACCGCCCAGACGCGGGCCTCGGTCGCTCCCGGCCTCGGGGCGGCTTGTGCTAGCGAATCGAAAGTCGCAGCGCGCGTCGGAATCGACGCTCGAGCTCGCCGCGTGCATTGCGGACGGAGGGACCGAACAATCCCTGCGATTCGAGCCAGCGGTCCAGCCGATTCATCTGCTCGTTCGTCAGCTGAATGCACCCGAGTGTGACCGGCTTTCCGATCGAGTATCGCGTGCCGCCGGCGTGGAGCAGATGCGCACCCTCGATGGGAATCTTGGCGACGCCGAGCGGGCCGTCCATCGAGGCCGATACGGCCGTCGCCCCTCGCTCACGTGCCTCCACACCAGGCGTAAAGGTCGGGTTCGAGATCCAGGTCGTCAGCTCGAAGTCACCGATCGGTGTCGGATGCGCCGGCATGCCCGTCGCCACGCGAAAGGCGAGCACCTGAAGTGCTCCGATCGAGACTCCGAGCTCGTAGCGGTCGAGGTCGACCCAGAGCGCGACGGCTGGAGGCTCGTGCGGCGAGCTCGCGCGGGCCGAGTGCGCCACGACGAGCCCGACGGATGCTGCGACCGCGAAGACGACGCTCGCCGCACACCGCGGTCGAAGGAAGAGATTGCTGAGTCTCGACATCGCCCCCTCCACGACTCGATCTCGGTGACGAATCACGCCCCTGCGACGCCGACCAGGCCCGGTCACCGGCGCCCAACCCGCACGGTCCAACGGCGGCTCGGTCGAGCATTGCAGAGTGGTCGGCTCGATGCTCGCGCACGCGGGGCGGAAAGCCTGCGATTGCGAACGAATTCCGGGAGCCACAAACCGGACCGCAGTCGCTACGCTCGCAGCGGACTACCGGAGGATGCCCGATGGAATGGCCCGCACTCGTGACGCTCGTCGCGCTACTCGAATACATGTTCTTCACGCTGCAGACCGGAATGAAGCGCGCCGAGTTCGGGGTCGAGGTGCCGGCGACGAGCGGGAACGAGAACTGGGAGCGCTATTTCCGCGTCCAGCAGAACACGCTCGAGCAGCTCATGATCTTCCTGCCCGGACTCTGGCTCTTCGCGCATTTCTGGAGCCCGACGGTCGCGGCAGCGATCGGGCTCCTCTTCCTGATCGGCCGGCCGCTCTATTTTGCGGCCTACGTTCGCAAGCCCGAGTCGCGAACGGCTGGCTTCCTGATGGGCTTCTTCTGCAACGTCGTACTCGTGCTCGGCGGACTGGTCGGAGCGATTCGCGCGCTCCTCTGATACTCCTCTAATGCCGGGGACCGCGAGGACGCCTCTGCCCCGCGAATACCGCGCGAGATGACGGGCAAAGCGCGCGACGCGGCGCACGGCCGGAACGCCGAGCACCGCGGATCAGCGCGTCTTGTCGCCCTCGGCTAGACCCGTGTAATCGGGGCGCGTGGCGCGTTCTTTCGAACGGAATCGATTCCGTTCGCACAGGCCCTCGGCGACTTGTAGGTCTCGCTCGTCCCGACGACGCGCCCATTGCTCGCGACGAGGTTGAAGCGATGGCCCGCGGCCGTCTTCTTCTCTTCGAAGCAGGCCTTGCGCTTGCAGTTCTTCCGGACGGATTCGATTCCGTTCCGCAGACCCGAGCGGGACGCGTAGCCCTGGCTCGAGAGAATGATCTCGCCATTGGGCGCCTTGAGCCGGAATCGATACTTCCCACCCTTGTCCGTATAGGTTTCGAATTTTCCAGCCACGCTCCACCCCCCTTTGCTCGTCGGCTGGCGCCATTGTAGAAGCGATCGCGCCAGCTGAAAAGATTTCGCCCGAAAGGAATGCGTGCCGATCGGGGCCCGATGGGTTCCGGCTCTTTTTCGCGAGGCGCGCCCGATCGGCACTGACGCGGATTCTCCGCACCCGATCCGATTCCGACCGGTCTCTCTCTCATGCCAGGCGTTCTCTACGAACCGCCGGAGCAGGAGGAGAGCAGGATGGCGATCGAATGGACGAATCGACGACCGAGCCCGACGAAGAGACTGCCGAAGCCCGCCCGCGCGAGGATCCCGCGATCGATGGGAGATCGCGCGACGCGAATCGGATCGGTAGTCGCACTGTTGCTGGCCTCGAGCTTCGTGGCGGGGATGGCCCAAGCCGATCACCGCTGGCCGGGCGCGCGCTACGAACGTCAGGCGTTCGATCGCCCGGGCTTCTACGCAGGCGGAGGGCTCGTCGGCGGCTTCACGACCCGGCTCGAGGACGAGCTGGCGGAGGTGCCCGGGGTGGATGACGTCGAGGTCGATCCCAGCGTCGGCCTGGCGGCTCGCGCAGGCGTGCGGGTGACGCCGCGCATCGCGCTCGAAGCGCACTACGAGTGGATGCACGACTTCGAGACCTCGGTCGCAGGGGAAGAGATCGCGGAGACGCGCACGCAGGCGCTCACCGGCGAGATCAAGGGCTTCCTGGCGACCGGCCAGGTCCAGCCCTATCTGGCAGCCGGGATGGGCTTTCTGAACGCGAAATCCGAGGATCCCGGAACACGCTTCCAGCGCACGGATACCGATTTCGCGGCGCGCTTCGGCGGCGGCGTCGACTTCTACATCAACCCGCATGTCGGCGTCAGCGTCGACACCAGCTACGTCCTGCCGACGGGCGACGTCGAAGACCTCGACTACCTCTCGGTCGGCGCCGGCGTGTTCTTCCGCTTCTGACGGCGCGCCGAAGCGGCCCGCTCGCGCCGGGACCGGGTGCGAGCGGGCCGCACGTGGCGCTCAGCCGGCGAGTCGGCCGCCGGCAGAGATCCAGCGCTTCATGACTTCGTCGGCCTCGCGTGGGTTGTAGAGATCTTCCTGGAGCGAGAAGAGCCCGTCGCCCGCGTACTCGAGGATCGTGACGCACCCGAACCGGTAGACCTCGTCGCCACCCGTCGGATCTGGCATCACCTGCCATGGGTAGTAGACGACGCGAGCTCCCTCGATCACGTGCCACGCGACCGGAAAGGTCATCATCGGCACCGGCTCCATGACCTCGAGGATCGCCTTGCGGATGGCCTCCCGCCCCTCGAAGGTTCCGAGGTGATGCTCGATCCAGATGCCGTCCTCGCTGTGCAGATCTGCCCAGGCGCTCCAGTCTCCGGAGTCCCCGACCGCGACGAAATTCCGATACGCCTCCTCGACCTCCGACCGCGAGAATCGCTCCACTGGATACCTCCGTGGGACCGTGGGCCACGCGAGTGATTCGCGTGGCCGCATAGCGACAGCATATCGCGGTCGAGCCGACCCGATTCTCGCGCGACCGCTTTTCCGGTCAGAATTCGATACGATCTCGCTCGAATCGCAGAGGAGAACGAGCTTCGTGCAGCATGAAGAGAGAGAGGGGAGGGGAATGAAAAGTATCCGGATTGCAATCGTCTGCCTGACGGTCGGCCTGATCTTCGCACTCGGCGGCTGCGCCTCCGAGAACGGAGCTTCGAGCGGAGGGGATTCGGGCACCTCGAGCGACACCTCGTCGGCCAGCACGATTCCGCCGGGCGCGGCCGCCGTGCCGGCGAGCTCACCACTGGCGCGGGTGGAGATCGGCATGTCCCAGACGAAGGTGCGCGGGATTCTCGGCGACCCGAACGACGATCGATCCTACCCGACCGGCAAGAACTGGATCCCGTTCTATTTCGGTGGGGACACGTTCCGGACGGAGTGGCTGTATCCCGGGGTCGGCAAGGTGATCTTCGGCAATACCAGCCGGTTCTCGCAGACCATGAAGGTCGTCGACCTGCTGCACGATCCGGCGCAGCAGTAGTCCGCGCATTCGAACCGACCGTCTCAGGGGCCTGGTGAGGTCGGGTGGTGGATCGTTCTGCGATCCGCCGCCCGGTTCGCCTCGCTCGCCCCGAGCTCGAGCCTCAGGGTCGAAAGCGATCGGCGCTCGCCTCGATCAGCTCGCCGATCGTGAAGTCGCTGGCCGGGTCGAGTCCGTAGAAGGCGACGCCGATGCCGCTGGCGAGGATGCCCGACTCGCCCCCTTCGTCGCTCTCCCGATAGATCACTTTCGCGAACGTCGAGATCCGGCCCGAGGGCAGATCGAATTCGAGCTTGCAGGACGTCCCTTCCTGTAGCGGGTCGGCCATCTCGATGAACGCACCTCGCCGCGACAGGCTCGACAGCACGCCGACGTCCCGACGTGAGCGGAATCGGATCCAGGCCATCGCGTCCATCGGTATGCGCGCGTCGTTCCGCGTCTGGCTGGGGTCGTTTGGCGGATTCTCGAGCGAACTCGGCAGGAAGCTGCGCACGACGAAGCGGAGCTCGCTGTCGTCGAAGGGTGCCCAGAGCACGGTCGTCGCCCCCGCCTCGCGAATCGCACGGCGCCGCACCGCGTCCGGCTCCTCGCCGACGACGAGCAGACCCGGCCGGGCTGCGTCTGCGGGGCAACCCGCTATGTCGACGACGCGCGCAGCCAGCTCCATATTGCCCTCGACAGCTGCCAGAACGAAGTGGCTCTCCGCCGCGTCACCCGGGACGAAGCGACCGGATGCGGCTGCCTGCGTGACGTCGACGACGTCCACACCGAGATGCCGCAGCCGCGCGACGACCGGATCGAGTGAGCCAGTCGCGTCGACGAGCAGAGCACGCGGCCGCGCCGTACCAGCCGGCGCGGACTCGATTCCCTCCTCGGCCCACTCCGAGACTTCGACGTCGAGGGAGCCGTGTTCGGCCACCGGCACGACCGCCGGTGGAATCGACGGCTTGGGCTCGAGCACGGGCCGAGGCATGCCACGCCCTCCGAGCATCCGCGTGACGTCTGCGGCCCGGAGCGCCGGCGAGAAGAGGAAGCCCTGGATCAGGTCGCAGTCCATCTCGCGCAGCATGTCGAGCTGCCCCTCGGAATCGACGCCCTCCGCGACGACCTCGAGCCCGAGCGAATGACACATCGCGATGACCGCCGCGCTGATGCCGGCGGCCGAGTCGCTGGTCTCGATGTTCTGGAGCAGCCCCCGATCCATCTTGACGACGTTCAACGGGAACCGATTCAGGTAGGTGAGTGCCGAATAGCCCGTCCCGAAATCGTCCAGCGCAATCGCAACCCCGACCGCCTGCAGGTCGGCGAGGCATTTCGAGGTCTGCTCACTGTCTTCGAGCAGCAGCCGCTCGGTCAATTCGATCTCGATCAGCTTCGGATCGAGGTCGTTCCGCTCGATCGCGCGGCTCACGAGATCCTGCAGATTCGAGCCGATGAACTGAGCGCTCGAGACATTGACGGCGACGGTCACCGCTTCGAGCCCGTCGTCGAGCCAGGCCCGCTGTTGACGGCAGGCTTCGTCGAGACACCAGGCCCCGATCCGGGCGATCAGACCCCGCTCCTCGGCGATCGGAATGAACTCCTCGGGCCCGACCGGCCCGAGCTCGCGACTGTTCCAGCGCAGCAGAGCCTCGAAGCCGCCGACGGTATTCGTCGAGACGTCGATCTTCGGTTGATAGTGGAGCTCGAGCTCGCCGCGCTCGATCGCGCCGCGGAGCTCCTGCTCGATCGCCCGATTGCGATCCGCCTCACGACTGAATTCGGGCTGATAGCGCTCGAACCGATTGCGACCGAGCCGCTTCGCGCCGTAGAGTGCCGAGTCCGCATGCTTGACGAGCGTCTCGACGTCGCGGCCATCGGTGGGATAGAGCGCGATTCCGATACTCCCGGAGCCGGCGATGTCGCGCTGGTTCAGCGAGACGGGCTCCGCGATCGCCGAGAGCAGGCGACGGGCCAGCTCCTCGATCGCCTTCAGGCTCTCCGGCTCGGGTACGATCACCGCGAACTCGTCGCCGCCGAGGCGAGCGACGGAAGCGGAGCGGGGGCCACGTAGTCGCGGCGGGTAGGCGGCGGCGAGATGCTCCTGGAAGCGACCCGCGAGGACTCGGAGTAGCTCGTCGCCAGCTCCGTGCCCGAGCGTGTCGTTGATCTCCTTGAAGCGGTCGAGATCGATGTAGAGGAGTGCCACGCCCGCCGCTCGATTCTGGACGTCGTCGAGGGCACGCTCCAGCTGCTCGACGAAGAGGCGACGATTCGCGAGGCCCGTCAGACTGTCGTAGTGGGCGAGACGGAGCAACCGCTTCTCGTCCCGGCGCTGATCGCTCACGTCGCGCACGATCAGCGCGCGATAGCCACTGCGGGCCCTCGTCTGGTCCGCGCGGCCGAGCCAGACCTCGTAGACGTCGTCCGAGACATTCCGCAAGCTGAAATGCTTGGCCTCCGGGCGCATTAGCAAGGCGCAAACACGCTCCGGAAGCCTCAGCGCCCCCAGATTCCCGGCCCGTCGCCCCTTGCGACCTGCGGGCTTCGCGCGCTCCCGATCTCGACCCGCCAGCTCTCGGAAAGCCTCGCGACCGACCTCGTTCGCGTCGACGAGCCGACCGTCGGTGTTCACGACGAGCACACCGTCACCGGTCGCATCGAGCGCCGACTGGCGAGCGCGCGTGAGCTGTCGCGCTCGCCGCGCGCCGCCCAGGGCGACGCGGTAGAGCACGGCCGACCCGAGACCGAGCGGCGCGACGGGAAGTCCCGCAGCGTCCGAGCGGCTCGCATCCGCGAGCAGGAGCCAGACGACGAGCGCAGCCAGGATCGTGGCCGGCTGATGCCCGACCCAGCGCGCACGCTCGCAGCAGAGCAGCAACAGCGTGCCCCCGATGCAACCGAATGCGATCGGGTCCGCGAAGGCGGTTGGCCAGCCGGGTCCCGGCTCGCTCGCTACCGGGCGCGGCAGCCACTCGGAGACCCAGAGCGCGCCGAACGCGACGAATCCGCCGCAGAGGATCGCGCGTCCGCACTCGCGTAGATAGTGCGACCAATGGACAGGCGACCGAAAGACGTGCCGTCCCACTCGGGACTGAAGCAGGAGACAGGCCGCGAGCGCGCCGAGGGCGGCCAGCGCTTCCAGCTGCTGATTCACATCCAAGGCGCGCCTCTCCCGGAAACGTTCGGAGACGACCACGTCGACATCCGAGGAACCGTCCGGAAGAGATCGGGTGGATCCATTCGCGCCTGAACCGGATTCGCGCCGCGGCGGATCGGTCCCGGCAGGAACCCCTTCGAAACCCGCGGCGGGCTGGCAAGTCGGACGCAACTCACGTCACGAGCGCGTGAATTCGATGCTAGGTCGCGTCGGCTCCGATCTGCACGACGAGCTTGCCGAGATGATCGCCCCGATAGAGCCGCATGATCGCCTCGGGACACGCATCGAGGCCCTCGAGCACATGCGTCCGGTACTTCACGCGACCGCCTTCGACCCATTCGCTCACACGCTTCAGCGACTCGGGAAAGAGGTCCCAGTGGTCCATGACGTTGAAGCCCATCATGCTCGCCCGACGACTCATCAAGCGATCGTAGTAGCGCAGGCGATAGGCCGAGGTTCCGTTGTCGGTCGCGAGCGAGCCGCACAGAATCACTCGACCGCCGTGCGCCATCCGACGCAGCACCGTGTCGAGCAGCTCGCCACCGACGTTGTCGAAGAAGACCTCGACGCCCTTGGGACAGAGCTCCTTGAGTCGTGCCGCCAGATCTTCTCGCTTGTAGTCGATACACGCGTCGAAGCCCAGCTCGTCGACGACCCAGCGACATTTCTCTTCGGAGCCCGCAGTCCCGATCACACGCGCGCCGCGAATTCGTGCGATCTGGCCGGCCAGGGAGCCGACCGCCGAGGCAGCGGCCGAGACGAGCAGGGTCTCGCCTGGCTCGGGCTGCGCCACGCGTTCGATCCCGGCGTAGGCCGTATTGGCCGCCTGGCCGAAGACCGAGACCGCCGCGACGGGATCGACGCCGTCGGGCAGCGTGCTGCCGAGGCGGGGCAGATCCGAGAGATCCGAGCCGACGAGCGCGTATTCCTGCCAGCCCGTGAGGGCCGTCACCAGGGCACCGACCGGATGCGTCTCCGACCTCGAGGAGATCACCCGACCGATTCCAGCAGCCCGAACGGGCTCGCCGATCTCGACCGCCGGCAGGTAGCCCGCGCCACGCGCATCGATCCAGCTGCGAATTCCCGGATCGATCGCCACATAGAGGACACGCACGAGTGCCTGACCATTCGCCGGCTCGGGAATCGGCGCCACCGCCGGCTCGAAGCAATCCGCCGAGACCATGCCCACGGGCCGGCGTGCGAGCACGACCTGTCGATTCGAGACCATCTCCGTTTCCCCCCCAAGAGAATGCGTCCGCCGCCAGAGCCCGAACGGACCCGTCGGCGGCGTCCATGCCGGGGTGACAGACTAACGATCGATCGGTCCTGCGAAACGACGCGATCGTTCTTTCGCCGAACGCAGCCCGGCCTTCGGTCTGATTGGGGGTCCTGCGAAGGAACCTCGAGCGCCGACCGCACGCGCGGATTCGGAATCACGAGGAGACCGACCGCTCAGGCGACGTCCCATTCGAGCGGCAGAGGGCTCGCGATCGCCAACGTGCCCCCCGACGCGTAGAAGATGTCGGCATCTCCGGCGAGTCGGAGATCGGGTAAGCGCGGCAGGACCTCTTCGAGCGTGATCAGCAGCTCGCGACGCGCGAGGGCGTGGCCACTACACATGTGCACGCCTCTTCCGAAAGCGAGCGATTTCGCTTTCAGTCGTGACCGGGTGAAGTCGACCCGGAGCGCATCGGGGAAGGCCGTTTCGGAGAGACCCGCCAGGGTCGTCGACATCATGACCATCTCGCCGCGCTTCATCTCGACGCCGTGGAACTCGAGATCCTGCCGGACCGTACGGCCCAGATTGGCAACGCCGAAACGCCGCAGTAGCTCCTCGACGGCATTCGGCATGAGCGACGGCTCGGCCAGGAGCCGATCCCGCGCATCCGGATGGGTCGCGAGGAAATGCAGGTGGTGCAGCGTCGCCGACGTGACGGTATCGAGCCCGCCCAAGAGCAGCATCGTCGCGATGCTGGAGAGCTCGGCCTTCGAGAGCGGCTCGCCGTCGATCTCCGCCCGCATCATCGCACGGAGCAGATGGGCTCCGTGATCCCCGTAGCGGTCGCGGAGCGCCTCGTCGATCCAGTCGTCGAGCATGCCGGCGACCTCCGCGATCGCCGCCGTGATGCCATCCGGCGTCGTGCCCCGAAAGACGCGTTCGACCGGGTCCTCGAACTCGCGCCGCCGCTCGATCGGCACACCCAGCATCTCGAAGAAGATCTCGACCGGCAGGATGTAAGCGTAGTCGGCATTGAAATCGGCTCGTCCCCTCGGCGCCAACGCATCGAGTCGTGCGCGCGTCAACGCACGAAAATCCTCCGACAGTGCATCGACGATCCGCGGCGCGAACATCTCACGCGTCAGGATCTGCTGATAGGCCCGATGGCGAGGGGGGTCGACGTTCATCGGGATCAGCCGGAAGGGCTCCTCGATCTTGGGAATGCTCACGCTCTCCTCGGTTCCGAAGAGATCGTGACGGGTCCATGCCTCGGCGAGGATCTCGGGCCGGTTGAGCACCCAGAAGCCGCCGAGCGCCGTCGAGTAGAAGATCGGCGGCTGCGTATTCGCGAGCTCATGGAAGTACGTCCACGGATCCCGCCGGATGATCGGTGCCTGGCGGAAATCGAAATCGACCGCGAGCGCGGGATCGACGTGACTCGGAAGGGGCATCTACGCTCCGATTCGGGCGGGGCTCGCGCTCTTCGCGACGGCCCGCGCCGATACGATCACTCAGGCCCGACCCGCGCGCGAATTGTCCCATACGACCCGTCTGGCTTACCCTGAGGCTCACCCGGAAGAGGGCATCGAGCGCACGGGCCGACCCTGGACACGCTCCTTCAGCTCCTCGTTTCCACTACAGAGCGGTCCCGCATCCGCCGATCCAGGACTCGCCGATGAGCAAGATTCCCCACAAGCTGATCTACTCCGTGCTGGCGCCCACGCTCCAGCGTTCGGCCGAGAAGCAGTCGTTGCTGATGGTGCTCGGGAGCATGCGTTCGGGCTCGTCGATGCTAACGAACGTGCTGACGACGAGCTCCGAGATCCTCGGACTCGGCGAAGCCTATGTGACCTACGACGAGCCGCGGGCGCTCTCTCGTCTGTCGTATCAGCTCTTTCGCCACCGTCGAATCTGGCCGAGCGGCTACCGCTACCTGGCGGACAAGATCCTGCACGACGATCTGCTGCCCGATGTCGCCGCCCTCGCCCGATGGATCGACCTCCACGTGATCGTGCTGATCCGCGAGCCGCTCGGCTGCATGAAGAGCCTCGACTGGATCTTCACCAATCGCCCGAATTGGAAGGGACATCGATCCGAGCAGTACTACCCCATGCGGCTGCGCCAGATCGCACGAACGGTCGACGCGATCCCGCGCTCGGTCCCCCTGATGGCGACGACCTATGAATCGCTCACGGACGATTCCGATCGTGCACTCGCGCGCATGAGCGCGTTCCTCGATCTGAACGATCCGCTCACGACCGACTACGAGGTCCACCGACGCACGGGAGGCTGGGCGAACGGCGATGGCTCGAGCAACATCACGTCGGGCACGATCCAGAAACGAAAGCCAGTCGATCCGGCAGATTTCGATCCTGCGCACCTCGCCGAAGCGCGCGAGGCCTACGATGCCCTGATCGAAGCGCTCGACGCACGCGACCCGGGCTTCGCCGATGCTCGCCGACTCGGATCGGGCGCAGCGATGGCAGCAGGAGCCACGATGGCCCGCGCGGCGCCGGACCGCCGATCCTCGGTCGGGCCTAGTCGGGATCGAGATCGCCCTCCATCGTCTGGCAGATGAACGAGCGCGCGATGCCCAGCTGAAGGGCGATCCGCTCGAGGACGATCCGCTCGGCCTCCGTCGTGTGGCCCTCGGCGCGCGAGACGATGCAGAGATCGCGCATCACCTGCATCGCCTGCGGCGTCGTGGCCAGCTCGCGCACCTGCTTCGCACGGCTCTCGAGATCGCGTTCGAGCGCCTCGAGGTCGAGCTTCTCGTCGAAGCTCGATGGGCCGAAGAACTTCTCGAAGACGGCGATCTCCTGCTCGCTCACCCCTCCGTCCGCATTCGCGACCGTCAATGCGCCCGCGAAGAGCAGTCGTCGCATCGCCTCGGCACCCTCGGTCTTGCCCTCGAGATAGCTCGCCTCCATCAGGCTCATCACACGCTGGACCGCGACCTCGAGATCGGCGGCCGATAGGCCTCCCTCACTCATCAGCTCGGAGCGATCGAAGAGACCGAGCGCCTTGACGCGCAGCGGACTGAAGGGATGCGTCGAGAACCAATCCTCCTTGGGCGCGCCCTGCCCGGGCTCTGCGTCCTCGAGCTGAAGCTCGTCGACCTGCTCGAGGAAATCGTCGAGGTGGAACTCGATCGTCTTGCCCGACAGCCCGGACGCCAGCTTGAAGAGCGCACGCGAGACGGCCGTGATGTCGCGAGCGCAATAGGCACCCGCGCGATCGGCCGAGATCTCCGCATAGCGCGACCAGGTGAAGAGCTCGATCGCGAGGCGCGGCGGCGGCTTCGCGCCGCGCAGGACGTAGCCGACGGGAATATCGTGGTGACCGTAGACGTAGTGGCCCAGCTCGTGCCCCATCACGAAGCGAAGCTCGGCCGCGTCGAACGCTTCGAGCAGACTCGACGAGAACATCACGAAGAGGCGTCCGTCCTCGGGCTTGAAGCAGGCGGCATTGAATTGGGGGCTCGAGAACACGTACGTCTCGAGCGGGATGTCGAGGCCGAGGGCCTCACCGCAGGCATCGGCGTGCCGGTGGACGTCCGGGGCCATGCGTTCCGACAGGCGGACGGAGGTCGCGAGCAGGCGGCGACGGATTCCGAGCGGTCCCTCCGCCTCGCGCCGCTCGATCTCCTCGTTGACACGCCTGACCGTCCGGTCGGCGAGCAACGATTCGTACAGCTCCCGATCGTTCGCCGATCGGATCTTCTCCGCGGCTCGCGCCTCGACCATCTCGACTCGACCTCCTCGGTGGCCACACGGGCCGCCCCTGCGGTAACACGGAAATCCGGAACGCGCCCGGATCGAGTGACGGCGGGCGGGCCCTTCCTCCGCCACCCCGAAGAAGCCGATCCGGATCGATTCATACCCCACGGGGCGAGACAAGCGGATGGCCGGGCACGACGGACGGGCTCAAGCCACGCCCGGGTCACGCCGCTCCGGGGACGAACGCGTCTCGTTCGATCGTCGTGCGCTTCGACGTGCCGCCCCCCGGCGCGCCGAGCCGCGAGAAAGGGTCCCCATGCGTCTTCGTTCCTTCTCGATGCTGGCCTGCCTGCTGCTCGCCACCTCGACCGGCTGTCCGCGCATCGTCGAGGACGGCGAGGTCGGCGTCGTCACGTCCTTCGGTGACATCGACCCGGAGGAGCTCGCGGAGCCCGGCCTCTACCTATCGTTTCCGCTCCTGCGAACGATCTCGATCTACAACGTCAAGACGGTCGAGATGAAGGAGACGATGCAGGTACCGACGGCGGACGAGATGCTCGTCGGACTCGACGTATCGGTCTTCGTCCATCTCGATTCGCCGCATGTCGCCGAGCTGCGCGCCGGTGTGACCGGCAATCCGCTCGAGACGCTGCTGGTGCCGACGCTGCGAAGTCAGACGCGCGAAGCGGCGGGCGGCTTCAAGGTCGAGGATTTCTACAACCAGGAGAAGCGCGCCCAGATCTCCTCGGCGATCAAGACCGGCATGGTCGCGCGGATGGAGACGCGCGGGATCCGGATCGAGGAGGTCTTGATCCGCGACATCGTGCCCCCTGTCGCCTTCCAGAAGGCGGTCGAGAAGAAGCTGGCCCAGAAACAACGTGCGGAGCAGAAGCAATTCGAGCTGGAGCAGGCCAAGCTCAATCGCGAGATCGAACGCACGCGCGCCGAGGGGGCTGCGCTCGCGATGGCCGAGGTCCAGGAAAAGCTGACCGATCGCTACCTGCAATACCTCTGGATCCAATCGGTTGCCGAGAATCCCAAGATCGAGAAGGTCTACATCGCGACCGAGGCCGGACTCCCGATCTTCCGTCAGCAGAACTGAGATCGGCGTCGCATGATCCTCCCGATCCGGCACGATCAGAGCAGCGTGCGTCGCTGGCCCTGGGTGAGCCTCGCCCTGATGCTGCTCTGCCTGACTGCATTCCTCGCGACGCCCGACGAAGAGGACGGCGCGCTCGCCAGCCGTGACGACTATCTGCAGCAGGCCGCCAACTACTGGCGCGATCACGCGCATCTGGACGCCGTGTCCGAGGTCGAGACGATCGTCGCCTACGACGTCATGCCGAACGAGCGATCGACGTACCTCGAGCTGCTCCGGGATTTCTCGCGCAACGAATGGAGTGGCAGCACAGACGAAGAGATCGCCGCCCAGCAGGCGGAGCTCGACCGCCTCACGGCCTACGGACTCGGGCTCGACACACCCGCCAGCCTCGCCGGCCAGACACATCCCTTCGTCCGCTTCGGCTATGTGCCGAGAGACGGCTTCGATCTCGGCCTGCTGACGAGCATCTTCATGCACGGCGGCTGGATCCATCTGCTCGGCAACCTGTTCATGTTCTGGCTGGCGGGACCGGCGATCGAGGATCGGCTCGGACGTCCCGGCTTCGCGGCCTTCTTCCTGGCCGCAGGCGCCTTCTCCGCGGCGTTCTACGGCTTCTTCGCGAGCGATCCCGACATCCCCCTGATCGGCGCCTCGGGTGCGATCGCAGGAACGATGGGCGCGTTCCTGATTCGCTTCGGGCGCTCCCGGATCAAATTCGCCTACTTCTTCCTCGTTGGATTTCGACCCTTCTGGGGCACGTTCGAGGCGAAGGCCTGGCTGATGCTGCCCCTCTGGCTGGCGAACGAGCTCTTCCAGACCTGGTGGGACCGCTCCACGGGCATGTCGTCCGGGGTCGCCTACGAGGCGCATATCGGCGGCTTCCTGTTCGGAGCCGCCGTTCTCGGCGCACTCCGGGTCGCGAAGCTCGAAGAGCGCTATCTCGATCCGGTCCTCGAGGCCAAGGTCACCCATTTCGTGGCCAACCCGATCGTCGTCGAGGCGACCGACCTGCGCGTTGCGGGCAACGCGTTCGCGGCCTGGAAGCTGCTCGAGGAGGCGTTCGTCGCGTCACCCGACGACAGCGAGATCGCCTTCGCGCTCTGGGAAGCGGCGCGGGCGATGGAGCAGGAACGGATCGCGGTCGACGCGATGCAGGTCTGTCTCCACGAGGACGTGGCGCAGGGGCAGCTCGAGCTGGCTGCGAGTCGATGGTGCGAGCTCACCTACGCCGTGCCCGATGCCTTGTGCGATGCAACGCTGTTGATCCGATTGCTGCCCGTCCTGCGCGAGCACGAGGATCCGAGCTTCGTGAAACGGCTGCTCCGCCATATCGTCGACGCCGATAACGCCTCGACGACGCCCGCGATCGCACTCCAGGCGCTCGACGTCGCTCGTGAGCTCGATCCACCTTCCGCGCTCGCCGCAGCAGAACGCGCGCTCGAGAGCCCCGAGCTGCATCCGGTCAAGCGCGGCAAGCTCGAAGAGCTCGTCGCCGAGCTGCAGAGCGCCGGCGTCACGCCGCCAGCCGGCGTCGGCCGTGAGACCGAGAAGGAACGAGAAGCGGCGCGCATCGCTGAAGCGGAGCCCGAGGACCGATCGATCGCGATCGACTTCGAGCCCGAGATCGATCCCACGCCGCTCGCGGATCTGGTGGGCTCTTCCGCGCGATCGATCACGGCTCGCTTCGCCGATGCCAAGGTCGTCGAGGCGCGTCCGACCGCATACGACGTCGAGGGCGAGACGCTCGAGATCGAGCGCCCGAGCGGCGAGCGCCTGAGCCTGGCGACCGGGCGGATCGAAGCGATCTCCGTCGCCGTCATCGGTGACCTCGGACCGAGGCCGGTCGTGCTGGTCGACCTCGTCCTCAACTGGCGCGCTGTCGAGGACACACACGCGCGAATCGTCCGCCTGCCGAGCGATCGATTCGATCCGCGTCCCCTCTCGCCGGGCGAAACCGATCCGCGGCGCGCGCTCGAGCGCTTCCTCGCGCGACTGCTGGCGGATACGCAAGCCGCGCCACTGCCGTCGCGCGAGGCCGTCGCAGAGGCCGAGTGGGCGCGCTTCGACTGCCTGCGCGACTACGAACGCGAGGTGCTCTGCGTCGACCGTCCCGGCGCCTGATCCGATTCGGCATGCACGTCGGTCCGACGGCGGGGTGCCGGCCGCAACCGTGGCGTCAACGCGGCACCGTCACGACGACCGTCGAGAAGCCGCGGTCGGGCACGTCGATCGACAGGCTCCGGGACTCACCGACGCCGCCGATCTCGATCTCGACCTGGTGTCGCCCCGCCTCGACGGGAACGCGTGCGATCGCGATCGCCGCCGGCAGAAAGGTCCAGCTGCGCGTGTCCGGCTGATCGAGAACGACGAGGGAGCCCTCGGCGGCCAGGGCGGCGAGTAGACCGACGATCGGGCTCGCGTCGGCGGCTTCCCGAACGCTGGCGCGCGTTCCCTCTGCCACCAGAGCCCGCGCGATCATCCGCGTGATCGCGGCGCCGAGGATTCGCGGCTTGATGCGTGCATATTCGCGACGGATATCCGCCGAGAGATCGCTCACGAGCTCGACCGACACGGGATCGCCGTCGACGCGCAGGCTCGGGTTGCCCGCCCGCGTGCCGGACTCCACGAGCTCCGGATAGGCCACGACCTTGAGCAGTGATCGCTCGAGGATCTTCGGATTTCCAGTGATCCAGTCGGCCGCGATCCCGACCGCGGCGCCGATCGGAATCCGCTCCGGTACGCGAAAGGGCACCCGACCGAGCGCGAAGACGACGAGCAGCTCGGCCGGGCGCTCAGCGCGCGCCGCCTCGGCCGATGTCGCTCGCGCGAGCAGCTCGCGCAGGCGCGGCCCGCGATAGGGATTGACCCGGGCGAGCCGCGCGACCGGGGCCATGAGCGATTCGAGCGATCCGCCCTCGAGTGCCTCCTCGTAGTAGCGGAGCGCCCGGTCGCCTTCGCCGGAATGCTCGAACGTGAAGCCGGCCAGATAGGCGCCGAACGTCCCCGTCGCGGGCAGGTCGATCGAATCGAGATAGTCGCGCATGTTGGTGAAGCGGCGACCCTCGACCGCCGCACCCGACAGATCGCCGAGCGCGAGATAGTTGAGCATGTTGATCGCGTTCAGCGCGAGCCGTTCGGTCGGGGATGCCTCGTAGTCCTGAGCAGCATCGCTGTAGACGTATTTCCCGATCTGGCCGGCCGTATCGGTCTTCAGATCGAGCAGCTCGAGCTCGGTCTCGGCGCCGCTCAGGTCGCGCGCGCTCGCCGCGAACTCCTCACTCGCCTGCAGCAGGACGCCGCGTTCGAGCGCGGCGACCGGGCGACTGCCCTTCCAGTTATCGGGCAGCTCGTCGACGGTATCGACGCCGAGCAGCGCGCTCACCGAGGCCGCGGCGGCTTCGTACTCGCCTCGATCCGCCTCGAGCCGAATCGACGCCAGCCGCTCCGAGTACGTCGCGCAGCCACCGAGGGCGAACGCCCCGAGCAAGAGCATCCCGACCTGCGCCAATGCGATCGACCGCAGACGGGGCCGGCCCTCGCAGCGATCGGACCGGTCCGGGCCGCCGCCGCGGGCGCGTCTTCGGGCGCGAAGCGTGGGCAAGGCCGGGCGCCTCCTGCGCGTCAGCCCTCGAGCGCCTTCGTGCGCGTGACTTCGTTCTGGAACTCGATCAGCCCCGTTGCCACCTCGACGACCTGCAGGAAGAGGCTGTACTGAACGCGCTTGCGCTTGTTGAGCTTCTCGTCGACCGAAGTGATCTTGCCCGTCACGAAATACTGCACACCGAGCTGGCGTCCCATCTCCTGGGCGGTCGCGGGATCGTAGGCCGGCGAGTTCTGGATCCCGATCTCGCGCACGAGTGCGTCCTGCGCGGCCCGGTCGACGACGCGGACGTCTCCCGTATTGACGAGCGCCGTTTCGATCGAAGAGAGCAGCGTGAAGAGCTGGTCGTCGATGTGCTGCGAGGTCGCATTCTGGATCGGCCAAATCGCCATCAGCGGTCGATCACCCGACTGCTCGACCTCGTTCAGCCAGAAACGCGAGGCCTCGAGCGTCTTCAGATAGTCGGCCACGAGATAGTTGATGTCCTCGCGATCGAGCTTCACGCTCATCGCCGGACGATCGAGATCGGGATTCGCCGTCCCTTCGCCGCCGCGCATCGCTCGCGGCGCACAGCCGATCGCCGCCGCGGCCGAGACGACCAGGGCGACCAGGGCGAGCCTTCGCGCCACGCTCCGCCCGGGTCGGAGCCGACTCCGTAAGCAAGAAATCGAGTGTGGCGTCATCCGAACATGCCTCCGATCACCGAGAAGGGAAGGAACGCGAGATCGAGCGGCACGGTCAGCACGAAGAGCGGGACCTTGCCGGCGGGCGCGATCGTCGAGTCCG
Source organism: Myxococcota bacterium (assembly GCA_965223565.1). GTDB lineage: Bacteria > Myxococcota_A > UBA9160 > UBA9160 > UBA4427 > UBA4427. The sequence goes on along the minus strand of CBDCWV010000018.1, from coordinate 934,921 downwards.
CCACGCTACGCGTAATGCCGAAGATGTAGTCGCTGTTGTACCAGCTCTTCGGCTCCGGCTCGCGCGGTTGGTAGCGGGGCTCGAGACGTCGGCTGCGGCCGCTCTCGTCGACCGGATCGCTCGCCTGCGCCAGCCGGATCGGGGCGGAATCGCGCTCGATCGTTTCGAGCTGAACCCCGGCTTCATTCGCCGATTCCGCCCTGCTCTCACCGGGCGAGGCCGACGCGGGCACGACGAGTCCGAACGCGAGGCCGATCACGAACGGTCCGAGCGCGACCGCGAGCCGAACGGATCGACCGGCCGGGAAGCGCGTCTCATGGGCAGCCTGTATCGACAACGTCCCACCTCCTGCAGTTTCGATGGATCAGAATCCGACGCGTGAGGGCCGTCGTAGAGACAATCGGTTCCGCGAGCGATAAGTCACATCCTCGCCGAGCGGGCGGGGACACCGGGGCGGAATCGCTTCGAGTCGACTCGCTTCAGCTCGTCGCCGCAACGGCATCTTCGTCGCGACAGGCCGGACAGCGATAGTTGGGGCGCTTGGCGGCCTTGTCCGACGGCGTGAGTCGAGTGCCGAAGAGCAGGTCCATGAAGCCCGTGAAGAAGCCGTAGTTGTGGTCGAGGCTGCCGGCGTGGTGCTCGTTGTGATGCCACGCGGAGACGAGGAAACGACTATGCGGCGACGGCATCCAAGGCGGATCGAAGCCCGCGTGCAGATAGGTGCCGTAGAGGAAGTTCATCGTCGCGAAGGTGCCGATCAGAGCGACGTCCCAGATCGGGAACAGGAACGGGATCCAGAGGATCGGCGACGACTTGATGAACATGTCGACCGGCTGATCCGCCATCACACCGAAGGGCGTCGGATTCGCATAGCGATGGTGGTGCTTGTGCACCTTCCAGAGCAGGTCGTTTCGATGACACGCCCAATGGAAGGTCCACTCGAAGATCTCCATCACGAGAAAGACGCCGAAGATGCTGACAGGGATATACCAGAGCGGATAGGCATCGACCGAGGCATAGAGCATGTTGTAGCCCTGATAGGAGCACCAGAAGGAGATCGCGATCGACCCCATCACCATCGACATCGAGAGCACGCCATCGCGAATCTCGCCCCTCACCTGATCGGGACGCGTCGGCTGGAGCTGGGTCTTCCAACGACGCGCGCGCGACGCCAGCGACGAGCGATGCAGCAGCAGATAGAGGCCACCACAGATCAGCAGGTACCAACCGACTCCCACCGCGGCGAGCGCGGGCCAGAGCAGGTAGAAGGGCAGACCGTCGAAGAGGTTCAGGAACATGACCGAAAGCTAGCGAGGCCCGACGCACAGGAAAATACCCGAAGCGGCCGCGCCGAGTGTGCGCCCGCAGCACGGCGCGATCGGCTCAGGCGGCCGGGTAGAACTGCTCCGCCCAGCGGCGGTAGAGCGCGACCGGGCCGTCGCCCGGCGCCAGCGCCGGCGTCGGCAGGTAACGCTTGCGGGTCCAGACGGGGATGTCCTCTTCGACCTCGGCCCAGAAGGCGCGTGCGACGATCTCGCGCAGGACGTAGCTCGCGGCCGTCGAAGGGTGGCTCGTCATGCAGGCCAGACGGAGGTGGATCTGCTCCTCGTCGATCGGCACCGGCAGCACGAAGATCCGTCCGCGAAGGCCGAAGGCCGGGACCTCCAGGTTGACGAGTGAATAACCGAGGCCCCAGACCTCGACGTCGAATTCGACCTGCAACCCCGTGTTGCGCAGCCCGATCGCTCCCAGCGTCGCCGTGATCGCGTAGCCGCTTCGCAGGAGTGGTCCCTCGGTCGTCACCTCGCGCGTCATGTCGGCCGACTGGAAATTGTGAACCGACGTGAAGTGACCGAAATCGATGCTGTTTTCGGTCGTCTCCTGGGGATGGGAAGCGACGTCGTAGCGACGCCAACGCAGCGTCGTCCAACCTTCGAGCTCGAGCTCGGGAACCTGCCAGCTCGGCGGCTTGTCCTCGGAATCGAACCAGCAGAGGACCAGCCCCGACTGCTCCCGCAGCAGATGGGTCCGCAGCTGCGCCCGCCGCGGCAGCCCCTTGCCATAGGGCGTCGCGACGCAGGCGCCGTCGCAATCGAATTGGAAGCCGTGGAACGGACAACGGATCGTCTCGCCTTCGATCCGCCCATCCTCGAGATGCGCCCCCATATGCGGACAATTCGCGTCACTCAGCACGGCGCGGCCCGAATCCGTGCGGAATAGCACGAGATCCCGCCCGAAATAGCGGCGGCCGACGATCTGCCCAGGCGCGAGCTCCCGGCTCGTCGCGACGACGTACCAGCCACTGGGAATCGCGGTGAAGGGAAAGCGACCGGATCGGTCCGAATCGCCAGCACGCCGTCCGCCTCCGTCGTGATCGCCGTTCGTCCTCTGCATCGGCCCTTCCGCGATTTCCACTCGCCCTCTCTCCCCGACCTTCGGCTGCCCTCTCGAGCCACGCCGCCCGCCGCGATCCGGCTGGGCTCGCGCCGCGGCACACGTCGGGGAGAACTGTATAGAATACGGAAGGGAGGCGTCGATGGGCAGCGGGACCAGGCCGGGAAGCGAGAGCGGGGCCGATGCCAGCTCGATCGCGTCGCTTCTCGCGCGCTGGGTCGACCTCGTCGGACGCCATGCGTACGCAACCCTGGGCCTAACGCTCGCGACCACGCTGGCACTCGGCGGCCTCGCCACCACGAGCCTCGGCTTCAACGTCGACCCGAACGCGCTCTTCTCGGCCGATCTGCGCTTCCAGAAGATGATCCGGGAGTTCCAGCGCTACTTCCCGGTCCTGACCGATTCGCTCCTGATCGTCATCGACGCCGAGACGCCAGAGCGGGCGCGCGATGCACAGGAACGACTCGCGGCAGCGCTCGCCGAGCGCGACGACGTCTACAAGCGCGTCTTCCTGCCCGGCGAAGAGCCCTTCTTCGAACGCCACGCACTCCTCTATCTCGACATCGAGGAGGTCGAGACCTTCAGCGACGAGATGGCGCGGCTGCAGCCCGTGCTCGCCGAGCTCTCGGCGAATCCGTCGCTGCGGACGCTGGCCGACGTCGTCGACATCGCAGCCGAAGAGCTCGACCTGACGGGCGAGGATGCCGACCGTTGGGCATCGGTGCTCGACCCGATGAGCCGGGCCACCGAGACGCTATTCGACCCAGATCCGACGCCGCTCTCCTGGGAGAACGTGTTGCTCGAGGGTTCGGGGATCGAGACGCCCGGATTGCGGGTGATCGTCGCCGATCCGATCCTCGAGCTCGAACGGGTGCTCGCCGCCGAGCGCGGCATCGAGACCGTGCGAGAGATCGCGCGCGAGCTCGGCCTCGATCGCGAGGCCGGTACGCGGGTTCGGATCACGGGCTATCCGGCGCTCAATCACGAAGAGATGCTGGGCCTCGCGACGGATACGGCCGTTGCGGGGATCCTCTCCTTCGTGCTCGTCGTGCTCGTCATGGTCTGGGCCTTTCGTTCGCTCTTGATGGTCGTCGCGGCGGCCATCACGCTCGTCGTCGGCGTCATCTGGTCGGCTGCGTTCGCGGGCGCGACGGTCTCCGTCTTGAATCCGCTCTCGATCACGTTCGGGGTGCTCGTGATCGGTCTCGGCATCGACTTCGTGATCCATTTCGGAATGCAGTTCACGGCCGCCGTGCGGCGCGGGCACGACGTGTCGAGCGCGCTCCAGGTGGCGGTCGCCGAGACCGGCGTCGCGCTGGTCCTGTGCGGTGTCACCACGACGGTCGGATTCCTCGCCTTCGTCCCGACCGACTATCGCGGCGTCTCGGATCTCGGCCTGCTCGCGTCGGGCGGCATCCTCGTTCTGCTCTTCCAGACGCTCACGCTGCTACCGGCGCTACTGCGTGTATTCGTGACGGAATCCGCCCACGCCCGACTCGCACGCTCGTCCGCCGGGCGTCCGCTGCCGCTGCCCCGGTTCGGGCGACCCGCGATCGTGGCCGGCGGCTTTGCCGCGCTCGGCATCGGCTGCGTGCCACTCCTGCCTCGGGTCGATCTCGACACGAACGTGATTCGCATGCGCAATCCGCACACCGAATCCGTCCAGGCCTTCGAGGACCTGTTGGCCTCGCGCGAGGCGACGCCCTGGTATCTCGACGCGCTCACCCCCTCGCTCGACGCCGCCGATCAGCTCGCCGAGAAGCTGCGCGACCGCCCCGGAATCGATCGCGTACTGACGCTCAGCGATTTCCTGCCCGCCGACCAGGACGAGAAGCTCGAGCTGCTCGACGACACCAGCATGTTCCTGAATCTCGGGGCGATCGCGGACTTCGAGCCGACGCCGCCCACCGACGCGATCGACGCGCTCGAGTCGCTCGCTCGATCGCTCGCCCAGCTGGCGGCCGATGCGCCCGCGGACTCGCCGCTGCGCCCGAGCGCCAGGCGCCTCGAAAGAGCGATCGAGGAGCTGCTCGCCTCCCCGAATCGGAGCGACGCGAAGCTCCACCAGCTACAGGAGACGCTGCTCGGCTCGCTGCCCGACCAGCTCCGCCGGTTGAACGAGAGCCTCGAGATCGATCCACTCGCGATCGACGCGCTGCCGCCGGATTTCGTCGACCGGCTCCGCGCCGACAATGGCATGGCCCGCGTGCAGGTCTACCCGAGCGAGGATCTCTGGGCGAATCAAGCGATGATCGATTTCGTCGAGGGGATCCGCCCCTTGTGGAGCGAGATCACCGGCCTGCCCGTCAACCTGGTCGAGTCCGCCGAGGCGACCTGGGACTCCCTGCGACAGGCCCTGTTGTGGGCGACGGGCGCGATCCTCGTGCTGCTGATGCTGCTCTGGCGGCGCGTCGACGACACGCTCGTCGCGCTCGGCCCGCTCGTCGTCGCCGTGGTCCTGACCCAGGTCTCGACGCTCGTCCTCCCCGTCGACTTCACGTTCGCCAACGTCATGGTCCTGCCACTCCTGCTCGGGATCGGGATCGACGGTGCCATCCATCTGGTCCACCGCGCGCGCCGAAAAGGACGCGGCAGCGACCTGACACACGCGACCACCGCACGCGCCGTCTGGTTCAGTGCCCTGTCGACGATCGCCAGCTTCGGCACGCTCGTGATCTCGAACCATCACGGCGTCGCGAGCCTCGGCTACCTGCTGGTCATCGGCATGGGGTGGGTGCTGGTCGCGAACCTCGTCGTGCTCCCCGCGCTGCTCGCCTGGCGCGGAGCGTCGGAGTCACTCGCGACCGCAGCGAGCTGACCGCCGCAGCACGCGAGCGCGTGGCCGCTCGGCGCTATTCGAGCCGACCGTCGGCGCCGAATTCGAGCGCCTTCGTCGCGAAGCGGTTCTGCCAGTAGATCCAGGTCGAGCCCTCGCGGTCGGGCGTGCGATGTTCGGGCGGATAGCCCTGGGCGATGATCACCGCCTCGCGAGACATGCCGGGCGCCGTCTTGCCGGCTGCGATGTTCTCGCGCTCGAGGGCCGTCATGCCCCGCGTCAGCTCGGATAGCGGCTTGCTCGTGAAGAGTCGCTCGAAGAACTCCTCCGGTGTGACGCCGGGATGATGCTTCGGCGTGAAGTAGATCGTCAAATCCCGATCGAGCCGGTCGTGGTGGAATTCGATCCGCGACCGCCGCCAGCCCTTGTCCAGATCCAGATTCGAGACGGCATCACCGGCTTTCAGCAGCGTACCCCTCTGGTAGTTCACGGAGAAGATCCGATCGGGACGCTCGAACCAGACGTTGTAGGCGAGATATTTTTGCCCGGAGGCGCTCGCGACACCGGTCGGGTCGGAGGCCTCGGTCGAGCCCTCGCCGGACTGGGCCGATGCCGTCGCGAGCGGTGTGCAGAGCACCACGATCGACGCGGCCAACGCGACCGACGACACAACCGGAAATAGGAACGGAAACAGGAACGGAAGACTCCGCAATCGGGCGATGCGCCCCGCGTCGACGACGTTCATCGAACTCGATCCCCCTCTTCGCTCACCTCTCGAGCGTTCGCGTCTCGAGCACCGAGCCGAGTGGGGGGAGGACACCGGTCCGTGCCCGACGGCGCCGGTCGAGCCGGCTGGCGTTCAGCGTCGGCGCCAACCTTCTCGGCGGCCTCGGCGGCCCGATCGCCCGCACGCCGGGTGTGTCGTAGACGCATCCGACCTCGTCCTTCCCCGCGGCATCCCCGACACCATCGCCAGGCCGGCGACCGCGAGGCCGACCGCCATCCCGGGCTCGGGACACGGGACGACCGGAATGCTCGAGAGCTGGTCCAAGACGGCGGTGGCCTGGGCCGAGTCACCCGCCGACGAGAAGAACGTAACGGAAAACTCCAGCGAGTTCTCGACCGCACCCGGGGCCGGCGGGAAATCATCGTTCGCGAGCAGCGTCACGGGGCAGTCGCCAGTCACGGTCGTACAGAATTCGTTGTAGGCGAAGACGATGCTGCCGATGCCAACCGTCGCACCGAGATTGCCGTTGCCCGTGAATCCGACGCTCACGAGATCGCCGAAGACCGTCGCCTGACCGTTGCTCTCGTCGATCTCGTTCGCGACCGAGACGAAGCTGCCGTCAACGGGGGAGTCGACGAGCTCCAGCTGACTCGTGCGTGCGCCGAGGTCGGCAAAGCCGCATTCCACGGACTCGGCGTAGTAGCCGAGCTGTGGATCGGGATCCGTGTCGGGTACCGACGTATCGAACGTGAGCGTCCCGGTCAGCGTCGGCGCGACCGAGCCCATCAGGCCCGTGTCATCGAGTACCGAGATGAGCGACGCACTCCATTGCATCGAGGTGCAGCTCGGCGACACGGCGCCGACCTGGCAGGCACCGAGCGCGATGCCGGGTACGACCAGGAACGCCGCGATCGAGGCGACCAGGGCGAGTAGGTTCGCAGGCGAGACGGCTGTCTTCGCCTCCGCGCGGGGGGGATTCTCGAGCGACATCAGCTCTCTCCGATACGACAAACCGTCGTTCTACGGGTTGCGCGGCCAGGGGTTGCGCGGCCCGGAATCGCAGACGATCCGACTCCGGGCGCGGGCCGAAGGACCCGGGCCGGAAAACCTTCGGCGACCAATCTATCAGACCGGGGGACCGATCCAAACGCGCGGCAATCGGACCGTGCGTCTATCAAACACTATTTTGCCGGTGAGTTGCCGGTCGCGGTCGGAATCGGCAGTGCGGAATGTCCCCCTGGGCTGCTCGGACGAGCTACCGTGTGGGGCCTTGCCGCGACGGTCGACACGATCGCGCGGCCGCGGAGCACCGGCGCGCCCGAGCCGAGTGCGCCCCCGACGAAACGGATCACCGCAGGCGATGACGACGATCGGAATCGTTCAGCCCAACTACATCCCGTGGCGAGGCTATTTCGACTTCATCCACGAGGTCGATGTCTTCGTCTTTCTCGACGACGTGCAGTACACGCGGCGCGATTGGCGCAACCGCAATCGCATCAAGACGCCGAACGGCGACACTCAGTGGCTATCCGTGCCCGTCCTCGGCGGACGGGATCAGCTGATTCGCGACGTCGTGATCGACGAGGGTCAGGCCTGGGCCCGGAAGCATCTCGAGGCGCTCCGCCACAGCTACGGCAAGACACCGCATTTCGATCGCTACTTCGAGGAGCTACAGGACCACTACGAGCCCGGTCGTTACCGCCTGCTGGCGGAGCTCGACGTCGCGCTCGTGCGCCTCGTCGCGAGCTGGCTGGGGATCGGGACCCGCTTCGAGCTGGCCTCCCAACACGATGCGCCCGGCGCGAAGGACGACAAGCTGCTGGCGCTCGTCCGCGCGCTCGACGGCGGGGTCTATCTCTCGGGACCCGCGGCGCGCGACTACATCCGGCCGCAGATCTGGGCCGACGCGAACGTCGAGCTCCGCTACAAGGACTACGCTGGCTATCCCGATTACGCACAGATCTCGGAGCCCTTCGAGCCGGCCGTCAGCATCCTCGACCTGCTCTTCATGACGGGTCCCGAAGCGCCTGACTACATCTGGGGCGCGAAGCGGAGCGCCGCCTGATGTCGCGAGAGCGTCGCGCGGGCCCACGCCAACCCGAATCAGGGGCGGTGACCGCTCCCACCTCGAAGCCCCGTGTCTTCATCGGAATCGGCCTGCCGCGGACCGGGACGACCTACCTCTACCACGCGCTCCAGAGTCATCCGGACGTCTTCGTCCCCTACCGCAAGGAGAGCTACTACTTCTCGGGCAATTTCCACAAGGGCCCGGAATGGTACGCCGCGCTCTACGCCGACCAGTCCGAGGACCAGATCGGCGCCGACATCAATCCGATGTACTCACTCGAGCCGGCCGCCGTCGAACGCATCCTGGAACACGATCCGACCAGCCGAGTCGTCCTCGGCGTGCGCGAGCCGATCAGCTGGATCGTCTCCGTCTACGGCAACATGCGCGCGCACGGCCTGGAAGTTCCGCCGATCGCCGAGGTCATCCGCGGCTACGACTGGCCGCTCACGCCCGAATACTCACTGCGCTTCGCGCTCGAGCCCGGCTTTCTCGAGGCGTGCGTCAGCTCGCTCCGCGAGGCCTTCGGGTCGCGACTCATGATCTACGACTTCGCCCTCTTCGACCGCTCGCCGCTCGCCGTGCTCGAGGCACTCGAAGCCTTCCTCGGAATCTCCCACCACTTCGACGAGCGAAACGTGCCCAGCCAGAAGATCAATGCCTCGGGCCGCCGCAACCTGCTCTACCTGAACAGACTGCTCGCGAACCAACGCTTCCTCGAGCTCGTCTACGCGACGACCCCCACCCTCCTGATCCGTCGTCTCCGACGGCTCTACGAGAAGCTCGCCGCACGACGAGGTGCGAGCGAGCCCCCCGCCGGCCAGGCTGCGGCGAGCCCGCTCGTCTCGCAGACCGAGCGGGCCGCACTCGAGGCGACCTTTTCGGCGGATCGTCGGTACTATGCGGCGCTCTTCGAGCACCATTCGATCCTCTCAGCAGATGGACTCGAGCGAGAATCGGACTCGAGGAGTCGGGAGCCGTCGTCGAGATGAGTCGTGATCTGGAGCGCACCTTCTGGCGGATCTTTCGGCGGACCCTCGAGCTCGAGGCAGCGACGCCGGACCCCGGCGAGGCGGAGGCATCCGAGCCGACGCGCCTCGCGAAGGACGATCTCGAGGCCTGGGACTCGCTCCGCCACGTCGAGCTCGTGTTCGCACTCGAGGAGAGCTTCGACCTCGACATCTCGCCCGACGACGTCGTCGAGCTCTTCTCCGACACGGACACCGTCCTCGACTACCTGCGCCGAAACGTCGACTGAACGGACGCGACACGGTCCCGATTCCAGCCGACCCACACGGGCCATGCTCGCCCCGTCGTCCGTTCGGCGGGCACCCGTTCAGTCGGCCGCGGGATCCGGATCGGCGATCGGCAGCGATCGCGCCTTGTGCAGCTCGACGAATTTCGTGCGATCGCCCAGATCCCGCGCGACGAGCGATTTCGCGTTGACGAAATTCTCGCTCCCGATCTGGACGTCGGTCGTGATCGTGCAGTCCATGCCGAAGAAGCAGTCGTCACCGATGCGCACGCGACTACCCGTCGAGGTTCCCGAGGAGAGCCAGTTGCCGCGGCCGATCTTCGTGTCGGCCCCGAGACGGACGCCGATATCGACGTAACACGCTTCGCCGATCGAGACACCCTGGTCGAGGATCGCCCCGGCCAGCACGATGCTTCCGGCCCCGATCTCGACGCCCGGCTCGATCATCGCCTGCGGGTGCACGACGCTCGCCAATCGATAGCCCGCGTCCAGCACACGCTCGAGTGCCGCGCGGCGCCCCGTCATGTCCGCATAACCGATCGCGAAGACCAGCTCGACTTCGGAAGGCGCAGTCGCCGCGCTCGTCGAGAAGGCCTCGAACGAGCCGAGCGTCGCGAGGCCCGCCGCGATCGGCTCCCCGACCGTCCGCGTATCGTCGACGAAGCCCAGCAGCTCGCGCGTGTCCCCGTAATGCGCCAGGAGGTGATGCAGGACCTGCCGGCCCATCGCCCCGGCGCCCAGGATCGCCACGCGTCTCGATTTCGTCTCGCTCGCCATCCACCCCTACCCACGCACGCGCCTTGCGCTTCCGCGCTCGACCGACGACCGCCTAGAGCATCTTGTAGAGCGTCGCGAAGCCCGAGAGACGACCGTTGATCGAGCCGAGATCGACGGTTCGCGTGGGGTCGATGTCCTCGACACCATGCACGGTACGACCGTCGTAGACGACGATATCCCCGAGTCTTGCCCCTTCGTCGAGGCAGATACGCTCGCCACCGAGGTCGACGAAGCTCCCGCCTTCGGAGAAGTGCTCGCCCTTCTGCGACAGCGTGAGCACGAGCTGAAAGAACTCCGTCGATTTCTCGTCCGCGACGTCCTTGACGACGTAGTCCGTGTGGCGCCGGAAGAAGCCGCCACCGCGCGGATATTGGTGGATCCGTGATGCCGTCCAGAGCCCGTTCTCTTCGATCCGGTCGAGCGCGAAATCGTGTGCGAGACCCGCGATCCGATTGCGCACCTGCGCGAGGCGAACGAAGGCACTGCGCATGCCGTAGACATCGGGCGCGAAGATCGGGTTGTAGAAGACGCGAAAGAAGCGTGCGTCGTCGTTCCCGCCGCTCGACGTCTCGCCACCGACGTTGAGCTTCTGGAAATTCGTGCGAACCGCGTCGCTCGAATGCCCCCTTGCGGCATGGTCGAGGGCGGGATCGAAGCGGTCCTCGATCTTCGCGAGCGCATCTCGAATCTCCTCCTCCGCCACCACGCCGCGGATGCAGGCGAACGTGCTCTTCTCCATCGCGCGCTTGAAGTCGTCGACCGGAATGTCCTCGACACCGTCGACGACGAACAAGTTGTCTCCGAACACGGAATCACCCATCCGCTTCCTCGCTGAATCGGTCCGCCCCGACGACGATCTTGTCGACGACGTAGAGGGGACGGCCCTTCGCCTGGTTGTAGAGGCGCCCGAGGTAGACGCCGAGCACGCCCTGATTGAGCAGGATGAGTCCGCCGATAAAAGCGTTGATCGTCATCGTACTGACCCAGCCCGGCAGTCGCTGGTCGCCGACGATCAGTGTCGAACCGATCAGGTAGATCCCGAAGAGGGCGGACGCAATCGACATCGTGAAGCCCAACGCAATCGAGAGGTGGAGCGGTCGATTCGAGAACGAGATCACGCTGTCGAGCGCCAGCCCGAGCAGCTTCGAGAAGTTGTAGCTCGACTCGCCCTCTTCCCGCGCGGCGTGAGCGACATCGACGTAGGCGGTCTTGAATCCGAGCCACTCGATCAGCCCGGCGAACATCCGATAGGACTCGCGCATGCTGCAGAAGCCCTCGACGACCGGGCGGCGCATGATGCGGAAGGTTCCGATCGAGCTGTCGAGCCGATACCCCGAGAGCGTGCTGAAGATCCGGTAGAAGAGCTTCGACGTCGCACGCTTCCACCAGACGTGCTGGCGGCCGACGCGCCGCGCGATGACGATGTCGTAGCCGGATTCCGCCTTCTCGAGCAGCTGGGGAATCGCTTCGGGCGGCTCCTGCAGATCGCAGTCGAGGATCACGGTCCATTCGCCGCGCGCGAGGTCGAGTCCCGCGGTCGACGCGTAGTGCTGACCGAAATTGCGACTCAGGTTGACCGCGATCAGGTTCGGGTACTCGCGTGCGAGCGCCTGCATCACCGTCCACGACTCGTCGGGGCTGCCGTCGCAAACGAGAATGATCTCGAAGGAGTCCGCGATCGGAGAGATCGTGTCGGTCAGCCGCCGACACAGCTCGGGCAGCGACTTCTCGCCCTTGTAGACCGGGCTGACGACGCTCAGGTAGGGCGCCGGCCGCGCGTGGCGCGTCGGCCCGGGGATCTCGCCCGGCGCCTGCGGCGAAGCGTTCGGATCGGAGGGAGCACGGGTGGCGGCTTTCAACAAGGGCTGACTTTCTCCATTCCAGGGTCGATGCGCCATGGTCGATGCGATGGGGCTTGCGTCGCGAACGAGTGGGGCCCCCGCCTCGGATCCCGCAATCATTCGGTTCCGGAAAGCATATCGATCCGGCAGATTGCGATGGTGAAGCGCTTCACGTTCGAGCCGGCAATTCGGTGAACGGCTGGTCGCGCGATGCTTCGATCGGCCCCTCGGGGTTTCGACGAGGGCCATTCAGGTCTCGGGTCCGACTTCGTTCGAGGCGTGGCGTTCGATCCGGGCGCCGAAAACGAAGGCGAGCCCGGATGCCAGGAAGATCAGGATCGCCGTCGCCCGGATCAACATCTGGGCTTCGGACCCGAGCGACACGCCAAAGCTCCGATAGAGCGCTTCGGCGAGGCCGTCGGTCACGCCGAGGCCCATCGGCGTGATCGGGAGCGTACGGGCGATGACGAGGATCGACGTAATCGCCGCCACCACGCCGATCGACGGCGGATCGCCGAGTGCTTCGAACGCGAGCCACCAGGCGACACACGAGAGCACGTGGCTGAGAATCGCGAGACCGATCGAGCCGACCAGCGCACGCCTGGCGGCGGCGAAGCGTGTCAACGCGGCGAGCATGCGTGCGGCCGGCCCGAAGCGCTCGATGAGCCTCCTGCCGGGAAAGGAGACGCCGGCGATCGCGGTCAGCATGAGAATCGCGAGTACCAGCAGCAAGCTCGACTCGATCCCGAAGATCAAGGCGAGCATCGTGTGGCCGGAGGCCAGCCACGCGGCCAGACTGGCCCCCGTGCCGAGTACGAGTAGACCCAGGTAGCCGGAGAGACGATCGACCAGGATCGCAGCGAGGCCGGCCGAGCGATGTCCGGATGCACCCGCAGAGTGCGCTCGCTGGAGGTGCAGGAGGCGGAGTCCATCCACGCCCGAGCTCCCGGGCAGTACCAGGCCGAGGAACAAGCCCTGGAAGCCCGTTCGAAGCACTTCGCTACGCGAGACCGGCACGTCGACGATACGGGCCAGCCCCCACCAGCGAAAGACGTAGACGAAATAGGAAGCGAATTGCAGCAACAGGATCGTCACGACGAGCCCGAGCCGGCCGGGTGCGAAGAGCTCGCGATAGACGGAGAAATCGAGACGTCCACTCTCGACCAGCCAATAGACCAGCACGAGACCGAGCAGCAGCTGGGCTGCGGAACCGATCCGCCCGAGTCGAAGGCGACGCAGACTCGAATGCGAGCGCGAAGCTACCGCTCGTCCTGCCGGCATTCGCGCCCCGCTCGCCCTTCCCGTGCTATCACGCCGCACCCTGCCCGGTCGCCCGATCGGCGCCCAGCCTCGGATTCAACTTCAGGTAGTCGAGGACGCTCGCGGGCCAGTCGTCGAGCTCGCTGCCGTGTTGGCAGTAGAGCGCATAGGCCATGCGTTCCATCCCGACACCGATACAGCCCGAGTAGGCCGGCCCGCCCTCGCGCGTCTCGATCGAGAACGCGGAGCCGAAGAAGTCGAGATGGAAATTGACCGAGCCGACCGCGATCTCGCGACCGAGATGAGGAATGCGCGCGAGCAGCTCGTATTTCAGCTCGTGTGCGTTCTGGAACGCGGTCTTCATCGCGGCGTCGTTCGCAAAGAACGGATCGTTCGCCGTCTCGATCTTGGCCTCGAGCTCGAGGTCCGCGAGGAACCGAGACAAGACCTCGATCAACGTCTGGCGACATTCGAGGACGAAATCCTCCGTGCCTACGAACATGATGTCGCGTACGGAGAAGTTCGTGAGTCGGTCCAGGCGATTGGATCCCGAGCGCTCGTTTCGGAACACCTTGTTGTAACAGGTGTAGTAGGCGTTCTCGAGATCGGTCCGACCCTCGAGCCCGAAATAACAACAGTCGCAGACGGCCGGCTCGAGTCCGTACTCCGAGTCCGCGATGAGCTCGCCCATCTCGACCGTCTCGAAGTCCCGGGCCTTGCCGTAACGCTGCGCGAATGCCTCTCGCGCCGAGAAGTCGTCCTTGACCGGCGCACACAGGATCACCTGGTGTGGGAACTCATGGAAGTAGTCGATCTGCTTGAAGAGACGAACGGGCCAGACCGTCGGATATTCCTGCTCGATCGCGCCGAGATCGGCCGCGAAGGCGCGAACCCGATCGTTGAGCGCGTGAAATACGCGCAGGAAGCCTCCCTGAAACGTGAAGAAGCCGGGCTGAACGGGAATCACGTCGCGGATCCGCTCGAGATGGGGCTGTGGATCGCCTTCGTACCGCGAGACCCGACGGCTCTCGAAGACACACTCGTTGTTGATGCTCTTCGCGACGAATACGAGGCGCTTCGTCGCGGCTTCGATCTTCTTCTCGAGCGACCCATCGCGATATTCGACCTCGATCTGCGAGCCGCTCGCAACGACACGCCCGACCTCGAAGCTGCGCGCGAGCGAGCGCTCGACGAATTCGATCTGATCGTCGCGAAGCGGCGTCTTGAGCCTGGAAGTGAGCTTGTTCATCTCGTCTTCTTCGTGCCGGGAACAGAGTCCGTCGCCATGGCGGGACTCTAGTGATTGGCTCCGTGTCGAACCACATGCCTCGAGCGCGAGTATTCGCGAGCAAACCGGGACGATCTGTTACGTAGTTCACACGCAGCTCCGCGCGTACGTCGTAGCCTGCCCTCGAGTAAACGCGATCCCGCATAGCGGATCACCGACAATGCAAGCTCCCTGCGTTAGCCTCGACGCCTCGCTTCGACCGAGGATCGGATTGCTAGTCGGAGCGCCCGTCCAGGCCCATGAAGACACCGAAGATCGTCACGACGAGCCCGAATGAAGACAGGATGCACGCGGGCGCGTTCGCCTCTCCGTCGATCGCTCTTCGCCTCGAGAGGACGCTCGGTCGGATCGTCCTCGGCGGTCTCGCTCTGGTCGGACTCCTCTGCCTCCTGGGTGTCTTTCTCTTCACGCTCGGCTTCGACGAGGCGTGGATCCTCCGCGGAATCCAAGGCATCCTGTCGCGGCCCGAAGCCGCATTCGCGATCAATCCCGTCGGGACGAGCGGCGGCGTCTACGCGCTCTTCCAGACCCTGATCAGCGCGATCGCCGGCCCGGCGGTCTGGCCCCAGCGTCTCTTCGTTCTCGCGTGCCTCGTCGGCGTGCTCGGCATCGTGGCCCGATGGGGCCGGACGAACGATTCCCATGGAAGCGCTCGGGCGAACGCGAGACTCATCGCCCTCGCGGTCTTCGCCGGCGTGCCCGGGCTCGTCGTGCTCGGCTCGACGGCCTACGCGGCCGTACCCGCCGTCCTGCTCTGTTTCCTCGCGATTCAGCTCTTCTGGACCCTCGACGCGACAGGCGTTCGGAAGGGAGACGACACGTCGCAAGCGCGCACGCCGGGCCCCCTCTCCCGCCATCGGCGCTGGCTCGTCGTGGGCACGCTCGGTGGCCTGGCGGGGGCGACGCGCTTCAACTGCGCGCTCGTGCTGCCGGCGATCCTCGCCGCCTGCGTTCTGAGCGATCCACGCGAGCGACGGCGCGACCTGATCGATGCGCTCCTGGCGTGCGTCCTGGGCGCGGGGGTCTTCTTCGCCACGGTCCATCTCTACACGAGCTTCGGCGACAATCCGCTCGCTGCGGCCACGATCTCGAACTCGACGGGTCTCACGGCCGTCAACGTCATCAACTACCCGCGCTACATGAACCAGCTCCTGACCGCCCATCGCCTCGCGCCCATCCCGATGCTCGCCCTCTTCGTCGCAGGCGGGCTCTGGCTGGCCAATCAGCCGATCGGACGCCCTCTGCGTCAGATGGTCCACACCTTGATCGTCTTCGGCGTCAGCGGCTGGCTCGCCTGGATCACGCTGGCCGACATCACTCATCTTCGTTACGGCTTTCCCGCGCTGTCCGCATTCTACGCGGTTGCCGGTCTCGTCGTCGCCCGCCTCTACGTCTCGGGAGCGGAACACAACGAGCCCTTCCTCCGGGTTCTCGCGCTCGCAGTCGCGGCAGCCTTCGTCTTCGCGAATGGCGCGGTCAGCTTCCGGCACCTCGTCCACGGAAACGCCGACATCGTTTCCTGGGAGTGGGCCGGCGAGAGCCGAACGACCTACTTCACGCGCTTTCGGGCGCCCGGCTACCAACGCGCGGCCGCCAGCTACCTGCGGGAATCCACGGCCCCCGACGAAGCGGTCCTGGCACTCGGCCTCGACATGGCAATCGGCTACCTCGCGGAACGACCGGTCCTGATCGGACGTTGGCTGCGAAAACGGGGCGAGTGGGTGCCAGAGCGGTTGCCAAAGCGCTTCTTCCTGTCGCATTTCTCCGGCAACTACGAGTTTCCGACGGAGGCGACCCGTCGCTTCATTCGCGAAAACGCAGAGCTCGAAGCCCAATTCGGACCCTATAGTTTCTATCGACTTACGGGAAGCTACCCCGTCGATCCCGAACCCGACTTTTTCGTCTTGAAGCGATACGAAGGGAATCCCCTATCGAAGCCATTTCAGTAGCAAGCCGCGGTCAGCTGATCCGTCCCTATCGAGTACGCGCATGTTGCCCACGTCGCGTCCTCTGGTGAATCCCCGTGAACATCAAGATCCCCTTCAATCGACCCTTCATCGCCGGCAAAGAGCTCTACTACATCGCGCAAGCCGTCACCGACGGTCAGATCGCAGCCGACGGGAGCTATACGAGGCGCTGCGCCGAGTTCCTCGAGGGCCGATTCGGCGTCGAGCGTGCTCTCCTGACGCCGTCTGCCACGGCCGCGCTCGAGATGGCCGCCATGTTATGCGGACTCGGCGAAGGTGACGAGGTGATCATGCCTTCGTTCACGTTCGTCTCGACTGCGAGCGCCGTCGTCAGGACGGGCGCTCGCCCGCGCTTCGTCGACATCCGGCCGGATACGCTCAATCTCGACGAGAAGCTGATCGAAGGCGCGATCAACGCGAGCACGAAGATGATCCTGCCCGTCCACTACGCCGGCGTGGGATGCGAGATGGATCCGATCATGGATTTGGCGCGCGCCAAGGGTCTGCGCGTCGTCGAAGACGCAGCCCAGGGCGTCAACGCCTACTACAAGGGCCAGGCCCTCGGCAGCATCGCGGACCTCGGCGCCTACAGCTTTCACGAGACCAAGAACTACATCTGCGGCGAAGGCGGAGCGCTCACGGTCAACGACGAGTCGTTCGTCTCGCGCGCCGAGATCATCCGGGACAAGGGCACGAACCGGCAGCAGTTCTTTCGTGGCCAGGTCGACAAATACACCTGGGTCGACCTGGGCTCGTCCTACGTCCCGAGCGAGATCAGCGCAGCCTTCCTCTGGGCCCAGCTCGAGCAGACCGAGGCGATCGCGACGCGGCGTTGTGAGATCTATTCGCGCTATCGGGACGGATTGCGGGATCTCGCCGAGTCCGAGCGCATCACGCTCCCGGAGATCCCGCCGCATTGTGCGAGCAACTACCACATGATGTGGCTGCTCCTACCGAACGGAGCGCTTCGGGACGCACTGATGGGCTACCTGGCCGAACAGGGCATTCAATCCGTCTTTCACTACATCCCGCTCCACGACTCGCCCGCCGGGCTGAAATACGCGGTGAGCGAAGGGGATCTGCCCGTCACGATCGACATCAGCGCGCGCTTGCTGCGACTCCCCTTCTACTACGAGCTGCGGGCCGAGCAGCAGGACGAGGTGATCGATCACGTCCGGCGATTCCTCGCCTCCGTCTGACGGAGCCCGAATCGGGAAGATCCGGGGTCGGGTCTGGACGAGCGGAGCCGCCGCGAGGCGCAGCAGCCAGATCAACGCAGATTGGGTCGTTGCAGCAGCGACTCGAGCTCCGAAGCGCAGGGCGAAATGCAGTCTCGACGGCTCTCTCGACAGCACCCCGATCGACACTCCGATCGACATCGGATCTTCCTCGCCAGCCGGCACTCCGCTCGTCGATTCCACGGGTAGTCGAAGCTGCCACTGACGCGCGGTGAGCCGCATCACGCGGACCGTGGCAAACCGTCGACATCGCGCAGCGAGTCCGGCCGCCCGAAATCGGAATGTGACGAATCGGATACATTGTCGCGCATGAAGAGAGTCAGACCATCGATCGCGGCGGCCGCACTCGTGGCGTTACTACTCGCGGGCATC
This sequence comes from Myxococcota bacterium, assembly GCA_965223565.1. Taxonomy (GTDB): domain Bacteria; phylum Myxococcota_A; class UBA9160; order UBA9160; family UBA4427; genus UBA4427. Next base: position 916,961 of record CBDCWV010000018.1, on the reverse strand, counting down.
CTCTATTTCGTGCTCGAGGCCGCGGGGAGGGGCGAATTCGGAGAGCTGGTGCGGGCGGGCCGGCCGAGCGAGGCGGCGGCGACCACGAATCCCGTCGCGTCCCGGATCGCCCGCCAGGCGCGCGTGGCGGATCGACTCGACCGTCACGCGCCGAAGCAGATCCTGTTCGGGGATCTCCATGTCCACAGCTCGTTCTCGGCCGACGCCTTCCAGCTGACGCTGCCCACGAGTGGCGGCGAGGGCCTCCACCCGGTCGCCGACGCCTGTGACTTCGCGCGCTTCTGCGCTGGACTGGATTTCTGGTCGATCAACGACCACGCCAACTCCCTGACCGCGCGGCGCTGGCGCGAGACGATCGAATCCGTCCGTCGCTGTGAGGAGATCGCCGCAGGCGGCGTCGGCCGCGAGCCCGATCTGATCTCCTTTCTCGGCTGGGAGTGGACCCAGATGGGCTCGACGCCCGACAATCACTACGGACACAAGAACGTGATCCTGCGCGACCTGGCGGAGGACGCGATTCCGGCACGGCCGATCGCGGCCGCGCCTCCACCCGGCGTCCCGTCGTCCTTCGATACGGGCCAGCGCGAAGGCCTCGCGAGCAGGCTCGCGCTCGGCTTCGGCGCCTTCGCGATCGAACGGGGGCACGATCTGATGCGCCAGATCGACGAGATCACGAGCATGGAGCGATGCCCTCTGGACGTCCCCGTGCGCGATCTGCCACCCGATTGTACGGAGGCGGTCGAGACGCCGGGCGAGCTCTTCGCGAAGCTCGACGAATGGGGTCACGCCGCGACCGTGATTCCGCACGGCACGGTCTGGGGCATGTATACGCCGGCCGGCTCGAGCTGGGCGAAGCAGCTCGACCCCGCACAGCACGACCCCGCTCGCCAACGCCTGATCGAGGTCTACTCCGGTCACGGAAATGCCGAGGAGTTCCGGGATTGGAAAGCGACCGACATCGACGCGGACGGCGGACGACACTGTCCCGAGCCGCGCCGCGATTACACACCCGCGTGTTGGCAAGCGGGGGAGGTCATTCGCGACCGATGTCTGTCGGAAGACGGCGGTCCGAGCGGTATCGATCGAGCTCCCGCACGGGAGGCCGAGTGCGACGCCCGCGCGGCACGCGCTCGCGCGCATTTCGTCGCAGCCGATCGGAACGCGGGCCCATGGACGATCCCGGGCCTCGAGCCGCACGCATTGCTCGACGCGGGTCAATGTCGCGACTGCTTTCAGCCCGCCTTCAACTATCGACCTCTGAGTAGTGTGCAGGCGATCCTCGCGCTCGGCCGCCCGAGCCAGACCGCAGGCGCGCGCCGCTTCCGCTTCGGGTTCATCGCCTCGAGTGACAATCATACGGCGCGGGCCGGAACGGGCTACAAGGAGACGGCACGGCGCGAATTCACCGATGCGCGCATGGGCGAGGTCGGTCGTTCGACCCTCGCGACCGTCCACCGACGCGAGCCCAGCGCGCACTCGGAGGCCTTCACGAAGGAGAATCGGACGCCGAGCGTGGCCTTCCTCGAAACCGAGCGGGGCGGATCCTTCTTCCTGACGGGCGGCCTCGCCGCGGTCCATACGTCGGAGCGGGATCGACACGGTGTCTTCGCCGCGCTCGAACGCCGCGAGACCTACGCGACGAGCGGACCGCGCATCCTCCTCTGGTTCGACCTGCTCGATCCGGACTCCCCGACCGGCCGATGGCCCATGGGCAGCGAGCGATCGGTCGCGGGCACACCGACCTTCCGCGTGAGCGCGGCGGGGTCGTTCGAGCAGAAGCCGGGCTGCCCCGACGCGACACGCGAATCGCTGGGACCCGAACGGATCGAATCGCTGTGCCTCGGTGAATGTTATTTCCCTTCCGATCGAAGGCGCCCGATCACGCGGATCGAAGTCGTGCGTATTCGCACACAGCCCGAAGCGAGTCACCCGCTCGCGCCGCTGATCGAAGATCCGTGGAAGACGATCGCCTGCAGCGGTGACCCGGGCGGCTGCCAGGTCGTATTCAGCGACCCCGAGTTCGCGACGGCGGGTCGAACGACGAGCTACTACGTACGCGCGATCGAGGCCGCGAGTCCGACGGTCGCCGCCGATCCGCTGGGCTGCGGCGCGGGAGCGCCGCGCGACGATGCGGCGCGCTGCCTCGTCCCCCGACCCTGCCTCGATCGACCCGATGACGACGACTGCCTGTCCCCTTCCGAACATCGCGCCTGGTCGTCGCCGATCTTCCTCGATCCTCGCTCCCCCGAAGTCCGGGAGGCGGCAGCCGACGAGTCGCGGGAGACGATCCGCTACGCTCGCGACCGACGGACGGGTTGAATCCGAGGCGCGTCCGCAGGTCCGAAAGGAGCACCGGAATCGATGCAGAAGATCCTTCGACTCTCCGCGATCACCTGCCTTGCCCTCGTCGTCGCGACGCCAGCGAGCGCCGAGCGGACCTGCCCGAACGGCAAGTCGAAAAACGGCGCCATGTGGATGTCGATCCTGCACCCGGGTCTCGGCGAGTATTTCCTGAACGACTTCGGCTCCTGGCGCGAGAACATGCCGCCGCGCAAATTCTGGCTCGGCTTCATCCCGGGCTTCGGTTGGCCCGGCTATCTCCAGGCGAAGAGCGCCAAGGATGCACGCCAGTGCAAGACGGGCGACGGGATCGCCTGGAACGAGAACGATTGAAGGCGACCCGGGCGTGGGCGAGGGGGGAAGAGCTCGAGACCGGTGACGCGTCCGCGGATGCAGTGGAGGGTGCGATGATTCGGAGCGCGCGATGATCCCGAAGCTGGCGTGGCGACGGCGAGCGTTCGCGTTCGCGCTCCTGATCGGGCTGTCGGGCTGCTCGATCTTCAAGCTCGGCAAGGATCTCGAGGTCCTCTACAACGAAGCCGCCTTCGTGCCAGGCCAGATCAATCTCGACCCGAGACTCGCGGGTCAGCCGATCGTACTCCTGACCGAAACGGTGGGCGGGGACGCGCGCGTCGTCGACTATCGATTTCCCGACGGCCGGCAACGTTTCAACTTCCAGACCCGGGCCGGTCACTACCGCCTGATGGCGTTCCTCGACCAGAACGAGGACTTCACGTATCAGCCCGGCGAGCCCGCCTACGTCCAGCCGGATGCGGCGACGACCAACCGCCTCGACACTCGGAGCGGCCAGTGGCGCTTCAACATCCTCGAGATGAGTCCCGACGAGGTGGGCAGCGTGCCCGTGCTGCCGATCGATGTGGACCTCACGCCCCGCGGCCTCGCACAGCTCGAGCGAACGACGACGACGATGGGCGTTCCGATCGACTTCGACAGCTTTCGCTTCGACGCGGAGTACGTCCAGCTGGGCATGTGGGAGCCCACACGCTGGTATACCGAGGTCGACTACGGCTTCTACCTGCTCGAGCCCTGGGATCGCACGGAGCGCAAGCCCATGCTGCTGCTCGTACACGGCATCAACGGCTCACCGCGAGATTTCCGTTCGATGCTCCGCAGGCTCGACACCGACGATTTCAACGTCGCCCTCTTCCACTACCCCTCCGGCATCGGGATCGACGACAACGCCTACATGCTCTCGCAGATCATGAACGAGCTGCTGATCCGAACGCCGGGCCAGGAATACGTCCTGCTGGCCCACTCGATGGGCGGCCTGGTCTCGAAGCGCTTCATCGAATTGCAGGACCGCTCCGGCCGTGCGGACCTGATCCAGAAATTCATCACGATCTCGACTCCCTGGGCGGGCCATCGGGCGGCTGCAAGCGGCGCGAAGCACTCGCCGGTCGTCGCCCCCGTCTGGGAGGACATGGCACCCGACAGCGAGTTCATCCGGGAGCTCTCGGCCTACGAGCTACCTTCGGAGCTCGAGTACACGCTGCTCTTCAGCCACGGCGGCAACAGCGTCCTGCTACCGGACGCGAACGACGGCGTGGTCTCGCTCGACTCCCAGCTCTTCCCACCCATGCAGGACCGCGCCGACCACCTGATCGGCGTCAGCCAGGACCACGTCGGCATCCTGCCGACGGATCGGACCGTCGAGATCGTCGGTCGCTTGCTCGACGAGGTGCGCGCCGCGCCGCGCCAGGCCTCGCGCTGAGAATCGCCTTCAACGTTCCCCGCGCCCACCGCCGACGAGGTCGTTGCAGAGCGCGCGTCCTCTCTTGACGCCGTTACGAAGCTTCCGGGGCATGCGCTGCCAGAGCCTCTCGAGCGGCATCAAGACGTAGCCACGCAGTCTCTCGTTCGGGCGCGACCGAAAGACGGTCTGGTGCTTCCGACCGTCCCAGCCGGCTGGTGCGTCCTTCGTGTAGTAGTAGGCCGCGAAGGACTTGCGGTCGATTCCTTCGGGACAGCTCACCGGCGTCACGCCGTGATAGCTGCGCTCACTCGTCTCGAAGATCAAGCAACGATTGAGCGTGGGCGTGAAGCTGTGATGGCACCGCTTCACCTCGGCGTCCCACAGCTCGACGCTACCACCCCATTCGGGACGCCATTCGGGATTCAGATAGATCAGGATATTGAGGCGACGATGGCGCCTGCTCACGTCCTCGATATTGAAGTCGACGTGCACGTCCAGCCGACCGTTCGGACGGGTCAGGTGCATCCCGGCACCCGCCAGGAGGGCATCGGCTTCGAGATTCGGGATCCCCGTGATGTACACGAGATCCTCGAGAAACTCGGTCGACGCAATCAGATCCGACAGGCACCTAACGGGCCCGGGAAATTTCGAAGAATCCGAGATCTGAATCTTGCCCCGTTCGTTCAGGCACGAGAGCTCCAGCCCCGCAACGGCGGCGTCGCCGAAGCTCGGGTAGCTCGCAGCAACCTCTCGCGCGAAATCGTCCGTCAGAAAGGGATCGATCTCGATGAAGGGAAAGGGGGCGGCAGATCGAAACTGCTCGCGCAGCCTATCGCGGTCATAGCCGGCCAGCGACATGCGTCCAGCCTCCTCGTACGGAGGCTAGCGCGGACGAGCCGGATCCTCCGCCGCTCGGGCGCGCGTGAGCAGGACTACGTACAGACCGCCGAACGCGACGAGCGTGAACATGGTCGGCTCGGGCAGCGCGCTACCGATCCGCTCGGTCGCGACGATCGCGTCGTCGAAATAGATACTCGCCGTTCCCTCGATCGGACCGCCGGCGATGTGATCCGTGTAGTTGCCGATCCCCCAGACGGTCGCGTTCTCGGCCACGATCCGGGTCTTCACCTGGTCGACGTCGAGGATCGGCAGGCCATCCTGCCAGACGCGGATGCGGCCCGTATTCGCAACCGACTCGACGTACTCGGCCTCGATATGGAACCACTCGCCGATCGGAATCGCTTGGGGAACGAGTGGCTCGTGGCTCGCCGGCACGTTCTCCTTGCTGTAGAGATAGAACGAGAGCTCGCCGGTCGAGTCGTCGAAACCGATATCGAGTGTCCAGATGGGCTGGCTGAGGCCATTCGCGTCGTCCGACTTGAACTGAAAGACGTTCCACCAGCCCCCGTCGCCGGGATCCCAGGGCGCGTATTTGTTCGGGTTGTAGGCGTGGGGCAGGTACATCCAGGTGCTGTAGTAGGCGCCCGCTGGAAACGGTATCCCGCCGTCATCCCAGGCTCGATCGGTCCAGCGCATCAGACGCACGGCGCGGGGGCCGTTCTCCGCTCGCAAAGCGCCTCGGATCGTCGCGCGTGCCGCGTACCCGCCGGAGAAGACGATCTCGTCCGTCGTGACGGCCTCGACTTCCGCTCCGCCCGTATTGAAGATGCCACCGCCCGGGTACTGGAATCCCGGCGCATGCCAATCGCCGAGACTCCCTTCCTCGTGATCACCGAGCCAGAGAATCGATTGCGCGAGCGCTTCCGGCAGACTCGCGACCCAGGGTGACGCCGCCGCAGACCCGCCGCCGGTCGCTACCGCCAAGAGACTCGGCAGCACGAGTCCGCCGGAAACCCGTTGGAGCACTCGGCCTATCCCCTTCGCTCTCTGGTCGATTCGGCTCGGCATCGTAAGCAGGGTCGGAGGTCACGCGCGCGAACGCAGTAACGCGGATCACGGTCGGATCGACCTCGGCCCTCGTCGTGCGAGCTCGTCGGCTGATGCCCCGCTCGAGGCGGACCGCGGTACCTTCGCGCGATGGATCGTTCCGAGTCATCGCGGGCCCGACTGGAAGGGGTCGCCCGCGTCACTCGTGATCCCGCACTTCGACGGCTGTCACTGGCCTATGCCGGCTACAACCTGACGGAGTTCGCCAGCTGGATCGTGCTGCTCGTATACGCCTTCGAACGCGGAGGTGTCCTCGAGTCGGGCCTGGCCGCGGCGGGCATGTTGCTTCCCGCCTCACTCGCCGTGCCGTGGACGACCAGAATCGGCGCCAACGCGTCACAGAAGTCCGTCCTGATGATGGCGTACGGCGTGATCGCGCTCGCCTGCGCCGCCTGTGCTGCTGCACTCGCCGCCGACGTCGGGAGCCTGGGCGTCTATACCGCACTGCTCGTGCTCTGTATGGCGATCAGCTGTGCGCGACCCTTCCAGGTCGGAACGCTCGTCGCCCTCACGGACAAGGCCGAGACCCTCACGGCAGCCAACGTCGTCAACGGACTGATCGAGAGTCTGTGTTATTTCGCGGGCCCCGCCCTGGCAGCTCTATTGCTGGCCTGGGCGGGCGCGTGGTCGGTCTTCGCCGTGCTCGCCATTACGATGTCATTCGCCTCGATCTCGATCGCGCGAATCCGAGATACCGCGGCACGAGGCGTCGCCCATCGAGTCGATCCCATCGCCAGCGATACGGCCGCGCCGAGCGACCCTCCGTCGCAGGAAGGGGAAGGCCACGCGCGGGGCGCCGCCGCCCTGATCGCATTGCTCGCGAGCCGCGAGGTGCTGATCGGCGCGATCGACGTCCTCTTCGTGTCGATCGCCTTCGAGCTGCTCGGGAGCGGCGACTCGGGCGCCGCGCGACTGAACGCGGCCTTCGGACTCGGCCTGGTCGGTGGCGCGATCGTCTCCGTGAATCAGATCGGGAGCACACGCGTGCGCGTCTGGATCGTGGCTGCCGGACTGACGACGGCGCTCGCGATCGTCGCGCTCGGTCTCGCACGCTCGGAGCTCGCCGCCGGTCTGCTGCTCGCGGCCGCTGGCGCTGGCACGCTCGTCGCGGAGGTCTCGACGCGGACGCTGCTCCAACGCATCACGCCCGGCGATCGGCTCGCCTCGACCTTCGGCATCGTCGAGTCGGCCGGTCTCGTCATGCTCGCGATCGGCATCCTCGGTACGGCCTTCGTGATCGATCACCTCGGGATCACGCCGAGCCTCCTCGCGCTCGCCCTGCTGTTGACGGCCGTGGCGCTGTCCTCGTACCCGGCGATCCGTCGACTCGAACGGATGTCGGCCGCGCCGTCGATTCGGACGATTCGGATCCTGCGATCGCTTCCCCTCTTCCGCGCCCTCGACGCGCCCGCACTCGAAGCGCTCGCCCGCTCCGCCGAGATCGTCGACGTGGCCGGCGGAACCACGCTGATCGAGCAGGGCGGCCCACCCGGCCCCTTCTTCGTCCTCGTCGAAGGTCGGGTCGCCGTTCGACTCGACGGCGAGCTCATCCGATCACAGGGACCCGGTGAGTATTTCGGCGAGATCTCGGCGCTCGAGGGCGTCCCCCGTACGGCAACCGTCGAAACGACGACACCGGTCGTCGCCCTCGCGATCGACCCCGATCGCTTCGTCGCCGCAATCACGAGCCATCCCGGCAGCCTCGCGCTCGCGCGAGGCGTGATCTCGACGCGACGCTTCGCGCCTCGCGCTCCCGCGTCCTGATCGACACCCGCGCGCTAGCGCCTCGATCTTCGATCCGGCACGTTTCCCCACGCACGACGCGGGGGGAAACGTGGTGAATCAGCTCGGTCGGTCGGTCGTCTGGACGGCACTCATCGGCAGCATTCTGTGTGCGGGGTGTTCGACGTTCGATTTCGCCTCGCGAAGTGCACGCGCGCCGCTCGCCAGCCTCGAGGGCCCGCTCTCCAGAGCGGCCCTCGCGAACGATCCGAAGCTCGTGCTTCGCGATCGGCTCGACCTCGCCGGTCCCGATCGAAGCGACACGATCCAGGGCACCTCCTTCTCCCACCGCAGCCAGCGCTATCACGTCTATCCCTTCACCACGTACGGCGCCTCCCGCGTCGAGGTCCGGCTCGAGGTACGCGATCCCGAGATGGCGCGCCGCGCGGGTGTCTGGGTTCTCGGACCGCGCCAGGACGACGGCAGCTGGGCACGAATCCGCGGCGCGCTCGGAAGCGAGGCGCGCGTAGCGATCGAGGCGGAGGGTCTCGACGACTACCTCGTCGTCGTCGGACCGCGCGATCGCGGTGCCTTCCTACCGCGTTACCCGGGCAGTGAGGCCCTGCTCGAGCTCGAGACCGATGACGGATTCGAGGAAGAGAACGGGGCGATCGAGTGGCGATCGGGGAGCCGCGTGCTCGTCTTCGAAGGGGTTCCGGACCCGGACGTCTCGCCACTGGCGGGTCGGAGCTTCCGGATCGAAGATCCGCTCGCCGAGGCCTCTCGCGTCGATCAGGTGCCCGACGACGCCTTCGACCTGCTCTTCGCGACGGAATGTGCCGATTCCGATTGCAGCGAGGAGACGGGGGAAACGCTGGCCTTCGCCCCGCGCGCCTGGACCCGCTTCCAGCTCTATTCGCCCGAGGATGCGACCTCGCTCTCGGATACGCGCCTGGGCTCGCTCCACGATCCGCAAGAGGATTTCTTCACGCTCTACTCCGCATCATCACCCCATCGGCCAGAGACGACCTATCAGATTCTCGAGGCGATCGGTTCCGATGGAGACCACGACGACGTCGATCCCGCGCTCGTCCGCGTCGTTCCGCTCCGCTTCGGCGCTTGCGAGGTCGACGTCGTCGAGTCGAGCCCCTGCGCCCGCACGAACGGATCCTGCCGAACCCCGATCTGTCTGGGAACGGGCGAGCCCGCACCGCCCGGTCTACCGGTCTCGACGTTCCGGGCGACGGCGCTCGACTTCGACGAGGATTCCATCTACGACCTGTCTGCGCGCTGCGAGGGGGATTGCTCTCCGACCGCACCTCCGACTCGCTATCCGGTCTACTTCGCGCATGGATTCAATTCATCCAAGCAGGCCTGGGACGGCATAACGGAGGCACTGATCGAGGGCGACCCGCGTTGGTCGGGCTGGCTCGCCGCGAAGAGCGTGCCACCCTTCGAGCCGGTCTGGCGCCGCGCCGAGGCGCTCCGACGGAACCTCGCTGAGTTCCTGACCGACCTCGAAGCACGCAACGTCGAGCCGCCTGCCGGCGAGCCCTTCCAGCGCCTGAACGTCGTCGCCCACTCGATGGGCGGTCTCGACAGTCGCTATCTCGTCGGTCACGAGAAGTACAATCACGCGAGCTGCCACACGAGCCGCGAGTGCACGGATCGCAACGGCGATCCGGTTCCCTGCTGCCACGCGGACGCCGACGGCAACGCGATTCCATGGCGCGAGCGACTCGCCTCGGTCACGACGCTGAGCACGCCGCACCGGGGCTCGTCCTTCGCCGATCTCGGCGTCTCGCTGCTCGAGCGGCGTTCGGTCGACTGGCTCTTTCGAAAGGCCGCCCGCTACGTCCTCGGACTCGACACCGAGGAGGATCAACAACATCTCCGCGACACGCTCTTCACGCTCTCGAATGAGTTCGCGCGCGAGACCATGACACCGGAGTTCCCGCCGCTGCAGCCCGAACGCGTCTACTCCTTTGCCTGTGTCAGCGGCGCCGAAGTCTGCGACGTCCCGGCCGACGCGGACGTTCCGAACGACCCGACGCGACTGCCGGCCCCGAACGAGCTCGCGACCTTCTTCGCCTGGGCCTCCGAGGCGTGCATGAGCGGCACCTGCGGCAGCATCGTCGATCCCGGTCTCGCGCTCCCCTGGAGCGTCGTCAAGCGAAACGAAGGACCGGGCGACGGCGTCGTCGCAATCGACAGTGCGCGCTTTGGCATCTTCATGGGCGTCCGCGCAAACGATCATTTCCAGTGGAACCGACTCTCGGTCGCGCAGGTCGTCGCCCTCGCAGCACGCGCCTTCGGGATCAAGCGCGAGCCCGTCGACCGCTTCCACACGCATTGGCTCGGAACCCTCGCCAAGTCGGGCTACTGATCGTTCGCGCCGTGCTCGCTGCGCTAACCTGCGCGCCCATGCAGTTGCGCAGGGCCTTGCAGACCGGCATCGCAGGCTTCGCGGCGCTCTACGCATTCGATGCGCTCTGGGTCCTGGTCGTCGAACGCGCGCTCGAGCCCGGCTACTGGCTCGTCATCGCGATCGCCCTGCTGATCCCACTTCTCGTCTTGTCCGTCGCATTTTCTTTCACGCGAAATCCGCCGCCCTGGATCCTCACGGGATCGGTCGCACTGGTCGCCGGGCTGATCTGGGGACCCGGCTACGCCGCGGCCACAGCGATCGTCGTCGGGGCGTTCTGCTTCGGGCTGCTACGGACACCGCCAGCGGATCCCGCCCTCTACGGAGTCACCGCCGCAGCCTGTGCCGTCGCGAGTACGATCGTCGTGCCCTTCCTCGCCGACCGCGTCCCGAACGTGCTGCCCTACACGCCGACCGAGACCGACATCGGTCTGGCTTCGGTCGGCGTCCCCGCCCTGCTGCTCGGCCTGCTCGTCCTCGTACGAGCCCACCCGACCGCGACCGGTCGCTTCGACGGACGAGTCCGATCCCGGATGCTCCTCGCGCTCTGCCTGCTGGGACTCGCGAGCTGTCTGGTCCTGCGCGCGATCACGACCGAGCCACGAGCGCGCTTCGCAGGCCGCACGGCAGCGGCGAGCGAGGCCCGTCCGGGAGCGCCGAGTCGACCCCATGTCCTGGTCTGGGTGCTCGACACCGTCCGTGCCGATCACCTCGGCGTCTACGACTACGCGCGCCCGACGACGCCTCGGCTCGAGCGTTTTCTGTCCGAACACCCGCGAGCTCAGGTCCATCGCGCCTTCTACGCGAACTCGAACTGGACCGTGCCGTCGCATGCTTCGCTGCTGACCGGCTGGATCCCCTCCCGACACGGCGCGCATTTCGTGCCGGAATCCCGTTCGCGATTCGCCGTCGCCGACGGCACCAGCCTGGCGGACGCGTTGCGCGCGGTCGGCTACGAGACGTTCGGTGTCGCCGCAAATCCCTGGCTGCTGCGCGTCGAAGGCATGGACCGCGGCTTCGAACTCTTCGATACACCCGATACGCCGGCTTTCGCACCCTTCATCGGTGAGGCCGCACGGCGTGCGTTCGCCCCCGGCATCTGGTCGGAGGCGTATACGCGATTCATCCCGCGCGGCGGCGAGATCCTCGCCGCTCTCACGAACGAGCTGCGCACCTGCGGCGACCGGCCGTGCTTCGGATTCGCCAATCTCTTCGACGCGCACGCACCCTACGTGCCCGAACGCTGTCGCGGTCGATTCGTGCCCTGGTCCTGGCGAGAGCCGGTCGGCCATCTCTCGATCCACGACCCACCCGCGCAGACCGAGCGGCTGATGAGTCGCTACGACGAGGCGATCTGCGACCTGGACGAGATCGTCGTCGAGGCACTCGAGCGACTCGAACGCGATGGTCTGCTCCCGAACAGCTGGGTCTTCATCACCTCCGACCACGGCGAAGCCTTCGGCGAGCACGGAATCACCGAGCACGGCTCCTCGCTCTACAACGACCAGGTCGAAATTCCGCTGATCGTGATTCCCCCGGCACAGACGCGCGTCGCGCTCGACCCGGCTCCGGCCAGTCTGATCGACCTCGCGACGACGATCGCGGCGATCGCCGGGAGCGAGCCGGTCGGTCAGGGGCGCGATCTGCGGCGATCGCGCGACGACTCGGCTGCAGGAACGGCCGCGGCCGAGATCGAGTTCTTCGGCGATGCCAGCAAGGCCCGGCGCCACAATCCCCGCGCGGGTGAGCCGGCGCGGGCGGTCGTCGCGAACGGCCACAAGCTGATCGAGCAGGGCGATCGGCGCGAGCTCTACGACCTGTCGCGCGACCCGACGGAGCGAGACGATTTGGCGGCCGAGCGCCCGGGGCTGGTCGAACGCCTCGCGGCCCGCCTGCCCCCGCTCGACCAGGATGCGCTCGTCGACGCGACACCGCCGGCGGAGCTCTCTGCCGAAGAGCTCCGCCAGCTGCGCGAGCTCGGTTACGCTCAATGAATCGGAGACCCAGCATGAGCCCGATCGAGATCGATCCAGTCACGCCAACGATCGGCGCCTTCGTCCGCGGCGTCGACCTGCGAGAGCCGCTCGAAGACGCAGACGTCCGGACGATCGAGACCGCGCTCGTCGATCACCTCGTCCTCTTCTTCCGCGATCAGGACATCAGCCCGGCGGAGCAGATCGCCTTCGGTCGCCGCTTCGGCGAGCTCTGCTACCCGCCGTTCATGACGCAACACGGCGACGATCCGGAGCTGCTCGTCCTCGATCAGACCGATCCACGCGGCGAAGGCACGGACGTCTGGCATAGCGACAACAGCTTCATGGCGGAGCCACCCCTCGGCTCGATCCTAAAAGCGATCCAATTGCCGTCACAGGGCGGCGACACCTGCTTCGCGAGCGCGATCGCCGCCTACGAGGCGCTCTCCGAGCCGATGAAACGAATGCTCGAGGGGCTGCATGCGATCCACGATCTCACGCGCACGCTCGAGCGCGCCAACGCGGGGGGTCATACGAATGCGGACGTCGCGCGCGTACTCGAGCAGTCGCCGCCCGTCGAACATCCCGTCGTCCGCACGCACCCCATCTCCGGCCGCAAGGCACTCTACGTGAATGCCAACTCGACGACCCGGATCCTCGGTCTGAGCGAGCGGGAGAACGCGCTGCTCCTACCCTTTCTCTGCGACCACATCCGTGCACCGGAGTTTCAGTGTCGGTTCCGCTGGGAGCCCCACTCGATCGCGTTCTGGGACAACCGCTCCGCGCAGCACCTCGCCGTGGCGGACTATCGGGAGCGACGCATCATGCATCGCGTCACGCTCCAGGGCGACAAGCCCTTCTGAGTCCGCCGGGACGAGGGCTCTGCGCGACCGAACGCGCTCGCCGTCGCGATACGGCCCGCAGGCCCGCGTCAGCCGCGCTCCGCGTAGGGATCGACGGCCTGCGTGCCCTCTTCCTCGTATTTCGCGAGACCCGGCCGGATGTTGAGGAAGCGAACGCCCTCCTCCCAGACCTCGAAGCCGTAGCGCGTATTCGCCTCCAGAAAGACGACAGTCCCGGGGCCGCAACGACGCTGGCCCATCGAGAAGCCGCCCTCGAGGATGAATATCACCTCGTCGTGATCGTGGCTGTGCCGCGGTGCGACGAGACCGCCGGGCAGCCAGTTCACGTGGACCCAGGGACCGCGTTCGAGATCGCCGACGAGCTGCCCCCCACCGTCCGGATAGTCACCCGAGCCGGGCGCGCCGCCACGAATCCAGGGTGCCTCGTCGATATGCATGATGATCGCGCGACCCATGCGTGTCCCCTTCCCCGTGCTCGTCGCCCCCGCCCGACGGATCGCCCGCAGGCTGGCCGCCTCCGGTCATCGGGACGACGGAGCACCACCCGATTCTCGGTCCGCTTCGAGCGCCGAGAGCAGCAGCTCGAGACTCGCGCGGATCGTCTCCGCCTCGCCGGACGCTAGACGCGCCAGGACGCGCTCGCGACCCGCGCGATAGGTCGATGCGGCGGCCTGCGCCAGCCGATCACCGCGCGGTCGGAGCCGCACCAATACGCCTCGCCGATCGCGCGGATCGGGCCGCCGCTCGACCAGCCCCGCCCGCTCCAACCGATCGACCAGCTTCGTCATGGCCCCGGTCGTGCACACGATCCGCTCGGCCAGCACGGACGGCGGCAGGCGGCGCCCGGGCGCGCGCTGTAACAGACGCAGGGTGGAGAACTCGGCGAAGGAGAGATCGTGCTGGCCGAGACATTCGCTCTGGAGCGAGTCGAGAAAGAGGCCCGTGCGGGCGAGCGTCGTGAAGAGCGCGAGCGGCGACGACTCGAGCGACTCTTCGATCAGCTGGAGTCGGCGCGCCGGACCCGGCGCCTCCGCCGAGCGGACTGCCTCTGCCGAACCGGACTTGCGGGAAGATCTAGCCATCTCTGCTCACGTCGAATCGCCCTACGGAACCCCGCCGGCGGCCATTGCCAGCTAACTTCTTGGTAAGTAATTTACCGGGAAGCGACTGGAGTGGCAATGCAATCCGAGCCGAGCGCGCCCCTGCCGATCATCGACTGCGACGGTCACGTCGTCGAGCCGGAGGAGACCTGGCGGGTCGGTCTCGATCCCCGCTTTCTCGGCTACGTGCCGCGCGCGATCCGGGACGGAGACGAGTTCTTCTTTCGCTCGGGCGACGACGTGAGCTTCCGGATGCGCGCGCGTCCCGAGAGCCTCGCGACGCCTCGTCGACACGGCGAACGCAGCGGCGGCGACGATCCGGATGCCAACGCGGCGGCCGGTGCGCACGATCCGGCGCGCCGCCTCGTGGACATGACGCTCGACGGGATCGATCGATCGGTGATCTATCCGACCTACGGACTGATGATCCAGCACGTTTCCGACGCCGAGGCGGCGGTCGCTCTCTGTCGTGCCGTCAACGATTGGCTCGCCGACTACTGCCGCCACGATCCGGGTCGACTCCATGGCGTCGGCGTGTTGCCCCAGACGAGCGCCCGCGACGCGTGCGACGAAGCGCGGCGCTGTCTCGAGGAGCTCGATCTGCGTGGCGTCTGGCGCAGACCCGAGCGAATCCCTGGCACGCCCGCCCTGCACGATCCCGACTACGAGCCGCTCTGGTCCTATCTCGAAGAGGCCGACCGCCCCTTCGCGCTCCACCCCGGGCTGAACGGACTCGTTCCCTGTGACGATCTGCGTGCGCGCTACGACGACGACTACGCGGCGATGCACGCCGTTCATTTTCCCGTCGAGCAGATCATGGGCATGAGCGACCTGATCTGCTTCGGTGTGCTCGACCGACACCCGCGACTGCGCGTCGCGTTCCTCGAGACCGGCGCGACCTGGGCGCTCGCCCAGCTCCATCGACTCGATGAGCACCTCGAGCTCTTCGGCTTCCCCGAACGCCCGAAGGAGAAGCCGTCGGACCAGTTTCGCCGCCAGGGCTACCTGAGCGTCGAGGAGGTCGAGCCGGGACTCGGACTCGTTTTGGAACACTATCCGGACTCCGTCATGTTCGCCTCGGACTATCCCCACGGCGACGGCGTCTTCCCGGGATCGACGACGGAGCTCGTCGAGACCGACGCGCTCGACGATGGCGAGCGGGAGCGGGTGCTCTTCCGCAATGCCGAACGCTTCTACGGAATCGAGGCCCCACCCGCACCCGATCGGAGTACCCATGCCTGAACCGACGTCCGCCCTCTCGAAGATGTCGCTGGAAGACGCGATCTTCGGACTTCGTGCGACCCGGATCTTCCGAGACGAGCCGATCCCGGACGACGTGCTGCACGAGATCCTGGAAGCCGCGACGATGGCCTGCAGCTCGGGCAATACGCAGCCCTGGGAGTTCGTCGTCGTGACCGATGCGGACCTCAAACGCGAGATCAAGCGCGAGATGGTCGATGCGTTCGCCACGATCGACGCCGAACGGGCCCAGACCGAGGAGCAGCTGACCGACAGCTCGGGTCGTTCGGTGACGGGTCGTGCCGCCGTCGAGCACCTGGATCGCGTGCCGGCGATCGTCGTCGTCTGTTGGAACCCCGAGCGTGGCATCCGCATGAAGGGCGAGTACGCGGAGAACGCCGACGGTACGCTGCGCGAGATGCGTGAGATCCCGGGCGGTCGCGGCGTCAGCCTCTTTCAAGCGGCACAGAATCTGATGCTCGCCTCACGTGCTCACGGACTCGGCTCGCTCTTCACGACGTTCTTCTTCCTGCGCCGCGAGCAGATCAAGCAGATCCTGGGCATCCCCCCGCAGATCTTCATGGAGTGCGCGATCTTCCTCGGCTATGCCGACGAAAAGCTCGGCAAGCCGAAGCGCATCCCCGTCGCCAAGGTGTCGCACCGCGATCGCTGGGGCACGCCGTTCGGAGATCCGGCATGACGGCAGCCGCGCAGACCAGCAGCCAGACGGGCGACTTCGAGATCGAGAAGCTGACGCACGAAATCGGCGCCGAGATCCGCGGTGTCGACCTCTCGGCCGATCTCGACGACGGGACGATCGATCGGATCAGGCGGGCACTGCTCGAACATCTCGTCCTCGTCTTCCGCGATCAGGACCTGACGCCGCAATCGCATATCGCATTCGCGCGCCGCTTTGGCGAGATCAAGCGGCCGCCGGTCGCGACCGCACACGGCGACGGCGTCCCGCCCGAGATCAACGTGATCGATCAGACCGCACCGAGGGGCGAAGGTGCCGACGCCTGGCATGCGGACAATACCTACACGGAGCGTCCACCGATGGGTTCGCTCCTGCGCGTACTCGAGCTGCCCTCGACGGGCGGTGACACCGCCTTCGCCAGCATGTACGCGGCCTACGAAGCGCTCTCAGCTCCCATCCAGGCGCTCTGTAACGAGCTCCATGCGGTCCACGACGTCACCCGCTCACTCACGAAGGCGATCGCGCGCGGCCACAGCGTCGCCAATCTCGCCGAGCTGCAGAAGCGCCTCCCCCCGGTCGTCCATCCGGTCGTGATCGTCCATCCCGAGACCGGCCGGCGGGCGCTCTTCGTGAACGTGAATTCCACCGTGCGCATCGACGGTCTCGACGAGGCGGAGAGCGACATGCTCTTGCGCTTCCTCTTCGAACACACCAAGCAGCCCGAGTTCCAGGTCCGAGTTCGCTGGGATACGCGATCGCTGGTCTTCCTCGACAACCGCTGTACGCAGCACTACGCCGTTGCGGACTACGACGAACGCCGGGTGCTGCATCGCGTCGCCGTCGAGGGCGAACGTCCGGTCGGGATCGTGGCGCCCGACGAGATCCCACCCGCCTGAACGGGCACACCGTCGCTTCGCCACCCTCGCGCGGCCGTCCGTTCGCCCCGTCCGCGCGCGCGCCAGCTCGGTTGTCGTGATCGCCCGCGCGATCGGTGCGTCTTCTCGCGGTCGCGGTTCGTCTGCGGCGCGATCCACCTGCCGCCCTTCTGCCGATCGCGACGTTTCGTCGTGTCACGCAGCCGTACCGGCTGACACAAGCTCGTCGGCTCGACCACTACTGCACGATGGCCACCTTCGAATCCGACCTCGCCCTCGACCTCGGCTGCTCGACGACGCGCATCTACGTGCGCGGGCGCGGCGTCGTGGCGTCGGAGCCAACGGTCGTCGCCGTACGCAGCGGGGGCCGCGACGCCGGAGCGATCCTCGCGGTCGGCTCGGAAGCCAGCCGCATGATCGGTAGGACGCCGGAGGACGTCGCGGTCGTGACGCCCGTCTGTGGCGGTGTCGTGACCGATTTCGAGTGTACCGAGGCGATGCTGCGGCTGATGACGCCGCGCGCCCAGCTGCGGCGACTGTTTCGGAGGCCGCGCGTCGTCGTCGCGGTTCCGCTCGATCTCTCGGCCGTCGAGCAGAAGGCGGTCCGCGAGAGCGTGCTGCAGGCTGGCGCGCGCGAGGTCCGGCTGATCCCCAAGCTGATGGCCGCCGCGATCGGACTCGACCTCCCCGTCACCCGCCCTACGGGCCACTTCATCGTCGACCTCGGCGGCGGCACGACCGAGATCGGCGTCCTGTCCATGTCCGGCGTCGTCGTCTCCCACTCACTGCGGACCGGTGGCGCCGAGCTGACCGAGACGCTGCGCGACTACGTGCGTCGCAAGTGCAATCTCCTGATCGGCGAGCAAACGGCCGAGCGCCTCAAGATCCAGCTCGGATCCGCCTACCCGACCGACGACGCCGATGCGATCGAGATCCGCGGGCGCGACCTGATCTCGGGCGTGCCCAAGAACGTCGAGATCCAGGCCGAAGAGGTCCGCGAGGCCCTCGACGAGCCAGTCGCCGCGATCGTCGCCGCCGTGCGGGATTGCCTCGAGCGAACGCCACCCGAGCTCGCGGCCGATCTATACGAGCGCGGACTCGTGATGGTCGGCGGCGGATCGCTCCTCTCACACCTCGACTATCGGCTCCGCGAAGCGATCGGAATCGCCGTCGTCCGCGCGGAAAACCCGCTCGAGAGCGTGATCCTGGGCGCCGGTCATGCTCTCGATCGACCCCGTGAGCTCGCCCACCTGCTCGACTAAGAGCCCGTCCCAAAACCCCCGACCGAGTGAGCCGCGTGAATGTGGTCCGAGATCAAGGCGCGAAATCGCAGGCGTAGCCTTCGCTACTTCAAGATTTCGCAACGCCGAGATCGGGTCGCAGGCGCGTGGATCACGACCGAGGGAGAATTGGAATGGGCTCCAAGGCGAGCCCTAAACCACGCCTCGCTCGGCGCGGCGTCGATCGGCGTCGAAACGGGCTCGGTACGCGGTGCGGTAGCCCGCTGCCACGCGATCGAGCTGGGGCACGCCCAACATCTCGGCATATTGGCGTGCGAAGGCGACGACATAGGTCTCGCCGGGCATCGAGTCGAAGCGCTCGTCCTCGAGGTCCACGAGACATCGGATCCGCGTCTTGCGACGCATCTCTTCGAGGCTCAGATCGAGCGCCTCGCGACAGCGGCGCAGATAGTGTCCGGGCGAGCCACCGTCGAAATCGGGCAGGCTGCAGGCGCGCTCACGCAACGCTTCCTTTCGCAACACGGTCGCCACCGGCTCGGACCGCTGGCCCGAGAGCAGACTCCCCGCCAGCGTCGCGAGTGCCGTCGAGAACGCCGCGTTCGGAAACGCGTCGAGAACGTGTACGCCCTTCTTGACCGCCTCCCGCACGCGTTCGTCCCGCGGCAGCCGACCCCGTTCCCGCACCTCCGCCGCCAGGTAATGCCGGCAGGCGAGCGCGATCTGCGCAGCGACGTCGGGACTCGCATGCGGACTGAGCTGATTCACGACCAACATCGGATCGAACGCCGCGGCCTGGCGTTCGAGTCGACGACCCGCTTCCGCGTCGAGATCCGCGACCGCGAGGACGAGATCGCGCGCCGATCGGACCTGCTCGGCGCCGCGCTCGAGCACCAGGGCGATCGCCGAGCGAAGCGGCTCCTCGCGCGCGACGGGTCGGAGCGATCGAAAGAAGGCCGTCTTCAGAAAATGCTGCGTGTTCTCGATCGCGGTCGCCTCTGGAATCAGGATCGCGAGGCGATGGTCTGCGGCCAGGAAGAAGTCGAGCACGTTGTAGGCACAGCCGGCGCTCAGATCCAGAAAGACGTGATCGACGGGAAGGGTCTGCAGCTGACGGATCAGCCGCTCTTTCTGGGCGTATTTCGGATTGGCGAGATCGAGACTCGCGCCGCTACCGCCGACGAGCGAGAGGTTCTCGAAGGGCGTCGGGCAAGCCGCGTCCTGCAGTCGCTCGACGCGACGTGCCACGAAGTCGGAGATCGTCCGCGCCGGCGGGCGCATGCCGAGGACGCTGTGGGCATTGGCGGCACCCAGGTCGAGATCGACCAGCATCGTGCGGTGGCCCGCACGCGCGGTCTCGATCGCCAGGCTCGAACAGACCAGCGATTTGCCGACACCCCCTTTGCCGCCGCCGACGGCCCAGAGCGTGGGGTGCGGCTCGCGCGGTGGGTCGGACACCTCGGGCGTTCCGATCGCAGGGGCTCCATTCGGGTCCGACATCGCTCGACAACCACCTCGCAGCTCGGCGCGCGCCCCATCCATGTTGCGCACGGAGCCGACGCGCTCGAGTAGGGAGTGGCCAGGGCAGATGCCAAAGTGACCCGGTCGAGCAGCACGCGGCAGTCCGGCGGCAGTCGAGCCGCAATTGGATCGCGTGTCCGGTTGCGAAGACGGTCTCGCCCGGGATGGCTCGTCGGATCCGAGATGGACGGGGGGTCGGGCCGGGGTCGATTGCGAACGGGATCACTCGCTCCCGAGGCTCGTCCGTCGCGACCGAGCGCCGAGCACGAGGGCAAGCAAGGCGGCGACGAGCCCTCGCGTCACCCCGGGCTCGGGTACGTGATCCGCCTCGACGAACACGCTCGCCGAGGGGCCGTCGACCGGTCGATGATCGCGACTGCCCGAAATCGTCAAGCGACCCTGGTTCGTGACGGCTGCCGTGAACGGCGAGCCGAAGCCGAGCGCGCCCACGTCGAAGGTCCAGACGGCGACGTCGGGATCGAGCTCGGGGACGCGATCGCCGGGCGCCTCGGCCAGCGCGAGAAAGAGGGCGACGGCCTGCTCCCCCGTCGGCTGCCAGGCTGAGGGCGCCTCCGACGGCCCCTCGATCACGACATCCGAGAAGTCGACCGAGAGCACGCCTTCCGGATCGACGGCCAGCGCGATCGAGCCCGACGCCGAATAGAGTGCGCCGCATTCGATCGAGAATCCGGCACAATCCTCGAACTGTGGCATCGCCGCGACTCGATCTTCGGGAACGTGGATTTCGAAGAGTCCGACCTTCCCGGGCTCGAGCGGGCCTTCGGAAGCGATCCCCGACCTGGCCGACACGCCCCATGACAGCGAGATCAGCAGGGCGGGCACCAGGAAACGGGCTCTGAGTCGTCTGCGGTGCATGACGGTGGCGCCTCCCTCGTGCGCGGCTCGGGCTGCGAGCGGCACAGGGTCGCCCGCTCGCGGCGTCGTGTGGAAGTGGAGCCGGGAGACCGAATGTGACCGGAAAACGCGCTTCTGGAACGTTTCGGTTCGCCTCCCCGATGGTGTGATGGGACGCACCGACCGCGTCGACCTGGATTACGCACGTGGACCCGGCTCGTCCTCGTCGAGGGCGATGCCTTGTAGAATCGACCCGTGGGCTAAGGAGGTACCAGACGAGTCGTGGCCAGGCGCAGAGCGCAGATCCTCTCGATCGTATTTTCGACCCTCATCCTGTTGGGCGGACGCACGTCGTGCACGCTCGTCGATCCCGACTCCGTCTATCCGACCGTCGCGATCCCCCGCTTCAGCGTCGATCGGATCACGTCCTTCGAGATCACGGAATCCTCGGGCCTCGTCGCGAGTGAGCGGCATCCGGGCGTCCTCTGGACCCACAACGACTCGGGCGATCGCGCGCGTCTATTCGCGATCGACCCGTCGGGACGGCTGCTGACGGAGTTCGCCGTACACGGCGCCACCCACGTCGATTGGGAGGACATCACGCTCGATCGGGAGGGCAACCTCTACGTCGGTGATTTCGGCAACAACGACAGCGACCGTCGAGACCTGACCATCTACCGGATCCCCGAGCCGGATCCGCATGCGGAGAATCCAGCCTCGTTCGTCGAAGTCGATCGCGTGATCCGCTTCCGCTACGCCGACCAGCTTCGCTACCCGGATCCCGATCGCCTGAACTTCGACGCCGAGGCTCTCGTCTGGCACGACGGGCAGCTCGGCCTGTTCACGAAGCACCGTACGGATTCGAAGACCCGCATCTATCGCATCCCGATCGAGCCCGATCACGACGGCGAGATCGCCATCGTCGCATCGGGCGAGCTCGATCTCGGCGGGCGCGTCGAGCGCCGCGTCGGCAATACGACGGCGGCCGCGCTGCGAGGCGACGGGAAGCTCCTCGCGCTCCTCACCTACGGCGCGATCCTGCTCTATCCACCCGACGAAGACCT
The DNA here is from genome assembly GCA_965223565.1 of Myxococcota bacterium. Classification (GTDB taxonomy): domain Bacteria; phylum Myxococcota_A; class UBA9160; order UBA9160; family UBA4427; genus UBA4427. Next base: position 895,388 of record CBDCWV010000018.1, on the reverse strand, counting down.
GCTGCCGGCGGGCCCGATCCGCCGGATCGAGACCGGCTGGCCGCGAATCGGTCAGGCCGAGAGCGTGACGTTTCTCGCGGACGAGCTGATCGTCGGGACCGAAGAGGGGAATCTCTACCGGATCGCGAACCCACTCGATCCCGCCTGGACGATCCTGCCCCCTGAGCCCGCCCCACCCTGACGGCGAGACGCCACGCCCCGGAACTGACACCCGAGCCGCGTGACGAGACTCACGTGACGTCGAGCCGCTTCGCGCGAAGCTCGACGGGATGTCGATCGAACGTCTCCGCGGAGCCGCAGCACTCGTCTGGCTCGCTCTCGCTAGCGCGACGACGGCGGGCGGCTTCGACTATCGCGTCGGACCCGGCCGCGCCCATGCGGATCCGTCGGCCGTCCCCTGGGAGTCACTCGAGCCCGGTGATCGGGTTCTGATCGATTGGCGGGTCACACCCTACCGCGACAAGTGGGTATTGGCAGTCCGGGGTACACCGACCCAACCGATCGTCGTACGCGGAATCCCGGGGCCCGGGGGCGCGCTGCCGGTGATCGACGGAAGCCAGGCCAAGACACGGCTGGCGCTCGACTACTGGAACGAGGAGCGGAGCGTCATCAAGATCGGTGGCGCGAGCGTACCCGACCAGGCCGACCCGGCCCACCTCGTCGTCGAGCAGCTCGAGATTCGCGGCGGCCGCGCCGGCAACACCTTCGAGAACGATGGCGGTGCCACGCGTGATTACGCCGACAACGCGGCTGGGATCTTCATCGAGCGCGGCGAAGGGATCGTCATCAGAAATTGCCGCCTCGTCGACAACGGCAACGGTCTATTCGTGGCGAACGGCGGCCGAGACGTCGCGCTCGAGGGAAGCCACCTGACTGCGAACGGGAATCCAGGCAGTCTCTTCGAGCACAACGCGTATACCGAGGCGGATGGAATGCGCTACCAGGCGAACCGCTTCGGTCCGCTGGCCGAAGGTGCTCTCGGCAACAACCTGAAGGATCGCTCGACGGGACTCGTCGTCCGCTACAACTGGATCGAGGGCGGCAATCGCCAGCTCGACCTCGTGGATTCGAGCACATTCGCCACCGATCCAGACTATCGCTCGACGTTCGTCTACGGAAACGTGCTGATCGAGAACGAGGGCGACGGAAACTCCCAGATCGTGCACTACGGCGGCGATAGCGGCTCGCCCGCGCAGTATCGCAAGGGAACGCTCTTCTTCTACCACAATACGATCCTGTCCCGGCGAACCGGCAATACGACACTGTTGCGGCTCTCGACGAACGACGAGCACGCCGACGCGCGCAACAACGTCGTCCATCTGCTCGCCGCGGCCGGCACGCGGCTCCGTCTCGTCGATCGCGATGGCAGCCTCGACCTACGCGACAGCTGGCTGCCGACCGGCTTCGTCGAATCCCATTCGGGCGAGCCGGCAATCGTCGCGCTCACGCGGATCACGACCGGACCCGACCCGCAGATCGACCAGACGAGCGGGGCGCGTCCGGCACCGCTCGACGGCAGCCCGACGATCGATGCCGCCGGTCCACTGGCATCGACGTTACCGGTCGAGCATCTGCCCACCAGCGAATACGTCCTGCATCAGAGCGCGGTCATGCGACCGCAGTGGGGCGTCGCCGACCTCGGCGCCTTCGAGGCGAGGCCTTCGGTCCCGGGAATCGGCGCCCTGGCCGCTCCGGTCGCGATCGGGCTGGCCTGGTGCCTCGCAGCATACTCGCGCCGCTCGCGCGACCGCGGGCGACGTCGATCGCGGGACGGGCGGTGAGCACCGGGCGTGACGGGCCAGGCGATTCGAATTCAGGTGTCGCCGATCGGCGACGGGTGGCCCGCTTCGTCGACGGCGACCATCACGAATACACCCGTCGTGCACAGGTCCCGCCGACCGCTCAAGAGCTCCTCGCGCACCATGTCGATCGACACGTCGAGCGAGGTGCGACCGACGCGCGTGACACGTCCTGTCAGATCGATCAGGTCGCCGACCTTGACCGGCAGCCGAAACTCGACCTTCTCGGAAGAGACCGTGACGATCGGCTTGCGGGTATGACGCGAAGCGACGATGAAGGCCAGCCGATCCATCAGGCTGAGCGCATGGCCACCGAAGAGCGTGCCCTGGCTGTTCGTGTGCTCCGGGTAGACGATCTCGACGAGCTTCGACTCGCTCGCTGCCTGCTCGCTCATCTTCGATCGGATCCGTCGGCACCCGAGGCCGCGCCGCCGCCAGCCGGACCACGCGACTCCCCGACGACCCGCTTGTAGCGCCGACCGGAGCGATAGATCGCCCCCGGATCGAGCTGATTCAAGCGGGCGAGCTCCTCGGCATCGACGGGCCCCGGATAGCTGCGCGCGAAGCTCGCCTGATCGAGGTCACGCACCGGTCGGACGATCTCGAGCCGCCAGGGCACAGCCTCCAGGATCTTCGGATCCGTCTCGCGTGCGTAGCTGTTCATGAAGGCCTCGATCGCCGGGGCGCGCGCGGCGAACCGCTCCGGCGGCGCGTAGCCCATCAGTTGATAGACGCGCTCGCCATCTTCGAGAAAGAGCACCCGCGCCACGATCGGCCCCTGCTGCGTCTGCGCCTCGATTCCGACGAGAACGCCTTCGAAGGGACCAACGCGCACCGCCCGGCTTCCCGTCGCGCGAATACCCTCCCCGCCCGCGAGTCGTCGCGCGGCTTCCGCCGCCGAAGGATCGCCCGACAACGAGAACTGCACGATCGCATCCTGCTCGGGGCTGATCGCGACGACGGCCTGCGGCTGGTTCGACTTCTTCCAGCCGTCGGGCAGGTCGAAGCGCAGCGCGAGCTCCGGGTGGTGGAAGCGCGAGCCGACGAAGAAGCCCTGGCGCGGATCCGCGCCGTAGACGAGACCATCGATCCGATCGAGGAAGCGATCGCGCCCGACCTCGCCCTCTGCGAGACCGGCCGTGTCGATCGCACCGGCGATCCGCAGCTCGCGGTTGGCGGGATCGGGGTGGGTCGACATCCATTCGGGAACCCGACCCGCACCCGCGGCCGCGCTCACACGACCGAGCGTGCGGAACATCTCGACCATCTCACGCGGCTCGTAGCCCTGGCCGGTCATGTAGCGGAGGCCGAGGATGTCGGCCTGGGTCTCGTCGTCGCGCCCGAACTTCAGGAACAGGAGCTGCGCGCTCTGAGCGGCGATCTGGCCGAGGCCGCGCATCTCCGGCGGCAGCAGGATCGTTCCGACACCGAGGACCAGACCCGTGAGCTGCTGCTTGCTGATCTGACGGACGGAGTGGCGTGCCGTCACGTGCCCGATCTCATGGCCGAGTACGCTCGCGAGCTCGGCCTCGCTGTCCATGTGAGCGAGGATGCCGCGCGTGAAGTAGATGAAGCCACCCGGCACCGCGAACGCGTTCACGACCGGGTCGTCGACGACCTGGAATTGCCAGGGGAGCTCGGGCCGCTCCGATTCGACCGCCATACGCGTCCCGATCGATGACAGGTAACGCTGCAGCTCCTCGTCGGGGTAGACGCCCATGCTCGCCGCGATCTCGGGCGCGTATTGCTTGCCCATCGCGATCTCCTGGGCCTCGCTCACGAGCACGAAATCGCGCTTTCCCGTCACGGGATTCGTGGCGCATCCGGAGAGCGCCACGAGCGTCGCGCCGACGGCGGCGATCGAGGCAGATCGAATTCGACAGTGAGCGAGACGGCGCATTCGGAACCTTTTCTTCGAAGCGAGACGGATCTCGTGAGCCCGTCCTCGTGGGCCCATCAAGGATGGAGCGCCCGTCGGCGGTCGCAAGGCCGTCCGCAACGGGGTCGGGTCGCCCTCCGGACACGCTCGGAGTCGAGCGGCTAGCGCGAACGTTGCCCGAGCACCTTGCGACGGAAGTCGCGAACGACGGGGAGAAGATCGAGCCAGGGCGAGGCGGACGCCTTGTTGTCGTCGTGTGGACAGGGGCGGCCAGCGAAGCCCTCCGGAATCTGACTATAGATCTCGGGCGGATCGAGCTCGGTATCGAGGTAGTGGTACTCCCAGCCAGAGACGAAGAGATCCGGATCCGCCACGACGTCGATCGTCCGTACGGCGTAGCTCGAGAGCTCGGTCTTCACGGTCTGCGGCGGGATGATCCAGACGTGCTCGGGTCCCGCGATGAAGAGGTATTGGATCTGACGATTGCGCGACAGGATGCGGTATCGACTCAGCACACCCCCGTAGATCTGGCTGCGGGATCGCGTGACCTCGAACACGCCGCGTGCGAAATCGGGCTCGAAGCCCGCCACGAACTCGAGCGACGTGGGGTCACCAGCCCGCCGGAAGCGCGCGACGCTGCGTCCGCCGTTGATTCGATTGCGCGGGTCGGCGGCTGCGCGTCGCCGCGGTGTGACGAAATCGGCATAGGGCTGGACCCGATCCGCGGCGCCACGACGCAGCACGAGCTCGAGCACGCGCCCATCAGGGGGCACGCGCTTCAGGGCCTTGAGTCGACCTTCGAGCGCACCCTGGATCTCGTAGGGCAGATCGGTCGTCGATTCGACCGACTCGATCACGTCGAAGCCGTCTTGCTTGAACGTGCGGGTATCGCCCTTGCCGATCCAGAGCGAGCCATCGTGGTCGTAGGACATATGCGACGCAGCGCGCCAGACGAGCGAGAGGTCCTTGTAGAAGACCCGCGCATAGGCGTCCCGCGGTCCGCCGGCGCGGTCGGCGTCGGGCACGACGAAGGCGACATAGAAGCGAAGCTCGGGATTCTGACGCGCGTTGCTCAGATAGATTCGTGTCCCGAAGATGTCGAGCCGATGTTTGGGCGTATAGCCCGCTCGCAGCACCCGCTTCGGACGCTGCTTCGCGCGGCCAGCTGCATGCAGGCGCATGCCCCTGTCCAGCAGGGCATGAAACTCGCGGGCCACCGCCTCGGGGCTCGCAGCTATGCATTCCACACTCGGAACGATCCGATCGGGGATCGCGGTCGACTTCAAGCCCCGCTCCTGTACTCAGTCCACTCGGAGCCGATCATTGTACGCGATCGGGTCGAAGGCGCGTGCATCGCGACCGAGGGGCGTATGAGATGGCCTCTCAGGTCTGCCGCCCTCATCCCGGATCCCCGAAACACGGACCGCCCGCCGGTCTCTTGACCAGCGGGCGGTCGATCGAAAACGAACTCGTGGATCCGGGGCGCTCAGCCCGCTCGATTCGGCTCCCGACGGATCGACGCCAGCCCGATCAGACCCAGGGACATGAGCAGCGCCGTGCCCGGCTCCGGAATCACGGTGATCGGAAGTCCCGGAACGTCGCCCCGCAGCTCACCGCCCCTGTATTGCTGGGTGTGCAGATTGAGATAGGTCTTGCCGCCCTTGAGCGCAGTCTGGAGATCGACCAGGCTGAACGCACCGACGTCGGTCCCGACGGCCGAGAGCGTGATGCCATTGATGTGCTCCACCCAGTTGGCGGACGTACCGAACGTGACGGCGATCGGGCCGACCTGATCGGTCGGCTCGTCATCGGTCTCCACGTGCAGGTGGAACGGCCCCGCGTCGGGAATGTCGAGCAGATCGTCGATCGAGAGTCCGAAGACCTGCACCTCGACCGAGATCTCGTTGGTCGATTCGTTGTAGTCGAGGAGCGCTGTGCCGAACGCGCCCGTGAAGACCGGCTCGGGCTCTTCCTGCCCCCCGGTCAGCGGGACCAGCACCGAGACCGCGTGTGCCTGCGCCGCGACCAGCATGGTCGCCAGGAATGCGCCCATCAGCCCGATCACGAGCGACGTCGAGCGACCGCGAGCGCGCGGTGTATCCAAATGAGAGAGCGTCATCTTCGTCGTCTCCTGCTGCCTGTTCCTGCTGCCTGTGCCCGCCTGCCGTCTGCTGCCACGCGTCCAAGCCGAAGCCCGCGCGCAAGACGGCGGCAATCGATATGACGTGGCGTCGGCGGCGCAGATGTGGCGGATCTTTTCTACGCCCGGCGCCGCGATTCGTGATTCACGGGTCGCGCCACGCAAGCGCCCGAATTGACAGGGAATTTTCGATCGAGGTCGTGGCTGAAAAGCCCCGTTCATCACGCCCAGGAGGGATGGATCGTGAGTGGTTCACCCCCATCCGAGCCCGGGTGGCTCGAGGAAGGTGAACGCGCCCTGCGCCGCGTCGCGGGTGATTCAGGCGAGGTCGACGGGCAGCGCCAGAGGACGCCGCATGATCCCGATCTGCTCCCAGCCGGCTTCGGCCTCGAGCAGCCGTGCCCCGGGCGGCAGGAATTCGAGTGCCGCCTCGAGCATGCAGGTCATCTCCTGCATCGCCAGGTTCGCGCCCAGGCAATAGTGCGGCCCCTGACCGAAGGTCACCGCCTCGCGCGTGTCGCGCGTGATGTCGAAGCGATCCGGCTCGGGAAAGACGTTGGGATCACGATTCGCGCTCGCCGGGCTGAGCATCACCATGTCGCCCGCGTGGATCGTGCATCCGCGCAGCTCGATCTCTTCGAGCGCGAAGCGGGTGTTGACTGCCGCGAGCGATCCGAAGTCGAAGCGAAGCGCCTCGCGCACGGCATTTCGCGCCAGACTCGGATCGGCGCGCAGCTGCGCCATCTGATCGGGATGCGTCAGTAGATGCCGGAGGACCTGGCTGCCGCCGAGGGTCGTCGTCTCCGAGCCGGCCGCAACGAGGCCCGCCACCAGCACGACGATCTCGGAATTCGTCATCGGGTCGCCCGCTTCACTCACGCGAATCAAGTCCGAGAGCAGGTCGTCGGCCGGCTCGGCTCGACGTTCCTCGGCGAGCTTCACGACCCACTCGGCCAGCTCGTCGATCGCCGCGTCGCCTCGGCGCCGATTCTCCTCGTCGGCGAAGAAGATGTAACGACGCATCATGTCCTGGGCGAGCGTACGAAAACGCTCCTCGTCGCCCGGATAGGGTGGGATACCCGTGATTCTGCCGATCACCGTATTGGGAATCGGGCTCGTGAACGTCACCAGGAGGTCGACGCGACCCCGTCGGCCGCGAATCGGCTCGGCGAATTGCTCGACGACGTCTCGCACCTGACCGTCCATCCGCCGAACCGCACGTGGCGTGAAGCCCGCCGACACGCGACTGCGCCAACGGCGGTGGGCCTCGGGGTCGGCGTTCCGAATCGACTGCTGCTCGAAGTGGGCGAGCCAGCTATCGCGCGGTGGCGGCTCGTAGCCGCGCGCGAGGCGTCGATCGCTCGACAGACGCGGGTCGGAGAAGAAGGCACGCACGTCGTCGTGGCGCGTGACGAACCAGGTCCCGAGCGTCTCGTCCCAATGGACCGGATCGTGCTCGCGCAGCTCGGCCAGCTGCGGGAAGGGGTCTGCGACGAAGTCCGGGTCGAGCAACGACGAGACGATCGCAGCCATGTCCTTCCCTCCGGAGCATCTGAGGACGAAACGGACCGTAGCAACTGCCTCGAAAGCGTGGCCGCCCGGCGGCCCGGCGACCGATCCTCAGCCGGAGCCGCGACCCGTCTCGGGATCCGGTCGCGACGCCGTCGGCCCGACATCGGGCTGGCTTGCGACCCCGCCCTTAGCCGAGAGCTCGAGGCCCATGCCGCGTGCGCGGCGTTCCCAGTTCTGCCGCGCCAACAGCTGCATGTCCTCCGCGTGATCCAGCTCGTCGACGATCTCGAGACCGAGCAGGGTCTCGATCACGTCCTCCATCGTGACGATGCCCGACATGCCGCCGAAGCCATCGACGACCATCGCGATGTGCTCCCGCTCCTCGAGCAGGCGATTGAAGAGGTCGGGTAGCGGAACGTCCTCGTCGATGACGAGGATGTCCCGGCGGATCGAGCCGATCGCGGCAGAGCCGTCGTTCTCGACGAGGGCGGCGAGCAGGTCGTTCTTCAGGACGTAGCCCGTCACGTGATCCGTCGAGCCGGCTTCGTGCGTGGGAATCCGGGAGAAGCTGAGCGACTCGTGGGCGTCGTAGTAGGCCCGAATGCTCTCGTTCTCGTCCGCAACCACGACGACGGTGCGCGGCGTCATGATGTCCTTCGCGCGAATGCGATGGAACCGCAGCAGATTTTCGATGATCTGCGACTCCGCATGCTCGAATACGCCTTCCTGCGCTCCGATCTCCGCCATCGCGACGAAGTCGCTCCGGGAGAGGACGCTTTCCTGGGAATCCGGCCGCAGCACGCGCGTGATGAGCGTGCTCAGCCAGACGAGCGGTCCCAGCGCGAAGATGACGAAGCGAAGTGACGTGACGGTGAAAGGGGCGAGCGGCTTCCAGAAATGGGCGCCGAGCGTCTTGGGAATCAGCTCCGACAGCACGAGGATCGCCAGCGTCATGCCGACGGGCACGACGAGCTGGGTGAGCCACCGGCTGCTCTCGGCCCAGAGGAGCGCGGCCTGATTGCCCACGCCGATTGCGCCGACCGTATGCGCGATCGTGTTGAGCGTGAGGATCGCGGCCAATGGACGATCGACCTCCTCCTTGAACGCCTGCAGGCGACGACCCAGCGCGGAGCCCTCGCGATAGCGCAGCCGCACATACGAGGGCGTGATGCTCAGGAGCACGGCTTCCCAGAGCGAGCAGAGAAACGAGACGACGATCGCCAGGAACGCGAAGAGGAGTAGAAGGCTCAACATTTGACACGGGAGCGTACTGCGAGTCGGGCCGGAAGGAACGGCTGAGTCGATCCGAAAGGCGCGGGCGAGATCGATGCGGGTTGCCAGATTTCGTCCCCGCGTCCAGCATCACGCCTCCATGGTCGATTCAGACGGGCAAACCCGCGATGCCCACCGGATTCGCGCGGGCCTTCGGCGACACGGACTGGCCAGGCGCCCGGATGGCATCAGCCTGATGCTCGGGCGGCGCGGGCTGCGCTTCTCGGACGGCAATGCGGTCGAGCTCTTCGACTGCGGTCGCGCCGCCTACCCGCGAATGCTCGGCGCGATCGAAGCCGCCCGCGAGTTCGTCCACCTCGAGACCTATGTGCTGCGCGCCGATCGCGCCGGCGCGCGCTTCCTGCGCGCACTCACCGAACGCGCCAACGCGGGCGTCGACGTTCGCCTGCTCTACGACGCGGTCGGTTCGGTTCAGCTCGACCCCGCCGCACTCGATCCGCTTCGGCGAGCAGGGGCCGAGATCGTCGTGTTCAACCCCTTGCGACGTTTCTATCCGCATTGGGCACCGCGACGTCGCGACCATCGCAAGATCCTGGTCGTCGACGGCGAGATCGCGTTCACGGGTGGGCTCAATATCGGCGACGAATACGATGCCGAGGCCGTCTCGAGCGAGTCCGAGCCAGGCTGGCGAGACACGCATGTCCGCCTACGTGGGGCGACCGTGCGCGAGCTCGGTGCCGTCTTTCTCGAGAGCTGGTTCCGCGCAGATGGGACCGAGCTGCCCTGGCAGGCCCTGCTGGACGCCGATCCCGGCCAGCCCGGAGCCGAGCGCTGTGCCGTCGTTCCGGATGGACCGGTCTATCGGCGCCGCGCGATGCGGGACCTGCTCCGATCGGCTCTCGAGGGCGCGCAACACGCCGCACGCCTCACGAGTCCCTATTTCGCTCCGGATCGGCGCGTCGTGGAAGCCCTGGAAGCCGCGGCGGAGCGAGGCGTCCGTGTCGAGCTCGTCCTCGCCGGAAAGACGGACCATCCGCTGCTGCGGCGGGGAGCGCGTTCGACGCTCGAGCAACTTCTGCGTCGCGGCGTCAGGGTCCACGAGTACGGCGCGGCGATGCTGCACGCGAAGACGGCGGTCTTCGACGGCCGCTACGGAATCGTCGGCACTTCGAATCTCGATCGCCAGAGCTTTCAGCACAACTACGAGGTGAACCTCGTCTTCGCCGATGGGCAGGTGCCGCGAGCGCTCGATCGCCTCTTCGAGGCGGATCTCGATCGCAGCGATCAGCTGACACTCGAGCGGTTGGCGCGACGCGGACCACTCACGAGGACGATCGACCGCGTCGCGGCGGCGGTCGTTCGGGGATTCGTCTGAGGCTCGCCGCGCCAGGTCGCCGTTCAGTCGCGAGGTCTGCGACCGAGGCGCCGGTCGAGCGACACGTAGAGCGCGACCAGTCTTGCGACGAAGATCGTGAGGTAGAGCTGGCCGACCACGGCCTCTGCGGCCGAGAACATCTGAGGCACGTCCCCGACCGGCGTGATGTCGCCGTAGCCGAGTGTCGTGAGCGTGACGAAGCTGTAATAGAGGAGCTCGGTCGGGATCAGGCTCGGCCGATTGGGCGTGCGGAGGATCGGATGCCCCGCCTTCTCGAAGGAGCCGGGCGTGGCCTCGTTCATCAGGATATAGAGCAGCGCGAAGCAGAGACCGATCAGGAGATAGACGCAGATGCCACCGACGAGCGTGTCCCGTGACACCTCGCGGGACTGGAGCAGGCTGTTCAGCATGATCACGGTCGTAACCCCGAGCAGCGCGAACGACGATGCGGTTCCGATCATCCGCACGGTCGTTGAGTCGACGATCTCCGCAGCCGCGATCCCGACGACCGAGACGACGCCGACGACGAGCCCGAACAAGAGCATCGCGCGCTGACGCAGCTGAACCACCACCGCAGCGAGCAGCACCAACACCAACAGGATCGCGAAATTCGGCGCGCGACCGATCAGCGCCTCGCCGAGGGGAAGCCCGACCATCAGGAGCACGAGCGACGCCAACAGCGCGAAATGCCGACCGAGTGCACCCGCGCTGCGGTCGCGATTCGCCACGATGCGTAGCCAGCGGTAAAGCATGCCATGAGGTTACGCGATCGTGCCGATTCGCGAATGCGATCGGCCACCCGCAACGCGTCTGCAAAGTCACCAGGTCGCGCCCTTTTCGCTTGTCGCACGAGCCACGATTCGGGCACGCTGGCCACTCCATGAACGGACGGCTGCGTTCCCCCCCGGCCGCTCGGAAATTCGAACCCGATCCGCGACGGATCCGAGGAGTACTCGATGGCCCTGACGAATCTCTCGACGTATGCGCTGCGCGGCCTGCTCGCGGCTTGCGCCCTTGCGATGGCCCTCCCCGCGGCGGCCGCCCCGATGCACTACGAGGTCTACGACGCCGTCTCGACCCACGGCCTCTGGGTCAAGCCGATCAAGCGCTTCCTCGGCGTGAGCGACCACACCTTCGCGATCGGCGATCGACCGGGACATTTCGTCTACGACGCCGATACGGGCCTGGCCAAGCTCGAAGCCATCGGACGGAATGCGGACGACTACACGATCCGCATCCAGCTCGAGCTCAAGTCGCGCGGCCAGGGCGTCGCCGGCCAGGGTACGGCCGGCCCGCAATATGGCGGCGGTCCGCTTCCGTCGACGGCGATCACCGACAACTGGACCTACTTCGACCTGCTCGATGGGTCCCTCACGCTGGGCGGCTTTCCGAACCACGACGGGAAGGTGATCGATATCTCGACCTACCCGAACCCCGAGGACACGAAGCCCGCACAGTTCGGCTTCTACGCGAACTGGCTCGACGACGATCTCGGCTTCTCGATGTGGTTCGACTGCGACGGGATCCGCAAGAACGACGGTGGCAAGGACGGACATTGCGGCGACGTCAACGTCGACCTCGAGCCGGTCAACCCCATGCCCGAGCCGAGCGCCGCGCTGCTCTTCGGACTCGGCTGCACGGTCGCGGGCTCCTTCACGCGCCGCATGCGCGGACGCAGCGACGACCTGGTCTGACGCCGACGCGATCCATGCGATCGATCGACGGGCAGGACTTCGGTCCTGCCCGTTTTCTCTTGCGCGCACGACGACGCGAACCGCCTGCCGGAAAGCTGCGCACCGCCAGCATCCACCGCAGCAGGTCAGGCGCAGAATCTCGAAATGGGTCCATTTCGCCTCATTGAATCGGGTCAATCACCGATAGGTCTCCCAGGCAAACGTGACGGGGGTCACGTGGCCGTGGCTTCGGAGACTCGACCATGCGCGCGAAACGATCGCTCATCTCGCTCCTCGCGACCGGATTCCTGTTGCTGGCAGGCCAGGCTCAGGCGGTCTCGCTGACGACGCTCTTCGCCGGCGGAAACGGCCAGGCCGGCAACATGTTCGACCTCAACGTGCTCGCGACCGATGGCATCCAGCTCGAGTCGATCGATCTCAATCTCGACTCCGGCACCTGGAACCTCGAGCTCTACTCCGTCGGTTCGTCCTACGTGGGCCTCGAGACGACGCCGGGCGCCTGGACCCTGCGCGACTCGACGAGCGGTATCACGTCGGCGGGTGCCGGCCTCGCGACCACCTGGGACTTCAGCGACTTTCTGCTCTCCGGCGGTGGTGTGAGCGCTCTCTACGTGCGCGTCACGAACGGTACGGCGCTCAACTACACGAACGGTGCCTTCGGATCCGAGGGCAGCGTCGCCGCCAGCGACGCCAACCTCGAGATCCTCGTCGGCACGGGCAACGCCGGCAGCTTCGGTCGCCAGTACCGTCCGCGGATCTGGAATGGCACGCTCGACTACTCGGTCGTACCCGAGCCCACGACCGCGCTGCTGATGGCGCTCGGACTCGCCGGTCTCGCCAGCGTCGGACGTCGCGAGACCGCGTCGTTCTAGGCCGTCGAAGCCCGACGCGCCGTCAGCGCCGCCAGGCCTCGGGCGCGAGATCCAGCACGACCCGGAACTGGATTCCGTCTCCCTGTAATCCCTCGGGCCGGTCGACGTCCTTGAGCCGCTCGGCCCAGATCAGCTCCGCTCGCACGGCACGCCAGGGCTGGAGACGCAGCGCGATCCCGGCGCTCTGCAGCTCCGTGTAGTCACTACGCGCCCCACGACTGCGCTGCCAGCCACCGCCGATGTCGAAGAAGGGTGCGACCTGCAGGATGGTCCGCCCGTCGATGGGATCCCGAAAGAAGGGCAGCCGGAGCTCGACGGAGGCGCTGAAGCCCTGGTCGCGTACGAGCTGGTTCTCGCGGTAGCCCCGCACGCTCGCGTGACCTCCGACGGCATACTGCTCGATCGACAGCAGCGGGTCCTCGCTCAGCTGTACGTCGCCGCGGAGCAGCAGCTCGACGTTCCACCAGCCGAAGCGCTTGAGGAACTGCAGCTGCGCAAGCCACGACACGAACTGACTGTCGGGCACGCTATCTGCGTGCGAACGCGTCGCACCGAGCCCGAGCGAGCCGATACTCGTCGTCGAGCGGGCAGCCAGCACCTGATCGCCGCCTCGCCAGAGCAGCTCCTGAAAGACGCGATAGGCGAAGACGCGGGTGCGGCCCCCGACCTCGTTGATCTCCTCGCCGAGCAGCTCCGTATTCGATTGGCGGAGCGCGGCGCCGGCGCCGAGGGCGATCTCGAGTGAGGGCGAACGGTAGACGGGCTGACGCAAGTCGAACTCGACGTTCCAGAACACACCCTCGATCCGCAGCTCCTCGCCGATCCGGTCGACCAGCTCGCTGTCCGAGAAGCGACCCGCAATGCCGAGCGAGGTGCCGAACGGACCGAAGGGAATCCGGTAGCGCCCCTCGATTTCCGGTCCCGCCTCGTAGCCACCGACCAGAACCGAGAATTCGTCCCCGAGCCCCGTCAGGTTGAGATGCCGCAGCTGCGCACGCCCACGTACCTCGCCGAGGCTCGGCGCCAGGAAGTTGCTGACCTCGGCCGAGGCCTCGAAGGGCGTGGCCTCGCGGATCACGAGCTCGAGTCGCGCCTGTCCGAGCTCGGCGCCGGGCCTGAGTGCGGCGTCGACCCGATCGATCCGTGCATCCTGCTGGAGCAGACGGATCTTCTCTTCGAGCGTCGGCACGTAGAGCGGCCCGGCGTCGAGCCGTCCGAGCTGATTGCGGAGATAGTAGGTCGAGAGACGATCCTGTCCGCGGAATTCGACTTCCGCGAGCGAGCCTTCGAAGATCTGGACCCGAACGACCCCCGCCTCGATCTCCTGATCGGGAATCCGCGCGCCGGACGTGACGTAGCCACGTTCGACGTAGTGGAGCGTCAGTGCGTCCCGGGCCTGCTGCAGCTCCGCCGGCGAGATCGCGCGCTCCGTCCATGGCTCGACGACACGCGCGAGCACTTCGTCGGACGCGATGCGGTTGCCCTCGAAGACCCAGCGCGAGACGTGCAATCGATCGGCGCCGAGCGGACTCGCTCCTGCATCCGGCGCACGCGGGGGAATCGGCGGCAGGATTCGCGGCCGCGGATCCTGCCCGCCGGGCGAAGGCGTGGGCAACGGCTCCACACTGGGTCGGCCCGGCTCCGCGGCGACGCCGATTCGCGGTGCCGATTCGAACGCGACGACACAAGCGAGGCAAGCGAGCCATGCGCCCACACGACCACGACGCGTCGCCACACTCAACTCTTCGTGGCCGGGCAGCCCAGAATCAGCTCGACCGGCGAGTTGGGGTCCGCAACCTGCAGGATCGCGACGTCACCCGGCTCGCCCGCGGCGACGCGCCGGTCCGGACGTTCGACCGAGTACGTCCCCGATAGCGCGTCCGACGGCGAGGCCGGCAGGCGATCGGGACCGCGGACGACGAGACTCGCGATGCGCTTCCCGCTTCGCCGGGCGGCACACCGCTCCCGCAACAGCTCGACGGCATCGGGAATCGCCTGGGGCAGCGTGGCGAGGTCGTCCCGCAGGTCCTGGCCGGAGGTCGTGATCTCGATCTGACCGTTCGTACTGAATTGCGAGTCGGCGTTGATCACGGAATCGAAGTCCCGGATCAGCTGGTCGGCGACGATCACGATGTTGCCGCCCTGCCCCCGAACGGCCCGTGCCGTGATCGCGCTCTCTCGGAGCACGACGAATTCGGGGTCGATCACGATATCGCCGCCGCGACCCGCCCCGTCGTTCGCGTTCGTGCTGATCGTGCTGCGGTCGAGAAAGAGCCGCCGTCCCGCGCGTACGCCCTCGGGCTTCTCGATCGCGGTCGAATCCGGCGCCAAGGGTCCGCCGTTCAGATAGATATCGCCCGCTTCCCCGAACTCCGAGACCGAGGTGATCGAGCTGGTCTCGAGCTCGATCACGTCCGCTCGCAGGTCGATCACACCCCCGTCACCCTCACCCTCGGCGGAGGTCGATATTCCTGCGCCGTCGGTCAGACGGATCTGCGGCGTGCGGATCTCGATTCTGCCGGCGGGACCGCCGGGCTCCGCGGGCGGCGCTCCGGCGCCGCCCGTCGCTTCGTCCGCGAGCGAGAACGTCGTGACGCTCGAGAAGAGGAAATCGTCTTCGCGTCCCGAGAGCGCGATCCACTCGGCGGCATCGATCGCGATGCGGCCGCCGGAGCCCGTGCCGCGCGTCGTCGTGTCGATCCGGCTGCTCCCGCGAATCGAGAGCTGGTCGACATCGACGTCGATCGAGCCGCCCGTGCCTCCGCTCGAGCCGCCACCACTCACCTCGCCGAAGATGCCCGCGAAGTCATCGAGCTCGAGTCGACGTGCGACGACCGAGATCGAGCGGGTGTCGGCGCCGGCCTGCGCGTTCGCGAAGAAGCCACCCGGCTCGCCATCCTGGCGCGTGCCGGCGAGACGAATCGTGTCGCTCGCCACGGCGTCGATCGTCCCGCCGTCGCCCCCGAACAGACCGGAGCTGCTGAGCTTCGCGCCACCGGAGAGCTCGATGTTCTCGGCCCGGATCTCGATCGGTCCGCCGTCGCCGCGGGCGCGATGCTCGACGCGAATCAGCTGGTCGCCGGCGTCGAAGCTGCGAAAGACCAGGGCGCCGCCACCGGGAAGCGTCGCGTCGCTCACGAAATCGGAGCGCTCGACCATCACGCTCGGATCCTGCAGCTGGATCGCGAGCCCGCTTCCGCCGGCGATCCCCGTCGTACGATTCAGGCCGCGCCCGTCGGCCGAGAAGTCTCCGCTCAGGCGGATATCGACGCGCCCCGCATCCTTGGCCGATGTCGTGATGGTCCGGATCACCGCGTCCTCGAGCATGAGATCACGTGCACGGATCCGAACGTCGCCCGAGCCCGGCGTGAAGGTCGACACGAAGCTCGAGCCCGGCGGCGGTCCGCCGGTCACGAGCGTGCTCGAATCGACGATGCGGACGTCGCCGAAACGGAGCGCCTCGCCCGGCAGGGCCTCGACTTCGAGTGCGGCCCGTGACGTCGGGTCGGTCGGGTCGACGTTCAGGATTCGCACGCGACCCGGGGAATCGAGTGCGACCAGGTCGAGCCGCTCGCCTCCCGTGAAGATGTATGCGGGCCGATCGGGATCACCCCGGCCGCGGATCACGACGTCACCTGCGACGAGCGAGAGTGCCTGGCCGCGCGCGCGCAGGTCGACCGAGCCGACGATCAGCTGGCTTCCCTCGACGCGCAGCGCGGCCGGGTCGCTCGACAGGAAGCCGAACGCCTCGATCGGCTCGATGCTGAGCGTAGTGTCGCGCTCCGGAAAGCGAGCGTGATACGCAGCGCCGTCCGCAAACTCGAGGTAGTCGGCGGTCGTCGGATGGAAGGCGCCCGAGAGATCGAGGCTCGCGTTCTCGCCCAACACGATTCCGTTCGGATTGAGGAGATAGACGCTGGCGCCCGCGATCTCCGAACGCAGCAGCCCGTCGATCGTCGACGCCTCGCCCCCGGTCACACGATTGACGATTCGCGCGATCTCCGCCGGTCCCGTGAACGTCGCACTCTCGCCCGCCGCCAGGCCGAATCGGCTGTAGCTGAAGAAGAGGTTCGCTCCCGCCTGGACACCCTTGCTGGCGGGAATCTCGTAGTCGGGGCCGACCAGCGCCTCGGCCGCGACGCCCTCGAGGCGGCCGTCCATCACGATATTCGAGGTGGGCTGAGCCCCGCCGGCCGAGGCACTCGAGAGCCCCACGAACAGGCAGAGCGCAGGCAGGACGCGACGGAGGGTCGAGCCGGGTCCGACGCCGACCCACTTCCCCGGCGAAATTCGCTGTGCCATCGCCCCGCCTCTCGTCTGCCGTCCGGACGCCCGAACGGTCCCCACACCGGCGATCGCAATGCGCGATCTCGAGCCGGCCCCCTGGCGACATAGCCCATCCGTTCGCGGATGCGTGTGAAGCGGTCGACGGAAGACGCCAATCCAAACCGGTACCCTTCGAATAGCACCCCAGGGGCCTACAGGCCGGCAGCAGGGGGCGTGATCTACCCGAGACCGGCACGGCGCCCGTCGATTCTCGAAGGGACGTGCGATCATCGCGAGGGCGATGGACGCCGACCCCGTCGTTCGGACACAATAGGAATGGCGCGACCCGAGGACGGCTGCCCGATCGTCCACTCGTGCAGGAGCTCGATTCCGGGTCGCCGACCCGGGCCGAGCGAGGATCGAAGATGAAGCGACGAACGCGGCCCGATCAGCTGGAACGTCTCCCGCAAGACGGCCAATCGCCGCGCGCGACCGCAAGGCGTCGCTTCTACGCGCGATGCCCTCGCCTCGCATCGCTCTGCCTGCTGGCGGCGTCGTTGCTCGCCTTCGGGCTGGCGCCGATCGCGAGCGGGGCCGAGCCCCCCGATCTATCGATCGTCTGGACCGCTTCGGACGGCGACGGACCGATCGGTGCGCCCCAGATCGAGGCGGAGGCCGGCGATCTACTGACGGCGACGATCTATCTCCGGATCGGCAGCGACGGCGTTCGCAGCTATTCGATCTCGCTTCTCTTCGACGCCGACCTCGACGACGAGCTCGATCTGGTGAGCGCGACCGCCTTCCTACCGCCGGGCTTCGACACGACGCCGACGGCGAGCCCCGCAGCCACGATCGAGAGCACACCCACGACGCCGGGACAGGTGAAGGGCTTCGCCGCCTGGACGACGGCGGCTGCGGGACCGAGCTCGACGCGACTCGCGATCGGGCAGGTCGTCTTCCGCGTCAATACGCCGACGCTCGACGGCGCCGACGTCGTCCCCGATCTCACCGTCGTCGGCGCGTCGATCTTCTCGAACGCCTACCAGAACCAGACGGCCGAGACGACGCGCCGACCCGCCGAGGTCAATCCCTTCCTCACCCCGCAGCTCGATCGCTGGTTCCAGCTGGCGATCGCTCTCCTCCCGATCGGCGATGCCGGCAACGCGAAGGACGCGACCACGAACCACGGCGCCGTCGCCTACGACTACCGCATCTCGCGCAGCGAGATCACGAACGCGCAATACGTGATCTTCCTAAACGCGGTCGACCCGAACGGAACGAACCCGAACGGGCTCTACAACCCGAGCATGTCGAGTCAGACCCGCGGCGGCATCGACTTCGACGCGGGCGCCCTGCCCGGCCTGAAATACTCGACGAAGCCCTACTTCGCGGACCGACCGGTCAACTTCGTCTCCTTCCACGACGCCGCGCGCTTCGTCAACTGGCTCGAGAACGGTACGCCGAACGGCGGGGGTACCGAGACCGGTGCGTATACGATGGGGGCGACCTTTCCACCCGAATCGGCGAACGCGCGCTTTGCGATCCCGACGATCGACGAGTGGTACAAGGCGGCCTACTACGACCCCGCCGCGCCCGGCACGACCTACTACAGCTATCCGACCGGCACGAGTGGCATCCCGACGGCCGTCCAGTGCGACACGGTGGGCGGCCTACCCGGCGAGGTCACGAATGCCGGCAGCAACGTCGTCAACTTCTTCGATGGCTGCGAATGGGGCGGCGTCCCGGCTGGCGAGGGCAACGTCTCACGGGTCGGCGCGACGGGGACCGCGAGTCCCTACGGTGCCGTCGATCTCGGCGGCAACGTGAACGAGTGGACGACCTTCGTCTTCGGTGGTGGCTATCTCGTGCGCGGCGGGGCCTACGACGACGGCGCCGCCACACTGCGCAAGAACCTGTCGTCGCTCGAGACGCCGGCTCCGAGCGAGGAGCGCGCCGACATCGGCTTCCGGATCGTCGCGCGTCCGCCGTCGGATCTCGATGGCGACGGCATCCCCGACGACGGGTCGAACGGCGGCGGCTTCACCTGCGGCGACGGTGAGACCCAGGGTTGCGACGACAACTGCCCGCTCGTCCCCAACGCCGACCAGGCGAACTACGACGGGGACGACCACGGTGACGCCTGCGACAACTGTCCCTACCGGGCCAATACGGATGGTGAGACGCCCTTCACCCGATTCGACCCGATCAACGGCGATCCGCGGCCGCTGCTCTTCCAGAGTGATATCGACGCCGACGGGCGTGGGGACGTCTGCGACCTCGACATGGATGGCGACGGACTCGCCAACGACTTCGATCCGGATCGCGACGGCGACACGATCCCCGACGATGGGGCGCCGGGCGACGTGCCGTGTACGAGCGACGTGGGCACGAACTGCGACGACAACTGCCCCTCCGTCGTCAATTGGAATCCTGCCGTGCCCGAGGGCCAGCTCGATTGTGACGCCGACGGCCAGGGCGATCTCTGCGATTGCAGTGCCGGCCTGGTCGACGGCGACGATCTCGACGGGGACGACGTCGGCGTCACCTGCGACAACTGTCCTCTCCAGGCCAATCCCGACCAGGCGGACGCCGATCAGGACGGGATCGGCAACGCCTGCGACCTGTGTCCGAAGCTGGCCGAGACCTTCCCCGCCGAGGACAGCGACGGCGACGGCGTCGGGGACCCCTGCGACGTCTGCCCCGACGTCGCAGATCCCGATCAGGCCGACGCCGACGCCGATCGCGTGGGGGATGCCTGTGATCTGGGCTCCGATTCCGACGGCGACGGCGTGGCCGACGCCGCCGACAACTGCCCCCACGCGCCGAACGCGAGCCAGCTCGACGCCGACGGGAACGGACTCGGCGACGCCTGCGATCCCCTGCTGATGTCGTTCGAATCGAACGGTCTGCCACCCGACCCGCAGGATCCCTACATCACGTACCCGGAGCCCGACGACATCGACCTGCCCGTCCAGACCTGCGCCGCCAGCCGGACCGGCGAGCCCGGTCAGACGACGCAATTCGACACGCTCGACTTCCGCTGGATCCAGGACGGGGACGGCGCCAATCTCGGCCAGTGCTTCTGGGACGCGGAGGAGGGCGACGCAGACACGATCAATGGCACGGTCGAGTGGAGCTACGTGCGACTCCAGGACGATGTCGCGGATTGCTGCATCTATCGCGCGGCCAGGGATGCGAACGATCCGAACCCGATCGTCGGCATGGTCGTCTACCAGCAGGGCAATGCGACGATCGACGCGACCGATACCGACGGCGACTTCTTCTTCGATCAATGCGACACGTGTCCGGACATCCCGAACGCGCTCCAGGCGGACGCCGACTTCGACGAGATCGGCGATCTCTGCGACAACTGCCCGACGATCGCCAATCCCGATCAAGCCGATCTCGACAACGACGGCATGGGCAACGCCTGCGATACGTCACCCGCCCCCGAGCCGGGCTTCGGAGTCGGCCTGGTCCTGGCGCTACTCGTGGGTGCATCCGCGACGGTCTCGCGCGCGCGGCGACGCGTCGCTCAGAGCCAGCTGCTGATCAGCACGAACGCCGACCAGTAGGCGGGATGTGACCAGCTCGGGTTCTCGATCAGACTGCGCTGGGCGGCGCGAAGCGACTCGGCGCGCGAGCGATCCGGCACGGCCAGGTTCTCGTAGAAACGAGCCACCAGACGACTGGCCGCCTGGTCGTTGACCGGCCAGAGGGTACCGACGGCACTGCGCGCGCCCGCCTTCACGGCGAGCCCGGAGAGCCCGAGCGCCGCCCGTTCGTCGCCGGCCGCAGTCTCACAGGCCGAGAGCATCAGCAGGTCGAGGGGCTGGTCCCGGAAGCGGAAGAGTCCGACATAGCTCGCCAGATCGTCCATCGACATCCGGTCGTCATGGGTCAACACGTAGGTATCGCGCGCGTTCGGATCGAAGGAGGCGTGTGAGGCGATATGCAGGATGCTGAACGCGCGTGTCGCCAAGGCGTGCTCGATCCGATCGCGTCGAAACTCCGCATCGAGGGCGACCTCGCCCTCGAAGGCCGCGGCGACCTCTCGCAGCTCTTCGGCCACGAAGGGCAGCGGCGCGTGTCCCTGGACGGCTTCGCTGACGCCACCGGCGAAGATCCGCGCACGCGTCGGATCGAGCGGTGCCGGGCGCGTCAGCCGCAGCCCGGGCGTGAGTGCGATCGCGAAGCGCTCGACGAGGAAACGTTCACCGTCGTGGAGCGCCGCCATCGGCACCGCACGCAGCGGGCCGTCCGGTACGAAGACGAGCGCGTCGATTCCGGCCGCGTCGATTCGATCGACCACGGGCGCGACGAGCCACGTGTAGAGCGCCTGCGCCGGTCGCAGGAACTGGCGGGTCGTGCGCTTCTCGAGCAGCTGTCGGAAGCGCACGAGCGTCTCCGTCGCCTCCGCACGGGTCACCGGGACCGACGTGCGCCAGATTCCCGAAGCCGTCGTCAGCAGGATCTCGATCCGATCGTCGAGCAGGACTGGATAGAGGATCGCCGCGCGCTGCGAGACCTCGGCGGCGGAGACCTCCTGCGCGAGCGTCTCGTCGACGCACTCGTCGCGAAAGTAGTCGCGCAGCTCGGCCGCCTTCAGCGCTTCGAGCGTCTCCTGGGCGCGCCTCAGATCCTCGGCCGGCTCCGCGCTGTCCGCGGCGCGCCGCAACAGCTGGTCGACGTAGCCGAAGTAGATCTCACCGATCGAGTCCCGGAACGAGTCGCGCGGCGATGGGCCGCGGCCGACACCCCGTCCCATTCCATGTCGCAGCGTCTCGAGCAAGGCGACCGCCTCGGCGTAGTGCACGAGCGCCGTGTCTCGCTCGCCGCGCCGCGCATGCACCCGGGCCGCCTGCGCGTGCCAGGCATAGCGGACCTCGGGCGCGTCGGCCTCGCGAGCGCGCGCGATCGCGCGGTCGTAGAGCTCGAGCGCCTCCGCCGCTCGGCCCTCGAACGTGTAGAGCTCGGCCAAACCACCCCAGGCATGCGACGCGGCACGCGCATCGCCCAGCTCGGAAGCGATCGACCGGGCCTCGAGCAAGGCCTCGCTCGCCGCGAGTACCGCGGGCGCGTTCGCGATCGTGATCTCCGGCCGAAGCGCGACCAGGCGCGCCACCGTTCGCGCCCAGTGCAGCAGGACGGGAAGCTTGTCGGACTCGCGAGGCCAGTCCGCCAGGCGCGCATGCGTCCGCACGACACGCTCCCGCGCGAGGTCGAGACGCTGCGCGTCGACGAGCGTGCGCGCCGCATTGGCCAGCGCACGAATCTCGATCGCCCGTGATCCGATCGCCGCCGCCGTTCGCTCCGCCTCGAGATAGGCTTCGAGTGCCTCGTCCGTTGCGCCCCGGGCCGCCGCCTCGTTGCCGAGGTCGTTCGCGGTCGTGGCGAGCGTAAGACGCGCGCCAGCCTGCGCGGCGAGTCGGCGGGCCAGCTCGAGCTCGACACGCGCGCGATCCCCGCTCGTCGTTCCGAGGAATCGCCGTCCGCGTGCCCCACGCAAGGCCGCCAGCGCCGCGTTCGAAGCCACGGCATCCGTCGAGCCGCCGGCCCGCGCTTCCCGAATGACCAAGAGCCCGTGGTCGAGAATCTCGATCGCCCCGCGGAGATCGCCGCGAGCGGCCCGGCGGTCCGATTCTTCGATCCACGTCTGGACACGCGCGTCCATCTCGTCGAGCGCTTCGGAGCCGACCTCGCGCGCCCGCGCGGACTCCGCCGCTTCGGCGGCACGCGACGCGACGATTTCTGACGATCGAGCGAGTCCAGCCGTCGGAAGCGACGCCGAAGCCGCGAACACGGTCGTGACGAGCGAGACCAGCAGGCGCCGGAGGTGCCGAGCGGGAGCGGTCGTGACGCATTCGATTCGCGCCAAGGCGATCACCCCTCCCTCGAGCGACCCGTGTCTCGCGGCTGCTCACTACGCACGCCCCCGGCCGCGCGGGATCGGGAGAGGATAGTCGCAAAGCACGCCTTCGTCCGGATCCTCCGGCGCGCTAAACCTGACGCGTGCGACTCGAATACCCATGCTCGGGAGGTCCCAGCCGTCTCCGTTCGGTCGCCGCCCGACCGAGCGAACGACCGCAGCGGACCCTGCTCGGCGCCCCGGCTCCGCCCGACCGCCGATCCGCGGCATCCGAGCTGCGGGCATGCCGTGCGATCGCGTGCGTGCTCGGACTCGTCCTCGGATGCATCGCCTGCGGCGGATCCTCACCCGAAGCAACGGCGCTCGGCGACCTGCCCGGCGATCCGCGCGCACTCGCCTGGCCGCGCCGCTTCGCGATCGATCGCGTGCTCGACTATCGCGTCGCATCGGGTGCGAGTGCCGGCTACGTCGCACTCATCGCCCGACGAGGCCAGGTCGTCTATGCACGAACGACGGGCTTTGCTGAGCGTGAGACGCGCCGCCCGATGACACTCGAAACGCGCTTCCAGCTGGCATCGATGACCAAGCCCGTGACGGCGGTCGCCGCGATGATCCTCGTCGAAGAGGGCCGCATCGACCTCGACGATCCGGTCGCCGACTACCTGCCCGCGTTCGGCGCGCTCGAGGTCGCGACCCGACGCGGAGCCGACGGCGAGACTCGCACGACACCGCTCGAGACGCCGATCCGCGTCCGCCACCTGCTCACGTTCAGCTCGGGAATCGGCGGCTATGCCGAGGGCGACGACCCGCTCGACCGCGCCTGGCGAGCGCGTGACATCGAAGCGCCGGGTCTCGGCCCGCTGGCGGATCGCGTGACGCGCATCCCCGGGCTGCCGCTCTACGAACGCCCGGGCGTGCGCTGGCGCTACGGCTGGTCGGCCGACGTGCTGGCGCGCGTCGTCGAGGTCGCCGCCGGAGAGCCGTTCGGTTCGTTTCTCGAGCGGCGGATCTTCGAGCCACTCGGGATGCGGGCGACGGCCTATCCCGACCGCGCAGAGACGACAGTCGACTCGGAGGCGACCGGCTCGAAGCCGATCGCCTCCGCAGACGCGGCGCCGACGCTGGCTCGTCTCTACACCCACGACGAGAGCGGCGAGCTCGTTCGCGAGACGCGTCTGGGCGCATACGATTTCGCGAGCTACGGCGTCGGCTGGCATTCGGGCGGGGGCGGACTCGTCTCGAGCGCGACCGATTACCTGCGCTTCGCGCTCATGCTGGCCGGACGCGGCGAGCTCGCCGGCGTGCGCATTCTCGCAACCGCGACGGTCGACGAGATGACCCGCCTGCACGTGCCGGGCGGCGTGCTCGCGGACAGGGACCTCGAGGGATTGGGCTGGGGGCTCGGTCTCTGCGTCGTCGCCGACGCCGATCGCACGATCCTGCCCGCTGAGACGGGCGACTACTGGTGGAGCGGACGTTTCGGAACGCATTTCTGGATCAGCCCGGCGAGCGACACGGTCGTCGTCATCATGCAGCAGCTCGAGCGAAGCGAGACCTCCGGACTCCCGGTCGCACCCGCGATCGTGCAGGCGCTCGCGCTGCCCTAGGAGCCTCCCGACCCACCGCCGCCATCGCCTCGGCTGGTGACGCGACACCGCGCGACGGAAACCGAGGAAACGCCGGAAGCGGCGCTACGCTCGGGCGATGTTCGATCGCCTGATTCGAAACGGCCTGGTCGTCGACGGGACGGGTGCCGCGCCGCGCACCGTCGACATCGGCATCGTCGCCGGGCGCATCAGCGAGCTCGGCGACCTCGCCGACGCCGATGCCCGCGACACGATCGACGCGCGCGACCGCGTCGTGATCCCGGGCATCGTCGATCACCACACCCACTACGACCCGCAGCTCGACTTCGATCCCTTCGCGACACCGTCCTGTCTGCACGGGGTGACCACCGTCGTCTCCGGTCATTGCGGCTTCTCGATCGCGCCCTGCGCTCCGGAAGATCGCGAGTTCATGACGGGCTTCTTCGCCGCAGTCGAAGGCATGACGCCCGACGTGCTGAGACAGGGCCTCAGCTGGCGATGGCAGAGCTTTCCGGACTATCTCGATGCCCTCGAAGGTCGGCTCGCTGTCAACACCGCGGTCTACGTCGGGCATTCGAGCCTGCGCCGGAACGTGATGGGTCCCGCAGCCTCGCAACGAAACGCGACGCGAGACGAGATCGCCGCGATGTCCGTTCTCGTGCGCGAGGCGATCGAGGCCGGCGCGATCGGTCTCTCCTCGGCCAGCTGCCTGGTCGACCGCGATCAGGAGGGCCGACCCGTGCCTTCTTGCTTCGGTGATTTCGACGAGATCTACACGCTCTGCGAGGTCGCAGGCCAGGCGCGCGATCGAAACGCCGCCGGCTCGATCGCCTTTCTGCCCGATTCCGCGATCACCGGCATCGACGCCGCCGATCGCGACCGCTTGATCGAGATCACCCGACGCTCGGGGCTCCCCGTCGTGATCCAGGGCATGGGCCAGCGTCTCGGCCAGCCCGAGCTCTGGCAAAGCGATCTCGAGACGCTCGCGGCCTTCGATCGGGCGCAGGCACGGGTCTACTCCAGCTACCGGACCCAGCCCTATCGACGCCCCTTCACCTGGCTCCGCGGAACCTCGCTCTTCGACGGCGTATTCGAATGGCGCGAGCTCTCGGGGCTCGTGCCGCCGGAACGGATCGACCGCTTACGCGATCCCGATCGCCGCGCCGCCCTGCGCGACGCGCTCGATCATCCGAATACGGACGGTCGGCTCGGGGCGACGCTGCCGCCCCCGCCGCTCGACTGCCTGCTCATTCAGCGCTCGCCGGGCGAGCCCGACGCGAATGGAAGAACGATCGCGGCACTCGCCGCGGAATCCGGACGTCACCCGGCCGACCTGATGGCCGACCTGATCGTGGCCGACGAGCTCGCAACCGAGTTCGTCTACAGCAATGAGACCGACGACTGGGTCGCGTGCACGGCGGAGTCCGCGACCCATCCGCGACTGCTGGTCGGCGTCGGTGATTGCGGTGCCCACGCGGATCGCGACGACGGAGCCGAATGGTCGACCTACTACCTGAGCCGTTGGGTTCGGGATCGATCGCTCTGCCCTCTCGAGGAGGGCATTCGACGGATCACGTCGGAGCCCGCAACACTCCTCGGCCTGCGCGATCGCGGGCGGCTCGAGCGTGGCTGCTGGGCCGACATCGCGATTCTCGACCTGCCCGCACTCGAGCTGGGAGAGAAGCGACTCGTGCGCGACCTGCCCGGCGGCGGCGAGCGCTGGCAGGTCGCGGTCGCCGGCGTCGATCGCGTCTTGGTGAACGGCGAGACGATCGTCGAGAACGGGCGACTCGCGCAGACGCGGCCGGGTCGCGTGCTACGCGGCGGCTGACGCGCGCGACCTCCACGCGGCGGCAAAGGCGCCGAGAATCCGCTGTCCGCGCTCCGAATTCCGGCGAGCTCGACGAGTCTCCCACCGTGCGAGCCGGCCCACGCCGGGGCCGATCCGAAGTCCGATCCATGGTCGGAGGTGACGCCGGGATCTAGCTTCGTCGCCATGTCCGCATCGCTCGACCGGCGCGCCCGCCGTCCGCTCCGCCTCCACTCCCTCCGTATTCTCGCCCTGCTCCTCTGGACCTGCCTCCCAGCTGCCGGCCTCGTAGCCGGCGCCGCCGCCCACGCTGAGACGACGCCGACCGCCGCGCCGAGCGACCGCGTGGGCGTCAGTGCCGCACCCGAAGACGGAGAAGAGGACGCGTCGCCGGCGGCGCGGGGCGTGGAATCGATGGTCGTCTACGGACGTGCGCAGGCCCAGCTGGGCATCGCTTCGGCCGCCTCCGAGGGTCGCGTCGGTCGCGCCGATCTCGCGCTGCGGCCGATGGCTCGACCGGGTGAGCTGCTCGAGGCGGTACCCGGTCTGATCGCGACGCAACATTCCGGTCCCGGCAAGTCGAACCAGCTCTTCCTGCGCGGCTTCAACCTCGATCACGGCACCGACTTCGCGGCGCACCTCGACGGCGTGCCGATCAACTTCCGGACCCACGCCCACGGTCAGGGCTACCTCGACATGAACTTCGTGATTCCCGAGCTCGTCGAAGCGATCGACTTCCGGAAGGGCCCCTACCGGGCAGACGTCGGCGACTTCGCATCTGCCGGCGCCTCCTACCTGCAGACCTACGACCAGCTTCCGGAATCGATCGCATCGGTCACGGTCGGCCAGGACGGCTTCTTGCGGGGACTCGTCGCAGCCAACGTCCCGACCCGAAAAGGCGAGGCCCTGATCGCGCTCGAGGCGCGCGGCTTCGACGATCCCTTCCGGCTCGATGCCGACCTGCGCCACGTCAACGCCTTCGCGAAATGGACACAGCAGCTGGGCGGCGGCACGCTGCGCGCCTCGGCCCTCGGCTACCACGCCGAGTGGACCTCGACGGATCAGGTTCCGCGTCGCGCGGTCGAGTCGGGCCAGATCCCTCGGCTCGGCTTCCTCGATCCCGACCTCGGCGGTGAGACGACGCGCGTCGGCGTGAACGTCGTCTGGCGCGAAGAGGACGACGCCCCGCTCGAGATCTCGAGCTATTTCCTCTACTACCGCTTCAAGCTCTTCTCGAACTTCACCTACTTCCTCGACTTTCCCGAGCCCGACGTCGGCGACGAGTTCGCCCAGCGCGAGGAGCGATTCGCCTGGGGTGCCCGCGCGACGAAGGATTGGGAATGGAGCCTCTTCGACCGTCCACTCGCTCTCGCAACCGGTGCCGAGTCCCGCCTCGACGTGATCCCGGAGCTCGGCCTCTTTCGCAGCGCCGGCCGCCAGCGGATCGCGACCGTGCGCAGCGACAACGTGACCGAGTGGTCGGGCTCGGCCTGGTCCGAGCTGCGCTACTCGCCGCGACCCTGGCTGACCTGGATCGCGGGCGTCCGCGGCGACCTCTTCGTCTTCGATGTCGATGCGCGACAGGGAACCGGCGCCTTCACGAACTCGGGCGTCGAGGTCGACGGTCTCGTCAGCCCCAAGCTGTCGCTCGTGCTACGACCGCACGAGCAGGTCGAGGTCTACCTCAATGCCGGGGGCGGCTTTCACTCGAACGACGCGCGGGGCACGACGATCCGGATCGATCCGGCGGACGGTGCCACGGTCGACGCCGTCGATCCCCTCGCGCGCCAATGGGGCGCCGAGTTCGGTGCGCGTTGGCAGCCCGATGCGCGTTTCCATCTGACCGGCACGTTCTGGTGGCTGCGGTCGGCGTCGGAGCTCGTCTTCGTGGGCGATGCCGGAACGACCGAGGCCCAGGGCAGCAGCCGCCGCTACGGTGTCGAGCTGACGGGCTTCCTGCGCCCCGTCGACTGGCTCGCCTTCGACGCCAGCTACGCCTGGTCGGACGGGGATTTCACCCGTGTCCGGAGCGGCCAGGATCGGATCCCGAACGCGATCGAGACGATCGTCTCCGCGGGCGCGACCGTCACGGCGGGCGATTTCTCGGGCAGCCTGCGCGTGCGCCATTTCGGCGCCTATCCGCTCGTCGAGGACAACACCCAGCGCGCCGGCGGGACGACCCTCGTGAACCTGGGCGCGAACTACGATTGGGGTCCGCTCCGCTTCGGCGTCCTCGTGGTCAATCTCTTCGATTCGAAGGACAGCGACATCGAGTATTTCTTCGCGTCGCGACTCGCCGGGGAGCCCGCCGCGGGGATCGAGGACGTCCACTTCCACCCGGTCGCCCCCCGCCAGTTCCGCGCGACCGTGGCGGCACGCTTCTGACCGACGGTTGCGAAGGCGACGCGCTCAGACGGCGCCGATCAGCAACGCGAGTAGGTGCTCGGCCTCGTGGTGAAGACCGCGGAGCGAGGCGGCCAACACGCAGACGAGGAGGATCGTCGAGGGGCCGAGCCAGGCGAGACGAAGGCGCGCGCGCGGCGGCTCGAGGAGTGCCTCGACCCGCGCTGCGATCGAGCCGCCCTCGATCGCGACCGCGGTCGTCACCAATTCCCGAGACCACCGGGAGGTCAGCGCCTCGACGCGAAGGATCGTCTCTGCCAACGCGAGCCGATCGCCGGAGGCCTCGCATGCGGCCTCGTCGCAGGCCTGCTCGGCGCTCGACGCGAGCGTTTCGAGCACGTCTCGCCGGACACCCGGCGGGAGCAGACGCGCGAGTGGTCGCGCGATCGCGAAGCGCAGCGGGTCGCGCCGCCGCGCGTGCTCGGCTTCGTGCGCCAGGATCGTGTCGAGCTGCCTCGACGCGACGGAATCGACGAGTCCGCGGGAAACGATCGTCCGGGGTCGCCAGTAGCCGTACGTGATCGCGAGCGGCCGATCGAGCTCGACGATTCGCGCATTGCCTGTGCCATCCACGCCCGCGAGTGCGGCCAGGTGTGCGAGCGGCTGCGCCTGCGAACGTCGCTGGCTCACGCGACAGACGACGACGACGGCGATGCCGACCGCGAGCCCGATTGCGGTCCACGACCCGAGGACCGTCGCCCACTCGAGCGGGAGGAACGCAGTCGGATGCAAGAGGCAGAGATGCACGTGGCCCGGATGAGCCGAGCAGTGATCCAGATCGGACGCCAGCAGCCCGAGCAGTCCCGGTGCCAGCACGACGGCGATCAGGAGCGTCGGCAGCAGCGCGGGTAGCGCCGCGGCGCCGAGGGCGAGGCGACCTCGATCGACCGGGTGCCAACGGGCGATACGGCGCACGAAGAACTTCCACGCGATCGTGACGTGCATCGAAGTCACGACGACCCCGATCGCCCAGAGTGCCACGGCCACGGCCAGGACCGAGAACGACGCCATCATGCGCGCTCGCCTCCGTCGGCCGCGGGCTCAGGCGTCGGAGGCTCCTGGGCTTCCCGATCCGTGCCGGCTCGGGCACGCAGCCGCGCGGCGACCAGCGATTCGAGCATCGCGAGCGTCTCGGGACGCGTCCGCTCCGCGAAATCGACGAAGCCCGCGAGGACCTCGGCCCCGGGCGCGCGACCGAGACCTTCGACGAGATCGTCGAAGGCCCGCGCGATCCAGTCCCGGCGCGTGCCGCTCGCGGCATAGACGTAGGCGCGACCCTTGCGACGACGGGTCGCGAGTCCCTTGCGCACGAGGCGCTCGAGCGTCGATTGGATCGTGTTGCGCGAGAGTCTGCGCGGCCGACCGACCGCCGCGTGCACGGCGGTGACGCCCAGCTCGTACTTCTCGACTCCCGGCGCCCGACGCCCGTCGGACGGATCTACGTCCGTTGGATCCTCTGCCGCTCGATCGCCGTCGGCAAGATCCCAAAGCCGATCCATTACGGCGACCTCGAGCGGCCCGAGACGGGCCTGCGGGCGGGCGGGCCGTGCGACTCGCGGAGACCTCGCGCGGCTCATTCGGCTTCCTTCACGACCTTCACGACCTTCACGACGCACGATCCTCTCTCACCTACCGCCTGGCGGCCAGTCGTCTCAGCCTACGCGCTCCCTTGGCAGGGAACAAGTACGACGTGCACGTCACCCTCGACTGAGATTCGATTTCCCCGTAGGATTCGGGCGCGAGGAAGCCATGACCGTCGAATACGATCCCTTCTCCGACGCCGTGATCCACGGCGACAATCACGCAATCTACAAGCAGCTTCGCGACGAAACGCCCGTCTACTACCTGGAACGCTGGAATGCGTACGCGCTCTCCCGTTTCGAGGACGTGTGGTGGGCCTGCGAGGGGAAATTCGTTTCGAACGCGAGCGGTGCGACCTCGGCGCATCTGCTCACGAAGGTGCAGCCCGTGCTACCGCTGCTCAACAACATGGATCCGCCCGAGCACACGAAGCTTCGGGGCGGGCTGCGCAAGCATTTCATGCCGGCACGCGTACGAGCCCTCGAGCCCTGGATCCAGTCCCTGGTCGAGGAGCTGCTCGAGCCCTTCGCCGACGGCGCGTCCCACGAGTTCGTCGAGGAGTTTGCGCAGCCGCTTGCGATGGGCGTCGGGAGCAAGGTGATCGGTCTGCCGCTCGAAGACGGGCAGTACCTGCGCGACGTCGTCGGGCGCTTCTTCGCGCGCGAGCCCGGACGAGCGGGCATGACCGAAGACGGCCTGGTCGCGATGGGCGAGATGAACGAATACCTGCAGCGCATCTCGGCCGAGCAGCGGGCGAAGCCTCCGGCGGAGCCGAACGCGATCACGGTCCTCCGAGACTACCGCGATGCCGCCGGCAACGGGCTCAGCGACGACGATATCGGCTCGCATCTCTCGCTCCTCCTGATCGGCGGGACGGATACGCTGCCCAAGGTGCTGGCAAACCTGATGTTGCGGCTGCAACAGAATCCCGACCAGCGAAGGGACCTCACGCGCGATCCCGCGCTCGCCGTTCCCGCCTTCAACGAGGCGGTCCGGATCGACATGCCGACACAGAACATGTGCCGACTGCTCACCGAGGACGTCGAAAGACACGGAACGACGATGCACGCGGGACAGTCGATCGTCCTCCTCTATACCGCCGCGAATCGGGACGATCGCGAGTTCGAGAAGCCCGACGTCTACGACATGCGCAGGAGCCCGCCGCGTTCGCTCGGCTTCAGCCACGGTCACCACGCGTGCATCGGCCTCCACGTGGCCCGCAAGGAGGGCCAGGTCGCGATCAACGAGATCCTCAAGCGCTTTCCGGACTACCAAGTCGACGATACGAAGCTCGAGACCTACGCGACCGAGTTCGTGAAGGGCTACTCGGCGATGCCGGTCCGCTTCTGCTGATCGCTCGCGTACGCCCCCTGCCGGTCCCGGCCTCGCCGACGGTCGCCGGCCACTCCGCATCGCCTTCCCCGCGGTAATCGCCCATCAGGAGGACCTTCCACGCATGTCGCTGCGGGGACAGACCGCGATCATCGGGATCGGCCAGACGCCCTTCACCCGGGGTACCGAGCGCTCGACGCTCGAGCTTCACGTCGAGGCCGCCCGCGAGGCGATCGAAGACGCCGGACTCGTGCCCGAGGAAATCGACGGCGTGATGCCGAACGAGCTGGCCGGCACGGTCGCCGAGGACTTCATCCTCAACCTCGGCTTGCCCGCCGTCGCGTTCTCCTCGACGATCCGGACGGGCGGTGCCAGCTTCGTGAGTGCGATCCAGAGTGCGGCTCTCGCGATCGCGGGCGGAATCGCGTCGCACGTGCTGCTCGTCGCCGGTCGACGCGGCTACTCCGCCCAGCGCGTCTCACGCACGAGCGAAGGTGCGATCGCACCCCACCCCGTGATGCGTCACATCGACGAGTTCGAACGACCCTTCGGCAACACCGTCGCCGCGCAGTGGTTCGCCCAGGCCGCGCGACGGCACATGCACGAGTTCGGCACGACGAGCGAGGATTTCGGCCGGATCGCGGTGGCCTGTCGCAAGCACGCCAATCGGAACCCGCGCGCGCTCATGTACGAGAAGCCGATGACGCTCGAGGATCACCAGGCGTCGGCCCTGATCGCCGATCCGCTCCGGCTCTTCGACTGTTCGCTCGAGACCGACGGTGCGACGGCGATCGTGATGAGCTCGAGCGAGCGGGCGCGCGATCGGCGCCATCCCGTCGTGAGGCTCCTGGGTGTCGGCGAGGGTCACGGCGAGCCGCCGACTTCGATCACCCAGAAGCGCGACATGACGCGGATCGAGGGCCTGGCGCTGGCGGCTCGGCGCGCCTTCACGATGGCCGAACGCGGGCCGGGCGAGATGGATTGTGCACAGATCTACGACGGCTTCAGCTGGGTCGTGCTCGCCTCGCTCGAAGCGCTCGGATTCTGCGCGCAGGGCGAAGGCGGGGACTTCGTTCGCGACGGACGCATCGAGCTCGGAGGCGCGCTGCCCGTCAACACCTCGGGCGGACTGCTCTCCGAGGGTCACTGCTCCGGCGCGAATCTCGTGAGCGAAGCCGTTCGACAGCTGCGCGGGACGGTCGAAGCCGAACGCCAGGTCCAATCGTGTCGCCACGTCCTCGTGACGGGCGAAGGGGATTTCCACGAGGGCTCGGTCCTCGTGTTGGAGCGAGCCTGATGTCGAACACCGAGCCTCCGCGACCCGAACCCGTCGCGACCGAGTCGAGCCGCGGATTCTGGGAGGCGATCGCGCGCCACGAGCTCGCCGTCCAGCGCTGTTGCGCATGCGAGCGGCTTCGCCACTATCCGCAGCCCTTCTGTCCGGTTTGCCGATCGGCTGAATTCGACTGGCAGCCGCTCTCGGGGCGCGGCGAGATCTATTCCTATACCGTCGCGCATCGCGCCTTCCACCCCGCCTGGCAGGACCTCGTGCCCTATGTGATCGCGACGATCGAGCTCGAAGAGGGGATTCGGATGGTCTGCGATCTACCGGATCTCTCGCCCGCGAGCGTGGCGATCGGACAAGCGGTCGAGGTGTTCTTCGAAGAGCTGCCCGGCCAGGGGTGGATGCCCCGTTTCAAGCGAGTCGACTGATGGACCTCTCTCTGGACGAATCTCAGGAAATCCTCGTCAATACCTTCTCCGAGCTGCTCGAGCGCGAATGTCCGCCGACGGTCGTCCGCGACTGCGAAGAGCACGGTGGCTTCTCGGCGGAGCTCTGGGAGCGCTATTGCGAGCTCGGCGCGAACGTGATGGGCTTGCCCGAGCAGGCCGAGGGTCTGGGCATGAGCCTGCTCGAGCTCGGTCTGGTCGCGACCGAGAGCGGCCGCGTCCTGGCACCCGTTCCCTTCGTCGAGGTCGCGAGCGCGGGGCGGCTGCTCGCTGCGCTCGACCCGAACGACCCGCTCCTCGCCAAGATCGCGAGCGGCAGTCCGCGCCTCTCGCTCGCACTGCCCCGACCGCACGCGACGAAGACGACGGACCCACACACGTGCAGGCTCGTCCCCTTCGGCTCGCTCGCCGAAGCGGTGATCGCCTGGGAGGACGGGCGACTCGTCGTCGCGAGCGATGCAAAATCGCGCCGCTCCGCCCGGCTGCGCAATCTCGGCTCCGGCGCGATCGCCTCCTGGAATCTCGCGGCGCTCGACGAAGGCGACTGTCGCGTACTCGCCGAGGGAGAAGCGGCCGATCGATCGATCGAACGCGCTGCGAGCGAATGGAAGCTACTCACCGCGTTCTATCTGGTCGGCCTCGCCAAGCGCGCGCTCGAGATCGGCGCCGACTACGCGCGGGAACGAATCCAGTTCGGTGTCGCGATCGGCGGCTTCCAGGCCATCGCCCATCCGCTCGCCGAATGCGCGATCCGAGTCGACGGTGCCGAGCTCCTCGCCTGGGAGGCGGCCTGGGCGGACGAGGCAGAGCCCGCCCGCTTCGACGGCCTGGCCTCGATGGCATTCGCGTGGGCCGCACAAACCGCGCTGCGAACGGCCGACATCAGTCTGCATACACACGGGGGCTACGGCTTCTCGACCGAATACGACATCCAGCTCTATTACCGACGCGCCTGCGCGATCCCCGGTCTGGCGGGCGGCGCGCGCGAGGCTTTGCAGGACGTGACAGAGCAGATCTACGAGCGGCCCGCTCGTCCCTCCTGAACATCCCCTGCGCGAGCATCGATCGGACGGATCGACGAGCGAGCCGCGACCCGACGGGAGCAATCAGACATGGATTTTCGACTCGGCCCCGAAGCCGAAGAAGTGCGCCGGGAGATCCGCGCCTTTCTGGCGGAGAATTTCAGTCCGGCCGACCGCCATCACGCGCTCGAGGACGGCGGCGGCCACGATTGGACGCTGTATCGAAAGCTCGCGGCGGAAGGCTGGGTCTCCGCGGCCTGGCCCGAAGAGATCGGCGGCGGCGGTCGCAGTCCCTACGAGATCCTGACCCTGTATTGGGAGCTGTGTAAGGCCGATTTCCCTTGGATCGGTCTGCTCAACAACGGCTTCATCGGTCATACGCTACTCGCCCTCGGCACCGAAGAGCAGCGCACGCAGCTCGTCCCGAAGATCGCGTCCGGCGAGATCGCCTTCGCGCTCGGCTACAGCGAGCCCGGCTCGGGCTCGGACGTCGCCGCTGCCCGCACGACGGCGACGCGCGACGGCGACGACTGGATCATCGACGGGCAGAAGATGTGGACGACCACCGGTCACACGGCGCAGTACATCTTCATGTTGACGCGCACGAGTCAACAGGATCGTCCCCATCGCGGCCTCACCGTCTTTCTCGTGCCGACCGATGCCGAAGGCGTCGACGTGCAGCCGGTCCATACGATGGGCGGCGAGCGCAGTAATGCCGTCTACCTGACGAAGGTGCGCGTATCGGATGCCGCGCGGGTCGGCGAGGTCGACAAGGGCTGGGCGGTCGTCCGGTTCGCGCTCGGACTCGAGCAGGCGATGGGCTACGCCGACCTCCAGGAGCGCTTCCTCGAAGGCGCGGCGCGTTGGGCGACGACGCCGGACGACACGGGCGAGCGGCCGATCGACGACACTCGGGTCAAGGAACAGCTCGGCCAGACGGCGATCCACACCGAGGTCGCGCGTCTGCTCCGCCACCGCTCGACCTGGCTCTCGGCGGAAGGCAAGGAGCTCGGCGGGAAGGGCGCCATGACGAAGTCCTTCTCTGCCAGCGCCTATCTCGAAGACGCGCAGGCCTGGATGGACGTGATCGGTCCGGCTGGACAGCTCGCGGAGGGCGAGGACGGCGCGATCGCCGACGGCCTCTTCGAAGAGGCGTTTCGGCAGACGCCCGTCAACACGATCTACGGCGGCACGGTCGAGATCCTGCGCAGCCTGGTCGCCGAGGTCGAGCTGGGGCTGCCGAAGAGTCGTTAGGCGGGGCGCGGGCGGCTGCTGCGCGGCGAGGATCCGCGACCACGAACGGAAATCGAGAGAGGGAGGGATCTGAAATCATGGCACGGCTCGCGAACAAGGTGGCGCTGGTGACCGGCGGCGCACGCGGACTCGGCGCCGCGACCGTCCGCCTGATGGTCGAGGAGGGAGCCGAGGTCGTCTTCGGCGACGTCCTCGAGGCCGAGGGCAAGGCGCTCGAAGCGGAGCTCGGCGCGCGCGCCTCGTTCGTTCCGATGGACGTGACCGAGCCCGCGGCCTGGACGGATGCGATCGCGCGGGCCGAGGCGCGCGGACCCCTCAACGTGCTCGTGAACAACGCCGCGGTCGTGCACATGGCTGCGCTCACCGACACGACGGACGAGGACTACCTGCGGGTCTTCAAGATCAATCAGTTCGGCACGTTCCTCGGCATCCGCTCGGTCGTCGGACCGATGAAGGCGGCCGGGGGTGGCTCGATCATCAACGTCTCGTCGATCGACGGCCTGCATTCGGCTGCCGGCCTGTCCGCCTACTCGTCGACCAAGTGGGCCGTACGTGGACTCACGAAGAACGCCGCGATCGAGCTCGGACAGTACGGCATTCGTGTCAACAGCGTTCATCCCGGCGGGATGTACACGGCGATGGGCGGCTCCGAGCATTCGAGCGTCGAGGACCTGAACCGGTCGACCTACGCACGCTTCCCCATCCCGCGCGTCGGTCAGCCGGAAGAGGTCGCCCAGGTGATCCTCTTTCTCGCGACCGACGAAGCGAGCTACTCGACCGGATCCGAGTTCGTCGCCGACGGCGGCTGGTTCACGGGCATGCGCAATCCGAACATGCCCTGCTCCTGATCCCCAGCCCGATCGCAGCGCCGTGCGGAGCGGCCGAGCCGGTTGCGAATCGACCCGTCGAGCGCGACGCTCGGTGGCCGAGCGACCCAGGAGAGAGCGCGACATGACTTCTTCCCCGATGGATCCGACCTCGAACGCCGCGACCGACGGCGGCCCGGCCGAGCTGGCGAGCCTGGGTCTGCCCCCGATCGATCAGGTCGGCTTCGTCGTTCGCTCGGCCGAGGAAGCCAAAGCGCGGTACGGAGCGCTCTTCGGCCCCTTTACCGAGATGGACGGATCGGTCCAGGCAGCCGACTATCGCGGTCGCGTCGCGGACGCCGATCTCTGGATCCTGTTCGGGCACTCGGGTGAGCTCGAGATGGAGTTCATCGAATGGCGCGGCGGCGAGAGCCCCCACCGGGAGTTCATCGAAGCGGGCCGGGAAGGCATGCACCATATCCGCTACCGCGTCGACGACGCCGACGCTTGGATCGCCCGCGTCGCGCCGCTCGGCTATGCGCCGATCTGGTACAAGCAGTTCTCGGCCGACACGGTCTTCGCCTACCTCGAACGCGAGGGCGACCCGCTCTTGATCGAGTTCCTGCAGATGCCACAGGGCGGGCCTGGAACGGCCTGAGACGGAATCAGACGATCCGTCCCTCGTGGCCCTCCCAGTAGGGGTCTCGCAGCTTTCGCTTGTAGAGCTTTCCGTTCGGATCGCGCGGCATGTCGTCCGTGAAATCGATGCTATGCGGCCATTTCTGCTTGGCCATCTTGTCCTGGTAGTACGCGACGATCTCGTCGCGGACGGCGTCGCTCGCCTCGACCCCGGGCAGGAGCTCGATCACCGCCTTGATCTCTTCACCCATGTCCTGGTTCGGGATTCCGAAGACAGCCACGTCCTGAACCTTGTCGTGCTGCTGGATCACACCCTCGATCTCCTGGGGGTAGATGTTCACGCCCCCTGCGATGATCATGTCGTTCGCACGGTCGTTCAGGAAGAGATAGCCGTCCTCATTGAAGTAGCCGATATCACCGACGGTGAAGAAATCGCGCAGACGCGCTTCGCGCGTCTTCTCGTCCGCCTTGTAGTACTCGAACGTGTTGCCCCCCATCTTCATGTAGATCGTGCCGCTCTGACCGGGCGGGAGCTCGTTTCCGTCCTCGTCGACGACGATCACCTCCGAGTTCGGCCAGGGACGTCCTACCGTGCCGGGATTCTTCTTCCATTCGTCCGGCGACGCGATCGTGCCACCACCCTCGGTCGCTGCGTAGTACTCCCAAATCACGTCGCCCCACCAGTCGAACATCTTCCACTTCGTCTCGACAGGACAGGGTGCCGCGGCATGAATCATCGCCCGGAGTGAAGAGACGTCGTATTTCTTCCGGACGGCCTCGGGCAGCTTGAGCAGACGATGGAACATCGTGGGCACCATATGGCTGTAGGTGACCCGGTATTTCTCGATCCGTTCGAGCGCGCCTTCGGGCGTCCACTTGTCCATCAGGACGACCGGATGGCCCCAGTGCAGCGCCATCGTGGTCCAGTTGTTCACCGCCGTGTGATAGGTCGGCGCCTGAGTGATCTCGACGTGATCGTCGTGCGGCATGACGCCGAAGAGGAGCAGGAGCATCCCCATGCCCGACGCGACCTCGTCGGGATGACGCGGATCGAGCGCACGGCGCACGCCCTTCGGCCGACCGGTCGTTCCCGAGGTGTAGAACATGATCGAGCCGGAGGAGAGATCCGCGGGTCGAGTGCCGGGCTGACCTTCGATGAGCTCCGCGAAGGGCCTGAAGCCGTCGACCGCACCGATCGAGAACGCCCGCGAGGAATCGAGATCCGCCTCGGCCAGTGCGCGTTGGCTCTCCTGGGCGAATCGCTCGTGCGTGACGTAGGCCTTCGATTCGGCGTTGCCCAGGATATAGGCGATCTCCGGCCCGACGAGGTGCCAGTTGATCGTCGTCACGTAGTAGCCGCTCTGGAAGGCGGCCAGACAGAGCGCCACCTGCTCGATGCAATTCGGGAGCGTGGTCGAGATATGATCGCCGTGCTCGAGCCCGAGTGCCCGCAGCCCGTGCGAGATCTGGTTCACGAGGTCGTAGAGCTCGCCGAAGCTGATCTCGTCGTAATCGGGATCCGCGATCGCGAGCCGATCGCGATCCTCCTCGGCGATCTTCCAGAATCCGGTCGTCCCCAGGCCTTCCATCCGAGCTCTCTCCTTCCAATCTCTCGACCACGATCGTCCGTGGGCGATCCTCCGGCGATCTTCGGGTACCGCCGTACCGCGCGTGGCGACTTCCGCCGACGGCTCAGAAATCGTCGCCGACGGCCGTCTTGAACTCTTCGAGCGCACGCAGTCGCGGCTCGATCCCGCTCCAAGCCTTACCCGGCTCGCGGACACCCGTCTCCTCGGGTCCGAGGTCGGCCCACGGCGCGGTCACCCAGTAACGACTCGCACCGAGCGACTTCCAGAGTCGCGCGTACTCGACGCATTCGTCGAGTGTCTTGGGCGGCTTTCGCCCGCCCTTCGGCAGCTCGAAGCGCGGATCCTCGAAATAGATCGCACCTTCGAGACCGATCTCGCTCGGGTCGCGACCCGTCTTGCGCGCCGCCTCATGGACGACCGCGAGCTGCTCGCGCAACACGTCCTCGCTGAACCAGGGCGGATAGGGAAACCAGCCATCCGCCAGACGGCCCACGCGTTCGAGGACCCGCGGACTCTGGCCGCCGAGCCAGACGGGAATCGGCCGCTGGATCGGCAGAGGATTGATGCCGACGGCGTTGAGCGTGTGGTGATCGCCGTGATAGGTGACGACCTCCTGGGTCCAGAGCTGCTTCATGACCTCGAGCTGTTCGTCCATGATCTTGCCGCGCTTGCGGAAATCGACGCCCATGCCCTCGAACTCCACGTCGTTCCAGCCAGCCGCCATCACGAATCGCGTTCGCCCGCCGGACAAGAGATCGACCTCGGCCGCTTGCTTCGCGAGGAGCGCCGCCTGTCGCTGTGGCCCGACGAGGATGCCCGTGCAGAGCTCGAGCGAGGTCGTGATTGCGGAGAGGTAGCCGAAGAGGACGAGAGGCTCGTGCCAGACCATGTGTCGATCGTAGAGGGGCTCGTGTCCGAAGTAGGGCTTCCAATCGGGCCGTACGTCGAGGTCGGCCCCGAGCACGTGATCGCCGACGGTGACGTAGTCGTAGCCCAGGGCCTCGATCGCCTGAAGGAAGTCACGCAGCGCGATCGGATCCTCGAGGATCAGGTGTTCGGGGAGATTCGTGCCGAGCTTCACCATCGCCTGCTCCGACTGGATCGCGGCCGACGAGACCGCGACCCGCGATCATAACAGGGATGTGGCGGGTCCGAACGATGCCCGACCCGGGTGGGCCGACCCGCTCACGCGCCGATCGCCTAGAATGAACGGCGGTGGTCGATGCGACCGGAGAGCCCCGGGAGGCGAGTCTCCGCGAGGCCACCGCCCCGCAACCCAATCCGATTCACGAGGAGCACCCGACGTGAAGCTCGACCCAAACAACACCTGGAAGCTCGCGGAGGAGCGCCTCGCGAGCGAGACCGATCCCGTCCTGCGCGAGAATCTCGAGCTCGTGATCGAGCACATGAAATGCGAGGCGCGCGCCGACATCGAGGGCGTCGTGGCCACCCTGGTCGAGAAGCCGGTCTACGTGATGCACGACGATCCGAATGACCCCGTGATGAATCCCAACGGCAGCAAGGATGCCGTGCGTGCCTTCTACGACGCCACGATCGTCCAGACGGGGGCCCATCGACTCGAGCTCGACTGCGACCGCGTGATCGTCGACCGCGACGCCGTCGTGACCGAGGGCGTGATGCGCATGGCTTATCCGGGTCGAACGCTCGCGGCGATGGGCATCGAGGTCGACGACCCCGACGCCTACTACCTCTACGAATCACGCATGGGAATCGTCTGGCCGGTCGATCGGAAAGCGCGCAAGCTCGTCGGAGAAGAGAGCTACACGGGTGGCGACGGGTTCGCCGGCATCGCCGACCGCAAGCTCTCGGAATCCGAGATCGCCGAGCTGATCGTCTAGCGGTCCGACGATCGATCGAGGTCGAGGGTCTGCATCTTCGCGCCGACGAGGTCGCGTTGCGCAGGTGCGAGGATCGCCTCTTCGCGTAGCAGTCGACGCACGAGATACCAGACGAGCTCCGGATCGCGTTCTCCCCGATTGCTTCGCACGAGATTCGAGAGCAGCTGGTCCCGTTTCTGCCAATTCTCGGGTCGACGGCCCAACAGACGCGCAACGTCGTCCAGATCCTTCGACAGCAGATCCTCACCATAGCGGTCACCCTGTCGCAGGTAGAGCGCCAATCGTTTCAGGCTGTCGGCTTCGTAGGCCTGGAATTCGCCCTCGGTCGCGAAGGCTTCGAATTTCTCCTGCAATGAATCGTGAGCCACCGAATAACGCGATTCGCGTGCGGATGGTCGCTCGGGTTCTTCGAGGGAATAGCCCTCTCGATGTGCGATCAGCTCGAGCGGCGCACGCGAGTAGACGAGGTACCAGGTCAGATACTGGACGTACTCGACTGCCACATGCGGCTCGACGATCGCGAGCCCGGTACCGAGCGGCGTAGTGAGCGCGAAGCGGATCGCGTGATAGAGGACGACCCGGCGATCGACGGGCTTCCCACTCGCAACCTCGTAGCGCTCGATCGCCACGTTCAAGTCGCCCATCTTCTCCGTCAGATCGCGACAGAACAGACCGCCGAGATCGGCGAGCGGATCCCCCAGGTAGCCGAGCTCCATGTCGAGCATCGCGGTCACCCGCCCGTCCTCGAAGATGAACTGTCCCGAGTCACCGGTCACGAAACAGCACTCGCTTCGACCCTGCGGCGCGTTTCGCTCGCACCAGTCGATCAGAAACTCGATCACGGGATCCGGCCGCTTCTTGTGCCGCTCGAAGCGAGCGATTCCCGCGGCACTATCGCCGAGCGCCAGCGCCCGCGCGGTCGCCTTGCGCTCGAGCCCGAAGGCCTCGAAATCGTCGGTCGGAAGCGCGTGGATGCGCGCGAGGATCTCGATGAAGTGGTCGCGGACGGACTCGAATTCCGCGGCGCTCTCGGCAGTCGCCAGATCG
Source organism: Myxococcota bacterium (assembly GCA_965223565.1). Lineage (GTDB taxonomy): Bacteria > Myxococcota_A > UBA9160 > UBA9160 > UBA4427 > UBA4427. The sequence continues at coordinate 854,090 of CBDCWV010000018.1, read as the reverse complement.
TGACGGCCCGGCGACTTCTCCATGACGAAGCCTTCCGGCTCCTCGCAATAGCCATAGATCCTGGGTACCGGGATGCCATTCTTCTCGAGCGCCCGAAAGCAGGCGTACTCGTGTCGGATCGTATTCTCTTCGCCCTGCTCGACCCGAGCCCCACGGAAGCAGACGGGCACGACGGTCCGGTCGGGCCGCTCGACGTCGAGCCAGAAGACCGGCCGCCAGCGCGCCTGCCGTTCGGCCGAGACGATCCGACCGCCGACCGATTTCTCGACCGATTCGAAGGCCGGGCGCCACTGGGCACCATGCGAATCGAGATCGAACCCCATGCGTCGGTCCTCCGAGTGCTCAGTGCTTCCACGCTCTCGTGCCCGACTCGACACTCATTGCAGTCGACCGATCGCTCGAGCGGGCGACCGGCTGTCGGTCCGTCAGGCTATCGCTACGCTAGCAACCGCGAGCAGATCGACTCGCCAGATCCGAGACCCGCGAAGCCAAGAACGTGAGGACGCCGCGTGAAGAATCGATTCGACCTGACGGGACGCGTCTCCCTCGTAACCGGAGCCACCAAGGGTCTCGGTCGCGCGATGGTCGAGGGGCTCGCCGACGCGGGAAGTGACGTCGTCGTCGTGAGTCGCAAACAGAGTCTCTGTGAGTCGGTCGCGAAGGAGGTCGAAGCGAAGACGGGTCGACGTGCGCTCGCCGTCGCCTGCCATGTCGGCGAATGGGACGCTCTGCCCGCCCTGGTCGACCGCGTCTACGACGAGTTCGGCCGGCTCGACGTGCTCGTCAACAACGCCGGAATCAACCCGCGGCTCACACCGATCACGGACATGAGCGAGGCCTATTTCGACAAGCTCGCAGCGGTCAACCTGAAGGGACCGATCCGACTGGCTGCACTCGTCGCGCCCCGAATGTCCGAGCACGGCGGGGGGAGCATCATTAACGTGACGACGCTCGGCGCCTATTCCGCGGGTCCGGGCGTGGGCACCTATACTGGCCTCAAGGCCGCATTGCTGAATTTCACCAAGACGATGGCCGCGGAATGGGTATCGCTCGGCGTACGTGTGAACGCCCTCTCGCCCGGTCCCTTCATGACCGAGATGATGAAGGGCACGGCGAAATACGACACCGGCTTCATCGACCGCTCCGCCGAGGCGACCCTGATGAAGCGCGTCGCCGACCCCGAGGAGATCGTAGGCCTCACGCTCTTCCTGGCGAGCGACGCCTCTTCCTACGTGACGGGTGAGGACTACGCGATCGCGGGCGGGATGCGCAGCAACTAGTAGATCGAGCCCGGTCGACTCGACGCGGGGATCCAGAGAGGAGAAATGAAATGAAGCTCGAAGGTGGCTGTTATTGCAAGCAGATTCGCTACGAATCGACCGGCGAGATCGGTATGCGGGGGCAGTGCTTCTGCCGTGAGTGCCAGTACATCACGGGTGGCGACTCCCTGCTGATCATGGGCGTGCCCGAAGACGGCTTCAAGGTCACGCAAGGCGAGCTGAAGGGCTTCAAGCGTACGGATATCGAGAACGGCGTAACGCGAGAATTCTGTCCGAATTGCGGTACCCACGTCACGACGCGCGCCATGCCGGGGATGGTGATGATCAAGGTCGGCACGCTCGACGATCCCGCCGTCTTCGAGGGACCACAGATGGCGATCTTTACCTGCGACAAGCAGGCCTATCACCACGTGCCGACCGACATTCCGAGCTTCGAGAAGCTCCCGGGCTGAGCCGGTCTCGACCACGGCAGATGGTCGACCACTCGCGCGTGCCGGCACTCGGCCTCGTCGTCGCGCTCCTGATCCTGTCGAGCGGGATCGGGTGCCGACGCGACGCCACGCCGTGGCATTGGAACGTCGACGCGCCGACCCGCTCGCTTCCCCTCGAGCTCGACCTGCTCGATCCGGCAGAAGCCGCCCGCTGGGAGCCCGGAGGCGCCATCCGGTCGCTCGAGCGGACGGCCGAGCGCTTCGCCGTCGTCTTCGATCCGAGTGCGCGAGCGGGTCGCTACGTCCAGCGCCACCTCCCGCTCGGGCCCGACACGCTCGGCACGGTCGAGATCGTGACGCGCGCGCCGACCGACCCCCTCGAAATCCAGGTCTTCATCCGCGGCGAGCTCGACGAGGGCATCCCGATTCGTGTGCGCCCGCGAGCAGACGATCCGCGCCGTCAGCTCGCGCGGTTTCGCGTCGGACGCTGGCAACACCGACCCATCGAAGGAATCCGCATCGGGGTCCCCGGCACGACCGACACGCTCGAGATCGAGCGGATTCGGATCGACGCCGAGCGATACCCCCCTCTCCCCGCTCCCGCCTCCGACGTCGATTGGCGGGCGGCGTTTCGAGCGAGCGGGAGGCCGATGAACCTGTTGCTCCTGGTCGTCGACACGCTCCGGGCGGACCGGCTCTCGTTGCTCGGTTACGAGCGACCAACCTCCCCTTCTCTCGACGAGCTGGCGCGTTTCGGAACCGTCTTCGAATCGGCACGCGCCCAGGCGACCTGCACGTTCCCCTCGGTCAATTCGCTGCTCGCGTCGCGACCGATCGACGATTTCCTGGGTGAGCCCTCACGCGAACGGCGATCGCTCCGGGGACGGCGCGCGATCGCCGAGCGACTCCGCGGGGCTGGATTCCGGACGGCGGCGATCTCCAGTAGCCGGATCGTTCGGGCGACGCCGTCCCTGCACAACGATTGGGGCGGTGGCTACGACGCGGGCTTCGAGCGGTTCGACGAGACCTGCGCGGGTCAGCGCGCGGATTGCATGAATGCGGCTGCCGACGCGATGCTCGATGCGCTCTCGAATCGCGATCGGCCGTTTTTCCTCTATCTCCACTACCTCGATCCGCACGATCCCTATCGCCCGCCCGCCCACTTCGTGCGCGCAGCTTCGCGGCGAGCGACCGGAGTCGCCGACGCCCCGCTTCACGTGCGCATGGGCGATCCGACTCCCTACACGCGCATGCTGTACGAAGGCTCGGGCGTACCTGCCATTCCACGGGACCTGATCGAATCGCTCAGTGGGCTCTACGACGAGGAAATCGGCTATCTCGATTCCGAGCTCGCACGACTCTTCGAGTCCCTGCGCAGGCGGGATCTATTGCGCTCGACCCTCGTCGTGTTGACCTCCGATCACGGCGAATCGTTCCTCGAGCACGACCACCTACAGCATTGTCGAAGCGTCTTCGAGGTCGAGGCGCACGTTCCGCTCGTCTTCTGGATTCCAGGGCTTGCGGGCGGTACGCGCGTCGCGGACCCGGTCGCGCTGCTCGACGTTGTACCGACCCTGCTCGATTTCCTCGGCCTGCTCGAAGCTCCCGCTCCCGAGGGCGAGTCCATGATCGGGCGCAGCCTGCGTCCGTTGCTCGAAGGAGGCGCCCTACCGAGCCGTCCGACGTTCACGTCGGCGGGAGCGTTCCGCAGCGTGACGGACGGGCGCTTCAAGTGGATCGCAAACGCGCGAACGGACGAAGGTCGTCTCTACGACCTGGCACTCGATCCCGCCGAAGAGCGCAACCTGGTCGAATCGAGCGCGCACGCGACGATACGTGATCGACTCGCGGGCATGCTCTCTCGCCGCGTGGGCGAGCTCGAGGACGGCGCTCCGAGTGCCGCGCTCGAAGAGCTCGAACGTCAGCTCGAGGCACTCGGCTACCTCGAATGACGCCGGCCCCCGGCTACTCGTCGCGGGCACGTCATTCGATACGGGCGACCGAGTAGTCGTCGAGATCGGGCTCGCGGGTCATGTCCCAGTACTGGTACATCGTCCAGGGCACGTTCGTGATCACGCGACCCGACGCGTTGTTGTAGTAGCTGCGCACCCTGGGATGGCGCCAGACCATGTGCTCCATCTCGGCGTCGAGGCGTGCGTTGTAGTCGTCGTGCACATCGGGTCGACAGTCGATCGAGCGGAAACCTTGCTCGAGCATCTCGCGTAGACAGCCCATGGTGTAGGTCGTCTGACATTCGAGCATGTAGATCACGCTGCCGACGACGGGATTCGTATTCGGACCGTAGAGGCAGAAGAGGTTCGGGAAATCGGGCATCGTGATCCCGAGATAGGCACGCGGGTTCTCACCCCCCTCCCACCTTTCCTGCAGCACGACCCCGTTTCGTCCAACGATCTCCATCGGCCAGAGGAATCGCCCGGCGTGGAATCCGGTCGCCAGTATCAGGATGTCGAACTCATGACTGCGCCCGTCGTCTCCGAGGACGCCCGTCGGCGTGATCTCCTTGATGCCGTCGGTCACGAGCTCGACATTTTCACGCCGCAGGGTCCGATACCAGCCGTTGTCCAACAGAGGTCTCTTGCCGAGAGGCGGGTAGTCGGGGATGCACTTGGCGACGAGATCGGGATCGTCTTCGAGCTGCTCCTTGATGTAGGCGACCGCGCCCTGGCGGAACATGTCGTTCGCAAGCCCGGTCGACGTGTCGGGGTCGTGCCAGTCCGGATCGATGCGAAAGACCGGATAGGCTCGATCCGCTCCCGCCCAGAAGAGCAGGAAGCGATACCAGCTGTGATAGAACGGAACGTGCCGCAAGCACCACTTGAAACGATCGTCGATCGTCGCGCGGTAGCTGGCGTTGTTCGCGGCCCAGTGACAGGAACGCTGGAAGACGCCGAGCTTCGCCGCTCTCTCGGCGATGCGTGGCACGAATTGCATCGCGCTCGCGCCCGTTCCGATCACCCCGACGCGCTTGTCTTCGAAGTCGAGGTCGTGCTCCCAGCGAGAGGAATGAAAACAGGGGCCCGCGAAGGAATCGAGACCGGGAATCTCCGGATATTTGGGCCGATTGAGCATGCCGACGGCGCTGATGACCGCGTTCGCCTCGATCGTCTCTTCCTTTCCGCTCGCGTGCCGAACGCGCACCCGCCAGAGCGACTCGTTCTCGTGCCAGACCGCGCGGAGGACCTCCGTCTGCAGGCGAACACGACCGTCGACACCGTGCTCGTGGGCGACGGACTCGATATACGCCTTGAGCTCGTCCCTCATCGAGAAGTAATTCGACCAATCCGGGTTGTGCGCGAACGAGTAGGAGTAGAAGTGATTCGGCACGTCGACGCGGAGATCCGGATAGCTGTTTTCGTGCCACGTCCCGCCGACCGAGTCGTTCTTCTCGCAGATCGTGTGCGCGATTCCGGCCTGCCCGAGTCGGATGCCGGCGAGCACGCCTCCGAAGCCGGCACCGATCACCAGGACATGAAAGTCGCGCAGCGTCGCATCCAACGGGCGCTCGTTCCACTCGAATCGTCGCGGATCCTCTTCGGCGAGCGCCGCCTCTTCGATCGCGAGCGGCACGTATTCTTCCGGCAGCGGCTCGCCCGCGCACCAGTTCATCATCGCGACGAGCGACTCGTTCGCCGGAAGCGGCGGCAGGGCACCGTCGCCGTCGCGATACGTCCTCAAGGCCTCGAACGCGAGCGCGCGGATCGCCGCCTGGTCCTCGGGCGAGAAATCCCCGTCGACCGCACCCATCATCGGCGTCGTCGGCGGTGCGAAACGTGACAACAGACCGACGTCGCCCGTCAGCTGCACGATCGCCGGCAGGAGCGCCGGGAGGTTCGCGGCTTCGAGGAATTCCCTCAATTCGTCGTCGCTCGCAGGCAGGTTCATGCGTCGGGCTCCCTTTCGTTTTCGTTCCCAGTCACGTCCATCGCTGGTCGGTATCGAGCGAGCGATTTCGCAGGCGCAGGGCTACGGTGATCGCGCCGAGGCCCTGCGATATCGATCAAGCAACCGGCGGATCCGGCGCACCGGGTGCGTCGGCCATCTCGAAGCTTCGATAGGCGGGGGCCAGCTCGATTCCCAACACCCTACGAACCTCGTCGATCGGCCGTGCGAGATAGGCGTCCCAGTCGACTGCGAGCAGCAGTGGTGAACGCCTGCCATGTCGGATGCCACGCCAGACCGTGGCGAAGACGTCCGGTCGCCCACGCTTCAGACAGATGAACGCGTTCAAGAGGCAGATCAACAGATAGGCCTTGTTCCGCGTCTGGCCGTACGTCCAGGCGATGATGCCCGCCTCACCCGCCATGTCGGTACCGTAGCCCGTCACGACGTGCCAGAAATCGTGACTGTCGCGGTGGCGGTCGTAGACGAAGCGATGTTCTGGCGTCGCGGGAATCTCGCACGCGACCTTCTCGCTCTCGACCGAAATGAGCATGGGATCGAGATGCTGCTCCCTGCAATGACGGGCGTATTCGAAGCCGAGGCTGCCCGGCGGCAGCTGCTCGAGCCGTTTCGGATCGAGCAGGCCGGGCGGGAGCGGTCGTCGCTCGGCCAGGATGCGGGAGCCCAGCGGATGTCGCTGCATGCGGCGGAGGAGCCAACCGTCGTCCCGGCCGCCGAAGCCGAAGAACGTGAGGACGGCCGCTCGAAACTCTCGCGGGTCCCGCGCGCGAATCGCGGCGGCCTCCTTCAACATGCTGAAGTCGAGCCGGAAGCGGCAGGTCGCGTCTGGGCGATCGAAGTGCGCGGCATCTCGGGTGGTCGCTTGCGGCATGTCGACTACGGTATCGCGCTACTTCGGCGCGCGTCGAGTGGACGCAGCGGCGCGTCCGACACGACCGCGGCGCGGGGCGGCTGCCCGGGCCGAACGACCCGACGCGCCCCGCCCGCTACTCGCCGGTCGGCCCGCCGAAATCCTGGAGCAGATGCTGGGCCAAGTTGCCGGTCTCGCCGACCGATTCGCGACGCTCGACGAAGCGCCACTCGCCTTCGACCTTCTCCAGTCGATCGTGATAGCTGCCCGTGATGATCGGCTGGAGCGGCAGCGTCTCCGTTCCCTGGAAGACCACGAAATAGGTCTGACAGCGCGCGTGCCGGTCATCGTCGAAGTCGATGATCAGGTTCGTACAGAGGTGTCGCGTGCGCGGATTCCCCGTCTCGGGAAAGACGCGGGTCCACTGGTGGAGGTGGGCGCCGAAGTCCCCGCTGCCCGCGCACACCGACGGCGCGTCGTCACCGGGGAAGTAGACGTCGGCGTGTCTAAACATCTCGCCCACCTCCTCGAAAGCACCCCGGTCGACTGCATCGGAATAGCGATGCAGCATGTTCTGAATCGTGAAATAGTCGACCGCATCGGGTCGAGACCCGGAGCGATTCTCGTTCGAAGCCGATTCAGGCATGAATCGTCCCTCCTCCATCCACCCAGAACGTTTGACCCGTCATGTAGTCGGAATCGTCGCTCGCCAGGAACACGACGACGCGACCGATATCGCGCTCTGGGTCGCCGAGGCGTCGGATCGGGCGCGCGCCGATCGCCTGTTCACGAAATGCGGGATCCGGGTGCGTCTCGATGAAATGCGCGAGACCGGGTGTCATGGCCGCCGGGCAGACGACGTTCACCGTGATGCCCAACCCTCCCCACTCTCTCGCCGCCACGCCCGTCAAGGCGCGAACGCCCTCCTTCGCCGCTGCGTAGGCGGCGAATCCGGCCATCCGCTCGGTGCCGGCACCCGACGAGAAATTCACGATCTTGCCGCGACCCTGTCGCTCGAAATGCGGAAAGCAGGCCTGCATGAAATTGAACGTCCCCTTGACGTCCACCGCGAGGATACGGTCGAGGGTCGCCTCGTCGTGCTCCATGAAGGGCAGGTTCGAGCTCGCGAGCGTCACACCGGTCGCGTTGTTCACGAGGATGTCGAGCCCGCCGAGTCGCTCGATCGTCTCCGAGACGACCGCGTCGACACGTGTCCGGTCACTCACGTCGCACGGAAACGCGATCGCCTCCGCTCCGATCTCCCGAACCGAACGAGCTGCCGCCTCGCCTCGTTTCGGATCGAGCTCTGCGATCGCGAGCTTCGCGCCCTCCTGCGCCAGGGCGATCGTCATCCCTCGCGCGACGCCGCCACCACCGCCCGTCACGACTGCGACGCGCCCATCGAGCTTGCCCATTTCGATCCCGCGCCTCCCTGCGCAGCTTCCGCTACCTCGGATTCTCCGCCAGATGCCGCCACGCCGGCGGCAGCGACACGTCCCGATTCGGATGAGGCGGGGGGCGATTGAATTCGGGCGGCGGCCGCCATTCCATCGCCCGCATCGTCTCGCCGACATGCGTCATGTTCAACATGTCGTGGCTGTAGCAGAACAGTCCTTCGCCGGCGTAGTAGAGAATCGATAGCCCCGGCACGAGCCAGGGCGTCCCATCCTCCTGCTCGCCGAGGATCTGATCCCACTGGCTGACGAGGCGATGGCCTTCGGCCATCGTCCAGTTCTCGGGCGTCGACCAGCCGTATCCGGTCAGGCCGGCCATCGACCGCTCGAAGAACGTACGAATGGCCTCGCGGCCCTCGATTCGGCCCCAGGCCGGGTCGATATAGACGGCGTCCTCCGTGAAGAAATCCGCCAGAGAGGACCAGCTCGCGCGCCCCGCATCGATCTCGTCACGCCGCGCGACGAAGCGCTCGTAGGTCTCTCTCGCCTCCTGTGCGATGGAATCAGTCATGTCGGTCCCTGCTGCTCCTTCGGCATGATCGACTTCGCGTGGCGCGTGATCGCTCGACGATAGTCGGCCACGGTGAATTCATCACGCTCGACATGGGAATCGCGAGTCCGAGATCCCGATCTCCGAGCTACGCCCCCCGCAGCCGGGCGCTCTCGCGCTCGATCGCTGCATAGCGAAACGGCGCCCAGAGCTGCGACCACCAGTCGTGCGGGAAGGCAGCCAGCCCAGCGATCCCGACCTCGCGCGGCGCCGGTCTGCCGTCCGGCAGGTAACGCGTTCCGAAGATCGCGTCCCAAAAGATGAATGTGTCCCCGTAGTTGTTGTCCGATTCACTCCGCTCCTTCGAGTGGTGCCAGCGATGGAGCTCCCCGATGCTGAAGATCCACGCGAAGGGGCCGAGCGCGAAATCGATGTTGGCGTGCTGGAAGAGTCCACCGACCCGCGTGATGACCATCCAATACGCGAGGACTTCCGGCGGCGCGCCCGCCACGGCGAGCGGGATCGAGCTCACGAAGCCGCGGAAGAGATGCTCGCCCGGATGCGCGCGGATCGCATTCAGCCAATACACGCGCTCGGGTGAATGATGGATCGAGTGGAAGCGCCAGAGGAATCGATTCTCGTGCATGGCCCGATGAGGCCAATAGGCGAAGAGCTCGGCGACCACGCAGGCGAGGAGGACCTGGATCGCGAGCGGCCAGGCTTCCGGCCAGACAGGGCTGCCGAGCATCCGCTCGAGTCCAATCGCGAGCTGTAGGTGGAGCCCAGCCCACAGCGACGACAATCCGCCCGCGACGAGCAGACTCGTCGGAAGGTAGATCGCGTCCGTCAAACGATCGTCGTGGGCGCGATTCCAGTTACGGTAGCGAGGCATCACGCGTTCGAGCAGGGCCACCCACGGCATCAGAGCGAACCAGATGACGATCACGGCCGTCGGCTCCGTGCCCGAGGCGAGCAGTGCGCGAGCGACGAGGAGCGCGGCCACGAGCGTCGACGGGAAGACGAGCTGACGCAGCGCCGCCCGCATCATCCGAGGTCCTCCGCGGGGCGGGCGAGCAGGACCTCGAGCCCCGCTTGACACGCGATCGCAGCGACCTCGTTCCGTCCGAAAACGACCTCGGCTTGTTCACCCGACTCGAGTCCGACCTGGATCTTCTCCTGTAGCGGGAAATCCTCTGCGCCCGCGATCTGCATCTGACCGTCGAAGGCCTTCGATAGACGCGACCTGTTCGCCTCCGAGTCGACGGGCTCACGCACGTAGAGGCTCGTCGTCACCTCGGCGCGGTCGGGTCGCGGCGACTCGAAGCGCCAGAGCAGCAGGTAATCGCGGGTATGGGAGAAGAGCGCATGCGGCTTGACGAACCACTGCACGGTCGCGTGGTCGGCCAGATGCCAAGTGTCCTCCGGCTGGCGCGCGAGCTCCGCGATCGTCCGCCTCGCGACGGGGAAGCGCAGGTTGCCGTCCCAATCGTCGTGGACCATGGGATGCGAGAAGTACCAGGGATGAACCGATTCGCGATGGAGTGAGAAGACGTGATAGGACTCGAGGAACGTGGCGAGCAACAATTTCCAATTGCACGACCAGCTCGTGGTGCGCGTCTCGAAATGGTGGAAGGCGGAGAGATCGAGGGCTCGAAAATCGGGACCCACGCCTCGCAGGACGCGAGCCACATCGATCGGCTCCTCGCCTTCGAGCCGGACGAGAATGACGCCATCGGACTCGACGCACACGAGCGGCGCGAGCCCCTCGCGACCCGTTTCGAAGGCCTCACGCGCATTCGGACGATCGACGAGTCGACCCTCGAGGTCGTAGGTCCAGGCGTGAAACGGACATCGCAGACGCCCGCCGTCGAGACGCCCGCGCCCCTCGGCGATCGGGCTGCCGCGATGGCGGCAGAGATTGACGAAGGCGCGCACGCCTTCGTCTCGACCGCGCAGGACGAGAATCGGGACGCCGGCGAGCGTCGCGCAGAAATAGCGGCCGGGACCGGGCAGGTCGGCCGAGAGCCCAACGACGCAAGGCCAGCGACGAAGGAGTGCGATCCGCTCGCGCGCGCAGTGATCCGGATCCGTATAGCGAGTGCTCGGAACCCGGACCGGATCGGGCGCCAGCTCCGTCGTACCCGTTTCGAGATGGGCGAGGAATCGGCGGATCCATTCGAGTTCGGCTTGGCGTTCCATCGCGTCCCGGCTATCGCATGCGGCCCTGGATCGTCTCGTCGGTCATCGGCGTCCAGCCGCCCCCCATCAGATGGTTGCCCGCATCGACGTCGAGAATCTGCCCCGTTATCTGGCGTGCATCGTCCGAGAGGAGAAAGGCACAGCCTGCCGCGATGTCCTCCGCCTGGGTCAGGCGACCCAGCAACAGATTGCGTGACGCTGCGACACCGTCGTCCGGCTCCCACATGGCACGGGTTCCATCGGTCTGCGTGAAGCCCGGCGCGACGGCGTTGACCCGCACACCCGACGCGGCGAGGTCGCGAGCGAGCGTCCGGGTCATGGCGTTGAGCGCCGACTTCGCCGCGGCATAGGCGATCATCTTCGGCGTCGTCTTGTAGACCGTCCCGCTCGAAATGTTGACGATCGCGCCTCCGCCGTCGGCGAGACCGGCCTCGAGTGCCTCCTGGATCACGACGAGCGGGCTCCAGGTATTGAGCTCGATCGTCTCGCGCAACGTCTCCCGCTCGAGCTCGCGCGGCGCGCCCAGGAAGCGATTGCCGCCGACGGTATTGACGACGTGATCGAGTCGGCCGAACTCGGCGCGTGCGGTCTGGGCCAGCTCTCGCGCCGTCGCGCGGTCGTCGGCCGAACCGACGACGGCGCGCGCCGAACAACCCAGCTCGTGCAGCGCTCGGAGGGTCGCCTCGACGGGACTCGACTCGCGGCCGTTGATCACGACGCGAGCGCCTTCGCGCGCCAAGCGGAGTGCCGTCGCACGACCGATGCTCGGATCGCGCGAGGCTCCGGTCACGATCGCGACGCGACCGGCGAATCGTCCCCCCGCGTCGACCTGCGATTCCATTCCGACCCTCACCTCCGACGCGCGTCTTTGCCCTGGTCTGGCCGTCGTCGCGTACGTCACACGCTACCAGAACGACCGGATGCTTTCGCAGGCCCCTGGCGGCGCTCGCTCGAGCCGGTGGCCAACCATCGCGAGGCTGGTGCATGCTCGGCGCCATGAAATACGAAGTCGTGACCGCAGAAGCGCCCCTCGGAGAGGGGCCGGTCTGGTGCCCCGACGGCACCCTCGTCATCTGCCAGCTCTCTCCCGGCACGCTCCGGCGCCTCGACGTGGAAAGCGGTCGAGCGAAAGTGGTCGCCAGCGTGCTTGGCGGCTGCAATGGCGCTCAGCTCGCCGCGGATGGCGGCTTCGTCGTCGCCAACAACGGCGGGATCGACTTCACGGGCTTCGCCGATGCACTCGGACTCGACGTTTCGAAGATCGAGTATCAGCCGGGGCCGCCCGGACTCCAACGCGTCTTTCCCGACGGCGACGTCATCACGCTCGCCGGGGAGGGACTCCAGGCGCCCAACGATCTGATCGTCGCAGCCGACGGCACGATCTACTTCACGGATCCGCCGCCACACGGCGGCACGCAAACGAAGGGCGGGGAAGGCCGCTTCTTCAGCTATTCCCTCGAGCAGGGACTTCGCGAGATCGCGCGCGGCTTCGACTTCGACAATGGCGTGGCACTCTCGCCAGAGGGTCGGCTGCTGATCGTCGAGGCGCGCGGACTCATGTGGATCGATCCCGAGAACGGCGAGCGGGAGTGGTGGATCGAGCAGCTTCCGGGCGAGTCACCGGGCGACGGTTTCGCCTTCGACCTCGACGGCCGCGTCTATTGCGCTTGTCCCATGGACCATTGCGTCCGCGTCTTCGAGCGTGACGGCAAGGAGGTCGAGCGCGTCGATCTCGGCGACGACGCCTTCCCGACCAATTGCTGCTTCGGCGGCGCCGATCGCCGCACGCTCTTCACGACGGAGCTCGCGCCCGGGCGCGTCTGCGTCGTCGAGGGCCTCCCGACCCCGGGTCTCGAGCTGAATCCCTGGCCAACCCCCTGATCGAAGGTCCGGAGACCGGTTTCGCACAGGCGTGAAGGCTCCGGCCGGTCGCCGCGGCCGCGCAGGCGGGATCGACCGATCGAACGGGCTGGATTTCGTTCGCAGGACGCTGGAACTCGCGAAAAATAACGTCCACGACCCGGTCGACCCGGGTAGGATGGTGATGTCGGCTCGGCCGCGACCCCTCGTCCTCGAATCCAGGAGATCACCCGATGCGAAAACTCCAGCCCTCCGGGCCCAGCGGCCGGCACGAACGTCCGATCCGATCGAGCGTCGAACGCGCGACGACCGCGACCCCCTGTCGTCGCCTCGCACGGCATAGGCGGATCGCGCTCGCGGCCTGCGCGATCGCGGGAATCGGATCGTTCGCCGCAGATGCTCAGGCGCAGGTTCGAATGGTGGCGCTCGACGAGACGACGCAGGAGGTCACGATCAGAAATTTCGGCACCGGCACCGTCGACGTCAGCGGCTATCAGATGTGTCGCCAGCCCGGCACCTATCGCGCGCTCTCCGCACTCACGATCGTGGGCGGCGGCGACCTGACGCTCTCGCCCGGCGAAGAGGTGACCCTCGTCTACACCTTCATCCTCGAGGACGGTACGGGAATCGGCCTCTACCTGAACAATCTGGGCTTCGGGAATTCGGCCAACATGGCCGACTACATGCAGTACAAGGGCGTCGCCGGTGTGCGCGAGATCGTCGCCGTCGGCGCCGGCATCTGGACGGCTGGGACCTTCGCCAGTGGCGATTCGGGTCCCTACGTCTACACGGGAGACGGGAGTCAGAACGGTGCGGCGTTCTGGGCCAGCGCATCGTCGTCCGTGCCTGGTCTCGGTGTCCTCGGCGCCATCCTGCTCGCAGGCCTGCTCGTCTCGATCGCCGTCGTTGCGTCGCGGCCGGCGGCCGCTCGCTGAACCTGTGATTTTGGACACAGGTGCGCGACGCGACGAACCGATACACACTTTCGGCACCATGCTCGATCGGAACGCCTCGGGCGTTTCGGAGAATGCGGGTCCCGAGTCTTCCAGGCCGGGTGAGGAGCGGGTGAGAGTCGGGCGGAGGCCGGGCCAGGAGGAGAGATCATGACGAGATGGGTCGAGATCGCTGCGGTCGCGGCGCTGCTGCTCTTTGCGGGCGCGGCCGGCGCGGCCGACGTTTCCTACGTGCTCGAAACGCCAGGCGTGACCTGAAGCGGCTCTTCTGCGAAGGCCCGTGCGGCCGTCGAGAATCTGCCCGGTGTCGCCTCCGTCGCGACGGATATGAACGAGAACCAGCTGACCGTCGGCTTCGACGACGAGAAGCTGTCGATCGAGCAGATCATCACCGCGCTGAACGGCGCCGGCTACGCGGTCCCCGAGTACGCCCAGGTGGACTGAGGACTGAGGACCGACCGACGATCGCTGGCTGCGGCTCGCATGGACTAGCGCCTCCCGACGCCTTCGGGATCGACGCTTGCCGCAGCAGCGCCTTCCGAGGCGGCATTCTCCGACTCGGCCACTTCCGGAGCGGCCTCGTCCGTAGAGCTGGCGCCGAGCGTGACGGACTCCCACTCGTCGAGTGACGCCTGGAAGTCGGCGAGCTTGGCGCGGGTCGCCGCCAGCGCGTCCGCGCCGAGCAAGAGGCGAAGCGGCGGCGACGCGAGTCGGCTGAGCATCAGGATCGCCTCGCCGATCCTGCGCGGATCGCCGGCCCCGTCCTGCGCCGGCGAACGGATCTGCTCACGGCGCGCGCCGAGCGTCTCGGCGTAGTCCTCGATCGTCGCTTCCGACTCCTGCATCGAGCGGCTCGACCAATCGCTGCGAAAGCGCCCGGGCTCGATCACGCTGACGCGCAGGCCGAGGGGCGAGAGCTCCTTCGCGAGCCCCTCCGAGAGCGACTCCAGCGCGAATTTCGAGGCGCTGTAGTAGACATTACCCGCGTTCGACACGAGCCCGGTTATCGAAGAGACGTTCACGATATAGCCCGATCTGCGCGCGCGCATTCCCGGCAGCACGGCCTTGATCATCGCGAGCGAGCCGAAGAAATTCGTGTCGAACATCCGCCGTACGTCCTCGTCGACGCCCTCCTCGACCGAGCTGACGTAGCCGTAGCCCGCATTGTTGACGAGCACGTCGATGCGACCGAACTCGGATTCCGTTCGCGCGACCGAGGCGTGTACCTGCGCGGCGTCGGTCACGTCGAGCGCGAGCGCGAGCGCGCGATCGGGATGAGCCGCCACGAGCTCGGAGACGGTCTCGGGGCGTCGCGCGGTAACAGCGACCCGCTCCCCGGCCTCGAGCGCAACCCGCGCGATCGCACGACCGATGCCCGTCGAGCAACCGGTGATCAGCCAGACGCGGGAATCCGAATCCTGCGAAGCCATCGATACGACCCCATGCTTCATCTACTCGATGTGCCGTCCATCGTGTTCGATGAACCCGCCCGTTCTGCGCCGGTCGGGATCGTGGTGGGTCCAGTGGAGGACGCCTCCTTTGTCGTTCCACTCGTATTGTCCGCGCACACGCACGCGATCGCCGGCAGCGAGGTCGACGCGATCCGCCAGATCGATGTTGTGTGCGACGAGGAGCGTCCGACCGCTGCCGAGCTCGATCAGGAAGCGCTGGTGCCGCGAGCCGTCCAGGTCGTCACGCAAGGTCTTCTCGACCCGGGCATCCACCGTGACCATGAAGCCCGATTCGCGCTTCGCGAACGCCTCCTCGATGCGCGCTTCGTCGACACTGAGCCGCACCGGCGAGGGGCGTGGCTCCGGATGCGGCACGGCGCCCGAGTCGGTGCCGAGCCACGCAGTCGGGGGTGCTCCTTCCGCGACCGGCGCCGCCGACTCGAAATTCGTTCCCCGCGCGAGCAGCGCACTCGGGTCGAGCCCGGCGCGCTGGGCCAACCAGCCGACGACCAGGACGACGAGAACGATCGCGATTCGCCTGGCTTGTCTACTCACGTCTCAGACTTCCAAGGCGGCGATGAGCTCGGGCACACCGTCGGCACCGACTCTCGAGGGTACCCAGACGAGCGAGAGGCGCTCGACGTCGAGATCGGATTTCCGTGCGTTGATGCGGAGCGGCTCGATCACGAGCTCGGCCTCGGCATCCGCAGCCTTCTCTTCCGCCTCTTCGAGCGCGTCCTTGAACTCGGTCTCGAGATCGGCGAGCTCCTGCTGGCGCTCTTCGACGCGGGCCTCGGCCCGTTCGATGTCGGCCTTCTCTCGCGCCGCTCGGCTCATCCCCTTGGCCGCGCTCGCGGCGCGACCGACGTTCCCGGCGCTGCCGAGCTTGCGTCCGAAGAGCGCGCCGACGAGCGTTGCACCCATCGATACGAGCGTCTGTGTCTTGCGGTCCTTGTACTGCTGCTCTTCTCGATCGACCCGCTCGAGCGCGCGATCGATCTTCTCCTGCATCCGGACCAGCTTCGGCGCGTATTTCTTGCGCAGCTTCCCGAGCTGGAGATCCCGCGCCTCGCGCATCGCATCGGCCACGCGTCCGCGGAAGGCTCCCTCCTCCTCGCCGAGTCGAGAGACCAGCTTCGGCTTCTTCGACCGCCAGAGCATCAGCGGATGATCGCGATAGATCGCCGTCTCGAGCTGCTTGGACCACGTCGACCAGGTCTTCTTGCGTTCGGCCGCCCCCGGGAGCGGACCGAATCCGCCCGTGGCGCCGGGATCCTCCTCAAGCTCGGGCATCGCCGACAAGAGCCGCGCCCCCGCCCAGGGCGGTCCATCGAGATCTGCATCGAGCGGCGCCCAGAGCACCCGCTTCATCCATTCGTCGACACCCGCCCGCGCATTCGCGTAGTGCGTCGAGACTTCGCCGATCAGCACGGGTCGATAGACGATCCGGTCCGATGCGGCGACGTCGTGCGTGATCGGCAGGAAACGCTCACTCGCCTCCGCAGGCAGCACGGGGCGCTCCGGCGGCGAGGCACCCTGCGCGAGCGTCTGCTCCGCGGGCATCGCACGCCGTGCCTCGACCGCTAGCGCTGCCGAGGACGGCATCTCGGGTCGGGCTGGCGGAGCTGCGAGTCGCTTGATCTGCGCGCGAGAGAGAGGACCCGCCAGATACGAGAGCGCCCAACGCGAGCGCATCAAGACCGGCTCGTCCTCGTGGACATTGTTCAGCAGGAAGGTCCGGCTCGCGAGACTCGAGAGCGTCTTGTCGAGCGTCGTCCGATCGAGCCGCCCTTCGATTCCGCTCGAAGCGCTCTCGAGTCCCTCGATCACGCGCGCCTTGTCGCGCTCCGTCTGGAGTCGGCCGAGGAACCACGTTCCACAATTCGAGAGCCCCTTGTAGTCGAGATCGACCGGGTTCTGCGTCGACAGCACGCATCCGACCCCATAAGCGCGCGCTTGCTTGAGCAGCGTGAGCATCGGCGTCTTGCTGGGCGGATTCGCGGTCGGTGGGAAATAGCCGAAGATCTCGTCCATGTAGAGAATCGCGCGCAGCGATTGCGACCCCGATTGCGCGCGCATCCACGACACCAGCTGGCCCAGCAGGAGCGTGACGACGAACATCCGTTCGGCATCACCGAGATGCGCGATCGACACGATCGAAAGACGCGGGCGCCCGTCCGGTGCGCGCAACAGCCGACCGATATCGAGCGGCTCGCCCTCGAGCCAGGCGGAGAAGCCCGGCGAAGCCAGCAGGTTGTTGAGCCGCAAAGCGAGCTCGAAGCGTTCGCCAGACGGGTAGAACGTCTCGAGATCCATGATTCCGACGCGCTCGACGGGAGGCTTCTGGATCTGGTGGATCAAGGTCGCCATGTCGAGGTTGCGACCCT
Source organism: Myxococcota bacterium (assembly GCA_965223565.1). Classification (GTDB taxonomy): domain Bacteria; phylum Myxococcota_A; class UBA9160; order UBA9160; family UBA4427; genus UBA4427. The sequence goes on along the minus strand of CBDCWV010000018.1, from coordinate 836,814 downwards.
CGCGCCAAGCGCGATCGACCAGGGTCGATAGCAGGATGTGCTCGCGACTCTGCAACGGATCGACTTCGACCCCGAGTAGCCCGAGCAACCCCGAGACGGACGACGAGATGCGATCGCGGAATGCTTCGTCGTCCTCGAGGAGCGCGGCCGGGGGGGCTTCGAGCGAGCGCAGGATCGAGAGCGGCGTCCCGGCATTGCTCCCCGGTGTGTACAAGACGCGCTCCGCCGCGGCCTCCAGGCGCGCGATCCGATCGGGCCCCTGCCCCCATTTCGCAAGTCCGTCGCGCCAGAGTCGGGCCTGACTGGCGGCGTACTCGTCTGGTGATTCTCCCGCTCGCGCCGCGGCTCCCTCGTCGATCCAGGGGCGGAAGTCGGCGCCCGAGAGCGCCGGAAAGGTCAAGAGCAGATTGCCGAGATCGCCCTTGGGATCGATCGCGATCACGGGCACCCCATCGATCAGTGCCTCTTCGAGCAACGAGATCGCGAGCCCCGTCTTGCCACTTCCGGTCATACCGAGAATGACGGCGTGCGTAGTCAGATCCTTCGAGTCGTAGAGCAGCGGGACGGGCAACGCCTCGCCGCTCTCGGCCTCGACCGGACGACCCAGAAAGAAGGCGCCCATCTTTTCGAAGTCTTCACTCTTCATGATGCCCACTCACTCTCCGGGTTCCGACTCGTTGCGCGTTCTCTCCCCCGTCGTCACGAAGAGAAGCGAGCTCGGTAGGATCGGCGTCGCCACCGGGATGCATCTCCCAGACACCCCATGGTTCCGTGAAATCGGCCTTCTGGATCAGACTATGGCCCGTGAAATCGGGATACTCTTCGATCAGCTGGGGGTAGAAATCCGGCGTGACCGACTTCAACCGAAGCGCACCCGTCGGCATGAGTATCGCGCGCCGGGTCTCGAGATCGTGGGAGCCGACATCGACGCCCGAGACCAGCGTCTTCGACTCGTCTCCAGCCATTCCACCTCCTGCCTCCTGCTGACCCGCCTTCGCGTTCCGCCGTGCCGCGAGGCACACCCTCGCGTTCTGTCCATGCCTGCGAGGGGCGCTCGTTCGCAGAGGTCGGGCGATCCTAGTGTTTTTCGCTCTCGTACGCGTCGGGGTCGAAACGGGAGATCATGTCGCGGAAGGCCGTCATGTTCTTCGGCCACTGCGTGACCACGCGACCGCTCGGGGAGCGGTAGTAGCCACTACATCCATCCATCCACGGCTCGACGGCCGCGATGTCCTTCTGGATCTGCTCGTTGTACGAGGCCTGGAGATCGGCACGAACGTCGACCCAGGCCAGATCCTGATCGACGATTCGCTTGATGTGTTCGAGCGCGTGATCCGCCTCCCATTCGATCATCGTGATCAGCGAACCCTGGTTCGTGTTCGGGCCGTAGAGCATGAAGAGGTTCGGGAAGCCGGCGGTCGTGACTCCCATATAGGCCTGCGCACCATCGCGCCAGGCCTCCTCGAGGTCGAGCCCGTTGCGGCCGATCACCTCGATCGCGGACAGGTACTCGGTCGCGCGAAAGCCCGTGGCGAGGACGAGCGTATCGACTTTCCGTTCGCGCCCGTCGGCGGTCACGACCGCGTCCTTCGTGATGCGCTCGATCTCCTCGGTTACGAGCTCGAGATTCGGGCGGTTGAAGGCAGCGTAGTAGTCGTTCGAGAAGAGCGGCCGCTTGCATCCCCACATGTGCGTCGGAACCAGCTTTTCGCGTACGGCGGGATCTTCCACGACCGCGATCGCCTGCAGACAGGTCTGCTCCATCTCCGCGCGGACCTTCGGGTCGTAGAAGGCCTGACCCGACTCGATTCCGTCGAAGATCGTCTGTCTGACTTCGAGCGCCGCGTTCGGATCACTCCGAAAATGCGCGAGCTGCTCCTCGGTGTAGGGGTCGTCCTCCTTCGGCAGTACCCAGTTCGCGGTCCGTTGAAAGAGGTGGACCTGCCCGGCCTCCTTCACGATCTCGGGTACGAGCTGAACTGCACTCGCGGCAGCACCGATCACGCCCACGGTCTCCCCGGCGAGCGAGTGCTCCCAGTCCCATCGAGCCGAATGGAATTTCGTGCCCGCGAACGAATCGAGACCCTCGATCTCCGGGTAGACGAGCGAGTTGAACATGCCGATCGCGCTCACGACGATCTCGGCCTCGACCGCCTCGCCGGATGCCAGCTGGAGTGTCCAGAAGGCGCGTCGGTCGTCCCACTCCGCACGCTGGACGGTTTCGTCGAAGCGGCAGAACGGCAGCAACCCGTATTTCTCGGCGATTCCCTCCATGTATTCGAGGATCTCGGGCTGGGGCGCGTAGGGACGCGACCAATCCCGCTTGATGTCGAAGGAGAAGGAGTAGAGATGGGACGGAATGTCGCAGGCACAGCCGGGGTAGCGGTTGTAGTTCCACGTCCCGCCGACCTGAGAGCTCCGCTCGAGGATCACGAAATTCTCGAAGCCGGCCTCACGCAGCTTGATGGCCATGCACAAACCACCAGGGCCAGCGCCGATGATCGCGATCCGCCGATCTCGTCCTGCGCTCGTCTGCGCCATATACTTCCTGCCTCCGATTTCTACGATCGATCGTTCGTAGGGCAGCTGCCCCGGCCCTGTCAATCCCGACGTGTCGCGGAGAGCGACCCGGCCAGCCCCATGAATCGAGCGCCCGCTGCCGTGCGCCGCACGCCGAAGGGCATGGAGTAGCATCGGGAGACCCGGCTCTGGTGGAGGATTCGATGGAGACCCGACCCTATTTCTTGCTGGGCGACCTGCTCGCCAATGGTCTCGCAGGCGCGCTGGTGGGCTTCGCGTTCGCGGCGCTATTCGGTCCCGCCTGGAACATGTGGATCGCGATGTTCGTCGGCATGTTTCTCGGCATGATCCTGTCGATGTTCGTGGCATTTCCGATGGGTGCACTCTTCGGCGCGATGGAAGTCATGGTTCCTGTCATGACGACGGGGATGGTCGCGGGCATGGTGGTCTCGATGGGCGCATCGATGGCCACACCGTCGGATCCCATGACACTCGGCCGAGGCGCGCTGCTCGGTCTCTACAGCGGAATCGGGACCCTGGTCGCATGCTATGCGGCCAATGCCTGGATCCGCGGAAAGGCCTCGAGATGGACGGCGCAAACGAAATGAGCAGCTCGCTCGATTCGACCGGAACGGTCGACAGCGCGACGAAGGCCAAATGGGACAAAGCGTCCGCCAATTTCGACCTGATGGCCGGATACGGGCCCGAGAAGAGATGGGAGCCGGTCAAACGCGCTCTCTTCCAGCATATGGGTCACGGTCGAATCCTCTTTCTCGCGATCGGCACGGGTCTCGACGTGCCCTTCTTCCCGCCAGACCGGAAGATCACGGCAATCGATATCAGCGACGGCATGATCGAGAAGGCGCGCCCGCGAGTGGACCGATATCAGGGCGAGATCGAGCTGCGCCAGATGGACGTGCACGCGATGCCTTTCGAGGACGACCACTTCGACCAGGTCTTCACTTCGTGCACGTTCTGCTCCGTGCCGAGACCGGTCGAGGGCCTGCGGGCGCTCCGACGGGTCCTCCGGCCCGGCGGCGAGCTCCACATGTTCGAGCATACCGGCAGTCGCTACTACCCTTTTCGGCTGATGATGAATCTGATGACGCCGCTCTCGCGCCGCTTCGGGCCGGAGATGAACCGGACGACCGTCGAGAACGTCCGGGCCGCGGGCTTCACGCTCGAGCGGGTCCAACACGTCTACCTCGACGTCGTGAAGACGATCTCCGCGCACGCCTGACCCGGCCCCGAACGGACACTCGCGCCACGCCGCAACGTGCTCCTATACTCGCGCGCCGAACATCCATCTCCCGACGAACCCAAACCCGATCGCGGGCGAGAACGCTCGCGCGTGGAGGATCATCCGATGCGTCGCCGTCCGATCGAGGTGCTCTCACTCCTGCTTGGCATCTTCCTCTTCGGCTCCTTTCTCTTGGGCACGAGCGCGACCGCCGAAGACGCCCCGAAGCCCGAGCCCAAGGCGGAGCAGCAGAAGACCCACCCCGCGCTCTCCGATCCGAAGCTCGCGAGCGAGCAGGCGCCCGCGAAGTTCAAGGTGCGCTTCGACACGACCCGAGGTCCGTTCGTCGTCGAGGTCGATCGCGCCTGGTCTCCGAATGGTGCCGACCGTCTCTACAACCTGGTCCGCATCGGATTCTTCGAGGACATCGCCTTCTTCCGCGTGATCGACGGATTCATGGCGCAGTTCGGCATCCATGGCGATCCGGCAGTCGCACGGCATTGGAAGCGAGCGACGATCAAGGACGACCCCGTCGTCGAATCGAATCGCCGTGGCTATCTGACCTTCGCCAAGACCGGCCGACCCCACTCCCGGTCGACGCAGTTCTTCATCAATTTCGCCGACAACAAGAACCTCGACGGCATGGGCTTTTCCCCTATCGGCCGAATCATCGAGGGTATGGAAAACGTCGACGAGATCTACAAGGTGGGCGAGGGCCGACCCCGCGGCCCCGGTCCGAACCAGCAGCAGATCCAGACGCGTGGGAACAAGTATCTGAAGAAGCAATTCCCGAAGCTCGACTACATCGAGAAGGCAACGATCGTCGATTGATCGGGCCTCACGCAGTCTCAGGACCCGCCATGAGGAGTGGACATGGGATTTCCGGATGACATCGGCATCATCGATCTCGGCGTCGGCTTCCCCTACACGAACGTCGAGGAGAAGAAGGCGGCCTATCAGTTCATGCGTCCACTCTACAAGGACAGAGAGACGATCGAGTCGATGGAGTTTCCAGCCGAGTACATGTTCAAGAACGTACCCGACGTCGTCGACCCGGACGTCGACCCGATCGACTGGACGCTCGCAGAGATGGACAAATGGGGCGTTCAGATCGCGAAGACCGGCCTCGGCCCCAAGGGCATCGAAGCGAAGAAACGCTACCCCGATCGATTCATCCTGGGAATGGAGCTGACAGACACGAACGACGTGATGGGATCGGTTCGCGCGATCAAGCAAGCGAAGGCCGAGCACGACATCGTCTCCGTGGGCTGCTTCCCTTGCGGCCAGTTTCCGCAGGTCCCGATCAATGATGCCAAGATGTATCCGATCTACGCAGCCTGCGTCGAAGCGGATCTTCCGATCTTCATCAATGCCGGTATCGTCGGACCCCGCATGCCGAGCTATCCACAGAAGGTCGAGCATCTCGACCAGGTCTGTTACGACTTCCCCGAGCTGACGATCGTGACGCGCCATGGCTGCGAGCCCTGGGAGAAGCTCGCGATGAAGCTGATGCTCAAGTGGCCCGGACTGCATTACTGCACGAGTGCGTTCGCCCCGAAGCACTACCCCGAAGAGATCGTGAAGTACGCGAACACACGCGGTGCCGATAAGATCCTCTACTGTGGATATTTTCCGGCCGGCATCTCGCTCGAACGACAATTCACGGAGATGCGGGAATTCCAGCCGTTCAAGGACTCCGTCTGGCCGAAATTCCTGCGCGAGAACGCCATCCGAGTCCTCAAGCTCGACGAGAAGCTCGGCCTCTCCTGACGAGCTACCTACAGCGAATCCACGCGTAGAGCAGCGCGGCCGGCCAGAAGACGAAGACGAGTAGCAGGAAGAGCGGGATCGAGAAGGGAACGCTCGAGAGGTCCTCGACACGCCGGGGTCTATGCTCCGCACGCATCGCCTCGAGTGCCTCGTGGCGACGAGCCTCGAGGGACTCGACGGCGACCGGGTCGTCGCAGAACGGGCAGGCCGGCACTTCGCTGAATCCGATCGGAACCTCGAGCGAGACCGAGGCACCGCAGGCGTCGCATTTCTCGACATGGAGCTGCAGGGTCCGGAGACGCCCGTCCTGGATCATGCCGTCGCGTCGATTCCAGACGTAGTGGCCGAGACCTCGATTGTTCAGGACCCGGATCGCGCGATCGACGTCCCGCGCATCGAAGTCGGAGTTCGCGAGCAGATCACCGACCGAGAGCTGCGCGTTCCGCTGGAGCAACTTCCAGATCGCGGCGATCTTCTTCTCCCGACCTCGCACGACGAAGCCGATCCGGAGCGCAGCGAAGGGAAAGGCCGCCGCGACGCCGAAGGCGAGTCCCTGGTCGTGCACGAGACGCAGGACGGCCCGCTCTGCATTCGGAGCGCCCTCGGCCATCGTGACGAGGACCCAGCAGACCCCGATCCCGAGAACCGTGACGAGCCCGATGCTGCCCGCCCTGAGCAAGACATCGTCGATGCGGTAGAAATTCGTCTCGAGGCGAGCCATTGCCGGCGTCTTCGGCTGATCGCGCGCTCCCCCTGAGCGCACATCGCATCGGGGGTGACAGCCTCGATCCCTGGGCAGACTCGATCTACCGTCCCGGAATCCGATGCGCTGTTGGAGGATCTCATGGCTGCGGAAGGAGCTGCACCCACCGCCTCGACCGGCAGTTACGCCGCGTTCGAGGTGCAACGGATCGGCGCGCTCGGCGGTATCGTGTCCGGTCTCGACCTCGCGCAACCGCTCGGGGAAGACGCCTACCGCGAATTGAAGCACGCGCTCACGTGCTACGAGGTGCTCTTCTTCCGTGAACAGCAGCTCGAGGCAGATGCGCAGCTCGAGCTGGCGCGACGCTTCGGCGAGATCAGTCTCTATCCGATCGAGCGCTTCTTCGGCAGCGTCGAGCCCGGGCATCAGGTGGTCGTCGACGATGCCGATAACGCACCGGGCGTCGACATGTGGCACTCCGACGTGACATGGCTCGAACGACCGCCGTCGATCGCCTTCCTGACCTGTCTCGAAGTACCCGACTACGGCGGCGACACGATGTGGGCGTCGACGAGCGCAGCCTACGAAGCACTCTCACCATCGATGCAAGACCTGCTCGCGGGACTCGAGTGCGTCCACTCCTGCCATGGCAGCTTCGTCGAGATCGCCGAACGGAAATCGGGAATCGAGGGCTTGGCCGAGCAGATCAAGGCCGCCTACCCTGCGCGCCGACATCCGCTCGTGCGCACGCATCCCGAGAGTGGGAGGCGCAGTCTGTTCATGACCGATCGCGGGGTGATGCATCGGATCGCCGACCTCCCCGAGCGTGAGAGCGACGCGATCCTCGACTTCCTCGACGCACACGTCGCCGAGCCGCGCTTCCATGTCCGCTGGAAGTGGCAACCGGGCGAGCTCGCGATCTGGGACGAGCGCACGACGCTCCATCGCGGCGTTTCCGATCACTACCCGATGCGGCGCGTGATCCGCCGTTGCACGGTCGACGGCGAGGTGCCCTTCTTCGACGAGACACGCGAACCCGACCCGAGCTATCGCGCGGCCTGACGGACGCGGGGGTGAACGACGGGTACGCGCGAGGTACCACGAATCGAAAACGGAGCGACTTTCCACCCTCGCTCCCCACGGAGCCTCCGGCGCATGACCCGAGCACGACGATCCTGCCATTTGCCGGGTGCCGGGCGCAGGTCTCGACTGGCCTCGATCGCATGTGCCGTCGTTTTGATCGCGGCGCGATCCGGGCTGGCTCGCGGCGAGGTATTGGAGCCGGAGTCGCCGCTCGCCGATGAGCGTGCGCCAGTGCCAAATCGATTGAGCGAGGCGGAGCGCCGCGAAGGCTGGCGATTGCTATTCGACGGCGAGAGCTTCTCGGGCTGGAAGATCTACGGAGCGGACGATCACGCGATCGAAGGTTGGAAGATCGAAGAGGGCGCGCTCGTCTTCACGCGGGACGTCTCGCTCGCGGGGTTGATCTGGCATCACTTGAATCCCTTCGTACCATCGGCACTCGACCTGATGACCCTCGAGCGATTCGACGACTTCGAGCTCTCGATCGATTGGAAGATCTCGAGGGGTGGGAACAGTGGCATCTTCTATCGCGTTCCCGACGAGCGGGATGCGCTCGCCTGGGAGCGCGGGCTCGAAATGCAGGTGCTCGACGACGACGCCCATCGCGACGGTCGGATCGATCGGCGCCGAGCGGGCAACCTCTACGATCTGCAGGGCCTCGTGCGCGGCGCCACCCGTCCGGTCGGCGAGTGGAATCGGGCACGCATCCGGGCCGAAGGAGGCCATTTTCGACATTGGCTGAATGGTCGCTTGATCGTCGACATCGTCCGAGACGGCGACGAGTGGAGACGCGCCCATGCGGCCAGCAAGTTCGCGGACCGCGAGGGCCACGGCCGCGCCGATCGAGGGCATATCACGCTCCAGGACCACGGCGACGTCGTCTGGTACCGGAATATCAAGATCCGACCGCTTCGGTCGGAGCCCCGCCCCTGAATCGATTCGACGCGATCAGGCGACGTGTGGGTCCTCCGCTCCGAGAAACGCGAGGATATCGGCATTCATCTGCATGGCGGCTTTCGAGCGGAAGAGATTGAAGAAGCCGTGCCCCTCGCCCGGGTATTCCTTCAAGACGACCTTGCCGGGACCGGCTGCGAGTCGTTCCGCGAACAGGCGCGAGGAGCGCAGCAGGGGATCTTCGGTCCCGACCGTGAGCAGGCAAGGCGGCGCCGACTCGAACGCTAGGTCCATCGGCGTGATGGCGAGCTCGGGGCCGACCTCCGACTCGAAGGCCGCTCTGCCGGCATAGGACTCGAGCATGTTCTCGGCACCGGGGAACTCGTCCTCGATCCAGCTCGTTCGGTCGAGGACGCCATAGAGCGACACGACGCTATGGCAGACGAGCGGCAAGCCCTCCGAACGACCCGAATCGACATCGGCGACGAGACGGGGATTGGCGGCCAGGAGTCCAATCATCGTAGCCAGGTTGCCGCCGGCGGAATCGCCCATCGCGTGATACCCGGAATACTCCGGATGTTCTCGCTCGATCCAGTCGAGCGCGCGAAAGAGCGACCGAAGGATTCGCGGATGCGGATTCTCCGGCGCGAGCGGGTACTCGACGTTGAAGACCGGATGCCCCGCCCGGGCGAGAAACGAGAGGTAGCGGGTGTAGTACTCCTTCTTGCCGAGTATCCAGCCGCCGCCATGGAAATAGATCACGGGAGCGCGCGGCGGCGCATCGGGGTGCGTGGCGATCGACTCGATGCGTTCGGCGGGATCGTCCCCGTAGCGCGCCTCCCGGACGGAGCCGGGCGGCTCCGGCGGACGACGTATCAATTGCGTGCCGCGATAGGCGAGCGCGATCAGGCGTCGCATCACCCTTGTCGTCGCATCGGCGGCGCGAGGCTCGGGTCTCGTATTCGCAGTCGTCGACATGTCGGCTCCTTCTTGCAGACAGGGCAATTCGGGATACGGTCCAACTCTGGCCCTTCGCGGCCCGAAGATCGCACATCCCGATTGTGCACTCCTCTATTTCCCGGCGTACCATGGCGGCCGAGCCACCCGTAAGCTGCTCACACAGCGCCCCGCTGGGCGCCGTTCCGATTTCATCTCTGGAGATCCTCTACATGCGCAGCGTCGCGATCGCCCTCCCTCTGCTGCTCGTCGTCGGCCCCGCCTGGGCCGACCCGCACACGAACGACGCACGCAACCGAGCGTCCTTCCAGGTCGAGTCGTTTCGCGAGATCGCGAACGACTGGGTGACCGCACGGCTGGCCGTCTCTGCGGAGGGCAAGGATCCTGCGGCCGTCGCCGCCGAGGTGAACGAGAAGATGGCCGCAGCGACGGCCCGCGCAAAGAAGCACGACCACGTCGAGCTTCGGAGTGGATCCTACGTGACTCATCCCGTCTACGAGAACAACCGGATCGTTCGCTGGCGAGCACGCCAGGAGCTGCGCCTCGAGTCGGGCGAGATCGACAAGCTCTCGAAGCTGATCGGGAGGCTCCAGGCGGATTCCGTGCTGCTGAACGGGATCGATTTCTCGGTTCGACGCGAGACCCGCAAGGCCCTCGAGGACGAGCTGATCCTCGAGGCGCTCGCGAAGTTCCGACGACGCGCGGATCTCGTCACCCGCGGCATGGGCGAGAAGAGCTGGTCCCTGATCGACGTGTCGGTCGGCGCGTCGGGCGGTGCCCCCCACCGCGTCATGATGCAAATGGACGAGTCCCGCTCGATGGCGAGAGCGCAGGCGGCACCGCCGTCCTTCGAATCGGGTACGAGCGACCTGCGCGTCCACGTCTCGGGCGTCATCGAGCTCGACTGAGGGCTGGCAGCGTCGCGAGCGGCCGTTTCGCGTGGTGAGCTTCGGCCATTCGATCGAAGCCGCGGCCGCTCGGGGCAGAACGGGGAGAAGAGCATGCTCGAAATCGGTCGCGGATTCGGTCGCGTCGTGCAGGTCGCCTATCTGGTCGAGGATCTCGATGCGGCTGCCGAGCATTGGCTGCGCAGCGCCGGCCTCGGGCCATGGACCTGCTTTCGGAACATCACACTCGAGACCCGCTTCGACGGGCGCGACTTCGAGATGAATATCCACGAGGCGCTCGCCTACATGGGCGATCTGCAGATCCAGCTCGTGCAGTCGCTCGATCCGCCGGAAACGCGCACGCCCTACCAGGAATTCCTGCGTGCGCGGCGATTCGGCGTCCACCATATGGCGTTCTTCGCCGAAGACCTCGACGCGACGATCGAGCGGGCCCGGAAGCAGGGCTTCGAGCGCACCTGCGCCATGCGCGACAAGAGCGGGCACCGCTACTACTACTGTCAGTCGACGGCGATGCCCGACGTCTGGATCGAGTTTCTCGAGTCCTATCCCGCGCTGCACGCGATCATCGAAGAGGGGATCGCGGCTGCCGCGAACTGGGACGGTAGCGATCCGATTCGGAACTTGGAGTACAGCGAGCTGGATCTCTAGAGGCGCGGCGGAGCGCCGTTGGCTGTCGTGCGGCGCAGCCCGTCTGGGATCGCTCTGCTCGGTGGGTCACATGCGCGCGAGCGTTCGCCAGCCGAAGAGCATCAAGGCCGATAGCAGCAGCGTCGGGATCGCACCGAAGAGTCCGAGTGCCAGCTGGTCGCCGCCGAGATCGGCGAGCAGGCTGACCAGGAAGCCCCCGACGAAGCCCAGCTGCGCGAGCGTGAAGACCATGCTCAGGACGCGTCCGCGCATCGCCTCGGGAACGGCCAGCTGAAACCCGATCAACGCGCAGATATGCCAGAGCTGTCCGGCGAAGCCGAGCAGCGCTTCGATCGCGAGGATCCAGCCGAAAGAGAACGCGAACGCGTAGAGCAGCAGACCGATCGCATAGAAGAGCATCGTGCCGGCGATCAAGAGTCCGAAATGTCGGCTCGGCGGCCGCAGCGTGACCAGCACGGCCGCCACCATCGTTCCGATTCCGTGCACGCCCGACATCAGGCCGAAGGACTCCGCACCGACCTCGAGCACGTGGCGCGCGAAGACCACTCGCATCGGGCTGATCGCGCCATTGAAGAGCGCCATCGCGCACGCGAGGAGTGCCAGCAGCAACGGTGGATGCGCCCGCACGTACGCGAAGCCGTCGCGCAGGTCGTGGAGCGGCGACGTCGGTTGGGTCCGCTCGGCCTGACCCGCGATCGGAATCGTGATCACGACGAACGCGGCCACCACGACCCCCATCGCAGCCGACCAATAGGTCGCGACCATGCCGACCGCACCGACGAGCACACCGGCGAGTGCTCCGCCGCCGATCGTGCCAAAGGACGAGCCGATCGCGTTCAGCGAGATGGCGTGCTCGGTTCGGCGTCGACCGACGACGTCGACCACGTAGGTCTGGGTCGCGGGGCTCAGGACCGAGGCAAGCACGCCGCCGACGGTCGAGATGATCAGGAGCTGCCAGTAGGCGATCACCTCGTACCAGACGAGCATGCCCGTCGTCGCCGCGACGCTCGCGAGGCCGATGCGACCGAGGACGATCAGGTTCCGCTTGGGCTGCCGATCGACGACGACGCCCGCGAAGGGCGAGGCGAGCGCGATCGTTCCGCCCTGGACGAATGCCAGGAAGCCGACAGCGGCACGCAGGTCCGTCAGCGACGTCACGAGCCATTGCATGGCCAGGAAGAGCACGTGGAAGCAGATGAACTGGATGAGATTCGAAGTCCACAGTCGCCCGTAGAAAGGCAGCCGAAACGTGTCGACGGCCGCGCCCAATCCGCGACTGCCTCGCGCGATCTCGTCGCGCGCGACGGCGCCGCCCCCGGACGCTTGCTCGGCATCGAGATCGGCAGGGGACAAGCGGACTCCGCGGGCGACGGGTGGGAACTTCGGCGCGGCCGAGCATAGACGTTCTCGTGCTCGACGACGATCGTCAGTCGAGTCCACGGGTGCGAAGCGACGCGTAGTCCGCACATCCCGTGAGCGGCTCGACGTCACGTGCCCAACGCGCTCGCAGGACATCCCGCACGCGATCGGTGAGGCGCGCTTCGGATCGCCGCGTCGCGGCGGCGGCACGCACCTTTGTCGACCGCGCATCCGGCGGCAGCCCCATCGCGGGATTTCTCCTCTCCCGCACGAGCGCGTCGTCCCACCGATCGGGGAAGCGTTGCATGTAGTCCCGCCGCGCCCCGCGCACGGCGACCTCGATTCTCGCCGCATCGAACTCGCTCCCGGTAGCGTGCTCGAGCAATCGCGCGACTCGAGCGACTGCGGCGGGCAGATCCGCCACGACGTCCTCGTAGAAGAGGTAGAGCACGTCGACATCGGCGCGATGGGACCACCACGAGCAGAGGTGATTCCAGTAGTCGCGATGGCCGCCGCGCTCGAACAAGTAATCGAGCGCGAAGGACTCGAGCGAGATCGCGCCGGGCTCGAAGATCCAACCAGAGAAGAAATCGTAGAAGGACATCAGCGTCGCCTCGGGCTCGCGCACGAGATAGATCGAGCGGCCCGTTCGAGGCAGCTGGGCACGATCGAGATGCGTCTTGTACACCCGCGGCTCGGCGCGTTGGGGGGCTGCCGGATCCTGCCCGAGATCGGTCGTCAGCTCGAGCCAGGGAATCACCTCCGAGATGTCGCGAAAGTCCATGTCGCCCCCGGTGCGCAGACCGTGCACGATCTGCTGCATGAGCGTGGTGCCGCTCTTGGGGAAGGTCGCGATGAAGACGTCGCTCGGGCGAAAAGGAATCGAAAGCGCGCGAGCGACACCTTCCGCGGTCGAGAAGCGGTTCATGATGCGGGCGAGCTCGGCCACCGAACGCGCTCGGCCCGTCTGCTTTTGCAGGGCTTCCGGCACGAATCGAGCGTACCAGCTCGCTGGTATTCGGCCGCGAAGTGTGAGACCGTCGGATGAAATGGGATGGGAGGTCCCGAAGTGGCGACCGCACTCGCAGCCGAAAGACACGACTTTCTCGACGAGGAGGACCTCCAGGAGACCTATCACGCCAACGGCTGGACCGACGGCCTTCCGATCGTCGCGCCGACACCGGAGCGCGTCGAGACCTTCCTTTCGACCGCCGGCCTCGAACCGGACGAGCTGCTCGGCGAGGTCCCCACCCGCGAAGTCCGCGTGACGGCCGAGCACGCGGCCATCAACGCCGTCATGGCAGGCTGTCGGCCGGACTATTTCCCCGTCGTCGTCGCCGCCGTACGCGCGCATCTGCACGAAAAGGGCAATTGCCACAGCACGACGGGGACGCTCTCCGGTGCCGTCCAGACGGTGGTGGTGAACGGCCCGATCCGAAGCCAGATCGGAATCGAGTGCGGCGCCGGCTGCATGGGACCCGGCTTCCGGGCGAATGCGACGATCGGCCGAGCGCTTCGACTCGTGATTCGCAACGTCTGTCGCGCGATCCCGGGCGTGCTCGACCGCGCGAGCTTCTCGAGCCCCCACCGCTACAGCTTCTGTTTCGGGGAGAACGAGGAGGCCAGTGCCTGGACGCCGATGCACGTCGAGCGAGGCCTGCGTTCCGACCAGAGTGCCGTCACGGTCCACTCCGTCATGACCGTCACGTCCGCGATCGACTTCACGTCCCGTACGCCGGAGGCGATCCTCGACTCGATCCTCTTCACGCTCCGCACGAATGGGGTCGCGAGCGACGAATGGCTCGGCGAAGAGAACAACGTCATGTTGGTCGTCGGCCCCGAGCACCAGCGCTTCTTCGACCGGGCCGGCTGGTCGAAGACCGACATCCGTAGCTATCTCTTTCCCCGTTTCGGCGAGGACCCGGGACCCGTCGGTCGGATCGTCGGCGTCGGCCGACCCGAGGGCATCTTGATCGTCGCGGCCGGGGGCGACGGCATGGGTCAGACCTGGGTCCTGCTGCCGCATCTCGCCCTGGCGATCACCGAGCCCGTCGTCGTGCCCGACTGACGCATCTCGACCGAAGGCCCTACCCTTGTCCGGGCAGGTAGCCTCCACCTGAAGGCTGCGACCTGCGACGAACAGCGACCAGGCGGAGCGATACTCCGCTCGATTCGCGAGGAGAATGGCCATGACCAGAGCGAATGGACAGGCGAACGCGGCGAAGAAGCTGATTGCGCTCGACCCCACGAGCGGTCCGCTCGAGCGACGCGACGATCGCGCCCTGCCCGATCGACCGGCGAGCCTTGCGGGGTCGGTGCTGGGACTCGTCGCGAACGGCCTCGGGGAATCGAAGCGATTCCTCGACGCGGTCTACGACGAGCTGCTCCGCGAGGACGACGCCGTCGCCGCGGTGCGCGTGCTCAAGCCGAGCGTCTCCGTCGCGCCGGAGCCGGCCGACTGGGCGCGACTCACCTCGGAGACGACGCTGGCGATCGCCGGCTTCGGAGGTTGAGGGAGCTGCTCTGCACGCAGTTTGCGTGACGCGATCGAGCTCGAGTGGGCGGGGATTCCGACCGCCGCCATCATCCACCAGGCAGTCCGCGGCTCCGCCGAAGCCATGGCGAAGCTCTCGGGCGTGCCCGACTTCCCCTTCATCGTCGTCGACTACCCGTATATCCCGACGGCCCTCTGGAGCAAGGAAGAAATCCGTGAGCTGGCATGCGCGGTCGCGCCACGCGTGCGAGCACGACTGACTCGCGCCTGAACGGGAGAGCGCGGCACGCGCCGGAAGCCTCTGCGAGCGACAGGAGAACATGATGTCCGAGGGCGCCCGTCAGGTCGTCGAGCAGTTCGACGAGATCGTCAAGCCCGACGGGGGTAGCGTTCGCTTCGTCTCGGCCGAAGACGGCGTCCTGCGCGTACGCTACGCGCCGGGCACGAACGAGGAGTGCGAGACCTGCGTGATCACGCCCGACGCGCTCGCCAGCATGATGAAGGACATGGTCGTGACGATCGATCCGGCGATCACGGACGTCGAGATCGAGCCCTGAACAGGAGCTTCCATGAGTCGAGATCCCGAGAGCGTCGTGCTCGAATACCTCGAGGACATCAAGGCGGGTCGCCACGATGCAGCCTACGAGGCCTTCGCCGAGGACGCGACCTGGACGACGCCTCCGTCGCTGCCCTGGCCGGGGAAATTCCACGGGCGCCGCGCGATCTTCGACGGGTATTTCGCGGTCGACAAGGGCTTGTTCACGACCGGCATGGACTCCTACGACCTCGAGACCCGGCTCGTCGTCAGTCGGGGCGAACATGTCGTAATCGAGATGACCCACCGCTCGACCGGACTGAATGGCAACCACTACGAGACGGACCATTGCCTGGTCTTCGACGTGCGTGAGGGGAAGATCCAGGCCGTGCGTGAGTACATCGACTCGCTCTATCTGAAGGAGTCGATGATCGATCCGGTCTCGCACACGGCCGAGGCGAGCTCCCCGCCCGCCTGGCAGACGCTCGACGCAGTCATTCGTCCGGGCGATCCCCAGCCCGAAGGCTGGTACGCCGTCGCGCTCTCGGAGGAGATCCGAGAAGGCAAGCCCTTCGGATGTGATTTCCTGGGCGGTCGCGTCGTCGTCTATCGGCGCGCATCGGGCGAGCCCGTGGTTACCACGGCGCGCTGTCCGCATATGGGAGCGGATCTCGCGCTCGGTGACGTCGTCGGCGACGACATCCGATGCACCTACCATCATTTCTGCTTCGGGCCGACGGGCGCGTGCACGTCGATCCCTTCCGAGGGACCGATTCCGACGGCCGCGCGCCTCTATAGCTACCCGACGGCCGAGAGCCTCGGGCTCGTCTGGGCCTACAACGGACCGGCGGGCGGCTCGCCGCTCTTTCCCCCGCCTCGAATCCGTGATTACGACGAGTCGGATCTGCTCGTTTCTGCGCGACGTACGAACGTGTTCGAGGTCGCTCCGTGGCTGAGCATCGGCAACACCTTCGACTTCATGCACCTGCGCTACGTCCACGACCTCGACTTCGAGATCGAGCCCGATGACGTCCGCTACGTCGACGATCACCATATCGAGCTCGAGATTCCTTTCGTCTCACCCGAGACGGGCGCCTTCGAGCAGCGCATCCGCGTGACGGGCACGAACGCGGTCTCGTTCCAGACCGTGACCGATCACACGACGATCGGGCTCTTCACGTCGACACCGCTCCAAACGACCGCACAGACCTACTACGTCGCCGCCGTGCCCCGCGACGCTTCTCTCGCACCCTCCGAGCTCGAGGCGCGGCTTGCCGAGCAGGTGAAATTCGGCAGCGATCTGCTCGTCGACGATGCGCGCACGCTCACGGGAATCCGCTTCAAGGTCGGTTCACTCGTCGGCGGCGATCGCGCGATGGTCACGTACATGCAATGGGTGAACGACTTCCCGACGGCGGCGCCGGCGCGCGCCTACGATTGACTCGCAACGTTCGCGATCGCGCGTCGTGGTCGATCGACCGACGACACCCGACACCCGAGGCCGAGCCGTGCTGAGCCGTCGCGGCGTGTGTGCGGATTGCTCACAACCCTCCCACCCGAACGAAACGAGGAGAACCGATGTCCCCGTCATCCCGCGCCCAGCAGCTGCTGCCGATCCCTCCGCGCGACGCGCCGGAAGAGCCGATGCCCGGACTGGAGCTGACCGACGACCATCGCGCTGCCCTCGATATCGACGATCGCGAGATTCCCGGTCCGCCGGGCGAACCCGACGTCCGGGTCGTGATCTATCGCCCGAAGGAGGCAACGGGCGTTCTGCCGATCCTGCTCCATCTCCATGGGGGCGCCTTCTGCATGTTCCACCCCGAGTCCTTCGGCGGAATGGAGGCGAGCTGGGCGATCGGTCACCATTGCGTGGTCGTGAGCGTCGACTATCGGCTCGCACCCGAGCATCCCTTTCCTGCGGCGCCGGATGACTGCTATGCGGCGCTCGAATGGGTCGCCAGCCGGCCCGCCGAGCTCGAGGTCGACCTCGAACGTCTCGTCGTGACCGGCGGCAGCGCCGGCGGTGCGCTCACGGCGGCCGTCGCGCTGATGGCCCGCGATCGAGGGGGACCGAAGATCGCCTATCAGGCGCTCATGATCCCGGTCACCGACGATCGCCTGCGTACACCGTCGATACGACAAGCGGTCGGCGCACCCGGCTTCGATTCCGCAGGAGCCGAGGGCATGTGGCTCCACTATCTCGGTGAGGAATACGATCGCGAGAAGACGTCGGCCTACGCCGCTCCGGCCAGGGCGGAGAGTCTCGCCGATCTGCCGCCGGCGTTCGTGCAGACCAATGGCCTCGACCCACTTCGCGACGAGGGAATCGAGTTTGCGATGCGGCTGATGGCTGAGGGCGTGCCCGTCGAGCTCTACAATGCGCCGGGCGCCTACCACGGGGCCCCGCCACTGGACGAGCGCGTCGCAGCGGTCGCCTTCCAGACCTACAACGCGGCACTCGGCGCTGCGCTCAACCCGGAAAATCCGACGACCGGGTTCTGACATCGTCGGAGTCGGCCGGCGGCTGCAGACCGAAACGAGGAGAACATGGGCGAGCTTCGCGGCCTCGACGTGGAATCCGTTCGACGCTGGCTCTCAGAGAACGTCGAAGGTGCGGACACGCACCTCGAATTCGAGCTCGTGGCGGCGGGCGGCTCGAATCTCACCTACATCGTCGAGCGCGGCGAAGGCCAGCGTTGGATCCTGCGCCGCCCGCCCGAACGCGCGCGGCTCGCGACCGCACACGAGATGGGTCGCGAGTGGAAGATCCTCGACGCGCTGCATCGGCACCCCGAGGCGGGTGTCCCGGTGCCCCCTGCGATCGCGTTCTGCGACGACACGAGCGTCACGGGTGCCGAGTTCTACCTGATGGGCTTCGCCGAGGGGCGCATCCTTCGCGGACCCGAGGATGCGCGCGACATGGATCGCGCGCGTTGCCGCCGGGCGGCCGAATCGCTCATCGACGTGCAGGTTGCGATGCATACCCTCGATCCCGACGCCGTCGGCCTCGGCGATCTCGGGCGCCGCGAGGCCTACGTCGAGCGCCAGCTCGCTCGCTGGCTCCGCCAATTCGAGGCCGCCAGGAGTCGCGACCTGCCGGTCGTACACGCACTCCACGAGAAGCTCTCGAAGTCGATTCCCGAGCAACAGGGCGTCGGGCTCGTCCACGGCGACTATCGTTTCGACAACACCGTGATCGGACCCGACGATCGCATCCGCGCCGTCCTCGATTGGGAGCTCTGTACTCTGGGCGATCCGGTCGCGGATTTCTGCTGGTCCATCCTCTACTGGTCGGATCCGGAAGAGGAGCACGATTTCGGTTCGCCCTCCCCGACGCGTCACCCCGCGTTTCCACGTCGACAGGAAGCGATCGAGCTCTACGCCGAGCGCTCGGGGCTCGATCTGTCCCGCCTCGACTACTATCGCGCGTTCAGCTGGTGGAAGATGGCGTGTCTGGTCGAGGGCGTCGCGGCACGCCTGCGGGCCGGCGCCGGTGGCGGCCTGGCAAGTGCCGACAGCGATTCGGTGAGTGCCGACAGCGATTCGGCGAGTGCCGACAGCGGTTCCGCCAGACGCGGACGTGGGGCGATCGAAGACGTGCTCGCGCGCGTCGACTGGATGCTCGAGAACGCCTCGCGCGCGGCGCGAGACCTCTGAAGCGCGAGCGGAGCTCGCGCCCCGACTACCGTTTCGGTCCGCCCGGATCCCGGGGATCGAGCAGAATCTCGACCAGCGTGCCGAAGCCGGGAACGGCCGTCGGTCGCAAACGCGAGAAGATGTCCTTCTCGTAGGCCGGATCGTCCCGCACGGCGCGTGCACGCGCGCCCAGCTGCTCGCCCTGGACGTAGACCTCGACGGGGAAATGGCCGCCCTCGAGCTCCTTCCACCAGCGGCCATCGGCGCCCGCGTAGAGCCGCCCGTCCTCGCGCAGGTAATTGACGGGTATCTCGCGCCCGCTCGGCAATCGGATCAACATGACCTTGCGCGCCCGCTCACCCTGCGGCTGGTCGCGCAGCTCCTGGGCGACGCGCGGGTTGCCGAGTCGCGCCTGGACCAGGAACACGATGGGCATCGAAGACAGAAGCAAGACCAACAGCGCGATGACGACGTAGAGGATCTTCACGCGGGTGCCGCCTCGGGTACCTCGAATTTCCAAAGCTTCGCCGCGTTCAGCCCGAGGATACGCGCGCGCTCGTCATCGCTCAGATGGCCCATCTCGCGCTCGATCGCAGCGGCGGAGTGCGGCCAGCTGCCCTCGTGGTGCGGATAGTCGTTTGCCCAGAGAAAGTTGTCGACGAGACCGTGTTCGCGGGCGAGATCGAGGCCAGCCGCGTCCTCCTGGAACGAGGCGAAGCCGTGCCGTTTGAAATACTCGCTCGGCAACATCTTCAGCTTCGGTCGCGTGAACATGTGATGCTTCTTGTAGGCCTCGTCCATCGCCTGGATCGCCCAGGGAATCCAGCCGATTCCCGCCTCGATCGTCGCGAAGCGCAGACCCGGGAAGCGCTCGAAGACACCCGAGGCGCAGAGGTTCGCAACGGGCTCGATCGTCGGTGCGAGTGCATGGGCGGCATAGTTGATCACGGCGCCGCCATTGCCTCTCGCCGTTCGCGGATCTCGACCCGTCGACACGTGGATCGTGATCGGCATGTCGCAATCCTGGACGACGTCCCAGAAGGGATCGAATTCCGGCAGGTTGTAGTTGCTATGCGCCACGTCATTGGGTCCCCAGATGGGCTTGCAGGGAATCGAGATCCCGCGAAAGCCGAGCTTTGCACAGCGCTTCGTCTCCGCGATCGCCCCCTCCATGTCCCCCGTCGCGACACAGGCCATCGGCGCCAGGCGATCGTTGTAGGGGCCGAAGGTCTCCCAGGCCCAGTCGTTCCAGACCCGGCACATGGCCTGCGAGAACTGCGCGTCGGGCGTCGCCCACATCGTGAGACCCTTGTTGGGAAAGATGATCTCGGCGTCGACACCGTCGCGGGCGTGGTCCGCCAGGCGTTCTTCGGGCGTGCGACCGGCACCATTGCGCTCCGCGTCCTCGCCCTCGAACTTGATGTCGTGGACCCGGATCGGCCGGAAGCCCTCCGTCACCTGGTAGTTCGTCTTCTTCTTCTCGTCGAAGCTGAACGTCGGAATCCGATCGCGATACTCGGGCGCCATCCGTGTCTGCCAGAGATCACCGGGCTCGTTCGCATGGCAATCGGCGGAGACCATGAAGTACTTGTGGGGATCCCCGGGTCGCGCCGTCCGCGTCCAGCCTTTCGTCCCGGGCGTCTCCAACCGCCAGGCGTTCGGCGCGTCGATCGACGCCTCGCCACCTTCATCCCCGCGTCCGGCCCCATTACTGTCTCTGCCCATCGCCTGCCTCCTCCGTCGCACCAGCCCGCCCGGAAGCGTAGTCCAGCGCGGTCACGTCGTGGATCCATCGCCGTCGGGGTCCCCTATCATGGAGTCGCGAGGAGGCATGGACTCGCGAGGAGGCCTGGACTCGCAAGAAGGACACGCATGATGGACGAGGAGGAGCGCGAGATGGCCGAGCCTGGACGTCGACTTCCCGCGTGCGCGCGCGTGGCGCCGAATGCCGGGCGAGGCCGAGACCGTCGCGTGGATCCGTGATGGGCGCCCGCTATTGCGACTCGGTCGTTCGAATGACGGAGCTCGACGATTGGCGCCTTCTCCGTCGCAAGGTCGAGAGGCAGGGGCATCGGAGTCCGCTGCCGCGTCCGCGTCGATGCGCGACGAGTTGAACAGGAGACCGCGATGACGAACGAAGACCGGTCGGCGATCGATCTCCTGATTCGGAACGTCACGATCGTCGACGGGAGCGGCGACCCTGCTAGCGAGGGCGACGTCGCCGTTCGTGGCGACCGGATCGCCACCGTCGGTCGGGTCGACGCGCACGCAAAGAACGAGATCGACGGCCGCGGACTCGTCCTCTGTCCCGGATTCATCGACCCGCATACCCATTTCGATGCGCAGCTCTTCTGGGATCCCCACGCGACACCTTCGTCGCTCCACGGCGTCACGACCGTGATCAGCGGCAATTGCGGCTTCACGCTCGCCCCGCTCGCTCCGAACGACGCCGAGTACA
This sequence comes from Myxococcota bacterium, assembly GCA_965223565.1. Lineage (GTDB taxonomy): Bacteria > Myxococcota_A > UBA9160 > UBA9160 > UBA4427 > UBA4427. Next base: position 815,606 of record CBDCWV010000018.1, on the reverse strand, counting down.
CGGCGCGCATGATGGCGAACGTCGAGGGCATGTCGCTCGAGGCCCTCGAGCGGGCGCTACCGTGGGATTGGCAATCCTTCGGTGACTATCTCGAGCGACTGGACGGGAAGATCGCCATCAACGCGGGCTTCCTCGTCGGGCATTGCGCGATCCGGCGCGCCGTGATGGGCGAGGCCGCCGTCGGCTCGAAGGCCTCGCAGACCCAGATCGATGCCATGCGGGACATGCTCCGCGCGTCACTCGAAGCCGGCGGACTCGGCTTCTCGACGAGTCGTGCCTTCACGCACTCCGACGGAGCCGGTGAGCCGGTCGCCTCGCGTTGGGCCAGTCCCGAAGAAGTCCTCTCGCTCTCGCGCGAGGTCGGCGCCCACCCCGGGACGACCCTCGAGTTCATCTTCGACGGCTGCCTGAACGGATTCGAAGAGGAGGAGATCGAGCTCGCAGCAGAGATGAGTCTCGCTGCCGACCGACCCGCCAATTGGAACGTGCTGACCGTGAGCGCCCGCGACGAGAAGAGTGTGCGCGCACAGCTCGCGGCCTGCGAGGCGGCGAGCGCCCGCGGCGCCAGGATCGTCGCGCTGACGATGCCGGTGATCGTCGATCTCTGCATGAGCTTCAAGAACCACTGTGCACTCCACAAGCTACCTGGCTGGTCGCAGATCCTCCGCGGCCCGGCTCCCGAGCAGCTCGACCGCCTGCGCGATCCCGACGTGCGTGCTCGCATGAAGGCGAGCGCAAAGTCGCCCGAGGCGGGTGTCCTGCGCGGCGTCGCGCATTGGGGGAGCTACCAGATCGGCGCCGGGCCGAACGACGCGCTCGCCGAGCTGCGCGGTCGCTCGGTCGCCGAGCTCGCGGCCGAACGCGACGCCGACGAATTCGACACCCTGTGTGAGATCGTCGTCGCGGACGAGCTCGCGACGATCCTCTGGCCGATCTCCCGCGCCGACGACGATGCGAGCTGGGCGCTCCGGCGCGAGGTCTGGGATCATCCACACGTGATGCTCGGCGGCTCGGATGCCGGCGCCCACCTCGATCGCATGTGCGGCGCGCCCTACCCGACACTCTTTCTCGCAGACGTCTTGCGGGGCCGCAAGCTCGTACCGCTCGAGCGCGCGATCGCGATGATGACCTCGGAGCCGGCCGACCTCTTCGGGCTGACCGATCGCGGACGGATCCGCCCCGGCGCGCGAGCCGACCTCGTCCTCTTCGATCCCGACACGATCGCCGCAACCGGCGCCCACGCCGTCGAAGATCTCCCGGACGGCAGCCTGCGCCTCGTGAGCGAGGCGAAGGGGATCCGCAAGGTCTTCGTGAACGGCATACTCGCCGTCGACGACGGCGAGGCGACCTCCGCACGTGCCGGCATGCTCCTCCGCTCGGGTCGCGACACGGAGACGGTCCGACTCACAGCGAGCTAGCCGGGCGCGGAAGAACGTTCCGGGTCGCGAAGCCGCGCGGCCCGGCTGGCCTCGCGCGGCGCGCCGGCTAGTACCACGCCCGTAGGCTCGCAATCGAGCCCGCGGGCGAGACGCGCACGACGTAGATCACGTCCATCGCGGGTGGGCTCCCTGGCCGCTCGAGCGCAGCGCGAACGTGCGCGACGAGCTCGTCACCCCCGATCAGAACGGGGCCGACCCGCTCGATCGAGAGCGGCCCGTTCGTTTCGTGGGTCATCGCGTAGAACGCGCGAATCGCCGCGAGCCCCTGGTGGACCGGGCTGCCGACGGGATCCTCGACGACTGCATCCGATTCGAAGAGCGCGAGCACGCCCGCGAGATCGTTCGCCGCGTGACTCGCGAGGTAGGTCGAGAGGAGTTGCTCCGCACCTTCCCTGCTCGTCTCCGCCCACGCGTCCTTGCCCATCGCTCCTCCGCCGATCTTCACTCCTCGCTCGCACCACCCGCGATCGACTTCTCGCGCGGAGCCCACCGCCAGCCGACACGGGTCGCGGGGCGGGCCGCGGTGGGCCAGCGCGCGCGTCTACCCCTAGACTATCACCTCGCGATCTCGCGTTCGTCGATCCCGCGACCCTCGGCCCGACGCGAACCGACCAGAGGAGCCCGACGCCATGGAAGCCACCAGGATGGATGCCCGCACCTTCGGAAACGACATCGCTCATATCGACCTGAGCTCCGGCACGATCGAGAAGCGACCGGCGCCCCGCGAGTGGGTCGAGAAATACATCGGCGGCCGAGGACTCGGCGTCCGCTACGTGCTCGAGAACGGTGTCGACGTCGACCCGCTCTCGCCGGAGAACATCCTCTGCTTCATGAACGGTCCCCTGAGCGGAACCGAGGCGAGCATGAGCGGTCGTTGGGCGGCCGTCACCAAGTCGCCCCTGACCGGCACCGTGACCGACAGCCATCAAGGCGGATGGACTGCTGCACGTGTCCGCTGGGCGGGCTTCGACGGGCTGGTCTTCGAAGGTCGGGCCTCCCATCCCGTCTACGTCTTCATCGAGGATGGGCGGATCGAGATCCGCGACGCCCGGGACAGCTGGGGACTCGGGATCCACGACACGATCGCGCTCTATCGAGAGCGATACGGCAGCAAGAACCTCTCCGTGAACGCGATTGGACAAGCGGGCGAGAATCAATCGCGCTTCGCCGTCTGGCTGAACGAAGACGACCGCGCGTTCGGACGCGGTGGGACCGGCGCCGTGGGCGGCAGCAAGAACCTGAAGGCGATCGTCATTCGCGCCGGTAACAAGAAGAGCGACGTCCCAGAGAAGGACCGGTGGATCGCCGTTCGAAAGCAGGCACTCGATGCGATCCGAGACGAGAACAACATCACGAGCCCCAAGAAGGGCGGACTCTCGGTCTACGGCACGAACGTGCTGATGAACGTCACGAACGGGATCGGCGCCCTCGGTGTCCGAAACAGCCAGCTCACGTCTTTCGGCGAGCGCGCCGAGACGCTCTCGGGCGAATACGTCGTCGAGCATCTCCTGAGCGACGATCCGACCTGCCATGCGTGCCCAGTCGCCTGCAAGAAGGAGGTCGAGATCAAGGACGGGCCGTGGAAGGGTCTCAAGATGGAGAGCGTCGAGTACGAGCCCGCCTGGTCCCTGGGCGCCAACTGCGACGTCGACGACATCCGCTCGGTCGCGAAGCTGATCGACCAGTGCAACGACTTCGGCCTCGACCCGATCGAGCTCGGAAACGTCTACTCGGTCTTCATGGAGTGCAGCGAAGCCGGCCTCACCAATGGCGAGAGCCTCGCCTGGGGCGACGACGCGAAGATGGTCGAGCTGACCGAGATGCTGGCGCTTCGCGAGGGCGTGGGCGACCTGCTCGCCGACGGGGCGGTCGCCGCCGCGCGGAATCTCGGCCGGCCCGAAGCGGCCATGGCAGTCAAGGGCCAGGCCGTGCCCGCCTACGATCCGCGTGGATTGAAGGGCATGGGACTCGGCTACGCGACGAGCAATCGCGGCGCCTGCCACCTGCGCGCCTACGTCGCGGCGGCCGAGCTCGGCGTCGTCGGAATCGAGGCCGACCCGCTCGAGTGGAAGGGCAAGGGCGAGCTCGTGAAGACCTTCCAGGATCTCGCGGCCTTCTCCGACAGCCTGGACCTTTGCAAGTTCAGCGCGTTCGCCGAGGGGGCGGAGGAGTATGCCGCCCAGTGGAGTGCCGCAACCGGAAAGGCCTGCACGCCGAACGACGTGATGCGCGCCGGCGAGAGGGTCTACACCCTCGAACGCTACTACAACAATCTCGCGGGCTTCCGCGAAGGCAGTGACACGCTACCGAAGCGCTTCACGGAGGAGGCATCGACCCTCTCCGGCTCGAAGGGACACGTTTCGGAGCTGGGGCTGATGCTGGCGGAGTATTACGAGGTGCGCGGCTGGAAGGACGGCGTCGTCCCCGAAGCCAAGCTGCGCGAGCTGTGCATCCCCTAAGTCGTGGACCGAAGATTGGGTCTGGCCGTTGCAGGGAGCGTCCACGTCTCCCTCGGAGTGCCTTCAGTCCCCGCTAGATCGCGTACTTCAGATCGTGCACCCGACACCGCTCGATCGCCCGCGTCGCGATGGCCCCCCGATAACACGCAGCGATCCAGGGCCCGACCGAGGCCCGGTGCAGAAAGAGCCGCGCTTTCAAGACATCGGCCGGCGTCAGCGCCTGCCGGATCCGCCCCAGCACGACGCCCGGGGGTGCATCCTGTCTCGCCTCGGAACGACTCTTCATGTAGTTGCGCCACACGGTCCAGATCGCCAAGCGGTAGAGCGCCCCCTGGCGACGCTTCGAGAACGCAATCGTCTCCCGCTTGTGATTCGAGCTCGAATGCCGAAGCAGACCCTCGGCCAGGTTCGCCGGAAAGAGCGGGTTTTTCGAAGTCCGCGACGCCTTCGAGGAAGTCGTCTCGTGGTGGAAGCGGCGATCGGGAAGACCTCGCATGGCCGCCGGATAGGCTTTGTGTTCGTCCGAGCGAAGCGTCACTTGGCCCTCCGGCGGTACGATCCGGCCAAGTAGCTCTTTCACGGTCTTTCGCGTCGCCTGTGGGTCGGGACGGCCATACTTCTCTTCCAGGCGATGCCGCTGGATGGCCTGAGCCGGCCGCATCGTGCCGCTTCGACGCAGCTCGGCGGCATTAAATCCGTACACGTAGTGGGATGCACCCACGAGCAGGTTCAGGTCCAGGGGCCAATACTGGCTGTGTTCGAAGCTGCGAAAGCCGTCCAGGACGAGCGGTTCGGTCGGCGTGTCGCGTGGCCTCAACGCTTCGTGAAAGAGAAGACAATGGCGTCCGAGACGCTCGCTCTGGCGCTGGAGGGTGCTGTGCGAGACGTTCAGCTCTCTTGCAATCTGGCGAAAGCCGGAGCAAGACAGCAGGCGCATGAATAGGGGGGTCAGGAGATCGGGGCGCCGCAACCAGTAGCTGGTGGAGAAGGTCTGCGTACTGAAGTTCCGGCCACAATGATGACAGACGTACCGCTGAACGCGGCGGGGCTCCTGGTGGCGGAGGAAGAAGCCTTTCTTCTTGAAGCGCCAGGGGGTTGGTTTGCTTTGGGAATCGCAGCTCGGGTTGGGACAGAACGGGGGTGGGGGCGTGGCGGTGTGGTTTGGCATACCCGACCACACAGCAGACTTCGTGCCAGACCCAATTGGCGATCCACGTCTGTTGGGACGGCGCGTCAGCCGCCGGCGACTGCCGGGAAGAAGTCGATCGACACGCCACCATCGACGACCGTCCGCATTCCATCGGGCAGGTACTTCGAGCTGCGACCATCGACGACGAGATGAATCGATCGATCGAGCTCGCCCGCCGCGTCGAGCAGCAGCTCGCGGAGCGTCGGTCTCGCCTCGATCACGGCCACGAGGACCCCCTCGAGGGTGCAAGGTGTGGCGACGTCCAGGTCGAGATATTTCCCGCCCACGGGCTTGCGTAGCGTCGCGTAGAATCCGATGCGCATCCGTCGATGGTAGGTCGTCGCGACGGGCCTACCAGCCTCGGCTCCGCTCCGCACGATCGGTCCGCGACGCGGCTCAGTCGAGCCCCATCAGCTTCGTGTGGCCGTAGCGATGGCCCGCGACATAGCCGCCGTCGACGGCGAGTGCGTGGCCCGTGACGAACGAGGAATCCTCCGAGGCGAGGAAGAACGCCGCGCCGGCGATCTCCTCGGGTCGACCGAATCGGCCGATCTTGTGCTGTTCCCTGATCGCGTCGCTCATCTCTTCGAGGCCCGGAGCACCGATCACGGAGCGAAATAGCGGCGTGTCGATGAACCCGGGGCAGATGCAATTGGCGCGAATGCCCATCCGGCTGTAGTCCATGGCGAGGTTCTTCGTCAGCAGGATCACGCCGCCCTTCGAGGCGTTGTACGTGCTGCCGCCTTCTGCACCCTCGAGGCCTTCGACGCTCGCGACCGTGATGATCGTCCCGGAGCGCTGCTCGAGCAGCGTATCGAGTACGGCCTTGACGGAGAGGAAGGTCCCGGTCAGGTTGATGTCCTGGACGCGTTGCCACTCCTCGGCGCTGATCAGATGGACGGGACCGCCGCTCGCGACGCCCGCGGCCGTCAGGATGGAATCGATCCGACCGAACGAATTGCGCACGTCTTGCGCCCAGGCGTTCTGTGCCTCGGCGTCGCGCACGTCGCCCGTCGTGAAAGACGATCCGGGCGCGGTCTTCTCGATCTCCGACCACGCGCCCGGCTCGGGCGATAGATCGAAGCCCGCGACGACGGCACCCTCCGCCGCGAACCGCGCCGCACAGGCGAGGCCGATTCCCGAAGCCGCACCCGTGATCATCATGACCTGGCCCTCGAGCCTTCTCTCGTTGCTCATCCTGGAGCTCCTCGCGCCTGCTCAGCGTCTGTCTCACCTTTGCCTTCGGTCGCCTTCGACTCGTCGCGCTCGGCACGTCTCGCCAAACAGGCCCCGCACCCGATCCTCGTCGGGTTTGATACCGTCGCATGCATTCGACGCCGCGCCAAGCGTACGAAGATTCCCAGGGGTTGCCATGGTCGAAAGCGCTCGATCGAATTCCACAGCCGGCGTTACCCACGAGACGCGCTCGTTCTGCCGCCAATGCATGGGGATGTGCGGCACGATCGTCACGCTCGATTCGAGCGACCGGGTCCTGTCGATCCGCGGCGACCAGAACGACCCTTCGACCCTCGGATACGCCTGCTACAAGGGTCTCAAGGCCGACGAGGCGCATAACAGCACCGATCGCATCCTGCGTCCACGCAAACGCGGCGCCGACGGCCGATTCCATGACATCCCGCTCGAGACGGCGCTCGACGAGATCGCCGAGCGGATCGCGGCGATCCTCGAAGAAGACGGGCCCGAGGCGATCGCCGGCTATCGTGGGGGCGGCGCGTTCTTCACGTCTTCGTCGGTCCTGATTTTGCCGGCGTTGCTCGAGGCGATCGGCTCGCCGAAAGCGTACTCCTCGGTCACGATCGACCAGTCGGCCAAGCAGGTCGCGGTCGGCCGGCTCGGCATCTGGCCGCCGGGCCGCACGCCCTTCAGTCGAGGCGACGTCTATCTGCTGGTTGGCGCGAATCCCCTCGTCTCGGTCAGCGCCAATGGCTTCGACACGCGCAACCCGACCAAACGGCTGCGCGCCGCGCGGGCACGCGGCATGAAGCTCGTCGTGATCGATCCGCGTCGGAGTGAGACGGCGGCCCAGGCCGACGTCCACCTGCAACCGCTGCCCGGCGAGGACGTGGCCGTGCTCGCCGGATTGCTGCATATCGTGCTGGCCGAGGGCTGGCAGGATCGCGAATTCTGTGAACGTTATGCGAACGACATCGACGCCCTCGAGCGCGGCGTCGCGGCCTTCACGCCCGAGGTGGTCGCGCAACGCGCGGACGTACCGGTCGCGGTGCTACGTGCCGCGGCGCGCGTCTTCGCCCACGACTGCAAGACCGGCGCCGCGGCCGGAGCGACGGGCCCCGACATGGCACCCGGCGGCAACCTCGCCGAACACCTGATCGAATGCCTGAACATCGTCTGCGGACGCTATCTGCGCGCGGGCGACGAGATCGAGCATCCCGGCGCGATCCAGCCTCGGCAGCCGATCAAGGCCGAGGTGATTCCGGCGCCACGTTGGTGGGAGCATGGCTACAAGTCTCGCATCGGCGGTCATGGGCTCTTCGCGGGCGAGCTCCCGACGGGCACGCTTCCCGACGAGATCCTCGAGCCCGGACCGGGACGCGTTCGCGGTCTGATCGTCCACGGCGGCAACCCGGCCTCGGCGATCCCCGAGATCGAGAAGGTGGAGCGTGCCTTCGAGCATCTCGACCTGCTCGTCGCGATCGAGCCCTTCATGAGCATGACGGCGCGGCTCGCCGACTACGTCTTGCCTCCGACGCTGCAATACGAGCGGGCGGACCTGCCGATCTGGGTCTACGAGAGCCTCGTCTCACCCGTTCCGTATACCCGCTACACGCCGGCGGTCGCGAGGCCGCCCGACGGCGCCTGTGTCCGCGACGATCACTACTACTTCTGGGCGATCGCGAAGCGGCTCGGTCTCGAGCTGCGGCTCTTCGGCGAGGCCCTCGACATGAATCACGCGCCTTCGACGGACGAGATCCTGTCGCGAACGGCGCGCGACGCGCCCGTCGCATTCGAGGCGTTGAAGCGTGCCGAGCACGGGCTCTTCCTCGACCATGAGCCACAATTCGTCGAGCCCGGCGATCCCGACAGTCCCCACCGCTTCAGCCTGCTGCCGCCGGACGTGGCCCGGGAGCTCCGTGCCTTCGAGGCGAAGCTCGCCGTGCCGCCCCTGGCTGGCTCTCCCTATCGCTACCGCCTGGCCGTGCGGCGCCTGCGAGACGCCAACAACTCGGCCGGGCTCGGGCTGCCGTCGATCAAGCTGCGGCTGCCCGCGAATCCGGCGTTCGTGAACCCGGAGGACATGCGCGCGGAGGGTCTCGCGGACGGTGATCCGGTCGAGATCGCCTCGCGCCACGGGTCGATCCGCGCGCGGGTCGCCGCCGATCCAACGCTCCGCCGCGGCGTCGTGTCGATCAGCCACGGCTTCGGTGGGCTGCCGCGCGACAAGCCCGACTACGACGACGTCGGAGTCTCCACCAATTGGCTGACGAGCCTCGAACCGAGCGCACGCGAATCGATCAATGCCATGCCCTGGATGACGGGGTTTCCGATCTCGCTCCGTCGCTGCGAAGAAGGCTGAGCCACACCCGTCTCGTCAGGTGAGAAACCACTTCCCGCCGTTCACGGCGATGCTCTGGCCCGTGATCGGGCGCGCCAGGTCGGAGGCGAGAAAGAGCGCCGTACCGGCGCATTCTTCGGTGGTCGGCGTATAGCGGAGGGCGAACTGCTCGTTGTACGTGGCGAGCTCCTCCTCGTAGCTGCGACCTGCCGCCCGGGCGAGATCTTCGAGGTAGCCGCGAAAATTCTCACCGTCCATCGGCCCGAGCTGGATGCCATTGGCGCGGATGCCATGAGGGCCCGTCTCGACCGCGAGCGTGCGGACGAGACTGGCGAGGGCCGCTTTCGAGGCGGCGTAGGCGCCGAGCGTCGGAGGCGGGTCGGTGCTCGCACCGGTGTTCACGAGGATGATGCGACCGTCTCGACGTTCCATCATCGACGGCAGGACGGCCTGCACCAGGTGGAAAGCGCCGAAGAGATTCACCTCCATGATGTCGCGCCAGTCCTGCGGGTCGGAGCAATCGATCGTCTTGTAGTCGCCGTCGTAGTGGCCGTTCTGCACGAGCACATCGACGCGACCGAAGCGATCGAGCGTCGCCGCGACGAGCGCTCGGCAGGCACCGCGATCCGTGATGTCGGTCGGCACCGCGAGGACCCGCCTTCCGAGTGCCTCGATCTCCTCGGCGACCCCCGCGACACGCTCCGCGTTGCGGGCCGCGATCGCGAGATCGGCACCCTCGCGTGCGTAGAGGAGCGCGATGTCGCGGCCGAGTCCGGGACCGATCCCGGTCACGATCGCCACGCGGTCTTCGAGCAACATACCGACTACTCCGTGTCGCTTGGATCGAGGTCGGGCCTTCGGCTTCGAAGCGATCCGGCGCGGGTCAGAACGCGAACCGACCTTCGGCTCGTACGAGCGGGAGATCGAGGGAGCTGCGAATTCCGGGCTCCGCGGCACAAACCGGCACGATCGCATTGACGCAATTCATCGCCGTCCAGACCAGACCGGGATCGTTCGTATCGGCGGAGATCGGCGCGAGAGTACAGCGGACCGAGGGATCTCCACTCACCTCGACCGTGTACTCGAGCGTCGAGTCGAAGGGCCAGGCCTTGTCGAGTCGACCCGTCATGCGCCAATAGGTCTGGAACTCGATCACGGGTCGTTCGCCGACCTTGCCGATGTACTCGAAATGCTGCCCGGCGACGTGATCCTTCGCGATCAGGCCGGCGTGGACCGGCACGTCCTCCGTCGCGAGCGCGAACTCGTGATGATGTTCGTAGCCATCGAGCTCGAAGCCGAGCCCCGCGGCGATCATGTCCATCGACTCGTAGAAGATCGTACTCATGACGCCCATCAGGGCCGGCGGCGCTTTCGTCGCCTGCTCCGCCGACATGCCGAATCCGAGCTGGCCCATCATCATCTCGGGGCTCTCGCTCCCGCCCGAGAGATCGCAGACCTCGTAGATCGTGATCTTGTCGATCCTGCGACAGAGCGCGCTCAGCACGAGTGGCAGACGGTCTCCGGCGAAGCCGGGATGGATGCCGCTGCCGTGAAAGGAGACCCCTCCCCTTCGACAGGCGGCATCGAGTCGGCCCGCGAGAATCGGATCCTTCACGAAGGAGAAGCCCGTCGGCGTGACGAGATTCTTGCCCGACTCGAGGATGCGGCACATTTCGTCGACGTCGGCGAGAAGCGGCGCGTAGAGAACGCAATCCGCCTCGGATTCGAGCAGCTTCCCGACGTCGCGCGTGGCACGCACGCCGAGCTTCCCGATCCCGGCGATCTCGCCCGCGTCGACGCCCTCCTTCTCTTCGCTATGAACCCAGACGCCCGCCAGCTCGAGCCCGGGATCCTCCGCGATCGCTCCGATCGCGAAGCGACCGATACTGCCCGTCGCCCACTGGATGACGCGAATCGGCGTCGTTTGACTCATCTGGCTGACTCCCCTGTTGGCTGTCGAATGGCTGCGACGGTGCGCGACGAAATCGACCGCCCGTACGCGCCGATCCCGAGGCCGCCCCTAGAACAGCTCGTCCGTGTAGCGATCGGTTCCGACGTCGGTCTTGTAGAAGGGTCCAGCGAAGCAGACCCGCCCCTGCCCCGAGTCGTCGATCGCCCGCGCATGCCGCGCGACCTGTTGCCACGCCTCACGCGGATCGCCCTCGAGAAACGCGAGCTGCATCGTTCGCTCCGGCCCCCCGGTTCCAGTCCCGAGATCCATCGGCGCGTTGCCCGTGATCTCGTCACGCGGCTGCGGCCGCCAGCTCGAGATCTGGGCGATCGCACCACCCTCTTCGAGTGCAGCGGACTCCGCCGTCCAGGCCGCGAAGGCCTCGGCGGAGACACCCTCCGCGCGATCCGTCGCCACCATCGCCATTGCCGGATAGCCGTGATCGAGTGCGAGCTGGATCGGCACGGGATCCGCGTCGCGGTAGGCCGTCGTCTGGTAGTCGAAGAGAACGGTATGGACGTGCGTCCGCTCGGCGAAACCGCGGCCGTTCTGGTAGAGCCAGTGCACTTGCTCACCCGCCCATTTCCAATGCTCGTCGTCCTTGCCGGCATGGACCCAGTAGATCGCAACGTAGGAGCCCGCGTCGACGGGATTGGCGACCTCCCCGCGCCCGTCCGAAATGCGCAGATCCTTGAGCTCCCGGGTCGCCACCCATCGGCTGCCCGCGAAGAGCCACGGACCGAGCATGCAGCCCGCGTAGAAATGATCCCGCTCGTACCAGCGGTTGTAGGCCACCTCGTGTCCGCGATGGGGCTCCACCAGGGTGAGCAACATGCTTCCGATCTGGATCGGGCAATCATCCATCACGCTCTCCTCGCTGATCCATGCGGCGCCCGCCGTCGCGGCTGCATGCGGCCACTCGCGACGCGAGGTGCCGCGGCGGCCGATTCCACGAACGCCTGCGCACGACCGGAGCCTATCAGAATCGCGTCCCGGCTCGCTCTCCGTCGCGTCTCACGCGCGAGCTCCCTCGAAATCGGCCTCGCGAGGGTGGCTGCCAGCGGGCTAGCCTCCGGCACACCACCCACCTTCTCTGGCCATGGGAGAAACCATGAAGGCTGCGGTCCTCCGCGAGCTCAATGCGCCGCTCACGATCGAAGACGTCGACATCGACGCGCCCGGTCCGCACGAAGTCCTGACGCGTACGGTTGCCTCGGGCATCTGCCACAGCGATCTGCATATCATCGAGGGCGGCATCCCGATGGCGATGCCCTGCATTCTCGGCCACGAGCCTGCGGGTATCGTCGAGGCGGTCGGCTCGGAGGTCACCACCTTCCAACCCGGTGACCACGTGATCGGCTGTCTGAACGCATGGTGCGGCGAGTGCGGCTACTGCCTGAGGGGGCGGCCGCATCTCTGTCTGCCACCCGCCATGCTCGCGCGACTCGACGGAACGTCGCGGCTCTCGCAGGACGGCTCCCCGATCGTCCAGTTCGCGTTGTCGTCGTTCGCCGAGATGATGCTGACGCACGAACGCGCCCTCGTGAAGATTCGTGACGACATGCCACTCGATCGCGCGGCCCTGATCGGCTGCGGCGTGACGACGGGGATCGGTGCGGCACTCCGCACGGCGCGCGTCGAGCCGGGCGCGACGACGGCGATCATCGGCTGCGGCGGCGTCGGACTCTCCGCCCTTCAGGGCTGTCGTATCGCGGGAGCGGGCCGAATCATCGCCGTCGACACGATGGACTGGAAGCTCGAGCTGGCCCGCGACCTCGGCGCGACCGATGTCGTGAATGCCGCGGGCGGCGATCCCGTCGAACGTGTTCAGGAGCTGACCGCCGGTGGTGTCGACTACGCCTTCGAGTGCATCGGACTCGCGCCGACGATCCAGCAGGCGGTCGGGATGGCTGCCAAGGGTGGTGCCGCCGTCCTCGTCGGCGTGCTGCCGACCGATCAGGAGGTTTCGCTCAATGCGTCGGACATCACGCTCCAGGAGAAGCGCGTGCTCGGCTCCTTCATGGGCTCGAACGCGTTCCGGCGCGACATGCCGCAATACGTCGACTACTACCTGGACGGGCGCCTGCGGCTCGACGAGATGATCTCGAAACGCATCGCGCTCGACGAGATCAATCCCGCCTTCGACGCCATGAAATCGGGCGAGGTCGCCCGCTCGGTGATCGTCTTCGAGTGACGCGCGCGATGGCGACCCGGCCGACATGAGGCAGAGTCTCTCCGTCACACTCACGAGCTACGGACCCCTGGTCGACGAGCCATCGCAGTGGCGCCAGCTGCTGGATCTCGCCCGACTCGCCGAGCAGGCCGGCGTCGACCGACTCCTGCTCACCGATCACGTCCTGATGGGTGGGAACACGCAGGCCTATCCCTGGGGCCCCTTTCCGTTTCCGCCCGACACCCCATGGCTCGAGCCGCTCTCGCTGATCTCCGCGATGGCCGCCGTGACCGAGACGATCCGCTTCTCGACCAAGATCCTGATCGCGCCGCTTCGACCCGCGACGCTGCTCGCCAAGACCCTCGCCACACTCGACGTCCTGTCCGGCGGAAGGATGGAGATCGGCGTGTCGACGGGCTGGCAGCGAGAGGAGTTCGACGCGACGGGCGTCGACTGGAATCGGCGGGGCCAACTCCTGACCGACACGATCGCGGCCTGTCGGGTGCTCTGGCGCGATGCACCCGCGCGCTTCGAATCCGAGAGCTTCTGCTTCGAGGAAGTCTGGTGCCGTCCCGCCCCCCTCCAGGCGGGAGGGCTCCCGATCTGGTTCGCGGGCTCGCTCCACCCGCGCAATCTCGACCGCATCTGTCGTCTCGGCGACGGCTGGATCCCTGCGCCCTACACGCCGATCGACGATTTTCGCGAGCAGGTCGAGCGACTCCGACGGGCCTGGCTCGAGGCCGGGCGCGACCCCGCGATGCTCCGCATCCAGGGCGACCTCGACGTCGTCCAGGACGCGCGCGGCAGACCGGATCTCGCGGCCAGCCTGGCCGCCCTGCCCGATTGGTTCGCAGCGGGCGCGACGACGGTCAACGTCGTGCAATCCCTCTTCTGCGGAATGCGACGCGCGCCGGCCTTCTTCGAGACGCTCGCGTCGGCCTGGCGCGATTTCGTGCCCGCCGACCAACCGCCTTCCCGGCTCCGAGCTCCCAGCGTCGAACCATCGGAAGGATCGGGCTGATCGCGACCGCTCCGAAGCGCCGGTGTTCTACCGCTCGCACGATTCGATGCGAAGCGCCTCGGGCGGATCGATCACGCGATCGAGAATCTCGTGCATGCGACCGATCCGGGACTCCGCCGGCGTCAGTCGCGCGGCCGTGATCCCCGGCTGTCGCAGGCCGCGCTGCACCCGAGGCAGGAGCACGAGATCCTGCATCACGACGGGACCGAGCGACGGCCACTGCTCCTCGGGCAGCAGGATCTCTTCCGGCCGCGGATGATTCGCCTTCGAGTCCGACGGACGCAGATCGAAGTTCCACATGTCGAGCAGGCACTCGTCGGCCGACGCACCGGGTCGCGTGCGCACCAACCCGTACCACCCTGCGAAGACGTTGAGGATCGCATTCGGAAAGAGGTGGTAGTGGAAATCGTCGATCACGTGATGATCGTCGAGGTCGTCGTAGATCGAGCCGAGGGTCGCGAGGTGGTCGCGAATACGACCGACGAGGACGTCTCGCATCGTCTTGCCGGCCGGGACTGTCGGATGCGGTCCGGGCTGAGGTGCGTCGGCGAAGGGAATGCCCATCCGATGGCCCAGGTTGGCGACGAAAGACTCCCAGATCTCCTGATCGGAGACGCCGTCGAGGCGACGGGGGCTCGCGACGCCGTAGGGCTGGACGAACTTGCTGTGTTTGTCGTAGAGCGTGATCGACGTATCGACGTCGTCTGCGATCGCGAGCATCTGGGGGTGGACCGCGTGCAGATGATAGGTCTCCAGGAACGCATCGAGCGCCGCCTTCCAATTGCAGTCGAGCCGGACGGTCATGAAACGGTCGCAGCTGAACGCCTCCATGCCGACCCAGGCGAGCTCGCCGGGCAGCTCCTCGAGGAACGCATCGAGCGGCTCGGCCATCGGGTCCGGATTCACGAAGACGAAGCCGCCCCAGGTATCCGTCTCGACCGGTATGAGTCCGATCCCCCCGGCGCCGGCTGCCGGAGCGACTCGCGACGCTCGGCGCGCCGCCTCGCCCTGCGGCGACATGCTCTCGAGGCGGCCCTCGAGATCGAAGCACCAGCGATGGTAGGCGCACTCGATCCGATCGAGACCTCGCCCGCGGCCCGCGAGCAGCTGGTTGCCGCGATGTGGACAGGCGTTCTGGAAGGCATGAATCGCGGAGTCCTGATCGCGCACGACGATGATCGACAGATCCGCGATCTCGTAGACGTAGTAGTCGCCCGGATCCGGGATGCAGTCGGTCGTGCAGGCGATCTGCCAGACGCGGGTCCAGAGCCGACGCCTCTCCAGGTCGTGCCACTCGCGTGACGTGTAGCGCGACGCGGGAATCCGGGTCGGCGTCGCCCTCGCCGCCTCCGCCCGGCCAGATTTCGCGTCAGCCGACGCCACGGCCGGATTTCCAATCGATCCCGCGTGCCTCGGAGACCTCGACCTCGTAGTCGACGATGAAGGTCGGACTCTTCTCGATGTCCATGAACGCCTCGAGGTCCCGGTTGTGCTCGATGCCCTCCGGCGTCTGGTACCAACGGATCGCCTCGTCGAGCGCCGCCTGGTCGGGCCAGTGATTCTCGGCGAAACCGACGAAGGCATCCGAGCCGCCCGCGCCACCCGGCACGTCGCTGAACAGGATCAGGCGATTGAGCGAGATCTCGGGATGGTCGCGCAGGTCGAAGTCCCGCGTGTGCACGCACCAGCGATCGTAGAAGGCGTCGCGGGTCAGCCCTTCCTTCATTCGCACCATCGTGATCGTCTTCAACATGGCGATTCCCCCGCTCTCCTGCTTCTCTTCGATTTTCCGAGATTCAAGCATTTCCGTCGCGGTCCGCCCAGCCATGGCCACGCGCGAGCGCTACGACGGCGATATCCGCATTGAGGTTCGGATCGGCGACGATCTCTTCGCCACTTCGCGAGTCTACGTAGATCGCCTCCTCGATCCGAATCCCGAGCTTCGCGCAGAGCTCCTCGAAGTCGAGGATCGAGGGAAAGCGCCGGTTCGGCGTGTCGTGCCAATCATAGGCGTAGAGACCCTCTTCCTTCGGCAGACGCCCCTCACGCACGAACATCTCACGCATCGGCGCGTGGGCGAAATTCGGAAAGCTGACGATTCCGCGACGACCGATCCGCACGATCTCTTCGAGCACGCCGGCGACGTCGACGATCGATTGAAGCGTCTGCGAGAGAAGCGCCACTTCGAAGGTCTGGTCCGGGATCGCGGCGATCCCTTCGTCGAGATCCGCGTGAATCGTGTCGATGCCGCGGGCGATGCACTCGGCGACTGCAGCCTGGTCGCGCTCCAATCCGAGCAGACGCGTATGCCCCCGATCGCGCAGGATCGCCAGCAGCTCGCCGTTTCCGCAGCCGAGGTCGACCACGCTCGCATGCTTCGGCATCAAGCGCAGGATCATCTCGTAGTCGAGCCGGCGCGCGAAGAAGATGCTCGTCGGCTCTTCCTCGCGCGGCTCCTCGGGGACGCGGATCGGAACCCGTGCGCCCGATTCGACCGCGAGAAATGCACGTACGATCGATCCACCCAGCTGCATGTGGTCCTCCAGCAGGAAGGAGTCGTGCCCGGCCGGACTCTCGATTTCACAGCTGCTCACGCGCTTCGACTGGGCGACGAGCGCGTCGACGAGCTCGCGCGAGGCCGACGGCGGGTAGAGCCAATCACTCGAGAAGCTGAGGAAGAGCCAGCGACACCTTGCCGGTCGAAGCGACGCTCCGCGCGCAGCCGAGTCGTCACCCAGATCGAAGAGATCCATCGCCGTCGAGAGCGTGATGTAGCTGTTGGCGTCGAAACGCTCGACGAAGCGGTCGCCCTGATGTGCGAGGTAGGATCCGACGGAGAAGACGCTCTCGAAGCCGGTCTCGATCGCTCGTGGCTGGAGTCGTGTCGGATCGAATTTCGCTCGCATCGACTCGTCCGAGAGATAGGTGATATGCGCGAGCATACGAGCGAGGGCGAGCCCCGATTCGGGTGCGGGACCGTCATAGTACTGGCCGTTCGAGAAATGCGGATCGTGACGAATCGCGTTGCGCCCGACGACGTCGAAGGCGATTCCCTGACTGCTGAGCCGCGCGGACGCGGCCACGACGACGCAGGCCTTCACGCGCTCGGGGAATTCGATCGCCCAGGTCATCGCCTGCAGGCCGCCGAGCGATCCGCCGGCGACGCCCAGCAGCTGCTCGATCTCGAGATGGTCGATCAGGCGCCGCTGGACCTCGACCATGTCGCTCACGCGAACGACGGGAAACGCTGCTCCATAGGGGCGACCCGTCGCCGGATCGACGAAATTCGGACCGGTCGAGCCGCGACATCCGCCCAGCACGTTCGCACATACGACGAAGTAACGGTCCGTGTCGATCGGTCTTCCGGGCCCGACCAGGATCTCCCACCATCCAGGGTCGTCTTCGGGATCGTGACGGGTGACGTGGGAATCGCCGCTAAGGGCGTGACAAACGAGTACGGCATTCGCGCGGTCCTCGTCGAGCTCACCCCAGGTCTCGTAGCAGACGGTCACACCCGGCAGGATGTCGCCACCCGCGAGCACGAGCGGCTCGCTCGACACGAACGCCTTCGCGTGCGCGAGCGGCCGAGCGTTCCGTTCGTCGTCGGACGATTCCAAGTCGATTCGCTCGTATAGCGCGACCGCGCGAGTCAGGCGCTCGCGCCGCGCAGGGCCTGATCGAGGTCGGCGATGATATCGTCTGCGTCTTCGATCCCGACGGAGACCCGCACGTATTCCGGCGTCACGCCCGCCGCCAGCTGCTCGTCCGTCGTCAGCTGGGAATGCGTCGTCGATGCGGGGTGGATCACGAGGGTCTTCGCGTCCCCGATATTGGCCAAGTGACTGGCCAGCTCGACGTGCTCGATGAACTTCCGTCCTGCGGCCTCGCCACCCCGAATGCCGAATCCGAGAATCGCGCCCGCACCCTGCGGCAGATACCGCGAGGCTGCGGCGTGATGGCTATGGCTCGGCAGGCCCGGGTAGTTGACCCACTCGACGGCCGAGTGTCCTTCGAGAAAACGCGCGACCGCCATTGCATTCTCACAATGCCGCGGCATGCGTAGATGAAGCGTCTCGAGGCCTTGCAAGGTCAGGAATGACGCGAACGGACTCATCGCCGCGCCCGTATCGCGAAGCCAGTGCGTTCGCGCGTGCATGATATAGGCGATGTTGCCCATCGGCCGGAGCGCCTCTTCGAATATCGCTCCATGATACGAGGGCGAGGGCGAGCAGAACTCGGGCCACTTCTCGGGCTGGTCGGCCCACGGGAAGTTCGCGCCGTCGACGATCGCGCCGCCGACGTGAACGCCGTGGCCACCGATGAACTTGGTCGTCGAATAGATGACGACGTCGATCCCGTGCTCGATCGGTCGGAATAGCGCGGGTGTCATGACCGTGTTGTCGCAGAGCGTCGGCAACCCGTGCCGGTGGGCGATCTCGGCGATCTTCGCGAAGTCGGGGACGTCGTTCTTCGGATTGCCGAGACTCTCGGAATAGACGCAGCGCGTATTCTCGTCGACCAGCGCGTCGATCTCTTCCGGCTTGTCGGGATCGAAGAACCGCACTTCGATCCCCATGCCCTTGAGCGTCTGCGTGAAGAGGGTCCACGTACCACCGTAGAGACTCGTGGCCGAGACGAAGTTCTGGCCTGTATGACAGATCGTGAGCAAGGCGGCCGTGATCGCCGCCTGCCCCGATGCGAAGGCGAGCCCCGCGGCGCCGCCGTCGAGTGCGGCCAGGCGCTTCTCGAGCACGTCGTTCGTCGGATTCATGATCCGGCTGTAGATGTTGCCGAACTCGGAGAGCCCGAAGAGATTCGCGGCGTGCTGCGTATTCTCGAACACGTAGGAGGTCGTCGCGTAGATCGGAACGGCGCGCGCGTGCGTGGTCGGGTCGGGCGCCTGACCGGCATGCACGGCCAGCGTGCCGATTCCGGGTCGTGCTTCACTCATTTCGAATCCTCGATCTGCGAGCCGGATGGCGTGGGAAGGTCCTGGCTGCATTCGACTCTAGTGGACGGACCAGCGACCAACCAGCGCGGCCCCGCATGCGGTATCGGCGCAGGAAGCTTACACGAGCGCCGCCTACGGCTCGCGAACGGCGGTTTCGTGCAGATGCAGCCAGATCGGC
Source organism: Myxococcota bacterium (assembly GCA_965223565.1). Classification (GTDB taxonomy): domain Bacteria; phylum Myxococcota_A; class UBA9160; order UBA9160; family UBA4427; genus UBA4427. Next base: position 796,710 of record CBDCWV010000018.1, on the reverse strand, counting down.
GGGTTGGTATCGGGCGGAATCTCGAAGAGCGCCGTAGAGATGCGTGTATTCGCGGGGGGCGTCGTGTTGCGAGCGCCGGTTTGATGTTCGAGGTAGCTCGCCTGAGCGAAGCGATGGTCGAACGCATGCCAGACGATCCGGCAATCCGACACGCGGATCCGGAACCGCGGATTCGCGCCGTGATGTCGCTCGATCGATTCGGCGAGCGCCTCTCGCGTGAGCACGCACCCAGCTGGCTGGATATTGACGAAGGACGTCGCGAAGCGGTCCGTGAATTCGCGCGCAAACGCGCGGGAGTCGCGCACCGACTCGCCCCGAAACCACGCGGAGATGAACGCGTGAAGACGCTCGACCTCGAGCCGAACGCGTCGCGACAGATCGGCTGCTGCATCCGATCGACGGATCGCTTCACTCTCGTCGGGCACGGCTTCCCCATGGATGGCGGCCACGAAGACGGTCGGGAACGGGCATGTCCTGGGCCAAGACTGGTCAGGGCCGGAACGCCTCGGGCCACGTCTCCGCGTGCCGAGACGATACGCCCGAGCGCAGATCGCGAAACGTCGAGACGAAGCCGCGACCCGACACTTCGATCACGATCTCGGTCGTCGGTGCTCTCGTCGGCGCAGGTCGCGGGCGACAATCGAGCCGCTGGGCCATCTCCATCGCCGTCGTGCCGGGCTGCCAGGCCTCGCCAATGGACATCAGGTACACGGACTCCATCCGTTGGACGAGCGCGACGAACTGATCGCGGGAGATCGCGCCGACCGGGGCGGTCGCGATGACGTGCACCAGAGCGGGCAGTGATACAGGCTCGTCGACCCTGCGATCCACATCGGGCGGGGTCGTCTCGCTCGTCGTAGTCGGGACCGCCGCGGGCTTCATGCGACAGGCATTGTAGTGGTCGTAGCGATAGGTCCCGTCGTTGCGCTCGACGAGATCCGCCTGCACCCAACGCATCGGATCGACCGAAACGGACCCCGCCTGTGCGCCGGAGCGCGGCGCGCACGCGAGCCAGACACAACACACGATCCCGAGCAACGCCTGCAATGCCCTCATGTGGAGGCACCCGGTCGCGGGACGCTCCCGTCGAGAACCCGTCCGGGATTCGCGCCGGTCAACACGCCGCCGACCTGTGTCAGCACACCCGCAACCGCCGTGGCGCGGAATCCGCCGGGCGGTCGCCGCAAGCGACTCCCACCCGAAGGCAGGTCGGCCACGAAGACGTCGCGCTCCCAGACGAGCTCGTCGAGATCGAAGACGGTGAGATCGCCGGCATAGCCCGGCGCCAGGATTCCGCGGTCGTCGAATCCGAGGCGTTCGGATTGCCGACCCGTCAGCTCGTGGATCGCCTTCTCGAGGCTGAGATCGCCGCGCTCCCTGACGTGCCGTGTCAACAAGAGTGTCGTATCCCCCGCTGCGCACATCATCTGGACGTGCGCACCTGCGTCACTCGCGCTGATGATCGTTCGATCATCGCAGATCATCCGCGACACGCCCTCGACGTCGCTGTTGCTCACGCCCATGGCGACGACGCCGGGACGCAGGTCGTTCTCGAGGATCCAGTCCGCGAACACGTCACTCGGGTGCCCACCGCGTTCGTCGACGAGATCCCGAAGACTCCGCGAGAGCCACCGCTCGTTCTCGGGCTTCGTGACCGAGGTGAAACGTACGTGTTCGATTCGCGTATTCGGAAAGAGCGACTTGTCCTGTCTGTCCCACTCCTCGCGCGCCGTCTTCCGCCAGGCTTCGTCACGCAGCATCGCCGCCCGCGCCTCGCCCTCGACGAGCATGATTCGATTCCAACCCTCGGGCAGCATCATGAAGACCATGGTCTGCTCCCAGTTGACGTTGAAATCGACGGTACGCGGCGACGCGATCGGCCAGATATCCGAGCCCGCGTCCCGCAGCCCCTGGGAGAAGGCGATCAGGTCTCCACACCGCTCGGGACTCATCTCCGTGTGCAGGAGACCGTTCCAGATCGACGTCACGCCATGGGGCGCGAGCGTTTCGGCCATCTGCTTCATCTCGTCGAGCGGCGTCTCGCCCGTGAAGTTCGGAATGAACTCGACGAGGCCGTGGCCGGCCTTCCCGAGTGTCGCAGCGAGCGCGTCGAGCTCGGCCTGATCCGCCAGTCGACTCGGCACGAAGCGACCCGCACGATCGACGTCGAAGAAGGAGGTGGACAGTCCGAAGCAACCCGCCGAGAGGGCATCCGCGAGCTCACTGCACATCGCGTCGATCTCGTCGGTCGTGGCGGCGCGTTCCCACGCATCCGCACCCATGACGTAGATCCGCAGCATCGAATGGCCGATCAGCGACGCCATGTTGAGCGCGGCGCCTGTCGCATTCATCGAATCACGATACTCGCGCCAGGTCTGCCAGGTCCAGGGAACGCCGGTACGGAATTCCTCGATCGGCATGTCCTCGATATAACAGAAGACGTCCATCACCTCTTCGAGGTGCTCGCTTCTCACAGGCGCGAGTGAGAGCGAGCAGTTGCCGATCAACGCCGTCGTCACGCCGTGCTGGGGCATCGGATCGCAGCCCGGATCCCAGAACATCGACGGATCGAGGTGCGTATGGGAATCGATGAAGCCGGGCGCCACGTAGGCACCCACCGCGTCGAGCTCGGCCTCGCCGTCGACCGCGAGCCCGGGTCCGACCTCTTTCACGATCCCGTCACGAATCCGCACGTCGGACGGCCGCGCACTCGCACCCGTCCCGTCGAGCAGCAGTCCATTCCTGACGATCAGATTCCCCGTCGCCTCGCTCGTCGAATCCGCCATCGTCCCACCTCGTCGTTCGTTTTCTCGGCGTCTGCGTGCCCGTCGTTCGCGTTTCCTGCCTCGCGGCACCACGGTCTATGCGGTCGCCTCGACGTCGGCCTCCATGAAGGCATCACCCAGAATCGTCTTGCCGTCGAGACTGTGGACCTTGCGTGCCGCGTAGTGGACGATGTCGCGGCTGGCGATGACACGGCCGACGTGTCGCCCCGTGCACAGCTCGAGCGCTCCCTCGGCCATCATCTCGACCGGCTCGACCCAGTCCGGATTCTTTCGCGCGATGTCGCGTACGTAGTCCGCGCCCGAAGTCAGCACGATCGAGGTCGGCATCATGCAGTTCACGAAGATCTCGTGTTCCTGGACCTCGTGCGCAAGCGCGACGGTATAGCGATCGAGGCAGGCCTTGGTCGCGCCGTAGGCACCGATTATCCAGGCGGCCTGCTTCGAATCGCGATAGGGCAGCTCCGGCTGTCGCGACGTGGCGCTCCCGATGTTGAGGATCCATCCACCACCGCGGCGCTTCATCTCGGGCAGACATTGTTGCGCCAGATCGACCGGTGCATTCACGTTCAGCTCGTACATGAAGCGTCGATCCTCGTTCGTCGTCTCGCTCGGCAGCTTCATGACCCCGGCGGCGGCGTTGTTCACGAGGATGTCGATCGGACCGAAGAATTCGGCGGCTCGCGCGACGAGATTCGCACGGGCCTCGTCGTCCGACAGATCACAGGCGAGCGGCGCGGCCTTGGCACCGGCCGCGTCGATCTCCTGAGCGGCCCCCTCGAGCGTTCCCTTGAGAGATCCATGCGCGCCCATGCGTGACGCATTGACGACGACCGACGCCCCTTCGGACGCCAGGCGTCGCGCGATCGCCTTCCCGATCCCCCGACTCGCACCCGTCACGAGCGCGACCTTCCCGTCGCATCGTCCCATCTCCACTCTCCTCACCCGACGGCTCTGGCGACGCGAACGTCCGACCCGACTGTCATGGGCCGCGCTCACGACCCGGTGATTCAGGTATACCCGGGCACGATAGCCGTTTCCAACCGCCGCGACGGAAGACGAGCGTAGGGCGCGCACGCCAGACGGGCGGGCGGCGACGACCCGGTACCCTCCTGCGAATACGAAGGGCGGAGGATCGAGACGGATGGGCACGAACCAGAGAGACCGCGTCCGCATGTCGCCGGCCGAGATCGACCGCTACCTCAGCGTCGACCGAGCGACCACGATGGCAACGCTCGGCCCCGACGGCTTGATCCACCAGGTCGCGATGTATTTCGTCTGGCTCGACGATGCCATCCACGTTCTCTCGAAGGCGAAGGCCCAGAAGGTCGTGAACCTGCGCCGGGATGCCCGTTGCTCCTTTCACGTCGAGAGCGGTCGCGCCTACGAAGAGCTCGCCGGTGTGAACCTCGCCGGACGCGCGGAGATCCTCGAAAACACGGAGATGCTCTGGCGCGTTGCGATCGCGTTGAACGAGCGGCGGGAAGGGCCATGGCCGGCGCCGGACGTCTCGGAGATCGAGGCGGAATCGCGCCGCGAACGAGTCGCCACGGTCCTGCGCAACCGGGTCGCGGTTCGGCTCCGACCCGAACGCATCATCTCCTGGGACCACTCGAAGCTGCCGCGAGATTGAGGACCGAGGGGGATCCTGCGTTTCGCGAGTCGGGCGAACGGCCGTGATCCGGCGGGTGCTCTAACGCTCGAGTCGTACCGGGAATCGATCGGTATAGAAGCGGAAACGCTCTCGGAGCTCGTCCGGATCGAGATCGAAGTTCGAGAGGTCGTACCGCGCGCGGCCGAAGCGCCCACGTGGATGATCCCTCTGATAGGCGTCGATCGCCTCGGCCGACGCGGCCCCGAACTCGATTCCCGCCTTGGCGTAGATCGTCTCGACCGTGCCGATCTCCTCCCCCATGTATTCGTGAAACAGGACATCGAGCGAGTGCGCGTCCGGCTGGAGATGGCGATCCTCGGTGCATGCACGCAACAGCTGCTCGATCCGATCCGCCCAGTAATGACCGAGACGGACGGCGTCGACCTTCTCCATCGCCGTTCGCGCGGTATAGGTGATCATCGTCGCGAACGAGGCGACGGTCGAGACGGGGTCGCGATGGGTGATGACGACGGTCGCGCCAGGAAAGACCGTCGCAAGGACACCCAGCTGCTCGAGGTGCTGAGGGCTCTTCAGCACCCAGCGATTCCCGCCACGCAGCCAGGTGAGCGCCTTGAGGACCCGTTCGAGATAGCGGTAATGGGGCGTCTGGTCCGTCTCGAGGTAGTAGTCGCGCCAGGTCGGCAGCATTCCGGCGCCGAGATTCTCGAAGAACATCGTGCCGAAATCGAGCCCCAGCAGATGGATCTCCTCGTGCGTGTGATCGAAGGTCATCTCGTGCATCGCGTCGAAATGCGGCAGGATCGCATCGCGCGCCTCGATCCCCGCGGCCGCGCGCGCAAGGCGCGGATCCGGCTCGCCGGGAGCCGGGCGCTCGCGCTCCGCCAGGACGGGCTCGAGCGCCTCCCACCAGGGCAGGGCACGGAATTCGGGCGCGGCGCCCAAGAGACTGTGGAGGTGGGTCGTACCGCTGCGCGGCAGGCCGGCGATCACGACCGGCGGTTGCAGCTCGACTTCCAGGATCTCGGGCTGGCGCGAGATCAGGTTCTCGAGCAGGAGCCGATTCTTGAGGAAGTCGAGACAGCTGGTGTAGGAGGCGAGCTTGCCGGGCGGCGAGAGGGCCTCGTCGTTCGCGAGCGCGTGAAGGGCGACCGAGAGCCCCGGCTGCCACCCGTCGGGCCCGAAATCCTCGAGTCCCGTCTCCCCCTTCGCCTGCTCGACCAGCACGTCCGGCTCGAAGCGAAGCGCGTCGGCCATCGGTCGCATCGCTTCCATCTGCTCCACGAACGCCGCGGGCAGGACGGGTCGGGTCAGATCCTCGATCTCGAAGGTGGAGGCCATTCGGACCTAATCCTCCGGCGTGATCGCACGCGCTTTCGCTTCGCGCGCGGCGAGACGCTCCGCGCGCCGCTGTCTTCGCTCGTCGTACGCGAGCTTGGCACTCTTGTAGTCGGCCAGCGCGCGATCGAAGTGGTTGGGATTGTAGAGGGTCTCGATCACCTTGAAGAGTCCGTCGCCGCCGTAGCGAAGCTCGGCGAAGACCTTGCACTCATGACGTGAGCCGTCTCCTACGTCGTCGAAGCGGGCCCAGAAGAAGGCCCAGACGCTCTCGGCCGCCTCGTCGACGATGAACTCGCCGACCGGAAAGCGGCAGAGCTGAACCCAGGGCGCGTCTTCGTCGACGCGATGGAGATGGCGCTCGATCTCGCGGACGATGGCCTCGCGTTTGCCGAGATGACCGAGCGCACAATCGATCCAGGTCGCATCCTTCGTGATCGCCGCCCCGAAATGGCGCCAATCCCGGGTCTTGCCCGCGAGCGCGAGCTGCATGCGGAAATGATCGAAGGCCTCCTCGATCTCCTCCTTCGGGAAACGCCCGCGTGTCTCGCGTGAGGCGCGCGCCTGCGCGTGTCGGCGCGCGATCGTCGGCGGCGGGGGCTGCGGCGCGGAGGTCGGGAGATCGGCGAAACCGCGCGCTGCCTCGGCGCGCGCCGCGAGCGTCGTCTCGTCGGGATACTTCTCCGGATCGGCCAGACAGGCCTCGTGGAGCGCCACCCAATCCTTTACCATGCGCACGTAGGCGTGCGGATTGTAGAGATCCTCTTCGTAGCTGAAGAGCCCATCGCCGTCGTAGCGCAGCATCGTCAGGCAGTTCTCCTGCAATACGACGCCGTTGCCGGGATCCTCCATCCGGTTCCAGATCTGCGACCAGACCCAGCCCCGATCCTCGTCGACGAGATAAGCCTTGACGGGATACTGGTTCACCCAGACCCAGGGCGTACCCTCGCTCTGGTGCATCAATGCGGCCATCTCGCGCACGGCCGCGGCACGGCCACCCCACTGGCCGACCTCGTGCTCGATATAGGTCACGTCCTCGGTGAACATCTCGCCCCACCGAGCCCAATCGCCGGAGCGCGCCGCCTCACGACCCTGCACCTGGTAGCGCTTGAAGGCCTGCTCGATCTCGTCTCGGCTGAATCTCGCCATCCCCGAAGCCCCGTCTGCCATCGCCCCGCGCCGTACACGTACCGCGTGGCGCCATTCGTCGATTGGCATCGATGCCGCCCGATCCGACCGAATGGTAGACTAATCCCACATCATGCGAATCGGAATCCAATTCGACACGCGGGGCAATCCGAACGTCACCTCACTACTCGACGATTTCGCGCGCGCGGAAGACGAAGGATTCGACAGCGTCTGGATCGGTCAGGTCTTCGAGCACGATATCCTCACCCTCTTCGCAATGGCTGGTCTGCGTACGTCTCGAATCGAGCTCGGCACCTCGGTCGTGCCCCTTCCGACGCGCCATGTATCGGTGCTCGCACAGCAGGCCTTGACGACGCAGCTGGCGACCGGCGGTCGACTCTGCCTGGGTGTCGGATGCGGACACGCAGCGATTCTCGACAAGAAGCTCGGCCTCGCCGCCGACCGGCCGGTCGCGCGCACGCGCGAAGCCCTCGAAGTGCTCCGCCCCTTGTTGCGGGGCGAGTACGTGAAATACGCGGGCGAGTTCGAGCGCGTGAAGGTCGCAACCGCGATCGCCGGCTGCGGACCCCCGAGCCTGATCCTGGCCGCGCTCGGTCCGCGCATGATCGAGCTCGCCGGACAGCTCGCGGACGGCGTGACGCTCGTCTTCGCGGGCGAACGCTTCGTCCGCGAGCACGTACGCCCGGCACTTCCGGCGCGGGCGCGTATCGTCGCGAGCCTACCGGTCGCACTGACCGCGGCGCGTGACGGAGTCGCGGAGCACGTCGACGAGTACACCGCGCCGTCGATGGCGCTCCCGCCCTATCGGCGCACCCTCGCGACGCAGGGCGTCGAGCGCGTGAGCGAGCTCGCGATCATCGGCGACGAAGCGACCGTCGACGCCGGTCTCGACGAGCTCGCTGCGAGCGGTGTGACCGACCTGAACCCGATTCTGGTCGCGGGGCAGGCCGACCCCGCCTGCGCCGACCGCACTCGGGCGTTTCTCGCCGACCGCGCCCGCCGTCTGCGCGCGAAGACCGATTCCGGACGCGGTGAATCGGCGCTCAGAGGGGGGTGAACTCGATCAGCTGGATCGTCGCGCCGCCGACGAAGTCGGCGCTGTTCAGATAGACCTCCTGAACGAGGAACCGCTGGCCGCCCTGATCGACCTCGAACTGATAGTCGAGGATCGGCACGAGTCCCTCGGGCGCGAGATCGGCCACGGCGCGACGGATATCCCGGACGGAGAAGGCCACGTGCTGCAACCCCTCGCCGTGCTCGCGAAGGAACTCGGTATGTGGCGACTCGCCTTCCATCACCTCGACGAGCTCGACGAAGACCTTGCCCGAGTAGGCGATCGCCGCCTTCATGCGCGCCTCCGCGGGCTCGCCCTTGAACTTGAAATGCGTCGACGCATTCAGCTCGTAGACATCGATCGAGAAGGGGCCGATTCCGAAGACACGCTCCCAGTAGGCCGCCGCCTTCTCGCAGTCTTCGACGACGATCCCGACGTGACTGATCGGGCCGAGCTCGACGACGGATCGCCCCTCGATCCCCGCGCCCTTGGCACTCGACGAGGAGCGCGCGACTCCGGTCGACGGATTCTCGGACATGTCAGACCTCCAGGATGTACTCGTGCATGACGACCGTACTCATCGTCGCGATCTCGGCGAACGAGAGCAGGTCCTCGACGATCCGCTTTCGTCCCGCGCGACCTCCGTAGAACCGATCGACGTCCGCCGCGACGGCGACCGACTCGACCGACTCACTCACGATCCCACGAAACGGCGGCGATCCGGGCGTCAGCCCGCGCGCGACCGTGTTGCGGACATAGCGTGTGAGGGGGTGCAACTCCAGCGAGAGGGGCCCATGGGAATCGTGCCAACGCGCGTAGAACGTCTCGTCGTCGATCCAGTCCGGCTTCGGAAAGGTCGTGACGAGCGCGATCCCGGGACTCGCCTCGCCAAAAGACCAGGTCCCGGCTGGAGACGATTGGCCGACCCCGACCTCGGGCTTCGCAACGACGTCCGGATCGAGGCCGGAATACCCCCGTAAAATCGACTCCGTCACGAGATAGCCCGCATGGCGTGACGCGAGCTTCGAGACGATCGTCTCGATCCCCGCGCGCTCGTCGAGCGTATCGACCCAGAGCGAGAGCACGCCATCGAGCAGACCAGCGCGATTGAACTGGGCTACCCCGGCGAGGCCCGGATCCTCGACGTCGGCCACGTAGAACGACAGCTTGCGCGCCCCTGCCGCCATCAGATCAGGCCCCGCCGCGAGAAGCGCTGCGCGCAGGTCGTGCCGAGCGACCGGAATCGACTCCGCCTCTGCGTCGCCGAGCAGATAGATCAGCTTCTCCATCTCGAGGAGTGTACCCTGTCCGCCGCCGCCTCTTCGCCCCGACACGTCGAGTCGACAGGTCGCGAGCGTGCGGAGACGAGCCGAATCGAGACGGACAGAAGGAAGCGCGAAATCATGGCTGCCGGTACCTGGGAGAGCCACCACGCGATCTCGAATCTGATGTTCCGCTACGCCGAGTGCGTCGATCAGGCGGACTTCGACGGGCTCTCACGACTCTTCTCGCATGGCGCGATCCGATCGACTTCGGCCGAGGACAGGGACGAGGGCATGCGGGGCGAGCAGGTCGGCCGATTCTATGCCGCGACCAATCGCGTGCACGAGGATGGGACGCTGCGCACGCGCCATCTCGCGACGAACGTCCGGATCGAGATCGACGAAGCGGACGATTCGGCGACGGCCCGCTCCTACTTCGTCGTGCTGCAGGCGACGCCGAAGCTTCCCTTCCAACCGATCGTGGGTGGGCGCTACGAGGACCGCTTCGAGCGCGTCGGAGGCGAGTGGCGATTCGCCGATCGACTCGTGCTCGTCGATCAGATCGGCGAGATGTCCGAACACCTGACGTTCGATCTCGCGCAGGGCGGTGTCCGCTTCGACGACGTCGCCCGAGATGGCTGACCCCGACCGACTGGCCCCGCCGGCTCAGCGGTCGAAATGCGGGATGACGTGCTTTCCGACGTTGCGCATTCCATCGAGAATCGCCGACTGCGGCAGGTCCCCGATCTGCATGAAGCACATCAATCGATCCACACCGAGATCGGCATAGCCCTCGATCTTGCGTCGGCAGGCGGCGGGATCGCCGATCACGACGGAGGCGACGGGCGACAGCAGCTCGTAGGCCTCCTCGTTCGTGATCGGTTCTCCGGCTGCGTAGCGCTTCACGAGATCGACGATCGGATGCTCGTCTTCGCCCCGCGCCATCAACCGCGGATCGACCTCCGGTACCGAGCGGACGTCCGCGGGGTTGTTCGGCAGCAACCCCCCGCGGATCAGCTCCCAGACGACTTCCGGCGGCGAGTGGAATACCTCCGGCATGCGCGCCATGTACCAGAGCGCCGCGCGACAGGCGCCGCTCTCGACGGCCTGCTTCTCCGTCTCACCGACGTGCACGAACGTGAAGACCGATCGCTGTTCGTTTCGGAAGCACCCGGCGGGCGTCTCACAGGCATCGAGACCGCGCGCGTACTCGCCCAACAGGGATTCGATGCCGTCGAGACCGGTCAACAGGGTATTGCCCAGGGCGCCGACGCCGAGCGTGCCTGCGAGGTGGAAGGCGGCTGGACTGCCCGTCGTCGCCCAGAGTGGCGGATGCGGCCGTTGGACTGGCTTCGGAATGATGTTCCGCTCGGGAATCCGGATCAGCTCGGAGTCCCAGGAGAACGACTCCTGCGTCCACATCTGCGGAATCATGCGCAACGCCTGCACCAGCTGCTCCCGGGTCGTGTCCGGATCGACCTCGAAGGCATCCCACTCGCCGCCGAGCGATCGCGCCATCCCGAACTCGACGCGTCCGTCGCTCACGTGATCGAGCATCGCGGCGCGCTCGGCCACGCGGATCGGGTGGTTGATGCGAAAGGGAGCGAGCACACCCGAATGGCCCAGGCGAAGTCGGTCCGTCTGCGTCGCGATCCAGGTGAGCAGGAGCTCGGGCGCTGCGCTGTAGCTGTACTCGCCTGCGCCGTGGTGCTCGACGACCCACCAGGTTCGAAATCCCAGGGTATCGGCCAATCGCGCCTGCTCGAGCACGTCGCGAAAGAGCCCGCGTTCGTCCCGGGGGCCGACGCGCTGGGACTCGCAGAAGACATCGAATTTCACGGCTCGGCTCCGACTCGAGAGGCGTGCGCCTCGGAGGACGCGCGCAGCCTTCTGACTCGTTGCGCGCCCACGAAACGCTATCAAGGTGATCGTCCATCGCCAGCTCGACCGCGAGCCGCCGCGTTGCGCGACGGCCCGGAATCGACCGGTCGACCCGGCGACATAGCCGATAGAATGGTGGTCTCGATCCCAGCCAGGGAGGCTCCAGATTGGAACTCGAAACGCTCGACAACCGGATCGGCACCCGGATCACGGGGGTCGATCTCCGCGAAGAAATCCGAAGCGAAGAGTGGAAGGCGATCGAAGACGCATGGATGCGGACACACGCGCTCGTCTTCCCCGAGCAACACGATCTGACGATCGAGGACCAGGTTCGACTGCTCGCGCGCTTCGGTCCCGTGATCGAGGAACGCGTGCCGGGCGAGCAGCACTCCTTCGTCACGAATGCGATGGGCCTGGGAACCGACGACATGAACCAGGGCTACCGCGAGGGCGAGCTGACGGCCCACATGGACTACACCTACACACCCCATCCGGCCGACGTCATCTCCCTCTACGCGCTCGAGCTGCCGAAGACGGGCTCGCAGACGCGCTTCTACAGCAACGCCCTTCCCCTCGAGCGTATGCCCGAGTCCCTGCGCGAGCAGCTCGCTTCCTATCACGTCTTTTGCGCTCACGACCTGGCGGAGATGAAGCCCGACGTGCGCCTCTACCTCGAAGGACGCACGGATCCGCGAGCGCCGACGCAATCGCATACCTGGCCGCTCGTCCGCACGCACCCGCACAAGCCGGGCCTCGACGTATTGGTGTGTACGCTGCAGCAGACGGAGCGGATCCTCGAGCTCTCCGACGAGGCGAACGACGATCGAGCGAGTCGCGAGCTACTCGGCCGGATCTTCGACGACTATTTGTACGTGCCCGAGAACGAGTACGTGCACGATTGGCGGGTCGGCGAGCTGGTGGTCTGGGACAACCTGGCCCTGCAACATGCCCGCTCCGCCTGTCCACGAGCCGTGGGTGCCCGCTCCTTTCGGCGGGTGGCCGTATGTGCGTCGGGCAACGCGATCGCCGAAACCGTTGCCTTTCTCGACCTCGCGGACTCCTCGGTCGCCTTCTCGTGATCCCCCCTGGCGGTGGATGACCGGCCGAGGCAATCTCTCGATCGCGACGCCCGAACCCGACCCGAAAGGAGTTCGGATGAGGTCCTCCGCGCGCGAAGGCGCCCACCGACACCACGTCGTTTCTCCCATGCCGAGCTCGCACCTCCTGCTCGTCGTCTGCGCAGCGTCGCTCGGACTCGCGACGCTCGCGTGCTCCGCAATGATGGAGCGCAAGCCCGAGATCACGAGCGACGGGCTACACCTGGTGCGGTCGACGCCCCGTTCGAAGCTCTGGGTGCGACCCGACCATCATCTCGGTCGCTACGACAGCGTCTGGTTGAATCAGATCGAGTTCGCCTACGGCGCAGGACAGGAACGTCTCGAGCGCGATCAGGAGATCGAGGTCGGCGAGATGCTCAAGTCCGCACTCAGCGGGATCACGGAAGCCGGCCCCGTGACACAGGTCCAGGCTTCGGGACCCTGCGTCGTCGCCGTTGGACTCGGTCTGAAGGATATCCGGCTGCACATCTCCGAGTCGAAGGGATCCCAGGTCTCCTACGTCTCCTCGTTCGGCTCGGCGACGATGATCGTCGAGTTCCGGGACTCGACGACCAATCGCCCATTGGTGCGCTACGCCGCGAATCGCGGGCTGGGCGGAGGACCGGGATCGGGGCGGATGGGGGCCGATCTCGATCGACTCGGGCGCGCGCTCGGCGAGATGGTGACCCAGATGACGACGGAGCTACAGACGGTCGTACCGGCCACGACGGTACGGCCCGAAACCGAGTGCAACGACGGAATCTACAAGCTGACCGGGCGCGGCTGACGACCGTTTGCCGCTCGCTTGCCGCTGACGCGGGCGCCGGGATTTGACAGAATCCGCCTCGGTCGCGTGCGAGACGCCGCCCGTCGCGTTGGAGACCGGCACACGCGGCACGATCGATATCGTGCGATAGTGATGAGCGTCATCGTGCATGAGCATAGTCAGCATAGATAGCTAGAAAGTCAGAGACGGAATCCATGAGCAGCGAACCCCTGATCGTCATCTCCTCCGATACCCACGCCGGCGCCCAGGTCCAGCGCTATCGCGACTACCTGGACAGCAAGCACCAGTCGCTCTTCGACGACTGGCGCGGTACCTACAGGAATCCGCAGAAGAAGCACATCGGCTCGAAGAAGCACAAGAACTGGGACGACGCCGAGCGCATGCGGGACATGGAGGCGGACGGCGTCGTCGGCGAGATCGTGTTTCCGAACACGGTCCCGCCCTTCTTCAAGACGAGCGTGCTGATCTGCGGCAACCCACGCCCCGAGGACTACCCGCTGCGACTCGAGGGCATCCGCGCACACAACCGCTGGCTGAAGGATTGGTGCGCGGAATACCCCGAGCAACGCGCGGGCATCGGCCTCGTCTACCTGAACGACATCGACGAAGCCATGAAGGACATCGAGTGGATCGCCGAGGCCGGTCTGCGCGGCGGTGTTTTGCTCCCCCACGTGCCGGACGACTGCACCTCGTTCATCAAGCCCCTCTACCATCCGGACTACGAGCCGATGTGGGCGCTGCTCGAAGAAACGGGGCTCGTGATCAACCACCATGGCGGCACGGGCTCACCGGATTACGGCCGACATCCGATCTCGCTCCCGATCCGTCTGATCGAGACACCCTTCTTCTCGACGCGCAGCTACGCCCAGCTGCTGCTCTGCGGCGTCTTCGAGCGATTCCCGAAGCTCAAGTACATCGTGACCGAATCCGGCTGCGCCTGGGTACCGGAGACGCTGAAACGACTCGACTGGGCCTGGGAACGCATCAGTAAGGGTGTCGCCGGCGAGTTCCAGTTCGCGGAGGGTGTCGCGACGCCCGAGCCACCGAGCTTCTACGCAAAGCGGAACTGCTTCTACGGAGCGAGCTCGGCGTCGCCGGTCGAGATCGAGAACTACGAAACGATCGGGACCGAGCGGATCCTCTGGGGCAGCGACTACCCCCACTACGAAGGTACCTATCCCGACACGAAGCTCGCATTGCGACACACGTTCAACGACAAGCCCGAAGAAGACGTGCGCAAGATGCTCGGCCTGAATGCGGCGGAGCTCTACGACTTCGACCTGGCGGCGCTCAAGCCGCTCGCCGAGAAATGCGGACCGACCTACGACGAGATCCGTGTACCGCTCGCGCCCGAAGAGTTTCCGAAGCAGACGCATACGAACGCGTTCCGCACACTCGACGACTGAGGACGGCGCGGGCCGGGCGGGGCCGGTACGCCCGGGCGAGTCGGGAGCGAGTCGGGTGAGAGACAGGAGAGAAGCGTCGTGGCCGAAGCCGTCGAATCAGATCCCGCGCTCGCCTGCGAAGACGACGTCTGCGCCCTCCCCGGGGCGCCGGCCTCGCTTCCCCGAACGGCTCGGGTCGAGCCCGATCACGACCTGCCCACCGACTGCCTGGACGACCCCGACGCCTGGGCCGACTACGCCGAGGCGCGCGGCTGGGGGGACGGCTTGCCGCTCCTGCCGCCGACCGAGGAGCGCGTCGATCGCTTCCTCGAGGCACTCCCGGGTGACGTCGACCCCGACGAAGTCCTCGCAGCGCTACCGCCGCGCGGCGGGCTCGTGACCCGCCGGGTCCTCGCGATCAATGCCGCGATGGCGGGCTGTCGGGCCGAGACGCTGCCCGTGCTGACGACCGCCCTGCGGGCGCTCGCGCGACCCGAAATGAACCTCCGCGGCGTGAATGCCACCACCCATCCCGTCGCCCCCCTCGTGATCGTCCACGGCGCCGCCGTCGAGCGACTCGGCTTCAACGCCGGCCTCGGCGCCTTTGGCCCCGGGTGTCGCGCGAACGCGACGGTTGGACGCGCGCTGAGGCTCGTGCTCTTGAACGTGGCCGGTGCGAGACCCGGCGCGGGCGACGCGTCGACTCAGGGGCAGCCGTCGAAGTTCAGCTACTGCGTCGGTGAGAACGAGCGCGAGAGCCCCTGGGAGAGCTACCCCTCGAGCCGCGGCCTCGAGGCCGCGAGCGCGGTCACGGTCGCCTGCGGCGAGAACCCGCACAACGTCCAGGATCACGAATGCCATTCGGCGGCGCACACGCTCGAGCAGATCGCGAGCGTCATGGCGACACTCGGCTCGAACAACTCGCCCGTCTCCTCGGCCGAGTGGTTCGTCTTCCTAGGACCCGAGCATGCGGCCGCGATCGCGGACGCAGGCTATTCGAGACGCGACGTACAGATCTCCCTCTACGAGCAGGCGCGACTACCCGCCGCGCGCTTTCGGCGGGCCTTCGCGATCACGCAATACGCGCCCTGGGAGCATGCCCTACCGGACGAAGCCCCGAAGCCGATCGTGCGCGATCCCGACCTGATCCGCGTCCTCGTCGCGGGCGGCGCCGGCAAGCACTCGTGCGTCGTACCGAGCTGGGGCATGACCGCGAGCGCGACGCTGCCGCTCGAGGCCTGACCGACGAAGGAGGTGCCGGTGTCCGGGAAGACGCGGGCCCGGCGCGAATCCGATCCGAGCCCACTCGGGCGGACGGAACGAAAATCGAGCTCGATCAGCGACAGGAGGCCGCATGACACGAACGCACCGCCCAGATCAGTCGATCCCGATCTATTCACCCGAAGGCCTGGCCGACGAAGGTGCGCTCGCGACGGCGATCAGCCCGGCCGAGCCCCTCTCCGGCCGCCGCATCGCCGTGCTGGACAACGGCAAGGCCGGCGCCGACATCCTGCTGGGTCGCATGGCCGAACGGCTGGCCGAACGGATCCACGGCGAGTTCGTCGGGATCCGTCGCAAGGGCAGCGCCGCAACGCCCTGCGAGCCGGAGCTGCTCGCGACGTTGGCGGGCGATGCGGCGCTCGTCCTGACCGGCACCGCCGATTGAGGCAGCTGCACGTCGTGGAGTGTCCACGACACGAAGGCGCTCGAGGCTCGTGGCATCCCGACGGTCGTCGTCGCGAGCGAGGCTTTCCGTTCGCTCGCAGAGAAGACTGCGCAGGATCTTCAGCTTGCCGGCGCACGGATCCTGGTCGTACCCCACCCCATCGGAGGAACGAACGACGACGTTCTCCGCGAGCGAGGCGAGAGAGCGATCGACGGGGTCGTTCGGTTACTCAGCTGAGTGGATCGCCTTCGATCGTACGGGCAATGCTGGGCGCAGACCCGCCGGCACGAGCTCAGCTTCGAAGCGCAACGACGAGAACGGCCGCCCCTGCATGCAGGAGCGGCCGTTCCGGTAAGCGCGGTCGGGCGTGACGATCACGCGCGCGATCGCCGTACTCCCCGACGCGATCTCGATCGTGCCTAGCGACGTCGTGCCGTCGCGAGACCCGCCAGACCGAGACCCATCAGAAGTGCGGTGCCCGGCTCCGGGATGACCTGGAGCGTGAAGCTGGCGTTGTTCGCCGGCAGCAGTGCACCCCCCTGACCCACCGCGTCGACGATGAAGTCGAACGTGATGTCCTGGATCGGCAGCTCGTTCGAGTCGACTCCGAAGGTCACGCGGAAGTGGACGCCGCCGTCGGAGATTTCGATTCCGCCGACGCCTGGATCGTCCTGACCCGTTCCGGGCGCGGGGCTGCTCGCGACACCCTGGAAGAGAACCGTCTCGTTCAGACGCGGATTGATGTTGTCGACGACGAACGAGTTCATCGGTGCCGAGAGCGTATTCTCGAGCGCACCGAGGTCTTCGCTTCCGCCGGCGTCGAGTCCGAACGCTTTCTGAGCCACCTCTCCGCCTCGAAGGCTGATATTGCCCTGGTGAGCGCCCGAGAGGTCGGCGACCGGGTCGTAGCCGCCCACGCGCACGCCGAGGCCGAATATGGACTCGTTGGTTTCGTTCTCGAGGACCAGATCGAATGTCACGGTCTCGCCCGGCTCTGCGGAACCGCCCGCGCCCGCCCCGCTCACGTTCGCGATCGAGATCCCGAGCGCGCTCGCGAGACTCGGAACCAGCAGGATGGCTGCGGTGACCGCGAGGGCCTTGGTGAATCGAATCATTTGCTTCTACCTCTGCTTCAGTAGTGCCACGACGAAGACGTCTATGGCCTCGTCCACGCAACTCGCGCGACGCAAGGCAGGCTCGGTCGAGGCGCACCATGCGACCCGGTCCGAACGTGCCGTCTGCCGATCTGGAAGGAGAGGGAAAAGCACCTGCGCGCGAGCAGAGGCGATGAACGCCCGCCATCTGCGACTACGACCGATTCGATCGTCGGCCTGAATCCCCAGCGAATGCGGAGGGATGCCGGAGAACCGAAGGGTCGACGACGCGCTTCCCGACGCGTCGCTCGAGATGATTCGCCTGCTTGCAGCGAGAGACTCGTCGAAGCGAGCCGTACTTAGCCGATATCCTCCAACACATTGCAGCCGCGCGGGCCGCATGTGCCACTTCCCAGATCGCGGCCAGTCTACTACGACGGCCCCGAGCCGTGGGCGAAATTCCGCTTCCCGCGCGGAAAAAAGGACACGCACTGTCACCCTCTGGGGATGACTCGCCTCGAGCGACAGACTCAGGGCTCGAGTGGATGCGACCGAGCGCGCGGCGAGTCGGCAACGACGACGCGGGCGGGCGGAGCAGACATGCCGGCCTGGACCCGTGGTGCCGCCGTCGAATGAAAGAGCGGCAGAAGCGCCATCGCGCTCGGCCGCTCGCGCTCGGAGGCGGCGGTCACTGCCTCGACCCGTCGTGGCCAGCCGCCCAGCGACTCGCGACCCCACGTCGCGACCGCACGGCGAGTCCATCGCAGCGCCTCGGCATCTCGGCGAAGCCGCAACAGCGACCAGACGCTTCGCTGGACCAACCCGAACGTCCCGCCACGCGGCGCGCGCTCGACGAGTCGGTCGACCTCGAGCGCCCGCTCATAGAGTCCGAGTGTTGCGAGGACGAGCGCCAGCCGGCGCAACGCGTCGAGCTCCGCCGAGGCGACTGGCCGGGCGGATGAGTCGACCGACGTCGATGCGGCCCTTTGCACGCGGGCGATTCGCAGCAGCGCTTCGAAATCCACTGGAACGAGTCCGTGCGCGTGGGCCCACTCGGGTGCCTCCGCAATCGCCCGCTCCACGTCGAAGCCCCGCGCGCGATCGAAGGGCACGCCATGGCGGGCGTAGTAGTCGGCCACCCGTTCGAGATTCGCGCGGTTGCGTGCGTTCAACCGCAGATAGACGGCACTCCGAAAGCTCCGGAATACCAGCAGCCAGCCCGCCTCGCCTTCGAGGTGATGTACGGTGCTTGGCGCGCGGCGCGCGGGAATCGCCTCGATCGGCAGGCCCGTGCCGAGAAAGAGATCGATCCCCTGGCGGTCGAGGAGCGCTGCGTAGTCTTCGTCGGGACGCTGCGATACGCGCGCGGCGATCGCGAGATTCGTTTCCATGGCCTCGCGGCGGACGTTCAGCGTTCCGCTCGAGGACATCTCGAGCCTCGGGTGAAGCCAGAAGCTCATGAAGCCACCCAGGGTATACGGATTGAAGATACGACCTTCGACGCCGCTGTCGGCGAGGAACCAGATCGCATGGGCGTTGAAGCGGCCCGCATAGTAGGGTGCGCGGTAGTGATCGAGATCGGCTCGAAGCGAGCGCGAGACCAGCGGCCAATCGCCCGCCTGGAAATGCAGCCCCGATAGGCCGACCAACGAAATCGCGAGCACGCCCTGCAGACCCCAGCGAAAGCGGGTCGATCTCGGGCGCCCGGCGTGAGCGGAGAGTGCGCCGCCGACGGCGAGCGCGAAGAGGCCGAGCCATAGGAAGCGCGACGCGAAGATGGCCGCTGCGAGGCCGGCGGCGGCGATCGCGAGCATCGCCGGATCGACCTTCCTCTGGTCCGGCGGTGTGGCGGCACGCGCCTCCCGAAAGCACCGATGTCCTGCGAAGACGAGCCCAACGAGGCTCAGCCAGCACGCGATCCAGCCGCCCCAGGTCGGTGGAAGTCGCGGTCTCGGCAGCGCGAACAAATTCGTCGGCCGCCATTCGTCGGACACCGCGCCGAGTGAGAGCGTCTCGCCGCCAGCGGCAAAGTAGGCCCAGTGGGCGGACCAGCCCTGCGGATTGAGGACCGTCGCGACTGCGACCAACGCGCCGGCCACGACGAGCCGGTTCCCGCGTACACGATCCCGGGAATCACCCTCCCGTATCGCGACGAGGCCGAACAGCTGGAGACTCGCGCCCGCCGCCAGAATCAGCAGCGGACCGAGCAGGAAGGCCGCATGCGTATTGGCCCAGACGAGGCCGAGCGCCACGGCGAAGGCAACTTCGCCCTTGGATGGCGGTCGCCGGTGGCCAACGAGAAGCAGGACGACCAGAATGGTCGCCGCGATGCTGAAGAGCTCGGGCCGAAGCTGTACCAGTCGGTAGGTCGAGAGCAGCACGAAGACGACCAGGCCGGCGCTGGCCACCCAACGCGAATCAGAGATTCGGTAGAGGGTCATCCAGGCGCATGCGAGGATCCCGCCGACCAGCAACCCGTGAAAGATGCGGAGCGCTGTAAAGCCAAGCTGCGCCTGGATCCCGTACAGAGCGACCGCCCCGAGCCAGGAGCTCGGCGAAGGGGGCCCGGGCGCCGTGAACAAGTGGGGATCGACCTCGAGCCAGGGGCCCGACGCCGCGAACGCGCGTCCGAGCGCGAGATGGATCCACGTGTCGTTGGCAAAAATCGGCTGCGCAACGAGAAGGAGCGTGGCGAGGCCGAGCCCGGCGGCGATCGCGTGAATCAGCACGCTGGGCCCGAGCGTTCGGCCACCGCGAAGGGCGACCACGGCGGTGTCCGCGGCGGGCTTGCGCGAGCGATCGGCGTCAGAGCCGCTCGCGCCGTCGCTCACCGCTCGCGCTTGGGCACGAGTCGGAATCGCATCCCTGTTCCGGCGCGGAAGACCCAGCGATCCTGGGAGTACTTCCAACGAATCGTCTCGGTACCGACGACCTGCGGATCGGGGTTCGTCTTCTGCATGCGCGTCTTGAGGTCCCCCAATAGATGGGACGCGTGCCCTTTCAGATAGAGCGAGATGGCGAACGGACCGAGCCGATTCGCCGTCTCGTATTCGATCTCGAGGGCCGGGCCGACGCCGTGGTACACCTCTCGCACCTTCTCGGACAGATTAATCGTGCGGAATTCGCTCGAGAAGTCACGCGGGTTCTGGATTCCGGTGAGTCGTACGGCACGCTTCCCGACGGCGAAGATATCGGTCGTAATCCGGCTGTAGACGACCGAGGGCTTGATCCGGATACGTTCGGGACCGAAATCGAACGTCAACGCGGTCCCGAGACCCGCATGCACCTGGGGTCCCTGATGCTGGACGGTGATCTTCGTCCCGCGGCCGGCGACATTGTCCTCTCCGAGGATGCCCGTCGGCTGGAACCGATTCGGAAAGCCCAGCGGACCCGGATCGCCGTCGCGCGCGAGTCCCACGTCGTTCGTGATCACGGCCGAGACGTTGACGTCGAGGAAGAGCCGGGGCTGTGTCCGCACGTCGAAGAGCGAGGGTGTCATGACCTCGAAGGTGCCGCCGACCAACATCGACAGCACGTCCTCCCGAGAGCCCTCCTCGGGGACGACGAACTGGCTTCGCGAGTCGCCGAACTGGAAATTGGGGTTTGCGATCCGCGGCGTTCCGGTCTCCGTCGCATCGACGTTTCCCTTGCCGGTATGGCCGAAGACCCCGATCTCGACCGCCGACGAGAAGACCCAACGTTCGAGCTCGTCGCCATGGGAGCCGCTCGACGAATCCGCCGCCGCTCGGCCCGCCCCGCCGACTGCGAGGGCGACGGCGAACACCACGACGAAGACCGAGGTGACCGTCGACGAAATCGAGTGGTTCCGACGCGTGATGGACTCGCGATTCGCGCTCGGATGGCGCCGTTCTGTCGATCGATCCGTTCGATTCATGTCGGGAGCTCTCGTCGGAATCAGGCCATCGTGCAGACGCATGCGCGCTCGGCGTGCAGATTCCCTCGGTCCTCTTCCCACGACTCTGCTTCCCACGACGGGCGTCGGGACACGCGTGATCTCATCCATTCTGGCTCGGCGGGGAGCCACGCCCAACGTCCCGTTCACCTCACCCACGCCTCACGTACGCATCGCCGCATGCAGTCTGCTCTTATGGAGTCCGTCCAGGCCTGAAGACCTCGAGACCCGGAGACGTCGGCGACGACACCCGACCAGACCCGATACTTCGATTTCGAACCGCGTATCGGCGCGCGATCGAGTTCATGTAGGAACGAGCCAACACGCCGAAACATCATCAGGATGCAGGGCCGGCCCACGATGAGCGACCAAGCGAGCGAGTATCCGACACCGTCGTTGATTCTGCAATCCAAGATGACTAGGCTCGCTATGCGGGTTCCGGCACGCGCCCCCGGACCGACCCGACCTCGACGAGCGTCGCCACGCCATGACTTCGTGGTCTGATGATCGTTCGGATCCCCGTGGCGCCGGCGAGATCACACGGTTCGAATCGAGTCAGGGCGGTCGGGATCGCTGGGCTCGGCGGAGCGACCGGGCGGAGATTCCGCAAGTCGAGCGCTCCGATGCGACGCCGCTTTCGTCGCCGCCCAACGGCTCGTCAGATCGCGGTCCTCTCCCTTCCCTCGCATCGATCGATCGCGTCGATCTTCTATATGCTCGACCTCCGGTCGGGCTCGGTGTTCCAGCGGAGATCGAGTAGAGTTCGCCGGGTGGATTCGGCGTCTTTTCCACAAGTACGGATGATGTGTTCGATTCGAACTTGCCAGATGTCCATGCCTGACTCGCAACGATCCGTGGGGTCGCGCCCGCCGTCGCGGCGCGCGTCCATTGGGCGTCGACGTGCGTCGACGACGCGGCAGGTCACCGCGAGTGTGCGCAGCGTCGGGCGTCGTCTCTCGCTGCTACTCACGATCGTGCTCGCGGCCCATGCGGCCCTCGCCCAGCAGACAGCCGAGGTCGATCCCTTCGCGGGCGTCGAAGAGATGATCGTGACTGGGTCCGGAACCGCAGCGCTCCTCGCGCCGACGAGCACCTCCGCGATCGCCTTCGACACGAGCGAGCTTGAGGCGATCGGTGTCGAGGACCTGAGCGACATCGCCGCCTACGTACCCAACCTCGAGATCCGCTCCCAGAACGCGACCAACGCGTCCTTCTTCGTTCGCGGCGTCGGGCTCCAGGATTTCGGCGCGAATGCATCGAGCTCGGTCCCGATCTTCCAGGACGGCGTGCCGCGCAATCCCTCCGCGACGCAGCTCGTCGGCCTCTTCGATATCGGCGAACTGTCCGTCTTGAAGGGGCCCCAGGGATCGGGCAACTATCGGAACGCGTCGGCCGGCGCCTTCCTCGTACAAGCCACCAAGCCCCAGGCCGAGTTCTCGGGGTTCGCCAAAGTGACGCTCGCGCGCCTGGTCTCGGTCGATGCGCGGGATGCCAACCGCTACGACTTCGAGACGGCGGTCAGCGCACCGATCTTCGAGGACTGGATCTCGACCCGACTCTCGGCGCGCTACAGCCACGAGAATCCGTTCTGGGAGAACGGCTGCGCGAACCGAACGCCCTTCGCCGATCGCCCGATTCAGCAGCCCGGCGCGAACGCGCCCTACGCGGGTCTCTGTGGCGAGCAGGTGAGCCGAAACGCGGTCAGCACGGTCACGCCCTTCCTGCCGAGGTATATCGGCGAGGTCGACGACTTCGGGTTCCGCGGCCAGATCCGCTTCGTGCCGCCGGATACGCCCCTCGACCTCAACCTGCGCGCCGAGATCTCGCGCCTCAACCGCGACTCGACGGCCGGTCAGCACATCGGCACGACCTTTGGCGGCAACAACATCATCCTCGGCGGCGTCGACCGCTTCGGCTATCGCGACCCCGAGAACGCAACGCGCGAGGCGGAATGGAAGCGCTACTTCCAGCAGACGCGGCCGGGCTTGCGAAGCCGGGAATACGACCTGCTCGCCCGCTCTCAGCTCGGCAAGGAGCTGCTGAAGGATCCCCTCGATCAGAAGCCCTATTTCGGCAATCTCGACCGACCGGGCCGCCTGATCCTCGACACGAACGTCGCGTCGATGACCGCATTGCTGGACTTCGACACGATCGACGTGAAGGTCCAGGGCGGGTTCGTCGACTACAAGAAGTCGGAGCGCCGCGATACCGACCTGTCGCCCAACGTCCTCTTCCCCGCGACATCGAACGACCAGGCCTGGGAGCTCTACGGGGACATCAAGGTGAGCGGCGACCAGATCGGCGATCTGCCGCTCGAGTGGTCGACCGGCCTCTATACGATGCACGAGCAGGTCGAATCGAACGACATTCAATTCGTCTTCGACGATATTCGCGTCAACCAGTTCCAGCAGGAGATCTACAGCTGGGGCGTCTTCGTCGAGGGCCGCTACGAGTTCCTGGAGAATTTCGAGCTCGCTGCAGGCGTGCGCTACAACTGGGAGCGCAAGGACTTCGAGGTCTTCTCGTCGACCACCTCCACGCTCCCCCCGCCGCCCGGCCAATCCTCCAATACGGCGCGCCTGTTCCGCTCGCGCAACCAGCGCACCTGGGACGCGTTCACCGGCTTCGCCGAGGTCCGCTACGACTTCACGGAAGACCTCGCGACCTACATGAAATACAGCCGCGGCTTCAAAGCGGGCCACTTCAATCCGAGCCGCGCCCAGGCGGCGCGCAATCCCGGCGAGGGCTTCGCCGACCCGGAGAGCATCGACGCCTTCGAGTGGGGCCTCGAGTTCACCGCCTGGGCGAGCCGGATCTCGGGAAACGCCAACCTCTTCTACTACAACTACAAGAACTACCAGGTCTTCCGACTCACGACGGACTCGACAGGCGTGTTCCGGGCGATCCAGAACGCGAGAAAGGCGCGCAACTACGGTGCCGAGCTCGAGGTCTCGATCTCCCCGCTCGAGGGCTACGTGCCCGAGGCGATCGAGGGACTCAAGATCAACCTGCGGGGCGGCTGGCTCGAGACCAGCTACATCGAGTTCACGAACAACGAGCAGCGGATCTTCGGCGGCGCAGCGATCAACGTCGTGATCGACTACTCGGGCAATCCGCTGATCAGCGCGCCGAATCTACAGCTGACGGGGATCTTCACCTGGGCCTTCGATCTCGGCCGACTGGGGAGGCTCACCCCGCAATACGATTTCACCTGGTCCGACGACGTCCCCTTCGACCCGAATCGTGGCCGGGGCGAGGTCGATACCCAGGGCAACAGTCGCTGGAGCCCCTATCTCGTGGGCAACCGGGCGTTCATCCTGCACAACGTGCGATTGTCTTGGGAGCCGCCCGGAGAATCCGGGCTCAACCTGGCGGGCTGGTGCCGCAACGTGACCGACGAACGCTTCCTCAACTTCTCGGTCGATGTCTCCACCTTCAACGACCAGCTGCTGAACTTCGTCGCCGATCCTCGGATGTGTGGAGCCGAGGTGCGCTTCAACTGGTAGCCGAGTCGCCCACGATCAGGGCAGCTCGTAGCCCAGAGCGCGAAGCTGATCGAGCTGCATCTCGTCGAGCTCGAAGGTCTCGGTCGCGTGGATCGGCGTCTGCTCGACCTCGCGTCGCGCCCGCTCGCGAAGCGACGCCATGACCTCGGGATGCTCGGCGCTCAGGTCGCCCGGCTGGCCGCCGTCGGACGCGAGCAGGACCTCGAAGCGACGCCCCGTGTGATCGCGGCCCGCGACGTAGCGATAGCCCCCATCGAGCACGGAGATCGCATGCACCCGCGCCGCGCCGGGCTGCCCCCAGTTCTCGTCCAGATACGCCACCGACACGTCTTCGGCCTCGGCCGGTACTGCCCGACCCGTCGCCGCGGCGAGGATCGCGTCCCGCCTCGATCGACCGTCGGATCCGCGCCCGTCCGGCGCCTCGTAGAGACCGATCAGGTCGAGCAGCGTGGGCCAGACATCGACGTTCGCGGTTCGCTGATCGACGACGACCCCGCCGGGTATCGCTACCGGAAGCGAGATGATGAGCGGCGTCTCCGTCGTCTCGGGAAAGACCTCGCGGGCGTGGCCCTCGAAGCCGCGCTCTCCAAATGCCTCTCCATGGTCCGAGAGGATGACGACGATCGTCTCGTCGAGCAGACCCCGCTCGCCGAGATGGTCGTAGAGCGTCGACACGACCCAGTCGGTGCGACGCAATGAGTTGTCGTAGAGATCGGAGATCGTGCTTCCGAAGAGTGCCGACTCGTCGTCGTAGGTGTACTCGTGCAGATCCATCAGGTGCAGGTAGAGGAACCAACGGCTCGACGCGCCGTGGATCCGGAGGAACTCGACCGCATCCTGGAGAAGATGCTCGTCCGACCCGTAGGCGTGCGCATTCGGGCGTTCGCGGCGCACGGCAGCCTTCACGCGCGAGCCGAGCGGTCGATAGTACTTCTCGAAGCCCTGATCGAAGCCGAAATAGCCGTGCACCCATCCGTTTCGGTAGACGCCCACGTTCTTGAAGCCAGCCCGAGCGAGGATCTCGGCCGGCATCTCGACCTCGGGCGAGACCGCATGATTGAATTTCGTGACGCCCGCGCGAATCGGATTCAGCGCCGTCCAGAGCGAGGCCATCGAGGACTTCGTCCACGAAGACTGCGCGATATGATGACGAAAGCGGATTCCGGTGGACGCGAGCTCGTCGAGGAAGGGGGTCGTCTCGCGCTCGTATCCGTAGGCACTCATGCGCTCGGCGCGCAACGTGTCGATCAGGATGAAGATGATGTTCGTATCGTCGCGATCGGCCAGAGCCGCGATATCGGCCGCCGTTCCCTCCGGACGCGATCGCCCTGGAACGGCCCGGATCTCGACCGTCATGTAGGCGTAGAGCGCGATCGCAGCGATCGCCACCGACGCGATCAGCCAGGGACGAACAGAGAACTCGCTGGCCATGGCGGCGGAGCCTATCGAATTCCGGTCGTGCGAGGAAGCCGATCGTCTTCGAGAGCGAACCGACCGGTTGAAACGCGCTCCGGATATGCGTCGTGTCCGGGCGACGATCGGACTCTGCTATCGTCGCGAGCCGATGCGCCTCGACCTCCACAGGATTCGTCCGCGCCCCCGCTCCTTCCCGCCTGCGCCACCTCCCGTCTGCGGTCTACTCGTCTGCGGTCTACTCGCGTTCACGCTCGGTGGATGCTCGAAGTCCGTCGACGAGCGGCTGGCGGAAGTGCGTGCGATTCAGAACCGGGGCGAGATCGACGAATCGATCGAGCTGCTCGCCGAGATGATCGACGACGGCGTGCGTGACGGCGAAGTGCTCTATCGCTACGGACGGGCGCTCTCTCTCATGGGCCACCCGGGCCGGGCCTTCTGGGCGCTCGACGAAGCGGCGAAGGATCCCGATTGGGTGGTCTTCGCGAGCCACCAGCTCGCCTTCGACGCGAACAACGCCGGCAACTACGATGTCGCGCTCGAGGTCCTCGAGCGCCTGCGGGCGGAGCGACCCGACGCCCACGAAGAGGACCTGCCGGCCCGCCTGCTCGAAGCGCGTGTCCTCCTGAATACGCGGCGCCTCTACGAGCGCGCCCTCGAGCACATCGAGGAGATCCTCGATGATTTCCCGGACAACGAGGAAGCGATTCGCCTGAAGGCCGTCGCCCTGCTGGGATTGAAGGAGCCGGATGAAGCGTACGAGATCATCCGGGCAGCCGGCATCACAGCCGGTGATCTCCTCGACGGCGACGGCGACGGCAACGCCGAGGACGGGGACGGGGATGGGGATGGGGATGGGGACGACGAAGCGACCGCTGCGGAGGTCGTCATCGCGGACGGCGATCGTCCACGCGCGAAGCGGGACGAAGGGGAAGCGAGCGGCGACGGTGGCGTCGAGAATGGGATGAGCGACGCGGAATCCGATCTGCGCAGCAGCTATTGGTGCGCGGTCCGGGTCAGCTTCAAGCGCGAAGCCGGAGAGCTCGACGAAGCGGGGCGGGTCGCCGATGCGTGTCTCGCCGACCATCCAGCCAACCCCGACCTGCTCAACGAGGCGATCTCGACCTACTCTGCCTCGGGCCGTTTCGACGCCGTGCTCGAAGCCCTGAAGAATGCACACGAGGCGGATCCGGCGAGCGCCAGCTTGCGCAGCGCCCTCGTCAAGCACCTTGCCGCGATTGGACAGCCCGGGGAGGCCGAGGCAGTGCTGCGCACGGCCCTGGCCGCCACGCTGGAGGGTGAGCCCGCAGATCCGATCCGGGCCTCGAAGCTCTGGGTCGAGCTGGGGGGCTTCCTGCTCGAGCGGGAGCGTATCGGGGAGGGAGTCGAGGCGTACGACGAGGCGATTGCCCTGCTCGGGGACCAGGCATCGCCTGCCTTTCTATTTCGGTATGGCGACGCCTTGATCCTGGCCGAACGCTACGACGAGGCGATCGAGATCGCGGAGCGAACGCCGGTCGAGGTCCATGGTCCAATGCTCCGCGGAAGGGTGGCGTTCGAGCGCGGCGAATACGCCGAGGCGATCGAAGAGCTCGACCGCGCGGCGTTGATCTGGCCCAACAACGCACCGATCCGCTACTACCTGGCCCGATCGGCGGAGGGGCTCGGCGATTTCGACCGGGCGGTCGAAGAATACCGACAGGCGATGCGTTCCGATCCTTCGCTCTCCGCCGCGCGCGAACGTCTGATCCGTCTGCATCTCGCGGAGGGACGGGTACGCAACGCCAACGCGATCCACCGCTTCATCTCGCCCAAGAAGCGATCGACCCCGTCGATCGAGATGAAGCTGCTGGCGATCGAGATCCAGGCACGCCTCGGAAACGAGCCCGACCTGTCGATTCCGCCGAACGCCGAGATCCCGCTCGGCGAGCTACGCCAACGCGCGGTCGAGTCCCTCTCGCGAGGGCTACGGCTGCGAAGCGGACCGCGTGAAGCACAAGAGATCCTCGCCAAGCTCGAAGAGAGCGTCGAGCCGGCTACGAAGCAGCTCTTCCTGCGCGCGCGGGTCGAGGTCCTGCTCCATCAGGACGAGACCGTCTCGGAGGCCGTCGCGGTCGCCCGCCGCGGCCAGGAGGACCTCGGCCCCCAGCCACTCGTGCAGCTCGCCCTGGGTCGGGCGCTCGTCCGGGCGGGCCAGGAGCTCGACGAGGCCGAGACGCTGCTGCGCGAGTTCATCGCGCTCCGACCCAACGACGCCGACGCACTCGCCAGCCTCGCCGACCTGAAGGTCCAACGGGCAGAGGAACGAGCCGCACTCGACCAGTACGAGGCGATCCTGGAAGACACGCCGAACCACTGGCAAGCCACCCTCGGTAGGGCCCGCCTGCTCGAGCGGACCTCCCGCGTGGCCGAAGCGACCGCGACCCTGGAAGCCTACCTGGGCAGCCAGAATCCCTACGACGAGCGCGCGGCACTCGAGCTGGCGCGTGTGCTCGAGAACGATCCTGCCGCGAAGGGGCGTCGAATCGAGCTCGGGCGGCGCGCGCTCCGCTTCGGCGGGGGCGACGCGGCCCTCCGCCTGCTGGCATCCCTCGGCGAGCCAACGCCGAGTCGCGGTCCCGCAGGAAGCGTCGCACCGAAAACGAACGAGGAAGCGGGCTAGCCCTCGGCGCTCGACCGACCGAGTGCGACCTCGACCTTCTCGCGCTCCGCATCGGGAAGTCGCGTCGCGCCTTCGAGGACGGGACCGGGGAGCTCGTACACGTTCTGCTCCGCCCAGGCCCGTGCGTCCGCCGGGTCTGCAACATACCAGCGCTGAAGCACCCACTTCATGACGATGTCCCGCTCGTTGGTCTTCCCGAGGATCGATGCCCGGGTCATGAGATCCGGCCAGTCGACCCGGTAGTCGTTCTGCTCGACGAACGCCTGGATGCCGCGGCGCGCGATCGTCGCAAGCGCCACGCGATCACCCGTCTCCGCATGTTTTGCGACCCACTCGAGCATGCCCTGCGGATCCCGCCGCGTCCATTTCTGCGCCACGCGACGAATCGCTCGGAATCGCTCCGGTCCGTCGGAGAACGAGAGTACCCAGTCGAGCGCGGCCCGCGGCTCGTGGTGTGCCCAGGCATTGGCGACCCGGGCCATGAACGTCCCTACGTCGATGCCGTCCGCCTCCGCCTTATCGAGCCACTGGATGGCGAGCTTCGGATTCTGATGGGCGATGATGCTGAGGGCGCCCGCCAGCAGCTGGCGCTTGATGCTGGCGTGATAGGGAGCGCTCTGCGTCCACTCCAAGGTGGTGACATCGCCATCGCGCAGCACGCGCATTCGGACCCAGGCCTTGAGTGCGATCGCGCGCGCCTCGGAGTCCTGGATGGCCAGGATGAAGTCGCTGAGCCCCGGCTCGCCCGACTGGAACCAACCGACGACCGCCGGGTCGTAGAGACCCGGACCGAAGCCGGGCATCAACAGCCCCGAGCGCTCGATCACACGGCTCTCGACGAGGCCTTGCGGGTCGATCCGTGCCCAAGTGCGCAGGATCTCCGAGACGACCCGCGGTTGCTCCATCCGGATCTGCGAGTCCGCGAACTCGTAGGCCGCCTCTGGATCGAATCGAGCCCACCAGTGACCGAAGAGCGCGTACTCGATATCGCCGGCGTCGAGGGCCGCCGTCTCGAATGCGTAGCGGAGGTCTTCGAGGTCGTCGGGCTCGGCGTCGCGCAGGAATCGAGCGACCCGCGTCGCCCGTTCGAGTGCGTCGGGATGCTGGAGCATCTCGCGCAGGGAAGCGTCCGCCGCGAGCGGTTCGGGTGCCAGGGAGGGAAGCCGCGCCGCATCGGCGACCGCGGGCCTCTCTACCTCGCTCTCGTCCTCGGGCGCAGCTCCATCACAGCCCGAGAGGAGACCGGCCATCAGCCCTATCGAAAGGAGGTGCGGCCAGAAGCGAGAGCGGGACGTGCGTCGGAAGCAGCTCCCTCTCCGGTCGACGATGGCTGACATGTCTCGAAAGAACCTCCTGATTCGGTCGCTATCGGCATCGCGAACCACCGAGCTGAGTCCGTGACGACGAGCCGACGCCACCTCGCGTGGACCACGGGACGCTCGTGCACCTGTACTTGGGGCATCCGTTGATTCCGCTATACGATTCGTTCCGAGCGAGGCGCCTGGCGTTGGTGACGCCGAGCACAATCCGGACCACGCGCTCTCGAGCCTGATTGCCTCTCAGAATCAATGGCGTTGCATGCCCCGCTGGGATCCCCGTCCTCGAGGGAGATATGCTTCGAATTCCTCCCACACTCGGAGCCGCCCATGATAGGGTACGCGGCAGCCAACTGAACGCAGGTGGTGAAGACCGGCGAGGAGCGACGGGCGCAAGAAGCGCAAGAAGAGCCGATTCCCTCGAACCCTGTTCTGGGACTGGCTCTCTCTCCTCGACCCGAAGCCCCTGCCTCCGCTTGAGTCCTCAGCCACGATGGCTGATACGAAGGAGTCCTGAATGTTTCAATCATTGCGAGTAGGCATTGTGATCGCGGCAGTCGCGATGGGCGCCTCCATCGCACACGGCCAGACCGTCGGTATGGCTGGTCAGTACAGTGAGTCGAACGGGATCGTCGTTCAGATTCCCCAGAATCCGCCGCTCGTCCCCTGTGATCCCGCCGAAGCCCGCTGCGTCGCGAAGCGCGACCTCGAGCCCGGCGACGATCCGAACACCGAGCCCTTCATCTTCAGCTACCCGCGAGTCGGCAACCGCGCCGCGCGTCTCATGGACGGCGATCTCGCCGTCGGTGGCTCGTTCACGATGCCGCCGCTCGCGTTCTCCCAGCGCCTCGGTGTGCAGGTCGGTCAGGTGCTGAACAATACCGTCGTCCAGCTCGACACGACGTTCACGGCCGCCATGCCCTGGACCTCGCGCACGAAGAACAACGGGATCGACCGCTTTACGGGCCAGCCCGGCAACAGCAACGAGAACCCGACCTACGTGCCGCCGCCGGACACCCGCGTTTTGGCGCTGCGCTCGTTCAGCGCCGCGAACCGTGTGGCACATGGCCAGAACAACGGTCTCACGACGATGGACGCGAACTACGACTACCGCGAGGCCCTGACCACCACCATCACGGACGCCTTCGGCGCGGATTTGCTCTCGATGAACTACTCGAACGCAAACGCGCAGAACGGCATGGGCTTCACCGGCACGATGACGATCCTGCTCGACGGAGGGGGCCGCCTCTATCTCGACAATCCACAGATCGAGGGTGGCTTTCCCTCGGCATTTGCCCCGGTGCTCGCGACCAACCCGGTCGGCGACGACATCCCGGGCTTCAACGTCCGGAATGCCGCTGGCTGGAACTACACGGTCACGGGTGGACAGGATGCCGGCCGGATCAAGGCCTTCGGACCGGGCATCCTCGGCGTCAACCCGAATTTCATCACGAACCCGGGGATCAAGGGCACGCCCTGTGAGCAGGATCCGCCCGAGAACGAGACCTGCAATCTGATCCAGGGCGACTTCGACAACGAGGGCGGCACCTTCGGCGCACTGCCGTCGGCGAACTCGACGAAGTTCATGTTCGCCTGGACGACCGGCACGATCTCGGTCGTCCGTACCGGCCCGCGCCAGGGTGTGGTTCGAACGCTCACCCAGACGGGCATGGGCTACGACTCGGCGACGGCCATGGGCGGCCGCAACGTGGGACTCGTCGCGGGCTCCTACACGAAGCGCACGAGCGCGGGCGCGGGTGGCTCGACCGTTCTGCAGATGAACACGCAGATGGCCGGCATGGACCTCAAGTTCACGCCCGAGCCGGGCGCGACTGTGGCCCTCGTCGCGGGCCTCGGACTGCTCGGCGCCCTCGGACTCCGTCGGAAGGACTGAGCTCGAGCGGCTCGATCGGCTGCCTCGGGCGATCCGCCCCGGCGAGCCACGAGCCGGCGCAAGAACAGGAGACCCCCGCCGCGAAATGCGACGGGGGTCTCTCTATTCTGGGCCAGAGGTCTCTGGGCCAGACGTCTGCCCTTCGGCTTCGACGAGGGCTCGGATCCGCTCGCGCAGCGACTCGGGTCCGTCGAGCCGAGCGATCCAGCGACGGGCAGCGCGAAGATCGGAAGCGGCCCAGAACCTCGCGACGCGTATGAGCATCGCGTCTCGGATGGGACCCGGCTCGAGCCGAACGACCCAGGCTGCCGCCTGCTCGGGTCGCGTTCGCGCCATCTTCGGCAGCAGGGCCGCGAGCAACACAGCATCATCGGCGACGACGGTATCCGTTCCCTCGAAAGGCCCCCGTTCGTTCCGGAACCAGGTCCAGGTCTCGTCGAAGTCGCGAATTCCCCAATCCGCCATCGTCTCACCGAGCACCCGATCGCGCTCTTCGCTTCTCGGAAGCGCCAGCAGCCAGTCGACCGCCCCCGCAGAGTCTTCGTTTCGCCAGATCTCGGCCAATCGGTCGAGCATCCCCTCGAGCCAGACCGGGGGCGACGCGGCGGCAGCCAACGACTCCTGGTAGAAGGCAGCCGCCACCTCGGGATCCTCGCGTGCGACGAGGTGGAACGTCGCGCGATGGAGCCGCACCAGGAAGGCCTCGCCGAGCTCGGGGTCCGCCTCTCGGACCAGGTCGAGCGCGGCGGCCGTCCCGCCAACGTGCAGCACGCCTCGAGCGAGACCATCGACGACGTCGAGGCGTCCTTCGAGTCGCGACAATCGACGCGCCAGGTCGAGCGCGCCCTCGAAATCGCCGGACAACGCCCAGCCCCGCACGAGCGGCCCGGCCACGAGGCCGCGAAGCTGTGGATCGAGCGAGGTCTGGACGAAGTCGACCGCCTCGAGTCGTCGACCGCTCGCCGCCCACTCCCGAAGCGCGATCTTGAGTCCGATCTCGCGGCGGGCGCGTGTCGGCCAGGCCAGGACCTCCTCGACCGCGCGGTCGGGATCGAGGAGCATGCGAGCCCCGAGGTAGACCTGGAGGTCGACGGGATCCCAACGGGCGGCGCGTGTCGCGACTGCGCGGCCGGCCCCGACGGCGTTGTCGACCGTGAGTCCTTCGAAGAGTCGAGTCAGTCGGCTCGCTCGCACGAACGAACGAGGCTCGGCGAGCGCGTCGAGCACGCTCGTTTCCATCTCGGCTGCGCTGAGACCCTGGGCCGATTCGGGAAAGGACATCGGTGCCGGACCCACGGCCCGTCCGAGCAGGAATCCCCCTCCCAGGAGCACGGCGCCCAGGACCCCAAGCCAACGACCGTTCACCAATTGCTCCCCCGAGCCGAAGGGTCGCGGGCCCGTCCCGGCGTGAACCGAATCGGCAACGTCGCCAGCCCCGCCACGTTCCCCGCGTGCACCACGCTCACCCCGGCTTCGTCGACCTCGTAGTCGGGCAGGCGCCGGAGGATCTCCTCCATGGCGACGCGCGCTTCGAGTCGCGCGAGTCGTGCGCCCAGACAAAAATGCACGCCGAAGCCGAAGGCCAGGTGCTGTGTGATACGGCGATCGACGTCGAAGCGTCCGGGCTCGTCGAAGCGGCGCGGGTCGTGGTTCGCGGCGCCGATCAGCAGGACGACGCGCTCGTTCGCGGGGATCGTGCGGCCGTGGCGCTCGACCCGTCGGGTCGTCGCGCGGACCATGTACTGGGTCGGACTACGGAAGCGGAGCGACTCTTCGATCGCGGCGGGGATCCGGCTCGGATCGGCCACGAGGCGGGCCCGCTGGTCGGGATGGCGCGCCAGCTGATGGACGGTATTCGCGATCAGCTTCTCGGTCGTCTCGTTGCCGCCCGAGATCAGCAGGAAGCAGAAGCCGAGGATCTCTCGGTCGTCGAGGCGACGCCCGTCGAGCTCGGCGGCGACCAGTCCCGAGACGAGATCGTCGGTCGGTCGATCGCGCTTGGCCACGATCAATCGCCCGAAATAGTCGAGCAGCTGCTTCGACGCGACGTTCGCCGCCTCGGGGATGGTCGAGACGCCGTCCTCGCGATGCATCAAGGTCTCGGTCCAGAGGCGTAGATCGCGATGGTCCTCGGCGGGCGCACCCAAGAGCGTCGAGATCACGTCCGAGGGCAGCAGGGCCGCGAAGCGGGCGATCAGATCGCACTCGCCCTCCTCGATCAGGTCGTCGAGAAAACGCGTCGTGAGCGCACGCACGCGCGGCTCGAGGGCGCCGACGCGTCTGGGATTGAAAGCGCGAACGATCAGCTTGCGGAGCTTCGTCTGGATCGGCGGATCCATACCGATCATCGAAGGTGCGCTCGCCGTACCGACCTCCTCGAGCGCGACGCCCCGGGTCGACGTGAATCGCTCCCAATCGCGATAGCCCTCGAGCACGTCGTCGAAGCGCGACAGGGCCCAGAAGCCCATCTCCTCGTTGTGGTAGCAGGGCGCTTCCTCGCGCAACCGCGCGTAGGTCGGGTAGGGGTCTTCGTGCATCTCGTAGGCGAAGGGATTGAACGAGACGGGCTCGGACATGCGGGGCTCCGGGTCGATTCGGACGGGGTCGGGTTCCGATGCGCGGCGTCGATCGGGACGCGCCGAGTGTAGTCGTTTCGGCATTCCGATCCCCGAGCCAGAGTCGAAATCGCGCGATGTCGACCCGCCTCCGCACGCGCGCCGAGCCGCAGCCCGACGAACGGGCGGGGTTGCCGCGCCGTGCTCGATCCGCTGGACTCCCGACCTGTCGCTCGGAAGGGGCACCCGCTCGGCGGCCGCCCCTTCACGGCACGGCACCTGGCCGCGCCACGACGCGAGCCGAAATCCGCGGAGGATCGATCGCGCACGATGAGTAAACGCAGCTACTGGCAGGACAACCTGCGTCTGGTCGGCCTCTGTCTCACGATCTGGTTCGTCGTCTCGTTCGGCTTCGGCATCCTCGGACTCGATTGGCTGAACCGATTCGAATGGAGCGGCGTCCCGCTCGGATTCTGGTTCGCGCAACAGGGCAGTATCTACGTCTTCGTCGCACTCATCTTCTTCTACGCCTGGCGCATGGCGGCGATCGATCATGCCCATGGCGTCGAGGAATACGAAGCGAACGACGCCGAGACCCGATAGCCGCGGGCGGACGACGGGAAGCGCCTTGGAACTCCAGACTCTGACCTATCTCGTCGTCGGCGCGACGTTCGTGCTCTACATCGCGATCGCGATCGGCTCGCGTGCGGGCACGACCGACGACTTCTATGTCGCGGGTGGCCACGTTCATCCGATCGCGAACGGGCTGGCGACCGCCGCGGATTGGATGTCGGCGGCCTCGTTCATCTCGATGGCGGGTCTGATCGCCTTTCTCGGCTACGACGGCTCGGTCTACCTGATGGGCTGGACGGGGGGCTACGTCCTGCTCGCGCTGCTGCTCGCTCCCTACCTGCGCAAATTCGGCAAGTTCACGGTCCCGGAGTTCATCGGCGATCGCTACGACTCCCAGACCGCGCGTGTCGTCGCCGTCCTGTGTCTGATCGTGATCTCGTTCACCTACGTCGCGGGTCAGATGCGCGGCGTGGGAATCGTCTTCTCCCGCTTCCTGAACGTCGACATCTCGGTCGGATTGGCGATCGGTATGGCGGTCGTCTTCGTCTACGCCGTGCTCGGCGGGATGAAGGGCATCACCTATACCCAGGTGGCACAATATTGTGTCCTGATCTTCGCCTATACCGTTCCCGCCGTCTTCATCTCGCTGCAGGTGACGGGCAGCCCGATTCCGCAGCTGGCCTTCGGCCGCGAGGTCGTCGGCGGGACGGCCGAAGCCGGCGTCCCGCTTCTGGCGACCCTCGATCGCGTCGTCCAGGAGCTCGGCTTTGCCGCCTATACGACCGGCACGAAGAGCCGGATCGACGTCTTCTTCATCACGCTCGCTCTGATGCTCGGGACGGCGGGGCTGCCGCACGTGATCGTGCGCTTCTTCACCGTGCCGCGCGTGCGCGATGCGCGACTGTCGGCAGGCTGGGCACTGCTCTTCATCGCGCTCCTCTACACGACGGCCCCCGCGGTCGGTGCGCTGGCGCGACTGAATCTGACCCAGACGATCCAGATCGGCCCGGTCGGCCAACCGTCCGGCAACCTCCGCTACGAAGAGCGGCCCGAGTGGTTTCGCACCTGGGAGGAGACCGGCCTGCTCGGCTTCGAAGACGCGAACGAAGACGGCCGGATCCAGTACTACGACGACACGAACGCCGCCTTCGCGACGCGCGCGGCCGAGCTCGGCTGGCGCGGGAACGAGCTCCGCGTCGACCGCGACATCATCGTGCTGGCCAACCCCGAGATCGCGGGCCTGCCCGACTGGGTGATCGCGCTGGTCGCCGCGGGCGGAATCGCCGCGGCGCTCTCGACCGCAGCGGGGCTGCTGTTGGTGATCTCCGCCGCCGTCTCCCACGATCTGCTGAAGGGCGTCTTCGCGCGCCGGATCGACGAACGATCCGAGCTCCGGGCCGGGCGCATCTCCGCCGCCGTCGCGATCCTCTTCGCCGGCTACCTCGGCTACGAGCCGCCCGGCTTCGTCGCCCAGGTCGTCGCCCTCGCCTTCGGCCTCGCCGCGGCCTCGCTCTTCCCCGTCACGCTGCTCGGTATCTTCTCGCTGCGCGTCAACAAGGAAGGCGCGATCGCCGGAATGCTCGCGGGCCTCACCTTCACGGTCGGCTACATCGTCTACTTCAAGGGCGTCTTTCTCGCCCCGTTCGCCGACGACGTTCCCGAGAACTGGCTCTTCGGCATCTCGCCCGAGGGCATCGGCAGTCTGGGCGCTCTGCTCAACTTCATCGTCGCGCTCGGGGTGAGTCGACTCACGAAGCCCCCCTCCGCCGAGGTTCGCGCGCTCGTCGAGCGGATCCGCGTGCCGGGTCGGGTGAACGAAGCCGAGATCGCGGCGCGCTGACTGCACGGCCGACGCAACCGACGCGATCGATCCGCCGCCGTCGTGGCAGCGACGCTAGTCCTCTTCCCCCTGCCTGACCCGTACCTCGATCGGGTGGGCCGAGTCGAAATGGACGTCGCGCTGGGGAAACGCGATCACGATGTCGTTCTCGCGAAAGAAATCGTCGATCCTGAATCGAACGCGACTCTCGACGCGCCGCAGCGCCATCGGTCCCCGCGCCGTCACCCAGAAATAGACCTCGAAGACCAGCGCATTGTCGCCGAAGTCGCCGAAGAGGAGGATCGGCTTCGGCTCGTCGAGGATCTCCGACTCCTCGCGCACGACACGCTCGATCAGCTCCTCGACGAGTCGCGTCGGCGAGCCGTAGGCGACCCCGACAGCGACCCGCGTCCGGATCAGGTCGTCCGAGAGCGTCCAGTTCACGACGTTGCTCTCGAGAAAGAAGCTGTTCGGCACGACGATATGGCGCCCGTCCGTCGCGCGAATCTGGGTGCTTCGTGCGCCGATGCGTTCGATCGTGCCGTGATTGCCGTCGATCTCGACGACGTCGTGGGCGCGCACGGGTCGCTCGAGCATCAGGATCAGGCCGCTGATGAAGTTGTTCATCACGTTCTGGCTGCCGAAGCCGACACCGATCGCGAGCGCGCCGCCGAGCACCGTGAACGCGGTCAGCGGAAAGTGGATGGCACGCAGGGCGAGCAGACCGAAGCCGACGATCAACAGGTAGAACGACAGCGTCTGCAGGGCGTTCGCCGCGCCCGGGTCGAGCTTGAAGCGCCGTTCCGCGACGCTGCGCACGGAGCGGGCCGCTCGACGTGAAATCCAGGAGCCGAGTGCCAGCAGCACGACGGCGAGCACCAAGGACCCGACGGTGATCGGCGCGTCGTCGACGGAGGCGAGCTCGAACGACCACAGCCTACGCACCGACTCGGCCCCGCGGCGAAGCTCCGACGCGAGATCGACATGACCCGTCGCACGCCGGGCATCCGCGAGGACGCGCTCGCGCAGCCGCCGCTCGGCCGCGAGCGCTTCCGATCGGGAGCGACGCGAGGCCTGCAGGCGCGAGAGATCCTTCGCGTGCTCGGCTAGGTCGTCTCGAATCCGCGGCGGCGTCGCGGGATCGGCGAGGCGGGCCTCGACCTGGCTGAGCCGATCGCCGAGCGCAGTCGTCGTAGCGAGAATCTGGGCCTCGCTCTGGCGGAGCGCCGCAATCCGCTCGGCTGCATCGGCCTCGAAGGAAGCGGCCCGCTCGCGGTCGCCCCGAAGCACGGCATGCCAAGTCTGCCAGATCGCCGTTCCGGCCTCGATCTGTTCGAGCTCGGCCGAGAGCGACTCGATCTCGTCCTCGAGGGCGCCCTGGCGCGCCATCATGAGCTCGAGCTCGGCGAGGAGTGTCGGATCCGGCGTCGGCGCGCGCGAATAGCGATCGCGCTCGGCCGCGACGCGAACGGACAGGCTGGCGAGTCTTCGCTCGGCTTCTTCTCTGGCGCGTCGCAGCGCCGCCATGCGTTCCAGGTCACGTGGGTCCGCGGCCTCGCGCTCGGTCCTGGCTGGTGCCTGCGCGAGTCGTTCGCGAAGCGCCTCGATCCGCGCATCGAGCGCGGCCACCGCCGCCATCGACGATTCGTCGGCCAGAGCGCGCTCGAGCTCGAGTCGACGGAGCGCGACGGTCTCCTGGGCGACGCGACTGCGGAGGACCTCGAGGCGATGTCGGGTCGTGGCCGCCGCGCGTTCCGCCGGGCCGGCCTGCTCGAGGTCGAGCTTGGCACGACGCCGGACACGTTCGGCCTCGTCGAACGCCGCGCGCGCGTCGTCGAGCGCGCCCCGCCGCATCTCGAGCGTCGCCTCGCTCGCGGCGAGGCGACGCTCGAGTCGTTCCCTCGAGTCGAGCAGCGCGTTCAAGCGCTCGACCGACACTGCGTCCGCCACGCTCGACGAATCGTCGGCGCCCGTGGCGACTTCGGCGTCGGTCTCTGCCGCCGCGAGTGCGCGCTGGGCCTCGAGCAGATCGACCAGGTTTCGCAGGCGAGTCCGCGCTTCGCGACGGGCCTCGGCGTCGCTCCACGCCGCATCGACGCCCCGAAGCGCCGCGCGTGCCGTCTCGAGGCGCTGCACGATCCCGGGCCGCGCCGGCTCGAACTGCTCGCTGTCGGCGGTCGGCCCGTCGTCCGCCGCGGTGCTTCGAACCGACGCGGTCGCGAGCGCGGCGAGCACGAGGACGGCGACGCTCCAGCGCGCCCAGCCTATCCTTCCGCCCATTCTCGCGGACCTCTCGGGTCGCATCGAATGCGAACCTCCCCGCGTGAGACCGCGCACCGAACGCGCGGCGGTGGCGCGGCGCGAGCGGCATTGCGATCGATGTCGACTACTCTGGCCCGGAACGGCTGCGGAACGGCCCCCGGGCCGGCCCCGACCAGCCCTGACCACCCTGGACCCTTTTCACCTCGCGATTCGAGATGCGACCCGGCGAGAGCTTGGAGAAGAATCCGCATGAGCGAAACCCGAGCTGCGATCGAAGGCCTCGACGGACCCTCGTACGCCGACACCCGGCGGGCGACCGGCAGGCTCGGCGTTCCCACGAACTCGCCGCCGCCCCGGATCCGCTTCATGGACTACGACGCGCAGTCGCTCGACGAGGGTGAGATCGCCGACACCGACGAGCTGCGACCCTACGCGGGAACCACGCGCACGACCTGGATCGACATCCAGGGGCTCGGCGACGAGGCACGCCTGCGCGCGATCGCCGCCCTCCTCGGCATCCATGAGCTGGCGTTGGCCGACGCGGTCAACCTGCCCCAGCGCGCCAAGGCCGAGCGCTACCCGGGCCACCTGCTGGTGGTGATCCGGACGCCGCTCATCCCCTTCGACGTGAAGGACGGCGTGCCCCAGGTCTGCGTGCTGATGGCCGAGAACTACGTCGTGACCTTCCAGGAACGCTATTTCGGCTTCTTCGACCGCGTGCGTGATCGACTGCGCGAGCCGGCGCCGAACGCGCTGCGCGAGGCGGGCCCCGGCTTCCTCGTCCATGCCCTGATCGACGTCCTGATCGACCACTACTATCCGGTCGTCGACGGCATCGCCGAAGAGCTCGACGACCTGGAGGACGCGATCCTCGACGACCCGAGCCCCGAGCTCGTCGCGCGCCTGCACCATATCCAGCGCAGGATCACGCTCCTGCGTCGAGTCGCCCGCCCCCAGGTCGAGGCCCTCCACAAGCTGGCCCACGGCGACCGCGACTGGCTCAGCCCCGAGGTCCGCGTCTTCCTGGGCGACGTCCACGACCACGCGCAGCAGATCATGGGACGGCTCGATTCGAGTCGCGAGATCGCGACCGATATCATGAGCGCCGTGCTCGCCTCGCTCGGACACCGCCAGAACGAGGTCATGAAGGTGCTGACCCTGGTCGGCAGCATCTTCATCCCCCTCACCTTCATCGCCGGCATCTACGGCATGAACTTCGAGCACATGCCCGAACTCAAGATTCGAGCCGGATATCCGATCGCGCTGGGGGTCATGGGCATCGTCGCAGTGGTGATGTTCCTCTTCTTTCGCATCAAGGGCTGGATCGGGGGGACGCGAGAGAGATGAGGCCCCTGCAGCACGGTCGAGCCCCTGGATCGCACACCGGCGCGGCTGGACCGGGAACAGGTGCCCTTCGGGCTGCCCTCCTCGCCGTCGTCAGTGCGACGAGCCTCGTGGCCGTCTGTGTCAGTTCGGCCACGGGTCAGGAGATCGCACCCCAGCCCTCGTCCGAGCGCCCGACGACGGGCGGCGCGGCCCTGGCGCCCGACGGGGAGAATGCGAACGCGGTCGCGCAGGCAGCCGTAGAGGGGGAGGCCGGCGAGACGGAAATTATTCCCCCTGGGAATATTGCAGCACCCCCCGGCTTCGTTCCGGCGAGCCCTCGCCCGGCGCCCGAGGCGTCGCTGCTCGGCAAGCCACTGGAGCGGGGCACCCTGTCCCGGCTGGTGCTGCGCAGCTCGGAGTCCTTCTCGGGCGCGCGCGTCGAGACGCCGATCGTGGTGATCCGCGGCAAGACCAATGGACCGACCGTCTGCATCGTGGCCGGCATCCATGGCGACGAGATCAACGGCGTCGAAGTCGTCCGGCGGGCGGTCGAGTCGGTCTCACCGGTCAACCTCAAGGGCACGCTGATCGCGGTGCCGATCGCCAACCTGGAGGCTTTTCGCCGCGGCTCGCGCTACCTGCCGGATCGACGCGACCTGAACCGCTTCTTCCCGGGACACCCACGCGGTAGCTCTGCCTCGCGGATCGCACACCGTCTCTTCGACGAGGTGATCCGCCGCTGTGGCGCCGTGGTCGACATCCACACGGGCTCGTTCCACCGCTCGAACCTGAACCAGCTGCGGGCCGACCTGACCGACCCCGGTACGATCGAGCTGTCGACCCAGTTCGGCTCCGACGTGATCGTCAACAGCCTCGGCCGGCCGGGCACGCTGCGACGCGCCGCGACCGACGAGGGCATCCCGGCGATCACGGTCGAGGCCGGTGCACCGGAGCGCTTCGACGAGGCCCATATCATCGCCGCGCTCGGCGGGATCTTCCGCCTGCTGGAGGCACGCGGCATGATCGAGGCGCCCCGCGGTCTCTCGCCGGCGGGCGACAACATGGCGTATCTACGGACGAGCTGGATTCGTTGTGACCAGGGCGGCATCCTCGTCTCGCGCGTCCGATTGGGCGAGGAGATCCAAGCGGGCCAGATTCTCGGCACGATCTCCGACCCGCTCTCCGAGGAGGTCGAGGCCGTGATCGCGCCCCTCTCGGGTCGTTTGATCGGAATGGCGCTCGATCAGGTCGTGATGCCGGGCTACGCGGCGTATCACATCGGT
The DNA here is from genome assembly GCA_965223565.1 of Myxococcota bacterium. GTDB lineage: Bacteria > Myxococcota_A > UBA9160 > UBA9160 > UBA4427 > UBA4427. The sequence goes on along the minus strand of CBDCWV010000018.1, from coordinate 755,080 downwards.
CTGGACGCCCGGCCCCTCGGTCTGGGCCAGATCCCCGAGCTGACGTCGCCGGGCTACCCCGACGTCGGCGCGGGACTCGAGCCCCCCACCCTGGAACTCGACGAACGCCCCGAGTAGCCTCCCCGCATGAGCCGCGCGGTCTTGGGGACGGCGATCACCCTCTTCGTGGTCGGCGCAGCGACCTTCCTCTACAAGCATTGGGTGCTCGAGATGCCCACGCAGCCCGATCGGGATGCGCGGGTCTGGCGCGTCGAGCTCGCGATCTCGGCCTACGGGGACGACCGGCCAGGCCGGATCGAGCTGCAGCTGCCGAGCTCCGACGGGCGCCAGGTCATCCTCGACTCCCAGTCGACCGACGACGGGCTGACCTTCTCCATGATGAAGCGGGCGGACGCGGACGCAGCCGCCTGGCACGGCGTGGTCGGGATCCATCGGCGTCTCGCCTACACGTTTCGCGTCCACCTACCGAAGGCGCGTTCCGGCGACGCGCTAGGCGGCGGGGCGGCGGAGACGACACGCGGCAGGCGCGACGAGTCCGCAGACGCCGGATCCGTGGCCGAAGCGAAGCCCGCGACGGCACCCCGGCGGCGCGCCGCCCCCGCCTTCGTCGAGGTGCTCGAGCAGCTCGGCATCGAGGCCGGTGACGATCCCGAAGCGATCATCGCGAGCCTCTTCGGCTTCGTCGCACACGAGATCGAGTCCGCTCCAGGCGGCAGCGACGATCCGCATTTCGTCCTGCGCGACCGGGAGGGCTCCGAGGTCGGCAAGTCGCGACTGCTCGTCGACCTGCTGCGGGCCGCGGGGGTCGAAGCGGACTTCGCGACGGGCATCGAGCTGCGCAGCGCCGGCACGGTCGAGCCGACGCCCTTCGTCGAAGCGCACGCGCGTGACGAGCGGATGGCGCTCTTCACGAGCGAGGACGCGCCCGGCAGTCTGCCGCCGCGATTCGTCGTGCTGACGCGAAGCGACCGACCCCTGCTCACGACCTCGGGCATCAGCGCAGCGACGCTCGACATCCAGGTCCTGCGCGAATCGCTGCCGCCCTCCGAGATCGCGTCGTTCGTCTCGCCCAGGAGCCCGTTCTGGCGCGCCGTCTCGCTCTACCGGGTTCCGATCGAGACCCAGACGACGCTCCAGGTGCTGCTCGTGCTGCCGGTCGCGGTCCTGATCGCCGCGATCTTCCGGAATCTCGTGGGGCTCCGGACCTTCGGAACGTTCATGCCGATCCTGATCGCGCTCTCGCTCCGCCGCACCGATCTCGCAACCGGTCTCGTGCTCGTCTCGTCCGTTCTGCTCGCCGGCGTCTTCGGGCGCCTGCTGCTCGATCGCCTACGCCTGCTCTTCGTGCCGCGTATCTGCCTGCTGCTGTGTCTGGTGATCCTCTTCGTCACGGTGCTCGCCCAGGTCGGCTACCAGTTCGAGGGCACGGGCCTGATGACCGGCCTGCTCTTTCCGATCGTGATCCTCGCCATGCTGATCGAACGCATCTCCGTCACCACGCTCGAGGAGGGCTACGAGTCGACCGCGATCCTGTTGGCGGGCTCGCTGCTCCTGGCCGCACTCACCTATCCCGTCTTCCAGTCGGATTGGCTGGCGCATCTCTTCTTCGGGTTCCCCGAGCTCGTGCTCTGCGTGATGGCCTGCCTCGTCCTGATCGGCGGCTACACCGGTTACCGGGTCGCCGAGCTCTGGCGCTTCCGCGAGTTCGCGCCCGTCGACGTCCCGATCCGCCAGGCGGAGGAGTCGCCCGCTCGGCTCGCGACGAGTCCGCCCGTGCGCGAAGAAGAGCGCTCGTAATGGCGACGATCGCCCCCTGGTGGTCGCTGCGCGAGCGAGGCGTGCTCGGAATCAACGAGCGGAACGCGCGCTTCACGCAGGCCGAGAATCCGCGACGTCTCTATCCGCTCGTCGACGACAAGCTCAAGACGAAGAAGATGTGCGAGGCCGCCGGCATCTCGGTCGCACCCGTGCTCGCATCCGCGTCCCGCACGGGCGACGCGCGACGACTCGTCGATGCGCTGCGCGGTCGCGGCGATTTCGTGTTGAAGCCCGCCAAGGGCGCCATGGGAAACGGCATCCTCGTCGTACGCGAGGCGACCGAGACGGGATGGATCGCATCGGGAGGGCGGGCGATCTCACCCGCTCAGCTCGCCTACCATGCCCAGAGCATCGTGTCCGGCCTCTACGCCCTCGGCGGTCGCCTGGACGTGGCCTTCGCCGAGGAACGACTGCGGGTGCATCCCGATCTCGATCGACTCGCGCACGACGGCGTGCCCGACATTCGCGTGATCGTCTATCGCGGCGTGCCGGTCATGGCGATGACGAGGCTACCGACGCGACGATCTTCGGGTCGTGGCAATCTCCACCAGGGCGCAGTCGGTGCCGGCATCGACCTCGTGACGGGTCGAACGAATTTCGCCGTGATCCACAGCACGCCGATCGAACGCCATCCCGACAACGACGAGCCCGTCGTCGGCCGCGCGATCCCTCGATTCCCCGAGGCCGTGCGAACGGCACTCGCCGCGACCGACGAGACGAAGCTCGGCTATGTTGGGGCCGATGTCGTCATCGATTCTCGATTCGGTCCGGTGATCCTCGAGCTCAATGCACGTCCCGGGCTCGCGATCCAGATCGCCAATCGCGCCGGATTGCTGCCACGCCTCGAGGCGATTCGTGCGCGCGATACGCGTCGTCTCGATCTCGAGGCACGCATCGCACTCGGCCAATCCCTCGCGGCGGAGACCACTTGATGCAGCTCGGCTCTTCGTCACGCCGCGGCACTTGGTCACGCCGCGGCACTTGGTCACGCCGCGGCACTTGGTCACGCCGCGGAGCTCTGCGAAGCCTCGGCGCCGCGCGACATGGCACGATCACGCTCCTCTCCGCGGTCTTCCTCGCTACGACGAGCGGCGGCACGTTCACGAGCGGCGGTGTCTTTGCTGCTCACGCGATGCTGTCGGCGGTCGCCTTCTCTCCAAACGAGGCCCGGGCGGCGGACGCGGAGCCGAAGCCCGAGGACGAAGCAGCGAGCGAGCCCAACCGCCCGCGGCCCGTCTTCGAAGCGACCTTCGATGTCGGCATCGTGCCCAGCGAGAAGAGCGCCCACGTCGCGATCGTGCTGGGCTCGGGTAGCGAGGTCGTCGAGTGGATCCGCTTCCGCTTCGACGAGCAGCGCTACCGAGCCATCGAGGCCGACGGCAAGCTCGTCGAGACCGAGAGCGGGCTCGAATGGCATCCGCCCAAGGGCGGCGGCACGCTGCGCTACGTCTTCTCGATCGACCACCTGCGCGACGACAAGACCTACGATGCACGTTGCGCGCGTAGCTGGGCGATCTTTCGCGGCCAGGATCTCGTTCCGCAGATGCGCATCCGCACGGTTCCGGTCGCACGCTCGCGTTCGCGATTGAGACTCCGGCTGCCCGAGGGCTGGGCCGCGGCGGTGCCCTACCCACGACTCGTCGGCGGGCGGTATCTGCTCGACGACCCACACAAGCGCTTCGATCGACCCAATGGCTGGTTCGCGTTCGGTGATCTCGGCGTCGTCCGCGAGACGATCGGTGACACGCGCGTCTCGATCGCGGGGCCCGCCGGCCAGGGTGTCCGGCGCATGGACACGCTGGCGCTGCTCGAGTGGACGATGCCCGAGCTACGCAAGCTCTTCGGCGAATTGCCGGAGCGGCTCCAGATCGTGATCGCGGGCGATCCGATGTGGCGCGGCGGTCTGTCCGGGCCGCGCTCGGTCTACCTCCACGTCGACCGTCCCCTGATCGGCCAGGACAGCTCGAGTCCGCTGCTGCACGAGCTCGTCCATACGATCATGCGGGCGCGCTCGGGCGACGATGGCGACTGGGTCGTCGAGGGGATCGCCGAGTACTATTCGGTCGCGCTCTTGCGACGGAGCGGAACGCTCAGCGCCTCCCGCTACGAGTCGGCACTCGACGCGATCCGCGAACGGGCCTCCGGCGGCGGTGACCTCTTCGCCCATCGCGTCAACGGCGATACGCAGGCGCTCGCGGTCGTGACGCTGATGCAGATCGACGAGGCGATCCGCAGCGCGAGCGGCGGCGCCCGCAATCTCGACCACGTCGTGCGGATCCTCGCGCGCGAACGCAAGGCCGTCACGACCGCTGACTTCCGGGCAGCGGTCGCGACCGTCGCCGGACGCGACCTCGACGAGATCTTCGAGCGACTCGAACGGACCTGGCGGAGCGGATAGACTGGGCAGTGCACACGGTCGTCCCGGGTCGAGCCGGCACGAAACCGGAAAGAGAGTGAGTCCGGCCATGAAGATCGCAATTCTCTCCCGAGGTCCCCGGCTCTACAGCACGCGACGCCTGCGCGAAGCCGCGGCCACGCGTGGCCACGACGTGAAGGTCCTCGACACCCTCGCCTTCGGCATCGACAACCGCGTCGGCGAGCCCGACCTCAGGTTCCGCGGCAAGCCCGTCTCCCACTACGACGCCGTGATCCCACGAATCGGCGCTTCGATCACGCTCTACGGAACGGCGGTCGTTCGTCAATTCGAGCAGATGGGCGTCTTCTGCGTCAACAGCTCGCAAGCGATCTCCGTCTCACGCGACAAGCTGCGCTCGATCCAGATCCTGTCGCGACACGACATCGGAATCCCGCATACCGCCTTCGTCCATCGCCTCGATCAGATCGAGCCGACGATCGAGGCGATGGGTGGTCCGCCGGTCGTGATCAAGCTGCTGCAGGGAACCCAGGGCATCGGCGTGATCCTGGCCGACTCGAGCTCGGTCGCGAAGAGCATCATCGAGGTCCTCCAGAGCGCGGCCAACCAGAACGTTCTGATCCAGGCCTTCGTGAAGGAGAGCAAGGGACGGGACATCCGCGCCTTCGTGGTGGGCAACCGCGTCGTGGCCGCGATGCGACGCGTCGCCCAGGGCGACGAGTTCCGCAGCAATGTCCATCGCGGCGGTCGCACGGAGCCGATCAGCCTCGATCCGGAGTACGAACGCACGGCGCTCCATGCAGCCCAGATCATGGGCCTGCGCGTCGCGGGCGTCGACATGCTCGAGGGCAAAGACGGCCCGATGTTGATGGAGGTCAACTCTTCGCCCGGTCTCGAGGGAATCGAAGGCGCGACCGGCATCGACGTGGCCGGCGCCGTGATCGAGCTGATCGAGGAGCAGGTGCTCTTCCCCGAGATCGACATCCGCCAACGACTCACACTGCAGAGCGGCTACGGCGTACTCGAGGTTCCGGTCGACGAGCACTCGGAGCTCGCCCACAAAGGCGTTCAGGAGACGGGTCTGCGCGACCGCGACATCGTCGTGCTCACGATCCATCGCGGCAGCGTGACGATCCCGAACCCGAAGGGCGCTCGCGAGATCCTGCCGGGCGACGTCCTGCTCTGCTTCGGCAAGACCTTCACGCTCAAGGAGCTGGCACGACCGAACAAGCCGCGGCGACGCGCGCGGAGCCGGCGGAGCAAGTCGCGCGAGAAGGCCGTCCTCGATCTGGATCCGACCGCTCCGCAGCTGGTCGGCGACGAGCCGACCGCCGAGCCGGCGATCCCGCCCGCGCCGACCGACGTGGGACGACCGGAGAGCGACGTTTGAGCGACGACATCGAGATCGGGGGCGTGCGGATCGCCCCCGGCGAGCGTCGCACCCTGCGGGTCCCCGTTGCGCAACGACTGACCGCCGGGGACGTCGAGATCCCGGCCGCCGTGGTACGCGGCCGCGAGCCGGGCCCCCGGCTCTTCGTATCGGCTGCGTTGCACGGCGACGAGATCAACGGGACCGAGATCCTGCGCCGGATCCTGCGCATGCCCGTGCTGCGAAAGCTGCGCGGCAGCTTGATCGCGATCCCGGTCGTGAACGTCTACGGCTTCATCGCGCAGCAGCGCTACCTACCCGACCGCCGCGATCTCAACCGCTCGTTCCCCGGCTCGGCCAAAGGCTCGCTGGCCGGCCGCCTCGCCTACACCTTCCTCACGAATTTCGTCGAGATCGCGAGCCACGGCATCGACCTCCACACGGGCTCGCTCCACCGCACCAACCTCCCCCAGATCCGTGCAAAGCTCGATTCGCCCCAGGTCGAGGACATGGCACGCGCCTTCGGCACGCCGGCCATTCTCGACTCGGCGTTGCGTCCGGGCTCGCTTCGCAAGGAGGCGCACGACCGCGGCATCCCGATCATCGTCTACGAGGCAGGCGAGGCCCTCCGCTTCGACGAGCTGTCGATCCGCGCCGGCATCCGTGGCGTGCTCTCCGTGATGCGACACCTCGAGATGCTGCCCGCCGAGAGAAAGCCGAAGAAGGCACCCGAAGCGGTCCTGTCGCGCCAGAGCGTCTGGATCCGCGCGCCCGAGACGGGGCTCTTCACGACGCGACTGCGCCTGGGCGCGACCGTCGAGCGCGGTGCGCGACTCGGCACGATCTCCGACCCGCTCGGTCAGAACGAGCGCGCGATCCGATCGCCCGTCGCGGGAATTCTCGTCGGCCGCGGCAATCTCCCGCTCGCCAACGAGGGCGACGCCCTCTTCCATATCGCAACCTTCGACGAGCTCGAGATCGTGAGTCAGGAGGTGGGTGCTTTCCGCGAGGATCTCGAGGTCGATCCGCTCGACGAGCTCACCTGAGGCCGGGACGCGCCTTCGCTCCTGCCTTCCTACCTGCTTTCGATGCGAGCTTGCGCCTGGCCTTCGCCTTCGCGCGCTTGCGCCGGCGCATGGCGGGATCCTGGACGTGGCGGCGACTGACATCGACGATGAAGTCGCCCTTGAGCGCCGTGCGACCGAGCAGCATGCGATGGTTCATCTCGCCGCGATCGACCAGACTGATCTCGATCGGCTTCACGACGCCGCCGAGCGAGAGTGTCGTCTCGACGAAGTAGCGCTGCTCGTATTGGCCATTGCTCGAACGCACCCGCGCACGGCGGACGATCCGCGCCGTGACGGGCACGTGTCGATCACGCTGCTCGCGATGGACGACGACCTCGAATCGGACACGCCCCCGCGCGAGCACCTCGAGGTCCTCGACGTGGAGCGCGCTCGAACGGGCGCCGGTATCGACCTTCGCACCGAGCCGCACGATTCCCCATTCGGGCAGGTCGACGTATTCGTTCCAGCCGACGACGATCTTCTCGCGACGCCTTCCTGCATCGCGCGCCGCGTCCGCCACCCGCTTCACTCGCCCACCACGCTCTTGCCACTTGTCGCGCCCGTCGCGCACCCGATCTCCGTTCGCGCATCGCGCGCGTTCGCTGGCCACCGTCGAGAGCGCGATCCGATCTGCGACTCGCAAGACGACCTTCGCGCAGGCCAGCGAGATCGGGCCCGACTTCGTTTCGGCGGCGTTCCAGGCCGAGGATAGTGCGAAATCGCCCGCGATTCCGCCCGTTGGCGGAGCCGAGCCCCCCTACTGACGCAAACGACTGATTGCGCGAAGATCGTAGGCGACGCCCGACGGACCGGGAGATCGCGAACGACTCGGGAGAAGCGGAAGATGGAGCGACTGGCCGGAAAGGTCGCGATCGTGACGGGGGCGGCGCGTGGAACGGGCGCCGCGACCGCGCGGCGACTCGTGGCCGACGGCGCGCGCGTCGTGCTCGTCGATCTGCGCGACGAGCTGGGCGAAAAGGTGACGGCCGAGCTCGGCGAGGCAGCCCGCTATCTGCACGCCGACATCACGCTGGAAGCCGATTGGCAGCGCGCCGTCGAGCTCGCCGAGTCGGCCTTCGGCCCGCTCACGACTCTCGTCAACAATGCCGCCATCCTCCATATCGCGCCGATCGAATTCACGTCCGTCGAGGACTACCTGCGTGTCGTGCGCGTGAACGAGCTCGGCACGTTCCTCGGCGTGCGCAGCGCGATCGAGCCGATGCGGCGAAACGGCGGTGGCTCGATCATCAACATTTCCTCGATCGACGGCCATCACGCCGCACCGGGAACGGCCGCCTATTCCGCCAGCAAGTTCGGTGTCCGCGGGATCACCAAGGTCGCGGCGCTCGAGCTCGGCCGCTACGGCATTCGCGTCAACTCCGTCAACCCGGCCGCGGGCAGCGACGAGATGGTCCAGCCGCTGATGCCGGACGTCGACATCACCGCCATGCGCGACGCGCAGGAGAAGCACGATCCACCCCCCGTCGGTCGACGCGGCCGTGTCGAGGACGTCGCCGCAACGGTCGCGTTTCTCGCCTCGGACGACAGCGCGTTCTACACCGGCGCGGATTTCGATCTCGACGGCGGCATCACGGCCGGCATGAAGGTGCCGGGCGAGATCCCCGGCACACCGCACTGACGACCGTCGAAGGTCGCAGTCGCGGCATACGGAGAGCCGGCGCCGGGCCGCACGGCGCGCGGAGGAGAATCACGATGGCTCGTGCCCTGATGCTGGTCGCGTCGAATACGACCGACGAGCAGCGCGTCGAGGAGTTCAACGCGTGGTACACGCACCACGTCGGCGAGCTGCTGCGGGTCGAGGGCATCGTCTCGGCCACGCGTTGGGATCTCGCTCCCCACCAGCTCGTGCCGCAGAGCAACGGAATCGACGGACGGCGATTCCTCGCCCTCTACGAGATCGAGTGCGACGACGTCGCAGCCGTGCGGGACCGGATCGCCGAGACGTCGCCGGAACGAACGCACAGCGATCTGCTCGAGCTCGACCCGTTACCCGTGACGCTGCTCTTCGAGCAACTCGGCGAGTGGACGGAGTGAACGAATCGGCTCGGGAGCACGGGACGCGCCGAGCCGTTCGAGCCAGTGGAGTCGATCCGATGAGCAGCCTTCCCTACGCCGACCTGCCGAGCGACCCGGACGAGATCTTCGGGCGGATCCTATCCGACGGGGCGCGCGGCGGTGACCTGGTCCGCCTCTATCACCAGCTACGCGCCGCGGCACCGATCTACCAGGCTCGGGGACCCGCCTTCGCCCGCCTGAATCATCCCTGGGTCATCACGCGCCACGCCGACGACGAGCGACTGGTGCGCAATGCGGCGCTCATCAAGGACGACCGTCAGCTCGTGATGTCGGGGATCGGCGCGGGCGGACCCTTCATCGAGGCGATGCGCGGCATGTTCTCCTTCATGCCTCCACCCCGGCATACGGAGCTGCGCGGCCTCGTGAATCGCGGCTTCACGCCGCGTTCGGTACGACGGCTCGAGCCGCATATCGAGACACTCGTGACGCGACTTCTCGACGCGACCGCGGACCGGGGCGAGATGGATCTGGTCCGGGACTACGCCTTTCGCGTCCCCGTGACGGTGATCTGTGAGCTACTCGGCGTGCCCCTCGAAGAGGTCGAACATATCGAGGACTGGTCGCGCACGTTCTCGGCGCGCGCGGACGAAGGGGATTCACTCTCGCCCGAGATGGAAGCGGCCGGGAACGAGGCCGCACGTGCCTTCATGGACTACATGCAGTCGCTCGTCGATGCACGCCGCAAGTCGGCACGGGACGATCTACTCTCCCGACTCGTCGCGATCCAGGCCGAGGGCGAGGCCCTGTCCGACGGCGACATCGTGTCGACGGCGTTGCTCCTCTTCCAGGCGGGTCACGAGACGACGGCCAACATGATCTCCAAGGGCGCGCTCGCCCTGATCCGGCATCCGGAGCAGCTCCAGAAGCTGCACGATCGACCCGCACTCGCGAAGAATGCGGTCGAGGAGCTGCTGCGCTTCGACACCCCCGTCCAGATGACGACGAAATTCGCCGCGGCGGACGTGCCCTTTCACGACCGCACGATCCGCAAGGACGACCCCGTGATGTTCTTCTGGGGTGCCGTCAACCGCGACCCGGCGCACTACGCGAATCCGGACCGGCTCGACCTCGAGAGAGCGCAGATCGACCACCACAGCTTCGGCATGGGGGCACATTTCTGCCTGGGCGCGTCCCTCGCCCGACTCGAGCTACGTCACGCCTTCAGCGCCCTCGCCCGCCGACATCCGAAGCTGCAGCTCGCAGGTGAGCCCATCTACAAGGGCCAGCTGCACGTCCACGGCCTCGCATCCCTGCCCGTGCGATGGTGATGGTAGGCGGCGGTCGCTTCGACCTCCCGGATACACCACGCCGCGTGTGATCCGAGGGCGTATAATCGTTCGCCATGACGCACCCGCACCCGACGAACCGGCTCCCAAAGACGAGAACGAAGCCATCTCGGCCTCGGCGCTCGACTCTACTCGGATCGATCGCATGGCTCACCGGCGTGTTCTCGTTCACGCTCTGCGTGTCCTGCTCGCACGGCCCCTTCGGCGGCGCGGCAGATGCCGGTGACGAGTCGGACCCCGGCCGGGACGCCTGGGTCCTACCCGACGAGATGGGTGGCATCTACAAGGCACAATGCGCCGTCTGTCACGGCAAGCAGCTCGAGGGCTCGGCGCTCGGACCCTCGCTGCTCGTCGATCCCCTGGTGCACGGCGACTCGGTCGAAGCGCTCATCGCGAGCATCGCCGCGGGCTACCCCGACAAACGCATGCCCGCCTGGCAGGACACGCTCCCCGCCGAGGACATTCGCGGCCTCGCGATCTATCTGCTCGAGAAGCGAGCCGGCGATCCCGGTGCAGCCGGTCAGGGCGTCGGGCCGCCGCCCGTGATCCCGGCCGAGCCGATCGAGACGAAGCTCCACACGTTCCGGATCCGACCCGTGGTCGGCGGCCTCTCCGAGCCCTATTCGATCGCGCCGCTTCCCGACGGCCGGATCCTCGTCACGGAGAAGATGCGCGGCGTGAGCATCGTGGCGAAGGACGGCTCGTCGACCACGCTCGTCTCGGGTATGCCACGCGTCTACGACGATTCCGTACTGCGCGGCACGGCGTTCACGGGCTCGGGCTGGGCACACGAGGTCGCGCTCCATCCCGACTACGCAGAGAACGGCTGGATCTACTACGTCTACGGCGACCGTTGCGACGACTGCAATCGCATCAGTCGCGAGACCGGATCGCCGGTCGTGATGCTGAAGCTCGTCCGCGGTCGACTCGACGGCTCCCGCTGGGTCGATCAAGAGACGATCTGGCAGGCGGACAAGGAGGCCTACGAACCGGGTGTCGAGAACGGGGCGTCTGCGCGCATCGATTTCGACGACCAGGGCTACGTCTACCTCACGGTCGGTCAGTTCACCGACTACGCACGCGTCCAGGATCTCGCCTATCCGAACGGAAAGATCCTGCGCGTGCACGACGACGGCCGGATCCCCGCCGACAATCCGTTCGTGAACGAGCCGGGTGCGCTGCCCGAAATCTGGACCCTCGGCCATCGCAACGCCCAGGGTCTCGGCTTCGATATCAGTACGGGTCGCCTCTGGTCGAGCGAGCATGGGCCACGCGGCGGAGACGAGGGCAACCTGATCCTGCCGGGCCGCAACTACGGCTGGCCCCTCGCGAGCCTCGGCGTCGACTACGATGGCCGACCGATCCACTACGCCGAGGAATACGGAATCGAATTCGACCCGGCCGACCTGACGCCGACCCTGATCGACTGGACACCGTCGCCCGGCGTCTCGAGCATCGTCTTCTATCGCGGTGAGCAGTTCCCGAGATGGCAGGACCACATGATCGTGGCAACGCTCGGTCGGAACGATCTCTGGCGCTACGTCGTCGACGAGAATGGGGCCCGCGAGCGGGAGACGCTGATTCGCGGACTCGGACGATTCCGCGACGTCGAGGTCGGGCCCGACGGCGAGCTCGTCGTGCTGCTCGAACATCGCGCCGGCAGCCAGATCCTGCGCATCGAAGCGACGGATTCCTAGCCGACGCCGGATCTCGTCCTGGTTGCCCGCGGCCTGCGAAGATCAGCCCGGACGCTCGAAGCTCACGCTCTTCACGAGCGCGAATACCGACGACCCGACTGCGAGATCGAGCTCCTCGACGGCCGCGATCGTGAGCCGCGCGCGCACGTGCTCCGAGCGCAATCGGATCGTCGCCTCGACGGAGCCCGATTCCGGGTCCCGCTCGAGAGACTCGATCTGCCCGGGCAGGACGTTTCGGATACTCAGACCCTCGGGCTCGCGCGTTGCCACCGCGACGTCTCGAGCCCGAATCCTGAGCCGCACGGACTCCCCGACGTCGACCTCCTGGGCGAGTGGCAGCGTGATCTCGTCGCCGTGTAGATCGACGAAGGTGAGGTGCAGGCGCGGGTCGTGCCGCGCGACGCGACCCGTCAGGAGCACGCCCGCCTCGAAGCGCCCGAGGAGCGACGCCTGATCGAGTCGCTCGAGGACGCTACTCGTCGAGCCGGAACGCACGAGACGGCCGTCGGCCAGCACCCAGACCCGATCGGCGAGGGTCGCGACGTCGTCGACGTCGTGGCTCACGAAGAGGGTCGGAATTCGGAAGCGCTTCGTGATCGCCTCGAGAAAGGGCAGGATCTCGCGCTTGCGTTCGCGGTCGAGCGCCGAGAGCGGCTCGTCGAGCAGGAGCAGGCGCGGTCCCCGAAGCAGCGTCCGCGCCAGGGCGACCCGTTGGGCCTCGCCTCCCGAGAGCGAGGAAACCGGACGTTCGAGCAGTGACGCGAGCGAGAGGGCCTGCGTGACCTCCGCCCGGTCGAGCGCACCCGTTCCGGCCCGCTTCTCGGCAAATGCGAGATTGCCCGCGACGTCGAGATGCTCGAAGAGCCTGCCGTCCTGGAAGAGCAGCCCGATCGGACGTCGATGGGTCGGGATCTCGATTCCGCCTTCCGAATCGAACCAGACGCGATCGGCGAACGTGACCCGTCCGCGCTCGGGTCGCTCGAGACCTGCGATCGCGCGCAGGAGCGTCGTCTTGCCACTTCCGCTCGGACCGAAGATCGCCGTGACGCCGTCGAGCTCGATTTCACCCTTCACGTCGAGCACGAACGAAGCTCGCGCGACGCGTAGCTCGAGTCGTAATCGTTCGGGCGAGCCGGAAGCAAGGTCGGCTGCGCCGGCCGGATCGTCACCCTTCATGTCGCTCCCGGCCGCGAATCCGAGCGCGCCTCGGCGGCTGGATCCGTGTGTTCTCGCGAATGCATCGCAGCGGGCACCGCGAAGCGCGAACGATGGTCGAGTGCATAGACGATCCAGAGCACCACGAACGAGAACGCGAGCAGGCCGGCCGCCAGCACGTGCGCGTCCGCATAACGCAGCGTCTCGACGTGGTCGTAGATCGCGATCGACAAGACACGCGTCTCGCCCGGAATGTTGCCGCCGACCATCAGCACGACGCCGAACTCACCGAGCGTATGCGTGAAGGTCAGGACGCCCGCGGTCAGGAACGACCGCGCCGAGAGTGGCGCGACGACGTGAACGAATGCATCGAGTGGCGACGCACCCAGGCTCGCCGCCGCCTCGACCGGCCTCGGACCCACGGCCTCGAAGGCCGCCGCGAGCGGCTGGACCATGAACGGCAGCGAGTAGACGACCGACGCGACGACCAGGCCCGCAAACGAGAACGTGAGCGTATCCCCGGTCAGCTCGACCCAGAAGCGGCCGAGCGGGGCAGTCGGGCTCAGGGTGACGAGCAGGTAGAAGCCCAACACGGTCGGCGGCAGCACCAGGGGCAACGCCGTGATCGCCTCGATCGCGGGCTTCAGGCGCGATCGCGTTCGTGCGAGCCACCAGGCGAGCGGTGTTCCCAGGACGAAGAGGAGGACCGTCGTGAGCGCGGCCAGCTGGAGCGTGAGCCATACCGGCCCGAGATCCGACACGTCACTCGACCCCGTATCCGAATTCGCGGATCACGGCCCGCGTCGACGGGCTCGCGAGAAAGGCGAGAAAAGCGCTCGCCGCCTCGTTCTCGACGCCGCGCCGAAGCAGGACCGCGGCCTGTCGAATCGGTCGATGGAGCGTGGCGGGGACGAGCCAATGGCTGCCGAGCACGTCCGTCGCTCGCGCGCCGTGGCGATTCGCACCGCCCGCGCGACCGAGCTGCGAGAGCGCGACGAGGCCGACCTCCGCGTTGCCCGTCGCGACGAGCGCAAAGGTCTGACCGATGTTCTCGCCGAGAACGAGCCGAGGCTCGAGCGCCCGCCAGAGTCCGAGCGAGACGAGGGTCTCCCGGGCGGCTCGACCGTAGGGAGCGAGCTCCGGGTTGGCCAGCGCGAGCTTCCGCCAATCACCCGTCCGGAGCGTCTCGCGCCCGTCCTCCGCCACACGTGCCGAGTCGCGGCTCACGAGAACGAGGCGACCGTGCGCGTAGTCGCGCTGGGAAGACGCGATCGCGAAGCCGCCGTCGACGAGAGCCGCCGGCCTGGCCGCGTCGGCAGCGAGGAACACGTCGAAGGGAGCGCCGTGAACGATCTGAGCGTAGAGCTTGCCGGTCGAGCCCGAGCTGACACGAATCGTATGCCCCGTGCGCATCTCGAAGTCCACGCGGAGCGCGTCGACGACGGGCATGAAGTTCGTCGCGACCGCGACACGCGCCTCCTTGGCGCGGACCGCCACGGCGGGCAGGCAGACCAGCCCCGCGAGCAGGAGCGTCGAGAGGACCCGGGAAGCGAAACGACTCGCCATGCTTCAAGCCTAGCAAGCGCGATCCCCCGGACCGGGTGGCTGCGGGCGTTGGACTCGGCCGTCGGCCGCGCCGAAGAATCAGGCGTTCGAGACCCCTTGCCGATACACCTCGCAGAGCGCGTCGGCACGGCAGACACCGGTACTTCCGAATCTCAGGCGATTTCGCCGATCGCCTCGCCCTGCGGTCGCGCCGCGATCCAGCGCAGCAGGGTCCCGACGGCGGCCACGTTGCTCAACCGGCGACGGGCGCGTGTCGGCGTGGTCGGCGGACCGACGCGAAAGGTCGCGCCCAGACCCATCAGTCCACGAAACGCGTCCTCGTCCGTTTCGTCGTCACCGGCGTAGATCGCCCGAATCGACTCGGACCAGCCCGGCCCGTATTTCTCGCGCAGCACGTGAAGGACGGCATGGCCTTTGTCCCATCCGATCGGCGGACGCCCCTCGACCGCGCAGAGCGCGTCGCGCGCCTGAAAGCCCGCATCGACGACGATCTCCCTCATGCGTTCGGCGATCGATTCGTGCTCGTCGCTCGGTGCCTCGCGAAAATGCACCGTCAGAGAGGCTCCCTTCAGCTCCGTCCAGACGCCTGGAACGTCGATCTGCTCTTCGAGCTGGCGGGTGAGCTCGACGCCGCGTTCGACATAGTGATCGGTATCCGGATGGCGAAAGGGTCTGAGGCCCGGGCCCTCGATCTCGAGGCCGTGGTTTCCCGCCAGCACGAGGTCGTCGATCCCGACATGCTTCCGGAGGTCGTCGAGCGAGCGACCGCTGACGATGGCGACGTCGGTATCCGGTCGCTCGGCGCACGCCACGAGCGCCTCGCGCATGTCTCGGGACAATCGAACCCGCGACGGATGGCTCGCGATCGGTGCGAGCGTTCCGTCGAAATCGAGAAAGACCGCGAGCGAGCGACCCGAGGCGAAAGGCCCGATCCAACGTTCGAAGTCATCGACGTGGACGGGCGTCATCTGGTCGATCGCGCGCGTCGCCTCGCCGAGGAAGTCGTCGAGCCACTTCTCCAACGCGTGCCGACGCTCCCGCCTCTGGAGCGCGCGCATCCGTGTCTCGCGCTGGTCGATCGGCATCTCGAGCGCCGTATCGAGCGCGTCTGCCACGCTGTCGATGTTGTAGGGATTGACCGTGAGCGCTTCGAGCATCGTCTCCGCAGCGCCCGCCATACGCGACAGGACCAGCACGCCCGGGTCTTCGGTCTGACTGGCGACGAACTCCTTGGCGACCAGGTTCATGCCGTCGCGCAGGGGCGTCACGAGCGCGACCGCTGCGTCGCGATAGAGCGCGGAGAGACGGCTCGCGGGAATCGAACGATGGATATACCTGATCGGCGTCCAGAGACTGGTCCCGAAGCGACCGTTGATGCGACCGACGAGCTCGTCGATCTCCCGCTTGAGCGCCTGGTATTCGGCGACCTGCTGACGCGAAGGCACCGCGATCTGGATCAACGTCACCGCGCCGCGATGGTTCTTGTGGAGCTCGAGCAATCGCTCGTATGCGAGCAGCCGCTCCGGAATCCCCTTCGTGTAGTCCAGGCGATCGACACCCAGGATGATCTTCTGATCGGGCGGGCGACGCGGCGTCGACGCATCCTGGGCGCGCCGTTCGTACTCGTCGTAGTCGATCCCGAGTGGAAAGGCTCCGACCTTGACCGTGTGGTCGCCGTGCTCGATCCTCCCGCGTTCGCGATCGACGCGTGCACCGACGAGACGCTCGGCACAGTCGTAGAAATTCGAGACGTAGCCCGGAGAATGAAAGCCGACGAGGTCACACGCGAGCATGCCCCGGAGTACTTCCCGGTACGACGGAAGGATCCGGTACAGGTCATAGGGCGGAAACGGAATGTGCAGGAAGAACGCGATCCGCGACTCCGGTCGGCGCAGGCGGATATGGGAAGGGCAGAGCGCGAGATGATAGTCGTGGACCCAGATCAGGTCGTCGGGCTCCGCTTGGCTGATCGCGGCGTCGGCGAAGCGTTCGTTGACCGTTTCATAGACCTCGAAATGCCTTCGGTCGAGCGTCATCCGCTCGGGCAGCGAGTGGAAGAGCGGCCAGAGCGTTCCGTTCGAATAGCCGTGGTAGAAATGGCGGATCTCGCGGGCGGAGAGCGGCACCGGATCGAGCCGATAGGGGCTGTCGTCGACGTCGATCGTCTCACCGGGCAGCATTTTCGCGCCCGGCCAGCCCACCCAGACCCCCCCGCGCTGCCGCATGGCCGGCTCCATCGCCGCCACCAGGCCGCCGCTCGAGCGGTCGGCCGACAGCTCCCCGCGCTGCCTCCGAATCGTGACGGGCAGCCGGTTGCTGAGAACGATCAAGCGGGAATCGTGGGGCTCCGATGAACTCATTCGGGAATACTCTTTCGCCTTCGGGGGAAAAGCAATGAGCCTCGCGCCGAATCTCGATCTCGCCGTGATCGGCAACTGCACGTGGGCGGGTCTGATCGACGACCGTGCCCGGCTCGTCTGGGGCTGCCTCCCGCGCTTCGACTCCGACCCCGTCTTCCCAGCCTTGATGAACGGGACGATCGAGGAGGACGGCGTATTCGCAATCGAGCTGCTCGATTTCGTCTCGAGCGAGCGGCGCTACGACGGCAACACCGCAATCCTACGCACGGTCCTGACCGATCGCCATGGCGGCAGCGTCGAGGTCCGCGATTTCGCGCCACGCTTCGCCAACTACGGGCGAACCTATCGTCCGACGATGATGATGCGGCGGGTCACGCCGATCTCGGGCGAGCCGCGGATCCGCGTCGTCCTGACACCCCGCTCCGACTACGGGCGCGAGTCGGCGCGCACGGCGCGGGGCTCGAATCATATCCGCTACATCACTTCCGGCATCACGCTGCGGCTCACGACCGACGCACCGATCTCCTATGTCGCCGACGCCACGCCCTTCCAGCTCGGCCAGCCGATCCATCTGATATTGGGACCGGACGAGAGCTTCCGCGATCCGATCGAGAGTGCCGTCCGCGAGTACGAGGAACGAACCCGGGACCATTGGACCGAGTGGGTCCGCGGCCTCTCGATTCCCTTCGAGTGGCAGGAGGCCGTGATTCGTGCGGCGATCACGCTCCAGCTCTGCCATTTCGAAGAGACCGGCGCGATCGTCGCCGCCCTCACGACTTCGATTCCCGAGCACGCCGGCTCGGAGCGGAACTGGGACTACCGATTCTGCTGGCTCCGGGATGCATATTTCGTGATTCACGCACTCAATCGGCTCGGCGCGACCAAGACGATGGAGAGCTACCTCGGATACCTCGCCAATCTCGTGGCGGGTGCCGGCTCCGAGGGCGGACTGCAGCCCGTCTACGGAATCGGCCGCGAGGTCGGTCTCGTCGAGCGGATCGAGCCCCATCTCGTCGGCTACCGCGGCATGGGCCCCGTCCGCGTCGGAAACCAGGCCTACGAACACATCCAGAACGACGTCTACGGCTCGGCCGTGCTCGCCGCGACGCAATCCTTCTTCGATGCCCGACTGCTCCAGCCGGGGGGCGAGCGGCTCTTCCGAATGCTCGAGCTCGTGGGCGAACATGCCGTGCGCGTCTGGAACCAGCCCGACGCAGGTCTGTGGGAGCTGCGGACGCGGGCGAGCGTGCACACGTTCTCGGCCGCGATGTGCTGGGCCGCCTGCGATCGGCTCGCACGAATCGCACGTCATCTCACGCTCGACGAACGCGCCCGGCATTGGCAGGCGCACGCCGACGAGATGCGCACCACGATCGAGAAGAGAGCCGCGCGCACCGCGACACGCGGGGGCTCGGAGCCGACGACGGCGTCCGATCGGATCGAGACGGGAATCGGTCCCTACTTCGCGGCGACGTTCGAGGGGAACGAAACCGATGCGTCGCTCCTGCTCCTCGAGCAGCTCGGATTCGTGGCCGCCGAGGACACGCGCTACGCCGGAACCCTCGCGGCCGTCGAGCGGGACCTCCGCCGCGGCGACTACCTCTATCGGTATGCGATCGCCGACGATTTCGGCGTCCCGGAGACGGCCTTCAATATCTGCACCTTCTGGTACATCGATGCCCTGGCCGCCTGTGGTCGCAGAGAGGAAGCCCGGGCACTCTTCGAGAACATGCTCTCGAAACGCAACTCGGTCGGACTCCTGTCGGAGGACCTCGATCCCGACTCCGGCGAGCTCTGGGGCAACTTTCCCCAGACCTACTCGATGGTGGGGCTGATCAATTCGGCCATGCGCCTATCGCGATCCTGGGAGGAGGCGTTGTAGCATCGGAGTCGAGGCGAACGGGGAGCAAGGATGGCGACGGCGATCGGAAATCCACTCGAAGCGAAGACCCGAACCGAGCGTGATGCGATTCTGGCACGACGACGAAAGCACGCGCCGATCGCCCGATTGGACGCGGATCCGACGAGCCCGCACTTCGTAGCCAGCTTCGCTGGTGTCCGCGACGGCCTCGTCAACGTCGAGCATTTCGTCGGCTCCTTCGGCAATTCGGGCGAGCTGCCCGAGGAGGAGACGGTCCTGCCGGGCGTCCCCGAGCCTCGACATGGCAAGCTCCGCAAGATCATCAATACGGTGCTCGCCTATCATCATGCGGCACCGCTCGAGCCCTTCGTTCGTGAGACGGCGAACGCGATGGTGGACGAGATGCTCGAGGCGGGGCGCGACGGCCAGACGATCGACCTCTGCGCCCTGCTGGCGCGACCGCTCCCTTCGACCGTGATCGCACGCGTGCTCGGGGTCTCCGCCGACGACGTGCCGCAATTCGCCATCTGGAGCGACGAGATCCTCGGTCGCATCAACGAGGGCGGCGCGAGCCAGCCGCTCGGTGATCTACATCCCGAATTCGCGGCCTACGTCGACCGCCAGATCGAGGAGCGCGTGAATCGATCCGAGCCGGCCGAAGATCTGATCGCGCGCATGCTGCAAACCGAGGTCGAAGGGGAGTTCCTGTCGCCGCGTGCCGTGCGCACGCAGATCATCAACCTGATCATCGCCGGAAACGAGACGACGCGGAATCTGATCGGCAACCTCTACTACCGGCTCGCGCAGGACCCTGCACTATGGCAGCGGTTGCAGTCGGAGCCGGCTCTGCGACCCATCGCGATCGAGGAATCCCTCCGATTCGACTCCCCCGTGCAATTCCTCGCGCGAACGTGTACGAAGCAGATCGAGCTCGAAGACGTGTCGATCACACCGGGCGACCGCGTGCTCTTCGGAATCGCCTCGGCCAACTTCGACGAGAAGGTCTTCGACGAGCCCGAACGCTTTCGACTCGACCGGGAGCGGCCGCGCGAGCACGCGGGCTTCGGCTTCGGCCCCCATCTCTGTCCGGGCGCCTACCTCGCACGGATGGAGACACTCGCCGCTCTCGATGCGGGCCTCGATCGACTCGCGTCGATCGAGCTCGACCCGACCTACAGCTTCGACACGAATCCGATCCCCTTTACATACGGTCCGAATACGCTTCGAGTCCGCGTCAGCGGCCCCGCCTAGCGGCGAGCTCGACATCGACGGTCAGGAAGGACGGTCCGGAAGAACCGTCCCCGACGCCTCAGAAGCCCAGCGCGATCTGCGTATAGACGTAGTTCGAATCGCCCTGCCGATTCGAGTTGGGCGCGTTGTCGATGAATTCACCGGCGAAGAGATGGGCGTAGCCTGCCTCGAGTCGGAGATTGCCGGGCACGAGATCGAAGCGCACACGCAGCTCGACCTGCGTCCCGACGTGATCCCCGGAATCGCCGCGGGGATCGACGACGCCACGGGACGTCGTCCAGGCATCCTGCTTCGACGCGAGCCAGAAGCTGCGTCCCGCGACGAAGCCGCTGACGCGCGGGTGCGGCTTCAGCTCGAGCCTCAGGCCGGGCGAGTGGAGATTCGCGCGAGCGAAGGCTCCGTAGATGCCCGTGGGGCCGAACTCGAAGCGCCTCGCGCCGAAGAGCGTATCGAAGCGGCCGTTCTCTCCGTCGTTGGGATTGCCGTCTCCGCTCGCGAAGTCGTACTGGAACGCCAGTCGCGGCAAGCAGGGCAGGTCGAAGGTGTAGCCGACCGTCAGATGGTGAAAATGCGCGAGGTGGTCGAGATTGTTGCGATTCGTGGGGCTCGCGCTGGTGCGCGACTTGCCGAATTGAAGCGCCGATTCGATCACGTAGTCGAAGCGCCCCGCTGCCGGCTTCTCGAAGAGCCTGAAGCCCGGCGTCACGAGGTCACGATTCCGGGTCGGTCGATCCGTGGCGTCGGACTCGTGCAGACCGAACACGTAGAGCTCGCCGCGCCCGAGACCGGCGACCCCGGCGCCGACGAAGAGCCCCCAGAACTGTACATCGACACTCTCCGTATCGAAGACGATGTCGTTGTCGAGCAATCGGCGGCGGCGGTTTCCCGCGAAGGTCGGATTCGGCTCGCGACTGACGGGCAGCGTCCAGAAGCCGCGCAGCTCGAGGCCGCCGGCCGACCGTTCGTTGCGCGGCGGGCGGGTGAAGCGGATATCCAGGCCCGTGAATCCGTTGATCGTATTGCGGAAGCGATTGCGTGCGACGAAACGACGACTGCCGACGTCCATCGTGATGCGCCCGCCTCGCGCGAGCAGGCGACCCGACGCGAAGTCGTTACGTTCGATCTCGACGTAGGCCTGGAGCAGCTCGACCGCATTCACGATCGTCGAGTCGAGAAGCGTATCGGCATTCTGTTCGGCGCGAGCGTCCTCGAGCTCTGCTCCGAGCGTCACGCCGGGAAGCAGGTGCTCGGGGAGATCGATCCGGCCGTGGATCAGGGTCCGATGGACGATGACGTCGGTATCGCCGTGATTCGCACGACGAAACTGGTCGTCCAGAAACTCGTAGCGCGTGCGATGTCGCAGCGTGAGCGACGTGCCCTCGGGCATGACGGCCTCGTCGAGCGTCCAGGCCGCCCGTGCATCGCCGAACCCACAAGCGAGCATCGACAGGCAGATCCAAGCCGAAAGCGCGCGCCGCATCCACGCTCGAACGTGGCGTTTCGAAGCCGATCCATCGAGCGTGCGATCAGCCGCTCCCGGAGCCAGACGTACGAGACGATTCAAGAGCGCAGGGCCTCCTCCCGCCCGGAAAGCTGATTGCCGCCAGGCCGAGGGCACGCGTTCCGGCTCGGGCGGGGTCGCGCACTGTAGAAGGGGCCCGAGCGGGATTCAAGCCGCGCGGATCCACGCGGCCGACGAGTCGGGTCGTTCGATCGGATCGCAGCACGCGACGGTAGGTTGGTATTCTGTTCCAATGGCCCACTCGTTCTCGCTCGAGGCAGCCGGCCTCTGTCGGCTCTCCCACGTTTCGCTCGAGGTCGCGGATCTCGATCGCGCCCTCGCGTTCTACCGCGACCACTTCGGCTTCCAGATCGTGATGGAGCGAAATCTCGCGGGGGCGGATTTCGACGCCGTAACCGGCACGACGGGCGCGAGCTCGAAGTTGATTCGCGGACTCGTGGCTGGCAACTCGGTCGTACAGCTCTTCTGGCACAGCTGGCGAGAGCCCCAGTCGGAGAAGCGCACCCTGATGTCCTTCGAGGTCCGGGACGCCGACACAGCCCATGCAGCGCTCGTCGCACGCGGCGTCGAGGCGCAGAGCGAGCCCGTCTCCTTCGACAACTCGCGCGCGTTCGTGATCCACGATCCCGACGGTCACCCGATCGAGATCATCGAGTGGACACCCGACGCCGCTCCCTATCGCATCCCGGAGCGCATCCCGGAACACATTCCGGAGCACATCTCGAAGCGCGCGCGCTAGCGGACGTTCAAGCCGGCAGAACCGTCCATTCCGCGTCTTCGAATTCTCCGATCACGCGAATGGAGACGAGCTCCGCCTGCTCGTCGAGAATCGCCTGGACGCGCTCGTCGCGCCCGACCTCCGCGGCGTCGCGATCGACCTTCGAGTCCCAGCTCGCGATCGCGATCAGCCGGCTGGGATCGCCGATCTTGCGATGGAGCCGTGTGCCACGTGCGCCGGGCGCCGACTGGATGATCTGGCTGGCACGCACCCAGGCGGCGGCGTATTCATCCGCCGTATAGCCGGCACCGATCTCGACTTCGAACACGTAGATCATCTCGACCTCGATCTCTGCCTTTCACATGAGACGCAAAGGCAGCGCGGCCGGACCATAGAACATCGGCGTCCGCAGCGGCTCGAAGGGACCTGCTTCGGCCAGCTCGATCCGCTCGAATCGATCGAAGAGCGCGCCGAACGCGACCTTCGTCTCGAGTCTCACCAGGAAGGAGCCCGGACAGACGTGCGGACCATCGCCGAACGCGAGGTGCTCGCTCGCGTTCGCCCGATCGAGCCGAAAGCGATCCGGCTCGGACCAGTGGGACTCGTCCCGGTTGGCCGACGCGAGGCCGAGATAGACGTTCTCACCCGCATCGATCGGCTGGCCGGCGATCGCGGTTGCCCGCTCACAGCGCCGCACCATGAATTGTGTCGGCGAACAGAGTCGGAGTGCTTCGAGCATCGCCCTGCCCAGCAGGTCTCGGTCGGCGCGTACTCGCGCCTGGAGCTCCGCATCTGCGGCCAGGTAGTAGAGCAGGAGCCCCATCATGTCCCGGCTGGTCTCCGAGCCCGCACCCAGCAGAAAGAGGAGCTGCGTCTTGACGGCGGTCGGCGACAGACGCTCACCCTCGACCTCCGTCGTCAAGAGCCGGCTCAAGCCATCATCGGGCCAATCCGAGCGGTCCATCGCGACGCGCTCCGAGACCCGCCTCTCGACGTAATCCCCGAAGGCCGGGACCATCTCCGCGATCGTCCCGGCGTTGCCAGGCTTCATGTCCATCGCCTTCTCGCAGACCTCGACCGTCCAGCGATAGAGCTTGATCGCATCGGCTTCGTCCCAGCCGAGCAGCCAACAGATCGCGCTCGAGGGCACGTGGTCGATGTACTCGGCCATCACGTCGACAGCCGCTCCGCCCTCGGCTCGCGCCGCCACGATCGCCAGCCGCTCTCGACAGAGCCGCTCGAGGAAGGGTCGCACGGCGCCGGCTTTGTGCGGCCCGATCAACCCGTTCACGATCTTCC
Organism: Myxococcota bacterium; assembly: GCA_965223565.1. Classification (GTDB taxonomy): domain Bacteria; phylum Myxococcota_A; class UBA9160; order UBA9160; family UBA4427; genus UBA4427. The sequence continues at coordinate 731,640 of CBDCWV010000018.1, read as the reverse complement.
GGATGCGGCCGTGGCGCGGCTCGGGCACGCCGTTGAGTGCCTGGAGATCGGCTGGCACATCGGCCGCCCCGACACCCCCGCTGAAGAGGTCGATTCGCGGCAATGCCTCCGCGACCGCGGCCCGACTCGCGAGATAGACGGGACCACCCACGCCGCCGATCCGATGGACCGGATCCTCGCGACGCAGCACGGCCATCGCCGCGAATCGACGCGCCGGGTCCGTCGGGTGGAGCAGATCGGCATCGAGACTCGAGGACATCCTCGAGATGTTAGCCGCGGATTCCTACGGCGATAGAATCTCGAGCGTACGACACCGCGCGAAGCGGTCGCATATCGCGCGATTCGTCTGTTGCGAGCGTCGAACCCACAACCACGAGGAAGCTGCCATGTCGCCCCCACCCACTCTCGATCGGGCCGAGCCGGCGGTCGGCGGTCTCGCGGCCGCGAAACGACTCCAGACGGGGGGCGCAAAGCGGCACGCGCCAAGCGACGAAGAGAACGAGAAGAGGCTGCTCTCGGGCGAGGCCTGGAGCGAATTCTGTCGCAAGCTCGAAGCCGCCGGACGCACGATCCTCGAGGCGCCCGGACGCGAGGCGCCCGACGTCCAGGCCGAGGGCTTCCGCTATCTGATGGGCTTGACGAAGGTCGGCATCTCCCAGGCCGCCGAGCTCGATCCCTACCAGCCGCGCTTCATCCGGATCGTCGACAGCTTCGTCGGCGGTGGTGCCGAGAACGCCGACAACAGCTACGCGCATGCCCACATCCGGGGCGACCTCAGCTATCGCGTGTGGGGTACCCGCGGCACGGTCGAGACCTTTCTCGTCGAGCTGAAGGAGGGGTTCATGCAGCTCGGCGACGTGCGCAACTTCGCAACGCTCGAGGCGTCGGAGCTCGACGTCGAGCCCGACGGTCGCTTCGAGTTCGTCGTCGGCGGACCACCGCGGGAACGCAACTGGCTACCGCTCGATCCCGATGCGCGCCAGATCCTGATCCGACAGTATTTCTGCGATTGGGATCGCGAGATTCCCGCGACGTTCGACATCGAGTGTCTCGGCCGCGAGGGCCTGGCTCCCCCGAAGCTCACGGCTGCCCGCGCGGCTGCGATGCTCGACGATGCCGGACACAACATCGCCCAGACGGTCTCGTTCTGGCGGGAGTGGGTCGAGGAGCTGCGACAGAACTACGACCGCAACGAGATCAAGCCGGCGCGCTTCTATGTCGGCGGCGCCGACGATATCGCGTACGGCAACGACTACTACCAGCTCGATCCCGGCGAAGCGATGGTGATCGAATTCGAGCCACCTAACGCCAGGTATTGGGCCTTCCAGCTGATCGATCTCTGGTTCAAGACGCCGGACTGGGCGAACCAGAAGGCGAGCATCAATCACAGGCAGGCCCACCTCGATAGCGACGGTCTCTGTCGGATCGTCCTGGCCCACGAGGATCCGGGAATCGCGAACTGGCTCGATACTGCCGGCGAGCCCGAAGGCGTGCTCCAGTACCGCTGGATCTGGACGGAGAACAATCCCCAGCCGACGCTCCGACGCGTCCCGATCGATCAGGTCCGCTCGGCCCTGCCCGACGAGACGCCGCGTGTATCGCCCGAGGAGCGCAGAGCCGAGATCCATCGGCGGCAGCTCCATCGACTCCGTCGCGAGCGCATCTGAGCGGGCGAGCGACGCGGATCCTGCGTCGGGCGAGGGGCGGGCCTCAGCCGGCCGTCATACGTTCGGCCCACTCCGCGTCGAAACGGATCGGGAGCGTTCCGATCGGGCGTAGCCAGACGCTCGCCCAGCGCTGCATGCCGCCGGCCGCCTCGTCGATTTCGTAGTCGGGCATCACGCGTAGGAGCTCTTCGAACGCGACGCGCCCCTCGAGTCGCGCCAGGCTCGCTCCAATGCAGAAATGCAGACCGTGACCGAAGCCCATATGACGGCCGAGCTTGCGCGTGACGTCGAAGCGCGACGGCTCCGGATAGCGCCGCTCGTCGTGATTCGCCGACATCCAGATCAGGACGACCGGGGCTCCTTTCGGAATCTTCCGGCCGTGCAGCTCGACCTCGCAGGTCGTGATGCGGGGCGGCGATTGAACCGTCGGCGAGTCGTAGCGGGTCATCTCCTCGACCGCGTTCGGCACGAGCGTCGGGTTGTCGAGCAGGCGCTGTCGCTCGGTCGGATTCTCCGCCAGCCGAAGTGTTCCGTTCGAGATCATCGCGGCCGTCGTATCGTTGCCCGCGATCATCAGCTGATAGCCCATGTTGACGACCTGCTCGTCGTCGAGGTGTTCACCGTCGACCTCGGACGCAAGGAGTGCCGACAGAAGGTCGTCGCGCGGCTGCGCACGCCGTTTCGCGACGAGCTCGCGCATGTAGGCCCGAATCGCATCGACTGTCTCGGCCTGCTCGCGTTCGGCCACCTCGACGGAGATCGCGGGATCCCGCTGCTCGATCTTCTCCGCCCAGAGTCGGAACTGCCAGCGGTCCTCCCGCGGAACGCCCAGCAGCGCGCCGATCACCTGCGTGGCCAGGGGCGCCGCGTATTCGTGCACGATCTCGCAACGGCCGCTGGCCGAGACGCGGCCGAGCAGCTCGCGCGCGAGCTCACGCACGACGGGCTCGAGCGCGGCGACCCGCGTTGGCGTGAACGCCTTCGAGACGAGGGCGCGCAGACGGTCGTGGCGCGGTGGGTCCATGTAGAAGAGACCGAAATCCATCATCCAACGCGGCATCAGCTCCGTCGGCTCCTGCTCCTGATCCGGAAAGAGCGAGACGCTGTTGCCGAATCGCTCCCAGTCGCCGGCCGCTGCGAGGACGTCGTCGTATCGCGAGAGCGCCCAGAAGCGCAGGCGTTCGTTGTAGTAGACCGGATACTCATCACGCAATCGCTCGAAGAGCGGAAGCGGATCGAGCTGGAAATCGGGAGCCGTCGGGTCGTACTCGAAGTCGCTCAATGGCGGGCCCCCTCGCTCGACGCACCCCGGACCTGCGCAGTCGATCGCTGCGGGTCGTTCGGCCCTTTCGCAATCGGCGGGCGGGTGCGCGACAGCCAGGCGCCGGCGTCGGCGAGGATGAACTGCCCGGTGATACAGCGCGCCAGATCCGAGGCGAGGAAGACCGCCATGCGACCGAGCTCTTCCGGCTCGGTCATGCGACGGAGCGGCAGTGATTCGACGATCCGGTCGACGTGCGCGTCATCGAAGACGGGCCGCACGGTTTCCGTCAGGGTCGTACCCGGCGCGATCGCGAGCACCCGGATACCGTCCGGCCCCAGCTCGGTCGCCATCGTCTGCGTCAGATGGTTGATGCCCGCCTTCGCCGCGCCGTAGGCGGCGAGTCTGAGCGCAGGCCGCGTCGATTCGCCCGAGCTCACGTTCAGGATCACACCGCCCTCGCCCCGCTGCCTCATCGCCTTCGCCTCGGCCACGCAGCAGAGAATCGTCGCCACGAGATTCCGGTCGATCACGCTTCGCACGTCGTTCGCCTCGAGCTCGGCGAAGGCCGCCTGCTTCGCGTCCCCCATCAGCCCGACATTGTTGACGGCGACGTCGAGTCGTCCGAGACCGCTGATCGTCGCTGCGACCATCTCCTCGACCGCAGCCTCGTCCCGCACGTCGGCGACGACGGGGATCGCCTTTCGCCCCTCCGCCTGGACGGCCTCGATGCCGCGCTCGGCGCGCGACCGCTCGATGTCGTTGACCGCGACGTCACAGCCCGCGCGAGCGAGCCAGCGCGCGATCTCACGCCCAATGCCGGCGCCGGCACCCGTCACGAGCGCGACTCTCCCGCGCAAGTCGATCAGAGCACCCGCCTGCCCGGGTAGCTTCGCGTCTCCGTCTTCGTCCCGTTCGTTCATGCCCTGGCCCGCCGCGACGTCCCGTCCTCTCGACCGCTCGACGGGAGTATCGACCAGCCACGGTCCGGCCGCGAGGGCTGCTGGACGACGGCGTCGATCGACGTCTCGCTTCGAGCGCTCTCCCGCTACGAAGCGCCCGCGGACGCGTCGGTCGTGCTCGTCGCGTGTCCGGAGCGGGCGGCAGCTGGACGGATGAAAGCCAACCCGATCGCGGCCGACAGGAAGCAGGGGATCGTGAGCGCGAAGACGGCGGCATAGGTTCCGACCGCTTGATACAGGAGACCCGCGACCGGCACCATGAAGAGCTGGAAAGGCACGCCGAGCGACTGGACGAGACCCATCGCAGCAGCGAAGTCGGCCCGGCCGAAGATGCGGCCGACGAGCGCCGCCTTGAGTGGGAGCGGCGAGCCACCGACGAAGCCGATCGATACGCCGAGGATCGTGAAGAGCAGCGGATCCCGCGTTCGAACCAGCAGCAGCGTCAGCCCGATCTCGATCACGATCACCGCATAGAGCACGGGCCGGATCCCGAAGCGATCCGAGAGCGCGCCGAGCGCGACCTTGCCCGCGGCAGCCGAGCCGGCTCGCATCGAGGCGATCGCCGCACCCCCGAGCAGCGGCACACCGAGCTCGCTCGCGTAGGGCACGGTGAAGATCGTCGAGATCGCACCGGCCGAGAAGATCAGTCCGAAGGTCGCGCCGACGATCCACAGCGCGGGATCGCGTAGCAGCTCGCGCGTCTCGCGCGCAGCTTGCGGAGCCGAGCTCGCATCGATCGCCGCGTCTGCCGCGGACCCATCCACCTGCTCGCCCAGATCCTCCGGACGGTCCCGGACCAGCATCGTCACGACCGGTACCCCGACCGCGATCGCGAGCCCGCCCAGCATGGCCATCGCATCGCGCCACCCGAAGGCTTCGATCAAGCTCGCTGCGAGCGGCGGCGTCAACATACCGCCGACCGTCGTGCCGGCCGAGACGATGCCGAGGGCCCGACCGCGACGCGCCTCGAACCAGTTCGTGATCATCGCCTGGGCCAACAGCGGCCCCATCAAGATCGAGCCGGGCGCGACGACGATCACGAAGACCGCCGCCGCCGCCGCGAGCGACGACATGCGCGAGAGCAGGACGAGCCCGCCGCCGATCAGGACTGCGCCGACGAGCATCACGCGTCGAATCGAGAAGCCGGGCCGACCCCGCGTCGCGAGCGAGCGCCCCACGAAGGGGGAGAGCAGCCCGCTCACGACCATGTAGAGGGAGGAGGTCCACGCGTAGGTCGCGACGTCGGTCTGGAAGGCCTCGATGATCGCGTCCTGGAAGACGCCGTAGATGTAGATCGTGAGACCGACCGAAGTCACGCTGCCGACGAATCCGCCGGCCAGGACCCGACGTGCCGCGCGGCGGAATCGCTCCGATTCGTTCGCCCCCACCGCCGTCGCGATCGCCAATCGCCGCTCCCCGGTCTCGCCCATCGACGCCGGAGCCCGTCGCGGGATCGGTCCGGGTTGGAGACGTCGACCCGGACGTGCGTCGACCGGGCTTCGTTCGGATGCAGCTTAGGCGGCCCCGACCCCGGGCGCGATCGGCCGCCGCCAGCGACCGCAATCAGCCCGGATTTCGGGGCGAAGGCGACGCTGCGGTCCAGCCATTGGGGTCGAGCCATCTCTTCCGGTCGAGCTCACGACCCTCGGCTGTGACGAGAAGCCAGGTCGGCTCGTCGGGCGTGGCCTCGAGCAGCGCCTGCGTGTAGTCGGCGACCAGCTCCGGATACGCCAGGGCGGGCATCCAGGCGATGGCTCGCAGGCGTGCGTGAACAGTCGCAAGCTCACCACGTGCGACGTGCTGGGGAAAGAAGATCGTCCGTGCGTCGATGCGGCTCGCGTGCTCCTCGACCGATTGGGCCAGCTGCGCGAGGTCGTCTCGCGCGGGATCCGCGAAGACGCAGAGGAACCGTTGGTGGCGAGCGAGCACGACGCTCTCGAGCGGCGCGGGTGCCGCCGCGCGCGTGTCGACGAGACGCGTGCCGATCTGTAGCAGGAAATTCGGTGTCCCCTTGAACCGTTCGCCCGTGCGCACGTGATTGGCGCGCTCGACCAGATCGGTCACAGCGATGGGCACCTCGTGCACGCCCCTGCGGCCGAAATCGATTCTCGCGCGACCCGTCGGCAGGACCCGAATCAGCACGCCCCGCTGGCCGCGCGCCAGCGACGACGGCGCGAGATCCGCTACGAGCGCGACGATATCGGGCCAGGCCGCTTCGTGGTCGTAGATCGTCTCGGCGGTAATCGGGTGGTCGGCCCGGGGCCCGCTCGTCGTCTGCCCCTGCGCACTCGCCGTCACGAACGCGACCACGAACAGGAGCGGGATCATGAAAGAGAGGGCGCGACTCGAGCTGTCGGGGAATGGGGCGGACATCGATGATCGACCAAAGTGCAGGAGTAAAGACGCAGGGCCCGTACTCGAACGGTATTCGAGTACGGGCCCCTGGTCACGCCGCTCGCCCTTGGATCGTGGGGGGGAGATCCGATGGGCGCCGGCGGGCTCGAGCCGTCGACTAGCGCCGGCGGCGAGCCATCGCAGCCAGACCGAAGACACCCGTCGCGAGGAGCGGGAGCATGCCTGGCTCGGGGACCGGCGTCAGGCCACCCAGCGAGAGCGCCGTCCAGCCATCGATCCACTTGGCCACGCTGGCGTCGAACGCGCCCCGGTAGTTGGTCACACCGACGGTGTTCCCATGAGCGGAGTTGATGGCGGCAGGCCGCAGGTCCATCTGACCGAGTGAGGCCGCGAGCTTGCCGCTCGCACCGGTCGGATCGAAGCTCGTATCCTCCGCGATCAGTCCGAAGTTCGCGTCGTTGACGCCGTCCTCGCAGCCGATGTTGCTGCCGCCATTGGCCATCGCGGTCGCCTCGCCTTCCGCGGCCGGCACGGCATCCACGTCGTCACAGGTGACCGCCGCAACCGAGACCAGACCGTTGTCGGCGTTCTCGCTGACCGTGAAGCCGGTCGCGCCCCCGCTCGCCACGTCGATCCCCTGGCGGCTGCCCGTGTTGTAGATGAGGCCGTCGGAGATCGCGCCGGCGAAGCCGTTGCGCATCTCCCAGCCGTCGTTGTTATTGGTATGACCGTTGTAGGTCGTGTCCATGGCGCTGCCGGCGATCGTGAAATTCGAGAAGTCGGCGTTCGAGAACGGGACCGGACGATCGTTGGCATCGAGCGCGACATTGAGACCGTTCGGCGTCGTCTCGTTCCAGTCGTCGCCGTCACACTCACAGCCCTTGTCACCCGAGGAGGCACCGAAATTCGTGCCGTCTCCTTCGTTGAAGAAGGGCAGGATGCCGACCAGGAACTCGTTCGTTCCCGTGTAGCCCTGGTCCGCGTCGAACTGATCGTCGCCCGCGAAGACCACCTGAAGGTGATTGCCGTTGACCGTCCCGCCGAACCACTCGATCCCGTCGTCGAAGTTGCAGTAGACCTCGATGTGGTGGAAGTCCGTGCCGCTGCCCACGCCCGCGAGCGTGATGCCGTTCAGCTCGTTGCCTGCACCGATCTCGTCACCCGCGTGGCGAACCGAGAGGTAGGAGAGGCTGCCGGAGCTGTCGGCCACGTCGCTTCCGCCGTAGGTCGCGTCGGCGGGCAGGAAGCCGGGGACCGTGAGTCCCTCGACCGTGCAGGTTCCGAAGCCGGTGCCGCAGGGATCCGTGAGGTTCGTCGGCGCGTTACCCAGCACGACCACGCCACCCCAGAGACTGACGTTCGCTCCGCCGTCGGCATTGAGCGGCGCGAGCGGCGCCGTCGTCGGCGTGTCGTCGTAGAACGTGTCGCCCGCCTGCCAGGCATCGAAGAAGTCGTTTGCGTCGTCGTCGTCCGGCACCCCGTCGTCGTCGTTGTCGACAGCGGCGGTCGTCATGATGATCGGATCGCTCGCCGTGCCGTTGGCGATGAGCGTGCCGTTCTGCGTGACGATCAGCGCGCCGGGGCTGCCGGCCACGACGCCGGGCTGGACCACCGCGGTCCGGGGCTGGCCGCGCACGATCGTGCCGGCCTCGATCGTGAGCGTCGCGTCGTTCTTGACGAAGATCGGCTGGGTCAGGACGACCTCGCCGCTCCAAGTCGCATTCGAGGTGACGTCGGCACTGATGACCGTCTGCGCGCCGGCCGCGAACGCGTTCGTGAGCGCGAGGGCCGCCGCGAGCGTCGTGCCCAGACTTGCGAGCCGGGCCGCAAGCGATCGATTTGCTGTGTTCTGCGTACTCTTCCGCATGTTCCTGCTTTCTCCAGATTGAGTTCCGATTGAGGATCGGGTCGATTCGCCGGCTGTCTGCTCGGGTACCGGCGACGCCACAGGGAGCATCCAAGAGCGCGATGGCGTGGGAATCCCGTCCCGGTGACGATCGAGTGACTCACGAAATCGTCACGACTTCGTCGCGAATCGTCCGGCCGGCGCTCAGCACGGGTATCGACCCTGCCGGCCGAAGCCGCCCTCAGAACTCGACGCGATAGCCGAGCGAGACGGACCAGTCGCGCCCTAAGCGCCTGGCGCGCTCGGTCACCTTGCGACGCGTCTGCTCGCGGTCGTAGACGCGACGCCGGTTGCTGTCGGTGAGATTCTTGACGCTCAGCTTGAGGCTCAGACCGCGCCAGATCTCCTGGCTGGCGACGAGATCGAGCTGATAGAACTGGTCGAGGTAGCGGTCGATCGTCATCGACTCGACGATCCCCCGAGGTGCGATCCCGGCGCTACCCGCCGCGTCGAGCACGTCGCTGATCGCGAAGACTGCGAGGGTCACACGGGTTCCCCAATCCTCGTGATCGAAGGTCAGATCCGCGTTCACGATCCACTCGGGCTGCCCGAAGAGCCGCCGGGAGCGCCGCAGACCGGAGAACAGGGCGCGATCGTCGCCCGTCAAGACGAAATAGGGCTCGGCCCGCTCGAGCTCGACGTCGCTTCGACCGACCTTGGCCTCGATCCACGTGAAGTTGCCGCCGATCGACAGCGACTCGAAGATCTCGACCCCTGGGAAATCGAGCCCCAGGCGACGCAGGAAATCGAAGTGCTTGCGCCCTTCGATCTCGAAACCCCAGAGGCGCGCCGTATTGGGATTGTTGAAGAAGGTGCGGTAGAGCGCGGCGCTGCCCGAGCTGCGATCGAGCTCGTTGCGAACGAAGATGCTCTCGATCGGATCGTCGATCGTCTTGTAGAACGCGCTCACCGCGAAGAGATCGCCGAGATCGCCGAAGACGTATTCGGCCCGCAGGTCGTAGCTCAACACGTCGGAGAGCTGGAGCTGCGGGTTTCCGACCGTCCGCTCGTCCGTCCCCGGCTCGACCGTCACGTAGTAGCCGAGCTCGCGAAAGGACGGGCGGGCCACCGTCTGTGAGAAGGAGCCGCGGAACGTCAGCTCGTCGGTGGCGCGCCACGCGAGCGCGACCGAGGGCAGGACCTTGAGCTCGTCGATCTCGCCGTCGACCAGGGCGCTGATCTGCGCACGCGTGAGTAGGTCGACGAAGCCCGTATCGGGATTGATCGGCACGTCGATTCCGAGGATCTGGTCGTTGAAGGATCGATCGGACGGCGTCGCGCCCTCGCCGAGGACGGGATCGGGGTTGTCGACGCGATCGAAGAAGAGATAGGCGGGGGGAAAGATCGCGGGCCGGTTGAGCACGATCTCGCCCGTAAAGGGGTCGTTGCGCGAATCGATGAAGATCTTCTCGAGGCGCAGCCCGCCGACGACGTCGATGTCCTGCCAGAACGTCGACTTCAAGCCGAGGTGCCCGGCCGTGATCTCGCGACCCGATCGCGAGGTCGAGGCGCGATTGCCGTCGAGCTGATCGAGTCGACCGAAGAGCGATCCGCCGAGCCCAGTGAGCGTCGCCGAATCGAGCGCCCATTGGGAATTGCGGTTCACGGTCACCGACTCGACGAAGAACGCGTCGACGGTCCGACGCGACTTCTCCCACCAGACGCCCGCCGTCAGGTTGAGGTCGAGGTAGTCGGTTGGGGATGCCGCCTGCTCGAGGTCGATCCGCCCGAACCACTGCGTCTCGCGGATCTCGTTCTCGCTGAACACGATCCCACCCGAGGCGCCGCTCGCGAAGTAGCTGCCGACACCGAGATCCTGGACGCGAACGGGAAATCGCGTCGGAACCGGCGCGCGCGTCACGCCGCTCGGGCAGGCGAAGGGATCCGAGTAGCCGCACGGCTCGTAGAAGAACCGCATGCCGAGGGACGTCTGCTGCTGGTTCGTCGTGGCGTGATTCGCCACCCAACGAATCTCCACACCGTCCCAGAGATCGAACTCGTGCTCGCCGTTCAGCTGGTAGACGTTGAGCGCGCGCTTGCGTTCGAACGAGTTCGTGCGACCGAAGCTCGAGAGCCAGAGCGCACCGCGATCCGGGGTGTCCGTGATCTCCTGCCGGAGCGCGCCTTCCGCGCCGGCGAGACGACTGCCGAGCGAGGCGAACTGGTTCATGGCCTGGAGGCCCGAGAGCAGATCGTCCTCGTCGAGCGTCAGCTGGATCAGCTCGCTGTAGTCGAGTCCGGGGAGGAAGCCGTTCTCGTGCAGCTCGACCGTCTCCTGCTCCTTCTTCGTGTAGAAGATCGAGGCGTCGACGCGGTGTTCGCCTTCGTCGTCCAGCTCGAACCCGAATCCCAGGTAGGCTGTGAGCTGCTCTTCGCGTGTGCTCTCCGTCTGGTCGAATCGCCCCTCACTGAGCCCCAGCTCGCCCAGCGCGAGCCCGCCCGTCTGGATGCGATCGAAGCCGAGACGCGGCTCGCGCGTCTCCTGGAATCCCCGGTGCGTGCGGTAGTCGATCTCGTGGTTGACGACGCCCTTGAACTCGATCGTGCGGTCGAGCACGGCGAAGGGCAGCTGGCCGCCGAGGCTCGCCGTGACGTCGCTCTCGACGATGTCCTTGCCCTCGGACTCGGCGCCCGCCGTGGAGCCCGACTCGAACTCGAGGAAGCGGTCGCGTGCGCCCTCTTCGAAGCCCGTCCCCAGGCTCAGCCTGAGCTGGAGCTCCTCGGGATATTCCCGCGTCTCGATGTCGATCGAGCCGCCAGCGGAGTTGCTCGGCGACTCGGGCGCGAAGTTCTTGGCGATCACCAGGTTCGAGACCACGTCGGACGGAAACAGGTCGAGCTGAACCGATTGGCTGTCGGGATCCGGGCTGGGAACGGGGGCTCCGTTGAAGAGCGTACTGCTGTAGCGGTCCTCCAGTCCGCGGATGATCGCGAACTGACCCTCGACGATATTGACGCCGGCGACGCGCTTGAGCGCGTCCGCCACGTCACTCGCGGCGAACTTCGACAGGTCCTCCGACGACAGGAGGTTGACGAGCTGGTCGGATTCCATCCGCAGCTCGAGATCCGCCATCAGATCGCCCACGACCGACGCTTCGACGACATAGGCGTCGAGCTCGAGGATGTCGCCACCACCCCCCCCGGCCGCACCCGTCGTCGCGAGCGACCGCGGCATCGGAAAATCGGCGACGTTGTCCCGGTCGGGCTTGACTTCGAAGTCGGCGATCGCCGAGGCCCGATAGCCCGACTTGATGAAGGAGAGGCTGTAGAACCCGGAAGGCATCGCATCGAACTCGTAGTCGCCGGCCGGGCCGGTCGTCGCGACCTCCTGACGCGGCTCGCCACCACCCTCGGGCTCGGGGAAGCCGAGGATCACCGTCGCGTTCTCGAGCGGCGCGCCGGTCTCGCCGTCGAAGACCCGGCCCGAGATCGTTCCGGTCGGTCCGGAGAACGAATCCGGCCGCTCGGCGTCCTGGGCGAGCGCGCGGGCCGGGGCCAGGAGCAAAGGCAGGACGACCACCAGCGCCGCGGCGACGAGGAGACTGCCGTTTCGCATTCGCTCGAGCCGATCACACGTCTCCGCGCGACCGGATCCGCTAGCGCCTCTGTGCATTTTCGATTCGCGCCAGATACCGCTCGATCCGCGGCTCGCGCTTGATGCGGAGCGCCTGCCGCAAGAGCGCCGAGGCCTGCTCGTAGTCGCGGCCGCTCACGTGGAATTGCGCCCGTGCGAGCAACGCGGGGTACTCGAACGCTTCGAGCTTGCCGGCGCGCTCGAGCAGCAGGAGCGCACGCTGGTCGTTTCCGGCCTCTCGATGGAACTGCGCGAGCTCGAGCAACGCCTCGCCGCGGGTCCCGTCGCGACGTACGATCTCCTCGAGCAGCCGCGCGGCCTCCTTGGGATTGCCCCGTGCCCGTTCGACCTTCGCCCGCAGCGTCATCAGCTGCAGCTGATCGTCCCGCGTGAGCGACTCGGCATAGCGCTTCTCGATCGAGCGGAGGAGCTCCTGCGCTTCCGCGTTGGCCTGCGTACGATGGAGCAGCTCCGCAGCCCGGTAGGCGGTCTCGAATCGCGCACCCGAGGCGTCGGATCGGATCACCTCGAGATACGCCTCTTTGGCGAGGTCCGACACGCCTTCCTTCATGTAGATGTCACCCAGCAGCTCGAGCGAGGACGAGTCCGCCTTGCCGAGCATGCGCACGGCCTCGAGATTGACTGCCGCAGCGAGCGGCTGGTCGAGACCGAGAAACGCGTTCGCCTGGAGCTTCCAGGCCGTCGCGTCCTGCGGGTGCTTCTCGAGGAAGGCGGAGAAGAGCGCCGCCGCGTCTCCGAACTTCTCCTGGGCCAGCAGCGCGCGTGCGAGCCCGAGCTGCCAATCCTTCGTATCCGGCTGCTGGAGAATGGCGTTCCGGTAGGCGGTCTCGGCGGCGACGAAATTCGCGAGGTTGACGTAGCAGTAGCCGAGCAGCCCATAGCTGCGACCATCGCGATCACCGAGCTCGATCGCCTTCGTCAGATGCTCGATCGCGCCGTCGAAGACGTTCAGCTGGACCATGAGCAGCCCGAGGTTCTTGTGGGCGCGCCGGAAGTCAGGAAATTTCTCGAGGGCCTGCTCGTAGCGCTCGACCGCCTTGGTCGTATCTCCGTTCTGGAAATTGAGATTGGCCAGAATGAAGTCGACGGCGGCACTGCTGCCCGCACCGGACTGCTGCTCGAGCATCGTCGCGGCAGCCCGCGGATTCACCTGCATCAGGTCGATCACTTCCTTCAGGATCTCGAGCTCGCTCGGCTTGATGTCGGGCTCGGCGCCCGAGAGGAAGCCGTAGCTCCCGAGGAATCGCTTCTGCCATTCGGGATCCCGCACGATCGACGAGCCACTCCACGGCTTCAGCTGCGCGGCTGCCGGCTGCGCGATCGTCGCGGCGATCAGTGCGACCGCGAGCGCGCGGCCCAACGTCGCGATGTGCGATGCGATCCGTGCGAAGCGGGGGGGGCGAGAGGGGTGCATATCGAGATCTTCCTATCCGTCAGCCACCGATCCTGATCGGGACCGGGAAGCGGGCCTGTGCCCGTACGGGGGTACCCGCACGGGTCGGCGGCGTGAAGCGCCATTTGCGTACCTGACTCGAGACGATCTTGTCGAAGTCCGGCAGATTCGAGTCCTCGACCTGCGCCTCGATCACACGACCGCTCTCGTCGAGCTTGATCAGCAGGACGACCCGACCACTCACGGCCTTGCGCTTCAAGCGCCGCGGAAAGTCGAGCGTCGATCCCGGCATCGGACGTGGCATCTGGTCCAGGTCCGAGAAATCGACGAAATCCTCGGTCCCGAGTGCGGCCGAGGTCGCCTGGATCGTGGGCATCGCGAAATCACCGGCGAGCGAGCCACCCGTCCCCGGGTTGAGCGCGATGTCGAGCTGCGCGAGGGAGAGCTGCGGCGGCTCGGCCTCGAGCTCGGGGGGCGGCTCTTCTTCTTCCGGCGGCGGCGGCAGCTCCTCTTCGATCTCCTCGATCTCCGGCGGCGTGTACGCGACGACGGTCTCCTCGAGCGTAGACACGGGCGGCTCGACATCGCCGAGCATCTGGACGAGCGCCATCAGGACGAAGAGGAAGAGCGCGAACCCGGCACCCATCAGGAGGCTGATCGCGAGCTCGTTTCGGGGCGCCGGTCTTTTGAAGGTCTGGTTCGCCATCCGCTTGGCTTCTCGGTCGCTCCGCCTCAGTCATTCCGCGTCGAGAGGCTGATCTTCTTGGCACCGGCGTTCTTGACCTCGGACCAGACGTCGGAGAAGACGCCGTGATCGGCTCGCGCGTCGGCCTGGATGATCACGGGCAGCTCGTCCTTTCCGAGCAGCGCTCGAACACGTGCACCGACGCCTGCGAGGCTGAGCTCCTTGCCCCCGTAGACGATCTTGTTGTCGGCGGAGATCGCGATGATCACGCTGTTCTTCTCGAGCGGGACGTCGCTCCGCGCGCCCGGCTTCACCACCTCGATGCCCGGCTCCTCCACGAAAACGGTCGTCACGATGAAGAAGATGAGCAGGATGAAGATGCAATCGATCATCGGGGAGAGATTGATCTCCGTCTCGACTTCCGGCTCGGTCGACAGACTGCGGTGCGGCATGTTCAGTTCACCGTGCTGTAGCTGAGCTCCACGGCACCAGCCCGGCGTGCCGCGTCCCAGACCGACACGAAGACGCCATGGGAAGACTTCTCGTGGGCCCGGATCACGACCGGAATCTCCGGATCGGAGACCCGTTCCTTGATGCCGACCATCACGTCCGCGAGGCCGACCGTCCGCTCGTCCATCAGGATCTCGTTCTGCTGGGTGATCTCGAGGATCACGCGCTCGCTCTCGTCAACCGACGGCAACGCGGCCGCGTCGGGCTTGTTGACCTGGAGGCCCTGCTCTTCGACGAAGACGGTCGTCACGATGAAGAAGATGAGCAGGATGAAGATGCAATCGATCATCGGCGAGAGGTTGATCTCCGTCTCGTCGTCCGGGCTGATGACGCTGCGGCGTGGCATGTCGTCCCTCCCTGACCCGCTTTCGATCGACTCGTCGCCGATCGGATACGGGTCCTCAGTCCAGCTCGAGATGGCTGAGCGTGAGGCTCTCCAGCCGTGCGATCCCGGCCTCGAGCCGCGTGCGTTTGCGCCGGATGATCATCACGATGAACAGTCCCGGCAGCGCGATCGTGAGCCCGGTCTGCGTCGTGACGAGCGCCTCGGAGATGCCCGCCGCGACGACCCCGGCCGTCTCCGTGCCGCCGCTCGTCGAGATGCCGAAGAAGGTCTGGAGCATTCCGAGCACCGTGCCCAGCAGACCGAGGAGCGGCGCCGCCGAGACGAGCGTTCCGACGAAGACGGTCCGGCGGTCGATCAGAGAGACGAGCATCAGCCGGATCTCATCGAAGCGATTGCGGATCTGCTCGACGGTCGTCGCCCCGGATCGCGTGTACTCGAGGATCTCGCGCACCCGCCCGTCCGCCTTCTCGGGCTCCCGCACCCACTCCCACCAGTGCTTCTCGCTCGCCGAATCCAGCTGGGTGCGCCGTACGTACAGGACGAGATGGAAGGCATGGGCGTAGAGCACGACTGCGAGCGCGAAGAGCGGAATCATCACCCAACCGCCGCTCGACCAGATTCGCCAGATCTCGTCCATCGCCTAACGCTCCCCTACCCGTCCACGCAAGACGTCGATTCCGTTCACGAACGCGACGGAGAGCTCCTCGAGCAGCCCGAGCTTTCGCTTCGCCATCCGCGCGAGCGCCCCGTGCAGAATCAGCGTCGGGATCGCGACCACGAGGCCGAGCGCCGTCGTCATCAGGGCCTCGGAGATGCCCGAGGACAGGCTCTTCGCGTCGCCGGTTCCGAAGATCGTGATCAGCTGGAAGGTGTTGATCATGCCGATCACCGTGCCGAGCAGCCCCAGGAGGGGGGCGGCCGCAGCCGTGATCGCAAGGAAGGGCAGGAAGCGCTCGAGCGTGGGGCGCACGCGCAGGATCTTCTCGAAGAGAAGCTCCTCGAGCACGCTGCGGGTCTCTCGTGCATGGGTCACGCCGGTCTGCAGCATTTCGCCCGCCACACCCTCGACGAGCGCCGCGCGTTTCTGCGCCGCGTCCTGGCTGCCCTGTGAGAGATCGTCGAGGATCGCGTCGACCGCCTCGGGCCCCGCGACCTTGAAGCCGACGATCTCGATCGCCTTGAAGACGGTCAGCAGCAGGGCGGAGAAGCCCAGGGCCAGAATCACGTAACCGACGGTGCCGCCGTCGGCGACGTATTGGCCGAGGGTCTTGCGCGCCTTCTCGATCTTGAGCGCCTTGCCGAGCGTCGGATCGAGCGGAAGCAGGCCGCTCCCGCTGGCCGCGGTCTCGACCAGACGCGTGCCGAGCGAGCCCGGCAATGCGACGACGACGGCATCGGCCGCGTTCAGCTGGCTCTCGACCAGCCCCGCCACGGTGCCATCCCGACTCGCGTAGTAGACCGACGGGCCGAACGCGACGAAGGTACCCTCGGTCAGCACGCCGTCCGGGCTGAGTGCCTCCCCCTCGAAGCGGTGGCCACCGAGCTGATCCTCGAGGCGCGCGAGCGCGGCGCGCACGATCTCGAGCTGCGCCTCGCGCTTGCCGGCCGCATCGAGATTAACGTTCTTGTCCGCCAGCCGCGCGGCCTCGCTGAGCCGCTCGTAGCGCGGCAGCTCGGCGATGTTCAGACGACTCTCGAAGTCGCGGAGGAACTCGCCGAGGCGGCTCTTCACGAAATCGTCCTGCTCCGCGAGCGCGTCGACCTGCTTGCGAAGCGACGCCAGATCGATCGTGCTCGAATCCTGGATCTTGAGCAGTCTGCCCCGATCCTGTCTGAGCGCCGCGACCTGTGCCTCGAGCTCCGCGACCGACTTCGAGAGCGGGAGCTTCTCGCGCGCGATCCGGTTGCGCTCCTGGGCCAGGCGCTCGAGTGCTCCGTCGAGCCGCGAGGCCATCTGCGCCTCCTGCGCCGCGAATCCTCCGGTCTCGGCGACCGCGACACGACTGTCGAGGAGCACGGTCGAGCTCGAGAGCGCGAGGAACGAGATCGCGCCGATGGTCCGACGGAGAGAGACGCGCAATCGACGACCATCGGACGCGATCGGGCATCGCCCTCGCGACCTGCGCGATACGGCGACGACGCTCACCTTCCGGGATGGCATGGACGTGTTCGGCGTTCTTCCCATTCTCACTCTTCGCTCTCGCATGGTTTGCGTCGCGACGCGATCACGCGTCAGCGGATCTCGACCGGGAGCGTCACGAAGGCGATCTCGTCGACGTTGCCCTCGTAGATGTCCAGGAATCGCTGGGCCTCATCGACCAGCGAAGGATCGTCGAGAAACGTCCAGCCCGAAGGCGTCGGTCGACCGACACCCGCGGCCTTGCCCTGTGCATCGACGTAGATCGCCTGACCCAGTCCCCAGTAGAGCGTGCGGACCTGGACCTTCTGGTCGCCGCCGCCCACCGCGCGGGTCTCGCCGACGAAGTTCGCCGTGCTGTTCCACTTCTCGACCTGGGCGAGCACGCCGAGCACGTTCATCAGGCGCTGACCAACGGAGACGTCGGTCGTCGACGGGTCCTCGGGGATCTGGACGAGCAACAGATCGAGTCGCTTGCGGAGCGGCGCGGGCAGCTGCGGCACGATCGCCAGCACCTTCGCCTCGAGGTCGCGGATGTGCTCTGCGAGCGCCTTCTCGCTCCCCTGGAGCTCCTCACGAGCGAGCAGCAGATCCTGGCGCTCGCGCTCCGCGGTCCCGTCGGCTTCTTCGAACGCGGCGATCTCCTTCTTCAGGTCGTCGCGTTCGCGCCGGAGGAGATCTCGCGTCGACTCGAGACTCTCCTTCTCGACGAGCCAATCGGCGCGCTCCTCCGAGAGGATCTGGCGGGTCTCGACCCATTTCGCCATCCGCGTCCGGAACGCCTCGATCTCGCCCTCCTCCGCCGCGCGAACGGCGGGCGAAAATGCGACGATCGCGACGCCGAGCAGCCAGATCGAGCGCGGACCCCGCCGGATTGACCTCGAGATCCCGCTCGCGAGCGGCATCCGGGTCGTTCGGAGCAGGGGTCGGCGGCTTGGCTGAAATTCGCGCATCGATTCGATCTCCCGCGTTGGCCCAGCGGATCGACCTATCCATACCAACGATTGATGACGTAACGGGCCCGTGCGCGCTTTCATCACGCGTTTGTCAAACGACACCCGAAATCGTCACAGAGCCGAGACCGATCCTTCGCATTCGCGATCGTGGAGAATTTCTTGCGGGTCCGTCACCGAAACGTGACAAGGCGATGTTTCGTTCTATGCCGAATCGACATGACATCTACGACCACGGCAAGAGACTGCGTCCTGCTCGTCGATCCCGACACGAGCCAGGGGCGAGCCATTCGCGAATCGCTGGCGGACGCGAATCTGGAGCTGATCGAGACGACGACGCTCGAGGAGGCGCTCGCGGAGGCCCACCGGACTCAGCCCCGCCTCGTGCTGAGCGAGCTCGTGCTGCCGGACGGCTCGGGCTTCGCGCTCTGTCGCCAGCTGCGCGAGAGCAGCGAGCTGACCGACGTCCCGATCATGATGATCAGCCGCTGGCGGACGGAGCGCGATCGCGTGCTCGCCTTCGAATGCGGCGCCGACGACTTCCTCGGCAAGCCCTATTTTCAACGCGAGCTCGCGTCGCGTATCAAGGCCGTGTTGCGCCGGAGCGAGGACCCCGTCCGCACCCGAACCGACGAACCAACGCAGTCGGGCAGCGCGCTCTCGATCGACGCCGAACGACGAGAGGCCATGGTCGCTGGCGAATCCATCGCTCTCACGCCGCGCGAGTTCGAACTGCTCGCCGCGCTCTCGCGGCATCGCGGCCGCGTGCTCAGTCGCGCGGACCTGATCGCGGAGGCCTGGCGCCCGGGCGAACGCCCGACCGAGCGAAGCGTCGACGCGCACGTGAAGAGTCTGCGCCGCAAGCTCGGTGAGGCCAGAGACGCGATCGAGACGGTGCGTGGACTCGGCTATCGCTTTTCGGAACGCAATCTCGGCGCGCCAGCTCGGCTGGAGTGCCCCTGATCCTGGCCACGCCCAGCGCGATGTGGAAGCCACGAAGGGCCACGGACGGACCCGGTGGATGCGATCGCGTCGACCGCGGGCAGGCGAAGCCGATGCGATAGCATCAGCTTCGGGCGACCGGTCGCGCCACGTCGGAACGCGCCGCGCGCCCAGCCACACGTGGGCTGGCGTGGGGCGGATCGCCGAGGGCCAGACGTCGATGTCCACTACCGATGCTCGTCGCGCCCTGCCCGACCGGCTGCGCGGGCTCTGGACGAATCCGCAGATCCGCTATCCGATCCTCGTCCTGCTCTATCTCGGAGTGATCGGATCCGCCTTCAATCTCCTGCGCGAGCGCCTACAGGGCGGGCTCCAGGATCTCGCCGAGGGGACGGCGACGAGCGTCTACTACCTGATGCGGCCCTTCTCCGATCTCATGAGCCATCGCGGTCAGCTCGTGAGCTTCGACGGCTTCGCCGTCTCGATCATCATCGAGTGCGTCGGTCTGCTGGAGATGCTCATCTATTCCGCCTGCGTGCTCGCGTTTCCCGCCCCGCTCGGCAGGCGGCTGCTCGGCGTCGTACTCGGCTGCGCCGCGATCTTCGTCTTCAACCTCATGCGGATCGCGACATTGCTCGTCGTCGGGCGATATTGGAGCGATTATTTCGACTTCTTCCACGTCTATTTCTGGCAGGCGACCCTGATCGCGATGATCGTGAGCGTGCTCTACGGCTGGATCAAGCTCTTCGTCCAGCATCCCGAGTCATGAGCGCGGGATCGCGCCTCGCCGGACCCATACGGCTCGCGCTCGTGATCGTTGGCTTTGCGATCATCACGATCGCCCTCACGTGGCTCTGGACCGAGTGGGGACGCCGCGCGTACGGCCATTTCCTGCTCGTGGTCGCCCCCCCGATCTACGACCTGATCGGCTTCGGCGACGCGCGGGTCGGCGCCTTTCGCCAGCGCTACATCAACTTCGTTCCCTTCGTGGGGCTGGTCCTGGTCACACCCCGCCTCTCGCCACGCCGCCGCGCGATCGGTCTGCTGGCCGGTCTCTTCGCGCTGTTCGTGGGGCACCTCGCACTCAACCTGACGGAACGCGTCTACAAGGGCGCCCATCTACCGGTCGTCCCGAGCATGATCTCGGACGCGCTGCCACTCCTGCTCTGGATCGTCGTCGCCTACCCCGTGGTCAGCGACTGGTTCGCCCATGCGCTATCCGCAGGCTCGTCGACGCCCGAAACGACAGCTGTGGCTCCGGAACCTTCAGCCGAGACAGCGAGCGCGGAGCCCGATTCGCCGCCGGGTGAGACGCCTCGCTAGCCTCGTCCACCCGGGTGTCGCCCGAGCCCACGCGCGTCTCGAACGCGACGGCGAGTCCCATCGCGAGATGCCAGACGATGATCGGCAATGCCAGCTTGCGTACGGTCGACACGATGCCCCTCCGAGCGAATCGAACGTATCTTCGACCTATCGGGTCCCGGGCGGAGGGGCTGTAGCCGCCTGGCCGAGCGGATCGCCCGCGTGTGCAGGGGGAGCTGCACATGCGTTGCGCATTCGTCGGGACCCCGGAAGCGATCCGCCTGATGGCGAGTCCATCGGGCCTACCCGATCCTTCGCGCCAACCCGAAATCCCGCTACGGAGGATCCCCGAATGAGCGACGAGCCGAGCCTCGCCACGCTGGTCGACGAAGTCAGACACCTGCGCAAACGAGTCCAGCAACTCGAGGACCGCGAGGAGATCCATCGTCTCACGCGCGAGTACATGCAGGCGATGCACGACGCGCGGTGGTCGGACGCCGTCGCATGTTTCGCGGAGGACGCGAGCTACGACCACGGCATCCTCGGCGAGCTGCGAAGCAAAGCGGATATCGAGCAGTTCTATCTCGAGTTCATGCCCGGCTTCGAAGGCGCGGGCGGCTGGGCCTTCGACATGCTCGCCAATCCGTGCGTCGAGATCGACGGTGACGAGGCCTACGGCCGCTGGTTCCTCCTGACCCTGCTGATCGACCCCGATACACAAAAGCCCGCCTGGAGCATCGCGACCCTCGACTACGAGTACAGACGCGAGAACGGTCGCTGGAAGTTCCACAGGAACCACTGCATTCACGAACACATGCTGTCGCCCTACGACAAGGGCTGGGGCGCAGAGGGCGGCTCCAAGGTCTCGCGCGCGACGGAGGCCGCGCCGCAGGTCCACTTCGAACGCCTGCGTGCCCAGGGCGGCAAACAACGACCCGGTCGCCGCACGCGCTCGATTCGCGGCTGGAGCGTGCCGACACTCGAGCCGCGTTGAGCGGCCGCTTGCTCACGACGCCGAAAGCGAATTCGAGGCGCTGGTCGCGCGCTGAGACGCCGGTAGCGAGCCGAGATAGTCGACCAGCGCCGCCTGCAGCCCGGGCCCATCCTCGAGCATGATGGCGTGTCCCGCGCGGGGAAGCGTCACGAATCGCGCGGGCTGGGGCGCACGCGCGACCATGTCGCACGCGACCTCTTCGTTGAAGATCGCCGAGAGGCCGCCACGCAGGACCAGGAGCGGGCAAGGCAGCGATTCGAGCGAGGACCAGAGCGTGCGCTCGATCTCGCGAAGCGTCTCCGCATCGTCCGACGAGCAAACGGGTTGATCGAGCCCGAGCACGCCCGGATCGAGCGCGAGCTCGAAGCGTCCGTCGAGTCGTCGCACGAGTGAGCTCGCCGCCAACCGATCGAGAAGCTCGACATCAGCTTGCGGATGGAGCTGCCCGAGCTGCGAGCGATACTCGGAGACCGCGGCATAGCTTCGCAACGCATCGTCGACGTCACCCATCACGTGGGCCGATCCGGCCGCTTCGAGGGTGGGACCGGTATCGACGAGCGAGAGAGAACGGACGCGCTCGGGCTCGTCCGCGACGAAGAGCGTCGAGACGTTGCCCCCGAGCGAATGCCCGACGACGTGGGCGGCCTCGATCCCCAACCGATCGAGGACGCCCGGAAGGTCCCGCGCATAGTCGCGCAGATGGTAGGCCCCACTCGGCGACCAGGGCGAGCGACCATGGCCACGCAGATCGACCGAAACGGGTCGCCAGCGTTCGGGCAGCGACTCGGCGATCCCGGACCATACCGAGCCGTTGTGGGAAAAACCGTGGACGAAGAGAATCGGCTCGCCGGTGCCACGCGGATCGTCGAATGCGAGCGAGATCGCGTCGCCCGCGGTCGACGCGTCGCTCGTCGCGGCGGCGACGTGGCCCTTCGGTCGCGGCGAAGACCGATCCGGAAGCTCGGAGACGGCGGAGCTCATGCGGAGCGCGCCTGCTCGATCGACTCGATGTAGCGGTCGGCGAGCGTCGCCGAGACCTGGGCGAGCGTCGGAATCGAGTCGAACCAGTCCTGGCTGATCTCGAGCTCGAGATTGCGACCCATGCCCGTAAAGAGCTCGAGGGTCATCAGTGAGTCGAGCCCGAGCGAATCGAGTCGTCGTCCGGGATCGATCTCGGCGAGCTGTTCGTCGGAGTGCCCCAGCACCACACCGAGCTCCGCATAGACGAAGGCCGTCATCTCCGCGCGCCGTTCCGGCGGCGTGAGCGCTTCGAACTCGGACGGCGTAATGCGCAGCGACGAGCCGCCCCCGTCCGCCGCGGCGATCTCGCAAAGGAGCGGGCTCGGCGCGACGGCGAGCCGACCGGCGAGCTCGTCGGCCCCCATCAGGACGAAGGGCCCGCCGGTCTCGCGATCCGAGACATTCGCGGCCTGCAGTCCCGACGACGAAGAGACCAGCTGACCGATGATCCGATCGAGGGCGTGGAAGAGCTGTGGCCGTGACGCGGCCTCGCCGGCCGTTGACGCCACGGATAGATCGCACCAGCTCGCGTCGCCCGCACTTCCCGAGCGCCGCAGGTGATCGATCCAGATTCGGGTCTCCCAGGCTCGATCGAGCCCCGCACCGGAAGATCGATCTGCCCGATCGCGAGCGGCATCGCCCGCCGACGCCACCTCTCGAATCGAAATCGCCAGTCGAAGGGGTAGCTCGCTCTGCGTCAGCGATTCTCGCAGCCCGTCGATCGGCCTGCCGTCGACGCCAGACTCCATCTCCCCTTCCGGACTGCAAGCATTCGCCTCGACCCGCCGCGATCGCTCGCGCGAGAGGTGCACCCAGCCGCCGAGGGACGAATCGCATCCTCCCGCGAGCCTTCCCTCCCACGCCGTCTGGGCAGCCGTGGTCGCCTCGGCCGAGAGCGGCGGTCGCTCGATCGCATCCGCGCCGCGGGCCGAGAGCCAGGCGACGATCGCGTCCTTGAGTGCGCCATCGCTTCCACTCACGGCGAATGCGCCGTAGCCTGCGAGCAGCGCACTCGGATCCCGACGCACGCGAATCGCGAGATCCGCTGCCTCGGAGAGATCGAGGCAGACCCGACCGTGATGCCGGTTCTGTGCCATGTAACGGATTGCGCGCGCGACGGCGGACGCCGGAAAGGTCGTGATCGGGAGCGCGTCGCCGGAAGCGACTGGCGCCGCGGCTTCGGGCTCTCGCGACGCACGCACCTGAGCGTCGTCGCCGATTGCGGAGGAAGAGGAAAAGGTCCGCGCGATCAGCTTCGCCACGATCCCCGGCTCGTCACGCAATGCGGACTCGATATCGATCGAGCAGAGCGTCCGATTCGCACCGAGCTCGAAGGCCCCGCGCTCCGGACGTTCGAAGCGTTCCCGCGGCGAGAGGTCGAGATAGCGGCCGCCGGGCGCGAGCCGCGAGAGCAGTCGGTCGAGCGAGTCCCCCGCGCAGGTCCCGACGACCACGTCGAAGGTCGCTTCGTCCACACCCTCCGGCTTCGGCTCCCCATCGAGGGTCACCTCGGCGCCGATCTCGCGCGCGACGGATTCGAGCGCGTGTCCGACGCCACCGCTACCCGACGCGATCAGCACGCGCTCGAAGGACGCGAGGCGTGCGACCCGTTCGAGCGCGTAGCGCGCAACGAGAAAGGGGAAGGGACGACTCGCGGCCTCGACGAAATCGAGCCAGGCCGGCTTCTCGACGACGCGAGCGCGCGGAACGGCGATCCGTCGCGCGACGGCACCGGGCTGAACGCCGGCGACCTCGTCGCCCACCGCCAGGTCCGTCACCTCGTTGCCGACTGCGATCACGACGCCAGCGAAATCGCGCCCGATTCCGTCCGCCTCGGCCGGGGCGCCCGGCGAATCACTGCGGGCCAGGCCGAGGTCGGCCAGGACGTCCAGCTGGGAGAGCGCAGCCGCGCGGACCTCGACCAGGACGTCGCCCGCGTCGAGCTCGGGGGCGGCCGCTTCGTCGAAGACGACCCCGGCGATGCCGCCGGCGTCACGCGGCAGTACGTGGCGCGCGGCGAAGTTGCGCGAGCCGGCCGGCGACGTCGCGACCGTGTGCGGATCTCCCTGCGAGAAGACCTCGTCCGCGACGATGAGTCGCGGAACGTAGATGGCCTCGCCGCGGGTGACGAACTGGTGTTCCTCGTTCGCCCGCCCCATCAGGGCGGCCAGATGCAGGCGCTCCACCGGATCGAGCGCCGGGCTGGCGTCGAGTAGATGACAGCGCTGCATCTCGACACAATCCGTGAAGGTCTCGATCTCGCGCGCGACGTCGCGACCCGTTCCGCGCATGGGATCGGCGCGCTCCAAGTCGCGATCGATCGATTGCAGACCGCGCGTCGCGATCCAGACCTGGCTCGCTGCGGCCGCATGCTCGCGAATCGCCTCCGCCCAGGAAGCGACGCGGAAGGCACGGTGTACGTCGGGCTCGCGATCGCCTCGATCGGCTGGATCGCCCCATGCCAGCAGCACCAGACCCCACGAACGACCCCGATCGCCCTCCATCAACCGCACGAGCGGCTCGAGATCCTCGACCTTCTCGCAGAAGCGACACTCGGCGCTTCGCTTCTGCAGCTCGCTCGCGAGCAACCCGGCCTGCGCCGCATCGTCCGAGATCACGATCCAGCGATCGACCTCGTGGATCGCCTTCGTCTCGATCGGCGGGAGCGCACGCCAGGCCAGGCGGGCGAGACCGGTGTCGGATGACTTCGTTCGCTTCTGCCGCGTCGGGCGCGCCCGCAGGCTCGCGCCCTCGAGTCGCGCGACGCACTCCCCTTCGCGATCGAAGAAGGCGAAGTCGAAGAGGGCTCCCACGGCAGCCGTTCGATCGGCCGCGATCGGGGCGCGAGGCGTGACGCGGCAATAGGTCTCGCTACCCAACACCCCCCGTCGCAGCGAGAACGACTCGACGGCGCGCAGCTCGACGGCCGATGCCGGATCGAGACAGAGTGCGGCGAGCTGTACGGCGCCGTCGACGAGGGCGGGGTGGGCATGGAACGCGTACCATTCGGATTCGACGATCCGCGGCAGCATCATGCGTCCGACGTACGTCCGCTCGCGCGCGTCCTCGACCTCCGCCTCGGATGCGTGTGCCGCGGGTCGCAGCCGCGTGAGCTCACGGAGAGTCCGGCCGCAGGCTCCCCACTCGACGCCGCCGGCCTCGACCGCCTCGTAGTAGCGATCGCTCGCGACCGACTCGGCGCTCGTGCGATCGAGACGGTCCGCGCGGGCGAACTCTTCGCACGCTCCGACCCATGCGATCTCGGCACGCGCATGGAGCGTCCACTCCGGGGCGGGACCACTCGCCGGCGAGTAGGCGACGACTCCCGAACCATCGACGGATCGCGCCCGATCGCTCGCACGGCTCGCGAGCCGAAGCTCAGCCACGCCGTCCGCACGTCGTCGCACGCGGACCTGGACGATCCGCCGACCGGTGTCACCCAGCTCGATCGCGTGAAGGAGCTCGAGATTCCGAACGACCGTGTCACATCGCGGCCAGAGGGCCTGACCGGCCGCGAGCGCAATCTCGAGCGCGATCGCATCCGGCGCCACGGGTCGACCGTCGATCCGCGTCTCGCCGACGCAGCCGGCTGTATCCGCATCGAGTACGAAATCCCAGCTCGTGACCCGTGGGTCGAGGGAGGACTCGGAAGCCTGCCCGAGCAATGGGTGGACGGGCCGGAATCGGTCGATCCGGCTGCGCTCGCTGAACCAGAACCGCTTTCTCTGATAGGCGTAGAGGGGTGTGTCGACGATCCGAGCCGACGGCATCAGCTCGCGGAAATCGGCCTCGATCCCCTGCACGTAGAGGTCGGACAGGTTGCGCAGCAGCGCCGTCTGACCGTCCTCGTCCCGCGCGAGCGAACAGACGTAGCGTGCGCTCTTCCCGGCACTTCGCGCGATCTCCTCGATCGCTCGCGGCAGGGTCGGGTGCGGCGACACTTCGAGGAAGACTTCGCAGCCCGCCTCGAGCGAAGGCGCGAGTCCGTCGACGAGCGCGACGGGTGCCCGAAGATTGCGGACCCAGTAATCGGCATCGAGCGCCTCTCCCCGCTTCTGCTCACCGTCGACCGTCGAGTCGAAGGGAATCGTTCCGGCGCGGGGCGCGATCGAGGCGATCCCGCTCCGGAAATCGTCGAGCAGCGGGTCCATATGGAAGCAATGCGACGCGAAGTCGACGTCGAGTCGCCGCACGAAGACGCCTTCGTCCTCGAGCAGGCCGATCCACTCGATCAGTGCGTCGCGATCGCCCGAGACGATCGTCGTCGTCGGCGAGTTCACGCCGGCGACCTCCAGGCGGCGGGCATCGACATGCGCCGTCGCCCCCTCGCCTCGCTCGCTCGAAGCGAAGCGCGCCGCCATCCCGGTCTCCGCCTCGTAGTGGTCGATACGCGCCTGGGCCGCCTCTCGCGGCAACGCCACGACGGCCATCGCGCCGCGACCGGTGGCCCGCGCGACGATCCTTCCACGATGGCAGACGAGCCGCGCGACGTCGTCGAGCGTCAGGATCCCGGCCACGTGGGCCGCCGCGATCTCGCCCATGCTCTGGCCGACCACGCGAGTCGGACGGATGCCCCAGCTGGCCCAGAGCGCCGCCAGCGCGATCTCCACGGCGACGAGCACCGGCTGGAGGACGTCGAGTCGCTCGGTCCAGTCGGGCTTCGCGCCACCGCGCTCGGCCGTCGCTGGAGACGCTTCGGCGAGCAGAGCGTGGAGGGACCAATCGACGTGGCGACGATAAGCGCCGTCGATCCGAGCGATCGCGTCGGCGAAGACGGGCTCGCGAGCGAGCAGGTCGCGGCCCATTCCGAGCCACTGCGAGCCCTGGCCGGGAAAGAGCATCACGAGGTCGGGGCGCGACTCGGTCGCCGTCTGGCCCATCGCGATTGCCGGTCCCGGCTGGCCCGCAAGATAGGCGTCGAGCTCGCGGCGAAGTGCGGGTGCATCCTCGGCCGTCACGCAGAAGCGATGCGCGCGCTGGGAACGGTGGCACGCGTAGGTGTAGGCGAGATCTTCGATGTCGCCGTCGTCGAAGTGCGCGATCCGTTCGCGTGTCGCTTCGACCATGTCGTGAAGCGCGTTCGGGTCGTGACCCGTAATGGGAAGAACGAGCGGCCGCGTGGCGCGCTCGACCCTTTCGGATCCGGTCGTGCGCGACCGACGCGTCGGGGGTCGAGCCGAGTCCGGGGGCGGGCTCTCGAGCACGACGTGCGCGTTCGTACCGCTGATTCCGAACGAGTTGACGCCGACGAGCGCTTTGCCCGCGTCCGGCCACGGCGTCGTCTGGGTCTGCACCCGGATGGGCACCTCGTCCCAGGGAATCATCGGATTCGGCGTTTCGAAGTGGAGCTGCGCGGGCAGCTCGCGATGGCGGATCGCGAGGCAGGCCTTGATCAGCCCGGCCACGCCCGAAGCCGACTCCGTATGACCGAGATTGCCCTTGACCGAAGCGACCAGCAGCGGCCTGTCGGGATCCCGACCCGGCCCCATCACGTCGGCCAGCGCCGCGATCTCGACCGGGTCTCCGATCATCGTCCCCGTACCATGCGTCTCGACGTATTGGATCGTCGCCGGATCGATGCCGGCCTCGGCATAGGCGTCATGCATCGCCTGCGCCTGCCCGCTCCGCCCGGGCGCCATCATATGGCCGCCATCGCGACCGTCACTGCTGATCCCGCTACCGCGAATCACGGCGTAGATCGGGTTGCCGTCCGCGACCGCGTCGCGCAGACGCTTCAACACGACGACGCCCGCCCCCTCCGCCCGCACGAAGCCGTCGGCGCTCGCATCGAACGCCCTGCAGGCACCGCTCAGGGAGAGCATGCCGCTTCGGGAGAGCGCGATATTGCCCTCCGGCGAGAGGAAGAGATTCACGCCGCCGGCGATCGCCATGTTCGATTCGCCCCGCCGGAGCGTCTGGCAGGCGAGATGAGTCGCGATCAACGACGAGGAGCAGGCCGTATCCAGCGTCAGGCTGGGACCGGTCACGCCGAGCAGGAAGGCGATTCGGCCGGAGAGGACGGCATGCGACATGCCGCCCACGGTGAATACGTCGTGGCCGCGATAGACGACCTCTTCGCCGAGCACACCCGCGCGCTCGCGCGAGTAGTCCTCGGCCATGTAGCCCAACAGAACCGCGACGCGTTCGCCGACGATCGCTTCGGGAACGACGCCCGCGTCGGCCAGCGCGTCCCAGGTCACCTCGACCATCAGACGCTGCTGCGGCTCCATCGTGAGCGCGTCACGCGGCGCGATGCCGAATGCCGTCGGATCGAAGAGCTCGGGATGTTCGAGGAAGCCGCCCTTCTTGGACGAGATCTTGCCGGGAATCCGCGGCCGTGGATCGTAGAAATGATCGATGTCGTAGCCGAGCTCGACGCGATGGGGCGGGGCGTCGCGTACCGTGTCGCGACCGGAGCGTACGATCTCCCAGAACTCGTCGGGACCGCGGGCGTCCGCATAGCGACAGCCGATCCCGACGACCGCGATCGAATCCGCATCGGCGTGATCGTCGTGCGACAGACGAGACTCCTGCGCAGAGCTCACGACGGGATCGACGCGCGCTCGACCCGATGCCAGACGAGTCGTCCGACGGGGGCATCACTACCGACCGAGAGGGCCTGGGTCAGCAGCTCGAGTCGATCGCCGTCGATCTTGAACCAGCGCTCCTGAACGGTTCCGGTCCAGACTTCGAGCGAGCTGACCTCGACGAAATGTCGGATCTTGTCCCCGGTCACTTCGTAGGGTCCCGAGTAGGCCATGAACTGATCGTAGGTGCTCGCCTTGGCGGCCTCGGACAGCTCGCCATCCGGAATCCGCCCGCGCTCGGCATTCATGAACGCGGCCGACATGAAACCCTCGGCGTTATAGAAGAGGTACCCGACCAGGTCCTCTCCGTAGGGATGGCTGATGTTGCCGTCCGACGCTTCGAGCTCGAATGCGTCGAGCTTCCACGACCCGACCAGCGGGTGTCGCTCTCCCATGCTCCCCCCTCGACCTCTACATCGGCAAACCCTATGGGTGATCCGCAGCGGATTCAAAGCCTCTCATTGGACCCATCGCCCGTCTCGGTCCAAGATCGGACTCGATCGCACCGACCGTCCAACGAGTTCGCCCCAGATGGCTGCCACCGCGACGGCTGTCCACGCGGGGCAGAATCGACTCCCTCGCCGTCGGCGATGCGCGCGAACGAACGACGATCCCACTACGCTCCGCCCATGCGGATGAGCAGAAGGGCTAGAGACCGCGGCACGGTCGCGATCGCCCTTGCGATTGCCTGTGGGGTGATACTCACGGGCTGCTCTTCCGCGACGCTTCGTCGGGAAGTGGGTGATTCGCCTCGATCGCGCACCGATCGCGACCCGGAGAATGCGTGTCGTCCACGTTTTCCAGTCGATCGGGATTGGCAGGGCGGTGACGCGGCCTGGTCCGTTCCGCTCGATGTCGTGAACGATCGAACCAGCCTCTGGCTCTTCGGCGACAGCTTTCTCGCCAGCCCGCCACGAGAACGGGCGGGCCACCACGCAGCGCACGCGAGATGGCGGCGCGAGGTGTTGGTACACAACACGATCGCGTTGAGCGAATGCACGGACGAGGGTGCATGGCGTCTGCGCTTCTTCTGGCAGACACGCGCCGACACCGAATCGCGTCGGACGGCGCCGATGGCGTTCTTTCTCCCCGAGCCGAACGCGAGCTGGGTCCGTGAGGCGGTGGGCTCGGTCGCGCCCGCCGCCTACTACTGGCCATTCGGGGGATTCGTCGTCGACGATCGACTCTTCGTCGGGCTGCTCCGGGTCGTCGCGTCCCCTCCGCGTGGCCCGCTCCGCCTGCCCTTCCGACTCGCGGGGCTCGATCTCGCGCGCGTCGAGAACCCGGCCGATCCGCCCGACGCGTGGCAGCTCCGGATCAGGACCGCTTCGGATACGGCCCGTGCGATCCCGGCGAGCGCTTTCGTCGTTCGCGACCGATACGTCTATGCCTTCGGCTTTCTCGAGCGGGACGACGGGCGCACCCCCCGCGCGCTCTTCCGAGTGTCGAGATCCGTGCTGGCCGGCAACAGCCGGTCGCTTGCCGCCGCGTTCGAAACCTGGACGACCGAGGGCCGCTGGCAGCCTGGGCTCAGACCGGAGCGAGCCGCCATCCTGATGGACGACGATGCGAGCGAGATGAGCGTCCATTGGGACGAGGAAGCCGGCCGCTGGCTCGCCGTCTACAACGTGCCACACGCGAGCGCGCGAGGCGAAGACGCGCTCACCGGCTCGATCCTGCTCCGCAGCGCGACCAGACTCGAGGGGCCCTGGTCCCCGCCGCGAGCGATCTACTCGATCCCCGAGCTACGAGCGACCGCCGACGGGCGGCGTGAGGAGAACCTCTTCTGTTATGCGGCCAAGTCACATCCGCAATTCGCGCGCGCCGACCGGCTCCTGCTCAGCTACGTCTGCAATCTCTACGCGCGAAGCGAAGCCGAGGTCGAACAGGTCCTCGAGCGGCTCGCGATCGATCCCGACCTCTACCGCGTCCGCGTCGTGTCGATCCCCCGCCCCGAGATCGATTAGTCCGCCCCGATCTCAGACGTGGTTGCGCAGCATCAGCTCGCGCGGATGCGGCTCCAGATAGAGCTGTCCCCGGACGTACTCGACCTCGTGTGCGGCCACCAGAAAGCGCAGCAGCGACACGGGCACGACGAGCGGCACCCGACCCGCACGGAAATCCTCGATCGCGATCGCGATCTCCCGCTTCTCGCGTGGCCCGATTCTGCGTTTCAAATGGCCGAACAAATGCTCGAGCACGTTCACGTGACGCGCGCGGGTCGTCGGTCGACGGAATGCCTCGACGAAGAGACGCTCGTAGCGTCGATAGATCTCGCCGTCGGCTGCACGGCCGAAGCTCGCGACGATGCGTCCGAGCTCCCGGTAGAGCGGCTCGTCGTGCGCGAGGATCAACATCTTGTGCGCCTCGTGAAAGGCGACCAGCCGCCCGCGACTGAGCCCGCGTCGAAGCATCACGCGCCAGCGGTTGCGACTGAAGATCGCCTCGATGAAGCGTTCGCGGAGAGCCGGATCGTTCAGTCGCCCCTCTTCCTCGAGCGGCAGGTCGGGAAGCCGCCCGATCAGATGTTGCGCGAAATGCCCGATGCCCGAGCGCCGCGGCATCGAGCCTTCCGCACCATGGACTCGAACGCGCGCCATGCCGCACGAAGGAGAGTCCTTCTTGAGTACGAAGCCATCGAGGCCTCGAGCGACCATCTCGTCGATTCGGCCGAGCGCGTAGCGCGCCATCTGCTGCGTCAGGTCCCGATCCTCTCCCCGCACGACGAGCCGTTCCCCGCGCTCTCCACCCTTCAGCTGGATCACCGGCCGCGGTATCCCCATGCCCGCCTCCAGCTCGGGGCAGACCGGCAGCCACTCGACGCTCTCGGCCAATACGTCCGTCAGGTACCGGTCGCGCTTGTGGCCCCCGTCGAAACGCACCTCGGCACCCAGAAGACACGCGGAGACCCCGAGCCTGATCGGCTCGGCCTCGTCGTGCCAACGGCGCCAGACCGGCGATTCGATTCCTTCATCCATCGTCATGAACGACGAACTCTATCCGCGATCCACCGGCTGAGAAGCGGACCCTTGCGGCCACCAGTCCCGACCCTAGAAGCTATCTCATAAACGGCGCAACAAGATGCAGATGCACCCGAGGCGGACGAATCCGAGGAAGTTCTCGGCGTGATACTCCCACCGTGTCGTGAGTCGCCGAAAGTTCTGCATCCAGGCGAAGAGCCGCTCGACCTTCCAGCGGCGCTTGTAGCGACGGAGGGGACGGCCATCCTGTGTCGGCACCCTCCGATTTCTTCGATTCGGCGCGATCAGCGTGATGCCTCGGGTCTCGAGAAGATGACGATCGAGAGGGTCCGAGTCGTAGGCCTTGTCGCCGATCAGAAGCTCGGGCTCCACGTCGAGAAATCCGCTGTCGAGCGTTTCGTCGACGAGGGTGACTTCAGCTGGTGAAGCACTGGCGATGCAGGCGGCGACAGGAAGACCAGAGCGGTCTGTGACTGCCATGATCTTGGTCCCCTTGCCCCGCTTGGTCTTTCCGACGCAAGAGCCCCCTTTTTGGCCCCTGCGAAGGTGCCATCGATGAAACACTCGGTGACGTCGATCCCGCCTCGCTCGTAGAGGTCTCGAGCCAGAGCGTGGAGAACCTTCTCGAGCGTTCCGTCGCGACACCATTGCTGGAACCGGCGATGGCACGTCTGGTACGGGGGATATCGCGGCGGCAAATCCTTCCACGGCGCACCCGTTCGAAGCACCCAGAGAATCCCGTGAAGAACATCGCGAGGGTCGCGCCAAGGGCGTCCGCGACCATCCGCGCGTCGCTTCGGCTTCGGAAGCAGCGGCTCGATGAAATCCCACTGCGCTTCGGTCAGGTCCATGAATCCCCCCACAAAGGGGGGTAGGCCGAACCAACATCAGCGAGGAAGACCGCCGAGATCACACGTGAAGCTTAGCTCAGCGGGTTTATGAGATACGTTCTAGAGTCGCCGCGGCATGCGTAAGAGCGACGAAGGCCTGGCAACACGAGCGGGAAGCCACGCGCGAACCGATCGCGCGGTCTATCGCCTGTCGACCGACACGACCCTCGAATGCGGAATCGAAGAGGTCTTCGACTTCTTCTCCGACGCGTCGAACCTCGAGCTGATCACGCCGCTTCGAGCCCGTATCCGCGCGCCGGACCCGTGTCCGCGACGACGTCGAATACACGCTGCCCCTCGAGCCGCTCGGACGCCTCGCCCACCCGCTGGTGCGCGGTCGCCTGGAGCGAATCTTCTCCTACCGACAAAGAGAGGTCGCGAGGCGCCTACCGAGGCCGAGCATGGCGTGACCGACGAGCGACTCGTGCGTCATCCGCGCTTCCCCTTCACCCGCCGGTACGCCTCGAGCGCGCGTTCCCGTGCGAGCGCGTGGTCGACGATCGGCGCGGGATAGGCATCCGGCGGATCGGGCGCGCGCGACGGCTCGTGGACGAATCGATCCTCGACCGACTCGAGCTCCGGCACGTAACGACGCACGTAGCGCCCGTCGGGGTCCCACTTCCTTCCCTGCGCAGTGGGATTGAAGACCCTGAAAAATGGCTGCGCATCCGTTCCGGTCGAGGCCGCCCATTGCCAGCCGCCGTTGTTGCTCGCCGGATCACCGTCGACGAGCGCCTCGAAGAAGTAGCGTGCGCCGCGGCGCCAATCGATCAAGAGATCCTTGGTGAGGAAGCTCGCGACGATCATCCGGACGCGATTGTGCATCCAGCCCGTCTCACGTAGCTGCCGCATGCCCGCGTCGACGAACGGAAACCCCGTTCGCCCCTCGCGCCAGGCGGCGAATGCCTCGTCGTCGTCCCGCCACGGGAGAGCGTCGTATTCCCTCCGGTAGCTCTCGCCGAGTACCCTCGGCGCGTCGCATAGCACGGCATCGTAGAACTCGCGCCAGATGAGCTCGTCGAGCCACTTGCTCACGCCCGGACGAAGCGAGGGCTCGCGCTCGGCGGCCGCGAGCGCCTGGGTCATGCAATCGCGGACCGAAATCGCACCGAAACGCAGGTAGGGCGAGAGTCGCGACGTCCCGTCGCGGTCGGGCCGGTCGCGATCGACGGCATAGCGCTCGATCGGACCGCCGAGAAATCGGCGAAGCCGCCGCTGTGCAGCCCGTTCGCCGCCGGACGGCAGCGCGAGTGCGCCCTCGGGCCGCGCGGTGGGAAAGCGGGCTGCGCGCCGGAATCCTCGCGGAGCCGGAAAGGAGCGACGCGGCAGTCGACTCCGACGGGAAGCCAGGCGCGGCGTCTTCTCCCACTCCGCCCACCACCTGTTGCGAAACGGCGTGAAGACCGAGTAGGCGTCCCCCGAACGCGTTCGAATCTCGTGCGGGGAGAAGACCGTATGATCGCGCTGGGTGAGGACCCGTCCTCCCGCGCGCTCGACCGCACGGCGAACGCGCTCGTCACGACCCGTGCCCATCGGCGTGACCGACACACCATGGGAGAGGATCTCGGCGCCGCTCGCCTCCATCAGCGCCGGGATTCTCTCTTCGGGCCTCCCGGACAGCAGAGCGAACGGGATCGCGCGGCGCTCGAGCTCCCCGGCGAGACGCTCGACACAATCGCGCAGGAACCGGACGCGGGGCAGTCCCGGGCGGTCGGCCAGGATGTCGTCGTCGATCACGAAGACCGGCAGCCACTCGTCGACCTGTTCGGCGAGCGCCTCGATCGTCGAGTTGTCCCGCAAGCGAAGATCGTTTCGAAACCAGTGAACCCCACGCATGCGCGGTCACACCCCGCCGAGGTTCGAGAGCACGGCGTCCGCCAGGTCCTCCGCCGACAGAAAAGCGTCCTCGACCCGCTCGCCCCGCACCCAATCACCACACGCGCCGATCCGAACGGTCGCGTCCCAGAGCGGCTCCATGCGCGCGGGCTGCTCCGCGCGCGCGTAGAGCCAGCGATGGGTCGCTGCGAACGCGACGTCCGGAAGATCCCGCCCCAGCGACTCGGAGAATCCCGAGAGCAGCGCCTTCAGCACATCGCCGGACGGCAGCTCCACGTGGTCAGCGCTCCACTCCGGGGTCGAATGCAGGACCCAGCAGGCCTTCCCGTCGCGACCCGGCTTCGAGTCGTTTCGCGCGGCCCACGCCAGCCGCCGATCGTCGACGAAGGCGGCGTCGAACTCCGTCTTCGGATCCGAACCGAAGGTCACCATCGCCGCGTGGCAGGCACGCATCCGTCGCAGCCGCGTCTCTGCCTGGAGAACCGCCGCCCCGCTCAGCAGCGGTGCGGCCTGCGGCGCCGGAACCGCCAGGATCACGAGGTCGAAGCCCGGGAAATCGAAGCCGGCATCGCACGAGAGAACCCACTGCGTGCCGCGTTGCTCGATTCGCTCGATCCGTATGCCCACCTCGATCGGACGATCTTCGGCGAGGCTGCGTGCGATCGCGCTCATGCTCGGGACGCCGACATAACGCAGTCGCCGCGGCGACTCGACGGTCTCCTTGCCGCGAGCGAGCTCGACGACGCGTGCATCCCAGCGCGCGACGACCCCGCGACCGATCCACTCTTCGACCTGCTCGACGAATCGCGGATCCCGTGCCGTCAGATATTGCGCGCCGTGATCGAAGCGTCCAGCCTCGCTACGGCGCGTAGCCAGTCGACCCGACGGGCCGCGTGCCTTCTCGAAGATCCGTACCCGGATACCCGCCGCCGAGAGGCGCCGCGCGACCTGTAGACCGGCCAACCCCGCACCCACGATCGCTGCCTTCACGCCTCGTGCTCCGACCCACCGGTGCCGTACGCTACACGGGGCCCGACGATTCGAGCTGCCTCGAGTGAAGCAGTCTGCTCCAGGACCGCCGCCTCGAGCTGTGCGAGATTCGCGAAGCGCTCGACGCCACGAATCGGCGGACAGCCTTCGATCCCTGACCCGCCAATCCATAGACGCGTCTTCTCCGGTAGCTGCCGTCTCAGGTCCCCGAGACGCGACCCGACCTCGCTGGGCGGCATCGTCACGAAGCCGAGCGCGATCACCTCCGCGCGCGTGACACGGAGCGAGCGCAGGAGATCGGCTTCCGGAATATCGGCACCGAGAAAGATGGCGGTCGCACCCGCGCCTCTTGCGACGAGCGCCGCGACGAGCAGTCCGAGATCGTGTCGCTCGCCCGACAGCGTCGCGAAGGCGATCGACGGACCGAGACCCGAAGCCGCTTCCGAATCGAGCGTTCCCGACAGGACGGAGCGCAGGATCGTGCTCGCGAGATGTTCGGCCGAGATCGGCAGCTCGCCCGCCTCCCAACGTCGGCCGATCTCCGCCGCCAGCGTGAGCGCGAAGCCACGAGCGAACTCGACCGGTCCGAGGACCCGCAGGCGGTCGAGCAGGACGCGACGGAGCGCGCGGCCCTCCATCGCCGCCACGGCAGAGAGCGCCTCCTCGAGCGATTCATCCTCCGACGCCCCAGAGACGGGCAGACACGCGCGCAGCTGTGACAGGTCCAATCGGGCGACGCTGCCGATGCGATGGCCAGCCTCCACGACCTGGCGCAGCAGCTGCAATCGATCGAGATCCGCGACGGAGTAGCGGCGGGTTCCGCCGGACGAACGCGCCGGCCGGATCGCTCCGTAGCGCGCCTCCCAGGCCCGAATCCGCTCGGGTGCAACGCCGGTGATTCGGGCGGCGACGCGGATCGAGTAGCTCGCCTCGTCGGAATCCCCCTCGTGCTCGGGAAGGGGATCGGAGGGCGATTCTGGCGGGGCGGCGGGCTTCACGGGGCCTCACTCTAGGCCCTGCCGAGGCGATGGGAAGAGCGCGCGGACGGCACCCGCAGATCGAGATGAGGCTGAAGAGACCCACGGGGAACTTCGAAAGAGCGTCAAATGGACATTTTGTATAGATATTATCTTTACAATATGGCCAAGTTGCCCGACTTTCCCTGGGAGCCCGTAAACGACCACGAGTGGAGACGAAATGGCGCGCGAATCGCTGAATCCCTCACGGCCCGTCACGCCCACAGCCGGATCCGACCGGATCCGCGCGGGCGGGCCCCGCGAGATCCTCCAGAGCTATCTCGACGACATCTACGACACGCCGGTGCTCGCAACCGACGAGCAGAATGGACTCTTCGCCGAGATGGAGACAGCGGAGCAGGCGCTGCGGGATTCGCTCGCGTCGATCCCCGAGACCGCCGCGCTGCTCCTCGAACGTTGGCATGATCGCCGCGCGCACGGGCGTGTGACGGGCGCCCTGTCCCGATGGCATCGCGACCCGAGCCACGGCGATCTCAACCGACGGATCGACGAAGTCCTCGGTCGGATCGACGAGATTCACACCCGGCTCCAGCGCATGAAGTGCTCCGACTCGCAGCCCTCGCCACGACGGCGTAAGCGGGAACGCGAGCTCAAGGATCAGATACTCGCCGCCGAGATCGCGCTCCCGATTCTCTTCGAGATCCAGGAAACGCTCGAACGCCGGAATCGCGCCACCTCGCGTCGCAGATCGGTGGCGAAGCAGGAGACGCCGCCCTTCTCACGTCGGCACCGGGAAGCGCTCGCGCGCGCGGGCGCATGTCGCGCGCGATTGACCGACAGCAAGAATCTGTTCATCCGACACAATCTCCGCCTCGTCATCACATGTGCCAAGGCGTTTCGAAATCGCGGCGTCTCGTTTCTCGACCTGATTCAGGAGGGCAACGTCGGGTTGATCAGGGCGGTCGAGAAATTCGACTATCGACGCGGCTACAAGTTCTCGACCTACGCGATCTGGTGGATCGAGCAGGCGCTCGTGCGTGCGGTCGCCAACGACGCTCGAGCGATCCGGATTCCCAGTCCGATCCTCGATCAGCAACGCAAGTTGAAGAGGCTCGAGTCGCGTTTGCGCACGTCGACCGAGGCCGAGCCCTCGACCGCGCGGCTGGTCGAGGCGCTCGGGTTGACGCCGAGCGAAGGCGACGACCTGCGCCGGAGTCTGACGACCGAGGTCTCGAGCCAGGTCGTGATCGCCGGCATGGACGACCTGACGATCGAAGACACGCTCGCGACGCCCGAGGTGGAGGATCCCGACTTCGAATTCGATCGCGCCGCGCTCGAACGCCGCATGGGCGAGCTCCTCCCCATCCTGGACGAACGCGCGCGTGAGGTCATCGAGGCGCGTTTCGGGCTCGGCGGCGACGCACCTCGCTCGCTCGCGCAGATCGGCGAGGAGCTCGGTGTCAGCCGCGAACGAATTCGCCAGATCGAGCGGCGAGCGCTCGAGCAGCTTCGCGAGACCGATCTCGCGCGCGACCTCGGTCGCGAGCTCGGGTGCTATTAGGTTGGGGCCGGCACGAGCAGCGTCCGCGGAGGACGTACCCGATCGAATCGACGAGATGCGCCGCGACGCCGACCGTTGGCGGATTCGCGTCTTCTTCGACGGGGAGTGCCCTCTGTGCAAGCGGGAGATCGCATTGATCCGGCGCCTCGACCGCGATCGGGCACGCGTCGACCTCGTCGATCTCTCCCGGCCCGACTTCGATCCTGCAGAGTATTTCGCAGGTCGCAAGCACATCGACCGCGCGGCACTCGAAGCGCGAATCCACGGCGTGCTACCGACCGGCGAAATCGTCGAAGGCGTCGACGTATTCGTGCACATCTACTCCGCGCTCGGATACGACTGGCTCGTCAAGCCGGCGCGTTGGCCCGGCGTCCGGCGCGTGCTCGACCTCGTATACCTCTGGTTCGCTCGGAACCGATTGCGGCTGACCGGACGCGCGCCCGCGATCTGCGAGCGTCCCGAGGCCAGCGCTCAGCCGAATGCGGCGAGGAGCGACGGGATCTCGCGGAAATCGGGCTGATCGGCCGCATGCCGCGGGCGATGCGACCAGATGATCTGGTCGTTGCGGACGGCGAAGACCCCGGGCATCCGCCAGACGTCACCCGAACGGGGTCCGTTTGCATGCCCCTTTCGGGCCGCTCGGCTCCGCACGCGCAACACGGCGGGACCGAACGCCTGGATCAGATTGGCCCGCCCGACGCCGAAATGGTCGTAGAGCTCCATCCGTGGATCGGCCACGGCGCGCGCTTCGGGCCAGTAGCGACGCAGGAATGCCCGCCCTTCGGTCGGCGACCCCTGGAAGAAGAAGAGCACGGGCGGGTACCCGGGTGTCGCTTCGGATGCGGCGCGTAGATCCGCGAGCGTCTCGCGACAGAAGATGCAGCCGAAGTGTCGCAAGAAGACGAGCAGACTCGTCTCGCCTCCGAATTGATCCGCGAGCGTTCCGGGCACGAGCCCGACCCCGGTGACGGGCGTCGCGAGCGCCTCGGCCGGCACCGGCTCGACTCCCCGGGCGGCCAACGTCATTGGGAGCCCGGCCCGGCCGCTCGCCCTCGACGCCCGGACGCCCACGTGCGCGAAAGCGGGTCCATCAATCGAGGCCGGCCTGACGGCGATCGAAGTAGTCTCGCCAGGCCACGACCCTACCCGCTTCGTTCAGCTCGAAGATCGCCATCGCCGGTAGCGTGATCGCGCCAGCCGGCGTCTTGAAATGGACGCGTCGCTCGACACAGACCGTCGCGTCGCGCGCGACGAGATTCAGGATCTCGAAGGCAACCTCGACGCCGGGACCGAAAAACTCCTCGAGCGTGCCGCGAATCTCGGCCTCTCCGGAGAAGCGACCGACCGGCACCTTCTCGTAGACGGCATCGTCCGCGAAATAGCCCAGGATCTCGTCGACATCGGTTCGGGAGAACGCCTCGCAGAGCGCTCGAACGACCTCTTCTGGATCCACCTTCATCATGATCACTCCCCCCACCCGTCGAAGCGAATCACGCCGCGGGTGATCCGACCGGCTGCGAGATCCTCGAACGCGCGTCCGATTTCGTCGAGCCGATAGGACGTATCCATCAGTCCATCAAGATCGAGGCGACCCGCCAGGTAGAGATCGGTGAACTCCGGGATATGTCGGCGTGGCTCGATCGAGCCGCCCATCGTGCCCGTGAGCGTCTTCTGACGCAACAGCGCCGAGGTGTAGATCCGCGCAGGCATCTCGTTCGAGGTCACGCCGATCACGACGACATGCCCCCCCGGCCGGATCGATTCGATCGCCTGCTCGAGCGTGCCGGGCGCGCCGACGACGTCGAAGGCGTGGTCGGCGCCACGCCCATCCGTCGACGCCCGCACCGCCTCCGGCACGTCGTCGACGCGACTGGCGTCGATCGTCTCCGTGGCGAGGCCGAGCTCGCGCGCCTTGGTGAGCTTCGACGCAACGACGTCGACGGCGATCAAACGGGCTGCACCGCGCAGCTTCGCCCCCATCAGGACCGAGAGACCCACACCCCCGGTTCCGATCACCACCACGCTGGATCCCGGCTCGACCGGGTCGCGCACCATCGCCGCGCCGAGCCCGGTCGAGATGCCGCACGCGAGTCCCGCCAGCTTGTCGAGCGGCGCGTCGGGTCGCACGCGCACCGCACAGCGTTCCGGAACGATGGCCTTCTCCGCGAAGGAAGCCTGGAACGAGAGGCCGTGGATCGCCTCGCCGCTCTTCGACAGTCGCGTCGTCCCGTCGAGCATCTTGCCCGTATAGAAGGTGACTTCTTCGCAGAGGCCAGCGGCCTGACGGAGGCATTGAAAGCAGCTGCCGCAGCCCGCGATGATCGAACACACGACGGCATCGCCGGGGGCGAGCTCCCGCACGTCGGGACCGACGGCTTCGACCACGCCCACCCCTTCGTGACCCAGCACGATCGGGAACGGCACGGGGAGATGACCCTCGAAGATCGAGAGATCCGTGCGACAGACGCCCGTCGCCACCATGCGAAGCTTCACCTCGCCAGCAGCGGGTGCCGGCTCGTCGAGCTCCTCGACCGAGACCTGGCCAACCTCGCGACAGACAGCCGCCTTCATTCCCTTCTCCCGCCCCTCGTCCTGCCGAACACGTGCGTCAAAGCAGGATAGTCTCGGCGGAGCACTCTGTCTCCGACGCGGGACGCGCCCCAACGGACACACGTCGTGATCATCGCCCGACGAAGGTGGCTACGCGTTCGCGAGCGCGCTAGCCGTTGGTCCATCATGACATCGACCGCGCCCGAACCATCCGCCGACCTGCCCCCCTACTCGCCCGAACGGATCCTCGAGGCCGACTTTCCGGAGCAGATGCGTCTCGCCTGTCGAACCTGGGCGGCCCAGCTCGCCCCGAACTCGATCGTCGTGATGGCCCTCTATTGGGCGAAGTACATCTTCCTCTTCGCAGGGGGCTGGGCGTTCTGGGTCTCCTTTTCGGAGGGCTACCCGGGCTTCGGCTCGTTCGGCGACTGGATGTTCTCCGACATCGCCTTCCAGAAGGGCGTCGCCTGGTGCCTCGCCTACGAGTCGCTCGGCTTCGGCTGCTCCTCGGGCCCGATGAACGCCCGCTTCAAGCCACCGATGGGAGGCATGCTCTATTGGCTGCGACCGGGCACGACGAAGCTCTCGCTCGTGCGGAGCGCGCCACTGCTCGGCGGCATCACGCGAGGCTGGCTCGACATTGCACTCTATGTCGCGCTCCAGATCTCGCTCTTCCGGATCCTGCTCGCGCCCGAGCTGACGCAGGCGATGTTGATTCCGCCGCTCGTGCTGATTCCGATCCTGGGTCTCGCAGACAAGACGATCTTCCTCGCCGCCCGATCGGAACACTACTGGGTCGCGCTCGTATGCCTGACTGCCGGCTTCGGTAGCACGCTCTGGATCGCGGCATGCAAGGTCGTCTGGTGCTTCATCTGGTTCTGGGCCGCAACCTCGAAGGTCAACCACTTCTTCCCCTCGGTCATCATGGTGATGGTGAACAACGGACCCTTCTTCCCGAAGGGCCTGAAGAAGCGAATGTTCCGTGAGTACCCCGACGACCTGCATCCTTCGACGCTCGCCACGGTCCTGGCTCATTTCGGAACGTTCACCGAGTACATGATCCCGGTGATGCTGCTGTCGAGCGATGGCGGACTACTGACCGTCTTCGCGCTGCTCGTGATGACGGCATTCCATGGCTACATCGGCATCAACAACCCCGCTGGCATGCCGATCGAGTGGAATATCATGATGATCTACGGCGGCTGGTTCCTCTTCGGCTCGTATCCCGAGATCAGCGTGCTCGCCGTCGGCCAGGCGCCGCTGCTCGTCGCCTTTCTCGCCTTCTGGCTCGTCGTGGTCCCCGCCTACGGCAACTTCGTCCCGAAGCACGTCTCCTTTCTGCTCGCCATGCGCTACTACGCAGGCAACTGGCCCTACAACGCCTGGCTCTTCCGGAAGGGCAGCGAAGAGAAACTCGCGCACCTGACCTGCTCGTCGGGCTCGATGCGCGAGCAGCTGTCCGAGATCCTGCCCGATGCCCAGAGCGTCGATCTCGCGATGGTCCTGTCGCATTCGTCGCGCTTTCTCCACACGCAGGGTCGGCCACTTCTCGAAGCGCTGCCCCGTGCCGTCGACCACATCGACAACTACGAATGGTGGGAGGGCGAGGTGCTGGCGGGTCAGGTACTCGGCTGGAATTTCGGCGACGGCCACCTGCACGACGAGAGCCTGCTGACGGCGATCCAGGCGCAATGCGAGTTCGAGCCGGGCGAGCTGCGCGTCGTGATGGTCGAGTCGCAGCCGCTCTTCTCGCGCTACATGAAGTGGCGAATCGTCGACGCCGCGACCGGTCTCGTCGAGGAGGGCGTGACCGACGTGACGGCCATGCACGACGAGACGCCCTACCCGACCGGGGAATACGCGGACGCGCTCCGGCGCGGCAACCCGGCTGCGGCGACGAGCTGAAGCCGTCGGCATGCCCCGCCGGTCCTCCGCGTCGCACGACTCGCCTCACCCGACGGCGTCCGTTTGATGTCGGGCGAGGAGCTCGACGCAATCGTGATCGGTTCGGGTCCGAACGGACTCGCGGCGGCGATCGAGCTGGCGCGAAGCGGTGCGCGTGTCCTCGTGCTCGAAGCAGCCGACGAGCCCGGTGGCGGCACGCGGAGCGAAGCGCTGACACTTCCCGGCTTCACGCACGACGTGTGCTCCGCCGTCCACCCGACGGGGATCCTATCGCCCTTCTTCCGGCGGCTTCCGCTCGATCGGTTCGGACTGGAATGGATCCTGCCGGAGATCTCGGTCGCGCATCCGATGCCCGACGGACCGGCCGTGCTACTCCACGAATCGCTCGCGCAGACCGCGGAAGCGCTCGGACGGGACGGGCCCAACTATCGTCGACTGATCGAGCCGCTGCTCGGCGACCCGCACGGCCTGCTCGCCGATGCGATGGCGCCCCTGCGGATTCCCGACCATCCATTCCAGATGGCGCGTTTCGGGCTGCGAGCGGCGTT
This sequence comes from Myxococcota bacterium, assembly GCA_965223565.1. Taxonomy (GTDB): domain Bacteria; phylum Myxococcota_A; class UBA9160; order UBA9160; family UBA4427; genus UBA4427. Next base: position 688,787 of record CBDCWV010000018.1, on the reverse strand, counting down.
CTCGGCGAACCGGCTCGCACGGTTGCTATTTCGAGAGGCACCCGCTCGAGCGCTGCTGGCGGGCTGTGCCGGCCACTCGATCCTGCCGCTCGAGCAGCCGCTGACGGCGGGACTCGGAGTGCTCTTCGCGCTCACGGGACACGTCGCGCGATGGCCGGTCGCGCGCGGGGGCTCACAAGCGATCGCGGCCGCCCTGGTTGGCCTACTCCGTTCGCTCGGCGGCCGACTCGAGACGGGACGACGGGTCGAGACACTCGCCGAGCTGCCCCCCGCTCGCGCGATCCTCTTCGATACGTCTCCCGCGCAGCTCTCCCGGATCGCCGGCGAGGTACTGCCTGCGCGCTACCGCAGGAGGCTCGCCCGCTATCGCTACGGACCGGGTGTCTTCAAGCTCGATTGGGCGCTCGACGGTCCGATTCCCTGGCGCGATCCGGCCTGTCTCGGGGCGTCGACGGTCCACGTCGGTGGCACCCTCGAGGAGATTTGCGCTTCCGAACGCGACATGTACCGGGGTCGTCACAGCGACCGGCCCTACCTGATTCTGTGTCAGCAGAGCCAATTCGACACCAGTCGCGCGCCGAGCGGCCAGCAGACCGGCTACGCCTACTGTCACGTGCCGCACGGTTCGACTCTCGACCGGACGGAGGCGATCGAAGCGCAGATCGAACGATTCGCACCGGGCTTTCGTGACCGGATCCTGGCGCGACACGCGATGGCTCCCGCGGATCTAGAACGTCACAATCCGAACTACATCGGCGGCGTGATCGCGGGTGGCGTGGCCGATCTGTTCCAGTTCTTCAATCGACCCGTCACGCGACTCGACCCCTACTCGACCCCCGATCCCCGACTCTTCATCTGCTCCGCCGCCACACCGCCGGGCGGTGGCGTCCACGGAATGGGCGGATATTGGGCCGCGCAATCCGTGAAACGCCGCCTCCGCATGGGATCCGATCCCGTCCGCGGGGACGCGGCGGGCCCTTGACTTGGCTCACGCGGCGCAAAGCCTACGTCGGCTGGTCGTGAACGGTCGCGGCTCCTATCCTACGCGGCCCCGCGACTCGAACGGAATTCGAGCGGCCGGGTTCCAACGGGCCCAGCCGGCAACGCACGCACGAGCCCCCTCGTGCATGATCGCTTGAAAGGAAATCGCGCATGATGAGGATCGTGCTCTTCCTGTTGACGAATATCGCGGTGATCGCCGTCATCTCGATCATCTTCACGGTCTTTGGCATCGGCAACGTGCTCGACGCCAACGGCGTCGACCTCGATCTTCAGGCGTTGCTGATCTACTCGGCGGTCATCGGGTTCACGGGGTCATTGATCTCGCTGGCGCTCTCGAAGTTCATGGCGAAGCGGACGACCGGCTGCCAGACGATCGACGAGACGACCCGCGATCCCGAGGCGCAGTGGATCGTGAGCCGCGTGCGTGCGCACGCCGAGGCCGCCGGTATCGGAATGCCAGAGGTCGCCGTCTTCCCCGCCGAGCAGCCGAACGCCTTCGCGACCGGCATGCGCCGCGACTCGGCCCTCGTCGCGGTCAGTACCGGCCTGCTGCGGAACATGGAGCGCAACGAGATCGACGCCGTGATCGGCCACGAGATCGCCCACGTGGCGAACGGCGACATGGTGACGCTCACCCTGATCCAGGGCGTCGTGAATACCTTCGTCGTCTTCCTGTCGCGAATCGTCGGCCATTTCGTCGATCGCGTCGTCCTCCGCAACGAGGAGGGCCACGGCATCGGCTACTTCCTGTCGTCGCTCGCCGCCCAGATCCTGCTCGGGATCGGCGCGTCGATCATCGTCGCCTGGTTCTCTCGCAAGCGTGAATTCCGTGCAGACGCGGGGGGCGCACGGTATGCCGGTCGGGAGAACATGATCGCCGCACTCGAGCGGCTGAAGGGCGGAACGGCCGAGCTCCCGGATGGCATGACGGCGCTCGGGATCGGCGGCGGCAAGCTCGCCTCGCTCTTCTCGACCCATCCTCCCCTCGACGTGCGAATTGCGGCCCTGCGCGCGCACGAGCACTGAGTCGCGGCCCGACGCGGATGCGATCGCGGAACGAGCGAGCTGCCTTTCGGGATCGCTATGGACCGTGGGCGCTCGTCGCCGGCGGCTCGGACGGAATCGGTGCGGCCTTCGCACGCGAAGCAGCCAGCCGGGGCCTGCACATCGCACTCGTTGCGCGCCGACGCGAACCGCTCGAGACGTTCGCGGAATCCCTCGCGCGTGATCACGGAATCGAGACGCGTGCGATCGCGGCCGACCTGACCGGGGACGACGCCGCGGCGACGATCGGCCGCGAGACGCGGGCGCTCGACATCGGCCTGCTCGTCTACAACGCGGGCTCCAATCCCGAAGCCGGGCGCTTTCTCGATCAGCCGGTCTCGGACGCGATGCATCTCGTCGCGCTGAGCTGCCGCGGCCCCGTCGCGCTCGCCCATCATTTCGGAGCGCGGCTGCGGGAGCGAACGCGCCGAGAGGCGAGCCGTCGCGGCGGGATCGTCCTGATGTCGTCGATAGCATCGCTCGCCGGAAGCGGACTCCAGGCGACCTACGCCGCCACGAAGGCCTTCGACACCTCGCTCGCCGAGGGCCTCTGGGTCGAGCTCGCCCCGGATCGAATCGATGTACTCGGCGTACTCGCGGGGGCGACCCGCACCGAAACGATGCTCGGCCAGAGACCGGAGTCGTTCGAGACCGCGATGGACCCCGCCGAGGTCGCGCGCGGCGCACTCGACCACCTCGGCAAGGGACCCAACTGGATTCCGGGCGACGAGAATCGCGCCACGGCGCGCGGGCTGTGGCCGGTCCCGCGCATCCCGATCGTGAACGGCATGACCCAGGCGACCGCGGCGCTCTTCGAACTGTCGCTCCCGATCGTCGAGGGTCGGGAGTTCGACGAGGACGAGACCGAAGTGGATTGATCGGTGCTCTGCTCAGCTGCCGCTGCCGCTGCCGCCGGGCGGGGTCGCCGCCCCGTTCCGCTTGTTCCATCATCGCGGAGGACGCGACGAGCCCGGCGGCAATCTGACGGGATGCGCGGGAGGCCCGAGCCGATGATCCGAGAGAGCAAGCGCCGATCGGGCACGCGACATGCGCTCGCCCTCGTCATTCTCTGCGGACTCGCCTGCGACGACGAGCGGGTCACCGCGGCCCGATACCAGCCCGCAGCCGCGACTGCGGCGGCTCCCGAGGACGTCGCCCTTCCCGCGACCGTCCCGTCCGGACCCGAGCCGATCGATTCGGCGCGTCTGATCCGACCCGACCGGGAGAGCTGGCTCAGTCACGGCGGCAGCTACGCCGAGCAGCGCTACAGCGAGCTCTCCCAGATCAACGAAGGCAATCTCGAACGCCTCGGGCTCGCCTGGAGCTTCGACATGCAGAGCGACCGCGGCGTCGAGGCGACACCGCTCGTCGCGGACGGCACGATGTACGTGACGGCGCCGTGGAGCATCCTGCACGCGCTCGACGCCGCGACGGGCGAGCGGCGATGGACCTACGATCCCCAGGTGCCGCGCGCACTCGCCCGCCAGATCTGCTGCGGCGTCGTGAATCGCGGCGCCGCGCTCTACGGGGACAAGGTCTATCTCGGCACCCTCGACGGGCGGCTCGTCGCGGTCGATCGCGCCGGCGGTCGCGAGGTCTGGTCGGTCGACACGACGGAGCCCGATTGGCCCTACTCGATCACCGGCGCACCCCGCGTCGTCCAGGGCAAGGTCATCATCGGCAACGCGGGCGCCGACCTCGGCGCGCGCGGCTATGTCTCGGCCTACGACGCGGACGACGGTCGGCTCGTCTGGCGCACGTACACCGTGCCCGGCGACCCCGCCAAGGGCTTCGAGTCGAAGGCGCTCGAACGCGCCGCCGAGACGTGGACGGGCGAGTGGTGGAAGGCCGGTGGTGGCGGCACGGTCTGGGACGCGCTCGCCTACGACCCGGAGCTCGAGCTGCTCTATGTGGGGACGGGTAACGGCGCACCCCACGTGCGCTGGCTGCGCAGCCCGGACGGCGGCGACAACCTCTACCTGTCGTCGATCCTCGCGCTGCGGCCGGCGACCGGCGAGCTGGTCTGGCACTACCAGACGACCCCGGGCGATTCCTGGGACTACACGGCGACGCAGCACATCCTGCTGGCGGACCTCGAGATCGAAGGCCGCCTGCGCCGCGTCCTGATGCAGGCGCCCAAGAACGGCTTCTTCTTCGTGATCGATCGCGTAACGGGCGAATTCATCTCGGCCGAGAAGATCACGGACGTCACCTGGGCCTCCCATGTCGATGCGAGTGGCCGACCGGTCGAGACCGAGACGGACTATCGCGAGGTCGCCCGCTTCGTCCGACCGAGTCCGTATGGCGCGCATAGCTGGCCGCCGATGAGCTTCCACCCCCGTACGGGTCTCGTCTATCTCCCGGTTCGCAACATGGGGTCGATCTACAAGATGGATCCCGACTGGGACTACACGCCGGGCCAGTGGAATACCGGAATCGACATGGCGGTGTACGAGAATTTCGGAAGCGACGACGACTACGAACGCTGGGAGGCCTTCCTGCTCGCCTGGGATCCCGTCCGACAACGCGAGGCGTGGCGCGTGCCGCACGTGACGGCCTTCAATGGCGGCACGCTCTCGACCGGTGACGACCTGCTGTGGGAGGGATCCGCGGACGGACGTTTCGTCGCCTATCGCGCTTCGGACGGAACGAAGCTCTGGGAATCGCCGGTCGGGACGGGCGTGATGGCGGGACCGATCACGTATCAGATCGGTGGCGAGCAATTCGTCGCAGTCGCCGCCGGTTGGGGCGCGTCGTTCGCGTTGAGTGGCGGCGACGCCGCCTTGAAGGCGAAGGTACGCGGGGGGGCACGCGTCCTCGCCTGGAAGCTCGACGGCAAGGCCCCCCTGCCGCCAGGTCGCGCCCCGCTCGGACCGGTGCCCCCTCCGACCTACGACGTGGAAGCGAGCGAGAAGGATCGACGCCGCGGGCTATTGATCTATCAGGAGCAATGTAGTGCCTGTCATGGTCCGGGTGCCGTCGGCGGCGGCTCCGGCGTGCCGGATCTTCGCTACACGAGCGCCGAGGTTCACGCCGTCTTCTCGAAGATCGTGCTCGAAGGTCTGCGCGAGCCCGGCGGGATGCCCCGCTTCGACGATCTGCTCGACGAACGGGACGTGCGAAGCGTTCAGGCGTTCGTGCTCGAGCAGGCACGGCGCGCCGCTTCGATCGCCGCGCCGGATGATCTCCCGACACACCAGGCGAGGGCCGAGTAGTCCGTCCGCCGCGACCAGCCACAACGACCAGACAGAAGACACGACGAAGGGAAACCGATTGCCATGCCGAAGCAAGAGCCGAGCCAGACGACGATCCCCCGGATCATCTCCGTCGACGACCACGTGGTCGAGCCACCCGATCTCTGGACGAGCCGGCTGCCCACCCGCTTTCTCGATCGCGCACCCCGCATCGTGCGCGAGCGCGGCCGGATGGGCGGACCGCTCGGCCTGCAGTGGCAGCCCGATCCCGAGGGCGACTGGGCCGACATCTGGTACTACGACGATCTCGTGTCGCCCTTCTCCCGCCTGTCGGCGGCCGTCGGCATGGGCGACCTCGCCTTCGCCACGACGACCTTCGACGAGATCCGACCCGGCTGCTGGAAGCAGAAGGAGCGGCTCGCGGACATGGACGCGAATCACATGGACGTGTCGATCTGCTTTCCCAACACGCTGCCACGTTTCTGCGGACAGACCTTCATGGAGCGCGAGGACAAGGAGCTCGCTCGGCTCTGTGTCGAGGCCTACAACGACTGGATGATCGACGAATGGTGTGCGGGCGACGGTCGCGGGCGTCTGATTCCCCTCACGATCGTGCCGCTCTGGGACGCGGAGCTCGCCGCCGAGGAGGTCCACCGCTCTGCTCGGAAGGGCAGCTTCGCGGTCGCGTTTTCGGAGAACCCGCAGCCGCTCGGGCTGCCGTCGATCCACACGAAATACTGGGATCCCTTCTTCCGCGCCTGCGAGGAGACCCGGACCGTCGTCTGCATGCATATCGGCTCCTCGTCCAAGATGCCGATCACGACGCCCGACGCCCCCTTCATCGTGAGCTCGACGCTCACCTTCCAGAACGCGATGGGCTCACTGATCGACTTCGTCTTCTCCGGCACGCTCGCGCGATTCCCCGATCTCACGATCGCCTACTCGGAAGGTCAGGTGGGCTGGATGCCCTACGTCCTCGAGCGAATGGACAAGCTCTGGGAAGAGCGCGTGGACAATTCCTTCGGATCCGGCCTGCCGGAGCCGCCGACCTCCTACATCAAGGATCGGGTGCTCGGCTGCATCTTCGACGACGAGACGGGGCTCGCCAACCGCGACCGGATCGGGATGGAGGCAATCACCTTCGAAGTCGACTACCCCCATGCCGATTCGACCTTCCCAGACACGGAGAAGATCGCGACGCAGATCTGTGAGAAGGCGGGGCTCGACGCTTCCGAGATCTATGCCCTGATGCGCGGAAACGCGATCCGCGGCTTCGGACTCGAGCGTTTCGGGATCACCGAATAACACGCCCGGGGGTGCGCGAGGCTGCGAAAGTGCCGATCCTCTGGCGATCCGCATTGTGTCGATGCGGGCCCTTGACGGGCGAGCCGGGAGATCCGAAATGAACTGGAACGCGCACCTGCAAGAACTGGGCAACTCGCTCGGAGAAACCCTGCCGATGCTGGCAGGCGCTCTCGGAGTCCTTCTCGTCGGCTGGGTCGTCGCGATCGTCGTTCGCGCGATCGTACGCGGCGTCCTGGTTCGAATCGGCATCAACGAACGGATCGAGAGCTCGACCGGCAATGCGATGGACGTCGCAGGCAACGTCGGCAAGGGCGCCTACTACGTCATATTGCTGATCTCGCTCGTCACGTTCTTCAGCGTGCTCGAGCTCGAGTCGACGTCGGCCTCGCTCCAGAACCTCGTCGACCAGGTCCTCGCCTTCGTGCCCAGGTTGATCGCGGCCGGCGTGCTGGCGCTCGTCGCCTGGCTGGCCGCCGTGCTCGTGCGCACGGGCGCGACGCGCGCCCTGGCCGCCACCTCGCTCGACGAGCGACTCTCGGGCGAGGCCGGAATGCGCCCCATCAGCCAGAGCCTCGGAAACGTGCTCTACGGCCTGATCTTCCTACTCTTCCTGCCCGCGATCCTCGGCGCACTCGAGATGCGCGGCCTGCTCGAGCCGGTCCAGCGCATGCTCGACCAGATGCTCGGCATGCTGCCGAACGTCTTCGCCGCGGGCGTGATCGGACTGGTCGGCTTCTTCGTCGCGCGGATCGTGCGCGACCTCGTGACGAACCTGCTCGCCGCCGCCGGTCTCGATCGGGTCGGCGCGCGGGCGGGGCTTCGGGGAACGACGACGCTCTCGGGGCTGGTCGGGTTGATCGCCTACATCTTCATCCTCGTGCCCGCGCTGATCGCCGCGCTGAACGCGCTCCAGATCGACGTGATCTCACGGCCCGCGACGGAGATGCTCGGCACCTTCATGGCGGCGCTTCCGAATCTCTTCGCGGCCGCGATCATCCTCGCCGTCACGTGGATCGTCTCGGGCTTCATCGCGACGCTGGCGACCGGACTGCTCGGCGGAATGGGCTTCGACCAGCTGCCCGTGAAGCTCGGCCTCGGCGAGCTCTCGGGGCCCGAGACGACGCCGTCTCAATGGGTCGGCAAGGCCGTCGTCTTCTTTCTCATGCTCTTCGCGGTCACCGAGGCGGCCAGCCGCGTCGGATTCGACCAGGTCGCACATCTCGTAGCGACGCTGATCGCCTTCGGCGGCCAGGTCCTGCTAGGCGGCGCGATCATCGCCGCCGGCGTCTGGATCGCCAACGGCGTGCACGCCGCCATGCTCCGCGTCTCGGGTGCACAGGCGACGACCGCCAACCTGGTCCGGTTCGCGATCCTCGGCCTCGTACTCGCGATGGGTCTGCGCGCGATGGGGTTGGCCGACGACATCGTCAACATGGCCTTCGGGCTGACACTCGGCGCAGTCGCGGTTGCCTTCGCGCTTTCGTTCGGTCTCGGCGGACGCGAGGCGGCGGGCGAGCAGATGCGACACTGGCTGCGCCAGCTGCGCTCGGAGTGAGCGTCGGACCTCGGTGATGGAGCCCGAATCGGCCGGGGAAGTTCGACACTCCCCGTCCGGATGACGCATTTTCGGCTCGACCTGGACCGAAAAGCCTACGATTTTCACTTCGTCGAGCCCTGCGGGATGGCTTTTATGATGATCAATCTTGCTTTACTCGAATGGCTATTTTCGCAGCTTGGGCCGAAAAGTGTTCCAATGACTCGGCTTCCTGCACTAGGGTCACGTGGCCTCTGAGGGGTCCTGGTGCGTGATCCCGAGCATGCTCGGCCGCGATAGAAGGTGCATCCGGCGGCCGCGGGCTGATCTGACTCGGCATCGACTACGCTCCTGGAGGCCTCCGGAGACGGCTCTCGGGCTGGCCTTTGGAGCGAGAATCCGATTTCGAACGGCGTCCAGGCCGACGTCGAGAACCAAACTCGAACACCCAATCGAGAACCCAAGGAGAACAAGGATCATGGCAACCCCCCGCATCTGGATGCTCGGTCTCGGAGTCGCGCTCGCGGCTTCCGGCTGCGCTTCCACGAGTACGTCCGACGGCGACTCGGCTCAGGTCTTGAGAGAGTCGAACCGGCGGATCGCCGACCTCGAACGCGAGGTCCAGCAGCGCGAGGCTCGGATCGAATCCCTGTCCGAGCAGCTCGAAGAGACGCGCTCCTTGCCGGCCGTATCGGCTGCGCCCCGGGGCTCGTCTTCGAGTGCGTACACCAACATTTCGGGCGGCGAGCTTCTCCCGCCCTCGGCCCAGCCCGGCGAGTGCTATGCGCGCGTCTTCGTGCCGCCGACCTACGAGAGCCGCAGCGAGCAGGTGCTCCGCCGGGAGGCGGGCTCTCGTGTCGAGACGATTCCGGCCCAGTACGAGACCGTGACCGAGCAGGTGCTGGTGAAGGAGGCCTCATCGCGGCTGGTCACGGTGCCGGCCACGTACGAGACGGTCAGCGAACGCGTCCTCGTCCAGGACGGTCGTGAGTACTGGACCCTCGGCAAGGGTCGCAAGGCGAGCGAGGCCGACATGTCGCTGGTCGACGAAGCGAGCAAGCTCGGTCTCGATCTCGCGAGCGCGTCGCCCGGCTCCTGCTTCGAAGAGCGGATCATCCCGGCCAAGTACGAGACCCGCACCGAGCAGGTCCTCGTCTCCGAGGCATCCGCCAAGGTCGACGTGGTCCCGGCCAAGTACGAGATGGTCGACGAGCGCGTCCTCGTGAAAGAAGCCAGCACGCGGATCGTAGAAGTGCCGGCCGTCTACGAGACGGTCTCGGAGAAGATCCTCGTCAAGCCGGCCCACACGATCTGGAAGAAGGGCAGTGGTCCGATCCAGCGCGTCGACGACTCGACGGGTGAGATCATGTGTCTGGTCGAGGTCCCGGCCGAGTACAAGACGGTCACCAAGCGCGTCCTCAAGACGCCCGCCACGACCAAGACGGTCGAGGTCCCGGCCGAGTACAAGACGGTCAAGGTGCGCCGCATGGTGAGCGCGCCGCAGGAGCGCCGCACGGATATCCCGGCCAAGTACTCGAACGTGACGAAGCGCGACAAGATCAGCGATGCGCGTCGCCTCTGGGCGCCCGCCGGCAGCAAGGCCGACGGCAGCCGCACGGGCCGCCAGCTCTGCAAGGCGGAGACGGCCCCCCGCTACGAGACGGTCAGTCGCCGCGTCGTCAAGACGCCCGCGACGACCAAGACCGTGGCGGTTCCCGCCGAGTACAAGACGGTCAAGGTGACCAAGGTCAAGACACCGGCCTCGACGCGCACGATCGCGATCCCGGCCGAGTACGACACGGTCACCAAGCGGGTCCAGGTCTCCGACGGCTCGATCGCCTGGAAGCCGATCCTGTGCGAGACCAACGCAACGCCGAACCTCGTGCGGAACCTCCAGCGCGCGCTCAAGACGGCCGGTCACAACCCGGGTCCGGTCGACGGCGTGCTCGGAGCGCAGACGCTCGACGCGGTGAAGGGCTATCAGAAGGCGAAGGGGCTGCCGACCGGCGGCATCACGATCGCCACGCTGCGATCGCTCGGCGTCCAGTAGACGCGGGCCACACGCTCGCTTCGGGCAGACGGGCCCCGTCCACGAACGTGGGCGGGGCCCTTTTCTTGCGGATCGGAGAACACGCCGGGCTCGTCGTCGGGACGCGGCGAAAGCAGAAGGACTGGAGGAAACCAACGGATGGCCAACAAGAAGATCGAGGAAATCGAAGGAATCGGACCCGTGCTCGGCGAGAAATTCGTCGCCGCCGGCGTCAAGGATACGGACGGACTGCTCGAGCGCGGCTGCACGAAGCAGGGTCGTGGTGAGCTCGCCGAAACGACGGGGATCTCGGAGTCGCAGATCCTGACCTTCGTCAACATGGCGGATCTGTTCCGCATCAAGGGCGTCGCGGGTGAGTACGCGGAGCTACTCGTCTGCGCCGGCGTCGACACGGTGAAGGAGCTCAAGACGCGCAACGCCGAGAACCTCGCCGCCAAGGTCGCTGAGGTGAACGAGGAGAAGAAGCTGACGCGCAAGGTCCCGACGCAGAAGCAGATCGAGGACTGGATCGAGCAGGCGGGCGCGCTGCCGCCCAAGATCGAGCACTAGCGATCCGCGCGGGCGGGCTCAGGGCTCGAGCACGACCTTGATCGCGCCCGCGGCTCGCTGTCTCGACGTCTCGAAAGCCTCGGGTGCCTTGTCGAGTGGGAAGCGGTGGCTGATCAGCGCATCGGCCACCGCCTCGCGATCCCCGAGAATACGCGCAGCCGCGTCGACGTCCCGCACGGTCCCCGCCTGCCCGTACATCGTCGAGATCACGATCTCGAGCTCCTTCTGCGCCACGACGAGCCCCGGTAGCGCGAACGAATCCCAGGACGAGGCGAGCATCAGCAGCCGGCCCTGTGGCCTGAGCGCTTCGCATGCGGTCTTCGTCGCATCCGCCGTTCCGGCACAGTCGAGCACCACGTCGTAGTCTCCGTCGACGCCGGATTCGACGATCTCGGCCCCGAGCTTTCGGCCCGATGCGATCTGGGCCGGGTGCCGTGCGACGAGATCGACCTCGGCGTGTGCCGACGTCGCGGCTGCGACGGCGCAGAGGCCGATCGTGCCTCCGCCGACGACGAGCACACGCATCGATCCGTCGATCCGCGCTCGCCGAATGCCGTGGACGGCGACCGCGAGCGGCTCGACGAGAAACCCGGTCCTTGCATCCACGCCGCGCGGCAGCGGCACGAGGCAGCGCGCGGGAACACGCAGCCGTTCCGCCATCCCGCCGTCCCGCCCGACGCCGTAGATCATCTCCGTCCCGGAGACGCAGACCTGATGATCCCCACCGAGACAATATCGACAGCGGCCGCAGGGATCGAAGGGCTCGATCGCGACCGGCGTCCCGTCCTCGAGCTCGCCGGCGATCTCGTGGCCGGGGATTCCGGAGATCGGAAAGCCGCTGTCCAGCATCGTCACGTCCGAGCCACAGATGCCGCACGCGCGCACCTCGACGAGCACACCGTCCCCCGTCGGCTCGGGGACCTCGTCGAGGACGACTTGCTTTGCATCGAATCTGACGGCGAGCACGAGCGCTCCCTCCTGTCCGTGTATCTGGCCGCAGCGCCCTGTGCGCCTGGCCTCGGCGCCCACGCGGCGTGCCGGAGCGGTCCGGGCGAGCGTACGCCACTTGCGGCGAGGCCGCGCCCGATGCGAAGCTCAGCGGCGCACGCGCGACACGCGCAGCCAGCCGGGACGAGCGGGAGCGAATGCGAATGGAGTCCGATCCTCCGGAGGCCAGCGGCGCGCCGAGTCACGTGAGAGGTGCGGCCCCGGGCCTCAATCCCTTCGAGATCGCGCTCGCGCCGAATCCCCACGCGCTCTGGCACGAGATTCGTGAGAGCCACCCGGTCTGGGCGATCGGCGACGGGGGCTACTTCATCACCAGCTGGGAAGCCGTCGACCACGTGCTACGCGACGCCCGCCACGGCGCTGGCACGGGCGTGGCCGACTCGTTCGGCACCGCTTCCGACAGCGAGACTGCGCTCGCCCAAGACGTGATGCGCGTCTGGCTGATGTCGCTCGACGGTCCGGACCAGACGCGCGCCCGCGGACTCGTCCGGCGCGAGTTCACGCCGCGACGCGTCGACGCGATGGGTGAGCAGATCCGTCGCGTGAGCGATCGGCTCGTCGATCGCATCGCCGCCACGCCCGCCGACGACTCGGTCGATCTGATCGATCGGCTGGCCTTCGCGCTACCGAACGAGGTGATCCGTTCGCTCTTCGGCTTCCCGCGCAAAGATTGGGAACGCGAGATCGAGGCGGTCATCCGGAGCGTCGACGATTCACCCGGCGCGAGCGTCGCCATGATCGAAGGGCTCGCGCGCGCCTTCTCCCGGCGCGTCCAAGCGGATGAGCTGCCGGACGGATTGCTCTCGCAGCTCGCGCGCGGCGACGCCGAGCTCGGAGCGCTGTCGCCGCTCGAAGTCGTGGCGAATGCCGTCCTGCTCGTGACGGCCGCGATCGATACGACCGCAGGCTTGATCGGCAACGCGATCCACTGCGCCCTCGAGCGGCCGGCGGTGCTCGCGGACGTCCGCCGACGACCCGAACGGATCGCGAACCTGGTCGAGGAGACGCTGCGTTTCGAGCCCCCGGCCCTGTCTTGCTCGCGACGGGCGGGCGTCGACTTCCGGCTCGGCGGCGTCGACATTCCGGCGGGCGCTCAGCTGCTACTCGGTCTGGCCGCGGCGAATCGCGACCCAGCGCGATTCGCCGAGCCCGACCGATTCCGGCTCGATCGAGACCATTCGTCGCTGCTCTCGTTCGGCGGAGGGCGACATTTCTGCCTCGGCGCCGCACTCGCCCGACTCGAGGCGCGGATCGTGCTCGAACGACTCCTGGTCGACACGGAGATCGACTTCGAACGGCTCGAGGCCCCGCATTGGCAGCGAAAGAACCCGACGGTACGGGCACTCACCCGTCTACCCGTGCGGGTCGTGCCGCGGCGTGCTCAGCCAGGCGCCCCCCCTTCACGGACGGACCAGGAGCCCGATCGATGCGCGTCGTAGACCACAGTCTGCTCGACCCCGAGATCCAGGCCTCGCCGTACGAGTACTACCACGCGCTCCACGATCAGGCGCCCGTCTACTACATGCCCGATGCCGAGGCCTATCTCGTCAGTCGCTATCGCGACGTCCAATACGTAGTCAGCCACCCCGAGATCTGGTCGAACGACCTGCTCGGCAAGGCCGGCTTCTCGATGTTCCAACACGAAGAGGCCCAGCGCGTGCTGGAAGAAGGCGGCTGGCCACGCGACACGAAGCTCCAGACCGATCCCCCGATCCATCGCGAGTATCGGGCACTCGTCTCCGAGGCATTCACGGCCGGGCGGGTCCGCAAGCTCGAGCCCTTCGTGACCGGCGTGACCCACGAGCTGCTCGACCGGATGGGCGAGCTGCGTGAATGCGAGTTCATCACGACCTTCGCGGCGTGGCTGCCGATCCGTGTCATCACGCGCGTGCTCGGCCTACCAGCCAGCGACGCCGAGCGGATCAAGTTCTGGTCGGATGCGTGGGTCGAGCCACTGTCGGGGGCCATCTCGCGCGAACGCGAGATCGAGGTCGCGCGACTCGGCGTCGAGCTCCAGCAGTACCTGGCCGGCTGGATGGAGCGCAAGCGCGAGGCGCCGGAGGAGGACGTACTGAGCGAGCTCGCCCGTGCCGCGTTCTCCGATGGCAGACCGCTCCCGGTGGCAGAGAAGATCGGGCTCGCCGAGCATCTCATCGTCGGCGGACACGAGACGGCCACGAGCGCATTGGCCTCCGGCGTGATGTTGCTTGTCGAGCATCCCGAAATCGAGGCGACGTTACGTGCCGAGCCCCACCGGATGAAGAACTTCGTCGAGGAGGTACTGCGACTCGAATCGCCGAGCCAGGGATTCTTCCGCTACGCCGTCGCCGACGGGGCCGTCGCGGGCGTCGAGATTCCGAAGGGATCGATGGTCCACGTGCGCTTTGCCGCCGCCAATCGAGATCCCGATCAGTTCCCGAATCCCGACGTGATCGACCTCCAGCGCAAGAACGCCGGCTCGCATATGGCGTTCAGCCAGGGCGAGCACCATTGCGTCGGTGCGCCGCTGGCCCGACTCGAGCTGCAGACGGCCTTCACCGCCCTGCTCGAGCGCTTCGACTCATTCGAGTTTCCGCCCGGAACGCGGCTGCGTCACCTGCCGGGTCTCGCGCTTCGCACGCTCGAAGCGCTCCCGATCCGCTACCGACGACGTGAGGGGCGTTGACGCAGTCCGCGAACGAAATCCGACCCGAGGAGTGAGACGTGAAGCCCATCCAGAAGAGCGCACCCCGAGCGACCCTCTCGACCGAGGCGATCCAGGCCATGATCAACGCCAGCCTCGAACGGGCACGTGCACTCGAGATCCGCGTCCACGTCGCGATCGCCGACGCGTCGGCCGAGATCGTCGGCTGGGTGAGCTGCGAGGGCGCACCGCGCCTCGCCGCGACGACCGCCCGGCACAAGGCCTTCACCGCCGTCCAAACCGGCATGTCGACGCTCGACTGGAAGCGTTACACGGACTCGATTCCAGCGGACGAGCAGAAGATCATCGACAAGGTCGAGGGCTATATCGCCGCCGACGGCGGCTACCCGATCGTCGAAGACGGACTCGTGCTCGGCGGAATCGGTATCTCGGGCGCGGACCAGGCGCGCGACGCCGACGTCGCGCGCCACGCGCTCGCAGCGATCGACGCCTGAGCCGTCGCCCGGGTGCCCGCACGACGGCTCGAGCGGACACCCGAGCAGACACGCGACCCCGTCACCCGCTCAAAGGACGATCATCTCCTTGGCCGAAGGTCGCGCGCGAAACCGCGCGTCCCAGGCCTCGATTCGCGGCCGGCCCTCGAGCACGGGCAGCCCGCGGAAGCGCGCGAACTGAAAGGCCGCGGCGAGCGTGCAGTCGCCCACCGTGACCGCCGGGCCCGCCAAATAGTCACGGCCGTCTCCGAGCAGCCCTTCCAGATAGTCGAGCACACGCACCCAACGGCCCCGGAAATACTCCGCCAGGGGCGGATTGGGCGGAAGGCCGAGGGGCGAGTTCGTCGCGTGGATCTCGCGACCCACGCCGATCAGCACGTTGAGGTCGACCAGGCGTTCGAGCTGCCGCGCCCGGGCCCGGGCGATCGGTTCGCCACCCCAGAGCGACGGGCTCGGATGGAGCTCCTCGAGGTACTCGATGATCGACAGCGACTCGAAGAGCGCGGTCCCGTCGGGCGTTACGAGACTCGGCACCGTTCCGAATGGATTGATCCCGCGATAGTCATCGCTCTTCTGCTCGCCTTCGAGCAGGTTCACGGCGACTTCGTCGACCTCGATCGTGCACCCGAGGGCCCGCTTCTCGGCCAGATAGAGTCGCACCTTCGCAGCGTTCGGGGCGACGGGAAACATGTGCAGAACGGCTCTTCCTGCTTCACTCATGCGGATCCTCCAGCTCGGGCGCGTCGGACTCCGATGCTTCGCTTCACTCGTTCGATCGCCGGGGGTGCGCAATTCCCAGGCGCTGCTCGCGACTTCGCGCGCGTTCCGCAACGACGACGCGAATCCGCTCGGCCGGCACGAATAGCTGCTCGAGCAGGTACCGCTTGAGATCCTCCGGGTAGGGCTGCTGCTCGAGTGCCCGCTCCATACAGAGAAGCCAGGCGTCCCGCTCGGCGGCCCCGACGGGCAGGTGCTGATGGGCGACCGGAATCCGGATGGGTCCGTATTTCTCCGCATAACGCTTCGGGCCGCCCGTCCAACCGCATAGGAATCTCGCGAGCTTGTCGATCGACGTCGACAGATCGAGCGGGTGGAGATCACGGATCCGTTTCGCCTCGGGCAGCGAATCCATCTCCGCGTAGAACGTCTCGACGAGCGCGGCGATCCCCTCGATGCCCCCACACGCGCGAAAAGTCGCATCCCCGTCACCGTACGCCATTCCCACTCCTCGATCAGTCCGACGCGACGAGTCGCACTTGCTCGATCTCGCCATTGAAGGTCGAGCCCGCCGGGTAGGGCCCCGCCGGCGAGCCCGTGTCGGTCCCGACGTCGAAGGTCTCGTCGATCGAGAAGAACGCGGGCACGCTTCGCTCGAGCTGGCCCCGCGCGACGCGCTTGCCGCCCACGAAGAGCGAGAGCTCGGCGCCACGCCCGGCGGCAGCGGCTGCAGTCGCGCCGCGCGGCGCCTCGTCGTAATCGAAGCGAATCGCGACGCGGGCCTTGCCGGGAACGAGCGGATCCGGACCGACCACGGTCGTCATCTCCCTACCGAAGAGATTATAGGCGTAGGCCGGCTGGCCGGACTCGGTCAGATAGAGCGACCAGCCCGCCACGACACCACCCTGAGTCGCGAGCACACCGCGCCCGCCCTCCGTCGGGACGATGATCTCCGCCTCGATCCGATGGTCGCGATTCTTGAGATTCGGCACGGCGGTCTCGTGCAGACCGACGGCACCAGCGCGGTAGACGACCTCGTCGCGACCGGCACCCAGAGGTGGAATCGGGGCTTCGCCTGCCGGGCGGCCGCTGATCGGTAGGACCTGGTGTCGACCTGCTTCGGCCCAGAAGAGCTGCGTGAGCTCGCGCAAGCGCGTCGGCTCGCGGGCGGCGAGATCCCGGGACTGGCTGAAATCCTCGCTCAGATCGTAGAGCTCCCAGACGACCGGACCCGTATCGGTCGCCTCCGAAGTGAGCGCGCCCCACGGCACGCGTGCGCGGTTGCGCGCGGAGACGAGCATCCTCTCGTGGTAGAGCGCCCGGTTGCCCAGCACCTCGAAATACTGGGTCGTATGCCGCTCGGGCGCCTTGGCATCGTCGAAGGAATAGACCAGGCTCGTGCCGTCGATCGGCCGCTGGGCCACGCCGTTGACCGAGACGGGTGCGGGTACCCCGACCGCTTCGAGAATCGTCGGGACGATGTCGTTCACGTGGCCGAATTGATCTCGTACGCCGCCCTCCCGGCGAATTCCGGCCGGCCAGCTCACGACCAGCGGATTGCGCGTACCGCCGAGGTGCGACGCCACCTGCTTGACCCACTGGAATGGCGTATTCGTCGCCCAGGCCCAGCCCGCCGAATAATGTGGATAGGAAGTCGTCCCGCCGATCTCGTCGAAGCGCGCGAGCAGCTCGCGTGGCGTCTGGACGACGCCCTGGATGCGGCCCATCTCGTTGAAGGTGCCGTAGTCGCCGCCGCCCTCGCCGCTGCCCCCATTGTCGCCCACGACGTAGAGCACGAGCGTGTCGTCGAAGCGATCGCGATCACGCAACGCGTCGAAGACGCGTCCGACCTGCGCGTCGGTATGGGCGAGAAATCCCGCGTAGACCTCCATCAGCCGTGCCGCAACGCGACGCGCCTCGGGGTCGAGGCTCTCCCACGCGCGCAGCTCCTTCGGCCTCGGGGTCAGGACGGCGTCACGCGGAATCACCCCGAGCTCCTTCTGGCGCGCGAAGATCTCCTCGCGCGCGACGTCCCAGCCCTCGTCGAACCGGCCAGCGAAACGATCGATCCACTCCTTCGGCGCGTGCAGCGGTGCATGCGTCGCACCTGGCGCCAGGTAGAGCAGGAAGGGTTGCTGCGGGCGCAGTGAACGTTGCAGCTCGAGCCATGCGATCGCCCGATCGGCCAGGTCCGTCGTCACGTGATAGTCGTCGCCCGGCGGTCGAGCGACCGGCCGCGTCCCCTCGAAGAGCGTCGGCTCGAACTGGTGCGTCTCACCACCGAGAAAGCCGTAGAACGTCTCGAAGCCCATGCCGGTCGGCCAGCGATCGAAGGGGCCGGTCGGCGACGCCTCGTGATCGGGTGTCAGGTGCCACTTGCCGAAGGCGGCGGTCGCATACCCGTGGTGCCGCAGGATCTCGGCGATCGTCGCCGTTTCGGGCGTCACGAGTCCCGCCCGACCCCGGTAGGGCTGCACGCTGTTGAGCACCGCGCCGACGCCCGCGGCGTGCGGATTCCGCCCGGTCAGGAGCGCCGCACGCGTCGGCGAACAGATCGCGGTCGTATGGAATCGGTTGTAGCGAAGTCCGTCTCCGGCGAGTCGATCGAGCTCGGGCGTCGGTACCAGTCCGCCGAACGTGGAGCTGGCCGCGAAGCCGACATCGTCGAGCAGTACGATCACGACGTTCGGCGCGCCCTCCGGCGGGCGCGGCACGGGAAAGGTCTCGCGCGGAACCGATTCGGCACGGAATCCGACGGGTCGCGGCCGCTCGACGGCACGCATCGGCAGGACCGTGCCACCGCGCACGGTCTCGCGCGTCGCGGCGTCCGATGCGGCGAGTGGAAGTGGAAGGAGTCCCGCGAGAAGGGTCGCGAGGAGCGACACTCCCGAGGCGAGGCGCCAGCGTCCGTTTCCGATTCGAGCCTGCCCGTACGTCACGCGATCCCCCGTCCTCGGTTCGACACGACGAGTCTACCGAAGGGCGACGCCATGTTCGGCGGTACCCGTTCCGCTCGTCGACGAGGGGAGAGCACTGCGTCGCAGCGTCGCTAGACTCGGACGATGGAAGTCGACGGCAATGTCGCGGTCGTGACGGGCGCCGGCTCCGGACTCGGCGCTGCGCTCGCTCGGCGTTTCGCCGACGCAGGGATGCAGGTCGCCCTCGCCGACCTCTCGCTCGAGCACGCCGAGAACGTGGCGGAAGCGATCGCCACGAGCAGGCGGGATGGCGCCGGGTCGGTGACCGCACGTGCATTCGCGGTCGATGTCGGCGATGAAGACTCTCTGACTGCGCTCGCCGAAGAGGTCGAAGCCGAGCTCGGTGCCTGTCAGATCCTGGCCGCCAATGTCGGCGTCCAACAATTCGGCCGCGCCGAAGTGCTCGAACGCGGCGATTGGGAGTGGGTCTACGGGATCAACGTCTTCGGAAGCGTCGCGACTGCCCGGATCTTCCTGCCCCAGCTCCGGCGGTCCCGGGCGGCGGGTCGGGCGCCCCGCCTGCTCTTCACCGCTTCGACCTCGGCGCTCTATCCCGCTTCCCACATGTCGGCCTACGTCTCGAGCAAATACGCCTTGCTCGGCGTCGCCGAGACGCTGCGCCTCGAGCTGGCGGACGAGGGCATCGGGGTGACGGCCCTGTTGCCGGGGCCGATGGCGACGACGCACCTTGCGAGCAGCGAGGCGGCCAAGCGGGCCAGTCGCGGAGACAAGGGGTCGACGCCGGTCTTCACCCGCGAGACGATCGAGGTCGTCGCGCGAGAAGCGGGCGGCGAGACGATCGACCCCGATCACGCGACCCGCAACGTGCTCGACGATCTCGCCGCCGACCGACCCTATTCGATCACGCACGACGTCCATCGCGACGCGATCGAAGCCCGCTTCGCACGGCTGCGTGAGGCCTTCGAGCTCGCTAGGCGCTGAGGAAGGATGCGAGTCCGCGCCGTGCCTCGTCGTCCCGCATCTGCCTGGGCGGGCGCTTCATGTAATAGGCAGAGACGAACTCGAGCGGACCCGCTTCCCCGCGATCGAGTGCGACGCGCGCGCAGCGGATCGCATCGATCACGACGCCGGCGCTGTTCGGTGAGTCCTGGACCGACAGGCGTAGCTCGAGCTCGAGCGGAACGTCCCCGAATCCGCGCCCTTCGAGCCGGATGAACGCCACCTTGTTGTCACCCTGCCAGGCGACGTAGTCGGAGGGCCCGACGTGGATGTCACGACTCGCGAGCGGCTCGTCGAGCTGACTCTGGACCGATTCGGTCTTCGAGCGCCGCTTCGACGCCAGTCGGTCGCGTTCGAGCATGTTGAGGAAATCCGTATTCCCGCCCGTGTTCAGCTGGTAGGTCCGATCGAGAACGACCCCGCGATCCGCGAAGAGCCGCGCGAGTGTGCGATGGACGATCGTCGCGCCGAGCTGACTCTTGACGTCGTCGCCGACCAACGGAAGACCCGCATCGCGGAAGCGCCCGGCCCAATCGGGATCGGAGGCGAGGAAGACCGGGACGCAGTTGACGAGCGCGACGCCTGCTTCGAGACAGGCCTCCGCATAGTGACGAACAGCGCGCTCGGAGCCGACCGGCAGATAGCAGACGAGGATGTCGGCACGCGAATCGCGCAGACGGCGTGTCACGTCGACGGGCTCGGCATCACTCACGCGAAACGAGACGTCTTCCGGGTGGTCGCGCATGTGGTCCGCCACACCGTCGAGCACGGGCCCGGGATCGACCCGGATCCCCTTCGTCGTCGCACCGGGAGCGAAGACCCGCGTGCAATTCGGCGCGGCGAAGATCGCCTGCTCGACGGGCCGACCGACCTTACGGGCATCGACATCGAAGGCAGCGACGATCTCGAGGTCACTCGGGCGATAGCATCCGATCGCGTCCTGCATCAGTCCCGCACGGATTCCGCTGCGAGCCTGCGGTCCCGCCGGATCGACTTCGCCGTCGCCACCAGCTCGGCCTCCGTCGTGTTCCCTGCCCTTTCCGTAGTAGTCGATCCCCTGGACGAGAGCGCTCGCACAATTCCCCACCCCCGCGATCGCGATCCGTATTCGCGGCAACTGGCTTCCTCCCGAAGCGATGGGTGGATCGAAGCCGATCCGGACCCGCGCGACGCCGCCTCAGTCGGCGACCGTCGTCACGGCCGATGCCCGCACCCAGACGTCCCGACCATTGGCCAACCGCACCCGAACCCAATCGGGGCGCTCTTCGAGCAGCCGCACCTCGACCCCGGCCGGTAGGGGATCGGGCAACGCCAGGGGCGAGAGCATCGAATCCGCGGATCGTGCGTCGGTCTCTGCAGTCGTGATGACGGCGAGCCGGTCGACGCGATCGCGTGCAGCCACGACGACCGATGCGACGAGTGCGAGCCAGACGATCGCGGCCAGGATCGCGAGGCCGCGCCAGGCGCCTTCCCGTCGGCGCAGGGACAGCAGGAGACAGCCACAGCCCAGCGCGAAAGCAAGCGAGGCAGCGAGTGAGCGATCGCCGGTCGAGAAGCGACGGTAGAAGCCGATCGGGCCTGCGCTCTCCGCGGCGTCCGGCCGGGGCACCCAGCTGGGCAGCCGCGCTCGGATATGCGCGAGATTCTGACTCGGCGTTGCCGCTCCGGGATCGAGGCGCAGCGCCCGATGGTAGGCGAGCACGGCGCGGCCGGGATGTTGTGCCTGCAACGCGGCATTGCCGAGGTTGGTATGGAGCGCGGCGGTCTCGATGCCGTCCTCGACGAGAGACGCAAAGCCCTGCTCTGCCCTCGCGAAGCCCGCCAGGCGCGCGTCGCGATCCTCTTCTTCGAGCGCGCGTGAATAGTCCTCGACCGCGCGTGCGAAGCGGGCTTCGTGATCGGGTTGCTCCTCGGCCCGGCAGACCAGGGCACCGAACAGCATCGCGATCACGAGCACCGTCCGGATCCGGTCGATCGGCACCTCACCCCACCTCACGAGATCTGCCCCGTTTGTGACGATCCGTTTTCCCCGCCCGCCGATGCGCCGGGCGCGGCTGCGCCTGCTCGACGGCGCGAGGCGACGAAGTCGCGCGCGCGCGAGGCCAGCGCTTCGGGCAGGCATCCGCCGCCCCCGCTCGGCGCGAAACGAAGCGCGTCACATTCGGCCAGTAGCGCGTCGAACTCCGGATCGGCGAGCTCCGGTCGCGCCGCGACGAGCTCGCGGAGCGCACGGCCCAGCGCGCCCGCCGCCTCGTCGCCATCGCGCCGGAGCGCCGCCTCGACATCGCGTTCCGCACTGGCGAAGGCGCGATCACGCGCCAGACTCTCGGGGTCGCGCGTACGGCGACGCTGGTCGAAGAACGCGAACACGAGCAAGGCCAATCCGACGCCATAGCCGGCTGCGACGAGCAGGGGCGCATCGCTCGGACGCGCGCGGGGTCGCAGCACCCGCTCCGGATCCGAATCGATCGCCAGGTTGGCACCACTCATGACGAGCGAAGTCCCGCGATCGACCCGATCCGTGTCGACGCGAGCCGCCGAATCTCCGTCTGCCCGGCCATTGCCGAGCGCGTCGATCGCAGCATCGGATTCGTCGTCTCCGACGCGACGTGCGACGTCTTCGGCACCGATCACCTGGGCAGCGCCGACCGACAGCGCGATCGGACGGGAATGGGTCGTCTCGAATGCGCGGCTCTCCGCATCGAACCAGGAGTAGGCCAGCGCGGGAATCTCCCGCACGTCGGCGTCGAGTACACGCAGGCTGACCTCGAAGTGCTTGCCATCGTCGTCGACGATCCCCGGCGGCGATTCCTCGGGTAGCCGGAACTGCTCGGGATCGAAGAGGCCCGCCGCGTCGAGCGGCGGCAGGCTCGCAGTCGACAGGTCGCCATCCCCGCGCAGGTGGAGCTCGAGCAGGATCGGCTCGCCGAGCTGCACGACGCTCCGATCGGCGCTCACCTCGAGACTGAAGCCGGAGCCGACCGCGCCCGCGAAGCTCGGCGGCCGCCCCTTGCGCGGCACCTCGATCACCTCGAGCGTGACCGGCTCGCCCTGCGACATGAGCCGCTGCGACGCTGTCGCCTGACGCTGGTTGAACAGGTCGCGACGAAATCGGGTACCCCGAGTGATCACGACGCGCGGCGCCTCCGCCTCGATCGACTCGTTCGCGAGTGGGATCATCGTCCGCTGCGCTCGTACCTCGAGCAGCGTCCGCCCCCCCTCACGGACCTCGCGACTCGATGCGGGCAGCCGAAGCGTCCCCGCGGCGGTCTCGACCTCGAGCTGGGTATCCGAATCCGGCATGGGATCGTCCAGGAAGCGCAGCGTCGGCAGATCGAAGAGCGGTACGACGGCGTGATAGGCGAGCAGGTCACGTTGGGCCTCGCGATCGATCCGCAGGACGACTTCGAGCGGCACCTTCTGACCGACGAAGATCGGACCCTCCGGCAGCTCGAGCGAGAGCTCGACCAGCCCAGTCGTCGGTACGCTCTTGATCTCGAAGCTGATCGGCTGCGTCGATCGCGTCGTCGTGCCCTGCGAGATGCGGAAAGGCGGGACGCGGATCTGACCCTCGCGCGTCGCGTGCAGCTGGAAGCGATAGATGAAGTTGACCTCCCGGACGCGGTTCATGCGCCCGTTGATGATCGTGATCGAGGTCGAGCTGCTATCGGACACCCCCGCATAGCGCAGGCTGCCGCCGTCGACCTCCGGCGCCTCGACCTCGGGTGTCGGATCGTCCTCGAAATCGCTCGCGACGACCTGGATCTCGATCGGCTGACCGAGATAGTGCGGCCCGCGGCCGACCTGCACCCGCACCTCCTGCGCCGCGGTCGCGTTGGCCAGCAACGAGGCCGCCAGGACGAGCATGCCGATTGCGCGCTTCACGCCGATCACCAATCCTTGTCGACCGGCTGGGATCGCCGGCGCTGACCATCGCGTTCCCGTTCGCGGCGGCGCTCCGCCTCGCGGTCCCGAACCCCCTGCAACAGCTGCGAAGGATCGCTCATCGGATCCGGCTCGGGAGCCTCCGCCGATTCGGTCGCCCCGCCCCCCGCGTTGCGATCCTCCGCCGATTCGGGCTCGGCGGATTCGTCCTCGTCTCCGGCCTCGCCGCCAGCCTCGTCCTGCTGCTCTTCGGAGCCGGTCTCGTCCTGCTCGGGTGGCGGGGGAGGCGCCAGCAGCTCGAGCGCTGCGGCAAGGGACGCGACGGCGCGCGTCTGGGCTTCGCGGAGCGGCGCGAGCGGTCGGTCCGGGTCGGCCAACCCCGCGCCCGCAGTGCCCATCTCGAGCTGCGCCGTCGCCACGTGGTCGGCGGCCAGCCGCAGTCGCGCGGTCGGATCGCTCGGGGCCGAGGTGCCAGCGGGATCCGCCTCCTCCGCAGCCTCTCCCGCGACCGGCCCGTCCGAGCGCGCAGCCTCGGGGTCGGCTCCGGTCCCAGGGGCCTGAGCCGAAGGGGTTGCGCCGTTCGGCCCGTCGGGCGCCGCCTGCGACTGCGCCAGCAGCGCGTCGGCCAGCGCGCCGGCGCGGGTCTCTAGGCGCGCCTGATCGACGGCCAGCGCCGCCGTCCGGGCGCGCGTCTCGGGTCCGCGCGCGGCGGGCTCGGCCTCCGTCGACTCCGCGACCGACAGGGCCAGCGCGTCCTGCGTCGCATCGCCGAGATCGACCTGATCCTGTGCGAGGCGGCGGAGATGCTCGACCAGCGTGAAGAAGAGCGTCCGGATCGCGTCGAGTCGATCGCGCGTCTGGACCGACGCCGAGGCCGCCCGGTCCCAATCGACGTCGCTCGCGTCGGTCGCGAGCGCGGCGATCGTCTCCTGCATGCTGAATGCAGCCTGCTCGAGCAGATCTTCGGCCAGGTCGAATCGCGCACGCGCGTCGGCGACCGGATCCGAAGCCGTCGGGGATTCTCCCCCTTCGACCGCAGCCGCTTCGGAGGCGAGCGCGGCGAGTGTCTGGTCGCGCTCGCGTTCGAGCAGTGAGCCGAGACGAGGCAGACGCAGCTCGTTTGCGGTCGCGAGCTCGCGCAGCAGTGGTGCGTACTCGTCGCGCCGTGCGCGGGGGTCGCCATCGTCTGCGCGACCGCCCTCCTCGCCGGCCGCGTCGTCGGCAGGCGACTCCGAGCCCGTGGTCAGCGCGGCGATGCGCGTCGCGTCGCGGTGGGCGGCGGAGAGCAGCTGGCGCAGGTCGAAGAACTGCTCCTGCGCCTCGGAGAGCAGGCGTGCGGTCTCGGCCTCGCGCGCCAGCGCCTCGACGAACGCCTCGCGGCCGATCGCGCCGGTCGCGGACTCCATCTCCTCGGCCGCGCGCGCGACGAGCGGTGCGGTCCGTGTGATGGCCTCGCGCAGAGCCGCCCGCTCGGCTTCGCTCGGTGCGCCCGGCGGCTCGCCGCCCGCGGCCGGGCCGGGCGGCGGCGCAGCAGAGCCGGCGGCGGACTCGGCGTCGATCGCCGCCTGCTCGAAGCGCACGCCGAGCTCGCGGACGCGGTTCTCGAGGCGTCGGCTCTCTTCCTCGAGCGACTCGGCCGATAGAAATGCCGGCAGACGGGGAGCCGGCCCGGCGGACGCGGACGCCGAAGACGCCGCCGCCGGCGCGCCGGCATCGGCCGCCAATGGCTCGGCCGCCAGCCGCTGCGTACCCCCCGCCAGCCCCGCGACCTCGGCGATCAGCACACCGATCTGCTCGACCGGATCGCGCAGCTGATCGCGGGCCCGCTTCAGCTCGCCGAGCGCCGCCGACGCGCGGCGATAGGCGCGCTCGGCACGGCGCTGGCGGAGCTGTCGCCGCGTCTGCCCCATCCGATCGACGGCGGCCTCGAGATAGACGAGCGCACCCGCGAGCTGCGAGGCGCGCAGCGCGTCTTCGGGCGTGCGGGCGTCCTCGGGTGTCTGGTCGAGCGTGTCGCGCTCGGTCGCGATCCGTTCCGCGAGCTCGTCGGCGTGGGCCAGCAGCAGCCGTTGTTCGGTCGCGGCATCCCGAAAGGCCGGCCGGAGGCGTTCCGCGGCCTCGATCTCGCCGGCCCGCACGACGGCCTCGAGCAGACCTGCTGTCCCGGCCACGCGCGCGCGCTGGTCGTCGACGAGGCGATCGAGCTCGGCTTCGATCGCGCCGTCCTCCGCGTGCGCGATCTCGTCGGCCAGTGCCAGCGCACGCCGCAAGACGACGTCCAGATTGCGGCGTGGTGGCTCGGCCTCGGGTCGTGCGCTCGCGGCCTCCCGGAACCAGTCGGCCGCTTCGTAGAGTGCGGCCAGCGCTTCCTCGGGCGACTCGCCCGCGCGCGCGTCGGCGCGCGCCGTCGCAGCGAGTCCCAGATTGTAGGTCGCGGCATAACGCAGCTCCGGATCGTCGGTCGCGTCGCGTCGCGCGTCGCGATAGAGCACACTCGCCGCGGTATGGTCGCCGGCGGCGAGCCGCTGGTTGGCACGATTGAAGCGCACACGCGGGCTCTCCTCGCGCTCGGGCCGCTCCGGTTTGCCGGCAGCCGCCGCTCCCTCCGTGTCGGGTGCTAGATCCGGAGCCGCGGCGGGCGCCACACTCGGGGAGTCGACAGCCTGCGCCTGCGCCGGTGCGGCGCCGTGGAGCGCGAGCCCCGCGCCGAACGTCACGACGAGCGCGACCGATCCGGCGCCGAAGTCGCGGGCGCGGCCAGCCATGACCCAGACCGCGGCGACGAGACAGACGAACGCGACGACGAGCGGCAGCTGGTAGATCTCGTCGCGGATCGTGCGTCCCCGCTCGTCGAGCTGGCCACGCGTGAGTCGTCGGATATGCGCATCGTAGATCGAGGCGAGATCGAGCACGCCCGTACCCGCTGGAACGAAGGCGCCGTCGGTCGCGAGCGCGAGCTCCCGCAACAGGTCGCCGTCGAGACGACTGATGACGGGCTCGCCGTCGGCATCCTCGAGCCGCGTGCGCGCGCCCGTACGCGGATCCCGCACGTAGACGGGGCTCCCCGCCTCGTCGCCGAATCCGATCGCGATGATCTTGATGCCGGCCTCTGCGGCACGTTTGGCGGCGTCGAGCGCAAAGGAATCGTGGTCCTCGCCGTCCGTGATCAGGATCAGCGCGCGCTGGGCCGGACCGGGATCGCCGAAACCGGCAACCGCGCGCAGGATCGGCTCGGCGAGCCGAGTGCCGCCGCGAGAGACGCTATGCGGACCGGCGCCGTCGAGCGCCAGCCGCAGGAAGCTCTTGTCCGGTGTCATCGGCGACAGCACGCTGGCGTTGCCCGCGAACGCGATCAAGCCCACGTGATCGTCGTCGAGGTAACCGAGCAGGTCCCGGATCTCGGCCTTGGCGCGCTCGAGGCGGGTCGGCTTCGCGTCGTCTGCCAACATCGACCGCGACACGTCGAGGGCGAGCATGATCTCGGCGCCGACGCGCGGCGTGGCGATGTGTCGCAGACCCCATTGCGGCTGCAGGAGCGCGAGCGCGAGCGCTAGGCCCGAGGCGGCGAGCAACGCGATCCGCGCCCAGCGCCGCCAACGTGAGGGTCGATCGACCAGGCGCTCCTGCAGGGCCCTTGCGACCAGCCGATCGAGGCTGTCGCTGCCGCGGCGCTCGAGCAGGATCAACACGGCGACCAGCCCGAGCCACGCGAGCAGTACGGGCCATCGCTCCGGATGCGCGAGATGCAGCGGTGCGTCGCTCACGCCGGCAGCCTCCGCAGCCAGGTGCTGGCGAGCAGCGCCGCGGCCGCGAGGGATGCGAGCGCGACGGCGACGAAGGGAGCGAAATGATGTTCGTACTCGAGGTAGCGGACCTCACTCACCTCGCTGCGTTCCAGCCGATCGATCTCCTCGATGACCTCGCGCAGACCTTCCTCGTCGGTCGCGTGGAAATAACGTCCGCCGCTGCGCTGGGCGATCTGCTGGAGCATGGTCTCGTCGATCTCGACGGCGATCCGGCGGAGCGAGACGCGACCGTCTGCACGACGCACCGGATAGGGCGCGAAGCCCGTGTAGCCAGCGCCGATCGTGTAGACCTTGATGCCGAAACGCGCTGCCAGATCGGCGGCCTGGAGCGGCTCGATCTCACCCGCATTGTTGACGCCGTCGGTCAGGAGGATCGCGATCTTCGACGCCGTCTCGAGTCGACGCAGGCGTTCGACGGCGAGGGCCAGACCTTCGCCGACGGCCGTACCGTCTTCGCTCTGCTCGGTCGGCGTCTCGATCTCGTCGAGGATCGCCAGCAGGTTGCCATGATCGAGGGTGAGCGGCGCCAGACTGTCGGCGTAGCGCGCGAAGCTCACCAGTCCGATCAAATCGTCGGGGCGACCCGCGCGCATACCCGCGACGAGCGTCCCGCCGCCGGCGACGAAGTCGCGGAAGATCCTCTTGACGACGTCGAGCCGACTGGTGCTGGTATCGCCCCGCACGAAATCGCGCGCCTCCATCGAGCTCGAGCGGTCGACGACCATCGCGATCGCGATGCCCTCGCGTTTGACCTGGCTGACGGCGTCGCCCGTCCGCGGTCCCGCGAGGGCCACCGCGAGGGCCGTCGCCGAGAGCGCGTAGAGCGCGGCCGGCAGCCAGGAGAGTCGCGCCCGGAGCGAGCTGCGCGCGGATTCGACGAGCGACAGACTCGAATAGGTGAGCGTCGCCGCGAGTCGACGTGCGCGCAGGAAGACGAGTGGCGCGACGAGTGCGAGCAGCAGGAAGAGCGGGTCGCTGAATTCGAAGTTTCGCGAGAAGAGCTCAGGCACGCCGCGCCTCCCCGACGCCGTCGCCCCTCGAATCGGAGCCGGCATCGCCGCGCAGGTCGCTCGCGACCTGGTCGCGCGTCTCCTCGAGAAAACGCTCGGCCGCCGCGATCGACTCCGCGACGCCTTCGGCGCCCGGCCGATGGCCGGCGAACTTCACGAGATCCGCCTGCTCGAGGAAGTCGCGCAGCAGGCGTTGATGGGAGCGGGCGAGATCGGGCGAGCGGCCCATCTCGGAGAGGAACTCCTGGGTCGTGAGCTCAGGTGAGCGCAGCCCGAAGCGATCCTCGAGATAGCTGCGCACGATCAGCGACAGCTTCACGTAGAAGGGATCCATCGTCCCCGCACTCGGCCTACCGCCCGCGAGCAGCGCGTCGAGCTCTGCGCGGGCGACCTCGTAGGCGCTGCGCTTTCGTTTTCGAGCCGCCGCCGCGACCGCGGCCCGATAGACGAAGGGCGCGGCGATTGCCGCCAGGGCGATCGCCCCGAGCAGCCACGCCCACGCCGGCCCCGCCCCGGTCCGCCGCCGCGCCAGATCCGGATGGGGCGGCGCGAGCTCGAGCGGCGCATCGGCGGCCAGGATGGGCGACACCTCGAGCAGGATCCGTTCGGTCAGGATCTCGTACGCGTCCTCGCCTTCGGGCGCGGCCGGATGACCCGCGCGACGATCGACGAATTCGACGCGCAGGGGCGGAATCGAGAGCCGTCCGGAGCGCCGGGGCTGCAGGCGGTAGACCTGACGCGCGAGCGTGCGACCCGTAGCGTCGAGCGTGTCGCTGGGCGCGAAGTCGACGATCTCGAAGCGACCGAGCGCCTCCCCGAACTCCGGCATCAGGACCTCGACCTCGGGCTCGGCACGCGCCTCGATCCGCAGCTCGACGACGTCGCCGATCACCGGCGCCGCAGGCGATACGCGCAGCTCGACGCGCACGGGGCCCCGCTCGCTCTCGCGCACGATCGCGTCGGCCGAGGCCTGCACACGACCGGCGTCCGTCGTGTCGCGCGCGTCGCTCGAGGCGGCACCGGGCGCTCGCATTGCGATCGGCAGCAAGCCGATCGCCAGCACGGCCCCGAGCAGTGGGCGAGGAAGTCGACGCTCTCTCATCGGCGCCCCCGCTTCTCGCGCATGCGAAAGAAGCGAGCCAGGGGGTCGATCACGTCGCCCGCCGCGTCGACGTGGATGAAGTCGATTCCGAGCGACGCGAAGCGCCGTTCGAGTGCGCGCACACGTTCGGTCGCGCGCGCTTGGATGGCCTCCCGAAACGCCGACGAGCCCGTATCGACGACGCGCGCCGCCTGCGTCTCGGCGTCCTGCAGGGCGACCAGCCCGACATCCGGCAGCTCGATCTCGCGGGGATCGGTCACGAGGACCGCGATCACGTCGTGCTTGCGGTTGGCCGCGACCATCGCGCGCTCGAAGTCGTCGTCGAGGAAATCACTCACGACGAAGCAGATCGTGCGACGCTTCGTGACCTGCATCAGGAACTCGAGCGCGTGACCCACGTCGGTCGCCTCGCGCGGCCGGCGCGGCCGGCGCCCCGTCGTGAATCGCTCGAAGCCCGTGCGTGCGCGAGCGAGCCAGCGCGCCCGAGCCGAGGCGCCCGAGACGCGCGGCGCGTCGTCGTGACCCTGCGCGTCCCCATGCGCGAGCACCTCGCGGACGACGCGCAGCGCGTGCTTCTGGCCCTTGCGCGGCGGAATGTACTCTTCGACCTCGCCGTGGAAGAGCGCGAGTCCGACCTTGTCGTCGTTGCGCGTCGCCGAGAACGCGAGCAAGGCACAGAGCTCCGCCGTCGCCTCGCGCTTGCTCCGCGCGACCGAGCCGAAATCCTGGGAAGCCGAGATGTCGGCCATCAACATCAGCGTCAGCTGACGCTCCTCGACGTAGCGCTTGATATAGGGCTCACCCACTCGAGCCGTGACGTTCCAGTCGATCGTGCGCACGTCGTCGCCGGGCACATAGGGGCGGACCTCGTCGAACTCCATGCCGCGGCCCTTGAAGACCGAGACGTACTCGCCCGCCAGCACGTCGGCCACCTGGCGGCCGGTGCGAACCTGGATCTCGCGAACGCGTCCGAGGATCTCGCTCGTCAGCATGTCGGTCGGGTCATGATCGGGTCTCGGCCAGTCGACGCTCGTCAGACGGACCGGTCGGACCGATCGCTCGGACCGACTGGCGCATCTGCGAGAGATTCGGGCATTCGGCTCCCATCCCGGCGAGCCTTCACGGCACGAGTACGCCGGCGAGGATCCGTTCGACGACGTCTTCGCTCGTCTTGCCCTGCGCCTCGGCTTCGTAGGTCACGACGACGCGATGGCGTAGCACGTCGAGGGCGAGGTTCTTCACGTCGTGCGGCGTCGCATAGCTTCTGCCCTGTAGGAAGGCATGGGCCTTGGCCGCGCGCGTCAGGAAGAGCGACGCCCGCGGCGAGGCACCCATCTCGATCATGCCGTCGAGATCGCCGATACCCGCGGCCTTGGGATCGCGGGTCGCGTGGACGAGATCGACGACGTAGCCCTTCACCTTCTCGTCGATGAAGATCTGGTCGACGGTCTTGCCCGCCGCGAGCAGCTGCGCAGGCGTCGCGATCTTCGAGACGACCGGCTCCGGCTGACCGCTCGCCATGCGATCGACGATCTTGCGCTCCTCGTCCTTCGACGGATAGCCGACGACGACCTTCAACATGAATCGATCGACCTGCGCCTCGGGCAGTGGATAGGTGCCCTCCTGCTCGATCGGATTCTGTGTCGCCAGCACCAGGAACGGATCCTCGAAGCGAAAGCTCGTATCGCCGATCGTGACCTGTCGCTCCTGCATTGCCTCGAGGAGCGCCGCCTGCACCTTCGCCGGTGCCCGGTTGATCTCGTCGGCCAGCACGAGGTTGGAGAAGATCGGCCCCTGCTTGACGCTGTAGGTCCCTTCTTTCGGGTTGAAGATCTCGGTCCCGATCACGTCCGCGGGCAGCATGTCCGGCGTGAACTGGATCCGCGCGAAGTCCGTGTCGATCGCGGTCGCGAGACTCCGGACCGTCAGCGTCTTCGCGAGCCCGGGCACGCCCTCGAGCAGCACGTGCCCGCCCGTGAGCAGGCCGATCAGCAGCTTCTGGACCATCGCCTCCTGGCCGACGACGACCTTCGCGACCTCGCCGACGAGGGCATTACAGACGCGCGCGTGCTCCTCGATCTGGGCCTCCACCAGGGGGCCGGATGCTTCGCTCATCACTCCTCCTCCGATCTGCTCGGTCCCGACGCGATCGTGCCGGGAAAGGCTCCGACCGCGTGGGTCCCGCGCCGGTTCCGCGCGCCGCGGGCTTTCGGTCCCGCTCGCGCCCGATCGCCTCGCACGGATGGAGCCGTGCGGCGTTGCCCGAGAATCGCTTTCGCGGCCGGACGATCGGGATATCGCACCCGCAGATGGGCTTCAACCGGAGAGGTGCCAGCTAGAACGTGAACTTGACGGTCGCGCCGTAGGTTCGCGGATCACCCACCTGGTTGCCCACCAGGCCGCCGGTCGCGGAGGCGTCGAAGGCCAGCGTCTTGTAGACGAGGTTCGAGAGGTTCCGCACCCACAACGCAACCTCGATCTGATCGTTCGGCGCGCGATAGGTGAGCCGCGCGTTGTGCAGCGTATAGGCCCGCTGACCGATCGCGAACTTCGGCAGGAAGAAGTTGCCGAAGTTGTCCGGTGCGCCACGACCCTGCTTCGAGGGGTCGAAGGAGAAATCGTCCGTGAACGTGATGTCGTAGCGTGGCGTCAGCGTCCCGAGGCGGCGTAGGTCGAAGGTGTATTGGATCGAGCCGCTGAACTTGAAGCGCGGCGTGTTCGGCAGGCGATTGCCCGTGTAGTCGATCGGCACCTCCGTGATCAAACGCCGGAGGTTGGGGAGACCGCCCGTCACGATTTCACGAATGCCGTCGGATGCGAAGTCCAGGAACTTGCTCTCGAGCCAGCCGAAGCGCGCGACGATCTGCAGGCTCTCGATCGGCTCGATCGTCGCGTCGAGCTCCGCTCCGTAGATCTGGGCGGCCGAGGCGTTGCGAACCACCCGGATCGGCGGGCTGTTCAGGTCGTTCGCGAAGAGGAAGACCTGGTAGTTCTCGTAGCGGTAGAAGAAGAAAGCGGTACTGAGCGCGAGCCGCCCGTCGAACCAGCTGCCGCTCCCGCCGATCTCGATCGAGTCGATCGTCTCGGGCTTCGCGAGCGTGAAGGCGCCCCGCACGGTGCCGTCCGACGCGTTGTACTGCAGACCCTTCCAGCCGCGCGTGTACTTCGCGTAGATCTCCGTACTGTCGTCGAAGTGATAGGTGAAGCGCACCACGCCCGTCGGATCCGAGAAGGTACGACGATCGTCGCAGTCCGCCGCCGGGATGTTTTCGCGCTCGTTACAGCGATTGAGATCGACCGTATTGCTGATCGGCGAGGTGATCTCTTCGATGTCGAAGGATTTTCGCTCCCAGTTGTACCGGATCCCGGCCTTGAATTCGAGATCGTCCGTGAGCTTGTAGTCGAACTCGCCGTAGATCCCGAACGCCCACGTGGCCTGCGCGTAGCGTTGGAGGATGCCCGGAATGTCGCCATCGCCGAAGGTGAACTGGTCGTAGTCGAGCCGCTCGGCGAGCGCATAGCCACCCGCCTTCCAGCTGAGCGGCAACGACTCGAGCTCCTGCTCGAAGCGGAAATCCTGCGTCACCTGCCAGGCATCGTCCTGGATGTCGAACTCGAAGATGATCGACGACGTGTAGTCGGCGTCGATGATGCGCGAGCGATCGTAGTGCTCGAAGCCCGTGATCGTCGAGAACGAGATGCGACCGATCTCCATGTCGCCGCGCAGCGAGGCACCCCAGGTCTCCTGCCGCTCGTGGCCGTCGAGGTTGTAGTCGCCCTCGAACGGGCTCCAATCGAGTGGGCGATTGAAGGCGAGGCGATTCGCGAGGGTCTGTTTGGCATTCGCGAGGCCTTGCTCGCGGGGATTGGTGATGTTCGGGTTGCGACGCGCAGCACGTATGGCCTCCCGCTCGACCAATTGCCGCTCGGCCTGGATCTCGCGAATGATGTAGCCGTTGCGCGTGATGTCGGCGAAGGCGTTGCCTGCCGTCCCGATCGGCTGTCCCACCGTCGCCAGCTGGTCGATACGGCTTCCGTGGATGTTGAGGACCCACTGGGAGTCGAGCCACTCGGGCTGGAAGCGAATCACGCCGCGCGCGGCCCAGCGATTGACGTTGTTCAGGTCCTCCTCGAGCCCGGGCCTGATCTCCGCACCACCGACCTCGCCACAGATCCCGCGTCGGGCCGCGGCGACCTGGGACACGGTGAAGCCGCCGCAGCGATTGTGGACCAACCCGTCGCGCTTCTCGAATTGAAAGGCGAGTCGGATCGCGAGCAGGTCGGGAACGATCGGCGCTTCGAGGGCGCCGTCGGCCTGGACGAGACCGAAGTTGCCCACGCCCACGTTGAGGTAGCCCCCGAAGTCGCCACTCGGTCGTCGTGACGTGACGCGGATCGCGCCGGCCGACGCGTTGCGACCCGGGCCCGATCCTTGCGGTCCCTTCAGGACCTGGACGGCATCGGTGTCGAAGAGCTGCGCGGATTGGAAGGCGGGGAGATTGAGCGCGACGTCATCCTGATACACGGCGACCGAGCCGGAGGCATTCGCCGTGAAGTCGTTCAGTCCGACGCCGCGAATGAAGAGGATCGGGGTCGTCGATCCCGCGGTCCGGATCTCGAGGTTCGGCGTGAACTGACCAATATCGGCGACGTCGCCGATGCCCATCGCCTCGAGCTCAGAGGCATCGAAGGCGGTCACCGAGACCGCCGTGTCCTCGAGGATCCCGGCCGCTCCCGAGCCCGTGACGACCATCTGCTCGACGCCCTGCCAGATGGCGGATCCGTCGTCTTCCTGAGCGTGGCTCCCCGTCGAGCCGAGCGCGAGGACGAGCGCGGCGAAGAGAACGACGACGAGACGGCGATCGGGCGTGCGAGGGGCACGGCCGCGTCTCGTCGAGACTTGACGATCCATCACGAGTGGCCCCTCTCGAATCTCGGGTCGAACTGCATGCTGTGGTCAACCGAAGCGTCTCGGTTCTTCCCTCGGGTGCCGATCTCGCAGCGCAATGATCGCAATGGACGGAACGCCGAGCCGCTTCGGAGGCGATCCGAAGGGCTTCCGCACGTCCCGCGAGACTCTTGCATAGGCCCCCTGCACGCGCCAGATTCTGGCCGATGCGCCGAATCGCCGTGCTGATCTCGCTTTCGATTCTCTTCAGCTCGAGCGGCGCATCCGCCGGCGAGTTCGACGCGCGTTGGATCCCGGCCCTGAGCATCACGGCGGGCATCCGTTCGATCGACACGCAGGCATCTTCGTCGAGCATTCGCAGCGACATCTCGAGCGAGAGTCGCGCCTTCTTCGGTCACCTGGGTGTGGACGCCGAGATCGCGAGCCCCGTTCTCTTCGAGCATGCGACGGCGCCCCGAATCTTTCTGCGCGGCGGCTACGCTACGAGCTTCGACGGCGAGGAACGGATCGCGAACGAGGGTGCCCCGGGCGCGATCGAGATCCCGATCGTCGACAACAACAACGACGGGATCCCCGACGCACCGACGCCGGTCGGTGCGATCAAGGGTCTCGGATCGGCGACCGCCGCCGAGAGCCGCTCGCCGATCTGGTCGGCCGCGATCGGCGTCGATCTCGGATTCGACGCCTTCGAGCGGCGATTTCACGTGAGGCCCTCCTTCGAGTGGATTCGCCAGCGGGATCGCGTGAAGGCGATCTTCGGTTTCGGCGAGAAGTTTCCGCTCGTCGGCAACGACGACGAATGTCCATGCCGTACCGTCTCGGCGAGCGGCGAGAAGACCGAGACCTATCACGGCATCGGCCCCGGCCTCGAGATCTCCGTCGACGCCGGCCGCTTCCACTCGATCGTGGCGACCGTCTTCGCCGGTGGGCAGGCCTATTTCAATCTCAACCGTACGATCGAAATCAACGCCACCGGCACCTTCGACGACAACAGCAGTACGCAGACGCTGCGCGCGACGTACGAGCGCGACCTCGTCGACTACCGCGTCGCCTGGGGCGTCCGCTTTCACTGGGCTCCCGAATAACGAGACTCGCCGTCCGAGCGGGACTGGCGACGCTCATGGTCACGGGGAGCGGGTCGGGGCGCGATCCTCGTAGGCACGGATCGCTGCCGCTTCGGCCCGTGTGAAGCCGGGCGTCACGGCGGCGATGCGCGCGCGGAGATCCGGATCATCCGTCGCGAGGTACGCACGCACGGCGGCGACGAGTCGCCCGACCAACGGATCGCGCGCGCGGTCGCCGGCAGCGAGCCAGGCAGCCGCACGCCGCGCGGCGCCGGGGTCGTCCCGACGTAGGCCGAGCCAGGCGCGAAGCCGCTCGCGATCGCGTCGCCGCCAGACCATGTCCGCGCCTCGCTCGCCGCCCTGGCCGCCACCCGCAGAGGACGCTGCGGCCATGGCGAGCGCCTCGTCGTAGAGTCCGAGGGCCGCGTAGGTCAGTCCCGATCGTCGGCCGGGCGACCAGCTCGCATCGCTCGAAGCGGGGGGCGCGACGCCGAGGAGCGCGCGGAGATCCCGTGGCGCGGCACCATGGCGAATCGACCAATCGCCAGCGGTCGAGAGCATGCGTTCGACGTCCAGCCCGCGTTCGCGATCGAAGGGGACGCCCTGGGCGGCGTAGTAGCGGGCGATGCGCGCCAGGTTGGCGCGATTTCGTTCCGATCGTCGCAGGTAGACGGCACTGCGCAGCCCGCGGTAGACGAGCAGCCAATCGGGATGCCGCTCGAGGTGCGTCGTCGTGTAGCGCCAGGGACGACCCGGCGGCGGCAAAATCGGCAGGCCGACGCCGATGAAGAAATCGACGCCGTAACGATCGAGCAGTCGGGCCGGATGCAGCCCTTCGGCGGAGCCACCCGCGGTCAGGATCGACCCGTAGTCCGCGAGAACGGAAGCCGGCACGTTCAGGCTGCCATCGACGAAGGCCGTGAGCCGCGGAGAGAGCCAGTACTCGACGAAGCCGCCCATGAAGTAGGGGTGGAAGAGTCGCCCCTCGACCCCGGTGTCCGCGAGGAACCAGACGGCGTGCGCGTAGTAGCGATCGGTTGCATAGGGCTCGCGATAGCGATCGAGGCCGCCGCGCGGCGCGAGGATACGCCAGCCCGAGCCCCAGACGAGACCCGCCAGGAGTGCGACGGCGACGACCAGGGCCCAGGCGGGCCGATGGGTGGACGGGGCCTGGGGCGTCCGGATGCGCCAGACCGAGGCCAGCCATCCCAGGGCGAGAAGATTCATCCATTGGAAGCGCACCGCGACGAAGGGCGCCACCGCACCGACGAGCGCGAGCGCGATCAGACCGGGGTCCCGCGGCAGCCACGCGCGCCCCTCCGCTCGACCCGCTCGGGCATCGCCAGAGAACGCCGTCAGCTGGCGAGCCAACGGCCCGAAGACGGCCACCAGGCCCAGCGCCACGCCCGCGACGATTCCCCAGCTGCCGAGCCAGGCGAGCGGCGTCGGCGGCAGGTGCAGACTCGGCCATCCCAGCAGCGCGAATGGCCGCCACTCGTCGATCACGACGACCTGCCCGACGTTCGCCGCACCGGCGCCGACATAGCGGCCGACGGCCGCCAGTCCGTCTGGGTGGAGCCCGCAGACCAGCAGCCCGCCGGCAGCGGTGACTGCGAGCCGCGTCGCTCGCTCCCGGGCGCGAGTGTCTTCTCTTGCTGCGGCAGCCGCTCCGAGCGCCGCGATTCCCAGCAAGCCCGGGCCGAGCGGAAAGCCGGGATGCAGATGGACCCAGATCGCGCAGACGACGATCCCGAGCGCCATCCGGCCGAGCGAGAGGCGGGGCCGCGCGATCACGCCGAAATAGAGGATCGCGGTCGCCAGCATCGTCGCCAGCGACGGGCGGAGCTGGAGGAGACGATAGGCGCCGATCCCGGCGAACAGGCTCGTCGACAGGCTCCCGAAGAGCAGCGAGCCCGACGCGCGGCGGAGGCCCCACCACACGACGGTCAGCAGTAGCGCCACCAGAAGGGCGTGGAGTACGCGCAGCGAGCCGATTCCCGCCGTCTCGGCCAGACCCGCCGCGGCCCGATCGAAGAGCCAGGAATTGGCGTCAGGCGGGCCTGCCGCCGTGTGCAACCGGAGATCCTCGGCGAGCGGCGGCCCGGCCCTCGCATACTCGCGTCCCAGCGTGAGATGCCACCAGATGTCATCCGTGGCGACGGGTCCCGCCGCGGCATAGAGCAGCAGACCCGCAACCAGGCCGCAGACGGCGTGGCTGAGCATCACGACGTAGCGCGCGGGCCGGCGCGTCCCGCTGGAGGCGCCGCTCACCAGGCCCGCACAGACCGGATCATCCGACACACGGGCTGATCGCCACCGGTTTCGAATCGGGATCGAGCAGCGCCATCACGGGAGCAAGGCGTAGCACCCGCGTGCGGTGCCCAAAAGACGAAGCGGCGAGCCCCCGACCCGGGAGCCCGCCGCCTCTCAACTCTTCCCGCTCGGGTCGGGCGGCTCAGCCCTCGCTGCGCTTCCGACGTGCCCAGGCGAGCCCGCCCAGCGCCACGAAGCCGGCGCCCAGCGCGAGCGCGCTGGCCGGCTCGGGAACGGCCATCGTCAGTCGGGTGACGCGGAAGAACACGTTGCCCGACAGACCACCCCAGGCGACCGCGCCGCCGACGAGCTGGATGTTGCCGTTGCCCGACGCGTCGCGATCGTCGAAGCCCTTGGTGCTCGCCTGGAACGGCCCACCGCCCGGCGTCGACGGCGTCGCGTCGCTCACGTTGATGGTCCCGGTCGTCATCTTGAAGCCGGTCGCCTCACCGTCCGGCGGATCGTTGGGCGAGGTGCCATTGAAGTTGAGGAGCGTCTGGATGGCACCATCGGGCCCCAGGCGACCGCTGTAGAGCAGATTCTCCGGATTCACGTCGAGCACCGTCTCCAGATTGTCGATACCGGCGCTCCAGAAGGAGCTGTCGGTGTTCTGGGTGATCGTCCCGCCGCCGCCGGTCATGACGGTCTCGACGCCGCGCAGGTTCGGGTTGAAGCCCATGCTCACGACGGTGGCGCCGGGGTTGAACACGAACCACGCGCCCGAGCCCTGTTTGATGTGGCGCAGCAGCCGGAAGGTACCGCCGAAGACGTTCGGACCGGGGGAGACCACGATCCGACCCTGACCACCAGCGACGGTGGCGTTCGCGAACGCGCGGCACGCGTCACGCGCTGGACACCAGTCGATCCGCGTGACCGTCGTCGTGGTGCCGTCGATCGTCGTCGTGTACTGGGCCACGCCGCCCTGGCCGGCGGGAAAGCCGTTCGCGCCAGCGCCGCCGCGGAACATCGCAGAGGCCTGCTCCGTGGTCGCGATCTCGGTGTTCTGCGCCACGCCGGGGAAGGCGGGGAAGACGCGCATCTGCTGCACGTCGAACGTGAAGACGTTCGCGCCGATGTCGATCCCGCGGCCCATGCCGGTCCCGGGCGTCGTCGCGACGGTGTCGCCGACCACGAGCTTGTGGCGAACCGTACCCGCAGAAGGATTGAAGGTACGAACGGCGCCGCTCATCGACACGGCGAGCGCGACACCCTCCATCGCGAAGAGAAGCAGTGCGGAGCCCACCGCAACCGCACGGAACGAGATGGTCATTGGATTCCTCCGAGCATTGGCCTGCCTGATTCGAATACTGAGTGATGACGCTTTCGAGATCGTCTCGAGGTCATCCGGGGCCCCTGGTCCGCGGTGCGTTGATCGTCGCAAGCCGTTGGGTGAGTGACCCGGCACCGCGCCGGGGTGACACCTGTCGTCAATCGGCAGCTCATCTGCAATTCACCGAACACTCACCGAACGCTGAAACCACGCACCGAAACGCCTAGCAACGCGCTGTCCGGCTCAGGCCCTGTAGCCGAATACCTTCGTTGCGATCCAGCAAGGCCAGTCTACGCTAGGGCCGCCGAGAAAAGCAACTGAAAAAGCCCATCTCCCGACTACGTCGTGGGGAAGAGCCACCGAAGAAACACGCGCTACCCGGGCAAGCATCTGAGTCCCCGGCGGGATCTCAGCCGAGCTCGCCCCAGAGGAACCGAATCGTCGTGAGGATCGACTTCGCGCCGCGCTCCGCGCGGAAAGCTCTTGGGCCGCCCGCTCGCCATCGCCGGCCTGCTCGGCCTCCTGATCGCGTGTCTCGCGGATCCCGACGCGGCCACGCCACCCCCCGACCTCGCACTGCGTGAGATCCTCGAGCTGGATTCCAGCCGGGAACGGGTCCGACAGCTGATCCGCTACCTCGACACGCACGAACTCGGGGACCTACCGGAGATCACCCAGGCCTATCGGGAGGCCTGGGTCGCCGTCGATGACGCGGCGATCGTGCTGCTCGCCAGCTGGTGGGGTAGCCAGGACCCACCGGGCGCGTTCGAGGAGGGACGCGGCTTCCTGCGGACGTCGCATGGCCTGTGGGCTTCGACGGTCGTGCGCATCTGGGCAGGCATTGCGCCGGACGCGGCGCTCGCGGCCGTCGAGCAGGCGACGAGCGCTGGTGGCGGGGGCTGGAATCGCGACCTCGCGTTGGCACTGGCCCGCGGCTGGCTCGACGGCGATGCGGACCCCGCGCCACTGCTCGCGTTCATCCGCATGCTTCCGGACGGTCGCCCGCGAAAGGAGACGCTCGACGTCTACCTGCGCCGCGTGATCGACCGACGCGGACCCGACACGGCGATCGCGCTGGTCGAGCGGATCGGAACGCCGGGCAAGCGGGGGATTTCGGATGGACGCCTTCCAGCGACTCGCGCAGGCGCTGACCCAACGCGATCCCGCGCTCGCCATCGGCTGGGCCGAGCGGCACTTCGAGCAGCCGGAGGGCGAGCTCCTCTATCAGGTGATCGCCCGCCATTGGTCACACCAGGACGCCGCCGCGGCGCTCGACTGGGTGCTCGGCTGGTCCGACGCGGAGCGACGCAAGCGCGCTGCGTTCGCGAGCTATCGGATCTTTCTGGCTTTCGATACGGACGGCGCGCTGCAATGGCTCGACGCGCAGT
Organism: Myxococcota bacterium; assembly: GCA_965223565.1. Classification (GTDB taxonomy): domain Bacteria; phylum Myxococcota_A; class UBA9160; order UBA9160; family UBA4427; genus UBA4427. Next base: position 648,561 of record CBDCWV010000018.1, on the reverse strand, counting down.
CGACGCAGCCCGTCATTCGACTCCTGAATCGCGTCGCGATCACGCATCTCGCGGCGAAGGGCCGACCACTCGAGGCGATCGCCCGTGCGAATGCAGAGGAGGAGCCGAGCCGCCGCGAGCGGCTGCTCATCGCCGCGGTCGCCGAGTGGCGCGCGGTCGATGGCGAGGCGGCCGAAGCCTGGGTCGAGGAGCAGGCGTTTCCCGAAGAGCTCGTCGCGCGAATCCGCGCGGCGCGGCCCGGCGCACGGGTGCCACGAGCGGGGCAGCTCGAAGAGCTGGAAGAAGATCAGGATCCGGAGCCACCCGCCGGCTGATCGGGCTCGGGCTCGGAGGAGGAGGAGGAGGCCTCGGTCGCGGCGCTCTGCTCCAGACGCTCGAGGATCTCCCGCGCCCGCTTCTTCTCTCCGCGCGCGGTGTGGACCTTGGCGAGCAGTCGCCGCGCGACCTCCCCGCCCCCGAAGCGTACGGCGCGACGCGCGAGCTCGAGCGTCCGCGCGTCGCTCTGCCCGCCTTCAAGCCGAAGCTTGGCCAGCGCAACTGCCGCTCCCACGTCGTAGGGCCGCTCGCGGAGCAACGCAGCCCAGCGCTCCCCGGCCTCGTCGGATCGACCCGCCGCAGCGAGCAGAAGAGCCGCCTCGACATACGCGTCCGCGAGATCCGGGTCGCGCGCGGTCGCGCGACGGAATCGCTGTAGCGCTTCGTCGATCTCCCCGATCGCCGCCTGCAGACGCCCCGAGGCGAGCCAGGCGTGGGCGTCGTCCGCGTCGAGCTCGAGGGCGCGATCGAAGCGCGCCCCGGCCTCCGCCGTGCGCCCCTGCTCGAGCAGCACCAGACCTTCGATCCGCTGGAGCTCGCCGTCCTCGGGCGCCTTTTCGATTGCCCGCGCTACGGCGCTTGCCGCGTCGTCGGCGCGCCCCGCGGCGAGCAGCTGAAGCACGTACTCCTCGAGGACGATCGCGTGCTCTGCGCGTGTGAGGTCGACCCCCGTCTCGCCCTCCAGCATCGTGATCGCGCGCGCCGGACCGACCTGCTCCGCGACGATGCGCGCGCGTTCGCGCACCACGACGGGCCAGAGCTTCGTCCGTCGGTAGCGCCGGAGGATCGTTTGGGTGCTCGTTGCCTCCCGCGAGCGACTCGCGATGCGCGTCAGCAGCGCCGCCGCCTCGCGATCGTCGGGACGCTCGTCGACATAACGGAACAGCGACGTCCAGGCGTCCGCCGCCGCGCCTTCGGCGGCGTGCAGGCGCGCGAGGCGTAGACCGGCCTCACTGAAGCCCGGCGACGAGCGGATCGCCTGACGGTACTCCTCGATCGCACGATCGAAGTCCCCGAGCTGCTCGGCCGCGCGCGCCGCCCAGTAGCGAGCACCCGGATTGTTGGGCCAGCGGGGCAGCACCTCGTCGAGCAGCTCGAGCGCACGCTCGGGCTCGTGCCGGTTCATCGCCACGCGCGCCTCCACGAGTCCCCGATACACCTCGTTGTCGATCGTGCGCGAGACCTCGAGCGCGCGCTCGTCGCGTTCGGCCTGTGCCAGGATATCGGCGAGTAGGAAGCGCTCCATCGCGGTCGGGGCCTCCATTGCCGCGAAGCTCTTCTCGTAGGCGCGGCTCGCGGCCTCGAAATCGCCGCGCTCCGAATAGAGGTCGGTCAGCCCGGCCCAGAGGGCGCTCGCGAGCGTCGGGTCGTCGAGCGCAAGGCCTTCGCGCAGCACCGCTTCGGCCTCCTCGTGCATGTCGAGCGAAGCGAAGCGCTCCGAGATGCGAACGCGCAGTCCGACCTGGCGCGGATCGCGCTCGAGGCTCTCGAGCAGGAGCGCGTTGCCCTCCTCGGGGCGGCGTTGTCCGTCGAGGAACTCGACGAACTGCTCGACGACCGTCCAGCTCTTCGGAAAGGCCTCGAGACAGCGGCGAAAGGCCGCCTCGGCCTCCTCGAGCTCGTCCTGCTCGTCCGCGAAGAGCGCGCGGGTCACGCAGATCCGGCTGCGGGTGGCGTCCGGGGCCTTCGATTCCTCGGCGGCGCGCTCCATGTCCTCGAGCGCGAGGCCTGCCTCGTCGATGCGACCGAGCGCGATCAGGGTCGCCGCCCGGGACGAGCGCACATCGAGATCGTCGGGCGCCTGCTCGAGGATCGCGTCGAAGTCGGCCAGGGCCGCCTCGTAGTCGTTGCGAGCCGACAGCCGCGCCTCGGCACGAATCCGCAGCGCCCCGACGTCGTCGGGATCCTCCTCGAGCAAGCGGTCGGCGGTCTCGATCGCGTTGGTCCACTCTCGCGTCGCGAGCGCCGCGGCGCCGAGCTCGAGTCGTGCCCGACGCGACCACGTTTCGGAGTCGGCGGCTTTGCGCAGGGCCCAGATCGCGCGATCCGGCGAGCCCGTCCGTCGCAGACCGGCGCCGTAGCGGTAGTTGAGCTCGGGATCGTCGGGAGCCGCCTCGAGCAGCGAGCGCAGGGGCTCGAGCGAGGCTTCGAAGCGTCCGCGCTGCTGGAGCTGACGCACGCGATCGAGCGAGTTCGGATCCTCGCAGGCGAGTGCCAGACAGCTGAGCGCGAGGAGGAAGGAGTGGATGCCCAGACGTGCCGAAGCGGACGCGCGACACGGTCGCCAATTCATGCGTGCAGGCTAGCAAGGCGCTAGCTTGCACGCATGAACGCCGCTCGCTCTCCGCGCAGATGGCTGTGGGTCGCGCTCGCCGTTCTCGCGTTACTCGCGTACCTGTCGACATGGTTCGAGATCACGACGGGCGATCGGCGTCCAAAGGGCGCCGCCGCGGACATCTACGGCCTGCGTTTCCGCGACGACGTGAACGTGCTCTTCGTCCTGATCGACACCCTCCGCGCCGACCGACTCGGTTGTTATGGCTACGAGCGCGAGACCAGCCCGACGCTCGACTACATGGCGAGCAAGGGCCTCCGCTTCAGCCGTCACCTGGCGCAGTCGTCGTGGACGAAGGCGTCGATGGCCTCGCTGTGGTCGGGGCTGAACCCGGCGCGCGCGGGCGTGACGCGCTTCGACCACGGTCTGCCCGAAGATGCGCTGCTTCCGGCCGAGATCATGCGCGAGGCGGGCTTCCGCACGACCGGGATCTGGCGCAATGGCTGGGTCGCCCCCAACTTCGGCTTCGGCCAGGGATTCGAGGTGTACGAGCGGCCCCAGGCGAAGCGGGCGCCGATCGAGGTGCGCCGCGAGAATCCCCACATCACGCTCGATGGAACCGACAGCGACATCGTCGACAATGCGATCGAGTTCCTGCGGGCCCACGGTCGCGACCGCTGGTTCCTCTACCTGCACATGATGGACGTCCATCAATACGTCTACACCGAGCAGTCGGCGCTCTTCGGGTCCGACTATTCCGACATCTACGACAACTCGATCCACCATACCGACACGGTGCTGGGACACCTGCTGACGTACCTGGCAGACAACGAGCTCCTCGACAAGACGCTCGTCGTGATCACGTCGGACCACGGCGAGGCCTTCTCCGAACGCGGCCTCGAGGGCCACGCCAGACACGTCTACCGGGAATCGACCGAGATCCCGCTGATCATCGGCCTGCCCTTCCGCCTCGAGCCGGGACTCGCGCTCGATCTCCGCTCGAGCAACGTCGACGTCTGGCCGACCGTGCTCGATCTGCTCGGCCTGCCACCGCTCGAGGACGACGACGGCCGATCGCTTCTGCCCGAGATCCTCGCCGCCGCCGAAGGGACGCCAATCGAAGAGGCGCCGGAGCACGCGATCGCCCACCTGGACCGCACCTGGGGCCAGCGGACCCAGCGACCCCGGCCGGCGGTCGCGATCCTCGAGGATCGCTTCCGCTACGTCTACGCTCCCGAGCCGAAGGGGGGACTCGTCGAGCAGCTCTTCGACGGCGGGTCGGATCCGCTCGAACGGAGCGACGTCAAGGACGCGCATCCGGAACGGGTCGAGCGGCTACGCGAGGCGGCACGCAGCTACCTCGAGGTCCCGACGCCCGCGCCCTGGGGATCGGCCGTCACGCGCGTCGAGATCGACGAGATGGAGCTCAACCAGCTGCGCGCCCTCGGCTACGAGCTCGACTGAGCGGGCTATCCCATGAAATCCGAGCCCTGCTTCTTCGCCATCTCCTCGAGGAACCAGGCGGGAAACTGACCGACGAAGTTCTGGACGTCCCAGAAGTCGCTCCACTTGACGATCTTGCCGTCGCGTAGCTCGTGCATCGTGGCGAAGCGGTGCTCGACGGTCTCGCCGGTCTTGAAGACCCACTTCTCGGTGTGGTCCAGGAACACGACGTCGCCGTCGGCGGCGATCCGATGGGTCGTCTGGATCTGCTCCGAGAGGTGATCCCAGGCGACCGAGAGGCGCGCCACCACGTTCTCCGGCCCCTTCGCACCGGCATCTTCCGTCGGTACGTCCTCGTAGTGGACCTCCGGGTGCAGACACGATTTGAGCGTCTCGAAATCGAACTGGCCGAGCGCGCGCCACATCGTCTCGACCGTCTTCTTGTTCACGTAGCTGGACATCGAATCCTCCTCGCGGACTCGACCCCGTCCGCGCGACGAGGGCCACACCCTATCCCAATCGGGCTCCGGAGCGAGGCACGAATGCGGCTCGCTCCCGAGCACGAGGCCGGAAACGTGCAGCCCGGGGGCCGAGCAGCGAGCCGAGGGGGCTTGAATCGCACGACTCCGGCTCACTAGACTCGCGTGATGGCCGACTTCGAAACCACGCAATATACGCTCGAATACCCCTACCAACGGACGACCGGCCCCGTGACGGGTCCGTTCCTGACCGGCTTGCGCGATGGCAAGCTGCTCGGAATCCGCGCGGGCAAACGAGTGCTCTGTCCGCCGCTCGAGTTCGATCCCGACAGCTTCGAGGAGCTCGAGCCCGACTTCGTCGAGGTCGGCCCCTTCGGCACGGTCGAGCATTGGACATGGATCGCGGAGCCGACGCGCAAGCATCCGTTCCAGGAGCCCTTCGCGTTCGCGACGATCAAGCTCGACGGGGCCGACACGCCGATGGTCCACGCAGTCAAGGCGACCTCGGTCGATTCGCTCGCAAAGGGACTGCGCGTCAAGGCGATGTACCGCGAAGAACGCGTCGGCGCGATCACCGACGTCTACTTCGTGCCCGAAGCCGAGGCCTACGATCAGAAGATCAGCAAGGGCAAGGGCGAGGTCGAGATCTCGGAGCACGTGATCTCGCTCGACTTCGAGGAGTCCTTCGCCCCGACGCGAAAGCGCTATCTCGAAGGGCTGAAGCGCGGCGTCTTCGTCGGTCAGAAGAGTCCCGTCTCCGGCAAGGTCTACATTCCGAGCAAGGGCTACGACCCGATCGAGCGGGTGGCCATGACCGAGGCGGACGACGTCGAGCTGCCGATGACCGGAACGATCGTGTCCTACACGATCATCACGCCCGTCGCCTACTACGGTCAGAAGGAGACCGAGCCCTATATCCGGTCCTCGATCCTGCTCGACGGCTCGGACTCGCCGCTCGGCCAGCAGGATCTGCGCAACATCTCGACGGACGAGATCCGCGCCGGCATGCGCGTCGAATGCGTCTTCAAGCCCGAGGCCGAGCGCGATTTCGAGGGCATCGACAATCGCTGGGGCGGGACGGGTGGCGTGATCGAAAAGTGGGTGCCGACGGGCGAGCCCGATGTCCCCTTCGAAGTCTTCTCGGAGCACGTGTACTGATGGCTGACGAACAGATTGCGATCGTGGCGGTCGCCCAGACCCCCTCCTATCGGCGGTTCACCGAGACCGAGCCGCACCTGCTGCTCACGCTGACGAACGAGATCCTCGCCGAGACGGGACTCGATCGTCACGACATCGACTTCACGATCGCGGGCTCCTGCGATTATCTCTCGGGCCTGCCCTTCGCGTTCGTCTCGAACGTCGACGGCTTCGGCGCCTGGCCGCCCGTCTACGAGTCCCACGTCGAGATGGACGGGGCCTGGGCCCTCTTCGAGGCCTACGTCCGGCTGCAGATGGGCGACATCGACACGGTCCTGGTCGCCGGCTCCGGCAAGAGCTCACCCGGCCGTCCGCGCGAGATCTTCGCGTTGCAGACGAACCCCTATTACCACGCCCCGATCGGTCTCGACCCGGTCTCGCTCGCCGGCCTGCAGGCGAACGCGCTCGTCGAGTCGGGCAAGGCGAGCGAGGCCGACTTCGCCGAGGTCGTCTCGCGTTCGCGGCGCGACGGGATGTCGAATCCGCGCGCCCAGGTCGCGAAGGACGTCCCGGTCGACACGCTCCTCAAGGAGCCCTACTACGCCCAGCCACTCCGCAAGCACGACCTGCCGCCGATCTCGGATGGCGCCTCGATGGTGCTGGTCGCGCGCGGCGACAAGGCGCGCGAGCTGACGGACAAGCCCGTCTGGATCACGGGCATCGACCACCGCACGGAGTCGAGCCATCCCGGACTGCGGGATCTCACCCTCTCCACCTCGACGCGGCTCGCGGCCGACAAGCTCGGGATCGACGGCGGCGCCTACGACGTGGCGGAGCTCTGCGTGCGGTACAGCCCGGAGGAGATCCTGCTGAAGGAGGCGCTCGGGCTCGGCGACTCCACACGGATCAATCCGTCGGGGGGCCCGCTCTGCGGACACCCCGTGATGGCGACGGGTCTTGCGCGCGTCTGCGAGGCGGCGCGCATGATCAAGAACGGCGAGGCCGGGAGCGCGATCGCACACGCGGCGAGCGGCCCCGCCCTGCAACAGAACCTGCTCTGCACGCTCTCGGGAGAAGCCTGATGGAACGCTGCGCCGTCGTCGGACTCGGCCAGACGAAATACGCCAAGCGCCACGAGATCACGGTCGACGGCCTGGTCCGCTGGGCCGCGAAGAACGCCCTCGAAGACGCGGCGGTCACCTGGCAGGACATCGACGCGATCGTGATCGGCAAGGCACCCGACGCGCTCGAAGGGATCATGATGCCGGAGCTGTCGCTGGCCGACGCGCTCGGTGCGATCGGCAAGCCGATCCATCGCGTCCACACGGCGGGCTCGGTCGGTGCGTCGACCGCGATCTCGGCGGCCACGCTGATCGAGAGCGGGCTCTACGAGACGGTGCTCACGGTCGGCTACGAGAAGCAGAGCGACGGCAACGCGACCTGGGCGCTCGGCGGTGGGCGCTCGGGCAGTCAGGGTGCCGGCGGCTCCTTCGCGCCCTGGATCCGCAAATACATCCAGAAGAGCCAGGCGCCGCCGGAGGTCGGCATCAAGGTCGCCGTCAAGGACCGCGAGAACGCGCTCCGCAATCCCAACGCCCACCTGCACCTGTACGACATCTCCGAGGAGAAGGTCCGCGAGTCACCGATGCTCTGGGATCCGCTCCATTTCCTGGAGTCCTGCCCCTCGTCCGACGGCGCCGCGGCGATGGTGCTGACGAACGAGAAGGGGGCCGCGAGGTCGCCCAACAAGCCGGCCTGGGTGATCGCGCACGCCAAGCGGACGGAGTTCACGCAATTCCCCGGCCGCGACACGGTCAAGCCCCAGGCGGGCGTCGACTGTGCCGAGGCGCTCTACAAGAAGGCGGGCATCACGAACCCCCGTGAGCAGCTCGACTGCGCCGAGCTCTACGTGCCCTTCAGCTGGTACGAGCCGATGTGGCTCGAGGGCCACCTGATCGCGCCCGAGAACGAGGGCTGGAAGATGACCCTCGAGGGCGCCACGCGAATCGACGGCGACTTCCCGGTCAACATGTCGGGCGGCGTGCTGTCCTCGAACCCGATCGGCGCCTCGGGCATGATCCGTTGTCTCGAGGCCGCGAACCAGGTGCGCGGCACGGCCGGCGAGTACCAGGTCGACGGCGCGAAGGTGGCGCTCGGCCACGCCTACGGTGGGGCAGCCAACTACTTCGCGATGTGGATCGTGAGCTCGGAGAAAGAGCCGAGCTTCTAGCCCCCTGACCTCGCCCCCTGACACGCTCGCGACGCACACGTCGCAGCGATCGCGCGGGGCGGGGGCCGCCCAGGCCGGGCATAATGGCGCTCATGGCAGGCGCCGTCTCGCTCGTCTTCCAGCTCGGTCTGGTCCTGGTCGTCCTCGTCGGCGTGCTGGTCGTGTCGATCCGCGTCGCTCAACGATCGTCCGCAGGCGTGGCAGGACCCGCCGGATTCTTCCTCGCTCTCGTCCTGCTCGGCGCCTTCGCCGCGAGCCTCTCCGCCTATTCGCGCGCGAGCCAACGCCTCGAATCCCGACTCAGCCTCGAAGCGGAGATTCCGGAACGCGTCGTCCGCTCGCCCGATCCGACCGCGCCCGAATACGTCAGCTCGGATCGATGCTTCGCCTGTCATCCGGGGAACGCGGCCTCATGGCACGAGAGCTACCACCGGAGCATGACGCAGACGGCGAGCCCAGACGCCGTACTGGCGGACTTCGAGGTCCGTACGCTCTCGGCGCGCGGCCGTCGTTACCAGCTGGAGCGACGGGGAGACGAGTACTGGGTCGAGATGGCCGATCCGGACTGGGAGCGCGACCTGCTCGATTCGGGACGCCGGCCCGAGCGCTTCAGCCGGCCGCCGATGCGCTGGAAGCGGATCGTGATGACGACCGGCTCGCACCACATGCAGACCTACTGGGTCGCCAGCGAACGCGACGGACGCCTGTTCAACTTTCCCTGGCTCTGGCTGATCGAAGAGAAACGCTGGATCCCGCGTGAGGAGGGGTTCATCCGGCCACCGGACGGACCCCGCACCTTCGACGTCTGGCACGGCGCGTGTGTCGAGTGCCACGCGGTCGCCGGCGAGAAGAATCGCGAGCCCGACGGTGCCTGGTCGCCGAGTGCCGCCGAGCTCGGCATCGCCTGCGAGTCGTGCCATGGACCGGCGGAAGAGCACGTGAAGCGCAATCAGGATCCGCTCCGACGTTATCGCCTGCGGCTGGCCTCGCGACCGGATCCGACGATCGTGAACCCGGCGCGACTCGACGCGCGGGCCGCCTCCCAGGTCTGCGGTCAATGCCACGGCATCAATCTCTTCAAGGGCCACGTGCGCCGGGATGGCAAGCGCTATCGACCCGGCGGCGAGCTCGGCGAGACGCGCATCATCATGCGCGCGACCGAGAAGGCGCGCCGCGAGGCCGAGGATGCCCTCGCAGCGACCGAACGGGGCGGACGCGTTCCGACGATCGTCCGCGACTACAACGACATGCAGGATCTCTTCGCTCGCGAGCTCGCCCGCGACGAGAGCTTCCTGCGCGATCGCTTCTGGCCCGACGGCATGGTCCGCGTCTCGGGTCGCGAGCACAACAGCTTCATCGAGTCCGCCTGCTACGACGGCGGCGAGATCTCCTGCCTGACCTGCCACTCGATGCACGACAGCGACCCGGACGACCAGCTCGCGACGCGCGCGACGGGCCGCGGCGACGCGGTCTGTCTGGATTGCCATTCGCAATTCGAGGACGACGCCCCGCGCGCGGCCCACACGCGTCATTCGGCCGCTTCGGCCGGCAGTCAGTGCACGAACTGCCACATGCCCCATACGGTCTACGGACTGCTCAAGGCGATCCGCAGCCATTGGATCGATAGTCCGAGCGCACAGGCGACGCTCGCGACGGGTCGTCCGAACGCCTGCGAGCTCTGTCATCTCGATCGATCGCTCGGCTGGACGGCCGATCGCTTGAGCGAGTGGTATGGCCAGCCTCGCCCGGATCTCACGAACGACCAGGAGAAGATCGCGAGTGGGGCGCGTTGGGCGCTCACGGGCAACGCGCACCAGCGCGCGCTTGCCGCCTGGCACCTCGGCTGGCCGGATGCCCACGAGGCGCTCGGACCCGAGGCGGCCCGATCGGCGCGCTACCTGCTGGGCCATCTGCTCGACGACCCCTACCCTGCCGTGCGCTATATCGCCGCCCGATCGCTCACGGGGGGACGGCCGGAGTCGAACGGTGTCCACGCGGGGCTCGCCGACCTGGATTACGACTTCCTCGCGCCGCCAGCCGTTCGCGCCGAGGTGCGTGCCCGCGTGATGGCGAGCGCCGCAGCGCGCGGCGCGGCCCCGCCGATCGACCGCCCAACCTTCGACCGCCTCGCCGCCCAGCGCGACGACCAGGAGATGGACCTGCGCGAATGAACGATTCGAATCCGACGAGCGCGAAGTCACTCGCGCGATTCCACCTGCGCGTCGGTTGGTGGTGCCTCGCCGCGTTTCTCGCGCTCGGGCTGCTGCTCGAGAGCTTCCATGGCTTCAAGGCGGGCTTCTACCTCGACGCTTCGAACGAGACGCGACGACTGATGTTCACCCTCGCCCACGCCCATGGAACGCTCTTCGGGCTCGTCCACATCGCCTTCGCCCTGTCACTACCGGCCCTCGAGCGACTGCAGTCCGGCCGGGCCCGGCTCGCCTCGCGAGCGCTCGTCGGCGGCACGATCCTGATGCCGCTCGGCTTCCTGCTCGGCGGCCTCTTCGTCTGGGAGGGTGATCCCGGTCTGCCGGTGCTGCTCGCCCCCGTCGGCGGCGTACTCGTGCTCGTGAGCGTCCTCGCGATCGCACGCGCGACCGCAACCAGTGCGGACTGAAAAGGAAAACGCCCCGCCGAGGCTCTGCGAGTCCTCGACGGGGCGTCGTCGTTTCCCTGCCTGACCGGAATCGCCGTTCGCGACCCCGGCCCGGCCTCGAAGCTCAGCCGTTTCGGCGTCGCTCCCGAATGGCCATCGCGATCATCGCGACCGCACCCGCGCCCAGCAGGCCCGCCGAGGCCGGCTCGGGGGCGAACTTGATCTGCGTGTTGTGCGTGTGCGCCAGGTTCGAGATCGTCGCTCCGCGACTGTTCAGCAGACCGCCCGAGACGAGCTGCATCTGGCCCGTGAGCCCGCCCATCGCCGTCGTGTTGACGGCGTAGCTGCCCATCTCGGTCCGCGTCGAGAAGTCATCGAAGATCGTGCCGATCGTGTTCGCGAGCACCTGGATCGTCCCCGTCGTGAAGTCGACGAAGTCGAACCAGCCCGTGCCGTCCATCGAGCTCACGACCATGCCCGTGCAGCAGGCGCCCATCGTCCCGGGCGTCTCGCGGATCTTGAACGGTGCGCTCTCCGTCGAGCGGCGCACGACGTCGCTCGCCATGAACGAGGCGTTCGCGACGGGCAGGATGCCCGGCGTCGTGAAGTTGTAGCCGAAGGTCGCGTCGATCGGCGCGCCCGGGCCGTAGCGCACGACGAAGTTGAACTCCGCCAGCGTCGCCGTTGTGACGCCCGTATTGAAGCCGTGGGCGAACTGATCCCAGACCATGTCGCGCAGGCCGCCGTACTGGTCGGCGCTCGGCGTCACGCGGATGCGACCCGAATGGCTCAGGTTGGGCGTCCAGCCCGCACCACGGAACGTCGGCGTGTTCGTCGGTATGTGATCGGCCGCGTTGTACTCGAAGAAGAGGTTGCCGGCGCCGATCGCCATCGCCGTGAAGTCCGCGGTCCCGACGTGGTTCGCCGCGATACCACCGCCGGGCGCGAAGTTCAGCTCGCGAACCGTCCGCGTGATCATCGTCTCGATCGCGACCAGATTGCCGCCGGGCAGCGTGATCAGCGGCAGGGTCATGTTCGTCTGGAAGATCCCGCTCGGGATCGTGATCGGCCGCAGACCGCCCGCGGTCGCCGCCTGTGCGTTCGCCGTGCCGTATTGGCGACGCCCGTCGAACTCCGCGAAATAATCACCGCCGCGGTTCATCGTATTCGGCGGATGCTTCGAGCTGACCGTACGCGTGTCGTAGGTCCCCATCGACGTACAACAGGGCACGGAGGCCGCGTTGGAAGAGCCGTCGCTGTGGTCCCCGAAATGCCGCTGCTGGAACGCGACCGCCGTCTGAGCCGACGCACTGAGCGCGAAGAGCAGCGAGCCGCTCACGACGGCGAACGCCGCAAAGGCGCCAATCATTCGGATCTTCATCTTCATCCTCCGGGATCTCCTCGGTTCGACCGATCGAGACAGGCTCCGTCGCTCGGGCACACCCGATCGAGATCCCTGTCCTCGTTGCTTCCGTGTCGCGGCGTCCTCTGAAACGCTCGTTTCGAGCCGCTCGACTTGTTGAGCATCGTCGAGGGCCGCAGCGACCCTGGTGGGCCTCGGACTGCGGGCCTCGAGCTCCTCGACTGGATTCCCCTTTGGGGATCCGCTCCTCCTGAGCTGGATCATCCTATTCGCTGGAATCCGTAAACTCAAGAAAAATCGCCGCTATCCCTGATTTCACCACGGTCGATTCTGCTCGGCCGATCGATTTTCCCGCGGGTCTACTCGATCGACTATATCAGGGGCTCTATCCGTGGGATTTCACGCCGTTCTAACGCAGACGTACCCGCATGCCGGCGTTGAACACGCCCGCCAGCGAGTCGGCCTCCCAGGTGTAGGTCGAGATGCCCCCGACCTGGTCGACGGCCCGCGACTGCCTGCGGGTGCCAGCCACGTCGACGAGCAGCCCACCCTCGATATAGACGTCGAAGCGAAAGGGGCCGAGGTCGATGTGCTCGGTGCCCAGCTTGAGCGAGGGGCCGACGAAATGCTGCACGAGCGCGTTCTTTCCGGCCGCGTTCTGCATGATCGAGTCCCGACCGAAGGCAGAGAAGGTCAGGATCGACGCCGTCTGCGCCCCATAACGAGAGCCCAGATAGAGGTACTGAACGCCGGGCATCACCCGGATATCGACGTTCATGACCGGAAACTCGAACTCCGCGCCCAGGCCGGCCCGATAGGAGGTCTGGTATTCGAGCTGCATCTTGCTCTGCTCGGTCAGCCGGTTGTTCGTGCCGGCGGGCGTCGTGATCGCGACCCGACTGCCGATCACGCTCGACTCGTTGGTGGGAATCAACACCCCTCCGAACAGGTTGAGGCTCGGGTCGCCGGGGAGCGCGTCGATCGCGGGGAAGGCCAGACCGAGCTCGAAGAGCCAGCCCATGTTGGTGAGCGTGTTGCGGGGCGCGTCCTCGACGCCGAACGTCGTGCCGACCCGGCCCTTCACGCGCTGGATCGTCGTGTAGGGCCCCGTATCGAAGTAGGGCATGATGCCGAAGAAGGAGAAGCCGAGCGGACTCTTCGTACCGCCGGTCTCGAATCGGCGCTCCGCCGGTCGCGCGGGCGCCCGCTCGTCGTCGATCTGCTCGCGTTCCTGCGCGCTGGCCACGCCGCCGAGGAGCACGACACAAGCGACCGCCAGCGCGACACGACGGCGCCGCAGGCGGCGCGGGCGGGTTCGGAGCGGGCGGGATGACCGAGACGTCATGGGGGAGAAATCCTTGGCTCAGAACCGGAACGAGGCGGACACGCCGTAGGTTCGGGGATCGGAGATCACGTAGGCGATCACCCCGTTGCCGTCCTTTCGGTCGAAGGCCGTGACGGGATAGAGCTCGTCGGTCACGTTCCGGATCCAGGCGGCGAACTCGAAGGTGGCGTCGAGGTTGGCGTAGGCGAGCCGGACGTCGACCAGCCAACGCGGCTCGGAGCCGATCCGCGAGTCGTTCTCCGGCGTATAGAAGGCGCGCGACTTGTAGCGCCAGTCGAGGCGCGGCGTCAGCGTACCGAGCGCCCCCGGCAGCTCCCAGCGGTAGTTCGCGAAGGCGACGTAGCTGAACTCCGGCGAGTTCACGAGCTGGTTGCCCGAGAAGTCCTCCGCCGTCGTCGTCGTCCGCGTCTCACCAGTCGGTGCCGTCTGGGTCCGTTCTACCAGATTCCGGAAGTCGCTGAACTCGCTGTAGGTGATGCCGATCGACTGGAAGAGCATGAAGCCCTCCCAGTTGATCGTGATGTCGGTCTCGCCGCCGATCAAACGCGAGTCCTCGGCATTGATCAATTGATTGACGGGGAAGGAGCCGCCCTCGGCATCCTGAAGCTGGAAGACCTGCTGGTTCTCGTAGTCGTAGAAGTAGCCCGCGCCGTTCCAGGCGATCGCGCCGTCGAAGAACTTGAAGCTCCAGCCGAGCTCGAAGGAGTTCACGAACTCCGGCTGTACCGGGTCGATCGGCTGCTTGTTGTCGACCGAGGTCCCATTGAAGTGGCGCCCCTTGTAGCCCCGCGAGAAGCGCCAATAGTATTTCATGTCCTCGGTCGGCTCGTAGCGGAGGATGATCTCGCCGGAGGGGCGCCAGTCCTCGGAGCGCGCCCGCTCGTTCTCGAGCACGCCGGTTCGGTTGCTGACCTGGCCATTCTGGAACCGCACGATCGCCGACGTCAATTCGAACACCTTGCGCTCGAAGTTGATCCGAGCGCCGCCCTCGAGCGTGAAGGCCTCGGCGAGCTCCCACTCGAGGTAGCCGAACGCGGCGCCGTGGTACGTCTTCTGTGTGATTTCCTGTCCGAGGAACGTGAAGGGCTGGATCCAGATCTGGTTCTCCGCCTCAAGCTGATCGTAGAGCCCGGTCGCCCCGAGCGTGACGGCGACGCCGCGATCGTCGTCCCAGGTGAGCCGCACGTCGCCGAAAAATTCTGACGCCGAGTCTTCGAAGAACGTCTCGGCCGCCACGAAGGGCGAAGAATCGATGTCGAGAACCGCCTCGCGGTCGTTGAACTCCCAGGCGAGCACGGTCTCGAGCGTCCAGGGGCCGCGCGTCCAGTTCGTGACGAGATTCGCGCCCATGGCCGTCAGACGCTCGTCGCCCACGCGGCTGTAGTCGCCCGAGAAGGGCGATCCCTCGCCCGGCTCCCCGTTGTTCTGGACACACTCGGGATCGGCGTTTGGTCCCTGTCGCTCGAAGCGCGTGCAGGTATCGGGATCGAGGTAGTTGCGCGAATCGGTCGTCAGCCCGGCGATCGTTCGATTGCCGATGCGGACCGGGTTGATCGCGCGATTCTGGAACGAGGGCGCCTTGGCGAGATTCTGGCCGCCGTGGAAGTTGAACGTGAGGTCGAGCTCCTCGGTCGGCTCGAAGAGCCAGAGCGTACGCCCGGCCCAGTTGTGTCGGTTGTTGACGTTGCTCGGCGGCGTCGCGATCGGCGGATTCACCGGCTGGCGCAGCAGATCCTGCACCATTCCCTTGTTGCAGAGCGTTCCGCCGAGGCCGAGCACGGCGCCCTGGGGCTCGTCGTCGACGTCCCGAAACCGCGCACAACGATTCTCTCCCAGATGATCGCGCCGCGCGTACTTGAACGAGAAGCGCGCCGCGAGGACATCCGCCACGAGCGGCACGTTGAGGAACCCGTCGACATCGACCTGGTTGAAGCGGCCGTAGGTGAGGTTGACCGCCGCGTCGAGCTCGTGGACCGGTCGATTCGAGGTGATGCGGATGACGCCGGCCGAGGCATTGCGGCCGTAGAGCGCGCCCTGGGGACCGCGCAGCACCTCGAGATTCTGGACGTCGAAGAGCTGGGAGAGCTGACCCGCGGCGCTCGACAGGTAGACGCCATCGGCGACGACGGCGACGGCGCTGGTGGCATTCGACTGGCTGTCCTGCAGACCGACACCGCGGATGAAGAGCTGCGGATTCGACGCGGCGAAGGGCGAGGTGATCTCGAGATTCGGCGTGAACTCGGCGATATCCCCGATATTCTGGGCACCGATCGCGTCGAGGTATTCGGCGTCGAAGGCGGCCACCGACGTCGGCGCCTCGAGCAGCACGGCGGCACTGCCGGAGCCCGTGACGATCATCTCCTCGACGCCGGCCCAGGGATCCGCGATCGCACCCTGTGCCGCGGCCGTACTCGCGGCGAAGATCGACCCGACGATGGCGAGCGCCGCCAGCCGCCACGATCGCCGCAACGAATGCAACCGCACCCGGCGAATCACACGAGCGGGATCCGAGCGCGTATCCGGTCGCCGACGAGGCGAGTCACGCGGGAGCCGAGTTTCCTGGATTGCCAAGCGTTCTTTCCCGCCTATTCGCTCTTCTTCGCTCTTCGCTTCGCATCGAGCGTCTCGGGTGCCTACGATCCGCGAATCGTCATCACGGAGACTCACGAATCACGGCTCGCCTGAACGACATCGGCCTGGGCGCCTCCTCGACTCGCCGGGGCGCTTCGGCGATCGGGATGCGAGTGGAACGCGATTACTGTACCAGTCCCGATCGAAGGCCGTCCACCCGCAATGCAAGGGGTGCGACACCCGGGAACACGACCCTGGCTCGACCGCGCGGGTCGGACGAATCGGCGAACGACGGCCAGCTCGTCGACGTCGGGAGGAGCGGGATTGATTCGGTATCGGGCACGCTATTCGAAATGCGCGGATGAGCGACCCTCAGATCGGACGCGCCTCGTCCCCGCGACACGTAGGCGCCGTAGACTGACGCTCGCTGCGATCCTGCTCGGCCTGCTCGGCCATCTGACGGCTTGTGACCCCGCGACGAGTCCTCGAGACGAAGAGAGCGTGCTCGACCAGGCCCGCGCCTCGATCGAAGCGCGACGCTATGCCGAGGCGCTCGATCTGGTCCGCGGCCTGGTCGCGGAAAGGCCGGACGATGCCCGCGTCCAGCGGATCTATGGCGAGGCGCTGATCGCGACCGGACAGCCGAGTCTCGCGGTATGGCCGCTCACCCGCGCCATGAAGGATCCAGAGCAGGCGGTCCCGGCTGGCCTCCTGCTCGCGCGATCGCAGCTCCAGGCGGGCAGCAGCCATGACGCGATCGACACCGCGACTCGCGTGATCGAGATGGCGCCCGACGACCACCGCGCGTACATGCTCAGGTCGCGGGCCTACCTCGAACAGAACGTCGAGGAGGAAGCGATCGCCGATCTCGATCGCGCACTCGAACGCGGCATGGAGGACGAGACCGCGGAGTTCGTTCGACTCTACGCGCTCTTCGGACTCGGGCGGATCGAAGAGGGCGAGAAGCTGCTCGACGAGCTCTACGCGCAATCGGTCGAGAAGATCGACGAGAATCCCAGGCGCGCAGCGGAGATGTGCGGCGCGACGGCGCAGTTCGCGTACGAGAGCGGCGATCTCACGCTCGCCGAGGAGCGCTTCGAAGGCTGCCTCGACGGCGCCGGACTCCGCAACCCGTCCCTCGTCTCGAGAGCGATGCGCTTCTACGACGAGCGCGGACGTTTCGACCGCGCGACGGACATCCTGCGCCGACGCTTCGAAGCCGACGACGGGAACCTCAGCCATCGCGTCGCCTACGCCGACAGGCTCTCCGACCACGGTCGTTACGAGGAAGCGCACGGCCTGCTGCTCGAAGCGACCGAGACGCAGCCCGCCGCCTGGTCTGCCCTGGTCGACCACTACATGCGCAGGGAGCAATTCGATCGCGCCCTCGAAGCCCTCGACCGCGCGATCGAAGCGAATCCGAATCCTCCGGATGCCTGGCGCCTGTCGCGCTCGGACCTCCTGATCATCACGGGTCGCCTCGCGGAAGCGGAGAAGAGCCTCGATGCGCTCGAGGTCGAGGCCCATCGCGCCGTGATCGAAGGACGCCTGTTGCTGGCACGCGGCCGACTCGCGGCCGCTGCGAAGCGATTCGAGGAGGCGCTCGTGCTCTGGCCGGACAACGCCGATCTCCGCTATCTCGCCGGCAACACCTACGAAAGACTCGGCGACTGGACCACGGCCGGCAAGCATTTTCGCGAGGGCGCGCGCCAGGACCCGCCGCACTATCTGAATTCGATCGCGCTCTCCGACATCATGAAGGGGCTCGGTGATCGCGAGGGCCGCATCTTCGTCCTGCTGCGCCTGCTCGAAGCAGACCCGAGCAATGGCGACGTCCTCGAAGCCGTCCTCGACGCGGCCCGGGATCTCGGCGACGAGTCGCTCGTCCAGAAGCTCTTCGTTCGGCTGTCCCGACTTCCGGGGGCACAAGGACGAGCGATCGCGAATACCGCCCAGGCCGCGCGCCAACGCGGCACGGCCGAGGCCGCGCTCGAGACGATCGACACGGCCGGTGTCGACCTCGGCTCGCCCGTCTTCTTCGAGACGCTGCGCGCGCGAACCGCATTTCTGCTCGAGCTGGACCGCCGCGCGGAAGCGGTCGCCCAGCTGAGCGAGATCCTGTCGACGAAGTCCGCAGTCGTAGGGGGAGCCTCGAACGCCGTCGCGAGCCCGGCGGCGTCACACGCCGCGAGACTGTACGCGCTCCGCGGCGAGCTCCACCTGGCGGGCCGGGCGCTCGAGGCGGCGGCGCGCGACTTCGAGCGTGCGAGCACGCTCGACCCGGCCTCGCTCGAGGCGGCGATCGGATTGGCGGAGGTCGCGGCGGCGCGCGGCGAAGACGAGCGAGCCCGGACCCGCTTCGCGCGGGCGATCGAGCTCGAAGCCAGGCAATCGAAGCACGACGCCGAGGCGACACTCGCTGCGGCGCGGTTCGAGCTCCGATCGGGTCGCCGCGAGGCCGCCAAGAATCGACTCCGGAAGATTCTGGAATCGCGTCCGCGCCATGGCGAGGCCGCGCTCGCACTCGCACAGCTCCTACACGAGGACGCTCGAGGCGGCGAGCCGAGCGAGGAGCTGCTCGACGCTGCGCGGCGGGCTTTGCTCTTCGAGCAGGGGCCCGAGGCGGCCAAGCTGACGGCGCTCTTCCCTTCCGGCCCGGATGGCAAACGATAGGAGACGGCGCGACAAGGGTCGCCGCAGGAGAAACCGCTCCGCGCTAGCCGGCCGACGGTGCAGGCGAAGCGATCCCGGCTGCCCGCTCGTCGCGCTCGTTCTGCGCTGCATCCCCTCCGGCCTCGGCCTTTGCCAGACGCGCCTGCGTGATCTGGTCGACCCGCTCCAAGATGGGATCGCGTCGCCTGGGCGGCATCTTCTTCCAGTAGTTGGTGAGCGTCCGGACCGCGTTCGCAAACGTGTCGGGTCCGACGATCCGCTCGAGCAGATCGAGCGCCCGATCGCTGTCGCGCGACTTGTAATGGATGGCCAGCACGCCGGTCCCCCGATCGAGCTCGAGACTCGGCGGCTGCTCGAGGATCCAGGCGAATGCCGCATCCGAATCACGAAGTGAAAAGACCCGGATCGCCTCCTGGATGACGTTCAAGCGGTAGTCGCCCTCCGGTAGCCCACGAGCCCACTCGATGGCGGCGACGGGATCGGTCTTGGCGCGGATGACGGCCACGGAACGCCAGCCGCCACGCGCCCACGACTCGTCGCCGATCTCGTGGAGCCAGGCCTCGAATTCATCCTGATGGCCATTGTCCATGTGGGCGCGTGCGCTGGCACGAAACGCGACGACCTTGAGATCGCTCGTATTTCCGCGCCCATCGGGCAACGACTCGATCCACTCCTGCAAGGCTTCGGGTCCGAAGTTCTGGATCATGCGGTTGACCGCGACCTCGCCCGCCCGATCCCGCTCCTCGTGGTCGGCGAAGCTCAGGATGAACTCCGGGAGGTCGGCCACGTCCGCATGATCGATGAATCGCCGTACGTAGCTGACGAGCGCCGTCTGGCGGCCGTGCAGTGGCATGCTCTCGTAGAACTCACGAACGGCCTCCCACGGCTCCTGCTCGGCGATCGCGTTGAGCGCCTCGGTCACGGCGATCTGTTGCACGCGCAGATCGTTCCAGGTGAACACCTCCTTCACCATCTCGCGCGGCTGATGCTTCGCCCAGTAGGCCATCAAGACGCGAATATCGCTATTCGCCCGCGGATAGATGTCCTCTTCGAAGGCACGGACCGCTCCGGACAGCGTCTCTGCGTTCAGCCCTTTCGTGAGTCGAACGAGCGTTTCCGTCCGCTCGAGGGAGTCGTCGCCTGCGAGCGCGTTCCGGAAACGAACGTACGCGTCTTCCTCGTCCGCGATCGGCGCACCCGCGTTGACGACCATCGCGGCGGCCCAGCCGAACGCGAATGCGCCGATGACCGCGACCAATGCGATCCAGCCCTTGATCATGCCCATGGGAGTCTCCTCATTCGACGGCGTAGCCGATCGCCTTCAGCTGGCCCTTCTGCATGTCGGTCAGCTCGACCAGACCGACGTCGTCCAGCCAGGGCGGCGGCGGGCGCGTCCACAGGTCTTCGATGATCGCCTCGAACTCCGAGACGTCGACGACCGACTCGCCTTCGCGCAGGAGATCCTTCTGCTCGCGCGGATCGACGTCGGTCGCGAAGAGCTGCGCGCGCGGGAGATCCGGATTCGTGATCGGCATGCCACCCTGCTCGGGCGTCAGGAGTCGCAGATAGCGATAGTCGGGCAACGTGAGGGAGAGGATCGGATCGGGCGGATTCTCGGCCTTGCCCCAGTTTCGATCGAGCTGGGCGAGCGACGGGTTCTCGACCGGGTCGCGCTCGGCCGCCTCGGGGCGACCGGCGGCTGCCAGGATCTCGGGCAAGCGGGAGCGACCGTCGGCGTGGGGCAGCTCGGGCTGTCCGATCAGGTCGAAGAGCGTCGGCATGATGTCGACGTTCTCCGTCAGGCTCTCGACCGCGATTCCCCGATCGAGCTTGAATGGGAAGCTGATGATCCAGGGAACGTGGGTCACCTCGCGATGGAGATCCTTCGCGTGCCCCTCCCTTCCGTGCTCTCCGAAGGCCTCGCCGTGGTCCGACGTGATCACGACCAGCGTCTCGTCTCGCAAGCCCTCCTGCTCGAGAAACTCGAGCAGCCCGGCGATATTGCGATCGGTCCAGTGGATCGCGTTGTCGTAGAGGTCGAGGTAGGAGGTGCCGAAGATCGCCGACTCCGCGTCGGACATGTACTGGTGCGCGTCCATGTAGTGGATATAGAGGAAGAACCGGTCCTGACCGTTCACGCGCAGGAACTCGAGCGCGCTGTCGGAGATGTCCAGATCGGAGCCCTTGATCTGCTCGTACGGATTCCGCTTCTGGTCGGGATCGATTCCGATCTTCACGCCGGTCGCTGGCTGATGATAGGTCATGAAGCCCTGTTGGAAGCCGAACGTCGGCGAGACCCAGCCGTTTCGCCAGATGCCGGCCGTGTTGTAGCCCGCCTCGCGCAGTGCTTCCGCGGGCATCAGCGCGCTATCGGGGATCGCGTGATTGAAGCGCAGGATGCCGGTTCGATGGCCGTACATCCCCGTCCAGATCGCCGCCATCGAAGTTTTCGTCCAGGAGGACTGCGCGTGATTGCGCGCGAACCAGACACCCGTATTCGCGAGATGGTCCATCGTCGGACTCGTATCGCGCTCGTAGCCGTACACGCCCAGGTGATCCGCGCGGAGCGTATCGACGAGGATGAAGATGATGTTAAGATCCTCGCGGTTCGCGAGTGCCAGGATGTCGTCGACGTCCCCCTTCGGGCGCGAGTCGCCGCCGAATCGGAATTGAGTGGCCACGAAGAGCCCGATCAGCACCAATGCCAGTGCTCCGTAGAGAACCGATCGATTCCTCATCAACCGTGAGACTCCCCCGCGCAGGAGGCGGGAGCGTACCAGAGCCTCGCGCTCGCCCAAGCGCAGATCGCCCGCATTGCGGTTGCACGAAGCAATCCGATCTCCGACGCTCCGGGAGGCTGCGAACGTGCATCCAATCGCAGCCGAGTCCGCATCGAGGCCATCGAATGCAAGCCGCCCTGATCACCGGTCGCGAGACGATCGAGCTGTGTGACTTTCCCGAGCCCTCGCCCCGTCCAGGTGCCGCGGTGCTGCGCGTCGACCTCTGCGGCATCTGCGGGACCGACGTCGCCGCCTATCGTTCGGGCGATCCCTACCTCCCCTTTCTCTGCGGCCACGAGTGGACGGGCACGATCGTCGAGACGGGATCGGGCGTCGCCGGGCTGCGTGCGGGCGACCGGGCCGTGATGGGCGTACCGGTCGCCTGCGGTGAATGCGCGGAGTGCCGCGCCGGTCTGGCCCATCGCTGTGCGGGCATCATGGCCCTGGCCTACGGCGTCCACCCGTTGACGCCGCCGCACGGGGGCTATGCACCGCGCATCGCGGTCCCGGCGGAGGGTCTCGTTCCGGTCCCCGATCGGCTCTCGGTCGAGCAGGCGGCGATGGTCGAGCCGGCGACGGTCGCGCTTCACGCCGTGCGAAGGAGAGCGCCGCGCCTCGGCGACAAGGTCCTCGTCCTCGGCGCCGGACCGATCGGTCTCTTCGCCCTGCAGCTCGCGCGAATCGCGGGTGCGGGGGAGGTCTTCGTGCTCGAGCCGAGCACCGCACGAAGACGGCTCGCCGAGTCCCTGGGCGCGGATCGGGTCCTCGCACCCGGCGACGAGGCGAACGAGACGATCCGGGAATCCACGCAGGGGCTCGGCGTCGATCTCGTCTACGAATGTGCGGGCAGCCAGGCCGCGATGGACACGGGCTTCGACCTCATTCGACCGGGCGGCGCCTTCATGTTGATCGGCGTCTCGGAGAGCGGGGTTCGCCTCGACCCGATCGCCTGCATCACGAAGGAGATCCTGCTCGACAACTCGACGGCCCATCACCACCACGAGTTCGGGATCACGATCGACCTGATGCTCGACGGTCGACTGAGAGCGGAGCCGCTACACAGTCGGACCCTCCCGCTCGATCGGATCGCCGAGGGATTCGATTCCCTCCTGCAGGGAGACGAGGCGAAGATTCTGGTGCGACCGGCGGACTGAACGCGAGATTCGAAACGACGCTTCGAAACGCGCGACTTCTGCGCGAGCCACGGCGGGGACGGACAGATGGCGAAGACGGGCGACGGCGAGGTTCTGGGTACGGCGGAGGGCGCGGTGCTCGGCCGCGCAACGCATACCCTGCTCGACGAGGACCCGGTCCTCGAGGATACCTGGGCGATCGAGCTGCTCGGCGAAGCTTCGCGGGCGCAGGCGCGAGATCCCGAACTCCAGAAACGCAATCGCGAGGCGACGGGCTTCGACACCCGTCTGATCCTGGCGGTCGGCGTCGGCAGCTTGCGTTATGCAGAGGACGAGGTCGATCGATGCATGGCGCGCGGCGTCGACCAATACGTCATCATGGGTGCCGGCTTCGACACCTTTGCGCTCAGACGTGCGGACGCAGTCGGCCGCCTACGGGTCTTCGAGGTCGACTTCCCGGACGTGCAGCGACTCAAACGCGATCGGATCGCGGCGGCGACGAAGGAGCCGGCCCAGCAGCCCGTCTTCGTCCCCGTCGATTTCGAATCGATGAGCATCACGCAGGCGCTCGCGGAGTCGCCCTTCGATCCGTCGAAGCCCTCGGTCTGGTCCTGGATGAACACGATTCCCTACCTCACGAACGAGGCGACCGAGGCAACGCTCGTGGAGGTCGCGAAGCTGATGGCGCCGGGAAGCCGGCTCGTCCTCAACTACTCGGGAGAGGTGCCGCTCAGCCAGCACCAGATCGACTACCTGGCGACGCTCGGCAACATGACCCGTGAGGGCGGGGAGCCCATGAAGAGTCGTTGGAAGCCCGAAGATTTCGAATCGATGCTCCGGCGTTGCGGATTCGAGACTCTGGAGCACGCGACGGAACGCGACCTGAACGAGCGCTATTTCGCGGACCGAACCGATGGCATGTATCCCGCGATGCCCGCGCGCCTGATCACGGCATCGCCGGTCGATTGACCCTCCAGCCGGGGGTCTCGAGAACCCGCGACGCGCCGCTCGAATATCCGTCTCAACTGCGCTCGAAGAGCGCGAAGATCTCTTCGTAGGCCTTCATCTGCCCTCCGACCGCCGACGCCGGCACCAGGATCGGCGTACGGAGGCCCGCCTCGTACCAGGCCTCGAGCCCCTCGAGCACACGCGCGGCCGACCCAAAGAGGCTGCAATCCGACAGCCATCGTTCGGTCATCAACGCGGGTAGCTTCTCGTGCTCTCCCGCGTCGAGTGCGGCCTCGACCGCCTCCATCTCGGCCCCGTAGCCCGCTTCCTTCCAGTAGCGCCGATAGTTGGGCAGCGTGAGATACATCGTGAGCGTACGCCGATTGACGGCGGCGGCCGCTTCGAGGTCGTCGCTCACGCAGACGGGAAGCATGTTGCCGACGAAGAACGTGTCGTCCTCTCTCGTGTCTCGCGACAACGCCGACAGCGACAGGGCGAGATGTGAACGCGACGCGTTCGCGAAGACGACGCCCTGTGCGATCTCACCCGCGAGCGCGACCATCTTCTTGCGCAACGCCGCCAATACGATCGCCGGCATCTCTCCCACGCGCGGAGTCGCCTGCAGCTCGGCCACGAATCGCCGCATGTCCGCGAGTGGCGGCCCCGTCTCGATCCCGATCCTTCGATTCATGGGCCCGTGGCTCACGCCGATCCCGAAGCGGAACCGCCCGCGCGAGATCTCATGGATCATCGCCGCGCTCGCCGCGTAGTCCGAAACGTGTCGCGTGTAGACGTTCGCGATCGCGGTGCCGAAGGGAATCCGCTCGGTCACGTGGGCGAGCGAGTGACAGAGCCCCATGCCATCACCGAAGCTCGCGCAGTAGATCCCGGCAAAGCCGCGTGCCTCGATCTCGCGCGCGAGCGCGAGCGTCGCGCGCCGCCGCCCGGGAACCGCCGCCAACGCGAGCGCCGGCAGCCCGACCGATCGTTCCTCTCCCACAGCCGCCATGCTTCGTCCCCTACCCGGTCCCGACATCTCTCTCGGGCTCCGTGTTCAGCTCCCCCCTGCGCGATCCGCCGCGAACGTGAAGACGGGATCGCCCGCATCCGTCCTTCCGAGCGTCCAGGTCGGATCGAGCGCCTCGAGCGCATCCGTCCGGACCCACTCCCAGCGGAGCTCGCGACGCGCGATCCGCCACTCGCCCTCGCGCCGCTCGAATCGGTCGAGGTAGCGGATCCCCATCACGAAATCGTCGACGTCTCGCCCGACGCTGCCCTCCGATTCGCGCTCCGTTGCGACGTGATGACAGATCGCATAACTCTCGGCCAGCGCCTCGTCACCCTCGATCTCGATCAGCGCCTGCCCGAGCTTGTGCATCGTCGTCCGGAAGCGCGCGTGGACCTCACACGCGACGAAGTCGAGAAATCCGTCGAGCGACCCCGCGTAGGCCCCGTGATCGTCGTAGGCATCGTCGTGATAACAGCTCCGCACGAGCGCGAGATCACGTCGATCGATCCCGCGACAATACCGGACGAGAACGGCGTAGATCGCAGCGCGATCGGCTGCGACCTCGATCGTCGCCGGAGCCGCCACGAGATCCCGGCGCGCGACGACCGGATCGCTCCCGTCCCGGCGCCCTCGCGTGAAGCCCGCATACGGCGTCTGCGATCCGATCTCGAGGCTGCGCTCCCATTCGAAACACATTCGGCGCTCCGCGATCCGGAAGCCATCGCCTCGGTCTTCGAGCCGATCGAGGTAGCGCACGCCCATGATCAGATCCGACGCCACCTCGCTCCGCGCCTGGACGTGGTGAGCGACCGCGTAGGTCTCGGCGAAGGCCCGGCGGCCCCCGGAAGACGGATCGATCTCGATCAGGCAATTGCCGAGCTTGTGCATCGTGCAGTCGAAGGCGTTCATCACGGTCGGCTCGAGCCAGGCGAGGAAGCCGTCGACGTCGCCCTGATAGCCGCCGTGATCGTCGTAGGCATCGACGTGGTACGCGCTCCGCACGAGCTCGAGATCACAGCGATCGACACCCCGCGCGTAGCGCATCAACGTATCGAGACAGGCCTGCTTCGTCAGGATTCCCTCCTCGTCGACACAGAGCCCGCGACCGATCGGATGCCCGGCCACCGGATCGCCCTGCGAGAGGGCACGACCGCGTGCGTAGGAATCCGGTAGCGGGATGCCGCCTACCACGTCGACGCGGTGCCAGTCCCAGCTGCAGACGCGATGCGCGATTCGCCACTCGTCCCCGTCTCGCGCGAATCGATCGACGTAGCGCAGGCCGTAGACGAGATCCTCTCCGGTGCCGCCCACGCCGTGACGGAAGTGATGGGCCTCGGCGTAGGACTCGACGAGCGCCGCGGCAGGCCGATCCGGTGCAGCCGTGCGCCCACTCGATCGCCGTCGGTCCGCGCGGACGAAATCGACGGCGATGTGGCCGCTGAAATGCATCGTGGCGTCGAAGTAGGCCCAGACCCCGGACTCGAGCGTATCGACGAAGCCGGCGACGGGACCTGCGTAGTAGCCATGATCGTCGTAGGCATCTTCGTGGTAGGCGCTCGCCACGAGCGAGACATCGCGCCGGTCGATGCCTCGCCAGTAACGGGCGAGCGTTTCGCGGATCGCCCATTCGTCGCCCAACCGTTCGCGTCGCGCTGCGTCCATGCGGGCGCCTCCTAGAACGGTTCGCGAATGGGGACGATGCGCCAATCGTCGGGCAGGCGCATACGCGGGTGGAGGAAGCCGAGCGGCGCGTTCTCGGCCGTCGTCTCTGCCCACGCCCACTGGCGTCCGCGGGCCTCGAAGGTGCCGCCGCTCGTCGGAACGTCGATGCCGACGAGCGCGTGGGCGTGGGCCTCGCTCGCGAGCAGCACGGCGTCGATCCCCAGCCGTTCGAGCAGGCCGATCAGGAGCAGCGATTTCGAGTCGCAATCGCCCCAATCCCGCGAGGCGACGAGCGCCGGCGGCACGACGCCGAAGGCGTGCTCCGTCGGCAGCCGATAGGGAATCTGTTGCACGAAGGCGAGCAGCCAGCGCGCCGCCTCGGTCGTCGAGAGCTCACCCGCGACGAAGGGCGAACGCATGCGCTCGAAGAGCGGCTCGAGGTCGAGCTCGCTCTCCGCATAGGTGGCCGAATAGATGCAGGTCCATTCGCGGCCGCGACACGAGCTCGGTGCGACCCAGGAGAAGGTCGCATCGTCCAGCCAGGTGAAGCGGAAGCGCCGCGCGAGCGCCGCGTGCGCGTCTTCGAGTCGCTCGGCCGCGGCATCCCCGTATACGTAGGCGACTCGATAGCCATCGCCGCGTCGACCCCAACGCCAATCGTGCACCGTCGTACGCGCGGCCCGATCCGCACCCGCGAGGCCTGCACGCGGGGGATAGCGCACGATCCCCAGATCGGTGTGCTCGGGTGATCCGGCCGATTGCAGCCAGAGCATCAGAACGACGAAGAGAAGGAAAGCGAGCAGTCGCCAGAACATCGCGCTCAGCCCGGTGCGATCAGACCGTCGCGACCCAGCCTGGGTAGCGGCAGCAATCCATTCAACATCGTCTCGACCCCCTGCTGCCCGAGTAACGCGAGCACGACCAGGACCGCAGCGAGGACGAGCGCGCTCGCGACGTTACCGTCGAGAATCTCCGCGACCTCATCGACGTTCGGCGTCAGACGAACGAACGCGCGCATGCCGACGACGAGCAGCGCGGCACCGACACCGAGGGCGAGAGCCACATGGACGGCGGCATAGAAGAAGACCCAGCCGACGCCGCGTCCCCCGTCGGTCGCGTGGATCAGGAGGTCGAGCGCGCCGAACGTACCGCGCACCGCGTGCTGTACGAGCAAGCCCATCGCGAGGATCGAGCCCGCAACGACGATTCCGATCGCGGGATTGCCGGCACGCAGACCCTCGTCGACGCTCGATAGACCCGCGATTCGCGCGGCCATTCGCGCCGCGACCGACAGGCCGACGACGCCGACGAGCACGCCGAAGAGCAGCTTGGCTGCGCCCACCAGGGCGAGGATCGGATCCAAGAGGACCTCCCGAGCGAGGCTTTCGAGCCGAGGCGCGTCAGCCCTCCCCGTCGAAATGCTTCACGAAATTCGCGAGCGCCGCACGCCCGGGCTTCGCCTCGAGCGCCCCACTCTGCAGGGCATCGAGCCAGCGGAGATGCCCCCCCGCGATACGGAGCCAGGTGTCGCGATCGAAGCGCACGCGCAGATCCGCTCGGTCCGGTCGTCCGGCCCGCCACTCGACGACGCCACGTCGGATCAAGAGCGTATGCTCCTCGCCAGTGTCGCGAATCGTGAAGCCGCCGACGAGCTCGACCTCGGCGCTCGAGACGGGATCGAGTCGCGTGCCTTGGGCACGGAACAGCACCGAATCCGGATTCGCCGCCAGGAAACGCGGGTTGGCGACGTCGACGGGCAAGCGATCGAGATCGATCTTCCCCTCCATCACGAGTGCCTCGGTCAGCAGGTAATGGCGGAGATTCGACGTGTTGGCGTCGTAGGCGATCGTACGCAGCACGCGCGCAAGCCGCTTCCGAGCCCCCGCGTCTTCGGGATCCGTCACCACGAGCATCCGCAACAGCTCGGCGGCCCAGCCGCGTTCACCCCGCTCGAAGGCGGCCTCGGCGGCCTTGCGTACCTTGCGGCGACTGCCGATCAGGTCGAGCAATCGTTCCGCTCGCGCGGAGGGCGTGATCCGCACCAGCTCGACGACGTCCCCGTTCCACCAACCGCCGGCCTTCGTATACATGCCCTTCGCGATCCAGTCGAACTCGTGGTAGCGCTCGGCGAGATCGGGGTCGTTCGCGAGATGCGGAGGCAGGTTCGCCTCCATCTCGCGCGCGGCCTCGTCGTGATCGAGACGACGATTGACCGCGCGAATCGACTGATCCTGGAGATACTGCACGAGGTCGCGGAAATTGCGCAGGAAGCGCTCCACCCGCTCGCGGCCCGAGATCACGCGCAGGTGACCCGGCAGCATGTGCTCGATCGGGAACGTGCGGTAGCGATCGAGGGTTTCGAGTGCCTCCCACGATTGCCTGCCGAACTCGAAGCGAGGCGTCGCGATCGCCGGCAACATCGGGTAGGCCGCATCTCCCACCATCATGACCTTCTCGTCCGGCAGCCAGGCGGAGAGCCCGTCGTCGAGATCACTCGGTGTGTAGAAGAGGTGGACGCGCACGCCCCCCAGCTCGAGATCGAGCGAATCTTCGACCGTGATCGTCGGGGGCAGATAGGATGTCTCGCCGTCCCCCACCGCCGGACCGATTCCCGAGCCGACGCTACCCGTGATGTCCTTGGGCAGCAGGTAGCCCATCTGGTAGTAGGCACGGACCAGACCGCGCGGGACGGCGGACTCCCGGAGATAGCGCTGATAGCCGCGTCCGGCATAGATCGGAATGCGACCCCGCTCGTCCTCGCGCACGAAGGCGTCGACACCGCCTGTATGGTCGCCGTGACCATGGGAGTAGACGACGCCCACGATCGGCGCGCTGCTCACCTCGCGGATCGCGGCGAGGGCTTTCTGCGCGCGATCGACGTCACCGCCCGTATCGAAAACGAGAATCCCCTCGTCGGTCACGACGAAGCCGATGTTGCCGATGTCGTAGCCGATCGCCGCATAGACGTGCTCGGTCAGCTGCACGAGCTTGGCGTCGTCGTTCGCGTCGGAGTAGGCCGCGAATTCCGGATCGACGCGTGGCTCGGGAGCCGGAATCTCTGCCTGAGCTCCGAGCGTGATCGAGAGGAGGGCCACCAGCGCGATCGGGACGGCTCGGTCGAGCGAACGCACGGGGCTGGCAAGAGGATCGAATCTCTTCACGGTCGGGTACTCCCTGATTCGGAACCGAGGCGGTAGACCGGGTTGCTCGGGTCAGATCGTCACACGCGGTGCGTCGGGGTCGAGCAGCAAGGGCTCCCACTCCTCGTCGAGGAAAGCGTCGTCTGGCGCCGTCGTGCCGGGCGGCGGCGGGCGATCGTCGGGGTCGCGTTCGCCGGTGAAGCGCCGGCGTTGTTCTCGAAAATAGGGCTCCCAGGGCTGGAGTCGGATCGCCTCGTCGATCGCAAGGATCGCGCCCAAGCGGTCGCCGCTCTGGAAGAGCGCTTCGGCGAGCGTGTCGAGGATCCCGGGGTGGAGACGTCCCGTATTCACGACGGCCCGATCGGCGAGAGCGACGGCGAGGGCGATCCCGCGTTCACTCGCACCACCCTCGGTCGCGAGTAGCCAGGCCGCCTCGTTGTCGTATTCGTAGTACTGGATCGAGCTCGGCGCATCGAGCAGACGATAGGCGTGACGTTCGAGCGCCGGCATGTCGCGGCGCGCGAGAGGGAGCGCACCGAGAAAGCCCACCAACACGAGCGTCGCGGCACAATAGGAGCCCACACGAAGCGGGCGAGTCGGCACGAGCGCCTCGACGCTCGGGCGCCCGAGCAGCCAGGTCGCCAGGTAGCCAGCCACGAAGCCGCCGAGATGCGCACCCCCGGCCAGATAGTGCGAGAGCAATCGATCGATCACGAGAAATTGCAGCGCGAGGACGCCGATGAAGATGCGACGCGGCAGGCGCCAGAAGCTGGGCAGGTAGCGGGAATAATGGAGCTCCGTCGCCAACATCGAGCCGGCCAGGCCCGCGACCAGGCCGGACGCGCCGATCACCTCGGCATGGCCGGCCAGCTGGATGCCGGCGATCGTGCCGAGACCACTCGTGGCCAGCACGATCGCCGTTCGCCACGAGCCGAGTGGTCGCTCCACGAGATGCCCCAGGACGAGCAGTCCACCGACGTTCATCGCGAGGTGGAATGGCATCACGTCGATCCCGGGCAGCAGCGGCCGTAGGAGCCGTGGAACGCTACCCGGATCGTGGAGGAAATGGGCGGTGATGGCGCGCCAATATTCGCCGCGGTTGAAGAGCTCGGGGAGGAATGCACCGACATGCTCGACGCTCGGAAACCGGATCTGCAGCATCATTCCGATCAGACATAACACGACGGTCAGCCAGACGACCCAGGGCGGACCGCTGCGTTCGCCGAGCCGATCGACGGCCGCCAGCTCGGCCAGGCGCTCCCTGCCGTCGGGCTCGCGCGCGAGGCGATCGAGCAACGCGCGCCGGGCGGCCGTCGGCCCCGTTTCGGGATCGATGAAATCACTCGCGCGAATCGTGAGCAGGCCGTCGGTCGTGCCGATCAGCAACACGCGATCGGTCACGTAGACGTGCGAGAGGGTATCCCATCCGTGCAGGGGCGATCGCTTCAGACCACGCGGCTCGATCAGCCGAAAGCCGTCGGACTCGAGCAGAATCGCGCCACCCTGGATCAGCCGGATCCGCTCGGGTGGTCTCGGTCCGTTCGCGTCGTCGCCCGGCGAGCCAGGGGCATCGTCCCGCATGCGCCGATTCTAGCGCCGCGATCGCGTCCGCTCGTTCCGAGGCACGCCGGCCGCGAGCGCGCAATCAGTCCTGCGACGAGACGGCGATCGTCGGAAAGACCCGCGAATAGAAGAGCACGACGCCCAGGAAGAGCCCGAGGAACCCGAGCGCGACACCGATCTGGATCGGACCGAACCAGGAGAGCATGTCGCCCTTGATGACGGATGGCCAGACGAGCAGGTTCCGCTCGAGCCAGAGGCCGAGCAGCAGGAGCCCCGCGACCGGCCCCGCGATCCAGGGCGTCTTCTTGGGTCTTTGGCCGAGCAGCACCCAGAAGGGAATCAGCCAATTGCAGGCCCAGACGGCCATCGAGACCCAGCCGTAGCCGGTCTGCAGCCGCGCCCACTCGAAATCCCAGTTCTGCCAGCTCTTGGCGAAGGCGGCCGCCGTATAGCCCTTGTCGATCATGAACTGATCGCCCAGACGATCTCGAATGTAGTAGGTCTCTTCGGGCAGGTTGCCGTAGTAGATCACGAGATACTGCGACCAGAAGAGATACATCCAGAAGATCGAGAACGCGAACATCATCTTCCCGATGTCGTGCATGCGACTCTCGGTGATCTCTCCCTGGAAGCCAGCCTGGTCGCGCGAGAGCAGCCCAGACACGGCGCAGGCGGCAACAGCCGAGAGGATGCCGCCCCAGCAGACGAAGTTGCCGAAGAGATTCGAGAACCAGGCCTGCTCCATCGACATCACCTGATCGAAGCTGAAGAACGCGAAGCCCAGTCCGTACGTCAGCGCGATCAGCGGTGCGAGGACGCCGGTCCGTGACTTCGCGGCAACCCGCTCCTCCTCGTCGCCCCTCCAACCGGCCGTCCAGCTCTCGGCCATCCGCTTCGCGAATCCCTCGCCGCTCTCGGCCAGGTTGCGCAGGATCGGCCGATTCGAGGCCCTCAGGAAGAGCACCGCGAAGATCGCCATCACGCCGAGCAGACCGAGGTCCGTCGCGTAGAACCGCGTGACGTTCAGCCACGGCTCCTTGCCGTGCATGGCGCCGTTGCGCTGCCAATCGAAGATGTACTCACCGCCGAAGAAGCCGACGATCCCGAGCAGGAACGCAATCGGTACGAAGGCGGCGAGACTCTCGGCGAAGCGTCGATAGGGCCCCGGCCAATGCGCGCCGACGATCGTGTAGATCGCGGTCAGCGTGAGGCCGCCGCATGCCATCATCGTGAAGAAGATGAAATTCGCGTGGAAGGCGAGCCAGGTCGTCTGCGGATCCCGCATCAGGCCGAAGGCGAAGGCGACGACACCGAGAACGCCGAAGGCCAGGCACAGATTGAACAGAGGCTGGGGCAAGGCGCCCGGGTTGGCCCGCTCGGCGCCCGTTGCGGCTGCGCTCACTTCGCACCTCCCTGACCGTTCAGGTCGCGGATGTAGTTGACGACATCCCAGCGAGCGCTCGGGGGAATCCGGCGATAGCTCGGCATCCGGCCGCGCCCGATCGAAATCGTCGTGTAGATGTGGCCGTCCGAGAGACCGGGCGCCAGGCTGAAGCCCATCGGCGAGCCGGGACCGATCGGCAACACGCCCGCGATCGGCCCGTTCGGCGCCGCGATCGGCCCATCACCGCCACCCGTCATGCCATGACAGGTGACGCAATTCACGTTGAAGTAGTCCTCGCCTCGCTTGAGCGATTCGAGCGTCGGCGGGTTCGGGTTCGCGAGCGCCTCCTGCTCGGCATTCGAGAGCTCCGCCGGATCGGCGACATCGCCCCAGCCAACCGGAACCGTACCCTCGGGTGGCATGAAGAGCTCCGTCCGATCCTGATAGGGGTTGTGCTCGAAGGCCTGGACGGCGAGCTGCCACTTCATCTGGGGAAACCACTCGACGGAGACCTGCTCCCAGCAACCGGGCAGGGACAGGAGTGCCGCGAGCAGGCCCGCCAGCTTCCACCTTCGCGATCGCGCGCGGCGAGTGTTCTGTTCAGTGCGCGTCATGGAGCGTGACTTCCTTGGCGTTGTGGCTTCGCATCAGTGACTCGACCTCGGCAACGTCCCGATCCTCGCAATTCACGACGACCCCGAACTCCTCGGCGGAGAAGCGCGGGCTGTAGTGCTCGTCGAGCTTGCGCGGATAGAGACCCCCGAGCCCGATCAGACCCAGAACCGTCAGGATGCCGCCAAACAGGATCGTCAGCTCGAAGCCGATGATCCACATCGGGGGAATCGCGGCGAAGTTCTTCCCGGCGATCTTGATCGGCCAGTCCATCGACATCCAGATCTGGATCCCGAAGCCGGTCACGACCCCGACGAGGCCGCCGATCAACGTGAACGCGCGCACCTTCGACGGTCGCGGATCCTCGGCTTCCTCGATCTCCTCGAAGGGTGCCGGTGAATAGGTCGTCAGGTCGTCGAAGCCGCGCGCCTTCAGCTTGCGCACGACGGTCGCGACATCCGACGGCAGTTCGTAGACGCTCACGAGTGTGTTGGCCATCAGTGGCTGCCTCCGTGGCCCGGTTCCTTGGCGTGGATCTCCAGCTCCTTGACCTCCGCAATCGCGATGATCGGGAACATCTTGAGGAAGAGGAGGAAGAACATGCTGAACCAGCAGAAGCTTCCGGCCAGCACCATCAGCTCGACCGTGCTCGGGATGTAGAGACCCCAGGCGGCCGGGATGTATTCGCGCGAGAGCGAGGTAATGATGATCACGTATCGCTCGAACCACATACCGAGGTTGATGAAGAAGCAGAGCACGAACAGGAAGGGCACGTTCGTCCGGAGCTTCTTGAACCAGAGCAGCTGCGGGAAGACGACGTTGAAGATGATCATGCACCAGGTCGAGAACCAGTAGGGACCGAAGGCGCGCAGCCAGAAGGACGTCTGCTCGAACTCGACGCCCGAATACCAGGCGATGAAGTACTCGGCGCCGTAGGCGTAGCCGCAGATCAGCGACGTGAACAGGATGAAGCGGGCCATGTTCTCGAAGTGGTAGTCCGTGATGTACCGCTCGAGACGGAAGATCCGGCGAACGGGGACCATCACGACGATCACCATGGCGAAGCCGCCGAAGATCGCACCGGCCACGAAATAGGGAGCGAAGATCGTCGCGTGCCAGCCAGGCACGATCGACATGGCGAAGTCCCAGGAAACGATCGAGTGGACCGAGAGAACGAGCGGTGTCGCGATACCCGACAGGTGCAATACGGCGCGGTTGTGCGCCTTCCACTGCTTGCCGGTCCCCTGCCAGCCACCCGCCAGCAAGGTATAGGCCGCCTTCTTCCAGCCGACGGCTCGGTCGCGGGCGATCGCGATGTCGGGGATCAATCCGACGATGAAGAAGAGGACCGAGATCGTGAGGTAGGTATTGACCGCGAACACGTCCCAGAGGAGCGGGCTCTTGAAGTTGACCCAGAGGTAACGCTGGTTCGGATACGGAAGCAGGAAGTAGAACTTCCAGAGACGACCGATATGGATCAGCGGGAAGAGCGCCGCCGTCAGAACGGCGAAGACGGTCATCGCCTCGGCGCCGCGATTGATCGCGTTTCGCCATTTCGCCCGGAACAGATAGAGGATGGCCGAGATCAGCGTGCCGGCGTGACCGATTCCGATCCAGAAGACGAAGGTGATGATGTAGACGCCCCAGAAGACCGGCGCCTGATAGCCCGCCACTCCGAGACCGACATAGGTCTGATAGACGAGCGCGCTGGCCGCCATCAAGACGCCGCCCACGGCGATGAGCAGCGCGATCAGCCAGGGCCAATGAAAGCCCTTCGTGACCGCCATGATGTCGACATTGGTCTGCGAGTCCCGGGGACGACCGGGAACGGTCATTGCATCAGCGACTGCGGACGCGGGAGGCGGTGCCATGTCAGTGGGCTCCCTCGTGCTCTTCGCGCCGAACCTGCGCGAGATAGGTGATTCCGGGCCGGGTATTCAGGATCTGGAGCGCGTGGTAGGCACGGCCCGAGTTCTGCTCGGCCTGCTTGGCGACGGCGCTCTGTCTGTCCCGTACGTTGCCGAACGTGATCGCGTCCGTCGGACAGGATTGCTGGCAGGCCGTCAGGACGGCGTCGGGACCAATCGGCTCGTTCGCGTCCTTGGCCGGCTGTCGGGCCGCCTCGATCCGCTGAACACAGAAGGAGCATTTCTCCATCACACCCTGACCGCGCACGGTGACGTCGGGGTTGAGCATCAGCCCGAGCAGGCCAGGCCAGTTGTTTCGCCCGTAGTCGTAGTAGTTGAAGCGCCGGACCTTGTACGTACAGTTGTTTCCGCAGTAGCGCGTGCCGACACAACGGTTGTAGACCATGCCGTTGATGCCTTCGGGCGTGTGGTAGGTCGCAATGACCGGGCAGACCGCCTCACAAGGCGCTGCACCGCAATGCTGACAGAGCATCGGCAGGTGACGAACCTCGTTCTCGCCGAGCATCTCGCCGTCCGGCGTCGGGCGTCGATCCTCGCCGTCCCGCACGTTGTCGTCGCCGTCGCCGACGTAGCGCTCGATCCGGATCCAGTTCATCTCGCGATGGCGGATCGCCTGGGGCTCGCCCACGATCGACACGTTGTTCTCGACATAGCAGGCCGCGATACACGCCGAACAGCCCGTGCACTTGTCGTTGTCGATCGTCATCGCCCAGCGATAGGGCTGATCGGGATTGGCGTCGTAAGCGCGCTCGAACTCGAAGGGTGGCCCCTCGAAATGGTGCCCCCCCGCCGCCTCGTCGTGACCTTCGGAGTCCGCGCCCTGCCCGTGACCATCCGCGGATTCGGCCGCCGCCGCCGGCGCCGCCGCGATGAAGTGCGCGCTCGCCCCGCCCTTGGCGAGGTCGTAGAGCGAGACCTCGGGAGCCAGGCCGCGTTTGCGCTGGTTGTCGGTCCATTGCGAGAGGGCGAGCCGACGGAAGCGGCCGGTCTTCGCAACCGACGCTCTCGCCGACAGGAAGGCCTGCCCCCCGGCCTCGTCGAGTGCCGCGGGCAGAACGTCCGCGACGTTCGCGCCCCGCGCGACGCCCGGCTGTTCCTCGCCAGCCATCGACGCGTAGTACCCGACGCGATGTCCCTGGCCGATCGGCACGGCCACCACGTCGTCCCTCAAACCGCCACGCGGATAGACCGAGACGTCGATCGCCCCGACCGGCGTCTCGATCGTCACGACGTCGCCGAACTCGACACCGAGCGCCTCGGCCCGGGCATGACTGATCTCCGCCCAGCTATTCCAGGACAGCTTGGTGACGGGGTCGGGGAGCTCCTGATTCCAGGGCAGCGCGGCACCGCGGCCGTCGTAGTAGTAGGCGTGCGGAAAAGTGACGAGCGTGAAGTCTCCCGAGCCCTGCAGACGCGGCGGAACGGGGCGCAGATTGGCCGCCGTCGCCGCGAGCGTGGCGGGTCGCGTCGCCGTCTTGCCGAAGACGCCGCCCCGTGCGAGGGCCTGGCGCCAGTTCGTGTTCGACCAATTGCTCTCGAGCACGCTCTTCCAGCTGCCCTGCGGCAGCTGGCTCGCGATCGCTCCGCCCATCCCGCGCGCGACCCCCAGCAGCGTGTCTGCCAACGCCTGCGTGTCGAGCAGCGGCCGAATCGTCGGCTGTACGAGCGAACGCACACCCGGGCGGGGACTGGCGTCGCCCCAGCTCTCCATCGGCGTATGGTCGGGGAGCAACAGATCCGCCAGCTCCGTCGTCTCGTCGGCGAGCGAGGCGAAGGCGACGACGAGATCGACCTTCTCGAGCGCCTCCACGAACCCGATCGCAGCCGGCAACGAGTAGACCGGATTCAGATCGTGAATCAGCAGGCAGTCGACCTGGCCCGCCTTCATGCGATCGACGAGCGCCATCACGTCACGCAGGCTCGCCGACTTGCGTGCATCCTCGGCCGGATACTGGACGGCATCGCCGACCGCGCCGAGCACGACATTGAGCAGCAGGACCGCGGCCGCGGCACCCGCACCGGCCGTCGTCGAGCCGGCGATACCGGGCGGCAACGCGACTGCGTGTCGGGCCCCCGCGAGCTTGTTCGTGAGCTCGTCGAAGAGCGGTCGACTGATGCCAGCCGCCTGGATCGCCGCAGCGATATTCGCGCCCGCGAGCGCATTGCCGACGCCAGCCCCGCCTTTGCGATCGGCGACCGCCCGGGCCAATGCGAGGGCGAGCACGCCTTCGCTGCCGGCCGCCGCCGGGACCCAGTGATCGGCATTCGAGCCCGCCAGATCCTGGCGCGGATTCACCGCAATCAAGCGCGCGCCGCCATTCGGATGCTGCGCCAGGTCGCGGCTGGCCGCGAATTGGGCGGCGTGCTCGACCGGCGAGGGGCCCGTATCGAGGAAGCTCGAGCCGAAGTCGATCACGACGTCCGCGCCGGAGAGATCGAAGATGGGCGCCGCCGAGATCCCGAAGACCTGCTCGCTCGCCTCGACGAGCGCCTGCTGCCCGAGTGGCTCGTAGCTGAGGCGACCGGCGATTCCCGTGGCCTGCGTGATCTGATCGAGCAGTCCGTCGAGCGACGGTCCGACGGGACCTCCGAGGATCCACGTGCCGCGCGCCGCACTCCCGAGCTTGGCCGCCAGCTTGCTCGTCGCGTCTTCCCACGTCGTGGGCTGGAGCGAGCCGTCGCCGCTGCGCGAGGCCGGTCCCTCGATCCGATCGGGATGATAGGTCCGGCCGAGACTCGCCTGTCCGCGTGCGCAGAGCTTGCCCTTGTTGACCGGATGGTCCGGGTTTCCCTCGAGCTTGATCGGGCGACCTTCACGCGTCTTCACGTGCAGTCCGCAGGCCGCGGGACATTCCTGACACGTCGAGGCGTATTCGACGGCGATCCCGGGCGTGATCTCTTCGGGCTGGACCACGTAGGGGATCAGCTTGTCCGGCGGGTCGCAGGCCACGGTGGCTGCGGCACCCGCCGAGAGGCCGACGATTTTCAGAAAGTCACGACGATCGAGCTCGGACATGCTGATTCCTGACTACCTATTTCTCTCGCGTTTCTCTCGCGAAGACTCGCCCCCCGACGCGCGTTCGGGATCGCGAATGCGGATTGCGGTCTGCGTTCGTCTCAGTAGTGGCACGTCAGGCAGTCCTGCGACGCCTGCTGATTGTTCTGTCGATGGCAGTCGATGCACCAGCCCATCTCGAGCTTCGCGACCGGCACCAGGTACCCGATATGGCTGTCGGGCACGAGATGGAGCTTGTCGATCTCCTCGACGGGACCGTGGCAGGTCTGGCACTCGAGGCCTGCCTGGATATGGCGGTTGTGGCGGAACTGCACGTGCTCGGGAAGGCGGTGGATCTGCACCCAGGGAATCGGCTTCTTCTCCTTCCAGTACTCCTTGAGGATGCGAATCCCCTCGATCTGGTCGTACTCCGCGGGGAATTGGGAGTGGCAGCCCATGCAGAGCTCCACCGACGGAACGCCGGCCGCCTGCGACCGATCCGTGCCCGAGTGGCAATAAAGGCACTCGATCTCGAACTCGCCCGCGTGATGCTTGTGGCTGAAGGGAATCGGCTGGATCGGTCCCTCGGCCTCCGGATCCCAGGCATCGATCGCGGACTGACACGCGCTCGCCGACGGCCATTGCTTGTCGAATTCCGGCGCGATCTCGATCTGGAGCTCGGGATTCTCTTCCTTTCGTTGGCGCAGGGCGTGGGCCTCACAGACGCTCGACGCGACGAGCACGTCGCCACCGGCGGCATTGGCCTCCCCGTCGTTCGCCGCTGGCCAGCCCGACCAGACGACGAAGAGGACAGCCGCGATCGCGATCGACGCCGCGAAAGCGAGCCCGGATCGGCCGCCCGAAATCGCGTCGTCGGAGTGGCTGCAAGCTCCGGCGCCACCAGCGGACGTGTCGTCGACCCGCGTGTCGACGCGGGCTCTGCGCGAAGCGTCGGGCTCCCCGGCGGTTCCCGATGCGTTGCGCGCGGCGTTTGGTTCAGGCTGGCGTTCTGTCATGTCAGACTTTCGTGTCAGGCGTTCGCTTCTCGGGGTCTCGTCGGCCCGCTCGACAAACTTCCTCTTCCTCGGCCGTCTCTCTGGTCGGCTGCCCCTGCCTCGGACCGGCAGCGCCGACTCCGAGCGGAATCGACGCTCGGCGGGCGGGCGCTGGACGCGCGCGTCGTGTGTCGACCCGATCGGTCTCTGCCAGATTCGAGGCTCATGTGCGGCCGATCTCGCGACCGAGCCGCGCGATCACGTGCGACCGACCGAGCGCGAACACGCTGGCCGAACGTCCTGTCGCATCCGGCCTGCCGAGTCACTCGAACGGCGCTCGTCGTCGGCGCTCATGAACTCGATTGGGACCGCGCCCGTGGGTACATCGGCACCAGATCGAGGTCAAGCGATCGGCGCCGAGTATCGTCGGCAGTGCGTAGCCGAGCGCGCAGCGAATAGTTGCAGGCGCACGCCCGGCCGACCCATTGGTCCGGAGATCGCGAGACCCGTAGTCGTCTCACGACGCGGCAGTTGGTGAAGCGACTTGATAGGCTCGCCTCACGTCCCGAGACCATGCGCGCGGGCCGGGCGAACGCGACTCGGCGTTCGCGGCGAGGATCCGATGATCGACTTCGAACCGAGCGAAGAGCAGGCGCTGATCGTCGATACTGTCCACCAATTCGCCGCCAACGAGATCCGACCCCAGGCGCGAGAGGCCGACGAGTCGGGGCGGCCCACGGCCGACGTGCTGGCAGCCGCCCACCAGCTGGGGCTCGTCGCCAACGCGCTGCCCGAATCGGCGGGGGGTGGCGGTGAACGCTCCGCCCTCACGGGCGTCTTGATCGCGGAAGAGCTGGGCTGGGGGGACATGGCGACGGCCTTCGCAATCCTCTCGCCGGGGCTGCTCGGCCATCCAGTCGCGGATTTCGGGTCTGCCGAGCTACAGCGCGCGATCCTGCCCGGCCTTCTGGCGGATCGCTTCGTGCCCGGCTCGCTCGCGGTGACGGAGCCGGATTTCGACTTCGATGTCCTCCATCCGCGGACGACCGCGAAGCCCGACGGCGATGGATTTCGTCTCGACGGCGCCAAGTGCCAGGTCCCCTGGCTCGAAGGCGGTCGCCAGCTGGTCGTCGTCGCCAGCCAGGCCGGCCCTGGCCTCTCGGCCTTCGTCCTCGAACGCGACGCGGCCGGGCTCGCCGCGAAGACCGAGAGCAACCTCGGGCTCTGCGGTCTCCCGACGGTGGAGCTCGAGCTCTCGGGCGTACGGGCTTCGCGTACGGCCCGACTCGAGTGCGGCGACGCGGAGCTGCGGGCCCTGCTCGATCGCGGACGGCTGGCGGTCGCCGCCGCGGCGATCGGGGCGGCACGCGCCGCGTCCGAAGCCGCACGCGACTACGCGAAGGAGCGGGAGACCTTCGGTCAACCGATCGCGACCCGACAAGCGATCGCGTTCAAGCTCGCCGACATGGCGATCGAGATCGACGGCGCCCGCTTGCTGGTCTGGGAAGCGGCCGAAGGCATGGACCGGGGCCTCGCCGACGACCGAATCGCTCGTCTGACGCGCCTCGCCTACGACCAGACGACGCGTATCGCGCTCGAAGTCGCCGACGGCGCAGTCCAGGTCTTCGGCGGACACGGCTATATCCGCGACTACCTACCCGAGCTCCACCTGCGAAACCTGGCCGGTCTCGCGAGCTTCGAAACGTTCGCGCTCGTCTGAGAGCACGGCCCGAGGAACGAGACAGCCATGCCGATCGACTTCCGACTCGCAGAAGGCTCGAAGATCTCCCAGCGACACTATCACCAGGTCGCGGTCGAACACATGCGACCCTGGTCGCGCAAATACGATCTCGCCGAGCACACGCTTCCCGCGGAATGGGTCGACTACTGGTGGAGCGAAGGACGGCGCGGTCCGAAGGACCGGGACCAGGCCGAGAACGACGGATTCATCACGATCTGTCTACAGGCCGAAGAGCTCTGTTGGGGCGACGCGGGTCTCTACCTGCGCATGCCGACGCCCGCGCTCGGGGGAT
Source organism: Myxococcota bacterium (assembly GCA_965223565.1). Classification (GTDB taxonomy): domain Bacteria; phylum Myxococcota_A; class UBA9160; order UBA9160; family UBA4427; genus UBA4427. Next base: position 607,952 of record CBDCWV010000018.1, on the reverse strand, counting down.
CCGCCGTCAGCGCCGCCGGCACCAAAGAGCAGCGAACGAAGTTCCTCTCCGCCTTTCGCGAGCCCGGCGGCCACCCGATCTGGGGCGCAATGGCGATCACGGAGCCGCAGGCGGGCTCCGACGCCGCGGCGATCGAGACGACCGCCGACTACGACGCCGAGACGGACGAGTGGATCCTGAACGGCACGAAGATCTTCTGTACGGCGGGCGAAGGTGCCTCGACCGTCGACGGCGGCTTCGTCGTCGTCTGGGCGACGATCGACAGGAGCGCCGGGCGCGGCGGCATCAAATCCTTCGTCGTGATGGCGAATACGCCGGGTATGGAGCTGATCGGCTGCGAGAAGAAGCTCGGCATCCGCGCGTCGGATACGGCGACGCTGCGCTTCGAGAACTGCCGTGTCCCGAGCGGGAACCTGCTCGGGAGCGCCGAGGTGACCGGCAAGAAGACGAGCTCGAAGGAGTCGGGCGCCTCGAGAGCGGGAAAGGCGGGCGACAAGGGCTTCAAGGGAGCGATGGCGACGTTCGACGCGAGTCGGCCGATCGTGGCGGCGATGGCGACGGGCGTCGGGCGCGCGGCGCTCGACACCTTGAAAGAAGAGCTCGAGCGCGGCGGGGTCGCGATCCGCTACGACGCCCCGCCCCTCGAAGCGACCGCGGTCGAACGCGACGTGATCGAGATGGAGGCCGAGCTGCAGGCGGCACGACTGCTCACCTGGCGGGCGGCGTGGATGATGAACAAGCGGCGGCCGAACAATCTGGAGGCCTCGATGGCCAAAGCGAAGGCCGGCCTCGCCGTCACGAAGATCAGCCAGAAGGCGGTCCAGCTCCTGGGCCCGGTCGGCTACTCCAAGAAATGTCTGGTCGAGAAATTCATGCGCGATGCGAAGATCAACGACATCTACGAGGGCACGCAGCAGATCAACCAGCTGATCGTCGCGCGCCGAATCCTCGACTACCCCTCGTCGATGCTGCGATAACCTATCGCGTCAACCGAACGAGGTGACGTCATGCCGATCGACGACGAGCTTCTCGAGATCCTGGTCTGCCCCGAGACCCGACAACCGCTGGCGCTCGCCTCCGCGGACGTGCTCGAGCCGCTCAACCGAGAGATCGAGGCGGGCCGCCTGCGCAATCGTGGTGGCGACGTCATCAAGGAGCCGATCGCCGAGGGATTGCTGCGCGAAGACGGTCGCATCCTCTACATCATCGACGACGGCATTCCGATCATGCTGATCGATCAATCGGTCGAGCTCGCGTGAGGGCCTTCGTCGCCGCGCCTATTGCGCGAACTCGCGACGCTTGAGCTCCTTCACGTAGTCGGAGAGCTCTTCGTCGGAGGCGACGACCTTCGAGATCTCTTCCTCGAAGCGGAGTGCATCCGACTTGACCTGCAAGAGATCGAACGGCACCTCGAGGTATTGCGAGACCTTGCGCAGCAACGCGAGTGTGCCGCGCGGATTGGGTGACGCGCTGATGTAGTGCGGCAATCCGGCCCAGAGCGACAGCAGCTCGACGCCCTCTTCCCCGAGCGCGTTCCCCAGCACGCCGACGATGCCGGTCGGACCCTCGTAGGTCGTCGGCTCGATCTCGAATCGTTCGAGCAGCGTCGGGTCGCTCGCGAAGCCGGTCACGACGACCGGCTGCGAGTAGACGACGTCGGCGAGATAGGCGCCGAGGATCAAGCAGCGCTGGACACCCATGTCGACGGCCAGCTCGACGATCGCTTCGCAATAGCGACGCCAACGCATGTGGGGCTCGATCCCGATGCCCGTGATCAGCTCGAGTCCTTCCTCGGTCACGCCGTAGCGGAAGTCGTTCGACGGCCAGGCGATCGGCCCGGAGCGACCGGCCTGATACTCCACTTGCGGTCGCCGAACCGTGAAATCGTAGAAATCATCCGGGTCGATGTCGGCGAGCGGCACACCACGAAGCGTCGAGTTCACGAAACGAATCGCCGAGGTGGCGGACTCGCAGGCGTCGTTCCAACCCTCGAAAGCCAACAGCAACGTCGGCTCGCCGAGGATCGGATGCACGTGCATACGGAGCGAACTCATGCGGGGAAGGGTGGCACGATCCGATACCAGAACACAAGTCCAAATGGATGTCGTTGCGACGACGATCGCGCCGCGCGTCAGCGCTCGAACCGGTAACCTCGACCGCGGACCGACACGATGTGTTCCGGCTTGCTCGGATTTCGTTCCAGGTATTTTCGCAGCCGGACGATGAAGCTGTCGATGACGCGGGTCTTCGTATCGGGGCGCAATCCCCAGACCTCTTCGAGCAGCTCACCGCGTGTCACGGTCTCGCCTTCCCGGTCGACCAGTGCGCGCAACAGACCAACCTCGCGCGTGGTGAGCGTCACGGTATCTTCGGGTGTCTCGATCGAGAATCGGTCGAATCGAATGACCGATCGTCCGACCCGCACCTCCGGCTGCGGCTCGCTCTGCGAGACGACGCCATCCCATCGACGGCGCCGAAGCAACCCCCGGACCCGCGCGAGCAGCTCTTCGAGGCGGAACGGCTTGGTCAGGTAGTCGTCCGCGCCCTCCTCGATTCCGCGCACGATATCGGCGGGATCGTCCTTCGCCGTCAACATAAGGATCGCGACGAAATTTCCGGAGGCGCGGATCCGCCGAGCGACCTCGAAGCCGCTCATCTCCGGCAACATGAGATCGAGGATCACGAGGTCGAAGGGTGCCGCCTCACCCGGAACGAGGTGCTCGAGCGCGTTCCGCCCGTCACCGGCAATCACGACATCGAACCCCTCCTGCTCGAGATTGAAGCGAATCCCGTCGGCGATATGCGCCTCGTCTTCGACGATCAGAACCCGACTCGCCCCCTCGCGCGACTCGCTCCGGCCGCCCTGCTCTCTCTCCGCCGCGCCCCGGTCCGCACGAGCCGTCGCCGAGCCGCTCATGCCGGCCTCAGCGTCACGACGAAACGACTTCCCCGACCCGAGCCCTCCGAGAGTGCGACGATCTGCGCACCGTGTTTGCGCAACAGCGCGCGCACGACGAAGAGTCCGAGCCCGAGCCCGGACACCTGACGCTGGACATCGCGTCCCGCCCGATAGAAGCGGTTGAATATCCGACCGAGCTCCTGCTTTGCGATCCCGATGCCCCGATCGGCGATCTCGACACGGACACGCCCGTCACTCACCTCTTCGATCGCAACGCGGATTTCGACCGGCGCATCGGAGTACTTGACCGCGTTCTCGAGCAGGTTCCTGAACACGACTCCGAGCTCGGCGGCATCACCCCGCACGCGAAGGGGTCGCGTCCGAGCGACCGACACCGACCCGTCGAGAAGTCCGTGGCGCTCGCGAAGCTCCGTGACCTGGTCGCGTAGGAGAGCCTGCAGCTCGACGGCGGCGGTCGTCCGCTCGCGAGGGGGTGTCTCCTCGGCTCGTGCGGCTGCCAGCACCTGGGTGACCGTGTACTCGAGTCGGTCGAGATCCTCGCCCATGCGACCGAGGAACTCGCGCCGTGCGTCGGGCTCGAGCTCGTGGCGATCGATCGTCTCGAGTCCGAGTCGGAAAGAGGCGAGCGGCGTCTTCAACTCGTGCGTCACGGCGTCCAGAAAGGCCCGCTGGGTCTGGCTGAGCCGCATCTCGAGCACGAGCTTGACACAGAGCCAGACCAGGCCTGCGAACACGAAGAGAAAGAAGACCGATCCGAGCACGAAGAGGATCGCGTCCAGGGTCGACAGGCCTTGCGAGGCGATCGCTCGGTCGCGCCAGACGAGGATCTGCCAGCCGACCGCGAGCGCGAGCACGAGCACCATCGAGACGATCCCGATCGCGAGCGGACCTCCTATCGAGCGACGCCGCATGCTCTCCTGGTGACCTCCGAATCCTGCTCCGAAACGCTCTGACCCGACAGTATGCCTCGATTCAGGCCGGATTCCGATACAGTCCCGGCGTGAGTGACGCCCAACCGATCACCGGCTGCCGCGCAGAGGACATCGCATCCCACGTCTTCGTCTGCGGCGATCCCGCCCGAATCGATCGCATCACGGCCGACTGGGATTCGCGCCGATTCGAACGTCGCGTGCGCGAATACACGATCGTGACGGGCGAGAAGGATGGCGTCCCGCTCTCGGCCGCCTCGCATGGCATCGGCGCGCCCGGAACCGCCGTGCTCGTCGAGGAGCTCGTCAAGCTCGGCGCCCACACGATCCTGCGCATCGGCAACTCCGGCGGCCTCGACCCCGCGCTCGAAATCGGCGATCTCGCGATCACGACGGGCTGCGTTCGGGACGACGGCACGAGCCGCAGCTACGTGACGCCCGAATACCCGGCGGTCGCAGACTGGCGAATCGTCGCCGCGCTCGTCGAAGAGGCCGAGCAGGCGGGCGTCCGTGCGCGATCCGGCATCACCTGGTCGCTCGACGCGTTCTATGCGCGCAACGCGATCGCTGGCCCACGCGGCGAGCTCGAGAGCATGTCCGTCGGAGGCTACTGGCCGAGCCACCTGCCCGCACGAATCCGCGACATGCAACAGGCGCGCGTGCTCAACTGCGAGATGGAGGCGGGAATCCTGCTCACGCTCGCCGGGCTCTTCGGATTCCGCGCGGGCGCGATCTGCGTCGTCTCCGACAAGGCGCCCTGGCCCGGTCCGTCGCAGATCGATCTGGATCGCAACATCACGGCGTGTATCGAGATCGCGACCCGGGCGATGCTGCGCCTGGCGCGGGAAGCCAGAAGCTGATCTCCCGCTCGGCCGAAATCGGTACGACGCTCAGTCGCTCTCTTCGGTCACGACGAAATCCGTCGCCGCGGAGAGCGCCGGGTCACTCGCGAGAAAGGAAGCGAGCGCGCGCCCGGCGACGCGATTGCCGTGGGCATTCCAATGGGTGTCGCGCGGGTGATAGGTACGTCCATTCCGCTCCGCCTCACGCAGAGCCGGAAGCAGATCGAGCACGCGAAAGCCGGCGGAAGCGAGGCGTGTGGCTAGCTGACGATAGACCGCGTTTCGATCGATCGAGCCGACCTCGTGATCCGCGGCGACGAGCGCTTCGTGCAGCGCGTCCGAGACCTGGAATTCGTCCGGGATCAATATGACTCGCACTGGTACAGCCGATCGCCTTTGCATGCGCTCCAGCCATGTGATCGTACGGTCGACCCGACGCCGGATGCCGGGCCAGGCGGGATCGAGTCCCCGCAGACGCGCCAACTCGATCCGGAGATAGGCGGACTCGGAGAACGTCGGGGCTTCGGAATTCGACGGCTCTCGCTCTGGTGAGACGGCTCGTGGAGACGGAGGCGCCGAATCGAACGAATCGGTAGACCGCCCGCGCGCGCTCTCGCGCAGCCACGTTGCCGCGCGTAGAACGACATCCGTCACCAGCCAGCGCGACAGGCTCGCGCGATGGCGCCGCTCGCGCCGGGTGCTCGCGAGATCGTTCGATGGAAAGAGACAGACGACGGCGACGACGGGCCCGAGCGGTCGAGCCTCGGTTTCGAGGATCGAAGCGTATTCCGGGAGCCCGATCGCCGGCACCCCGAAATTGTGGAGCGCGACGCGACGCGCGGCGACGTCACGCCCATCGGCCAGGGCGGTCTCGGCGACCTGCACGAAATTCTCGCGTCGAGGCACGATTCCCAGACCGAACGAATCAGCGAGTACGGCGACGACCTCGACCGACGAGCTGCTCGGCACGAATTCGTCATCGAGGTAGCCGCCGGAGTTCAGCCGGGTACCGCGGTGCAGAGAGTGGGCCGGGGGACGATGCCGGGCGAGCGTGACACGCGCACCGCCTTCCGTCAGAAAGAGTGGCGAGCCGCTCGAGCCCGCGAGCAGGACGAGCCCCAGCTCGACCGACGAGAGCGCGAGGAAAGCGCTCGCGACCGTTGCACCTGCGCGACGAAACGCCGTCGACGCGAAGCGTCCGCGCCAAACACCCCAGAGCCAAAACGCCCCGACGAGTGCACCGAGGAGCGCGGCACAGCCGCGAAGCGCGACCCGATTCGGTCCGATCCAACCGAGATATTCTGCGAGCGCCGTGAGAGCGACGGCGAGGAGCGACGCGCCTGCCACCAGCACCAACGCTGGCGCCGGACGTAGACGTGCAACGGCCTTCGACGGAACCGGTTTCCGGGTCGCGACGAATGCCAGCCGGCCTCCGAGCGCGACCGTGACCGCCCCGAGCAGGAGGAGGACGCCGATCGGCCCGTCGCGGCTCGCCCGCTCGGCGTTGCGCGCGAAATCGCAGAGCGCGAGCGTGGCGACGAGCGCGGGGGCGAAGAGAAGTCCGCGCGCGAAGAGATGCGGCGGCATCCCGTCGCGCCGAGCCGCGGCTGCCGTGCTATTCCGCCACGAGCGAGACGGGGATCGGCATGATGTTCCAGGTCAGGATCGAGCGATCGTCCTTGCGCACGTAGATCTCGTCCTTCACCAGTCGCCTCCCGTTCCAGACATAACGCCGCAGCGCCTTGTCCTTGTCACTCGCCACATAGAGCTCTTCGAGTCCGTCACCATCGAGATCGGTTGCGATCGCTGCGTGCTCGAAGCTGCTCGAGCGCCGATCGATCGCCTTCTTGCGCCACGGCTTCGTCGGATCCTCACCCGGGCGGAGCCACCAGACGCCCTTCTGAAAGAGCGCAGCGACGATTTCCTTGCGCCCGTCCCCGTCGAGGTCGCTCGGTGTGAGGAAACGGCCGAGCCGATCGTCGAGCTCGGCGATCACGACGCCCCCATCCGCGGGTGTGTCGGCTTCGTAGCGCCAGACCTCGGTGCGATGCGCGAGCCCCCGACCGTCTTCGCTCTTCTGCCCTTCGACGATCACGTAGAGCTCGTCCTTGCCGTCACCGTCGATGTCGTGGACGAGGATCTCCTTCGCGTGCCGGTCGCCCAGGTCCGCGACGACGACACGCCCCTCGCCCTTGCTCGGCACGTAGCGGACGACGACCCCCGATTGGTGCGAGCCGTCGAGGCGGTTCGGCTCCGAAGGCGTCGCGTAGATCTCGAGTGCACCGTCACCGTCGACGTCGCCGAGCTCGATCTCGTGGACGAAGGTGTCCTTCTCGCGGTCGAGCTCTTCGACTTCGAAGCCGTCGCCCTTGGGCCGCACGACGGCGACGACGCCCTGATCATGCGTCGCTACGGCGATCACGTTCGTCCCGTCGCCGTCGACGTCGCCGACTTCGAGGTCGCGCATGCGTGAGAAGCGGCCGCCGAAATCCTTCTCCCAGAGCGTCTGCGGCACGAGCTTCCCGTTCTGCTTGCGCCAGATCTTGAGCAGCGCCTTCTCGCCTGCCCCCGTCAACAGAACCGTCGACCCATCCGGCATGCCGTAGGCCATCGCCTTGTGAAAGACGTTGCTGTCTGGATCCAGAAGCGTCGTCGTCGTCCACTCGCCGCCACGGCGCGTGATGAACTCGAGCTCGGCCGGGAGCGGGACCGGAGGGCTCGTGTCACCGGGCTCGGTAGGCGGGAAGGCCGAGAGGCCCAGCACCAGTGCACGATCGAGGTCGTCCGGGAGCTCGGGAACGCGGTTCGCGGGCTTGCGCGCGGCCGCCTGCGCGGCCGCCGCCGCCTCGCTTCGCGCACCGGCCTGGTCCGAGCTGCCCGCGTTCGGGGACCCCCCGGAGTCACCGCAACCGACAGCGACCGCCAGGGGCGCGAGGAGCGCCAGCCGGAAGGTGATGAGGCGCGTGCCATGGGTTCGCTTCGCCGACGAGAGCGTTCTCGAGACGGGTCGCGTGGCCGACTGCATGAATGTCGTTCCTCTATGAGTTTCTGGGCTTCGCCCTCGACGTCGAACGGCGGGTTTGTAGCAATCCCGCGCGAACCCGCGCATCCGTGCGCAGGCGTGGTATCCACTAGCGCGCGACGCGGCGTCGCGATGGATGGGGTCGCTGCGAGCTGCGAGGGGACGCGCGTGGGCCAGGGACGCGAGGGCAAGGCGACGAGTCGGAGCGCAGCCGCGAAATCGGGGCGGCGAGCGACGAGCCCGGCTGGCGACGCCTCGAAGGGGTCGGTCGACTCGATGGCCTTGAAGCCCCCGCGGGGCACAAGAGACTTCTACCCCAGCGACATGCGCCGGCGCAACTGGCTCTTCGCGCATTTTCGCGAGACGGCGGCCGCCTTCGGCTTCGAAGAGGTGGACGCTCCGATGGTCGAACACCTCGATCTCTTCCGGCGCAAGGCCGGCGAGGAGATCGTCGACCAGCTCTACCACTTCACGTTGCACGATCGCGAGCTCGCGCTGCGCGCCGAGATGACGCCGTCGATCGCGCGCATGGTCATCGCCCGCCAGGGCGCCATGCGCTTTCCGATCCGCTGGTTCACGGTCACCCAGAACTGGCGTTACGAACGCATGACCCGGGGCCGCAAGCGCGAGCATTTCCAGTGGAACATGGACATCTGGGGTGAGCCGGGTGTCGAGGCGGAGGCGGAGCTGCTCTCGGCCATCTTGACGCTCGTCCGGCGGGTCGGGCTCGCGGCCGACAAGGTCAAGGTTCGGTTGAACAGCCGCGCACTCCTCGAGGAATCGCTGCGGGAGGGCGTGCTCGCCTCGCGACCGACCGTCTTCGAGCCGCTCTGCGTGGTGATCGACAAGCTGGACAAGATCGGGCCCGAGGCCGTGACCGATCTGCTCTGCGACGAAGCGGGTGCCGTCGCGCTCTCGAAGGGCGAAGCGGAGCGCGTGCTCGAGATCCTGGCCGCTCGGACCCTCGACGATGCCGCGCGTCACGCCGCGAAGGATTCGGCCGCAATCGCCGACCTGCGACGCCTCTACACGCTGCTGGACGCCTACGGAATCGCGGATCGGGTGCCCTTCGACGCCTCCGTCGTGCGCGGTCTCGCCTACTACACCGGTATCGTCTTCGAGGCCTTCGACGCCGGCGGCACCCTCCGCGCGATCGCCGGGGGCGGTCGCTACGACCGGCTCGCCGAGACGCTCGGCGGCAGGCCCGTTCCGGCCGCCGGCTTCGGCTTCGGCGACGTCGTGATCGGCGAGCTGCTCGAGGACGAGGGCCTCTGGCCCGAGCTCGGGCGCGAGGTCCAGGACGTCGTCTACGCCTTCGGACCGGACGAAAAGACCGCAGCGATCTCGGTCGCGGAGCGATTACGCCGCAGAGGCCGCCGCGTCGAGCTCTGTCTCGGCCACTCGAAGTTGAAGCGGGTGCTCGGCGACGCCGACAAGGCGGGCGCCGAGCGGGTCTTCCTGATCGGCGAAGACGAGCGGGCCCGCGGTGTCGTCAAGGTCCGCGACCTCGCCCGAAAGGAAGAGCACGAAGAACCGCTCGAAGAGGCGGGCGGCGAGGCGCTATAACCCCTGGCCGACGACCCGTAGCCGATCGTGTAGAGCGACGCGCCGTTCGCCACCAGCGGATTCGGAGCCTGCAATGTCCGAGTGGACGCCACAACAGAGTGCGGATCTCTATCGCGTCCCCGATTGGGGGGCCGGGTTCTTTTCCGTTTCACCCACCGGCAACCTGGTCGTCCACCCGCGTCGCATGGCCAGTCTCGCACGCGAGCCTGCGCCGGCCGGATCGACGGCCGGCATCCAGCGACGCGACGACGTCGCGATCGATCTACCTCGCCTGGTCGGCGAGCTCGAACGTCGTGGTCTGCGTCGACCGATGCTGATTCGCTTTTCGGATATCCTCGCCTCACGAATCGAAGAGCTATCCGAATGCTTCGCACGCGCCGTCGAGGAGAACGACTACGCGGGAAGCTGGCGCGGCGTCTACCCGATCAAGGTGAATCAACAGGCCCACGTCGTCGAGGAGATCGTCGAATTCGGCGCACCCTACGGCGTCGGACTCGAAGCGGGGAGCAAGCCGGAGCTGCTGATCGCTTTGGCCCTGCTCGACACGAAAGACGCGCTGCTCGTCTGCAACGGCTACAAGGACCGCGCCTACGTCGAGACGGCGCTCCTGGCCCAGCGTCTCGGTCGCACGCCGATCATCGTCGTCGATCGCTACTCCGAGCTCGACCTGATCGTGCGCGCTGCGACCGACCTCTCGATCCGCCCGCATATCGGTTTGCGGGCGCGACTATCGACGGTGGGAGCGGGACGCTGGGTCGAATCGTCCGGCAACCACTCGAAATTCGGTCTCAGCGCGGACGAGCTGGTCCGTGCGATCGAAAGACTGCGTCAGGCCGAGCTACTCGATTGCGTCGAGTTGCTGCATTTCCATATCGGCTCGCAGATCACGACGATTCGCGCCCACAAGGAAGCGTTGCGGGAGGCGACGCGAATCTACGTCGGTCTGTACGAGCTCGGCGCGACCTCGCTCCGGATGCTCGACGTCGGCGGCGGACTCGGCGTCGACTACGTCGGCGCGGGCACGGACGACCCGTCCTCGATGAACTACTCGCTCCAGGAATACGCGAACGACGTCGTCTTCGCAGCCGAACAGGCCTGTAGCGAAGCCGGCATTCCCGCCCCCGACATCGTCACCGAGAGCGGACGGGCCATGGTCGCCCACCAGTCGGTGCTCGTCTTCGACGTGATCGGCGTGAACCGCGACCCGCGCGCAGCCCGCTCCCACGCGGATCTCGAAGCCTGCGACGACGCCGACCACGCGGTGATCCATTCCTTGCGTGAGGCGGTCGAGATGATCGATCCCGAGAGCCTCGCGGAACGCTATCACGATCTCGTCCATGGCCGCGACGAGGCAGCTTCGCTCTTTTCCCTCGGCTATCTCGATCTCGCCGGTCGCGCGAAATCCGAACGGCTCTTTCACGCCGGCTGCGTACGGATCGGAGAGATCCTGTCACAGCTCGGCGAGCAGCCCGAGGAGTTCGAGGATCTGCGCAAGCTCCTGACCGACACCTATTTCGGGAACTTCTCTGTCTTCCAATCCGCCCCGGATGCCTGGGCCGTCAAGCAGGTCTTCCCCGTCATGCCGATCCATCGGCTCGACGAAGAGCCGACCCGCCACGGCGTCGTCGTCGACCTCACTTGCGATTCCGACGGGCGAATCGACCGTTTCATCGGCGAGGATGAAGACCAACCGACCCTGCGTCTCCACCCCTGGAACGGGGCTCCGTATTTTCTCGCCGTCTTCCTCGTCGGCGCCTACCAGGAGATCCTCGGCGACCTGCACAACCTCTTCGGCGACACCGACGCCGTCCACGTGCGACTCGATCCCGAGGCGGATCCGAGACGCGGCTACTCGATCGAACATTTCGTCGAGGGCGACGCCGTCGAACAGGTGCTCGCCTACGTGCAATACGACAAGCGGAGTCTCGCCGAACGCGTGCGGCGTACGATCGAACGCGCCCTGCGCGAAGGCCGTATCAGCCTGGAGGAATCCGCATTGCTTCGTCGCCGCTACGAGGAAGGGCTCGGCGACTACACCTATCTGCGGGAAACGACCTGACGCGATGCCTGCCAAGAGCACCAGGCCAGCCGTCCAACGCCCCGCCACGGGCACGGCGAGAATCTACTCGTGGAACGTGAACGGCATCCGAGCCGCCACACGCAAGGGGCTCGATCGTTGGATCCGCCGCTCCGCCGCGGAGATCATCGGACTCCAGGAGGTGCGCGCGCACGAGGACGCCATTCCGGACGAGATTCGCGCGATCGACGACTACCGACACCACTGGGTCGCCGCCGAACGCAAGGGATATTCCGGCGTCGGCCTGCTCTCGCGCCGCAAGCCCGATCGGCTCGACGTCTCGCTCGGCGAAGATCGCTTCGACAGCGAAGGCCGACTCCAGATCGCGCGGTTCGGCCGACTCGTCGTCGTGAACGGCTATTTCCCGAATGGATCGGGCAAGGATCGCAGCAACGACCGAGTGCCCTTCAAGCTCGATTGGTACCGAGCGCTCTTCGAGCGCGTCGAACGCTGGCGCCGCGGCGGCTACCGAGTGCTCGTGATGGGCGACTACAACACGGCTCACAAGGAGATCGATCTCGCCCGCCCCAAAGACAACCGCAAGACGTCGGGCTTCCTCCCCGTCGAGTGTGCCGAGCTCGATCGTTGGATCGAGGCGGGCTGGATCGATACGTTCCGCGCCTTCGAGCCGGGCGGCGGTCACTACTCGTGGTGGAGCCAACGCTTCGGCGTCCGGGCGCGCAACGTCGGCTGGCGGATCGACTACATCCTCGCGTCGCCGTCCGCCATGCGCTTCGTGCGCAACGCGTTCATCGAGCCCGACACGGAAGGGTCCGATCACTGTCCGATCGGGGTGGACGTCGATCGCACGATCTTCGACTGAGTCGAGGGGTCGACTCGTGAGGCGGCGGGGTCCGGACGATCGGGGCCCGACCGATCAGGCGCCGCGGCTCGCCTCGGCCGACAATACGTTCCGCTCGTAGTCGGCGAGCGATCCGAATTGTTCGAAGCGACCTTCGAGCAGTCCTCGCGATGGCAGACAGCTCGCACCGGAATGACGTTCGATCTCGGCGACCCACGCCGTCAGCGCATCGAGCGCGTTCGGAGCATCCGGCGCGAAGCGACGCGGATCGAAGCGATTGCTTCGAAAACGGATCGACTTGAGTGGCGCTGCGATGTCGTCGGACCAGTTCAGCAGAAAATCGAGTACGAGCACGGGTCGACTGTCGAGACCTTCGACGGCCGCGAGTGCGATGGCCTCGATCCGTGCATAGGGCAGCTTGGACTTGCCGCGACCGTCGACGTCGATGTCGATCCACTCCTCGGTCGCCTGGATCGGAACCGCATCGAGCGCCTTGAGCGGGCGCAAGGCCAGCTCCGTCCGGTCGACCTCGGGCAAGGGCGAATCGATCGCCTGTGGGTCGAGAAAGACCGTCTGCCGATCGAAGGCGACCGCGTCTTCTCCACCCGCCGCATCCGTCGGGTCCGCGTCCGACATCGGACTGGTCGACTCGTCGGTCGAATCCATGATCGGGGTCAGATCCGTGTCGGTCTCTGCCTCCGCGGGATCCGACCAGCCGGAATTCGTCGCTCCTACGCTCGAGCCGAGCACGAAATCCGGATCTTCGAGATCGGCGGGCTCGAGCAGCGCTTCTTCCAGCAGATCCGCATCGAGATCTTCGCCGAGCGCCTCGAGATCCACGTCGTCCGCAGTCGTCGAGTCGGTCCAATGCGAGAGAACGTCTCCAGATTGAGCCATCTCCTGGCTACCCGTCTGTGCCTGTCCGGAGCCCGCGAGATGTTCTTCGGAAAGCGCGCGACCGTCGAGCGACTGGTCTTCGAGCGCCCGCTCGTTCGACGCGAAGTCGGCTTCGCGTGCCGACGGCGTCACGTCGAGACCGATCGAGGTCGCGGAAGGCGCATCGAGCGCCAGATCGGCATCGGAGTCGACCGGAAATGCCGTCGTCTCGACGACCTGATGCTCGGCATGAACACGCCGATCGAGCTGCGAACGCGACTCGGGAATCGGCTCCGCGTCCGAGGTCCAGTCCTCGCGATCCTCGACACCCGCGACGACGGGCGCGATCTGCGCGCGAATCGCCGGGTCGAGCGTGGGATCGCCGAGCGCGATGCCCGCGGCTTCGCGCGTGATCGCTTCGTCGAGGTCGCGAGCGATGTTGACGATTCGCGCCGCGTGGGCCGAGGAGACGCCCGCGTCGAGCGCCGTCCGAAGCGAGAAGAGCGCCTCGTCCGGGTGCCCGGCGTCGAGAAGCGCTTCTCCAAGGCGAACCGCCGCCGTGGCCTCGAGCGCGACCTCGCAGCGCTTCGATGCGAGCGGGAACCAGTAGTCGATCGCTCGTCGTACGTCGCCCTTCTTGAGCGCGTTTCGCAGACTGGGCAGGATCGCCGACGCCGCCGCGCCGGGCTGACCCACCTCGACGGCGATCGAGAAGAACGCTTCGCAGACGTCTTCGTCGCCGGGATCGTCCCGCCAAGCGGCCTGCATCAGGTCGAAGGCCTGGTAGGGATCTCCGTCGGAACGAAGACGTGCCGCTCGCGCGACGACCGGATTCGTCGGGCTTCCGCGACGACTCGCGGCCATTGCATCGAAGCGTGCCTCGACGTTCATCAGCCGAAGCGCACCTGCGCAAGCGGCACCGAAGCCGATCGAAGCGAACACGGTCGCCCAGGGAAGCGATCCCAGATCGTCGATCCAGAAATCGCGAACGACGAACGCTTCGACCGCGAGCCAGACGGGCAGCAGGATCCAGGCCGGAAGCAGGAAATGCCCGCCCAGTCCGCGAATGAAGTAGGCTCCCAGCACGGCGCCGGCGAGACCGGCGCAGCCACTCCAGGGCACGCCGCTCGAAGCGTCGAGGATCCGGTAGGCGGTGGCCGTCGTCGGTAAGGCGGCGAGCGCGAACAACCCGAAGACCCAGGAGCCCCAGGTGCGTTCGAGCGGTGCGCCCGCCAGCAGCAGCACGGCGATTCCGAGAGCGATTCCGGCCCACGCCGCCTGCCCGGGAACGAAGGCGTGCGCGAGATAGTTGCGCGCCGGCGATTGCGCATCGAGCACGCCGTGCCGCCAGGCGGGGTCCGACTTCATGCGTGCCGCGTAGGCCTCTTCGAGCATGCCGTCGAGGCGCGCCTGCGAGCGCGCGAGCAGGCGCGGCGGCAATTCGACCGGGAGATCGCCGTCGGCCGCGCGGGCGGCCGCGGCGGCTCGCATGTCGGCAAGCCAGCCAGGCTCGAGCATCAACGCGCCGAGCGAATCCACGAAGAGGGTCGGATTTCGTACCAGGTATTGCCGCGCCTCGGCGCGCAGATTGTCGAAGCGTGCGAGATCGCCCGCTCGATCCTCCGCGAGTCGCATCGGAACGGCGACGAGCGCGACGACGAAGAGCAGACTGACGATCGGCGTTTTCTGGAACCAACCCAAGACGAGCAACTCCCCCTTCGGATCCGGTCGCTCCGGACAGGCGAGCGGACGAACGCTCGCCTTCGCGGCTCTCTCGTACAACGGCCGACGCACGGCCTCGCCTTAGGACGAATCTCCCCGCGCCAAACACCCGGTCCTACGCGCGATTCCCCTTTCGATTCGCTGGACGCGCGAGCCATGCGGTCGCCAAGCGGCGGCCGCGCCTCGAGACGGGCTGCAACGGGCTTCGACGCCAGCGCGGGCCCGGGATTCCGCTCCGATCGGAAAGCTCCGACGACATGGCTGCTGATTCTCGTCGCCGTCTGCGTTCAGGGTGTCGCCTGCGATGGGGACGAAGCCGGATCCGATCGGCGGAGGGATTCCCCGATCGCGTCCTCCGACGATGGCCCGATCCTTCCGGCGGCGCCCTGGTTCGAGGTGCCTGCAGACTGGTCGGAGCGACACCCCCTGCTGTCACCGAATGCCGAGCTCGAGGCCCACTTCACGGCACTCGCCGAAGCGGAGGCGCCCGTCCATCCGGGCGATGGCGGCGGACGCGCCTGGCTCGAGTCCGTCGGCGTGATCGATCGAGAGGGCGAGCCGCACGAGCTCGGGCCGCGCGAGCGACTCCGCGCGTCCTCGCACGCGCGCCTCTCGATCCGTTTCGAGGTGGGTCCGCATGGCGTGCAGCAGGGCGGCAGCCTCTTCCTCATGGAGGACCCCTTCTGGTACTGGGATGCCGCGCAGACGCAGGATCCGGACGCGCCCGGCTATACGACGGCGGTGGCGAGAGCCGTCGGCGTTCGACTCGAAGCGACCGGGATCGGCGCGAGCTTCGTCGTGCGCGATCGCGACCTCGCACCCGGCGAGCAGGTCGACTTCGTCTACGGCGCCGGGCCGCCGGGGGCGCGGGTCGACCGTTATGCCGACGCGCAGGCCGAGATCCTGATCGCGGTCGACGCCGACGGCGACGGCTTCCGAAGCTGGATCGAGTCGGGACCTCACGTCGCGATCGGCGGAGGTCCGGGCGTGAAATTGCTCGCGCACGGTCCAGCACAGATCGCGAGCAGTGCTCCCTTCGAGCTGGTCTTCGCATTCGTCGACGGGGTCGGAAACCGCGCGGCCTGGCCCGAGCCGGCAATCGGCTCCGACGGACTCTCTTCGGCGCACTTCGAGATCACGAGCACACCCGAATCGCCTCTCGCCTGGCCAGGCGTCACGCCGACCGCGGCTGGCCAGGCGTCGATCGATCTTCCGCCCTTCGACCCGCTGCCGCACTCCGAAGGCAGCCACCGCGTCTCACTCGTCGCGCCAAGCGAGGAAGGCGTATTGCGCCTGCAGGTCCGCGGGCGTGGCGCACTCGAGGGTCTCGCGGCCGAGGTCGCGCCGATCGTCGTACGAGACGAAGGCCCCCGCCTGGTCTGGGGCGACCTGCACGGACATTCGGGACGCTCGGACGGAACCGGTACGGCCGAGGATTATTTCCTCTATGCCCGCGACGTCGCCGGACTCCAGGTCATTGCCCTCACCGATCACGACCACTGGGGCCCGCGCCCGATCGACGAGGACCCGGCCGTCGCGAACGCGCTGCACGCGACCGCCGATCGCTTCGAGGATCCGGGACGTTTCGTGACCCTGCCCGGATTCGAGTGGACGAGCTGGCTGCACGGCCATCGACACGTGCTCTATTTCGGCCCGCCCGCGAGCCCCGCACCCATCTACTCTTCGGTCGATCCCGCGACCGACAGTCCCGACGCGCTCTGGGCGGCCCTGCGCGGACAGCCCGCGCTCACCTTCGCCCACCACTCGGCCGGCGAACCGATCGCGACGAATTGGGCCTTTCCCCCCGATCCTGTACTCGAGCCCCTCACGGAGATCGCCTCCGTCCACGGCTCGAGTGAAGCGAGCGATTCACCCGGCTCGATCCGTGGCGGCATCCCCGGCTACTTCCTGCGCGACGCGTTGCTCGGCGGCTACCGGCTGGGATTCGTGGGGAGCGGGGATTCCCACGACGGCCATCCCGGACTCGCGCAGCTCGCGAGCGGGCGCGGCGGTCTGGCCGGAATCTTCACATCGGCGCTCGAGCGGGGCGCACTGCTCGCGGCGATGCGAAGACGCCACACGTTCGCGACGAACGGGATCCGACCCTGGCTCGAGGTCTGGATCGACGACGTGCCGATGGGCGGTCGATCACCCGTCGAGGCGACCGACGCAGGGGACGTGCGGACGCAACGGCTGACGATTCACTTCGAAGCGACGGCACCACTCGAGGCGGTCGACCTGATCCGAACCGGACGCCTTGTGACGCTCGAGGCCACAGGCGAGCTCAGCTATCGGCTCGAACGCGAGATTCCGGCGCTCGCTGTCGGGGAATTCCACTACGTGCGGATGCGACAACGCGACGGTGGCGTAGCCTGGTCGAGTCCGATCTTCGCCATCTCGGCGTACGAATGATCCCTCGGCGCGACCCGGCCGCCCGACCGGCCTGCATGCGAGCCCCCTCCCCATGAAGCCGCGCGTCTCCGTCTTGATCCCCGTCTGGAACGCCCAGGACACGCTCGCCACGGCGCTCGACAGCGTGCGCCGTCAGACGGAGACCGATTGGGAGTGCATCGTCGTCGACGACGGCTCGTGCGACGACTCGCCACGCATCGCCCGCGCCTTTGCCGATCGGGACGAACGGTTTCGCGTCACGCGCTGTGCCCACCGAGGAATCGTCGCCAGCTTGAATGCGGGTCTCGCGCGCTGCCGAGCAGCGATCGTCGCCCGCATGGACGCCGACGACTGGATGCATCGCGACCGCCTGGCGCGCCAATGCGAGGCCCTCGACCGGCACGCCGAGTGGCGCGCCGTCGGCTGTCATCCGCGTATCTTCCCGCGCGCTGACATGCGGGCCGGACGACACCGCTACGAGGCCTGGCTTCACTCGCTCGTCGATGCGGAATCGGTCTGGCGAGAGCGGTTCGTCGAATGCCCGGTCGCCCACCCCACCCTCGCGATCCGGCGCGAAGCCGTCGCGTCGCTCGGCTATCGCGACCGCGGTTGGCCCGAAGACTACGACCTGGTGTTGCGACTGCTGCGCGCGGGCCCCTGTGTCGGGATGGTCCCGCAGCGCCTGCTCGGCTGGCGTGATGGTCCGTCACGTCTCTCGAGACGAGACGAGCGGTATGCCCTCGCGCGATTCACCGATTGTCGTGCGTGGCATTTGAGCCGCGACTTCCTGGCCGATCGCGACCGCTACGTGCTCTGGGGGCACGGGCATACCGGACGTGCTCTGCGACGCGCATTGTCCGCCCATCGAAGAGAGCCGCGACTGATCGTCGACGTCCACCCGCGTCGAATCGGAAAATCGATCGGCGAGGTCCCGGTCGTCGCGCCGGAAGACCTCGCGGACGAGCCGATCGGCTCGCTCGTGGTCTCGGTCGCTGGTCCGAAACCGCGTGGTGAGATCCGCGCGATGCTCGCGGGCCTCGGTTATCGCGAAGGGATCGACTTCGTCTGCGCCGCTTGATCGGACGAGAAAATCGGGAACCGCCGACCGTTTCGCGGCCACGCAAACACCGTCAGGTGTCACTCACTAGACAGACGACGCAGGCAGATCGAAGCGCCGACGAGGCGATCACGACGTTCCTGCTCGTGCCGCCGGGTACTCACCGCTCTGAGGACGACACGACGCCGAGCCCGAATTTCGAAGAAGAACGCCAACGCGCGAGGAGCCGATGATGTCGACCCTGCCCCCCGAAGCGAACGAAGCCGGGAATCGCGTCGTCGAGCTGAGCGCCCCGTTCGATCCGGTGAGCGCGGACGCGGAGGAGCGATACGACGCCGTCGTGCGACGCCTCAACCGCGTACGATCGCGCCGCGCGCGTCTCGCGCGGGAGCACGAGCGACTGGAGCGGCAATTCATCGACGGCGATCTCCTGGTCGCATCCGGACCGCGTCGGGGCGAGCCGCTCTCGCGCGTCGGTCGCCGACGTCGATTGCTGCGACTGGTCGAGCTCGGCTGCGAGCTCGCGCGACTGGAATCCGAAGAGCGCTTCGCCGCCGCGGCGCTCGAGCGCATGAACGAGGCTCTCGACCGCTGGGCGCGGGAGACCTACGGCCAATAGGTGCCCGCCGCGCGAGCCGGATCAGAACTCGGCCTGGCCCGGCGTTCGCGGGAAGGGCACGACGTCGCGGATATTCGCCATGCCGGTCATGAACTGGACGATCCGCTCGAAGCCCAGACCGAAGCCCGCATGGGGAACGCTCCCGAAGCGGCGCAGATCGAGGTACCACCAGTAGTCGGCCGGATCGAGCGATTGGGATCGGATCGTCGCCTCGAGCACGGCCGCGCGGTGCTCGCGCTGGGATCCGCCGATGATCTCCCCGACGCCGCCGACCAGCACGTCCATTGCGGCGACCGTTTCCTCGTCGTCGTTGCGATACATATAGAAGGCCTTGATCGAGGCGGGCCAATCGGTCACGACGACCGGGCAGCCGACGTGCTTCTCCGTCAGCCAACGCTCGTGCTCGCTCTGCAGGTCGAGACCGAAGCCGACGGGAAACTCGAACGTCTCACCCGACTTCTCGAGAATTGCGATCGCCTCACGATATGGAATCCGCTCGAAGGGCTTCTCGATCACGGTCTTCATGCGCTCGATCGCCTGGCTCTCGATTCGCTTCTCGAAAAACGCCATGTCGTCCTCACAGCGATCGAGGACCTGCTGGAAGACGGCCTTCAGGAATCGCTCTGCGAGATCGGCGAGATCCGAAAGCGAATAGAAGGCCGCCTCGGGCTCGACCATCCAGAACTCCGCCAGATGCCGCGCCGTGTTCGAGTTCTCCGCACGAAAGGTCGGGCCGAAGGTATAGACCCGGGACATCGCGAGCGCGCCGATCTCCGCCTCGAGCTGACCCGAGACCGTGAGATAGGTCGGCCGTCCGAAGAAGTCACGCGATTCGTCGACCCGCCCCTGCTCGTCACGCGGGGGATCGTCGAGCGGAAGCGTCGTGACGCGAAACATCTCGCCCGCACCCTCGGCGTCCGAGCCGGTCACGACCGGTGTATGGAGATAGAGGAAATCCTCGCGCTGAAAGAAGTCGTGGATCGCCATCGAAGCCGCGTTCCTGACACGCAATACGGCGCCGATCGTATTCGTTCGCGGCCGTAGATGGGCGATCGTGCGGAGGAACTCGAAGCTGTGTCGCTTCTTCTGGAGCGGATAGTCCTCGCCCGCCTCGCCGACGAGAATGACCTCCTCCGCGTGCAGCTCGAAGCGCTGGCCCTTGCCGGGTGATTGCACGACCTCGCCGCGCGCTTCGACGGAAGCGCCGGTCGACAGCTTGCGGACGACGTCCTCGAAGCCGCGGGTCTCGGGATTCGCTACGACCTGCATGCCGTCCATGCACGAGCCATCGGAGACATCGAGAAAGGAGACACCCTTCGCGTGGCGAACCGTGCGCAGCCAGCCGCGCACGATGCCCTCGCCGCCCGCGACCTCGCGCTCGAGCATGCGCCGGATCGATTCGCTCGCCATCGCCGTCCCCCCTATAGGCCGCGGCGCGGAGAATAACCTGCGACAGGTGCGGATCGCTATCGTCGATGCGATGGCGATCAACTGGTTTCCCGGTCACATGAACCGTGCGCGTCGCGAGATCGCGAAGGCGCTCGAGAAGACGGATGTCGTGATCGAGCTCGTCGACGCTCGGCTGCCGAGATCCAGTCGCAATCCGCTGCTCACACGCATGGCCGGGGACCGACCGATTCTCACCCTCTTCACCAAGAGCGACCTCGCCGACCCAGAGATCACGCGACAGTGGCTCGACGTCTGGCAGCCACCGCGGCCGGTCGCCCTCGTGGCGAGCGATCGTCGAAGCGTGAAACGCCTGCCCGATCGCTGTCGCGCCCTCGCACCCCATCGCGGCGGACCGGGTCGCACGCTGCGCATGCTCGTCGTCGGGATTCCGAACGTCGGCAAGTCGACGCTCATCAACACGTTGGTGGGACGCCGGGTCGCCAAGGTCGGCGATCGCCCTGCCGTCACGCGCCACCCCCAGCGGGTTGAGCTCGCCGCCGACCTCTCGCTCTTCGATTCGCCCGGTGTCCTCTGGCCCAGGCTCGACGACCAACGAGGCGCGCGTCGGCTGGCGGCGAGTGGCGCGATCGGTTCGAATGCCTTCGAGCCGATCCAGGTCGCGGCCTGGGCTGCACGCTTCCTGGCAGAGCGCTATCGCGCGGCCCTCGCGCGTCGCTACGGACTCGCCAGCGAGCTCGACGCGATTCTCGGGAGCGCCCCCAACACGACCGGCACCGCGCGATCAGCACACGACGAAGGCGACGCCTCCGAGATCGCGCTGCTCGAAGCGATCGGGCGACGCCGGGGTGCGCTGCGCACTGGCGGACACGTCGACCTCGAGCGCGCGGCCGATCTCTTCCTGCGTGACCTGCGCGGCGGTAAGATCGCCGCCATCAGCTACGAACGGCCCGACGATTTCCCTGCCGAGTCGGAGAGCTCGTCGAGCAGATCGAGATAGGCGCGGTGGCGGCGTTCCGGAATCTCGCCCGCTTCGACCGCCGCTCGCACGACGCAGCCGGGCTCCCCCCGGTGCAGGCAGTCCCGAAAGCGACAGCGCTCGTCGAGCGCACGCTCAAAGCCGGGAAAATGCCGAGCGGCCTCGAGCGGCATGACGTCGACGGCGATGAAATCCTTGAAGCCCGCGGTATCGACCAGGAAGCCACCACCTGCGAGCGCGTGTAGCGTCGCCGTCGTCGTCGTGTGGGTCCCCTTGCCGCTACCTCGATTCAGCTCGCCGACGCGCAAGGCGAGATCCGGAACGAGCGCGTTCAGGAGTGAGCTCTTGCCTACGCCGGATGGGCCGACCAACGCGCCGATCCGGCCGCCCGAGAGCGCCGCCTCGATCGCATCGAGTCCGCGACGGGCTTCGGCAGAGACCCCCGACACGCGACCCGAGCCTGCATAGATCTCGGTCAGGCGATGCTCGAGGGCAGCCGCCTCCGCGAGGTCGATCTTGTTCAGGACGACGCCGGGCTCGATACCCGCCGCGCGCGCGATCACGAACCCGCGGTCGAGATAGCCGGGCGGCTCGCGTGGCTCGGGCGCGACGACGATTCCCAGCCAGTCGAGATTCGTCGCGATCGTCCGTTCGCGACCGCGCGGATCGCGCCGACGCAGGACGCCGTGCGCGGGCTCGACCGCCAGCCGATCACGCTCGACGCGGACGCGATCGCCGACGACCGCCCGTTGGTCGGCGCGCAGCCAGACCTGTCGCTCGTCGCCCGAGTCGAATCGCACCAGGACGGCGACGCCGTGATGCGCGACGACGCGACCGAGCTCGCCGCCGACGATCCCCTGCTCGGAGCGATCGCTCTGCTCGGAACGATCGGATCGGCTCGCGCCGTCCCGAGCGCGACGACCCCTTCGGCGTTCGGAGCCACGGTCGGAGCCCGGCGTCGAGGAATCGCCCGAGTCGCGGTGTCGCCGGCCTGCCACGCCTAGTCGGCCCACACGCGTTCGCCGAGACCCGAATCGCGCCGCACTCGACGTTCGATCGCCGCGCGCAGGAGCGCCTCGCTCGCGTGGACGCGCAGCGTCTCCCGCGCGCGTGTCACACCCGTATAGAGCAGCTCGCGCGTGAAATGCGCTGAGTCACGCGTGCCCAGCACGAGATCGACCGCATCGAATTCGGAGCCCTGGCTCTTGTGTACGCTCATCGCGATCGCACTCTCGTGCGTCGGGAGGCGTCCGGCGCTGAGGATACGCACGCCGCCCGCTTCGTCGGCGAAGAGCGCCCGCAGGCCGGCGTCGGTCTTCTCGATCAGGCCGACGTCCCCGTTCCAGAGTCGTTGGTCGGGTGCGTTGCGCGTTACGAGCAACATGCGACCCGGCCACCAACCCGCCGCCGACGACTCACGCCGCTCGGCGGCGGCGACCGCGTCGAGCCGCGCGGCCAGCGCCTCGACGCCGACAGGACCCCGTCGATGGGCACAGAGCACGCGGTAGTCGGCCATCCGGATCAGCTTCTCTTCGGGTGCGCTCGCCTCGATCAGCCGTGCTTGCAGGACACGGCATCGCTCGGCGAGAAGCAGAGAGAGCTCCCTCGGTGAAGCGATCTCACTTCGCTCGATCTCCGGTAGATCGCGATCCGCGAGGAGGCTGAGCGCGCGCGCTGCATCGCCGTCCCGGATCGCGTCGGCCAAACGGCCGATCGCGCCGGTCTCGCTGAAGCGATGGCGCTCACGCAGGGTCACGACCGACGCCGAGAGACCCTCCACCGCCGAGGCGGGCGGCGCGACGCACGTCGACTCGCCCACGACGCGAGACCCGACAGCACCCTCACACAGCTCCGCCAGAACGGCGCCCGAGTCGACCGAGACGAGCTGACCGGGATCGCCGACCAGAACGATCCGATCGACTTCCTCACAGGCCTCGAAGAGTCGATCCATCAGGACGAGATCGACCATCGAAGCCTCGTCGACGACCACCACGTCGGCCTCGAGCGCGTGACGCTTCGGCCGACCGAAGGCGTCGAGCCGCGTACCCGGGTGGAGGGCGCGATGGATCGTCTGCGCCGTGCGCGGCAAGGCCGCACGCACGGCCGCCGACAGATCGAGCTGCTCGCGTGCGCGGCTGGAGGCCTGCGCCATCGCCGCGGCGGCCTTGCCCGTCGGCGCCAGCAGAAGAACGCGAGGCGGCACCTGGCCAGCCGCGAGCGATTGCTCGACGAGCAACGCGATCAGCCGCACGACGAGCGTCGTCTTGCCCGTCCCCGGTCCGCCGGTCACGATTCCGAGTGGTCGCGAGAGTGCCACCCTCAACGCCTGGCGAGCCGGATCGAGCGCCGCGTCCGATTTCGAATCGTCGATCCCGTCGGGCGCATGCGGCAGCAGCCGCTCGAGCGCCGCCTCGACCTGCGACCAATCGACTGGATAGGGGGCGCACGCCGCCCGATCCCTGATCCGCGAGGCGAGGCGCCGTTCGGCGCGGTAGGAACGCAGGAGGTAGAGACGCCCTTGGCCGTCGAGCACGAGCGGCCGCGCTTCGCTCGCTGCGCTCTCGTCCGCGTCGTCTGGGGCGCCGACGAGTGCACTCGCCCGCAGTGCGGCCTGCCACGCTTCGAGTCCGGCGTGCGTCAGCAGGACGGAGTGGCTCCGGGTCTCGCCCACGCTCTCGACGACGAGACCTTCCCGCGCCAGTCGGCCGAGGTCGGCACAGACGTGGCCGGCTGCCTCCTGACGCGAAGCGAGCGCCGCCGCCCAGAGCACGCCCTCGCCGGTCTCGCCGTAGAGCGCGCAGAGACGGCGTGCGAACTGCTCGTCGAGGGCGGAGACGAGTCCGACCGCGCGCGCCTCGGCGAGCACGTCCCCCGCGCGGTCGCCGGATTCGGCGGCGAAGCTCCCCTCGAGTGCCACCGGGCTCGAGCTCCCCTCCGCCGGCATCATCGGCCCGGTCCCCCCGCCGCGACGACGCGATGCCCGGGTCGCCCGCCCTCACCCCGACCGATCGCGGACGCACCGAGCAGCGCGGAGACGCTGTGAATCGTCTCCGGATCCGGACGATCGAAGAACACACCACAGCCCGGCTCGTGATCGACGGCGAGACCGCGGAGGAAGAGGTAGTAGACGCCGCCGAAATCTCGCTCGTAATCGTAGTCGACGACCCGCGCCGCCAGGTGACGATCGATCGCGACCGTGTAGAAGAGGTACTGGAGGACGTAGTCGTGCTCGATCATCGGTCCCACGAGCGCCTCCGGTCGGTAGTCCGCCTGTCGCACGCCGAGGTGATTCGACTTGTAGTCGAGCAGGCAATAGCGTCGACCGTCATGGAAGACGCCGTCGATATAGCCGCGCAAGAAGCCGTTCAGCTGTGAGAAGTGCATGCCGCGAACACGCTCCGCGTAGCGCGCGAGGACGCTGTCCGCAGGCGCCTTCGCGAGCGCATCCGCGAGCAGCGCGGGCGTGAGACCCGAGCCGGCTGCCTGCATCGACTCGACCTCGCCGGCGACGATCGGGCTGCCGCCAGCCCAGAGCGTGAACTCGACCTCGGCGCGAAACTGCCCAGGCGCGACCTGAGCGAGCCGAAACGCGTCGGACCCGCTCCCGAGTGGCGTCTCCCTTACCGAATCGATCACGTGCATGACCTGATCGAGGTGGTCCGGATCGATGCGATGGCGCAGCAGCGATCGATGCGCGAACTCGCGTAGGGCGATCCGCTCCGAAGCCTCTTCTCGCCGGCGCGCGAAATCCACCTGCTCGAGCACATCGTGAAGCGACGTGCCAGCCGCGGCACCGCGCGGAAAGGCGTGCATCTCGCCCCCCAGATCCGGCGCGGTCGCGGACGACTCGGGGATCTCGGCCCGGGCGAGTCGGCCTTCCGCGTCGCGATCGCGTCCCTGGACCTCCGGTCCGTGGGTCGGACCACTGGCTCGCGTGTCCTCGCGCATCAGGGCCGAGAAGCTCGTCGTCCGCCGCGGCGCTTCGAAGCGGCGCATGGGCGCCGCGTAGGAGAGCGGCGGCCGCGACGCAGCAAGCGTCGAGACACGCTCGCGTCGCAGGAAGCGGGCGGACTCGATCGCGACCGAGTCCACCCCCGCCTGCTCGCCGACGCGCTGCCAGATCTCGCGCCAATCCTCAGCTCCGAGGTGCTTGAGCTCGTCGATCGCCGCCTTCCGATCCAGCGTCGACGTCTTCGACTCGAACCCCGAAAGCAGCCAGGCGAGCGGCGACTTCGCTGCGTCCCTGATCGCCGCCCAGGCCAAGACGCACTGGTGCTTCGCACGCGTGAGCGCCACGTAGAGAAGGCGAAGCTCTTCCGAGAAATCCTCCCTACGCGCCTGCTCGAGGTGATCGGCGTAGGCGGCGTGTCCCGCCAGGTCCAGCGTGCGCGCACTCGACTGGTGATCGTGGAAGCGGATCGGTGGATTCCGCCTCGTCCCGCTCCTGGCGTGATCGACGTTCGGCCCGACGACCCTCGGCTTCTCCCACAGACTCGGGAGATAGACGATCGGATACTCGAGCCCCTTGCTGCCGTGAAACGTGACGAGTGAGACGGCTTCCTCGTCGCTCTCGAGACGCAGGAGGGTCGCATCCCGTCCCCAGACGGCCCGCGCGTCCTTCGAAGCGATCGCCCGCTCGAGCTGGGAGAGGAGTCCCCGCCGCGATGGCTTGCGATCGCTCGCGAATCGCTGCAGCAGCTCGGCCAGGTGCAGCCAGTTCGTGAGGCGGCGCTCTCCGTCGACCCAGGCGAGCAGCCGCGAGCTCACGCCCTCCGCACGCCGCCAGGATTCGAAGGCGCGGCCGAGGCCCAGCTGGGACCAGAGCCGACCGTACTCGGCGTAGCGCTCGGAGGCCGCGACGAGCGCGGGCGCATCGTCTTCGAGCGTTGCGAGCTCACCGGCCGAATAGCCATGGGCCCCCGTCGAGAGTGCGCCGCGCAGCGTCGGCGGATCGGCAGGTCGCATCATCGCCCGCAGGATCGAGACGAGCTCCCAGGCCTCGCGCGACTCGAAGACGTCGTGGTCACCTCGATCGACGCAGGCGATGCCCGCCCGCTCGAGCGCCGAGCGGGCGTATTGCAGGTCGCGCCGCTTGCGCGCGAGAATCGCGATGTCGGAGGCCCCGATCGAACGACCGTCGATCTGCGCACCAGAATCGAGCAGGTCGACGATGTCGTTCGCGACCGCAGCCATCAGCCAGGTGCGACCCGTGCGAACGGCGTGCTGCTTCTCCACCCTCTGGTCGTCGGCTCCAGCGCTCGCGCCTTTGCTCCCTTCGCGATCCTTGCCCGAGCGATCCCCGCCGCGATCGGCCTCATCGAGCGCCGCGTGCTCACCCAGCAGGACGCGCAAGCCCGGCTCGCCCCGTCCCGGTCGCGACAATCCCGCCACCCTCGCCGGCGGAGGCCGCACCGGGTCGAAGTCGATGCGGTCGATCTGGAACGAATCCACGCGCTTCGCGAAGAGCGCGTTGACCGCCGCGATCAGCCCGGGATCGGAGCGGTAGTTGACGGCCAACCCGTAACGCGCGTCGCCGGCGTCCGTACGCGCGTCGAGATAGGTGAAGACGTCGGCGCCACGAAAGGAGTAGATCGCCTGCTTCGGATCGCCGATCAGGATCAATCCGCGCTCGCAGGGCGATCCGCCGTCTACCTGGTGCCAGACGCGACGGAAGATCTCGTATTGAACCGGATCCGTGTCCTGGAACTCGTCGATCAGCGCGAAGCGATAGCGCTCGCGCAGCAGCGAGGCGAGCCGCTCCCCGCCCGGTCTCTCGAGCGCCGCACGCAGCTCGGCGAGCAGATCGTCGAAGAAGAGCAGATGGCGCTCGCCCCGGCGCTCCCGTGCCGCCTCACGCGCCGCGACGACGAAGCGACGGCGTAGCTCGAGAGCCTCCCTCTCGTAGGCGGCCGAGAGATCCGCGACGGTCAGGGCGAGTGCATCGAACGCAGCGAAGCACGGATCTTCGACGGGCTTGCCGCCCTTGTTCACCCTGCTGGCGATGAAGTCCGTCGTCAGCTTTTCGAAATGCTCGGGCAGCTCGAGCGCATGCAGGGGCGCATCGGGAGGACGCCGCTCGATTCGATCGGCGAAGGCATCGAATGCGGGCAGCCATTTCGTTTCGATCGTCGTCTTCGCGAAGGAGCGCTTGTTGAGGTCGTGATCCCCGAGCAGCAGACCGGCGACCCGCTCGCGACGACCTCGCCAGCTCGACGCCCAATCGAGCATCGCCGAGTCGATCCGTCGTGCGAGATCCTCGACGGCGGCTGGCGCAGTCGCGTCGGCCTCCACCTCGGGGATGATCGGCATGCGCTCGTCCGCGCCGAGACGCTCGAGCAGATCCCGCTTCAATGCATCGGGCTCGAACTGCCAGCGCTTTCCGGCGCCGTCGAGCAGCCAGGCGAGAAAGCTCGGGTCGAGATCCGCGGTCAGTCTCAGCCAGAGGTCATGTGCGAGGGTGCGCTGGATCGCATCCGCCTCTTCGACGAGCTCGACGTCGGCGGCCAGCCCGCTCTCGAACGCGTTCTCCTGGAGCGTCCGTTGGCAGAAGCCGTGGATGGTGAAGATCGCCGCTTCATCGAAGCCCTGCAGCGCCCGCCGCAGCGGATCGAGGCGACCCCGGCGCCTGCTCGCATCACGCGCCTTCCGCGCGAGCGCCCGCAGCCGAGCCTCTTCGCCATCCGACGGCTCGTCGTCCCCTCGCATCTCGCCCGCCACAAGGGCCTGCTCGATCCGCTCGCGAACGCGCACACGCAGCTCGGCGGTCGCCGCCTGCGTATACGTCACGACGAGAATCTGCGACGGCTCGAGGTCGTGCTCGACGAGCAGGCGGAGATAGAGCGTGGTGAGCGTATACGTCTTGCCCGTGCCGGCACTCGCTTCGATCAATGCCGTCCCGCCGAGCGGCATCTCCCAGGCGTCGAGCTCTCTCATCGTGCGTCGACCCGACGCGCCGTCAAGAACGGGGTGAACAGATCCATCGCGATTGCATCGAAGGCGAAGGGGAGTCCCGGCACGCCCTGCCGATCGATCGGCGAGACACCCTCCCAGACACGGGCATGCTCGAGACCTTCGTCGACCTCGGCCCAGCGCAGATCGCCCGACTCCCCTCCGTGATAGGCCTGGTTCGCGCTGCGCCAGGCCCGAGCGAGCTCGCCCTTGAGTGCGGGCGAAGCGAACTCTCGCGCAGCCCTCGGAAAGAGCGGAAGCGGCGCCCACTCCAGACTCGTCGCCCAATCGACGAGTCGTGACAACGAGGTCCGAGGATCGTCGACGCGGCTGAAGATCGCGACACGCGCAAGCTTCCCACCACTGGCGGGTCGGCCGACGAAGGTGCTCCTGGGCTCGCAGGCGAGCCCCTCGTCGACGAGCACACAGAGAACGAGATGTCGGACCCAGGCAGCGAGCTCGCGGGGCGACCCGAGTCGCCCCAGACCGATCTCGACCCGGCCCGAAGACCAGAGTCGATCGAGTCGGCCGACGAGTCCGCTCGGGCCGACGCGATCGCCCTCGATCGCGAGCTCGAAGCTGACGTCGGGCAGGCGATCACCGACGCGATGGGCCTCGGCGATCTCCCGGATCGCCGTCACCTCCTCGATCAGGCGCCTCAGACTCAGATCGGCCGCCGCGCCTCCCGGGATCGACGGCTGTGCGCGCAAGCGCGCGATCGCTTCTGCCGCGTCTCCACCGCCATCGAGATCCGCCAACAAAGCGTTCCCGAGCTCGGAATACGCAAGTCGATCGAGCGCGACCGGCTCATCGTCCGTCTGCTCGTCTTCGATTCGCGGCAGACGCAGACCCAAGGTGTCGCGAGCATAGACGCGCGTTGCACGCGTGATTCGCTCGATCAGCTCGTCGAGGCCGAATCGTCGGGCCTCCTCCCGGCCGTCCATCGGCGCCCGCGCGCGCTCGACGTCCGACAGGAAGACGCGCGGGGTGCCGCCACCGGCCTCGATCGCCGCGCGTCTCGCCTCCGCGCAGGCGAAGGCCTCTGCGTCACGTGCGATCAATCGCGGATCGCCCGACGTTTCGAAGTAGCGGGCACTCCACGCCTGGAGCGGATGCTCGACGACGAGCATGTCGAGAACCGATCCAAACGATCCATCGACATCCGCTGCCGGCCGATACGCGTCGTCGATCGCGTCGAGCAGCTCCGTCACGACGACCGAGGGCGGCCGACTCTGTCCGTCGCGTTCATCGCGACCGGGCATGGTCAGGATCAGACGATCGCGCGCCGACACGAGCGCCTCGAGGAAGAGGTAGCGGTCGTCGATTCGCGCGTTTCGATCCCCCGCCCGGGGCGACCGCGCCATCAGATCGAAGCCCGGCGCCGGTCGACCGCGTGGGAAGGCCGCGTCGCCGAGCCCGAGAATCGCGATGACGCGAAACGGGATCGCGCGAAGCGGCACCAGCTCGCAGAACGTGACACCGCCCGCCAGGAACGCCTGGGGCGCCGGACTCGCCGCGAGCGCGTCGGCGACACGTTCCCGGATCGCCTCGAATGGCACGCGTGCGTCGAAGCCCGCAGCGACCGCGCCGGAAGCGAGCTCCTGGAGCACGCTGCGAATCATCGCGTGCTCGTGGGCGTTGCCGTCGTCCTCCTCACAGCTCGCCGCGAGCAGTCGGATCAGCCGATCGGCCCACTCGTCGACGCGAGCCGGCCGGGCGACGCGATCGCGTGCCGCGCACAACATCGACTCGATCTCACCGATCGCCCCCAGGATCTCCGCCTCGGAATAGGGCTCGAGAGCAACTGCACTCTTGCATGCGAAGGTCTCGCCCGTCGCGCCCACGGCGTGGGCCAGAGCGAGTCGTGCCAGACCACCCGACCAGGTGTGTGCGGAATCGTCGGGCAGGTGGAGGGCCGTGCGATGGGCGGCGTCGAGACCGAAGCGGATCCCGGCGCGCTCACTCCACTCGGCGAGGCGCTCGACGCTCTCCTCGTCGAGGCCGAAGCGCGCCCGCGCGGGCGCGTGTCCGAGCCATTCGAGCAGCTCGCTGCGCTTGATCCGCCCCCCGACCAACGCGAGCAGCGAACGGAACGACTCCGCGACGGGCGAACGCTGGAAGGCGCCGCGATCGGCGATGCGATAGGGAATCCCCTGGCCCTCGGATCGGGCGACCCCGAAGACGGCCTCGATCTCGGGTGCAATCTCGTCGATCCTCGGCGCCATCACGATCACGTCTTCCGGCGTGAGGCTCGGATCCCGCTCGAAGCTCGCGCGCAGCTCGGCCTCGACGACCTCGAGCTCACGTCGCGTGCCACTACACCGATGTACCCGAATCGAGTCGTCATCCCGTCGCACGCTTCGATCGACGGCATCGACGGTGGCGGCCACGTCCGACGCACCGGTCGAAGTCGAAGCCCAGCCCAGCTCGAGGTCGGGCTGCAGGTCGAGCAGATCCGCCTGGAGCCGCTCGAGCAGCGTCGGCTGCGCGCGGCCTCGGACGGGTGACGAATCGCTCTCGATCTGCTGAACC
Organism: Myxococcota bacterium; assembly: GCA_965223565.1. Lineage (GTDB taxonomy): Bacteria > Myxococcota_A > UBA9160 > UBA9160 > UBA4427 > UBA4427. The sequence continues at coordinate 577,263 of CBDCWV010000018.1, read as the reverse complement.
GGCGAGACCAACGACTCCTCGAGACAGCGCTGGAAATCGCCGCCGAGACGACCGAGCCCGGCCAGCAGACGTGCAGCGGGTGTCGCCGGCGCCGCGTCGAAGAGTCCGCGCTCACCATCTACGGCGTCTGCGGTCGCAGAGACGACGTCCCCTTCGCGAACCTCTCGCCAGAGATCCGCCCAGTAGCCCCGCGAAGGACTCAACACCGAGAGGTGTACGTCGATCCGTTTCGCGAGCCCGTCGATCACGGCCAACATGAGCGGCGGCAACGTCGATACGGCGAAGACCTCGACCCGATCCGGGAAGATCCGACGCAGGGGCTCGACCGCGGACACCTGATTCGCTCGCTCGACGAACTCGGACGCGCGATCGGCGAGGTGTCCGGGTCCCAGGCGCTCGGTCAGATCGCGCACGAGGCAGGCCTGCCATCTCTCGGTCGAGTCGCGCGGCAGCTCGCCCGTCGCCGACCAGCTCCGAATCCAGTCGGGCCGAAACGTGATCAGGCGGTCGATGTACGTCGCGAGCTCCGTCGAGAGCTGGACGAGCCGCCAATCGCCGTCGGCCGAGTCGAGATGGGCGACCAGTGGAGCCAGATCCGCAGCGTCCCTCGCGGTCGAGACGCGTCGCGCCTCGGCGAGTCGACGCGCAATCGCCCAAGCGAGGCGATTCGGCTCCCAGGCCGGGCTACGACCGCCGGATCCACTCCGGCTCGCCGATCGACCCGAAGCGTTCGGCAGGATTCGAAACGCGCGCTCCAAGAGGTCGCTCGGAAAGCCGAAATCGATATTCGCGCAGATGCCGAAGCGGCTCGCGATCGATTGCGAGAGCCAGCGCTCCATGCCCGGCCCCTGTACGACGACGAAGCCGGGGGCGAGCGGATCGCGACCCGGCTCCATCAGCCGGCTCGCCAGGCCCTCGAGCAGTCTCTCCGTGCGATTGCTGCGTTCGAGGTAGAGCAATCGATCCCTCTGGCTGGGCGCGTTGGGCTAGAGGCCATCTCCTAAACCCCTCGGTCGCGATGCACGCGCCTTCGACCCGATCTCTGCGTTGCGAGATCTTGAAGTAGGGAGGAGCCGACAGGCTCCGAGTAGCTACGACTGCGATTTCGCGCCTTGAGCTCGGGCCGAATTCGCGCACCTCGCTCGGTCGGGGTTTATGAGACGCCCTCTAGAACATCGACTTCTGGTTCGCTTCGAAGTCCCAATAGGAGCGCAGCAGCGTGATCTTGCCCGCCTCGTCGACTTCGTACACGTTGATGACCTCGTTCCAACCCACCTGACCATCCGGGCGCTTCGTGAAGATCGTCCCCACGTTCACGCAGGCACCGTTGCCGTTCAGCGTCTGCCGGATCTCGAAGCGGATCGCGTCGGGTCTGATGTAGGCGGCGCAGAATTTCTCGATCGCAGCCTTGCCGACATGCCCCTTGCCCTCCGGATCCATCGGTGAAGGGCCGTAGGGATCCTGCACGACCGCGTTCTCTGCGAAGAGATCGAGCCAGCCCTGCGCATCACCGTCCATGGCCAGCTGCATCGACTTGATGCTGGCCGTACGGGCGGGGGTCTGGGGGGCATTGCAGACGAGATCGATGGACATGGGACGGTGACTCCTGAAAATGAAGCATCGAATGCGCGTCGTGGCGACGGCGACTGTCGTGACGTGCACACGACAGCGCATTCGATCCCCGCAAGCATAGACGATCAGGACATGCGGTCGCGGCCGAGCACGTCGGCCAGTCGCTCCGCCGCGTCGAGTGCGTCCGCGGGCGGCACGGCCGTGAAGCTGATTCGGATCCACTCGGCATACGCCTCACCGCAGCTCGCACCCGGTGCGACCAGTACGCCGGCTTCGAGGCAATCCTCGAGCAGCCCGGCCAGACCGCGACGATCGAGTCGATCGCGCACGTCGAGGAAGAGGAAGGTGCCGCCCTCCGGCGCCCCGACGCCGAGCCGGTCGGCGACGCGTCGTCCGACCTCCCCATCCGCGTCGCGTGCCGCCGCGAGCCAGGCGGCGCCTTCGGCGAGTGCGACGGCCGCGGCGTGTTGGCCGACGATCGGCGGGTGGTAGTAGAAGTGCGTCCCGATCTTGCGCGCCTCCACGACGAGCCGCTCCGGGCCGGCCAGGTAGCCCACTCGCTGGCCCGCCATCGCGTAGCTCTTCGAGAACGAGAAGACCGAGGCCGTTCGTTCGGGTGCGAACCGCGCCATCGAAACGTGTTCCCGCCGCGACGAGCCTGCGGCGGCCGTGGAATCCCGCCCGGTACGGGTCCCATCGGAACCCACCGCGTATAGATAGTGCTCGTAGACCTCGTCGGAGAAGAGCCAGAGATCGTGCCGACGCGCGAGCATTGCGAGTGCCTCGAGCCACTCGGCGGGCAGGACGCGACCGGTCGGGTTCGACGGGGTCGACACGTAGAGCGCGCGACTGCGAGGCCCGATCCGCGCCTCGACGGCCGCGACCGCCTCGGCTGCACTCGCAACGCGATCGTAGAACGGCACCTCGACCGGCTTCGCTCGTAAGCCCTGTGCGATCCCTCGAATCAGCGGCCAGAACGGCGCGAGAATCAGGAGCTCGTCACCCGGCGAGAGAACGGCTCCGGCCAACGTCGCCAGACCACCCGTCGCACCGGCCGTCACGAGGATCTCCTGCGGTGCATGCTCGAGCTCGTTCTGCCGCGCGAGCTTCTCCCGGATGGCGACGATCAGCTCGGGCAGGCCGCGCGTATCACCGTAGGCGTGCAGACGGGGGTGATCCGCCGACGCGAAGTCCTCGGCCCGCGCACCGACGAAGGGATCGCGCCAGGTATCGCCCACATGAAGTGGAACCGGCGCAGGCCTCGGTTGCTCGGCCGCCTGCGGATCTGCTCTCTGTTGATCTGCTCTCTGTTGATCTGCCCTCTGTTGATCTGCCCTCTGTTGATCCGCATAGGGCGAGTAGATCGCACCCGGGATCGTCTGCGTCTCCGGCGCGAGTCGTGGTCCCGCCTCGCCAACCGCAGGCGGCGGCCGACGGACCATCAGCCGGCTCGCAGCTCGCGAATCAATACGCCATAGCCCTCGCGATAGGTCGGGTAGAGGAAATCGTACCCGGCGGCGCGAGCGCGCGCGTTGCTGCATCGCTTGCTGCCGACCGCGCGATCCCGCGGCGGCGGCGTGGCCCCACCGTCTTCCTGGCCCGCCGGCGCGCTGGGCGGCGCGACGCCGAGCTCCTTGGCCAGCCAATGGTAGAGCTCCGACTCCTCCGCAGGCTCGTCGTCGACCCCGAGATAGAGCGGCTCCGGACTCTCGTGGAAGAGCAGGTGACGAATCAGGCCGGCCGCGTCTTCGCGGTGGATCCGATTCGTATAGTGCGGCCCACCGCGCAGACGCAGCTCACCCGCTCGCGCCCGCTCGAGCAGACGCGTTCGTCCCGGCCCGTAGATGCCACCCAGCCGGATCACGACGCTCGACAGTCCGCTGGCGGCGAGCAGACGTTCCGACGCGAGTAGCGTCTCGCCACGAAACTGTGTCGGATGGGTCGGTGAATCCTCGTCGATCGGCTCGCCTCGCCGCTGCCCATATACGGACGTGCTCGAGGTCATCACGATCCGCTTGGGCCGCTGGCCCTCGTCCGCGAGCCACTCGAGAAAGCCCGCGAGACCGTCGAGATAGGCACGGCGATAGGCCTGCTCGGTCCCCTCGTCCGCCGAGAGGCAGAAGGCGGCGTACTCGACGCGCGAAGGGGCCGGCCCCAGCTCGTCGGGACGCGAGAGATCACCGCAGATTCCCTTGACGCCCGACGCGAGTGCCCCGATGTTCCGGCGAACTCCGAACACCTCGTGCCCGTCGTCGCGCAGTCGCGTGGCGAGTGCATTGCCAACGTAGCCGCAGCCTGCGATCACGACCTGTGCCATGCGCTCAGCATGCCGCAGATCGCTATGCTCGTGCCATGGATCGGCCGCGAATCGGAATCCCGCTCTGTCTCGACGATCGGGGAAGCTGGCGGACCGAGCGCGAAACCCTCTACGCCGACCGGCGCTACGCCGATGCGATCGATCGCGCGGGCGGCCGCCCGATCCACCTGCCGATCCAATCCGATGCGTCCGGGCTCGTGCACGAGATCGATGGCCTGCTGATCCCGGGCGGCGACGACTTTCCGAGCGACACGCCACTGCCGGATCACGTCCGACTCGATCCCGTCGCGCCCGAGGGTCTGGCCTTCGACGAAGTCCTGCTCGACGAGGCGAGCGCGAAGGGGCTGCCGGTTCTCGGGATCTGCTACGGCATGCAGCTGATCGCCCGCCGTCGTGGCGGCCGGATCGACGCCCATCTCCCGACGGATCGCCCGGAGGCCGACTGCCACCGCCTGCCCGAGCAGGCACGACACCGCGTCGCAATCGAAGCCGGAAGCCTGCTCGAGCGGGTCCTCGAGACGCGCGACTGCGAGGTCAACAGCCTCCACCACCAGGCGGTCCGCAGCTGTGGTCGCGGCCTGCGCGCCGTCGCATGGGCCGAGGACGGGGTGATCGAAGCGCTCGAGTCCGATCCGAGAGGAGGACGAGCGGGACCCTCGGGCTTTTTCCTCGGCGTCCAATGGCATCCGGAGAAGCTCGACGATTCCGCGAGCGCACGGCTCTTCGCCGCCTTTCTCGAGGCCTGTCGCTCGGTTGCGGCGGCGCGATGAACGTCGCGCTCTCGATCGCGTTCTGGGCGTTCGTCGTCGTCTCTTCGCTCGTCTTCTTCCCCCTGGCGCTGCTGGTCTTTCTGGTGAGCCTGCCCTTCGACCCACAGCGCCGTCTGATGCACCGTTTCACGTCGTTCTGGGCATCGGTCTACACGTGGCTCAATCCCGCCTGGCCCGTCGAGATCCGGTCGCGTGAACGACTCTACGAATCCGGCCCCGCCGTGATCGTCGCCAATCACCTCTCGCTGCTCGACATCCTCGTCCTGTTCCGACTGCAGACCCATTTCAAGTGGGTCTCGAAGGAAGAGAATTTCCGTGTGCCCGTGATCGGCTGGAACATGCGCCTCTGCGGCTATATCCCCTTGCGCCGGGGAACGGCGCGCAGCATCCAGGCGATGATGCGTCGCTGTGACGAGACGATCCGCGCCGGCAGCTCGATCGTGATGTTTCCGGAAGGCACGCGATCCGCGAACGGACGCCTCCGCTCGTTCAAGACGGGTGCGTTCGAGATCGCACAGCGCAACCGCGTTCCGCTTCAACCCGTCGTCCTGCGCGGAACGGGTACGGCACTGCCCAAACGCGGCTTCGTGCTCCAGGGACGCCACCCGATCTCGATCGACGTCCTCGAAGCGATCCCCGCCGACGAGGTCGAGCGCGTCGAAGTCGAAGCAATGACGGAGCGTGTGCGCAACCTCTTCCTCGAGCAGCTGGGCCAACGACGTTGACCTCGGCAGCGAAGCCGAAGAGCACTCTGGCGGCGACCGGGCTCAGCCGGGCTCTTCGATCCGGGTGACGCGACTCGGCCCCTCTTCCCGTAGGCGTTGACGCATCAGCTTCCCCGTCGAGGTGCGCGGCAGCTCTTCGTACTCGACGTACGCAACCGGACACTTGAATCGCGCGAGCCTCGCGCGGCAGTATCGGTCGAGCGCTTCGCCGTCGAAGCTCGAGCCCGCCTGCATCACGACGGCCGCCATGGGACGTGCACCGAGCTCGCGGTCGGCGATCCCGAAGACCGCGGCCTCGGCGACTCCGACATGCTCGTTCAAGATGGCTTCGACCTCGGCAGGGTAGACGTTCTCGCCACCCGAGAGGATCAGATCGGCGCGCCGATCGAGTACGTGGAGACATCCATCGGGATCGAGTCTCCCGACGTCACCGGTCACGAGCCCACCCTCCCGAAACGCCGCCCGCGTAGCGGATTCGTCGGCGAGATAGCCCGTCATCAGCGTGGGGCCACGCACCTCGATCGTGCCCTCCGTCCCCGCGGCGACCGAACGACCCGTTTCGTCGACGATTCGGAGCTCGGTTCCCGGCAGCGGTGTGAGGCCCGCCCGCGGATCCGCCGAGGGAAGACGCGTCGCGACCTGGGAAGCGGCCTCCGTCAGGCCGTAGGTCTCCGCGACCGGATAGCGGAGCGCACGGGCACGCTCGAGCAGTGCCCGACTCGCCGAAGCACCGCCCAGCAGAACGAGCTCGAGCCCCGCCGGCGACGGGCGACCGTCTCGCGTTCCGATCACGCGCTCGAGCATCGTCGGTACGAAGCTGACACGGGTGATTCCATCGTATTCGAGCGAAGCGGCGACCCACTCGGGGTCGAATCGAGGGTGTGCCACGACGGCAGCACCGACGAGCGCCGCACGCACGAGAATCGACAAGCCAGCGATATGAAAGAGCGGCATACAGAGCAGCCAGCGATCGCTGGCGCGACTCCCTACCAGCCGACCCGACGCGACGGCGCTCGCGACGAGCGCGGGGAGCCCGATCTCGGCTGCCTTCGGCCGACCGCTCGTACCCGATGTCATCAGCACGAGAGCCGTATCGGCCGCGACCCTCGGCGCTTCGCTTGCGTCGACGGCGGGGCCCGGCCTGGCGTCGCGCCCGAGGTGAACACGCGAGAGCAGCCGATCGCGCGAGATCAAGGGGTCCTTGGCGTCGAGCGCCTCGAACGTGATCAGAGCGGCCGCGGCTTTCGCGACCAGGCGCTCGAGGCGCTCGAGCTCGAACGCGTGACTGACCGCAGGCACGAGCAGACCGCACGCGCCCGTGCGCTCGATCGCGTCACGCTGTTCGCGCTCGGTCGTGCGGGCGTTGAGCGGGAGGACGGCGATCCCCCGGTCCAGCATGGCGTGAAAGAGCGCGATCCCCGTCGGAGAAGGCGGGGCCAGCACGGCCAGCAAGTCGCCGCGCTCGAAGCCGAGCGCGTCGAGCTCGCGGGCGAGCGACTCGCTCACTCGGGCGAGCGAGGCGTAATCGAGGATCGATTCGGTCGTCGCAGCGGCCGGATCGCCGACGAAGCGAAGCGCATCGCGCGCGGGCCCGTGGCTCGCCAGACCTTCGATCCAGCCCGGAGATCCCGCGCGCGTCACGCGGACCGCTCGAACGCGATCGGCGCGCCGAATGGAGAGCCGCCATCGCGTCGGCCGAGATCGGGCTCGAAGCCCAGGCCCGGCGCCGAGGCCAATCGGATCGAGCCGTCGACGACGACGCGATCCGGTGCGCGGCCGCCGTCGAGATCGGCGGCGAGGTGACCCGCCGTCCCGACTCCGTGCACCTCGTTCTCGTCCGAGCACGCGGCCGCCAGTGCGAGCGGCATGGCGCGACCGACGGCGCCGTCGATCAGGTTCGACCAAACGACGCGGATACCCGCCTCCGCCGCTCGCCGCGCCGACGCGATCCCCGCACCGAACCCCCCGAGCAGGGCCGGCTTGAGAACGAAGACCTGCGCCGCACGGCTCTTCAGACACTGCTCGTGCATCTCACCATCGATCAGCGATTCGTCGGCGGCGATCGCGGTCGGGGCTGCCTTCGCGAGCTCGCGCAGCACGGCGATCTCTCGGCGGGCGACCGGCTGCTCGACGAAGTCGATCCCGAACGCGGCCAGGGCTTCGAGCGCGGCGAAGGCGTCCGTCCGGCTCCACGCCTCGTTTGCATCGACGCGCAGACACGCGGCCGGACCGACGACCTCGCGCAGCGCCGCCACGCGATCGAGGTCACGATCGAGCGACGGCGCCGCCGGCGTCACGCCGAGCTTCAGCTTGAAGGCGCGATGGCCGGAAGCGAGCGCCGCGCCTGCGTTCGCCGCGACGCGTTCGGGCGTCTCGCCCGAGACCAGCGCCTGAACGCGTACTCGCGAGAGTGGCGCGGCCGCGCCGCCCGCCCGGTCGCAGAGTGCGGCCGCAAGTGTGAGCCCCATCCGACGCGCCGCGAGATCCAGCTGCGCCGCCTCGAGCGCCGCCCGCGCACACGGCGTACGCTGCGCCGCCGCGACGACGCGCGCGGCGGCGCCCTCGTCGCGCGCAGCATCGTCTTCGATCTCGACCCAGGCGCGAAGCATCGCTTCGAGCGCGACGCGACACGCGTCCAGGGACTCGCTTCCGAACTCCGGGAGCGGCGTCGCCTCTCCGAAGCCGCGCCGGCCCTCGCGATCGACGAGCTCGACGAGATAGCCCGGCCGCGTCTCGATCGTCTCGTGCGCGGTCGCGAGCGGACGAGCGAGCGGCAGCTCGAACGGGTAGAGCGCCGACCGCACGATCCTCACGCCGCGAGTCCGATCGCGAGCAGGAGCGAGAAGAGAAAGCAGAGCTGTGCGGTACCGGCGAGCGCCTCGTTGAGTGCGGGCCCCGCCTCGTTCGTACGAATCACGCCGTACAGCCGCAGCGCCCGCGGCGCCGTCACCCACGTGAGCAGCAGCCATGGCGACCGGCCGAAAACGGCGATCAGGCAGAGCGGGCTCAGATAGGCGACCACGAGTAGCATCGCCCACTCCACGCGGGCCCCGGCGCGCGAAAGCCGTACGGCGAGGGTACGCTTGCCGGCCAGGCGATCCGTCTCGATGTCGCGCAGGTTGTTGACGACCAGAATCGCAGTCGCGAGCGCACCGACCGGAACCGCGCAGACCCAGGCGAGCGTGGGCAGGCTCCCGGTCTGCACGAAGGTCGTACCGACGACCGCGACGAGGCCGAAGAAGACGAAGACGGCGAGATCGCCGAGCCCGTGATAGCCGAGCGGCCAGGGACCACCGGTATAGGCGACTGCAGCCAGGATCGAGACCGCACCCACCACGAGGATGACGGGTCCAGCCAGCCAAGCGAGTGCGAGCCCGGCGAGCGTCGCCAGGCCGAACGCGAGGATCATTCCGCGCTTCATCGCCTTCGGCGTGAGCAATCCGAGCTGGGTTGCCCGCGGTGGTCCGATCCGCGCCGCGGTATCGGCCCCCTTCTCGAAGTCGTAGACGTCGTTGGCGAAGTTCGAGCCGATCTGGAGCCACAGCGCACCGACCCCCGCAGCGATCGCCGAGGGGATCCGCAGTCCTCCTTCCGCGTAGGCGACGGCCGTGCCGACCAGGACCGGAGCGATCGAAACGGGAAGCGTCCGCGGGCGCGCCGCCAGCCACCAGGCCCGAGCACCACCGGGCGGCACGCTCACGTCGAACGCCCCCTACGCGGCTCGAACGATTCGGCACCCCCGCGGCGACCATGATCGCGATCGCAGTCGACCGACTCGAGGAAGCGCTCGACGATTCGTGCAAAGGCCTCGGGCGCTTCGAGCGCAACGGCGTGGCCGACATCCGGCACGATCTCGACACGGCCTCGTCGCATCGACGCTGCCAGCTGCGTCGACAGTCGCCGGAACTTCTCGTCCTCGGCGCCGGCGAGCCAGAGCGTCGGTAGGTCGACCCGATCGATTCGATCGTGGAGCGGCGGCTGCGCGCCGGCCCCCATGCCACGCAGGCTGTTCGCGAGCCCATGCGCGCGATTGCGGAGCCGCTCGGCCCGCGCCGCGGCGAGTGCCTCCGGGCCGAGTCTCGCCTGCGTCGCGAACAGGGGCAATGCCATCCACGCATCGACGAAGGCCTCGACCCCGTCGCACTCGATCCGATCGGCGAGCGCTTCGTCGGCCGAGATCCGCGCGCGCCGCTCCGAGCCATCCTCGATTCCCGCGGTCGCCCCGACAAGCGTGAGACTCGCGAAGGCCTCGGGATATTCGACTACCGTCGCGAGCGCCGCGCGCCCCCCCATCGAGTAGCCGAGCAGGTGCGGTCGCTCGAGTCCCAGCTGCGCAGTCGCTACGACGATCTGCTGCGCGCACGCCTCCATCGTGTAGAACGCGCGATCGCGCGGCGCTTCGCTGCCGCCGTGGCCGACGAGCTCGAGGCGCACGACGGTCCGGTAGAGAGTCAAACGCTCCGCTACGCCGCGCATGCTCTCGGCCGATCCGGTAAACCCGTGCAGGACCAGGATCGGACGCGCGCCGTCGGCGCCTCCCACGTCGACGACTGCCCGAAGGCGAATGCCGGCTGCCCGTACGATTACCTCTCGTCGTGCTTCGCGCATCAGCGACTCGCCCCCGCGTCGACCGCCGCACAAGCGCGGGTCAATACGGCTCGAAACCGATTCGCGTTCGCCTCCGGATCGAGCAGGACGTGGATGATCGAGACGCCGTCGTGCCCAAGCGCGCGACCGATCGCGTCGGCGAGCCCACTCGGCGACCCATCCGACGACGCTCCGTCCGCGGCTGGATCGATCGTCCCATTCGCGCTGGGGACGACGCCCTGTCGTCGATCGCTTCGTGCATCGAATCGCAGGTACTCGGCGCCGACGAGCCGAGCGGCGTGGGCGAGATCGACGTCGTGGGGCGTGTGAAAGAGCGTGCGAAACGAAACGTCTTCGGCCTGGGCGGCGATCGGAAGAAAGGAGAAGATGCCGCCGCCGTTGTCATCGAGCACCACGATCGTGAGCGGAATCGATTCGCGTCGCGTGATCAAGAGGCCGCCCAGGTCGTGAAGGAACGCGAGGTCGCCGGTCAGCAGGAGCGTCGGTCGTGCGGTCGCTGCCGCGACGCCGAGTGCCGTCGACGTCACACCGTCGATCCCGCTCGCCCCGCGGTTGCAGAAGACGCGTAGCGCTTCGCTGCGATTGGCGAGTGTGAGGTCGAGCAGACGGATCGACATGCTGTTCGAGACGAAGAGCTGACCGTCGGCTGGTATCGCGCGAGCGAGGGACCCCGCGACCGCGAGGCCGGAGGCGATCGAGCCCGACCCGTCGGTCGCTGTCGCACGCGGGTGATCGCCGGCGCGCTCGAGCGGTGGATCCGATCGCATGGACGCCCCATCGATCGCGTCGTCGAGTGCCTTGCGCGCCACCGCATTCAGATTCTCGAGCTCGCGACACCAATCGCTGTCGCGTCGCGAACGGCCCGTCGCGAGCTCCGTGAGATCCTCGGCCGTCTCGGCGAGCAGGGAGGCCGCACCGCCGCGGATCACGCGCGTCGCACGATGGGAGGGCTCTCCCCACTGGCGGCCCTCGTCCAGCCAGAGGACGGCTTCGGGCTCGACCTGCTCGAGCCAGGTCCGCTGGGCCTTCGAGACCGGCGTGTCCCCGATTCGCACCACGACGTCCGGACGCATTCGCTCGCGAAACGCCGGTGATCGGGTCAATACGTCGGCCAGGTCGAGAACCGGTGCACGACCCGGGTCGACCTCGCTACGGAGATTCGAGGCGGGGTCGGCCAGGATCGGCCAGCCGCTCGCGTCGGCGAACGCCTGGATCGATTCGCGCAGGGCCGCATCGGGCTCCATCGGTCCGCAGCAGACGACGCCCCGCTCGGTGCTGCGAGCGAGCGCGACCAGCTCGCGAACGTCGCCGCGCTCCGCCCGCACCACCCCGCGCGAATAGCGAGGGGGCGGACGGTCTCCCTCCGAGTAGGCGAGAGCGAGGTCGAGCTGACCGGCCACGGGTGCGAGCGGCTCACGCAGGGGCCAATTCAGATGGACCGGCCCAGCGGGTTGCCCGCATGCCGTCTCGGTCGCTCGCACCGCGAGCTGCTCCGCATAGCGAAGCGCGTCATCTGCCACGAGTCGAGGCGGCGAGGCGGAGGACTCGGCTGCCAGCGCCGGATCCGCCTCGATCGGCGATCCGCCTCCGCCGGGCACGGCGACCTCGACACACCAGCGCGCATAACGCCCGTAGAGCCCGGGCTGTTCGATCGTCTGACCCGCACCCCAATCACGCAGCTCCGGCGGTCGATCGGCGGTCGCGACGAGCAACGGCACACGTGCGTAATAGGCCTCGACGACGGCGGGCAGGTAATTCGCGGCGGCCGTTCCCGACGTACACACGAGCAGCGCTGGACGGCCGCTCGCCTTCGCCAATCCCAGCGCGAAATAGCCGGCCGCCCGCTCGTCGAGCTCGACCCAGGTTCGCAGGCCGGAGAGCCGCTTCGCGACGACCGCCAGCGGAGTCGATCGCGAGCCGGGCGAGACGACGACGTGCTCGACGTCCGACTCGCGCAGGGAGCCCAGGAAGCGAGCGACGAAGGCGTAGACGGCAGGCGGATCGGCGCCGAATGCATGCGCTTCGTCGCCGGGTCGCGATTCCTCGGCCACGGGTCAGATCTCCGTGAGTGGCGCGAGCAGGGCACGCAGCTTGATGCGGGTCTCGCGAAGCTCCTGCTCCGGATCGGAGCCCGCGACGATACCCGCCCCCGCGAAGAGCAGGGCTCGACTGGCGCCCGAGACACCCGGGTCGGCCAGCCCATTGCGGATCAGCGCCGAGCGCAGCGCGACGTGGAAATCACCGCCGCCCGCGGCATCGAGCCAGCCGACGGGCGCGGCGTACCAGCCCCGGTCGAGACCTTCGCATCGCGCCAGCCACTCACAGGCGCCTCGCGTGGGAACACCGCCGACGGCGGGCGTCGGATGGAGTGCCTCGACGAGGGAGAGCACGTCTCGGGCGCCGTCCACGTCCGAGCTCGCGAGCCGACCGGAGAGCTTCGTCTCGAGATGCTGGATTCCGAAGAGCGGACGCAGAACGGGCCCCTTCGAGATTGCGGGGGCCTCGCAAGCGTCATCGAGAACGCGCGCGATCGCGTGGACGACATGCGCGTGCTCGCGTTGCTCCTTCGCACTCGACCGGAGCTGCTCGGCGAAGCCACGATCTTCTTTGGGATTGCGGCCGCGCGGCGCAGAGCCGGCCAGCGCCACCGACTCGACCCGACGACCCTCGACGCGGACCAGCAGCTCGGGTGTCGCCGCCAGAAAGGTGTCGTCGCCGCGACCGACCGCGACGAGCGTGCACGTCGGGTAGATCGCGCGCAGGCGACCGAGAAATCCGACGACATCGATCGCCTGGTCGTGATCGACCGCGAGCGCGCGCGCCAACACGACCTTCTCGAGCGAGCCGTCCTCGAACTCGAGGAGGGCCCGGGCCACCTGCCCCCGGAACACGGCGTGGCTGCGATCCCCCCGCACCCGATACTCCGGACCGGCCGGCCAGTCACCCTCCGCAGCCAGGGCTTCGTCGTCGTCCCGCGAATCACCACGCCACACATCACGGCGGAGATCGCCCGTGAACGCACGCCCGAGTCGATCGAGTCGCTTCGCGAGATCCGCTTCGATCGCCTTCGCCGTCGCGCCCGGCTCGACCCGAACGAAGGTGACCGCGATCGATTCGTCACCCCGACGTGCCAAGACCGTCTCTGGCAGCCAGAACCGCGCCGCGGGAAAGGCCTTCCAATGTGCCGAGGCCGCGGACTCCGATGCGAATCCGAAGCCACCGACGAAATGCGGGAACGTCTTCGCGACGGGTCCACCGAGCCAACCGATTCGCTGGGTGATCTCCTGCGTCGCCGCCCGAACATCGCGATACCGATCGGGGCCCGCACTCTCGACCTCTGCTGCCACCCCACACGCGACGACGAAATCGCCCGAGGGACCGTGCTCCCAGAGGAAGCGATCCCGGCCGGCCAGCGCCGCATGACAGGCGAGTGCACCCCTCGCGAGCCCTTCTCTTCCGGGCGTCCCGGTCTTCGCCAGCCAATGCGTGCGTCCCGTCGCCCGCGCACGGCGTGCGGATTCCGCGATCCGGGCGCGCGTCTCTCCATCCAAACGCAGATCGCCAGCGCCGGACCGGGTGCTCATGGCGTACCTCCGCCGACGGGCGTGAGCGGCCCACGCACCCCGGTCAGAATCTGCGCCGAGCCGAAGAAGAGCGGCTCGCGATCGACCGAGAGGAAACCCACCGCCGACAGCATCCCGCACAGCGTTTCGGGAGCGGGCAGGTAGGCCGTCGACTTGGGCAGGTAGCGATAGGCACGGCGATCCGACACGAGCCCTCCGACGAGTGGAACGACATGATCGAAATAGAGCGAATGTGCGGCCCGCACGGGGCCGAAGCTCGGTCGATCGACGTCGACGAGGGCCGCGCGGCCCGCCGGCTTGAGAATCCGGGCGACCTCTCGCAAGACGCCCTCGAGCGAGACGAAGTTACGCAGCGCGAAGCCACACGTCACGACGTCGACCGACGCGGTCTCGAAGGGCAGGCACTCGCCGTCGCCCTGGACCGAGGGGAAGGCGAGCCCGCGATGGCGCGCCTGCTTCAGCATCTGGAGTGCGAAATCGACGCCGATCACGCGGGCACCGCGCTCGGCGGCGAGCTCGCAGAAATCGCCCGTTCCGCAGGCGAGGTCGACGACGACGTCGTGCGAGTCGACCTCGATCTTGTCGAGGGCCCGCCGTCGCCAGCGCTGGTCCATTCCGACCGACATGACTCGATTGAGCGCGTCGTAGCGGGGTGCGATCCGGTCGAACATGTCCTGGACACGTGCCCGCTTCTCTTCGCCCGTCGGCAGGTCGCCTAACGCCACTGCACCTCCAAACGCGCACGCCGTGTCGCTTCGAGCGCCTTCTCGAGGGCACCGGCCTCGCCGCGCGCGCGTAGCCGAGCCAACGCTCGGGCGACGAGCGTGCGCTGGAAATGCAACGCCACGATCTTGGTCGCGAAGGGCAGCAGCCGCTCGAAGTCCTGTCTGACGCCCTCGTCGTCCTCGCCGCGCGGCGTACGAACGTGCTCGTCGAAGAGATCGATCGCGCGCTCGACGAGATCGTCGACGTGTTCCGCGTGATCCGATGCGAGCTCGAGCAGTCGATCGAGTGGTAGGCCCATGCCCAGAATCTCGAGTGCCGCGCGGACCATCTCCAGATCCGATCGCGGAAAGCGCTCCTCCCCGGCGACCTCGATCGGTGCGATCAGACCCGCACGCACGACCGACGTGACGAGCGCCTCCGGCACACCGGTCTCGCTCGCGAGCTCGGCCCGGGAAACCGTCCCATCACCGACGCGTTCGGTCGCCAACGCCTCGAGCAGCGCACGATCGCGCGCCGAGTCCCGGTCTCGCCTGCGCCGGTCGCCCGTCGCCGTGCGGGGGAGCCCACCCTTCGACGATGCCTCGGGATCGTCGGTCGGCCGGCCGGGTCCCGGCTCGACCAGCAAGCGCCTGATCTGGGCCAGGCTGAAGCCGGATTCGAGAAGCCGCCGGATCCGTCGGAGTCGCTCGAGGTGGTCACCCGAGTAGATCGCGAAGCGTCCGCGGCGTTCCGGCGGGGGGATCAATCCCCGCGCCTGATAGAAGCGGATCGTGTCGACACCGACACTCGCCGCCGCCGCGAGCTCGCCCACACGAAATTCCATGCGTGGACTTTAAGAGTGATCACTCTCAATGTCGAACCCGGCGCGAACCGATGGATCCGCTCGCCCGCCGGCCGAGCTGCCGGTCGATTGCCCTTCGGGGCGATCGAGTCGGGACGCCGCCAGACGATCCACTCCGAGTTGCTGTCGGGCGCTCGAGGAGTGCGACCCAGCCTCCCCTCAAGCGGATTCCAACGCGACCCGATCAGTCGCGAGGCAGCGGAATCTTCGAGTCGCGACGGAATCGGACGGTATCGATCATGCGAGAGGCCTCGAGCGATGACGACACCGCGCGGCGGACGCGGGTGCGGCTCGCCGCGGGCGACCTCGTGATCCTGCACCCACACGGTCCGGCCGGCGGCTTTCCCAAGGTCGTCGCCGTCGACCACATCACCAACGGTCGACTCTGGTTCCTCGGCGCCTGCGATCCGATCCGCCGTAGCGAGACGCTCACCGTCGAATCTCCGATCGTTCGCGACGCGCGCTACATCGCGCGTGCCACCGTCGCCGCCAGCTCACCCGAGACCTACGCGCTCGATCTGACCGGCGATTGGGAGCGCGTCCAACAACGGGCGTTCGTGCGCATCACCGCGCATGGACTCCAGGTCCGGCTCGTTCGCGTCGAGGATCGCGCGGCGCCGCCGGAGACCGACGCAGAAGCGACGGACCTGCCGGACGACGAGACCGCCGAGCGCGACAGCGTGCACGCACTGCTCGACATCTCGGCGGGCGGAATCCGCTTCGAGGGGGGTGACGAGTACGAGGCCGACGAAGAGGTGATCTGCCATTTCGAATTGCCGGGCGCACCCTGCTTCGTGCTCCCCGCCCGGATCGTGCGCGGCCCGGCCGCGATCACGACGCATGGGCGCAAGCCCTACGTTGCGGCCGAGTTCATCGGCCTCGACGAGAGCAGCCGGTCCCAGCTGCTGCGCTGGGTTTACCGAGAGCAGGTCCGGCGCCATCGCGAAGAGGCGCGCAAAGAGGAGGCGGCGCGCAAACGCAAGGCCGCGCGACGCTGAGCCGCCCGGGCGCGGATCCGACTGGCCAGCGACGGACCTCGCGACGTCAGGCGACGAGTGACCGGAAGCGCGCGAGCAGGCTTCCGAGCACGGGTGTCTCGACGACCGCCGCGACCATCGCGTCCGGATCGAGCCCCTCCGTGACCAGCACCTCGCGACGGGCCTCGATGTAGCGCTGCATGATCTCACGATCGAATTCCGGATGGAACTGCACGCCCCATTGACGCGGGCCGAAGCGGATCGCCGCGTGCGCCTCCTGCTCGGTCGTCGCGACTACGCGCGCGTCCGTGGGCGGCTCGAGCACGGATTCGACGTGGGACATATGAGCGGGCTCGACGCCCGTTGCGAGAAGCGGGTCGTCGCCTTCGATGCGAACGTCGACCGTCCCCATCTCGCGACCCCTGGGATTGACGCCGACACGCCCCCCGAGCCCGTGTGCCAGCAGCTGATGGCCGTAACAAAGGCCGAGCACGGGCAAGCGATCGCTCTCGACGATTTCCGCCAGCCAACGCGCCGACGCCTCGCTCCAGTCGGCGCGGTCCGTCACCATCGCCGGCGAGCCCGTCACGACGACCGCCGAAATCGCAGCGGCCTCGGGCAGGGGATCCCCGCGATGGACGGCGCAGACCGCGATCCGCTCGCGCTCGCTCCCGAGTCCGGCCGCGATCCAGTCCTCGAAATCACCTCGGGCGGACTTGACCGGCGGGAGCGTCTCGCCCGTCTTGAGGATGACGATCTCGTCGCCCCGAGCCGCATGCGTTCCCGCCGCGGCCCCATCGCGTCGCCGATCGGAGCTCATGCCTGCCCGGTATCTGCGAGCCGCGCGAGGGATCGTGGCGCGAGCCGATGGAGTGCGATTCCCGAGGCGACCGCGACGTTCAGCGAATCGACACCCGGCATCATCGGGATTCGCAGCCGGCGATCGACCCGGGCCAGGGTCTCGCGCTGCAAGCCGTCGGCCTCGCTGCCCAATACGAGCGCTGCGGCGCCGACCGCATCGACGTCGAGGTCGTCGATCGTCCCGTTCTGCGGGGCCGGGTCGAGCGCGACGAGCGAATAGCCCAGCCGGCGGAGGCCGACGAGCGCAGCTGCGAGATCATCGGCACGCGCGAACGGGACGCAGAGACTCCCGCCCATCGACGTCCGGATCGCCTTTCGATAGAGCGGGTCACAGCTGCGCGGACAGAGCACGACCGCGTTCGCGCCGAGTGCCCTCGCGTTGCGAAACACGAGGCCGACGTTGTCGGCGTTGTCGGCGTTGCCGACGCCGTCGAGCACGACGATCCGCGGTTCTGATCGGGAAGCGAGCAGCTCGCGCGCCATCTCGACGGGATCGACTCTGCCCGGACGCGGGCAGGCGGCCAGGCAGCCGCGATGGATCGGGAACCCGACGACCCGATCCAGCAGGGGCTGGGGCGCGACGTAGATGGGACAGGCCGGGTCGACGTCGACGAGATCGGGTTCGAGCGCGCGAAAGCTGCGTTCGTTCAGCAGGATCGAAGCCGGTTCGAAGCGCGCGCTCGCGAGCAGGATGCGCAGGTTGGGCCGCCCCTCGACGATGAACCGTCCGCGCTCGGCCGCGAGCCGCGCATCCTTCAGGTTCCGGTAGTCGGTCAGTCGGGGATCGTCGAGATCGCCCACGGCAACGACGCGCATCGCATGATCCAAGCACAACCCGGCCATGCCGGCACGACAGCTGCGAACGGAGCGGATCGAAGCCGCCCCACCGCTCGAGGGCACGGTGGGGCGGCGGTCCGTCCAGGGAGAGACGGACCGAGCGATCGTGTCGACGGTCCTTGGCGGGCCGCGACCGAGGTCGCAGACCCGATTCGGGGAATACGCCCGGACGGGCGTTTCAGCCGGGAGATTCGTCGTCCGCACGACGATCGTGCGGCATGGACGTCGCTTCGGGGTCGTCGTTTCCGGTGGAGACCGCAGCCAGACCGATCATGACCAGACCCAGACAGGTACAGAACCCGTATCGACCCCAGAGCAATGCACGCACGAGCACGCGTTCGACTCGTCACCCACGCGGCCGGCCAGCGACCGCGTGCCTCGACCACCCCCCGATGGTCCACCACGAAGCGCCCGGACCGTCGCCCAGCGGGCCGCGAGTCCGATGCGCGTTAGCGACCGTGAGTGGGCCCCGACGACCGGCACGTGACGACGAAAGCCGGACGGCGCGCGCAAACTCGATTCGAACGCGCGGCGGCTGCCGAAGATCTGCCTACCCCGAGCGAGCTAGAGATTCTGGAAGAAGTCGTTGCCCTTGTCGTCGACGATGATGAAGGCGGGGAAATCCTCGACCTCGATACGCCAGATCGCTTCCATCCCGAGCTCTTCGTATTCCTGGACGGCGACGCTCTTGATGCAGTTCTTCGCGAGGATTGCAGCCGGGCCGCCGATCGAGCCGAGATAGAAGCCACCGTGACGATGGCAGGCGTCGGTCACCTGCTGGGAGCGATTTCCCTTGGCCAGCATCACCATCGAGCCACCGTGCGACTGGAAGAGGTCTACGTAGGCGTCCATCCTGCCCGCGGTCGTCGGGCCGAAGGAGCCCGACACGTAGCCCTCGGGTGTCTTCGCGGGACCGGCGTAGTAGACGGCGTGGTCCTTGAAATACTGCGGCAGCCCCTCGCCCGAATCGATCCGCTCCTTCAGCTTGGCGTGGGCGATGTCGCGGGCGACGACGATCGTCCCCGTGAGCGAGAGCTGTGTCGTGACGGGGTATTGCGAGAGATCCGCCAGCACCTCGGCCATCGGCCGGTTCAGATCGATCGGGACCGGCTCACGGGTCAGCTCGTGTGCCACCAGGTCGGGCATGAAGCGAGCCGGATCGGTCTCGAGCTGCTCGAGGAAGATGCCGTCTCGCGTGATCTTGCCCTTGATCTGGCGATCCGCGGAGCAGGACACGCCGATGCCGACGGGACAGGAGGCGCCGTGACGCGGCAAGCGGATCACGCGAACGTCGTGGCAGAAGTACTTGCCACCGAATTGCGCGCCGATTCCGACCTCGCGCGTCAGCTGCAGGATCTGTTCCTCGAGCTCGACGTCGCGGAAGGCCCGTGCGTGCTCGTTGCCCTTGGTCGGCAGGTGGTCGAGGTCGTGACAGCTCGCGAGCTTGACGGTCTTGAGCGTCGTCTCGGCGGACGTCCCACCGACGACGACCGCCAGATGGTAGGGCGGACAGGCTGCCGTCCCGAGCAGCTTGATCTTTTCGGCGAAGAAATTCATGATCGATTCGGGATTGAGGAGCGCCTTCGTCTCCTGGAAGAGCAGCGATTTATTCGCCGATCCGCCGCCCTTCGTGATGAAGAGGAACTTGTACTCATCGCCCTGCGCGGCATACAGATCGAGCTGAGCAGGCAGATTCGAGCCCGTGTTCTTCTCCTCGTACATGGAGAGGGGCGCGAGCTGGCTGTAGCGGAGATTCGTCTCCGTGTAGGTCTGGTGGATACCACGCGAGAGCGCTTCCTCGTCGTTGCCGTTCACGAAGACGTTCTCGCCCTTCTTGGCCACGACGATCGCCGTACCCGTGTCCTGGCATGACGGCAGCACCATGCCGGACGAGATGTTCGCGTTCTTCATCAGCTCGAGCGCAACGAACCGATCGTTGTCCGACGCTTCGGGGTCCTCGAGGATCTTGGCGAGCTGGGCCAGATGACTCGAACGAAACAGATGCGACACGTCGCGAATCGCCGCCGCGGCGAGCCGGGTGAGTGCTTCGGGCTCGACCTTCAGAATCGTTCGATCCTCGAACCGAGCGGTCGAAATGCCGGCATCGCCGAGCTTGCGGTATTCCGTCTCGTCTTCGCCCAGCTCGAACATCTCCTGATAGTGGAAATCAGCCATCGACCCTCTCTCCGTTCTCACCGTTCTGGAGCCAGCAGCCCGTAGGCAGCGCCGCGCGGCCGCGAAACACCGAGTCCCCCGGCGCTTCGACCGAATCGACGCGTCCCCGAGCACGAATCCGACGCATTGCTGGAATTTCGGGGCGCCGAGCGTAGCCGAGCTGGCCGGAGTCGGCGGCTCGCGAGGCGGCGCGATCCAGCGCGGGGCTCAGCTATTTCTGCTGCCCGACCGAATGAGTCCTGGAAGCGGAATCGGGCCCGAACCTGACGCGGCCGGCGCCCCTCTCTATCATCGGAGCAATGATGAAAAGCCACGTTGAGTCCGCCCTCGTGACCGCCGGATCCGCGTTCCTTGCGCTCGCCGCCCGGCGGACTCGGCTCCTTCCCGTGCTCGCCACCGCGGCGGCGGTCGCGATGCTCTGTCTGACGGGGTCAGCACCCGCGGGGGCAGCCGTCTTCGGTGCTCCCGAGCTCACCTGCAGCCGGAGCTGGGATCTGGTGCAGAGCCTGCTCAAGCGCCATATCAGCTTCCGCGGACTCGATAGCGAGCTGCGCGGACGTGCGATCGACGCCTATATCGAGCGGATCGATCCCTCGAAGACGCTCTTCCTCAGCAAGGAGATCAAGGCACGCCGCGGCCAGCTGAAGGGTGTGTTCTTCGCCGTGCAGAACGGCGAATGCGAGCTGCTCGACGATATCCAGGCCGATCTCGTGAAGCGTTATGCGCGCATGGAGGAGGAGGTCCGGGCCTTCGTCTCGCGCGAAGACTACGTCCTCGACACCGACGTGCGATTGATCCTCGACCCCGACAAGCGCGGCCATCCCGAGACGGACGAAGCGCGCCGCCGGCTCGTCGAGCGTCTCGTCCATTTTCAGATGTCGAACTACCTGAGCAGCGACATGGAGCTCCCGAAGGCGAAGGAGAAGCTGATCCATCGCTACGAGCTGATGACCAAACGCGCCAAGGAGCTCGAGCCGCGCGACACCTACGCCAATTTCCTGAACGCCTTCGCCGGCGCACTCGATCCGCACTCGACCTACTACCCGCCCGAAGCGGTCGAGGACTTCGAGATCCAGATGAGCCTGTCGCTCGACGGGATCGGTGTCGCACTCTCGTCGAAGGACGGCTACTCGGTCGTCGAGCGCATCATTCCCGGCGGCGCGACGGACAAGACGAACGCGCTCGAGCCGGGCGACAAGCTGATCGCGGTCGCGCAGGAAGGCGAAGACCCCGTCGATATCATCGACATGTCGCTGCGCGACGTGGTCTCGATGATCCGCGGCAAACGCGGAACGAAGGTGAAGCTCACGGTTCTCCGCAAGGCCGAGACGACCGAGCGCTTCGAGGTCGAGATCCAACGCGACAAGGTCACGATCGAAGATGCCGCCGCGACGCTGGACTTCGAGGAGATCGAGATCGGGGGTGTCAAGCGAAAGCTCGCCATCCTCGATCTACCGACCTTCTACGGCGACGCCGATCCGAGCAAGCGCCAGAGCGGGCGGGACGTGCGCGATCTCCTGCGTCAGGTCCGCGAGGCCAAGGCCGACGGCGTGCTGCTCGACCTGTCCCGAAACGGCGGCGGCAAGCTCGAGAGCTCGGTCGAGATCGCCGGTCTCTTCATTCGCGATGGTGGCGTGGTCGCGGTCAAGAACGTCTTCTCCGAGGTCCAGGTGCTCGAGGACCAGGACGAGGACATCGTCTACGACGGTCCGCTCGTGATCCTGACCTCGCGCATCACCGCCTCTGCCTCCGAGATCGTCGCCGGTGCCATGAAGGACTACGGCCGAGCCGTGATCGTCGGGGACGACCATACGTTCGGAAAGGGAACGGTCCAGAGCTTCGTGCACCAGCCAGGGCGCCTCGGCGCGATCAAGGTCACGACCGCCCTCTTCTTCCGACCGGGCGGCGCCTCGACCCAGCACGAGGGCGTCGCCGCGGACATCGTCCTGCCCTCGCTCTTCGCGACGGACGATCTCGGCGAACGCTATACGCCCTACTCGCTCAAGGGTCAGATGATCACACCCTTTCTGTCGAAGCCGACCCGGATCTCGAGCCCACGGAGCCAATCCGTACCGACGAGCTGGCCGACGATCACCGATGACCTGATGGCCGAGCTGCGTCGCCGATCCCAGGAACGTGTGCAGGCGGACGAGGACTTCCAGGAGATCGAGGAGCAGCTCGCGAAGCTCGCCGCGGAGGACGACGTCATCCATCTGGCCGAGCTGCTGCGCGAGCGCGAAGAAGCCGAGGCGGAGGAGAAGGACGGTCGCCCCGCGGACGAAGACGATGCGTCGTCCAGCGGGACGACGAGAGACGATTCGGCCGACCTCGATCCGGGCCCGAAGGACCCGGCCGATGCGGCGGCCGAGGATGCGGGCGAGGCCTACAATCCGATCGCAGGCGACGACGAAGAGGAAGAGGAGGAGCCGACCCCGCAGCGCCAGGAGGCGCTCCGGATCCTCGCCGACCTCGTCGAATTGCAGGAGACCGCTCGATCCTCATGGCACGCACCGCAGTCGGCCTCGCGATCGGAATCGCTTTCGTCGCAGCCGTAATCTGGTACGCCCTCGACGCCACCCGGATCGAGTGCGAGATCTGCGTCGACTACAAGGGCCGCTCCGCCTGCTCCATCTCCCGCGCAGCCGATCTCATGACGGCCGAGATGCAGGCCCATAGTGGTGCCTGCTCCCAGGTGACCGGCGGCGTGACCGAGACGCTCGAATGCGATCGCCTGCCGCCTAGCAAGCGGCGCTGCTCCGAATGACGTCATCGGGCGCCACGAGCGACGCGTGAGTCGGCCCCCCGTGGGAACGAGCGAACCGGTGCGATGCGATCCAGCCCTCATGCAAAGCTCCGCTCTGGTCGAAACGGGAGCGGAGGGCAGCCGCCTGCCCGAAACCGTACGCATGGCGCGTCCCGCTCGGAGCCGATCCCGACCGATGAGCAAACTCGACACCTACCTCAAGGCCTCGGAGGGCGACCTGCCGACGATGCCCGCGGTCGCGGGACAGGTCGTACAGGCCGTCGACAATCCTGACAGCTCCATCGATGACATCCGTGCCCTGATCGAGCAGGACGCCGCGATCGCTGCGCGGATCCTCAAGATCTCGAACTCGGCGCTCTACGGCTTCCCGAGCGAGATCCAGAGCTTGTCGCATGCGATCTCGCTCCTCGGCACGATGACCGTCCGCAATCTCGTGCTGGCGGCCTCGATGAAGGACACCTACAAGCGATTCGGGTTGATGGAGAAGCTGCTCTGGCAGCACTCGTCGCTCGCGGGCCCGGTCGCAGCGATGCTCGCCCAGTATCGCGGTATCGCACTCGACCCCGACATCGCCTTCACCGCCGGCCTGATGCACCACATCGGCAAGACCGCACTCGCCAACAGCCATCGCAGCGAGTACGAGCAGGTGATGTCGACCGTCTACAACGAGGGTCGCAGCTTCACCGAGGTCGAGAACGAGATCTTCGGCTTCAGCCACGCCGAGCTCGGCGCGGCCGTCGTCCAGCAATGGGGACTGCCCGATACGCTCGTACTCACGATCCAGCATCACCACTCGCCCGGAATGCTCGCGGAGCTCGACGACGAGGTCGCGCGCATGTGCGCCCTGACCACGGTCACGAGCCTCTGCCTCTCGAAGCTCGGTGTCGGACGTTCACGACCGATCGACGACCTCGACGTATCGATGCTGCCGGCCTGGTCCTTCCTCGACCTGACGGAGGCGGATGTCGAGCCGATCCTGGGTGCCTGCGCCGACCGGATCAAGGAGAGCCAGGCGATCACCGGCTCCTGACGCGGCGCTCGACCGCGATTTCCTGCCCATGGCGAGGCCTGCTAGCGTCTGAGCCGTCGCGGGGCCCTTGCGCCCCGCAAAGACGTGTCCATTCTCGACGCGCCCACCGACGTCCCGTGGCGAAGCGACCGCTCCCTCGAAGCGGGGCGCGCGCTCGACACCGGCACCCGATTCTGGAGTTGCGATGGCCCTCGACGAATCCGTGCGACAGGAAATCACCGAAACGATCGAAACGAACGACGTGGTGCTCTTCATGAAGGGCACGCCGAGAGCGCCACAATGCGGATTCTCGGCGACGGTCGTCGGCATTCTCGACTCGATCCTGCCGACCTATCACTCGATCGA
This sequence comes from Myxococcota bacterium, assembly GCA_965223565.1. Classification (GTDB taxonomy): domain Bacteria; phylum Myxococcota_A; class UBA9160; order UBA9160; family UBA4427; genus UBA4427. The sequence goes on along the minus strand of CBDCWV010000018.1, from coordinate 553,131 downwards.
CGTGCTCTCGGCGCCGCATATTCGCGACGGCATCAAGACCTTCTCGTCCTGGCCGACGATTCCCCAGCTCTACGTGAAGGGTGAGTTCCTCGGCGGCTGCGACATCATCCAGGAGATGTTCGGAAACGGCGAGCTCTACGAAGCGCTCGGCCTCGAGCCGGTCGAAGCGGTGCAGCCGAAGATCGAGATCAGTGCCGCGGCCGCCGCTGCGCTCACGCAGGCCGCCGCCGAGCACGGCGGCGCCGGCCGCGAGCTCCACCTCTCCGTCGACGCGACCTATCAGGCACATCTCTCGATCGCGCCGCGCACGAAGGCCGACGTCGAAGCGATCAACGACGCGGGCATCGTCCTGCTCCTCGACCCGATCTCCGCCGCGCGCGCCGACGGCATCTCGATCGACGTCGCCGACACGCCGAACGGTCAAGCATTCAAGGTCGACAATCCGAACGCGCCCCAGGTCGAGCCGATGTCGGTTCGCGAGCTCAAGGCGGCCCTCGACGCGCGGGAGAGTCTCGAGCTGCTCGACGTTCGAACACCCGAGGAACGCGCGATCGCTGCGATCCCCGGCGCGACACTGCTGAACGAGACCGAGGCCGCCCGAATCGAATCGCTTCCACGGGATACGAAGCTCGTGCTCCACTGCCATCACGGCGGTCGCTCGCAGCAGGCTGCCGAACAGTTCGTCTCGCTCGGATTCACCCGGGTCTACAATGTCGTCGGCGGCATCGACGCCTGGAGCCAGGAGATCGATCCCGAGGTTCCGCGCTACTGATCGCGCGAGTACGGGAGAGGAGAGCGCTCCATGGCCCTACAGATCATCAATGCCGGTCCCCCGCCCGCGGAGATCGCCGAGCGGATCCGCACTGCGATCGCCGCGGCGATGCCCCGGGCTACGATCGAAATCGAGCCGAAGGGCCCGGGACATTTCGAGATCGCCGTCACCGACGCCACCTTCGAGGGACTCAGCCGAGTCAAGCAACAGCAGCTCGTCTACGCCGCGATCACCGAGCTGATGAGCGGGCCGAACGCACCGGTTCATGCAGTCGATCGGCTCGAGTGTCGGGTACCGTAGACGGTCTCCCTAATTGGCGATCGCGGCGCAGTCACGACGCGGTCGCGGCGCGGTCGCGGCGTAAGGTGTGCAGATAGCTGCACACCTCGCGGTGTCGCTTTCCCGCCTAGCGAGACGATCCCCGAGACGGCGTGTCGATCGCGCGATTTCTGGCCGATTCGTTTGATTTGTGGCTCATTTCGGATTAGAACAGCACGCATGCGACCCCGTGCGACCTCGACGAGCCGATCGATCCGCAACCCCTTGGCCGCTGGCGCCCTGCTGGCCGCAGTCGCCGGACTACCGGACGCCGCCCAGGCGCAGGATGCACTCGACACGGGTGATACGGCCTGGATCCTCGCCTCGACGGCCCTCGTCCTCTTCATGACGATTCCCGGCCTCGCCCTCTTCTACGGGGGTCTGGTCCGCACGAAGAACGTGCTGTCGGTCCTGATGCAATGTCTCGCGCTGACGGGATTGATGACGCTGCTCTGGCTCGTCATCGGCTACTCACTCGCCTTCGACGCGACGGGCATGATCGAGGGCCAGACGGGATTGCGTTCCTTCGTCGGCGGCTTCGGTCGCGCCTTCCTCTCGGGCGTGGACGCGGACACGCTCTCCGGCACGATCCCCGAAGTCCTCTTCTTCCTGTTTCAATGTACGTTCGCGATCATCACCCCCGCGCTGATCGTCGGGACCTTTGCCGAGCGAATGCGCTTCTCGGCCGTGCTCGTCTTCTCGACGCTCTGGCTGATCGTCGTCTACGCCCCGATCTGTCACATGACCTGGGGCGGCGCCGGGGGCTACTTCGCCGACATGGGCGTCTTCGATTTCGCGGGCGGCATCGTCGTTCACATCACCGCCGGCGTCGCTGCTCTCGTGGCCTGCATCATGATCGGCCCGCGCGACGGCTATCCGAGAACACCGATGCCGCCGCACAACCTGACGATGTGCGTAACGGGAACCGGCATGCTCTGGGTGGGCTGGTTCGGGTTCAACGGGGGATCGGCGCTCGGGGCGAACGGCAGCGCCGCGATGGCGATCACGGTGACACAGATCTCCGCCTCGACTGCGGCACTCGCATGGATGTTCATCGAGTGGTTCAAGTACGGAAAGCCGAGCGTGCTCGGAATCGCAACGGGCGCGATTGCGGGCCTCGCCGCCGTCACGCCCGCGGCCGGCGTGATCGGACCGGTCGGCGCACTCGCGATCGGCCTCAGCTCGGGATGCCTCTGCTACCTCGCCTCGACGAGCATGAAGCAGCGGCTCGGCTACGACGACAGTCTCGACGTATTCGGCGTCCACGGCGTCGGCGGCTTCATCGGCACCGTGATGGCGGGCATCTTCGGTGCGAGCGCCCTCGGCGGAAATCAGATCGATCTCGCGATCGGATCGCAGCTCGGTGTCCAGCTGACTGCGGCGCTGATCACGGCACTCTGGGCAGCCATCGCGAGCTTCGTGCTCCTCAAGCTGACGGACCTGACCGTCGGGCTGCGCGTGACCGACGACGACGAGCGGATGGGCCTGGATCTCGCCCTCCACGAAGAGCGCGGCTACAACCTCTGATCGTCTCGTCGACTGGCCAGCCGATGCGATTCGGGCGGCGATGCGCACGAGCGGTGCGTTCGCTACTCAGCTCGCATGACGACGCCTCGCTCGATCCCGCGGCCCAGCCGGCGGAAACGTCCGGCCGCCCTCGCCCTCGCCCTCGCTTCGTGTGTCGTCCTCCTCTTCACGAGCTGCCGCAGCTTCGAAATGGCGATGGCGCGTCGCCTCGGCGCCTCCGGCCCTCCCGCGGTCCCGACCGGCGTCCTCGCGATCCGAGACGTGCCTTTCGTCATGCGCCAGGACCGCCCGCTGCAGCTCGATATCTACCGACCGGAGCGGCCGAAACGCGACGCCCTGCCGGTCGTGCTCTACGTGTTCGGTGGCGGCTGGATGTCGGGCGATCGCAACCAGGTCGAGGCGCTCCGCCTGCTGCGCTTCGTCGAGCACGACTACGCCGTCGTGACGGCGGACTATCGCTACAGCACCGACGCGCGCTTCCCCGCCCAGATTCGCGACGTGAAGGCGGCGATCCGTTGGATCCGCGCGAACGCCATCGATCAGGGCTTCGACCCGGAGCGCGTGGCGATACTCGGCCCCTCGGCCGGAGGTCATCTCGCAGCGCTCGCCGGCACGGCGGCCGACATCCCCGCTCTCGAAGGTGATCTCGCAGACTGGACGCCTCGCGAGCGTTTGCTGTCGACTCGCGTCGGCGCCGTCGTCGACTTCTTCGGACCGACGGACCTGTCGGTCTACGAGGCACAGCATCGTGCGGGCGGACTCGGCAATAGCGACCGCCTCTGGTTCCTCGACCTGCTCGTCGGCGGCCCCGTCGAAGAGGCGAAGGATCTGGTCCAGATGGCCAACCCGATTCGCTACGTCGACCCTGGCGATCCGCCCTTCCTGATCATCCACGGCGACGCCGACCCGATCGTGCCGCTCGAACAGAGTCGTTTGTTGACGAGCGCCCTCGCGCGCGCGGGCGTCGAAGCGACACTCCGGATCGTCGATGGGGGCAACCACGGGCGAAGCGCCGAGTTCGCCTCCGACGCCCTCTTCGCGGAGATTCTCGCCTTTCTCGACGACAGCCTCGACATCGAACACGGATCGCAGTCGAGTCGCGTTGCCGTCCCGGCACGCCAGATATCGAACCCGAACGCCAGGAGTAGACCATGATCGCCACACCGCCTGAATTCATCGACCTGACGCCCGAGATGAGAGCCCGTCTCGACCGCTTTCGGGACGCGCACAAAGACGATCCAATCGGTGGAGTCGGCGGTCGCGTGCTGCTCGATGACGATCGCCTCCGGATCTGGGAGCTCGTGCTCGAGCCCGGCGAGGCGAGTGATCTCCATCATCACGAACACGACTACTATCTCGTCATCTTCGAAGGGGACTACGTCGCCGGCGTCTCTCCCGAAGGCAGCGGTGTCGAGTCCTTCGTCGGCAAGGTGCCGGACGCGGGAAACACCGTCGCGATTCCGGGCGGTGCGACGGAATGGGCCTACAACGTCGGCGAGAAGACCTACCGGGAGATCATCGTCGAGCTGAAGGATCGCTGATCGAAGGGACGACGGGTCGGACGCTGTGCGTTCAGTATTGCTCGACCGGGTCGACGCGATACGCGAGCGCCCGACCCGCCAGATAGTGGCCGAGATTCTCGATGAAGCGATCCATCAGGCCCGAGTGGGAGTCGGGCCCGCTCCAGGAGATATGGGCCGACAAGCGCACCTTCGGATGGGCGTAGAGCCAGTGGCCCGCAGGTAGCGGCTCGGGATCGACGCAGTCGAGCGTCGCCAGGCCGACGCGGCCGTCGTCGAGTGCCCGCCGCAGGGCCGCCTGATCGACGAGACCGCCGCGGGCGATGTTCACGAGATGCACGCCCGGCTCGCACCAGCCGAAGCGCTCGTCGTTCATGAGGTGTCGGGTCGCAGGCGTGAGCGGTGCGGCGAGCACCACGTGGTCCGCCTCCCCGAGCAGCTCCTCGAGCGCTTGGCTGATCGCCACCTCCGGAATCGGCGACGCCGCTCCTGTTCGCCGGAAGGCCGCGACCGTCATGCCGAACGGCAGCGCGCGCCGTGCGATCGCCTGTGCGATCGCACCGAAGCCTACGAGTGCGAGTCGGCGGCCCTCGAGCGTGCCGAGCTCGGCGATATTCCAACGTTCCGGCGGCTCGGAGAGCCAGGTCTGCGGCAGCTGCTTTTCGGCGGCGAGCAGGACCGCCATTACCCATTCGGAGATGGCGATGGCACTCGCACCGCGACTACAGGTGAGTGGCACGTCGCCGAGCACTTCGAAGGGGAATCCGTTCACGCCGGTGCCGTAGGCATGCACCCATTTCACGCCGCTTGCGAGCACGGCGGCGAGATTCGGCGTGCCCCAGGGCAGGGTCAGCAGGATCTCCGCCTCGAGCTCGTGCGCAATGCCCCCCTCGAGCGGAAGTGACGTGATCTCGAGCTCGATTTCGGGAAACGCTGCTCGTACGGGTGCGAGCATGTCGACCGGCATATGCGTCGCGAGGTGGACGCGTCGATTCGCAGCCTGCTTCACGAGCGCGCCAGCCCGCGCGTCATGATCTCTTCGACGAGCAGGGTCCGCTGGACCTGCGCGGTCGCAGCCGTACGCGGCAGCCGATCGAGAATCGCCAGACGGCGCGGCTTCTTGAATCCCGCCAGACGCCCCTCACAATGGGCACGAATCGCCTCGAGCGAAACGAGCTCGCCTTCGACCGGAACGACCGCGGCGCATAACACCTCGCCCCATTCGGGATCCGGCAGTCCGACGATGGCGACCTCTTCGACGCCGGGTGCATCGCGCAGCACCGCCTCGACCTCGTTCGGCGAGACACTCTCGCCTCCCGTGCGGAGGATCTCCTTCTTGCGACCGACGATCGAGTAGTAGCCTTCCGGGTCGACCGAACCGAGATCTCCCATCCGAAACCAACCGTCCCCGAATACGGCCGCCGTCGCCTCGGGATCGTCGAAGTAGCCGTCCATCAGAAACGGACTCCGTACACAGATCTCGCCGTCCTCTGCGAGTCGCACGTCGACCCCGACGGACGCGATCCCCACGCTACCGGGCTTGCGCAGCACGTCGGCGTCCGAGAGCGCCGTCGCCGAGCCGACCTCCGTCGAGCCGTAGTAGATGCGGATCTTCGCCCACGGAAAACGCGCGCGCATCTCCCGAAGCAGCTCGATCGGCGTGGCCGAAGTACCCGAGTCGAGCTGCGAGAGATACGAGAGGTCGAAGCGCGACGTATCCGACTCGACGATCCGCTGCCAGACGAGCGGGAGTCCGTAGAGACGGTTCGCACGACGCGCTTCGCAGGCGCGGAGCAGCGATTCCGCCGTCGCGTCCGTATACGTGATCTCGCCGCGCGTCTGCCAGGCCGCGATCGCGAGCGTGAAGGCCGCCATGTGAAAGAGCGGGAACATGCAGACGGTCCGCTCGGGCTCGTCGCGAAAGACGCCCTGGAAGCCGCGCAGCCAGTTCGCGCGATGGGAGAGGACGACGCCCTTCGGACGACCGGTGCTACCGCTCGTGAAGAAGATCACGTGCGGATCGGTCTCGACGAGCGCGGGCTCCTCGATTCGCTCCGGCGGATCCGGCAGAGCACTGGCCTCGAGCACGAGCGCGGCGTCCGAAACGGGTCCATCCCCCGCGTTCGCCACCGGCAGCAGAGCCCAACGTTCGATGCCAGCCGCTCGGGCGAGGGTCGCGGCATCTGCGGCTCGCGAGCCATCGACGACCAACAGCGATCCCCTGGCCAGCTGCGCCACCTCCCCGGCTTCCGAAGCACCGAGGCGGGCATTGAGCGGAGCGAAGACCGCACCGAGGCGCGCCAGCGCAACGAAGAGGGGAAGGACTTCGAGCGACGTGTCCGCCCAACCGATCACCCGGTCGCCGTGGCCGATTCCGAGCTGCGAGCGCAAGGCCCAGGCGAGACGGTTCGCATCCCGATCGAGCTCGGCATAGCTGAGCTCGCGAAAGCCCGACATGGCGCTCGCCCCGGATCGCCCCGGCGCCCGACTCGATTCCTCCAGTCCACCGCGGCGGGCCGCGGCCAGACGCGGCGTTCCGACGCAGACCGCGGGCTGGTCGGGCACGGCATCGGCCGCCCGACGAATGATCTCACCGATCAGAAGCCGCCTGCCCGTCTCGAGCTCCTTCTCCGTCTCCATTGGCATCCGGCTGGGCATCTCCGCGTCCATCTCCATGGGCATCTCCATGGACATCTCCATGGGCATTGCTTTTCGTCTTCGCTCCCATTGCCAAGCCCAGGCGGCCAGAATACCATTCTCGATATGCAGAACAAGATTCCCGACGCACTTCCGAGCGTTCCGTCCGTCCGGGCGTCGAAGCGAGAGGCGCCGCCCCGACCCCTGAGGTCCAGCCGGCGTGACGGACAGGCCGCGAGTGGCCTGGCGAGGCGCGCCGTCGACCGCACGCTCGCTGCGCGGCGGAGCGCGGCGGAGGCCGAGGTCGAGCGACTGGTCGCCGCGACGTTCCACGTGATCGAACGAACCGGGAGCCTCGAGCCGAAGGTCTCCGAGATCCTGGCCGAGGCGGGGCTCTCGAATCAAGCGTTCTATCGCCGCTTCGAGGGCAAGCACGCCTTGCTCGTCGCCGTCCTCGACCAGGGGATCCGGCGACTCGCCGACCACCTCGCGACACGCATGGCCGAGGCCGATTCAGCCGTCGACGCGATTCGCGCCTGGGTTCGAGGCATGGCCGCGCAGGCGCGCGATCCGAGTGGCGCGCGTGCGTCGCGACCGTTCGCATTGGCGCGCGGCCGCCTGTCCGAGAAGTTCCCGGACGAGGTCGCCGAATCCGAGTCCGAGGTTACGGCTCCGTTGCGCCGAGCACTCGCGGCTGCACGCGATGCGGGCGAGCTCTCCGCCCACCTCCACCCGGAGCAACTCGCAGAGATGCTCTACCACCTGACGATGGGCTGGGTCGAGGCGCGGCTGGTCGAGGGTCGGATCCCCACGGACGACGAGGTCGAGCGCCTCGAGGTCTTCGTCGTCGCGGGCTTGGCCAGCATGCCGGCGAGACGGGGCGAGGAGACGACGCAGCCCGCGCGGCTCGGCGGGGCGAGTCTGCATCGCGACGGTCGGCGGGATGGGGCTCCGGCCGCCGAACACGGCGACGCGCGCGACGGCACCGTCGGGGGTGAGGCGTCATGACTTCGCAGCGCAGCAGCGGACGCAACCCCGTCGCGACCGAAGACCCTCGCGGAATCGAGCGCGAGGTCATGTGGACGGGGATCGGCGGTCAGGGCGTCCAGCTCGCGGCTAAGGTCCTGGCATTGGCCGCGACGCGTGAAGGCCGTGAGGTCATGTCGCTCGGCACCTACGGCGGCACGATGCGAGGCGGCAACACCGACGCCACGGTGGTGATCGCGAACGATCGCATCACGTCGCCGCCGATGGTCTCCCGGACCTGGGGTGCGATCGTCGTCCATCCGCGTTTCTTCGAACCGATCCGCGGCCGGCTGCGCGCGAGCGGTGTCCTCCTCGTGGATGCGGATCTGCTCGAGACGCCTCTCTTCGGCGACGCCTCTGGCACCACCGCCGCCGGAGGCGCGCGCAGGGCGTCCGCGAGCGACGCCCGCCGCGAGAGCGACCCGATCGGCCTGCCGACCGAGCTCGAGGGACTCGAGATCGTCGCACTCGAGGCGACCCGACTCGCGCGAGACGCGGACGCGCCGAAGGCAGCGGCGCTCGTGCTGCTGGGCGCGTTCGCGAACGCGACCGGGATCGTCTCCCACGAAGCGCTCGAAGCGGCGCTCGCCGAGTCACTGCCGCCCTATCGACGCCAATCGCTCGAGTCGAATCGTCGCGCGCTCGAGGTGGGACGCGACGCCGTCGAGCCCCTCTCGCGTGCCGCCTGGTCGGCGGAGGCCGCGTGATGGCGATCGACCCGAGTGCCGCGAGGGCAGCACGTCGCAAGACCGCGCCGCGCGGAACCGTCGTGATCGATACGGAACGCTGTAAGGGCTGCGAGCTGTGTATCCCGGCCTGCCCACCTGGCGTGCTGCGCATGTCGACACGTCGCAACGCGTCGGGCTATCTGCTCCCGGAGCTGCTCGAGGGATGTACGGGTTGCAGCGCCTGTCTGCTCGTCTGCCCCGATTTCTGTTTCGAGGTCTACCAATTCGAATCGAGCGACGGGGACGCGCAACGACCGTCGGCTCCGGACGCGAGGTCGCATTCACGTGGCAGCTGACGAGCGCAAGCTGATGGAAGGTTCGGAGGCGATCGCCGAGGCGGCGATCGCCGCGGGATGCCGCTTCTTCGCGGGCTACCCGATGACGCCCTTCACCGAGGTGCTCGAGTGCTTCGCGCGGCGTTTGCCCGAGACGGGCGGGGCCTGCATCAATGCGGAGAGCGAGATCGAGGCGATCGGTCAGGCCTGGGGCGCGGCCGCGACCGGTGCACGAGCAGCGACCGGCTCGACGGGACAAGGGCTCTCGCTGATGCAGGAGTCGATGTCGGAGATCACCCGCGCGGAGATTCCGGTCGTGATCTTCAACATGGCTCGCGGCCAGGGCGACTATTTCCAGGCGACGCGCGGCGGCGGTCACGGCGACTATCGACATATCGTGCTCGCTCCCGCGAGCGTCGGGGAGGCAGTCGAGATCACCCAGCTGGCCTTCCATCTGGCCGATCGATGGCGTCACCCGGTCCTGATCTATGGCGACTACCTGATCGCGCATACCGCCGAGGCCGTGGCGATCCCGCATGCCGATCTCGGGCCACTGCCCGAGAAGGATTGGGCCGTCGACGGGCGCCTCGGCGGAAGCGGCCGCAGTCGCAATCTGAATCCGATCGGCATGGAGAAGGGCTCGAAGGGCATCGACCCGAACGGCTTCTGGCAGAAGCTCGCCGACAAAGAGGACGCGATCGCGGAGGCCGAGCAGCGATTCGAAGTCGAAGGCGCCGACGATGCCGACCTCTTGATCGTCGCCTTCGGCACGCTCGCGCGCTTCGCGCGCGCCGCGATTCGCGACCTCCGCGCCGAGGGACTGAGGGTCGGCTTGTTCCGCCCGATCAGCCTCTGGCCCTTCCCTTCTCGTGCACTCGCCGAGGCGGCCGCGGGCTGCGAGCGCGTCGCGTGTCTCGAGCAGAACGCCGGTCAGATGATCGAGGACGTTCGGCTGGCGCTGCTGGGAAGCGTGCCCGTCGTGCCGATCGGCGGCATCTCGACCGATGCAGCGGGATTCGGAATCGGTGCGCTGCTCGACAGCGACCGGATCGCTGCCCGCGTGCGTGACGCACATGCGGGAAGGCCCGTCCCGCGAGGAGTAGTGGCATGAGCGACGACCGACTCCAAGTATCCGAACGCGTGATCCCGAGTGACCAGGCGCCCTCCGGCGCCTGTCACAAGAAGGGCAGCTTCGAGCCGACCCTCAGTCTGATGGGCGAGCACGACCTCTGTCCGGGCTGTGGCGAGCCGCTCGCGGTGCGGCAGATCCTCGACTCGATCGAGGCGCTCGGTCATTCACAACGCGCGATCGGGGTGATCGGAATCGGCTGCTACACGGCACTCACCAGCCTGATGGACATCGACCTGATCCAGGCACTGCACGGGCGCGCACCTTCGGTGGCGACCGGCGCCAAGCGCATGCGGCCCGACTGTCTGCTCTTCACCTTGCAGGGGGACGGCGACATGGTGAACGAGGGCCTGCAGGAGGTGATCCACACGGCCGCCCGCGGCGAGAACCTGACGTGCATCCTGCTCAACAACGGGGTCTTCGGCGAGACCGGCGGGCACATGACATCGACGACCGTGCTCGGACAGCGCACGAAGAATTCGATCGAGGGGCGCGACGCGAAGGAGCACGGCTACCCGATCCTGATCGGCGATCTGCTCGCCCGGCTGCAGGGCACCGCCTACTGTGCGCGCGCCTCGGTCCACGACGCCAAGGGCGTGGCCCGCGCGCGGCGATTCATCGACCGCGCCTTCGAATCCCAGATGAAGGGCCAGGGATTCTCGTTCGTCGAGATCCTGACGATGTGTCCGACGGGCTGGTTCCTACCGACGGCGGAGGGGCCCGACTATCTCGATCGCGAGCTGGGCGCCGTGCACGAAGTCGGAGAGCTCAAGAAGGATGGCGTGCTGATCGATCCGGCGGCATGAAGCCGAGCGCTCGTTCGATCTCGAGCAGGGCCTCCGCATAGTCGTCCGTCATCAGCACGCCGCGCATCCCGACAGCTTCGGCGGCCGCGACGTTGGCGGCGAAATCGTCGACGAAGAGCGCGCGCTCGGGCTCGATCCCGCCGAGGCGCTCGAGGGCGAGCTCGAAGATGCGACGATCGGGCTTGCGAATGCCGATCTCGCTCGAATCGACGATCGCGTGGCAGATGGCCTCGATCGGCACCGATCGGGTCCAGCTCTCGCGAAACTCCTTGGCGTTGTTCGTGACGATCGCGGTCTTCAGGCCTCGCGTCTTGATCGCACTCGCCAGGGCGACGACGTCCTGGCGCATGCCGCCGTCCTCCCGCCCCATGCGGGCGAAGAGCTCGAGCGGATCCGCCTCGATTCCTTCGGCACGCGCAGCGTCGACGATCGCTTCGCGCGCCGTTGCGAAATCGATCTCGCCGCGCTCGAGCCGATGCCAGGGATGGTCGGTATCCCCGTCGTAGGGACCGAAGATCGCATCGAAGAAACGGGCGGGATCGTGTCCACGTTCGCGTCCGAGCGCCTCGAGCGTCGAGAAGGGCGACGGTGAGAAGACCCCGCCGAAATCCCAGAGGACGGCCTCGAAACGACTCACGTGGGCTGCCAGAGCGGCTCGGGAATCTCGAAGCCGAGGGCACCGTCCCATGAGTTGCGGAACGAGACCTCGTGCACGGGGCGGCGCGGGGCAACGCCCCAGCGGCCCGTCGGGTAACCGAAGGTCACACAGGCGGCGAAGTGCCAGTCGCCCTCCTCCGGCACAGCCAGCACCTTCTTCATCGCGTCGAGCTGCATGAAGAAGACGCTCGTCACGGCACTGCCGACACCCTCCGTCCGCGCGGCGAGGCAGGCGTTCCAGACGGCCGGCCAGATCGATCCACCGCTGTTGTCGAATTGGCAGAACGCGAAGAGCATGAGTGGGTAGCCTTCGAAATGCTCGGCGAGGTGATTCGCGGAGCGATACATCTTCATGAACTCGACGCTCTCCTGCTCGTCGGGCGACGCCTTCGCCGCGTCGAGTCGTTCCTTGTAGATCGACGTCCAGAGGGTGTCCATGCAGCTGCGGTAGATCGGGCCGAGCTCCGCCTTTACGTCGGGAGAATCGACCAGCAGGAAGCGCCAACCCTGGGTGTTGCCACCCGTCGGCGCTCGAATCGCCGCGTCGAGGATCTTCTTCTGCACCGCTTCGGCGATCGGATCGGGCTTCACACGCCGCATCGCGCGCGTCGTGTAGAGAGCTTCCATGGCGTCCATCTCGATTCTCGACCTCCTGGTATCACCCGTGCACGCCGCGTTCCGGGTGCGAATCGGGGCTCACGTGGGCGAGCAACGATACCAGCGCGCGGAAGATCCGGGCCACCATGCCCGGCGAGGCGGCCGCCACCGAACGGTATGGCGGCAGAGTCCGAGGCTCGACCGGGAGCGTCAGCAGCAGGGCTCGAGGCCCGACGGCTTCGGGGCCTCGGCTTGCGCGCCGCGCTCGAACCCCGGTCCGTGGTCTCGTCCGAATTCCTCGCTGTCCTCGAGCACGCGATACCACTCCCAGCGAAGGCCCTGCGGCTCGAGAGACCAGACCTTGTCCTGGGTGGCGTGACAGCAGGTCGACGCCTGCTCGACGCTCGCAGCGAGCCCCGCCCGCTCGAGCCGGTCTCGCGCGGCGTCGAGCGTTTCGGCCTCGAAGACTTCGACACCGAGGTGATTCAGACGCTCGGCCGCGCCCTTCGCCTCGAACAGCACGAGCTTGAGCGGCGGCTCGGCAATCGCGAAATTCGCGTAGCCCGGCTTGCGTTTCGCAGGCTCGGTCGCGAAGAGCTTCGAATAGAACTCGATCGCCGCCTCGAGATCGTCGACATTGAGTGCCAATTGGAGTCGCATCCTGTCCTCCTCCGAAGCCGCCGAGCTGCGGCGGCCCACTCGCCGTGGTTCCTGCTTGGGTTTCCTACCGCCCGCGGCCCGCGCGCCGCGACCCGCAAGCCGCATCGCGACAACAATTCTCGAGCAGGTATCCGACGACCCCCCCGATCGCTTCGAAATCTGGTGCGTACCAGATCGATCGACCCCGGCGTTCCCGCGTCACGAGTCCAGCGTGAAGCAGCTCCTTCAGATGGAACGAGAGCGTCGCGGGCGGTACGCCGAGCGAATCGGCGAGCGCGCCGGCCGGCCGACCCGCCTGGCCGGCCTCGACCAACAGACGGAATAGATCGAGCCGGGTCTCCTGCGCGATTGCCGAGAGTGCGCCGAGAATGGATTCTTTTTCCATAATTTTGAAAATATCAAAATGTTGGCTCACTCGCAAGCCTGGGGCCCCGGAAACGGCAATGGGACCGGATCCGGCCGCCTCCGTGCACGAAATGCCTATCTTCGACCCGGACCCACGCGCGAGGTGTTCCGTGTCCGACGCCCACCCCCGACCGACTTCATCCGATTCGCCCAATCACGATCCGAAAGGCCTCGTGGTCGTGTCGGCGGACAGTCACGTGCTGGAGCCCCACGATCTCTGGACGCAGCGACTCGCCGGGGGCCCCTTCGCCGACCGTGCACCGAAGATGATCGGCGACGCGAAGCAGGGCTACAGCTTTCTGATCGACGGTCTGGCGCCCTTCCCGATCGGCCTGGCCGGTGCCGCCGGGCGACCTTCCGAGACGCTCGGACCCGTCGGCGAGATTCGCAGTGGCGGTTGGGAGACGAGCGCGCGCCTGGCTGATATGGAGGCGGACGGGATCCTCGCCGAGGTGCTCTACCCGTCCGTGGGAATGAGCGTCGCACAGTCACAGGATCGCGAGTACCAGCTCGCCTGCATCCGCGCCTACAACGACTGGCTGGCGGAGTTCTGTGACGGGAGCGAGGGCCGACTGGTCGGACTCGCCCTGATCCCGGGAATCGACGTCGCCTCATCCGTCGCGGAGATCGAGCGTACGCATGCGCTCGGACTTCGCGGCGCGATGGTGCCGGCCATACCGGGCGAGGGGCACTACGGAGAGGCGAAATTCGCGCCCTTCTGGCGCGCCTTCGAAGAGCGCGGCTGGCCGGTCTCCTTCCATGTCCTGACGGGAGGCGGCGGCGGCGATCCTACGCTCGGCTCGGGCATCCCGCTCGTCGGGATCATGAGTCCGATCCATCACATGCACGCCACGCTCGGGGTCCTGATCTTCTGCGGCGTCTTCGATCGTCACCCCGACCTGAAGGTCGTCTCCGCCGAGCACGACGCGGGCTGGGTCGCGCATTTCGCCTACCGACTCGACCAGATGTTCGACCGCCACCACAACTGGCTCGCGAGCGGCGTCTCCCTCGACGGACCACCCTCGAGCTACCTGCGCCGCAACGTCTGGTACACCTTCCAGAAGGACCCGGTCGCCGTCGAGACACGCGACCGCGTCGGCGTCAACCGGCTGCTCTGGGCCAGCGACTACCCCCACTCCGACTCGACCTGGCCGCACTCGCGGGACGTGATCGAACGCGATTTCAAGGGCGTCAGCCGATCGGAGCTCGAAGCGATCGTCGGCGGCAACGCGGCCGAGCTCTACGGGATCGATCTACCCGCCTGAGCGCGATGCGAGACGTTCAGCCGCTCGGCGAGCCGGCTCATCTCCTCGACGAACGCTGGCAGCGTCTCCGGCTCCACGCGCAGCGACGGTCGATAACCGATCAGCCAATCACCCGCGGCCTCGACGCGAAGACCGTCCGAAAGCTGCAGGCCGTGAAGGCGATCGGCCGTGAAGATCCTGCGAATCGCAGGACGATCGCGACCTGCCACCCAGTACGCATCGTCAAACTCGACGGCCTCGGGAAACTCGATTACACCGCCGAGACCCGCGAGCTCCTTGCGAGTCAGCGCTCCGCGCCCGGTCCAGACGAACGCGGGGAATCGACGTTCCGGAAGCACGATCGCGACGACCGTCTGCGAGACGCGCTCGCGCCGCTTGACGTCTCCTTCCGTCCACGTCCAATCGAAGACCCGCACCCGGCCACCGGCGTCGGCCGAGCCGAGCGCGTTCACGAAGAAGCTCCGCTGCTTCGACCGTATTGCCGGCAGCGCCCGCAACGCCATCCGCTCGGCCTCGGGCAATGCCTCGAGCGGTCGCAATCCGATCGACTCGCCGACCTGAGCGAGGCCCCGAGCGCGATCCTGAGCAGGGTCGAATTCACAACCCGAGCTCAGCACCGCCAGCCCGAAGAGCCAGGCGAGGCACGCGATCGCAGGCCCCTGCAACCGCCTCGGCCCGCGACGCCCTCGAGGTCTCTCGAATATCATGCCGCCTCTCTACCAGCTTCTTTATCGGTGTGTCGCTCGGAGGCGACGGGACTCGGCTCTCGATTCGGTGTCACATCCGCCCGGCGAACGTCACCCCCACTATATACCCTGTACTGCGGCGGCAGTGGCTCCGGTGCTTCGCGCGTCGGCCGAGCTGCACGCACCCCGTGAGGAGCGAAGCAATGCCCGAGTCCAGCGATTCGACGAAGCGAGCCCGTACACGCCGCTGTCTTCATCCGGTCGAGCCGGTCGTTCACCCCGAGGCTCGAGCGGAGGGGGCACATGCCGCCAGGCGAACCGGGGGCAGATCCTCTCTGACGCGGTCCCGGCTCTTCGCCCTGCTCGTCGTGATTGCGGCGAGCGCCGTCGCCTGTCAGCCGCGGACCGACGATACGGTCTACCAGAGCGGCGAGGTCGGCGAGGCCAGCTTCTTCAACTCCTTTCGCAAGCTGACGCTCTGGCTCGGTGGCTGCAATGCGTTCGTGCAGCAGCAGCTCGACGCCGGAGCGTGGCTCGATCGCGGCGGCGAGATCGACTGCTTCTGGGAGGGATTCGCACAACCCGTCGCGCCACGATCGGAACGCGTCGACTCGTTTACCGCGCGAGATCCCGGCGTCTGGCGTCTCGCCTACGACGTAGGAATCGGCTGCCGCGCCGATCAGCCGTTGTCGGCCGAGTATTGCGATCGCATCACTCGCATCACGTCGAACCGCTTCGAGGTCGTCGCGACGAGCGACGAAGAGACGCTCTGTCTCGATAGCGGTGGAGCCTGGGATCCGCTCTCCTGCGGTCACTACACCTGCGGCAATTTCCCGGAATGCGATGCCGTGATTCCCGGTTGCGATTGCGGCCCCGGGGCGAATTTCGAGCACGGCGTCGGCTGCGTGAGCGACCGGAGCTGTCCGCCGCCGGACGCCCGTCTGCTCTGCGAGCAGACGGGCGGAATTTGGGATCCGACCTCCTGTGGTCACTACAGCTGCGGCCATCGACCGATCTGCGCGGCCGTGATCCCCGGCTGCAACTGCGGTCCCAGCGCGGTATTCGACGAGTTCGACGGTTGCCTCGCCGCGCCTTGTGGCGCGCCGATCGATTAGCCCCCGCGATCGACGCGCTGCCTGATCACGACCGCGGACCTGCGTCGCCGCAGATGACATGACGACGCAGCTCCGCGGCGCGCTCGAGCGATGCCGGATATCCGGCGGTCACCCGCACGACTCGGCGTGCCCAATGCGCCTCGAAAGCGGGACCCGTCAGCGCTCGGAGTAGCGCCACGCCATCCGTCTCATCGAGGCCGGTCAGCTCGATCGTCTCCGGCGCGGCGAACCCGGCTGCGCGGGCGATCACGCCATCACGCGCCGTCGCGATCGTGACGTTCGCCGACGCGACAGCTTGCGCACGCCGCCTCGCGAGGATGGCATCCGATCTGCCCTCGACCGGATCGAAGGCTACGAGCGTGGCGCGGGCGGCCCCGCGCTCGTGACCGAAGCCTCGTTCACGGGCCCAAAGACCCGACGCACCGAGCCCCCGGGGCGACGGGGTCCAGCCGGCCTCGACGACTCGCAGTCCGCGCCAGATCGCGTAGCGCATCGCCTCCTCGAGCAGTCGTGTCTTGCCGACGCCCGGTCGGCCGACGAGCACGAAACGCGACTCCAACACCCGCCCCGCCTGCGCATGCTCGAGGGCGCGGATCAGTCGCGCGAGCTCGGCGCCGCGTCCGACGAAGGGCCCGGTCCGAAAGCCAGCGGCGGGCAGGCCACCGGATGTCTCGTTGCTGGCCACGCTCCGGATCTCCACCTCGCGAGTCGTCGACCAGGCGAGGCGGCGACGACGACTCCGCAGCAGTCGCCGCCTGTCGCGCACGATACGGCTCGCCCCACTCGGTTTCCGAGGCGCTACGCCGATCCGTGGCATCGCCACCCGCCGCGAGGTCCGCCCATTCGGAAGTCCTACCTTCGCGACCGGCAGCCCGTCGGCAACTCGGGACTGTGGGGCGCTTAACACCCCGTGGCGCGAGCCAGGCGATAGAATTCGGGCGATGGTCCACTCCGTTTCCCAGTCACCTCCGCAATCCGATGCGCCGGCCGGTGCGTGCGACCCGCCTGACGCCGCGGACGCGCGGAACCAGACCGCATCCGAGGATTCCGGGCCTTGCCCCCACGCACGCGACATCATGGGACGCCTCGCAGCAAGCCCCTTCGTCGGACGGGCCCCGCAGCTCGAATTCGCCCGAACCGCGCTCGAAGCGGCGCGCGCCAATCGCGGCCAGAGCCTGCTGCTCTGCGGCGAGGCGGGAATCGGCAAATCGCGATTGGCGGACGAGATCACCGCGCTCGCCCAGGCCGCCGGCTTCCGGCCCATCCGCGCTTGCTGCCACGAGCTCGACGGCGCCCCGGCCTTGTGGCCCTGGATCCAGATCGCGCGGACCCTCCTGCCCGGCCTCGACCGCGATCGGCGCGAGGCCTATCTCACGAGCCTGGGCGAGCCACTGGTGCGCCTCCTGCCCGAATTCCAGGCCAAGAAGCGACCGGACCGCGTCGACGATGACTCTGTCGACGCAGCGTCCCCCGCCCCGATCGCGTCGCCCGGCGGACCGATGTCCGTACCGGATCGCTACGCCGTCTTCGAGTCGGTGGTGCGGCTGCTTGCGATCGCGACCGAGGATTCGCCACTTCTCGTCGTGATCGACGATCTCCATTGGGCCGACCCCGCGAGCGTGCTGTTGGCGCGATATGCCGTGCGCGAGCTGCGCCGCGATCCCGTCATGTTCGTCGGACTCTACCGGGACACCGATGTTACGGAGACGGACGCGCTGTCGCGCGCGCTCGCCGATCTCGGGCGGGAGTCGGACGTCCACTCGCTCGAGGGACTACACGAGCGTGAGATCGCCGGGCTGGTCGGGCACGTGGCCGGATTCGAAGTCTCGAGCGTCCTGCTCGCGGCACTCGAGGCGCACACGGGTGGCAATCCGCTCTTCATGGTCGAGATCCTGCGGCTGCTCGCGAGCGAGGATCGCCTGGGCCTGCCGAGCGCACCCTCCCCGGCCCCGATTCCGCTTCCGCTCACGGTTCGCCACACGCTCGAACGAAGACTCGAGCAGGTCACGCCCGAGACCCGCGCGCTGCTCCACCAGGGCGCCGTATTCGGTCGGGAGTTCGATCGCGAGGTGCTCGAGGCAGCCCTCGGTGCGTCCGTCGATTGTGGACGCGGCCTCGACGAGGCGCTCTCGGCGCGCTTGATCGAGCCGGGCCCCGACGCGCTCGGGCGCTACCGCTTCGTGCACGACCTGGTCCGCGAGACGCTCGACCAGATGCTACCGCCGGCGGAACGATCGCGACTCCACCGGCGTGCCGCGCACGCGCTGCGCGAGACCCGGTCGACACGACTCGAGCAACATTACGCCGCCCTCTCCCAGCACTATCTCGTCGCGATGCTGGAGGAGGGGCCGGCCGGGAGCGACCGTGAGGACGAGCCCGCATCGAGTCGCCTCGCCTACGAGTACTCGCTACTCGGCGCGCGACATGCCGGAGCCAGCTTCTCGTACGAGCTGGCGGCGACTCTGCTCGGTCGCGCGCTGCGCGCGCTCGACTACGAAGCCTCGGGGTCGTCCGCGGCGGGGGCCGAATCCGGCGCGCTGGATCCGTCGGGAGGCGAGCGCGTCGCGAAGACGCTGCTCGAACGCCGCGGCGAGATCTTGATCCAGATCGGCAACGCCCTCTGGCAATCGGGCCTGGTCGACGAGGCCGCCGAAGTCGACCGCGAGGCGGAGCGACTCGCGCGACGTCTCGACGATCCGACGCTGCTCGCGCGCGCGGCGATCGGATTGTCGGGCCGGAACGATCTCCCCCTCGATCCTCCCGCCGAACACGTCCGACTCCTCGAGGAGGCACTCGAACGCGTCCCCGAAAAGGAGGCGAGGCTTCGGGTTCGTCTGCTCTCGCACCTCGTTCGCGCGACGTCCTACGGCGACGACCGCGATCGACTCGTCGATCTGGCCAACGAGGCGATCGCGATCGCGGAATCGACGGGGGACGCATCCGCGATCTTCGGGGCGCGCGAGTCCCTCCACTACGCCTTCCTGATGCCCGAGCACCTCGAGGCCCGGCTCGCGGTCTCAGCGGAGCTTCCGGAGCTGGCGCGCCGCGCGGGCGCGCTACGGCTCGAGGCGATCGCCTGGCTCTGGCGCATCTTCGATCTGCTCCAGGTCCCCGATCCCGTCGAGACGGACCGTGCGATCGCACGTCTGGAGGAGACCAGCCGGCGCTTGCGCCAGCCCTTCTGGGATTGGCTCAGCACGGGGGTCCGCGCCTGTCTCGCACTGATGGAAGGAGAGCTCCAAACGGCCGAACGCCTCGTCTTTCGAGCGCTCGAGATCGGTCAGCATGCCTCTTCGATCAACGCGATGACCTTCTTCGGTACCCAGCTCTTCCACCTCCGCGAGGAGCAGGGACGCGCGGACGAGCTGCTGCCCGTGATGCAGAAGATCGTCGACGAACGACCGGAGCTGAAGGTCTTCCAGATCGGCGTTCCGCTGATCCACACGCTCTGCGATCGACGCGAGGAGGCCGCTCGCACGTTCGAAGCGGTCGCGGCGAACGACTTTCGTGACGTGCCCCACGACTTCCACCGACTGCCGATGCTGAGCTCGGCGGCCACGGTCGCGGCCTATCTCGGCGACGCACGACGGGCGTGCCTGATTCACGACGAGCTCGAGAAGCTCGAGGGTCACGTGATCATGGCCGGCGTCGTCACCTACTGGGGTGGCTCGGTCGATCGGGCGCTCGGACAGCTCGAGGAGACGCTCGGCCGCTTCGAGCCGGCAGAGCGACACTACGCGCGTGCAGCCGAAATCGCAGGCAAGGCGGGCGCGCGCCTCCACGAAGCGCACGCGTTGTGCGACCGCGCGCGAATTCTCGAGCGCCTGGGCGGCGCGGAGCAACTCGAGAGCGCCGGGAGACAGCGAGGGCGTGCCGCGCTCATCTACGAAGCACGCGGCATCCACGAGCCCGTTCGCACGTTGCCGCAGGTCTCGGTTTCCGCGATCGACGCCGATCTCTCGAGCATCCGGAGTCGGGTGGCACGTTCCGAAGACGCACCGCGCCTAGCGGCTCGCTTCCGTCGGCTCGACCATCACTGGCAGATCGAGTTTCGCCATCGACAGATCGATCTCCCCGACGCCAAGGGCCTCGCCTATCTCCAACGGCTCGTCATGAATCCCGACGAGGAGATACACGTGCTCGATCTCGTGGCGAGCGACGCGCGCCCGGCCGAACCGATCCGCGCCGAGACCAGGCCGTCGAGCTCGCCGGAAGGCGAGCCGACGGGTCTGGTCGAACAAGCACTCGAAGTCGTCGACGCGAGAGCCCTCCGCGCCTACCGCGATCGTCTGCGCGAGCTGGCGACGGACCGCCGCGAGGCCGAGCAGGACGGCGATCTCTCGCGGCTCGCGGCGATCGACGCCGAACATGCCGAGATCGAGGCCGAGCTCACGCGCGTCACCGGCCTGGGCGGCCGCACGCGGAGATCCGGCGGCTCGACCGAACGTGCTCGCAAGGCCGTCTACAATCGGATTCGCGCCTCGATCAAACGCATCGACCGCGAGCATCCGGAGCTCGCGCGTCACCTCGACCGCGCCATCCAGACCGGCACCACGTGCGCCTATCACCCCGAGCAGCCGATCGGCTGGCGCTTCGACTGAGACCCGCGAGCGCCGCCACGCTCTTCCCGACGTTCAGAACAGGTCGCCCTGCTCGTCTTCGCCCGTGCCTCGGCGCGCAGCCCGCTTCCTGTCGGCAGGAGCCGCCTTCCTGGCCGCCGGCGAAGCGCCCTTCGCGAGCGCCGAGATCAGCTTGACCTTGCCGACCGGCTTCGGCGCCATCCGTACGCCCCGCGCCGATGGACTCGTCCAGTCGAGCGTCCCGAGGTCGAAGTCGGCTTCCTTGAGCCGTTGGCGTTTGGCTGGCACGAAGTCGAGGTGAACCGTGCCGACCTCGTCGGGCGGCAGGAGCAGGTCGACGCGACCGCCTTTTTCCTTGATGAGCCGGTACTCGCGATTGCGGATGAACTTCTCGATCTTGATCTTCTTGGCGAAGGCCATCTTCTTCTTGTCGCGATAGACGACGGTGAACTCCGCCCCCACGTCCGGATCGAAGAGCTCGGCGTAGATCATCGGGCCCGTAAAGAGCACCTTTTCGGGGGCGTTCATGATGCGATAGGTGCCGTCCTTCGCGATGCCGAGCACGTGCTCGAATTCGGAGACGGTGAGCTTGAATTGATCACCGCGCACCTCGGTCCCGAAGAAGCTCGATTTCTTGTCGTAGGAGAGACGCAGGTTCTGTCTCGCGACGGCCTTTTTGTCGACCGCCTGGATCTCGGTGATCTTCGTTCGGCGAGGATATCGATCGCCGTATTTCGCGATCATGCCCTCGAGGTAGTCGACGGCCGTCTTGACCATGTTCTTGAGCTTGCGTTCGATCTCTTTGATCTTCTTCTCGATATCGGCGATTTCCTGGCGGTTGCGCTCGATGTCGTAGGCGGAAATCCGACGGATCCTGACCTCGAGCAGCTTCCCGACGTCCTCCTCGACCATCGGCCGCACGAAGAGCCGTTTGTGCTTCTTCATGCCGTCCCAGACGGCCTTGCGCACGGCTTCCGGCGTCTTCTTGTTCTCGATGTCCTTGTAGACGCGCTTCTCGACGAAGATCTGTTCGAGTGTCAGCCAGTGTTTCCGGTCGATCAGCTGCTCTCGATCGTATTCGAGCTCGCGCTTCAATTGGTCCTTGAGTGCGGCCGTGAGGGCCCGTGCGATCTCGCTCACGCTCAGCTGGACGGGCTTGCGATCGTGGATCACGATCAGGTTCGAAGAGACCGAGACCGAGCAGTCGGTATAGGCGTAGAGCTGGGGGATGACCTCTTTCGCGTCGGACCCGCGCGCGATCGACAACTCGATCTCGACCCTATCGGTCGTGAAATCATCGATCGACGAGATCTTGACGCGGCCTTTCTGGACGGCGGCCTCGATCGAGGCGATCAGCCCCTCCGTCGTCGTGCCGAAAGGGATCTCGCGGATCACGACCGTCTTGCGATCGCGCGATTCGATCTTGGCTCGCAGGTCGATCTTTCCGGCGCCGTCCTCGTACGCCGAGACGTCCATCAGCCCGCCTTGTTGGAAGTCGGGATGGAGCGCGAACTTCTTCTTCTTGAGGATCGCGATCTGCGCCTTCCAGATCTCGGGCAGGTTATGCGGCAGGATCTTCGTCGCCATGCCGACGGCGATTCCCTCGGCGCCGGTCATCAGCACGACCGGCAGCTTCGTCGGCAACACGACCGGCTCTTCGTTGCGACCGTCGTAGGAGGGGACGAAATCCGTGAGTGCCGGGTGGAACATCGTCTCGAGAGCGAGCTCGGTCAGCCGGCATTCGATGTAGCGCGGGGCCGCGGCGGGATGTCCCGTCAGCAGGTTTCCGAAATTGCCCTGTCGCTCGATGAAGTACTCCTTGTTCGCGAGCACGACCAGGGCGTCCCCGATCGACGCGTCGCCGTGTGGATGCAGCTTCATCGTATCGCCGATCACGTTGGCGACCTTGTGGAAACGCCCATCGTGCATCTTGAAGAGCGTGTGCATGATCCGACGCTGAACGGGCTTCATGCCATCCCCCAGCTCCGGGATCGCGCGATCGAGAATGAAATAGCTCGCATACTCGACGAAGTGTTCCTTCATCAAGGACTCGAGTTGGCTCATCCATCACTCCTCAGACCGATCAGAGTACGTCCGTCGCCAGGTTCTCGACGATGAAATCCTTGCGGGCCGGCGAGTTCTTGCCCATGAAGAAGTCGAGGCTCTTCTCGACCTCGCCCATCGAGCCGACGCTCACCTGGACGAGCCGCATGCCCTCGCCGATGAACTGCCCGAATTCCTTGGGACTGATCTCGCCGAGCCCCTTGAAGCGCGTGACCTCGGCACCCTTGATCGATTCGACGGCCTCGTCGCGTTCCGCGTCGGAGTAGCAGTAGCGGGTCTCTTTCTTGTTGCGTACGCGGAAGAGCGGCGTCTCCAGGATATAGACGTGCCCCTTGAGCACGAGATCCTCGAAATAGCGCAAGAAGAACGTCAGCAGCAGGTTGCGGATATGCATCCCGTCGACGTCCGCATCCGTCGCGATCACGACGCGGTTATAACGCAGGCCCTCGAGCCCCTCCTCGATTCCGAGCGCGCGCATGATGTTGTAGAGCTCTTCGTTCTTGTAGATCGCGTCGCGCTTCAGCCCATAGCAGTTGAGCGGCTTGCCCTTCAGCGAGTAGATCGCCTGCGTGTAGACATCCCGCGTCGGCACCATGACGCCCGCGGCCGAATCCCCTTCCGACAGGAAGATCGTGGTGTCGTCGCGCCGCTTGGCCTTGGGATCGTCGTAGTGGAATTTGCAGTCGGTGAGCTTCGGAATCCGGATCGCAACCTTCTTGGCGCGCTCCCGGGCGTCCTTCTTGATCGCGGAGAGCTCCTTTCGGACCTTCTCGTTGAGCGCGATCTTCTCCATCATGATCTTGGCGTCGTTCGGATTCGCGTGCATCCACCGCACGACCTGGTCCTTGACGGCCGGAACGAGCCACGCGCGCACGTCCGCCGATCCGAGCTTGTTCTTCGTCTGGCTCTCGAAGACGGGATCCTGGAGCTTCACGGCGATCGCGGCCACGATCCCGTCTCGGACGTCCTCCCCCGCGTAGCTCTTCTTCGCGACCTCGTTGACGCCCTTGAGGAGACCTTCACGGAAGGCGCTCTGGTGGGTCCCGCCATCGTTCGTGTACTGCCCGTTCACGAAGGAGAAATAGGACTCGCCGTAGGCGTTGCCGTGCGTGAAGGCCATCTCGAAACGATCGCCCGAACAGTGGGCGATCTCGTAGAGGGGCTGAGCGTCGCCGAACTCGTCGCGCAACAAGTCCTTCAGGCCGTGCTTCGACTGATAGGTCTCGGCCTTGCCCCCGTTCGGCTTGTAGACGAGCTTGAGTCCGCTGTTGAGATAAGCGTAGTAGCGGAGACGATGCTCGATGAACTGTTCCTGGAAGTCGTATCGACCGAAGATCTCTTCGTCCGGCGTGAAGCGAACGTAGGTCCCATCGGGCTCGCTCGACTTGCCCCCGCGTTCTTTCTGGAGCTTCCCGCGCACGAACTCGGCCTGCTTGTACTTGCCCTCACGAACGCTGCGCACCTCGAAATCCGAGGACAGCGCGTTCACGGCCTTGGTCCCGACGCCGTTCAGTCCGACCGAGAACTGAAAGACATCGTCGTTGTACTTGCCGCCGGTGTTGATCTGGCTGACGCAGTCGACGACCTTGCCGAGCGGTATGCCCCGGCCGTAGTCGCGCACCTCGACGGTCTTGCCGTCGCGCGCGATCTCGATCTTCTTGCCGACCCCCATGATGAATTCATCGATCGAGTTGTCGATCACCTCCTTCATCATCACGTAGATGCCGTCGACGGGCGTCGAACCGTCTCCGAGACGCCCGATGTACATGCCGGTCCGCAGCCGGATATGCTCGAGCGCATCGAGCGTCTGGATCGCCTTCTCGTCGTAGGCGACGTCCTTCTTGCGCGCGGCGCGGGCCGGCGCGGACCGACCCGCAGCCTTCTTCGCCACTCGCCGACCCGAGCTCCTCGCACCACGCGCCGCCTGCTCGGCGGCAGCCTTCTTTGCTCTGGCAGCCATCTCGCCTACTTCTCGTTCTCGCGTTTCGATCGCATCGCGGGCCACGCGTTCAGCCGTGGTCTCACGGCGACGCCGAGCCGCTCGGTTCGCGAGCGGATGCGCGCAGCCCGCCGGACGACCGGGGGCCGTCTCGCGGGATCTATCGGGGGGATGGCGCGTAGAGTGGGCCATTCGCCGCGATCGTCAAGCGCGGCGGCGGATCTCGCGCCGCGATCGACCGGCCGATCCGTGCGCGCGACGCCGACAGCTGGCCGCTCGTATTGACCCCGAGGGGAACCTGCAGTCGTCCACCTTTTCCTCTCAGGCCGGTGCAGTCCGTGGGTAGATCGCGCTCGGATCGCCTCGTACGTCGACACGCGCTCGCCGCCGCGCGCACTCACGATCGAGGCGCTGGACGCGTGTTCGGCACCTCGGGGAAGGGGTCGATTTCGCGCGGCCGCGGCGCCCACCGCACAGGTCCGCGCGATGAGGACGCATTCGATGGAAAAGCGGGAGCGCGCCCGGTTCTCGAAACGCATGACCTGTGAGCTCACGCTGCCCGATGGCGCGCGCAGCACGGGCGTCGTACGTGATGTCTCCTACCACGGCCTCTTCGTGCAGACCGGGGCCAACCCGGAACCGAATTCCGTCGTCGAAATCGCGTTTCCGAGCCTGCCCGACGCGCCCGTCGGCCGCTTCGAGGCCGGCGTCGCCCGCAAACGCCGGGTCCCGCGTCAGCTCGCGGCCTCCGTTCCATCGGGACTCGGGCTCGAGATCATCCCACCCCGTACGTCCTTCGAGCAGTTCGTCGATCGGGCCGTCGCGATGTCGCCCTGTCCCTCTGCGGAGGACGACTCGCTGATGGCGGCGCAACAGGGCATGAAGACGTTCCGACTGCGACTGACCCGCCACGACCGACCCGAGGCGCAGGTCATGACGATCCGGTGTGAAACCGAAGCCAGCGCCCGCGCCCGCGCGCTCGCCCGCGCGGGACGGAACTGGATGGTCGCGAACGTCACGCGCGTCTGACGCCCTGGCGCACGACGCGCTCGTGCTGCCTCCGAGCCGGATCCGGTGCTCAGTTGAGGCGTCGCTTCTGTTCCGACCAAAAGGCTCGCGGCGCCGAAAAGACGAGGATCCGCCGATCCGTCCGCAATGTCACGAGCGTATCCTGCGCGGAGACCGACTCGAGCTGCTCGCGAACTCGCAGGCTCTCGGCGACGAAGCGAGGCAGTGACGGTGCGATACCCAGGGCGCGACGGTTGGTCGCGACGACTCCGGCCGCCGCCCCCGCACGAATCGCCTCGGCGTGCTCGTTCGGCGTGAACAGCTCGTCGACCCAGCCACCGCCGCCGACGAAGGCGAGTGCGCGACGATTCGTCACCACGAGAGCAAGGCGGTCTTCGACCAGAGCGAGCTCGGCAGGTTGCTCCTGGAGCAGCAACCGCGTCTCGAGCCAACCGGTTCCCGGCGCCACGCCCAGAACGCGGCGATCGGTCAGCACGATGCCGACACGCCCGCGACTCTGCTGAAAGAGCACGTTCTCGGCGATCTCGAGACGGATCGCGGAGCGCCGTCCCGTCAGGGCATCGAACGCGAAGAGGTCCCGCACGTCGCGCTCGATCGCGATCACGTCGATCCGCTCGACCTCGTCCGGCAGCAGCGGCACCTGTGCGCGGGCGGGCCCGATCACGAGCGTTTCGAGCAGCGCGATCGACAGCGCGGGCAGAAGGAGAGAGACAGGGCGCCGACCGCTCCAGCTCGACCGTCGAGCAGCCTGAGCGATCGCTCCCGCCGAGCCCCAGCCGCGGCGATCGGTTCCGCGCAGAAGGAGGGACCCGAAGCAGAAGCGCATGCTCGAAGTGGACACTGTTCTGCCGCCAATTGCAAGTCGACCCGCGGGCGGGCACGATCCCGACGTGTCGTCGACGAGGGCGGCTTCAGACCTTTTCCGACGTGTCGTCGACGAGGGAGGCTTCAGACCGTCCCCGACGGTCCGTCGACCCCGCGAGGCTTCGGCGAATCGACCGGGCGATCCGTTCCTCGAAGCGCCGAGTCGTGGTATCACCGACGCCGATGGATCCGCTCTACGTCAGTCCCGTCAATCGCGGCGTGCGTCCCGCGGCACCCGGCGAGTTCGCACCGGTCTCGATCGGGCCGATCCTGGCCGATCCGCCGGTCGTGCTCGCGCCGATGGCGGGCATCACGAACGCGCCGTTTCGGCGGCTCTGTCGGCGCTTCGGTGCCGGACTCTACGTGTCGGAGATGATCACGGCCCGCGCGCTCGTCGAGCGCAACGCAAAGACGCTGCGCCTCGCCGAATTCGATCCCGACGAGAGCCCACGGAGCCTGCAGCTCTACGGCGTCGACCCCCACTACGTCGGCGAGGCCGTAAAGCAGCTGGTCGACGAAGACCGCGTCGATCACCTCGACATGAATTTCGGTTGCCCCGTTCGCAAGGTGACGCGGCGAGGTGGCGGCGCCGCGATTCCCGCGAAGCCGCGACTGCTCGAGTCGATCGTTCGAGCCGCGGTCCGCAACGCGGGCCAGGTTCCGGTCACGATCAAGTTCCGGATGGGCATCGAACAGGGCTGGTCGACCTTTCTCGAAGCCGGCCGGATCGCCGAGGCCGAAGGCTGTCGCGCGGTCGCTCTGCACGCGCGGACGGCTGCGCAGCTCTACGACGGCGAGGCCGACTGGAACGCGATCGGTGAACTCAAGCAGGCCGTTCGAACGATTCCAGTCTTCGGCAACGGGGATATCTGGGAGGCGTGGGACGCACTGCGCATGATGCGCCAGACCGATTGCGACGGCGTGGTCGTCGGCCGCGGCTGCCTCGGCAGGCCTTGGCTCTTCGGCGATCTCGCTGCGGTCTTCGCCGGCGAGGATCCCCCGAACCCGCCGGATTTCGGCCGGGTGATCGACACGATGCGTGAGCATGCCCGGCTGTTGTGCACGTGGGCGGGCGAGCGGATCGGAATTCGCGACTTCCGCAAGCACGCGACCTGGTACACGAAGGGGTTCCCCGGCAGCACGAAGCTGCGTGACAAGCTGATCCGGATCGAGTCGCTCCGCGAGCTCGACTCGATCCTCGAAGAAGGCGACCGCGACCTCTTCTTTCCGCCGAGCGCCATGCGCGTGAAGCGAGGCAAGAAGGGAGGCCGCCAGAAGGTCTGGCTCCCGGAGGGATTTCGCGAGAATCTGCAGGACGCCACGCCGCCCGCGGCCGAGGAGCCCGGCGACGGCGGCTGAGGAGTCCGCCGAACGTGGCTCGGAGGGCGACGGCGACGAGCGAGACCGGAGCGAGGCTCAGCCGCCCGTCTTCTTCGCGTCCTCCGTGCCGTCGTCGATGACGAAGTTCTTGTCGCGGAGCTTCGCGAGCAGATCGTCGATCGTGCCGCCGTTCAGGACCTCCGCGAACTGAGAGCGATAGTTCGAGACGAGCGAGACGCCTTCGATCACGACGTCGATGATCCGCCAGCGATCCTTGCGCTTGCGGAGTCGGTACGCGATCTCGGCCTGGTCGAACTGACCCCCGATGATCTTGGTCTTGACCGTGACGTCGTTTCGCACCTCGACCTGCGCGTCGTAGACCTTGACCTCCTCTTGGTCGTAGCGATCGAGTCGCGTGCCGTAGGTATGCGAGAGATGACGCTTGAACTCGCGCACGAACTCGGCACGCTTCTCCTTGTCGAGCTTTCGCCAGTTCCGGGCCAGGACCAGCTTGGACATCGTCGTGAAGTCGAAGATGTCGTAGGCGATGTCCTCGATCTCGCCGATCCGCGTCTCTGCGGGCTCGTCCTTCCGCGCGAGGATCGCGACGATCTTGTCGGCCGTATCGTCGATCAGGGCGCGCGGCTCGGCCGTGAGCTTGGGGTCGTCTGCCGCCCTCGCGTCGATCGGCGCCAGGAACGAGATCGCACCTGCCAGAATCAGGGCGATGGCGAAGAGTGGGCCGAATCGGCCACTGCTAGAGATCATCGTAGTCCTCCTCTTCGTCGAGGTCTTCGTCGAAGAACCCATCCTCATCTTCTTCGTCGTCTCCGTAGAAATAGAGGTCGTCCTCGTCGATGACCGGTGCATCGGTCTGATCGAGGATCTTGGCGCGACGATTCTGAAGATAGGCATTTCGTACGAAGACGTAGTAATCGAAGGCATCCTGGCGACTGCTCTCGATTTCCTCGAGGAAGATCGCGCGCAGATTCAGCAGCTCCACTCCCTTGGTGCCAATCGAGGCCCCCACGGTTTCGATCCCGTTCAGATCGACGACCTCGTACCAGAAGGGCGTGAAATACGCATAGGAGGAGGCCACCGTGTCGATGATCTCGCCGATTCCGTCCCGCAGGGTATAGGGACCGAGGATCGGCACCATCAGATAGGGCCCCGGTGGCGTGCCCCAGTAGCCGAGTGTCTGACCGAAATCCTCGTCGTTCGCCGGAATCCCGGACATCGAGGCCACGTCGACGAAACCTCCGAGGCCGAAGACCGTATTGTGGACGATTCGGGTCAGATCTTCGATTACCGCCACGGGCTTGGCCTGCAGCAGATCATTGGCCAGGACGACCGGCATGTTGAGGTGGACGAAGAAATTGTCGATCCCGGTCTGCACGAATCCCGGCAGCACGAAATCCCAAGCCGTCGCGATTGGCTCGAGCGCGTATTGATCGAGCGTCTCGTTGAAAGCGAAGATGCCGCGATTCATCGGCTCCCATGGATCCGGCTTCTCGGGCGTCGCGCAGCCGAGGCCGAGCAGACCGACACATAGGAGCACGAATGCATTGCCTTCGAAGTGAAGGCGGGCACGGGCGTCGGTCGCGGGCTTCACGGTCGAGATACTCCCTTGCGCAGACTCATCGGATACGGCTGCCCGGTTCGGCCAGCCGCGATCAATCCGAAACGCCGGCGTCGTGGACGAGTCGGCCGACCAGCTTGTCGATCGACAGCGCGCTCTCGGTAAACGCGAACTCCTCGCCGTCGCCGAGCACTTCGTCTTCTGCGCCCAGCTCGACGGAGATGAACTGGTCGCCGAGCAGTCCCGCCGTTCGGATCGCGGCCGACGAGTCGATCGAGAGTCCGAGGTCGGGCTCGACGTCGAGGAAGACGGTCGCACGTAAATCCTCGTCGAGCTCGATCGCCGACACCTGGCCGACCTTCACTCCGGCGATGCGCACCGGTGCGCGAACCGAGAGGCCGCCGATATCGTCGAACGTCGCGCGCAGGACGAGCCGATCGGCGCCCGAGAACTCGAGGCCGCCGACCCGGAGCGAGAGATAGGCCAGGGCCGCGAGTCCGATCAGCACGAAGATGCCGACGATCAGATCACGGGTCGCATTGTTCTGCATGTCTCTCTCCTCTTCGCGTCGGTCGCGACCCGCGCGCTACACGCCCCAGAACGCCGTGATCATGTAGTCGCTCAACAAGATCACGACGGACGCCGTGACGACCGTCGAAGTCGTCGCTCGCGCGACACCTTCGGCGTCGGGCGAACAGCTGTGGCCTTTGTAGGTAGCGATCAATCCGAGCAGCATCCCGAAGATCAGACTCTTCAAGAGGCTCTGACCGACGTCGTCGCCGAAGCGGACCGCGCTCTCGAGTCCCGAGAGGTAGACGCCGCCGTCGAGGCCCTGGAGCGAGACCCCGATCGAGTAGGCACCCGCGATGGCGAAGACGATGAAGAGTCCATTCAGGAGCGGCATCGCGACCGTTAGCGCGAGCGCGCGCGGCATCGCCACGAAATGCACCGGATCGATCGCCATCATGCGCAACCCATCGAGCTGCTCGGTCGCCTTCATCGCGCCGATCTCGGCCGTGATCGCGGAGCCCGCGCGCCCGGTCACGAGCAGGCCGGCGACGACGGGGCCGAGCTCCCGCACGAGCGACAAGCCGACGACGGCACCGAGCCCCTCTTCCGCACCGAAACGCGTGAGCGTCGTATAGAGCTGGAGGCCGAGCACCATGCCGACGGTGAATCCCGAAAGACAGATCAATGCGACCGACAGCACACCCGCGTCGTAGAGCGCGCGCAGGAAGAACCCGAATCGGGTGGGACGTTTCAGCACGGAGGCGGACAGGCCGAGTCCGAAGTTCGCGACGCGTCCGAGGCCCTCGACGAGTCCGGTCGTCGTCGCGCCCAGATCACGGACCAGACCGGTCATCCGCGCCTCCGATCCGAGCGGTCGGGATCGCGGCGATCGCCGCCGCTACGACGTTCCTCGCCGTCGACCGAAGCCTCGTAGTGGATGGCGTCGCGTATCTCGTTCAGTCGCGCCAGGTAGGCGCGTCCGTCCTCGCCGAGGAATTCCTTGACCGCCTCATCCGACCCACCCGCCAGCTCCTCCGGCGAGCCCGCCACACAGCTCCCATCCCGCAGCAGGATCAGCTGATCGGCCATCCGCAGCGACGTCGCCATATGATGCGAAGTCACGACGATCGTCAGTCCGAGATCGCGATTCAGATGCACGAGTAGATCCTCGATCCGCGTGACGTTCAGCGGATCGAGGCCCGAGAAGGGCTCGTCGCAGAGCAGGATCTCGGGCTCCATCACGATCGCCCGCGCGAAAGCGACGCGTCGCAGCATGCCACCCGAGAGCTCGCGCGGTAGCAACGGCTCGACGTCTTCGAGCCCGACGGATTCGAGCACGCGGCCGACCCGGTCCGCGATCTCGGCCGACGACTGTTGGGTGTGCTCTCGCAACGGCAGTCCGACGTTCTCGAGCACGGTCATCGAGTCGAGCAGCGCGCCGTTCTGGAAGAGCATCCCGATCCCCTTACGGATCTCGCCGAGCTCCTTCTCGCTCAACCCGCTCAGCAATTGTCCAGCGACGCGGATCTCCCCCGAATCCGGGCGTTGCAACCCCCCGATCATGCGCAGCAGCGTCGACTTGCCCGATCCGCTGCCGCCGAGCAGGAGGTGGATGCCGCCTTTCGCGAGCCGACAATCGAGGCCATCGTAGACCGTGCGATGGCCGAATTTCAGATGGACGTCATGGGCGGAGATGAAATCGGGATCGCCGAGCTCGCGGCGGGACACGAGTGGTCCGCTCGCGAATCGCTCGGGGGGCGACGCCCGGTCAGACGACCCGCCGAAAGCGGTGTCGGCGGGGCTTTCGACGGTTCCCAGGGCTCTGCTCCTCCGCAGCGAATCCGGGGGTTCGCGCGGCTTACGTTAACAGAGGCGCACGACGAGCGTCCATCTGCGATTCGTCGTCGGAAACGCCCCGCCTCGCGCACGACGAGACGCGATTCTCGGGAGTCGCGGGGGCGGTTTCCCCGACGCTCGGAGACCTCGTGGCGTCTCGATGGGAGGGGGAGACGACGATGCGCTTCGGATTCGCGCTGCGCTTGATGGGAGCTGCTGCGAACGCCTCGGTATTGCGCCAGAGTGCGCGCGAGGCCGAAAGGGCGGGTCTCGATACGCTCTGGGTCCCCGACCATATCGCGATTCCCCCCGACGATACGGAGGGCTCGGGCGGCCGCTACCTCGACCCGCTGACTTCACTCGCCTGGCTCGCCGCCGCGACGGAACGAATCCGGATCGGCAGCGCCGTACTCGTCGTGCCCTACCGCCCCGCGCTCGCGACCGCCAAAGCGGTCGCGACGATCCAGGAGCTGTCGGGAGGACGCCTCGAGCTCGGTGTCGGCGTCGGCTGGATGGACGCCGAGTTTCGCGCCGTCGGCGTCGACCGCGCCGAGCGAGGGCGCCGAACGGACGAGACGCTCGCGTTCCTTCGCGCCGCCTTCGACGCGCCGGACGACGTCGTCGAATCGAACGGCCAGCCCTTCGTATTCCGTCCGAATCCGACGCGGCCCCGCATCTGGGTCGGCGGCGCCGCCCCGCACGCACTCGCCCGCGCCGCCCGTTTCGGGGATGGCTGGCTCCCGATGACCGACGACCCGAAGACGCTTCGGCCCGACGCCGAATCGCTTCGTACGCGCTTCGACGAAGCGGGTCGCGAGGCTCCGGAGATCGCCGTCTTCGGCGCTCTCGGTCATCGCTCGCTCGACGAAGACCTCGAACGCCTCGAGGCGCTCGAAGCGCTCGGCGTGACGGAGTTCATCCAGGGTGCGCGCTACGAGGACCTCGCCGGGTTCGAACGCGCACTCATACCGATGCTCGAGCGAACGGCACGTTATGCCGGTGTCGGCTAGGCGGTCGCCCTCGGCAGCAGCTCGACGCTCGGCGCCCCGTGCGGCGACGCGCCCGGCCGCGGCTTACCATCCATGGGCGGGCGGCGAGGCCTGTCCGCATTCGCTCTCGCTGATTGGAGGGGCCGATCGATGACGGTTTCGAATACGCGACCCACGTCTCACACCGAACGCTATCTGATGATCTCGGGCGATGGACACGCCGGCCCGCCGCTGCCGGGCTTCGCCGAGTATTTCGATCCCGAATATCGCGACGATTTCGATCGCTATTGGCGTGCCAGACCGAGTGCACCACTCGCCGAGGCCGCTGCAGCCGGAGATCGGGACGCGCTGGCCGGATTCCTGAACGCCTTCATGCAGGCGACCGGGGGCACACCCGAGCAGGCTGCGGCGTTCTCGGAGCGAGCACTCGAAGCGACGCTCGGACTCTTCGACACCAAAGTCCGCGACAGCTACCTCGACCGCGAGGGAATCGCGGCGGAGATCCTCTACGGCGACGGCTTCGTCGAAAACCATCCGCCTTTCTCGGACATCATGGAGAGCAACGGCCAGATCTTCGGCGGGAAGCCCTGGCCATTCGAGCTCCAGCTGGCCGGCGCGCGCGCCTACAACCGCTGGCTCGCCGAGTTCTGCGACGCGAATCCGACGCGGCGTGCCGGTGTGATCCAGCTGCCGGCCGCCCACGACCCCCTGGCCTTGATCGAAGAGACGAAACGCGCGCGCGAATCGGGGCTGCGCGGTGGCATCCTCGTGCCGCCCCTCGAAGCCGGGCTGCCGGGCTATCACGACGCCTGGTACGACCCGCTCTGGTCAGCAGCCGCCGATCTCGATCTCCCGGTCAACGTGCATGGTGGAAACGCGCGCGCGCCGGACGGGCCAGATACCTATGGGTCGGAAGAGCCACTCGCTTCGTTCTTTCACTTCACGGAATCGACGTTCTTCGATCGGCGCCCGCTCTGGTTCTTCATCTGGGGCGGTGTCTTCGATCGCCATCCCAGGCTGAAGCTCGTCTTCGCCGAGGCGCTCTCGCATTGGGTGCCCCAG
This sequence comes from Myxococcota bacterium, assembly GCA_965223565.1. Lineage (GTDB taxonomy): Bacteria > Myxococcota_A > UBA9160 > UBA9160 > UBA4427 > UBA4427. The sequence continues at coordinate 519,236 of CBDCWV010000018.1, read as the reverse complement.
GAGCTGATGCGCCTCGACGAGATGTACGACATGTGGAACTCGAAGGTCCTGCGCGAGCGCCTGACGCGCCGTCCGAGCGACTACTGGCGATCGAATTGCGCGATCACGGCGACCTTCATCTCCCGCGGCGAAGTCGAGATGCGCGGCGAGATCGGCGTCGGAAACCTGCTCTGGGGCTCGGACTATCCACATCCCGAGGGCACGTGGCCCTATACCGAAACCTGCCTGCGTCACGCTTTTCACGGCGTGCCCCGCGACGAGACCGCCAAGATCCTGGGCGAGAACGCACTCGACTTCTTCGACTTCGACCACGAGGCAATCGCCACGATCGCGGATCGGATCGGCCCCCGACCCGAGGCGATCGTCCGACCGCCCGAGTCGCGACCGGCGGACTACCTCGGCATGGGACTTCGCTGACGCCCGATCGAGCCGCTACAGCGTCTCTTCCATCAGCTTGTTGACGAGCCCGGCGAAGCCGCTCGGATCGTCGAGCTGACCGCCCTCGGCGAGGACGGCCTGGCCGAACAGGAGCCGGGCGGAGTCGGCGATTCGCGGGTCGGTCGGGTTCTGCTCGAAGCGCTTGCCGAGCCGCTCGACGACGGCATGGCCGGGATTCAGCTCGAGGATCGGCTTGCGTTCGGGAATCTCCTGACCGGCCTGGCGCAACATCGCCTCGAGCTGCGGCGACAGGTCGCCCTCCTCGAGCACGAGACACGAGGCCGAGTGCTTGAGCCGGCTCGAGAGCCGAACGTCCTTGACCTCGTCCGCGAGCGCCGTCTTGAGCGCACCGAGCAGGTCGCCGAGATCCTTCTCCTGCTGCTCGAGATCCTCCTTCGCCTTTTCCTTGTCCGCCTCGGAGCCCAGCTCGACCTCGCCGTGACCGACGCTCTTCCAGGGCTTGTCCTGGTAGCTGATGGGCCCCTGGCCGACCCAGACCTCGTCGACGGGATCGGTCAGGAAGAGCACCTCGATCCCCTTCTCCTTGAAGGCTTCGAGATGCGGTGACCGACGCAGGACGTCGAGCTTCGGACCAGCGATGTAGTAGATCGCCTCCTGCTCTTCGGGCATCCGTGCGACGTAGTCGGGCAACGAGGTCAGCTTCGTGTCCTCGTTCGTCGAAGGCGCGAGCACGAGATCGAAGATGCGGTCGCGTTTCTCCGAGAAATCGAGCAGGCCTTCCTTCACGACGGGACCGAACTCAACCCAGAACTTCTCGTACTCCGCCGGCTCGTCCAGCGCGAGCCGTTTCAGGCTGTCGACCACTTTCTTCACCAGGTGTTTGCGAATCGCCTGGATCTGCCGATCCTGCTGAAGCATCTCGCGCGAGACGTTGAGCGAGAGGTCCTCCGCGTCGACGACGCCACGCACGAATCGCAGCCACTCGGGCAAGAGCTCCCGGCACTCGTCCATGATGAAGACGCGGCGCACGTAGAGCTGGACTCCGTTGTGGAGGCGCTCGCGGTGGTAGAGATCGAAGGGCGCCTTGCTCGGGACGAAGAGGAGCGCGCGCGCCTCGAAGGTCCCCTCGATCGACGTGCTGACGCGCAGCATCGGCTCCTGATAGTCGTGCGTGATGTGCTTGTAGAACTCGTCGAACTCGGACTTTTCGACCTCGCTCTCGGGACGCGTCCAGATCGCCTTCATCGAGTTGAGCGGCTCGTCGAGCTCGCGCGTTCGCGGCTCGCCCGGCGTCACGTCGATCACGTCGTCCGAATCGGCGGCGTCGTCCTCGTCGCCGGCCGACGCGGCAGGCGCTTCCTCGATGATCGTGAGCTTGATCGGATAGGCGACGAAATCCGAGTACTTCTTGATCGTCTGTCGCAGGATCCATTCGTCGGTGAAGTCGGAAAGGCCGGCTTCACCATCGACGGGCTTGAGCTTGAGCCGGATCGTCGTGCCGACGTCGTCGCGGCTGGCGTCGTCGAGCGTGAATTCGCCGGCACCCTTCGAGGTCCAACGTGTCGCTTTGTCCTCGCCCGCCCGGCGACTGATGACCTCCACCTCGTCCGAGACCATGAAGCTCGCATAGAATCCGACGCCGAACTGCCCGATCAGATCGGGCGTCGCTTCGGAATCCTCGTCCGTTCGCTTGAGGAACTCGAGGGTGCCGGATCGCGCGATCGTGCCGAGGTGCTCGACCAGCTCCTCGCGGTTCATGCCGATCCCGTTGTCCGAGACCGTGAGCGTGCGCTCGATCCGGTTCGCGACGAGTGTGATCTCGAGCTCGCCGTCGACCTGCAGCTCGGGATTCGAGACGGCCTCGAAGCGACGCCGATCGAGCGCGTCGGACGCATTCGAGATCAGCTCGCGGAGGAAGACCTCCTTGTTCGAATAAAGGGAGTGGATCATCAGGTCGAGCAGCTTCTGGGTCTCGGCCTGGAAGGCGTGGGTTTCCATCGATCGAATCGCTCCTGACGCTATGCCGGCGACGCCGCCCGCTCCTATCTGCACCCGTCGCAGCGCATTCCGGCGGCCGGAAGCGGCTCGACGTAGCTCGCGGGCAGTCTCGGCACCCCGCGCCCGCGGTCAAGCGCCGAAGACGCGATTCGCCGCCCTTGCGTCGACGCGGGCACGCCGTCCAGCCCGCTCAGCCCCGCGTGACCCGCAATTCGCGGGGCGCACGCAGAACGCTCCCGATTGGGCGAGCCGACACGGGGTCGACGAGCCGCAGGTCCGGCAGGCGCTCGCAGAGCACGTCGAGCGCGACGCCGAGCTCCTTGCGGGCGAGGTGCATGCCGGGGCATTGGCGTGGACCGGGACCGAAGGACAGCAGCGGCCGCCCCGGTCGTTCGGGATCGAAACGATCGGGATCGACGTAGACGCGGGGATCTCGATTGGCGGCGGCGGGCGAGAAGAGGACCCACGACTCGGGGGGAATCTCCGTGCCGCCATACACGATGGGCCGGGGGGCGGAGACCCGCGGCGTAATCGCGACCGGGCATTCCCAACGCAGCAGCTCTTCGATCGCCGGCGACCGGGCATCCGGCGTCTCCACGACCCGACGCCAACGCGTCCCGTCGACGAGCAACACGTAGAGGAGATTCCCGATCGCCCCCGTCGTCGTGTCCGCACCCGTCGGAAAGAGCAGACGAACGTGTGAGAGGACCGCCTCGTCGTCGAGCCGGCACCCGTCGACCTCGGCCATGACGAGCTGCGAAATCACATCGTCCCGCGGTGATCGGCGACGCTCCCGAACGAGCGGCTCGAGGTAGGCCGTGAACTCACGGGCGGCGCGGGCGGCGCCCTCAGGATCGAAGGGAAAGGCGAGCAAGCCCTCGGCCCAGCGCAGGAAATCCGCCTCGCTATCCCGCGGTAGACCCAGCATCTCGCAGATGACCGCCATCGGGAAGCGCTTCGCGAAGCGCGCGACGAGATCGACCGAGCCGCCCGTCGCCGTCCGCGTTTCGAATCCGGACTCGAGCTCGTCGACGAGGGCGTGGGCCAAACGCTCGAGCGGGCCGCGGTCCGCACGCGCGACCGCGATCGGTCGGAACATCGGCGTCGCGAGCTTGCGGTAGACCCCGTGGTCTGGCTCGTCCATGGAGATGAAGCTGCGCCCGACCGCTGGCTCCGTCGTGCGCCGATAGCCGGCGGCGGGCGGAAAGCGCTCGACTTCATGGAAGGCCTGCGCGAGCTCCGCGTGTCGGGTAATCAGCCAGGCCGGCGCACCGCCGAACGAAACGCGAACGACGGGTCCCCGTTCGCGCAGACGCGCGAGGGTCCCGTGAAACGATTCACCGGCCCACTCGCCCGAAGCCAGCTCGACCGATTCGCTGCACCCGGCGACACCGCCGGCGGCCGGTGTCATGACTGGACCCCTCCGCGGACGCCAACGGCGGGCGTCATGACTGGCCACCTCCGTGGACGCCAACGGCGGGCGTCATGACTGGCCACCTCCGTCGACGTAGATGCGCTGGCCATTCACGTAGGAGGCCGCCTCCGAAGCCAGGAAGCAAACGACCGAAGCGACCTCCTCCGGCTGGCAGACGCGTCCGTAGGGAACGAGCGCGTCGACGCCGCGCATGTCGCGCGCGCCGAGCTGCTCGACATAGTCGAAGCCCATGCCGGCCTCGACGAGTCCCGGCGACACGACGTTCACGTGGATTCCGTGCGCTCGCTCCTCCTTCGCGAGCACGAAGGCGAGCGCCTCGAGCGCCGCCTTGCTCATGGCGTAGGGCGCATGGCCCGCGCCCATGACGTCGGTCACGGTGCTCGAGATCATCACGATGTCGCCGCGGGGACGCGCACGCATCTCGGGCAGGACGAGCGAGCAGAGCCGATGGGGGAGCAGCGTATTGAGACGCATCACTCGCAGGAGCTCGTCGGGATCGGTCTCGGCGACCGGTGTCCCGTCCCAGGCGCAGCCGGCGTTGTTGACGAGGAGGTCGATCGGACCGAGCGCCTCACGCGTCTGCGCGACGAGTCGCGCCGCCGCGTCGGGATCCTCGGCGGGTGCGCGGATCGCGTGCCCACGACGTCCGAGCCCCTCGATCTCGGCCAGACAATCCTTCGCGCCGGCCGCGTTCGAAGCGAATCCGATCGCGACATCGGCACCCTCGCCGGCGAGCGCCACGGCGATCGAGCGACCGATGCCGCGGCTACCGCCGGTCACGAGCGCCACGCGGCCCGAGAGCGTCATGCCTACGCGAATCCGTAGAGCGATGCGGCATTCCCGTAGACGACGGCGTGCTTCTGTTCCGCGGTCATCCCCTCGGTCACGTGGTCGGCGATCTCGCGCGAGTTCGGATACGTGCCGTCGCCATGCGGGAAGTCACTCGCCCACATCACGCGCTCTACATTGATCGCGTCGACCACGTGGCGCACGCTCCAATCGTCCTGGAAGGTCGCATAGACGCACTCATTCACATACTCGGACGGAGGTTGGGAGATCTCACCGATCTCGAGCGACCAGCGATGGCGCTCCCACGCATGATCCATCCGGAAGCAGAAATGGGGCAGCCAACCCGCATCGTTTTCGACCATGATGACGCGGAGGTCCGGATGGCGCTCGAACACCCCGCCGAGCACCATCATCATGATGATGTTCTGGTTGCCGCGCACGGTGACGATCTGCTGGATCACGCGCGGACCACGAACGTTCATTCCATAGGAGTCGCGACCCGTCAGGATGTGGAAGTTGATCGGCAGTCCGAGCTCGATCGCAGTCTCCCAAATGGGGTCGTAGCTCGGGTGATCGTAGTCCTCGAAGGCGGGATCGCCACATAACATGACACCCTTGAAGCCCTGGCGCGCGATCTCTCGCAGCTCCCGTACCCCCTCTTCGGGACTGGGAATCGCGGCCATCCCGATCCCGACGAGCCGCTTCGGATCGGTCGAACAGAATCCTTCGAGCCAGCGGTTGTAGGCTTCGAAGCAGGCCTTCTTGTAGGCGACGTCCGGGTGCTGACAGATCACCATCCCCGCGCTCGGGTAGATGACTTCGCCGGCGATTCCCTCCTCGTCCTGGATCGATAGTCGCGCCCGCGGATCATGTCCGGCCGGATGCATCTCCTCCCATCGCTGGGGCTTCGCCCAATCCTCGTAGGGAATCCCCGCTCGCGTGAGCGAGCCGCTCGGAATCTCGAACGCGAGCCCCGGTACGATCAGCTGCGCGCCTTGCGTCGGGTCGAAGTGTTGGCGTGGCCTGCGATCGCGAAAGCGCGGATCGATCTCGGCGAAGCAGGCTTCGGTCTCGTTGACGTGGGAATCGGCAGAGAACAGTGGTTGCATGGCGTCTCCCTCGGAGTGCCGGAGCGCACGGTGTCGCCTTCGAGTCTAGATCATGACGCGCGATCGCATGCCGTCGCTCGGCTCCGGGACGAGGACTGCGTGACTTGCCCCATGGGAAAGCCGGCCGCGACGGACAGATCCTGTATCGTCTCGAGTGGGCGAAGCAGGGGGGGAACGATGCACGAGGATGGGCGGCCCGGTTCGCGAAAACCGAGCGGGCGAGCGCAGAGAAGGCGGGCGCCCGGCGGAGCGCGGCCGCACCAACACCAACACCAACACCAACGGGGCCATCGCGACCGGCATGCCCTTTCGCTCGGCCTGAGCGTGCTCCTGCTGTTTGCGGCCGCACCGGCCCAGGCGTATCTCGACCCCAGCACCGGCTCGATGATCCTCCAGCTGATCCTGGGCGGGGTCGCAGGCGCGATCATGGTGGCGAAGCTCTATTGGGAGCGTGTGAAGGCCTTCTTCGGCATGTCCTCCGACCCCGAAGACAATCGCGATCCCGATGGTCCCTCCCAGGTCGGATCGAGCGTCAGTACGACGGATGCCGACTGAGTCAGCCGGGGTCGCCGAGCCGCAGGCTGGCTTCGCGGATTTCGCGCTTCGTTTCGCAGCCGCCTTCCTCGTCCTCTGGACACCCTATGTCCTGATCTCGAGCGCCCGCGGTCACCCGATCCCGCCCGTCTCACTCTGGTACTCGGCAATGATCTTCGCGTTGCCTGCGCTCGTCGCAGCGATCGCGATGGGAGGCATCGGACGGCGCCGTCGAGCACTGCTCTTCGCGCTCCTCGTCGGCCTCTTTCTCAACATCCAGCTCGGCTGGTTCGACGATTGGATCGCGCTGGTCGGGATCATCGCCCTGGCGGGACTCTTCTGGCTGCTTCGCGTCCATCTCACGACGATCCTCTGCGCGATCTTCGCAACGATCGTCGTCTCTGCCTTTCTGCTGCCCGCCGGAAGTCGATCGCCGGACGTGCGGGAGACACGCCCCGACGTCCACCCCCTCGGTCGCAAGGGCGAGGGCCTCTACATCCATCTCATTCTCGACGAGTTCGCCGGGCCGGCCGGCGTTCCCGCGGACATCGAGGGGAGCCATGCGTTTCGCCGCGAGCTGATCGACTTCTTCGAATCGCATGGATTCAGTCTCTATCACGCGTCGCATAGCGATCATTTCGCCTCGGCGGATTCGATTGCCGAGCTGTTGAACTTCGAGGCGACAGCGCGCCCCGATCGCAACTACCACGGCAAGAAGCCGTTCGTGCTCGATCGCAACACGTATTTCGAATGGCTGGGGGAGAGCCGCGGCGAGATCGACGTCGTTCAGTCGAATTTCATGGACTTCTGTGTCGAGTCCCCGATCCCGCTGGCCTCCTGCACGACCTACCGACACGACGGGACGAATTGGCTGCGTCGGGCCGAGCTCGATCCGTGGGCCAAGATGTCGGTCCTGCTCGGGCTCTACCTCAACTCGCGGGGCTTTCTCGAGTCGTTCGGCAAGGACTACCAGCGCCTACGCCGGCGTCTGGACGAACGCGGCATCTCGTTGCCCGAGCTCGTTTCCTGGAACGGCATCCTGGCACCTCCGAACGGTCTGCGCGCGCTCGAGCAGCTCCAAGAACGCGCGCTCTCCGGCCCGCGCAATGCCACCTATTTCGCCCATCTGCTGTTGCCGCATTTCCCGTACGTATTCGACGCCCGCTGCGACTACGACCCGCGCCCGCTCGACTGGCTCGGCAACAACCCTCGCCATCTCAAGAACAATACGCCGGTCGAGCGCGCGGAGCGCTACCCGAAATACTGGGCGCAGACACGGTGTACGCTGGCACGACTCGACGCCTTCCTGGCGGCACTCGAGCGAGCGGATCGCTTGCGGGATGCGACGCTCGTCTTCCAGGGAGACCACGGCTCGCGGATCTCCCGCGTCGGCGCGCGCGCGCAGAACGCGACCCGCTTCGGACGAGCGGATTTCTGGGATGGCTACGGCGCGCTGCTCGCGATTCGCGATCCCCACTACCGTCCACGGGACCTGAAGTCGCCCGTGTCACTCACGACCGCACTCGCCTCGTTCGCGCGCGAGCGGACTGGTCCCGACGCGACCGTTCACTTGCCCAATCGCGGGCAACCCGGCGAGGCCAGCGTCTTTCTATTGGGCGAGGACGACGAAGACCGCATTCGGATCCCGATTCCCTGATCGAACGGCGCGAGCGCGTCACTCAGCGACTGCGCAGCGCGTCGCGGATCTCCGTCAGGAGCACCTCCTCCTTCGACGGCTCCGGCGGCGCCGCCGGCTCCTCCTCTTCTTCCTTCATCGCCGCGTTCATGGCCTTCACGACGAGGAAGATCGCAAAGGCGATGATCAGGAAATCGAGGATCGTATTGATGAACACGCCGTAGTTGATCGAGACCGCCTCGGCATCGCCCGCCGCCTCCTTGATCTTGAGCGCGAGATTCGAGAAATCGACGCCGCCGAGGAGCAGTCCGATTGGCGGCATCAGGATGTCGTTCGTAAACGACGTGACGATCTTCCCGAAGGCCCCACCGATCACGACGCCGACTGCCATGTCGACGACGTTCCCCTTCATGGCGAAATCCTTGAACTCGCTGATCATTCCCATCTCGATCACCCTCCCTCTGAACCGAAATCGTGGCGGATTCGTGGCGGAATCGCTCGCGCCCATCACTGCGCGCGCGGGGCCGTCGTGCCGACCGGCGACCTGCGTGTCGATCGCGTACGCCGGCAGACGTTACGCGATTCGAATCCGACCCGCTGCCGTGCCTGCATGACGACTGCGTCGCGATGGACTATTACGCTTGCGACGCCGGCGAGAAACGACGGCACCGATTCGCGATGCGATCCATGCATGCGAGCTGCCGGGAATGGACCCCATTGTCCTTCGCTGAAATTATCTTGCGTATCGGAACGGCGATCGGTGGCTGGCTGATCTTCATTGGCCACGCCTTGATCATCGCCGTCCTGCCACAAGCGGACTGCGACCCAACCTCGGACCAGCTCTGGCGTGGCACGCTCTTCTTCGGCGTCCTGAGTGGACTTGCACTCTTCTTCGTCGGTCGTGGACTCGAGTGGAGCCGCGCGCTCCGCTTCTTCGCGGTACCCGCCGGCCTGCTCGCGCTCTATGCGACCTGGCAGATCCTGCCGGCGATCCCGACGACCACGATCGGAGGCGCCTCCCTCTGTGCGATCGCGCAGCCGACGTCGCCGATCGGGGACGTAGGCGCGACACCGCTCGAGCAGGTCTGGCCCGTCGCGCAGCTCGTGGTCTTCGCGCTCGGTAGCGTGCAATCCCTTCGCTATTGGCGCTCCGCTGCAGATTCCCCGGAGTCGCGCGAGAACGTCGATTAGGACTCGTCCGGTCGGGTCTCGCTCGGCTGGCTCTTCACGAGTCGCAGACCGAGTCCGAGGACGAGCCCGACGATCGCGATCAACAGCCCCCAGAGTCCGATCGTGCGGATGGGAATCGCGCGTTCCGGATCGACGGCGCGCGGTCCGGCGAGCACGCGTTCGGGCCCGAGCGTGGCGGTCGCTCCTGCCAACGTGAGCTCCCGGACATCCTGCCGAGACTTCCCCCGCAACAACGCCTTCAGTCCAAATCCCGCGTCCTGCGCCCCCCAACGCCCGACGGCCAACAGCGCTCTGCCAGTGCCGCGATCGAGGTAGAAGAGTCGCTCCGGACGCCAGGCCACCTCGACGCGCGGGGCCGTGCCCGTGAGACCGCCGCCACGACTCGACGTCACGAGTCGCAGGTACCGGACGCGACGCGCATCCCAGTCGATCGATCGACTGCGGATTCGGACGCCGTCCTGCTCGTAGTCGTAGAAGATCCGGTCCGGGCCGCGTGTCCAGGGACCATCCGGCTCCTGTGCTGCTTCGATCCGACCTTCGACGAGACTGGCCGAGTCCCCCAGCAGGACCCGAATCGAGTCGATCGGTAGCGTCGCGCCGAGATCGAAGGAGACGCGATTCGGAGCGGCCGGGTCGAAGCGGCCCTCGACGATGTGCCGCTCGGCAGGGATTCGTTCGGGAGCGACGTGCGAAACCGTACGCACCTGGACGCTTCGGAGCGCGGGAGTCCCATCGGATCCGAGGGGTCGCAAGCGGAGATACTTCGCGCGGATCGGTTCGAGCTCGATCGTCGTCCGCTCGATCCGATGGCCTTCCTGCGCGAGGCGTGCGACGACGTGATCACTCCCCACGCTTCGCCAGCTCGCCAGGTCGTCGCTCCGCTCGACCCGCACTCGAAGGAGTAGATCCTCCTCCGTTTCTTCGAAGCGCAGGTCGATTCCAACGACCGCCTGCTCGAGCGCGCGCGTATCGATCAACCACGCAGCGACGTTGGATGCGCGCACATCGATCGGCAGGGTCGGATCGATTCGAACGACCGCACCCGCGTCGGTCACCTCGGCCTCGAGACGATAGGTGGGCAGACGTGGCTCGGGTCCAGTCGCCCCTGTCGCGGGTCCCGTCTCGCCGGAATGGCCCGGCGCGGCCGAGAGACGCGAGCGATCGGAAGTCCCGAGCTCGAGTGATGCGAGTCTGAACAGGGGCGGTGCGTGCTCGTGGACGACTCGATCGGACTCGACACGCGCCGGGCGTCGGCGAATCGCGTACGGCAGAGGGCGACCGCTCTCGTCGAAGACCCGCAGGTCGGCCAGACGCGGCTCGACGCTTCGTCGATACACGTCGTAGTCGAGCTCGACCGATTGGATTCCGCCTCGGGTCGAGCTCGACAAGACGCGTCCGTAGCCGAACTCATCCACCCCCGGATCGACCTCGGGCGATTGCGCGGCCCGCGCGAAGAACGGTGCCATCGCGAGACAGACACAGACGAAGGAACCGAAGATCACGCCGCGCGGGCGGCGCCGCGTCCGTACGCCGACTTCCGGCACGAGAAGGATCCGTCTCTTTCGGACCGGGCCGGGCTCGATCTGCATCAGACTGCTCTCCGCGGTGGTGAATCGGTTTGGTCCCGACGCTCGGGATCGACGACGGCCGACGGGTCCGGCCCGCCCTCCGGAATCTCCCGACGTGCCGGAGGCACCGGCGAGAGGTATCCCAACGCCAGGAGCAGCAGCCCGACGACCAGGAAGGTCGCGATGCGCGCGATCGTATCGAGCTGGGCGAGGTCGACGACGAACAGCTTGACGACGACGACGGCGAGCAGACCCGCGAAGCCGATCCACCCCTCCCGCGAACCCTTCCGACTCGCGAGCAACATCCCGACGACACCGACGAGCGTCCACGCGATCGAGAGCGTCGCCTGCATCGCGACGGAGTCCCAGAGCGCGTCGAACTCGTGCGGCACGCCCGTCCAGCGATGCACGGCGCGGACGAGCACGCCGTTCAGGACGAGGAACGCGAGTGCTGCCAACGGCAGACGTGCGAAGGATTCGATCTGCTCGCGCTGCGCTTCCGCGATCGTCGCACTCGCGACGCGCCACCAGCCGAACGCGGCGACGACCACGAGCGCTGCGGCGAGATCGACTGGATTGAGCAGCGGCACGTGCGGAAGCGGCGTCGCATCGCCGGTCGCGGCGAGCTGAAGCGCGGCGACGCTCATGAGCGCAAAGGCGACGACGGGACCCAGGCTCGCGAGCATGCCCCGCTCGCGCTCGACGTCGAAGGGAGGGCGCGCCCTCAGCACCAGCGCGAGACCGATCAGCAAGACGAAGGCGACGCCGGCGACGAAGCCCGCCAGGCGCCAATCGTTCACGAGCTCGAGCACGGAACGCGCCACGCCCTCGAACGCCAGTCCGACGAAGAGCGCGACGAGCCAGACGCAACCATCGCGGAAGGGCAGGAGCCAGGTGGGCTCCGCGCGCGCTTGCCGAAGCCAGAGGAGCACGAAGACCGCGAAGAGCAGCGGCCAGGCCAAACCGCCGCCGTCGCCGAGCAGGTGCGACTGTCGATCGACCGCATGAACGAGCACGAGGAACGCGAAGGGCAGACCCAACAACGCGAGACCACGTCCGGGCCGCCAGCCCGCACGGGCCGCACCCGTGTCGAGGACCGCCATCGTCGCAGCCAGCCAGACGACGACGGCCGCCGTGCTAAAGCGCGCGGGAACGAACTGATCGATCTCCGCGAGCGAGCCGAACGAGAACCAGAGCAGACCCGCCACGCCGAGGGCCTGCGCAATGGCGTACTCGACGCCGGCCACGCGTTCGCGTCGAACGTGGGCACATCGCGCGATGAAGATCCCCGCTGCGGCCAAGGCGAGACAGGTGAGGGCGCGACCGTTGACGACGGGAATGAAGTCCGCCGAGCTCGGCGGATCGAACGCGACCCGTACGACGAACGCGGCGACGGCGAGCGGCTGCAGGACCAGACCGGCGACGCGTGGCAGCTGGCGGCCCTGCCGCGCGCCGACCCAATAGAGCCCCGCTCCCTCGAGTGCCCAAGCGATCGCGGTCGTGAGTGCGTCGTCGAACGCGAAGGGAATCGCCATCGTCGCGAAGCCGACGCCCAACGCGACGAAGGCTTCGATCATCGGCCGCAGCGATCCTGCCGACTCCTCCCCGTGACGACCCGCGGCCGTGTCGTCATCGCGTGCCACGCGAGTAGGGCTCCAGACGCTACCGCTCGACTCGATGCGCGACACGAGGAGCGCCGCCACGACGTAGAAGACGGCGAATCCCGCGGCCGAGAACGCGAGACCGAGCTCACGATCGCGTACCAGTGCCGCCTGGATCAGGATCGACACGAATGGCGTCCCGAAGATCAGCGTCCCGTCCACGACACCGTGCCGTGTCTGGCGCCGCCCATCCTGGAATCGAATCGCGTGCAGGATCCCGATCCCCGTGAAGAGCACGAGAAAGGCGAGCACGAAGGGCTGTGTCGATGCGAATAGCGCTGGCTCGTAGCGCAGCACGCCCCAGACCCCCGCCACGCCATAGGTCGAGAAGAACGCGACGAGTGCCGGGCTTCGCCAGGATTCACGCCAGGCGACGGCGGCGATCGACGCGACGAGCAGGAGGTAGTAGCTGAAGAGCACGACGTGGCTGCCCGAGCCGGTGCTGGCGACGACCGGTGCCAGGAAGCCGCCGAGACTCCCGATCACGAGGAGCGGCTCCGACTTCTGCGCGACCGACAACGCGATCGTCGCGATGGCGAGTGCGACGAAGAGTCCGAAGGCCAATCCGGCTGGGATCAGCAGGTAGACCTTGAAGGCGAAGAACACGATCAGATAGAGCGCAGCGACGCCACCGCCCTGGAGCGTCATCGCGAAGCCGCGCCGGGATGCCCGCTCGCGATAGCCGAATGCGACGAGCGCCAGACCCACGAGTGCGCCAAAGGCCAGGCGTGCCTCGATCGGGAACATCGCGTGTTGCGCGGCATAGCGCGCCAGCAGGGTGAGCCCGACCAGCAACACCAGCAGACCCACCCGCACGAGTGTATTGCCGCCGAGAAAGAAGCCGCGCAGGCCCGCCAGGGCGCGATCGACCGACGAGACCCTTGCGCGCCGAGGCGCGACGGTCGCTGCGCGCGGCGGCGGCCGAGCCTCCGACGCCGCGGTCGCGGCAGCCGCGGGACTTGCGGCGCGCTCCGGGGCGGGCTCGGAAACGGATACACGCGCCGCCGCAGCGCCCGAATCCGATCGCTCCTGCGGCGCCGCTTCGACTCCCTGCGCGGCGGGATCGAGCGAAGCGAGCGCACGCTCGAGCGCTCGGACGCGCAGGCCGAGGGCGCGGCGGCTCGCGAAGAGCAGGCCGAGAGCGGTCCCGACCAGAGTCGTCCAGACCTCCTCTCCCAGGATCCCACCCAGCACGAAGCCGAGCGACCCCATCAGCCAGTGAAACCCGGCATTCGTCCGTTCGAGCGTTCGCGCTTCATCCCCATGCGACATGCCGGTTCTCCCATCCCCATCGAAGCCGGCTCCCCAGACCGAGCGAAGGATCATGGAAGCGGGAGAGCAAGTCGTGGGCCAAATCGTCGACAAAGAAGATAACCTCTTTTATTACGGATATTTGAGGACTTATCTGCCGATTCGAACCAACACCCAAAGCCCGAATTAAATAGGCATCCAATGTACGTCGACGGGTTCAACGTACATGGAATGCTCGCATCGCAGCTCGATCGAGCCGAGTCGGAAGACCCATCGGGAGCGGGTCGATCACTATATCTGGATATGCAGATATCCTGATGATACGTTTCGCCGATTCGATCGGAGCCCCAGGAGCCCAGATGACGCCCCGCCCGCCCCGCCGCGAACGCCTCGCCGCGCTCGAATCCCTGCTGCGCGAGCGCATCCTCGTGCTCGACGGCGCGATGGGCTCGATGATCCAGGGATTCGGGCTGGGGGAGAAGGACTTCCGCGGCGAGGTCTTCGCCGATCATGCGAGCGACCTGCAGGGCGACAACGAGCTGCTCTCGTTGACTCGGCCGGACGTGATCCGGCAGATCCACGACGAGTTCCTGACGGCCGGTGCCGACATCGTCGAGACGAACACGTTCGGCTCGAATGCGGTCTCGCAGGCCGACTATTCGATCGACACGTTGCCGGGTGTCGTTCGCGAGCTCAACCTCGCCTCCGCGCGGATCGCCGCGGAGGCAGTGGCGGCGGCAGACGCGACCGATCCCGCGAGACCGCGCTTCGTCGCGGGCGCGATCGGGCCGACACCGAAGACGCTCTCGATCTCGCCCGACGTGAACGACCCCGCCGCGCGCAGCCTGAGCTTCGAGGTGCTGCGACAGGCCTACCACGAACAGGCACGAGCGCTGGTCGACGGCGACGTCGACCTGCTGCTCGTCGAGACGATCTTCGACACGCTGAACGCCAAGGCGGCGCTCGTCGCGATCGACGAGGTCGCCGACGAGACCGGCATCCGGCTGCCGGTCATGATCTCGGTCGCGATCACCGATGCGAGCGCACGCACGCTCTCGGGCCAGACGATCGACGCGTTCTGGCGCTCCGTCGCACATGCCAAGCCGCTCTCCGTCGGAGTCAACTGCTCCCTCGGTGCCAAGGACATGCGGCCCCACGTCGCCGAGCTGGCCCGCATCGCGGACTGTCGCGTGTCGAGCTACCCGAACGCGGGCCTGCCCAACGCGTTCGGCGAGTACGACGAGGCGCCGTCGACGACCGGCGAGCTGGTCGGCGAATTCGCGACGAGTGGACTCGTCAATATCGTCGGCGGCTGCTGCGGAACGACGCCTGCGCATATCCAGGCGATCGCGAATGCGGTCGACGGCGTCGCACCCCGCACGATTCCTTCCTTCGCGCAGGAACGCATCAGCTACTACGCCGGCCTCGAGACCCTCGCGATCCGGCCCGACTCGAACTTCCAGATGATCGGCGAACGCACGAACGTGACGGGCTCGGCGCGCTTCCGGAAGCTGATCGAGGCCGACGACTACGACGCGGCACTCGACGTCGCGCTCGACCAGGTCCGCGGCGGCGCCAACCTGCTCGACGTCAACATGGACGAGGGCATGCTCGACAGCGAAGCCGCGATGACGCGATTCCTGAACCTGATCGCAAGCGAGCCCGAAGTCGCGCGCATTCCGATCATGATCGACAGCTCGAAGTGGAGCGTCCTCGAGGCCGGCCTGCGATGTGTCCAGGGGAAATCCGTCGTCAACTCGATCTCTTTGAAGGAAGGCGAGGCGGACTTTCTCGAGAAGGCAAAGCAGATTCGTCGCTACGGCGCCGGTGTCGTCGTCATGGCGTTCGACGAGCAGGGTCAGGCGGATACGACCGAGCGCAAGGTCGAGATCTGCGAACGCTCGTATCGTCTGCTGGTCGAAGACGCCGACTTCCCGCCCGAAGACATCATCTTCGATCCGAATATCCTCGCGATCGCAACGGGCATCGAGGAACACGCCGACTACGCGAAGAGCTTCATCGAGGCGACCCGCCTGATCAAAGAACGCTGTCCCGGCGTCCATGTCTCGGGCGGCGTCTCGAATCTCTCGTTCTCCTTTCGCGGAAACAATCGCGTCCGCGAAGCGATCCATTCGGCCTTCCTCTATCACGCGACCCAGGCCGGCATGGACATGGGGATCGTCAATGCGGGCCAGCTCGAGCTCTACGAGGACATCCCCAAGGACCTGCTCGAGCACGTCGAGGACATCCTCTTCAATCGACGTGAAGACGCGACCGAGCGGATGGTCGAGTTCGCCGAGAACGTGAAGGGCGAGGCCCGGAAGCGGGTGGTCGATCTGTCCTGGCGGGAATCGGGCGTCGAAGAGCGCCTCGCCCACGCCCTGATCCACGGCATCGTCGACTACATCGACGACGACACGGAGGAAGCGCGCCAGAAGCTCGGCCGACCGATCGACGTGATCGAGGGTCCACTGATGGATGGCATGCGCGTAGTCGGCGACCTCTTCGGAGCGGGCAAGATGTTCCTGCCGCAGGTCGTGAAGAGCGCTCGCTCCATGAAGAAGGCCGTCGCCTACCTCGAGCCCTATCTCGAGGCAGAAAAGGTCGAGGGCCAGACCCAGGGCAAGATCGTGATGGCGACCGTGAAGGGCGACGTTCACGATATCGGCAAGAACATCGTCGGGGTCGTGCTGGGCTGCAACAACTACGAGGTGATCGACCTCGGCGTGATGGTCCCTGCCGACAAAATCCTCGACACGGCGATCGCCGAGGGCGCCGACCTGGTCGGGCTCTCCGGTCTGATCACGCCGTCGCTCGACGAGATGGCGTCGGTCGCGAAGGAGATGGCGCGCCGCGAGCTCGAGCTGCCGCTCCTGATCGGCGGCGCGACCACGAGCCGCCAGCACACGGCGGTCAAGATCGCCCCGCATTACGACCCGCCGGTCGTCCACGTACTCGACGCATCGCGCTCGGTCGGCGTCGTCTCCGATCTCCTGTCGACCTCGAGGCGCGACGCACTCGCCGCCACGAATCGCGAGGAGCAGGAGAAGCTGCGCGCGGTCTACGAAGGGCGTAACGAGAAGCCGCTGCTCACGCTCGAGGAGGCGCGAGCGAACGCGCCCCGGCTCACGTTCGACTCGGAAGGGAACGGCCAGCCGGCCGTGCCGTCGTTTCTCGGGCGTCGGGTCGTCGACGATCTCAGCGTCGCGGACCTCGAGCCCTACATCGATTGGACCTTCTTCTTCTCGACCTGGGAGCTGAAGGGCCGTTACCCCAGGATCCTCGAGGATCCCAGGCAGGGCAAAGCCGCTCGCGAGCTCTACGAGCAGGGGCGCGAGATGCTCGCCGAGATCATCGAGTCGCGCTGGCTCGAGCCACGTGGCGTCTACGGCTTCTGGCCCGCACGACGCTCGGGCGACGACGTGCGGCTCTACGCCGACGAGGGACTCGCCTCCGAAGTCGCACGTTTTCCCATGTTGCGACAGCAAGCAGCCGTCGCCGACGGCAAGCCGAACCGCTCGCTGGCGGATTTCGTGGCGCCAGCCGAGGCCGGAGTGCGCGACTACGTCGGCGCCTTCGCCGTGACGAGTGGCACGCAGACCGAGGCGCTGGCCGCGCGCTTCGAAGCGGAGCTCGACGACTATCGCGCGATCATGTTGAAGTCCCTGGCCGATCGCCTGGCCGAGGCCTTCGCCGAGTGCCTGCATGCACGCGCTCGCCGCGAATGGGGCATCGAGCCGACGACGGCCTTCACGAACGAAGAGCTGATCGACGAGCGTTATCGCGGGATTCGACCCGCGTTCGGCTATCCGGCCTGCCCGGATCACCTGCCCAAGCGGACGCTCTTCCAACTCCTCGACGCCCCCGCGGTCGGAATCGAGCTGACGGAGACCTGCGCCATGCAGCCCGCGGCGAGCGTGTCCGGGCTCTATTTCAGCCATCCGGATGCGCGCTATTTCACCGTCGGCCGACTCGGTCGCGACCAGGTCGCGGACTACGCCGAGCGTATGGGAATCGGCGTCGCAGAAGCCGAACGCTGGCTGGCGTCGAATCTCGGCTACTGATCTGCCACACTCCGGCCCGATCGCGCTCGCGACCCTCGGTCGCCACGCTCCGTGCGCGCGTCGCCCATCCAGTGAGGAGAATCCACGATGACTCGTCTCGGCTCGTTCGCGCTTGCCTGCGCACTCTGTTGCGCTCTCGTCATGTCGCTCGGCTGCAGCGGAATCGGCACGAAGATGAGCGGCGGGACCGATTCCGAGACCGCTGCCAAGATCGCGAGCGCCGCGATCGGTGCGCACCGCAGCGCGAAGAACATCGCTCGCAACGCCTACCGCCATCCGGTCGAGACCCTGCGCTTCTTCGGTCTGCGCGACGACATGACCGTGATCGAAGCGCTGCCCGGTGGCGCGCTCTGGTATGCGGAGATTCTCGCGCCGGTATTGCGTGAGAAGGGCGAGTATATCGCGGCCGACTACGACCCGAGCCTGCCCGACCAGCCCGAATACCGAACCCGAGGCCACCAGAAGATGCTCGAGCGGTTTGCCCACGAACGCGATGTCTTCGGCGAGCCCAAGGTCGCGAAGCTGACGGCACCGGATTCGATCGATCTCGGACCGCCGGAATCAGTCGACATGGTGCTCACGTTCCGCAGCACCCACGGCTGGCTGGCCAGCGACGCCGCCGAATCGGTCTACGCCGCCTTCTTCGAGGTCCTCGAGCCCGGCGGCATCCTCGGCGTCGTGCAACATCGCGCCGGACCCGCGACGGACACCTCGAAGTTCACCGGCTACGTGCCCGAGGAGACCGTCATCGCGCTCGCGACCGGGGCCGGCTTCGTGCTCGAGGCGCGCTCGGAGATCAACGCCAACCCGAACGACACGGCCGACTACGAAGGCGGTGTCTGGACCCTGCCACCGTCGCTCCGCAAGGGCGAAGTCGAGCGGGAGAAATATCTCGCGATCGGCGAGAGCGACCGGATGACGCTGCGGTTTCGAAAACCCTCCTGATCGCTGGACAGTTTCTGCGCGACCGACAGACCCCTCCTTCCACACGGGCCGAGCGCCTTCTGCGCCGCGCCTCGGGAGGATCGGACGATGGTCGGGACGCGCACGTACAGCTCATTCGTGAACCTCTTCACATTCGCGACGCTGCTCGCGCTCCTGTCGTTCGCGAGTGGGGCGCGGGCGGGCGTCTTCCGCACGGCCGATCCCGCGCAGGCGGCGGCCTTCCTGGCGGGGATGGACGTCGAGGGATTCGATGGGCTGCCGGCCAGAACGCTCACCAGCTATTCGAACGGTCAGACGATCTCGTCGGGTGACACGTTCAATACGCGCGACGGGGCGACTCAACCGACCTTCAACTGCGGCGGCGGCACGCTGAACGACCCGCTGGGCAACCCGGGCACCCCGATCGCGATTCTCGATCCGAGCGGCGCGATCGCTTCGGATTTCGTCTCCCCGAACAACGTCGCCGGACCGGTCAGACCGAACGACGCGACCGCACTCTTCGGCGACGGCTTCCTCGAGGTCTTCTTCGTCGAGAACGTCGCGCGTATCGGCTTCTGGGTGACGCACGGAGCGGCCGAAGTCCTGCTCTTCGATCAACAGGGAGCGGCCTTCGGCTCCGGAACGACCTCCGCGATCGCGAGCGAGGGGGAGTTCGTCGGGATCGATCGCGGCCGGGCCGAGATCAAATTGATCAGCATCTTCGGCGTCGAGGGCTCGAGCTTCACGCTCGACGACTTCGCCTGGAGCGAGGCGAGCCTACTCGAGGGTGGCGACCGCACGCTCGCCTTCGTGGGCCACGTCGCGAACGGCGTCGATGGCGTCACGGATCTCGATGGCGCGACGAACGGCGTCGTCAGTCCCGACGGTCGTCAGCTCTACGTCGCGAGCGAGCGGGACGACGCGCTCGTCGTCTTCGATCGCAACCCGCACACGGGCGAACTCGCCTGGGTCGAATCCCATCGCGACGGCCAGAGCGGCGTCGACGGCGTCGACTTTCCCCAGGCCGTCGCCATCAGCCCCGACGGCGCGAACGTCTACGTCATGGCCACGGACTCGGTCGCCGCCTTCTCACGCGACCCGGCCGACGGTCGCCTCACGTTCATGGAGGTCCACCGCCAGGGTGTCGCGGGCGTGACCGGGCTGCGCAATCCATTCGATCTCGCCGTCAGCGACGACGGTCGCCACGTCTACGTCGCGGGCCACGCCTCACAGGCGGTCGCCGTCTTCGCACGCGACGCGGGAAACGGATCCCTCGCATTCCTGGAAGCGGTGACGGATGGCCTGCTCGACGCTGGGAACCTGCCCCATCACATGTGCCTGAGCCGGGATGGTCGCAGCCTCTACATGGCGACGTTCCACTCGCAGCTCGTCGCGTTCTCGCGCGATGCCCAGACGGGCCACCTCGCACTCGCCGAGGTGGAGGAGGTCGGAGAATTGCTGGGTGCAACGGCGCATTGCGTCGTGAGTGGAGACGGACGCTTCGTCTACTCGGGCTCTCAGGGGGGTGGCGTTCGCGTGTTCGCGCGCGACGGGTTGTCGAGCCAGCTCGCGAGCGTGGGCGCGGTGCAAGGGCCGACGAGCTTCGGGTCGGCGATGCAGCTGAGCGCAGACGACCGCGACCTCTACGTGCACGACTGGAGCGGCGGCTTCGACGTCCTGAATCGCGATGACGACACCGGGATCCTCGAGACACTCGAACACGTCGAGGACGGTGCCGAAGGCGTGACGGGGATCGCCGGCGGCGGCGCCCAGCCGCTCGTCCCGAGCCCCGACGGGCGTCACCTCTACGTGATGGGCAACGGCGCCGACGGCATCGGGATCTTCTCGCGCAGTGTCCTCCACCGGACCGGCAGCGTCGCCGACCAGGTAGACGGCAACGGCGCCGAGCTCGGCCGACCGCGCGCCGTCGCGATCAGCCCCGACAGCCGCTTCGTCTACGTCGCGGGCGAGCTGCTCGATGGGATCGCAGCCTACGAGATCGACTCGGCGACGGACCAGCTCGTCTTTCTCGATCGCCTCGCGAACGGCGACTTCGACCCGACCAGTGGCCTGTTCGTCTTCGGTCTCGACGACCCCTCGGATCTCGTCGTGAGCCCCGACGGCGATCAGCTCTACGCCTCGGCCGAGGCCGGCAACGCCGTCGTCTGGTTCGACCGTGCCCCGGATGGCACGCTCGTCTATCGCGGCAGCTATTTCGATCCGCGCCTGGACGGCGCACGCTCGATCACGATCGCACCCGACGGCGATCACGTCTACGCGACGGGTGCGCTCGCGAACAGCTGGATCGGCTTCGCACGGGCATCGAACGGCTCGCTCTCGGCGCTACCGCCCTTCCCCTCCGGCGGGGATGAAGATCTCAACGACCCCGAAGGCATCGCCGTCTCCGCGGACGGCGACTACGCCTTCGTCCTCGGCCACGTGCCGATCACGTGGGGCCAGCTCGCCGCCTATCGCCGCGAGACGAATGGTCAGCTGACCGCGGTCGACTTCTTCACCGATCTCGATCTGGGAACGAGTCAGCTCGAGCTCAGCGAAGACGGTCGACACCTCTACGTGAGCCATCGCGAGACCGGCGCGCGCGATCTGAGCGTCGTCGGTTGGGACGCAGCGAGCGAGACGCTCGGTCTGATCGAGCGCCATCGTCACGTTCCGGGCGGGTCACCCGACAGCATCGACGGCGCGACCGGGATCTCGCTCTCCCCCGACGGTCGCTACCTCGCCGTCGGCGGCTTTGACTCGGACGCGATCGCGCTCTTCGCCCGGGACGCGGCGTCGGGCCGACTCGCCCTCGCTCAGCAGATCTTCGAGGCCGACGCGCCGGGCGACGGATTCGGCGGTCCCGAAGACCTGCGCTTCACACCGGACGGCCAGTATCTGCTCGTCACCGGGCGCGGCTCGAACGACGGTAGCCTGACGCTCGTCGCCGTCCCCGAAGCCGGATTCGCCCTCGCGCTGCTCTCGGGCGCGGCATTGCTCGCGCTCAGCCCGGGGCGGGCAGGTCGAGCAGACGTCGGAGCGTGTTCATCGGGAAGTTGTCGTGGAACATGCGCTCGTCGATCTCGACCCCCCGGCGCCGATACTGTCGCATCACGGCCAGCATGACTGCACCCCGCCAAAAAGTCGCGAAGACGAGGTGATAGTCGAAATCGGAGACGCGACGACCGCAGAGCCCCTCGTACTCGGCGACGATCCCGGCCGCGTCGGGCGTTCCCGCGAGCGCACCACCCGCCAGGTCCTGGGCGCGTAGATCGGAGAGGTGCAACGAGGCGAGATCGGCCTCGGGGGCACCGATCGTCGCCATCTCCCAGTCGATCACCGCGGCCACGTCGCGCGTCTCCGGCGTGAAGAGCACGTTGCCGAGCTTGGCGTCGCCCCAACACAGGGCGAGTCGACCCGCCGACGGACGTTCGCGAACGAGATGGTCGAGCGCCTCGTCGAAGACGGGGACCCGCTCGTCGGGATCGTCCTTCAGGAAGTCGCGCAGGTAGCGGGCCCAGTAGTCGAGGCTCACGCTCGCGGGATCCTCGCCCGATCTCGTTCCCGGCACGCGCCCGGCGCCGAGCGACCGCCAATCGAGCGCGTGGAGCGCCGAGACCGCATGGATCGTACGCGACCACATGTGCTCGCGAAGCGCGGGCGTCGCGTCGAAATAGAAGCCCTCGGCCTGGTAGGACGGACGGTCGAGCGGCGCATCACCGGGGACGACACGCATCACGAGGAACGGCACGCCGAGGATCGAGGAGTCCTCTTCGAGCCAGAGCACCTCGGGGACCGGCACGGCGCCCGTCGTCGCGAGCGAGCGCATCACATGCGCCTGCAGACCGAGGTCGTATTCCGGAAACGGCCCCGCCTCGCGCGGTGCGCAACGGAGCACGGCCTCGATCCTCTCGTGGCGCGGAGCTTCGCCAGCCTCGCGCTCGATCTCGATCTCGAAGAGCTGGGTGTCGCTCGATTCTCCGGCAGCGGGCCTGCGCAGCGAACCGACCCGCACTGCGCTCGCCGCGTCGATTCGAACCGCGAGCCAGGCCTCGAGGGCCGCGCGAATATCCGGGGAATCGCTCACGCAGGGAGTATATTCGAAGCCGCTCTTCGAGGTCGCGACCCGCGGTGGCTCATGAGCAGACCCGAATCGAGGAGCTCCACATGCTCACGCCGATGGACGACACGCTCTGGCACCAGCTGCCGACCACCTTCGATCACGTGGGCACGAGCGATCCGAGATTCTTCGACCGCTACTGGTTCGCGGCGAGCGATCCGGCGGGCGGCGGGACGCTGCAATTCACGCTCGGTGCCTATTGCAACATGAACGTGATGGACGGGGGCTTCGTCGCGATCCGCGATGGGAAGCAACACAACCTGCGCGCATCGCGCGCACTCCGGCCCCGCTTCGAGACGGCGTGCGGTCCGCTCCGGGTCGAGCTGATCGAGCCCCTCCAGCACGCTCGGCTCCTCGTCGACCCGGGCGACCATGGCATCGCCGCCCAGCTCGACTGGCGGGCGACGCTGCCGGCGCAGGAGGAGATCCCGCGCTTCACCCGCGTACGCGGCCGCGTCGTCGAAGAGTCGCGTCGCTTCGATCAGATCGGCGAGTGCAGCGGCTGGGTCGAGCTCTCGGGCGAACGCCTCGAGCTCGATCGCTGGTGGGCGACGCGAGACCATTCCTGGGGCGTGCGCGAGCGAATGGGCATCGAGGAGCCCGAAACGGGACCGCCAGCCACGCCGAGCGCGGGCAGTCTCTTCTCGTTTCTCTTCTTCTCGACCGACGAGTACGGTGGCCATCTCCAGTTCGCTCAGTTCGACGGGCGTCCCGACTACTTCACCTGTGAGCTGACCCCGCGCGACGATCCGGATGCGGCGCCGATTCACCTCCAGCTCACGTCGCGCGCCTCGCTCGAGATCGAGTTCTTCGACGACGAGCGCCCACGTCGGTTCCGTCGCGTGCGCTACCAAGCGGAGTCGACGCGTCCGGGTGGGACATCGCCGCAGCCGGTCGTCGTCGAGGCAGAAGCGCTCGGTCCCGCCGTCGACATGCAGGGACTCGGTTACGGCGGCTACGACGACGGGCGGGGGCTCGGCGTCTACCGCGGCGGGTTGCATCTCGAACACGACGTCTGGGACGTCAGCCATCCGAGCCGCGTCGTCCGCGACCACGAGACCGTGCGCCCGATCCATCGCATCCAGCCCGTCCGCGTGACCCTGCGCGGCGCGGGCCTCGACGGCGGTGGCACGGGCAGCCTCACGCTGATCGCCGAGGGCAGGCTTCCCCAGCTCGGTCTGGAGGGCTGATCCCGAAGGCGGGCGACTGGCGGTGGCTTCGACCGCGAAGTCGTACGCCGTGCCCGACCGACGCGTCGGAAATCGACCCGAGTGTGAAGTAGGCGACGGAAGCCACATCCGAAACGGCCGACACTGGTCTCGTAGGCAGAGATCGCGGAACGGACCCGGGGATCGGTCGCAGCCGAGCCACGATCCGCACGCAAAACGTGCTCACGGAGAACGAGGGTCGGGAATCGAGGATCGGCTCTGCCGATTTCCCGGCCGTACGAGCCCCCACTCGGTCCGCGCGCTGACCGCATCCAGCGCGCCGCGCAACGAGTGATTCGCGGGCTCAGCGAGGCCGCGGCCCGAGAGGGGCCGCGGCCTTCGTTCTTCCGGCTCGCAGGACACCACGCAGTTCGCGCATGCGTGTTAGCGTCGAATCGAATCGCCGCGGAGCCCGTGTGCCCCCCATCGCGTCCCCCAGCCGATCAGCCATGTCGGACACCAGCGAGCTCGAAGCGACCGATTGGTCCACGCTGATCCGATACTCGCTGCCGCTCGCACCCGCGTACTTCCTCTACATGATGCTCACCGTCGTGTACATGAACTTCGCGACCGACGTGCTGCTCGTCGCTCCGGGCGTGATCGGTACGATCTTCTTCGCTTCGAAGATCTGGGATGCCATCTCCGATCCGATGATCGGCTTCCTGAGCGACCGGACGCGGTCCCGTCTCGGTCGGCGCAAGTCCTGGATCTATGCCTCGATCGTCCCGATCGTGGCGACGACCTCGATGCTCTGGATGCCACCCCTCTGGCTCTCGCCGACGCAGCTGTTCGTCTGGGTCGCCGTGTCCGTGCCAGGCTTCTATACGGCCTACACGCTCTACTTCGTTCCCCAGATGGCACTCGGCATGGAGCTCTCGACCTCACCCAACGAACGCTCGCGGATCTTCGCGGGGCGCCAGGTCGGCCTCACGCTCGGCATGCTCGGCGCCTTCCTGTTCGCCACGCCCATGATCATCGGCAATCCCGAGGCGCGGACGAACGCCACGCTCCTGTCGTCCGTCGGCGCACTGATACTCGCGAGCGCCCTGCTCGGCTGCACGCTCGGCCTGCCCGCCGAACGTGCCGAGTATCGCGATCGCGGCGCCACGAGTCCGATCGCTGCCATCCGCGACGTCTCGCGCAATCGACACGCGCGCCTGCTGCTATTCGTCTACTTCATCGAGATCTTCGGTATCGGCGCGACGAGTGCGATGACGCCCTACATCCTGAAATACGTGACGCGGGCCGCGGACTACGTCGGCCTGGTCTTTCTCTGCTACACGGTGCCAGCCATCCTCTCGATTCCGTTCTGGGTCTGGCTCGGTCGCCGCTTCGAACGTCACAAGGTCTGGCGCTACGCGATGGGATTGCAGGCGATCGGCTATGGACTGATCGTCCTCCAGGACGAGGGTCGGATCGGCCTGATGGTCGCGAGCTCGCTCATCAATGGCTTTTCCGGTGCCTGTGGCCAGACGCTCGGATTCGCGATCAAGGGCGACGTGATCGACTTCGACGAGTACGAGACCGGCGAACGCAAGGAGGGCGCCTACCTCGCGGCCTGGAGCCTGGCGCAGAAATTCGGAACCGGCCTGATGATCGCCATCTCCGGCTGGGCGCTCCAATGGTCGGGATTCGTCGCGAATGCCGAGCAATCGCCTCTGACCGAATGGACGATCAAGGGCATGACAGGCGGCGCCCCCTTCGTCTGCATCCTGATCGGCATGCTCGCCTTCACGCGATTTCGACTCGACAGCCGTGAGCACGCACGGATTCGCGCGGAGATCGAGCGGCGCACGCGCGGGGCACCGAGCTGATCGCACGGCTCGGCGCGCGCGAGGATCAGACCTCCGCGCTGTAGGGTGGTGCGGGATCGTATTCCATCATGCGCTGGGTGAGGCGCGCGTGCGGGACGCCGAAGAGCTCGCCGACCAGCCATAGCGCCATGTCGATTCCCGCCGAGACGCCGGCCGCCGTCAGCAGCTTTCCGTCTCGCACGTAGCGAACGTCTTCGAGCACGAGCGTGTTCCCGGTCGACCCGTCCTCGCTCGCCGGCTCGGTCTGCCCCTCCGCCTTGCCGGCAATCGTCTCCCGCAGCGTCGAGACATAGCCCCAATGGGTCGTGATCCGCTTGCCGTCGGCGAGACCGGCGCGCTCGAGCACGGCCGACCCCGTGCAGACGCTCGTCACCCAATCGCAGGCGTCACCACGGGTCGCCAGGAACTCGAGCATCGCGGGGTTGTTCATCTCCGTGCGTGTGCCGACACCCCCCGGAACCAACAACACGTCCGTCTTCGGGGCCGTCGCGAACGAGGCGTCGACCTCGTTGCGCAGACCCTTCGCGCCGCGCACGGATCCGCCGCGCTCGCTCAAGAGCAGGACACGCAAGCCCGCTGCCGGACCCTGACCGCCCGAGACGGCCTGCGCCATCGTGAAGACCTCGAAGGGCCCGACCCAGTCGAGCTCCTCGGCATCGTCGAAGAGCACGATCCCGATCGTGTAGTCGCCACCGCTCTGTCGTTCGATCACGAGTGCCTCCTGTGGCTCGCCGCGGATCCATACCAAGGGATTGGCGGCGATATGGGGTGAATTGACCTCGAAATTATTTGCGAACACGATCGCGTATCGAGCGGAGTATCGCGCGACTGCGCTCGAGGTCGCCACGACGCGAACGCGGACCCTGACCGCGGAAGATCTTCGTCTCGGATCTGGCGAGGGCGTGGTCGGTCGGTCGTCCGCGTGCGGGGGATCGCCATGTCGATGGGCAGCGACGAGCGGGCGGATCGGCGCGTCCGTGAGCGCTGCGATCGCGGCGCGGATCTTCCGTGTGAGAGGGGCGAACCGATCGTCGACGAGAGAGACCCCACCCCGTGCTGTCGAGACCCCGAAAACGCCGCCGGTCCCCGAAGCATCGCCAATCGCGAGCCGAACGGGAGCGTCTCGATCGTCATCGTCGAGAAATCCTGCTGAGCGCCCGCGTCGAACGACCCGAAGAGCAACGCCAGAGCGAGCGCAGCGACCCGAACGCGTACGCGGACACGCCGACCGCGCGGCACCCTACACGCTGCGCGGACGCGCGTGCCGCGCCTCGATTCCGTCATGCTGCCTCCCTCTCGATCCCACACGTCGAAAGGGACACGTGGACCGAGGCGAGCATAGTCGCACGCGAATGCGATATCGTCCCGCCAAATGGGGGTGGAGGCGAGCGAGAGCGAAGCAGTCCTGGCGATGCCCGACGATCCAAACGAAGCTGGCTCGAACGATCCGCGTGATGAGCGACGTGACTATCAACGTGACTATCAACGTGATTTAGGCGTGATCGAAGCGATTACCTACGTGACGCGTTCGTGCCCGAGCGGCGTGGTCGTCGCGGCGGCCGAGCGAGCACTCGAGGAAATCAAGCAGGGCGGACCGGATGCTCTGAGGCAGCAGGCCTATTTCGTCCTGACGGCGCTCAAGGGTTGGCGCGGCGAGCGCGCAGCGCAGGTCCATCGATCGCTCACGAAATATCTCGCAGATCAAGAGCACTAGCCGAACGCGGTTCGCAGCGGCAGCCAGCGATTCGCTCCTCTGTCGACCGACCGACCAACCGCATCGCGATCGTGCGCGACGCGTCATATCCCGATATCCGATCAATCAACCCCCCCGGAAAGCCGAGTCAGGATCCATGTCGACCGATGAAACGTTGAAGATCGCGAAGAGCCCGGAGGATCTCGACAAGCTGCTGGCTCGAATCGAGTCCGGAAAGCTCTCGAAGCCCGACTGGATCCGTCTGCAGGGCGCCTGTCGACTCGACGAAATGAGCGAAGCAGATCGCCAGGGATTCCTACGCCGGATCTATCCCTGCGTGCTGCGGGGCTTCAAGATCGCGCACAAGCTGCGGGGCGGGCGCAAGGCGCGGCTCGGTCTCTGGCAGTCGATTGCCCGTGAAGGCTTCCACGATTTCAGCGACCTCGGCTGGACGAAGAACTACGATTCTCCCTTCGTCGAGAACTACGACTACATCACCGACTATCGCGAGGGTGGAATCGACGCGCTCGATCCCTACAAGGTCTACTCCGCCGTTCTCGGCACCTTCGATTTCAGCGTCGAGGACTTCGTCGAAACCGAGCTCTGCCAGCACGTCCGCACGATCGTCGAACCGATGGCCGGCACGGCGGAGTTCTGTTACGCGGGCCATTTTCGATTCCCCGACTTCGAGTACTTGATGATCGACCTCGACGAGCAAGCGCGCGAGCGCGTCCTCGCACAACGCTGGCTACCCGAGGCTTCCAAGGCGTATATCGTCGGCGACGTTCTCTCAGCCGATATCTGGGACGGCGTGAAGTCGAAGAGTCGCGGCGAATCACTCGCCTATATCGGGAAGCAGAGTCACCACTATTTCGACGCGAAGCAGATCCTACGTCTGATGAAGGTCGCGACCGAGCACGTCGATTACCTGATGCTCGAGACGCCCCAGATCTGCCTCGCCTCCGAAATGGGCGATACGGACGAGCTCACGCGAAAAGAGCAGGAAGATGCAGGGTTCAAGTGCGAGCTGGTCGGCGAGAAAGACGGCGACCCGAACCCCCTCACGAACCAGCTCTCCTTTCGGCTCGAAGCGAGTGACGAAAAACAGAAGAAGACGCTCTTCAACTACCACGGCTGGACCTTCTGGTCGCATCCGACGCTCGTCGCCTTCGCGGACCTCCTCGACCTGAACGCTTTCTACTACCATTCGGAAGAAGAGGAGTTCGTCTCGGTCCGCGACTGGGACGACGACGCCGACTGCGAAGACAACGTCACTTTCATGCTCTTCACCCATCGCGCCGAGCCGACTACGGACTGATCGTCGGTCGCGAACGCGGCGAACGCGACAAGAGTACGGATCGGGGCGCGAGCCGCAGGAGCGCGAGCTCTCACGGGAACGAGATCGGGAGCCGAGATGAACTGGGACGCGGTCGGAGCGATTGCCGAGCTGCTCGGTGCGATCGGCGTGATCATCTCGCTCGTCTACCTCGCTGCACAAATCCGTCAGAACACGCGACAGATCGGCGAACACAGCCGCGAGCTTCGGATCGCAGCCATCGATGCGATCGCCAACTCCTTCTCGCGCTTTCGCGACCCCCTGATACGCGACGCGGATCTCGCCGCCCTCTGGCTGCGTGGAATCGGTGATTGGCAGGGCCTCGACGAGATCGAGCGTGTCCGTCTCGGACGACTGTTGCAGGAGCTCTTCTTCGCCCATCAGAACACGTGGTCCCGCTACATGGAAGGCGCCACGACCGAAGACGCCTGGTCCGACCACCGCCATGCGATCGCCGCGAATCTCCGCCATCCCGGCATCCGAGACTGGTGGGCCGAGACGCACGCGATCTATTCGGACGACTTCGAGGTCGTCGTCCAGGATCTGATCCGCGAGAACGAGTCGCGGCCCGCCTAGCGCGACGTGCGTGAGCGATGGCTGCGGACGATTTCGAGGATGTCGTCGCCGAAGCGTTCGAGCTTCGCAGGACCGAGACCGGGAATCCGAGCGAGCTCCTCGAGTGTCGCCGGCTCGACTCGATCGATCGCGAGCAGGACGTTCCGTTGGAAGATCATGTACGTCTTCCAGCCGAGCGCTCGCGCCCGTCGCTTCCGATAGCTGTCGAGTGCGCGAGCGATATCGCCCCCGTATCTCTCGCGCCTGCGTTTCGTGCTTGCCCCGGCCTCGCGCGCAGCCCGCGCAGGATTCGGATGCTCGCACGCCGACTCACCAGCCAACGTTTCGCCCCGCGCGCGCGGCATCCGCTTCGAACGAATCGGCTTGCCAGGAATCCAGACCGTCGGGTACTTCTGGCCCGCTCGCCGCAGGCGACCTTCGGCGATCAGGGCGTCGATCGCGGCGACGAGCACGTCTTCGGAATACGCCGCGAGCAGCCCGTACTCGGGCAACGTCAGGAGCCCGCCGCGCGCGAGCTTCTTCGCTCCTCCGCCGCGCAGCGCCTGCGCGAGGCTGCGGCGACCGACGGGCCGCGAGAGTCGGTCGACGGCCGACACGATCCGCTCGCGATCGTGCTCGGACAGCGACGCGCCCGCGGAGACGAGATCGCCACAGGCGAGCGCCTCGTGGGCCGGCACCGCCCCCGTCGGGCTATCAACCCGATCCCCTCGACGATCGCGCGTCACGTCGACCGACGGCTCCGTCTCGACGTCGGTCGATTCGCCGAGGCACACATCGCATCGCCCGCACGGTCGCTCGCAGCCTTCCTCGCCCGTGAAATGAGACACCAATGCGTCGTGCCGACAGCGAGACCCGGTCGCATAGCGCTCGATTTCGACCAGAGCATCTTCGCGACGCCGGTCCTGCGCAACGCTCGTACTCGCGACGCGCGCGAGCCGCCGCTGTGTGGCGAGATCGGCGCGACCGAAGAAGAGCAGACAACACGCGCGCTCGCCATCGCGCCCCGCGCGCCCCGCCTCCTGATAGTAGGCCTCGACACTGCCGGGCGTTTGATAGTGGACGACGAGGCGGATGTCGGGCAGGTCGATTCCCATACCGAACGCGTTCGTCGCGACGAGCACCCGCGTACGACCCTGCTCGAAGGCGCGCTGGGCACGTTCGCGCGCGGTCTTCGTTCGGCCGGCGTGGTAGTGCCCGACGCGGACACCAGCGGCACGCAGCGCCTTCGCGACACGCTCCGTCACCTTTCGCGTGCTGCAGTAGACGATCGCGCGACCCCGGCCGCGCGCGCCCCGCACCCCCGCGCGATCGAGTGCCGCGAGCGTCGCGGCGGTCCGTTCGGCTTCGGTTCGCAGCCCGCGAACCGCAAAGCCGAGATTCGGTCGCTCGAATCCCGTTCGTACGCGTCGCGCATCCTCGAGCGCGAGCTTCGATTCGATCTCCTCCAGAACGACCGGCGTCGCCGTCGCCGTCAAGGCGACGATCGGTGCCGCGACGACTTCGCGCAGCTCGGCGAGGCGCAGATAATCCGGGCGAAAGTCATGGCCCCATTGACTCACGCAATGCGCTTCGTCGATCGCGACGAGCGCGACCGGCGTTCGCGCCAGCAGCCGACGAAACCCCGGCATCGTCGTCCGCTCGGGCGAGACGTAGAGGAAGACCAGCTCGCCGCGTAGGAACGCGGCGACGACTACGTCCTGCTCCTGCTCGTCCTGATGACTGTGGAGCGCAGCCGCGGCGATGCCCCGCGCGCGCAACGCGCCGACCTGATCCTGCATCAACGCGATCAGGGGCGAGACGACGATCGTCGTGCCGCGCCCCTGGCCCGACGCCCAGAGCGCCGGGATCTGATAGCAGAGGGATTTCCCGGAGCCGGTCGGTAGCAAGACGACGACGTCGCGGCCGCCGAGTGCGGCCTCGACCGCCTCCAGCTGACCGGGCCGGAAATCCGGATGGCCGAAGACCTCCGACAGAATCCGGCGCGCTTCCCCCCGAGACGCAGCCGCTGACATGCCGACTAGATATCACATCCCCACGTTCGGATTGACACGCGGTGCCGTCTCGGCGTCGAGGTGGGCCGTGCAGGCGAGCAGGGGCAGGCGATAGCGGATGGCGCCCGTCTCGCCCGCGCTAGGCTCGACGATCGTGACGGCAGTATTCGCGATCGCGACCGGTCCGTTCGCGTCGACGTGGGCGGCGAGGCCGGCCTCGCCCAACAGCCGACGCTCGATCAGGGAACGCAGCACGAGACCATGGGTCACGATCGCCAGGTGGGTCGTCGGTCGGCGCGACGCAAAGCGATCGCGCCAATGGAGCTCGATCTCCGACCAGACCCGATCGACGCGATCGTGGAACTCCGTCCAGCTCTCACCCTGAGGCGGCACGTAGTCGGGGGCAAAGGGGTCGAAATCGAGCTCGGAGTAAGGCGTCCCACGCAGGGCGCCGAGGCTCCGTTCGGCCAGCGCGTCGACGACCCGGAGTGGCGCGCCCGTCGAGGCTTCGACGGCGTCCGCGGTCATCCGGGCACGCGCGTGGTCGCTGACCCAGATTTCGCCGATCGGCTCGGAAGCCAACCGCGTAGCGAGCCGGGCGGCCTGCTCGAGGCCGCGCTCGGACAGCGGCGTGTCGGGAAACTGGATGATGCGGTCCCGATTGCCCGGGGTCTCGCCGTGTCGGATCAGCAGGATCGCCATGCGGCGCAGGCTAGCAGGGCCCGCTGCGGGCAACCGGATCCCGGCCACCTGGAACCGAGCCCAACCGAAGGATGGCGCGTTGCCCTCTAGTGACTCGCGGCCGACAGAGCCGACAGCAGGCGTGCCAGATATTTCGGCTCGATCAGAAGGTGGGTCGCGCCGCCGAGCGTCTCGTCGCGCACGTCGATCCGCAGCCTGGACGAGAAGACGAGCGTGTCGGAGGGCGCGTGCGTCTGTACGAGCATCGCGAGCTCGGGCTCCTCGACGAGCATCGCACCTTCGAAGACGGCCTCGCCCTCGAGGATTTCGCCCAATGCGACCGTGATCCCCTCGAGCAGCGCGCGGCCGATCGAGACGAAATTCTCGAGCGGATCACGATCGGCGCCGAGGCGCGCCCACAAGAGCGCATCTTCGGGCTCGAGCGCGAGGCCGAGAGAGCCGGGCATCACGCCGTCGAGTCGCCCGATCACGCCGGCGACCAGATCCTGGGACAGGCAGAGCCCGGCATCGCCGAACTCGGCGAGCGGGGTGCACCGGATCTCCTGCACCTCGACCTCGGTCTCACAGCCGGTGATCTCGGCCAGGCCGACTTCGGCGACGCCCGCGGCCTCGGCGAAGAAGCCGTGCAGCGCGATCATCTGTTCCGTCGAAATCATCAGGGGAGTCATCTCCGCTCGGCCCTCATCCTGCATCCATGCGGCGCCCGTATCCAGGCCCTCAAGCTATCGTCCAATGGTGAGAAAGAAGAAGGGTTTTCCCATCACACTAAGAAACTTTTCAGTCGCGATCGAATCGGGGGGCAGCACCGACGCAGCGCACCGGCAGATCGCTCCCAGCGTAACCCGGACCGCCCGGTGCTGGCGCAAAGGGCACGACCCAAAGCGGCGGGGGGCGCGATGGGGCTAGTCCTCTCCAACGATGATGGTGTGCACGCGGAGGGAATCGCAACCCTCCACGGCGTCGTATCCGCACGCGCCGACTGCCTGATCGTAGCGCCGAGTGGACCCCAGAGCGGTGTCGGCCACGCGGTCACGACGGAGAGACCGATCCGACTCGAGCCCCTGGGGCCGCGACGCTTCGGTCTGAGCGGCACCCCGGCGGACTGCGTCCGAGTGGCACTCGGTCGCCGCGCTGCCTTCGCCCGCGAGGCACTCGGAGGGCTGCCCCAGGAGGTGCCCCTCTGGCTGATCTCGGGCATCAACCACGGCGCCAATCTCGGCGTCGACACCTACATCTCGGGTACCGCGGCCGCAGCACGCGAAGCGGCCATCCTCGGCTACCCGGCGATCGCGCTGTCCCAGTACGTCGGCAAGCATCGCCGCCCCGATTGGCGGGTCACTGCCCGACGCGCCGCGCAGGTTCTCGACGCCCTGCTCGATCGCCCCCCGCGTCCGGGCTGCTTCTGGAACGTCAATCTGCCCCATCCCGCCGACGAGTCCGATCGCCACGATCTCGTCTTCTGTCCGCTCGATCCGAGCCCCCACGACTTCCACTTCGAGCATCGCGACGGCCACCTGCATTGGACGAGCGACTACCACGCACGCCCGCGGCGACCCGAACATGACGTCGATGTGTGTATGAGCGGTGCGATCGCGATCACGGAGATCCCCGTCGAGCCGGAGGCCGGACGCCCCTGACGACGCGCTGGCGAGCTTTTTTCGGCCGGAGTGCGATTCGGCTTTGACTTCAGGCGTGGCAACCGATACACCCTGCTCGGTCCACGACGGAGTCTTCGAACCGATGCACGCCCTCGACCGGAAATCGCCGCTACACGATGCGCGCGCTCGTGCGCGCGCCGGCCAGGCGTTCGATCCGCACACGGATCGAAGCTGGTGCCGCGGGGCTCGCATGCTCCGGAAGACGTGCGAGCTGGAGGGGAGTCGCCCTCGTTCGAGCAGCCAACTCCGCAGACCGCCGAGCGCCTGACAAGACAGGGCCGGCGCAAGCCGAGCCCGAGCAGAGAACGAGAAACCGAGAACCCCTCCCGCCCATCGCTGGCCGGAGGGGTTCCCGCTTTTTTGGGCGCCGCATTCGAGCTTCGCGAACCGCAGCGACCGACGGAATCGGGGCGACCGATCCCGGCGACGTCACCGCAATCGTCCATTCACGCCGGAGAGCCCGTCGTGAGTCCGAGTCGAAGGCCCAGAGGGTATCCCAGCGCAGCCGAGAGGATTGGGACCATGGCGCAGAACCGAATCGAACCCGCAGACCGAACCTTGCGGCCGAGCGAGCTCTGGCTCGAACGCCTCGCGTGGAATGCCGCGGCGGGCGCCGCACTCGCGGTGTTGATCCTGCTCCTGCTGGGCTCGCTCGCCTGGCTCGATCACCTGGCTCCGCGCTCGGACGTGCGCGCACCGGAGGTATCGACCGGGCCGGCGACCGATGCTGCTTCGGAAGCGGCGCCGGCGGCACCGATGGAGCGCGACGCCATCCGCCGGACGAGCGGATGGCCCGCGGGCTAGCTGGCTGTGGAAGAACCCCGGACCGAGTCAGGCTCGGGGTTCATCCGCGGCCTGCTAGTTGTTCCAGCCCTTGTTCAGCTCGCGATTCGCCTCGTCGAGCGAGTCGCTGACCGCGTCGCCGGCGTTCTCGACCGAATCGCCGGCCGCCTCCATCGCGTCCCCGACCGCTCCGGTCGCCTCACCCGCGGCATTCGCCGCGGCGTCCCGGGCATTGCCTGCAGCCTCGCGCGCGGAGTCGGCAGCAGCACCGGCGGTGTCGCGAACGGAATCAGCCGCAGCGCCGGCCGTCGCCTTCGCCGAATCGACGGCCGAGCTCGCCGTGTCCGCGACGGTATCCGCAGCCGCGGAGGCCGTGTCGCGCGCGGCGGCGGCCGCATCACTCGCCGTGTTCTCGATCGCGTCGCCCGCGTCCCGAAGCGTGTCGCGCGCGCCATCGACCGTATCGTCGGCAAGCTGTCGGGCGCCGTCGGCCATGTTGCCCGCCGCCTCGCGCGCATTCGCTGCGGCATCCCGCGCGCTCTCGGCGGCGCCTTCGACGAGGCGATTCGCCGAGTCCGCGGCACGATTCGCGCTGTCGCCCACGCGATCGGCCGCGTCCCGAACGCCCGCCTCGACGTTACCGATCGTGCGATCGAGCGCCTCGCCAGCGGTCGTTCCGTCGTCGTCTCCACAACCGGAGAGCCCGACCATCGCGCACCCCGCGGCCAGAGCCAGTCCCCATCGCGTCGCTCTTCGAATCGTCATCTTGGAAATCCTCCTCGTCTCACCCCGTCCCCTGCCCAATGCTAGGCCGGGTGGAATCGTCACAGGTCGCCCCACGACGCCCCTTCGTCGGTGACGTCAGTCGAGCCGACCCGCCGGTCACCACCGGATCTTCCGGCGGGCAGTCAATGCGAGCCCGACCAGGCCCGCCGTGACGGCCGTCACGATACCTGGCTCTGGCACGGCCGCGAGGGCGGCCGGCGTGAATCGATCCAGGCTGAGTGCCTCCCGGCTCTCGAGCGTCGTCGGATCGACGATGTCGTAGAACGTGCGTGTCACGCCGAGATTCTGATAGAACAGCGTCCCGACCAGATAGAGCTGCCCGCTCTCGGCCGAAAATGCCAGGCTGGCGTCGTCGCGGAAGAGGCCCAGACCCGCGACCTGGGTCGTCGTGCAGGGCGACGGCGGACAGCTCGAGAGATCCGTCTCGAACAGCCCCTTCAGCTCCGATCCGGGCGTCGAGTCGCCGAAGGGCGTCGCCAGGAAGAGCTTGTCCCGAATGCTGTCGTAGGCCATGCCCGTGAAGAGCTCGGCGCTTCCGAAGGGCAGCGATCCGAGCAGCGTGGTCGTCGACGCCGAATCCGGGTCGATCGCGCGGAACTCACCCGAAGAGCCCGCCACCTCGAGGCCGATCAGGCGATCGTCGCTCGCCGAGCTCGTGTCCCCGGGATCATAGGCGAGCGATACGAACTCTTCGGAGCCGTTGGCGATCGCACCGATCGTCGCGATCAGATCCCCGGTCGTGGGATCGATCGTCACGATCAGATCGTCCGCCACCGTCGGCACGACGCCGTAGAGCGTCCCCGAATCGGACGCGTAGGCCAGTCCGCGTACGTCCTGCGCGGTCGCTGAGATCTGTCCGAGATCGCTCCAGTTGCCGGCCAGAGCCGCGATCCGGATCGCATCCTCCGGCGGACCCGAGATGTCACCCAGACTCGCGGCCGCGAGCAGCTCGACCCCGGCATCGCCCGAGCTCACGCCGCAGAGTCCCCCCGAGCACACGCCGCCAGCGACCTCGCTGCAGAGATCCCCATCCGCGACGATCCCCGCGACGTCGTCGTGGCAGTCACAGGTGAGTCCGCTCGAGGACGTGGTGCGTCCGAACCCGAAATTGCTGCACTCGCTCGCCGTCAGACAACCCGCCAGGCCGGGGGTCAACACCGTCGCCGCCATCAGCTGACATTCGGATTGACTCACGTGCTGCAGACAGCTGTTGTGTCCCCGCTCGTGTGCGATCACGGCCGCCAGCGTCCCATCGTCGTAGGCCTCGACGGTGACGTAGAGCCAGAGATTCGGATCGTCATTGCCGTTCGTATTGCACGAGGGGCGCAACGCACATCCGATCGCACCCTCCGAGGGACCGGCGCAATACGTCGTGCTGTCGACGAGGAAGGCGCGAGAGCCCGTGCCGATCGCGGCGATCGCGTTCTGGTCTGCGAGCGAGTCGATCACGTCCAGCCCATCGCCGGGCGAACCGAAGGTCGTGACGGCGACGCTGCTCGTGAGCCGCGTGCAGCAGGCGTTGTCGAAGGGTCCCTGGCCACCTTCGAGCAAACGGTTTGCCGAATCCATCAGACTCGTGAGCGTCGTCTGCCAGAAGGCCAGGTCGCGTCCCGCACCCGCATCGATCAGGTCGACGTGCACGTACCAGGTGAGGTCGTGCAGGTCGACCTCGGGCGCCGCGCGAACCGGCGTCGGCGCGATCATCACCGCGGCGACGGCGAGACCGACCAGCAATGCGCACGCAGCCAGGCCACGCGTGATCGGGCGCGGCCCGCCACTCGCGTCGCGCATCATGGCCGTCGCTCCTCGGCTGCGCGACGGCGCGCGATGTGCGCTTCGTCGTAGAGTCGACTCGCCTCGTGCAGATGCTGCGCCAGCCCTTCGCCTTCCGTTGCGCGGACGGCCGCCCGATCGAGCGCCGCGCGCGCCTCGGGTAGACCGGTCATCGCGAGACACGTCGCCGCCGCGCGCCTGGCCTGAACGGCGAGCCGGGCGGGCGAATGATGTCGAAAACGCCAGCTGGGTGCGTCGCGACCCTCGAGAAGCTCGACGAGCCAGGCGAGCGCTCGCGGATCGCGATCCGCCAGCTCGGCGAGCGCAAAGGGCAGCGCCTGCCAGGCGCGGTAGGTCGCGCGATCGACTTCGTCGCCGCGCGGTGCGTCGGCCCAATCCCGGATCGCTTCGAAGCTACCTGGACCCCCGCAGACGCCGAGCGCGACGAGGATGCGTCCGTAGTGCGTGCGCTCACGGGGATCCGCGAGCATCGCCACCAGTCGCGCACAGCCGGCCCGACCGATCCGCGCGAGCTCCGCGCGCGGCACGCCCTCGTAGTACACCATGCGGACGAGCGCCTCGGTCTCCGCGACGCCGAGGCGTCCGGTGGCATCCCGGTCAGCCCGCGTGTCGACCGCAACCCGTGACGCCTGCCGCGACGCTTCCCCCACCTCCACCTGCGCAGAAGCGACCGTCGGCGCGACCAGCGGCCCAGCGAGCCCAACGAGGACGCCGCCGAGCAGACCGGAGACGAGCGCGACCGCGGGGCGTCGGGTGGCGGCGGACCTGCCGCGAACGCGATCGATTCCCAGCATCTGGCCCCCATCGCGCCCACTGCGGACGCATGTCCGACGACCCGCAGCGTAGCAGTCCACCGTGACCCCGAGGTTGTTGACATGGGGGTTTATTCCGCGATTCTCGCCCATCGGGTGTGGTCCGACCCGTCGTTGCGCAGCCGGCCGGCAATCGCGATGCGCCCTCCTCGTGCTCGATCCGAGCTCGAGCGATGCCAGCCAGTCCGATTCCCGGGGCTTCGGATCGCGGACGTTCGAGAGCCGAACGTACGAAGGTCGGCCACGCGACGCGTCGGTATCCGGCGACCGAAGACGTCCGGCGAGTGCCTTTGGATGTCCGTCGACCGCGGCCGCCCGCCCGGATCGAGCGACCGAACCCGTGCGGCGCGGGACGACCACCTCCGCCACCTCGGCCGACGGACGGCACACGGGCAACGAGCGACGAACACGACGAACGCCTGGGAAACCCGCGAAGCCCGACTCGGATCGGGCGGAGACCGACGACGATGAACTTCGACTTTTCCGACGAGCAGAAGCTGCTCCAGCAGACGGCCCGCGACTATCTCGAGGCCAACTCGCCGCTCGCGACGTGCCGCGAGGTGCTCGAGGGCGATCAGCCCTACGCCGCCGAGCTCTGGAAGGGGGCGGCCGAGATGGGCTGGCAGGGGGCCGTCATCCCCGAAGAATACGGCGGCGCGGCCTTCGGCCATCTCGAGCTGGCAATGATCGCGTATGAGATCGGGCGATCGCTCGCACCGATCCCGTTCGGCCCGAGCGTCTACTTCGCGACCGAGGCGATCCTGCGCTTCGGTAGCGATGCCCAGAAGAAGGCATGGCTGCCCAGGCTCGCGAGCGGTGAGGCGATCGGAACGTTCGCCCTGGCGGAAAAACCGGGTGAGAACGCCGCCGCCAACGTCGTGGCGAGCGTCGCGGGCGGAAGCCTCTCGGGAACGAAATCGCCGGTCGCGGACGGGGACGTCGCACACGTTGCGATCGTCGCAGCGCGAGAAAACGACGACGTGGGCCTCTATCTCGTCGACCTCGAAGGCGCGGGTGTCGATCGACGCCCGCTCGCCTCCTTCGACCCGAGCCGTAGCCAGGCGACGGTCGACTTCGACGGTGCTGCCTGCGAGAAGCTGCCCGGCTGCGACGATCGCGGGATCGACCAGCTGCTCGACGTCGCCTCCGTTCTGCAGGCCTTCGAGCAGGTCGGGGCCGCAGAGCGCGCGCTCGAGATCACACGTGAGTTCATCCTCGGCCGCTACGCTTTCGGAAAACCGATCGCCGCGTTTCAGGCGATCAAACACCGCATGGCCGACCTCTGGTGCAAGATCGAGATCGCCCGTAGCAACGCCTACTACGCGGCCTGGGCGCTCGCGAACGACGATCCCGAGCTCGCGACGGCGGGAGCGATCGCGCGCATCGCTGCCTGTGAGGCCTTCGAGGACACGACGGTCGAGATGATCGAGTTCCACGGTGGCGTCGGTTACACCTGGGAATATGACTGTCACCTCTTCTACCGCCGCGCGAAGCTGCTCTCGTCTTCGCTCGGAACACCCAAGTTCTGGAAGAACCGCCTGATCGATCGGCTCCAGAGCGATCGCGCGGCCTGAACGATTCCCAGGCCGCCGAGCGCGCCGCGCCCGCGTTTGCTCGCCGCTCGTCGGCTCGTGCACACCACCGCATTCCGCATCCGCACTTCGAACCGGAGAACCCGCATGGATTTCAACGACACCCCTGAAGAAGCCGCCTTTCGCGCCGAGGCCCGCGCCTGGCTCGAGGCGAATGCCGAGCCCCTCTCTCCGGACGACCCCGGCGTCGCCCGCGGCGAGCTGCTGACACCGGAGGTCGTGGCCGAGGCCCAGGCCTGGCAGAAGAAGAAGGCGGACGCGGGTTGGGCCTGCATCACCTGGCCGAAGGAGTACGGCGGCCGATCCGCGACGCCGATGGAGAACGTGATCTGGAACGAGGAGCAGGCGAAATTCAAGGTGCCCGCCGACATCTTCTCGATCGGAATCGGCATGTGCGGCCCGACGATTCTCGCCCACGGAACGGAGGAACAGAAGCAGCGTTGGATCCCGCGCCTGCTCTCCGGAGAGGACGTCTGGTGCCAGCTCTTCTCCGAGCCGTCGGCCGGCTCCGATCTGGCTGGACTCCGCAGCTCGGCCGTCAAGGACGGCGACGAGTGGGTCGTGAACGGTCAGAAGATCTGGACGTCCGGCGCACAGATCTGCGAGTGGGGCATCCTCGTCGTCCGCACCGACCCGAGCGCCGTGAAGCACGCCGGCCTCAGCTATTTCGTCGTCAACATGAAGTCGCCGGGCGTCGAGATCCGACCGATCACCCAGATCAATCGCGCCCAGGGCTTCAACGAGGTCTTCTTCACGGACTGTCGAATTCCCGACGACCAGCGCATCAGTGAGGTCGGCAACGGCTGGGCCGTCGCGCTCACCACACTGATGAACGAACGCCAGTCGATCGGTTCCGGCATGGGGATCGGCGCGCTCGAGGAGCTCGTCGGATTCGCGGAAGAGCTCGAGATCGACGGCCGTCCGGCAATCGACGATCGCCAGGTGCGGGAGCAGATCGCCGACTACATCGTCAAGGCGCGCGGACTCAAGAACACGTCGCTCCGCACTCTGACCGCGCTGTCGCAGGGACGCCCGCCCGGGCCGGAAGCGAGCATGGGCAAGCTCGTCGGTGCCGCTCTCCAGCAGCACGCGGCTTCGTTCGCGATGGAGCTGGCCGGAACCGCGGGCGCGCTGCTCGACGCCGAGGCCACCCCCGCGGCCGCGGCGTGGCAGGAGCGCTATCTCTCGTTGCCGGGCCTGCGGATCGCGGGCGGTACGGATGAAGTCCTCCGCAACATCATCGCCGAACGCGTGATGGGACTTCCCTCGGACGCACGCGCGGACAAGGGCATTCCGTTCAAGGACATTCCGACGGGACCGCCCAACACCTGAGCCGAAACGCGCCTGAGCCGAAACGCGCCCGAACCCGAACGCGCGTCGGCCCGCAGCGGGGCATCCGATCAGGCCCTGGAAGTCCGTCGAGCACACGAGGTCTGGAGGCTGCCGTGCCCGAGAAATATATTCGCCGAGAGGGCGTCCCGATCCTCGTGCGGCACACGGGTCGCACGACGCTGCCCCAGGATCCGCCGCCACTCGGTTCCGGCCAATCCCCCGCCGCGGATCGCTCGCGGCCCGCGATCCTCTGCCTGCACGACGCGGGTCTGCAGAGCTCGGTCTTCGCCGACCTGCTCGCCGCCGCGCGACCCGAAGGCGGCGCGATCGCCTTCGATCTGCCCGGCCACGGCCGATCCGGGAGCCTCGATTCGCTGCCCTCGATCCCGGCGATGTGCGAGGTCGCGCGCTGGGTCGGGGATTGGTGCCGAGCGACACGCCCGGTCCTCGTGGGCCACGGCATGGGCGCGCTGATCGCGCTCGAGTGGGCCACGGTCGCGCGGGACGCCGTGGCGGGGCTCGTGTTATGCGGTGCTGGCCTCGCACTCGGAATCGCAGACGAGACGATCGAGACGATGCGGCGCGTCACGCTCGGCAAGGCGCCGCGACCCTTCGATCCGAGTCGCGTCTGCCCGGATGGCGGCCAGGAGATGATGCGCCGCGCCTATCTCGAGGGCATCCGCACGGATCCGCGCGCCACGCTCGTCGATCTCGAAGCCAGCCGCGCGTGGGCCGACACGTCACGCGACCTCGGCACGATCGACTGCCCCGTCGCGATCGTCTCGGGCAGCGCCGAAGACGCCGCATGCCGCGCGCGTGCAGAGCGTCTCGCCGAATCGCTGCCCACGTCGCGCATCTCGGAGATCGAGGCTGCGGCCCATTTCCTTCCGCTCGAGCAGCCCGAGGCACTCGCCGCGCGGATCGAAGAGATCGCGGAGGCCGCCTGACATGGGGACTGCGACCCCTGCATTCTCGGGCGAGATCGCCATCGCCGGTATCCACGAGTACGAGAGTCGCTGGGCACCGGACAAGACCGATTTCCAGATCATGGGCGAATGCGCGCGCGAAGCGCTCGAGGATGCCGGACTCGAGCTCGCCGACGTCGACGGGCTCTTCGGAGCGACGATGGGCATGGGGCCGATGGGCATGGTCCAGCTCGCCGAATATCTGAACATCAAGCCGCGCTATCTGGACGGCAGCAATATCGGCGGCTCGTCGTTCGTCTCCCACGTCGCCCACGCGGCCGGCGCGATTCACGCCGGACTTTGCGACGTGGCAATGAT
This sequence comes from Myxococcota bacterium, assembly GCA_965223565.1. Lineage (GTDB taxonomy): Bacteria > Myxococcota_A > UBA9160 > UBA9160 > UBA4427 > UBA4427. Next base: position 477,200 of record CBDCWV010000018.1, on the reverse strand, counting down.
CCTCTACGGCAGCACGGCGGCATCGGACGCGATGGCGATCGGGACTGGCGATTCGAGTGGACGCGATCCCGGATCGTCGTTCACGGCACCCTACGGCATGACGCTCGTCTCCTCCTACGCGATGGTCGCCGCGCGCCACATGTACGAGTTCGGCACCACGTCCGAGCAGCTCGCGGATATCGCCGTCTCGACGCGCCACCATGCGAGCCTCAACCCGCACGCCAAGATGCGCCGAAGGATCACGCGCCAGGACGTGCTCGAAAGTCGCGTGATCGCCGATCCGCTCCACCTGCTCGACTGCTGCATCATCAGCGACGGCGGCGGTGCCGTCATCGTCACCTCGCTCGAGCGCGCAAAGGACCTGCGACAGAAGCCGGTCGTCGTACGCGGAACCGGTGAAGCGGTTGCCCACCGCGAGATCGGTGCCCCCGATCTGACGACGATCGCGGCGCGTCAATCCGGCGAGCAGGCCTTCGCCATGGCCGGCATGAGCCACGCCGACGTCGATCTCTGCACGATCTACGACTCGTTCACGATCACCGTACTCTGCACGCTCGAGAATCTCGGCTTCTGCAAGAAGGGCGAAGGCGGCCCCTTCGTCGAGGATGGGGGCATCGGCCTCGGCGGACGGCTGCCCGTGAACCCCGACGGCGGTGGCCTCTCGTCGAATCATTCGGGCATGCGCGGCATCTTCCTCGTGATCGAAGCCGTACGCCAGCTGCGCGGCGGCCTCGGCGCACGTCAGGTCGAGGGAGCCGAGGTCGCGCTCGCACACGGCACGGGCGGCTACCTGGGTCTCATGCACAGCGGCGCGACGCTGATCCTGACGAACTGAAGCGCGCACTTCTCGTTCCCGGAAACGAGGTCGAACAGGAGGCGAAGCGATGGCTGACGAGCGAGCGTCGAAGCAGGATCCCGAATACCGTGCGCCGGCCCTCGACTGGGAGAACCGCGCCTATTGGGAGGGCTGCGGTCGCGGCGAGCTCGTGCTCCAGCGTTGTCGCGCCTGTCGGACCGTGCAGCATCGGCCGCGTGGAATCTGCGCGAGCTGCCTGTCGGACGAGATCGAACATTTCGTCGCGAGCGGTCGCGGCGAAGTCTACACCTATTCCGTCGTGCGCCAGAATCAGATGCCGGCCTTCGCCTCCGCCGTTCCCTACGTCGTCGCCTACGTCGAGCTCGAGGAAGGACCGCAATTGCTGACGAACATCGTCGGCTGCGCACCCGAGGACGTCTCGATCGGCATGCCGGTCCGGGTCGACTTCGTCGCGACCCCCACGCAGACGGGCGAGGTGCTCGGCGTGCCGCGATTCGTTCCGGCATGATCCTCGATCTCCATTCACACTCGGTCGCATCCGACGACGGCCGCGCCAAGGTCGAGAACTACTGCCAGTGGATCGAGCGGAAATCCCTCCGCCTCGACGGCTTCGTCCTGACCGAGCACCGCCAATTCGACGATTCGAACGACTATCGCGCGCTCGAAGATCGATTCGGTCTGTTGATCCTCAAGGCGAGCGAGGTCGAGACGGAATACGGACACGTCCTCGTCTTCGGCGTCAACGACGACATGCGGGCAGCGATCGACTTCGCACGGATCGACAATCCGATCGCCGAAGTCCTGGCCGCGGCGGAACGAACGGGTGCCGTCGCCGTCCCCTGCCACCCGGGCCGCCCGAAGGTCGGCATGTGCGCACATTGGGAGACCCGCGGTCCCGTCGAGGGTGTCCACACGATCGAGACGCTGAATGGCGGCAGCCGCGCGGGCGAGAACGAAGAGGCGCTCGCCTTCGCCGAGCGCTATGGCTGGAGGCGGATCGGCGGCTCGGATTCGCATATCGTCAGCCATATCGGACGCTGTGCTACGCGCTTCGAGGATGACATTCGGGACATCGACGGCCTGGTCCGTGCGCTCGGGTGCGGCCGCTTCGAAGCGATCGTCCCCGACCAGGGCTGAGGCCGAGGGGTACGGGTCGACCGTCGCGGCGGGGGCGACGAGGGCGACGCGCACGAAGCCGCCAGAGGATCACGCGAAATGACCGCCGAAGAGCTGAAGAATCGATTCACGGGCTACGTATTCGACGAGATCGAGCTCGATATCGAGGGTGATTCACTCGTCGGCTTCGCCACGGCTTGTGGCGAGACGGCGAAGCGCTTCACGGATCCGCGCGACCCGGACTTCCAGGGCGTGCCGAACTACCTCACGCGCATCCATGGCACGCGATCGCTGCCCGAGGATTTCCCGGTCGAGATGCACCGCTGCTTCGACGCGGGGAAGTCCGTCGAATTCCACGCGCCCGTACGACCGGGCGACAAGATCCGGGGCCGCAGCGAGATCGCCGACATCTTCGAGAAGTCGGGTCGCACGGGCTCGATGCTGTTCATCGTCCACCGCATGAGCTTCTACAACCAGGACGGCCTGCACCTCGCCACCGTCGATTGGCGTCTCGTGCAGCGCGAGCTCGACTGAGCCGGGGAGAACCGCCTTGAGTGACGCAACGCCGAAACGCTTCGAAGACGTCGAGTTCGGCGAGGAGCTGCCGCGGATCGAGCCCGATGTCTCGCTTCCGAACGTGAAGGTCTTCGCAAGAGCTGCCCAGATGGAGACGGGTCGATTCATCGACCACGAGGACGCCCGCGAGAACGGCCTACCGGGCGCAATCGTGCCCGGCATCATGAGCCAGGGCATCCTGGTCGCCCTGATCCATCGTTGGGCCCCGAACGCGCGGATCCTGAACGTCGACACGATCTTCCGCGCGCCGCTCCTGGTCGACTCCCGACCTTCGGCAAGCGGTGTCGTGACGGACCTCGACGAGCAGGCCCGCGTGGTCGAGATCGACCTGACGCTCAGCAACGAGAAGGGCGAGACCCCTGTAATGGGAACGGCGCGCGTCGCGCTCTGACTCGTGGGCTACGGCACACAGTCTGTTTTCCGCTCCACATCGGCCCGATCGCGTTGCCCGGGACGGTGAATGTGCCGACGACGGCGGAGGCCCGAGGTGTTAGGCTGGATGTCCGCCGGGCGATTCGCCCCGATGAGGAGTGCGCTCGATGACCGACGATGAGACGCAACAGGACGGAGCCGCGGCCGGAACGGGCGGCGACCAGACGATCTATCGGCCTCCGAGCTCCGACGTGTCGGGACAGGCGCCGGCGACCGAGCTGGCCGAACGGATGACCCGCCTCTTCGCCGCCCTGATCGACGGCGTCATCGCGCTCGCCGCCATGTTGCCGCTGATTCTCGGCGGTGGACTCGATCCCGAATCCGGCGAAGTCTCTACCTTCGCCGCCGGTCTGAGTGGTCTCCTCTTCCTCGGCCTGCTGGGCTACCAGCTCTATCTCCTGAACGAAAACGGTTGGACGATCGGCAAGAAGGCACTCGGCATCCGAATCGTGAACGACGACGGAAGCGACGCCGGTCTCGGCCGGATCTTCGGACTGCGAATCCTGATCCCGGCCCTGCTCGGCGCGATTCCAGTCGCGGGCAGCATCTTCGCGCTCGCCGACCCGCTGTTCATCTTCACGGAATCGCGCAAATGCCTGCATGACCACATCGCGAGCACGATCGTGGTCAAGGCCTGAGCCGAGCGACTGCGAGCGAGCGGCCGCGGCGGACCGGTCGGCACTCCCTGGGACGCCCCTCGACGCTCGTCACCGGGCTTGCGACAATCGCTGGATCCCGCCCCCCGACCATCGTCGGGCGGCGCCCCCGTTCGAGCAGGAGAACCCGACATGCACGACCTCGTCATTCGCGGCGGCCAGATCGCCGATGGCACCGGCCAGGACACCTTCGAAGCGGACATCGCCGTCGACGGCGGCAGGATCAGCGAAATCGGCAAGAAGCTCGGGCGGGGCCGACGGGAGATCGACGCGAGTGGCCGCCTGGTCACGCCCGGCTTCGTCGACATCCATACCCACTACGACGCGCAGGCGACCTGGGATCCGCACCTGCTGCCTTCGGGCTGGCATGGCGTGACGACCGCAGTCGTGGGAAATTGCGGCGTCGGCTTCGCACCTGCGCGGCGCGATCAGCATCAGATGCTGATCGAATTGATGGAGGGCGTCGAGGACATCCCCGGCGCGGCGCTGGCCGAGGGCATTCGCTGGGATTGGGAGACGTTCCCCGAGTATCTCGACGCACTCGAGCGATCTCCGATGGCGGTCGATATCGGCACCCATGTACCGCACGGCTCCGTCCGCACCTACGTGATGGGCGAGCGCGGCGCGCGTAACGAGGCTGCGACGGCCGAGGACATCGCCGCGATGGCCCAGATCGTCAAGGAAGGCATCGAGGCGGGCGCACTCGGCTTCTCGACCTCGCGCACGATGGGCCACCGCGCTCTCGACGGCGAGCCCGTTCCCGGCACCTTCGCCCAGGAGGACGAGCTCTTCGGAATCGGCCGCGCGCTCGGTGAGCTCGGCACCGGCGTATTCGAGCTCGCCGGGGCCGGTGCCGCGGGCGATGCGGGTGGCGACGAGATCGATTCCGCACTCAAAGAGATCGAATGGATGCAACGTCTGTCGGCCGAAATCGAGCGCCCGGTCTCCTTCGCCATGCTGCAATTCGACTCGGCGCCCAATCAATGGCGCGAGCTGGTCGAGATCTGCCAGAAGAGCCGCGAGCAGGGCGCCGACGTGCTCGCGCAGTTCGCGCCACGCCCGTTCGGCATCCTGACCGGGCACCAGACCGAGGCCAATCAGTTCCTGAATCGCCCCGCCTATCTCGAGATTCGGGATCTGCCACTTCCCGAACGCGTTCGCCGAATGCAGGATCCGGCCGTCCGCGCACGGATCCTCGGACCCGAGCGAGACGACAGCACCGGCTTCGGCAGTATGCTCGACAACCCCGACATGCTGAAGAAGATCTTCCCGCTCGGCGACCCGCCCGACTACGAGCCGGGCCCGGAGAAGAGCATCTGGGCGATCGCGCAACGCGAGGGCCGCCCGGCCGACGAGGTCCTCTACGACTACATGTTGCGCGACGAGGGACGCGAGCTGCTGCTCCTCACGTTCTTCAACTACAGCGACGGCAACCTCGACCTGATGCACGAGCTCTTGAACAACGACCGCGCGGTCGTTTCGCTCGGCGACGGCGGCGCGCATTGCGGCGTGATCTGTGATGCCTCGCTCCAGACCTTCATGCTGACGCACTGGGTGCGCGACCGGACGCGTGGGCCGAGGGTGCCACTGCCGCAGGCCGTCAAGCGGATGACCCGCGACACGGCGGCGGTCTACGGCCTGAACGATCGCGGCGTGCTCGCGCCCGGCTTCAAGGCCGATCTCAACGTGATCGACTTCGACAATCTCGCGTTGCGACGACCGGAGATGGCCTTCGACCTGCCGGGCGGTGCTCGGCGTCTGCTCCAGCGCTCGACCGGCTACGATGCGACGATCGTCGGCGGCGAGGTCGTGATGCAGAACGGCGAGGCCACGGATGCACGGCCGGGCCAGCTACTGCGAGGTCCACGGTCCGCACCGGCCTGATCGATCAGGTCGAGCAGGTTCGATCGCGGACCGGAGCCGACTCGTGTCGAGTCGAGCGACGAGTCCCGCCATCCCGATTGAGGAGTGCGACCTTGAGAGAATTGATGCGCGCATGCACGATCGCGTCCCTGTTGCTGCTCGCCACGAACCTGTCCGGCTGTGGCTACAACGATATCCAGGCGGGGGACGAGTCCGTCAAGGCCAACTGGTCCGAAATCGCCAATCAGTACCAACGGCGCGCCGACCTGATCCCGAACCTCGTGAAGACCGTCAAGGGCGCCGCCGACTTCGAGAAGGAGACGCTCGAGGCCGTCGTCAACGCGCGCGCGAAGGCGACGAGCATTCAGGCGACACCCGAGCTCGTGAACGACCCCGAGGCCCTTCAGCAGTTCATGGGCGCCCAGGACCAGCTCTCGAGCGCCCTCTCGCGGCTGATGGTCACGGTCGAGCGCTATCCCGACCTGAAGGCGACCGCCGCGTTCCGCGACCTGCAGGCCCAGCTCGAGGGGACCGAGAACCGGATCACCGTCGCCCGAGGCCGCTATATCGACAGCGTCCGTAGCTACAACACGCTCGTGCGGTCCTTCCCGACCGTTCTCACCGCCAAGGTGATCGGCGCCGACCCCAAGCCCACCTTCGAGGCGCGTTCGGACGTCGGCGACCGGCCGCCCGAGGTGGACTTCTGAGCCCGATCGGGATCCGGCGGCCACGCGTCGGCACCCCACTCGCCTGGCTGCGCGCCTTCACGGCGGGCCGACGGAGCACAGACGTGGGCGTAGTGCGCGTGCCGCGGGGCACGCGATGCCTCGCACTCTTGGCGCTCACCGCGCTCGCGCTGGTGCTGTCGCTACCGCAGTCCGCGAGCGCGCTCGTCGAGGTGCCGTCGATCGTCACGCGTGTCCACGACGGTGCCGGACTGCTCTCGACGGAAGAAGAGCGCGCGCTCGTCGCGCGCCTCGCCGACTTCGAGCGAACGACACGCCATCAGATCGTCGTCGTCACGCTGCCCTCGCTCGAGGGCGAGGCGATCGAGGAGTACTCGATGCGGGTGGCGGAGGCCTGGAAGATCGGACAGAGGGAGTTCGACAACGGCGTGATCCTCGTCGTCGCCGCCAAGGATCGTCGCGCGCGAATCGAGGTGGGCTACGGCCTCGAAGGTGCGATCCCCGATGCCGTCGCCGCACGCATCATCCGCGAGCAGATGGTGCCGGAGTTCCGGCGCGGCGCGATGGCGCGCGGCGTCGAACGAGGTGTCGACGCGATCATGGCGGCAGCCCGCGGCGAAGCGTTACCGCCGGCGCCCGAAGGCGGCCGGCGCGGCGCCGACTCCCCGCTCGGCGGTCTCTTGTTCGCAGCGATCTTCGGCTCGATCTTCGGGTCGGGCCTCGGCCGAAGGCGCTGGTGGCTGGCCGCACCGATCGGCGGCGGAATCGCCGGATTCCTGGGCTTCGTCCTCACCCTCTCGCTCGGACTGGCAGCCGTCGCCGCGATCCTCGGCGGCGTGTTCGGAATCGTCGGTGCGATGGGCGGGATCGGTGCGGGCGGCGGCCCTCGCGGCGGCGCGTATCGGTATCCGGGTGGATTCGGTGGCGGCCACGGCGGGGGCTTCGGGGGCGGAGGCTTTGGCGGAGGGGGTTTCGGCGGAGGCTTCGGGGGCGGCGGCGGTGGCTTTGGTGGCGGCGGCGCCTCGGGAGGCTGGTAGCGTGAAGCCCTCCGAGCTGATTCCCGAACGTGAACGCGAACGAATCGAAGCGGCGGTGCGCGCGGCCGAGGCGGGGACCTCGGGCGAGATCGTCGTCTCGGTCGTCGGTCGTTCGAGCGCTCACGCCGCTGCGCCTTGGCGCATGTCCGTTGCACTCGCCGCGCTCGCGCTGCTCGGCTCGCCGCTCCTCCCGATCGAAGGCTCTCTACTCCAGCTCTTCGGACTCCAGGGGGTCGCCGTCGTCCTCGCCCACCTGCTCTGCCGACTCGATTTCGTGCGACGCGCCTTCATCACGGAGGCCGAATTCCAACGCAAGGCCGAGCTCGCCGCGTTGCGCGCCTTCGCCGAGCATGGCATCCGACGAACCGAAGCCCGCACCGGCATCTTGATCTACATCACGCTCTTCGAACACCGCGTCGTCGTGCTCGGAGACGAAGCCGTCGATCAGGCACTCGGCCCGGACGAGAGCTGGCAAGAGGTGGTCGAGTTGGTGCTGACGGGTATTCGCGAGGGCCGCGCGAGCGACGGGATCGCGAATGCGGTGCGACGATGCGGCGAGATCCTGTCCCATCCGCTGCCGGTGTCTTCCGACGACCGGAACGAGATCGAGCACGGCCTGATTCTCTCCGATTGAGCCTCGGACCGAACGAGAACGGTCGGCCGGCGATCGCTCAATACACCTCGCGCTGGTAGATCTGACCGGGACGGCCGGGCCAGATACCGAACGTGAAGTGGGCGCGCGGATCGTCGTCCATCAGACCGTCGAGATTCCCGTCTTCGGGCCAGTCGAAGCGAAGCCACGGCAGATTCGCGCCGGTCGCGCCCAGATCGACGACCACGTCGAGGGAGCCGACGCGATTCGGTGCACTCAGGACCAGACCGCCGTCACCGGCCATGAAGGGCTGATGCGCGATGTCCGGATTCGAGACGAGGCCGCCGGGCGACGGCGTGAGGTCGAGATCCGCCTCGCGAATCCGCGAGCAGCTGTCGTTCGTATCGTCGACGAATCGCGTGCCGTCGTAGACCTGCGCGACGAGGCGCGTCGGCAGATCGACGAGCTCGGAGCCCGCCGCGTTCTCGATCCGGATGCGTCCCAGCTGGATTCGCTTCGAGACGTCGAAGGCCATGCCCTTGCCGGAGCGGGCTTCGCCGAAGCGGAACGGGTTGCCCGGGTAGGCCACGCCATCCCGGTCGACGACGCCGATCGAGAGCTCGATCTCTGCCTCGAAGGGCGCGAAGAGCGGACTGCGGGAAACGACGAGTCCCGATCCGGCGGAGAAGCTGAGTAGACCCTCGCCGGGCGCGACCTCCTCGATCACGGGGTCGACCTTCGGCGACGGGAGGCCCCGCTCGTCGAGCGTGCCCTCTTCGATCACGTAGCGCCGCGGGACGATCGAATCGTTCGCGAGCCGCCACCAGTCACCGGCGTAGTTCTGCGTGGTCGTCCCCGACGCGTTGACGGCGCGAATACCGAGGCGCGGCTCGCCGCCCTTCACGTAGCCGAAGGGCTGTCCGGCCCAGGTGAAGGCGCCGAGATCGCAGGCCGTATCCCATTCGGGCGCGTTGGACTTGACCTCGAAGCGGCTCGGCGTGAAGCGACCGACGATTTCCGACATCCCACCCTTCACGTCCCCAGCGCCCAGGTAGTCGCCATCGGCCACTGTCGCCTGGAGACGGATCGCCCCGACCTCGCCGAACGCGAAGGCGCTGCCCGAGAACGTCCCAGCGGGCTTGACGGCGACGAGTCCCGTCGCGTTCTCGATCGCCCCATCGTCCGCGGGCCCGTTGCGTCCGCCTTTGGGTGCGACGAGCTCGGCCGACCGGAGCCGCAGGCCCTCGGGCGCGCTCTCGCGTCCGAAATTCGGCGTCAACGCTCCCTCGGCATCGAGCACCCGAACGGCGGCGCGGAAGGGCGCACCCGCCGCGACGAAGACCTCGCCCTTCGGCGCCGAGGTGCCGGGATTGCCCGAGCCGTCCGGCCTCTGGATTTCGCCGATGCGGAATTCCGCCGGCATGCTCACGAACGCATCGGAAGCACCCGAAATCGGATTGCCGGACACGCCATCACCGGGATCCTTCGCGTGCAGCCGAATGCGTCCCACGTCCTTGTACTTCATGCCGAAGACGGCGCGACCGTCGATGAACTCGAGCTTCACGGGCGTAGCCGCAGCTTCGCTGCGACCGATCGACGAGGTATTGATCGCGACGGCGCGCGTGCCGGACGCGGGATCGACGTATTCGCTCCAGAACTCGATCGCCTTCCCGTCGGAATAGCTCTCGACGACTCCGCACTCGGGGTTGGCGGAAGAGGTTCCGTAGGCGGCGATATGGACGCGGAAGGCCCGACCGGCGACGCGTGCACGAATCGGATCCGAAATCGCGAGGGGCGGTGGGTCGGGGATGGCATGGGCCGTCAGCTGGAATCCCGCTGGATCGAAGGCCAGCAGGCCCTCACGATCATCGTCCTGGCTGGCCGGGTTCTTCGACTGCGCGACGTCGATATCGACCTTCGAGGCGTCGCCCTTCCCCGTGCCGGCGTAGTTGAGGAAGAATCGGGCCCGGCCTCCATCGGCGACGGCGAAGCGGTAGCTGGCGAGTCCGTCGTTCGGGGTCGGATCGGCGAAGCTGCCGGCATTCCCGGGTCCGTTCGCGAACGTGCCCGCACCCGTGCTCGTCGAGAGCGTCACCCACTCCGCGAAATCCTCGCGAATCACGTCGCCTTCGGACATGGCGGTCACGCGAAAGGGTTCGTCGAGACAGTGGATCCCGGCTCCGTCGTGCTCGACGACGAAATAGTCCTGCTCGGGACAGGCCGTCGCGTAGCGGATCTGAACGTTGTCGATGTAGATCGACGTCGTCGAGTTCTCCACCGTCGCCAGGAAACGCACCTGCGTGTCCGCGGTCGCCCAGTCCGAGATATCGAAGCTCTGGCTGATCGGCGTCGTCGTATTCCCGTTCAGCGTATACGTCGCGAGCGTCGTGAAGCTCGCACCTCCGTTCCGCGAGATCGCCACCGAGGCCTTGCCCGTCCCGCGCACGTAGCCCCGCATGTACTGGAACGAGAGCGTCGCCGACGTCGCGCGGGAGAGATCCGCGGCGCGGCGAGCGCCGCGCCCGTGGAACGTCTCCCGGTTCGTGAAATCCGTGCCGATCCGGAGACAGCGACTCGAGACGCAACGGCCGCCGCTGATCGAGACGTGATTCGCGCCGACGCCATTCGATTCGCCGATCTCGAGCCAGGGACCGACCCAATTCTCCGTTCCGTCGTTGCCCGCGTAGCTGTAAGCGGCGAACGCGTCCCGAACCGTCGCGACGCCCGGAAGCGAGACGCCGAGGGGCTCGTCCTCCGAGCTCGCCTCGTCCTCGCTCCCGTCGGTCACGTTGAAGTCGATCTTCGCGGGCTCGGAGTGGGAGAAGCCGAGCTCGACTCGGCCGCCGTCGTCCCGTGCGAAGGCGTAGGTCGCGGAGCCGCCGCCGTCGTCCTGGAGCTCACCGTTTCCGCGGACGAGCGACCAGCTGCCCTGGCCGGTCGAGGCGTCGATCACGATCTTTCCGACGTAGTCGGCGTCGATGGCATGATCGGCGCGATGCTTCTCGACCACGATCTTCGCGCGATCGCAGGTCGAGATCGAGCCGTCGTGTTCGATCGAGAAGTGGGCCGCAGGCGCGATGACCTCGACGGCGATCCGGTCGACCTTGATATAGGCCTGCGTTCCGTAGTCGTCCTGGTTCACGACGAAGACGGTGAGCTGACCGTCGACGTTCAGATAGCGCGCCGGCGCCTCTTCGAGTCGGTAGGAGAGCGTTCGGTCCGAGGTCCCCGACATCGAGCCCAGCACGTCGTAGCGACCCGCATCCCAATCCCAGATGAAGACATAGATCCGGCCGGCCGCGTAGGCCTGCGAGAGCTCGATCTGAAGATCGATCCGCTCGACACCCGCCCGGTCGTCGTCGAAACGATACTCGAAGATCATCGCCGAGTTGTCGCCCGAGCCCGCGTCCTGGTTGCGATAGCGACGGTCGTCCGAGCTTCCCAGGTAGGCGATCTCGGTCGTGGTCGCGCTCGTCCAGTTGTGCCACCCCGGAATCGAGTCGCGTCGCGCGCCGAAGGCACCCGTCGCGATCGTGCTCGCGGCGACATCGATCTCGCCGTCCTGAGCGCGGAACGCCGTCTGACCCGCTTCCGCCGAAGCGCACACGAGCGCCGCGAGCGTTCCGACCACGAGCCCGAGGCGCATCGATGTCGGTGGCACGCGGACGCAATCCATGCCGTTTCGAATCGGGTCTTCCGATTCGAAGCTTGATCGAACGGACCCGACGCATAACACGAGGACGAAGCGGAGGCGGACGATCGCGTCCGGGGAACGCACGCTTCGCGAATGGACGATCGGATGGGGTCAAATACGGATCCGTGCGCCGGGCCTTTCCTGGACGGTCAAGATTCGCGATGGCCGAGCAGAGCCCAGGCACTCCGGGCGCCATCGATCGCGGCACTCATGATCCCGCCCGCATAGCCAGCACCCTCGCCGACCGGCCAGAGATTCTCGAAGCCGATCGCCAGGCGCGTATCGGGGTCGCGCGTGATGCGTATCGGACTCGAGCTGCGCGACTCGATTCCGACCAGCATGCCCGCATCGCCGGCGTAGCCCGGCAGCTGACGATCGAAGCGACGAATCGCAGCCCGCATCGCCGCCGTCATACGCGACGGCAACAGCGTGTCGAGGCGGATCGGCGCCAGACCAAGCTTGTAGCTCGTGCGCCCGAGGACCGGACTCTCCCGCCCCTTCAAGAAATCGCGCACGCGTTGGGCGGGCAGTGAATAGTCGCTCCCCGCCGCGGCGAAGAACGTCGCTTCGATGCGCTCCTGCATTTCGACGCCGGCGAAACGACCCGGACCGTACTCCTCGGGCGAAAGCGTCATCACGAGACCGGAGTTTGCGAAGGGCGAGGAGTGTCTCGAGTTGCTCATGCCGTTCGTACAGAGCAGACCCGGCTGCGCGACGGCGGCGACGATCTGTCCGCCCGGGCACATGCAGAAGCTGTGGATGGCGGCCGTCTCGGCCGTCGCGCGTGCGACGAGGGAATAGTAGGCGTGACCGAGTCGCTCGAGATCGGCGTCCGGCCCGAAGCGACCCACGTCGACGAGGGCCTGCGGGTGCTCGATCCGCAGGCCGATCTGGAAGGGCTTGGCTTCGAGGACGAGCCCCTCTCCTGCAAGAGCACGCAAGCTGTCCCGGGCGCTATGGCCGAGCGCGAGCACGACGCCATCGCAGGCGAGCTCACCCGCCGAGGTACGCAGCGCCCGAACCCTTCCGGGTCCAGCCTGGATCAGCCCCTCGAGCCGGGTCTCGAAATGGAAACGAACGCCCATCCGCTCGAGCTGCGCGCGCAGGCGAGGCAGGATCCGATGCAAGCGGTCGGTTCCGATGTGGGCACGCGCGTCGAAGGCGATCTCGGGATCGGCGCCCGCCTCGATCAGCGTCTGCTTGATCGGAGCCTCGAGTGCGTGCTGCGTCCGGGTGTAGAGCTTGCCGTCGGAGTAGGTGCCGGCACCACCTTCGCCGTAGAGCAGATTCGCTTCGGGATCGAGCGAACGCGTGCGCAGAAAGCGCGCGACGGCGCGGCCGCGCGGACGCAGAGCCGGCCCCCGCTCGAGCACGTCGACCTCGACGCCATTCGCCGCGAGCGTCCAGGCGGCGTAGAGACCAGCGGGACCCGCCCCGACGACGGCGACGCGGCGCCTGCGCCAACGGGCATCGGCCCGATCGAGCTCGAAACGAGCGGGGGGCTCGACCGCCCGTGCACGCCCCGAAGCGATCGCATGGTCACGCCAGCCAGTGCCGCGCGCGCTGTCGGGGGCGAGGTCGAGATCGACGTGATAGACGAATCGAAGCGCGTGCCGGCGACCGCGGCGGCGTGCGTCGAGCGCGCGGTGGGCGATGCGCAGCCCGACGATCTCGTCCGCCGGAATGCCGAGGCGCGCCGCACTCGCCTCGCGCAGCCGTGATTCGGGCTCGTCGACGGCGAGCACGACGTTCATCACGCGCAGCCGCCCATCGACGCCGCCGGGGGCACGGACCTTCGCCGGGCCGTCGCCGGGGCCGTCGTGATCGTCGCAAGGGGGATGAGGGGCGGATTCCGTCACGGAGCGAGAGTCTATCGCCTCAAGCGAGACGCTCGCGCGCCGATGTCTTCCATGCGGAGCGAAGCGTGCGGCTTCTCGCGGAAGCGACGGGCCGGGAACCGCGAGTCGAAAGGACGATGTCAACATGAGCGCGTGGAAGCCATCGGGCCGGGATCCGATCCTCGTGATCGGACCCGATGACCGGATCCGGCAGAGTCTGTCGCGTGAGATCGAAGCGCTCTCGACCCGGGTGTTGCACGCGGCGACGCTCGGCGAGGCCGCGAACCTCGAGCTCGAGGGTGAGCGACCGCCTTCGGTCGTGGTGCTACCCGAGACGGAGATCGCCCATCGCGAATTCGAGGCCCAGCTCGCCGAGATCAGCGTGCGACTCGGCGCCCCCTCGCTGGTCCCGATCGCGTTCGGCCGCGTGCCCGACGAGATCCGAAGGGCCGAGCTCCGATCGGTCGGCATCGAGCTGGCGCTCTTCGGTCGCTTCGGCCGACACGCGCTGCGTTTCCAGATCAATCGGGCCCGCTCACCCTGGGCGACCAGCGAGCCGCGTGGCGAGCTGCGCGCACCCAAGGAATGGCGGACGCGCACGTACTGGTCGGGTAAGCAGAAGACGGTTCGCTGCTACAGCCTGTCGTCGGGCGGTGCCTATTTCGTGACGCCGCGACCCTGGGTCGTGGGATCCCAGGTCGCACTCGAGCTCCCGGTCGGCCGCGATCGACCCCTCGTCGTCGGCCAGATCCTCTACACGAATGCGAACGCGGGCGACGGTGTCGCGCGCAGCGGCCTGCCCCGCGGCATGGCCGTCGCCTTCAGCCCGCTATCCCGACGCCTGCGGCAGGAGATTCGACGCGACGTGTCGTCGAGCCAGCGAAGTCTCCAGGTCTGAGCGCTACGCTCCCACGCGACCGGGGAGTAGCGGCATGAGCACGGCACGGGCGACGGCGAACGGCGATCCGACTCGACTCGGACCCGAACAGCGAAGCCGCGACCTCGCAGCGATCGAGCATCGCGACTTCGATGTCGTGATCATCGGAGGCGGGGTCGTCGGCGCCGGCACCGCGCTCGACGCCGCCAGTCGCGGACTCTCCGTGGCGCTCGTCGAGCAACGCGACTGGGCGTCGGGCACCTCGAGCCGCTCCAGCAAGCTGATCCACGGCGGTCTGCGCTATCTGGAGCAGCTCGACTTCGGCCTCGTCCGGGAGGCGCTGCACGAGCAGACGCTGATGCTCGAACGCCTCTGCCCGCATCTCGTCCAGCCCGTACCCTTCCTCTTTCCCCTGCGCCGTCGCGTCTGGGAACGCGGCTATATCGGCGCGGGTACGCTCCTCTACGACACGCTCGCCGGCCGACGCGCGCTGCCCCGCCATCGACACCTCACGCGTCGCGGCATGCTCACCCGCTTCCCCGGCCTCCGCAGCGACCGCATGATCGGCGGCATCCAGTATTGGGATGCCCAGGTCGACGACGCACGTCACACCCTCGCGCTCGTGCGCACGGCACGGACCTACGGCGCCGTCACGCTCTCGAGTGTTCGCGCCGAGGGCTTCCGGATGTCCGGTACGCGCGTATCGGGCGTCCGCGCACGTTGTCTCGAGACGGGGACCGACCTCGAGATTCGCGGTCGCCAGGTCGTGAACGCGACGGGCGTATGGACCGACTCGGTCCAGAAGCACGCCGGCCGCGGTCGCATCCACGTACGTGCCTCGAAGGGCATCCACCTCGTCGTCCCGCGCGACCGCATCCACGGCGACGCCGGCCTGATCCTGCGAACGGAGACGAGCGTCCTCTTCGTGATTCCGTGGCAGAACCACTGGATCATCGGCACGACCGATACGGATTGGAATCTCGACCTCGCGCATCCCGCCGCCAGCCGCAGCGACATCGACTACCTGCTGTCCCGCGTGAACGCCGTGCTCGCCCAGCCGCTTCGACACGAGGACATCGAGGGGGTCTACGCGGGTCTGCGACCGCTCCTCCAGGGCGAGAGCGATGCGACCAGCCAGCTCTCGCGTGAACACGCGGTCAGCCAGTCGGTCTCGGGCTTGATCACGGTCGCGGGTGGCAAGTACACGACCTATCGCGTGATGGCCAGAGACGTCGTCGACGTCGCTGCCCATGGCGTCGAGCAGAAGGTGCCCGACAGCTGCACGGACGAGATTCCGTTACTCGGCGCCGCCGGCTACCGCGCGCACTGGAACCGACGCGAGCTGCTCGCCGACGAATCCGGTCTCCACGTGAACGTGATCGAGCATCTGCTCAACCGCTACGGATCGCGTACCCACGAGCTGCTGAGCTTGATTCGTGAGACGAAGGAGCTGGGCGAGCCACTCGCGGGCGCACCGGCCTACCTGGCCGCCGAGATCGCCTACGCCACCTCACACGAGGGCGCACTCCACCTCGACGATGCCTTGACCCGGCGAACGCGTATCTCGATCGAGACCTTCGACCGGGGTCTGGCGGCCGCCCGGCCGACGGCGCGCCTGATGGCCGGCGTGCTCGGTTGGGACGAAGCGACGACCGCGGGGGAGATCGAGCACTACGAGGCGCGCGTCCGCGCCGAGCGCGAGAGCCAGACGCAGCCCGACGATCGCACGGCCGATGCGGCGCGAATGGGCGCACCCGACGTAAGATTACAGGGCGAGAGTCCCGACCGCGCCGCGGTCGTATCTCTGGACGAACACCGCGCGCGCGACTGAGACGATTCGAGCCACGGCCCGACTCCGGATGCGGGCGCAACACACGCACCAGTACGTCACCCCCATGCCAGCATCGAGAGGACGAACCCGATGAGCCCCGCGCAACGAACGAACGGCCCGAGTCCGGGAAACAAGATCGGCGGACCGGGCAGCCTCGCCGGAAGACGCGCCCTCGTGATCGGTGCCAGCAGCGGAATCGGCCTCGCCACGGCCGAGACGCTGCTCGTCGACGGTGCCGACGTCCTGATCTGTGCGCGGGACGCAGCGCGACTCGAGCAGGCAGCCAAGGGGCTGCGCGAGGCCGCCGGCAGTCGTGGCGGCTCGCTCGCGACGCGCGTCTGCGACGGTATGCAAGGCGACCAGGTGAGAGGCGCCGTCGAGCAGGCGGCGGGCGATTCCGGACTCGACATCGCGATCAGCGTCCCGGGCGGTGGCAACTACTGTCCCGTCCTCGGCTACGAGGACGACGCCTTCAGTGAGACGATCGACGAGAACGTCCGGCCCACCTACCTGATGATCAAGTACGCCGGCCTCGCCATGGTGCGCTCGGGCGGAGGCTCGATCGTCGTCGTCTCGTCGACGGCGTCGATCCTCTCGTCGCCGTTCCTCTCGGCCTATTGCGCCGCGAAGGCAGCCTGCGACCAGCTCGTACGCGTCGCCGCCGACGAGGTCGGCCAATTCAAAATCCGCATCAACGCCGTCCGGCCGGGCCTCACGCGAACGGGCGCGACCGACGGGATGTTCGAGAACCGACCGCTCGTCGAGGCTTTCCTGGCCGAGCAGCCAATCCGCAAGGACGGCGAGCCCGAGGACATCGGTCGCGCCATCCGCTTCCTGGCCGGCCCCGAATCCGCCTGGATCACCGGTCAATGTCTGACCGTCGACGGCGGGCACACGATCCGCAAGTTCCCCTGGCTGGAAGACGTCGCACGCAGCGTCGCCGGCGAGGCGCTCTTCGAGCAGATCGCGCGCGGCGAAACGCCGTAGCGGATCGCTACAGGCTGCGTGGATCCGCCGGATCGAAGTCCTCGAGTACGGCGGGCAGCGTGAGCGCGTGCCAGGCGTGGACCGGATCGAGTACGCGCTCGACGGCCCGGCGTGCTCCGCGGCCGAACTGCCGGAGCTCCTGCCCGAGCCGGGCGCGACGCCGCTCGCAGGCGGCCTGCACCGGTAGACCGACCGTGCCGAGACCGAGATCGAGGGGCGCAGAATCTTCGCCCTTCCCCAACGCCTCGTGGTTCCGGATCAGGTAGGCATGGTAATCGTGACCGATCTCCTGGAGGAGCGGCAGGAGCGAGATCGGGATCGCGTCATCGGCCGGCGGCTCGCTGTCCGAGGGTGCATGGCCCAACAAATCCGCACCATAGGAGGTGAGCCGCGGGGCCGACCGCGCGAGATGCTCGCGGGCTTCCTCGTGCACGAGCACCTCCGCCTCGAGCCAGGCCGCGAGCAGCCAGTCGACGCGGATCGGACGCTCCCCCAGCAGGAAGCCGGCCTGTGAAACGTGTCGACCGATCCGATCGAGGCTATTCCACGAACGCCGGGGCCAGAGCGGCAGCCAGAGCTCGATCCAGTCCTCGAGCAGCCGCGCACAGCTGAGCCGTACGGGCGTGTTCGGCAGCAGAGGCGGAGCGGGGTGGATCCGTTCGACCCAGTCGAGGATCGCGTGTGCGTCGGCCAGAACGAAACCCTCGGGCGTGCGCAGGAACGGTCCTTCTTCGCGGCCACCCCGGGCCGCGAGTGCGAAGCCGAGGGAGGCCGACGTCTCGATCAGCTCGAGCGAGAGACCTTTCGCCCTGAGTACCGTCGCGACCGCGATCGTCTGCCTGTCGGCGAGATCCCCATAAAGCGTGTAGTCCGCCATGCGCGACTCAATCCGCCCGACGAATCTCGAGCGCGACCTGCGTCTCGGGGTGGAGCGACATCGCGACGGGACAGTGGCGCGCCACGTCCTCGAGGCGCTCGCGCGCCGTATCGGAGAGCCCGGCGGGCAGCTCGATCTCGACGACGAGTCGCCCCACCCGACGACGCGGCTCGAGCGCCATGTGTTTCTCGACGCGGGCACGCGCCGAGTCGAGCACCCAACCTTCGTTCTCGGCGACGATCGCCATCGTCGTCAACATGCAGCTTCCGAGCGAGGTCGCGAGGAGATCGGTCGGCGAGAACGCTTCGCCCTTGCCCCGATTGTCGACCGGCCCGTCGGTCTCGAGGCGCGAGCCCGAGGGACCGTGCAGAGCGAGCGTATGGAGCGAACCCGAATATTCCAGCCTGATCTCGACCATCGCGTCGCCCTCCACCTCTTCATCCGAGTAGAGGGTGCCCGAGTCCAGGCGTTGACGCCGCCTCGTGGGGACGGGCGCGTGCTAGCCTCGACCAGGGGTCGGCGCATCGATCATGCATGAACGCGACGCACACGCACCGAGCGATCCGCCCGGGACGCGCTTCGATCGCGCGTCGGCCCACGCGGGGCTGCCGCAGGCGGGGCCCGAGCGAGAAGCGACCCTCGAGGGCGCGCTCGCGCGGCTCGGCCATTCGGCGTTTCGTCCGGGACAACGCGAGGCGATCGAGGGCCTGCTCGACGCCCGGCGCATGCTGCTCGTCGCGCCCACGGGAGGCGGCAAGAGCCTCTGCTACCAGCTGCCAGCGCTGATCCTGGCGGGTACGACGGTCGTCGTGTCACCGTTGATCGCGTTGATGCGTGACCAGGTCGATGCACTCGAGCGGCTCGGCGTGGCCGCGAGCTTCCTGGCCTCGACGCTCGATCCGGGCGAGATGGCGCGACGACTCGACGCGCTCGAGCGGGGGCAGCTGCAGCTGGTCTACGTCGCACCCGAACGGCTCGTCTTCCCGCGCTTTCGCGAGATCCTCGGCCGGCTCGAGTGCCCGCTCTTCGCGATCGACGAGGCCCATTGCATCAGCGAGTGGGGTCACGACTTCCGGCCCGAATACCTCGAGATCGGCCGTGTCCTGGCGGAACACCCGGAGGCGCGGGTACTCGCCTGTACGGCGACGGCTACGCCCTACGTGCGAGACGAGATCCTCGCGCGCCTGTCGCTGCCACCGGACACTCCGCAGCTCGTGCGTGGGTTCGCGCGACCGAACCTCTCCTTGCGCGTACTCGAAGTCGAACGCGCGACCGATCGGCGCCGCGCGGTCGACGCCGTGCTGCGGGAGACGCTCGCGGCGCCCGGCGCCGGTGCGGGCTGCGCGATCATCTACGGACCGACCCGCAAGAGCACCGAGACAGAGCGGGATCGCTTGCGAGATCGCGGCTGGCACTGCGAGTCCTACCACGCCGGTCTCGACGGGGAGAGGCGCGAGGCCGTTCACGCCGCCTTCGCCGACGGTGAGCTCGAGATCGTCGTTGCGACCAATGCCTTCGGCATGGGGATCGACCGCGCCGACGTCCGAGCCGTGATCCACCTCGCCCCTCCCGGCTCGATCGAGGCCTACTATCAGGAGGTCGGTCGCGCAGGACGCAACGGCGAGCCGGCAGTCGGTCAGATGTTCGTCAGTCCCGGCGATCTCGCCCGCCGGCGAGCGCTGATCGAATCCGACGCCCACGCGCTCCCGGCGACCGAAGCCCCGCCTGGCGCGACGACGACGTCGGGTCGCGACCCGGTGGGCGGAGGCGAGAGGCTCTCCGAGAGTGCACGCCATCGCTGGGCGCTCTTTCTCGAGCTGATGCGATTCGCCGAGGGCGGGACCTGTCGACACGATGCGGTGTTACGCTATTTCGGAGACGAAGAGGAGATACTCGCGGGCTGCGGGCGCTGTGACGTCTGCGAGCAGATCGCTGCCGGTGAATCGGTCGGCGGGGACGCGAACGGCGAAGAGGTGACTCTCGTCGTGCGTAAGGCGCTCTCTGGAGTCGCGCGCGTCCACGGCCGTTTCGGCCTGACAGCGGCCGTTGCCTTGCTGCGCGGGCACGAGGATCCGCGCCTACGCAGTGCGGGACTCGACCGGACGACGACATTCGGAGTCCTCGCCGAGCGGAGCGAGGCCTGGTTGACGAAGCTGTTGCGCCGATGCGTGACCGCAGGCTGGGTCGATTTCGCGGGCGGCGATCGACCCGTCGTCGTGCTGACGCAGACGGGTGTCGCGGTGATGCGGGGAGAACGCGAGGTGCGACTCCTGCTGCCGCCCGAGAAGACGCGTCTGCCTCGCGCGGGCGGCGCTGCCGCGGATTCGAGCGAAACGCTCGAAGCCAGGGGGCAGACGCGAACGGCGAGCGAAACGCTCGACGCGGCGGCCCAGGCACGCTTCGAGGCCCTTCGGACCCATCGACTGATTACGGCGCAGAGCGAGGGCGTACCGCCCTACGTCGTCGCGAGCGATCGGACGTTGCGCGAGCTCGCCCAGATCGTGCCGCGCGACGAAACGGAGCTCATGCTCGTACACGGAATCGGCGAAGCGCGCGCCACCCGATACGGACCCGGCTTTCTCGCCGTCCTGCGAAGCCTCGAGGCGGAATCGGAGAGCAGGCGTTAGTCGACACTCTTCCGGGCGTTAGTCGACACTCTTCCGGGCGTTAGTCGACACTCTTCCGGGCGTTAGTCGACACTCTTCCGGGCGTTAGTCGACACTTCGCGGCTGAAATCGGGTTTCGATACCCGAGACCTCGAGCGCGGACATGCCGGTCGCCGCGCTGATCCGTTCGACTAGATCGCTCTGAAGTCGTTCGGGCACCGTTGCGAGCACGACCGCCCGTGCAGGCTTCTCGCCCGACGCGACCCAGCGATGCGGAAGACTCGGATCGAAGTGGATCGAGTCACCGGCAGAGACCTGGAAGGTCTCGCCACCGATCTCCGCTTCGAGCGCTCCGTCTTCGACGAGGATCACGACCTCGCCATGAAACTGCCACGCTTCGGTGCCCGGCATGCCCGCGCCGACGCCTGGCTCGAGGTGCACACGCCAGACGTCGAGCTGATTGCGCGGAATCATGCCGACGAGATGCTCGATCGCGCCCTTGTCCTTGATCGTGAGCGAGCGGCGATCGTCGCGACGCATGACGGCGATCTGTTTCTCGACGTCGACTTCCGCGAGTAGCTCGCTCGGCCTGCGGTTGAGTCCATTCGCGACCTTGAGCAACACGGCGATCGTCGGAACCGTTTGCAGATTCTCGATCTTGTGAATCGTGCTCGCGGAGACATTCGAGCGATCGCCGAGCTGTTGCAGTGTCAGACCCGCTTCATCTCGCCAGCTGCGAATTCGGGCGGCAATTCGCTTGAGATCGTCGTCCACACGCTTGTCCTCGAGATCGAAGCGTCGCGAGCATAACGGTACGGCAGCCGAATCAATCATCATCGTTTGAGAATCTCCACAGAACGTTCGGATCGGCAATCGGTCTTGCTCCCGGGAAATACCTTCACCGCGAAGTTCGTAACGTCTGCGATTCGTGTAACAGCGACCGATCGAAACGATCCTCGTGGCGATGGCCAACCGCGATCGGCACGCGAAGTGTGTGGATTCGACTCGATCGTTCGGCATCCGCGAATCGATTTACGCGACGGTCGTCACGCGAGTCGACACGATCGAAGTACAGCCTCGATTTCGTGCGCAGCGTCACACTCGGGTGAGCACGCGGGCCTCGTCCAACCAATACCCACCAGCTCGATTTCGACACATCGAATTTCGTCGACTTCGAGAAACAGACGCAGCGCGGCCGGTCCCGAGGCACAACGCCGCGCAGCCTTCGAGCTGGCAGAGCGGAATTCAAGATCGAGGGGCCGAAGCGGCCGATCGCCGGCACTCCCCGCCGCTCGCGACGCCTCTCGGCCGTCCAGGCCGGCGAGGATGACCCGCAGGGACACTCCCGTGTGCCGCTAGAACATGTTTCACCGCTCGAATCGCACCGTTATAGTTGAGCGCGCGGAGCGCCGGCGGGAGCCAAAGAGCGATCTGGCGGCGCGACGGCCCGAGCCGTTTCCTCTCTCGTGCAGTGTGCAGCCCGCCCGGAGCCCCGTTCGAGCCGACACGACCCGGGCGGGCCGACCGCGCCCACGCGCCGCAACCGTTCTCTCATCGAAGACCCCGGAGGCGACATGTACATCGATCTCACGCCCGAACAGAAGCAGCTCCGCGAGACGTTGCGGAGCTACTTCTCCGACCTGATGACGCCCGAGGTGCGTGACCAGGTCAAGGGTATGGAGGGCGGCAAGAAATACCGCGAGCTGGTCCGTCAGATCGGCAAGGACGGCTGGCTCGGCGTCGGCTGGCCGAAGGAGTACGGCGGCGGCGGCATGACGATGGTCGAGCAGATGATCTTTCTCGAAGAGCAGCGTCGTTCCGGCGCGCCCTTTCCCTTCGTCACGGTCTCGACCGTCGGCCCCGCGCTGATGGACTACGGCAGCGAAGAACAGAAGGCCGAGTACCTGCCCCGCATCCTCGCCGGTGAGTGCCATTTCTCGATCGGCTACAGCGAGCCGAACGCCGGGACCGACCTCGCGAGCCTGACGACGACCGCGGTCCTCGATGGCGACGAGTGGGTCATCAACGGCACCAAGATGTTCACGAGCGGTGCGACCGACACCGACTATATCTGGCTCGCGGCGCGGACCGACCCCGACGCGCCGAAACACAAGGGCATCACGATGTTCATCGTGCCCGCCGACACGCCGGGCTTCAGCGCCGCCCCGATCCACACCCTGAGCGGTTCGGCGACGGCCATGAGCTACTACGAGAACGTGCGTGTTCCGAAGGAGAACGTAGTCGGCGGCGTCAACGGCGGTTGGAAGCTGATCACGACGCAGCTCAATCACGAACGCGTCGGCCTCGCGGCGTTCGGCAGCGCGGCCTACGCGCGAACGGAGCGCGTGATCGCCTGGGCGCGGGATACCGAGACGCCCGAGGGCGGCAAGATGATCGACCAGCCCTGGGTCCAGCATAATCTCGCCGAGGTCTTCGCACGGATCGAAGCGATGAAGCTGCTCAACTGGCGGATGGCCGCCCAGCTCGAATCCGGCTTCGTGAACCCGGCCGACGCTTCGGCGGTCAAGGTCTATGGAACCGAGGTCGTGCTCGAGGTCTACCGACTGCTCCAGGAGGTCGTCGGACCGACTGCGCTCGTCCAGACGGGCTCGCCGGCCGCCCAGATCGATGGCGAGATCGAGCACGAAGCGCGAATGGGCACGATCAACACCTTCGGCGGCGGCGTGAACGAGATCCAGCGCGAGATCGTCTCGATGGCGGGCCTGCGCATGCCGCGGGTTCCGCGTTAGGCCTCCGTACACCGACACATTGCTCGCGCGGCGCCCGCGCGAGGCCAGCAGAACACGAGCCGAGCATCCGGCAGCGAGAGGAAGCGGCGATGAATTTCGATTTCAGCGAAGAAGAAGAGGCCGTCAAGGAGCTGGCGGCGCAGATCCTCTCCGACTCGACGAGCTTCGATCGATTGCGGGAGGTCGAAGGCGACGACGATGGGCCCGGCTTCGACCGCGAGCTCTGGGCGAGCCTGGCGGAAGCGAACCTGATCGGCGTCTCGACCTCCGAGGACCACGGCGGCCAGGGATTCAGCTACCTCGCCCTGTGTCTGCTGCTCGAAGAAGCGGGACGACACCTCGCACCCGTGCCACTGCTCGAGTCGGTCGTCTACGCCGCGCTTCCGATCGAACGATTCGGAAGCGACACGCTCAAGAAGGAGTGGCTCCCGAAGCTCGTTGCTGGTGAGCGCATCCTGACCGCGGCCTTCTTCGAGCTCGGGGATCCGGCGCTCTCGCGCAAGGCGCGAACGAGAGCGAAGGCGAGCGGAGACGGCTTCGAGATCTCTGGCGAGAAGGTCTGCGTACCGTACGCGGGCGCCGCGGATCGGATGCTCGTGAGCGCGATGGGCGAGGCCGGACTCGGTCTCTTCCTCGTCGACCCGAGTGCCGCGGGCGTCTCGCTCGAGCGCCAGGAGACGACCGCGCACGAACGACAGTTCGTCGTCGGGCTGGAAGACGTCCCGGTCGCAGGCGACGACGTGCTCGCCCTTCCCGGACACGGCGAGGAGATGATCGATTGGCTCGAGCCGCGTGCTCAGACGGCGATCTCGGCGATCGCCGTCGGCGTCGCCGAGGAAGGCCTACGCCAGACCGCCGTCTACACGAGCGAACGCAAGCAGTTCGGCCGCGAGATCGGCTCGTTCCAGGGTGTCTCGTTGCGCGCCGCCGACGCCTACATCGACGTCGAGGCGATGCGGTCGACGATGTGGCAGGCGGCCTGGCGACTCGACCTGGAGACGCGGGGCGAGAACGGCGCTCTCGCGGGTGATGGACCGGCCAAGGCCGCGTCGATCGCGAAATGGTGGGCCTGCATGGGCGGCCATCGTGTCTCGCATACCTGTCAGCATCTGCATGGCGGAATCGGGGCCGACGTCGACTACCCCATCCACCGCTACTTCCTGCGCCTCAAGCACGCGGCCATGACGCTCGGCGGTGCGAACGAGCAGCTGGCCCAGCTCGGTCGTCGGATTGCCGACGAGGCACACGCGGGCATCGGACCCGGCGAGATCCTGCAGTGAGCGTGGCTCGCAGCCCGAGCTAGGCCGCTCGCCGGCGCGCAGCCGATCGGCCTCGCCCCGTGCGACCGGGTGCGCCACCGGCCGTCCCAACCAGCTGCGCCAATGACGCGATCGCGATCGCGAGGCCACTCGCGAATCCGGGCTCGGGCGCCAGGATCGGACGATCGAAGGGCGCGGTCTCGTTCGCCACGCGTGGGTCGGTCAAGCCGTTCTCGATGAACGCAACGAACGAGTCGGCGATCGAAGGCGCGATGTCGATCGGCATCAAGGGGTCGAGATTCTCGGGATCCTGCGCGAGCCCGTCGCCGTAGAACGTCATCACCTCAGCGAGCGTCGTGAGCTCGCCCGTGTGCATGAACGAGGGCTTGAGACCCGAATTGCGCAGCGTCGGCGTCTTGAACGCGCCACGATCGTCGGGATCGCCCGTGACGGACTGGCGCCCGTCGTCTTCTGACGGGCTGCGTAGGCCGAGCGTGCGAAACGTGTCGTCGGAGAACGTCGGCGGCGGATGACAGTCGTTGCAATTCAGGATCTCCAGGAATTGGAGACCCTGCTGCTCCTGCGGCGTCAAGGCTTCGCTGTCGCCGGCATCGAACGCATCCCAGGCGGTCTGATCCGGCACGAGGGTCCGTTCGTAGCTCGCGATCGCAAACGCGATCCGCACGGGCGTGATCGCGGGATCGCCGAAGGCCGCGTCGAAGAGATCGGGATAGGTCGGGTCGAGCGCGATCGCCGCGCTCACATCTGCGGGCCAGCTCGTGGCGAGCCCGAGCGGCGGCGCGAATTCGAGCCGCTCGACGACATCGGACCAGGTCCGCCCCTCCTTGGCCATCTCCACCTCGGAGAGGATCGGCCCGAGAGCCTGATTCTCGAGTGCACCCCCTGTGGCGATCGCGACGGAGCCGGTCAGTGGATCGAGGAAGGAATCGCCCGCGCGACCGTCCCAGAAATTCTCCGACGCCCAGAGACCACCGAAGAAATTCGGCGGGGCGCGATCGGTGACCTGACGTGCGAGCCCGAAGAGCGGATCGCTCTTCGGCATGCCGTCGGTTCCGCGGCGAACGACACCGAACGAGCCGCTGACGTCGTCCGCATTGCCGAAGAGCCCATCCGCACCCGGATGTACGGCGAGCACGGGATCCATGCCGCCGAAAGCGGGCGCGTGACACGAGCCGCAAGCGACCGTGTTGTCGGTCGAGAGCTGCTGATCCCAGAAGAGGATCTTGCCGAGGACGGCTTTCGCAGGTGTCAACGGATTCTCTACCGGAACGGGCACGGGCGGCAGAGCCGCGGATGCGAGTCCGGCCCAGCCGACTGCCCCGACTGCCGCCATGAACCCGGTAAGGAGAAGGACCGTGAGATCGCGGGTCGCGCGTCGTCCCGCGCCCGATCGACGGGGTCGTCCCGCATGCGTCGTCGCCATGTCTACCTTCGCTTCGCCATCCAGCTGCTGCTTCGTACCGCCACTATCGCCGAATCGGGCCGCCCGGAATGTGATCGCGATGACCGGCCCAGCCACGGCAGCGAACGGACCCGATTGGGGCGGACGCATCGGTGGGTTGGATCGCGATGAAGGAGGCCGACTCCGCCGGCCCAGCGCGCTGGCGTCGATGACGTTTCGCGATCAGGGTGTCTACCCGTCTACCGTGGGTTTAACCCGGCATATTATAGTCGGGGTAGCGCTTTCGAACGAGACGTTTTCGACTCATCTCTTCCATTCCCCGCAGGACGTCGCGGCGACTGATCTGCCCGACCAACCGATCGCCTTCCACGACGGGCAGTCGTCGGATCGGCGTCGTCAGGAAATAGTGCGCGATCGCGTAGATGCCGAGGTCGGGGGAAATCGTCTTGCCGCCCACGGTCATGAATTGACCGACGAGTGCACCCTCTTCCTGCTCTTCCTGGTAGAACTCATCCGAGGCGAGCATCCGGAGACAGTCCACCTCCGATAGGATGCCGGCGATGCGTCCGTCGTCCTCGACGACCGGGGCACCGGAAATCCCGTGCTTCATCAGCGTCGTGATCGCCTCGAGAACCGTCTGGTCACGACGGAAGGTGACGAGACTCGTCGTCATCAATTCCCGGGCAGTCAGGATCCGATTCGGTTCGCGCATGCTGACCTCCGATCCGTCCGGGCTGAGATTGGAATCGACTCGTCAGTCCTCGACTCGCCTTCGACCCTCCAGCGGCCCCTGGCCCCGATACGCCCATGCGCCGTGGTCCACATCAGGATTGCCTTTGGGATCAATGACTTGCATCTGCCCGAACGCACTCCTATCGTAGCCTGACCGGAGAAGGCGCTTCAACCGGTATTCGCCACATCCCCCACACTGCTCGTCGTTTGCGCATCGCAGCGCGCCGTCCCGGCAGGCGCGGCCTTCTGGCCACCTAACATCCGTCGGGGGCGACGTGGATGGGGGGAAGTCCCGAACCACGGCCCCCGGGACGCCGGAGTCGCGACCCCGGAGGCAGGCGCGAGATCGCCTCACCAAGCCGAAACCGCCTGCTTCACACCTCAGCGATCCAGTTGATAGAACCCCGGTGGGAACCTACTCTCTGCGCGCATTCGGAGACGTCGCCCCGTCTCTTCTTCAGCGCAACACGGCGGCGCGCGCGGAATCTCGCATCGAGGGTCTCCGGGGTCCGATCGGGTACCGCGTGCGACGTCGCTCGATCCGATCGAGGACTCGAACGGGCCTTCTCGTATGCGAAGGCGGACGGACGGCCCGCGACCCAGGACGCCCGGTTACGCGAGCGCCTCGTCCAGCCGGGATGGCGGGGCGGACGTCGCGCGCACGCGAACTAGCATCGAACCCGCGCACGCAATCCGACGAGCGCGCGGCCAATGACAGAGCGAGCATGGCACTGCACAAGATCGAGAAGGGCCTAGACCTCCCGATATCCGGGAAACCACTTCAGGTCATTCGAGGTACATCCGCCTGTAGCCGGGTCGCCGTGATGGCGGATGACTTTCCCGGTATGAAGCCGCGTATGCGTGTCGAAGAGGGAGAGACCGTCAGGCGCGGTCAGGTCCTCTTCGAAGACCGCAAGCAACCCGGGGTGCTGCACACGGCGCCCGCTGCCGGTCGAATCGTCGGAATCCACCGCGGCGACAAGCGCGCACTCCAGTCGATCGTGATCGACCTGAGCGATTCCGAGAGACGCGGCGAGCCGGCCGCGGACGAATATCAATCCTTCGAGAGCCATACGGGCGACGATCCTGTGCGCCTCGACCGCGACCGAATTCGAGCCCTGTTGGTCGAGTCGGGTCTCTGGACCGCCCTGCGTACGCGACCCTTCAGCAAGGTCCCGTCGCCCGAGTCCGAGCCAACCGCTGTCTTCGTCACGGCGACCGACACGAACCCCCTCGCACCGCTCCCCGAAGTCGTGCTGGCGGATCGCCATGACGATTTTCGATCGGGCCTCGCTCTCGTCTCGCGATTGACGGACGGACCGACCTTCCTCTGCGTCGCAGAGCACTCGGAGCTCGGCGACCTCGTCGGCGCAGGATCACCGTCGAATTTGCGTGTCGAACACTTCGCGGGTCCGCATCCATCGGGCACGGTCGGTGTTCACATCCACCGACTTCGTCCAGTCAGCCGGGCGAAGACGGTCTGGCATGTCGGCTACCAGGACGTCGCGGCGATCGGCGCGCTCTTTCGGACCGGCAGACTCGACGTCTCCCGTGTGATCTCGATCGCGGGACCCGTCGTGGAAGAGCCACGGCTCGAACGAACACGAGTCGGGGCCTGCGTGAGCGAGCTGATCGCGAGCGACCTCGCACGTGTCGAAGAGAAGGAAGTGAGGGCGATCTCGGGCGGCGTGCTCTCCGGCAAACGGACCCACGGCGACGCCTTCGACTTCATGGGTCGCTACGACCGACAGGTGACTCTGTTGGAGGAAGATCGAGAGAACGTCTTCCTCGGCTGGCTCTCACCGGGCTCGGATCTCTTCTCGGTCACGCGCATCTACCTGTCGAAGATCTTCAAGCCGGAGCGCTTCCGCTTCACGACGAGCCTGAACGGCTCCCAGCGCGCGATGGTCCCGATCGGGCTCTATGAGCAGGTCATGCCGATGGATCTGATGCCGACTTTTCTCTTGCGGGCACTGATCGTGGGCGATGTCGAGCGGGCCGAGCACCTCGGTGTACTCGAGCTCGACGAGGAGGACCTGGCGCTCTGCACCTACGTCTGCCCGGGCAAGATCAACTACGGCCCGCTCCTGAGACAGAATCTCGAAATCATCGAGAAGGAGGGCTGAGGGCGCCATGCAGTTCCTGAAGGACGCTCACCTCGCCGTCAAGCACCACTTCGAGAAGGGTGGGAAGTTCGAGTTCTTCTATCCGCTCTGGGAAGCCCAGTTCACGGGACTCTTCACGCCCGGCGAGGTCACCCGGACCGCGAGCCACGTGCGCGACGGCCTCGACAACAAGCGACTCATGATCACGGTCGTAATCGCGTTGTTTCCGTGCATCGCGATGGCCATGTACAACACGGGCTATCAGGCCATGCTCGCCATGGCGCAGGGCGCGCCGCCGCTAGACAGCTGGCAGGTCTGGCTCTACGAAGCGCTCGGCTTCTCCTACGACTTCAAGAACCCGCTGCTCTGCGTGCTCTTCGGGGCCCTGCACTACGTGCCGATCCTGATCGCGGCGATGGCGACGGGTGGAATCGTCGAGCCACTCGTCGCGATGATCCGACGCCACGAGGTCAACGAGGGCTTCCTCGTGACGGGCATGCTGATCCCGCTCACGCTGCCTCCGACGATCCCGCTCTGGATGGTCGTCGTCGGAACCGCCTTCGGAATCATCTTCGCCAAGGAGATCTTCGGCGGCACGGGAATGAACTTCCTGAACCCGGCGCTCACGGCCCGTGCCTTCCTCTTCTTCGCCTATCCGGCGGCGATGAGCGGGGACGCGGCCTGGATCGCCGCGGACATCCTGAAGGCGGATGGCTTCTCGGGCGCGACGCTGCTGGCGCAGGCGGCCGTCTCGGGCGAGCGCGCACTCGCCGATGCAAGCTGGACGAACGCATTCCTCGGCTTCATCCCTGGCTCGATGGGCGAGACGTCGACGCTCGCCTGCCTGCTGGGTGCGGCGCTGCTGATCTGGACCGGAATCGGATCGTGGCGAACGATGGCCGGCGGGCTGTTCGGAACGATCGCGATGGCCGGCTTCCTGAACGTCGTGGGCTCGGATTCGAATCCGATGTTCCAGGTACCGTGGTACTGGCATGCCGTACTCGGCGGCTGGGCCTTCGGCATGGTCTACATGGCAACCGATCCGGTCTCTTCGGCCTTCACGAACCAGGGCAAGCTGATCTACGGGGCGCTGATCGGCGTACTCGTCGTACTGATTCGCGTCGTGAACCCAGCTTATCCAGAGGGCATGATGCTGGCGATCTTGTTCATGAACATGTTCGCGCCGCTGATCGATCACTTCTTCGTGCAGGCGAACATCCGCCGCAGGGAAGCTCGTTATGCAGCATAGTACCGGTTATATCGTCGGCTTCGCGGTCGCGGTCTGCCTCGTCTGCGCGCTCTTCGTCTCGTTCGC
This sequence comes from Myxococcota bacterium, assembly GCA_965223565.1. Taxonomy (GTDB): domain Bacteria; phylum Myxococcota_A; class UBA9160; order UBA9160; family UBA4427; genus UBA4427. The sequence goes on along the minus strand of CBDCWV010000018.1, from coordinate 447,131 downwards.
CGCCGTGAGTCTCAAGCCGTTGCAGGAAGCGAACGTCCTGCTCGACCGCCAGAAAAAGGTCCTGACCGTGGCGGGATTGATCGAGGAGGGCGAGAGCCCAGAGGCTGCCCGCGTGGCCGAGCTCTTCGAGAAGAACATCCGACCCAAAGTCGTGGAGCTCGCGACTGGCCAGGTCGAACCCGAGATCGACGCGGCCGAGTTCGACCAGCAAGCGGCAATGTCCGATCCCGAACGCAGCGATCTCGCGCCGCCGAACGGCGCAAAGGTCGCCCGCTTGCCGCATCACGGACTGGTCTACGACGTCATCGAGAACGGCGAGCTCGAAGCGATGATCTTTCCGATCGAAGGCAAGGGGCTCTGGTCGACGCTCTACGGATATATCGCGCTCGCCCCCGACGCTCGCACGGTCGTCGGCATTACCTTCTACGACCACGGCGAGACGCCGGGTCTCGGCGGCGAAGTCGACAATCCCGGCTGGAAGGCGAAGTGGGCCGATCGCAAGGTCTTCAACGAACGCGGCCAGCCCGTGATCGCCGTCAAGAAGGGGATCGCGGGCCCACCCGAGACCGACCCCTACCAGGTCGACGGCCTCTCGGGCGCGACGATCACGAGCCGGGGCGTCACGGAGCTCGTCCGTTTCTGGCTCGGGGAAGACGGCTTCGGCGCCTATCTCGAGAGCTATCGCGCCGCGGCCACCACGGCGCGTCTTCCGGTCCGGCAGTCTGGAGGATGGAATGGCTGAAGTGAGCTCGCGCGAAGCGCTGATCGATCCGCTCTTCGACAACAATCCGATTTCGCTCCAGGTACTCGGCATCTGTTCCGCCCTCGCGGTCACGACCAAGATGTCGACGGCGTTCGTGATGTGCCTCGCCGTGATCGCCGTGACGACGCTCTCGAATACGTCGATCTCCCTGATTCGAAACAAGATCCCGTCGAGCATCCGGATCATCGTCCAGCTGACGATCATCGCCTCGCTCGTCATCATCACAGACCAGGTTCTCAAGGCCTTCGTATTCGACATCAGCAAGCAGCTCTCGGTCTTCGTCGGCCTGATCATCACGAATTGCATCGTGATGGGACGCGCCGAGGCCTTCGCAATGCAGAATCCACCGCGGCTCTCCGCGATCGACGGCTTCGCAAACGGGCTTGGATATTCGCTCGTGCTGCTCGCGGTCGCGTTCTTCCGGGAGCTGCTCGGATCGGGCAAGTTCTTCGGCTACACGATCCTGAACCCGGTGAATGAGGGCGGCTGGTACGTCACGAACGGCTTGATGCTATTGGCGCCGGCCGCGTTCTTCTTGATCGGATGCTTCATCTGGGCCGTGCGCTCGTGGAAGCCCGAGCAAATCGAAGAGGAGTTCCACGTTGGAGCACTACTTGAGCTTAGCAACGAAGGCAATCTTCGTTGAGAACATGGCGCTCGCCTACTTCCTGGGGATGTGCTCCTTTCTAGCCGTCTCCAAGAAGACCGAAACGGCGATCGGTCTCGGCATGGCCGTGATCTTCGTTCTCGGAATCACGGTGCCCCTCAACCAGCTACTGGTCACGGGGCTGCTCGAGCCCGGTGCGCTCGCCTGGCTGGGCGAGGGATTCGCGGACATCGATCTCAGCTTCCTGAGCTTCCTCGCCCTGATCGGCACGATCGCGGCCGCCGTCCAGATCGTGGAGATGACGCTCGATCGCTATTCGCCCGAGCTCTACAACGCGCTCGGGGTCTTCCTTCCCCTGATCGCCGTCAACTGCGCGATCCTCGGCGCGTCACTCTTCATGCAGGAGCGTGACTACACGCTCGGCGAGGCGACGATCTTCGGCCTCGGATCGGGCGTCGGCTGGGCGCTCGCAGTCGTCGCGCTCGCCGCAATCCGCGAGAAGATGCGATACAGCAACGTGCCCGGACCCCTGCGCGGGCTGGGCATTACCTTCATCACGGTCGGCCTGATGTCCGTCGGCTTCATGGCCTTCGCGGGAATCCAGCTTTGATTGAAACCATCCTCTTCGGCGTCGCGGGCTTCACGATCGTGATCCTCGCCCTGGTACTGATCCTGATGGCCGCGCGCAAGCAGCTCGTGCAGACCGGCGACGTCGAGATCCTGATCAACGGCGACCCCGACAAGGCGATCACGACGGCTTCGGGCTCGACGCTGCTCAGCACGCTCGCCGACAATCAGATCTTCATTCCCTCGGCCTGCGGCGGACAGGGCACCTGCGGCGTCTGTCGCGTGACGGTAAAGGACGGCGGCGGCTCGATCCTGCCGACCGAAAAGGGCCACATCACGCGCGGCGAGGAACGCGCGGGCTGCCGACTCTCGTGTCAGGTCAAGGTCAAGCAGGACATGGAGATCGAGATCCCCGACGAGGTCTTCGGCGTTCGCCGGTGGAAATGCAAGGTCCGCTCCAATCACAACGTCGCGACGTTCATCAAGGAGCTCGTTCTCGAGCTGCCCGAGGGCGAGAGCGTTCCGTTCCGCGCCGGCGGCTACATCCAGATCGAGTGCCCGCCGCATACCGTGCGTTACAAGGATTTCGACATCGAGCAGGAATACCACCCGGACTGGGACGCCTTCGACGTCTGGCGATACGAATCGACGGTCAAGGAGACGGTGAATCGCGCCTACTCCATGGCCAACTACCCCGAGGAAGAGGGCATCATCATGCTCAACGTGCGGATCGCCTCGCCGCCTCCGCGCGGACCCGAGGGCATTCCGCCGGGCCAGATGTCCTCCTACATCTTCAATCTCAAGCCGGGCGACGAGGTGACGATCTCCGGCCCCTTCGGTGAGTTCTTCGCCAAGCCGACCGACAACGAGATGATATTCATCGGTGGCGGCGCCGGCATGGCGCCGATGCGCTCGCATATCTTCGACCAGTTCCGGAGGCTGCACACCGATCGCAAGGTGACGTTCTGGTACGGCGCTCGCAGCCTGCGGGAAGCGTTCTACATCGAAGACTTCGACACGATCGCGGCCGAGAACGACAACTTCGACTGGTACCTCGCCCTCTCCGAGCCCCAGCCCGAGGACAACTGGGAAGGCGATACCGGATTCATCCATCAGGTGCTCTTCGACAACTACCTGAAGGACCATCCGGCACCAGAGGATTGCGAGTACTACATCTGCGGTCCGCCGATGATGAACGACGCCGTGATCAAGATGCTGACGGACCTGGGCGTGGAGCCGGAGAACATCCTCTTCGACGACTTCGGCGGCTGAGCCAACCGGCGACGAGTCCTGATTCGCAGCGCGAGGACGAACATGGCTCCCCGTCTCGTGCTCGATCGGCGAACGATTCGCATGATCGCGCTCTCGTTCCTGCTCCTCGCCGGCCTCACGATCCATCGGCTCTTCTTCGCGACCGTTCCGAACGCGGAGAGCGTGCTCGAGCTGCGTGGCGAGACCATGGGTACGACCTGGTCGATTCGGGTCGCCGGCGAGGGCCTGGGTCTTGACCTGCGCCATCGGATCGAAGTCGAGACGAGTCGCAGGCTGGCCGACATCGACGGCTGGATGTCGAACTGGAATCCCGATTCGGACGTGTCGCGATTCAATCGCCATCACGACACGACCGGCTTCCCGGTCGCCCACGAGACGGCGGCTCTCGTCGCGTTCGCCGTCGAGCTCAGCAAATGGAGCGGTGGGGCTTTCGACATCACGGTCGGCCCGTTGGTCGGTCTCTGGGGCTTCGGCGCGGATGCACGCGTGGGCCCGCCCCCGAGCGATCACGAGATCCGCGAGGCACTCGGTCACATGGGGGCCCGTTCGCTTCGTGTCGGACGCGGTGCGCCCGGCAGCGGCGGCTTTCTGCGCAAGAACGATCCAGCCGTCGAGATCGACCTGTCGGCAATCGCCAAGGGCTTCGGCGTCGATCATCTGGCGGCTGGACTCCTCGAGCTCGGCCGTGAGGATTTCCTGGTCGAGATCGGCGGAGAGGTCTACGCCGCGGGGGAGCGACCGAGCGGGGGGCCTTGGCGCGTCGCGATCGAGCAGCCGCTCGACGATGCGCGCGCAATCCATACGGTCGTCGGGCTCTCGGACCAGGCGATGGCGACCTCCGGCGACTATCGCATCTTCTACCGCGTACCCGACGAGCGAGATCGGATCGCGCACACGATTGATCCGCGAGACGGCCGGCCGGTCGAGAACGGCCCCGCCTCGGCAACGGCCGTCGCACGCTCTACGACCGAAGCGGATGCCTGGGCGACGACGCTGATGGTGCTGGGCGCGCCGGAAGGGCTGGAGCTCGCGGAGCAATGGGGTATCGGCGCGATGGTCCTGATGCGCGACGAGAGCGGCCGTCCGCCCCGGGATTTGCGCAACGCGCTCTTCCCCGACACATTGACGGCTCCATCGGCGGGCTCGGCGACACGTCCGGGCGAGCCGCTCGCGGGGGACGTTCCGAACGACACGCCGAACGACGCCGGCGTACGAGCACGCGGAGCCGACGCCGCGCACGGGGAGGGTCGCACGCGATGACAGATGAATCGCGATGGGCGCGTCGTGCGCATTCGTTCCGCTACGCCTTTCGGGGATTGCTGCGGATGATCCAGAGCGAGCCCAATGCCCGGATCCATCTCGGCGCGACGTTCGTCGTCGTCGCCAGCGGCGCAGCACTCGGACTCGAGCGGCTCGAGTGGGGACTCGTCACCCTCGCGATCGCATTCGTATGGAGCTGCGAGGCGATCAACACGGCGATCGAAGCGCTCTGCGACCTCGCTTCCCCCGACGTTCACCCGCTGGTCGAGAGGGCGAAGGACGTCGCCGCCGGTGCGGTCCTCGTCGCGGCCTTCGCTGCAATCGGGATCGGGATCGTCGTCTTCGGCGGTCGACTCGCGGCGCTCGCCGCGCCTTGACGAGCGGAATGACGGATCGTCAATCCTCGGGGTGCGCCTCGCGGTACGCCTGGACGTCGCGGAGCAGCGCTACGAGGGCCTTCGGATCCGCCTGCTCCAGCTTCTTGAAGCGGAGGCAGCTCTTGCCAGCATCCACGCGGGGGAAATTCGCGCGGTGCTGCTTCAGGACGGCGGGCGCAACATAGAGTGCGACGTAGTGCTTCTGTGCGCCGAGGTTCGCGAGCCCGGGATAATCGAGCATCCCGTATCGAAGTCCCTCGTCGAATCGAGGCACCACGGAGCGAATCGCCTTGCGAATCTGCTGGACGAGCTCGAGCTGCTCTCCGTCGAGATCCGCCAGATAGGCTTTGGGGGAATCCACCTCTCTCTTCATGACGAGACCTCCACGACGCGTCAGCGCGGCAGAGCCAAACGATCTCCCCGACACGTGTCGATCAATCTGACCCAGCTCGTCGAGCGTAGTCCATCTCGCCCCCCGGACATCGACGTTCGATCTCGAAAGGCGGCTAGCAAGACATGCGATTCCAGATCAAGCGCGTCTACGAGGATCCCAGCCCCGACGACGGTCGGCGCATCCTGATCGACCGTCTTTGGCCGCGAGGTCTCAGCAAACAGAGAGCCGCCGTCGACTACTGGGCGAAGCCGATCGCGCCGTCGCACGCGCTCCGGCGTTGGTACGGCCACGACCCGGAGAAATGGCCCGAGTTTCGCGCCCGCTATTTCGCCGAGCTCGACGCCGCGGCGGAAGGTGTCGCCGACCTTCGCGAACAGCTCGGCCGAGGACTCAATACGATCCTGTTCAGCTCCCGAGAGATGCGGCTGAACAACGCGCAGGCATTGGTCGACTACCTCACGCAGAACGATCGAAGCAGATCCGCTTGAGTGCGCCTCGGGCGACTTGCCCTCGACGGTCCTCGCGCGCGCTGAAAGGTCGGCACATGCGCGTTATGCTCCGTGCGTGGAGACCTTCCTCGCAACAGCTCTCTTGTTCGGTCTCGCGATGGCCGCCATGGCCGTCGGGGTCATCTTCTCCGGCCGCAGTCTGAAAGGATCCTGCGGTGGGACCGGGCGCAACTGCAGCTGCGACGCCGCGGCTCGCCGCGAATGCGCGCTCGCAGCGGATCACGACGGCGATTGACCGGAGACGTGCAGCCCGAGTGCGCCCTCGGGTCCGACCGGATTCCGTACGACTGTGTCCGCTAGCGATCGAGCTCGCCCAAGACATGTCTGAACCAGCCTTGCGTCGCCGCCCGGCGCCCGGAGGCGCCCCAGACGACGGCCTCGAGCACATCGTCCTCTTGCGAACGGGCGTTTGCCGACTCCGAAGCGGTATCCGCTGCTCTCCTCCCGGGCGCGAACGAGCAGGCTGAGACCCGGACGCGCCCATTCTCGACTCGCTCGAGCGCATCCTCCGTCGCGCCGAGGACCAGCAGCGCGGTGCTCCAGGCGTCCGCGATCGACGCGGAATCCGACACCACGATCGCTTCGACCGATCCCTCGACCGGCTGGCCCGTGCGCGGATCGATCACGTGGGAGGCGTCTCGGCCCGCGATCCGGAGCCGAGAGCCGACACTCGAGCTGACCGACAGCGCCTGGTCGCGAAGCACCAGCCGGCCGAGTCGACCGCGTTCGGGATCGCGGGAGCGGGCCTCGACCCGCCAGCCTCCGCCGTCCGGATCACCGATCGCGAGGAGACTGCTCTGGCCGAACCCGAGGAGCGCCGCGCCCACCGGAAAGCGGCCTTCGAAGTCGTGCCCCAGCTCGTCGAGGACCGCTCCCTTCGAGATCCCATCGAGGTCGATCGAGACGCCCGAGCGCGCGGCCACCAGCCGACCGTCGGGGAGCACGACGAGACCATCGCCACCCACGACGTCGACGACGGCAGCGAGTCGACGCGTCGAGGGCCACGCGTCGCGGTCGGCCGCATCGCGCCAGACACCGACGAGGGGGCCGACCGTCGGATCGAAGGCGCCGTCGCTCGCGCGCCAGACGGCGAGCGCGTCGCTGAGCACGCACGCCAGCCGCGGGTCGATCGAATGCGCGCGGTCGGGGGCAGCCCGACGCAAGACCCCGTTCAGTACGGAGACGCGACTCTCGGGCCGGTATCGCGAATAGACCGACTCGAGTCGATCGATTCGCTCGCGTTGCCGCTCGAGCCAATCGCGCGCGTCCTCTTCGTCGGCAGGCACGACGCGCAGATCCGCTTCGAAGAACGTCCCCATGGCCAGCCAACCGTCCGAGACGACGATTCGCTCGCCTGCCACCCGCTCGTCTCGAACGTCGATGCCGCCGGGGCCTTCGCGAGCCGGACAGGCGGGGGTCGTGAGCAGGACGACCACTGCCCAGAGGAGGCGGGCGTGATTCGCGGGAGCGAGCGAACGACTGGACTCGCGGGTCTGCCGATCGCGGCGGCTCAATCCCATCCTTCTTCGTCGGAAGCCTCGCGCCCGCCACCCGAGGCCGCGTAGTTGTGCGACTGATTGCCCGTGAAGACGGACCAGAGGGCGACCAGCACGAGAGCGGCCAGGCTCGCCTGCATCAGCAGGAATCCCGCGATCTTCGTCCACGCGAAGCCGGCGCCGAGAAAACGAACGAGCCAACCCCCGCCCTCCGAGGCCAAGGCCGAGAAGAAGGGCACGACGACGAGCGCGATCTTCGCGCGGACCGAGAGCGGGACGAAGAGAGCCAGATGGGTCAAGACCATCATCAGCATGCCCATCGCGAAGAGATGGAAATGCGCGAGCTCCACCATCCCGCGATAGGTCCGGGGCGCTCGGAACTCCGCCTCGTTCCCCAGGTAGTGGTCGACGACCGAGGCGGTCGTCAGCCCCATCGCGTCGAAGTAGAGCATCCAATTCGTCGCCCAGAGCAGGATCACGAAGAGGCAGTAGAGGACGACGACCACCTGCAGCAATCGATTGTGGTCCCATTCACCCGTCACCGTGAAGCGCAAGTCGCTAGCCCCCGGCCCCGGATTCAGCGAGGTTCGTCGCGTCGGGCTCCGGCTCCTCGCGCTGTGGCTTCAAGAGGACCTCCCAATAGGCGAGCATTCGGCGGACGCCACGGGCTGCGGCGCGCGCCGAGAGCGTCGCGCCGACGACGCCATGGATGTCGTTTCCGACGCGCAGCCGATCCCGATCGCTCGTCCCGGCGAACTGGCCGTACCACCGCTCGGTCGGCAGATAGTCGAGTGGCTCGTGAAAGGCGAGGATCCGGACGCTGCGGACCGTGCCATCGGGATCGAGGACGACCATGAACGCCTCGGGCTTGGTCCGCACGTTGTGCACGTCGATATGCGCGTATCCGAGCAGCCGATCGTCCTGCCACGCAGTATGGAGCACGACGACTCGCGCCGGCTTCTCATCCTTCGTGATCGCCGTGATGCGCGCGAGGTCATCCGCGAGCAGGATGCGCGAATCGCGCTCGATCCGCGTCGCCTGCGGAAACGCCTCGGCGAGCGCCTGGTTCTGGCTCACGAAGACCTTGGCGGTCGCGTCGGTCGCGTCCACGAAGCTCGCCAGGCCGCAGACCAACACCAAGGACAGCAGGAGGCGGCTCATGCGCTCAGAACACGTAGCCCGCCAGGAACTGGACCTGGTCGGCCTTCTCGTTGTTGGTCGGTTCGAAGTGTCGGAAGTCCAGCTTGAAGACGACGTTCGGAATCGGCTTGAACTGAAGACCCGCCACATAGAGGTCGATTTCCTTGCTCTTGTCCTCCGAGTAGCCCCCGGAGACGTCTTGCTGCGTGTTGTAGTACTCGTAGCGGAAATAGGGCTCGAGGCTCGCCTTGGTGTCGCAGAAGAGGGGAAGGATGTCGTACGCGCCCTCGACGTACCAGCCCCGCATGCGATTCGCGATGCCCGCCGTGCTGCCCGGGGTGAACGTCCGTGCGCCGCCGCCACCGGTCACGAAGCCCTTGTCGAGCGCGCGTGAGAGCGAAGCGGCCTCGTCGATGAAGGCCTCGGAGAAGAGCCCGCGCAGACTGAGGCCGTGCGCTTTGTACTGGGCGTGGAGCTCGTAGATCGTCGTGTGCGCGTCCGGCAGGTCGAAGGTCACGGGCGTCGGGCCGAGGTTGCTGGTGAACTGCTTCTCCTGCCCCGATTGGCCCGTGTAGACGGAGCCGCCGACCAGCAGACCCGGTAGCAGATCGACGTCGATCCGACCGACGAACGCGAAGTCGTTCGAGATGGCACGGCTGCCGCGCTGTCGACCGCCTCGTAGACCGGCGTTGCTGAAGCCCGATCCGTCGAAGCCGTTGATGACGTAGAAGCGATATTCGATCCGGTCGGCGATCCGCCCGAAGATGCCCGCCCCGTTCTCGCGCCAAGTCGAGGGCATGATCACGCGTTCGACCTCGGGGCGCTCGGCGCCGAAGAAGAAGTTGGGCTCGTGGATCTCGTTGACGAATCCCATCGGAACGAGCAGGAGACCGACGCGTACGTTGACCTCGTCACGCCAGAGATAGTCGAGCGTGACGAACTCGGAGGAAACGGATCCGCCGCCACCGGTTCCCCCGTGCTCGAATTCGAGCTCGCTGTTGAAGACCCAGTTGTCGTTGAACTTGTAGCCGACGTAGACGACGGCTCGGAGCGCGTCGAAGATGTCGTCCGTGTTCGCATCCCCCGGCTCGTTGTGGAACGTACGCAGGCGGATCTCGCCGTAGCCACCGATCGAGAGGCCCTGGTCTCTCTTGTAGACCTTCGAGGCCGCCGGCCCGAGGCCGCTGAACGATTCCAGAGCGAGCTCCTCGGGCACGGCGAAGATCGATTCCAGACGACCCACCTCTTCGGTCAGCACCTCGACCGCCGCCTCGACGCGCGAGAGCCTCTCGTCGTCCACGTCTTCTGCCGCGTCCGACCCGGTCGTTTCGCCAGCATCGCTGGAGACAGGCGGTGGGATTCGTTCGGCCGGAACCTCGGCGCGCGTCTCACTCGCCGGGTCTTCCGCTGGCGACTCCGCCTGACCGATCGCGCTCGTCAGGAGGGATGCGACCGCGAAGACCAGCGCGACTGGCCCACGACGCAGCGTGATGCGACGCCTCGGATGACCCACGGTGAGCCATCTGCCCTGCGTCTCGGCCCCGTCACCGATTCCTTCAGCCGCGTCCCCACGTACCATCCAACACCTCATTCCAGCCATTTTTTCGCCACTCTAATTGAAAATCGTTTTCAAGATTCGCGAATTCTTATCGAAAACGGTTTTCAATTTCAATACTCCGATCGAACCGGCAGCCCTTTTTCCCGGACTTTTTCGTCTGATCTTGTCTGGGTGTATTTAACTGCATCGACGGATGGCCGATGGGTAGGCCATGGAATGGCTCGGGCCCCTCTTCATCTCCATCCTGATCCTGTCCGCGATCGTCCAGCTGGTCTGGGCACACTCGCTCTCCGTGATCGCACGCAAGACGGATCAGGGCAGCATGATGGAGGTCCTCGCCTGGATCCCGCTGGCGCAGATCGCCCCGATGCTGGCGGTCGGCGGCGGATCGATCGGCCGCTTCCTGCTCGGATGCCTCGCTCTGCTCGTGGGCAATGTCGCCGTCTTCGCCGCGGCGGCCTTTCTCGGCGAAGGGCTCGGGGGCGTACTCGGAACGGCTGGAACCGTCCTGACGATGTTGATCGCGTTCGGCTATCTCGGGCGCATCATGTGGAACACCGCGACGGCCCGGGACCTGCCCGGCTGGGTCGGCCTGCTGATGTTCGTCCCCGTCGCAAACTTCTTCGTCTATCCCGTGATCGCCTTCCACGACGGCTGGGCCGGACCGCATCTGGTCGGAATGATGCTCGGCGTGCTGATCACCTGCGCGTCGATGCTCCCTTATGTGCAGATCGCGAAGATGATCGGCGACCCCGAGCAGCTTCCCACGACGCTCGAGGCCTGGGCGGAGTCGGTCGAATTCCAGGACATCGGCGCACAGGGCAGGACGCCGGTCGAGATCGTCATCGCCGACCCCGAGACGCCGGGTGGTGCGCCGGCCCCGATGCCGACCGAGATCGGCTTCGACCACGAGAAATCCCTCCGCGCCCTCTTCGATCTCAAGACCCGAATCGAGACGCTCGACCACCTGACCAGCCCCGAGAACCTCCGGATCGAGCGCAATCGATCGCGGGCACTCGCACTGGTCCAGGCGATCCGCGTCGAGCTCCAGCAGAAACGCACGGAGCTCGATCCCGAGATCTACGACGAGTTCGCGAACCACCTCGATCGGGTCGAACGCGAAGTCGACAGTCGGAGTGCCGTCCGGCCACGTCACGACATGGCGAGCGTCGCACGCGATCACGCCCTCCCCGAGAGCGCCAAGGGGGCCGGGCCGGCTGCGATGGATCCCAGCACGCGTGCGGCCAGCGCGCCGAGCCGACCCTTCGCCGTCCGCGTCGCCGACGATTGTCCGACGGGGACCGAGCTCCGAACCCGCGAGGTCGAGCACGGCCAGGCGGGTGAGGAAGAGTGGTGCCAGCAGCTCGACCAATACGGTGGCCTGCGCCACGGCTGGTACGCGCGCTATTTCGCCGGCGGAAAGCCCGAGCAGGTAGGTCGTTACGAAGACGGTCTCAAGGTCGGCGTCTGGACCCGTTTCTATCCGTCGGGTGAGATCCGCGCCCAGGCCGAGTTCAGCGCCGGCCTCCAACACGGCTGGCTGCTGGCGTTCGACGAATCCGGCGAACGCACGAAGGCGATCCATTTCGATCGCGGCGCGGTCACGCGCTAACCGGTCCACCCGCGACACCCCAGAGAATTCCAGGGTAAAGACCCGAGGTGTCGCCGCGGATCGTGCATCTGCGTGCTCTCCACGTCCCGAGACACCCGCAACCCGCTCGCAGCGCGTCGACAACATCTCAACTTTCGAGCGCATCTTCCGTTAACACCCCAAGAGTCCACTCCCATTGCACACGTGCTGCGACCTGCCGTCGTGCATCGGCGTGGATCACTCGATTCGGCGGGTGCGCAGCGCGCCTCCGACCGAATCGCTTCTGGCGGGGGCACGGTGGCCTTGCTCGGCTGGCAATTCGAGAAGAACGCGGCGAAGCGCGAGAGGCCTTCCGTCGCGATCGTCGCGGGGCAGGAAGCGCTCACGCTCGTCGCTTTCGACGTCGACTCCGACTGGGATGCGGAGCTGGAAGAGCGGCCTCGCATCTCCGCCTGGGAGACGACGCCCTACGCAGATCCCGCCGATCGCATGGCCGAGATCCCGGCGCTGCTGACCCGATTCGTCGCCGCCCACGATCTCTCGGGAAGCAGCTGTCGTTGTGTGCTCGGTCAGGATGCGTACAGCCTGCGCCTCGTCGAGCGTCCGCCCGGCGTCGCCGAAGAGGAGCTCGTGGACGCGACGCGCTGGCTCGTTCGCGATCTGATCGAATTCGATCTCGATCGGGCCGAGCTCGCGATCCTGACGATTCCCGAGGACGACCGACGCGCGCGCACGGCCCGGATGTTCGTCGTCGCAGCGCGACACGAACCCATGGTCGAGCTCGCTGCGGCAGTCGAGCATGCGGGACTTCGGCTCGCCGGCTTCGAGATCATCGAGTCCGCGATGCTCGGACTCGAGTCGGTTCAACCCTCGATCGTGACGGGCGGCGCGGCCCTGCGCCTGGACGAGAAGGCGAGCGTGCTGACGCTCTCCTGCGAAGATCATCTCTACCTGGCGCGCAACCTGAATCTCGATCTCGCGGTCGTCGACGAGGCCGCCACACGTGCGCTCACGGAGGCCGATCCGGCCAGTGCGGAGATCGTCGAGGCGCTCGACGAGCTCCTACTCGATCTGCAGCGATCGCTCGACTACTACGAGAGTGAACACGGATTGGCACCGGCCTCGCGCCTGACGCTCCTGCCGTGCAGCCTCGACGTCTCCCCGCTCGTCCCCGCGCTCGGCGAAGCACTCCGCCCGGTCCGCGTCGAGGCGCTCGATCTGAACGATCGCTTCGACTTCGCGGAGCGACCGCCCCACGCAGCCCAGCAAGCCCTCGCCATCGCCCTCGGCGCAGGGGTCGTTCGCCCCGATCTGATCGGCGGCGGGCTGATCCCCGGCGCGCTTCGGCCGAGCATGGGAGGTCTCGGGCTACGCGAAGTCGTGCGCCTGGTCGCGGCCGCGAGCGTGATCCTCGCGATCTGCTTCGGATTCGCCCGCTTCCAGCTGGGCGCGATGCGAGCGGAGCTCGCCGAGCTCGAGACACAAACCGCCCTCGCGGCGACCGAGCTCGAGGCCAGCCGCGCGGCACTCGCGACCGCGCCTCCCCCGGTCGATCCCGAGACGCAGCTCGCGAACCTCCGGGCACGGCGGGACGCCCGAATCTCACTCCTACGTGACATGACGGCGAGACGTTCGCGAACGGACGTCTCCTTCGCTTCCCTGCTCGCGGGTCTCGCACGGCAGGATCGGGAAGGGATCTGGCTCGAGCGAATCGCATTCTCGAATGGCGGCGAAGACATCGAGCTCGAAGGGAGAGTCGAGCGTGCCAAAGCGCTACCCGCCTACCTGAGACGGCTCGGAGACGAGTCGAGCTTCGCGAATCGCCGCTTTCGCACGTTGGCCGTCGAACGTGCCGCCGAGCCCACGTCGGCCGCAACGTTTCGGATCGCCACCCGCGAAGCGGGCGAGGACCGAGGCGCTGAGGGGGGAGTGGGACCATGAAGGCGACCGGGCGGGGCGCCTCGCTTCGACGCTCCTTCGAAGAGGCAGATACCTGGTTTCGCGCCCGCGCCTTGCGAGAGCGGGCGATCCTCGCCGCGGGTGCCGTCGCGCTGCTCGTGCTCGTCGCGGATGCGGTGGCGATTCGGCCCGTGACGAGCGAGATCGAGCGGACGCGCCTCGCGATCGAGCGTGGTCGCGAAGAGCAGGCCCGTCTGCGCGCGGAGCAAGCAGCGCTCCAGCACGTCGAACCCAGCGTGGAAGATCTCCACTTCAGCCGCGAACGCGATCTCCTCGACAGACAGCTGGCCGAGGTCGAGCGACAGATCGCGACCGAGCTCGACGCGCTCGTGCCGCCCGCAGCGATCGTCGCGCTGCTCGAGAAGATGCTGGAGGCGGACGAGTCGATGCGACTCGTTCGTCTGCGGAGCCAGCGTCCGCGACGCCTGGGTCTTGAGGCCTCCCGATCCGCCGACGGGGGGGCCGTGCCCAGCACGGAGCACCTCTATCGGCACGGACTCTCGATCGAGATCGAAGGGGGATTCGAGGCGACGCTCGCCTATCTGCGCCGGATCGAGGCATCACCGTGGCACCTGCTGTGGGATCGCTTCGAATACCGCGTCGAAGCCTTTCCCGTCGCTCGGATCCGGATCGATCTCCACACGCTCAGCAACGAAGAGGAGTGGATCGGTGTCTAGCGTGCGAAAGATCCGACAGGCACTTCTCACACTCGCCGGCCTCGTCCTGGGTGCGGCGATTGGCGTCCCAGCCACGCGCGCACAGACCCTGCCCGACCCGACGCGTCCCCCGCCCTCCGTCACACTGGCTCCGAAACCGGCGGGCGATCCCGCTTCGATCGCGGAGAGGGAAGAGCCCGGACGTTTCGATCTCCAGGCGATCTTCCTCGCCGAGGGCCGCCGCGTCGCGATCATCAATGGCAGGCGGGTTCGCGAGCGCGATCCCGTCGGCCCAATGCATGTGGCACGAATCGCGCGTGGTCGCGTCGTCTTGAGGCGAGGAGACGAGAGCCTCGAATTGCACCTGGTTGGGCGCGACGTCAAGTCGAGTCGCAAGGACCAGACCGCATCCGACGACGCGTCGCAACCGATGCATCCCGCGCCCCCGGAGACGCCGGAATTCGTGACGACGGAGCTCGGGGTCCCCGCCTCTGCCGCACCTGCGCCCGGAGGGGCGCCGAGATGAAAGTCAGCCTTCGTCGTGTCGCGTCCGTTCGCCTCTGGCACATCGTCGCCACCCTCTTGCTCTTGCTCCTGCTCGCCGGACAGACGGGGTGTGCGTCGCGAACGAGTGACACGCGCGACGATTGGCGCGACGCGCATGTCGCTGCACGCACGCAGGAGTTTGCGTCCTCCGATCGCAAGAACGGCCCGGCCGAGTCGCCCGAAGGCGACGACTCGCGCGCCGTCGCCGTTCGAATGGAGAGCGACGAGCGTCCCGCGATAGACCTGCCCGCCGCCGTCGCCGAGGAGTTGATGCCTTCACTCGGGTCCGACACGACAGCCGACGCCCGCGGACGCACGAATTCTGCCGAGCCCCGCTTCGACGTGACCGTCGACCGCGCACCAGCGCGCCAGTTCTTCATGAGTCTCGTCGAAGGCACGACCCATAGCCTCACCCTGGCACCCGGTATCGAAGGAGAGATCTCACTCTCGCTGCGCGACGTCACGGTCGAGGAAGTGCTCGACACGACTCGCCAGGCCTACGGCTATGGCTTCGAGAGGACGCGCACGGGCTTTCTCGTTCTACCCGCAGGATTGCGAACCCGCGTCTTTCGCCTCGACTACCTGAATCTACACCGCACGGGGAGCTCGGAAACGCGCGTCAGCTCGGGCCAGATCTCGGACCAGGTCTCGGGCCAGCCCCTGCTCGAGCAGGCAATCACCGACAGCAGCGGGAGTGAAGCGGTCGCCGGCAGTCGCATCCAGACCAAGAGCGACGCGAACCTCTGGGAAGAAGTCGTGACGAGCGTCCTGGCGATCGTCGGCGAAGGCGACGGACGGTCGGTCGTGGCGAGTCCGAACGCGGGGCTGCTCGTGGTACGCGCATTTCCGGACGAGCATGCGGAGGTCGAACGCTATCTGCGTTCGGCCGAGGCAAATCTGAACCGGGTCGTGATTCTCGAAGCCAAGATCCTCGAGGTCACCCTCGACGATGGCTTCCAGTCCGGCATCAACTGGGCCCAGATGGTCACACATAACGGAGATGCCGGCCTGATCGGACAGACGGGTGGAGGCAGCGTCAACGAGACCGGCTTCTCCGACAGTCGAGGCGCCAGTCAGAATATCGGACCGCCGCTCGAGGATCTCTTGACGGGCACGATGGGCAGCGCGTTCGGTGGCGTTTTCTCACTCGCGATCCAGGCCGACAAATTCAGCGCATTCATCGAGCTGCTCGAGATGCAGGGCAAGGTTCGCACGCTCTCGAATCCGCGCATCTCGACCGTCAACAACCAGAAGGCCGTGATCAAGGTCGGCAGCGACGAGTTCTTCGTAACCGAGGTCTCGACCACGACGATCACTGGAACGGCCACGACCACGAATCCGAACGTCACCCTCACACCCTTCTTCTCGGGCATCGCCCTCGACGTGACACCCCAGATCAGCGACGAAGACGACGTCATCCTGCACGTGCATCCCGCCATCACGGACGTGATCGACCAGACGAAGAGCTTCACGGTCTCGGACGAGCTGCTCGAGCTGCCACTCGCGTTCTCGAGTATTCGCGAATCCGACAGCATCGTTCGCGCCCGCAGCGGCCAGATCGTGGTGATCGGAGGCCTGATCCAGAACGACACGCGCGACACGACGCACGGCGTACCCTGGGTGAGCCGGATCCCGTTTCTCGGTCGGCTCTTCGAACACTCGTTGCTCTCGAACCGACGCACCGAGCTCGTGATCCTGCTGCGACCGATCGTGGTCGAGAAGCAGGATTGGACCGACGAGCTGCTGTCGACCTCGAATCGCCTCGAACGGAGTTGGGACGACGGACCCGCGGCGCGTGAGCCATCCCGAACGCTCGATGGTTGGCTGCCGCCCGCATCACCGGCGCGAAGGGTCCGAGAGGACTGAGAGGAACGCGATGTACTTGAAACATTTCGGTCTTCGCCGACCGCCCTTCGAGACCGTGTCGAATCCCGCGTCCTACGTGGATCTCCCCGAACACAGAACGGCGCGCAATTGTGTCCTCTTCGGCCTCCGTTCAGGCGAGGCTCTGGTCAAGGTCGTCGGAGAAGTCGGGACCGGAAAGACGGCGCTCTGTCGCAGCCTGCTCGAAACACTCCGTGACGAATTCGTCACGATCCATCTGCCCGACCCCGCGCGCTCGCGTATCGACCTCCTACGGGCGATCGCCGCGGCACTCTCCGTGTCGAGTGACCCGATGACCCGCGACTACGACCTGCTCGAGGCGATTCAAACCGAGCTGCGTGGCTTCGAGCGTCGCGGAACTCGCTGCTTGATCCTCGTCGACGAGGCGCAGACGCTGCCGTTCGATTCGCTCGAGACACTCCGGCTGCTCACGAATTTCGAGGGTGATCGAGGCAGACTCGTCCAGGTCGCGCTCTTTGCCCAGCCCGAGCTCGACGATCGACTCGCTGATTTCGGCCTGCGTCAGCTGCAACAGCGAATCGCATTCAGCGCGCGCCTCACACCACTGGACCGAAGCGCCTGTCGCGAATACGTCGAGTGCCGTCTCGCGAAAGCCAGGGCTCGGAGCACGGCGCTCTTCACACCCGCCGCGCTCGAACGCATTCACCGCGGCAGCAGCGGATTGCCTCGTCTGGTGAACGTGCTCTGCCACAAGAGCCTGATCGCCGCATTCGCCGAGAAGGATCACCAGGTCGCTCGTCGACACGTGGCACGCGCGATCGCCGATACCGAAGGAATCACGCGTTGGCGTACGCGCCCCCTGCTCGGACGCGCACGAGGAGCGAAACCCCGATCCGCCACGCGCCCGCACGTCGGATTCGACTGGCAAACGTCGTCGGACTAGCGAGCGGCGAACGACGCGAGGAGCGGGATCGCATGAGCCTGATAAACGACCTCTTAATCGAGCTCGATCGACGAGGCGAGACGAACGATTCGGAATCGAAGGATCTCGTCGCCGGATTGACCCCGGGGCGGGGCACGACTCGACGCCTGCGACTCCCGCGCGTCGTTCGATCCGCTTCGCCCGCGAGACTGGCCATCGCGATCTCGGCGCTTTCGGCCGTGGGGGCCGGGATCCTCGTTCTCACACCGCCATACCAGGCGAGACAATCGTCGCGCGCGACGGCGACGAGCCGCACGGAGATCGATGCGGCGGGCGAGCGGAACGCCTCCGGAGGCGACCTCCCCTTCGTGAGCGCGCGACGACCAGGCGAGGCCCCCCACGAAATCGAACGAGAGCAGACTCGTCTCCACTCGCTCGGAATCGAGAAACGACCCGATCGTACGCTACTCCGCGTCGAGCTCGACGGACGGGTCCAATACCGGACGAACCATGACGTCGAGGGCCGGAGCGTCGAGCTGCGACTCTCTCCGCTCTCGACGTCGGACGTTCCCGAGTCCTTCGATCTCGCCGGAACGCCGATCCGATCGGCCCGGGCAAAGCCCTCGGGCGACGGTCTGCGCATCCGTTTCGAGCTCGAGTCGACGGTCGAGCTGCGCTCACAGTCGCTCGAATCCGACGCGGGAACGGTGGTCGTGCTCGATCTGCTCCATCCCACGGCGAACGCCGCGAGCCGGGTCCCGGCGCCCGCGCGCCGTCCGAAGCCCGCAGCGCTCGCAAGCGGAGTGGATCCGGGTCCACTCGCGTTCGCGCGCTCCGACTCCGACCGTGCGCGTGAAGCGCGAAATGCGCACCTCGATCGCGCGAAGATCCTGATTGGACTCGGGCAGCACGCCGAGGCGCTCGAGGTCGTGCGTGCCGCACGGCGGGAATTCGTGCGTGACGCGGACCTCACACTTCTCGAAGCGCGCCTGCTCGAGGCCACGGGACGACTCGAGGCCGCGATCGAGATGCTGGCGGAGACCGACTTCACGATCGCAGAAGCACGCGAGATCCACGCGCTCCTGGCCGCCTATCGACAACGCGCAGGTCGACACGCGAGCGCGATCGACGGGTTCGAGACGCTCCTCCGCCACCACCCCGAACAGGCCCGCTGGTGGATGGGTCTCGGAATCTCTCTCGAGGCAACCGAACGGAACCCGGAAGCCGCGCGGGCCTATCGGATCGCCCTGCAGCTGGGCGAGCTCTCGAGCGCGACGCGCCGCTGGCTCACGAGTCGCATGACCGCGCTCGGGAGCGAGGAATCGAAGGCCGACGCGAGTACACGATCGTCGCGCGACCCGGCCTCACCAGCTCCTTCGGAGCGGGGCTGACGCGATGGTGCGCAAGAAGATCCGCATCGGTGAGCTCCTCGTCGACAATCACGTCATCTCCGAGGCTCAGCTCCAGAGCGCACTCGCCGAGCAGAAGAAGAGCGGACTCAAGCTCGGTCGTCAGCTGATCGAGGCGGGCTATCTCGACGAAGACAAGTTCCTGAGCTTCCTCTCGCAGCAGCTCGACATCCCGAACGTCGACCTGGCACGATACGAGCTGCGAAGCAGCGACGTGTCGCTCCTCCCCGAGACCTACGCGCGCCGGTTCCGCGCGATCGTTCTCGACGTGAAGGACGACGTCGCGCTCGTCGGCATGGCGGATCCGACGAACATCTTCGCGATGGACGAGATCGAACGGATCCTCAAGCTCTCGCTCGAGCCCGCCGTCGTGCGCGAGTCCGAGCTGCTCGCAGCGATCGACCGCAGCTACCGCAAGACGAGCGAGATCCACAGCCTCGCCGAGGAGCTCCACGAGGAGCTCGATTCCGCGAGCGGCTTCGACCTCGCGAAGATGGGAGAGAGTGGCGAGGAGAACGATGCAGCCGTCGTCCGCCTCCTGAAATCGATCTTCGAGGACGCGGTCCAGGTCGGCACCTCCGATATCCACATCGAGCCCGACGAGCATTGCCTGCGGATTCGACAGCGAATCGACGGCGTGCTCCACGAGCAGGTGATGAAGGAAGCGCGTATCGCATCGGCGCTCGTGCTTCGGTTGAAGCTGATGTCGGGTCTCAACATCTCGGAACGGAGGTTGCCGCAGGACGGTCGCTTCAATATCCGTGTGCAGAGTCGAAGTATCGACGTACGCGTATCGACCATGCCGGTGCAGTGGGGTGAGTCGGTCGTGATGCGCCTGCTCGATCAGAGTGGGGATGCACTCGGTCTCGATCACGTCGGCATGCCCGGTCGTATCCTCAGGCGCTTTCGTCATTTCATCCACCAGCCCCACGGTCTGATCCTGGTGACGGGACCGACCGGAAGCGGCAAGACGACGACGCTCTACGGCGCGCTCGCCGAGCTGAACGAATCGAGTAAGAAGATCATCTCTGCCGAGGATCCGGTCGAATATCGACTGCCGCGGATCCAGCAATGTCAGGTCAACAACAAGATCGGGCTGACCTTCGCGTCCGTGCTGCGCGCCGCACTGCGACAGGATCCCGACATCGTGATGATCGGAGAGATGCGGGATCAGGAAACGGCCGAGATCGCGCTGCGATCTGCGATGACCGGACATCTGGTGTTCTCGACGCTGCATACCAACAGTGCGGCCGGCAGCGCCGCGCGCCTGATCGACATGGGCGCCGAGGGCTTCCTCGTTGCGACGGCGCTCTCCGCCGTGCTGGCCCAGCGACTGATCCGCAAGCTCTGTGAATCCTGCGCCGAGCCCTACAAGCTGTCGAGTCAGGAGAAGATGTGGCTCCGCTCGAACGCGGGAGAGAGTGCCGAATTCCTCGAGTTTCGCCGCGGGCGGGGCTGTCCGAGCTGCAACGGTACGGGCTACAAGGGACGCACCGGCGTCTACGAGCTGCTCGAAATCGACGAGGCCATGGCGGATGCGCTCCGCAAGCACGATACGGCGGCCTATATCGACGCGGCGTCGAGGACGAAGGGCTTTCGACCCCTGTCGATCTGTGCGCTCGAGTTCGCCTCGAAGGGTATCACGAGTCTCGACGAGGTATTGCGAATCGCGGGCGAGCAGGAGGATACGGGCGGCAATCTCGCCACCCGGGCTGCGCCCGTCGCGGGCTAGGCAGCCCGGTACGAGCGCGACGCCGATCGACGCCATGCGACCGGAGCGACACTGCGGATCACCAGTGAGGGACGCACATCAGCCATGACGATGTTCGAATACACGGGCCGCACGGCGTCGGGCGAAGCGATCCGGGGTCAGATCGAAGCGGCTTCGACGAGCGGCGTCGCCGCAGACCTCACGGCCAGAGGTATCGTTCCGATCGAAATCGGACCGGCCGGCGAATCACGCTCGGAGTCGTTCGAGAAGCTCCAGCGATGGTGGCATCGCCGCAAGATCTCACTCACCGACGTGATCATGTTCTGCCGTCAGATGACGACACTCACGCGCGCCGGCGTCCCGATCACGCGAGGCTTGCGGGGGCTCGCGGAGACGATGCGCAACCCCGAGCTCGGACGCGTGCTCGTGGAGATCGCGGACGAGCTGGAGAAGGGGCACGAGCTAGCGAGCGTATTACAGCGCTACCCCCGGATCTTCTCGAACCTGTTCGTTTCGATCATCCACATCGGCGAGAGCTCGGGTCGCCTCGAGGACGCCTTCGACCAGCTCCACGGCTACCTCACGCTCGAAGACGAGACGCGCAAGCGCGTCAAGAGCGCGCTCCGTTATCCGACCATGGTGATCGTCTCGATCGTCGTCGCGATCGGCATCATCGACGTCTTCGTGATCCCGCCCTTCGCCAAGCTCTTCGAGAGCTTCGGATCCGACCTGCCGTGGGCGACGAAGCTCTTGATCTCGACGTCCGAAGCGACGACGCGCTATTGGCCGGCCGCGCTCGTGCTCGGGTCGATCGGCTGGTGGTGGGTCACGCGCTGGCTCGCGACGCCCGAGGGTCGGTTGGAGTGGCATCGCGGCCAGCTGCGCATTCCGCAGATCGGCCGGATCCTGCATCGCGCCCTGCTCGCGCGATTCTGTCGAACACTCGCCATCACGCTCGGGGCCGGTCTGCCCGTAACGCAATGCCTCTCGATCGCGGCGCGGGCCGTCGACAACGACTACGTAGGTCGCCGGATCGACGCGATTCGAGAGGAGATCGAATCGGGGGATACGCTGACGGCCGCTGCCTATTCGAGCGGACTCTTCACACCGCTCGTTCTCCAGATGCTCTCGGTAGGCGAGGAGACCGGTGCCGTCGAGGACACGCTCGCCGAAGTGGCCGCCTACTACGAGCGCGAAGTCGATTACGACCTGAAGAAGCTCGCAGACGCGATCGAGCCGGTCATGATGATCGTCGTCGGTGCGCTCGTACTCTGCCTCGCGCTCGGTGTCTACCTGCCGATGTGGGAGATGGCTTCGGCGGCGAAGGGCTAGCTGGGGCGAATCCCGGAGCCGGAAGAGGACTTCCCCGGAATCCGTCGTCGCGCCCGGGTCGTTTCCGCTCGTACGGTAAAGCTCCGATCGGGTTCGACCGAAAACGTCGTGAAACGCGACCGGAGCGACGCGTACGAACGTCGCCTCGGAGTCACGACCTGACCCGGACGCGAGCTGCGTCGGGTCGAGAGGGATTCGGATGGATATCGGGCATCGCAGGCGAACACGAGGCTTCACGATCATCGAGCTCGTGGTGGTAATCGTCATCATCGGCATTCTCGCCGCGACCGCGCTCCCGCGCTTCGTCGACTTGACCGGAGACGCCCAGAGCGCCGCCGTCCAGGGTGTCGGCGGCGCGCTAGCGAGCGGAGTGAATCTCGCGCACGCCTCCTGGATCGCGCAGGGCGCCGTCGCCGGCGTCGATACGGCAACACTCGAGGGTGGCCTGACGATCGGTCTGAACGATGCCGGCTGGCCCGAGAACACCGCGGCCGGCGGCGGCGACGGAACCGTGACGGCGGCCGAGTGCATGGAAGTCTGGAATACGATCCTGCAGGGACCGCCCGGTATCGCAACCGACACTTCGGAGGAATACCAGGCGTCCGTCGCATCCCCGACCTGCACCTATGCCTACACGGCTTCTGCGGGTCGATCGATCGCCTACAACACGAGCAACGGTCAGGTCACGATCACCGTGCCCTGAGTCGCATCCGACGGCCCCGGCCGCGCGAGCGCCAATACGAGCATCGAGCATCGCGAGCATGCCCGTCGAGCAGAACGATGCGCCACGACGACGGGAGGCGGGCTTCACGCTCGTCGAAGCCGTCGTGCTGATCGCCCTGCTCGGCATTCTCGCCGCGGTGGCGGTGCCGCGCTTCTCTTCCGTATCGGAACTCGATGCGATCCGAGCCCATCGTCAGGCACTCTCGGACCTGCGTTTCGCCGCGCAGCTGGCGAGTGCCTCGGGCTGCCCGGTCGCCGTCGATTTCGCACCCGATCACTACACGCTTCGGCGGCGAAGCGGCTGCAGAACGGGTGCCTTCAGCCAGGCGGTGCGCGACCCGACGACGGGCCGAGCGCCCTACGAAGCTCGCCTGCCGAGCGGCACCACCGTTTCGAGCGACGTCGATCCACTCGTCTTCGATGCACTCGGGCGTACCACGACGAGTGCAGGGGTGGTGACCGACGCCGAAATCACGATCGGCACGCGACGCCTCAGCACCGTAGGCGAGACGGGGCTCGTCCATGTCCCATGAACGAGCGACCCCGATCGAGAGAAACGGGTCGCATCGACCAGTCGCTTCACCAACGTCGCCGACACGCGATCGGCGGCCGATCGTCGCCCGCGCCGGCGTACGCGAGGCGGGGCTGAGCCTGATCGAGCTCGTCGTCGCGATCGTCGTCATCTCGATCTCGCTCTCGGGGGTGCTCCTGGTGGTCGATACGACGACGCGAGCCAGCGCGGATCCCATGCTCGAGCGACAAGCGATCTCGATCGCCGATGCCTACCTCGAGGAGATCCTGCAGAAGGCCTACCTCGACCCGGATACCGGAACGCTCTGCCCGGCGCCGGAAGCCACCCGATCGCTCTTCGACAACCTGTGTGACTACGACGGTCTCGACGAAACGGGTGCCCGGGACCAACACGGAAATGCCGTGGCTGGTCTCGAGGCCTATCGCGTGCGGATCGCGATCGATCGGAGCGCCGCCCTCGGCACCGTGAGCGGGGAGAGCGACGTCGTGCGCGTCGATGCGAGCGTCAACGATCCGATGGGCCGTCTCGTCCGGATGTCCGGATATCGGACGAACTACTGATGGCGACGCCACGCCGAGCGCAGACGGACCGACGACGAACGGGCTTCTCGCTGATGGAGCTGACAGTGACGATCGCGGTGGCGGGCGTCATGGCGGTCGGCCTCGCGAATCTGCTGCAGCATCCGATGAACGGCTATGCGGCCGTCTCGCGTCGCGCCGAGCTCGTCGCGCTGGGTGACCTCGCGACGCGACGCATGATCCGCGACCTGTCCGCGGCGCTGCCGAATAGCGTGCGCATCTCCGCGGCAGGCGACGCGCTCGAATTCCTGCTCGTCTCGACGGGCGGCCGGTACCGTGCGGCGGGCGGCATCAACCCGGGTGTCGGTGGTGGCGGAGACGTCGACCACACGAGCGAGACCGATCGGCTCTCCTTCGGCGGCGATACCCACTTCAATCTGCTCGGCCGCCTCCCGGATTCGCCCTTCACCTACGGCTCGCCACTCCCACGCGGCACGCGAATCGCCATCTATCCGACGAGCGCGGACCTCTGGAACGAGGCGGCGCGAGACGAAAACCCCGCCGTGATCAGCCCGAGCACGACGAGGATCACGGTCGTCGACGATACGGACGAAGACCAGCTCCAGCTGAGCGCGAGCCACACGTTTCGGCTCGAGTCGCCGAGCGCGCGGGTCTATCTGGTCGAGACGCCGGTCAGCTATCTCTGTGAGGCCGCGAGCGGCTCTCTCTGGCGAATCGACGGCTACCCGGTCGCACTCGCACAACCGACGAATCGTGCCACGAGTCCGCTCGCAGCCGGCCGCATCGCACGCAGTGCAGACCGCGTCGAGACGTGCCGGTTCAGCTATCGCGCAGGAACTGCCTCGCGCGCGGGGCTCGTCACGATCGAGATCGCATTGGCCGCGCGCGGGGAGCGGATTCGCCTGCTGCGGCAGGTGCAGGTGCAGAATGCGCCGTGAGCACCCGAGTCCGGGGCGGGCCATCGCGCCCGAGACGACGCCGAAGCGGCGACGGCGGGCCGGCGGCTTCGCGCTGATCGCTGCGATCGGTCTGCTCGTCGTGCTCGGCGCGACGGGCGCGCTGATGCTGCGCCTTGCGGCGGCCGAACGAGCCAGCGGATCGCTGGCGATCCTGGGCGCGCGAGGCCGTTGGGCTGCGCGAAGCGGAGCGGAGTGGGTTCTTCACCGCACCAGCAGCACGGGCGACTGTCCGGCGACGCAGACGACGCTCGACCTGACGGAAGGCGCTCTCTCCGGGTTCCGGGTCGTGGTGCGGTGTCGCTCGACGTCTCATTTCGAGGGCGACGAGGAGCGCCGGAGCCTGCAGATCCGATCCGAGGCGAGCTCCGGGGCGCTGGGATCCGCGGAATACGTCTACCGCGAGATCGAGCTGTCCGTTCTCCGCTGAATCGAAGGGCGGGCAGCCGACCGGATCGAGACCGAGTCGGTCGATCGCCGACATCCGATGCGGGACTGGCGATCCGCGAGCGAAGAAAAAAAGCCCGCGAGCTCGTTGCTCGCGGGCTTTTTTGAATGAGTTCTTGAGATAATAGCCCAGATTCGTTTTTCCGCAACCCCCCAATCGACTTCGCCACCCTTTCCTTCGAAATCACCGCGCAAGTACCGTTTCACGACGCG
Organism: Myxococcota bacterium; assembly: GCA_965223565.1. GTDB lineage: Bacteria > Myxococcota_A > UBA9160 > UBA9160 > UBA4427 > UBA4427. The sequence continues at coordinate 421,807 of CBDCWV010000018.1, read as the reverse complement.
ATTCCCCACGTTTTCGGCCCCGAACTCGCGACTCAGACCCGTCGGTTAAGGACAACGCTCGAGGACCGGCAGCCGGTTCGCCCTGGGGAATCGACCTGCTACCGTGCCGGACCCATGGGCCGCACCGCGTTCCGATTGGGCGGGAACCCTGCTCCCGGCCCCGATCCCGTTACGAAATCCCGATCGGGGAGCGCTTCATTCGTCCTAGCGCTCCTGTCGCTGATCCCGGCCCTGCTCGCGCTGCCGACCGAGCGCGCGGTGGCGCACGGTCGGAGTGTTTCCTACTCGAGCTGGGAGATCACGCCCAGCGGTGCGCAAGTCTCGCTCCGCCTGAAGCTGCTCGAGCTGAGCCGCCTCGGCCCGGAGGCACTGCCGCCGGGCACGGCCGGCCGAACCGCCCCGGCCGGGGCGCCGGATCTCCCCGCCCGGGCCTTTCCCCGCGAGCTCGTCATGCTGGCCGATGGGAAGGTCTGTCGACCCGATGGTCAGGCCCGACGGATGCCCGATGCGCCCGGCTGGATTCGCTACGCGTGGGACGTTCGCTGTCCCGCGCAGCCGGCGAGACTCGCAATCCGCAGCCAGCTTCTGCTCGCGGTCGCCCCGTCGCACATGCATTTCGCGCGAGCGCGCTGGACCGGCGAGCCGACGGGGTCGCGAGCGGCTGGCTCGGAGGCCGACACGCCGCGCCGGCCGACCGACACGCCCGAGCCGGGTCGGGTGCTCGAGAAGGTGTTGACCGAAGCGGACCCCGAATTCGTGCTGATGGCGCCCGAACGCGCCGAAGCGGTCGGCCCGATCGCGAGCCGATTCCTCGACTACCTGGCGCTCGGCATCGAGCACATCCTGTCCGGCTGGGACCATCTCGCCTTCGTCTTCGGCCTGCTCCTGCTCGCACGACGGCTCGGGGAGGTCGCGCGCCTGATCACGGGCTTCACGCTGGCGCACAGCCTCACGCTGGCGCTCGCAGTGCTCGAAGTCGTCCATCCGCGCGCCGCCGCGGTCGAGGCCGTGATCGCATTTTCGGTGGCGCTCGTCGCGATCGAGAAGGGCTGGCTCGCTGGCGGCAAGCCGAACGTCGTCCCGGTGGTCGTCGTGCTCGCGCTTGCGGCGCTCGCTCTGGCGTCGGCGGCCGGCACGACCGCGTTCACCCCGACGACCGTCTTCGGCCTGCTCGTCTTCACAACCTGCTATTTCGCACTCGTCGCGCACAGCGACTCGAGCTGGCTGCGAATCAGTCTGACCTTCGCCTTCGGACTGGTCCACGGCTTTGGATTCGCCGGCATCCTCGTCGAGATGACGCTTCCGACCGATCGGTTGGTCCCGGCCCTGCTCGGCTTCAACCTCGGTGTCGAGATCGGTCAGATCGGGGTCGTGCTCGTACTCTGGCCCCTCTTCCTACTCGCGCGCAATGCGCATGGCCGGCGCGTCTTCGACGCGGTGCCCGCGCTTCCGCGACTCTCCCGAATCACGGGCGAGATCGCGGCTGCGGCCCTCTGCGGTCTCGGCCTCTACTGGTTCGCCCTGCGCGCATTTTCCGCCTGAGGGCGCAGGGATCGAGCCTCACCTTTATCGCCCTTCGTTCCGATACGGGACGGGTGAAGCCGTCCAATCGCAACGGCTGGGGAGCAGTTCGCGTGCAATCGAGCCGCAACGCAGCCGACGACGGGACCGACTCTACGGTTCCGACGCAATACACGCCTGACGCGGAGCAGTGGGACGGTGATTGGGATGGCCGCGATCGCCGGCGGCAGGATCGCCGCAGTAGACCGACTCGACTCTTCCGCAATCGATTCGAGCCACACCGACGCGTCCACGGTCGCCGCGGCGCGGACCACTCGAACTACGTCGATCGCTACTCGAAGCGGGACGTCGCGTTGCTGCTCACGGTCTTCCTGCTGAACGTGGCTGATGCCTTCTTCACCATGTTGTGGCTCGAGCGTGGCGGCCGCGAAGCGAATCCGGTGATGGACTTCTTTCTCGACATCGGCCCCTCGGCGTTCCTGATCCAGAAATGCCTCGTCGTCGGCGCCTGGCTGCTGCTGCTGCTCGTGCACAAGAATTTCCGCTTCGCGCGTCTCGGCCTGTACGCTTCGCTCGTCGTCTACGCCGTCCTGATGGTCATCCACTTCGGACTGGTCGCGTTCGGCGTCGAGCCGGCCAGGGAAGATCGGGAGGCTCAGCCGCGCGCGATCTCGACCAGCATCACGAGCCGGTCATCCGCGACGAGCGGTTCGGCTGATCCGGCCGTCCATGTCATGCCGGGTCACGAGAGTCGGCCGAGCAGCATCGGAACGACCGGCTCGACCCGAATCGCACGCGAGCCGAGCGAGACCGCCTCGAATCCGATTCCCGTGAGGCGCTCGATCTCGTAGTCGACGAGGCCGCCTTCGGGTCCGACGAAGAGTGTGATCGGCCCCTCGACGGCGTGCGGACAGACCGACGCCGCGCCCGGATGCGCCACGAACGCGCTTCGACCCGCGACCCACGACGGAAGCACCTGCTCGACGAGCGGCTCGAAGTAGCGGTGGAGCGTGACCTCCGGCACGACGGTGTCGCGGGCCTGCTCGAGGCCGAGCAGTAGTCGCTCGCGAATCGCGTCGGCCGAGGTAGCATGACTCTGCCAGAAGCTCTTCTCGGTCCGCGCCGTCGCGACGATCAGGAGCCGTTCGACGCCGAGGCTGGCGACCGTAGCCAGGAGTCGCCGGAACACGGGCGGGCGGGGTAGCGCGAGAACGAGACAGACGGGCCGCTTGGCTGGCGGCGGATCGACGAACGTGACGTCGAGCTCGAGCACCTCGGGGTCGAGCCCCACGACGCGGCCCACGCCGAGTCGGCCCCCGACGAGTCCCACGCGAAGCGTGTCGCCGACCGCCGCCCGCAGGATCTCGCGCGCGTGGCGTCGGCGACGACCCGAGAGTCGTACGCGTCGGGAGTCCGCTTCGATCTCATGGGGCTCGATCAGCAGACAGTTCATCGCGAGCCGCGACGGCAATCGCGCGAGGCGCGAATGCTAGAATCGGCGCCGTGAGCGATTCCGATCTCTTCGAAACCGGCTCCGAGGCCGAGACCGGCGGCGTGCGGGTTCTCGTGCGCGCGCGCTACTCCCCCGAACACAGCAGCCCCCCCTCGAGTCGCTGGTTCTTCCTCTACACGATCCGCATCTCGAACGAGAGCGACAGCGTCGTCCAGCTGCGTAACCGGCACTGGACGATCGTCGACGGCACGGGCCACACGGAAGAGGTCCATGGACCCGGCGTCGTCGGCGAGCAGCCGGTCCTCGAGCCGGGTCAGGGCTTCGAATATACGTCGGGCTGTCCCTTGCCGACGCCCTTCGGCTCGATGGCCGGCACATTCGACATGCAACGCGCGGACGGCACGGAATTCGAGGCCGAAGTCGGCCTGTTTCAGCTGATCCAACCCGGCTCGATCCACTGAGCCTAGTCGCGACGCCTTCGATTCGGGCCGTGACTGACGCATCAGCTCGCCAGGCGCGCCACGAGCACCGGCAGATCGAGCAGGTCGTCCAGCGCGAAATCGGGCCGCGGGCCGGTATGGCGTGCGAGTGCGACCTCCGGATCGGCGACCTGGCGGGTCAGCCAGACGGTTCGCATGCCGAGCTGCGCCGCACCCTGGATGTCGGCCACCAGATTGTCGCCGACGTGTAGGATCTCGTGCGGTCGGACGTCGAGCGCGTGCGCGATCGCTTCGAAGATCTCCCGCCTGGGTTTTCGGATCCCGATCTCGTCGGAGACGACGACCGCGTCGAGATGGGAATCGAAGCCGGCGTCGCGCAGGACCGCTCGCACCGTCTCGGCGTGCGTGAAATTCGAACACAGGCCGAGCCGATAGTCGATCGCGAGCGATGTCAGCACCGCTTCGTGATGGGGCGGTACGCTCGTCGCGGCCCGAAGCCGATCCATGTGCGTCGCGGTTGCCGCTCGCGCGAACGCCGTCGGATCGCTGCAGCCCAGTCGCACGGCGAGCGCGGCGAATCGGTCGAGCGTCGACATCTCGAGTCCCTGGTCCCAGGTCTCGACGCGCAGCTCGGCGTCGACCTCTGCCAACCGATCGGCGAAGGCGTCGAGCGACAGATCGAGGCCGAAGTCGCGTACGGCCAGATCGTGAAGCGCGGGCGTCGTGGCACCGACGCGCCGCCCGTTCGACACCACGGGTGCGAGCAAATGGTGGTTCTGATCGACGAGCGTGTCGAAGAGATCGAAGACGATCGCGCGAAGCCGCGTTGCCGGACGAGACGGCTTCTCCGCAGGAGCGCGCGTGGACGCGCGACCTCGAGCCCCCATCGAAGCGGACCCGACGCCCCTCAGGAGCTCTTCTCGAGCACCTCGTCGATCTTCTGTTTGAACTTGGCGAAGGGCTGGGCGCCGGACAGAAAGCGACCATTGATGAAAAAGGCCGGCGTCCCGCTCACGCCGAGCTTGCTCGCCTGCTGCAGATCGGCATCGACCTTCTTCTTCACGTCGGGTGATTGCACGTCGCGGCGATACTGCTCCATGTCGAGCCCGATCTCCCTCGCATAGCCCTCGAGCGTCGCCACGCTCAGGTCGCGCTGATTCGCGAAGATCCTGTCGTGCATCTCCCAGAAACGTCCCTGGCGATGGGCAGCTTCGGCGGCGGCGTGTGCCTGGGGCGCCTGCGCGTGGATGGAGAGCGGCAGATGCTTGAACGCGAAGCGGACCTTGTCGCCGTATTCCTTCTCGATCTGCGCGAGCGTTGGCGTCACCCGCTTGCAGAAGGGACATTGGAAATCCGACCATTCGACGATCGTGACCGGGGCGCTCTCGGGTCCCTTGATCGGCGCATCTCCCAGATCGACGTCGTACTGCTTGGTGTCGTCGGGCCGATTTCTGCGCGGTGGACGTGAGGGCGGACCCGGCGCGGCGAGCTCGAGCTCTGCGAGGGCCTCGGTCGCCAGCTCGATCTGCTTCGTCGTGCGATCGAGCGAGCTCGCGACGAAGAAGCTCCCGGCGATGATGGCGAAGCTGACCAGGACGGCGGCGATGATGATCGGCCGCCCACTCGTACTCTCAGACACGCGTTCACTCCTTGCCGGCGTCGGTCAGCCAGCCGCCGCCTTGCACAGCCGCACCACCCGGCGCGTCTGCGAACGAAGAACGGGCGTTGGGCCGGCTGGCACCCACCAGAGGTCGGCATGGTACGACCCCGGCGCCGGGCCTTCGACCCCGCCGCTCGCCGGCCGCCCGGAGCGCTGGACGACACGCGTGCTCGATCCGGCGGCACACCCGAAATCCCACGCGATTTCGAGGGATTCCGAGGTCGTCCTCGGTCTTCCCTGGAATCGGCTCAGGCGGCCGGGGTCCGCCGGAGTCGGCCGGAGTCGGCCGGCTCAGATTTCGTAGCGCAGGATCCGGCGCAGCTCGGGGGCGCGCGCGCGCACCTGGCGGGCGATTCGCGTCATGCGACTCTGGAGCCGAGCCGGGCTCGCACCGTCCTGCCTGGCCAGCTCCGCCAGCGAGCGCCCAGACGCGTAGGCGATCAGGAGCTGTCCGTGGCCGTCATCGAGCCGGTCGAAGGTCTCCTCGACCATCCGCCAGCGCGCCATTCGATCGGCATGCACCTCGGGGCTCTCGGGCGCATGGGCACGCGACCACTCGTCTGCGGACGCCTCGCCGCCTCCGGCGCCCTCGTCGAGATCACACGGGTCGAGCTGCGACTGATTGGAATGTCGCGTCAGGATCTGCCGCGCCTCGTCGATCACGGCACCCTCGACCCGGCGCGAGACGTAGGCCGAGAGCTCGTGCTCGTGGGCATCCGCACGCCGGTTTCGCAGGGCTTTCAGGAGTCCCCAATAGCCGGCCGACACCAGATCGTCGCGCCACAGGGGCGCGAGACCAAAACGTCGTTCTACTCGATGGGCGAAATAACGGACCCGATGGGCATAACGATCGGTCAGCACGTCGAGCTCGTCGATCTTCTCCGAGGCAGCGTCCGAATCCTGCTCGGACTCGGAGTCACATGCTTCGAATCGGGGCCCGTCGCCGTGCTCGAATGGCTCGCGCGATGCGGCCTCCTCGTCGAGCTCGATTCCCGTGATGATCGCGGCCGCGGCATCCATTGCCGCTCGCTCGTCGAGCGCCTCGGCAGTCCGTTCCGCGGGATCGGCTTCGCACGGCAGACCGAATCCGGATCGCGAATAACGATGTGCCGCCTGGCGGGCATCGACGCGTGCGTCTTCGAGCGTTTGGACGGATGAATCGAGTCGGGTGGGCGCGTTCATCGGCGCGCAGGATGAAGGAATCGCCACCGCCTGGAAGTGACACGACTCACAGAGATCGCTATTGACGGGGCCTCAGAAAGCCGAATTCAGCACTTCCGCGATTCGATAGTTCGGCGAACGTACCGAATCCCGATCTCGCCGACCCTTCGCTCCCCGTTTCTGCTCGACCCTCGCGCGAACTCCCCAATCGCGATGCTAGGTCGCTAGGTCCGAGCGCGCGGTCGTCGTCGTGGAGGGATCCCCGGTCGACGCGTGATCCGCGTCGTCGTCCGACCGGCTCGGCGCCTCGTCTGCCGCCAGGTCCCTGGCGCCGGCCTGATCCTCGACCGCGACGAGCGCCGCGAGTGCGACCAGCTCTGCGAGCACCCGAGAGGCGCTCTGGAAGCGGTCGGCGGGATCCTTCTCGAGCAGACGCAGGATGAACTCCGCGAGCGCGTCGGATAGCTCGGGACGCAGCGATCGCGGATCGGGAACCGGCGTATGTCGATGATGATAGGCGACCTCGCCCACGTCGAAGGGGACGGCGCCGGTCGCGAGCTCGAAGAGCGTGATGCCGAGTGAGTAGAGATCCGAGCGGTGGTCGACGTCCTGCCCCAGCACCTGCTCGGGCGACATGTAGTAGGGCGTGCCGCTCACGAGCGTCGTCGCGCCCTTGACCTCCTCGAGCACCTTGGCGAGTCCGAAATCCATGATCTTGACGACGCGCTCGGTCGTGACGAAGAGATTCGCCGTCTTGACGTCGCGATGGATGATGCCCTGTGCGTGCGCGTATTCGAGGCCGCGACACGCCTGCCGAGCGACCCCGACGACGTTCGCCGGCGACATCTGTCCGCGCTCGCGCAGGATCGTCTGGAGCGGCTGCCCCTCGAGCAGCTCCATCGTGATGAAGAACTGACCGTCCTGCTGGTCGGCATCGTAGACGGTCACGATATTCGGATGATTCAGCCGCGCCGCCGACTGGGCCTCACGCAGGAAGAACTGCAGGGCGCGCGGGTGATGACGCCGCAGCCCCTCCGGCAGACGCTTCAACGCGACGATCCGATCGAGCCGAGTATCGCGCGCGCGATAGACGACGCCCATGCCGCCGCGCCCGATCTCTTCGAGCAGGTCGTAGCGGACGTCGCCGACGAAGGCCGTCGTCCCGCCGTCGCCCACGCGTCCGCCCGCCTGGCTGTAGAGGTGACCGGCGGCGCTGCGTTGCTTGCGGAGCGACTCGATTCGCGCGGCGATGTTAGGGAAGGTCGGCTCGCGGCGGCGCAGGTCCTCGAGCACGTCGAGTGCGCGCTCGTGCTGACCGGCCAGCTCCCAGAGCTCGGCCAGTCGCGAGTAGGTCTCGGCGGTTGCGAAGGCCGGCCGGAAGGTGGCGATATGCTCGTCGAGCTTGCCGGCCGCGAGGTCGTAATGGCCCTCGGTCTCGAAAGCCTCGGCCAGCAGGGCGCAGGATTCCCGAAAATCCGGGTCGGTCGGCTCGACGCGCTGGAGCAGGCGGATCGCGCGCGGCCGCTGGTCGTGATCGAGCGCGACCTTGGCGGCGGGAAAGACCTCGCCGTAGCGCTCGAGCGCCGTCAGCCAACGGTCGATCGCGCCCGATTCGCGATAGCAGTCGATCGCCTGCTCGTAGGCGAGTGCGCGTTCGTAGCATTCGCCGGCGTTCAGGATCTGACCTGCACCGCGATGGGCCTCGGCCGCAGCGAGCCAGTCATCGGCCTGCTCGAAGAGCGCCGCGGCGCGTGTCAGGTCTCCCTGCTCGAGACGCAGTCGTGCGGCAGCGGCCATGTCGCCGGCAGACTCGTAGAAGTCGGCCGCACGTGCGATCTCGCCCTCGCCCTCGTGCTTCGCCGCCAGCATGCGAAAGCCGAGCTGCGACTGCCCATCGCGCTCGAGCGCCTTCGCGACCGCCGGCAGATCGCCGCGCAGATAGTGCTCGACCGCCGGCGGGCAGCCCTTGAAGACCGAATCCGCTTCGAGCACGTCGATCTCGACCTTGGTCGGCCTGAAGCTCGTGACCGAGAGCGCCTGATCGAAGACGCGATCGCCACAGCCGACGATCAGGCGATAGTCGCCCTTCGGCAACATCAATCGAATCGCGCCGCCGGTTGCCGAGCGTGGCTTGTCGATGAAGCCGGGCACGGTTACCTGCGCCTCCTGCGCCGGCCGATCGCCCCAGACCATCTGGAGATCGACGGGGCAGCTCGCGGGACAGGCGTCGAACTCGATGCGCACCGTTCGGCGGTGGCGAACGCGGACCACCTTGTCCTCCCGGATCTTGCCCAGGATCTCTTCACTGTTCGGGTCGAGCAGGAGACCGTCGATCGTGACGTGGTAGCGACCCGTGAAGAGCCGCTGGAACTGGGTCTCTCGCGAGACCATGTGATGATCCTTGCGGCGCGAGGCTCCGCCCTTCAGCAGCTGGGCCTCGGAGGTCGGATCCGGCACGGGCCGACGCCCGTCTCGCAGGCGAACGCGAAAGACGCCGCGCAGCTCTTCCGGGTATTCGATCGCGACGGCGACGTCACCGCGTTGGCGCAGCAGCACGAAGGCCGCCAGCGCGAACAGGAGTCCCAGCCCCCCGTAGAACGCGAGCCGAACACCCTGCTCCTCGGCCACGCGCTGTGCGATCGGCAGCAGGGTCGTCTGGACCGGCTCGGGAAGCTGCTCGGCCGCCGCGGCCACGCGCGGATCGATCTCCTCCCAGCCCGGCCCCTCCTCTTCGCCGGGCCAGACGGACTCGCCCGGCGGCCGCGTGAGATCGATCGACGCGACGTCGAGCGACGCGCGAAGAGAAGCGCTCGCGGCCGCGAGCGCCGTCGAATCGGGTGCGTGCGGCATCAGCGCATCGACGACCGCGAGGGCCTCGATCAATCGGCCTTCCTGCGCGAGGAATCCGGCCAGGTCGTAGCGGAAGCGGATCTGATCCGAGGCGCGACCCGACGCATCGAGCCCGCGCAGGAACGCGCGCTCGGCGGCGAGGGCGTCGCCCTCGCGGGCGAGATTGACGGCGAGTCCGTGCCAGACGTCGACCAACACGATCTCACCGCTATCGACGACGCCGGCATAAGCGCGCGCCGCCGCCGCCGGCTCACCCGCTGCCTCGAGCAGCCGCGCGGAGTCGATCGCGGCGCGGCGCAGGATCGGCGCCCGAAGCGGCGCACGACCGCGCCAGGCACCCGCGAGCGATCCGTCGCGCGCGACGAGCTCCGCCTCGAGTCGGTCGAGCTTCTCGCGTCGCCGATCCGGATCGAGCGAGATCGCCGCCTCGAGCCAGGGTCCCGCGACCAGCGATTCCGTTACCTGGATGCCGGCGAGCCCGGGCTCGAGCCAACGCCATGGACCGCGCAGCGCATCGTCGGGATCGCCCTCGGCCGCGCAGACTCCGGGCAGGACCATCGCGACGGCAGCCAATGCGAAGGCGGCGGCGACGAGAACCGAGCGCGCGGCCCGACGAGGACGATGACGGCAGAGACGAGGCGAATGTGTTCCGGATTCGTGGGTCGGCGTCACGCCGCCTCCACATCCAACTCCATCGGGCCGGGCCCTGCGATCGGGCGGGGGCGCGGGAATTCGAGCTGGGGGACTGGATTGCTAGGTGGGAGAGTAGCGCGCGCGACGTGCATCACGTTCGGGGTTCCGCCCGAGACTGACCCGCTTTCCTCGAAATCGTCGGGACGAAGCGGTGTCGCAGCCGGGCGTCTCTTACCCCGAGGGGAGAAACGTGCGCTACGGACCTCGCCTGGCCGGCGCTTCACTCGCTCTCGCGCTCGATGTCGGCCCCGATCGCACGCAGCTTCTCCTCCACGCGCTCGTAGCCGCGATCGACGATCTCCGCGTTCTGCACGACGCAGGGGCGTCGCGTCGCGCAGAGCGCGGCGATGATCATGGCCATGCCGGCACGAATATCCGGACTGCGAACGGTCTGGCCGTGGAGCCGGGAGGGACCCGAGATGATCACGCGATGGGGATCGCAGATGATCGCGTTCGCGCCCATCTGGACGAGCGGGTCGACGAAGTACATGCGCCCTTCGAACATCTTCTCGAAGAACAGGATCGTCCCCTCGCTCTGGGTCGCGAGGACGAGGAACGGGCTCATCATGTCCGTCGGGAATTGCGGCCAGGGACCGTCGTCGACCTGCGGAATCGCACCCCCTGCGTCGGGTTGGATGCGTGGCGTCTGACCACTCGGGAGCACGATGCGATCGCTCTTGATGTCGAGTGCGAGGCCGAAGCGCTCGAAGACCCGATTCATCATCCAGTAGTGACCGCGCACCGTGTCGTGCACGGTGATGCCGCCGCCGGTTGCCGCCGCCAGAGCCAGGTAGGAGCCGACCTCGATGTGATCGGAGACGACGCGATGGGTCGCCCCGGAGAGTCGCTCGACGCCCGTGATCGTGAGCGTATTGGTGTAGAGACCCTCGATCTTGGCGCCCATCGAGAGCAGCAGACGCGCCAGGTCCATCACGTGCGGCTCGCTCGCCGCATTCAGGATCGTCGTCGTGCCCGTCGCCAATGCGGCGGCCATCATGATGTGTTCGGTCGCCGTCACGCTCGCCTCGTCGAAGAAGATGAGCGCGCTGGCGAGGCCGTCGTCGGCCCGGAATTCGAACTCGCGATCGTCGACCGCGACGCCCAGCTGGCGCAGGCCATAGAAATGCGTGTCGAGGCGGCGCCGGCCGATGCCGTCGCCACCGGGCGGGTGCAGCTTCGCGCGACCCAGTCGATGGAGCAGCGGCGCCACGAAGAGCACCGACGTGCGAACGCGCTCGCAGAGCTCGAACGGCAACGCCGAATCGACGAGATTCGCCGCACGAATCACGACGCGATCGCCCTGCCGCGACACGTCGGCGCCGGCGGTATGTGCGATCTCGAGCATGACGTCGACGTCGCGGATCGAGGGCACGTTCTCGAGCACGACCTCTTCGTCGGTCAGGAGCGCCGCCGCGATCATCGGGAGCACGGCATTCTTGCTGCCACTTGCGCGGATCTCGCCCGCGAGCGGTCGCCCGCCATGGATCACGAATCGACTCAAATCGAACTCTCCCCTCACCCCGAACGTCGCGTCGCCAGATGATCGCCAATGCCGTCGGGTGGAGCCAGGCGCGGTGCCTGCTAGGCGCGATCGCGTCGATTCCACCCCGAATCGATCCGAACGTTAGGGCCCGAGGCGGGCTCACCCTCTATCGGCGAGTTGGACCGTCGAACTGTGAAAAGGTTCACAGTGGATCGGCCGGCGTTGGACCAATCTCGGCTTCTCCCATAGCTTCCCGTGGCGCGAATCACGATCCGGCTCAATCCCGGGCCGTAGCTGCCGATTCGTTGAGTCGGTGGACCCGCCCGCGGGTCGGACGGGCACTCCGGGACGGACAGGCCGGGGTGGAGCCGGGGCACGTGCCGCGGGCGCGATCCGCGCTCGAGCTGGACACGCAGGACCCACCGACGGTTAAAGCGGGAGCATGCGAAGACCAATGCAGACGAGACATTCGACGCGCAAGACATTCGCGCTGGCGTTCCTCATCGCCGTCGGCTTGATCGGCCCGCTCGCGCTCTCGGGCTGCGGCGGTGGCTCGGGCCCGAAGCTGGCGGCGCCCGCCGATCCGAAGGCCGCCGGCCAGGCGGAGCTCGAGAGCCTCTTCGACCAGCTCACGACCCAGATCGCCGGCTTGAAGCCCGGCTCCGAGAAGGCGCGCCAGGCAAACACCCAGCTCCAGATCGTCGGCGGTGAGCTCGCTCAACGCGCCTCGGCTGCCGTTCGCACGCGACTCTCCCAGGTCGAGCGGGTCGACGGCAAGCTGCCGCTGGGTGCGCTGGAGCGCGAGATGAGTGGACTCTCGTCCGTAGCGCGCTGGAACCAACAGGTTCACGACACGCTCCGCAACGAGCTCTCGGGCGAGCTCGAAGCCACCCGCCGCGCCGTGCGCGAACGCGAGGAGGGGCTCGCCAGGACGCCCGAACGCGAGGTGCTCGACCGGATCAACCTGCTCTCGGAGCTCTCGGCACTCTCGGGCACGGGCTCCGCAGAGCAGGCCCGCTACGCCCAGCAGCGCGACGCGATCCTGCGCGACGTCTCGAAGGAAGCCGAGGAGGCGATCCGCAATGAGGACTACGAGAAGGCGCAGGACCTGTTGGGCATCGTCCAGGAGGTGAATCCGGAGGACGAGGCCGCCCGTCAGCAGAAATGCGAGGTCGACGGCAAGGTCATCCTGAAGCGCTTCAACGACGCGCTCGAGACGGGTCGCATGAGCCGCACGATGGAGATGTTGACCGATCTGTCGAAGACGGACTGCTTCGGCGAGATCAAGGGCGATCTCGCCGAAGAAGCCGGACCGATGGCCGGCGCCTTCGCGCAGATGGGCCAGGAATCGACCTCGGCGGGCGACCTCGGCGGCGCCTATCAGGCGTATCAAGACGCACGTGTGATCTCGAAGCTCCTGCTCGACCGCAATCCCAACCTGCCCGGAATCGACACCTTCCTGAGTCGCGTCGACACGAAATACGAAAAGGCCTACGCGGCCGGGGAATACGGTGTCGCCTGGGGCTATCTGAACGTGCTGACGGAATTCGGTCCGACGACGCCGAAGATCCGCCAGCGCCTCCGACTCACGCGTGACGAGATCGCGCGTCGGGCCGTGCGCGGACTCACGGCGTACCCCTTCGAGGACCCCAAGACCTCGCCGACCAAGGTCGGCGACGCCGTCTCGTCTAAGGTCGTCCAACACATCTTCCGCACGATTCCCACCGACGTGCGCATCGTCGAACGCGAGCAGCTCGAGCGGATCCTCGAGGAGTGCAAACGGCAGGAGGGCTGCGACGAGCTCGATACGGCCGATTTCATCGTCCAGGGCACGATCCTCGACGCCAAGGTCGAGACGACGGACAAGACGGGACGCGAGACACGCCGTGTCGTCACCGGAACGGAGACGGTCACGAATCCCGCCCATACGCGCTGGTCGGAGCTGAGTGACCGCAAGCGGAAGAAGTCGCCCGAGCCGGCGCGTACGATCACCCGCGACGTGACCGAGGACGTCTCGATCGAGGTCACGAGCGTGCGCAAGGTCGGCATCATCTCCGTCGCCTATCGCGTCGTCGAAGCCAGCTCCGGCCGCGTCCTGTTCACGGACTCGATCCAGACGAAGCAGGAGTTCCAGGACGAGGGGCGGCAGGGCATCCAGCTCGGCAACTTCACCCAGGAGACCGATTTCGTGGAGCTGCCACCCGACATCGAGATTCTCTCGGGTGACGGTGGCCTCGCCGACAAGATCTCCAAGGAGATCGGCGTCAAGCTCGTCGAGTTCCTCGAGAATCCCGAAGAGCAGTACGTCATGGAGGCGGCACGCTTCGTCGACGAAGGCGACTTCATCGGTGCCGCCCGCAAGGCGGCCTACGCGATCGTCCTCAGCGAGATCAAGGACAAGGACGTGGGCAATTTGCGGATCGACCTGCGGCGTTATGCGATGGAGTGCCCGACGCTCTGAAGCCTTGTCGGGCGAGCCTCGGCTGACGGATCAGCGTCCGACGCGCCCGAGCGCGCGCGATCGTCCCGAGCCCAGGCCGATCAGCCCGAGGCCGATCAGGATCGCGAGCGTCGGCTCGGGCACGACCGTGAGCGGATCCTCGCTCGAGTTCCAGATACGAACCCAGTCGGCGTCGAAGCCGTAGAGTCGATTCGTGTTGCGGTTCGTCCCGAGGCGGAAGTTCTGGAGGCCGCCCGGGTTCGCACCGAAGCTCGCGACGACCTGGACACCGTTCAGCCAGACGTCGCCGTCGTTGCCGCCGAATTTACGAATGACGAGCGTGTCCCAGCCCGAGCTCGGCGCGCCGATCGCGAACGTGCCGTTCCAGGTGCGGAGCTGATAGGTCCCGTCGAAATTCTCGACCTGCCACGAATAGAGGGCACCGCTATTGGAGTTGTTGCTCAAGATGCCCTGGTACTGGCCCTGGTCGTGCGGCGCATGCGACCGGATCCGCAGGGCGATCGTCCACTCGGGATTCGGGCCGTAGCCCGTCACCTCCGCGAACGCGGGCGTCGCATCGTCTCCGCCGAAGCGCGCGATCCCACCGGCGATCGTCGGACCGCCGCCGATCGCCGTGAGGTCGTAGGCACCGATCGAATCGTTCAGGGTCCCGTCGTCGAAATCCCATTGCGCGATCGGGATCGCCGTCGCGTCGCCGGCGAGGACCGTCGCGGCGAGCACGAATACGGCAAGCGCGACGGGTTGCGACGTCGAACGGGCAGCGGAGAAAAGCGCGTGGATCATCACCCCGTTCGTCTCGGGTAAAAACCCCTCAGCCTGAAGGGCAACGGAGCGGCATGAACAGCGAGACCGGCAGCGCGCACGCGATCGAGGCGCGCGCCGACCGCAGGCGATCGGACTCGGGCCCCTGCCGTCTCTGTGGGGTCTGCGACACCGAAGCCGCTCGTCCCGCGGCGAGGCGGCCGGATCCGGTCGCCACGCCTAGCGCGACAATCGGCCCTCGACGCTCGCGATCTCCGGATGACCGGCGTCGGCCCGCTTCGCGCGGTCGACGAATCGTCGCGCTCCTTCGAGGTCGCCCTTGTCGACGGCGCGATTCGCCATGCCCAGATAGCGCGACGCTATCTCCCGAAGACCCCGCTTGGCGCGGACATTGCTCGGGTCGAGCGCGAGCACGCGTCGATAGCGGTCATAGGCGTTGTCGCCCGCCGGCGTCATGAGTCGACTCTCTTCGAGGGCGAGCTTGGCGTTGTTGATCAGCCCGATGATCTTCAAGCGATCGGACGCGCGCAGCCGACGCGGCTTCGGCTTCGCGGCGACCTTCGTCGCGTCGGCCGGAAGCGCCTCGACCTTGCGCTCCGGCGAAGGCGCAGCGGCCGCCGCGGTCGCTGCGATCCCCGCCCCGTCCCCTGCGGCTGCGGCCGCAGCACCGGCTGCGAGGTCGGAGCCGGACTCGCCCGCGCGACGCGAGACGAGCGCCGCCGCCGCCCCGGCGCCGGCCGAATCGCCACCATCCGACGCAACGCGCGAAGCGTCAGCCACCGACGGCGACGAAGGAGCCGCGGCGGTCTGTGACTCACGAAGGGTCACTCGGCCCCCGAGGACACCACTGATGTAGAGCCCGCCGACGAGCGCCAGGACGACGGCCGCCGCGGCGAGTGCAGCGGGAATCGCCGGCATTCGAGTCGAGGAGCCCGAGCGCCCCGCAGAGGATCGGGGCGCCGCAACCGGACCCGAGTCCGTCAAGGGATCGAAGCCGCCCGGCACGACGAAGAGGCGGTCGACGTATTTCGGCCGGTCCTTCGGCTCGAGCGCGAGCAGCGGCTGGATCGCGGAGCGAAGGCCGACGGGAATCGCGTCGGGCAGACCATCGAAGTTGCGCCGCGCGTCGACCGCCTCCATGACGGTCGTACCCATCGCCATCGGTCGCCCCAGCGCCGCGGCGACCAGCACGAGACCGAGGGAGTAGAAATCCGAACGCCCGTCGATCTTGCCGCCGAAGAAGCCGAGCTGCTCGGGCGACGCATACGAGAGCTTGCCCTTGAAGCCATCGACGATCGTCCCCTCACCCTCCTCGAGGAGCTTGGCGATCCCGAAGTCGATGATCTTCGCTTCCTGCACCCGCCCGTTCGGCAGCACGATGTTGTCGGGCGAGAGGTCGCGATGGATCACACCCTTGCGATGGGCCGCACTCAGACCGTGGGCGACGCGCGCACCGAGAATCGCGACATCGTCGGGCGAGAGCGGTCCATCGTTCATCTTCTTCGAGAGCGGTATCCCCTCGATCATCTCCATGATCAGATAGACGCGGCCGGCGTCGTCGGAGAGCAGATCATGGCAATGCACGACCGCGGGATGGCGCACGGCGAGCAAGGCCTTCGCTTCGCGATAGAAGAACTCGCTCGCGCCCTTCTTCTTCGACAGCTCGGCGTGCATCACCTTGATCGCGCGGTGCTCGTCGAGCCTGCGGTGGCGAGCGCGATAGACCTCACCCATTCCCCCGACACCCAGGACGTTGACGACCTCGTATTCGCCGAAGAGCACGGTGCCGGGTGCGAGCCCCCGCTCGGCGTCGATCGGCGCCACGGGCGATGCGGCGGGCGCGGCGCGCGGTGCGGGGCGGGGCTCGGCCGCCGACTCGTCGACGAGCGTCTCGGCCTCGACGGCAGGCGGTGCGGTCTTGTCGACCTCGGACAGCACGCGCGTCTCGGGCGGCGACTCGGGATCGACCGCAGCCGCTCCCGCCGATCCGAGGACGTCCGTCCGATCGGGCGAACGCGTCGGGTCGAGTACGCGGGTCGCCTTGATTGCGGCGTCGGCCGACACACCGGCCGAGGCGGCAACCGTCCCGACACGCGTCACGAGCTGGGTGCGGTCCTCGTCATCGGCTTCGTCGCCGTCGTCGACGACGACGCGTGTCTCCGCCTCGGCCAGCGGCGTCTGCGACGAATCCGCCGCTGCCGCCGCGTCGCGCGGCAGATCGCCCCGGTCCGACGGTTCGCGGTCGGCGTCGAGCTCGGTCATGGCGGTGGCATCGGAGGAGCCGTCGGCGCCGCGACCCGTCTCGTCGGTATCGTCTCGACTCGCGCCGTCGCGTCCGTCGTGATTCGGCATGGAGCGTCGGCCTCCGAAGCGTTGCCCGGTTCTCTATCGGCCTGCCGGGCCGCTCGATGAAGTCGGAGTCGCCGCGCTTCCGGCCTCGGAGCTGGTGGTTTCTCACTCGCAGGATCAGCGAGATCCCGCGGCGTCCTCCGTGACCTCCTGCGCGACGACCTCGATCGTGATGCGCTCGGACACGACCGGCGGATCGTGCGGAATATGCAGATGATCGCCGAGCAGCAGCTGGAGCGTGTGGCGGCCGGGCGGGAGCTCGATCGTCGCTTCGGTCTGGCCACCGCCGAAATGTCGGTAGTGCTCGCTCTTGGGGACCGGGAGTCCGAGCGGGGGCAGCTTCGCGTCGACGATCAGATGGTGATGGCCGGTGCTCTCCCTCTCGACACCCGACGGAGCCACGCCCATTCCGCCGAGACCGAAGCGGACGACGACCGGCGAGGACACGCGCTCTCCGTCACTCGGCGAGATGAAGTAGAGCGTCGCGTCGGCGGGTCGCGGCGAGCGCGGCAACGCGGGCGGCTCGGCCTCGGCGAGCGCACCGCTGCGAAGCGGGAATAGCGGCAAGACGAGGACGCAGAGCAGACACGAGGCTGCCGCGAGCCGCACTCGGCGCACCGACCGGCGCGCCGCTTGCTGGCGAGCGCCTCCCGCAGAGCGTCCCCTGCGCACGCGATCGGATCGGATCAGTCCCATCGATTCCTCGTCTGGCTCGAAGTCGAAGATCGCCGAAGCGTCGAGAGCGAAATCCCGAGTCTGGCCGGCTCGAGTCTACCGCGCACGCGGAACGAACACACGCTGGTTTGCGCCAGCACACTCAGGGTACGGCGGTACCATTCCAGAGCTCGACCGTCGCGCCGTCACGCTCGAGCGGAATCGAGACGGAATCGGCGACGTGTCGACCACCGATCGACCACCTCCGCAGAGGGCGATCAACCCGAACCGCGACCGAACGGGACGAGCTCGTGAAGGGGACTCGATGAGTGCAGGACGGGGGTGGAGCGAGCGAGACGACACGAGGCGCCTGCAACACGGTTTCGGACGTCTCGCGCTGGCCCTCCTGGTCGTCTGCCCGGCGACCACCACCCTCGCCGACGCCCCGATCCTCCCGCAATACGCGCCCGAAAAGCACGAAGGTGTCTCGAGCTGCGACGGCAGCACCTGCCACGGCTCCGCCGCCCCGCGCAACGATCGAAACGTCATGCAGAACGAGTACTCGATCTGGGTCGAGCAGGATCGCCACCATACGCGCGCGTACAAGATCCTGCTCAATGAGGATTCCCAGCGCATCTCGCGCAATCTGGGGCGCAATCGGAAGCCACACGAGGATTCGCTCTGCCTCGATTGTCATGCCGACAATCCCCCGCCGAAGAAGCGTCGAACGGAGAACAACGCGTTCCGAATCGACGACGGCGTCGGTTGCGAAGCCTGCCACGGCGGGGCCGAGCGCTACCTGCGTTCGCACGATTCGGGCAGCTCGCACGAAAAGAACCTCGAGCTGGGTCTCTACCCGACCGACGACCCGGTCGCGCGCGCGCGGCTCTGTCTCTCCTGCCACTTCGGCGACCGGAAGAAGTTCGTCGACCATCGCCTGATGGGGGCCGGTCATCCGCGCCAGAGCTTCGAGCTCGCGCTCTTCTCGATCCTCCAGCCCTATCACTGGGAGCCCGACGACGACTACACGGCCCGCGGCAAGCAGGCGCCGAACGACGTGAAGCTCTGGGCGATCGGGCAGGCGGTCGCAGTCGACGAGGTGCTCGACGCGATGCTCGATCCCGATCGCAATCGCCTGGGTCTGTTTCCGGAGTTCGTTCTCTATGACTGCCACGCCTGTCACCACCCGATCGACAAGCAGCGTCGCTGGCGACGGCGCAAGAGCACCGGTCTCGGGCCCGGCGTGGCGCGACTGAACGACGCGAACTTCCTGATGCTGATCCAGGCGCTTGAGATCGTCGACGCGGCTGCCGCCGGGCAGCTGCGCAAGGACCTGCGCACGCTCCATCAGGCCGCGAGCGAGGGGCGCGGCAGCACGCCGCAGATCGCCCGCGCGATTCGCGCGAATATCGCCACCCTGCTGCCCAAGCTCGAGAAATGGAAGATCGACGCTGGCGTGCTGCGCTCACTCTCGAAGAACATCCTGAACGACGCCGTCGGCGGCGACTACGCCGACTATGCCGGCTCGGAGCAGGCGGCGATGGCCCTCCAGAGCATCGTCTACGGCTATTATGCCGCCGGCCTGATCGACGACGCCGGCTACGACGCGCTCGAGCGGGGCGCGCTCGCAAAGCTCCTCTCCGCCGTCGAAGACCCGGACACCTTCGAGCCCGAACGCGCGCGGGCGAGCTTCGAGATGCTGAAGGCGAGCCTGGCCGGCAAATGAGGTGGCATGATCGCGCCGCATGACCGGCGAGACCGCCTGGTCCTGGCCGACGGTCTGACGACGCACGCACTTGCTATCGTCCCGCGCGATCGGAATCACGGCAGGGAAACGGCATGCGGATCGGGGATCTCGAAGGCGAGAAGATTGGAATCTGTGTCTCGGGGGGGCTCGACAGCAAGTCGGTCACGGCGCGGCTGGTCGAAGCGGGCCTCGACGTCGTGGGGTTCACGGCCGATCTCGCGCAGCCCGACGAGGACGACATCGGGGACATCCCACGGCGAATGGCGCCGACAGGGTCCGAGACGCGCATCGTCGACCTGAAGGAGGCGATGGCGAAGGCCGCCATGCTCGTCGTCAAGGCGCAGGCTCGCTACGACGGCGGCTATTGGAATACGACGGGGATTGCTCGCGCCGTCACGGTCCACGGGCTGCTCGACGCAATGCGTGCCGAGGGCTGCACGGTTCTCGCCCATGGCGCGACCGGGCGCGGAAACGATCAGCTCCGATTCGAGCGCTACACGAACGTGCTCGCGCCCGACATGAAGGTCTACGCGGCCTGGCGTGACCCCGAGCTACTCGCGCAATTCCCGGGGCGCAAGGAGATGGCCGCCTATCTGCGCGACAAGGGAATCGAGGCGTCGACCGGTCCCGCCAAGCGCTACTCGACCGACGCGAATCTCGCGGGACTCTCGCACGAAGCCGAAGACCTGGAGTCACTCGAGACGCCGGCCACGATCGTCGAGCCGACGATGGGCGTGTGGCCGCAGGACGCGCCCGACCAGGTCGAGACCGTCGAGCTTCGTTTCGAGAAGGGCGCCTGCGTCGAGCTGAACGGCAAGAGCCTCGGCCCGCACGATCTGCTCGTCGAGGCGAACCAGGTCGCCGGCCGGAACGGAATCGGCATCTCGAATGCACTGGAGAACCGCATCATCGGAACCAAGAGCCGCGGTGTCTACGAGGCGCCGGGGATGGAGCTGCTCGGCAGCGGACTCGCCGCCGTCTACCAGGCCGTGCTCGATCGACGCGCGACCGCCCTCTTCCGGCAGCTGTCGTCGCTCGTCTCCGATCATATCTACGACGGCAGACTCTTCGACCCCGCGCCGCGGGCTGCCCTCGCCGCGATCGACGTGATGGCCGCGAATGCGACCGGACGAGTGGAGTTCGGGCTCTACAAGGGCAACCTCTTCTTCCAGCGGCTCTTCGACCTACCGGCCTCGCTCTACAACCCGGCGGACGCGTCGATGGAGGCGAGCGACGGGCTCAACCCGACGAGCAGCCAGGGCTACGTCGAGGTGCAGGCGGCCGAAGCGGTCGCGATGGCGCACGCGGGCCAGATCGTCGCGCCCGCGTGGGAGGACTGAGCCGCGCGTTCGAACGACCCCGTCGGTCGTCGTCTTCTAGCGGCTGGACGCTTCGCGCAGACGCGACTCGAGTCCGTCGAGCTCCGCAACCAGACCCTGCGGCATGCGCTCGCCGAACTGCGCGTAGAACTCGCGAATCTTCGGAATCTCGCCTAGCCAGCCCTCGATATCGACCCGCGTGAGCGTCTCGATCGCGTCGGCAGTCAGCTCGAGTCCCTCGAGATCGAGCTCGCCCGGTGCAGGCAGCGTGCCGATCGGCGTATCGATCCCCGAAACCTTCTCGGCACAGCGCTGGTAGATCCATTTCAGTACGCGGCTGTTCTCGCAGAAGCCGGGCCAGAGGAATCGACCGTCGCCGTCCTTGCGAAACCAGTTGACGTAGAAGATGCGCGGGAGCCGAGCGCCGCGACGCTCGCCGATCTCGAGCCAATGCGCCCAGTAGTCGGCCATGTTGTACCCGCAGAAGGGCAGCATGGCCATTGGATCACGACGCAGCTCGCCGACCTTGCCCGCCGCCGCCGCCGTCTTCTCGCTCGAGATGATCGAACCGAGGAACGTGCCATGATTCCAGTCGCGCGCTTCGTGAACGAGCGGTACGACGGTCGCGCGGCGACCGCCGAAGAGGATCGCGCTGATCGGGACCCCGTCCGGATTCTCCCAATCCGGCGCGATCACGGGACATTGACTCGCGGGCGCCGTGAAGCGCGCGTTCGGGTGCGCCGCTGCGGTTCCACTCGCAGGCGTCCAGTCGTTCCCGCGCCAGTCGATCAGATGGTCGGGCGGATCGCTCATGTCCTCCCACCAGACGTCACCCGCGTCCGTGCGCGCCACGTTCGTGAAGATGCAGTTGCGATCGAGCCCCCGCATCGCGTTCGGATTCGAGCGCTTGCTCGTGCCGGGCGCGACACCGAAGAAGCCCGCCTCGGGATTGATCGCGTAGAGCCTCCCATCGTCTCCGAACTTCATCCAGCAGATATCGTCACCGACCGTCTCGATCGTCCAACCGTCGAGCACCGGCTCCATCATGGCCAGGTTCGTCTTGCCGCAGGCACTCGGGAACGCCGCCGCGACGTAGCGCGAGTCCCCCGCCGGAGAAGTGAGCTTCAGGATCAACATGTGCTCCGCGAGCCAGCCCTCGTCGCGCGCCATGGCCGACGCGATCCGTAGCGCGAAGCATTTCTTTCCGAGCAGCGCGTTTCCGCCATAGCCCGAGCCGTAGCTCCAGATCTCGCGGCTCTCGGGAAAATGCACGATGTACTTGTTCTCGTCGTCGCAGGGCCACGCGACGTCCGGCTCGCCGGGCTCGAGCGGAGCACCGACGCTGTGCAGACAGGGCACGAAGTCGCCATCCTCGCCCAACGCTTCCAGGACGCGGCTTCCCATCCGCGTCATGATCCGCATGTTCGCGACGACATAGGGACTGTCGGAGAGCTGCACCCCGATATGCGCGATCGGCGAGCCGATCGGGCCCATGCTGAAGGGGATCACGTAGAGCGTTCGCCCGCGCATCGAACCGCGAAACAGATCGGTCAACCGGGCGCGCATCTCATCGGGATCGCACCAGTTGTTGGTCGGTCCCGCATCGGCTTCGTCTCTCGAGCAGATGAAGGTGCGGTCCTCGACGCGCGCGACGTCCTCGGGATCCGAGCGGACGAGGTAGCTATTCGGGCGTGTCGCGTCGTCGAGTCGCTCCGCCGTGCCCGTCGCGAGCATCGACTCGAACATCCGGTCGTATTCGGCCTGCGAGCCGTCGCACCACTCGACCCGCTCGGCCTCGGTGAGCCGCGAGATCTCGTCGACCCATGCCAGCAGGCGAGCGTGGCGCGTCGGTACCTCGCCTGGCCCGGTCGTAGCCGGCTCGCCCGTATCGAGAGAGGTGGCGGCTCCTCCGGGCGCCGGATTCGTTCCACGTACCGGCTCGCGAGTCGCGGGATTCGACCTCGACCGGGCGGATGCGGACATGGGCATCACTCCATACAGCGTAGGACCAGTTCTCGGCTTGCCGAACGAGACGATATCGCGATCCGATCGGCTCGCGAGCGTCCTGACTCAGGCCGAGATCGGCCGACCCGTCGGCTCGCTTGATCGGCGGTCGCGCTGGGCGTGGCTCAGGCCGATTCCCGCCGCGCGCCGTCGGATCGCTCGCGCTCGATCCGAGTCTCGTCCGCCTGCAGGAGCGTCGCCGTCAGCCGGCCGAGCTCGCCGAGCGCCTCGCGACCCCGCGTGCTGGCAAGCCCGCGCTTGCGGAGCGTGGCGAAGAGACCGGCCAGCCTGCGGCGCGTCACCTGATCGAGCGGCAAGCGCTCCGCGAGATCGACGTCGAGCTCCAGCACGTCGCGCATTGCGTGGGTCCGCGCCGCGAGCAGCCCCGCGTGATAGCGGGCCCGACCGAGCAGAACGAAGGGGAAATTCGGATTCTTCGACGGACCGTAGCGGGCCAGCCGTCCCCCCATCGGCCGATCGACGACGCGCAGCTCCGCCAGGCGACCCGCACCAAAGAATCCGAGCGCCCCGCCGATCGCGGCGCCGGCGAGGGCCCCGGCCAGGAACGATGCCCCCCCGAGCGCGACGTCGAGCACACCACCGGTCGTCGCACCTCCGACCGCGCCGACCGCCACGAGGTCGCGCCGCTCGAGTCCGAATCGCATCCAGGTGCCCTCGGAGAAGAGATCGGACTCGAGCAGCTCGAGCTCCGCGGCGTTCGCGCGGGTCGCGTGGTGACCGTAGATCCGGCTGACCTCTCTTCGGTGGCTCGACTCCAGCGCCCGCATCGCCTCCTTGTACTCCACTTCGAGCTCGGGCTCGAATGCCTTCGGATCGTCCTCCGGATCGACCCTTCGCTCCGTCGCGAGCGAGAGTGCGCGGCCGACGAACTCCGCGATCTCACGCGACGCCGAGCGCCGCTCGCTCTCCCGCACCGCATCGAGCGCGGCGACCGCCTCGTCGATCGGTGCACGCCAGTCGGCCTCGAGCTCGCCGAACGCGAGCAGCAGCTGACGTCGCGTCGCGAAATCCGCACGGAGCGCATCGATCTCGCGCACGACGCGAAAGAACTGGCCGAGCGCGTTCTGCCACTCCGAAACGTGCGCGCGACTCCCGATCGGATTGATCGCGGCGAGGCTCGGGCGCCCCGTCCAACGGAGGATCTCCATCTCCGCCTCGTACTCGGGTCCATACGGCACGCCGCCGTCGACGACGTAGAGAATGCCGGCCCCGTCGACGAGCGGACGGAGGAGCTCGCATTCGTCGGGGAAGCGATCGGAATGGCCGGGCGTCTCGAGAAACTCGCGCACCAGACGAGGCCGATCGGCGGCCGTTGCGCCAGTCTCACGCGCACGCTCCTCGAGCCAACCGAGTACCTGTCGCGCGCGTTGGAAGCCCGGTGTATCGACGAGCGTGTAGAGCAGCCGCCCGTCGACGCGCATCGGATAGGCACGCGAAGCGAGCGTGGTACCCGGCGTCGCACTGATGCCGACGCTGTCGTCTTCGGCGAGCGTCGCGACCAGACTCGACTTCCCCTTGTTGGGGTGACCGACGACCGCGATCCGGGGCGCTTCGGTATCGATCGAGGGTGATTCAGACACGGCCGGTCTCGAGTCGCGCGACGACGAGATGCGGATCGCCGAGCGAGGCGAGCTTGTGACGCCAGGCGTCGTGGTCGTCCGCGTCTCCGCCCATCAGGAAGACGGCGAGCCCACGCTCGCTTCCAATCGCCCGGCGCAGCTCCGAGAGGAAATCGAGCACGTCGAGCACCGGCGGCTCGAAGGCCCGGACGCAGAGCGCCACGCCGCCAGTCGCAGCGCCCGACGCGCGGACCAGCTCGGCGTCCTGCGCGAGATTTCGGCGGCCGCCCGCATCACGAATCTGGAGCTTCTCCGATCCCAGCAGCGCCGCGAGCTCGCGATCGTCCGAGGCCGCCGCCCAGCGTACGATGAGCGGCTCGGCGGCCGCTTCGCGCCGGAGCCACTCGCGGGCTTCGACCTCCGACACGAGACCGGGTTCCGTTCGACCGAGCGCGCCTTCCGCCCGGGGAGCCTGACTCTCGATCAGCGGCGTCGTCAGCCGCTCGAGTAGTCGCTCCACACCCGGCGTCAGCGCGATCGCGCGCGCCGACTCGCGCGAGAGGAGGAGCGACATGAAGCCGGTCGTGAGCGCGCGCGGCACGAGTGCATAGAAGAGCAGCGACATGACGAGGAAGGGCCACCAACCCCCGAAGAGAATCGGATCGATCGCGTGTGTGTGATCGTCGCTCGCCAGCCGAAAATGGCGTGTCGCTTCGACGAGCTCGAGGGAAGGCGAAGCAGCCGGCCAGATCGCCGTCCAGGGCGTCGCCGCGGTGCGCGCGAGCCGATGCACGAGCTCAGCCTCGACGTCGAGCGTCGTGCTCCAACCGAACGCGAGATCCGTGAAGACGACGAAGAGGAGCGTCGCGACCAGCGCGCCGCCCGAGAACGCGAGCCCGAGCCATTGCGACCAGACGAGCAGCTGGGCGCGCTGTACCCGACCGTAGAGCTGCGCGTGTGCCGTGAAGCGCCCGAGCAGGATCTCGAGATCGTCGCGGACCGAGGGACTCACGAGGCGCATCGCCAGGCGCGCGAGTCCGAAGCGACGCCAACCGCCGCGCGTCCCTCCGGCAGCTGCGCCCGGCCGAAGCGACCAGGCCGCCCCGAGACAGGCGAAGGCGAGCATCACGAGCGGCAACAAGACCAGCAGACCGAGGCACAGGACGATGTTGATGCGCCCCGCATGCATCTCGATCCGCAGCAGGGCCGAGGCCGCGGCCCAGCCCAGAAAGGCGCCGACCGCGACCAGCAGCCAACGGAAGAGCGAGAGCGAGGCGGCGACGCGTTCGATCCGTTCGCGGGTCGAGGGGCCAGGCGCCTCGGCGAGCCAGCGACGCAAGAGCGTCAGGCCTCGTGCGGCGTTCCGATCGCCATGGCGTGCGCCGATCTCGCGGTCGAGCCGCCGCCGATCGCGTTCGTCCTGCTGCTCCCGCTCTTCGAGCGCGAGCACGAGCGCCACGACCTCGGACGGGTCGGCCCGTCCCACGCCGCGAACCCGGCGCCCTTGCGATCGATCGGCCGACTCCCTCCCCGACTCGTGCATGGTCGAGAGCCTATCTCACGCGCGCTCGATCCCGAACCGTCCAGACCCGACCCTCGCTCGTCAGGTAGAGCCGCTGCATCTCCGCGAGCGTGAAGGGACGCGAGCCGAGTCGCCCGAGCACCGCGATCTGATGGCCGGTCTCGTCGACAGCCCGATCGCGTTCGAGCGGCCGAGAGATCGCCAGCGCTTCGCCCCCCGTGCGTCGGGTCGCGATCAATTCGGGATTCGGCGCCGGACTGAAGCCGTAGAATTTCGGATTCAGCTCGGGCGAGGTCAGCTGGATCACCTTGAGACCATTGCGGCCATCGGCGACATAGGCGAAGAGCGACGCATTCGTCGTCGCGACCGCCACGTCTCGCGCATCGTCGAGCCGACCGTCGGCATCGTAGCGCTGGTAGACCGTGGGCTGTTCGGGCCGCTCGACATCGACGATCACCAGCCCCTGCGAGCCCGCCGCGACGTAGGCGTAGGTACGCGAGACGTAGACCCGATTCGCCTCGTCGAGCGGTACGAGCGCGTCTTCGACGATCCGCGGCGACTCCGGACGCGTCACATCGACGACCTTCAGTCCGTCCGCATCGACCGCGAAGAGATATCGGAATTGCAGCGCCGTCCCGCGCGGCCGATCGAGCGGAATCGTCGCCAGAACCCGCGGCGCGAGCGGGTCGTCGAGATCGACCACGACGACGCCGCGATCCGCCGACACGTAGAGCAGATGACCTGCGAAGGTCGCGAAGTTCGCACCGTCGAGGACGCCGTCTGGATTCCAGGTGAGCGCGCGTTCGAAGAAGTTGTTGCGCGGCTCGAAATCCGTGAGCGTCTCGTTCTCGACCAGGATCAGGCCCTCTTCGGCGTCGGTGACGGCCACGTAGCTGTAGATCGGGTGCATCGGCTGCTCGAGGTTCACCTCGCGGGCGAGCTCCGTGCGATTGCGCTCGGGCCGCAGCAGCTGGTTCGTCGGCAGGATGACACACGTCGCGTTCCTGCTCTTGATGCGTACGTTCTGCCCGAGGGGTGACCAGGGGGCCGTGATGATCCGTTCGGAGAAGCCCTTGGTCCCGATCGTCGAGACGTCGAAGGCCTGCATGCCCTTCTCGCCTTCGGCGACATAGAGATATTCGCCGCGCAGCTGGAGGCAATTCACGCGACCCGAGTGGTGGGTGTACTCGCCGTCGTAGAGCGCGTCGCGGATCCCGGTCCAACGCGGCAACCGCTTGCTCAGGAACTGCCGAGTCTTCTTGATCCAGCCGGCGTCCATGTCCTGATAGCCGGGCGTCACCTCGGTCAGCTCGAGATCGCGGTCGAGGTGTTCCTGGTAGTAGTCCGGATAGGCGTAGCGATGGAGATAGCTACCGATCACGGCCTGGGGCTCGTCCCACTCCGTGACCTGGATGGCGGCCACCTCGTGATCGGTGCCCACCCAGGCGTTGAAGCCCATGAAATCGACGAAATTGGTACCGAGCAGCAGCAGCTGGGCCATGATCGCGTTGTTGTCGTTCGCTTCGGAGACGTGGCAGTCGGAGCAGGTCTTCGTCTCGGTCTTGCGTACGGTATGCGGAAAATGCGGAGCGAAGGCCTGTGCGCTGTAGCCACCTGCGGAGACCGGCTGCTGCTGGATGTAGATCCGGTTGCGATTGATGTCGGTCGACGAGAGGACGAGGGCGGAGCTCGAACGAACGGGGGCGATGATTCCGTCCTTGACCGTGCCGTGTCGCCCGAGCTGGAAGATCTGGTCGCGGGCGACCTGCGGATTGTAGGTCGCGAAATTGCGAGCGACCTTGCCGTCGTATTTGTGGACCTCGGTCTTCCAGTTCGCCTGGATCGAGAGATGGCAGCCCCCGCACGACGTCACCCAGGAGCTGTGGCAGGAAAAGCAAGCGATCTCGTCGTCGCCGTGGGCGCGGTCTTCGCGCGTGACACTGCGGCCCCAACGCCCACCCGTTCCCTTCGCCATCATCTTCGCGCGGGCGGCCTTCTCGTTGTACTGCGAATTGCCCGGCGTCACGCTGTCCTTGACCTGGCTGATGGCGAACTCCTCGTGTGGCGGCAGGAGCAGGCGCTGGTAGAGCTTGCCCCCGCGCCATTCGAAGCGGTTGCGATTGTCCGCGTTCTTGAGGCGTGAGAGATCCCGGCCGCCTTCGGGCGAGGCAGGTCCGGACGTGCGGAGCGTCGCGTAGGCGTCGGCCGTACCGTGGCAATCACGACATCGGATGTTGACCTCGGCCGCGACCTCGCCGTGGAGCTCGCCGTTTCCGTGGGCGTCGTCGGCGAAATGACAATCGGCACATTGCATGCCGATCTCGGCGTGGATGTCCCGCATGTGGACGGCTCGGTCGAATTTCTGCTTCGTCGGCAGGTCATCGGGTACGGGATTGCCCTCGCCGTCGAGAAGCGTGCCATCACGCGAGCGCTTGAAGATGGCGCGAAAGTTCCAGCCGTGGCCGTGATAGTCGGCGAATTGTGTGTCGCGCGCCTCCGGATTCACGTCCCGCCAGACCTCGGCCAGGAATTCGACGTCGGCCCACTTCCCCTTGTACGCCGCCTCTTCCGGGTTGCGCTCGAGCACGGCGTGGATCTCGTCGATCTTCGGGTACCGCTGCTTCTCGGGCCACATCAATGGCGCGTCCGATTCGTAGTCCCACATCGTGTACCCGAGATAGGAGTTGAGGAACATGTTCGGTTGATGCATGTGACAGTTCATGCATTGGGCCGTCGGAATCGCACGGCTGAAGGCGTGCTGGATCGGATGCCCCCACTCCTTCTCGCCCTGCTCGTTCTCGAGCGACGCGATCGTCGGATCGACCGTCGCCGTCTGCCCGCGGTTGCCGTATTTCGCGTACGAACCGGAGCTGTGCCAATCGCGATCGTTCGCGTAGACGACGTGACACGCAGCGCAGCCCGAAGAGCGGAAGTCGCCTGGCTGGTCCTTCGTTCCCATGAACCACATGTTCGGGTCGTTCAACCGCGTCTTGTGGACGTTGAGCACCGGAATCGACACGCGATTGCCCGTGCCTGGTCCGCGGAAGGAAGCGCGCACGTCGGGCTTTCCGGGCTCCTCCTCGGAGTTCGGCAGCCCGGTCTCGGGAAAGAAGCTGTTCACGTTGCGGCCGCCGCGCTCGAAGACGCGGAAGATGTCGGCGGGGGGCACCGTCTCCCAGGCCGGAAGCGGAAGCGCCATCGCCATCACGCCACGATCCGACATCTCGCGCGTCACCTCGAAGCGCGCCTTGATCGCCGCCGGAAGTCCGTCGCGTGTATAGGCCTCGCCGAGGATGTAACGCTTGTAGGGCACGATCCCGTTGTTGTAGGAGGCACCGCCCCAGAGCATCGCACCGGTCGCCATGATCGATCGCTTCGCCTTCTCGAGGATCGTCGCGTGGCAGGCGCCACAAGCCTCGTCGGCCACGCGATAGTCCGACGGATTCACGAAGCGCACGTACTCCGGACTCTCGAGGTTGAGCAGCGCGTAGGTCCGCACCTCGTTGCGCCGCGCCCGCCAGGTCTCGGGCATCGACGGCGCCACGTGCGCCCGCCTCTTGACCTCGGCATAGGCCTCGGAATGATCGGCCGCCGTCCGGTCGAGCTCGGCGGCCGAAACGCTCGCATCTCCGCCGTGACAATCGGTACAGCCGAGCACGACCGAACGCTGGGGGTGCATCGTCGGCTGGTCGGTCTCGAGATGACACGACTGGCAGCCCGCGGTCTTGAGGGCGGCCTCCGCCTCGCTCTGATCGCGCGGGGCGGGCGGGGCGGGCGGGTATTCCGGATAGTCGATCTCGAGCGGGCGTTCTCCCTCGGCGGCTGGTGCGATCGCCGGCGAACCGATCGCGACGACGACGATCGTGAATCCCGCCAGAGACACGGCGAGAAGCGCACGGGAGGATTCGACGGGAGTGGCTCTCATTGCCTCGGCCTCGGAACGTTTCGAATCGATCGCTTGATCGCCCTGATGACGATCCGTCGCTCGACGGTCAATAGGTCAATGTCAGGTTGAGCAGAACGGAGTACGGCGGCTCGTCGCTTCGCTCGTCGAAGAGTTCTTCGTAGCCGCTCCCGGGCAGGAGCACGGCTCCCGACGCGCGAAAGACGACGTTGTTCGTGAAGAGTGGGCGATAGATCAGGCCGGCCGAGAGGTCCCAGCCGATCTCGCGACTGATGCGATCCTGCTGGCGCAGGATCTCGAGTGTCTGCACCGTGTCCCATTGCAGCCAGGTCACGTTCGTCAGCAGTCGCAGCTGCGGCAAGATGTCGAAGTCCGCGCCCGCACCGATCTGCCAGAGACCCGGATTCACGAAATTCGACTGTCCCTCGATCTTCGAGCTGCGCAAGGAGGGAACGATCCCGTTCACGCCCGAGAGGGCCACGCCCCCGCCGAACACGAAGGGAATCTGCTGGCGCTGCCAGAACGACGTCGTGCCCCCGGCGAAGTTCGGGTTGTCGAGGATCGTGTCGAAGCCCCGGGCCACGTCGTCGTAGGGCTCGTCGTCTCCCATCGAGTAGAGGAAATACGCCTTGTAGCGCATCCAATCGATGTCGTAGGACGCCTCGAACGCCGCGAAGAACGAGCGGATCTCCTGGCTCTGCTGGGCGATCGAGTTGTAGTCGTCGTTTCCGAGCGCCCCGTAGATCTGGAAGGTCAGGTTCAGACGTTCGATATGGCCGTCGCCGCCGATGCCCAGGTAGTAGACCTCGTAGTCGTGTCCGCCGATCAGACCCACGGGCGACGGGATCACGAGGTTCTTGTTGTTGTCGAAGTCGCGTTCGCCGCCCTCGCGATTGATGTTGGCGGCGAAGATCGCCTCAACGTTGAATCCCAGGACGGGAAAATCCTGATAATAGAAGTTTGCGATGATCGTATGGTCGTCGCGCAGGCTCTCGAGATTGTTGAGGCCGGAGTTCGTGTCCTTGTTGAGCCGCTGGAACCAGGCCAGGTTGTACTGCGCCCGATTGTTGAAGAAGTTGCCGAAGAGGCGGACGCCGGGCTCCTGGCTCTCGAAGAGAAAGCCCCTGAAATCGGCGTTGAAGGGTTGGATGCCGATCCGCAGGCTGTCGAAGTCGTAACGATCCGTTCGATTCCAGAGGTGTTTGTCGACGAACGCCTCCTGGAGCGTGAAGTGCGAATCGAGTCGATCGTCGCCCTCCGTCGGGTCGAGCTTGAGCGCCCCGAGCTGGTTGATCTGCGCGAGATTCACGTTCGCGGCCGCCGTGATCCGGAACTCCCAGTCCGGTGGGCGAAAGGTCGTGTCGCCCTGGATCAACGCGACCGACGCCAGAAACGTATGCGCCGTCACGAGCTGCTCGCCATCGCCGAAGAGATCGACCTCGGGACCGTTGTCGCCCGCGGCTCCGGTCGGCGTCGGAATCCGCCGCAGCTCGACGAGGCCGTCGTAGACGAAGCTCAGATTGACGAACCAGTCTTCGGTTCCCGGTATCGGCCGGTCGGCCTTGAGCGTGTTCTGGTTGTAGGGGTCATACCAGCGATCGTTGACGCCGAGGTTCTCGATGATCCGCCAGCGGTCGGGAATGGGCACGAACTCGTAGTCGGGGAGCTCGTTCTCGAAGCGCCGGGCGGGCCGACTCGTGGGTCGCCGCGCCTCGCGCGTGTCGGCGGGCGAAGGGTCCGGCCGCCCGGAGGACGAGCCGGGACGCGTCGGCATGCGACGACGACGCGGGGGCGCGGCCTCGCCGTCGTCACGCGGCACGGCACGGGGTGGAGTCTCGTCCGGCACGACGGGAGACGGAGTCGTCGGCAGCCGTGGGGAGCCGGTCTCCGAAGTCGTCGTCGGCAAGGGGGATGCCTGCGGAACCGAAGGCGCGCTCGTCTCGCCCGGCTCGGGCGACGGCGCGGGTGCCGACCGGCGCGGCGGCGAGGCCGCTTCGGGCCGACCCGCATCGTCGCCGCGTCCGCCCCCGGGCCGCTCGAAGCTGGGCCGCCTGCGCCGGCGCGCGCGCGCACCATCCTCGTCGACCTGCGCCACCAGGACCGAAGCGCCGCCGGGTGCCTGGCGACGCGATGGGTCGGCAGCCTCGACCGCGGCGCTCGCTCCATCGACGGCGGCCCAGGCAACCGCGAATCCAGCCACGATCAGCCCACGCCACACCCTCGTCTTCGACGCGCAGGCGCCGCAACCCGCGTGGGTGAGTGCGGGCGCCCGTTGCGCCTGCCGCCGCGATGAAGCCCGCTTCATCGCCCCTCGCACCCGCTCTGATCGTTGCTGCTCAGGAAGGGTGCCGTCGGGCAGACGACGTAGCGAAGGTTCACGTTCGCGACGGAGATGTTGTCCGCGCGCAGCCGACCCGGTGCGTTGCCGATCTCGTTGGCGACGCCGCGGGCGCGCTGGTCCTTCGCGACCTCATCGAGCGCCACGAAGGGCACGAAGTCGTCCTGCTCCGCACCATCACCCGACACGCCGTAGGCGCCGACCAGGGTCGAGGTTCCGTCGGTATTACGCCGATAAATCGGAACGGCGCCCTGGAAGATATGGAAGCCGTTCTGGAGACCCCGGATCTGATCACGCCGCGCAGCGACGCTGCCCCCCATGTCCTGGAGGCCCTGCAGACAATCGGGCTGCGCCGACGCGACTGGCGTTCCGATCAAGGCCTGCCGCAGCGTCTGACAGAACGTGCGTCGCCCGCCGGCCGGGCTCGGGTCGTAGAGCGCGGCCTGCGTCACGGCCGGTGCGCCGGGCAGCTGGCTGAGAACGTTCGCGAGATCCGGCACCTCCTCGCAGAGCGCGAGCGCGATTCCCGGCAAGACGACCTCGGTCTGGATCCCGGTGCTGAAGATGCTCCACTCGCTCGCCTCGGGCTCGCGGCTCAAGGGACCGGCCGGACCCGACGCGACGCCGGGCGGGAAGTCGGGATTCGAGATACCGCCGAGCGCGATCGAGGACCAGGCGACGTCCCCGTTGAAGGGTGGATCGGTCGCCACACCCGGAGCAGGAAGGGAGAGGAAGGCCGCGCTCGCGTTCACGTAGTCGACGAACGAGCGCGTGTTGAGCAGGCCTGCACCCGCGAGCGGATCGTCTGCCGCCAGCAATTGCGCCTGCGCCGCCGCCTTCGACCAGAAGGCGGCCGTGCGCGTCTTCGCGATCGTGACGTCGATTCCGTCGAGCAAGGCGTCCTGCGACCGCGCGAAGCCGAGCAGCTCTCCGTCGGGATCGACAACGGCGACGTCGACTCGCGCGGGACCCCCGAGCGGCGTACGCGTCTGCGCTCGCGTGTTCTCCGCCAGCAACAATGCCGCAACCAAGAGCTCGTCGACGTCCTCGGCCGAGAGTCCGTCGCCGATCGCGGGCGCCGTCGCTACGGCGGGCGCGGGCGGGACCGTCGTCGTCGTGTCGCGCGAAGGAAAGCGCGGCGTGTTGGTCCCATCGGTCAGGATTTCGCCCCGCGCGGACCGGCCGCCTCCCGTGATCGTCGCCGCGACGACACCGGAAGTCGGGTCGAGGAAGAACACGCCATCGCGCGCACCGCTCGGCGCTGCGGGTCCACCCGGTATCGTCGGTGAGAAGGGAAAGAAGAACTCGTCGTAGCGGTAGGCGCCGATTCGGGCGTTCACGGCCGGCGCGTTCAGGAAGGCGAGCTCCGCGGCCTCGCTCGCGAAGGGCCCGTTGGGCGCCGTCGGCACGCTCGACGCGCGGCTACGGAGCTCCGCGTCGTCGACATAGCGAAGCGCGCGACCGGCGACCGTGATGCGAGACGCCCGTCGTTCGCGATCGGCCTCGAATCCGCGCGTCGCGGCGACGGCGATCCGCTCCTCGACGTTCGCGTCGCGACCGAGCGCGTTCTTGTCGACGGAGTAGATGCCGTTGTATTCGATCCCGACCGAGCCGACGACGACGCGCCCGGTCCGGCCCGTCCGCACGCCATTCGCATCGAGCTCCGCGATCCCGTCCTTGTAGAGCGGCAGGCCCCCCGGATCCGCGGCGAAGCCGACCGGCAAGCGCCGCGGACCGACGAGGTCCGCGACGGCGGGTGTCTGGCGCGTGTTGATGTCGCTGCAGGCGAGCTGAGCGATCTGGACGCCGAAGAGTGGACCGCCGGGACGGTCGGTCTCGCCGGGAAAGAAGTTCTGCTGGATCAGATTGCTCGCCGTCCGCGTCGAGAAGGCGTTTCCCTGCGTCGAGAAATAGTTGGCCGTCCCCGCCTTGCTGATCGCGGCGTAGCCATTCGGAATGAAGATTCCGTCGAGCGCCGTGTCGAGCGCCCGGGACGGCGTCGTCGCCGAGAAATCGACGCTCGGATCGGCCGCGCCGATCTGGTGAACGGCCTGGAAATCCGATCCGGGGCGCTCGCGCGACGTGATCCTCGAATAGTCGATCGTCGACGCATCCGAGTCGAAGACGGCAAGCACATTGTTCAGGTGGTCGTTCACGACGATCGTCAGGTCGAAGACGTTGTTGGCGTTCGCCTCGACCAGGGCGTTCGCGATCACCTGGAGTACGTCTCGTTCGGTGAGCCGCGCCTCCGCAGGAAAGCCCGCCACGGTACCGTCCTGGCGATAGTCACACTGGAAGCGACAGACCTGGTTGCGCGAGACCTCGCCGTCCCGACAAGCGGTCGCGCCGAACAGACATACACCCACGGTCGACGCAAACGCGAGCCAGACGATCCGTAGCGGCATCCGCATTCCTCGAGACGTCCCGAACCGTCCCCGTCGGCATTCTACATGGATCGGCCGATATCGTCGCGCCTAATATTCGATTTCGTCGCCCGACGCTTCGCCAACGTCGTCGATCTCCAATGCGGTCTCCGCTTCGACGGTTGCACCTTCGGCGGGAAGAGAGGCGTCGGCGTCGAGCGCATGGCCGCCCATCGGTCCGTGCGAGCGGACGTGGAAGTCGTGACACATCGAGCACGGAGACGGAACCTGGTCACCGCCCCGCGCCTCCGCACCGGCGTGACACTCGCGACAAACATCGATTCGCGGTATCAGCACGTCCGCCGACGTTTCACTCACGGGTGTCGCAGGAACACGACTGACGAGCGCATAGGGAATCGAGTCCTCCCGGGACCACTCCGGTCGCTCGAGGGTCGAGTCGGGATCCGGATCGAAGACGGCCGCCGCCGGGTGGCATTTCACGCAGGCGAACGGTGTATGGCTGTCGTGACTGAAGACGGAGCCAGGCACCCAGCGGGTCTGGATGCGGACGGGTGCGACGCCGACGCCGCCATCGCTCGCCGCTCCGGGCGCGAGCGCATGACAGGTCGCGCAGGTGCCTGGTCGTTCATAGAAGCGCCGCTCGACGGCCGCCAGCTTCGTCTCGACCCATTGCCTCGAGAGCTCGGCATCGTCGGGCGAGAAGACGGCGCCGGGTCGGCGGAGCCGCAGTCGACGAGGTGCAGCCGGATCCTTCACGTCTCCTTCGAGTACGCGATTGGCGTAGAAGCCCCGCACCCGCGCGCGAATCACCGCGGGGTCGCCATGCGGCACGAAATCCGGGGGTGCCGAGGCGTCGAAATCGAGACGGTGGCAATCCTGACAATGCTCCTCGAACGCGATCGGCTTCATGTAACGCCCACCGGCATCGACCTCATGGCAGGCGCCGCAGCGAAGAAACTGCTTGCGATCGCCGCGTCCGCTCACGGCTTTGCCGACATGTCGCAGGTGACTGAAGGCGAGACCCGACGCTTCGGTGAGACCCTCGGACCAGTCGACCGATGTCGGCTCGCTCTCCGGATCGGTCACGAGCGCGAGCTTGAAGGGCGGATGGTCTTCGCCGAAATCGCTCGCATTCCGGAGCGAGGTCGAGAAGACCTGGGCGGCCAGATCGACGTGGCAATCGGAGCAGAATCCCGAGCCCAGGTCTGCCAGATCGACGTCGCGACCGCGATGTTCGAGATGACAGGTCGCGCAGTCCGCGTCGTCGAGCGCCGGCATCACGAAATCGGGAGGCGAGTGGCGACCGATGTCGTGGTGGCAGGTCATGCAGTCTTCGTTCCGAACGGGCTCGAAGAAGCCGGCATGACATTGCCGACAATCGTCTTCGATATAGGCGTGACCACGACTGACATCACCCGTGTTCCACGGCGTCTGGGCCGGCTGCCAGAGGAGGGGCAGCACCAGAAAGCCCGCGATCACGACCCCGATCGCCGCCCACGAGAGCGGTCGCTGGGCCAGGAGCCCGCGCTCGAGTCCGAGTCGCGTTCGCGTATCGAGGGCGCTTCGCTCGCTCTCGGCGCGGTCGATCTCTTCGTACTCGAGCGCGAGATCGACCGGCACGGTCGTGCCACCCGCCGTGACCGGCTCGATCACTCGCAGCTCCCAGGGGCCGATGCGGATCCGGTCGCCGGGCTGGATCCGGTCGCCGTTCGTGACCAGACCGTTGACGTTCACCTCCTGGCCCGGAGCCGCTTCGATGTAGGCGCGCCCCTCCGACATCCGGACCGTCGCATGATGGAGCGAGATCGTGAGGCCCGAGAGAGAGAGATCGTTGTCGGGCCCGCGTCCTATGAAGAGCGAACCGACGTCGACGTCGCGATCGAGTCGGACGGTCTTGCCCGTCGGACGCAGACGGATCTCGGTCAGGCGTACACGCATGGCTCAGTGGTACCAGAAGACGACGAAGACATGGACGACGAGTGCGGCACAGGTCGCGAACGCGAGGGGCACGTGAACGATCAGCCAGAGGTCGAGCAGGCGCTGATAGCGAACGTCCATTCGGATCTGCTTCAGGAGGAGCTCCTTTCGCGCGATCAGCTCGACGAGCTTTCGCTCCTGCGCCTTCGAGTCGGCGTCGAGCTCGATCTCCGAGATCCGAAGTCTCTGGAGTGCCCGGCTGGTTCCGCATTCGGGATCGCGACCGGAGAGCTGCGCGAGGAGGCCGCCGCCGATCCGCGTGTGGTCGATCGATTGCACGACGGCCTGAGCGTAGTAGTCGGGCAAGCCCTCGGCGGCCATGCGACATTCGGCGTCGATCTCGGCGATCCGCTCGAGCATCGCATCGAGCGTGATGTTGTTTCGGTTGCGCGTCATGGAAGTGGGCACGAGCGCGTAGAAGCCGACGCCCAGGAAGCCCGTCGCGATCACGAGACACATGGAGACGTAGGCCAGCGTGTGCACGTTCGCACCGAACTCGAAGGCCGAGTGCAGGGGAACCAGCACGAGCAGCACCGTCCCCAGATAGACATGCGCTGAGACCCAACCCTTGAGCGGCGCGCCGGTCGCCGCGTAGGAGCGCTTGCGCACGCCGAGCCACATCAGCCAGAGGATCGTCAGCGCAGCGAGCGTGCCGAGGCCGTACCCCGTCCAGGAGCTGCCACTTCGACCACCCGGCGGATCTTCGATCACGTAGGCGACGATCGACACGAAGAGGAGCGCGAGCGCCAGCTTGAGATAGCGGTAGTTCTGATGCTCGAGAAAGGTACGCGGGCCGATCAATCGCCTAACCCTGCCTTTCGTAGATCTCGTCGACGTACTCGCCCGGATCGATTCGAACGATCGCACCGGTCGGACAGGACGCCACGCAGGCGGCCCGTGGCGCTCCGCTCCGCTTCGCCGGCAGCTCACGGCAGAGATCGCATTTGACGGCCTTCTTGACCTCCGCTCCACCACTCCCGTCTTCCGCGGTCGAGGCGTCGACACGAATCGCACGGCGCGGGAAGAGCAGGCGCATCAAGAGGCCGGGCCCGGGACTAGCGTCGACCTTCGCCATCTTGATCACGTCGTAGGGACAATAGGCCTCGCAATTGCCGCAACCGATGCAGGTCTCCTCGTTGATCCAGACCTCTCCGTTCGGATCGCGATCGAGCGCATCCGGTGGGCAATCCGTCATGCATTTCGGATTCTCGCAATGCTGACATGCTGTCGGCAGGTGGAGCGCGCTTCCGGCACTCGTCATGTAGGTCGCACCCGCCTCGCGATCGAGCCGCGAGATGCCGCCGTGCGTCTCGGCGCAGGCCTTCTCGCAGTTGTCACAACGGACACAGAGCGTCTCGTCGATCATCAGCAGATCGGTCGCTTCCTTGCCGCCCGATTTCTGGAGCCACATCATCGTGCCACGGCCATGCTGGCGCCGCGCATCGGCGATGATCGACTCCTGCTCTCGCCGCTCGAGGTAGTCGCGAATCTCGCGATTGTGCTCGACGTAGGCGAGCACCAGCTCGGTCGGAAAGCGCACTGTCTCGCAGTCGACGCCTGCGCGTGTCGTCGTCGTCCGCATGCGCCCGGGATGCAGGACGGCGACCTCCCCGATCGTCGCACCGGCGCGCACCGAGTCGATCTGCTCCTCGACGCCCTCGTGTCGTTTGAAGACATCGACGGTGCCGCGGCGGATCCAATGCAGCCCGTCGGGCGCGTCACCCTCCTCGAAGATCACCTCGCCAGCTCGGTGGACGAGCGTCTCGGATCGATAGGCGAGGCGTTTTCGCTCTTCGCCCGAGAGGCTCGGAAAGAGCGAAGCGAGGGCCGAATCGACGTAGGCGGCGTCGATGATCCGCTTCACGTCCTCGACCGAACGCGTGAGTCGGCTCATGGTGTTGCGCGGCGTTTCGATCAGGACACAGCGGTCTGCCGTCGTCACGGTCTCCGCCCGCCGGCGACCGGAGATCAGCCCCTCTTCGCCGAAGAACTGTCCGGCCGAACGCGCGGTACGGCGTTCGCGTCGGAGATCCTCGGGAATCGTCGGATCGGAGTTGTCGAGATGGGCGAGCTCGACCTGGCCCTCGAGAATCGAGAAGAAGGTATTGTCGAAATCCGCGCGCTCGTAGACCGCCGTCTCTGGCGGCACGATTCGGATCTGCGACTCGAAGAGCAGACTACGCAGCTGCACCGAGGTCAACGGGGCCAACGCCGGAACGGTGTCCTGGATCCGCTTCAGGTTCTCGCTGACGCTGCCACCGACCTCGGCGAACTTCTCCGCGAGGACCGGTTCGTCCGCCGGCTTCACGTCGACGCCCAGGATATGATCGACGACCTCGAAGCCCTGGTTCATGCAGTTCTTGATCAGCGGATAGCCGACGAGCGCGCCCACCATGTAGATGCCCGGCACGTTCGATTCGTATTTCTCCGAGACGTCGGGAATCGACTCCGTGTCCTCGCTCGGGAAGACGATCCCGATCGCCTCGAGAAAGGAGCGGGGCGGCGTCGCCCCAAGCCGACCGATCACGAGATCGCACTCGACCTTCACCTCGGCGCCGTCCTTCGTCCGGAAGACGGCGCCGTCCGCCTCGAAGCGATCCGCACTCGCATGGGTGAGATAGCTGACCTCACCCGATTTGATCTTCGCCTCGATCGCCGCCTTGTTCATCGGCTTGGCACGGTCGATCTCGTCGCGCCGATTCACGATCGTGACTTCGTTGCCGTTCTCGGCGAGCGCGAGCGCGTTCTCGATCCCCGCATCACCGACGCCGACGACGACGATTCGCTTGTCCTCCCACAGCTTCGGATCATCGAGCTGATAGGTCACCCACGGCTGATCGTCGCCGGGCACACCGAATTTGCGCAGATCGCCCTGTACGCCGATCGCGAGCACGATATGCGTCGCCTGGACCGTCGCCGCTCCGTCGGGTCCACGCGTCTCGATCTCGAAGCGGCCCTTCTCTCCGCTGATCCCGACGATCTCGGTTCCCAGCGCGAGCTCGGTCCCCGCGTTGCGCACCGCCTCCGCCCACCAATCGAGTACCTGCTCGCGGGCGGCCTCCTCGAATGTCATCTTGAGATCGGCCTGAAGCGGCAGCTGGGGCGGCTCCGCCATGACGAGCTTGCCCTTCTGGTACTTCACGATCGTGTCGGCCAGAACCGATCGCTCGAAGAGCGTGTGTCGGATGCCCTGCTCCGCGGCACGCACGCCGGCGGCGATTCCGGCCGGACCGGCGCCGATGATCGCGAGCTCGACGCTCGACGGATCGGGCGGCGGCTCGGCAGGCGAGACCGGGCGAAGATGGTGCGTCGACGTGCGCTCGAGCCACTCGACCTCGTCGGGCGTCCCGGTCGTTTCCAGCGTCGGCGGTGGCGCGATCGGGCGCGCAGGCGGGAGCGGCTTCGACGGGGCCGGCGGGTCGGATGACGAGTCGGGTGTGACCGTTGGCTCCGCGGCGGGGGTGGGCGTCGATGCGCGTTCCGGCTCCGCGGCGGGGGCGGGCGTCGATGCGCGTTCCGGCTCCGCGACGGAAGCGGGCTCTTCCGCGGGCGTGGCTGCTATAGGCGGCGCGGGCGGCGCCGCGCGCGGCGGCAAGCGGGACGCTCGATCGCGCTCGGGTGAAGCGGCAGAGGCCGCCGAATCGTCGCGCGCGGCCCCCGGAACGATTCTCAGCCGCAGGACGACACGATCCGCCAGCTG
This sequence comes from Myxococcota bacterium, assembly GCA_965223565.1. Classification (GTDB taxonomy): domain Bacteria; phylum Myxococcota_A; class UBA9160; order UBA9160; family UBA4427; genus UBA4427. The sequence continues at coordinate 381,845 of CBDCWV010000018.1, read as the reverse complement.
GATCTCTTCGCCGCCGCGAAGCGCTCGTCGCTCACTCACCACGACGCCGTCGACGAGCGTGCGATTGACCTGGCTCTTATGGACGAGAAAGAGACTGTCGCCTTGCCAGACGAGCTCGGCATGCGTGCGGGAGATGCTCTGATCGGGGAGCTGGATATCGCAGCTCAATCCGCGGCCGAGGGTCGTCGTGCCGGGTCCGACTTCGTAGACCTGTCCGGCCAGATCCGGCAGTCCGGCCATCACGGTCAACGTGGCACTGCTCGACAAGCCGCTCACCCCTCGGCCGTGGCCCGCGAAGCACGCGAATCGCGGCGCGGCACCGCGACGAGTCTACGCGAGCGGATGCATTCGGAGCAAAACCAATTCCCTATCCGGCAAAGGATGCCGGAAGCGACCCTAATTGGGCGGAATTCCCCAGTCGCCACCTCGGAGGGCGCTCAAGACAGAGCGCCGAATGGCCGATTTCAACAGCGAATCCGCCACCTTGCGACCCTGCGAGCGCTCCGGGAACAGCATGTCCGCCTACCTCAAGTTCTTCGCGCTCGAGCAGTCGCCCTTCGAGGGCAAGGCCGGCAGCCAGATCGTGCTCGGCACGCGCGCGTTGCGCGACGCGTTCGCGGCAATCGAGACCGGGCTCGCCGAAGGCGCGTCGCGCATCTGCGTGAGCGGCAAGTCCGGACTGGGCAAGACGAGCCTCGCCCGCGCACTGCCGAAGCTCCTCGGCGACTCGGCGCGGGTTGCCCTCGTCGCCGATCCCGACCGCTCCTGGGAGTCGCTTCGGCCTGCCCTGGCGCGCCAATGGGGAATCGAGACGGGTGGGCTCGCCCGCGACAATCTGCTGCGCGCGGCGGAGCACGATCGACTCGTGATCGTGATCGACCAGGCCGAGCGGGCGGACGAGGAGTTCCTCGACCACCTCGACGTCGTGCTCAGCTACCGCGACGAGCTCGGCGAGCCGGTCGTGCAGAGTGTCCTGCTCGCCTGCCTGTCGGCCGTTCCGGGTCGCGATCCGGCACCGCTTCTCTGGTGGCTCGACCGGATCCAGACGCTCCAGCTCGAGTTCGCGCCGCTGCCGCGAGAGGGCGTCGGATCCTACATTGCCAAGCACCTGAAACGCGCCGGCTGGGGTGGCGACCCCCTCTTCAGCGAGCAGGCCGCCTTCGCAATCCACGAGCACTGCGACGGCATTCCCGGCCGCATCTCCGCCTTGTGTGAGCAGCTGCTCGCCGACGCCGCCGAACGCGGGATCGAACGGATCGAGCTCGACTTCGTCCGCGCACGCTGCGAGACGCGAGCCAACGACCGGGCGACGTCGGCGGGGAGCTCCGAGGTCGACGCGGTCGCGGAAGCGAACGCCGCAATCGAGACGAACGAACGATCGGACCCGACCACGCCGGATGAGGGGGCGGCGCACACGGAAGGCTCCATGTCCGGCCTGGTCGACGAATTCGAGGAGCTCGCGCTCGAGGAGGAGTTCAACGACCTGACCGGGTCGGGTCTCGACTGGCAGGCCGAAGAGACGCGCCCTGGCTCCGATCCGGCCCCGAACGCCACACCCGAGCCGCCAGGGGCTCCGCGTGATCCCGAGGCTGAACGCGACGCCGCAGTGGCTGCCGACACGGCTCGAACGGACTCGGGCCCATCGCTGCGCGCAACGCTCGAGTTCTTCCGCTCCGAGCCCAGCCGAGCGCCCACAGCAGCACTCGAAGCGTCGGGTGCCGCCGGCGAGGACGGCCTCGACGAGACAGCCGAAACGGATGCTGCGAGCCGGGCGGAGCTCGACCTCTTCCAGGCGGCCCGGAGCGAGAACGCGCCGAATCGAGCACGCGCGAGCGCGATGTACGAGCAATCGGGCGGAGACGAGAGCGCCGAGGGTCCGTTCATCGAGACCGCACCCGCGGCCGATCCCTGGGCCAGACCCGAGCGCTTCGACGGAGACGATCCGCTCTGGGCACCTCCGAGCGAAGCCGAGCTGCGTGCGATCCGGGGCGGCTTCGGCGCACGGCATCTGGGGACCTTCGCCGGCGCGGCGATCCTCGCGATCGTCGGTGGCCTCGCGTTCGCCCTCTTCTCGAGTCCACGGGAGTCGGCGAAGACCGAGCGCGAGGCGGCGGTCGCGGAGGTCACTGGGAGCTCGACAGGCCCGGCGCCCGACACTTCGTCCGACCTCGATCGGGCTTCGCCAGCCAACGGATCGCCGCACCCGCGAACGACCGCGACATCGCAGTCGACCGCCGCGTCCGACCCGGCTGGGTCAGGCGATCCCGACGGCGTCGGAATCGACCCCTCCGCGCTCGATCCCTCGCTACTCGCCCCGTCACGCACGCCCGAGGCGCTGGTCGGACCCGGTGGTGGCTTCGTCGCTACGCCCGAGACGAAGCCCGAGACGAGAGCGTCCGAGCCGGGCGCGGCAGCGGATGCCAGCGGGGACCGTGGCCCCGTACCCGCCGCGATCTTACCCTCCGGCCCACCCTCGGACGACGCAGCGCGCTGACCGGGAGTTTCGGGCGAACGACATCCGCTGCGCCGACACTCGCGGCCCCGCGCAGCCGACTCCGATTCCGAGCGGCGCCGCGACCGCCAACGCTGGAACGAACGAAAATCACCAGGACGCGAGGATCTCCGAAATGAGCGCATATATGGGCGACGCCGTTCTTCTCTATCTCCAGGAGCTGATCGACTGGGAATCGTATTTCAGCTGGCGCAAGGGCGAGACGAGCGACGTGGAGCTCGAGCGTGCGGCGCTCCGCGAAGTCCTCGAGACCGCGGCCCAGATCTGTGAGGAGCAGGAGCCGGCGCTCCGCGACGGCTGGCACGAGAGCGCGAAGCTCGTCGACGGCGAAGTCGTCTATCCGCCCCACATCGCGGACTTCCTGGACAAGATGCGCGAGGCCGGGCTGATCAGCTTCGGTGTCGAGGAGGAGTACGGCGGATTCGGACTGCCGTCGTTCGTGGCGAACGTGATTCTCCAGATGGTCTCGCGCGCCGATGCGGGCCTGATGACGATTCTCGGCCTCCAGGCGGGCGTCGCGGAGGACATCCAGCAATACGCCTCCGAGGAGCTCAAACGCGAATACCTGCCGCGCTTCGCCTCGGGCGAAGTGATGGGCGCGATGGACCTGACGGAGCCCCAGGCGGGCTCCGATCTCGGCGCGATCCAGACCCGCGCGACGCAGGAGGGCGACCGTTATTTCGTCGATGGCAACAAGATCTTCATCACGAATGGCGGCTGCGAGATCCACCTCGTTCTCGCGCGCGACGATGCGACCTTCGATCAGTCGAAGGGAACCACCAAGGGACTCTCGCTCTACCTCGTGCCGCGCACGCTGTCCAACGGCGAGAAGAACGGCGTGACGGTCACGCGTCTCGAGGAGAAGCTCGGCATCCACGGCAGCCCGACCGCAGCGATCGCGTTCGATCGCGCGGAGGGATTTCTCGTCGGCGAGCAGGGCGACGGCTTCAAGGCCATGCTCACGCTGATGAACAATGCGCGACTCGGTGTCGCTGCACAGGGGATCGGGATCGCCGAGGCCGCCCTCCGCGTCGCCGTGCAATATGCGCGAGATCGCGTCCAGTTCGGCCAGCCGATCGCGAACCAGCCGCTCATGAAGGATCGGCTCGCGAACATGACGCTCGAGCTCGAGGGCAGCCGCGCACTCCTCTACCGCGCCTGCTCGCTCGTCGATCAGAATCACGCGATCCAGAAGGCGCTCGCGCGTTCCTCGGACGATGGGGGCGGCGAGCTCTCGGCTGCGGAACGCGTCGAGCTCGAGGCCCTGTTCCAACGCAACGCGACGCGCATCCGCCTGCTCACTCCGCTCGCGAAATACATGGGTACGGAGGCAGCCGATTCGATCAGCCGCGAAGCGATCCAGGTCCACGGCGGTCTCGGCTTCATGGCCGAGTCCGAGGTGGGCAAGCTCCATAGCGACGCCATCATCACGACGATCTACGAGGGCACGTCCGAGATCCAGGTCTCGTTCGCGCTCAAGGAGATCGGCAAGGGCGCGCTCACCGTCGTATTCGAGGGTCTCGAGCGAGAGCTCAAGACCTTCGAGGAACCGCGCCTCAAGGAGCAGGCCGACAAGGTGCTCGAAGGCATGAGCCAGATCCTGAGCGCGTCCGGCGCCCTGCTCGCGGATTTCAACTACGCCTTGATGTCCGCGCAGAGTCTGGCCGAGGTCGTCGCGAGCGTGATCGCGGGCGCCGAGCTGCTGCGCCAGGCCAAGGCGGATCCGCGCCGCTTCGACCTGGCGGCCGCCTGGATCAGCCGGCGTATGGTCGATCTGGAGAGCCGCTGCAAGCGAATCAAGGAGGGAACGCCGGAGCGACTCGATCGCGCGGACGCCGTCATCGCGCTGAACGACTGACGCGCGCGGTACTCGCCGCGTCGTCGTTCTCCGACGATTGCCGCAGCCATTCGCCGAGCACGATGCTTACCGCCGCCTGCACGTTGTAGGAGGGGATGAATCCGCGCGAAGGGATCCGGATCCGGTGATCCGCGAGGTCGAGCAGCTCGCTCGGCAGCCCCTCGGCCTCGCTACCGAACACGGCGAGGCAGGGCGATCGGAGGTCGACCCGCCAGGGTGCAACGCCCGACTCGCTCTCGACCGCCAGGATGGACCTCCCCGCGGCCCTGGCGACGTCGGCCGTCCTGCGCGCGGTCTCGCGCAGAACCGGCAGGAAACGGTCCGCGCGGATGCTCACACGACGCGCTTCCTCCCATTCGGCCCCTTGCCATTCGTTCGCCACGACGACTGCGGCGAGCCCCGCCACCTCCGCGGCGCGCAGAATGAAGCCGACATTGGCCGGATAGCGCAGACCCGCGAGCAGGAAGATCGGCTCCGGCCGATCGATCGCGTCTTCGATCCGATCGCAGGGTGGCGAGCCCGCGACGGCGAGCAGCTCGGGCTCGTCGTCGCCGATCGACATCCGGCGCATCTCCCGCGCCGACTCGACGAAGACGGGTAGCCGCGCTCGCTGCGCGAGCGAGACGATCTCGGCAGCCGGGTCCGATCGCGCACCCTCGCGCACGAGCAACGCACACAGCGGTCGTCCCTCGAGCAGCGTCTGCCTGATCGCGCGCGGATCTTCGATCCGCACACGCGGAGACACGCGCCCCGCTCCGACCGATCGCGCATCGGATCGTGCCGGCGACTGCGCTCCGGCGCGGATCGGTCGATCCCCATTCGGGTCGATCAATAGCGTCCCGGCGTGCGCCTCGGAATCATGTCGAGGATCGCCTGGATGCTCGCCTGTCGCTGCTCGGCGGTACGACTCGACGCATCGAAATAGGAGAGGAAGATCCCGCCGTCGAGCATCACGAGGATCCCCGTCGCGATCGCATGGGGATCGTGATGCGGCGGCACGATCTCGGCGATCGTCTCGGTCAAGGCGCCGCCGAATCGATTGTGGAGGTCGAGCACGCTGCGGATCAGCCAGTCGCGAAAGCTCGTGTGCTCCATCGCCCAGCGGATGAAGCCGTCGACATCGGTCCGATGTTGCGCGATGAAGGACTGATAGAGCTCGACCTGCTCGCGCAGTCGTTTCTCCGGGGGCAGCGTCGACTGGTCGCGGGCGAGCGATGCACGGAACGGCTCGCAGATCCGGTTGAAGCACTCGCGAAAGAGCGACTCCTTGTCGCTGAAATGCCAGAACACGGTCGCCCGCGACACCTCCGCGCGGGCCGCCACCTGGGCGATCGTCGTGTTCTCGTAGCCGCGCGCCAGGAAGAGCTCCGAGGCCGCCGCCAGAATCCGCTCCTGGGTGGCGGCCTTCCCCGTGAGTGGCTCCGATTCGGGCGACGCCAGCGCATCGGCGGCGGGCGGGTCCGCTTCGGACGCACCGCTACCGGCCGGGGCGGCCCGGGTGTCGTCTCTCGCTTCGGGATGCTCGGTTTCCACGGCCTGAGTCTACCGCCTTTCCGCCGTTCGCGACCGGCCGCGATCAGGCCAGATACATGCCGCCGTTCGCGGCGAAGACCTGACCCGTCGTGTAGCCGGAGACCTTGGGGCAGGCCATACCGACGACCGTCGCCGCCAGCTCCTCGGGCTCTGCGACCTTGCCGAGGAGCGTCGAGCGTCGCATCGCCTCGATGCCCTGCTCGCCGACGCCCGCCAACATCGGCGTGTTGACGGGACCCGGTGCGATCGCGTTCACGCGCACCCGATAGCCCGAGAACTCACGCGCAGTCGTTCGCGTCACCGACTCGATCGCGCCCTTGGCCGCCGTGTAGTCGACCTGACCGATATTGCCGTTGCGCGCCGAGACGGACGAGAAGTTCACGATGAAACGATTGACGCCGTCGTCGAGCGGCTCGTTCCCGTTCGCCTTGAACAGCTTGTGCCAATGCTGCGTCGCGACCTCTCGGGTGAAGAGAAAGGTGCCACCGAGATGGACGGACAGGACGAGATTGAAGTCCTCGAGCGATTTCTTGGTGATCCGCGCATCGCGCGTGATCCCCGCGACGTTCACGACGCCATTGATGCAATCGCTCGCCTCGAGCACGTGACCGACCGCTCGCGCGACGTCCGCTTCGGACGTGACGTTTGCGGGCACGACGAGCGGCGTGACGGCCGCCTGCTCCACCTGCGCCCTGGCCTCCTCCAAACGACCGGCGTCGAGATCGACCATCGCCACCTGTGCGCCGTGACGCGCGAGCGATCGCGCGACCGCGAGGCCGATTCCCTGGGCCGCGCCAGTGACGATATGGGTCTCTCCGAGAAAGGCGTTCTCACGCAAGATCAGGTCCATGGTTCCTCTCGTGACGAGCATGACGAGCCCCGGGGCACACGCTTCGAAGGACCGGGCCGGGGATTCGATTCAATCTTCGATCAGCCCGATCGGACATGCGACGCCCGTCCCACCGAGGCCACAATACCCGTTCGGGTTCTTGGCCAGGTACTGCTGATGGTAGTCCTCGGCGAAATAGTATTCGGGCGCGGCCTGGATCTCCGTCGTGATCGGGCCGTAGCCGGCCGTGCGAAGCTCCGCCTGGAAGGCGTCGCGCGACCGCAGCGCGAGGTCCTTCTGGCGATCGTCGTAGTAGTAGAGGCCGGAGCGATACTGTGTCCCGCGGTCGTTCCCCTGACGCATGCCCTGGGTCGGGTCGTGGCTCTCCCAGAAGACGCGCAACATCTCTTCGTAGCTCGTCGCGTTCGGGTCGAAGATCACGCGAACGGCCTCCGTATGCCCGGTCCGGCCCGAGCAGACCTCCTCGTAGGTCGGGTTCGGCGTATGGCCCGCGACGTAGCCGACGGACGTGCTCACCACGCCCGGGGCCTGCCAGAATTTCCGCTCCGCGCCCCAGAAACAACCCATGGCGACGAGGATTCGCTCGTATCCGGGGAAGGGTCCGTCGAGCGGTGCGCCCGTCACGAAATGCGCTTCCGCGATCGGCATCCGTTCCGATCGACCGGGCAGCGCATCGGCCGCACCCGGCAGCTCCAGCTTCTTGTCGAAGAATCCCATTCCGACTCCTCCCTCTACCCGAGCCCGTTCGCGTGGATCGGGAGGATAGCCCGGCACCATCGGGGTGGGGCCGCCCGGCGCGGCGACGCTCCGCCGAGCCCTACGGACGCGTGATACGCTTGCGACCGGCCCGTGCGAGACGCTTCGAACGCGCTCGTTGCCGCCACGGGCGAGTCGGAGAGCAGCCCTTGCAGCTAGCGACCTGGAATATCAATGGCCTTCGCGCCCGCCTCGACTACATCCAGGTCTGGCTCGAAGCACGCCAGCCCGACGTCGTCGGTCTCCAGGAATTGAAGATGGAGGACGACAAGTTTCCCCACGAGACCTTCGAGAGGCTCGGCTACCGCTGTCTCACGCATGGCCAGAAGAGCTGGAATGGCGTCGCCATCCTGTCGCGGCTGCCGGTCGAACATCTCGAGAGCGGCCTGCCGGGCCAGCAGGAGCTCGGCGCGCGCCTGCTCCGCGCTCGGGTCGGCGAGGGGGATGGGTCGGTCGACTTCACGACGCTCTACTGTCCGAACGGCAAGAGCGTCGATCACGCTGACTTCCCCAGGAAGCTCGCCTGGTTCGAGGCACTCCGCGATTGGGCGGCCGGATTCGTACGAGCAGAGGCGAGTGCGATTCTCTGTGGCGACTTCAATATCGTGCCAACGGCGCTCGACAGCTGGAACGAGGCGGAGTTCGCGGGCTCGATCTTCCATACCGACGAAGAGCGCGCCCGCCTCGCGAGCGTCGTCGAGCTCGGACTCGTCGATCTGTATCGCGAGCACGAGCCCGACACCCAGGCGTTCAGCTGGTGGGACTATCGCGGTGGCGCGTTCCATCGAAGACACGGCCTGCGGATCGACTTCCTACTCGGCACGCCCGCGGTCGCCGCACGTCTACGCGAGGTCGAGATCGACCGCGAATTCCGCAAGAAGAAGGACGGCCTGACCGCCTCCGATCACGCGCCCGTGATCGCGACCCTCGACTGAAGAGCCCTGCAGCTCTGCGTCGTCCTCCTCGTCATTGCTCACGGGATCGAGTGGGCTCGGCGCGTCGCGGCCGAACGACCGGCGCGCTCCGCGAGCCATGCCTCGGCGGCGCGGTAGCTCGCGAGATCACCCACGTCGAGTCGCTCTCCGTCCATGCGGTGGGTTCGCACGACGGAATGCTCGGCCAGCCAGGCGATCAGATGGCCCGGCGCGTCGGCGTTCGGACGCGCCTCGCGAAATCGCCGGACCTCCGCGATCGCTTCCGCGCCCAGCAGATAGAGCGGTGGACAGGCATCGTCGCTCGGCGGGGAGGCCGGCTTCTCCCAGAGTCGCAGCAGGCGGCCGTCGGGCGCCACCTCGGCCACGCCCGAGCGCGAGAGTCGGGCGCGATCGCGCTCCCGACTGAGCAGCACCATCGTGCTCGCCCCGCCCTCCTCCGCTTCGCATGCGAAGGCGTCGAGATATCCCGCGAGGTCGAATCGGAACAAGTTGTCACCGGCGGCGACGACCAGCGGGCCTTCGAGCGCGGCGGCTTCGATCGCGAATGCGAGGTCGCCGACAGCGCCGAGTCGTTCTTCGTTCGAGCGGGTTCCGTCGTCGAGCAGGCGAATCGGCACTGCGACGTCGTGTGCACCCGGCTCGCACCCGTCGGGCTCGCGTCGCTCGCCGGTCTCGTCCACACGATCCCGTCGCCACCGCTCGAAATGGGCGTAGTCCCTACGATTCGCGACGACCACGATCTCGTCGATCCGCTCCGTCGCGATCAGCTGATCGACGAGATCGTCGAGGATCGGACGCCCGGCGACGGGCAGCAGCGACTTCGGAAAACGCGCCGTGAGCGCACCCATGCGCGTCGCATAGCCGGCACAGAGCAGGACCGCCTTCATCGGATCGCCAAACCGTCATGGCTCGCGAGTCGTAGGACGCGAACGCGCTGCCCGAGCGATGGGAATCGTTCTTCGAAGCGCGCGGCGACCTCCCGTGCGACCGAATCGAGCGCGGGGCGCGAGACCAGGGCGATCGAGCAGCCGCCGAAGCCGGCGCCACTGAAGCGGGCACCGAGCACACCGGGCGTTTGCTGCCAGATCTGCTGGAGCGCGATCAGCTCCTCGGATCCGGTCTCGTAGTTCTCGATCGAGCTACGACACGAATCGTGCATGATCCCACCGAATGTCGCGAGGTCCCCCCTGGCCCACGCCTCGCGCGCCCGCTCCACGCGATCGCACTCCTCCACGAAATGACGTGCGCGTAGGCCGGGCGCGCCCGGCACCTCGTGCACGAGCGAGCGGAGCAGCGCGCGATCGAGATCGCCGAGTCGCGGCGCCGCCTCCGTCTCGGCCGCGTCGGCGCGATCCGCTCGCTTCGCGATCCAGGCGGCGGCCGCACGACATTCTTCGACCCGCCGATTGAAGTCCGTCGCGAGCAGGCTCCGATCCGTGCCGGTGAACAGTGCTAGGAAAGCGACCGGCGAGGCCGCATCTCCGACCGGAACCGACCGCCAGGCGACGCGCTTCGCGTCGATCGAGAGGAGCTCTCCGCGGCGACTCCCGACGATCGCCGCGGGATCGAGCACGCCACACCGAACTCCGACATACTCGTTCTCCGCGACGACGGCGGCCTCGACCAGCTCTTCCGCCGAGAGCTCGATTCGATTGACGTTGGCCAGTGCCATCAGATAGGCGAGCGTTACCGAGGCCGAAGAGGAGAGTCCCGATCCCGGCAGGCTCCCGCGCAGGATTCCGGTAAAGCCGCGCGGACGGATCGGCAGACGATCGGACAACGCCGCGAGCGCCGCGTAGACATAGCGGCCCCAGCTGCCCTGGGCGGGAACCTCCCTCCCGGCCAGCACTTCGCCAGGATCGAAGCGGATGCGCCCGGGCAGATTCCGGCTCTCGAGATCGAGCGAATCGCTCGCTGCGAAGACGAGCTCGGTCGCAGCATCGACCGCCATCGCCAGCATCGAGCCGCCCTGATGGTCGACGTGCGCTCCGACCGGACAGATCCGGTAGGGCGAGACGACGCGACGCACCGCAGCTTCATCCACACCCGTTCTCGCGACGAGCACTCGGGTCAGGTCGGCGGGCGAGTCGGCCGAAGCCGCCGTGTGGCGGACGGGATCGGAGAGAGACGACGAGTGGCTCGATCGCGACACGTGGACGATCCGCGTCCGCTCAGTCCTGGCGCGCGATCAGGGCGTCGCGGATCTCGCGCTTCAGAATTTTGCCCGACGCGTTGCGGGGCAGCGGCTCCTTCGACACCTCGATGACCGAAGGCACCTTGAATTTCGCGAGCCGTACCTCGAGGTGGGCGACGAGTGCCTCGACGTCGACGCGGCGACCCTGCTTCGGGAGAACGGCGCAGGCGACCTCCTCACCGAGTCGCTCGTGGGGCAGGCCGAAGACTGCGGCCTCGTGGACCTCCTCGTACTCGTAGATCACCGCCTCGACCTCCGCGCAGTAGACGTTCTCGCCCGCGCGCAGGACCATGTCCTTGGCCCGGTCCTCGACGTAGACGAAGCCCTCCTCGTCGACCCGACCGAGATCCCCGCTGCGCAGCCAGCCATCGACGATCGTCTCGGCCGTGGCCTCCGGCTTGTTCCAGTAGCCGCGAATCAGGGTTGGACCAGAGAAGCAGAGCTCGCCGACCTCGTTCGGGCCGAGCGGCTTCATGTCCTCGTCGAAGGCGCGCACCTCCATGATCGGAATCGGACGTCCTGAGCTGCGCGGCTTGCGCACGTAGTCGTCGCCCGAATTCTGGGGCCCGTACGCATTCGTCTCGGTCATGCCATATCCGAGACCGGGTCGCGCACGCTCGAAGCTCTCGTCGACACGGTTCACGATCTCGGGCGGAGCGGGCGCACCACCACCGCCGACCGACGCCAAACTCGAGGTGTCCCGGGATGCGAAGTCGGGCGACTCCAACAGATCGATCGTCATCGTCGGAACCCCGACGAATTGCGTCACGCGCTCGCGTTCGATCAGCTCGAGTGCACGCTCGGGAGACCACTTGTACATCATCACGAGCTTGATGCCGTTCAGGAAACACGAGAGCATCACCGGCACGAGTCCCGTCACGTGAAAGAGCGGAACCGCGAGAATGAAGCACGGATCGTAGGGGCTGGGCTGCTTCAGTGGCTGAGTCATCACGCTGACGACCGCCCGACAGGCGAACGCGCGCACCGCAGACAGAACTGCATGATGCGTCGAAACGGCACCCTTCGGAAATCCGGTCGTGCCCGACGTGTAGAGAATCGTCGCGTCGTCCTCGCTTCCGACCTCGACCTCCGGCATCGACGCACCGGACCGGACGACGTCCGACAGGCGTTCGACCCCCGACGGCAGATGCTCCGATTCGCGGACGACGACGGCGCGCACGCCGAGCTCCGCGAGCGCCGGCTCGGCCATTCTCGCTCGTTCGATGTCTGCGAGGAGGACACTCGCTCCCGAATCTTCGAGCCCATAGGCGAGCTCCTCGGTCTTCCACCAGGCGTTCATACAGACGGCGACGGCACCGACCGAGGTGATCGCGGCGAAAGAGCAGATCCACTCGGGGTAGTTGCGCATCGCGATCGCCACGCGGTCCCCCCGCGCGATTCCGTAGTGGCGGACGAGAAGGTCCGCGATCTCGTCCACCTGACGCATCACATCTGCGAAGGACCAGCGCTCGTCTTCGTAGACGAGGAAGGGCTTGTCACCGTGAAGGCGTGACATGGCGAACGCCTCGCGCAACGAATCAGGGAGATCGGCGAAGACCTTCATCCGCCGGCCATCGATTTCCCGTTCGATGATCTCGAAGGGTGATCCCGGCGCGTTCGTGAGCGCGGCGATCGCCTGATCCCAATTCGGCGCGTCGGCCATGTAGATCTCCCCGAGTGGTGCGATTCCGAAGGCGGAGGTCGCCGGTCGCTCGTTCGCGTTCGGACGCCGAGACTCTATCCGTTGCGTGCGGGATTTCGCTCGACCCCTGGGGAACGAAGCCACCACCACGGTGAGGACGATCGGCCGGCGACATGAGCGTCGCGCTCGGCTCGATCCCGGATTGACGCGCGCGCCGTAGCTAGCCCATCATGCGCCGAACCGAGCATCGGGCATGGATCGAATACCCGCCGATCCGCGCCCCTTCTCGCGCCGCCACCCGAACGAGCCAGAGGAGTCCCGAGCATGGGCGATCAGATGATCCGAGTCGACATGAGCAACCAGACCGCACGCGTCGAAGCCTTTCCCGACGAGTGGAAGCTACTCGGCGGGCGTGCGCTCTCGGCGCGCATCCTGATCGAAGAGTGCGACCCCACCTGCGATCCGCTCGGCCCGGACAACGTGCTCGTGCTCGCTCCCGGCGTGCTGTCGGGCACGGCGGCGCCGACCTCCGGCAGGATGTCGGTCGGCGGCAAGAGCCCGCTCACGGGTGGCATCAAGGAAGCCAACGCCGGCGGCAATCCCGCCCAGGACATGATGAAGCTCGGCTATCGCGTGATCGTGGTGACCGGACGACCGGCGGACCCGGACAAGCGCTATGCGCTCGACGTCACGGCCGACGCCGTGAGCTTGAAGGAAGTGCCCGACTGCAAAGGGCTCTGGAACTACCCATTGATCGAGCATCTCGCCAAGAGCTACGCCGACACGGCCTCGTTCGTGTCGATCGGCCCGGCGGGCGAGCGCATGATGCGGGGTGCTTCGGTCTGCTGCACGGACCAGGACGAAGAGCGACGGCCGGCGCGTCACGCCGCGCGGGGTGGCCTCGGCGCGGTGATGGGCTCGAAGGGCCTCAAGTACGTCGCAGTCGACGCCGGCAAGACGGGCGTGCGACACGGCGCCGACAAGAAGACGTTCATGAAGCTCTGCAAGGGCATGAGCAAGACCTATCTCGATGGACCGCAGCCGATGCAATACGGCACGAGTCCCTCGGTCGACATGGCCCAGATGCTGAACACCTTTCCCTACAAGAACCGGATCGAGGGCCAGTCGCCCGACGCGGAGACCCTCACGGGAACCGGCATCATCGCGAGCTTCGAGGAGCGCGGGGGTGGCATGCACAACTGCATGACCGGCTGCATCGTCTCGTGCTCGAACATCGTCCACGACAAGGACGGCAACTACAAGACCAGCGCACTCGAATTCGAGACGCTCACGTTGCTCGGGGCCAACTGCGCCGTCGATACCTGGGACAAGGTCGCCGCTCTCGATCGCCTCTGCGACGAGGTCGGACTCGACACGATCGAGACCGGCGCCGCAATCGGCATCCTGATGGACTCCGGCGGCATGGAATGGGGCGACAACGAGGCGATGGAGAAGCTGATCGCCGAGGTCGCCGAGGGCAGCGACCGGGCCGACATGATCGGCAATGGCGCGGACGCAACGGGAAAGGGTACGGGTCATCATCGCGTGCCCACCGTCCACGGCCAGGCGATTCCCGCCTGGGACCCGCGACCGCTCAAGGCGACCGGCGTCACCTACTGTACGAGCGCGATGGGCGCCGACCATACGGCCGGTCTCGTCGTCAACCCGGGCGCGACGCCGGATCAGCTCGCGCGACTCAGCCAGGAGCAGCAGCACATCAACGCGGCGATCGACGCGTCGGGCTTCTGCATGTTCCTGATGCCGAACATGGAGCAGATTCGCGAGTTCTACTCGGCCTATTTCGGCGAAGAGATCAGCCGTGAGACCTTCCTCGACATGACCTGGCAATGTCTCGCCGACGAGTGGGAATTCAATCGACGTGCCGGCTGGACGAAGGCCGACGACCAGATGCCCGCGTGCATGAAAGAGGATCCCGTCGGACCCGAGGGCGCACGCGTCGTCTTCGATGTCGAGGACGACCTCATCCAGGCGACCTACGAACGCATGATCGAGCCGACGGAGGAGGTCTTCGCGAAGATGGGCGCCGCCTGACGCGAATGCCCGGCGAGACGATTCGAATCACCGACTTCGAGGCGCCGCGCCACTCCGAAGCCGCCAAGGCTGCGTTCGCGATGGTCGAGAGCCTGCCCCTCGAGCTCTCGGTGGACGCCGTCTTCCGAGCGGCACGCGAAGAGTGCGACGTACCGCTCTTCGAAGACGAGCACTGGCGCGGCCGACTCCAGCGCTATATCGACGCGGTTCTCGCGGATCCGAACTACACGCGGATGGGCCGCCTCGGCACGTTCGAGAGTCTCAAGCGCTACCTCGTCCAACGCAGTCGTCTCGAGGCGCTCTACCGGGAGCATCCGGAGATCGACGAAATCGAGATCGAGCGCCCGTTGATCATCGCGGGGCTGCCGCGCTCGGGCACCTCGCACCTGCTCAACCTGATCGGAGCCGATTCTCGCCTGCGCGCGCTGCGACGTTGGGAATCGCAGGAGCCGATCCCGAGCGTCGCTGCACGCCGGGGCGAGGTGCCCGACGACCGCATCGCGAGCGGCCAGGCCGCGCTCGAGCAGCAGCATCTCCTGATTCCCCTGATGACGAACATGTACGACGTTCCCAACGACGGCATCCACGAGGAGGTCGAGCTCCAGCACCTCTGTCTTTCGTCGCTGTTGATGGCCTCCGGACAACCGGTCACCGGCTGGATGGAGGACTATTTCGCGGAAGATCAGCGACCACACTACGCGTTCCTCAAACGAGCGCTCAAGGCCCTGCAATTCCTCGAGCCCAAGGAGCGGTGGGTCCTCAAGAGCCCCCAACACCTGGCCTGGATACCGGCGCTCGTCGAGACCTTTCCCGACGCGACGATCGTCTGTACCCATCGCGATCCCGTATCGGTCTTTACCTCGTGGCTGACGATGACCTGTTATGCCGCGCGACTCTCGCGCGACCCGGTCGTACTCGACGAGCTCATCCCGCACGCACGCCTGCTCCAGAAGCGACTCCTCGACGGAGTCGTACGCGACCGAGCACATCTGCCCCGCGACCGAACCGAGCACGTCTACTTTCACGAGTTCATGGCCGACGATCGCGGCACGCTCGACCGAATCTACGCACGAGCGGATCTGGCCATGACACCCGAAACCAAGGCCGAGATCGACCAGTACATCGCCGATCATCCACGTGGCCGGCACGGCAAGGTCGCCTACGACCTCGAGGGCGATTTTTCGATCTCGCGCGACAGCATGTACGCCTATTTCGAGGAGTACATGGCCACTTTTCCCGTCGAGCGGGAAGCACCCAACACATAGGACGCGACACCACTCCCAGCGCTCCCAACGCTTCGGACGTTATGTTAAGCTCGAATGGTCGAGTGGATAGCGTGGGGGGAACGCGATGCCTTGGTGGGGCTGGATCGCGGTCGGGGCGATCCTACTGGTCGCTGAGCTGACGGTCGTCGATCTCGAGTTCTACCTCGTCTTCCTCGGCATCTCCGCTCTGGCGGTCGGGCTGCTCGATCTCGCCGGTCTCCATCTCGCGTTCTGGCTGCAATGGCTGGTGTTCGCGATCTTCGCCCTCGCGTCCCTCGTCGTCTTCCGACATCGCGTCTACGTCCGGCTGCGGCCGCCACCGAACGGCGAGATTCCCAGAGGCGTCGACGGAGACGTCGCGATCGCCAGAGACGAGATCGCTCCGGACCAGACGGGTCGCGTCACCGTCAGAGGAGCCAGCTGGAACGCCATTAACCGGGGGACGCGTCCGGTCGCGCCCGGCACGCGATGCCGCGTGTTGAGAAGCGAGGGCGTGACCCTCGAAATCCGAATCGAGGAGTGAGCCAACTCATACACGACGGCCGCCACGCATCTCCGCCACTTCGATCAACCCGAGTCTTCGTCCGTCGTGACGAAGGCCCCCGCCCCTGGAAGGACACACTCCATGGAGATCTTCACGTTCGGGATCATCGGCCTCGTCGTGCTCGCGATCGTCGTGATCGCAAAGACGGCGACGATCGTTCCGCAGCAGCAGGCCTATGTCGTCGAGAATCTCGGAAAGTACAGCCGCACGCTTCACGCCGGTTTCCACATCCTGATCCCGTTCGTCGAGCGGATCGCCTACCGACATTCCCTCAAGGAGATGGCCGTCGACATTCCCGAGCAGGTCTGCATCACGATGGACAACGTCCAGGTGGGGGTGGATGGCGTTCTCTATCTCCAGATCCTCGATCCGGAACGTGCCTCGTACGGGATCCAGGACTACGTCTTCGCGATCACGCAGCTCGCGCAGACGACGTTGCGCAGCGAAATCGGACGGATCGACCTCGACCGCACGTTCGTCGAGCGCGCGGCCATCAATGCCAACGTCGTTCGCGAAGTCGATCTCGCGAGTGATCCCTGGGGCGTCAAAGTCCTACGCTACGAGATCCGCAACATCAATCCGCCGCGCGACGTGATCGAAGCGATGGAGAAGCAGATGCGAGCCGAGCGCGAGAAGCGAGCGGTCATCCTCGAGTCGGAGGGCGTGCGCGACGCGAACATCAACCGCGCCGAGGGCGAGAAGCAGCAGGTCATCAAGGAATCCGAGGCCAAGCGCCAACAGCACATCAACGAGGCAGAGGGCGAAGCGACCGCGATCGAGGCCGTGGCGACCGCGACTGCCGCCGGTCTACGGGAGGTCGCGGCCGCCGTCGCGAGCCCGGGCGGAGCGGAGGCCATGCAGCTGCGCGTCGCCGAGCAGTACGTCACCCAATTCGGGTCGCTGGCAAAGGAGTCCAATACGCTGGTCGTCCCCGCCAACCTGACCGACGTGGCGTCGATGATCGCGCTGGCCACCCGAATCGTGAAGGACGGAGAAGACGCCGGCAATTCGCGAACGAGCAACGCCTCGAGCTGATCACGATGTCGCGGTGGCCTGTGCTCGGGCGCGCATGATCGCGAGCTTCGTCTGATAGCGCGACTGAAGCAGGTCGACGATCACGAGCACGGCGATCGAGAAATAAAACGTCGCCTTGGACATCGGCTCGACGGCGAAGCCGAAGAAGCTCAGGTGGGCGGTATGTCCGCCCTCGCCGAGCAGGACGACGCCCACGATCAGCAGGATGAAGAGCCCGAGCACTTCGTATTTTCGATTGCGTTCGATGAATTCGGAGACCGAATCGGCGAGGACGACCATCAGGACGCCCGAGGTCACGATCGCCGTCGCGAGCACGACGAATACCTGGGTGATCGCGAGCGCCGACAGGATCGAGTCGAAGGAGAAGATCAGGTTCATCAGGACGATCATCGCGATCACCTGCGCAGCCGGCTTTGCTTCGCGTTCGACGACGGCCTCCTCGAGATGCTCGATCGCCAGCAGATGCGAAATCTCCTTCACCGCCGTGTACATGAGGAATGCACCTCCGGCGATGAAGACGATCGTCGCGAAGGTGAACGCACCCTCCAATACGCCCGGGATGTCGACCGTGAAGAGCGGCGACGTAGAGCGGTTCAGGAGCGACATGATCAGAAAGAGCAGCACGACGCGGAGTGCGACTGCGATCGTAATTCCCAGCTTTCGAACGCGCGCCTGCGATCCTGTGGGCGCCCGTTGGGATTCGATCGAGATGTAGAGCAGATTGTCGAAGCCGAGTACGGCCTGCAGGAAGATCAGCACGCCCAGATTGATGGCGTTCTCGACGCTGAAGAGATCCACGAATAGACTCCTGTTCGAAGGTTCTAGCGAGACGCAGCCAGGGGTCCGCGTCCGTCAGGGCGTATACCAGATCGGACTCGTCCAGGCGCGCTCCTGGATCGTGCGCGGCACGCTCGGATCGCAGCAAGCCTCGAAGCCCCTTCCGATCGTCGCCGGATCGGCGCAGTCGACCCTGGCCTCGATGCAGAGATGCTGCTGCCAGCGGCAGCTCGGATTCTCGAGTACGCGCGCGTAGTAGAATGCGTGTTGGTCGCTCTCGAAGTCCGGATCGCGCCAGACGCGACAGAGGCTTCGCGCCCCCGCCCCCGTTGGTGTGCAGGAGTCGAGATCGACGGACGCGTCGCCTCCCCCACCGACGACGTCGTATACCCTCTCGTGCACGGCCCCGTCTTCCGTCCATCCCTTCACGATCTGGATCCGGTCGAGCGGCGTGCCGGGCCGTCGTTC
This sequence comes from Myxococcota bacterium, assembly GCA_965223565.1. Classification (GTDB taxonomy): domain Bacteria; phylum Myxococcota_A; class UBA9160; order UBA9160; family UBA4427; genus UBA4427. The sequence goes on along the minus strand of CBDCWV010000018.1, from coordinate 363,424 downwards.
GGTGCCCGGATCCTGGAGTGCCGAGACGATGAAGCTCGGCGCCGCATCGCCCTTCGCGTTCCGGCGTGGCGGCAGATCGCCCCCCATCGGAACGCCACCGGCGTAGCCCACGGAGGCGACCTCGCCGGAATCACAGGCTTCGTCGGGATATTGCCAGCCGCCGAAGAAACGCACCTCGGGTCGCGTGCCACTCGTGCCATAGACCTCGCGTCTCGTCAGGGCGGCGAAGATCGAATCCCGGGCATTCTCTTCCGCCCAGACGACCGCGAGCCCGCCCGGGTTGAACTCGATGTGGTCGGGCAGACCCTCGGGCAATCCCGGTTGCATCACGCGCGAGGCACCTCCGTGACCCACGTGTTCGTCCTCGGCGACGAGACCGGGGGTGGCGAGGTGCGTATCGGTACTGGCGATGATTCCGTATTTGAGAGGATTCGTACCGAGTGCGGCCGTGTGAAGCAGGCCCTTCTTCAGCCCCTCGCGCACCATCGCAGAGCGCTTGGGCGGCGTGCGCGGCGCGCCGATCGCCCCGGTCATCGAGTCGTAGGGCAGCTTCTCGAAGCCACAGGCCTCGTCCGTCGTATCGGCGCCGAGCAGACATTCCGAGTCGCCCTTGTGCTGCATGATCTCGATCACCCGTTCGAAGCGACTGCGAAGCCGCGCCTCTTCCCGATCGATCGGCCCGTCACCGGTTTCGATCGAAGTGAGCCGCGCCGTCTTGAACATGTAGCCATCCATGCTGATATTCGAATTGTGCGGGATCACGATTGCGTCGCAGGTCGAGAGGCCCTTCACGCATTCCCGCTCGAGACCGTCGAAGAGCCGGAACGCGCTCTTCGTGTCCATCGACGAGAGCGGCGCGTCGGGGACGACGTGGTTTCGAAACAGCACGTTGCGATGCAGGTTGCTCGCGACGCTCGACGTCCACTCGTAGCCGATCAGGCTCGTAAACTCGCAGCTCGCACCTCGATCGTAGGCTTCCTCGGCAGCCGACTGGATATCCGACCAGGCGCTCCGCGCGGCTGCGGCGCAGAGTCGCGCATCGGGACCGCACATCTTGTGGCGTTCGCCGCTACCCGGACGGGCGAGGAATCCGAGCAGGGCGAAAGGCGCGTTGCGCTTGTTCCAACAGACGTCGCTGTCGTATTCCGGATGCTCGGGATCCGAACAGATGCGCACCTCGCCGAGCATCTCCGAATGATCCGAGATCGCCGTCCAATCCAGTGGTCGATCGAGCTTCACACGACGCGTCGGCCGGCCCTGCTCGTCGTAAGGCTGGAGACCGAGCGCCTCACCGCGTGCGAAGCGGTAGGCCTCTCGAGGTGTGTGGCGCGTGTCCTGCGTGCTCGCGTCGTGCGAGAACGACGTATGCACGTGGGTATCACCGAAGAGTGGCCGGCGGAGCGGGTCGTAGTCACGACAATCTCTCCGCTCCTCCGTGATGACATAGGGGCGTCCAGCTCGAACGTCGTCGCCGCGAGCCGGCTCGCTGGCCGCGGGCGCGGACGCACCGGTTTCGGCCCCCGCGTTACGACCCACGATCGCGAAGAGCGAGAACACACAAGTGGCGAGCAAGAGCCCGCGCGAGGATTTCCCCGAAGCCGAGAGCGCCCGTTCCATTCGATTCCTCCTACTCGAGCCGCGTCGACCTCGGGGTCGAATCGCGTCAGGATTTCAGTGCAGCCCGGACTCGTGCCGCCGCCATCGCCTGCACGCGCCGCGCCCGTTCGGGCGAGCCCAGGAAGCCATGCAGCGCACCCGGCTCGCGGTGCAGCTCGACCGGCACGCCCGCGGCCTCGAGCCGACGAGCGTAGGACTCGCCCTGGTCTCGCAGCGGATCGAAGAGCGCCGTAACGACGAAGGCCGGTGGGAGTCCCGAAAGGTCGCCCGCCAGCAACGGGCTCACGTAGGGGCTCATTCGCATGCGGCGATTCGGAACATAGGCGCCGATCATCGCTTCGATCCCCTCGAGTGTCAGGACGTATCCCTCGCCGGCCTCGTCGTAGGAATTCCATTCGCGCGTCCCACTCAGGTCGGTCGCCGGGACCTGGAGATACTGGAACGCGATCGCGGGTCCGCCCTCGTCGCGTACGAGCTGAGCGAGCGCGGCGGCGAGATTGCCTCCCGCGCTGCTGCCGCCGATCGCGATGCGCGTCGGATCGCCGCCGATCGAGCGACCGTGACGTGCGATCCAATCGAGCGCCGCGCGGCAATCATCGAGCGCGGCGGGATAGGGATGCTCCGGCGCGAGCCGATAGTCGACGGACACGACGATCGCGTTCGAGCGACCGGCAAAGTCGACCATCGCGGCGTGGAATGGAAAGCCGTTCCCCATCCACCAGCCACCCCCGTGGATATCGAGATAGAAGGGCCAGGGCCCCGCGCCAGGCGGCGTGTAGATCCGCAGCGGCAATTCGCCACCGGGACCCGGAACCAGGCGATCCTCGAATCGCACGTGCCCGATCGACGCATCCGACGCATTCGATCGAGCGGCGATATCCGCAGTGGCGTTCCCGGCCGTAGAGCCCGATCCGGATGACTCGGCAGCCGCGGCCGCGTGCGTCTCGTAGTCCGGCAGCCATCGCATCGTGACACGATTCGCCTGCGCGCGCGCCTCCGCATCCATCCGGGTCGGCGCGGATCGCCACGAAGCCAGGCGCGCGATCACGGCCGCGCGATAGTCGAGTCGACCGATCGGAGTGAACGTCCAGCTGTAGCTGACCGCGACCAGACCGCCGACCAATGCACCCAGGAGGACCGCCCACCGCGTCGAGCTGCGTCGCATCGTGCCGCTAGCGGAACCGCGCGATCACGTCGTCAGCGAACCGCTTCGTTCCGTCGATCTTCTCCTCGAGCTTTTCGGTCAGCCCGTGGTAGAAGACCCAGGGCATCGTCAGGATATGGTTGACACCACCATCGCCGAGTCGCCGATAGCCGTCGACATCCGCCGCATCAGACGCACTCGCCATGACGTCGAAGGTCTCGCTCTTGCCGAGCTCCTTGCGGTAGGCGCGTACCTTGTCGATACACTCGATGATCTCAGCCGAGGTCTGGAGGTCGGAGAGCCAGCCGTCGTTGCGGGCAGCGCGCCGCAGCGCGAAATCCGAGATGCCGCCCACCCAGATCGGAATCGGTTGGGTCGGAATCGGCGGCGTCAGCTTCAAGCGATCGAAGCGATAGAACTCGCCTTCGTGCTCGATCCAATCGCCGCTCCAGACCTTCTTCATGACCTCGATCATCTCGTCCGCGCGCGCACCACGCCGTTTGAAGGGCTGTCCGACGAGCTCGAACTCGAGATTCGACCAACCTACGCCGATCGTGAGTGTGACGCGATTGTTCGAGAGAACGGCCGCTGTCGCCACCTGCTTGGCCGCGATGAACGGATTGCGCATCGGCAGCACGAAGACGTTCGTCGTGAATCGGATCCGCTCGGTCACGGACGATAACGCTCCCGCCAACACCCATGGATCCGGGAAATGCGACGTTTCGTCGTATCGCCGCACGCCATCCTCAGTGTAGGGATAGGGCGTATCGAGCGTTTCCGGATAGACCGCATGATCCGACGATGCGATCGCCTCATAGCCGGCCTCGTCTGCGGCACGCGCGATCGGCAGCAGATGCTCCGGCGGTTGAAAGGCGGCCGAGATGACGAACTTCATGCGTTCTCCGCGGGCTGAAAATGGATGAGCGTCTCGTCGCCCAGATCTTCGAAGGTCGCCTCGACCACCTGTCCGACCGCGACGTCGTCAGGCTGACAACCGACGATGTTGGTCGTCAGCCGCGGTCCCTCTTCGAGCTCGACGATCGCGACGACGAGGGGGACACGCATGCGTTGGGTCGGATCGAGTCCGACGCGATCGATCGTGTACGAATAGACCGTTCCCCGCCCGCTCGTGTCCTTCCACTCCCAGTCGTCGCCCAGACAGCGAGGACAGACGCTCCGCGGATAGAAGAAGAAGCCGTCGCGCGGACAGGATTGCAGTCGCAGACGCCCTTCCCGCGCCGCGTCGAAATACGGGGCGCTCGTCGGTGTGCGTCGCGGAATCGGGCGACCGCTCCGCTCGTCGTAGGGTTGTTCGATCCGCACGTTCAAGCGCCCTCCATCACGAGTCCGACATGCGAGGCCATCAAGCCGCCGACGCCGGTCACGTAGGCGGCCTCGGCCCTGGCGAGCTGCCGGTCGCCTGCGCGTCCCTGGATTTGGGTCATCGCGTCGATGACATGGGAGAGTCCGCCAGCAGCGCCCCCCTGTCCCATACCGAGCTGTCCGCCGTGCGTATTGAGCGGGAAATCCCCGGCAAAGCTCAGATCGTGCTCCTCGACGAAGCGGCCTCCCCCACCCTTGGCCGCAAAGCCGGCGTCTTCGAGCGTCAATAGAACCGTGATCGTGAAGCAGTCATAGAAGGAGCAGAGGTCGACCGCCGAGCGATCCATTCCGGCCATCGCAAATGCCTGATCGGCGGCCGGCTTGGCGGGTGTGACGGTGAGATCCCGCATGTAGCTCACCGTCTTGTGGCTGATGTACTCGCCGAATCCCGACAGCAGGACCGGACGATTCCGTGCCCGGTCGGCGCGCGAGGCGCGCGTCAAGACGACCGCGCCGCCACCCCAGCATGGCATCACCATCTCGAGGAGATGGACCGGATCGTTCACCATCGGCGAGCTCAGCACGTCGGCCACCGTGATCGGCTTGTCCTTGAAGACGGCCTTTGGATTCTTGAGCGCGCTGTTGCGTTGGTCGACGGCGATCTTGGCGAGCGCCTCCGGTGCAACCGCGAACTGATCCATGTAGCGGCGCGCGACGAGAGCGAAAGCGGGAGACGCGGCGACGAGCCCGTAGGGGATGTCGAATTGTCCCTGCGGCGAGCCCCAGGCGTCGCCGCCGAGATAGGGCGGCAACATCATCTTCTCACCCGATCCGCCCGATTCGACGGGTGCGGGCGTCGACGGCACGAGCACGAGCACGGTGTCGCAGACGCCGACCTCGATCGCCGCGGCAGCCCGCCAGATCATGCCCGCCGAGCTGGCGCCGCCTATGTCGACGAGCTCGCCGAAATGCGTCTGGATGTCGAGGTATTCCGATAGGGCGAGCGGCGAGAACATCGGCGATTCCTGCAGACCGCCCATCACCAGGCCGTCGACTTCGCCCTTCTCGAGACCTGCGTCGGCGAGCGCTTCCCGAGCCAACCGCGCGCACGCTTCGAGCCCGAACATCGGCTCGTCCCAGGTTCGCTGGGGCGCCCATTCGGTGAAGCCGACCAGCGCGGCAGATCGTTTTCCCACTTCGATTCTCCTCGGCTTCGAGTCTCCGCGACCGATCGACCGTCGCTCGGTCGGAGATTCCCTCGAGTCGCATTCCTCGCGCCCGGCCAACTTGCGGGAGGCAGCTCAGTCGTACAGCACGCGAATCGGCAACGAACGCAACCCGCAGGCGAACGCCGGTGCGTTCATCGGGAGCGGCCCCTCGGTCGCTCGCTCGATCTTCGGCAAGCGTGCGAGGATCGCCTCGAACACGCTACGCAGCTCGAGTCGCGCGATATTCGCGCCCATACAGAAATGCGCTCCGATTCCGAAGGCGAGATGGGGATTCGGATGGCGCGTGATGTCGAAGCGCTGCGGGCCCTCGAAGACATCCTCGTCCCGATTCGCGGCGGCGTACATGAGCAGCAACTGCTCGCCTCGCGCGATCTTCGTGCCGCGGATCTCGACGTCCTCTGTCGCGGTCCGCCGCATGTTCAGGAGTGGCGAAACCCACCGGACCATCTCCTCGATCGCCCGCGGCAGCCGATCGGGCTCGCGCTTCAACAGCTCGAATTGATCCGGATGCTCGAGCAGGGCGAGCGTACCGCCGGCGATCACGTGTCGCGTCGTGTCGCTTCCGCCGTTCAGGAAGAGCAGCGACTCCGCCGCGAGCTCGAGATCCTCGCGCTTCGCTTCGCCGTCGTCGGCTCGCGCGGCGATCTTCGAAATCCAATCCTGGCCGAAACCCTCGCTACGGCGACGATGCACGACGCCGATGGCTTCCCGATAGAAGGCTTCTGCCGTCTCGATCAGCTCGTCCGACGAGTAGCGGGGGCCTCCACCACCCGCCATCGTCAGCTCCGCGATCTGCGCGTATCGCGCCCAATCCCGGTCGTCGAGTCCGAGCGCCTCGACGATCACGCGAACGGGCAGCGGAATCGCGAGCTCCTCGACCAGATCGAATTCCCGCCGACCCTCGAGCCCCGTGAAGATGTCGGCCACGATCCGCTCGATGCGCGGCACGAATTGCCGCGCCCCGCGCGGCGTGATTTCTCTCTGGAAGATGCGGCGAAACGCGATATGACGCGGATCGTCGTTGTCGATCATCGACCCCGACCCCGGTGTATTCGGGCGCGACCCCTGGGCGCTCGAGAAACGCGCCGGATCGCGTGAGATCGCGACGATATCCGCGTGGCGCGAGATTCCCCAGATCCCGTTCGTCTCGTCCCGATAGACCGGCGCGTTCTCTCGCAGCCACGTGTAGGTGGGCTGGGGATCTCCCTCGTAGAGCGCGCGATCGAGCAGGTCGATCTCTTCGGCTTGGGCTGCGGACATCTTTTCGGGTCCTTGCGATCGTGAGGGTTCGAGGCGGCTGCCCGACCGCCGGGCCCTCGATCGTAGGTCGATCCGACGCCGCGCGCCGCCGGTGATTCGGGCGATGTGGGCGAACGAGTGACCGACCCAGGATGACCGGAGTCCGTCGCGCGGACCATTTTGGATCAGGCTCCATATGGTCTAGTCGAGCTCGGATTCCTCGAGCTCGGCTTCGACCTGCGCGTCCGGCATCTCGGTCGCGAAGATCTCGCGACGACGCGCGTCGTCCGGCGGAGCGGGCTCGACGGCGAACGAATTCAGTCGATCGATCAAGCGGCGCAGCAGGCCGACCCGTTTGCGGTCGAAATGGAGCTGCAGACGCGGAAGGTGTGCGATCTCGCCGTCCTCCTCGGGTAGTACCCCCGATAGCTCGATCCGACCCGACTCGAGCAGGGGCGCGAACTCGTCGTTCAGCTCGCCCAGCTGCGACTCGGTCGGGGCGACGTGGACACGCATCACCAGCCGCTCCCGAACGAACCGACTCGAGTGATAGTTGCGATAGAAGCCCTCGATCTCCGCGACGGCGTCGTCGACGGAATCCGTCACGCGGAAGAGGTTCATGTCGTCGGGATCGATGAGTCCGCGTGCGCAGAGATGGGTGTCGACGTACTCGAGCCAATCCCGCCAATAGCTACCGCCCGGCTCGTCGACGAAGACGATCGGCAACATCTCGCTCTTGCCGGTCTGGATGAGCGTCAGGGCCTCGAAGCCTTCGTCATGCGTTCCGAAGCCGCCGGGGAAGAGTGCGATCGCATGGGCCTCCTTGACGAAGACGACCTTGCGCGTGAAGAAGTACCGGAAGTTGACGAGCTTCGGATCACCCGCGATCGTCGCATTCGCGGTCTGCTCGAAGGGCAAGCGGATGTTCACGCCGAACGACGCGTCGCGACCGGCCCCACCCTGGGCCGCGCCCATGATGCCGTCTCCCGCGCCCGTGATGACCATCCAGCCCTCGCGGACGATCCGCTCTGCAAAGGCATGGGCATGGATCCAATCGGGATGCTCCGTGGAGGTGCGCGCGCTCCCGAAGACCGCGACCTTGCGCAGCTCCGAGTAGGGACTGAAGACGCGAAACGCGTGACGCAGCTCTTTGAGCGCGCTGTTCACGAGCTTGAGCTCCGCGCGCGAAGTGCCATCGCGCAGCAGGTGGACGCCCGTCGTCACGACCTGCCGGATCAGCTCCGAATCCTCTGGATCCGTCCCTTCGCGGGCCGCGGCCGCGATCAGCTCGTCGATACGATCGTTCAGGTCCTGGCGGCGAAGCTGGTAACGACGGCGTCCCGATCGCGGCATGCCCGCAACCATAGCGGCACCGACGCCCATTTCAGCCCGGACTCAGCCCGGACTCAGCCCGAAGCCTGCATCCGCTGCAGCATCGCCGCCATCTGGGCGTGCACCTTCTGAATCGCTTTGAGAGGCCGGATCATTACCTTGAAATCGACGATCTTCCCATCGTCGTTCCAGCGGATCATGTCGACTCCGTTCACGATGATGCCGTCGACTTCGGTCATGAACTCGAGAACGGCGTCGAGCTCGCCGACGACCTCACGGACGTATCGAAAGGACCGGGCGGATGCCTCGCTCGGCGCACCCTCGGCCCGCGAACCGTCGCCGGGCAATACGTCGAACGCGGCCAGCAGATAGCGCTTCGTGATATCGCGCCCGCGCTGTGGCGTATGCACGACCGGTGATTGGAAGACGACGTCCTCGGCGAGCACATCGTCGAGCGCGGCTTCGGTCATGTCTCGCGCAACGGCGTGCCAGGCGGCGACACCCCGTTCGGCGACCGTTTGCATCGTCTCCCTCCACGCTTCTCGTCAGCCATCGTCGCGTCGGAGGGAAATCCAGCGCGCGAAGCGTCGTGCGCGCAGCGGCGCAGCGCGCGAACGCTACATGAATTTCTGTGGGACGGTGCAGAGCGCCGCGTAGATTCCGAACGCCAGACCACCGATCGCCGCAGCAGCGGGTGGGGCCTGCGGAAAGATCAGCGTCGCCAGATAGGGGCCGGCCACCAGGAACACGGCGAGCACGCTGTAGCCGAAGGGATGGGTTCGCACCTCGTGGACCAGCCGCTCCCTGAGCGAGGAGCGCTCCCGCGACGATTCGCGATCGCGCTCGACTTCAATCGAGGCGGGCCCCGACGACAAGCGGGACTGCACGACCCCGTCTCGCTCGTCGCTCTCGCTGTTCGTCACCATATCGCTCGCTTCCCGTCTGGTGGTGGTGGACGCCGGTCGAGAAAGTACGGTGTGCACGGAGCGCGGGGAATGCAACCCCCGGTTGCTCGACCCGCGGGCGGCGCCGTGCGCGGCTCGCCCGCGCGAATCGTCCGCAGTCACCAGGCGGAATCGGCAGCCGAATCGGCTCTTCGGCTCAACGCGCGAGCGATCTGCGCGGCGAGGTCCGCGAGCGCCCGATCATGCGCAGCCACGATCGCCGCACGCGAGTCCCCCGCGACGGGATAGGCAGACTCGAACAGAGCGAGCGCCGGGGCCGGGCGCTCGGACGCCGCGTCAGCCGCTACGGATCCGGAGTCGATGGCCCAGCGAATCCGCACCCGCAAGGGGCCCTCGGGTGAGCGGATCATGTCGTCGACGTGCAGTCGGACCCGATGATCGATCGGATAGGGAGGACGGCTCGGCGCCGCCGTCACCCTGACCGAGTCCAATCGGTCGGCGAGTCCGAGTGAGAGCGCGCGCAGGAAATTCGCTTCGAAGCCGCCGAGCCAACGCGAGAACTCGTCGAGCTCGACCTTCCCGTCCGATTCGAGTCGCGCGATCTGGGAGCGCTCGAGATACGCGGGCAGCCGCACGGGCCCGACGACGACCGCGAGCTCGGACGCGACCGTCTCCATCGTCGCCGAATTCGCCGAGCCTTCGTCGGCGGTCGGTACCGCGGTCCCGAGCGGCGCCGCGGCTCCCAGCATATAGTGCGCGACTTCGGGGCTACGACCTAGACAACCCATGAAGAGCACCGTCGCGAGGACGAAGCCCAAGACCACGATTCGATTCCGACCCATACCGCCCTACCTCGCCGCCTTGCCGCGCAGGAGTTCTTCTGGATGCTCTTCGAGTCGCTCCGCCAACGAACGGAGCGAGCGCGCCGCTTCGGACAGGTCGCCGACGAGCCGCTCGAGCTCCTGGGCGATCGCCGAGTCCGGCGCGATCATCGAATCGGCCGAGGCGAGTGTACTCTCCAGCTTGGCGAGTGAAGACGACATGCCCGGGAGCAGATCCGCATTGGCCGCACCGGCGAGTCGCTTCATCTCGTCGAGCGTGTCGGAGAGGCTCGCGAGCACCTCCTCGAGATTGCGACCGATCGACTCGATCGGTATCCGATCGACCTTTTCGACGATTCGCGTGACCCGCTCCGTGATCGCGTCCAGTCCGCCCGATGCCGTCGGCAGTACGGGATAGGTCTGGCCGACGACGATCTCGGCGGGTTCGGGATCCTCGAGGAAATCGAAATCGATCGCCTTCTGGCCCGTGATCAGATTGCCGGTCGCGAGACGCGCACGGAAGCCGCGCGCTACGAGATCGGCCACCCGACCCACGCCATCTCCCCCCGCGTCGACCTCGACCTCCGCCGGTGTGAGGCCGAGCCGTTCCGGCTCGATCTCGATTACGACGGGAATCCGGATGTCGCCCGTCGCGCGATCCAGCTCGACGTCGACACCGAGCACCTCGCCCAGCTTGATGCCTCGGAACTCGACCGGCGAGCCCGGCACCAGACCAGAGACGGAGTCTTCGAAATAGAGCAGGAAGCGCTGCTTGAGCGAATAGCGGGGCTGGCGCGTCGCCTGCTTGTTCGGATAGAGCTCGAAGATCATGTTCTCTGGCACGTCCTGCGCGACCGTCACCGTCGCCGGCGTCTCGAACGCGATCCCGCCGACCAACATCGAGATGAACGAGGGACTGTCGATCTGGACGCCCTCGGCCGAGATCACCGCGTCGAGGCCCGATGCGTTCCAAAACCGCGTCGTCGAGCGAACGCGCGTGTCGTGGGGCGCCTCGACGAAGACCTGGACGCTCACGAACTCACCCGCATCGTCGAGCTCGTAGCCCGCGACCTGGCCGACCCGCAGCCATCGGTAGTAGACGGGGGAGCCGACCTCGATCGAGCCGAGCTCCTGAGCACGCAGCCGGAAGAGCGTGCCCGGCTTGTCCGAGGTGACCACGGGGGCCTTCTCGAGCCCGACGAACTGGCGCGCGCGCAAGCCCTCCTGTGATGGATCCACCGCGATGTAGGCACCCGACAGGACCGTCCCCAGACCCGAAATCTGGCCCGCCGAGACCTCGGCGCGCACGACCCAGAAGCGCGTGTTCTCCGTCAGATAGCGCGCGATTCCCGGTACCAGACTGGCCGTCACCCGAACGTTCGACAGGTCCTCGGTCAGAACGACGGACTCGACGAGGCCGACGTCGACCTCCTTGTACTTGAGCCTGGTCTTGCCGGCCTCGAGTCCCTCTGCGCTCTCGAAGACGATCGCGATCGTCGGGCCCTGCTGCGACCAGGCCAGATAGGCGAGATAGAGGCCGACGATGGCGGCGACGATGGGGATCAGCCAGACGATCGAGGGCAGTGCACGCTTGCGGACGACCGCCTCGGGAACGCGCGGAGTGCCGTCCGGCTCTTCGTCCCCGTCTCGCCGATCGGACGCCACGTCGTCCGGCTCACTCGCCATCGCCACCCATCCCCCTCTCCGCGCCCGCGCGGCGCCGCGCTCCGTCACCGTCCCGCTCGTCCTTGCGAATCACGTCCCAGATCAGCCGCGGATCGAAGCTCTCGGCAGCGAACATGGTCAGCACCACGACCGCCCCGAAATAGAAGGCACCCGCCTCGGCTTCGACCAGCGCGAGCGAACCGAGATGGACCAGTGCGACCAGGATCGTAACGACATACACGTCGACCATCGACCAGCGACCGACCGTCTCCACGATTCGATAGAGCCGGGCCCGATCCCGCGGTCGCCAATCACTCCGCCGCTGGACCGAGAGTGCGAGCAGGGCGAGTGCGACGATCTTGAGCACTGGCACCACGACGCTCGCGACGAATACGATCAATGCCAGCGGCCACATGTCGTGTACCGCCAGAAAGACCACACCCGAGAGGATCGTGTCCGCCTGGGTCTTGCCGAGCGACGTCACCTCCATGATCGGATAGAGATTCGCCGGCACGTAACAGATCGCCGCCGCCGTGAGAAGCGCCCAGGTTCGCGACAGGCTATTCGGCTTGCGTCGGTGGATCGTCGCTCGACAGCGCGGACAGCCGAGCGCCTCCGCGGGCTCCTCGGGAACCGCGACGACCAGCTGGCAGACATGGCACTGCGCGTGCAGACCGCTGTCGGGCTCGAGCGCGGACGCGGAGAGGGCGCGCCCGTTCACTCGAGATCTCCGATCTCACGCCACACGATCTCGGCGTCCAGAAACGCCGCCGCGCCCGCCAGGATCGGAATCAGGAGTGCGAACGCCCATAGCGCCAGTCCGGGAACGATCTCCGCCATGTCCGCCAGCTTCACGAGCGCGACGAGTATCCCGATCAGGAAGACCTCCATCATGCTCCAGGGCCGTGCGTGCTCGACCCAGCGGAAGGCGTGCACCGCGCCGGGCGCCGCGCGACCGAAATGGATCGGGGCAAGCACGTAGAGCAGGAAGCCGATCTGCAGCGCAGGAGCCAGGATCGTCGTCAGGAAGACGAGAACCGCGACCGCATAGCGGTCCTGCTCCCAGAGCGCGGCCGTTCCCGACCCGAGCGTCGTCTGCGTCGTCTGTCCCTGCATCTCGAAGGAGAGAAAGGGGTAGGCATTCGCGACGAAGAAGAGGATCGCGGCCGCGAAGGTGAGTGCGAGCGTGATCTCGACGGTCCGCGTCTGTCGTCTGAAGAGCGTTCCGCCGCAGCGTGCACAGATCGCGGCACCGCCGTCGGGCACGACCGGCTCCTCGACGATCGCGTCACAGTGGTGGCAACCGATCAGCCGCAAGAGAACTCCGAGAGCCATGGAGCCCGGGGCCCCGGCCGCTCGGGAGCTTAACAGACACCCCCGCGCGCAGCCGTTCGTCTTTCGCTCGCCAGCGCGCTTCGAGCCAGGCGGCTCGATCGATCCGATCCGACGGGATCGACGCCGGCGGGATTCGTTCCGCCTCGATCTCGATCTCGCCGGCAGCCCCGGCGAGAAAGCGCCAGAAACGCGTCGTTTGCGGATAGACGAACGTGACGTCGACCACGGCGTCCAGGTCCCCTTCGAGTGCATCGAGCATGGCCGAAAATCCCCCCGTGCGCGGCTCCAGAAGCTGCACGTAGGCGCTGCCGCGCGCCCGCGAGGAGGCCGGCCCCCTTCGGCGCGTGCCCTCGACGAAGTTCACCAAGGCCGCCGGACGTTCACGCAGGACGGCGCAAGCATCTCGCAATGCCCGTAGGTCCTCTCGCCGACGCGTCGCCTCGTCGCGCCCCGCCCCAGCTCGACGACGGAGCAGCGGGAAATCGAATGCCCAGAGGACCACGCCGACGATCGGTAGCCACACGAGCTCCCGTTTGGCGGCGAAGACGAGGATCGGTCCGTCGCGCACGATGACACTCTGCAGCAGAAGGATATCCGCCCAGGAGCTGTGATTGGCGATCACCAGATAGCGCCGTCCCCGCTCGAGCCGCAGCGCGCCGCGCGGCGTTCGGGCGGGTCGAGTCCAGCGAGCGCCCACGACGTTCCGGAGCCAGGCGTCGTCGATCCGGACGGCCGCGCGGTAGATGGCATCCATCCCATCGCTCGGGAATCGGAATCGCCCGGGTAATCCGATCCGCAGGATCGCGAGCAACATGAGCGGGAGGATCCAGAGGGCGAGATTCGATGCGATCACCACGATCGAAGTCGTGGCGACGAGATGCAGCCGCAGCGAATCGAGGAGACGGACCATGGCCAGAGACGACCTAACGCACAGGGTCCGCGGAGCCACTGCTCGCGTCGACGAGCACGCCTCGACGATCGATCTCGACGGCCTGTGCGAGTAGCGTCTCGCGAAAATCCGGATGGGCGATCGCTGCGAGCGCACGCGCGCGCTCGCCGACGGTTCGGCCCGCCAGCTCCGCTGCGCCGTATTCGGTCACGACCACGTCGACCTGATGGCGTGGACTCGTCACGATCGAGCCCGGCTCGAGCCGAGCAGCGATGCGCGAGCGCACCTCGTCCGCGATTCGCACCGTCGAAGGCAGACACAGGAGCGAGCGCCCCTCGGCGATCCGGCCCGCGCCGGCCAGGAAATCCTCGTGTCCACCAATTCCCGAATGCTGCAGTCCGGCGATCGAGTCGGCCACGACCTGCCCGAGCAGGTCGACACTGAGCGCACCATTGATCGAGATCATGTTTCGATTGCGAGCGATCACGGCGGGATCGTTCACGACACTCGCCGGCAGGAAGCGCACGGTCTCGTTCTCGTCGAGCCAGTCGTAGAGCGAACGATCCCCCATCGCGAACGTCGTGATCGAGAGGCCATCGAAGATGCCCTTTCGATTCGAGACCAGCCCGGCCTCCTGGAGCTGCATCAGCCCGGTCGTGAACATCTCGCTATGCACGCCGAAATCGCCCCCGGAGTCGTTCGCGAGGAGCGCCACGACGGCGTTCGGAACGCCTCCGATTCCCGTCTGCAACGTCGCGCCGGCGGGAATGAACTTCGCGATCTGGCTCGCGATCGTCTGCTCGACCTCGCCGGTGGCCGATTCGGGCAGCGCCGTAGGCTCCTCGTCGCTCTCGATCCAGAGGTCGACGTCCTCGAGGGCGATCGAATGGAGGTGATCCGGCGGCAGACCGAGGGTACGCGGGAAGGCCGGACTCGTTTCGACGACTAGGAGCCGGCCCGGATCGCGGGCTGCGTCGTCGATCTGGTCGACCGTCGCGCCCGCGTGCAGCGAGAGAGAGACGCGCCCCTGCGCGTCGGGCGGCGCGGCGGCCGTCGCGAATACGCGCGGCGCGAAGCGCTGGCCGATCTCTTCGAAGCGACGAAAGTCGGCCGGCACGAACTCGACCGAATGCCCAGCCGCGCGCAGCGCGCGCTCGGCCGGACCGAAGAAGCCCGATCGCAGCCGGACTCCGGGCTGCGCGAAGACGGGAAAGAGATCGACGAGCAGCGCGCCGAAGACCGCGAGATCCTCCCAATCATCGCGCCGACCGAGCGCGCGCAGGAAGGCCTTGGGTTGCCCGGGACCGAGCGGCAGCCCCAGCCGGTCGACGGGCTCGAGCTGTGCGACGGCCTCTTCGGCGCTCACGGAACGGGGGGTCGGCATCGGTCGTAGCATGATGAGCCAAAGCGGCGCGTTCGCCAAGCGCTCGCGACGCACGGAAGATGACACCGAGCACGAGGTCGTTCCCGTCACGGCCCCGCCCGCCGCGGTCGCTCAGGAGGGTCGCCCCAGCAGACTGAGCGCCAGTCGAGCGAGCGTGGCGACTCCCGTCTCGAGCGTCTTCTCGGCATCCGGTGCGTAGCGCGGCGAATGCAGCGAGGGCAGCGGCTCGCCCGACGGGCGAAGGCTCGCGGCCAGGCGTTTCGGAGCAATCGATCCCAAGCGATATTGGAGTGTCGGAAATTGCGCAGCGCGCGTGTAGCGACCGAAATCCTCCCCGCCCATCGAGGGCTTCGATTCGACGACGCGCTCGGGTCCCAACAGCGCCTCGAAGACACGCCGAGCGTGTCGCGTCAGCTCGGGATCGTTGTACATCGCCGGTGTGTAGTCCTCCTTCACGGCGATCTCCGGCGCCACCGGACATCGAAACGTCTCGCAGGTCGCGCGCGCAATCTCGGCAATCCCATCGAGCAGCAGGCGACGCGTTTCGTCGGAGTAGGAACGAATGGTCAGCAACAACGTCACCCGATCGGGGATCACGTTGCTCTTCGCGCCGCCCTGGATCGAGCCCACGCTCACGACGGCGGGTGTACCCGGCTCGACACGGCGACTCACGATCGTCTGGAGCGCGGTCACGAGATGGGCGGACGTGACGATCGGATCGATCGTCCGATGGGGCCGCGCGCCGTGGCCGCCGCGTCCGTGCACGACGATCTCGACGGAATCGACGTTCGCAGCCGCGAAGCCCGGCGTGAGCCCGACCGAGCCACTCGCGAGATCGTCTTCGACGTGAAGGGAGATTCCGTGGTCCGGCTTCGGAATTCGGTCGAAGAGACCGTCCTCGATCATCATGAGTGCGCCCCGCCCGATCTCCTCCGCCGGCTGGGCGAGCATCACGAGCGTGCCTCGCCAGGTCTCGCGAAGGGCCGAGAGTGCTGCCGCGGTTCCGAGCAGACTCGTCGTATGCACGTCGTGGCCGCAGGCGTGCATGGTGCCGACCTCCTTGCCGTCGGCGTTTCGTGCGCGTATCCGACTCGCGAAGGGGAGTCCGGTCGCCTCGGTCACGGGCAACCCGTCCATGTCGCCGCGAACCAACACCGTCGGGCCCTCGCCATTCGCGAGCACGCCGACGACACCATGTCCGCCGATTCCGGACATGATGTCGAATCCCTCTCGCGCCAGGAACTTCGCGACATAACGTGCGGTCTCGCGCTCCTGCAGCGATAGCTCCGGCCGTGCGTGCAGCTCCTCGTAGACTTCGACGAGCGACGCCAGCGACTCGGCGAGCCACGCGTCCATCCGCGCGTGTGTCTTTGCATCGATCTCCTGTGCCCATGCTCCGCCGGCGACGAGCACCGCGAGACATAGTCCCAGCGTCGTGCGAAATCGACGCGCGATCCAGCTCCGCCTCGCTCCCGGTATCGACCACATGCCGCATGCTCCTCGCCGTCTGTTATCCTCGAACCTTATCTTGGGAAGGCCGCGACCGGCATGGTCGCGGCCTGGTCGGGCGATCGACGATTTACGGCTCCGGAGGATTCGGCATGCGGGACTCGGATCTGCGAGCGATCCAGGATCGCCTCGAAATCGAGAATCTGATGCATCTCTACGCGGAGATGGTCGATCGACGCGACTGGAAGATGATGGATCGGATCTTCGCGCTCGAGGCGACGATCGATTACACGGGATCGGGCGGCAGGAAGGGGCCCTTCCGAGAGACCCTCGCATGGCTCGATCGTGCACTCGAGAGCTGGCCGATCAATCTCCACGCGATCTCGAATCTGATCGTCGAGATCGACGGCGATCTCGCGCAATCCCGTTGTTATTTCTATGCGCCGATGGCTCGAGACACGACGGGTGGCGAACAATTCGTCATCACGAACGCCGGCCGCTACGTCGATCGGCTCGTCCGAACCGCCGACGGATGGCGAATCGTCGAGCGGATCTGCGAACAGACCGTCATGCAGGGCGCCCTGCCCGACGGCTACGCGATCCCCGACTGAGGCGGGCGGCGCCCGTCGGGCGACACGTCGCTCGATCAATCGGCGGAATCGGCACGCGGCTCGATGTATTGCTGCCGGTAGGTCGCGAAGAGGCGCTTGATCCCCTCCTCGCTCAAACCGTATTCCGTGAGCGAGTACTCGTGGGGCGGACGTTTTTCGCGCGGATTGTCGACGCGCCATTGCTCCATCGCCGCCCTCGCCGCCTCGGTCATCTCGATTCCGAAGACGCCGTAGGCACGCTCGATCTCGCCGATCGGATTCTTGAGAGCGTCGCGGAACCAGATGTCGACGAAGCGGTCTCCCGCGTATCGCTTGCGCGATTCCATCGCCCGCAGCGTCCCCCAGGCGAGTCGCTCCTGCCATTGCGCACCCGCGTCCTCCGCTCGGGCGACGTCGCTGTAGAGCGCCCACATCGCGTAGTTCATCGACGCCGCCGACGGCACGGTATCGATCGGATCGCGATGGGTCTGGATCACGCGCGCTCCAGGAAACACCTCGAAGAGCGTATCGATATAGCCGAGGTGTCCGGGCGTCTTCAGGACCCACCGCTCCCGCACGTTCCCCCGCTTTCGTTTCTGCCACTGCAGCGACTGGAGCAGGCGGCGCAGATAGTGATAGGCGGGCGTCCAATCCTGCTCGTTCAGCCAGGCCCGATAGGTCGGGATGTTCACGAAGGCTTCCGGCACGTGAGAATAGAACGAATGCTCGAGGAGCATGATCTCTTCGTCGGGGGCGCAGGCATCCCAGGGATGGATCGACGCCTGGCGAGGATCCGCCTCCAGAATCGCGGCGACCTCCGCCTCGGCGATCGGAATCCGCGGGTCCGGCCGACTCCAATCGGTGTCGGGATGCGGTGCGGGGAAACGCGTCTCCCACCACATGCAGGCGTGGTTGCGGGGATCGGTGGCGATGATCCGCTGGAGCATCGTCGTGCCCGTTCGCATCAAGCCGATCACCACGAGCGGCGCAGTGATCTCCTCGTCGAGGATCTCGGGATGGCGCGCGATCCAACCTTCGATCTTGAGACGGGTCTCGAGGCTCTCGAGAACGCGCGCCCGCATCACCGTACGACCGAGCTCGTTCGTCGCCGCCTCTTCGCGCAGGGATTTCAGCAGGACGCCGAGGGGCTCGCGAAAGGCGTCGTCTCCGAAATCGTCGAGGCCGGTATTTGCGCGCGCCTCCGCGAGTAGGCTCGCCTCGTCGAAGGCGGCCCGATCCTCGTCCGATCCTCTGGCCATCTGATGCGTTCCTCGCCGGTATCGTGGCGTCTCGTTCCGGCGACCCCGCTCGTTCGGCTGGCGGGGACGGCGAGCGGACCGGGCGCCCGCCGACGCAGGGTAGGGAGTCCATCGAGCCGCTTCAAATTCACGACTCATGCGATTGCAGGCGTCGATATGCGAGACTCTCGATTCTCCCCCTCCTCCGAGGAGCCGAGCATGACACCACGATCAGAGACGAGCCCGTCGGCACCAGCCCCGGTCGTCGCGCTCGAATCGATGGAATCGCGTACGAAGAAGGTCGTCGACTGGATCGAGCGCAACGTCGGCGGCCGGGTCACGCACGTCGATCCCCAAGCGCGCTGGCGACCCGTCTGGTTCGCCGAGGTCGAGCGCGACGGCGAAAAGCTCGAGCTCTGCGTACGCGGCGACCGACTCGACTGCCGCCACGGCTTTCCGCTCGAGCACGAGATGAAGCTACAGCGACAGCTCTACGAAGCGGGCATACCGGTCGCTCGAGTCTACGGCTGGTGTGACGATCCACGTGCCTACATCATGGACCGCGTCGTCGGTGTCGAACATTTCAACGCGACGGACGACGCCACGCGAGACGCCGTGATGCGGCACTACATGGAGATCCTTGCCGACATCCATCGTCTCGATATCGAGCCCTTCGTCCGCGCCGGCATCCTGCGCGCCGAACGACCGCAGGCGTCGGGGCGCCTCGGGATGCAGATCTACGAAGACGCCTATCGCAGAGTCAAGAAACGGCCGGATCCGTTCCTCGAGTTCTGTCTTGCCTGGCTCTCACGCAATCCGCTCGGCGGTCCGGTTCGCGAGAGCGTGATCGTTTGGGACACCGGTCAGCTGATGCATCGAAACGGGCGCGTCGAAGCCGTGATCGATCTCGAGATCGGCCATATCGGGGATCCGATGATGGACTTGGCGGGATTCCGGATGCGCACCAGCGTGCTGAATTTCGGCGACTTCGAAGCACTCTACGACTACTATGCGCGGTACAGCGGCCTGCCCATCGACCGCAAGGCGATCCAGTACTACCACTTCGCCTTCACGCTCAGCAATCAGCTCGCGTTTCACGACGCCCTGGCCGAGCCGCCGCCCGGCTCGGACTACATGACGAACATGCAGTGGTGTGCGGAGACGAATATCTACGCGATGGAGGCGCTGGCGGAGATCCTCGGAATCGAGCTCGACGACGTGCCGATGCCGCAAGCGCACGTCTCGAGCGCAGCCGTGGGCCATGCCCACCTCGTCGACTGGCTGCGAAATTTCGAGGCCCCGGACGCCTATACCCAGCATCAGTTCCGCATCTTCTTCCGGCTCGCGCGGCATCTCGCGCGACACGACGAGATCGGACGCGAGGTCGAGCAGGCCAACCTCGACGACCTCGAAGCGTTGCTGGGCACGCGACCCGCGAGCTGGCAGGAGGGCGACGCGGCGCTCGAGCGATTCGTCCTGGAAGACGAAGGCCGCCACGACGAAGAACTCGTGCGACTCTTCCACAGGCGGACGTGGCGGTACCTGATGCTCTGCGGACCGAAGGGATCGGCGATCGCGCGACACAACCCGATCCCCGATTTTCGGGTCCTTCCATGACGAGCCCCTCCCAGACGCACGACGACCGGACCGGCGAGGTCGACGAATTCGAGCACGTCGCGCTCGAACGACACGAGGAAGTCGCGATCCTCGCGTTCGACGAGCCGGGCAAGCTGAACGCGCTCGACGTGGCGATGCTCCGCGAGCTGCGACGTGCCATCGCGCGGATCGAGGACGACGACGCGATCCGCGTCGCGATCCTGACGGGCCGCGGACGCAGCTTCTGCGCCGGAGCCGACCTGCGCGCGAAGCTCGGTGCCGGCCGCACGACGGCGGACCACCTGCAGGAGGACCATCGCCCGGTCCTCGAGGCGATCGCAACGAGCACGAAGCCATGGATCAGCGCCGTCGCGGGCGCGGCAGCCGGGATCGGCGGCGCCTACGCCCTCGGCTGCGACCTGACCGTGATGGCCGAGGACGCCTACCTCTACCAGGCCTTCGCCGGGATCGGCCTGATCCCGGATGGCGGAATCACCTGGCATCTCACCCACACGCTCGGTCGCAAACGCGCCTACGAGCTGATCGCGACGGGCGAGAAGCTGCCGGCGGCGCGCTGTCTCGAATGGGGCCTCTGCAATCGCGTCGTTCCGAACGACGTGCTCCAGGCGGCGACCCTCGACTGGGCACGGGAGCTCGCGGCGCGGGCGCCCCTCTCGCTTCGCTACGCCAA
The DNA here is from genome assembly GCA_965223565.1 of Myxococcota bacterium. Lineage (GTDB taxonomy): Bacteria > Myxococcota_A > UBA9160 > UBA9160 > UBA4427 > UBA4427. Next base: position 342,977 of record CBDCWV010000018.1, on the reverse strand, counting down.
GGCGACCGTACGCACGGCTGCGAATGCCGACTGGCCGGCGACCTACGACCACGAGGTCGAGCTCCAGATGCGATGCTTCGAGAGCGAGGACGCGCGCGAGGGGGTCCGTGCGTTCGTGGAGAAACGCCCACCACGCTTCGAGGGGCGCTGAGCGAGACCTACGTCCAGCGAGGTCCGTCCGAGCTCGGACCTAGCCGCGCCACTCCAGCCCCTCGGGGCCAACAGTCGAACAGACATTCGATGTACAGCTTCTCGCATCCAATGCCCGCTCCGGCCGACCCCATTGGCCTCCCCCCACGCCAACTCCCCGGATCGACACGTGTTTCGCGAGTGGCACCGATCCTGCTCTAGTGACCCGTGGTAGCGACGATAGGGAGTCATGAGCATGGCGACGAATCCGCCCCCTCGGTCCGAGGGGATGCCCGGCGACGAAGGTGCAGGGGAAGGGATGGGCGCGGGCAGCCAACCGCGACGCTGCGGCGGGATCTGGCAGCGCGCGGGCCGACTCGCCGAGGCGACTCCGGCCGAGCGCAATCGCTACGTCGATTTCCTTCGCGCCGCCTCGATCGGCGTCGTGATCCTCGGACACTGGCTCGTGGCGGCGCCCTACCTGGATGGCCGAGGCGAGCTGGTCGCGGGCAACATGCTCGAGATTGCGCCGTGGATCCAATGGCTGACCCTGGTCGTGCAGGTGATGCCGATCTTCTTTCTCGTCGGCGGCTATGCGAATGCGGTCGCCTGGGAATCCGCGCTTCGGAGCGGCACGCCCTACGGAGCCTGGCTCTCAGCGCGCTTCCGGCGCCTGATCGCACCGGTGATTCCCGTCGTGGCAACCTGGATCGTGATCGCATTCGCCGCGACGACGCTCGGCGTGCCCGGTCACTTCGTCGGCCTGCTCAGTCAGGCGGCGCTCGTCCCGACCTGGTTTCTCGCCGTCTACGTGATGGTCGGCGTCTTCGTGCCGCTCACGCACGCCGCCTGGAAGCGGCATGGATTCGGCTCCTTCGCAGCGCTCGTCGTGGGCGCGATCGCAACCGACGTCGTCTCGTTCTCGCTCGGCAATCGCTGGCTCGGGATCGTCAACTACTTCTTCGTCTGGCTGGCGATTCACCAGCTGGGCTACGCCTGGCGCGACGGTCGCTTTCGCGGGCGGATCGCCTGGGCGGCGATCGGCGCGACAGCGACGGCCCTGCTGGTCGCCTACGGACCCTACCCACTCACCATGGTCGGATTCCCCGGCCTCGCAATCTCGAACACGTCGCCACCCACGCTCGCCCTGCTCGCGCTCGGCGTCGCCCAATCGGGACTCGTGCTATCGGCCGAACCCATCGCGCGCCGGATTCTCGACAGTCGCCGGATCTGGACGGCGACCGTGCTGATCAACGGGATGATCATGTCGATCTATCTCTGGCACATGACCGCGCTGATCGCGGTCTATGCGCTGCTCAACGGGCTGGGCCTTGGACTCGCCTACGTGCCGGACTCTGCCGCCTGGTGGCAGACGCGCCCGCTCTTCCTGCTGGCCTTCGCGCTCCTGCTGCTGCCGATCGTCCTGCTCGTCAACCGCTTCGAACGGCCGACCGCCGCGATCGTCGCGACCGGCCGGGAGCGGCTGATCGCGGGGGCCTCGCTCGTCTGTCTCGGGCTCGCGATGATCGCCGAAGGAGGCGTCGCGTCGATCGGCGGCGTTCGCGTCCTACCGAACCTGCTGCCCTTCGTCGGCACGGGCCTGGCGGGCTTCGGTCCCCTCGCGCGCGTGCTCGGTCCCCGCGCGAATGCCTGACGCCGGCCGCGCCAGGGCCACGAATCAAGCGGGTTCGTCGCGGAGCGCCGCGAGCAGCTCGCTGTCGATCTTCGCCTTGACCGTGCGACGGTCCAGCCCGAGCACCCGCGCGGCCGCTTCATACGAGCCGCAACGCGCGTAGACGCGCGTCGCGTACTCGCGCAGCAGCGCATCCGCGCTCGCTTCCCCGGCGAGAATCGAAGGTGCGATTCCGGAGCCATCCCCACGCGGCGACGCCGGCGACCCCGTGTCGTTCGCGCCCGACCGCCGCGGCGGCAGATAGGTCCCCTGCACGAGGATGCTTCGCACGCATTGCTCGAGCTCGCGGACGTTGCCGGGCCAGTCGTAGTCGGTCGGCAGCTCGGCCCGGATCCAGTCGACGACTTCGCGTGCGAGTCCCTCCCCCTCATCGCCAGCGATCCGGATCGCAATCACGCCGATCAGGCTCTCGAGCTCCTCGGGGCCACCGCCCCCGCGCGCCTCGTCGGCGATCTGCTCGCGCAGCGTCGGCATCCGGATCACGTTCGCACAGAGTCGGTAGTAGAGATCCTCGCGGAATCGACCCCGCGCGATCTCGCCCTCGAGATCGCGATTGGTGGCGGCGACGATCTTGCCTTCGAAGCGGCGTTCCTCGGTCTCGCCGATGCGCTGGAAGCTGCGGCTCTGGAGCACGCGGAGGAGCTTGACCTGGATCGCGGGGTCGAGGTCACCGATCTCGTCGAGAAAGATCGTGCCGAAGCGACCACAGCCTTCGAGCCAACCGCGATGGTCCTGGGTCGCACCGGTGAACGCGCCACGGCGATGGCCGAAGAGCTCGGACTCGATCAGGGACGAAGAGAGCGCCGCCAGATTGACCGCCTGGTAGCCCTCGGCGTAGTCGGCGACGAAGCGACCCGTCTCGGCGTCGAAGGGAATGAAACGGCTGAGGCCGATCGCACGCGCGACCAGCTCCTTGCCCGTGCCGGATTCTCCGAGCACGAGTGCGGGGATATCGGCCATCCGCTCGTAGAGGGCGCGGCGATAGCGCTCGACGTCGTGCGTGAAGATCGCGCGCCAGACGGCGCCACGCAGCTCCGCGATCGCGATCGACGAGCCGAAGATCTGCAAGAAGACGTGATGGAAGGCGCGGCGGATCTGGAAGCCCCACGCGAGCACGAAGGCGGGGTCGATCGGAAGCGGAAACGAGACGTTCGGCAGCTCGAAGAAGTGGGCGAAGTCCGCGGCGAGCCGCGGATAGAAGCCCACCTTGCGCGTGGCGCTGCGTCCTCGCTCGCGGTCGCGAATGATCCGCGTCAGCTCTCCCGAATAGCGGTAGAAGAGCAGATATCGCACGAAGCCTTCGTAGAGCGTGAGCTCATCGGCACTCGCGAGGGCGCCATCCGCGAGGCGACCGCGAAGCGTTTCGGCGAGCGCTTCGGCGACGCGCGAGAGCTTCGAGAGATTCGGGTTCAGCCCCTCGATCTGGCCGTCCATGTGCCAGACTTCGGCGTAGTGGACGAACTCGCCGCCGAGCGCGCGACGCTCCTGCTCGACGCGATCGGGCGCAAACGGATTCGAAGTCGCCATTCGCGCCACCGCCGCGAGGATCTCGCGTTCGCGGTCGCTCACGAAGGCTGCGGGTCGGGCCACCTCTGCTAGCTGCTCGACCGCTCAGAGGGCACGGCACGCGCCGGCGCCTCGATCGTGGGCGCGGCGGGAACGGGCAACGAGGCCGGCGTGTACCAGATCGGCGACGTGTAGGCCCTCTCCTGATGCTGGACCCGCATGCCCGCCTTTGGCTTGCCATAGCGAGCGGCATCGATCGCATTCCAACGTGGCGTCGGCACTTCCAGCACACGCAGATAATAGAAACAAAGCGCTTCGGGATCGAAATCCGTGTCCTTCCAGACGACGGACATCTCGGCGGCGCCCGTGACGGGCGAGTCCGCCACCTTGACGTCGGTCACGCTCTCGTGCGCCTTCCCGTCGGCATCGACCCAACCCTTTACCATCTGGATGCGCTGGATCCGCGCACTCTGGGGATCCTGAGCCACGAGTGCCATGAAGGTCGGACCGGTCGGGTCGCCGACGCGACGCGGGAGATCACCACCCATCGGCACGCCCTTCACGTAGCCCGCACGCGCCGGACTGCTCGAGCGGACGTCGATCTCGCTGAAACGCCAGCCGCCGAAGAAGCGGACGTTGATGCGGGGGCCGGTCGTCGCGAAGGCCTCGCCGCGTCGCATCGCGTCGAAGATCGCCTCGCGCGTATTCGCTTCCGCCCAGACGCCCGCATAGCCCGAGGCGGCCTGCTCCCAGTTCATCGTCGGCTCCGCATCAGGAATACGGGGACGAATGAACTCGCCCAACATGCGATCACTTCCGGGAGGCATATTGGCCGTCTTGCCCCAGAAATTCTCCTCGTCGGCGGTCGCGAGCGACGTATGTGCGTCGGTGCTCCCGATCAATCCGAAGCGAAACGGATTCAGACCGATCCGCGACTGGATCAGGAGACCCGTCTTGAGCGCGGCGCGTGCGTAGCTCCCGACGTGCATCTCCGGCTCGGTCCTGGCCAGCCCGAAGATGTTCGTCTTGTCCCAGCTCTCGTAGTCCGCGAACTCGTCGTCTGGCGACAGGAAGGGATGCGTCTCGCTATCCCCCTTGATCTGCGTAACCTCGAGGACCGGCTCGAAGCGCGACCGCATGCGTGCATAGTCCGCATCGATCGGCTCTCCGTCGGAATCTTCGACGGCGAACATCAGGCCGTTGCTCAGGTTCGGATTGTGGGGGATCGCGAATGCCTGTCCGCCGGTCTTCTCTTCGTAGTCCTCGAGGAACGCCCACAGCTTCTCGGGTCGATCGCTATGCACGGCGGAAAAGGGCAGGATCTGCTTCGTCCTGTCCGGACCGTCTCGAAAGACGACGTTGCGATGGAGGTTGTTACCGCCGGGCGTCGAGCCCCACTCGTAGCCAACGATCGTCGTGAATCGGCCGGGCGCGTTGTGCCGCTCGGCGATGTCGATCGCCTCGTCCCATACGATCCGCTGCAGCTTCTCGTCGCTCGCGAGCGGGTCGTCCTGGAGCAGTCCGTTCAGCGTGGTGATGTCCTCCGGTCCGAAGATCGGATTGTCGTCCATCAGCTGCTTCACGACTTCGGCCGTGCCCGAGTCGGCGACCGCAGGATGGCCGTTCCGGATCATCGAGAACACACCCATGTACTCGGCATGATCCGAGACGACCAGGAAATCGAGGGGACGGCGCAGCTGAGCGCCGACGCCCGCACGCGGATAGATCCGCTCGCCACGTGCGAAACGGTAGGCGACGTCGGGCCCCAGATTGAAGTTGTTGAAGAGGTTCGCGTCGAGCGAGTTGGAAGTATGGACGTGCGTATCTCCCCAGAAGAGCTCCGGTAGGTCGTCAGCGGCGGAGACGACGATCGCACTCGATGCCGTCAGGCCGAAGAGGAGAGATGCGATCGCGCGTCCGATCACACGCACGCCCGAGATCCGATTCATCGATTCCTCCGTCCCCCGAAACCGACATCACCTCGACGGCTGCTCGCGGGGGTCAGGTAGGCTAGGGACATCGCCTCCCCGCGCGCAACTCACCCGGGGTCAGAGGACGCAGCCAGCTCCGCTGGGCTTGACGTACACTCCGTCCGTGGGTGCCCGATCGACGGTCCGAGGAACGAGGAGAGCGTATGACGGTCCGAAACGGTATCGGATTCCAGGCGCTCCTCGACGAGGCGAACGCCCAGGTCGAGACGGTGTCGGTCGATCGCCTGCGTTCCGAGATCGAGGACGCGGATCTCGTGGTGATTGACCTCCGCGACGTCCGCGAGCTGCAGCGCGAGGGTCACCTACCGGGCGCGGTCCACACGCCACGCGGCATGCTGGAATTCTGGATCGATCCCGAGAGCCCGTATGCGAAGCCGATCTTCCAGGAAGAAAAACGCTTCGTCTTCTATTGCCAATCGGGCTGGCGCTCGGCACTCGCATGCGCCGTCGCGAATCGCCTGGGTCTCGAACGCGCGAGCCATCTCGCGGGCGGCTTCGCGGCCTGGAAGGAGGCCGGCGGGGAAATCGTCGCCTATCAGCGGAAGAAGACGTAGTACGCAGCGCAGCAGCCAGCAGCGATCGTCCGCCCGGCGCGCTCACGAGAGAGCCCGCACACTCCGGCCGCACCTGGGCGATCGACTCTGCCGAGAATCCTGGACAGCCAGACGACGACGGAACGACTCCTCATATGCGCGGCGTCGTTCGGCGCCGAACCTGGGTTGGTCTACGCTTTCGCGCGTCAACGGCATGCGGTCGTCGGGCAGCGGAGCGGAGAACGGAGGCGAGCGCTCGATGCGAATGACGGGAGTCTGCGCGTCGCGACACGCTGGTGTGAAGCGCGGACCGCGCGCGAGCCAGCGGCAGCGACGGCTCGCGCTCACGCTGCTCTGCGGAATCGGCCTGCCTTGCGGGCTCGGCCTGACGTCGACAGCCCAGGTGGTGAACGACGGGTCCCTCGGCTCGACCGGTGCGGGCGTCGTCGCGAGCTCGACCGACGGTGCCGGAACCGACTATTTCCTGGGCGAGGCAGACGGTGAGCTCGTCGGCGGTCGCAACCTCTTCCACAGCCTGAGTCGGCTCGACCTCGCGCGCGACGATCGTCTGACCTACCAGGGCAGCAGCTCGATCGAGAACCTCGTCACACGCGTCACAGGCGGTGCCTCGTCGATCGACGGGACGATCCGCTCCGAGATCCCCGACGCGAATCTCTTCCTGATCAATCCCGCTGGAGTCGTCTTTGGCGAGAACGCGGAGCTCGACGTCTCGGGATCGGTCGTGATCTCGACGGCGCACGAGGTCGGACTCGGCACGTCGGGGCGCTTCGATACGCGGGGCGCGGGGGGCGACGTGTTGACGATCGATCCGCCCGAGCGCTTCGGCTTCGTCGATCCGCCGGCACCAATCGTGCTCGACGGCAGCCGACTCCGCGGCGCCGACGACACCGCGATCGCGCTGGTCGGGGGCGACCTGACACTCTCGGGCTCGGCCGACGGACAGCGCGGCCTCCTCGGCGCGCGCTCTGGCCGCGTGGATCTCGCCAGCCTCGCTTCACCGGGCGCGGTCGTGATCGACCGCGACGGCGCCGGCGACCTGCTCGTAGCGGAGGGGACGCGACTCGGAACGATCCAGATCAGGGACGACTTCGTCGTCACGACGAGCGGCATCGTCGGCAATCCAATCGAAGAGGGATTCATCGCGGGTGCCGGGCCGGTCTTCGTTCGCGCGCACGATCTGACACTCGACGAAGCCGCCATCCAGACCCTGACCGTCAGCGACCAGGCGGCCGGCGTCGTCTCGATCGAGCTGACGGGCGACCTGCGGCTGATCGGTCGGCCCGGCGGACTGGGCTCGCTGATCAGCTCCGCGAGCGATGTCGACATTCCCGTGCCACCCGATCTCGAAGAGACGCAGGTCCCGATTCTCCGGCGGGATTTTCCCGGCTTCGTGTTTCGACAACGAATCTGTGGCGCGATCGTCTGTGGCTACGACTTCCTCTCCGGCGGACGGGCCGGCGACATCGACATCTCGGCGCGCAACCTGGAGCTCAGCGGAGGCAGCTCCATCAGCAGCCGCAGCCTGGCCGGAGGCGACGCCGGAACGATCACGATCGACCTCGCCGGCGACGTCTCGATCGAAGGCATCGTCGGCAGCAGTCTGCTGAGTGGCATCTTCAGCAGCTCCCGCGGCTCGGGGAACCCGGGCACGATCCGCCTGACGCTCGCGAGCGGCACGCTCTCGATGGACGACTACGGCGTGATCGTGATCGAGAACGGCGACGGCAGCCTCGCAGAGAACGTGCCGGGGCGGATCGAGATCGAGGCGTCAGCGCTCGATTTGGCCGGAAGCGCCCGGATCGACACGAGCACACGCGGTGCCGGGCAGGGCGGCGATATCCTGATCGACATCGCGGGCAGAGCGCGCATGCGCGGGGTCGACGAGACCGGTGATTTCACGGGCATCTCGAGCCTGGCGCAGCCGGGGAGTACGGGTGCCGCCGGCACGATCACGCTGCGTGCCCGATCGGTCGAGATCGGCGACGGCGCCCAGATCGCCGCGCGCCCCGAGGCCGATACGGCGACCGGCGACGCCGGCAGCATCCGCATCGAGGCCGCCGACGATCTCGTCATGCGGAACGGCACGATCTCAGCCGAGAGTCCATCCGTCGACGGCGGCAACATCGAGATCTCGGCGGGCCGACTCGTCGATCTGTCGGACTCGGCGATCACGACGAGCGTCCGCGCGGGCGACGGCTCGGGCGGAAACGTCCGGATCGAGCCGGGTCCACTCGCCGTCCGCCTGGCCCGGAGCCAGATCGTCGCGCAGGCGCAATTCGGTGCCGGCGGCAACATCTTCATCGAGACCAACCTGCTGCTCGACGATGCGGCAAGCCTGATCGACGCGGGCTCCGCCTTCGGTCAGCAGCAGGGAACGGAGACGATCCAATCGCCTCAGGGTGAGATCAACATCCAACAACCGGAGCTCGCGACCCCACCGGTCGATGCATCCGCCCTGCTCGACGAGCCCTGTGCCGCACGCGATCCGAGCGCGGCCAGCAGTCTGGTCTTCGAGCCCGATCCCGGGCCCTTCGTCGAAGACGCCGAATATCTGTCGATCCCACTCGCCCCACTCATGGACGCGGCGCGCGCAGACGAGCGCGAGGTGCCGTCGCCGACCCGTTCGACAGACCGCTCGCTCGCCCAGGTCGCCCTCGGCTGCGCCCGCTGAGCGTGCGGCATGTCGCGCTTCGCCCTCGTCCGCACTGCGCTCGTCGCGATCTCGTCTTCGGCCCTCTCGTCGATTCCGCTCCCAGCGTCGGCACAGGCGCCGGCGCCGCCGCTCGATCGCCCGATCGAGCGTCCCTTCGAGCCCGATCCGAGACCGGTCGACGAGAAGAAGAGCGAGCCCCTGCGACCGCCCCCGCCCTTCGATGACGGAGAGGCCACGCGCGACGCCCCGTCTCCCGTGACTGGCGCAGCACGGGTGCGCGTCGAGACCATCCGCTTTCGGGGCAACACGATCCTCGACGACGCGCACCTGCAGGAAGTCGCACGCCCTTTCCTGGGGCGCGAGCTCTCGGCCGCCGACCTCCAGCAGCTCCTCTCGGCGCTGTCGCGCAGCTACGTCGACGCGGGCTACGTCACCTCGGGCGTCGGCTTGCCCGATCAACGAATCTCACAGGGCCGGCTCGAGGTCGAGGTGATCGAAGGTCGCCTGGGACCGATCGAGATCATCGGATTGCGACACTACGAGCGAGGTGTGCTCGAGGCCCGACTCCGCAGCCGGATCGCAACGCCTTTGCGCGACCGACAGCTCGAGCAGGCGCTTCGGCTGCTCGAACGGGATCCTCGGATCCGACGACTCGACGCGCGACTCCGCGCAACCGAGGATCGCGATGTCGCGTCCCTGGTCCTCGAGATCGAAGAGCGCCCGCCGTTCTGGACCGAGTTCGCGATCGACAACGCCGCCCCGACGACGGTCGGCACGCTCGGCGGCTACGCGGCGGCCGGACACGACAATCCACTCGGACTCGGCGACCGATTCTATGCCGACGGCGGAGCGACGGAGGGACTCTGGCAATTGCGACTCGGCTACGAGCTCCCGATCGGGCCGTGGGGCACGACGATCGGCTTCGAGACGCGGATCAGTGATGCCGAGGTCGTCGAAGATCCGTTCGACGAGCTCGATATCGAGAGCAAGGCACAATCCTATGCGGCGACCCTGCGCCATCCGGTCTTCGAGAATCTCGGCCACGCCATCTCGATCGGCTTGATCGGTGAACATCGCCGAGGCCGCACGGCGCTGCTCGGTCGCGACGAGGCGCTCGCCGCCGGCTCCGACAGGGGTCGGATCCGCCTGAACCTCCTCCGACCCTTCGTCGAGTGGACGACGCAGGGTACCGATCACGCGATCGCGATCCGCACGATCGCGAGCTTCGGCCTCGCCACGCCGACCACGACGAAGAGCCCGGGTCGAACGCCCGACGGTCGCTTCGTGGCCTGGCTCGGACAATTTCGCGGGATCTACCGGCATCCGCGGACGCAGATCGAGCTCCACGCCCGCTTCGACCTGCAGCTCGCGAACGATGCGCTGCTGCCGCTCGAACAATTCGCACTCGGCGGCTCGAACAGCGTGCGCGGCTATCCCCGCAACCAGCTGGTACGCGATCAGGGTCTCGTCACCAGTCTCGAGGCACGCCTGCCCGTCTTCGTCGACACGCGCGGCCGCCGCCTCGTCGAGCTGATTCCCTTCGTCGATCTCGGACGCGCCTGGAATCGCGACCGCGTCACACCGGGAAAGCGGACCCTGAGCAGTGTCGGGCTGGGACTGCGTCTGCGCCCGATCCCCCCACTCACCCTCGATGCGAGCTGGGCACAACCGATTCGCGACGCCGATCGCGCCGGGACGAGCCTGCAGGCGCGCGGACTGCTGCTCTCGGCACGCTGGAGCTTCCGATGAGCTCGACATACAGACGTCTGACGATCACGCTCCTGCTCGCGGCGGGTTGTGTCGGAACGAACGTGGACTCGAGCTCGGACGGCAGGCGGGCGCGGATCGACGATGCTCGCGTCGCGCACGCGGAGCGCGCGAGCCGGCTGAGCGAGGCCGAATCACGACTTCGCTCGGACGACCTCGTGGCGGCTCGTGCGCTCGTGACGAGACTCGAAGCCGACGCACGCATACGCGAGGACGATGCGTGGTCGGGGGCCGTCGCGATCCTATCCGGGCGGCTCGCAACGCGCGACGGCGAGCAGCTGCGGGCGCGCGCGGAATTCGGCCGTGCGCTCGCGCATTCGATGCGAGCGCAGCGACCCGATCTCGAGGCGACTGCCCTGCTGTACCTCGGGATCGTGGAATCGACTCACGGAGCGAACGACGCCGCGCTCGAGGCCTTCGAGCGGAGTCGTATGCTCGCCTCGGAGAGCCACCACCACCTGCTCGCGGCACGCGCTGCGACGAACCTGCTGCGCGCCCGGGTGCGTCGGGACACACGCGAACGCGGGAACGACAGCGACGAGGCCGACCCGGGTCCACCCCTCGCGCACGTGCTCGAGACGGTCGAGAGATCGATCCGCCGAGTGCCTGCCGGCCCGGAACGCGCGGGACTCGACCTGCATGCGGCCCGTTCGCTCTTGGCGTCGATCGAGCCCGGTCGTGCGGAGACCGTGCGGCATGAGCGCTCCCAACGAAGCGTGACGTCCGATCTGCGTGCGCGGTTCGAATCCGCAGCGGAGTCGTTCCTCACACGCGGACTGGCGATCGTCGGCGAGGCCGCGGACGGCGCGCTCGCCGCCGAGCTTCACGGCGAGCTCGGACGACTCGCTCGCCTGCGTGATCGACCGGACGAGGCGATCCGACGGACGCAATTCGCGCTCCTCGAATCCGAACGCGTGGGCAGCGAGGCCAACCGCATCCGTTGGCATCGACAGATGGGGCTGCTGCTCGTCGAGAGCGGCGACGCGGCGGGAGCCGCGGGCCACTACGCTCGCGCGGTCGAGCTGCTGCAGCGCCACAGGCACGCACTTGCGCGAACGGGGGGAGGGGAGCGTCGAGAGCAGGACGTCCGCCGAGAGATTCGATCCGTCTACCTGGGCTACGTCGCCCTCTTGCTCGAACGCGCCGAGCAGGCCCGCGCGGACGCGCAACGCCAGGCGGATCTCATGCTGGCGCGGGACACGCTCGAACGCTTCAAGGCGGCCGAGCTTCGCAACTACTTCGAAGACGAGTGCGTCGATCGAGCCAAGCGCCGGGTCGAGACGGTCGACCGGCTCGCCTCCGGAACGACGGTCCTCTATCCCGTCGTGCTCGCGGATCGACTGGCTCTGCTCGCTTCGAGCCGGGAAGGCATCGAGCTGCGGCGCGTCGCCGTCACTGCGCGCGAGCTCGAGGAGACGGTCCGTGCGCTCCGAGCGCGACTGGTTCGCCGCACCACGAATCAGTATCGCCGCCCGGCGCGACGGCTCTACCGCTGGCTGATCGAACCGATCGAAGACCTGCTCGCTCAGCACGAGACCGACACGATCGTCTTCGTGCCCGATGGAATCCTGCGCACGATCCCCCTGGCCGCCCTCTACGACGGAGAGCATTTCCTCGTCGAGCGTTTCGCGATCGCGACGACCCCGGGCATCGAGCTGACCGACCCCCGCCCGCTCCCGCGCGAAGCGCTCGACGCCCTGTTGGGCGGGCTCTCGGTCGCCAATCAGGGCTTCGACGCGCTGCCCCAGGTCGAAACGGAGCTCTACGACGTGCGCGAGCGACTCGGCGGCGAGCTGCTGCTGAACCAGGGCTTCCGAGAGGAGGCCGTGACCAGGCGCCTGCGCGAGAAGGACTTCGACATCGTTCACTTCGCGACACATGCGAGCTTCGACCGCGACGCGTCGACGGGATTCCTACTGACCTACGACGGTCGCCTCGCACTCGACGCGTTCGCCGATAGCGTCGCCGGCGGACGCTATCGCGAGAAGCCGCTGGAGCTGCTCGTGCTGAGTGCTTGCGAGACCGCACGGGGAGATGAGCGCGCCGCGCTCGGACTGTCCGGAATCGCGATCAAGGCGGGCGCGCGCAGTGCGATCGGGAGTCTCTGGCTCGTGAACGACGAGGCCGCCTCGCGACTCCTCGTCGGCTTCTACGACGCCCTTCGCGCGCCGGAGACGACCCGTGCCGAAGCCCTACGCGAGGCCCAGCGCGCTCTGCTCGCGGATCGCCGCTTCCGTCACCCCGCCTTCTGGAGCCCGTTCCTGCTGCTGAACAGCTGGCTCTAGCCGACCCCCGCGCCGCGACGGCGCGCGAGGCCGGCCAGCCCGAGCAGCCCCGCCGAGAGCATCAGCGTCGCCCCGGGCTCCGGACAGGCATCGCCGACGCGATCCCCGTCCTGGTCCTCCTGAGCCAGGCTGCAGGTATCACCCCCCGAGCAGTCCTGGTCCGAGAGGCAGCGCGACAGACCGTCCGCCTCGCCCGAGGCTGGAACACAGGTTCCCCCGTCCGGTCCGTTCGGGATGGCCCGGCAATTGTCGCAGGGGTTACCGATTCCATCCCCATCCCAATCGGGAACCGGAACCTCGAGGGGAAGATTCAGGTGGAAGACCGCCTGACCCGTCGCCGTCGTGCCGTCGGGCACGTCGTATTGCCAGGTGCAGCAGTCGTGGCCCTCGAACGTGGAGACGCCGAGGAACGTGTGCGCGAAGGGAGGACTGGTGACATCCATCGTATCCAGCGCGACGCACTCGCCCTGGATCGAGCCCGTGTCGGGATCGACCGTCGTGACGGCGTAGACCTCATCGGTCGGATCGGGATCGTAGATCCAACGGAAATTGTCGACGTTCGTCTTGAACGTGACGTCCTGTACATCGACGCTCAGCTGCGTGACGAAGTTCTCCTGGTACTCGATCGTGAGCTTGGGCGCCTGCGCCGAATTCGGCGTCTCGCGGCTGTGGATGAAGAAGGGAAGCGACCCGAGCGTCCCGGGCGGCCCCTCGATCAGCCAGCCTTGGTTGCGACTCGTGCCGGCGGGAGCGTCGATCATATCTTCGAGATCGGCCAGCAGACCCGGCCCCGAGAACGAGACGGGGCCGGTCGAGAACGTCGTCAGGCTCGCACTCGCGGGCGTGAGGAAGTCGCCACCCGGCGAAGTCCAGCTGAGATTCGGGGATTCGTATTCGAACCAGGTTGCATCCCCGCCGGTCGGCAGCGTGCCGTGGATCTCGCTGCCGCTCGGGTCGGAACCCCCCTCGACCCAATCGCGGCTCGGGTCCATCCGGTACAGCTCGAGGTCGAAGCCGTCGCTCGCCGTGTCGGAGACGTCGACCGTGAGCGACGCCGACAGGACATCCGAGCCGAAGGGAATCGGATTGCCGCCTCCGTCTTCGAGCTCGAACGCGATCAGTGCACGCTTCAGCTCGGGGAAGCCGAAAGGACTGTCCGTTCCGCCACCCGTCACCAGGAACTGGCCAGCCCCGTTGGCCGTGCTCGTGTCCTGGTAGATCGTCGCGTCCTTGCTCGCGGGCAGCTCGACGGTCACCGGCGGTGTCGGTGACAGATCGACCACCGCAGCCGCCGAGCCGGTGACGATACGCGTGGCAGAGGTGAGCGAGAGGTCGACCGTTGCGGGCGGCGGCGACGCGCCGAGATCGTCGGCCGTCAACCGGACGGTGCACGTATCGGGTCGCGCGGACCATAGATTCGTGGGGTCGGGAAGGCATTCCCAGAGCTCTGCGAGGACACTCGCTTCACCCGCTTGGAGATCGGATCGCCAGTCGTAGTAGTCGTGACAGAGGTAGGGCGGCGGATCCGTCGGCGGATCCCCGATCCGCGGGAAGAAGAACTCCTCCTGCCCACAGTCGAGGATTCGCAGATCGAGCGTCATGTCCGCGTGGCTGGCATCGGGTGTCGCGACGGCACGGATGCGCGGGCGAATCGGCAGTGTCGCCAGGTCGACGAGGACGTCGACGCTCTCACCCGCATTGGTGAAAGAGATGTCCGCGACCGTGTGCGGCAACGTAACGGACTGCGACCATGCTGCCGTCGCCCCGAGGATCGCCGTCCCGACCACGACGACGAACGTTGCGAGGCGGGCCCGGGTCGTTCCGATCGATCGCCGGCTTCGCAGGTGCATCATCATCGCTCTCCTCGTGCTCTTCGAATCGAAGGCGCGCCACCGTTCGCGAGATCCCCGCGAGCGGCTACGGACGATCGACGCCTCGAAGCCACTGGGCTTCGGTCTCGAGATCGGCCTGCGACATCAGCGCATTCCGGTAGCGTCGGACCTGCTCCCCGCCCAGCCCTTCTTCGATCCATCGATTCACGCGGTCCATCGCATCGTACCAGGATCCCGCCTGCGCGAGGCGATGGACTTCGCGCGCCTGCACGTCCGGCTCTTCGGAGTTGCCGATCGGCCCGGGATCTGCGATCCGGCGGATGCCCCCCATCGAGACGACGTCCCGCTCCCGGGCATCGGCGTCGGGAATCAGAGCGACCGACCACACGTAGGTCGTGTCCATGCCGAGTCGGATGCCCTCGCGCGCGAGATCGATGGAGTGCAAGCCAGCGGAGAACGGACCTTCGAGTCGCTTCTCGAAGAGCGGCTCGTCGGCGTCGGGCTCGCCGACGACGATCTCGATCGGAAGGCGCGTCGCGCGGTCGAGTACCCAGTAGAGGCGCGGTGAGACCCGGGTCGTGGCACCGAGGTGATCGGGCGCGAGCACACTCACGCGAACGTCGACCGCGTCCCCGCTTCGCAGAGCTCCCATGACGCGCATCGCGTCGAGCTCGCCGAACGCAGCACCCTCGGGCCGCGCATAGCTCGGAAGCTCCGACGGCAGCAGCGCCGCCAGCAGGACGACCTCCCGCTCACCCGAATCGATTCCTGGCGAATCGGGCGCGGGCGCGACTTCGGACGGGTCGTCGGCAGAGCGCGTCGGAGACGACCGGGCTCCGCGGTCCTCGGTCGGCGGCGTCTCGGCAACTCGAATCGCTTCTGCGGCGGGCGTGTCGAGTGGCGATTCCGGAGCGGTTGCCGGCGGTAGGTCGAGCCCGAGCGATCCGTTCGGTGATTGCGAGGAATCCTCCGCGTAGAACGACTCCCCCTCGACTCCCGGCTCGGGAGCGACCGCTTCCGGCGCGCGGGGCGCCGAGCCGTCGGGAGCTTCGTCGCGCGTGGGCGACTGCGGAAGCCCTCCTTCTTCCTCCGCATAACGTGGCGGCTCCCGAGTGGCTTCCTCGCGCCCGAGCGACCAGAGAACGAGGAGCGCGACCGCCACCGCGGCGGCGAAGCCGAGCGCGGGTCCCGGTCGCAGCAGACCGGCCAGCCAATCCGACAGACCCCCGATCGATCCGCTCGAGCGATCGGCCACGGCCGCTCGTCCGCGCCCACGCGGTACGAGCACCTCGGCCGCCGCCTCGCTCGCGGCTTCGATCTCGAATGCGCGAAGGACGGAGCGCTCCGTCCGACACATCGCGCAGCCGTCGACGTGTGCCTCGACACGCGCGAGCTGCGCACCGGAGAGTCTCCCCTGGTCGAGGGCGATCAGCTCGTCTTCCGAGACGTGGCCCGCCCCGCAATCGCCGGCATTCTGGCGAATCAGCGCCTCGAAGGCCGCCAGCTCTCCGACCGCACGCGCGCAATCGGGACAGCCCGGGTAGTGCGCGCGGAACGCCTCCCACTCCGACGCCATGCGATCGGCGGCGAACGCCATCAAATCGATCTCCTCGACGCGGTGGCAGCTCATGCGCGTCCCCGATCGCCAATCGAGTCGCCTCGATCGACGCGGGTCCTCCTCGGTCCCGGCGCGGTACACGACGGGTATCCAGGGAGTCTGCGAATGGCTTCACACATGCTCACCTTTCTTCCGCGGCGAGTGATTCTTCTGCCCGCGTCGAAGGCCTCGAGAGCGCGGTCTGGAGCTCCGCCAGCCCCTCTCGCAGATAGCGTCGCAGACTCCCCAGGGGGATTCCCGTCGAATCCGCCGCCTCCTGAAGCGTCTGGCCTTCGACGTGGACGGCCAGCACGGAGATGCGCCGACGCTCCTCGAGCCTTTCGAGCGCCTGCTCGAGATCGCGCCGGAGCTCGGGCGGCGTGTCGTTCCGGGCCTGCTCCGATTCCGCCTCGATCACCTCCTCCCAGGGCAGGGACTTGTCCGCCGGTGATCGCATCTGACCCTTCAGGCGGTCGACGAACTTGTTGCGCGCGACCGTCTTGAGAAACCCATAGGTATGGCGGCGCTCGCGGATGCGGCCCTCGGACTGGGCGCGAACCGCCGCCATCAGCACCTCCTGGATCAGATCCTCCCAGTCCTCGCGAAAATCGTACGCGTTCCAACGCGACAGGAATCCGTTGATCAGGCGCGTCAGCTTGAGGAGGGAGCGTCGATCGCCCGCCTCCAGCTGCTCGAGGTGCGCAGCCCAGTCTTCTCGCGGCTTGGTTCCCGACACGGAAGGAGGTTAGTCGGGTCGGATCGCGCCGGCCAAGTCGGGCAGGCCGGGGATCCCCTCGGCTTCGCGCGTCCCCGCTCTCACACGGCTCAGCGCTGCCCGAAGCGGACCCGAACCGGCATGTCCATCGCGCGATCGAACTCACCACGTTCCGCATGTTCTTCGCGCCCCACGAAGCCGCCGTAACGCCGCGCCAGTGGATGCGCGGAGACGCCGTGCGCGAACGTACTGATCAACACCGTCAGGGCCACGACACCCGCGATGTCGCCGTTCGCAACGAGACTTCCCTCTTCGATGACGATCAGCATGTACAGGATCGACGCGAGTCCACGCGGGCCGAACCAGCCGAGGAATCCGATCGTCGCGGGCAATACCCTCGCACCCACGAGCGAAATCGCGACCGGCACCATGCGAACGAAGCTGAGGCTCGCGAGCGCATACAGCCAATGACGCGGCTCATCCAGCCGGACGACCGCCGGCACCACGACCGCACCGAAGAGAAAGAACACGATCAAGGTGAGTAGCTGCCCCTCGGCCTCGCTGAACTCGTGCACCGACTCGCAGGCATGCGGGGCAGTGTTTCCCATCGTGAGACCGCATACGAAGGCCGCGATGAAGCCGTTGCCCCCGACCGATTCGGCACCCGCAAAAGCGACGAGCGCCAGCGCGAGCGTCGAGAGCTGCTGGTAGGAGCGATTGATCGTGTCGCGCCGTACTGCCCACTCGAGCGCGCGTCCGCCGACGACGCCCACGGCGATCGCGACCACCGGCGCGAGGAGGATCTGGAGCGCAGCGAATCGGAGCCAACCGATCGCGTCTTCGCCTTCGCTCGACATGCCGGCGAGCGAGAGCGCGAGCAGGACGACGGGCAGCGCGATCCCGTCGTTCAGTCCGCTCTCGACGTTCAGGGCCTGCCGAACGCGCTGAGGCACCAGTGGGCTGCTGACGACCGACAGCCCCAGCGCTGCGTCGGTCGGCGCGAGGATCGCCGACAGCACGAGTGCCTGCCAGGCACCGAGCTCGGGGAAGATCAGGAGTGCCACACCCGTCCCCAAGACGAAGGTGAGGGGCAAGCCGACGACGAGCAGCCTCGACGGCCAGCTCGCCGCCCTGCGGAGAAACGCGAGATCGATCCGCGATGCATCCGAGAAGAGAACCAGGATCAACGCGAACTCACCGAGGCGGTCGAGGTAGGGATTTTCGAGCGGCAGATCGATGCGATCGAATCCCCATCCCCCGAGCGACAGCCCGAGCAACACGAAGACCATCGGCGGCGTAACGACGCTTCGTTCGGCGCGAAGCGAGACCAATCCGAAGCCGAAGAGCACGAGCGCCACGAGCAGCACCAACGCGTCGTCCATTCCGTCCTCCAGAGGCTCAGAACGAGCCGCTCCGCCCTACGATCCCTGGCGCCGGCCGTCTCGCCGCGAACTCCGACCTCATGCCGGCCAGCGTCGGCGCAGCCCCGCGCGTCGCTCCGCGAGCCCTCTGGCTCGCTCCCCCGGTGTGATCCGACGGGTCGATCCCGGCAGCTCCGCGTCGAGCGCCTCGAGAGCGACACGTTTCACTTGCGGCATCACCTCCTCGCGACTCTCGAGCCAGCGAAATACCCAATGCCCTGTCGTATGTCCGCTCGTCCAGAGCCAATTGGGCCAACCGCCGGGATCGACGTGGGCCACGACGACGCGCGCACGACCATCGTCGTCGAGCACGATCTGCTCGCCGTTCGCACTACAGAATCCGCCGTAGTAGTCGACCTCGAACCAGTAGTCGCCGAGCTCGTAGCCCCAGTAGGGAGAATCCGGTGGGTCGACCGTCAGGACGAGCGCTTCGTCGGGCTCGACGCGCCAGACGCCGACGAGCGCGCGACCACCCGGCGTATACGCAACGCTGCGTTCGTCCGGATCGCGCTCCTGGTATTCCTGGAAGCTGTTCGGGCGATCGGCGAAGCGGGCCAGATCGCGCACCCAGAAATCCGACATGAACGGGACCCGCTGACCGACGCTTCGGACACGTCGCGCGACGTCGTCGAAGTCGGCCGGCGGACGCAGGTCGCCCTCGCCCCCGATTCGCTCGATGTGAAGCGTCATCGGCTCTTCCTCGTGCCAACGCCCGAAGATCTGCCGAATCGCGAGTCGTTCGGTATCGGCGGTCGTCCTCAGGAAATTGCCGCGATGACCGCTGGGGCGGGTCCGACCGATCAGGATCTCGAATCGTCCGTCGGACTCGACCTCGAGCGCGTCGCCGACCAGATTGTCGACGAAGCCGGGCTTTCCCTGGGTGAGCGCATCGAGTCCGCGTTGGGTCGAGAAGGTCACGAAGTGGACGTCGCCTCGCCGGCCGAAGAGGCGATAGTCGTAGTCGCCGCTGATTCGTGCATCGACATAGGAAGTGTCGGGGTTCGGTCCGCCCTGCTGACTCGTGAATTCCTGGGAACGGTAGAGCTGCGGGAACGCTGGGTCATCGAACTCGAGTGCGTGATCGAACGTCTGCGACACGAGACGCGTCAGATAGCGGAGCCCGCTGGCACGCTCCGCGGGCGATCGCGCCGGCGCACGCAGGAGGGGGGCTGCCGCTGATTCGAGCGATCGACAGAAATCGATCCACGCGCGCTCTAGTGGATCGGTGGCCGCGACGTCCTGCTCGCGCGGCGCGGGGCTTCCTTCCTCGCGAGGCGACGCGCCCCCCGCACAGCCCGTTAGACCCACGCTCGTCGCAGCGCCCGCGAGGCCGAGTCGGGCGCCGACTCCGAGGAACTCGCGGCGCGCGAGCGCGATCGGATCGCTCTTCTCATCTCGTCTCTGGTCCGTCATGGAATCTCCTCGCTCTCCGTTTCGGGCTTCGACAGTCGGGATCGCGTCTGCGACTCGCCATCGGCTACGCACGGTAGCCGGATCAGGGGGACCGGATACCCTCCCCGGACCCAGCCTGGCCACGATCGTCGCCCGAGACGTTCGGGCGCCAGCTTCGAAGGGATCCGGAGAGAATGTCCAACGGCTCGCTCGCAGGAAAGAACGCACTCGTCACGGGAGGCGGAACGGGAATCGGCTTCGGCATCACGCAGGCGTTCCTGCGCGAGGGCGCGCGCGTGACGATCGCGGGTCGACGAGAAGACGTGCTCGCGGCGGCCGTCTCCAGGCTGATCGACGAAGGCACGAAGCCCGATCGAATCGCCCACGTCTCCTGCGACGTGACCGACGAGGATCAGGTTGCGACAGCGGTCGCCGCAGCCGCTCGCGGACAGAATCTCGACATCCTCGTCAACAACGCGGGCTCGGCGATGCCGGGCGTGCTCATGAATCTCGACGCGAATGGCTGGCGCTTCTGCAGCGACATCAACATCGTCGGCCCCGCTCTCTGCATGAAGCACGCCGCGCTCGTCATGAGAGAGCCCGTCACGGAGGCGAGCGGCAGCGATGCCGAGAGCCGCCCGCCGCGCGGCGGCAGCATCATCAACATCTCCTCGGTCTCTGCGACGAAATATCAGCCCTGGCTGATCGGCTACAACACGACCAAAGCGGGCCAGGACATGTTGACGCGTTCCGCTGCGGTCGAGCTCGCTCAACATCGCATCCGCGTGAACGCCGTCGCCCCGGGCTTCGTCCCCGTGAACGACTTCATGAAGGACGTCGAGGCCGGCTATGCCCACATCACGCCGGCACGCCGCCATGGGCGACCGGAAGACATCGCAGAAGCCGTTCTCTACTTCGCTTCGGATGCGAGCCAATGGGTGACCGGCCAGGTCCTGAATGTCGACGGCGGCCTGTCGGTTCCGCTCATGCTCGACATGGGCGGAACGGCCAAGCTCCTCTACGGCGAGGAGACGCTCGAGGCGTTCGCGATCGAAGACTACCGGAGTGTGCCGACGGAATGAGTGCGTTGCTCCGCTGGCAGATCGGCGACGTACGGGTGACCCGCATCCAGGAATCGGAGGCCGTCGGCCTCGAATGGGTGCTCGAGGAGGCGACGCCGGAAAACCTGCGCAGGATCCCGTGGCTGGCACCCCATTTCGTGAACGACCGCGGCGAAGCCGTCTGGAGCATTCACGCCCTCGTGATCGAGACGGCGACCCGCCGGATCCTCGTCGACACCTGTATCGGCAACGACAAAGACCTTCCGCTGCCCGAATGGAACCAGCTGCACGGACCCTTTCTCGATGATCTCGCGAGCGCTGGCTATCCGGCCGACACGATCGACACGGTTCTCTGCACCCATCTCCACGTCGACCATGTCGGCTGGAACACACGACTCGAGGACGGTGTCTGGCGACCCACGTTCCCGAATGCCCGCTATCTCTTCGCCCGCGACGAATGGGACCATTGGAAGAAACAGGACGACGCCTTTTCGCGCGGCGTACTCGAGCAATCGGTTTTACCGGTCTGGCAGGCGGGCCTCGTCGATCTCGTCGACTCACGCCATCGCGTATGCGACGAAGTCGCGCTCGAGCCGACGCCGGGTCACACGCCCGGGCACGTCTCGATCACGATCGCCTCGGGCGAGGCGAGGGCCGTCATCACGGGAGACATGCTCCATCACCCCTGCCAGCTCGCGCGACCCGAATGGGGATCCGGGGTCGACACGGATTTCGAGCAGGGCGTCGCGACGCGTCACGCCTTCTGCGAACGCAACACGGATCGACCGACGTTGGTGATCGGCACGCATTTCGCCACACCGACCGCGGGTCGTGTCGTGCGAGACGGCGACGCCTATCGGCTCGCCGTCGAGTGAGCGGTCTAAACCGGTCCGCGAAGCAGCATGCGGGACCGACAGCGCGAGCAGACGAGTCGAGCGCAGCGGGCGCTCGCCAGACGGAACGCGTGGCACGGCCGACAGCGACGTTCTTTCGCGTCCCGTCAGCGCGAGCCGCGAATCAGTCGTCCGGGGAGCGCACCGGTCGGCTCGCCATCGCGAAATGTGACCTCCCCGCCGCAGACCGTCGCCCTGAATCCCTTCGCACGCTGGACGATTCGCGAAGCACCGGTCGGCAGGTCCGAGATCACCTCGGGCAAGCACAGCTCGACGGCGTCGAGGTCGATCAGATTCAGGTCGGCGCGCTTGCCCACCTCGATCGTCCCGCGATCGCCGAGACCGTAGAGATCGGCCCCTTCCTTGCTCATCATCTTGACGGCGGACTCGAGGTCGATCCGCGCCCCACGCGTCCGATCGCGCACCCAATGCTGGAGCACGAAGGCGGGCCAGCTCGCGTCACAGATCATGCTGCAATGGGCTCCGCCATCGCCTAGCCCGATCACACTCAGCTCGTCGCGCATCATCGTCTCGACCGCATCGAGATTGCCCTCGGCGTAGCCGGTGAAGAAGACCGCCAACACGCGCGTCTTCCCGTCCGTCGATTTCTCCGCCAGCTCGACCATCGTGTCGTAGAGCAGGTGCAGTGGGTCGACGCCCAGCCTCTCCGCCCGCGCCCCGATCGAATCCGCGACGTCCGGTTCGAAGACGACCCGCTCGTCCATCGCGAACGTCGAATGGAGCGCCGGACCGAGGATCAACATACTCGGATTGTTCTCGGTCGCCTGCGCGAGAATGCGCGCTCGATTCTCGGGCCGCTTGAGTGCAGCGACACGCTCCGCGTAGGGAAGCTCCTGCAAGGCGGAGTAAGCGGCGGTATACGCGAAGGGGTTGAAGGTCTCGAGCGAGAGCATGAGGCCGCTGCCGCGACTCAGGACCTGTGGGACGACATGTGCGCCGGCCGCATTCGCGCGTCGACATCGTTCCATCACCTCGCGCCACTCGTCGGGATAGGGATGATTCTGGGGCGCCGAGAACGTCACGGTCGCGCCGGTCGCGAGGCTGATGTCGCGATAGAGATCGACTTCGCGCGGGATCGCACCCGCCTCTTCGTTTCCCCCGCCGGCCGGCACCGCCTGCAGCAGACGGCCCCCACCGTCGATCACGGCTCGGGTCAGGGCCATCAGCTCCTCGGCCGGCGCGAACGTGCCCGGCACCGGATCGCCGTGAATGCTCGTGTGGCCGGGCAATCGGTTCGTCGAGAACGCGAGCGCACCCGCCGCGACGCCCTCCTCGACGATCGCCGCCATCGCGGCGAGGTCTTCGGCCGTCGCCGGCTCTTGATTCGCACCCCGTTCGCCCATGACATAGACACGCAGCGCGCCGTGCGGGATCTGGGTCGCCACGTCGATCGTGCGAGGCCGTTTCTCGAGTGCATCGAGATATTCCGGAAACGTCTCCCAGTCCCACTCGATCCCTTCGTGGAGCGCAGTCCCCGGAATATCCTCGACGCCCTCCATCAATTCGATCAGCCAGCGACGTTCGTCGGGTCGCGCCGGCGCGAAGCCGACACCGCAATTGCCCATCACGACCGTTGTCACGCCGTGCCAGGAAGATGGCGTCAGGACCGAATCCCAGGTCACCTGACCGTCGTAGTGCGTGTGGACGTCGACGAAGCCCGGCGTGACGAGCTGCCCTTCCGCATCGAGCGTCTCGGCCCCCGCTGTCGAGAGCGAGCCGGCCGGCGCGATCTCCGCAAAGCGGCCCGCTTCGATCCGGATATCGGCCGGCCGGGCCGGAGCACCCGTACCGTCGACGAGACGCGCGTTTCGAACCAGCATCGAGCTCATGGCGGGATCCTCCTCTCGGCCAGCGGCTTCCGGGTCCCTCCGAATCGAAGGCCGGTCCGACAACGGAGACATTACGCCCGGAATCCGACCCTGGCGAGCGGGCTTGCGAGGGCTTCGCGTGCGACTTCAGGAGCGGGGCTCGAGGCCTGTCGGCGCGGGCTCTCGCCCTGCTTCGGTCGTCGACGACTCGATCACGGTGTCAGCGATCGTGAGGAGCGAGATCTCGGGTGGCACACGAAAGCGGACGGGCAGGATACTCGTGCCCAGCCCCGGACTCACGAACAGCGAACGATCCGCCTCGACGATCGAGCCGATCGCGAAGCGTTCGCCGTAGAGCGACGGCACGATCGGGCGACCGAGCAAGGGGAGCGCCACCTGACCGCCATGTGTATGTCCAGCGATCGTGAGGGAGATGCGATCCGGCAGGATCGGAAACACGTCGGGATTGTGCGTGAAGGCGAGGATCGGAGCCGGATCGGGAATCGACGCGAGCGCCGCGGCGACATCGTGCACGCCCTCGCCGAAGTCACCGATCCCGGCCAGCCAGAATCGACAGGCGTCGTGCGTGAGGCGATCGCTCTCGTTGTCGAGCACGCGAATCCCGGCGGCTTCGAGCGCCCGCCGGGTCCGACCTGCGTCGAGCCAGTGATCGTGATTACCAAGCACGGCGAAGACGCCACTGCTCGCATCGAGGCGCGCGAGCTCCTGGGCGATCGATTCCGGCGACTCGAACTCGCCCCCCAACACACCGTGGATCACGTAGTCGCCGGCCAGCAGCACGACGTCCGGCGCCGCGGCGTTCGTGGCGTTCACGATCTCCCGGAGCTTCGGCATACCCGAATGGGGCGAGC
Source organism: Myxococcota bacterium (assembly GCA_965223565.1). Classification (GTDB taxonomy): domain Bacteria; phylum Myxococcota_A; class UBA9160; order UBA9160; family UBA4427; genus UBA4427. The sequence goes on along the minus strand of CBDCWV010000018.1, from coordinate 318,787 downwards.
CCACATGCAGGTCGGCGAGCACGGCGACGCGCAGCCCGCGGCACGCCGGCGGCCACGGCGAGGCGGCGACGCGGGTCTCGCGTACGACGAGGCTCGCTGGCTCGATCCAGAAGCCCCAGACGAGAGGCATCAGACCCGCAAGAGACAGAAGCACGAACGACAGCAGACCCGCGCTCTGCGAGACCGCAGCTCTCGCCGCACCGGCGCGTCGGCGATTCGCGATCAGGGCGTGTACCAGATCGGCGAGGTGTAGGCACGATCCTGCGTCGTCATCGGAACGTCGGACGACATCTCGACGTCGAAGAACCGCGCGTCGTAGGCCGTCCATCGCGGCTTCGGAATCTCGATCACGCGCGCGTAGTAGAAGGCGGGCTCGTCGGGGTCGAAGTCGGGATCGAGCCAGAGCGCCTGCAGCGTCGCAGCGCCGATCGTGTTGTCGTACGTGGCACGCTCGACGTCGACGGTCGAGCCGACGGACTTCTTCGCCCGTCCGTTCCGTCCGATCCGGCGCTCTCCCGAGAGCGCGACGTCGTAGACCCGCTCGCGTGTCTCGCCGCCCGCGTCGACCCAACCCTTGACGATCTGGATCCGGTCGAGATAGGCGCCTTCGGGGTCACGCAGGGCCGCCACGAGGAACCCGAGAGGCTTCGACCCAGCTCGAGCCTCGCCCCGCTCCCGGAGATCTGTTCGCGAGAGATCGCCGCCCATCGGCACGCCCTTCGAATAGCCCCGCCGCGCCAGATCGGGCGCGGCCTCGTCGCCCGGCTCGAAGTCGAAGCCGCCGAAGAATCGAACGGTCATGCGAGGACCCGTCGTCGCATAGGTCTCGCGGCGACGCATCGCGTCGAAGAGCCCCGCGCGCGTGTTCTCTCGCGCCCAGACTGCGGCATAGCCGGACGCCGCCATCTCCCACTCGTACCATTGAACCGCCCCGCCCTCCTGTTCACTTACGCCGGGGTCCCGGGCTGCAGCGGCATCGAGCGAGAGATCGGAAGCCGCCGACGTCGGCACCTCGGGGAAGAGCCCCTGCCTCCAGCGCTCGGCAGACGCCTCGGTCTTCGTCGCCTTGCCCCAGAAGTTGTCTTCCCCGGCAGTGCCCATCCCCGTATGTGCGTCCGTGCTCCCGATCATTCCGAACTTGAAGGGATTGGCGCCGAGCCGTCTCTCGAGACGGAGTCCGTTCTTGAGCGCGGGTCGCGCGTATTCCGACTCCAGGTAGCTGTCTTCATGGCCCGCGCGACCCAAGGCCGCGCGGTCCCAGGTCTCGTAGTCCGCGAACTCGTCGTTCGGCGACAAGACTGGATGCGCCTCGCTGTCGCCCTTGTACTGCGTGACCTCGACGAGCGGCTCGCGAAGTGCGCGCTCCTGCGCATGCTCCCGGTCGAGCGGGCGTCCCTCGGAGTCGGCGAGCGCAAACATCAGCCCGCCGCTCAGATTCGAGTTGTGCGGAATCGCAAGCACCCGGCCGCCGGTCGCCGACTCGTAGCGACCCATGAACTCCCAGAGCGACTCCGGGCGCGGGTCATCCAGGGAGCTGATCGGTACGACCCGACGCGCAAGCTCCCCGTCGTCGGCGAAGAGCACGTTCCTGTGGAGATTTCGGCCGCCCGGCGTCGAGGTCCACTCGTAGCCGATGAAGGCGGTAAAGCGACCCGGGTCGTTCCACCGATCCGCGTTCGCGACGACCCGGGCCCAGGCGGTCCGTTCGACGTCCGTGCTGTCGACGATGTCTCGCCCCTCCATCAGCGAGAGCCCGAACTCCGCGAAGACCTTCATGTGCTCGCCGGCCTTACGCCAATCCAGCCAGCGTCGGCCGGTCTCGGTCGTGAGCAGCACGGGATCCTCGCGATCGAGCATGTTCATCACGCCGAGATATTCCGCGTGATCGCTCAGCAGGATGAAGTCGAGCGGGCGCCGCAGGCGCACGGTCATCCCGTTATGCGCCTCGATCTCCTCGCCGCGCGCGAAGCGATAGACCTCTTCGGGCCCGATTCTCCGATTGCCCATGTTGCCCGCATCCGCGGACCAGGCCGAGTGGATATGGGTATCGCCGAAATAGACGTTGCGCGGAAAGTCCTCACCGGCGTACGGCGAATAGCTCTGCCCGGTTTCTGCGTGCGAGATGCTCGACCCGAACACGGCGGCGCCTAAGGCGCCCAAGAGGGCGGTCGCGACGCCGATCGCGAACGGAAACGATGGGTCTTCCCGTTGGAGTTGCCGGTGCGATCGACCCGAGCGAAGGGGCATGACGTCGTCTTCCTCGATTCTGCTCTGCAGCACGTGGCGGTATTGCGTAGCGATGATGCGCTTCGATCGTACATCGCCATGCTCCCTCGTTCGCACCCGGAGAAGGGACACGCATGGTACGCTAACGGTTCCCGCCCTTCGAAGGCGATGATTGCGCCGGGTCGGATCGCAGCCGGAGGATCTCCCCTTGATCGTGCACGTGCATCCAGATCGTTCGATCACGCTCGACGATCCCGACACCTTCGATGCCTTCTCGATCCGAGCGCCCGGATTCGCGTGCCACGAGATCGTCGAGGCCTTCGGGTCCGATGCCAGGGAGGACGGGGACGAGCACGTCTTCCTCTCGATCGCACGCCTGCATGCGCTCGGCGACGTGCACGGAGGCGCCGGCTGGCGGAAGGGTTGCGACGCGATGATCGCCTATGCGAACGGCAAGGGTTGGGTGGACGAGCGTGGCGAGTACGTGCGCGCGCACATCGAGCCGTCACACTAGAGGGCGTCTAGAAGATCTCGTGCTCCTCGGTCAGGAAGACGCTCGAGCCCTCGAAGTCGATGAACTCGGACTCGTCTTCGAGCAGCTGTTGCGAGGCGGCGAGTGCCGCCTCGCCATCGCCACCCATCGACGCGAGATCGTCGAACCACACTTCGGTGATCCCGTCGTAGGGCGCACTCGTCCCGCGTGATGCGCGCAGGGCTTCGTTTGCCGCTTCGGGAAGCGTGTGGCTCTGGACATAGCGCTTCATCATGGGCAGATGTTCGCGCAGCCGCCGAACGAGAGGTCCGTGCACGTCGAGCCAACGTCGTTGGAATGCCTCACGCGACATTCCGGACTTGCGACGACAACAGAACACGAGCTTGATCATGGCGACGGGCACTCCTTCGATACCACGTAGATACTACTCAGATACTGGGCAGATACTGGGCAGCCCGCGGCTCGGACCCGCACCACGAGCCCCACGCGTCACGCATGGATCACGGCGCCGCCATCGACCCAGAGCGTCTGCCCCGTCATGAACGCCGAGTCGGGTCCCGCGAGGAAGACGGTCACGCGGCCGATATCGCTCTCGCAATCCCCGAATCGTCCGAGTGGGACGTTTGCCAGACTGGCGGCCGCCAGATCGGGTTGCTCTTCCCGAAAGCGATTGGTCGATTCCGTCGCCGCCGTCGGACAGATCACGTTCACGTTGATCCCGTCGGGCCCCCATTCCCTGGCCGCCACGCCGCTCATGGCCCGCAAAGCCTCTTTGGCAGCGCCATAGATCATGAAGCCGGGCACCCGCTCGGTTCCCGCCATCGAGCAGATATTGATCACGCGTCCGGCATGGCTCGCTCGTAGGTATGGATGGCAGGTCTGCATGAAGAAGAAGCTGCCCCAGACTTCCACGGACAGCTGGAGCTCCACCTGATCGTCCGTGTGCTCGAGAAAGGTCCGAAACGCCGTATCCGGTCGCGCCCCCGTCGCACAGTTGACGAGCACGTCGACACCCCCGTAGAGCTCGACCGTCCGAGCGACCGTCGCCTCGGCCTGCTCGCGTCGACCTACGTCGCACTCGACCCAGGTCGCCTTCGCTCCGAGCTCCCTGAGCTCCTTCTCTGTCGCAGGTCCGGTGTCCGTATCGATCTCCGCCATCACGATCGAGGCACCCTCTTTGGCGAGTGCCGTCGAGATGCCGCGACCGACACCGCGCGCGCCGCCCGTCACGATCGCGACCCGCCCGTCCAGAATGCCCATCTCGATCCTTCCTCCTGCATAGATGCGACGGGTCCGCGCGATGCTCGACCGCCGGACCTGCCTCGACTCGACGGACGCTAGGCCAGCTTAGCGATCACCTGGTCGCGAAAACGCTCGAGCTCGTCGGAGAGCGCACCATCGAGCTCACCCGGAGGCGGCAGGACGACGACCCGCTCCGCTCCCAGCTCTGCACATCGCTCGGCCGTCTCGAGCGACGTCTTGGCATCACTCGTGCTCGTGAGCGTGAGCCCCACCGCGGTCGGCTCGCGCCCTGCCCGCTCGGCGCTCTCCATCACGATCGGCATCAGACGGGCCAGCTCCTCTTCGTTCGGTCCTCGCGTCGACCAGTGCGGATAGAACTCGTCGCCATATCGTCCCGCCCGCCGTGCGGCGGCTTCGCTGTGACCCCCGATCATCAGGGGGACGCCACCGGGCTGCACCGGCTTCGGATTGCTGATCACGCCCTCGAAGTCGAAGTAGTCGCCATGATACGCGGCGAGGTCCTGTGTCCAGAGCGCCTTCATGACCTCGATCCATTCGTTCGCGCGTCTCCCGCGATCGTGGAAATTCTGCTGCATGACCGCGACCTCTTCCTCGACCCAACCGACGCCCACCCCGAGCGTGATGCGCCCCCGCGCGTATCGATCGAGCGATGCGACCTCCTTGGCCAGGATCACCGGATGTCGTTGGGGCAGGATCAACATCGAAGTGCCGAGCCGGATCGACTCCGTCACGCCCGCGAGCAGACTCATCAGGATCAGCGGATCCGGCATGTTCGAATCGGCGGGAAGAGGCGTGCGACCCGTCGTCTTGTACGGGTAGCGCGAATCGTATTCCAGATGCATCACCGCGTGATCGATCGTCCAGAGCGATTCGAAGCCGAGCCGCTCGACGAGCTGCGCGTAGCGAACGACGAAGTCGGGATCGGCGATCGGACCCATCTGCGGGGGTGGAATGCGGATTCCGAATTTCATGAAGCGCTCCCTACGCGGTAGTCGACACCTTAGAGCGACTTCGGTCTAGCCGGAAGGTCCTTCATCTCCGGAAGCCACCTCGGCCCCGGTCGTACGCTTCGCATCCCTCGGCCTCGAGTCGGCCGCCTTCGAGGCCCTGCGTCGGTTCCGCGCGACGATCGCCTCGGCTCGACGCCGACGCGCCGCCAGCTGCTGCGCATGCCCCCGCTCCCGCGCGGCGCTCGCGCGTCTACCGAGCGCCGCGAGGGCAGCCTCGGCCGTCTCGGCGGGCAGGCCGATCGGGCCGCGCCGCTCCCCTTCTGCGAGGCCCGGCACGCTCTTGCGAAATCCGGGCGTATTCGTGGGGCCCGGCACGAAAGACAGGACGTCGATACCCAGGGGCTCGAGCTCGAATGCGAGACTCTCGCCGAGCGACAGATCGAAGGCTTTCGTCGCCGCGTAGTTCGCGAAGCCCGGAGATCCCTGAAGTGCCGTTCCCGAAGCGATCAATATGATCCCGCCACGACCACGCATGCGCATGCGCTCTCCGAACGCATGACAGAGCGCCATCGTCGCCCGGCAGTTCACGTCGACCGCACGCTGGAGCGCGTCGAGTGACATCTCGAGGAAGGGACCCTCGAGCCCGATCGCGGCGTTGCAGATCAGCAGGCCGATCCGTGTATCCGCCTCGTCTTCCGCGAGCGCGCGCAAGAGCTCTTCGAGGAATCCGTCCTCCGCCAGATCGAGCGCGATCGGCCTCGCAACCACCTCGAAGTCCTCTGCGATCGCCGCTGCCGTCTCCGAGATCGCGTCCGCCTGGACGTCGATCAGGTGGAGCGCGAGACCCCGCGCGGCGAGACCCTCGGCGAACGCGCGGCCGATCCCCTGTGCGGCTCCGGTCACGAGTGCCGCGGGCCCGTAGCGCTCGCGAAATTCACGAAGGCCAGCGCTCTCTCGCTTGCGAGTCCCCCGGATCGTCACGTCGTTTTCCGGCCCCCGCCACGATCGGATGCCCGCGTCTCACCCGAGCCGTCCGAGGCGAGCCGATCGGCACGCGCGATGATCTCCATCGCCGACCGTTCGACCACGACACCGCCGTCGACCGGCAGCACACGCGCGGTCACGTAGTCGCTGGCGGAAGAACACAGATAGAGGGCGGCGAGTGCGATGTCCCGAGGCTCGCCGAGGCGTCCACGCGGAGTCCAGGCCGCGAGCTTTCCACCGATCTCGGGCGAGGCCGCTAGCAGATTCTGCTTCATGTTCTCCGTCGTGATCGCACCGACGCGAATCGCGTTGACTCGGATCTCCGGTGCGTACTCGAGCGCCAGCATCCGCGTCATCTGCTCGAGTGCGGCCTTCGCACCGCCATAGGGAATCGATCCGATATTCGCGGCTCGCGCATAGCCCGACGAGATATTGAGAACCGCGCCGTCGCCCCGGGACTTCATCTGAGGCGCAACCGCTCGCGTCAGATAGAAGGGAGCACGGAAATTGAGACCGAGTGCCGCCTCGAAGTTCTCGTCCTGCATCCGTCGGGTCGGCCCATGGCCGCCACCGCCCGCGTTGTTCACGAGCACGTCGATCCCACCGAATCGCTCGAGCGCAGACTCGACGATCCGACCGGGTGCCGTCTCGTCGGTCAGATCGATCGACAGTGGGAGTGCGTCGCCACCCGCCGCTTCGATCGAGGCAGCCGTCGCTTCGACCTCGGCCTCCGTCCGCGCGACACAGACGACACGCGCGCCGACCTCCGCGAACGTCTGCGCGATCGCCGCACCGATTCCCCTGCCGGCACCCGTCACGACGGCGACGCGGCCGTCGAGCCGAAACGCGTCGAGGATCATCCGACCCTTCCGCCCCGCCGACGCGCGGAATCAGACATCCGCCGATCCCTCCTCCTCCTCCTCGTCCCAACCGAATCGCTCGAAGAGCGGGCCCAGCTCCGTCCGAATCGCGTCCGCCTCGAGACCGAATTGTTCGAGGCTGTAGACGTGCGTGCTGCGGCGCTTGCGTTCTCGCTTGCCCTCTCCGGCCAGCACTTCCCGGTATGCAGCGGTCATCGGCAGATCGAGATCACGATAGACGGCCTCGATCGCGGCCGCGGGATCGGACGTGAGCAGGCGATAGTCGACGATCGTGGCCTTTACCTGCGGGTTCGCATCGATCGTCTCGATCGGATGGAGGTAGGTATGCCAGGATTGTTCGGCGAGAATGCCCAGCGTCTTGCGTTGCTTCGCTTCGTCCCAGCCCATTCGCTTCCAGCCGGCGCGCATTAGACTGAGCAGACTCGGGATCGTCTCGTTGGGATTGCGGACATTGACGATGATCCGGGCATCGGGAAACGCTTCGATGAGCGACGCGACGCGACCGGAGTACATCGGGTTCTTGCTCAGATGGATCTTCTCCGGCCCGTTCAGGTAGAGCTGACGGCGAACGCAATCGCGATAGAACTCGTTGTAGCGGCGACGCTTGCGCTCCGGCCACTCGTTCATCTTGTAGAAGTCGAGCACGTCCATGTAGGGCATCTTCGTGATCCAGAAGCCCGCGGCGAGCGACCAGTAGAGGACGATGTCGTCCTCCTCGGGCTCGGTGAGCCCCATCGCGTGCATGTCGCGCATCTTGCCGTATCGCCATTCCTCCCAGGCGCGAACCTGTCCCTCGAGCAAACCGTCGAGCTTCTCGCGGTCGAAGCGCATCACTGCCCGGATCAGCTTCTTCTGGAGAAGCGAGGGGAAGTAGAGCTCGTAGAGGCGAAACGAGCTGAAGCGACCCGCGTCCTTGCTGAGGAGGCGATGGGTCAAGGTCGTGCCGCTCCGGGCATGACCCACCATGAAGATCGGCGCGCGCATCTCGACCCGCTTCAGATCGGGGAAGAGCAGCGGATCGAGCGCGAAACAGATCGCATGGAAGCTCGAGATGATCGGAACGCCGATCAGCAGGACGGCCAGGTAGTAGTAGCGCGCACGCGGCACCTTCTCGTTCCAGGCGAGCCGCAACATCTTGACGTAGTTGTCGAAGTCGAAGAGAAAGCGCATGGCGCGGCCTGGCCCCCGGCAGCTACAGCCCGAGCACTTTTCGCGTCGCGGCGCCGATCTGGCTCGCCATCTGCACCGGCCCCTTCTCGAGCAGCTCGACGTTGAAGACTTCGGGCGCCCAGATCGGGTCGGCGCCGACCTCGTCGAGCAGGCCGAGGATCTCGCGCCAATCGACCTCGCCCTCGCCGGGAAGCAGACGATTCGTCATCGACTCCATCATGAGATCGTCGCCGCTACCGCTCGCCATCGTATCGTCGAGCTGCACGCAATGGATTCGCTCGCCGGGTACCTGGCGCAGCGTCTTCGGATCGGGACCACCGGGCTGCCGCAGCCAATGCCAGGTGTCGACGACGAGTCCGAGATTCTCACCCCCGGCCGCTTCGATCAGCTCCCAGGCGCTCGCGAGCGTCGGTAGCCCCGACCAGGGGAGCCATTCGATGCAGACACGCTGGCCCCGATCCGCAGCCATCCTGCCGAGCAGCGAGAGCCCCTTCGCCGCCGCCTTGCGATCGATCTCCGGTCCCATCACGACACCGGCGACCGTTTCCGCCCCGTAGTAGGTCGCGACCTCGAGCGTGGGACCGCACTGCTCCTCGATCGTCGCGGTGTCGCCGCCCTCCCAGCCGATCAACGACTCGACGATGGGAACGGAGAGGCCCCGCTCTTCGTGCCACGCCTTGACCTCTTCGGGCCGCGCGCCGTCCGCGATCGCCGCCTGGTGATGGAAGGCCCAGAGCGAGACGCCCCGGAACCCCGCCTGGGCGGTCGCATCGACGATCGCCTTCACCTGATCGGCCGAGACCTCGAGCGCCCCGCCGACCAGGGGGGCGTTGCACAGAACCAGATTCTCTTCGCGTGCGGGACTCATGCGTCCTCCTCCGAGATTCTTTCCGCCGTGGACTCGCACGCGGCGGAGAGCATCGAGCGGTTTGGCTGACCAGCGGAGCCTCAGTCTAGACAGCTTTCTCGCCGTCCGCCGCGAGGTGGCGGCGCCGGACGGGACGGGCTGTCATGCTCTGCTCCTACGATCGCGGGCTCGGAGCCCGATCGAACGATCTGCGCCGGTCCGGCCGGGAGCCGGTCGCCGAGTGCCGAGTGCCGAGACGGAGACCCCAGCCATGCCGCGCATTCCGATCGATGGAAGCTGCGATCCGCGATTCGCGTCCGTCCGCGAAGTCTTCGAGGAGAAGCTCGCGAGCCAGGCCGTGGTCGGTGCGGCGATCGCGTTCACACTCGACGGCCTACCGGTCGTCGATCTCTGGGGTGGCTACGCGGACGAGGATCGAACGCGCGAGTGGAGACACGACACGATCGTCAACACCTATTCGACGACGAAGGGGATGACGGCGATCTGTGCCCATCGCCTCGTCGAGCAGGGTCGTCTCGACCTCGACGCACCCGTGGCGACCTACTGGCCCGAGTTTGCTTCGTCCGGCAAGGAGGATCTCCCGGTCCGCTACCTCCTCACCCACCAGGCCGGTTTGCCCGCGATCCGTGAGCCGCTCCCTACGGAGGCGCTCTACGATTGGGATGCCATGTGTGCCGCGCTCGCCGCGACGGAGCCCTGGTGGAAGCCCGGCGAGAGACACGGCTATCACCCGATGACGTTCGGCTTCCTGGTCGGAGAGGTGATCCGGCGAATCGACGGCCGCAGCGTCGGTCGCCTCTTCCAGGACGAAATCGCCCGTCCCCTCGGCGCCGACTTCCACATCGGTCTCGACCCGCGGCATCACGAGCGCGTCAGCGATCTGATCGGCTCGATCGCCGGTACGTCGCGCCGGCGATCGGGCGAAGCCGACCGCGCGAAAGACGATCCGAGCCAATCGAGACCGACTCCGCGATTCAAGGGACCGCTCGCCGACTTCATGCGCGACATCGCCGATCCCTCGACGATGGTCGGTGCGGCATTCAACAATCCGAAGATTCCCTATGGCGCACACAACAGTGAGGCCTGGCGTCGGGCCGAGCTGCCGGCTGCGAATGGACATGGAACGGCGCGTGCGCTTGCGCGAATCTACGGCGCACTCGCACGGGGAGGCGAAGTCGATGGCGTGCGGATCCTCGAGACCGAGACGATCCGCCGCGCCCGGAGCGAGCAGGTGTCGGGACCCGACGCAGTGCTCGGACAGATGCCGATGCGATATGGACTGGGCTTCATGCTGCGCTCGGATTTCATGCCGCTCTCACCCAACGAAGGCGCTTTCGGACATTCCGGCGCCGGCGGATCGATCGGACTCGCGGACCCCGAGACGCGCGTCGGATTCGGATACGTAATGAACCGCATGCAGGCCAGCTTCATCGGCGGCGAGACGGGATTCGCCGTCCTGAAAGCCTTCTTCGACGCGCTCTGAACGGGCGCGTCGACGAGTGCGCTATGGAGAATGGCGACCGCGCAAGCGGTAGGACGAGGAGTACCGGTCATGAGCGACGGTTCACAGCTCGATCGATTGGCGAGTGGCGCAGTCTGGGACGAATTCTGCGATCGACTCAAGCAGGCGGGATCGGCGATCCGTAACGCCGCACCCGACAGCGACTTCGACCGCGCGGAGGGCTACCGCTACCTGGCCCGCTTGACCCACCACTTCCTGCGGAGCGCACTGGACGAATCCGATCCCGCTCGCGCGACGCTCTCGTCGAAGAGTCCGAAGATCGGGCTCGACAATCCCGACTACGTCTACGGCGCCGCACGCATCTCCTCCGACTACAGCTACCGATTGAGCGGTGAAATGAACGACGCCACGCAGCTCGGAATCGGCGTCTTCTCGGGTGCGCTGGGCACGCCGAAGGGGCTCGTGCGAGACGGCTACGTCACGACCCAGGAGCTCGAGATTCGCGATGGTCGCTTCGAGCTGCTGCTCTCCCGCGATCGTCGACCGGGCAACTGGCTCGCGCTCGGCCCGCAAACGAATGCGCTGAACATCCGCCAGACGGTTCTGCGCAGACGCGAACAGACGCCGGCTCGTCTCCAGCTCGATCGAATCGACCCCGGTCGCCCGCCAGCTCCGCTCGACCCGCTCGAATTCGTCCGATCTCTCGATCGCGTAGGCCAGACGGTCGGCGGCATCGTCGATCAATTCCTGGCCTGGAGCGCATCGTTCCAGGCCCACGCTTTCGAGATCCGCGAGATCGACCCGAAGTTCCTCGCCGCAGCCCAAGGCGACCCGAATACGACCTATCATTACAGCTATTGGCAGCTGGCCGACGACGAGGTCTACACCGTCGTTCTCGAGCCCCCCGAGAAATTCGACTACTGGAACCTCCAGATCGGGAACCACTGGCTCGAGTCTCTCGACTACCTCCACTACATCACGCACGTGAATCACGAGACGGCCATCCCCGAGCCCGACGGCCGGATCGTGATCCCCATCAGCAGCCGCGATCCGGGTCATCCCAACTGGCTCGACACCGCGGGCCATCGCCGCGGAGCCCTCGCGCTGCGTTGGGTCGGCGCGAACGAAACGCCCCCCGCACCCATGACGCGCGTCGAGAAGATCGACGCCTGACCGACGGCACGACGCGAGAAGCGCCATCGCCGGACCCGCTGCCCGCGCGAGGCGCGTCGATTGCTACGCTCGCGCCATGGCCGACTACGAATTCGACAAGGATTTCCTGCCCTTTCTCGGCGAGATTCCCACCGTCCAGGACTACTCGACCGCGGAGAAGATCCAAGAGATCCGCGCCATGCGCGATGAAACCTTCGAGCCCGTTCCGAAACGGGATGACGTCGAGCTGGAGGATCGCCAGATCGACGGACGCGACGGCGCGCCGAAGGTGGGGGTCCGCATCTATCGACCCGCGCGGCCGTCGCCGGAGCCGAGCGAAGAGCCGCTCCCCGGCTTTCTCGAGATTCATGGTGGGGGCTTCATCTTCGGAACCGTCGACATGATGGATGGCTGGTGCCAGATGATCGCGGCCCGCGTCGGCGTCGTCGTCGTCAGCGTCGACTACCGACTCGCACCCGAGCATCCCTTCCCTGCCGGAATCGAGGATTGCTACGCAGCACTCGAGTGGATGCATGCCCACGCCAGCGAGCTTCGGATCGACCCGGCGCGGATCGCGATCGGCGGCCAGAGCGCCGGCGGCGGACTGGCGGCGGGCCTCGCGCTGCTGGCGCGGGATCGGGGTGGACCACCGATCTGTTTCCAGCTACTCGAGATCCCGGAGATCGACGACCGACTCGATACACCGTCGATGCTCGTCTTTCAGGACACGCCCTTCTGGAATCGACCGAATGCGGTCTACAGCTGGCAGCACTACCTGGGCCGTACCACCTCCGATTCGTCTGCTGACGCGTCCCCACGAGATGCGAGAGGGGACGACGGTCCCTCGATCTATGCCGCACCGGCCCGTGCCGAAGATCTCGCCGGACTCCCGCCCGCGTACGTCTCGACGATGGAGTTCGATCCGCTACGCGACGAGGGGATCCGGTATGCGGCGGCGATGCTCGAGGCGGGTGTCTCCGTCGAGCTCCACAGCTATGCCGGGACGTTTCACGGGTCGGCGTTCGTGCCCGAGGCGGAGCCCACGCGTCGCAACAACGAGGAGATCGTTCAGATCCTGCGGCGGCGACTCCACGGCTGAGCGCCGCGCGACCGCCCCGCTTTCCCCTACTGGCCGGCTACCGGCTACGGACCGGAATCGGCGCCGACGGGCGTTCGTACGACCGGGACGCCGCCCAGGATCACGGCGCGAAGCTCGGCGAGCGCCGCGATGTCCCGCGTCGGATCACCCTCGACCAGAATCAGATCTGCGCGATTGTGGACGCCGATCACGCCGAAATCGGGGTCGTCGCGTTCGCGAAGGAACCGAGCAGGCAGGATCGTCGCGGCACGAATCGCCTCGATCGGACTGAGGCCCGCCGCGACGAGGTGGTGCAGCTCGCGATGCAGCGCGGCACCGGGAAAGACCCCCGATTGCACGTCACTGCCCGCCAGGATCGTCACACCCGCGGCGTGCAGGCGCGCGACGTTCTGGCGGCGGATCTCGCGCGTCTCTTCCATGAGCGCGACCCAGCTCTCGAGCGGACCGGGATCGAAATCTTCGGGAATCGGATGAAAGGAATCGAGCACCTCGGGTAGCACGGTCTCGCGCTCGAGCTTCGTGCGCATGGGTGGTCCCGATCGCAACCGGCCGTAGGCGTCGAAGACCTCCGTCGTCGCGACCATCGGAATCCCGAAGCCGGCCAGCTCGGCGATGCGCGCCTCCGGAATCCTCTCCTTGTAGACGCCGTGTACCCAGAGCGCGACGCCAGCGTGCCCCGCGTCGAGGGCATCTTCGGTCGTGCCGATATGCGCGACCGTTCGGAGCCCATGTCGGCTCGCTCGCTCGACGACCGCACGCGCCCGCTCGCGAGACATGCGTGGCGCATCGAGCGGGATCCGGTCGATCACGATCTTGATCGCGTCGGCACCGTCGTGCGCGAGCCGATCGACGTGCTCACGGACCGCATCGTCGTCGGGGAGCGGAATCGCCAGACCACGCGCCACGAGCCAGGCGAGCCATCGGGGCAGCAGCTCCTCGACCATCGCGAGCGGATGACTGCTCGGCGCCGTGAGGATCGGTCCGACGGTCACGATTCGCGGGCCGATCAGCTCTCCCGCTTCGACCCGCGCGCGACGTTCGAAGGCCTCGCCGGAGCCGTCGCCCGGATCGAACACGGTCGTGACGCCCGCATAGACATAGGCCTCGAGATTCGCCTCGGGCGTCGCCGAGGCCGTCAGTTGCCAGACTGGTCGCGTCCGCGCATCGACGTGCCCGTGCATGTCGACGAGACCGGGTACGAGCGTCGCACCCGCACCCTCGATCACGCTGGGAGCAGGACTGCCCGCGACGGCGACGCTCGCGCCGGGACCGATCGCGGTAATCCGATCGCCTTCGATCCGCACGTCGACCGGCTCCCCGCGCGAGCCCGACATCACGTCGAGGACATGCACGTTTCGGATCAATACGCTCTCTGGTCTCGGATCCGGCCACGCCACGAGATCGGGCGCAGACGGCTCGCCGCAGCAGACGGCGAGCATGCCCAGGATCGCGCAACCCAGGAGACGAGCCGGCAGACGATGGAGCCGGGCGCCGTGCGATCGCTGCGCCCCGCTCCTCGAGAGTTTCGACACCCTCAGATCTCGCCGTTCAGGAACTGCAGCAGCAATTCGTTCGTTCGCTCGGGTGCCTCTTCGGGAATGAAGTGGCCACAAAGAGCGCCGCGGGTCCGGAGATCCGGAAAATGGTGCGCGAAGGAGTCCGCGTAGGGATTACCAGCCGGGATGTAGTCGTCGGGTGGCAGCTCGCCGTTCTCGAAGGCCTGTGGCACGAGAAACGGGCTGAATAGATAGAAGGTCGGCGCCTCGAAACGCAGATGCCAATCCTCGGGCGCGAAGACCATGAACTCCGCCGCCCACTCCGGATGCGAGAAGATGAGACCGGGATGCCGCCACATCTCTGCGATCTGCTGACTCGTTCGGAATTCGAAGCGAGCGCCGCCTGTGCCTTCGGGGTTCTCTCGCCTCACGTCCTCTCGCCTCACGTGAAAGGGCAGGCAATGGCGGTAGTACTCGATCGCGTGGAACCACGCCCCCGGATCCGCAAACGCGTCCTCGTAGTGACGCACGTCGTCCGCTGTCCAGAAGCGCGTCGGATCCCATCCGTCGAGCGCCGCGCTGCCTTCCGATCCTTCGACCCCTGCCCAGGGCGACTCCGGCGGTCCGGCGTAGGGCGTCTGCTCGCCGGCGAAGGTCGAGCGGATGAAGTCGCGATGGTGACGCTCGAAGAAGGTCTCCGCATCCGGCTCGCACTTGAACCAGTACCCGTGGATCCCCCAGGTGATCCAGACCGAGACCAACGTATCGATCAATGCGAGGCGACTGACGCGGTCGGGATACTTGAGCGCGGCGGCTGCCGCGATGATGCCACCCCAGTCGTGGCCGACCAGGCGCACGCGCTCGATCTCGAGTGCGTCCATCAGGTCGATCAGGTCACGCGCGAGGATGCTGCGGTCGAGCCGGATGCGGGGCTTGTCCGTCCCACCGTAGCCCCGGGTATCCGGCGCGTAGACCGCAAAATGCTGGCCCAGGAAGGGGAGCTGGTGTCGCCACATGTAGGAGGTCTGCGGAAAGCCGTGTAGCAGGATCACCGGCTCCTCACCCGGGCGCCTGGTACCGGACTCGCGGAGCTGGACGCGGAGGCTGCGGGTCTCGACGGTGCGCATTCGAATCGCTTCTCGGGACATTCGTCAAGCCTACCGAGAAAGACCACCCGACCGCTAGAATGTGCCGACGTCCCGGATGTCGGGGCGTCGATCGCCACACCCCGCCGTCCACGCACGAATGCGCAAGGAGTGACCTCGCATGGCCGAGAATCCGATGACCGATCAGGAGTTCAAGCGACTGCGGCAGTTCATCAAGCCCTTCTCGGGGCTGAACGCCTTCGTCTACAAGCTGACGGGCGGGCGGTTGATGGGCAAGTTTCAGGGTCGCCCGGTCGTGCTGATCGAGATGACGGGCGCGAAGACGGGCAAGACCCGCACGATCCCGCTCATGTACGTCCCCCACAAAGAGGGCATCATCATCGTCGGCTCTCAGGGCGGCGCGCCCAAATCACCGGTCTGGGTGAAGAACATCCAGCACAATCCGAACATCGTCGCTCAGTACAAGGGCAAGCGGATGGAGCTCTACGCGCGACAGGTCGATGACGCCGAGAAGGCCGAGCTCTGGCCGATCTGCGTCGAGCACTACCACGAGTTCGACGACTATCAGGCGCGCACGGACCGAAACATCCCCGTCTTCGACTGTCAGCCTCGTTAGTCATAGAAGGCGAGCCAGCCCGACCCGGCTGAAGCCGCCGTCGACTGGCTCGGCGCGTGAACGCATCGACATCCGCAGAAATCGGACTATGCCGGCGGCTTGCCGTATTTTCCGAGATAGTGATAGTCGAACTTCGGCTCTTCGGGCTTGTGTTCGTTCAGCTCGTAGATCCGCTCGTAGCGGGAATCCCGGATCAGCCAGGTTCCGTCGACCTTCTCGTAGCGATCCCAGTAGATCGCGGTTCCGGTCGTAAAGGCATTCTGGCTCATGATCCACATGTTGTCCGTGAGATACCAGACGCCGGTCGCCTCCGTCTCGCTCAGGATCTCGATCTCCGGATGGTGTCCATTGTGATGGCCGACCGAGCGCGTATGAAAGGACTGCCCGATCGAAGCGAGATACTCCTCACGACCCGAGAGCTTCCACTCGTAGGTGCCGCCGATGAAATGCACCGTCACGTCGGGATGGAAGAGCCCGGCGAGCTCCTCGAAATTACCTGTATCGATGCAGCGGAAATAGGCGTGCTTGACGCGCCGAATCGCCTCCATGTCGAGCAGCATCTGAATCGCCCTGCGCATCGCCGCGGGACTCTCGTCGGCCACTTCGAGTGGCCAACCCGGAACGATCCCCATCCCCTGCTTCGTCAGCGTCGCCTCACCCGATTCGCTCCCCATCTCGACTCCTTCCGTTTGACGTCCCGTCGCGTTCCCCGGTCGAGCGTAGACGACTAGCGGGTCGGTTTGCGAACCGGCCGCTTCCCCCGCGCGGGCGACTTGGAATCGGCACGAGGCTCGTGCGGTCTCGGGCGCGAGCCGGACTGGCCTCGCTCCGATCGTGCGCTCATGCGCGCCGCCAGCACCGAGGCGGGACCCTTCTTGCGTGGGCCGCGGGGCGGCGCTGCCGACCCTTTGAGCTTCTCGTGCGCACGGCGGATCGCAATTCCGGGGTCACGCGTATCCGGTCGCCGCACCTTCGCCTCGAACGCGCTCGCGACGTCGTTCGCGATGCTGACGAACGAGACGCGAGCGGCGATTTCGATCGCCCCGACCTTGCCACTCGCGATCCCTCCGCGTCGACAGACGTGCGACAACAGACGACCCGTCGTCGCGCCGCTCTCTTCACCCCAGCTGACGAAGAAGCGCGTGAAATCGGCGGCGCCGCCGCGCGTTCCGCCCTCGCGATCGCGGCGCGGCAGACGACCCGGCCCCTGGCTTCGAGCCGATGGGCCGAGCCGATCTCGAGCCCGACCGCGCGGCGGCGCCTCGGGATCGAATCCCGCGACGGGCATCGGATCCCGCACGGCGGAGGCGGCAGTGAGCTCGAGCAGGGTGGCGACGACCTGGACCGGATCGCGATCTTCGAGCAGCTGCTTCGCGTACATCCACTGCCCTTCTTCGGGCGTCGCGTTCGCGAGTCGCTCGTGAATCGCGCGACGAGCTCGTTTGCGCAGGGCCTTCTCGACCTTCTGCGGCGTCGGAATCGGCTGCCACGACAGCTCGACCCGCGCGGATCGAGCGAGTCGCTTCACACGAACGAGATCCGCCGGGGTCGTGAAGATCATGCTGCGGCCGGTCTTCCCGGCGCGGCCGGTTCGTCCACTTCGATGGGTATAGGCGTCGGCCGTCCGCGGCGGATCGACATGGATGACGGCGCCGATCTCGGGAACGTCGATGCCGCGCGCGGCGACCTCGGTCGAGACCAGGATCGGCAGTGTGCCATTTCGAAACGCAGCGAGCGTTCGCGTCCGCTGGGCTTGCGGCAGCTCACCGCTCAGCGGCGCGGCACCGAACCCGTCGCGGGCCAGCTTCTCGGCCAGATCCGTCGCGTCGCTGCGACGATTCACGAAGACCAGACAACGCTCGTCTCCCGCCATCAACAACACGTTCACGAGCGCGGCATAGGCCTCGTGTCGCCTGATCGCATAGGCGATATGCTGGATATCCGCGTTCGCGACACCGAGTCGCGTCCCTTCGAGCAGGAGCGGCTCGGATTGGAACCGCTCTGCGAGCGCCGCGACCGCGCGCGGAAACGTCGCGGATACGAGGTGGCTCCTGCGCTCTGCCGGCAGTCGCTCGAGAATCGCGTCGAGCTCTTCGCGAAATCCCATGTCGAGCATCTGGTCGGCCTCGTCGAGCACGACGTGACCAATGGCGTCGGGCACGAGCGCACCATTTCGCAGATGGTCGAGCAGTCGGCCGGGCGTCGCGACGACGAGTGCCGGACGCCCTGCCAATGTGCGGCGCTCGCCGGCGATCGAAGTTCCGCCCGTCACGACCTCGACGCGCAGGTCCCGAAGCCCCGCGTAGAGCCAGTCGAGCTCC
The DNA here is from genome assembly GCA_965223565.1 of Myxococcota bacterium. Lineage (GTDB taxonomy): Bacteria > Myxococcota_A > UBA9160 > UBA9160 > UBA4427 > UBA4427. The sequence continues at coordinate 300,700 of CBDCWV010000018.1, read as the reverse complement.
TCGCGAATCTGCGCGGCGAGCTCTCGCGTCGGAACCAGTACGAGCGCCGAGGGACGGGCCGCGCGGTCGCCCCGGGGCGATGGGCGCGCCGGTCGTGGCTCGGCCAGGAAATGATCCGCGAGCACCAGGCCGATCGCGACCGTCTTACCCGATCCCGTCTGGGAGAAGATGCGCAGATCGCGACCCGCACCGCACGACTCGACGACGGCGCGCTGGACGGCGGTCAGGTCACGAAAGCCGCGCCTCGCAAGGGCGTCGCGGATCGGAGCGGGTAGATCCGCGAATGCTTCAGGGGTCGTCATCGTCGCGTACCGAATGCGTACCCGGCTGGGTACGCGACTTCACGCCGACGTAACGGCGGAGTCTCTGGGCGGGGGACCCTAGCACAGGCGAGGGCAGACCCTTCGATCAGGGCGGCGAATCAGCCTCGGCCATCATCGAAGCGATCAAAGCGGAAGATCACCCGTCGCCGTCTTGACGCCACCCGTCTGGTTCCACGCGTCGATCGTCCGCTGTGCGATTCGCCACTGATGGACCTCGTCCGCCCCGTCGGCGAAACGCGCCCAACGCGCTTGCGTCGCCATCTTCGCGAGCGGCGTGTCGGTCGAATAACCGAGCGCACCGTGGACCTGAATCGCCCGATCGACGATTCGCCCGAGCGCATTCGCGACGAAATGCTTCGCCATCGAGACTTCGCTCTTGAAATCCTCGCCGCGATCGATCTTGTAGGCCGCGTGGAGCACCATCAGCTTGGACTGATAGAGCTCCATCGTGCTGTCCGCGATCATCCATTGGATGCCCTGCTTCTCCGCCAGCAGCGAGCCATGGGCGAAGCGATCGAGCGAACGCGCGACCATCATCTCGAGTGCCGTCTCCGCCTGACCGATCCATCGCATGCAATGCGCGAGACGTGCGGGTCCGAGACGCGCTTGCCCCAGCAGGTGTCCCTGCCCCGGGCCGCCGAGCATCTGGTCGTTCGAGACGCGCAGGTCCGTGATGCGAATCTCGCAATGGTTGTGACTGCCGCTCATGGTCTCGACGTCGCGCACGATCTCCCAGCCCTGACTCGGAAGATCGACGATGAAGGCACTATTGCCGGCCTGTGGGATCTCGGGATCGTCTTCCGTTCGCGCGATCAGGATCGCGAACTTGGCGCCTCGGGCACCCGAGATGAACCACTTGTGTCCGTTGATCACCCAGTCGTCACCGTCGCGCACGGCGCGCGTCTGGATCAGGGTCGGATCGGAGCCCGCGACCTCGGGCTCCGTCATCGCGAAGCAAGAGCGGCTCTTGCCGTCACAGAGCGGCCGCAGGTATTTCTCGATCTGCGCGGGCGTCGCCCAGTGCAACAGGGTGTGCATGTTCCCTTCGTCCGGCGCCTGTGCGTTCAATGCGAAGGGACCGAAACGACTGAGTCGGGCTGCCTCGGCCGATACCGCCGCCATTGCCACGTGCCCGAGACCCATCCCGCCGTACTCTTCGGGCATATGCGGTAGCCACAGCCCCCACTCGCGCGCCGCCTTGCGCATCTTGACGATCTGACCGACGAGCACCTCGCGATCGCCCTCGTTCGCTTCGATCTCCTTCTCACAGGGCGTCACGACCTGCTGACAGAATTCGCGCACCTTGTTGACGACGAAGCTGACCTCCTCGGGAAAGCTGAAATCGATGGCCATCGCGGTCTCCCTGCTCGTGCGCGCCAACTCGATCGCGCCACACGTTCATCCCACGTTAGCCCCGGCGATCGCGCGCTTCGAGCTCCTCCCAGCGCGCCATCAAGCGCGCGACGGTCGCCTCGGCCGAGGCGAGCGACGCACGCAGGTCCGCCACGCGATTGCCCGGCCCTTGATAGGTCTGCGGATCGCCGAGCTCCGACTGAAGCTCGGCGACATGCTTCTCGGCGACGTCGATCTCGTCCGGCAGCGACTCGAGCTCGCGACGTTCCGCGTGGGAGAGCTTCGGCGGTCTCGCACTCGATCCGGTCGATTCCGCGGCGATCGGTCGAGCGACCGACGCCTTCGTGGTCTTTTGCGCGCGAGCCGTCTCGCGATTCCGACGCGAGCGATAGTCGCTGTAGCTGCCGACGTGGTAGTCGACGCGCCCTCCTCCCTCGAATGCGAGGGTCCCCGTCGCCACCCGATCGAGCATGAAGCGATCGTGACTCACGAGAATCAAGCTGCCCTCGAAATCGAGCAACATCGCCTCGAGTGCGCCGAGCGTCGCCACGTCGAGGTCGTTGGTCGGCTCGTCGAGCAGGACGAGGTTGCAGGCGCGGGAGAGGAGTCGAGCGAGGCAGACGCGTGCGCGCTCGCCGCCCGACAGCTCGCTCACGCGAAGCCGCTGGTCTCGTCGGCTGAAGAGGAACCGCTCCAGGTAGCGGCCGACACTCAGGCGTTCGCCTCCGACCGCGACCTCGGTCGCGTCTCCGACGGCCGCCTCGCGGAGCGTGTCGTCCGGCGACAGCTCGGCGCGCGCCTGGTCGAGATAGCCGATCCGCGTGTTCGCGCCCCGCACGATCCGACCGGAGGCCGGGGCGAGGCGATCGAGGACGGCCAGTAGCAGACTCGTCTTACCCGACCCGTTCGGACCGACGACGCCGATCCGATCGCCGGGACGGAGCGCGAGCTCGAGGTCCTCGATCAGTCGCCTGCCGTCGCGCTCGATCGTGACATGCTCGAGCTCGAGAATCGTCTTGCCCTGTCGTTCGGCACGCAGTCGCAGCTCGGCCTGTCTATCTCGCTTCGGCGCCGATCGGGCGAGCGCCGCCTCCGCCCTCGCGATCCGCGCTTTCTGCTTCGTACCACGGGCCTTCGGTGCACGCCGCAGCCATTCGACCTCGCGGCGCAGGAAGTTCTGCGTGTTGCGCCAGGTTCGCTCCGCCAGCGCCTCCCGCTCCGCCTTCGCGATCAGGTAGCGCGCATAGCCGCCGTCGTAGCTCTCGAGCGCCCCATCGTGGATCTCGAGCGTTCGTGTCGTGACGGCATCCAACACGCGGCGATCATGACTGATGAGCAGCAGCGCGCCCGGCACACGATCGCGCAGCGTCTCCTCGAGCCACTCGATCGTCGCCAGGTCGAGGTGGTTCGTCGGCTCGTCGAGAATCGCGAGATCCGGCGCCGAGACCAGCAGCTGAGCGAGCGCCACGCGCCGCGCCTCACCGCCGGAGAGCGTGTCGACCAGCCGATCCGGATCGCCGATCCCCAGCCGATCGAGCGTCGTCTCCGCTTCGTACTCGCGCTCCCAGCCGCCCTCGCGCTCGAGCCGTTCACCGAGCTCCGCCTGCTCCGCGGCGAGCCGATTCTGACTGATCGGGTCGTCGGCCGCGGCGAGCGCCGTCGTCAGCTCGTCGTATCGGAGCCGCGTGGCACTCCAGTCGGCGAGTCGCTCGAGCACGACTTCGCGAACGCGAAAGCCCGGCGCGAAGCGCGGCTCCTGGGGCAGATAGTCGACGCGTGCGTCGCGACGCAGCGCGATGCGACCCGTCTCCGCCTCGTCGAGACCCGCCAGGATCCGCGCCAGCGTGCTCTTGCCCGATCCGTTCCGCCCGACCAGGCCGACCTTCTCTCCGCGCCGGATCGTCAGCTGCACGTCGTCCAGCAGCACCCGATCGCCGATCGTCTTCCTCAGTCCTGTCGCATCGAGAATCGGCATCCGTCGGACGAATCGCGGAGACGCTTCGGTCCGGTCAGAGCTTCGAGAAGAGCTCGTCGCCGAGCTTCTCGAGCCCGGCGGTCAGCTCATCGCGCGCGAAGCCCGGCGGCATCAGCACCATCCGAGCGACGCCGAGATCCTCGAGACGCTTCACCTCGTCGAGCGTCGTACCGCCCCCGGTCGTGATCTCGATCTCGCCGGGATCGCGACCGATCCGCTCGCATTCCGAGCGAATCTCGGTGAGGCAGGCTTCGAGCTTGTCTTCTCGGGCGGGGAAGAAGCCGTCGCCCAGGCGCGCCGCGCGCCGGGCCGAGCCCTTGGTATGACCCCCGATCACGATCGGCACGCGCCCGCCATCCGGCTTCGGATTGGACTCGACCGCGGGCCAGCGGTAGTAGTCTCCTTCGTGCGTCGACGGGCCCTTGCCCCAGAGATCGCGCAGCGCCTCGATCGACTCGTCCGTGATCGCCGCGCGCTTCGCGAAAGGCACCTTGAGTGCCTCGAATTCCTCCTCGAGCCAACCGATTCCGACGCCCAGGATATGGCGACCGCCGGAGAGGTTGTCGAGGCTCGCGGCAGCCTTCGCGACGTAGAATGGATGGCGTTGTGGCAGGATGATGATGCCCGTCGCGAGCTTGATCCGGCTCGTGACGGCAGCCGCATAACCGAGCCAGACGAAGGGGTCGGGAATCGAACTGTCTTCGCTGCCCGGCATCTTGCCGTCCCGGCTGTAGGGATAGCTGGATCGATAGCCCTTGGGTACGACGACGTGTTCGACCGTCCAGAGCGATTCCATGCCGACCGCCTCGGCGGTCTGGGCGAGGTGCGTCAATCCCTCGGGCCGACCGAAGGGACCGGCGTTGGCGAACATCAGACCGAATTTCATTTCACTCTCCTATGCCCCTTCTTGCCACCTCTTGCCGCCTCTCCTGGGCCACGATCGGGCCTCTCGCGGAGCTTCGATGCATCGTGACCGATCGAGGCGGCGATCCGGGAGGATACTCGAAGGCCGCGCGTCTGGATCGTGCCAGAAGGAACCCCAGTCACGGGCGTTGAATCCCCTTCGAGGGGCTAAGCTCCGGCGCGCCGTGTGTACCACCACCGAGCGCGCGTGACATCGAGCGAACGCGCCGGATCGCGACCCATTACCCCGAGTGAACCCGCCCGATCGAGCGGCCCGCTGGCCGCGACAGGAAGACGAAATGAGTGAATCCGCTGCCTCCCCGACCCGTCGCGCGTCGACGCTGCCGTCGCGCCCCCGACCACTCGCGTCGGTCGACGACTGGTGGGGCGAGTTCGACGTGATCGTCGTCGGCTTCGGCGTGGCGGGCGGTGCGGCGGCGATCGAGGCGGCACGCGCCGGTGCCTCGACTTCAATCCTCGAGCGCGCGACGCGCGGCGGCGGCGCGACGGCGCTCTCCGAGGGGACGATCTATTTCGGTGGCGGAACGCGGGTCCAGAAGGCGACCGGCTTCGACGACAGCCTCGAGAACATGCTGGCTCACGTCGAGGCGGCGGCCGGCCCGACGGCCGACCCCGAGAAGGTTCGCCTCTACTGCGAACAGAGCCTCGACCACTTCGCCTTCTTCGAGAGTCTCGGCGTCGAATTCAAGGACAGCCACTACGAAGAGAAGGTGATCTTCCCTCCGACCGATGACTGCCTGATCTTCTCCGGAAACGAAGAGGCCCATCCGTTTTCTCGTCAGGCGACTCCGATGCCTCGCGGCCACAAGCCGAAGAAGGAAGGCAGTGCCGGCGGCTACATCATCGAGTGCATGATCGAGACCCTGACCGGACTGGGCGCGACGATCCAGAACGAGTCCCGCGTGGAGACTCTGATCCGGGACGAAACGAGTCGCGTGGTCGGCGTCGTCGCGCGTATCGACGGCGAAGAGGTCGCGATCCGCGCACGACGCGGTGTCGTCCTGACGACCGGCGGCTTCATCATGAATCGCGAGATGGTCGAGCACTACGCACCCGAGCTGGCGCGCTGCAAATACCCGATCGGCAGCGAGGGATGTGACGGCAGCGGCATTCGCATGGGAATGGGCGTCGGTGGTGCGGCCATCAACATGCACGAGGGCCTGATGACGACCGTGTTCTTTCCTCCAACCAGCCACATCAAGGGCCTGCTCGTGAGCCGACAGGGCCAGCGCTTCATCAACGAAGACTGCTATCACGGTCGCGTCACCGACGCGATCATGCGCAAGGCCGACGGGAAGGCCTACCTGATCGTCGATGACGAAACCTACGGCCAGACGACTACGCCCTACGAAATGGCGGCGGTCGAGGAGACGATCGAAGATCTCGAGCGTGCGCTGGAGATGCCGGAAGGGCAGCTCGTGCACACCTTCGAATCCTACAATCGGGCGGCGGCCAAGGGCGAGGATCCCCTCTTCCACAAGGCCGCGAAATACGTGACTCCGCTCGTCCATCCGCCCTACGCCGCACTCGACTTGTCGGTCGACAAGAGCGTCTGGGCGACCTTCACGTTGGGCGGACTCGACACGCAAGCGACGGGAGAGGTCCTGACCGTCGATGGCGAGATCGTCCCGGGACTCTACGCCGCCGGCCGCGCGTCGGCCGGCCTGACCCGTTCGGGCCGACACTACGCCAGCGGTATGTCGATCGGCGGCAGCAGCTTCTTCGGACGCATGGCCGGCAGGAGCGCCGCGGCGGCCACGCCGGTCGACTGAGCGACGCCGCCAGCGTTCGCCAAGGGACTCGCGTTAGACGACGTCGAAAGGACCGAAGCGGAGTGGATACGGGCTGGCTCGATTGGGCGCTCGGCGCCGGCATGTTCGCGATGATGTTCGGCATGGGGCTCACGCTCCGCGTCGCGGATTTTCGCCGGATCGCGACCCGTCCGCGCGCCACGCTCGTCGGCATCGTGCTCCAGCTCCTCGTCATGCCAGTCGTCGGTATCGGCCTGGCGCATCTCTTCGCGCTGTCGCCGATCCTGAGCGCCGGCATCGTCGTCGTGGCCGCCTGTCCGGGGGGCATGTTCTCCAACATGTACGTCCACCTGGCGCGCGGCAACACGGCGCTCTCGATCACGCTGACCGCGACCGCGACCGCCATCACGCTCTTTACCCTGCCCTTGTGGGTGCGACTCGCGCTCACGACCTTCTCGGCCGAAGGCGGCGCACCGGTCGACATGCCAGTCGGCGAGACGGCCGCGCGACTCGGCATGTTGACCGTCCTGCCCGTCGCGATCGGCATGCTCATACGTCAGCGCTTTCCACGCACACTCGCCTGGGAGCCCTGGCTCACTCGACTCTCCGCCGTCGTCATCGTCGGGGGCGCCATCGTCGAGGGTGGACGCCGACCCGAGGTGCCGGTCGACGCGTTCGTCACCTCGATCGCACCGGCGGCTGCCTTCGCCCTGGCCGCGATGGTCGTCGGTTGCAGCATCCCGGCGCTCCTCCGGATTCCCGCGCGAGATACCGTCACGATCGCGGTCGAGCTGGTCGTGAAGAACACGCTCCTCGGAATCGTGCTCGTCGGTCAGGTCCTCGACTTCGAGGCGGTGCTGCCGATCTTCGCGTTCGCGATCTTCCAGACGCCGGGTGGACTGTTGTTGCTCGTCGGCTGGCGGATGTTGCAGAAGCGCGGCGCGTTCGCACACGACGCCGCGATGGCGACGACGCCCGCGACCGACTCCAAGTCGTAGGTCTCGGGTCTCAGATCGTTCGACCGTCTCCGGCATCAGACGAAATGCCGCAGGACCTTCTCGGCGAATCGTTCCATCGCCTCCCGCTTCTGGTCGAGGGTCGAGGGGCCATCGAAGGCGAACCAGAAGGGCAGATGGATGCCCGACGTCATGCCGGCGTCTTCGAGGCGCCGGTAGAGGTCGACGATCGGTCCGTCGTCGGGGCTCGGGTAGAGACCGACGACGCTATCGAAGGGTCGCTCGGCGCGGCCGGCCTCCTCCCGCAGGCGAGCGAGCTCGTCGAGCAGCGCCGGCACCTCGCTCGCACGATTGCCCGTGCCGATCCAGCCGTCTCCTCTGCGTGCCGCGCGACGCAAGGCGACGGGTGCGCCGGCGCCGAAGTAGATCGGCACCGGGTGACTCGGCGTGGGGCTCACGACGATCGGATCGAAGTCGAAGAACTCGCCGTGATACTCGAAGAAGCCACCGCGAAAGAGCCCCGCCATCACGTCGAGCATCTCGTCCATGCGGCGGCCCCGCGACGCGAAGTCGACGCCGTAGATGTCGAACTCCTCCTTCATCCAGCCCGCACCGACACCGAGCGCGAAGCGCCCCTGTGAGAGGATCGAGAGGGTCGCCGCCTGCTTCGCGACCTCGATCGGATTGCGCAGAGGCAGCACGTAGACCCCGCAGACGAAGCGCAAGCGCGTCGTCACGGCCGCCATCGCCGCGGCGCTCGTCCACATGTCGGGGTATTCGCTCTCGGCGGTCTGCGGTGGATAGCCGGTCTCGGAGTATGGATAGCCTGGCGCCATCCGCTCGGGATAGAGTGCGTGGTCGGCGCCGATGATCCCCTCGAAGCCCAGCGCTTCGGCCAGTCGCGCGATCTCGCAGAGCTGGTCGGTTTCGGCCCAGGTGATCGACTGCCAGAATTTCATACGACTCCCGGGCTCGGCTCGGCCGCCGATCGCGCCGCACTTGCCGATCCGCGCTCGTTCGTTCCTGCGGATGGAAGCGGGGAGCTCGACGGTATCAAGTCGAGCCCGCTCCTTCGAACCCTCGGACACGAAGATCCGGCGGTTCGAGGCGATTGAAGTCGGGAACGGGAGGGGCGACACTCGCAGCACGCGCGGGCGGTCGCGGACGCAGCGCGTCGTCCAGCGCAGGCGAGCCGCGCAACGGGATCCCGAGGAGGTGAAGCGATGGCCGAGGAATTCACGAAGGCGAGCCCCCTACGGGTCTGCCTCGGCTTTCCCCCTTTTGCGTCGCCCAACTATCTCGAGCGGCTGGCGGCTCTCGCGCAGGTCGAGGCTCGCGTCCTGCCGATCGACCCCGGAGCCGATTGGGCGACCGAGAATGCGGGGCACCCCTATCCCGAGCCGCCGCCCTGGGCCACGACGGTCGCGACCGAACGAGAGGAGATCCTCGCCGAATCGCACGTCCTGGCGACCCTCCACGCGCCGGACCGATTGAGGGATCGAGCGCCGCAGCTGCGTTGGATACAAGGTGCAGGGGCTGGCGTCGAGCAATTCGCGACGGCGGGTGTGGACCAGGATCGCGTCGTCCTGACGAACTGTTCGGGCGTGAGCGCCGGATCGATGGCCGAGTGGGTGATCGGGCGGCTGCTCCAGGTCTGGAAGCGGTTCCGGGAGGCCGACGCGTTCCAGCAGGAGCGACGCTTCGAGCGCAGCTATGGACGCACCTTTACCGGATCGACGATCGGGATCGTCGGCCTCGGCGGCATCGGCACGGCGGTCGCAACGCGCGCCCGCGCGCTCGGCTGCCGCACCCTGGGGCTCAAGCGGAGTGCCAAGCCCGGTGACCGCTCGGATGTCGTCGACGAGCTATTTCCCGCTTCCGGCCTGCACGATCTACTCGCACGATCGGACGCCGTGATCGTCTCGGCGCCGGCAACGGCCGAGACCCATCACCTGATCGACGCCGCGGCGCTCGCCGCCATGCCGCGCCACGCCGTTCTGGTCAACGTCGCGCGCGGCTCGCTCGTCGACCAGGCGGAGCTCATCAGGGTCATGCAGGAGGAGCCGCTCGCGGCTGCGGTCCTCGACGTCTTCGATCCCGAACCCCTCGAAGCTTCGAGCCCGCTCTGGGAGATCCCGAACGTCTATATCTCGGCCCACTCTTCGGTCGCCATCGATCGCTACATGGACGATGTCTTCGAGCTCTTCTTCGACAATCTGCAACGCTTCCTCGCCGGAGAGCCGCTACGCAACGTCGTCGACATGAAGAGCCTCGGCTTCGAGTGACGCGGACCCGGCGGCTCGATGCCTCCCTCCTCGACCGACGAGGACTCGACGCACCCGTTTCCGCGGGCCCTCGACGTGGATCAGTTCGTCGCCCGCCTGCGCGCGCTCGCCGAACGCGAGCCCTTCCTGCTTCCGCGCGAGGTCGTACCGAGCGAATTCAAGCGATCGAGCGTACTGCTCTGCTTCTGGCGCGAGAGGGAGGACCTGCGTGTCCTGTTGACGCGACGCGCCGAGACGCTTCGCGGACATCCGGGCCAGATGTCGTTTCCGGGGGGTCGACTCGAGCCGAACGAGGATTGGCGGACTGCGGCCCTGCGTGAGACCGAAGAAGAGGTCGGCATCCCGACCGACGAAATCGAGGTCGTCGGTCGCCTCGACGACGCCTGGAGCGGCGCTGGGCACGTCGTCGTCCCGGCAGTCGGGTGGCTGAGCCGACGACCCGTCTGTCGACCGAATCCGGCTGAGGTCTCCGAAATCCACCGACCGAGCGTGGCGATGCTGATCGCGCCCGAGGCCTACGAGCGGGAGGCGGTTCGTCTCGACGGCGAGATCCACTACAACTCGACGCTCAGCTGGCCCGACGGAAGCGTCTTCGGACTGTCGACGGATCTGTTGATCGAGGCGATCCAGTGGGGACTCGGCCTCGACGCGCGGCCCGGACCGGACCGACAACGAAGTCTCGAAGCCTATCTGCGCGGTCTGTCCGTCGAGGCAAAGACGCGCCGGGCGAACGCCCCGCGCTAGCGTCGGCCAGCGACCGACCCGTACCCCTCGCTAACCTTCGACGGGGATCGCCAGGGGGAGCGTCAAGGAACGTCGGGAGGCTTCGAACTGCTTCTCTTGAGCGTCGACGGCCTCCGCCACGACCTGGCGGACGTTGGCGCGGCAGCCACCACAACGCATGCCGGCGCCGGTCGCGCGTGCGACTTCGCGGGTCGTGCAGAGCCCGTCCTTGACGAGACGCTTGATCTGGCGGTCGGTGACACCGCGGCAATGGCAAACGAGCATCGGGGTTCGCGCTTCCTGTTCCTGTCCGTCGACCCTTGGATTCTACGGCCGTGGAAATTGAAAATCAATATCATTTTCAGGATGAATCGATCGCGATGGCCGAGATTCACTTCCAGCGCGCGCTGATCGCTCGCCGGAATCCCCTCCGATTCCGGCTATTTGCACGTCCTGTTGTCGATGCCCCTCGGGGCGAATTCGCGACCAGCGCGACGGCGGGCCGCGGCCCAATCGGCCAGATCGCTCGCTCGCCACGTTCATGCACCCGTTAGAATGCCGCCGGGCCCCGAACGCACGGAGAATCCCGCATGACCGCCGACGACCTCGTCACGATCGAAGAGATCCGCCAGCTGAAGGCACGCTATTTCCTGCTGATGGATCAGAAGCGCTGGGACGAGTGGGCGGACGTCTTCTGCCAAGACGTCACGATCGACACGACGGAAGAAGGCACGCCGATCCTGCACGGCCGCCAGGCGTTCCGCGAATACCTGCCGCCGATCCTCGAGGGCGTGAAGACCTGCCATCACGGCCACTCGCCGATCATCGAGCTGACGGGTCCCGATACGGCCAGAGGCATCTGGGCGATGGAAGACATGTTGTGGTGGCCGAAGGGCTCGCCGTTCGAGCATCTCTGGGGACTCGGCTGGTACGAGGACGAATATCGCAGGGATCCGGACGGGAAATGGCGCATCCTCCAGCTGAAGCTGCGCAGGATCCGGGTCGAGATGGACGGTGTCGAGGCTGGCGCCGGCGATCGTCCTGCGAGCGGTGACCGTACGAATCGTCCCGATTAGATGGAGGGGTTTCCATGAGCCGCCTTGCAGACCTCGTCGCGCCCGATCGCGCGGCCATCCTCACGATGGAGATGCAGCGGGGTGTGATCGGTGATCTCTCCGCGATCCGCGCGCTGGCCGATGTCGTCGCGTCGCAGGGCATTCCGAAACGTCTCGGAAATCTGCTCGACGCCGCACGCCGAAGCGACGTGCCGGTCCTGCATTGTCGCGCTGCCTTCCGGGCCGATCGGCGCGGCTCGTTCGAGAACGTGCCGATGGTGAATCACCTGTTGAAGAACCCGGAGCACATGCTGCTCGGCGAACCCACGACGGAGGTGATTCCCGAGCTCGGCCCGCATCCGAACGATCTGGACTCGACGCGCCTGCACGGAATGTCGCCCTTCGCCGGCACCGATCTCGATCCGAAGCTCCGCTCGCTCGGCGTCGAGACTGTGGTAGCGACCGGCGTCTCACTCAACGTCGGAATTCCCGGCCTCGTGATCGAGGCGATCAACCACGGCTACCACGTCGTGCTCGTGCGCGACTGCGTCGCCGGCTATCCGACGGAATACGCCGACGCCGTCCTCGAACATGGTCTGGCACGGATCACCACGCAGGCGACCGCGGACGAGCTGTTGGCTCTCTGGCGTTGACCTCGACGCGGCGCGAGACGGCGACCGAGGCGACATCCCAGGCCACGTCGGCGAGCCAGGGACTCGACTTCCGGGTCGATCGCGACGACTACCACCGGATCGATTTTGCAGCGGCCGAGATCCCGACCGCCGACGAGCTCGCCGAGGGACAGGTGCTCTTTCGCATCGATCGTTTCGCGCTCACCTCGAACAACGTCTCCTATGCGGCGGCCGGCGACCTGCTCGGCTACTGGGATTTCTTCCCCGCACCCGGCCGATGGGGACGGATTCCCGCCATGGGCTTCGGCGATGTCGTCGCGTCGCGTCATGCCGAGATCGAGGTCGGCGGACGCTATTTCGGCTTCTTTCCCATGAGTCGCCACCTCGTCGTCGAGGCCGATCCGAATCGATCCGGTCTCGTCGATCGCGCAGCGCACCGCGCCGCACACGCACCGACCTATCGAAGCTACTCCGAGACACGGCGCGACCCCCACTACGACGAGTCCCGCGAGGACCTGATCCCGCTCCTGCGCGGACTCTTCTTGACCTCCTATCTGATCGACGACGCGTTCGAAGAGGCCGGGTTCTACGGCGCCGATCGGACGATCCTGACGAGTGCCTCGAGCAAGACCGCAATCGCTCTGGCCTTCCTGCTCCGTCAGCGCAATCACGGCGCCGTCATCGGGCTGACCTCCGCTCGCAACGAATCCTTCGTTCGGAGTCTCGGCTGCTACGACGAGGTCGTCCGCTACGAGGCGATCGACCAGATCGAGCCCGGGATCCCCTCGATCCTCGTCGACATGGCCGGCAACCAGCGGGTCCTCGCGCGGGCGCACGAACGACTCGGCGAGGCCCTCCGACATTCGTGCAGCGTCGGCGCGACCCACTGGGACGCTGGATCGCGAGGCGAATCGCTGCCCGGACCGGAGCCCGAGTTCTTCTTCGCACCAACGCGCATCGCCAAGCGAAGCGAAGATTGGGGCGCTTCGGGGCTCGAAGCACGAATCGGCTCGGCCTGGCGCGCGTTCGCCGCCGATTGTGATCGCTGGCTCCACGTCGCACGTGAGCGGGGCGCGGAGGCGGTGGAACGGACCTACCGAGACGCGCTCGGCGGTCGACTCGATCCCGCCGAAGGCCACCTCCTCTCGCTCTGGCCGTAGTCGCCGAGTCGGAGGTCGCCGCGACGCGCCGACGAACGCGAACGAGCGGAGCCCGTCGCGGATCCTTCGCGACCGGCTCCGACGCGAGAGGTCCGATCGAGGCCCGAATCGAAGACGTCTATCCGAGAAACGTGTGCTCGTCGAAGGGCGCCTCGGCCCGGCCGATCTTCTCCGCTCGGGCGCGCAGCTGATCCCCGGCGCCCTCGACGCCGATCATCGAGACGAATTTCTCCGCCTTGAGATCGACGACCAGTGACTGCGCGAGCTCGTCGAGATCCTGGAAGTGGACCTGCATCCCCGTCTCTTCGGCATGCTTCATGAATTCGCCCATCAGATCCTCGGCCTGACCCGACGGCTTCTCGCGCGCGAGCTCTGGCGGCCGATTCCGATCACAGCTCCAGATGCCCGTCTTGAGCACACCACCGGCCGGATAGAAGATCGTCGCCTTGAGCTGCGGATGCTGTTGACTGAATTGCGCCGCGAGGCACTCCGTGATGATCGAGACACTCGCCTTGCTCGAGGCGTAGACGGATTGCCCGGCCAGAGGCGCGATCCCGCCATCACCGGAGGACGTATTGATGACGTGTCCCGGCTGGCCGCCCTCGATCATGCGCGGCACGAAGCTCTGGATCCCATGCACTACGCCCATCACGTTCACGCCGAGCACCCACTTCCAATCGTTGACCGTCGTATCCCACACGTTCACCGACGGTGCGCCCACGCCCGCATTGTTGAACAGTAGGTGGCAGGCGCCGTGTTGGGCGTAGACCGATTCGGCGAGTGACTCGACCGAGGCCGGATCGGAGACGTCGGTCACGATGCCGGTCGGCTCGCCACCCCCACGAGACAGCTCCGAGACGGCCTCGTCGAGTGCGCTCTTCTCGACGTCGGAGAGGACCACCTTGGCGCCTTCTGCGAGAAGCTGCCTCGCGATCGCCTTGCCGATATCACCGGCGCCACCCGTCACGACGGCTACACGTCCCGAAAAATCCTTCATGTCGCTTCGTCTCCTCGCTGCTCACCGCGCCAGCCATCCAGCTCGGCTCGTGACCCCGATCGCGATCGCCTCGTCAGGCGACGCGTGCGTTCACCGATCGCGGTATACGCGATTGCCTTCGTGCTCGTGAGATCCAGTGCATCCGACATGTTCATGCCATCCGCGCTCGCATTCAACCTCTCGAGGGCGGCCTCGACGCTCTCGGCCTCGATCTCGTAGATCGCCAGATAGGGCGCCGGCTCTTCGTCCCCGACATCGCCGATCTGGCTGGGCGCGAGCGCGAAGCGCTGTGCCGCTACGAATCCCTCGACCTCGAGCACCTCCTTCAGGTGAACCTCGTCGTACCAGTCGTTGAATTCCGCCTCGCGACCGGGCATGGCTCGGGTGAATACCATCAGTCGATGCGTCGCCATCACTCTCTCCCATCGCCCCGCTCGATTCGGACGCACGGCCTCCCGACCGGTCTCACGGGCAACGAACACGCAGCTTGCCGATTCCCCGGATACCCGGGCACGGCCCGTGATTCGGCCAGTGGCTCTCCGGGGATCCCACGCCAAGTCTAAGTCCGGTGTTCCTGGAATTCACCTGCCTCATTCACCCACGACGTCGCGCGGATGGCGGCATGCAGCACGTCCCTCTACCGGCCGATACCCGTTCGTGAGCGTTCGCTGCTCGCCACCTGCCGATCCCGGGCGCAACCGATTGACGCACACAAAGTTGCAAGATGGCTGGAAGAACACCTCAAGCAATCGAGGGAGCACCCGATATAGACCACCCAAAGGAGCCCCCCGAGATGAGAATCATGTTCCGCTTCGCCCTCACTGCTTTCTGCGCGCTCGGCCTGTCGACGTCCGCTTCGGCCGACACGCGCGACGCTTCCAGTCTCCTCGAATCCCCTGCACTGATGACGCTCGCGAACGGTCATCTCGAGGCCGCGTTCGAGAAGAGCACGGCGATTGGTGACGAGTTCCTGGCGCATCTGGGTGGCCCGACCACGATGACCTGCACGAGTGCAGTCGAACGCGGCGGTCTCGAGACCTGCATCGTGACCATCGTCGGCAAGCCCGGCGCCACGATGCCCGCGGCCCTCGCCCAGAACTAGTCACCTTCCACTCGAAGGATCGGCCGCGGACGGCACCCGCGGCCTCGCCTGCCCGATCCAGGACGTTCTACGTCCTGGTCGGCTCGAGTGCGTTGGGGCATCCTGCGACACTGACACTCGAGCCAGTCGCCCGCGTGAGCTGCTCACGCAGGCCGAGCTGAGGATGAGCGCCGTTTGTCCTTCGTCCGCGTGGCCAACCTCGACGCGCTCCCACCCGACCGAGGCCTCCGCGTCGTAGTCGACGGAATCGCGCTCGGGCTCTATCGGGTCGGCGAGGCGATCTACGCGATGGAGGATGCCTGTCCGCACGCGGGCCATCCGCTCTCGGAGGGCGATCTCGAGGGCTGCGTCATCACCTGCGCGGCACACGGCTGGCCCTTCGACGTGCGAACGGGCTTCGACCCGGCGCACGCCGACGGCTTCCCGATCCCCTGCTTCGCGGTGGAGCTCCGCGAATCGGGAATCTACGTCGATCTTGCGCGCCGGACGAACGACCGGCGAGCGCGGCGGCCTACCAGAACGTCGTGAGAATCATCTCCGACGGGATCTCGTGCTTGATCTCGTCGTGGATCTTCGGCAGCAGCGACCAGTGCGCACCCGGACGTTTGTGATGCGCAGTGTGATAGCCGAGATTGCAGGTCATGAAGTTGTAGATCGGGCTCGTCCGATTGACGCTCGCGTCGTAGTGGCTCGTAGGTCGATAGCCCGCGTGATGCTCATAGGTCGCCCAGGACGTGTGGCAGAGCGTGATGAACGACGGGATCAGGAAGACGAGCAGCGCGTTCGCGGGATCGAGATGGAGTGCCACCAGAATCAGCCCCCAGACGGGGAGCTTCATCCAGAGAAACGCACGCAGGTATTTCGGGTGTCGTCGACCGACCCGGATGATGTCGCGCTGGTGGTTCAGCAGCAGATCGATCGTGTACTCCAGACGCGTCATCTGCGAGCCATCGGCCCGCGTCCACTTCGATTCGTCGGGATTCGGATGCGGTCGCTGATTCAGGTAGTTGCGGTGATGGCCCAGATTGTGGTGGAGGACCCAGCCGTAGGGACTGATTCCCGTCTGTAGTGAGAGGACGATCTCGTAGACACGATTCAGCCAGGGCTTGTAGAAGGTGTTGAAGTGCTGGTGATGGTGGTTGATCGGAGCGACGAACATGCTCCCGATCGCGAGCGGCAGGACACAGAGCGCCGCGAGCCAGATCGGCGCCAGCAGGAAGATCGCCAGGTGAAGTCCGAATAGGACGAGGGCGTAACCGACGGCACGACGGTCCGCTCGGTAGCGGAGGATCGTGCCCTTGACGGGCCGGGACCTCGGCTTCGCCGGCGTGCGCTCCGCGCTGGCGACGTCGAGATCGATCGCAGCGTTCATTTCTCTCCCGTCTCTCTCGTGCCCATCTGCCGCCGATCGTCAGGGGCTCGCGATCGATCGCCGGCGCAGGTGTAGCCGAATCGCCGAGTCGACAACATGGCTCTCGGCCGCCCGCGAGTAAAAGCGTTGTAAATTCGAGCGCCCTCGCTGCGGTTGGTCGTGGAGCACGGAGTCTCGTCGGGCCGGGACGCCGAGAGGATCCGCGTGCTACCCAACCGTGATGCGCTTCACCCCCGAGATCGTCGCGATCCTGAACATCACGCGAGACTCGTTCTCGGACGGGGGCCGCTTCCTGGCGCCAGAGGCCGCGATCGCCCATGCGGATGCGCTTGCCGAGGCCGGCGCCGACTGGATCGAGCTGGGCCCGGCGTCGAGCAATCCCGACGCAGCCCGCGTGGCCCCCGAAGCACAGATCGCGCGGCTCGCACCGGTCCTCGACGCGATCGGGGATCGGGGCCTCTCGATCTCGGTCGATGCAACGGAGTCACGCGTGCTCGAGTTCGCGCTCGATTCCGGAAGCGTCGACATGTTGAACGACATTCGCGGCTTTCCCGATACGCGGCTCTACGGACGTCTTGCGGATACGAACGCGCGGCTCGTCGTCGTCCATTCCCTCCTCGAGCGCGACCGCGCAACCCGCGACGAAGCTTCCCCGGACGCTGTTCTGGAATCAATCGAACGATTCTTCGATGCGCGACTGCGTGCGCTCGTGACGGCCGGCATCGCCGAATCCCGGCTGATCGTCGACCCCGGAATGGGCTTCTTCCTCGGCAGCGATCCGAGAGCTTCGACCGCCGTCCTGAAGCGGATTCCGTCCTTGCGGGAACGCTTCGGACGACCCGTGCTCGTGTCGGTCTCGCGCAAGTCGTTCCTGCGTGCCATCACGGGACGCGGGGTCGACGAGATCGGCGCCGCGACGCTTGCCGCCGAGCTCGAGGCCGCCCGCCTGGGAGCGGATTATCTGCGGACGCACGATCCCGGCGCGCTCCGCGATGCACTCCGCGTCCTGAACGCGCTCGATCTCGAGCGGTAGGCGCCGCCTCCGCGCCGCGAGACGAGGAACGCGGCAACGACGAAGCCCACGAGCGCGATCGCATGGGACCAGCTGCCTTCGGGACGCAGCGCGCAAGCGACGATCGCACTCGGATCGAGACCGTTCATCGTCAGCTCGCCCCGGAACGGCTCGCGTCCAGGCTCCAGATACCCGAGCCCCGAGCGGACATGTAGAGGAAGGCGAAGCAATAGAGAATCGCCAGCTCGCCGCCGTTCTGGTGCGGCAGGACAGCGTTCAATCCATGCGCCATCCAGTAGGCGGCTGCCATCAGGCCGCTCGCGAGAAAAGCGACCGGCCGCGTCATCAGACCCAACATCAAGAGCAGGCCCCCGAAGAGCTCGATCGGACCCGCGATATAGAGAACGATCGCGGGCGCGCCTTCCGGCGTCCCGCCGGGAAATCCGAAGAGCTTCTGCGAGCCGTGCCAGAGAAACGTGAAGCCGAACACGATACGCATGACGGCGTAGAGCTTTTCGGCGTGCGGGGCCATGAACTGCGTCAAGAGAGATTCCTCCTCGATTCGACGTCGTCGCCGCTGCCGCGTGTACGATTCGGCCCGGCCGGAAGCGACGCCGGGCTAGCGATCGAGCTCAGACGAGCGCCCACGTGCCGCGAACCGGGCGCGGATCTCGTCGCGGTCGGAGGCCTCCAGCCGTCGATAGCGCTCGTCGTCTCGCAGCCAGACAGGATCTTCGCATTCCCAGCGCTCTTCTCTCAGAACGCGTTTCAGGATCTTGTTCGTTTCCGTCGACGGTAGTGTGCGAGCGACCCGCACGTAGCGGGGTGCCATCTTCGTTCCGAGATCGGATTGCTGCGCCAGGAACGACGCGAACGCGCCCGGATCGAACTCGACACCCGCGCGCAGGATCAGGGACGCCATGCAATCGTCGCCGACGTCCGCGTTCGGAACGGCATAGACCGCCGCCAATGCGATGTCCTCGTTGCGACACAGGATGCGCTCGATGGGCCCCGCGGCGATATTCTCGCCATCGACACGCAGCCAGTCCATGTTGCGTCCCGCGAAATAGAAGAAGCCCGCATCGTCCCGATATCCCAGGTCACCGCTCCAGTAGATACCGTCGCGTGTCCGCTCCTCGTTCGCTTCTTCGTTTCGCCAGTAGCCTTCGAATTGCTGCGCACTCTCGGTGCTGGCGATCTCGCCGATCGCCTCGCTCGCGTTCGTCAGGCGACCGTCCTCGCCGAAGGTGGCGCGAGGACATTCCTCCCGCGTCTCCGGATCGAGGACCAGCGTTCCCGGTGGTGCCACGCCGAGTGCGCCCGGAGGCGTGTCCGGCGTGCGACTGATCGCGATCCCGCCCTCCGTCGAGCCGTAGGAGTCGACCACCTCGCAGCCGAAGCGTTCGGCGAATCGCTCGAGGTCGTGCTCCGCGCCCTCGTTTCCGAACGCGATGCGAAGCGGATTGTCGGCATCGTCGGGGCGCGCTTCGGTTGCGAGGATATACGTCAGCGGCTTTCCGACGTAGTTGAAGTAGCTGACGCCGTAGCGCCGCACGTCGGGAAGGAACCCGGATGCGGAGAATCGACGACGGATCAGCCAGCTGCCACCGACGGCCATGATCGGTGCGACCCCGGCCATATGCGCGTTCGAGTGAAAGAGCGGCATGGCGAGATAACCGCGGTCCGAAGCCGAGAGGCCACGCATCTGCGCGAGCATCCGCCCGGCCATCGCCGTCCTGGCAGAAGAGCAGATCGCCGCCTTCGGCTCCCCGGTCGTCCCCGACGTGAAGATCAGCATATACGTCGCCGCCGGATCCGGCTCGATCTCGGGTGTCTTCGAGCCCGCGAAGCCGGAGAGCGCCTTGGCCCAGGCTTCGCTCGCGATATCGAATCGTCGTTCGACCGGAATGCCGTAGTCGAGACCCTCGAGCAGATCGAGGTGGCGATCCTCGGTCACCAGAAACTGGCAATCGGTATGCCGGATATCGCGCTCGAGTCCCGCGCCGCGCCGGGTCGGATTGATCCCGACGACGGTCGCCCCGGCGAGCGTCGCGGCGCCGGAGAGAAACAGGTACTCGGGCACGTTCTCGAGCAGCAGCCCGACGTGGAACGGACGATCCTCGCCTTCGCCGGCCTGGTCGCGCCAGTCGAGGAGCGCCTGTGCACGATCGCGACAGGCCTGAACCAGCTCGCGCCAGGACCACTGCTCGTCCTCGAAGAAGAGAGCCGGCCCGTCGTCCTCCGCCCGATCCAGGAGTAGCTCACGCATCGTCACTTTGGCTCGGTTCCCCCGGCGTTTCACATCCGACCACGCCACCCACGAAGTCGCTGCGTTCGCACCGGATCATCGCACATCCGGTCGAGGGCGCGGGCAGAGCCCTATCACGGCGGCGGGGAACCGACGCGCGCTCGAGGCACTCGAAGGAAACGCCTCCATTCCCTCCGAGTGCCCCTCCGGACCGCTCGAGAGCGGCCCGGACCTGCCCTGCGGCTGCAAGGGGCAAGACGAAGCGCGTCGAGCACGGATCGGACCAGCGAGATCACGCATCGGTCGGTCGAGCAACGGCAGCTTCGAGACAGCGATCAGCGAAGAGTGGAATGCAGGAAATCGACGCGACCGGGCGGGAGCAGGGGGTCAGGGAGACAAGGGTGGCATTCCGGGCGTGCGATCAGCCAGCGATCCGACTGCGAGGGCCTCGTCTTGTTTGCCCGTCCGAACGAGCCCTGTCAACCAGCGCTGCGCACTTCGCGCCGCCTTTTTTCCCGGAGTCACAACGAGATCGACGAGGCGCAAACGATGCTTCGTTGCGGGCCGGATCTTACGCACCGTTAGGCGTGGTGACGCGACGGGGATGAGCGACGACGAGCGATCGCGACCGCTCGGAGCGTCGCAACCCGGGCTCGTGCGCGTCGTGACAGGGCAACGGTGTTCTATTCGAGCCGTTCGAGCTCGTCCAGGCCGTCGATCCCCTCGTAGGGATTGCTCGGGTTGCGGTCGGCATCGATATCCCGGTACCGGACCGCGAGTGCCTGCTTCGTGATCGCGTGCGTGAAGATCCAGAAGCGATCGGCGCGCATCGCCTCGACGATGTCTCCCGCGACCTGGGCCGGCGTGATGCCCATCGCCGTAATCGCCTCGCGAAGCGGCGCCATCGTCGCCGTCTGAGCGGCCGTCAGCGCCCGCGAATCGTCTCGGTTGCGCTCCGAATGGAAGATCTTCGTCGCGACCAGATTGGGGCACAGGCAATGGACGCTCACGCCCGTCCCCTCGAGCTCGCGATGGAGGGATTCCGAGAGCCCCACGACCGCATGCTTGGTCGCCGTGTACATCCCGAGCACCGCACTCGAGACGTGGCCCGCCTCGGAGGCCGTATTGATGACGTGCCCTTCGCCCGCCTCCTTCAGGATCGGACCGAATGTCGTGACGCCGTACGCGACACCCAGCACGTTGACGTCGACGATCCACCTCCAGTCCTCGGGCGTCGTCTCGAGCATCGGACCCGCCGGTGCAACACCGGCATTATTGAAGACGACGTGCACACCCCCGAAATGATCGAGCGTCCGGTCGGCCAAGGCCCGAATCGCTTCCGGGTCGCGCACGTCGCAGCAAACGCCGAGCACGTCGCCGCCGGCGGCGGCGAGTCGCGCGACCTCGCGATCGAGGCTGCTCTTCTCGACGTCGGCCAACACGACCTTCATCCCCTCCTTCAGGAAGCGCTCCGTCGTCGCGAGACCGATCCCACTGGCGGCGCCCGTCACGACCGCCACGCGTCCCTGGAAATCCTTCATCTCCGGCCTCCTCCGACTCTTCTTCGTACCAGCTCGCGCGCGTCCCGCACCGGGGGACGCCGATCTTCGAGTCTAGCCGGCCGCCTCTCGGGTGCCGGAGGCTCGGCGACGACCGATTCGGACCACGGGGGACCATGGAGCCGCCGCGTCGATCTGGTCTAGAGTCAGGCCATGCCTATTCTGGATCGCTTTCGAATCGATGATCGAGTCGCCCTCGTGACCGGTGCGGGTCGCGGTATCGGCCGGGCCACGGCGCTCGCGCTGGCCGAGAACGGTGCTGATCTGGCGCTGGCCGCGCGCAGCGTCGACCAGCTCGAAGCCGTCGCCGAGGAGATCCGCGCGCTCGGCCGGCGTGCGCTCGTCGTTCCCTGCAATGCAGCCAGAACCGAGAACCTCGAGGCCTTCGCCGCGCGCGCACTCGACGAATTCGGCCGTATCGACATCGTCATCAACAACGTCGGCGGCTCGATGCCCAAGCCCTTCCTCGAGACGACCGAGCAGGATTTCTCGGGCGCCTTCCACTTCAACGTGACGACCGCCTTCGCGCTCTCGAAGGCGGCCGTGCCGCACATGCAGGAACGGGGCGGCGCGATCGTCAACATCTCTTCCTCGATCGGCCAGATGACGGGCAAGGGCTTCGCCGCCTATGGCACGGCGAAGGCGGCGATGACGCATTTCACGAAGCTGCTCGCCGAGGATCTCGCGCCCCGGATCCGCGTCAACGCGATCGCGGTCGGATCGACCGCGACGTCGGCGCTCGAGAGCGTCCTCACGAACGAGGTCGTGCACAAGGCGATGGTCGAGTCGACACCCCTGAAGCGACTCGGCGAGCCCGAGGACATCGCCCTCGGCGCGCTCTACCTGGCCTCGCCGGCCAGCGCCTATGTGACCGGGTCGGTCATGGACATCCACGGCGGTCTCTCGAGCGCCAACCTCGATCTCGATCTGGCAGGCCTGTAGCGGGCCGTCAACGGTCGTCCGTCTCGAGCACGCCCTGCGTGACGAGCGATTCGATCTCGTCGGGCGAGAGGCCGAGCAGATCTCGCGCGATCTCCCGCGTGTGCTCGCCGACGCCGGGAGCCTGGAAGAGGTCGATGTCGGGCATGCCGCTTGCGTGGAAGGCCGGTCCCTCGAAGGCGAGCCAGCCGAGCCCCTGCTGCTCGAGCCAACGCGGAAAACCGCGCGCCTGGTAGTGCGGATCGGCCAGCTGATCGGCCGCCGTGTACATCGGCGCCGACGGAACGCCGAACATCTGAAGCGCCGCCGTCGCCGCGCGCTTCGACATCGTCTTCGTCCAGGCCGCGAGCTTCTCGTCGATCGCGTCGTGTGCCTGGCGACGACCGTCGACCGAGCCGAGAGCGTCGTCACCGGCCCATTCGGGATCCCCGAGCGCACTGCGCAGCCTTCGCCAGTCGTCGTCGTCGCGAATCGTGATCGCGACCCATTGATCTTCACCGGCACAGGGGTAGATGCCCCAGGGCGCACCCCGGTCACGACGATTGCCCATCGGACCGACGCTGCCTGGCGCGAGACCGGCGGCGAGCATCAGATCGCCGAGGATGTTGACGACCGCCTCCGCCTGGGCGACCGAGGCGTGCCCGCCGCGACCCGTCCGTTCGCGGCGGATCAAGCCCGCCAGAGCGCACAGGGAGAGCAGCCGACCGGCCAGGTGGTCGGGAAAGATCGACGTCGAGCCGGCGGGAGGGTCGTCGCCCGGGTAGTCCCAGAGATGCACCAGACCACCGATCGGCTGGGTGCTCGGCCCGTAACCGATCCAATCGGACCACGCGCCGTGATCGCCGAGCAGCTGACTGCTCGCCATCACGATCGCGGGATTCTTCGCAGCGAGCTGCTCGTAGCCCACGCCCATCGCCGCCATCATGCCGGTCGAGCCGTTCTCCGTCACGACGTCTGTCTGCTCGGCCAACGCGTGCACCAGCCGCCTGCCAGCCTCGGTCTTGATGTTCACGCCGAGACCCCGCTTGCTGCGACTCGAGGACGCAAAGGACGCGCTCATCTCCGTACCCATGATGACGCGGACGAAGTCGGGATAGGTGCGACTCTCGACCTTGATCACGTCGGCCCCGTAGTCGGCGAAGAAACGCGCCGCCTCGACGCCGACACCCCCGATCCCGAAGTCGAGCACGCGCAGGCCCGCGAAGGGTCGTGAGGGATCCGGTCGGCTTCCCGAAGGACGGGGACGAGGCTCGGGCCAGAAGCTCCCTCCGACCCGATCGGCGTGTTCGTCGAGCTCGGGTGCGCGGCGTCGATAGCCCATCCGTTCGCGATCGAGCTCGCAGAACCCCGACGCGATCGGACCCCGTGCGCCCTTTGCGTACTCGCCCTCGACGAACGTGTCGCGGGAGCGGAAATGCGCGTTCTCGATCACCTCGTTCGGCGACAGAACGGGAGTACAGACGATGCCACGCTTCTGCGCCTCGAATGACACCTCTTCGTGCGTCATCGTCGCAAAGAGATCGCCGATCACGACGGCGAGCGCCTCGGCGATCTCCATGCGGCCGAGAAACGTGTCGTATTTCGGGTCCTGGAGGTAGTCGGGCTCGCCGAGCCAGGCGCGCATCGCGTGCCATTGTCGGGGCGCCATCATCACGAGCCGGACATAACCGGTCTTGCAGGCAAAGATCGGATAGACCGGCCCGGAGCCCACGCGCGTCTGTGGCGCGTCGATCCCGCGCGCGTCGCTGTAGGAGCCGTTCGAGAAGGACCAATCGGTCTGCTGCGCAACCGCCTCGAGCACGGAGAGATCGATCGTCTGCCCCCAGCCCGTGCGCAGTCTCTGATAGTAGGCGGCCATCACCGAGTAGGCCCCGAGGATACCCGCAATGTCGGAACACATCGCGCCGGGGGAGAAGAGCGGCTCGCGGCCCGGCAGCCCCGCCTTGAACTGCATGCCAGAGACTGCACAGAGCGTCGAATCGGTCGCGACCCAATCGCGATAGGGACCGGTCTGTCCGAAATCCGAGATCGAGAGGACGATCAGGTGTGGAAAACGATCGGCGAGCTCGTCGGGGGCGAGACCGAGCTCGGCCAGACGACCGGGCCGTTCGGACTCTATCAGGACGTCGGCGCGAGCCGACAGCGCGAGCAATCGGTCGCGATCCGACTCGCCCTCGAGATCGAGCGCCAGCCCGAGCTTGTTCGCGTTGCGAAACGCGAAGTAGAGGCTGCGACCCTCGGCGTCGAAGGGCGGGAGACGGCGCGAGCGCGCGCCCGCCCGCGGCTCGATGCGCAGGACGTCTGCACCGAAATCGCCCAGGATCCGACCCGCGATCTCCCCCTTCTCGTCGGCCAGATCGAGCACACGCAGCCCCGCGAGCGGCCGAGACGCGTCTGTTGCCGAGCAGGTGTCGTCTGGCGTTTCCGGTTGGGTTTCCGACATGGTTCAGTCGACTCCTGCGAGTGCCCGGCCGAGGCCGGCGGTCGGCGCGGACGCCGGAGTTGCCGATGCGACGGGCCGGCCGGCGACGCCGGACGACACGCCCCCGAGACGATTGCAGCGAGGCTACACGAGAACGGATCGATGCGCGTGAGAGCCGATCGCGAGCGGTGTCGCGGACGCGGTCGCTTCGTGAACACGCAGCTCGCAAGCAGGCTCGCGGCGACGGCGCGAAGGCTCGCGCGATCGGTCGAGTCGGCTGGTCTCCGGACTCAAGCGTCGGTGCCGGTGATCCGACCCATCCGGTATCGCCCCGACCCCGCTCGAAGAACGAGCGGTGCGGGCCGCTCGCGCCCCGTCGTCGGGGGTCAGGATCGGAGTCATCGATGGGAACCGCCGTCTGGATCGAAAAAGCCCAATTCCGAATGAATGCGGGAGCGGAGCGCGCCGCCGTTGCCGCGATCAAGGCGGCCTTCCCCTCGGAAGCCGCCTTTCTCGCCCGCGGCATCAACGAACGACCGGCCGCCTACCGTGAGCTCGCCTCCGCCACGACGCTCGCGGGCGCGATGCGCGCCGTGATGGGACTCGGCGATCACATCACGTTCCAGGAGCTCCCGGACGGAGGCATCTGCGGCGTCGGACGCGAGGGCATGATGGACGAGCTTCCCGCGCGGGCGATCGCCCGCTTCTTCGAGCCGATCGCGCAGTTCGTCGAGCCCGGCAGCTTCATCGAATTCGAATCCGATCACGGCGGCATGTGGACCCGTTTCGAGTTCCAGGCGGGCACGCTCCGCGTCGTCGAACGCGAGCTCGGCGCCGACGAGATGGGCGACTGGGGCGTGATCGAGCACGATCGCACGGAGCTGCTACTCGACCCCCTGCCCTGATCTCGACCGCTCGAAGCGCGCGAAAACGTCCGATCAGACCGTCGAGATTCCCCCGAGCGAAGACGGCGCGTCGGTCATGACCATACTCTCGCGTCGGGCGACGAGCGTCGCGTCGTCGTCGTCGTGGACGAAGGTCTCCGCCGATGCAGATCGCCAGGCGCGCTCGAAGGAAGGCGGCAGGACCTCGCCCAGCAGCTCGCCCGGCTCGAGGAAGTCGATGATCTCGCCGTAATGCTTCGTGTCGAGCGCGGAGGTGCGGCGCATGATGTGCCAGGGGCGCAGCTCGCTGGGCGATAGCAGCCCGGCTGCGCCCATCATCTCGACCGCCGCCAGAACGGTCTCTTCGTGGTAGAGCGCGACGCGCTTTGCCTTCTCCGCGACGACCAGACCGGCCGTGAGCGACGGATTCTGGGTCGCGATGCCGACCGGGCACTCGTTGCTGTTGCACTTGCGCGCCTGGATACAGCCCATCGCCATCATCATCGATCTCGCCGCGAAGCAGAGGTCCGCGCCGAGCGCGAGCATGCGCGTCAGTCCGAAGCCGCTCGCGACCTTGCCCGAGGCGATGATGCGCACGCGATCACGCACGCCGATCCCCACGAGTGAATTGTGGACGAAGGTGAGTCCCTCGACGAGCGGACAGCCCAGCCGGTTCGAGAACTCGAAGGGCGCCGCGCCCGTGCCGCCCTCGCCACCGTCGACCGTGATGAAGTCGGGTAGCAAATCGGTCTCGACCATGGCGCGACAGATCGCCAGGAACTCGCGCCGTTTGCCCACGCAGAGCTTGAACCCGACCGGCTTGCCACCCGACAGCTCGCGCAACCGCGTCACGAACTCGAGCAGCTCGATCGGCGTCGAGAAAGCCGAGTGTGCCGGCGGCGAGACCACGTCGTGCTCCTTCGACACGCCGCGGATCTCGGCCACCTCGTCGGTGATCTTCGAAGCGGGCAGGATGCCGCCATGACCCGGCTTCGCGCCCTGGGAGATCTTGATCTCGATCATCTTGACCGCAGGCAGCGCTGCCCGCGCCGCGAACGCCTCGGGATCGAAGGCGCCGGCGGCGTCCCGACAGCCGAAATAGCCCGTACCGATCTGCCAGATCAGGTCCCCGCCGTGCTGGTGATGACGGCTGATCGAGCCCTCGCCAGTATTGTGCGCGAACCCACCCATCAAAGCGCCCTTGTTGAGCGCTTCGATCGCGTTACCGGAGAGCGAGCCGAAGCTCATCGCCGAGATGTTGAGGATCGACGCATTGTAGGGCTGCGCGCAGCGCCCCTCTCCGATCAGGACGCGCGGATTCGGATCCTCCGGATGAACGGGCATCATCGAGTGATTGATCCACTCGTAGCCGGCCTCGTAGACGTCGCGTTGCGTACCGAAGGGGAGCGTGTCGAGGGCTCCCTTCGACCGTTGGTAGACGAGCGAGCGCTCCTCGCGATTGAACGGTCGACCGTCCATGTCACGCTCGATGAAATATTGCTGGATCTCCGGCCGGATCTCCTCGAAGAGATATCGCACGTGACCGATCACGGGGAAGTTGCGACGGATCGCGCGCTTGGTCTGGACCATGTCGACGATCCCGAGCAGCACGATCGGGCCGACGACGAGGTAGCCGTACCAGGCAGCCGGCCAGTAGTAGCTCGCGACGGCGACCCCGCCGACGCCGATTGCCGCCGTCATCACGAAGATCGTCCGGGCCGACAGCTCCCCGTTCGTCGCGCTCCAGAGGCTGAGGAGCGAGAGCGGACCCACGACGAGGAAGGCGAAGAGCGCTGGCGGCCACTCGTAGCCGAGCGCCCCCAGGCTGGCGAGCACGATGACGTTCAGCGTGATCAGGATTGCTTTCATGGTCGCGTCCGATCCATTGCTCCGGCTAGGCGATACCGACCTCGCGCGCCTGGTCCTCCAGGAACTTCGCGATCGCGTCGTCGACCGACTTGCTCGGAGCGGCGCCCATGTCCTCGAATCCGCGCATCAGCACGAGCCGATCCACCCCAGCATCCTCGTAGCGCTTGGCCGTGTCGCCATCGATCGGACCCGGCGGTGTGATCGTGATCGTCAGCCGACCGAGCGAGTCGGGGCGCTCCGTACCTTTGGCGGTCTCGTCCAGCGCCTTCTTCATGGCGGCCGCGGCGTCGACGTCCATGTAGAAGCCGTACCAACCGTCTCCCTGAGCGACGGCGCGGCGCAGGGCGGGCGGCGAGTTGCCACCGACGATGATCGGCGGGTGTGGCTTCTGGACGGGCATCGGATGGGATTGAATGCCCGCGAATCGAGTGAAGCGACCGTCGAAAGAGGGCTTCGCCTCCGTCCAGAGCGTCCGCAACACCTCGATGTGCTCCGTCGCGCGCGCACCGCGCTCCTCGTAGGGAATCCCGAGCGCCTCGAACTCGCCGGGGACGTAGCCGACGCCGAGCCCGAAGATCAAGCGGCCCTTCGAGAGGACATCGATTCCGGCGAGCTCCTTCGCGAGCACGATCGGATCGCGCTGGGGCAGCAATATGATGCCCGACCCGATCTTGATCCGCTCCGTCTTCGCAGCCGCAAATGCGAGACTCGCGACCGAGTCGAGAAAATTCGACTCGGGCGGCACGGGCGACGGCGGCTCGTGCGGATCGATCAGGATGACGTGTTCACCCGTCCAGACCGACTCGTAGCCGAGCTGCTCGCAGGTCACGACACAGCGCTCGACCGAATCCGGGTTGCTGAGCGATCCGACGTTGAAACCGAAATAGCCGAAATCCATCGCTGGCCTCTCCTCGTCCCTGCTATGAGGGGCTGAACCGCCGGGTCCGCCCTACTGATCCATCACGACGTCCGCGATCAGCTCGAGCGAGCGCGCATCCTGCGCGTGCAGCAGCATCGTCGTCACACGGCTCTCTTTCCAGGCCTGCAGGCGGTCGCGGATCCGCTCACGCGAACCGATCAAAGCGATCTCGTCGATGAACTCGTTCGGCACGGCGGAGATCGCCTCGGCGCGCTCGCCTGCCAGGAAATGGTCCTGGATCTTCTGGGCCGCCTCCGGATAGCCCATCCGCCCCATCAGCTCCTTGTGGAAATTGCGATCCTTCGAGCCCATTCCACCGACGTAGAAGCCGAGCATCGGGCGCTGGGCGTCGAACGCAGCGTCGAGATCGTCGGTCACGCGCACGGTCACGCCCTGCACGACGTCGAAATCGTCGGGTGCATGCGTCAGCGAATCGGCGTAGACCTCCTCGCGATAGGGCGTGTACCAGAGCGGAATCCAGCCATCACAGAGCTCCGCGGCGAGCGCCACGTTCTTCGGCCCCTCGGCGCCGAGATAGATCGGCAGATCGGCGCGCAGCGGATGCGTGATCGGTTTGAGCGGCTTGCCCATGCCCCAGGCACCCTCTCCGAAATAGGGAAGTGGATAATGGGGACCATCGTTCGCCACCGGTCGCTCGCGGCGCATCACCTGCCGCACGATGTCGATGTACTCGCGTGTGCGGGAGATCGGCTTGCTGAAGGGCCGCCCGTACCAGCCCTCGACGACCTGCGGCCCGGAGACGCCGAGACCGAGGATCAGACGGCCCTGCGTGAGGTGGTCGAGCGTGAGCGCGTGCATCGCCGTCGACGTCGGCGTGCGGGCCGAGATCTGCACGATCGACGTCCCGAGCGCGAGCCGCTCCGTGTGGGCACCGATCCAGGCCAGCGGCGTGAAGGCGTCCGAGCCCCAGGCCTCCGCCGTCCAGGCCGAATGGAAGCCCAGCCGCTCCGCCGTCTGCGCGACCTCGATGAAGCTTGGGGGCGGCTGTGCCTGCCAATAGCCGAACATCACGCCGAAGCGTAGGTTGCCCCGGTACGATCCCGGCCCAGCTCGCCCAGCCTCAACCCGGCCCGCCACGCTCGTCACCAATATTCTCGTCTCCCCGCCCCGAATCCGTCGACCGGGCCGCGGAAGAGCATAGCCTCGCGATTTCGGCGGGGGTCAAGGCCTGCGACCGCCGCCACGGACCTTCCCGACCCGCCGCGGGCTTTCGGGGCTCAGGCCCGGCCGCCCATCGAACGATACGCATGGAATGGAGCTGTTCGCGGGAATCGCCGCCACGATCGTGACCGTCGTCGGCTGGCTCGTCACGCTGCGCTTGTTTCGACTCGCCCGGCACACGCGTGGCGTTCCGGAATGGCTATTGGCGATCGCGCTCGCCGGCCTCGTCGGCGTCGGCTTTCCGCTCACGGCGATCAGCCGGGCACCCGGCTTGGTCGCGACGATCGAGGGCTCGCTGCTCTTCGCGATCGGAGCGATCGGGATCGCCGTCGGCATCGGCGCCCTCGCCCGCTTTCCCTACCTCGTGTTCCGCCCGAGTCGCCGCTGGGGTGGGTTCGCGAGTGGCGCGATCCTCGTTGCGGGCGTCGTCGGCTCCGCCGGCTCCACGTTCTCGGTCCTCGCCGCACGCAGCCAGTCCCAGATGGTGATCGAGATCGGACCCTGGGCCGTGTTGCTGGCCACCGCGATCGGCGCCGCCTTCCTCTGGAACGCGATCGAATCGACGCTCTATTACCGGAACATGAAACGCCGCCTCGTGCTCGGCCTGGCCAACCCCGAAACGACCCATCGCTTCCTGCTCTGGTCGATCGCGAGCGCCGCGAGCTGCGTCGTTGCCGGAACGACGATCGCCATCCGAGTCATCGGTCTGGCGATCCTGTCGACGCTCCCGATCACGATCCTGTCCTGCGGGATGTTGGTCACGTCCGTCGCCTGGTGGCTCGCCTTCTTCATGCCGAAGCGATACCGCGAGTTCGTGATCGGTCCCCAGGACGAGGCGGCTCTTCACACCGGAACCGACTGAGCGGCGTCGGCGAGCGCACGCGAGCGCCCGGCGGACTGCTAGGCTGCTTCGGATGGACCCGCGCGTCTCCACCCTGCTCGACAAACGCGAGATCGAAGAGGTCGTGCTGCGCTACTGCCGCGGGATCGACCGCCGAGATTTCGATCTCGTACGCGCCTGCTACCACGTCGACGCCCGCGACCATCACGGCAGCTTCTCCGGTGGCGTCGAGGAGTACATCGACTGGGTCGACCGTCTGACTTCGCGCTACCGATGGACGATGCATCTCGTGGGCAACATGCTCATCGACCTGGCGGACGCGTCCGACCGCGCGGCGTGCGAGACCTACGGCGTCTCGCTCCACCGCAGTGACGACGACCGCCCCCAGCTGAATCTCGCGACGGGCTTCCGCTACCTCGACCGCTTCGAACGCCGCGAGGGCGCCTGGAAGATCGCAGAGCGAACGGCGATCGGCGAATGGTCGATTCCGATTCCGGCCGAGGCGTGGTGGGCGATTCCGAGCGAGCACCTTTCGAGCCGGCGCGACGCCGGCGATGTTCTCTACCGACTCCTCTCGAGTCTTTCGTAGCGGAGGATTCGCATTGGCCTTCGAGACCCTGCGCCTCGCGACCGAAGGGGCGATCGCCCGGATCGAGCTCCATCGACCCGAGAAGCGGAACGCGCTTTCCCCGACGATGGCGGCCGAGCTGACCACGGCGCTCGAGCAGCTCGAATCCGAAGATGCGGTCCGCGTGGTGACGCTCCGTGGTGCCGGTGGTGAGTTCTGCTCCGGCGGTGATCTCGCTCCGGACGGCAAGCAGGCCGCGCGGCCGACCTCGCCGACTGCCAGCACGCTCGACATCATGAACCGCGTCTATGGACGCACGATCCGGACCCTTCACGGGTTTCCGAAGCCCACCGTCGCCCTCGTCGAGGGCGTAGCGGCCGGCGCCGGCGCCAACCTGGCCCTCGCCTGCGACCTCGTCTACGCGACGCCGACCGCGCGTTTCTGCGAGATCTTCGCGCAGCGCGGGATCGCCCTCGACTGCGGCGGATCCTGGCTGCTACCGCGGCTGGTCGGCATGCAGAAGGCCAAGGAGCTGGCCTTCTTCGCCGACTGGGTCGCCGCCGAGGAGGCGCGCGCGATCGGCCTCGTGACCGACGTCGTCGCAAGGGACGAGTTCGATGCCGTCGTCGAGACCAGGCTCGAGGTACTCGCCGGTCGACCGCCGATCGCGATCGCACAGATCAAGCAGAGCCTGCATCGAGCGAGCGCCGTCAGCCTCGATCAGGCCCTCGAGATCGAGGCCCTCGCCCAGGCCGCGTGCACGTCGACGGAGGATTTCGGGGAAGGCCTGACGGCCTTTCTCGAGAAGCGACCCGCCCGATTCGAGGGCCGCTGAGCCGAGCCGACTCAGGCGCCGCTGCGTTGCAGCTGCTCACGCTGGACGGCGAGCGAGATGCGCTGCAGGACCTGAAGGAACTCCCCGGTATGCGGATCCTCTTCGATCGCGCGCAGGCCGTAGCGGATACGGCCAGAGCCGAAATCGCGGATGCTCTGGACCGAGGCGATCCCGTGACACTGCTCCTCCGCGTGCGCGATCGAGACGTCGAGGGTCTGACCGATCTCGTACTCCTCGGAGGCGATGACGGCGAAGCCGGTCGAGCTGAGATCCTGGACCTGGAGATCCCTCTCGCTGCCGACCGTCGCGTCGAGCTTCGCGTTGATCGTACTCACGCGGTAGTTCTCGCGACTCTCGGCAGAGATCGCCTCCCCGACCGGTTCGAGCGTGAAGATCGGGCCCTCGTCCGAGCCTTCCTCGGGCTCGGCGATCTCGATGATCCGACCGATCTGCTGCATGAATTCGCGTTGGCCCGTGAAGTACATCAGGACTTCCTGGTCGACCTCGAAGCAAAAGGGCTCGGCGGCGAACTGAATCGAGAACGACTCCTCGCCCGCCTCGATCACGACCGAGCGCCGCAGACGGCGGGTATCACAGGTGGGCTCCTGGAAGAGGACGTCACTACCGGTCTTGAACATTCTTTCTGCTCCTGGCGTTTCCTGGCCTTGTTCGAGCTTCGATGCGGATCACGACGGGTCGAGAATCGACTCGTTGCCTATCGTCCGCGCACGGGCTGCACCCAAGAGCGAGGCGGGCAGCGAGTCGCCGAATCTTCGAGATTGGCGATTCGACCCCAGTCGGCGATCGGCGAGAAGGTCCGGCGCGTTTCCGGTGAAGACCGGATGGGAGGGGCGTGGCGGCCGACGAACGAAGGCAGCATGACCGGGTGGCCGGTCCGCAGAGCGACCACTCGAGGCAGAGGGTCGAGCACGTCTTCGGCGACGACCGCGCGTTCGCCCAATGCCACGGCTCGACGATTCTCGCCCGTGCAGACGGTACGTTCCTCGTCGCCTGGTTCGGCGGCACGCGCGAAGGTCACGAGGACGTCGCCATCTGGGCCGCCGACCGAATCGCCGGCGTCCCTGCGTCCGAGTACGATCATCACCGGGCTCCCGGCGACGGCTGGACGGCGCCGAGACGAATCGCGAAGGCGAGCGACGAGCCCCATTGGAACCCCGTCCTCTTCGCCCTGGACGACGTCGGGAAGGAGCTCGTGCTGCATTTCAGGGTCGGCCGGAGTATCCGGAGATGGCGCCCCTACTTCCAGCGCTCGCACGACGGCGGCCAGTCGTGGACGGTTGCTCGGCCCCTCGCGACCCATGACCGTCGATTCGCGCAGGGTCGCGGCGCCGTTCGCAACAAGCCGATTCGCCTTCGGTCGGGTGATTGGCTCGCCGGCTCCTCGCTCGAGCGCTATCGCCGTTGGGACGCCTTCTTCGATCGCAGCCCGGACGGGGTCGGCGACTGGCGAGCGACGCCACTCGTGCCGATCGAGCGCAGGCGCGAAGTCGGCAAGGGCATCATCCAGCCCACACTCTGGGAGTCGAGCGCCGGTCGGCTCCACGCGCTGTTTCGCTCGACCGCGGGTCGGATCTACCGGAGCGACTCCCACGACGACGGCCATGGCTGGTCGCCAGCGCGGCCGATCCCGCTCCCCAACAACAACAGCGGGCTCGATCTGGTGCGCCTGCCGAGCGGCGTCCTCGCCCTCGCCTGCAATCCCGTCGCGGGCAACTGGGCGGCGCGCACGCCCCTCTCGATTCTCTTCTCGCGCGACGACGGCGACAGCTGGACGCAGGCGGGGAGCGGCCGAATCGATCTGGAGACATCGCCCGGCGAGTTCTCCTATCCCGCGCTGATCGCCACCGCAGACGGACTCGCCCTCAGCTACACGTGGAATCGACGTCGGATCGCGTTCGCCTCGATTCCCGCCGCCGCCATCCCCAGCTGAACGCGCGAGCGCCGCGGGCCTTCCGAGCCCTCGCGAACCGCCTATCCTCGCCCCCCGGCGACTGGGTCGGGCCGAGACCGGGGAGGGATTCGATGGCCGAAGCGAGGGCGTTCGACGCGACGACGACCGCCGAAGAGGCGGCCGGCGATGTCGACCTCGGCGGCATGACGATCGTCCTGACCGGCGGATCCGCCGGACTCGGTGTCGAGACGGCGCGCGTGCTCGCGGGACGCGGAGCACGCATCGTGAGCATCGTGCGGGACGAGGCCAAGGGCCGTGCAGCGGCCGACGCGATCCGCGCCGAGACCCCGGATGCGGAAATCGAGCTCGCCGTCGTCGACCTCGCCTCGCTCGACTCGGTCCGAGCGGGCGCCGACGAGATCGCCGCGCGCCACCCGAGGATCGGACGACTCATCAACAACGCGGGCGTCATGGCCTGCCCGCTCGGCCGCACGCGGGAAGGGCTCGACACGCAGCTCGGCACGAACCACCTCGGTCATTTCGTGCTGACCGCTCGTTTGATCGACAACCTCGTGGCGGGTGCCCCCGCGCGCGTGATCAACCTCTCGAGTGGGGGCCACCGGCTCTCGCCGATACGCTTCGACGACCCCTTCTTCGAACGCGACCCCTACGACAAGTTCGCCGCTTACGGCCAGTCCAAGACCGCGAACGTGCTCTTCAGCGTGGCCCTCGACGCCCGCTTTCGCGATCGCGGGATTCGCTCCATCGCCGTACATCCCGGCGCGATCCACACCGAGCTCGGTCGCCACATGACGTCGAGCGACCTCGACGATCTGTTGAAGGACCGGCCACAATCCGAACCGATGCGGTTCCGCGAGGTCAGCCAGGGCGCGGCCACGACGGTTTGGGCGGCCACAGCACCCGAGCTCGACGACTGCGGCGGAGTCTATTGCGAGGATTGCGCAATCGCGCCCGTGATCGATTCGCCCGACGAGAGTCATGGCGTCATGGCCTGGGCGCTCGACCCCGCCGCGGCCGAACGACTCTGGCAGCTGAGTGAAGCGTGGTCGGGCGAAGCGTTTCCGAGCTAGCGACAGCTTCTACCGCGTGTCGCGAGACAGCTGCTCCGATACGGCCCGCGCGCGCTCGCGAAAGCCGGGCAGCTCGTCGGCCGTCAGCCGGCGATCTCCCTCGGCGCACAGGATCCAGTCCCCGCATCCTTCGACGACGAAGCCGGCGGGCAGGTCGATCGCGGCGCGTCGGGCCCGATCGAAATAGGCATGGGTTCGCTCGGGCTCGTCGGTATAGAGCCTCGCGCGCGAGGGAAGGGTCGCTTCGCCTTCCGATACGCTCTCTGCGAGTGGCCGCCATAGCCGCGTCGAGAGGCGCCGATCGTCCGAGACGAGTCGGAAACGAGGCCGATCCGCACCCGGCAAGCGGATGGCCGCGATCGAATGGACGCGCTGTCGCCGCGTCTTCCTCTGTGGATCGACGACGGTCCGATCGCAGACGATCTCGTCGCCGCCACGCAACACATGGCTGAAGATCTGACGCGCACTGCCGTCGATCGAAGGCAGAGCCGACAGCTCTCGTGCGATCGCGGTCGATCGTCGCTCGTAGCGCAGCCCCATCGCGATCCCTACCCGTTCGACCGCACGACGCCGACGGCGGTCACGCGCGACCGCATA
The DNA here is from genome assembly GCA_965223565.1 of Myxococcota bacterium. Taxonomy (GTDB): domain Bacteria; phylum Myxococcota_A; class UBA9160; order UBA9160; family UBA4427; genus UBA4427. The sequence continues at coordinate 265,214 of CBDCWV010000018.1, read as the reverse complement.
GGAGACGAGTGCGAGCGACACGACGCCGAATGCGACCAGGGTGACGAGGCTCGAATCCACACCTCGACGATACGCCAGGACCGCCGTCCGAGGGACGGCCGTCACCAATTCGCCAATCGCGCCTCAGGGAGCGCGTCAGCGATCGCGCTTCGCGTAGCCGGACCTTCGACCCCCGCAATCACTCACGCTCGACCCCCCGCCCGACGATTTCGCGCCTGCTCCATCCGATAGGCTGCAATCGTTGCCGGCAGATCGAGTCCGTCGATCTCGAGCGCGAAGGCGACCGGCCGAACGGGAAAGCCGACGCGATACCGGCTGCCATCCGCCGTGCGTTCGAGCTCTCCGTAGTCGACGAGCAGGCGCCTGAGCGTCACGTGATCGCAGTCGATCTCGGGCGCGACGTCGCGATTCCACGTGCGCAGTCGCTCGTTGATCTCCAGCTCCGAATATTCCGCGTCGCTTGCGAGCTGCATCGAGATGCTCTTGATCAGAATCTCTCGATCGCGACGGCGACGTGGAAAGCGACGTGGTCCGGTCCGGGCACCGAGCCGGCACAAGCGGTCGACGAATTCCTCGACCTCGATCACGAGACGGCGTCCCGACCGGCCCTGGCCCTCGTGCCGCGCGCAGTACGAAACAGCGAGCGCAGCGCGATCCGCTGCGACCCCGCGTCGGCGTCGACGCCATCTGCCTCACTGGATCCGGGCTCCGCCGCCGACTCCTCGCGAAACGCCTCGTCGATCCGGGCGAGCCGAAGCTCGTAGGGGCCGACGAGCCAACACGCCGCCTCCGGCAGATCCTCGATCGGCGGGCCGCCGGCCACGTTCAATTCGCAGATGCTGCGATGTTCTTCGATCTCGGTCGCATCGTTCGCCGGGTCCTCTCCCTCCTCGCCTCCGGAATCGCGCTCGAGAAAGACGCGCAGCGGCAGACCCTGCGTACGGCAGACGAACGGGCGCGCGTCGTAGATTCGGCAGGCCCCCGCCCGATCGAGAAACGCGCAGCCCCCTTCGGCGTGGGGCTCGCCCTCGCGAAGCAGATCGGGGTAGGCGCGCCGAATACGCTCGGCCTCGACCGGCGAGACGCGGAGTTCGAGTAGACAGCAGGACGCGCAGCCCCGACCGCATCGCAGCCTGCCCCGATGCAGATCGGAGAGCCGGGCCACCTCGCGATCGATCTCGTCGTGGAGCGCGTCGAGCGCGTCGAGCGCCGAACACGCTTCGGGCCGCCGCCCGGAGGAGGCGGGATCAGGAGGCGCCGAAGGCACCCTTTCCCTTCAGCTCTTCGATCTTGGCGGCGTCGTAGCCGAGCACGTCGGCGAGCACGCGATCACGATGCTCCCCGACCTCGGGCGCCTTGCCCGGTACCGGCAGCTCTTCGTCCCGGAAATGCACCGGAAACGACATCATGTCGGCCCCGTGCTTTTCGTGGGGGTAGGTCGTGAAGCGATCCTGGAATTGCGGATCGTCGACGATGTTCTCGGGGGTGTTGACCGGCGCCATCGGGAAGTTCTTCTCGTTGCCGAGGTCGACCCATTCCTTGCAGGTCCTGGTCTTGAAGATCGGCTGCAGCTCGCGCTGCAGCTCGCGGTTGTTGCGTGCGTGATCCGCATACTTGCTGCCGGGCCACTTCTCGAACAGGTCCATCCGATCGACGGTCTCGCAGAAATTCTTCCAGAAGGCCTGCTCGGAACACATGATCATCACGACACCGTCCTTGGCGTCGTACATCTGGTAGCGAACCCCTTCCTTCATCCCCTTCGTTCCGACGGCTCTTCGTTCGTAGTTGTCCGCCTTGTTGCCGGTCACGACGTCTTCGGGACGGCGATAGGCCATGTAGGACTCGATCCGATACCAGTCCATGTAGGCGGCCGCGTCGGACTGACCGAGCTCGAGAAACGAGCCCTGACCGGTCTCGCGTGCGCGAATGATCGCGGCCAGGATGCCGAAGGCACCGAAGATCGGACCCGCGTGGATCCCGATCGACGCATGCTCGGGGATATAACAGAAGCCCTCTTCGTCGTAGGCGGGATTGATGATGCCGGCCCAGGTGTCGAAGGCGATCCCGTGCGCCGGCAGATTCTGGTACGGCCCGGTCATGCCGTAGCCCGAGATGTTGCAGAACACGATCTTCGGATTGATCTGCTTCAGGTCGTCGAATCCGAGTCCGCGCCGCGCGAGCGAGCCCGGTCGCATCGCCTCCACGACGCAGTCGGCGGTCTCGACCATGTCCTTGTAGACCTGGACTGCCTCCGGGTTCTTGAGATCGAGCGCGATCGACTTCTTGCCCCGATTCAGATGCATGTGCATCAACGAGACACCCTCGATGATCGGCCAGGTCATCTCGCGGACATAGTCGCCCTGGGGCGGCTCGACCTTGATCACGTCGGCACCGAGATCGGCGAGGTGGGTCGTGATGCCAGCGGGACCGAGCATCGAGCTCTCGATCACGCGGACGCCTGCCAGTGGGGCGGGTTGCGACTGCGAAGCGTTCGGCGACATGGGGGATTCCTCGGTGGTTTCGGGTGACGTCGGTTCGGTCGGATTTCGGGGCGCGCAACGTAACCCGCGCCCGGGCCCCACTCAACCAAGCCGAGACGAGCCGATCGCGCACGGCCGACGGCCACGATCGAGCCGTCGACTTCCCCCGGGGTCGCCCGACCGGTCGCGCAATTGCGATTTCGGCTCGAATCGGGGAGGAATACTCTCCACTGAGGGACATTTCGTTGCCGTAGAAGTTGGGAAAATTTCTTCGAGTGAAACCCTTTCGCCGCAGGAGACGTAGGGTCCCTCATGCCCGTCCATCCCCATACGTCCGCGCCCACGGCCCTGCACGAGAGCGACCCAGCCATGAATCCGCGCAAGCCCGATCTGCCCCGATCCGCGATTCCGACGCACCCGGTGGACGCGACCGGCGACACCTCGACCGCCACCGGCGCGCCCGCAACCGGGAGCCCGACGGGCGACCCCGAGTCGAGCGATGCACAGCTGCTCGATCGACTCGTGCACATGAGCCTCCGACTTCGCATCCGCGGCGTCGACCTCGAGTCGACGACGGGCCTGCTCGGTCGCGAGCTGGATCTGGTCGCGCTGCTCACGGCCTCGGGCCCCACCAGCGTCAAGAGCCTGGTCGCCGATCTGGGACTGCCGCGGAGCACGATGACGGCGATCGTCGACCGATTGCAGGAGCGCGGCCTGGTCGTCCGTCTGCCGAATCCACAGGATCGCCGCTCGGTCGTGCTCGAAGCGACCCCGGCCGCGCACGACGCATTGAAGCGCTACCAGGCCGGCATGATGGGACTCGTCGACCACATCAAGAAGGTCCTGTCCGAGGCCGAGCGGGACGAGTTCACGCGACTCGTCGCCAAGATGGCGGACACGTTCTAGCGAGGGGCAGATCGAGCGGATCGCTTCAGACGCCTCGGATCAGGCTCGGTTCGTAGTCCTCGGGCGCCTCGTATCCGAGCAGCGCGAGCACACTCGCTGCGATGTTCGCTAGCCCGGCCCGGCCCTTCCCCGGGCTGGCGAGTGAAACCGCAATGCTCGGCGCATAGACGTGAAGCGTCACCGGGTTCAGCGTGTGACTCGTCTTCGGCTTGGAGCGGCCATCCGGCCCGAGCTTCGCTTCGCCCGTCCGCTCGTCGATCTCGAACATGCAATCGGCGTTTCCATGATCCGCTGTCACGACGAGGGCACCCTTCAGCTGGTCGATGACGCGCAGGAGGCGCGCCAGCTGCAGATCGACGGCCGCGACGGCCTGGATCGAGGCCGTGTGATCCCCGGTATGGCCGACCATGTCGCCATTCGCGTAGTTCACGCGCGCATGGCGATGGCGTCCGTTCGCGAGCTCGTCGATCAAGCGATCCGTGATCTCGGCCGCCTTCATCCAGGGTCGCTCCTCGAAGGGGCGTTCGTCCGACGGAATCTCGACATAACGTTCGACGTCTTCGTCGAAGGCTCCGCTCCTGTTTCCGTTCCAGAAATAAGTGACGTGGCCGAATTTCTGGGTCTCGCTGATCGCGAGCTGCGGAATGCCGGCTCGGGCGAGATATTCGCCGAGCGTGCGGTCGATCTCGGGTGGCGCCACGAGATATCGCGAGGGCAGTCGTAGATCGCCGTCGTATTCCATCATGCCGGCGTAGAGCACATCGGGTCGCGGACCGCGATCGAAATGCGGGAAGTCGTCGTCCTCGAAGGCACGACTGATCTCGATCGCGCGATCGCCCCTGAAATTGAAGAGGACGAGTGCATCACCGTCGACGACCCTTCCGACGGGAAGCGCGTCGGCATCGCCCAGGACGAATTGCGGCAGCATCTGATCACCGATCCCCGGCGCTTCGGAACGGAAGGTCTCGATCGCCTCGCGACAGCGCGCGAAGGTGCGCCCTTCGCCACGAACGTGGGTCTGCCAGCCGCGCGCGACCATGGCCCAATCCGCCTCGTAGCGATCCATCGTCGTCGTCATGCGACCGCCTCCGGATGCGATGCGGTAGTCGCGCCGGGGGTCGGCCGAGATCTTCTCGAGCAGCGCTTCCAGCGCGTCGACGTAGTCGAGCGCACTCGTCTCCGGCACGTCGCGTCCGTCCAGCAGCGCGTGGATACGCACGCGTTCGATTCCTTCCTCGTCGCAGCGCCTGAGCAACGCGAAGAGATGGTCGATATGGCTATGGACGTTGCCGTCGGAGAGCAGACCGAGGAAATGCAGCGTCGATTCACGCGTGCGGACCCGCTCCGTGATCGATTTCCAGATCTTCGCCTGGTCACCTTCGAAGAGCGTGCCCGAGGCGATCGCCTTCGCGACGAGCTTGGCACCCTGATCGAAGACGCGACCCGCGCCGAGCGCGTTGTGCCCGACCTCGCTGTTTCCCATGTCGTCATCCGAGGGCATGCCGACGGCGCGACCGTGCGCGACGAGCGTGCCACTGGGCGTGTTCTGCGAGAGCCAGTCGAGCGTCGGTGTCCTCGCGAGCCAGACCGCATCCGATTCGTCCCGCCGGCCGATCCCGACGCCATCCATCACACAGACGACGACCGGCCCGGTCACGGCAGGGAACCGAGCATGCTTCCGGAGCGTCCACTCGCCCATCGATCCCACTGTCATTCCTCCCGCGCGATCCCGGATGATAGACTCGACGGCGAAACCGCCCAAAACCATGAGCATTCCCGTGATCGGCCAAGCCCCCTCCCCCGTCGTGTACGCGATCCTGATCACGCAGATGCTGGTCGGTTGTCTCGCGCTCTCGCCGGATTCGAACGCTCGAGCAGACGGCGCGGATCGGTCGAATCCCCCTGCCACGCAGACGACGGCCGCGAGCGAGACGCGAACGCCTACGACCGCCGAATCGCCTGCGGAGCAAGAGGGGGACGACGCCGGGAACGATCGATCCGACTCCGACCCAGCGAACGAGGAATCCCGGGGCGAGGCCGAAGAATCGACGGAGGGCGACGCCAATCGCAAAGCCCCCGCCGAGCGAGGGAAGGACCCGCGACGCGTCGTTCTCGACACCGTCTACGACGATCGCCGCGTCGGCGAGGATCAAACGAAGCTGATCGAGGCCGAGCTCGGCCTGGTCGAAGATGCCGCCCTCAACGACTACGTACGCAGCGTCGCCGTTCGCCTCTTGCGCCACGCGACGTCACGCCCCTTCGACTACGAGTTCAAGATCGTCGACCAGAGCGTGCCGAACGCGTTCGCCCTGCCCGGCGGCAAGATCTACGTATCGCGTGGACTGCTCGCGCTTGCGACGAGCGAAGACGAGCTCGCCAACGTGCTCGGACACGAGATTACGCACGCGGCCGAACGCCACGCTTCGGCACGCATCGACTACAACCGCCGCATGAATCCGCTCTCGATCGGCCTGCTTCGAGCAGCGCGCATCGCCGCCTACGGTCGCGACCAGGAGCTCGATGCCGATCGCGGAGGTCAGCTGCTCGCCGCGCGCGCCGGCTACGATCCAGCCGGCATCGCGAGCTTCCTGCGCAAGCTCGACGCCTCGGAACGTTACGAGGTCGGCTGGGCCCGACTGCCCTTCTTCCTCTCGACCCACCCGACCAGCCCGGAACGCGCCGCGATCGCGCTCGATCGCGCCGCGAGCCTCGACTGGCAGGCACAACCCGGCGTCGCAGCCAACCGACCGGACGGCTACTACAGCGTGATCGATGGCCTGGTGATCGGCGACGATCCCGCCGGTGGTCTCTTCGACGAAGAGAATCGCTTCGTACATCCGGAGCTCGAATTCTCGTTGCGATTTCCGCGCGGGTGGGAAACGATGAACACGAACCAGGCCGTGCGCGCGATCTCACCCGCTCGAGATGCACAGGCGACGCTGAGCGTCGTCGGCGGCGGTGATCGATCGATGACCGAGATCGTCGACGCGTTTCTCGAAGAGGACTTCGAGGGCATGCGCGTGCGGGTTCGCGACCGCCGCGAGATCCGGATCGGCGAGCTGCCAGCGATCCGTGTCGAGGGCCGCGCCAGTGGCGGCGGCATCGCGCTCGATGCGCAAATGACGTTCGTGAAGCACGGCGGCCTCGTCTATCGACTCACGATGCTCAGCCTGCCGGGCGCGCAGAGCCGCTATCGCGGGCGGGCCCGCGCCTTCGCCCATAGCTTCCGACCCCTGGACGCGGCGGGTGCCCGCTCCCTGGCAGTGACCCGCCTGCGAATCGCGCGTGCTCGCGAGAACGAGACACTCCAGAGCCTCTCGACCCGCACGCGCAACGAGCTCGAGGTTGTCTTCACGGGCGTGCTGAACGGGATCTACGCCCAGACGCGGCTGGCGAAGCGAACGCCGATCAAGATCGGAATCGCGGAGCCCTACATCCCGCGACAGGGTCCGGACGAGACCGCGACCGACGCGCCGCGCGACACGGACCCCGTGCGCTCCGGTCGTTGACTTCGACCGCCCGACGGCCATGGGACGCGCGAGCTAGAAGGCGACCAGCGAGCTGCGTGCTCCGCGTCCGGGTGATTCGGTCGCGAGTCGCCGCAGGACACGATCCAGTCGCGGATTCGCGCCGAGGATCTTGCGAAACCGACGCTCTCCAAGGACGACGAGGCGACAGCGATCGCGCGCCACGACATGACCCGGCACAGGCTGTCCATCGATCAGGGACAGGCCCCCGAATACGTCACCCGCACCGATCTCCGCGCCAGCGCCGCCGAGCCCCGACGGCACGACCTCGAGTCGGCCCGACAGTACGACATGGAGACCTCCGGCGGGTCGTCCTGCTTCGACCAGCGTCGTGCCGGCTGCGAGCTCGACGAACCGGAATTGGCGGGCCACCTCGCGGCGCTCGCGATCGACGAACGAGGCAAAGAAGAGATTCGTGCGCAGCTGCCGATCGATCAGGCGGTCGCGCAGGAACCGCGCGATTCCCTGCTTGACGGTAGGGTGCGCCCGAATGAGCGACTGAACGGAGCTGCGGTCGATTGCGACGAGCCTCGAGTCCACCAGGGCTTCGATCGTTGCGTTTCGCGGCTGTCGCGCGAAGAGGCCGATCTCACCGAAGAATGCACCGGATTCGAGTACGGCCAGCTTGCGGCGTCGCAGTCCCTCTGCGATCGGAACGACCGCGCCATCGACGACGACGTAGAGACGATCGGCTGGATCGCCCTCTCGAAAGAGGACGTCACCCCCGCGCAGCTCGACGGGATCGATATGTCCGACGAGGGTCTCGAGCGCTTCCGGCGCGAGCTCGCCGAAGACGGGGACGTTCGCGAATGCGGCGTGCAGGGCGTCCGGTGAGGCGCCGGCTGCTGCCCGTTCCGCGCAGACGCGCTCGAGATGGGCGGCGCGTCGGACCCAGCGCGCCTCACCGGGCTCGAGCGCAGCCAGCAGCCGGAGTGTGTCGAGCGCCGCATCGAGCTTCTTCGCGCGCAGCGTCCGATCGAGCCGTTCTTTGAGGCGTTCGACGGAAGGCATGTCACCAGGACCCTCGCGTGCGCAGCCCCCCATCCACCAAGAAGCACCTGGTCTTTCGGCCTCGAGACCCGACCCCGACCGTGACTCGCATCACCCGACCGAGCCGACGAGTGGGGATTGCGGGTCCGATGCACCGCGTCGCACGCTCTGCGCACGATCCCTTCGTACGCGCCCGACCCGCTGCGCCGGCTCGCGGCTCCGGCAATCAGCGGGGTGGTGGCGGTCGGACGCGCTCGTTTCGCTTCCGAGCGCCATCGAAGACCAGATCGACACGCGCTCGGATCCCGGCGGAGAGACCTGATTCGGACACGGCGGCTGCCGCGGTGCTCTGTGCGCGCAACGCTGAGATCACGCCCCCTTCGATCGCATCGATCAGCATCTCGGCGAGCACCTGCGCCTCGACATCCTGGCGAACACGTTCGCGTTTCTGCTCGTTGCGAATCCTCGTCGTGAGCGCCTGCAACCGATCGGCACTGGACACATCGGCGCGCCCCGCCTCCCGCCATGCCTCGAGCCGGATCTCCGGCTCTGCAGCCGAGCGCGCTGCGATCGCGCGGCAGCCGGCTCGAATCGCCGATCGCAGGCTCCGATCGCGATCGCCTGCGCGATCGAGCTCAGCCGACAGCGTCTCGACGAGCTCGCCGCGAACCCAGGCCTCGGCCAGATCGGCTTTGGTCGGGAAGTAGTTGAAGAGGGTCGCGACCGAGACCTCACTGTCCCGCGCGACGTCCGAGAGTCGGGTACGCCGCACACCGCGTGCCCGAAACGACGCGACGGCGTTCGCCAGCAAACGATCGTAGGTACGGCGGCGCTTTCTCGATCGCAGGGGATCGTCAGTCTTCATTAATTACATTTACCATATTTTTATATTAACTATAATCACAAGACTCTGCCTCACCCTCACCCAGACGTCGAATCAAGTGATGATCTTATAGTTACTATATACTCGACCTCGTTCTTCCCCGGGCTGGGTGACCTGCTAGCGTGCGGGCGCCGAGAGCCTGCGGCGGGCGCAATCGATTCGTCCGCAGCGCTCTGCGCCCGGGATCAGCGCACGGGCCGAAGGCTCGATCCGTAGGCTGCCTACCCCGCAATCACGGAGATCGGGCCGAGCGAGCAGTCTGGGCCCCACCCGATCGCGCGGACCGACGAGCGAGAACCTGGATCCGGAGGAAGAGGCCCGAATGTCCGGTGCTGCCTCAGCAAGCCGCCCGACGCGCATCGATCAGCTGTGTCGGCGACTCGAGCTCGAGTCGCTCGATCGCGATCTGTTCCTGGCCGAGCCCGGCCCAGGCGAAGGCCGTTTGTTCGGTGGCCTCGTCGCGGCACAATCAGCGATGGCCGCGATCGCGACCGTTCAGGACTCGGAAATGGCCGCGAGCTCCGCTCCCGTACCGGCGAGCCGACTGCATTCGATTCACGCCTACTTCCTTCGCCCCGGCCGCTACGACCTCCCAATCCGCTTCGTCGTCGATCGAATTCGTGACGGGCGGACCTTCACGACACGCCGGGTCGTGGCGCACCAGGCCGGCGAGGCGATCTTCAACATGGCGGCCAGCTTCGCGCGTCCCGAAGACGGACTCAGCCACCAACGCCCCATGCCGGAGGTCGGTCCACCCGAGGGCCTCGAGGAGTGGACGACGCTTCGCGCGCGGGCGGCCGGGGAGCCCGAGCCGGGGCCCGACGACTTCGAGAGCCCGATCGAGGTGCGCGTACTCGATCCCAGCGAATTCGAGGGCGGCAAGCCGCGCGACCCGATCCGCTCGGTCTGGATCCGACCGCGCGGCGTGATTCCCGACGACCCGGATCTGCACACGGCGATCCTGGTCTACGCGACCGATCGGACGCTCATGTCGACCGCGATCCTGGGCTCGGGTGGCATCCCGGGCCAGAGCTTCATGGGCGCCAGCCTCGATCACGCCGTCTGGCTCCACCACCCGATCCGCTTCGACGGCTGGCTGCTCTATTCCTCGGTCAGCCCGATCGCGCACGCCGCGCGCAGCCTGATCCTCGGATCGCTCTACACCGAGGCCGGCGTACAGCTCGCCTCGGTTGCCCAGGAGGCGCTGATCCGCGGCAGGCGTTAGCCGGCCACACGCCTTCAGCCGCGCTTCTCGGGCTTCGGGGCGAAGACGATCTCGCGCACTTCGAAGAGGCCCGGCTCGAGCGACGCGTCCGTCTCGAACGTGTGCGCTGCAACCCGGGCGGCCGCGAGCACATCGGCGGCGACACCCTCGAGAATCGAGCGCGTCGCAGGCGCCATCGCGAGCGTGAGCGCTTCGACCTCCCGACCCATCGAGACTTCGGCGTCGGCCTTCGCCTTGTTGATTGCCGCGAGCGCCGCGACCGCCAGGTCGAAGCTCTCGGCTTGCGCTGGCTGTGCGATCCCTTCGAAATCCGCGTCACCCGGCCAGGCGGCGCGGTGGATGCTGCGCGTCGCGACGGCGCCCTTCGACGCCCCCTCCGCCGCCGCTGCCTCCTCCGCGAAGGACCAGCTCCAGATCTCCTCCGTGATGTAGGGAAGGATCGGCGCGAAGAGGCGCAGCAGGACGGAGAGACCCAATCGAAGCGACGCGACCGCCGAGTGGCTCGCGCGCGCCGCTTCGCCCGCCGCGCCATCGGCGTAGGCGCGCGCCCGGCCCTTCGCGAGCTCGAGATAGGTGTCCGTGAAGTGCGTCCAGAAGAAGCTCTCCGTCTCCTGGAGTGCGTGCGCGTATTGATAGGCGTCGTGGTTCCGGGTCGCGTCCGCGACGAGCATTCGCAGCTTCGCGACGAAGGCGAGGTCGAGCTCCGATGTGATCGGCGCGGTCTCACCCGTCTGCGAGAGAACGAACTTCGCCGCATTGAAGAGCTTCGTCACCAGCCGCTTGCCGATCTTCCAGACGTTCTCGTCGAAGGCAGTGTCGGTCCCGAGTCGTGCGCTGGCCGCCCAGTAGCGGGCCGCGTCGGCCGAGTACTTCTCGATCAACGGTAGGGGCGTGGTCACGTTTCCCTTGCTCTTCGACATCTTCTTGCGGTCCGGATCCAGGATCCAGCCCGAGATCAAGGCGTGGTGCCAGGGAATCTCGTCCTCGTGGAGCATCGCCTTCGCGATCGTATAAAACGCCCACGTACGGATGATGTCATGTGCCTGCGGACGCATGTCCGCCGGAAAGAGCGTCGCGTGCCGCGCGGGATCGACACCCCAATGCGAGCTGATCTGTGGCGTGAGGGAGCTCGTGAACCAGGTATCGAAGACGTCGGGATCACCATGAAAGCCGCCGGGCTGGCCACGCTGGCTCTCGTCGTAGCCCGACGGCGTGTCCGTCGTCGGATCGACGGGCATCGCGTCGATCTCGGCCACGATCGGATGCGCATAGTCGCTGCGCCCCGCGTCGTCGAGGGGATACCAGACGGGGATCGGCACGCCGAAGAATCGCTGGCGCGAGAGCGCCCAGTCGAGGGAGAGGTTCTCCGTCCAGTCCCGATAGCGCGCCCACATGTGCGGGGGATGCCACTGGACGCGTTCGCCCGTCGCGAGCAGCTCGGGCTTCTTGTCGACGAGCGCACAGAACCACTGACGCGTCGGCAGGAATTCGAGCGGACGCTCGCCCTTCTCATAGAATTTGACGGCGTGCTCGATCGACTCGGGCTCCTTGCGAAGCGGTGGTCCATTGCCGGTCACGCTGGTGGCCGGATCGCGTAGCAGCTCGACGATCCGCGCCTGCGCCTGCTTGACCTTCTTACCGGCGAGCTCCGCGTAGGCGGCGTTCGCCCTGGCGGGCTCGAGACTCTCGAAAGGCGCCACGGCGAAGTCGACTGGCTCGAGGCGACCCTCGGCTCCGATGATCTGCCGCAGGGCCAAGCCCTCCTCACGCCACCACTGTACGTCGGTCTGGTCGCCGAAGGTGCAGACCATCAAGACGCCCGTGCCCTTCTCGGGATCGGCCAACTCGCTCGGAAAGATCGGAACGGGCGCGTGGAAGACCGGCGTGATCGCCCGCTTGCCGAAGAAGGAGCGGTAGCGATCGTCCTCGGGATGCGCCGTCACGCCGACGCACGCGGCCAGGAGCTCGGGTCGCGTCGTGGCGATCACGAACGAGGCGTCTTCACCTTCGACCGCGAATTCGATCTCGTGGAAGGCGCCAGGGGTCGTTCGATCCTCGACCTCTGCCTGCGCGACCGCGCACTGAAAGTCGCAATCCCACATCGTCGGCGCATCGCTCGTATAGACGTGACCCTTGTCCCATAGATCGCGAAACGACCGTTGTGCGACTCCGCGACAATGTTCGTCGATCGTCTGATAGGTCTGCCGCCAGTCGACCGAGAGGCCGAGGCGATGCCACGTTCGGCTGAAAGCCTCTTCGTCTTCCTTGATGAGGTCGTAGCAGGCCTCGATGAAGTTCGGACGCGACACCGGCCGAGCGGGCTTCTTGCGCTGCTTGGCCGAAGCCGGCTCGAAACGCATGTCCGCTTCGTAGGGCGTCTCTGGATCGCAACGAATATGAAAATAGTTCTGGACGCGACGCTCGGTCGGCAGCCCGTTGTCGTCCCAGCCCATCGGGTAGAAGATGTTCATCCCCCGCATGCGCTTGTAGCGCACGACCACGTCCGCCTGGCTGTAGGAGAAGACGTGGCCGATATGCAGCGAGCCCGAAGCCGTAGGCGGCGGCGTGTCGACGACGAAGGTCTCCTCGCGCGGCCGGGCCGGGTCGTAATGATAGATCCCTTCGGACTGCCAACGTTCGTCCCAGCGATCCTCGACGGCCTGGGCGTCGAAATGCTTCGCGACCCGGGTCGGATCGATCGCTCGCACCGGCCGGGACTTCGTCTGGGAATCGCTCATCGCCTTCTTTCTCGTTCGGGTCGCGAGACCGCACTCCGCCGTAGCTTCGAGGCGTGTCGCGGAATCCGGCTCCGCCATCGATGGGTTCGTCGCGTCGGGACCGATCTGCGCGCTTCGGACGCGATTCGGCGCGGGGCCACGCGAGCAAGCGCGCGAGCATACCATGCCGCGAGCGCGGCCTGCGCGACGAATGGCGTGATCCGCCTTCCCCCGACGGCGAGACGGCGCACGCGTCGTGGAGCATTCGCCGGAGCGCACTTGGGGCGGAGACCGGGATTCGCGAGCGCACACGATCGATTCGCCGTGTGGTGCTCGGGTCTGCCTGTGGTTCGGCCGAAACGTCGGCCATGGTGTTCCGGAGAAGAGCGTCGAAGCAGACCGAGGCGGAACGATCCTCGCCCGCAACCGAACCCGATGGTGCAGCCGACGATTTGTCGCCGGATCCGGCGGCGATCCTGCCACCCGATCGAGCGCTCGACTTCGTGGCGGATCTGCTCCGGGTGCTCGGCGAGCACGCCTTCGACGTCGGCGCGAAGGAGGCCGACGATATCCAGCGCTTCTTCGAGACCTGGGCGCGCCATCTACTGATCGGGATCCCGCCACCGTCGCTCGAGGACGCCGACGAGGGCGCCGACGACGCCGGTACGGATACGAGCGAGAGCGCTCCCAACGCGACACGCAAGCGCGATCTTCCCGGGCTGCGACGCGCGGTCAAGGAACATCGGCTGGCCGAGGCCGACTACGTCACGACCTCCCTGGGACAATTCCGAGAGGCGGCCTGGGCCTTCATCAGCGGCATGCGTCGATCGCTCTCGATCGAGCAGAACGCGGATCGCCGCATCGGCCACCGCATGCGCCGACTCGAAGGTGCGGTCCGCAGCGGCGATGCCGCCCGGATCAAGGCCGAGGCGCAGGAGACGGTCGGCCTATTGACCGAGTTCCTGGCCGAACGGGGCACGCGCCACGAAGCCGAGGTGAGCGCGATGGCCCGCAAGCTCGAAGGCCTGAGAGAGGAGCTCGATAGCGTCCGGAGACAGGCGGCGGTCGACTCGCTCACGCAGATCTACAACCGCGCGGCGTTCGACGAACAGATCGAACGGGAGATCGATCTCGCGTCGCTCTTCGGCAAGCGCGGCTGCCTCGTCATGGTCGACATCGACCACTTCAAATGGGTGAACGACACCCACGGCCACCCCTGCGGCGACGAGGTGCTGCGCCGCGTGGCGGAGACGCTCGACCGATGCTTCATGCGCCGGGACGATTTCGTCGCCCGCTACGGGGGCGAAGAGTTCGCGATCGTGCTGCGCGACATCACGTTGCCGGTCGCGCGCGACGTCGCCGAGCGCGGCATGATGGCGATCCGCAACCTCGAGATTCCCTGGAACGGCCTCGAGGAGCCGATTCGTATCACCGCCTCGATGGGCATCGCTCGCCTGCGCACGGGGGAGACCGCCCCGCCGTGGATCGAGCGCGCCGATCGGGCTCTCTACGCGGCCAAGAGCGCCGGACGCGACCGGATCGAGGTCGATCCCGTCGACATCGACGAGGCTTGACCAGCGGGCGCGAAGTCGGCGGGTCGCGGCAGTGGCTCCGATTTCGACGAGCGACACACTGGGTGACCCCCGGGGAATCGAGCCGGCTTCCGCGATCGGGGAGGAGAAAGGACGCCCTTCGGTGTCTTGCCACGCCGGCGGACGCCCCGTACTCTTGCGCGCCCCGCGACGACCCGGGCACGGCTCGCGCCGTGTCCGCAGGGCCGCAGCAGCCGACCGTACCGGGCGGCCGGGCGGCGTAGTCGCGAGAGATCCCGCGCCGGAATAACCGGAGTAGAACCGATGGCGAAGAAATCGCAAGTCAACCGAGACGACCGACGCCGGGCGCTGATCGCCAAGTACGCCGAGAAGCGTGCGGCGTTGCGCAAGATCCTGAAGGATCCAAACGCCTCGATCGAAGAGAAGCTCGAGGCCCAGAACGGCTTCGCGAAGCTGCCGCGCAACTCCTGTCCGACGCGCAAGAACAATCGATGTGCCGTCTCGGGTCGCTCGAAGGCCTACTACAACAAGTTCGGCATCTCCCGGATCGCGCTGCGCGAGCTGGCCTTGCGCGGCCAGCTGCCGGGCGTCCGAAAATCGAGCTGGTAGCGATCGTGAAACCCGACATTCATCCCGACTATCACAAGGTGATCTTCGTCGACTCGGCGACTGGCAACGAGTGGACCAGTCGCTCGACCGTCACCTCGAAGGAGACCCGCGAGGTCGACGGAGAAGAGGTCCCCGTCGTGCGCCTCGAGATCTCCTCCGTGAGTCATCCCTTCTGGACGGGCAAGATGCGGGAGCTCGACTCCGACGGGAAGATCGACCGCTTCCGTAAGCGCTACGGCGGGAAGAAGTAGCCGAGCGCTCACGCGGAATCGCAGAGGTACTCGGGCCGCGGTAGCCTAGCCGAATGCCCGTGCGACTCCGCGTCATTGCCCTCGTCGGCTTCCTGATCGCATTCGCGATCGCCTGCACGAGTCTCACGCGTGATACCTATCTCACGCCGAGGGCCGAGCCGTGGCAGCCCGAGGTCCAGGCTGCGCGACCCGTCGAAGGGACGTCGCGCCCGGCCTGTCGAAACGCGGATCCCCTGCGGCAGGCGTTCTTCGGCGACCTGCACATCCACACGCGGCACTCGATGGATGCGCGATCGCGCGGAATGCGCTCGTCGCCCGACGACGCTCTGCGGTTCGCGCGTGGCGAGACGATCGGCTTCGGGCCCTTCGATCGTGAGGGCCGCGGCAGCCGGAACGCACGGCTCGAACGGCCACTCGACTTCGCTGCGATCACGGACCACGCGGAGTGGATCGGCGAGGTCGATCTCTGTACGAAGCCCGGATCCCCCGCCTACGAATCTCGCAGCTGCCGCGCATTTCGCGGTGAGCGGCCGATCGAAGACGCGCTGCCCGTTCCGAAGTTCGCAAGCGCCATGACGGCGGTCATCGGCCGCGACAGTCGCAAGCGGGAGATCTGCGGCGAGCGGGACGCGGATTGTCGCGCCGCGTTGCGTTCCGTTTGGCTCGAGACACAACGCGTGACGGAACGATGGAACGACACGAGCGAGCGCTGCACGTTCACCACCTTTCACGGCTGGGAACACAGCAACTCGAGCGACATGTCGAAGATCCACCGCAACGTCCTGTTCCGGAATGCCAGCGTCCCCGAGCTGCCGATCTCGTCACTCGAGGCGCCGGCCGCCGTCGAGCTCTTCGATCGACTCGACGCCCTCTGCACGAACACGCAGAGCGGCTGTGAAGCGATCACGATTCCGCACAATCCGAACGTCTCGAATGGCCGGCTCTTCCACGTCGATTGGAAGGAGCAATCGCGTCGCGAGCAGGAAAGGCGGGCCCGACAGAGACTCCGGCTCGATCGCGTCGTCGAGATGATGCAGGTGAAGGGCGAGTCCGAGTGCCGCAACGGGCTCTACGGGGTGGTCGGGGGGCGCTGACGAGCTCTGCGATTTCGAGAAGATCCGTTCCTTCAAGCAGCCGGTACCGGTCGATTGCGAGGAGGGCACCGGGGCGGGTGCCCTCGCTGGGCAGGGATGCCAATCGCGCCTGGATTTCGCGCGCTACGCCCTCGTCGAGGGATTTCGCGAGAACGAACGAATCGGCGTCAATCCCTATCGATTCGGCTTCATCGGCAGCACCGACGGCCACAACGCCAATCCCGGCGACGTCGAAGAGGAGAGCTACCAGGGCTGCTGTGCCGACAACGACGCGCTCCCCGCCCAGCGGCTCGCCACGCGACCGGCGTTCGCCGGCGCGGGCCCGGTCGGACGCAATCCCGGTGGCCTCGTCGGCGTCTGGAGCGAAGAGAACTCGCGCGAGTCGCTCTTCGAGGCGATCAAGCGGCGCGAGACGTTCGCGACGAGCGGACCGCGAATCGAGCCCCGATTCTTCGGCGGCTACGCACTCCCGAGTGACCTGTGCGCGCGACGCGACCTCGTCGAGCAGGGCTACGCGGCGGGCGTGCCGATGGGCGGGGTGCTCGCGCCACCCGAGCGAACGGGCCAGTCACCGGTCTTCGTGGCCAGCGTCGCCCGGGATCCGGGGAGCGAAGACCGGCCGGGCGGGCGCCTCGATCGATTGCAGATCATCAAGGTCTGGTATGGCCAAGACGGCCAGTTCCACCAGCGGGTGCACGACGTAGCGGGCCGGCGGGCGCCCGCCGGTGATGCGGGTCGCGCAGATCGAGACGAGTCCGTCGAGCCGGTGCGTGTCGACCTGAACACCTGTCTGCCCGAGCGACCGATGGCAGGACAGGACGAGCTCTGCGCGGTCTGGCGCGATCCGGAATTCGACGCGACTCGGGACGCCGCCTACTACGTGCGCGTCGTCGAGAACCCGAGCTGCCGCTGGAGCTGGCGAACCTGCCTCGCGCTCCCCGAAGCGGATCGACCGCCAGCCTGCACGGATCCCGAGATCCCACGCACGATCCAGGAACGCGCCTGGACCTCACCGATCTGGTACGAGGCGCAGCCGAGCGAGACGACCGGGGAGAGCTGAGGGCGCGGAGGCTAGCCGCGACCGGCGAGCTTCCGGCGGATCTTGTTCTTGAGCCGGACCGCGCCGGGCTCGAGCTTCGCATCCGCAGTCGCGAGCAGGAAGCCGTCGAGTCCACCCTTCTTCTGGACGGTGCGCAGGGTGCGAGCAGCGACGTTCAGCGAGATGCGCTGGCCGAGGGCCTCCGATTGAAGCCGCACCTTCTGGATATTCGGCTCGAATCGTCGATTCGTCGCGCGCTTGGAGTGGGAGACGTTGTGTCCGTACTGGACTTTCTTGCCGGTCAATGCACAGACGCGCGCCATGGCGTTCACTCCAGGATCGGGGGGTCGAATCGGCGCGGCGGGGAGGACCGCGACTCGGAAGTCACGGGAGACGCCACGAGTGGACGCCATCCCCGCGCGGGAGCGCAGTTTTTAGCGGCCGGCCGTCCGAGGGTCAAGCCGCGCGGCGCGAGCCACGCCCGAGCCCCGGAGGACCACTGGGGCCCCTGGGGCTCGGGCCCACCGACTCGCCCCTCAGCCAGCCGCCGGGATCGGCTGCGTCGGAACGGCGTGTTCATCCTCGAAGCCCCGTGCTCGCGAGGCTTCGGCGGGTAGCCTATTCGACACCAGCTCCAGCTTGAGGCTCTCGAGCTCGGCTCGCGCGGACTCGCGTCGAGCTTCGTCGCGGAACCCCCGCAGCTTCATGCGAAAGGCATCGCCCTCGCCGCCGAGCTCCTTGTTGACCTCACTCTCCAGCACCATCCGCGAAATGTGTTCGCGCACGTTCTCGAGCGCGTCCATCTCGGCGTCGACCGAGAGACCCTCGATCGCGGCCTGCAGCCGCCGCCGCGCCCGCGCATTCGCGAGCGTCGCGAGCATGCGACCCTTCTCGCGCACGAGCGAGCGGATCTCTTCGCGGAAGCGAACGAGATTCGACTTCGCTTCCTCACCCTGGGCACGCACCTGCTCGAGCTCCTGCTCGGCGCGCTCGAGGTCCTCGAAGAGCGCCTGCTTGTGAGCGATCAGCGAGAGGGAGGTCTCCTCTTCGCCCCGACGAACGGCGCGCCGTACGTCGTCGTGCAGCCGCGCGATCTCCGCGCGTCGCTCGCCGATCTCGCTCTCGAGCTTGTTTCGCATGTAGAGAATGCCCGCGACGGCATCCTTCAATTCACGGTATTGACGTACGCGCTCCGCGATCGCCTGCTCGTAGACGACCTCGGGCTTCTGTTGCTCCTTGTCCCTGACCCAGGACCCGAACAGGCCCCGGAACAGGCTGCGCATCCTCGCAAACATGCCGGGCTTTTGGTTGGCCATCGTTCCTCCTTCGCCGGCGATCCGGCTGCGTTCGTTTTCGTTCGTCCGCTCCGGCCGCTCTTCAGCTCCGCCGGCGAAATTCGTCCGCCTTCAATCCGAGCTCGCGAATCTTCTGTTGCAGGCTCTGTCGCACCATGCCGATCGCGTTCGCTGTCCGACTGACGTTGCCCTCGTGTTCTCGCAGCGCCTCCGACAGGTACTGACGCTCGAAATCCTCGACCGTCTGGCGCTTCGCGTCGGCGAAGGGGGTGTCGAGATCCGGAGTGCGTACGGGCCGGTCTGCTCCGCCCGCATCGAGCTCGATGTCGTCCCCCGTGATCTCGTCTCCGCCCGCGAGCACAGCCGACCGCTCGAGCACGTTTCGAAGCTCGCGGACGTTGCCGGGCCAGGCATGGCGCGAGAGCTTCGCGATCGCCGAGGTATCGAGTCGTTTCTTCTCGCGCCCGAGCCGCTCCGCGAGCTGCCCGAGGAATCGATCCGCGAGCGGCGCGACATCTTCGATTCGCTCGCGAAGCGGTGGCAGCTCGATCTCGACGACCTTGAGTCGGTAGTAGAGATCCTCGCGAAAGGTCTGCGCCTTCGATGCCTGCTCGAGATCGCGGTGGGTCGCGGAGATGACCCTTACGTCGACGTCGATCGTCTCCGTCGAGCCGACGCGTTCGAGCTTTCGCTCCTCGAGCACGCGTAGAACCTTGGCCTGGGTCTCCGGCGCCATGTCGCCGATCTCGTCGAGGAAGATCGTGCCGCCCTGCGCCGCCTCGAATCGACCGATCCGCCGCGCGTCCGCACCCGTGAACGCCCCCTTCTCGTGCCCGAAGAGCTCGCTCTCGACGAGCTCGCGATTGATCGCCGCGCAATTGACGGCGACGAAAGGGCGCGCACGCCGCGAGCTGGAGGCGTGCAGGGCCTGCGCGACCAGCTCCTTTCCCGTTCCGCTCTCGCCTCGCACGAGCACGGACAGATCGGTCTCCGCCACCTTCTGGATCGTCTCGAAGACCCGGCGCATCGCCCGACCGGAGCCGATCAGCTGGTCGAAGCCATAGTCGCGTTGGAGCCTCTCCCGCAGCAGGCGATTCTCGCGCTCGAGTCGATGGCGCTCGAGCGAGCGGGCGACGATCACGCGGAGCTCGTCGTTGTCGACGGCTTCGGCACGTAGTCGTCGGCACCGCTCTTCATCGCTTCGACCGCGATCTTCTCCGATCCGTGTGCCGTGATCATCACGACCGCCGTCTCGATTCGTTTCGCCTTGGCGGCACGCAGGACATCCATGCCGCTCGCGCCACGTCCGAGGGCGAGGTCGGTGATCACGAGATCGAATTCCTCCGCCTCGAGACTCGCGAGCGCAGCCTCTCCGTCCTCGGCCAGCTCGACCGTATGACCTTCGCGGCGCAACAGTCCCTGCAATGCGAGGCGGATCGCATGCTCGTCTTCTACGACCAGGATCTTCGCGTTCACGCGCGCGTCCCCCCCGGCGAGCGAGGCTCGTCTCGCGGCGGCTGACGGCGCGGAAACGTCAACACGAACGCCGTGCCTTCACCCGGCTCCGAGACGACGTCGATCGAGCCGGCGTGGTTGTCGACGATCTTGCGGCACAGCGCGAGCCCGAGACCCGTACCCTCCTCGCGGGAGGTGAAGAACGGGTCGAAGATCCGCTCACGCGCCGCCGGGTCGATACCGCGCCCGTTGTCCGCAACGCGAAGCCAGACCTCGTCGCCCGCCAGGTTCTCGCCGATCGAGACCCGGATCTCCCTGCCCTCGAGCGTGCGATCGGCGTCGCCCGAGGCGAGATCGGGCGCCTCGAACGCGTCGATCGCGTTTCCGACCAGATTGATCACGACGCGACGCAGCTGTTCTGCGTCGCCTTCGAGCGCACTGATCCTCTGGTCGACGTCCGGCGACGCGTAGCCACGAACGATCTCGATTCCCCTGCGCTCGGCGCGATCGCGAAAGGTCACGAGTGCGGATTCGACGACGTCGGTGAGCTCGATCTCTTCGAGGCGCGTCTCCTCTTCGCGCGCGAAGCGGAGCAGATGCGAGATCGAGCGCTCGACGCGCTCGAGCTCCGCGACGGCTACCCGCGCGTACTCCTCGCGATCGCTACTACCCGGATCCTCGCCGATCTGTTGGACCAGGCTCTTGGCCGCCGTGATCGGATTGCGGATCTCGTGTGCGATCGAGGCCGAGAGCTGTTCGAGCGAGCGGTGGTGCTCGCCTTCGAGATGGCGCCGCTCGCTCGAGACATGAGTCTTGACGCGTCGTTCGACCTCCTCCTTGAGAAAACGCGCATGGAGCTGAGGCTCGTAGAAGGCGCGAAAGGCCCGACGTCCCAGCTTGACGCCGAAGTAGATCAGGGAGATCACGCCGGCGAAGGGCAGGAAGATCAGTAGCGGAACCGTGATCAGAGCAGCACGAACCGCTTGCCGGGAGAGCACCAGCTTCTCGTCGGCGAGCCGGCGCGCATCGCGATAGGCGCGCTCGTCCTCCGTGAGGAGCGTTTCGTCCAACGCCTCGAGCTCGTTCCCCTCTTCGTCGCGCGGATAGAGCGCCGGTTCGTCGAGGCTGGTTCTCGTCATGCGTGCCACTACCCCCGCTTCGAGCCATGAATCTGCCGCCAGTCGATCACTCCTCACCTGCCTGCCGAATTCGCCACGCCGATTGCCCCGCGAACGACGCCTGACGATCCGGTCGCATTCATTCGAACGTCGGCCGCGCGGACTCGCCGTCCGGGCCGACGCTCCCGTCGCTGGGAAAGGAGAGAACGAACTCGCTGCCGCGTCGCGGGTCGCTCTGCAGATCGATGCGTCCGCCATGGGCCTCGACCGTCTTGCGCGAGAGCGCCAGTCCGAGGCCGGTACCCTCGCGCTTCGTCGTGTAGAACGGACTCCAGATCCGCGCCTGGTCCTCGCTCGGGACGCCGGGGCCGTTATCGACGATTCGCAGCCAGACCTCGTCGCCCGCCAGACTCTCGCCGCCCAGTACGTCGATGCTGGGATTCGGCGTCTCCGCTTCGACGAGTGCATCGATCGCATTCGCGATCAGATTTTCGACCACGCGCCGCAACTTCTCGCCATCGCCCCGCAGGTCGCCGTTCGCATCGAACTCGACACGCAGCGCGACACCCGCCGCCTCGGCCCGCTCGCCGAGTCCCTGAACGGCGGCCTTGGCCAACGTACGCAGCGAAATGGGCTCGAATCGCGTCTCCTCGTCCCGCGCATAGCGAAGCAGGTGGGAGATCGAACGCTCCACGCGATCGAGCTCGGAGAGCGCCAGGTCCGCGTACTCCAGGTTCTCGTTCGAAGCGGGGTCCTCGCCCATCTGCTGGACGAGGCTCTTGGCCGCGGTGATCGGGTTGCGTATCTCGTGCGCGATCGAGGCCGATAGATCTTCGAGCGAGCGACGACTGCGGCTCTCGACCTGACGCCGCTCGCTCTTCAGGCTCTTTGCCGAGCGCGCCCCGACCTCCGCCTCGATCCAACGATCGCGCAGGCGCGGCGCGGCCATCGCCCATAGATAGTGACAGAAGACGCCGATCCCCCAGCCCAGCGCGACGATCGTCACGATCCGAAAGCTGCGCGTCGTCACCAGCAACAGCGCGAGGGTCGCCAGGTAGGAACCGAAATGCGTGACGAAGCCGAGGCGCTGGTTCGCGCGTCTGCGCGCCGCGCGAATTCGACGGCGCTCATCACGTTCTTCTTTCGAGAGCCCGCGTGATCGTCTGCGGTGTGACTTCTTCCGACGGCTGCGCTCGCGTCGCTGCCCGCGACTGTCGTGGTGGCCCTCCCCTCCGTCCCTGCGACGCTGCACGGGATACGCCGCTGCGCGATCGGAGCCGTCGCTCGTAGCGTCCAGCCAATCACCCAGCTCGTCGTCGACGGACGCGCCTTGCCCGTCGGAGCGGTTCGAGCCCATGCCCATCGCGGGTTCTCCGAATCGGTTCGGATCGCGCGCCGCGAGTCGAGCCCAACCGCGCCGATCGATGGATGCGCCCAGGCGGATTCTCTGGTCGAAGCGGGTCATGACGAAGCCAGAGAGCAAGAGCCATGCCGAGCCACGAGCGGCCCGTGATCGCTCACGGCCGTCCGCAGACCTCCGCCCAGCGCGATCGCATGCAGCAAGAATACTGCACTGTCGTGTTCTACATGCACCTGGCTGGCTGGATCCGGCGTCATTTGCCGATTCGGTGCGGGACGCCGGCGCGCACGAACGCTCTGACCCTGCTCCGCCCTACCCCTCGGGGAATCATGACGGACGAGGCGCTCCAGTGAGCCGGCCAGGGGATCGAATCCCGCCGCTATGCTCGCCGATCCGAATTCGCGGGTCAGCTAGGAACGCAGGGGGAGAATCGCGTGGTCACGATCGGCATGAACTACTTCGTCATTCCGGGAAGAGAACAGGTCTTCGAGGATGCCTGCGCCAAGGTGATCGACACGATGGACGGAATCGACGGACACGAAGCGTCGTCGCTCTACAGGCAGGTGGCGGACGGGGACCCGACCTACCTGATCGTCTCGCGCTGGAAACACGAGCAGGCATTCAAGGATTTCATCGCTTCCGACGCGTTCAAGAAGGTGACGAACTGGGGCGCGCTCAACATCCTGAGTGGGCGCCCGCAGCACACGACCTACCAACACGACTGACGCGACCCACGCGGAACCACGGGCGCTGACCCGCCGAATCGAACGAGCCGAAGCCGATGTCCACGCCCGCCCCGGACGAGACGCCACCCCTGCAGCCCTCTGGCCTGCCGATCCACACCCGCTCGCTCACCGTCGCCGTACGCCGACAATCCGAGTCGCATTGGCTCGCGCGCGGCGACGTGATCGATCTGCGCAAGAGTGGATTCGTTCCCTCGAGCTACGACCTCCAGCCCTCGGGCGTGATCCACATGATGAGCATCGAGCTCGACTTCGAGCCCGAAGCGCTCGAGATCGAGTCGCTCAGGGTCGAGCAACCTTTCGTGGCCGTCGAGCGCTCGGCGGCCAGCGGTGGCGAGTGTTGCCGCGATCCGGCCCCGCGACTGCAGGCGCTGGTCGGTGAGTCGCTCGACGCGGCGTTCCCGAAGAAGCTCGCGAAGACCTTCGGCGGTCGACTGGGCTGCTCGCATCTGCTCACGCTCTTTCAGCTGATGTCGTCGGCGGTGCCACGAGCAGTCGAGCTCGAACGATCGCGCGCGGACCGGGAGGGGACACATCACGCGATCGGCGACCGCTTCTACCGGCGAAGCGTCTTCGTCGACGGGTTCGACCGCGACCCGACCTCGACGGACGTCGTGATCCAGCTCGCCGACACGCATACCCGTCCCCTCGCGGCTGGCGACCGGGTCACGGAGCGACTCGCGCTCTCTCACGAGGTCAGGACCATTGCCTCGATCGACCGCAAACGTTTCACGATCGATCGACTCGACGTGTGCGAGCGGCGCCGCAACGCACGAACGGTCGGCCGGGCCGAGTGGCGGGACCACGGCGAGCGGATCGAGCCGCTTCAGGGCGTTCGGCTCATCCCGGGCATGGCGGGCCGGGTCTTCGGCTTGCTCGGGGACGATCCGGAGCTCGCGGCCGTGCGTGACAATCTGCTGCAATTCGCGCCGGGCTTTCTCCAGATCACCGCCGCCATGATGGACGCGTATTTCGAGGCACGCGAACGCGAGGACGATGGCAGCCCGACCGAGCGCCCCGCCGTCTCGTCGCTCGGAGGAAATACCGACGCGTGTTATATCTGGCGCTCGGACGGACCGATCCAGCGTGGCTGGGCAACGGGCACCGTCGGTGAATCCGACGCGCCGAGCTGACCGGCTCGAGCCCACGTGCCGCGCGCGGCGCGATCCCGACCGCTCACCCCCGTACCGAATCAGCCCTCGCGACGAAAGACGACGAGCTTGTTGTTCGCAGGCAGATCGTTCGTCTCGGCCCAGGCGAGACCCTGGGCTTCCGCCGATTCGACCACGCGCTCGAGCTCGCGTACGCCCCAACGTGGATCCCGCTCACGCAATCCCCGATCGAATTCCGCGTTGCTCGGCGCCGTGTGCACCCCCCCGATCCGAAACGGGCCATAGAGAAAGAGACAGCCACCGCGACGCAGCACACGGCCCACTCCAGCGAAGAGCCCGAGAGCGACCGGCCAGGGCGCGATATGGATCAGGTTCGAATTGAAGACCGCGTCGAAGGGAGGCTTCGCATCGGAATCTTCGAACGACCAATCCAAGTCGGCGGCATCGAGGGCGAGCGGCGGAAGCAGGTTCGGCAGTCCGGCCTCCGATCGCCAGGCGGCGATCGACGCCCGCCCGGCTTCGTCGTACTCCGTCGGTTGCCAATCGACGAGCGGCAGATTTCGCGCGAAATGGACGGCGTGTTGTCCCGTCCCGCTCGCGATCTCCAGAACGCGAGCGGGCTCGTCCAGCCAACGCGCCAGCACCTCGAGAATCGGCTCGCGATTGCGATGGGTGGCGGGCGCGTCGCGTTTCATGCCGCGATCGCCCGCCCGCGCTCCGATCCCGCCAGGGCTCGAATCAATCCATGTCGGTGTTGAGGTCGGGACCGAACGCGCCATCGCCCTCGGTCCAATCGCTCATCAGCGGGATTCTGCGACTGTTCTCCCACGTCGCATCGGCGTCGGGTGACACGATCTCGCCGTTCGCGCCGCAACCGAGAAAGGGATATTTGATCGCAGCGAGCCGTGAGCAAGCACCCTCCGCGACCGGCTCGGCCGGCCGGCTCAGGTCGATTCCCTCGAGCGCCGCCGCCGAGGAGGCCAGCAGGCTGGCCGAGCCGAAGGCGATCACGCCCACGAGACAGGCGGAGCAAGTGGAGCGAGCGGTCGCAATCGAGAACATCCGAGAGAGAAGAGCAGCAGCATGATCCAGCATCGAGCATTCCTCGCGTCGTGCGTCCACCACCCACCCCGACCACCCCGCCCGCATTCTCGCACGCGAATCGTCAGCTTCCCAATCGTCCGGAGCGTGCGCATCGATCGATCGCCGAGGCGCCCGCGACGGGGCTGCGACCCGCGGGTCCTGCGTCGTGCTCTCGCGTCCCAGCCGACTCCCCGGAGGCGCTGGACCCGTCCGGCTGGACGGCCGTTCCGACCTTGCGATGCGTCAGCAGGAGCAGGGCTGGCGTGACGGTGACGTCGAGCAGGAAGGCCATGCCGATCGCGAAGGCCGTCGTCAGACCGAGATAGCCGAGGTTGGCCATCGAGGAGAACCCCAGCACGCTGAAGCCCGCAACCAGCACGACGGAGGTGAAGAGCAACGCGCGACCGGTCGACTCCATCGTGATCTCGATCGCGCGCTCGGGATCACCCGTGAGCACCAGCTGGCGCCGGAAGCCCGTGATGAAGTGGATGCTGTCGTCGACGGCGAGACCGATCGCGATACAGGCGCCGAGAATCGTGAACATGTCGAGCTCGACTCCGACGACGACCATCAGGGCGAGCGCGGAGAAGATCGGGATCAGGTTCGGCACCATACTGACGAGACCCGCACGCAGACTGCCGATCAGCAGGATCATGAGAGGCGTGATCAGTCCGAGCGCGAGCGAATAGCTCCTGAGGAAGGTCTCCGAGCTGGCCGACGCTGCGCGTGAGATCATCTTCACGCCCCCTGTCAGCCAGACCTCGGCCTGGTCACCCATCGTCGCCTCGATCCGGTCGGCCACGCGTTCGATAAAGCGCTGCTTCTCGACACCGTCCTCCCAGGCGGTGAGGATGCTGACGCGCGCCTGACTGAATTCGGTATCGACGAAGGACTCGAGATCGTCGGCGCCACTGTTCTCGAAGAGCAGTAGCTCCTGAGCGATCAGATCACGATCGCGCGGGATGGCGTAGTACTCGGGTCGTCCGTCGTTGAGTGCCTGATGCGTCTCCTTCAAGACCTGCAACATCGACCACGTCCGCGTGACGCGCTCCCCTTCGTCGCGAAGCGTCGCGACCAGCGCGTCCATGCTCTCGAGCCGGTCGAGCACGTCGACCTCGTGCAACCCGTTCTCTCGTTTCGTATCGACGACGACCTCGAGTGATTGCATGCCGCCCATGCGCTCGTCCGTGAAGTACGTGCCCGTACGCAGCCAGTGGTCTTCGGGGAAGTAGGCCATCGGATCGGCCGAGTAGTCGAGCTGCGGCAACAGGGCGAGCGACCCGATCGCGAGGAGCCCCGCGGCCGCGACGAGCTTCTTCGGATGCCGGATCGAGATCCGCGCACACGCGGCGAGCAGCCGGCTGCCACCCTCGAGCCCCGAGAGTGCACGTCCATCCCGCGCGGGCAGCACGCCGAGTACGGCCGGCACGAATCCGACCGCAAAGAGAAAGGTCATCGCCACGCCGATCGCACCCATCATGCCGAGCTGGTAGGCCTGATCGAGATTGGCCGAGACGAACGAGACGAGACCCGCGATCGTCGTCAAGGCGGTCATCAGGATCGGCAATCCGACGTGACGCAGTGCGTCTTCGAGCGCTCCCGCGCGATCGCCTCGACGCTCCGGCAGGGCGCGAAAGTAGATCGTGAGCAGGTGCACGACGTAGCCGACGCTGAGCGCCAGCATGAACGAAGGCAGGATCTGGCTCGGCAATCCGATTGCGAAGCCCGCGAGCTGCGAGAGGCCCAGGGTCGAGACCAGGGAGAGCAGGACCACGGTCGCCGACAGCAGCAGCGGGGACAATCGCCTGAAGAGCAAGACGACCAGGATTCCGACGAGCGCGAGCGCAAAGCCGAAGATCCGAGGCAGATCCTGGGCCATCGACCGGGTGAGCGCATAGGCGACGAGCGGCTGCCCGGTCACGTGGATGACGATGTCGTCGCGCCGATGGCGATCGACGACCTCGAGCAGGGCACGGCTGAACTCGGTGTTCTCCCGTGCGGTCAGGAATCGACGCGGCCCGGCGTCCGGAACGTCCCCGAATCCGCTCATTCGATCCGCGTCGGTCTCGGCATCGCGCGAGACGTCCGACTCCGAATAGGCGAAGGACTTCACCTGAAGTGCTGTCACGCGGCCATCCGCCGAAATCATCGAGTCGATATAGGAAGGCGTCGCGAGCACACGCTCGCGCAGTGCGGCGAGACCGGCCGCGTCCTTCGGGCGGCGCTCGAGCAGGTCGTCCACGACCAGCTCGGTCCCCGACTCCGGATGCGGACGCGAGTAGATCGATCGCACGTTGACGAGGCTCGTCACCTCGTCGAGATGGGGAAGGTTCCGCTCGAGATCGTCGTGCAGCACTTCGAGCCAATCGAGGAATTCGAACGAGAAGACCTCGCGCGGCTCGACGACGACGAAGATCAGCTGGTCACGTCCGTACTGATCGCGAAACGCGTCGTAGGCGATCTTCTCCGGATCGCTCTCGAGCAGGTAGTCATCGCTCAAGGTCTCGATCTCGAGTAGCGGGATCCGCGTCGCGAGTGCCGACGCGCCGACGAGCATCACGCCGATCACGAGCCACCGATGGCGCAATACGACGCCTGCCCAGCTCGCAAACGCTTCTTCGACGCTTTCTCGAACTCGTCGCACGAACCGGGCACCCCGCGCTTCGGCGGAGGTTTAGCAGGGTCGCCCCTTGATTGCGCTCGTGATCGACCTCGTCACGTGCGCACGTGCTCCTCGAATGTGACGGAATCGCGGAATGCGACACATGAATCGGTTCGCCTCACACGCATCGATTCACACTCGCGCGATCGCGGCCGGTCTGCCTGCGGGGTCTCTCAACCGGCGGTCGGTGGCTCTTCGCCTTCGGATCGGAGCAGCGGCTCGAAGCGCGACTTCTCCGCCGCCTTCATATAGGCATCGTGCGCCGTGATCTTCCCCTCCTTCGCGTAAGCGAAGAGGACATCGTCCATTGCCTGCATGCCCTGGCTCTTCCCGGCCGCGATGATCTGTCCGAGCATCGGCGTATTGCCCTCGCGAATGATGTTGGGAAGCCCCGCCGTCTTGAGCAGGATCTCGTTCGCTGCGATCCGGCCCCCTTTGTCCGCGCGCGGAATCAACAGCTGGGAGACGATCCCCGCGAGCGATTCGGATAGCGAGAGTCGAACCATGTTCTGCTCTTCCGCCGGAAAGGCGTCGACGATCCGATCGATCGTCTTGGCCGCGTTGTTCGTGTGGAGCGTGCCGAATACGAGCATTCCCATCTCGGCCGCCGTGATCGCGAGACTGATCGTCTCCATCTCACGCATCTCCCCGACGAGGATCACGTCCGCATCCTGACGGATCGCGGACTTGAGTGCGGGACCGAAGCCCTGCGTATGGAGACCGACCTCGCGATGGGAGAAGAGCGAATTGCGATTCTGATGGACGAACTCGACCGGGTCTTCGATCGTGACGACGTGCTTGGCGTAGGTCTTGTTGATCTTGTCGATGATCGCGGCGAGCGTCGTCGACTTGCCCGATCCGGTCGGGCCCGTCACGAGCACGAGACCCTCGTCGAGGTCGGCGAGATCGCAGATCGCCTGCGACAGATTCAGGTCCTCGAGTGAGATGATCTCCTCTGGAATGATGCGGAAGACGCAGGCAGCGCCCGTCTGTTGTACGAAGTAGTTGGCGCGAAAGCGAGCGACGCCATCGAGACTGAAGGCGAAGTCGAGATCGCCGGTCGTCTCGTATTCGTCCCAGTTACGGGCCGAAGCGATCTCCTGCATCATGGCGCGCAGCGTCTCGTCGCTCTGCGGCGGCTCCCCCTCGATGATGCGTACGGCGCCCTTCGAACGGAATCGCGGTGGCTGACCGGCGACCAGATGGAGGTCGGAACCGTCGTTTTCCTTGAGATGGACGAGCAGAGGGTCGATTGCGGCCACTGTGATTCCCCGATGACTGGTCGATCGATCGTTCGCGTATGCGCGACCCGGCCCCGCGACTCAGGCGCCGGCGGTGATCAGCTTCTTTTCTTCGGCGACGGCGAGTGCGGCTTCGCGGGTGATCTTGCCCGCCGCTACGTACTCATTGAGCGTCTGTTCGAGCAGGTACATGCCGTGCGCCTTGCCCGTCTGCATGGAAGAGCGGATCTGCACCGTCTTCTCGTCGCGGATCAGATTACCGATCGCGCGGTTGATCACGAGCATCTCGAGCGCGGGAATTCGGCCGTCACCGTCGGCCCGCGGTACGAGTCGCTGCGAGATGACCGCCCGCAGCGATTCGGAGAGCA
The DNA here is from genome assembly GCA_965223565.1 of Myxococcota bacterium. GTDB lineage: Bacteria > Myxococcota_A > UBA9160 > UBA9160 > UBA4427 > UBA4427. Next base: position 235,503 of record CBDCWV010000018.1, on the reverse strand, counting down.
TCGCGCGAACCTGATCCTGCTCGTTCGAAGGAAATGCACCGATCATGCGATTGACCGTCCGCACGGCGTTCGCCGTATGCAGGGTCGCCAGCACGAAATGGCCCGTCTCGGCCGCGGTCATCGCCAGGCTGATCGTCTCGAGATCGCGCAGCTCGCCGATCACGATGATGTCCGGATCCTCACGCAGCGCGCCACGCAGCGCGCGCGGGAAGCTCGTCGTGTGATGTCCGACATGACGTTGGTTCACGAGGCAGCGCTTCGACGGATGGATGATCTCGATCGGATCCTCGACCGTCAGGATATGGTCGTCGCGATGCTCGTTGATGTGATTGACCAGCGCGGCGAGTGTCGACGACTTGCCGCAACCGGCTGGACCGGTGATCAGGACCATGCCCTGATGGAAGTCGGTGTATTTCTTCAGATCCTCGGGGAGCCCGAGCGCTTCGATCGTCGGGGGCTTGTCGGGAATCGTGCGGAATACGGCGTCGAGTCCGCGTTGCTGCCGGTAGGCATTGGCCCGAAAACGACCGATGCCCGGTAGGTCGAAGCAGAAGTCGAGCTCGCCCCGATCGCGAAGTACACCCCTTTGTGTCGGCGTGAGCGACGCGACGACCATACGCTCGACCTGTGCGGGATCGATCGCCTCTTCGGTTACGAGCAGATCTCCATTCACGCGACGTTTCAGGGCGCCACCCGCATGAAGGTGGATATCCGAGGCCTTGGCCTCGATACCCGCGGCCAGGATCGACTCGAGCCGTTCTCGATCGGCAGGCTGCGGCTCGGGAAGCGGCAGCTCGAGGGAGTAGTCGACCTCCTCTGTGGCGATCGCGGGAACGCTCGGCTGGCGCTCCGTCGCCTGGGCGCCAGCGGCGGCGTCGGGGCTCGCCGCTTGCGAAGGCGCGGGGGTCGGCGGCGGCGAGGCGGGCGACTCGGCGTGCGCCGAGGGCTGCGGTGCCTGATGCAGCTCGGCCACGTCGCGACTCTTGATCGGCGCGGCCCCCATCGCCGCTTGCTCGGCCGCGGCGTGAACGCCCGCCGCCGGCGCGCCACGCCCGTCGGCGTGCGCCGAGGGACGCGCCGAGGTCGTGGGACGCTCGGTCGCACGCGTGCTGGCCGCGTTACCACCACCGCTCCCAGCGGCGCCAGCCGTCGCGGCCTTCTTGGCGCGGTGCTTCTCGACCAGGTCCTGCTGGACCTGCTGGAGCTTGCCGATCTGGTCGCGATCGAGCAGCTTCATCTGCAGGAAGACCTGCGCCAGCCTCGGATTTCCAGACGAAACGCTCTCGGCGATCGCCCGGTCGACCTCTTCCGCGGTCAACATCTTGAGCTGGATCGCCAGGCGCCCCACCAACGGTATCGGCTTCTTCTCCGCCATCGCCCTGCCTATCGGCAGGCACGACGACAGCCCTGAGCCCTCGCGCGACGTTCTGAGTCGCGTGAGTCGTCCCCGCGCCGATCGGGTCGGAATCGGCTGGGCTAGGGTCCCGCTTCGGACGCAGCCGACATGGGTCGGAGGACGAAAGAGGTTCGAAGTGGGCCAGCGAGCGACTCCGAAAGGCCTGACCGGCGCCCAGCGACGACACCTGCGTGCCCTCGCCCACGCTCTCAAGCCGATCGTCTTCGTCGGTGAAGCAGGCGTCAGCGAGGCGGTTCGGAGCGCCCTCGACGAGGCACTCGCGAGCCACGAGCTGGTCAAGGTCCGGCTGCGCCAACCGGCCGACAAGAAGCGAGCGGCACGCGAGCTCGCCGAGGCAACCTCCGCGGAGCTTTGCGGCCTCGTCGGACACACGGTCGTTCTCTATCGAGCGGATCCGGACACGCCGCGAATCGCCCTGCCCGAGCCCGGCGCCAAACGTTTCTAGCGGTACCGCGATCGGTTGTGCTAGCTAACGCGTTCGTGCGAAACGCGTCCCTCGAACGCAGACTCGTCGCGCTCCTCGGCTTGGTGGCACTCGTCGCCTCCTGGACGCCACACGTTCATCTCGATTCGCACACCGAGCTTGCTGCGCAGGAAGAGCGGGAAGCGGACGACCTCTCCGAGTCGACCGCGAGCGCGACACGCTCGAGCGAAACGGTCGCGCCCGTCTCGAAAGCCGTCGCGCAGCTCTCGAGCGACGACCAGCACCACCGAGAGCACTCCTCGCGTCCGTCGGTCGCAGCCGAGCGCTGTCTGATCTGCCGCGCGACATCGTTCGACGAGACTCCCGGGACGTCGATCGGTCGCCAGATCCATCCGCCGGTCGCCCGCCGCCGGGAACGAACGCGTCAGTCCGAGCTGCTCGAGCCCGCAGACCATCTCGGATGCGCACCGGCGCGCGGCCCACCCACTCTGCTCGTCTGAGTAGCAGCGACCGCCCGTAGCTACCGCGTGCCCGACGCAGCGGTAGCGGTACGGGTCTGCATCGATTTCATTCCGTGCGATCGACCCCGATCTGAACGCCGCTTGCCCCATTCGCATTCCACGCGACTCGAACGCGGGAGGAAGCGATCCATGGGGGCCATGGCGTTTCGCCGCCCGACGTCGATCGCCCCCCGTTCGGCGGAGCACATCCGCCGATCGGACGAGGGACCTACCATGTACGATTCACCGAATACGTGGCGCTCCGGCGCCCGCCCGACCGCCCTGCTCTCGAGTCTGATCTTCGTGCTCGTGCTGCCTCCGCCAGGTGCGTTCGCCGCCGAAGAGTCCACCCGCGATGCGTCAGAAGCCAGCACCGACCCGGGCGGCCATGCGCACGAGCACAAGCACGAGGACGATCGACATCCGATCCACGAGACGATCGTCGTCACGGCGACCCCGCTCGCGCACGATCGCGACGAGCTCGCCGTGCCCGTCGAGCGTGTCGATCGACGGGAGCTGCTGGAACACCTCGGCTCGACCCTCGGAGAGACGCTCAGCCATGTCCCCGGCATCACGAGCACGGGCTTTTCCGCAGGCGCGAGCCGACCCGTCGTTCGCGGGCAAGATGCCTACCGAACGGAGGTGCTCGAGGACGGACTCCGGACGCAGGACGTGTCGCGCGAGAGCCCGGATCACGCCGTTCCCGTCAATCCGCTCGCCGCCCGCCGTGTCGAGGTCGTCCGCGGTGCCGCGACGCTCCGCTATGGCGGCGGCGCATCGGCGGGAGTCGTGAACGTGATCACGAATCGGATTCCCGATCGAAAGGGCGAGGCCGGGCTCCGCGGCGAGGTCTTCGGTGGTATCGGCCTGCTCGCGAACGAACGCGATCTCGCCGCGAGCCTCGACGGGACGACCGGTCCTTTCGCCTGGCATGCCGACGGACTGTTCCGACGCGCGAACGACTACGCGATTCCGAACGACGATCGACCGCGCATCCAGAGCGGAACGGGTATCGAATCCTGGATGGGTTCGCTGGGCGGTAGCTATTTCGGGTCGGCCGGTCGAATCGGCGTCGCCTACACACGCGCGGAGAACGTCTACGGCATTCCCGAGGACGGTGAGCCCGTCGAGATCGATATGCACACGGATCGTTTCCGGTTCGAGGCCGATCTGGAGGAGCTCCTCCCGGGACTGCGCTCGGTCCGCGTGCGCGGTGTCTACTCCGACTACGAGCACGACGAGATCGCAGGCGGCGAGGTCGGACAGACCTACCGAAACGAGGAGTTCGAGGGCCGCGTCGAAGCGCTCCACGACGAGATCCTGGGGTTCACCGGCGCGATCGGCCTGCATGGACGCCACCGCGACTTCAGAGCGGAGGGCGAGGCCGCCGAATTCCTGGCCCCGGCCGAAACCAGCACGACCGCGCTCTACGTCTTCGAGGAACGAACGCTTCGGGATGAGCTCACGCTCGAGACCGGCTTCCGCGTCGAGCATACGCGAGTCCAGGGCAGCGACCTCACGGGCCGGCACCGCGATCTCGACTTCGTCCCCCTCTCGGGCTCGATCGGACTCGTTGCAAAGCCATTGTCCGGATTGACGATCGGTCTCACGACCTCGATCGGCCAACGGGCACCCGCTCAGGTCGAGCTCTTCGCACGCGGCCCCCACGAGGCCACCCAGACCTTCGAGATCGGCTCACCCGACCTCGACGAGGAGACCTCCTATACGGGCGAGTTCCGCATCGGATTCACGACGGAGCGGGGTCGCATCGAATGGTCCGGCTTCGCGACGCGCTACGAAGACTTCATCTTCGCGAACGCGACCGGCGAGCTCGTCGACGAAGACGGCAACCCCGTCGCAGCCGGACCCGATGCACTCGAGCTGATTCGCTATCGCAATCGAGACGCGACCTTTCTCGGAACCGAGCTCGCCGGCGAGATCGATCTCCTCCAGCTCGACTGCGGATCGCTCGGACTCGACGGTCGCTTCGACTACGTGCGTGCGCGCTTCGATGCCATCGGCGCCGGTGGCCGCAACGAGGTTCCCCGGATCGTCCCGATCCGATGGGGCCTCGGCGCCTACTTCGAGAGCGAGGACCTCTCGGCACGGGTCGGCTTCCTTCGCACGGAGGCACAGCAGGCGATCGGCGACTTCGAGCGTGCCACCAACGGCTTCACGTACCTGAATGCCAGCCTCAGCTATCGCCTCGCCCTCTTCGAAGGTGCGCCGCTCGAGCTGAGCGTCGTCGCCCGCAATCTGACAGACGTTCGCGGGCGAAATCACGTCTCCTTCAACAAGGACGAGGTCCTGCTCCCCGGTCGCAACATCCGTTTCGGCGCCCGCGCGCGATTCTGACGGCTGCGGGGCGCGACGGCCCGATCCGAGGCGGGAATGATATGCTGCGGCCCATGGAAGCGATCAGCCACCGGGTCGAGGCCAGCGACGGACTCCGACTCCACGTCCTCGAGTGGAGCCGCGAGGGCGTCCCGATGGTCCTGCTGCATGGACACGGGAACGAGGCTCATCTCTGGGACGATTTCGTGCCGCACGTCGCGCCGCACTACCGCGTGCTGGCGGTCGACCAGCGCGGCCACGGCGATTCCGATTGGGATCCGGAAGGCCGTTACGACTCGGACGCCATGGCGGACGACCTGGAAGCCGTGCTGGCCCATTTCGGGATCGAGCGCCTCGTGCTAGTCGGGTTCTCCATGGGCGGACGCGTCTCGATGGCCTTTGCCAGCCGCCATCCCGAGCGACTCGCCGGTCTCGTCCTGGTCGATATCGCCCCCGAGCTCGATCCCCGCGGAATCGCGCGCATCGGGCAGGAGATGGCCGAACAGCAGGCGCCGATCTTCTCGAGCCGGGAGGAGTACACGCGCATGTTGTCGCTCAACTATCCCGCCGGCCGACCCGACGCACTCGAGCGCATGGCGCTTCATGGCTTGCGCGAGCGCGACGATGGCCTCTTCGAGCTGAAGATGGATCCGAAGCTGCGCGGCTCGCGTCCCGACGACGACGCAGCTCGGCGAGCGGAAGAGGCGTTCGCCCAGCTCGCGTGGGAGGCCCTGGCCAAGCTGTCCTGTCCCACGCTCGTCGTACGTGGTGCCGCCTCCGACGTCCTCTCGGCCGACGTCGCCGATCGGATGGTGGACGACGTGCTGCAGAACGGGCGTCTGGCGGTCGTTCCGCAGGCTGCGCACTCCGTCGCGACCGATAATCCCGACGCCTTCGCGGAAGCCGTCAACGCGTTCGTCCTCGGCTGAGCTGCTCCGGCGGCGGCGCCAGGGCCAGGGGTCGGGCCGCTAGCCGCGACCGCCCGCACAGGGGCCACAAAGCGTGGTCGTCGTGAGTCCTGCCGCTCCGACGCCGAGGAAGCCGCTCTCACCCGACGCGATCGCCGAGCCGCAGCGTCCGCACTCGGCGGCACGATTGAGAATCAGGGGCTGCCAACCGAGGATCTCCGGAAAGAGCTCGGCCGTGGAGGGCTTTGCCGCGGCCGCCTCGTCGGTCGGGTCGCCGGCGTCCCGGGCCTGCGTCCGTACGCTCGATCGCGCCGCATCTGCCGCTTCCGCGCGTTCGTCTCGGCGAAACTCGGATTCGAAATCGTCCTCTGCGTCCGGATCGATCCGGCCCGAAGCTCGTCTGCGTTCGCGCCGCCCTCCGCGCGTACGCGACCGCCGCGCCCTCGCCTGACGGCGGATGCGTTCGCGAACGCCCTCGGCCTCCTCGATCACGTCGTCCATCAGGTGGCCCATGTCATCCGACACGGAATCGACGATCGTGAAGACCTCTTCGAGCACGTTCCGAACCAGATTCGAGGCGGGCACCCGCAATTCGTCCGCGAAGGCCCGGATGTCCTCGGAGAGCTGCTCCGAGACCCGCGTGTGAAGGATCTTCTCCTTGCGCGCGCGGTGGCCGCGATGGCGACCGCGCTTGCGACTGCCGGCGCGTGCGCCGCGGCCTCGGCCCGGGTCGTTCGGGCGCTGACGAAAACAGGGGTCGGAATCGGTCGTGTGTGAGTCCATGTACTCGATTGTGATACATCGTGAGTCAAATGCAAATGGTATCTTCGGGCGTGGTCTGCTCTCGATTGCACGAGCACGCGAATTGAATCTACCCGGGGGGATTGCATGCCGGCCGAGCGCTCTGCTGCCCGCTTCGGACCGGGCGAAATCATCGTCCACAATCGCTTCGGCTATCGCGGCGTCGTCGTCGACGTCGATCCGGTCTTCAGCGGCAGCGACGACTGGTACGAACAGGTCGCGCGCTCGCGTCCGCCCCGCGACGCGCCCTGGTACCACGTGCTCGTGCACGCTGCCTCGCATATGACCTACGTCGCCGAGCGACATCTGGAGCGAGATCCCGACCCAGACCCGATCGAACACCCCCTGCTCGACCAGTTTTTCGACGAGCTTCGCGATGGGGTCTACCTGCGATCGCGTCGACTCAACTGAGGCGCCCCGCGCCTAGCCACCCGGCGCCCTCCCTCGCGCGCGACGCGCGCACGTCGCGAGCTCGACGGCTCTCCGCGCGAAATTCGTTCCGCGTTCGTCAAGCCGTACGGCAGCGATTCCGATGGGATCGGAAGGCGTCCGCGTCGCGACGACGAGAGACGACGCCGAGCCGGGAAGGATGGAAATGCGTTTCGACCTGCTCGTCATCGGAGCTGGACCGGCGGGCTGGTCGGCAGCATTGCAGGGCGCCAAGCTCGGCCTCCGCGTCGGCGTCATCGAGAAGGGATTGATGCTCGGAGGCGCCTGCGTGCGCACGGGCACGCTGCCCAGCAAGGCGCTCCGCCACACGGTCCTCGAGCTGGTCAACAGCCGCCGTGCGGCACAGCTCGGTGTCCACGCGACCCACATGCGTCCGCTCGCGATCCAGGATCTCCGCGGCCCGCGTGACACGCTGATCGCACACCACCAGCAGACGATCCGCTCCTTCTTCGATCGCAACAAGATCGAAGTCCTGACGGGCTCCGCCTCCTTCGTCGACGAACACCGCTTGCGCGTAGCCCATCGCGACGGCGAAGAGATCGTGGACGCCGAGCATATCGTGATCGCGACCGGTAGCCGACCGCGACGCCCGAAGGAGATGCAGATCGACGATCACGTGATCGTCGACAGCGACTCGCTGCTCCAGCTCGACACGATTCCCAGGAGTCTCGCCGTGCTGGGGAGCGGAGTGATCGGCTGCGAATACGCGACGATCTTCGCCGCACTCGGGACTCGAATCACGATCGTCGACCGTCGTGAGAAGCTGCTCCGATTCCTCGATCACGACATCCTCGACACGTTCTGCCATTCGATGCGCAGCAAGGGCATCTCGGTGATGCAGTCGGAAGAGATCAGCGGTGTCCGGATCGAGGAGCATAAACGGATTCGCGAAGGCGTCGTATCGCTCGCGAGTGGACGCACCGTCCGCGCGGAGCGGGTGCTGGTCGCGGCCGGGCGGGAATCGAACACGTCCTCGCTCGATCTCGACCGCATCGGCATTCCAGTCGACGGAACCGGTCTGATCAAGGTCGACGAGTCGTACCGGACTGCCGTCGACAACATCTACGCGATCGGTGACGTGATCGGCTTCCCGGCACTCGCCTCGACCAGCATGCATCAGGGTCGACTCGCGGTACTGCACGCGGCCGGCGAGCGACTCCCGCCGCCGGCAGAGCTGCCGATGGCGATCTTCACGATTCCCGAACTCTCCTCCGTCGGACTGACCGAGGAACAATGTCGCGAACAGGGTCTCCCCTACGAGATCGGAATCGCACGCACGAGCGAGACACCACGCGGACAGATCGTGCGCGACGAAGGTCTCGTAAAGCTGATCTTCCGGCGCGATACGAAAGCCATCCTCGGCGTCCACATGATCGGCGTCGCTGCGAGCGAGCAGATCCACGTCGGCATGATGCTGCTCCACATGCAGGGCACGCTCGACCACGTCCTGAGCGCCGTCTTCAACTATCCGACCATGTCCGAGGTCTACCGGATCGCGGCACTCGACGGGCTCAACCGTCTCTGAGCGGCGTCGGCGATCCGCGCCGCCGGGCCGCACGGGACGTGCTTTACCGCACGCTCTTCCGCAGCCCTGCTACAGGAAGGTCCGCCAGTGGTCGTAACGGGGATCCGCGCCCGTCACGATATCGAAGAACGCGGTCTGCAGCTCTTCGGTGATCGGACCGCGCCGACCGTCACCGATCTTGCGATGGTCGACCTCGCGGATCGGCGTGACCTCGGCGGCCGTTCCCGTGAGGAATATCTCGTCGGCCACGTAGAGGTCGTCGCGCCCGAGCTGTGACTCCTCGACCGCGTAACCGGCATGCCGGGCCACCTCGATCATCGAATCACGCGTGATGCCGTCCAGCACGCTGTAGAGGGGCGGGGTCTTGATACGACCATCGCGCACGACGAAGATGTTCTCGCCCGTGCATTCGGAGACGAGGCCCTGCGTATCCAGCATGATCGCTTCGTCGAAGCCGTCGAGGAGCGCCTCGCGTTTGGCGAGAATGGAGTTCACGTAGTCGCCGCAGGTCTTTCCGTTCGTCATCTTGGCATTGACGTGGTGTCTCGAAAACGTGGAGACCTTTGCCCGGATGCCACGGGCCATGCCTTCATCGCCGAGATACTTGCCCCATTGCCAGGCGATCACTGCGACGCGAACGGGATTGTCCCCCGGATGAAGCCCCATCGCTCCGTCGCCGATGAAGACCAGCGGTCGGATATAGCCCTCGGTCAGGTGATTTCGGCGCAGCGACTCGAGGATGGCTTCCTCCATCTCGGACTCCGAGAACGGAATCTCCATCAGGTTGATGCGAGCCGAATCGTAGAGCCGTCGGACATGCTCGGGCAGACGGAAGACGGCAGAGCGGCCGTCGGATCCCGCATAACATCGGATACCCTCGAAGACGCCCAGCCCGTAGTGGAGCGTATGCGTGAGGACATGGACGTTCGCGTCGGACCAGGGTACGAATTTCCCGTCGAGCCAGATCTCCTCCCCGGTCACGCCCTTCGCAGCGTCCTGCCCCATGCCTGCCTCCATCGATCTTCGCCGTCGCCGGCGCGCCGGATCGCGTAGCTCTACCGCGCTGCCGCGAGCCGGATCAGCGCCTGAAGATCCGCTTGAGAACGCCCTTGTCCTTTTCGCGTCGCATGTTCATGATGCGCAATTCGCGCATCGCCTCGACACATTGCGGCTTGATCTCGACGGCGCGCGAGAACATCTTCTTGGCGGCGCCGACCTTACCCATGGCCTTGTAGAGGCGACCCAGCAAGAGGTAGGGCTTCTCCCGATCCTTTGCCAGCTTGAGACCCTCGCGACAATGCTCGAGGGCTTCGCCGAGCATCACGTCGTTGTCGGGATGACAGAGATAGAGGCACCAGCCGTAGTGGGCGCGGTACTCGCCTTCGCTCGGGAAGTTCTCCATCGCGCGACCGAAGCAGACGAGCGCCGCCTCGTAGTCGCGCTCCGCCATCTTCGCCTCGCCGCGCTGGAACTGGGTCTCGGCCTGCAGCGCGCGCCGCCCCTCGTCTTCGACCGCGTCGACCCGTCGTCCGCGTTCGAGCTCCTCCGCGTAGCGCCTGCGGTCGTCCGCCGTGGCGATCGCGGCATGCGCCTCCGAGATTCGTTCGAAGGCCTGGGCCGCGAGCTGACGCACGGAGCTGCTCGCGCCATGGAAACGATCGGGGTGGGTCCGTTTCGCCAAGAACGCGTACGCGACCCGAATATCCTCGTCGGACGCCGAGCGGGGCACGTCGAGGACGCCATAGTGATCCTTGTCCCGAATGCGAGCCGCCAGCTCCGCCAGCTCGACACGGAGAGCCTCGTCTCGTTCCGCGCTGCCACCGGCGCTCCCCATCGCCGCACGGTGTGCAGTATCCCGGGCGTTCGTTTCGTCCCCCGCTCGGGTCTCGACTCGCAAGAACTCGATCGAGATGAAGCCGAAGGCCAGACGACGAAGCCACTCGGGCGAGGCGGCGATCTCGGAGATCTTCGTGCGCCCATTCAGCCCGCGCACCCAGCCCATCTCCTCCTCGGAGAGCTGGATCTCCCCGATCTGATCGCCGCCTTCGGGATCCGGAACGGCGAACGAGGCCGGATGGCCGGCGAAATAACGATCGATCTGCTTGATGGGAAACTTACGCCGCACGCCCTCCACGATCAGTTTGGCCGGATGGCCCTTGAGTCCGAGACTCGAGCCGCGCTGGACGTGGACGTTCTCGCGCACCTCGAACTGACCGTCGCGCCATTCGAAGATCTCGAGGAATTTCTCGAGCGCGTGTTCTTCGAGTACCTCGACCATGCCTTCTTCGTCGAGCACTTCCATCGCGACGAGGATCTGTCCCTGCAGTCCCTCGCCAGCGCGCATTCGTTCGACCGATTCGGCCAGCTCCTCGCGTGTACATCGCCCGGTCTCGACGAGGTAGCTGCCGAGACACTCCGAGATCAGGTTCGACTTGACGGAGACCGGCCAACCGTCGCGAAACTCGACCGCCTTCTTCTTCTTGCCGTGGTCGAGCATCAACACGCCGGAATGCCGATCGAGTCGAAGATTCTGAAGCAGCTCGGGAATCGGGACCTCGCGAATCCGACCGCTCGGCCGCACGTGCGAGACCGCCTGGGGCAGCGACTCCGCGGGCTTCGCAAAAGGGGCGATCCGCGCGACCAGCGTATCCGCGGCGATCGGCGCAGGCTCGACTCCGATCGCGCCGAGCTCACCCGCCCGAAAGTAGATCTCATCCGTGGGCTCGGTGTCGCTCACGAGCAGGACGGGGATATCGCGAAGCGCTTCGAAGGTTCGGAGCTCCGCGAGAATCTCGAATCCGTCCTGACGCGGTAGATAGGTGTCGAGCACGATGAAGTCGGGTTGCCGATTCCGCAGCAGGTCGAAGGCCTGACGCCCGTCGTGGGCTCTCAACACTTCGTAGCCCTCGGCCTCGAGCGCTTCGGCGTTGACCTCGGCGAAATTCCGATCTTCGTGGACGCAGAGAATCGTGGCGGACATGCAGAGCTCCCTACCGGCCGTATCGGCCCGCCTGACGAATAGTCTGAGAGCTCCCCGTCCTTGCCCGGCGCATCGCAGAACGGGGACCTCGCCCGCCGCCGTGCAAGGCGAAACTCGTGACGTGGCCCACTCGATCGGCCTTGGCGATGGATCGCGCGCCGGAACGACCGACTCGGCTGCGCGCGCGCTGCCGGTCAATTGCTGCCGCGTCCCTCCCCCCGAAGCACGCGACCGAGTCGCTCGGCGCCTCTCTCGAGCTTGTCCTCGATTTCGCCCACGATCTCGCCGACGGCCGACGTCTGGAGCACGAGCTCGGGCACGGCGGCGAGCGTGCGTGACGTCATGCTGAGCTTGGGATCGTCGAGTGTCCGGGTCACACGAGCGAGCTCGACCGGTACGGGCCGAGCGGAGGAAGTGTCGATCCCCGAGGCCGCGGCGAGCGCCGAGACGAGCTCCTCCTCGAGCAGGATCTCTCCCTTCATGTCGAGCCCGAGGTCTGCCAGGCCCAGACGACCGGACAGTCGGACCTGATAGCCGGGATACTCGAGCCGCAGCAGCCTCGCATCGACCCGTCCCTGCGAGATCGCGAGGTCGCCGTCGAGCAGCTCGAAGCGTTCGGCGAAATAGTCGTCGACCGACCTGCCGGATCGAAGCGGTCGCGAAAAGAACTCGGCACCCCGCAAGAGAGGCATCTGGTCGAGCATCGCCTTCAGGATCGATCCGCCCCTGAGCACGCCGCCCGCCTTCTTTCCCACGCTGAAACGAAGCTCACCCGACAGTCCCTCGATTATTCCGCCCGAGGTCTCCGCGCCGACGAGCGCGCCCTCGAGGCGACCCGCGAATTCGAGTGCGCCGAGGAGCGTGTCCTTGCGCGTGGTCAGCGCGGAGAGCAGGTCATTCACGTCGGACTCGCCGCGCGTCTCGAGCTTCGTGTCGAAGCGGCGCGCACCGAGTGGATCTTCGATCGTGCCCTCGAATGCGACCGTCGTTCCCGCGATGCGTGCCATCAGATCCTGGGACCGGATCCCGGTTCCGAGGCCCTGCAACGTCCCGTCGAGTCGCACCCGGCCGAGCTCGGACAGGCTGATCTCGACACCTGTGAGCTCGATGCGTCCCCCGAACTCGTTGCGACTCGCCTCCCCGGCTCCGGTCCGTTCGACGCGGAAGCCGGCCAGGCGCGCACGACCCCGACTCGCGAGACGAGCCAGCGCCGGGAAGAGCGGCGCGGCGCGCTCGAGATCGATCGAGTCACTCGTGATCTCGAGCGAGATCGAAGGATCGATCGATCCCTGCAGCAGGATCTCATCGATGTCGCGGAGCTCGAGCCGACTCTCGAACTCGGTGCCACCGGATTCATCGGGGCCGAAGCGCGTCTCGAGTGCGGCGCGGGTGCCCGCCGCCTTGTTGAACTGATCGCCGTAGGCCACCTCGGCCGATGTCAGATCGAGATCGAGCGTGCCGCGCGGCGCCGAGAGCGGGCGATCGACCGCAGCATTCGCGCGGAAGGGACCCTTCACGGCGTAGTCCGTCGTCTCGAAGGCCCCGGCCTCGACGCGTGCCTCGAGCTCGATTCGAGCCGGGTCGATCAGCTCGCCCGAGAGGCGCCCCGTTCCGCTGGCGCGCCCCGAGACCACGATCTCGGGATCGGGCAGGAAGCCGCGTAGCGGCGCGAGCGGAACGCCATCGAACGTCGCCTCGAGCTCCGCAACACCCGCTCGCGTCGTCGTCCCGCCGAGCGTGATGCGACCCTCCGGCTCGAGTCGGATCCGGGAGCTCAGGCGGATCGGTGCCGCTCCCGAGCGCGTCGCTTCCTGGCGCGCCTCGAGGTCGAGCGAGCCCGCCAGATCGAGCGCACCGCGCACGAGTCGCCCGCCCCCGACTTCTAGATCTGCCCCGAACGACTCGAGCCGACTGGACCCGTCCCAGCGAAGCGTCGTCGTGCCGGCGAGACGACCGTCGATGCGCGTCGCTTCGGGGAGACGGCGTGCCGCGATCGCCAGGTCGACGTCGTCGAAGACGACCTCGGCGACGGCGCCGGCGAGACCCGCACGACTGACATGACCCTTCGCCTGGATGCGGCCGCCACCCTCGAGATCGAGCGCGACCTCGAACGGGATCTGGCCCGACCCGGTCACGTCGGGCGTCCGGGGCGACGTCGCGGGAACTTCCGTTTCGACATCGAGCTCGAGGGTTCCAGCCAGATCGAGACGAGCGAGACGCGAGATCCAGTCCTCGACGCGCAACGCCGCACCGATCGCGAACGGCCGTCCGGGTCCGGTCGCGAGCGAGACGCGACCGCTCGCCTTGCCGGCGAACGAGGGCGCCGGCGGACGACCGGGAGCGACAGAAGGCTCGGGAGTGGAGAGAGAGCCGAACTCGCCCAGTGCATCGACCGGCAGATAGGCTGCCAGGGGCCGAAGGAGCACGTCCTCGAGCTCGATCTGCAGGTCGAACGCAGGGCCGCCCGTGCCGTCGACGGCACCGGCCCCCGCCGTGAAGAGGTCGACGCTCCCACGGCCACGAACCCGACCGATCGGATCGAGCGCTGCCGGCGCGGCCAGCACCGACGCGGCGTTCTCCGCCGCCGCGAGCCGTGCGGCGAAGGTGAGCGCGAGCGGGTTTTCGAGCCCTTCACCGGTCGCTTCGAGCCCGAGCTCGGCGAGCGCGACGACCGAGGTCGGCGAGCGCGTCTCGTCGACGACGACGAGACGACTGTCCGAGAGCACCAGGCGCTCGATCGCCAGATCGAAGTTCGCGCCGGAACGTCCAGCATCGCGACCGACCCCGGCGGCTTCCTCGCCGCGCAAGCGTCCCGCGTCGCCGCGACCCCCGGCGGCTCGCCCCGACTCCCCGCCGCCCGTCGCCCGGCCCGGCGCGACCGGCAGCAGCAGGCCGGCCGCCGTTCTGACGATCCGGATCGAGGCGCCCTGCACGACGAGCGAGTCGATCTGCACGCGACGCGATAGGAGCGCGAGCGGCGAGAGCCGCAGGTCGAGCGAGTCCGCCCGCAACTCGGGCCCTGCCAATGGACTGCGCGTCGCGTCGACCGGACCCGCATCAGCCGGCCGAATGAGCGCAGGATCCTCGAGCACGAGGCGCGGCGGAAAGAGCCCCAGCTCGAGACTCGTCCATTCGGGCGAGCCGCCGAGCGCACGCGCCGCGCGCTCCGCGATCGCCTCGCGAAACTCGTCGGTCTCGACGAGGCGCGGCAGCAGCCATGCGAGGGACGCAACCAGGATCGCTGCGACCACGAGCAGGCCGACGGCGATTCTTGGGATCCAACTTCTCATGCCGCCCTCGATTCCCGGCGAGCGCACGCAGCAAGAGACGAGAGGAGCCTGCCAGCGCCGAACGCGACGCGGATCTCGTCTCAGCTGCGGATCTTCTCCACCAGTGCCTTGCGAACCTGCCCGGGTTCCGCCTTGCCCTGACTCGCCCTCATGACCTGCCCCATCAGAAAATTGAGCGGCTTGTCGTCCCCACCCCGCACCTGCTCGACGACGTCTGGATGCGCAGACACGACTGCGTCGACGAATGCGTCGATCGCCCCCGTATCGGAGACCGCCTCGAGTCCGCGCTCGTTCATCAGCGTCTCCGGATCGCCGCCCTTCGCAACGAGCTCCGGAAAGATCTGCGCTGCATTGCGCGCGGTCAAGCGACCCGCTTCGACGAGTCGAATCAGCGAGGCCAGCATCGTCGGCGTGAGCGCCAGATCCTCGATCTCGCAGTCGCGTTCCTTGAGCTCCCGCAAGACGTCGCGCGTGATCCAGTTCGCAGCGGCCTTGGGTGCCTCACAAGCCCCCGTGGTCGCCTCGAAGAAGTCTGCGAGCGAGCGGCTCGCCGTCAGCACGCCCGCGTCGTACGACGAGAGTCCGTATTCCGCGACGAAACGCGCGCGCTTCTCTTCGGGCAGCTCGGGCAGCTCGGCACGCACGCGGTCGATCTGCGCGCGCTCGATATGCAGCGGAATCAGATCCGGGTCGGGGAAGTATCGATAGTCGTCCGCATTCTCCTTCAGGCGCATCACGCTCGTGCGCCGACGTTCCGGGTCGTAGCCCATCGTCGCCTGCACGACCCGCCCCCCGTCTTCGACCAGCTCGGCCTGGCGCACGGCCTCGGATTCGATCGCGTCCTCGACGTGCGCGAACGAGTTCAGGTTCTTGATCTCGGTTCGCGTCCCGAACGCACGCTCGCCCCAGGGCCTGATCGAGACGTTCGCGTCACAGCGAAACTGTCCCTTCTCCATGTCGGCGTCGGAGACGCCGATGTACCGCAGGATCGATCGCAACGCGCGCAGATAGGCACTCGCTTCCCGAGGTGCGCGCAGGTCCGGCTCGGAGACGATCTCGAGCAACGGTACGCCCGCCCGATTCAGATCGATGCAGGAATCCTCGCTGCCTGCGACGGCGGTATCGTGAATCGATTTTCCAGCGTCCTCCTCGATATGCGCGCGGGTGATCCCGATGCGCTTCGATTCCCCGTCGGCCGGGCCCTCGATCTCGAGCCAACCATCGGAGACGACGGGCTCTTCGAATTGCGAGATCTGATAGCCCTTCGGCAGATCCGGATAGAAGTAGTTCTTGCGCGCGAAGATCGAGCGCGCGTTCACGTCCGCGTGGATCGCGAGACCCAACCGGATCGCGAGCTCGACGACGCGCTCGTTCAGGACGGGCAGCACACCCGGGAGAGCCAGATCGATCGGATGAACGGAGTGGTTCGGCTCTGCACCGTACTGCACCGGCGCCGGGCTGAAGAGCTTGGAAGCCGTCTTGAGGTGTGTGTGTACCTCGAGTCCGATCACCATCTCGAAACGCTGCGAGAAATGCTCGGTCCACTCTGACATTCAGGCGACCTCTGGCGGGCGCGCGAGATGGAAGTCCGTGCTGCGTTCGAAGGCGTCGCCGATCCGAAGGATCGTCGCTTCGTCGCGACTGCGACCGATCAGCTGGAGACCGACGGGCATACCGTCGGCGAGGCCACAGGGAAGCGACAGCCCTGGCAAGCCGGCGAGATTCGCCGAGACCGTATAGACGTCGGACAGGTACATCGAGAGCGGGTCACCGCTCTTGGCTCCCAACGAGAACGCGGTCTCGGGCGTCGTCGGCGTCAGAATCGCATCGCAAGACTCGAACGCGCGGTCGAAATCCCGGCGGATCAACGTACGTACGCGTTGGGCCTTGCCGTAGTAGGCGTCGTAATAGCCTGCCGACAGGACGTAGGTGCCGAGCAGGATACGCCGCTTCACCTCGGCGCCGAAGCCCTCGGACCGCGAGCGCCGATAGAGATCCTCGAGATCGGCGACCTTCTCGGCGCGGCGCCCGTATCGCACGCCGTCGAATCGTGCGAGGTTGCTCGACGCTTCGGCGGTCGCGATCAGATAGTAGGTCGCGATCGTGTGCGCCGTATGCGGCAGCGAGATCGGCTCGAATCGGGCCCCTGCCGCCTCGAGCGTCGCGATCGCCTCGTGGACTCGCGACAGGACGGCCTTCTCGACGCCCTCTTCGACGAAGTACTCACGAGGCAAACCGATCGTCAACCCGTCGACCGAGCCATCCAACGCCGCCGCGAGCGACGGCGCAGGCTCCGGAAGCGAGGTGGAATCGCGTGGATCGTGTCCCGCCAGGATTTCGAGGGCCGAAGCACAATCGGCGACGGTGCGACCGAAGGGTCCGATCTGATCGAGCGACGAAGCGAAGGCGACGAGGCCCCAACGCGAGACGCGACCATAGGTGGGCTTGAGTCCGACGACGCCGCAGAAGCTCGCGGGCTGACGGATCGAGCCGCCGGTGTCGCTGCCGAGCGCGAGCGCGACGAGCCCCGAGGCGACAGCAGCCGCACTGCCACCCGAGCTACCGCCGCAGGCACGCGATGGATCCCAGGGATTGCGGCTCGGACCGTAGATCGAGTTCTCGGTCGACGAGCCCATCGCAAACTCGTCCATGTTCGTGCGACCGACGATGATGGCGCCCGAGTTCTCGAGCCGTTCGATCACGGTCGCATCATAGGGCGACACGAATCCTTCGAGAATGCGCGACGCGCAGGTCGTCATCTCTCCGCGCTGGACGATGTTGTCCTTGATCAGGACCGGCAGGCCATCGATCGGCGAGCGGAGCCGGCCCTCGGCAATCCGCTTCGACGCGGCCTCCGCTTCGCTCCGCGCGCGCGACGCACGAACGCCGACGACCGCGCCGAGGCGTTCGCATTCGGCGATGCGGCGCAGACTCGCGTCGACGAGTTCGGACGCGCTCACGTCACCGCGATCCAGACCCGCCCGCTGGTCGCCCAGCGTGCCTGCCAGGAGCGATTCGGCCCGACTCACGTGCTAGCCCTCCTCCTCGAGCACTTTCGGAACGAGGAAGGCCGTGCCCTGGCGCTCGGGCGCGTTCGCGACCGCCAGCTCGGGATCCATCGGCGGAGCCGGCTCGTCCGGACGCGTCGGCGTCGCGAGGTCGAAGCCGTGTGCGGTCGGCTGGACCGCGTCCGTCTCGAGGCCCTCGAGCGAGCGGACGTGCTCGAGGATCTTCTCGAGATCGCGGCTCATCGCTTCGGTCTCCGCGTCGGAGAGCGCCAGGCGCGCGAGCCCCGCCACGCGGGCCACATCGGACGCATCGAGGGTCGCCATGCGGCGGAACTTAGCATGATGGGGCGACTCGCCTCGCGTGTGTCGCAGGCGGGGCGTGCAGAGCACGCACGCGCACACGGCACGCGCGTCGCATTGCGCACAGCCCCGCCCAGAGGTAGCGTGCCGGCCGCATATGACTGAACTCAATGAACTTTTCGCCGACGTAGCGCCCGACATCCAGCGCTCGATCCGCGACCTCGGCTGGCATACGCCGACGCCAGTCCAGACGGCCGCGATTCCCAGGATGCGCGAGGGCGGCGATCTGATCGTCCAGGCCATGACCGGCAGCGGCAAGACCGGCGCGTTCGGTATCCCGCTCGTCGAGGCGATCGACACGAGTCTCGCCGAGACCCAGGCGATCGTCCTGCTGCCGACGCGCGAGCTGGCCAACCAGGTCGCGAAGGAGCTCGACCAGCTCGGCCAGTATCGCGGCGTGCGCACGCTCCCGATCTACGGCGGCGTCGCCTACGGCCCGCAGCTCGAAGGGCTCGACAAAGGCGCGCACATCGTCGTCGGCACGCCGGGTCGGATCCTCGACCATCTGAAGAGCGGACGGATGGATCTCGATTCGACCAAGGTGCTCGTGCTCGACGAAGCCGACGAAATGCTCTCGCTCGGCTTCTGGCCGGACATGAAGGAGATCGCGAGCTATCTGCCGCGAGAACGGCAGTCGCATCTCTTCTCGGCGACGATGCCCGAGAAGGTCCGCTCGCTCTCCCGGTTCTTCCTCACCGATCCCGAAGACGTCACGATCGAAGCCGAGGGCGGTCCGCAGAAGATCGACCACTACTACTACGTGTGCGCCGCCTCGGACAAGGAGGCCGTCCTGGCACGGATCCTCTCCTACGAGGATCCCGAGAGCGCGATCATCTTCTGCAACACGAAGGCGGACGTTCGCTTCATCACGGCCTATCTGTCGAAACGCGGCTTCAACATCGACCAGATCTCGGGCGATCTGCCTCAGAACGCCCGCGAGCGGGCGATCGCCAAGATCAAGGCCGGCAAGCTCCGTTTCCTCGTCGCGACCGACGTCGCGGCGCGTGGCATCGACATCTCGGACCTCGCCTACGTCATCAACTACACGACCTCCGATTCGCCCGAGGTCTACGTCCATCGTACGGGCCGGACGGGCCGCGCCGGAAAGTCGGGCGTCGCGATTTCGCTCATCTCCGGCCTCGACATCGGCAACTTCAAGTTCATGCAGACCGTGATCGGCATCGAGATCGAAGAGAAGAAGGTGCCGACGGAGCGCGCCCTCGCCCGCCGCCTCGAGAAGCGCAAGAAGGAGCCCAAGCGGGAGCGCGACGCGACGCCGGAGCAAGGCGGCGGCGAGCGTGATACGCGCCAGCCGGGACGCGTCGTCAAGTCCGAGGAGGAGCGCCAACGGGAACATCGCGCCGCGTTGCTGAGCCGACTCAAGGAGAAGACGGACGAAGATCTCGCCCGCGTCCCGAAGAGCGAGGCCGAGGAGCAGATCGCCGACATCCTGCCCTCGGTGCGCAGCCTGGCAGAGAGCGAGGCCGGCCAGCGCGAGCTCGCCCGCGTCGCCACGGCCTTCCTGCTCGATCGGCCGGTTCCCGAGCCGGTCCTGGTCGACCCGACGAGCAGTGACGACGACGAGTTCGGCCGTGTGGAAACGCGCGAAGAGGAACGCGCCCGAGAGGACGCCGCACGCGCGGAAAGCGGCGAGCGGCGCGGACGGCGATCCCGCGGCGGCCGCGGACGCGGCGGTAGCCGGGGCGGCGAAAGGGACCGCACCGGGAACGACCGTACTCGAGATGGCGGGCGCGGCAACGGGCGATCGGACGGCCGCTCCGGAGGCCGTTCGGGACGGAGTGGACGCCGGCGTCGCTAGCGGCGCTTCGTCGTCGCGTCCGCGCTTCCGCTCGCTGCCGACGATGCGAGTGACGCGTCGACGCGGGCGCCGGCGATTCGAACCCTGAGACGGCTCGTTCGCGGATCGAGCCAGACGCGATCCGTCAGGGCCTCGGTGCTCGCCGTCGCGGCGTCGTTCGCCAGCTCACCCGCCTCGAGCTGAAGCTCCCCATCGCCGCGCTGGACGCGCCGCTCGTTTCCGCTGATCGCGACGGTCGCCACCTCGCCAGTCGCGTCTGCGAGGAGCAGCGTCTGCTCGCCTTCGACGGGTCGTCGCTCGCACCAGCCGAGTGCGCCCCGGAGATCCTCGAATCGCGCGAGGCACTCCTGCACGAGCAGGAAGCTCGGCGGCGCGCCGTCGAAGTCGGGCCGGCCCCAGAGCAACGGCCCGCCGACGACCGCGAGTCCGCCTTCGTTGACGCCGGCGACCGCCGGAGCCAGCCACGGAAGGCCGATCTCGAGCGAGCGATAGCCGACCTCGGGCGCGCTCTCGCGCAGGAGCCAGCCCGCTTCACCCGACTGCGTGCAGGGTAGACTGCGTTCGAGGACGAGATCCCTCCCGAACGTCGACGGCGCCCGCGGCGCTTCCTGCTCGGCGAACACGTCCGACAGACCGGCGCGGAGGATCGCCCGACGCGCCAGCAGACCACCCGACGCACCCCCCGCACGCACGCGAAGATGCAACGCGAGGAGCGAGTCGAAGGGCAGGTCGGCGGCGCGTGCGATGCCCTCGAGCCTCTCGGCCTGATGTGCGAAATGACGCAGGAGAGCGCGGCCCGCGCCGTGACCCCGAACCGGCCCATGCGCGAGCGGCCGCAGCGTCGGCCACCTCGAGCGTCGTAGCGAGAGACCCAGACGCGAGGCCTCGGCGCGAATCGACGAGCGCAGCGCCTCGCCCTGGGCGTACCCCATATCGCGCGGATGACCGACGCACGTGAACGCCGTCAGCATGCGTCCGCGACCGCTCGCGCAGGCGGACCGAGCCGGTCTTCGAACGCGAATCGCCTCATCGAATCGGTTCGGGATGGATCTGCAGTACCTCGTTCAGCGATCCGGTCCGGTAGCCCTCGAGGTCGAGCGAGACGTAACGGAACCCGAGCGGCTTGATCGCGGCGACGATCCGGAGAGCCATCTCCCGATCGAGCGCCCGCGGTAGCTCCAGCGGATCGATCTCGATGCGCGCCAGCTCGCCGTGGTGGCGCATCCGGACCTGCTCGAAGCCGAGTGCGCGAAGTGCTTCCTCACCCCGCTCGACCTGTGCGAGTCGTTCGACCGTCACCTCGGTTCCGTAGGGCAGCCGCGAGGAGAGGCAGGCCGATGCGGGCAGGTCGGCCGTCGGCAGGCCGGCCGCCCGCGAAAGGGCTCGGATCTCCTGCTTCGAGAGACCGACGTCGAGAAAGGGCGCGAGCACGTCGTGCTCGTCGGCCGCGCGATGGCCGGGACGGAAGTCCTGCGTGTCGTCGGTATTGACGCCGTACGAGACGCTCTCGAAGCCGAGCTCGACCGCCATCCGATCGAGCGTCTCGAAGAGCTCGGACTTGCAGTGGTAACAACGATCCGACTCGTTCGCGCGATAGGCGGCGCGTTCCATCTCGAAGGTGTCGACGAAGCGATGGGGCAGGCCGAAACGGGCGACGATCTCCTCGGCCATCGCCCGATGGCTCTCCGGGTAGGAGGGTGAGACGGCGGTGACGGAGAGCGAGTCCGTTCCCAACACGTGCTTCGCCGCCCACGCGAGATAGCTCGAGTCGACCCCGCCCGAGAACGCGACCAGCAGTCGGCCGGCCTTCCGCAGCCGCTCGAAGAGCGCAGTCTGCTTGGCCAGAAGCGTGTCGGACAGCTCCGTCCCGGACTCGGCTTCCCGGAGACGCGCGGTCGCCGACCGGGCGTCGCGCGACGCATCGTCGCCGACCGGGCGCGGCCCCTCGGTTCGCGTCTCGCGTCCGAGCTCGTTTGGGGAAGAGGCGGAGGTGCTCACGGGGCGAGCTTACGGAGACGCCTGCAGACGGTCAAGCGAGGTCGAATCGAGCGGCTCCCGGCGCGCCGACGTATCATCTCCCTCGAACGCCGCGCGCGAACGCGATCGCTTGCGGTGGTGCCGAAGGGTCGACGGGTCCGACGGCTGGGGTCCATGGCGACGGGGGGTGGCATGGAGAAGCTACGTATCGGTCTTCTCTTCGGTGGCAAGTCGGTCGAGCACGACGTGTCGATCGTATCGGCAACCTCGATCCTCGCGGCACTCGATCGATCGCGATACGACATCTCCCTGGTCGGCGTCGACCGGGAGGGCGGCTGGCATCTGGCCGACGCGAACGAATGGGCGCTCGAGCCCGGCCGCAGCCTCGCAGCCGTGTTGGGGGAGACGGAGGTCTTCCTGCCGGCGGTCGCGGGAGCGAGCGCCTTGCAGGATGTCGAGCCCGACGCGGCGCAGCTGGATCCGAAGGGTTCCCCACGGCGTGAGGATCCCCGGCGGCTCGACGTGGTCTTTCCGATCATCCACGGCCGCGGCGGCGAAGACGGTGCGCTCCAGGGGCTGCTCGAATCCGCCGATCTGCCCTACGTCGGCTCCGGAGTGCTCAGCTCCGCGCTCCAGATGGACAAGGATTTCGCGAAGAGGATGCTCGCCCACGCCGGCATCGCGGTCACGCCCTGGATCGCGTTCAGCGGCGCCCAGCTCGAACGCGACGGCCTGAACGAAGCAGCCGAGCGAGCAGAGGCCGAGATCGGCCTGCCCGCCTACGTCAAGCCGGCGAACTCGGGCTCTTCGATCGGCATCGCGCGCGTCGAGTCGTTCCCCGCGCTCGTCGCCGCGATCGCCGATGCTCGACGCTACGACCGCAAGGTGTTGGTCGAGGCGGCGGTCGACGCGCGTGAGGTCGAGGTCGCCGTTCTCGGGAACGACGCGCCCGAGGCGTCGGTCGTGGGCGAGATTCGCGCATCCGGCGCGTTCTACGACTACGACGCCAAGTATCGGGACGATGCGACGGAGCTGATCATCCCGGCGGAGCTCGACGACGAGCTCGCCGAGGCGATCCGTATCGTCGCCGTCGAGGCTTATCTCGCACTCGGTGCGGAGGGAATGGCCCGCGTCGACTTCCTGGTCGAGCGCGAGACGAGTCGTTTCTACGTGAACGAGCTGAACAGCCTGCCCGGCTTCACGAATGTCTCTATGTACCCGAAGCTCTGGGAGGCGAGTGGCCTGCCCTATCCGGAGCTGCTCGACCGCTTGATCGAGCTCGCGCTCGAACGACACGATCGACGCTCGAAGCTCGAGACGCATTCCCCTCCGCCGCTTGCGACGGAGAGCATCCCCGACTGAGGCGGCGGTGCGCCCGGCGCGGGATCTCGACGTTCGGCTGCTTTCGTTTCCTTCGACTCTTCGAATCGAGGCCCCGCACGAATGGATTCGATCCGGGTTCGCTCTCTCGACCACGTCGTGCTGCGCGTCGCCGACCTGGCGCGTTCGATTCGCTTCTATGCCGACGTATTCGGCTGCGAGGTCGAGCGACGTCTCGACGAGCTCGGCCTGGTCCAGCTCCGCGCCGGTGCCGGATTGATCGACCTCGTCGATATCGCCTCGCCGATCGGTCGTGCGGGTGGCGGACCGGTCGCTGTCGACGGACATAACGTCGATCACTTCGCGCTCGCGCTCGAATCTTTCGACGAGCAGGCGATCCGGGCCCATCTCGAGCGACTCGGTATCGAGGCCAGCGAGACCGGCCGGCGTTACGGCGCCGCGGGCTTCGGTCCCTCGGTCTACCTGCGAGACCCCGACGGCAATACCGTCGAGCTGAAGGGCCCGCCGGAGGCCGGAGCGGGCGGCCGGACCCGAGGCGAGCACGCGCAGGCCGACGGTGCGGGATCTCAAGACGACCCGGCTGCGCTCGAAAGGGATCGCGTCGGTAACGAAGTCCTCGCAGTCGTGCGAGAGATCGAGCGCGCGGGGCTCGTCGAAGGCACGGCCGGCAACGTCTCGGCGCGTACGGCGACGGGCGAGATCGTACTCACACCGACCGCCACACCCTATTCGACGATGCGCGTCGAAGATCTCGCCATCACGCGGCCGACCGGCGAGCAGCTCGCGGGCGATCGACCGCCCACGACCGAGATCGGCCTCCACCTGGCCTGCCTACAGCGGTAT
Organism: Myxococcota bacterium; assembly: GCA_965223565.1. GTDB lineage: Bacteria > Myxococcota_A > UBA9160 > UBA9160 > UBA4427 > UBA4427. The sequence continues at coordinate 211,526 of CBDCWV010000018.1, read as the reverse complement.
CCCGAGATCGGGGCCGTCGTGCATACGCATGCGCTCCACGCTTCGATCTTCGCGGTCCTGCAGGCGCCGATTCCGTGTGTCCTCGAGGAGTTCGAGTACTACGTGGGCGGCGACGTCCTGGTCGCGCCCTATCACGCGACCGGCAGCGAGACACTCGGCCCGGCTGTCGCCGATCTCCTGGGCGACCGGGCCGCCGCGCTCGTCGCGAATCACGGGCTCGTCGTCGTCGGCGCGACGCCGGGCGAGGCCCTCGCACTCACGAAGCTCGTCGAACGCGCCGCCCGCATCGTCTGGGGTGCACGCGCGATCGGCGAGCCGGTCGCGCTGCCCGAGGCGACGCGCGCCGACTTCGCCGCGGCCTATCGGGCACGGCGTCAGGCGAGTGCGGCCTCGAGTGCCGAGCGGAGCGTCGGGTAGTGGAACGCGAAGCCCTCGCGCTCGAGCTTCTCGGGTACGACACGACGACTGCCGAGTAGCTCTCCGGCGAGCGGACCGAGTGCCGTCTCGACCAGGAACGACGGAACCGGCAGCCAGGTGGGACGCCCGAGGACCTGGCCGAGCTGCTCGGTCAGCTCGAGATTGCGCACGGCTTCGGGCGCGACCGCGTTGATCGGCCCCGAGACCTCCCGCTCGAGTGACCAGAGGATCACGCGGGCGAGGTCTTCTGCGTGGATCCAGGGAAAGAACTGTCGACCCGACCCCAGGCGACCGCCGAGGCCGAGACCGAACGGGATCTTCATCAGTGCGAGTGCTCCGCCCTCTCGCGCCAGCACGACGCCGATTCGCAGGCGCACGACGCGAATGCCACCGCCCTCCGCCCGTCTGGCTTCCGCCTCCCAGTCCCGGCAGACCTCGGCGAGGAAGCCCGTTCCGACCGATGCCTCCTCGGCCAGGAGCGCCTCGCCCCGGTCACCATAGAAGCCGACGGCCGAGGCACAGACGAAGCAAGCCGGCCGTTCGTCCGGCTCCTGCTCGAGCATGCGGTCGACGATCCGCCGGGTCGATTCGATCCGACTGTCACGCACGCGCTGCATGCGTCGTTCCGTCGGCAGCCCGCCGAAGATCGGCTCGCCCGCGAGGTGAACGACCGCGGCGACGTCGTCCAATGCGTCGACACCGGGGTCGACTCCGTCCCAACGACGCGACTCGACTCCCGCCAGCCGCACGCCGCCACCGGAGCGCGAGAGGGTACGCACGCCCGCCCAGCCGTCGACGAGCGCCGGTAGCAGCCGACCACCGACCAATCCCGTCGCACCCGAGACGAGCACGATTCCGCGTCCATCGCGGTGCCCGGCCTGCATGGAGCAAACCCCTCCTCGCCGCGCCGGACCCTATCCGCCGCACGACCGCCTGTCGAGAATCCCCGCCCCGCCCTCCGGCTCCGACCTTCGCGTCCCGCGCGAGCGTCCATTGACAGACGCGGCTGTCCGCGATCCCCTCCGAGTCTCGAAGGGGCGACGAGGACGTCCCCGCCATGCACCCTGGGTGAAAGGAGCCAGCATGCTCGTTCGAGGAAAGACCATCATCGTCGTGGGCGTCGGGCCGGGCCTCGGCCGCGAGGTGGCCGCCGCCGCCCTGCGCGACGGAGCGAACGTCGTGATCGCCGCGCGTCGCGCAGAAGCGCTCGCCGATCAGGCCAAGAGTCTCGATCCGACCGGCGAGCGCGTGCTCGCCGTTCCGACCGACGTGACGGATGCCGCAGGCTGCGAAGCCCTCGCGAATACGGCCACGGAGCGCTTCGGCACCGTCGACGCCGTCGTGCAGGTCGCCGCGCTCGACACCGTCTTCGGCGATCTCGAGTCGACCGCCGAGGAGGACTGGACGAAGACGCTGGCGATCAACGTGACCGGCGCCGCGAACATCGCTCGCGCGGTCACGCCCGCGATGGAGAAGAGTGGGGGTGGATCGATCGTACTGATCGGATCCCAGTCGATGTGGAAGCCGCCGATGGCACCCCAGCTCGCCTACGCTTCCTCGAAAGGTGGGCTGCTGTCGGCGATGTACCACCTGGTCCACGAGCTCGGCCCGAAGAAGATTCGCGTAAACATGGTGATCCCGACCTGGATGTGGGGTCCACCCGTCGAGGGCTTCGTCGCGGGCGAGGCGAAACGACGCGGCGTTCCCGAGTCGGAGGTGATCGCCGAGATCACGGACAAGATGCCGCTCGGCGAGATTCCCAAGGACGACGACGTTGCGAACGCCTGTATCTTCTTTTGTTCCGACCATTCACGCATGATCACCGGGGAGACGCTTCTCGTGAACGCTGGCGAGCTCCTGCGTTAGGCAAAGTCCGGGAGACGACGCACGCGACCGAGCGGGCCTCGCGTCGAGCCCCGCTCGGCAATCAGCGAGTCAGTCGAAGGATCCATGGCGACCCGCGCCACGCGCGAAGCGCGTCGCACCGGCACGCGTCTCGCCGCTCTCGATCACGTCGAGACCGAGGCGCGTCTCCAGGCGCAGCGCATCCGCTTCGCGCTCACCCCACTGAATGAGAGCAGAGCGGCGATCCGAACGCAGACACCGCTGCGGAAAGGCGCCGAGCTCCCGCGCCAGATCGAGCGCCGCCTCGAGCGCGCGCCCCGGCTCGACGAGCCGGTTGACCAGACCGGACCCGAGCGCCTCCTCGCCGGACACACCGCGCCCGGTCAGGATCATGTCCATCGCGCGGCTCTGTCCGATCAGGCGTGGCAGCCGAATCGTCCCGCCGTCGACGAGTGGAACACCCCAGCGGCGGCAATAGACTCCGAAGACGGCGTCGCGGGCCGCGATTCGCAGATCGCACCAGAGGGCGAGCTCGAGGCCACCGGCGACAGCATGGCCCTCGACCGCGGCGAGCACGGGCTTGTCGAGCTGCATGCGCGTCGGGCCCATCGGTCCGTCGCCGTCGGCGAGCACGCGATTCGCGTTCGCCCCACCGCGGCTCGCCTCCTTGAGGTCTGCACCCGCGCAGAAGCAACCCGACTTACCCTGCAGGATCGCGACGCGAAGCTGGTCGTCGGCCTCGAACGCCCGAAACGCGTCGGCCAACGCCTGCGCCGTCTCCCGATCGACGCAATTGCGCACCTCCGGCCGCGCGATCGTGACGACGAAGGTCCCATCGCGGACCTCCGTCTCGACCTTCTCGGAAACCCCCGCGCTCGTCGTCTCCGCCACGCTCGGTCCCTCAGGCGAGCTCGAGATTCGCGTAGCGCACCATCACCGTCTTGACGCCGGCGCGCTCGAACTTGATTCGCAGCTTCTGGTTGAGATCCGTACCCACGACCGCGAGCACCTCGCCGCGCCCGAAGACCGGATGGCGAACGCGCGTTCCGATCGCGACCCCTTCGCCCTCGCCACCCTCCTCCTGCGCGTAGGAATAGTCGAAGCGGGAACGATCGCGGTCCCCGGTCGCGACACCCGCACGCGTTCGCGCACCGCGTCTGGCCGTCCCGAGCGTCTCGATCAGCTCGTCGGGAATCTCCTGCAGGAATCGGCTCGGCGATTGATAGCTGCGATCGCCGTAGCGGAAGCGCTCGGCCGCACAGGTCACGAAGAGATGCTCCATCGCGCGCGTCATCGCGACGTAACAGAGCCGGCGCTCCTCTTCGAGTTCCGCTTCGTCGCGGCTCGACGAGGCATGGGGGAAGATCCGTTCCTCCATCCCGACGAGGAAGACGACTGGAAATTCGAGCCCCTTGGCCGAATGGACCGTCATGAGCGAGACGCGGTCCTCGCGATCCTCGTAGCTGTCGAGGTCGGAGATCAGCGCGACCTGATCGAGATAGAGCTCGAGCTCGCTCCGCTCTTCATCCGCGAGCTCGTCCTCGTTGACGGCGTGAAAATCCCGGGCGCTCGAGAGCAGCTCGCGCAGATTGTCGAGTCGCGCCTCGGCCTCGGGCGTGTCTTCCTTCTCGAGTGCGCGGATGTACCCCGTTCCATCCATGACACGTGCGATCAGGTCGTCGAGGGGCAGCCCGTCGAGTGATCCGCCGACGGGCAAGCCACCCTCGGGAGACGCACGAAAGCCGTCGAGCATGTCGAGAAACGCGGCCATCTTGCTGGCCGAGCGGCCCACGAGCTTCGTCTCGACGGCGATGCGCATCGCGTCGAGCAGATTCAGGCCGCGCGCCGACGCCAGACCTTCGACCTTGTCGAAGCTCGCCTTGCCGATTCCGCGCGTCGGCTTGTTGACGATCCGACGCAGGGCCTGATCGTCCTTCGGATTCACGAGCAGACGCAGATAGGCGAGGATGTCCTTGATCTCGGCCCGCTCGTAGAATCGCTGACCCCCGACGATCGTGTAGGGGATGTCGTATTTGAGAAGCTCCTCCTCGAATGCCCGCGACTGGGCATTCGTCCGGTAGAGAATCGCAACGTGTTTGAAGGAGAGGTCCTCGCTTCGATTCGCAGCGAGGATCCTGTCGATCACGAAGCGGGCTTCATCGCGGTCGTCTTCGCCTTCGAAGAAGCGGATCGGCGTGCCGCCGTCGCGGTCCGTGAAGAGGTCCTTGTCCTTGCGATCGAGGTTGTTCGAGATGACCGCCGACGCACCCGAGAGGATCGGCTGCGTCGATCGATAGTTCTGCTCGAGCTTGATGACCTTGACGGGTCTGCCCGCGCTGGCGTAGTCCTGCTCGAAGTCGAGGATGTTGCGGATGTCGGCGCCCCGCCATGCGTAGATCGACTGATCGGGGTCGCCAACCACGCAGAGATTGCGATGGCCCGCAGCGAGCTGGCCGATCAGGCCGTACTGAACGGCATTCGTGTCCTGGTATTCGTCGACGAGGATGTAGCTGTACTTCTGGCGGTAGTATTCGAGGACACGCGGATGCTTGCGGAAGAGCTCGACCGTCAACAACAACAGGTCACCGAAGTCGAGCGCTTCGGCGTCCGCGAGCTTGCGCTGGTATTTCGCGTAGAGACCGGCGACCATCTCCTCGTCGAGGTCGCGAGCCCGATCGGCCGCGGCCGGCGGTAGCAGCCCGGCATTCTTCCATTGGTCGATCTGCCAACGGATTCGCTTCGGGTCGTGCACCTTCGGGTCGAGACCCTCGCTCTTGAGTACCTCCTTGATCACACCGAGTGTATCGGCGTCGTCGTAGATCACGAAGCCGCGACTGCGCGCGAGATGCCCGATATCCCGGCGCAGGATCCGGACACCGATCGAGTGGAAGGTGCCGATCGACATGCCGCTCGCGACCGGTCCGAGCAGCTTTTCGACGCGCTCCTTCATCTCCCCCGCGGCCTTGTTCGTGAACGTGACCGCGAGAATCTGGTCGGCGGGTATGCCGCAGACGCCGATCAGATAGGCGATGCGCGCCGTCAATACGCGCGTCTTACCCGAACCGGCACCCGCCAGCACGAGCAGCGGTCCCTCGGTCGTCTCGACGGCTTCGCGCTGGGCCGGGTTCAGGCCGCGAAAGATCGATTCCGCGAGGCTGGTCGCTTCGAGGTCTGACTCGTGCACGCTCGTCCCAGGTTGATCCCCGGAACTTACTCGACGGTCACGCTCTTCGCGAGGTTGCGCGGCTGGTCGACGTCCGTGCCCTTGAGCGTCGCGATGTGATACGCGAGCAGCTGCAACGGAACCACGGCGAGAATCGACGTCAGGAAGGGACCGAGATCTTCGATGTAGATCACCTCGTTCGCCTTGTCGGCGATCTCCCGATCCCCCACGGAGCCGAGTGCGATCACCTGGCCATCGCGGGCGCGTACCTGCTCGAGGTTCGAGACGAGCTTGTCGTGGAGCTCGCCCTGCGTGGCGATCACGACGACGGGCATCTTCTCGTCGATCAGGGCGATCGGACCGTGCTTCATCTCACCGGCTGCATAGCCCTCGGCATGGATATAGGAGATTTCCTTGAGCTTGAGCGCGCCTTCCATGGCGATCGGGAACATGATGCCCCGGCCGAGGAAGAGAAAATCCTGCGCCTTGAAGTAGCGGCGTGCGATCTGGAGGATCGATTCGTCGAGACCGAGCACGCCCTCGACCATGCGCGGAAGCCGCATCACGTCGTGCAAGCGGTCGCGAATCTCGTCGCGCGACGACAGCCCGCGCACGATGCCCATCTTGAGCGCGATCAGGTAGAGGGCAACGGCCTGTGTCACGAACGCCTTGGTCGAAGCGACCCCGATCTCCGGACCCGCATGCGTGTAGAGGACGTCGTCGCTGGCCCGCGCGATCGTCGACTCCCGCACGTTGCAGATCGCGAGCACGCGCGCGCCCTGTCCCTTGGCCTCTTCGAGCGCGGCCAGCGTGTCCGCCGTCTCCCCCGACTGCGAGACGGGGATCACGAGTCGGCGCGAGCCGACGATCGGCTTGCGATAACGAAACTCGCTCGCCAGATCGACCTCGACCGGGATGCCGGCGAGCTGCTCGATCATGTACTTGCCGAGCAGGGACGCGTAGTAGGAGGTGCCACAGGCCACGAGCGTCACGCCCTGCAGCTCGTCGAGCTCGCGCTTGGAGAACTCGATGCCGTCGAGATCGACGTCGAGCTCCGCCTCGTTCACGCGCGTGCCGATCGTGTCGGTGATCGCGCGCGGCTGCTCGAAGATCTCCTTCTGCATGAAATGATCGAAGCCGCCCTTTTCGGCGGAGACGGGATCCCACTGCACGGCGGTGAGCTCGCGATCGATCGGTCGACCATCGATATCGACGACCTGGATGCCCTCTTCCGAGAGAACCGCGAAGTCACCGTCGTGGAGCGAGATGATGTCCCGCGTATAGGGCAGGACGGCCGGGATGTCGCTCGCCAGGAACGCCTGCTTCTCGGCCTGACCCAGGATGATCGGGCTACCGCCGTTCTTGGCCGTCACGAGCAGATCCGCTTCGCGCTCACAGATGGCGGCCAATGCGTAGGAGCCCGTCAGCTCGCCGCATGCCTCGCGCACGGCTGTGAGCAGGTCTCGCCCGGCCTCGACGCGTTCGTCGATCAGGTGGGCGATCAGCTCGGTATCGGTGTCGGAGGCGATCTCGGCCCCACGCGCCTCGAGTGCGGCGCGGAGCTCCCGGTAGTTCTCGATGATGCCGTTGTGGACGATCACGACGCCGCCCGCTCGGTGGGGATGTGCGTTTCGCTCGGAGGGCTTTCCGTGGGTCGCCCAGCGCGTGTGTCCGATACCGAGATGACCCTGGAGCGGGCGCTCTCGCAGACTGCCCTCGAGATTGACGAGCTTGCCCTTGGCCCGCCGCACCTCGAGCGAGCCGCCTTCGAGGATCGCGACGCCAGCGGAGTCGTAGCCGCGGTATTCGAGCCGACGGAGCCCGTCTACGAGGACGTCGACCGCCCGATGTTCCTGGCCGACATAGCCAACGATTCCACACATTGATCGATTCTCCGAAGGGCTCCGACAGAGGCGGTCGGAGCCGGGGTCGTGTCTGCCTATCTACCTACGCGCTATCTACGCGGCGCCTTATCGGGCGTGCCCTCGGCTTTCTCGGTCTTCTCCGCGGCATTCTTCGCGGACGTGCGCCCTTCCTTGCGGGCGACCCAGCCTTCGATGTTGCGTTGACGATCGCGGGCAACGGCGAGCGCGTCCTCCGGCACGTTCTTCGTGATCGTCGAGCCCGCCGCGACGAAGCCGCGGGGCTCGATCTCGACGGGGGAGACGAGATTCGCGTTGCAGCCAATGAAAGCGCCGTCGCCGATCGTGCTGCGCGTCTTCTTGTAGCCGTCGTAGTTGACGACGATCGCGCCACAGCTGAAATTCACGTCCGCACCGACGTCGGCGTCGCCGATATAACCGAGATGCGCGGCCTTCGACCCCGGACCGAGGGTCGAATTCTTGATCTCGACGTAGTTGCCGATCCTGACGCCCCTGGCGAGCCGACTGCCGGGCCGCAGATGCGCCGATGGACCGATCACGACGTCGTCCTCGAGCTGGCTCGATTCGATCACGCAGCCGGCCTTCACGTGAACTCCTTCGCCGAGGATCGAGTCGCCCGTGATCACGACGCCGGGCTCGATCACGCTGTCTCGACCGATCTGGACGTCGGCATCGAGATAGACCGAGTCGGGATCGACGAAGCTGACACCCGCGTCCAGCCAACGGTTCGCGATCCGCCGCCGCATGAATCGCGTCGCGTCCGCCAGCTCGCGGCGATCGTTGATCCCCATGCACTCGTCGGGATCGTCGATCTCGACCGCCTCCACCCGCAGACCCCGTTCGACCGCATAGCCGACGATATCCGTGATGTAGAGCTCGCCCTGGGCGTTGTTCGGTCGCAGCGCCTTCAACCCCGCGCGCAGCAGCCCCGCGCTGAATAGGTAGACGCCCGTATTGCGTTCCTCGATCTCGAGCTCCTCGGGCGTAGCGTCCTGCGCCTCGATCACGCGGGCGACGCGACCTTCGGCGTCCCGGGCGACGCGACCCGGGATGTTCTGCGTCCTCGCAGTCAGTACGGCCAGGTCGGCCCCGGTCGCGCGTTTCTCGGCGCTCATCTTCTCGAGCGTCTCCGGAGAGAGCAGCGGCGTGTCGCCGTAGAGCACCAGCACGTCGCCCGTGACGGGCCCGAGCGCCGGCTCGGCGACCTGGACCGCGTGCCCCGTCCCTCTCTGCTCGGCCTGCAGCACGAACTCCGCCTCGCCCGCGAAGCGCGCCTCGACCTCCTCGGCGTCGCGTCCCACGACGATCAGCAGACGCGAGGGCGCCAACGCCCGCGCGCTGCGCAGCACGTGTCCGAGCAGCGGGACACCGCAGATCTCGTGCAGCACCTTCGCCCGCCGGGACTTCATCCGGGTCCCCTGGCCCGCCGCCAGGATGATCACCGCCGTATCGCTCAAACTCGACACTCCTCGCGCGACGGCCGAGCCGTCGGCGCCTGATCGACGGACCCCTGACGCGCCCGCGGTGGTTGCGCACGGTGAGTGGCCCGCTCGGCCGGAAAGGGCGCGGCGAATCTCCGCCTCGCATCGGCCGACCCGGTCCCGAGCTTGCCCCAGCAAGCCACCGGCAGCCCCCCGGAAGTTCCACGCGTAGCCACCGCCGGGTCCGAGGTCGCGGCCTCCATTCTAACTGGGTCTTTTTCAACTCGGATCAGCATGGAATGCGCAGCCCGAGGGCGCGATGTGACGCCGGATCTATCCCTCGCTCCCGCCCTCGCCTACCCTCGGCGGCCACGAGCGTCGCGGCTCGAATCGGGCACGCACGACTGCGACCCGCCGCCCCGGCAGGAGCCTTCACATCCAGATCCACGGCAATACGACTGGCCTCAAGGCGAGCCAGGTCAAGGCACTCGAGCGACTCGGCAGGCGGCGACTCCGGGAAGATCGGATCGTGACGAACGAGCTCGCGCGCGAGCTCACGACGCTCTCCGCCGACATCCGCCGCCAGGTCGGTGTCCTGCTCGACCGCAGCGGCGCCGTCCAGCACGTCATGGTCGGGTCGCCGACCGGCACGGAGCTTCCCGACTGGGGCCGGCTACGAGCTGGACGTGGCCGCCTGCGCGGGCTCCGACTCGTCCACACCCACCTGGCCGGCGAGGGCCTCACGCGGGACGACGAGACCGACCTCGCATTGCTGCGGCTCGACGCGGTCGTTTCGATCGAGGCGCGAGAGGACGGCCTGCCCGGCCTCGCCCATGCGGCGGCGCTCGCGCCGGCCAACGACGAGGGCCGTTCGGTCGAGCGACTCGACCCCCGCCATCCAGCCGAGCTCGACTTCGAGTTCAGCGGCTGGATTCGCGACCTGGAAAACGAGCTCGCCAGCACGAGCGCGACCGAAGACGTCGGCGACGGAGAACGCGCCATCCTCGTCTCGGTCACGGCTGGTCGCGACCGAGAGACGCTCGAGATGCACGTCGCAGAGCTGCGTGAGCTCGCGCGCGCGGCGGGTGTCGAGGTCGTCGACGTCGTCACCCAGTCGAGACCGAAGGTCGACCCGCGGACCGTGCTCGGCGCGGGCAAGCTCTCGGATCTGGTGATCCGCTGCTTCCAGAACGACATCGACCTCGTGATCTTCGACCAGGACATGACACCCGCCCAGGCGCGCAATCTCTCCGAAAGGATGGAGCTGCGCGTGATCGACCGCACGCAGCTGATCCTCGACATCTTCGCCCAACGCGCCACGACCGGTGACGGCAAGCTCCAGGTCGAGCTCGCGCAGCTTCGCTACCGCATGCCGCGGCTCGCCCAGCGCGCCGACCTCTCGCTCTCCCGCCTCGCCGGCGGCATCGGCGGGCGCGGCCCAGGCGAAACGAAGCTCGAGAGCGACCGCAGACGCGTGCGCGACCGGATCACGCGACTCGAGCGCGAAGCCAAGCGACTCGCGAAGCAGCGCGAGGGAAGGCGCCGCAAACGTGGCCGCCGCGGCGTTCCCGTGCTCTCGATCGTCGGCTACACGAACGCCGGCAAGAGCACGCTGCTGCGAGCGCTGACCCAGAGCGATGTCCACGTCGAGGACAAGATGTTCGCGACCCTCGATCCGGTTTCGCGCCGCCTGCGCTTCCCCCGCGAGCGGGAGGTGATCATTACGGATACGGTCGGCTTCATACGCGACCTGCCTGAAGACCTCGTCGCCGCCTTCCACGCGACGCTCGAGGAGCTGCGCGACGCGAGCCTGCTGCTGCACGTCGTCGACGCCGCCAGTCCCGATCTCGATCGACGGATCGAGGCCGTGCGCGAGGTGTTGGGCGAGCTCGGACTCGATCGCAAGCCGGAGCTCCTCGTCTTCAATCAGATCGACCGACTACCGGAAGACGAGATCGAGAGCCTGGCTCGACGCTATCGCGCGATTCCGATCTCGGCGCTCGAGGGTCGCGGCCTGCGAGCGCTGCTGACCCGCGCCGAGGACATCCTGTGGGACGACGCGGATCTTCGGACCGGCGAAGAGGAACGCTTCAGCGACCTGGCGGCCCAGAGCGGCTGACCGCGAGCGGCGACGGCGCGCGCCACGGAGTCGAGCGCGTCGGTCCGCCGCTTCGACGATCGACATCACGCAGGGGAGGACGTCGAACGATGGCCCTACGCAGTCGCATTGCCGGGACGGGTATGTGTGTCCCCGATCGCGTCGTCACGAACGCGGACATGACACAGTGGATGGACACCAGCGAGGAGTGGATCGAGCAGCGCACCGGGATCCGGGAGCGACGCTGGGTGGAGGAGGGTCAGAAGCCTTCCGATCTGGCCGAGGCCGCAACGCTCGCCGCACTCGAGGATGCCGAGCTCGACACGCGGGATCTCGACTGCATCCTGCTCGCCACGCTGTCGGGCGAGCACGATTTTCCCGGCACCTCGTTCTTCCTGCACGAGGCGATCGACGCCGGGGACATCCCCTGTATCGACCTGCGCGCGCAATGCAGCGGCTTTCTCTACGCGCTCCAGATGGCCGATGCGCTGATCGTCGCCGGGCGCCATCGACGCATCCTCGTCGTCGGTTGCGAGGTCCACTCGACCGGCCTCGACGTCAGCACGGCGGGCCGCGACGTGACGGTGATCTTCGGCGATGGTGCCGGCGCGGTCGTCCTCGAGAGCGTCGCGGCGGAGTCGGACAGGGGTCTGCTCGAGGTGCGTCTTCACGCCGAGGGCAAGCACGCACGTCGACTCTGGACCGAGGCGCCGGGCTGTGCCCTCCCGGGTCGTATCAGCCACGAGATGATCGATGATCGACGGCACTTTCCCTACATGGATGGCCGCTTCGTCTTCAAACACGCGGTCACGCGGATGCCCGAGGTGCTGCTCGAGACCCTCGGGGCCGCCAGCCTGAAGATCGACGACGTCGATCTCTTCCTCTTCCATCAGGCGAACCTGCGGATCAACGAGTTCGTCGCCCAGCGCCTCGAGATCCCGCCGTCCAAGGTCCGCAACAATATCGAGCGCCTCGGCAACTGCTCAGCGGCTGCGCTGCCGATCCTGCTCGCCGAGGCCTCTCGAGACGGTAGCCTGGCACCGGGCCAGCTCGTCTCCCTCACGGCCTTCGGGTCGGGCTTCACCTGGGGCTCTGCCGTGCTGCGCTGGGGCTGAGCGGCCCCGGCGACACGAGAGCGAGCCGTTCGGCTGCTCTCCCAGCTGGAATGACGCAGTGCGCAACTCCGTTCAGCACCCCGGGCGGCGGCGACCCGATCCCCTGCGATGCCGTATATCCCCGTTTTCGAGACCGATTCTCCTAGATTTCGCTACACGGACTTGAATCGATGACGCACTGCGTCTACGGTATCGGCCGTTCGGGACCGATTAACGCGGCCGCGATTGGCCGGGGATAGCGCATCGCGTCATCTCCGAACCTTGCACGACCCGAACCGAAGGAACCGAAGACAGGGAGAGCAGACGATGGCGACGAGCAAGCGGAGTGCCAGGCAGACGCGTGGCGCCGACGAGTGGAGCTGGGAGGACTTCCGACCCGAATGGGCCATGGAAGGTATCGAGCGCATCAGCGAAGAGCTCGAGAAGTGGACGGACGACCTACAGACGCGCAGTGACCGCTTCCGGGTGGACAGCCAGAAGCGAATCGACCGAGCCGTCAAGCAGGTTCAGGACGAGCTCCGCAAGCTGCCGGGAATGGAGCGGGCCGAGGAGCTCCGGAAGGAGCTCGGCGAGCGCGTCGAGCAGAACATCGAGAGCGGGGTCGATCGCCTCTACACGAGCCTTCGGCTGGCGCGACTCGACGAGGTCAAGAAGCTGGAGCGGAAGATCTCGCAGCTGAATGCGAAGCTGCGCAAGCTCGAGAGCAAGCGGGCCGCCTGAACGCACGGCGACCCGAGGACCGGCCCGAGCGCGAATCGATCTCGTCGATCCGCGCTCGAGCCGATTCCATTCGCCCCTGCCTGGCGCCGGGCGCGCGCCTGCGCGCCGCGCCCCGAGATCAGCTCAGAGCTCGAGCAGCGTGAGCTTCGCGCTGTTGTCCCGCACCGTGAGCCGATCCTCGTCCGGCAGCGGGATCAGGCCCCGATCAGCCAGATAGCCCTCCTCGCCGGAGGCCCGATCGCTCGTGAACTCCTGCACGAATTCCCGCAGACCGGGAATCCGTCCCACGTGCGCCTTCTTCAAATAGAAGTAGAGCGAGCGGGAGATCGCGTATTTTCCGTCGGCGATATTCTCGAAGGTCGGCTCCGCGCCGTCCACGATCGTGCCCTGGATCTTGTCCGCGTTCTGATCGAGGAACGAGAAGCCGAAGATGCCGAGCGCATCGGGATTCGCCTCGAGCTTCTGCACGATCAGATTGTCGTTCTCGCCCGCCTCGACGTACGCGCCGTCCTCGCGGATCGCGTGCGCGACGCTCTTGAACTTCTTCTTGTCCGATTTTCGGAGCGCAGCGAGCATCGGGATCTGCTTGGCGCCGCCCTCCATCGCGACCTCGACGAAGGCGTCCCGGGTCCCCGACGTCGGCGGCGGCCCGAGCACCTCGATCTTGCGATCGGGCAACGCGGGATCGACGTCCTTCCAGGTCTCGTTCGGGTTCTCGACGAGCTTGCCGTCGACTGGGATCTGCTTGGCCAGCGCGAGGAAGATCTGCTCGAGGCTGAGCTCGACGCGCGCCGCCCGCTTCGAATTCGCCAACACGATTCCGTCGAATCCGATCTTGACCTCGACGATTTCCGCGACGCCGTTCTCGTCACACAGCGCGACCTCGGAGGCCTTGATGCGGCGCGAGGCGTTCGCAATGTCGGGTGTCTTCTCGCCGATGCCCTGACAGAAGAGCTTGAGTCCCCCTCCCGAGCCGGTGCTCTCGACGACGGGCGTCTTGAATGCGGTCGCCCGACCGAAACGCTCTGCGACGGTCGTCGAGAAGGGAAAGACCGTCGAGGAGCCGACGATGTGGATCTGCTCGCGGGCCTCGGCGGGCGGTGGCTCGCTGCAGGCGATCGCGAGCACGACTGCGAGAAAGAGGGGAAGGAGGTAGCGCTGGTCGATCAATGCTCGATTCCTCGGTTGCACCGCCGTGGGTCGAGGCGAATCGCGTGCTGAGTCCCGCACACGAATCGGCCGACCCCGCGGCGAGCGGCTGTTGACGTACGAACTCCCGCTCGAGCGCGAACTCCTGACTCGACGTGCTGCGCTCGAGTCGTTTCGAGCTCGATCGCCGAGCAGGGTATGCGGGCTGTGTGGGGAGGACTTGAAGGGTGTGTGACAGTTATGTGACGATCTCAGGGGCTCGCGGAGGGCCTCGGGGTGGTATCGCGCCCATGCGTCGTTTGGACGCGCCTCGCGGGACACCTATGCTTGCGTGGTTGCGGCCAGGGCGGCGGCTCCGGCCCGTGACTGGCCGGGTCGGGTCTGCACCCCTCATCCCCCCCTGGGTATTCCAGATATCACCCGGAGACCGTTGGAAGTGGGGCGAACGTGGACGAGCGGATGAACGAGCGGCTCACTGAGAGCCCCAGCGGGGGCGCGGTCCCGGAGGCGGGTCACGCACCCCGTCAGGAAGGGGGTCGAGACGCCACGAGCCAGAGCACGCGACGGCAGCAAGAGCACCCGAAGCACAATTCGATCGTAGAACGCGACATCGACGGCTTGCGCGAGCTCGTGCTGAGAATGGCCGCGCTCGCGCAGGCGATCCTCGACAAGAGCCTGCGGGCCGCGTTCGAGCGAGATCCAACGCTCGGAGCCGAGGTCGATCCCGATGATCTCGAGATCGATCGGCTCGACGTCGAGATCGATCGCGCCGTGCTCCGCACCCTCGCGCTCCAGGCGCCGGTCGCATCCGATCTGCGACTCGTCGTCGCGATCCACGCGATGACGACCGACCTCGAGCGAATCGGCGACCTCGCGCGCAATATCGCCGGCTGTGCGAGGCGCCTCTGCGAACGCACGGAGACCGCCCTGCCCGACGGCCTGCGATCGCTGGCCGACGAAAGCCGCCGCATCGTGCGCGAGGCGATCGAGTCCTTCGCCGACCTCGACCCCGACGCCGCACGCGCGGTGATCGAGGCCGACGACGCGATCGACGACGGAGAGGACCGGCTCGTCCGCGCCGCGATCGACCGACTCACGGCTCGACCCGAGACATCCGCCCACGAGATCGACGTCGTCTTCATCGCCCAGAATCTCGAGCGCATCGCAGACCACGCGACCAACATCGCCGAAGAGGTCGTCCTCGCAACCGAGGCCAAGAACCTCAAACACGTCGGCAAGCTGGCCGGGGGCTGAAGGCTCTGTCACGCTGGGCTGAAGGCTCTGTCACACTCGGCTGAAGGCTCTGTCACACTCGGCTGAAGGCTCAGTCGCGCCCGGCGAGATTGTCGAGTGCCGAGGCGAGCTCGTCGAGCACGGACTGCTCGGATTGCGTGATGCCGGCGCGGGCATCGAGCGAGGCGCCTTCCTCGAAGGGCCGCTCGTCCATCTTGGCGATCTTGCGGGCCTCGGAGAGCAGTCGGTCCTGGCTCTTGCGAGCGGAACGCGACTCGCTGTCGGCCAGCGTCGGCGCCAGCAGCCGTCGCCAGGCGTCGAGCGCCTCGGTCGGTGGTGCCTCGTGGAGCCAACGACGCAGGGTCGAGCGACAGAACTCGCTGTGCTGGTCGACGCCGATCAGCTTGGCGGCTTCGAGCACGCCCTGACGTTCCGCGGGTGTGACGTGACCATCCGCCCAGGCGACCTCGACGAGCGGTGCGAGTGCCAGGGCGGCCAGCTTCTCGATCTCTTCTCTTCGCGTCGGCACGATCGATCTCCCGGGTGCCAGGTCGCGGGATCCGCCGAGCCGAGTGCCGCGATCCCGATGGCGAAGCGAAGCACAGCAGAGCAGGCGTCGCACGCACGGCCCGGGGGCCGATCGTTCGGCGCCGCGGCGTGCCCGCAGGCAGCGAGCGCGATCCGCGATCGGGACCGAGGCGCCCGAAGACGCAACCGGATCAATCGCGCGTCGCGGCCGCAGTAGCGCGCTCGGTCTCGAGCAGCTGGAGAGCCGCCTCGACGGATCCCTCGGTCATCCGAAGCAGCTCGCGCGCGCGTTCGCGATCGATCTGACCGAGATCCATCAGAATCCGGACGGCCCGACCACGGAGCTTGCTCGAGACCGGCGAGAGATGCGTCATGTAGTGACCCCGCACGCGCCCGATGCGGACCATGACCGCAGTCGAGAGCGCCGACAGGATCATCTTCTGGGCCAGACCGCCCTTCATGCGCGTCGAGCCTGCGACCACCTCCGGCCCGACGCTCGGCGCGATCGGAATCTCGACGGACGCCGCGAGTGGCGAATCCGGATCGCAGGTGATCGCGATGGTGCGCGCTCCCGCCCGTCCGGCTGCCTCGATCGCGCCCAATACGAAGGGGGTCGTACCACTGGCCGAGATCGCCACGACCACGTCGCCCAACGTCACGCCGCGCTCTTCGAGCTCGAGCGCGCCCGCCGCGGGGTCGTCCTCCGCATCTTCGACTGCGCTCCGCAATGCGCGGTCGCCACCGGCGATCACGCCCTGGACGACGCGACCCGACAACCCGTAGGTCGGCGGAATCTCCGACGCGTCGAGCACGCCGAGCCGACCACTCGTGCCGGCCCCGACGTTGAACCAACGACCTCCACCGCCGAGCGCACAGGCGAGCACTTCGACGGCCTCCGCCATGCGCGGAAGCACGCGACCGACCGCCGCATGGGCCACTCCGTCCTCTGCGTGGATCAGCCGCAGGATTTCTTCGGAGTCCATCTCGTCGAGCGCGCAGGCACGCGCGAGCGAGGCCTCCGTCGGACGTCGTTCGGCCATGCCTCTCCGTTTCGGCGACTCGCTTCGCAACTGAAGGAGCCGCGCGCGGCAGCGCGGCCAGCAGGCGCCTAGACTCCGCGCGATGTCTTTCGAAGTCGCGCCATCGACGCTCGAGAGCCTGGAATGGGCACGAATCACCGACGCACTGCGTACGTGTTGCCGCACGCCGCTCGGCGCGCATCAGATCGCGGGTCGTGCCCATCCGCTCTTCGCCAGCTCCGAAGCCGAGGTCAGGCTGAGACTTCGCGAGACGAGCGAAGCGCGCGAGCTGCTCGACCAGGGATCGGAGCCCCCGCTCGGCGGCTGCGCCGATCTGGAATCGTCACTCGGCCGCGTCGAGCGAGGCGGTGTGATCGAAGCGACCGAGCTGCTGGACGTCCAGCGTACGCTCGAAACGCTCGCCGCCACGCGACGCTTCTTCGAACGCCAGGCCGAACACGCTCCGACGCTCGGATCCCTCGCCGGCGAGATCGAGACGGCCGACGACCTCACGCAGCAGCTCGCACGATCTCTCGACCCGAGCGGCGAGATTCGCGATCGGGCATCGCGCGCGCTCGCCGCCGCACGCCACGATGCACGACGACTCGCGAGCGAGCTGCAGACCCGCATCGAGCGCAGCCTGCAGAGCCCCGAGATCGCGCCGCATCTATCGGACCAGTACTACACGGTTCGCAATGGTCGTTTCGTCCTTCCCGTCAAGGCGGATGCCAAGGGACAGGTGCGCGGCATCGTGCACGACGCCTCGCGCGCGGGCCACACGCTCTTCGTCGAGCCCGACGGCATGGTCGAGCTCAACAACCGCCATCGACAGGCCGAGCTCGCGATCGAACGCGAGACCCTCCGCGTGCTGCGGGAGCTCTCGGCAGCGGTCGCCTTGCGCGCACAGCCGATCCGGCAGAGCCTCGCCTGGCTCGCACGACTCGACCTGGCGATGGCGCGCGGCCGACTCTCGCGCGATATGGACGCGGTTGCGCCCGAGGTCGGCCGCGACGGCATCTTCGAGCTGCCGGGGCTTCGGCACCCGCTCATCCCCCGGACCGATTGCGTCGCGAACGACCTGCGTCTCGGTGCGGACTTCGCCGCCCTGATCCTCTCGGGTCCGAACGCCGGTGGCAAGACGGTCGCGCTCAAGTCGATCGCGCTCGCCGCCTTGATGGTACGCGCCGGCTTGCACGTGCCCGCCGACGCACCCGCGCGCGTCGACCTCGTCGATCGCGTGTTGGCCGACATCGGCGATCACCAGGACATCGCGGAGAGTCTCTCGACGTTCTCGGCCGCGATGGCGAGTCTGGCCGAGATCCTGCGAACGGCGGACCGAAACACACTCGTGTGTCTGGACGAGATCGGCGTGGGCACGGATCCGTCCGAAGGCGCAGCGATCGCTCAGGCGACCCTCGAGACCCTCGCCGACAGTGGCGCACGCGTCGTGACGACGACCCACTACAACCTGCTCAAGGAGCTGGCCGAGCTCGATCCGCGTTTCGAGAACGCGAGCGTCGAGTTCGATCCGCAGACGCTCGCACCGACCTATCGGGTTCGAATCGGCACACCCGGCGCGTCTTCCGCGACGACCGTCGCTGCGCGCATGGGCGTTTCCCGGCGCGTACTCGACCGCGCCGCGGCCCTGCTCGACCGCGAGGATCGTCGCCTCGATCGCGTGCTCGCGGAGCTCGCCGCGAACCGCGCGCTGCTCGAGGCGGAGAAGTCCGCTGCGCAGGCACTTCGCGAGGAGAGTGAACGCGCGCGCGAAGACTATCGCCGCAAGCTCGCGCGCCTGCAGGAGCGACGCGACGCGCTCTTCGACGAGATGCGCGGCGAGCTCGACCGGTCCTTTCGCGGCGCCCACGAAGAGGTCGCCCGCATCATCGCCGAGCTACAACGCGCGCCGACCTCGAAGCGCGCAGCGAGCGCCCGCGACGCCCTGGCCTCGCTACGCGAACGGACGAATGCCGAGCAACACGCGCAGGGTCTCGTGCCCGCGACGCCCTCGCCCGACGTGTCGGCGACCGGACCGATCGACTGGCCGCGCGCGCGTGTCGGCGATCCCGTCCAGACCCCCGGCGGCGGTCGCGGGCGACTCCTGTCGCTACCCGACCGCCGCGGCCGCGTGACCGTTCAGGTCGCGGGCGCCAAGCTCTCGCTCGCACGCGAGCAGCTCGGCGCGGCGCCTGCGACGACCGATCCTCGCCGCGATACGCGGGCCACATCCAGGGCATCGGGGACTCGCAGATCGGACACCATCGACGAAGCGACCCGCGAGCCCGAGCGGCTCGGCGGTCGCGCAGAGGTCGACCTGCGCGGACTACGCGTCGACGAGGCAATCGACCGCCTCGATCACGCACTCGATCTCGCCGCGGCCCAGGGCCGGGACGAGCTCCTGGTCATTCACGGCATCGGAACCGGCGCCCTACGCAAGGCCGTGCGCGAATCCCTGCCGCGTTCGGTCCACGTGATCGAGGCCAGCCAGGCCGCGCGCGAAGAAGGCGGCGCGGGCGCGACCCGCGCCATCCTGCGAAAGGACTGACGCGGTGTCCCAGAAATCCGAATCCAGCTCCCAGGCCGAGTCGCCTGCCGACGAAGCGACGCGAGACGCCGAAAACCCTTCGCCGCAGAGCTCGAGCCGCGCCGAGGCCGATCCGGGTCGGGCCACGCGCGAGGACGACGACGGGGGCTTTCCCGGTCCCGACGAGCTGATCGGCACGTTCATGCGCGAGCCGGCGCTCTGGCCGGTCCTGATCGTCGCGCTCGGAAGTGCGGGCGCGTTCGGAGCGGCGCTGTTGATTTTGACCGCCGTCGACCGGAATCCCTTTGCTGCGGCGGCGCTCCTGCTGATCCTCGGGATGTCGATCGACGTCGGCTTTCGTGCCCGACGGCGGGCGGGCTATCGCAATCTCGCCCGTCTGATCGGGTTGATCTGGCTCGCGTCCATCGCTTTCGCCGCGCTCGCCATCTGGACCGGTCTCGCCTTCGCCTGACGACCGCGCGCGCCGATCGCGAATCGAAGGGACGGCGGCACCGCCCGCGAAGCGTCGACCATTATTTCGACGGCGGCCCCTGCCGCGACGCTTCGTCGCTGCGCAGATCCGCGAGCAGCTCGGTCGCGGCGCGTCGACCCGAGCCCGTCGCCGCGTCGGGAGACGGACCCGCGAGATAGTCCCCGGCCCAGTAGATCCTGCGGCCGAGTCGACGCCGGTCGTCCTGAACCTTGCGAAACGTGGCCAGTCGTCGATAGCTGCCGACGTCGAAGCAGGCCCGATCGCCACGACCGAGCTGGGTCGTCCGAATCGCATCGCCCACGCCGGGCAAAGCGAGCTCGAGGGAGCTCAACAGGTTCTTGCTCACGACGTCGCTCGCCATCTCGTGCCAACGCGCAGCGAATGCGTCGCGTGCCAGCACGACGAGCTGGCTACGTCCTTCGGGCGAGCGTCCCTCGGCTTGTCCCGACTCGACGACGATCGAAGAGATGGCCGACCCCTCGCGTCGGGGGAGGCGGATCTCCTGTGGCAGAGCGCTTCGCACACCGTCGAGCGCGACGGCGAGAATCGCGGTCGGTCGCTCACGAACGGCGCGAAAGAAATCGCGCTCGGCAGGCGTCAGCAGTGTCGAGGCGACCCGGGCCGCCTCGACCGGGCCGAGGGCCACCAGTACGGCGTCGAAGCGCGTCAAATCGCGCTCGCCGCGTGCGTCGAGCGATTCGACTTCGAAGCCCCCCGCCGGCAGCTCGTCGATCCGCCGAACCGCCGTCCCCAGACGGATCGAGAGTCGTTCGGCCGCCGCTTGCGCGAGCTCGAGCAGCGGTCGGCGTGGCAGTCCCGGAACGCCGTGACGCCGCTGGCCGATTCCGAGATTCCGGGCGCGCAGCAGCAGCGCAACACGCGACAGCGAGTCGACGGAATCTCCGTAGACGCCCTGGATCTCGGGGGTCAGCCAGAACTCGAGGGCACCACGGCCGAAATAGAGCTCGACGTGATCCCGCATGCTCCGATAGTCGAGCGGTGCGGCGCGTTCGGGAAAGAGCGGATCCAGTAGCGGCGCATGGCGCGCGAAGAGTCGCGACCAGCGCATGAGCTTCGGTCGCTCCCACCACGGCGGTCCTGGAACACGCGCCGCGCCGCGAAGAGTGAGCCCGTCGACCGGTGTGGTCAGCCCGTTTCGCAGCAGCAGAGATTGCAGCGGACGCGGGGGCGCCAACAGATCCGGCTGGTCGAGTGCGCGTGCGAAGCGGGCGAGCTCGACGTCGCGGCTGGACAGAACGGGCCAGGCGCGATCCATCCAGTGGCCCGCGCACCACTCGCCGCGCACGCGACCACCCACCCGCGGTCGCGCCTCGAATACCTCGACGTCGAGTCCCGCGCGAGCGAGCGATGTCGCCGCCCGCAATCCCGACAGACCGGCACCGAGCACGGCGACTCGCCAACCGGCTGCCTCCGCCCGGGCTCGTTCGCTGCCGCCCGCGAGGCCCACGTCTGCGCCGCTCACGCTCACGCCGAACCGGCGGGCTCGCGTGCCTTCAGTCGGGCGAGCACGTCGTGCAGGGTCTCGAATCGCAGATAGGGTCGGCCCCTCTCCTCGAGCGCCGGGGCGAGCGTATCCTTCGCGAAGGCGAGATCGGCCTCCAGGGCGCCACAGAGATCGGAGACCCGACCGTTGCCGATATGGATACAGAAGCTGCCGGGATGCGCCTTCCGGTAGGCCGAGATCAGACCGCGCTTGCAGCTGCCGGTCCCGCAGCCGCAGGCGGGATTCGGACGTCCCGCTGCGAGTCGCCATCGATCGCCCTCGTACTCGAGATGGTTGGCCGCGTAGTCGAAGCGAACGTCGTTCAAGTCCTGGAGTCGATCGAGATTCCAGTCGAAGCCGTCCGAGAGCACCCGAAACGGCACGGCCTCGGCCTCGCACCAGGCCAGCAGATCCTTCGCACCGGGATCGAGATCGATCGTGTGGAGAAAGCGCTCGAGGTCGGCCTGCGGCAGCTCGAGGCCATCGAGCAGCTCGACGGCGTAGTCCCACGCCGTGAGCTCGCCCTCGGCGAACCGCTTCCAGAGGGCCGCGCGCCTGTCCGGCAAGAGCTGCTGCGCCAGCGTCGAGCCGACGTCCTGGACGGAGAAGGTGCCGTCGAAGTCACAGAAGACAGCGAGGGCGCGGTCGCTGGGAATGGTGGAACGGGCCATCTGGGTCACGCGTGTCTCCCGTCGCTCGCGCAGGCGAGGTGGGTAGCGCATCCTCGCGGGCGCGCGAATGCAACGCGCCTGGCCGGCCGCCGCGCGACGAAAGCGGTGCGCGGCGGCCGGCCAGGCTTCGACGGTGGGACCGGAGGCTCGCGAGATGATCGAGCGATTCGGCGCTTCACACGAATGGGATGGCGGAGACGGTGACCCCTGGGGTGGCTTCGGCACGAAGTGCCAGTGGCTCTTCGAGTCCGGCGGCGGGCGGGCGACTGGAGCGGACCCGGCGTGAGCGCGCGCTCGAAGGCAGCGGCGCTGGCGGCGCGCCTACGCGGCGAGGGTCCGCCGATCCTGCTCGACGGCGCGACCGGGACCGAGCTCGAGCGCGAAGGCCTCGCGACGGGGCTGCCGCTCTGGTCGACGCACGCGCTGCTCGAGGCGCCCGAGGTCGTCGGTGCGATCCATGCGCGCCACCGCGCCGCGGGCGCCGAGCTGATCACGGCGAATACGTTTCGCACCGCGCGCTATACGCTCGCGCGCGCGGGACTCGGAGACCAGGATCGCCGTCTGACGCGTCTGGCCGTCGATCTCGCGCGCGCTGCCCTCGAGTCGGACGCGGCTGACCCGGTGGCGGACGGCTGGGTGGCCGGCTCCCTGGCACCGCTCGAGGATTGCTACGAGCCCGGACGGGTTCCGCCGGATCGGACGCTGGCGCGCGAGCACGGACGCCAGGCCGACTTGTTAGGCGAGGCGGGCGTAGATCTGATCCTGGTCGAGACGATGAACTGCGCGCGGGAGGCCGAGCAGGCGGCCTCCGCTGCGGCACGCACGGGGCTGCCCTTCGCCGTCGGTCTCGTCTCGTGGGCGCCCGGAGAGATCCTCTCGGGCGAGTCACTCGCCGACGTCGCGGCCCGGCTCGTCGACCTGGGCGCCGCGGCGGTCGGCGTCAACTGCGTGCCCCCGTCTTCACTCGAAGCCAGTCGGGCCAGCCTCGTCCGCCTGGGCGTACCGCTGCTCGTGTCACCGAATCTCGGCGAGCCCGAGGCAACGACCGGCTTCGCACGGCGGGAAGACGTCGCGCCGGAGGGCTTCGCCGCCTGTCTGCACCCCTGGCTGGCTTGCCCCCAGCTGCGGATCGTTGGGGGGTGCTGTGGCACGACGCCGGCACACCTGGGCGCATTGGCGGGCTGTCTCTCCTCCGAGCCAGTCCGACCGTCCGAGCGACGCCGATCGGCACCCTGAAGCCCCGAATTGTGTCACCTCGCTGATCGGTCTTCCGATCGGCTGCGACGCGGCTGCCCGCGCGCGACGCGATCGCTTCCGCTCTTCCAGCGGAGAACGCCGTGAGACCCATATGGGATTATCACCCCATTCTGGCACACCGTTTGCTCTATCCGGGCACGAGTTGAATGGGCACGCGTCCGCACGGGCGTGTTGCCTCGAGGTCTCGCGCCCGGGTCGGCTACCCCTCCCTTCGCACAATTCGTGCGAGGAGCCGGTCCGGGCGCTCTTTGTTTCGGGCCCCCTACACTCACGGCCCGATGGGGGCCCGCCAAACACTGCAGCGCTCGCGCCAACGCCCGTCGTCGCCCGCACTGCTTCCCAAGCCGAAACGCCTGAGCTTGCGGCGGGGCGAATTCCGCCTGCGAACGGCGCACGCGATCGGTCTACCCACGATCGATCTGCCGTTCGATCCGGATGCGAACCACGCACGACGCCTCGAGCTCGCGGCCGAAGCCTGCCGCGACGAGATTCGCGCGAGGACCGGTCTCGAGCTCGTCGTCGATGCTCCCGGCGACGTGCTCGAACGCGCCGATGGCCCGATCACGATCCGCTGTCGATTCGACCCGGGCGCCGCGCTCGACCCCGCACGGCCGACGGCGTCCGACGCCTACCGGCTCGAGGTCGGACCGGCGGGAGTGGATCTCGCTGCGCCTTCCGTCGACGGCCTCTGCTTCGGGCTGCAGACGCTCGCTCAGCTGGTCAAGCCTGGCGGCCGGATCCCGGCGTTACGGATCCTCGATCAACCCGATTTCGTCGACCGGGGCATCATGCTCGACGTATCGCGGGGCAAGGTGCCCGACCTCCACACGCTCGAGGCGCTCGTCGATCTCTGTGCGCGTTTGCGCCTCAACGTGCTGATGCTGTACGTCGAACACACCTTCGCCTTCCGCGCGCACCCCGAGATCGGTCGGAATGCGAGCCCACTCGACGCGGAGACGATTCGCGCGCTCGACGCTTTCGCCGCGGACCGCGGCGTCGAGCTGATTCCGTGCCTGCAGTCGCTCGGACACATGGAGCACATCCTCTCGCTCGAGCGCTATGCGAAGCTCGCCGAGAGCGATCGGCGTTGGTCGCTCACGCCGAGCAGACCGGAAACCTATCGGCTGCTCGGCGAGCTCTACGACGAGTTCCTGCCGCTCTTCCACTCGAAGCGCTTCAATGCCAACTGCGACGAGCCCTTCGATCTCGGCCGCGGACAATCCGCCGAGCGCGCGCCGGAGAAATCGCCGGGTCGACTCTTCGCGGAGCACGTCGCACAGCTCGAGCGACTCGCCCGACGGCACGACAAGCAGCTGATGGTCTGGGCCGATTTCGCATTGAAGCATCCGGATCAGCTCGACGCGATCGGACGCGACGTCGCGATGCTCGACTGGTGGTACGAGGCCGAATTCGATTTCGACCGGATCGAGCGACTCCGGCGCCAGGGCTTCGAAGTCTGGGTCTGCCCGGGAACGTCGAGCTGGAACTGTCTGTTTCCCCGCGTCGAGACGAGCTGCCGGAACGTCGCCAGCTGGGCGGCTGCGGGAAGGCGACACGACGCGAGGGGGCTGCTCAATACGGATTGGGGCGATTTCGGTCACTACAATGCGCTCGGCCTGTCCTTTCACGCCTACGCCTGGGGAGCGCAGCAGGCCTGGTCGGGCGACGTGCCGTCGGGCGAGTTCGATCGTGCCTTCGCGTCGCGCGTCTTCGGCGAGCGGAACGCGCGACTCGCGCGCCTCTATCGACGTCTCGGCAAGATCCACGATGCAGGCTTTCCCGTCGCGAACGGCTCGGCGCTCCAGTACCTGTACTTCGACCCCCTGTCGCGCAGCTTCTTCCTGCAACACGTGAAGCGACGCGCGCTCGAGTCGAGCGCCAGGAGACTCGAGCGCGTCGAGGCCGAGGTCGCCGCGCTCGATCTCGCGAACGCCCACGACGACTTCTTCGGCCTGGCGCGCCGCGAGATCGCCTGGTCGACGGATGCGACGGGACTCGCGATCGAAAAGGGTCTCGTCGCACTCGACTACAACGCCTGGCGTGCGACACCGGGCTCGCTGCGCGCAGCCGATCGGCGGCGCCTCGCGCGGCGCCTCGAACGACTCGCGGATCGCCAGCGGACGCAATTGAAGTCGCTCGAGGAGCTCTGGCTCGCGCGCAACGCCATCTCCGAGTTCCACAAGACCCGCAAGCGGATTCGCGGCTCGATCACGAGCCTGCGGGATGCCGCCCGGCGACTCCACGACGACCGACCCGGTCGGCCGCCGCGCGAGACCGAGCTCGGCCCGCTCGACGTCTTCAACGAAGTACGCCGGGCGTTCGGTCTGGCGCCGAGATAGGACGATCCCGGGATCCACTCCGAACGGGTATCGGAGTCGCTTCTCAGTCGGGCCCCGCGGCGTCGGCGAGCACGCGGCGCGCGACGCCAGCGAGATAGACGGAGCCAGTGACGACCAGCATACGTCGCGGCGCGAGCGCGGCGCGAGCCTCGCGCGCCGCGCGAGCGGGATCGACCTCGCACGCGACGGGGACCGGCCGACCGGCGGCGCGAGCGGCGAGCTCGATCCGCTTCGCCAGCTGATCGGCGGGCAGCGATCGGATCGGATCCGCGCGGGTTGCCCAGATCCGCTCGACACGCGCGAGCAGCGGCGCGATCACGGCCTCGAAATCCTTGTCCCGCGAGATCGAGAAGAGCAGCTCGAACCCTTCCGGTGCGATCGACTCGAGCACTTCCGCGAGCGAGCGAGCCGACTCCCCCGTGTGTGCGGAGTCGAGCAGAACCTGCGGGTCGCTCACGAGTCGTTCCGTCCGGCCGGGCAGTCGGCAGGCAGCAAGGCCGCGAATAGCCGCATCGCCCAACGCCTCCGGCCCGTGCACAGCGAGTGCGTGGACACACTGGATGGCCAATGCGGCATTCGATCTCGCGGCCGCACCGGGATTGGCGAGGCCGACCTCGATCGACGGCAGCCCGACAAGCGACAGGCGAAGTGGCGCAGCGGCGTCACGGCTCGCCGTCGATCCCTCGTCGAAGTCGTCGGGAAGCTCGAGGATGGGCGCGCCGACCCTCCGTGCGCGCTCGCGGATGACCTCGTCCGCCTCGCGAGTCAGCCTCCCGAGCACGCTGGGAACACCCGGCTTCAGGATCCCGGCCTTCTCGGCAGCGATCGCGGCGTGGGTACCGCCGAGCTTGTCGGTGTGCTCGAGCTCGATATTCGTAATGCAGGTGACGGCCGGTGCGACGACATTCGTCGAATCGAGGCGGCCCCCGAGCCCGACCTCGATCACGGCGCGATCGACCTGCGCGTCGGCAAAGAGAAGGAAGGCAACCGCCGTCGTCGCATCGAAGAAGCTGGGCTGCGTCTCCCGCGGCCCGGCGCGCAGGCGCTCGACGACGGGCCTGACCCGCTCGACCGCCTCGACGAGCGAACGATCCGAGACGGGCTCGCCGTCGATCCGAAACCGTTCCGTCCAGCGCTCGAGATGCGGTGACGTGAACGTTCCCACGCGTTCGCCGAGCGCGATCAGGATCGCCTCGGCGTAGAGACACGTCGAGCCCTTGCCCTTGGAGCCAGCGACGTGAATGATCGAGAGCCTCGACTCCGGTCGCCCGAGCCCGTCGAGCAGGGCGCGAATCGGGCGTAGGTCCAGACGCTCGTAGACGTAGTCCGAGCCGCGCTCGCGGTTGATCAGACCCTCGAGATAGGCTTCGGCCGCTTCGATGGAGTCGATCGGCCGACGAATCGGTCGCTCGGTAGCTCGCCGCACCCTCTTCATGCGCCGCTCTCCAATCGCCGAGGAAGTTCGAGCACGCGCGCCCTCACCGCGCCACCCCCACTTGAACCCACCGCAGCCGGAAACGCGAGAGGGCGGCCAATTCCTTGACCGCCCTCTCGATTCGTTCGAATCCGCCGCGGCTACTGCAGCATGTACTTCTGGCGCTCGCGGTAGGCCTTGAGCGCGGGACTCGTCGACTCGATCGACGGATAGAAGTACTTCACGGCGTGCCCGCATTCCTGACACACCCGATAACAGAACTTGAAGCCCTCGACCTCGCGAACGGAGCCCACGTCGAGCCGACTCTCGTCCGTGCAGCAGCTCGACGGACGCGTCGGCGAAACGATCTTGCGTGGGTAGTCGTTCTTGGGAGATTCCGTATCCGAGTACTCGATGATGTTCTTGGTCAGCCGATGCGACCGCTCTTCGGAACTCTTCTTACGGATATTGCTACCGATTCTTCTCAACGCTCTTTACCTCACGATCTCGAGTCTCACGACTTCAATCAGGTCAGGTCTCTCTCCGCGAACCTCGGCACCAACCCGAGCTCGTGGAGAAGAGACGATCGATTTTCGAAGGGCCGCGCACACGGCGGCCCGTCGGTCGTCCACAAGCGGCTCGGCCTCGTGGGATGCTCGGAGAGCTCCAGCACCAGCGAGCTCCGAGTCCCATAGCGATCCGCCAGGTGAACGCATGTCGATTCGAAGGGACTGATTCGAGGGGCTGCCACGCCCGACTCGCCCGCCACCTCCGATGTCGCTTCTCTTGCTTTCTCCTTCTGCTCCTTCTGCTTCTGCTCGATCTTCTCTGCAGGCCGATGATCTGGCCCCGGGTTCGTTTGCCTCGGTCCCGTCGGCTCCGCGTCGGCGCGCGCCTCGACATGCTCTCGACAGATCCGGGCCAGGCCTTCGAAGAGCTCGTGCGATGGCTCCATCAGCAGCTTCTCGACGCGCTCCCGGATGCGCGTCAGCTTGGCTCTCCGCGGCTCGACAGCCTCGCTCGGCGTCCCAGCCCCTCCGGAGTGGGCTCCGCGCGAGGCGCTCAGGCGCTCGTCCTCGACATTGCCGACGATGTGGGCCCCGGGCTCGAGCTCGAAGACGCGAGGCCGATCTCGATAGACGACCAGCCAGGCCTGGATTCCGTCCGCGACGAGCAGCTGGAACGGGTTGTAGGCCACCTCCTCCAGATGCCTGAGTCTCTCGATCGCCTCCCCAGCGCTGCGTGCTGCGAGGGCGTCCATCACGATTTCCCCGCGCGATCGGGCCGCATCCCGCGTCCGTGGCACCGGATCGTCGAGCTCCGCCGGATCCTCTCCGTAGAGCGACTCCAGCTGGCCGACCTGCTGGCTCCGAGGCGCCAGATTCGTCAGCCCCGCAAAGACGCCTCGCTGGCTCAGCCCGACCCAGGTCCCGCCGGCCTCGAGATCGAGGGGCGCCAGGACCGGCGCTTGGGGCCCGCGTCGCAGATCCTGTCTTCTGGACCTGCTCTCCCCGGACCCACACCCGGACCCGGGAAGCTGCCGGATCGCGAATCCCTCCGCGGGCCGATCGAAAAACTCGTCCCGGTTGGCTGCGACGACCAGCGGCCGGCCCGCGACGCACCGGTGTAGGACGATCAGCGTGCACATCCGCGAGCCGTCCTCACGATTTCCCGCAATCCCCCGTTTGCGTCAGGATCGCCGGCCCGATCACCGCGCGAGCCGGGGAGACTAGCGCGCCATCTCGTCGATTGCAACGAAAATTCGTTTAAAAATCAGATAGATATGGAGATTTCCAAGAGACCGGCCGTGACCCGGACGCGCGTTCAGCGCGAGAACGCGTCGACCTTCTCGAATCGCTCCAGCATGATCGAGAGCGCATGCACGGCGACCCGACCGACCGCTTCGAGCCCGGCGGGCACTGTCTCGCCCAACGGCTCGTTCGCGGCCCGCTCGATGCGGGAAGCCGTCTCGTCCACCAGCGCGAGGACCGGACCGACCCCGAGCTCGCGAAACCCGGTGTGCACACCGCGCGGCGACGTCCAGGTCGCCTCGGGAGAGAACACCTCGTCGTAGCCGAGGCGATCCGCCACCTGCCAGAACAGGTCGCGAAACACCGGATGGGAGGCGAGATCCCGCCCGATCCGCGCCTCCGACCGCGCCCGCGGCTCGATCGCGACGACCGCACGCACCCGCACCCCCGCAATCCGCAGCGCGAGCGCCGAGGCGAGGCTGCGTCCGGCCGCGGCCAGACGCAGCCGGGTCGTGCGGGCCTCCGCGAGGGGCCTCGCCGAGGCGGACACCGCTCCGGGCTGGCTGGCCTCTGTGACCTCGCGAGCCGCGGAGACCCGAGCCACGCCCGCCGATATCTCCCCTGCCCCCGAGTGCCCCGGAGGCGTCGGACGCACCTGGGCGAGCGCGAGCCAGAGCGTGTAGGCCGGCCGCTCCTGCGCGAAGACGCGGGCGAGCTCGAGCAGCACGACCGCGCCCGAATCGTCCAGGCGGTCGTCCCGACCGAGCGTGTCATACGGAACGACCAGCATCACGACGTCCCGCGAGCGACCGGAGATCTCGGCGAAGAGATGCTCGCCCGAGCGAGTCGCGATCGATTCGGTCCGCGCACCGACGAGTCGGAGCTCGCGCTCGAGGTAGGCACGCGCGATCGCGTCCGCCGCCGAGTCGGGTGCGCGATCACCTGCCTGCGCGAGTGCCTCGAAGTGCGCTGTCGCGAGCGCGGGCGAGAAATCATCGACTGGCGGAGGCGGCTGCTGCTCCTGTGTCTGCGGGTGGGGCGGAACGGGCGAGCAAGCGAGTACGAACGGCCACCAGACCAGAGCCTGGAGAGGCAGCAGCCAGCGCCACGGTCGCCCTCGAGGACGGGCCGATCGCATCGAGTCCTCGGAGACCCGATCGTCTTGCGCAACCGGTCGAGCCAAGCTGCCGGCACTTCGACCAGACGGTCTCGTACGCAATCCCACTACCCCCTCCACTGATTCCACCGCGCGATCGATCTTCCGCCGCCGATCTTACACGCGTCACCCCTCCAGTAGACGCGACCGGGAGGCAGAATGATTGACACATTCGAGCACTCGAGCACACTTTTCTCCCAGAGACCCGCTCCTCGCGGGGCTTTTCGAGAGTCGGAGGCAGAGCCCTACCCTGAGGGCTCTGCCTCCATTTTTTTGGTTGGGGGGCTTTGGGGGGAGTGGTCGTGGCAGCTCGCTGCTCCGCGAGGGGGGGCTTGGCGGGCGGGTTTGCTAGGCGGGCTGTGTGCGGAGCTGCGTCGGGCCGGCCGTGATTCGCGAGGGGGGCTCGGTAGGCGCGCTTTGTGAGGCGCTGCGTTGGGTCGCTCGTGCTTCGCGAGCCGGAGGCCGAGGAGATCGCCCCCTACTTCGCCACGGGAGCTGTTGTTAGGCGACGGAGGCAGTCGTCCCTCGAGTCCTCGCGTTCGTGGACGAACGTTCACCCGGTCGATCGCAGTTCGGAATTCTGATTCTCTCCGTTGGGGCTCGAGGGCTCGAGGGGAGAACGACGATGGCGCGGGTCTGGAGTGCGGCGCTCTCGGGTGTTACGGGGGTGCCGGTCGAGGTCGAAGTGCGGATCTCGTCCCAGCTTCCGCGAGTGGACGTCGTCGGGCTGGCGGAAGCGGCCGTACGCGAGAGCATCTCACGGATCCGCGGTGCGATCGCGACGAGTGACCGGACGTTTCCCGATCGCCGCGTGACCGTGAATCTCGCGCCGGCGGAGCTGCGCAAGAACGGCGCGGGCCTCGACCTGCCGATCGCGATCGGCATTCTTGCTGCGGCGGGATTCGTCGAAGCGAGTGCGCTCGACGAGCGCGCGTTCTTCGGGGAGCTGGCACTCGACGGACGACTGCGCGTGACACGCGGGGCACTCGCCGGCGTGCTCGCGAGCCGCGAGGTCGGGATTTCGGAGGCGATCGTGCCGGCGGCCAGCGCACGTCAGGCCGCGCACGCGCCGGGTGTCCGTGTGATCGGCGCGCGCAACCTGAGCGAGGTGCTGGCCCATCTCGCCGGGGAGCGACGGCTGGCCTGTGCCGAGCCCGAATCGGAGGCTGGAAGCGAAACCGCGGGAAACGCCGATGCCGTCTGTCTGCGCGACGTGCGGGGACAGCCTCGCGCGAAGCGCGCCCTCGAAATCGCGGCCGCCGGTGGC
The DNA here is from genome assembly GCA_965223565.1 of Myxococcota bacterium. GTDB lineage: Bacteria > Myxococcota_A > UBA9160 > UBA9160 > UBA4427 > UBA4427. The sequence goes on along the minus strand of CBDCWV010000018.1, from coordinate 180,559 downwards.
CACGGTCTGCTGCTCACCGGCCCGCCCGGCACGGGCAAGACGCTCCTCGCCAAGCGACTCCCGGGTCTGCTTCCGCCGCTCGAGCCCGATCAGCGTCTCGAGGTCTTCTGTATTCTCGACGCGGCGGGTGCGATCGACCCCGACCGGCCCATACCGAACGCACCACCCTTTCGCGCGCCGCATCACAGCGCGAGCAGCGCCGGGCTCCTCGGCGGAGGCAGCCCCATTCGCGCCGGCGAGGTCTCACTCGCCCATCACGGCGTGCTCTTTCTCGACGAGCTCCCCGAATTCGATCGGCGCTGTCTCGAGTCGCTCCGCGAGATCCTCGAGCTCGGCGTGGTCCGAATCGCGCGTGCGGAGACGCGCTGCGAGTTGCCGGCGCGCTTTCAGCTGATCGCCGCCGCGAATCCCTGCGCCTGCGGCTACCACGGCGTCGCGAATCGTGATTGTCGATGCGACGACGCGTCGCTCGAGCGCTACCGCCGACGTCTCTCCGGGCCGCTCCTCGACCGGATCGACCTGAATGTGCGCGTCTCCGAAGTGCCCTGGGCCGTCCTCGAGGCGCCCGATACGGGCGCGACCAGTCGCGCGATTCGTCGCCGCGTGATCGCCGCCCGCGCGCACCAGCGGGCGCGCGGAATCGTGAAGAATGCCGACATCACCGATGCGAGACTGGACGACCTGGTGGCGGCGACGCGCGAAGCGCTCGAGTTGCTCGGCCGCGCCGCCGAGCGGTTGCGGCTCTCCGCACGGGGTGCGCGACGCGTCCTACGCGTCGCGCGAACGATCTCGGATCTCGCCGGCCACGAGAGGACCGAGGCCGATGCGTTGGCGGAGGCGCTCGAGCTGCGGGTGGGCGGGTGAGCGCGCCGCCTCCGAGTCACGACCGACCGGGCGGGAATCACGCGGAGGACGAGCAGGCGTGGGGCGGATGCAGCGATCGCGAAACGGCGATGCGCCCGCAAGCCAGACGCAGGCCGTTTCGTTCGAGCGCGTCGAATTGCCGATCGGCACTCGAATTGCCGTTCACGAGGTGGGCTGGATCACCGATGAGACGGAGAGGTACGAGACAAGAGGCGCGGGCCGAGAGCCGAATCGTAACGGCAACGGCAAACGAGAGCTGCCGAGCCCGAGCTCGTGGAGCACCCAGCATGGCGCAGACACGCAACGTGATTCCGATCGACCACCACCCCGCCGTCCACGTGATCGAGCCCGAGACGAGCGAGTCACCCCGGTGGGTCACGCTGCTCGAGCTGATCGACGCGGTCAGTGAGGTCAGCGACACGGAGCAGGAAGTGCTCGCGACCGTCACCTACATGCTGAGCTCCGGACGCGTCCGTCTGGCCGGCAATTTCCGCGATACGCCCGTCGCGAAGCTCTGCGGCTGATTCGTCCGACTCGACGCTTGCATCCCGGGCGCCCCGGGGTGTCTGCGCTCGGGTGCGCCGATTTCGTTCTTCGTACTGGACGATCCGATGCCGGCGCTTGCGGAGATACCGTGTGCTCCGGCCCCGGGAATGCGATGATGGAGGCGAGGAGAACCCGTCTTGCGATTCACCCCGACCGAGCTGCCCGAAGTCGTGATCGTGGAGCCCGACGTCCATCGCGACGATCGCGGCTTCTTCGTCGAGACCTGGCACGCGGAGAAATATGCCGAAGGCGGCCTGCCGACCGGCTTCGTCCAGGACAATCACAGTCGCTCGAGTCACGGCACGCTGCGCGGACTCCACGCCCAGCTGGCACGACCGCAGGGCAAGCTCGTGCGCGCTTCCGTCGGCGAGATCTACGACGTCGCCGTCGACATCCGACACGGCTCGCCGAGCTTCGGGCGACACGTCGGCGTCGCGCTGTCGGCCGACAATTTTCGCCAGCTCTGGATCCCGGAAGGCTTCGCACACGGATTCTGCGTCACGAGCGAGGTCGCCGAGCTCCAGTACAAGTGCACCGATCTCTACGACCCGACGAGCGAGATCACGATCGCCTGGGATGACCCGGCGCTCGACATCGCCTGGCCCATCGCCTCACCGAACCTGTCGAAGAAGGACGCCGACGGTCGACACCTGAGCGACTTTCGGCCCGACGAGCTCCCGCGACACCACGCCTGATCGACCGCGGCCCCTCGTCGCGTCTGGCGCGTCGCAGCGAGGCGCGAGGCGAATCAGTCAGTCGGCCGTCTCCCTGCACGTCGAGCAATGGCCGTAGAGCTCATGGCGATGGCGTAGGATCTCGAAGCCGGACTGCTCGGCGATCTCGTTCTGCGCCTCCTCGATCTCCTCACACTCGAACTCCTGGATCTTGCCGCATTTCAGGCAGACCAGGTGATCGTGATGCTCCTGCTCGATCTCGTAGCGCGTGATGCCATCGTCGAAATGGCGCTCGGTCGCGAGCCCCGCCTCGACCAGGAGCTTCATCGTCCGATAGACCGTCGTATACCCGATATTCGGATGCGCCTTGCGCACGACCTGATAGAGGTCCTCGCTCGAGACGTGGCGCTTCGCCTCGAGAAAGCACTGTAGGATCAGCTCGCGTTGGCGCGTCTGCTTGAGGTGGTTCTGCTCGAGGTAGCTGGCGAGCGCCTTGAGTTCGGCTTCGTGGGCCATCGGCCGAAGTTACCACCGCGACTTTCGGGACGCCGCCTACGCCAGTAGATCCTCGGCGCGCGAGGCCAGATCATCGTCGAAATCCTCGGAGAGAATCCGGACCTGACGTTTCAGCCCGCCGCCCATGTCGAGGTCGCCGCTCTCCTTCTGCCGCAGCAGCTCGTCGAGAACGACGAGGCTGATCGACTTCTCTCCCGCGTCGAGAAAGATCGATGCGAGATCGACGCTCGTCGGCGGACCCAACGCGTCCAGGTACGCACGACAGGCGGCTGCGAGCTCGGGCGTGCCGTGGGCTTCGCGGACCGAGGCGGCGAGCTCCTTTCCGGCCTGGCCACCTCTCTCGTCCGTGAACAGGGCATCCGCCACCTTCAATGTCTCACGCGCGCGCTTCTCCTCCGCTGCGCGCGCGCGGGCTCCGCGCGGCCTACCACTGCCGGCACTCCCGCCCCCACCGCGACCCCGCTCGCGCAAGAGGCGGTCGCGCTCGCTGTAGGTCAGCTTACGGTCGTCATCGCTCATCGCCCCCACCTCCCGTCGAGCGCACGTCCCGAAGCCCGCGTGGGCTGGCATCCGGAGTCTCCGATTCGGCGCCCGACTCGCGCGACGCGCGCATCAGTCGAGCGAGATTCGCGTGCGCGGCTTCGTTCTCGCAGTCGAGCTCGATGGCGCGCTCGAACGCGCGACGCGCCGCGGCCGGTCGCTCTTCCGCCTCGAACGCGAGTCCGAGATGGTTCTGGATCTCCGAAGCATGCGGCACGAGGCGCGCCGCCTGCTCGAGCTCGTCGACCGCGCGACGCGTCTCGCCGCGAACGAGCGCCTCGCTCCCGATCGCGTAATGCCTCGCCCCCCGGAACGCGAGCACCGCATCCGAACGACATCCGATCGCCACGCAGCCGAGCGCAATCGCACAGGCGAGCGCGACGGCCCGGGGCAGCCGACCACGTCCGCAGCGACCCGATCGATCGACCGGCCAGCCCTCGTGAGTGGCGACTACCAAGCGCCTCCTTTCGACCGATGCACAACGGACTTACGACCGACTTACGACGGTCCTGCGACCCATTCGCCCCCGTCGCGGTCTTGCCGGACGACTGGGCTCATGGTACCAAGCCCGAAAGGACAGACCCCGATGAAAGATCATTCCCAAGTCCTCTGACTCTCCCTCTGCGCACCTCCGTATCCTCCGCTCCGTAGGTACGGCCACGGCCATGCGGGCTCCGCCCGCGCCACGATCGGCCGGCGGATCTCTTGTGTGGGTGTGTGCAACCGAGAGCGCGAGAGCGCGCGCAAGAGAGCGAGAAGAAATAGAAGCCCGCGTCTGTCCCTCCCGTCGACTCCATCGATTTCTCGCGGCACGGCTGGATCCGATTCGGTGATCCAGCGCCCTTGACTCGATCCGACCGGGCCCCGAGCCCGCTCGGTCGATCGCCACGAGCCGGCCTTCGGCCCTGCCACAGACGCGATTCCGGCAATGACGCCCGCACGTGCGGGTGTTTCGGTCAGCGCGCACGCGACAGCATGCGCGAGCTCGATTCGATCGAGACGGCCGAGCGAGGATGGTGATGAATCGCGGTGAATCGGAAGCGACGAAGAGCGTTCGCTCGCTCGACCTCGATCGCGGCTCCGCGCGTACGCGTCGGATCGCGCGCGCCAAGGGGAAGGCACCGCGTGCGGGTGGTTGGCGCGAGGTCGGTGAGCTGGCGGCGCCATTCGTGGTGACGCAGATGCTCGTGACTGCGATGGGTGTTGTCGATTCGGCGATCGTCGGTCGCCTCGGTGCGGCACCCCTCGGCGCCGTCGGCTTGAGCGGGCTCTGGGTCTGGACGCTCGGCTCGTTCTTCGTCGGCGCCACGACGGCCGTCCAGACCTTCGTCGCACAACGCCACGGTGCGGGTCACGCGGAGGAGTGCGGCGCGTGGTGCTGGCAGGGGCTGGCCTCTGCCGTTCCGCCTGCGATCGTCGCGGCCGCCGTCGTCTGGCTGGGCGCCGGTCCGTTCATCGACCTGCTCTCGCCGAGCGACGCCGTTGCCCCCCTGGCCGAGAGCTACATGCGAGCGCGCGCCCCCGGCATCATCGGATTGACCGCGGCGGTCGCGCTGTCCTCGTTCTTTCGCGGGATCGGCGACGCGCGCACGCCGCTCGTGGCCACGCTCGTCGCGAACGGCGCGAACCTCTTTCTCGACTTCGCGCTCGTCTACGGCTGGTTCGGCTTCCCACGCCTCGAAGTCCTCGGCGCCGGGATCGCAACCTCGATCTCCGAGTGGATCTACCTCTCGGTCGTCGCGATCGCCTTCGTGCGACCCGGGTTCGCCGGTCGTCATGCGACCGGATTCCGCCGGCCCGATCTCGACGCGATCCGCCGCCTGTGGCGGATCGGTATCCCGATCGGCGGCCAGTGGATCACCGAGATGCTCGCGATCGCGGTCTTCATGACCTTCGTCGCACGCATGGGAGACGCCGCGCTCGCGGCGAGTCACGCCTTCATTCAGCTGTTGAGCCTCTCGTTCATGCAGGCGGAGGGACTCTCGATGGCCGCCCAGACGCTCGTCGGACGTTATGTCGGCGCGGCGCGACCCGAGCTCGTCGCTCGCAGCTATCACACGTCGATCGGCATGGGTGCCCTGCTCGCCTTTGCGATCGCGGCGCTCTTCCTGCTCGTACCGGAAGCGCTGATCGGTATCTTCACGACGGATCCCGAGGTGCTCGCGTTGGCGCGACCACTGCTCATGATCGGAGCGCTCTATCAGCTCTGCGACGCGATCGCGATCATCTCGGACGGCGCGCTCCGGGGTACCGGCGATACGCGCTGGCCATTCGTCGTACGCAGCCTGTTCGCCTGGGGCGTCTTGTTGCCGCTCGCCTGGCTCCTCGCCTTTCCCATCGGTCTGGGCCTCACGGGCGCCTGGAGCGCCGGCATGATCTCGATGGCGATGCTGGCGATACTGCTGGTCCGCCGCTTCCGATCCGAGGCCTGGCGGCGGATTCGGATCTGAAGCCCGCCGGAAGATCGAGGTCCCGTGCCACGATCGGCAGCTCTACCCCATGCGTGCCATCATGCGGACCGCTCGATCCAGGCGACCAGCTCGACTACGACGAACGCGGGGGTAGAGACGCCGGACATGAAGATTCTCGTGACCGGAACGGCGGGCTTCATCGGGGCGGCCGTCGCCGAACGACTGCTCGGGCGCGGCGACTGCGTCGTCGGCGTCGACGACCTGAACGACTATTACGACGTGAGCTTGAAGCAAGCACGCCTCGCGCGTCTATCGGGACACGCCGCCTTCGAGCAACATGCCTTCGACCTCGCCGAGACGGACCGCACGCTCGCGCTGTTCCGCAAAGCCGGGCCGGACCGCGTGATCCACCTCGCCGCACAGGCTGGCGTCCGCTACTCGATCGACCACCCGCATGCGTATGCCAGATCCAATCTCGACGCGTTCCTGAACGTGCTCGAGGGCTGCCGACACCAATCGGTCGAACACCTGACCTACGCCTCGAGCAGCTCGGTCTACGGCGGCAATACGCGAACGCCCTTCTCCGAGCGCGACGCCGTCGATCATCCGGTCAGCCTCTACGCGGCGACCAAGAAGGCCAACGAATCGATGGCCCATACGTATTCCCATCTCTACGGTCTGCCCACGACGGGACTGCGCTTCTTCACCGTCTACGGCCCCTGGGGTCGACCGGACATGTCTCCCTTTCTCTTCGTGAGGAAGATCCTGTCGGGCGAGCCGATCGACGTCTACAACCATGGCGACCACCAGCGCGACTTCACCTACATCGACGACATCGTCGAAGGCGTTCTCCGCACGAGCGACCAGCCCGCACGCCCCGATCCCGACTACGATCCCGCAAGTCCCGACGCGTCGAGCAGCAACGCACCCTGGCGCGTCTTCAACATCGGCTGCGAGCGACCGGTCGAGCTGCTCCGTTACATCGAGGTGATCGAGGCCTGTACCGGCCGCGAAGCGATCAAGAACATGCTGCCGATGCAGCCCGGAGACGTGAAGGCGACCTACGCCGACGTCTCGGCGCTCGTAGCGGCCGTCGGATACCGACCGCAGGTCACGCTCGAGCAGGGCATGCAGCGTTTCGTCGACTGGTACCGCGACTTCTACGACGTCTGATCTGGCGTCCGAAGGGGCGATCGCACCGATCGCTATCGCGTCCGTACGCGATCGCCGGCGTCGGATCCGGTCCGGCTGCTCCGCTCACGAAGCGATGCCAGACCCGCGCGTGTCGCGCTGCAGACGCCCGCTTCGGTCACGAGCTTCGTCACGAGCCGCGCCGGCGTGACGTCGAAGGCCGGATTGGCGATCGGGCTCGCCTCCGAGAAGAGCGTCACGCGCGTGAGTGCGCCCTCCTCGTCGCGGCCGACGACGCGGCGCACCTCGTCCGCGTCGCGTTCTTCGATCGGAATCTCCGCGAGCCCGTCCGAGAGCGACCAGTCGATGGTCGAGCGTGGCAGCGCGACGAAGAACGGAACGCCGCAGTCGCGTGCGGCCAGCGCCTTCAGGTAGGTCCCGATCTTGTTGCACACGTCACCGGTCGCCGTCGTACGATCGCTGCCGACCAGCACGGCGTCGACGCGCCCCTGCTGCATCAGGTGGCCGCCGGCATTGTCGACGACCACGGTATGCGGCACGCCCATCTCACGCAGCTCGAAGGCCGTGAGGCTCGCGCCCTGATTGCGGGGCCGCGTCTCGTCGACCCAGACGTGAATCGGGAGCCCCGCGTCGTGGGCCTTGTAGATCGGTGCGAGCGCCGTGCCCCAATCGACGGTCGCCAGCCAACCGGCATTGCAATGGGTGAGGACCTCGATCGGGGCGTCGCGCGGCGTCTTGCGAGCCGTCGATTCCGCCAGCTCTTCGAGGAGCGCGAGCCCATGCTCACCGATCTTCTCGCAGCCCTCGGCATCCTCGTCGCAGATCGCGATCGCCTCGGCACGCGCGCGCGTCGCGCGCTGCGACGGGTCGAGGTTCGCGACGGCCGCCGTGACCCGATCGAGCGCCCAGACGAGATTCACCGCGGTCGGTCGCGTCGCGAGCAGACGCCTGCGCGCCCGCGTGAGGCCGGCGTCGCTCGGATCCGCCGCCAGCGCGAGCGCCAGTCCATGCGCCGCCGTCGCCCCGATCAGCGGTGCGCCACGCACGCGCATCGAACGGATCGCCTCGGCCGCCGCGTCGAGGTCCGGCAGGCGGCGCGTCTCGAAGCGATGGGGCAGTCGCGTCTGATCGATGATCTCGAGGACGCCTTCACCGGGCGCAGACGCGTCTTCGTCGAGCCAGATCGATCGATAGTGGACGCCGTCGACCCGCATGGACGCGCTCAGTCACCCGCGAATTCGCAGAGCGCCCGCACGCGACAGCCGAGCTTCTCGAGCCGCCGCGCGCCCGCCAGGTCGGGCAACGAGACGACGAAGGCACACTCGACGACCTCCGCACCCAGCTCGCGCACGAGCAGAACGGCCGCCTCGGCGGTTCCGCCGGTCGCCACGAGATCGTCGACGATCAGCACGCGACCGCCCGCGCGTATCGCCTCTTCGTGCACCTCGATTCGATCGCGCCCGTACTCGAGCTCGAAATCCCGCCCGCGCGTCGCACCCGGCAGCTTGCCAGGCTTGCGGAGCGGTACGAAGCCCGCACCGAGCTGGTAGGCAACTGCGGTCGCGAAGATGAAGCCCCGCGCCTCGATCCCGACCACGAGATCCGGCGCCGGCGAGGCGATCGCCCCCCCGCCAGCCACACCGCCATTGCCCCGATCCCCTTCCGCGAGATAGGGCGCGGCCAATCCGTCGACCGCGCGGCGCAATGCGATCGGATCGAGCAGCAGCGTCGTGATGTCCCGGAACTGGATGCCCGGGCTCGGGTGGTCTGGAATCGTGCGAATGAACGACGCGAGCGGGCGCATGGCCGGCGGAGGATACCCGAGGCATCACCCGAGCCAGGCGGACCACGTCGTGGCCTGGGCACTGACTCCACCCGGAGGCGACGTCCAGTCGTAGCTTTTTAACCCCAATTAGTTTGCTCCGGGCCAGACCCCACCACATACTTCCGGCGCGCGCCGCGGCTCGGGAACGCGCCGCGGCTCAGGAAGCGGCCGGTCGGGGTCGATGAAGAGCGTTCGTCCCGGCGCCCGTTCCGGGACACGTCGATTGGAGCGGGTTCCTTGAATCGACTGCAGAATGCGATCTACGGGGCGCTGCCCCCGTCGTTCCAGAGCATGCTCTGCACGATCGATGGCTACCGACGCTGGCGCCATCGCTTCACGCCCCATTTCGACCGCAAGCTGGCCGAGTGGGAAGCGAGCGTCGACGACCCGATCGAGGCGCACCATGCGCGTCAATGGCAGGACCTGAAGGCGCTGATGGCGCGCGCGCGCCGCGAGACGCGCTACTACAAGTTCCTGCCCGAGCCACGCGAGGCCGGCGATCCCACGACCTCACTCGAGAAGACCCTGCGCGAGATCCCGATCCTCGAGAAGACGGTCTACCGGGCGCGAACGGATGACTTTCTCGCGCGCGACGTGCGGCCCCGCGAGTACGTGGAACGATCGACCTCGGGCACGACGGGCACGGCACTTCGGCTCTTCGACAGCCGCGAGCGATTCTCCGAGAACTACGCGGCCGTCTGGCGCCAGCGCCGCAGCTTCGGTGTGTCACTCGACGACCCATTTCTCGCCTTCACGGGCCAGATCACGACGCCGCTCGCCCAGCGGAAGCCGCCGTTCTGGCGCTTCGATCACCATTCGAGCCGCGTCCTGTTCTCGATCTACCACATGTCGCCCGAGAATCTCGTCGCCTATATCGATCCGATCCACGAATTGCCGGCACGCTATGTCGAGGGCTATCCATCGGCGCTCCATCTGGTCAGTCGCGCCATGATCGACGCGGATCGCTGTCTGCCGCGCGGGCGACTCGAGGCGATCTTCACCTCTTCCGAGTCGCTGCTTCCCCACCAACGGAGTGCGATCGAGACCGCGTTCTCGGCGCCCGTGCGGGACCACTATGCGGCGACCGAGCACGTCGTCTCGATGACGGGCTGCGCGGAGAACAATCTCCACACGGACATGGAGTTCGGCATCGTCGAGGTCGAGAGCAAGGAGGAGACCGAGGACTGGGTACGCGGTCCGTTGATCGTGACGGGGCTCGGTCGACCGGCCGCGCCGATGATCCGTTACCGGATCGGCGACGTCGGTACCCGCTCCAAGCAGCCCTGTCCCTGCGGAAGACCGGGAGATGTCTTTCTCGACATCGACGGACGTATCGAGGACTACATCGTGACACCCGACGGCCGCCTGGTCGGCCGCATGGACCACGTCTTCAAGGGCCGATTCGACATCGCCGAGGCCCAGCTCGTTCAGGATCGGGTCGAGGCGCTCAAGGTGCTGCTCGTTCCCGGCCAGGACTGGAACGACTCGGGGCGCCAGAGCCTCGAGCGCGAGCTCAAGAGCCGCCTGGGCGCGAAGATGGAGATCGAGATCGAGCTGACGGATCAGATCATGCGCGAGCCGAATGGCAAGCTGCGCGCCGTCAAATCCTCGCTGCACGGATCGCAATCGATGCCCGCGTCGCCGGCGTCGGCCGCGCCCCGATCGGCCGACGGATCGCCCCCGACGCCGATGCCGAACGAGCCGGATTCGTGATCGCGGTCGGACTGGCCCACGTGCCGGCGACCTACGCGCCGCTGGTCTCTCCCTACCATCCCGGAGTCGCGCATGCGGAGACCGCCGGATTCCTGCCCACGCCACCCACGTCGGCGGCACCGAACCGCGTCTACGACGGCTTTCGCCAGGCGCTCCGCGGCGCGGGACTCGACGCCGAGCGCTTCGGCTCACGCGAATGGAACCCGCTCGGCGACCTCGTCGAACGCGCTGGTCACGTCGTCCTCAAGCCGAATTTCATTCGGCACTGGAACCCGAGTCCCGAAGGCAGCATCGAGAGCGTGATCACGCACGGATCGATCCTGCGCGCCGCGCTCGACTACGCCTGGCGCGCGGTCGGCTCGGACGGTCGCGTATCGATCGCCGAGGCGCCCCAGATGGATTGCGACTGGGACGAGATCCGCCGAGTCGTCGGGCTCGACGCCCTCGAACGTTTCTACCGCGAGGAGGTCGGACTTCCGATCTCGGTCGTCGATCTACGTCGCGAGGCCGTCGTCTTCGAGGACGGCATCATCGTCGAACGCCGGGCGTTGGCCGGCGACCCGGCCGGCTATCGCGTCGTCGATCTGGGCCGCAGGAGCTCCTTCGCAGATTCGGGGCTCGATCCCGATCGCTTCCGCGGCGCGGACTACGACCCGGGACCGACCGGTGAGCACCACCGCGACGGAAAGAACGAGTACCTGCTATCGGAGACGGTGCTCTCGGCCGATCTCGTCGTCAATCTCCCGAAGCTGAAGACGCACAAGAAGACCGGCGTCACGCTCGCGCTCAAGAACCTGGTCGGGATCAACGGCGACAAGAACTGGCTGCCACATCACTGTGTCGGCGGGGTCGACCAGGGCGGCGACGAATTCCCCGGCGCCAGCCTGCTCGACCGCGCGCGCAGCCGGGCAACCGAGATCGCGCGGCCCTTTCTCGCCCGCGGCAAGGGCGTCGGGCTGTTCCGCCTCGCCCGCCAGCTCGAGGCCGGGACGCGGGGCGAGGACTTCATCCGCGCGGGCAACTGGCACGGCAACCAGACGACCTGGCGCATGTGCCTCGACCTGAATCGCTGTCTCTACTACAGCGACCGAGAGGGGATCCGACTCGATGCGGACGGGCCGGTTCGCCACGTGCTCACCGTCCTCGACGGTGTCGTCGCCGGCGAGGGCGAAGGACCGCTCGCGCCGACCGACCGGCCCCTGGGTGCGATCATCGCCGCGACCGATCCCGTCGCCGTCGATCTGGTCGCGATTCGACTGATGGGCTTCGACGAGCAGTTCATCCCCAAGGTCCGGACCGCCATGGCCGATGAGGACATGCGCGTGACGTGCGTGCGAGACGCAGGACAGGTCCGGGTCTATCGTCATGCGGGTCGGGAAGATCGAGACGAGGCACCACTCGAGGCGCTCGGGCTCGATGCGATCGAGGCGGACGGAGCCTTCGTCGCGCACCCCGGCTGGCGGGGACATATCGAGAGGAGGAGTCGGTGAGGCAGCTCCTCCAGGTCACGAGGCAGAGTCGGTGAAGCAGCTCCTCCAGAACGCTCGAAGTGGCGAGATCGAGCTCGTCGAAGTACCAGCGCCGATGCCGGCCCCCGGGCAGATCCTGGTCCAGAACCGCTACTCGGTGATGTCGCCGGGGACGGACAAGCTCGCCATGTCCTTCGCGCGAATGTCGCTGCTCGGCAAGGCCCGCTCGCGACCCGATCTGGTTCGCCAGGTCCTGCGAAAGATGCAGACCGACGGCCCGATCGCGACCTACCGGGCCGCCACGAGCCGGCTCGATAGCCCACAGCCCATGGGGTATTCGTCGGCCGGAATCGTGCAGGCCGTCGGCCCGGGCGTCAGCGAGTTCGCGGTCGGCGACGCGGTCGCCTGCGCGGGCGCGGGCTACGCGAATCACGCCGAGCTCGTGACCGTACCCGAGAATCTCGTTGCCGCCGTGCCGGAGGGAGTCGGGCTCTCCGACGCGGCCTTCGCGACGCTCGGGGCGATCGCGATGCAGGGTCTGCGCGTCGCCGACCCGACGCTCGGCGAGCTCGGCGTCGTCGTCGGCCTCGGCATCATCGGCCAGATCTCGGTCCAGCTGCTGCACGCGAACGGCTGTCGCGTGCTCGGCGTCGACTTGAATCCCGACCGCGTGAAGTCGAGCCTGGAGCAGGGGGCTGCCTGGTCGCTCGCCCCAGCCGATCTCTCGGACGGCTTCAAGTCGAAGGTGACAGCGGGCCACGGATTCGACTTCGCGGTCGTCACGGCCGCGAGCGCGACCTCCGCGCCGCTCGCGCTGGCCGCGAATCTGCTGCGACGCAAGGGACGGATCTCCTTCGTCGGCGCGATGCCGATCGAGCTCGATCGTCGACTGATGTTCGAGAAGGAGCTCGACCTGCGGATGAGCACGTCGTACGGGCCGGGCCGATACGACCGCAACTACGAGGAGATTGGTCTCGACTACCCGCTGCCCTACGTGCGCTGGACCGAGAACCGGAACCTGCAGGCCTTCCTCGAGCTGATCGCCGCAGCCTCGATCGCGCCCGGCTCGCTCGATTGTCAGATGCGCCCCTTCTCCGACTCCGTCGATGCCTACGAGGAGCTCGAATCCGGCGATGCCTCGCATCTCGCGATCGTCTTCGAGTACGAGCAGGAGATCCGCCGCGAGCGAAGCGCCGAGATCCGAGCGGACAAGCGCCGCCGTCGGAGCGAGGGCGATATCGGAACGGCCTTCATCGGCGCCGGCAGCTATGCCAAGTCCGTGCTGCTCCCGCTCGTCAAGAGCACCTCTCACGTCGACCCGATCACGCTCGTCACGGCCACGGGTGCCTCGGCTCGCGGCTCCGCGCGGCGTTTCGGATTCACGGGCTGCGGGACCGATCCACGGGCCATCTTCGACGACCCGAACGTCGAGCTGGTCTTCGTTACGACCCGTCACGACACGCACGTCGCCTATGCGACCGAAGCGCTCGAGGCAGGCAAGGGCGTCTGGCTCGAGAAGCCCGCCGCCCTGGACGCGGACGGGCTCGATCGCCTGCTCGAGACCGCGAGGCGCACGGGCGGCTTCCTGACCGTCGGCTACAACCGCCGCTTCTCCCCGCACGCGCGCTTCGCCGCACGGGCCTTCGAGAACCGGTCGGGTGCGCTGCGGCTCTACTACCGAGTGAGTCCGGGCCTGATGCCGGTCGGCACCTGGCTGACCGATCCGCGCGAAGGGGGCGGACGCGTGATCGGTGAGGTGTGCCATTTCGTCGATCTCTGCAACTACCTGGTCGGCACACGCGTCGCGAGTGTCGAAGCGACGGCGCTCGGTGACGGTCGTACGGACGATTCGATCACGACGACGCTCCACTACCCGGACGGATCGACCGCCACGATCGACTACCTCGGGCTGGCGGCCTCGGAGCTGCCCAAGGAATACGTCGAATTGTCCTCGGGTGGCACGACCGTGCGGCTCGACAATTTTCGTCATACCCATGCGATCGGTCGTCGCGGCCTGCGTTCGCTCAACCAGGACAAGGGCCAGGCAGACGCGATCCGCGCCGTCGTCGACGCGATGCGAACCGACGCGCCGGCACCAATCGATCTGCTCGACATCGAGAACGTCTCGCGGACGACGTTCGCGATCGTCGAATCCGCCGCCGCTGGCGCGCGAATTTCCGTCCCCAGCGACCCGTGAGAAACGAGCGCCGTCCGCCGACGGCGCCGGACCAGGATTCGAAGCGATACGTGTCCGAGCGACGACCCAGCAAGCGCATCATCATCAACGCCGACGATTTCGGTTTCAGCCGGCACGTGACCGACGCGATCGTCGACTGCCACACGAACGGCATCGTGACCAGCACGACCGTGATGGCGAACATGCCTGCGGTCGAATATGCCGCCCGGTTGGCACCGGAGCACCCACGCCTCGGGGTCGGCGTCCACGTCAACCTGACCGAGGGTGAGCCCGTCGCGGGGGTCGAACGCGTGCGTGGGCTGCTCGGCGAAGACGGCCTCTTCCCCGGCAACGCAGCCCAGACGAAACGGCTCTGGCGCGCCAAGGCCCTCTATCCCGCGATTCGCGAGGAGATTCGGGCACAGGTCCAGAAGGTCGTCGATCTCGGAATCCAGCCGACGCATTGCGACAGTCACCACGGCATCAACCGGATGCCACTCGTACGCCAGGCCCTGATCGAGGTGCTGCACGAGTTCTCGATTCCATGCGCGCGCACGACGCTCTCCTGGCATCGCCGTGTCCCGGGCGAAGGCAGCCCCGCGGTCTGGCTCGATTGGGCGCGCAGGCTCGCGCGTCGCGGCCCGACGATCGTCCTCCACGCCTGGAGTCATTACCGCTTCCGGGCGCAGGGCATCCGTACGCCCACCTGGAAGGCGGCTCGCCACATGGGCATCCCGAATGCCGGCAGCCCGCGCGACCAGCTGATCGCCACACTCGCCGCAGCGCCGAGCGATCGCACATCGGAGATCCTGCTCCACCCCGGCGGCTTCGGCTCCGACGAGGATCCTTCGCCCTGGCGGCGGCGAACATGGGCGGAGGACACGCCCGTGTGCAAGGATCCAGTCGTGCAGAGCTACATCGAAGAGAACGCGATCGAGTTGATCGACTTCCGCGATCTCTAGAGGGAAGTCCCGACTCCTCGCGGCGGATTCGGTCGGTGTGGTCATGGGGGCGCAGAGCACACCGCGATGAATATCCTCGACATGGTTCGCGGCATGCTCTTCGGCTATGGCCTGAAGACGATCCAGATCGCCGCGACGCTGCTGGTCGTGCCCTATCTGCTCTCGATGCTGGGGATCGATCGCTACGGCCGGATCTTCGCGATCGTCTCTGCCGTCGGGCTGCTCAGCCTCGTGAGCGACGGACTCAAGCTCTCCTTCAGTCGCAGCATCTCCCGCGCGATCCCACGCGGCCCGGACGCGACGGGCCGACACCTCGGCGCCGGCCTCAAGGCCATGTTGCTCGTCGCGATCGTCTTCGTCGCGGGCGCGACCTATTTCGCGCGCCCCATGCTCGACCTGCTCGGCGTCCCGTGGGCGCCGGAATACGGGAACTCTGTCCTGTTGGCAGCCGGTATCGTCGCACTCGAGAACGGCTTCTTCGCTTTTCACGCCTATCTCACGGCTCGCGGAAGGCTCGATTTCCTGAACGCGATGGCCGGGGTCGAAGTGATCGCTCGCAATGCGGGCTTCGTCCTCTACTTCATGAGCCATCCGGCGCGGGCCGACGCCTACTTCGCGATCTGGTTCGCATCGTCGGCGATTCGCGTCGCGGCGACCGCGGCGTACGCGATCTGGAATCATCCCGCCGACTTCCGAGCCGTCCTCGAGGGCAGGATGGGCGAGGCCTGGTCCGCCGTGACCTACTCCCTGCCGCTCACGCTCGATTCCCTCCAGCACTACATCTTCCAACGCTTCAGCATTCCGCTCGTCAATCGCTTCATCGGGCCGGCCGAAGCGGGACTGCTCGCACTCGGAATCAACACGATCAGCGGCAACCTCGCCCAGGTGCTCTTCACCGTCGCCCGACCCCTGCTGGTCCCGGTCGCCGCGCGGCTCGATCTCGACCGCATGGCGGCGTCGAAGAAGACGCTGCTGCTTCGCGTCGATGCGATCTTCGCCGTCTGCGTCGCCGTCACGATGGTGCCTCTGATCGCCCTCATGCCGACGATCATCGGATTCTGGCTCGGTGCCGACTACGAGCAGCTCGTGCTCCCCGCCCAGATCCTGGTGGCCGGCACGACGATCGCCGTGAGCTTCAACATCCGGCGTTCGATGTTGATCGGCCAGGGTAAGGGCGTCGCGATCGTCAAGGTGTCGATCTGCCTCCTGCCGTTCGCGCTGGCAGCCTTCGGTTGGTCGCTGATCGTGGCGAAGAATTGGGTCTACGTCGCGCTCGTGATCGCCAGCTTCTCGGCCGTTTCGACCGTCTGTGCCGTCGGACTCGTCTTCGAGCGAACGTTGCTCGTTCCCGCCGCGCGGATCGAGCGCGGTACGCTGCGCCGCACGCTCGCGTGGTCGATCGCGATCGCGAGCGCGATATACGTCTCGCATTTCGCGCCGACGACGCTCACGCCTTCACTGGTCTTGCCCGCCTTCGGCGCGCTCGCGATCGTCGGCATCCTCACGCATCTACTCGTGATCTCGGCGGAGCATTTTCTGAGCACGCTGCGGCGGCTCAAGGGTGGCGCGCGGCTCTCGCTGTTCGCCGACGAGACCGAGTCGAAGCAGGCCAGCGCGCCTGGAACCGGATCGGCCCGACCATGATCAGAGGAACGAGTATGCAGTCCCAGATCTCCAGCCACACGAACCCCCGCTTGCCGGAACGCCAGCCGCCGGCGTCGAGCAGCTTCCCGAACGGTCGATCCGCGATTGCGCTCGCCCTCGTGCTCTCGCTCTTCGCGCACGCGGGCCACGCTGCCGACCCGCCCTCGCTACCGATCGAGCTGATCCCGTGGGACGCGACGGGAGCGAAGCGCGCATTGCCCCGCGATCGGCTCTCGGGACCGGCTTCGCCCTCCTCTCCCTTCGCTCTGCAGCTCCGAGCGACGCCCGGCGAAGTCGAGCCGGCCTCCTTCCTGATGCGACCCGATCGGAAGCTGGCAGGAGTCGAGCTCGACTGGAGCGCACTCAGGCACGCGACGACCGGCGCCACGATTCCGAAGCAGGCAATCGAAGCGTTCTGGGTCAAGTGCTGGTACCAGGCGAACGATCGCGCCGTCTACAAGCGCAAGGGAAAACGTTTCCTCGTACCGGAGCTCTTGCTCTACGACGATACGCTCGTCGAGGTCGACCTCGACCGCAGGCTGAATCGGCTGCGCGTCTTCGACGGCGACGTCGAGCGCCGCCTCCCCGTCACTCATCCCGGCGATCGTGTCCCCTCGCAGGTCGTCGTTCGACAGGCGAGCGAGCTGCTGCCAATCACGTTGCCGGCGCGAGAGAACAAGCAGGTCTGGCTTCGACTACGCCTCCCGTCGTCGGCCGAAGCCGGTCGCTATACGGGTGAGCTGCGGCTCCGCGCACCCGGCTTCGCCAGCCGGAGCATTCCTCTCACGGTCGAGGTGCTCCCCTTCTCGCTCTCGCCCCCGCGATTGCAGATGGCCATGTACTACCGCGGACAGACGGTCACGGGCGAGGCCCCACCGCGGCATCGCGCCTGGAAGAGCCCGGAGCTGCTCGAACGCGAGCTGGCGGACCTGCTCGACCACGGCATCCGCCATCCGACGATCCATCATTGGACGGGCAAGCGGACGAGCCGAAAGACGCTCGCGCGCGATCTCGAGATCCGGGCGCGTGTCGGTCTCCCGAAGGATCCGCTCTACTTCATCGGGATCTATCCCGGCGCGCCGAAGTCGGGCTCGGAGCTGCGCGCCATGAAGTCGCGGATCTCGCAGTGGCTCGCGTTCTTCCGCGAGCGCGGACATTCGCAGATCTACCTGTACGGCAAGGACGAGGCCAAGGGTCGCGAGCTGACCGACCAGCGCACGGCCTGGCGCGCCGTACACGACCTCGGCGCCAAGATGTTCGTCGCGGGCAATACCGAGCTGAGCACGAAGGTCGCCGACGTACTCGACCTCGCGGTGATCGCGAACGACTTCGATCCCGTGGCGGTCGACGAGATCAAACGTCGCGGCAACCGCGTCTTCTCCTACGCCAATCCCCAGGTGGGGCTCGAGGATCCCGACCGCTACCGGAGGAGCCATGGCTTCGAGCTCTGGAAGGCCGGCTACGACGGAACGATGACCTACGCGTACAACGATATCGCCGACGAGATGTGGAACGACTTCGACGGCGACAAGAATCGCCGCGATTTCATGTTCACCTACCCGATCGAGGATGCGCTGATCGGCACGGTTCAGTGGGAGGGACTCCGCGAGGGTATCGACGATCTCCGATACCTCGCGACACTCGAGGATCTCGTCGACGGCCTGCCCGACGGCGAGAGCAAGCGCGGCCTTCGCCGCTTCATCGCGGAGATCGACGCCTCGAAGCCGCCACGTTCGATCCGCTCGCGAATCATCGACAAGATCCGGGAGCTCGTGCCCGAGGCGCGCGTCGCCACCAGGCAAGCCAACGACTAGCTCGTCAACGATCGGGCGCGGAGGAGCCGGGCGCTACCGCAGTCGGGTCGGCGCTCGTGTCGAGCGCGCGCGCGTAGAGCGCGAAGAGCCTGGTGGTAACGGCCTGCTCGCCGAAGCGGCGGCTCGCATCGTCGCGAATCGCGTCAGCGCGGTCGCGGTCGACGACACCCGATTCGTGTGCCCGCGCGAGTCCCTCGGCTAGCGCATCGACGTCCTCCGGCGGGACGAGCCAACCGACGTCCGCATGGACGATCTCCTCGGGTCCCCCGCTGCGCGTGGCCAGGACGGGCAGACCGCAGGCCATCGCCTCGACGCAGACGAGTCCGAAGGTCTCCCGTACGCTCGACAGGACGAAGAGGTGGCTTCTGTGCATGGCGTCGCGCACCTGCTCGCGTGACAGCAGACCGAGAAAGCGCACGCGCGACTCGATGCCGAGCTCGCGCGCCAGCGCCTCGAGACGAGGTCGCTCCGGTCCATCGCCGCCGATCTCGAGGCAGACCTCGCGATCTTCGAAGGCGCTCGCAAAGGCACGCAGCAGCACGTCGACACGCTTGTTTGCATTCAGGAGCGCGACGCAGAGTACGCGGAAGGGCGATGCCGGCGGCCTCCGATCCGGCAGGTCGAAGAACTCGGTGTCGACGAGATTCGGGATCACCTCGACCGCGTCGCGACGATCACCGAGCCAGGGCGCGATCGAATCCGAGAGCGAGGCGCTGACGGCGGCAACGCAGCGCGCGCCCGCAAAGGCCGCCTCGAGCGCCGGACGCTTCCACTCCGGAAACAGTCCGCGTGCGAAAGCCGAGCTGTGTTCGGTCAGGACATAGGGTATGTCCCTTCGGCTTTTTATGTAGGCAGCCGCGCAGCCGGCGGTCTGCGCGCCGTGGGCGTGGATCAGGTCGGGTCGACCGAAGCGCTCGACGTAGCGGTCGAAGAGACGCAAGGCGGCGCGGCGCCAGAGTGGCAGATTGACCCGGGCGGGCGCCGCCCAGCCCTGGTAGCGCAGCGTCGGCACGCCGTCGTCGTCGAGCCACTGTGTCTGGAAGTGGTTCGCCGCGAGGGCGGCGGGGCGGAAGCTGCGCAGCCGCCGCAGCTCGGGATAGACGACGCCGACCTGCGCACCCGCCCGGTGGAGGGCGAGGCATTGGTCACGGAAGAAGCCGCCATTGGCCGGATTGTATTCCGACGCATACCACGAGGGAATGACGAGGACGTGACGGCGCATCATGACCAGGCCATCCGGCCCCAGACGACCGGGACCGCGATTGCAGACATCGCGACGGCCGGACCCGCTCGGCACGATCTAGGCGACCGTTTCACTCCGACCACGTATAGCCGAGATGTTCGAGGGTCGGCCGTATATGCGGCTCGAGCTCGAGAAGCTGGGCAGGCGAGAGCTGCGTACGCCACTTGTCGGAGTTTCCACCCCGAATCGAGGTCCGCACGAATTCGAGGATCGGCCCTTCGAACTCGATCCCCACGAATTCGGCGAGCGTTCTCCAGACCGTCTCGGGAGCCGCGAGGAGATCCTCGTAGCGGAGCTCCAGATAGGCGGACTCGGGCAGCCCGCGGCTGGCGCAGCGCGCGTGCATCACACTCTCACGCCACTGAATCGCGGCCGTCACCAGCACACCGTAGGCCTCGAGAATCTCCCGCATCCCGGGAATCCGCTCGCCGTATCGCTGCGGCTTACCCGTCACGACCTGGGCCACGAAAGGTCGGAGGTTCTGGATCAGGAAGGCGGGTATTCGATCCCGTGGCAGGCTGCCGCGTTTCAGCAGACGACCCAGGTAGCCGAGCTTCTTGTTCACGAAGGTCTTCTGCCAGGCCTCGCCGCCGACCTCCTCCTTCGCCTCGCGCACGATCGTCCCGCCCTGCCACTCGTCCTGACGCGAGAGCAGATTGTCGCGTCCATCCCGGACGATGTGGATGATGCGAGCCTCCGGCAGCACCGCGTGCGCGAAGCCCACACGGAGCACGTTCGAGGGGGTCTTGTCCACGACGATCCGGCCGCTCCGTTCCGATTGTCGCGCGAAGAAGCGCCTGATGTAGCTCGCGATCGGCGGCGTCGCGTCGGCCGCCGAGCGAAGATCGCAGGCGAGGTTCTTCTGCTTGTAGTTCCAGACGTAGCGATTCTCGGGAACCCGCACGAAGCGGTCGTCCTGCTCGAAGAGCCGACTCAGGATCGTCGTGCCGCTCCGACCCGCCCCCATCACGAGGATCGGCGGCGGAAAGGAGCCGATCGGCACGGCCGCGGTCAGCTCTTCACGTGAGACATTCGTCATCGAAGCGGCATACCCAGGAGCTTCGAGTAGAACGCACAGTAGTCGCGTTGCTCGCGTTCCGCGTTCCAGCGCGCCTCCACGTCTTCGCGCGCGCGGTCCCCGAGGCGCTGGCAACGGTCGGGATCGCCGAGCAGCTCTTCGATCCGATCGGCCAACGCCTTCGTATCGCCGCACTCGAAGAAGACCGAGTTCTCTTCGTGCAGGAAGATCCGTTGCGGCGGCAGGTCACTCGCGATCGTCGGCATCCCGCAAGCCATGTACTCGAAGGCCTTGCAGGCGATATTGCGCCGAAACTTCGGGAAGTCGAGCAAGGGAACGATCCCGATCTTCGCCTGCGCGAGCCGCCCCGCGACCTCTTCGTGGGGCAGATGGCCGGTGATCGTCACCTGGTGGGATAGATCGTACCGCTCGAGCCGCTCCTCGATTTCCGTCGCCACCTCGGGCTTCGGTCGACCGATCAGCAACAGGCGCGGTCGCAGGCCGCGCGACGCCAACAGCTCGAGCGCGTCCAGTACGGTCGGCGTGCCGGACCGCAGCGAACCGACCGAGCCCAGAACGGCGAGATCGAAGGGTCTGGTCGCGATCGGGGGATAGTCACGCGGAAATTGGCTGAGCAGACCCGTATTGTAGAAGACGTGCTTCCTCTCCGTGGGCATCGCGGCATGCAGCTCCGCCACTGCGGGGTCGGCCGTCACGATTCCGTCGAAGCGGCGCGCCGCGAGATCTTCGATCGTGCGAATGGCCCCGTGCAGCACCCGCCGCAGCCACGTCGGTAACCCCTTGCGGCGCTCAAAGACGGCCGAGGCGATGTCCTCGCGGCAGTCGTAGACGACGCGCGATCCACCGAGCAGCTTGAGGGCGAATCCGAGCGGCAGCAGCTCGACGGAGCAGAGCTGGATCAGGTCACAGCGAAATGACCGGATCCGCGGGACGAGGTTCAGTCCTCCGGTCAGCCGGGCGATCCGACGCTCGCGATCGGAGAGCGGGACATAGCGAAAGGGGTGCGCGAGCGACTCGTCCGGGCGGCCGGCGACGTAGACGACATCGTGACCGGCGGCGACGAGCGCGGGCCCCTGGCGAAAGAACTGCCGCCGGTCCCGCCACGGCGTCTTGCTCAGAACGAATCCGATTCCGGCCATCACGCCCCTCGAGAGATACCATGGCGCCACGCGGCTGCCGGCGCGAAGGCTACTGCGGCCCTCGTCGTTCGGCATGTCCGGGCGACGTCGTGCCGACGAGATGCCGACGCCGTGCGCGCCCGAGTCCCTCCGACACGAAAGACCCTGCGGCCACCACCCGACTGTTATCGAATGAATAACGACTTCCCGTTAGCCGATTCCGACGACGAGCCGCTCGTCCTCTACTACCAGGTGACTCTCGGTCCCGCACATCTCGCCCGGATTCGTGCGCTCGATGCGCAGCCGGGTCTGCGATGCCTCGGCGTGCAGCTGGCTTCGCGTGAGCGGACGCGGGGCTTCTCGCTCTCGGAGCAGGAGGAGCGCGAGGTCGTGACCGTCGTCCCGGGCGTCTACGAGGCGATTTCGCGGTCGCGTCTGCTTCGCGAGGCCGCTCGTCAGCTCGGCTCGAGCGGCGCATCGGCGATCATCGTCGATTCCCCGGCCGATCCGGTGCAGCTCCTGCTGGGGCGCTGGGCGAAGCGCCGCGGTGTCCTCGCGCTCACGCGCTGGGCGGCGACCGTCCTCGACCACCCACGCAAGGGCTGGAAGGAGCGCCTCAAGGGCTTCGTCTATCGGGGCTGGGATGGCTATCTCGCGACGGGCGAGCGCGGCATCGAATACCTGCGTTCCTTCGGTGTGCCGGAGAGCCTGATCTTCGCGTGCGGCAATCCGGTCGACCACGCCTCCCTGGAACGGGTCCTCGCCACCCTGCCCGCCTGCGAGCGGAACGACGGCTTTCTCTTCGTCGGGCGCTTCCTGCGGCTCAAGAATCTCGAGCGATTCGCTGGCGCCTATCGGCTCTATCGCGAACGCGGCGGCAGCTGGCCGCTCCACCTGGTCGGCTTCGGGGAGAGCGAAACGGCGGTTCGCCGGATTCTCGACGGCCAGGCAGGTGTCGTCTTCTACGGCCATCTACAATTCGATGCGTTGATCCCCCTCTACCGACGGGCCGCTTGCGTCGTGCTGCCATCCTACTCGGAGAACTGGGGACTGGTCGTGAACGAGGCGATGCACGCCGGCTCGCCGATCCTGCTGTCGCGTGCCGCCGGCTGCTACCCGGAGCTGCTCGAAGAAGGCGGCAATGGCTTCGGTCTGGACTGGCAGGACGAGAACGCGATGGCGGACGCCCTGCTCGACTTCGAGCGACTCGATCCCGCCGCGCGCCAGCGCATGTCCCGACGCTCGCAGGAGATCATCGCCGATCACACGGTCGAGGCCTGGGCCGAGCGCGTCGCGCGCGCCATCCACACGGTGCGCTCCGCGGCGCGGAATCGCTAGCGACGATCCCGCAGCCGATCGCGTTGGCGCGGCTCAGTGCGCGGCGAGGTCGGTCAACGCGCGCGCGAGCCGTTCGCTGTTGCGCGTCGAGTCGAAGGCCTCCCGCGCCCATTCGACGCCGCGCCGCGCCAGACGCCGGCGCAGATCGGCGTCGACGATCAGGCGCTCGAGGGCAGCTTCGAGCGCGTCCTCGTCCCGTGGCGGCACGAGCAGCCCGGTCTGCTCGTCGAGCACGGCCTCGCGCGTTCCCCCGACGTCGGTCGCGACGACCGGCAGGCCGCAATTCATCGCTTCGACGACGACCTGCGGCAGACCCTCGCTATGCGAAGGCAGCACGAGCAGGTCGGCTGCCTGCAGAGCTCGCGGCACGTCGCTCGGCGCGACGCGACCCGGCGCCTCGATCGCGCCCGGTCGGATCGAAGCGAGCGAGAGCAATCGAGCCCGCTCGCTGCCGTCGCCGAGACACAGCAGTCGGAACGAAGCATGCCGTGCGAGCAGCCGTGCCGCGACCGCGTGGAGCTCGCGCATGCCCTTGGCCGGCTCGAGCCGCCCCACGTAGACGGCGACGACCTCGTCGGGCGCGATCCCCGCTTCGGCACGAATCGCCTCCCGATCCTCGGCCGGCCGGAACTCGCTCTCGTCGCGCGGCATCCGAACCACGAGTGGCGGGCGCGAGCAGGCACCGGTCGCCTCGAGACGCGACGCCACGGCTTCGGATACCGCGATCGGCAGATCGACCTCGGCGAGCGTCGCCGCGAGCATCTGCCCGAACCCGGGCGCGCGATCGGGCAGCAACATCACGTCGGTCCCGATCGCGAGCGAAGCGGTCGGAATCCCGAGCGCACGACCGAGCCACGCCGCCGTCGCCGCCTCGCCGCCCATCTGGACGCCGAGCACGACGTCGATCGGCCGCTCGGCGTGCCAGCGACGGGCGACGCGCGCGACCGGCGCGCGCATCGTGCGATGCTCGTGACGGTAGAACCAGAGGCCGGGCGGACGCAGATAGGGCACCAGCTGCGCCCTCAATCCCTCGACGTCGAGCAGCGGATTCTCGGGGCCGAAATGACGCCAACGATCGAAGAGCGGGAAGGGCCAGGGCGCCCAGGTGCGTGGCACGACGAAGAGACACTCGATCTCGTGACGCGCGAGCATGCGCGCCTGGCGAACGAGGAACTCACCCGACCACGCGATCAGCCTCTGCGGAAAGTTCTGCGTTACGATGAGCAGTCGGAGAGGCGTCGTCCTCATGCGGCGTTGCACTCTAGCAATCCGGTCTCGCAAGCCGGTCTCGCGACTCGGGCAAGCGAATCGGGCCGACCTGGGCAGCCGATGCGCTCTCGCAGCCTCGACTCCCCCGACCGGAGATTCCAGCGACATGGCTGCCCTTCGGGGGGCGGCGATTCGAAGCGGTGGCGCTGTCGTTAAAGCTCCCCCGTCGACCCTCCGAAAGCGGATTGAGGTGTCGCAGCCGAGGAAAGGGAAAGCGAGGTCGACTTGGCGCTGATTCTCTGCCTGTTCCTCTTCGGCATCATCTTTCCGCCGCGTTGGGGTCATTTTCGCGTCGAATACGTCTTCATGGCGATGATGCTCTTCGTCGTGGCGCGCCGCCGCGGACTCGGCGGGCTCGGACGCGGGATCTATCCGGAAATCCTGCTGCTCTTCCTGATGGTCGTCTCCGGCCTGATCAGCATCATGGCCTTCAACGCGACGACCCAGTCGTTCCATTGGCGGGACCTGATGTCGATCGTGCGTTACCCGGCCTACGCCGTATTGCTGATGGCCGCGGCCAGCTTCGAGTTCACCGAAGAACGCAAGCGAACGTTCTACGGGTTCATCGGTATCACGGCCCTGCTGGCCTCCGCGATCAGCGTGATCCAGTTCTTCAATCTCTTCGGTCTCAATCAGACCTTCATCGACCTCTACCGCGGCATCGATCTCGATACCTACCAGCTCTCGCTCGTCTACGACTACGGCACGCGACGGATCATCGGGACGGCGGGCAACCCGAATAGCTGGGGCTTCTGCATGTCTGTCCTCGGCCTGCTGCTGATGGCGCGCATCGTCTTTGCCCATCACCTGATCTGGCTGCCGCACCTGGGTCTCGTGATCGCCTCGATCCTGATGTCGGGCTCGAGGACCGCCACGCTCGGCTTCATTGCGGGTGCGTTCGTCATGCTGGTCGCGGGCTTCCTCCGCGGGCGTGTCCGGGTCGGATCGATCATCGCGGCGAGCGTCGCGGCCGCTCTTCTGCCGCTGGCATTCTGGGCCTATACCCAGCAGGTCGGCGAGGGCGCGGATCGTTACAGCACGGAACGTGTCGAGAGCCTGATGGCGCGACTCGAAGTCTGGAGCGCCACAATCGAGGAGTACTCGGAGGACTTCTTGATCGGCCGGGGTCCGAACAAGTCTGCCCGGCGAATCGGCTTCCAGAGCGCCAGCACGTTCCACGTCCGCGACAACATCTTCGTCTCTGCCTTCGCGCAGTTCGGCGTCGTCGGACTGATCCTGCTCCTGGTCTTCTTCTGGCTGCAGGCCAAGCGAATCTGGGCGGCGACGAAGCTCGCCCGCGGCCCCGACGAATTCTGGGCCTTCGGCATGGTCGGGGGATTCGTCGCCTGGGCGATCTTCAACCTGATGGCGGACGCGTTTTTCGCGCTCCACCCGAGCCACGTCTTTCTCGCACTCTATGGGATCACGCTCGCAATCGTGCGCCCGGACGAGGTCGCGGCAGTATCGCAGCCGGCGGCCCGCGAGGCCGAAGAGCTATTCGACCCGACCCTTGCAGAGTCCTTCCCGGCTGCGACCTCGACGGGGATGGCGGGCTCGGGGGGCGACGGCTGGTGGCAGCAATCGTGACCTTTCGCCGAAGGGGTTCGCCGGGCAGGAACGTGACGCGCTCTGCAAACTCGTCGCGAATCGATTGAACCCACCGCGATCCCCTCGAGATCGAGACGAACGGCATGAAGCGAATCCTCCACTACGTGCTCTACTACGCGTTCGCCCGACACCTGCCGATCTCCCATCAGCCCTACGGCTTCGGCGCGAAAGCCCTTCGGCGCTGGGCGGCACGCCCACTCCTCGACCGCTGCGGTAGCGACGTGAACATCGAACACGGTGCCTACCTCGGGTCCGGCCGTGGCATCGAGCTGGGAGACCGATCCGGAATCGGAGTTCGCAGCCGAATCGCGAATGCCGTGATCGGCAACGACGTGATGATGGGGCCGGACGTCGTCTTCATCGGCGGCAACCACGAGTTCGAGCGGACCGACATCCCGATGATCGCGCAGGGCCACCGCCCTTCCGATCCAATCCGGATCGGCAATGACGTCTGGATCGGTACGCGCGTGATCGTGCTGCCCGGGATTCGGGTGGGCGACGGCGCGATCCTCGCGGCCGGCTCGGTCGTGACGAAGGATGTCGCACCCTACGACATCGTCGGCGGCAATCCCGCACGCGTGCTCGGGAATCGCAAGCAGCCGGCGTCGGCGCCCGCCACCGATCGGGACGATCCCTAACGCCTGGGCTCGTCCTTGACCCAGACCTCGGCAACGACCGGAAGGTGGTCCGATGCCTTGCGGGCGGCCGGCGAATCATGCTGCCGGACCTCGAGGACCTCGGCATTGCGCGTATAGATCCGGTCGAGCGAGAGAATCGGGCGACTGGCCGGAAAGCTCGCCGGCCAGTCGAGATTGTGATGCAGGCCGAGCGCTTCTTCGAGAACCTGTGAGCCCTTGCAGTTGCGCCAGGCGTTCATGTCGCCCATCAGCACGGCGGGACCGGCATTGAGCGCTGGATGCTCCATCAGCGACTGCACCTGCAGATGTCGCGTCCGATCGACGAGCGAGAGATGCGTCGCGACGACGCCCAGACCGGCGCCGGCGTGACCGACGTGGGCCGCCAGGGCGCCGCGCCGCTCGATCCGCGAGTGGGAGATGTCGAGCACCGAGATGGAGGTGATCGGAAATCGGGAGAGGATGGCGTTACCGAGCTGGCCGCGGCGATGGCGTCGCGTGACAGCGAATGCGAGGTGGAGGTCGAGCTCTTCGCAGAGCTGGCCGAGGGGATCTTCGTTCGGATCGAATCTGGCCTCGCCCGAGTCGTCCGCGAACGGGCGAAGTACTTCCTGGAGCGCGATCACGTCGGCGTCGAGCTCCGAGATCACGTAGCCCGCCCGCGCGACGTCCGGCTTCGCGCGACCTCGGGGCCCTTGCCAGCGATGAACGTTGTAGGTCGCGACGCGCACGGAATCGGCCATGATCACTGGGGGTATCGGTCGTCGGGGACTCATCACGAAGCACAAATGCGGCTCGACGGGCGCGATTCGCGACGTCGCCATCGAATCACGCGCCTGCGTGCCGAGGTCCCGGACGCGTGCCACCGAGCGATCACGTGCATCGCGGGCCAGCTTGCCGACGCGCGCACCGGCCTCGGACGCGCGGTCGCCCGCGCGGACCGCCTGCGCGCGCACATTGTCCGCCGCGCGCCTGCGCACGTTACGACTCCCGGCTTGCCTGCGAGCTGCCACTCGAATCCTCTTCCCGCATGTCGGTCGCACCGGATCAGCGGATCCCCCGCGTGAAGCGATCCCGTGTCCCGTGCCTCGGCTGCACGCGCGACGCGACCCCCGCGCATCGCCTCCCGACCGGGATCCCGCGAGCCCGCGCGCCAACCAACGCCAACCAACGCCAACCAAGGCCCGCGGCCGTGCTCCGTCCCGTTCGCACGACCGGAGCTCGACGCGCCACAGCGAACGGTCTACCGCCGGCCTCTGTGTGCCCCGCCGAGGTCGATCCGTTTCCCGTTCGGGTCCCACACCCGATTCTGGGTGCCCAGAGCCACAATCAGAGCCACGAACCGGAGGGCGGCGGGAAGCTAGCTCATCCCGTATTGGCCCCGTGGGGAATCTGCCCTCACCGTACGATCAGTCGTGGACCGAGCCAGCCGGCACGTCCCGGGCCATCACCGTCTTGCGCTCCGCCTGTCGCGCATTCTCGATCGACGCATCACAGATCTCGCGCAGGGCATCCGACAGCACGGGCAGTACGCCATCGGAGGTGTTGAAGCCCGACACGTTCTTCACGTACGCCTTCAGCCGGCTCGCCACGACGAGGATCTCACCCGCAGCCGCGCCCTCGCGTGCGACGATCGCGGGGCGCCTGCGCGTCGGGGTCGCGCGCGGAACGCGGGGCGCCGAATCGCCCCCGCTCGAGCGCGCAGGTGGTGTCGGGTCTGCGGTCGCGGGGGCGCGCGCCTCGACGGCCCAGGCCTCACGATGGCGCTCGGTCGGCAGGTGGACCTCCCAGCAATCGACGCTGCAGAAGACGAGCGCCGTGCGTTTGCGATTGCAGGTCGAGACGCTGCAGACCCAATGGACCGCGCCGAGCTCGATATCGCTCTTGCAGGCGCTGCAACGCCGCCATCGCTCCGCCATTCACGCCTCCTCGGCTCCCGAGCGTAGCGCCCGCGACGACCGCGGGGAGCGACCGGGCGCTCGGAGCACCGTGATCGCATTCGTCAGCCGACACGCCCCCGCTCGGCGTCGACCGCCTCACGAGCCGCCAGCTCGAGGGCGCGTTCCATGTAGGGACGCCAGTAGCGGGCGAGGATCAGCGCGGCAATGGGACGCACGAGCCGGAACCGCGGCTCGAAGTCGTAGCGCCAACGGACACGCACCACCTCGGGCTCCCCACGCGGTAGGTCGTCGCGGGCCACCGATTCGAACTGCCAACGCCCGTGAAACCGCGACACGAGGAAGCGCAGGGCATGGGTGGGATTCGAGAGCGTGTAGCTGAAGCCGCGCGGCCGATCGACAGCGGTCAGCGTCTCGAGCATCGCGTTCCCGTCGGCCAACCGGATGATCCGCGACTCCCCGATCGAGTCCCAATGCCCTGTCTGGTCTTCGATCGCGGCGACGGCGGGCAGAGGTCCGTAGCCCTGCATGATCTTCGTCAGGTCGATCGGCATGAAGACGTCGAAGACGGTCTCGATCCGCGCGGGTACCTGTCCGTGGACTTCGATCACGATCGGCTTCAAGCACATCTCCGCGGGTGAGCGAGCGTCACGAGCGCCCCCTGCCGGCTCTCGTGTGCTCGAGGCCGCTCTCGCCGGGCCTACGCCAGGATAGGAGGTCGGCCACACGAGCTCCAAGTCCCGGACCGCCTCGTATCTCATCGGTTCGGAGCTATTCTCGGGCGCCCCCGGTCGCCGCGCACTGACTTCGCGGTCCGAGGAGGTGATCTCGCCCCGACTCGCCGAAACCCCGAGCTGTCGATCGGTGGAGTGCCCGTACGCCCGTGCTCGAACTGGCCTTGTCCCTGACGCTGATTCTCGCTGGCTGCGCGCTCCTCTATGTGGGGGGCGACATGCTCGTCTCGGCCTCGACCTTCATCGCGAGCCGCCTCGGCATGAGCGCGATCGCGATCGGAGCGACTGTCGTCGCGATCGGCACCAGCGCCCCCGAGCTCTCCGTCAGTCTCGATGCCGCGCTCGGAAACCACTCCGACATCTCGGTCGGCAACGTCGTCGGATCGAATGTCTGCAACATCATCCTCGTGCTCGGCCTCTGCGGTCTCTTCCAACGCTTGCGCGCATCGAGCGATATCTGCCGAGTCGATTTCCCGATCCTGATCGCCGTCTCGGCTCTCTTCACCTGGATCATTCACGACGGCGTGATCTCGCGCGCCGAGGGTGCGCTCCTGCTCTCGGGGCTCTTCTGTTATGTCGTCTGGAATCTGCGTCGCGCCGCCGTCGTCGCCGGCGTCGGGGAGCTGTTGACCGAGGAGGTGAGCGAAGCGCTGGGCGAGGAGGACGACAACTGGACCAAGCCAATGGCCCGAGCCCTCGGCGGCATCCTGTGTCTGGGGCTCGGCGCCAAGTGGCTGGTCGACGGCTCGCTACAGACGCTCGCCCCCTTCGACCTGAGCGAGGCGGCGATCGGCGTGACCGTCGTCGCGCTCGGCACGAGCGTCCCCGAGATCGGCACGTCGATCATCGCCGCGCAGAAGGGTCACGGCGATCTCGCCGTCGGCAACGCGATCGGCTCGAGCGTCTTCAACCTTCTCGGCGTGCTCGGCGTGACGGCGAGCATCCGGCCGCTCGCCGCGACCGACGTCGATCTCATGGACGGTGCAATCCTGATCGGAACCAGCCTCGTGGGTATCGTGTTGATCGCGCGACCCGACGGTATCGGCCGCCTGCAGGGCGCCGTTCTCGTCACGACCTACACGCTCTATCTGTTGAGCGTCGTTCACTGATCGATCGGGACGGTCGTGGCACGACCGCGACGCCAGGCCAGACGCGTCGCGACGATCTACCCCGGAGTACGCGCCGACGCCCCTCGTTTGCGCCGAAGGGCGAGCCCGATCAAACCGGCCGTCATTAGGCCGAGAGCTCCGAGCAGGAGCGGGCGGTGGTTGTAGTAGGCGTAGCGCCAGGCATGTCGTAGATGATGCGGTCGAACCTTCAGCCACTTGCGGGGATCGAGCGTCGCGCGAAGTAGACGTCGCATGCCGAGGCGGGACTCTGCGCTCGCGTAGCCCGCCGTCGGGTCGACGTCACCCGCCTTCGCGAGACGAACCACGAACTCGTCCCGCTCTGCAGCATCCGCGAGCCTGAGTCGGCCGGGCATCTCCGAGAGAAATACCAGTACCTCGTAGTAGACACAGCGACCGTCCTCGAATCCGAGTGTCGCGATCGACGAGAGCTTGTCCTTCGCCACCAGACGATCGGAATGATTCGGAAACAGAAAATCCCCCGGCGCGATCACCGCGAATCCGTCGTCGTACGAGAGGAATCCCTTCGGAAAATGCTTCGCCTGATAGACGACCGCCTCGAATCCCTCCGCGATGTAGGCGGCCGTCGTCGACCGGTCGTATTCGTCGATGAACGACGCGATGCCCAGATGTCCGTAGAGCACGTGGACATCGCCTTCGGACAGGAAGTCGCGCCGGATCGAGTCGAATGCGGGGTCGTAGACGCTGAGCGCTTCCTCGGTCGGGTGATCGAAGTTCCCGGCAGTCGCCAGAATCCGGATTCGCTGTCCTTCGAGGCTGCGCTCGATAAAGGGCTTGCGATCGAGGCCGAGCACGGCGAGGCCATGCCGCTCGAGCTCGCGCTCCACACGGCGAAGGAAGGCGTCGCCATGATCCCCGGCATGGTTGTTCGCGAGACCCATCGCGTGTATGCCGAGGGAGTCCAGGAAGCGGATCGCCGTCTCGAGCTCGTCGGGATCCACCATCTCGAAGTTGCCCACGACGAGATCGCGGCTGGAGAGATAGGATCGCAACGCCTCGAGTTCCGCAGGGGAATCGGTCGACAGCCGCTCGAGATACGCGAGCGGTGCTCCGAAATCTCCCAGCAGGGTCACGTAGGCCGTTCGATCCGGGCTCTTGCGCTCGTCCTTGAAGACGTGCGTCGAATCCGTGATGTCCAGGCCCGCCGCGGCATCTGCAAGCGCGAGCAGAAGCACCATTTCGAACGCCGCGCGAATCGTGCACTTCCTCACCGATCGGCCTCCAGAATGGCCAGGCGACGGCGTGCCTCGGCGTAGAGTCGAGGGTGCATCACGAAATACTGTCTGCCGTCGGCCTCCGCTTGCGGACGTGGCTCGAGCGCACCGTCTCGAACCAATCGGATTCCCTCCATCAGAATCGAGACCATCACGGGCTCAAATCGCTTGCGAAGGCGTTCCATGCGATCGCCGGCATGGATCGGCACGCGCTCGACCTTGACGATCGGACCCGTATCGATTCCGCGATCCATGAAATGGAGCGTGACACCGAGCACGGGCTCCACCCCATCGGCTTCGAGAATCGGCCATTCGACGACGTCCATGCCCCGGTACTCCGGCAGGGGACCCATATGCGTGTTGAAGATGCCGAGACCCGAGGCTTCGATCAGCGGCTGTCGGATGATGCCCCCACCGGTGAACGCGACGACGTCGGGGCGCATCGCCCGGAGCGCATCGATACTCTCCGGCGCGTTGTGGTCGTCGACGGAGCGGAACGGGACGCCAGCGTCGCTTGCGAGCCGCTTCAGGCTTCGCTTGCCCACGCCCGCTCGAGACGCGAGATCGTGGAAGCCCTCCTCGCCCGCGGCACTGTCGTCTGCCTCTGCCAGCACGAGCTTCCGCCAGGCCTTTCGGGCGAGACGCGCGCCATCGCGGCGCAGCTCCGCGCGCAGCCGCGCCGGATTGAGAATCCGGCGACACAGAACACCGACGACCTCGATTCCCGGCTCTCTCAGACAGAGCGCGAGCACGGACCGCGAGAACGGACTGTTCACGACGGGTGCGAGGATCGCGATGCGCGTCATCGCGTGAGGACCCGATCGAGGCGCGCCTCCTGAGCCGCGAATGCGATCAGGTAGCCGAGCGCGGGAATCTCAATCGCACCGGGAGTCGTCTTCTCGAGCGCCTTCTGGATCTCGAGGCTCGAACGATCGACGAGCTTCATGGCGGTATTCAGGTACCGGAGATCCGCGAACGCGGCGGAAGCCTCGATCAGGCAGAGGGCGAATCGCAGTCGCTCGGCGAGTGCGGCGGACGATTCGATCGGGGCCCCGGTCGCGAATCCGAGGGCTTCGTTCCGTCTGACCTCGATATGTCGGATCAGCCGATCGAGCACCTCGCGCACGGTCGGATCGAGCTCGTTCTGGCCGACGATCGCTCTCATTCGTACGAGCGACATCAACAGGGTCGACGAGCCAAAGAAGGTTCCGCGCTTGAACAGGAACCAGCTCCGGGGTGGCAGCGCAGCCAGCGCCCCCGAAGAGGCCGAGAGCAAGGTCGCACGCGGCGATCGCGCTTCGAGCAGCGAAACGAGCAGGTGACGCGACGCTTCGGTCGCTGCTGCGGCGTCGCGGGACCAGCACTCGGAATCCGAGAGTCGCACGATCGCCTGCTCGATCTCGGCATCTTCGGTTCCAGCGGACGACGCAGACGCCCGCGTGACGGAGGAGAGCTCGAAGATCCGGGTGATGTCGGCGTCGCCGACGACCGTAGGGACATTCGCCTCGACGGCTCCCGCGAGCCGATTGGCGCTTCCTGGCTGCGTCGCTCGATCGATTCGGGACCGCAGCATATCTCGCAAGGCGTCCAGGCTGGCATCCGCGTCCCAAGCGATGGTCGGATCCGACAGCAGGCGTGTCGCGAGAGCGTGATGGTCCTCGACCTGCACGGCCGGATCGAAGCGGTCGACGATCCGGTGGAAGACCGGCCCGAAGTGATCTCCGATCCAGCCCCTCATTCGCCGTCCTCGATGCTGCACCACAACGACTCGCCGTCGAGTCCGATCAATCCCTCGCCCGAGAGCCAGAATCCGGTGCGACGGAGATCCCCGGCCGGAAGCGAGAGCGAGCCGAATCCGAAGCCGCGCATCGGGAGCCGGTCCTTTTCGAAGCGGATGACCTCGTGCCATTCGACGGCGTCCTCGGATGCCAGCAGCCGAACGCAGTTCGTTCGAATGCCCGGACCCGGCTCGACGGTCGTGGTCGCGAGGTACAAGCCGTCGATCGTCTCGGCCGCGTACCAGCTCGATGCGTCCCGTCGACCATGAATACGCGGAGTCTGGCTGGCTCGATCCATCGAGACGACGTGGTTCTCTTCGATGTGCGTATCGGTGAGCCAGTGCACCGAGGCTTCCTTGAAGATCAGCCCAACGGCACGCCAGAGCTGCGTGCCATCGCCAATGAACTGCACGCTGCGGAAGTGGTCATCGGTCCAGCCAAGGTAGCATTCGCCAGCGAAATCTCCGCTCGTGATCCAGAGTCGATCGCGCTGGAAAGGATCCGCGTGGACTGCGTGGACGTGCCGCACTCGAGGTGCGTCGAACTCGTAGACGACACGCGCATGCTCGAGCTGTGGATCGACGCGCCAGATTCGAACGGGAATCCGCTCGGGATTCATGAAGTACTCGCCGAAGTAGACGTTCCCGTCGGAATCCTCCCCGAACGCTCGATTCATCACGCAATCGCCGCGAATCCGGAACAGGGGTCGGGCGTCCATCGCATCATGCGAGCCGAGATCCCAGGCCTGACCGCCCCGGATGCCGAGCAGACGACCCGCTCGCGTCGGCCAGAGATTGCACTTGTCGAGCCGGAACAATCGGCGGGGCAGGCGGGCGAACCCGACGGCATCCGCGTACGATCGAGCGAACGACCCATATTCGATCCAAGGGCTCGAATGCGGGGTGCCTCCGCACTCGGAGCCAGACGTGTCGCGTGTCGTGTCGCCGACCGGTCGGCGAAAGATCCGACGTCCGGCGCTCGCCCAATCACCCCGCGCACCACTCGTGTGCACGATCGCGAGATCGCGGCGTCTCGCATGGACTCGAAGCTTCACCCTGCGATCCTAGTCACCGACGGTCGGCTCCGGCGGGTCGATCCGGTTGATGATCGAAATGAACTTGCCGGATGCCGTCCGCTCGATGTCGTCGACGTAGTCGAGCTCGATTCCCAGCTCGACTCCGACCTTGCGTTGGAATTCCCGCACGATCCGCTCGGCATCCACCTCCCCGAATCCGGTATCCCGTACGACTCGAACGAGGATCGATCCGGGCTCGAATTGGATGACTTGCATGAGCTTCACGTTCGTACACTTCTTCGCGATGACGGAGATGTTGGTCACGCGGCTGCCGTTGGGCAGCTCGAAATAGCGACCCGATCGCCCATGGATCCGACGTATCACCAGTCCGGGTCGACCCGCCTGACATCGATCCTCGGGATGATAGGTGACGAGGTCCCCCGTCCGATAGCGCAATAGTGGCCAGGTCCGATCGTGCATGTTGGTGCCGATGATCTCCGCGACGACCTCGCCATCGTCCTCCTGCGAGACCGGCAGGAACTCGAGGATCGAATAGTCCATGTCGTAGTGGAGGTGGCCGCATTCGTAGGTCGTGATCGAGCCGACGAACTCGTTCTGCCCGTAACGATTGCGGATATCCGCGCCGAGCGCGTTGCGGATCGCCTCTTCGTAACGCGGCTGGAGCTCTTCTGAGGAAGTCAGGCAGTAGCGGGGTGGGCGATCGAGCGCGAGACCTCGGCGCTCGAGGAAGTCGCAGACGAGAAAGATTGCGCTCGGGTAGCCTACGAACGAATGGTTGTAACGGCGTTCGAAGGACTCGATATAGCGCGGTAGGTTTTCGTCGCTCATGTGGAAGATGCTGTACATGCGCTGGGCGCTCGCCCAGTTGTCGACCCAGAACGGCGCATGCGTGCGACTCGCGGGCAGGAGCTCGAGGCCGGAGAAGCTCGCGTAGGGTTGGCCCACGGCATCCTTTGGCCACCATCGCTCGCGGTGAAACGCCCATTCCATCTGTTCGATCGTGTCCGAACGCGGAACGATGAGTGGCGTCCCGGTCGATCCGCTCGTCGGATAACGCTGCAGCCGCGCGCGCTGCACGCGGGAATCGAGAAGAGTCTCACCCGCGCGGACGATGTCCGACTTCTCCAGGATCGGCAGCTTCTCGAGGTCGGACGGCTCGCGAATCTCCTCGGGTCGGATGCCGGCGCGCGCGAATGCCTCCGAGTAGTAGGGGACGAAGCGCGCGGCGTCGGCGACGAGCTCGCGGAGCCGCCTCGCCTGGTAGTCGTAGAGCTCGGCCTCGCTCCAGCCGGGCGACTCACGGAAGAGGGCGCTCCACTCGGCGAAGTCGCCCCGGTAGCGTCGTCGATTCTTGATCCAACCGAGCGCACTCGAAGCGATCGACTTCGCGAAGATCGGGGAGCGGTCGTAGAGCGCCCTTGTGAAGCGGTTGTCCATGATCCTCGTCATCGCACCGGCGCCGCTCGAGACAGCACCTCCCGTGACGCGCCGCCCGGGCGGACACGTCCGCTAGGGCTGGAACCCGATCCGTGTGCCGAGCTGCGTATCGTCCCCGATCACCCGATACTGGAATGTCGTCCGTACCGGCACGTCGCGTCGCTCTCCGCCGACCTCGACGTGGGGGTAGATGAAATAGTTGAGCGGACCGGCGCGCTGGTCGGGGCCGAGCGCGAGGTCGCGACCGGTCGAGAAGAGCATGCGATCGGCCGGATGGGTCCCGAAATAGAGCGCGCGACGCTCGGGCTGCTTCACGGCTTCGGAGGCGTCGATCGGGATCCAGCCGACCTCGGGCAGCCAGAACTCGACCCAGCAGTGGTAGCCCGAGATGCGACCCGCATCGCGATCGGCGGGGATCGGGAAGCCCATCTGGAAACGCGCCGGGATGCCCTCGGTTCTCGCGAGTGAGATGAAGAGCGAGTGGAAATCGGTGCAGTTCCCGTAACGCTCGCTGCACGCCCAGAAGGTGTCGCCATTGCCCCAACCCCGGCCGATCTTCTTGTACTCGAGGTTGTCGACGACCCAGTCGTAGATCGCGCGGGCACGCGCGGCCGCGTCCGCCCCGTCCGTGCTGGCGCGAATCTCCGCCAGGATGGGCTGCAGGATCGGATGGTCGACGACGACGCGCCGGCTCGCGCCGAGGAATGCGCGCGCTTGCTCCGCGCTACCCCGTTCGTCGCCCGCACGGACGACGGCGCGCTCGACGTCGTAGCGCATGACGATGGAGGTCGTCGCAGACCGTCTGGCCGGCAGCGTCACGGACCAGAAACGATTGCCGTGGACCGGCTCGGTTCCGAATCGCCCCTGGAAGTCGTCGTCGACCTCGACCTCGAGCGAATGAATGCGTTGACCGATCGCGTCGGGTGCCACGGGCAGGAAGAGCCTGAGCGGCGCGTCGACGTCGAGCGCGGCCGGCACGTCGACGCGGTACTCGAAGACGAAGCGACGACGCGACGGCACGGTCGAGGCAGGGGTCGGGGTAGAGGTCGAGGTCGAGGTCGGAGCAGGCGACGGGGAGAGCGTCGTGGCGCCGTCACGCACCGGTGGCTCCGACGGAGTCGATCGCGCGACCTCCGAGACCGCGACGAGGCTCGCGACGATCGCGACCGCGGCCGTGATGGCAAGGGAGAGCAACACCGCGCGATTCATCTCGATCGTTCTCCAACCTGCCGTCGGGCTCGAGCGCACCTCGATCGCGACACGTCGCGCGCTACGCCTTCACCTTCGGGAGCACGTCCTGAACGAGCGTCTCGAGCGACTCCCAGGCGTAGTCGATCGGCATGCCACCACAGAGCGGCTGCGTCATCAACACGCCGCGTTGCTCGATCTCGGCTACGGCTTCGTCGACGGACAGGATCCGATAGTTGCCCTGCTCGGCACGCAGCGCCTCGACGCTGTTCGCGATGCTCTTGGTCGCGGAATCGATCTCGTCACCCATCCACTCCGCGTAGGCCTGCGCGTCGTGCAGCAAGTGCGGACCCCATTTTACCCAGGCGGCGTCCGGATCGCGCGCCACGAAGGCCGACATCGGCGCGCCGTCGACGGGATTAATGCAGACGCCCGGCTCGATTCCCTCCGCCTCGCACGCTTCGCGATAGATCGTCTCGAGATTCGGGTCCGTGCCCATCGCGAGCATCCCGAGTCCGAGGCGCGCCGCACGGCGCGCGGAGGCAGCCACGCCGCCGCCCATGAAGAGCGTCGGCCCGCCCGGCGTATGCGGCAGCGGCGTCACCTTGACCGGCCGGCCCTCGTACTCGAACTCCTCACCCGCCCAGAGTCGCTGCATCACCCGCACCGACTCTTCGAGGCGCGCACCGCGACCCTTCATCTGGCGGCCGAACATGTCGTACTCGTACTGGACGTAGCCGATCGCGACGACGAAGTTGACCCGACCCGCCGAAACGAGATCGAGCACGGCCATCTGCTCGGCCAGGCTGACGGGATCGTGTAGCGGCACGATCAACGCGGCGACCTGGATCGGCAGTGTCGAGGTCCGGGCGGCGATCGCGCTCGCCAGGATCATCGGCGCCGGTAGGTAGCCGTCCTTCGAGCGATGGTGCTCGCAGACCTGGACCCCGACACAGCCCTTGTCCTCCGCCCAGGCCGCCATCTCGATCGCCGCGCGGTAGAGGTCCGCCGCCGGTGCACCGAATTCCGGCGCTCGCATGTCGAATCGCATCGAGAACATCGCATTCCTCTCCAGTTCATCTACGCCGTCGGTCTCCCGCCCCCGCCGCGACCCGCAGGGACGGTGTCGACGGCGGCCGCACGGGCCGCGGCGGAGCGTAGTGTGACCGCTTCCGTCACACCATCAGTCTATGCAGGAGGGCCCCCCGCCCTCTCTGAGGTCCCCGGAATGAAGGCTCCTCCCCTCGCGGATGCGCTCTTCTCGCATGCGTCGCTCGCCGACGCCCTCATGGATCCGATCGTCGCCGGGCTGCTCGGTCTGGCGGTCGGCCTCGGCCTCGGCGGCTGTCTCGGCGCGGCACTCTCAGCCGTCGTGACGGCGCGGCTGGGGGCGCGGCGGAACGCGGCGCTGCGCGACCGCTTCGCCGCACTCTCGAACGAAGCACTCGATCGCACGAGCGATCGCTTCCTGACGCTCGCGAGCGAACGACTGGGCGCGCTCGAACGCTCGAACGTCGAGGCGCTCGCCCAACGCGAGCTCGCCGTGGAGGCACTCGTGCATCCGCTCCGTGAGACGCTGGCGCGCGTCGACGAGAAGCTGCAACAGGTCGAGACCGAGCGACAGGGCCACTATCGATCGCTCACGAAACACCTCGAGCTCGTCGCCACGGCGCATGCCGGTCTCGAGCAGAAGACCCAGGACCTCGCCCAGGCGCTGCGCACGCCGAACGTGCGCGGGCGATGGGGCGAGCTCCAGCTGCGCCGCGTCGTCGAACTCGCCGGCATGCTCGACCACTGCGATTTTCGCGAGCAGCCACCGCTCGAGACCGGACTCGGCACGCGCGACGCGATCGGGCGCGCGGGGGCGACGCTGCGACCCGACCTGGTCGTCCGCCTGCCGGGCCGTCGCCAGGTGATCATCGACGCCAAGGCGCCCCTGCATGCCTACCTCGCCGCCAGCGAAGCGACCGACGACGCGGAGCGCACGCGGTTGCTCGCCGAGCACGCGAAGCACGTCCGGCGCCACGTCGACGAGCTGGGCGGACGCGCCTACTGGTCGCGGCTCGGGGAATCACCCGAGTTCGTCGTGCTCTTTCTTCCGGGTGAGCCCTTCTTCTCGGCGGCGCTCGCCGAGGATCCGGAGCTGATCGAGCGCGGTGTCGAACGCAAGGTGCTGCTCGCCGGCCCGACGACCCTGATCGCGCTGCTTCGGGCCGTCGCCTACGGCTGGCAGCAGGAGGCGATGGCCGAGAATGCGACGCGCGTCTCCCAGCTCGGGCGCGAGCTCTTCGAACGCATCTCGACGCTCGGCGATCGTTTCGGCGTGCTGGGTAAGAAGCTCGATGGCGCCGTCGAGGCCTACAACGCGGCAATCGGCACGCTCGAGTCGCGAGTCCAGGTCTCCGCCCGACGCATGGCAGAGCTCGGCGTCGCCAAAGACGACACGCTCGCCGAAATCCCTACGGTCGATCGTCGCACGCGTCCGATACAGGATCCGCCACAGACCGGTTCTGGTACGGTTCGGCTTTCCCACCGAGGAGGATCCGCGTGAGTAACGAGAACGAGGGCGCTCGTCCCGCCGCGAGCTTCGCGACCGCGCGAAAGGCCTCCGACCTGATGATCGAAGCGCTCGAACGAGAGGGCGTCGACTACATCTTCGGCATCCCCGGCGAGGAGAACCTCGATCTGCTCGAGAGCCTCCGCGACTCGAAGATCGAGCTCGTGGTCACGCGCCACGAGCAGGGCGCCGGCTTCATGGCGGCGACGATCGGACGTCTGACGGGCAAGGTCGGCGTCTGCCTCTCGACGCTCGGTCCCGGCGCCACGAATTTCGTGACGGCCGCCGCCTATGCCCAGCTCGGCGCGATGCCGATGATGATGATCACGGGACAGAAGCCGATCAAGAAGAGCAAGCAGGCCCGCTTCCAGATCATCGACGTCGTCGACATGATGGGCCCCGTCACGAAATACGCGCACCAGATCGTGCACGGTGCCAACACGCCGGCGGCCGTGCGAGAGGCGATCCGCCTGGCCGAAGAGGAGCGCCCCGGCGCCGTCCATCTCGAGCTGCCCGAGGACATCGCCGCCGAACGTGTCGAGAGCCCCTTCTTCTTCGACCCCGAGGCCGCTCGGCGACCGGCGGCCGAAGAGAAGGCCGTGCGGCGCGCTGTCCAGATGATCGAGGCGGCGACGAGTCCCCTGCTGCTCGTCGGTGCCGGCGCCAATCGCAAGCGCACGAGCAACATGCTCACCCAATTCGTCGAGCAGACGGGCATTCCCTTCATCTGCACGCAGATGGGCAAGGGCGTGATCGACGAGCGCCACGACCACTACCTCGGAACGGCCGCACTCTCCGACAACGACTCCGTGCACGACGCGGTGGCGGCGGCCGACCTGATCATCAACGTCGGGCACGACGTGATCGAGAAGCCGCCGTTCTTCATGACGCCCGGTGGCTTCGAGGTCCTGCACATCAGCTTCGACTCCGCCGAGGTCGATCAGATCTACTTCCCCCAGCTCGAGGTCGTCGGCGACATCGCGAACGCGGTCTGGCAGATCAAGGAAGCGATCTCGAACCAGCCGCATTGGGACTTCTCGACGTTTCGGACCGTCCAGCAGAAGGTCGAGCGACACACGACCGAGAAGTCGGACGACCCGCGCTTTCCGCTCTGTCCCCAGCGACTCGTGGCCGACGTGCGGAGGGCGATGCCCGACGACGGCATCCTTTGTCTCGACAACGGCATGTACAAGATCTGGTTCGCAAGGAACTACAAGGCCTACCATCCGAACACGATCCTGCTCGACAACGCGCTCGCGACGATGGGAGCCGGCCTGCCCTCGGCGATCGGGGCTTCGTTCGTGCACCCCGATCGAAAGGTCCTCGCGATCTGCGGCGACGGCGGCTTCATGATGAACTCGCAGGAACTCGAGACGGCCGTACGCACGAAGCGGAACGTCACGACGCTGATCCTGCGCGACGACGCCTACGGCATGATCCGCTGGAAGCAGGACGACGCGGGCTTTCCCGACTGGGGCCTCGAGTTCGGTAATCCCGACTTCGTCGGCTACGCCGAGAGCTACGGCGCGCACGGCCACCGCGTCGGCAAGACGGACGAGCTCTTGCCGACGCTGGCGCGTTGCCTCGAGGAAGGCGGTGTGAACGTGATCGAATGTCCGATCGATTACGCCGAGAACGCGAGCCTCGTACGCCAGCAATAGCCTGCCACGGGTCGAGCCCGCCGTCTGCTAAGGTCCGCGCCCATCATGGCCCGGCCTCGCATCTTCATCGACGGTCACGCCGGCACGACCGGCCTGCGCATCCGCAGCTGGCTCGCGGAACGCGACGACCTCGCGCTCATGACGCTCGACGAGGCCGAGCGGAAATCCGAGCTCGCCCGCAAGAAGGCGCTCGACGAGGCGGACGTCACGATCCTGTGTCTGCCGGACGAGGCCGCGCTGGCGGCCGGCGAGTGGGCCGCCGAGCTCGGTGCGCGCGTGATCGACGCCAGCTCGAGCCATCGCGTCGCCGAGGGCTGGACCTACGGGCTGCCCGAGCTCGAGCCCGACCAACGCACCGCGATCGCCGGCGCCGCACGCGTCAGCAATCCCGGTTGCTATCCATCGGGCTTCCTCCCGCTCGTGCGACCACTGGTCGAGACGGGTCTACTCGCTCGGGAGGCGCCGCTCGCGATCCATGGACTCTCCGGCTATTCCGGCGGCGGCAAGCGCCTGATCGAGCGCTGGGAGTCACCCGACCAGGGGCGGATGGGCCTGCCCTTCGAGGCACCCTACGCGCTCGACGGGATCCACAAGCACCTGCCGGAGATGCACCGCTACTCCGGCCTCGCGCAGCCGCCCCAGTTCATCCCCGCGGTCGGGCCCTTCGCGACGGGCATGCGCGTCGAGGTACCGATCCACGCCAGCCAGCTGCGCGGGGGGGCCGATGCGGAACGCGTCTGGTCCACCCTCGCCACGCGCTATCGCGACGAGCCCTTCGTCGAGGTCGCGCCGCTCTGGTTCGCCGAGACCGACGCGCGGGGCGCGGCTCCTCCCTTCGACGACTTCAGCCTCGACCCGCGCGCGGTCGACGGGACGAATCGGCTCGTTCTGCACGTGCTGCCGAACAGGGCCGGGCACCTGCTGCTGGTGGCGATCCTCGACAATCTCGGCAAGGGCGCCTCGGGCGTCGCGATCCAATCCTTGAACCTGATGCTCGGGCTCGAGGAGACGACCGGCCTGCCGGTCTGACGCTGCCTCAGACGGCCGACGGGTCGGCGCCGAGCCCCGCTCAGGGTCCCGAGTGAGCCGATATCGCCCGCTCGCGCCGCACCGCTCGACGCGAGCGCCCGGTCGCGATCCGCCGCGCCATAAACCGACGCTTGTGTGAAGCCCTTCACAGTCGGTCTTCGTGATCCCGATCACTCTAGAGCTGCATTCACAACACGAGTCCGATCGCCGACGCGCCGCCTCGGTCGCCGATCGCAGCAGGAGTGAGCCCATGCAGCGCGAATCGAAGCCGAGTCCGCCGAGCCAGCAATCCGAGTCCGACCGCGAGCGCGATCGAGCGCTGGTCGATCGAGTCCTCGCGGGCGATGCCGCGGCCTTCTCCGAGATCTACGACGCCTATTTCCCCCGCGTCTACGCATTCACCCTCAAGCGCGTCGGCGACCCCGCCGAGGCCGAGGACCTGACCCAGGAGACCTTCGTCCAGCTCTACCGATCGCTGCCCTCCTTCGAGGGTCGATCCAGTCTGCTGACCTGGACCTTCGGGATCGCCCACAACGTCTGCTCGCGCTTCTTCCGCCACTGCTCCCGATGGATGGTCGGGCCCAAGGACGCGCGTGAGCTCGACGACAAGCCGGTCGAGGCGACGATCGAACGGCGCGTCGACGCCGGTCGCGTCCTCGCCCGCTGCGACGAGGTCCTCGAGGCCAACCGCCGCCCCGCACACCAGGAGATCTTCCACCTGCGCTACGGCGAGAGCCACTCGATTCGGGACATCGCAGAGAAGGTCGGCAAGTCGAACGAGGCCGTGAAGGTGAGCCTCCGCCGCAGCCGCGCCGTCCTCGCCGACAACGTACCCGAGCTCGCCGTCGTCCTCGACAACGTGGCTCAGTCGGCCTAGCGGCCGGGAGCGCACCACTCGCCGCTAGCGGGCATCTCCCGCGTCGCCCTCGATCAGGCGGGAGAAGAAGCGGTTGATCGTATTGCGGCATCGGTCGGGCTCGAGGCCATAGCGGCTGGCCAGGATGATCACGATGTCCTCGATCGAGGCCCGGCCGTCGATCGACTTCAGGATCTCGACGTCGAAGGTCCGCTCGCCGCGCAACGTCTCGAAGAGCTCGAGCGCCGGAATCGGACGGCTGCCGTCGAGCAGCCATTCCGGATAGAACGAGAACGCGTCGGGTGCGGCGTGCTTCGCGCGATGGATCGCCGCGAACACGAAGACCTCCTCGCCGCGCCGGGCCATGTCGTGGGGCGAGTGGAGGTAGTCGACCCGCTCGAGCGAGGTCGACTCGACCTCGAAGCCCGCCTCCCCGAGCGCCTCGCACATCTCGTCGGGTGTCAGTCGATCCTCGGGCGCCATCGGCTCGAAGCTGAGCGGTCCGAAGCCGACCAGGCGCCCACCCGGGGCGAGCAATGCGCCCAGGCGTCGGGCCACGTCGCGAAAGGGCTCGGGCAGGATGTCGACGAGCCACGGCGCGACCACCAGGTCGAAGCCACCCGGCGCGAAGGGCGGACAGAAGAGATCACCCAGCAGGAAACGGAGCGCCCGCTCGGCCGCGGGGGCCTCGGGTCGCGCGAGCTGCTGGTCGACGGCGACCGAGTCGAGCGTGCGCGGAAAGCGCGGGCGCTCCGTCAGCAGGACCGACTCACCGAGCGAAACGCAGCGACCGATTCGCGTCAGGAGCGGATTCAGATCGAGCTGTACGACGGCCGCCGTCGGTAGCGCCCGGGCCAGCTCGAAGGCGAGCCGGCCTGCACCGCCGCCCAGCACCAGAATCTTCGGGCCGCCCGAAGGCGTTCCCCCGCCGGCCGTCACCCCGGAGACGAGTGGCAGCACGAAGGCGAGACTCTGCCGGATCTCGTCCTCGCCCCAGCACCAATCGCGAAAGGCCGTCTCGAGGTAGCTCGTGACGTGTTGCGCAGTCGGAATCCGATCCCGCGGCAACGCGCCTCCCGCTTCCGAGTGCGCGAAGGCGAAAGGCTCGAGCAGGGCGAAGATCTGCTCTCCCTGTCGTTCGAGGCCGGCCTTCTGACGCTCGAGTCGGTCGCGGGTCGACGGCAGCAGATCCTCTTCGGCAAGCGACGTCTCGAGCGTGGCACGCTCCGCGAGCAGCTCGTTCCGGAAGCGCTGGAGCTTCGCGGCCCATTGTGCGCGGGAGCCCGGCACGTCGCGAAAGAGCCAGGGGATTCCGTCGTAGACGGGGTAGTCCGCCGCGCATGCGTCGCATTCGAGTCGCTCGACGCCGACGGATCGAAGCGGCTCGTGACAGGCGGGACATCGGACGAGGTCGTGCAGCTCGATCGAAGATGCGGGCGACATCGCGCGCAAACATAGCGGGCCAACCCCGCGCGGCGGAGATACCCGAGCGATCGCGCCCTACCCGCCCCCGAGTCCGGCCCGCAGCAGCGGCAGCGCCCGTTCACTCCCCATCGTCGTGAGCAGCGTCGTCAGCTTGGGTCCCTTCTCACGCGCGATCAGGAGATCGTAGGCGTAGGGATAGAACTCGCGAGCGGTGAGCGAGGTGCCGTCGCAGAGCGTCTTCAGGTGCGGCACGAGCTCCTCCTCGCTGATTTCGGGCGCGGTCTCGAGCACGCCGACGAGCCGTTCCAGCACGAGCCGGGGCTCGCCTTCGAGCTGC
This sequence comes from Myxococcota bacterium, assembly GCA_965223565.1. Classification (GTDB taxonomy): domain Bacteria; phylum Myxococcota_A; class UBA9160; order UBA9160; family UBA4427; genus UBA4427. The sequence goes on along the minus strand of CBDCWV010000018.1, from coordinate 135,705 downwards.
GTGTCGCCGGGCCGCTCGCGAATCCGGTAGCGGAGCTCCTCGGGCGCGAACTCGTCGACCCAGGTCCAGACCCGCTCCGCCCGCAGGCGAAAGCGAGTGCGTTCCGCCTCGTTCGAGACCTCGCCGTTCGCCTCGTAGTGCGCGAGCGTTCGAGCGATGTCGCCGTCGTAGATCTGCAGCACGAGCGACAGGGGTCGAAACGAGGGCACGCGGGTCGGCGCGCTGCCGGGCTCGATCCGGCGCGGCGTCGTGCTCGAGAGCTCGACCGTGCGCCGTACGATCTGACGCTTCTTGTCCTTCTTGCTCCCGTCGTCCGCCCCGTGCGCCGTCGCGACGGCGCGATCGTAGTCTTCGTAGAGCTTGATCACGTCGAGATCGAAGGAGATCTGGAACTCCGAGTTCGGGCGCTGGCTCGCGAAGATCCAGCGCAACATCTCGGGCTCGTAGACGCGCAGGCAATCGGCGACCGTGACCGCGCCCCCAGCCGAGCTCGAGATCTTGCCGCCGGCTCCCTTGATGCGAACGAAGTCGTACGCGACGTACTCGGGCGCCCAACCGTCGTAGACGGGACCCACGATCTTGCGCGCCGTGTCGTAGGAGCCACCGGCGGAGCTGTGGTCCTTACCCCCGGGCTCGAAGCAGACGCCCTCGTAGGCCCAGCGCATCGGCCAATCGATCCGCCAGGGCAGCTTGACGTCGCCACCCTCGCGCAGATCGACCTCGCTCGTCGCGTCGCAGTCGCGGCAGGTCATCTCGACGATCCAGTCCCCATCCCAGGCGAAATCGACGGCATCGCGACCACAGCTCCCGCAGAAGCCCGCAAGCGGGAGCCAATCGGCCGGCAACGGCTCCGTCCGGAACTCGTCGAGCACGGCGCGAATTACGTCCCGCTTCTCGAGCGCGCGCCGGATTCCTTCCGCATAGCGACCCGCGCGATAGGCGCGCGACTGACGAACGAATTCGGGCTCGATCCCGAGTGGCGAGAGGCTCGATTCGAAGTGTGCGATATGGTGACTCGCATACGAATCGGTCCCGCCGCCGCGGTCGGCATAGGGATCCGGGACATCCGCCACGCTGCGTCGCAGGTTCTCCCGAAGCAGCTCCTGCCTCGGCGCGTCCGACGGCACCTTGCGGAAGACGTCGAAGTCGTCCCAGGAATAGATGAAGCGGGACTCGACACCCTGGTCCCGTAGCGCGCGGGCGACGAGATCGACGGTCATGACCTCGCGGAAATTACCGACGTGGACGACGCCGGACGGCGTGATCCCGGCTGCGACGACGATCGGGCGTCGATCGGGATGGGCCGCGACGACACGTCGTGCGGCGATGTCCGCCCAATGAGAGAAGTAGGGATCGAAATCCTGCGAGCCCATCGCCAACCCAGCCCTCCGCGCGGCGGAGTTTGGGCGGCGCGACTGCGATCCGCAAGCGTCGCGCGTTCGTCGGAACGGGGCTGAGCCGCCCGTCAGGCGGAGGCAGGCGCCCGTCGCGGCGCGGTCTGGCGTTCGGCGGCGGCCTGCTCACGACGCGCATCCGCCTTCTGATAGAGCGCCTCGACGTCGCGCAGCGACGACAGCAGTCGCGCGTAGAGTCGGATCTTGAGCCCCTCGAGGCCCGCGTAGGCGATAAGAGCGAAGACGCTCGACGTGAGCGCGATCGCGAGGGCACCGAGCTCGAGGGAGTCGTCGGCCAGATGCATCGACAGGAACAGGATCAACATGCCGCCCGTCGTGCCGATGAACCCGATCGGCGGCAGCAGGCTGGCGTACATCGTGATCAATCGAGCGTAGTTGTGCTCGTACTCGTTGATCACGTATTGACGGGTCGCGTCGAAGACGAAATCCGACGATTGCGCCTCGCGCTCGGTCTCGCGAAGCGATTTCTGCAGCACGCGGATCATCAACAACGCGAGTGGCTCGGTCCGACCGCCTCGGTCGGCCTGGCCGCGGCGCAGCTCGTCCTGCCCCACGCGACGCGTCGCGGCCCAACCGCCGAGCACCGTGCGCAGACCCTGCAGGAACGGAACACAAACGGCAGCGAGCGCCACGCCCGTCACCAACCAGGTCATCATCTCATCGCCGAACATGTCCGCGTTCCCTTCTCTCTCATCGCTCCGGCTCGTCCAGCTCGATCGCCGGGAGCGTCGCGTCGTCGCGTCGAAGATCGACGCCGTTCGCTACTCAGCTCGACCATTTCCGATCGCGCAGCAGCTGGAGTGCCTCACCGAGCGCGCGCTGCTCGCCGACCGGATACTCGACCAGCATGCTCTCGCGGCCCGTGTAGCGCGCTTCGATGTCCTCGATCACTTCCTGGACACGCCGCGTGTAGCGCATCTGCGCCAGGATCTCGGCCTTCATGAATCGCAGGTTCGCATCGAGCGCCATCACCTCGGGATGGCTGCTCTGCCAGGCGGGTCGCAGCAGTCCGTCGAGATGCTTGCCCATGTACTTCGCGAGAAAGCCATCGAGCAGAGCGACCGCACGGCTGTCCTTGCGATCGACGAGGCTCGCCATCGTGGCTTCGAAATGCAGCAGGTCCCGCCAGGCGCGATCGAGATCGTGCCGGCGCTGGGCGAGGGCCTCGCCGCCGAGCGGCGCTTCCTCCTCCGTGATCTGTTCGATCGCCGATTCCAGATTGGGATCGGTCCCGGTCGCGCAGCCGAAGGTCGGCACGAGCAGGAGCAGGCACGAGACGGCGAGCGAGATCATTCGGCGGTTCGACATGTCGGTTTCCTTCGAGCGGAGAAACGTGGTGTTTGCGTGTCGGGCAACGGCAAGACCGGGCCTCCCGGTCTCGGCTCTCGTTGCGTCTCAGCCCTCGTGAAAGAGGCGCCGCAGCAGCGTGTGAACCGGATGCTCCCGCTGGCTGCGCAGGTCGGGTGCGAGCTCTTCGCTCTCGACCACGGCGCGGAAGAGCGGCAGTGCCCGGGCGCGCGCTGCGATCTGTTTGTCGAGCTTCGCCAGCTGACGGCTGCCGTCCTCGAGCTCGCGGGCGATGCGACGCGATTCGGCGGTCCCGAAACGTACGGCGGAATCGCCTCCCTCCTCGTCGGCCATCGCAGCAGGCGGCGCGCTCGAGCCCTTGCCCGAGTCGCGACGAGCGGCCAGCACGTCGAGCTTCTGGGAGAGCTCGACGCGGCGCGCGCGCAGATCCTCCAGGCTCTTCTCCAGCTCGCTCATGCCCGTCGCGTCGGCAAAGCCCATGTACATCAGCACGAGCTCGTCTCCGAGTCCGCGCCGGAACGTTCCGATCGTCTTCGAGCCGGCGCCCTCCTGGGCGACCCAGGAAGCGGCGTGGCGCGACGACGCGACGACCTCGGCGATCGGTCGCGCGATCGCCAGGAAATCGTTGGCGCGGCCGCGCCGTTCGAGGGCCGTCGTGAGCGAGGGCCAGAGCGTCCGGTCGAACGGATAGGCGCGCAGCGCGAGCTGATAGCGCTCGACCGCGGCCTGGATCTCGGCGGGTCCGGGATTCGCGATGCCGTAGGCCACGAAGACGTCACCGTAGCCGCGGGCGGCCTCGTAGGCGGCGAAATACGCCGAATCGGGCACGAAGTCGGTCGCGTCGGCCGTCGCATAACGCTCGAAGTGTGCCAGATAGCGCGAGTAGAGCCGCGCCGCGTTGCGGGCCATCGCCGCGCTTCGCGCCGGATCGTCGAGTGCCCGGGAGAGATAGTAGTCGGCGCTGTTGAGCGTCGATTCCTGGATCTCCTCCCAGAGCGTGCGCATCGATTGGAGATAGGATTCGTAGCCGCTGTTGCGGAAGCCCAGCTTGCCCCAGCCGCCGTCTCGCGCCTGGTGCAGGATTCCGTAGACCTGGAGCGCGCCCTCGATCGTGAAGGGGATCTCGACGTCGGGATCGACGCCGAGTCGCTGCTTGGCTGCGAAGACCTCGCCCATCTGACGCAGAACGCGTGTGTAGACCGCGGCTTGCCCCGACGGCGTCTGGGCCAGGTCGATCGCCCGGCCATAGGCGCTTCCCGCCGCCCGGATCGCCGCGATCGTCTTGTCCTCGAGCCCCTCGCTCGCGAGCAGGCCCCGGCTCACGTCGTGGAGCTTCGTCGCCTCGAAGAGGACGAGCGTGAAGGTGAGGCTCCCGCCATCCGACTCCGGCCCTTCGAGGCGCGCGATGATTCTCTCGAGATAGTCGCGAACGGAGGCATCGACCGGGATCACGTCGGGGTGGGCACCGACGCGTTGGTCCGCGAGCAACCGGATGATCGCGGCCAATGGATCGAGGCCGTAGCCCATGCCCATCTCCTGGCTACGCAGCAGGATCAGGCGCGCGACGTTCTCGTAGACGTAGGGCAGTGCCGAGACGAAGCCCGAGTTTGCCGACTGCGAGAGCGACAGCGCCTGGAGCGTCTCGAAGGGCGATTCGAGCGGAACGACGACATCGACCCAGAGCCCGAGGACGTGACGAACGAAATCGGTGTCGCTGCCGCGTTCGAGCGCGCGATGGGCATGGATGTAGTGGTACCAGTAGCGGTCTTCGTGGCGACTATTCTCGTCTTCGAATAGGTCGACGGTATCGACCGCCTTGTCGAGGAAGCCGGGCTCACGCGTCGACAGGTATTGCAGGAGCTGCGCGATCGCACGGCGGCGAGTGATCGACGCCTCTTCGCCGCCCTTCGCCTCGCGATCCTCGATCGTTCGCTTGACGTAGGCATCGACCGAGAGGCCGATCTCGTCGGCATACCCGTTCAGTCGCGCGGACAGAGCCTCCGCGTCCGAGGAGCTGAAGACGAAGGCGAAGTCGAGATAGTCGGCCCAGTTCGCCTGCTCGGCGGCGGCGGGAGCCGCACACGAAAGCAGGATCAACGCGAGGATCGCGCCCGAGAGTCGACCGCGACGTCGCAATGGACGAGATTCGACGGCTTGCGATGGCTGCGCTGTCTCGAGCAACCCCTGTGATTTCGATTCATTCATGCCAGAAGGTCCCATCCTCGAATTCAACTTCGGGCCAAGCAGAAAATCAGAGAGCGTGAAATCTCTTTCGACGCCCGGAAAGAACGACGGATTCGCCTAACGCGCGGCGCGGCGACTCCCCTGCTCGAGACACTCGAGCGCATAACGAAGCTCGGTACAGCGATCCTCTACCGCCCGCGACGGCGCGCGATCGATCCACATCAAGAACGCATTCAGGTTCTTGGTTTCGACGAATCGATAGGTTCCCTTTCGACTTACACACTGCTTCTGCGTCTTAACGGCCGCGACGACGGCCTGCTTGAGCCGATCCTCCTCGCGATCCGTGATGCAGGCGGCCAGGTCGCCGAGGGGAACACCCGCCACACCCGGTCGTGCGGCCGCGCTCCCCTTGCCGCTCGCCGCGGGCGAGGGCGTCGTCCGACTCGCGCGACTGGCGAGCGTCGGCGGGGGGGGCGTCGGGAGCGTCGGGGCCCCCGTGACCCCGACGCTGGGTCGGGCCGCCTTCCGGGTCTTGGCGCGGGGCGTTGCCCTCGCCGTTCGGACCGGTCCCGCCGGTGGAGCCGCCGACGGCTCGTCCGGCACGGCAGCGACCGCGAGCGCCGGCGCGGGCCCGCGCGTCTTGCGTGCCGGCCCGGGTCTCGGACTGGTGGCGCGGGTCGGACGGGGATGGGACGTGGGCGGATCGTCGCTAACGCGCGGCGCCGGCGCGAGGCCGGGTAGCGCCCTCGGCCGCTCGCCGGCCGTCGGCGGCGCCTGCGCTACCCGGAAGCTACGGGGCGGCGCCGGCGTATCCGGCAAGGCGAGGTCGGGGGCGGCGGGCGCATCGAGACGCGGGGTGCGGCGGGCCGCCGCAGGTGTGGCCGCACGCGCGACGCGCTCCGTGCGTGGCAACGAAGGTGTCTGCCGGGGGACGACCTGCGCAGGGCTGGCGTGATCGATCGCACGCCGGCGCTGGCGCGCGGGCTGCGGACGCTCCCGAACGGGACGCTCGGGGCGCACGACCGGCGGGGGTGTCGGCGTTTCGAGTCGCGCGATCTGCGGTCGCACCGGCGCTTCACGTGGACGCCGCTTCGGCGGGGGCGGCGGCGCGCGCTCGACGACCCGCTGCGGCGGCGGCTCGACGACGACCGGCTCGGGCATCGGCTCCGGCCGCACCTCGGCGATCGGCTCGGGCACCGGCTCCGGCCGCACCTCGGCGATCGGCGCGGGGGGCGGCTCGGGCGGCTGCAGCACCTCCTCGAGCATCACCACCTCGATCGGTGAAGAATCCGAATGGTCACGCGTCAGCGTCGCGACGAAGGCGACGACGAGCAGCAGACCCAGGACGATCGCCGGCGAGTCGGCCGCGAGTCGCCGGAAGGCCGCCGCGGGCCCCTCGTCGAAGAGCTCGCCGAGGATCGTCGCGAAGCCGTCGCGCAGGGCCGATTGGCCACCGAGATGCGCCTCCGCCGAGAGCGGAATCCGCGCAGCACCGAAGCCGTAATGCCGCTCGACTCGCCAGCCGCTCATCCGCGATCGAAGACCCGGCTGACGGCGGCACGCCGGCGTCCCGGCCACAGCTCTTCGAGCATGGCGGCCGCTTCGAGCATGTCCTGACTGCGGGAGTCCTCGTGCGGCGCGAGCATCGGCTTCAATCCGCGCCCATCCTTCAGCTCCGCCAGCTGCAGGCGAAGATCGTCGGTCGGGATGCGCGCGCCCTCGTCCCGGACCACGCCGTCGACGATCCGGACCAGCTCGTAGGGGCTCAACGTCGCCTCATCCGGGGGATGGACGCGGAGCTGCCAGCTCTCGGCGGCGGCACTCGACATCTCGGTCGAAGCGGTCGCGCCGACCTTCGGCACGATCATCTCGCCGAGGTTCGGGATCTTGGCGCCCGGATCGGGCGCGAGCTGCGTCATGGCGATCAGCATCAGGAATGCCAGATCGACGAACGAAAAGAGCCAGGCCGGCGCGGCGCCGTCCGATTGCTGCTGCATCTTCCCCTCCCGATTTCCGAGCGAGCGATTCGGCTAGAGCGGCGCGAAAGCGATCAGGCTCGCGGCGTCTCCGAGGAGCGCATTGCCCGGAAAGAGCGAGTTGAAGTCGCCCGCCGTCTGCCCGTGCAGCGCCATGTAGTTGAGGATCACCAGCTGGGCGAGCGCCTCGGGGTTGTTCGCGACGACCGTCGCATCCGTCTCGACCGAGCCGGTATCGCGGAAGAACCCGATCTGGCGTCGAGTGGCGAAGTTCGGCAGCAGGTCTGGCTTGGCGCTCTTGCGATAGACGAGCAGCACGGCGCTGGCCGTACTCGAGTTGTCCGACTGCCAGGCGCCCTTCCCGCGACCATCCGCCGAGTTGTCGATCTGCCCATCGGACGAGAGCGACCCGTCGCTGAAGAGATAGATCATCAGCTCGTTCACGTTCGGATTGCGCTCGGCGTACTCGAGGATCGCGCCGATCGCCTGGCCGGCGGTGAAGTCCTTGAGCTCACCGCGCGAGCGCGTGCCACCGTGGTAGTCGTAGCCACCAAACTCGATCGTGCCGGCGCCGGCGTGGCCCTCACAGACGAGCTTCATGACCGACGCCGTCTTGCGGAACTCACTCTCGTCGAAGTCGGCCGCGGTGAAGATCGACGGAACCGGATTGCCGGCATCCTCGTGGAAGATGATCGGATCCTGGAGTGGGTCGAGGGCATCGGGGCTGCCGAAGAGCGTGATCAGGTCGTTGCTCTGTTCGTAGGCGCAGTTGACGATGTCCTTGACGGTCTGATCCTCGTTGATCTGCTCGACCTTGAGGTTGCTGATCGCCTCGATCGCGTCGGCGACCTGGCCGGCGCCCTGTGCGCCGAGCAGCTGCGAGAGCTTGCCCGTGTCGACCAGTCCCGTCACGTCGCTCGGACGATCGATCTTGGTCGGCCGGAACTCGGGCACGATCATCGCCTCTGGCGCGATGCTGCGACCGCCCGAATCCGAGCTGCGCGAGCCGATCAGATCGAGCAGCGCGCCGCTCGCCCCGGCCCGGTGGATCCCATAGATCGGGTTGAGCGGGTTGTTCTGCGTGTCGTTCGACGAGCGCGAGGGCACGATCACGCCGTCGACCTTCGCGAGCGTCACGAGACTCGCCTTGTCCTTGATGCCGCGCATCAGCGCCGAATCGAAGTGGAAGGCGAGATTCATGTCCGTATCGAGGGCATTGATCTGGCTGTTGAGCGGCGTCATGTCCAGCGGCAGGCCGAGCCGCTCGTAGCCGCCCTCCGTCAACGGATCGAGCTGCCCGTTCGTCCCGACCATCACGTTCGAGCCCGCGATATTCGCGCCGCCGCCGAGATCGATCCCGATGAAGGGGACGTTCGTTCCACTCGTTCCGATCGTGGCGCACTCCGCGCGCGCGGCCTTCGAGGCACCGAGCAACGAGAGGATCGAAGGTGCCATCACGTAGGCCGCACCCGTGATGAAGCCCTGTCCCAGGAATTCACGTCGAGAGACCGGCCGGCGATGGTCCGGGTGGAGCATGGGCGCGTCGGACTCCTTGCCACGTCCTTCGAATTTCTCGGTCTTCTTGAGTCGTTTGAGCGGAATCATCTTTGGAACCTCCTCGTCGAGGCGAGAGAGAGTGTTTCGTCCGAGGCGGCGGCCCGGTGGCTGGCATGCACCGGGTCGCCGAATCGGACTCAGTGGATGTGCAGGGGTCCACTCGAGACGGCGGCAGTACACAGACCCTTCACCATGGCTCTCGTGTACACGTCGTCACAGACCGGTTGATTCACACCACCACAGCTTCCGAGCAGGTCGTTCACGAGCAGGTCGAGTGCCGCCTCGGCCTGGTCGCGAGCGGGCGCCCCCATGACGTCCCCGCGCAGACCGGCGCCGATGATCTGGTCGAGGATCGGGTCGGTCACCAGGTCGATGTCGGCCGGGGTCGCGAAGGCGACGGCCGGCAGATCCGTCCAGCCGAAGCTGGCGGCGCCAGGGAAGAAGGCCTCCCGCAAGCCACCGGGGCCGGCGTCTTCGACGAGCTCGTCGCAGTACTCGATCCCGAGCTTCGCGATGCCTACCTGGTTGGCGGACACGAAGCTGCGGATATCGCTCGTCGAGGGCAGCTGTCCGACCAGCTCGTCGTACACGTCGTCGACCGCGGTCGTCTCCGGGTCGACGCCGGTCACGGCCGCCATCGACGCGTTCACGCGCGCGAAGCTCCGCACACCGAGAAGCGGCATCGGGTCGCCGAAGATCTCGCCTCCCGGATCCGGCGGATCGGGTGTCGCGACGGGATCCTGGAATATCCCGAGCTGCTCGAAGGAGAGCTGGAAGACGTCCGTATTCGGATCGACGAGCCCGCCGACGACCGAGCATTGGCGCGAGAGCAGCTGGCGATCCGAGGTCACGAGGGCGTTCATGTTCGTGAAGCCCTGTCCGGAGACCGGGATCAGACCGTTCAGCGAGATCCGCATGTTCTGGATCCGAATCGGCGCCCCGACGTTCGTCACGAAGGTCGGCGAGCAGAAGAGGTAGCTGTACTCGTCGAGCTGGGTCAGCGCGAACTCGATCGTCGAGCTGCCACCCGTCCACTCCGAGACATCGAAGACGAGCGTGATGCGCTTGCCGATCCCCGCCTCGTAGTTCTGCTGCACGCGTTCCGGCGTGAGGGCGCGGTCGTAGATCGCGGCGAAGCGCATCTTGCCGACCCACTGGCTGTCACCGTTGCGCTCCTGGCCCATCACGACCTGGTGGTTCGTGCCCCAGTTCCAGAGTCGGCCCGGCGGAACCTCGTCGATATCGTCGGTCCAGCGGCCGTCGACGTAGATCCGTCGACCGCCGAGCTGGTCGTAGGTCACGACGACGTGCTGGAGTGTCGCCTGCGCGTCCTGATCGACGTCGTAGGTCTCGAGCGTCGGCGTGCCGTTGTTGCTCGTCTCCTCACGGAACGAGCGATTACGCGCCGCGTATTGATAGGCGATCTGTCCGAGCATCATGTTGCGCTGGCCACCGCTCCGCGAATAGGTCAGGATTCGCGCCGGCCCGTCCTGGACGATGTTCGCGTTCGCGATCCAGGTCTCGATCGTGTACGCCTGCGAGCCTCCGTTCTGATCCGCGATGCGATCGAAGAGCTTGCGACTGGCCTGCTCGCTGCCGATCGCGCGGCCGCCCATGCGGATGTCGAGCCCGTAGTTCGACATCAGTGCGGCGTCGCCCTCGATCGCGAGATCGATCGCCGGCTCGACTCCACTGGTGTCGGCGGCGACGTTGCCGGTCAGCTCCTTGAACTCCCAACGCGCGATGACGCCCTCGTCGTAGCGCTCCGAGCCCACCTCCTCGAAGCCGTCGAGGGTCGTGCGCTCGTTGCTGGTCAGCTCGGCGACATCGACGCCGCCGGTCGTCCCGCCCGCGGCCTCGATCGCCGCCTGCCAGTTCTGGATCTCGGTGAGCATCACGTTCGCGTCGGCCTGACAATCCGACCAACAGAAATGTCGATCCCCGGCCAGCCGCCGTACGAGTCGAGAGGCAGCGGGATCGGAGAAGTTCACCTTCTGATTGTCGACGACCGCCGACCAGGCAGAAGAGGCGTTCGAGTGCGCGATCTTCGGCGAGCCCTGGCCCCCGGCGTCGTGACAACCTTCGCAGTTCGCGCGTAGGATCGGATAGACCGTCGTCTCGAAGCTCGTCACCTGCTCGGCGACCGAGAGTCCATCCGGCAAGCCGGCGCCGATATTGTTCGCGACGATCGACGTATCGGTCGACGGACCGTCGTAGTCGCCGCAGCCGAGCGCGAGGAGCGCGATCCCGACCGTGACGGCCCACAGCGCCCGCCGAACGCCGCGGGCGCTCGTGGCGTGAGATCGCTCGCCGTCGAACGATCGTTCGGGGAAGTCCAAATGCTTCATCTCGTAGTCCCCTGATCCCTCGCGGTTTGAATCGAAGCCTGTAGAGCGACTCGGCGCGGCCGAGCGCGATCGTGCGATACGCATCCTCGACCTCCTAGTTGTCCGTCGGGTCTTCATCCATGCAGTGCTCGGCGACTTCCGCGAAGACGCCCTTCATGCGATAGATGCCGTTGCTCTCGAAGTTGTCGGCGATCCGCTCGATCGCATCGCGATCGATCTGGCTGCCGGGAGGCCGGAAACAGACCTGCTCGAAGACCTTCTCGACCTGGCAAACGGAGAACGCGCGAGACGACGCGACCTCGGCACCGAGGCTCTTCGCACCGAAGCCGCGATCCGAAGCGCCGCGCCAATCGAGCAACGAGTTCGGGCCCTCTCGCCAGTAGTTGATCCAGCTGTTGTCGGTCGTGATGAATCCGAAGGGGAAGGTGTTGCCGTTGATCAGGAACTTCTCCTGAACGACGCCCGGCGTATGCACCATGCGCCCCTGGTCTTCGTCGAAATCGAAATAGGCGTAGGCGCCGGAGAGCCCGTCCATGCCGGCGTGACAGCCAAAGCAGGTATTGAGGAAGATTTCGCTGTCGCCGCCGGGGCTGCGGGTCACGTCCTGACGGATGCGATCGCCGGGTCGGGTGATGTCGTTCAGCTGCTCCATGTCGCGGCAGAGGTAGTTGATCGCCGTGAAGCGCCACATGGCGCGATTGGTACCGGCGGGGAAGAAGGCCTCCGCCGCTGCACGCGTCGTCACGACACCGGCGGCGTCCGAGGCGGATAGCTGGGAGCCAGGCAGACCGGATTGCGTGCGCTGGATCAACTGGGCGGGGTCGCTCAGGTCGACGCCCTGATCCTCGAGCGCCACGTAATGATCGTTACTCGTCTGTTGGTAGTTGGGATTCACGAGGCCGTTCGCGCCCGTGTAGATCATGTCCTCGGAGAGCACGAGGTTGAAGGGCACGTCGTCGCGAATCATGCCGATGACCGTCGCCGTATAGTCGTTGAGCGGCGCGAAGACCGTCATCTCTTCGTTGGTCCACGGAGTGATCCAGTTCTTGAGGACGACGTTGTAGAAGTTGGGGTTCAGCATGGCGATCTCGGCCGCCTGCGTTGCCTGTCCACCGCCGATCAGACCGGCCATCTGCGAAAGCGTCGTGTCGTCGGGCGGCACGCCGGCCAGGCGGTCGTGCATGCGCCGCGCTCGGTCGATGTCGTCCATCGTCTGCGCCACCGCCGTTCCGACCCAGCCCGAGCAGAGCAGGAGCCCACAGGCAACAGCGAGCAGCCGGGATCGCGCCGGGCGCCGGGCCGCGCGCGCACGCTCTCGTGTCGGCCGACTGCATTCGATTCGTCGTCTGGTCTTGGCCATGAAAACTCGACCTCGTCTTGGTCGCCCTGCCCGCGACGCACCCCGGTCCACGACGGAACGCGCCAGCGGCAGGCCGGGGCTCATCACCCATTCGGCTCCAGGCAGGTCTTCTCGGTGACCGGGCTCACCAAATTGTGGGTTTTTCCGCCCATATCACAGAAGGTCACCGGAAGATGCCGGTCGCATACTGGGGCGTTTCCGGTGCTGCACCTCGCCTTCCGACGGCCTGCCTGCACCGCGAATTCCGGGTCGTCGATCACGTCGCCGCGTCGCCGGATATGCGAAATGACCAAAGGTTGGGAGCACGAGCTGGCCGATAGCGGGAGCCGTGCGCTCGCGCGCCGATTCCGGCGCCACGGCGCCTCGGCCCGGCTCGCCGTCCGCGGGAGCGCGCTTGGATACGACGAGAAGAGAAGAAGGGAGTTCGATGCGCAGCCCGGCCCCCGCCGTCCGACGACCCATCGCCTCGAGCCGACGCGACGCCTGGCTGCCCCGGCTCCTCGCCCTCCTCTTCCTTCTATCGAATGGCTTGGCCAGCCCGGGCCACGCCGTCGTCCCCGTCGTCGCCGCGGCGGCCGACCCCTTCGAGAACGCGCTGCCGATCGACTCGTTGCCGACGAGTGCGATCGCGCGAACCGTCTTCGAAGACGATGCGCCCCAGCTGCAGGCGCGACTCCTCGTCACGCCCGGCCGGGAAGCCGACGGCGCCGGACGACGCGTCGGCGTGCTCTTCGATCTCGCGGAGGGGTGGCACGTCTATTGGCGCAACCCCGGCGGAACCGGCATCGCCCCGGATCTCGCATTCGGCGCCCCGCACTACCAGATCGGAGAGCTCGCCTGGCCGGCGCCGCAGACCTTCGAGGAAGCGGACGGCCTCTTCACGACCTGGGGCTATGAGGGCTCCGTCCTGCTGTCGGCTCCGCTGGCTCCCGAATCACGACCGGCCGCTCCGGCCGAGCAGGCCGAGAGCGAACGCGTCACGCACGTCCGCGACGACGAGACCCTCACGCTCGACGCGCGTGTGTTGATCTGCCGCACGCAATGCGTGCCGGCCGAATTCTCGCTCTCCTCACCGCTCGACCCCACGCTCTCGCAGCCCGATCGACGACGCGTCGATCGAGCGTTCGCCGAATCCCTCGCACGCGTACCCCTCGAGGCCGACGACGCGGGCCTTCGCGCCACGGCCTACTGGAAAGCCGGTCGACCGGCAGCGGACGAAGCAGGACTGCTGGAGCTCACGCTCGAGACCTGCACGGGGTACGGCGGCGCGTGTCCGCAGCTGGCCGAGCCCGATGCGCGCGCGACGAGCGGCGGCGCACTCTTCGTCCCGATCGAGAACGAGATCTTCGAGTACACGAAAGCGACCGTCGTCTCGCAGGATCCGGGTCCCGGCCACTTCGTGCTGGGGCTCGAGCTGACGCGACTCGAAGCGACGGACGAGGATCGCCTGCGCGGTCTGGTCCCGCTGCGTGACGCCTCCGGTCGGCTGCGGCACGTCGAGCTCGACGTGCCGATTCACGCCGATCGCACCGAACGGACAGCGACGACGCCAGTCGCGGGTGCGGGCGGCTCCGGCGCCCGTTGGATCCAGATCTTCCTGCTCGCACTCGTGGGCGGACTGATCCTGAACGGGATGCCCTGCGTATTGCCCGTGCTCGCGATCAAGGTCGTCGCGGTCGCGGACATGGCGGAGAAGGATCCGCGCGACGTTCGGCTGCACGGACTGGCCTACACGGCCGGGGTGCTCGGCTCGATGGCGCTGCTCGCGGCCGTCGTGCTCGCGCTTCGTTCGGCGGGACATTCGGTCGGCTGGGGCTTCCAGTTCCAGGAGCCGCTCTTCGTCGCCGTGATCAGTGCCGTCCTCGTCACGTTCGCGCTCAATCTCTTCGGCGTCTTCGAAATCGAGCTGGGTCAGGGTCGGCTGGCGACCGTCGGGCAGGAAGCGACGGGCTATCGACGCTCGGTCTTCGAAGGCCTGCTCGCCGTCGTCCTCGCGACACCCTGCTCGGCGCCCTTTCTCGGGACCGCCGTCGGCTTCGCGTTCGCGAGTGACGGACTGGCGATCGCCGCAATCTTCCTCGCGATCGGCCTGGGACTCGCCTCGCCCTTCCTCCTGGTGAGCTTCTTTCCCTCCTGCGCGCGCTTCATCCCACGCTCCGGTCCCTGGATGAACACGCTGCGCGCGGGTCTCGGCTTCAGTCTGCTCGCGACGGTCGTCTGGCTGCTCTGGGTGATGGGCCAGAGCGGCGGCGCGGACGCGGTCGTGTCGATGTCCGGCGTGCTGCTCTTTCTCTCCTTCCTGCTCTGGGGCTTCGGTCAGCTGCAGCCGATCCGGAGCCTGTGGCTCGCGCGCGCCAGCGCGCTCGGAATCGCCGCCCTCGCCTTCGCCGGTTTCAACCTGATCGAATTCGATCCTGCGAGCCCGCAAGACACGAGCAATGGCGCAGCGGCCACGCTCGAAGCGGGCTGGCAGACCTATTCACCCGGTGCCGTCGAGGCTTCGCTCGCCGAGGGTCGACCGGTCTTCGTCGTCTTCACGGCCGATTGGTGCATCACGTGCAAGGTGAACGAACGCACCGTGCTCGACCGCGAGTCCGTACGTCGCGCCTTCGACGAGCGTGACTTCGCCCTCTTCAAGGCCGATTGGACCCGACGCGACGAGTCGATCCGGCGCAAGCTCGCCGAGTTCGGCCGTGCCGGCGTACCGCTCTATCTCGTCTACGACCCGACGACACCGCAGGCTCCGACGGTCCTCTCTGAGCTCCTGAGTCAGAACGAGGTGCTCACCGCGCTCGCCGCGGCCAGTGGCAATCGGCGCACGAAGACGGAGCGCTCCGAGGCGACCCGGATCTGAGCGGCGGTGCGTTCGCGCGCGAGCGCGTGCGGCGCGCAGCTTTGATGCTAGGCGAGCGCAGCCCTGCGGTAGTCCGCTGCGCGGGGTCCCTCATCTGCGCGATCCGCACGCGAAGGCAAGCAGCCAGACGCGCTCGCGTAATCCAGAGAAAGAGACGCCGATCACATTTTCCTCATCAGCCTGCGCCGACGAGACGATGCATCCGAGAATCGAGGGACGTACGTCACACCCTCGCCTCGTACCGTTCGTCGATGACGCTCGCCGGGCATCTCTGCCCCCAAGGTCTGGGCACCCTCGATGAACGCAACCGACCATCCGGGAGAACTGCTTCGATGACGGCCCACCCCCCAACCCGTCCGACCCCTGCCCGCCAGCGCGAGGATTCGACACCCGGCCGCGTGCTCACCTGCGCGTTGGCAACGCTGGCGGCCTGCGGCCTCGCCTTTCAGGCCGCCGCCCTCGACGAAGGCGATCGCGCGCCCGCCTTCGCGGCGCCCTCGCTCACGGGCGAAGGCACCGTCGAGCTCGGCAAGCATCGGGGCAAGGTCGTCTACCTCGACTTCTGGGCCTCCTGGTGCGGACCCTGCCTGAACGCGATTCCCGAAATCGAGGACATGCGCGACGAGTTTCCGGCCGAGGACTTCCAGATCATCGCCGTCAACCTCGACCAACAGAAGAAGAAGGCGCTCCGGTTCCTCAAGAAGAACCCGATCGGCTATCCGAGCGCAAGCGATCCCAAGGGACGTCTGCCCGAACAGTACGGCGTCGAGACGATGCCGACCTCGTTCCTGATCGATCCGAACGGGGTCATCCGCTACGTCCATCGCGGCTTCTCGCGTGGCGACGGCTCGCGACTGCGGCACGAGATCCGGTCGCTCCTTGGTCAGCAGGTTGGCCGCAATACGGGGAAGAAGTAGTCGATGACGAGCATCCGACCGATCTGCGTGATCTCGCTCCTCGCGATCCTGCTGCTCTCGAGCGGCTGCGTCGCGGTCAAGCCGTGGGAGCGCGAGCTGCTCGCCCGCCGCGACATGGCGTGGGAGCCCGACGCGCTCGAGGCCAAGCGGGAGGCCCATATCTATTTCAGCAAGGAAGCCTCCATGCCCGGGGGCAGCGGCGGCGGGGGTGGCTGCGGCTGCAACTGAGCCTCCCTCGAACGGGGCGGGGAACTCCCCCCGCACGCACGATTCGCCCACAGCCGGAACCGTCGTCGGCCGATAGGTACGACGGGAAGGAATGACACGAAGGCGTCGCGTCGGCGTCGCCCGACGCGCTTCCGACGGCGGCGACACGGGCGCGACCGAGGGGACCTGGGACACCAAATGGGCGATCGAACCGACGACGACGCGAGCCGAACGGCGGCGCTGGCGCTCCCGCGCCCCGGCAAGACCCTCACTGCGCTCACGACGAGCGCGATGGCACTACCCGGCATCGCGGGTACGGCGGGCACGGCCCGGGCGGACGCACCGATCGAGCGTGCGACCGCGTCGTCCTCCTTCAGCTATTACCTGGAAGACAATCTCTCGCCCAAGGACTTCTTCGCCGATGGGACGGGCTCTCGCGAGCGCTACGAAGTCTTCACCGAGCAGCTGCGTTTCGATTTCCCGGTCTCCGAGCGCGTCGACGTCGGCTTCGATTTTCTCTACGAGGAGATGAGCGGCGCGTCGCCCTGGTTCGTGGTGCCGTCGGGCACGACTGGAGAACGCCTGCAGGTGATGAGCGGGGCGACGATCGAAGACACCCGCATCGACGGCGCGATCGACCTCGATTTCTTCATGGATGGCGGCAAGGACACGCTCTCGGCGGGCTTCTCGATCGAGAACGACTACCGCTCCGGGCATTTCGGACTGGGAACCGAACGCAACTTCAACGACAAGAACACCGTGCTCAACTTCGGTGTCGCCGCCTCCTTCGACGAGGTCGAGCCCTCCGACGCCGACGTCTTCCAGAATCGCGTCGATCAGGCAAAGAAGAAGCGCAGCGTGGATCTCTTTCTCGGCCTCTCCCAGATCCTCTCGCGTGCCTCGACCGCCCAGTTCACGATCAACTACAAGCACTCGAACGGATTCCTGAACGACCCCTACAAGGAGGTCGCACAGATCAGTAGCAGCAACCTCTCGGACTCGCGTCCCGACGTGAAGAACCAGGCGAGCTTCCTGGTCCGCTACCGCCACCACCTGCAGTCGATCAACGCCTCGGTCCACGGCGACTACCGCTTCTACGTCGACAGCTGGGACGTCCTGTCGCATACGGTCGAGCTCGCCTGGTACCAATCGCTCTTCGAGATGCTGACCGTCACGCCCTCGGTTCGCTGGTACAGCCAGAGCAAGGCGAAGTTCTACGAGCCCGTCTTGCCCAACGGCGTGACGCCGACCTACCGCACGAGTGATTTCAGACTCTCGCCCTACGGTGCGATCTCGGCCCGGCTGAAGGTCGACCTCGAGCTCGTCGACCTCTTCGAGTACGACGCGCCCCGATTCCTGCAGATCCTCGGCATCACCGACGCCTTCGACCTGATCCTCTCCCTCTCCTACGAGCGCTACATCTCCGACGGAGACATGGGCGTCTCGGACGTGCAGGAGTCGGACGAGGCACCCGGCCTCGTCAACTTCCAGGTCGGCGCCTTCACGGTGACCGGCCGCTTCTGAACATGGCCGACGTGCTGCGCCTCGAGCGCTTCGGGTTCCGCGCCATGGGCAGCCCCTGCCGGCTCCATCTCTGGGGACGCGAACGCGACGCAGCAGACGCGCGCGCGCGACTCGCACCCCTCGCGGAGATCTGCCGCCGGGAGGTACTCCGCCTCGAGCGCAAGTTCTCGCGCTACCGCGACGACAGTCTGGCGAGCCGGATCAACCGGAGCGCCGGTGACATGCGCGGCGTCGAGGTCGACGCGGAGACATCCGCACTACTCGATTTCGCTGGGACCGCCTACCACGAGAGCGAAGCTCGCTTCGATCCGACTTCGGGCGTCCTGCGTCGCGTCTGGGACTTCAAGTCGAATCGGGTTCCCACACGCCGCGAGCTCGCCGAGATCCGACGGCTCGTCGGCTGGTCGAAGCTGCGCTGGGAACGACCACGAATCGTGCTGCCGATCGAGGGGATGGAGCTCGACTTCGGCGGCTTCGTGAAGGAGTACGCCGCCGATCGCGTCGCGGAAGCGTGCCGCGCTCGCGGACTCGCCCACGGCATGGTCGATCTCGGCGGCGATCTCGCGATCATCGGACCCCATCCGAACGGGGACCCCTGGCAGATCGGTATCCGCAACCCGCGCAGACCCGTACAGGCGATCGCCCGAATCGCGCTCGCGTCGGGGGGGCTCGCGACGAGCGGCGACTACGAGCGATTCATGATCGTCGACGGCGTCCGCCACTCGCATCTGCTCGATCCGCGGACGGGTGAGAGCCATCGTACCGGTCCCGCCTGCGTCTCTGTCACGGCCGACCACTGTCTGGTGGCCGGCGTGACGGCGACGATCGCCATGCTGCACGACGAATCGGCCTGTCACGATTTTCTCGCGGGCGTCGAGCTCCCCCATCTCGTCGTCGGACAGGACGGCCGGATTCGCGGAACCGCCGACGTCGTCGACCCGAAGGGTCGGATCCACGGCAGGACGGACGTGATCGATCAGGACCGCTTGGAGAGCAGGACGAGATCCGCCTCCCAGCCCGCCTCGCCGAGCGTGCGCGCGACGCGCGCCGCCTCGACCATGGAGTCGAGCCCGACGACGTAGACGTCGTGATAATCCCGCTCCGAGACCGTCCAGGAATGCATCCGCGTGCGGTACCCCTCGAGCTCGAGTCCTCGCGCGATCGCCAGTGCGTCGTCCTCGCGCGACCGCGTCGTGACCCGCACGCCGAAGGGCGGTCCCTCGATTTCGGGTAGCGTCGATTCGCGCGCGCGCTGGCGCTCGAAGATCAGACGGCGTCGAATCGTGTCCGCGACGAACTCCGCTGGACTCGAGATGCGCCGCGCTCGGGCGGCGATCACCAGCCGGATGTCCTCCCGCACCGTCCCGCGCGTACGAAAGAAGGAGCCGAAGAAGGGCAGATCGCGAAAGAAGGGCACGCCCGAATCGATCACGGTCTCGTCCTGGCGTCGATCGACGGCGAGAATCGCGGTCTCCCCGTCCGCCAGCTGCGCGGTCGTCGTCAGCTTCTGCTCCGAGAAGATCGCGCCGATCTGATTGACGGCGAGTCCGAGATCGGCGACCGCGGGGTTGATGGCTGCGATCTCGATCTCGAGTCCGAGCCGGATCCTGCCTTCGCGACCGGAGCCCGCCTCGATTCCGAGCCGGATCCCGACGTCCCGACGGTCGATGCGCGTCGAACGCGTGAGCGCGGAGATCGCCGAGCCCGACGAGTCGGTCTCGCCGAAGCCCGATTCGGTGACCGGAATCGGAATATTGTCCCCGACGAAGATCTCGTGCTGCTCTCCCGCCGTCACGATCAGGCTCGGTTGGATCAGAACCTCCGTGCGGCCCTCGAAGTCGGCCGCCGCGAACGTGCCGGATTGTAGGACAGGGACCGTCACGGCATTCCCGTCGTCACCGGGCGCGACGAAGCTCACGCCGGTATCGCGCTGGACCCGTCCGAAGAAGGTCGGCGCCGCCTGGACGCCTTCGAGCGAGGGTGTATGGCTGACGACGCCGACGAATTCCGACGCGTCGTCGCCCGTCGCGAAGGGCGCAACGAAGCCGAGGGCCAGGCCGTAGGTGTCGGGGGTTCGCAGCTCGGAAACCGTGATGTCGACGGCGATCAGCTGTGCCGGCTCGTCGAGCGTCTCGAGCACCTCGCGAATCGCCTCGTGCGTCTCGGGATCCGCGCGCACCACGAGCGAGCGACTCGCCGCGTCGACGGCGATCGAGAAGTCCGCATCGTCCAGCGGTGTCGCCGCCGCGCTCGCCGGCCGGCCGCGATCCTCGGTCGACGTCGCCATCGAGCGGATCAGCTCGGCCACCTCCTCGGCGTCGCGATGCAACACGCGCAGGATCCGGATCGAGCCACCACCCTCGACCGGGCGATCGAGGTCGCCCAACAGGTCGATCACTTCCGCGACGGCCCCGTCGTCGCCGCGAAGGATCAGCGCATTCGTCCGCTCGTCGCTCCAGACCTGCAGCTCGCGAAGTCGGGCGCTCTGGCTCTCGAGGTAGGTCTGGACGACCGGCTCGACCTCGTCGACGTCGCGATAGCGCAGGATGCGCAATCGAAGCGTCTGCTCCTCGACCCGATCGAGCTCGCCGACGAGCGTCGCGAGCCGTGCAATCGATCGCTCGGAGCCGCTCGCGAGCAGACTATTGGTCGGCTCGAAGGGGACGAGCGTGACGCGACTTCCGGAGAGCGGCTCGAGCACGGCGATCACGCTCGTGAGCTCCGCGAATCGGAGCGGGATCAGCGTCGTCACGAACGCCTCGGCTCCGCCGTCGGCCTCCGCGCGAAACGGTGCCTCGCCGATCGAATCGGCCACCTTGGCGATCCGCCAGTTGTCGGCCGTCGAGGGCAGGAGTGAGAAGCCCAGCATGGAGAGCGACATGTCGAGCATGGCCCAGGCCTCATCGGGCGTGACGGGCCGTTGGGCGACGAGCGAGATCGTGCCGCGCACGTCGTCGGGCACGAGGATCGTGCGGGCGTTCGCCTCGCCGACGCGCGCGATCAGCTCTCCGATCGGAATCCGTTTCTGATTGAGCGAGAGCGATCCGGTCGAAACGCTGCGGGCCCGATTCTGGCCGGGCGACGGTCGCTGGCCCCAGGCCGGCGAATTCGTGAACGCCGGAACGAGCGTCAGCGCGAGACAGATCGAGATCAATCGGCTGCACGATCGTCGCTTCACGCGGGAAAGCTAGTCGAGGGGTCGACACGTCGCTAGAAAACGACCTACCGCCACGGGCTCAGGAACTCGAACACGTTCACGCGGAGCTGAAATCGAAACTCGTGGATCTGGTTCACGAACTCGAGGTCGGCACCGGTGGCCGTGTTGCCATTGAAGAGCTCGATCTCCTGATCACCGATCCCGACATAGCGATAGCCGGCGGACAGATCGACACGATCGGTGAGCGCGTAGTTGAAGCCCGCGCCGACGTTCCACGCGAAGTCGATGATGTCGTCCTTGCCATTGACGACGTTGCTCGTGCCGTCGATCTCGGTCGCGCTGAAGCCGACGCCGCTCCCGACGTAGAAGCTCGCCGGCTCGAGCACGCGTCGGATCATCGGCTGCCTTCCGAGGCTGAACGTGTACTGGATCGGCCGATAGAAGGAGATCAATGGGATGTCGAGCCAGGAGTTCACCATCAGCGTCGTCGAGATCAGCTCGGTAAAGAACTTCTCGTTCGCGACCTTCGTCTGGAGCTCGAACTCGCGCAACCCGGCCGCCTCCAGCTCGATTCGCACCGGCCAGCGAGGCAATCGCAGATCGGGCAGCCAGTCCCGCGGCACGATCTCGTCCATCGGCACCTGCAGCCCGAAGGCCGCGTCGAGCAGCGGCGACGAATCGTCGTCCTTGCCGAAGAGCGGCGTCGGCACTCCCGGCACGACACCGTCCGTATCGACGACCGCCGTCGAGATTCCGAGTCCGGCCGACGTGTAGAGGTTCCAGTCGGCCGCGCTCGGAGAGGCGAGCGCCAGGCACGCGATCCACGCCAGGATTCCGACGCGTCGAATCGAAACGGAAATAGGTCTTTCGCTGATCACGGCCCTGCCCCCTCGAGCCCTGCGGGCCCGATGCATACGAAGCTCCGTGATCTATCGGCCGAGCCTGGGGGGTCGCTTGATGATCGAAGTCACAGTAGGCCCGGATTCGTGATCGACTCGCGGCGGGAGGCAGAAAAACTGTCGCTCGAATACCCCATCGGAGGATGCCGACGGCGCGCGGGACGGCTCAATCCGCCTGCAGCGTGCGATATGCGAGCACACTCCGGGCGACGACCGTCAGGGCGAGGATCACGACCCAAAGGGTCGTCGTGATCTCGAGCCAGTCGGGAAAGAGCAGGAACAGGCTGTAGGCGATCCCCGTCTCGCCACCTTCCGCGAGCCCGGCGCCGAGCCGCAGGCCGCGATCGTCCCGCGGCGGCAGATCGCGTCCCGCTTCCTGCATGCCGAGCGCCAGGGCGCTCGTGATGCACAGGACGTAGAAGAAGAGCATCGCGATCCACTGGGGCGCGAAGTCGGGCGCTGCGATCGCGAAGCCGAGCACCATCACGCCGTAGGACGCCATGTCGAGCACGATGTCGAGGTAGCTGCCGAAATCCGATTGCTGCCCGGTTACGCGTGCGTGCAGCCCGTCGGTCCCGTCCGCCAGCCGCGACACCCACCAGAGCACCAATGCCACCCACCAGGCATGCAGGGCGACAGCGAAGCTCGCGAGCAGGGCGAGTCCGAACCCGAGCGCGCTCACCTGATTGGGCGTCATCCCCAGACGCGCGTAGATCGCGAGCAGGGGACCGGCAAATTGCGGCAGCCGGGCACGAAAGGCGTTGTCGATCATGCCGCCATGCTATCCGAACGGGCCGGCCCGCCTCGGATACCCTCCCGGCTCCTGGCTCGAGGCCCGACCGGGCGGAGAGGACGTGCATGAATCGGACGATCGTCGTCCTACCGACCTACGACGAAGCGGAAAACCTGCCTCTGCTCGTGCCCGAGATCCTCGCGCAAGCCGACGAGATCGAGATCCTCGTCGTCGACGACGACTCGCCCGACGGAACGGGCCAGCTCGCCGACAAGCTCGCCGCCGAGTCGCCACGCGTCCACGTCCTCCACCGACCGAGCAAGCAGGGTCTGGGCGCCGCCTATCGCGCGGGCCTCGCCCGCGCCCTCGAGCTCGGTGCCGACCGCGTGATCCAGATGGACGCCGACTTCTCGCATCCGCCGGATGCGATTCCGACGCTCCTGTCGGCGATCGAGACGCACGACGTCGTACTCGGCTCCCGCTACCTGAACGGCATCACCGTCGTCAACTGGCCGATCGAACGGATCCTGATCTCCTGGTTCGGCAATCTCTATGCTCGGCGCGCCACGGGGCTACCGATCAGCGACATGACCGGCGGCTTCCGCTGCGTACGCCGCGAGATGCTCGAACGAATCGGGTTCGAGCGCATCCGCGCGGATGGCTATGCGTTCCAGATCGAGATGAACTTCCGCTTCGTCCATTTCGGCGCGCGGATCGCCGAGATTCCCTTCTTCTTCCTCGATCGAACGCGCGGCGAATCGAAGCTCAGCTGGCAGATCGGATTCGAGGCCCTCTGGATCGTCTGGTGGCTGCGCATCGCGCGCGCCCTCGGCCGGCTCTAGAGACCGGTCGACGATGGCACCCACGACACCCCGGCGGATCCTCGTCCTGAACGAGCGAGATCTCGCGCATCCCCGAGCCGGTGGTGCCGAGATCCACCTCGCGCGCATCTTCTCGCGCCTCGCCGCACGCGGCCACACGATCGTGCAGGTCTCGGCGGGCTTCCGCGATGGTGCGAGCCGCGCGGCGCAGGACGGCATCGTGATCGAACGTCGTCGACCGCTCGTCGCCTACTATGCGGGCATCCCGGCACGTCTTCGCCGTGCCCGACGCGAGCGCGAGTTCGACGTCGTCGTCGATTGCCTGAACAAGCTTCCCTTCTACGCACCACTGCTCGCGGGCGGTCCCGTGCTCGCCTTGTGCCACCACCTGTTCGGAACCGTCGCCTACGAAGAGGTCGCCTGGCCGATCGCGAGTGCCGTCGTGCTGGCGGAGTCCGGCCTCGCGCGCGCCTATCGGAACACGCCCTTTCTCGCGATCTCCGAGAGTACCCGCGACGACCTCGTCGCCCGCGGGATCGACGCCGAGCGGATCAAGGTCAGTCATCCCGGCATCGACCCGCCGACGATCGCCGTCGACCCGGACCCGGAGCGGCCGCCCAGGCTCGTCTACGTCGGACGACTCGCGCGCTACAAGCGCGTCGATCTCCTGCTCCGCGCCGCCGCGCGGCTCACGGATCGGTTCCCCGCGCTCGAGATCACGATCATCGGACGCGGCCCCGAGCGAGCGATGCTCGAACGCCTGGCCGACGGGCTCGCCCTCGCCGAACGCACGCACTTCACGGGATTCGTCGACGATCGAGAGCGCGACCGATTGCTGGCCGGCGCCGCCGTCTGCGCGTTCCCGTCCGAGAAGGAGGGCTGGGGCCTGAGCGTGATCGAGGCGAACGCCGTCGCGACGCCCGTCGTCGCGCGCGATGCCCAGGGACTGCGCGATTCGATCCGCCACGGCAATACGGGCTGGCTCGTCGACCTCGCCGGCGCCGACGACGAGCAGGCGGCCCGTCGCTTCGCGGCCGCGCTCGAGGCTCCACTCGCAGGCGGCGAGCGAGCCCGAGCGACGCGACGCGAAGCCCTCGCCTGGTCGAAGCGCTTCGATTGGGAGCGGGCGGCCGACGAGGCGGAGCGTGCGATCGAAGACGCGATCCTCGATCATCGCGGGCCGCGCCGATGACGCCCGAACCCCCTGCCACACCGACGACGACGAGCGCCGCGCCGGCCCATCCGCCACGGCGAAGGCTCCGCCAGGCACTGCCCTTCCTCGTGAGCGCCATCCTGCTCGGCTGGATCTTCAGCCGTATCGACGTCGCTCGAGCGATCGCCTACCTCCGCCTCGAGGTCGTGCTGCGTTTCGCGCTTCCGCTGGTCGTCTTCAATTTCGTGACGCTCGCGATCGAGGCGCGCTGTCTGGCGCGGGTCGCGGCGGAGAGCCAGGCCTCGCTCTCGCACGGGACCGCGGCCCGGATCAAGGCCGCCTGCTACCCGCTCGGCATCCTCAATTTCGCGGTCGGCGGCGCCGGTCTCTCCCTCCTGCTGCGACGACGTACCGGCATCGGGCTGGCGGCGGCCGCGAGCATGGTCGTGTTGATCGCGCTCTTCGATATCGGCGCGGTCCTCGTCTGGGGCGGTGTCGGCGCGACGCTACTCCAGACCGATACGCTCGCGCTCCGCGCGGGCATCGTCGGCGGCATGGCCGGAGCGATCCTCTCGGGCTTCGCGTTCCTGCGCGCGCCCTTCGACCTCGGTCGGCTCGAGTGGCTGCGGGAATTCGATCTGCTGCGGGCGCCCCGGTACGCCTCACTCGGTCTGCTCGCCGAGCTCGCGGTCTGGCGGCTCGTCTTCTGCGGTTGCTTCGTCGCGCTCGTCGGCGCGCTCTTCCAGGCCTTCGGGATCGAGGTCGGCGCGATCGAGCTCGCCGCGAAGGTCGCGATCATGTTGATCGTCTCGGCGATCCCGATCGCCGCGGGCGGGCTCGGAACGGGCCAGATCGTCTTCGTCGAGCTCTTCTCGGGCCACGCACCGGACGCCCAGCTGCTGTCCGCGAGCATCCTCTTCTCCCTCGGCATGATCCTCGTCCGCGCCACGACGGGCCTCGTCTTCGCTCCGGAGTTCACGCGCGAGGCCATTGCCGCGTCGACCGATTCGGAGCCGGAATCATGACCGACGGAGAAGCGAGCATGACCGGCGAGCGACTCGACGCCGACGACGCGCTCTTCGGCGTCGACCTGCTGCGCCATCGCGCCGCCTACCGCGAGGCGATTCGAGTCGCACAAGCCCGCTCGGCACGACGTCTGCTCGAGCTCGGCTCGGGAACGGGCTACGGCGCACGCGAGCTGGCCGAGGCGCTCCCCTTCGTCGTCGCCCTCGACCGCGTCGCGCCGTCCACGAAGGCCCGTGCGAGCGGCGCCCACTTCCTGCGCGGCGACCTCTCGGCCGTCCCGCTCGCCGGCCGACGCTTCGATCTCGTCGTGAGCTTTCAGGTCGTCGAGCACCTCGCCGATCCACGCCCCTACCTTCGAGTGATCGCGCAGGCGCTCGAGCCCGACGGCGTCGCACTCGTCAGTACGCCCAATCGACTCGAATCGGACGGTGAGAATCCGTTCCACGTCCACGAGTACGAGGCCGAAGAGCTTCGCGCCCTGCTCGAGCAGCGCTTCGAGCAGGTCGAGCTGCTCGGCCTGTCCGTGCGCGGCGAAGCGCTTCGCTTCCACCGCGAGCGCCTGCGCCGAATCCAGCGCATCGTTCGCCTCGATCCCCTCGCGCTGCGCAGACGCCTGCCGCGACCGCTCGTCGAGTGGCTCTTCGCCCGCTTCGCGCGACTCGTGCGACGCGGGATCGCGAATCACGACGCGATACCCTACGCGGCACCAGACGAGTTCTTCTTCGAGCCCGCCCACGCGGCGAGCCTCGACCTCTTCGCCGTCTGCCGCCGACCGCGAACGTGTGGCCTTCGCAACCGTCCCCATCGATCCTAGGCGCGCAGTTCGCTATCACGCAGGGTCACGATCGCACGGCAGCCGACCTGGGGGCGGGTCGGGCCAGCCGCGAGCAAGAGGCCCGGACCGAATGGATCGATTCGAAGAGGCGCTCGCGCGCGCGTTGATCCGTTGGGTGCGTGCCGTGAGCGACCGAGCGCGCCCGGTCGTCACGCTGATCACGATCGCGACGCTCGGCCTGCTCGCCTACGGCGGCCTCACGCTCGGCATCAACTCCGACAACGTGACGCTCGTGGCAGAGCACCTTCCGGCTCGCCAGAACTACCTCGAGTTCGCGCGCTCGTTTCCCAACATCGAGAACGTGATGCTCGTCGTGATCGACGGCGAGACGCCCGAGGTCGCCCGCGAGGCGACGACCGAGCTGCGCGACGCCCTCGCCGCTCGTCCCGATCTGTTCCACGACGTCTACATCCCCGGCTCGGGCCGCTTCTTCGAGCGACACGGTCTGCTCTACCGCAGCCTCGACGACCTCGACGAGTTCGCGCTGCAGATGTCCCGCATCCAACCGATCCTGACCGCGCTCGAGCGACAGCCGACGGTCGCGAACCTCGCGTCGCTGATTCGCGTCGGACTCGAGCAACGCGAGGAGAGCGACAGCGGGCTCGCGGATCTCGCGATCATGCTCGATCGCGTCGGCGATGCGACGGTCGAGGCCTATCAGGAATTCCCGCTCGCGATCTCCTGGGAGGAGATCCTGCTACGCGGCTCCTCGGTCGAGACGCAGAGACGCTGGATCCTCGTCGTCGACCCCGTCCTCGACTTCGAGAGCCTCTTCGCGGCGGCGGAGCCGATGGCGGAGATCCGACGGATCGCCCGCGAGCACGCGCTCGATCCGGAGCGCGGCGTGACCGTCCGCCTGACGGGCAACCCGGTGCTCAACTACGAGGAGATGGCCGGGCTGCTCTGGGATATCGGAATCGGCGGCGTCATCACGTTCTTCTTCGTGATCGCCGTGCTGCTGCGCGCGCTGCGCACGCCCAAGCTCGTCGTCGCCTCGGTCGTGACATTGCTGGTCGGTCTCGTCTGGACGGGTGCTTTCGCCGCGGCGACCGTCGGCTCGCTCAACCTGATCAGCCTCTCGTTCGCGATCCTCTTCATCGGCCTCGGCGTGGATTTCGCCATCCATCTCGGCATGGCCTACGCGGACGGCTTGCGCCTCGCCGTCGAGTTCTCGCCCGCAGCGCTCGACCCGGACCACCCCGACCACTACGCCGCGACCGAGACCGCCCTCAATCAGGCGCTCGAACGGGCGACGGCACAGGTCGGCAGCTCGCTCGTGATCTGCACCGTCACGACGGCGATCGGCTTCTTCGTGTTCATGCCGACGGACAATATCGGCGTGGCCGAGCTCGGTCTGATCGCCGGCTGCGGCATGATCGTGAACCTCTTCCTGACGACGACGCTCTTCCCGGCGCTGCTCGCGAGCGTCTGCTGCCTCGATCCCAGGCGCGACGTGCCGATTCCGATGGGCTTCCGCCATCCCTGGTGGCGGATCTTCGATCGGCATCCGGGACTGATCGCGGGAATCGCACTCGCATTGCTCCTCTTCGGTGCCTGGAAGGCGATCGACGTCGAGTTCGACGCGAACGTCGTCGGCATGCGCGATCCGGAGACCGAGAGCGTTCAGACCTTCAACGAGCTGCTCGAAGAAGCGGGCCAGCGTTCACCCTGGCCGATGGACACGATCGCCCCCGATCTCGACGCGGCCGTCGAGATCGCGCACCGGGCCGAGGCGCTCGAGGTCGTCGACCTCGCCATCACACTCGCTGACTACGTGCCCGAGGATCAGGACGAGAAGCTGATGCTGCTCGAAGACGTCGGCCTGATGCTCGATGCGCCGCGCGCGGCACCCGCCTATCAAGAGGAGGCGACGCCGCAGGAGCAGGTCGAAGCGCTCCGGGCGCTGCGCGATTTCCTGGCGGATCCCTCGATCGACGCAGAGCCCAGCGTCGTCGCGACGAGCATGCGCGAGCTGCGCGCGCGACTCGACGAGTTTCTCGAGCGGATCGAGACGGAGCGCGACGTCGACGCCGCGCTTGCGCGGCTCCAGGAGGTCCTGCTCGGCGGATTGACCGACCAGCTCGAGCGCCTGCGCGAGGCGACACTCGTCGACGAGATCGGCCTCGAGGATCTGCCGCACCAGCTACGCGATCGCATGCTGACGGCCGACGGTCGCGCACGCGTCCAGATCTTCCCGGCCGAAAAGCTGACCGACGAAGCGGCGTTCACCCGATTCGCGCGCGAGGTCTCGGAGGTGATACCGGGGGCGACCGGACTCCCGATGAACATGGTCGCCTTCGCAGAGGCGACGCGGGACAGCTTCGAAGAGGCACTCCTCTACGCCGTCGTGTTGATCACGACCTTTCTCGCGATCCTATGGCGTCGGGTCGTGCCCGTCCTGCTCGTGCTGGCCCCCCTGCTGTTGAGCAACCTGTTGACGATCGGCTCGATGGCACTCCTCGGGATCGCGTTCAACTTCGCGAACGTCGTCGTCGTCCCGCTTCTGCTCGGCATCGGCGTGGACAGCGGCATCCATCTGGTCCACCGCGCCGAAGCGCTCGCTCGCGCCGATCGCCACGACGCGCTGCTCGAGAGCACGACCGCCCGCGCCGTCTTCTACAGCGCACTCACGACGACCGTCAGCTTCGGCACGCTCGCCCTCTCCTCGCACAAGGGCGTCGCGAGTCTCGGGGTCGTCCTGAGCATCGGCATGGTGCTCACGGTCATCAGCAATCTGATCGTGCTGCCCGCGCTGATCGCGCTTCGCGGGCCCGTGGCCGACTGATCCGCTTCGTCGATACCGGCATGCCGCGCGAGAAGCGCCGCGACTACTCCTCGATCCTCGAAGCCAGCAGTCGTTCGAGCCGCGCGGCCTCGCGACGCAGGTGGATCGACTTCCCGCCCGTCACGTAGACGAGGCCGCGCTTCGCGCCCTTCGGCTTCTTCACGTTCTTGATCGGCACGACATGCACGTCGGCCCGGCCCGCATTCTTCTGCTTGGAGAAGTGCACGGCGAGCTCGCAGGCATCGAGCAGCGATTCGGAA
The DNA here is from genome assembly GCA_965223565.1 of Myxococcota bacterium. Lineage (GTDB taxonomy): Bacteria > Myxococcota_A > UBA9160 > UBA9160 > UBA4427 > UBA4427. The sequence goes on along the minus strand of CBDCWV010000018.1, from coordinate 106,386 downwards.
GGCGGATCCTCGCGCCCTTCGGTTCGCAGAACGACGTGGCTCCCGGGCGCGCCGTCCAGGTGGAAGAAGAGATCCTTGCCCCGCGCGAGTCGCGTGCTGAGCACGTCGTTCGCCTCGTCGCTCCGCCCGACCCAGATCTCGAGCCCATCGAGGCTGCGGTAGCGGCGCGGATGGAGCTTGCGTGGCAGGTTGCGGTAGGCGGCCGGCAAGGCCGGCGCCTCGCGTCTGGCTTCGGCCCCGGCCTTCGCAGCTCCGGGTGTCTGCCGCCGGAGCAGACGCGCCACGTCTTCCCGTTCGAGGAGCGCCGTCGGGTCGCTCGCCTCGGACACCTCCCGTTCGAGCGCGTCGAGCGTCTCGAGGGCCGCCCGCGCCGAATCGACCTGACCGCCCGCCTTCGTGAGACGCCGCAGCAGCTTCTGGTAGCGCTTGAAGATCGCGTCGAGATTGGCCTTGGGCGACTTGCGTGGATCGAGCGGGATCTCGACCGGCCGGCCCGTCTCGAAGTCCGCGACCGAGAGCGAGGTCGCGCCTGCCTCGATCCGACCCAGGTTGGCCTTCAACAGCTCCCCCTGCCGTTCGAGGAGCGTCGCCTCGTCCGCCTCCGCGAGCTCGGCCTCGATGCGGGCGAGTCGTCGCGCGAGCGATTTCCGCTCCTTCTTCGCGGCCGCGAGCAGCCGGCGCCGATCGTCTTCGATCGAGCGCTCGGCCGAATCCCCGGCATACCGTCGAGCGATCGCGCGCAGCAGCTCGAGTCCCTGGTCTTCGGCGAAGCGATCCGTCCCTGCGCCCGGTGGCGAGCCCGACGGGTCGACGTAGGGCTCGCCGATCTCGAGCTCGCCACGCGTCTCCTCGAGCGACCGCAAAGCCATCACGAGACGGTCTTCGGCGTTCAAGAGGTAGAGATTGCTGCGCCGACCGAGGATCGAGAGCAGCAACGTGTGGTCGCCGTCGCGCGCCGAGAATCGCAGCGCCAGCTGTCGGTCGGCCCCGCGCAGGCCGACGGACTCGAGTCGCGCGCGGGAGAGATGGGCGCGCAGGTAGGCGCTGAAGGCCGGTAATCGAGTCGGCGCCGTCGGCATGCGATCGACGATGCCGAGATGGGCGAGCAGAGGCCGGGCGTCGATCGCGATCGTCGCCTTGCGCGCACCCCGCTCGTCGCGCCGATAGATCGAGAAGGCGAGCTGACCACGGTCTGGCTCGACCCAACGCTCGACGCGACCGCCGGCGAACGCCGCCTCGAGCGCCTGTCCGGCGCGCTCGAGCTCGATCAGACTCAACATGACGTCTTCATGACCTCGCTCTCGACTCGCGCCTTCGACCCACGCCTTCGTTCAATGTTGGCAGCTCGCGCAGTAGTGCGTCGATCGCTGGGCGATCACGCGCCGCTTGATCGGCTGGCCACACACGCGACAGGGCTCGCCCGCCCGACCGTAGACGCGACGCTCGTCCTGATAGCCGCCGTCGGCCCCGTCCGGCGCGACATAGTCGCTGATACTCGATCCGCCGGTCTCGATCGAGCGCAACAGCACACGCCGTAGACCGGTCACGATCGCCTCGCACTCCCGCCGCGTCACGCGGCCGGCGGCGCGACCCGGCCGAACGCCCGCCAGAAAGAGTGCCTCGTCGGCGTAGATATTGCCGACGCCCGCAGCGACGGTCTGGTCGAGCAGCATCGCCTTGATCGAGACCCGCCGCTTGCGATTCGCCCGGAAGAGCGACTCACCGCTCAGCTCGAGCGCATCGGTACCCAGGCGATCGAGTCGCTCGTTCGGCTCGCCCGGCGCGAGCCACTGGACCTTGCCGAATTTCCGGACGTCCCGGAAGTAGATCCTCGGCCCACCGCCCTCCATCTCGAATCGAAGATGCGTATGGTCGTCGGGCTCGAAGCTTCGCTGGGCGTCGGGCGGAAGCGAGGCACGCGCCGTAGCCGACAGCAGTCGCACGCTCGTGGCCTCGCTCGAGAAGAGCTGACCCGTCATGCCGAGATGCAGCAGCAGACGGGCGCCGTCGTCGAGCGCGGCGACGAGGTATTTCCCGACCCGATCGAGTCGTTCGATGCGCCGGCCCTCGAGCCGCTCGCGTAGCTGCTCGGGAGCGGTCAGAAAGAAGTAGCTCGGCCGCGTCGTCGACAGCCTCGCGATCCGCTTACCGACGAGGAGCGGCGCGATTCGGCGGCGAGTCGTCTCGACTTCGGGAAGCTCGGGCATCGGGGTGCGCCGTTCCTTTCGTGCCCTCGCCGACACCGGGACCGGGGCCAGACTCACGGCCGAGGCAGATACGTCGACGAACGCGATCGCGTACGCGACATCTCCAGGCGAGGCGAAGTCCGGGTCGGGGCGATCGATTTGGTAGCGTGCAGCGTATGTCGACGCATCGACCGCGATCCGAGGCGAAGCCCCGCGGTCGCCGCACGGCGGACTCCGCCGCGCGCGGCGCGGATGCGCATCCGAGCGGGGCGGCGGGCGCTCCGCTCGACGCGGGCTGGCTCGAGCAGATCGCCCTGCGTCACGTCGCGCGCTGGGAGACGACGCGCCAGGGATTGGGTGCGGCTCTCGAACGACGTCTGCAGACGCGCTGTGCTCGTACGGGCGAGGACGCTGAGCCGTTGCTGGCCCTGATCCCCGAGATCGTCGAGGCGATGGCGGCGCGCGGCGCGGTCGACGACCGCCGCTACGCGGAGCAGCGGATCCGTCGTCTGCGACGTCAGGGCCGGTCGCGCGCCGAGATCGTAGCCGCACTCGCCGCGAAGGGCGTCGAGGTCGATGCGTCGAACGCACTCGAGGCGCTCGAAGGAAGCGATGCGGATCCGCGAGGCGAGTCCCGAGCCTTTGCCGCCGAGCTCGACGCGGCCTGGCGCACCGCGCGCAAGCGCCACCTCGGCCCCTTCCGCAGAGGTGATCGGTCCGCGTCCGACGCGTCGAATCGCGCACGTGAGCTCGCGATCCTCGCGCGCCGGGGCTTCTCGGAGGAGATCGCGACGCTCGTCGTCGACGCGGAGAACCCACCGGAATCGCTCCGGGCCGCGGCTCCACATCCTGCGCTCCCGACTCGCGGGAGACACCCGGCATGAAGGTCCTCGTCCTCGGATCGGGCATCGCGACGGGCGTTCCCGCGTGGAACGACGGGTCGGAGACGGCGCTGCGAGCGCGCGTCCGCGACCCGGACGTGCCGCAACGGCGCGGCGCGGCGCTCGCCGTCTCCCCCGACGGCGTGCGGTACTCCCTCGTCGAGGCGCCCCTCCACCTGCCCGCGACCCTCGCGGGCTCCGCTCGCTTCGCCCCACTCGCCGGTCGCCGCGCCGCCCCGATCGACTCGCTCCTCGTCACGAGCGCCGAGCTCGACGCCTGCGCCGGCCTGCTCGGCCTGCGCGCGGGACTCTCGAGTCGGATCTTCTCGCCCCTCGGCGTGCGCGACGCCCTGCACGAGCACGACGCTGCGTTCGCACATCTCGCCCCGCTCTGGAGCGGTCTGCCCTGGGATCGCGCGATCTCACTCGACCGCGAAGAACGACTCGAGGCCCGCTTCTTTCCCCTGCCCGGCCCGATGCCCGACCACCTGCGCGAGTGCGGCGCCCGCGCCGGGAGGGCGCGCGCGGGCCTCCGGATCACCGACCGCAAGACCGGGACCCGCCTCGTCTGGGCGCCACGGATCGCTCGGCTCGACTCCGCGACGCTCGCCGAGCTGCGCGCCGCCGATCTGCGCTTCGTCGACGGCACCTGTCATGCCGAGGAGGAGGGCCGGCGGCTGCGGCCCGGCGCCGCCGGCGCGAGCGCGCTCGGTCACCTCGCGATCGACGGTCGCGAAGGCAGCCTGGCCTGGCTCTCCGGCATGAGCGGACGCACGCTCTACGTCCACCTGGCCGCGACGAATCCGCTCTGCGTGCAATCGAGCAAGGAAGGCGCGCGGGTGCGCGAGGCCGGAATCGAGATCGCGAGCGACGGACAGGAGATCGAAGCGTGACGCGCGCGCCGCGACGGACAGGCGTCGAAGCATGACGCGCGCGAGTCGACCCGCTCTCTCGCGTCATGCGGCTCTCAAGCGGCGCGCCGAAGGGGACGTGCTCGTCCTGCCCGAGCGCGCGCTGCGACTCGGCGGCAGCGGCGGCGAGATCCTCCACCTCTGTGACGGACGCCTGACCGAAGCCGACATCGTGGCCACCCTGCGCGAACGCTATGGCGTGAGCGACGCGGCGACGGGCGGGCCAGGCGAAGACGCCGTCGAGCGCGAAGTCCAGCGATTCCTGCAGGAGATGCGGTCGGCCGGCGCGATCGTGGATGCCGCAGCCGAGCCGCATCCAGCGGGATCCGCGGCCGCGCGCGGCGAGGGAGCGGCCGACGAGACGGCGCGGCCGGCGACACCCACCGGGGTCGCGGCGCGCGAGCCCGACGAGCGTCGCGGGGCGCTCGCCGCGACGGGGCAGGCGCGCGGACCGACACCGCTCAACCTGATCGCCGAGCTCACCTATCGCTGCCCGCTGCAATGTCCCTATTGCTCGAACCCGCTCGATTTCCGCGCCTATCGCGAATCGCTCTCCGCGTCGGATTGGGCACGCGTCTTCCGCGAGGCGGCCGAGCTCGGCGTGGTGCATCTCGGGCTGACGGGCGGCGAGCCGAGCGCCCGCAGCGACCTCGAAGCGATTCTCGAGGCGGCCGTCGCGGCCGATCTCTACCCGCATCTCGTGACCGCCGGCCTGCCGCTCGACCCCGATCGACTGACGGGCCTGGCCGAGCGCGGCCTGCGCAGCGTTCAAGTCTCGATCCAGGATGCGACGCCCGCGTCCTCGGATCGCATTGCCGGTACGCGCAGCTTCGAGGCGAAGCGCGCGATCTGCGAGCGGACCAGGGAGCTCGGACTCGCGTTGACGCTCAACTGCGTGCTGCATCGCGAGAATCTCGCCTCGGTCCCGGCCCTGATCGAGCTGGCCGAGGCGCTCGACGCGGAACGTCTCGAGCTCGCCAACACGCAATACCACGGCTGGGCGCTGCGCAATCGCGCCGCACTGATGCCGACCGCCGAGCAGCTCGCGGAGGCATCGCGCGCCGTCCAACGCGCCCAGGCGCGACAGCGCGAGGCGGACCGTTCGACACCGACGATCCTCTTCGTCCTGCCCGACTATCACGCCGAGCGACCGAAGCCGTGTATGGGCGGTTGGGGCCGCCTGGCGATGGTCATCGATCCGACCGGTCGCGTGCTGCCGTGTCACGAAGCGGGCGAGCTACCGGGTCTCGAGTTCTGGAACGCGAACGAGCGCGACGTCGCGGCCTGCTGGCACGAGGCCCCCGGCATGAACGCGTTCCGCGGCACGGACTGGATGCCGGAGCCGTGCCGCAGCTGTCCGGATCGGGAACGCGATTTCGGGGGCTGCCGTTGTCAGGCGTTCCGTCTGCTCGGCGACGCCGCCCTCACCGATCCGGCCTGTACGCGATCGCCCGAGCATGCCACCATCGTCGCAGCACGTGCAGAATCCCGGACGGACTTCGTGCCGAGACGTTAGTCGGCGAGCGCACGACGACCTCGATCGTGCGGCCGGTCGTCAGACCGCCCGCGCCTTCGGCATGGATCCGCAGAAGCGCGCGACCCTCGGCGCGCCGGGGCAGGCGGCCCACGAGGTGCACGAGACCGCCCGGGCGACCGCGGTCGATGATCCGGAGCCGGGCTCCTGTGAACGCATCGCCACCCTCCGCACGAGCGAGCCACTCGGCCGCATAACGCACGCGACCCGAGCTTCCGGACCGCACCCGGAGCGGAATCGAGACGCGCCGGCCGGCGATCGCCCTCACGCGGCCGGGCGCACGCAGGTCGGGCAGCGTGTAGGCCCAGACCGCCGTCGGCCCGGCGCGCTCGTCGAGCCAGACCAGCCGACGACCGTCGATCGCGGGATCGCCGACGCGCGCGACCGAGCCGGTGAGCCGCTGTGGCTCGCAGGTCTTCGCGCGAGGATCGAACTCGCAGAATCGCAACGAAGCGCCCTCGGCGGCCGAGCCGACCGACCACGTGACCCGCCTGGCCGATACGTCGAGCCCCGTGAACGCCTCGACCCGCTCGGCCGTCGAGATCGGCGTCGCGTCGCAGACGGACGCATCCCAATCGACCCAGCAGGCGTAGTGGCGCCGAACGACCGCGTTCAGCAACGGGCATTCCGGCAGATCCTCGCTCGGCAGGCAGCCCGGCGCCGGCCGCCGTTCGAGCGTGATCTCGCTGAACGCGAGCAGCTGGCCATCGTGGATCGGCTCTTCGATTCGCGGCGTACCGGGCGCGCGTTCGATCGGACGCGGGACGCAGCCGGATCCGCTCCTCGTCAGGCGACAGGAGGCGACCGTGCCACCGGCCTCGAGCAGCAAGCGGCGCCCGTCGAAGGACCGCAGGCGCCAGCTTCGCGCCTCGGGATCCGCGACGAGCGGTCGCGGTCGACAGCGCCGCGCAGGCGTTCGGCCCCTGGCCCCGACGTGCGTCGGCACGGGCCCGCCTGCGCCGACGAAGCAGCCCTCGACGGTGCGCTCGATTCCGTTCGTCCGCTGCCAGACGATCCAGCCGCGGCCGACGTGTGGCGCACCGACGTCGCCCGCGCCATGCCGAATCCGTCGGGCGGCGCAGACGGGCGCCTGCGTCGGGCGCTCGCCCACGCGGCACCACTCGAGCCAGGGCCCCGCGCCGTCCGGCCCGCTCCCGTTCGACGCGTCGGCGAGGCGTCGGGCGCCGGCGCGCGGGCCGAGTGCGAGCGGACGAGACAGATCGCGGCTCGGCGGCGCGGAATCGCCCTCGGCGCGCTCGAAGCTCCGCCAGGCGAGCAGGCGACGGTCGAAGGCGACGTCCTCCTGGCTACCGGTGCGCGCCAGCAGCAGGACCGACGACGAGTCGATCGGCTCCGCCGCGGGGCCCGCCGCCCGATCGCGGCTGGCTCCGGGATCCGCTTCGATCGCGGCCGCCCCGCGCACGGGTATCCGTGCGATCGCGAGATCGAAGGGGGCTCCGACCGCCTCGTCCTCGGCGACCGGCCAGACCGCATGCCGCCCGGATAGGGCGGGCGCGCCCACGCGCAGCATCCCCGACGACACGCGAAGGGGTGGATTGCGCTCGATCGCGACGACGCGAAGCTCGTCGACGATCGTGTCGTCGACGAGCTGCCCCCGCACGCGAATCACGTGGGGACCATCGGAAACGGCCGACACGTCCCAGCGCGCGAGCACCTCGCCCGCCGAGCCAACGCGCTCGGCCTCGGCACCCTCGACGTCGTCGGACGCGCCGAGTGGCGCCTCGGCCAGCGGCTCGAAGTCGTCGCCCGAGAGCCCACGCGCGACCGCGACCTCGATCCGCGCGAGATCGCGCCCGTCTGCCACGCCGCGCACGACGAGCGCACCGTCGGCCGGATCGTGGATCGCACCCGGTTTCGGCGAGAGGATTCGTAGCCGAAGATCGGGCAGCGGCGTCGCGAGCAGCCGAGGCAGGTCGAGGGCGCCGGTGCCATAACGCCGGTCGTGGCCTTTGCTTCCGAGATCACGCGCCGAGAGGCCGAGCAGGCGTCGCACGTCGCGTGGCGTGAGCTCGGGTCGGTCGGCCCGCAGGATCGCCACGGCCCCCGCGACGTGCGGTGCCGCCATCGACGTGCCCGCCAGTCGCCAATAATCGTCGCCGACCGAGAACGCCTCTTCGTCCGGATCGATCGCACGCGTGAGCAGCGACAGGATATTGCGTCGCGCGACGCGCACGGCGGCCGGCTCCGAGGGACCGCCGCCCGGCGCGACGAGATCGATTCCGTAGCCGCGATTGCTGAAGCGCGAGAGTCGGTCGTCGAAGCCGATCGACCCGACGGTCACGACACGATCGCCGTTCTCGGGATTGCGCAGGACGACGTCCTCGCTCGCATTGCCCGCCGAGGTCACGACGACGACGCCGAGCGCCTCGACGAGCGCCAGCACCTCGTCGGCCAGCGGATTGTCCGGACAGGGCACGCCGCAGGACCAGCTGTTGTTGATCACGTGCGCGCCGTTCTCGGCCGCGTAGAGGACGGCCCGCCAGAGCGTCGAGTCCTCCGCGGGCCCGGCCTCGGGAAAGCCCTTCAAGGCCATGATCCGCGCGCGGGGCGCGACGCCGACGATGCCGATTCCGTTGCCGGCGACGGCCGCGATCGTGCCGCTCACGTGGGTGCCGTGGCCGTTGTCGTCGAAGGGGTCGGCATCCGAGACGTCCTTCGGGTCGTCGAACCGGCCGTCCTCGTCGAGGTCGATCGAGTTCGCGAAATCGAAGCCCGTCAGATCGTCGACGAAGCCATTGCCGTCGTCGTCGCGGCCGTTCTCGTCCGCCGGCTCGGCACGCCCGTCGGCGTCGAGATCCTCACCCGGATTGACCCAGACGTTGGCGGCGATGTCGGGATGGAAGCGATCGAGGCCCGAATCGACGACGGCGACGACGACGCCCTCGCCCTGCCCCGCCGCCCAGACCTCCGGCGCGCCGACGCGCTCGAGCCCCCAGAGGTCGGCGTAGGGCTGGCCCCAGGAGCCCGAAGCGGTCAGGAAGGGATCGTCGAAGGGGGGCATCGCATGGCCCGACGGCTCGCCAGCCGACGCGGCCGCGGCATCGAGCACGATCGGATGGTCGAGCTGGGCGTATTCGACGTGCGGGTCGGCACGGAGCGCGCCAAGGACGACGGCCAGATCCCGATCGCGGGGTACCTCGACGCGGTAGACGTGGCTCAGGTCGGGCAGGGCCTCGGGCCCCGGGTCTTGATCCGCCGCCGGAACGGTGGGAGCCGCCGCGAGTGGCACCCCGGGCGCGGGCGCGGGCGACAGTCGGCCGATTCCACGCGATGCCGCGACCCGCTCTCGCCGCAATCGGGCGTGACGGGCGCGGAGCGCCGCTCGCTCGGCCTCGAAGTCGCCTCCCGGACGGGGTCGACGGAAGACGGCACGATGGCCTCTCAGCTCGAAGCGTGCACGGAGGTGGTCCAGGCTGGGGGATCGATCGGCCAAGCGAGTCGAGAATGATTCCCCTTGGGAATCCAATCGTTGCGCGCACTCCAGAAGGGCCTTTGCCCCTCGGGAACGATACTTCACGACGATCGATCGACCGCGCTCGGACGCTCGCACGTGGGTGACGTCGGGTCCCTTCCGGGCGCTCGCCCTTGCGAGGGTCGCCTGATTGCACGCGAGGGCGAGCAGCACGACGAACGTGAGCCGGATCGCCAGACCCTTCGTCCGGTACCTCCCGTACGCCGAGACCGTCAGGATGGGCAAGAGAATCGGACCCCCATCGGTAGTGCGACGCGTCCGTCGACGACGCGTGTCTCGCGTCGCGGGGACGGACGTTCGAATCTGACGCTTCCCCATCTGGGCGACGACGCGTCAGAAATCGGGGAGCGCTTCGATGGCATAGCGCCACGGTTCAAGTGGTTCCGGGGCGCGCCTTGTGTCTCCACGAAAACGCCGATTCCGGTATCGAATCGCACAGATGGAACCCCTTCGCGCCCGAACATATTCGTCCGATACGAGGCGATCTGGGGTATGCTGACCAGGTGCGATCCATATTTTCCCAGCCATGCTCGAGGAAGGAAGGAAGACTGATGTTTAAGATTTGGGGGAGCAGCCTGATCGCGATGGGCGTCGTCCTGATGGCCGGAGCGTCCTTTGCGGAGAGCGACTGCAACACGGACTACAACGGCGACGGCGTCACCGACGAGAGCGATGTCGCAGCCCTGCAGGCGGCGCTCGGCTCGTCCGAAGGCGACGACAACTTCCTGGCTCAGGCCGACCACGACGGCGACGGCGAGATCACCGTCCTCGACTACGGCTTGCTGCTGAGCTGCAACTAGCATCCACGGCCCGAGTGCCGCCGATTCCAATTCTTCGATCGAGAGCGTCTTCGTCACTGGTCACATCAGCGAAGAGTGACGTCTGCGAGGGATCGGATCAGGCGTTCTACTCCGCCTTTTTCAGACAAGCTTAAGGATTCAGTCAAGGGGAATTGAGATGATGAAGAGAACGGCGCTGCTGGCGTCTCTGATTGGCATCGTCGCGTTCGGAGCGACGTCGACGGCGAACGCGGCAGTCACCTTCACAGCGTCGACCACGGTGAGCTCCGGAAACCCGCTCACGGCCCTGGCGCCCGGCGACGTGGTCACGATTGAAGTCGAGCTGCGAAGCGACGGGGAGCAGGCCTTTGGTCTCGGTGGTGCCGCGACGGGCTACGATTCGAGCCTGCTCGAGTTCACGTCCGGGCAGACGGTGACTGGCGCGCTCGCAGCGGTCTGCACTGGCGGAAGCTGCTTTGGTGGAATCGACAACTCGATCGTGACCATCGAGGAGAGCACCGCCAACCCGCTCGGTCCCGAGGTCCAGTTCTTCAATGGTGTCTCTACCTCTGGGACCACGAACACGGGCGATATCGACCTCGGTTATAACGGTGTCGAGGGCGATCCGCAGTTTCAGCTCGTGTTCACCGTTCCAGCAGGAGCAGGCGACGGCACGTTCGATCTCACGCTGGGTGCGCTCGAGGAGTACGGGGATGCGCTCATCATCACAGGTGGTGCTAGAGGGACTTCGAACAACGCAGTCCTTACGCTGACGGTACCCGAGCCCCAGGCGTACGCCGCAGGACTGGTGGGAATCGGCTCGGTGATCCTCGCGATCCGGATGCGCCGACGCAGCTGACGCAGAAGGGACGGTGCGTGCCGCGGGAAATAGAGCCGCGAGGGCGCCGAGCGAGTAGCTAGATTCGAATCTGCTCTCGCGCGAAGAAGCCAACGCATCGAGACGAAGAGAAGGGCCGGGAGCCGAAGGGCTTCCCGGCCCTTTCGTTTGGAATCGACGCGAATCGTCTCGAGCCGCAGCTTCGATCGAGAGGCTCGATGGCGGCGCGAGCCCCGAGGAAGATCATACCGGGCTGCTCGACCGCGTACGCGTGCACGGGAAGACCTTCGAGCCCGCTGAGCAGGTACTGAGGAAACCTCTGCGCACGGCGCGGTGCCAGGGCCGGGTCGGGCGGGGGCACCGTGCTCAAACATTCTCGACGCGCGGCCGCACCCAGCTCGTCCGGGCATCCAGCGCGTCTCCGAACTGCGCGCGGCACCCCCGCCCGCCCCGGCCTCGGGATGCCGAGGTCACAGCGATGCCCGCGCTCGTGTGCGAGATCGTGAGCGGTTGATCTTGCGCAACCGTTCCGAGAGGTTTTCGTTTCCACCCGCCGCACGGTGGTTCACGCGGTAGCGCATGTAGAACGACACTGCATTCTGTCGCTAAGGCGACACCCAGTCTTACGAGCCTGAGAGAGTGCTCGCGGTGCGAGTCTCTCCCCACGGTGGGGAGGGTCTTGGATGGCGGGCAAGCTTGGACTGGAGGCTCGGATGACGATTGGAGAACTGTCGCGGCGAGGGATCGCGACGAGCGAGATTGCTCGGCAGCTGGACGTGACGGAAGGCGCGGTCCGGTACCACCTGCGGCGCCAGGCCGCAGGGGCCGAGGATGGAAGGGCCCGGCAGCGATGCCGCGCCGAGGACTGGGCGTCGGCGATCGAGACCTGGCTCGAGCGACGGGATGACCGCGATCGGCTGAACCTGGCCGCGCTCCACACCTGGCTCGTCGAGGAGCACGACTACCCGGGCAGCCTGCGCTCGGTTCAGCGCTTCTTCAAGAAGCGCTATCCGGTCCCGAAGCAGCGGGCCCGCCGTCGCGTCGAGACGCCGCCCGGCGCGCAGGCGCAGGCCGACTGGGGCGAGTTCCGCGGGCTCCAGGTGGGTGGGCGCGAGATAACGCTCTACGCGTTCCACCTCGAGCTCTCGCACTCGCGCTACGACGCCGTCGTGTGGTCGGCACGCAAGCACGAGCTCGCCTGGCTCCGTGTCCACAACGAAGCCTTCTCCCGACTGGAGGGCGTCCCCGCGATCGTTCGCGTCGACAACGAGAAGACGGCCGTCTCGCGAGGCGCTGGCGTCTCGGGCACGGTTCATCCCGCCTATGGCCGCTATGCGACGATGATGCGCTTCCACGTGGACGTGTGCGCGCCGCGATCGCCCGAGCACAAGGGCAAGGTGGAGCGGCTGATCCGGCACCAGCGGCTCGATGCCAACCCCTACGCGCAGCACTGGCGCGACGTGCGAGAGCTGCAGGCCTGGACGGACGACCGGGTCGTCCGGTCGAGCCGGCGGCGGAAGTGCCCCGCCACGGGGCAGAGCGTCTACGAGAGCTGGCAGGTCGAGAAGGCGCACCTGTCGTCGCTTCCCGTGTACCTGCCCGAGCCCTTCGACCTGTCGGGGACGCGTCCCGTCTCGAAGGACTGCTTGATCGCGTTCGAGGGGCGCCGCTACTCCGTGCCGTTCCGCCTCGTGGGCAGCCGCGTCGAGGTCCGCGGCTGCTCCGAGACGGTCCAGGTGATCGCCGAGGGCGATATCGTGGCCGAGCATCCGCGGCACACGGAACGGACCCTGGTGCTCGACGAACGTCACTTCGAGGGCGAAGCCACGGAGCGGATCCTGCCGCCGACGCCGCTTGGGCGGATGGGAAGGCGCCTGCAGGAGATCGCGGCGATGGCACCTGAGGCGCGTCCCATCGATCAGTATGCCGCCTACGCGGAGGTGGCCCGATGAGCAGCCCCACCACGACGACGACCACGACGAAGAAGCCCCCGAAGGTGGACCTCGACGCGACGCAGGAGCGGCTGGTCAGGCTGAACCTGCAACACGCGGCGGACCATCTTCAGGAGCACGTCTCGGACGCCACGAAGCACGATCACGCGCCGCACCGGTTCCTGGACGAGCTGCTGGATCGCGAACTCGCGATCCGAGAGGAGCGTCGCGTGAAGACCTCGCTCAAGCTCTCGGGTCTGCCCACGGGCCAGACGCTCGGCAACTTCGACTTCAGCTTCCAGCCGGGTGTTGAGCGAAGCCGGATCGAGACCTTGGCGACCTGCGCGTTCATCCGCGAGAAGGAGAGCTTGCTGATCCAGGGCCCGCCCGGCGTAGGCAAGACGCATCTTGCCGTCTCGTTGGGCGTCCGCGCGATCGAGAACGGGTTCTCGGTCCTGTTCATGCGTCTCGAGGATCTGCTTGCGGCGATGAAGCGCGACGCCGACGCGGGTCCCTCACGGCTGCGCCGCAAGAAGTACATGAACGTGGCGTTGCTCGTGATCGACGAGGTGGGCTTCGAGCCGATGGACCGGACCGAGGCGAGTCTGTTCTTCCGGATGGTCTCGTACCGCTACGGGCGGGGCTCGATCCTGATCACGACGAACAAGGGGATCCGGGACTGGCCGGAGATCCTGGCGGGCGACGAGGTGTTGGCGACGGCGATCCTGGATCGCCTGCTGCACCACAGCCACGTGCTCAACATCAAGGGGCGCAGCTACCGGCTGCGCGACCTCGAGCAGGCCACGGAGGCCCGGGGATAAGAGGACACCGAGGCCGCAGGCCTACGGCCGCCCTCCGGGCGACCTCCAGCCTGCGGCCTCTGCTACCGCGACACTTCGTAAGAGTGGGTGTCGCCTTAACTCGTAGGACTGGGTGTCGCTTGACAGCGCACACCGGCGGCTTCGAACGCCTCGCGATCGGCTGCCTTCCAGTAGGCCGGGTCGCCCCAGTGCGTCGTCTCTTTGCCATGCCATGAAGAAGATGCGGAAGCGGGCTGATCGAGATCGTGCGGCTTGCGTCCCTGACCCCACGGCGCGTAGTCGTGCGGTCGGATCAGCCCGAAAACCGATCCCAAGGGATCACGGCGTCCATCTCGGCCAGGAAACGCTCACGGCGCGTCACCTTGCCCCTCCGCTTCCAAGCCTCACCCGCAAACGTCTGCTGCTTCGACATCATCGCCAGGACGCGATGACGTGGGAGGCACATCCGTCCGCCCCGTGAGGCTCGCTCGGGGGTCATCACAGCCCATGTCGATACGCAACGAGCGAACGGCACCGGTGCCCGGATCGATCAATGTCGTTTCTCCATCGTCGGGGCACGGAGGTCAGCAGGGGGCAATGCGAATCGACGACGGCGATCCGTCTCTAATTGAACGCTGACACGTGTAACGCACCACGGAGCGACTGCCGCCCCGAGAACGCAAAACGCCCCGATCTCCGAAGAGATCGGGGCGTTTGTCCGAAGAATCGAGGCGACTGATTCTGATCGAATGGCGCAATGCCTCCGATCGGATCGAGCCTCCGGATTCCTGATCAGTCCCGGCGACCCGCCGCAGCGAGACCCGCGAGGCCCAGACCCATGAGCAGGGCCGTTCCGGGCTCCGGAATCACGTTGATCGCGAGGACCGCGTTGTTCGACTGACCTCGGGCGCCACCGGCGATAATGAGCGCATCACCGTATTCCTCGAGCGCGCCGATCGTCAGATCAGCCGCCCCACCGATCGCCCTGAAGACGAGCCGGAATTGTGGAGCACCCGCCGTGCCATCGGGACTCTCGTCGACCTCACCCGTGTTCGCGGTGCCACCGGTCGAGACGCCATTGAAGAACTGCACCTCGGGACCGAGCGGGTTGTCGGTGCTCTCGACGACGTCAACAATCGAGTTGTCGAGACCGCCGAAGCAGCTCCCGCCCACACACACCTGGGCGAGCGCAGCACCCGCCGCCTCACCCGAAACGAACTCGAGCACGCCGCCGTAACCGGTCGCCGCTCCGCCCAGTCCGAACGCCGTCTCGCCATCACTTCGCAGCGTGATGTCGATCGTGAATTCCTCACCGGGGTTCAGATTCCCGAGATCGGCACTGGTGGTGGCCGTGAAGGTCACCGCCGCACCGGCGGCCGATGCCGCCAATACCATCGCCGCACTGGCGATCAAAGAAACAAACAGCCGCATCTTATCCATTCTCCTTAAAGTTGAGCATCCGCTTCATCTGTTCTGGATCTGGTTGGATCTGATCTGCTTCAGCTCAGAGGGTAGTGGCCTGGTCGCGTGCATTGTGTCAACGAAATTCCGAGGCTGAAATCCGTCGAATCGAAGTCAAGGCAGTTGCTCAGGACACATTCTGTCGAGCCAGGCCGCTCGCGGGCATCTGCCCACGAGCGGCCTGAATCGTTTTCACATCAGGGCACGCAGGGAACCGTTCCGGCGCAAGCGAGACCCGACGGGCCGATCTTCGGGAAGGTCGTGTCCTGGAACTGAGCCAGGAACGTACCGAAGTCGAGCACGTCCGTGTCGCCGTCACCATCGTGGTCACTCAGCTGATTGTTCGTCGCGCCCGAGAAGTTCCCGAGAAACACGCCGAAGTCCAGCGAGTTGACGTCGTTCAGTGCGTCGTTGTCGTAGTCCGCGTCACAGGCATTGCCGTAACCGTCGGTATCCGTGTCGACCTGGTTCGAGTCATCGTTCGGACCGTTGTCGAGGTCCACACAATTGTCGAACGCGTCCGGCACGAGATCGCCGTCGGCATCTGCGACGTTACCTGCGGTCGCGCTGAGGGCGAAACCGAAGGCGAAAACGCTGACAAGCATGAGTAGCTTGAGCTTCATTTTGGGTTCTCCTAGTCCTAGTTTCCTAGTTTGACGAGCCGTTATAAGCCATATGGCCATCGAGCGAGCGAAAGGTCAAGAGAAAATTCCCGAAATCTGAGGGGGATTCTTCCCTGTGCACACGGCCCGTCCGCCCGAGCAATTTGGGCTGACGATTTTCTTGCCGCAAACACACGAGGATCCTAATGGAACCCCCGCAGGAAAGAAACCCTTACCGAGTGAGCAATCGGTGAAAAATCAAACTCGATTTTGAGCGAGCTAGACCCTCTCCTTCGCGTCTTTTCCTTGGTCTCCTACCTTCTGTTGTTTATCTTCCATCTCTCTCGAACGGACGGACCACTCGGCCCGCCCGGGCTTCTCGAAGCAAGCAGCATGCCAGTGTCAAAGAATCCGTAAGTCTTCGTTTTTTCTAACGTTCTCATTGCGGCGACGCTGGCCGCAGGAAAAACTTTTCCGCCGCGGCGGAAAACAGTTCGTGCGACGCACGCGGCGGGGGCAACAGAGCCGCCGCTGTGGCCGCGGGTGCCGACGAACCCGCCGGAAAGGTCGGTGCGTAGCGCTCGAGCTCCGGGGCCAGCCGCTTCCAGGCGGCCCGGATCCGCCGTTCCGCCTGCTCGACGCGGGAGCCGCCGGGGCCGAGCGGCGTCGAGATCCGGATCGCGAGCATGTGCTCGGGCCGGACCATCGGACTGCGATCGAGCGCCGTCGCCTGGCGAAGCCACTCGCTCGCGAGGCTGCCCTCGCGCTCGTACCAGGAGTAGGAGAGCACCGAACGCGCGCCCCGTCGCAACACCATTCGAAGCGCCTCGGGTCCGTCGTCGCCGAGCCGCTCGCGCGACTCCTCGACGACGGCGAAGCCGCTCTCGGGCCAGGCGAGTCGTTTGCTCAAGACGGTATGACTGCGGATCTGCTCGTTCGCGACGCCGAGGAAGACCTCCATCGGCTCGCCTTCGAAACGGATCCGGCGATTCGCGTGTGCGAGATATCGGATGCTGCCCCGGAACTGATAGTCGGGCTTGATCGGCCGCGACTGCCGCTCGCCAAAGACACGGGCGAGCAGGTCGTCCGGCATCTCGCCGAAGCCGCTCGGCTGCTGCCAGGGCGTGACGACCCGCGTCGTGCCGATCATGAGGAGCAGGACCGCGACGACCGCGCCTAGCAGCAGCGCGCGACTCCGTCCGTCGCCGGGACGGTCGGTGGTCTCGCCGTAGTCGCCCGACGCGAGCGAGGGATCGCGGCTGCCCAGCACGCGCTCGAGCAGCCCGTCGAGCAGGTACATCGCGGTCAGGCCGACCAGCAGCATGGCGATGCCCTGCAGATTGTGGATCGAGTGAATCGACGAGTGGGGATTCAGCACGAGCGTCACGACGCGGAAGCCGTTCGTGATGAACGCGACGACCGGCGCGAGCAGCATCAACAGCGCCGCGTGCCAGCCGCTGCGTTCGAACAGATCGATCAACAGCACGGTCAGCATGCTGAGCGTCACGATCGTGCGAACGCCGCTGCACGTCTCGATCACGATGAACGTGTTCTCGGGGCGAAGGATCTGGTCGCCCTGGACATACGACGCGACGCCGATCGCGTTCAGGATGAAGCCCGCGTACTCGGCCGTCGCGAGCTGGATCGGATAGATGAAGGCGGACAGCAGGACGGGCGGAAGCGGCAATGCGAAGGCGAGAAAGAGGATCGGAACCCAGTAGGCGCGCACGGCGGCCCGGCCGCCCAACAGAAGGGCGGTACCGAAGAGCAGGCCGAGGACGCTCATCAGCTGGAGATCCGCCGCCTTCGTGTAGTGGCCCCAGCCGTAGAGCAGGGCGGTCGCCAGCAGCACGCCGAGACCGGCGACGGGCGAGCCCGGGCCCAGCAGCACGTCGCGCAGATGGCTGCGCCGATAGAAGAGCCAGAGCGAGAGCACGAGGACTGGGGCGCCGGCGGCCTCGTTCGCCTCGAAGAAGAACTCCTCGCTCTGGTTCGCGAGCTCGCGATGGGTCTCGGGAAAGAAGAGCGGGTAGTAGATCCATGCCGCCAGAGCGAACGCGACGGCGGCGACCGCGAGACCCGCGCCTGCGAGCGGCGTCGCGGTCCGATCCGACTCGACAGCTGTGGCCTGTGTACCCTCGCTCACCGGACCATCCCTTCGAATGCGCTGCGCGCGCGACCCCTACTGCGCGGCACGGGCGATCGCCTTCGGATCTTCGCGGTAGCGGGCCCGCGGCCGCACCAGGAATCCCGCTTCGTATTGCTCGAGAGAGTGCGCCACCCAACCGACGGTTCGCGCGAGCGCGAAGAGCGCCGTCGCGCTGCCAGCGGGGAATCGTAACGCCCGCGCGACGGCGACCAGGCCGACGTCGATCGACGGGCCGCCGAAGCCCCCCTGCTGCATCGCGTCGACCAGCGCGACGACGGATCGAACCGGCTCGCGTTCGCCGCCCAGCTCACGCGCCAACGCCATCAGGCAGGTGCCGCGGGGATCCGCGTGCGGCGCGTAGATCGGATGCGCGAAGCCCTCGATCACCTCGCCGCGCCGTTGGCGGTCGTGGACCACCTCCTCGACCCGGTCGGCCGGCCCCGCCTCGAGCAGCAGGGCGTCGATCCGATCGGCCGCGCCACCATGGCGCGGGCCCGAGAGTGCGGCGAGCGCGGCGCAGATGCAGCCGTAGACGTCGGCGCCCGTCGAGGCGGCGACCCGGGCCGCGAACGTCGAGGCATTCAGCTCGTGATCGGCGGCGAGAACGAGCGCCTGATCGAGCAGCGCGAGTTCGTCCGAATCGAGCTCACGCGCGAGCGACGCGCCGATCGCCGCCGCGAGCGTCGGCGCCGCGAGGGATGCCGCGACGGCGGCCTGTGCGTCGATGTCGGCACGACCGAGGGCCAGGACGGCGGCGGAGCGGCGCAGCAGGGTGCGGGCCCGCGCAAGGACCGCCTCGGGATGCCAGCTGAAGCGACCCGGGTCGTGGGAGGCGAGGAGCGGAATCACGAGGCTGAGCGCCGTGAGCGGCTCTACCCGCGGGGGTAAGATGCTGAGCAGCCCTTCGAGGTCGATGCCGAGTCCCGCGGGGTGCCAATCCGAGCCCTCTGGATCCGGTCGCTCCGGGCTCCAATCGCCCGACCAGATGCCCTCGGCCACCCACTCACAGCGTCGCCCCGCGCGCGCGAGCTCGAGCGCCGCGCGTCCGCGATAGATCGGCCCCTGCTCGATTGAGATCAGCGTGATCGAGCTGTCCATCACCGGCTCGCCCTGACGCAGCGCCGCCGCCGCCACGGGTCCGTGCCCGGCCCGTGCGTCGCGACGTGCACAGAGGCGCTCGAGATCCCGCCGCCGGTAGCGCCGCGCGCGCCCCTTGCCGCCGGGAACGCTCTGGATCAGGCCCCGGCTCGTATAGGCATAGACCGTGGGAAGCTTGACCCCGAGCAGCGCGGCCGCCTCGCGCGCGCTCAGGAACTCGCTCTCCGAGCGGCTCGAGGTGTCGTCGGCCGCGGGCGAGAGGCTCGGGTGGCCGGGTGCGCGGGACGCGCCCGGCCGCCCCTCGTCGGCGCTTCGCGTGGGCACGGAGATGAGCTCGTTCTGGGACATACAGGATGGGCCGCTCATAGTTGATCGCAGGTATCAACTTGATCAATATCGCCTTCATTGTCAAGCTGATGTTGCGCGACGACACGACGTGCGACGCGACGAACGCGGCGTGAAAGCAAGGAATAGAAGAGGGGAGGGCGATTGGAGCCGCTCACGGTCTGGCTGCTCTGTGGCGCGGCGCTGCTCACGTCGGGGGTGTCCGCGATCCTGGGCATGGCCGGCGGCATCATGCTGCTGGCCATCATGCTCCTGTTTCTCGAGCCGGCCGAGGCGATTCCCGTCCACGCGATCGTCCAGCTGGCCTCGAATTCGAGCCGCGCCGTCGTGCATGCCCGAGCGGTTCGGCGCGATCTCGTCCTGCCCTTCGCGCTCCTGCTCGTGCCCGCCGGAGCACTCACGCTTCCGCTCGCCCAACACGCCCCGGCCGAGATGCTTCGGCTGGCGATCGGCTGCTTCGTGATCGTCGCAACCTGGCAACCGCGCTGGCTCTTGCTCGGACTCGACCCTACACGCTTGCCCTTGCGGCCGCGCTTCGCGCTCGTCGGCGCGGGCTCGGGTGCGCTCGCCCCACTCGTCGGCGCGACCGGCCCGTTCATTGCGCCTTTCTTTCTCGGCATCGGTCTGAACCGCTTCGAGCTGATCGGTACGAAGGCCGCCTGCCAGGTTTTGGGACATCTGGCGAAGCTCGTGCTCTTCGGACTCGCGGGATTCGCGTTTCTCGCCTTCGCACCGCTCGTGCTCGCGATGTCGGCAAGCGTCGTCGTCGGCACGGCGGCGGGCACACGCGCACTCCGCCGTCTGGATGACGCGCGCTTCACGCAGCTCTACAAGCTCACGCTGACGGCCGTCGCCTGCCGACTCGTCTGGAGCGGACTCGCGGCCTGAGCGACTCCGCCGTGATCCGCGCTCGACCCCGCCGCGTGCTCAGAGCATCACGACGCTACGGATCACCTCGCCTT
The DNA here is from genome assembly GCA_965223565.1 of Myxococcota bacterium. Classification (GTDB taxonomy): domain Bacteria; phylum Myxococcota_A; class UBA9160; order UBA9160; family UBA4427; genus UBA4427. Next base: position 86,416 of record CBDCWV010000018.1, on the reverse strand, counting down.
CGTGCATCATGTCGAAGGCCCGGTTGATCTCCTCGAGCGACATCGTGCGCGAGACCATCTCGTCGAGCTTCACGCGACCGTTCATGTAACGATCGACGAGGCCGGGCAGCTGCGTGCGCCCTTTCGTCCCGCCGAAGGCCGTACCGCGCCAGGCGCGGCCGGTCACGAGCAGGAACGGTCGCGCGTGGATCTCCTGACCTGCGCCGGCGACACCGATGATGATCGACTCGCCCCAGCCCTTGTGGGTCATGCGAAGCGCGTTCCCCATCGTCTCGACGTTCCCGATACACTCGAACGAGTAGTCGACGCCGCCGTCGGTCGCCTCGATCACGTGCGCTTCGATATCGCCAACGTCTCGGGGATCGACGCATTCGGTCGCACCGAATTGCATCGCGAGCTCGAATTTCTTGGGGTTCGTGTCGATTCCGATGATCCGCTCGGCGCCGGCCATGACGGCCCCCTGCACGACCGACAGGCCGATTCCGCCGAGACCGATGATGGCGACCGAAGCGCCGGGCTCGACCTTCGCCGTGTTGAGCACGGCGCCGATCCCCGTCGTCACGCCACATCCGAGCAGGCAGATCTTGTCGAGCGGCGCGTCCTTGCGGACCTTCGCGAGCGCGATCTCGGGAACGACCGTCGCGCGTGCGAACGTGGAGGTGCCCATGTAATGGTGGATCTTCTCCCCCCTCCAGCTGATCCGACTCGTTCCATCCGGCATCAGGCCCCGCCCCTGGGTCTCGCGAATCGCGCCACACAGGTTCGTCTTGCCCGAGAGGCAGAATTTGCACTCCCGACACTCCGGCGTGTAGAGCGGGATGACGTGATCCCCGACCGCGAGCGAACGGACACCCGGTCCGACCTCTTCGACGACACCCGCGCCTTCGTGCCCGAGGACCGCGGGAAAGAGTCCTTCCGGATCGTCACCACTCAGCGTGAACGCATCGGTATGACAGACACCGGTCGCGGCCAGGCGAACCAGGCATTCGCCTTCGCTCGGCCCCTCGAGCTCGATTTCGTCGATTTCGAGCGGCTTGCCCGCTTCGACCGCAATCGCCGCTTCGACCTTCATGACTCTCTTCTCCCTTCTCTACTTACTTCGACGGCCTTCCGGGGTCCTGTGGCGGAGAATCCCGACCCCGACAGGGAAGCCGCGAACGGGGCTCGCCGCGTCAGCAGCCGCGGGTCAAGGCGAATCCGATCAGGATCAGGACCCAGATGATGCCTCCGAGCGACCGCGACAGGAAACCGACGAGCGACGAGGGCGAATCGGGGATCTCGAGATCGCGATCGTTCGGCCGCGCTTCGCCGAGACCGGAGTCCCCGATCGAAAAGGGCGATTCCTGGGTGGGCTCGATCGGTGACGGACCGAGGATCGCCTCGTTCGATCCGCCATCCGATTCGCCATAGGAAGGGCGCTCGACGCCGCGCGATCCACCCGGTAGGCCCGGCGCCGTCCGACCCCCGCAGTGGATGCACTTCTTGGTGCCGACGGGAAAGCTGACGTCACAGCGGGCGCAACGCACCTCGTAGACCGACGCGCGGGTCCGCGCTCCTTCGCTGGTCCGCTCGCTCGCGCGATCTCGCATCGCGGCCATCGCTCAGTGGACCCCGGCGGTCGCGATCAGACGCGCAGGGTCGATGTCCATCGCACGCAGCACGTGATCCCACATCCGGTCGAGCGGGACGTCGAAGACGATATCGGGCGAGAGCGGTGCGACGACCCAGGCGCCCTGGGCCAGCTCGCTCTCGAGCTGACCGCCGCCCCAGCCGGCGTAGCCGAGAAAGACGCGCAGATCCTGGGGCGGCCGTTCGGCCAGCTGCTGCAGCACGTCCATCGAGCCGGCGAAGCAGAGCTCGCCGTCGATACGCGACACCTGGTCGTCCTCGACCTCCGTATCGAGGCCGTCCTGGAAGAGCAGCCAGCCCGTATTCGACTCGACCGGGCCGCCCCAGGCGACCTCGTCGCTGCCGCTGCCGTTCCACACGAAATCGAGACTCTCGCAGAGCTCGCGAACCGACAACTCCACCTCCCGGTTGAGCACCAGGCCGAACGTCGACTCCGCGTCGTGATGCACGACGAGCACGACCGCGCGACGGAAATTCGGGTCGGCCATCTGGGGCATCGCCACCAGCAGTGAAGAACACAGCTCGGATCGGGACACACCGGGAGCGTAGCAGCCGAGGCCGCTCGTCGGAGCCGGTACCCTGTCGTGCGATGCCACGCGCCCTTCATGCTTCCCCGCGAAGTCGCGCTTCGCTCGCGACGAGCTGCCTTCAAGTACTCGGTCTGGTCGGCGCCAGCCGACTACTCGCGCGCGCGATCGGCGAGCGACCCGCATCGCTCACGCAGGCCGTGTTCGATTCGCCGGCAACGGTCGGGGCGACAGGGCTCGCGGACGCTGGCCTCGTCCTGCTGCCTTCGCTCGTCGCGATCGTCGCACTCGCGCTGCTGGTGGCCTGCATCGAAGAAGGGTGCTTCCGCGGTCTGCTCTACGGGTACCTGGCGCCCCGACTGGGATCGGCGCTCGCGATCGCGGTCTCGGCGCTCGCCTTCGGCGCGCTCCATCCCGGCGCCGCCCACGCCGCGGCCGCCGCCGTCCTCGGTCTGCAGCTCGGCCTCGTCCGCGTGCGATACGGCCTCGGCGTCGCGATCGCGGCCCACACCGCCAACAATGCGCTCGCATACCTCGTCGTCGACGCACCCCCAATCGCGAGCGAGCTGGCGCCGATCGGCCTCCCGGACGGTCTGCCGGCGGCCGTCGCCTGGCTCGGCGCAGACACGGGGCCGGCGTTCGACGGCCTGGCCGCCACGGCGGCCGCGTGGCTCGGCCGGCCAACGAGCTGGCTCTGGACTTCGGCGTTCGCCGCGTGTGCCTGGGCCAACCTCCTGCATCCTGCTTCAGCCACCCGCTCAATCGGACGATTGACCACGGGAGTCGCTCGCGTCCACGGAAGCGCGCCGAAGCCCCCTCGCAGCGATTCGAATGGAGAGCGTCATGAGCGAGCGCGAGAGCGAGAGGAGGGCCTCGCCGAGTACCGAAGGTGGCCCGGCGACGGGCGACCACGCGAGCATCCTGCTCGTCGATGACGGCGAGCTCGACGAGGTCGCCGGCGTTCTCGACGCGGAAGCGATCCCCTACGAACGCCTGCGCGGCGGTCGCATTCCCGCGGAGATCCCCCCGCCCCGCGACCTCCTGATCGTGACGCCACGGCGCGTGGAGCGCGTGCGCCGCGGCGCGCCTGCCGACGCACGACCCGGCCGGCCCCTGCGCATCATCGCCGTCGAAGAGGACTCGCCCGCGATGCGCCGTCGTCTGCGTCGCTCGGGCCTGCACCTGCTGATCCGGCTGCCTGCCGCACCCGATATCTGGCGCCTGCTGATCGCGCGTGCGCTCTACCGCGGCAGCGAGCGCCGCATCGATCCGCGGGTCGCCGTCGGGGCACCGGTCGCCGTCGTCGCTGGCGCAGACCCGGGTGACAGCGCAGCGCAGGACGCGACGGTCCTGGTCGACCTGTCCAATCGCGGCTGTCGGCTCTCGACCCGAGCACCGCTCGAGGTCGGCGACACGATCGAGTTCACGCTCGCGACCGATACCGGGATTCCCGGTGGCACGAGCGCTGGAGCCAAGCTGACGCTCCGCGGCGAGGTGCGGCGCGCGGTGCCGGCTAGCTCGAGCGACGAAGACGCTTCGGAAGGGCGCCGCGTCGTCGCGGTCGTCTTCGCAGCCGATCTCGACGAGACGAGTCGAACGCGCCTGACCGCGCTGATCAACCACTGGGCCTCCGGGCCGGAGGCTTTCGACACGGCGAGTCTGCGAGACGGTCCCGCAATTCCCGCCTGCCAGCTGCCGACGCTGCCCGACCTCACGCTCGACGACGAGACCGACCCTCCGATCGCAGCAGCCGGTGAGCACAGTATCGAGCTGACCCGCCACGGCGAGAGCGACCCACGGCCCTCGCTCCCGCCCGAGGCCGTAAAGGAGGACGAGACCGCGACCGAACGGCGCGCCCAGCGGCGGGCGTCCTTCGAGGGCGCCGTCGTGGCCGCGCGGGAGGACGGCCCCTTCGTCTTGATCGGTCGCGATCTCTCCGCCGGTGGCATGCGCATCGAACGCCATCCCGACCTCGCGATCGGCGATCGCATCCGGCTCGCCCTGCACGGGCCGGGTCCGGGTAAGCCCTTCGTGCTGGACGCGCGCGTGACGCGCGACGATGGCGACGCGTTCGGCCTGGTCTTCGATCGGATCGAGCAGGAGACGATCGCCGCACTCGAGAAGATGATCGCGTGCCTGCCCGACGTCGAATCGCTCGAGGACGGCGAGCTCGCGGGGCTCGGCGCCATCCTGTCCGAGATCCTGACGCGATCCTGAGCTGCAGGGCGCGGTAGCGCGACGTGCCGACGCCTCGAGCAAACGCGTCGCGGTCGTCACACGCGCTCGGGGACGCGCGGAGCCGCACTACCGCTCCGCGCGCCGCGCTGGTTCCCTGCACGAACGGTGAAGGTTTGCGAACATGGGGGCAACCGAGGAGAAGCCCCATTGAGCGAAGAAGCCAGCCCGCTCGGCGAGATCGCCGTCGACCAGGACAACCTCTACCGCGAGGAGACCTTTACCGACCTCAAGGTCGCCTCGATCCGGCGTCTCACTCCCGTCACGGCCGAGGGCCTGGACGACCCGAGCCGGCCGACGATGTTCATCGGTGAGACGACGCTGATGTCCGCCCGCGGCCCTCTCCCGATCAACTGTCCGATCGAGGCCGCCAGCCTGCCCGACGCGTTCGCCGCCTTTCCGAAGGCCGTCGAGGCCGCCGTCGAGCGCCTGATGGAGGAAGCGCGGGAGCTGCAGCGCCAGGAAGCCAGCCGCATCGTCGTTCCCGGCCAGGGTCCGGCCGGCGGGATCGGCGGCCTCGGCGGCCCGGGCGGCGCGCCGGGTGGGGGTGGCCGCATCATCTCTTGATGAGCGGGCGCTGCCGCGCCCTTGGGCCGCGGGCGCTTGATGGGCGGGCGCTGTCGCGCCCTTGCGCCGCAGGCACTCGATGGGCGGGCGCTCGATCGGCGGGGATCTTCAGGCGACGAGCGCTTCGGTCGGCCAGATGGCGACGTCGAGGTGACGGCTGAAGTGGAGCAGCGGGGGATCGTCAGAGATCGCCAGTCCGTGGGGCTCGAAGAGCTCGTTCGTGGCGATCTCGGCCTCGGCGGCCTGAAGTGGCCACGGATGATGGTGAACTTCGACGCGCGTCATGCGGCCATCGGCGCGCGCTGAATAGAGGCAATAGCGCTCGGTGAGCCAGTGCTCGAGGGTGCCCGGCACGCTCTCGTAGGCTGCGCCGCAGGGCCGAAATCTCGCTTCGAAGCCGATCGGATCGGGGCCGCGGCGCCTGGATGCGTACGCGAGCTCGTCGCCGCGCCGAGCGACATGCATGCTCGCGTGGAAATACGGCAGGTGATAGAGCCTGCGCGCCGCGATCACGGCGACGCGATTCGCAGCGTCCAGGCTCAGGAACCAGACACCCGGCTTGCCTTCGGCTTCGACGTAGAGCCGGAGATTGATCTCGGGAAAGGCAGAGAAGTAGGGCAGGTCTGGAAGCGGGCGCCGCATCACGCCCTGCATGCGAAAGGGAACGACCCCCACCCAGGACGTCCCATCGAATTGCTGGATCTCGAGCGAGGGCGGTACCAGGGGTCGCAGCTCCCCCGCCGGAATCGGCCAATGCGCGAAGAGCAGATCGCACCAGGACTGACGCCAGGTCCAGCGACCCTGGGGCATGGGCCAGGGGCGATGGTCCGAGCGTGTGAACGAGGGATGGGAAGGCACGTCGAGTCGATGTCTTGGAAACGCCGGGCCGAAACGAGAAGGGGCCGGGCGTGATGCCCGGCCCCCTGGCGTTTCAGCCGTGGTCGTCGGTCCTAGAAGATCGACTGACCGTGCGCGGCGGCGCAGGGGCCGACCGTGGTCAGCTGGTTGTTCGCGATGCCGTTCGCGGTGCAGATACCGTGGCTCGCCGGAGCGATACCCGCGGCCGTACCCGTGACGGGCTTGACGTAACCCCAGACCTGGTTCGTTCCGTCGCCGTCGATGTCCGCGGCAGCCGTGATTGTGTAGGCGGACGGCGTAGCCGACGCGTAGTTGACCTCGTACTGGAAGAAGACCTGGCCTTCCGGCGACCAGCCGAGCTGATCGAAGCCGGCGTTCGCACCGTCCACGTTCACGAAGGCCGCCTTGCCCGTGCCGGGAATGGCGTTCGGGCTCGCCGTGGCGGAGACGTAGTTGCCGAACTCGGCGAGGTAGGACTCCTCGGCGGTGCGCACGGCGGCGATGTTCACCTTGCCCTCGGAGCTCTTGCTCTTCAGCTGGAAGCGGAGGAAGTTCGGGATCGCGATCGCGGCCAGAATACCAATGATGGCAACCACGATCATGAGCTCGATGAGGGTGAAGCCCTTCTTGGACTTGCGAATGAGTTTGCTCATTGTGTTGTCGTTCCTTTGGACCCTTCGGAGGTCATGACGTTACGGTCACTCGAGTGCTCGAGTCCCTGCCCTTTGCAGGTTTTGGCTGCGGTCTCCCCGAGCTCCCGTCCAGGAGCGGGCTTGTTCCGCCGGACCTCGCAGAGAGCAACTCCCATGCCACTCACTTCGAAATCCCAGCCGCGAAGCGGCGCCCAGGCGCAAGTTCGCGTGCCAGGTGTCTGGTCGGTCACCCGGAAACGAAGCTGAACTTTTTCGACGACGAAGCCGGACGCGGGAATCGGGCCATGACGAAACGCGGCGCCCGACCCGAAAAGTGTCGAGCTGCGTCAGGCGAAGCGACGCTCCGCGTCACTCGACCGCGCCTGGAACACTCGGCAGTGTGCAAGAGACTGGCAACTCGAATGCGAGCAACCGGGCTCAGCCTTCGCGGCCCTCACCGGATGCGGCGAAGGAGTCGGCGGCGGGTCGACGTGCGAAGACGTCGGTCGCGGGCTCGGGCTTGCAGGGGTGCGGCTCGCGCTGGTGCGCGTCCCAGCTGACGCCACACTCCGAGCAGGCGAGGTCGGGACCGAAGCGGTGGCCGGAGGCGCCGGGAGCGGAGGAGCTCGCCGGCGACGCGGCGGTCGACGTCTTCGTCGTAGTCGGGATCGATCGACTCGGTACGCTCAATCGCTCGCCCCCCGACAGCGTCCGACCCGCGCGCACCGAATCGCTACAGGCGACACGATCGTGGTTCGGGAACGAACGCGAATGACAGACTATAGCGAGTTCAATGCAATAAACCGGAGATCGGAACGCGACCGAGCGTCCGGAGCCGCTGGCTGCATGCTCGTCGCCATTCGAGGACGCCCGAGCAGGGATCCACGCGTCGCCGGGATTCCTCAATCCACCTGCGACACGCTCAAGCTGGGACTCAGCCCGCGATAGGGATGGGCCAGGTCCGAGATCAGCATCGGCTTGGTGCCGCGACCCAGACTCCCGGTCCATCGGTCGGCCCGCGCGGCACGACAGCCTGCGCGATCACAGAACACTTTCTCGAAGACACGCGCGGCGAGCTCGCTCGAGCGCGCCCACCAGCGATGTCCCTGGAGCTGCAATACGACGACGCCGATCTTGGGATCGTCGGCGGGCGCGACACCCACGAACCACTCGTAGCGACCGACCGGATCCTTGCCGGACAGATTTCCCGTCTTCCCCGCGACGCGAACATCACCGAGCAGCGGTCGGCCACGGCGCGTACGAAACGCGCTCTTCGCCGTGCCGCGCGTCGTGGTCGAGACCATCATCTGTCTGAGTGTTCGGGCCTGATCTTCGCGTAGGACCCGTCGCGCCGAGCTCGACCTCGGTAGTGGCTCCGAGCGACCGTCGGCCAGTGAAACGCGATCGACCCACCAGGGCTCGCGAAGCTGGCCATCGGTCAGCACCGAAGCGAGCGAAGCGACGTGCAGTGGCGTGACGCGCACGCCGTCGAGTCCACTGCCGACGCGCCCCAGATCCAGCTCGGTCTCGATCGCGTCGACGCGGCCCGCTGCATGACCGGGTGCCGGCTCGGCGAGCCAGCCGAATCGATCGAGCGTCTCGAGCACCTTTTCCTCGCCCAGGACGTGGAGCGCCCATTGTCCGAAGCACTGATTGTTCGAGCTCGCGATCGCATCCTCGAGCGTCGACTCACGACCGTTCTCGGGTGGATCGAGGCGTCTGCGATTGAGTCGGTATTTGTTGCCCCGATAGGTGCAGGCCGCGGGGCCCTCGATCGGCTCCACTTCGAGCAACGCAGCGGCCATCAGGACCTTGACGATCGAGGCGGCGGGATAGGCTCGCTCGGGCGGGAAGTCCTCCGGTGCCGTCGACACGTAGCTGAGCAGACGGCCACTGCGCGGGTCGATCACGATCGCGTGGCCGTGCTCGACGCGTCCCCTGCGCAGGATCTCGAACACGTTACGGGTCAGCTCTTCGTCCAGGCTGTACTCGACGCGACGAATCCCGCTGCCACCGGCGAAGCCCGAGACCGAGCGCAGCCGACCCACGCGGTCGATCCACTCGACCAGCCGCGGTACGCCGGAGGGGTCGATTTCGTCGGCACCGATGCGGGCGAACTCGAAGCGATGGCGCGAGAGCGGCGGATCGAGGCGCCAATCGGCGCGCGCATCGCCAGCGGCCGGCGGCGGCGCGACGGCCGACGACGCGAGCCCGGGCGGCGCCGGTCGCGCCGGCCCACGCCACAGCGCGCTCGTGCCCCAGATGGCGCCCAGCGCGAGCAGGACCAGCGAGACGACGACGAGTCGCCCGACCCACGTGAGTCGTGCGGCGCGCCTTCGCCGGTTCCGACCCGGCGAAAGCCCCAATCCGCGATCCCCGAGGCGAACGTCGCCCCAACCCCAGCCACTCAAACCCGACGTGCCCCCCAGCCCGCGCTCTCGTGAGTGTGTTCGATCGATCGACCGTGCGTCTAGAGCGCGATCACGCTCTCGACCTCCGGGATCTCCTCCTTGAGTCTCGCCTCGATTCCCATCTTGAGCGTGATCGACGAGCTGGGGCAGCCCGCGCAGGCGCCCTGCAGAACGACTTCGACGACGCCATCGCTATAGCCCGCGAAGCTGATCTCGCCGCCGTCCTGCTCGACATAGGGCCGCACGTCGCGCTCGAGGATCTCGCGAATCCGGCGGACGACCTCGTCGTCGTCCGTGCGCTCCGGCCGCTCGAAGTCGGGTCCGATCGCATTCTCACCACTCGCCGCCCACGCCTTGATCGCTGCCACGATCGGCGCCGCGAGATCCGTCCATTCGCTCGGCTCCCGCTTGGTCACGGTCACGAAAGTCGGCCCGAGCAGAACGCGCTCGACACCGTCGATCGCCAGGATCCCCGCGGCGAGAGGCGAAACCGAAGCGGCGAGCGGCTCGGACGCGTGAGGCGGCGCCTCGAACGAGGCCGACGAGACGCCGTCGGCGACCGTCTGACCGAGAACCCACTTGATGCTGTTCGGATTCGGGGTGCGTTCGGCATGCATGCGAAAGCCGAGGTCCATTTAGCGAGCGTAGTTCGAACCGAAGCACTTGGCCAAACGTCGCCGCGCCGCCACGTGCACACACCCTCTCGCGATCCCGTCCGGGCAAGCGGCTATGCTGCGAGACCGTGTCCCGAGCGAAGAGCGTTCTCTACCGCCACGTCTTGCCCCTTCTGATCTCGGGGGCGGCGCTCATCTACGTTTTCGGTTACGCGATCGACTGGCAGTCGATTCCCGAAGCGACCGACCGGGCGAACATGCCGCTCTTCGTCGCCGTGACGATTCTCGACAAGATCGTCTTCTTCCTCGTCTGGTGCCTGGTCCAGGCCTCGATGGTGCGGCGCTTTCTCGCGCCGGTCCCACGCCGTCAGATCATCGCCGTCAAGGGCGGCGCCGAGCTGGCACGCGCCCTGAACAATTCGGTTTCGGACGCAGCCTTCTTCATTGGGATCTGGCAGCTCTGCCGCGCGCCACTTCAGGCGGTCGTGGCCGTGTCGACGCTGCCTTTCGTGGCGCATTTTCTCGTTCTGCTGCTCCAGGGCTCCCTCGCGGTCTTCTTCGTGCCGCGAGATCGGGTCCAGTTCTCCTGGATCGTCGGCGTCGTCGTATTCGGATGGCTGCTGGTCGTCGCCTTCGCCGTCGCACGCAGCTTCGGTGCCGTCGATCGACTCTACGCCTTGCTACGGCTCGACTGGCTCGACGGCCGCGTCCAGCTGCGCGAGCTGCTGCCCTATCTCTGGATCTTCGGCGCCTTCGCGATCGCGGACGTCGTGATCCAGGGGACCGCCAGCCGGGCCTTCGGCAATCCGATCGACTGGATCGCGCTGATGGCGGGGATCCCGGTTCTCTACTTCACGATGATGCTGCCATCCTTCGGCAATTTCGGTACACGCGAGATCGTCTGGGCGAACGTCTTCCACGGCTACGGCGAGGAAGCGTCGCTCTACGCCTTCGCACTCTGGACCAATGTCATCTTCATGGTCATGCACGTCCTGATCGGCGTGCTGTTCCTCGGCCGTGCGCTCACGCTTCTCGGGGATCTGCGTCGAACGCGCTCGGAGGTCGACGCCGTGCGCAAGCCGATCCTCCGCGACGCTCTCGACCCCTGATCGCGGCCTCGCGGTCGCCGACGCTACGGGTCCCTGATCGCGGCCTCAGGACGAGGGGTCGCTCCGGGAAGCGCGGATCACGACCTCGGGTCCGCTCCCGGGAAGACCGGCCAGCGTCGCGATCCGCCCGAATACGGCACGGATGTCGTCGTGCAGCTCCTCGCTCCGCATCGCCCGAGCGATCTCACCCGCGCGCAGGGGCGCACCGAGCGCCTCCGAGAGCGAGCCCCCGGCTCCGAGAATGCGTTTCGCGTGGACCGACCCGCGATTCGCGGTCGCATCGGTCGCGGCCACGACCCGTCGGTCCGCCTCACTCTGCGCGAACTCCGTGAGGATCCGATCGACGTGACCCTCTTCCGCTTCGGCGCCGAGCACGCGCCGAATCGCGGCGGGCACGAGCAGATAGCTCTCGATATGCCGCAGGCTCCAGACGAAGATCTCGAGTCCGGATTCGAGCGCGTGAACCGATCCGGCGGCGTGCGCGACGTCGACGACCTCGAGCGAAGCGCCGCCGTTCGAGCCGACCGGAGAGATCGGGTGGTCGTCGCGATCGAGCACGACCAGGCCCTTGAGACCGCCGTTCCCGCCGCCCCGCTTTCGAAAATCCGCCTGCGCGCGTGCCGGTTGGCGGCCGCCGAGAATCACCGTATTGCTCTCGATACAACGCGCGACACCCGGGTCGAAACGGCGCGCCCAACACGCGAGGATCTCGCGATCGCGCGGGCCCTCGACGTAGAGGACGAACGCGCTCGGCCCTCGGCTCCGCGAGCCCGTGCCGCCTCTCGCGCTGTCCTGCATGCTGGAAAGCGCGTCGGCAGACTCGCCGCGCTCGACCGGCGAGCGACCCGACGACGCACCCGAGGAGGCGCGGGCACCGGAGCGAGCCCGGCGGCGATTCGAATCTCGGCGAAACAAGGGATCCCACCATCCTTCCGGGGGCGAGCGCAACGTAGTGCGATCGAACGTCGCTGTCATGTCGACCCCGGACGCGCCACCTTCGTTCCGGGCGAGCATCGTGGGCGCCTACGAACGCCAGGCGGCTCGGGGCGGGGCGGGCGCCGTCAATTGAAGGGCCGGGAGGCGAAAGTTACTCTGCGTCGATGTCACCCTCGTCGCAGATGATCTCGATCGTCGTCGCCGACGACCACGGCATCGTCCGTGAGGGTCTGCGGCGACTGATCGATTCCGAGCCGGATCTGTCGGTCTGCGCGGTGGCGGAAGACGGCCGACAGGTTCTCGCCGAAGTCGAGCGCAAGCGACCCGACGTCGTCGTACTCGATATCACGATGCCGGGGATGGGCGGGCTCGAGACGCTCGAACGATTGCGAAGCGATCATCCGAAGACGCACGTGATCCTGCTCTCGGTCCACTCCGAGCCTCCGCTCGTCGCGAGCGCGATCGGTCTGCGCGCCGACGGCTACGTCCTGAAGGACGGGCGGGCCGAAGAGATCCTGTCGGCGATTCGCGAGGTCGTGAAGGGCGGGAGCTACTACAGCCCCGCAATCGCACGCGAGATCGTCGAGCAGGTCCGCGCACCGCGCGATCGGTCGCCCGATCCATTCGCGATCCTGACGACACGCGAACGGGAGGTGCTACAGCGCATCGCCGAAGGCCTGTCCGCAAAAGAAGTCGCGACGGCGCTCTCGATCAGCACGAAGACCGTCGAGACCCATCGAACGAGCGTGATGCGCAAGCTCGGTTTGCGAAAGGCGACCGAGCTCGTTCGCTATGCCGTGCGCCACGGCTTGATCGAGCCCTGACGCGTTCGCGTGAGTCGGACGAGGCACTCCACGTGTGGCGTCTGCGGAAAGAGGTCGAATCCCTGGAGTGTTTCGATCGCATAGCCGGCATCCACGAGACGCTTCAGATCGCGCGCGAGTGTCGCGGGATCACAGGACAGATAGACGAAGCGAGCCGGGCCGGTCTCCGCGATCGTTCGACACACTTCTACCTCGAGCCCGACGCGCGGCGGATCGGCCAGCAGCCAATCGACTCCGTCGAGACGCTGCCGGAGATCGCGCAAGCGCTCGACCCGCTCCGGCACGATCTCGACCCGATCGCCGAGGCCCGCGGCTCGCAGGTTGGAGCGGAGATCCGCGAGCGCCGAGCGGTCGCTCTCGATCGCCACCCCCCGCGCGCCCGCGCGTGCGAGGGGAACGGTAAAGAACCCGATCCCCGCGTAGAGCTCGGCGAAGCGTCCCGGGCGCGATTGCTGCCCCGCCGCGTCCGTGGCTTCGAGCCTGACCGCCGCCGGCGCGAGGCAGGCGCGGACGACCGCCGCCACGAGTGGCTCCCAGAGCAGCGCGTTCGCCTGCACGAAACTCCGACCGCTGACCCGAAGCGTCTCTCCGGCGACCTCGAGCGAGATCGACGTCGCCTCGCCCGTCGGATCGACGTCACCCGAACGACGCGAAGACGTGTGCGAGCGAGCCGGAACGACGAGGACGTCTGCACTGGACCCGGCCGTCAGTAGCCACTCGCCCGACTCGACCGTCGAGCGCCGGGACACCACATCACGCAGCCCCGCCTCGGCGTGCGGCACGAGCACGGGACACGCTTCGATCGGACTGATCAGACGCGAGCGATAGGCGCGGAAGCCCGGGCCGGCCTTCGACGCGACGAATCGGGCGCGGGCGCGGTAGCCGTAGGCCCGCGGCGACGCGACGAGCTCGAAGTCCGGATCGAAGTCGACACCACCTCGGAAGCCGCCGATCCGCTCGAGCGCATCGCGCAGGATATTCCGCTTCGCCTCGACCTGCGCCGGATAGCGAAGATGCTGCCAACGGCAGCCGCCACAGGCCCCGAAATGCGGACATCGCGGCTCGACGCGATCGGGACTCGGCCTCTCGATCTTCGCCGCGCGTGCGCGCACGAAACGCTTCGCGGGTCGAACCGAGTCCAATCGAACGCGTTCGCCCGGCAGGCCTCCCTCGACGAAGACCACGCGACCGTCGGCCAGCCGACCGACCGCGTCACCCCCTGCCGCCAGACCCGTCAGCTCGACGGGACCGAGATCGGTCTCCATCTCGTCCCCGACCCGAGGACTGTCCGCAGACGGCCGCTCGGGCCGCGAATCCGACCGCTCGAGAGACACGCAGATGCGCTCAGTCGGCTTCGGGCTCGGCGCGCGGCTCTTCGACGATTCGCACTCGCGTGATGCGGCTGCCGGAGACATCGACGCATTCGAGCCGGTAGCCGCGCACGCGCACGCTCTCGCCTTTGCGAGGCGCACGTTCGAGCGTGTTGAAGCAGAGACCGCCGATCGTGTCACCCTTCTCGGCCGGAACCTGCCAACCCGTCTCACGATTGAAGTCGAGCACCTTGATCCGGCCGAGCACCTCGTAGCTGCCGTCCCGGAGCTTGCGGATCGTGAGCAGCTCTTCGGAGTCGAACTCGTCTCGGATCTCGCCGACGATCTCCTCGAGGATGTCTTCCTGGGTGACGAGCCCCTGCGTCACGCCGAACTCGTCCTTGACGAGGGCGACGTGACAGAAGGCCCTCTGCATCTCGGTCAGGAGGCGCAGGATCGGCTTCCGTTCGGGCACGCGCAGGACCGGCTTCAGGATTCCGAGGAGCTCCTTCCCGTCGGCGCGGGCCAGCTTGATCAGGTCCTTCAGGTGGATCACGCCCAGCACGTGGTCGATCGATTCCTCGTAGATCGGAACCCGCGTATATCGACCCTCGAGCATCTTCTCGATCAGCTCGGAAACGGGCGTGTCGGTCGGATACGCCTCGATCTCGGTTCGCGGAACCATGATCTCCGAGACGTCCATCTCGGCCGCGTTCGAGGTGGCGCCGATGATTGCGAGCGGGGAGCCGACGTCGTCGACGTCGTCGAGTGCCTCGCGCGCCAGACGCAGGACCTCTTCCGATCCGAGCGACTCCTCGCCCTCCTGTCCGCCCGTGACCCGGCGAACGAGCGGCTCGATCCCGCGATCGAAGAGACCGTGGAGCGGGCGCAGCATCTGATGGAATAGGTAGAGCGGCAGACCCACGACGCGCGAGACGCCGCGCGGATGTCGCGCGGCGACGGCCTTCGGCAGGATCTCGCAGAAGAGCAGGACCAGCATCGTCATGACGAAGGTCGCGACCGGAATACCGAGCTCGGCGCCTAACAGGTAGATCGCGAGTCCCGACGCGACGGATGCGCCGAGGATGTTGACGACGTTGTTCCCGAGCAGGATCGTCACGAGCAGTCGCGAAGAAGAGGAAGTGAGATCGCGCACGGCCACGTCCGCGGGCCCGACGGACTCCTTGCCGTTCTCGGAATCGAGATCGTGCGAACGAAGTCGGAAGAGAGCCGTCTCGCTGCCCGAGAAGAAGGCCGACGCCGCCAGGCAGGCGACGATGATCAGGATCGCGCCGAGGATCGACATGGGCACCTGGTCGCGGGCTCGCGGCTGGCTGGGCTGGGATCGTCCATCGAGTCTGGCGAAATTACCGCGCGCCCACGGGGCGAGCAACTTCGCGCTTACGGCTCGGACGCAGGAACGACGCGAACTCCTCCGGCGGAACGGGGCGACCGAAGAGGTAGCCCTGGAGCTCGTCGCATCCGAGCTCGGCCAGGAAGCGAGCGTGGATCTCGCTCTCGACGCCTTCGGCGACGACCTTCAGATCGAGTCGCTTCGCGAGTGCGACGATCGCCGAAGCGAGCGCTTCGTCGCTCTTGTTGTCACCGACGCCCGCCACGAAGGTCCGATCGATCTTGAGCCGCTCGATCGGGAAACGCTGTAGTGCCGAGAGCGACGAATAGCCCGTCCCGAAATCGTCGAGCGCGAAGCCGATTCCGAGCGACATGAGCTCGCCGACCGCGCGGATGATGTTCGGGTTCTCGTCGAGAATCGAGCTCTCCGTGATCTCGAGCTCGAGATTCGCAGCCCGCATGCCCGTCTCGAAGAGGATCTGGTCGATGCTCTGCGTCACAGCGAGATCGCGCAGCTGCTCGACCGAGATGTTGACCGAGAGCCGAACCGGCTCGAAGCCCGCATTCTCCCATGCGACGCTTTGCGCACACGCAGTCCGCAGAACCCAGGCTCCGATGTCGACGATCAACCCGGTCTCCTCGGCGATCGGAATGAACTCGTCCGGACCGACCCGCTCGCCCTCGGCGTTCACCCAGCGAACGAGCGCCTCCACGGCCGAGACACGCCCGGTCCGGGTATCGCGAATCGGCTGGTAGACGAGTCCGAACTCGTCCCGCTCGAGCGCGCGCCGAAGCTGCGTCTCCACCTCGAGACGGCGATTCGAGGCGACGTTCATCGATGCGCTGAAGAACTCGTACGCGTTCCCACCGCGATTCTTGGCGTGGTACATCGCGATATCGGCCGAGCGCAGCAGCTCCTCGCTCCCGATCCCGTCCTCGGGCCAGACGGCGATGCCGATGCTGGCCCCGCTGAAGATCTCGCGATCGCCGATCTCGAAAGGACGCGAGACCGCGTGCAGGACGCGGCGCGCGACGCGCGCGGCATCCTGGGCGTGCTCGAGATCTTCGATCAGAATCGTGAACTCGTCCCCGCCGAGGCGCGAGATGGCGCCGGCCTCCGGACTCGCCGTCGCCCGACGCGCACGACTCACGCTGTCGGTCCCACGCACGGCCGAACGCAGACGATCGGCGATTTGCCGCAATAGATCGTCGCCGACCGAATGTCCGAGCGAGTCGTTCACCTGCTTGAAGCGATCGACGTCGAGAAAGAGCAGTGCGAGCGGCTTCTCGCTTCGCCGGCCGCGCTCGAGCGCGGCGTTCATCTGCTCGCGGAAGAACTCTCGATTGGGAAGCGACGTGAGCGAATCGAAATAGGCGAGGTCGCGAATCCGCTCCTCTGCTTCGATCCGATCGGAGATGTCGCGAACGGTCGCCTGGACGCGCCCGTCGTCGAGCAGCCGTGCCGAGAGCTCGACGGAGACGGGACTCCCCGTCCGCTGTCGGCGCAATCGACGAACACTGCGCAGCGTGCTGCCCGCCGCGAGGCGCGCGAGTGCGCGTGGATCGTGCTCCTGATCGTCCGGTGTGAAGAGCTCCTGGATCCGGCTCGAGCAGAGCGCCGCCTGGGAGAGGTCGAAGAGATCGCAGGCCGCGCGGTTGCACGTCTCGATCCGTCCCGTGCCGTCGAAGACGAGGATGCCGTCCGATGCCTGCTCGACGAGGGCACGAAATCGCCCCTCGCTCTCGCGGAGTGCGAGCTCGGTCGTACGTCGCTCGCTCACGTCCCGAAGCATGCCGCAGACATGACGCACACCCGTGGCTTCGGCTCGCGTGGATTCCGGATCGCTCGGCCCCGAGGCGCGGGGATCCCGACTCGCGCGGCTGGGATCCCGGCGGCTCGGGTCGTCGAGCTCTGACTCCTCGATCACGCGCAGGGCGCTCTCGACCCAACGCTCCCCCTTGCCCGGCAGATCGAGTCGGAATTCCGCTCGGTCGACGCCCCGGCGGTCCGCGCGCTCGTAGTGAGCGATCGCGACCGCCAGGTCGGCCGGCGCGATCCGACCCAGCCAGAAGCGAAGATCGAACCCGGGTAGCTCGGAAGGCGCTCGCGCCGCTGCCCCGCCGCCCAGCCAGATCAGCTGCGGCGGTGCATCGCCTTCGAGTCGCAGCACGAACGCCCAGTCACAGGCGAGGTCTGCGATTGCGGCCTGGAAGGGCGTGAAGTCGGGCCGTCCGATCTGTCCGCCGGACGCGCGGCGATTCGGATCGAGCCAGCACCTCTCGCGAGCACCCGCTCCGCCGGACCGCTCGGCCCCCTGATTCGCAACGTCCTGGCTGGCCATCGTCCCTCTCGCCGCATCGGCTCGACCGGATCCTCGCCGATTGGCGAGCGCGCGGATCTCGCAGCGCGCAGCCGACGAGACGCCGCCCGCGCGGTCCCGATCTTTCCGATTCGACACGCAGGCCTGCTCAATCGGTCGCACGACGAGTTCGGGTGATCCGGCTTCGACCGGAACGTCGCTCCGGAGAACGCAGGAGAGTCGATCCGGATCGCCCGACGTCGCGGGATCGCGAGCGAGCGAGCGAGTGCGAACGCGGGCTTTGCGTCCGCCTTTCTCAGCGATCCGAGGGGCCGAATCCGATCTCGGCGAGTCGCTTCCGCAGAGACGAAGCGGGATCGTCGAGCCAGCTTCGCAGCCGGGCGACGACCGGCCGCTCCCAGCGCGCCTCGGGTACCACGAAGTCGTATTGCTCGGCGACGAGCGGCGCAAAGCGCAGCCCGACCTCGCGCACGACGGATTCGATCGTCACGCCCCAATCCGCGCGACCCTGTGCGATCGCGGCGGCGACCGCGTAGTGCGAGCGAGGCTCGTAGGCGAAGCCCTCGGGTCGTCGCTCGCCGAGCAAGCGCTCGATCAGCACGCGCGTGCCCGCGCCGCGATTGCGGTTCACCATTCGCACGTCGGGATCCGCGAGGAGCGCCTCGATCGGCCGCGTCTCGTCCGGCCGGGTCGCGACGCCCTGCATCCGTTGGTAGCCGGAGATCAGCTTCATGCCCGGCTGGAGAAACGGCGTGTTGTAGCGATCGGTCTCGGGATCGAGCAGGTGGATCGGCGCGAGATCGCATTCGCCGCGTTCGGCCGCCGCGAGGCCACCGAGACTGCCGACCGCGAGGAGCTTCACGGCGAAACCATCGCGCGAGAGCGCGCTCGCGATCAGGTCGAGTCCGGCACAGTGACTGCCGATCACGACGAGGTCGGCGATCGGTACCTCGCGCCCGATCAGCGTCACCTCGACCGGCGCATCCGCTTCCACGAGCTCGGCATTGCGTCCGATTCGGACGAAGCCGTCGGCGCGGCTGAAGCTCGTGACGCTGCCGCTCCCCTTGCCCATCGGGTAGGCGGCGAGTCCGCCGCGCTCGTCCTCGACGAGGCCGACGAGCAGATATTCGAGCCGCCCACGCTCGCTCTGTGTCTTGATCGCGAGTCGGGCGGCACGCGTCTCGCGCGCCTCGCGCGTGAGACCGGCCAGCTCGCGCACGAGCGGCGCCACGAACTCGTGGAACGTGAAGATCGCCGAGGTCGGAAAGCCCGGCAGGATCACGACGGGGAGCGACCCGTGCGCGGCCAGACAGATCGGCTTGCCCGGCTTCAGCGCCACGCCGTGTACCAGGATGCCGGGCGTTAGCTCGCCGACGACGAGGGCGTTCAGATCGCCTTCGCCCTTCGAGGTTCCACCCGAGAGCAGCACCAGATCCGAATCGTCGAGCGCCTCGTGGAGTGCTTCGCGGAGCGCCGCGAGATCGTCGACGAAGGCACCGCGAAAGACGGGCTCACCACCGAGCTCGCGCACCGCATCGGCAAGGATCCGTCCGTTGCTGTCGAAGACGAGTCCGGCTCGCATCGGCTCGCCTGGCTGCACGATCTCGTCTCCGGTCGAGAGGATCGCGACCCGCGGTCGCCGTACGACGGGCACCCGTTCGCGACCGATCGCTGCCAGCACGCCGGTCTCACGCGAGGTGAGCCGCGTGCCGGCGAACAGGACGGTCTCGCCGCGCCCCATGTCCGTTCCCGCGAAGCTGACCGCCGCGCCGGGAACGCGCGAGGCCCGCACGATCACGTAGTCCGGATCGTCGGGATCGGGGTCCGTCACCTCGATCGGCGCGACCGCATCCGCACCCCGCGGCAGCATGCCGCCGGTCGCGATCGACGTCGCCGTGCCGGATGCGACCTCGAGCGTGGGCTCGATTCCCGTCGCCAGGATCTCGTCGTTGCGTCGCAGGCGAACCGGCTCCTCCTCCGAAGCACCGAAGCTGTCGGCGGCCCGAATCGCGAAGCCATCCATGTTCGCGCGATCGAATCCGGGCACGTCGACCGTCGCGCGCACGTCGTCCGCCAGCACGCGACCGAGCGCGTCCTCCAGGGCCACCGTCTCGCTCGCGAGCGGAGCCCCGCCGACGACCGCGCGCCAGCGGCGCTCGGCGTCGTCGCGATCGAGCACCTCGAGGAATTGTTGTTGGGGCCGGCTCATGACGCCAGATCGTCCGAATCGAATGCGGGCGCCTCTTCATCGTAGAGCAGGACCGTGACGCGGGCGCCCTCGGCCATCCCTTCGAGCTCACGCGGCACGACGACGGCGCCGGCCGCCCGCACCGTCGACGACAGAATCGAGGCGCCCGCCGTCGCGAGCGGTCGCGCACGGCCATCCTCGATCGCGACGCGCACGTAGTCCGTGCGGCCGACCTCCGACGCGATCTTGCGTGCGAGAGGCAGCTCGACCCTGCGATGGGGCCAACGCCGCGAGCGGCCACCCAGCGCGCGAATCGTCGGGCCGGCGAAGAACTCGTAGGCCGACAGACAGCTCACGGGGTTGCCCGGCAGCAGGAACACGAAACGTTCGCCGATGCGACCGATGCCGGTCGGACTCGACGGACGCATCGAGATGCCGTGATAGACGAGCTCGCCCAGCTCCGACAACAGCCTGGGTGCGTGATCTTCCTGTCCGACCGACGTCCCGCCGGAGACCAGCACGACGTCTGCCTCCCCGTCCGCCATCGCCGCCCGAATCTTCTCCGGCCGATCGGGCAGGATCTCGAAGGGCAGGCTCGCGCCACCGTCACGCGCGATCAGGCCGCGCAGCACGACCGAGTTGCTGTCGACGATCTGCGCACCGCTCGGCTGCGAGCCCGCCGGCAGCAGCTCGTCGCCCGTCACGACGAGGCGTACGCGCGGCGTTCGCACACAAGCGACACGCGCCTGCCCGATCGACGAGAGCAGGCCCGCGTCCTGCGGCCGTAGTCGGCGGCCGGCCTGCAGGACGACGTCTCCGCGCCGGATGTCCTCGCCGATCTGCCCGACGTTCTTGCGCGGTGCGACGGCCTCGCTGATCGCCACGAAGCCGCCCGATTCCTCGCAGACCTCGGCCTTCACGACGGCATCGGCGCCCGCTGGAATCGGCGCGCCGGTCATGATCCGCACGGCTTGTCCCGACGCGATCGGCTCGGCATGCGGCGCACCCGGAAGTGCGGTTCCGACGATCTTCAGGCGAATCGCGTCATAGGCCGAGGCGCCGAAGCTCTCCTCACCCCGAATCGCGTAGCCGTCCATCGCGGACCGCGCGAAGCCCGGCACGTCGACCGTCGCGCGCACGTCCTCCGCCAGCACGCGG
This sequence comes from Myxococcota bacterium, assembly GCA_965223565.1. Taxonomy (GTDB): domain Bacteria; phylum Myxococcota_A; class UBA9160; order UBA9160; family UBA4427; genus UBA4427. Next base: position 65,744 of record CBDCWV010000018.1, on the reverse strand, counting down.
CCGATGCAATCGAGCAGCCCGACCGCCTCGGACCCGAGCGCATGGGCGTGCGTCTCGAGAAACGCCTCGACGACCTCGACGTCGACGCGCTCCGCGAAGCCGCGCATCCGGACATCGTGCTTCAATCAGCCGGTAGCCTTCTGCGCGAAGAGCTCGTCGCGGATCGGGAAGCGAACCTTCGACTGGTTGATCACCTCGATCGGCACGTCGAATTTCATCGCCTTGTCCGGTCCGATGCCCTCGTTGACGAGCGGATCCGAGAGGCGGTTGTCCTCGTCCTTCCAGCCGGCGGCGGCATTGAACTTCCACTCGTCCTGCAGGCATTCCCAGCCCTGGTCGGCGATCTCCTCACGCGTGACCTCACGACCGTAGAGAAGTCCGTAGTACTCGCGGATGTCGTCGAGCGTAGGCGAGATGAACTGACAGAAGCCCGACGAATCGCAGACCATGTTGACGAGCTGGCATTCCTGTGACGCCTGCGCGAGCTGGTCCTCCGTGAGTCCCGGATTGACGACCAGCCCGGCCGTATGATCGGCGCCCATCGGTCCAGCCGCATAGGTGATGCCGGTCGCCTTCAACGGACGCGGATCCCAGGCTGGAATCGCCTGGCCGCGACCGTGTGGAACGCGTTTGTGTCCCGTACCCTTGCCGGTCGCGACGGCGCCGTTCCCGATCATCCTGCCGCGCTCGGTGCCCTCGGCGATGTCCTTCAGCAGCTGGATCGCGGCCTTGGAGTCGCCCCAGTCCATGCCACCCGAGTCCATCAGGATCGCGATCGCGGCGCCGGTCTCGATCGTGTCGAGGCCGACCTCGTCACACAGGCGATCGAGCTCCGCGACCTCCTCCCAGGTCTTGATCGCGCAGCTCGCGCCGAGCAGCGTCAGCGTCTCGAACTCGAGCGCGCTCGTCTTGTAGTTGCCATCCGCGTCGTGGACGATGTTCGAGCATTTCACGATGCAGCCGGTCATGCAGTTGTGCATCTCGCCGCCGCGAGTCTCGAAGCTCTCGACGATGCGCGCGCCGTCGAGCGTCTCGACGTCCGGTGACTGACCCTCCGTACGGTTCTTGTAAACGAAGGTGTTCAGCATGTTCGCCATCGGCACGACCGAAGACGTGCCGTACTTGAACATCTGGGGTCCGTCGAGATAGTCCTTCGAGTATTTCTTGTTCAGCTGGTTGAAGGCCTTCGAATCGGCCGGCTGTCGCGTCTTCGCCTTGCCGGGATCGACGAGCACCCACTTGAGCCCCTTCGACCCCATCACCGCACCGAGACCGCCGCGCGCGGCATGGCGAGCCGGGCGGCGCTCCTTGTCCTGGTCCGTGCAGGCGACCGATGCACCGGACAGCTTCAGCTCGCCGGCGGGACCGATCGTGATGACGCTCGCGTTCTTGCTCTCGTTCGCGAGGAGCTTCTCGCAGGAGGCGTAGTTCCAGAGGCCCTTGTACTCGCTCGCATCGACGATGCTCACTTCTCCCTCGTCGATTCGCAGGCCGTAGCGGGCCTCCGGGTCGGCCGGCTGACCCTTGACGACGATCGCGCGGATGCCGAGCTTCATCAGATGCTGACCGGGGTTACCGCCGGCGTTCGCCTCTTTGATTCCGTTCGTGAGCGGGCTCTTGCCACCGATCGAGATACGGCCCGAGGTGGGCGCGGTCGTGCCCGACAGCACGCCCGGAGCCATCACGAGGACGTTGTCCGGCCCGAGCGGGTCACAGGTCGGGTCGCAATCGCGGTTCAGGATCTTGGCCGAGAGTCCACGACCACCGAGCAGCTTCCACTGCTCGGGAAAGTCCTCGAACGAAGTCGTCTGGTCGGTCATGTTCACGTGGAGAAGGCGGTCACCTTCGGGTCCGGGCATGGTCGTCACTCCTCGACGCGTCTTCGTCGTGTTCGGGGTCAGGAAGGGGGGAGGTTGAGGGACGGGTCGCGACGCCGCAACTCGATCTCGCAGCGGACGCGTGAGAGGCTAGCCGCCCGCGATCGCTGCGATCACTTCGATCTCGTCCGTCGCGCCGACCTCGCGATCGAGCACGTCGGGATCCCGATCGAGCAGGTCACCGTTCAGCGTGACCTTGACGAATTTGTGAATCGAGCCCGTGCGCGGATCGATCACGAGCTCCTTGAGACCGGGATAGCGGGCCTCGACCGCGTCGAAGCAGGCCAGGATCGTGCCGGCGTCGACCTCGGCGCGGCTCTCCCCACGGGTGGGACCCTGAAATACGGTCGGGATCAGAATCGTGGCCATCTCGCGGATCCTCCTCCGTCGTCGCCCGGCGCCCTGGATCGCCGGGGCGGCGACGCTCAGCCCGCCGCGGCGGGCTCCGGTACCGGGTAGTAGTAGCGACGGCGGGCGGGGATCTGCCAGAAACGATCGTCGGGCACGTCGAAGGGTCTTCGACCATCTTCTCGCGGGTGCGATTCGGGTAGCCAAGCCGTCAGGAAGCCATCGTGATCGCGACCGTGGTGCACGCATCCCGTGTCGAGTCCACGCAGACCCGCGACCACGTGGAGTCCCTGCTGCGCCCAATGACCGTAGATCAGGCCGTGGTCGTGGGTGTGTCGTCGCCAGGCGACGTGCCAGGCCTGCTCGGGCGTCGCGGGCAACAGGCTCGACCAGCTGGCGTCGGTGGCGGTGCGGCATCGGGTCAGCCGCGCCAGATCGTCGCGCCGTGGATCCTCGGTCGGGCTCAGCGCGAGGAAGCGCCGGGCGGCGTCCCGATCCCCCGCGAGCGCGTCGCCGGCACGTACGGCCCGATCGACCAGCTCCTCGAGCGTCCAGTCGGGTCCGCTCGCGGCGTGGACCATCGCGAATCGTTGGCCCTCGAGCTCGCCCGCAACCGCGAGTGGTCGCCCCCGCAGCCAATCGGCCCACTCGAGCGCATCCGGTGCGTCCAATACGTCGCCGATCGAGTCGTTGGGCGACAGATCGCGCAGCCCGAGCGCCGTCGCGATCAGATGGATCTCGTGATTGCCCAGGACGTACTCCGCGCGACCGGCTTCGACGAGCCCCCGCACGCGTTCGAGCGCGCGCCGATTGTCGGGACCGCGATTGACGAGATCACCCGCGATCCAGAGCGAGAAGTCGTCGCCGTACTTTGCGACCGCCCGCGCGTAGAGTGTCTCGAGCTCGTCGGCACAGCCCTGCACGTCTCCGACGAAGATGCGAATCACGTCTGCTCCCGCGGCGCCCATCGCGTGAGCGACCGGCCGCGTGTCAGTCCCGATCGACACATCGATTCGAGAGCCTTCCGATCCCCTCGATCTCGCTCTCGATCGTCTCGCCGACTGCGAGGTAGCGCCGCGGCTCGCGCACGCTGCCCACACCGCCGGGCGTCCCGGTGAAGATCAGATCCCCCGGCCCGAGCGGACAGTAGTTCGAGATGTACTCGATCAGCTCGGGCACGCCGAAGATCAGATTTCGCGTCGTCGACGATTGCATCAACTCACCGGCCACCCAACAGCGCAGCTCGAGCGCATCGGGGTCGGGAAGCTCGTCGAGGCTGACGAGCGCCGGGCCGATCGGGCCGAAAGCGGTCGCCGACTTCCCGAGACTGAATTGAGGCGGTCGGCCCGCGAACTGCAGCCGGCGGTCGGAGATGTCCTGGCCGACGCAGAAGCCAGCAACATATTCCCAGGCCCGCTCGGCCGACACACGCACGGCCTCGCGGCCGATCACGACGACCTGCTCGACCTCCCAGTCGACCCGATCCGACGTGAGTGGCACGTCGGCATGCGGGCCCGCGAGACAAGCCGGAAATTTCGTGAAGACCAACGGCGTTTCCGGAACCGGAAGGCCCGCCTCTTCCGCGTGGTCCCGATAGTTGAGACCGATCGCGAAGACCTGGGCCGGATTCGGCACAGGCGGTCCGAGTGACGTGACATCCACGATCGGCCCGGCATCGCCCACGGTCTGCGTGGCCGCCCAGCTCCGGATCTCCTCCCAGCGAGCGAAGACGGCCATCGGATCCGAGGAGAATCGCCGCTCGCTCTGATGCTCGAGATCGACGAAGCGCCCGCCGAGGTCGAGGCCGGCACGTCCTTGTTGGTTCACCAGTCGCATCGTCTGCTGCGTTCCTCCCCGTCGCGGGCGGTCACGGACGCCGGATCCTACCCGTTCGGTCGTGTGGCCAGCCATGGCCAGCGCGGACGTGTACCACGGATGCGAGCTACCCCTGGGGCGCGATGGGGCCATGCCCCCATCGTCGAGTGGAAGTCGGACCGTCGATCGGTCGCAGCCTTGGTGTAACCTCCCGCCTTCGGAACGACCGGTATCCGCCCCCCGACCCGACCCACCGAAAAACGAGCTCAGCGAGACTCGTACCGGACCCCACGGCGAAGGCGACGCGGACAGCCGCACGCAAGGCAGCAGCACGCGAAGCGTGCGCCGTTGCCTCAAACGAATCGGATGGCGAGTCGAGTCGGAGTCGGGTGGAAGCCGGGTGAAACGTCGAATCATCATCTGTGACGGAGCCGAGAGCGCGCGCCTCTGGAGTCGCATCGGCGCGGACGAGCTCGAGGAGCTGACCTGGGTTCCGCGCGAGGACGAGAGCCGCGCGCGCCCATCGGGCTTCAAGATCCTGCAGGGCGGCCTCGACGAGGAAGCGATCGCGAAGCTCGAACCGACCCCGGACGACGAGTTCGCGCTCGTGAGTGACGACGGGCCCTGGACGCGACTCGCCGTGCGCGAGATCCGCAAGGTCGACGATGCCGCCTCGATTCTCGTGCTTTCCGACGGCCTGACTGCAGATGATCTGCCCGACCACCCGTCGCTCAGGCGGACCGGTTGGAAGACGCTGATCCGAGACGACATCAACGACGAGTTCGATCACCTCGCGAATCTCCAGCGCGTCGTCAAGATCCGGGAGCTGCTAGGCGATCGCGAGAAGGTCGGCATTCTGCTCCAGCCCGACCCGGATCCCGACGGCATCGCCAGCGCCTACGCCCTGCGCTCGTTGCTCGGTCGCAAGCGAACGACGGCACCGATGATCTCGTTCGGCGAGGTGCAACGCCCGGAGAATCAGGCGCTCTGCGACGCGATCGGCATCGAGGTCCGCGTGATCAGCCCCGAGGAGATCAACGATTTCGACGGACTCGTGCTCGTCGACGTCCAGCCCAACGTCTTCGGGGACGATCCGCCCGAGCGCCTCAAGCAGCCCGACGTCGTGATCGACCACCATCCGGAACGAACCGGCTACAGCGCGACGATCCGCGACATCCGCGTCGGCTACGGTGCGACGGCCTCGATCTTTACGGAGTACCTGCGCGCAACCAACACGGAGATCAACGCGAAGCTCGCGACGGCGCTGCTCTACGGCATCAAGAGCGATACCCAATACCTCGGTCGCCAGACGAGCGATCGCGACATGTTGTCCTTCGCCTACCTCCACGCCTCGCATAGTCCCGCCCTGTTGCGTCGCATCGAACGCCCGGCGCTGCCACTCGAAGGCATGCGCGCGCTCGGCCGCGCGCTCGCGAAGGCCGAGGTCCGTGACGGCATCCACATCCTGGTGCTCGGCCGCGTGCGCGAGGACGTGATCCCCCAGGTCGCCGACATGGCGCTGCAGGCTGAGGGGGCCGAGTGGGCGATCGCCGTCGGTACGGTCGATCGCAATCTCGTCTTCTCCGTGCGCAACGTGGGCTACGTGCGCGCCGCCGGCGAAGTCGTTCGCGCCGTCGTCGAAGGACTCGGCGTCGGCGGGGGCCATCGCTCGATGGCGAAGGGGATCATCCCGCTCAAGGCGTTTCGTGAGGTCTACGGCCGCGCCGACCGCGCCCAGATCCGCAGTGCACTCTTCGACGCGTTCGTGCGCGCGATCAACCAGGAAGACGCCTAGTGGCGCGACCGAAAGCGCTGCCGCCCGCGGAGATCGACGCGCGACTCGGGGGCGGGCTCGCCCCGGGCTGGCGCTTCGAGAAGGACGCCCTGCGCCGGAGCTTCGAGTTCGGCGACTTCGGCGAAGCCTTCGGCTTCATGACCCGTGCAGCGCTCCACGCCGAGAAGCTCGACCACCACCCCGAATGGTCGAACGTCTATGCCCGTGTCGAGGTCGCGTTGACGACGCATGACGCCGGTGGCGTGAGCGAGCTCGATTTCGAGCTCGCCCGTCGGATGAACGCGATCGTCGAGGGACCGTCGCAGACGAGTCAGGCGAGCGACTGATCCGAGACGGCCGGGCCGTCGCGGGGAGCCGGGGGCATGCCCGCGCCGGCAACGGGTCGTTTCGCAGGCCGTGGTGGCGAGGACAGCAGCGCGTGCGCACCCCGCGTGCGCTCGGGAATCGCGATTCCGATCGGGCAGCTGCCGAGACACGGTGCGTCACAGCCCAGACAGGCCGCGGCGTCCACCTCGAGCCGGGCATAGAGATCCATCGCGTTGCGCTCGTCGTGGTAGTCCTCGAAGTACATGCGGTGACGCAGCACGTCGTGGATCGGTACGTCCTCGGGGCAGCTCGGCAGGCAGGCGCCGCAATGCGGCGCGCAATAGGAACCGACGATCGCGCGGTCGTAGCGCTCGAGAATCGAGACGTCGGCAGGCGTCAACACGGCACCCGACGCGGAGAGATACTCGTCGAGATGCTGCCGCTCGAAGAACGAGATCACCGCGCACGACACGGCGGGATTCGCGTGCACCCACTTGAGCGCCGCCTGCGCGTAGGTATTCGCGTCGTGAAACTCCGACAGGTTGCGGTGACGGGCGCCCTTGAGCGTCTTCATGGCGACGATGCCCATGTCCTGCTCGCGATGTGCCCGCTCGATCAGGGCGCCGATCTCGGGCCAGATGCCGTGGTGATAGGCGAGCATCATGACGTCGAAGCGCCCGGAACCGATCGCCCGTTCCGCGACGTCGACCAGGCGCGGCGTATGCGTCGATACGCCGAGGAATCGTGCCTTGCCTTCGGCCTTGAGCTGGTCGAACGCTTCGTGCACGTTCTCGTCCATCAACCGCTCGACTTCGTCGCAGGAATGGATGTGCACGAGGTCGACGTAGTCCGTCCCCATTCGCCGCAGGCTTCCCTCGACGGCTTGCTTGTAGCGGGCGACGGAAGTACCGACGGGCAGATGACCGATCGAGGTGCAGAATTTCGTGGCCAGGAAGACCTGGTCGCGCGGATAGCCCTCGAGCGCGCGCCCGACCGCGCGTTCACTGCCCTCGGCCGAGTAGTCGGGCGCCGTGTCGACGTAGTTGATGCCGCGCTCGAGGGCGGCGCGCACGAGCTGCCAGTCGTCCAACCGAAGTCGACCCGCCCCGAGCACCGTGTCGGAGATGCGCCAGCCGGTGCGCCCCAGCCGCGCGTAGGCTTCGACGCGCGCACCCCGCCACGATTCCTGCCAGGTCGGGTGGGTCTTCACGACGCCTTCGTTCGAGCTGACTCTCGCCTGCACCCCGAGCCAACCGTCGCCGCGCTTGCCGAGTCCCAACAACGCATGGCCGAGCGCGCCCGCCAGTCCCGCGAGGAAGGTCGCCGAGCCCGCGAACGACCCGATCAGAAAACGCCGTCGTCCCGGGTGGGTCCCCGACCCCGCCCCGGGTCGCGGGCGACCCAGCCAGAAGCCCGCGACGCCGAGCAACAGCAGGAACGCCGCCGCCAACACGATTCCGCCGACGGCATGTCTGGCGCCTGGCGCAAACGTCTTCTGGATCCACTCGCCGGCGGGAAAATGCGAGGCATCGAGTCCGATCATGGAGTCGTAGAGAAGGTCCCCACTCACGGCCCAGCCGAGCCCGAGCGATACGAGCGCGACGATTGCGATCCGCCGCCACGGCCGATTCGCAAGAGCGCGGACGCGTCGCTGTGCAATCGCGCGGCCTGCAGTGCCGGATCGCTCGCCGGGATCGTCGCCTTCTCGCCCAGTCGTCATGCGAAGTCCTCCGCGCGAGGCGCACGCATTGCAGGGCGGCGCTTCCCTGGGCAAGTATAGGGAGAGCGGATCTGCCACGGGAGCCGCAGCATCCGTGCGTGCAACCGAGAAGACCGAGAAAAGGGAATCCGTTGGCGAAGCCGTTGCTCATCCCGGACGTCGCCTCCCTGCCCGACTACGAGGGGCACGATCTCGGTCTGACCGACTGGCACGTGGTTGGTCAGGAGCAGATCGACGCCTTCGCGGCTGCGACCGGTGACGACCAATGGATCCACGTCGATCGCGAACGCGCCGCGCGTGAATCCCCCTTCGGATCGACCGTGGCACACGGTTATCTGACGATCGCGCTCGCACCCGTGTTGTTGCCGGAGCTCGTCCGGGTCGAGCGACTCTCGCAGATCGTCAACATCGGAATCGACAAGCTTCGCCTGCGCGAGCCGGTCCCGAGCGGCAGCCGGATTCGACTCGGTGCGAAGATCAAGAGCGTGCGGCCCATGCCGGGCGGAGCGATGCGACTCGCGCTCGACGTTCGCTTCGAACGCGACGGGGCGACGCGGCCGGTTTGTCGGGGGGAGCTCGTATTCGTCTACTTTCCGTGAGGTAGAGGGCCGCGAGATGGATTCGTAGCATCCCGCTGTTCCGCGACGTCGGGCGGGGAACGGGGCGGTCGATCTGCCGGAAGTCACCCTGCGAGAAAGGGGCGAACCGTTCGCAGGAAATGCTCGAGCTGGTCGTGATGGAGCCAATGGCCGGCCTCTGCGATCTCGACCACGGTTGCGTCGTGCAGGTGGTTGGCGCGGCCGTCTCGGCCGGGGTCGCCGTGCCAGCTCTCGCTGCCGTGAAGCAACAGCGTCGGGCACTCGATGCGCTGCCAGAGTCGCTCCTGGGTACCGGGCGCCATTCGCTGGGGAAAGAGCGCGCGGGCGCCGTTGTCGAATTTCCAGCTGAACGTGCCGTCTTCGTTCCGGGCGACGCCGTGGATGGTCAGATGGCGCGCCTGCTCCGTCGAGAGATGCGGATTCTCCGCCTTCATCCGGCCGGCTGCGTCGTCGATCGTCGCATAACGCCGGGGCTGACGGCGCGACCCTTCGCGCACGGCTTCGATCCAGGAAGCCGTCAGCTCCCAGATCTCGCGATCCATTTGAACGCGAACTTCCTCCGGTAGACCCATGCCCTCGATCGCCACGAGTCGAGCGACCTTTTCCGGGAACACACCGGCATAGAAGAGGGAGACGGCGGCGCCCATCGAGTGTGCGACGATCCGCAGCGGTGCGAGGTCGAGCGTGTCGATCAGCTGAGCGACATCGAGCACGTATTCCGGCAGCGTGTACTGGCCACCGATCGACCAGGCCGAATCCCCATGGCCGCGCAGGTCGGGTGCGATCACGTGATAGTCGTCGCGCAGCGCGCGCGCGACCCAATCCCAGCTGCGCGCGTGATCACGGCCGCCGTGGACGAGAAGGAGGGGCGGCTTGTCCTCGTTGCCCCAATCGACGAAATGGAGCTTCAGGCGCTGCGCTACGTAGAAGCTCGACGCGGGGCCGACGATCTGCAGCGCTGACATCCCTCGACTCCTCCTCGTCCGGCGAGTGCTTCTCTCGGCGTGCTGGAATCGTCGATCGAGTCTCGTCGCCGCCATGGCGCGAAGCCCTACTCCCGGATCCCGCACGCCCGAGCGCCGCAGTATAGACACACGGATCGGGTGACCGAACGCCGGCCGTCCGGAATCGTCGCGGGAGGCAGGCTGCGTGCCGCGGGGTATCCTCGACGTGATGAAGATCGCGCTCGCACAAATCAACCCGATCGTGGGCGACCTCGCCGGGAATCGGCGTCTCGCGCAGGAGGCGGCCGAGCAGGCAGCGGCGGCCGGCGCCGATTGCGTGGTGTTGCCGGAGCTCGCGTTGACGGGCTACCCGCCGATGGATCTCCTCGAGCGGGACCGCTTCGTCGACGACCAGCTCGCCGAGCTCGACGAGCTGGCCAAGACCTCGCGGCAGATCACGATCATCGTCGGCGCCGTCGTCCGCACCGACGACGCGAGGCCGAAGGCGATCGAGAACGCGGCGATCGTCCTCGCCGACGGCAAGCGCCAGGCCCATCGCAGCAAGACGCTGCTGCCCACCTACGACGTCTTCGACGAGACGCGCTATTTCGCGCGCGCCAAGGATCGTTCACCGGTCGAGGTCCCCGGCCTCGCGCCGCGGCTCGGTCTCGCCGTCTGCGAGGATACCTGGTTCCAGACACGTCCCTACAAGGTCGACCCGGTCGCCGAGCTCGCCGCGGCCGGGGCCGAGCTGATCGTCAATCCGTCGGCCTCGCCGTGGCACGTCGGCAAGGCCGGGGAGCGCCGCGCCATGCTCGCCGAAGTCGCTTCGCGCGTTCGGGCACCCGTGGTCTTCGTCAATCAGGTCGGCGGTAACGACGAGCTCGTCTTCGACGGCGGCTCCTGCGTCGTCGATGCCAATGGCGGAATCCACGCGGCGATGCCGCTCTTCGAGACCGGCATCGCGATCTGCGAGCTACCGCTCGGCGAGGGCACGCCGCTCGCGGCAGTCGAGGATCCGAGCGAAGTCGCACAGCTCGAGCGCGGACTCGTGATGGGCATCCGGGACTACTTCCTCAAGCAGAACCTGCCACCGGGTGCCGTCATCGGGCTCTCCGGTGGCATCGACTCGGCCGTCACGGCCCACCTCGCGGTCGAGGCGCTCGGTGCCGAGCGCGTACTCGGAATCGCGATGCCCGGACCCTTCTCCTCCGATCACAGCATCGAGGACGCCTTCGAGCTCGGTCGCCTGCTCGGAATCGAGGTACGCCGCGCCGACATCGGACCGATGTACAGCGCCTACCGCGACGTCTTCGCGCAGCTCTTCGGCGAGCGCGACGACTACGGTCTCACCCAGCAGAACATCCAATCGCGCATCCGCGGCGCGATCCTGATGGCGTGCTCGAACGAGGAGAACCGACTGGTTCTGGCAACCGGAAACAAGTCGGAGCTCTCGGTCGGCTACTGCACGCTCTACGGAGACACGGTCGGCGGTCTCGCCGTGTTGGGCGACGTCTACAAGGGCGATGTCTATGCGCTCGCGCGACATGCCAATCGGGAGGGGGACAGGACGCGGATCCCGCTCGGCACGATCGAGAAGCCGCCCTCCGCGGAGCTGGCTGCCGATCAGCTCGATCAGGACGACCTTCCGCCCTACGACGTGCTCGACGACGTCCTGCGTCAGGCGATCGAGGGCAGACGGAGTGCCGCCTCGATCGTACCGCCACCCGGCGTCAGCCAGGAGGTCGCTCTCTCGATCGTGCGGCGACTCGACCGCAACGAGTACAAGCGACGGCAGACGCCGCTGGTGCTCCGAACGTCGGAGAAGGCCTTCGGCGGCGGCCGTCGACTTCCGATCGTCCACCGCTACACGGGCTGACGAAATCTAGAGGGATCCGGACATCAGGTGTCCGGGCCGAGGCTCAGGAGGCGGCAGGAGCTGCTTCGGGCGTGGCGTGACGGACGTGTTCCGCCCGGGCGCCGCGGGGCCCTTCCTGGACGACGTACTCCACGTAATCGCCCTCGTTCAAGCCGTCGTAGTCGCCGGCGTTGAGGCCGGAGCGGTGGAAGAAGACCTCCTTGCCATCGTCGCCCCGGATGAACCCGAAGCCTCGATCGCGCACCATCTTCTTGATCTTGCCCTTGCTCCGCGGTCCGTTCGGTGCGGCGCTCGGCCCGCCCCCCGCCTGGGGTGTACGTTTGCGCCCTCGGCCGCCGCGACGTCCGCCCGGCGCGCGAAATCGATCCGTCGCGACGAACTCGCTTCGGAACAGGTCGAGCGGAACGGTCAGATCCTGGAGTCCGTCCTGCTCCGGCGAGAGCAGCACCTCGTCGTCCTCCGCCTCGACGACGCTATAGCGGAGGCCCGTGTTCTTGTGCGTCACGTAGAGCCCGGATTCGATTTCGTCGAGTGTCAGCATGACGCATCTCCTGTTCGTTCGTTCGCGATCGATACGCCTGGGACACGTCGTCCAGCCGCCGCGTAGGATTGAATCGCGACGGGACCCTCAATGAGTCAGCGTGCGATTTCGTCACCCGCCCCGCCTTTCGACGCTCGACCGGGAGCCAAGGCCCCGATCCCCGGACGTCGAATCACCGCGCGAGTGGCGCATTGATTGCCGTGGCCCGATCACGACGACTCCATCGCCGGGATCGATCGCCAACAGTCGAGCTGCGTGTATTGTGTCCGGCGACGACCAGCGGCGGTAGCGACGCCCGCCGACGGCCCGAATGCCCGCTCCCGCCGAAACGGACGTCGGGACCCCGGTTCCGGCGGACGGATTCATCCGCCCGCCACGCTCACCAACGCAGCCCCGCGCCGGCCAGCGGCCGCACACAGTAGGAGACGGGTCGAACGCGGTCAACGCACGCGAGGTCGCCAGCGATCGCGCCCAAAACGCCCCAACATCCCGATAATCAATGATTTTCGAATCTCTCCCCAGGACGCGCAACGATCGGTTTCCGATTGCGATCGCGTTCGCATTGTCGTTCGCAGCGTCGCTCGCGGTCCTGCTCGCGCTCGGCTGTCGACCCCGGGCAGCCATTTCGGTGCCCGCCCAGCCCGTCCGGCCCGCCGAGGTGCCGAGCCCGGCGCGCTTGCTCATCGCCACGAGCGGCGACTACGCCCCTTTCAGTCATTGGCCACCCGGCGCACCGTCACCCGAGGGCTTCTCGGCTGATCTGGCGCGTGCCTTCCTCGCGTCCGCTGGGTCCCCACCACCGATCGACTGGGTGCGCTTTCGCTGGCGCGAGCTGGCCTTCGACCTGACCGCTGGCCGCTTCGATCTGGCGCTCTCGGGGATCACCGTCCGCCCGGACCGGTCGACGATCGGGCGATTCAGTCTGCCGGTCACGACCAGTGGCGCCGTGCTGCTCGTCGAATCCAACTCGTCCTTCCGATCCGCAGCCGACATCGACCAGGCGGGCCACACGATCGCCGTCAACGCCGGCGGACACCTCGAACGCGTCGCGCGCGACCGCTTCCGCGCGGCACGGATCGACGCGATTCCGGACAATTCGGCCGTGCTCGCGCAGCTCGAGCGCCCCGAGGTTCGGGCCGTCCTGAGCGACACGCTCGAGGCACCTCGCTGGCAGGCGACGAGGCCGGGGCTGCGCCCGATCGGACCGCTCACGCGAGATCGCAAGGCCGCCTGGTTCCCGCCTGGGGCCGAACGCCGGGTCCGCGACTTCGACGCGTGGCTGCTGGCGGCCGAGGCAGGCGGCCTGCTCTCCGAGCTCCGCGAGCGCCACGGGCTGCCCGAGACGCGCACGGCCACGCCTCGGGCTGCCCTGATCGCCAGCGTCGATGAACGACTCGGATTGATGATCGCGGTGGCCGAGGCCAAATTCGAGCTCGGACGCGAGGTCGAGGACCCGACCCGCGAACGCCGCGTGCTCGCTGCCGCCTGGTCGGCGATCGACAGCGAGAGTCGCCACGCGGGCAGGCCGGCGCCCAGCCGAGCCTCGGTCCGCGCCTTCTACCGCGCCCAGATCGAGGCCGCGAAGTGGATCCAACGCGAGTGGACCCGCCAGGCCTCGCGTCGCCCGGAAGCGCTCGAGCGCGACGCCGACAATCACCCCGAAGACCCGAGCCGACGCGCTTCGGGGCCTGATGGACGCGGGGCTCGAGCCGCCGCGACCCGGCTCGAGGAGGAGCTGAGGCCGGCCCTCAGCTTCCTCGGCGAGAGAATCGCTCGGCTCGTCGTCGCAGCCCAGGGATCGCACGTCGCCACAGAGGAGACGCTACGCCTCGAGCTGGCGCGACACGCGCTGCCCGAGAACCACCTCGCCGCGCTCACGCGAACACTGAACGACCTGGTTGCAGGGGGCGTGAGGCGTGGATCGAGAGCTCGGGACGCCGCGGTCTCAGCCGTCGCGCAAGAGCAGGCGGGCCAGACCGCCCACCAAGAAGGGTAATCCGAGACAGAGCAGCCAGCGGGTGAGCGCGACGGAGGCGCCCAGGATCGGGATCTCCCAGGCGAAGAGCCGATGGACGGCGAGCAGCCCCCAGGCGGACAGGAACGTGATGACCGTCGGCAGCGTCGCTCCCGAGCGGAGCAGACCGGCAGCCAGCGGCATCGAGACGAAGGGGCCGGCCGGCGTGATCGCACCGGCAGCCGTCGCCAGCAGCAGTCCGCGCCAGCCCGACTCTCGTCCCAGCAGCGACGAGACCCACTCCCGGGGAACCAGCGCCTCCGCCATCCCGGCCACCAGGAAGGAGAGGAAGATGACGAGCCCGAAGCGCAGGAAGAGCCGCGTCCCCGCGCCGAGCGCATCGATCGCGAAGGGCATTCCGCCGCGCCCGATCGCCAGACCGGAGAGCGCGACCAGCAACCCGAGCACGATCCAGAAATTCGCGTCGAACAGGCGCATCGGCTCACGCTAGCTCGCTCGCAGCAGGCGCAAACGGGGCACCCAGACCTGCGCGAAGACCCCGCGACCTCGTACATCGCGGCGCGCCCGTCCAGTGCCCGTCGCTCGTAGAGAGACACCCGTCATCGATCGTCGTCAATAGAAGGACGTCCGCGTCCGATGGCGCGGGTGCTGCTTGATCTCACGGGCCTGGCCTGCGTTCCAGAGCAGGCCGTCGAGGGCGTACGCCGTCGTCGGGACCCCGAGCGCCGCGAGCCGCGCGACGAGTCGTTCGACCGCTTCGAGCGCGACTGCGCGGATCTCGATCTCCTCGCGCGAGCCGGAGAGGAGGTGTCGCCCCGCCTCGATGCGACGGAGGAGATCCGCGTCGTAGACGAGCACACCGCGACAGCGCAGGACATGCGGCACCAGATTGTCCGCGAAGAGTGTCAGTCGGTCGAGATCGTCGAAGCGACCGTAGGCGTAGCCGCTCGAGGTCGGGGCCGAGCCGAAGGTGCGGTGGAGATCGGCCGCCGTGATCTGGGCACGCTTGTAGAAGGGGATTTCGAGCCCGTCGTAGCGTGCGACGTCCCGGTAGAGCGGCATCGCGGCCAGGCTGTGGACGAGCCGCTCCGCCGAATGATCGGCAGCCTCGACGACGGATGGGTAGCGATCTGCATACGTCGCGCCGAGCCATTCTCCGAAATCCCGCCAGGCTCGCGCGAAGAGCGCCATCAGCTCGCGCACCTCCGGATGCGAATCGTCCTGGCCGATCAGCTCGGCCATCGACCGCGTCGTCGTCCCGCGCAGCTCGGCGCCGGAGGGACTGCCGCGCGCTTCGAAACGTTGCTTACAGGCGGTTGCAACCGTCCGATAGCCCGAGAGCCCCTCCGGCTTCGCGAGCACGGGAAACCAACCCGAACCGAAGTTGATCGCGTCGAGCAGGAGCGCGAAGGCGAGACGCACCTCGTCGTCCCCTTCGAAGTCATGCGCCGGGTCGAGATCGCCCGTATCTCCGGCGTCGGAGTCGAATCGACGCACGAGCGACTCGGCGAAGGCCGTCAATCCGGCGTCGTCGATTCGTACGAAGCGCGCGCAACGCGTGACCTCGGCACATCGCGAGCGGAGCGTTTCGAAGAGCCGCCGCTCGAGGCCGGTCATCGCGGCCGCGACGCGGGTCGCTCGACGTGCTCGGGCGTTGGCGCGCATACGCGTAGGACACCGGGCAACACCTCTGCCCGAAGCGGGAGTCGACCGACGGCTTCTCCGTCGAGCTCGATCGGCGCGTCGGTCTCCTTCGGCAGGAGGGCGACGGTTCGCGCCGCGTGGAACGAGACCCGGGGATGTCCAGCGTGACGCCCGAGATAGAGACGGGGGAGATTCACGAGAAGACGTGGCACGGAGAGGCCCTTCACCAGGATCAGCTCGAGTCGACCGTCGTCGAGGCGCGCGCGGGGAGCGACGCGCATGCCCGCCCCGAAATAACATCCATTCGCGATCACGACGAGCGAGAACGCACCCTCGTGAACGCGTTTGCCATCGATCTCGACCGCTGCCTCGATCGGTCGGTGTGAGAGGATCGCGGCGATCGCACCGAGCCCGAAGCCGATTCTCGGACCGACTCGCTTGGCCACACGACCGACGCGCGCGACCGTCGAGGCGGACAGACCGGCGCTCGCCTCGTTCACGAAATACCGCCGACGGGTATGGCCCTCGTGATCGAAGAACTCGACCCGTCCCGCGTCGATCCGACGCTCGCCAGCCTCGGCGAACAGGTCGAGCGCACGATCGAGCGCACCCGGCAGACCGAGGGAGCGCGCCAGGTCCCGACCCGATCCCAGTGGCAGGAGACAGAGAAGCGGTCGCGCACGCGGGGTCGGCAGGGCGCCCACGCGAACGGCATCACGCGCGTCGAGGATGCCGCCCGCGATCTCGCTCGCCGTCCCGTCTCCGCCTGCCACGAAGATCCGCTCGACTCCGCGCAGGGTCGCCTGGCGCGCGAGACGCGTGGCATCTCCCGGCGCACCGGTCTCCTCGACGACGAGGGGTCCGAAGCGCCGCTCGACCGCACGCACGATCTGCTGGCGGCGACGACCCGTCGCACCGGCCGCGCTCGCGGGATTCAGGATCAGCAGGTCGGGAGGCACGCGGTCACGGTACCCGATCGCATTCGCCGCGAGGGCCGGGCCCCGGTCCCCGCACGCGGTCAGTGCGCGGCCGCGGCCCGAAGCAGATTGAGCGCCGAGCCCGCGCGGAACCACTCGATCTGCTCGTCGTTGAGCGTGTGGGCGACCCGGAATCGATCTTCGCTCCCATCCTCGTGATGGGCGATCACGTCGACGGGCCGATCCGGCGCGAGATCGGCGAGTCCGAGAATCGAGATCCGATCCGTCTCGGCGATCTTGTCGTAGTCGGCGGGATCGACGAACGTGAGCGGCAATACGCCCTGCTTCTTGAGATTCGATTCGTGGATCCGCGCGAAGCTCCGCACGATCACGGCCGCGCAACCGAGATGTCTGGGCTCCATCGCCGCGTGCTCGCGACTCGACCCCTCGCCATAGTTCTCGTCGCCGGCGACCACCCACCGGAGGCCGCGCGCCTTGTAGTCACGCGCGATCGCGGGGAACGCCTGCCCCGTCTCGCCCGACTCCAGATTGCGTCCAGAGCCCGCCTCCGCGGTGAACGCGTTGACGGCACCGAGAAAGAGATTGTCCGAGATGTTGTCGAGGTGGCCGCGGAACTTGAGCCACGGTCCCGCCATCGAGATGTGATCCGTCGTGCACTTGCCCTTGGCCTTCAGCAGCAGCGGCACGCGTTCGTAATCCTGGCCGTCCCAGGCCGCGAAGGGCTCGAGCAGCTGGATCCGTTCGCTCGCGGGATCGACCTCCACCGCCACGGCAGCGCGCTCGGCGAGCGGCGGCGGCTCCTCGTAGCCCGCGAAGCTGATCACGAAGCCCCTGTCCGGGATCTCGGGCGCCGGCCCAGGCGGCTCGAGCTTGAACCGCTTGCCGTCGGCGCTCTCGACCTCGTCGGTCATGGGATCGAAGTCGAGCGTACCGGCGAGGGCGTACGCGACGCAGATCTCCGGACTGCCGATGAACGACAGGGTCGCAGGGTTTCCGTCGTTGCGCTTCGGGAAGTTGCGGTTGAAGGAGCTGAGGATCGAATTGACCTCACCCGGCTGGATGTCGTCGCGCTTCCATTGACCGATACACGGGCCGCAGGCGTTCGCGAGCACGATCGCTCCGATCGACTCGAGCGCCTCGCGTTGTCCGTCCCGGCTGACCGTCTCGTCGACCTGCTCGGAGCCCGGCGTACACCAAAGGGTCGTCTTCACCTTGGCACCCTGTCGGGCCGCCTGCTCGGCGACGTCGGCGGCGCGCGAGAAATCCTCGTAGGACGAGTTCGTGCAGCTCCCGATCAGACAGGAGGAGAGCTCGAGTGGGTAGTCGTTCGCCTTGGCATCCGAGGCCATCCGCGAGATCGGGCGGGCGAGATCGGGCGTGTGGGGACCGACGATATGCGGCTCGAGCGTCGAGAGATCGATCTCGATGATCTCGTCGAAATAGCCGTCGGGATTCGCGATGACGTCTGGATCGGGCGTCAGGAGCGCGCGGTGCTCGTTCGCGAGGTCGGCGAGCTCGCTGCGTTCGGTCGCCTTGAGATAGGTCGCCATCCGCTCGTCATAGGGAAAGATCGACGTCGTCGCGCCGAGCTCCGCACCCATGTTCGTGATCGTACCCTTACCCGTACACGAGAGTGTCGAAACACCTTCTCCGAAATACTCTACGACGCGGTTCGTTCCTCCCTTGACCGTCAGCAGATCGCAGACCTTGAGGATCACGTCCTTCGGCGCCGACCAGCCGGAGAGCTGGCCCGTGAGATGGACGCCCACGAGCTTGGGGTAGAGCACCTCCCAGGGAAAGCCCGCCATCACGTCGACGGCGTCGGCACCTCCGACGCCGCAGGCGAACATGCCGAGGCCGCCGGCATTCGGCGTATGCGAATCGGTCCCGATCATCATCCCGCCCGGAAACGCGTACTTCTCGAGCACGACCTGATGGATGATGCCCGCGCCGGGTCCCCAGAATCCGATGCCATAGCGTGCCGAAGAGCTGCGCAGGAACTTGTAGACCTCGGCGTTCGTGGTACGCGCCGTGCGCATGTCTGCGTCCGCACCCTGATAGGCCTGGATCAGATGGTCACAATGCACCGTCGTCGGCACAGCCGTCTCGTCTCTTCCCGCCTGCATGAACTGCAACAGCGCCATCTGCGCCGTCGCATCCTGCATCGCGACGCGATCCGGGCGCAGCAGTAGATAAGAGTCGCCGGGAACGAGCTCCTGTCCCTTCGGATCGTCGAGGTGACCCAGCAGGACCTTCTCCGCATAGGTCAGCGGACGACCGAGCCGATCGCGAATCACGTCGAGCTGTTCGTGCAGCCGTCCGTAGGTCTCGCGCACGAGGGTCGCGGTCGTTTCGATAGCGGGCATGCAGTCGTTCTCCGTGATTCGCGGGGCGATCGCAACTTAGCGCAGCACCTGGACCACCGGCGGGGTGCTGCATCGACCGATCAACGTTCGATCGCTACGACGCGATCGCGAGTCCGATGTCGTGATGAATCACTGAACGATTTCGGAGAAGAGCAACGCGGCGGCGCGCATCGCCCTGCGAAAATCCGCCAGGTCGAGACTCTCGTTCTCGCCATGTGCATTGCAGATCGGATCCTCGAGCCCCAACAGCAGCGCCGGCACCCCGCCCAGCACCTCTACGAAGGGAGCCACGAAGGGAATACCGCCGCCGCAACCGATATAGACAGGCTCTCGGCCGTAGCCCTCACGCAGGGCACGCTCGGCGGCGGCGAAAGCCGAACCGGTCGGCTCCGTTCGCCAGCCCGCGACGACCGCTTCGACCTCGACGTCGAGCTCGACGCCCCAGGGCGGATCGGCTTCGAGAAACGAGACCACGCGATCGCGCATCGCGAGTGGATCCTGACCCGGAGCGATCCGCACGCCTACACGAGCCGCCGCCTCGGCGATCAGCTGGTTGCCGGCTTCGGCGAGTGGCATGCCCTCGAGTGCGATGATCGAGAGCGCCGGACGATTCCAGATTCGATCATAGATCTCATGACCACGCGCGAGCAGACGCGCGGACGACACCAGTCCGACGTCGGAGCGAAACCCGGCCTCGTCGATCGGTAGGTCGAGGAGTCGCGCACGCGCGGAATCGGACAGCGCCGGGACGTCGTCGTCGAAGCCCGGAATGGCGACGCCGCCGTTCGTATCGAAGAGCCGCCCGAGCACGCGTGCGAGTGCACTCGTCGCGTCGGGGACGGGTCCACCCCACATGCCGCTGTGCACCGGATGGTCGAGTGCACGGACCCGTACGTCGACGTTCAGGATACCGCGCAGACTCGTCGTGATCGACGGCAGACCCGTCGCGAGATTCGCCGTATCCGACAACACGAGCACGTCCGCCTGTAGTCGCTCGTGATGGGCGCGCAGGAATTCCGCGAGGTGGGTCGAGCCGATCTCCTCCTCGCCTTCGACGACGATCTTGAGGTTGACCGGCGGCGGTGTGCCACTCTCGAGCCAGGCGCGGAGCGCCCCGGCGAAGACCACGACGCCCGCCTTGTCGTCGACGACGCCGCGACCGTAGAGTCGTCCCGCCTCTCCCTCGGTCTCGATGCGCGTCGGCTCGAACGCAGGCGAGCGCCAATGCGACTCGCGTCCCGGCGGCTGGACGTCGTGATGGGCGTAGAGCAGCAGCGTCGGCGCATCAGCCCCGGCGCCCAGCCACTCGCCCAACACGTAGGGATGGGCCCCAGCAAGCGTGACGACGCGCGCCTGCTCGAAGCCCGAAGCCGAGAGCAATCGCGCGACGGCCTCGGCCGAGCGCTCGACCTCCCGTGCGGGAAAACCAGGGGCCGACACGCTGGGAATTCGAGCCAGCTCGACCAGCTCGGCGATCCGTGCCTCGAGATCGAGGTCGATTCGCTCGAGGGCTGGGTTTGGGAGGTCGTTTGGGGCGGGGGGGCGAGGCGTCATTCCAGAAACAATAGTCGCTGTCATCCCTTTGACGTGGACCGTAGATTGTGCCTGTTTTCGTCGGAGCCGTCGCCGCCGCCCGGCGACGACGCGCCGATCTCCCTCTATCCGGCATACCTCGCTGCATGGGGAACGCAGCGCTCGATCGCTCGCGTCGGGATGCGCCCGAAATAGCAATCCGACTGCCAGCGCGAGAGCACGAATCGATCCGGAAACAACCGCGCCGACAGAATCGTCCCCAGCCCGAGCGCCCGCCTCGCCAGCCCCAACGCCTGGGCCGGCGTCCCCCGTTTCACGTTTTCCGAACGATCCTTCATGTAGTTGCGCCACACGGTCCAGATCGCCGCCCGGTACAGGATGGATTGCCGCCGCTTCGAGAACGCGATCGTCTCCCGCTTGTGATTCGCGCTCGAGTGCCGCAGCAACACGTCGGACAGGTTCACCGGAAACAGCGGGTTCGTCGTCGTACGCGCCACCTTCGACGACGTCTGCTCATGAACGAACGCGCGGTCCTTCAGGCGCGCGATCGCGCGGGGGTAGGCCGGGTGCTCGTCCGAGCGCAGCACCACGTCGGCCCGGGGGGGAACCACCCGGCGGAGTAGCTGCTCCACCTGCTTCTGCGTAGCGCGGGGATCGGGCCGGCCGAACTTCGCCTCGAGCTCGCTGCGTCGCGCCCGCTGCTTCGGGCGCATCGTGCCGCTTCGGCGCAGCTCGGCATCGTTGAAGGCGTAGACGAAGAGCGAGGGGCCGACGACGAGGTTCAGATCCATCGGCCAGTACTGGCTGTGTTCGAAGGTGCGGAAGCCGTCCAGGACGAGGGGCTCGGCGGGAGCCGTGCGGGGGCGTTGCTGCTCGTGGAAGAGCAGACAGTGCCGGCCGAGTCGGTCACTCAGGCCGCGGATGGTCGAGTGGGAGACGCCGAACTCCCGGGCGATCTGCCGGAAGCCGGAGCAGGACACGAGGCGATGAAAGACGGGGGCGAGCAGGTCGGGGCGACGAAGCCAGTAGTCGACGGAGAAGGTCTGAGAACTGAAGGCACGCCCGCAATGGGTACAGCGGTACCGCTGGATCTTCCGCGGCGCCCGATCGCGCCAGAAAAAGCCCTTCTTCACGTAGCGCCAAGTGCCCGGATTTCTTCGTGAATCGCAGCGCGGGTTGGGACAGAAGGGCGGCAGACGCGAGCGGGAAACGGTCGGCATGAAAACCGACATCGCACGACACGTGCCAGGAACATTCTACGCTCCACGGCTATTGAGCTGAACCAGGAAGAGACCGCAGGCGAGTCCGGCCGCAGCAACGACTCGACGCCGCCCAAAAGGCTCCCCCAGCACGTACCCGCCAATCATCGCGCCGAACAAGACACTCGCCTCTCGCAACGAAGCGACCGCCGCCATCGGCGCCCGCGCCATCGCCCAGAGTGCGATCGCGTAGCCGAGCGTCGCCATCACGCCGCCGCCGACCGCGCGCAGCCCCCCACGCTTCAGCTCGATCAGGCCCGCGCGACCGCGAACGAGGGCCGCTGTCGACGCGAACGGCACGCATCCGAGCACGAAGGACCAGGCGATGTAGTGCTCCGGCAGCGCGGCACTGCGCACGCCACGTCCGTCCGAGTAGGTGTAGAGGCCGATCAGGCCGGCGGTTGCGAGCGCGGTCGCGACGGCCGAGCGACTCGAGACGCGATTCGGATCGGGGCGACCGAGCACGAAGATCCCGCACGCTGCGAGCACCAATCCGACCAGGCGCGTCGTTCCCAGCGGCTCGTTCGCGGTTGCCGCCGCGAGTGTCGCGACACCGAGTGGCGCCAGGCCGCGGGCGATTGGATAGACCTGACCGAAGTCTCCCAGGCGATACATCCGGACGAGCGCGAGCTGGTAGACATAATGGATGACCGCAGAGAGCGAGAGCCATTTCCAGGTTTCGCCACTCGGCAAGGGCCATATGAAAAGGAAGGGCAGGGCTACGATTCCACCCGTCGACGTGACGACGGCGAGGTTGACGAAGGGATCATCACTCGACTTCGCGAGTGCGTTCCAGACGGCGTGAAGCAGCGCTGCCAGCAGGACCAGCAAGGCTGCACCGGCGTCAAGCGAGAAGAGGGGATCGCTCGACATCAGGTACGACGCTCGCGCAGAGCGAGCAGCGCCGGCAACAGCACGAGGTTCGCGACGACCGTCCAGCCGACACCGATCACGAGCAATCGGCCGAGACTCGCCATGCCCTGGTGCGGAACGAGCGCGAGGGTTCCGAAGCTCGCGATCGTCGTGAATGCGCTGAAGACGACCGCCCTGGCCGTGCTCGTGGCGAGCAGGGGCTCCGACGGATCGGTACGGATGCGGGCGCGATGGACGAGATGGATCCCGCTGTCGACACCGATGCCGAGCAGTAGTGGCAGCACGATCACATCGGCGAAGTTGAACGGGATCCCGGCCACGACCATCGATGCCCCCGTCATGCAGCCGGCCCAACCGAGCGGCAGCATCACGAGCACGACGTCACTCGCGCGCCGCCAGAGAAGGGACAACAAGAGCAGGATCACGACGACCGCGGCGGCAATCGCCCGCTCGAGTGCGCCCGAGACGGCCTGCGCAGAAGCGTGGATGCGCATCGCCGGCCCGGCCAGCTCGGGAGTGATGCGCGTCGCGGCGTCGACGAAACGCGCGAGGGCGCCGGGCCGAGTCAGATCTTCCGCGGCCAGGATCTCGACCCGATGCTCGCCCGAACGCGAGACACGGGCGGCCCGCAGGCTCGCGGGAAGATCCGGAGCCGTAAAGGAACGTGCACGCAGCACCCGATCGATTCCGGCACGTACGTCTTCGAAGTTCCCCAGCAGGCGTCGCTCGAGTGAGTCGAGCGTGCGCGCGCGGAGCGCCGGCGACGTCTCCGCCAGCCGCTCGAGCAGCGACGCCAGCGCCTCCGCCGCGTGGCCCGCGATGGTCCCGATCGCATTTCGCGCGGCGGGTTCCCCCGGCCGCGTCGGTCGCGCTCGAGCGACACGCTCGAGCTCCGCCTGCAGCCTTTCGAGCGCGCGAATCGACTCGGCGATTCGAGCGGCCGGTCGATGGGCGGACGTCGTCCGCCGATCGATCGCCTGCCAATCGACGTAGTAGGCGAGCTCTTCGATCGCAGCGAGCTTCTGATCCTGGTCGTCCGGAACGAAATCGGCGAGACGACGTGTCGAATCGACTTCGGGCAGCGCTTCGAATCGGCGCGCGATCGCCTCTGCCTGAGCGGCCGATTCGGCCAGGTATTCGAGCGACCAGGGCGATTGCGCGCTGTCGGCCAGGAGATCCCGATAGACACGAACCGATGGCGCCGCGGGGTCCCGCACGTTCAGAGGATTCGGATCGAAACGAAGTCGAGGGAGCTGCGTCGCCGAGAAGACGAAGAGCAGCGCCGCAAACGATCCGACCCACGGCGCGTAGTCACTCGGCCAATTCGGCATCGTGAGCCGCGGCCGCTGCGCCACCGACGGCGCATCGCGTGCGTCACCGATCAGGAGCGCAGGCAGGATCGTCAGGCTTGCGAAGGCGCCGATGAACATTCCGACGCCTGCGATCACGCCGAGCTCGGCGACGCCGACGAACTCGGTCGGAACGAAGGCGAAGAAGCCGACGGCGGTCGTGACCGCGCAGAGCAAGAGGCTACTTCCGACGCTGTGTGCAGCTTCGACGAGGGCGGCCTCGGGCCCGGCCCCCTCGACCCGCAGCTCCTGGAACCGCATGCAGAGGTGGATCCCGAAATCGACGGCGAGGCCGATGAAGAGAACGGCGAACGCGACCGAGATCATGTTGAGGTGGCCGATCGCGAGAGAGGCGAAGCCCGCAGTCACGACGAGCCCGAAGAGCAACGAGACGACCGTCGCGACGACGAGGCGCGTCGATCGCAGGCCGGCCTGCAGCAGGATCGCGACGACGCAGAGGGAGAGCAGACCGGCGCCGCCGACCTGGCTTCGCAACAGGCGCATCTCATCGAGATTGAGCACCATGTCGCCCGTGAGTCCGAGGCGAAAGCCGCGCTCGGGTGTGATACCGAGCTCCCGGGCATGCGCGCGAATCCGCTCGATCGGTTCCTCGGCGGCCGCGAGTGCAGCGTAGTCGAGCGTGGGCTGCACCTGGATGATCCGCCGAAGGTCACGCGTGGCGACATGCTCCGCCGCGTCTGTGTCGCGCGCTTCGTAGTCGGAATCGGCAGCGACGAAATCCGACCAGTCGATCGACACCGGGTCTCGCAGGGCGTCCGGTGCGGGCGCGACGCCTGCCGGCTCGTCTGCCGGACGTGGCACCTCGAGACTTGCGCGAAGCGCGTGGTCGAATCGTGCGAGGAAGCGCTCGAGATCGATCGCGGCGCGATCGTCTGGATCGTGTCGCGAGGCTTCGAGTGCGCGGCGCAGCTGATCTGCGAAGCCAGTCAGGCTCGGATCGCGAGCCAGCACGCCCAGAATTGGCTGCAGACGAGCGAAACGATCCACCAGCGAATCGAGCTCATCGAGCGAGAGGAAGAGCAACGCGTTCTCTTCCAGAAAAGGGGATTGCGCCAGGTGGACGTAGGGAAAGAGGGCGTGATCGGCCTCGAGTCGCCGAGCGAGCTCGAGCGTCGCGTCGCGCGTCGGCTCGGCGCCCGGTCCGTCGATCACGATCGAGATGTTCTCCGCGAGCATCGGAAAACGCGCCAGAAAGCGTGCATCCCGCACCCGGAAGGGAAGCGTCTCTGGAAACAACGCCTCGGTCTCGGAACGGATTCCCAGGCGGTCGAAGGTCGTGAACGCCGCCGCGCAGAAGACCGCGAGAGCGAGCCAGAGCACGCCGATTCGGCGCCGTGCGGAGAGCCGTACCCAGACGGCGACACGACGACCGAGTCGCTGCTCGAACGTTCGTTGGGCGTCGTCGCTCAACGCCGGTTCCGACCGCACGCGCGCGTCCGCCCGGCTCCCGATTCAAGCCTGGAACCCGACCCGGGATTCGAGACACCCACCTCGGGACAGCGCTTCGTGCGCTTCGAAGCGATCGAGGCTCTCCAACGGAATCTCGGACGGCAGGCCTCGATACCCAGGGGTGTGTCTCGCGAATCGCATCGATCGACCGAGGCGAGGGGTGCGCACATAGCCGAAACCATCCCGGAAACTGTGACACAGATCATGGGCTGCTACGCTTTGGCGACGCGATGAAGGCGATGGTTTCCCACCCCCAGAAGACCAGCCAGGTCGTAGCGGCATTCTGAAGGCGAGCGGTTCCAGGGCGGCGAATCGCCGGCCGAGGCCGATCGGTCCGACAGCCGAGGGAAGCCCCGGCCAGAGGACGCCCGCGGTCGGCGAGCGCGAGCGACCGACAGGCCCGAGGCTGAAGAGCACCCGCGGCCGAATCGAGCGTCGAACGAGTGCATCGACGGCATCAAGTGAACAAACAAGAAGCGAGACCACGATGTTGATGAAACCGGTCCGGGGTCGATCCTTCCCTCTCGCGATCGCTGGCCTGCTCGCGTTCGCGATCTGCCTGCCTCTGCCGATTCCGTCTGCCAACGCGGAGGACGTCGCCGGCGAGACCGCGGCGACGCCCGAAGCCGAAAGCGCCAACACCGACGCAGCCACGACCGACGCAGCCACGACCGACGCAGCCACCGACGCCACCACGAACGGCCCGGTCGCGGCGGTCGAGGCTTTTCACGCGGGGTTGCTCGACATCATGAAGGAGGCCGAGAGCCTGGGCTTCCAGGGTCGCATCGATCGCCTGGGCCCATTGATGTCGGAATCCTTCGACCTCGACTTCATGGCGAGCAAGACCGTCGGCCGCCACTGGAAGAAGCTCTCCGACGAGGAGAAGCTGCGCTGGTCGGAGACCTTCGCACGCTTCACGACCGCCAACTACGCCGGTCGATTCACGGGCTTTACGGGCGAGAGATTCGTCACGCTCGGCGTCGAGGACGCGGCTCGTGGAACCCGCGTCGTGCTCACGAAGATCGAGGTGCCCGACGATGACGACGTCCAGCTCAACTACCGTCTGATCGAGAAGGACGGTGTCTGGCGCGTGATCGACGTCTACCTGAACGGAACGGTCAGCGAGCTCGCGCTCCGTCGCTCCGAGTACAGCTCGGCACTCAAGCGGGAGGGCTTCGAGCAGCTGCTCGCGTCGATCGAGACGAAGATCGCCGACCTGAAGAGCAAGGGCCTGGCGGACGGCTGAAGCAGTCGCTCGATTGCGGGTGCGACGCAGCCGCGGGCCGCGGGCGCTCGATTGCGGGCGTGGCGCACGCCTGCCTGGGCGTCCGGCGCGGTCAGTCGTCGTCGAGGTGGGGTTCCTGGGTCGTGCGGTGGTCGTCGCGCCGGCTCCAGATTTCGTCCACCCGATCCTGGTAGTAGCCGCTGCGTAGCGCCGCATAGAAATCGACGCTGCTGTCCTCGAGCGCCTTCAGCTCGAGGTAGTGACGATCGCGCGTGCTGAGGCCGGAGCCACCGCTGTAGAGCAGGATCTCGGTCGGACCGAGCAGGAGATTCGAGGGACCGAGGATGTAGTACGTCGGCTGGAAGAAGCCGTCGACGACCGTACCGACCCCGTCGCGCACGTTCGCCGGTCCCAGCACGGGCAGCACGACGTAGGGCCCACTCGGCGTACCGGCGAGGGCGAGCGTCTGGCCGAAATCCGACTCGTGACCCTCGAGACCCATCATCTCGGCAACATCGAATAGACCGGCGATTCCCAGGCTCGAATTGATCACGAGCCGGCTCCCAGTCACGCCTGCATCGGTCCACTCGAGCTGCAGAAAATCGTTCACGAGCGTCTTCGTCGACCCGAGATTCGTGAAGACCCGGGCGATCGCATCCCGTGCCGGCTTCGGCACGGCCCAGCGATAGGCCTTGGTGACCGGATCGAGAATCCAGCGATCGACCTGGCGATTGAACGCGAAGACCCCACGGTTCGTGGACTCGAGCGGGTCCGGATAGCCCGTCGGTGGCACGTCGAACTCCTCGTCGAAGAGATCGTCGAAGAGGGGATCGGGCTCGATGTCCTCCACCTCGTCCGCGGAGATCGCGCCGCCGTCGGCCGCCCGCGTCGCGGCTGGCTCTGCCTGGGTGGGCGGAGCGACCCCCAGGCACCAGACCGCCGAGAGCACGAGAAGAACCGCCCTCATCTGCATCTCCTCGATCCGAGATCCACACGGCGAGCGACCGGCCCGGATTCGGGCGATCTGCGAAGCCCCAGAGGGTCTCGGATTGCTGCCGGCGCCCACCCACCTTCGGCTCGCTCGTTCCTGGCCAAGCCTAGCTGATTGCGGCTGAGGCCAGGTCGCGTCGCTTCCTCGCTCCGCGGCCGGCACGGCGCGAACAGACGAGACCGCCGCTACACCCCACGATCAGAATGTAGTATTTTCACTACTAATCGAGCGAATCTCGGATGACACGACGAGATCGAGTGGGGTAGGCTAGCGGCCCGTTCGAGAAGCGCGGCTGGTCGAAACCACCGCACCCCGACTGGCCCCAGGACTCGCCCCCCAATTATCGCGTCCCATCGCACCCGATTCGTTTGACTGGGGACCTTCGACAGACGCCCCGTGTCATCCCGAGCCGGTTATCAGGTACCGCTGGCCAACGGCAACACACTCACAGAACGGACTGATCCGTCGCGGACCCGCAGGCACGTGCTCGCGGCCCGCGGCGTCGCGGTCCGGATCACCTGATGCGAGTGATTGGCTTCGCGCCGCTCTGCCGAAGCCCGGACCGGGAGGAACGATTCGTGGACGTCTTCCAGAAATGCCGAGATTTCACGCGGGCACAGGACTGCCGCGATGCCGGTGTCTATCTCATGTACCGCGAGATCGGCTCGGCCCAGGACCCGGTCGTCACGATGAACGGTCAGAAGGTCGTCATGTTGGGGTCGAACAACTACCTGGGCCTCACCAGTCACCCGAAGGTGAAGGAGGCCGCGATCGCGGCGACCGAGAAATACGGGACCGGTTGCGCGGGATCGCGACTCCTGAACGGCACGCTCGATCTCCACAACCACCTCGAGGCGCGGCTGGCCGATTTCATGAAGCGCGAAGCCGCACTCGTCTTTTCGACCGGCTACGGCGTGAACGTCGGCGTGCTGTCCTGCCTGCTGGGCCGACACGACGTGGCGATTCTCGACAACATGGATCACGCCTCGATCATCGACGGCGCCCGACTCGGCTTCGGCAAATCCCTCAAATTCCGACATAGCGACCCGGACGATCTCGAAAAGAAGCTGCGTCACGTGGGCGTCGACAAGGGCAAGCTGATCGTCGTCGATGGCGTCTTCTCGATGGAAGGCGACATAGCACCGCTCCCCGAGATCGTGAGACACAAGAAGCGCTACGACGCGGGGCTCTTCGTCGACGAAGCCCATTCGCTCGGCGTCTTCGGCGATCGCGGTCGCGGCGTCGCCGAACATTTCGGTGTCGAAGGCGAGGTCGACCTCGTGATGGGCACCTTCTCGAAATCACTTGCAACCGTCGGCGGCTTCGTCGCCGGCGACGCCGTGATCATCGACTACATCAAACACAATGCCCGCGCTCAGATCTTCACGGCGGCCATACCACCAGGATCGGCCGCCGCGGTGGAAGCCGCGCTCGACATCATCGAGAGCGAGCCCGAACGCCGCAAGCAGCTCTGGGACAACACGAACTACATGAAGCGCGAGCTCGAAGATCTAGGCTTCGAGACCTGCGGCTCGCAATCGCCCGTCATCCCGTTGTTGATCGGCGAAGACGCCGCCACCTATCGGATGGCGAGTCGGCTCCAGGAGGAGGGCGTATTCGTGAACGCCGTCGTGACGCCTGCCGTCCCGCCCGGCCACGGCGTGATCCGAACGTCCTACATGGCCACACATACGCGCGAGCACCTCGACCAGGCCCTCGGCGCGATCGCCAGGGTGGGGCGGGAGCTCTCGGTCATCTGATCACGAGCTCATTCGGGCTTCTCACCGAGACGAATCCGACCGATCCACTCGTTCGCGAACTGGCGTGCGATGCGTCCGGATCGGCTACCCCGCTCGAGCGCGTAGCGAAGAGCGGCTTCTCGGCCGATTTCGCCGAGGTCCTCGATGCCTGCCTGCTGCAGACAATCCGACACGATCTCGAGATAGGTCGGCTGGTCGCAGGCGTAGAATCCCAATACGAGCCCGAAGCGATCGGCGAGTGCGAGCTTCTCCTCGAGCGCCTCGCCGTGATGGAGCTCGCCGCTCGCATCGACGTAGGCCGCGCGATTCTCGTCCATCGTCTCGGGCAGAAGATGTCGACGGTTGCTCGTCGCGATGACGCAGACACGCGCGGGACGGGCCTCGATTCCACCCTCGAGCGCGGCCTTCAGCTCGCGGAATCCGAGCTCGGTCGAACCGAATGACAGATCGTCGCAGAAGACCAGGAAAGAAAAGCGGTCCGGCGATTCCCGGGTGCCGTGTCGCAGCATCGCGAGCAGTGCGGGCAGCTCTGCGAGATCGGACCGATCGACCTCGACCACACGCAAGCCCGCGTTCGCATAACGCGACAGCAGCCCGCGCACGGCGGACGATTTCCCGGTCCCTCGCTCGCCGTGGAGCAGGACATCGTTGAACGGCAGACCGGCGAGCAGCTGACGCGTGTTCCGATCGAGCGCCTCGATGGCGCGATCGACGCCGATCAGCCGTTCGAGGTCGAAATCGAGGACGGCCTCGATCGGCTCGAGGCGCCCGAATCCGCGACTCGATCGCCACCTGAACGCCATGTGCTCCTCGAACACGTCGCTTCCGGGTTGCTTCGTGACGAACTGATCGAGCAAGCGATCGACACGTTCGAGAATCGGCTCGAGGGGCTTCAGCAGACGTTCCATGCGGTCCGAGCTCATGGCGCCCGAGTGTAGGCGGCTCGCGGTAGACTGCTCGAATGCTGGATGACCGAGCTGATGCACGTTCGGCCGGCAAGGACTCGGCGACGGGTCTCTGCGCGAATTGCATCCACCTGCGCGAGCAGCCGACGAGACGCGGTGCGAGCTTCTGGCGTTGCGCGAGAGCGGAGGAGGACGATCGCTTCGTCCGCTATCCGCCGCTCCCCGTGCGTTCCTGTGCAGGCTTCGAAGCGACCTCGTGAACGCTCGCTGAGTCTCAGTCGGGGTCGAGGTGCGGCTCGCCCGCTGAATCGACGAAGTGAGAGAGGTTGCCCCAGGGCCGCTCGAAGGGGTGTTCGATCACACGCAGCATCCGCTCGATGAATCGGAAGGTGAGCCCCCAGACCACGTGTCGATCCGGCTCGCCGACGACGATCCCCGGGAAGCGCACGTCGGGAATCTCCGGAATCACGTGCTCGACCTGGCGGGACGGCTCGTGAAGCTCCGCCAATGGAAACCAGAACGCGTTCTGCACCTCACTCGGATCGAGTCTGAACTGCTGGCTCTCCGCCAGGTGGAATGCGTGCGCCGACACGACCAGGCGCGGACTGACGCGCCGATTCCCCACGAGCTCGTCGACGGGGCCCAGGTATTCGGCATTCGAGAGCTCGACTCCGACCTCCTCGTAGGTCTCACGCGCCGCCGTCGTCCGCGTCGAATCGTCGCCCCGTTCCATGCGTCCGCCGGGAAAGGCCATATGCCCCGACCAGGGATCTCCGTCGAAGAGCGCGCGCTCGATCAGGAGAATCTCCGCCGAGGCTCGGCCCGGACGCAAGACGACCGCGACCGAGGCCCGCTCGTGGCCATTCGAGTCGACCGGCGTGGGTGCGTGGCGCGCCAGCTTGTTGCGTACGTGATCGATGTCCACGGGGTCGGAGGCTAGACCATCCCGAGCGACCGGCTCCATAGGCCCCAACGCGCGACCGGCAGCCATGCGGCATGCGGGCTAGCTTGCGCCGGATGGAGCTTCCCCGCGCATTCATCCCCGAGGCGCGTCGCCTGCTCAAGCTGGCCCGGAACGACCGCAGGGCCGCCGAGAAGGAGCTCGCCGCCCTGCCGCCGGAGCAGCAGGCGACCGTCCTCTGCGAAGCGCCGCTCTCGATCCGAAGGCAGATGCTCGACCTGCTGCCCGAGCCCGAAGCGATCGTGCCGCTGATGCCCGAGGCCGAGTTCTGCTTTACCTGCCGCACGATCGGGCTCGAGGATGCCGGCTGGCTGCTCCCGCTCGCGAGCGATCGACAGCTCGTCACCTCGCTCGACCTCGATGCCTGGTCCGGGCTCCGCGTCGATCCCAGCCGTCTCGACGCCTGGCTTTCCGCGCTCGCTGAAGCGGGGGACGAGACGCTCCTGCGTTCGGCGCGCGCGACGGATCCCGAGCTCCTCGTGATCTATCTCCGCGGACACATCGAGGTGTATATCAAGCCGAGCGAGCAGGAGGATCCCGATTGGACCCCTCCCGACCGCGCCCAGACGCTCGAAGGCCAGTTCTATTTCGTGGCCAAGAATCGGAAGGACGATCTCGCGCCGCTGCTGCGCTTGCTCCATACGCTCTTCCAGGGTGACTATTGGCTCTATTTCCGGATCATCCAGGCCGTCCGAGAGGAGCTTCCCAGCGAGAACGAGGAATGGGCGTTGCGCTGGCGAACGGGTCGCCTCGAGGATCTCGGCTTTCCGTCCTGGGATACGTCGATGCGCATCTACGGATTCCTGCGTCCGGATCGACTCGCGGAGATCGACGACGAGCCCCGGGCGCTCGATCTCGAGAGCTGGGCTCTCCCAGTCTGGATGTCGGAGCTGCCCGAGACACGCTCCGCGGAACGCGCGCTCTTCCGGGCGATTCGTCTGCTCGACGCGAACGAGCGAAGCGCTGTCTTGTACGCGCTGATCGCGCTCGCCAATCGCATCGCAGTCGCCGACAGGCTCGGCCTGGGAGACCCGGAGACGCTTCCAGTCGCGATCGACAAGGCGACGCGATTCGCAAGTCTCGGCCTCGAGTACATCGCAACGGAGCGAGGCCTCGCCGTCGAAGAAGCGCTCCGTCGCGCCCCGATCGAGCGACTCTTCCGCGTCGGTACGAATCTCGATCGAGAGGCCGCCTTGCCCCCCTCGATCGCGATCGAGCTCGAGTCGGCGGACACGAGCGCGGCGTCGGACGATCTCGAAGAGGGCGACGTCCTCTTGCACTGACCGAACGAACGCAACGAGCCGAAACGCTCGAGCGATCCGGCGACCGGCACAGGCCAGACGCGAGAGGGCCCGCCAGAGCGAATCTGGCGGGCCCTCTTTCATCGACCGTACCGGCTGTCTTCCCGTCCCGTCTGCCTTCTACCGCACCGCACCGCACCGTGGGCCCATCGGCCGCGACCATCATGGATGATCTCAGCGCTGCGGGTCACGGGCGCGATTGCTGCGGTCGGGTCGCGGCTACGGTGATGTGGCGATCAGAGATCGACAGCCTTGAGCGTCTTGCGCTTGTTGCCCGTGGCGCGGCCTTCGGCTTCCTTGATCAGGACGCGAACCGCGTCGTCGAGTGCGCCGTAGAACTCGCCGCCGACGTTGCACTTCTTGACGGCGTTCTTGACGCGCGCCTTCGAAATGATCAGCTCGGCCGGCTTGCCCCTTCGCTTCGCTGCCTTCTTCTTCCTTCGTGCCGCCATTCGTGGCCTCCTCTCCGTCTGACCGCTCGCGCAACGTTCGCACTGCTGACACTGTTCACGGCTGTTACACCGCTGATGGCTGTTACACCGTTCGCGTCAGTGTCGGTCGGCTCGTCCGCCCGCGAGACTGAATGCCAGGCAACCGAGGTCGCGACACACGATGCGTCGCCGTCTGGCTCGCCTGGACCCCCCGAAAACTCTCCAAATGCCGGGAAACCCCCGGAAACGGCGCGATCATAAACGTTTCGCACACCTTGTCAATCGAAAACCAACGCCATTCGGCCTCTGGCGGCCGATTTCGAACGTTTCGGTTCGCGCACCGAAATCACGTCGGCCGCGCACGTGACGCGTGGCTCGACGGCTTCGCCCAGGAGATGACGTTCTACTTCTGCGGTTCCAACCGACACGAACCGCCGCGCGGGACCGAATCAATCTGGAGTCAAGTCTCGTGAGTTCGGCCATCCCTTTGGAACTACAAGAGAATTTCGTATGCTCTCGCGCGTCCGAAACACCCGATTTCGGGCTCCAGACGGCGGCTCCCCCGCTTCCGGCTCGCGACGACGAAGAGCGGCCGGGCACCGACCGAGGTCGCTTCGACGTCGATGAACCCGGAACCCCAGTCACTGTTCTTCGAATCCCGGGCTGTCGGCCGCCTGCATTGTCTGAGATGGCTTCCCGAAGAGGCCGATCGTGATCCCGCGCGGGCGCCGCTCGTAGCACTTCACGGCGGCGGTGCGAACGCGCATTGGTGGGATCACCTGGCACCCTCGCTGGCGAGGCGGCGTCCGCTCTACGCGCTCGACTTCCGCGGCCATGGCGAATCGGCCTACCCCGAACGAAAGCAGGTCGGCGCCTTCGGCGACGATCTCGAGGATCTGATCGGGGAGATCGGGCGCGGTGACGTCGACCTGCTCGGGCACTCGTTGGGCGCCGCCGTCGCGCTCGATCATGCCAGTCGTCATCCGGAAACGCGATCGCTCGCCCTCGTCGATCTCGCGCGCGGCAGCTCGCCGGGCAGTGGGCGTCGTGCGCGTCTGGCACTCTCGCTGCACCGAACGTATCCGACCCGACGCGAGGCGGTCGAACGCTTCCGCTTCCTGCCGGAATCGAGGCATGCGAGTGAGACGCTGCGGGCTCGAATCGCCGGGCATTCGGTCCGCCGGGAGTCCGACGGGCGGTTCGGTTATCGCTTCGACCCGGGCTGGTTCGGCCTGCCTTCGCGACCACGTCCTTCACTCGCACTCGTGCGATGTCCCACCCTGCTCGTTCGCGGCGCCGAGAGCGAGTTGCTGTCGCGTGATGCCGCGATCGACTTCGTCGCCGAGATTCCCGACGGCCGGCTCGTCGAGATTCCCGACGCCGGCCACCACGTGCTCATCGATCGACCCGAGCTCCTGTCGACTGCGATCGACGCATTCCATGCGTCGATCGCGTCTCGAGACTCCGCATAACGGCCGAGACCCCATCGGGCCTTTCGACCATTCGACACGCGGCAGCTCAAGGCGCCCACGCAGCGGGCGATGGGTTGCATGGGATCGCCGCTCGAAACGAGTCGCGCGCACGATCCGGGAGAACGGATTGGAAGCCAGCGGAATCGATCGACTCCTGCACCTCGCACAGGACCTCGGGATCGCGAGCACGCGACGAGCGGCACGCCCTCGTGCACCTGCGGATTCGAGCCGAACCCTCTCGGAATCGACTGCGACAGCGCACATCCGCGCTTCCCGTCGACCGGGCGCCTCGGAGGAGACGGGCGTACGACTCTCCCTCTCGTCTGCAGCCGAACGCATCCGGAGCGCCGCGCCGCCGCAAGCCCCCGCGCTCGAGCGAGACGGAGACGGGAACGGAGACGGAAACGACATCGCGTCGCGAGTCGAAGCTGGCCCGGGCGCGCCCTCGATCCGCTCGACGCCGCCGATCGAAGCCTACGCTCGAAGCGAGGGCCCGCGCAAGGGAATGCACTTCCAGGCGAGAGCCTGACGGAATCGGCACTCCATGATCGACCGACCCGTCTCGCAGTTCATGGATCGCGACGTCCTGATCGGCGATGCGAGCACGAAGCTCCACGAAGTCGTCGCGGAGATGGAATCCGCGGAAGTGAGCGCCTACGTGGTCTGCGAAAATCGGATCCCGATCGGCATCATCACCGAGCACGACACGATCTCGCTGCTCCATCGCAGCCTGAACGAAGACACGACGCGCAGCCTCGGTGATGCCTGCGCGGCCGACGTCATGACCCGACCCGTCGAGTCGCTGCGGGAGTCCGCCACGATGGGCCAATTGATGGACCTGCTCCGCGAGAGCGGATTTCGTCGCGTCCCGATCGTCGACCGCGAGAGCCGAATCGTCGGCATCGTCGACCTCGGTCATCTGCAGGCCGCCACGAACAACGCGCTCGAGCGGCGCGGACGCGAGCTCGAGGTCGAAGTCATGAAGCGAACGGCCGAGCTGCAGCTCGCGAATCAGGAGCTCGAAAAGCTCTCGCAGAGCGACGGCCTCACGGGACTGCTCAATCGGCGCGCACTCGCGACGCGACTCGACGAGCTGTACGGCATGAGCGTCCGCTACGGCGCTCGATTCTCGATCGCCCTGGTCGACATCGATCACTTCAAGAACTTCAACGATACGCTCGGCCACGTCGCTGGTGATCAGACGATCAAGGCGATCGCGAGAATCCTGGTCGATGCCGTCCGCACGGTCGACCTCGTCTTTCGCTACGGCGGCGAGGAGTTCTTGATCGCCCTGCCGGAGACCGACGCGACAGGCGCGGCCCACGTCGCGGAGCGGATCCGCCAGCAGGCGGAGGCAGCCGCGATCGCCCATCCGGATTCGACGACGAGTGACGTCGTCACGCTCTCGATCGGACACACGACGCTCGAGCCGTCCGATCTCGATCGTTTCGAATCTTGGACATCCGTCGTAGAGAACGCGGACGCGGCGCTCTACCGCGCGAAGCAGAGCGGTCGCAACTGCGTCGTCGGAGCGGACTCGCTCGACTCGAAACCCGACCCGACTCGGGCTCGCGACCGCGTGTAGCGGGAGCGGGACGGATCGATTCGATCGACGGCCGATCGGGGTCGATCGCAAGACCCGCGGAGGGCCTCCCCCTCAGTCGCGCACGGGCCCCGTCGCCACCCGTAGCGCTTGACCGCGCCCAACCGAGCCCGCATCCTAACCCGCGAGGAGCGACGCTCGATTTGATCACCGTTGCGCTCTCCACCACGATCGGCGCCCCACGTGAACGCGTCTGGCGCGGTCTATCCGATCCCGCGGAGCGTCCGATCTGGGACGAACGCATCCTCGGCGAAGTCGCCGTTCGTCCGGCGAGACACGGAGCGAGGGGCGCGGCGCGGTCCGGTGCGCGATCGCCGACCGCTCGGCGGCGGCCGCCCGACGACGATCGTCGTTCGCACAAGACGCGCTGGCGCTTCCGCTTCGGCGGCGTGCCTCAGGTCATGCAGGAAGAGGTGCAGAGCGAAGAAGCCGGTGAGCGGTTGATCAGTCGGATCACGATCGGGTCGATGCACTTCGATCAGACGCTCACCCTGCACGCGGAAGAAGACGAGAGCGGCCCGCGCACGCGGGTCGGCATGAAGATCATCGCGCACAATTCGATCGCCGTGATCGGCGAAGTCGTGCCGCGACTCGAGGTCCAGAAGATCGTGATCGAATACGTCGACACGACCCTCCGTCAGCTGCAGAAGTACTGCGAAGCGGACGCCTGAGCCCGACGATCGACTCGGTCGGCTAGAGGATTTCCTCGGCCAGCAGGCGAAGCGCCCGCACGTCGCCGGTTCCCGCCAGGAGCGACCCGACGTGCCCGCTGCGTCCGGCTTCCCGCCAGGCCTGCAGGCGATCGCGGATGCGATCGGCAGGTCCGACGAGCGCGATGTCGTCGACGAGCGCGTCGGGCACCGCGGTCGCAGCCTCGTCCTTCTTGCCGTCGAGATAGAGATCCTGGATGCGGACCGCCGCGTCTTCGTAGCCGAGGCGCTTCGCATAATCGTTGTAGAAGTTCTTGTCTCGCGCTCCCATGCCGCCGACGTAGAGTGCCAGGTGCTGCTTGACGGGGACGCGACACTTTTCGACGTCGTCGCCCAGCACGACCGTGCAAAAGGGCGCGACCTCGAAATCGGCGAGCGATTTTCCGTTACCCGCCTTGGCGAATCCTCTCTCGAGTGATTCCTCGAAGAGGTCGTAACGTTCGGGATTCATCCAGACGGGAAAGACGCCGTCGGCGACCTCACCCGCGCATTCCATGCCCGCCGGTGAGATCGACGCCGTATAGATCCGAAGCGCGGGGTCTCCGTGCAGAATGCTCTTGAGTGGCTTCCCCAGCCCCGTCGCCCCCTCTCCCCGGTAGGGGATCTGGTAGTGGAAGCCCTCGTGAACGAGCTTCTCCTTGCGCTCGAGAATCTTGCGAATGATCGAGACGTACTCTCTCGTGCGCGTGAGCGGCCGGCCGTAGGCAACACCATGCCAACCCTCGACGACCTGCGGCCCGGACGGGCCGAGCCCGAGCACGAAACGTCCCTGCGAGAGCGAATAGAGCGTCATCGCAGTCATGGCCGTCATCGCCGGCGTGCGACCCGGCATCTGCATGATCGCCGTACCGACCTCGATCGTCCGTGTCTGAGCGAGGATCCAGGCGGCAGGCGATACGGCATCCGATCCCCACGCCTCGGCAGTCCAGACGGACGAGAATCCGATTCGCTCGGCTTCCTGAATCAGGTCCATCGGTATCGAGAGGGTGGCCGGCGAGTAGCCGGCGACGAGGCCGAGCTTCATGATCTGCTCACTCCTGCGGTCGAAGATCTGAAACGGACACGCCGGATTCTATTCCCCGGGTCCAATCGGGTCACGCTCGACGAACGGCACTCGCAGTCCGTGAGGCGGACACGTCCTCGCCATCGACCTCGCTGGCATCCGGCTCCGGCGCTTCGAGCGGAAGATCGATCTGGAAGGTCGCCCCGCGTCCTGGCGGCGACAGGATCTGGATCCGCCCGCCATGCCGTTCGATGATGCCGTGGGAGAGCGAGAGCCCGAGCCCCGTGCCCTTGCCGACCTCCTTCGTCGTAAAGAAGGGATCGAAGATGCGATTTCGGACCTCGGCGGAAATTCCCGGTCCGGTGTCCTCGAATTCGAGACGCACGCCCTCCGGCGTCGGTCGTGTTCGAATCGTGATCGTACCGCCCTCTTCGAGCACGTCGCAGGCGTTCATCAGGAGATTCAGGAAGACCTGGTTGAGCTGTCCGGGAAAGCAACGGACCTCGGGAATCGCTCGGTAGTCGCGCACGACCTCGATCGAGCCCTTGAAGCGCGGCTCCATCAGCGCGAGCGTGCGATCGATCTCGTCGGTCAGCTGGGCCATCTGCAGATCGGCCTGGTCCATCCGCGAGAACGTTCGGAGATCCTGCACGATCTGCTTGACGCGCTCGGTCCCCTCGCGACTGCGCGCGAGCAGCTTACTGATCGCGTCGCGGTACTGGCTGGCATCGGCACCCGACTCCTGGGCGGCGACCAGCTTCTCGATGAACTCGTCGAGGAGCTGCAGGTTCGCGTGTACGAAGCCGATCGGGTTGTTCAGCTCGTGGGCGACGCCCGCGACGAGCTGTCCGAGACTCTTCAGCTTCTCGCTCTGCATCAGCTGGTTCTGCGCTTCCTGAAGCTCCCGCGTACGGCTCTCGACGCGCATCTCGAGACTCTCGTTCAGCTTGGCGATCTCGTCGAAGGCCTTGGCGTTCTCGATCGCGATCGAGCTCTGGTTCGCGAGCGTTCGCAGAAGCTGTCGATCGTCGGCCGCCAACCGTTCGCCCGAGAGCTTGCGACCGACGGCGATCACGCCCAGCAGGTCGACGCCGAAGAGGATCGGCACGAGCAGCTCGATCTCGAGCGTGTCGTAGACGTCCCAACAGCTCTCGCGCTTCTCCGGATCCGGATCGTCGTCGAAATCCGCGCGCGCCAGCTCCTCTCGACGCATCCAGAGGTGCTTCCAGAGCGGGTGATCCGACGGAATTTCGGTCTCGATGTCCTCTTGATCCCAGTCGCCACGCCAGGCCGACACGCGCAGGACACGATCGTTCTCGTCGAAGAGCAGGACCATCGCACGCGACACCCCCATCGTGTCCGTGAGCGCAGCGAGAATGCGATCGCCGATCTCGTTCAGCGACAACATCGACACCATCGCCTCGGAGATCTCGCGCACCGCCAATCGGTAGCGCGAGCGATCGCGATCGAAGAAGTTGTCGACGAGGCCCTGCATCCGCTCGCGTAACGGATTGAAGGCGAGGATCGCAAGGAAGAGCAGGACGACCTGGACGTTTCGAACGTTCACGCCGTAGCGCGCCACGAGCTCGTCCGCGAACGTGATCATGAAGGCGAAGATGCCCGTGATTGCGAGGGTGGCGGCGCCGTAGGCGGCGGAAGACTTTGCCGCCAGCCGGAACTCGAAGAGGCCTCGGCGGACCATTCCGTAGCCGACCGCGACCGGAAAGAAGCCCACCCAGAGCAGGGCGATGTACCAGGGGAGCGCCGTCGGAACGACCCATTCGGCGACCAGCGCCAGCAGCGCGGGCAACAGACTCACGAGCCCGGCGAGCAGCATCAGATCGGCACGATCGCCGACGCCGGCTTCGCGAGCCTGTCTGCGCGCGGCCGCCAGGATCAGGATCGACGCGATCGAGGTCCCGACGCCGAAGGCGAAGGCGATCGCCGCGATCCAGGTGGGCGGGATGCCCATTGCGGATCGGGTGACGACCGCGACGAGAATCGCGCTCGCAATCAGATAGGGAATCAGTCGGATGCGTCGCCGCTTCACGACCCAACGAGGCTCGATCGGATAGGTCGTGAAGAGATGAAACGTCGTCGCCCCCAGAAACGGAAGCGTCGCGAGCACACGCGTCGTCGCCCAGGGGATGATGTCGACGCGAATCGCCGACGAGAGCAACACCGACATCGTCGAGCAGTAGAGCAGGAGCGCCCACGATTCGGAGCTCGCCTGACGCGACCACCAGACGGTCAAGGCCACGACGAGATAGAGCGCGCTCACGAGCAGGAGGCCCAGGTGAAGCAACACGTCGCTCGTCTTCTCGACCGCGCCGGCCCCGACCGGTGCGAGCGATGCGGCCAGGATCGATCCGTCGGGCTTCAGGAAGCGATAGGTGTCGACCGCGCCGTATTCGAGTCGCGGCTCCCAGAGCACCTCGATCGCCGGTACGCCGTCGACCGAGAGCAGCTGATCGCCGACCTCGATCCCCGCGGCAGCGGCGGGCTCCGAGAGCGCGTGCACGATCGCGACACCCGCCATGACCGAGGTCCTGACCGGCAGCTGCGGACCCGGGCGGGGCGAGATCAAGGCGAAGATCGACAGCCCGATCGCGAGCAGCGCCCAAATCGCGGCGATCGTGCCAGTCAGTTGACGGGTTCGCCTCGTCGTGTCCGGATCCATCCAGCCGACCTCGAAAGCGCGCTGGCCGCCGAGATTAGCCTAATGGAGATGACGCGGACGAAGGCAGTCGAATCGATGGAACGGCGACGAAACGGGTGGCATCGTCGGCCGGCCAGCCATTGGGCTCGGCTACGGGCTCGCGGGCGTCGTTCGACTGCGGCGCTCGTGCTCGATCGCCTGACGATCGAGCTCGCCGGGTGGCGGACCGTAATTGTAGCCGCGGGTATTCAGCACGACGATTCCCGGTGCGATCTCGACGGCGGGCTGGCCGGGCCGGGCTCCCTCGCCCGCCTTCGGAATCTCGCGTGACTGGCTCGTTCGCGCGTCGTCCGGGTCTGCCGATGCGGGTTGCGCCGCAGGCTCTGCGAGCGGCATCGCCGGTGGCGCGGCGAGTGTGACCGTCGCCGCGGGCGCGAGGGCCGGATCGACCGTCATGAGCGGTGCGACCTCACCCTCGGCGCGAACGGCCCGCACGCCGAACGACGTGAGCAGCAGACTCGAAGCCAGACAGGCGACACCGACCATCTCGCGAATGCCGGAGGGCCGTTTCGACTGCACACGAGTACGGCGGTGGCCGTAGAGACTGCGGTCGGCGAGGGCGCGGCGAAGGTCGAAGTTCATGACGCGAAGCTCCCGGTCCCGCTCCGTCCGACCCCGTTCTCCGGGGCGCGTCGGGCGCAGCGGCGCATTCCCTCGATCGGCCAGGACCGGCAAGCGCTTTAGGTCATGCGTCACACCGCGCGGAACGACCCGCTCGGAGCCACTTCGAGAGGCGGCCCGGGGCTGCGGCGGGAGATGGGGCGTGGGTCGATGAGAATCGATCGGGCCGCTAGATCCCCGAGCCGTCGGACTGCTCCTGAATATGCAGGCCACATTCCTTCATGTCGTCGTTCTCCCACCACCAGCGTCCCGAACGCGGGTCCGCGTCCCGCGCGACCGCACGCGTGCACGGCTCACAGCCGACCGTCGGATAGCCCTGCTGATGCAGCCGATTCGTCGGCACGTTCCGTTCGGCCACGTAATCGGCAACCTGCTCCGGCGTCCAATCGGCCAGGGGATTGATCTTGACGAGATCACCGTTCACCGAATCGATCTCGAGCTTTCGCGTGTCCGCGCGATTCAGGTTCTGATCGCGTCGCAGACCCGTCACATAGGCGTCGAAATCCGCCAGATGGCGGCGAAGGGGCAGGACCTTGCGGATCCGACAGCATTCCTTGCGGTTGGCGTGCGACTCGTAGAAGAGGTTCATCCCCTTCTCCCGCACCATCTGCTCGACCTCGGCCGCGTTGGGAAACACGACCTCGACACGCTTGTCGTAGCGATCGCGTACGCGATCGATCAGGTCGTAGGTCGCGGGGTGCAGCCGTCCCGTGTCGAGCACGAAGACCCGCGTCGTCGGATCGATCCCGTGCAGGAGGTCGATCAAGACCATGCCCTCGGGTGCACCGAACGAGGCCGAGATCGTCAGCCGCGGATGAAAATTCTCGACTGCCCAAGTAAGGATCTGGCTCGCGGTCAGCGACTCCATCGCGTCCCGTTTGACCAGGCTGAGGACTTCGTCTTTGAAGGGTTTTCCGTCGAGCGCGTCGATTGCGATCAGGGCCATGCGTCGACTCCTGGAGCGTCTGGCCGGCGGACGCTACCACTGGACACGACGGACTGCGGCGATATCGGCCGGGCTGCTCAAAATCCTGAGTACCCCAGTCGGAAGCGGGAATCAATTTTCCTACTCAGAGGGTCGAGTATTGTTGCACCGTCAATCGAGCGGCGCGCGCCGGATCAGCCGTCGCCGTCTCGCGACCCGACCGCGGGATGCCGTTGCCGCTCGAGCTCGGAGCGGGCCGAGGCCACCTTGTCCTCCATCCGTACGTTCGGCCGATCGCGGCGGTCGTCCATCTTGATCACGGTGCCGACGCGCTCGGCGCCCGCCTCGAAGACGGCGGCTTGCATCTGCGCGATCACGGCGAAGAGATCCTCCGGATCACCCTCGAGCGTCGTGAACATCGAATCGAGCTGCCATCGTACGCGCTCCTGCGCCTCGAGCACCCGCAAGGCCGCCGCGACGTATCTCGAGACCGAGATCCCCACGCCGAGCGGCGAGATACTGACCGCTGCAATCGCCATCTCACGAGCATACGCCGCGGGAGATCGATCGTCTCCGTCCCGAGACGCTGCCTACTCGCGAGCGCGCGTCGCCGGACCGGGCCAG
This sequence comes from Myxococcota bacterium, assembly GCA_965223565.1. Classification (GTDB taxonomy): domain Bacteria; phylum Myxococcota_A; class UBA9160; order UBA9160; family UBA4427; genus UBA4427. Next base: position 23,262 of record CBDCWV010000018.1, on the reverse strand, counting down.
CCGTCCGGTGCGGGCCACGGGCGCACCGAATCACGATCGTCGAGCTCGGCGAGGAGCGTGCGCATGTCGCGCCCGAGGATCGGATGCCGCAGGTGAGGAGCCAGATCGGCCATCGGCACCATCACGAAGGCGCGTTCGCAAGCGCGCGGATGCGGCACCACGAGCTCGAGCGTGGCGATCCGCCGGTCGCCATAGAAGAGGAGATCGAGGTCGATATGCCGTGGACCCCAGCGAACGGAACGCGGCCCTCGATCGCGACCCAGCGCGTTCTCGATCGCTCGCAGGCGCGCCAGCAGCGCGAAGGGTCCGAGATCCGTCCGGATCTCGAGCACCGCGTTCAGGTAGGCGTCCTGACCCGCCGGTCCGAGCGGATCCGTCTCGTAGACGGGCGATGCAGCACGCAGCTCGATCCCCGGATCGCGCTCGAGCGCCCGCACGACGGCGACGAACGTCGCTTCCCGATCACCGAGATTGCCGCCGACGCCGACGTAGACGAGCTCGCCGCCGTCGTCGCTCACGTGGCCACTCGCTACCGGGGGCGCCCGTTTCGTCTTCGGCAAGCTGCGCGTCCTCCTCGACGACCAGGCGGGAGGATAGGCTGCCGAGCGACCAGGCAGCCTACACTGGCGGCATGTCCGCTCCCCGACCCAGAACGCCCGAGAGCGACGCGTTCCAATCCCGCGCCACGCTCGACCCGCACATCGAGACCCCACCCCCCGGTCCGCGATCGCGGTCGCTCGCGGCACGCCTCGGCCGGGTCGAGAGCCGGAACGTAACGGCACTCGATCCGATTCCGATCTTCTGGGAACGCGCCGCTGGAGCCAACGTCTGGGACGTCGACGGCAACCGCTTCGTCGATCTCACGGCGGCGTTCGGCGTCGCGAACGTCGGCCATGCCCACCCCGATGTCGTCTCGGCCTTGGCCGCACAGTCGCACGATCTGCTCCACGGCATGGGAGACGTCCACCCGTCTCGGGTGAAGGTCGAGCTACTCGAACGACTCGCCGAGCTCTACCCGCGCGGCGAACGACCCGTCTCCGACGCGCGCGTCACGAGCGACGAAGGGCGACGGAGCGCTCGGCCCGAGGTCGTCGGCGTGTTGACGTCGAGCGGGAGCGATGCCGTCGAGACCGCACTCAAGACGGCGATGCTCGCGACGGGCAAGCGGGGCGTGCTCGCCTTCGAGGGCGCCTATCACGGCTTGTCCTTCGGTGCGCTCGAGTGCACCTGGCGGGAGGATTTCCGCGCGCCATTCGCGGCAGGGCTCACGGGCCGGGCGCGATTCGCGCGATGGGACGATCTCGACGAAGTCCGTCGCATCCTCGCGAGCGACGCCTCGGATCTGGGCGCGATCCTGGTCGAGCCCGTTCAGGGCCGCGGCGGCGAGCGGGTGCCCCGTCCGGGCTTCCTGAGCGGACTGCGCACGCTCTGTGACGAGGCCGGCCTCCTATTGATCGCGGACGAGATCTACACCGGCCTCGGTCGAACCGGGGCCGTCTTCGCCTGTGATCACGAAGCGGTCGTCCCGGACTTGCTATGCGTCGGCAAGGGGCTGGCTTCGGGCATGCCGCTCTCGGCTTGCATGGGCCTCTCGCACGTTTTCGAGGCCTGGCCGCGCTCCGCAGGCGAGGCACTCCACACGCAGACCTTCCTCGGCCATCCAGCGAGCTGCGCCGCCGCGCTCGCGTCGCTCGCCGTGGCGGAGCGCGACGGTCTGGCCGATCGCGCGCGGATGCTCGGTGCCGAGGTCATTCGCGCGCTGGAGAGCCGCCTCGAGATGCATTCGACCGTGCGCGAGGTACGCGGACTCGGCCTGATGATCGGAATCGAATGCCAGACACCGACGATTGCCCGGTCCGCGACGGCCGAGCTGCTCGCACGCGGATACGTGTCGTTGCCCTCGGGCGAAGACGGTCGCGTCCTGTCACTCACGCCCCCGCTCTCGATCGATCGGGAGGCGCTCTTCGGCGCAATCGACGCGATCGCAGAGGTCCTCTCTCTGCTCGAGGAGCGAGCTGCGGTCGAAGATCCGGGACGAGCGCCCCGATGAATCGCGCGACGCTCGAGCGCGAGCTCCGGGTCTGGATGACGGAGCGACCCTGGCGCACGGACGAGGCGCGCTTCGAGCGACTTGCGCTCGCACTCCATCGCTTCCAGTTCGAGGCCTGTCCGGCCTACGCGCGTTACTGCGTCGCCCAGGGCGGCGAGCCCGATCGGGTCGCGGACTGGCGATCGATTCCCGCGGTCCCGACGGGCGCCTTCAAGGAGTTCGACCTGCGTTGCTTCCCTGCCGAACGAACCCGCAAGACCTTCGAGACGAGCGGGACCTCGACGGCGCGACGCGGTCGGCTTCACCTCGATACACTCGAGCTCTACGAAGCCTCGCTCCTGGCCAGCCTGCGCGAGCGCTTCCTGCTCGAGCTCGTGGGGACGCGGCCTGCGATGCGATTTCTCGCACCCTCCACCCGACAGGCACCGCACTCCTCGCTCAGCCACATGTTCGAGTGCCTCCGACTCGCCGAGGGCAGAGAGGACAGCGGCTTCGACTGGTGCGACGACGGCGGACTCGACCTCGCGGCCTTCGACTCGTCCGTCCGGCACGCCCGCAGAGACGATCGTCCGCTCGTCGTCGCCGGAACCGCCTTCGCGTTCGTCCATCTGCTCGACGCGTTGGCCGACGAGCCGAGCTCGAACTGGCAGCTACCGGAGGGATCCCGCGTGATGGAGACGGGCGGCTTCAAGGGACGCAGTCGCGAGGTGTCTCGCGAGCTGCTGCACACCCAGATCGCCGAGCGCTTCGGGCTCCCGACGGACAACGTCGTGAACCAATACGGCATGACGGAGCTCGGCAGCCAGTTCTACGACTCGACGCTCGTCGATCCGTCGGGACCACGTCGAAAATGTGCGCCCCCCTGGACCCGGGTCCGGATCGTCGACCCCGAGACCGGCTGCGACGTCGAGAAGGACGCGATCGGCATGATCGTCGTCCACGATCTCGCCAATACCGGCAGCATCGCCGCGATCCAGACCGCCGATCTCGGACGGCAGATCGACTCCGCCGGCGCGAGAGCGGACCTCGTTCCCGGATTCGAGGTCCTGGGCCGGGAATCGGGCGCGGAGACACGCGGCTGCTCGGTCGCCGCCGACGTGATGCTCGGGGCCGACCGGGTTGGAGCGGGCAGATGAGTCGACTCGAGATCGCCTGGCCCGACGAGGCGGTCGAACGGATCCACGCGGCACGCGGGCGACTCGCGCGCGCAGGGCGCGAGCTCCGCCGCTGCCCCCAGGACGAGCGGATCGAGCGGGTGGCGCGCGTCCTCGGCGACTGGACGAGGGCCGACTCCCCCTGGCGCCGAGAACTGGCGAGCGTGCTCGCTTCGGAAACAGGCTTCGCCGAGCCCACCGTGCGCGAAGGACTCGACGCCGCGTTGCGCGCCTGGGAGCCAGACGCATTTCGTAATTGCGCTCGCCGTGAGCTCGCCGCGGCCGCCGGTGGCAGAACGCTCGTCCCCTTCGCGTCGACGCTCGTACTTCCGGGTGGGGCGATCCCGATGCCGACGATGCTCTCCGCGTTGGCTCCACTCGTAGTCGGATCGCCGGTCCTGCTTCGCGAGTCGGCGAAGGATCCATCGACCGCCGGCCTCCTGCAGCGGTCCATTCGAGCCCGGGACGAAGCGCTCGCTCGAGCGATCGAAGGGGTTGGCTTCGATGCCGAGGACGACGCTGCGCTTCGTGTCGCACTCGAAGCCGAGTGTGTCGTCGCCACGGGCTCGGACGAGACGATCCGCGCAATCCGCGATCGCCTGCGACCCTCCCAGCGCTTCGTCGCCTACGGCCACCGCGTCTCGTTCGTCGTATTGGGGCCGACCCTCGCGCGGGACGAAAGCCTTCGACGGAAGGCGGCCGAGGGAGTCGCGCTCGATACGGCACGCTGGGACCAGACGGGCTGCCTGTCGCCGGTCGTCGTCTATCTCGTCGGGCTGCCCCGCGAAACGCGCCGCCAGCTTGCGGTCGAGATCTCGCAGGCGCTCGAAGCTCTGTCGCAGTCGCTGCCGCGAGGAGATTCGCCCGCCGGCACCCGGGCCGCGCACGCGCACGAGCGGTCGGAGGCCCTCATGCGCGAGACCGCCGATCGCTGCCGGGTCTTCTCGGGAACGGATCACACGGTCGTACTCGAAGCGGACGCAGCCCCGCGACCTGCACCGCTCGGACGCTTCCTCAGGCTGCATCCGGTCCCCTCGCTCGAAGCGCTCGCCGACGCGCTCGAGCCCGTCTCCGCCCAGCTCTCCTGCGCTGGAGTCGCCGGCTTCGAGACGGGCAGCCTTGAGGTCCACGCGCTCGGCCTATCACGCACGAGCGTGTCGCTCGTGACCCGTCCTGGAGCGATGCAGACACCTCCGGTCGATTGGGCCCACGACGGATTTCCGGTCTTCACGCCGCTTGCGCGCTTCGTCTCACCGGGAATCTGATTTTCCGATCCGACCCGAAGCACCTTCTCAGAGCCGATTTCGTACTCCAGGTTCTACAAAGTCCAGTAAACTGTCCACTTTCGGGCGGGTAATCTCCCTACGATGGTCGGCACCGGACAGCTCGAATCCGGCCCCGATCCCCGTAATTCAGGCGAGCTCGGGAGTCGGAGCGGAAGATGATCGATACGACACGCGCACTCGCCGACATGGCTCGCCAGATCAGGGAGTGCCGATCGGGTGACCGCCTCACGCTCCAGCAGCTCGCGACGCGCAGTGGCGTCGCGGCCAGCACGATCCACAAGGTCGAGGCCGGGCAGATGGTCCCGACCGTCTCGGTCCTGCTGAAGATCGCCAAGGGGCTCGGACGGCGTCCCGACGAGCTGATCCGCGATCCCGTCGATAGCGGCAGGGACATCGCTTCTGCGGTGGACGGCAATCCGGCGTCGGACGGGGGTCGGCCGTCCGGGACCGGACTCGGCGCGGTGTCCGGCGAGCGACCGGCGCCCGTCCGAACCGAACGGAACGTCGGTGTCTGGCATATCGACGTGTCCGAGGACAAGACGCTTCCCACGCTCGACCTCGATCCGCAGCAACGAGCGATCGTGCTGGTCGAGCGCGGCGAGTTCGAGCTGCGGGCCGGCGAGGACCGCTATCTGATGGACGCCGGCGATTGCATCGAGATCGAGGGCGGGCGGATCGAGGCGACCGCCGATCGCCTCGGGCGCGCGAGTCTGACCGTGATCGTCTCGCCCCGTGGCAACGTGGCCCGCCGCCTGGGCGAGCCCGAGCCCAACAAGATCCGCGCGGAGAACGCGCTCTTTCCCTGAATCTGGCCCGCCGATCCCGATCCGATCCCCGCCGCCACGCCGAGCCCGCGCGCGGTCGGACCGACTCGCCCATCACGGATCTGCCACCGGCAATTGCCGCGGGTGACCCGCGGGCGGCAGCCTGAGTTGAGTGGGGCAGTTTTCGATCATATCAGTACCGAAACGGTCCGATATTTACAGTACCAGAATGGTCCGATATAGTCGCGGCCGGCTCGGGATCGGGATCGGGAGGCGTGGGCTCGTTGTTCAGGCTGAGCAAGACGACGGATTACGGGATCGTGTTGCTGGCGCAGCTCGCGAGCGCGCCCGAAGCGCGCCCTTCCGACGCGCCCCGGAATGCACGAGCGTTGGCCGAGAGCGCCGACCTGCCCGTTCCGATGGTGAGCAAGATCCTCAAGGCCCTGACGCGCGAGGGGTTGCTCGTCTCGCAGCGCGGCTCGAAGGGTGGCTACGCGCTCGCCTACGCACCCGAGGAGCTGTCGGTCTCGGAGATGATCCGCGTGCTCGAAGGGCCGGTCGCGTTGACGGATTGCGCGATCGGACCGGCGCTCTGTGAGCACGAATCGAATTGCGCCGTCCGCGAGCCCTGGCAGCGAATCAGCCGGGTCGTCGAACGGGCGCTCGCGGACGTGACACTCGCCGACCTGATTCGCGGCCGCGAAGGGGCGCGTCGCCGTTCGACCGCGGCCGGCGAGCCGGACGCTGGCGACCGCGCCGGCGTGGGTGGCGTGGGCGGCAACCGCGTAGTCGGCGCCTGCGTGGTCAGCGACGCTGGACCGACGCTCCAGATCGAGGGCACACCGCAGGCACTTGCGCAGCAGCCGCCCTCCGATGCGGCGCCGCTCGACTCACCCGGGTCTGCAGCCGAGCACGACCCGAGCCCGAACGAATCACGAGGATGAACCGACATGGCTGGCGCCAACCCCGACCTCGAACGACTCGCCAAGCAGGACTACAAATACGGTTTCGTGACCGAGATCGAGGAGGATCGCGTCGAGCCCGGCCTGACCGAAGAGGTCGTGCGCCTCATCTCGCGCAAGAAGAACGAGCCGCAATGGCTGCTCGACTACCGTCTCAAGGCCTTTCGTCGCTTTCGCGAGATGCTCGAGGCCGGTGATGCCGAGCCGGAATGGGCGAAGGTCTCCTATCCGAAGATCGACTACGACGAGATCGTCTACTACTCGGCGCCCAAACAGCAGAAGAAGATCGAGAGTCTCGACGAGCTCGATCCCGAGCTGCGCGCGACCTACGACAAGCTCGGCATCTCGCTCCTCGAGCAGAAGCGACTGAACGGAATCGCCGTCGACGCCGTCTTCGATAGCGTGTCCGTCGCGACGACCTTCAAGGAGGAGCTCGAGAAGCACGGGATCATCTTCTGCTCCTTCTCCGAAGCGGTCGAGAACCATCCCGATCTCGTCCGAAAATACCTCGGCAGCGTCGTCCCCTACTCCGACAACTTCTTCGCCTGCCTGAACGCGGCGGTCTTCAGCGACGGCTCCTTCGCCTATATCCCTAAGGGCGTGCGTTGTCCGATGGAGCTCTCCACCTACTTTCGGATCAATGCCGCCGGAACCGGCCAATTCGAGCGGACGCTGCTCGTCGCGGACGAAGACTCCTACGTCAGCTATCTCGAGGGCTGCACGGCTCCCCAGCGCGACGAGAACCAGCTGCACGCCGCCGTCGTGGAGCTCGTCGCTCTCGATCGCGCGGAGATCAAGTACTCGACCGTCCAGAACTGGTATCCCGGTAACGCAGAAGGCATCGGCGGCATCTACAACTTCGTGACGAAGCGCGGTGCCTGCCGTGGCTTCCGCTCGAAGATCTCCTGGACCCAGGTCGAGACGGGCTCGGCGATCACCTGGAAGTACCCGTCCTGCCTGTTGATCGGCGACGAATCCGTCGGCGAGTTCTACTCCGTCGCGATGACGAACAACCGTCAGCAGGCCGACACCGGCACGAAGATGATCCACATCGGTCGCGGCACGAAGAGCACCATCATCTCGAAGGGCATCAGCGCCGGTCGCGGCGACCAGAGCTATCGCGGCCTCGTGCGGATGGGACCCAAGGCGGCGTTCGCGCGGAACTACAGCCAATGCGACTCGCTCCTGATGGGCGACCTGTGCGGCGCGCATACCTTTCCCTATCTCGAGGCGAGCAACCCGACCGCGACCGTCGAGCACGAGGCGACGACCTCCAAGATCAGCGACGACCAGCTCTTCTTCTGCCGCCAACGCGGAATCGACGAAGAGGATGCGATCTCGATGATCGTGAACGGCTTCTGCAAGGAAGTGCTGCGCGAGCTCCCGATGGAGTTCGCGGTCGAGGCACAGAACCTGCTCTCCGTCAGCCTCGAGGGCGCGGTCGGCTAGCCACGACCACGCGTACGTCGACGAGAGACGCTCGCCGACGACCGACGACAGCCAACGCGAAACGACAGGACAGGACCGATGGCCGAAGCGCCTCTCATTTTCATCCGGAACCTCCACGCGACGGCGGGTGACACGCCGATCCTGCGCGGCATCGACCTCGAGATCGAGGCTGGAGAGGTACACGCGATCATGGGACCGAACGGGTCGGGCAAGAGCACGCTCTCGAACGTCCTGGTCGGAAAGCCCGGCTACGAGGTGACCGAGGGCGAGATCCTCTTCCGCGGTCGAGACCTCGTCGCGATGGACCCCGAGACGCGAGCGCGAGAGGGCATCTTTCTGGCCTTCCAGTACCCGGTCGAGATCCCCGGCGTCGCCAACAACTACTTCCTGCGCACCGCCGTCAATGCCATCCGCGCCCATCGCGGCGAGGAAGAGCTCGACGCGATCGATTTTCTGACGCTGCTGAAAGAGAAGATGAAGCTGGTCGAGATGCCCGAGGAGATGATGTCCCGCGCGATCAACGAGGGCTTCTCGGGCGGCGAGAAGAAGCGCAACGAGATCCTGCAGATGCTCCTGCTCGAGCCGGCATTCTGCATCCTCGACGAGACCGACTCCGGTCTCGACATCGACGCGCTGCGCGTCGTCTCGAACGGTGTCAATCAGCTGCGCGGACCCGATCGGGCGATGCTCGTGATCACGCACTACCAACGACTGCTCGACCACATCGTGCCCGATCGTGTCCACGTCCTCTCCGAAGGACGGATCGTGCGCAGCGGCGACAAGGCGCTCGCTCTCGCGCTCGAGGAGAAGGGCTACGCCTGGATCGAAGACGCCGAAGCATCGCCTGGCAAGGCGTCATGAGCGCCGCAATCGATTCCTTGAAACGTCTGCGCGCACGTCGGGTCGAGGTCGATCCCTTCGCACGGCTCGCTTCGCCACCTCTGGCCACGCGACTCTCCCGACTCCAGGCCGAGGCCTTCGCGACCTTCGAGGCGCACGGGATCCCCTCGCATCGGCTCGAACGCTGGAAGGGCACCCCGCTCGGGCGCCTCGAGGAGATGACCTTCGATGGCCCGGCCTCCGATTCGGCCGCGGATCTGGTCCTCGACGGCGAGAGCTGGCTGGCGAGCCCACGCGCCCGGAAGGAACCCGACTCGCTCGCCACGAGCGGGATTCGGGTGCTGACGCTCGTCGAAGCGACGACGGCCATGCCGGCGATCGTCGAGCAGCATCTCGCGACGCTCGCCGACCCGAAATCGGAGGCGCTCGTGGCGCTGCAGACGGCGCTCTTCGACGACGTCGCAGTCGTTCACGTGGCCGAGGGTGCCGCCGCGACGCGTCCGATCCGGCTGCGCATCCCCACACCACGTGCGGACCGTAGAGGCGTGCACGCACGCTTTCCGCGGGTGCTCGTCGTCGCGGAACGGAACGCCCGAGCGACGGTCGTGCTCGAGAACGAGGGTCGCGCGACCTCGTCCGGCTTCACGGCACTCGTCAGCGAATGCCACCTCGCCGAAGGGGCACACGTCGAGCTGGCCGAGATCCAGCACGCGGGCGAGGGACACGTGCACTTCACCAGCACCCACGCCCGGGTGGCGCGGAATGCGCGCTTCGATTCTCACGTCTTCACGCTCGGACGCGGCCTGGTCCGTAGCGAGCTCGCCATCGTGCTCGCCGAGCCCGAAGCGCAGACTCGTATGCGCGGCTTCTTTCTGGGACGGGACGAATCCCATGTCGATCATTTCACGACCGTCGACCACGCGGCCGAGCGATGCACGAGTGACGAGGAGTATCGCGGGGTTCTCGGCGGCGCCTCGAAGGGCGTCTTTCGCGGACGCGTGATCGTGCGGCCGGACGCGCAGAAGACCGATGCCCGTCAATCGAACCCGAACCTGCTGCTCTCCGAAGACGCGACGGTCGACTCCAAACCCCAGCTCGAGATCTATGCCGACGACGTCAAGGCCAGCCACGGCGCCACGATCGGCCAGCTCGATCCCGAAGCGCTCTTCTTCCTGCGTGCGCGTGGGATCGAGGAACGTGTCGCGCGTCTCGTCCTGACACGGGCCTTCGCGAGCCGGGTGGTCGAGGATCTCCCGGGCGACGAGGAGCTACGGCGGGACGTGACGAATCGGATCGAAGAGGCACTCGGCGATCTCGAACACGCGAGTGCGGAGGAACGCGCGATCGCACACGGCGCGAGCGAGCCGGGGGGGATCGGGTCATGAGCTTCGACGTCGAGGGGATCCGCGCGGACTTTCCGATCCTCGCGAGTGAGATGCGCGGTCGTCCGCTCGTCTATCTCGACAGCGCCGCGAGCGCGCAAAAGCCGCGCGCCGTGATCGACGCCATGAGCGATTTCATGCGCTCGCACTACGCGAACATCCATCGGGGCGTCTACCAGCTCTCCGCCGAAGCGACCGCTTCCTACGAATCCGTGCGCAAGCGGGTAGCGGAATTCGTGGGTGCGCGTGACTCGCGCGAGATCGTCTTCACGCGAAATGCGACCGAAGCGATCAACCTCGTCGCTCGGACCTGGGGTGACGCGAATCTTCAAGCGGAAGACGAAATCGTCGTGACCGCGCTCGAGCACCACGCGAATATCGTCCCCTGGCAGATGCTTGCGGAGCGCACGGGTGTGCGACTTCGGGTCGCGGCGATCGACGACGCAGGCGTACTCGACGTCGAACACCTGACGAGCCTGCTCGGCGAAAGAACCCGTCTACTCGCGATCGGGCACGTCTCGAACGCGCTCGGCACGATCAATCCCGTTACCGAAATCGTGCGGACGGCGCGTGCCCGGGGAATCGCGACGCTCGTCGACGGCGCGCAGGCCGTCCCCCATCAGCCGGTCGACGTCGCGGCGATCGATTGCGACTTCTACGCCTTTTCGGGTCACAAGGTCTTCGGACCCAGCGGAGCCGGCGTCCTCGTCGGGCGCCTCGAGATGCTCGACGCGATGCCCCCCTTCCTCGGCGGCGGCGACATGATCGAGCGCGTCTCCTTCGAGGGTACTCGCTTCGCCCCCGTGCCGCAGAAATTCGAGGCCGGGACACCCGACATCACGTCGATCGTCGGCTTCGGGGCCGCGATCGACTATCTGGATGCGATCGGCATGGACAGGATCGCGGCCTACGAGCAGTCCCTGCTCGTCTACGCGACGGAGCGATTGCAGGAAATCCCGGGTCTCCGGATCGTCGGAACGGCCAAGGAGAAGGCCTCGGTCGTCTCCTTCGTGCTCGACGACGTGCATCCGCACGACATCGGCACCGTCCTCGACGGCGAGGGCGTGGCGATTCGCGCCGGCCACCACTGTGCCCAGCCATTGATGGACCGGCTCGGCCTGACTGCGACGGCACGCGCGTCGTTCGCCTTCTACAACACGCGCGGAGACGTCGACCGCCTGGTCGACGCGCTCGAGAAGACGGTCGCGCTGTTTCGTTAGGCGACGCGGGCGACGACGAATGGAACGGAAACGAGATCGACGATAGCGACGGGTGAGACGACCTTGGACGATCTGAGAGAGCTCTACCAGGCGACCATCCTGGGACACAACAAGAAGCCGCGGAACTTTCGCGTGCTCGAGGACGCGAGCCACGAAGCGGATGGACACAATCCGCTCTGCGGGGATGCGCTCACGCTCTACGCGCGCGTCGACGACGACGGACTTCTCGAGGAGGTCACCTTCCAGGGCTCCGGCTGTGCGATCTCGAAGGCGTCCGCCTCCCTGATGACCGACCACGTGAAAGGGAAATCCCTCGAGGAGGTCGACGCCGATTTCGATCGTTTCCATCGACTCGTGACGTCGCCGCCGGGCGAAACGCCCGCGACCGACGGCCTCGGCAAGCTCGCTGTCTTTGCAGGCGTTCGGGAATATCCCATGCGCGTCAAGTGCGCGACGCTCGCATGGCACGCGCTCCGCGCGGCGCTCGAAGGCCACGGCGAGACGGCCAAGACCGAATAGCCGACACGAAACGGACCCAGCGAACCACGAGGCGAGCCGAGATAATCGCCGAGCCTCGAATCGAGACCGCCAGCAAACGAGCAAGGCAGAGCCAAGATGAGCGAAATCCCCGAAGAACCGCAGCGACTCGAAGAGGGACTCAGTCCGGCCATGCAGATTCGCGATCGGATCATCGCCGTCTTGAAGACGGTCTACGATCCCGAGATTCCCGTCGACATCTACGAGCTCGGTCTCGTCTACGGGGTCGACGTGACCGACGATGGCGAGGTCCACGTGACGATGACGCTCACGACACCCATGTGCCCCGTCGCGGAGACGCTCCCGCCCGAGGTCGAGGACAAGGTGCGCAACGTAATGGGCGTGAAGGACGTCTCGCTCGACCTCGTCTGGGATCCGCCGTGGAGCGTCGACATGATGTCGGATGCCGCGCGACTCGAACTGAACCTGATGTAGGCGTCCATTTGTCGGATCCGACTCCCGGCCCCGAGTCGAGCGCCGCCGCGGGACCCGTCGCTACCGGACCACACGGCGACTCGACGGCTGCGGTCAGCGGACTCGCGACCGCCTCCTTCTTGGGTTTCGGTGCCCTGTTGGTCTTGTTCGGTGCGAATAGCAGCGAGCTGATCGCCGCGCTCGATCTCGACTACGCGGACCTGGGGCTCGTCGGATCGATGCTCTCGCTCGGCCTGGGGATCGGGATCGTGGGCGCTGGACCGATCTGCGACCGCTTTCCGCGTCGACCGGTCTACGTCGCGGCCTGTCTGCTCGTCGTCGGCGCGACGACGACACTCGGCGCCGAAACGTCGTTCCGAATCCTGCTGCTCCACACGCTCGCGATCGGCGTCGGCGCGGGCTGCTACGAGACCGTGCTCAATACGCTCGTCGTCGAAGCGTTCGGACCCCACGCCCCTCGCCGACTGCTCTTCGTGCATGCGGCCGCGACCCTCGCCGCCAGCCTCACACCGATCGCATTCGAACAGCTACGAGATCTCACGCCGATCGCCTGGTACGAGACCTTTCGGCTCGTCGGTCTCGCACACGCCGCACTCGTCGCTTCGGTCGCCTTCGTGCCGATGGACACGGGGTCGATACGCGCCTCGCAGACCGATACGGCGACGGTCTCGACATCGGCGCACGGCGAGCCGATCGCACTCGCCGCGATCTGTACGGCGACCTTCGCCTATGTCGGTGTCGAATCGGCCCTCACGCTCTTCGTGGCGGATCACGCGCGCGCGGATCTGGGCTTCGTCGCCGATCGAGCCGCCCGCACGATCAGCGCATTCTGGGCGGGCCTCTTGCTCGGCCGACTCGCGGTCGGTCTCTCGCCCCGCGCGCCCGGCGCCGGGGCGACCGCGGCCCTGGCCGCGATCGCGGCCGGCGTCGTCACCCTCTTCGGAATCGGGCTCGTCGGGGCCCCGATCGTCGCGATGGCGCTCGTCGGGTTCTTTCTCGGTGGCGTCTTTCCCATCATGATCGGTCTGGCCGGAATCGCGCTGCCGCAGAGGGCAGGGACCGCGGTCGGGCTGGCGGGCGGGCTCGGGTCGCTCGGTGGATTCGCGATTCCATGGCTGACCGGCCGCGTCGCAAACGCGATCGGCCTGGGTCCGGCGCTGGCTGGGCTCGGCCTCTGGCTGCTCCTCCTGGTCGCCGCCGCCCTCGTCGCACGAAGCCGGCTACGACATCGCTTCGCGAGCACCATTCCGAGTGGGGCCGCGCCGAGTGGGACCAGACCGAGCGGGGCCAGGCCCGCGGCGTCGAACGCGACCGATCGCGCCGGACCTGCGACCGACCTCGGCGAAGAACGGGGTATCGTCGGAGAGTGAGCGTTCCCTCCGATCCGATCGTCGTGACCGGCGCCAACGGCCAGCTCGGCCGAGCGCTCCTCACGCGGCTCTCGGCGGCGGGCCATCCGTCCGTGCGTGCTCTGGTCCGGTCGGAGCGCGCCCGCGACACGATCGCGGCGCTCGATCTCGCGCCAGCACCCGAGGTCCGGATCGTCGACTACACGAGTCCGAAGGAGATGGAGGCCGCGCTCGCCGGAGCCGCCGCGATCGTTCACCTGGTCGGCATCATCAAGGAGACGCGAACGGCACGCTACGTCGAGGCACATGAGCAGACCTGTCACGCCCTCGCGATCGCGGCCAATCGCGCCGGGGCTTCGCGGATCGTCTATCTCTCGATCCTCGGCAGCACGCCCGACTCGGACAATGATTGCCTCGCCTCGAAGGGTCGCGCCGAAACACTCCTGCTCGATGACCGGGTCGCGACGACGGTCCTGCGTGTGCCGATGGTGCTGGGGGGAGACGATCCGGCTTCGTGGGCGCTCCGGAAGCAGGCTCAGGCCCGCCGGCTCTGGCTGGTGGGTGGCGGACGTACCTGGCAACAGCCGATCGACGCACGCGACGTGGTGAGCGCGATCCTGGCCGCCTGTACGGCCGAGCCCGGTCGCGACCTGGCACTCGACGCCGCCGGTCCCGAGGCGCTGCGACACCGCGACCTCGTCCTGCGCGCGGCGCGCCTCTACCAGAACGCGCCCTGGATCGGATCCATTCCGCTCCCGGTCGCCCGCCTCGCAGTCGGCTGTGTCGAGACGCTCGTTCCGAATCCGCCGGTCACGCGCACGATGTTCGAGATCCTCGAGCGCGACGACCGACTCGATCCGCGCGGATTCTGTGAGACCCTCGCGATCGAGCTGACTGGGCTCGATCGTACGCTCGCCGACCACGTCGGACCGACGAGCGCGACGCGACAGGAAGAGACCCGTTGAACGAGACACCCGCGCCAGCAGACGATTCCGACGGTGACGACGGGGCGAGAACGACGCGCAAGACCGCGCGCTGGCAAAGGCTCCTGCCCTGGCTGATCACGCTCGCGTGCTTCGGATATCTCTACATGCGCCTGTCCGGCGCCGCCGCCCGCGAGGGGCTCTCTCTGGTCGAGTATCTCGCGGGCGTCTTCGCGAGCGTCTCGTGGGCGCGCTGGCTCGCGCTGATGGTTCCCTACTCCGCCTTCTTCTTCTTGATCGATTCATTGATCGTCTGGCGCGTCGTCACGTGGTTCAACACGCAGGTTCGCTACGGCGACATCCTGCCGATCCGCGGCAGCTCCTACATCCTGTCGATCCTGAACGAGCAGGTCGGCAAGGGCGCGATGGGTCTCTATCTGAATCGTCGCTATGGCGTGCCCGGCTGGGAAGTCGGCTCGAGCATGATCTTCATCATGTTCTGCGAGTTCTTCTACCTGTTGGGCTGGGCGACGATCGGCTGGCTCCTGCGACGCGACGAGCTGCCGGAGGTCTTTTCGCTGATCCCGATCCTTGCCGTCGCCGCCGCGATCTTCCTCGTCCTCTGGATCCTCTTCTTTCGGGGTCCGCTCGGCCGCGGTCGGGCACTCCGCGAGAGGCCGCTCTTCAAGAGCTTTCGCGAGTCGGGACCGCTCCGCTATCTGACGATCGTTCTGTTGCGTTCGCCGGCGCTTCTCGCCGCGGTCGTCGTCTACACGCTCGCGCTGCGACTCTTCGGCGTCGAGGCGACGTTCGGCCAGATGCTCGGCTATCTGCCAGTGATCTTCTTCGGGGCGGCGACGCCGGGACCGATGCGCACGGTCGCGATCACGCTCTGGGTGATCTTGTTTCCCGGCCGCGAAGGACAAATGGCGGCCTTCGGCTTCGTGCAGCACAACTTCTTCATCTTCTTCAATGCCGCGATCGGTCTGCTCTTCCTGCGCCGCGCGAATCGCGAACTCTTCGGCAGCCGCGAGGCCATGGCCGACGCCGCGGCGTGAGACCGGCCAGCGCGACGGCGGTCAATGCGACACCGAATCCGATACCGGGCTCCGGAGCGGGGGTCGGATCGCATGGATCGCCGCGTCCGTCCGCATCCGTATCCAGCTGCGACGGGTTCTCGTGCCCGGGGCAATTGTCGAGTCCGTCGAGCACGTCGTCGAGATCGCGATCGATCCCGAGCCGCCGCCCCGAGCCCGGCGCGACACAGGTATAGGTGAGCGGCCCTTCGGTCTCGGCGAGCCCGCGCAGATCCGCTTCGGCGACGAGTGCCGCCTGTCCGGGATCGTCATCGGCCTGGAAGACGCCGCCGGGCAGTCGATGCCAACCGCGCGGCACGCCTCCGACACTCCCCTTGACCACGAGCTCGCATTCGGTCGTCTCGCCGTCCAGCAGAAGGGACGTAAAGCTCGCGTCGGCACGCGCCAGGAGCAGATCGAGGCGCGGCACGACGACGCCGGCGTTCTGCTCGTCGAGCGTGATCTGCTGACCGACGATCGGCGCCAGGTCGTTGTCGAATTGCAGCATGAACGCCTCGCTGTTGCGCCGTTCCTGGTCGTCGGGGAAGACGAACGCGCCGGAGCTCACGAAGCGAAAGAGCGTGTCGATCGATCCGTCGTGCAGGAAGCCGAAGCCGCGAATCTGATCGCCGGTATGCGCGAGACCCTCGCCGAAGACACCCGCGAAGCCGAACATGCCGATCTTCGTGTAGGCGTTACGCAGATGGGGCACCTTGAAGATCTGGGTCTCGCCTTCGAAGGTCGAGAACGTGCCGCCTCCGAAGAAGCCCTGACTCGCGTCGAGCGAATGGCAGTCGTTGCAGGTGAGGACGCCATCGGTCGGCGTCGTCAGATAGAACTGCCGTCCCTGCGCCGCAGAGGTCCCGAGCTGGTTGTCGAGCGGCCGAATCGGATTCGGAGGCAGCACGAGCGAGAGGGCGAAATCCGCGAATTGCTGCATTTCTCCTTCCGAGAGCAGCGACGCACGCCCGAGCAGCCCCTCGAAGGCGACGATGAAGTTCATGAACGCCTGGTTCTCGTCGTCGGGACTGGCGCCGAAGAAGCCGTTGCTGCGGTCGCCGCGCCAATGCATCGCGCCGCCGTGCTGCATGCCGCGCAGGGTCTGCGTCGTCATCGGCCCCTTCATGGGATGGAAGACGTCGTTCGCGCCGATCCCATTCAGTCCGGGCGGCGGGTTCAACGGTGCGAACGGGATCTCCATCGGATTCGACGTGACGAGATCGTCCGGGTTGCCGAGATCCCAGGCGAGGTGGTCGAGATCGCCGAAGACATGGCAGGCAGCGCATGAGGCCTCGCCGTTGCTCGACGAGAGCTGCGCGTCGTACAGGAAGGGACGACCGTCGACGACGTGTGCCGGCTCCTGGCTCGGGAAGTTCCAGTGGGTGATCTCGCGCGCCTGAGACAGACGTACGAGCGAGATTCCGTTGTCGAAGCGCGTGTACACGAAGAGCCGATCATTCGCCTCGTCGAGCAGCAAGCCGGCCGGCCCGCCACCGCTCACGTCGATATAGCCCCCGCTCAAGTTGCGCGGATCGAAGCTATCCGCTTCGAGCTCGCTCGTCGGCAGGACGCCGACCCGACTCGACCCGAAGGCCGCCACGAAGAGCGTCGCGCCATCCGACGACACGGCGATTTCGAGCGGAGTTGCGAGGCTGTGCTGGCTTGCGTCGGGGTCGAAGCCGGGCGAGCCCGCGAGCGCCGAATAGTCGAGATGTTTGTTCAGATGACGTGGCAACACACTGGCACCGTCGATCACGCTGATGCGCGCTTCGGCGAGATGGCCCTGGACGGTCGAGCCACCGGTCAGCCCGGGGCCCTCGAACTGCGTGAGGTTCTGAGCGTCGGTATTCGAGACGTAGAGCTTCCCATTTGCCGGGTTGACGGCCATGTTGAACAGCGTGGTGCCGACGCCCGCATGCGCGGCGGTCTCGACGAGCGTGTTCGCATCGATCTCGAAGACGTCGAGGTCGGGCAGGTCGAAGCGAACGAAGGATCCGAAATTCGGCACGTTCGTGTCCCAGTTTCGCCCGAGCACGTCGCGCCAGGCACCATCGTCTCCCTGCTTCACGATCACGCCCACCTCGGGCGCCTGGAGTCCTTCTACGTTGGTCGCGGGACCCGGCACGCCGCCCGGCGCCGTCGCGCCGCCGATCGTGCAGCTCTGGCTATCGCTGAAGCCATCGCATACGAGCGTCTCGTTCACGACCGATGTCCGGTTTCCCGAATGGTGGATCGCGACCCAGACGCGACTGCCGTCGATCGAACGCGCCAAGGCGCGCGGCGTATCGCCGAAGACCGTGACGATCCGAAGCGGGGTACCGCCGAGCGAGTCGCCGAGCGCATTCGCGTCGAAGACCCAGACGTCCGCGCGACCGATTCCCTCGGTCGTGAGCTGCGGATCACCCGCGCCGGGAACCCCGGTGAGCGACGGATCTTCGCGATGTTGGCCGCGATGTGCCGTAGTAACGAACGCGCGCGCATCGCCAGGGCCGGCGAAGACGAGGTCGCGCGGCGCGTCACCAACGAGCAGGGTGCGCGTCACTCGACGCGCTTCCGGATCGACGATGCTGATGCTGTCCGACAGGTGATTCACGACCCAGACTTCGGTCGCCGACCGCGCGGCGACCGCCACCGGCTCGAGCCCGACGGGCACGGAGTGCGAATGATGGATGCCCCAGGCGTCGAGATCGAAGACCTCGAGCATGCCGTCGGGCGTGTTGACCGCGTAGAGCCGGCTGCCATCCGGCGAGACCGCCAGCGGTCGCACCGGTCCGCTCTCGAAGGTGAGGAATTCCGGTGGGGCGGCAGACGCGGCGACGGCCGCCAGCAACCCAATCGAGCACAGCGCCCACCCGAGCCACGCGGCCGGGCCGATGCGACGCGGTCGATCGCCACCCGGACGCGTCACGTGGGTGAAGAAGAGAGGGAAATGCACGCGGGGACTCCTTCGACTGCTCGCCAACGACTCGTTTCGTTCTAACAGATGCGTGTCGCATCGGACTCGGAAAAATCGCGGCAACTCCCGCGGGCGCGACCCCGAGGAGGTCTCGCGGCGCGCGCGACCCCAACCGGGCACCGATGGCCGAGCGCTCGGTCTCGCGAGGCACCTCTCAGTGCCCAGCCTAGGGCTGATTCGCGTTGGCTGGATCGATGGCGTTCGTCGACCGAGTAGTGAGTCGATTCCAGGCGCGGTCGAGCATCGAGGCGAGCGTCGAGATCACGAGCAGCCAGCCGATCGCGCCGATCCAGGCGTCGGGCGGATCGGCCAGGCCGAGGGCATCCCGTGTGGCGACGATGCCGGGGGGAAAGAAGTAGAGAATGCCATTCCAGCGCCCGAGCGAGCTCGCCCGCAGTCGCTGGCCGGAGAGGCTCCTCGAATCGACGACGTATTGCAGGAATGCCGAGCCGACGAGAACCGGAAGCAGTAGCGGCACGATGTCCTGCATCGCGAGCGCCACGAGTCCGAAGCAAACGAAGCTCGCGTCGCTCGCGTGATCGAGCAGACCGCCGAAAACCGTCGCCTCGCCGCGCGCTCGCGCCAGTCGTCCGTCGGCGAAATCCGTTGCGACGGCGAGCCAGAAGAGCCCCGCGGCGATCGTACTCGCGGACCCGAAGTCGACCCCGACGACCGCCGGCTGCGCCTGCGCCGCTCGGGCATTCACGAGCGCGCAGAAGAACAGCGGCCCCGCGCCGAGTCGAATCGTCGTCAGCGCGTTCGGCCAGCTCAGATGACACGACAAAGCGCCTAACGGCGCCATTTCGGAATCCGATCGAAGATGCGATTCCAGCCGAGTCGCTCGAAGAGCTCCTCCGTCCGCTCGCGGTCCGCACCGCGATAGGCGAGCTCGGACAGACCGGGCGTCACACCCGGCACCTTCCGCAGGACGGTCGCCAGCTCTTTCGTCTTGAGCGCGCGGTCGCGGTGGGCGGCGATCTGCGTGGCCATCCGTTTGGCACCGCGGATCGAGACGGAAGACCAGCGCTCGAGATCCGCCGGTACCGCCTCGATCTGCCCGAACGCCTGCAGGACCGCGGCGGCCGACTTGGCTCCGATTCCCGGCACGCCCGGCAGGTTGTCGATCGTGTCGCCGACCAACCCGAGGTAGTCGGGGATCTGCGCGGGCGAAACGCCGAATTTCTCGCGAACCGCGTCCGCATCGAAGGTCTTCTCCTTCGCGAGATCGTGCACCACGACGCGACCATCCTCCCGCACGAGCTGACACAGATCCTTGTCGGTCGTCAGGACGCGCGCAGCCCCGCGACGCCGGACGACCTCGTCGCAGATCGTGCCGAGCAGGTCATCCGCTTCGTAGTCGTCGATCGAGTAGGTCGCGAAGCCGAGAGCGATCGAGATCTGGTGGCACAGATCGAATTGCGGCTCGAGATCGTCCGGCGGCTCGCCGCGCTGGGCCTTGTATTCCGGCTCGAGCTCGTTCCGGAAGCTCGTCATCGCCGCATCGAGACAGACGGCCACGTGAGACGGCGTCTGCTCGCTCAGATAGCGAATCAGGGTATTCGCAAAGCCGTAGGCGGCGTTGCAGGGCGTCCCGTCGGCAGCGGTCATCGGCGGCAGGCTGTAGTAGGCGCGGAAGATGTAGACGTGCCCGTCGAACAGATGCACCAACGGACCGCTCCGCTTTCCGCTAGGGCGACCCGTCCGATCCGTCCGCATTCCGCCCATCGCTAGAATCGCTCGTCGAGCACGGCTTCGACGATCGTCTCCGCGGCATGATCGATCGGCAGGTCCTTCTTCTGCCCGTCGCGTCGACGCACGAGCTCGAAAACTCCATTCGTCAGACCTTTCGGACCGATCGTGACCCGATAGGGGAAACCGACGAGCTCGGCGTCCTTGAACTTCACACCCGGTCTCTCGTCGCGATCGTCGAGGATCACGTCGATACCCGCCTCGCCGAGCTTCTCGTAGAGCCGTTCACCGGCCTCGTGGCACTCGACGTCCTTCGGCTTCACGACCGTGACGACGACCTCGAAGGGTGCGACGTTGACCGGCCAGCAGATGCCGCTCTCGTCGTGATTCGCCTCGACGACAGCGGCCAGGTTGCGTTCGAGTCCGATCCCGTACGACCCCATCACGATCGGCACGGATTCACCCTTCTCATTCTGGACGATCGCGCCCATCGCCTCGCTGTACTTCGTGCCGAGCTTGAAGATATGACCGACTTCGATCGTCTTGTGGACCGAGAGGGGCTGCTTGCACATGGGGCAGCCCTCACCGTCGCTCACCTCACGCAGATCGAGCCAGGCCTTGACGTCGAGATCCCGCTCCACCTCGACGCCGCGCAGATGGAAATCGTCTTCGTTCGCGCCGGTCACCATATCGCGACGACCGCGTAACGCGTGATCGGCGATCACGAACAGATCGCTTCGTCCGACCGCGCCCAGGCTCCCGGGCGAGGCTCCGAGCAGGGCCTTGATCTCGCCCGGCTCGGCCGGCCGGATCGACTCCGCCTCGACCTGATCGATGAGCTTCTGCTCGGCCAACTGGTGATCACCGCGCAGCAGGACCAGCACGTCCTTGTCGTCGATCCGATAGACGAGCGTCTTGATCTGGCGGTCGCCCGACGCACCGCCCTCGAAGCGCGCCAGCGCGTCGATCGTCTTGATCCCGGGTGTGGCGAATCTCTCCGGCGCAGCGAGTCCCGCGGCATCCTCGATTTCCGGAATGACGCTCTCGGCCTTCTCGACGTTGGCCGCATAGCCACATTGGTCGCAGGCCGCGACCCAATCCTCGCCCGCGTCGCTCTTGAGCATGAACTCGATCGACGTGTTCCCGCCCATCACGCCGGACGAAGCCTCGACTGCGACGATCTCGAAGCCGAGCCGTTTGAAGATCCGTCGGTAGGCCTCGAAATGTCGATCGAAGGACGCGTCGAGACCCGTCTGATCGAGATCGAAGGAGTACGAGTCCTTCATCGTGAATTCGCGGACGCGCAGCAGCCCGCTCTTCGGCCGCGCTTCGTCACGAAATTTCGTCTGGAACTGGTACCAGATCTGGGGCAGCGACTTGTAGGAACGCAGCTCGGTCGCGTGATGGGCGAAGATCTCTTCGTGGGTCATGCCGAGCAGCAGATCCGCCTGCTTGCGATCCCTGAGCCTGAACATCTCCTCGCCGACCGAGTCCCAGCGTCCCGACTTCTCCCAGATCTCGCGCGGATGCATGCAGGGCAATCGGAATTCCTGCGCACCGATCCGCTCCATCTCTTCGCGCACGATCCCTTCGATCTTGCGCAGGGCACGAAACCCGAGCGGCGTGAGCGAATAGTGCCCGGCCATCAGCTGACGCATGAAGCCAGACCGCACCAACAGCTTGTGGGACACGGCTTCCGCGTCGGCGGGATCATCACGAAGCGTCGGAATGAACGCGCTCGACCAGCGCACGGCGATCTCCTCAACGGGGCCCGGCGATCTCCCGCGGCTGCGGACTTCGCGGATCGATCCCCGACGATGCGCGAGCATAGCGTCCAGGTATCGCCCTCGAATCCGCGTCGCGTCCCAGCCGATCGCGACCCGCTTCAATCGACCGGTGTCGAGAGCTCGATCGCCTTCTCTTCGAAGGTCCGCGCGATCCGATCGAGAAGGGGACGCGCCCCGGTCTCGAGCATCGAGCCGTCGAGCGAGCCGACCGCGACGACACCGGCCCGGCTGCCCGTCAGGAAGACCGCATCCGCCGCGAAGAGATCGAAGCGGCCGAGACTCCGCTCCGACGTCTCGAGGCCGAGCTGCGCCCCCAGCTCGAGGATCGTGCGCCGGGTCACGCCTTCGAGCGCGCCGTCGCTTACGGGCGGCGTCGAGATCCGCTCGTCCTTCACGACGAAGACGTTCGTCGCCGAGGCCTCGGCGACGAGTCCCCGCGCGTTCAGCACGAGCGCGTCGTCGGCGCCGCGCAGGTTCGCCTCGCGCTTCGCGAGAACGTTGTTCAGGTAGTTGAGGCTCTTGACGCGCGGGTCGAGGACGTCGCCGGTCGGTCGCCGCAGACTCGACGTGATCAAAGCGAGCCCGCGCGCGCGTTCGACTTCCGAGCTCCGCCTGGGGCCGGCCGCGATGCAGACGATCCGAGGCTCGTCGCAGCTCGCGGGATCGATTCCGAGCGCGCCGACGCCGCGGCTCACGATCAGGCGCAGGTAGCCCGGCCGGGTGCCCCAGATGCGGGTGGTTTCGCGGGCGACCTCGCGCACCCGCTCGAAGCCGCCTGTCGGTTCGATGCCGACCGCCCGGCCGGCCGTCGCGAGACGAGCCATGTGGTCCTCGAAACGGAAGATCCCACGCTCGGTCAGCCGGATCCCCTCGAAGATGCCATCGCCGAAGAGAAAGCCGTGGTCGAGCAAGGGGATGCGCGCCGACCGCGCCGGCCCGATCTCGCCATCCACCCAGGCGATCGGCTCGGCGCCACCGGGATCACGACCGCTCGTCACGTCGCGACCTCCGCGCGCCGCGCGCGCGACCCGGGCCGGGTACGCCGGCCGTCCCCGGCACTGCCTGCGCCGAGACGCTGCGTAACCTCCGCGGCCGCGGCGAGCAGATGGTCTGCGATCCGCTGCTCTCCGATCTCGTCGAAGCGGGGCGAGGCCGCGGCCAACGCCAGAACAGCCGAGAGAGCCCGCCCCTCGCGGTCGCCGGCCTGCCAGATCGGCACGCCCAGAACCGACAAGCCCTCGATCCAGCGATCGCGATTCAGCGCGTAGCCGCGGGCCGCGATCCCCGCGGCTTCGGCAGCCGGCGTCGCGGCGCCCGTGGCGGCGACCCCGGACTCGACCCACGCGCCGCCTCCCGCTTCGGCCGGAGCAGTACCAGCGAGCGGACTCGGGGGGGCCGTCGCG
>CBDCWV010000017.1:0-994163 GCA_965223565.1 Myxococcota bacterium | reverse complement strand
GACGACAGCCGCATAGACGGGTCGCGCGCTCTTCTGTAGCAGCAGCTTGCGGAACATCCGCGACTCGTCGGTCTGCTGACTCCGTGCCGGCTCGCGATCGTCCTTCATGTCGGCGTACTTCTCGAGCAGATCCTCCGGCGCTTCGAGCGGAGTGTGGGGGGCGATGAAAGGCACGTATAGGAAGAAGGGCCTGGACTCGTCGCGCTCACGGATGTAGCGACTCGCCTCCTCACCGAGCAGGAACGTCTCGTATCCCTCGTCGGAGATCGTCTCGCCGTTTCGCTGGAAGTCCCGGCCGCCCTGGTTTCCGAAGGGCGGGAAATAGCCGACCTCCGTGTGGAGATGACCGTAGAAATGTTCGAAGCCGCGAGCGCGCGGCGTGTAGGTCTCCTGGGCATGACCGAGGTGCCATTTCCCGACCATGGCCGTCTGGTAGCCGGCATTCCGAAACGACTCGGGCATGAAATGCTCGGCCGGATGAACGCCGTTCGTCATCCAGGGCATGATGACGCCATACGCGACGCCCAGTCGCATGGGGTCGCGCCCCGTCATCAAAGCCGCGCGCGTCGGCGAGCAGATCGGCGTCGAATAGAAGCGATGCAGCTCGACGCCCTCGCGCGCGAGTCGGTCGAGCGAGGGTGTCTCGATCGTTTCCTCGCCGTGGAAGCCCACGTCGGACCAGCCGAGGTCGTCGGCCAGGAAGATCACGACGTTCGGTCGCGTGGGTTCGGCCGCGCCTGGATTCGACACGAGCGGCGAAAGCGATGCGAGCAAGACGAGCGTGGCGAGTAGCGAGCGAAGCGGCTGAATGTGGTCCATTCGATCTTCCCCGACCGCGCCGGATTCGCGCGGTGGCGCGTCGGCGGGACCGGAGACTATCGCATCCGCCGGCTGCTCCGGCGCGCTTGACGCTCATGGGCGGGCAGCCGACCATGATCCACGTTACGCATGGCGAATCTCGGCCAGACCGAGTGGAGGTGGGGACGGATGTCGTTGCGCTACGCACTGCGAGCGATCGCCTGCTCATTCGCGTATCTGCTCTCGAGTCTCGGGCCCGGCGTCGACGCGGCCGTCGCGGCGGAGCGCGAATACAGTGAGAAGCGTCAGGCCTGCAGCCGGCACGAGAAGCTTCGCCAGCCCTTCTTCGGCGATACGCACGTGCATACCGTCTACTCGTTCGATGCGAACGGACAGGACACACGCAACACCCCCCGCGACGCCTATCGATTCGCGAGAGGGGAACGCGTGGGTCTCCAGCCCTATTCGGCGGACGGGAAGCCGACCCGGACGGCCCAGCTCCGGCGCCCCCTCGATTTCACGGTTCTCTCCGACCACGCCGAGCTGCTGGGCGAAATCCGGATGTGCTCGACGCCGGGGACCCCCGCCTACGAGTCGGATCTGTGTTGGGTCTATCAGAATTTTCGTCCACAGACCTTCGGCTTCTTCGCCGTCCGGAACATGATCCTGCGCTCGCGATTCGGGTTCTGCGGTCCCGGCGGCTCGCTCTGCGACGAGCAGGCGCGACTCGTATGGAAGGATATCCAGGCCGCCGCGGAGGAGACCTACGACCGGACTTCCGAGTGCGCGTTCACGAGCTTCGTGGGTTACGAATGGACGGCATCGGTCGGTACGGGTGAGAACCTCCATCGCAACGTCGTCTTTCGCAACGACAAGGTGCCGCCGCTCCCCCCGAGCTGGGTGGACACGCCCTCTGCCTACGACCTCTGGCAGCGACTCCAGGCGGAGTGCGTCGAGGGCGTAGCCGGGTGCGACGTGCTCACGATTCCGCACAATTCGAATATCAGCGGGCCCGGACTGATGTTCGCCTCTGCGAAGATCGAGGGCCCCAAGGATCTCGAGATGCCGGTCGACGCCAAGGAGG
The DNA here is from genome assembly GCA_965223565.1 of Myxococcota bacterium. Classification (GTDB taxonomy): domain Bacteria; phylum Myxococcota_A; class UBA9160; order UBA9160; family UBA4427; genus UBA4427. The sequence goes on along the minus strand of CBDCWV010000017.1, from coordinate 992,281 downwards.
CCAGACTGCGACGTCGCTGGGAGCCGCTCGTCGAGATCATGCAACACAAGGGCGACTCGGAATGTCTGCCGGGTCGCGATACGAAGGACGAAGCCTGTGGCTTCGAAAAGCTCAGCTACAACAGCTTCGCGGGTGTCGGCCGCATCGCCGACCAGGACATCGCAGCCGCCCTCGGTACGCCGATCCTCGATCTCACGCCGGATACGCGGGCGATGGTCCGCAGCGCACTCAAGAAGGGCATCCGACTCGAGTCCGAGATGGGCGAGAACCCGCTTAAGTATGGGATCATCGCGAGTACCGACAGCCATCTGGGAACACCCGGGCTCGTCGCCGAAGACGACGCCAAGGGCCACGGCGGAGCGGGCAGTCGCAACGTCGTCGGGCTACCGGACGACCTCGAATTCAACCCGGGCGGGCTCGCCGTGCTCTGGGCCGAAGAGAACAGTCGCGACTCGTTATTCGCCGCGATGCAGCGACGCGAGGCCTACGGTACGAGCGGAACGCGCCCGATCGTCCGGTTCTTCGGAGGCTGGGGGCTCGACGACGGTATGTGCGAGGGCGGGGACTTCGCTGCCCAGGGCTACGCAAAGGGGGTACCGATGGGTGCCGACCTGCCAGCGCGCGGGTCGGGAGGTGACCCGCGCTTCGCCGTCTGGGCGATGCAGGACGCCGGAACCGACGATTCTCCCGGCACGCCGCTCGAACGGATCCAGATCGTGAAGGGCTGGGTCGAGGACGGCAAGACGAAGGAGAAGGTGATCGACGTCGCGGGTCACCAGGGAAGGGCGAGCGTCGATCTCGCGAGCTGTGAGCCGAGGGGTGAGGGCAGGTCGCAGCTCTGTCGCGTCTGGCGCGATCGCGACTTCGATCCCGAGCAGCACGCCTTCTACTATGCTCGGGTGCTCGAGAATCCGACCTGTCGCTGGAGCCAACATCTCTGCGTCGAGGCTGGCGTCGATTGCGAGGATCCGTCGACCGTCACGGCGGGGTATGAAGGCTGTTGTCATCCGAGCCACGTGTCGGTCATCCAGGAGCGCGCCTGGACCTCGCCGATCTGGTACCAGCCGTGAGTCCGCGGGCGTCGTGATCCGCGCGGCCTCCACCGCTCGCTGGCTGGGCTACTCCGGGTGCTCGCGGCCGCTTGGTCGTCGCTCGACGACCGGTCTGCTCCTGTCGCTCGTCGTCGCATCGCTGGGCTTCGGCTGTAGTGGGGAGCACCAGGGGCCGGGTGTGTCGACCGATGTCCGGATTCCGGAGCCGGTCGTGAAGGCGCGCGAGGAACGCCAGACGCAGGCCCGATCGGACGCCGGGATCGGCGCTCGCAAACAGATCCTCTTCGGGGATCTCCACGTCCACACGACCTTCTCGCCGGACGCGTTCATGATGAGCCTGCCACTGATGGGAGGGACTGGGCTGCACCCTCCGGCCGACGCGTGTGACTTCGCGCGACTCTGCGCCGATCTCGATTTCTGGAGCATCAACGACCACGCCGAGGGCATCAGTCCGAGACATTGGAGCGAGACGATCGACGCGATCGCGGAATGCAACACGCGCGCCGGTCGTCCCGACGATCCCGACTCGGTCGCGTTCCTCGGCTGGGAGTGGTCCCAGGTCGGCAGCACGCCCGACGATCACTACGGACACAAGAACGTGATCTTCCTCGAGACCGACCGCGCGCGCGTGCCCGAGCGACCGATCGCGGCGCCACGCCCCGAGTTCCGGGTCGCGGCGATTCCCTTCGTCGGCCGCCTGATCTTTTCGCTCGCCGACTTCGACAAGCGAGAGCTCTACGCCGACTACGCGGTCTACACGGAAGACGTCGCCTCGGTCCCGGAGTGTCCGTCGGACGTCGACTCGCGTGAGCTGCCACTCGATTGTCACGAGGTGGCCGCCCATCCGCGCGAGCTGCACGCGAAGCTCGACCAGTGGCAGACGCCTTCGCTCGTGATCCCGCATGGCACGAGCTGGGGACTGATGACGCCGCGCGGCTTCTCACTCGCGCGCGAGCTCGATTCCGGTCAACACGATCCGAATCGCCAGCGCCTCTTCGAGATCTATTCGGGCCACGGCAGCGCCGAGGTCTATCGGAGCTGGCCAGGCGCCTTCGCGACCGGCGAAGAGGCGCTCGAATGTCCGGCGCCGAGCCGTGAGTTCCTGCCCTGTTGTTGGCGGGCGGGCGAGATCATTCGCGAGCGATGCGAGGCCGAGATCGCCTCGGGCGGCGAGGGCAACTCGAGTGCGCTCGATTGCGCGGGACGCGAGCGCGAGGCACGCCGGCTCTACCTGCAGGCGGGCGCAGCGGGTCATCTGAGCGTGCCCGGGGCGGACATCGACGATTGGCTCGACTGCGACCAGTGTCGCGATTGCTTCAATCCCGCCTTCTCCCATCGCCCCGGCGGCTCCGCCCAGGCGGCGCTCGCCTTGAGACGATCGACCCCTTCGGACGACGAGCTCGCCTATCGCTTCGGCTTCATCGGCTCGAGCGATACCCATGACGCTCGCGCGGGGAACGGCTTCAAGGAATTCGCGCGACTCGAGAACACCGAAGCGCTCGCGCGCTCGCCGCTCTCCCGCCGGCTGATGGAGCGCGACGAGGAGCCGGTCGCACGGAGTCGGGAGATCACGCTCTCGGAGGTTCCGCTCGCCGGTCGCCGGGACACGGAGCGCGGCGCCTCGTTCTTGTTGACGGGTGGGCTCGCGGCCGTCCACGCGGAGAGCCGGCGTCGCGAGTCGATCTGGTCCGCCCTCGAGTCGCGCGAGGTCTACGCAACCTCGGGCGATCGGATCCTGCTCTGGTTCGATCTCGTCAATGCCCCCAACGGTCTCGCGCCGATGGGTGCCGTCGTGGCAGGTCAGACGGCCGCACCGATCTTTCGCGTCAGCGCGGTCGGCGCGTTCGAGCAGAAGCCGGGCTGTCCCGAGTTCGTGGGACAGGCGCTGGGTGCCGACCGGCTCGCCGAGCTCTGTCTGGGTGAGTGCTACAACCCCGCGGAGGAGCGACGCCGGATCGATCGACTCGAGATGGTTCGAATTCGACCGCAGACGGCCGCGCACGAGCCGATCGAGCAGCGGATCGACGATCCCTGGCGTCGCTTCGACTGCCGAGATCTCGGAGCCGGCTGTCGTGCGGAGTTCGTCGATCGCGATTTTCCGGAGCTCGGCAGTGAGGTCGTCTACTACGCGCGCGCGATCCAGGCCCCGACGCCGGCGGTCAATGCCGGCGGATTCCGCTGTCGCTACGACGCCGACGGCAACTGTGTCGAGATCTCGCCCTGCTACACCGACGAGCGGACGTCTCCCGAAGACGACTGCCTCGCCGAGAACCAGGAGCACGCCTGGTCGTCCCCGATCTTCGTCTCGCCCGGCGCGCGGCTGGCGGGAGAGACCGGCGAGAGGGACCGATGAGGCGTCAGATCGGGGCTATATCGGGGCTATTTAGGGGCTATGCGGTGTCGTGGGACGGCTCCCGGGCGGTGGCTTGCTTGCGGCCTGTGCGGAGCCTAGCCTTGCGCGGCTTTCCAGAACTTCGAGGAGACGACGATGCGCGGCAATCGGATGCGAGAGGCACCGCAGAGCGAAGTGAACATGACCCCCATGCTGGACGTCGTGTTCATCATGCTGATCTTCTTCATCGTGACCGCGTCGTTCGTCAAGGAAGCCGGCGTCGACGTGGTTCGTCCCCCCGCCCAGACGGCGATCTCGAAGGACAAGGGCAATATCCTGATCGCGATCACGGAGAACGGCCAGATCTGGATCGACCGACGGCAGGTCGACCCGCGCTCGCTCCAGGCGAACATCGAACGGCTGCACGGTGAGAATCCCCAGGGCCAGATCGTCGTTCAGGCAGACCAGAAGTCGCAGAATCATCTGCTCGTGCAGGTGATGGATGCCGCCAAGGCGGCCGGGGTGTCGCAGATCGCGATCGCGGCCGAGGGCCCGTAGCCGCTGCGCTCGATCCGCTAGCGCGGTCGGTCGCCCTCGATCGTGATGCGGTACATCACGCGGTCGAACTCGGTGTAGTCGTCGATCGCATAGTGCTGCAGCCAACGGTTGTCCCAGATGGCGACGGTGCCGTTCTCCCAGCGAATGCGGCACGTGTGTTCCGGGCGGGTCGAGAGCGAGTAGAGCAGGGCGAGGAGTCCGTCGCTCTCGGCGCGAGAGAGGCCGACGATCCGCTGCGTGAACATCGGGTTCACGTACAAGCTCTTGCGCCCCGTTACGGGATGGGTCCGCACGACGGGATGCTCGACCTCCTCGTAGATCGCGTCGCTGTAGATGTATTCGATCGCGCTCTCGCCTCGGTATTTCGCCTCGCCGGTCGTCTTCGGGTCGTACGCGGTCCGTGCGCTGTGGACGGCGCGTAGCGGCAAGAGCAGCTGCTGGAGCGGCTGTGAGAGTGAAGCGAAGGCGCGTTCCATCGACGCGAAGACGGTGTCGCCGCCGACGGGTGGCACCTGCTCTCCGAAGAGGATCGTGACCGCGCTCGGACACTCGAAGAAGCTGTTGTCGCTATGCCACGAGGTGCCGAAGAACGCCGGCTCGCCTGCGGGCTTGCGCACGCGAATGATCTCGGGATGGGCTTCGAGCCCCTTCGCGATCGGATGGACATCGGGCGTGCCGAAGATCCTGGCCAGGGCGATCTGACTGCCGTGGGTCAGCTTCTGTCCGCGCAGACACAGCACGCCGTAATGGTAGAGGGCTTCGAGCAATCCCTGTCGGTCTCGCTCGGACAGCGGGCGTGAGAGGTCGAGGCCCGCGACCTCGGCGCCGAGCGCTCCGGACAAGCCGCGAATCTGGAGCGCGTCGTCCCGTTCCCGCTCGTCCTGATTGCAGGCCTCGCGATTCATCGTCTTCGGAATTCTCAAAAAGGGGATTGCGTCGCCGGGCGACTCCGGTGCCTCCGGCGCGCGGTCGAAGCTCATTCGAGGTCAGCTTAGCGATCTACGCCGAGCCGGCGAGCGGGTGCCGGGGGAGCGCACCTGCGCGTCAGCTGCCGTCGCCACACGACCCGTCGCGCTGATCCCCGATTGAGACTCGATCGTGTCAGCCTGGCGGCGTCACCGGGCCGAGCGTCCGAGTCGTGCGCCGGGAGGGAAGTCGAGATGGCGAGCCGAGGGGACGAGGGAGCGATCGCGGGCAGGAAGAGCGAGGCCGGGCCGAGCCCATCCGCGCCGCGCAAGCCGGCCTTGACGGCAGCGGAGGCCAGGGGCCTCCGCGATCAGGAGCTCTTCGAACGCCTCGAAGCGCTCCTCATCGAGACCCGTGGCAACATCGCCGAGATGGCCCGTCGTCTCGGCCGGGACCGCTCGACGGTTCGCTACCACCTCCGTCGGTTCGGCATGCTCGACGACTCGCGCCGCTAGCGGGTTCGTGACGTCGCGGAATCTCCAGGCGCCCGCACTCTGCGCTTGGTGTGCAGGCCGGTTGCGGCCAGCCCGGTCGCGAAGAGCAGCGCGGCGCCCGGCTCGGGTACGGGGTTGGTCGGCGGCACGCGGGTGATGGCCTCGCGATCGTCGAGCCAGCGCACATCCACGCCGGTCACGCCGCCGATGCGCAGTGGGCTCGGGCGAAGCGCCGCGCTCAAATGGCGGCGCGGATGGCGCTGCGAAGCGCCGGGACCAGTTCGGAAGGGACGGGTCAGCGTGAGCTGGGTGACGACGGCACCGGAGCCGGCCGTCGTCCGATTCGTCACGATGCGGATGCGCCCGTTCTCGTCCATTGCACGCAAGGCTGCCCGCCGCGTTCCATCGCCGAGGATTTCGTTCAGGGCAACGGGTCCGTCATCGAAGCGAATCGTCTGACTGACGATGCGCATGCGCATGCGCTCGGGCGAGAGAAAGCCGCGGAAGCTGAGCTCGCGACTCCGCGTCACGATCGTGATCGATCGTCCGTCGATCTCGAAGGAGCGCGTGCCGTCGCGGGCCGTCGAGAGGTCTCGGTCGAAGCCGATCTCGATCGCCTGGGCGCTCGTGGTCCCGAGGGCGAGTGCGCTCGCCAACAGGAACGAGGCGAAGATCGATCGGTTGATGCGAAGCATGAAGCTCTCCCTTGGAAGCGACGGGTCGATTCGAGTCGCGAGGGGTATGTGACCGTGAATCGGCCGATCGGGGGTCTGTTTTCTGTCGACCCCTTCGATTTGCACGCGGTCTTCCTGCTGGGATCGTCGTCGCTGCCCGGCGTATCGGGTCCGGCTGCCGGCGGCTTGCGCACGCGCCGGCGGCTGGCTTCACTCCCCGGCCGGGGGTGGCTTGGATGGAATCGGTCGAGCCGGGTCTCCGTGCTCACGAGGGGGCGATCGGTTCGGGCACGCCGCCCCGTCGAGGCGGTCGCGAGTCGACGCTACGCGCCGTGCTGCTCGGGCTCGTGCTCGCAGCGGTCCTGGGTGCCGCGAATCTCTATCTGGGACTCAAGGTCGGCATGACGGTTTCCGCCTCGATCCCGGCGGCCGTCGTCTCGATGGTCCTGTTGCGTCGGGTCTTGCGCGACGGGAGCGTGCTCGAGGCGAATCAGGTCCAGACGGCGGCGTCGGCGGGGGAATCGCTGGCCGCCGGAATCCTCTTCACGGTGCCGGCGCTCCTGCTGATCGGCGTCTGGGAGCGCTTCGCTTTCTGGCCGACGACACTGATCGCGGTCGCCGGTGGCTGGCTCGGCGTTCTCTTCATGATCCCGATGCGTCGGGTCTTCATCGAGGAGAGTTCGGAGCTGCCCTATCCGGAGGGGGTTGCATGTGCGTCCGTTCTCGAGAGCGGCGGTGCGTCGGACGGGGGCGCGGCGAAGATCGCGGCGGGCGGCCTGCTCGGCGCGATCTTCAAGCTCGCCGTCGGTCTCCTCGGTTGGCTTCGAGGTAGCCTCGAGGGTGCACTCTCGCTCGCCGCGGCGCGGCCGCTCTTCGTCGGCGCCGACCTGTCACCGGCGCTCGTCGCCGTTGGCTATATCGTTCGGCTCGAGGTCGCGGCCCAGATCTTTCTCGGTGGCGCGCTCGGCTGGTGGGTGCTGATTCCGCTCGCGCCCGATCTGGTGCCGATCTTTGCGGCGGAATCGCCCGAGCTCGCTCCGCTCGTGTCGGCGGATGGCGTGCTGACGGGGGGGCTCGGGCAGGCCAGTGCCGGATCGGGTCTCTCGGATCTCGAGCGCGCCTGGGCCCTCTGGTCACGCGCCGTGCGTTATGTCGGCGTCGGTGCGATGGCCGTGGGCGGGCTGGCCGCTCTCGTGCGGATTCGCCGCGGTCTCGCGCGCGCCGTGAGGGAGCTCGGCGCCGGCTGGCCACGCCCGGGACGTCCACGACCGGTTTCCGCGCCGGCCCGGATCGATCTCTCGGCGGGGGCGATTCTCACGAGTGCCGTCGTCGCCGGATCGCTCGTCTTCGCCCTCTACTGGCGCTTCACGGACGATCTGGGGATCGCGCTCCTGGCGACGGCGATCATGTCGATCGCAGCGTTCTTCTTCGTCGGCGTCGCGAGCTATGTCGTCGGGCTCGTCGGCAATAGCAACAACCCCGTGTCCGGGATGACGATCACGGCCGTGATGTTGACCGGCGGGATGCTCTGGCTCTTCGGCTACGAAGGGGTCGACGGCATGCTCGCGACGCTCGGTGTCGCGGCGGTCGTCTGCTGCGCTGCCTGTACGGCCGGCGACGTCTGCAATGATCTCAAGACCGGTGCACTCGTCGGTGCGACTCCCTGGCGCCAACAACGCGTGCAGCTGCTCGGCGTGCTCGTCGCCGCCGTCGTGATGGCGCCGGTCCTCCAGCTCCTGCACGAGGCCTACGGGATCGGATCGCGCGAGCTGGCCGCGCCGCAAGCCAGTCTCTTCGCGAGTCTGGCACGGGGCTTCTTCGGGGGTGAGGCGCTGCCCTGGGGTCTGGTCGGCCTCGGCGCTTCGATCGGTCTGATCGCGCTCGCGCTCGACGCCGTCTGTGAGCGGCGAGCGCTCGCCTGGCGATTTCACCTGATGCCGATCGCGGTGGGTCTCTATCTGCCCTTCGGGCTGGCGCTACCGATCCTGCTCGGGGGTGTCATCGAGTGGGTCATGCGCGCGCGCTCGAGCGTTTCGGACTCGGGACCGGATGCGGGCATTCTGTTTGCCTCGGGTGTCGTGGCCGGAGAAGCCCTGGTCGGCGTGGCCATCGCGATCGCCGTCGCGTTGGGCTACGCGAGCGGCGAGGCCGACTACCCGGGAAGCGCCATCGTCACGCTCGTGGCCGCGCTCGCGGCGCTGATCCTATTCGCGTTCGCGGCGAGGCAGAGCCGCGAGCCGCGGGATCGAAACTGACCCGGACCGATCAGAAATCGCCGAGCTCGCGCTCGAAGGCGTATTCCATCGGCTCGGAGAGCAGGACGTCGTAGGCGCCGTCGATCCCCTCGCGGCCGCCGGGCGAAGCGAGCGCCGCGGCGGGCAGGAACAGGACGCCGCCGATCAAGACGCGCGCGCTCGCGAGCGGCCGCACGATCAGCGCGTCGAGGCCCTTCGCCGTCGCGGCCTCCGCCTTCGAGCCCTCCCAGTCCCAGGACGTAAACGAATCCCACCAGCCCTGCTCGGAGGCAGCGTTGGCTGAGCCGGCCTCCGCCGGATCGTCGGCGGCGAGCGTCGGAGTCGCAGCTGCGAGCAACATCGCCGGGACCAGGACCAGGAGCAGGGCGACCGCCGCCGGTCGTGGGCGGGAGGCGGCTTCGATCAGGCGGGCGCGTCGCATGCGATGACATCCTTCTTCGGTTGTTCGTCGATTCGAGGTCTGGCGGGCAGGCGTTCCACCCCGAACCCGGCCGGACGCTCGTCGAGTCGAGTGGCTGGGATCCGTCACCCCTGCTCGCTCGAGCCGGTACCCGTGGTGACCGGCGGGGAGAGCGTAGCAGAGCGCGTCCGCCAGGGTGCCACGGCATCGCTGCCACGACAGAGCTTCGAGCTGCCCGGATTCGGCACCTCGTCGCGCTCAGCGCCGCGACATGCTCGCGAGCACCGCCTCGCGCAGCGCGTAGAGCGCGTCGCGTTCCTCCGCGACCGCCGTCGTCGCACGGTCGCGCTCCGCGGGCTCCGGCAGCAAGCCGACCTGGAGACGGATGCCGTCGAGCTGCTTCTCGGCCTGGCCGAGTACGGCGAGGGCCCGGCGGAAGGCGCGGCGTTCCTGCTCCGTCCGCGCCGTCTCGCGAAACAGCCGTGTCAGCTCGAGCTCGTTCTCGAGCCAGCGTTCCGGATCGGTCGCGATCGTCGCGGCGAGGGCTCGCCGCGCGTTGTTGGCTGCGAGCAGGGCGGCGCTCTGCTCCGCAGCCGCGCGCGCCTGGTCGCCGCGACAGCGCGCGAGTCGCGCGAGCTCCAGATGACGATCGCGTCGAGTTGCGGGCGGAATCGAGACCCGGGCATCGACCTGATCGGACCAGCGCGACCAACGTGCGATCATCCGATCGCAACGCTCGACGTCGCGTGTTGCCGCGGCGGCGAGGCTCGCGCGACGGAGGTGGCCTTCGTAGGCCAGTGCGTAGCCGAGTGTGATGCGGTCGGCCTCGACCAGGCCGACGATCGCGACGAGGGCCGTGATCGGGATGGCGCTCACGAGTGCGTGCTTCGTGCGCGCGAGCCAGCTCGAACGTGTGCCTTGCCCGAGTCGGCTCGCGTCGTCGCGGGCGATCAGCCGGGTCAGGGTCCTTGCGCAGTCGCCCTGGTCGACGACCGAGTCGAGCTCGCTGCGGGTGAGCAGCTCCGCGCAATCCGCCAGCAAGCGGTCGGGGCCGAGCTGGATGCGGCCACGCTCGAGTGCCTGGCGGGCGCCTGCGCTGTCGCCCCGCTCGAGGAAGTGGCGGGCGAGGCGGGCGTAGTAGCTCGCCCGTGCATGCCGGTCGGAGTCGCTCCTGCCGAGAATCGCGTCGAAGCAGAGTCGCATGTCCGTTCGCGCCCGACCGCCCAGTCGGAGCGGGAGCAGGCCGTGGATTGCGAGCAGGAAGGCGTTGGCGAGATCGACGACGACGAATGGTGCGGGGCCGTGCGTCAGGGACGCGAGTGGCGTCGGACTCGAGGCTCGCGCCGTCAGCCAGATCAGCTGTGGGAGCAGTGGCAGCAGGCCACAGACGACGCGCGCCAGTCGATGGCGTCGGGGCGAGCCCGAGCGCGCGATCGTCGCGCCGGCGATCGGCCAACGTCGCACCGTCAGGTCGAGCGGACTGACGGCGACCCGCGTCAGGATCCGGCCCACGCCCCACTCGATCTCGAAGACGCGGAATCCGAAGGCGACGAAGCCCACGGCGCGGAGGGCTTCGCGCAGGAAGACCAGCGCGGCGAGCGCGGCGGCGAGGCCGATCGAGAGATTGAGCGCGAGCCAGAGCCAGCCGGCCAAGAGCGCCTCCTTCCCCGGTGCCAATCGACGAGCGACCGCCACCGCTTGAGGGGCGTGCGGAGGTCGACCCGCGTCCAGGCCCTCGCCCGTGGGGGAGGCTGGATCCGGTATGCTCGCGCGACCACTGGGGGGCGGGGCGGTGAGCGAGGACACGGAATCGGGCTCGCAGGGGCTGGGGGATACGTCGCTGCTCACGCGGCGCATCCTGATCGGACTCGCGACCGGCATGGCCCTCGGCGTGGTGCTCAACCGCTTCGCCGCCGATTCGCTCGCGACGGCGTGGCTCGTCGACGGTGTGTTCTACGTCGTCGGCCAGATCTTCCTCGCGAGCCTGAAGCTCCTGGTCGTGCCGCTCGTGCTGGTCTCGCTTGCGTGCGGAACGGCTGCGCTCGAAGACGTCACGAAGCTCGGACGCATCGGCGGCAAGACCCTGGGCCTCTACCTGTTGACGACCGCGCTCGCGATCACGCTCGCGATCGTCGCGGCGATCCTGGTCGGGCCCGGTGAGGGCTTCGACCTGACGAGCACGGCCACCGAGTTCACGGCGCGGGAGGCACCGGGAATCGCGCAGACGTTGATCGAGATCTTTCCCGACAACCCGTTTCGTGCCATGTCGGAAGGCCGAATGCTCCAGGTGATCGTCTTCGCGATCCTGCTGGGCGTCGCGATGACCCTGGCCGGCGAGGCCGGGCGCGACCTGCTGCGTGTATTCGAGAGCACGAATGCCGTGATCATGAAGCTCGTCTTCGTGCTGATGCAGATCGCGCCCTACGGCATCTTCTGCCTGATCGCCGGCGTCTTCGCGAAGCAGGGGCCCGAGGCCTTCGAGCAGCTGCTCAAGTATTTCCTGACCGTGCTCGTCGTGCTCCTGCTGCACGCGATGCTGACGTATCCGATCTTGCTGATCCTGTTGGCGCGGGTCGCGCCTTTTCCGTTCTTCCGCAAGCTGCGCGCTCCGATGAGCGTCGCCTTCAGCACGGCGAGCAGCGGCGCGACATTGCCCGTCACGCTGCGCACGGTCGACGAACGGCTCGGTGTCGACCCTTCGATCGGCTCCTTTACCGTGCCGCTCGGCGCGACCATCAACATGGACGGCACGGCGATCATGCAGGGCGTGGCCACCGTCTTCATCGCCCAGGCCTACGGCGTGGAGATCGGTCCCGCCGGCTACCTGACGGTCGTCCTGACCGCGACGCTCGCCTCGATCGGCACGGCGGGCGTGCCGGGCGTGGGGACGATCATGCTGGCGATGGTGCTGCGCCAGATGGAGCTCCCCGTAGAAGGAATCGGCCTGATCCTCGGCGTCGATCGCATCCTCGACATGACGCGGACCGCCGTCAACATCACGGGCGACGCCGCCGTCTCCTGCATCGTCGCCCGAAGCGAGGGCAAGCTCGACGTCGAGGCCTTCCGCGCCCCCTGAGCCGAGGCCTTTGCCGAGGCCATCGCATTGGGCGAGACTCCGGCCTTCGTGTGCAATCCCGCAGCGGGTCGATCCCGAGACCGATCGATCGCACTGCAATGAGGAGTCGAGCCATGAAGCTCTATACCGGTATGGGCCCCAACCCGCGTGTCGTCACGATCGCCGTCGCAGAGACCGGCGCGGACGTGGAGACGGTCGAAGTCGATCTCGTCTCCGGGGCGAATCGTCAGGCCGAGCACCTCGCGCGCAATCCCGCCGGCCAGCTGCCGACGCTCGAGCTCGACGACGGGCAGTGCATCTGCGAGATCACGGCGATCGCCGAGTATCTGGACGAGAAGACGGGCGGCTCGCTGATCGGGTCGACGCCCGAGCAACGCGCCGAGACGCGCATGTGGGTGCGACGGGTCGACCTGAACATCGTCGAGCCGATGGCCAACGGATTCCGCTTCTCGGAAGGTCTACCGCTCTTCGAGAATCGCATCCACGTGATTCCCCAGGCAGCGGACGATTTGAAGCAGATCGCCCAGGAGAATCTCGCCTGGCTCGACGGTCTGATGGAGGGTCGGGACTTCATCTGCGGCGACCGCTTCAGCCTGGCCGACATCCTGCTCTTCGGCTTCCTCGAGTTCGGCGCGAACGTGGGGCAGCCCCTCGATTCGAAATGTGAACGGCTCCAGGCCTGGTATGCCCGCGTGGCAGCCAGGCCATCGATCGCGGCCTGACCGCGCGTCCGGCGCCCGGCACCGGTCGAGCCGCGTCGGATGTCGCTTCCCACGGGTGGTGCTAGATTCCGGCGCCGGGCGGGCCCGGGACGGGCTGGCCGGCAGCGTTCGTTTTCCTTGCGGAAGGACGGAACCGCCGGCAGCTCGAGGGCAACACCGTACGGGAGTCGCGGCCGCCGCAGGCGGCCGCGCGTGCGTGGCGGGGCGCCGCCAGGACCCTGCACTCGAGACGATGACCCCCGGAGGCAGGACCGGCGGCGGGCGATCGGCCGACAGGTCGATCGACAGTGAGAGGAGACACGGATGGCACGTGCAAGTCGAATGAGCGTTCTCAAGCGTAAGCGCGAGAGCGAGAAGGCAGAGAAGGCGGCCCGCAAGCGCGAGATGCGCGCGATGGAGAAGGAGATCGGCGAGAAGAAGGTGCCGCACTCCGGTGAGGCAACGCAGGATGACCTCGAGGCCTACGGTCTCATCCAGCCGCCGAGCGAGGACGAGGCCGCCGAGGACTGAGCTCGGGTCGCGCTCAGCACGGTCGATCGCCGATGATCGTGAGGCGCTCCATCACGCGCCGCTTCGGCCAGTAGTCGCTCGACGCGTAGTGCTGCGTCGACCGATTGTCCCAGAAAGCGATGCTATCCGGCGCCCAGCGGAACCGTACCTGGTACTCAGGGACGTCGATCTCGCTGTACAGGCGCGTGAGCAGCGCGCGACTCTCCGCCTCGGCGAGGCCCTCGACGTGGCGCGTGAAGATGGGATTCACGTAGAGACAGCGTCGTTTCGTGACGGGATGGGTGCGCACGATCGGATGATGCGCGGGCGGAAACTGCTCGCGCTTTTCCGCTCGCTCTGCCTCGGAAAGGCCCCGGCCGAAGGTGTGGACGAAGTCGTGCACGGCGACCCGCCCCTCGATCCGTTGCTTGAGCTCCCCGTCGAGTCCCTCATAGACGGCTTCCATGTCGGTCCAGAGCGTGTCGCCGCCGACGTCCGGGACCTCGTGGGCGCGCAGCACGGACCCGAGCGAGGGCTCCAGCCGCCAGGAGACGTCGCTATGCCAATTGTTCTCGACGCCGACCGTCTCCTGGTCCTTTTCGAAGCGGATCACCTCGGGCGTGTCGCCGCCGGGCAGGAAGGGATGGATCTCGAGCTCTCCGAAATGGCGTGCGAAGGCCGCGTGGGCTTCGGCCGTGATCGCCTGGTCGCGAAAGAAGAGCACCTTGTACTCGACCAGTGCGATCTCGAGCTCGTGAACGAGCGCGCGAGCGAGCGGCTGCGCGAGATCGACGCCGCGGATCTCCGCGCCCAGACAGGGACTCTGGGGCACTGCGTCGAAATGGTCGAAACGAAGCGCCGCGAGTCGCTCTCGAATCCGGGCGACGTGCTTGCGGGGTCCGTAGTGGATCGGGCGGGCAGGGACGAGGGGAGGGTGGGTCTGGGCCATCGCGAACCTCCGGCGGCGGGCGCCGCAGCCGTGCGGCCCCGCGTAGACACTACGCAGAGCCGCACGGCGTCGCCAAGGGCGCGTGCCGATCGCCCTCAGTCGTTCATCAGCACGCTCACGACGTTCCCGGCCAGGACCGCGTCCATGCCGTTCGCGATCAGCTGGTCCCTCAATTGGTCGAAGACGTCCTCCTCCGTGTAGGGCGTCGTCAATTCGTCGAAGTAGTCGTCGATGGCGTCGATCGCGTAGGCGACCTGGGGGACGATGCCCGGCCCGAACGTGGAGTTCAGTCGCCCAAGATCTTCCAATACGTCCTCGACGGGTGGCCCGTAGCCGCCGGAGCCCGATCCGTCGTTGCCGCCGTCGCCGAGCATCTCCTCGACCTGCATCTCCTGCTCGGATTGCATCGCGTCCATCATCGACTCCTGGAGTCTTTGGCGCGTCAGATTCGTGCGCATGTCGTCTTCGCGGTCGTCGCCGAGGGCCGGGGCCGCGGGCATTGCACGGATCGCCTCGTCGGCCGGATCGACCGCTCTTCGCGCCGCTGCGCCGCGCCGCTCGAGCGACAGCTTCTTCAGTCGTTCGGCGACTTCGGGCCGTCGCTCGGCTGCGCGCCGGAGTACGTCCACGTCGGTGCTGCGCTGCAATACCCGGCGGGCCTCGCCGACACCCGAAGGACTCGCCGGCGCCTGCAGGTCTTCATCCAGCTCGAGATCGAATTGCTCCCAGAGCGACCACGGGTCGCCTGCCGGCGCGACGTCCAGCTCGATCGGAAAGTCGGGTCCGGCCGCCGCCAGGAAGCCCTCACGGACGAGCGTCTCGATCGCGGCCTCGGCGCCCGCCTTGCGCACGCCGACGAGGCCGCGATAGACGACGACGCGGCCCTGCTGTGCGCGCGCGTCGACGCCGAAGCGCGTGCCTTTCACGCTCACGACGACCGTCGGGGTGTGGACCTCGAAGCGGCGTCCGGCGCGGCGCAGCACGTCGAAGAGCGAGTGTCCCGAATCGAGCTCGACTCGATCGGCTTCGCCCGTAGGCGGTGGCAGCCGGAGCAGCGAGTTCTCGTGTACGCGAATCGTGCCTGCCGACAAGCGAATCTCGACGCGTCCGTCGGCCCCGGTGCGGACGCGGTCCTCCTTCCCGACCGTCTGGCCGACCTCGAGCGGGCTCCATCGGGGCGGATCACCTCGGCCGATCTCGACCCGACCCGAGCGTTGGGCGACGACGCCCTCGGCGAGGGCCTCTACGGCAATCGAGCCGACGAGGGCCAGGGCGAGCAGACCCGCGATCGGGAGCGAACGTCGCCACCTGCGATCTGCGCCGACTGGGCAAGGATTCATTTCGTTCATCGGCTTAGCCTCCGATGCTTCCGGGGCGGAATGCCCCGTCAGTTCGTCGAGACGCGGAGGACGGCCCCCGCGATCTGTTTGTCGTAGTCGAAGAGGTCGACGTTCGAGATCCGTCGCGTTCCCCGCCAATAGACCTCGAAGCGAACGTGTCGGACGATCGGTGCGCTCAGGCTGATCCGGCCGCTCACGATGTCGTCCTCGCGCTTGCGCAGCCCGCCTAGCGTGTCGACGAAGTGGGAGAAGTTGTCGTTGTGGTAGCGGTCGTGCTCGTAGCTGGCTTCGATGCGGCTGCGCAGATCGAAGGGCAGGACGAGCGAGGCGACGGCCCGTGCGCGCAGGCTGTCGTGGTCGAAGTCGCCGTCGAAGGCGTCCGAAAAGCCGCTCGGCTCGGCCTGCGTCTCGCTTCGCTGCCACGCCCCGGAGACCGTGAGGGAGGATCGATCGGCGCGCAGCGGCAGGAAATACTCGAGTCCGAGGCCGTAGCTGTACGAGTCCCGCTCCCAAATGGCGACCGTCGGGCGATCGTGGAACTCCGCGATCTGGAATTCCGGCAGCAGGCGGATCGCCCCCCAGCTCGGACCGAGCGAGACGATCGCGCTCGGCCGGATCGTGCCGCCCGTCAGCTCGTCGTCGAGGTCCTGCAGGGCGTGGTAGGCGACTGCGTCGAGTCGGAGCGAGAGCCGTGCACCGAGGCGCCAGCTACCACTCGCGAAGACGGTGTTCGTGAGCAGGCTGAAGCCGTCGAGGTCGTCGTACTCCGATTGGTCGAAGCGGTAGCCGAGCGTGAGACCCGCTCGATCGTGTTCGATCGCGCGTCCGGCCAGACCGATGCCCCAGATGCCGCGGAAATCTTCCCGGTTGCTGGCCGGCACCTCGTTCTCCGCGCTCTCGAGCGTGACGTTGTCGTCCCACTCGAAGCCCATGTAGGCGTTCGCGCGAAATCGATCGGCCGGGGCGGTCGATTCGCTTTGGCGCAGCAGGAGGCGGGCCCGCGTCGCCGTATCGCTCGTCGGGTCGAGGCGCAGGATCTCGCTGAGCAGACCGACGGCCTCGGTCTCGCGGTCGAGCTCGAACAGACCGAGGGCGCGGACGAGCAGCGTCTCGGCGCGGAGGGCCGGTTCGAGCCGCGCCGCCACGCGGAACTCGCGATCCGCGGCCGCCAGCTGGCCGGTCTGGCGGAGCCTCAGCGCGCGATAGAAGCGCGCCAATCCCGATGTCGGCTCGGTCGCGACCGCCTCGTCGAGGAAGACCGAGGCCGCTTCGGGCGCCTCGGCCTCGAGGAGCGCCCGGGCGATCTCCACCCTGGCGGTCGGGCGGTGTGACGGCCAGCGCGACAGGTAGCTGCGCGCGTGCGCCGTCGCGCGCTCGGCCTGGCCCGCTTCCGCGAGCTCGCGCGCGTAGGCCCAGGCCAGGTCGGGGTCGCCGGGATGCGCGCGGACGGCGGCCTCCAGGCGTGCCAGGACTGGGCTCGATCCGTCGCTCGCGGCGTTCGATCTGCTCGTCGGACTCGCCGGGGGATTGGCGTCGTCCGCGATTGCGAGGGTGGCGAGTCCCAGCACGAGTCCCAGCAATTGTGTGAAGAGCGCGGCGGCGATGGCAGGGAAGCGTCTCATTCGACGACTCCCGTCGTGCTCGTCCGGGCGATCAGCTCGAGCATGTCGTCGCCCTGCTCGTCGAGGATCTCGAAGAAGAGATCGACCAGCTCCGCGTCGAACTGCCCGCCGCGTCCCTTCGCGAGCAGGTCGCGCACCTCCGCCTGCGGCAGGGCCCGCTTGTACGGTCGCGCCGTCGAGAGGGCGTCCCAGACGTCGACGATGCTGACGATCCGCGCGGCGAGCGGGATCTCCTCGCCTTCGAGACCTTCGGGATAGCCCGAGCCGTCCCACCGCTCGTGATGGTGGATGACGCAATGGAGCGTCGTCGGCTCGAGGCCGATCACGGGCGCGATGATGCCCGCACCGATCTCGGGGTGGCGCTCCATCGAGCGACGCTCGTCATTGCTGAGTCGGCCGGGCTTGTTGAGGATGGCGTCGGGAATGCCGATCTTGCCCACGTCATGGAGCAGCGCACCGAGCTCCATCGCGCGGATCTCGTTCTCGGACATGCCCAACCGTGCGCCCATCAGCGACGAGAAGGCGGCGAGCCGGCGACAGTGTTGATCGGTGTAGCCGTCGCGGGCCTCGACGGCGCCTGCGACGGCCGCGATCGAGGACTCGAAGGTCTCGCGGAGGCGTTCGATCAGGCGCAGGTTCTGCGCCGTGAGCGCCAGCTGCGCTCCGACGGTCGCGATCGTTCGACGTCGGAGCGAGTCGACGGGCTGACCCGGTCGGCAGAAGACGACGAGGACGCCGACGATCTCGCCGCTCGCGACGAGCGGCGAGTAGAGAGTCGAGGCGTCGGGGACTCGGGCGTCTTCGACCTCGACCAGTCGGCGCTCGGCGAGGGCGGTCGCGGCGTGCTCGGGATCCGCGTAGAGATCTTCGTCTCCGCCCTCGGGCTGCCACTCGAGGCGGTCGTCGCAGAGGCGACCGTCGGGATGCGCGCGCAGCAGGACGACTCCGCGTGCCGCGACGACGTCGCCCAGCAGCTCGAGCGCGAGACCGAGTCCGCTCGACTCCGCTCGCGCGCCTCGCTCGATCGGGCTCGCCGCGTCGGGCTCGTTCGTGACGTCGCCCAGCCGCGAGAGCGCAACGAGCGACGATTCCTGGGCCGCCGCCCGGGCGCGAATGTGGCGCTGGATGCTCTCGATACCGAGGGCGTATTGCGCCGCCAGGAGTCCGAGTGCAACCGCGATGGGGAGCGCCAGGCCGGCCCACCAGAGCGCAGCCCAGCCGAGCACGACGATCGCCGTGGCGGTACCCGCGAACAGACCGGCGCGCGCGAGCGCGCTCCCGCGTGGACGCGGGAGCGTCCAGAGACCGAGGGCGAGAAAGCCGGCCAATACGGCGCCGGGTGGGGCGGGCGCGACGATCGACTCGCCCATCGCTTCGGCCGCGGCCGTGCGGTAGCCGATCGCCTGGATCATCACGCCGGGCAGTGCCGGCTCGGCGGGCGTCGCCCAGAGATCCTGGAACTCGGCTGCCGTCGCGCCGATGAAGACCGCGCGGCCGGCGAGCAGCTCGGCGGCGAAGCGGCCCTCGAGCAGATCGACGTAGGCGAGGGTCGGAATCGCGGGGCGATGGCGCCGGAAGTCGATCCGCGTGGCATCGCTCCTCGTGTGAGCGGCATCGATCCGCGCGCGCAAGGAGGGCGGTGCGGCGACACGGAGCGTCGATCGCGCGAGGGAGGGGATCGGCGCACCGCTGATCTCGCTCGCGCGGGGCGCGTGTCGGACCACACCGTCGGAGTCGATCGGTACCAGCACGCTGCCGAGGGCGCGCGCCGCCGACTCGAGCGTCGGGATCGGCCGGTTCACGATCTCGAGCTCCGCACCGTTCGCGAGTCGCTGACGCTGTGAGAACGTGGCGAGCACGACGCGTTGGCTCGTTCGGATGGCTTCGGCGAAACGCGCGTCCTCGTCGGGCGCCGTCGGCGAGGAGAAGTCGATATCGAACGCGATCGCGCGCGCGCCGGCCGCGACGAGTCGTTCGACGGCGCGCGCGTGCGTCGTCCGCGACCAGGGCCAGGGCGCACTCGCGCGCAGACTGCGCGGGTCGATCGTGACGACGGCCACATCGGGAATCGCCGCGGGAGTCGATGGGGGAGTCGCGGGTGCGATCCGAACGAAGGTGTCCTGGATCCGGCGGTCGAGGACCTCGCCGAGACCGATCCCCTGCGCGAGCGCGGCCAATGCCACGACGACGAGGGTCGGGAGGCCCGCTAGCCATTTCAGGGGAAAACGCGCGCGTCTGCTCATCAGAAAGACCGATTCGGCCCGGTTGGCGCCGAGCTTGAGTGACTGGCGACCACCCTCGTTTGGGGCGACTTGTTGCCGGTCGACGAGCGGGATTCGAGGCGGCGACAGGTGACGTGACGCAATTCGGTGGCAGCGCGCGCGCAGCGCGCTGCCACGGATCTGCGTGTGCCGGGACGCGGTGCCGATCTTCGGTCGGCCGCGTTCGACGGGCCCGTCGGGAGGCCTCGGGGCGGTCGAAGCTGCTCAGCCGAGCAGCACGAGCAGGATGCCGGCCGCGACGAGGGCGATGCCGGGCAGCTGTCGCGCGAGACCGCGTTCTCCGATCCAGAAGATGCCGATCGCGACGGCGATCAGGGCTTCGATCTGTCCCACGGCCTTCACGTAGGCGACGAGCGTGAGCGAGAAGGACCAGAACCAGCCGAGACTCGCCGTGAAGCTCGTCGAGCCGACCAACAGCATCCTCGGCCAGTAGCGACCGACCACGCCGAAGGCTCCGGGCTCTCGGATCCGCAGCCAAGTGGTCAGCAGCAGGACCTCGATCCAGGTCGTGTGGAAGAGCGTGTGGACGGCGGCCTCGAAGCGGGTCGTCTCCGCGAGCGTGGTGACGACGACGCCATTGGCTGCCTTGAGCGCGAAGCTCGCGACCACGAGCAGCACGGCGCAGGCGAGCGCGAACGGGCCGCTCGGGCCGAAGCGGAGCGCGGCGAAGCCGCTTCCGCGCGCGTCCCCGCGCGCCTGGTTCATGGCGAGGGCGCCGGCCGCACACACGAGGACGCCGAGCGAGCCGAGGAGCGTCGGCCACTCGCCGAAGCAGAGCGCGCCGAAGAGCGCCGTGAGCGGGACCTCGAGCTTGTGCAGCACGACGGACTCGCCGAAGCGGCCACGGCGAAAGGCGTTGACCAGCGCCACGTTGCCGAGCAGCTGTGTCGTCGCCGTAGCGGCACACAGGACGAAGAAGCTCGCGGGCAGGGCAGGGAAGCCGGCGCGCCCGGCGACGACGAGCCAGGCGAGTCCGGCGAACGGGAGGCAGAAGGCGAAGCGGGCCCAGCTATTCAGCGCCGGTGAGATGCGCGAGGCGAGGCTCTGGCTGGTGACGTTGCGCGTCGTTTGGGCGAGTGCCGCCCCGATCGCGATCACGACCCAGGGCTCGAGCATCATCGATGGTGCCGCGGCGAGTGGGAGGCTGGTCGCCCCGGTCGCACGAATCGAGCGCGTGCGGCTTCGACGCGGGCGCGCGTATCGCAATCCTCGGCGTGGTCGTTCACGATGCCCATCGACTGCATGAAGGCATAGGCCGTCGTGGGACCGATGAATCGGAAGCCCCGCGCCTTGAGCGCGTGCGCCAGAGCGCGCGATTCGGCCGATTCGGTCCGTCGCGCGAGACTCCGCTCGTCGAATCGCCGGGGTCGGTCCTCCGGTGCGGGCTCGAAGCGCCAGAAGAACGCCGCGAGCGAGCCCTCTCGATCGCGCAAGCGTACGGCACAACGCGCATTCGACAGCGTGGCCTCGATCTTGCCACGGTGGCGCACGATACCCGAGTCGCGCAGCAATCGCGCGACCGAGCGGTCGTTCCAATGGGCGATCCGATCGAAGTCGAAGTCGGCGAAGGCGCGACGAAAATGCTCACGCTTGCGCAGGATCGTGAGCCAGGAGAGCCCCGCCTGGAAGCCCTCGAGGCAGAGCTTCTCGAAGAGCCGGCGATCGTCGCGCGTCGGGAATCCCCACTCCCGGTCGTGATAGGCCTGGTAGTCCGCGTGTTCGCCGCTCCAGCGACAGCGTCGAGGGGGCTGCGCGTCCGGCTCCGCTGGCTTCGCCGGCGCATTCGCTCGGGCCATTCCGGCGCGACCTCGCGTTTCAAGGGGCTAACGGCCGACGAATACCGGCCGGCGCTTCTCGAGAAAGGCGCGGACGCCCTCTTCGTAGTCGTCGCTCTCGAAGCAACGCCGGATCGCCCGCTCGATCCGATCGGCTCGCCGCTCCGAGTCGCTTCGGGCGAGCTCTTCGAACGTCGTCTTTGCGGCGCGAAGTGTGAGAGGTGCGTTGTCGGCGATCGCGAGCGCGGTCTCGCGCACGAAGGCATCGAGCTCGCGCTTCGCGACCACGCGGTTGACCAGCCCCATCTGCTCGGCCTCCCGCGCGTCGAATCGGCGCGCCGTCATGAAGATCTCCTTGGCGCGCGGCTCGCCGACGACGCGCAGCAGCTTCGCCATGCCGGCCGCGCCGTAGCCCAGTCCGAGTCGCGCCGCCGGAATCGCGAAGACCGCGTCGTCGGCGCAGTAGCGGAGATCCGCGCAGAGTGCGATCGCGCAGCCGCCGCCGATGCAGAAGCCGTGGATCGCGGCCAGCACGGGCTTGCCGATCGACGCGAGGGCCTCGAAGGCATCGAGATTGACCATGTCGTATTGGACGGCGCCCTCGCCGGAGCGGCTCTCCTCGAATTGCGAGATATCCGCGCCGCTCACGAAGGCGCGTTCACCCGCGCCGCGCAGGACGACGACGCGGACACGATCGTCGGCGTCGAGGTCGCGCGCGATCTCGGGGATCGCACGCCACATCTCCGTCGTGACGGCGTTGCGCCTCTCGGGGTGATCGAAGACGATCTCCGCGAGTGCGTCGTTCTCCGGGTCGCGCTCCACGCGAAGCTTGCCGGGCATGTCGCCAGCATAGCCGAGCGAGTGGCGCAGACGGTCCGTTCTGGCAACATCCGAGCGACACCAGAGCGGATGGACGATGCGGGAGACCGCGTCGGGTCGGGAGCCAGCGCAGCATGAAATTCTCGATGATCTTCGAAGCCCAGATGGTCGACCCCTCGCCCGCGAACGAGCAGCGCGTGCTGCACGAATGCGTCGAGCAGGCCGTGCTCGCCGACGAGCTGGGCTTCGACGGCATCTGGGCCGTCGAACACCACTGCCTCACGCAGTACGCGCACATGAGCGCACCCGAGACCTTCCTGGCCTATGTGGCCGGCAAGACCTCGAACGTCCGAATCGGACACGGCGTCGTCTGCCTGCCGTTCAAGATGAACCATCCGATCAAGGTGGCGGAGCGCGTGGCGATGCTCGATGTGCTCTCGAACGGCCGGATGGATTTCGGCGTCGGCAAGGGGGGAACCGAGACCGAGGCCGGTGCCTTCGACGTCGAGATCGCCGACATCGACCGGCAGCTCGAGACCTCGTTCCGGATGATCCCGGAGATCTGGGCCTCGGACGTCTTCTCGTTCGAGAACGACATCATTCGCGTGCCCGAGCGCCGCGTTCATCCGAAGCCCCAGCAGCAGCCCCACCCGCCGCTCTTTCTGGCCTGTACCCGGGAGGTGACGCTCAACCAGGCAGGCGAGTGGGGCGTCGGTGCACTCTGCCTTGGGTTCGGCGGACCGGAGGACATCGCCAAGAAGAACGAGGTCTATCGCGCCGCGATCGAGCGCCGAACGAGCGAGAGTCAGGTCGGCGCGGTTGCGAACGACCACCTGTCGGCGCTCTGTCCCGCGATCGTGCTCGACGACGGCACGGAGGCGCGGGCGATCGGTCATCGCGGCCAACGCTTCTTCACCGAGTCGATCAATCACTTCTATCAGGGAGGGCCGGCGCCCAGCACGCCGCCCGAAGACGAGGACGCCGCCGAATACCTGAAGAAGCAGGGCGAGGCCTTCGTCGCCTACCTCCACGAGGAGCGGATCGAGGCCGGTACGGAGGCGACCGGGCTCTACAATCCCAACCACGCCTACGGGACGGTGAGCGACGCGATCGGCTACGTCGAGCGATTGGTCGACGCGGGTGCCGACGAGGTGATGTTCCTGGTGCAGATGGGCAGCGTGCCCCAGAAGGCCGGCCTGCGAACGATCGAGCTACTCGGCCGCGAGGTCATCCCGTACTTCCGCAACCAGGGCTGAGCTTCGTCCTTCGTCGAGCCAGGGCGCGGCACCCGTCTCGGGCCAATCGGTCACGACGCCGAACATGCTGGCGAATGTTCGCGGGATGCCGCGCAGCGCGGGTCGACCCGGCGCGCGACCCTGCGGCACGCCCGCTCCGGCGACGACGAAGATCGCGTCCTCCTCGTGCTGCATCGAGGAGCGGATCCCGTGATCCGAGAGCACGACGAGCCAATCGTCTTCGTCGAGCAGCGCGTGCAGGGAGGCCAGACGCTCGTCGATGTAGCGATAGGCCGAGAAGAGTGCTCCGCGTCCGTCGTCCTGTCCGCGTCCGTCGATGGCGGCGAAATGGCCGTGTGTGATCAGGTCGAGTGACTCGAGTCGTAGCAGGAGGAAATCGATCTCTCCGGCCTCGGCGATCGCCTCGGCCGCATCCATCTCGGCCGCGATCGTGCCCGAGAATCGCCGCAGATCGGGGTCGCCATCGAGCGCGGGATGGCGCGCCCGTTCGCCGGCGGTCAAGACCCGGTAGGCGTCGGGCGACGCCAGGCGACGGCGGCGGCCGTCGGGCCCGATCACGAGCGCATTTTGGCCGGCGTCGATGCGACCGTGGGAGAGGAGCATGTTGGCCGTCGCGATCGGACCACGGCCGATCGTCTCGAAGAGATTGGGGCGCTCGGGCAGGAGCCAGGTCAGAAATTCGACCGGATTCCGGCCGACCGACTCGAGACCGGCCACCTCGAGGCCCAGACGATGGATCCAGCCGAGGCTCGTCGGTCGCTCGTGCGGCGCCGGCCAGACGAGCGCCTGCATGGCGGCCGCGGTGAAGGCCGGCCGGCTCTCCAGCACCGCGCGAAAACCCTGAGAGAAGAGGTGATCATGGAACGGTAAGTCACTGCGAGCACGAAGATATTCGGTCAGGCGCCAATCTCCGCAGTCGGGCAGGACGGCAAATACGCGGCGACGACCGTCGGCCGGCTCGCGCCGGGCGGGCTGCCAGCTTCGGACGGGTGGCAACGCGCCGCGCAGCTCGACCCGGACCGGGACCGTGTGGCCCGCTTCGGGCCAGACGGAGCCCGATGCGAGGGTCCGCCCCGCCTCCGAGTGCAGCACCCAGCGGAGCGGGTGCCGTCCCTCCACGGCTTCGATCTCGATCGGGCTGCCCGGCAGGACGGCGTGCAGGCGGTAGCCCGCGTCGGGTGGCACGTCGGGCGGGGGCGAGATGGCCAGGCGCCCACCCGCAGCGGAGGACGGCAGCTCGAAGCGCACGATCGCTCGCCGGTCACCGGGCAATTCGTCGGCTGCGGGTCGCTCGGCCTGGCGGATCGCGCGCTCGATCTCACTGCGTGAGACGCCCTCGAGTGCGACGACCTCGGTCGCGCGATCGTAGGCGGCGAGTGCTTCGCGCGGTCGGCCGGCCGCGAGCAGGTCCGTGATCAGACGGCGATGGAGTCCCCAGACGACCTTCGGGTCGCTGATCCGATCCTGATTCGCGATCGCGGCGCGCAGCAGCTCGATGCCGTCCCGCGTCGGGTCGTTCAGGTGATCCGTCGACAGCCGCAGCGCATAACGTGCATCGAGATCGATCGGGTCCCAGCCGGCTTCGCGCCAGCGCGCGAAGGTCTCGCGCACCGCCTTCTCGTCGCCCTGACCCGCTTGGGCCTTGATGCGAGACTCGTACCAGGCGAGGGCGAGCGGATGCTCGATCGGCGGCGTCTCCGCGCCCAGGACGTCGAGTGCGCGCGCGTAGTCTCCGCGGCGATTCCAGGCGAGCGCGAGCACGAGTCGTTGTGGCAGCCACTCGAGCTCGGCGTCGAGGCGCGCAGCGATCGCGGCGAGGACCTCCGACTCGTCGGCGAGTCGGCTGCGCAAGGCGATCTCGAGCTGCAGCAGCTCGAGATCCTCGCGGTGGACCGGGGCGGCGCGCTCGGCGAGCGTGGCCGCCCGCTCGAAATCTCCGTCCGCCTGCCAGCGGCGCACCATCAGCTTGCTGAGCAGGAGCTGGGGTACCCAGTCCGCGGCCTCGGGCGTCTCGAGGACGCCTGCGAGCATCGTCGTACAGCTGTCGCGATCGCCGAGCGAGAGCTGTGCGATGCATCGACATTGCGTCACGGCGCGGCCGGCCGCACTCCCGTCGGCGCCCGTCTGCGAGAGCGCCAGCGCATCCTCGAAACGTTCCTGCTCGACTGCCAGGCAGACCGCGTCGGCCTGGCGGTCGTGTTCACCCCGTCCGCATCCCGTCGTGGATGCGAGCGGGGCGAGCAGCCCGAGTGCGACGAGCCAGGCGCGTCTCATGGCGTGGCCTCGAGGCGGCCGCGAAGGGCGATCCGCCCCACGCCGTCGGAATGCCAGTGCAGCGTGAGCTGCGAGAAGAGATCGCCGGGATGCGCCTCGACCGCGGTCGCGTCGTCGCTCGCGACCTGCTCCGCGTCGACGCGGCGGAAGCGGTCGAGCTGGACGACGAGCTGCGCGTCGCCCGGACTCGCGTCGAGCTCGCCGTCGGCCGAGACCGCGGGTGCCGCGAGGACGGCCTCGATCGCTTCGGCGCGGTAGCCGATCAGAAGCGCGTCGGGTGTCACCAGCCAACACGGCGCCAGCTCGGGCAGTAGCGGCAGGTCGAGAAAGCACGCGCCGCGGGCGGCGGATCCGTCGGCGAGCCCGAAAGCGCGGGGGCTGCGCGCGATCGGCCAGATCGTCTCGAGTCGGGTCGCGATCTCGCTCGCCGCCTCGCGAATCCCGCCCTCGACGCGATGATGCAGCGCCAGGACGGCAAGCGGCAGCGTGCTGCCGGGCAGGGGCTCGGTGAGCGCGAACTCCCAGGTGCCCGCGAGCAGGGCGCCTTCGAGCAAGCGGCTTCTCAGCGCGAAGAGTCGATCGGCCTGGCTCCCGCGCTCGAACTGCTCGGCCAATCGGAGTCCGTCGGCGGGGCGGACGCGCGCATGGACGAGCGTCGGTCGCGCGGCCATCACCGGCTCCGCCGCCGCTGTCCGGCCCGGAACCAGCAGCGACCAGCCGCCGGCCTCGCTCGGCGGGACGATCTGCCCAGCGAGCTCGAGTCCGCCGCGCTCGTCGATCTGGACTCGGATTTCGAGTCGACCATCGCCCGCGAGGGGCCACAGGACGAGCCCGTCCGCATCACCCCGCCGCGCGCGCGCGAAGGCGGCCAGGGAGTCGCTGGCGGGTGCCTCGTCGGCGCACTCGAGCCTTGCCAGCGGGCCGAGGGGGGCCGGAGAGATTGCCTCGCTCGTCGCTTCGCGATCGGGTGCCGGTTGCGCGGCTGGACCGATCGCCACCAGCTCTTCGCATTCGGCGGTCCGCTCGAGGAGGCGCCTCGAGAGCCCGCCGAGCCGGGTGCCGTCGAGCGAGCCCACTCGCTCGAGCAGGGGCACGAGGGCACGCGAGCGCGCGGAGACGACGCGTTCGCGCAGGCGGGGATCTTCGTCGGGGGCCGGACGGCAGGCGCCGAGCCAGCAGCATGCGAGGATGCAGCTGGCGACGCCGAGCGCGCGGCTCGGTCGGCTCGGATCCGGCCGCGATCGCGCGGGCGCTGACGCGAGGAACATGGGGACTCCGCGAGGCTTCTGCGGTGAGGACACACCCGTGCGCAACTCATCGGCAGAGTCGGGGCAGAATCTGAGCGGTGGTGTGGAGATCGGGTCGGGTGGACCCGGCGCGCGGTCGCCGTGGCGGGCGGCGCGTGGGTGGGGCGCGATCCGCCCGCTGGGCCGCTGCTAGCGGGCGACGCGTGCCAGTTGGAGCACGAAACGGCTGCCGCCGCCCGCCCGGCCTTCGCACCAGACCGCACCGCCATGGCGCTCTGCGATCTGGCGGACCAACGCGAGGCCCAGTCCGATGCCGCCCGGCGCGTTCGACTGCCCGTGTGGCCGGTAGAAGGGCTCGAAGATGCGTTCGCGATCGGATTCGGGAACGCCCGGGCCCCGGTCCGCGATCACGAGGCCGACGCGCTCGGGATCGCCCACCTCGAACTCGATCTCGACGGGGGGCTCGCCGTGGCGGCGTGCGTTCTCGATCAGGTTTCTCAGCAGGCGTCGCAGCAGGCGGGAATCGCCTTCGACCAGCGCGTCGGCGTTCGAGGCGTCGGGCGTGCTCGAGACCTCGACGTCGCCGTGTCGGGCGGCTTCCTCGGCGGCGAGGGCGAGCAGGTCGACCGGCTCCTTTTCGAGGCGCGCTTCGGGCGCGTCGAGTCGGCTGGAAATCAGCAGCTCCCCGATCAGCTCGTCGAGCTCCTCGATGTCGCGATCGACGTCCTCGAAGAGCGATGGTCGAGGCTTCTCGCGCAGCAGCGCGAGTGCCATGCGCACGCGCGTGAGTGGCGTACGCAGCTCGTGCGACGTGTTCGCGAGCAGCCGCGTCTTGTCCGCGACGAGCTGCTCGATCCGGTCGGCGGTCGCGTTGTAGGCACGGGCGAGCTCGGCGATCTCGTCGCGACCCTGGACGGGGACGCGATCTTCGAGCTGGCCTCGGCCCAGGGCTTCGACGTGCGTTCGGAGCCGCTCGAGCCGCCGGGTCAGACGGCGGGAGATCGGGAGTGCCACGACCGCGGTCAAGGCGCCGAGCAGTGCGATGGCGACGAACAGGTGCGCAATCGGGCGATGGCGTCGCTCCCCGGCGAGCAGCACCCAGCGACCGTCGGCCAGCGCGATGGCCAGGTCCGCCTCGGCGCGTCGGCCACGGAGCCAGCGGCTGCCCCCCTGCGCGGGAGGCGGCGGCAGCGAACGGCCGACCTGGAGCAGGAGCCGACGATCGGCAGCGTAGACGCTCAGATCGAGCTCGAGCGGATCGGCGATCGCCTGGGCGACGCGACGCAGCTCGTCCGGGGGCGCATCGGGTCCCGGGAGGATCGCCTCGGCGAGGGTCGTCAGCTCGTCGAGCCAGCGGTCGGGGCCCGAGTCGCGATCGAAGAGCCAGAATGCGACCGCCATCAGGACCGTGAGAAGCAGCAGGACGGACAGGACGGCGGCATAGATCTGGAGGTAGAGCCGCTGCACGTCAGCGCTCGTCGCCGTGATCGCGAGCGAAGACGTAGCCCGTGCCGCGGACGGTCAAGAGTCGCTTCGGTCGACGGGGATCGTCCTCGATCGCGGCGCGGATCCGTGACACGTGATTGTCGATGCTGCGATCGAAGGCTTCGAGCGCCTGCCCACGGAGTCCCTGCATGATCTGGTCGCGGGTCAGCACGCGACCGGCATTCTCCGCCAGCAGGCACAACAGCTCGAATTGGTGTGCCGTCAATCGACGCGGCTCGCCATCGAGACTGACGACGCGCGCGTCCCGGTCGATTTCGAGCCGACCGAAGACGAGTCGCGCCTTGCCAGGGGGCCCCTCCGCTGCGTTCGGGACGGGCGACCGGCTCCGGCGTAGCACGGCATTCAGCCGGGCCAGCAGCTCGCGTGGGTTGAAGGGCTTGGCGAGGTAGTCATCGGCGCCGATCTCGAGACCCACGATCCGGTCCGTTTCCTCGCCGCGCGCGGTCAGCATCAGGATCGGCACGTCGGAGCTCTCCCGGATACGCCGACAGACTTCGAAGCCGTCGTGATCGGGCAACATGACGTCGAGGATCACGGCATCGATCGGGGCTTCGGGCGACGCTTCCGCGAGCGCGCGCAGCCCGTCGCGTGCGCATGGTCTGGCGATCACCTCGAGCCCGCGTTCGGAGAGGTATTCCGCCAACATCGCGCTGAGCGCTTCGTCGTCGTCGATGATCAACGCGCGCGTGCCCATGTCCCCCACGTTCGTGGTGGCGATCGATGCCGCTTCGACGTCAGCCGCCGTTCGAGAAGGGATGCCCGTGTCGGCGGAAGCCCCGTCTGTGCCGCTCATCGAGCCGTGCTTCGAGCGCGCGACGCTGTTCGGGCGTCAGGACTTCGAGTGTATCGGCGATGCCGTCGGCGACAATCCGACTCAGTCGATCCGCGTGCGCGAGGTGCGCCTCACGCGTCGCTTCGAGCACGTCGCGATCGACGGTCTCCGCCACGAGCCATTCGCGCAGCTCGCTGCGGAGCGGTGTCCGCTCCGCCCGTTCCGCGGCCAACCGGTCGAGCGTCGTGGCGAGGATCCCGTCGATCGCCTCGCGCTGATCATCGCTCGCTTCGAGCCGATCGAGCATGCGATCGACCGCGTGCTCGGCGTGTGACCGGAAACGCTCGCGAAAATCCTCGTCGTCGTGTGGGCCGTGCCAGCCGCTGCGGCCCCAGGCGGAGACCGTGTTGGCCGCGATCATCAGCCCGAGTGTGAGGGCGACGAGGGCGAGTGGCCAGAGCAGGAGTCGGCGCCGGCTCGGGTCGCGCCGCTCGGGCTCCGAGGCGGGAGTGTCTTCGGGTCGGGAGTCGTTCGAGTTCGTCGTCACGTCTGATCCTCCTGGCGGCCCGGGCGCGAGGCCGCATTCGATCGGGTTGCGGGGCAGGGTAGAGACGCGACGTCGCTGGCTGATGTCCAGCATGTAAAGTTGTGTGAAGTCGGTGGGGCCCCGCGTCGACCGCGCCCGCGGGCCTCTCGGCGCATCGCTCAGACGCGACCGTAGACGGCGCGCCCCGCGACGAGCGTCGCGCGTACGAGGCGGCTCGAGAGCGCACCTCGCGCCGAGTGCCACGGCCGGTCGAGGAGGCAGAGATCGGCGGGGTGCCCGACCGCGATCCCGGGCCCCGCGGCGCGTCCGCGGCCACGGGCAGGACTTCGTGGCACGGGACGCCATGGTGTCCCGTCGAAGAGTGCGAGCGCCGTCTCGGGGTCGACGCGCTCGCTTCCGCCGAGGACCCGGCCGCGCCGCGTGCGTCGCTCGACGGCGGCACGCATCGCTCGCCAGGGATCGGCATCGCCGAACGGGGCGTCGGTCCCGGCCGCGAGGGGGACGCCGCGTTCGATCCAATACGCGACGCGATAGAGCGAGGCGCGATCGCGCGGGTCGACTTCCGTGAGGTAGTCGTCGCCGCGTTCCGCGATGAAGTTGGGCTGGGTCACGACACTGAGACCCATGCGCGCGATCTGCTCGACGGCCTCTCGAGGGGCGACGGAGGCGTGTTCGAGGCGATCGCCCGGCTGCGTGCCGGCGGCCTCGAGGGCTGCCAGAGCGAAGTGGAGGGTCGCGCGCGTCACGGTGTGGACCGCGACACAGCGTGCCTCGGCACGGGCCGCACGAATCCGCGCGACCAGCCGGTCGAAGTCGGGCAGTGCCGCCTCGTCGAGCATGATCTTGTACGCGTCGAGCGAGAGCCGTTCCGCGCTCGCCGTGAGTGCCAGCCGACCCATCAGTCGGACCCGCTGTGGCAGCGCGCCCGACGCCTGCGCACGGGCGATCTGGGCTGCCTCCGCGGTGCTGTTATGTGGCGTCGCGTCGGTCACGCCCGTGACGCCGAACGAAGCGAGACGTCGTCCGACGCGGGCGAGATCGGGTGGCCGTCGGTCGGGATCCTGTCGCTGGCGTAGCCAGTCATCGGCCCGAAAGAGTCGACCGGTCGCGTGTCCCGCAGCGTCTCGCTCGACTGCCCGGTCGGCCAATGCCTCGGTCGTCTCGCCCGCGATCGGGGTCTCGAGGCGGTCGGACGAATTCTCGTTCAATCCGAGTCGCTCGATGCCGCGCGAATTGAGAAACCACATGGCGCCGCTGCGATGCTGCACGCGTACGGGGACGTCGTCGCGCAGCTGATCGAGCGCGTGTCGGTCGAGATCGCCGGCGACCGATTCGAAGTAGCCCGTGCCGCGTAGCCAGCCGTTTGGGGAGGGCGAGGCACGACGGAGCCGGCCTGCGAGCTGTTGCCGGGTCTCGACTTCGGGCGGACCGCATGGGACGGAATCGAGACTGGCGGCCAGCGCGTTCAGGTGAAGGTGGTGATCGTGGAGACCCGGTAGCAGCGCAGCGCCCTCCGCATCGATCCGCGCCTCGTCGGCCCGGGGTGCGAGTCGCTTTTCGATCGCGACGATGCGACCCGCCTGGCAGCGCACGTCGCGGATCACGGGCGTCGCGTCGTGCGCGGCCCGATCCGTGCCGAGGCGTGCGACTTCGGCCGCGCGGATCAACACCTCGGTTTGCACCAGCGTGCGACGAAGGCGTCGGTCGCGGGACGCAACGGGGGTGCCGGTCCCCGCCCCGGGCGTGCGCGCGGCGGTCGGACCGCCACGGGTCCCGACGGCGTCGAGAGCGACCAGCCATCGCCGCTCGCCGCGACGAATGCCGCGCTCGGGTCGAGCGGGGTATGCGCACTGCGGGCTGCGAGGTCGACCAGCGACAGATCGACGAGCCCACCGCGACCCGATCGTGCGAAGGCGAGCAGGATCGCGGCCGTGTGCACGCCCGCGAGCGGGTCGGCGATCGCGTCGCCACAGAAGCAGGCGGAATCGGACGACGGCGCCGACGTACCGGCAGACCATCCGCTCGTCGTCGCGGCATCGGCGGTCGCAGTCCAGGCCAGACCCGCTGCGGCGGCTGCGTCGTCACCGAAGGCGATCCACTCGTTCTGGCGTCCGTAGCCCGTGATCGAGGCCCAGAGCCGCCCGGCACGCTCGGTCGTCCAGCTCGTGGCGTCGTAGCCGAGCTGTGCGAGCGCACGCGGTCGCGCGCTCTCGACGACGATGTCCGCGTGGTCGAGCAGGCGTTCGAAACGTCGCCGATCATGCGGCGAGCCGAGATCGAGGGCGCAGCTCTGCTTGCCCGCGTTCATGAGATCGAAGAAGGCGGTCGGGCCCCGCCGCGCGCCATCCGGACGCGCGGGATGCTCGATCTTGAGCGTCTCGATCCCGCACATCGAGAGCAGCGAGGTCGCGAGCGGTCCCGCCCAGAGCGAAGTGAGGTCGAGCATTCGCAGGCGTCGTCGCGCGCCGGACGGCTCGGTTCGAGAAGCCGCAGACCACACGAAGAAGGGGCGGTCGGCGGGCACATGCCGCGCGGCCGGTGCGACGGCCAGGCCGATCAGTCGTGCGCGGTCGACGAGCGGAGCGGTCGCGCGACCGGCGACGCGCCGCGCGATCTCGCGCCAGTCGTCGTTCGTCGCGCCGAGTCGCGGGGACGCCTCGAGCCAGGCGGGAACGAGCCGCCAATCGTCGTCGCGCGGCAGGTTGATCGCGAGCACACCGTCACGCGTGGCGAGCAGCCGCGCGCTCCCGCCGGCCGAGACGGACCCGCGCCGCGTCAGCCCGGCGAGGGCGGCCCGCTCGCCCAGCAATGCAGCCCAGTCGAACGTCCGAAACGATGCGACCTCGGGCGCGAGTGTCGCCAACACGCGGCCAGCGCCCTGGGCGGCGCTCGCGAGTGCACCGGCGGCCAGACGCGGGGGTCCGGATGGCTCGCCGGTCAACGCCATTGCGCCACTGCTCGCCCAGGCACCCACGGCCCGACACGCGTCGTCCGTCGGCGGTCGCCGCGCGCGTGACCGGTCGGCCGGCGTGCTCGACCCCCCGGCGGCGACGCCACAGGCCTCGAGCAAAGCCCGCGCGTGTGCTTCGGCCGGATCATCTCGGTTCGCCGCCCGAGTCGCCGATCTTCTTTTGATTTCGCGGAGTTCTGGTGATTCGGGCATGCTCGACTCGAAGTCGACGACGTTAGCATTCGGATTCTGGAATCCGTATGCTCGCCAGCCGCGCGCCCGCTGTGCCGCTCGTCGGCCGCCGGGTTCGGTCGGAATGAACCGAGATGATCCTGCGACGCATGTCCGCAGCTCGAGGAAAGCGAAGGAGTGATGAGGGAATGGCGGTTTTCAAAGCCGGTACGCGACTCAAGAGTGCCGTCTGCAGCTCGGAGCTGATGATCGTCGTCGCTCCGTCGGGCGATGTGAATCTGACCTGTGGCGGTGCGCCCGTGATCGAGCTCGACGCGGACGCGCCGGCGGGCGCAGAGCTCGATCCGAGTCAGAAGGGCGGGACCCAGATGGGCAAGCGCTACACGAACGAGGCCGGTGATATCGAGATCCTGTGCACGAAGCCGGGCGAAGGTGGGCTGGCGGTCGATGGCGTGGCGCTCGAGATCAAGGGGGCGAAGCCGCTGCCCTCTTCGGATTGATTACGAGCGGGCGAATCGCTTCGCGGGTTTCGGGATGGACGGGCGTTTTTCAGCATGAATTTGATGATGCTTCTCGAGATGGCGGCGGGGGCCTATGGCGATCGGGTCGCCTTTCAGAAAGGGGACGACCGGCTGACCTATCAGTCGCTCTTCGATTCGGCCGGCGCGCTGGCGGCCTCGCTCGATGACGGGCGGACGAAGCACCTCGCGATGCTCGACGTCACGACGCTCGCGCTTCCGATCGGCGTCTTCGGTGCCTCCTGGGCGGGGGTCCCGTTCGCGCCGCTCAACTACCGCCTGACGGATGCCGAGCTCGATTCCCTGATCGCGCAGCTGCAGCCCGGCCGGCTCGTGACCGATGCGACGCGCGCGTCGCAGCTCGGCGATCGCTTCGCTTCGGCGTCCGTCGCCGACGCCGTCTCGATCACGACGACCGATGCGATCCTCGAGCTCACGCGGACGGCGGGCGCGGCGCCACGCGAGACGCCGTGGTCGATGGAGCCCGAGGACACGGCGATCCTGCTGTTCACGAGCGGCACGACCGGCGCGCCCAAAGCCGCCGTGTTGCGCCAGAAGCACCTGGTCTCCTACGTCCTCGGCACGGTCGAGTTCATGAGCGCGGACGAGAACGACGCCTCGCTCAATTGCGTTCCGCCCTACCACGTCGCCGGCATGGCGGCGATCGCGAGTGCGGTCTACTCCGGTCGCCGCGTCGTGCAGCTGCCGAATTTCACGGCCGAGGCCTGGCTCGAGACCGCGCGTCGGGAAGCGATCAGCCACGCCTTCGTCGTGCCGACGATGCTGGCGCGGATCGTCGACGCGCTCGAAGGCGAGTCGGACGCGGGGCTGCCGAGCCTGCGAGCGATCTCGTATGGCGGCGGCAAGATGCCGCAGCCGGTGATCGAGCGGGCGATGCAGCTCTTCCCGGGGACCGACTTCACGAACGCCTACGGCTTGACCGAAACGAGCTCGACGATCGCGCTGCTGGCGCCACAGGACCACCGCGAGGCGATGGCGAGCGAAGAGGAGCACGTCCGCCGGCGTCTCGTCTCCGTCGGGCAGCCACTGCCGACGGTCGAGCTCAGCATTCGCGACGCCGAGACCGGCGAGGAGCTGCCGGCGGGTGAGCACGGTCTCATCTTCGTGCGTGGCGAGCAGGTCTCGGGCGAGTATCGCGGCAAGGGCAGCCTGCTCGACGACGAGGGTTGGTTCAATACGCGCGATGGCGGCTATGTCGACGACGCCGGCTACCTCTTCCTCGAAGGTCGGGTGGACGACGTGATCGTGCGCGGCGGCGAGAACATGTCGCCCGGCGAGATCGAGGACGTCCTGATCACGCACGACGCCGTAATCGACGCCTGCGCGGTCGGCGTGCCCGACGAGCAGTGGGGCGAGGCGGTCGCCGCGGTCGTCGTCGTGCGGGCGTCCGCGAAGCCGTCGGTCGGCGAGCTGCAGCAATGGGTGAAGGACCGCCTGCGATCCTCCCGCACGCCGGAGCGGATCGAATTCTGGTCGGAGCTCCCGTACACGGAGACCGGCAAGCTGCTGCGTCGAAACGTTCGCGAGGCGCTGCGGGCCTCGGATTGAACGTGGGTTTTCTGCGGGGGCGAGCCGGTTCGGACCACGCATCGCGGGAACGGTCGCCGCCCCCGACCTCGACCGTCGAGGCCTTCGGCGAGGCACTGATCGCTCCCGACGCGGGCGAGCGACTGTCGCCCGCGGGCGGGGTCGACGCGGGACCGGGTGCGATCGTGCTCGATCTCGACGCTTCGGCGCCCGACCAGGCGGCGAGGTGGTCCGCGACGGTGCAAGCGGCGCTTCCGAGCCTTCCTTGCGTCACGATCGCGTTCAGCGCCGGCGACGACCCGGCTGGGGTGTCGGTCTGGGCGCCGATCATCGCGGCCTGTGACGTCGTAATAACCGATCGCGCCGACCTCGCGCCCGTGCTCGAAGGCGTCGCCGCGAGACCGATTGCCGCGCTCGCGTTCGTTCAGCTTCTCCGCGGTTCGGCCACGCGGTCGATCGTCGACGGTCTGATCGCCGAATCCTTCGTCTACTCGACGCTGCAATCGGGTCGGGAGTTCGGCGATTGGCTGGCGCGCCGTCGCCGCGAGCGAAGACGACGGCGGCCCGAGCCGGCGGCCAACGTCTGTCGCTTCGAGCGCGACCGGGACAGCCTCGAGCTCTGTCTCACGCGCCCGCACAAGCACAATGCATTCTCGAGCGCGATGCGCGACGCGCTCTGCGAGGGTCTCCAGGTCGCCCTGGCCGATCGCGCGATCACGCGCGTCGTGCTCGTCGGCGAAGGGGAATCGTTCTGCAGCGGGGGCGACCTCGACGAGTTCGGCGCCTTTCCCGATCCGGCGGCGGCGCACGCGATCCGCACGACCCGGAGTCCCGCGCTGCTGCTCGCACGACTGTCGGAGCGCACCCGCACGGAGGCGCACGTGCACGGCGCCTGCATCGGCGCGGGCGCCGAGCTGCCCGCCTTCACGCGGCACGTCGTCGCGCGCGAAGACGCCTTCTTCCAGCTGCCCGAGATCTCGCTCGGCCTGGTTCCGGGAGCCGGCGGTACGGTCAGCCTGCCCCGACGAATCGGTCGCCAGAAGACGGCCTGGCTCGGCCTGAGTGGTGCGCGGATCGACGCGAGGACTGCGCTCGCCTGGGGACTGGTCGACGAGCTCCGCCTCGAGCACCATCCGCGACCGGATCGATGACGTCCGCTGGAAGGTCGTCACGCCGAAAGGGAGGCAACGGGGCATGGGCGGTCCGCTCGAGGGTGTCAAGGTCGTGGAGATGGGAGTCTGGGTCGCCGGTCCGGCGGCCGGTGGGATCCTCGCCGACTGGGGCGCCGACGTCGTCAAGATCGAGCCGCCCGGACTCGGCGATCCGGCGCGGCTCTTTCAATATATGTTGGGTGGCGATCTGCCCTTCAACCCGGTCTTCGAGAACGACAACCGCAGCAAGCGCAGCCTGGTCGCCGACTTGCGTCAGCCGGCGGGTCTCGAGATCGCGCTCGATCTGATTCGGGAGGCCGACGTCTTCGTCTCCAATATCCGTCCGGCCGGACTGGCGCGGCTCGGCCTCGCGGCGGAGGAGCTCTGTGCTCGCTTCCCCCGACTGGTCTACGCGATCGTGACCGGCTACGGACTCGAGGGCGAAGAGGCCGACCGCGCGGCCTACGACATCGCCGCCTTCTGGGCACGGTCGGGTATCGCGCACTCGCTCACGGCGCCCGGCTCTCATCCTCCCCATCAACGCGGTGGCATGGGCGATCACAATGCCGGCCTGGCCGCGGCCGGCGGCATCTGCGCGGCACTCTTCAGCCGGGAGAAGACCGGTCGTGGCCAGATCGTCTCGACTTCGCTCCTGCGCGAAGGCGTTTATACGCTCTCCTTCGATCTCGCAGTCGCGCTTCGCTACGGGCTCTCGATCCAGCCGGGAGATCGCAAGACTGCGGGCAATCCCGCGATCAACAACTACCGGGACGCCGAGGGGAAGTACTTCTGGATCGTCGGTCTCGAGGGCGAGCGCCATTGGCCGCCACTCGCGCGGGCCGTCGGTCATCCGGAGTGGCTCGAGGATCCGCGCTACGCCGAGCCACGCGCTCGCGCGGAGAATGCGGCGGGCCTGATCGAACAGCTCGACGCGATCTTCGCGACCCGAACGCGCGAGGAGTGGGGTGAGATCTTCGACGCCGAAGAGGATCTCTGGTGGGCGCCGGTCCATTCGATCGACGAAGTGATCGCCGATCCGCAGGTCGCGGCTGCGGGCGGCTTCTGCGAGGTGCCCGACGGACCGACGACGACGATCCTGCCCGCGACACCCGTCGATTTCACGGGGACGCCGTGGGCGCCGCGCTCGATGGCGCCCGGTCACGGCGAGCACACGGAAGAGATCCTGCTCGAGATCGGCCGGACGAGCAGCGACATCGACCAGCTTCGAGAGCGTGGCGTGGTCGCGTGAGGATCCGTCCGACGGTCGACGTCGGCGGTGGGTCCCTCCGCGTGATGAAATGGGCGTACGGCTAGAAGGTCAGCTTGATGCCCAGGATTTCCCACGCATAGAAGAACTCGTCGTCGAGCACGTCTTCGGGCAGGAAGTTGAAGATCATGCGCGAGGCGGTCGCGACGCGTGCGCTGACCTGGTACTCGAGTCCGAGTCCGAAGTTGACGAGAAAGCCGACTGCGGAGTTGTCACCGGCTCGATCGTCGTTCTCGAGCACGGCGAGTCCGATCCCCGTGAAGAAGATCGGGTGGAAGCGGTCGAACTCCTCGCCGGGCAGATCGGGGACCCGAATCGTCAGATTCGCGGTCGGTGCGACCAACAGCTTGTTGTCGGAGAGCCCGACCTGCACCATCGGTCCGAGCGATACGAATCGATCGAATGCGTAGGGGATCTCGAAGTTCATCAGAAAATTCGTGGGATCGTTCGTGAAGCCGAAGCCGGCCCGCACGCTCCAGGCTGTCAACCCGCTCGCCGGCCGATCCCCATAGGCGTCGTAGCGTTCCTCGCGTCGGTCTTCGTAGGGATCGTCATAGCGGGGATCGTACGAATCGTAGGGATCGCGCGATTGCCAGCGATCCTCCTCCTCTCGTCCCCAGTCCTGGGCGAGCGCGTCGCTTCCGGCCCCACCGATCGCGCAGACGGCCAATAGGAAGGAGCCGGCGAGCCCGATGCCCGGGGCGAGGCTACGGAGCGAACCGAATCGAATACGCTTCGAGAGCATGACGTGTCCTGGGTTCCCGATCGCTAAATGGCGCCCGACCGCATCGCTGCCTTCGCGCGTCAGGGCGTCGATCGATCGCTAGAGTCCGCGAATCGCAGTCGGATTGCAAGCGGTGGGCTTCGACGCCGCGTGACTCGCTGATCGGATCTCCCATGATCGAACGATTGCACCTCGGTCTTCCCTTCTGGGGCTTCGAAGGCTGGCGGGGTGGGCTCTATACCCGGGACAGTCGCCCGAGCGATTTCCTTCAGCAATATGCGCGCGCCTTCAACGCCGTCGAGGGCAACACGACCTTCTATGCGGAGCCGACGGCCGCCACGGTCGAGAGGTGGTATCGCGAGAGTCCGGCGGGCTTTCGATTCTGCTTCAAGCTGCCTCGCGCCGTCACCCACGAAGCACTCCTGCTGGACGCGGACGCGGCGACGATGCGGTTTCTCGAACGCATGGATCCGCTGCGCGAAAAGCTCGGGCCCATCATGATCCAGCTGCCGCCGAATTTCGGGACGCGGGAGCTGCCGCGCCTCGAGACGTTTCTCGCCTCGCTGCCGAGCGATCTCCGATTCGCCGTCGAGCTCCGTCATCCCGAGCTCGCCGCCGAGGGGATGGCAGCGCGCTGGGTCGATGACCTGCTCGAGTCGGCGGGTGTGGGGCGCGTCGTGATGGACACGCGACCGCTGCGCGATGGACCGGCCGACCACCCCGACGTGCTGGCGGCCCGTCACAAGAAGCCGGATCTGCCCGTGCGCGTCGCGGCGATCTCGCCCGATCCGATCGTGCGCATCGTCTTCCACCCCGAGCCACGGACCAATCAGAGATGGCTCGACCACTGGGCCGTGCGCCTCTCCGGCTGGATCCGTGAGGGGCTGCAACCGCTCGTCTTCGTGCACTCGCCGAGCAACCGCGAGTCGCCGATGATCGCGCGGGATCTCGTGGGTCGAATCGGTCGGCTCGAACCGGTCGGCGAGATGCCGGTCTGGCCCGGCGAGGCTGGCGAGCTGGCAAGCGGTCAGCTGGCGTTGCTCTGACTGCATCGGTCTAGCGCCGCGGCGCCCGGTCGCTCTGTCGGCGTCAGGCTTCGGGAGGTTCCGTCGAAGTGGAGCGTGAACGCTCGCGGCAGCCGGAGGGAGAATCGACGTGCCGATTCTGCCTCGGGCCCGTATCGCCCGCGTTGACCGCACGAGACGTCCTCGCGCAGGGCGACGAGCGATTCGCATACTCCGAGTGCGACGTCTGTGGCTCGCTCCAGATCGACGAGATTCCCGAGGACCTGGAGCGCTACTACGGGCTCGACTACTACACGCGGTCACAGTCGCTGCCGACGATTCGGCGCGGTGTCTCGCGACGCATCGCGCGCGCCGTCACGCGCGCGCGCCTGCTTCCGGGCCGACTCTCGCGTGCGCTGTCGGGTCGGCGATTCGCGCGACTCGACTGGTTTCGCCTGACGGGCACGCGACTGGACGATCCGATCCTCGAAGTCGGCTGCGGCTCGGGCCGCCTGCTGACGCACGTTTCGCGGGCCGGGTTCGATTCGCTCCTGGGTATCGACCCCACCTGTCGGGCGCCAGGCTGCGCAGCGATCGGTTTGCGCTTCGAGCGCCAGTCACTCGCGCAGGTACAAGGTCGTTTTCGGCTCGTGATGGCGCACCACAGCTTCGAACACATGCCCGAGCCGCGACGTTCGTTCGCTCGGCTGGCAGAGCGGCTCGAGCGCGGAGGCCACCTGCTGCTGCGCGTGCCGATCGCCGACAGCTGGGCGCGTCGGCATTTCGGGGCCGACTGGGTCCAGCTCGACGCGCCTCGTCATCTGCAGATCCCGACCCGGCGGGCGATCGAAACATTGGCCAAGACGGCGGGCCTGCGTCTGATTCGTGTCGAAGATGATTCGGGTCCGTTTCAGATCTGGGGCAGCGAGGTGCTTCGAAAGGGCCGATCCTTCGCGGCCGGGAGTCGCGCCGCACGGCGTGGGCTCGGGATTCGGGCGCGGATCGGTGCCCGCTGGCAGGCGCGGAGGCTTCGCCGTCGTGGGCTCGGAGACCAGGCGTGCTTCTACCTGCGTCGAGATTGATCCGCGTCGTGATCGAGCGATACGACCGACCACCGCCTCGAGATCGGCTCCGATTCGGCTCTGCTCCGGCGCGAGGCGGCTTGTCCCGACTGCACCGGAATTCCTAGTATCGACCTCGCGAGCGAGGGAGGACTGAACGCATGTTGAGCGAATTCGAGGGGCGTGTGGCGGTCGTGACCGGCGCCGCGAGTGGGATCGGCAAGGCGCTCTGCGAGCGCTTCGCGCGCGAGGGCATGCACGTGGTCCTCGCCGACGTCGAGGCGGACGCATTGCGTCGCGCGGAGGCCGAGGTCGCGGCGCTCGGCGCACAGACGCTCTCGGTCGCGACCGACGTCTCGCAGCCCGATGCACTCTCACGACTCGCCGAGGCGACGCTCGAACGCTTCGACAAGGTACATGTGCTCTGCAACAACGCGGGCGTGTTCGCAGGCGGGCGGATCTGGGACGCGGTCGGAACCGATTGGGAGTGGGTGCTCGGGGTGAACGTCTATGGCGTGCTCTACGGCGTCCGCGCCTTCGTGCCGATCATGCTCGAGCAGGCCGAGCCGGCGCATGTCGTCAATACCTGTTCGATGGCCGGATTGATCAACATGCCCTTGTCGGGCGTCTACAACGTGAGCAAGCACGCCGCGCTCTCGATTACCGAGACGCTCTATCACGAGCTCAAGGCCCTCGACACGCCGGTCGGCTGCTCGGCGCTCTGTCCGGAGCTGATCCGCACGGGCATCGGCCGCTCCGATCGCAATCGGCCCGCCCACCTGAAGCGGCCGGACGAGGCCGGCACCCCCGAGCAAGCACTCGTCGAAGCGGCGATCGGCGAGAGCGTCGCGACCGGACTCGATCCCGCGCAGATGGCGGAGCGTGTCTACGAGGGAATCCGAACGGACCGCTTCTACCTGCTCGCGGAAGCGGGCTCGACCTGGGATCGTGCCTGCCTGACCCGTCTCGACGACATTCGGGCGCGGCGCAATCCGACCTCGAACGCCTTCGGCGACGCGAACTGATCGCCCGCGGCCCGCGAAATCGGCGCGATCCGTGAAGCGCTCGCTCTTCCTCCAGGTCGGTGGCGCCGGCTCGATCGATTTCGAGACGCTCGCGACGCAGGTGCGCGTGGCGGAAGCGGCCGGGATCGAGACGATCTGGTGCTTCCCCGCGACCGACTCCGAGGGCGGCTTCGAGGCGAGCGCGTCGGAGATCTGGCTCGCGGGTCTGGCCAGCCGGACGCAGCGGATCCGTCTCGGCTGGGTCCTGGTCGGATTGGCCCCGCCCGACGCGCCGCCGCTGCGCGTCGCGGAGCAGGCCGCCACGCTCGACGTCGCGAGCGGGGGGCGCCTCGAGATCGGCCTGCTTCCCGGCGACGTCCCGGACGTGGACGGCCTGCTCGAGTCGGACGGCGACCGCGATTGGCAGGAGGGCTATCGCATGCTGGTCGAGATGTGGGATCGACCGACCTTCTCGTGGCACTCGGCGCGCTTCGCGATGCGACCCGTCGACGTCCTGCCCAAGCCGATCCAGCGTCCGCATCCGCCGCTCACGTTCGTCGGCTGGACGGCGATGCATGCGGACCGCGCGGGCGCAGGCGGCCTCGGCTTCCTCGACGTTTCGGGCGCCGCGCCGGATGCACTCGAGTACCACCGCGATCGCTACCGCGCGGCGCGGCGTACGATCGAGGCGAGCGACCTGGTGAGTGCCGAGCGTTTCGCGATCGCGGTCGAGCTCACGGGTAGCGGGTTCCGGCGCGAGCGACTCGCGGACTGGCGGGCGCTCGAGGTCGACGAGGTCGTGGCGCGGGTGGGGATGCTCGAAGGGGAGCACGCGCGGGTCTGCGAGCGCATCCGCCTGTTCGCGGACGGGGAGACGGGCGTCAGCGCTCCGAGAGCAGACTCGGCCCGGCCCCCATCGCGGCGCTCTCGGCCTTGATCGAGCGCCAGCGAAGCGGCGACATCAGCTGACCCCAGTAGTCCATCGGAAAGCTCGGTAGGCCGGCGATACCGATATCGACCGGCGGCTCTCGATCGTCGGGTAGGAATCGGGTGCCGAAGACGATGTCCCAGACGATCAGGTTCTGTCCGAAATTCGTGTTCGACTCCTCGAGCAGGCGCGAGTGATGCCAGCGATGGAGCTCGGCCATGCTGAAGAACCAGTTGAGCGGGCCGAGCTCGAGCACGAGATTGGCGTGCTGGAAGAGGCCGTGCACCGCAGAGACCAGACCGAAGAGCGCGATGATCCGTGCGTCGGCGCCGAGGATCAGGAGAGGAATCATCGGTGAGAAGGTCGACAGCGCGATGTCGACCGGGTGGAAGCGTACGGCGTTCAGGAAATAGAGTCGCGGGGCGCTGTGGTGCATCGCGTGGAAGCGCCAGAGCCAATCGAACTCGTGACTGAGACGATGGATCCAGTAGAGGAAGAACTCGCCGAAGACGAGCGCGAGGGGAAGCTGCAGCCAGAGGCTCCAATCGTTCGGCCAGATCGAGCCGTCGGTCATTCCCGCCAGCCACCCGGCGACCGCGACCGAGCCGATCGTCACAGGGATCGTGAGCGCGCGGGTCGTCAGCAGACCCGAGATCAGCAGATGGCCGATGTCGACCTTGAGGTCTCCATGTGAGTGGAGCCACTCCTCGCGCCAGTAGAAGAATCGTTCGAAGGCCGCGATGACGAAGTAGGAGAGGATCGTCGGTAGGCCGATCGCGACCGCGGGGTCGGCGCCGGCTTCGATTCGCGCGATCGCCCAGGCGACGGCGCCGCCGAGCACGACGGGAAAGATGCCGCGTGCGATCGCTCGTTCGAGCGCACCACGTTCGCCGGGACGCGCGCGGTTCGCCGTGTCCTGGGCTGCGGGTCGTCGACCGGCCGGCTCCGGCACGCTCGGACTGTCGGTCATGCTCATCTCGCGTGTCTCTCGTCTCTCATGGTACCCACCCGCAGGCCTCTTCGGCAGCGCGTGCCCCCGGGTCGCGAGCTCCCAGCGCACGGCGGGTCCCCTCCGCGCGGCCGCATCGCGATCGACAAGGCTGTCGCCCTATTGTACCCCTATCGATCGCTCTCGGGCGGCCTCATGCGACGAACCGATCCCGTACGCCAGAGCGAGCACGTCGGGCGCGAATCAGACGGCAGTGAGATCAGACGAAAGGAATCCGAATCATGACCCTCGATCCGAGCAGTGTGGGTGCCAAAGGCGAACCGGCGCGACGATCATGGACTTCAAAGGACGCGCTGCTCTACGCGGTCGGCGTCGGCGCCGGGACGGACGAGCTTCAGTTCACGACGGAGAACACGAAGGACACGCCGCAGCGCGTGCTTCCGACGATGGCGGTGATCCTGGGCGGTGGCGGTGTAC
Organism: Myxococcota bacterium; assembly: GCA_965223565.1. GTDB lineage: Bacteria > Myxococcota_A > UBA9160 > UBA9160 > UBA4427 > UBA4427. The sequence continues at coordinate 949,161 of CBDCWV010000017.1, read as the reverse complement.
CGATGGACAAGGCCGGCACGTTCAATCCCGCGCTGATGGTGCACGGGACCGAGGGGATCGAGCTCTACGGCGAGATTCCGCCGGAGGGCGAGATCGAGAGCGTCGGCGAGATCACCGGCGTCTGGGACAAGGGCAAGGCCGGTGTGCTCGAGTTCGAGTCGACGGCGACGCTGGTCGAGACGGGAGAGAAGCTCTTCAAGGTCAAGATGTCGCTCTTCTGCCGCGGCGCGGGTGATTTCGGGGGAGAGCGGGGGCCATCGCCGAGCTTCGAGCTACCGGATCGCAAGCCCGACCACGAGGTCACGTACGCGACGCGCGAAGACCAGGCACTGACCTATCGGTTGTCGGGAGACCGCAATCCGCTCCACTCGGATCCGTCCTTCGCGAAGATGGGTGGCTTCGATCGGCCGATCCTGCACGGTCTCTGCACCTATGGCTTCACGGGTCGGGCGCTGCTCCACACGCTCTGTGACAGCGATCCGAGTCGCTTCAAGGCGATGGAGGGTCGCTTCTCGAAGCCCGTGATGCCGGGGGACGACCTGACGATCTCGATGTGGGTCGACGGTCAGGAGGCACTCTTCCAGACGAAGAATCAGGACCGTGAGATCGTGATCGATCAGGGCGTGTGTCGATTCGCATAGCGCTGGGCGCCCTGTGGGGTTGACGCTATACCGTGAGGCGATATCAACACCCGAGGCTCGAGTCGGATCCGGAGCCGGACGATGGGAGAGGCATGATCGGAGCGGTCGGCATCGCCGAGAGGCATAGCGACAGGCATTTCGAGCACGAGCATCGACTCGGCCGTGAAACCCCCGTGCGCATGCGCGGGGGTTTCGTGCTTCAGGGCCGCGACGAACGGATGGGGCGGGCGAGGCGACCGGAACGGGAGTAGGCATGCGACGGAGCGTAGAGCCAGACGGAAGATGGTGGACGCTCGGGGGCGCCGAGGTCCTCGACGTGATGGAGACCGTGAAGGCGCTCGTACGCCAGGGCCAGGTCGTGCATATCGGGACCGACGCCCAGAAATCGTCGAGTCGGATGGAGTTCGTCACCGTCGCCTGCGTGCTGAATCCCGGTAAGGGTGGGCGTGTCTTCTACACGCGGCGCTTCGATCGCAAGAACGTCTCGCTCTTCGAGAAGCTCTCGACCGAGACCTGGTTCTCGCTCGATCTGGCGATTCGCATGCACGAGGCCTTCGAGCTCGCGCCCGAGCGGGAGCAGATCTGGGTGCACGTCGACGCCAATCCGGACGAGCGATACGACTCGAGCGATTACGTGAAGCAGCTCGCCGGGATGGTCGCGGGATCCGGATTCCCGGTGCTCGTCAAGCCGAACGCCTGGTGCGCGTCGCACGTCGCCGACTTCGCGGTCAAGAACAAGCATTTCCGAGCGCGCATGCGCGCCGCCTGATGCGACACGCTCCGGCGGGGCCCCGCGTCTTCAGCCCCGACGCAGCTCGCCGCCGGCCTCGCCGACGAGGCGCTCGAAGCGCTGCAGGAATTTCTGCTCGTCATTCTCCGCGAGGGTCTTCGTCGCGGATTGCAGCAGGACGTGAAAGGCGAGGGATTTGCGACCGGCACCGATCGATGGGCCGCGATAGAGGTCGAAGAGCTCGATCTCTGCGACCTGGCTCTTGCCCGCCTTCTCGATCAGCTCGACCCAGAATCCGGCCGGCGAGTCCTCGGCGACCGCGACCGCGACGTCGACCTTGATGCCGGGGAAACGCGGCAGCGGTCGGTAGCCGACACCCGCCTGGGGCGTGTCGAGGAGGACGTCGAGGTCGACCTCGCCGAGTGCGACCTCACTCGCGAGATCCCCCGTGAGTCCCAGACGCGGCGCGAGCCCGGGCTCGAGCTCGGCGACGATGGCGACCGGCGTCGACTCCCGGTCCGGCGCGAGAAAGAGACATTTGCCGGGGTGGGCCCAGGCTGGAGCAGCGCCCTCGGACGACCAGGCGAGCGTGCCGCAGCCCCACGCCCGGACCAGGTCGTCGACCGTGGCCTGCAGTCGCATCAGTCGATTCTCGTCGAAGCGCGCCTGCTTGTCGGGCGGCGTGCCAGCCCAGGCGAGCGCGAGCAGGTGGCGTTCGCGCGGCTCGCCACGCGCGTTCGCGTGCTCGGGCTCGTAGGCCTTGCCGATTTCGAAGAGCCGGACATCGCTCCGCTGGCGGCGATTCGGTTCGAGTGCCGGCAGCAGGCTCGGCGCGACTCGACGGCGGATCCGTGACTCGTTCTGGTTGACGGGGTTGATCACGCAGACGTGCGGTCGATCGAGCTCTCCGAGCTTCTCGAGCAGGTCGTCTTCGATGAACGAGTAGGAGAGCGTCTCGTGGAAGCGCGCGCCTCCCGCCAGGCGATCCTGGAGCTGCCGCACGAGTCGCCGTCGTTCGTCCCGCGGCGGCGGCACGATCTCGAATCGCAGCGGCTTCTCGTCGATATTGCCGTAGCGGTGGATTCGGCCGATCTCTTCGACGAGATCCTGCTCGATCGTGATATCCTTGCTGGCGCGGAAGCTCGGAACCCCGACGTGAAAGAGATCCGCCATTCCATCGGGTGAGGGCTCGACGCGAAATGCGAGTCGCTCGAGGATGTCCCGGATCGCGTCGTTCGAGAGATTCGTGCCGAGCGCGGTTCGCACCCGTTCGCAGCGGAGCGGGATCGTTCGGGCGGGATCCTGCCAAGTGCCCGCGTCGGTGGGCGCGGCGGGAAAGCGCGCCGCCGCGTCGATCGAGCAGAGCAGCCTCGCGAAATGGCCGGCCGCCGCCAGCGGAAGCGTCGGGTCCAGGCTCTTCTCGAAGCGCGCGGACGAATCCGTGCGCAGACCGACATGGGTCGAGGTCCGTCGAACTGTCGTCGCGTCGAAGGTCGCGACCTCGAGCAGCAGATTTTCGGTCGTATCGGCGACCTTCGAGTCCTCGCCGCCCATGATGCCGGCCAGCGCGATCGGCTTCGAACCGGCGCAGATCAGGAGATCGCGCTCGCGCAGTCGTCGCGATTCTCCATCGAGCGTCTCGATCGTCTCGCCCTCCCGGGCATCGCGAACGATGATGCCGCCGGGATTCGCGCCGCCCAGACGATCGAGCCGGTTGCGATCGAAGACGTGATTGGGTTGGCCGAGGTCGAGCATCACGAAATTCGAGAGGTCGACGAGCAGGTCGATCGGCCGTTGGCCGACCGCCAGCAGCAGCCAGCGCAGCCAATCCGGTGACGCCCCCGGGCGTACGCCGTCGATCGGGAGCGCGAGGTAGCGCGAGCAGGCGGTCGACTCGATCGTGACCGGATAGGGCGCGTCGCTACCCGTTTCCGGGAGCGACGTATCGAGGGGCTCGAGCGGACGCTCGTAGATCGCGGCGATCTCGCGTGCGATTCCGCGATGGCCCCAGAGGTCGGGGCGATGGGTGAGCGACTTGTTGTCGATCTCGATCACCCAGTCGTCTACGCCGAGCGCCGTGGCGACCGGCTCGCCGACGGCTGCATCGTCGGGCAGGACCCAGATGCCGTCGTGCTCGTCGCCGAGGTCGAGCTCGCGAATCGAGCAGATCATGCCGTGGGAGGCAACGCCGCGGATCTTCGACTTCTTGATCTTGAGGTCGCCGGGAAGTGTCGTGCCGACCGGCGCGACCGCGACCTTCTGATCGGCGGCGACGTTGGGCGCACCGCAGACGATCGCGAGCGGCTCGCGCTGGCCGATGTCGACGCGACACAAGGACAGCTTCTCGGCGTCGGGATGCGCTTCCCGCGACACGACATGGCCGACGAGGACCTCGGTCAGCTGCGGGGCGAAGCGCGTGAGGCCCTCGACCTCGGCCGTCGACAGCGTGAGATCGTCGGCGAGCTGCTCGGGCGTGATGCCCGTGAGGTCGACGTGTCGCGAGAGCCAGCGAAGCGAGACGAACATCAGAACTGCTCCAGGAATCGAAGATCGCCGTCGAGCAGGTGGCGCACGTCGTCGATGTCGTATCGCAACATCACGAGCCTCGACAGGCCGAGGCCGAACGCGAAGCCGCTCCACCTCTCGGGATCGACGCCCCCCGCGCGCAGCACGTTCGGATGCACGAGTCCGCACGGCAGCAATTCGATCCAGGTCGTCTTCTTGCAGACGCTGCAGCCCGCAGGCTCGAGCGACTCACAGAAGGGGCAGCGCGCATCGAGCTCGAAGCCCGGCTCGACGAAGGGGAAATGGCCGGGGCGCAGGCGCACGTCGAGATCGCGGTCGAAGATGCCGCGCAACAGCGTCTTCATCGCGCCGATCAGGTGTGCCACCGAGATGTCCTCGCCGACGACGAGTCCCTCCATCTGGTAGAACGTGTGATCGTGGCTCGCGTCGGTCGTCTCCTGCCGGAAGACCCGACCGGGGGCGATGACCCGAAAGGGTGGCTCGCGTCCTTCCATGGCCCGGATCTGCACGGGCGAGGTGTGGGTCCGGAGCACGAGGCTCCCGACGTCGTCGCAGTAGAAGGTGTCCTGGGCGTCGCGCGCAGGATGATCGCGCGTGATGTTGAGCGCCTCGAAGTTGTAGTGGTCGAGCTCGACCTCGGGACCGTCGAGCACCTCGTAGCCCATCGAGACGAAGAGATCTTCGAGCTCACGCGTCACCTGCGTGATCGGGTGGAGGCTGCCGCGCGCCGCCCGCGGCGGGGGCAGGGTCGGGTCGAAATCTTCGGCGCGACGCGCCCGGTCGAGCTCGGTCCGGGCGAAGGCCTCGCGTCGCGCCTCGACCAGGGCTTCGATCGAGCGCTTGAGCGTGTTGGCCCGTTGGCCGTGTGCCTTGCGCGCTTCCGGGGCGAGCTTGGGGATCTCGGCCAGCATCGCCGCGACGACGCCCTTCTTGCCGAGGACCTCCCGCTCGACCGCCTTCAACGCGGTCGCGTCCGGGCAGGCCTCGATCCGCTCGCGCGCCGCTTCGAGCGTCGCCTCGGCGTCCATCTCCGTTCCCCTCCAGTCGCCCGACCCGACCCGGATCGCTCGCGGGTCACGCGCGGGTCGCCGAGCACGCGGCTTCGGGATGCAGCTCCGGGGGGCCTCGCCCGCGGGCGAAGCGCCGGATCGTACCGAATCCGGGCCCACTTGGGGCGAGCGCCGTGACATGGGCCTGCTCCAGCCGGCTGCGCCCCCGACCGTCGCTCCCGGGTGCGTTGCTATCCTGGCCGCGCGCGTGCGACGGCGCCGAACACCCGCGCATGCGGTCTGCGGGCGTTTCTTTCCTCTCTGTGAAGGGCTTCACGGCCCCGAAATCGAGGCGACCGATCCTATGAGACGATTCGATCGAAATCGACATGGGGACGGGAGCCGATGGTCGGGATCGAGGACAGCGGGGCGATGAACCAACGGGCGCCGGGACTCCTCCTGGGTGCGGGCGCGATCGTGCTGTGTTTCGTCGTGCGCGCGGCCGGCGGTCTCGAGGGCCTCGAGCTCTCGATCCACGATCGTCTGATTCGGCAGAATGCGGGACGCGGTGACCACATCTCGCCCGTCGTGGCCATCGCGATCGGGGAGGAGGAATTCGACCGCTACGGCTATCCCATTCCCGACGCGATCCTCGCTCGCGCGCTCGAGTCGTTGATCGGCCACGGTGCCGCCGCGGTCGGTATCGACCTCTATCGCGACGGTCCGGCCTCGGACACCGCAGCGGATCTCGCCGGCTGGGCAAGGCTCGGCGGGGTCGTGGCCGGCGAGCGGCGGATCGTCGTGAGCGAGCTGCTGGCCTCTTCGGATCGCCGCGGCATCGAAGCCCCCGATTTCGCCGAGGCTCATCAGATCGGCTTCAACAACCTGCTGCTCGACGCGGGCCGAGTCGTTCGTCGCGGCTACATGCTCGCCTGGGACGACGAGGGCGCCGCCCATCAGTCACTCAGCCTGCGGCTGGCGCTCCTCTATCTGGCGCAGCGTCCGGGTGAGCGCGCGGGGCTCGCGCCCGCGCCGGAGAGCCCCGACTGGGTTCGGCTCGGTGCCACGACGATCCCCGCACTCGAGAGCGACTACGGTGCCTACCACGAGCTCGACGCTGGCGGCTACCAATTCCCGCTCGACTACCTGCCGGCCCGATCCGCTTTCGAAACGCTCTCCTTCGAGAGCGTCGTCGAAGGGACCTACGATCCGGAGCAGCTGCGCGGACGGATCGCGATCCTCGGGACCGATGCGCCGAGTGTGAAGGACGATTTCAACGCGCCCTACGCGCCCGGACACACGGTGAAGGGCTACCGCATTCATGCGCACGTGACAGACCAGCTGATTCGCATGGCGGATGGCGAGTCCGCGCCGCGCGGCGATTGGAGCGAAGCGCTCGAGGCGGGCTGGATCTTCGTCTGGGGGCTCGGAGGCATCGGTCTGTCGGCGCTGCTCGGCTCGCTCGGCTGGGCGATCCCGGGCTTCGTCGTCGGGATCGTCTGTCTGCTCGTCGCGACCGCGGGAATGTTTGCAGCCGGGACCTGGGTGCCGGCCGTCGCGCCGGCACTCGCCTGGCTGTCGGCGGGCGGTGTGGCGGTCGGCGATCGCGCACGCCGCGAGGCGCGGGACCAGCGTCAGCTCATGTCCCTCTTCCGGCGCTTCAGCTCGCGGCGCGTCGCCGACTCGCTCTGGGCGCGACGCGAGGAGTTCATGGACGGCAGCCGCCCGCGCCCCCAACGCGTGACGCTGACGGCGCTGCTCTCCGACTTGAAGGGCTACACGGCGGCCTCGGAGAAGATGGAGCCCGACGACCTGATGGCCTGGATCGATTCCTATATGGACGCCATGACGCGGGTGATCGAAGCGCATGACGGGCATGTCGACGACTACGTCGGCGACGGCATCAAGGCGAATTTCGGCGTTCCGATTCCGAGCACGTCGCAGGACGCGATCGAGGCGGATGCCGTGCGCGCGGTCGAGTGCGCGATCGAGATGGGCGAGACACTGGCGCGCCTGAACGACGCGTGGGCGCGGCGCGGCTGGCCGACCGGGCGTCAGCGAATCGGGCTGTTCACGGGGACGGCCGTCGTCGGTGCGATCGGAAGCGACGAACGAACGAAATACACCTCGGTCGGCGACACCATCAACACGGCGGCCCGACTCGAGGGCATCGGGGGCGTGCTGGACTTCGACAAGGAGAGCGCGCTGCAGCGGATCTTGATCGGCGAATCGACCCGGCGCGCGGTCGGTGACCGCTTCGAGATCGTCGATCTCGGCCCCCACGCGGTCAAGGGAAAAGCCCAACCGCTCCAGGTCTATCGGGTTCTCGGCGCCCGACACGAAGCCGAAGACAGCGTGCGCGGGAACGGAGAAGCATCGCAAGAGGCGGACCGACTCGCGCAGGAGGACACAGGATGACGATCTTCACTACTCGAATCAGGCAAGCCGCGCGGCGGGCCGATCGAAATCTCGGGCGCGCGCTGCTCGTGGGCGTGGTGCTCGGCGCATTCGGATTCGCGAGTCACGGCGCGGCGAATCAGGGCGTCGAAGAGGCCGCGAGAGCCAAGCGGGAGGCCGCCGAGGCCGTGCGGATTCCTGCGATCGACGGAGCGTCGGAGCTGGGCAAGGAGCGGGGCCGTGCGGGTGAGGCGGAAGAGGGCGCATCGCCCGACGCCGCGATCGACTGGTCGACGATCAACTACATTCCGCCGAGTCGCGGCAAGGCCCGAGATACGGCGGCGGGTGGTACACGCGGCCTCAACTCGAATGGCGTCTCCGTTGCCGTGCTCGCACCGAACCGACACGTTGCGCTCACGACACGTGCCCAGCCGACCCTCTACTGGTTCGTCTCGACGGATACCGATCTGCGGATCGACGTCACGATCACCGACGACGAAGCGATCGATCCACTCCTCGAGATGACCGTACCGGCACCCGTCGCGGCCGGCATCCACGCGATCGACCTCGCCAGTCGCGGGCTCACACTCGAGCCCGGCAAGGTCTACCAGTGGAACGTCGCGATCGTGCCCGACGCGACGCGACGCGCAGGGGATGTCCTCGCCTCCGGCTACATCGAGCGGACGGAGGTCTCGCCGGCACTCGAGCGCCATCTCTCGGAGGCGCCGAACGCCTACGCACCCTATGCCCTCTCGGGTATCTGGTATGACGCGATGGACGAGCTGCGAAGCGCCCGGACGGCGCGACCCGCAGATCGTCGGCTGCGACTCCAGGAGGTCGCGTTGCTCGAGCAGGCGCAGCTCGAGAACGTGGCGCGCTATGCGATCGAATCCGCCGGCAGCCCGTCCGGTCGGCGCGGAGCCGATTGAGCCGACGCACGAACGCCGAGGGCGAGTGTGGCAGCGAGTCCGGTCAGCCCCGCGGCCAGCCAGAAGGGCAGGGGCTGCCCGAGATCGTAGAGCGCGCCTGCCAGGATCGGCCCGACGATTCGGGCGGCGGAAGCCATCGACTGGAACACGCCGAGCACCAGGCCGCGAGAGCCCTCGTCCGCGCCGAGCGAGGCGAGGCTCATCATGGGCGGCTGCGAGATGCCGCGTCCGACCGCTGCCAGCCCGAGCGGCAGGAGCAGGACGGCGACGCTGCCGGGAACCGGAACGAAGGCGAACGCGAGCGTCATGAGCGCGAGGCCCGTGAGGACCAGTCGTCGCTCCGAATAGCGCTCGGCCAGCCGCTTCATACCGCCCCCCTGAATCACGCCGATCACGATCGCCATCCCGAGCAGGACGAGCCCGACACCGAGCTCGTCGTAGCCGAAGCGGTGGGACATGAAGTACGCGAAGGTGGTCTCGAGCTGCGTGATGGCCAGGCTGAACAAGAAATAGACGACGCAGACGCGACCGACCGTCGGCGCTCGCAGGACGTCGAGCCGACTCGTGAGATCCGCGCGCGGGCGTTCCGCGTGTCGTTCGGGCTCGCGCAGCCGAAGCGCCGCCCAGAGCAGATTGGCGGCCGCGAGCCCCGCCGCGACGAACATCGGGGCCCCATGACCGACACGCGACAGGAGTCCACCGAGCGGCGGACCGAGCGTGAAGCCGACGGCGAACGAGGCGCCGACCATGCCCATCCAACGCGTTCGCTCCGCCTCGTCGGTGACGTCCGTGAGATAGGCGGTCGCCACGCTCACGTTGGAGCCGAACGCGCCCGCCAGGAGCCGCGCGGCGAAGATCGTGGCGAGGGAGTCAGCCAGTCCGAGCAGGAGCAGTGCGATCGCCGTGCCGGCAATCGTCACCAGCATGACTGGGCGGCGACCGATGCGATCCGAGAGGCGACCCCAGACGGGTGCGAAGAGGAACTGCGTGGCTGCGTGACTGGCGAGCAGGATGCCGAGCTCGGTGCCGTTCGCGCCGTAGCGCTCGGCCCAGAAGGGCAGGATCGGTACGACGATCCCGAATCCGATCAGGTCGACGACGATCACGCTGAAGAGGACGGCGAGGCCCTTGCGCCCGGCGGGACCCCTCACGGTCCCTGCGATTTCGCTCAAGTCACCGCCTCCAATCGCCGTCCCGTTCGGAGTGTCGTCGCCGCAGGCTAGCAGCCCGTGTGCAGGAGCCGAGGGCGGCTCGATCGCGTTACGGATGCAACGTCCCGTCGCATTGCGTCGATAGGCGAATCCCCTAATTTTCGCCCCAGCTGCAGGAGATCCAATTGAAGGACGCCCCCGATTCAGTCGCCGACGGAGCTGCGGACGGAGACTCGGCAGATGTCGCGCGCATCGCCCACATGAAGGACGAGTCCGAACGCACGCTCCAGGAGTGGTCGCAGCAACAGCGCAACGCCGAAGCCATGGTGCCGATCATCGGCGAGCTCTATCGCGAGCACGGCGTGATCGTGACCCTGTTCGGCAACTCGTTGGTCAACAAGTCGCCGCTCGAGATCCTCCAGCTCCACCGGATCGCGAACGTCAACGTCGACGCCGAGATCAGCCTGCTCGACACGTATCCCATCCTGTCTGCGATGGCGATGCTCGACCTCGCGCCAGCGCGGATCGACCTGGGAAATCTCGTGAGCCATTGGCGCGGGCGCTCGGCCGGAGTCGAGGTCGACGATTTCGTACGCGACGAGCTCGCGGGTATCGCGACGGGAAAGGCCTCGATCCGGACCGCACCCCAGGACGTCGTCCTCTATGGCTTCGGTCGGATCGGTCGGCTGGTGGCCCGTATCCTGGCCGGCAAGACCGGTGGTGGTGACAACCTCCGTCTGCGTGCGATCGTGGTGCGTCCCGGCGGCGCCAACGACCTACGCAAGCGTGCCAGCCTGCTGCGGCGCGACTCGATCCACGGACCCTTCACGGGTGACGTCCAGATCGACGAGAGCCGCAACGCCCTGATCATCAACGGCAACGTCGTCCACGTGATCTACGCGAACGGTCCGGCCGATTGCGACTATTCGAAGTTCGGAATCCGCGAGGCGATCGTCGTCGACAATACCGGCATCTGGCGGACACGCGAGGATCTGGAGAAGCATGTTGCCGTGCCGGGCGCCGCAAAGGTGATCCTGACCGCCCCCGGCAAGGGCGACGTTCCGAATATCGTCTATGGCGTGAACCACCACGGCATGATCGAATCGGGCGATGTCCTGTCGGCAGCGTCCTGTACGACGAACGCGATCGCGCCCGTGCTCAAGGCCGTGAACGACGAATTCTCGATCGAGAGCGGGCACATCGAATCGATCCATGCGTTCACGAACGACCAGAACCTGATCGACAACTATCACAGGAAGGAGCGTCGTGGTCGCGCCGCTCCGCTCAACATGGTCGTGACCGAGACGGGTGCGGCGAAGGCCGTTGCGAAATGCCTGCCCGAGCTGGCGGGCAAGCTGACGGGTAACGCGATCCGCGTGCCGACGCCGAACGTCTCGCTCGCCGTGATGAGCCTCAATCTGGGTCGCAGCACGACGGTCGAGGAGCTGAACGCCTACCTGCTCAAGTCCTCGCTCGAGGGCGATCTGCAGAACCAGATCGACTACGCAAACTCGACCGAGGTCGTTTCCAGCGACTTCGTGGGGAATCGCTTCGCCGGGATCGTCGACGCACCAGCGACGATCGTGCAGGACGAGCACGCCGTGCTCTACGTCTGGTACGACAACGAGTTCGGCTACAGCCGCCAGGTCGTTCGCTGCCTCGAGGAGCTGGCCGGAGTCGTGATGCCGAACTTCCCGAAGCGGGCCGTCAATACCTGAAGTCGCTTCCGAGAAGACCCGAGAAGAAGAGGACAGGGGAGCGACGCCCGCGTCTCAGTCCTTCCAGCCCGTGGAGGCGCCCTTCACCATCGCGAAGGGGCCGACCGGCCAGCCGAAGCAGTCGACCATCAGCTGATTGACCTCCTCGTGGCTGGCGACGCCCTCGGAGACGACGCGGCTCGCCTCGGCGATCATCGCCGCATAGACGCGATTCGCGACGTAGCCCCAGGCCATCGGATGGTCCTTCACGACGACCGGGTTCTTGCCGCAGCCGGCCGCCACGTCGCGCACGCGCGCAACGACCTGCTCGTTCGTCTCGTCGCGCACGACGATCTCGGCGAATCTCATCACGACCGGCGGGGAGGCCCAATGCCAGACGATGACGTCGCCGGGCCGATCGGTCGCGGCGGCGATCGCGGCGAGCGGAAAGCCCGAGCTGTTCGAGGCGAGGATCGTACCGGGCGGCGCCAATCGGTCGAGGTCGCGAAAGATCTTCACCTTGAGCGCCAGGTCCTCGGGGACGCATTCGAGCACGAGTTCGGCATCGCCTACCGCCGTCTCGAAGTCCGTCGAGAAGTGCAGGCGTGCGAGCGCCTCGTCGGCCTGGTCGCGCGCGAGCTTGCCCCGCTCGACGGCGCGGTCGAAGCCGTAGCGGCCGCTGGTGACGTTCTCCCTCGCTTTGGCGAGGGCCGCCTCATCGATGTCGGTGCAGTGGACGGGATTGCCGGCAGTGGCCAGGACCTGGGCGATCCCGCTGCCCATGACGCCGGCGCCGATGACCGCGATTCGCATGCAGGACTCCGTTGCTCGTAGGGGGGTGGCTCCGGCCGAAACGTGCCTAACGCTCGGACGTATTCGGATCGACCGGGAGATGATCGGTCAGATTGAACTCGAGCAGCTCCGCGCGGAGTCGCTTGAGCCGCGTACGCTGCGCAGATGCGTCGGGGTGAAAACGCAATTCGCTCAGTGCGCAGTTGCTCATCATGCGATCCCAGCGCGTGTAGTCGTCGTCCAGCAGGACGCCGAACGCGATCGAGAGGGCGCCGCCGTGGGTCACGACGACCACGCGTTCGCCGACGTGGCGTTCGGCGATCCGCCCGAGCGCGCCCGCCAGGCGATCGCCCACCTGTCTGGGCGACTCGCCACCATGGGGTCGGTAATCGGGATCCCGCCTCATGTGCTCGAAGAGCCTCTTCTCGCGAAACAGCGTGGCGAAGGAGAGCCCCTCCCAGCGCCCGAGGTCGTACTCGGCGAGGTCGGCTTCGACCCGGGGCTGCAATCCGTGCGGCCGGGCGATTGCGAGGGCCGTGTGATGGGCGCGCTCGAGCGGGCTCGCGTAGACGTGCGCGATTCGGGGTGCGCTCGTCTCGAGCCGCGCTGCGACCGCCGCAGCCTGCGCGTGTCCGTGCTCGGTCAGCGGTGTGTTGATCGAGCCGTGCCAGACACCGTCGACGTTGGCGGAGGTCTGGCCGTGGCGAACGATCGTGAGCGAGGTGGCGGGGGCCGCGTCCGGCGCGGTCGCGGGGCTCGTCGAGTCGCTTGCGCCGCTGGTCGCGGCGGGGGCAGTCCTGGCGTTCGGGTGTCCGCGGGCCATCGCGGCGGGAGCATACCCCCTGTGCCGCCTTTCGCGTGGCGTGCGACGCCGTGACGCCTGTGCCGCCCTTCGCGTGGCGTGCGACGCCGTGACGCCTGTGCCGCCCTTCGCGTCGGTCCGGACGGAGCCTATTCGCTACGGGTCACGCTGATCGCGCCGAAGCGCGCCAGCCAGTCGCTCGGGTCCATCGTGTCGATGCGTTGTCGGGTGGCGGCGCGGGTGAGCGGCAGGCCGCGCTCGCGCTCGAGGGGCCCCGGGCCCGATACCGGACCGGAATTCGGTCGCCGCTCGAGGCTCGGGCTGGTCGAGACCGCCGCCTCTTCGGCCACCGGCTCGGGACCGTCGGCGCGCGCGACCGGGCTGTCGACCATGAGGAGCGCGAGGCCGATCGAGGTCGCGACGATCGCGCGCAGCAATCCAGATCGGCGACCCCGTCTCGGGTACCGCGCGACCGACAGCCCGTTCTGAATGTTGTAAATACCACCCATTTCTCCACCGCGATCGGTGGTCGACGTCGTCGACTTGAGATAAATGGGTGTTTTAGAACACAGTCCGCAACCGGCGCGTTACCGGATCGCAGCGGAAGTGCATGTGGTCGGAAGCCGGGTTGCGCGGCGCTCAGGCGCTCTCGAGCAGCTCGACCAGATCTTCGCGCGACAGGCGACTGCTGCCGTCCGCGTCTTCGAGCGCGGCGTTCGCGAGGGCGCGCTTGCGGGCGTGGAGGGCAAGGATGCCTTCCTCGACGGTGTCGCGCGCAATCAGGCGATGCAGGACGACGGGGCGATCCTGGCCGATGCGATGGGCTCGGTCGGCCGCTTGTTGTTCGACGGCGGGGTTCCACCAGGGATCGAGCAGGAAGACGTGGTCGGCGGCGGTCAGGTTCAGTCCGGTGCCCCCGGCTCGCAGGGACAGCAGCATGACGGGCGGGCCGGCCTCGGACTGGAAGCCCTCGACGACGCTGCCGCGGTCGCGGGTCGAGCCGTCGAGGCGCAGCCACTCGATCGCCCGCTCGCGAAGGCCGGGCTCGACGAGGTCGAGCAGGCTCGTCCATTGGGAGAAGACGAGCGCCTTGTGGCCGTCGGCGACGGCCTCCTCGAGGCGCGCGAAGAGCGCATCGAGCTTCGACGAGGAGAGCGAGAGCGCCTCTTGCCCGGGAACCAGACTCGGATGACAGGCCGCCTGTCGCAGCCGCAAGAGCGCCTCGAGGGCTGCCATCACGCTTCCGCCGGCGCGCAGTCGCTCGACGACATCGCGCACGGTCGCCGCCCGCACGCTGTCGTAGACGGCGCGCTCGTCGCGTGTCAGATCGCAGTCGAGCACGATCTCGGACAGCGGCGGCAGCTCGGGGGCGACCTCCGACTTGAGGCGCCGTAGCAGGAAGGGGCGAATGCGCTGGCGTAGACGCTGGGCGACGCCGGCATCTCCGTCTGCGATCGGTCGCGCGTAGCGCTCGCGGAAATCCGTTCGGCCGCCGAGCAGTCCCGGGTTCAGGAAATGTAGCTGGCTCCAGAGCTCGTCGAGCCGGTTCTCGACCGGCGTGCCGGTGAGGGCGAATCGCGCGCGCGCGTCGAGGCGATGGGCCGCGCGCGCGATCTGACTCTCCGGGTTCTTGATCGCCTGGGCTTCGTCGAGGATCACGCAATCCCAGCGCGGCTCCGTCAGACGATCGACATCCTGGCGCAGGAGCGCGTAGCTCGTGATCGTGACGTCGGCTGCGGGATCGAGATCACGTCCCGGACCGTGGTAGAGCGCGACTTCCAGCGTCGGCCGGAAACGCTCGATCTCCCGAATCCATCCGTGCAGCACGCTCGTCGGGGCGACGACGAGCGTGCGTCCCTCGATTGCGCAGAGCGCCTGCAATGTCTTGCCCAACCCCATGTCGTCGGCGAGCAACGCTCCGAGACCCGCCTGGCGCAGAAAGACGAGCCAATCGACGCCCTGGCGTTGGTAGGGTCGCAGGACGGAAGCGAGCCCGGCGTCGAGCGGCGCGGTCGGCACGCCTTCGAATCCTTCGAGTAGGGGGCGGAGGCCTTCGAGTGCGGGGGGCGGTGGCTCGTCGAGGTCTTCACAGAGTCGCGCCAGGTCGGGCAGGGCGTGACGCGCGATCCGACCCCTTGCGTCGCGCGCAGCGAGCAGGTCCGCGATTCGGTCTCCGAATCGGTCGAGCCAATCGGCCGGCAGCTTGGCGAAGCCACCTCCATCGAGCGCGACGACCGATTCCCCCGCTGCCCAGGCGCGCAACACGGCGTCGGGTCGCGCGCCGGTCGCCGGCGCGGGGTGGGCGAGATCGCCGTCGGACGCTGCGGGTACCGAAGCGTCCCCCTCGCCGGGCCTGGATTCACGGCCCAGGTGGAAGTCGACGGTGAGTCGGTCGTCTTCGATCTCGAGCGACGCTTCGAGATCGCCGCGCAGCTCGAAGTCGCGATGGCTGCCGCCGACGATTTCGAGTGAGGTCGCTTCGAGTCGCGACGCGAAGGCGATCGCGTCGCCCGGACCGAGCCGCGTCACGACGCCGGGTCGCAGCCCGAGCTCGCTGCGCAAGCGGGCGATCGCCTCGTTCTCGGCGGCCTCCATCCGGATCGGAACCTCGCCACCGCCCAGGTGCACGAGCCTGCCGGCATCGATTCTCGCCACCGGCGGATCGCCGTAGACGAGCGTCGGGAACACGCTCAAGCCGGCGCCCTCGCGTTCGACCTCGATCCGTACCCGAGGTCGTTCGCCGCGTCGTGCCGTCGGCAGCTTCTCCGACTCGACGATGAGCGGGATGCGTTCCTCGAGATCGGGGATCACCTCCGTGACGAGGATCGCGAGGTCGCCCGCGCCGAAGAAGCGACCGCGCGGCAGATCGGCCAGCTCTCGACCGGTCAGCTTGTTCGGTGCCAGCGGATGAAGCGTGTCCCCCGCCTGCACCAGGCCGTTTCGAAAGGCACGTTCGATCCGTTGGTCCTGCTCGACGAAGAGCCGCACGCCGTCGGGCGCGTCGACGACGCGGGCGACGAGGCCGAGCGGCTCCGGATCGACCCGGATCGGCCGTCCCGCGAGAAACACACGCCCGGTTCCGGCGAGCCGATCGAGCAGACCCGCGAGATTCGGGCGGCCGAGTGACTCCGACGGACGCGAGGAGAGGGTCTTCTCGATCGCGAGATCGGAGGGTGTCGCGACGAACTCGGGCCCGTCGTGATGGCCCGCGGCGGCGGCGGTCAGGCTGCGCCGGAGCGGTGTTCGCCGACCCTCGAATTCGATCGCGCGTGTGAGGTAGAGGCTGCCGCCGCGCTCCTCGAGCTCGTAGACGATGCGCCCGAGCCCGTCTCCCTGGACCGGCAATTCCTCGCCCGCCTTGTGTGCCTGACGCAATGCGATCACGCTCGCCACGACGTGTTCACACGGGTCGGCCGGCTGGCTGCAGCTGCACTCCCAGTCCTCGTCCTCGGGATGCAGCGTCACCTGCGGCGCTTCGAGTCCCTTGCGCGTCACGACGCGAAGCGTGATCGAGTCCTTGCTGCGCTCTTCGGTACTGACCGAGTCGCCCCGTGCAAGCGAAACGCCGCGCGACCAGATCGCACGCGGGCAGGCCTCCTGAACGGCCTCGAAGAGGGCTTGAATCTCGTCCAATATGCGAACCGTGTCGGGCGCGCCGAAGAGCGGTGCCTCGCGCGGCGTCGACCTCGTCGGTCGCGACGCGGCGTGCCGCTCGGCGCGCAGCTTTGGGGGATCGGAAGAAGGATCGAACGCGCCAGTCTAACCGATCGCGTGCCGTCCGGGCCGACGGTTTCCTCGCGCGACCCGTCGCCGCTCACGTCAAGCCGCGCCCGTTCTTGTCGGCCCAGGCGAGGAGCTCGGTCTCGAGCGTGGCGACCTCGTTCACGCTGGCGTCCGCCTCGACCAGGCTCGCCAGGTGGGCCAACGCCTCGCCGATTCGCGGACCCGGGCCGATCTCGAGCAACCGCATCACGTCGCGTCCGTCGAGCGCCAGCCGCCGGATGGTGCCGCTCTGGAGCTCACCCTCCCGCAGCCGCGCGAGCAGGGTCTCCAGCTGCGCGAGACGGGCCTCGATGCGTTCCGCCCGCTCGTGATCGTCGAACGCCGCGAGCTCCAGCCGCCGCCAGACGAAGAGCGCGTCGAGCTCTCCGGGCGCCAGGCGCGCGGCGAGCTTGCGGAGCGCGACCTCGGGCGTGCGATCCACACTGCGGTCGAGGGGATGGGCGGCCTGGAGTCGTTCGATGCGCCGCGCTCGGGCGTGCGGAACGCGAAAGCGGACGAGCACGCTCGCCGTGGCGGCACCTCGCAGCCAGGCGGCCCAGCGCAGCGCGATCAGCGGCGGCAGACGCGCCACGAGTCGGTCACTCGCCGCAGGACTCCCGGGTACGAGTCGCGCCGTGACCCCGGCTTCGCGGAGGAAGCCCAGGCCGGCAGCCGGATCCGCTGCTCGCAGGATTCGCTCGACCGTGCGCCGAGCGGGTGCCGCCTGGGGAAGTCGCTCGCCTACCTGTGGCAGCGTCTCGCGCGCCAGGTCGACCAATTCGGGTGAGGGCGTGAGTCGGTATTCGGCGAGCAGCCGGGCGACGAGCCAGTAGCGACGCGGCGCGACCGCGAGCGGGTTCGGCTGGCGGGTGGGGAGCTCGAGGCGGCCCGCGGTGAAGGCCGCGCGTTGTCCGGCCGGATCACACCAGGAATCGTCGACTGGCCGATAGCCGAAGCAGAGCGGACCCAATCCGAACGCGAGCAGGGCCTGCTCCGCCGACGTCTCGCCGAGACACAGGAGATCGACCGGGCCGGCTGCGGTCGCCTGGGTGATCCGGCGGCGTCGCTCGCCGGTCACGACGGCACGCGGCAGCGCGTCGAGCAAGCGCTCGGGCGTCGTCAGGCAGACGACGGCCGGTGCAGCCCCTGCCCTCGGTTCGCCGGTGGCTTTCGCGGCGGCGGGCGACTCGGCGCGATCGGATCGCGGCGACTCGTCGCGCCGTAGGCACGACAGCAGCCCCTCGCCCTGGAGATAGCTGCGTACGCCGCACGATTCGAGGCGAGCGCACAATTCGAGCAACGGCTTCGACAGCGGCGGTGCGCTTGATGGCGCATTCGATGGAGGCATGAGCGTTCGCGAGTGTAGACGGTTCGCGCGTTCCGGGGTCCCAGCGGCAATCACCACTGCACATCGCGCGCGCCCGAAACGAGCCCGCGCTGCACTCGACTTGCCGAACGTTGCGCGATCTCCGTCCGACGCGCGCGCGCGGCGTCGGAACGCTCAAGGTCGGGGGAAAATGCTCCGACTCGAAAAGGGTGAGCGGCGACACGCGCTCGCGCCGTGCCGACCCCGTCGTCGATCGAGTCGGGGCGGGCGTCGAGCAGCCCGCGCGGACGCTGGGGGTGGACTGGACGATGGGGACGGGTTCGGAATTTGCGCGCCATCGGCCGCGCGGAAACGACGCACGGCCGGACGAGCGCTTCGTGCGGATTCTCTTCGTCGAGGATCGCCCGGACCTGGCGGACGAGATCCGCCAGACGCTCGGCGCCGCGGGGCGCGCGTCGTTCGAAGTGATCTGTGAATCGGATCTGGTCGCGGCTGCGGCACAGATCCGGGGCGACAGCTTCGACCTGCTGCTGCTCGACCCTCAGCTGCCCCAGGTCGACCGGCGCGCCGCGATCGAGCTCGCGAGCGATCTGGCCCATCGCCTGCCGGTCGTCGTGTTGACCGGTACGGAGCACCTGCGCGAGCGCGCGCAGACGGGAGCCGACGGGGCGGTCGACGTGAGTGGCCCGCCCGCTGCCGTCGGCGACGTCGACGAGCCGACTCGCCGGCGTCTGCGCGAGTGCATCCGGCACGCGGACATCGCCGGCAAGCTGCTGTCGGCGATCCGGCGCTCGCGGCGGCTCGGAACGGGCGTAATGTCGCCCATCTTCTGTCGTCTCGAACGCCCCCTCGGCTGAACCAGTCGCTCGCTCGGAAGGGCGAGTCGCCCACGCGTCGGCTCCGCCTATGCTGGCTGTATGGCGACGCTGCGATTCCGATTGCCCGGCCGCGACGATGCGCTCGGGGGCTGGCTGGCGCGACTGCTGCCCGAGATCGGTCGCGCGACGCGGCGAAGCCTGCTCGGGTCGGGTCGCATCCGGATCGACGGGCAGATCGCCGCGCACACCGGCACGCCGGCGCCGCCGGGCGCTCGGATCGAGATCGAGCTGACGGAAGCCGAGGTCGACCGCTTCGCATCTCGGCCGCCGCACTCGGTTGGTGAACGACGCGCGGTCTGGCATGCCATCGTCGATGACGGGCCCTGGGCGCGGGGTGAGATCGAGTCGGCGGGGGGAGGGGGCGTGGCGTTCGAGCGGGTCGCGGCGGCGCGCGGCTTCGCGCGGCTCGCGCTGTCGGGTCCCGAGGCGACCGCGGATCAGCGCCGGCTCGATCTGGCCCACGCGGGACTCCCGGTCGTGGGTGACCTCGCTTGCGGCGGTCTCGCGGTTCCAGGCGGGGCGTGGATCTTCCCGCCGGATTCGCGTCACGGAGACTGGCCCGAAGACGTCGCCTGGCGCGCGGCACTCGACGAAGTCGACTCCGGCTCGCATCGCGCGGAGCTCGTCGTGTCGGACGAGACGGCGCGGGCACTCGCGGCGGGTCATCCCTGGCTGCTGCCGGACGCGGCCGGTGAGCCCGCCTCGCGCTATCGCCGCGGGGCGCTCGTGCGACTCGTCGATCGGGCCTCGCGAACCGTCGGCTTCGCACGGATCGAGGCCGAACACCGGATCGCGGCGCGTGTCTGGGCCGATGCGGCGAGCGAGCCCGATCGGCTCCCGTCGGTCGAGGCCCGCGTCGCCCGCGCCCTCGCGAGACGCAGGCGTCTGCTCGCGCCCGAAGCGTCGAGCGCGACGAACGCGATCCGCCTCGTTCACGCCGAAGCGGACGGATTCCCGGGGCTCTTCGTCGACCGTCTCGGACCGCTCCTGCGCGTGCTCGCCACCGGTTGGGCGAGCGAGGGATTTCGGGCGCACGCGATCGATGCGCTGCTCGACCAGCTCCCGGTCACGCCGGAGGGCGCCGCCTGGAGCGTGCTCGAGGTTCTGCATCTGCAGACGCCGCGTGGCTTGCGGCCCGAGCGTGTGCGCTGGCGAGTCGGGGGGCCGGATCAGCTGGTGGCGAGTGGCGCCGACACGAGCGGATCGGGGCTCTGGGTTCGGGAGGCGGGTCTCGAATATTTCGTCGATCCCGGTTGGGCGGATTCGTATCGCGCGCGCCCGGGCTACGGGCTCTTCGTCGACCAGCGCGAGAATCGCGCCTGGCTGCGGGAGCAGGCTTCGTCGGGCGGCCACTGGCTGAACCTATTCGCGCATACCGGCGGCTTCAGCGTCGCGCTGCTCGCAGGCGGCGCCGATCAGGTCGTGTCGGTCGATCTCTCTGCTCCCTATCTGGCACGGCTCGAAGCGAACCTGATCCGGAACGATGCAGCGCTCGGGGATGCGGCCGTCGGCGGTGAGCGACACCGGGTCGTGCGTGGTGATGCGCGGCGGGTGCTCGCCGGCCCCGAGCGCGGCGGACTCGTTGCCGGGGCGCGCTTTCGGGGCATCGTGATCGATCCCCCCACGGCCGCCTCCGCCGGTCGCCAGTTCTGGTCCGTGCGCCAGGATCTGGAGCCGCTGTTGCGACGTGCGCTCGAGCGGCTCGAAGACGGGGGCTGTCTCGTCGTCAGCCAGAATCGGATGGGACCCCCGATCGGCCTCGATCGGATCCTCGAGCGGATCGTTCGACGCGGTCGACGACGGGCGAATGCGATCGAGCCGCTCTCGCCGGGCACGGACCATCCGCGGCTGGCGGGCTTCCCGGAAGGGGATTGCTTCGAGGGTTGGCGACTGACGCTGCGCTAGGCGGCCCGCTCGATTCGATGGATCGACGACGGGGCGCGGCCTCGCGGATACCCTAAGGGAGGGGCGATCTCCTTTCGCAGGTGCGTTTCGCGATTCGAAGGTTACAATTTCGCCGCTTTCTGGCGCTTTTTACCTCCTCGACCGGCCGTTTCCCGGCAAAGTGATGTGAAATAAACACGTTTTGACTGATCGTGTCTGACACAATCCACGCAGTCTCACCACTTCAGACCAACCTCGGGAGCGCTCCGGCGATTCCGAAGGTCCCCGCTCATCGTGAGCCGGGAACCGCAGGCCCGGGACGCGTTTCGGCGTATCCCGAGTCCGGTCGTCCGATCGACCGGGCGTGCGGTTCGCGACACGGGGGCGCTCGACGTGTTGGACGGGGCGGAAGAGATGGAAGAGGTGGATGCGATGGGACGAAACGACGAGATGAGGGCAGGACGTCGCGTGATCGCGACGGCGCTCCTGCTGGCTGGGGTCTTCTTTTTCTGGGCCGGCTCGGCTGCGGCGGTTGCGCAGTTCGATCCACTCTTCGGCTTTCTTCCGGAGGATCTCGAAGACCTGCCGAGCATCACGATGGATGCGAGCGATCCCTGGCTGATGGCGGGCGAGGAGACGCTCTCGAACCTCGACGTGGAGCTGACCGGCACGACCGATCTCTGCGTATTGGCCGGCACGACCAATACCTGTCTGGCAACGCCCACGGGCGTCACGGACCCCTACATGGTGCTCGTGACCTTCACGGTCAGTGCCATCAACACGCCCACGATCGATGGCGATTTCACGCTCTTCCTGAGCGGCTTGATGCCGAACGGCAGCTGGGGACCGGGCGAGGTCGAGGTCGTGCTCGACCAGGCGGCCGCGGCAGCGGTCAATCCGACGGGCTTCGTCGCGGGCGACTTCCGACCCTTCGTCCACGTGATCGACGAGTCCGGCGCGGGCGATCCATTCCACTACGTGGGTTGGACGGTCCAGGTCGGCGACACGATCTCGTTCAAGTACAACGTCGTGGCCGACCCGGCGGGCCGAGCGGCGCCGCATATCACGACGAACGCGCTCGCTCGCCCGATTCCCGAGCCGGGTACCGCGCTCCTGATGGGACTCGGACTCGCGGGATTGACGCTGGCGGGCTCGCAGCGTGGCGAGCGACGCGCACGTCGTGCGTCGGCCGACTGCGGAGGCGATCCGACGGCCGGCTGACGATCGCTCGCTTCCCGGCGGCTGCGCGTGATTCTGTCCAGGATGAACGGGCCAGCCAGTAGGCGGGGGGGTAGGCGACCATGCAGGCGACAGTAGCGATCGACGCAGGAACAACGAGACCGGAGACAACGGCGCAAGAGGGGGCGCAGCGGGTCGGTCGAGAGACTCGGCACGCATTCAGACCAGACAGGCAGGCGAAAGCGATGCGGGACGCGGTGCTCGGACGAACGCAGTCGGCACGGGGGGGAGCGACGGAGAGTCCCGACGTCCGCGCCGGACTGCGTAGAGGCCGGGGTATCGGTCAGAGCGGCGGTCGAGCGATCCGCATGAGCCTGGTGGCACTGATCTCCGTTCTGTCTCTGACTCCGCCCCTCGCTGGCGCCGAGGAGGCGGACGGCGCCCGGTCCCAGACGGTGTCGGATGCGATCGCCGATGCGCGCAGCGATATCGACGCCGGCCGATGTGATCGCGCCCTCCAGAAGCTCTCCGCACTCGAGGGGCTCGAGAGTCGAGCGCGACTCCTCGTCGCGCAGTGCCGCATCCGCAAGGGCCTCTACCCGGACGCGCTCGCCGATCTCGACCGCGCCCGCGGCGACCGCGATCTCACGACCCAGCAGGTCGGCGATATCGAGCTCTATCGCGGGGTCGCCCTCTACCACCTCGAGCGTTACACCGAGGCGGCTGCCGCCCTCGACAGCGCCGAGGGGCTCACGAGCCAGACCGCTCAGCTCGCGCTCTACCGCGGCCTGCTCTCCCTTCGCGAGGGCGACGACGATCGTGCCGCGCCCGCGCTCGAACGCGCTGCGCGACTCTCCCCGCGGCTGACCGAGCCGGTTGCCTCCTACTATGCGGGCCTTGCCTGGCAGGGCGCGTCCGAGCGGCGGCGTGCTCGCGAGGCGTTCCAACGCGTGATCGACATCGACGGCGACGGGCCCTGGGGCAAGGAAGCCAAGAAGCTGCTCGCGACGACCGAGCTCTTCCCGTATTTCGTTCGCGGCAGCGCAGGTATGGAGTTCGACTCGAACGTCGTGCTGCGTGGCGACAACGTGACGGAGACGATCGAGGGCCGAAACGCACTCACGACCGTCGGCGAAGAGGCCTGGCGCGGTGTCTGGGAGATCGATGGCGGCGTCCAGATCTTCAGCGCCGGCGATTGGACCGGCGGCGTGATCGCCAGCTATTTCGGCAACGCACATATCGACGTGCAGGATCTCAATACCCATTATCCGACCGTCGGTGGCTATCTGGCCAATCGTCTCGGCCCGAATACCGTCGCGCAGGCGCGCTACCAATTCGGTCACGCCTGGGTCGACGAGCAGCCCTACCTGACGACGCATACCGGCGAGGCCTCTCTCTCGCATACCTGGGAGACGGCGGGTACGACGGTCGTCGTCGCCGACATCATCTCGAACGACCTGCTCTTTCGTCCCTTCGGCGTGCCGGATGCCGCCCTCGGCGACGTCGGCACCTGTCAGGCCCAGAACCCGGTGGCCGGTTGTTCGCCGCTCGGCGTTCGCGAGCGCAGGGAGCGAAAGCGCGACGGCATGGGCTACGGCGGAGCCCTCGAGCACCGCTACCTCGTCCCCCTGCCCTCGGCGATCGGCGCCGCGCTCGAAGAGCTGGAAGTCGGCGCGGGCTACCGCTTCCGCTACTACGATGCGCGGGGCGAAGAGTGGCAGCATATGAGCCACATCGTGAGCGCCGGCCTCGAGCTCGAGTTCCCGCTCGATTTCAGCTTCGCGACGAGCGCGAGCTACGAGTATCGCGACTTCGAGAACCCGTCGACGTTTCCAGACTCGGAGACGATCGGTGTTCCGTACGCGCTCTCGAGCGACGATCGCGAGGAGCACGAGGTCAACTTCGAAGCCGAGATCGAGAAGGACATCACGGACAACTTCTCAGTGAGCACGCGTTATTCGTACCTGAACAACGATTCCAACCGCGAGGTCTACGAGTACGACCGACATATCGTGGGTGGATACTTCAATTTCCGATTCGACTGAGGATGCCGATCGTCGCGAGACGATGATGAAGATGATGATGTCGAGGATGATGGAGAATCGAAATGAGTCCGACTTCCCGTAATACTCTGATGATTGGTGGTGCGTTGATCGTGATCGCGCTCCTGCTCACCTGCGGACCGATGATGAAGAGCTGGTTCGGCGGCGCCGATCGCGGCGAATCCGAGCTGCCGCCGGTTGCCGCGGGGCCGCCCGAGCCGGTCGAGGTCATCGCCGAAGAAGAGATCCCGATGATCGACGAAACGGGTCTCGCCGACGCCGCGGCCGTCGGTGCCGCAGCCGGCGCGCAGGCGGGGCAGACCGGCCTCGTCGACGCCGCTGATGGGCGTCGTGGTGCGGGCGTTGCAGGCGCCGTCACCGCCGGAGCCGCGGGTGCGGGCGCCGCCGCGGGCAGCGCGGTCTCGGCCGGGAGCAGCGGCTCGGGTAGCGCCGTCGCAGGCTCGGCGGGCGCCGCAGGGGCGACGCGCGGCACGACGCGCTCCGCCGGCCTGCCGCCGGTTTCGGCTGGCGTGGCCGAAGGCCTCGGATCCGCAGCCGGGACCGCGGGTGCGGCCATTGCGGGTGCCGGCGTCTCGGCGACGGGCGCGTTTGACGAGGCCTTTGGCGCCGGTGAGGGCCTGGCGGTCGACGCCGTCGATGCGGCCGGGAAGGTCGTCGAGCGCTTCGCGCCGCCGGTAGCGGCCGTTGGTGGCTCGGCGCTGTCCGTGGCCGCGGCCGCGCAGCCCTTCGGCGTGTCTTCGGGCAACGTCCGACGGCCCTGTGATTCACCGGGCGCCGGCTGTCAGAGTCTGCGTGGCGGGCTCACGAATCCGCCCTTCACGCCCGGAGTTCGCCCGACGCGCTGAGACCGGCGAGCGGAGTGCCCGCGTTCGAAGCGGCACGCGAAGACGACACACGGGGTCGAAGGGGGAGAGACCTTGGGTAGCGAGACGGGAGCGTCCGGTCGTCGGCTGACGATCGAGAGCGAAGACGGGGATTTCGAAGCCTACGTCGCAAGACCCGCCGGTGGCGCCGGACCCGGCGTGATCGTGCTGCAGGAGTGGTGGGGACTCGTCCCGCAGATCGAGGGCGTCTGCGATCGTCTGGCGCGCGCGGGCTTCGTGGCGCTCGCGCCCGATCTCTATCGAGGCGAATCGACGACCGATCCGGATCAGGCAGGGCGACTGATGATGGCGCTCGAGATCGATCGGGCTGGCCGCGATCTCGCTCTCGCCGTCGACGCCCTACGGCGACAGCCGGAGACGACGACGGCTCGCATCGGTTGCATCGGATTCTGCATGGGGGGGCAGCTTGCGCTCCATGCGGCCTGTCAGAATCCGGAAATCGCTGCGGTCGTCGATTGCTACGGAGTCCATCCGAACGTCGCGCTCGACCTGACACAGTGCAAGGCGCGCGTGCTGGCCATCTTCGCCGAGCACGACGAGTTCATCTCGCCGGCCGACGTGAAGCTGCTCGAGGAAGCGCTCGACGACTCCGGCGTCGAGGCGACCGTGCGCACGGTGGCGGGCGTGCAGCATGCATTCCTGAACGAAGCGCGCGCGGACGTACACGATGCGGCCCGAGCCCACGAGACCTGGCGGGATATCGAGACGTTCCTGACGGCCGAGCTGCGTTAGGCGCTCGGCGTTCATGTCGTCGTCCAAGCGCGGCGTCTACTCCTACGATCGTGTGTCGGCATTCTACGACTCGATCGCCGAGTGGTACTCCCGGGGTAGGATCGGTCGTTCGAAGCGACTCTTCCTCGAATATCTGGTGCCGGGCGAGCGGGTGCTCTTTGCGGGTGTCGGGTGCGGGAAAGATGCCTATGCGGCCGCGGAGGTCGGAGCGCAAGTCACGGGTGTCGACGTGTCACCCCGCATGCTCGCCGTCTGCGCCAAGCGCTTCGAGCGCGCCGGGCTCTCAGCCGAATGGATCGAATGCGATTTCGCGCGACTTCCGGTCGAGCGAGGCTTCGACGTCGTCGTCGCACACTATTTCCTGAACCTCTTCGGCGAGCCGCGATTGAGCGAGATGCTCGCGCATCTCGTGGCACATCTCGCTCCGGGCGGCCGCCTGGTCATCGCCGATTTCGCGCCTCCGACTGGAGGGCTCGGGTCGCGCCTCGTGACGGAGGCCTACTACCGCCCGGTCAACTGGATCGCGTCGATCCTCGGCCTCTGCGAGCTGCACGCGATCCCCCGCTACCCGTGTCTGCTGTCCCGATTCGGACTTCGCGTCGAACGCAACGAGCGCTATCGCGTCGGCGCGAGCCGCGCCCCTGCCTACTCGACGATCGTCGCCGTTCCGCGAGGATCGGCGTTGCGCTCGAGGTCGCGCAGCTCCCCTCTCAGCTCGACCAGCAGGTCGCGGTCCTGATCGAAGTCGATTTCGGGAAGTGCGACCGCTTCGGCGAGGATGCGGCGCGCGTCGACCAAATTGCCTTCGGCGCGCTCGAGACGGCCGAGCTCCGCCAGCACGGCTCGACGAACGAAGTCGGCGAGCGGCGGCTTCGTCGCGAGCCGTTCACGGGCGGCTTCGGCGAGGGGCCGCGCGCGCTCGAAGAGGCCCTGCTCGGCGAGTGATCGGGCGAGCGTCGCCTCGGCGACGGCGAGGTTTGCGCGATCCGCGTCGATCGCTTCGAAGGTCTCGCGCGCCGACGCGGCCGACGCTTCTGCGACGGCGAAATCACCCTGCGCCAGCGCGATGCGAGCCTTGAAGATCTCGAGTGAGGCGAGCTGGTCGCGGTCGAATGGCGCGACGACCTGTGCATCGTGCCGTGCGAGCTCGATCGCACGGCGCGCCAACGCGTCGTCGTTCTCGCGGCTCGCGATCTTCGAAACCTCGAACGCGAGGCCGAGGCGCGTGTTGCTCGCGGGACCCGTCTCCGCAGCGAGCAACGCGAGCCGATAGAGGGGTAGCTGTGACAGGGGCTGCGCCTCGCTCGCTTCGGCCGCGGTGCGCCGATTCGCGATGGCGTAGGCGAGATCCGAGAGCGAGGTGCCACCCAGCTCGGGGGTCAGCTCCGCTTCTTCGAAGAGTCGATCGGCGATCAGCTCGGCTTCGGTGACGCGATCGAGGGACAGGAGCTGGCGAGCGAGACGCGCACGCAGACCGAATACCGTCCGGCGTGCCGTATCGGTCGCTGGCCGATCCGCCAGCTGCAGGGCCGCTTGGGCGAGTCGTTCTCGCGCGCCCTCGTAGTCGCCTGAGCGTCGATTCTCGCGAGCCAGGCGCGTCAGCTCGCTCCATGAGCGTCGGCCGTCGACCGCGTCCGGCTGCACATCCGTAGACGGTCGAGCCGGCTCGTCCGACTCGACCGAGCCGGATCCATCCGCGACCGACTCGGTCGCATTCGTTCGTGGCGCGGGAAAGCCGACGCGGGCACAGCCCTGGAGGCCGAGGACAGAGAAGAGGAGCACCGCCAGGATCTCGACCGATTTCAAATCAGAACCTCACGTAGATTTCGCGATCGCGGATCTCGACCGGATAGGTCGCAAGCGGCTTGCTCGCGGGTCCCGCGGTCGGACATCCATCGCGCAGATCGAAGCGAGCACCGTGGAGGGTACAGACGATCTCGTGGCCCTCGAGGGGCTCGTTGGCGAGGGGCCAGGCCGAATGCGTGCAGCGATTGGCGACCGCGAAATATCGGTCGGCGACCCGGCAGACCAGGATCTCGCGCTCGGCCAGCCGCACCGCTCGCGATTCACCCGGGGCCAATCGGGTGGGCAGGTCGATCCGGTGCCAATCGGTCTGACGCGCCATGAGAAACGAATCCGTCCTTCCGGAAATTCACGAGATCCGATCGCCCGCCGGAGGCGATGCTCGGGATTCACGCGGGCCGCGATCTCGCGTAGTGGCGACGAGCCTAGCACCGTGATGCGTGGTTCGATCCCTGAACATTCGAGGCCGCTATCCTCTGGCAGACAACGATGGCTCGCAGCGAATCCGCGGGAACGCGCCACGTCGCGTCGCGACGCAGGCGAGCGGGCACGGCGGAAGGGGAGGCGAAGTGATGAGAGCGGAAAGCGGTCGGCCTCCGCAATGCGGATGGCGGAAGGCAGCGAAGATGCTGCTCGTCCTGGGGGTGCTACTCGGCCTCGCGGGTTGTCGGAGCTTCAACGTACAGCACGACTGGGATCCCGGCGTCGACTTCGAACGATTCGGGCGTTTCCATTGGGTCGAGCCGCCCGAGATCGATGGTGCGGATCCGTTCGCGGACAACTCGCTCCTGCGCAAACGCGTGCGGGACGCCGTCGAGACCGTGCTCGAGGGGCGTGGCTTCCGACCCGTCGCCACGATCGAGGAGGCCGATTTCCTCATCACGTTCGCCGTTCTGCTCGAGGATCGGCTGCGGGTCGACAGCGTCTCTTCGGGACTCGGCTATGGCTATTTCCACCGTCGTGCGGGCTTCGGCACGCTCTACGGAACGTCGAACGTGCGCAACTACCAGGAGTCAACGCTCGTGCTCGACGTGCTCGACCCACAGAGCGAGGAGCTCGTGTGGCGGGGCTGGGGCACGGGCATCGTCGGCACGCGTGACCGCGACCGTCAGGGCAAACGGATGGAAGAGGGCGTCCGCGCGATCCTCGAGCGTTTCCCTCCCATCGACTGACACGGGTCTCGCCGAGACTGGCGTCCGATCGGCGCGCACTCATCCGCGATCGGGCGCCGCCTGGCCGGGGACCTGCTCGCGTAAGCCGGCCTCGTTTCCGAGCGCGCTCTCGAGGGCATCGAGCCGGTGGGAGACGCGGCGAATTCGTCTCGCGGTGGCGGCGACCAGTCGGATCGCGAAGGCCGACATGAGCGCGAAGGCGCTCACGCCGACGCCGACCAGCCGCAGGATCGAAGCGACCAGGCTCTCGACCGACGGTCGAATCGCGCTCGCGAACGGGCCGGGTGGCGGCGCGGGTGCCAGCCGGCTCGCGCTCTCGGGCGCCGAGATCGTTGGGTCGGCCGGGTCGGGTGTGCTGCTCGGTTCGACGGCTGAGGCATCCGACTCGGCATTCGTTTCGACGTCCCGGTCGAAGCCGATCTTGGCGAGCGCCTGATCGATCAGCCGCCGTGGCAGGGCCTCGATCGCCGCTACCTTGGTGTCCGCCTGGTCGAGGGCGGCCGGTAACGGGCTGGCATCGATCACACGGGTCGCGAGCCAATGGTAGGGCGTGGGAGCCGCGATCGCGGTCGAGGCTACGACGAGGGCGAGGACGAAGAGCAGATCGGCGGCAGACGGAGGCCGCTTGCGGATGCGCCAGACCCGAAACAGCAGGGCGTAGCAGATCGCGCAGACGGCCAGGCTCGAGAGTGCGATCTGCTGCCAGAGTGCGAGCGCGTTCGGCATCGGTAGGATCCCCTCGCGGTCCGTCGACTCGGACCCGCGCGAAGCATGACACGCTCGCCGCAGAGCGCTCGGGTCGAACGGTCCGGGCGGCGACGCCCGGGGCCTGCGACGGGGCGAGGAGGATCGATGTCGACACTCGGCGGATTGCGCGACCGAATCGAGGCGCTCTACGGACGCGTCGATTGGCGTGCGGCGGTCGGTGTGCTGCATGTCGCCGCGATCCATGCGGAGAGCGAGCGCGTGATCGCGCTCGGTCCGGCTGCGCCCCGCAGTCCGCTCGATCGACTCGTCCTCGGCCTTGCGCGCGCCCGGGCCGACGTGATCGTTACGACGGGTGCGATCCTGCGCGCGGAGCCCGCCCTCGTCCATCGCTATGCCGACGACGATGCCGACGAGGCGGCCTTTCGCGCCTGGCGAGCCGACACGCTTGGTCGCTTCGAGCCCCCCCGACTGGTCGTGATGTCGCAAAGCGGTGATATCCCCCTCGACCACCCGGCGCTCGTCGAGGGGCGGCCGGCCTTCGTCTGGACGAGTGCCGACGGGCGAGCGCAGCTCGCCGATCGCGCAGTGCGCCAGCGGGCGTCCGATCGCGCTCGCCGCGTCGACCTCGCGACCGAGCTTCCGTCGATTGCAGCCGCTGGCCCGTCGCAGACTGGCCTCGGCGGCGCGATCGCGCGCGTGCGTGCGCGGATCGAGGCGGAGACGATCTCGGTCGAGGCCGGGCCCTCGGCCTCTGCCGCGCTCTACGTCGAGCGCTTGGGTGCCTCGGCGGGGGTCGACGAGCTTCTCTTGTCGCGATTCGAAGGAGCGCTCGCCCCATCCGCGATCGGGCCTGCCTTCGTGTCGAGCGACGCGCGCCGACGCGTCTTCGGGGCACCGGTCTCGGGCGTCCGAATCGAGGAGCCGAGTGGCCCGTGGCGCTTCGAGCGCTACCGCGCGCGCAGCGTGTCGTAGCCCGTCGTCCTTGGCGGCGACCGCGTTTCAGGCGTTGGGTCGCTCCATCGCCCAGAGTCGCGGTCCGCCCGGGACCTGGAGCTCTTCGACGACCCTGAAGCCATGCCGCTCGTAGAAGGGCAGGTTCGACTCCTTGGACGACTCGAGATAGGCGGGTACGCGCTCCTGGTCACAGCGGGCGAGGATCGGCTGTAACAGGGCCGATCCGATTCCGCGACCCTGCTCGTCCGGATCCGTACCGAGTATCGCCAGGTAGTAGTGGGGTGCTTCGGGATGACGACGACTCATCGTCTCGTCCAGTCGTCCCGCCCGCAGAAATCGGCTGCCGGTTACCGCCAGGATCCGCAGCAGCAATCGAGCGCGGGTGAGCAACGGAGCCGGTCGAGGCGAGGGCCGCTGCCAGATCGCGGCGCCCCGCACGGCATCGTCGGTCAGAACGATGCCGCTCGGTCCGAAGCCGTCGATCGCGAGCTGGCAGAGCCGCGCGTATCGGAGCCTTCGGTCCCGCTCGTTCGGAAACAGGAAGATCGCGACGGGGTCGTCGAAGAAGGCGCGAGCGAGTACCTCGAGCAGCGTCTTCATCTCACCCGACAGTGGGGCGCGCACGCCCGGTCGTGATGGACCGAAATCGAGCTGCTCCTGGATTTCCTCGGGCGCTTGCCGTTCCGCCATGCTGTCTCCGTACCTCGCATCGAGCCCTCCGATTCGGACGGGGTCGCCCCCCTGGAGCGGGGGCGACCCGAAAGCTCGCTTCAGGAGGCTCCTCCGAGAGCTTTCCCGCCCCGATCGAGCCAGACAAGGGTCTCGACGTGGTTGGTGAAGGGAAAGAAATCGAAGGCCTCGATTCCTGCGAGACGCAGGTCGCTCCGCTCTTGCAGCCACGCCAGCTCCGCGAGCAGACTCGGCAATCCGCACGAGAGGTAGACGAGTCGTTCGATCTTCGCGTCGGCGATCGCCGTGAGGAGCGCTTGGTCGAGACCCTTTCGCGGTGGATCGAGTAGTGCGATGTCGACGCCGCGCACGGCCTCCGCATGATCCCCGGCCGAGCCTTCGAGCACCTCCGCACGGGCCCGCTCGGCCTCCGGTCGCTGTGCCAGGCCGAGTCGCAGTCCGGCCAGTCCGTGCGGGCTGCGCTCGTTGAAACGAAGGGTCCGGGCATGCGGGAGCAGGCTCAAGCCGATCGCGCCGACACCGCAATAGAACTCGGCGATCCGCCGCCCGTCGGGAACGAGTGTCGCGATCCGATCGATCGCGCGGGCGAACAGGGGCAGGTGGTTCTGCCCGAATGCGGCCGGTGGGAAGAAGGCGACGGTCTCGCCGAATCGCTCACGCGTGGCGGGCTCGCCCGCGAGTCGAATCGTCTCGGGACCCAGGATCGCATTCGTTCGCGCGGGCTGGGCATTGAAGAAGAGACCCTGGAGCCGCGCGCCCAGGCGCTCTTCGATCGCGGTGGGTAGCTCGCCGAGAATCGCGGGCGATCGGCCATTGGCGACGAGCACGAGCTGGACGCGATCGCTCTCGCGTTCGACGACGAGCTGCAGGTAGCGGAGGGCCCCGCGATGGGCGCGGTCGGAGTAGGGCTCGATGCCGGTCTCGCGAATCGCGAGCTTGATCTCCTGCGTCGCCTCGTTGATCAGCGGATGGTGGACGGCGCAGGTCGGGATGTCGACGATTCGATGGCTGGCGGACTGGAACAGGCCGATCTTGGGGCTTCCGGCGCGACCCCGCACGGCCAGTCGCGCGCGGTGGCGATGGCCGCGGCCCGATGTGCGATGGAAGACGGGCTCGGGAAGGTCCGCCGCCTGCGCGAGCTGCTGGATTTCGCGCCAGGCCGCCGCCGGCGCTTCGCTCTGGCCGAAACGGGGGCAGCCGGGGCAGGGCGGTCGATGGGAGCAGCGGTCGACGGCGGACACGCGGTCACTGTATCGCGCGGACCGCGAGCCGGCGGGTGCGCCGTCGGTCGACCGCGTCGCGCCACCGAGCCGGATTCGCAGGCTGCTACGTTCGGCCGATGTCACCGAGCCGAACGCGTACACGCGCGAAAACGACGCCCGCCGTCGAGCCCGGTCGCGACGCCTTCCTGGCGACGACGCCGGAGGACGTGGCGGCGCGCGGTTGGGATCGCGTCGACGTGCTGTTCGTCACGGGAGACGCGTACGTCGATCACCCGTCGTTTGCGATGGCGATTCTCGGCCGCTGGCTCGAGTGCCACGGATTTCGCGTCGCGATTCTCGCGCAGCCCGATTGGCGAAGCGCCGACGCCTGGCGCGCCTTCGCGCCGCCCAGACTCTTCTGCGCCGTCAGCGCGGGCAACATGGACTCGATGATCAACCACTACACGGCGAGCAGGAAACGGCGTAACGCCGACGCCTATTCGCCCGGCGGGCGCATCGGGCTGCGACCCGATCGCCCGACCGCAGTCTACGCACAGCGGTGTCGAGAGGCGTTCAAGGGTGTCCCCGTCGTGAGCGGCGGCGTCGAGGCCTCGCTACGTCGGATCGCGCACTACGACTACTGGAGCGATCGCGTCTGGCCCTCGAATCT
This sequence comes from Myxococcota bacterium, assembly GCA_965223565.1. Classification (GTDB taxonomy): domain Bacteria; phylum Myxococcota_A; class UBA9160; order UBA9160; family UBA4427; genus UBA4427. The sequence continues at coordinate 916,599 of CBDCWV010000017.1, read as the reverse complement.
GGTGACGTCGAAGGCGGATCTACTGGGCTACGGCATGGGCGAGGCGACGCTGCTCGAGATCGCGCAGCGACTCGACGCGGCGGGCCCGCTCGAATCGCTGAGGAGTCTCCGCGGCATTGCCTACCTGCTCGGTCGCAACGAGCGTCTCGACGAGGCGGTGGCTTTTGGCGACGGCGAGACGATCGAGCTGCCGTCCTTCGAGCGCGTGCGCGACGACCGGTACGCGTTCGCCGAGATGACGCGTGCCTTCCATCACGAGACGAACCCCCGCAACGCCCGCCGGCTCGTCCAGCGCCATGGCGATCGGCTGCTCGTCGTGAATCCGCCGTCCATCGCACAGGACGAGGCGACGCTCGATCGCCTCCACGAGCTGCCCTACACCCGCCGACCCCATCCGGACTACGAAGACGCTCCGCCCGCATGGCAGACGATCAAGGACTCGGTCCAGATCATGCGCGGCTGCTTCGGTGGCTGCACCTTCTGCTCGATCACGATGCACCAGGGGCGCGAGATTCAGAGTCGCAGTCCCGGATCGATCCTCCGCGAGGTCGAAGCGCTGGCGTCTGCGCCCGACTTCAAGGCACAGATCAGCGACCTCGGTGGGCCGACGGCCAACATGTATCGCATGCGGTGCTCCCGGCCCGAGGTCGAGCGTGTCTGTCGCAGGCTCTCGTGCATCCATCCCAAGGTCTGCAAGCTGCTCGATACGGATCACACGCCGACCCTCGACCTGATGCGCCGCGCTCGTCGCGTGAAGGGCGTGAAGCGCGTCCAGATCGCCTCCGGCATTCGCATGGATCTGGCCGGCGAAGAGCCCGAATACCTCGAAGAGCTCGCGGCGCACCACGTAGGGGGGCACCTCAAGGTCGCGCCCGAGCACGTCAGCGATCACGTACTCGCGCTCATGAAGAAGCCGTCGCGCGCGTCCTTCGAGATCTTTGCCGAGCGTTTCGAGGCAGCCTCCCGTCGCGCCGGCAAGGAGCAGTATCTCGTCCCGTATTTCATCGCGAGTCATCCGGGGTCGACGACCCGGGACATGATCGAGCTCGCGATCTTCCTGAAGGAGCGCGGCTATCGCCCACGTCAGGTCCAGGATTTCATCCCCGCGCCGATGGATCTGGCGACCTGCATGTACTGGACCGGTCTCGATCCGATGACGATGACGCCGGTCACGACTGCGCGGCGGGCTTCGGATCGAAACGTCCAACGCGCTCTGCTGCAGTTCTTCGCGCCCGAGAACTGGCCCGTCGTCCGGCAGGCCCTGATCGAGGCGGGTCGAGCCGATCTGATCGGAGACGGTCCCGAATGTCTGATCCCGGCGCGACCTCCGCGAGTCGATTCGCGTGGCTCGCGTGGAAGGCGTGGCGAGCTGCGGTCGGCCGATGTTCCCGGGCCGCGAGCTGCGGACGCCTCGGGCTACCGCTCGTCGGCCCGTGCGCGTGGGCGGGTACGACGTGGCAAAAGCGCGCGGAACGAGTCGCGCGAGCAGTGAGGCGCGCGACCCGCGACGGTCGGACGTCAGCGCTCGTTTCGAGTCCCTCGCTCGAGGAGTCGGATCTGCAATGGGAGGGAACGCTCGCCTATCGTCCGCCGCTCGCGTGGACGGCCCTGCTCGACTTCCTGCGACTGCGCGCACTGCCGGGGATCGAGCGCGTGACGACGGACGAGTACCAGCGCGCGATTCGGATCGGCGCGGGCTGGGGACGGCTCTCGGTCGCGCGCGGCCCGGTCCCGAATCACTTGCGGATACGGATCGGCGGGCTGCCGAGCCGCGAAGCGCACGTTGCGGGGCCCACGGCGTTCGAGCGAGAGGTCTGGCCGGACGTGTCGAGGCGGTTGGGCCAGCTCTTCGACCTCGCGGCCGACCCGATCGCGATCGACCGTAGGCTGGCCGGCTCGTCACGCTTTGCAGCGCACGTGCGCGAATGGCCGGGCGTGCGGGTGCCCGGGGCCTTCGACGGCTTCGAGACGACCGTGCGCGCGATTCTGGGTCAGCAGGTGAGTGTGCGTGCGGCGACGACGTTGGCGGCCCGCGTCGTCGCGCGCTGGGGCGAGCGGCGGTCGGGCGAATCGGGCGAGCCGGGACCCTTCTCGTTCGTCTTTCCGACACCCGGACGACTCCGCGCGGCGCCGCTCGAAGAAGTCGGTCTCACGCGCGCCCGCGCGGAGACGATTCGTGCTCTGGCGAGGCGTCGGATCGAGGTCCCGGAGCTCTTCGCGCAGAGGCAGGGCCTGCAAGCGGGCGTGGACCGGCTGCAGGCATCACCCGGGATCGGACCCTGGACGGCGCACTACGTGGCGATGCGTGTGCTGCGGGAGCCGGATGCGTTGCCCGCCGGTGATCTGGTCCTTCGCAAGGCGATTTCGAAAGTCGATTCGGAACGGGCATCTGCGAGCGATGTGGAGAAAGCACTCGAGCCGTTTCGTCCCTATCGCGCCTACGCGGCCATCCGGCTCTGGATGGCGGCTTCGAGCGCGACGCCGCCCGGCGATGCGCCGCGTGTGCGTCCGCGCTCGCGGGAATGAGGTAGCGCGCGAGCGAGGGGCCCGATCCACGATGGCTCGCGCCGCGCCGAACCTTCGCTCCCGACTCAGGTCGAGGTGGAAGGCTCCGCCGCTTCCAGCTCTCGACGCACGATCGAGACATGGACGATGCCAAAGAGGAACGTCTGCCAGAGCTCGTAGACGAGTGGGCGCGGGCTGCGCTTCAAGACACCGAGGAAGGCGACGCACTCGACGAGGTGGACGGCGGCCAGGACGCCGAAGAGCGTTCGACCCAGCCCACCCCAGTCGCTCGTTTCGAGGGGTGGGAAGAAGCAGGCCGTCGCCAATAGCCAGACGATTCCGAGCACGGCCTTGCCGACGGGATAGATCCCCTCTTCCGTCGGCTTCGAAGACGGGTCGCTCCCCTCTCCGGTCGACGCTCGTTGGGCATCGCCTGTCGCGTCGTCGTTCACGTCCGATTCTCCCCGCGCGATCGCGCGCACGATAGCCCGAGGCATGCGGGGTGACGAACCGGACCTTGGACGCCGATCAACCGCTCTGCGCAAAGGCGCAGCGCCACGCACCGGCGAGCAGGCAGACGCTGGCGGCGAGGCAGACCGCCTGGAGTCGAGGCGACGGTCTCGGGCGGCTCGCCAGCGGGATGGCGATCGCGAAGCCGCTCGCCAGCCCGGCGGCGAGACCGAAGAGGTGGGCCGAAAAGTCGATCTCGGGTCCGCCGGAGCCGAGCATCGCGACGACCCCGAGTCCCGCGGCGACGGCGACCCAGGCCCCACGGCCGGGTGGTGCGGTCTGGTGGCGTCGCCAGGCCGCGAGACCAGCGAGGACGCCCACCAGTCCGAAGACGCCGGTCGACGCGCCGATCGAGCGATGGGCCGCGCCGTAGTAGACGGCGTTGGCTGCGTTGCCGAGCATGCCGGTTGCCAGGAACGCGAGCAGGCTGCAGCCGATTCCGAGGCGACCGGCGAGGGCGGCGAGGAAGAATCCACCGAAGAGCGTGTTGCCCACGACGTGTGGCAGGTCGGCGTGGAGGGTCAGCGCGGTGAGCGTTCGCCAGATCTCGCCCCGCACGACGAGTACCGCGCGGCTGTCGGCGAGGTCGACCAGCGCCTGGCGTCGACCCGCCGCTTCGAGTCCCAGATGAAAGGCGAGCAGCCCGAGCGCGAGTGCGTAGGCGGCCGCCGTCTCACGCGGTGACGCGGGGGGCGAGGGGGGTGGCTGGCGATTGCGATCTCGCTCGGCCCGTTCGCGTCGCCAGGCCGCGATCGAGCGCCAGGCAGCCTGCTCGCGGCCCGGCTCGACCTCGACCCGGAACGCCGACTCGTCCCGCACGACGCGAGGCGCGAAGCCCTCCGCGCTCAGCACGAGCGCCCACTCCTCCGCCTCGCGCTTTCGACTCGTCGTCGGCGGCGCGGCGTCGCTGTCGGCGGATTCGTGCTCGGCCATGATGCACGGCCATGGTACCGTTGGCGCCGTCGCGCTGCGGGTATCGCGGCGGGCCCGGAATCAGAGGAGAGTACGAAGCATGGCCGCGACGAGTTCCTCCCTCCGATCGCTCGTACGCGTCGAGCGGATCTCGCTTCGAGGGCCTGGCGTCGTCATCTTGACGGGCCCCTCGAGCTGCGGGAAAGGAGAGGTCGCTGCGGCGCTCTGTGAGCTTGTCTCGATCGATCGGCGACGACACCTGTCGATGGGTGAGATCCTGCGGACGACGGCCGAACGTTCGAAGAGTGATCCCGCCTTCGCAGAGCTGCTCGAGTCGAAATACGCGCTCTCGCGGCGGAGCAGCATCTTCGATTGTATCGACACGACCGACGAGCTGAGTGAAAAGGTGAGACGCTATCTGCCGGATCTGGAGCGTTATTTCGGACGCACGCCCAGTCGTTTCATCTCGCAGGAGCTCGGCGGCAATGCCGACGTCAGCCAGCTCGACTGGTTGGAATTCTGCACGGCCCGCGGCCTGCTGATTCCGAATCGCTGGACGCAGGACCTGATCTCGGCGGAGATCGAGCGCGCCGTCCTGGCCGACACCGAGGGAATCGACAGTCCCTTCATTCTCGACGGGTACCCGCGCACGGTCGCAGCGGCGCGCCACCTGCTCGCCTTTCTCGAGAGCGCCGCGATTCCCGTGCTCAAGGTGCTGCACCTATCGATCAGCAAGGCCGAGATGAGCGCTCGAGCCGGCAAGCGCGGTCGCGCCGACGACAACGAGGAGGCGCTTCGCCGTCGCTTCGACTTCTACGTGGAGAACGTCCAGCCCTCGGTCGACTACCTGAAGGCCGAGCTGGGGGGGGACCGCGTCGCGCTGATCGACGCTCATCAGCCCGCCTACGATGAGGTCGATGGTCGTCCCGTCTTCAACCTGAGCCGTTCGATCGATAATGTCGTTTCGAGCTCTCTGCGTGCACTCGGCGTGCCGAACGTGATCGTGCGCGATCTGCTCGAGCGGCGTCGCGAAGAGCGGGTGGATGGCTGACTACGCGGCCGCCGGGTATCCCACACCCGAGACCGCGGATCTGGGCCGCTATCTGGAAGACACGATCACGATCGATTGGCAGACCCCGATCGTGAGCGAGTGCGCGCGAGCGCGGCTCGTGGGGCTGAACACGGCCGAAGCGCGCGTGCGCAGCCTCTTCGAGTTCGTAAGGGACGAGATCGGGCACGTGCAGGATCGGCCTCTACCGGATCGGCGAGGAGCGCTCGACCCGCCCGCTCGAGCCGGCGGCGAGCCCGCACCAGCGTGCGCGGAAGCGTCGTCCGATTGCGACCTCCCCGTAACATGCCGCGCGAGCGAGGTCCTGCGTGCGCGCTCCGGCCTCTGCTTCGCGAAGAGCCACCTGCTGGCGGGCTTGCTGCGCTTCGCCGGCATCCCGGCCGGCTTCTGTTATGCGCGATTGTGCGATGCCGCGCGGCCGGCCGGGTTCGTGCTCCACGGCTTCAACGCGGCCTATCTCGTGAGCGACGACCGCGGCGCCGGCCGCGAACATGACGGGGGCTGGATCCTGCTGGACGCCAGAGGCAATCGTCCCGGGATCGAGACCGAGTGCCGATTCGCGCCGCCCTGGTCGCTCGCCCATCCGATCGACGAAGACCGTGGCGAATCGATCCTCCCCCTCATCTACAAGCGGCCGGCGCGCCGCATCCTCGACCTGCTCGAAAGAGCCCCCGATCTGGGTGCCGTCGTTCGGGGCCTGCCCGACTCGCTCTGAACGAGCGTGTGGGCTCGATGGGGTCGTGACGTGACGATCGTCGCTTCCGTGGTGGCGATCGTGTGAGCGAAGACACGCACGGCTTGTCTCCCCTGACACAATTCTGACCTCGTGACCACTCGAGGTGAGCGGGGTCATGCTCCGCACGCCGCCGGCTGCCGAAATGGATCCAGAGGAGCGGGTGCCGGAACGAGACAACCAGAGCGGCCAGGCCAAAGTAGGTAGGTGGTAGGTGGAAGGTAGTGGGTAGCGGGGCGTGGACGGCCGACCGAAAGCCACGGGGGCGACGACATGAAGAGATCGCGAAGCTCCGCCGGCCGGCTCGATCGGGTCGACCGCGCGTACATCCGTCGTCTGCGCGCCGTGGTATTGGTCGCGGTGGCCACGGTTCTCGCGCCCGGGCTCGCGATCGCACTGCCCGAGAGTGCGTCCGGCGATACCGAAGGGGCGATCTTCAGCCTAACGCTCGACGCGACCGATTTCGGTAACCGATCGCTGATTCCCGAATTCAGCCGGGTACGAAATTTCTCCCTCGAGATCGAGCTGAACGGTTTCTACGAGGTGGGCCGGCGCTACGGAAACAAGGAAATCGAGTCGGTTCGCTATCGGGTGAGCGGCTCGCTCAGCACGCAGCCGCCGACGCCCTCGGGCTTCTCGCGCTTCGCGCTCGACCGGGTCGCCGCGCCACCGGCCGGAGAGGGCCCGATCTCGGGATCGGAGTGGCGGGGCCAGGGCAGTCTGCTCGCCTTCGAGATCGCACCGGATGCCCGACTCGACGACGGCCTCCAGCTTGCGGAGCTGGTGCCGGATGGACCCGACGGCCTGCTCTTCGTCTTCGATGCGCGCGAATTCGAGCGGCTCGATCGTGCCCGCTACCACCCGCCCCAGATCCTCCTCTACGAGAACGGGACGGGTCTGCTGCGCAACTCGAACAACTCGAGTGGCAATACGCAGACGGTGAACCCGGCGACCGGTCTGAGGGTCGACGTCGATTTCGGCGACGAGTACGTCACCCGGATCGAGTTCGATCCGAGCGACATCACACTCGTCGCGCCGATCATTCCGGAGCCGGGAACGGGACTACTGCTCGGACTCGGGCTCTTCGGGCTCGCTCGCGGAAAGCGGCGAATCTAATCCCCAATCCCCGCGCTCCTGTGCGAATCGGGAGCGCTCGCGTCGACGGCAGTAATCGCGGATTCGAGTGTCTCGCCGGAAGGCAGGCGTCCGTCGGTCTCGACCGTGAAGGAGATGACCGACGGAAGCGCCTCCGCGGCGGCCGCGCGTGCGATGCCGATGGCTTCCTCGCTGGTCGTGAGCGTGAGCGCTGAGATCGCGTCGGCGCCCTCGGCGGCGAAACGGGTGACCTGACCATGGTGGTAGTCGAAGGCCTCGCTGGGCTCCATGCGCTCGTCCACCCGGTAGCCGTCGTAGCGCGGACCGAGGTTGCCGCTCACGACGAAGCGATCGCTCGGCAGGCTTCCCTCCTTGCGCAGGCTTCGGAGCAGGCCGACCGCTTCGGCGTGGATCCGTGCGGTCGCGGCCTCGTCGAGGCCAAGGCGGTGCGCCCAATCGGGGCTGACTCGCCAGGTCGCCGTTTCGAGCAGGAGCCCGATCCCGTGGCGCACGGCGAGCGCGATGAAGTCCGAGTAGTAGCGGCGAAGTCGCTCTCGACCCCACTCGCTGTCCAGCAACGGGGCAGCGCTGAAGCAGGGCAGCTCCAGACCGTCCTTGAAGACGAGCTCGGTCTCGAGACCGGCGTCGGTGATCCAGAGCTCGCCTTCGGCCGGGAGGGGCGTGCGGTGGCTCGCTTCGGTTCTGGAATCAGTCGTGACTGAACGCATGGCGTGATCTTCCTCGATCGCTGCGTCTCGACCGCTGCGGCATGCCGACACCGCTCCGAATCAAGGTAGCTCGGCGAGCGGGCGAGCCAGCGGCATCAAAGTCCGGGTCCCACGCCGTCTACTCGATCCCGAGGCGCTTCATCTTCTTGTAGAGACCCTCTCGAGTAAGACCCAGCCGCCGCGCGGTATAGGCCCTGCGGCCGCCGTTATTCGCCAGGGCGCGGCGGATCATCCAGGCCTCGATCCGGGCGAGGGCTTCGCTGAGCGATTCGTCGGGGCGAGCACCGTGGGCGATGGGCTCGAGGATCTCGACGAGTCGGGGTGAGAGCTGTCGTGGCGTGATCAGGCCGCCGCTCGAAGAGACCATCAGGGCGCGCAGCATCTCGTTCTCGAGCTCGCGCACGTTACCGGGCCAGGCATAGCTCTCGAGCAGGTGGCGCGCGGCGAGCGAGAGGTGGCACCCGCGCTTGTCCTCTCGCGGGCCGTGAAGGGCGAGGAAATGGCGGGCGAGTGGAACGATGTCCTGCCTGCGTTCACGCAGGGGCGGGATCCGAATCGGAAAGACATCCAGGCGGTAGAAGAGATCCTCCCGGAAGCGCTTCTGCTCGACCTCGTCGGCGAGCCGGCGATTCGTGGCGGCGACGATGCGGCACGTGATCGCTCGAGTCGTCGTCTCGCCGACGGGTCGAATCTCGCGTTCCTGCAATACACGGAGCAGCTTGGCCTGGAGCGACAAGCTCGTCTCGGCGATCTCGTCGAGGAAGAGCGTGCCTTGCTCTGCGGCTTCGAACAGGCCGCGTTTGGCGCGTGTCGCGCCCGTGAACGCGCCGCGTACGTGACCGAAGAGCTCACTCTCGAGGAGCGACTCGGGAAACGCAGCGCAGTTGATCGCCAGGAAGGGCGCGTCACGGCGCGGGCTCCGCGCGTGGAGCTCGCGGGCAACGACTTCCTTGCCGACACCGGTCTCGCCCGTCACGAGCACCGTCGACGGGCTCGCGGCGGCCGGGTCGATGAGCGCGCGGACCTCCTGCATCGCGCGGCTCGAGAAGATCAACCGGGACGTGGGATCGGCGAGCCTGTCTTCCGCTTCGCCTTCGCGTGCGGTCGGATCGGATCCTGTCGTGACGGCTCGGGGCCGAGCGGTTTCGCGTTTCTCGAGTGCGTCGAGCGTGGCATTGATCTCGCGCACGAAGCCCTTGCCCGGTCCGTCGCGCTCGACGACCAGAACCGCGCTCGCGCCCGCGTCGAGAATCGAATCGGCGAATCGTGCGTTGCCGTGGGTCAGCGAGACCAGGGCTCCCCTTGCGGGCGAAAAGCGCGCCAGGGCCTCGATTGCCGGGGTGATTCGTCGTGGCGCCGTGGCCTCATAGAGCACGGCGTCGAATCGGATCGCGGGCAGCGCCTCGGCCTCGGCAAGATTCGGGACCCAGGTGATGTCGAGCTCTGGCGCCTCTGTAATGCCGCTCTCGCTCAAGCCGCGTCCCGAGCCCACCCAGAGGAGCGATCGGATCGTGCGCATCGGGCCTCCCGGTCTGGCGTTGGCGAGATCCGGTGAGGCCGGTCCGCGAACGGGAGTACGAGGATCGCGTCGACCGACGCGGCGCGCGCTCGAGAAGTCCTCCAGCTCTACTCTGGTTTTCGTTCTCGGCTCAGGGCAGATCGGCCTCGGTGAGTGAATCCGACTCCCATGCCTCGGGAATCCGATCGAGTCCAGCGATCGCCTCGCTGGCCAGGAGATCGACGTCGGTCTGCGCTTGGAGCTCCGCGAGCATGCTCGCGGCCGCGCGTTCCGATCCGCAGGGAACGACCGAGTGGTGACCGAGGACGTACCAATCGCCCCGTAGCTCGGCGATGCGCCACTCGCCTTCGAGGGGGACGCACTCGCCACCAGGTAGAACGAAGAAAGGCCGCTTGGCCATTCGGGACCTCCACGCGCGAGTCTACGCCATCGCGCCGAGTCGAATCGGCAGGCGGATGGCAGCGGTCTCGCGCAAGTGCTCGGGCCGCGGCAGAAAACGGAAAACGCAGCGCGACCGTCGACACCACCGGATCGACACCCGGTCACAGGCGTCGAGCGGTCGACGCACTCGACCCGTCAGACGCGGGCGCGGCGGATCTCGACGTTCTCTCCGGCGCCGATCAGGACGGCGTCGGTCATACCGAGGAAGAAGCCGGTACCGACGACGCCGGGGATCGCGAGGATCTCCGATTCGAGTCGACGTGCATCGAACGGCGGGGTGAGCTTCGCGTCGAGTACCCAATTGCCGTTGTCGGTGACCAGTGGCTCGGTATCCCGCTCCTGCTCGTGATTCCCGGTATCGTGGTCACGCAGCCGAGCCACGAGTCCGAGCCGCTCGAGCTCGCGTGTGACGAGCGCTTCGCCGAAGGGCAGGACTTCGATCGGAAGGCGGCCGTGATCGCCCAATCGATCGACGAGCTTCTCGGGCCCGACGAGGATGACCAGGCGCGTCGAGCAGGCGGCGACGATCTTCTCTCTGACCATGGCTGCGCCGTAGCCCTTGATCAGGTCGAGATCCGGATCGACTTCGTCGGCACCGTCGAACGTGACGTCGAGGCGACCGGCGGCTGCCAGACTGGTCAAGGCGATTCCGTGCTTGCGCGCCCGGGCTGCCGTGGCTTGGCTGGTCGGCACGCCCGTGACGGCGAGGCCGTCACGCACACGTTCGCCGAGCGCATCGACGAAGGCCGCCGCGGCGCGTCCCGTGCCCAGCCCGACGGTCATCCCGGCCTCGACCCAGTCGAGCGCGGCGTGGGCGGCCCCGGTCGGCGTGGAGGGATCGTTTGGTTCGAGGGGAGTCAAGCCAGTGATTCGCTCAGCCAGTCCGCGAGTCGCGAGAGCGCGACCGGGACGTCGCCGCCGAGATCGATACCGACCACGCGACGCCCGCGATCGCAGAGCACCTCGAAATCGCCGACGGCCTGCGCCTCCGCCAATGTGCCGAAGTCGCCCCCCATCTCTGGAATTGCGAGCGGGGCACGCGTTCGGGCAGCCGCACTCTGCCAGAGATGGAGACCCGCCACGCGATTCGGTCCGCCCTTCTGGAGCTGGCCCGTCGAGTGGAGGTAGCGAGGGCCGAAATCGAGCGTGGTTGCCAGCTGGCGGGCGCCGCCGACGGCTTCGCGCAGTTCTTGGAGGCGGTCGCGATGGGCAGGGCGGTCCGCGAGGAATGCGTTGATCACGAAGGTGTCGTTCGCGCGCAGGCAATCGACGAGCGCGCTGCAGAGCGCGACCGGATCTGACGAGGCTTCCGACGACTGGTCGCGCAGGGCGCTCGGCAGGTAGAAACGGATGTCGTCGACGGCGAGATCGGGCTCGCGGAAGGACAGACCACCGGCTTCGCGTGCCTTCGCCATCAGACTACGGCTCGCGACCTTCGCGGCCTCGACGTCGGGCTGATCGAAGGGATTGAGGCCGAGCAACGATCCGACGACGGCCGTCGCCAGCTCCCAGCGGAAGACCTCCTGGGCGAGGTCGTAGCGGTCGGCAATGGTCAAACGAATGACCGGGTGACCGGCGGCCGAGAGCGCCGCGAGCAGCTCCCCGCGTGCAGCGTTCGTCGCGTCGCCTTCGAGTGCCAGGTCGACGAAGACGCGATCGTCTGCGTAACGCGCCGGTGTCGCGAGGGGCTCACCGCCAATCGGAGTCAGGCCGCGCCCGTGTTTGCCCGTCGACTCGGCGACGAGCTGCTCGACCCAGGCCGTGAAGCTCTCGATCGCCGGGGAGGTCGTGAGCGTCAGCTTGTCGCGACCCTGCCGTGCGAGCGTGCCGAGCGCGAGCCCCAGACCGACGCCCGGATTCCGGTCGGGCGTGACGAAGGGGGCACAGGCCGCCGACAGGCGCTGCGCACGGTGGCGGAGGCGCTCGGGATCGAGTCCCATCGCTTCCGCCGGCAGCAGGCCGAAGGGCGACAAGGCGGAGAAACGGCCGCCCACGTCGGCTCGCCCGAGCGCGACGCCCAGAAAGCCCTCCTCCTTTGCGCGGTCCTCGAGCGCGCTTCCGGGGTCGGTGATCGCGATGAATCGTCGGGCGGCTGCGGTCCGACCGATCCCATCTGCGAGTCGTTCGAAGAGCAGCTCGAAGATCGCGTTCGGCTCGATCGTCGAGCCCGATTTCGAGGACACGAAGAACAGACAACGAGTCAGATCGATCGCTGTGAGCTGCTCGTCGAGCGCGTCGGGTACGGTCGTGTCGAGCACGAGCAGGCGTCGACGACGCGGGGGGCGGCCGCGCGTCTCGAGGCCCGCCCGGTCGGACGCGGCCGCATCCGAAGACCCGTCGTCGCCGAAGGTTCGTCCCAGCACGTCGGGCCACAGGCTGGATCCGCCCATTCCGACGACGACGATCGTGTCGGCCGGGTGCGCGCGAATCGCCTCCCGCAGGGCCGGCGATCCGATCGCTTGCTCGGCCGGAATCTCGGGCAGATCGAGCCAACCGAGCCAGCGTGATTCATCCGCATTCGAGAAGAGCGCGGCGTCGCGCTGCCAGAGCGCACGCGAGTGTCCGTCCTGCTGCCACGACTCATGGCTCGCGAGGATCTCCTTGCTGGTCTCGCCGAGTGCGTCCAGTCCCCGATAGTCGGCGGCGGCGAGGGCGCTCCCGAGCAGCTGTTGACGTTTCGACTCGACCGACAACAGCAGAGCGTCGAAGGCATCGCTGAAGAGCGAGCAGCCCTTGCTGAGAAGGCCGTCGGTGATCTCCTTGAGTGAGATTCCGAGCGTGTCGAGCTCGGTGAGGATCGGCTGAGCCTGTCGCTTGAGCTCGGCGGGATTGCTGCCGAGCGCATCACGGACCGTTCCCGTCTCGCGGAATGCCGTGAGCGTCGCGTCGGGCAACGTGTTGACCGTGTGCGCGCCGATCAGCTCGTCGACGTAGAGCGTCTTCGGCAGGGCCGGGTCCTTCGTACCGGTGCTCGCCCAGAGCACCCGTTGGGGTGCAGCGCCGGCACTCGCCAAGCGCGCCCAGCGATCGCCCGCCAACGTTTCCAGGAAACGCGCGTAGGCGAGCTTGGCATTCGCGATCGCGACGCGTGCACGCAGCGCTTCGAGTCGTTCGCGGCGATCGGCCCGCGTCTCGGATTCGAGGGCCAGATCGATCTGCTGGTCGACGCTCGCGTCGATGCGCGAGACGAAGAAGCTCGCCACGCTCGCGATTGCGTCGATCGGCTCACCCCGCTCGAGTCGAGCCTCGAGGCCGGCCAGGTAGGCCTGATGCACTGCCTCGTAGGCATCGACCGCGAATAGCAGCGTCACGTTGACGTTAATCCCGTCCGAGATCAGCTGCTGGATCGCCGGGATTCCCTCCGGTGTCGCGGGCACCTTGATCATCAGGTTCGCTCGCCCGACGGCGCGGGCGAGCCGGTGCGCTTCGCGGATGGTGGCGGCCGTGTCGTCGGCGAGGTGGGGGGACACTTCGAGCGAGACGAAGCCGTCCCGGCCGCCGCTCTCGCGAAAGACCGGGAGCATCACGTCACAGCCGAGCTGGATGTCCTGCACGGCGAGACGCTCGAAGACGTCGAGTGCGTCGCTCGCCCCTTGTGTGATCAGGGCCTGAGCGGCCGCGTCGTAGTCGCTCGACTGGGCGATTGCCTTCTCGAAGATTGCCGGATTCGACGTGACACCGCGGATCCCGTTCAGCTCGACCTGGCGGCGGAGTGCACCCGAGAGGAGGAGATCGCGACTGATATTGTCGAGCCAGATCGACTGGCCGAGCGCCTGAGCGCGGAGGATCGGCGTGTCCTTGTCCTGAGCGGGTGTCGCGGCGCGCGCGGAGGAGGTCGACGCGGGCTCGGGCGGCGTGGGCGGCATGTCGTGCGGTCCTCGGTTCGACGCGGGCTGGGTCGTCTTCCGGGCGCGCAGTATACGCCGCTTTCGGAGCCTCGGGAGTGAGCTCCGCACGAGCCACGGGCCGGCCCCATGCGGGGCCGGCCGGACTCGGATTCAGAGGGCTGGATTCGAAACGGGTCGGGTCGGCCGTGCAGCTAGCCCGCCTGGACCGAGATGCGTCGGGGCTGGCTCTCCGCACTCTTGGGCAAGAGGACTTCGAGCACCCCGTCCTTCATCCGGGCCGAAACGGCGGTCGCGTCGATCTCCTTCGAGATCCGGAACTCGCGGTGGTAGCCGCCGCTGCGGTACTCGGCGTACCGGGCCGGCCCGATCTCGAGATCCGCGGCCGGTCGTGCGTCGAGTGTAAGGAGCCCCTTCTCGAGATTGATCTCGACCGTCTCCTCGCTCACGCCGGGCATGTCCGCGAAGACGACGAAGGCGTCGGGCTTCTCCAGGATGTCGACATCGGGTCGGAAGACGAGGCCCGGCCGGGTGTCCTCCGTCACGAGCTCGTCCTTGTCGCGGGCCTCGATTTCGCGATTGGCCCCATTCGTGTTCTGACTCATCGCAATCTCTCCTTATTCGCTCGTCCCGCTGGCGAATCGATCGCGAGCGGGTCGCGAGGGCTGCTCGACTAGCGCGTCTCGATCTCGATCTGGCGCGGCTTGACGGCCGCCGTCTTCGGAAGATCGAGCGTGAGGACGCCATGCTTGTGTGTCGCCTTGGCGCGCTCGAGATCGACCTCGGTCGGCAGCTCGAAGGCACGTCGGAACGTGCCGGACTGGCGTTCGCGGCGGTGGATCGCGACCCCTTCACCCGCGGCATAGTCGATCTTGCGCTCACCGCTCAAGGTCACGGTCGCGCCTTCGATCGAGACATCGATCTGGTCCGGCGCCACACCCGGAAGCTCGGCGGTCAGCACGTAGCCGTCCTCGTTCTCGTGGAGGTTGACGGGCGGAAAGACGCCCCGGGTGCCTTGAAAGATCGCGTCATGGGCACGCAGCGTCGGCTGCATCTCACGCATGAGGCTCGAGGCCAGACCCGCCAGCGGGCTGAAGCTCGTCGGGCGGCGGGAAAAGTCTTGAAAGGCGGTCATGGCGGTCTCCTTCGGTTGGGCGCGAAGCGCAACGACGGGGCCGAGAACTCGAACCCTGCTCGGCTGTGCCTCGAGCACGGCGCAATGGATTTTCACGAGCTGGGGCATGTCAACCGGGGCCGAGGATTTTGGATCCGCTGCGGGGGGCGCTGGACCAGCTGTCGGTGCACACCGCTTGCGTGTCGTGACGGGACCCAGCGGGGAAGGTGGCTGGGAGTCTCGGCGCCGAGACCGTCGAGGGAGGACCTGAGTGTGCAGCGAGCCTGGCTCGCCTGGTCCGTCTCGCCCTTGGCTTCCGTTAGAGCGCGTCGAATGCGGCGAAGAAGCCTGGCCACGTCTTCGAGACGCAAGCGGGATCGAGGATGACGACGCCCGGCACACGTAGGCCTGCCAGGGCGAAGGACATCGCCATGCGGTGGTCGTCGTAGGTCTCGACCTCGGCGCCGTGGAGCGGGCGCGGCTCGATCCGAATCCAATCCGGGCCGGTCGTGGCACCCGCTCCCAGCTTGCGCAGCTCGGTCTCGAGTGCCGCCAGTCGATCGGTCTCCTTGATCCGGAGGTTGGCGACGTTGCGGATCGTCGTCGGTCCGTCGGCGAAGAGCGCGACGACTGCGTAGGCGAGGACGGCGTCCGGGAAGTCGTTCATGTCGATCTCGCCGAGGCTTCGCAGGTGCTCGGTCGGACCGCGGAGCGTAACGCGCTCGGCGCTTCGCTCGACGCGGCAGCCCATGCGTTCGAGCAGACCGAGAATCGCGAAGTCCGCCTGATGCGACGCAGCGGGAATCCCCGCGACGGTGACGCGCCCGCCGGTGATCGCCGCGGCGCAGAAGGGGTAGGCGGCCGAGGAAGCATCGGGCTCGATCCGGTAGTGCTGGGGCACGTAGGGGCGTCCCGCGGTGACGCGTAGCCGATCGTCCCCGTCCCAGTCGGCGTCGGCGCCGAATCGGCGCATGACCTGGAGCGTCAGGTCGATATAGGGCCGAGACACGATCACGCCGCCGCGGAACGTGAGCAGCACGTCGCGTCGTGCGTAGGGCGCCGCCTGGAGGACGGCCGACACGTACTGGCTCGAGCGGCTGCCGTCGATCTCCGCCGCTCCGCCCGGCAGGCCTCCACCCTCGATCCGGACCGGCGGACAATCGTCGCGGCCGATGGACTGGACGGGCGCGCCGAGTGCGTTCAGACACGTGACGAGGTCGGCGATCGGCCGCTCGCGCATGCGCGCGTTTCCGTCGACGACGATCGGCTGCTCGGCCAACGTGAGGGCCGCGGTCAGGAAACGCACGGTCGTTCCGGAGTTCCCACAGTCGAGCGCGTGGCCGGGATCTGCGAAATGCCCGCCGCGTCCGTGAACCCGCCAGACCGAATCACCGCTCTCCGACTCGGACGCGATCCCCATCGCCCGCAGCGCTTCGCGCATCACGCGCGTGTCATCAGATTCCAGCGCACCGACGAGCCGGCTCGGTCCCTCGGCGAGTGCGGCCAGGAGCAGGGCGCGATTCGTGATGCTCTTGCTGCCCGGAACCGCGATCTCGCCCGTCAGGGGGCCGCGCGTCTCGATCACCCAGCGGGCGGGCAGCGTGCCAACAGTCATGGGTCGTCGCACTCCGCGGCGTCTGCCTGGCGGATCGGCAATGGCGGCGTCTTCGCACGCCGGGAAAGGTCGCGGACCGTAGCACGCGCGCGCTGCGTCGTTGACACTCCCGAGGCCCTCCGGCACACTCTCGGGTCGGTTTGATTCCCTAGCAGTGTCGATCAGTTAGGCGATCGGGTCGCCGACTCGATCGAGGGCCTGCGCGCGCTCGGTCGATCGGCCGCCGCGCGAGACCTGCGGCAGCGAGTGCCCAGTCGGTCCTGCCGCCCGCATCGCTGCTCGGGGCGCGAACCGGACGATGCCCGCGTAGATGCAGGAGAAGACCCCCGTGCCGAAAGTCCTCGTTTCCGATGCCCTGGCAGAGCAGGGCGTGGCCGTCCTCGAGCAGGCCGCGGGAATCGAAGTCATCAACCGTCCCGGCTGCTCTCCGGACGAGCTGCTCGAGCTGATCGCGGACGTCGACGGGCTGGTGATCCGATCCGGGACGAAGGTCACGGCCGACGTGCTGGCGGTCGCCGAGCGTCTCAGGATCGTCGGTCGGGCCGGAATCGGCGTCGACAACGTCGATATCTCTGCGGCCACACAGAATGGCGTCGTCGTCGTCAATACGCCCGAGGGCAACAACATCACGACGGCCGAGCACGCGATCGCGCTGATGGTCTCCCTCGCTCGCCATATTCCGCAGGCGACGGCCTCCATGAAGTCCGGCAAGTGGGAGAAGAAGAAGTTCCAGGGAATGGAGCTCTACAACCGAACGCTCGGCGTCCTCGGCGCGGGCAATATCGGGCGGTTCGTGGTGTCGCGCGCAAAGGGGCTCGGCATGAAGGTGATCGTGCACGACCCCTATCTGACGGCCGAGGCCGCAGCGCGACTCGAGGTCGAGCGCGTCTCGCTCGAAGAGATGATGACTCGAGCGGACGTCGTCACGGTCCACGTTCCCAAGACGAAGGAGACGACCGGGATCCTCGGGGCGGCGGAGTTTGCGAAGGCGAAGCCGGGCTTGATCGTCGTCAATGCGGCGCGCGGCGGGATCGTCGACGAGTCGGCATTGCTCGCAGCCCTCGAATCCGGCCAGGTCGCTGGCGCCGGTCTCGACGTCTTCGTCGAAGAGCCGCCGCCCGACGACCATCCCCTCGTGAACCATCCGAACGTGATCTGCACGCCCCATCTCGGCGCTTCGACCGAGCAGGCCCAGATCAACGTCTCGGTCGCGGTCGCGGAGCAGGTGTGCGACTACCTGTTGAAGGGTGAGGTGCGCAACTCGATCAACGTACCGACGGTCTCGCCCGAGCAGATGGCGGAGGTCGGGCCCTACATCACTTTGGGCGAAAAGCTCGGCGCCTTTCAAGGGCAGCTCGCGCAGGGGCGCGTCGACGTCGTCGAGGTCGAGTACTCGGGCGAGGTGGCGGAGCTCAAGGTCGCACCGATCACGATCGCCGTCTTGAAGGGCATCCTCTCGCCGGTACGCGAGGCGGTCAATCTCGTGAACGCCTCACACCTGGCGCAGGAGCTCGGGATCAAGGTGATCGAGTCGAAGGTCGCACGCTCGACCGATTTCGCCTCCGCGGTCACGGTCAAGGTCAAGGGCGTCGTCGACCGGCTCGTCGCGGGGGCGGTCTTCCACGGCGATCAGCCTCGCATCGTGCGAATCGATGACTTCATGCTCGAAGCGATTCCCGAAGGCTGCACGCTCCTGATCCACAATCACGACCGCAGCGGCGTCGTCGGTCACGTCGGTACCGCGCTCGGCAATGCCGGCATCAACATCTCTCGCATGCAGCTGGCACTCCACGAATCGCGTGGAGAGGCCTGCATGCTCGTCAATATCGATCAGGACCCCGGCGACGAGGTCCTGACTGCCCTGCGCGACGCCGAGAGCATGATCGCCGTGCAGCTGCTGGAGCTCTAAGCATGTCTACCGTCGTGGCCGTCGGCGCCCAGTGGGGCGACGAGGGCAAGGGCAAGATCGTCGATTGGCTCGGTCCGCGCGCGGATCTCGTGGCGCGCTTCCAGGGGGGCAACAATGCTGGACACACGCTCGTCGTCGACGGCGAGACGACGATCCTGCACGTCGTGCCGTCGGGCATCCTGCACGACGGATCGGTCAACCTGATTGGTCCCGGCGTCGTCGTCGATCCGGCCATCCTGCTCGAAGAGCTCCGCAAGCTCGGCGAACGCGGCATCCTCAAGGATCCCTCGCGCATCCGCGTCTCCGGCCGCGCGCACGTGATCCTGCCCTGGCACACAGCCCTCGACGCAGCGCGGGAGACGCGCGCGGGCAAGGACAAGATCGGGACGACCGGTCGCGGGATCGGCCCGTGCTACGAGGACAAGGTCGCGCGGCGTGGGGTTCGCGTCGCCGATCTCCGCCAGCCGGACGCGCTCCGGGAGAAGCTCGCGGGGATCGCCGAGCAGAAGAACGTCGAGCTGACGAAGATCCATGGCGTCGAGCCGATCGACGTCGACGCCCTGTTCGAACAGTGCGTCGATTGGGGCCGCCAGCTCGAGCCTTATATCGATCATACGGGGCGGATCGTCGACCGCTCACTTCGGGCCGGCAAGAACATCCTGTTCGAGGGCGCCCAGGGCACCTTCCTCGATATCGATCACGGAACCTACCCGTTCGTGACGTCTTCGAATTGCGTGGCCGGTGCGGTCTGTACCGGGAGCGGCGTCGGCCCGACGCGAATCGATCGCGTCATCGGCATCACCAAGGCCTACACGACGCGGGTCGGCGCGGGTCCGTTTCCGACCGAGCTCGAGGGCGGGATCGGCGAGGCACTCCGCAAGGCGGGCGCCGAGTTCGGCGCGACGACGGGACGCCCGCGTCGCTGTGGCTGGCTCGATGCGGTGCTGCTGCGCGAGGCCGTGACCGTGAACGGGCTGACCGACCTGGCGATCAACAAGCTCGACATTCTGAGCGGCTTCTCGGAGCTCCAGATCTGCACGGCCTACGACATCGACGGCAAGGTCACGCAGGACTTTCCGATGACGCTGCCGGAGGCCGAACGCGCGAAGCCGGTCTACGAGACACTGCCTGGATGGCAGGAGGACGTGCGCGGCATGACTTCGATCGAGCAGCTGCCCACGAACGCCCGCCGCTACATCGAACGAATCGAAGCCCTCGCCGAGGTGCCGGCGGCGCTGCTCTCTGTCGGGCCGGGGCGCGAAGAGACGATCATCGTCCGCGAGCTCTTCGCCTGACTCACACGGGACACGATTTCCGTCCCCTTCCGCCGTTTCGCGACCACTCAGCCGGGCGAGGGCGCACGTGCGCTCGTCGTGCACGCACCGGATGGCGCGGTGAGTGTGGAGGGCGGCGGGTCGCCGCCTCGGTCGCAGGCCGGGCGCAGGTGGTCGGCAAGAGTGCGCCGTCGAGGCGGTTCGAGCGTGCCGGCGGTCAGACGCGCACGAGTGCGAACCGATGGAACGATCACCGGTCGCTCGCGTGAGCGGGGCCGATCGACGCCAGCAGTGCAAAGCGCGACGGCGACGAGGGCGCCGAGAGAAGGCGCAAGCAGAGGCGCAGGGCAACCGGGAGGAGAACGGACGTGGGCAAATCGATCCGGGTGTTTTCGGGCAATCTCTGGGAGGGCAAGGCGGACCCCGACGGATTGATCGAGTTGATCCGGCGGCATCGAATCGACGTCTTCGCCGCCCAGGAGCTGGGCTTCGAGAATGCCGAGGCGATCTCGAGCGAGCTGCCCTTCGGCTGTCTCGAGCCGAGCGACGACTACGACGGCATGGGAATCGCCATGCGGAAGCCGGGTAGCTACAGCCAGGTCCCGCTCTTCAATCGGCCGGCGCGTCGCGTGCTCCTGGATCCCCAAGCGTGGCAGGGCCTCGAACGTTCGATCGAGCTGGTGAACGTCCATTTCCAGGCGCCGCACGCGCTACGGCCCTTTCCGAGTCCGCTCGTGCGCGCACGCCAGGTCTCGGATCTCGAGCGCTTCTTCGAGGCCAATCCGAACGAGACACGACTCGTCGTCGGTGACTTCAACGCGACCCCGGTCTGGCCACTCTATCGCCGGCTGCGTCGCCGTTTCGAAGATGGCGCCGTCCAGTCCTCGGGCAAGGACGGACGTCTGGTCGAACGCACCTGGGGGCCCAAGCCCGGAAGCCCACGACTCCTACGGATCGATCATGCGCTCGTGCGCGGAGTCGAGGTCGAGAACTTCCGGGTAGAGCCGATTCCCGGCAGCGACCACTCGGGCCTCCTGTTCGATTGCGAGCCATCGGCCCTCGGCTGAGCCCGCAGGCCGGCCCCACGATCAGCCAGCTAGAAGGGAAGCGCCCATTCCGAGCTGCGCGCCGTATGACCGCGTGTCGCCTTGTTCCGGGTCTTTCGCAGCGTCCGGCGGGTACGCGACCAGTTCGCCGGGGCGGGTACGGCCCAGGCATCGACGCGAACCGCGCGCGCGCGACGTATCGGCTGCAGCGGAGCGTCGGGCTCGCAGCCGGGCGAATTCGTCAACGTCGCTACGACGGGCGTCTTGGGCGTCTTGGGCGTCTTGGGCGTGGTGGGCGTCGTGGGCGTCGTGGGCGTGGTGGATGCAGTGGGCGCGTTCGCCGGTCCGGCCTCGTCGCGTCGCGTTTTCGAGCTGGGGTCGGGCGTAGGAATCGGGGATACTTCGCGCATGGCTCGTGGGTCTCCTGGGTGTTTCGGGGTGAGACGAGCATAGGCGAATAAAAAGCGAAAATCGAGACCGACGCGCGAAATTCCAGGACGAAGCCCCGCCTCGCTGCCCTCCTGGCGGATCCGGCTCGGACCAATCGCCGAAAGAGGAAGGCGGTGCCACCCGATTCGCCACCCATCTCGACGCCGCGCAGGCGTGGTGGTATCCAACGCGCGGGCCCGTAGCTCAGTTGGTAGAGCAGGAGACTTTTAATCTCACGGTCCGGGGTTCGAGTCCCCGCGGGCTCACCTCTCTGGTTTCACGCCCAAGCGCGAACTCCTGCCAGGCCATCCGATGCCCTCCCGCTCTTCGCCCCTTGCCGTACTCGTCCTGTTCAGCGTCCTGCTCTGCGGCTCCGTCGGCCCGGCGACGGCACAGGTGGGCACGGTTCGCTTCGCGGCTGGACTCGACTCGCCGGTCTATCTGACCGCAGCGCCCGACGACTTCACGCGCGTCTTCGTGCTCGAGAACTTCGGCGACGTCGAGATCCTCGACGTCGAGACCGGCGCCCCGCGTGCGACGCCCTTTCTCACCCTCGCAAACGTCGGCGGGAACAACCGCCTGGTCGGGCTCGCCTTCCATCCCGGCTATGCGGAGAACGGGTACGTCTACGTCTACTACCAGGACGCGGCGGGCGATCTGCGCCTGGAACGCTACACGCGTTCCGCGGTCGATCCGGATCGCGCGGATCCGGCAACCGTGCATCCGGTCCACGCGCTCTCGCCCGGTGGCGGGCATGTCGGCGGCTGGATCGGATTCGGACCCGATGGCTTCCTCTATTGGCAGATCGGCGACAATGGCAACTTCCAGTCCTTCGATGCGCCGAACAACGGCCAGAACATCGTCGGCGAGCTGCACGGCAATGTGCTGCGAATCGATGTCGATGGGGATGATTTCCCGGCGGACACGGAACGCAACTACGCGATCCCGGATTCGAATCCCTTCGTCGACGTCGTCGGCGAGGACGAGATCTGGGCCTACGGTCTGCGCAATCCGTGGCGGGGTAGCTTCGACCGGGCGACCGGCGACTACTATCTCGGCGACGTCGGGCAGAACACGCGAGAAGAGATCGACTACGAACGCGCCGATAGCCCAGGGGGTCGAAACTATGGTTGGCGCTTGCGGGAGGGCACGATCGCGACGCCGAACGGAGGTGTTGGCGGGCCCCAGCCAGCCGATGGAGTCGATCCGGTCTACGACTACACCCAAGGGTCCGGTCCGAGCCAGGGGGCGTCGGTCACGGGAGGCTACGTCTATCGCGGTCCCATCGGCGAGCTACGAGG
Organism: Myxococcota bacterium; assembly: GCA_965223565.1. Lineage (GTDB taxonomy): Bacteria > Myxococcota_A > UBA9160 > UBA9160 > UBA4427 > UBA4427. Next base: position 894,554 of record CBDCWV010000017.1, on the reverse strand, counting down.
CCGCTATTTCTTCGGCGACTTCGAGAGCGATCGGATCTGGTCCCTGCGCATCGACCGTTCGACGGAGTCGGTCGTCGAGTTCCTCGATTGGACGGACGCGTTCGTGCCGGATGTCGGCACGATCGAGCTGATCGTGAGCTTCGGTGAGGACGCGCGCGGAGATCTCTACATCGTCGACTTCGGCGGCGAGATCTTTCGCGTCGTCGGCCCACCGGCCGTGCCCGGCGTCGCGGGCGTCGGCCTACTCGGGCTGGCCGTCTCGCTCCTGCTGGTTGGTTCGATTGCCCTCGTCCGCGCGATCGGTTCGCTCCCCATCTGAGACCGGACGTCGATCGCGGTGCTCGCGGGCCTCGACTAACGTGGCAGATTCGGGTGTCGAGCGGCGAGGCGATCGATCGAGGCGAGCATCCGCTCGGCGCGCTCGGCCACGAGGGATCGGCAGAGCGGATGCGTGATGACGTAGAGCTCGTCGGCCTCGATGCCTTCGAGGGTGAGCGCCGCGACCTGCTCGGGTGACATCCAGAGACCGGGCTCGTCGCCGCCCGCGGCTCGGGTGAGTGCCTCGACGTACTCTGCGGGGATGCGGGATACCCCCTCCGGTCGCTCTTCCTGTCGCTCCATCAATTCCGTGTGCACGGCCCAGGGGCAGACGGCCGTCACGCCGACGCCTCGGCCCTCGAGGTCCTTCTCGAGCGCCTCGGTCAGACCGAGGGCGGCGAATTTCGAGGTGCAGTAGACGGCGGAGCCGATCGTCGCGGCGATGCCGCGGAGCGAGACCGTATTGACGATGTGGGCGTCCCGGCCGCGCGCCAGGAAGTGGGGCAGGAAGGCGTCGACCCCGTGGATGATTCCGCGCAGGTTGATGTCGAGCACCCAATCCCAATCGCGGGGCGTTGCGTCCTCGATCGCACCCAGGATCAGGACGCCCGCGTTGTTGAAGAGCACGTGGCAGGCGCCATGCTGCTCGATCGTGTCCGCGGCGAAACGCTCGACGCGGCGCGCGTCGGTGACGTCGACGACGTGGGTCGAGAGCGGGGTCGACGAGGCCGTGTCCCGCTCGGCGTCGCCGATTGCCGAGCGTACGAGCTCGGCCGTCTCTGCCAGTCGCTCCGGGTCGATATCCGCGAGGGCGAGCGAGAGTCCCCGCTCCGCACACGCGAGCGCGAGTGCGCGCCCGATACCGCTTCCGGCCCCCGTGATCGCCGCGGTCTGGTCGGCTGCGAGCAGCATGCATCGACTCCATCCGAATCCGTTCTGCTAGACGTCGAACTCGATTCCCTGGGCCAGCGGCAGCGCGTCACCGTAGTTGATCGTGTTGGTCGCGCGCCGCATGTAGGCCTTCCAGGCGTCGGAGCCCGATTCGCGGCCGCCGCCCGTATCCTTCTCGCCACCGAAGGCGCCGCCGATCTCGGCACCGGATGTACCGATGTTCACGTTCGCAATGCCGCAATCGGAGCCGGTCGCGGACAGGAAGCGTTCGGCTTCGCGGACATCGTCGGTGAAGATGGCCGACGAGAGGCCCTGGGGCACGCCGTTCTGGAGAGCGATCGCACGATCGAGCGTGTCGTAGGGCATCACGTAGAGAAGCGGCGCGAAGGTCTCGTCGCACACGACCGGTAGGTTCTCCGGCACGCGCACGATCGCCGGCTCGACGTAGTAGCCGCCGGCCGGCACACCCTCGCGCGCCCGCTCGCCACCGCAGACCAGCTCTCCACCCTCCACCCGGGCGCGTTCGATTGCCCGGCCCATCGCTTCGAAGGCGGCTTCGTCGACGAGCGGACCGACGAGGGTATCCGGGTGGCGCGGGTCGCCGATCGGGAGGCCCCGATAAGCATTCGCCAGCCGCGCAACGAGGGCGTCCAAGCGGGACGCGTGGACGATCAAGCGGCGCAGGGTCGTACATCGCTGGCCCGCCGTGCCGACGGCCGAGAAGACGATCGCCCGTAGGGCCAGCTCGAGCCGGGCACTCGGCGTCACGATCATCGCGTTGTTTCCGCCGAGCTCGAGCAGGCTGCGACCGAGCCGCTGGCCGACGCGCTCGCCGACCGAGCGACCCATGCGGACGGAGCCCGTCGCCGAGACGAGCGGGATGCGCGGGTCCCCCGCGAGCGCCTCGCCCGCGGCGCGACCGCCGACCACGAGCTGGGACAGGCCGATCGGCGTATGGGTCGATTCGGCGATCGCCTCTTCGACCAGGCGCTGGATCGCGAGCGCGCAGAGCGGTGTCTTCTCCGACGGCTTCCAGACGACCGCATTGCCGCAGACGAAGGCGAGCATCGCGTTCCAGGCCCAGACGGCCATCGGAAAGTTGAAGGCCGTGATGACGCCGACGACGCCGAGAGGGTGCCACTGCTCCATCATGCGATGGTCCGGACGCTCCGACGCGATCGTGAGTCCGTGCAGCTGTCGCGAGAGACCGACTGCGAACTCACAGACATCGATCCACTCCTGCACCTCGCCTTCCGCCTCGCTCGTGATCTTGCCCGCCTCGAGCGTGATCAGACCGCCGAGCGCGCGCTTGTTGGCACGCACCTTCTCCGCGATCAGACGCACGAGTGCCCCGCGCTGGGGTGCAGGAACGCGGCGCCAGGCTAGCGCCGCGTGATGCGCCCGTTCGACGGCCTGCGAGACGTGCTCGGGGCCCGCGAGCAGCTGGCTCCCGATTTCGGCGCCGTCGATCGGAGAGCGGTGTGTCCGCGAGTCGAATCGTCGACCCGCGTCGCGCTCGTTGGCGCGGTCGAAGATCCGCTCGCCGTCGATGACGGCGGCGGGCCAGCGATCTTCACGTCGCTCCTGCTCGAGGCCCGCCGCGCCCAGGGCGTCCGCGTGACTCATTGGTTCACCCGCAAGGCGTGACCCTCGTCCGACGAGTAGTAGCGGCCGAAACGGTTGGCGAGAAAGGGTTCGAGGTCGACCTGCTCCTGGCGGACGAAGCCGCGCTCGGGCAGGCGCCCTTCACGGTAGAGATCAACCATGGCGCAGGCGCTCGCCGCCGTCGTCAGCTGGATCGAGCTCCAATGCTCACCGAGGATCTGCTGGTGATAGATCTTGCGCGCGTCGGTCTCCTGGATGAACTCGCCATCGCGGAAGCCCTCGACCGAACAATAGACGAGGACGACGTCCTGCTTCGTGATCGGAAGCGCCGACTCCATGATCTCGCGGAGCTGGTCCCGACGTTCGGCGCTATGACCCATCTTGAGCCCATGGATCAGGAAATCCATCAATGCCTGATGGCCCGGGTAGCGGACGGTCTTGTAGTTGAGCTCCTCGATCTGGCCCGACAGCGTGTCGCAGAGGGTGCCGAGGCCCCCCGACGTATTGAAGGCCTCGTACTCGAGACCGTCGAGCGAGAAGTGTTCCAGGCCTTCGAGGGCGAGGACCTCGACGAGCTCGCCGCGATGGATCGATTCGCAGAGATTGCAGTACTCGTTGATCACGCCCTCGGTCGACCACGTGAGGTTGTATTTCATGTGGTTGTGCGGGTATTGGGGCAGGGCGCCGACACGCATCTTGATCGATTCGAGTCGTTCGAAGCGTCGGCTCATGGCATGCGCGAGCACGCCGATGAAGCCCGGCGCGAGACCACATTGCGGCATGAAGATCTGGCCTGGAGCCGCTTCCTCGGCGAGGGCGCGAATACGGCGCGTCGTCTCGACGTCCTCGGTGAGATCGAAATAGGACGCGCCCGCCTCGAGGGCGGCCTCGGCGATTCGCGCGTTCACGTCGAACGAGCAGGCGGAGAAGACGGCGGCGTAGGGGCCCAGGCGATCGGATTCGAAGCCGCTCGCCGCAACGTCGAGCTCTTCGGTCGCGAGCTCGAGCTGCCCATGGACGCCGGCACGATTGCCCGCACCGGTCAGTGATCGCCTGACCCGATCGAGGGCCGTCGGGTCGCGGTCTGCCAGCGTGACCTGGTAGTCGCCGACGTGATGCAGCAGCTTCGCGATCGAGGCGCCTATGTTGCCGGCGCCGAGGATCAGGATCGGTGTCTTGCTCATGGCCGTCTGTCTCCGGGCGGGCGAGGGGCGCGTCTCGTCATCGCCTCATCGGCTCGACGACTTCGGACCTTCACCTTCACCTTCAGCGATCCGTCGATTCGAAGATCCGATTCGCACTCGCTGCGACGAAACCCTGGTAGAGCTCGCCGTCGGAATCGGCATAGCGTCGGGCGAACTCGTAGTAGCAGCTTGGAATGGCTCGTTCGCGGCCATCCGCGAACGTCACCTCGACGCGATCCGCAAGCGTCGAGGCCTGCTCGAGCAGTACCTCGGGCGATCCCTTGATCACGCCACCGGCGGCATTCATCGCAAAGCCGGCGGCCTCGACGCGCGCGACCACGCCCTCGAGCGTGGTGGGCGTCTCGAGCGAATTCACGGAGATCGTGAAGTGGTTCGCGCGCAGGCCGAAGACCGAGAGCCAGGCCGCGTACTCGGACTCGCGGGCGAGCGCTTCGTATGCTTCCCACTCGGGCGGGGGCCATAGCCTTCCCGCATGGAAGACGCTCGCATCCGCGAGCGCGCTCGAGTCGGCGGGGATGGCCTGCAAGAGGCCGTCGACGATCCGACGAGCCGAGGCGGAGAGCGCGTCGGTACGGAGCTGGGAGAGAAAGACGCGCGGGCGCTCGGCGGTCGGCACGGCCGGCCGAGCGGCCCCGACATCGACCACGTAGCTCCAGGCGTCGACCTGCTTGTCCTCGAAGTGATAGGGTGCGAAGCGCCGGTATCCGAGCTCGAAGAGATGGGCCTCGAGGCGCGCGAGCCGGATCGGGTCGCGATCGAAGGTGCGGAACGCGACGTGATCGTTTGCGAGACGGGGATTGTCGGCCGCGAAGAGCGCTCGGATGCGCTCCGCGCTCGGCGCGATCGCGGCGTAGTCTCGCCAGAGCGCCTCGAGCCAGAGTTCGAGCCGATTCGACACCGACCCGTCTCGATCGGGCCTCGCCATCATCCAACACCCCCGAGAGCTTGTATATCACGCTTCGCCTGCTGGGGGCGACGGTCTGGGGCGATCCCTCGACCCGCTGGGGCGACTGGACTCGATGGGTCTAGGCGTAACGCGCCTCGACGGCCGGCGCGTCCGATCTTCCGCTTTGCACGTCGGCGATCGCGTCTCGCAGGTCGGCCAGATAACGATCGACGGCCTTGGCGTGGGCGGGCGAGAGCATCAGGTGGATGCCTGGCGGCTCCGTGATCACACCGGTGAACCAACCTCGAGCCTTGAGCGCGGCCCAGACGGCGAAGATCGGCAGCGCTTCGGGATCGTTCGAGCCGTAGGCGATCAGGCCGAGCTTCGGGTCGCCGATCACGCAGAGCTCGGGGATGGCGTCGATCGCGGCGGCGATCTTCTCGCGCGTCGCGACGACCTGGCGGGCGCGTTCGCGATAGCCCGCCTCGCCGAGGTAGTGGAGAACGGCCCAGGCGGCCGCGATCGCGCCACCGGGCCGGGTCCCCGCCGCAGTTGGCGTGAGCATGCCGCCCGCTGGCCAGTCGTCGAAGCGAAAGACCTGGTGCTCGCGTTGGGCCTCGCTGCGGTGGAAGATGGTCGACGCGCCCTTCGCCGTATAGCCGTACTTGTGGAGGTCGGCGGAGATCGATGCGACGCCGGCAACGGCGAAGTCGAAGGGCTCGACCGCGACTCCGTTCATACGGGCGAAGGGCGAGAAATAGCCGCCGACGCACGCGTCGACGTGGAGCCAGAGCGCATGGCGCGTGGCGATCTCGCCGAGCGCCGGGATCGGATCGATCAGGCCGTATGGAAAGCAGGGAGCGGAGCCGACCAACATCAGGCTGCGCTCACCGATCGCCGCCTCCATCGCCGCCGGGTCGGCACGCAGGTCGCGGCCGACGGCAACGCGCACGGTCCGCAGCCCGAGGTAGTGAGCGGCCTTGTCGAACGCGGGATGTGCCGAGCGCGGCAGGACGATCTCAGCCTCGGCCGTGTCGACGCCACGGGATCTCGCCTCGTCGCGGCAGGCCTTCACCGCCATGAAGATCGATTCGGATCCGCCGGAGGTCAGGTTGCCGCAGGCGCCGTCCGGCGCCTGCAGCAGTCCGAGTCCGATCTCGATCACCTCGCGTTCCATGCGCGCGAGGCTGGGAAAGGCGGCGGGTCCGAGGCCGTTCTCCGACTGAAAGAGCGCGTAGGCGTCCTTCGCGACGGCGAGCACGTCTTCGCCCGCATGGAAGACGTAGACCGCAGCCTTGCCGTCGCGCCAGTCGACGTCGCCTTCCGCATAGTCGCGCATGCGGGCTGCGAGCGTCGCCCAGTCCGACCCCGACGATGGTAGGCGTGTGCCCAAGGTGTACCCTCGAAGGTGCATCGCGAGGGTAGCGGGTTCGTGCGCCGACCGAGAAGAGCTGCCGGCCGTTGCGCATTCGTGAGGGGATGCGAGTCGAAATCAACCGCACTAGCCTCGGTGCGAGCCGCAAGCCTTCGATCAGAACGCGTCCGATACCGAAGCAGGAGCAGCTGTCCGCATGTGGAACCTTCGAGCCCGACCCACTTCACTCGCCCTCATCACCGCCTCGTTCGTCTGGCTGTCCGGGACGGCTGCCGCCGTCGAGGTCACGATTCCGCTCGGAGGCTCACCCGCCGCGAATTGCGGTGATACCTGGACCGTCTCGGGCGTCGTGCTGAGCTTCGTTCCGACCGAATCGGAGGATTGCGACGGCGGCACTGGGGCCTGCTTCTTCGATACCTCGGCCGGCGAGGTCGGGATGGCGCCGGCGCGACTCAACCTCGACCTCTCGGGTGTCGCGGGGGCCGTCACCTCGGCCGAGGTCGACGTGCAGGATTTCTGCGGCAGCGGCTGTACGCGCGCCTTTCTCTATGACGACGCGACGGAGGTCGACATGGCCGGCAACACGGTGACGGGGCCGAGCGAGACGCTTGCGCTCGATGCCGGCGGTGGTCCCGTCGATCGGCTCGCGGTCTCGAGCTGTGAGGGCTTCGCGACCGAGGTGCGACTCGAGGTCGATCAGGGGGGTGGTCAGCCGACCGTTCCGATTTCATCGCCGATCGGTATGGCGATCCTGTTCGGCGGGCTCGTCGTGCTCGCCTCGTCGCTCATCCTCGGACGCGCTGAGCGCGTCTGAAGACCGCGCGCCCGTCGCGTTCAGCTGCCGAATCAGCTGCCAAAGGTGTCGCAGCCCTCGATCGTCCCGCTCGAGAGGCCACGTCGGAGCCATTGCTGACGCTGCTCCGACGAGCCGTGGGTCCATGACTCGGGATGCACGCCACGGCCGGACATCTTCTGGATGCGGTCGTCGCCGATGGCGGCCGCCGCGCGGAGTCCCTCTTCGATATCGCCGGGCTCGAGCACACCGCGCTCGTTCGCCTGGGCACCCCAGACCCCTGCCAGGCAGTCCGCCTGAAGCTCCATTCGCACGGAGAGCTCGTTCTGCAGATCGGGGTTGCGTGACTGCTGTTGACGAACCTGGCGCTCGATGCCGCTGATGCTCTGGATGTGGTGGCCGATCTCGTGGGCGAGGACGTAGGCCTGGGCGAAGTCGCCGGGTGCTCCGAAACGCGCACGGAGATCATCATAGAAGGAGAGGTCGATATAGACCTTCTCGTCGGCGGGGCAGTAGAACGGACCCATCGCGCTCTGGCCGACGCCACAGCCCGAGCGGGTCGCGCCGCGAAAGAGCACGAGCTTGGCGTCGCGATAGCCCGAGAGCTGCTGCGACCAGGTCTTCTGGACGTCGTCGAGCACGAAGGACACGAAGTCGACCTGCTTCTCTTCACTCGCCGAGGTCTGACTCGGCGTGCCCGTTGGACCGCCCGCGCCGACGTTCGCGGACATGCCTGGCCCGAAGCCACCGCCACCGCCCAGGCCACCACCGCCGCCGCTCAGTAACGTGAGGGGATTGATTCCGAGCAGCCACATCACACCGAGCATCAGCAGGATCGAGGTGAGGCTCAGCTTGCCCCCACGACCGCGCGGTAGCGGAACGCGAGCGCCCCGACCCCCGCCGCCCGGAAACCGGAACCCGCCACGCCCGCCCTGTGCGCGTCTGTCTTCTAGATTGCGACTTCGTTCGCGTCGTTCCCAGCGCATCTTCTGCTCCCGATCTCGTTCGTTCCAGAGGGTTTCGCTTCAGGCCGGCTCGACGTCGTCGACGTCGACCTGACCCGAGAGCTCCCGGCGTACCTGCGACCAGATCATGCCCGCGGTCAGCACGCCTGCGACGGCCACGAGCGAGACGTAGGTGAGCAGTCGCGGATTGTCCTGCGCGATCAATCCGAAGTCGATGCCCATCCAGATCAGCGTGGCAAAGAACGCGGCGGCGAGGACGAAGCCGAAGAAGCCGAGGGAGCGTGTCGCGGCACGCAGGAAGACCGTCCAACCGATCAGCAACACGACGCCGACGAAGGCCTTGACTGCGTCGAACTCGGGTAGCGTCGGATAGACCCAGTGGAAATACGAGCGTCCTTCCGGGTTGTAGGTCGCGAAGATCAGCACGAGCGCGCCTGCGAAACGAGCGGCGACTCCGCCCGCACTCAATCCATTCATCTCGCATCCTTCGGTCGTATGGGGTCGAAGGCCCCTGGATCAGAGAAGCGCTCGTCAGAGAAACTTCTTGGCCAGATCGAGCACGTCGTCGAGCGGGCTGTCGTTGGCCGGGTGACGTCCGACCGACCCGCCGCCCATCAGGCCGCCGAGCAGACTGCCGAGCAGGTCGGCCCCGCCGACGCCACCTTGCGGCGCGCGCCGCTCGTCCTGGAGCGCGGCGCCGCCGCGGGTCTGCTTTGCGAGTGCTCCCATCGCGATCGAAGCCACGACCGGGAGCAGCTGCTTCAGGATCGACGAATCGAGACCGCTGGTCTTGGCCGCGTGGCCGGCGACGTTTCGGCTGACGTCCTTCGAGCCGAAGATGTGGCCGAGGATCGCGTTGCCGTCGAGTCGCGTGCGCGGGTCGGCGAGCTGCTCGGGCCGATCGATGTAGCGATCGTGTCCGCCCGATCCCAGCGCCTTGGCGAGCCCTTCGAGCCCGTTCGCATCGCGGCTGTTGCGGGCGAGTCCCGCCGTCACGGCGGGCAACAGGGCTTCGAGTCCAGTCGCGGCCTCGCTACGACCGATTCCGGCGCTCGCTGCGAGCTGCTCGATGATCTGAGGATTCGAGAGTAGGTCTTGCAGATTCATGGTGGGTAGTCTTCCAGGGTTGCGGCCGGTCATCGGTCCCGGTCGGGACTCCCCAGGATGGGGGACTCGGGGCCCGGATGCCAACGGCTATTGCCAGCGGACGCGTCTGGCTGCGCTTGCTGCGAGAAGGCGTAGGCGATTCGTTCGCGAGATCGCGATCGTACTCTCGGCAACGAGCTGGGTGCGATTCCCCCGGATCACGCCTTGCCCACCGCGGCGAGATGGCGCGTGGCTACGAGGGGTCGTGTAGACTGCGCCCGGCACGCGAGGCGGGTCGCAGTCCAGGTGTCGCGTCGTCACGATTGCACGGCGTCGTCGGCATGCGGTCAGCACCGCCGCGACGTGGCCATGTGCGCGCCAGCCTGCGGTGACCGGAACCGGTACCGCGCGCGGACGCAGAACGTACGAAACGCAAGCAACGTGAGGAGAGCAGCGCCATGGGTCTGTTCGATTTCGTGAAAGACGCTGGGGAGGGTCTCCTCGGTAGATTGACCGGCCAGACGGCGGAGGATTCCGCGGCGGTTCAGAAACGCGTCCAGGATCTCGGCATCGGCGTCGACGGCCTGAGCGTCAACGTCGAGGGCGACCGCGCCGTGATCCAGGGCAAGGCGCGCGACCAGGCCGAGGCCGAGCGCGCCATCATCGCGGCCGGCAACGTGCCCGGAATCTCCCAGGTCGACGACCGGCTCGAGGTTGCGAAGCCGTCGAAGCCTTCGCAGTACTACAAGGTGAAGAGCGGCGACTCGCTCTCCAAGATCGCGAAGGAATTCTACGGGGACCCGATGAAGTACCCGGAGATCTTCGAGGCCAACAAGCCGATGCTCGAGGACCCCGACAAGATCTATCCCGGCCAGGTGCTGCGGATTCCACCGCTCGACTGATCGGTCGGCGCATCGCGCGCCCCTCCTCGTGAGCGGGCGAGCAGAGAGGGAGTGAACGACGTGAGACGAGCAATCTTCTGGCTTTCGATGCTTGCCCTGGCCTTCGTGGTCGCATGCGGGGGCGACGACGTGAATGACGCGGCGGATGCCGCAGGTGACGCGGCGGCGAGCGCGCGCGACAGCGCGCACGACATGATGAATCACGCACAGGATGCAGCCGATTCGATGGCCGACTCCGCTCGGGATGCGGCGGCCAATGCGCGCGATGCTGCCGCGAGTGCAGCGGGAGGCATGGCGGGTGACGCCGTGGCCGCATGTCGCCGCTTCGCGGAAGCAGAGGCCTGGGGCTCGGCGCTCGAGGTCTGCAAGAAGGCGCACGAGATGATGCCCGATGACCTCGCCCTCGAGCACGCCTATCAACAGGCCGCCGCGGCTGCAGCGCACTGATCGCGACTGAAGGCGTATGCCCTGAAGAGCCCCCGCCCGCTTCCCTGCGCGGCGGGGGCTTCGTGTTTGGAGGGGGAGATCGGGCGGCCTGCTAGACCAGGTGCGCGGCGCGCTCCCGGGTAGCCGCGAGCCAGCGGGTGAGGAACGCGAGCCGCGGTACGACGCGCGCGCCCAGCGCACGCTTGTAGGCGAGCTTCGGGTGGCCGAGATTCCAGAAGGCGTAGTTCGCCTGCTCGAGGCGGCGCGCGAGCAGGATCATCTGGAGCGTCCCCAAGCCGCGCAGCCGGCGATGGCTTCGGTCACAGAAGCCCGACAAGCTCGTATACGTCCGGCCGAGCGTGTAGCCCAGCTCGCCCGCCACGAGTTGTCGATCGCGACCCGCGCGGAGCTCGACCCCGCGGAGTCGGAAGTCGGAGGTCGGCGCGCTCGGTAGAGCGTTCAGGAGCACTCGATACTCGCGCGAGAGCCAGCTCGACTCCCCGTGGTAGGCCACCAGTCGATCGAGCACAGGGGTGACGTCGTCGACGACGGATAGCTCGAGGCCTTCTCGCCGAAGTCGATCGGGGGTGAGCAGGGCGCTCGCCTTGCGCGAGACGTGGAGCTCCGGCCAGTCGAGGACGGCGTAGGCCTCCTGCAGCTCCGGGACGAGTACGCTTCCGAGCTCGGGATGCTCGGTGGCGATCGAGATGAAGCCCGCCTTCGCGAGCTCGATATAGAAGGAGGGTGACCAGGTCGCCGTCCAGTAGTAGCGATGGGCGAGATCCTCGTAGAGGGCGAGGAGCCAGCGTCGATCCCGCAACATGAAGGGCTCGATCGGGTAGACGGCCGACGCCGATTCCGATGCCTGCTCGACCCCCTGGCGATCCCCATCGGCTGCCATTGGCTCGTTCGACCCGCTCGCTGGTCGGGGCTCGTCCGCCATGGGTCCCCCGGCGTGCTCAGAGCCCCTTCGAACGGTTCACGAAGCGGCCCTCGCTCGGGGAATAGAACCAGCCGCCACCCGCCCGCGTGCCCCCGTCGACGGGTACGTTGTGTCCGGTCACGTAGCTCGAGAGATCCGACGCGAGAAAGAGTGCGACGCGCGCCTGCTCTTCGGGCCAGCCGAGACGACCGACCGGCGCCCAAGCCGACCAGAGGTGGTCGTGCTCCTCGAAGCCGCTGCGATAGTCGACCTGCGGTGTCTGACAGAGATCCGTTCCGATGCCGTTCACGCGGATCCCGTTGCGCCCCTGGTCGACGGCGAGACAGGTCGTGAACTGTGCGACCGCCGCCTTCATCGAGGCATAGACGGGCTCGACCGGGTAGCCCCGCATGCCTTCGACCGAGTGGATGTTGACGATCGAGCCGCCGCCGCCCTCGATCATCCGCCCGAGGAATGCGTGGGTCACGCGGACGACATGAAGGAAGTTCACCTGATACATCGCGTCCCAGGTCTCGGCCGAGGAGCCTTCGAACGGGGCGAGCGGCCTGTAGTCGCCGACGTTGTTGACGAGTACGTCGACGCGATCGTGCCGCTTCAGCACGTCGCTCGCGAAGCGAGCGACCGCGTCGGGCTCGCGCACGTCGATCGCGTGTGAACGCGCCTGCCCGCCAGCGGCTTCGATCTCGGAGGTCGCAGTCTCGCCTCGCTCGGAATCGATCTCCGCGATCTCGACGCGTGCTCCGTGGCGCGCGAAGAGTCGCGAGATCGCCCCGCCGATTCCCGCTCCGCCGCCGGTGACGACGGCGACACGTCCGTTCAGCAGTCGATTCCAGTCCCCGATCGTCGGGACGTCGGTCTCTCGTTGCGGGCTCACTCGGTTCTCCTTCGATCGTCGTCGCCCGGCTCGAGGCCATCGCCTCGTTCGACAGGGGTCGGCTCGGCTGGCGGTTTGGTCTGGCTGTGTCGCGTCAGGTCGACGTGCGCAGGATCTCGAGGGCGCGGTCGGCATGGCCGTTCATGTCGAGCTCGCTCCTGACGACGCCCAGTATGCGACGATCCCGTCCGATCACGAAGGTGGCGCGCTTGTTGGGGAGGGGTCCGAAGCGCTTGACGCCGAAGCGACGGGCGATCTCGCGATCGGGATCCGAGAGCAGCGGAAAGCCGAGTCCGTGTGCCTCGTCGAAGCTGCGTTGCCGATCCACCGGATCGGTGCTGATTCCCGCGCACCGGGCGCCGAGTCGGGCGAATTCCTCGGCCAGGTCGCGAAAATGACAGCTCTCGATCGTTCAACCCGGTGTCATCGCCTTCGGGTAGAAGAACAGCACGAGCGCTCCTCCTTCGAGCAGCCCGCCGAGGGTCTGCTGCTCGCCGTGTTGATCCGTCGCCTGGAAATCGTCGACCCGGTCGCCTGATTGCATGGATTCTCGCTTTCGGTTCGTCGGACGCAGGGTGCGGGGACAGAGAGGAGTGCACGAACGTCGAAGCCGCTCTGCCCATCCGACTGAAGCGTAGGGCGTGGGACGGGGAGTGCACCCATTGGAATGCGGCGAGGTAGACTCTGCCAATGGGCGAACGAATCGCCGTAGTCCTGCTGCTCGCTTGTCTCGTCCTCTGCGCCGGGCCCGCGATCGCGTTCCGCCTGATCGGATCGGGCGAGAAATGGGTCCGCTGGGACGCGGCGCCCCGCTTCGTGGGCGGCGAAGAGCGATCCCTCGCGGGCGGCCTGCGCTACTCGATCGAGACCGGCGACTATGCCGCCTTTCGCGATCGATTCTCCTGGGTTCCGGAGCCGCCGAGCGCGGTCGCGTTCGAATCGGCCATCGCGCGGGCCTTCGAGCACTGGACCATCGTCGATCCCGCATCGGGGCTGCCAGCGGGCTTTCACTTCGTGGCCGACCTCGCGACGCCCGCCGTCGACGAGCCTGGGATTCCCGGCAACCCGAGCAGCTTCCTGGGCGTCAACGCGGGGGCCGAGATCGACATCTTCGCCGCGACGCCACATCCGGGCGAGGGCTTCGCTGCGAGCGTGATCTTCTTCGTCGACGTCGTCGAGGACGATCTGACGCTCACGTCGGGAACGACCGACTATCCGGGCTTCGCGATCACGGGGGTGGACATCCGGATCAACCCCGCCTTCGTGTGGTCGTTGCGCGGCTTCGAGACGCTGCTCGCACATGAAATCGGGCATGCGCTGGGTCTGGCGGATCTCGAAGCGCCAACGACGCCGGGGGATACATCTGCCTTCCTCGATGACGACTACGACGGGACGTCGAGTGCCTCGGCGCTCGCGACGCTCACGAACTCGTTCGCGCTCGTGATCGACGTATTCGACCCCGATGCGTCGCCGCTCCAGGCCTATTCGGGCGACCTCAATCTCGACCCGGGCGTCGACACCGCCGGGGTCGAGATCCTGATGGAGAGCGACGATTTCCTGGATCTGCTGGCGATCGAGCCAAAGCTTCAGAACGACGACTTCGCGGGCCGGCAATTCCTCTATCCTGTACCCGTTCCGGAGCCGCGATATGGCGTCGCTCTCGTGGCGGGCGCCCTCGCGGTGACGCTCTGGGCGGTCTACCGGGGTCACCTTTCGCGCGGCCAGCCGCGCGGCCAGCAGGGGCGCGCGGGCTAGGGGTCGACGAACGCGGTTGGGAGGCCAGTCCGAGGGGCGATCGAGAACGAGGAGGAGTGAGACATGGCGGCAACGGACACGATCACGGGCTACACGCACGTCAACATCCTGGTCGACGATCTCGAGGCGGCGGAGCGGTTCTATATCGACACGCTCGGATTCGAGATCCTGCCCCGCCCGGATTTTCCGGGCTTCGGCGGCGCCTGGTATCGCGTCGGGCAGATGCAGCTACACCTGAGTGTGGTCGACGAGATGCCGGACTTGAAGGGCGGCTTTCCGCATCTCGCGTTTCACATTCCCGCGTCGGAATTCGACGCGACGGTCGACGCACTGAAGAGCGCGGGTGTGGCGTTTCTGGGCGACACCATGTCGCGTGAGGATTTCGGCGTCCCCGTGCGGGCGATCTTCTGCCGGGATCCGGCTGGAAACGCGATCGAGCTGACGGACGTGGCTCCCTTCTCCGATTGACCCTGCCATGCAGCTCGTGATGGTCCACGACCTGTCGACACCGGCATTCGGCACGCCGGCTCGCGAGCTCTACGCGGCCGCGCTCGATCAGTCGGCCTGGGCAGACGAGGTCGGGTTCAGCTGTATCGCGCTCGGTGAACACCATGGCTCTCCGGATGGCTACGATCCGTCGCCGATCGTGTTCGCTGCGGCGATCGGGGCACGCACGCAGGCGATTCGGATTCGAACCTCGGTACTGCTCGCGCCCCTCTACGACCCGCCCAAGCTGGCGGAGGATCTGGCGGTCGCCTCGATCGTTTGTGGCGGGCGTCTCGAGGCGGGCCTGGGCGCTGGCTATCGCGCGAGCGAGTACGAGACCTTCGGTCGGTCGATGGCCGATCGCTGGGAAGCGATGGGCGAGATCGTCGAGTTTCTACGGCGGGCCTGGAGCGGCGAGCCCTTCCAGTGGCGAGGCCGCCGGGTGCACGTCACGCCACGTCCCGACCCGCCGCCGCCGATCATTCTCGGTGGCGGCTTTGCGCGTTCCGCACGCCGGGCGGCGCGGATCGCGGACGGCTGGCTACCGCGTACGCCCGAGCTCTGGGCGCCCTATCGCGACGAGTGTGTCGCGATCGGTCGCCCCGACCCGGGACCCTATCCGGCCCAGGGACCCGTCTTCCTTCACGTCTCGCTCGATCCCGAACGCGACTGGCGAGAGATCGAGCCCCACGCGGTCCGCATGGCGGAGGTCTATGGTGGCTGGCAGCGCGAGTCCCCGGATCAGGCCGAGGGGCCGTATTCGGGGCCGGTCGATGGCGGCGATCTGCGCTCCTCGGGCGCCTATCGGGTCCTGCGGCCCGAGGAGGTCATCGCGTTGGCCGAGTCGCTCGGGCAGGATGCGATCCTGTACATGACGCCGCTTCTCTGTGGACTCGATCCGGCGCTCGCCTGGCAGAGCCTGCGCCTGCTCGAACGAGAGGTGCTGCCACACCTCCCGCTCGAAATGGGTGCCGAGCGGCACTCCTAGCGCGGGCAGCGCCGAAGCCGACGGGCGGCACGGCGCCTCGAGCGACTGCCGGCTGGGCGTGACGTCGACGGGGTGTTCTCTGGTCGGCCTAACGCGGTGCTCGGCCACTCGCCGCGAGACCTGCACGGCGTCCGAAGAAGGTGGCATCGCCGACCGACAGACCGCTGCTGTAGCCGCGTTTCGCCACGCCCGACGTTGCGCGTCCCGCGGCATAGAGTCCCGGAATCGGGTCGCCGCGCGCGCGCTCGACGCGTCCCCACGCGTCGATCCGCAGGCCGCCCAACGTGAATCCCCCGTAGTGGGCCGACTCCATCGAGAGATCGAGCGCGCCGAAGGGCGGCGAATCGAGCGGACGGACGAAGGTCGCGTCCTTGTGGAACTCGGGGTCGACCCGAGCGGCCGCCGCGTCGTTGTAGCGCGCTACGGTCGCGACGAGCGCACCGTGCGGGAAGCCGAGCGCCGCCTCGATCTCGGCGACCGAATCGCCGACCGCGGCGAGGGGAGCGGGCGTGTTCTCGGGACGGTGATCGAGCTGACTATCGATCAACATCCAGACCGATCCGCCACACTCGTGGAGCGCGAGCTCCCCGATCCGACCGTGGTAGGCATCTTCGTTGATGAAGCGTCTTCCGTTTCGGTCGACCAGTAGCGCACCTTTCAGCTCGCTCGGTGGATAGAGCGGAAGCAGCACGTCACCCGAATCGAGTCCGATGGTGTCCGCGCCCGCCGCCCTGCCGAGCCGGATCCCGGAACCGTCATCACTCGGCGTCCCGACCTTGTGCTTGCAGCGTAGGAGGTCCGGGGCGAACGCTCGCAACATCACGTCGTTCCAGATGAAGCCCCCCGTCGTAAGGACGACGCCGCGGCGCGCAGCCACGAATCGATCGTGGCCGTCCTGTTCGAGCAGACAGCCACAAACGCTTCCGTCATGCTCGGTCACGAGCGCCTTGCAGCGCGCACCGAGCGCGAGCTCGACGCCGGCACGCGCGACCGCGCCCGAGAGCGTCTGCATCAAGAGGCCACCCGCCGGTCCGACGATTCGGGGTACGTGACCGCGTGGTGCCGGGCGGGCGAGGTGCTTGAAGGGATGGACGCGTTCGTTTCCCGAGTAGACGAGCCCGTCGTCCGAGTCGGGGAAATGTCCGCCGTCGTAGTAGCTCGCATGGAACGGAAGTCCGAGTCCGACCAGCCAATCGAAATGAGAGACGGAGCTCCGCGAATAGGCGTCGATCAAGGACGCGTCGGGCTCGGGCCCACAAGCGGCCATCAGGTAGTCGAACATCGCCTCGGGGTCGTCTTGGAACCCGCAGGCACGCTGGAGCGACGTGCCGCCGCCCAGGTAGAGGATGGCGTGGGAGGCCGCGGTGGTACCGCCGCCGATCGGCGCGGCGTCGACGAGGAGCACGTCTGCCGTGGCGGACGCCGCGAGCGCGGCGCAGCTTCCGGCCGCGCCGTAGCCGATCACGGCGACGTCGACCGTGTGATCGGGCAGGCCGAGTGAATCGCGAAGACGGGTCAGCTCGCCCGGATCCCCGTCTGTCCCGCTCATCGCCGTCCCTCGTAACTCAGGTGCGATTCAGCCGCGTCGCGCGGCGACGACCTCGATCCGTCCCTGGCTGCCGATGTAGGCGTTGCCGATCCAGCCCGTGACACTGACCAGCAGTGCGCCGAGCAGCGCCGATCCGAAGCCGGCGATCGAGAATCCGTCGAGCAGCCAGGCGACGAGGCCGAGCATCCCTGCATTGATCACCCAGAGAAAGAGGCCGAGTGAGAGCAGCGTGATCGGCAGGGTCAGGAGGACCGCAATCGGCCGCACGATCGCGTTCACGATTCCGAGCGCCAGCGCACCCAGGAGCAGACTCGCCGTGTCCGTGAATCGAATTCCGGAGACGAGACTCGAAGCGACCCACAGCCCGAAGGCCGTGATCGCGAAGCGCGCGAGAAAACCGTTCATGTGCCATCCCCTCGAATTCGGCCCTTGCTCGCCGCGTGCAGCGTCGCGGACATCGTCAGCCGATGGGCGCGCCAATCTCCCTGCGGTATTCGTGCAGCCGTTTCTGGCGCGCGATTGTACACGTAGAGCCAGGCGACCGTGTCGTTCGGCTCGACGAGCCGGACGCAATCGCGGCGATAGAGCGAGCTGCTCCGGTCGGCGGGATCGTAGCCCTCGAACGCGTCGAGGCGTGGGATCACGTCGGCGTCGAGCAGGGCGAAGAGCTCGCCGACGACCCGCCCGAGCCCCGGTCGCAAGCCGGGATAGTCGCCGAGGTCGTAGAGCTTCCCGGCGATGACGCAGGGTCCCAGGAAGTGGAGTGCGTCGGCGAGGCCGAGCGAATCGAAGGGTCGCGCGCCGCGCAACAGCGTTCCGTAGAGCGCGATGGCATCGCCGCGTCGGGGCGCTCCGTCGGGCCCTGCCGATCGGCCCGGAGGCGCGCGATCTGCTGGGACGGGCATGGCCTCACTCCTCGAGTGCCGCACGGAGATTCGAGAGGGCTTCGATCGGTGTGCTTCGGATACGGGCGTTGATCATCCAATCGGGGATCCCGCCGCCGGGCTCGAGGTGCATCCGGAACGTGACGCGCGTCCGGCGCTCGTCGAGCGGCAGGAGCACCCAGCTGCCCTTTGCGTACTCGACGCGCACACGTCCGGGCTGGACCGGATGCCGATCGGGTGTGGCGCGGACCTCGATCTCGATTCGGCCGCTCTCGTGATCGCGACGGGTCACGCTGCGGAATACATTGTCGCGATCGGCGATCGGCCAGGGCGTCGCCATGACGGAATATTGGTAGGCGACGTCGCCTTGGCGGCCGAGCGACTTCGATTCGGGACAATTCGGAAACCACGTGTGGAAGCGGTCCGCGTCCCGCAGGAGCGTGAGTATTCGGTCCGGGCTCACGGCGATCTCGGTCTCGCCCCTGAACTCCCTGATTCCCGAGCCGGCGACGGGCCGTGTCGCGACTTCCACGTCGTTCTCGCGTGTCGCGAATCGCCAATCCGAAGGACCGCGCTCGTCGGCGGCCGCGAGCGCGGATGCTGCGATCAGACCGCAGGCGACCAGCCGCCTTGTGACTCGCAGACGTCGAGCGGGGCATGTGGATGTCCGAATCTGCATGGTGTGAGACCTTCGTGCGGGCTCGTACTCGGGGGCTCGGGTGATGCGCGACGATTCTAGCCCGTCGCGTCGGTCGTCCCTGCGCGGGCTGCCCGGGTCGCGCGGTCTCGTTCCAGCGCCTACGTTGCGTCGCTCGCATGGATTCGTTCCAGCGACTTGCACGCGGGGCTCGGTTCTTTCGGTGGCTCGCGCGCTCGGACGTGGGAGGTGACATGGCTCGTCTCGAAGGGAAGATCGCGATCATCACGGGGGCAGCTCGCGGCACGGGTGAGCAGACGGCGCGGCTCTTCGTCGAAGAAGGTGCGCGCGTCGTGATCGCCGACGTGCTCGAGGAAGAGGGACGCACGACCGCGGAGAGTCTGGGCGCCTCGGCGGTCTTCGTTCGCCACGACGTGACCGAGCAGGAGAGCTGGCAGACCGTTCTGGCGCGGACCGAATCGGAGTTCGGCCTGCCGAACGTGCTCGTCAACAATGCGGGGCTGCTCCTGATTCGCGGGCTCCTCGAGACCGAATTGGCCGACGTGGAGCGACTCTGGCGTGTCAACCAGCTCGGGCCCTTCCTCGGCATGCAGGCCGTAGCACCAGCGATGCGGGCCGCGGGCGGTGGCTCGATCGTCAACGTCTCGTCCGTCGACGGTCTGTCCGCGAAGAACGGCCTCGTCGCGTACGTTCCGACCAAGTGGGCGATGCGCGGCTTGACACGGGTGGCCGCGCTCGAGCTCGGTCAGCTGGGCATTCGCGTGAATGCCGTCTGTCCCGAGGCCGGTGGACCGGGCATGCGGCGCGAATTCACGCCCGAGGAGATCGATCCGCTCGACACGCTGGCCTTTACGCACGGCGTGATTCCGCACAATCGCAAGCGACCCGGCTTGGAGATCATCCGCGATATCGCGCGCATGATCCTCTTCCTCGCCTCGGACGAGAGCCTCTCGTGTACCGGCGCCGACTATCCGGTCGATGCGGGCTGGACCGCCGGGCATCGGCTCAAGTTCAATCCGGGCTACAAAGCGGAGCCATCGGATCGACCGGCTTCGTAGCCGCGAGCCACTTCGCGAGATAGCCCGTCCCGACGTCGATCCCCTCGAAGTCGGCCGCTTCGACCAGCGCCTCCATCGGATTGGCCGCGTAGTTCGCGTAGTAGGGCTCGTGAAACTCGCGGGGGAAGAACTCGAGCGCCCAATCGAGGCTCGGATCGTCACCCCGTTGGAGGGAGTCCACGAGTCCGAAGAATCCGCCCGGTCGAAGCACGCGGCGGGACTCTTCGATCACCTGCGCGCGAACGGGCAGCGGCAGCTCGTGGAAGAGAAAGACCGAGTAGACCGCGTCGAAACGACCGTCCGCGAACTCGAGGGCGGCGGCATCCCCCTGCACGCAGTCGACGCGTTCGAACTCCGAGAGCCGTCGCTGGGCGTGGTTCGTGTAGGGATGACTCAGGTCGAGACAGGTGATGCGCGCTTCGGGAAAACAGCGAGCGATCGAGCGGGTCGCACTCCCGACACCCGACCCGAGCTCGAGAAAACGCAGCCCGCGTCCATTCCCGTCCCGACCCCGACGAGCGAGATGGGCCGTGAGCGGAGCGACGAGCAAGCGTCGCATGGGGTCTGCACCTCCGCGAAAGAGCAGCTCGACCTGATGTTCGTAGAGATCCGCGGAACGTTCCGAGAGGTAGCCGTCCG
Organism: Myxococcota bacterium; assembly: GCA_965223565.1. Lineage (GTDB taxonomy): Bacteria > Myxococcota_A > UBA9160 > UBA9160 > UBA4427 > UBA4427. The sequence goes on along the minus strand of CBDCWV010000017.1, from coordinate 874,268 downwards.
TCTGGTAGTGGAAATTGCGTCGATAGTAGGCGGGTAGGTCCTCGAGCCAGCGACTCGCCTGCTGGCTGAAATCACGTGCGCGGCGGGCGCGCCGCCTTCGTGTCACGCGCGGGCCGTCGGCGAGGATCCGCAGCAGGCGGCGACCATGGCCGAGCGGGTCGCGGGGCCGCAGGACGGAGAGCGGCGCGAGGCCCCTGCCGATCATGGCCGCGTCGCGCTCGAGCAGGTCTCGCAGTCGGGCGAGGCTCGTCTCGACCGCGTCCTCGGGCGGTCGTGCCGAGCGGGATGCGGGTGCCGGGCGACCTGCGAGCGGGCCACTCACGAAGAAGACCGGCAGGCTCTCGGCCAGGAAGAGACCGCTCCGCAAGGACTCGAAGCCCAGCGCGAGCGCCTGAGTCGGATTGTCGACGCGGTTCCAGGCGCGTGGCCCCACACCCTTCAGCGCTTCTCCCACGAGTCTTGCGGCCGCTGGCAGCCGCAGGTCCCGTAGACTCGGAGCCATCGAATGCTCTCCTCTCAGCTCGCGTCGTCGAGTCCCAGAATCGCACGCGTTTGGGCGCTCGTCGCGATCGGACGGCCGACCTTGGCACAAAGCTCCACGGCTTCGCGCATGAGCTCCTCGTTCGTCGGCGAGCGGTCGGGGGCGTAGAACTCCTCGATCCCGATATGCAGATGTCCGCCCCGCTCGAGCGCGAGTCGCGCGATCGGGGTCTGCATCAGATCGCCCCCCCAGACGGAGACCGACCAGGGCAGCGACGAACCCTCGAGCATGTCGAGATAGGCGAGCAGCCCGAATTCGGTCGGCATCAAGCCGAAGCTCACGCCGGGCTCGGTCGCCATCAATCCGTATTCGCCTCCGAAATAGAATTTCACCATCGCGCCCGCCGGTAGGCGCCCCGCGCGTTGGTAGGCGAGGGTGGTGCGCAGCGCGTTCGGTTCGTAGATGCCGAGCGCGGGTCCCATCGAGAGACGCTCGCAGAACTCGAAAGCGTAGCGGCAGTCCTCGTAGGAGACGGGATAGACGCCCCCGACTGGGAGGCCGTCGGGGCCCGGCTGACCGAGATTCGTCGAGCCCGGATCGAACGCGCAGAGACGGAGCGGAACCTCACGCGAGAGCAATTCGACGTGCTCGAGTCGGCCGGCCATGTCGGGTGCACTCGTGAGCGTCGGGTACCAGAGGGCGTCCGGTCGCTCATGCATGATCGGTCGCCAGGCCTCGAGATAGTCGTCGGCGGCCTCGCGTCCGGTCAGCCCGATATCGCTGTTATGCGCGTGGACGATCGTCGCTCCGAGCTCGTAGCACCGGAGCGCGTCGCGCACGATCTCCGCCGGCGTGTGGGGCACACGAGGATTCTTCTCCTTCGAGGTCATGCCGTTGATGGCGGCCTCGAGGATGACCGGGGCCTCGCGTGGGTCGATCGAAGACGGGTTGGACATGGTCGGTCTCCCTGGGCGGCGTCGATGAAGTGAGGCGGTGCAGCTGCCGGACGCTGACAGCGGGTGGTGCGGGCGTCTGGTCCCCGCGGGCGAGGGTTCAAGTGCGGACCCCCGGCTGCCGATCTTCGGAGCGGATCGCCGCGTTCCGTCCTCCCCCGCGCGCGGCCCTCGGAGTGTCCCACGTCATGTCGTCGCTCGCCCGATCGCATCCTGGAATCTGGTCACGCCGCCTGCGAGGCCCGCTCGTGGGTCTGCTCGCCTTGAGCGTCGCGCTCTCGACCGGCTGTCTCGGAGGCGCCTGGAAGCGCGCGCTCGAGGAAGATACCCCGGCGGCCTACTACCGTTTCATGCGCGAGCACGGCGATTCGAAATACGCCGCGCAGGCTCGCGAGCGTCTCGATTTCCACAAGATCCTGCGCGACCCGTCGCTGCGCGAGTTCGAGACGTTTCGCAAGCGCTACCCCGACAGCGAGCTGGTCGAGCGGCTCTATCCCGCGCTGCAGGAGCCGGCCTTCGAGGCCGCTCGCGCGCGGGGGACCGCGGAGGCCTATCGCGAGTTTCTGGCCGGCTTCGCGACGGGCGAGTTCGCTCGACGCGCCGAGGGCAACGCCGTCTTCATCGAGGCGCAGGGCTTCGGAGGTGATCCCGACCGCCTGGCCGAGTTCGCGACGGCGCATCCCGACAGCGACTTCGCAGCGGAAGCCGAGCGGACGGTCGAGGCCGTGGCGTTGAAGCGCGGCGGCACGATCGACCGTGTCGGCCTCGTGCTCGAGGTCGATCCCGAGACACCCGAGCGCAAGCGCGTCGAGCAGGCACTCCTCGACCGCATCACGAAGCTGACCGAGCGCGTCGGCATTCGCATCGTCCAGGTCCCCGCGTCGCAGGCCGCTGCCGGGTCCGCCCGCTATCCGGCGGCGCGTCTCGAGGTCGCGCATCGCGAGATCGAGGTCGGCCGCGAAGTCGCCCCGGGGCAGCTGGCGCGACCGGCTCGCTTGGGCCAGACCCGGCTCGTGCTGCGGGATCGCGAGGGCGGCGAGGTCATCGCGGATCGACGCTTCGAGGTCCGGGTCGAGGACAAGGCGCACGTGCCCGGGACCTCGGTCCTCTTCTCGGCGGCCGCTCCGCGCTACTGGGACGAGTTCTTCGTGCCGATCGCCCGTTGGCGGAACGATCGCACCATCCGACCGGCGATCGAGCTCGCGCAGCCCGTCGTCGACGTCCAGGGGATCGGCGATCGCGCCGTCGTGCTCTACGAGGACGGGGATTTCGAGCTGCTCGGCCTCTCCGATCCGACCCGACCCGTTCAGCTCGCCGCCTATCACCGCTCGGAGGATCACAAGAAGTGGTCGGGTGTCGAGGTGCTGGACGATCGCGTCGCGATCTACGGCGAAGAGGGCCTCGAGCTCGTGGAATTCACGTCCCGGGGTCCCGAAGCGCTGAAGACCTGGGACCGCGGCCAGATCGGACGCGTCCTTTCGCTGGCCGTGCTGGGCGACAAGCTCGTGACCGTCGGCGCCAAGGGGATGCAGCTGATCGACCCTGAGGACGGCTCGATCCGGCGCGTGATGCGACGCGTGCTGACGAGTGTCGCCGAGGTCGGTGGCCATCTGATCTTCGTCGACGGCGAATCGATCTACCTCTCGAACCTGACGCTCCTGGCGGAGAACCGCGTCGTCGCCCAGCTGAAGCTAGGTCGCACGTTCGGACCGAACAACGTGCGTGTGCTCGACGATGCGGCGATCGTGACGGGTCCCGGTGGTGCGTTGGTGATCGATGTACGTCGTCCCGAGAAGCCGAAGGTGCTGGCCAAGCTGGCGAGCCGCGCGATCGGCGAGGTGGTCGATGCGACCCGCGTGCGCGGTCGCACGTTCCTGGTCGGCGAGCGCGGTCTGCAGCTGCTCGACCGACGGTTGGCACGGATCGAGGAGACGATCGACGTGGGACCGAAGGCGCGCGCGAGCGTGATGGGGCGGCATATCGTGACCGCCGACGCACGCACCATCCAGGTCGTCGATGCTTCGCCCTGGGCGACCGGGACGTCGGCCGTGCCGGCGGCCGGTCGCACGACCGACCCGCTGCTGGACGGATCGGGCTTCTGACCGACGCGCCCGCGCGTAGCGCGGGATCAGTCGATGCCGAGCTGCGGCGGCGTCAATCCCTGCCGGACGAGCAGCACCTCGGGTCCCTTGCGGTGCAGGGGCATGCGATGGCCGAGGTAGCGGCCGTCGTTCGCGTCGAACCAGAACGAGAAGACCGGCAACACCCGACTCGCGAGCCAGGCGACTGCCTTGCCGAAATCCGGCCCGTAGCGGATCTCGACGACCCGACGGCCGTCGCGCATCCGGGTCGGTCCCCGAACGGCGATCACATCGTGGATGACGGGACCCTTCGTGCACATCGCGATCTGGAAACGCAGCGAATCGACCTCGCCCCGTACGAGCGGCTGAAAGAGCAGCTGCATCGGGACGTTCACGACGCGGTCGTCGTCGGGCAGGTCGACGTGTTGGCCGCCCGAGGGTCGAGACGCACCCGCCTCGCTCGCGGGATAGCAGCTGACCCGACGTTTCTGGTGGTCGATCACGAGCAGTGGCAGGGCGACGCCGTCGGCGCGCGTGGCCTGCGACCGCTGCTCGAGCAGGCGGTAGGAGCGGGGGGCCGCGGAGACCGCCGGCAGGCCCCCGCCGCGCGTCCGCTCCGAGTCGAGCGGGGCGAGCGTCGCCTGGGACACATTCGTGCCGCCGCCCTCGATGGCGAGCGTGACGTGCATGACCTGGCGGCCCTGGTCATCGGTTTCGACCGCGAAGCTCGATTCGCCGACGGGCGCGCCCGCCTCGTCGAAGGTCGTCGCGGCGACCGGCTCGAAGTCGCTCGCGGCGCGTAGGGTGAGATCGGATTCCGCACCTGCCGCGTGCGCGATACCGAGCAGGAGGCAGAGCGCAGCCGAGATGCGACCTAACATCATGGGGTCGTGCATCGGGGAATCGGGCGAGCGACACCAGGAACGGCGCGTTACGGGCGGGGCCATCGTCCTGGGAGGATAACGAAGTGTCCCGACCCGCTCCGGTCGGGAGGGGATCGGGGCCCACCAAGCTGGAGGACGGCCTGGCGGCCCGACACCAAGCCTCCGCCGTGGCTCAGTCGTGCTCGGCCAGCAGGTAGACCGCGAGCGCTCGGCGCTCGGCCTCGCCGAGTGCGAAGACGGGCATGGGTGGGGTCGGTGCGAGGAAGAAATCGGCCAGCGAGGCGATGTCGTAGCGCGCGGCGAGTCGCTCGAGGGGCTTCACGACGACGCCCGGTGCGGCCGCGCCCGGGTCGTGGCAGCTGCCGCAGACTTCGCGCCGGTAGACCGATCGGCCGGCGGCCGTCAGCCGGTCTCGTTCCTCGGCTGGCAGCTCGGCCAGGGGATTCGGGGTGGCTCGGTGGGTGGCGGCGCGTGACGCGGATCGCCTCGGCCCGTCCGCGGGGGCGCCGTCTTCCGTCTCACGCGTGTGCTGATCGATATGGCGGATTCGATAGATCACCCCCGCGTAGTCGTCGCTCACGTAGATGGCGCCGTCGGGACCCTCCGCCACGTCGACGGGTCGCCCGATCACGTCCTCGTCGCGCTCGAAGCCCGTCAGGAAATCGCGCTCCTCGATCGCGCCCCGTCGGTCCGGCGGCTCGCTCGGGTCGGCGGAGCTCGATCGCGACGCCGTGCTCGCTTCACGCCAGTGCAGCGACACGACCTTGTAGCCGTCGAGCGTCGATCGGTTCCAGGACCCGTGGAGTGCGACGAGGGCCGCGCCGCGCATCGATTCGGGCACGCCGGGATGGCGGAGGAAGGTGATGCCGAGCGGCGCGTTGTGGGCGCGAAAGTGGTGGACCGGGGCCGTCGAGCGGGCGATCTCGGCGGCGTGGCCCGCACCGAAATCCGGGTCGGGGCGGTTGTCGCCATTGGCGTAGGGCCAGCCGTAGAAACGGTCCCGTTCGATCAGATTCAGCTCACAGGGGGGAAAGTCGTCACCCAGCAGGTCGCGCCCATTGTCCGTCGCATAGAGCTCCTGCGTTCCGGGCCGCCAGTCGAATCCGACCGAGTTGCGCAATCCGCTGGCGAAGATCTCCTCGCCACTGCCGTCTGCCTCGAAGCGGAGCAGGGCGGCGCGGCGCGGATCCTCTTCCTCGCACACGTTGCAGCTCGAACCGACGCTCAGATAGAGCTTGTCGTCCGGTCCGAATCGCAGGCTACGCGACCAGTGGTTGCCGCCTTCGGGAATGCCCTCGGCGATGCGCGTCGGGGCTGCGGAGACCTCGAGCGTGTCGGGGCCCGTCTCGCGAATCGGCACCCGCGTGATCGCGCTCGCCTCGCCGACGTAGAGGTGGCCGTCATGGAAGTCGATCCCGTGCGGGCGATCGAGCTCGGCCAGCAGGACCTGCTGACCGTCGGAGCGGCCGTCGCCGTCCGCGTCCCGCAGCAGGTGGAGCAGCTGTCCGCGACGCGGCTGGCTGACGACGAGCGATCCACCGGGGCTGAAGCGGAGGAAGCGCGCGTTCGGGACGGCGTCGGCGAAGAGCTCGACCGAGTAGCCCTCGGGCAGGGCGAAGCGACGCCCGATCGCGCTCGTCGAGGGCGGGTCTACGCCCCGGCCGAGCATCGAGTTCAGGATCGGTCCCTTGACGACCATTCCCTCGGGCAGCAACAGCCGGCAGGCGGCGATCCCGGCCAATCCGAATGTGGTGAGCGCGACGACCCACTTCCCCATCGAGCCCTCCTCTGGCGTTCGAGGCGCCGGCCGAACGTAGACCAGCTGCTCGGTTCGGCGGCGGGCGGCATCTCCGGACGGATTGAAATCGGGCCATTTTCCCCCATGGGACCTTGACGAAAGCCCTTGTCTGGCGGATACCTAGGCGCGCCTCGCGCCGGGCGCGTGAGCCGCTCGGGTCGGCTCGGTCGGGCGAAACGAGATCGTGCGTTCGCGCTCGCAACCGATGCGCAACACGGCCTCGCTGCAGCAGACGCGAACGAACGCGGCGAGAATCGTGTGGAACGGGTCCGGCGGCTGTCTGCAGCGAGCACAGGAATCATCATGCAGAAGATACGAAGAGGCGATCTGGTACAGGTCGTGAGTGGGGCGGGCGCCTCCAGCGGCACCCAGGGTCGCGTGATCGCCGTCGACGTCGCGAAGCGTCGCGTTCGCGTGGAGGGGGTCCGGCTGCAGAAGCGGCATCTTCGCCCGGGCCGCAGCGGCGCGCGCGAGGGCGGGATCGTCGAGACCGAGGGCTTCATCGACGCGTCCAACGTGATGCTCGTGCATCCCGGTGACAACAAGCCGTCCCGCGTGCGCATCGAAGAGCGGGATGGCAAGCGGGTACGCGTCTTCGCACGCGGTGGGGATCCCGTGCCGGAGCCGACGGGCGTCTAGCCCGTAGGGCGGGGAGAGGCAGGACGAGATGGCCAAAGGCAAGCGCGAGCAGATCAAGCTGGAGTCGACGGCGGGGACCGGTCACTTCTACACGACGACGAAGAACCGCACGAACACGCCGAACAAGCTCGAGTTCAAGAAATACGATCCCGTCGTCCGCAAGCACGTTCTCTACAAAGAGACGAAGCTCAAGTAGCCGCGGGGTCGGCCTCGAACGCTAGAGAACGCACGGATCGAGTCGAGTATTCGAGCCGGCGAACGAGAGAAAGGGATTCGGAATGGCCTGGGTGATCACCCGAATGTGTCGTGATTGTGTGGACATGGCGTGTGTCGAAGTCTGTCCCGTCGACTGCATCGTTCAGCACAAGGACAAGGGCGACGCGAATGGCTACGAGAATCAGCTCTACATCGACCCCGAGGAGTGCATCAACTGCGGCGTCTGTGAGCCGGAGTGCCCCTGGGAAGCGATCTTCGAAGACGAGCAGGTGCCGAGCGTCTTCGAAGAGGACATCGCCCTGAACGCCAAGATCGTCGACGAGCGCGACGACTTCGAGGTTCCGGAACGCGAGGACACGGACGTCCCGACGCCGGAGCAGATTGCGGCGAACAAAGAGAAGTGGGGATACGTCTAAATGGTTCGGAGGCGCGCGTAGCGCGCCTCCGAACCAGTCAGACCTCGGCGATCGTCGTGCCGGCGATCGGGCGGCGCGCCTCCGAACCAGTCGGACCTCGGCGATCGTCGTGCCGGCGATCGGGCGGCGCGACTTCCAGCCGGTCGGAATTCGGTGGCTAGCCCGCTCGGGATTGGTCGGCGCGGTCGAAGGCGTGGGCCATGATGTTTGGGATTCTGGCCAGCTGATCGGGGCGAAGGCCGGGCGCGAGCTGGGCGCAGAGCAGGCGGAGCTGTTCGTCTGCCTGGTGGACGAGCATCCATTTGCCACCGACGGTGCGGGCGCCGCTCTTCTCGGCGTCTTCTCGTAGCTGCGTCCGCTCCGGTGCGTACACGACATCGAGGACGATCTGACCCGGCCGGAACGCGTTGGCTGCGACGGGCGATCGACGCTCGCCCAGCCCGACGCTCGTCGTGTTGACGACGATCTCCGGCTCGAGCCGTCGGAGGTCATCGAGGTCGCCGGCGCGCTCGGCGCCGAGCGTTCGGACGATCTCCTCCGCCCGCGCCCGGGTTCGATTCAGCACGCTCACGCGGCACTCGCGCCGTCGTAGCGCATAGACGACCGCGCGGGCGGTTCCACCCGCGCCGAGCACGGCGGCACGCTTGCCGCGAATCGGCGCGATCCGCTCGAGCGCGCGCAGGGCGCCGATCCAATCCGTATTCGTCGCCACGAATCGTTCGGCCACGCGGGTGATCGTGTTGACCGCGCCGATCTCGCGCGCGACGTCTTCGACCTCATCGGCGAAGGGCATGATCGTCGTCTTGTGCGGGATCGACACCGCCAGCTGGTGCACCCCCCTCGCGCGGAGCGTCGCCATTCGGTCCGCGAGCGAATCGGGCGGCACGTCGTAGGCGTGATACTCCCCGTCGAGACCGAGTGCCTGATAGGCCGCGCGGTGCATCGCCGGGGAACGGGTATGGCCGGCCGGATGCAGGATCACGCCGCACTCGAATCGGCCGTCGGACGGCGTCGCTCGGGTGCTCGTGGACGAATCGCTCCGCTCGGGCCTGCTCATTCGCGACTGCGTTCGAGTGCGGCCTGTAGATCCTGCCAGACGGCGCGCCGATTCTCCGGCGTGTATTGGCGCAGGACGTAGGCGGGATGCAGGGTGGGCATCAGCGGGATCCCCTGATAGGTCTGCCAGGTGCCACGCAGTCTCGTGATGGCCACCTCACGATCCAGCAGCAGACTCGCTGCGGGCTTGCCGAGTGTGACGATCACCTTCGGCGCGACGGCTCGGATCTGTCCGTCTAGAAAGGGACGGCAGGCGCTGACTTCGGGGGGAAGCGGAGTGCGATTGCGGGGCGGGCGACACTTCACGATGTTGCAGATGTAGACCTCGCTGCGCGACAGGCCGATTCCCTTCTCGATCATCTGCGTCAACAGCTCGCCGGCACGGCCGACGAAGGGGAGGCCGCGTCGGTCCTCCTGCTCCCCGGGGCCCTCGCCGATGAACATCAGGTCGGCCGCTGGATTGCCGTCGCCGAAGACGATCTTCGAGCGCCCCTCGCAGAGCGCGCAGCGGTGGCAGTCGCCGAGGGTCGCGCGCACTTCGTCCAGGCCGGGTGCGGGACCCTCGCGCCAGTCGGGCCTCGCCTCGTCCGCCTCCGGAGGCGCGTCGTGGATCGGGACGGAGGCCGCGGGCGTCGTGGTCGCCGCGATGTGCCGTGGGTCTTCTGGCTGGCCGAACGCCGCCGCCGGCGGGGTCGCCGGCTCGAGGCGGTCGAACTCGCAGACGTCCTCTTCGACGAGCTCGCGGACGAGCGCCCCCGCCGAAGCCACGAGTGATCGCGTCTCGTCGTCGCCTCGTGCTGCCGGGACGTCGCGGTTCGACTCGAGCCGCGCTGGTTCTGCGTCGGGTTCAGCGACCATGTCGTCTCTCTCAGCCGGCGTCGGTCGAACCGGTGGTGGGCACGGGAGGCTCCGCGTCGCGGGTCGCGGCCGCCTCGATCGTGCCGTGGCGCTGGGCCTCGATGCGGGCCTCGACTTCGAACTCGAAGCCTGGGTCGTTCGCGTCGTCGTGGCAGCTGCCGCAGATCTTGAGGATCACGCAGGAGTCGCATTTGTCGCCGAGGGAGAGGATCGTGCCGACCCGGCGCGCGTTCTCACCGACGTGGTCGCCGCCCGGCCCGTGGCAGGACTCGCAGCCGACCCTGGCGAAATCAGCTTGGGTCGTGAGCGGCTCCTCGATCGCGAAGCCGCCCGGCCTTCCGAAGGCAGTCGTGTGACAGGCGAGGCATTCGGCGTCGTTCGCCTTGTCCGACGCTTCGAGCGTCGCGAAGGCTCCAGCGTGCGGGCTCGCCTGCCAGGTCTCGAACTCCTTGGTATGGCAGCTCTGACAGCGATCCGACCCGACGAAATCAGCCTTCGTGGGCAACAGGTCACGGCTCGGGCCGCCGCCTTCGAGCAGGTCGGCCCGTTCGGCGTTCGACAGACTGGCGATCCTGTCGTGGGAGACGCGCGGATGGAAGGTCCCGAACTCGAAGCCGAGCGAGTGGGTGGGGTTGTGGCAGGTGGCACAGATCTCCGCGTAGCGTTCCTGGTCGGATTCTCCGGGTGGAACGAAGCCGGGACTGAGGTGCGGACCGCCGCGTCCATGGCACGACTCGCAGCCGACGTTCTCGAGGTGGGCCGGTCGGCGTTGGATGTCGTAGCCGCCAGTCTGCTCGAAGCCGACGACGTGACAGCCGACGCAGTCGGTGCGTCGATCCGCCGAATGGGTGACGAGCGTGTCGAAGGCGGTCGCGTGTTGCGTGAACTGCCAGGTCGCGAACTCCTGCGCGTGACAGGTTCCGCAGACGTCATTGCCGCTGAAGCCGGTCGGGTCGAGCAACATCGGCACCCGCGCGCCGGCGGCCCGGGCGACCTGCATCTGCAACATGCCGGGGTCGCGCTTCTCGTTCCAGCCCTGGCTGCGGTGGAGGATGCGACCCTCGGCATCGAGGACCGAGACGACGGGTACGCCGCCCGTCACGCCCCAGCGTTCGCTCGCCTTCTCACCCGGATCGACGTAGGGGTCGAAGAAGTCGAGATCGAGATCGGCGAGGGATCTGCGGACCGCGCTCGGCGCGTTCTGGAGCGAGATCGCAACCAGTCGCGGCTTCTTGTCCCCCGGTAGCTTGGCGAGCGTCTGCTCGATCGCGGCGAGCGCCTTGTGGCAGTGGGGGCAGGTATGCAGGAAGAAGATCACGATCGCGGCGCGTCCGGCCAGCTCGGCGGTCTCGAGCGTCGCGCCGCCCGTCATCGCGACGACGCCGAGCTCGGGCGCCTTCGGATAGGCGTAGAGCGCCCCCTCGCTGGCGCGTCCCGCGTCCGCTCTCGGGAGTCGTAGGTGTTCACGCAGCTGATCGTCCACGATCGCCGCCAGGTCCGCGTCTTTCGGGAAGTTGCCCATGCCGAAGCTCATGTAGCCCTCGCCATCGACGCCGATCAGGGCGAGCGGCGTGCGCAGGCCCAGCTGCTGCGTGATCTGGCCCCCGCTGTCGTCGACGATCGGGAAGGCGAGCGCTTGCTCCTTGGCGAAGCGCGCGAGCCGCGTGCCGTCTGAACCGATCCCGATCCCGACGAGCTGGAAGTTGTGATCGCCCGCGAGCGGTGCCAGATCGTCGACGGCGCCGACGAGGGCCTCGGCCCCCGCGACTTCGGGATTGAAGAAGACGAGCACGGTGCGTGCGCCGAGCAGGTCGCGCATCGAGAGCCGGGTCCCTGCGAGCGTCATGCCCGAGAAGGCGGGGATGGGCCGCTCGTGCGGGCTTCGCGGCGCGTGCTCTGCTTGTTTGCTGGCTCTCGAGGCGCGGCGGCCGTTGGCCTTCTCGACGTCGTGGCCTGTGAGATTCGTAGCGGGTCGCGCGTCCCCGGTCTCGCTGGCCCCCGCCGCGTCGATTTGCGAATCGCCCGGCTGCGCATCGTCGTTCGCGCAGGACAGCAGGCTCGCCGAGCAGAGAAGCGTCAGGAATGCGAGGACTGTGATGCCGGGCGGACGGCGCGGACGGGTCGCTTGGAGCAACATATTGCGCGGCAGGTTAGCAGCTGGCTGCGCCACGGGTCAGGATCGGAGCGATTGCCGCTCCCGGATCTCCGCGATCATCGACTTGAATCCGTCGTTGGCGGGCTCGAAGGTCAGCGCCATCTGGAGGTGTTGCAGCGCAAGGGTGAGATTGCCGCGCTTGATCTCGGTCTCGGCCTTCGCATGGAACTGGCGACCCTGAGCCGTAGCGCCGCGGCACTCGGCCTTGCGTCGTTCGACGTGCGCGCTCTTCGCCTCGGCGAGCTGGATGCGCAGCGAGGCTCCTTCGTCGCGCCGGGCGTCATAGGCTTTGCGCCGGCGCGCATCGCGTAGCACGCAATAGGCCTCGGTCATGCGTTTCGAGATCCGGCTGCAGTGGGCGAGCAGCTCCGCGTCGAGCGCGCGGTTGGCGTCGGGGTGGAAGCTGCGGGACGAGGCGTGGAAGGCGCGTCGGATCTCGGCGGACGTGGCCTTCGGATCGACGTTCAGCAGCTGATAGTAGTCGAGCTCATCCATGATCTTGGCGAGCGCCGAGATCTCGAGGGGATCGATGGCCGTGCTCATCGAGGCCTAGTTCTCCTGTTCGTCGGTGAGCTCGATCTCGATGGCAGGTGCGGAGAGATCATTCACGTTCGTGTCGAAGAAGCCGTCGTCTTCGCTTGCGTCGGCGGCCTCTCCGGCATCACCGAGTCCGACGTCGTCCGCGCCGCCGAGCAGCCCCGGCTTCGCTTCCTGGGTCAGCTGGATCAGCTCTTCGTCGTCGATCAGGTCGAGGTCGGCGCCGAGATCGCTCGGGTCGAGGCTGGGATCGATTCCGGTCTCGAGGTCGGGACCCCCGGCCACGTCCTCGACGGCGCCTTCGATCGGAGGCGTGAGCGGCATCGCGAGCTCCTGGGCTGCCGCCGGGCCTTCGGCTGCTCCGGGTGTGGGGCTCGGGCTCGTCGCGGTCGCCACGCGTCCCGCGACATCCTGCTCGATCAGCTGCTCGATCTGCTCGTCACCCAGGCCGGAGGAGAGCGTGATCTGGGTCGAAGCCTCCTGTCCGGTGGCCTGGTCCGAAGCGGTCACGTTGACGATCCCGTCGGCGTCGATCTCGAACGTGACGTCGATCTTTACGTCCGCGCGCAGGCCCTTCTCGAAGCCCGAGAACTCGAATTGACCGAGCAGGGCGTTCGCTTCGGCCTGGCGATGGTCGCCCTGGTAGACGCGGATCTGGACCGACTCCTGATGGTCCTGGAACGTCGTGAACGTGCGTGTCTGCTCGATCGGTACCGGCGTATTGCGTTCGATCACCGGCTCCGCGAGGCCGCCGGCCACGCCGATGCGCAGGTCGAGCGGCGTGACGTCCAGCAGCATCGAGTCCTGGGCTTCGCCCACCAGCGAGGCCGCATGGATCGCCGCACCCATCGAGACGACCTCGTCCGGGTCGACGTCGACGCGAGGCTCCTGCTGGAAATAGTGCGTGACCGCTTCGCGGATCACGGGTAGTCGCGTCGGGCCGCCGACGAGGATCACGCCATCCAGATCACGCACGGTGAGATCCGACTGCTGGAGCGCCTCGTCGCAGACCTTGAAGGTCCGCATGATCAGGTCCTGGACCAGGGTCGCAAACTCCGAGCGGCTGATCGTGCGCTCGAGGCCGAGGAAGTCGCCTTGACTATTCTGCAGCACCTCTTCGATCGTGACCGTGACCTCCTCGTCGATCGAGAGCTGCTTCTTGGCGTTCTCGGCGGCGAGTCGCAGCCGCTCGAAGGCGTAGGGATCGTTGCGAGGGTTGACGCCGTGTTTGGCGACGAACTCGTCTGCGAGCAGGTCCATGATGCGATCGTCGAAGTCGTCGCCGCCGAGGAAGGTGTCGCCACACGTCGCCAGGACTTCGAAGATGTCCTTGCCGATCTCGAGGACCGAGATATCGAACGTACCGCCACCGAGGTCGTAGACGGCGACCCGTTGGTTGAGTCCCATGCCGAAGCCGTAGGCGAGGGCGGCCGCAGTCGGCTCGTTCAGGATGCGGAGCACCTCGAGGCCGGCGATCCGACCGGCATCCTTCGTCGCCTGACGCTGATTGTCGTTGAAGTAGGCGGGCACGGTGATGACCGCCTTGGTAACGGGTTCGCCGGCGTGGCTCTCGGCGATCTGCTTCATCTCACGCAGGACCATGGCCGAGATTTCGGGCAGCGAGAACTCCTCGTCGCGGATCTCGATCCGGACACCGTGATTCGGTGCTTCGACGATCTCGTAGGCGTAGATCGCCTGCGCCTTCTTGACTTCCTCGGAGAAGTAGTAGCGGCCGATCAAGCGCTTGGCGGAGCTGACGGTCTGGGCCGGCGCGTGGATGACCTTGGCCTTGGCCGAGTTGCCGACCTCGACGCTGCCGTCCTCGTGGAAATGCACGACGCTCGCCGAGGTCCGTTCGCCGAAGGCGTTGTCGAGGACCTTGACCTCGCCACCGCGCATCATCGAGACGCACGTGTTGCTCGTGCCCAGATCGATTCCAACGGCGATCTCCGCCATGACGGCTACTCCTCGGCGACTCGATCGTCCTGGCGGGAGGCGGCGCCTCCGTCACGGCCTTCGATCGATCGTCCTGCGGTCCGAGCACCGCTTGCCCTCCGGGGGCAACGCGAGGCTCAGCAGTACCCCCCGCGTATCGGCCGGGTCCGGGCCCGACTGAACCCGCCCGAAGCGCCGCCAGATGGCTCGTGGGCGGGCCCCTGTGCTACTCCGGCGCTGGCGCGGCAGATGGCGCCCGTCCCGCCATCCGACACGACGGAGCATCCGAAAAGCCATGAGCGGTCATTCGAAATGGTCGACGATCAAGCGCAAGAAGGGCGCGCTCGACGCCAAGCGCGGCAAGATCTTCACCAAGCTGATCCGTGAGCTGCAGACGGCCGCCCGGATCGGCGGCGCCGATCCCGACGCGAATCCGCGCCTGCGCCTGGTCGTCGACAAGGCCAAGCAGGCGAATATGCCCAAGGACAATATCCAGCGGGCGATCGCGAAGGGTGCCGGCGGGAGCGATGGGGAGGCCTTCGAGGAGGCCGTCTACGAGGGCTACGGGCCGGGCGGGACGGCGATCCTGATCGAGACGCTGTCGGACAACAAGAACCGGACCGTCGGTGACGTGCGCCACGTCCTGTCCAAACACGGCGGCAATCTCGGTGCCTCCGGCTGTGTCGCGTATCTCTTCGACAAGCGCGGGCTGCTGCTCTTCGAGGGCGAGGATCTCGACGGCGACGCCTTGCTCGAGGCAGCGCTCGAGGCGGGGGCCGAGGACGTCGTGGAGGGAGAGGGCAGCTGCGAGGTCGTGACCGGGGCGACGGAGTTCCACGCCGTCCAGACCGCGCTGGCCGCAGCGGGCTTCGAGCCGGTCTCGGCGGAGCTCACGATGCAGCCCTCGACGACCGTCGAGCTGACGGGCAAGCAGGCGGAGCAGATGCTGCGGCTGGCGGATACGCTCGAAGACCTGGATGATGTGCAGAACTTCTACGCGAATTTCGACATCGCCGAGAAGGAGCTCGAGCAATTCGCCTGATGCGTCGGGTCGATCCCCCGACGCAAGGGTGAAGGCTTCGAAGCCGCACCGGCTGGCACCGGCGGGCGGTCGTGGGCGACGGGAGAGACGGGAGAGGGGTGAGCATGCGGATCCTGGGGGTGGATCCTGGCTCGAGTGCGACGGGCTTCGGCCTGGTCGAAGGGACGGGGCGCCGCCTCGTCCACCTCGACCATGGTGTGCTGCGTCCGCCGGCCGACGTCAATCTGGCCGAGCGCCTGCACTTCCTGCACGCGGGGCTCGCGGATCTGATCGACCGCTACCGGCCCGAGGTCGCGGTCGTCGAACGTGTCTTCATGGCGTCCAATCCGCACTCGGCGCTCGTGCTCGGTCAGGCGCGGGGTGCGCTACTCGCCTGCCTCGGTGCGTCAGGCGTGCGGGCCGTCGAGGTGGCCGCGCGCGAGGCGAAGCAGGCGATCGCCGGTAGCGGCGCGGCCGACAAGCGTCAGGTGCAGGCCATGGTCGCACGTCTGCTCGGCCTCGAGACGCGGCCTCCGACCGATGCGGCCGATGCCCTCGCCCTCGCCCTCTGTCACGCTCAAGCGGGCGTGCTGGCGGACCTCCCCCTCGCGCCGCGCGGGCGCAATCGGCGGCGGGCGATGACGCGGCTGGTCGAGGGGAGGCTGCGATGATCGCCTGGCTCGAGGGAAGCCTGCGCGAGAAGGCGCCGACACGCATCGTGCTCGACGTGCGCGGCGTGGGCTACGAGCTGGCGGTGCCGCTGTCGACGTTCGAGCGCCTGCCCGACGTAGGGAAGACGGTCTCGTTGCTCGTGCACACGGCGGTTCGCGAGGATGCGATCCAGCTCTTCGGCTTCGCCCAGCCGCTCGAGAAGGAGCTCTTTCAGCTGCTCTTGAAGGCCAGTCGCGTGGGGCCGCGGCTCGCTCAGTCGATCCTGTCGGGCATGGAGCCCGAGCGCCTGCTCCGCCTGCTGCGCGAGGCCGACGCCAAAGGCCTGCGCAAGGCACCGGGTGTCGGGCCGAAGCTGGCCGAGCGGATCGCCGTCGAGCTGCGCGACGAGGCCGAGAAGCTGACGGGTCGCCTGGGTGACGCTGGGGCGAGTGGCGCTGCCACGCTCTTCGAGCGGAGCGACCCCGACGACGAGCTGCTGTCGGCGCTCGTCAATCTCGGCTACCCGCGCAGTCAGGCCGAACGCGTCGTCGAATCGGCGCTCAAAGAGGCGCCCGAGGGCGCAGGTCTCGAAGAGCTGATTCGCCTGGCGCTGCGCCAGCTCGCCTGAGTCGCGGCCGGGTTGGAAGGAGACGACGTGGAGCGAATCGAAGCGCGTGAGCAGATGGGCCGGGGCGAGATCGAGCCGGCGGGGCGACCCGACGAGCGCAGCGCGGAGGAGTCGCTTCGCCCGCAGAATCTCGGCGAGATGATCGGTCAGCCCCGGCTGCGGGAGAATCTGAGCGTATTCGTTCGCGCCGCCCGTGAGCGGGGCGAGCCACTCGATCACGTGCTCTTTCACGGCCCGCCCGGGCTCGGCAAGACCTCGCTCGCACGCATCGTCGCCGCGGAGCTCGGCGCGCAGTTTCGCGCCACCAGCGGCCCGGCGATCGAGCGACCCGGCGATCTGGCGGCGTTGCTCTCGAATCTCGAGGCGGGCGACGTCCTCTTCATCGACGAGATCCACCGCCTCTCGCCCTCGGTCGAGGAGATCCTCTATCCCGCGATGGAGGATTTCCAGCTGGATCTGATGATCGGCGAGGGGCCGACCGCACGCTCGATTCGGCTCGATCTACCGCGTTTCACGCTGGTCGGCGCAACGACCCGCGCCGGGCTGCTGACCTCGCCGCTGCGCGATCGCTTCGGCTGGTCGGCGCGCCTCGAGTACTACCCGATCGCCGACCTCGAGCAGATCGTCGTGCGCTCGGGCGGGCTGCTCGGCGCCGCGATCGAGCCGAAGGCGGCACTCGAGATCGCGCGCCGCGCGCGTGGAACGCCGCGGATCGCGAATCGGTTGCTGCGGCGCGTGCGCGATTTCTCGGCCGTGCGTGACGGCGATGCGCGGCGCGTGTTGCTCGATACGGCCCGCTTCGCGCTCGGCCGCCTCGACGTCGACGAGGCCGGCTTCGATGGGCTCGATCGAGCCTTCCTGTCGACGCTGGTCGAGAAATTCGCGGGCGGTCCGGTCGGGCTCGAGACGCTCGCCGCGGCCGTCGGCGAGGACAAGGGAACACTCGAAGATGTGGTCGAACCCTACCTGATTCATTGCGGATTCCTGACCCGGACGCCGAGGGGGCGAGTGGCGACGGAGCGGGCCTTCAGCCACCTCGGGGTGCCCTTCACCGCCTGACGTCGCCCAACATCGCCGGACGCCCGACGCCCGCTAGCGCTCGACCACGCCGGCCGCGTCCGGCCGCTCCGTACCGGGTAGGGCGCCGCGATTGCCGAAGACGACCAGTGGTAGTGCCGGGTCACGGTCGTTGAAGGCGATGATCTCGTCGAGTCCGTCGCCGTCGAGATCGGCAACGCGGCTCTCGCCCCCCGGCAGCGGCACCGGTTGCCGCCCCACGGCCGAGCCGAAGCGGGGCTTGCCGGGCTCGACCTGGCCCAGCCGAAAGCGGATCTCGCCGGCGCCGCGATTGACGTAGAAATCCAGCAGTCCGTCGCCATTCCAATCGCCGAGCGTCGGCACGAGACCGCGCACGCTGTTCTCGCCGAAGTCGAGCTGGAAGGTGAAATCGTCCTCGAAGAGCGTGCGCGTGCCGTCGTCACCTTCGGGATCGAGCGCGAGGATGCGGATTCGCGCCTCGGCCCGTCGCGTCACCAGCACTCGGACGATCTGCAGCACGCCGAACTCGAGGCTCGTCTCGAGCATCTCCGGGCGGCCATCGCCCTCGAGATCGACGAACGTGAAGCCGGAGAACCCGCCCGCCAGCTGGCGCGTGGCGTCGGGCGGGCCGGCGACCGAGACGCCACCCTCACGACCCAGATAGACCCGGGTCGTCGACCTCCCATCGGTCAGCCCGCCGCCGATCGTGCTCAGGAGCAGATCGGCGCGACCGTCCCCGTCGAGATCGCGGGCGAAATAGCTGTTGCCCGTCGACTCGTGGCTGCGCTCCGTCTCCTCGTCGAAGGGTGTGAGCCGCAGTGTTCGACTCGGTGTGCGGGGCAGGCCTTCGGCGCTGGCGTGGTAGATGGCGATCGCATAGCGCGAGAGCGCGAACAGATCGGGGCGGCCGTCGCCGTTGTCGTCGGCGCGCTCGAGCGCCGGCCAGGTCACGTCCTGCAACATCCACTTCCAGACCGTCGCGGGCAGGTGGGGCATCCAGGTCCGATAGCTCGCGTAGACGGGCATCTCGATCGGTCGGGCAACGCCCGTAACGAGGTCGATCAGCCAGCCGCCTTGCAGCCCGGGGACGAGCGCGCTCGCGGCTCCGCGGGCCTCCCAATCGGCCACGACCTCGAGGCGCGCGATCTCCCATGGGCGTGGCGGAAGGGGCAGGCCGCCCGGGACCGCGATCGTACGCGGCGCCTCGCTACCCGCGAGCGACTCGATCTCGAGGCCCCGGGCGTGCACGCTCACGAGCTGCGGACCCGAGCGACCGGGTAGCCGGGCGACGTCGATGGCGACGGCTTCGTCGCGAATGCGGCGACGCAGGATCGCCGCATCCCCCGGCCGCAGCGCGGCCCCACAGGGCATCCAGGTCAGCCATTTCTCCTGATCGGGCGCGCCGCCCTTCGTCGACAAGACGAGCAGGTCACCGGCATCGCGCTCGCAGGGACCGACCTGCATCGGCCAGACCTGATGGATCAGGCCCGGAATCTCGTGGCGGTGGACCGTGAAGGGATCCCCAGCCTGCTGCTGTGCCCAGCCCTCGATCGGATCCGATGCGGTCGTGAGCGCGGCCAGGACCAGCGCGAAGACGCGGGCCCCGGTCGTGGAGAGTCGATTGCGTGCGCTTTGCGAACGAGCCGTCCGGGAGGGGTGCCGTGTCACGGCGGGAGCATAAACGAGCCGTCGGCCGCCGGCCTACGAGCCCGAGCGGGACTCAGATCGGCCGCCCGATCGACCGATAGATTGGGCTCAGACGATCGCGCGTCGGTCCGGGTGGACCGGCCCGCGATGGACCCTGTCCGATGTCCGAGCGGTCCGGTGCCTTAGCGTGCGACCGGAGCCAAGAGTGAATTCGAACCGTGCGCATCCTGGTCCGCCTCCTTTCGCTCCCGTTCGCGCTCGTCGCGCTCGTGCTCGGTGCCTTCGCGCTCCTGGCGGGCTACGCGGGCGATCTCGACCTGACCATTCAGCTGCGGCGCGCGCTCGAGAGCGTCAGTCGCGCGGCGATCGACCAGGGCCTCGACCTACCGCGGAATTTCGCGGCCCGCGTCGAGGAGACGGTCGCCGAGAGCGTGCTTCGTTTCGTGCTGCTGCCGATCGGACTCGTTCTGCTCGGTGTCAGTCTCGGACTGATCGGCCGCGGCAACGCGCTGCCGGCGGCAGCCCCCGACCGCGACGAGGAAGGCGAGGACGCGAGCAGCGCGCTCGACAAGCGCCTCACGAAGAAGGTCTCGAAGCAGGCCAGGGCGCTCAAGAAGCAGGGCGAGATCCTCGAGGCGGCGGATCTGCTCTGGAGTCACGAGCTCTACGACGAGGCCGCGGACTATTTCATCGAGGCGGGCGAGTTCGTGCGCGCCGCCGAGATCCGACACGACCAGAACCGCTTCGTCGAGTCCGCCGAGCTCCACCTGCAGGGTGAGAATTTCGAGGCCGCGGGGTCGATCTTCGGTCAGCAGGAGGAGTGGGCCAAGGCCGCCGACTGCTACCTGAAATGCGGCCACAAGAGCGTCGCTGCGGAGATGTTCGAGAAGGCGGGCAATTTTCGCGAGGCCGCACACTGCTATCGCGAGACGGACTTCATGCGCCACGCCGCCGCGATGTACGTGAAATGCCAGGACTGGCGACTCGCCGCGCAATGTCTCGAGACCGTCTTCGTCGAGGAGGGCGGCGGCTCGAGCCACGACCCGAAACGCGCCGCCGAGATCGCCAAGCTCGTCCGGCAGGCGGGCAAGCTCTTCCTCAAGGCCGAGGAGCCCGAGAAGGCGCTCGAGATATTCGTTCGCGGCGGCTGCGCTGCCGAGGCGGGTGAGGTCTCCTGGCTGCTTGGTGACCACGCTGCGGCGGCCGACCATTTCCGGCAGGCGGGCGAGGTCGAGCGCGCGGCCGAGGCGCTGCGTGAGGCGGGACAGGTCGAGGACGCTTCGCGCATCCTCGGTCAGCATCTACGTGACGCCGGCGAGAGCGAGCGTGCGGCGGGGCTGCTCGAAGAGGCCGGAGAGTACATGGAGGCGGGCGATCTCTATCGCAGCCTCGAACGCTACGAGGACGCCGGCCGTTGCTACGAAGCGCATAACGGATTCGCACAGGCGGCCGAGATGTTCCAGCTGGCGGGCGATCGCGAGCGTGCCGGCGACGCCTTCGAGCGAGCGGGCCGCTTCACCGAGGCAGCCGAGTGCTTCGCACTCGCGGGCAAGCCCGCGCGCGAGGCCGAGCTGCTCGAGATGGCGGGCGATTTCCTGCGCGCCGGCGAGACCTACCACCAGCACGAGCTCGACGAAGAGGCGATCATCGCGCTGCAGAAGGTGCCGCACGAGGACGTCGACTTTCCGCGCGCCGCGGCGATTCTCGGAGAGATCTTCGCCGCGCGCGGCCAGCTTCGGGTGGCGATCACGAAGCTCCAGCAGGCGATCGGCGATGCCGAGCTGACGCGCGAGAGCGTCGAGAGCCACTACCGGCTCGGTTCGATCTACCACGACGACGGCAAGTTCCGAGAGGCGGTCGAGATCTTCGAGAAGGTCCTGGCCTTCGACTATCGCTATGCCGACGTCGAGCAACGGCTGGCTGCCGCGCGGGCGAAGCTGGCGGAGGGGAAGGCGCCTGCGAAGCAAGGGGGGGAGGCCGCGGAGGGCGCTGCGGTCGTGGGCGCGGACCGGTCCGAGGACAGCCATCGCTACAAGATCATCGGCGAGCTCGGTCGCGGGGGTATGGGCATCGTCTACAAGGCCCAGGACACCAAGCTCGACCGCCTCGTCGCCTTCAAGGTCCTGCCCCAGGCGTTTACCGAGAATCCGCAGGCGATCCAGAACTTCATGCGCGAAGCGCAGGCCGCCGCCAAGCTCAATCATCCGAATATCGTGACGGTCTACGATACCGGCGAGCAGCAGGGCCACTACTACATCGCGATGGAGTACGTCGAGGGAACGACGCTCAAGGAGATTCTGCGTCGGCGTGGCCCGATCTCGCCGTCGGGTGTCCTGCACGTATTGATGCAGATCAGCGAGGCCCTCGCCTACGCGCACGAGAAGAAGGTCGTCCATCGCGACATCAAGCCGGCGAATGCCATGTGGACTCGCGACAAGAAGGCCAAGCTGATGGACTTCGGCCTCGCCAAGGTCGTCGAGGAGGCGCGCAACCACACGACGGTCGTCGCAGGCACGCCCTACTACATGAGCCCGGAGCAGACGCTCGGTAAGAACGTCGACCATCGGACCGACATCTACTCGCTCGGCGTCGCCGTCTTCGAGATGGCGACCGGGACGGTGCCCTTCAAGGAGGGGAATATTCCCTACCACCACGTGCACACGGCGCCCCCGACCGTGCACGATCTGCGGCCGGACCTACCCGAGACGCTCTCGCATATCGTCGATCGGTGTCTGCAGAAGGACCCGGCGAATCGCTATCAGTCGGCGCGCGAGATCCTGGCCGAGGTGAGGAGCTCACTGATGACCGCCGTCGGACTCGATCGCTCCGAGTAGGGGCCGCCAGCACCTCAGCGCAGGCGCCTTCGGGCTTCGGCCGGATCGTCGGGCGACACGCTACGCTCGTGCGGTGGTGCGCCGCGCCCGGCAATCGCCGAGTCGGCCGACCGAGCGGGAGACGGGGTGGAGCAGGCGACGATTGCGCGTCGGGTCGAGATCGCCGGAGTCGGCCTCCACAGCGGCGCCCGGGTTCGACTGACGTTCTCGCCCGCCGAGCCCGACCGCGGGATCGTCTTCGTCCGAACGGCCGAGGGCGCGCGCGAGGGACGCGAATCCGAGCGCGTCGATTCGGCGGCGGGACTGCGACGCACCGTGGAGATTCCCGCCCGCGTCGCCTCGCTCCAATCGCACGCGCGTGCCACGACGCTCGTTGCCCCGACATCCGACGCGTCCAATGTGTCCGGACTCGCAACGGGTGTCTCGACCGTCGAGCATCTGCTGGCGACGCTCTACGCACTCGCCATCGACAATCTGCGGATCGAGCTCGACGGTCCCGAGGTGCCGATCTTCGACGGCAGCGCGGAGCCGCTGCTCGAGGTCCTGTACCGCGCCGGGCGCGTCGCGCAGGTCCTGCCGCGCCGCACGCTACACCTGCGCGAGACGATCGAGATCCGCGACGGCGAGCGATGGATCCGGGCCGAGCCCTGCGACCGGCTGCGGATCGGCTATGCGATCGACTTCGATCATCCCGAGATCGGCCGGCAGACGCTCGAGATCCCGGAGCTCGATGCGAGCGTCTTCGAGCGTGCGCTCTCCCGGGCGCGAACCTTCGGCTTCATGTCGGAGGTCGAGGCGTTGCACGCCGAGGGTCTGGCGCGGGGCGGAGGTCTCGCCAACACGATCGTCCTCGGCGAACGACGCGTCATGAATCCCGACGGATTGCGCTTTCCCGACGAATTCGTGCGCCACAAGGTCGTCGACCTGATCGGCGATCTGGCGTTGCTCGGCGCGCCGCTGGCCGCGCATGTGCGCGTCGAGCGCGGTGGGCACATGCTGCATCACCAACTCGTGCGTACGCTCGCCAGCCGCGTCGAGACGATCCCGGCCGCGCGCAGTCTGCCGCACGAAGCGACTCGGCGCCGCGCGGGGGCTCAGCCCTCGTAGTCCTCGAGCTCGCGCGCGAGCGGCGCGGTCAGGGTCGGGTCCGTGAACTGAAGACCCACGCCCGGCATGCGCACGCTGCCGTCCGGCTCCGTGCGGGCATCGTGGGACCAGGTGACCCGGGCCTCGAGCTCGTGCAGCTCCTCGCCACCGGGAATCCGGAAGCGCACCTTCACGATATCGCCGCGTGACATCGACAGCTCGGTCTGGAGGAACATGCCGCCGGCACCGAGCGTCGTCGCGTAGTCGCAGTGGATGCCGCCCTTGGCCTGATAGTCGACCAGCATGCGAACCGTCATGCGTCGGTGTTTGCGCGTGTTCTTGGTCGTACGACGGGGTTGCGGTGGTGCCATGCTCTCGCCTCGTCAGCCCCTCTGTTCCAGACGGTCACAGAGGAGCGTCGTGATTCGCGCGAGCAGTCGTCGCGCGGGTTCGCACTCGGCCGCGAGCGGACCGAGTTCGCTGCCCTTGAAGTCGTTCTCCGCCGGACAGGCGTCCTCGAGCACGAGCAGTGCCCGAAGTGCGGATCGCAGATCGCCGCCGTTTCGATCGATCACCTGGGCGGCCGCCATTGCTCGAAGCTCGACACCGAAGGCCTGCTGATCGACCGACTCGATCGCCGCGAGCGTGGTCTCCTCGACGATGCGCCGTGCCTTGCGTCGCGTCCAGCGACCGAGCGCCGCGTCGAGCGGCTCCTGGAAACGCGATTCGGGCCCGTTGCCGCCCGGATCGAGGAACATCGCGGCGAGCGTCGAGAAGAGGCGCGATCGCTCGTCGGGCGACAGACGCGAAAGACCCGGCGCCGAGATCTCGTCTTCGATCGCGACGATCTGAGCGAGCATCTCGTCGATTTCCGGAGCTGGACTGCGGGGTCGCTCGTCGGTCTGGTCGGTGAGCACGCTACCGAGCTCGCTGCTCACCTGATGCGCGAGTCGACGCAGCCGTTCGGCCTCGGGCTCCGCCATCGGCGGCCCAGGGTGGATCGCGAAACGGAACGCACTGGGCGCCGAGTCGCATTCCTGCGGCGAAGCCTGACCGAGCGCCCGCAGCACGGCGAGGACGCCCTCCACGAGCTCAGGCTGGTCGCGTCGCTCGGCCAGCTGGCTGATCGCCCGCAACGACGCCGGCGTCGTCGGCGAAGCGGCGAGGATGGCGCGATGGAGCGCGAGCGCCTCGCGCCACCGATCGGGGGAGTTCAGGAGCAGACCCGCCAGGGCGGTTCGGGCGACGCCGAGCTCCGGATGCAGCTCGAGCGCGGCCTCGTAGGCTTCGATCGCCTGGTCGCATCGTTCGAGTGGGCCGGCCAGGAGCCGGCCGCGTTCGAGGTGAACGTGCGCGAGTGTCGGGCTCGTCGGATCGGGATGGGCCGCGAGAAAACGCGTCAAGACGCCATCGGCCTCGTCCCAATCACCGGACATGCGCGCGAGTCGCGATTCACAGAGCACCGCTTCCGTCGAACGCGGATCCCAGTGGGCCGCTTCGGCGTATCGCTCGCGCGCGGTCTGTGTATCGCCTGCGATCTCGGCGAGGCGGGCGGCACGGAGCGAGATGCGCGCCGACAGGGGCCCGGGCTCGATCGCGCCGAGCGCACGGTCGCAGATCTCCCGCGTATCCGCTTCGGCACCGCGTTCCGCGACCAGCTCGCAGCGCAGCAGCCAGGCTTCGGCGAGCAGCCGATCGTTCTCGGTCGCCCGCTCGAGATCGCGCAGCGCGGCCGCTCGATCGCCCGAGGCGATCGCGTGTTCGGCGGCACGGAAGGCCGCCTGGGCACGGGTCTTGGCATCGGTCGAGGCGGCGGACCATCGTTCGAGCGCCGCCTGGGCCTGCTCGGGACGTGCCGCACGCTCGTGCACGCGGACGAGTCCCTCGTGCGCCGACTCGAGGTTCGGATCGACTTCGAGCGCCTCTTCGTAGCGCGTCCAGGCGCGATCGAAATGCTCCTCGGCCTCGAAGCCGCGGGCGATGATCATCGAGTGCAGCGCCAGATCGGGATTCTCGCCGGGCAGCTCGACGCGTCGTTCGAGTGGGGCGCGCGCAGCGGCGTAGTCCTCGGCCTCGAAGTCGGCGAGCGCCACGCCCTCGAGTGCTTCGACGTGATCGGGGTCGACGTCGAGCGCGACCTGAAAGAGGCGGCGACTCGCGGCGCCATTGCCGCACGTGCGCGCGGCGCGACCGCCGAGCACGGCGATCTCCAGTCGTCGCTCGTCGGCGATCGGTTCCGCCGCGCCGAGCGCGAGCTCGAGGCTGGCTTCCGCCTCCCGCTGGGTCTCCTCGTGCTGACCGAGCTCGTTCGTGACCGGGACGAGCGCCAGGTGGGCGTCGAGCAGGGCGGGGTCGAGCTCGATCGCGCGGCGGAGCGCACGATGTGCGCGTTCGAGATCTTCGCTGGCGATCGCGTTCGCGGCCTGCACGTGGAGGCTCGCGGCGGCTTCGGCCGTGGCGTGCTCCGCCGCGCGTTCGAACGCGTCGGCTGCTCGGGTCGGCTGCTCCGACTGCTCGAGGAGCGCGGCGAGCAACGACCACGCCTCGGCCGACTCCGGCGCGATCGCCGTCGCGCGTTCGGCACGCGCCAGCGCCGCCGTCGTCTCCCCGCGCGCGAGCTCGGCGCGCGCGAGCTCGAGATGGTCCGCTTCGCGGGCGGGTGAGTCCTCACGATCGCACCAGCGTCCGAACGCCTCGCAGAACTCGTCCCGCGCGCCGATCGCTTCGAGCAGGCGCGCGTAGGCGAGCTCGTCGCTCGCGCCGAGGCGCCGCAGCTCGGCGGCTGCGCGATAGGCGTCGATCGCTTCGTCGGAGCGGTCGCCGCTCTCGTCGAGCAATGCGGCGATCTCTAGCCAGACCTGGTGAGCTCGTTCCGTCTCGTCGTCCGTGTCGCCGAGGATCGCGAGCTCGCGCTCGTAGAGCTCGATCGCCTCGGCGCGATCGTCGCCGGCCCGCTTGATCTCCGTCAATGCGCGCAGGGCGTCGAGGTCGTTGGCGTCGAGCTCGAGTGCCGAACGATAGGCATTCTCGGCGCGCGCGGCGTCGCTCATGTGATGCCAGCAAACCTGCCCCAAGCGACGCGCGATCGCCGTCCGCTCGCGACGCTCCAGGGTGCCCTCGAGCGCCAATTCCCGTTCGAGTGCGTCGGCGCAGGCCGTCCAGTCGCGCAGGCGCTCGCTCGTCCGCCGCATGCCCCGCAGTGCCTCGAGCTCGGTGTCGCGATCGCGTGCCGCCTCGCCGAAGGCCTCGCGCGCTCCGGGCAGATCGAGCAGCACGTCCTCGCGCAACCGGGCGAGCTCGAGCCAGGCGTCTGCGTCCGCGTGGCCCTCCGCGGCCGCCTCGGCGAGGGCACGAGCCAGCTCGACGCGGCGTCCCGTGCGACGCAGCAGATCGTGGAGCTGCTCGGCCAGGCGCGACCGCCAGGCGCGATCGCCGGCGTCCTCCTCCGCGCTGCGTGCGTCGTCACGCAATGCACGCAGATGGGAGAGGGCTCGCTCGGGATCGCCGCGCAGCCGGTCATAGGCGTTGGCGAGCTCCTGGTGCAGGTAGCGCGTGTAGTCGTCGGGCGTGCTCTCGCGTAGATCGGAATCGCTCGCGATCAGCTCGAGCTCGCGCTCGGCCACCGGAATCCAGGCGTCGAGGCGACCGCAGGCGCGCAGGGCCGCGTCCAGCGCGCCGAGTGCGGCCATCTCGGCCGCTGCATCGCCGCGGCTGGTGGCGACGTTCGTTTCGAGATGTGGAACGGCGAGCTCCGGTCGCGCCAGCTCGGCGCAGAAGAGTGAAGCGAGCCCGTGCCGCAGCTCGCTCGCCGCGTGCTCCGGCAGGGCGGCGATCCGGGCTTCGAGGATCTCGGCGCGTTCGTGTGGCCGATCGGTCTGCTCGAAGAGGCGATCGAGCTCGACGAGGATCGAGCTGTCGTCCGGTCGCAGCGCACGTGCGCGTTGGTAGGCGTGGATCGCGCGAGCGGGTGCGCGCAGGTCGCGCTCGAGGATCTCGGCTCGCTCCCGCTCGATCGCCGCCTGCTCGGCTTCGTCCATCGAGCGCGCGAGCTGCTCGTCGAGGGCGTTGAGCGCGGCCTCGTAGCGTCCGGCGCGTCGATGGACCTCGGCCAATCGTGCCAACAGCGTCGGGTCCTCGGGACGTTCCTCGCGCAGTCGCGACAGCCAGGGCAATGCGGCGTCGGGATTGATCTTCTCCGTCGCGATCCGGGCCGCTTCCTCGAGGCGCTCGATGCGCGTCTCGCCCGCCTCCCGCGTCGCTTGCTCGAAGAGACAATCGAGCACGCTCGGCCAGCGCTCGAGTCGCTCGAGCTGTCGCCTCAGCTCGGTTCGCGTCTCGTCCCGGTCGCGATCGAAGGCGAGGGCCTCGCGCAGACTCTGGACCGCGAGGTCCGGGTCGTCGAGCTCGTCGGCATGGATACGCGCTCGCTGCTCGAGCAGGTCGGCCCGACGATCGGCAGGCCAGTCGCGATCGAGCGCACGCGACAAGAGCGATACGCGTCGCTCGGGCTCCTCGACGTGTTCCTTGAGCAGCAGTGCGGTCTCGATGGCCTCCTGGGCGCAGTCGTCGTCGGGTCCGGTGAGGCGCTCATGGTCGAGGATCCATTCCAGATGCGCGAGTGCCTCGCGCGCGCGCACGGTCGCGTCCGGCGCTCCACTCGCCGCTGGGCTCGCCGACGTGCCTGCATAGATACGCGCCAGGCGCAGACGCAACGCGACCTGATCGGTGGGCGTCGCCGTGTCGAGGCGTGCCTCGAGCAGGTCGATCAACCGATCGCGTTCGCCGAGCCGCTCGTAGAGCTCGATCAAGGCGTCTTCGATTTCGCGGTCGCCCGGCGAATCGACGAGTGCGGCACGATAGGCGGCGGCGGCCGATTCGAGATGATCCTGGGCGCACTCGGCCCGCGCGATCCGAAGCTGCCAGACACGCCGTTCCGGGGTCGCACCGTTGTGTTCGACGACGGCACGTGCCAGCTCGCAGATGGCCTCGTGTGCATCGTTGCGCTCGTAGAGTGCCGCGAGTGGCTCCGCGACCGATTGAACCGGGCCGCGGCTTGCGAGTGCCTGCTCGAGCAGCGGACGCGCCTGGTCGTCGTCCTCGAGTGGCCCCGCGAACAGGGCGGCCAGCCGCAGACGCAGGTCGGTCAGGTTGGGGTCGTCGGTGCCCTCGACCGCGACCAGGCGTGCCGTCAGCACGCGCGCGGCTTCCTGGTGTCGACCCGCTTGCTCGAAATGCGCGGCGAGCACTTCGCAGGCCTCGGCATGGCCGGCGTCGAGCTCGAGCACACGCTCGAAATGGGCGTAGCCCAGAGTCGCGTCATATCCCGTCGGGCGCCGGGCGTCGTCGAGACAGACGCGCGCCGCGGCGACGCGCAAGGTGAATTCGCGTTCGCGCGTGGGTTCGTTCGCCAGCTCGGCGTCGACCACGCGCAGCCAGTCGGCCGGTCGATCGAGCTCGCGGCTGTAGAGCTCTTCGAGCTGCTGCCAGACGTGGAGCCGATGGCTCGAGAGCTCGGCGACGCGTTCGAGCTGGGCGGCACAGCCCGCCGGATCATGGAGGCGCTCGCGGCAGAGACTCGCGATTCGTTCGCGTAGGAGTGCCTGCTCGCCGTCGGGCAGACCGTCCGCACGTTCGTCGAGGCGGTCTCGCAATCGTTCCCATTGGGCAGTCGATTCGAGCAGGTTCTCGAAGCGGAGGCCAGCGCTCTCGGCGATCTCCGCATCGACAGCCTCGTCTCGCAGCAGGCTCTCGTAGAGATCGCAGGCTTCGAGCGGCTCGCCGAGCACCTCCTCTTTCAGTCGGGCCCGCTCGAGTAGCAGCGATGCACGGCGCGTCGCGTCGTCCTCGGCCGCCGCACGTTCGGCCAGGAAGACGCAGAGCGCGCCCGCGTCGTCGCCGCTGCGCAGGGCCCGCTCCAGCAGGTCGGCGACCTCCTCCGATTCCGGTCGTTCGGAATGAAGGCGTCCGAAGAGTGCGCTCGCCTCCTCGCAATGGCCGAGGGCGTCGAGCAGGAGCTTGCCCCGCCTCAGGTCGAGCTCGAAGGCGTCGGTCGAGCCGTCGTCGAGCGTACGGCGGCGATCCTCGAGCAGCTGCACCAGCTCGCCGTAGCGACCCGCACTCTCGAGCAGCGCCTCGAGTCGCTCGGCGGCGGCCGGTGGCGCATCGGGCTCGTCGAGGAGCTGCCAGCGAACGACGATCGCCGTATCGAGGTCCCCGAGCGATTCGTGCAGCGTGCACGCGAGCTCGTCGAGGACGGCTGCGCGCTCGCCCCTTGCCAGGGCGTCCGCCAGGCTGCGGAGCGTACGGGCGAGATCGGTATGGCGGCGCGTGTTTCGATACTGCTCGCAGAGCGCGTAGAGGATCGGGGTCGAGCTGGCGTCGGCGCGATGGGCCTCTTCGAGTGCATCGATCGCACGCGCCTCTACACCGAGCGTGACGTGGATCTCCGCCTCGCGTTCGAGCGCGGTGGCGCGTGCGGCACCGGTCTCGAGGTCGGCTAGGGCGCGGAGCGAGGCAGCCTGCTTCTCGGGTCGTTCGAGTCGGGCCTCGAGCGCGGCTCGCCGCTCGAATGCCGCACGTGCGCGCGGATCGAGCGCGGTCCAGCGCGTCACCCAATCGAGCGCCGCCTGCCAGTCCTCACGACCTTCGAGGATCGGCAATACGCTCTGCGCGAGCATCGCGTAGCGCTCGGCGTCGTTGCAGTCGGCCGCCTCGCGTTCGCAGAGGGAGAGCAGGAGATCGGGATCGTCGGTCTCGTCGGCGATTCGACGCAAGCCAGCGAGTGCCGCCGGGGCATCGCCATCGATCTCGATCGCGCACTCGTAGAGTCGGCGCGCGCCCGCCGCGTCGTCGAATCGATCCAGCAGCAGATCGCCCAGGCGGATCGGCCACTCGAGCGGAGGCGCCTCGCTCGCGTTCGCGATCGCTGCTTCGAGCAGCCGCCGGAGCGCGGTCCAGTCCTCGTCCTTGCGATAGATCCGCTCGAGCGCCTCGAATCCGGCTCGGTTGCCGGGCTCGAGCTCGTGGGCGCGTTGCCAGCTGGCGCGCGCTGCGGTCGGATCGGCGAGGTCCTCTTCCTGCAGGACTGCGAGCTCGCGCAGGCGGGCGGCTCGTTCCGGATCGGGGCCGGGTCCCGCGTCGGCGCCGAGGGCGGTGAGCGTCTCGAGGACTTCGGCGAGCTCGCGTTTCTGGCCGCTCTCTCGCAGCAGACGCGCCTGGAGCATCAGCAGCCGTTCGTCCTGGCTGCCCGCCTGTCCGGCGGCCCGCTCGAGCGCGGCGAGCGCCGACTCCGTGTGGCCGAAATCGGCGTGGAGCTCCGCCGCCTCGACCAGGATCGGTCGCGGCGTGCGATCGCCGAGCACCTCGATCAGCTGGTCGAGATGCTGGAGCAGCGTGTCCCGGTCGCCGTCGCGCCGTTCAACGTCACTCGCGGCCAGCAGCACCGACGGCTCGTCGGCGCAGAGCTCGAGCGCGCGGTCGGCCCAGGCGCGCGCGCTGGCGGGCGCGTCGAGATGATTCAGCTGGATCTGGCTCGCCTCGACCGCAATCGCAGCCCGATGGCGTGCGCCGGCGGCGAGGTCGAAGCGATTCTCGAGCAGCTCCGAGACGGCGGGCCAGTCTTCCTCGGCAGTCGCGAGCAGGAGCGACCACTCGACCGCCGGCGTCTGGAACGGATCGTCCTCGAGCGCGGCGGCGAAGCAATCGCGTGCGCGCTCCGGATTCTCGAGTGCGCCCGCGTAGAGGCCGCCGAGCGTGATCCAGACCGGAGCGCGCTCGGGGCCCCGGAGTCGCCGGGTCAGTCGTTCGAGGATCTCGGCTGCCTGCGAGAGGCGGCCAGCCTCCTTGTGGATCTCGGCGAGGCCTTCGAGTGCGGGTGGAAAATCCGCATCGTGTTCGAGCGCGCGCGTGAAGGCCCGAGCGGCCTCGTCGGGATCCTGGAGATGGTGCTGCCAGGTCCGTCCGAGCTCGGCCTCGAAGGCCGCGCGCTCGTAGGGCGGCATGTCGGTCGCACTCTCGAGCTCGGCGATCTGCAGCACCATGTCCCATTGGCCGCGGCGCTCGTGAATGCCGCGAAGCTGTCGCAGTGCCGGACGATTGCTCGGGTCGATGCGGGCCAGCGTCCAATAGGCCTCGGTCGCACCGTGGAGGTCGAGTAGCCGCTCCTCGAGGATCTGGCCGAGTCTGAATAGGAGCGGGCCTCGGAGGTCGTCATCGCGCTCGACGCTGGGCGCCGCCAGGCGCTCGCGGTAGATCCGGCAGAGCGCTTCCCAGTCGCCCTCGAGAAAGAAATGCTCCTCGAGCGTCTCGAAGGCTCGGCCGTCGTCCGGGTTGCGGGAGAAGAGCTGCTGTTGCGCGTCGAGACCGGTGGCCAAGAATGCCTCTCAGGGAGCGGGTCGGGGTTTCTCCCCGTGTCCTATCGACCGTCTGAGGCGCCTGCTTGATGGGGCCTTTGGGCGCATCGGCGAACCGAACGGAACCGCTCGGGTCGACGCTTGGAGCCCGCTCGGCGGGCTCTGCCGGGAGGTGGTCAGGCCGCTGGGGGCCGCTGAGGGAGGGAAATGGAGGATCTGATTCGGTGGGTTTCGGACCCGGATCTCGACCTGCTCGAGGCCGTGGTCGCTGCCGCGATGCCGGCCGACGAGCCGGGTGGCGGGCATCTGCCCTGGAGCCGGCACCAGCTCGACGCGGCGTTGGCGGGTGAGGGCGCCCGCGTCCGCGTGGGCGGGCCCCAGCCAGCTGCCGCGGTCGACCGCGAGCCGCCGCCGCCGGCGGGCTTCGTGCTGGCACGCCGGATGCTCGACACGCTCGAGATCGACCTCGTCGGCGTGCGACCCGAGTGGCGGCGTCGCGGGGTGGCGCTCGGTCTGGTTCGGGGGCTCATCGACGACGAGCGAAGCCAGGGCGCGCTCGGCGAGATTCGCCTCGAGCTGGCCGCCGGCAATCGGGCCGCAGCGGCGCTGTACGCGCGCCTCGGTTTCGTGGTCGTGGGACGACGATCACGCTATTACCCCGACGGCCAGGATGCGCTCCTGCTCAGCCTACGGCTGCGACCCCGCGAATCGACGGCCGGGGCGCGGACTCGATAGAGAGAGGCGGCGTTCGGCCATCGGAACGGGAGGGGGAGTCGCTCTTGAGCACGGAGTTCGCCAAGGCGGAGCCCGTCGGCTCCCGCGCACCGCACGTTCCACCGGTGCGAATCGAGGCACACGTCCTGTCGAACGAGGCCGACGGCTCGGGCTTCAAGCTGCGACTGGCGGCCGACGCCTGGCCCGGTGCCTTGCCCGGGCAGTTCGCGATGGTCGGTGCGGGCCCGACCCCCGTGGTCGCGCGACGCGATCCGCTCCTGCCGCGCCCGATGGCGATCTATCGCGAGTGGCCCGCGGAGCCGAAGAACGCGCCCCCGGAAATGGGCCGCGCCTCGTTCGAGCTCCTGTACCGCGTAGTGGGTCGCGGCACCCGACTGCTCGCCGAGGCGCGCGCGGGGGATCGCGTCCGCGTCGTCGGACCGCTCGGTCGTGGCTTCGCGATCCCCGAGCGTAAGGGAGTCGCGCTCCTCGTCGGCGGCGGGACCGGCATCGCGTCGCTCTACGGGTTGGCGCGGGCGCTGGCTCGCGCGGGTCACGAGACGACGGTGCTGTTGGGCGCGCGACGGGCCGAGGATCTGAACGGGCGTGACGATTTCGCGGAGCTCGTCAGTCGATCGGAGATCGAGCTCGTCTGCACGACCGAGGATGGCAGCGCCGGAGAGAAGGGACTCGTCACGCAGCCCCTCGCCGAGCGGCTGGCCGATTCGAAGGCGTCGACCACGGTCTACGCGGTCGGTCCCACGCCCATGATGCGCGTCTGTGCGGAGCTCGCCGAACGATTCTCGGCGGGCTGCGTCGTCTCGCTCGAGAACCCGATGGCCTGCGGCTTCGGTGTCTGTCTGGGCTGCGCCGCGCCGAGAGCCGGAGGGGGCTACGCACTCGTGTGTCGCTCGGGGCCCGTCTTCGACGCACGCGAGATCGACTGGGCCGGCCTGCCGTGAGTGAGAGGCCCGAGCAGCCGGATCGCGCCGCGTCGTCGGAGGCTGCGGTCGACGAGCGCGTGGCGTTCGCCGGCATTCCCTTGCGAAACGCCGTGCTCACGGCGTCCGGTACGTTCGGCTACGGCACGGAGTTCGCGCCCTTTCTCGATCTCACGAAGATCGGCGGCTTCGTGGCGAAGAGCCTCACGCTCGAGCCACGTTACGGCAATCCGCCCCCCCGGATCGGTGAGACGCCGGCCGGCATGCTGAACGCGATCAGTATCGAGAACGTGGGCGTCGAAGCATTTCTCGCGGAGAAGCTCCCGGCCCTGCCCGCAGGTGTGGTCGTGATCGCGAGTGCGTTCGGAACCGCACCGGAGGAGTACGCGGAGCTCGTCGCGCGCGTCTCGGGCCATCCGCGAATCGCGGGGGTCGAGATCAACGCCTCGTGTCCCCACGTCAAGGCCGGCGGGATCGAATTCGGCCAGGATCCAAGGCTCCTGGCGGAGCTCGTGGCTGCGGTGCGCCGGGCGACGAGCGGGCCCCTCGTGATCAAGCTGTCGCCCAACGTGACGCGGATCGCGGACATGGCCCGGGTCTGTCAGGAGGAGGGCGCCGATGGGCTCTCGTTGATCAACGCAGTGCAGGCGATGGAGGTCGATGTCCGCTCGCGCAAGCCGATCCTCTCGAACGTGTTGGGTGGACTCTCCGGTCCGGCGATCCGACCGATCGCGTTGCGCATGGTCTGGCAGGTCGCTCAGGCGGTCGACCTGCCGATCTGCGGAATCGGCGGCATCGCGGACGCCGAGGATGCGGTCAAGTTTCTGCTTTGTGGCGCGTCGGCGGTGCAGGTCGGCACGATCAACTACCTCGACCCGGGCGCATCCGAACGCATCGCGCGAGGGATCGCCGACTACGCACGGCGCCACGGCTTCGCCCGTGTCGCGGATCTGACGGGGGCCCTCGAGTCGATCTGAGTCGTGCGAGTGCGGCCGCGTGCCCCGAGGGGAATAAGAGGCTCTCGCTCGGCCTCTTCCTTCATCCTTTACGTGGCATTCACCCGCGAACTTGCCAATGGGCCTGCATTCATTTAATTTGCGCGGGCTTTCGATCCCTCACGGGG
This sequence comes from Myxococcota bacterium, assembly GCA_965223565.1. Lineage (GTDB taxonomy): Bacteria > Myxococcota_A > UBA9160 > UBA9160 > UBA4427 > UBA4427. The sequence continues at coordinate 840,225 of CBDCWV010000017.1, read as the reverse complement.
TCGTCGGGACAGCTTTTCGGGTCGTGGAGACCGTCGGGAAGTGGGCTTCAGGTCCGCTTTTTTTGTTTTTGAGCGCCGGGTTAGGGGATCTGGCTCGAAGTCGGGCGGATCGGCTCGCGGCCTGTGCTCGCGCCGGGACACGGCCAGGAAATAGCCGGGACTCAATAAGAAGTGTGTCGACAGGGAAGTCGGTCGGTCGCGCCCGCGATTCGATCGGGAGCGTCGACACCGCAGGCTCAATCGCCGGACCAGCAGGAGGGGGTCGCACCGATCTATCGAGATATTCCGGAAGCGCTTCGCCGCTCGATCGAGCCCGTCGTCGTCGACCACGGCTGCGAGCTCGTCGATGTCGAGCTCTCACGCAGCCGAGGGGCGGGACTTCTCCGAATCATCGTCGACTCGCCTCAAGGGGATGGACGCGTGCCGATCGAGCGCTGCGTCGCGATCTCGCGAGAGGTAGAGACGCTGCTCGATGCGGAGGACGTCATGCCCGGAAGCTATCAGCTGGAGGTTTCGTCGCCGGGTCTCGACCGGATCCTCGGGAGAGAAAAGGATTTTCGGGCGGCGATCGACCGGGAGATCAAGCTGCGGACACGACGTCCGATCGAGGGGCGCAAGCGATTCCGGGGCCGGCTGCTCGCCGTCGAACCGGCGGCGATCGGGAGCGGGTCCGGCGCAGGAACGATCATCAAGCTCGCAGTAGACGGGATCGAGGCCGAAATCCCGTTCGAGGAAGTCGAGAAGGCCAATATCGTTTATGAATTTTCGGCCGCCGATTTCGCGAAGCCGAAATGGCGCGACCGGAGTTCGAGGCAGTCGGGCAAGCGCGGAGGGGTGTGATGATTGGAATGAATCTCAAGCGCGAGATCGATCAGATCGCCAAGGACAAGGGCATTGAGTCCGGAGAGATCACGGGTGCCCTCGAAGAAGCGATGCGCCAGGCCGCCCGCAAGCGTTTCGGCCAGGACAAGGAGATCGAAGCGCGGTACAACGACGAGATCGGCGAAGTCGAGCTCTTCGAATTCCGCGAGGTCGTCGAAGCGATCACGGATCGCGACACGCAGATCCTGATCGACGAGGCGCGGCGCGACTACGATCCCGAGGTCGAGGTCGGTGACGAGATCGGCGTCAAGCTCGATACCTCGGATTTCGGTCGGATCCTCGCTCAGGCCGCCAAGCAGGTGATCATCCAACGCATCCGGGACGCCGAGCGCGACAATACCTTCGACGAATACCGCGATCGCCAGGGCGAGGTCGTGAACGGAATCGTTCGACGGTTCGAGAAGGGCGCGATCATCGTCGACCTCGGTCGCGCCGAGGCCGTGATTCCGCCGAAGGAGCAGGTGCCGCGCGAGAGCTATCGACCCGGCGACCGGATCCGCGCCTACGTGGTCGAAGTCAACAAGGTCGCGAAGGGACCGCAGATCGTGCTGTCTCGCGCCTCGATCGACTTCCTCGTCAAGCTCTTCGAGCAGGAAGTGCCGGAGATGTACGAGAAGATCGTCTCGATCGAATCGGCGGCCCGCGAGCCGGGCGGTCGGTCGAAGATCGCCGTCGTCTCGCGCGACAGTGACGTCGATCCGGTCGGGGCCTGCGTCGGTATGAAGGGCAGTCGGGTGCAGGCGGTCGTACAGGAGCTGCGCGGCGAGCGGATCGACATCGTGCCGTGGAGTCCGGATACCGCGCGTTATGTCTGCAGCGCTCTCTCGCCGGCCCAGGTGTCGAAGGTGATCATCGACGAGCAACAGAACTCGATGGACGTCATCGTACCGGACGACCAGCTCTCGCTCGCAATCGGTCGTCGTGGCCAGAACGTTCGCCTCGCGGTCCAGCTCACGGGCTGGAAGATCGACATCAAGAGCGAGACCAAGATGCGCGAGATCGCACAGTGGTTGTCGCGGGCCGTGTCGGTCGTCGAGGGCTGCGGAGATCCCGAGGCGGAGCTGCTCCTGCAGCAGGGCATCACGTCGCTCGAGGACCTGGCGGAATGCGCGACCGAGGTGCTGACGGCTCTGCCGGGCATCGACGACGAAGGTGCCCAGGCGATCAAGACGAAGGCCGCGGAGCTGGTGAGCGTGAAGGCGGCCGAGGACGAGGAACGCGAACGTCAGGAGGCCGAGAACGAGGCTCGGCTGCGCGAGGAGGCCGCGGCGGCTGCGGCGGAGGCGGCCGCGAATGCGCCGGACGCTCCGGAGGCGTCGGATGCGTCCGGAGCGGGCGGCGATGGGGATGCGCCGCGCCAGCCGCCGAGTGGTCCAGCGGCGGATCGGCGCGATTGATGCGACGGGTGAGCTTGCAGCGAGCTCGATGGGACGGTCCGATGATCGGATGAACGACGACGAATCGGTTGGCGGTGGACGCGCCGCCGACCGCGAGACAGGGCCGGGCGGAAGCGTTTCGACGCGAGTCTGGCGGGGACGACGCAGGAATAGATGGCAAAGATCAGGGCATACAAGCTCGCCGAGGAACTCGGCATCGAGCGCAACGAGTTCGTCGAGCAGGCGAGGGCCAACGGCGTCGAGCTGAAGAGCGCGATGGCTTCGCTCGACGAGGCCGAGGTCGAGCTCCTGCGAGAGAAGCTCGGTGGCGCCAGCAAGTCGAAGAGCTCGGTCGACGAGCGTCGTCTCGAAGGCAAAGCGGGTACGACCGTCGTCCGGCGTCGACGCAAGAAGGCGCCGGAGCCCGAGCCCGAACCGGAGCCGATCCCCGAGCCCGAGCCGGTCGTCGCCGAGGTGGTGGCGGAGGTTGCCGCCGAGCAGCCGGAATCGCCGGTCGGCGACGAAGCTGCGGAATCGGAGGTTGCCGCCGAAGCCGAGGCGATCGAGGAGGTCGTCGCGCCGGAGCCCGCGGTCGACGAGCCGCAGGGCGAGGCGGTCGCGGCTGCTGCCGCTCCGGCCGCGACGCCGACGCGTCCAGCCGGACCGGCGGCGGGACGCGACGACAAGGCCGCAGCCGGCACGGGAGATGCCCCGGGCGGAGCGCCCGATCGCAAGGGAAAGCAGCGCAAGCGCGTTCGCGAAGTGGTGAATCTGCAGGAGCAGGAGCAGTTCGCCCGCCAGATCACGAGTCGCGGCTCCGCGGGCCGTCGCACGCCGGCGCCCGTGCCGCGTCAGATGGTGAATCCGCGTGCGCGTCGTCGCGACAAGCTCTCACCGAAGGCCGCACCGGTCGCAGCGAACCAGCCGCGTCAGGTCAAGGTCGAGGGCGACATCAGCGTTGGCGAGCTCGCGAAGCAGGCCGGGCTCAAGGCACCGGCGATTCAGGGCAAGCTGATGGCGCTCGGGATCATGGTCTCCGTCAATCAGCGCATCGATTTCGAGACGGTTCAGAAGCTCGCCGGCGAGATGGGCTTCGAAGCGAGCGACGTCGGCTTCAAGGAAGAGGTCTTCCTCGATACGGCGCCGGAGCAGACGGAGGCGACGGAGAACGAGATTCCGCGCCCACCCGTCATCACCGTGATGGGCCATGTCGATCACGGCAAGACATCGTTGCTCGATGCGATCCGTCAGACCAAGGTGACCGAAGACGAGGCGGGCGGAATCACCCAGCACGTCGGTGCCTACCAGGTCGAGGCCGGAGGCAATCGACTCACCTTCATCGACACGCCCGGGCACGCCGCGTTCACGGCGATGCGTGCGCGCGGGGCCGCCGTGACCGATCTCGTCGTATTGGTGATCGCGGCGACGGAAGGGCCGATGCCTCAGACGGTCGAGGCGATCGAGCACGCGCAGGCCGCGGGTTGCCCGATCGTGGTTGCCATCAACAAATGCGATCTGCCCGAAGCGGATCCGGAGAAGGCCCGCCAACGGCTGACCGAGCACAATCTGGTGCCCGAAGATTTCGGCGGCGACGTGATCTGCGTGAACGTCTCGGCCAAGACGGGCGAGGGGCTCGAGCAGCTACTCGAGATGCTCGCCCTTCAGGCCGAGATCCTCGAGCTGAAAGCCGATCCGGCGCGCCGCGCGAGCGGTGCCGTTCTCGAAGCGCGGCTCGACAAGGGGCGCGGCGCGGTTGCGACCTTGCTGGTCCTGGATGGCACGCTCAAGCGCGGCGACTCGATCGTCGTCGGGACCGAATGGGGTCGCGTGCGTCAGATGCAGAACGACGTCGGCAAGAACGTCAAGCAGGCCGGCCCGTCGACACCCGTCCAGATCACGGGTCTCTCGGGTGTGCCGCCGGCGGGTGCCGCGTTCCACGTCGTCGAGAACGACCGCGTCGCGAAGCAGATCGTCGACCACCGCGAGGATCAGGAGCGCGCCCAGGTCTCGGCCCCGAAGCCGAAGCTCACGCTCGACGAGTTCTACGCCCAGGCCGGTGAGGACGGCCCGAAGGAGTTGACCGTCGTGCTGAAGGCCGACGTCCAGGGCACGTGCGAGGCGGCGCGCGATGCACTCGAGAAGCTCTCGACGGACGACGTGTCGCTTCGCGTGCTCTCCTCCGGTGTCGGTGCGATCACGGAGAACGACGTCAATCTGGCCGCGGCGAGTGAGACGATCGTGCTCGGCTTCAATGTGCGGCCCGACCCGGCGGCACGGCGTCAGGCCGACTCCGACGGCGTCGAGATCCGCACGTACTCGATCATCATGGAGATGCTCGACGACGTGAAGGCCGCCATGGCCGGTTTGCTCCCGCCTGTCGTCAGCGAGAACATGCTCGGCCGCGCCGAGATTCGCGAGACGTTCACGATCCCGAAGATCGGCACGATCGCAGGGTCCTACGTCCTCGAAGGCAAGATCGTTCGCCATGCCCATTGCCGCCTGGTTCGCGACGGCGTTCAGATCTATCAGGGTACGGTCGGCTCGCTGCGCCGCTTCAAGGACGACGTCAAGGAAGTCACGAACGGCATGGAATGCGGCATCGGCATCGCCACGTACAACGACATCAAGATCGGCGACGTCATCGAGGCCTTCGAGCTGGAGGAGAAGGCGGCGACGCTCTGAGCGGCGAGCTCCGCGAGGTCGGACTCAGAAGGTTCCGATCACGTTGAAGAACACGCCGTGGTGGTCGTAGCTCAGGTCGGTCAGATCCTCGGAGAAGTCGGTGAAGTTGTAGCCGACGCCGACCTTGAAATGTTCGCCGAAGTAGCGGTAGAGCGTGACGAGCGCGCCCGCGCGACGTTCGTCGAGATCGGTCAGGTCGAGCAGTCGGCCTTCGATCGAGGTCTCCCAGTTCTGCAGGAAGCGGTGGTCGCTGCGCAGGATGTAGAGATGGGCGTCGTTCGAGAAGAAGTCCGGATCTTCACGGTCGAGGCTGACTCGGCTCGAGCGATAGGCGTACTTGCCGCCGATCGTCCAGACGTCGAAGACGTCGTAGGAGACGTCGATCGCGGCGACATGGCTCTCCTGCAGGAATTGTGAGGGCGTCCCGTTCTGGCCGACCTGGTCGGTCGACGGCACGTTGTAGAAGTAGGTGTAGCGGACGAGGGCGTTCAGCCGGTCGTGCGCGATCGGGCGATAGGCGTAGCCGATCACGGCCTCGCGGAAGCCGCCGTCGAAGACGTCGCCCTGCGAGCTGTCGCTGATTGCCCAGTTGAGCTTCGCGAGCAGCCGTCCGTCCTCGTGCATCTGGTAGCGGGCGTTGTTGCGGAAGAGCCAGGTCGTGCGCTCGGATCGAGAGCCGTCCGACTGTTCGGTCTCGTTGAAGATGTACTCGAAGCCGCTCGATAGATCGAGAGCGTCGAAGCGGTAGCCGACGCGCAGACCGCCGCCGCGGCGCTCGGTCTCGGCGTTCGTGCGTCGATCCCGCGTCGTGCCGTCTTCCCAGTTGACGTTCAGGTTCCAACGCTCGGTCGGCGTATAGGTGATGCCCATCGAGCGGGCGAGTCCGGTCGTCGATGCATGCTGATATTGGTTCTCGACGTAGACGCTCGTGCTGTCGGAGAGCCGTGATCGCGAGCCCGTCGTGAGGGCGCCGCGGCGCTCGTGAAGACCGTCATAGCCTCGCTCGCTATCGAGCGCGTAGTTCAGGTAGAACTTCGTGTCCTCGCTGTACTGGTACGTCGTACCGAGCTCGGCGGCGGGACCGAGATCGCCGTGGGAGACCTCGCCGTCGAGCGCGATCCGCTCGTTGATCCGGTAGGCACCCCCGACGCCGCCGCGGTGGTTACGGTCGCGGTCGCCGGTCGATCGGACCGTCGCCTGCGCGAAGGCGTAGGACTTCCAGCGTCCCTGGGGATCGTAGTCGACCTGCAGCACGGCGTCCGTGCGTTCGCCTTCCTCCTGGGTGGCGACGACGCTCGCGGACCTGTCCTTGCGCTCGTCGTGGCGCGCGCCGGCCTGAAGCTGCCAGGCGTCCGTCACCTGCACGCCGACGTTCACCTCACCCGCCGTCGTCGTGAGACCGCGCTCTTCGACGAAACGGTCGCCCTTGGCCAGTACGTCGACGCGATCGGTGATCGGCACGCGAAGTACGCCGCCATACTGGTCGGTCTCGCCGAGCGTGTTCAGGCCGGGGGCGGAATAGCCGGCTTCGAGGCGCTGGCCGTAGAGGCTGAGCTGACCGCGAAGGCTCTCCCACCAGTCGGAAAAAGCGACGCTCACGTCGGCGCGATAGCCGTAGGCATCCTGGTTCTCGAGTAGACCGACGCCGGTCTCGGTAAAGGTGAAGCCACCGTCGTTCGAGAGCTGTGAAGTCTGAACGAGGCCTTCGCTTCGGCTGGCCTGAACCTTGAGCCACGAGCCGGCACTCTTGCGAAGGGTGAGGTCTGCGGCGTAGAGGCTCGTATCCGCTCCGGATTCCTGGTTGTGGCTCGCGGTCGCACCGAATTTCAGGAAATCGGTCAGCCAGGCGTGACCCTGGCCGCCCAGGTTGAGCGTGTCGACCTCGTCGAAGCCCGGGGTGAACTCGTACTGGACGACCAGGACGAGCTCGTCACCGCTCAATCCATCGTTTCGTACCAGCAGACGATCGTCGGCGATCGCCGTGAGCGGCTCCGAAAGGAGTACGCGTCCCTGGAAGTAGTCGATGTCGTAGTCGAGCTCGGGCTGGAGCGTCACGACCTCGCTGACGAGTCCGGAGGCCTTGTCGCGCACCTCGATTCGCAGGCGTTCGGATCCGATCAGCAGGTCCTGTCGTTTCAGGAAGTAGAGCGAGCCGCCGGTTCCGCGGAACTCCTCCCGACTCGACACGGTGCCGGGGTCGGCCGCGAATCCGTCGAGCACGAAGCGGCGCTCGCCGAAGCCGGTCGTCGCCTCCGATTGGAAGTGGGCATTCGCGCCGTAGAGCCCTCGTTCGACGAGGGCGAGCTCGTTGGCGGTATAGCGGACGAGGAAGTTGCCCCAGAGCAGGTGATCATCGCCCTTGTCGAGCTTCACGTAGAACTTCCCGAGCGTCGGCGCGAGCTCCTCGATCGTGCTGTCGTCGCCGAAGGTCGGGTAGTGATAGTCGGGATCGAGCCGTCGGAAGAGCGAGTCGGGCGACTTGTCGAGGAAATTCGTGAAGATGTCCTCGATCGGTCCCTCGCGCGTGTCCGCGCTCGCCGTCAGTCGCCAATCCTCGCCGAACTTGCCGTTCGCGAAGAACGCGAGTCGGCCGTTCGCGAAGGCATCGAGATCGGTCGAGTTGCGGCCCTGGAGCGCGTCGGAGGGGCCGTCGGTGAGATCCTGGGCGAGGGTCAGATCGGCGAGACCCATCAGGAACCAGTCGTTCTGCTCGAGCTCGAGATCACGCAGGAAGAGCTCGCCGTTGCCGTCCTCGTCGAGCACGGCGACCTCGACGGTGTGCAGGCCGTTCGGCAGGATCACCTCGCCGACGAAACGTCCCTCTTCGTCGACCGGCAGCTCACTGCCCGCGAGCCAGACCGAATGGCCTTCGGGTACGCCGCTGCCGCCGACACGAACGGCGCCGGTGCCGCCGATCGGGATGTTGTGGACGCTCGGCTCACTCTCACCGTAGCCCGCGAGCAGGGACCGGTCGGACGTGCTCGAATCGTCGACTTCGTCGCTCGCACTCGAGGGCTCGGCCGGCTCGTCATCGTCGGCGACGGTACGTCGGCCGCCTGTTCCGCCGTCGGGCGTCAGCCAGAGTGTCTGGGGTGCCGTCTCGTCGAAGAGGCCCTGCTCGCCGTAGGCGCGCAGGACGAACTTGAGCGGGCGCAGCGGACTCGTGGCCGCCGCGAGGTCGGGCTGCCAGGCGCCCAGACCGCGACGGTCGAGCGGGATCACGGCGAGTGGCTCGTCGCGGACGGAGGAATCGAGGTCGAAGAGGCGCACTTCCGCGTACTCGATGTAGTGCGGATAGTTGTTGTACATGCGGAAATGCACCACATCGCCTGCATCCGCCGGAACCGTGCTCGGCGAGGCCGTCACGGAGAGGCGTCGATCCGATTCGAGATCATCGAAGCGGAAATCGATCTCTGTCTCGTCGAGCGCGACGTCGGTACAGCGCTGGATGTCGGCGGAGCTGCGACCCGGATCGTCGATCGGCACACCGTCGACGGTGATCCGCATGAGGTTGAGCGCGAGGGGATCACGCGGTCTCAGCTCTCGCGTGATCGGCGTGATCTCGATGCCCTCGTAGTCGTCCATCACGGCGAGCTCGTCGTAGACGACCTGCGCGATGACATGCGAGGTTTCGCCCTGGTGGAAGCCGCCGTTGACGACGTCCTCGGAGTGGACGAAGCCGCGACCCTCGTGCTCGACCTGGCCATCGGTCAGCTCGAGCTGCGACTGGATGCGCTCCATCGCGCGGCGCGCGCGGGCAGCCGAGAGGCCGATATCGTCGCCGTAGACGTCGGCCATGCGTCGCGAGAGCCGTTGGTTGGCCGTGTAGCCGACGAAGCGGACGCGAACGGACTCCTTGCCGTCCTCCGAGAGCGCCTGCATGGCGCGCTCGATTCTCTCCGCGAAGTCGTTCGGGATCCGCACCTCGCCGTCGACGATCGGGAGCGGCTCGAGCTGGCCCCACGGCGGGTCGTAGACGCGCGTGACGGATTCGGCGTCCGCCGGATCGGGACAGACCTGGAACTCGTCGGAGAGCTCGAGCAGCGGATCGTCGTGCCAGAACTCGACCTCGATGCGACGGTTCAGCGCGCGTCCGCGTGGCGTCGCATTCGACGCGACGGGACGCGAGGCACCGCGTCCCTCGCTCGCGATCGCTGCGGTCGGAAGCGAGAGGCGCTCCTTCACCTCGAGCGCGACGCGCCGAGCACGGGCCTTCGAGATTGCGAGATGCGTGCCGTAGATCCGTTCAGCGCGTCCACTGAGCGGGACGTCATCGGTATGCGCGATGAACTTGACCGTCACGTTCTGCTTGTCTCGCAGATTGTGGAAGGCCTCGCGAATCTGCCGAACGAAGTCCGCTGGGACCGCCGTCACCTCCTCGTCGTAGTCGAGCGGCGGGATCAGGTTCTTGATGCGGGCACGTCGCTCGTGACCCTCGCGGTAGCGCAGCTTGCAGACGGTCTCGGTACGACAGACCTTGTAGCGCTTGATCGGCTCGGGGATCACGACCTCCTCGATCGCGACACGCTCGTTCGGCTGGTCGTACCAGACCTCGACCTCGACGCGACGATTCGCGGCGCGGCCCTGGGGCGTCGTGTTCGGAGCGATCGGTTGTGCGTCCCCGACCCACGCGAACGAGATCGATTCGGGCGGGAGCTGGAGCGCTCGCTGGAGATATTCCGCGACCTCGCCGGCGCGCTCGCGGGACAGGCCGCGGTTGTCGCCGAAGACGCGACTCAAGCCGGGCGAGAGCGCCTGGTCGTCCGAGTGTCCCAACAGGTGCAGCCGAACGTTGTCGAGATGTTGCATGTCGTCGAGGACTGCGCGGAGCTTCGCGACGTAATCGTCGGAGATCTCGGCCACGCCCGACGCGAAGCGGATCGGGGGGACGAGGTCCTTGAGCTTCACGATCTCGATCGATTCGGCCACGATCTCGCGCTGCTCGAGTCGATCGGACAGGCTGGTCGCCAACGTCTCCGGATCGACGCTCCATTCGGTCACGTCCGCGTCGATCGGCAGGTGCCGTTCGCCCGATTGGCCGGACGCCGGGTCGATTCCGGGAGGGCCAGCGCCGACGTGCGGCAGGCCGGTCTCGAGCGCGCTCGTCGCGGGTGTGCGCACGGGCTCCGCAGGCGGCGCGCCACCGCGCCAGTAGACCTCGGTTTCGACCGAGAGCTTCTCGCCCCCGCGTTCCCGCCAGAGCTCCCGGATCATGGACTCGACGCGCTCGATCCGCTCTCGGACGAGGCCGGGGTCTTCGACGTCCGCGACGTAGGAGAGCCGCAGGATCGCTTCGGACTTCGCGAGCTCGTCGAGCAGCAGACCGAGTCGCGGCTTCCATTGGGCGCGCATCTCCGTCGTGCCCGGCTCGAAGACGGCGTCGGCGAGATCGAGGCCGACGACGCGGTGGACGGAGGCGCCGAACTGGAATCGCAGCGCTTTACCGCGCGTGGCGCGCTTCACCTGGGTCTTGCGCGTCGACATCCGGTAGCCGCTCGGAAGTGAGCGATCGTCGAGCTTCAGCATGAAATTGCTTCCGCGGGTCTCGTTGGGTACGACCGCGCAGGTGATGTGGAAGCGCCCGTGACGATCGGTGTTGATCGCGAGGCCCTGGACGGTCATCAGGCGGATGCCGGCGAGGCCACGTTCGCCCTCGTCCTGGACACCATCTCGATCGCGGTCGTCGAAGACCTTGCCGAGCACGTCGGTGCAGTCGAAGGCCGGGTCGGGGACGACCCGAACGGTCGCCGTGGCGGTTCCGGTGTAGCGGAAATTCGTGACGCTCTGGAAGGCGTAGGCGCGATTCACGAACTCGCCTTCCTTGACGCCGGCGCCGACGGCGAGGAGGAGCACGACCGTGCGACTCGAGGACGGGCCGACACCCAGATCGGTCCAGGTCAGCTCCCGACCGTTGATCGTGGGCTCGAGCGGCACGCCGTCGACGCGGGCCGATCCTTCGACATAGCGGAAGCCTGCCGGGTAGTTGTCGCGCAGACTCAGGTCGACGAGCGGGACGGCCAGCTGGTTGTTGAACGTGATCTCGTAGGGGACGAGATCACCCCGGCTCACGTTGATCTTGGGCGTCGTCTTGGTGATCGAGACGGAGCTGCCCGCGACCGGATCGACCGGCAGATGGTTGTTGAAGAGCTGGCTCGAGCCCGGGGGCGTCGTCGCGTCGAGCGTGAGATTCAGGTGATAGGCGGTACCCGGGGTGCGCGGGAGGACCGAGACGGGCGGCGGCTGCTCCGAGGTCTGGACCTCACAGTGCTGGGCCGTGGCCGGAATCGCATCGGGTGCGTTTCCGGGGCAGGCGGGCACGTCGAATGGATTCGTCGCGTCGCTCGACGGTGGGATCACCTGGGAGGCGCCCGAAGTGTAGTCGGAGCCGGGTGCCACGATCGCGATCGAGTAGTCCGCTCCGCTCGGACAGCTCGCATCCGAGAAGTTGAGGTCGAACTTGTAGAAGCCGGTCGCACCCGTCTGCTGGCCCTGCTGATTCGGGTCGTCGAAGCAGCTGGCGGCCACGTCGACCGCGCCGTTCTGGAGCGTGAGCGTGACGCCGGCGAGGGGTGTGCGTTGGACCGCGTCATAGACGACGCCGCCCGGATCGAGTGGCAGGTCGAGGGCCTGGAGGTTGCTGCCAGCCGTGATCACGAGCGCCGTGATCTCCTGCAGCCCGTCGGTAAATGCCGATTCGGATCGGCCGAGCGCGGCCGTGTTGGGGCCGGCGTCCGGCGCGCTGAAGCGCAGCCGGTAGGCGTCGCCGTTCTGGTCGTTGGGTGCGATGCCCGCGATCCGGTAGTCACCGCTCGGGTCGGTCGTCGTCTGGGCGATCGGCTGCCCATTGCGGAAGAGGTCCACGACCCAGCCCGCGAGAACCGTTTCGCTTCCGCCCTGTAGTCGGTCGAAATCGTCGTCGTGCCAGATCGAGCCGTTCACGGCGCCGACGCCCGGCATGCCGCCGATCGCGATCGTGACGCTCGCGCTCGCCATCTGGGTCGTGTTCCAGCTGACGACACCGGTGTTGGTGACATCCGTGCCCATTGCCAGTCCGGCGTCGAGCGTGGCCCGGAAGCGCAACACGACGCTCGCGCCGGGTGCGAGATCGCCGTAGGTTCCACCGTAGTCGGCGGTGATCAAGGGACCGACGACCGTGACACCGGCGGCGGCACCGTTCAGGGTTGCCGAGCCCGCGACGTAGGCGAGCTGGCCGGCGACCGGCGAATCGAGGTCGTCCGTGATCACGACGCCGGTCGCGGGCACGGTGCTGATGTTGCTGACGCGCACGACGTACTCGACCTGGCCGCCTGCGAGTGCGGCGCCGCCGCCCACGACGGTCACGTCCTTCGTGATCGCCAGCTGCTGGCCGTCTCCGACGACGACGAGCGTCGGCTCGGGGCCCGTCGCTGGATTGCCATCGCCGTCGGTCAGGAGATTCGGGAGCTCGGCACTGGCGACGACCGCCTGGTTGCTGATCACGGTGCCGGGTGGCGTCGCGGCGGCGACCATCAGGTCGAACGTGACGATCGCGTTCTGACCGGCCGTGATCTGGCCGGCACCCGCGAGGGGCAGGGGCGGTGTGAGGTCGCTCGAGGCGAGGTCGATCCCCGCGACGAGTGGGAAGACACCGCCGTCGGGCTGGCCGACCGGTAGACCGTTCAGCGTGACCGAGTCCGCCACATAGACGGTATTGGCGGGGACCGTGTCCCGAAGCGTCGTCTGTGTCGCTGCGGCCGCGCCATTGTTGTAGGTCGTGATCGTGTAGCGAAGCGTATCGCCTGGATCGACGACCCCGATCGTCCCGCCGTCGACGAGCAGGGCCGCATCCTTGGCCGAGAAGAGCAGGGGCGCGTTGCCGACCACGTCCTGGGTCGGATCGTCGAGCACCGGCGTACGCGGGTCATCCGACGGCTGGTCGGCGACGCCACCCGCCACGGCACTCACGAATGCCTGGTTCGAGATCACGGTTCCGTCGATCGCATTCGGATCGACGATCACGTCGAAGGTGAGCGTGGCGACGTTGTCGGTCGTCGCCGAAGCGTCTGCGCGCATCGCCCCGGGCGTGGGATCTTCGGGTGCGTAGATCGCCAGACCGCCGACGAGCGGCGAGACACCACCGGCTGCGTCGGGTACCGGCATGCCGTTGAGCGTCGTGCTGCCCGCCAGATAGGTCGTGTTCACGGGGACCGCATCGCGCAGCGTTGCGTCCGTTGCGTGGTCGCTGCCGACGTTCTTGACGGTGATCGTATAGCGGAGCGTCTCGCCTGCGAGCAGCACCATCGGGTCGCCCGTCACGTAGGTCGAGATCTTCTCCGTCTGGAAATCGGGGGCCGAGGTGATCGTGACCGCCGTCGGGTCTTCATCGCCGGGGACGAGTGGGTCGGCGGCGCCGTTCAGGACCGGATCATCGCTGTCGGCGAAGGGGACGCCATTCGTCGTCGCCTGGGCCTGGTCGGCGACGCTCGATCCGTTCGCCAGCACGGGGACGAGCGTGGCCTCGAACTCGATCTCCACGAAGTCGTTCTGTGCGGGCAGGCTGATGCCTCGCACGTCGACGAGGCCGGTGCCGGCCGTCCCGCCCGTTGGATCGCTATTCGACGCGTCCGCACCAGCTGGGAAGGAGAGAATCTGGAGCGATCCCGGCTCGAAGGCGGCGGGTGTATTCAGCCGGTCGAGCTCGTCGGTGATCACGATGTTGTCGAGCGGGGCGTTTCGCTCGTTCACCAATCGCAGGCGATAGCGGAGCGTGTCGCCGGGCGAGGCGGTGAGCGCCGGGTCTTCGCCCGTCGTCACGTTGACGACCGTCTTTTCGAACGTGTAGCGCGGCAGGGCGACACCCGTGGTGTAGGCGTCCTCATGGTCGAGCGTGCCGACCGTACCGTCGGTGACGACGCGCGCGTAGCTGCGTCGATCGTCGACGGTTCTGGGGTCGCTCGCGGTCGCACTCGTCCAGGCGGTCGCGCCGGCCACGTTCGTCGCGGTCGCCGCCTCCTGACTGTCGTCGTCGAGGACACTCTCGTAGCCCACGATCAGACGCTGGCCGGCGCCGACGACCCCAGTGTCGCTCGTGATGGCGAACGTGAAGTCGCAATCCGGGTCGCCCCGGAAGGCGACGGAGAAGTCCGTTCCCTGGACGAGCGGGGCCGAGACGGCGGTCGTGCCGTCGGCCTCGAAGACCTGCGCCGTGAAATTCGAGGGTGGCGTATCGCAGGCGCCGGCGGTCGCGCTATTCGGTAGGCGATCGAAGATCTGAAGGTCGAACGCGGGACCCGTCCCCGTGTTTTGGACGTCGAGCGTGAAGCCGGCCGGGGCGCCGAGGGTCATCTCCACCGGTCCCGATTTCTCGAGCGTGACGGTATCCGGATTCGTGATCGTCATGTCGCCGCTCGTGCCGGCGGCACCCGTGCGCTGGGTCGAGGCGTTGCCCTCGAGCCAGTTGTAGACGTAGGTCGCGCTATTCGAGAAGACGAGGCCGGTCGCGTTCGTCGGCGTGTCCTCGAGCACGACCTCGATCTCGAGCGTGATCTGCTCGCCAGCGGGAATGTCGATCCCGTTCGTCGGATCCTCGAGTACCAGGTCGACGGGGGTGCCCGTATTGACGGGCGTGAAGGTCGCCGATCCCGCGGTCTTCTGTACGGCGAGGAAGCGCAGGTCGGCGGCCGACGCCGTGAGGTCGTCGTAGATCCGGACATCGTAGACGGGGAACGTGTAGGGGGCAGCGGGAATCGTGATCTCGTAGCGGAAGACCTCACCCACGTTTGCCGTCGCCTGGAGGTTCGTCTTGACGAGCGGCGACGCCGGTGGTGCGGGATCGACCGTGCCGTTGCTGACGGCCGGGCCGAAGCAGTAGTCGTTCGGGGCGGTCACGGTCGGGCAGCCGACGCCGGTCCGCTCGAAGAGGCTGCCCGGATCGACGTCGAGCGAGGTCCAATCGACATACACGCTGTTGCTGATCGTCGAGCCGTCGGCAGGCGGACCGTTCACGTCGACGCGATAGGTGAGGAGCAGGGCGCTCCCGGCGGGCAGGTCGAGGCTGTCGTCCGCGTTCTGGCGACCCCAGAGGAGTGGGCCGTTCGGTGCGCCCGACGGTGTGGGGACGAAGCCGACGACCGGAACGCCGTCGAGCACCGCGGTGGGCGAGAAGCTGGCCGTGAGCGCGACTTCCGGCGGAATCGTGTCGGCGATGTTGAGGTCGTAGGCCGTCGCGTTGCCGCCGTTCACGAACGTGACGACGTATTCGAGCGTGTCACCGAACGCCGGTGGATCCGTCGGCTGCTTGCCCGTCGTCACGTTGCGGAGGATCTTCGTCGCAGTGACGTCGCTCTCGGTCGCGGTGACGACGGCGGTCGCTGCAGCGATCGAGGTCTGTAGTCCCGTCTCGCCGTGGAGCGAGTAGACCGTGGCCGTATTCTGCAATGTGCTGCCGACGTTCGTCGCGAGATCGTTGTTGATCCGGGCGGCGTAGCGGATCCGGACGACCGGGCTGAGCGCCATCGCGGCGAGGTCGTTCTCGCTCAGGGTCTGGACACTGCCGATCGTCCAGACGGCGGTGCCGCTCGTGCCGTCGATCGGAGGCGGTGCGGTGAAGGCGGACTCGTCGGGGGCGAGGCCGTTGATCGTCTGGATGCCGACGAATTCGTAGCTGATGTCGTAGGTCGCGTTGTGCGCCAGGACGTAGCTGACCGACCCCGAGTCGAGCGCGTCGCTCACGATCACTTCCCGCGTCAGGCCCTCGGGCAGCTGGACCTCGATCTCGAAGCTGCGATGGGAGCCGATCTCGGGTGCCTGCATCGGATCGAGATCGGTCTTGGCTGCCGCGACGGCGGCAACCGGGATGGTCTCGGTGATGGTCGATTCGTAGTCGTTCAGCGTGTCGCCGGCGTTCGGGATCGCGCCGATCCGCATGCCGCTCGCGCTGCCATCGGGTCCGATCAGGCCGCTCGGATTGAGCGCCGTCGCCTGGCTCGGGAGCGACGTCCAATCGGCCTCGGCTGTCGTTGCGAGCAGGCGCTCGGGCTCGACGCTGTCGGCCACCTCGACGAGGAACGAGAAGCTGATCGATTCGGTCGGGGCGACGGCGAAGCCCGGCGGATAGCTGAAGATCGGCGCGTCCGGATCGATCGTGACGAGATCGTCCACGGGTGGATTGGCACCCTGAATATCGCCGCGATAGGCGAGCTCGACGGCGCGGAGATCGACCAGGAAACGCGGATTGTAGGCCGTCGCCGTCCCGCTATTGGTCGCCGTCACGGTCACGCGGGGGATGTCGCCGGCATCGACCTCGGCGACGGAATAGGCGAGGGTGAGATCGAGCTGCGGCTCGCGCACGAGGAGCGCGGCCTCGCCGATCTCGAGGACGACCTGGGTGCCCGCCTCGTTCACGTAGCGGACCTCGGTCACGGTCGACATGCCGCCATTGCGGATCGCGTCGCCGTCGCGACTCGTCGCGACGTTGTCGACGCGCGCGACGAAATCGATCTCGAACTCGAACCGACGATCGACGCGGTCGGACATCGTGACTGTCTGATCGCCGAAGTTCCACTCGACGAGCGTGTCGGTACAGGTCGGCGTGAACGTGCCGCCCGGCATGAAGCCCGCCGCGTCGTAGGGAGGGGCATTCAGGTTGATGACCGGGGCATCCGTGCAGCTGAGGCCGACCGGCAGCTCGTCGCGGATCACGAAGTTGCGCAGCTGGGCGACGGGGATCAGTGCTTCGAGCTGGAACTCGACCTCTTCGCCGATCGAGACCAGCTGCGGGTTGGCCGGGACGCTGAGCCCCGTATTCGAGACGCGTAGCACCTGCTTGGGGCTGACCTCGACGGGCAGGATCTGGATCGTCGCCTGGCCTGGCGCCGAGGTGAATTGCCGTGCGCCGCCCGCCTCGCCGTTCGCGCCGATCGGGGGCGTCTGATTGCCGCTCGCGCCTTCGAGACTGTCGTAGGTCGCGGTCGCCGTTCCGTCGAGGGTCTGCAACGGCGCGACATCGTCGTCCGGATCGACGCGGTAGTAGAGGACGACGCTCTCGCCGGGGTCGATGCGAAGGAGCTCGTCGCTATGGGTATAGGAAGCGATGATGCGGGCGGGGTTGCCATTCTCGATCGTGTTGTCGGTGATCGTACCTTCGCCACCGCCGTCTCCGGCGTCGACGAGCGGAAAATCACCGTCGTTGTCGAGCCCGTCCGTCGTGAGTGGATCGACGAAGAGCTGGTCGGTCGGGTCGGTGACGCTCGTGACCGTCACGTCGTAGGCGGGCGCGCGCGTGACGCCTCCGCTCGAGGCTTCGTTCTCGACCGTGATCTGGAAGACGTAGGTGTCGAAGGCGTCGCCGTCGTCGGCGAGTGGCACGAAATTGGTGCAGGCGGGGCCGATGCCGTAGCGGGTCTCGTTACAAACGAGCTTCGTGACGATCAGGTTCGGTTCGGTCACGGTCAGGTCGACGCGTCGATGGACCTCGCGGGGAAAGCCGACCGTGTTGGGCCCCAGGTTGTAGACCTCTTCCATACCGGTCGAGTCGTTGAAGAACACGGCGTCGAACGTCGACGTCATGATGTTCGAGGACTGAGCGGCGTGAAGATTGGGATTGGCGCTCGTGTCGATCGGGTCGTTCAGCAGGCGCGTCGAGACGTCGGCCTCGAACCAGTGGTCCTTCTCCGTGATGCGCTCGCCCGGTACGACGGTGTTGAACATCCAGCCGAAGGGGCCCTCGTCGAGCGGAACGGGTGGCGGCGGAATGAAGCTGATGCCCTGGATGGCCGTCGTGCTGGTGAGCGCCGGGTCGGTGGAGACCAGGTATCCCTGACCGTCGGGCAGCCCGTCGGTCACGGCGACGTTCTGAACGGCGATATACGTGAAGCCAGGCGTCTCGAACCCGAACCACCCGCCCGAGCGCACGTTGAAAGTGCACTCCTCGCCGATCTGGATCTCGGTGTCGGGATTGGGCGGCGGGAGGTTGTTCTCGGTGCAGTTGCCGACCTGGTCCTTGAACAAATTGTATCCGATCACGCGTGACCAGAGCGCGTCGACCGTGTAGTTGTTGACGGTGTTCGGAACGCCGTCGGTCCGGGGATCCGGCGTCGGGAACCAGAGCAGAGTGCCGTCGCTGAGGGCGATCTCGCCGATCACGTCGACGCGGAAGGTCAGGTCGTCGTCGAAGGGCGGGTTCGGGTTCTTGATCACCTGGAAGGTGAGCGAGCGTGTCGCGCCCGGACCGATCGGGCCCGGCGTACAGAGATAGACGGAGGCCGTTGCCGGGATCGTGACGGGGTCGGTCCAGGCCGGATGCGGGGGTGGATTGGTCGTCGCCGCGCAGCCATTCGGAACGGTCTGCACCTGCATCGCCTCGCCGAAGCTCACGTAGGCCGAATAGTCGTCGGCGTCCTTGCCACCGTTGTTGTTGAGCTCGACGGTCAGATCGAGTGGATCGCCGGTCTCGGTCAGGATGAAGATGAGCTCGCTTCCGGTGACGTCTGGATCGATGTCCTCGGGATCGGCATCCTCGGTGCGCTGGACGACGCGATTGCCGGGCGGTGAGCTGACGCAGAAGTCATCCCACCAGACCTCGGTCTCGTTCGTGATCGAGAAGGTCTCGGCGGGATCGGTGTTGGCGGGGTTGCTCCCGGGCTCTTCCTCGCGGACGTCGAGGTTGGCCGTCAGGTCGTAGCGAACGGGATTGATCAAGACGGTACGGATCGTGACGGTCACGACGTCACCGTTGCGGATCATGTGATCGTGGTCGGGCAGCGTCGGATGGCTCTGCGTCGTGCTGCTCGTGAGCCGCAGCTCGAGCTCGGTATTCGAGAGCGGGTCGGCGGGGTTTCCCGGCGTGATGAGGACCGGGAAGGTATTCGGATGCGGATTGATCCAGTCGATCTGATCGACCATTCCGTCGTAGCTGCCGTAGGCCGGATTGGTCGACACGGTCGGCGCGAACGTGCTGTCGACGACGTATTCCGGGGGTAGCAGGTTGCGAATCCGCAGACCCGTCACCGGGTCGCCGACGACTGTGCCGCCACTGTTGTTGGCGATCGTGATCGTGACCGTGCCGGTCGCACCCATCGCCTGCGAGGTGTTGATCCCGCCGAGATTGACGGAGATGTCGAGGTTGGCCTCGACGGAGTCCGTGCGGAGGACTGCGCTGTCACTCGCGGTCGAGCCACCCGACGTCGCCGAGATGCCGCCGACAGGAGGCTGGGATTGACAGCCCCACTGGACGTCGTCGACGGTATTGGTCTCGTCGTCGCAGGAGGCGGTGACTTCGCCGACGAGGTAGAAGAAGCCGCTGCCGTTCGCCGGGGCGGCGATATAGGGACCGGGTCCGCTGCCGAAGGCGGCGGCGACGTCGAAGTCGTCGAGGCTCGTCGTCGGCCCGACGGGTACGCACCCGCCCACGCCGCCACCCGAGCCGGCGCTCACGGCGTCGTTCTCGTCGTCGCAGACGTAACGCAGCTCGAAATTTGAGCCCGTGATCGAGTCGTCGAAGCGGAAATCCTGGAGCGGTGCGTCGCCGTCGTTGCGGACCTGGATGCGCCAGATGAGATCGTCGCCCTCGTGGCCGAAGACGGGGTCGGAATAGCCACCCTGGGCGGCGTCGAGGTTGCGGCCGCGTTTGATGATCGTGGGCTCGGGCTCTTCGAGAGGCAGCGTACCCAGGCCGGTCGAGGTCGTGTAGACGGCAGGCGGCACCGCGCAGCTGGGCGTCGTGTCGAGGGTCGCCTCGATCGTTCGGTCGGCGGCGATCAAGCCTTCCTGGCTGACGCTGGCATCCCGACGGACCTGGAACTCGAGGAAGAGACGCTCACGCGCTCCGGGGCCGCCGGTCTGGCCGTCCAGCTGTAGGCCGCTCGCGGACAGGTCCCAACGGAGGATCCGGTTGTTGGCACCACTGATCGCTGGCTCGAAGTTGCCCGGGACGGTGATGTTCGTGCCGCTGAAGCTCGTCGAGTTCGCGACGTAGGTGAGCCCCGAGCTACGCAGATCCTCCGTGATGACGAGATTGGTGAGGTCGACGTTCTCGTTGTTCGGGATCGGGTTCTCGATCTCGATCCGGACGAGGCCGTCGCCGCAGAGCTCGCAGAAGCTCGCGCCGAAGTCGTGGTCGATCAGGTCGGCCGTGCCGAGCGAGGCGGGGCAGCCCGGTGGCACCGCCTGTGCCGATGCGCGCGCCACCGGCCAGCACACGAGCAGGCATGCCAGAACGAGGAGGATCGTCCCGCGGTCTGCGCTCGGCCTATTTCGATCGAACCGCGTCATGCTCGGCAGTCCCGTCAGGTCGCCGGCAGGAAGTCGATCGGATAGACGATCGTGACGGCGGGGATGCCTTCCTTCGCCCCGAAGTCGAAGGTCTTGACGCGTGCGACGACCTGCTGCGCGAGCTTCGGCGCCTTCATGTCGGTCGACTTCACTTCACACATCGAGACGCTGCCGTCGGGCTCGATCGTCATACGAAGGACGATCTGTCCCTTGAGCGTCGGGTTCTTGCGAAGGGCCCGGTTGTAGAGTCGGTAGAGCGCCGCCTTGTGGCGGTCGAAGACGATCTGGATCTCCTCGTCGGTGCGGCCGAGGCCCGGGCCACCACCCGCAAGCGGCCGATCGCCGCCACCACCGGTGCCGATCGAGCTCGTCGCCTGGGTGACGGCGACACCGCCGAGCTGCTGGCCCGTGCCGCCGGTGTCGCGACTGAGCGTCGCGATGTTGATCCCACCACTACTGCTGGCGGCAGAGCTCGTGACCATCGAGCGCTGTGGCAAGCCTTCGACGACTTCGCCGGGATTGCTGATGCGTGCGTTCGAACCGAGACGGTCGACGGCCGAGTTGGCGGCCAGCGCCGAGAATTTCTCCCGAAAGGCGAGGATGCCCTTCGATTCGGCGCTCGGCTTATCGGCCGGCTTCGTTGCCGGTGCGGCCTCGGGTACGAGCTCTTCGGCGGCAAGCGGCTCCTCGGCCTCGGTTGGCTCGGGCTCGCTCTCCTCGGCGATCGGTTCGGCCTGCGCGATTTCGACGGGCGGCGGCGGGGGTGGCAGCTCCTCGCGAATCAGCTGCGTGAGTCGCTGTTGCTCCTCGAGCACCTCCCACCGCTCCGGTAGCGGGATGTCGATTCTCGGCAGGATGAGACCGAAGACGAGTGCGACGAGCAGGGCCGCAGCGAGCGTCTTGCGGAAGCGGCGATCGTCCTCTCCGCCTCGTGCCCAGGGCATCGTCGATGGCCGGATCGGGATCGACTCGACGTCCCGGTCCGGCTCCCATTCGAGCAGCCGGAGCTCTTCGAGACGTTCCGCCTCGAGTACGTCGGCCGCGATGAAGTCCGCGCAATCTTCCTGGAGCTGGATCTCGTCGACGATCGCCTGCCGGCGTGCCTCGATCTCGTCCATGCGCTTTTCGAACTCGTCGACGCGACTGCGCACGAGGCGAAGGTGGTCGCCACCGCTGGCAGCCGGATCGACACTGCCCCAGAAGAGCTCGGACGCGCCCATCTCCTCGAGCGCCTCGAGCGAGGTACAGACGTCCTGCAGCAGGCGATATCGTCGCCGCTCGTCCTCGAGATCTTCGAGCTCGCAATCGACGGCCTGCAGGTCGCCGACGAGTGAGTCGAGTCGCTCGCGTGCCTGCCGCAGCTCGCTTCGGAGCTGCTCTTCGTCGTATGCCGTGTCTTCGTTGTTCGTCATGGGGCGTTCGTGGTCGCGCTCGCGTCAGTTCTGGGCGAGCGTTTCGGGGGCCTTCTGCAGAACGGCGAGTGAAATGCGGGCGTATCCCTCGGCGGTGCAGGTGGACATCACCCGCTTGATGACCGTGAAGGGAACGGTGCGATCGGCCAGGACCGTGACCTCCTGGCTCTGCGCGATCGTTTGCGTGTTGAGGCCGATCACGTTTGCGCTCAGCTCGCCGAGGCGGCGTCCGATCGGCGCGATGTTCTGGCTCTCCGAGGCGAGGATGTCCTGCGTGCGCGCGACGGTCTCACCCTGGACCGTGACCTCTTCGGGGCTGATGAAGATCACGACCGTCTCTCGTGGCTTGTCTTCGACGACCGAAGCGGGGAGCGTGATCTGCTTGGGTGTCTCGAGGACCTCGGTCGTGGCCGAATTCACGAGCAGGAAGAAGACGAGAATCGTGAACACGTCCATCAGGGACGTGAGATTCATCTTCGGAACCGTCACGCGATTGCGCGACATTCGTTTGATCCGGCGCGATCCCTTCATGGTGCATCTCCGATCGAGATGTCCGTGAAGAGGGCCACGCGCGTGATCGGCTCCTCGTCCGCCGCGAGCGGTCGGCCCGTGACCTCGCTCGTCGGGAGGCCCGTGCTCCGGACGGCATCCATCACCTGGATCAAGTGGTCGTATTCGATCTGGGGCTCGAGCAGGACGGAGGCATCGTTCGAATCCGGATGGTCCCGCTTCAGCGCCATCACCATCTCTGACAGCGTGGCGAGATCGTACTCGCCCTCGACCTTCGGGATTGCCGCGATCACGCTCTGGCTATTCGAGATCTCGAGACCCTCCTTGCGCACGATCACCTCGACGCGAAACGTCGGTTCGACGACCGCCGGTCCGCCCGCCGACGTCGGTAGGCTCAGCTCGACGATCGTGATGCGGGAGAAGACTGCGGTGATCAACAGAAACGGCACCAACACGACCATCAGGTTGAGAAAGGTCGTCATGTCCAGCTCGGAAGGCTGGACTGCGCGCCGCCTGTAGTGGTGATGGCGTGCCATGGTGTTTCAGGCCTCGACGCGTCGCTTGGCGTTGGCCGAGATCACGTTGAGCGCTTTGACCGAGGCCATCTCGAGGCTGTCGATGATCTGGCTCGTCTTGGCCATCAGGATCTGGTTCGTGACGAGCAGCGGAATCGCGACGATCAAGCCGAACGCCGTCGTGTTCATCGCGACCGAGATGCTGGCCGAGAGCAGATCCGCCTTCTCGGCCGGGTTCGCGTTCGCGACGGCCGTAAAGGCCGAGATCAGGCCCATGATCGTCCCGAGCAGGCCGAGGAGCGTCGCGATGTTCGAAGCCAGCGCCACGTAGGGCGTCCGCTTCTCGAGCTGAGGGATGATCTCCATCATGCTCTCCTCCATCGCGATCTCGATGTCTTCACGCCGACGGACGGCACCCTGACGATCCAGACCCATGGAGAGCAAGCGGGAGATGGTCGAGTCGTCCTCGCTCGTCAGCTCGCGCGCACGATCGAAATCCCCTTCGACGAGTGCGGGCTGGACCTCGTTCCAGACGCTCTGATTGCGCTGTGTCGTGATCGTGAGCGTGATGTACCGCTCGATCGCGATCGACGCGCCGACCGCGAAGACGATGAGAATCGGGTACATGAACGGTCCGCCCGTCACGAAGAACCCGACGATCGAGTAGATGAAATCCATTTTGCTGTCTCCTGGCTCCGTCTTCCGAGTCGTAGAACGCTCGGACTACTGTTGGTCTTTTCCCGTCCTGATTTCGTAGTAGTCGAGTGCCCTCAGAAAGACTTCTCGATCGACGGGTCGGCGGCCGTCGTCCATGACCTTAGAAACATCGAGCGTGTCGCCGAGGTCGGAGCTCTTCCATGGCACGATCACCAGGGACTTCGGTGCTTCGTCGTTGCCGACGATCGACATGCCCGAGACGAGTTTCTCGTCCTCGTCTGCCGGCGGATCTGCGGCGCTTGCCGATATCGCATGCAGACAGAGCGCGAGCAGCAGGCAGGTCGACGAGGTGAGGAAATTCTTGCCTAACATGGCTAACGCTCCACTTTCCCGACTCGGTTCTCGAGATCCGCGATCCAGATCGCGACCTTCTCGTCGTTGGGGTCGAGCGCCTGGTAGCGTCGGTAGTGTTCGAGCGCGCAGGTGAGATCCGCGAGGTAGAGATCACAGAGGACTGCGAGGTTCTTGCGCGCGAAATGAAAGTCCGGATAGCGAGCGAGCAGCTTCTCGTACGTGACTCGCGCCTCGTCGAAGCGACCGGTTCGCCGGTAGACGATCGCGAGCTCGTTCTGGGCCACGGGATGGCGGGGGTTCAGCTCGAGCGCGCGGAGAACGGCCTGCTCGGCTTCGTCGAGCTCGTCGACGCGCTGGTAGGCGATCGCCAGATTGATGTGGACGGCGGCGAAATCCGGGGCGTCCGCTGCGAGCGCTTCGAGCTGCTCGATCGCGGCGCGATCGTCGCCATCGGCGAGGAGTCGATGGGCCCGGTCGAAGTCCGAGCGAACGCCGACGCCAATGCGTGCGGACTCGGAGATCGAAAAGCCCGTGACGTCGCGCACCTCGACGGCCGCGGGGTGCTTCGAGCTCGTCCCGAGACACCCGACGAAGGCGAGGAGAATCGTGAGAAGGATCGCAATCGCGATGGGCAGCCGTGCCGTCGAGTGAGGCACGCGACGCGGCTCAGCTCTCGGATTCATCGGGAACCTCCAGGGTCGGTGCACTCGGATCGGGCGCGGCGGGCAGTGGGGCAGCCCCTTCGGGCGGCGCGATCGTGTCGTCGACTTCCGTGTCCGTTTCGGATTCCGGAGCGACCTCGGGCTCGGAGACGATCTCGAGAGGCAGGCGGGCGGCCGGCTTCTGGTACGTGTAGGTCTTGATCGAATCGATCGGGCCGGGGCTCGCCTCGAACTTGGCGTATCGCCCGGGCATGACTTCGGCGAGGCGCGCGATGCTCTTCTCGATCCAGGCGTTGAACACACCTGCGTGCATCAGCTCCAGATTCTTCTCGTGTACCCCGATCGATTTCTCCTCGAAGGGGTACGCCTCCTCCTCGAGAACGAGCTCGTAGTCCGCCAGCTCGGCAGCCGCGAGATCATTCGGTCTTTCGGAGGTGAGAAGCACGCGGCTGAACTCGGCGTAGACCTCGGCCATGTAGTAGGTGGCTGCGGCCGTGATCTCTCCGACCTCGTAGTCGACGAGCGCGCTGAAGGCGGAGATCGCCTCGTTCATGCGACGCTGCTTTTCCTGGAGACTCTTCTCGAATGGCTGAGTCAGCTCGACCTGGGCGAACTCGACGTACCGATCCTCGGTCAGTACGAGGGCGGCGCGTGCCGCGTAGAGTCGGATTCCCGGCGTACGGTCGTCTCCGGCGGCACGGTCGATCGCGACGATCTCGCGGAGCTGTGCTCGGCGATTCGCTTCGTCGCCCGTCTTTTCGTAGAGCGTGGCCATCTTGAATCGCGTAACGACGGCCGGCTCGATCGGGTGGGTGAACTCGCTCACATAGTGGCCATAGGCACGCAAGGCATCGGTGAGTTGCTCTGCCTCTTCGTATAGTTGGCCGGCAGCGAGCAGGGCTTCCCTGCGCAAGTCGGGTTCGTCGGCTTCGCCCGCGACCCGCTCGTACTCCGATGCGGCCCGCGCGAGGTCACCGTCCTGGCGGTAGACGAACGCGACCTGGCGCGTCGCTTCACGGGTGAGCTCGTGCTCGGGGAAGGTCGTGCGGAACGCTTCGAGCACTTCTGCGGCCCGAGACCAATCCTCGAGTCGGATGAGTGCCGCGCCCGCGTCGTATTCGGCGATCGGCCGGATGTCGGATTCCGGAGCCGCGCGCGCGATTCGTAGGAAGTGGTCGGAAGCCGTTCGGTGGTCGCCGGCCTGGTTGGCGCGTTCGCCCTGTTTGTAGATCGAGGCCGCGAGATTGTTCACGATCTCCGGGCGGGTCGGATGGTCGGGGGGAGTCGATTCGAGAACGCGTGTGTAGGCCTTCTCCGCGTCCTCGAAGCGCTCCGTGTCGAAGGAGGCGTGCGCGATGACCGTCCAGGCCCCCCGCCTGATCGCGATCTCGGCGTTCGGGAATTGCTCGATCAGGCGATGGCCCGTGGCGATCGCCGCGTTCGCATCGCCCAGACCGTAGAGATCGTCGACCGCAGCGCCGAGCACGGCGGCGGCGTGCTCGTGCCCGGGAAAGCGATCGACGAATCGCAGGGTACTCGCGACCGCGCGCCGCCGGATCGGTTCACGTACGGACTCGTCGACCTGCTTCTCGTGCTCGCGATGAGCGAAGATCGCGGCGTAGCCCGCGGATGCCGCACGCTCCCGCCGGCCGGGATCCAGCTCGGCGATATCCGGTGAAGACCCATCGCCATCCGGGTACTCGTACGCGATTCGTTCGTACTCACCCGCGGCGGAAGCGAAATCCTCGTTCTCGAGGAGGAGGTCCGCGAGTTGGTAGTGGATCGCGGGCGTGTCGGGGTCGTCGGGAAACGAGGCGAGGTAGGCGCGGTACCAGAGGGCGCTCTCGGCGAAGTGGCCGGGCTTGTCCTCGGGCTGCTCCGAAGTCTGGTAGAGCGCGTGATAGTGATTCGCGAGATCCTTCAGATTGTTCTTCAGGTACGCGAGGACTTCGGGCGAGGCGGCGGGGTCGAAATGCTGCCAATACTCGGAGTCGAGGCCGTAGCTCGCCGCGAACGCCTTCTTGGATTCGAGTACGAGCTTGGGGAAGTTGCCGGCCTCGTAGATCTCGACGACGCGCATGCTGAAATGAGGCGAGGAGGCATGGATCGGATAGAGGGCGACGAATGCTTCGTATACCGTTGCAGCGTCGTTGTAGCGGAGCTTCTCGAGATAGAATTCGCCCAAGTTGCGATAGACGCGATCCTCGTAGCTTCGGCTTCCGACCTGGGAAAAGAAGGACGTGACCGAATCGGCCCCGCCGAGGTCGGAGAAGCAGAGGCTCATCACGCGGTAGGTGTCCGCGATGCGCTGGGCGTCGGCCTCGTCGGCCGTCTGATCGAAGTCGTAGCCCGTCGAAACCTTGTGATCGAGGAGAACGACGTAGGTCTCGAGCGCCTCGTCGAGGAGCATCTGCTTGTAGAACGTCCAACCGAGCTTGTAGAGGGCCAGCTCGTAGTAGTCCGAGGCGGCGCCGAGGGCGACGATCGCCGAGTAGGCCCCCTCGGCGTCGATGAATCGCTTGCGTGTGAAGAAGTATTCCGCGCGGCGAAACTGGACTTCGTCGAGGTGTCGCGAGTCGGGAAACCGCTCGACCAGCTCGGCCGCGACCGCGATCGCTTCGTCGACGCGTCCGAGCTCGTCGTAGGCACGTGCCTTCTGGTAGAGGACCTGGTCGTTGTGCGTGTAGTTGGGGTGGGCTTCGAGAATCTGGTTATAGAGCGCGATCGCTTCCAGCGGGCCGGCATTCGACGTGTCGAGTCCATCGCCGGGTGAGATCGAGTCGGAGGCGTCCTCGTAGTCGCCGACGAGCGCTTTGGTCGCGCGTCGTTCGAAGGCGCGATCGGACTCGGTCGGGTCCTTCCTTTCGGCTGGCTCCTCGGCGCGGTCCGTGACCTTCGACTCGACCGCGGCCACGGTCGGCGCTTCGAGCAGGCCGTATTCCTTCTCGAGCTTCAAATCGGCGAGCCGCCGCATCGCCTCGGGCGTGAGCGCCGACTTGGGTGCCTCTTCGAGAAAGCGTCGATAGCCCTCCATCGCGCGATCGATGCCGTCGTCGATCTCGGCTTCTCGCAGGTCGGGCTCGCGGTTGCGCAGCTCCGCGAGCGTCTGCCGGTCCGGGTTACCGGCACAGCCGCCTACGAGCGTCGCGGCCGCGCATATCATGACCATGGCCTTCGGGTGGCAGTCGAGCGCGCGACGCATCCTCAAGGCCCCTGCCGCGCGCGATTCTTGGCGGCACGGTCGTAGCTGTCGGCAAACGCGAAACGAGCCTTGTTCTGGTAGGCCTCGATCCGTTCGCGTCGCACTTCCAGCTCGCGCCGCGCGACGGCCTCGAGCATTCGACCCTGCTTCTTCTTCAGTCCGTCGAGGCGTTCGATCGCCTGCCCCGCTCGTCGTCGGAGTCGTTCGATCTGTCGGTCGTAGCCGCGATAGCTGTGGCTCGCGGCTTGTCGTGTCCTGACGAAGGCGTCGTATTGCGCCTCGAGCGCCGCCACATCCGAGTTGAGCTCGCGAAGGTGATCGTGCGCCTCCGTCAGGCGTTCGTGGTACTCCGTCTCCAGGCGCCAGACGAGCGCGCCTTCGAGGCGGTCGAGGCGTTTCCGGGCGCGGTCGACACTCGGAGCGTCGGCCTCGGCGTCGAGCTCGTCGCGCAAGTGCTCGATTTCGGCGAGCGTCGCATGCTCTGTGGATGTGGCGAGGAGCTCGGGTGCGGGTGACGTCAACATCTTGCGCAGGCGTTCGTCGACGTGGCGTCGTTGCTCGAGGCGGACGCGCATCTGTGCGTCGAGCCGTCGGAATTCGCGATCGATCTCCGGCATGCGTGGCTCGTAGTAGCGGCGTCTGAACTCGATCAGCTCCTCGAAGGCGTCGAGGCTCCGTTGCCACTCGACGACGTTGCGGCGCATGTCCGCGAGGTCGAGGTAGTTCTGGAGCGCCGTCTGGAAATCATGCGACGCCATGAGCGAGATCAGATAGAAGGTCTCGGGGGCCGCCGGCAGGCTTCGCAGTCGAACGACCCAGTCCTTGTCCCTGCGGATCTCTTCGCGTTCGAGCGCACGGAGGAACTCGCCTCGATCGATGCTGTCGAGCGATGCGGAGAGCTTGGCCAGCTCGTCGCCGAAGGAGCTGACGGCACGTTCGTAGAGAACGGCCGCGCGCCCATGGACGTCGAGCTTGCTGTAGGCAAAGGGCAGGGCGAGCTGCGCTTCCTGAACCGCGGCGTCGGTCGCATCCCGCTCGGCGAGAATCGACCAGGGGACGACCGCGCGCTCGAAGCGCTCCGCCGAGGCTTCCGACCAGCCGGCACGCAGGAGGGCCTGGTTCGAGAAGGGGCCGTCGAGCCGAACCCGCTCGAGCGAGGTCTTCGCGCGCTCGAACTCGCCGGCTTCGAAGAGGAGCGTACCGAGTACGAGATTCGACTTGTCGCGAATCGCGAGCGTCTCACGGTCGCGCGCCTTGATGCGGCCCGCACGATCGAGCTGGATCGCAGCCGCCTCGTGACGGTCGTTCTCGAGCAGAGCGATGCCCAGGTTGTAGGCAGAGAAGCCATGCAGCTCGGCCGAGTCCTGGAGCGCCCGCAAGACGGTGACCGCCTCTTCGGCTCGGCCCAGAGCGAGCAGGACGTTCGCGCGCAGGAATCGAACGTCGTCTCGGAGGTCGGAAGGGACCGGATCGGGAATCGAATCGAGCACCCGGAGCGCTTCGTCCGGCTGGACCTTCTGGAAATGGATGCGCGCCAATCGATAGGCTGCGTCGGCGCGGACCGCTTCGTCGACGTCTCCCTCGAGGACGGCACGAATCGCACGACCGGCTCGACCATGCATGCGATAGCGAAGCTCGAAGTCACCGACGGAGAACTCGGCATGGTCGACGTGGGGATAGAGCGAATCGAGTGGCCGCTCGTCTACGCCGTAGTGCTGAGCAAGCTCGGAATCGAGTCGTTCGAGCGCTTCGAAGTAGTGACCCTGGTAGGCGTGGAACAACGCCTCACCGAAGAAGGGATCCGCCGGAGGCTCCGTCTTCTCGTCGGCTCTCGCGTACGCCGCCACGATCACGATCGGCACGAGTGCCGCCGCGCGAACGAGCGGGCGCCGAAGGGAAGCGAGCTCCAGCGTCATCGACTACCAGTCCTCGATCGCGATCGAAGGGGCGCCGGTCGTCTCGCTGGCCAGGGTGATGCCGACGAGCTTCGGGTCGACCTCCTTGCGAAACGCGAAGGTCTCGACCGTCTCGAAATCCTTGTCGCCGCCACGCTTTCCCGAGATCGCGACCTCGAGCCGATGTTCGCCGGCCTTCACGTTGCCGGTGTAGATGCGCTGGACGCCACCCTTCCGCAGCGCCTCGAGCTCCTTGAAGCTGTAGATGTGGTGGGAGACGAGCTCTCCGTCGATCGAGATTCGCGCCGAATCGATCGCGACCCGGGCATCCTGCTCGGGGACGTCGAGCGAGACGAAGATCGCGACCTGGGTATTCGACGGAAAGAGCAGCTTCTCTTCCAGATTCGCGAGCTCTGCCGCGATCGCGAGCACATCCGACTTGATCTCCTGAACCTGCTCGTCGAGACCCTTGGCAACTGCGTTCGCGGTCTCGGATTTCGTCTCGCGCGCCGCAGTCGAGGCTGCGACCCCGAGGACGATCGCGAATGCAAGGATCGACGCCGGTCCGATCGAAGAGAAGACGGAGTGGTTCACGTGGGGTCGTGTCATTTGTGGTGCCTCCCTCACACCCACCCGTTCGACCCGCCGCATCTCCGCACTTAGGGTTTTCGTCACGAAACCTGCCTTCATAATCGGGAAGGCGGCGACGAGTTTTCGCTTGTTAGTTGAACGTGTGCGATGCGCCTGCATCGCTCGAGCAAGTTGCACCCGCAACGCACGACTTGCGCTTCGGCTACGGGTGTGGTGCATACGCGTGCCGGCACTTCGAAGGATCGAGCGCGGCGAGCGGTCGACTCCAACTAGGATCGGACGTCGCGTGCGTCGTCGTTCGTGCGTGATGCTTCGAGCAGGCTGGCCAGCTCGTTGAGATCGTGTGCCAGGGGGCCGAGTGGATGCCCGGAGCGGACCTGAACGCGCGCTTCGAAGTCGCCCTGGCGGAGTCGCAGGAGATGTCGTTCGAGCGCGATGATCGGTCCGAGCAGGCGGTGGGCACTCGCCAGACAGAGGCCGAGTACGAAGAGCACGTACCCGATCCCGATTGCCGCGGACACGACGAGATAGTCGGGCCGAATCTCGGCGGCGAGTCCTTGGAGCCAGGCCTGCCGAAAGCTGACGTCGATCAGGGAGCCGTAGGCCGCCTGGGTATGCGCTGTGAACAGGAGGAGGAACGCGGCCGTCGTCGCGAGGAGGAGAAGCGGGAGCTGCAGCTGCAGCGTTGGCCAGAGGCCGAGGTTCACGAGTCGGCGGCGTCCGGTCAGGGCCGAGAACGGGTTTGCAAGGGCCGGAGAGAAACGGGTGATCATCGTGGAGTCCTTTGAGTGGTAGATAGGAGGACTTGGAATCTGGGAGATTCGTCGACCGGCCCCGAGCTCACTCGCATGAGCCCGATCACAAATCGCGCAGCAGGGCGGACTCGGTCCGGCTCCGTTCCGTGCCCTGCTAGGATTCCCCGATGGGTGCAGAGGCCGAGAGCAACATGATCGTCGCCGTCGCCGTGGTCGAGCTGCACATTCACGACTCCCAGTCGCTGAAATCGAAACGCGGCGTGGTGCGCTCGATCGCCGGCCGGCTTCGCAATCGCTTCAATGCGTCGGTTGCGGAGGTGGGTGGCCAGGGAACCTGGCAGCGGGCCACGCTCGGTCTGTCGATGGCCGGGAGCGACGAGCGGGTGCTGCGCCGAGCGATTCGAAGGGCGGTCGACTTCGTCGAGCAGACGCATCTCGCGGAGGTCCTCGACAGCGATGTAGAGATCCTGCGCCTGGCGCTCGGGGACGCGGCCGGCGGTCGGTATGACGTGGCTTCCGAGGATTTACCTTGGGACGTCGATGCGGAGGTCGATCGTGGCTGATGCGGTCCGTATCCGGCGAATTGCAGAGCAGATTCGTGCCGAGCTGTCCCAGATCCTGCGCGAGGAGGTCGGGGATCCGAAGATCGGGTTGGTCACGGTGACGCGGGTGAAGCTCGCCGCCGATCTCGGCGCGGCGACCGTCTTCTATAGTCCGCTCGGTGAGGATCCGGACGCGGAGCGAAGAGCGGAGCTCGACCTGGCGATGCGACGCGTATCGGGGTTCCTGCGGCGCACGTTGGCGGGCCGCGTCGAGCTGCGACACACGCCGGAGCTGCGTTTCGTCTTCGACGATTCGATTGCGGCGGGCAGCCAGACGCTCGAGCTGATCCGCTCGCTCGGAATCGAGGGGTCGGACAGCGGGTCGAGAGATCCGGATTGAAATGGCGCGACACCATCGCAAACGCAGAAGGCCCGAGCCTCCGGGCCCGTCGGGGTTTCTGGTCGTCGACAAGCCGGCGGGTCGAACCTCGCATGATGTCGTCGACGCGGCACGCGCCTGGCTGGGGACGCGTCGGGTCGGCCATCTCGGTACGCTCGATCCACAGGCAACGGGTGTGCTGCCGCTTGCGATCCGTGCTGCGACCAAGCTGATTCCATTCCTCGAGGGTGGGGCAAAGGCGTACGACGGGACGATCATCCTCGGGAGTGAGACCGATACCCTGGATCGTGAGGGTGTCGTGACGCGGCGGCATTCGGGCTCGCTGCCGGACCGGACGACGGTCTCGGCCGCGCTCGCCGAGTTCGTGGGTGACGTCGCTCAGATTCCGCCGATGTTCAGCGCCGTCAAGCAGGACGGCGTGCCCCTCCATCGCCTCGCCCGTCAGGGTCGTGAGGTCGAGCGCGATCCGAAATGGATCACGATCGACGAGATCGAGCTGACCCGCTTCGAGCCCCCGGAGATCGACATTCGAGTTCGCTGCAGCGCCGGCACCTACGTGCGCGTGTTGGCCGCCGATCTCGGTACGAAGCTCGGCTGCGGGGCGCATCTCGGTCCGCTGCGGCGGAGTCGAAGTGGGCCGTTCACCCTCGAGATGGCTCACGCCTTCGAGCGGCTCGAGGAGGCCGCGGCATCCGGTGAGATCGGGTCGATGCTGGTGACGCCGGCTGCCGCGTTGGGATTTCCCATCTTGCGGGTCAGCGGGGAGCTACGGACCCGCCTCCAGCACGGCGGCGATCTCCCCGCCGGCGAGCACCACCGCGCCCGCGTGGGGACCCGCGTGTCCGTGCTGGGCGACGAGGGCGAGTTCCTCGCCGTCGGTGAGATTCGCGAGGACCATCGATTGTGGCCGCTCCGGGTATTGCCACCCGAGCCCGCCTGAGGGCCCGCCAAAATTCCTGCGTGACCGTTGCCATCCAGGCGCGGCTCTGCCAAACTCGCGCGGTCCGAAAAACGACGAGAAAACAACGGCTTCCCGGCCGGCGCACGTGCGTCCGGCAAGTACACGGGGAGCGCAGAACCCGAGTCGACCTGGAGCCTGCACGGCTGCCGACTATTTGATCCATCGAAACCGCTCCATCACGACCCCGATCGGATGCGCATGATGAGATGGGCCAGGGTTCAGCCCTGGCCATCGCCGGCGTACATCGAGGGATGCCCACACGAGCCCGCGACGTGTGTGTGGTGGTGGCCTGAACGGTTGCGTGAGTGCACGTTGATGGCGGGTGGGATCGGGTCGAAGGAACGACGCGGGCCAAGAAGGATGGACGAGAGGAGTCTGAGACCTTGATCTCTTCAGCCAAGAAGGCGGAAATCATCGGTGCCCACAAGCGGAGCGAGTCCGATACGGGCTCGCCCGAAGTGCAGATCTCGCTGCTCACGGAGCGGATCGCGGGTCTGCAGGAACACTTCAAGACGAACGCGAAGGATCATCACTCGCGTCGCGGTCTGCTCAAGATCGTGAGTCAGCGCCGTCGCCTGCTCGACTACCTGCGGCGCAAGGACATCGATCGCTACGCTGCACTGATCAAGGAGCTGGGTCTCCGCCGCTAGCACACACCTCGAATCGCCGACGTGACCGACACGCCGGCGATTCGTCGATCTGGGACACGCGACGGCCGAGCCGTCCCTGCTCCCACCATTTTCTCGCCCGATTTCGGGCAACCCCCCTTACGAAAGTCCCGCAAACGAGTTGCGCGGGCCACACACCGATTTCCGACCTTCGACTCGAGAGAGAAGAGGGAAGGGCGGGTCGGTGAGACAGCAAGTCAAGCAAGACAGAAAAGAGTATCGAGATATGCCTTATTGGTTCGAGCCCAACTCCGTGTCCGTCGATGTCGGCGGCCGGACCATGACGATCGAGACCGGCAAGGTCGCCAAGCAGGCGGCGGGTGCCGTGACCGTCACCTTCGGCGACACGGTCGTCCTGGTCACCGCCGTCCACTCCTCGCCACGACCCGGAATCGACTTCTTTCCGCTCACGGTCGATTTCGTCGAGAAATTCGCCGCCGCGGGCAAGATCCCCGGTGGCTTCTTCAAGCGGGAGGGGCGTCTCGCGGATCGTGAAGTGCTCGTCTCGCGCTTCATCGATCGTTCGATCCGACCGCTCTTCGCCGACGGCTACAACGACGACACGCAGGTGACTGCGACCGTCCTGTCGCACGATCCCGAGTTCTCGGCCGACATGTGTGCCTTCGTCGGTGCTTCGGCGGCGCTCTCGATCTCCGAGATTCCCTTCCTCGGGCCGATCGCGGCCGTACGGATCGGTCGCGTCGAGGGTGACTACGTGATCAACCCCTTGCCGGAAGATCTCGAGGAGAGTGATCTCGAGCTGATCGTCGCCGGCAACGAGGGCTCGATCGTGATGGTCGAGGGCGGCGCGCTGCAGCTGCCCGAGGACGAGGTCCTCGGGGCGCTCAAGCATGCGCACGACGAGATCCAGCCGATCATCCGCGCGATCGAGGAGCTCGCCGGCAAGGTCGGTCGGGAGAAGCTCGTGATGGGCGACCCGCCCGACCACTCGGCCCTCGAGAAGCGGATCGAGACGATGGCCGGGGATCGCCTCGCCGAGTCGTTCCAGATTAAGGACAAAAAGGCGCGTGGCGCCGCGGTGAAGGCGGTCGAGAAGGAGGTTCGCGACGAGCTCCTCGAGGAGTTCCGCAACGAGCCGATCGAGGTCAAGAGCCTCGCCGACTTCGAGGCGCGCTCGACTGGCCTCAAGGAATTGCAGGGCACGGTCAATCACATCCTGCACGATCTGGGCGGCAACCTGATGCGTGAGCGCGTGCTCGCAACGGGCGACCGGATCGATGGCCGTCGTTCGGACGAGATTCGTCCGATCGCCTGCGAGGTGCGGCCCTACCCGCGTCCGCACGGCGTTGCGCTCTTCACGCGGGGTGAGACGCAGGCCGTCGTGACCGCGACGCTCGGAAGTGGCTTCGACGAGCAGACGATCGACGGGATGGGCGGTCGCTGGAAGAAGCACTTCATGCTGCACTACAACTTCCCGCCGTTCTCGGTCGGCGAGGCGCGACCGCTGCGGGGTCCGGGGCGACGCGAGGTCGGACACGGGACACTCGCCGAGCGGGCGATCACGCCCGTGCTGCCCGAGCACGAGGATTTTCCGTACACGATTCGCGTCGTCTCCGAGACGCTCGAGTCGAACGGCTCTTCGTCGATGGCGGCGGTCTGTGGCTCGACGCTCTCGCTGCTCGATGCGGGCGTGCCGCTGCTGGCCCCCGTCGCCGGCATCGCGATGGGCCTGATCACGGATGGCAAGCGGACGGTGATCCTCTCGGACATCCTCGGCGACGAAGATCACCTGGGCGACATGGACTTCAAGGTCGCCGGTTCGAAGGAGGGCATCACGGCGCTCCAGATGGACATCAAGGTGACCGAGATCGACTGGGACATCATGGAGAAGGCGCTCGCGCAGGCACGCGAAGGGCGTCTGCATATCCTCGGCTGCATGGAGTCGGACACGGCCTCGGAGCTGAACGGTCTCGAAGCCCGGAGCGAGCTGCACGAGTTCGCGCCGCGGATGGAGACGCTGCAGGTCAAGCCCGATCGCATCCGCGACATCATCGGGCCCGGCGGCAAGGTGATTCGCGCGATCCAGGAGACGACGGGTGCCAAGATCGATGTCGAAGACTCGGGCATGGTCTCGGTCTTCGGACCCGACGGTGCCTCGGTCGAGCAGGCGATGGCAATGGTCGGCGAGCTGACGCAAGAGGCCGAGATCGGACGCATCTACCTGGCGAAGGTCAAGCGGATCGCCGATTTCGGGGCCTTCGCCGAGATCTTCCCCGGGACGGACGGGCTGATCCATATCAGCCATCTCGCCGAAGGGCGCGTCGACAAGGTGACCGACGTGCTCGAAGAGGGCGACGAGGTTCTCGCCAAGTGCATCGACATCGATCCCTCCGGTCGGATTCGTCTGTCGCGCAAAGAGGCGCTCGCCGACCAGGCCGCTCAGGACGGCGTCGAGTAGGCGTCGCTTGGCGGGGCCCGCGCCGCTCCGGGTCGAGATCACCCGGGAACCGCACGCCCGCGATCTGCCGCTCCCACGGCCCGAATCCGAGGGAGCGGCCGGTCTCGATCTGCGCGCCGCAATCGCGGCGCCGCTCGTGTTGGCGAAGGGCGAACGGCGGTTGATTCCGACGGGCTGGCGGATCGCGTTACCGCCGGGCTTCGAGGCGCAGGTGCGCCCGCGGAGCGGATTGGCGCTGCGACATGGCATACTGATCCCGAACGCGCCGGGCACGATCGACGCGGACTACCGCGGCGAGATTCAGGTCCTGCTGTGGAACGCGGGTGACGCTCCGTTCGAGGTCGAGCGGGGGGATCGGATCGCGCAGCTCGTCGTTGCGCCCTTCGTGCGGCCGGATTGGGTCGAGGTCGATCGGCTGAGGGAGACCGAGCGGGGGGCCGGCGGCTTCGGACACACGGGGCGAGACTGAGCGGGCGGTCGGCGGGAGCGCCGGCCGACGCAAGTTGCGGGGAGGGGGAGTCGTGAGCGCGGCCGAGGCTGCCGAGAAGAAGGCCGCGCGTCGCAAGGATCTCCTGACGCGGCTCGCGACAGCCGCCGTGCTGATCCCCTTCGTGCTGTGGACGATCGCCCAGGGAGGGCTCTTCTATCTCGGCGTCGTGATCGCGATCGGATTGCTCGCCCAGCACGAGTTCTACGGGCTGATCGCCGACAAGGGCGCACAGCCGATTCAATCCGTCGGACTCGGATTCGGTGCGGCGGTCATCCTGCTCGCCTATTTCGGCAACGCCTATCAGGCGATGTTGCTGATGACGGCGACGCTACTCGCCCTGATGGTGGCGCAGCTCGGCAAGAACGAGATCCAGGAGGCGATGGCGAGCATCTCGGGGACCTTCTTCGGGGTCTTCTACGTCGCCTGGCTGTTGAGCCACGCCGTGCTGCTGCGCAAGTTCGACGTCGCCGCTGTCGCGCACCAGGAGCCGGCGATGCTGGCGACGCTCGGGATTACGTCCGAGTCCGGCATCTTCTTCATGGTCTACTCGCTCGTGACGGTCGTGTTGTGCGATGCGGGTGCCTATTTCGCCGGTCGTGCCTGGGGACGTCGCAAGCTCGCGCCGCAGATCAGTCCGAACAAGAGTGTCGAGGGCGCGCTCGGCGGCACGATCGTCGGCGTGCTCGGCGGTCTCGTCACGAAATACCTCTTCGATCAATTCCAGCCCGACTGGTCGGCGGCCCTGCCCTGGAGCCTTTCGATCTTCTTCGGCTTCGTGCTCTGCGTGGTCGGGATCATCGGCGATCTGGTCGAATCGCTCTTGAAACGCGACGCGGAAGTCAAGGACACCGGTGCGCTCCTGCCCGGCATGGGCGGCGTGCTCGACCGCATCGACGCCCACCTGCTCGGCCTACCCGCGATGTACTATCTGATGCTCGGCTACCTCTATATCGAGGCAGGCTGAGGCTGAGGGCTCGATCTCAAGCTCTCGAGATCGAGACGGTCTCCCGCGTCTAGCGAGCGCGCCTCGCCAGCCCGAGCAGGCCCAGCCCGACGAGCAGAGCGGTCGAGGGCTCGGGGATCACGGACGGGAAGTTCGGGTTGCGTACGAGGTCGACCGCGAGTCGCACCTTGGTTCGCTCGGAGAGCGCGTCGTCGGGTCGATTGAGCGTGACGGTTCCACGTAGGTTCCACTCGTTCTCGATCAGGTCGTTGTCCTCGCCGATGAACCACTGGCCACGCCGCCCGCGATCGAACGAGATGATCGTCCCGGGGCTCGTGGGGATCACCGTCTCCGAGAAGAGCGGCTCGCCCGAGAGCGTCACGCCGTCGAGGGCGTCGATCGTGACGGTCACGCTCGATCCGAAGACCTCCTGGGCGCGGACCTGGACCTGGATGCCGTTGAAATCGTCGAGCGGGCCGAAGCCGTTGATCGTCTCGGCGCTGATCGCGTTCGCGTCGCAGTTCTGGCCCCAGCAAAGCACGCTCGTCTCCGACGAGATCGCGTTCTCGAGCGCGAACGTGAAATTACGGCCGCCGGCCAGATTGTGCTGGATCGAGAAGTTGAACTGCGCCCCGCTCAGGTCGTCGACGGTTCCGAGATCGGCGCCGATCGCCTGGGTCGGATTCGTGTCCTCGCCCTGAATCAGATACTGATCCGACGCGGAGAAGCCCGTCGGTACGGAGGAGATCAGGTACTCGAAGCCGCTCAATCCGCGCTCGTCGAACTGCCCCGTCGGCATGTCGAGCGGAAGGAAGGCCGAGCCGTCGTCCGGTCCCGACACGACTACGATCGCCTGGGCCGGCGTGACGACGAGTGCCAGGAGCGCTGCGCATGCGAAACGACCCAAGGCGGTCGCGATTCGAACCGACTCGTGCGCCGGCTCGTGCGGATGGGGCTGCGTCTGGGCTCGAGTCGATCGGACGAAGGAGGGGAGGGGGGTCGAGAACGGCGAAACGGGCATCGGGGCGCTCCAGCATGTCGGATCCTGGCTGCTCTCCAGGGTCCAGTTCCGGCCATGTTATGTGGTCGGACGGTCCGTTTCGTGGCAGACAAAGTGCTGGCACGACGTAAATCCCGCGGGCGACCGGCTCATGGGGGGTGATTCGGGCGGGTGCGGGGGGTGTCGATTCGTTCTGCCGGCGGATACGCGCGAGATCGACGCCGGAGTGAAGCAGTTCACGGTCGCCCCGGCCGGCTTCGGGTTTCCTGTCCTTCGAAGCGTCCCGCTCTCGTGGCGCCAGAGGAGGATTGGGAAATGGTTCGTTCCGGGCAACTGAATGCGTATCCGAAGCGTGAAGAGGGCAGGGTGTCGACCCGAGCCGGGCTGCGCTGTCTCGTCGTCGGGGGCTTCGTCGCCCTCGGTCTCGTCGTCGCCTCGGCCGCATCCGCACAGCGAAGCGTGCCGGTCGAGGTTGCCAATGCGGATCCGATCCCGGTCGTGATGACGAGCGTCGCGACTGCCGCCGACACGACGACGACCGTCTGCATGGGCGTCGAGATGACCTGCGCCGCCAAGGGAGCGACGCTCGCATTCGGGTGTTTCCCGGCCGAATCGCTGTCGTTTCGAGCCAGCCGGCCTCTTGCATCCGGCACGACCGGCTCGACGCGCTTGCGGGGCGACGTCGTCCTGGGCGAGCTGGTGATCGCGGCCGCACCGGGCAGCTATTCGCCGAAGCTCTTCGATGCGATTGCCACGGGCAAGGTCTTCGCCGAGGTCGGGATCTGTATGGCCGATGCCGCGACGGGTGCTTCGCGTCTCGAGTACGAGCTCGGGAACGCCATGGTCACGGACTGGGCGACGGTCGCCGGGGCAACGACGCCGGGCGGGGGACCGGTCGATTCGTTGTCGTTCGATTTCGAGAACGTGATCTATCGAATCCACACGCCGAACGGCAAGGTCGAGTCGAGCTGGAGCGTCGAGTAGTCTCGCGAGCGCGGCGTGCCGGCCAACCGGGCGGTCAGGCGAGGCCCAGGGCGCGTTCGATCCGTGACGTGGGCGCTTCGAAGTCGGCCTCGAAGGTCTGACCGCTCACCTGCTCGAAGGCTGCGATATAGCGCCGCGCGGCCTCGACCCGGACCTCGCGCGGGAGCGTCGGAGGCTTGCCGTCGCCGCGATAGCCCTGCTCGCCGAGCCAGAGTCGGACGTACTCCTTGTCGATGGCGGGTGGGTCCTCGCCCTCTCGAAGCGCGCGCTCGTAGCCGTCGACTCGCCAGTAGCGAGAGGAATCCGGCGTGTGGATCTCGTCGATCACGACGAGCGCGTCTTCGGCGTCGAGGCCGAGCTCGTATTTCGTATCGACGAGGATCAGCCCCTGCTTCTCAGCATAGCGCGTGCCCTCCTCGAAGAGTCGTGCGACGAGCGCCTGGGCTTCGTCGAAGCGAGCCTCCGAGATCGCACCGCTCCTGAGCAGCTCGTCTCGCGAGGTGAGCTGGTCGTGGCCCCCGACCTCCGCCTTCGTCGTCGGCGTCAGGATCGGTTCGGCGAGCTTCTCGTGTCGGCGCAGGCCGTCGGGCAGGGCGTGGCCGCAATACTCGCGCCGCCCCTCGGCGTAGGCCGTCCAGATCGAGGTCGAGCTCGAGCCCGTGAGGTAGCCGCGCATCACGAATTCCACGGGCAGCGTGCGGCACTCGCGGACGATCGACACGTTCGGATCGGGGACCTCGAGCAGGTGGTTCGGTGCGACGTGGCGCGTCTTGCGGAACCAGAACGCGGCCATCTGGTTCAGCACCTGGCCCTTGAGCGGAATCGTGCCGACGACACGATCGAAGCACGAGACGCGGTCGGTCACGATCAGCGTGCGGCGCCCGGGCGCTCGTGCGGGATCGACGTAGCTGTCGCGGACCTTGCCGGGGATGCGTCGACCGAGCGCCGGGAAGTCCGTCTCGGCGAGGGTCTCGTCGCAGAGCGTCTCGAGTCGTGCGGGATCGATCGGCAAGCAGACCTCCGTCGGCGGATTTAACCCCGCGTCGTGACCGCGGGCAAGCGATTCCCCGGGACCGGGGCGGATGATCCTGCACCCGCTCTCGCAGCCCCCGACGTTTGACCCCCTCGACGCGTCTGCCTACTCTACGCCCGCCTGCGAACGGGGGGAGTCTCGATGGGCGATGATCGGGTCGAGGGGCGACCAGGCCGGGGTTCCATGCGACTCGACTCCGGGCTCGCGCCGCGCTCGCGCCCCTTCGATCGACTGACCGATCCCGAGCGCCGACGCCTCGCGGCGGCCCATCGCGCGGATCGATTCCACGACGAGTGTGGTGTCTTCGGCGTCCATGGTAGCGACGAGGCCTCCCACCTCACCTATCTCGGTCTCTACGCCCTCCAACATCGCGGCCAGGAGAGCTGCGGCATCGTCGCCTCGAACGGCCGCGAGCACACGGCCCATCGGGCGATGGGCCTGGTCGCCGACACCTTCGGCGCGCCGATCCTCGATCGCCTGAAGGGTCGCCACGCGATCGGTCATGTTCGCTATTCGACCTCCGGCGAGAGCATGCTGCGAAACGCGCAGCCGATCTGCGCGAATACCGACGGCGGACCGGTCTCGATCGCGCACAACGGCAATCTCGTGAACGCGCCCGTGATCCGTCGCGAGCTCGAGGGTCGGGGCGCCATCTTCGGCTCGACCTCGGACAGCGAGGTCCTGCTCCATCTGCTCGCCCGCTCCCGCGAGAAGCACATGGAGGATCGCTTCATCGACGCGATCTCGCGCGTCAAGGGCGCCTTCAGCATCCTGCTGCTGACCGACGACGCGCTGATCGCCGCCCGCGATCCGCACGGCTTCCGGCCGCTCTCGATCGGGCGCAAGGACGGGTCCTGGGTCTTCTCGAGCGAGACCTGCGCGCTCGACCTGATCGGTGCGAGCCACGAGCGCGACGTCGAGCCCGGCGAGGTCGTCGTGATCCGCCGCGGTCGGCTACGGAGCATCCGGCCCTTCTCGAAGGAGGCGAAAGAGCATTTCTGCATCTTCGAGCACATCTATTTCGCACGGCCCGACTCGAATCTCGTGGGCCACAATGTCTATGCCTATCGCAAGCATCTGGGTCGCGTCCTGGCGCGAGAGCACGCGGTCGCCGCCGACATGGTCGCGCCGGTCCTCGACTCGGGCAGCGCGGCGGCGCTCGGCTACGCCGAGGAATCGGGTATTCCGTACGAGACGGCACTGATCCGCAATCACTACGTGAGCCGCAGCTTCATCGAGCCCACACAGACGATTCGCGACTTCAAGGTGCGCGTGAAGCACAACGCGATTCGCGGCTTTCTCGATGGCAAGCGGATCGTGCTCGTCGACGATTCGATCGTGCGGGGAACGACGCTGGTGAAGATCGTCGGCATGCTCCGCGCGGCCGGCGCACGCGAGGTCCACGTGCGGATCTCGTCTCCGCCGACCATCGGGCCGTGTCACTACGGAATCGACACGCCGAATCGCGAGGAGCTGATCGCACACGACTTCTCGGTCGACGAGATCCGCGAGCGAATCGGGGCCGATAGCCTGGGCTATCTGTCGATCGAAGGCCTGCGACGTACGGCCGCGGCCGAGCTCAAGCGCGGGATCTGCGACGCCTGCTTCTCGGACGACTACCCCGTCGAGATCGACCCCGCCCAGGCGATCCCACAATTGACGCTCTTCCGCGCGGTCAAGGAAGAGGACACGGATTTCTGATCCGAAGCGTCTGGGACGCGCCCGAGGCGGCGTCTTTCCGGCTCGTTGCACCCGCGTTTCCGGTTGCTTGCGTAGCCGGCTCGCGCGGACGCCCGCCTTCGCCCCATGCGACCTCCGGTCGCCAGCCCGCGCCGACCTTCCGCCTTTTCTCCGATCGGAATCGCTTCGGGGCCACCTCCGGTCAGCCGATGGAGAGGGCAACGCGTTCGGGACGAGCGTCGGGGAGCGGCCCCGGCGTGGCCTGTGCCCGTGGGCGTCCTGGAATTCGGCAATCCTCGAAGCGACGGTCCCTTGGCGAGCGATACCCTCCAAATCCGATTCGATTCGCACGAAGCGCTGCGCAGCGAGTTCGAGAAGAACATCGCCAATCGCGGCATCTTCGTCGCGACCGAGGAGCCCTTCGAGGTTCGCCAGACCGTGACGGTCGAGGTCGTACTCGACTACGACACGGGTCGGCTCGACGGCCGCGCCGTCGAGATCGCGCTCGATGGTGAAGTCGTCCACTGCGTGCCGGCCGAGATGGCGGCGAGTGGTGCGACGCCGGGCGTCGCGGTGCAATTCGATGCGAGCGCGCAGTCGCTGCGAGACCGATTCGAGCCGCTGCTCGGTTCGAAGGCCGTGGCCGACCTCGATCGCGATTCGGCGGGCAAGAAGCGTCGGGCCGCGAAGCGGGGTGCCGTGCGCGTGCCGATCCGGATCGTGCCGCTCGGCGCAGAGCCGATCCAGGCGACGACGCGGGATCTGAGTGCGACGGGAGTTCTCCTCTCGCTCACCGACGTGTCGCTCGCCGTCGGCGACGTCGTGCGAATCCATCTCTGGCACCCGACCGGGCAGCCGCGTGTCGAGCTCGACGGTCAGGTCGCCCGGCACGTGTCGAACAAGTCTGGCCAGCTCGCCGCTGTTGCGATCGCGTTCAACGGCGACCAGGCGCAGGATCCGGAGATTCGTTCGGTCGTCGAGGCGTTGCGTGAGGCGGGCCATCGCAGTCGCCTCGGCGGCATCAGTGGCTCGCTCTCCGACCTCGGGCTGGCCAACATGCTCCAGATGTTCGGTGCCTCCGCGCCGCGAGGCACGCTGGTCGTCGAGTTCGAGGGGGAGCAGGGCTGGATCGCCTTCGCCGAGGAGCAGCTCGTGGCGGCCGAGGTTGCGGGTCTGACCGGGCACGACGCGCTGGTCCGCATGCTCGGCTGGGGCGACGGTGAGTTCCAGTTCGAGGCGTCCGTCGACGAGCGCGTACTCGCGGGCGGTCCGACCGGCTCGCTCGCCGGGGCCGTGCTCGAGGCCGTCTGCGAGCTCGATCAGGCCGGGCGCGAGAATCCTGCGAGCGAGACACCGGCAGCCGGCGCGACGGCCCAACCGGCCGCGCCGGATCCCGACGAGACCGAGGTCGATCCGCTGGTCGACGTGGAGCCGGCCGAGGAGCTCGAGCTCGCGCTCGAGGTCGAAGACGAGGACGACGAGGAGTTCATCCTGGTCGTCGGCGACGACGTCGAGGCAGGCGTCGAGGCTGAAGGGGCGATCGAGGACGACGAGGATCTGATCGACGTCTCGGACGTGGTCGCTGCGGACGATCCGTCGTACCTCGACGCCGAGCACGTCGAGGAGGCGGGAAGGGCCGGAGTCGAGATCGGCGTCGTCGCGGACGACGATGACTCGCTCGAGATCGAGTTCGAAGAGCTGAGCGGGTCCCTGGCCGACGAGCCTGGTGCTCCGCCGGAGGAGGCCGTCGACTGGGCCGCCGAGGCCGAGCCGGAGGTCATCTCGGTCGAGTCCGATACGACCTTCGCCGTCGATTCCGCGCGCGAAGAGGCGACGCGTGCCTCACGCGACAAGACGCAGGAAGCGATCCTCGAGCTGGCGAGCGCGGGCATGGATGTCGAGCGCTTCTTCGAGATCATTCCGGAGCCCGAAGACGAGGTGCAGACGGCGCTCGTCGGTCTGATCGAGCAGCGCGTCCTGCGACCGCGCTAGCTCCGTCGTCGCGACATCACGAGCGCGCCGATCACGACGAGGATCGCGGCGCCGGACGCGATGGCGATCAGGAGCGGCAGAGCCGGCGAGCCTCCGCCGTCGCGCTCGTCCGCGTCGGTCTCGGAATCGCAGCCAGGATCGAGCGGATAGTCGACGCGCTCGTCGCCGTCGTCGTCGCGCTCGTTCGCGCAAGCGGGACGCGTCCAGCGCAGGATCTCGCTTCGGTAGTGGCTGAGGTCGGCCGCAAACGTCACGTCCTGGTAGACCGACAGGGCGCCCGGTGCGTCGCGCCGGCCCGAGACCGAGACCATCAGCGCCGCGAGCTGCCATTCGCCGTCGCGCAGGGCGAAGACGCCACCCCCGGAATCACCGAGGGCTGCCTGTGCCTCGTATCGGGTCGCGCGTGGCGAGAACGGCTCGTCGAAAGCGAACGCGATCGCGCGCGTCATGAGGTGGCCCTGCGCGAGGATCTCACCACTGGATTCGACGCGATTCGTCCCCCATCGCTTCGCCCCCTTCTTCGTCCAGCGGAATCCGAACTCCGGCTCGCCGTCGTGCCGCCACTCGACGACCTTCTCGCGCAGCCGGCCGAACCCCACCAGCAGCACCTCTTCACCCGGCGCGACCGGCTCGCGCGTGATCGGGAGGATCGGGAGGTCGATCGCTTCGGTCCCGACGAGCTCGAAGATCATGACGTCCGCCGCCGATCCTTCCGCGTTCAGCAAGGTCCGTTTCGATCCCGAGACGGGCGCGTACATCGTGCCGCCGATCGCGATCTCGCCCTGTCCGACGTGGCGGGCCGTCAGCGCGTGACCGGCACCGAGATAGATCACCGTCGGACCCTCGTAGCGTCGCTGTGTGACGTGCTCCCAATACGGAAAGTCCGGTGGCACGGCTTCGTCCGGCTCGCTGTCGGGACTCGCGAAGATGAGCGCCGTGGCGAACGACGGCAGGAGAAGAGCCGCG
Organism: Myxococcota bacterium; assembly: GCA_965223565.1. Classification (GTDB taxonomy): domain Bacteria; phylum Myxococcota_A; class UBA9160; order UBA9160; family UBA4427; genus UBA4427. Next base: position 795,405 of record CBDCWV010000017.1, on the reverse strand, counting down.
AGCATGCCGAACGCGGTCGCGATCCGGAGTGCGACCCCCGGCGAGCGAGCGGGACGCCCGTGTTTGACGCCGCCGCCGGATCGCGACGCTTTCGAGTGCGTTCGCGGGGATCGTCGTCGTTGCCGAGAGGAGGACCCGCGAGACGGCACTAGCTCGGGCTGATCCAGGGGGTGTCTCCACGCTGGATCAGCGTATCTCGGCCGAAGCGAGCGTCGTCTCGCTCGGGATAGTCGAGGTTGTAGTGCAGGCCACGGCTCTCCTTGCGGAAGGCAGCCGACTGGATCACGAGCTCGGCGACGGTGGCGAGGTTGCGCAGCTCGATCAGCTCGGGCGTCACCCGGAAATTCCAGTAGTACTCGTTGATCTCTTCGCGCAGCATCTCGATCCGATGCTGGGCGCGCGAGAGGCGGCGATCGCTGCGCACGATCCCGACGTAGTTCCACATGAAGCGCCGGATCTCGTCCCAGTTCTGCGTGATCACGACCGCCTCGTCGATCCGCGTGGCGTCGCCGTGGGTCCAGGCGGGGACGGGGCCCGGGCGCTCGATCTCGGCCAGCCGCTCGATCGAGGCGTTCGCCGCGGCGTCGGCGAAGACGATCGCCTCGAGCAGCGAGTTGGAGGCGAGCCGGTTCGCGCCGTGGAGCCCGGTCGAGGAGACCTCGCCCGCCACGTAGAGGTTGGGCAGATCGCTCTCGCCCTTGAGATTCGTGCGTACGCCCCCGCAGCAGTAGTGCGCCGCGGGCACGACCGGAATCGCGTCGCGCGTGATGTCGATGCCGTACTTGAGACAACGCTCGAAGATCATCGGGAAGCGTCCGCGTACGTAGGCGGGATCCTTGTGCGTGATGTCGAGAACGACGTAGTCGTCGCCGGTTCGTTTCAGCTCGGTATCGATCGCTCGTGCGACGACGTCTCGCGGCGCCAGATCACGCATCTCGTGGTAGTCGCGCATGAAGGGCTCGCCGTCCGTACGTCGCAGTACACCGCCCTCGCCGCGGACGGCCTCCGTGATCAGGAAGGACTTGGCGAGGGGGTTCCACAGACAGGTCGGATGGAATTGCATGAACTCCATGTTTGCGAGCGTCGCCCCCGCGCGATACGCCATCGCCATCCCGTCGCCCGAAGCCACGTCCGGGTTGCTGGTGTAGAGGTAGACCTTGCCCGCGCCGCCGGTCGCGAGCAGCGTGATCGGCGCCGTGTAGGCGTGGACCTCGCCGGTCGATGCCTCGAGGACGTAGGCGCCGAGCGCGCGGTTCGTACCCGTCCGGCCCGTCCGGGTCGCCGTGATCAGGTCGATCGCGCAGTGGTCCTCGAAGAGGAAGATGCGCGGGTGGGCGGCGACGCGCGCGAGGAGCGACCGCTCGATCTCCCGGCCGGTGCTGTCGGCCTTGTGCAGGATCCGTCGCTGGGTATGGCCGCCCTCGCGCGTGAGGTCGTAGTCGACGCGATCGGACTCGCGGCTCGGGTCGAATTCGACGCCGTTCTTGCGCAGCGACGCGATCGCGGCCGGGCCGCGTTCGACGACGAAGCGAACGGTCTCCTCGTGACAGAGGCCGGCCCCCGCGTTCAGGGTGTCGTCGACGTGGGCGTCGAAGGAATCGTCGGGATCGTGGACGGCTGCGATGCCGCCCTGGGCCCAGTCGGTCGCGGAGTCGGTCGCCTGGCGTTTCGTGATGACCGCGACCTCGCCGACCTCGGCGACGCGCAGGGCGTAGTGCATCCCGGCCAGGCCAGAGCCGATCACCAGAAAATCGAATTCCCGCGGGCCCTCGGAGTCCGCGTTCCGTCCGTTGCTCTTCCGGGTCGAATCGCCCGCTCCAGGGGCGGAATCGCGATTGGCTTGGCTCATCGGGCGCGGCGGCTCTCCGGGCGCGGACGCTGTGGGACGACTCAGGTCGGGCCCCGAAGGATCCGATAACGGAAGCACGCAAGTGTATCGGGCCGTTTCGCCCGATCCAATCGAGCGGCGCACCGCCTCGCGCGGGATGGGGTGAATCTTGGCCGGCCGGCGCGAGCGAAGAGCGAGACGCGAGAAGCGCGGAGGGCACGATCTCCAGGTCCTCCAGGGCCTCGTGCTCGGGCTCGGGCTGGCGCTGGGCGGGCCCCCCGCGCAGGGCCTGGCGGGCGGCATCTATCAATACATCGATGCGCAGGGGGTCATGCATTTCAGCGACGCGCCCGTCGACGAGCGGTTCAGGCGGGTCGCGCCGTTCGTCCGCGAGGAGGGAATCGCCATCACGCCGCGGCGGAACGTGCGGGTGCTGCCCACCGAACGCGATTACGACCGGCTGATCGCCCGGGCTGCCGGCCGCTACGGCGTCCAGCCCGCGCTGGTGAAAGCCGTGATCGCCGCCGAATCGAATTTCGAGCCCGGCGCAGTCTCGCGGGTCGGGGCCCAGGGGCTGATGCAGCTGATGCCGGCGACTGCCGAGGAGCTCGGCGTGAAGCGCCCCTTCGGCGTCGTCGAGAACATCGACGGCGGCGTGCGCTACCTGCGCCAGATGCTCGATCGCTACGGAGACGTGACGCGGGCGCTCGCCGCCTACAATGCCGGCCCCAAAGCCGTCGATCGATACGGGGGCGTTCCCCCCTACAAGGAAACCCAGGCTTACGTGAAACGCGTCCTGGAGTACTATCGGCGCTACTGGTCACATTTCGATCGGCGAAGGGGCGGCGCCCGCAGCTTCGACGATCGGTCTGCGCCGGCCGCCCCCGTTCCCGCACGTCGCGCTTCGGACCTCGCAGCGGTCCCGCGGGCCGTGCCGCTCGGCGAGTGACCGCGTGTCGCATGGACGCATTGTCCGGTCGGCGGCAACGGTCCGAGATACACCGCCCGCGGCTCGTTCCACCCGATCTCGAGAGGTGGCAGGTGAGGTCGCGGAACCGCGCGAATTCGCGATGCGAAAGGTGAGCTTGTCGTCACTCGATCCAGAAACGGCCCCACCGGCCCCGGCCGCGCCGCTCAGCCCGCCCGCCCCGGCTGCTGCGCCCAGCGTGCCCCCGCACCCGCCGATGAGCGAGACGGGCTATCAGGAAGAGGCGTTCTGGAATCTGCCCAATACGGTCACGATGCTGCGGATCGGCGTCGTCCCGGTTCTGCTCTTCATCCCCGTCGCCACGAGCGTCTCCGCCAGCCGCTTCATGGCCTGGGCGTTCATCCTGGCCGCGCTCACCGACTGGCTCGACGGCTACCTCGCCCGTCGCCACGGCGGTCGGGACGTCACGCGAATCGGCAAGCTGCTCGATCCGCTGGCGGACAAGCTGATCGTGTCGACGGCGCTGATCATGCTGCTGGCGATCGGCAGGATCCCGATCTGGGCCTCGGCCATGGTCGTCGTGATCGTCGGCCGCGAGCTGGCCGTCACCGGTCTGCGCGGCATCGCCTCGACCCACGGCCAGGTCGTCGCCGCCCGGGGCTCGGGCAAGCTCAAGACGGTCGCCCAGAGTGCCGCCACGGCGGCGCTCCTCTTTCACTACGAGACCTTCGGTCTGCCCGCCCACGAGATCGGAATGACACTTCTCGCGCTCGCAACGGCACTCACACTCTGGTCGGGCTACCTCTACTTCAAGGAATATTTCGGGTGGTAGGCGTCCCGATCCGGCCGGCGCGGAGCGCGCATGAGAGGGGCGCATGAGAGCGAATAGGGCCTCCCTCGTCGTCGACCCGCAGCCCGGCCGCAGGCCCTCCGCACGCGCTCCGTTTCCCGGGCGGTTGGCCTCAGGTGTCGTAGCGAGTCGGGACGAAGAGACCCTGGCGCGAGAGCGATCCGGAGATCGGTCCGGAACCGAGGATGAATCACGATGAGCAAGCTCGAAGACCTGCGTGACAAGATCGACCGGCGCGAGGCCCGCATCGGCGTGATCGGCCTCGGCTACGTCGGTCTGCCGCTGGCCGTCGAGCTGGGCGAGGCGGGCTTCCGCGTCACGGGCTTCGACGTCGATTCGTCGAAGATCCGCGCCCTGTCGGAAGGCCACTCCTATATCGGTGACGTGCCTTCGGCCGATCTGAAGGCACAGATCGACGCCGGCCGCTTCTCGGCGACGACCGACTTCGAGCAGCTCGCCGACGTCGACGTGATCAATATCTGCGTCCCGACGCCACTGCGCAAGACGCGTGACCCCGACGTCTCGTTCATCGCCGCCGCCGTCGAAGAGATCCGCAAGCACCTCCACGAAGGCCAGCTGATCATCCTCGGCAGCACGACCTATCCCGGTACGACACACGAGTTCGTGATCCCGTTGCTCGAGGATTCGGGTCTCGTGATCGGAAAGGACTTCTCGCTCGCCTTCGCCCCCGAGCGAATCGACCCCGCGAACAGCAAGTTCAAGGTCAAGAACGTCCCCAAGGTCGTCGGCGGCGAGACCGCGCTCTGCACCGACCTCGCCTGCCGCGTCTTCGACACCGTCTTCGAGACGACCGTCCCCGTCTCTTCGACCCAGTCGGCCGAAATGGTGAAGCTGCTCGAGAACACCTTCCGCGCGATCAACATCGGCCTCGCCAACGAGATCGCCCTGATGTGCGAACGGCTCGACCTCGACGTCTGGGAGGTGATCGACGCCGCCGCGACCAAGCCCTACGGCTTCATGAAATTCACCCCCGGCCCGGGCCTCGGCGGCCACTGCATTCCCGTCGACCCCGCCTATCTCTCGTGGAAGATGAAGTCGCTCAACTTCCCCGCCCGCTTCATCGAGCTCGCGACCGAAGTCAACTCCGGCATGCCCGACCACGTCGTCGACCGCGTCGCGACCATGTTGAACGAAGATCGCCTCGCCGTGAACGGCGCTCGCATCCTCGTGCTCGGCGTCGCCTACAAGTCGAACGTCGGCGACATGCGCGAGTCCCCAGCACTCGACGTGATCGCCGGCCTGCGCGCCCGCGGCGGCGACCTGCGCTATCACGACCCCTTCGTGCCCGAGTGCGAGATCGCCGGCGAGCCGATGAAATCCGTCGACCTGACCGACGAGGAGCTCAAGACCTCCGACCTCGTCGTGATCCTGACCGACCACCCCAACGTCGACTACGACCGCGTCGTCCGGATCGGCCCCCGCGTCTTCGACACCCGCAACGCGACCCGCCACGTCACGCACGACCGGGAGAAGATCACGCGCCTCTAGCCCGCCCGGCACCCGGCCGCGCTCCGCCGGCCAGAATCGTCGCAAGTGCCCGGAATTGCTCGATTCGTGGCAATGGCCAGGGTTGACGGACGCCCCCGCGTCGCTTACAAACTGGGTCCCGCAGCGCCGACCCAAAGACCAGCGCAGCAGGCTTCACGCACGAGTAGCTCAGTTGGTAGAGCATCACGTTGCCAACGTGAGGGTCGCCAGTTCGAATCTGGTCTCGTGCTCCACACACAGAAAACCCGTCCCACAAAGTGGGGCGGGTTTTTTGTGTCTAGGCGCTAGGACTCGGTCCAAGCTGGACCCTCAGGCTTAAGAGCATTGCCAACTTGAGGGGGAGCTGCGAGCGATCAGCGAGCAGCGAGTGGAGCGGCGCCAGCCGCGACGGGACGCCAGTTCGAATCTGGTCTCGTGCTCCATTTACGAAGAAAGCCGTCCCACAGAGTGGGGCGGCTTTCTTCGTACCGGAGCTTGGTCCAGCGCCAAGCTGGACCCTTACGCTTCTAGAGCATGCCAAGTTGAGGGGGGGGTCGCGCGCGATCAGCGAGCGACGAGTAGGAGCGTCCTGCGCGGCGAACGCCGCGCGGGGCGCGACCGGACGCCCGTTCGAATTCGCTTTCGTGCTCCATCCAAGACGCGAGCGCCTCCACACTCTTGGGCCAGAGGCGCTTCGTTTCCTCGAGGCGTGTTCATCCGGTCACACCACCACGAGCATCACTCTTCCGATCTCGAAGCGCGAAACGCGCGGATGAACTCGAGATCCTTCGGTCGCCCACTGGCTTCCTTGGATCGCAGAAGCTTTTCGAGCTGACCGACCTGCACGGACGACCCGGCCACCTCGAACTCCGCCGCATCCGTCGACAAGGACGCGTAGTCGAACGCCGTGATCGAAGTCAGGAGATCGATCTCCCCGTCTTCCGGGTGGATCGCCGAGATGCTCGCGCCGTTCTCGATGACGCGGCGGAGGATGATCTCGTCATCGAGATCGATGAACGGCTCGCCGCCCGCTTCGAAGGCGTACCCCAGCTGGGTGAGCACGCGGAGCGCCCGCGCGAGATTGGCGGCGCTTGGGGCGAGGAGGGCATCGAGATCGAGCGTGGAGAACGCTTCGGATGGCGTCCGCGCGTAGAAGTTGATCCCGCCGACGCCGACGATCACGAAGTCGACCTCGGACTCCGACAACGCCGCAAGAGCACGTGCGAACCCGCTATCGCCGTTCGACACGCTTCGCTTGCCGGACTTCGCGTTGGAACTTCAACGCCTGGGCCATCGCGTTCACGACCCAGGTCTTGTCCGTTCCCGGTCGATTCCAGGGCGCGCTCGAGATCTGTCGCGCGATGTCCGCCAACGGCTTGGCCATTCTCTCTACTCATGCGGATTCCGGGTATCGAAAACGTAGCCCAGCAGGGCGCGACGGAATTGCCTCTCCCTGCCTGTCAGCGCACACCGTTGCCTCGTATGACCGGGCCAAGAATCCAGAGAATCTGAGCAAAAACAGTCGCTTGCGCGAATCCCCGAATTACTTGCCAACGTGAGGGACGCCAGTTCGAATCTGGTCTCGTGCTCCAGCTAAACGCAAGCGCCTTCGCCGGCTTACGGCGGAGGCGCTTCGTGTTATAGGGGTCCGTTGGTCCGGTCTGGTCCGGTCACCGGCTGGGCGGGTTCGTCAACATCTTGAACACGTCGTACTCGTCGGGCACGGGAACGACGCCGACACGCTCGGCGTAGGCGTCGAAGGCCTTGCGCATCTGCTCGAAGCGCTCGGGCTGTGCGTGCCGAAGATCGTGCAGCTCGCCGGGATCGCTCGCGAGGTGGAAGAGCATCCACTCGCCGTCGCCGGTGGGGAAGCCGTTGCGCAACAGTTTGTAGTCGCCCTGGAAGAGTGCCGCGGTGGTCATCAGCTCGTAGCCAATCGCCTCGTCGTCGGGGTGGATGCGGCGGGAGTGTTGCAACAGGACCGGCCAGGCGCTGTGGCCAGTGGGTGCGTGGATGCCCGGTGGCGGGTTCTGTCCACGGGCGGGGTGCGTCATTCCGGAGGCCTCGAGGAGCGTGGGCACCAGGTCGGGCGCGAAACCGAAGGCGTCGATCCGCTGTCCGCCGGCGACGCGCGCTGGGTAGCGGATGATGAAGGGCACGCGCATGCCGCCCTCGGAGGCGGCGCCCTTGTAGTCGCGCAAGTGAATCGATCCACTCTGCGCCCACTGCGGGCCGTAGCTCGGGAAGGATCCCTGGCGGCCGATCGCGTCGTCGCTCGTTTCGGGGTATTGCGCGGTGTACCAGGGTATCGCGTGCTGCGCGCGGTCGGGCTCGGATTGATCAGGGCCGTTGTCGGAGACGAAGACGACGATCGTGTCGCGCGCGCGCCCATCGGCATCGAGTGCGTCGAGCGCGCGGCCAATCTCGCGATCCATGTCGTCGAGCATCGCGGCGTAGGCGCTCATGCGCAGCGCCTCGGTGCGACGCGTGGCGGCGTCGAGTTCACTCCAGGCGGGCACGCGCGGATCGCGGTCGCGCATCGGCGTTCCCGCCGGCAGCAGGCCCAGCTCGATCAGTCGCTCGTGTCGCTGCTTGCGAAGGGTATCCCACCCCTCGTGGTAGCGATCCCGGTGCCGGGCCAGTGCATCGTCTGGCGCGTGGTGAGGCCAGTGGACGGCCTGGAAGGAAAGGACAGCGAGGAAGGGCCGACCGTTCTGCGCAGTGGCCGGGCCGGCGAGGAAGTGCAGCAGCTCGTCGGTGAACAGCGCACTCGCGAGCCCCTTGGGACGCTCGGTGAGCGCGCCGTCCCTCGAGAAATGCGCGACGGGGCCGATCGGTGCCGAGCCCGTCGCGCTCCAGTTGTCAGCTGAACCGGAGAGGAGTGCGAACGTGTGACGGAAGCCGCGGTCGTGCGGCAGGCGGCCCGGCTCATCGCCGAGGTGCCACTTGCCAAAGAAACCGGTGACGTAGCCCGCGGCTTCGAAGAGCTCACCCAAGCTACGCACCCGGCGATTCAGGTAGCCCTCGTAGCCCGGCTGTCCGCGTTGGTTGTCGGACATGAAGGCGCCCATGTTGCCCAGCCCGGCGAGGTGGCTGTCGACGCCAGTCAGCAGCATCGCGCGGCTCGGCGAGCACGTCGCCGCGGTGTGGAAGTTCGTGAAGAGAGCGCCTTGGTTCGCCAGCCGATCGATGTTGGGGGTGGGGACCTCGCTGCCCAGCACACCCACGTCACCCCAGCCGAGATCGTCCGCGACGATCACCAGGACGTTCGGTCGCGGGTCGGTATCGGCTTCGGTCTTCGGTGTCTGGGTGCCTGCGCACGCGGTCATGCCAAGGCAGGCCGCCGCGGCGATGGGGACCAGGGCCAGGCGAATCGAGGACGGGTAGCGTCGGGGGAGAGGCATGCAAGCTATTCTGCAGGAGGCGCACTCGGCTTGTCGAGTCGCGCGCGTTGGCTTTCGGTGCGGGGCAGTGCCGGGGGACTGAGTGTGTTGACCGTCAGGAGCCGAAGCAGAGAGGTGTCCAGGATTCGAACGGCAAACCCAGTCAACGTCATCGTCGTGTTCTTGTTCGCGGGCCTCGCGCTTGGCTGTGGCATGGCCCCCACCCCCGTCCGCTCCATCGAGGAGGGGGCGTCCACCGGTCCGCTCGCGATGTTCGCCGGCGACCGGTTCGAGAACTTCCGCAACGTGGATCGATTCGTGCCGACCTCCGAGATGACGGCCTCTCCCGATCCCTGGGATCTCGGCGACGCCGAGCAGCAGTGGGGCTACCGCGGCGACTTCCTCGGTGAGGCGACATCACTCGAGGAGTTCATGGAGTCGTCGAACTCTTCCGCCCTTCTGGTCATCCACGACGGCAAGGTGATCTACGAGCGCTACGCCCACGGTGATTCCCGCGCCAGCCTGCACAACTCCTTCTCGATGGCAAAGTCGTTCACCTCCGCCCTGCTGGGCATCGCGCTGGGAGAGGGAATGATCGGGACCCTCGACGACCCGATCCGCGCGCATCTCCCCGAGTTGAGCAGCGCGACGTTCGACGACGTGACGGTGAGGCATTTGCTGCAGATGTCGTCGGGTGTCCGCTTCAACGAGGACTACACGGATCCGGAGTCCGACATCAACGAGATGACGTCCGCGGTGCCACCGATGACCTACCTTGAGTACATCAATTCCCTGGGGCGAGACCACGAGCCGGGCACCTTCAACCACTACGCCAGCATCAACACCCAACTCCTGGGTTTCCTGATCGTGCGGGTCACGGGAACGACACTGACCGACTACATGACCCGTCGACTCTGGGATCCGCTCGGAATGGAGCAGAAGGGATTGTGGATTCTCGACGGGCAGGGCATCGAGTTGGCCATGGGCGGCCTGGCCGCGAGCGCCAGGGACTACGCGAAGCTGGGATTGCTCTACCTGAACGACGGCAAGCGCGGTGACACGCAGATCTTGCCAGCGGGCTGGGCGAGAGAATCGGTGACTCCGAACGAGCCGCATCTCATGCCCGGGGTGAACTCGAGGTCCTCGAACGACTGGGGCTACATGTATCAGTGGTGGACGCCGCCCGACTGGAATGGTGATTTCCTTGCCCGAGGCGTCTGGGGGCAGACGCTCTACGTCCATCCCGAGCACCGTGTGGTGATCGTCAAGCTGGCCGCGGATCAACGAGCCTTCGATCCCGCGTACGCGCGGGCCTGTGTCGAGTATCTGCAGGAGCTTGCCCGATCCCTCGACAACTGATCCGAGGCGTGGACATGCCCTGAGCCCCGCTGCGGGCTCGGACCGAACTTGACATACTGGTGCTTATCGGCGAGTTGCTCGAAAACCCCGCTTGTTTCTCCTACGCCCCCGCATCCATCTCTCCGAGCCACCGGGAGAGTCTCGCCAACGGGAGCACCGTCCCGCGCGTTCGCTCCTGCACTTCATCCCCGCCGTACACGACCGCCCGCTGATGAATCTCCGAGACCGCGGCAGCGACGCGGTCCAGCGCCTGAAACGAATCCGACGCGAAGGTCGCGCCCGACTTCGCTTCGATTGCAAACGTGCCTTCCCCTGTCGCGTAGAGCAGATCGCACTCCAACCCCCGTTGGTCACGGAAGAACGAAAGGTTCGAAGAGCGCCCTCGATTCAACCGAAACTTGAGCGCCTCCATCACCATCGCGTTCTCGAAGAGCGAGCCCCGAAGCGGGTGGGTCGCAACCTGCCCGGCAGCCTCGATCCCGATCAAGTGGCTCGTCAGGCCAACATCGTAGAAGTAGAGCTTCGGCGCCTTCACCAGTCGCTTGCGAATGTTGCCGTGGTAGGCCGGAAGTTGAAACGCGATGTAGCTGGCTTCCAACACCGACAGCCATTGGCGTGCGGTGGGTTGGGAAACGCCAGCGTCCGCACCGAGCGCGGATAGGTTGAGCAACTGCCCCACTCGTCCAGCACAGAGGCGAACGAAGCGCCGAAAGCTCGTCTGGTTTCGAATCTCAGCGAGCGAACGGACATCGCGCTCGATGTAGGTTTCGAAATAGTCGCCAAGGGCCTGACGGGGTTCGATGTGCTGATCGTGAATTCGGGGGTAGAATCCCGAGTAGAGCACGTCGTCTACCTGGGTGGATGCGTCGGTGCGGGCGAGCTCGTCGAACGAAAAGGGGAGCAGGCGCAATATCGCGGTGCGGCCTGCGAGCGACTGACTGATCGCGTCCGAAAGCGCGAACTGTTCGCTCCCCGTAAGGACGAACATGCCATTGCGTCCCACCTCGTCGGCATGGAGTTGAGTCGATCTCGTAGACACGCAGTTAAGCGAGTTCTGTGATCTTTTCGAACTCGACGGGCGACATCCCTCCCAGCGAGGAGTGTCGTCTCTTGGGGTTGTAGAACAACTCGATGTAATCGAACAACCGCACCCGGGCTTCAGCCCGGGTGCGGAAGCGCTCGCGATGAACGAGCTCCTTCTTGAGCGTCGCGAAGAAGCTCTCCGCGACGGCATTGTCCCAGCAGTTGCCCCGGCGGCTCATGCTTCCCTCGAAGTCATGCGTGCCGAGCATCCGCTGGTAGGCGTTCGAGGCGTACTGGCTGCCGCGGTCCGTGTGATGCAGCAAGCCCTTCTGCGGATCACGCTGCCCGAGGGCAGCGTGGAGCGCGTCCGTCGCAAGCTGCTTGGTCATCCGTTCGCTCGTCGCCCAACCGACAACCCGCCTCGAGTGCAAGTCGATCAGCACGGCCAGGTAGAGCCAGCCCTCGAACGTCGGGATGTAGGTGATGTCCCCGACCCAGCGTTCGTTCGGGCTCTTGGCCGTGAAGTTTCGAGCGAGCACGTTCGGCGACGTAGGCATCCGATGGTCCGAGCCCTGGCTCGGGCGGAAGCGCTTCTTCCAGGAGGCTCTGAGACCCTCCTGGCGCATCAGACGCGCGATCCGCTTGACGCCGTGGCGCTTGCCTTCGTCGGCGAGCTCGCCCTGGATCCGCGGCGCACCATAGGTCTTTCCGCTGCCCTCATGGATGGCTCGGATCCGCGGACGGAGTCCTTCGTCCTCACGTGAGCGTCTGCTCGGCGGACGATGGGTCCACGCGTAGTAGCCGCTCCGTGAGACCTCCAGCACCTCACACATCAGGCCTACTTCGAAGACGTGCCGATGGGCACGGATGAAGCGGAACTTCAGTCCTTTTCCTCTGCGAAGTAGGCCACGGCTTTTTTCAGCACGTCTCGCTCCTGCTCGGCGCGCCGAAGCTTCTTCTTCAGCTGCCGGATCTCCTCGTCCTTGCCCGCTGTCTTACCGTTGCCGGGAAAGGCGGACTTCGGATCCGAGTCGAACTGCTGTCGCCAGCCGTGGAGCGTGTTCACATGGATGCCGAGGTTGCGAGCAACCTCGGCAACGGGGCGGCCTTCGTCGACGAGCCGCAGAGCGTCGAGCTTGAACTCACGCGTATAGCGGCGGCGGGGGGGCGGCATCAGACATTCCTCCAGGGGACAAAGTATGTCCCCTATCGAGGTGTCTACAAAACCGACTCAACTCCACGCGTTCGCGAGGAAGCCGTTCAAAGTCGAGTGGCAATCATTTGGTCGGCAGCGCAATCTCGACGACTAACTCGCGAACCTCCTGAGCATGACCTCTGAACGGAATGGTCAACGACGTCTACTGCGCACGGTGGCCCGATAGAACAACAGTGCGACAAACTCTACTGCGCGTGCGAGGCGGGCATCCAAACCCAGCCGGAGCGCGAGACTGCGAAGAGCGCGGGCGCCTGAGATCGAGCGGTGCGATCGATCGCTTTCTGGTCATCCCAGACCCGCACAGGCCGAGCGGGTGACGCTCCCCCCTTCTCAGAGCGCCTGGGCTGTGCGGACGAAGCTCTCTGCCAGCTCCTCGACGAGTCCGTAGAGATCCTCCTCGGTCTCGAGGACGACGCCGTCCTTCATGGGAGCGAGGACCACCTGATCGATGCCCGCGTCCCGGTAACGAGCGAGGTCGTCGGACGCGATCGGGAAGTTCACGGCCATCAAGACGGAGTGAAAGGTCTCCATGTCGAGCCCGGATTCCCGTCGGAGCTCGCGCAGGGCTTTCCGGGGATCCGCGGCCTCCGCGGGCGTGAGGTTGATCGCCACCCAGCCGACTCCGATTCCGAGATCCAGTCGGCCGCCCGGTCGCCGCGTAGGGGTAGGTGGGCGCGTACTCCTCGAAGAAGACGACATGTTCCGGCGCCCAGAGCGAGGCAAAGCCAGCCGCTTCCGCGGTCTGGGCGTAGCGCACGATCAGCTGCGGAGCCCCGCCGGTGCACATCAATCCGACTTCCATCTTCTCCTCCTCGGGCGACGCGAATCAGGTGTATCACTGAAACGCGCGGATCAGCTTTGCGTACCGCTCGAGTGTCGCCCAATCCTCGTCGCGGCCGCGGCGGCTCAGGATCAACAGCACGCGCCGGAAGCCCATGTCGATCACCTCGCGCATGCGCGCCTCTGTCACATCGGCCATCAGGCCGAGGCCGACCGTCAGGTCGAGGGACTCGAGCGGACGTCCGATTCGCTCGGCCTCGGCCCGGATCGCCGCCAGGGGCGCCTCGAGGTCGTGGCCTCCGTCGAGCGGAATCCATCCGTCGCCGAGCCCGACGACACGCCGCGCGATCGTCTCGGGCTTGACGCCGCCCCCGATCAGGATCGGTGGTCCGCCCTCGCGGACGGGCTTCGGCCAGCTCCAGAGGGGGTCGAAGTCGACGTATTCGCCGTGGTACTCGGCGACGTCGTTGCTCCAGATCTCGCGCATCGCGTGGATATGCTCGGCGCAGACGGCCCATCGCTCCGGGAAACGGACGCCGTAGTGCCCCATCTCGTCGTCGTTCCAGCCTGCGCCGACGCCGAGCACCACGCGCCCGCCCGACACGTGATCGAGCGTCGCCACCGTCTTGGCCAGGGTGATCGGATGGTGCTGCGGCAACAGACAGACGCCCGTCCCGAGCTTGAGCCGTTCGGTGACCGCCGCGACCATCGACAGGCTGACGAAGGGGTCGTAGAACTTCTTGTAGTCGTCGGAAATCGCGTCGCCGTATCGATGCGGAGCGGTCGGAAGATGGGTGTGCTCTCCGACGAAGAACGCGCCGAAGCCGTTCTCTTCCGCGAAGGTCCCGATCTCCACGGGCTGAAGCGTGTCCTGGGTCGAAGCCTGCATCAGTCCAAATTCGATCATCGTTGCTCATCCTCGTGGGCTAGTCCCGAGCTGGAGTTGACCTCAACTTGACCTAAGAGTTCGTCGTGCACCCCTACGCACGGTAAACGTCGTAAACACCAATGAATTCGACGATCCGAAGACGTTGCCAACTCGAGGGGGAGCGGCCGATAGGCCGAGAGTCCGACCGTCGGGCTCACTCGATCCAACTCTAGCGGCGAACTCGAAGGCGCTGGAATTCGCGATCTGCCGTCACGAGTGTGAGTCGGTAGGTCAACGCGTGAACGGCGATCGCGAGGTCGAAGTCACTCATCCGATTGCCGGATCGTTCGAGACGCGCCTTGTGCTCCCCGAACCGCCGACCGACTTCATCATCCCACGGAAGGCGAATCAGCTCCGAACCGATCGTGGCCCACTGGGCCTCGAGAGCGCGCCTGCGCTTCGATGCGGGCAGATAGCGGAGTCCGAACTCGATCTCCGCAGCCGTCACCTGCGAAATGCCAACGTCTTCCCGTGCCGAGCCGGTGACGCGCGCCGCGACTTCCGGTTGCCCCTTCATCAAGGCCGAGACCGTGTTGGTGTCCAGCAGGTATCTCAAAGGTCGGGCGCATCCGAGCGGGAACGGTGCTCGCGAATCGCATCCATCACCTCGTCGGCCACCTCTTCCAACTCGGGGCGAGGCGTCTCGATGGCCTTGAGGAAGGCCGAAGACCATGCGGACTGGTCCTGCAGCGCCCGCTCGACTGCTTCGATGGTCAGTTGGCTTCGAGTCACGCCGAGCGCGGCCGCCCGCTTGTCGAGTGCTTCGACGAGCTCCTCGGGAAGACGGATGCTGGTGGTATTGCGCGCCACGGATCTCATCGTAGTACGTTCGCAATACGTCCGTCAGCTGATCCCGCTCGTCCGGCTCTGGATCGCCAAGTTCGAATCTGCCCTCGTGCTCTAAACAGAACGCAAGCGGCGTCATCCGCTATGCCGACGAGCCCGACGGGTCTGCTTGCCCCGGGCCTCAGTGTTTGGATTCGGACGTTCCGGGCCGAACCCAGATCGCCGAAGTGACGGCTCGCTCCTGGATCGTCGTCGGCTTTGGTGCGTCGACACCGAGAAGCGCGGCTGCATGGGGCGTGTGCCGCGGCGTTGGAATTTCGATCACTCTCGCGTAGTAGAGCGCGGGCTCGGCCGCATCGTACGTCGAGTCCTGCCAGATCGTCGAGAGCTCGGCAGAACCGATCGTGTTCGTGTAGCGGGCGCTCCGGACGTCGACGGTGTTTCCGACAGGTGATGCCGTACGATCGTCGCCCTCCGCGAGCCGCCCGTTGGACGCGGCGACGTCAAAGATGCGTTCGTGGCTCTTCCCCTCTGCATCGATCCAGACCTTGATGATCTGGATGCGATCGAGGTTCGCGCCGATCGGATCCTTGGAAGCGACGACGACGAATGTAGGCGAATCGTCTGCGGCCGCTTCGAGCTCGCCTCCCATCGGTACGCCGCCTGCGTAGGCCGCATCGAGCCAATCCGCGTCGAAGAGCGACGCCGGGTAGTCCCATCCGGCGAAGAACCGCACGGCCATGCGCGGTCCGGATGTCGCGTAGGTTTCCTTGCGACGCATCGCATCGAAGATCGATTCACGCGTATTGGCTTCGGCCCATACGGCGACGAGGCCTGCGGCGCCGTACGCGCGCTGGGGAAGACGGTCATACGGAATGAGCCACGCGGTTCCGACTCTCTGCGCCGGGGTTCCGTCCATCAGCGGAAGCTTGCCGTGATAGTTGTCTTCCTCGACGGAAGAGCTGGCGTTGTGGCTGTCGCTGCTACCGATGACGCCGAATCGAAAGGGGTTGAAGCCATCGCGGTGGGCGTATTCCAGCCCGGTACGGAGTGCGTCTCGCGCGTAGCTTCCCTTGGGCTGGCTCGGCGGGGCCTCTCTCGACAGGACGGTGTCCATCAGCTCGAAGTCGGCGAACGCGTCGTCGGGGGAGAGGCGCGGGTGCGTCTCCGACGTACCCTTGATCTGGAAGATCTCGGCGATCGGCTCGTTGCGCGATCGCGCCGCGGCGTAGGCGGCCGAGAGCGGATCGCCTTCGAACGTCTTCGATTCCCACATACGGCCGTCGCTCACGTTGCCGTTGCGCGGAATCGCGAGGGCGTTCATGCCGTTCGCGCGTTGGCGGTCGAGCTCCGCCCACAGATCCTCGGGGTTGTCCGAGTCCCGGGACGAGAATGGAAAGTCCGGCGCGGCCGCCGACTCGTATACGACGTTCCGATGCAGATTTCGCTCGTTGGGCATCGAGCTCCACTCGTAGGCGAGAAAGGTCGTGAATCGCCCCGGATCGTTGTGTCGCTCAGCGGCGTCGACGATGTCACGCCATGCGTCGCGCGACGTCTCCGCGAGATCGGGGAGGGCGAACACCTCTTCACGGGTCTCACGGCTCGCCATCTTCATCTGGGTCACGCGAAGGAAATTCCAGGTGACGCGAAGTCGGCTGCCCGAGAGCAGCGACTCGCGAAGAGCCTGCGAGTCGTTCGCGCCTTCTTGGGCGAGCTGTCGTGGCGCGCCGACGAACTCGGCGTGATCCGTGACGGCGCCGAAGTCGAAGGGGCGACTGGCACGAATCGGGTAGCCGAGAGCGTGCTCGATCGTTCCGCCCTTCATATGGATGTACGCGTCGTCCGGCGTGCCCCTCACGCCCATCGTGAATGCGTCGTAGGACAGCGCCGTGTGGACGTGGAGATCGCCCCAGAGGAGGTTGCGCGTCGGGCTGGGCATGACGCGATCGCGCGGCGGGGGAGGGGGCGCCGTCGCTGCATCTAGAGCGGCCGTTTCACGAATCCCCCATCGACCCGAATGACCTGCCCTGTCACCCACTCCGACGCGCTGGAGACCAGGTAGAGGAGGGTGCCGCAGAGGTCCTCCGGGTCACCCAGGACCTTGAGCGGTGTAGCGGGGTCCAGGCTCTCGAGATAGCCGGGCGGGCGCGCGACGTCCCCCTGCGCCGTGGAGATCGGGCCGGGCGCGATGCAGTTGACGCGAATGCCCTGAGGTCCGAGCTCCTGGCTGAGCCAGGTCGTCAGGCCCTGGACGCCGAGCTTGCTGATGCCGTAGGCGTGACCGCCCTCGAACGCGCCGATCGACGAGATGTTGACGATCGCGCCGCCGCCGCGCGTGCACATCGCGGGTACGACGGATCGAACACAGTTGAGCGGGCCGGACAGGTTGATGTCGAGCGTGCGCCGCCACTCCTCGCGCGGGTAGTCGAGCAGGCTCGTCGTGACTGCCGGCATGTAGGCGGCGTTGTTGACGAGAATGTCGGCGCCACCGAACCGATCGACGGCTGCGGTCGCCATTGCATCGGTCAAGACTTCGTCCACGACGTCGACGCGGACGGCGATCGCGCTTCCGCCGTCGGAGGAAATCTGGTTTGCTACCCCCGTCGCATTGTCGAGATCGAGATCGGCGACGACGACCGACGCGCCAGCACGGGCGAGGGCGGCGGCGTAGACTGCGCCGATGCCCCGGCCGGAGCCCGTGACGATCGCGACTTTACCCTCGAGGGTTCGGCTCATGGGGTTCTCCAATCTGCGCCTTCGGCTATCCCGCCGTGATTCCACCATCGATCGAGAGGCATGCGCCATGGATCGACGCAGCCCGATCGGACGTGACGTAGAGAATCAGATCGGCGACCTCTTCCGGGCTCGACGGGGCTCGGATTCCCGTGTACCGCCCGATCAGATCGCCATTCGCATCTTCGGGGATCGACACGGTCGCGCCCATCGGCGTCGTCATTCCGCCGGGCGCGATCGCATTGATGCGAATGCCGTCGTGCATGTGCTCCATGGCGAGTGACTTCGTCATGTGGACCAAGGCCGCCTTGCTCGTCGCGTAGGGGACGAGATAGGCCTCCCCCACGAAGGCGGCCGACGAAGCGACATTCAGGATGTTGCCTCCGCTTTCGAGGAGGTGGCCGATCGCCGCCTGGTAGAGGAAGAACGGACCGTTCAAGTTGATGCCGAGGAATCGGTTCCACTGCTCCGGCGACACTTCCCGGGCGTGGTAGAAGTCGACGACGCCCGCGACATTGGCCAGGACGTCGACGCCACCCAGCGCGGACACGCACTTCGCGATGGCGCCGCGGCAGGCCCCCGGATCCGAGATGTCGCATCGCTCGCTTGCAGTCTCCGCGCCGAGCGCGTGCGCCTCGACGGCGGTGGCGTCGAGGCCTTCGGCATTGACGTCGATCAGCATCAAGCGGGCGCCTTCCCTCGCATACGCCAACGCGGTCGCGCGACCGAGGCCGGATGCGGCCCCGGTCACGACCACGGCCTTCCGGTCGAAAAGGCTCACGAGGCGCCTCCGGCCGACTGCGCGGCAGGAAGGAGCATCTCCAGGGCCCCCAGTCCTTCGAGCGCGAGTCCGTGGCCGATGCCCTCGTCGAGGAGGCGCTTGAGGCGCTGCGTAACGAGGGTGCGGGAGTAGCGGAGCGTCAGGTCCGGGAGCCTCGCGAGCTGCTGGCCGAGCTCGAGTGCGCGAGGCATCAGGTCGTCGGGAGCGAGGACCTCGTTCACGACGCCGAGGGTCTGCGCTTCCGTCGCCGACAATCGTTGGCCGGTCATGAGGAAGTAGCGACCGCGATTCGTTCCGAGCCAGTCCAGCCAGAAGACGTGCACGCCGTCGCCGGGAATGGTGGCATATCCGATATGGGGCTCGTCCTGAAAGACCGCCGTCTCGGCGGCGAGCGTGATGTCGGACAGGAGCGGAAGCTCGGCGTGGATCGTGGCGGGGCCGTTCACGGCGCCGATCACGGGGACCGGGATCTCCAGCAGATCCCGCAACATCTGCTTGCCTTCCGAGTAGATGTGGTCCCAGTCGGACGGGCGCGCGATTCCGCGCTGATCGCCGAAGCGGTCGCAGAAAGCAACGCCCGTGCCCGTGAAGACGACGACTCGGTTGTTGCGGTCCATCGCCACGTCGCGAAAGGCGCGGGACCAGTCGCTGTGGTGCTGGTGCGAGTAGACGACGGGACCGCCGTCGGAATGCAGACGAACGACGAGGACGCCTGCGTCGTCGCGCTCGAACGCGATCGTGGGATAACGGTCGAAGTATTCGGGGCGCATTCGAGACCTCGAGGAGGTGCGGGGATCGGTGCATCCGACGCTTGCGAGCACAGGAGTTATTGAAATACAATAAATTATAGTCATTCAATGTCAAGGAGAGTCGAGATGGCAGCGCGCAAGAAGACGGCGCCTACGTCGAAGATCCGGGGCGAGACACCGCGCCGCGCGAAGACGCGCGAGCTCGTACTGCGAACCGCGCTCGATTGCTTGCGGGAGGAAGGCCTCGCGGGAACGAGTGCCGCGAAGATCGCGAGTCGATGCGAGCTCTCGTGGGGGGTGATCCAGTATCACTTCGGGGACCGGTCGGGACTGTTGCTGGCGCTGCTCGATCGTGGATTCGAGTCGCTCAGGGACTCGCTCCCCTCCCTCGAAGACGATACTCGTGACGCCGCCGAGCGACTGCGATCGCTCTTCGAGGGGATGCAGACGGCGATGGAGCATCCGGATCATCAGGTGCTACTCGACGTCCAGATCGAGCTGGGGCGGGACCGCCGCCATAGGGCAGCCGTGCAGAAGCGTGCGGCCGACATTCGGAGCCGTTTGTCCGAGCTCTGGAGAAAGACCTTGCCCGAATTTCCACCGGACCGGGTCGATCGGGCGGAGCGTCTGGCGACGCTCGGACTTCAGGGGCTGTCTCTGGAGCGGGCCGTCGTCGGAAGGCGCGCGGCCCATCGGACCGATGGCGAGAGTCTTTCCGCGGCGGTCGCCACGACGCTCGGGATCGAATAGACGCGGGCAGCCCGCTTCCTCGAGTGCTGCGGGAACGGAGTCGCACGATCATGGAAAGAGCGAGTGTCCCCGAGCGGATGGGCGAGGGCCGCGCGCGGCATGGATGGCCCCTCGGTCGAAGGCAATCGGGTGGGCTGCATAGGGTGATTTCGCTGCTGACGATCGTGATCGCGGCGAGCGCGAGTGCCGACCGGGATCGTCCCAACGTCGTAATCGTCATGATGGACGACGTCGGCTTCGCGGATCTCGGGGCATACGGATCCGAGATCGAAACGCCGACGATCGACCGGCTGGCCGAGAATGGACTGCGCTACACGAACTTCACCGTGACCGGCGTGTGTTCACCGAGCCGGGCGGCGCTGCTCACCGGCTTGAACCATCACTCCGCCGGTGTCGGCCACGCTTCCGACCTCCGGCAAGAGGATCGGGGCTATTTCGGCGAGATGCATGCCAACGTCGCCACCCTGCCGGAGATGCTCCGTGCCGAGGGGTACGCCACGCTGATGGTCGGCAAGTGGCATCTGGTCAACGGGGTCAATCGAAAGATCTCGGGACCCTACGACAACTGGCCGACTGGGCGTGGGTTCGAGCGGTTCTACGGCTTTCTCGCTTCCCACACGAGTCAATGGTCGCCACACGACCTGTGGGAAGACACGTCCCCCGTCGAGGTCCCTGCGGACGGTAGCTACTACTTCCCCGACGCGATGACCGACCGCGCGCTCGCGATGCTCGACGCGCATCGCGAGCGCCGCCCGGACCAACCCTTCTTCCTCTACTACTCGACGCCCGCAGCGCACGCGCCCCACCACACCAGGCCCGAAGACCGTGCGAAGTACGCGGGTCGCTTCGACCGTGGCTACGACGTGTCGCGTGCGAAGCGGCTGGCGCGGCAGCAGGCGATGGGGCTCGTTCCCGAGGATGCGCCGCTCGCGCCCTACTACCCCGGCGTGGTCCCGTTCGAAGATCTCTCCGCGGAAGAGCGGCTCGTGTCGACGCGCCTCCAGGAGAACTACGCCGCCTATCTCGACAACATGGACCAGAATCTGGGCCGGCTGATCGATTGGCTCTCGGAGCACGACGAGCTGGCGAATACGATCCTGCTCGTGATGTCGGACAACGGAGGCAGCCGGGAGGCTTATGCGGGCGGCACGACGAACCAAGGGCGCTTCTTCAGCCAATTCGGCGAGAGCCACGAGCGCCGCATGCGTGAGCTCTCCCTGGTCGGCGGACCCGATTCGTATCCGAACTATCCCCTCGGTTGGATGCAGGCCAGCAACACACCCTTCAAGCTGAGCAAGGCGAGCGTACACGGGGGCGGCGTTCGCTCGCCGCTCGTGGTGCATTGGCCCGGAGGCGGGCTCGAAGGCGGGGGTCTGCGAGGGCAGATGCACCACGTGAACGACGTTGCGCCGACGATTCTCGAGCTACTCGGGATCGAGCATCCGTCGAATCGTGCCGGGAGCGAGATCGTGCCGATGGAGGGGACGAGCTTCGCGTACTCCCTGGCCGACGCCGGGACGCCGACCCGAAAGCTCGAGCAGTACTACGAAATGGAGGGGAACCGAGCCTACTATTCACGCGGCTGGAAGCTCGTCTCGTGGCACCCGGACGGCGAGCCCTACGAAGACTATCCCTGGGAGCTCTACCACCTCGAGCAGGATCCCACCGAGTCGAACGACCTGGCTGCACGCATGCCCGAGAAGGTCGCCGAGCTTTCGCGGGCCTTCACGGCCGCCGCCGAGCGCTACGACGTTTTGCCGCTCGACGATCGATGGTTCAACGACCGAGCCGAGCTCACGAGCCCGGAGCCCATGCTGCTCTCCCTTGCCGCCGGGGCGGGGCCACTCAATGCGCTCGCCGAGGCGCCTCGCCTCGCGATGCGTTCGTGGTCGATCACGGCTCGCTTCTCTCGATCCCCGGGAGACACGGGCGTGATCGTCGCAATGGGGGACATCCATTCTGGATACGCGCTCTATCTGCAGGACGAACGGATGCATTTCGCCCTGAACGTGTTCGGGGACATCACGCTGCTCCGTTCGACCGAGACCCTTCCGAATGGAGCGACCGAGGTCGAGGTCGACTTTGCGCACGACGGAACGTTGACAGCGATCCTTCGAGGTGGACTCTGGAACCGCTTCCGCTTTCTAGGCGGGAAGGCCCGTCTGAAGGTCGACGGGGTCGAGGTCGCTGCGGCACGCCTAGCGAACGGCCCGCCCGTGCTCATCTGGGAGGGGCTCGACGTGGGCCTTGATCGGGGTTCGCCGGTCACCCACGCGTACCGGCCTCCCTTCGAGTTCACTGGCGAGCTCCACGAGGTGACCTTCGACCTTCGCTGATATTCGGGGTGCGCCCGTCGACGAGCGCATTGCTTCCGATCAGCTCGAACCCTCCGCCGAGCTAGCCGAGACTCGGCTCGTACGTAGCCTTGGGGCAAGGCTTTACCGGGTCGTTTCACCGCCGTCACGGAGCCTCTACGCTCGACGCCGGGAATCTCACCACGTGACGTCGACCTACCCATTTACGAGAGCACCCACGAGTTGGCGCAGCAAGGCGTCGAAGCGGACGCGCTCACGTTCGGGGACTCCCGCGGCGGCGGGTGAGCTGGGTGGTGTAGCGGTCGATCTCGAATGGCCGAGGCGAGCGTATTCGACGGGCCATCGAAGCTTGAGCATCGTAGCGTAAGGTCAGCTAGAGAAATACTTCGGAGGATGGCATGAAGACTCAAAAGCTGCAGCTGGGGATCGTCGTCGAGGACCTCGATCGTGCGATCGATCGCGCAGAGAAGCTCTTTGGTGCCGGTCCGTTCCGGCGTTTGCGCGTCCCGGAGGCGGGCGTCGAAGCGGCGGTGGCCGATTGGGCGGGAGTCGAAGTCGAGCTGATCGTGGCGGCGACCGAGCAGGCCCGTGAAGAACACAGGCGGCTGTTGAAGGGCAGGTCCGCACGGCTCACCCACATCGGCGCGTACGTGCCCGACAAGGCCGCGGCGCTGGGGCATTTCAGAGATTGCGAGGTACCGGTCGTCTACGAAGACACCGGGGACGACGAGGTACGGACGGCGATGGTCGATCTGCGAAACGACGCGGGATTCCTTCTCGAGCTCCTGCAAAGGGTCTCGTAGGGCGAGATGTCTACACGAGTTCGCGCCGCTCGAGGCCTCCTGTCCGTCTCGACGTCGATGATCGTCGCACTCCTTGTCTTCGGTGCTGCCTCCGCAGCGGAGCGCGCGCGCCGAAACCCCTTCCTGGCCGACTCCGTCAATCCGATGAGTCATGGCGATCCCGCCCAGCAGGATGCCGTCTGGGTCCCGGGGCCGACGGATCCCGGTCCGCGGCTCGAGCCACACGAGATCCAGTATGCGCCGATCGGGCCCGGTCATTTCGGTGCCTACACGTCGAGTCGCTATCCCGACGGGCGGCGCGTGATCTGGAGCAACGGCATCGATCGAATCGTCAAGGTCGACTTCGAGTCCTTCGAGGTCCTCGCGACGTATTGGCTCCCGGGCGTGCGGCGTTGGACCGAGGAGGAGGCCGACGAGGCGATCGCGAGCTTCGACGCGTCGAATGAAGGTCTCTCGGCCATCTGGCGTTCGCTCCAGGGGAGCAATAAATTTCAAAACGTCGCGAGCGTGTATACCGTCCTCGATCGCGACGGCACGTATTTCGTCGCGAATCGGGACGGGCGTCTGACAGCCTACGGCGAGGCCGATCCGAGCGATCCGAGCTCGGAGATCGTCGAGCGCGCGACGTTTCAGCTCCCCGAGAGCGCAACTGGCCTCACGGTCGGGATGAATATCACCTGGGACGGCTGGCTGATCATCCCGACCGAGCATGGGCACGTCGTCGCCGTGTCCCGCGACTTCAGCGAATTCCATACCACGCGATTGCTGCACAGCGAGGGTGCGGCGGAGAAGGCCACCGGCTCGACGGGACAGGGATGGGTCCGGAACGCGGTCGCCCTCGATGAGGCCGGTGGCATCTACATCGTCTCCCAGGCGCACATGCACAAGGTCGTCTGGACCGGTGACCGCCTCTCCACCGATCGGGCCGACGGGGCTTGGACGAGCCGCTATCTCAATGGCTGGGGACGAGGCTCTGGGGCAACGCCGAGTCTGATGGGATTCGGCGACGAGGATCGTTTCGTCGTGATCACGGACGGCGAGCCGCTGATGAACGTCGTGCTCTTCTGGCGTGACGCAATACCAGAGGACTGGGCTCGGTTGCCAAACGCCCCGGACCGACGGATCGCGGGGATGCTACCCGCCGACATGGGCGACCCGTCGCTGCACGAGATCCAGTCCGAGCAGTCCGTCGTCGTCGCTGGGTATGGCGCACTCGTCGTAAACAACGTACCCCGCAACACACCGTGGTACCTGCCGTCCCGCGCAGAGCGACTCCTGATCGGGCTACTGGGGAGCGCTCCGCGCTACCAGCCCTACGGCGTCCAGAAATTCGAATGGGATCCGAGCAAGCGCGTCTTTCGTGGGGCCTGGGTCAACCGCAAGATCAGCTCGCCCTCGTGTGTGCCGATCGTCAGCCATCCGAGCGGGATGGTCTATCTGATCGGCGCTCGAGACAATGAGTGGACGCTCGAGGCACTCGATTGGGAGACCGGGAAAAGTACGTTCCACTCCGTCATCGGCGGTCAGCGGTTCAACCCCTTCTATTCAGGAACGCATCTGGACGAGAACGCGCGCATCCACTACGGCACGCACTGGGGCCGAGTGCGCCTGGCACCATCTACTCCTTCTGCCGAGTAAGTCGCGGCGGACTGGCTCGGTCGATCCGATGCCTTGACGCGCGACACTCGGGGCGACGAGCGGCCGGGGATTGGAGGGCGAGTCGGGGGGGCACAGGGGGAGAGGGGCTTCGCAAAGTCGTCGAAGTCTCGGAAACGCCGGAAGGTCTCGATCGGTCGCCAGAGACGACGGTCGGGTCGTCGATTCGAGGAGACGGATATGGCGAACGTCGTCATCAGTGGAAGCGCGAGCGGGATCGGTCGCGCGACGAAGGAGAGGCTCGAGTCGCAAGGCGATCGAGTCGTGGGAATCGACGTGCGGGATGCGGACATCGTCGCCGACCTCTCGACACCCGACGGACGCGTGCGGGCGGTCGACGAAGCCCTCACGATGTCGTCCGGGGAGATCGACTCCGTCGTACTTTCGGCCGGACTGAGTGGCGTGAGCACGCCGCCGGACACGACCCTCTCCGTCAACTATTTCGGATCGATCGAGCTCTTCGACGGCTTTCGACCTGCGATGGAAGGCCGCCCCAACCCGTGTGCGGTCGGTCTCGTGTCGAATTCATCGCAGTTCGGCATCGATTATGACGACCCGATGGTGCTCGCGCTGCTCGAGGGCGACGAGAATCGATGCCGTGCGATGATCGTCGAGCTCGACCGGGGCGCGGCGTACCGCTACTCGAAGCATGCGCTCGCGCGTGCGATTCGTCGCCGCGCCATCGAGTGGGGGCCGCTCGGCGTACGGATCAACGCGATCGTGCCGGGAATGACGGATACGCCGATGGTGCAGGCCATCAGGGAGGACGCAGAGATGGGGGCACACGTCGACCGACTGCCGATTCCGCTCGGCAGGTCAGGTACCGCGGAGGAGATGGCGGGCGTCATCGCATTCATGTTGAGCGATGCGGCGGCCTACATCACGGGCATGATGCTCTGGGTGGATGGTGGGACCGACGCGGCGGTGCGACCAGATCGCTTCTGAGCCTGGCGCGAGCTGGCCTGGCCATCGGTTCGGCGAGCAGCGAGTAGGAACGGACAAAGGGAACGGGCGAAGCCCTCGACCGGCATCGGCTGCGGTGTTTCCCATGAGTTCGAAGGCGAAGTGAGACCTTCTCCATTCACGGCTCAACGGGCCTCAATGCATACACGGAATACGTCATCGTCGGAACACTCAGATCGAAGCGACCGCTGCCTACGAGCTGCGTCAGGTTCAGCCAGGCGTAGGAAGGATCGGCCGTCTCGAACTGACCGGCCAGAAGCGAAGCGATCTCACCGGGACCCCGCATCGCCTTCTCTAGGTCGACTCGCGCCAGGTAGCGCATGAAGATCATCGCCCGATCCTCGGTTTCGAACATCGCGCGAACCTCGACCTCGGTCACGCCCGCGTTCGACACGTAGCAACCATTCGCCCACTTGGAGCGGGCGTTGATCCGATCTCCCTCCCACACGATCTCCCGCAGGTTCGATACGGATCGGGTGCCTTTGGGCCCCGCTTCGAATCGAAAAGACCCGTCTTCGAGGGGATAGACGGTCTGCGTACCCAGCGTCTCCAGCTCGAGCGACATCGGATTCACTCCCGATTCGATGGCGCAGGCGGCGCCAGCAATGACCCTACGGCGAATGACTCGATGCTGCGATTCGACTCGAGCTCGCCGAAGACTCGCCGATAGCGGGTGCTCGCGATCACCCAATCGCCCTGCTCGAGCCGATATCGGTCGTCGTAGAATGCGAACTGCCGGTTGACGATCGCCCCTTCGGACAAGCGCACCTCGGAGAAGAGCGCCCAGCGCCCCGAAGCACTCTCGGTGCCCTCCAACTCGATCTCGGGTTGAAAGGCGACGTGCATCGAGACGATCTCGGTGGAGGAGAGCGTGTCTCGCTGGAACCGGAGGAACTCGTCACGAGAAGAGAATTTCCGCTCGCCGTCACCGAAATCGAATCGGCAGTCCGCCGCGAGCGTCGATTCGAGCAGCATCCAGTCCTTCGTGTCCACCGCACGCAGGTAACGATGTTTCAGACTTCGGATCCGCTCGAAGGCCTGGATCGCGGCGACCTCTCCGACGTGCGCGTCCCCCACGGCCCCTCCTCATCCGAACGCCTGCGAACGGACTGGACGTGTTAGTTCTCGAACAATGTCCGAGAATTCGCTCCTTACGTCAAGTGCGGATCGACGCGTGAGCGCAAAATCGCATTGCTCACGTCTGGCGCGCCCGAGCTCGCGTCGCCCCAGGCGTGTGGCGCCCCTGATCGGAGGCGGTCGTCCTTGCTCTCTCGGTCGGTGTCGCCACGCCTGCTCAGGCCGTCGTCACGACGCGCCCGCGCCGACGGTTCTCGCATTTTCGTCCGGTGCGAGGGCTGCGTAACGGGATGCGGGAAGCTGGGCACGGGAGCGCGAGCGTTCGAGACTCGGATCATCGATCGCGTCGGCCTTCGTTGGCGCCGTCGATGACGCGCTCTGCCAATCGCCAGCCCGCAGCGGTTCGGCGGAAACGATCCGAGTAGACACCCAGCGAGTGGAGCGTCGGCGTGGCGGAAGCGACATCGCGATAGTAGTGGTAGACGGAGCGTGCAATCGCGCCATCCCCTCGGATCTCGACAACCGTCGTCGTGACCACATGAATCGATTCCGACGCCGGCCCCATGTGTCCCAGCCCCTGGCGCGCTAGCACCCCCTCTCGAATCTCGGCGTGCCCTCGCCGAATCGGGTGTCGACCTCCGCCCCAGGTGGCGTCCTCGGTGAACTGCTCCAGATACGCATCGAGATCGCCGTCGTCGGCCAGGTGCGCCAATCGAGCGATCAGGTTTCGAATCTCCAGCTCGTCCTGGACTCGCAACCATGTTCTCTCGTCGGCCATGATTGAAACGCTCCCATTTTCGCGCTCCTGCGCAGATCGAATTCCGTCTGGCCCGAATGCGCGCGGACGGCGCATCGCCACTTCGAGAGAGGGGAAAGATGTTGACTGAGTCAATCGTGGCTGCAAGGATCGACCGAGTCAATCGAGGCCCAACCCTCGATCCGGTCCGGGAATCTACGGCAACCAGGGAGGACGATTCTCATGAGGCAGATTGCGCCGCCGGGCAGCTATCACGACGAACGCGAGATCGAAGTCGTCAGCCAGCTACTGCGCTCGAGTCACCTGCAGATTGGTGAGAACGTCGAGGCCTTCGAAGCGGGCGTTGCGGCCCTGATGGCGAAGCAGCACGGCGTGATGGTCAACTCCGGGACGTCGGCGATCTATCTCGCGCTCGACCTGCTGGATCTCGAGCCGGGCGACGAGATCATCACGTCGGTTCTGACCTTCTCGGCAGATATCGCACCCATGGTTCGCGCCGGTGTGGTTCCCGTGTTCGTCGATGTGGACGAGACCGGATACCAGATCGACGTCACGCGGATCGAGGAGATGGTCGGTCCGCGAACGAAGGCGATCCTCACTCCGAATCTGATCGGGAACTGTCCCGACTGGGACGTCATTCGTGACATCGCCGATCGCCACGGGCTCAAGGTCATCGAGGACACCTGCGACGTACTCGGCGATACCTTTCTACGGGGCACGCGCACGGGCACAAGAGCCGATATCGGGGTGACGAGCTTCGCGGTCACGCACTCGATCACGGCCGCGGGCGGGGGTGGACTCGTGGGCCTCGACGACTCGGACCTGCTCGATCGCTGCCTCGTGAAGCGTCGCTGGGGCCGTCGCTCCGAGCGCTACCTCTTCGGGAGCAAGCGCGGCCAGAGCGATCGATTCAGCGCCACGGTCGATGGGCTCGCCTACGACAACATCTTCGTCTTCGAGGAGCCACTGGTGTGGAACTTCGAGCCGACAGAGCTCGCCGCGGCCTTCGGGCGGGTCCAGCTCGAGAAGCTCGATGAGTTCAATCGCCGTCGACGCTCGAACTTCGACCGCTACGACGAGTGGTTCATCGAGCACGAAGACCAGTTCATCCGGCCGACGACGACCCCGGACGTCGAGACGACGTGGATGCTCTATCCCTATATGCTGCGGCCGGATTCGAAGCTGTCGCGGAGCGAGACCCAGGAGCTGCTCGAGAAGCAGGGCGTGCCGACGCGTGTCGTCTGGAGTGGGAACATCACGCGCCAGCCCGGCTTCTCGAAAATCGAGCGTCGTGAGCCCGAGGGCGGGTTCCCGAACGCAGACCGCGTGATGGAATATGCGCTGATGCTACCCACGCATCAGGGACTCACCGACGAAGACGTCGACTACGTGATCGACGTGCTCGAGCAGACGCTCGGCTAGGGAACCTCTGCAGAACCCGCCCAACATGGTACAACCGCTTCGGGGGGGCAGAGAGATGTCGAAGCAGCAGACTTTCGCGGGCGAGGCTTGGAAGCGGAAGGGCAAGGTGACGCGCCGAGAGCGTTTCCTGGCCGAGATGGACGCCGTGATCCCCTGGGATCGTCTCTTCGAGCTGATCCGACCCCACTACTACGCCCCGTCGGGTCAGGGCCGGAAGCCACATGATCTCGAACAGCTGCTTCGGATCTACTTCCTCCAGCAGTGGTTCGACCTGTCGGATCCGGCCGCCGAGGATGCGATCTACGACTCGGAGTCGATGCGCCGCTTCGCGGGCGTCGAGCTGGGCGACGACAAGGTCCCGGATGAGTCGACGATCCTGCGCTTCCGACACTTTCTGGAACGCGAAGGTCTGACGGAGGGGATCTTCGAGGCCGTGAAGGATCTGCTCGCCGAGAAGCGCCTGACCTTGCGCTCGGGCACGATCGTGGACGCGACGATCATCTCGGCTCCGAGTTCGACAAAGAACAAGACGAAGAGCCGAGACCCTGAGATGAAGCAGACGAAGAAGGGCAACCAGTGGCACTTCGGCATGAAGCTCCACGTCGGAACCGATCGCCGGGGGTTGGTGCATAGCCTGACGGCGACCGATGCAGCGACTTCGGATATCAGCCAGCTCCCGGATCTTCTTCACGGTGAAGAGACAACGCTCTGGGGCGACCAGGCCTACTGGAAGGCGGCCGATCGCGAAGCGTTCGAGGCGGCCGGCGTGCGCTACCGCGTGAACCACCGCGCGGCGGGCGGGAACAAGAACCTCTCGGATCGGTGGCGACGGATCAACCGCGCACGGTCTCGCACGCGAGCGCGAGGCGAGCACGCGTTCCGGATCGTGAAGCAGCTCTGGGGCTTCACGAAGACGCGGTACCGCGGGATCGCGAAGAATCTGGCTCGGGCACAGACGATGTTCGCGCTCGCGAACCTGTACGCCGTGCGACACAAGCTCATCCCACCCGGAGCGAGGGAAGCGCTGTGATCTCAGCGTCCCGAGGCCGGGGCGGGAGGGGGTGCCGCGCGCAGTTCGGAGACGCGCCCTCGATCGACGGACGAGCTACGAGGGACGCGCGCGTCGAGAATGTTTGAGCACGGTGCCCCCTCCCGCCCCGGCCCTGGCACGGCGGCGTGTGCAGAGTTTCCCTAGCGCCGCGGGCCGGTCATCACGGGGTGTCGATCGTCCTCTTCGTCCTTCGGAGAAGACCGTGGATCGATTGAAGGGACGCAAGACCATGGTGACGGGCGCCAGCCGAGGAATCGGCGCCGCCCTGGCGGAGCGCATGGCTGCAGAAGGGGCCGAAGTCGTCGTCGTGGCGCGGACCCTCGAGCGGAAGGACCACCCGCTTGCCGGCAGCCTCACTGAAACGATGGAACGCTGCCGAACGTACGGCACGAAGGTGGAGGCGGTCGTCGCCGACCTCGCCGATCCCGAGAGCCGTTCGACCACCGTCGCCCGTGCGCAGGCGTTACTCGGGGGCTCGATCGAGATCCTGGTCAACAACGCGGCCGCTGCGATCTATCAGCCTCTCCTCGAGTACGCGTACAAGCGGGCTCGGATCTCCTTCGAGATGAATCTGCATGCACCTCTCGAGCTTGCGCAGGCCGTAGTGCCGGGGATGATCGAGCGCGGCGAGGGTTGGATCATCAACGTCTCGAGCGCCACCGCGCGCCACGTCGAGGGGCCCCCGTTCCGGAAGGAGGGCGTAGCGGGCACGATCGGGATGTACGGCGCCTCGAAGGCAGCGCTCAACCGGATGACCAATGCGCTCGCACTCGAGCTCCATGGCTCCGGGGTTCGCGTCAACACGGTCGAGCCGCGGGCCGGCGTCATGACCGAGGGTGCTGAGGCGCTGGTCGGAGATACCGTCTCCGCGGATCTCTACGAGTCGATGGAGGAGATGGTCGAGGCCACCCTGGCGCTCTGCGAATGTCCGCCGGACCACACTGGCCGCGTCGAGGTCAGCCTCGACCTCCTCGAGCGGCTCGGTTCGACCGTGATGACGCTCGACGGATCGGCACCGTTCGTGCCCCCTGGTGCCTAGAGGCCATCTCCTAAACCCCTCGGTCGCGATGCACGCGCCTTCGACCCGATCTCTGTGTTGCGAAATCTTGAAGTAGCGACGGCTACGACTGCGATTTCGCGCCTTGAGCTCGGGCCGAATTCGCGCACCTCGCTCGGTCGGGGTTTATGAGACGCCCTCTAGCGATACGGTGCGTTCCATCCCGTGCGCCGGCCCGGGAGGGGATGCGTGCGGCGCGACGAGCTCGCGCAAGCGCTCCAGGGCGTACAGCGCCTCGACCACTTCGTGACGAATCTGCAGGAGGCGCCGCTCGACGATCGATCGACTAGACAGCCATTCGGTTGATCGTGTATGCACTGGAGTTCCGTTATGACCTCTCGGTTGCGCTACCCGCAATCCGGTGCGGGGCGGCACCTCGATTCAGGAGACGACCATGCAGCGAAGCGAGAGTCGAGTCCTCACGACGCATACCGGAAGCCTTCCGCGGCAGGGCCGGATCGAAGAGATTCTGACGACGCGTGAGGCGAAGGAGCCCGTCGACGAGGACGAGTTCGATGCGTGCGCGCGGGAAGCGATCGGGAGTGTCGTATCGAAACAGATCGAGATCGGTCTCGACGTCATCAATGACGGCGAGCAGAGTAAACCGAGCTACGCGACCTACATCATCGACCGGATCAGCGGATTCGAGGGCGAACGTCGAAAGTCCTTCCCGAAGCGCCTCGATTCATCCGACTTCCCGGAGTGGGCGAAGAGTCGAGGCCCGCGCGGGCTCGCGGCCTTGCGTGTGCCCTGTTGCACGGGGCCGATCGAGTGGAAACGATTCGACCTGGTCGAGAAGGACCTCGCGCATCTCCGTTCCGCACTCGAAGGAAAGCAGCCCACTGAGGTATTCCTGTCGGCAGCCTCACCCGGTGTGATTGCCAATATGCTTCCGAACGACTACTACGCGAGCGATGAGGGCTATCTGGAGGCGCTCGCGGAGACGATGCGCCGCGAATACGAGGCGATCGTGGATGCAGGATTCCTGCTCCAGGTCGATTGTCCGGACCTCGCGATGGCACGGAATTCGGAATTCTCCCACTTGAACGTCCGTGAGTTTCGCAAAGTCGTCGAGATGCACGTCGCGGTCCTCAATGGCGCGCTCGAGAACATCGACCCGGATCAGATGCGTATGCACGTGTGTTGGGGGAACTACGAGGGGCCCCACAACCACGACGTGCCGTTGTCCGAGATCGCGGGGGCCGTACTCGAGGCCAGGCCCGCCGCACTCTGTATCGAGGGGGCCAATCCATGCCATGCGCACGAGTGGGAGACCTGGAAGTCGATCGAGCTGCCGCCGGGCAAGGTGATCGTCACGGGATGCATCGACTCCACCTCCAACTTCGTCGAACATCCAGACGTCGTCGCACAGCGCATCGAACGTTACGCGAAGGTCGTCGGGCGCGAGAATCTGATCGCGGGCGTCGATTGCGGATTCGGCACGATGTTGGGGATGGACCGTGTCGACCCGCGAATCGTCTGGGCGAAGCTGGGATCTCTCGTGGAAGGCGCCAGACGGGCGAGCGAACGGCTGTACTAGGCATGGATGTGTCGTCGACACCCGAGCTTCGCTCGCGACCGGCCGTCGATCGGCCTGAATGCGCGCTTCGACGAACTCCGCGAGAATCGCATCGAAGCTCGAACGCGTCGACGTTTCTCGCCGTGCCTACCGAATGGAGACTGCCATGAGCGCCTCGGAACCCGCCACAGCCTCGAATGACCCGCCGCACGCGCCCGAGGCCGTCGTCGGAGCCGCGTTTTCGGAACGCCTCAAGCTCGCTTGCCAGAACTGGGCGTACGCGAGCCCGAACCAGCCGAGTGTGATGGCGCTCTACTGGGCCAAATACCTCTTCGGCGTGATCGGAATCTGGGCCTTCTGGTGCAGCTTCGACTCGGACTATCCGGGCTTCTTCCACTTCGCCGACTGGGCCTTCACTGGCGATGCCTTCAAGAGGGCCATGACCTGGGCGATGTGTTGGGAGCTCTTCGGCTTCGGCTGCGGCTGGGGTCCGATGAACGCGCGCTACAAGAAGTGGTTCGGCGGATACCGCCACTTCGCGCGGGTCGGCACGATCAAGCTGCCGCTCTTCCGCGGTGTCCCACTGATCGGGGGCGATACGCGCAACGCGATCGATGTGGTCGTCTACGTGCTCACCCAGGTGCTTCTGTTGCGCGTGCTCGTGTCGCCGGAAGTGACGCCCGAGCTGCTGATGCCGTGCTTCGTGCTCGTTGCCGTCAACGGAATCCTCGACAAGACGCTCTTCCTGGCGGCGCGCTACGAGCACTACTGGGTCGTGATGGGCGCTCTCGTCTTCGCGGCGGAAGGTGATCTGTGGGTCGCGGGTGCCAAGCTCACCTGGTCCTTCATCTGGATCTGGGCGGGCGTGTCCAAATGGAACCGCCATTTTTCCTCCGTGATCATGTTCATGATGAACAACGGGCCCTTTTTTCCGAAGCTTCTCAAGCAGCGACTCTTCGCGGATTTCCCGAACGATCTCCGACCTTCGAAGTTCGCAGCCAACATGGCGAATTTCGGTCATGCCTCGGAGGTCGCGATTCCCATCATCCTCTTCGTCGCTGCCGTGACGGGTAACGAGCTGCTCCTATTGGGTGGCTGCATCCTCTTCACGGGCTTCCACAGCTTCATCGGGTTGAACAATCCCAACGGCATGCCCGTCGAGTGGAATATCGTGATGATCTACGGCGGGTGGACGCTCTTCTGGTTCCACCCCGAGATCTCGATCCTGGAATTGACTCGGATGCCATTGCTCCTTGCCGCAATGCTCTTCTCGCTGGTGGCCGTACCGCTCTTCGGCAACTTCGTACCGTCTCGCGTCTCCTTCCTTCCTTCCATGCGCTACTACGCGGGCAATTGGGCCTACAACGTGTGGCTCTTCAAGAAGAACGGCTGTCGTGCCAAGCTCGAAAAGGTGAAGAAGGTGGCCGGTACGCCGCTCGACGATCTCGAGGAGATGATCCCTGACCCGGTCCAGCTCGACTACGCCAAGGCGATGTTCCCGGTAATGCGCTTCATGCATCTCCAGGGCCGGCCGCTCCTCGAGGCCCTTCCGGTCGCCGTCGACGACATCGAGCAATACGAGTGGCTGGAGGGCGAGCTGCTCGGCGGAGCGATTCTCGGCTGGAATTTCGGCGATGGCCATCTGAACGGCGAGCAGCTCCTGCGTGCGATTCAGCCCATCTGCGGGTTCGAAGAGGGCGAGGTCCGGTTGATTTCGGTGGAGTCGCAACCCTTGTTCGACCCAACGATGCACTGGCGGGTGTTCGACGCAGCCACTGGCAAGCTCGCCGAAGGGAAGACCCAGCTGCTCGAGTACCTTGAGCATCAGCCCTGGCCGACCGGTGAGGTCGCCGAACGGATCCGAGCGGGTGCCACTCGTGGTGCCGAGGTGTAGATCCACGACGTGGGGGCAGCCTGCTCGCCTACAGGGTGAGCGCCGCCCGTCGCCCGGGCGTCGTGACGCAGGTCGTGATCAGGCCCACTTCGCCCCGGTCCAGCGCGGGAGCGTGACGTCTTCCACCTCTGCGAAGACCACGCGGACAGCATCTCCGATCTCGATCGTCGATGGATCGACGGCACTCGCCTCGAGCCGAGGCCCGCCGACCAGACCGCCGACGAGCCGAATCGTCGGATCCTCGGCGAGCTCGACCGTCACGACCGGGTAGGGCGCGATCTCCGCATACGCGGGCAGTAGCGGCGGATGCGCGACGACGTGCGACCAGATTCGGCCTTCCCCGGAAACGCTCTTCCAGTCGCGCGCGGTCGACCTGCAGGTAGGACACATCGGTCGCGGCGGCATTCGCATCGTGCCGCAGTCGCCGCAGGTCTGGATGCGCAGCTCGCCCGCTGCGCAGCCCTCCCAGAAACCGCGGGTGATCTCGCTCGAGAGATCCGGCAGGATCCAGCCCGTTTCCACTACTCAGCTCCTCAATAAGACCGCGCTCGTCGGAACGCATTCCCCGCTCGTCACCAGGCAGCTCGTCGCGTCCTCGACCTGGCACGTCGACTCGCCGCGTAGCTGGCGGACGCCCTCGATGATGTGGTTGAAGCCGTGGACGTAGGCTTCGGAGAGGCTGCCCCCCGACGTATTCACCGGGAGCCGGCCCCGATCCCACTCGAGGCCTCCGTTCTCGGTGAAGGCCGCGCCTTCGCCGCGCGCGCAGAAGCCGTAGCCCTCGAGCGAAAGTGGAATGAGCGGTGAGAACGCGTCGTAGATCTGCGCGCAAGAGACGTCCTGCGGCTCGAGCTCGCTATTCGCCCAGAGGCGCCGCGAGGCGGCGTGTGACGGACCACGAAGCGGATCTTCGCAGAAGAAGTTGCTCATCGTCTGATGCTGTCGTGGCAGCCCCTGGGCGTACGCGTGGATGTAGACCGGCTTTTGCGGAAGGTCACGGGCACGCTCGGCGGACGTGATCACGACCGCGAGCGCGCCATCGGACTCGAGACAATTGTCATAGAGGCAGAGCGGCTCGGAGATCCAGCGCGCCGAGAGGTACTGGTCGAGGTCGAGTGTCTTCTCGTACATGGCAGCGCCCGGATTGCGATTTGCGTGGCGGCGCTGGGCGAGCGCCACGTTCGCGAGCTGCTCGCGCGTCACGCCGTACTCGTGCATGTAGCGGCGCGTCAGCATCGCGATCTCGTCCACCGGCCGCAGCAGTCCAGCTGGCCGCGTCCATTGATCGGGGTCGTCGAGCCGGCTGGGGGACTGGCTCCAGACGCGAGTGCGCTTGTCGGCGCGCTTGCGCGCTCGCCACGCCACGGCCACGTCGCATTGGCCCGTCACGACCGCCATCGCTGCATGGCCGACCGTTGCACAGGCCGCGCCCCCTCCGTAGCCCACTGAGGCAAAGAAGGTGATGTCGCCGAGCCCGAGATTTCGCGCCACCTCGACCTCGCGCTTGGGCTCCATGTCGAAGAGCGCGAGACCGTCGACCTCCGGAGGCGAGACGCCTGCGTCGTCGATCGCGTCGGAAATCGCGAGGCAGGCGAGGGTCAGCTCGTCTTCGTCGAGCCCCCCTCTGCTCGATAGCGCCGTCTGCCCGATGCCGACGATCGCTGCCTTGTCCCGGATCGATTCGCTCATCACTCCTCCTCGAGGCCGTCCGCGGGGTCGCGTCGCCGCGGCCCGACAGCGACGCCGTTCGCCGGATGGAGCCACGAGCGCATCGAGTTCGGGTCTTGTCAGTAGCACGGGGAACGAGCGTTTGCTGCGTTCGCGAACGGGATATTCTCTCGATCGATGATCAAGCTCTACGGCATCTCGACGTCCCGAGCGGGACGCTGCGTCTGGGCTCTCGAGGAGATCGGTCTCGAGTACGAGCAGATCGAGATCCACTTCAACGATGGCGCGACGAGAACGCCCGAGTATCGCGCGATCAACCCGAACGAGCGAATCCCGACGCTGATCGACGATGGGCTCGTCCTCTACGAGTCGATGGCCATTAACCATTATCTGGCGGATCGCTATGACGGCGGGTTGGCGCCTGCTTCGGCCGACGACCGCGCCCGCGCGCTCATGTGGAGCTTCTGGGCCAACAACGAGGTCGAAAATCTGATCCGTCCGCTGTTGCGCAACCGGCTCTTCCTCCCGGAGGAGGACAGGGACGCAGTGGCGGGCGATCTCGCGGAGGAGCAACTCGCGAAGCCGCTCCGCATCCTGGACGACGCGCTCTGTGGACGGGACTACCTGCTCGACGACCGCCTTCGCGTTGCCGACATCAACGTGAGTCACGGTCTCTTCTGGCTGCCCCCGGCAGGCGTCGACCTCCTTCGGTGGCCCCACCTCGAGGCTTGGCTGGGCCGCCTCGCGGAACGGCCCGGCTTGCGAGCGACGTGGGGCGGGGCGCGCCCCGTGATGAAGCGCGAAGACCGCCGTCGGTCGGGAGAGGTGGATCCGCGGCGAGGCTTCTGAAACGAGTTGGCGGCATGTCCGCAGGGGTTCGACTGCTGGACTCCGCGCGAGGTCGCGTCGGGCGGTCGATCTTCCTCTCGTCACCCGGTCGCGGATAACCTCCCGGCCAAGCTCGGCTCAAGTGGGATCACGGAGGCAGCAGATGCGGTCAGGAGTCAATCGGCAGATCGTGCTCTTCGATCGGCCGCGCGGCACGGTGGGCGTCGGCGAGTCCGTTTTGCGCGTGTCGCCGTCGTGAGATACCGCGATCTCTATGGCACATGGGCCCTCGTCGTCGGCGCGACCGCGACCGTGGGTGAGCAGTTCGCGAGGCAGCTGGGCGAAAAGGGTATGAACGTCGCGATGGTCGCCCGCCGAGTCGAACGACTCGACGCCGTCGCCGCCGAGATTCGCGAGATCCATGGCGTCGAGACGCGCACGATCGCGCTCGACCTGCTGGAAGAGACCAGTCTCGACCGACTGCGCGATGCGACCGCCGACCTCGAAGTCGGCTTCCTGGTCATCAATGCGAACCTTCATCGCGTCGGTCATTTCGATCTGATGTCGATCGACGACAAGCGCGCCATGGTTCACATGAACTTCGCAATGCCGGTGATGCTCGTGCACGACTATGGTGCTCCGATGGTCGAGCGTCGCCGCGGCGCGATCGTGATGCTCAACGAAGTCAACTGCCTGTCGCCGCTCGATTTCGACGCGATCTTCCAGGGCACGAAGGCGGGGCTTCGGATTTTCTGCGAGAGCCTCTGGCTCGAGTACCGAGAGTGCAACGTTCGTGTCGCTTCGGTCCACCTGAGCGGGATCGAGGGCTCGGAGAGCTTCGACGCCAAGATCACGCCGGCTCGTCGTCGATTCATCAAGATCCTCGGAGTCTCGATGGAGCCGTCGACGATCGTCGCCCAGGCCTTGGCGCAGCTCGACCGCGGCAAACTGATCCTCGTGCCCGACACCTGGACCTTTCTCAATATCTACACCCTGAAATTCACCGACCTGATCCGGCTGATCGGCGGGAAATTCTCACGCCTGGCGCCCTCCCGCTTCTTCCACTGGTTCATGGACGGCGAGGGAGCTCGCGCGGGCCAGAGAGAGAGGCGTCCGTAGGGCCGCCCCGCCGTGCATCCGATTCAGGCGGCACGCCGGCTTGCTTTGCCAGGCTGCCGCGCCGGAACCGCGGCATGACCTCTCTCGAGAATCGCACGAGTGACTCCTGGACCCGTTCGTGGACGAGGCCCCCTTGTCCCACCTCGAGGAGCAGGTAGCTCAATCCGTAGTAGCCCCGTGCCCACTCGATTCGCTCCACGAGACCGCGTGGGTCGCTGACCAACAGCAGCCCCTGCTCGTCGAGGGTCTCGGACGTCAAACCGTCGAACATTCGCTCGGTTCCGCTCTTGTGGTGTTCGTAGGCGCTCGACCGATGAGGGCTGCGCGCGTCGATCGATCCGAAAAACTTCAGATAGTCGATGACCCGTCCGCCCGCCTCCTCGTGCGCCTCGGCGTGCGTCTCGCCGCAGTACATCTGGAAGACGCCAGCGACTTCGAGCTCGTCGGAGTCGTGATGCGTTTCCTCGAGGGTCTCCCGATAGAGACGGATCCCGTCGCGAACTCCCTCCTTGTTCGGCACGAAGCAGGCCGTCGCGAGGTGAAGCCCCTGTCTCGCGGTCCACTCGAAGCTCTCTGGGGTGAGCGTTGCGGACGCGTAGACGGGGGGATGAGGCTTCTGGAGAGGGGGCGGGAAGAACTGATAGTCCGTGAGCTTCCAGAACTTCCCTTCGTGATCGAACGGATCGTCGTTCGTCCAGGCGCGCAGGATGATCTCGAGCGCTTCGCGGTAGCGTTCGGTGCTATCGCCCTCGTCGATCCCGAACAGATCGAGTGCATAGCGCAGGAAGCCGCGGCCGACGCCGTATTCGAGTCGCCCCCCGGACAACACGTCGAGCGTGGCGTATTCCTCTGCGAGTCGGATCGGGTTGTGAATCGGCAGCAGGGAAACGCCCGTCCCGAGGCGGATTCGGCTCGTGCGGCCCGCAGCGGCCATCGCCATTACGGCGGGTGCTCCGAAGGAGTAGCGCGAATAGTGGTGTTCGCCGAACCACGCGGCGTCGAAGCCGAGCTCTTCCGCGAGCACGACCTGATCCAGGAGGTGCTCGTAGTATTCGCGCGGAGGGCCGTGAGACTCGGCACGATAGTCCGTGTTGAAGAGGAGTCCGAACTTCATGTCAGCGCTCGGTCTGCCCCGAGCCCGCACGATCGGCTTCGACGCGGGGGATCACCTCGCGTGCGAAGAGCTCCATCGAGCGTCGATAGGGCTCCGGGTCGTCGCCCCAGTCGTAGGCGTTCAAGACGACCGTGCCGAAGCCGCCGAGCGCGCTCTCGACCTCGAGCAGCCTGGACGCGACCGTCTCCGGAGATCCGACCAGAAACAGGTGGTCGATGAGATAATCCAGATCCACGTCGTCATCCGAGACCTTCTCGTCGTGTTTCAGGTATTGGCGCCAGCCGAAGAGATCCAGCGTCGGAAAGTTGTGATCGTGCCAGGCCCGCGCCATGTTGCCCTCACGCACCCATTTGCGGGCCTCGTCGTCGGTCTCGGCGACGACCACGTCTCGGACGACGCGCCAGTCCGCTCGATCGCACGAGCGACCGGCGCGACCGGCGCCGCGCTCGACGGCGGTCCAATGTCCCTCGAGATAGGGCGTGTTGAAGGTCAGGCTGAGCGGCAGAAAGCCGCGTGCGCCCGCCGACTCGAGCGTCGGGCTGTTTGGCGACAGACCGGCGAGGGCGATCGGCGGATGGGGTTCCTGATAGGGCCGTAGATGAG
Source organism: Myxococcota bacterium (assembly GCA_965223565.1). GTDB lineage: Bacteria > Myxococcota_A > UBA9160 > UBA9160 > UBA4427 > UBA4427. The sequence goes on along the minus strand of CBDCWV010000017.1, from coordinate 755,977 downwards.
GGCCGAAGCCGAGCAGCGGCTCCGGATTGTGCACCGTCCAGAACTTGCCCTCGAACGTCCAGGGCGCGAGGGGTTCGTTCCAGATCCGCAGGATGATCTCGAGCGATTCCTCCATCATCTCCCGGTGCTGCCCTGCCTCGGCGTCGACGTCGAGCATCCTGAGGTCGGTGGGGACCGAGCCGGCAGCGATGCCACAGAGGAAACGGCCCTTGGCCATGTGGTCCAGCTGTGAAATCCGCATGGCGAGTGCCGCGGGATGGTAGAAGGGGAGCACATAGGCCCCGGCGCAGAGGGTGATGTCGCGTGTGAGGGTGAGCGCCTGAGCGATCACGAGGTCTTGCGCGGGAATCGGCTCCCACGCCGCGGTCAAATGTTCGCCGAGCCAGGCCTCCGCGAAGCCGAGCTCGTCTGCCCACTGAATTTGCGCGAGAATTCTGTCGATCGCGTCCCCGAGCGCACGGCCGGGAGGGTGCGAGGACTGAAGAAATAATCCGTAGCGCATCGGGTTGGCCTCGTACGGCGCAGCAGCGGCGATCGCTCTCTTGATTGCAGAGGCGAGGTACGCCGCGGGACGACTCTAGAACGTGAGTCCGTAGAGCTCCGCGACGTTGGCGCCGGTAATCCGAATCCGGTCTTCGTCGCTCATGCCGTCGGTCAGCTTCGCGATCACCTTCTTCGTATTCGGATAAGTCCCGTCGTTGTGCGGGAAATCGCTTGCCCACATCAGGCGATTCGTCGGGCTCAGATTCGTCAAGTGCGTCGCCACGAAGTCGTCCTGGAACGTGACGTAGATGTTCTCGGCGAAGTACTCGCTCGGGGGCTTCGTCAGAGTGCCGACTTCGAGCCAGTAGCGATGGCGTTCATACGCATGGTCCATGCGGTACATGAAATGCGGAACCCATCCGGCATCCGCCTCGGCGCATACGACCTTCAGTCGTGGGTGCCGCTCGAAGACGCCACTGAAGACGAGCATCAGCATGATGTCCTGGACGCCCCGAATGATCGACATGAATTGGGCGATCTTTGGGCCTCGGGTCTTGCGGACGATCATCGTCGACAAGTCGTCGGCGTCGGAGGTCAGGATGTGAAAGTGCACCGGCAGCCCGAGATCGGCGCAGGCTTCCCAGATCGGGTCGTAGCAGGGGTGATCGTAGTCCTCGACGCTCGGATCGCCGGGGAACATCACGCCGTGGAAGCCCATCTTCTTCGCCTCACGCAGCTCTCCGAGTCCCTCTTCGATGCTGCGCAGCGTGACTGTGGCGAGACCCAACAGTCGATCGGGTGCTGCCTCGCAGAAGCCCTGCAGCCAACGGTTGTAGGCGTCGTTGCAAGCCTTGCGGTAGTCGAGGTCCTTCACGCGACACAGGATCATCCCCACACTCGGAAAGAGCACCTCCGCCGAGATTCCCTCCTCGTCCTGGATGTCCAGTCGAGCCTTCGGGTCGTAGCCGGCGGGATTCAGCGTGCTCCAGGCGGCGGGCTTGCCGATGTCCTCGGGCTTTCGACCGGCCGCCAGGATGAAGGCCATCGGCACCGGTGTCGGCAGGCCATCGACGACCATGCCGGCACCGGCCTGCTCGTCGTCGACCAGATAGGGAGCACGATCCCGATAGGCGGGATCGATTTCGCTGTACGCCTCCTCGGGCTCGGCGATGTGGGAATCGGCGGAGATGATTCGGGCGGCCATGAGGATCCTCCTCGTCGGCGGCGCGACGTGGTTCCTGGGGTTCGGAGAGCACACCGGGAGGGTAGCCAGCTCGCTCGGCATGCGGAGTCCCGGCCGTCCGCTGGCCGCCGTCGGCTACCAGATCCCGTCAGGACGCCGCTTCCGCGGCCTCCAGCTCGCGTACGGCGGGAATCACCTTCGTGCCCATCAGCTCGATCGAGCGCATCAGGTCCTCGTGCTGGAGGTCGGCGAGCTGCATGACGGAGACCAGACGATCCGCGCCTGCCGCGCGGTAGAGACTGACCTTCTCGAGGACCTGCTCCGGGTTCCCTACACAGAACGCGCCCTGGTCGATCAGGTCGTTCCACGTGTCGGCCTTGGTCTCCTTCAGCTCGACCCCGGTTGCGGTGTTCACGCCGCGACCCTGGCGCTTCATCTCCGCTTGGAAGCGGTATTCCTTCGGCACCTCTTCGAGGGGGACGCCGCGCCAATCGTTCTTGTAGATCTCCGCGATCGTGTTGATGTACCAGAGACCGGCAGAGCCACCGAGATAGCGGGCCTTGTCATCGTCGTCGTGGCAGAAGGTGATCGTGAAGAGCCCCACGTTGTCGTTCACGAACTCGCCGACGACGTTCTTGGGGTCGGCGACGGCGTCCTTGTAGCTCTTCACGTGGGCCGTGAAGGTCTCCGGCGGCGCGATTGCGGGACAGAGCAGGCCGATTCCGAAATCCCCCGCGATCGCGCAGGTGTCGGGTTGGGTCGAGGCGACCCAGAGCGGTGGGTGCGGTCGCTGGATCGGCTTGGGCAGGACGGTGACCTTGTCCTTCCAGCGATAGTGCTTTCCCTCATAGCTCATGTCGTCACTCGCCCAGAGCTTCGGGAGCAGACGGATGCTCTCCTCCCAAGTGTCTCGCGTCTGGTGGAGATCGACGCCGAAGGCCTCGATCTGATACGGACTCGAGGAGCGACCCGTGCCCATCTCGAGCCGACCGCCGGAGAGGATGTCGATCGTCGCGGCGCGCTCGGCGACGCGGATCGGATGGTTGACCTCACCGAGCATCAAAACGACGCCGTGACCCAGGCGAATGTTCTCGGTCTGCATTGCGAGGGCGCCGAGCATGACCTCCGGAGCGGAGGAGTGGGCGAACTCCTTGAGGAAGTGATGCTCGACGATCCAGACCGTGTCGAAGCCCATCTTGTCGGCGAGGACCGCCTGCTGCATCGCCTCGTGGAAGCGGGCTGCCTCCTTGCCCTCGGTCCAGGGTCGCGGCACTTCCACTTCGAACAGGAGATCGAATTTGAACGCCACACCGTTCTCCTTCTCTCAGGCTCGCGGTCAGCTTCGAGAATAGGTCGCCGGAAAGCCGTCGTCTCGGGATTTCGTTGCCCCTGCTCCGATTCGTGCGGGGCGTACTCTCCGACCCCATGCAGATCGACAGCAGGCGGGCGCCCGGGGAGTCCCGCCCGCGCGCCCCGCCTAGCGCTCGACGAGCTCGACCCGGCGGTTCTTCTCGCGTCCGACATCGGCGCTGTTGGTGAAGACGGGGGAGAGCGGGCCCACGCCCGCCGCCTGGAGTCGATCGGACGCGACGCCGTAGTCCGCGGTTAGCGCGGCCCGCACGGCTTCGGCGCGGTCGGCGGAGAGCTTCATGTTGTAGGCGAAGGTGCCCGTCGAGTCGGTGTGGCCCACGATGTAGAAGGCCTTGTCACCGAGCTGCTTCAGAAGCTGCGCGATCTCGTCGAGAGCCGGTTTCGAGGCGGGAGTCAGCGTCGCGGCGTCGTGGTCGAAGAAGAGACCCTCGAGCACGGTTCGTCCGAGCTCCACGATGTCGCGGCCCATCGCCTCGGCGTTCGCACGGACGAGGCCGGTCTCGGCGGGTTTCGTCTCCACGACCGTCACGAGTGTCGCAACCTCGTTCGCAGAGTGCTGCTCGAGGGAGACGAGGACGTAGATCGTGTCCTCCGCGCGAGTCTTTCGCCCGAACACCGCGCCGGTTCCGCCACTCGACGAGGTGCCCACGACGAGCTTGTTGACCGCGCCCGACTGGCCCCAGGGATTCGTCGAATAGTAGAGGCCGAGCCAGGTTCCGCCCCCAACCTCCTTTTTCACGTTGCGCTCGGGAAACATGCCCTCGGCGATGATCTCGAATCCGGCGCGAACGAGCGCATCGCGGTAGTTCTTCCACACCTCGGTATGACCGCGCTCGCCCGTGAGGGAGTAGAAATTGCGCGTGACCCGACCTTCGGTCTCCTCCCATTCTCCGATCTTGCGATAGCCGATCACGGGTCCGAGCGGCACCTTGTAGGGCAGGTAGTTGTCGGTCTTGCACCACTCGAGGACCTGTCCCGGATAGCGAGACAGCGCGCCGTGGTCCCGGCAGCCGTCGGCGTCCTCGGAGGCGGCCGCCGTGGTCGCGAGCAGAACGAATGGGAGAACGTGAATGAGCGCAAGCGGGATGGAGCAGCTGGGCGTTCGCATGCGTTACAGCTTGCCACGGATCGACGATCCCGCGTAGCGCTGGTGGCCTCGACCTGCGTGGTGGAGCGCGGAAAGCGGCCCGATTTTCTTGGCCCGCAGGAATTCGAGATCCTCTGCAGTGAACTGAGGAAACCCAAGCCGTGATCACGGCGTTCGAGCGCCGCGTGCGTTCGCCGCCCGCGCCGTCGACCAGGATCTCCCACATCGCTCCGTCTTCGTTCCGCGTGAGCGAGCGGACTTCCGTCTTGAAGGTGATGTCACCCCGTACGTCGAACTCGTGAGCCACCCAGTCGAAGTGTTTCTGGTTCTCGGTCCATGGACAGAAGGGATACGGGTAGCTGTAGTCGGAGGCGAATACGTGCGTGTACAGCCGACTCGGCGTGTCGACCCGCGCACCCCGGCAGCGGTTCTCGTGCCAGGTGCCGGCGCCGATGATCGTTGCGGAGAAGTCGTGTACTCGCTCCGGCGGCACCTGTGACCACGACAGGCCGCGCGCCCAGGGTCTGAGGGCCAGCTCCGCGAGCCACAGGTCGTAGGCGTCGGGCTCGATGTCCTTGCCGATCGTCAGGGCCATGCTCGTCGGCAAACGGCCCGTCGGCCCGATGCCGAGCTCGCCGGCGCCACGATCGCGATAGGACGCGAGAAACTCGACGGCTTTGTGGCGGATGAGCGCCGTGGCTTCCGGAGTGGGCTCGATGCCAGCCGTGAAGCCCCGGCTGGTCCCGATCACGACCGGCGTGGCCGTGGGGCTGGATTTCCCGCCGGGCGGACGCCACTCGGACGCGCGCGGTACGGCTGTGGCGTCGGCGTGGGATCGTGCCGCATCACCCGCTTGCTCGAAGGAAGCGGGCCACTAAGCGAACTCGAGCCAGTAGGCGTCCCCCTCGGAGATCACCCGCCCACATGAGCTGCTTCCGAAATGAGCGGTGAAGAGCGTGGTGTCCGTATCCGCGACGGCTTCCAGCAAGCGGCGGCGCGTCGCGCTGGCGCGCTTGAAGTCGCGGGCGTCGTAGATGGGTGATACGTCGGGCATGATCAGCTGCAGGGGATTGTGAATGACGTCACCCGAGAAGAGGCCCCGTTCGCCCGCGGACCGCACGTGGACGAAGACGTGGCCAGGCGTGTGCCCGGGCGAAGGCTCGAGGTAGACCTCGTTCGTGATCTGATGGTCGGATGCGACCAGATCCACCAGTCCCGCTTCCAATACGGGCTGCACGCTGTCGCCAAAGCTCCTGTTGAACGCGTCGTCGGGATCGGCCTCCCATAGAGCCCGGGCGTTCTCGAACTCTGCGCGCGCGATGACGTAGCGTGCGTTGGCGAAGGTCGGCACCCATCGTCCGTCGCGTTGATGCGTGAACCAACCAACGTGATCGCAGTGTAGATGCGTGCAGAGCACATGGTCGATACTCGCGGGTGGAAAGCCGGCCTCCTCCAGGCGTCGTAGGTAATCCGACTGGCGCATGTGGAACATGTTGTAGTCGGTGCCGAAGTAGTGGCTCGCGTTCGCGCCGTCGCGATCCTTGCCATCGCCGATGCAGCCATCGACGAGAATGTTGACGCCGTCGATGGAGATGACGAAGCTGTGGAAGCTCATCAGAAACGCCTTCGCGGCGACGTCGATGTGATCCGGCTCCAGGCGAGCCCGGTTGACCACACAGAGGTCCCAGTCTCCGCGAGGGAACACGAACTCGAAGGACTCGGGCTCGCGCTCCGTCTCGAGAATCTTGGTCACGCGTGCGTTTCCAATCTGCAGGACAGCCATGGAAAGCCAGGCTACCACGAGCAGATGTGCGAGCGAAGGGCGGGGCGCTGACGTCCGTGGGGTCCCGTTCGATCGCATCTCCCACGCTTACGCCTACAATCATACGGCGCCGGACGATTCGGAGTCGGCCGAGTCGCCCCGACGTACCGACTCCATCGATGGGAGAACCGACATGTCTCAACCATTCAGCGGAATTCGCGTGCTCGAGGTCGCGGCATGGACCTTCGTGCCAGCGGCCGGGGCGATCCTCGCCGATCTGGGCGCCGACGTGATCAAGGTCGAGCCGCCCAACGGCGATCCGCAACGCGGCTTGAAGAACATGCTGAACTTCAAGACCGCCGGTCCGAACCCCTTCAATGAGATTCCGAACCGCGGCAAGCGCAGCATCACCCTCGACCTGAAGAACGACGCGGGCCGGGAGGCACTGCTCGAGATCGCGAAACAGTCGGACGTGTTCCTGACGAGCTATCTGCCCGCGCTCCGCGAGAAGCTCCGAATCGACGTCGACGACATCAAGGGTGTGAATTCGAAGATCATCTACGTGCGCGGGACGGGGTGGGGCAGCCAGGGGCCGATGCGTGATACGGGCGGGTACGACCTGGCGGCGGGCTGGGCGACCTCCGGTCTGGCGACGCACCTGTTGCGCGACGAGGACGGTCCCGCGCCGCAGCCCGCCGCGTTCTACGACCTGCAGGGGGGAAACACGATCGCCGGCGCGATTTCGATGGCGCTCCTCCAGCGCGAGCGCACGGGCGAGACTTCGGTCGTGGATGTCTCGCTCATGAACGTCGGGCTCTGGACGATGGCGCCGTCGATCGTGAGCGCACCCTATCTGGACGAGCCCAGTACGATCAATCGGAAGTCGCCGGGAAATCCGATCACGAACTGGTACGAGACGAAAGACGGTCGATGGATCTACCTCGTCCTGTTGCAGGGCGACCGATTCTGGCCCGAGGTCTGTCGCGTGATCGGTCGCGACGACCTCGTCGACGATCCGCGCTTCAAGGAGGGGGCCGCGCGCTTCGAGAACCGCGAGGAATGCGTGAAGGAGCTCGACGCGACCTTCGCCACTCGTACGCTCGAGGAGTGGAAGACGATCCTGCAGGAACTGACGGGCGTCTGGGCGCCCGCGATCGATGTGAAGGAGATTCACGAGCATCCGCAGGTCGCCCCCAATGGCTTCCTGCCGACCGTGACCGGACACGATGGCGTGGACTTCCGACTGGTTTCGCCGGCGATGCACTTCGACGAAGAGCCGACGCGCCCCGCTGGCCCCGCACCTGAGCTCGGGCAGGATACGGAGACGATCCTGATGGACGTCGGGCTCGATTGGGACGCGATCTCGTCCTTGCGGGAGCGAGGTGGGTTGGGCTGACGGGCGAGCCTCGATCGATCAGGCCGACTCGACCTCAGGCGGACAGCCGTCGTAGCGGCCGGATGGTGCAATCCGGTCGAGGAATCCGCCCGGCTCCGCTTCGGGAAGGACGATGGTGTTCCGGGTCGCCTGGCGGAGCTCCGCCACCGAATGCCCGCCCTCTGCGAGCGGACCAGCCCAGAGCGCCGACATCCAGTCGTCGCCTGGCAGGCCGAAGAGTGAGGGCTGGCCCATCTCCTGCAGGAGCCGCGAGAGGATCCGGGCATGCTCGCCAGCTTGGCGACCAACATGCTGTCGAACGCCGATCTGCCGCGGATCCCGTCGGTCGACGAACTCATCCTGACGCTGCTCGAGCGTGAGGCGGCGGTGAATGATTGGGATGGCTTGGCGGCGGTGCGTGCCGCGGTCTCCTGAAGAGGGGCGAACCCTCGAGAGAGTCTCGATCGAGATGCGCGACTAGCACCCTCTTGATTCGAAACGCTCGCGGAGCTCGCGCTTGAGCACCTTGCCCGCCGCGGAGAGTGGCAGTGGGTCCGCCTGCAGGGTCCAGCTCTTCGGGACCTTGTAGCTCGCGATCGATTCTCGCGCGTGCGCCTCGAGCTCTGTAGCGGTCACACCGTCGGGATCACAGACGACGACCGCATGAACGGCCTCGCCCCACTTCGGGTCGGGCACGCCGACGACGCCGACCTGGTTGACGGCGGGGTGGGAAGCGATCGCGTTCTCGACCTCGAGGGAGTACACGTTCTCACCGCCGCTCACGATCATGTCCTTGATCCGGTCTTCCAGGAACAGGTAGTGCTCGTCATCGAGTCGGCCCGCGTCGCCGGTCCGGTAGAACCCGTCGGATGTCAGGACCTCGCGCGTCTCCTCGGGCTTGCGCCAATACTCCTTCAGCAGGCTGTCGCATCGGAGCCAGATCTCACCGACCTCGCCGGGGGGCATGGGTGCTCGGGTCCCGGGGTCGCGGATCTCGACCTCCACGCCGATCGCTGCGCGGCCGACGGATCCGAGGCGCTCCGATCCGACGGCGTGATCCTCCGGTGAGAGACAGGTTGCCACGCCGCACTCGGTCATCCCGTAGCCCTGCCAGAACTTCACGCCCGGCGTCACCTCCATCAGGCGCTTCAGTAGCTCCGGCGGCATCGGCGCGGCGCCATAGGCGATCCGCTCGAGGCTCTCGAACATCTTGGGCTCGAACTCGGGATGGTCGAGCATCATGGCGAACATCGTCGGGACGCCGCTGACCATCTTGATGCGATGATCGCGAACGGCGCGAATCACCTCGCCCGGCTCGAAGGCGGGCATCATCACGACGCGGCCCCCGACCGGGACGAGGTACGCCCACGTCCCCATGCTGCCCACGTGGAAGAGCGGCATGTAGCTCAAGATGTTGATGCCCGGCCCGATGCCCGTGTCCATGAGGTACCGGTAGATCGAGCTGACGATCGACTTCTGCGTGTGCAGCACCCCCTTCGGGAGACCGGTCGTCCCGCCGGTATAGAGCAGCGCCGCGCCCGCGCTCTCGTCGGGCTCCGGCGGCAGCCCCTCTGCCCGGGCGGCAGCGAAGAGGTCGTCGAGCCGGATGTCATGAGGTGGATCATGAGGTGGATCGTGAGGCGCGTCGCCGTCGCCGATCAAGACGACGGTGCGCAGCTTCGGAAGGCGCTCCCGGATCTGCGCGATGCTGGCGGCGCCGCCCGCGTCGGCATAGAGGACGGTCGTCCCCGAGTCGTCGAGGATGTACGCGAGCTCGTTCGGCGCGAGTCTGGTATTGAGCGGGTTGATCACACCCGCGCCGCCGAGCAACACCCGCCAGAGCTCCACGTAGACGTGGCTCGCGGCGGCCAACACGCCGACGCGATCGGTGGGACCGACGCCCAGGGCTTTCAGGACGGCGTAGTGGCGCTCGAGCCGCGCGAGGTGCTCACCGTAGGTCGACTCGTGGCCGTTGCTCAGGTCGAGCAGGGCGGGCTCGCGCTCGAAGAGTCTCGTTCGGCGAAGACACCTGCCGAAATTCAGCTCTGCCAAGTGCTCGCATCCTTCAGGATCTGGTTGAACGGCTTGCCCCGATCGAAGGAAGGCTCCCGCGGAAGACCGAGGACGCGTTCGCTGATGATGTTGCGCTGCATCTCGTTCGATCCTGCGGAGATGGAGGTGCCACGAGCACCGAGGTAGCGCGTCGCGACGCCCTTCGCACCGTCGTCGTCCGGCTCCCACGCCACGACGCTGCCTCGCCCGATCTGCATGGCGGCGGTGGCGCGCCAGGGCGACAGCACGCCCGACGAGAGCTTGGCGTAGGCGCCAGCAAGAGGGTTCTCGTCCGCGACCTCGGCGGCGCGGCGGCGGATCTGGATGTTCACGTAGTCCTCGATGCGCGCCTGGGCGATGAGCTGTCGGGTCGCGCCGTCGCCAAGGGCGCCCGCGCGCGCTGCCACGGACTCGAGATCGGCCCCGAGCTCGCGAACGTCCTCGGTCACGACGCCGTGACCGCCGGCCCCTCCGGCGCGCTCGTTCGCGAGGACCGCGGACGTCACGCTCCAGCCGGCATCCACTTCGCCGATCCTGTCCACGTCATCGACCCGGACGTCGTCCAGGAACTCTTCGTAGAAGCCGACGCTCCCGTCGAGCTGCCGGATCGGGCTCATGGTCAGACCGGGGGCGTTCGTCGGGACCGCGAACCAGGTGAGGCCGCGATGCTTCGGGACGTCCCAGTTCGTGCGGGCGAGGCACATGCCGTACTCGGCGTGCGCGGCCATCGTGCTCCACACCTTCGCGCCGGAGATCAGCCAGCCGTCGCCGTCTCGCGTCGCCCGACTCTGGACACCGGCGAGATCGGAGCCCGCCGCGGGCTCGCTGAAGAACTGGCACCAGAGCTCGTCGCCACGCAGGATCGCCGGCACGTGTTCGCGCTTGAAGGCCTCGGAGGCGAACTGCGCGATCGCGGGACCGCACACCAGATAGGTCGTGACATAGAGCGCCCCGAACTGCGGGAGCACGAAATCGCGGCTCTCCTGATCGAAGATCTCCTGGTGCGCGAAGGAGAGGCCCTGTCCACCGTACTCGGTCGGCCAGGTGATGCCTGCGAATCCCCCCTCGAAGAGCACGCGCTGCAGCGCTCGCGCGCCCGCGACGCGTTCCCCGTCCTCGTGCATGACCGGAAGCTCGGGCGCGTCCGGGTCGCGTCGCTCGAGGTTCGTTTCGAGCCAGGCTCGCACGTGCTCTCGATAGCGCTCGAGCTCGCCTGCGTCGTTCGTCGGTTCGGTCATCGGATCCCTCTCACGCGGCGTGGAGGTCGGCGAGCCGTTCGCGATGCCAGATCGGATCCCCGAACAGCGCCGCGTCGCTCGTCAGTCTTCGCAGGTAGAGATGCAGGTCGTGCTCCCAGGTGAAGCCGATCCCGCCATGGATCTGCAGGCAGCCCTGGGACAGCTCGACGGCTGCGTCGCCGCAGTACGCCTTGGCGACGCTCGCGATGGAGGGCGCATCGTGCGCTCCCTGCTCGACCGCCGGGGCGGCGCCGGCCAATGTGGCCCTCGTGCCCTCGATGCGCAGGCTCAGGTCCGCGAGGGCGTGCTTGATCGCCTGGAACGAGCCGATCGGGCGACCGAAGGCGATGCGGTCCTTCGCGTACGCGACCGTTCGCTCGAAGAGGGCGTCCATCGCCCCGAGCGACTCCGCCACCTGCAGGATCAGCGCGCGCTGGAATTGCCGTTCGATCTGCGGGGCGGCATCGCCGGAATCGCCAACGACGCGGGCGGCCTCGACCCGGACGTCGTCGAAGCGCACGGCCGAGAATCGCTTCGTGAGGTCCAACGATTCGAGCGGCGTCACGACGACGCCGGCTGCGTCCGAGGGAACGAGGTACTGGCCCAGCCCCGAGTCCGTCGCTGCCGCGACGAGCAGCCAGTCGACCCGATGGCCGTCCTGCACGAGCCCCGCGTGTCCGCTGAGCACGAAGCTCCCGCCGTCCGACTCGGCGCGGACCGCGCGCCCCGGGGACCATTCCCCGGTCGCGTCCGCGAGCGCCCAGGAGGCGGTCGCGGTCCCGTCCGCGAGCCGCCGCGCGATGTCGGCCAGCTCGCTACCGGGCTCCGCAGCCAGCGCGTGGGCGACGACGTTCTGTGCGACGAAGGCGCCGGGCTGGAGTGCCGCGCCACGCCGCTGCGCGACGACGACCGCGTCCGCGAGCGGGCTGTCCGAGACGGCGCCGCCGCCGAGTTCCTCCGGGACGAAGAAGCCGTACCAGCCGAGGGGCGCGCTCTTCTCGAAGTAGTTCGGGGGGAGGGCGTCCGGCGCGTCCATCAGCCGGCGGACCGCCTCGAGCGGGCAGGCGTCTTCGATGAAGCGCGCCGACGCGTCCGAGAGCATCGACTGCTCGGACGTCGGACGCGGCGCGAGCAGGCCGTCGGAGCTCACGGGAGGATCCGCATCCGGAACGTGCTCATCGATCGGATCCCGTCGCTGCGCGCGTCGCGGAGCTCGACGACGCAGAGAACGTCCTCCTCGCTCGCAGACAGCACGTCCGCCTTCGCGACGAAGGGCCCCTCGAAGGCCGGCGCGATGAACTGGATCGACTGCTCGGCGGCCAGAACGCGCTCTGTGCCCGACTCGAGGGTCGCCGCCGCGAGCGCCGCCGTCTCGTGCATCAGCTGATGCGCACCACCGTGGAGTCGTCCTTCGGGTCCCAGGACGCCGGGATGGATCGCGCCGGCGAGCTCGCAGACCGGCTGGCCGGGCGGGACCTGCATGCCCATCGCCTCAAGCAGCGGCTTGCCGGAGACGTCGGGATACGACTCGCGATCCGCCTCGAGGCTGGCGTCGAGATCGGCCGGCGTGTAGTCGCCTTCGGGCCGGATCATCGAGAAGCCGATGGTGCCATAGCCGATCAGGCGATCCGGATCGTCCGCATCGACGACGCGACCGCGACCATTCGCACGACGCTTGTCCATGTGGAGCAGCTCGCCCTCGGCACGCAGGCGCGTGACGTCCTCCGCCCCGTCTCGCAGGTGGAAGGTCATCTGGCTGAGCACCGGGAATCCGTGGGCGAGCAGATTGTCGCCGAAGCTGCCTTCGAGGAGCAGGGCGGCGAGCGAAGCGCGGAGCCCGCCGGGCGCCATCAGATCCGGCGTCACCGGCGCGAACCCCTCGGTCGTCCACTCCCCGGTCTGGCGCAGGTCCATGGAGAGGTGGGAATAGAGATGGGGCTGCATGGGTCCTCTTTCGATGGGAGTAGCTTTGCCGCCCTATCAGGTGCCGACGCGGTCGATGAGCACCTTCAGATTCGAGCGCATGATCTGGTCGATGACCCCTTGGTCGCTCACCTCGAGATCCTCGAGGAAGTCGTCGACCGGATGGGCCAGCCCTTCCGCGTGCGGGTAGTCGGAGCCGAAGGTCACGGCCTTCGCGCCGACGACGTCGACGAGCTGCTGCACGTCGTCTTCGTGGAAGGGCGTGACCGAGATGTACTCGCGGAAGACCGAGCTCGGCCGGTCGGGCTTCCCGCCCAGCCAGAAGCCCTGCTGATTGATCGCGAAGTTCTTGTTCATGATCTTGACGGCGAAGTTCACCCAGAACGCCCCGTTCTCGACGCTGATCACGCGCACGTCGGGGAAGCGACCGAAGAGGTTGTGCAGGCAGAACGCCGCGATCGTGTCCATGATCGGTCGCTCGTTGAACATCTGGAAGCCCATGAACGCCGAGGCGATGTCGTGGATCCCGCGCTCGACGCCGCCCGCATCCGCAGGTTCCCAGAAGCCCTCGAGCATCTTGCGGTACGGCTCGTGGGACGCGCCGCCCGTGTGCAGCGAGACGAGCAGCTTCGCTTCGTTGACCTTCGACCAGAAGGGATCGAAATGCGGATCCGCGGGCGACTTGTGGTCGATCGGGCCGGGCACGAGGTTGATCACCCTGCAGCCCTCGGCCATCACGCGGTCGAGCTCCTCGAGCGCCAGGTCGAGATGCGTGAGATCCAGGAGCGCCGCACTGTGGATCCGATTCCGGTAGCCCCAGCCCCAGTGCTCGGCCATGAGGCGATTGACCGCGCGGAGGTTGGCCGCGACCTGCTTGGGGTCCTCGTCCTCGAGCATCCAGTGGCATCCCAGGGCCACGCCCGGGAAGAGCAGCACGCCTTCGATGCCCTCGCGGTCCATGAACTCGAGTCGCGCATCCCGGTCGATGAAGTCCGGCTTCATCGGGCCGACCTGCCCGACGAAGGGATCCAGGTCTTCGCCCGCTCGCAGCCGCAGAATGGTGTCACGAAAGCTGCCGGGAATCGGCACCTCGTCGGCGCCGAGCATCGACGGCCTCCCATTGACCCCGAGCACGCGCATCCCGTCGTGCCCGTCCATCACCTGCCAGCCCCGCTCCCGGAAGCCCGGGTCCATGTAGGCCGGCAGATCTTCGAGCGTGTCGTGGCAGTGATGATCCGAGTCGTAGCAGCCGGTCATGGCAGGCATCGCAAGTCTCCGTTGGCGTCCGCCAGTCTGGCAGGATTTATTTATACCAAACGTTCGAAATATTATACCGGTGCGCTCGATTCCGTCAAGCGAGATCCAGGCGCTTCACGAGGCGAGGGGCCTCAGTCGAAGAGGTCGACGACGGCCTTGCGTCCGGCCCTGCGCATCATGGCATGGCCCGCATTCGTGAGGTGGCGGCGCCAATGCGCCTCGGCCTCGTCCTCGTCTCCGTCCTCGATCAGACGGACGAGCTTCTCCTGGGATCGAATCGCCTTCCGGGTGTTCTTCGGATCGAGGTACTCGTGGAGGGTCGCCTCGGCGTGCTTCTCGATGACGTCGTGCAGCATGCCGACGACGAGACAGAGCGTATCGCTTCCGGAGAGCTCCATGACCAGCTCGTGGAATCGCGTCGAGAGCTCGGCGAACCGCTCGGGGTCGTCCTCGACGACGCGTTCCTCCTCGATGAGGTCGCGCAGCTTCTTGCAGTCGCTCGCCTGGTTGCGGCGGGCGAGCACGCGTGCGGCCGGCGGCTCGATGATGGCTCGGGCTGCATGCACGTCCTCGAGCGTCGTGCCCCGAAACTGGAGATAGACGCCGGCGTAGCGTGCGATGGGACTCGCATCCGGTGCCTGGACGCGCGCGCCGCCGCGGGACCCACGGGAGACCTTGATCAGCGACTCGGACTCGAGGATCCGAATCGCTTCCCGCAAGGTGGGACGGGAGACGCCGAAGTCTGCCATCATCTCACTCTCGGCGGGCAGTGCCTCGCCCTCCGCGATCTGGCCGCGGACGATCCGACTCCGGATCTGGTTGGCGATCAGCTCGGCCACCTTGGGGACGCGGACCCTGTCACCGAAGCGAGAGAACTTTCGTCCCTGCGTTTCACTTGCTGTCGAATCGGTCGTTCGCTTCGCCAAATCGATCTCCTGAGGGCCGGTGGTGGCTTTCGCTTCCCACCTTTGGATTCGTCGTGGTAAGGCTTGGAATCAGTTGTGATTGTAGCCAATGATCATTAAAATTCGTTAGATGTTTATCCGCGAGGGCGTGCTCTAGCGCTCCAGGAGCTGCTTTGGGGAGCGTCGTCGACGCGCGTACATCCATGAGACACGCGCGAGAGCACCTTCGAATCAGTCGTCCGGGGCGTTTGGAACCAGCGATATCGTCGTGTAATTATTAAAATCCATTAGATGTTTGTGGCGCGGCCGCACCCACGCGTAGAGCCGAGGCCACTTCTCGCTCAGAGGGCGCCCCCCGTCGATTGGGCCGCGCGAAATCCGTCCCGAGCTCCGGATCCCGCGACTCGCTAGCTCGAGCGCCACACTTTCGCGATGTCCCCGCTGGTCGACAGATACGCGAGGTTGTTCAGCGTGTTCCGATAGACGTCTTTCGCGTAGGAAGAGGGATCTCCCGCACAGCAATCGCGCGCGATCGCCACGCGGTAGCCGCGGCCGAGCGCTTCGACGGTCGTCGCGACGATGCCGATGTTCAGGCTCACACCCGAAGGCACGATCGTCTCCACGCCCCGATCGCGCAGGACCGACTCGATCGGCGTGCCGTGGAACGCCGTCATGCCGTGAATGCGTTCGATCACGACTTCTTCCGGGCGCGGCGTGAGCGGCTCGACGATGGGAGAAACGACGGCTGGCCCAGGCGGTCCGCCCGGCGCGTTGTCCGCGCGGGGCGTGTTGGGCGTGCCGAGACCGTCGGGGCGGAACGCCTTGTTGCAGTAGACGACGGTCACGCCGGTCTCTCGCGCGACCGCGAGCAGGTCGGCGAGATTCCCGATCAGGTCGCGCGCGAGGACGTCTTCCCGCAAGCCCCTGAACTGCGCCGCCTCGCCGATCACGCTCTCCTGGCACTCGAACACGACGAGCGCGCACTTCGACGGGTTCAGGTAGGGGGAGGGGTCGTAGGGCATCGGGCTGGACTCCTCGGCGTGCAAGTCGAGATCGTCTGCCAGTCTATCACCAGGAGAGGGGGGGTCGGCTGCGCTCTCGATGGGTCCCGCGTCTTCACACGATGGACTACGTTGGCCGCTCAGTACGGGTCTCGAACGCAGGCTCGCGAGACGCGACGTTGCCGACCCGAGAGACGATCGGAGCGCTGATGACGACTGGTCCTGCGTCGAGATTCCCCGAGCTCGGCTTCTACGGGCTGCCGGGGCACTCCCGCACGCCTCGCGACGTGCTCGCGCAGGTGCGGGATGCCGAAGAGCTCGGCATCGGCAACGTGATGATCTCCGAGCGGTCGGACTACAAGGAGATCGCAGCGATCTGTGGCGCCTGTGCGGCGGTGACGGAGAGCCTCTACATCGGGACCTCGGGGACGAACCTCAACACGCGTCACCCGGTCGTGACGGCGTCGATGGGATCGACGCTGCACGCCCTGACGGAGGGGCGATTCGCGCTCGGGCTCGCGAAGGGCGTGAACCTGCGCTGGAAGGCGATGGGACTGGACTTCCCGACCTTTGCGCGAGAGGCCGAGTTCCTCGGCATCATGCGGCGGCTCTGGCGGGGCGAGGCGGTCGTCGGCCATGACGGTGCGCTCGGGAAGATCGGGGCGATGAGTCTCGGCCCCTACGTCGATGCGGACATCCCGATCCTCTACGTGGGCTTCGGCCCGAAGAGCCTCCAGAACGCCGGTAGGATCTACGACGGCGCACACCTGCATACGTTCATGTCCGACGAAGCGTTGTCGCGCGCCGTCGAGCAGTTTCGTGCCGGTGAGGCGGCGGCGGGCAAGGAGGCGGGCCGCGGCAAGATCTGGTCGGTCTTCGCGACTGCCTGCGACGTGAGCGAAGAGGTCTATCTCAAGTACATCATCGCGCGGCTGGCGACCTATCTGCAGGTCCCGGGCTACGGCGAGATGCTGGTCGACGTGAACGGCTGGGACCGGGAGACCTTGAATCGCTTCCGCGCGTCCGATGCCGTGACGTCGGTGGGCGGGATGATCGACAGCGTCGCTACGACGCAGCAGATGGCCGCCGTGTCCGAGGAGATTCCTGAACACTGGCGTCCGGCCGCGGTCGGAGACGCCCGGACCTGCGCACGACGTTGGGTCGATCAGTTCGAGGCCGGCGCCGACGGCATCATCATCCACGCGAGCACGCCCGAGGAGTTCGCGCCCGTCCTCGCCGAGTACGAGAAGATCCGACCCAACGAGCGCTTCGAGGGACGCACGAACCGGCCTGCGTAGGCCGACTCGTTCAGCGTCCGACGGGTCGAGTGAGCACGCGATCGCGGCGGCCTGCCGGGTCGGGATCAGGCGGCCGGGCGGAGCTTGTAGCGGACCCGCAGTGACTTGAGGCCGACCACGAAGCTCGAAGCGATCTGCGTCGGATCACCTGCGAGCTCGATCTCTTCGATCCGGTTCGCGAGCTCGAGGAAGAGCGCCCGCATCGACAGCCGGGCGACGTGGGCTCCGAGGCAGAAGTGCTCGCCGGTTCCGAAGCCGAGATGGCGATTCGGGCTGCGGGTGATGTCGAAATCGAAGGGGGCCGCGAAGACGTCGTCGTCCCGATTGGCAGAGGCGTAGAACATCACCAGGTCCTCGCCCTTCTTCATCTCGACGCCATGGAGCTCGACGTCCTCGAGCAGGTGACGTCTCATGTAGTTGACCGGTGCGGCCCACCGCACGATCTCTTCCACGGCGGACCGGGTGAGCTCGGGATGCGTGCGCAGCTTCGCGAGCTGGTCGGGATTCTCGAGCAGCGCGTGCATACCGCCGGAGATCGCGTTGCGTGTCGTGTCGTGTCCGGCGGTGAACACGATCATGTAGTAGCCGAAGGTCTCGATGTCGCCCATCGGCGAGCCGTCTGCCATCTTCGCGTTCGCGAGCTTGCTCGCGAGGTCGTCGCGAGGGTTCGCGCGGCGATCGGCGATGATGCGCGTGAAGAGGGCGCCGAACTCCGCCATCAGGGCCATGTCCGCCTTCTGCCGGTTCTCCCCCTTCCGCTGAAGGTCCGGGTCGTCCGGAGCAAATACCTCCTGCGTGAGCCGCAGGAGCAGCTCCTCGTCTTCGGGCTCGATGCCGAGCAGCGTGGCGAGGACGCGAAGCGGATGGCGCTGCGAGATCGACTCGACGAAGTCCGTCTCGCCCTCGTCGCCGAGCTTGTCGACGTGGGCGCGAGCGCACTCCGCGACGATCTGATCGAGCCGATCGGTGCTGCGGGGCGTGAACAGGCCGCTCGCGACCTTGCGGTACTCGCGGTGCTGCGGCGGGTCCATCTGGATGATCGTCGTGAAGTCGAACGCCTCGGCGCTCGCTTCCCGTCTGGCCCGCGCCGCAAGGTCTTCCAGGATCGGACCCTCGATGTTGCTGAAGATCCGCGGATTGCTCGAGATCTCCATGATGTCAGCATGTCGGGTGATGGCGTAGAAGGGGTCGTAACCTTCGGTCTCGCAGCGGAAGACCGGCGCCTCGCGCCGAAGCTGCGTCCAGGCGTCGTGGGGAATTCCGCGCTCGCCATAGCGAGCGGGCAAGATGAGATCCGCGGCGTCGATGTCGATGGCCATGCAGCGGCAGTCCTTTTCGGTCTCGGCGGCGACCGGCAGCCGACGTTCGTTGCCGCCGATCGTCGCACGATCCGCGCGTCGGCCACGCTAGCGAAGCGGTGCTCAATCCTCGATAGGATTGGGCCCCTGGCCAACCCGACGGAGGCGCGCATGCCCGATCCCGATTACGGCAAGATCACCGACGAGCGCGTCGCTGTGCTCAAGGAGCGACTCGGTCTCGACCTCGAGCCCGAGAACTTTCTGCCTGTACCCGACGAGGTTCGGCAGAGCTGGCGGCCGAAGAGCACGGGCTTCAACGTCGAGGTCTCGATCGATACCTCGCGCCATTTCGTGAACGGCTACGGCGACACGAACCCGCTCCACACCGATCCGGACTACGCGTCGAAGACGCGCTGGGGAACGCTGATCGCTGCGCCGACGATGTTCTGGACCTTCGCCGGCGACCTCGAGCCGCAAGGCAAGCTCAAGCCCGAGATCAAGAAGAAGCTGAAGGGCGATCCACTGCGCGGCGTTGGGTCCTTGCAGGCGGACGTCCACTATCAATTCTTCCGTCCGATGAAGCTCGGCGATCGGATCTACCGGAAGCACGCGATCACGGGCATCGCCGACAAGCGTAGCTCCTGGGGCGAACGCGCCGTCCACGAGACGCACACGTTCGTGAACTTCAACCAGGACAACGAAGTCACGACGGTGCTGCGGGGGACGTGGATCCGCGGCGAGCGGCGACCCGTCTCGGAGGTCAAGGAGCCGCAGCCCGTCCCCGACGCCTACACCGACGAGCAGCTCGCGGAGATCGACGAGTGCTACGCAAACGAGTTGAAGACACAGCGGGGTGCTACGCCACGCTACTGGGAGGACGTCGAGGTCGGCGAGGAGATGCCGCGCATGGTGAAGGGACCGATCCGGGTGACGGACCTGATCCTCTTCCACGCAGGCTTCGGCCAGGACTTCCCGACCTTCGCCCACCGACTCGCGTACGAGACGCGTCAGTCGACGCCCGGGCTCTACACGCGCAACAAGCTCAACGTCTGGGACATCGTCCAGCGCATGCACTGGGAGGAGGACTGGGCCCACCAGGTTGGTGCCAGCACGGTCTATGACTACGGCGCGATCCGCGAGACCTTCCTGGCGCATCTCGTGACCAACTGGATGGGCGACGACGCCTGGCTGCGCAACCTCCACGTCCAGCACCGCAAGTTCAACTTCGCGGGCGACACGAACTGGCTCTACGGCAAGGTCGTCGACAAGCAGCGAACCGACGAGGGCGCCGAAGTGCTGCTCGAGATCCACATCGAGAACCAGCGCGGACTGGTGCTGACCCCGGGCACGGCGAAGGTGCTGCTGCCGTCTCGCGAGACCGGGCCGGCGGAGCTGCCGGCACCACCCGGCGAGGACGCGATGGCCGTGCTGCGCAACGAGGTCGAGGAGCTCCGGCGGATCAACGGCGACTAGCCCCGCTCGAGCCGACCGTTCGCGATCGTTCGCCGGCGCCTGGGCGTCCTCGACGTCAGGGCGTGCTCACGGCTTCGAAGCTCTCGCTGCCCTGCGTGAACACGGCCTTGCGGTGGCTGAAGGTCTCGAAGCTGTGGCGCCCGTGGTACGCCCCGACACCCGATGCACCCGTGCCGCCAAAGGGCATCTCGGGACTCGCCGTCTGCAGCATCGTTCCGTTCACGCAGGCGCCGCCCGAGCTCGTTCGGGAGAGCACCTCGTCTTCGACGGTCTGCTGTCCGGTGAAGAGGTAGAGCGCCAGCGGCTTGTCCCGCTCGTTCACGAACTCGATGGCCTCGTCGATGCTGTCGACGGGGAGGACCGGGAGCACGGGGCCGAAGATCTCTTCCTTCATCACGTCGGAATCGAGTCGAACGTCCTGTAGGACGGTCGGCGCGACGTAGAGGTCCTCCGTATCGACCTCGCCTCCGAACGCCGGGCGTCCGTCCTTGATGAGGCGCGCGAGACGGGCGTGGTGACGTTCGTTGACGATGCGTCCGAGAGCGGGGCTCGTGCGCGGGTCCTCGCCCAGGAGCGCGGTCGTGGCGCGAGCGAGGGCGGCGACCAGCTCGTCTTCGCGTTCGCGCTTCACGAGCACGTAGTCCGGCGCGATGCAGACCTGGCCGGCGTTGATGTACTTGCCCCAGGCGATGCGCTCCGCCGCCAGGTCGATGTCGGCATCGTCGTCCACGATGCACGGACTCTTGCCGCCGAGCTCGAGTGTGATCGGCGTGAGGTGCTTCGCAGCCGCCGCGGCGACGATGCGTCCCACGCCGCCGCCCCCGGTATAGAAGATGTGGTCCCAACGCTGTTCGAGGAGCGCGGTCGTCTCGTCGGCCCCTCCTTCGACAACCGCAACGGCGTCCGGATCGAGGTACTCGGGGAGGATCTCCGCGAGCAGGGCCGAGACGTGTGGGCTCAGCTCGGACGGCTTGAGCACCACACAGTTGCCCGCGGCGACGGCGCCGACGATCGGCACGACGGTGAGCTCGACCGCGAGGTTCCAGGGCGAGATAATCAGGACGACGCCGAGCGGATCCCGAACGATGCGCTGGTGGCCGGGAATCGGCGCCGGCTCGATGACCTCGGGCTGCATCCAGCTCTCGAGGTGCACGAGCGCGTAGGGGATCTCGCCGTCGCAGACGCTCATCTCCATCAGGCACTCTTCCTCGGACTTCGAGATGTCGGCCCGCATGGCCTGGACGAGGTCGCCGCGCCGGCGGTCCATCATCTTGCCGAGCGCGAGCAGCTGGCGACGCCGCCACTCGTAGGGCCGGGTCCGGCCGCTGCGAAAGGTGCGGCGCAGACGAGCGACGGTGTCCGCAGGAGTGGCGATTTCGCTCATGGATTCACTCCTCCGTGGGGATCGAGATTCCGTTTCGGGGCCTTGGTTCGGGGGCTTGGTGCGACCGACCTCATGCGTGCATTGAGACTCGAAATGATATAACTGATTTAGAGCCTATCCCAATACCTCGGCAAGCTGAAGCGTGGTGATCGCACACGCGAAGTGGAGCATGGCCTCGTAGTTGGCGGCCTTCTTCTCCCATCGGATCAAGATGCGCCGATGTCGGTTCAGCCATGAGTGAGTTCGCTCGACGACCCAGCGTCGCGCTCGGAACCGAGGGTTCGAGCGAAGGGCCTTTGCCTCGTCTCCACGCGACTTGATGTGAAGCGTGTAGCCCCAGCGTTCGACGAGCGCGCGCGTGTCCGCGTAGTCGTAGCCCTTGTCGCCACAGAAGTGCTGCTTGCGGCCTCCAGGCTTCGGACGCGGGCGCCGAAGCGCGAAGCCCTTCAGCGTGGGCTCGACCAACCGCTTGTCATGCGTGTTGGCGCCCGACACGGCCAGCGCCAGAGGAACGCCGCCGCCATCCGTAAGAAGGGAACGCTTGGTGCCCGATTTGCCCCGATCCGTGGGGTTGGGCCCTGTTTTTTTCCCCACCGAGCGGTGCCTTCGTCATCGCGCCGTCCAAGCTCTGCCATCCCCAGTCGATGCCCTCGAGCTCGTCGTACTCCCGCAACGCCTCCTTCCACAGCCGGAAGAAGACACCTTGGCGTGTCCACTCCTGGAAGTAGCGATGCAGCGTGCTCGATGACCCGAACTCCTGCGGCGCGGCGCTCCACTGGCAGCCTGTTCGGAGGACGTAGAGGATGCCGTCGAAGACGCGGCGCAGATCGACGCGAGGGCGACCGCCGTGCTTGCCCGGCCGGTACTTCGGCAAGAGGGGCTCGACCCGATCCCATAGCTCGTCGGGTGCACGCCAGCGTCGATGTTCAGCCTTGCCCGTTGCCATTGCCTCACCCCTTACGCGGGGGGTGCGTTCAATCAATCAAGACGCACGATGAATAGCAAAGGGTTGTGGGATAGGCTCTTAGCCATATGACGCCCGAGCGGCACGTCCCCCGCCGGCCGAGCGCGAAGGAGTGCCCGAAATGCAGAGACCCCGAAACCCGGATTCGACCCTTTGGACGATCGCCAGCCGCGTGGCAGTGGCGATTTGGATGGCCGCGTTTCTTTCCCTCACCGCGTGCGCGTCGCTCTCCGGCGCGTCGGACGAGGAGGAGGAGCGCCCCGTATCCCAGATCGTCCCGATCGCGATCGATCAGAGCTATCTCGACGGGCTCGGCCTAACGCCGACCGATCTGTCGGAGCCCGACCCCGAAGACGACAACGTGACCTCCGAAGAGCCCATCGAGAACAGCTCGCACGTCTTTCATGTCGGCAAGATCATGGTCGGGGTCTACGAGGCGGCGCCTGGAAAGGTGCACATCGAGAGCGCTCGCTTCGACGAGTTCGTCCATATCCTCGAGGGGCGACTGATCCTGACGCCCGATCAAGGCGGCCGGTACGAGTTCGAGGCGGGCGACTCGCTGATCGTTCCGCAGGGCTATACGGGCCATTGGGAGATGCCCGAGAAGTACCGGGAGCTGATCGTCATCGACACGACCTACATGCAGGACATGCAGGACGAGTGACGTCGCGCGACGGCGGTCGTCACCGCTCGCGGGGTACTCAGAGCAGATCGAGGCTCTCCAGGTCGCGAATCGCCTCGCAGGCGCGGGAGGACATGGCGAGGAACATGTCGTCGCCCCGCTCCGTGTGGGTCAACATCATGCTGGCGAGCAGCGTGATGAGGAGGCCGTGGAGCTGGCCGTAGCGGTAATCGTCGAAGCACGCGTCGAACGTGTAGTCGGTGACGCCCACGGCGATCAGCGCGTCGTGATAGGCCGCGACGAGCTCGCGCTCGTTCTCTCGGCGTTCTTCGGGGAGCAGGCTGTTGCCCAGGAAGTAGCCGAGATCTCTCCCGGGTAGGCCGATCGTGATCGTCTGCCAGTCGACTGCAGCGACCGGGCTGCCGCCCGCCGGCGTTGCGAAGAGCAGGTTGTCGAGACGGTAGTCCCCGTGGACGACGCCGAAGCGCTCGCTTCGTCCGAGGAGCCAGGCACGGGAGCCCGCCGCGAACGCGCGCAAGACTTCGACGTCCTCTTTCGATACGCGCTCGCCGTAGTGCTCGATGAATTGCTCGCTGAACCCGCCGAGAAGCGGCTGTAGCGAGTCCGCCTGATCCTCGGCGCTCCCGAGCCATTTCAGGTCCCGCAGCGTCGGGTCGCACCAGCGTGGACCATGGAGTCCAGCCAGATTGACGACCGCCGCGCGCGCCTGATCGATGCTGCAGCCTTCGAGCTGGTCGCCCTGTTCCGCCGGGGCGAGGTCTTCGAGTACGAGCGCGAAACGATTCGACGCGTCCGGCGGCAAGGCGTAGAAACACGCGGGCACACGAACCGTCAGGGTGGGTGCGAGCTCGGTGTAGAACCGCACCTCGCTCTCGTAGGCACCCCGGCTTCCGGCTTCCCGACTCAAGGGATCCTCGGCGTGCATCTTGACCACGACGCTGCCGGGTAGGTCGGGATCCGAAGCGTTCGAAGCGGAGAACGCCAACTCGAAGCGGAAGCTGTCGGCCATCTGGCCGGTGCCGATCGGGGCGAAGGAAACGCCCTCTACGTCGCAACGGAGTCCGCCGGCGCGGAGTGCCGCCGTCATCCAGCGCGCGTCGATGTCCTCTGCGCGCTCGACCGGAGTGAGCTCGCTCATCGATCGGTGCCTGTCCGCAATCGAACCATGAACGGGTCTACGCCTCGAGCTGTTCCTGCACGGCGCGCCACGCCGCGTCGATCGCAGCATCCACGTATGCGCGCGCCTCCGTGTCCGAGCCCGCGAAGCTGATGTTGCCGAGCGGCTTGCGGCCCAGCTCGTGGGGCGCTTTGCCTTCCGGGAACTCGGGATCGTGCAGGTCCATGTAGCCGTAGGCGTAGCCATGCGACCAGCGGTTCAGCGTGATCGCCTCGATGTCGCGGTCGGCGTCGAAGTCGGTCCCCGCGAAGAGTCCGCTCAGCTGGTCGCGAATCTTCTTCTCGAACTCCTCGAACGGCGTCGCGTAGAGCTGATGTCGGGCCTGGCGATAGAGATCCCCAGCCGTCCAGGATCCGTCGTTCTCGACCGGCGGCGAGGTCAGCATGTAGACGAGCAGCGGATCGTCCAGCCCCATCGGCGTCTCGTAGTCGCCGATCTTCGCGGCCGCGCCCGTCGTCACGAGCGCGAAGTAGCTGTTGGGGCACATGATCACCTGGCCGCCTGCCTCGAGGAACGGTCGCGCCTTGCGAATCAGGACGTGCGCGAGGACGAGCGGTGACTTGACGCCATAGGACGCGTGCTTCTTCTGCTCCTCGGGGAGCTGTGGGCAGATATGGCGCGTCATGCCGTTGAAGCCCGCGTAGACGCAGTGCCTGGTCTTCACCTGGACCGGCTTCCCGTCCCGCACGTACGCGACGGAGACGGAGCCGTCCGACTCGTTGAGGATCCGGGTGACGGTGCTGTTCAGACGAAGGCGCACGGGATGATCCGCGCGATCGAGTCGGCCGTAGTCGAACCGCGCGGTGATCAGGTCCTCGACCGTCTCGCCGGGGGCGACGCTCGGGATCAATCGGCGTACGACAGCTCGCGTGATCGTCGCGTTCCCGTCGGGCGCCCAGACGAAGTCGACGCCCTCGAAGGCGAATCCGCTGGACTGAAGGGCCTCCATCGCCTTCGGACCGAGGACGCTGAGTGCCGGGAGGCCCGCCTTGATGCCCTCCATGATCGAGATGGAGTCAGTCCCGGTGCAGTGGGTCACGCGCAGATAAGGGTCGAAGAGTCGGGTCGTCTGCTTGCTGAGACCCACGTGTTCGGTCGCGAAGGTCTGATAGGGGGTGCTCTTGAGAGTCTTCAACATGTCGCCGTCGGGGAGCGGCTTCTCGAGCGGTCGGCTGCCGTCGACGAATCCAACGAGCTTCTTCCGTTCCCGCTCGGGCAAGGGGAGGGCGTCGATCAGCTCCTTGTAGTTCCCCATGGCCTGCCAGGCCGGCAGCCAGGCGCCCGTGACGACCGAGTCCTTCCCGTAGGTGGCGGCGTCGTTGTACATGCCCATCGGCGCGTCCATCTGGGCCTGGAAGCCGCGCGGGCGCTCAGCCTTCCGCAGCTTCTCGATGTCGATTCCGACCTCCGCGACGAGGCGTTTCGCTTCGGGGGAGTACTTGTGATGGTCTTCGAAGTTGCCGCTACCGCCGCCACCGAGGAGCATCCGACCTTCGAAGTGGAATTCGTTGCGTTTGGCGTGACCGCCGAAGTCGTCGTGGTTGTCGAGCAGGAGGATGCGCTTGTCCATGCCGGCTTCGCGCTGGTAGAAGTAGGCGGCGGAGAGGCCGCTGATGCCGGTGCCGACGACGACGAGGTCGTAGGTCTCATCGAGCTCGGTGTAGCTGGCCGGACTCTCTCCGTTCCAGGCGAGGGCGTGCGCGACGTCGTAGGTGCCTTCGTGATTGCCGCGGAGTCCGGTCCGCGTCGGCGGGTAGTCATCACTCACGGAGCTCCGAGAAGAGCTCTTCATCGCCTCGGCCCACAGAACGCGGGGATCTATCACTGCGGCGCCGGCCGCGGCGATCGAAACGCCGTTGATGAAATCGCGGCGGGTGACCTTCCTGGACATCGATGTTCGGTTCCTCCGGCGGGCTCGAAGCTCGGTTCTCGTCTTCTAAATCAGTCATATGATATACCTTATTCTCGGGCCCGGAAGAGGGAGGGACGACGAGAGCGCGACGGGCCGGCGCATGCGACGGGGGCGCTCGCACGAAGAGGGGGAACAGCGAGATGACGACGCCCCAATCGATTCGAACCGCGCTCGCCGATGCCAGGCCCGTGAGCTACTGGCTCGACCGTCCGGAACGGCCGAAGGCCCTCCCGGCGCTCGAAGCCGACACGACTACGGATCTCGCGATCGTCGGAGGCGGATTCACGGGGCTCTGGACGGCGGTGCGCGCGAAGGAGGAGGACCCGGACCTCGACGTGGTCCTGATCGAGGCGGATGCGATCTCCGAAGGGGCGTCGGGTCGCAACATGGGGGCGCTGTGGGACGACATCGCCGGCGGCGCCCATCACGCCCTGAAAGAGTTTCCCCACGAGTTCCAGAGGCTGGTCGAGCTCGGCAGGGAGAATACGGACGGCCTGATCGCGAGCCTCGAGCGGTACGACATCGATGCCGCGTTCGACCCGGGCGACATCCTCTATGTTGCCCGGAACCGCGAGCTGGCGGAGCAGATGCGTCGCCACTACGAGGCGCTCGGCGGTTCCGACGAACACGCGGAGTTCATCGATGAGCAAGCGCTGCGGGCGGAGTTCCACTCGCCGATCTTCTTCGGCGGAACGAGGCTCCACGCCGGTCGCGGGGTACTCGATCCCGCTCGGCTGGCCTGGGGGCTGCGAGATGCGGCGGTCGGGCTCGGGGTCCGGATCCACGAAGGGACCCCGATGGAGGGTCTCTCGGAGAGCGGCGCCCACGTCGCGATTCGCTGTCCCCGCGCGAAGTTGATGGCTCGCCGCGTCGTCTTGGCGACGAATGGCTACAAGAGCGCGGTCGGAAGGCTCCGACGACGGATCGCGCCCATGTGGCAGTGGTCGCTGATGACGGAGCCGCTGTCGCCTGCGCAGATGGAGAGCGTCGGCTGGTCGGGCCGTCAGGGGATGGGTGCGAGTGATTCCGAGGGCGGGAGTGCCGACTACCATTGGTGTCGCCTCTCCATCGACAATCGGATCCAGATCGGCGGCAGCACGACGTACTACTAGCCGGCGATACCCGACCCGCCCTGGGAGACAACCGGGTGAGGCACGAGAAGCACGCCCGGACCCTCTTCGAGACCTTCCCGCAGCTCGAGGGGATCCGATTCACGCATCGCTGGGGCGGCGTGATGGGGATGACGACCTCGCGGGTCTCGGCCTTCGGCAAGACCCCGGGCGGACGCGTGGCCTGGGCGGCCGGTCACAACGGACACGGGATCAACGGCAGCCGTTTCGGGGCGGGCGTCGCGTTGGCGATGCACGGCATCGGCAAGCCCGACGTGCTGGAGCTCGATCTCGTCCGGAGGACACCGCAGGCCTGGCCTCCGGAGCCCGTTCGCTACCTGGGGATCCGCGCGACGCTCCGCGCCATGGACACAGCGGCGAAGCGAGGCCGCGAGGGCCTCTGGCTTCGCTTGCTCAGGCGGCTGAATTTGAACGTCGGCGGAGCAACCGGTTGAGCGATTCCCGCTAGGCTCCGTCTCGGATCAGCGGCCCCGGGGCGCCCAACGGAAGCGAAATCCCACGTGGGCCCGGTAGCTCCACGGATGTTTGCGATACTCGAAAGTCGCGTTCTCCGTTGCCGTTGCGTCCACGGCCGAGAAGCCGACGTAGCGGTCGCCGAGCACGTAGTACGCGCCGCCGGAAGCCAGCAGCGCCACTACGAACGGCCCGGCTCGTGAGATGTCCGCCTCGATCTCCAGGCCCGGACCGATGCCGTGGAAGTACTCCGTCTCGATCCCGGTGATCGCGAACAAGTCGTAGCTCGGAATCGCCGGGTCGTTGACCCGAGCGCGGTGCACGCGTCCCCGTACGTCGATCTGTTCGAGCAGATACTCGACGGAGGGCTTGATGCGAATGCGACGCCAGCTCGTGTCCAGGGTGAACGCGACCCCCGCACCGGCCGTCGCCTGGAATCCCGCCGGCTGCGCGGACGTCGTGCTTCCCTGGCCCTGCACCAGGTCGTCGTTGGCGATGCCCGGAATCGTCGGTGCGATGAACCCACCCGGTGAGCCCTCTTTCGCGAGATCGCGCTCGAATCCAAAGTTGGCGGCGAGGCCGGCGTGGATGAAGGCCCGAGGGCGTCCCGCTCGCGACGACGCCCACGCGGGCGACATGATCTCCAGAGAGCCGCCCAGCCACGGCGCGAGCTGGGAACCGGAGCCGAAGGCGCCCGGACGCACCGTACTGCTGACCTGACCGCGTGAACCGTCGGCGATCAGGCCACTCGTGATCGCGAGGGACGGCACCCATCGCGTGGATTCATCGACCTCCGTCGGCTCGGCCGCGGACGCGCCGGAAAGCGTGGCGATGCATGCCGCGGTGATGCAGCCGACGATGGATCTCATCAGCCCGCTTCGCCCATCAGTACGTCGAGCATCGCTTCTTCCTCTCTTAGCTGCCAGCAGGACTCTCGAAGCTCCGGCGTGCGGTGAAAGCCTATTCCGCACTTCCGCATACGGGGGGTGGGAGGCCATCGACGATTTCGCGGAGGGCGAGATGAACATCACGGTGAAGGATTTAGATTCTGGCGAGGCAGGAGCGTATCACTTAGGATTCCGTTGTGGCAACGATCAGAACCGATCAAACCAGTCGACTTGCGCTTTCCAGGTCGACGTGGGTCGAAGCCTTTGTCGTCGTCCATGGGTGGACCTGCGCAGCACTCGCTCTCCTGGTGACCCTCGTGATCTCGAATCTCGCCGGCGCGCAGGAAACCGCCTCCGACGAGACGTCCGGAGGGGCCGACGTGGACGATCCCTTCTCGGGCGTCGAGGAAATGCTCGTGGTCGGCTCGCCCCAGGCCGACCTTCTCACCTCTTCGGCTTCGTCGGTCACGCGGTTCGACGCCGACCTGCTGCAGGCGGTGGGCGCCGAAGACATCTCGGATCTGTCGCAAATCACGCCGAACCTGGAAATTCGAACCGCGGACGCCACGTCGCCGACCTTCTTCATTCGCGGCGTCGGGCTCAGCGACTTCAATGCGAACGCCGGGGGCTCGGTCGCCGTCTACCAGGACGGCGTGCCCATGAACTCCCCGGCGTTGCAGCTCGGCCAGCTCTTCGACGTCCAGGGTGTCGAGGTGCTGCGCGGGCCACAAGGCTCCGGTCGTGGACGCAACGCCTCTGCCGGCGCAATCAAGGTCACGTCGAAGAAGCCGACCGGTGAGCACGCCGCGACGCTGTCGGCTACCTACGGCAACTACGACGCACTGGACCTGGAGGGCGCCGTCGACGTGCCCATCCTCGCGGACCTGCTCGCTGCGCGATTCTCGTTCCGACTCACAGAGCGCGCCGGCTGGGGAGAGAACGGGTGCGCGAACCTGCCCTCGCTGGCCGAGCGCGACGCGAACGCCGCGGCGCTCGATCGTGTCCGCAATTGCGGTGAGATTCCGGACCGACCGTGGCCTGCGCCTCCGGCGCCGAGACAGTTCGTGCTGTCATCGGTGCCCGGCGGGCTCGAGAAGAACGTCAACGACATTGGGACCTGGGCCGCGCGCGGCATGTTTCACTTCCGCCCCGAGTCGAACGAAACGGATTGGCTCCTGATCGTGCGGGGTCGCCGAACGGACCAGCTCTCGACGTTGGGGCAGGCCGTCGGGACGAGCCCGCTCTTCGGGGCCGGCGAGACCGATTCGGGGTACGTCGATTCCGATATCCAGGAGATGCAACAGGCCATCGCCCGGAGCTGCCGAGCGGCGGGCGGCACTCGGTGTGGCCGTCAGGCCAGGGAAGCCCTCCAGTCCATCATCGCCGAGGATCTCGATATTCGACCCGAGCGCGGTGACTACAATCGCGTGGGGCCGACGAAGCACGACACGTGGGGGGGCTCTCTCGAGGGCGAGATTCCCGTCGCCGATCTCGTCATCACGACGATCTCCGCCTACGACGGCTACGACCGCTTTCGCGACCAGGACAACGACTTCACGTCGATCGACTCCTTCGAGAGCGTGACGAACGACGATGCCTGGCAGTTCTTTCAGGAGATCAACATCGCGTCCGAAGGCGATTCGTTCATCTGGGAGGCGGGTGGCTACTACCTGACGGAGCAGCTCGACTCCGAATCGCAATTCATCGAATTTGATCGCGAATCGGGACAGAAGTACCACCAGGACACCCACAGCTTCGCCTTCCATGCTGGCTTCACCTGGGAGATCCGGGAAGAGTTCACACTCGAGGCCGGCGCCCGGTACAACTGGGAGCAGAAGGAGTTCGAGTTCGGCTTCAGGGGCCCCTTCGCGAGTCGATCCTTCAAGGACCACGCAGTCTGGCAGGAGCCGACGGGCACCGTGAGCCTCATCTACACGCCCACGGAAGACCTCAGGTTCTACTGGAAGTACGCTCGAGGGTGGAAGGGCGGCCAGTTCAACGCATCGGCGAGTCAGCTCACCAACGTCGAGCCCGCCGAGCCCGAGAGTATCGACTCCTTCGAGGTCGGGATGAACGGCTACATGCTGGATGGTCGGCTGGGGCTGGCGGCATCGCTTTTCTACTACAAGTTCGATGGATACCAGGTCTTCATCACCGAGGACAACCTCGGCTCCTTTCCGCAGACCCAGATCATCAACGCCAACGAGGCCGAGCTCTATGGCGCGGAGGTCGAGGTCCGACTCCAGCCGCTGCTCGCGCTCGTCCCCGAGGAGGTCGAGAATCTCAGTTTCGACCTACGCTTCGGATGGAACGAGAGTGAGTTCCTGGATTTCACGAACACGGTGATCCGAGCGATCGCACCGGGACCCTTGCGACCGCCCGAGTTCTTCCCCGTGACGGCCGATCTCAGCGGAAATCAGCTCATCAACGCCCCCCGCTTCAAGGTGAACATGAGTGCCGCATGGGAGTTCAACCTCGGGAGATTGGGCACGATCACCCCTCGCTACGACGGAAGCTGGTCCGACGACGTCTTCTTCGGGCCGAACGAGGGCCGCGGATCGCTGAACGCGCTCGGCGAGCCCGGGCTCCCGGAGTTCGGAGTCGGGCAGCCGGCGAACTGGGTACATAACTTCAGCGTGCGTTACAGCCCGACCGAGAGCGGCACCCTCGAATTCCTGGGATGGGTCCGGAACATGACGAACGAGCGCTACAAGGACTTCGCGTTCGACGGCTCGACCTTCGCGGGCCAGACCGTCAACTTCATCGCGGAACCGCGCACCTACGGCGGCACGGTCACGGTCTCCTTCTAGGGCCTGTCTACGGGATGTCGTATCCGAGGGCGCGGAGCTGGTTCAGCTGGATCTCGTCCAGCTCCAGCGGCGGAGCCTCTTCTCCCCACGGCGGGTCGGGACTGTGATCCAGGTAGGCACGCACCAGCGACGTCATTCGCTCGGCCGCCTCGGGATGCTCGCGCACCACGTTCTCGAGCTCGGCGGGATCCATCGAGGAATCGAAGAGCTCCAGCCTCGCCCGTCCCTCCGACTGCGCGGTGTAAAAGAAGCGAAGGTCGCCATCGATGAGGGCGATGTGCGGAGCCGCGTCTCGCCGGCGCTGTCCCCAGAAGCGATCGATGTGTGCGATGGCGGGATCCTCGCGGGCAGGCAGCTCTTCTCCGCGCGCTGCGGCCAGCAGCTCGGGCACGCGCGACTGACCGTCGACTCCCTCCATCGGGGGAAGCCCGAGCAGGTCCAGAAGCGTCGGCCAGATGTCCACGTTCTC
Organism: Myxococcota bacterium; assembly: GCA_965223565.1. Lineage (GTDB taxonomy): Bacteria > Myxococcota_A > UBA9160 > UBA9160 > UBA4427 > UBA4427. The sequence goes on along the minus strand of CBDCWV010000017.1, from coordinate 724,442 downwards.
GGTCCGGGTCGTGATCTCGACGCCTGGCTCGAGCCGGAAGGGAAAGCTCAGAATGAACGGAACTTCCGTCGTCTCGGGGTAGACATAACGCGCGTGCCCCTCGAGTCCTCGCTCGCGGAACGCCTCGCCGTGGTCGGAGGCGAAGACGATCAGCGTGTTCTCGCGGTATCCCTCAGCGTCCAGGTAGGCCAGCAACCTCTCCAGGACCACGTTCGTTCGGCGAATCGCATTGTCGTAGACGTCCGAGAACGCCGTTCCGAAGAGCGCCGTCTCGTCGTCGTAAACGTACTCATGGACGTCCATGAAGTGCATGTAGAGGAACCAGCGTTCGTCTCCGTGGACCTGAAGGAACGCAGCCATCTCCTCCAGCAGGTCGTCGTCGGTTCCGCCGTGGTGAACCGTCGGGTTCTCGCGCCGGACGCCCCGGGGCACAGGTCTGCTGGCGGGCCGCTCGTAGACCTCGAACCCCTGGCCGAAGCCGAAGTTCGGCGCCACCCAGCCGTTGCGGTACATGCCCGTGGTTCGAAACCCGGCCTCCTGCAGGATCTCGGCGGGCAGCAACGCCGCTTCGGGAATCGCGTGCTCGAAGCGTGTAATTCTGGATCGAGCCGGATAGAGCGAGGTCCACATCGAGGCCATCGAGCACTTCGTCCAGGACGACTGGGCGAGATGCTTCGCGAATCGAACGCCGTCGGCTGCGAGCGCATCGATGGTCGGACTGGTGTCTCGCTCGTAGCCATAGCTGCCCAGCCGATGCGCGCGCAACGTGTCGACGAGGATGAACAGCACGTTCAAGTCGTCGCGCTGCGCCAGGCGCTCGATGTCCGCTACCGAGCCGCTGGGCCGCGGATCACCGATCTCCACTTCAAGGAACAAGAGCAGAAAGGCCACGCCGAGCGCGAGCGGTGCACCGATCACCCATTTGAGGACGTTGGTTTTGATCTGCATGCGCGGCGAAGCTAGCGCAGCACTTCCGATCGTCGATCGAGAGGTCTTCGACTATGGTGCCGACATGACGCGCGAACTCGGAGACGACGGCAACGCGGATCGAGGAGCCGAGAACATGCAAGGTCGCGGAAGAACGATCGCAATACTGGTCCTCCTCCTGACGGTTGTCTCGGGCTGTAGCTCGGAGAATGACGTCGATCGCGTGCGATCACTTCAGGCGTCCGGTCGCTACGAGGAGTCGCTCGCGCCGTTGCAGCGTGCGCTCGAGCAGAACCCCGACGATGCAGAGCTCCACTACCGGAACGGACTGGCCTATGCGCAGACGGGTCGTCCCACTCGGGCCACTTGGTCGCTTCGGAAGGCCATGGAGGACCCCGAATGGCTGCGGCTCGCGGGGATCTTGCTGGCGTCTCAGGGCCTCAGGGCGAGCAACCACGAGCTCGGGCTCGAGGCGATTGAACGTGTCCTCGAGGAAGAACCCGAGGATGTGGACGCTCTCCTGATGCGGGCGAATATTCGACACGACCTGCGATCCCAATTCGAAGAGGTGCTCGAGGACGCCGATCGGGTGCTCGAGCTCGAACCCGAGCAGCGGGAAGCGCGCGTGCTCAGAGCGGTCGCGTTGCTCGGTCTGGAGCGCGTCGAGGACGCGGAAGCGGCTCTCGCGGATCTGGAGCTGACAGCGGACGACACGGCATTGGACCCCCGCGCGGCCGCGCAGCTCTGTGCGGGCCGTGCGGTCTTCGCCAAGGAGAAGGGTGAGAAGGAGAAGGCCGCAGAGTACTTCGCGCAATGCCTCGACGAGTTCCCGACCCACGCGTTGGTGGTCGACAACGCCCTCGAGTACTACGACGAGAACGGCGAGCCCGAGCGGTCGATCGAAGTCCTGCGTACGCTCCTCGAGAAGCAACCCCTCGCTGCTTCCTATCGGAGCGCGTTGGCCGGACGCCTCCGCGCGGCCGGAAGAGCATCCGAGGCGGAGGAGCTGTTGCTGGAAGCGACGGCGCTACGCGGGAGCAGCCCGGAGGCCGCCTGGGTCGCGGTCGCTCGGCATCACGCGGCCCTCGAGGACTATCCCGCCATGGCCTCGGCCTATCAGCGGGCGGTGGACGTCGCGGACGATCCCAGCGCGGAGCTCCGCTTCATCCTGGCCGACGCCTATCTGATGGCCGAGCAGAACGATGACGCATTCGCGGCGGCGGACGATCTCGCGTTGCCCGTTCATCGGCACCTGATCAAAGGACGGGTTCTCTACGAGCGGGGCCAGATGAAGGAGGCGCTCGAGCAACTGGAAGCGTCGATTCGCCTATGGCCGCAGAACGCCGGGGCGCGCTACTACGCGGCCCGTGCGGCGGAGCGGCTCGGCGACTTCGATCGCGCGATCGAGGAGTACCGCTACTCGATTCGAGCCGATGTGGAGGCGACGGATGCCCGCTACCGGTTGGCGATGCTCCACGAGGCCGAGGGCGAATACCAGCTGGCCGTCGCGGCGGTCAGGTCCGCCATCCGGACCCCGTTCGACGACGATACGCGGATGATCGGAATCCGGGCCGCTGCGAGCGGCGGCCTCCAGGCCGAGTGGCAGGCGCTGCAGAAGGGCGTTCGCGGCGGCGGCGGGCGACACGCTCGCGCGCTTCTCGCGCTTGCCGAGGGGACGAACCTCCGGCTGGGTCCCGAGGCGGCCGCCGATCTGCTGACCAAGGCGATCGGTCTCCACCTCTCCGACCCTCGCAATGCCGAGCTGCTGCGCACGCTGCTGGTCTATCGCGGGGCGACGGGCGGGGTCGAACGCGTCTCCGCTGCGGTAGATGCGGCCCTGGCGGCGCACCCCGAGGTGGCAGATTTCCGAGAAATCGATGGACTTCGACGAGAGCTCGCGGAGGCGCCGACCGGCGAGGTCCGCCTGGCCTTCGAGCGAGCGCTCGAGCTCGAGCCCGACCACGAGCGCGCCCTTCTCGGACTCGCGCGGGTGGAGGCGGCCGGGGGGGAAATCGAGAAGGCCCTCGCACTCCAGGCGCGCGCGACCGAGATCAGCCCGGAATCCGATGCGCCTCGGCGAGCGACCGCCGAGCTGCTGATTGCCGCGGGTCGGCTGGCCGACGCGGAGCGAGCGCTCGAAGGGCTCCTGGACCGGCACCCGTTCGATGCTGCCGCTGCAGCGAAGCTCGCCGCGCTGCGCCGCGCGCGAGGCGCGGTCGACGAGCGAACGACCGAGCTCGAAGCGCGGGCGGCGCGGTTCGCCAATCGAGCGTATCCCTTCGGGGAAGACTGAGCACGCGCCTCCCCAAGGGACCGACTGCGCGCCCATCCGCCCGGCGCCGCCTGTGCGAACACCGCGCCCTGGCACACCTCGCGGATCGGCGGGTGCCCCATTGGCATGCCCGGAGAAATGTCGCACAACGCTTGTTTTTGTTCCCCTGAGACTGCCCGGGTCGCGTATAGTGATCGTGTAGATGATTTAACTTCGATTCTTGACTAGAACGAGGTAGGGACAGATGCAAAGGATTGAATTGACCCCGTTCAGGCGAGTAGCCGCGGTTTTGGCCTGTGTGGGCTTCGCGACTTCGTTCGCAGGAACTGCCCAGGCCGCACCGTTCTCGGTCGCCACCAGCGGGAGCAAGCTCTGGGTACAGACCGGCGGCTCGTACCTCCCGGTCCTTGGCCAGTACTACTCGACCTTCGCGTGGAGGCCCCAGGGCTACCCGCAGGTGAACCAGACGGGGACCGGCCCCGCCCTCACGCTGACGATGCCGCCCGGCATCTTCAACCAGTCCGGTGTCCCGTTCACCGTACCGATCGGTCCCGAGCTGCCGAGCTACATCCAGTTCAGCACGCAGCTCGGCGTCTCCGCGCCGTACGGCGGCTCGGCGGTCTTCCGGTCTGGTCCGAAGACCTCGCGGCCGGCCAACTTCGCGTGGTGCCCCGGCGCGACCGCGAACCCGACCTGTACGTCCGGGTTTGAGGACCCGGGCGGATCGCAGGGAACCGATGACGGCCTCATCCAGTACACCGCTGGCGCGAACCAGTTCGGCGGCACGATGTCGGTCTTTAGCTCCGGCAAGTTCGGGTGGTGGACGTTCGAAGCGGTCACGCCGACGGTGCTCGTGCGGCATAACAATCCCGACGGAGTCAACGGCCTCTGGGGGCCCGGGGAGGAGTACGAGTTTACGCAGATGGCTGCGCCCCAATCCAGCCCCATCTATGCAAACCCCGTCATCTCGACGGGCGGCCTCATCACCGACCCCGGGACCTTCGTCTCTTCGCAGCCGGACCGTGACTCCACGGTCAAGGGCATGCCGTGGACCACGGGCATGATCTACATCTTCCTCCCGTTCAACCCGCCGACCTCTCCGATCCGGACGATCTCGACGACGGGATACGACAACCGGACGCCGGCGGGCAGCGGCAACATCATGATGGTGTCCGGTTCGATCACCAATGTCGACGTGGGGGTGACCGTGCCGACGGCTCTGAGGATGAGGTTGAACATCCCGGAGCCGAACCGTGTCATGATGCTCGGAGCCGGTGTGGGGCTGGTCGTCCTCCTGGCGCACGGGCGTTCTCGTCTCGCTCGCCGAGGTGCGGGGTCGGCGTAGGCCGAGGGAGCCGGATCGCTCGCTCGAGCATGCGCGTCGAGCGGGATCGGCAAGGCTCCAGTGTCCAGTGCGAACCCGGTTGCGATCTCTTTCGATTTCGGATCCAATCCCCGGTCAGGCTCTGCCCTGATCGGGGATTCGTGCTGTCCTTCTTCCCGTTTCACCCTTTCCGTCAAAACGGAGCGCGTCGACCCATCATGATGCGGTCTTCTGTCAACGGGTCGACGGTGACCTACGCGCAGCCGCGGACGGCCGTCGAATGAGTCGAACCGCCGCTGCGGTGATCGCTCTCGTCCTCACGGTCCTCGTAGTCGGGCTCTACGGCGCGGGGTGGCGCCTCCAGGCGCCGCAGGGTGCCCAGGAATCGCAGCACGACAGCCTGCTCGCGACCGTCGTCGACGTCATGTCGGTGGAGGACCCGCTCGTACGCGCGGCCAGGCTGGCCACGGCGCTGCAGGGCTTCGGACCGGAGGCGCTGAGCGAGATCGAAGAGGCGTGGATCGAGGTCGTCGGCGACTTCGAATCGCCCGCCACGGTCGAGCTGGCCTTGCTGGTCGAGTGGTGGTGTCGCCACGACCCGGAAGGCGCGTTCGGCTGGCTGCACGGAAGGAACCGCCTGCGCGACCCGACCCTGATGACTTCGCTGATGCGAACCTGGGCGACCCGAGATCCCGTCGCCGCGAGTCTGATGTTCGAGACGTTTCCGCGGCGGCCCAACGAGGATCTGTCTCGCCTCCTCAACGCCCTGGTCCTGGGATGGAGCGCCTCCGGCGAGCCCGGGATCGAGCGGTGGCTGATCGCGTACCCGAAGGACGTGGAGCGTCAGATCGCGCTCTCGGGGCTCGTCGCGGACAAGGTTCGGCGTCTGGGGATAGAGGAGACGGTACGCTGGGTGGAGGCGCTTCCCGATACGATCCCCTCCAAGTTCAAGATGCGAGCGTTCCGTCGGGTCGCGACCGCGATCTCCGAGGTCGACCCCGTTCGCGCTGCCGCGTGGGCCGAGAATCATCTTGAAGAGGAGTGGGGAAGCGGACTGCCCCGGCGAGTCGCGATGCAATGGAGTCCGCTGGACGGACCGGCTGCCATGAAGTGGCTGCGCGGTCTGCCGGCGTCTCCCGACGTGGCCAAGGCGGTCGGGGACGCCTATCGCGCGTGGCTCAGGAAGGACGGCGAGGCGGCGGGGTCTTGGCTGCTCGCGCAGGAGGTCGACGCCTCCCTCGAGCCCGCGATGGCGGTCTATGCGGTGGACACGGCCCGCCACGATCCCGAGGCGGCGCTCTCCTGGGCCGCTCGGGTCCAGGACGATGCGCGACACGAAGAGACCCTCGAGCGGATCGCCGGAATCTGGCTGCGGCGGGATCCCGCCGCGGCGCGCTCGTGGATCGAGACGAGTGATCTGTCGGACGTCGCAAAGACACGTGTCTACGCCGCGAACGAGAGGGCGAAGAATCGATCCCGGAAGAAAGCGCCCGCCCCGGACCAGGGGTCCCTCTGAGGTCGGGCTGTCGCGCGGCAGATCGACGTGAGGCCCGGGAGAGGGCGATGTGAAGCAGAGGGGTGTCGCCGAGCCAGCAGCTCGCGGAACCGATCTTCGTCCCGTCGCGCTCGTCGTGATGGGACTCGTCCTCGTCTTCGCGTGGGCGGATCGCATGTTGATCACCGTCGCGATCGAGGCGATCAAGCTCGAGTTCGTCCTCTCCGATCTCGAGATGGGAATCCTGATGGGTCCCGCCTTCGCCGTCTTCTACACGGCGTTCGCGCTTCCCATCGCGCGATGGGCGGATATCGGACATCGACCGCGCATCATCGCGCTGACGCTCGCTATGTGGAGCGTCATGACGCTCCTGAGCGGCATCGCTCTGAGTTTCGTCCAGCTCCTCCTCGCTCGCGTGGGTGTCGGGATCGGCGAGGCGGGCGCCCATTCCCCTGTCCATTCGCTCGTCGCGGACTACTGCCCGCCCGAAAAGCGGGGTCGCGCGGCTTCGATCTTGAACTTCTGCGTCGTGCTCGGCGCCTTCGTCGGCTTGAGTGTCGGGGGGTTCCTCGTCGTCCGACTCGGGTGGCGATGGATCTTCGTGGTCTTCGGGATCGCGGGAATCCTGGCCTGCGGGTTGGCGCTGTGGACGCTCGGAGAGCCGCGGGAATCGCCGCGCGTCCCGAAAGTGCGCGAGCTCTTCGACGAGGAGGGGCGTACCACGATTCGCGACCTCTTCAGAAAGCGGTCCTTCGTCGTGATGCTCGTGAGCATGTCCATCTACTCGATCATCGATCTGGGCGCCTCCTCCTTCACGGCGGCATTCCTGATCCGCAGCCACGGTCTGGACGAGAGCGTGGCGGGTACGCTCTACGGCTCGACGGTCCTCGCGGGATCGGCCGCGGGGACCGTGCTGGCTCTCTTACTGGTCGACAGGCTGGCGCGGCGAGACGTGAAGTGGTTGCTCTGGCTGCCCGCCATCGGCTTCATGGTCAACGGACCGATCAGGATCGTCGCGTTTCAGTCGACTGACCTCCGCGTGCTGGTCGTGTCCTATTTCGTGATCGTGGCGATGATGTGCGTCAACAATCCGGCGATGCATGCCATGACCTATGGCGTCGTGGGTGCGGCGCGTGTCGCGACGGCCATGGCGGTCGTCGGGCTGGCGACGAACGTCATCGGATTGGGCCTGGGGCCCCTCCTGATCGGATTCCTGAGCGATGTGCTCGAACCGCGATTCGGCGGAGAGTCCCTTAGGCACGCGTTGACCGGGTCGGCCGCGATCACGATGATCGCGGGTCTCTGCCTCCTGTTCGGTGCGCGACACGTCGCGACTGATTTCGAGGGCAGACGCCCCGACGCCGATGGCAACGAGGCGATCCCCGGGTCCGTTTGAATGACGAGCGGACTACGACCCGTCGAGTGCGAAGACGCGAGAGAACTCGAGCCGGTGCCCGTCGGGATCGACCAGGTAGAGGAACTCGGCGTCCTTACCCTGACGAACGCCGTCCTCGTCGATCGGGAAGCGTGCCATGGGCGTGTCGTCGAAGGTCGCGCCGCGCGCTGCGAGCTCGCGCCGGAGGGTCGCGAGGGGCTGCGCGGTCATGAACGCGAGCCCGACGCGCTGCTGCACGCCCGCCTGCTGCGTGCGCGAGTCGGCCGGGAGTAGCCAGAACTTCACCTTTCCCAGCCGAAAGCAAGCCATCGGCGTCGCGTGGCCGTCGAGACTCCTGTCTTCGCCCCGGTACAGCGGCTCGACTCCGAAGATCCGCCGGTACCACGAGACCGACAGTTCGAGATCGCGTACGCGCAGATTCACGTCGAGCGTCGCGTCGAGGGGATCCGCCGGCATTCCGCTTCCTCCGACTCCGTTCCGACGCGCCTTCAGTCTGCCGCGAGAGGGATCGGGACGAGCTCGTCCCAGGATGAGCCTTCGGCCGCCCCGCTCGTGATTCGCCATGCGTCTTCCCTCCGCAGGAACCTCTCGTTCACGAGTCGGCGGACGGCCCTGGACACCTCGCGCACGTAGGCTCCGTGGTCGGGATAGCGTGACTCGATCGAGGGTCGAGGATCATCGGCCGCCGCACGCTCGCTCTCGGTCTTCGCGAAGGGGAGATAGGAACCATCTCCGTGGCAGAGCTCGCCCTCGGCGAATCCCGGGGCCCGGAGATTCCAGCCCGCGAAAGTCCCCAGCGGAACTTCGACCTCCACGGGAAGGATTCCCGCAACGGGGTTGCCGTCCGAATCCACGGCTGACAGGAAGACCGGGTACGCGCCTTCTTCCGCTGGAGGCTGGACGCTGTAGTCAGTCAGGCGCAACGAGTTGTACAGCCCTTCGTACGCGACGCCCGGGATGACCGGGAAACCGGTTTCGTCCGAAGCGACCAGCGTGCCATCCGAGCGAGATGGGAATTGACTGGGCGGTGGCTCGATCCCTTCCGATACCCACTCGTCCAGGGCCACGAGAAGAGCCCGCATGAAGGGCCGATAGTCCAACGGATTCCTGAAGTTCTGACAGATGCCGCGATCGATCGGCCCGCCCGCGCTGTGTTGTGCGGCCGCGAACAGATAGGCTCGAACCTCCGCCGGGAGATCGATGTCATTTCCCGAGGTATCGGTCACCACCAACGACGCCCGTGCCTGGTACATCTCGGCATCCGTGTCTACGTGCATGATCTTCGGGCAGGTCTTCGTCCTGCGACAAGTGGCCAGGATGCCGTCGGTCTTGCCACTGATCGGATCGTGGAGCACGGGATAAGTAAAGGGAAACTGATCCCCCCTCTGGTAGTGGGTCTCGTGCTGGCGCGACCACGTCCCGGGCAGAGCGAACTCGAAATTGGTCCAGTTGCGGCGAGAACCGGCAATCGTCGGCATCGCGCCGTCGATCACCTGCCTATGCGCTTCATCTTCATTGAACCCCTCGTGAATCAGGCTACGCAGGAAGCGACCGGCCTGTGAAACGCCAACCGCCAAAACCTTGTCGACAGCGGGGCGCCGCCGGTCCTTCGACTGCCCTCGCTCGTCCCCCGACAGGGGATTGGGGCGACCCGTCTGATCAGCGATCTCGTACCGAAGGAACGACAAGATGTCGCGAATCGATGCGAACGCGATTCCGTAGACGACAGGATCCTTCGCGGGGTAGATGAACTCGTAGATGGCCCCTGCGTCGAAGCCTTCCGGCCTCGTGATCTCGATCTGCGATTCGTTCAGGTAGCGCCATGACAGATCCTCCGGCGCTTGTCGCGCGTCGGACTGCTTCTGTCGAATGGTGAGGCTCGCCGAGGCCGGCTTCAGGTCGGCCGCGGGATAGCTCAGGTTGCCCACGTGCGTCGCGGCATCCTTATCGGGAATGAACTCTTCCCGGCTCGTCCCCACGATCGGCTCTCCATCCTGGGTCGCCACGGGTAAGCGAGCGAAGATTCCGCCACCGTAGTCCGCAGGAGAGGCCTCCGAACCCTGACCCGGAACGGGATGGCGCATCTGCCACCCACTCCAGACGATCGTATACCCCTCCCTCATGAGGAATCCCGTACCGACATCCGAAGCCATGTGAGGATCGTTGTCGACCGGGCCACTGTTCAGGAAGAGGTTGGCCGTCTTGAAGCTCCGGTTCGGAACGCTGTACAGAATCCGACCGTTGCCCTTCTGCATGTCGATCGGCTTGAAGAGATAGAGATCCGCCTCGTACTCCACGAAGCCCCGGGCGTTTCGAGGTGCCTTGTCGAGGTTGACGATGCCCGAATTCAAGGGGTCGGTGGGATCCAGCTCTCCCTTGAAATGCCCGACCAGCCGCTCGTACCGACCCACGGACCCGAACCGCAAGCCCTCGAAAGTGGGAGACTCGACGCTGTCGATCACCAGCTCCGTGACGCGGGCTTCGGTTAGGCCCGGGATCATCGACAGGATCGACGCGATCGAGAGGACGATCCTTCGCCCCATGCCGGCTTGACCTCTCTTCATCGGAACCTCCGGGAATTCACACTCCCCGGAAACTCGTACACCGTTGTCCATCGGGGCAGGTCCCTTCTTTTATCCAGACGTCGACGGGTCTCGGCACGTCGCAGGTCCTCTTCCTACCAGAGCTTCCTGGACGCGAGCTCGGCCCCTTGAACGAGCGCACCGAGCTTCGCCCACGCGACGTTCGCTTCGACGTTCACGTGGCCTACGAGCGTGCCGAAGCCACAATCCGTGCCCGCCATGACGCGTTCGCGACCCACCACCTCCGCGTACCGACAGATGCGATCGGAGACGAGCTCGGGGTGCTCGACGAAGTTGGACGTCGAGTCGACGCAGCCGGTGATGATCACCTTGTCGTCCGGCAGCGAGATCTCGCGCCAGACCTTCCACTCGTGGCCGTGTCGAGGGTTCGAACCCTCGAGGCAGAGCCCGTTGGGTCGGGCCTTCAGGATGATCGGTGCGATCTCGCGGAGCGGGACGTCGTGATTGTGCGGTCCCTCGTAGTTCCCCCAGCAAACGTGCATTCGCATCCGCTCGGGATCGATGTTGCGGACCGCGTGGTTCAGCGCTTCGACGTGCTGCTCGCTCACCTTCTTGAACGCCTCGAGCGAGAGGTGCGAGTACTCGGCGTTGTGTCCCATCGCGAGCTCGGGGCAATCGACCTGGAGCAGGAAGCCGGCGTCGACGACCGCCTCATACTCCTGTTGCATCACGTCTGCGATGGCGTTCAGATAGTCGTCTTCGTTCGGGTAGAACTCGTTTGGCAGCATGTTGGAGACGAGTCCGGGGGAGGCCGCCGTGAGAAAGACCTCCTCGACGTCCTTTCCCGCGATGGCCTCCTTCATCCTGGTGAGATCGCGACCGACGGCCTCGAAATCGGTCCAAGTGAGGGGCTCACTACAGACCGGCATCCGCAACGCAGCGAGCCCCCGCCCGCTCGTGCGCGCCCAGTCCGGAAAGTCCGCGACATCCCGGAGCTTCGGGAACTTCTTTCGCCGCTTCGCTCCGTAGCCCGAGACCCGGTCGATGAGATACGTCGCGTAGCTGGGCTTCGTCTGCTCACCGTCGTTGACGACGTCGAGCCCGGCGGACACCTGTCTCTCGACGACGTCCGCGACGGCCTGACGGCCCAGCTCGGCGAACCGCTCCGGATCGATGTCGTCGCCGCCTTCGCGCGCGACGAGCAGATCGACGATCTCGCCCTGGCGCGGGAGGCTGCCGGTATGGGTGGTGAGGATCCGGTCGATGCTTCGTTTCATCGTGACTCCCTCGTCATTTTTTCGTTCGTCATCGACGTGCCGCCGCGCCCATTCCCGCGCTCGGCGCAGGTGGGCGCGACGCGTCCGTCTTTCGCACCATCCGAGATCCGGTTCGAAGCGTGCGGCGCCCGTCCGTGTCCTGGAGCTTCGTCGCGACGAAGCGCGTCGTCGCCTCGGTGTCCTGGGCACGAAGCGGCGGGTCCGTCTGCCCGCTGAGGTCGAAGAGGCGCTCCGCAACGTCGATCGGAGACGGCGCTGTCGCGTACGCGGCCTCCCGAGTCGCGACGAAGGACTCGTACAGATCGGTGTAGGCCGCGGACGGGATGCGGGTGGTGGCCGACGCGCCTGTCAGGAACTCGCCTGCCACCGGTCCTGGCTCGAGCAGGGTCAAGTGGATCCCGAAGCGCGCGACGACGGGTGCGAGCGCTTCGTAGAGCCCCTCGATCGCGAACTTCGCCGCCGAGTAGGCGTCGTTGAAGGGGGTGCCGACGGCGCCGCCCATCGACGAGAGCGCGAGGATCCGCCCGCCGCCGGCCGCGCGCATGTGTGGCAGCACGGCTCGCGTGAGTCGCGCAGCGCCCAGGAAGTTCACCTCGAGCGATGCACGCAAGTCTTCGTCCGAGAGGTCTTCGAGCGTCCCGACGAACGATCGTCCCGCGTTGTTCACGAGGATGTCGAGGTGTCCGTGTTGATCGACGATCTCGCTGACGACGCGATCGACGACGTCGGCGTTCGTGACGTCCAGCGGGACGACGCTCGGCGCTTCGTCGCCCTCCGCGTCCGGGCCCCCTTCGATCCTTGACTCCTCGAGTGCACGCTGAAGGCCGCCCAGCTGGCTCGGATCGCGGACGCCGTGGATGACGGTGTCACCGGCTTGCGCGAAGCGGGCGGCGACCGCGCGGCCGATGCCTCGCGCGCTTCCCGTGATCAACACGATCCGATCGGGCATGCCCCCTCCTGAGTGGCGACCTTCCGGCTCTGGCCCAGGTCATGGGCCGTCGTCGCCGCCATTAGAGAAGAGCGCGCGGACTCCCGACATTGACGACGCCGACGCCAAGGTAACTGTCGTAGCCGAGCAGGCCCTGAACCCGTTCGGGCAATTCACGGACCGCTTCGATTGGCGTGCTGAGAAAGAAGTTCTCCTCGGTGCGGAGCCAGCCGACGATGAAGCCCGTGAAGAGGCCGCGGCGGGGCGTGTCCGGGGTCGTGTTCGCGCCGCCGCCGTGCATCGTGGCGCCCAGGTAGTAGATCGCGGAGCCCGCTGGCATCTCCGCCGATACGATCTCGTGCTCTTCGGGCATCCGGTCGTTCGGCCAGAGATGGCTGCCGGGGACGACGCGCGTGGCGCCGTTCTCGCGGGTGAAGTCCGACAGCGCGTAGATCGCCTCGACCTCGATCTGTGGCTGGGTCCCCGGCTCGGCCTGGTGCTTCGGGTGATGCATGAAGGCATGGTCGTCGCAGTGGAGATCCTGGTCCGTCTCGCCCGAGCCGATCTGGATCAGCTGCGCCGTGTTGAGCAGGTAGTGGACGCAGTGCGGCTGCAGGTAGTGGTCCGCCATCGCGAGCAGCTGAGGATTCTGGAGCACGTCGACGTAGGTCTTCGACTTGCCCGGTAGACCGTCGATCCGGATCGTGTCGAATCCGTAGAAGTCCTGGATGAATTCGAGCGCGGTCGGCGTACCGGGCGGGGTCGCCGCGATCAGCTCTTCGAGATCGGCGTTCATCCCCGCGAGCTGTTCCGAAGGCAGCGCGCCTTCGACGATCGCACAGCCGTCGCGATCGAGGGTCTCGATCAGCTTTTCGTTCGAGACGTCGGGACCGAAGCGCTCGACCGTGGCAGGTGTCATGTCGTCCTCCTGGAGAGCTCGGTCAGTCCTCGAGCAAACGCGCCGCGTCGTCGAAGTCGACGAGGCCGAGGCGCGCGCCGAACTGCGGGGTGAACGAGCGGAAGCCCAGCAGGTACTGAATGCGCTCCGGGAAGGTCCGCGCCATCTCGAGCGGAACGGTGAGCTGGAAGTTCTCCTCCGCGCGCATCCAACCGCGACAGAAGCCCGCGTGAATGCCCACTCTCCACTCGTCGTCGGTGACGTTCGCTCCGCCGCCGTGGACCACCTTGCCGCTGTAGAGGAGGGCGGAGCCGGCGGGCATCGTGGCCTGGCAGGTCTGCTCGGGATCGACCTTCGGAACCAGTCCCTCCAGATGGTTCGAGCCGGGCGCGATCACCGTGGCGCCGTTGCGCTCGGTGAAATCGGTGAGGGCGAAGATGGCGGTCACCGTGATCTCCGCGTCATCACGCCGGGCCTCGAGCCAGTTGAGCTCGTCGCGATGCAGCATCTGCTGCGTCTCGCCCGGCCCGAGCGAGATGAGCTGGCCGGTGTTGAGCCCGAATTCGCCGGCGCCTCCCAGGTAGCGCTCCCCCATCGCCAGGTAGCGGTCGTCGCCGAGCAGCTCGACCCACGCGGGCGAGTGCGCTGGAAGACCCGTGATGCGTTTGGTCTGTTCGCCGTGGAACTCGGTCCAGAGCCCCGGGGTCGTGCTGCCCGGCTGCTTGGCGCTGATCAGGGGAGCGACCTCGCGTTGCAGGCGTTCCAGCAGGTCGGGCGCGATGAAGTCCTCGACGATCAGGCCTCCGTCGCGATCGAAGGCTCGCCAGACCTCATCCCAATCGATTTCCGTCTTCGCGCTGAAACGCTGAAGCTCGGTCATGTTCCTATAACCTATTACCTATCCGTCCACCGCCCGAGGACCTCTGGTGCAGGCATCGGGGTGTACATTTGTTTCCCAGAAGATGTACAATCGTACACGTGCCGAAATCCTCAGTCAACGAGTCCCACGGCGCCTCCGGTCCCGAAGATGGGCGGCGCGGCGAGATCCTCGACGCGGCCCTGGGCCTGATCGCCGAGCAGGGCTTCGCCGCGGTGACGCATCGTCGCGTCGCGGCCGCCGCCGGCGTCCCCCTCGGCTCGACCACCTACTACTTCGACTCCCGCGAGCACCTCCTCCGAGAGTCGTTCCGTCGCTTCCTGCGCATCGTCGCCGAGGATGCGGCCGAGTCCGCGGCCGAGGTCAAGCAGGCCCCCACCCTCCGCAGTCTGGTCGACTTCGTGGTCGAGTTCACCGAGCGCGAGGTCGAGAACGCGGCGGTGATCGCGATCGAGTACGAGCTCGTGCTCTTCGCCGCGCGGGACGGCGCCCTCGCCAACGAGCTCCACGCCTGGCAGGACGGGCTCGTCGCGGATCTGGCGGAGATCATGGAGTCCCTCGACGTGCGCCGGCCCTTCGACGCTGCGCGCGCAGTGAGCCAGCTCGTGCGCGGGTACGAGCTCGAGCAGCTCACCCGCCGCGAAGCGCGATCCGACGAGCTGCGACGGAGAGTGCAGCTGCTGGTCGGCGCGTATCTGGAGATGGACCGATGAGCTCCGAAGAACGAGACATCGATCGGAGTGCGTATTTCATCACCGAAGGCACGATCTTGAGCGCCGACGTCGGCATCGACGCCCAGGGCTCCGCGGATCTCGTGCCGAAGCCCCTGGTGCTCTCGGAGCCGGCGAGGGCCGTCTTCTATGTGGCCGATTTCCCGAATACGCCGTGGGAGGATCTTTCCTATCTGGAAGCGGGCGTGTGGCTGCACGTGGAGGATGACGCCGGGCCCGGACTCTTCTGTCCGTGGATGTACGTGAACGACGACGCATCGCTCATCGGGGGTCGGGAAACCATGGGTTATCCCAAGAAGATGGCGGACATCACCCTGGTCGAAGAGGGCGAAACGGTCATCGGCTCGGTCGTTCGCAAGGGGATCGAGATCATCCGTCTCGAAGTCGCGCTCTCAGGCGCCATCGAGAATCCCCGCACGTTCTCCTCCCATCGAATCGTTGCGGCGATCGGCACCCCGCTCACCGGGATGAAGCTCATCGACTCGCCGGCCCCTGGTGACAGAGTCCACCGGGCGCGTCACGCGTCGGGCGTGCTCACCGTGAATCCGAGCAAGCGGGATCGGCTCGCCCAGATGAAGCCGGCCCCCGAAGTCGATGCTCAATACCTGGTGGCAGACATGGGCGCTTTGAGGGGCCCGGAAGCGTCGAAAGCGAAGCTGACCACGGACATCGATCGGGCATGGATCGCCCGCAACCATCTCGAACGGTCGTGGTGAACGGCGCGCCGGCCCCGATTCGAGACGGGGCGGTGCTCGCCGCGGCCTAGCGAGGAAGCTCTTGCATGGAGGCCCACTACGCCACGCTCTGGGAGTCGATTGCCGACCAGATCGGAGATCGCGAAGCGGTCGTGTGCGGCGCGCAGCGGCGTATCTGGTCCGACTACGATGAGCGGGCGGCGCGTCTCTCGCAGGCCTTCGGCGAGGCTGGCCTGGGGCGCGACTCGAAGGTCGGGCTCTACCTCTACAACGGCATCGAATACCTCGAGGCGCACTACGCGGCCTTCAAGCACCGCGGCGTTCCGATCAACGTCAACTATCGCTACGTCGACGACGAGCTGCTCTACCTCCTCGATGATTCCGACTCCGAAGCGCTCGTCTTCCATACGAGCCTCGCTGACCGAATCGGGCGCGTGATGGAAAAGGCCGACAAGGTGCGGCTCTGGGTCGGCGTCGACGACGGAGGAGAGCTACCCGACGGCGCCGTCGCCTTCGAGGATCTCGTTTCGGCACACGACCCCGCGCCGCGCATCTCGCGCGCCGAGAGCGACGTGTACATGCTCTACACAGGCGGCACGACGGGAATGCCCAAGGGCGTGATGTACGACATCGGCGGCATGCTCCAGAACTTCCTGGCCGGGGGCTTCCCACTGCTCGGGCTCGACGTGCCCGCCGTCGACGACATCGCGGGCATCGCCAGGCAGCTCTGGGAAGAGGGTCACGCCACCACCTCGATTCCCGCGTGCCCGCTGATGCACGGCACGGGGGTCTGGCTGGGTGCGATGATCCCCCACTGCGCGGGGGCGCGCGTGGTGAACCTCGAGAGTCGCAGCTTCGACGCTCACGAGCTCTGGAGCGCCACCGAGCGGGAGAGGGCCACACAGCACGTGATCGTCGGTGATGCGTTCGCCAGGACGATGTTGCGCGCGCTCGAGGAGCGCGAGCGCGAGGGGAGGCCGTACGACCTCTCGAGCATGAGGTTCATGATGTCCTCGGGAGCGATGTGGACCTCCGAGGTCAAGCAGGCGCTCCTCGACTGGCATGACTTCACGCTGATCGACGCGATGGGCTCGACGGAAGGCAGCATGGCGACGCAGATCACGAGGCGCGGCCGCGCCTCTCAGACCGCGAAATTCAAGATGAGCCCGACGACCCGGGTCTTCAGCGAGGACGGTCGCGAGATCGAGCCCGGCTCGGGCGAGGCGGGCATGGTCGCCGCAGGCGGGCACGTGCCGCTCGGCTACTACAAGGACGCGAAGAAGAGCGCCACGACCTTCAAGACCATCGCCGGCGAGCGCTTCTCGTTCCCAGGCGACTGGGCGATCGTAGAAGCCGACGGCACCCTCACTCTGCTCGGACGCGGCTCGGGCTGCATCAACACCGCAGGCGAGAAGGTGTATCCGGAGGAGGTCGAGGAGGTCGTCAAGCAGCACCCCGACGTGCTCGACTGCCTCGTGGTCGGAGTCGACGACGAGAAGTTCGGGCAGCGGGTCACCGGAGTCGCGGCGATCCGGCCCGGAAGGAGTGTCGATGAGAGAGCGCTGCAGGAATTCGCGCGCACGAAACTCGCCGCGTTCAAGGTGCCGAAGCAGCTCTTCGTCGTGGCAGAGGTCAAGCGCGCGCCGAACGGCAAGGCCGACTACACCTGGGCCGAGAAGTTCGTGCTGGAGTCGCTGGGGCGGCGAGCGACCCCTTAGTCCGGAGTTCTCACCCGCTGCCGTGCCGAGCCAACATTTCACGGGATCCTCAGAAAGGATGCGGACATGACCTCTCCCTCGATCAGACCGGTCATTATCGAGGCCGCCCTCAACGGCGGCACGCGCAAGGCGGCGAACCCCCACGTGCCCACGTCGACCGACGAGCTCGTGCGCGACGGGCTGGCCTGCCTCGAAGCCGGCGCTAGCGTGATCCATACCCACGCGCCCGATCCGACGCTCGAGGCGCGGAAAGCCGCCGAGCAGTACCTCGAGCACTACGAGCCAATCCTGGCGAAGTTTCCCGAAGCGCTGCTCTATCCCACGATCGTCTTCCACGATCCCATCGAGGAACGCGTGGGCCACCTGCCGATCCTGCAGGAACGCTGCGGACTGCGCATGGGCCTGATGGAGCCGGGCTCCGGCAGCTACGTGCGGACCGACGAGGACGGACTGCCGCTGGACACCGATCGCGTCTACACCAACTCGCCGCGCGAGGTGCGGTACATGGCTGCCCAGTGCGAGCGCCTGGGACTGGGCCCGAGCATGGTGATCTTCGAGCCGGGCTTCCTGCGGCACGCGCTCGTGTACTGGAGCCAGGGCCACATGCCGCGCGGCGTCTTCATGCGACTCACCCTGTGTGGCGGCCGGAGCTACCGCGGCGCCCCTCACGTCGATTTCCTGTGCGGCATGCCCGGCGAGCCATGGGCCCTCGACAGCTATCTCCGGATGCTCGGTGACGTGCCGATCCCCTGGGCCGTGAGTGTGGTCTCGGGCGACGTGTTCGAGAAGGGCGTGGCCCGTCACGCCCTAGAGCACGGCGGCCATTTGCGCGTCGGGCTCGAAGACTACGTCGGGTCGGAGGCCGGGTCGGAGGCGGGGCTCGACCAGCCGCGGAACGTCGAGCTGGTCGAGCGGGCCGTCGCACTCGCGGAGCAGGTGGGAAGGCCCGTGGCGGGCTCCGCGGAGGCGGCCCGTCTCCTCGACCTCCCGCCGCGCTGACGGTCGAACACGATGGGGCTATCGTCTATAGGATACAACTGATTCGCCACGCTCGTCCGGAGCGTGGAAGCGCTCGTCCGACGACGCCGTAGAAGCAAAGATGCGAGGGGGTCCTGACCCATGGCCGATCTGCTCGATGAGCTGGAGAAGAGCGCGGGTGAGAAGGGCGAGCTCGTGCTGCGCGCCGATCTTCGGCCCCGCGAACGGCGCTTCCGCATCGTCTCCGTCGACGACCACCTCATCGAGCCCGCCGACGCCTTCGAGGGGCGGCTGCCTGCTCGCTTCGCGGATCGACGCCCGCGCGTCGAGCGAGACGACGCGGGCGTCGACTGGTGGATCTTCGACGACGAGCGGGTGCCGCTGCTGGGCGCGGATGCGACCCAGGGCTGGGAGCCGGGCAAGGGCTACTTCGGCCCCGTCAACTTCGACGAGATGCATCCCGGCGTGTGGAACATCCACGACCGCGTAAAGATGATGGACGTGAACGGTGTGCTCGCTTCACTGAACTTCCCGTCCGCCGCCCTCGGCTTCGCGGGCACCCGCTTCATGAAGATGAAGGACCGGGAGCTCGGCCTCGCTTCGATGCGGGCGTTCAACGACTGGATCCTCGAGGGCTGGGCGGGGCCCTACCCGGAGCGCATCATCCCCTGCCAGGTGACCTGGCTCCACGATCCCGTGATCGCGGCGAGCGAGATCGAGCGGAACGCGAAGCGGGGCTTCACGTCGGTGTCGTTCTCCGAGAATCCGGAGAAGCTCGGTCTCCCGTCGATGCACGGCGACCACTGGGATCCCTTCCTGGCGGCCTGCGAGGAGACCGGAACCGTCGTCAACCTGCACGTCGGCTCCTCCTCCCAGACCATCGTGCCCTCGAAGGACTCACCGCTTCCGGTCCTCGGCGCGCTCTTTCCGGTGAACGCGATGTCGGCGGCGGCCGACTGGATCTACGCGGAGATCCCGGTGCGCTTCCCGAAGCTCCGCATCGCGATGTCCGAGAGCGGGATCGGCTGGGTCCCGATGTTGAAGGACCGCTTCGACTACATGAGTCGCTACGAGGACCCGCGTCCGAAGTTCGGGGGGCTCACGCCGTCGGAGCTGCTCGACCGCAACTTCTGGTTCACGACCTTCTCGGATCCGTCGACCCTGGCCCTCCGTGACCGGGTCGGCGTCGAGAACATCCTCTTCGAGACGGATTATCCGCACACGGACTCTAGCTGGCCGGACACCCAGGACCTGCTCGCCGAGCAGATGGCGGGTGTGCCGCAAGCGGAGGTCGAGGCGATCACCTGGCGGAACGCCGTCGATCTCTATCGCCACGAGTTGAAATCGCTCGAGACGAACTAGCGAAGGCTCCCGAGCGGATGGGGCCGGCAGCCTAGTGGTCTGTCACCGTACCTGGCTTCCGTGGAGGCCACATCCGGAGGATGAACGGACATGACTGATATCGTGATTCGCGGCGGAACGGTGATCGACGGTAGCGGAGCGCCCGGATACCGCGCCGACGTGGCGATCGACGGCGACCGGGTCGTTGCGGTCGGCAAAGTCAGCAGTCGCGGCGATCGTGAGATCGATGCAGACGGGCTGCTCGTCACCCCGGGTCTGGTCGACATTCATACGCACTACGACGGCCAGGCTCTCTGGGACCCTCTCGTCAGCCCGTCCTGTTGGCAGGGCGTGACCACCATCGTGATGGGCAACTGTGGTGTGGGGTTCGCTCCCGCTGCGCCCGGCCAGCGCGACTTTCTGATCAATCTCATGGAAGGCGTCGAGGACATCCCCGGCGAAGTGCTCGCTGAGGGGCTCGGCTGGGGCTGGGAGAGCTTTCCAGAGTACCTCGACGCGATCGAGCGCAAACCGCACGCGATCGACATCGGCGCGCAGCTCCCGCATGGCGCGCTGCGCACCTACGTGATGGGCGAACGCGGCGCGGACCACACCGTTCGTTCGAGCGAAGACGAGATCTCACGCATGGGCGATCTGGCGTGTGAGGCCATGCTGGCGGGTGCGATCGGCTTCTCGACCTCCCGCTCCGTGAACCACCGCGCGCGGGATGGAGGGCACACGCCGAGCCTCACTGCGAGCGCCGAGGAGCTCGAAGGAATCGCTCGCGGAATCCGCAGAGCCGGGAGGGGCGTCCTGCAAGGCATCTCCGACTTCTTCGAGTTCGAATCCGAGTTCGCTGTCTTCCGGCGAATGGCCGCCGCGGCCGGGCGCCCCATGTCGCTCACCGTCTTGCAGAATCCCGCCGCTCCGAACCAGTGGCTGGATCTGATGGAGCAGATCACCAAGGCGACCGAGGAGGGCATCGCCATGGCCGGCCAGGTCGCGACGCGCGCGATCGGCGCGATGCTCGGCCTGGATGCCAGCATGCATCCCTTCTCGGCCTGCCCGACCTACGACAGTCTGGCGAGTCTTCCGCTCGCGCAGCGAGTCGCGCGCATGCGCGAGAAGGAGGTGAAGGAGCGCATCGTCGGGGAGCTTGATTGCGCTGACCCGAGCGCCGCCTTGTCGACCGATTTCGCGAAGCTCTTCGTTCTGGGCGATCCGCCGGAGTACGAGCCAAGTCCCGACGCATCGATCGCCGCGAGGGCCGATCGCGCAGGGATCTCGCCCGCGGCGTTGGCCTACGACCTGCTGCTCGCGCGCGATGGAAAGGCGCTGCTCTACAGGCCGGTGATGAACTACGTCACCGGGAACCACGATGTGACCCGCGAAATGCTGCTCCACCCGCGCACCCTGCCGGGGCTCGGCGACGGGGGGGCACATCTCGGCCTCATCTGCGACGTGAGCTTTCCCACGTACCTACTGTCCCATTGGGGTCGCGATCGGAAGCGTGGCGAGGGCCTACCGATCGAGTGGCTCGTCAAGCGCCAATCGCGCGACACGGCGGTCTGGGTCGGTCTCGAGGACCGGGGGCTGCTCGCGCCCGGGATGAAGGCGGATGTGAATGTGATCGACTTCGACGCCCTGGGTCCGCGCGAACCCGAGATCGTTCACGATCTCCCGACGGGTGCGCGGCGTCTGATCCAGCGGGCAACGGGCTACCGGCAGACCCTCGTCGGGGGCCAAGTCGTGATGGAGGAGGGCGAGCACACGGGTGAGCTGCCCGGCAGGCTGGTTCGTGGTGCGCAACCTGGCCCAGCCTGATGGCGAATGTGCGCGAAGGCGAGAGAGCGTACGAACGGAGTCCTTGCCTCATCCCGATAGCCGCGAGTTCGTGAGCCGCCGATTCCAGCGCGTCGAGCGCGCGTTCGGGAGTCGCGGTACGCGGAGATTGGACGGGTGATCACGGTGTAACGGCGGCAGAGCGCGCTTGGCCAGGTCGGCGGCGGTTCTCGTGAACGATCGGGTTCGCAGGGGGGACGAGATGGAATTTCAGGGAAAGGCAGCCGTGATCACCGGTGGAGCAAGCGGGATCGGCCTCGCCACCGCGGAGGCACTCGCCGCGCGCGGGGCGATTCCCGTCCTCCTCGACATCGAAGGCTCAGCGCTCGAGAGAGCGGCTACTCGTTTCGCAGGCCCGGTCGAGACCCATGTCTGCGACGTGACTTCGCTCGAACGCATGAACGAGCTCGCGGCGGATATCGGCGACCGCCACGGCGGCGTCCACATCGTGTTCAACAATGCTGGGATCGGATTCATGGGCCCGGTCTCGGAAACATCCCACGACGACTGGCGTTGGACGATCGACGTCGATCTCTGGGGACCGATCCACGGCGTCGAGGCGTTCCTCCCGCAGATCAAGCGGACGGGGGAGGGTGGACACGTGCTCTTTACCTCCTCGTTCGCGGGACTCGCGCCGAACGTCGGACTCGGCCCCTATTGTGTCGCGAAGTATGGCGTCGTCGCTCTCGCCGAGGTGCTTCACAAGGAGCTGCGCGCCGACGGGATCGGCGTGAGCGTGCTATGTCCCATGCGCGTGACGACGAACATCGACGACTCCGCGCGAAATCGTCAGTCGGAGTACGGCGAACGAGACGTCCCGCTCTCGAACGAGGACGCCAGCGAGGACAATCTGGCCGGCGGCGTGCTCGAGCCCGCCGACATCGCGGAAATGGTCGTCCGCGCGATCGACGAGAACCAGCTCTACATCCTGCCCCATCCCGAGAGCCGCGAGTTCGTGCGCCGCCGCTCCCAGCGCATCGAGCGCGCATTCGCGCATTGGCACGATTGATGAGAGTACCCATCGCATACGTCGGGTCGTTGGCTCACTCCGTCTGTGATTGGAATCCTACGACCAGTAGGCCGTTGCGACCCATGGGAATGACGTGATGCGCCGATCGTTCCCCGTACTCCTGTCAGCGCTGGTCACGGCGGAGCTGGTGTGTTCGCTGGAATCCAACATGATCTTTCTGGCGATCTCGCATCTCTACCGACTCTACGGCGATCCCGTGCACGTGGGCTGGCTGATCACGATCTTCACGCTGACGGCAGGCGCCGCATCCGCGGTGTGTGGTCGGCTCGGAGACCTCTACGGTCGAAAGAGAATGCTGCTCCTGATGCTCGGCGTGGCTTGTGCCGGATCGACGATCTCGGCCCTCTCCGACGACCTCAATATCATCATTCTCGGACGCGCTCTTCAGGGCGTCTCCATGGCCGTCCTGCCGCTGTGTTTCGGGATCATTCGTGAGCACGCGCCCGAAGAACGCATCCCGTTCGCGGTCGGCATTCTGGGCGGGACGTATACCATGGGCGTCGCACTGGGCTCTGTGACCGGTGGCTATATCATCGACAACTTCGAGTGGCAGGTCATCTTCTACCTCAGCGCAGCGCTCGCGATCGTCTCCCTCCTGTGTGTTGCCTGGATCGTGCCCGCATCGCAGCCCGTCTCTGGACCCGCGACGGAGAACGATTTTCTGGGCGGTGTGCTCTTCGTACCCGGACTGATCGCCGTACTGCTGTCGGTCTCTCAGGGTGCTCGTTGGGGGTGGTTCAGCGCGCCGACCCTGTGCCTGTTGCTAGGTGGGGCCGCGCTCATCGTCATCTGGGTCCGCCACGAGCTTCGGCACCCCAATCCCTTGATCGACATTCGCCTGCTCCAGGGTCGGCAGATCGCCTTCTCGAACCTCTGCGCATTCTTCCTGGGCGTGGGGCCTCTGGTGATCACATTGGTCTTGATGTCCTATATGCAGCAACCGCCATGGACGGGCACCGGGCTCGGCCTCAGCGCACTCGTGGCCGGCTCCGTGAAGGTTCCCGGCAACGTGACCGGGGGATTGACCATCATCGCTGCAGGCGCGTTGGCCAGCCGGTACGGCAGCCGTCTCATGGTGCTCATCGGAACGATCGTCACGACGATCGGTTGGATGGCCCTGATCTTCTTCCACGGCTCCACGTGGATGGTTGCGGGGCTGTACATCTTCCTGATGATTCCCGGCACGGCGACCGTCAACGCCATTCTTCCCGGCCTGGTCATCGCGGCCACACCCGAGGACAGGACGAGCGAGAGTACGGGCGTCATGCAGGTGGTGCGTTCGCTCGGGCTCGCCATCGGCTCCCAGATGGTCTCGCTGATCCTGGCGAGTTCCATGGTCGCGAAGCCCGACGGCTCGGGGATCGAGTTTCCATCCGAAGCGGCCTACATGACGACGTTCATCACGGTCGCCGGGATCTCGTTGGTCTCCATGGCGATGATTCTGTGCGTACCGAGATCGACGACGTTGGATGGCGCGCGAGGGCTGGCGGTCGCGTCGCAGGGAGGACGCAGTGAGCAGCGGAGCTCCGCTCCGCTCGGTGGCGCCTGAAAGGGCAGCGCGAACCGACCGTCCCTAGCGGGCTGGGCGCAGGCGGCTGGAATGAGCTGAATCGCCGTGGACTGTGACGGTCCCGACGTCCGCGTTGGGGGCGGAGGTCCCGAAGGAATCGGCCGGGAGCGCGTTCGATCGAATACGTTGCCGGGCTCGAGTTCGGTGGCCTCATGCCGCCGGAGCGTGATCCCCTTTGGGCGCAATGGGCGAGAGCATCGGAATGGACGTGGCATTCCTTCTACCCGCGAGCCATTTAGGCCTTTACCATACCAGACGTTTGGTATAAAAAGGGTTATCGCGCGATCGCGAAGCTGACCGTGTCCACACGACGCATTCGAGCCGCCGGGGGAGGGAGCTTCAGTGCATTCCGTCCAGCCGATCCCTGCACCCCGACGCGGGAGAGCTCCGACTCCTGGTCGTCCTCGCCAGCGGCTCTGCGCTCGCGCCGTTTCGTTCCGTCCCTCTGGCTTCCTCGCGGAGCGGCGGTCGTGCGATTACTCCGGCCTTCGATGCTCAAGCCTCGATTCGCGCACCGCGCCCCCGGTCCGCGCTGGTGGGAAACGCCGATGAATGCACGCGCACCGACCATCGTCGGGGCCTCTCTGAGCGACTACCCCAAGGCCCCGCATCTGTCGGAGCGGCAGCACCATGCTCAGGCCTTGAGCCGCGCTCTGGACGACGCCGGGCTCACCATCAAAGACATCGACGGCTTCATGAGCGCGAGCATGGGCGTGGAGACGGCCATCTCGATGGCGGAGTACTTCCGGATCGACCACAAGGTGATCGGTGGCGTGGGGATTGGGGGCGCCATCTTCGAGTGGATGGTGCAGCAGGCCAGCGCGCAGATTCGAGCCGGTCAGTGTGAGACCGTCGCCATCACGTACGGCTCCGACCTGCTGTCGCGTTCGGGTCGTACCCTCGGCACCGCCGGCTTCTATCGCGAGGGCGATGTCATCACGGACTCGGTGCAGTTCGAGGCGCCCTACGGCAGCACCATCGTCGGCGCGTACGCGATGGCAGCTCGTCGTCACATGCACGAGTTCGGCACGACCTCCGAGCAGCTCGCGGAGATCGCGGTCACCTGCCGTGAGCACGCCGCGCTGAATCCGCACGCCCTCTACCGCAAGCCGATCACCGTGAATGATGTCTTGAACTCGCGGATGATCGCCGATCCGCTGCACATGCTCGACTGCTGCGTGATCTCGGATGGCGGCGGCGCGATCATCCTGACGACCGCGGAGCGGGCGAAGGACCTGCGCTCGCAACCGGTCTACGTGCTGGGCGCGGCGGGAACACAGACGCACTGGAACATCAGCGAGATGCCGGACTTCACCGTCGCTCCGTCGGCCATCGCAGGCCCGCGGGCCTTCGAGGAGGCCGGCGTCGAACCGAGCGACATCGACACCATCCAGCTCTACGACAGCTTCACCATCACGGTGCTGTTGATGCTCGAGGGGCTGGGATTCTGCGAGCGCGGAGAAGGGGGCGCGTTCGCAGCCAGTGGTGCGCTCAAGCTGGGCGGGGATCTTCCTATGAACACCGACGGGGGGGGACTCTCGGCGTGCCACTCCGGCATGCGCGGGATGCATCTGCTCGTCGAAGCAGTGCGACAGCTCCGGGGCGAGGGCGGCGACGCGCAGGTGCCCGATTGCCAGCTGGCGCTGGCCTGCGGCTCCGGTGGCTTCCTGTCGGGACACGCCGCCGTCATCATGGGAACGGAGCCCCTTTCATGAGCGGCCAGCTGGCATTGCCCGCCGATCTCTCGTCACTCCCCACGCCGGACGTCGACGGGGAGTGGAAGCCGTTCTGGGACGCGACGGCCCGCGGTGAGCTGCTGATCCAGGAGTGCGCTTCGTGTCGGGAACGCCAGTTCTACCCGAGAGCGATCTGCACGCACTGCGGAGGCGAGCCTCGATGGCTCACCGCGTCGGGCAGGGGAACGATCTACACGTTCAGCATCATCCAGCAGAACCTGGTTCCGCCTTTCGAGGAGATGTCGCCCTACGTGCTGGCGATGATCGACCTCGACGAAGGCGTGCGGATGATGTCGAACATCACCGATTGCGCGCTCGAGGACATCGAGATCGGGCTACCCGTCGAGGTCCACATGGTGGAAGCGAAGCCGGGACTCTCGATTCCGTACTGGCGCCCGCGAACGGGTCGGGGACGCGGCTGACATGGACGCGACTGCGGAAGGGATCGGCTTCTGGCCCTGGGCGATTCGAGATCCCCATCGGCTGGCGTTGGTCGACCCCGCCGAGCGTCAGGTGACGTTCGGCGAGCTGCACGCGGCATGCAATCGGGTCGCGAACGGGCTCCTGGGGATGGGCCTGAAGCCCGGCGACGGCATTGCCGTCATCCTGCCCAACTGTGCGGAGTTCTACGAAATCCTGCTGGCTGCATCGCAGATCGGACTCTACTTCACGCCGATCAATCACTTCCTGGTCGCATCCGAAGTCGCCTACGTCCTCGCCGATTGCGAGGCGAGGGTCTTGTTCAGTCATGAACAGTACGCCGAGGCGACGTTGGGTGCGCTCGCCGAGGCCGGGTTCTCCCGTGAACATTGTTTCGCGGTCGGCGAGATCGAGGGCGTTCGATCGTATGCCGACTTCAAGTCAGCGCATTCGACGTCGCCGCCCGCCGATCGGACGGCGGGCGCGACGATGGTCTACACGTCCGGGACCACCGGAAAGCCGAAGGGGGTGCGCAGGCCGCTGCCGTCCGGATCACCCGAGGAGGGAGCCGCGAGTCAATCCTTGACGGGGGAGGGTGTCGGATGGAAGCCGGGCGATGCCGTCTATCTATTGAACGGCCCGCTTCATCACTCCGCCCCCGTCGGCTTCAGCAGCCTGGCTCTGCACATGGGGCACACAGTCGTCATGACCGAGAAATGGGAAGCGGAGTCGGTCCTCAGGCTCATCGACAAGTATCGAGTCACCAACACCCAGATGGTGCCGATCCACTTCCACCGCATGGTGAAGCTGCGCGAGGAAGTGAAGAGGCGCTACGACGTCTCGTCCGTTCGCTCGATTCTTCACTCGGCGGCTCCGTGTCCAGTGCCCGTGAAGCGAGCCATCATCGATTGGTTCGGGCCGGTGGTCCATGAGTACTACGGAGGGACGGAGGGTGGCGTCTCGCGTTGCGATTCCGAGCAATGGTTGACCAAGCCGGGCACGGTGGGGAAGCCCTGGCCGGGGGTGGAGATCTCGATCCTCGACGACGAAATGAATCCGCGACCCGCCGGCGAGGTGGGTGCCGTCTACTTCAAGACGCCCGGTGGGCCGCCGGAATACTTCAAGGACGCGTCGAAGTCAGAATCCGTACGGCATGGCGAATTCTTCACGCTGGGCGAGATGGGCTACGTAGACGAAGACGGTTGGCTCTTCCTGGTCGACCGCAAGTCGGACATGCTGGTTTCCGGTGGCGTGAACGTCTATCCGGCCGAGATCGAGACCGTACTGCTCGAGCATCCGAAGGTTCACGACGCCGCCGTGTTCGGCGTGCCGAACGAGGAATGGGGCGAGGAGGTGAAGGCCGTGCTCGAGCCGACTGCCGGTGTGCAGGCTGGTCAGCAACTCGCCGACGAGGTGCTCGAGTACTGCAGAACCCGGCTTGCCCGCTACAAGCTGCCGCGCTCGATCGACTTCATCGACGAGATGCCGCGGGGCGCGAACGGGAAGCTCTACAAGCGCAAGCTCCGTGAGACCTACTGGGAAGGTCGCGAGCGAAAGATCTAGATAAGGGAGGCGCAGATGCCCTTCGATGTCGACAAGGCTATGGCGGCCGAGTTCCCCCCCGTCGAGTTCTCCTGGAAGGAGGACGACGTGATTCTCTACCACCTGGGTTTGGGGGCCGGCGCGAATTGGACGGACGAGTCCGAGCTGCAATACACCCTCGAGCCCAATCTGAAGGTGTTGCCGACCTTCGCCGTGATTCCGGTCTTCGATACCGCCGGCAGTGCTCTCGGCGCTCCGGGGATCGACGTCAAGCCGTTCGCCATCGTCCACGGCGAGCACGAGATCGCCCTCGACGGTCCGATTCCGAGGGCGGCCTCGGTGCGATCCGAATCGAGGATCTCCGGTATCTACGATCGGGGCACGGGAGCGGTCATCGAGATCTCGGTGAGTACGCGATGTGTCGATACGGATCGGGAGCTCTTCACCAACGTCTGGTCGTTGTTCGCTCGCGGCGAGGGCGGTTTCGGCGGGGAGCCCGGTCCGAAGAACGAGGCGACCTTGCCGGATCGCGCGCCTGATCGCGTCGCCGACGTACCGGTGCTGCCGCAGCAGGCGCAGATCTATCGCCTCTCGGGGGACAAGAATCCCTATCACGTCGATCCGGAGTCGGCGCGAAAGGCCGGCTTCGACCGACCGATTCTCCACGGCTTGTGCTCCTACGGCATGATCTGCAAGGCGGTGGTCGACGAGCTGCTCGACGGAGACGTCGCGCGCGTGGCGCGCTACCGAGGTCGATTCGCCAAGCCGGTCTTTCCCGGCGAGACGATCCAGGTCTCGCTCTGGCGCGACGGCAAGCGGGTTCTGATCGGCACCGAGACACGGGAGCGGGGTACGCCCGTACTCACCAACGCGTGGGTCGAGGTCACGGAATGAACTTCACGGGTCGACGTACGACGCCGCGTTTCGGCGGGGGATGAAGGAGTCGGAGATGGGCATTCTCGATGGAAGAGTCGCGATCATCACGGGTGCCGGGCGCGGGCTGGGACGCAGCCATGCACTCACGCTCGCTTCGCAAGGCGCCGCCGTCCTGGTCAACGATCCCGGCGTGACGGTCGCCGGCCTGGCCTCCGAAGAGCGTCCGGCGGACGAGGTGGTGGCCGAGATCGAGGCCACGGGCGGGATCGCTGCGGCCAGCTACGCCGACTGCGCCGACTGGGAGGGTGGCCAGAGCCTGATCGACGACGCGCTCGAGCACTTCGGACGCTTCGACATCCTCGTCAACAATGCGGGGATCCTTCGTGACCGCATGTCCTTCAACATGGCCGAAGAGGAGTTCGACGAGGTGGTTCGCGTGCACCTGAAAGGGCATTTCGTCCCCTCCCGCCATGCGGCGCACTACTGGCGCGGGCAGGTGAAGGCCGGCGAGCCCGTCTCCGGGCGCATCATCAACACGACCTCCGAAGCTGCCTTCTGGGGGAATCCCGGGCAGGCCAACTACGGCGCGGCGAAGGGCGGCGTTGCGTCCATGACGCTCATCATGGCGCGAGAGCTCGAGTCCATGGGGGTGACGGTCAACGCCATCTCGCCGAGGGGGCGGACCCGGTTCACGCCCGGTCAAGAGGCCGCTCTCGACGGCTCGTTCGATCCGATGGCGGTGGACAACGTATCCCCGCTGGTCGCCTATCTGGCGAGCGACGCGACGGCCGGCGTCACCGGGCAGGTGTTCTTGATCCGTGGCGGGTATCTGGCCCTGGCCCAGGGATGGGGCCCGGTGGCTGCGCTGGAGAAGGAGAGCGCCTGGTCGCTCGCCGATCTTCCCGGAGGATTCGAGCAGCTCTTCGACAAACACAGCAAGACGCCCCAGGATCTGGAGGCTGCTCTGGCTGGGGAGTAGGCGTCTCCGTGGAGGCGCAGGAGGAAGCGCGATGGGAGCCACACTGATTCGAGCGGCCGCGGATTGTCCCTGGCAGCGAGCGCGGCACTCCCTACGGTCCCCTGCAGGCGGGCCGCGACGGCGCGCGCTTCCCGAGGGTGGCTGGCTTCGGTCAGTAGTCGAGACCAGGAGGTCGCGATGACCGACTTCGATCTCACCATCACCAGTGGCACCATCATCGACGGCTCCGGCCAGCCTGGCTTCCGGGCTGACGTCGGCATCCGCGAGGGTCGGATCGCGGCGCTCGGCGACGTCGGTGGCACGACGGCGAAGACCTTCGACGCCGAGGGACATGTCGTCTGCCCGGGCTTCGTGGACATCCACACCCACTACGACGCCCAGATCCTGTGGGACCGCATGCTCAGCGTCTCGCCCTGGCACGGCGTGACCACGGTCGTCATGGGCAACTGCGGCTTCGGCGTCGCACCCACGAGACCCGAACATCGGGACCTGATCCTGCGAACACTCCAGAAGGTCGAGGGCATGAGCCTCGAGGCGCTGCGCGAAGGCCTGGGGACCGACTGGCCCTTCGAGTCGTTCGCCGAGTATCTGGAGGCGATCGAACAGCGGGGCGTCGCCGTCAACGTGGCCGCATACGTCGGGCACACGCCCATGCGCCTGTTCGTCATGGGTGAGGAGGCCGTCGAGCGGAATGCCACCGAGGACGAGATCGAGGCCATGTGCCGGCTTCTGAGAGAGGCCATCGACGCCGGAGCGCTCGGCTTTGCGAGCTCGGGAACGGAGGCGCATATCGGCTTCGATGGGAAGCCGGTTCCGAGCGTCTTCGCGGACGCCGACGAGTTCAAGGCATTGGCGCGGGCGCTCGGCGAGACCGGGCGGGGCATTCTGCAGATGACGGTCGCTCCCGGTGACTTTCTCGGCGACTTGCGAGCGCTCGCGCTCGAGAGCGGTCGAACGGTGACATGGACCGCCTTGCTGGCCGGCCTGTTCGGCCCCGGTTCCCATCGTGCGCTTCTGGCGAGAACGGCCGAGCTGCAGTCCGAGGGGGTCGACGTGATTCCCCAGGTCAGCTGTCGACCCTTGCGGTTCGAGTACGACCTCGGGGAGCCCTTTCCTCTCGAGAGCATGCCGGTCTTCGCCGAGCTGGGCCGTCTGGACAGGGAAGGGCGGAAGGCGGCCTATGGACACGCCGAGTTTCGCGAGCGACTAAGGGACTGCGTGCGAGAGCTCGACGAGAAGCGAGGTACGTCGTTCTGGGAGCGAACCAGCTTCACTCACGTGCCGGGGGAGCGAGCGCTGCTCGATCGACCGGTGGCCGAAGTGGCGCGTGAGCGCGGTACGGATCCGGTGGACCTGTTTCTCGATCTCGCCCTGGCGAGCGACCTCACGATGCGCGCGAGTCTGGCGATGATGAACGACGACGAAGACGAGGTCGAGGAGCTCTTGCGCGACCCCCACGTGGTGCTGGCGCTCTCCGACGCGGGCGCTCACGCCAGTCAGCTCTGCGACGCCTGCTTCTCGACGCATCTGCTGGGCCATTGGGTTCGCGAAAAGGGCACACTATCGCTGCCGGACGCCGTCCGGATGCTCACCAGCCGAGCCGCCGAGGTGGCGGGCATCACCGACCGGGGACTCCTGGCGGAGGGGCGTCCCGCCGACGTCGTGGTCTTCGACCCCGATATCGTGTCGGCGAGCGCCCTTCGACGGGTGAACGACCTGCCTGCGGCGGCCGATCGTCTGATCGCCGACGCGCGGGGCATCAAGGCGGTGGTCGTGAATGGCACGGTGATCCGCGAGGACGGCGTCGACGCGCTGGATGCATCGGGTCCGCTTCCGGGGAGATTACTACGCCACGGCGCGGCGGTGGTCGACTGATCCGCGTAGAGGAGAAGGCACGATGAAGAACGGGATTCGAGTCATCGATGCGGATGGCCACACCATGCCGCCGGTCACACTGTGGCGCGACTACATCGACCCGAAGTTTCGCGACCGGATCGACATCTCCGATGGCGCGCTTTTCGTCGATGGTCGCCCGACGTCGACCGTCACGCCGGAGATCCTCGGTGCGCTGCGATTCACCGAAGAGGACATCCTCGAGCGCTTCGGCGCCATGGCCGAAACGAATTTCGACCCGCCGAGCGTCGTCGCGGGGATGGACACCGAAGGCGTCGACCTCAGCATCACCTACGACCACCTCTACGCGTCCTGGGTGGACGGGATCGATCCCGCGCTCGCGGCCGCGATGTGCATGGCCTACTACCGCTGGATGACCGAGTACAGCGAGCAATCGGGTGGGCGCGTGGTGGGCGCTGCACCGCTTCCGATCTTCGACGTCGATCTGGCGATCCAGGCACTGGACGACGCCTGGCAGATGGGCATGCGCGCGTTCTGGGTGCGGCCCAACCCGATCAATGGACGGATGCTCGGGGATGCGGCCTACGACCCCCTGTATGCCGCCCTCGTGGAACGCAACGCTCCGCTCTCGTTGCACGAAGGGCTGGGTGCCGTGCTCCCTTCCACGGGTGCAGACCGCTTCTCCGACTTCCTGACCTGGCACAGCTGCTGCCATCCGATGGAGCAGCAGATGGCGATGTTGTCGCTGATCAGCAGTGGCACCTTCGATCGGTTTCCGACGCTCCGGGTCGCGTTCATGGAATCCGGCTGCTCGTGGCTGCCGTACTGGCTCTACCGCATGGACGAGCACGTGGAGCTGGTGGGGTGGCACGACGCTCCGGATCTCCAGGCGATGCCCAGCGAGTACTTCCAGCGCCAGTGCTTCATCTCGACCGAGCCCGACGAGAAGCTGGTATCGCACGTGGTCGAAGCAGTGGGCGACGACAACATCCTCTTCTCGACGGATTTCCCGCATCCCGACTCGGCTTACCCGCATGCGGTCGACACCTTCATGGGGTTGCCGGATCTGACCGAAGAGAGCCGACGAAAGATCCTCTGCGACAACGCGATCCGCTACTACGCGCTCGACGAAGAGACGCTCGAGATGCCGGGGTCGTGAGGGGGGGCGAGATGAATTTCGGCATCACGCTGGCGTGCGGCGGGTCTCATCATGTGGCGCGAGCGCGCTGTCGGTCGAGCGCCGCGATGAGGTCATTCGCCGTCGCCCCACCGAACGGGGCAGAGCTCACGCGGAGCATGTTCGTCTGGACGAGAACCAGAAGGGCTCCTGGGACCGCGCTGGATCCCGGCCCAGGATACGCTGAACTCCTCTGCCGTTGCGGTTGAATCAGGCGCTTTCGGCGTCCAGCAGTTCCGTCACGGCGCGGTGTGCCTGATCGATTGCGACATCGGTCCAGGCGCCCCCGCCGCTGTCTGCGTTCGCGATCGCGATCGGCCCGCGACGTGCTCGCGCCGTCGCGAGCGGCAGGCCTTCGTCCGGATCGACGAGCGAGTTGTACTCGGGCGCATAGCCGTGCGGCCAGCGGTTGACGGCGATCCCGGCAATATCACGCGCCGCGTCGAATCCGCCAGAGCCGAGGGCGCGATTCAGCTGGTCCCGGATTTCGCGCTCGAACTTCGAGAAGGGCGTCGCGAGGAGCTCATGGCGGCCGGCGACATGCTGCTCGCGTTCGCTGAGACCGGGCTTGGCCGGTGTCCGGATCATCTGCACCATGATCGGTTCGTCCGGGGATTTCGCGCTGTGGTAGTCACCGATGTCCATCGAGGGTGCCAGGCGGATGCTCGAGTGGTAGCCACCGGGACATCCGATGGATCCAACGCCCATTTTCGCGAAGGCTCGCCAGTTGGTGAGCGCCACCGAGGTGATGACCAACGGCGTCTTGACGAGAGAGCGAAGAGCGTCTTTCTGGGCCTGGGGCAGCTCCGGGCAGATGAAGGGAATCATCATGTTCCAACAAGCCAGTACGCTCTTCCTGCCCTTGACCTTGTACGCTCTGCCGCCGCGCAGGTAGCTGACCTCGACGTTCCCTTCGCGCGTATTCATCACGCGTGCGGCCGTGCTGGACAGCCGAATACGCACCCCCTGGCGGCTGCGGTCGAGCCTGGAATAGTCCACGCGTGCGGCGATCGAATCTTCGACGGTCGTACCCGGCACCGCGGCTGGAATCAGGTCGCGAACCAGCAGGCGCGCGATCGACGCATTCCCATCGGGAAACGTATAGGAATAGGAACCTCCCGTTTCGAGCTGCTTTCCAGGCGTGTAGCCCATTCGCTTCGTCGCCGTGCGCGGCAGCTTCAGGCCGTCGAAGCCTGGCAATCCGATGCCCCAGCAATCCAGGGCGGAAATGGCATCGATCCCGCAACCCCAATACGCGTCAGTCGCACGTAGGTAGAAGGGAATGACATCCGGATCGGCCTTCACGACCTTCAGCAGGTAGTCGGCATAGCTCATTCGTGACAGGCGATCTTTTTTGTCGTCGGCCGACAAGCCCGCCATGTAGTCGGTGGATCCGGTTTCGATCGCGAGGATGTCGTTGCGGGCGGCGTCACTCAGCGGCGCCTGTGCCAGGAACTTCTCCGTGTCTTCGGCGGACATTTCGTACCCGCCGGTCCGCGGAACGAACTTGTCCTCGCCGAAAGTCTCCTTGTCGAAGAACACGCCGGAACCGAGATGGAATTTCCGGTCCCGATCGGGATCGTACGTTTCCTTCGCCAGCTTCTCCGGATGGATGCCGAGATGTTTCAGGAGTCCGTCCGCGACCGGACTGTAGGGAGTCGGGCTCTCGATCGTGGCGGTTCCGCCGCTCGCAATCAGCAGCTTGCCGTCGACCTGGAACTCGTTTCGCTTGGCGTGGCCGCCGAAATCGTCATGGTTGTCCAGCACGAGGATCTTGGCGTCGGGCC
Source organism: Myxococcota bacterium (assembly GCA_965223565.1). Lineage (GTDB taxonomy): Bacteria > Myxococcota_A > UBA9160 > UBA9160 > UBA4427 > UBA4427. The sequence goes on along the minus strand of CBDCWV010000017.1, from coordinate 690,229 downwards.
CTGCAGCCTTGCGGTAGAAGTGCGCCGCAGCGAGGCCGCTGATGCCCCCACCGACGACGATCAGATCGAAGTGCTCGCCGGTATCCTCGGCTTCGGTCAGGAAGCCCGGATCGTCCCTGATCGCGTGGCCGCTCTCGAACGAGCCGGGATGGCTACCGCGCATCTCCGTTCGGGTCGGCGGGTAGTCGTTCGGCTGGTCCTGCGCTGCTCGACTGACCTCCGGAGTCACCTCCGGCCCCGCGCCGAAGGCCCGGTTGGGAACCAGACCGCCCACGGCCGCCGCCAGGGAAACCGCCGCGCCCTGCAGGAAGTCGCGGCGCTCGATGGGCCTGTCCAACCCGAGCGCGTGGTCGCGGGCGTCGCTGTCGATGCCGTCGTTCGTCACTTCGTCATCCTGCTGCGATCTGGTCATGACCCTGCCTCCCGGTCCTACTCTTCCGCCGCGTTTCTCGACGCCGCGAAGTCGCGCTCCGCGCATACGCCTCGTCGATCGTCAGCGCTCGCGACGCTCATGCTCCACCCTGAGTGGGCGGGTGGCCCCGAGCGTGTTGGTGACCCCGAGCGCGCTGGCGGCCGAGCTCCGCTTTGAGCTCGTCTGCCGTCGTCCCGCCGAACAGGATTTGGTCTCCGATGACGAATGCGGGCGTGCCCGTCACGCCAAGCTCCTCCGCGAGGTGTCGGATCTCTTCCAGGTACTGAAGGACCTGGGGATCGCGCATGTCGGTCCGTAGCTTCTCGACATCGAGCCCGACCTCGGCTGCCGTGGCGTAGATCGCATCCATGTCGAGACGAGCGTTCGCCGTCATCAGGGCGGCGTGCAAGCCGTCGAAGCGACCCTGCCGATTCGCCGCGATGGCCGCTCGTGCGGCCATGGTCGAGTGGCTGCCGAAGATCGGGAGCTGGCCAAAGACGATGCGGACGTTCGCCTCCGTTGCTCTCACCTGCTCGAGCTCTGGATGGCTGGCGATGCAAGGGCGGCATTGATAGTCGTAGAAGGCGATGATCGTAACTGCCGCGCTCGCCTCGCCGGAAGAGGGCGTCAGCGGCGAGTTCAAGAGATCGGATCCTTCTTCGAGAACGGATTCGCGCCACGAAGCAGCGATCTCCTGCTCGCGCTTCGAGCGGGCGCGATCGATCGAGCTCCTGATTTCGGGGTCGTCGAGAACGAGCTCTGGATGATCGAGCAGGTATCGTCGCACCTGCTCGTGCGAGATCTCGTCGCTGACGGGCCGGGCCGTGTCGCCTTCCCCGCAAGCAGCTGCGGTCGATCCGATCGCAATCGCGATCAGACTTTGCACGACTCTACGCACGCTCCACACGACCTCTCCCTCGGGTCTCCGTCTGGAGCCGTGGCCGCTAGCGCGTCGCAACGTGGGTCGACTCTGCCTTCAGAACGAAGGAGTGCGGCTCGTCCAACCCGGTGGTGATTCGAAGCGAACCGTCGGTTTGCCATTCGGTCCGCGGCAACGCGGAGCCTCCGCTACGGCTGATCTCGCCAAGGTCCTCGCCGTCCCTGATCAGCGAATAGGTCTTCGCCGAATCCAGCTGGCGGACCGTGAAAGACGTGGCTTCGCTCTTCACGGGACCCGGCGCGAGGGTCACGATCAGGGCGTCCTTCTCCGCGTCGTAGACGGCCTGCGTGACACTCGCTTCGAGGTACTCGACGTCCGTGATGAACGGCTCCGCGAAGTGCGACTCCTCCCAGGGGCGATTGTAGATCTCCCAGAGTCCGTCCTTCGGGTTGATGCGCGCGAAGCCGACCAGGACGTTGCCTGTCGCGGGGCCGACGTTCTGGATGGTGCCCTTCCAGTCCCGATAGAAGTTCCACACGTAGTCCGGAGTGCTCGGATAGTAGTAGCCCCCGTCCAGCCAGGTCGGCTCGAAGTGCGCATCGGCATAGTCGGTCATCGTCTGGACCGTCTCCCTGTCGCCGACCTCGGAGGCGAGCAGGGCGAACCAACCGAAGTCGAAGGATCCCGTCCAGCCCATGTTCTCGAAGGGCCACCCTCGGAGCATCGACGGGATGTAGCGCTCGCGCTGATGCGGGTAGAGGCTCTCGATGTATTCCTTGTCCCAGGCGTGCTGGGCGTGGCCGTTCCAGCCGTCCGCCCACGCGTAGGTCGCGGGGACGACCTCGTCCTGCTTGACCTTCAGGAAGTACATCGTCGTGTGCGTCTCGGGGCTCACGTAGTGCCGCTTCTCGATCGTCTTCTTGAACTCTCGCCGGACTTCGGGCGAGAGGTCGGTGCCGTGCTTGAAGTCGTAGTGCATGAGGCCGAGGATCGGATGCTGGTTGCACTCGGCGTAGACGGCGTTGCGTTCACACTCGATTCCGCGAAACCGATCCTCCACGAACTGCTCGTGGATGACCTTCGTCAGCCGGTCGTGATCGTATTTCATCTCGATCGCGCCCTGCCCGAACTCGACCGGCGCGAAGCGAAACGTGAGTGAGCCAGGCTCGTCGTAGCGGTGGTCGTCGAAGAGCATCTCGTGGAGGCCCACCATCTGCAGGAGGTGGCCGCTGTACATGATGTTCTTCTTGATGATGGGATCGATCCAGCCGTACCAGTCCTCCTCGGAGTAGTTGACCATGATCTCGCCGCCGTCCTCGGTCTCGGTGCGGTCCGTCAGGTCGAACTTGCTGGTGTGCGCCCAGTAGTCCCACACGTCCTTGTAGATAATCCGTTTGATCAACCGGGCGGATGCCTTCTGGTAGAGATCGCGATGGGCGGGCGTGTAGTGGTAGTGGGCACTCGCCAATGCGTAGGCTGCGAAGGCGAACTGGAACTGATACGCGTGAAAGCTCATGTAGTAGACGGGGTCCATCTCGCCCATCAGGGAGAAGTCGCCGTCGAGCTGGTTCGCCAGGTTGATCATGTGGCGGACGTGGCCCATCTGCTCGGTCGAGAGAGCGGGATAGCTCGCCGGGTCTGGGTCGGCGGCCGGCGCTGTGACGGGAAGGGCGAGCACCGCTGCCGCCGTCCACAGCGCGATGAAGCGGGATTGCATCGTCAAGTCCAAGTCTCCGTCGCTACGATCGAGAGCAAATAGTATAACTTATCCATCGATTTGGAGTGCTCCGCCGCAACGCGCCAACCGAGCGGATCGTCGGCGACGCCGTGAGCGGAAACGAGGGTGAGGAAGAAGCATGGAGATTCGAGGCGCCGTGGTGCGCGAGACGTCGGGACGATTTCTGATCGAGGATCTGCAGCTCGAGGCGCCGCGCGGCGACGAGCTCATCGTGCGTGTCGTGGGAGCGGGGGTCTGCCACACGGATCTCGTGTGCCGGGATCAGTACTTCCCGGTCCCCCTGCCGTGCGTCTTTGGCCACGAGTGTTCGGGCATCGTCGAGCGCGTCGGAGAGGCGGTCACCAAGGTGAAGCCCGGTGCCCCGGTCGTCCTCAGCTATCTGTCCTGCGGAAGCTGCGAGCCCTGCCTCGAGCACAATCCGGGGTACTGCCTCGACCTCTACGGCTGCAACTTTACCGCCGCACGATCGGATGGCTCCACGACGCTGCGCAAGGGCGACGAGGTCATCCACGGCAACTTCTTCAACCAGTCGTCGTTCGCGACCTACGCGCTCGCCAGCGAGAGCAACACGGTCAAGGTTTCGGACGACGTGCCGCTCGAGCTGCTCGGGCCGCTCGGCTGCGGGATCCAGACCGGAGCCGGCGCGGTCATGAACTCGCTCAACCCTCGACCGGGCTCGACGATCGCGATCTTCGGCTGCGGTTCGGTGGGACTCGCCGCCGTGCTGGGGGCGAGCGTAGCCGGCTGTGGCGCGATCATCGCTGTCGATCCCAACGTCTCGCGCCTCGATCTGGCGCGTGAGCTGGGGGCGACCCACGCGATCGATCCGACGCAGGCCGATCCGATCGAAGCCATCCACGAGATCAGGGAGAGCGGCGTCCACTACTCGCTCGAGTGCACGGGAAAGCCCGAGGTCCTCCGCCAGGCGGTCGATTCACTGACCTTGACGGGTGTCTGCGGGCTGATCGGCGTCTCGCCGGCGGGGACCGAGTGCCCGATCGACATGAACGGGATCCTGTTCGGCCGAAGCCTGCGCGGCATCATCGAGGGCGACAGTGTCCCCGACGTGTTCATTCCGCGGCTGATCGACCTGTACAAACAGGGGCGCTTCCCCTTCGACAAGCTGATCACGTACTACGACTTCGAGGACATCAACAAGGCGGTCGACGACACCGAGCAGGGCAGGGTGATCAAGGCGGTCCTGCGACCCTGAACTCGCCAACAGAGAAAACCGACCGGTCGCCTGACGGCCGGTCCTAGCGCGAAGGTTCGAGCCGCAGGAGCTGATAGGTGCGGGCCCGGCTCGCGTCGTCGAAGAGCTCTCGGGTCGCGTCCGCCATCGCCTGACCAGCGGTTTCGGGGTCGAGGTAGCGGTCGTATTTCTCGCGGTAGGCTTGGATCACGGCGTCGTTTTCCGACTTCGCCTCGACGGGCACGGCCCGCACCGCGTAGCTCGTGTCGCCGATCCGGACCCACACCTCGGGTGTCGCCTCGATCCGGCTGAACCAGCGCGACTCGCGCCAACCGAAGACGTACAAGCCGTCGTCCGTTCCGGCGTACCAGATGCGGACCACCCAGGGCAGCGCGCCCTGCGTCGCGACCCGAATCTCGTCTTCCGTATTGACCGTCGCCCAGCTCGCCGGAGGGGGACTCTCCTGGCCACCGAGCCGCATGCCCGGGACGAAATCGATGGGGCCGAGCGCGTACACCGCGAGGATCGCGGCGACGAGGAGCCCCGCGCCCCACCCGAGAATGCGTCCGACGAGTCTCATGAGACCTCCTTGTATCCCCCGCTCGGAGCGCCGCGCATCTGGCCCTTGCCGACGATGCGCGGCGCCAGATCCATCGAGTGCGTCACACCTGTCGGGGCTGCACAAACCAGTGGAATGGAATTCACCGCGCGGGCGGCCGTTCCCAGACAGGCCTGCACGCAGGCGTTGCCGCCGTCCGCGGTGAAGGCGACATCGGTCGTAACGCACGGATCACCCTTGATCGTGACTCGAAACCCACCGGGATCCAGCGACGCCCAGTGGGGCGCGATGTCGGGACGAATACGAGTCACATGCTCCAGGAAGATGCGCGGTTCACCGTCGACGGTGCCGGTGATTTCGAAACGGATGCCCCCGACGGTGCCGGCCTCGATGGTGCCGGCTGCGATCTGGACATCCTCTTCCGTCGTCACCGTCTCGTAGATGCACGTCGGCGGCCCATCCAGTTGAACGCCCAGCTTGTCGGCGGTCATCAGCACGGCCGGGCACCACATGGTGCCGAGGTGAGCGGCCCTGGCGTCTACGACTTCCTGCGATGGCGACGGGATGCCGAAGCCATGGAACCGGATCGTCGCGGCATCGTCGTAGGTGCTGTAGTCGAGGATCTCCTGGCAGCGAACCGTTTCGATGTTCAGCGACAAGCTGCTGAGTGTGAGCAGCAGCTCGTCGCCCATGAACCCCGGCTCGATGCCGATGCAACAGAAGGTGGTACCGCCCATCCGGCAGCTCTCCTCGAGCTTCCGGCGGAACGCGTCACCCCAGATGGAAGGGTACGTGAGCGAGCACACCGAGGTCGTGACGACGTTGATGCCTCGCTCGAGGATCTGGCGCATTTCGTCGACGAGTCGCTCGCCCCAGGAGTCCGGAAGAGTCGGGTTCGATAGCTCCGGGTCGGCCTTCATGTAGAGGACGCAATCGGGCTTCAGGTCCAGCAGACTGCCGAGATCCTGGGTGGCGGCGATGCCGGTGGGCGGAAGGTCGCAGAGTTCGCCGGCGTCTCTGCCCGCCTTGTCGTCGCTGTGTACCCAATGGCCCGCCAGATCCAGCTCGGGGTGCTCGATCACCCCCCGCAGTGCGTGGACACCGGTGTTGCCCGTTCCCACTGAGACGACTCGATGTGCCATGGCCGATGCCCTTCTCTATTATCTAGATAAGTTAACTTTATGTAAGAGCGGATGACACCCGCGGACGGGCTCGCGCCGCGTGATCGTTTGTGGATCGAGGCTGCGAGTGCGCGCCCCTGCGCGGCATGCGCCGAACGAGGAAAACCCGAATGACGAGGAATTCGTCGATGAACAAGATCGCGATGCTGTTGGTCTTGGTCGTGACCGCCGCCGCGGCGCCCGCGACCGGGATCGAGGGGGGAGGCCGGCCGGATGCGCTGACGCTCGCCAACTTCCAGTTCGGGCCGCGTAACCGCTGGGCGTTCAGTCACATGCGCGAGGTCCTGCCGACTGCCAATATCGAGCACGACGCCAGCCGTGTGCTCGTCCTCAAACGCAGCGCGGACTACGTCGACGATTTCACGGTTCCGTTCGCAGGGCGGACGCAATCCGTCGCCGAATTCGTCGACCGTCAGTACATCGACGGACTGCTGATCCTGAAGGACGGCAAGATCGTGTTCGAGCGATACTACGGCCACGCCACCGAAGCGAAGCCGCACCTGATGAACTCGGTGTCGAAGTCGGTGGTCGGACTCGTCGCCGGCAAGTTGGCGGAGGAAGACCGCATCGATCTTTCGAAGCCGGTCTCGCACTACGTGCCCGCCCTCGCGAAGAGCGGCTGGGGCCCCGACTCGTTGCAGACGGTCCTCGACATGCGTGACGGCTCAGCCTACACGGAGGTCTATCCCGACTTCACGACCACATTCCGTTTGCAGGACTGTGCGATCGGGTGGACCGATGCAGATTACTGCCCCGACAACGTGCCGCGCGGACTTCACGCATTTCTGCCCACCATCGGCCGCGACGAGAGCAAGGTCGGCAAATGGAGCTATCGGTCTGGGTCGACCGATGTAATCGCATGGGTGCTGGAAGCCGTCACGGGGCGGCCTCTGGCCGAGCTGATCTCGACGTATGTGTGGCAGCCGATGGGTGCTGAGTTCGACGCGAACATTACGGTCGACAGCGGCGGCTTCGCGCTGGCCGATCATGGGATGAGCTCTACGCTGCGGGATCTCGGCCGCGTGGGATTGCTGGTGCTGAACGACGGCCGCGCCTTCGGTGAGCAGGTCGTTCCGGCGGCGTTCATCGCCGACCTGCATGGACAGCAGGGCGACCCGAGCTGGCCGGCCGAAGCAGTGGTACCGGGCCTTTCGCCCTACTACCGCTCGTTCTGGTGGGGCGTCGGCAACGACGAGCGCGACCTGAGCGGCTACGGCATCCACGGCCAGATCCTCCGCGTGGCGCCTGAGGCTGGGATCGTCGTCGCCCTCTACTCGACCTGGCCCCGGGCCGACGGCGACGGCGAGAAGGAGTTCTGGAGCGCTGGGGACGAGTTGGTGACCGCGCTGGTGGAACGCTTCCGGTAGGCGTAGGCGCACTCTTCATACCTAACATTCGGCGTGTTCAAGGGCCCAGTAAGGGACGTTTCCTCCCCGACGGGGGCATATTTGTCAGAAGCGTCGATATCGGTTGTGCCGAAAACGCGGCTTGAAACTCCTATCCGCGGGGAAGGATCTTGACGGCGCCAGCCCCAGGGGATCAGTCCCGGCCGACCGCGCGTGGATGCGCATTGCCATCCTCGTACGCGCGCCAGGCGGTGTTGACCAGGTAGCCGTAGAGCGCCTCCGTACTCGCGTCGTCCAGCTGTACCTTCGGCATCCGCGGGGCGAGCGCTCCACCCAACACGGCTTTCAGATAGTCGAGGTTCGCAGGCAGGCGCGTCCGAAGGTCCGGTGCCGAGCCCCCGACTGATTGGCCGCCGTATCCGTGGCATCCCACGCATGCCGCAGCTTCAAAGATGGCTTCCCCCATCGCCGCCGTTTCCGTTGGATATCGGTCGACCGGGGGTTTCGGAAAGGTCAGCGGGACCGCCCATTCGGGCGTCGGTGCGTCGCCTCCCAACGCGAAGGCCAACAACCGTGGCCGGCTGCGCGACGCCTTCGTCGAGCTGTAGTCCGTCAATCCGGACGAGGCCGAAGATGTGGAAGGCGCACCCGTCGGCACGATGATGTACTGGCGACCCCCCGCCATGACCGTCGACGGCGCAGCTCGAATGGCGCCGCCGGCTGCGAACGACCCCAGCTGCTCTCCGGAGACCGCGTCGTACGCGTTCAGGTAACCCTCGGCCGTCCCCTGGAAGACGAGTCCGCCCGCCGTGTGCAACGCGCCGCCGTTCAGTGGCAACCCATGGCGCTGCCTCCAGACCTCGCTCTGGGTGACCGGATCCCACGCAACGAGTTCCGCGAACGCCTGCCAATCCGGATCGCCCTGGCTGCCGTGCCGATAGTCGTAGCTGTAGTCCCCACTGTCCTTGCGCTCGAGCCGTTCGGGCATCGTCACCGAGGGGATGTAGAGCACGTTCTTCTCAGGGTCGAATGCCAGAGCGGTCCAGTCATGCGCACCTCCGTCGCTCGGAAGGATGATCGTGGGCTCGCCGTCGGCCGCTTCCCAATAGCGTGCAGCACGGTCGAAGATCGGTCGCCCGGTCTCGTCGTCGAGGCCCTTGGCCCAGTTGACCGGCACGTAGTTGCGACCCGAGATGAACTCGCCCGTCTTCGCGTCGAAGAGATAGACGAAGCCGTTCTTCGGCACGCTGAGGACGACACGCGTGTCTCGACCCGCAATCGGCACGGTGGCCAACATCAGCCCGACCGCGGGCTCGTAGTTCCATCCGTTGCCCGGCACCTGGCTGAAGTGCCAACGGTACGTACCGGTCTCGGCATCCAGGGCGACGACGGCACTCGTGAAGAGCTCGTCGCCCGCGTCCTTGCCGCGTTTCGTAGGATCATCCGGTGCGGGCGCGCCGGTCCCGATGATGAGCTGGTTCGATTCGGGGTCGTAGACCATGGCATCCCAGACGCTGCCGCAGCCCCTGGTCTTCTCATACCACCCTTCGCCCCAGGTCTTCGCCGCCGTTTCATAGAGTTCACTGTCCTGAGGCTGGCTCGGGTCGCCCGGAACCGTGTAGAAGCGCCACAGGTGTCTGCCAGTCTTGGCATCAACGGCATCCACATGTCCGCGATTGAGGCCTAGATCACCGCAGGAATTGCCGATGAAGACCTTGCCACCGCCGACGCGAGGCGCACCGGTGATCGTGTAGTCCCGCTCGCGATCGCAGGTTTCGGCCTCCCATCGCGCGACGCCGGTCGCTTGATCGATTGCGACGAGTCGACAGTCCGACGTTCCGACGATGACGAGGTCTTCGTAGAGCGCGACCCCACGATTCTTTCTCCTCATCCAGGTTTCCAGAAACGAGCCCGGCGGCCTGTTCGCGAGCGGCTCATACGTCCAGAGCAGCTCACCCGTCTTCAGGTCGTTCGCGAAGACCTGGCTCTCCGATCCGCTCTGGAAGATGCGTCCATTCCTGATCAGAGGGTTGCCGACCAGCCCATCCCGGGTAGGGAGATCGACCGCCCAGGCGAGCCCCAGGTCCGACACCGTCTCGGTGTTGATCTGGCGGAGGCCCGAGTGGTGCTGCATGTCGGGAGAATTGCCGAGCAACTCCCAGTCCGTGGTGTCCGAGGCGACCCGGGGCGCTGGCTTCTCGTCCACGCCATCGGTGCATCCGGTGCCCACGGTTGCAAGAAGTACGAGCAGGACGCCGATCACGACTACGTGAAGCCGTTCGAGATTCATTGCTGCTCCCAATCGATTTCCGTCCGGCCCGACTGACCGAGGCCGGATGCTGGCTTCGTCAAATCATCTATATTATATATATCTTTAACGGTGGTCGCAGGCGTCAGTGCAATCCGCGCAGATGAGATCCTCCCCGAAAGCGCTCGTGCTGGCGCTTTCGGACAACGAGCCCCGCAGCTGCGGCTTGCCCAACAGAACGAGGAACGAGCAATGGCTGCAATGAGCTTCTACACACCCGCAACTCTTCGCCTGGCGAATGAGGACTCCTTCACTCGGCGAGTTGGGCGAATCGGATGCATGGGACTCGCGCTGTGTTCGGTGCTGTTGGTTGCTGGGCCCGCTGCGGCGGAAGAAGCTAAAGGAAGCGCGAAGGAAGCGGTCAAGGTCCAAACGGCGCCCTCCCCGGTGAGAATGAATGCCGACAAACTCGCCGGTGTAGATCTCACGGCGGGAGAGCCCTTCCTCGCTCCCGAGAACCTTCTCGAAGGAAGTCACCGACCGCGCGGAGACTTTCTCTACTCGGGCAAAGAGCTGATCGTGGAAGTCTTTGAAGATGATCCGGGCACACACGCCATCGTCGAGCCGTTCCCCGTCGATGAGTTCGTGATGGTACTGAGCGGCAAGCTGATTCTGACGGACGCGGATGGTCAGGTGCAGGCGTTCGTTGCAGGAGATTCGCTGATGGTACCGAAGGGCTTCACTGGCACCTGGCAGATGCTCGGGAACTACCGCGAGCTGATCGTCGTGGACAAAGAGTCCTACGAGAACGCGTCCAAAGCGGCAGAGAAATAGCGGGTCAGAACCGCGCCGTGCAGCCGCTTCCGGCGAGTCGAGCTCATCCGAAGTGCGTGCCCCCGATGGCGCCTACCCGGACCGAATCCAGATCGTCAAGTGAAGAGAGGCGCGGAGACCCGGTCCTCACTCGAAAGGGGCGGACATGAATCGGAACGCCGGGCGAGGTCGGTCGGTTTCGGTGGCGTTGGCGCTGCTGGGCTCGCTGGTCACGGGGTCGCAAGCCGGGGGTGAGCAGCCCAGCTACTCACCCTACGCGGGGGCGACGTATGCCACGCAGGTCTACTGGGGCGACACCCACGTGCACAGCAGCTGGTCGCCGGATGCGTGGATCTTCGGAAACCGTCGCTTCGAGCCCGACACGGCCTACCGCTTCGCCGCGGGTGAGGATGTCGTGGCCTCGGGTGGCATGCGGGTGCAGCTGCGTCGACCGCTCGATTTCCTGTTGGTCTCGGATCACAGCGAGTACGTGGGGCTCTTCCCCAGGCTCTCGGACGAGGATCCGGCGCTGCTCTCCACGGATACCGGCCGGCGCTGGTCGGATCTCCTCGCAAAGGGGGAGGTGCAGGCGCTCTTCGAAGAGTTCATGGACGCGCTCATCAACAATCGAGACGTACGAGCAGGTGGTCTGGGAAAAAGTCGTAGCGAATGCGGATCGCCACAATCGCCCAGGAGTCTTCACGGCACTGGTCGGGTACGAGTGGACCTCGATGCCGGGTTCGGCCAATCTTCATCGCGTCCTGGTGTATCGCGATGGAGGCGGAGTCGCTGACCGGATGCCGCCTTTCAGCTCTCTGGACGGGCCCACGCCCGAGGCATTGTGGAACTTCATGGCTCGCTACGAGGAAGAGGCGGGCGGTCGAATCCTCGCGATTCCGCACAACAGCAACATGAGCGCGGGTCTGATGTTCGGTCTGGAGGACTCGGACGGAAAGCCGATTTCGCGGGAGTACGCGGAGAGCCGCCGCCACTGGGAGCCGATCGTCGAGGCGACGCAGATCAAGGGCGACAGCGAGACGCATCCCTTTCTGTCCCCGGACGACGAGTTCGCCGACTACGAGAACTGGGACGAGACGGCGGGCTTCGGCGAGGAGCCTCACGAAGACTGGATGTACCGTCACGAGTACGTCCGCGGCGCGCTCGGCCTCGGGCTGGACGTTGCGGCCCGCACGGGGGTCAACCCGTATCAGTTCGGAATGATCGGAAGCACCGATTCCCACACGGCGCTGGCCACCGGCGACGAGGAAGACTTCTGGGGAAAGTTCAGCGACGACGCGCCGACCCCGGAGCGTGCCTCGGAGCTCCAGTGGAGACCGAAGGAGTCAGCCACCGCGTCGGGCGACGAGCCGGAGAGCGTGTCGGGCGACGACGTGGAGGTCGGACCCTTCAAATGGAGGTACGTCGCCTCGGGCTACGCAGCCGTATGGGCGCGCGAGAATACGCGGGCTGCGCTCTTCGACGCGATGCGGCGACGCGAGACCTACGCGACGACGGGTCCGCGGATGGTGGTAGGCTTCTTTGGCGGCTTCGGCTTCGGCTTCGGGGAGGCGGATGCGCTGGTACCCGACGTCGCGCGAGCAGGCTACACGAAGGGTGTCCCCATGGGCGGGGAGCTCGAACGTGATCAGAAAGGCAGAGCGCCGAGCTTTCTGCTCTCCGCGCTGCGCGACCCCGATGGCGCCCACCTCGACCGCATCCAGATCATCAAGGGGTGGCGCGACGCCTCCGGCGAGCTTCACGAGCGCATCTACGACGTGGCCGTCTCCGGCGACCGCAAGATCGGGCGCGACGGCCGCTGCCGTGAGCCGGTGGGCAGTACCGTCGATGTGTCGGCCGCGCGCTATACCAACGTCATCGGTGCTTCGCAGCTGATCGCGGTCTGGCAGGATCCTGATTTCGATCCGGATCTACACTCGTTCTACTACCGCGCGCGTGATCGAGATCCCGAAGCCTCGCTGGACGACCTACGACGCGGCGCGCTTCGGCGTTCCCCGCCCGGAGGGCGTCGAGGCGACGACCCAGGATCGCGCCGACACCTCGCCGATCTGGTACGCGCCGGGAGATGGCTGAGTCGCCGGATGACTCGGGACGGCTCTGGGAAGGAACATGCGATCCTCTACCACGAGCAAGATGAGGTAGACGATTTCCCGCGACCCGAATGAGTTCGAACGGGTCGGGGCGTGGGGAGCGGTCGGAGGTAGAGGACACGCATGAGCATCAAAGACCGAGCCGCCATCGTTGGCGTCGGCGCGACGCCCTACTACAGGCGCGGCCGATCCTATCCGGAGAGCGAGCTGTCGATGGCCTGCACGGCGATCCTCGCTGCACTCGAGGACGCCGGGCTCACGATCCGCGATCTCGACGGCTTCTCGATCTACTCGAACAGCTGCGACCCCGCGACCGTCGCAGCGACGCTCGGTGTGCCCGAGATCCGCTGGGCGACGACGACGACTTCCGGTGGTGGGGGCTGCGCGGGTGCGCTCGGTGTCGCGGCGGCGGCGGTCGACGGGGGTCTCGCGGACTGCGTGGTCAGTCTGATGACGCTGCAGCAGCTGAACAAGCGGCTTGGCGGCACGGCCGTCGGAGGCATGCTGGCCTACGCGATGATGTCCGATGGTGGCGACAGTCCCTACGGTGGCGCCGGCGTGCCGCCCTCGGCTGCCTTCACGGCGAATAACGGACTGCTCGCTCCAGGCCACAGCTTCGCCCAGATCGCGCAGCGCCACATGCATCTCTACGGAACGAAGCGCGAGCATTTCGCGGAGGTCTGCATCTCGACGCGCGAGAACGCCATGACGCGTCCGACGGCGTTGCGACGAACGGAGCTGACGCTGGACGAGTACTTCAACGCGCGGATGATCTCCGACCCGCTCTGCCTCTTCGACTATACGATGGAGAGCGACGGGGCGGTCGCCGTCATTACGGTCTCCGCCGAGCGCGCGAAGGACCTGCGTCAGCCACCGGTCTACATCATGGGCTCGTGTCATGGCGGGAGCGGTCGCTGGGGCCCGGCGATCTTCCGCTACTTCCAGACACCCGACGACGAGTTCGCGTCGTCCGGACACCGGCCGGTCGCGAAGCGACTCTACGAGCTCGCGGGGGTCGGTCCGGCCGACGTCGACGTGGCGCTGCTCTACGACCATTTCTCACCCATGGTGATCATGCAGCTCGAGGATTACGGATTCTGTCCGATCGGGGAGGGCGGTCGCTTCGTCGAGGATGGAAACATCCGCTTCCGGACGGGCTCGATTCCGGTGAATACGCACGGTGGCAATCTGTCTGAGGCCTACATCATCGGCATGACCCACGTGCGCGAAGCGGTCGAGCAGCTGCGCGGGACGGCCGTCAACCAGGTGGCGGACGCCGAGATCGCGCTCGTGACGGGCGGGCCGGCGGGCTTGCCGGTTTCCGGCGCGCTGTTGAGGCGCTAGTCGGAGTCGGAGGAGGGACGAATCATGGCCGAGACAGGAGCCTTCGGTGAAGTCAAGCAGGGCGTCTTCCCCTCGATTCTCACGGAGACCCACGCGAACGATTCGACCCAGCCCTTCTGGGACGCCGCAAGGCAGGATCGGCTGATCGCGCCGCGGTGCGTGCGGTGCGGGACGTTCCGTCTGCCGCCGGGTCCATTCTGCTTCGAGTGTCAGTCTCGAGACGTCGAGTGGGTCGAGCTTCCGGGGACCGGTACGATCTACTCGTTCACGGTCGTCCGGCATCCGCTCCATCCCGACCTCGCCCCTGCGGTTCCCTACGCGTCGGGTGTCGTCGAGCTCGACGGCACCCAGGGTGCCGGTGCGCGCATGTTGGTCAACATCATCGAGTGCGACGTCGACTCGCTCTCGATCGGAGACCCGGTCGAGATCGTCTGGGACCACGTCAACGACGAAATGACGACGCCCCGCTTCCGTCCGCGGCGCTGACCGGCTGCGGAGTCGGATTTCGGCCCCCGAAGCGGAGGAGCTCGAGAGCGGGATAGAGATATCTCTATGTAGTTCATTTTCGCGATTTTTCCGTATTCGGCTCCAAAAAGCTATCTTTGGGCGTTGATCGCGCCGCTCGGGTCGCTCAGACTGAGAGGGTCCGCAGAGCATCGCTCCGGAGGCTGAATGAGTTCCGTCCGCGACCAACCGTCGAGAACCGCGGTCCAGCGCACCGCGGACGCCCTGCGCGAAGAGATCCTCCAGGCGGGCGACGGTGCCCGCCTCGGGTCCGAGGACGATCTGCTGATTCGCCTCTCCGTGAGTCGGCCGACGCTTCGGCAGACGGCGCGGCTGCTCGAGCAAGAGCAGCTGCTGCGCGTGCGCCGGGGAGTGAACGGCGGCTACTACGCGCGCACCCCCGACGCCGGCGCGGTCGCGGACGTCGCGGCCTTCCACCTGCGAATGCGTGGCACCACGCTGCGCGAGACCGTGTCAGCCTCCTTCCCGCTGCTGGAGTTCACGATGCGGCGAGCCGCGAGAGGCGAGGGCGCGACGGCACGCGCCGAGTTAGAGGCGGCGCTCGAACGCTTTGCCGGCCCCGACGACGAACCTTCGGCGGCGCGCATGCTGCGCGACGAGAGCGAGTTCATGAATCGGCTGCTCGCGCTCGCGGCGAACCCACCCGTCGAGTTGTTCCTGCGCACGCTCTACGAGTTCGGACTGACCCACACGACGGACGCGATCTTCGCGGACCGACCGGCGCGCGTTCGGGAGTGGCTGATTCAACGTGAGCGACTCGCACAGGCGATCGTCGAGCGGGATGCGGAAATGGCCGTGCTGGTCGGTCGGCGCCGGCGCGAGATGATCGAGGGATGGCTGGGCGAAGATCTCGGGGCGCGCGTCGACGAAGAGCTCAGTCGCGCCGCCGGCTAGAACCAGGGGGCGTCGCACGCGCTCCGGGAGATGACGAAGATGGACAAGATCTGGGCGAACTCGGGCGATTCCCACTTCCTCGAGCCCGAGGATCTCTGGCAGAAGAATCTACCTGAGCGGCTTGCCAGGCTGATGCCGCGCAGCGAAAAAGATGCCGACGGCCAGCACGAGACGGTGCACATCGACGGGCAGAGCTTCCGGCGCAGGCTGCCCAATCCGAAGCTCGTCGAGTTCCGCGATGCGAGCCACCGGCCGCCGGGCGCGCAGAACGTGGCGAAGCGCCTGGAGGACCTCGATCAGGAGGGGATCTGGGGGGAGGTCGTGTTTCCGTCACTCGGAATGTGGAACGCCTCGTTCCGCACGCCCGAGGCGCTGCGCGAGGCGATCAAGGTCTCGAACGACTGGGCCCATAGCGAGATCCTGAAGGCCTCGCCGCGACTGGTCCCCACGGCGCAGGTCTCGCAGCTCTCGATCGACGATGCGGTGGCCGAAGTCGAACGGACGGCGGCGCTCGGCTTCAGGGCCGTGTTCTTGCCGACGGCGCCTCCGAGCTACGTGAAGGACTACCACTTCGACGACTGGGAGCCCTTCTGGGCGGCCTGCGAAGCCGCCGACATGGTGATCGCCTTCCACATCGGCTCGGATCCCGTCGATCTCGCGGCAGGCGAGACCATCGGCATCACCTACCGCGGCCCGGGTGGAGCGGTGCTCAACTACGCGGAGACCACGTTCTCGGGCCAGCGCGCCACGATGAAGATGGTCGCGTCGGGTGCGCTCGATCGGCATCGCAAGCTCAAGATCCTGATCTCCGAGGGGGGTGCGACCTGGGTTCCGTTCCTGGGCGACCGCATGACCGAGGGCTACCGCCAGCATCACATGATGGCGTTCCCGAAGCTCTCACGACCGCCCAAGGAGATCCTCTACGAGCAGGTCTACGCGTCGTTTCAGCACGACGAGACGGCAGTCCCCGCAGTGACCGCCATGGGCTATCGCAATGTCATGTGGGGCAGCGATTATCCCCACATGGAGGGCACTTTCGGGCACACGCAGGAGACGCTCCATGGGCTCTTCGACGGCGTGGACCACGACACGCGCTACCGCATCACGGTTGGTGCCTTCCTGGATCTCTTCCCCGAGGTGGGCGCCCCACCGGCACTGAAGGCGGCCTGACGGCTCGTCGTCACTCCGGATCCCGCTCCCAGCCCTCGTTCCGCCGGATTCCGCGGTTCAGCTTGTCGGCGACCGCCTCGGCGGGCCATCGCGCCATCGCGACGAGCTGCTCGCTCTGGGGATGGGGCAGGATCTCCTCCTCCCCGGCGAGGATGCCCTCGACGCAGCGCTTCGCGACCGCATCGATCACGTCGGGGCCATTGTCGCTCTGGCCGGGGACGTGCATGCCGCGAGCGAGTCCAGTATCGAGAGCCGGGGGAAAGATCTCGACGACCCGAACGGGTGTCTCGCGTAGGTGCGCACGCAGCGTGAGCGTGAACATGTGGAAGCCCGCTTTCGTCGTGGCGTAGAGCGGATTCGCCTCGAGCGGAATCAAGGCGCCGGGCGTGCTGACGTTCGCGATCGTCGCCGGTCGGTCGCCCCATCCACGCGTCTCACGCAACAGCAGGAAGCGCCGGATCAGCTCGATCGGGGCCGCCAGATTGGTCTCGATCTCGGCGTGGGCGCGATCCTGCTCGAGCGTGAACGCGCTCGAGTAGTCGTGTACACGACTGAGGGCCGCGTTGTTGACGAGCAGGTCCAGGGGCGCATCGAGGGATTCCACGGCCTCGAAGAGTCGATCGCGGTCCGCCGGGGAGTTGATGTCCGCCTCGACCACGTGGAGCCCCGGAATGGCGTCGCGCGCGGCTTCGAGATGCTCCGTCCGACGACCGCAGATCAGGACTTCGAGCCCGGCCGCGCGCAAATGGCGCGCGAGATCGCGCCCCAGTCCGAAGCCTCCTCCTGTGACCAGTGCGAGCGAATCTCCCAAGGCATTCTCCTCTCTTCGGTCTCAGCAGACGATCTTCCGTTCACGCAGGTCGGCGATCGCCGAAGCGCTGCGTCCCAGCTCCGCGAGGATCGTATCGGTGTGTGCACCCGCGAGGACGCCCGGTAGCGCCCTCGTCGAAGATCTCGAGAAGCGGGCGAGCGGTGCGAGTCGGGGATGATCGTCGAAGGTCGGATGGACGACGTCGACCACGTACGCCGATGTCCGCCCGAAGTCGTCGCTCAGGAGCACGTCTTCGATCTCATCGGTCGCGACGGCGACACACCCGACACCGGCCGCCAGAAGGTCACGCTCCCATTCCCCCTTGGTCCGGCGGGTGAAGACTTCGGCGAGCATCTCGGTCAGCGCCCCGTCGTTCGTGGTCCGCTCCTCCGCGGTCGCGAAGAGCGGGTCACTCGCCAGATCGGCGTAGGGCGCGAGGGCCTCGACCAGCGTCTGCCACTCGTGCTCCTGCGGAGTCGCGAGAAAGATCCAGCCGTCGCTCGCGTCGTAGACACGGTAGAGCGCGGAGAAGCCACGCAACGTCGAGTCGGGTGCGGGCGCGGCGGGGCTCCCAGGATAGGTCACGGCCTCGCCGGACATCGCGTGGACGTTGGTTCGGAGCATCGTGGCGCTGATCTCCTGCGCGCCCGCCCCCCGCGCCCGCGCGAGCAGACCGAGGGCCAGCGCGGTGGCCACACCGAGCGCCGCGAAGCCGTCCGCCTGGGCCTGGACGACGGTTCCGGCCAGCGCGAGCAGGCGCGAGCTGGCTCGGATCTGGTACAGGTCGGTGTCCGTTGCGTCGTCGAGCAGTGGACCCAGGTTGGCGCGCGCGATGCCGGCCGCTGCTCCGAAGCTCGGCGCGTAGGCCGGGCGATGCCCGTCCGGGCCGCCGTTGCCGTAGCCCTGGGCATTCACGTAGATGATCTCGGGGTGGAACGCGCGCAGGCGCTCGTAGCCGAGCTCGAGACGCTCGGCGACGCCCGCTCGAAAGCCCTGCATGACGACGTCGGATCGGCGCGCGAGCTCGTGGACGAGGGCCAGGCCATCGGGCGTCGAGAAGTCGATGCAGATGCTCTCCTTGCCCTGCATGACCTTGGCACCGCCGGCCTCTGGAAAGGGAACCATCGTGCGAATCGCGTCCCCCTCGAGCGGCTCGACCTTGATCACCCGGGCGCCGAGGTCCGCGAGCAATGTCGATCCGTAGGGCGCTGCGTAGAGTCCGGCGATCTCGAGGATCGTGATCCCCTCGAACGGCAGTGCGTGGGGCGTCTCGCGATCGGGCGGTGGCGGGGGGGTTCGCTCGTCTGCGATCGGGCGACGGGAGGATGCAGCGTGTTCGCCCAGGCGCGGCGCCGAGCGGATCGCGTGCGCGGGTGTCTCGGAGAGCTCGAAGAGCGCGCCCGGCTGTCGGACGGGTCCGCGCTCGGGATCCTCGATCTCGACGGCGAAGCCCTCCGCGAGGAGCTGGGGGTGTTCGAGCGCCTCCGGCCCGGCGCGGAATAGCTCGGCGAACACGTTCGGGTCCGCCTCGAAGATCGCCTGCCACTCCGCGAGCGTCTTCTTGCGAACGCCTTCGAGCATCAGCGACCACGCCTTGGAGCGCTTCTCCGTGTCCTCGATCATGGGGATGTCCGAGTACTCCGGATCCGCGAAGAGCCAATCGAGTTCGAGCGCCTCGATCAGGGCCCGGAACAGGCGCGGCGCGACCTGCGCGAACTGCAGCCAGTGCCCGTCCTTCGTCAAGCCGACGAGCAGCTGGAGAGCAAAGGGGCTCGTCGGCTTGCCGTCGGTGTCGTAGTTCGGCACCCGCCTGTAGGCGCCGGGCCATTTCTGGTCGACCTGATGCAGGAACCAGCCCCAGGTGTCGAGGCCGGTGAAGGCCTGGGCGAGGCTCGTCTCGACGTGCTGACCGCGCCCGCTCGACTCGCGTTCGAAGAGGGCAGCCAGGGTGGCATGGAGGGCGACCTGCGAGGCGGAGAAGGAGCACCAGGGTGCGGCGAGCGCAGGCGGCCTGCCGAGCGGCATGATCCGCGCGAAGGCCTGCAGGAGCCCGATCTTCGCAGCCACGAGCCCTTCGTAGCCCGGGATGGCCGAGACGGGGCCGATGCGCCCGAATCCGGTGATCGACGTGTAGACGAGTCGAGGATTCGCGTAGGACAGCACGTCGAATCCGAGTCCGCGACGGTCGAGGGTGCCCGGGCGGAAAGTCTCGATCAGCACATCTGCCGTGGCCGCGAGATCGTGAATCTCCCGCTGACCGGTGTCGCTGCGCAGGTCGATCTCGATGCTCTGCTTGCCGCGCGCCCAGAAGGCAAAGGCCGGATGCTCGCGGAGCGGAGCGCCGCCCGGCGGCTCGATCCACAGGACCTCCGCACCGAAGTCGGCGAAGAGCTGGCTCACCTGGGCGCCGACGCGATTCGGTGAGAGGTCGATGACCCGCAGGTCGTCCAGTGCGTCCATCGTCTGGCCCCTCGTGCGGCCGGTTGAACCGAGGGAACGGTTAACCTATCTAAACGATTACGAGTGTGACGGCTCGGGACCGGTCTCGCCACTCCGGGCGTCGTGGGGCGCGCCGAGGCTCGGAGCATCGGGATTGTTGAGGTACCTGACTGGAGCTCGGAATTCTCTACGAACTCCCGCGACCGCGTTCCTCGCTCGTGGGAATGCGTGCTGGACTCGAGATCCTCGCCAGGCAGGCGCTGTTCGAGCTCGAGGAGAGGGAGACCCGACTCCTCGAACGGAATGCGGAACGGCCCGCAAGGGATGGCCCGACACCGCCGCCCGCAACGCTCCCGGCCGCGTGGTGTCAGCCGCCTCGATGCGAGCCGCCAGCGCCCGCTGCGCGTCGTCTGAGACCGTTTCAAACCCGGGAACGTCGAAAGGAGGTGTCGAATGTCGATCGAGTGGACTCTGGATGGCCGGGTCGCCATCGTGACCGGTGCAGCACGAGGGGGCATCGGCGAGGCCTATGCCCACACGCTCGCCGAGGCGGGTGCGTCCGTTGTCTGTGCAGACATCGATCGGGAGCGCGCGAATCAGGTCTCCGAATCAATCGTCGGGCAGGGGGGAAGTGCGCTCGCCGTCCAGGTGGACATCGCCGACGAGGCCTCCGTCGCGTCGATGGTCGAGGAGACCACGCGCGCGCTCGGGGGTGTCGACATTCTCGTGAACAATGCCGCCCTGATGGCGCAGATCGTCGCTACGCCGGCGATGGAGTACACGCGGGAGGACTGGGATCGCGCCTTCGCCGTCAATGTGGCCGGTGCCTGGCAATGTTGCAAGGCGGTGGCGCCCTCGATGCAGGCGCGCGGGGGAGGGCGGATCGTGAACCAGTCTTCGGCGGGCGCATTCCCGGCGGAGACCGTCTACGGAATCACGAAGCTGGCGCTCGTCGGTCTGACGACGACGATGGCGCGCGAGCTCGGGCCGTTGGGTATCACGGTGAACTGCATCGCGCCGGGTATCGTCGCGAGCGACGCGGGAGAGTCACTCACGCCGAAGGGAAGCGAGTTCCGGGACCAGGTCGATGCACGCGTTGCCATGCGCTCGATCGGTCAGCCCGAGGAGCTCTGCGGCGCGCTGATGCTCTTCGTCGCTTCGCCCGGTGAATGGATCACCGGTCAGGTGTTGAACGTCGATGGCGGGTTCGTGATGCGGTAGTCGGGGCTATCGAGCGGAGCGGACGTCGGGCGCTTCGGCTGCGCCTACTGCGAAGGAAACTTCTCCGGCGTCCCACCACAGTTTGACCACGTGCTGCGCATCGCGGCAGTCGATGGCTTCGTCCCGTGTCGGGCCTTCACCCGCTACGCGCGGCGGGGAGAGTCGACGATCGGTCAGCTGGAAAGATCCGTCTTGTGCGATCGCATACCGGCTCGATCACGATAGGAGGCGTCGGCACCGAATGCAGTGCGCTTCTTTCCGGGTCAGCCCGAATCGGGCGCCGCTGCGAGTGGCTGGGATCCCCATTCCGCCGAGACCAGGGTCATGAAGATCGGGATCGAGATCGACTGGCAACGTCGACGATTCGATGTGAACCGCACGCGCGTGCGGCTCGCCGATCGACTTGGCTATGACATGGTGTTCTGCGCCGAACTCACCGGCTCCGACGCGTTGACGCCGCTCGGCTATGTGCTCGGGTGCACCGAACGGATCGGGGTGGGTACACGCATCGCACAGAACACGGCGCGGAGCGCTCCGGCGCTCGCTATGGCTTTCCAGACGCTGAAGTAGATGGGCGGTGACCGTCCCGTCATCGCAGGGCTGGGCAGCGCGAATCCGGAGGTGACGGAAGCCTGGCACGGCGTGAAGTGGTCGCCGGCCGGAACGAGGATGGGTGATTGTGTGGCGCTCATGCGCAGAGCGGCCGCTGGCGAGCCGGTGGCCTTCGAGGGGAAGGCGATCCGCATTCCCTATCGTGAGCCCGGTCGCGCGCCCGCGCATCCTCAGGCCCTCGCCTCCCTCCTGGAGACCGACCCGTCGATTCCGATCATGTTTGGCGGGGGCACGGAGTACATGGTGACGCTCGCCGCGGAGATCGCCGACGGGCTGATGCCCAACGGAAGCTGGTCGCCCGGGATGATGCGCGTCTACCGGCCCATGATCGAGCGCGGCTTCTCCCGCCGCAAGAATCCCCCGAAGGTCGAGGACTTTCCGATCTGGGCCCACGTCGACGTGCTCGTGAATGATGACATCAAGGGCGCGATGGCCCAGTTCAAGGAGTACACGGCTCGCTACACAGGGGGCTACTCAGGAAAGGGGGGGCTCTCCACCCATATGGAGTGGCGCGGCTATGGCGACGCGGCACGGCGGATCATCGAGCTCTACTAGGCCGGCCGGATCGAGGAAGCCGAGGCCGCGGTGCCGGACGAGTACATCGACGAATGCTGGCTGATCGGTCCACTGCCATGGATCATCGAGCGCTGGAAGTCCAAGTGGATCAACGATGGCTGTAACTTGATCGTCCGCACGGACAATTGGCCTTCGGCCAGACCGGCCAACGACGAGGTATATGAGCCGCTCATCAGAGCGATATGAACTGCTCGGAGTTCGTCGGAGGCTCCAGCCCTCGAGAGGGTAGGGGCACGACGCAGCGAAGCAGATTCTCGGCAGAGCTACCCTCCTACGACTACTGCCTTGTAGCGTAGAAACTCATCGATGCCGGCGCGTCCGCCTTCCTTGCCGAAGCCGCTGATCCCAAGTCCGCCAAATGGATTGTGAGGGCGAATCATCGTACCGCCGTTGATGAAGACACTACCGGCCTTGAGCTTGTCGGCGAGCACGTGGCAGCGCCTCAGATCGTTCGACTCGACATGGGCGGCCAGCCCGTAGCGGGTGTTATTGGCCAGGCGGACGGCTTCCTCCTCGTCGTGGAATCTCATCACCACCAGTACCGGACCGAAGACTTCGATCTGCGCGATCTCACTGTCCGGGTCCACGTCCGTGATGACCGTTGCTTCGATCAAGTTCTTGCCCGCCAGCTCACCGCTACAGCGGTGGCCTCCGAGCGCGATCTTTCCGGTGCCCTGCTCTCGTACCCGGTTCAACATGCCCATGACGCGGTCACAGGCAGCCTCGTTGATCATCGGGCCGATCACCACGTCGGGATCGAAGGGGTCCCCCACCTTGTAGCCCTTGGTGATGTCGATGATCTTCTCGAGCACCTGGTCGTATACATCCGAGTGGACGAGTAGGCGTGTCGGAAGAGCACAGCCCTGGCCGGAGAGGATGCCGAAGACATTCAATGCGGCGCGTTCGCAGGCCGCATCGAGGTCGGCATCGGGGAAGATCAGGTTGGCGAATTGCCACCCAGCTCCATGATCGAGGGCTTCATCTGCTCGGCACAGCTGGCCAGGATCTTGCGGGCGGCAACGGGTCCCCCGGTGAAGCTGATCAGCTCGACATCGGGATGGTCGACCAGAGCTTGACCCGCCTCGGCATTGCCAGTCAGCATAGAGATGACCCCATCCGGGAAGCCCGCGTCCTTGGCCGCCAGGGCAAAGAGGTTGGACGCTAACGGCACCAGCTCCGAGGGTTTGATGATGACGCAGTTGCCTGCCGCCAGAGCCGAAGCGACCTTCATCCCGAGTGAGATCAACGGCCCGTTCTAGGTGTTGATGATGCCCACGACACCATAGGGCTCAGGCGCCGAGTAGGACAGTTCGCGGCGGGAGGTGAATGTGCCGTGCAGCTGCCCGTCGACCTTGTCGCACCAGCCCGCATAGTAGTTGATCCAATCGCAGGCCCACTCGACGTGAATGCGACCAAGGCTGGTGGGAGTGCCTCCGTCGAGCGCCGCCATGCGCGCGAACTCGTCGGTATTCTCCTGAAGGATCCTGGCCAAATTCAGCAGCAGATCGCGTCTCGTTTCGGCGTCGGTCTCCCGCCAGGCCGGGAAGGCCGCAACGGCTTTGTCCACGGCTTCGTCGACCTCGACACGACCCGCGAGTGGGATGGTGGCCTGACGTTCATTGGTGACGGGGTTGACCTGCTCGAACGTGCCACCGCAGCCGGCATCCAGTTCCTTGTGACCGATGTGAATCCTCACTTCGGGAATCCTCTGTTGATCGACTTCCAAGGCTTGAATGCTCCATCGTCAGCTCTAGTGTCCTGTTCCGTAAATAATATGAACTAAAGATCGCCCACGGTGTCCCTGCTATTGAAGGGGGGCATGATGAAACTGGGACGACCGAAAGCACGACTCATCGTATCACCGAGTGAACGGAAACGTCTCGAAGCTTGGACGCGTCGGCGCAAGACCGGCCAAGCGTTGGCGACTCGTGCTCGCAT
Source organism: Myxococcota bacterium (assembly GCA_965223565.1). Classification (GTDB taxonomy): domain Bacteria; phylum Myxococcota_A; class UBA9160; order UBA9160; family UBA4427; genus UBA4427. Next base: position 666,222 of record CBDCWV010000017.1, on the reverse strand, counting down.
TGTGTTGTTGTGCGCGTCGGGAATGCAGAACATCGATGTGGCCGAGAAGCTGGATATCTCGAAACAGATGGTTGGCAAGTGGCGCCAACGCTTCATTGATCGTCGTCTCGACGGATTGTTGGATGAACCCCGGCCCGGCGCTCCTCGGAAAGTAAGCGACGCTGATGTCGAGCGCGTGGTGGTCCAGACACTCGAAAGCACTCCTCGGGATGCGACACACTGGAGCGTTCGATCGATGGCCAAGGAGACAGGCATCAGTCCGACGACGATCCATCGGATCTGGCGCGCGTTCTCGCTCCAACCCCATCGAAGCGAGACCTTCAAGCTTTCCAAGGACCCGCTCTTCGTCGAGAAGGTCCGCGACATCGTAGGCCTCTATCTCAATCCACCCGAGAAAGCCCTGGTTCTCTGCGTCGATGAGAAGAGCCAGATCCAGGCGCTGGATCGCACGCAGCCTCTTCTTCCGATGCGACCGGGGCAGCCGGAACGTCAAACGCACGACTATGTTCGCCACGGCACGACGTCGCTCTTCGCTGCACTGGATGTCGCAACCGGCGAAGTGATCGGCGAATGTCATCGGCGACATCGAGCGGTCGAGTTCAAGAAGTTTCTGAATACGATCGATGAACAGGTACCGAAAGATCTCGACGTCCATCTCGTGATGGACAACTACGCGACGCACAAGACCGCTGCGATCCGACGCTGGCTCGCGAAGCGTCCCCGCTTTCATGTTCACTTCACGCCGACGAGCGCGTCCTGGATTAACCTCGTCGAGCGATGGTTCGCAACGCTCACCGCCAAACAACTGCGGCGGGGTACACACCGGAGCACCGTTCAGCTGGAAAGGGCGATCAAGGACTACATCGAGGTCTGCAACGAAGATCCGAAGCCCTTCGTCTGGACGAAGACGGCCGATCAGATCCTTCAGTCAATCAAGAGATTTTGTCAACGAACTTCTGGAACAGGACACTAGTGTCCCGTTCCTGAAATAATATGAACACATTCTGAGTGCCGGTGTCTCTGCTATTCGAGGGGGACACGATGGCACGACCGAAGGCACGATTGATTGTTTCGCCGAGCGAGCGCAAACGTCTGCAGCAGTGGACGCGGCGACGCAAGACGGCTCAGGCGCTCGCGACGAGATCTCGCATCATCTTGCTATGCGACTCGGGCATGACGAACACGGCCGTGGCCGAGAAGCTCGACGTCTCGAAGCAGATGGTCGGCAAGTGGCGCCAGCGGTTCATCGACCACCGCCTGGACGGATTGCTCGACGAACCTCGGCCGGGCGCTCCGCGCAAGATCTCCGACGAGGACGTCGAGCGGGTGATCGTTCGAACGCTCGAGACCACGCCTCGCGACGCGACGCACTGGAGCGTGCGGTCGATGGCCAAGGAGTCGGGCCTCAGTCCGACGACGATCCACCGCATCTGGCGAGCATTCTCGCTCCAGCCACACCGAAGCGAGACGTTCAAGCTCTCGAAGGATCCGCTCTTCGTGGAGAAGGTGCGCGACATCGTCGGGCTCTATCTCCATCCGCCCGAAAAGGCTCTGGTTCTTTGCGTCGACGAGAAGAGCCAGATCCAGGCGCTCGACCGTACGCAGCCGCTTCTGCCGATGCGACCGGGACAGCCCGAGCGGCAGACGCACGACTACGTGCGGAACGGTACGACCTCGTTGTTCGCCGCCCTCGACGTGGCGACGGGAGAAGTGATCGGCGAATGCCATCGTCGACATCGGGCCGTCGAGTTCAAGAAGTTCCTGAACACGATCGACGCCCAGGTGCCCGAGAACCTCGATGTCCATCTGATCATGGACAACTACGCGACGCACAAGACGGAAGCCATCCGCCGATGGCTCGCGAAGCGACCCCGCTTCCACGTGCACTTCACGCCGACGAGTGCTTCGTGGATCAACCTCGTCGAGCGTTGGTTCGCGACGCTCACGGCCAAGCAACTACGAAGGGGAACCCATCGGAGCACCGTCGCGCTGGAGAAGGCGATCAAGAACTACATCGAGATCAGCAACGAAGATCCCAAGCCTTTCGTCTGGACGAAGACCGCAGATGAAATCTTCGAATCCATCAAACGGTTTTGCTTGCGAACTTCGGGAACGGGACACTAGCCGGGGTTGACCTGGCTCAGATCGGAGTGGTGGTGCATGGCGAGAGAATGGCCAAGCAATTCCCAATCCGTGGACTCCGCGTCGCTCGCCATCGGCGAGGGCGCTTGCTCTTCGCCCGCGTCCACCGCACATCCGGTGCCCACGATCGCAAGAAGCACGAGCAGGACGCTGATCAGGACCACGCGGAGCCATTCGAGATTCATTGCTGCTCCCATTCGATTTTCGTCCGCGCCGACTGACTAAGGCCGGATGCTGGCTTCGTCGAATCATTTATATTATATATATCTTTAAAGGCGGTCGCAGGCGTCAGTGCAATCCGCGCAGATGAGATCCTCCCCGAAAGCGCTCGTGCTGGCGCTTTCGGACAACGAGCCCCGCAGCTGCGGCTTGCCCAATAGAACGAGGAACGAGCAATGGCTGCAATGAGCTTCTACACACCCGCAACTCTCCGCCTGGCGAAAGAGGACTCCTTCACTCGGCGAGTTGGGCGAATCGGATGCATGGGACTCGCGCTGTGTTCGGTGCTGTTGGTTGCTGGGCCCGCTGCGGCGGAAGAAGCTAAAGGAAGCGCGAAGGAAGCGGTCAAGGTCCAAACGGCGCCCTCCCCGGTGAGAATGAATCCCGACAAACTCGCCGGTGTAGATCTCTCGGCCGGAGAGCCCTTCCTCGCTCCCGAGGACATTCTCGAAGGAAGTCACCGGCCGCGCGGAGAATTTCTCTATTCGGGCAAAGAGCTGATCGTGGAAATCTACGAAGATGATCCGGCCACGTTCGCAATCGCCGAGCCGTTCCCCGTCGATGAGTACGTGATGGTGCTGAGCGGCAAGCTGATTCTGACGGACGCGGATGGTCGGGTGCAGGCGTTCGTTGCGGGGGATTCGCTGATGGTACCGAAGGGCTTCACGGGCACCTGGCAGATGCTCGGGAACTACCGCGAGCTGATCGTCGTGGAAAGGGAGTCCTACGAGAACGCGTCCAAAACGGAAGAGAAATAGCGGGTCAGAACCGCGCCGTGCAGCCGCTCCAGACGAGTCGATCTCGTCGGCCTCTTCGAACTGGCCCGCCATCGGCTCCAGCTCTCCCCCGCAATAACGGCACGCCTGATCGGGCTCGCTGAGCTCGTGGATGACCTCCGCGATCGGGAGCGCCCTCTGCTCGCGGGGTCCGTGGTCGGGCTGCGGCTCCCTCGGCTCCTTGGCGTTCGAGTCGCCGCCGACGCGTCGCTCGGACGAGTCCCCGAACAGCGCCTTCGTGCCCAGTAAGGGACGTTTCCTCCCCGGCGGGGGTATATTTGTCAGAACGTACATATCGGCGGTGGCGAAACGGCCGCTGATATGGAACGACCTTTGTCAACACCTGGCTCTCGCTTGGAGGAGGCCGAGTAGACGAGACGAGATCGCTTCGACGACGAGTCACTCTGATATTCGCGGATTGCGTACTGCCGAGCCGCATGACCGTGCTCCGTCGCGAGGGATTGCTCTCTTATTTCGCGCGTCGAGAAGGCCGAAGCCTTCTTGCGCAAAGCGGCGCCGCGTCTCCTCGGTGCCGTGCTCGTCCCGTCTACCCGAACCTCACTCACATCACGGCTGGGCGACCCGTTCCTCGACCGTCAATGTCGCCCAGAGAAAACCGACCAGCTCGCGAGCGATGGCGACAACGACCTTGTTGTGCTCCTTGCCTCGTGACGTCATCCGCCGGTAGCGGCCGCTCAGCCGACGATGCGCCTTGTCGGCGATCGCGATCACGCGCGCCGGTTGTCCATCTCGGCGTTTCTGCAGCGCCCGACTCACCTTGGCAGGGTGCCGGTAGTGCCAGGCGCACTCGATCAGAACGCGGCGCGCGTGGCCGTTACCCGTCTTGGTGATCCCGCCGCGCTGCGTATGGCCGCCGCTCGAATGTTCGCTCGGGATGAGTCCCAGGTACGACATCAGCTCACGAGGCCGTCGGAAGCGCCTGAAGTCGTGGAGCTCGGTCACCAGCGTCATGGCCGTCACCGTGTCGATGCCGTGGAAGCAACGAAGCCACGAGATCGGTGTCGCGTAGGGCTCCTTGACCCCCCAGTCCATCATGGCGAGTTCGATCAGGCGAACGCGTTCCGTTGCCTGATCGAGCGCGATGCAATAGGCCTCGAAGATCGCCTGGTCGGCGGGATGTTCGAGTCGTAGCCCTCGAAGCCACTGTCGATGGGCCACGGTCCAGTTCTTCTTCCCCCAACGAAAACCACGTCGAAGAAGGAACTTCCCGAGTCGATGCCGCGCGCGGACCTCATCCTCCTTCGCATCTTCGCGAGCTCGGCAGAGATCGCGGACGGCCTCGTCCTCGGGCGTTGGAGCATGGACTTCCGTGAGGAGGCCGCCCTCGAGCAGCTCCGCCAGCTTGCGCGCGTCCCGTCGATCCGTCTTGATCCGTTCTCCGGACTTGCGCGGGATCAAGGAGGGCGCGATGACCTGGCAGTCGAGGCCTTGATCCTTCAGGTCTCGCTGCAGCCCGTAGCCACACGGCCCGGCCTCGTAGGCGCAGCGGATCGCGCCCGGTGCCTCGCGCTTCCACTTCCGGACGAGACGGTTCACGGCCCGCGTCTCGTGCGGAATCGTTCGCTCGTCGAGTCCCCCGTCGGGGAACCGAACCGCCACCGCGATCGTGCGCTTGTGGACATCCAAGCCAATGTAGGTGGTACCCTCGTCCATGACCGGCTCCTTCGCATGCGGCTCTGCCGTCCTACCGGCAATCCGCGAGTGGGTTCACAACCGTGAGATATCAAGGTGCGAACGGAGTCGGTCGTTCCATAGGGTCTTATTTTGCCAATCCACGAACCGATCATGATCCAGATGATCCGGACACCCGCGCAGCCTGGCCTGGGCGAACGGGAGCAGCACATCGCCGGGCGCAACGAGCTGCTCGCGACGCCCTTCTCGACGTTCGAGCGCAACATCCGAAGCCAGTTGAACCAGGCCCTCGGCCCGGTCGGATTCGACGCGGCCCGTGACATCGCAGGCATCGCGGTGAAGCGTTGGCCGCACGGATATGCGCCCGAACACAATTCGCTCGTGGATCCTGACGAGGGTCTGCCACTCGAAACGGCGCGCGCCCGCAGAGGTCGTATCACGATTGCGAACGCAGACTGCGGCGGCGGCGCCTACACCGATATCGCAATCGATCAGGCACATCGCGCCGTGACGGAGTTGCTCGAAGCCAAAGACGCCTGACTGGAACGAGCGACTACGACCTGGCCATCGAAGGACTGTTACCGGCCGTCATGGCTCGCCAGGGCCGAGACGACGAAGCGATGCTCGATCGAATTCGGTCGATTCGGACGACGGCTCCGTCCACTGTTCGCGCCACCAGGCGAGACCCCCGACGACGACATAGGCGCCGAAGAGGAGAGCGATCGCGCTCATAAGGCCGTGAGGATCCCAAATATCCATCGCCAACCCGGCCGCGGGCGGTCCGACTAACATTCCCAGCCCGTATAGAAAGATGAAAGCCGAGTTGGCCGCCGCCAGATCGGCCCCGGTGAAACGTTCGGCGATTACGGCAAGTCCAACCGTGTACATCCCCGCGACGACGCCGCCCCACAAGACCAGCGCGAGCTCGAGAAGTCCCGGTTGGGAAATCAATGACGGGACCGCGAGCGCCCCGCACGCACCGACGACCGCACATGCGAGGAGGAGTCGGCGCCGATCGAGCCGATCGGACAGCCAACCCACCGGAAACTGCAGCACCACGTTGCCAAGGCCGAAGAAGCTGAGCAGTAGTGCCGCTGCCTCGGGCGAACTACCCGTACGCACCGCATAGATCGGCAACAGGCCGAGCAGTGACGTCTCTACAGCGCCGTATGCGAGCGCGGCGTAACCCGCCAGCGGCGCTGCGACCAGAAAGCTGCGAAACGCGCGCGAGGGCCGTTCGTCGAAGACGGGCACGACACCGCGTACGAACGCAAGGGGCACGGCTGCCACGGCCATCAATCCGGCCGCGGCCATATAAGGCAGCCAACCGGTCGTGCCGACGACGTAGAGCATTCCGGGACCGATCGCAGCGCCGCCGGAGAAGCACGCGACATAGATCCCCAGCACGCGCCCTCTGTTGTGGTCCTCGGCGAACTGATTGACCCAGATCTCGCTCACCACGAAGAGCAGGAGCAGCGCCGCACTGTTGACGAACCGGAGCGGAAACCAGATCCAGATCTCGGGCCACCCGTTGAAGGCGAGCGTGCAGGCGATGGCCACGAACGTGGATCCGACGAGCAGCGGAAGCGTGCCGAATACACGCAACAACCGGGGGATCAGCGGTGTGATGCCGAGCGTCGCCACCGATCCGACCGTCGATAGCAGTCCGATCGTCGAACCTGCCGCCCCCATCTCCTCAAGTGCGAGCGCCAGCAGCGGAAAGAGCATCGACAAGCCTATTCCCGAGATCGTCACAAGAGAGATGGCGGCCACGAGGCCGCGCCGTCGTTCTTCGGGTGTCAGGTCGGTCACGATTCACCATTTCTGCGGCGTAAGTAGCGTCGAGGAGAACCATCACAACGCACCCACGCCATCATGGGTCGAGAAAATTAGGCGAGCGCCAGGTGGTGCCGGCGCGGCCGCGATGACCAGACTGACCGAGGCGAACCATGCGTTAGTCCTGGCCGACCGCTCGAGGATGCGCATTGGCATCCTCGTACGCGCTCCAGGCGGTGTTGACCAGGTAGGCGTAGAGCGCTTCGGTACTAGCATCGTCCAGCTCCACCTCTGGCATACGCGGGGCGAGTGCTCCACCCAGCACGGCCTTCAAGTACTCGAGATTCGCAGGCAGGCGCATTCGCAGGTCGGCTGCCGCGCCCCCAACTGCTTGACCGCCGTATCCGTGGCATGCCACGCATCCCGCACCTTCATAGATGGCTTCCCCCATCGCCGCCGCTTCCGGTGGATATCGGTCGACCGGCGGTTTCGGAAAGGTCAGCGGGGCCGCCCATGCGGGCGTCGGTGCGTCGCCTCCCAAGACGAAGGCCAACAACCGTGGCCGGCTGCGCGACGCCTTCGTCGAGCTGTAGTCCGTCAATCCGGACGAGCTCGACGATGTGGAAGGCGCACCCGCCGGCACGATGATGTACTGGCGACCGCCCGCCATGATCGTCGACGGCGCAGCTCGAATCGCGCCACCGGCGGCGAGCGACCCCAGCTGCTCTCCCGAGGCGGCGTCGTACGCGTTCAGGTAGCCCTCGGCCGTCCCCTGGAAGACGAGTCCGCCCGCCGTGTGCAATGCGCCGCCATTCAGTGGCAACGCATGGCGCTGCCTCCACACCTCGCTCTGGGTGACCGGATCCCACGCAACGAGCTCTGCGAACGCCTGCCATTCGGGATCGCCCTGGCTGCCGTGCCGATAGTCGTAGCTGTACTCCCCACTGGCCGTGCGCTCGCGTCGTTCGGGCATCGTCATCGCGGGGATGAAGAGCACGTTCTTCTGAGGATCGAATGCCAGAGCGGTCCAATCGTGCGCACCTCCGTTGCTCGGAAGGATGATCGTAGGCTCGCCGTCGGCCGCTTCCCAATAGCGTGCAGCAGGGTCGAAGATCGGTCGCCCGGTCTCGTCGTCGAGGCCTTTCGCCCAGTTGACCGGCACGTAGTTGCGACCCGAGATGAACTCGCCGGTCGTAGCATTCAGGAGATAGACGAAGCCGTTCTTCGGCACGCTGAGGACGACGCGCCTGTCCTCGCCGTCGATCGGCAAGGTGGCCATCATGAGCCCGACCGCGGGCTCGTAATTCCAGCCGTTGCCCGGCACCTGGGTGAAATGCCACCGGTACTCGCCGGTCTCGGCATCAAGGGCGACGACGGCACTCGTGAAGAGCTCGTCGCCCGCGTCCTTGCCGCGTTTCGTCGGATCGTCCGGTGCAGGCGCGCCGGTCCCGATGACGAGCTGGTCGAGCTCCGGGTCGTAGACCATGGCATCCCAGACGCTGCCGCAGCCCCTGGTCTTCTCGTACCACCCTTCGCCCCAGGTCTTCAGCGCCATCTCGTACAGCTCACTGTCCTGAGGTTGGCTCGGGTCGCCTGGAACCGTGTAGAAGCGCCACAGGTGCTTGCCGGTCCTGGCATCGACGGCGTCCACATGACCGCGATTGAGCCCTAGATCACCGCAGGAGTTGCCGATGAAGACCTTGCCACCGCCAACGCGAGGCGCACCGGTGATCATGTAGTCCCGCTTGCGATCGCAGGTCTCGGCCTCCCATCGCTTGACCCCGGTCGCTTGATCGATTGCGACGAGCCGACAGTCCGATGTTCCGACGATGACGAGGTCTTCGTAGAGCGCGAGCCCCCGATTCAGGCTCCGGAGCCAGGTCTCGAGAAACGAGCCCGGGGGCCTGTCGGCGAGAGGCTCGTACGTCCAGAGCAGACCCCCCGTCTTCAGGTCGTTCGCGAAGACCTGGCTCTGCGATCCGCTCTGGAAGATTCGTCCATTCTTGATCAGCGGATTGCCAATGAGCCCATCCCGGGTCGGGAGATCGATCGCCCAGGCGAGCCCCAGGTCCGACACCGTCTCGGTGTTGATCTGGCGGAGGCCCGAGTGGTGCTGCATCTCGGGAGAATTGCCGAGCAACTCCCAGTTCGTGGTGTCCGAGGCGACCCGGGGCGCGGGCTTCTCGTCCACGCCATCGGCACATCCGGTGCCCACGACTGAAAGAAACGCAAGCAAGACGCTTGTCACAACTACGCGAAGCCATTCGAGGTACATTGCTGCTCCCAACCTATTTCCGTCGCCTCGAGCGTCTCGGGCTGCGGTCATGCGTCGCTACCTCGCTCCGCGGGCGAGGGCTACCTCCGCATCACACTGGCGCGCGGCGGGTCTCATCCCCAGGACTTGTTCAAGGTGATCGTGTGCCAGTTGGTGTACTCCATCAGGCCGTGCAACGAGTTTTCGCAGCCGATGCCGGACTCTTTGTGCCCACCGAAGGCCTGATGCGGCGAGTACTGGTGGATCTCGTTGAGCCAGACCGTGCCCGCATCCAACTGACCGCCGATGCGCTGTACGGCGACCAGATCCCGACCCCACACAGAGGCACCCAGCCCGTAGCGCGTGTCGTTCGCACGCCGGATGACGTCCTCCTCGTTCGACCACTTGAGCAGCGGAAGAATCGGCCCGAAGGGCTCCTCTGCCACGATCCGCGAGTCCTCCGGCGGATCGTCGACGAGCGTGATCGGGATGAACCAGCCCGCCGCGCCTCGGTCTACGGATCCTCCGTGCGCGAAGGTGTATCCGTTCGATGCGCAGTCGTCGAAGAAGTCGATCACCTTCTCGTATTGCGGGAGATTCTGGATGGGTCCGATGTCCGTGCCCTCGTCGGCGCCGTTTCCGACCCGAATCCCCCTGGCGAACTCGACCAGTGCATCCCGAACCTCGTCGTACACGTCCTCGTGGATATAGAGCCGCTTGATCGAGTTGCAAAACTGGGCGTTGTTCTGGAATGCGCCCCAGAACAGCTCCGGCGCGACAGTCTTCGGATCGACGTCCGGCAGGACGATTGCGGGATCGTTCCCGCCGAGCTCGAGCGTCAGGCGCTTGAGGTTGTCGGCCGCGGACCGCATGACGTGCTTTCCGGTCTCCGTGTGGCCCGTGAAGGCGACCTTGTCGATTCCCGGGTGCGAGGTCATCCACTTGCCCAGGTCGTCACCGCCACTGACGACGTTGAGGACGCCCGGCGGCAAGACGCTCTGACAGATCTCACCCAGCTTCAGGGTGGTGAGGGGCGTGAAGGGTGATGGCTTGAGCACCATGCAGTTGCCCGTGACCAGCGCCGGCGCGATCTTCCAGATCGCCAGCAGCACCGGAAAATTCCATGGTGTGATTGCGCCGACGACGCCCAGGGGCGAGAACCGTGTGATCACACGTCGGTCGTCCGTCTCCTCCACCAGCTCGTCGGGCAGCGACTGCTTCGAAACCTCCGCGCACCAATCCGCGGAGCCGAAGATCTCCCATTCCGCTCCGGCGCGCGGCTTGCCCTGCTCCCGCGTCAACAGCGCCATGAGGTCTTCCGCGTTGTCGGTAATCGTCTGGCCGATTGCGGCGACGGCGTGCTGGCGCTCGGAAAGCGGAGCCACGCTCCAGGTCTGAAATGCTTCGCGCGCAGACCGGATGGCCTCGTCGAGCTGCTCTCGCCTCGCATCAGGGAACGAAGCGATTACTTCTTTGGTCGCGGGATTGAACGCCTCGATCCGGCTGTCCGTGTCCACGGGCTTTCCGCCGATGGTCATCAGAAACTGGTCATTGAAATCGGTCATGGCTGGCAGCCTCCTTCTGAACTGGCATTCAAGTCGGCGTCGTGTTTACGAGCGCACGCATGCTCACGCCGTCTCCGTTCGTGCGACCGACTCGAGTCCGAGCTCCGCGATCGACGTCTCGCGCATCTCGACCTTCCGCACCTTGCCGGTCACGGTCATCGGGAACTCCGAGACGAATTTGACGTACTGCGGGACCTTGAAGTGCGCGATCTTGCCCTTGCAGAACGTCTTCAGGTCATCCTCGGACAGCTCGGCGCTGGCCTCGAGCTGGACCCAGGCTATGATCACCTCGCCGAAGCGTTCGTCGGGGACGCCGATTACCTGGACGTCCGCCACGTCGGGATGGGTGAAGAGGAACTCCTCGATCTCTCGTGGATAGACGTTCTCTCCGCCGCGAATGATCATGTCCTTCAGACGGCCGACGATGTTGACGTAGCCGTCCTCGTCCATCGTGGCGAGATCGCCCGAGTGCATCCAGCCGTCGTCGTCGATCGCCTGCGCCGTCTTCTCGGGCTCGTTCCAGTAGCCCAGCATGACGTGGAAGCCGCGAGTGCAGTACTCGCCCTCCTGGCCGCGCGGGACGATGTCGCCGGTCTCGGGGTCGACGACCTTCGCTTCGACGTGGGGCAGGACCCGCCCCACGGTCGACACGCGATGTTCGACGGAGTCGGTCGCGGAAGTCTGCGTCGAGACCGGTGAAGTCTCCGTCATGCCGTAGGCGATCGTGACCTGGGACATGTTCATCACGTCCATGACCTTGCGCATCGCTTCGACCGGGCAGGGCGATCCCGCCATGATCCCGGTTCGCAAGGATCCGAACTCGAAGCGGTCGAGATCGGGCAGGCCGAGCTCCGCGATGAACATCGTCGGCACGCCGTAGAGCGAAGTGCAGGCCTCGTCCTGGACGGCTTCCAGGACGGCGACCGGGTCGAAGGTGGGGCAGGGGATGACCATCGTCGCGCCGGACGAAGAGCACGCGAGGTTGCCCATCACCATGCCGAAACAGTGGTAGAAGGGCACGGGAATGCAGACCCGGTCCGCCTCGGTGTATCCACACGCGTCGCCGACCATCTTGGCGTCGTTCAGGATGTTGCGGTGGCTGAGCGTTGCGCCTTTCGGGAAGCCGGTCGTCCCGGACGTGTACTGGATATTGATCGCGTCGGTGTTGCTGAGCGAAGCGCCGCGTTCGGCGAGATCCGCGTACGAGACCGACCGGCCGCCCTCGATCAACTCGGCCCAGTCCGGCGTGTCGAAGTAGACGACGCGTTCGAGATGACTCAGGTTGGGGCGAACCTTCTCGACCATCTCGCGGTACTTCGACGTGAGGTACTCCGTGCGCGTCACCAGCATTCGGCAGCCCGATTGCTCGAGGGCGTACTCGAGCTCGTTGGTCCGATAGGCCGGGTTCACGTTGACCTGGATCGCGCCGATCTTCGCGGTCGCGAACTGGACGTAGACCCATTCGGCGTAGTTCGGGCTCCACATCCCGACGCGATCGCCCGCGCCGATGCCCGCGGCCATCAGCCCCTTCGCGAGCGCGTCGACCGAAGCGTTGAACTCGCGCCAGGTCTGACGGACGCCCTGGTGGGGGACGACGAGGGCCTCGCGATCGCCGTGGCGTGCGACGGTCGCCTCCAGGTTCGCGCCAATGGTCTCCTCGAGGAGCGGCGAGTCCGTCGCGCCGCGATCGATGGATTGGGTCATGACTCTCCTCCTGGCTTTGGGTGGGTGCTGGCCGAACGTCTCTGCGAACCCTGAATCCCTGGCGCGCTCAATCTCGTGGCGCAGCCGGGCTCCTGAACAGGACGAGCACGGCCACCATCATGACCAGCAGCAAAAGCGCGACGACCGCGACGTAGGATTCGATCTCCTCTCCAGGGATCGCTCCGGCGAGCACGCCCCCAATCATCCCGTGATAGAGGATCCCGAACGCGCCCAACATCGCGCCGACGACCTTTGCAGCGGGCGCGCCCTGGAGCATGGGGCGAGCGACGAGCAGCGCGGCGAGGCTGTAGAGCCAGAAGCCGAGATAGTCGAGCGAGGTGAAGAGCGAGAAGGGGACGGTGACGTTCAGGGTGGGGAGCAGGATGCCGGCCATCTCGCTCTCGTTCGATCCTGTCGCGAGCGCATCCGCCAGGAAGGGAATCGCCCAGACGGCCATGAACTTGTTGATGAAGAATGCCATCGAAGCGAGCGCGGTCATCGCGACCGATAGGGTCGACTGGAGCGGGCTCGTCCGCGCGACCTGCCAGGCGATTCCGCCGAAGACAGCCGACAGTGAGAGCATCGCGACGATCTGGTTGAGCCAGCCGAGGATGAACGGGCCGGTGTTCGCGGTCAGCCACGCAGCGCGCTCGGACACGGTCGCCGAGTATCCGTCCGGAACGTCGAGGGGGAGGAAGAACTGGATGACACCCGTGACCAGGGACGCCGCCGCCGCCCAGAACGTGGCCCGACGGACCTGTTCGTCCAGAGTCGTTGCGATACTCAAACGGCGCTCCTCCCGAGATGCGGCGAGACCGATATGGTTAAATTAGCTAACTATTCAGCTACGCGTCGAGTCGTCGATCGGCGCCGATCGATCCGAGCAGGGTCGCGGCTCGGTCCCTGCATGACGCGCTCGTAGGCGAGCGCGAACTCGAGGACCCTTCGGTCCTCGCCGAAGCGACCCAGGAACTGGATGCCCATCGGTCTCCCCTTGGCGTCGAACCCAGCCGGTAGGCTCACGGCCGGCAGGCCCGCCAGCGTGCCGCCGATGACGACCTCCATCCAGCGGTGATAGGTGTCCATCGGCTTGCCGTCGATCGACTTTGGCCAATGCACCTTGGCGTCGAAGGGGAAGACCTGCGCGGAGGGCAGGGCGAGCACGTCGTAGCGATCGAGCAGGGCGAGGAGTGCGCGGTACCAGGCCGTCCGCGCCACGCCGGCCTCTTTCAGCTGAGCGGTCGTGAGGTCGAAGCTGCCTTCGATCTCCCAGATGACTTCGGGCTTGACGAGGCTCCGCATCTCGGGATTCTCGTAGATCTCGCCCGCGCCGCTCGCGCTCCAGTGCCGAAAGGTCAGCCAGGTGCGCCAGAGTCTCGCCATGTCGTAGTCGGGCTGGCAGGGCTCGACGAGGGCACCCTCGTCTCGTAACGCGCGAAGCGCGGACTCGCACAGCGTGAGGACGCCCGGCTCCATTGCGAGGTAGCCTTCGTAGTCGCCCATCCAACCGATGCGAAAGCCGTCGAGCCGAGGCGGGACGAACTCCTCGAACGCCGGGACGAGGTCGCGCAGACTCATCGGATCGCGGGAATCGGGACCTGCCATCGTTCCGAGGAGCCGGATCGTGTCTTCGACGTTCCGACCCATCGGGCCAGAGACGGCGAGCTGATCGAGGAAGGCGTCTGCGCGCGGATATTCGGGGACCCGACCCTGGCTGGGGCGGAAGCCCACGACGCCGTTGAACGCGGCGGGGTTGCGCAGCGAGCCCATCATGTCGCTGCCGTCGGCGACGGGCAGCATGTGGGTGGCGAGTCCGACGGCCGCGCCGCCGCTACTGCCGCCCGCGCAGAGCGACGGATCGTGGGCGTTGTAGGTCGTGCCAAACACGGCGTTGTAGGTCTGCGAGCCGAATCCGAACTCCGGGGTGTTGGTCTTGCCAATGAAAAGGGCCCCGGCGTCTCGAATCCGCCGCACGAAGAGCGTGTCGGACTTGGCGATGGTGCCCGCGAAGAGCCGCGAGCCCTGGCTGGTCGGGAGGCCCTTCGCGTCGGCCAGGTCCTTCACGGCGTGGGGCATGCCGTGCATCCATCCTCGGTAGCGACCTTCGTCGAGCTCGCGGTCGGCCGCTCGCGCTTCCGCCAGCAGCGCCTCTTCGTCGCGCAGGCTGACGAGCGCGTTGTGTACGGGATTGAGTCGGCCGATCCGGTCGAGATAGGAGCGCATCACCTCGACGCAGCGGACTTCGCGCTTGCGAATGGCCCGCGACAGCTCCGTCGCCGAGAGGTTCGTGATGTCGGAGACGGGCTCGATCCCGGGCCGACTCGCGCCCAGGAGGGGCGACGCGGCGATCGCCGCGCCGACCGCGGAGGCGCCGCGCAGGAAGTCGCGTCGCCCGATCTTGCTCTCGTCTCGGCTCATTTCGCTCTCCTCGTCACAACACGGCGCGCACGGCCAGGTACAGGACCGATGGCGCGAGCAGGCAACCGACGCCGGTGTAGAACGTGGCGGTCATCGCGCCATAGGGCACGAGCTCGGGGTCCGTAGCGGCCAGGCCCCCTGCGACGCCGCTCGTGGTGCCCATCAGACCCCCGTAGACGAGGGCAGCGTGCGGATTGTCCAGCTGGATCGCGCGCGCGACGAGCGGCGTCCCGACCATCACCAGGACCGATTTCGTGAGACCGGCCGCGACGCTCAACGCGACGACGCCGGAGTCGGCGCCGAGCGCCGTGCCCGTGACCGGACCGACGATGTAGGTCGCGGCGCCGGCGGCGATCGTGCTGACCGCGATCGGGTCCCGGTATCCGAAGGCGACGGCGACCCCCGCGCCGACGGCGAACGACGAGACGACGCCGACGAGTACCGACAAAGCGCCCACGGCGCCGGCACTCCGGAGCTCTCGCACGTCGGCACCGAACGCCGTCGCCACGATCGCGAAGTCGCGAAACATCGCTCCGCCCATGACCCCGATGCCCGCGAAGAGGGGGAGGTCGGCGAGGCCGCGGCTGCCGCCGCTGAGGGCGCCCCCGACGTAGGCAAGGATCAGGCCGATCGTGATCGCGATGGCCGAGCCATGCAGCCGGCCTCGCGTGAGCTTCGCGGAGAGCCAGTAGGAGAGCCAGACGAGGAGCCCAACGATCGCGAAGGCCGCGATCAACTCGTTCTTCGCGACCACCGCCTGGATCGTTTTAGCGAGCATTCGGCTTCCTACGACCCAGTCGCGCGAGGACGGGAACGAGCGCGAAGCTGGTGGCGACCGCGGCCACCCCGGCGACGATCGCCATCCACCCACTCGAGATCGCCGCGGCCACGTTCTGCTTCGCCGCCATCGCCACGACGATCGGGATGTACATCGCGCTCCAGAACGTGAGGCCCTCTCGTGTCAGCGGGCCGATCTGGAATCGTGTGCGCGAGAGATTCGTCACGAAGAGGAGCAGCAACATCGCGATCCCGACGCCGCCGACGTTGGCGTCGACGCCGAGCGCATGGCCGAGGAGATCGCCGGCCACGAGCCCGACCAACATCGATCCGGACAACAAGGCCACGCCATAGATCACCATCGACTCGCTCCCGGGCGAAGAATCGTCACGATCGAAACTGCGAAACATCTAGACGATTGTATTCGATCATGCGACCCTCCCGAACACCTCGGTCGACGACCGTTTCCGGGTCGAGGAGGAATCGACGGCCATGACGAACCACCTGTACCGTCTCGCATCCGCGGCAGCGGTTCTCGCTTCACTCGTGACGCTGGCCTGCACGCAGCCTGGCGCCAGTGTGCCAGCGGCCGAAACGGACGCGGCCGAGCAGGCGATCGTGCGCACGGCGAAAGGCGTGCTTCGGGGCCAGCGCGTGGGCGATGCGCATGTCTTTCGTGGCATTCCGTACGCGTTGCCGCCGGTCGGCGAGCACCGCTGGCAGCCGCCAAGGCCCGTCGCGCCCTGGCCGGGCGTGCGCAGCGCAGAGGCGTTCGGACCGGCCTGTCCGCAGCCGACCGAGTTCAGCTTCATGATCCCGGACGATCAGCCCCCGAGCGAAGACTGTCTCACGCTGAATCTGTCGGCCCCGGTCGGCGCCTCGGGCCTGCCAGTGCTGGTCATGATCCACGGCGGCGGATTCGCGTCGGGGAGCGGCGAGTATCTGCTGATGGCCGCGCCGCTCCTGAACGAGGAGGACGTGCTCCTCGTGACGTTGAACTACCGGCTGAGCGCCCTCGGTTTCTTCGCCCATCCCGAGCTCGACGGGACGCAGGGTGTGAACTACGGCCTGATGGACATGATCGCGGCGCTCGAGTGGGTGAACGCGAACATCGCGGCGTTCGGCGGGAATCCGGAGCGCGTCACGATCACGGGCGTCTCGGCAGGCGGGATGTCGGTGGATTCGCTGATGGTCACCCCCGAGACCGAGGGCCTGCTCTCCGGCGCCATCGCGCAGAGCGGCTACGGCACCTGGCCACGGCAGCCGCGGACGGCGGGCGTCGTGCCGATCGCGGGTGCGCCGAGCGCGGAGGCGATGGGCCTCGAGCTGGCCGGTCGCGCGTCGGGGAAGCCGCCGGAGGACGTGACACGAGAGGACCTCCACGCGCTGACGCCGGAGCAGCTCGTCGAAACCGTGAGGGGCTTTCACATCCCGATCGTCGACGGAATCAGCCTCTCCGAGGAGAGCGGAATCCTCTTCGCCCTCGGACGCCAGCACGCTGTGCCCTACATCAGCGGCGGCACGAGCTTCGACGGAAGCATCCTGTCGATCTCTGGCACGACGCAGGACGACGTTCTCGCCATGACGGCCGGTCGCGCCGATCGCATGCGCGCTCTCTGGGCGGACGATTTCGAGGTGAGCGACGAGCTGGGGATCAGCCGCTTCTTCGGTGACCTCCGCTACGTCTATGCGGGCTGGAACATGACGCGGAGCATGCGACGCGTCGACCGGCCGGCCTTCCTCTACATGTTCGACTACGTCCCGCCGGAGCAGCGCGACTCCGTGCCCGGGGCGGCCCATGGCTCCGACTTCGACACGATGTGGGGCCAACCCGACTTGCCGATCGCCGCGACGATGCGCAAGTACTGGATCAACTTCGTGAAGACGGGCGATCCGAACGGCGAAGGCCTCGTTCCTTGGCCGACGAGCGTCGGCGACGATTCTCGGCGCTGGCTCGTCTTCGGCGACGGCGTCGAGCAGAAGGACGATCTGCGCGCGAGCAAGATGGAGTTCATCGACGAGCTGTGGGAGGAGCGCGTAGGCGCGATGATCGCGGACGGAGTGTCGAGCCGGCCGTAGTCCAGCCACGATCGTGTCACGCGTGCGCCCCCAGGATCCGACGAGTGAACGCGTACATCGCGCTCCAGAATGCGACGCTGATGTCGGCCTGTGGAAGCACCGTGTAGAAGGAGTGCATCCCGCCCTCGGCCGCGAAGAGCTCCGTCTCCACCCCCTCGGCTTCGAGGCGCGTCGCATACGCCTCGTTCTCGTCTAGGAAGAGATCGGCGGTGCCGACACCGATCCACGCGGGAGGCAGCCCCGCGAGTGATTCACGTCGCGCGGGCACGGAGTAGGGCGGCACTTCGTCAGCACCGGGCGCCTGGCCGAGATAGCTGCTCCAGCCGCTCCAGTTGTTCGCGTTGTCCCACATGTAGAAGTGCTCGCGTTTCAGGTCTTCGCGAAGAGCCGTTCGATCGTCGAGCATCGGACAGAAGAGAAGCTGAGCGAGGGGCTGCACGCCGCCCTCGTCGTGCAGCCGCTGCGCGAGCGCGGCGGCGAGCCCTCCGCCCGCGCTCTCCCCGGCGATCACGGCGCGGCGTGCGTCCACGCCGAGCTCCGTACTGTTCTCCTGAAGCCAGCGCCAGATCTGATGGCAGTCGTCCAGTGCGGCCGGGAAGGGGTGGCGCGGTGCGTGTCGATACTCTGCCGACACGACCGTGATCCCGAGCTCGTCCACGATGCGTCGACAGATGGGATCGTCGAGGTAGGTCTCGAGCAGGATGTAGCCGCCGCCGTGGATCCACAGCAGCACGGCGTCGCTCTTCGGGTCCCTGGGGCGGTAGACCTTGCATCGGGCTCCACCGTGTTCGACCCACCGGGCCTCGATCCGGTCATCGCCCTTGAACTCGAAGGGGCGCCCCAGCCGAATCAAGATCTCCATCACGTGCCGCACGAACGACACGTGATAGGGCGGGTCGGGCAGCCAGCGCAGCTTGTCGCGAAACTCCTGGGGTACCTCGTCGAGTCCCATTCGCTCTGCCGGGGCCCGTCAGTCGAGGGTGATTTCGACGAAGACGAGGTCTGGCGCGACCTTCGCGAGGCTCTCCTCGACGGGTTCCTGATTCTCGTCGAGCTCGATCGCGTAGAACTTGGCGTCTCGGGGGAGGGCAGAGATGTATCGATGCACGCGCGCACGGAGCGCGTCGCTGTCGCCTTCCCAGAGCTTCGCTTTGCCGTTCAGGGTCTCTCGGGCGATTTCGAGGGTCACCGGCGTGCCCTCCTCACGGAGGTTCTTCCACCAGACCGTCGTCTGGGCGGAGAGCAGGAAGACCGTGCCGTCCTCGCGCACGTAGCTGAGGGGCGTTTCGAACTCGCGACCGCTCTTGCGGCCACGGAAGTGGAGGATCGCGACACTGCCGCTCATCCGGCCGTGAAGCGGCGAGCGCAGCAGTGCCTTGATGAGGGGGTTCGCGATCTTGTAGGCCAGGGATTCCAGGCGTTCAACGAGACTCATTGGCTTCCTTCCAGGCGGTCCAGGCGTAGGAGCTGGAAGATGGGTTGCCGCCGCTCGTCGTCCAGGACCTCCACCGCCGCGTCTGCCATCGCCTGGCCGTATCGCTCGGCGTCGTTGTAGTGCGAGTACTTTTCGCGATAGGCGACCCCGACCGCTGCGTTCGTCGACTCCGCGTCGACGGGGACGGCGCGCACGGCGTACGCCGCATCGCCTATGCGGACCGTCGCTTCGGGCTCCGCGCCGATGCGGCGTCGCCAGTTCGACTCGCGCCAGGCGAACACGTACAGGCCGTCGTCCACGCCTGCGTACCAGGTCCGGACCACCCAGGGCGGGAACCCCTGGGTCGAGATGAAGATGTCGTCGTGATCGTTCACGTCGGCCCAACTCGTCGGTGCGTCCGTCGGCGTTCCGCCGAGCACCATGCCGGGAATCGCGTCGACCGGGCCAAGCGCGTAGATCGCGAATGCCGTGAGGGCGAGCAGGCCCGCTCCCCATCCAAGAATCCGAGCAATGAGTGTCATTCCTTCTCCCTGGCTGATCTCGCCTGGTCCTGGCCGATCTCGTCGACCGCCCGCGCCGCGGCGTCGATCGCCGCATGGAGATAGGCGGAGGCCTCGGAATCACAGTTGGCGATGTGAATGCGACCGGCGGGTGCGCGGCCGAGCTCATGGGGCGCCCGTCCGTCTTCCCACTCGGGGTCGTAGAGAGACGAGTAGCCGTACGAATACCCGTGCGACCATCGATTCACGGTGATCGCGGTGATGTCGCGGTCCGCGTCAAATCCGTGCGCACCGAACATGCCCGTGAGCTGGGCCTTCACCTCCGCTTCGTAGGTCGCGAAGGGCGTGGCGTGGAGGCGGTGTCGACCCGCGCGGTAGAGATCGCGTCGGGTCTGGGTCCCGTCGTTCTTCGGCGCGGGCCCGTGGGCCATCCAGAGGACGATCGGATCGTCCCCGGCGCTTCGATCGTGGTAGTTCCCGAGGCGGACCGGCGGCGATCTCGTGACGAACGCGAAGAAGCTCCCAGGGCACTGATACTGCGCGGAGCCCGCCGCATCGACGGCCGCCCCGCTTCGCAGCAGCACGTTCGACATCACCAGCGGCACCTTCACGCCGTAGGAGAGGCCCTCCTTCTGGGCCTCGGGCAGCTCCGGGCACAGGTGAGGGATCATGCCGTTGTAGCAGGCGAGGATGCAGTGCTTGCCGCGGACCGAATAGGCCCGGCCGCCCGTCGAGTACGCGACTTCGACGGCGTCGTCGACATTGCGTGCGTTCACGACCGTGCTGTTGAGCCGCAAGCGTAGGCTCGAATCGGCGCGGTCGAGCTTCGTGTAGTCGAAGCGGGCGTCGAGCACGTCCTCCATCGTGTTGCCGGGGGCGACGTCGGGCAGGAGCCTCCGGACGAGCATTCGCGCGACCGAGGCGTTCCCGTCCGGGAAGAGGGGAAAGCGCGTGCCGGAGAGGAAGTAGCCCCAGAGCCTGCTCGCGATCGATCCGGTCAGCCCCACGCTCTTCATGCCCGGGTAGCCGACCATCAAGCCCTCCATCGCGGAGATCGCGTCGGGGCCGGTGCCGATGTAGATCTGCGCCATCGGCTCGAAAAGCGTGATCGTCTGCTCGGAGAGGCCCGCGCGGGTGCGCAGGAACTCGCTGTAGGTGGTCTTTTCGAGGTACTCGATCGTCTCGGAGAGCGAGAGTTCGTCGAGGAGGTCGCGCTCGCCGTCGGCGAGAGCCACGAGCTTCTTCTTCTCCTCGGCGGGCAGGTCGAGCGCGCCGAGGAGGCCTTCGAGCTCGCCCGAGCCGAGGAAAGCCATGGGCCACCCGCCGTGGGCCACCTGATCCTTGCCGAACTGCTTCCGGTTCAGGTAGAGCCCGTAGCCGGCGTCGAGCCCCGACAGCATGAAATCCGGCTCTCGCGCCGCATCGAGCTTCTCGAGATCCACCCCGAGCTCTTCGAGTACGCGATGGACGGTGTCGCTGAAGCTCATCTGCTCGAGGTTCACGCTGCCGCCGACGCCCAGGAAGGTCCGCCCATCGAGCTCGAACTCGTTGCGCTTCGCATGGCCGCCGAAGTCGTCGTGGTTGTCGAGGATCAGGATCTTCTTGTCGGGCCCCGCTTGCTGGCGATAGAGATAGGCCGAGGTGAGGCCGCTGATGCCGCCGCCGACGATCACGAGGTCGTAGGCCTCGTCGAGCGGGGTGTACTCGCTCGGCTTCTGGCCGCCCCAGGCGAGGGCGTGCGCCACCTCGAACGAGCCTTCGTGGCTACCGCGCATCCCCGTGAGCTTCGGGGGGTAGTAGTCGGGGCCGATTCCGTTCGGGGCGATCGCTGCGCCTTCGATTGCGAGCAGGTCGCGCGGGGAGAGTGTGGCGCCCGCGGCGAGGGCGAGGGCCGCACCGTTCAGGAAGTCGCGTCGTGTGATGCTTCGCTTCATGCTCATTTTCTCGCACGTGTCCGCAACTTTGTCGATCCGCGTTTCGTCGATTCTAGAAGTGGCGCTTGAACGGCGCGAAGACGCTCGGCATCAGGATGCCTGGGGGTGCTGCGATGACCTCGGGAATCACGGGGATTGCGGCACCGACCATGCAGTCGCTGCGATCGATGGAGCCGTCGCTCGAGGGCACCATCTTGAGCTGCACGTTCAAGCTCGGGCGGCCTTCGATCTCGACTTCCCAGCCGGATTCCTCGACGGCAAAGAAGTCGGGGAGATCGGGGCGAACGACCCAGATGTTCTCCTTCACCACGGAGAAGTCGCTCGGGTCCTTGGAGATGCCTTCCCAGGTGAGGTGGATGCCAGCGACCGTGCCCTGCTTGATCGTGATCGGTCCACCGTCGGCCAGCTGGTCGAGGACGATGTCTTCCGGTGCCGGCACGACACGGCAGACTCTCTTGATGTCCGCCAATTCGATGTTGAAGGTGTGCGCGACGTGGTGGATGACCTGATAGAAAAGCTCGAAGAAGGTGTCGGAGATCGGTGAATCCACGGTCCACTGGTCCAGCGGGTTGCCGAACTGCATGAACTCGATGATCGACGCGCTGTCGTGGTCGCAGTTGTAGATCTCCTTGAATCGAACCACGTCCACTTCCGTGCAGATGCCCGTGATCGTCGGCGCGATCCGTTCGCCGATCATGCCGGGGTTGATGCCGGTGTGGGTGAACGTGGAGCCGCCTTCCTGGCAGGCCGCCTCGAACTTCTCCGCGTAGCCGGGGATGGCCTGCGGGAAGCTGTGCGCGCCGGTCACGGAGATCACGTTCTTGCCGGAGCGCAGCAGCTCGAAGACGTCGTCGTCGTTCGAGGTCGGGCCCCCGTGGAGGTTCGGGCAGTGCACGACGACGTCGGCGTCGAGCGCCATGATCTCTTCGCGCTCGTTGGTGGCGAGCACCCCGATCGGGTCGATGCCGGCCAGCACCCCCGCATCGACGCCGTGCTTGGCATCGCTGTAAACGCGGCAGCCCACCAGCTCCATCTCGTCGTGGCGGGCGACGCCACGGATGATCGACGAGCCGTTGATGCCGGCGCCCCATTGGATCACGCGAATCGGCATGGAGGTCTCCGGCGTTCCTTCCGGTCACGCGGTCATGTTCGATCCCGCCGACTCCCGCCGGAATCTAGACTCGCTAAATCAGTTACATGATATACCCTTTTCGAGCTAGTGGGGAAGGCGGAATCGATGGGGCTCCGCCGAGGAATCGAGCATGACGCGTGAACCCGATCCGAAGGAGTCCGCCACGTCACGCCGTGGCTTCATCGCGGGCGTCGCCGCGGCTGCAACGGCCGGCGGCATCGCCGGCTTCGTCGGAGCGCGCGCGCTCGAGGAGCGCCACCGTGCTCCGGCCGGTCCGTTCTTCGGCCAGCGATCGCATTGTCACTGGATCGAGTCCGCGGGCATCGAGGACGCGCCGCCGCTCGCCTCGTTGCAAGGCGACCAGACAGCGGACGTCGCCATCGTCGGCGGTGGCTACACGGGTCTCTCCGCCGCCTTGCACCTCGCCGAACGCTTTCCGAATCGGCGGATCGTGCTGCTCGAGGGGACTCGCGTGGGCTACGGCGCGTCCGGGCGGAACTGCGGTCTTCTCCTTCCCTTCATCAACGGCGCGGAAGCGATCGCTCACGAGCTGGTGGAAGCCGGCAACGTGGAGGAGGCACGCAAGGTCTTCGACCTCACGTCGGCGGGTATCGGGCTCATCCGGGAGCTGTCCGAGGACCGCGGAGTCGACTGTGAGTTCGAGCCTGTGGAGAACCTCATGGGCGCCGTCACGGAAAGCCAGCAGGCGAAACTCGAAGCAGAGCAGCGCACGTTCGCGGCTCTCGGTCTCGAGGCGACCTGGCTTTCCGAGACCGATCTTCGAGGGCGCGTCGATGTCGAGGGGTACCGCGGCGCGCTCACCGTGCCCACCAGCGCGATGATCAATCCCGCGAAGCTCGCGACCGGCCTGCTGGACCTGGCTCGCGCCGCGGGCGTCGAGGTCTACGAGGACTCGCCCGCGCTTGAGATCTCGCCGGGGTCGACCGTTCGCGTGCGCACGCCTCGCGGCGAGGTGCGGGCGCCCGTGCTCGTCCTCGCCACGAACGCGTATACGCATCACCTGGGGTTCCATCGCGGTCGTATCCTGCCGATCCACTCCCACAGCATCGCCACGGCACCGCTCTCGCAGGCTCAGATCGAGACGCTCTCCTGGACCGGACGGCAACCCTTCTTCGACGTTCGCTCCTTCTTCGATCTGTTCCGGCTCACGGCCGACAATCGGGTCCTGCTCAGCGGGGGAGACGGGTTCTACTACTACGGCGGGGCGGCGATCGACCGTGAAGGGCATCCGGACTACGCGCGGCTCGCTGGCCATCTCGCGAAGCTATTTCCCGCGCTCGCCGAGGTTCCGATCACGCATCGCTGGGTCGGACACGTGGGGACGACGCTCGACTTCGCGCCGACGATCGGCGCCGTCGGTCCTGCCGAGAACATCTTCTTCGCGGGTGGCTATTCCGGTCATGGCGTGACGGTCGCAGTGCTCGCCGGGCGCCTCCTGCGCGACCTCGTCGCGGGCGAGCCGCTCGACCGGGTCTACGACTTCGTGCTGAACCGAAAGCCGCCTCGCGCGCCCGGGGAGCCGCTCACGTCCGTCGGATTCGGCCTCGCCAAGCGTCTCATCCGGTGGGGCGATGCGCGGTAAGGGGCGAGATCGGGGGCGGGCAACGCCACCCGCTCGATCAGGAGCCGGCGCGGCGGAGCCATTCGATCGCCCGGTCGGCGAGCACGGACAACCCCTTGTAGTCACGCATCGAGCTTCCCATGCCCTCGAGCGCTGCGGCGAGTCGCAACGCGTCCGAGGGCGTTCGTTCGAGCTCGGCGAGTGGGCGAACGTAGACCCGGATTGTGAAGAGCACGTCGCGCGTCGTCGGTAGGCGGCGGATCGTCTGACGCTCGACGCGTAGCCAGAGTTGGTCCCCTGCGTTCTCAGCCGTCACGTGACTCGCGTCGTCGGTGCGTCCTCGACCCGTTGGCTGATGCAACGTCGGGTCGTCTAGAACCGACCAGTTGAAGCGCTCGACCGAACGTTCGGGGAGCAGTCGCTCGAACAGGCCGTTGACGGATCGAGAGAGCGAGGCTTCGTAGCCTGGGACGACGTCGTGAATGACGTCGAGCGCACGCCCGACCTTCTCGGCGAGGACCCATCGGGTCGGGAAGCAGAGGCAGGCGGCGGAGAGGATGTAGTCGCCGCCCGGAGCGGGCTGTTGCATCAGGCAGAGGTCTTCCTGGACCAGGCGTCCGGCGACCTCGAGCGGATGCAGGTCGCCCGCGTCCAGGTCGAAAGACTCGTTCGTGGCTCGATTGTGGATGTGGCGACGCTCGAGGCGATAGATCGCCGGATGTGTGAGGGCGAGGTGTTCGACGAGGAGGTCGAGGGTCTCCTGCGACCCTGCCTTCGCGTCTGGAAGCGCAGCGAAGACATCGGCGTGACGCTCTTCGAGGAGCCGGCGTCGCTCTGCCAGCTCGGGGGGCATCTCCGCGTCGACGGTGATCCACTCGTCGAGGTCGAGGCGGCGCAGGCCCATCTTGAGCTGGAAGGGACCCGCCTGGAAGGGCGTCGGCTTGCGACTCGATGTGAGCTCCGGCGCATCGGACATGACTAAGATCGTACCCGCTGACCATCTGGCGCGCGCGCTCGGTGACGTGCGAATGCTCGCGTCAGGCGTCGAGAGTGGCGAGCTGGTCGTCGATGAGCCGTGTCAGCTCGGAGCGCGACCTGCTGACGCCGAGGAACGCGGACTCGACGCCCAGCCCGACGACGAGCGCGACGAGACGACTGACCTCCGAGCGCGCGTCGAGCTTCGAGTGGAGCTCACCGGCTTCGACGGCCGCCTCGAAGTTCTCTCGGAGCAGCCGATGCCAGTCGTCGTAGGGGGCGCGCTGAATCGCTCGAACCGCGTCGTCCTGGCTGCCCCACGGAACATGCTTCCCGGCCCCGAACCAGAGAATCCAGTGGACCCGCTGCGCGTCGTTCTCGGGAAGGGCCGCCAGCAGGAGGGCGCGCAGGCTGTCTCTTCCCGGTGCCTTCCCCGAAGACTGCTCCCGGAGTCCACGGTCGAACTCCTTCATGCTCGATTCGAGCGCGGCGACCAGGAGGCCGGCCTTGTCCTCGAAGTAGTGATTGACGAGGCCCGTGGACTTGCCGACCTCGGACGCGATGTTGCGCATCGTAACGCCGCCGAGGCCCTGCTTGAGGATCACGCGCCGAGTCGCCTCCAGGATCTCTTCTCTGCGCTGCTCGTGGTCGACGACCTTCGGCATCTCTCGGTGCCTTCCTGCCGCTGGGCGGTACGTCCGATCGCGATCGCCGCCTCAGCGAAGCAGTCGCCTCGGGTTCCCGACATCGGCGACCCCGATCCCGCCGTGGATCGAATAGCCGAGAAGCTGCTGGACGCGTTCCGGGAGCGTCCGGACGCGTTCGATCGGCACGGTCAGGAAGAGGTTCTCTTCCGTGCGCAGCCAGCCCTGGCAGAAGCTGACGAACATTCCACGCCGGGCTTCGTTCGCCTGGTTGCGTCCGCCCCCGTGGATCGTGCTGCCAAGGTAGAACAGCGCCGAGCCGGCGGGCATGTTGGCGCGCAGGATCTCGTCCTCGGTGGGCTCGCGATCGCGCGGCCATTTATGGCTTCCGGGAACGACCTGCGTCCCCCCGTTCTCGGGCGTGAAATCCGACAGGGCGAAGATCGCCGCGAGCTCGAGCTCCGAGTACTCGAACGGCGTTGAGCTCTGATGCTTGGGATGCTCCATCCAGCCCTGCTCGTCCCGATGCAGCACCTGCGCGGTCTGGCCGGGGTGGATTTCGATCAGCTGCCCCGTGTTGAGGAGATAGCTCAGGGACGTCGAGAGCAGGAAGTGATCGACGGCTGCAAGCAGGAGCGGGAGCTGGAGCACGTCGATGAAGGCGTCCGATTTCGCGGGGAGCCCGTCGATTCGGATCGTCTTCTCGCCCAAAGCCTCCTTCATGTGGTCCACGTCGTGCCGGCAGCCGGGCGGTGTCGATGCGATCCAGGTCTCGAGGTCGCCGTTCATCGCGGCGAGCAGCTTCGGGGGCAGAATCCCTTCGACGACGGCGCAGCCGTCGGCCTCGAGGGTGGCGCAGAGCTTGGCCGGCTCGATGTCGGCCGGGAATCGCTCGATCGTGGGCATGAGATCTCCTCCGCTCCGGATCAAGAAGGTTGCTCGTCGTAGGTGATGGCTCTAAGCCGCCATCTGGAGTACGGGACGGCTGTAGACGTCCTTCTCGGCGAGACGCCCGTCCTTGAACGTGTATCGCTCGATGCCCACGCGCTCGAAGGGCTGGCCGCTGGCAACGTCGGTGCCCGTGGCGCGATAGGTCATGAACGTCGCATCGGGCGCATGATGGAACACCACACCCTCGAACCGCACGTCCTTCTCGATCCCTCGCCGCTCCTCGAAGAACGACGCGATCTGGTCACGGGACGTCATCTGCCGAGGCTCGCCCGCGAGCAGAATGGAGTAGGTGAAGTCTTGGGTGACGACTTCGTACATCGCGTCGAGGTCCTGATTGAAGAAGGCGCGGGCGAACGCCTTGAGCACCACGTCTCGTTCTTCGGCTGTCGGGTTCATGTTGGATTCCTCGGGCGGCGAGTGGGTCGACGGGGTCGCGCCGAATCGCACGGGCGCGCGAGTCGACGTCGGGCAATGGTGCCATGGAAACGCTCGTTCGCTCAAGGCTGCGATCGGCCTCGGGGGCTGGGCCTCGAGCACGGCCTGCGCCGTTCCTGTAGGCTCGGTGCACCGCATCGCGGTTTCGGAGATCGACGCATGAAGGGCGTAGTCAAGACGGAAGCAGAGCTCGACGAGATCTACGACACCCCGGTGGAGGCGTCGATCATCAAGGAGATCGACCACATCTCCGTGCACCACCGGACCTTCATCGAGAAGTCCCCGTTCATCGTCCTGGCGTCGAGCGGTCCGGACGGTCTCGACTGCAGCCCGCGCGGCGATCCGGCGGGCTTCGCGCGAGTCGTCGATCGTCACACGGTGTTGATCCCCGACCGGCGTGGCAACAATCGGATCGACACGCTCCGCAACCTCGTCCGCGACCCGCGGATCTCGCTGCTCTTCCTGATTCCCGGGATCGGGACGACGCTGCGCATCAACGGGAGGGCGGAGATCAGGGTCGACGAGGACTTGCGCCGTGGCTTCGCGATGAAGGGCAAGCTCCCGGCGACGATCATCGCGGTGACGGCCGAACGTGTGTACACCCAATGCCCGAAGGCCCTGATCCGCTCGAAGCTCTGGGACTCGAGCACGCACGTCGACAAGAGCGAGCTTCCGTCCCCCGGTGAGATGCTGGCGGCGCTGAAAGCCGGTTTCGACGGCGCCGCGTGGGACGGGAGATACGACGAGGGGGTCAGGAAGACCTTGTATTAGCCAGCTCGATCGCTCGATGAGGAAGAGCGACGGAGCTCGGCACGCGCAGTCCGTCGATCGTGTCGGCCCATCGCCTGCTCGGCAAGGAAGCGCGCGCCGCGGAGCAGGCGCGCAAGACCGATGCCGCGCTCGAGCAATCCTACGTGGACGACCTCCACTGAAGGAGCCTTTGAAGGGTGCCTGCCAGCCTCACTCGTCCGAATGATCCGTATCGTACGATGAGGTGGCAATGTGGCCTGAGGCCACGCTGGCAACTGCGCGAATCGGTCGAGAGGAGGATGCCGTGAGTGATTTCGATACGCAGCTTCGCGAATGGTACGAGGCCGAGGTGGCCGGCAAGGCCTTCTTCAGCGCGATGGCCGACGCGGCACGAGACGATGCCGAGGCCGAGAAATGGTCCCTGCTCGGGAGGCTCGAGGCCACGATGGCGGAGCGGCTGAGAAAAGCGTGCGCGGTCGCCTCCGTTGCGCTCCCCGAGCAGCCCTCCGACTCGGGCTACATGGACGCCGCGCGCCAGATGGGGGGCAGACCCTGGCTGTCAAACATGGAAGCCCTGAAGGGGCAGCTTCAGGAAGCCGTGATCCGGATTCGCTCGCTGGCCGAGCAGGCCCCGGCGGCCCACGCCGACATCGCAGGCGAGTTCCTCGAGCACGAGGAGGCGCTCGCCGCCTTCGTGAGTGCAGAAGTCGAAGGGGAAGACGGATCTCCGGCCATCCAGTCGCTGCTTCGCAAATGGTCGTGAACCGCGCGGGACGCGCGATCGATCGCGCGTGGTGGAGGCAGACATGACCGAAGTGGGCCGTGTGAGCGCGGTGTATCGCTATCCCGTGAAGACCATGTTGGGCGAGGCGCCCGACAGCGTGATGATCAACGAGGTCGGCATCGTCGACGACCGCAGCTGGGCCGTCTACGACCACTCGCGCGGCGACTTCTTTCCGGGCAAGCGAGGCCCCGGGCTGATGAGCTGTCGCGCCAGCGGCGGCGAGGGCGCCAAGCCGCCGCTGATCACGCTGCCCGATGGGACGAGGCTTTCCGCGGACGATCCCCAGGCCGCGAAACGGCTCGGCGAGCTGCTGGGAATCAAGGTCTCGCTCTGGCCGATCGATCCCGGCGACCTGCCGCCCTGTGACACGCCCGAGGAGGAGATCGACCGGGACGCGGAATACGTGGCCATCACAGCGCGGATCGAGGGCGAGGCCTTGCCGGACTTCTCCAACCTGCCCGACAGGATCCGGGACTTTCGCCGCATGACGCGTCGACCCTACGCCGATCTCGCGCCGCTGATGGTCATGACGCAGCAGTCGGTCGACGAGATCGCCGCCGCCGCCCCGGATTCGAAGATCGACGTCCGTCGCTTTCGGCCGAGCATTTTCATCGACGCACCGGACGGCGGCGCTTATCCCGAGCAGGCCTGGGTCGGTGGGCGCATCAAGCTGGGCGAGGCGATCCTCACCATCGACGATCCCTGCCCGCGTTGCGTGATGACGACGTTCGGCTTCGCCGACCTGCCCAAGGATCCCACGATCATGCGGACCATGGTCCGCGTCGCCAACGGCGACCTCGGCGTCTACAGCTCCATCGAGCAGCCCGGTCGCGTAGGCGTAGGTGACGTCGTCGAGCTGCTCGACTGATCCACGACGACCACGAGTACCTCGAGGCCACGGTATCACGGCGAGCATGCCTCGATGGGAGGTCCCGATGATCTCGAGAGAGCGCACCGTCTGCGACCCGAACTGCCACGCCAATCCCCACTGCGGATTGTCAGCCACGGTCGAGGACGGGCGGATCACGGCGGTCGACCCGGCCGAGTACCCCGTGCCGGGCTACGAGAACCGGATCTGCCTGATGGGGCGTTCACGCCTCGAGGCCCAGTACCACCCCGATCGACTGCGCACGCCCCTGAAACGAGTGGGGGCGCGGGGGGAAGGGCGCTGGGAGGAGATCTCCTGGGACGAGGCCGTGGCGCTCTTCGTCGAGAACCAGAAGCGGATCGCTGACGAGCACGGATCGCGGGCCGTCGCGTTTCACCAGATCTCCGGCGCCTACGGTTTCCTCACGCGCGGCTCCGCGATCCGCTACGCCGCCCTGACGGGGGGGACCGCGATTCGCGCCAGTGGCGTGGACTTCGGCGTGGCCAAGGGCCTCGAGACCATGTTCGGCGTTCCGGCCGAGACCTTCTTCGGGCCTGGCGGTCATTCGCTGAGCGATACCGAGAACTCCGAGTTGACCATTCTGTGGGGCAACAATCCCGCCGTCACACGGAGTGTCGATCACGTCGCGCTCAAGCGCGCACGCAAGTCCGGAACGAAGTTGGTCTGCATCGACCCGGTCCGGAGCGAGACGGCGAAGTTCTGCGACGAATGGATCTCGTTGCGCCCCGGAAGTGACGGCGCTCTGGCCCTATCGATGGCGCACGAGATCATCGTGCGGGGTCTGCATGACGAGGTGTTTCTCAAGCAGCACACCGACATGCCGTTCCTGGTCGACCGCCGAACCGGGAGGCTTCTGGTCGAATCCGATCTCAAGGAGAAGGGGAGCGACGAGCCGATCGTCTGGTGCTCGGCGGCGAACGCGGTCGCGCGGGCGTCGGGCGCGAAGGCGCCGGCGTTGAACTTCTCCGGCTCGGTGCGCCTCGCGGACGGGACGCACGCCGAGGGGAGCACCGTCTTCAGCCTGGTGGAGGCACTCGCCGCCGAATTCCCACCGCCGGAAGCCGCGAAGGTGACGGGCGTCGATGCAGAAGTCATCGCTTCCCTGGCGAAGCGATATGCCGAGGCGGGACCGGCCGCGATTCGGATCGGGTACGGCGTCGATCGCTGGTACAACGCGGATCTCACCGCGCGCGCCGTGGCGATGCTCGCCTGTCTATGTGGCTACATCGGCGTACCCGGCGGCGGAATCAGCCTGATCAGCGGTGGCCAGATCGCGAAGGTCAAGGGCGGTCGGTTCTACGCACCCGATCGCAAGCTCCCGCACTTCATCAGCATGATGGAGGCGGACCGGGCGGTCACCCAGGGCGAGCCCTATCCGATCAAGATGGAGTGCATCTCGCTCGGCAACCCGTTCAACCAGGTGAAGCCGAACCGGAACAAGGTGCTGAAGGAGTACGTCGGGAGCCTGGAGTTCATCGTCGTGATCGATCACTTCATGACCGATACCGCGAAGCAAGCCGATCTGGTCCTTCCCGCCGCCACGATCTTCGAGCGGACGGACATGGTCGTCGACAAGTTCATTCAGCTCCAGCAGCGAATCGTCGAGCCCGAAGGCGAGGCGAAGTCCGACTTCGAGATCTTCCGTGCCCTGGCCGAGGCGTACGGCTTCGGCAGCTACTTCGAGAAGACGCCCGAGGAGTACATCGGCAGCATGCTCGACGCCGATTCGCCGCTGCTTCGGGGCGTCGATATCGAGCGGCTGAAGGCGGAGAAGGTCATCTATCCCTGGCCCTCGCAGGAGCCCTACGTGGGATTCCGGCACCGGGCGTTTCCGACGCCGTCGGGGCGGGCCGAGATCTACAAACAGGATCTTCTCGACTACGGCGCGGAGCTGCCGTTCTTCAAGGAGCCGATCGAGGCCACGCCGAAGAACCCGCTCTTCGAACAGTTCCCGTTGGTGCTGCTGTCGTCACACAGCCGCTATCGGATCCACTCGACGTTCGCGAACCTCGAGACCGTCAAGAAGCGGGAGCCCGAGCCGATCGTGCGAATCCATGCCGCGGATGCCCGCCGTCGCGACATCCAGGATGGGTCGATCGTCGAGCTCTACAACGACCGCGGTCGTGTGAAACTGCGGTGCAGAGTCGACGACGCCATGCGCGAAGGCTGTGTCCTCATCTCGGAGGGGCATTGGGTCGATCAGTTCGCCGAAGGGGATCCCTACGGGCTGACCCACGACGAGTACAGCCCGACGACCGAGAACTACGCGCACTACGACGTGCTCGTCGAGATGGCTCCCGGACGACGCGATCGAGGCCTTGCGTCTAGCTCCCAACGCTCGCGAAGCACTTGCACGACTTCTCGACGTTGCGCCAGATGCCGCTCCAGCCCTTCGGCACCAGAATGCTGTCTCCCGCGTTCAGCACGACGACCGACCCGTCTTCGTTGGTGATCTCGATCTTCCCGTAGATGATCGTGCACACTTCGTCCGTGGGATAGTTGCGCATCGTCAACGTGCCAGGCTCACCCGTCCACAGGCCCGTGCGGAGCTTGCCCTCGGCGGGCAGCTCCCGAGTGAGCCACGTCTCGTACGAGGGCTTTCCCTCCGTGACGAACTTCTCGGGGATGTCGGTCCGCCCGGTGTACTTGGATTCGTCCTGGTCGATCGGGATCACGTTCATCGTCGAGTCTCTCCGTGTCGAGTGGGCGTTCGCCGCAGCCCGTTCCAGTCGGCGGGCCAGGCGGGGCTCAGGGTGCGGGCAGCGCTTCGGTGTCGACCACGACCAGCTCGCGATATCGCTCCGGCATCTCCCACATCCCGACGAAGCCCTTGGGCACGATGAACGAGTCCCCCTGCTCGAACTCGAACTTGCGTCCGTCGTCGAGGGTCAGGATCAGGCGCCCCATCACGACGTGGACGAACTCGTCATAAGGAAGACCGTCGACGCGGACCTTGTCGGGGCCGGCCTCGATGACCGAGACGTGGATCTTGTCGTGGTGGAAGATGTGTGAGCTGCTCCGGCTCGTGGGCTCGCGCGTCTCGCCGTCCGCCGACTTCGTGTAGTCGTCGTATTCGCTCGGGTCGTCCTCGACGAGCCCCTTTCCATCGAGGAACGACTTCTCGATGGCGATCGGGACGATGTCACTCATGGGGGTGGTCTCCTTGCTGGGTTGGGTGCCCGTCGTCGCGTCGTTCGCGAACAAGGCCAGGCTGATCGAGGCCAGTACGAACACCGTCAGTCTTCGATACGCGTTCATGATCGTCGTTTCCCTACCCGGTAGTAGATAATAAAAGGAAGGAAGAATGGGACTCGAAATGTCTATGATCGTTAAATCGTTGCACTGATTCAGTTGAGAGACAAGCGCCGCAGATGCGCGCCGGACACTTCCCCTGATCAATCGCCCAAGTCGCCGAGTGCGTTCTCGACCACGGGATGCACGATCCGACCGCGGTGAACGTTCAATCCGGTCACGAGTCCCTCGCCCTTGAGCGCGTCGTCGACGCCCAGGTCGGCGAGTCGGCGGACGTAGGGCAGGGTGGCGTTGCAGAGCGCGAAGGTCGAGGTGCGTGGCACGGCGCCCGGCATGTTCGTCACGCAGTAGTGAACGACGTCGTGCTCCACGAAGATCGGCTCGTCGTGGCTCGTCGGGCGGCTCGTCTCGAAGCAGCCGCCCTGATCGATGGCGACGTCGACGACGACCGCCCCGGGCTTCATCGAGCGAACCATCTCGCTCGTGACGAGCTTTGGCGCCGCAGCGCCCGGAAGCAGGACCGTTCCGATCACGAGATCTGCGTCCTGGACCAGCGCCGCCACGCACGTAGGGTTCGAGTGGGCCGTCTGCGCGCGGACCCCGAAGTGTCCGGCGAGCTCACGCAGCCGTTCGAGTGACTTGTCGACCAGGGTGACGTCCGCGCCCAGACCGATCGCCATCTCCGCCGCCTGGGAGCCTGCGACACCGCAGCCTAGGATCACCACGTTCGCCGGCGCGACGCCCGGCACCCCGCCCAGCAGGATGCCGCGCCCGCCGGCGTACTTCTCGAGGAAGTGTGCGCCGACCTGGACCGACATCCGCCCGGCGACCTCGCTCATCGGTGTCAGCAAGGGAAGCGAGCCGTCGTCAGCGGTCACGGTCTCGTACGCGATGCACGTTGCGCCGCCGTCGACCAGTGCTCGGGCCTGCTCGCGATCGGCGGCGAGGTGGAGGTACGTGAAGAGCGTCTGCCCCGGGGAGAGTCGCGCGCACTCCTCGAGCTGCGGCTCCTTGACCTTCACGATCAGGTCGGCGGACGCGAAGACCTTTTCCGCGGCGCCGACGATCTTCGCCCCGGCGCTCGCGTAGTCGCCGTCTTCGAAACCTGCGCCGAGGCCCGCGCCCGTCTCGACCTGGACCTCGTGCCGTGACGCGACCAGCTCGCCGACGCCGCCCGGGGTCATGCCCACGCGGAACTCACTCTTCTTGATCTCCTTCGGAATGCCAATGCGCATGACCGTCGCCTCCTGCTGTGATGCTCGATGACCACGGCAGAATACGTAGAGTAGAGAGACGGAACATTGATAAAATTGCGTTCTATGTATATTTTTCACAAATTAATTCGATCATTCTAGAGAATGCGCATGAATCTTGATCAAATCGACCGCTCGATCCTCGAGGCCCTCCAGCACGACGGTCGCCTCTCCAACGTCGACCTCGCCGCTCGGGTCCATCTGTCCGAGTCGGCCTGCCTCCGGCGCGTCAAGGCGCTCGAGAAGTCGGGCGTGATCGTCGGCTATCGCGCGACCGTCGACCCGGCGAGCGTCGGCCTTCCGGACAACGTCTTCGTCAGCGTCGGCCTCTCCCGACAGGACCAGTCGGATCTCGACGCCTTCGAGGAGGCAGTGCGACGCGTGCCCGAAGTCATCGATTGCTATCTGATGACGGGCGACTTCGACTACCTGCTTCGCGTCGTCGCGGCAGGGGCGGCCGACTACGAGCGGATCCATCGCCAGCATCTCACGCGCCTGCCGGCTGTGGCCCGCGTCCACTCGAGCTTCGCGCTGCGCGTCGTCCAGGATTCCGCCGGGCTGCCGATGACGCGGGACGAGGACTGACGCGCGATCTCAGGCCGCTTCGCGGAGCGACGGTCGCGCGTCGGCGTGGCTCCGCTCCGGCCCAAAAGGGCGGAACGTGAGGATCAGCGCGGGCATCAGCAGGAAGTCCGCGACGAGCGCCACCACGACCGTCGTCGCGAGCAGGACGCCTTGCATGGCCGTCATGTCGAGAATCGAGAGAATGAGGACGAGGAAGCCGCAGACCAGGGTGACCGACGTGATGACGAGCGCGCGTCCGACGTCCTCGAGCGCGGCGACGAGCGCTTCCATGTAGTCACCGCAGCGCTCGAACTCGTGGCGGTACCGGGTGACGAGGTGAATCGTGTCGTCCACGGCGATGCCCATCGCCACCGCGGCGATGCCGACCTTCGAGTAGTCGAGCAGGATGCCGAGCCAGCCCATCGCACCGAGCGTGAGCAGGACCGGGGAGAGATTCGGCACCATCGCGATCAGCCCGATGCGCGGCGAGCGGAAGACCAGGACGAGCACGACGGCGATCGCGCCAAATGCGAACAGGAACCCCCGGATCTGGCTCGTGACGATGTAGTCCATCATCTTGACCCACAGCGCGCCGATTCCGGTCAGCGAGAGGCTCGATTCCCGAATCGGATTCTCCATGAGGGCGGAATCGAGGGCATCGATGAAGTCCGCCGTCTTCTGACCGCTCGCCATCGCGAGCCTGAACTCGAGGCTCGCTCGCTGATAGTCGCTCGTGACGAGCTCCTCCGCTTCCTCGCCGCCCGACGTCTCGTAGAGGAGCAGGTACTGCGCCACGAGCTCCCGGGTCTCGGGGATCGTGTGGTAGGCCGGGTCGCCGCCGTGGAAGGCCTGATTCAGGTCCTCGAGGACGTCGACGATCGAGTAGGCCTTCCGTACGTAGGCGGGGTCGTACGCCTCCCCGAGCCGCTGGAGTCGGTCGATCTCGCCAAGGACCGCAGGCTCCTTGATGCCGTCTTCTTCACCGGAGTCGAAGATGTAGATGACGTTGGTGGTCCCACCCATCACCGTGTCGACCTTGATCGTGGCGGCCTTTACGGGCATGGCGTCGGAGTAGTCGTCGAGCCAGTTCGAATCGACGACGAGGCGCGCGATGCCCGCGATCGACAAGACGGCGAGCACGGCGAATCCCGCCAGGATCGGCAGGCGATTCCGCTGGTCGAATCGAGCGATCGCGAGGAGCGCCGAGCGCAGGGCGGCGCGCCTATCCGAGCGGTCGTTTTCGCTCTCGACCGCGGCGGCGGGTCGGACTTCGCGCGTGCGACGTCCGAAGGACAGGAGGGCGGTCAGCAACGTGAAGGACAGCACGAACGCCATCAACACGCCGAACGCCGCGTAGCCGCCCATCTCCGACACCGATCGGATGGGGACGAAGCTCATCGCGCCGAACCCCATTGCCGTCGTCAGGCTCGTGAGGAGGCACGGCGTTCCGACCCGATAGAAGGTGTCGACCAGGGCGCTTCGTCGATCCCCCGATGCGTCGAAGCGGACGCGAAACTCCGAGAGAATGTGGACCGAGTGGGCCACCCCGATCGCCGTCAGCAGCGACGGCATGCTTCCGAAGCTCAAGTTGACCGACCAGCCGACGACCGCGATGAACGCCAGACAGGCGAACACGCCCATCTGCACCACGACGAGCGGTGCGATTACGCCCACGAAGGAGCGAAAGAAGTAGGCGAGCAGCAGTCCGATCACGAGCGAGGTGAGACCGTTCAGCATCGCGGCCTCGCCAAATGCCGCGAGGTTGTAGGTGGCGTTGATCGGAACGTCGCCGGAGTGGTAGAAGACGAGCCCGTCGTATTCGGACCGCGCGAGGATCTCCTCGATGCGGAGATAGGGGGGCTGTGGATAGACGTTCTCGACGGCGTCTCCGAGCTCGGGATCGACCCGTAGCGTCTCCGGCGCGTCCGTGGCCGCCACGTCCATTTCGACCATGATGGCGCCGAAGCGAGCGTCCTCGCTGAGAATGCCCCCCACGAGCATGGGCTTCGCGAGATAGGCGTCTCGCAGGGCGAGCAGCTCCGCCTGGCTCTCGGGAAAATCGTCCTCGAGCTCGAAGATCTCGATTCCGTCGGGCACGCCGATCGTGAGCTCTGCGTTGGCGAGGCTCGTCACTTCGTAGACGAAGGGGACCTCGTCCTCGAGCGCGCGGGTGAGCGAGACCAGCTTTCGCATGATCTCGAGATTCCAGGGCCCGTGCTCGTGTCGCGGCGCCTCGTAGAGGATGTAGGACACCTCGTCGGAGCCGAAGTCCGAGCGATACTGCTCGTAGAAGAGCGCGCTCGGGTCGTCCGGGTCGAAATACGCCTGGTACGAATTGTCCTGCCGGACGGTGCTCGCGAGATGCAAGAGCACTCCGAGGAGCAGCGCCGAGAGGGCGACGACCACCCACCGGTGGTCGAAGGACCAGCCCGCGAGCGCGGCGAAGGAAGTGTCGAGGCGCGTCACCAGATCCTGCGGCGCCCGGTCCTCGCTCGGCATCTGGCTCCTTCGCGGCTCGCGCAGCGGCCCTCGGCGTGGCCGCTCCGCCGGGTCGCTCGCCTTGAGGCTGAAATCATTTAGATTATTGTGCGTATTGCTCCTGTGAACAAGCAGGACCAGCCAGTCGTGAGAAGGACCCATGCGACGCGACGTATTCACGGAAGAGCACGAGATGTTCCGCGGCGAGTTTCGCCGCTTCGCGGAGACCGAGCTCGCGCCCAGGGTCGAGAGGTGGAACGCCGATGGCGTCACGGATCGAGAGACGTGGCTGCGCATGGGCGAGGCCGGCTTCTTGGGCATCAACGTCGCCGAGGAGTACGGCGGGGCGGGTGGGGACTTCCTGTTCTCGGCGATCGTGCTCGAGGAGCTCGCGCGCATCCGCGCCTGGGCGCTCCAGGTCGCCGTGCACTGCGACACCTCGATGCCCTACCTCACGCATTTCGGGAGCGATGAGCAGAAGGAGCGCTACCTGCCACCCGCCGTTCGGGGTGAGCTCCTGATCGCGCTCGCGTTGACCGAGCCGGCGGCGGGCTCCGATCTTGCGGGAATCCAGACGCGCGCCCTGCGCGAGGGGGACCACTACGTCCTGAACGGCTCGAAGACCTTCATCTCCCACGGCCAGACCTGCGGGCTGGTCATCGTCGCCGCGAAGTCCAATCCGGAAGCGTCTCCGCCCCACGCGGGAGTCAGTCTCTTCCTCGTCGATGCGGATACGCCCGGCTTCCGTCGTGGACGCAACCTCGCAAAGCTCGGCTTCAAGGGGCAGGACACGAGTGAGCTCTTCTTCGACGACTGCCACGTCCCGCTGGAGAATCGACTGGGGCCGGAGGGTGCGGGCTTCAAGCTCTTGATGTCCGGCCTTCAGCAGGAGCGACTCGTCATCGCAGTGCAGGCCCTCGCGGCCAGTCGGCGCTCGCTCGACGACACGATCGCTTACGTGAAGGAGCGCAAGGCCTTCGGGCAGTCCATCGCGAGCTTCCAGAACACGCAGTTCAAGCTCGCGGAGCTCGCCACCGAGGTCGAGGTCGGTCAGGTCTTCGTCGACCGGCTGCTTGCTGCCCACGTTCGCGGCGAGGACGTCGTTGCCGAGGTCAGTATGGCGAAGTGGTGGACCAGTGCACTGCAGAAGCGGCTCACCGGGGAATGCCTGCAGCTCTTCGGTGGCTATGGCTTCATGAAGGAATACCCGATCTCCCAGGACTATGCGGACGCCGCCGTTCCACCCATCTATGGTGGATCCAACGAGATCATGAAGGTCATCATCGCACGCAACCTCGGTCTGGGCTGAAGGACGGGCGCACGCTCGAAGAGGGCCGTTCGGTGCACGCCGTCCGAATCCGGGCGATCGCGAAAACGGATTTCGCGCAAGGAGTCGACGAGTGAAGACGGATCTCGACCCTGTCTTCACGCCCGAGACACGTCCCTATTGGGAGGGCGTGGAGCAGGGCGAGCTGCGTCTCTGCACTTGTCGGAGCTGTGATCGCTGCTTCTTCCCACCGAGC
Organism: Myxococcota bacterium; assembly: GCA_965223565.1. Taxonomy (GTDB): domain Bacteria; phylum Myxococcota_A; class UBA9160; order UBA9160; family UBA4427; genus UBA4427. Next base: position 627,778 of record CBDCWV010000017.1, on the reverse strand, counting down.
AACGTCTGTCCCGGCTGTGCGTCGAAGGAGGTCGAGTGGAGGGTCGCGAGCGGTCGAGCCACGCTCTACAGCTTCGTGATCAACCCACAGGCGGACGAGCGCTGGGGTATCGAGGGTCCGATGTCCGTCGCGATGGTCAAGCTGGAAGAAGGGCCGATGATGCTCTCGACCGTCGTCCACTGCCCGCAGACGGTCGAAGCGCTCCGATTCGACATGGATCTGAGGGTCGTCTTTCGCCCATACGGGGATCTTTCGCGCGTGGTCTGCTTCGAGCCAGTGGTCGGGACCGATGGGTAGCGCGGGATTCGCGATCGTCGGGGCCGCCGAATCGACGCGGATCGGCAAGGTGCCCGAGCTCTCGTCGATGGGCTTGGCCCTCGACGCCGCGGCCAACGCCCTGGCGGACGCGGGACTCGAGGCCGCGCAGGTCGACGGACTGACGGCCGGGTACATGCCGCCCGCGAACGTCGCGCAGCTGCTGGGCATGAAGCCGGCGTGGGTCGACAGCACGGTCGTCGGCGGTTGCTCGTGGATGAACCAGCTCCGCAACGCCATTGCGGCGATCGCGGCGGGCTACTGCGAGACGGTGCTGATCACGTACGGCGAATCAGGCCGCAGCCACGGGTTCCTGCCGAACGTGCTGGATCTCGGCGCGCCCGGATCGATCGAGCAGCAATTCGATCTGATGTATTGCTCGGGTAACCGCGCATCGCTCTTCGCGCTGCCCGTCGCACGCTACATGCACGAGACCGGCCTGACCGAGGAGCGGCTCGCTTCGGTTCCCGTGGTGCAGCGAGAGTGGGCCGCGATGAACGCGCGGGCGAAGCTGCGCGAGCGCACGACGATCGAAGCGGTGCTCGCCTCCCGCGTGATCGCGTGGCCGATCCGACGCGACATGTGTTGTCTCGTCTCGGATGCGGGTGGCGCCCTGGTCGTGACCTCGGCCGAGCGGGCCTCCGACTTCCCGACACGCCCGGTCCATGTCGTGGGGACGGGCAGCTCGATCGAGACGGGACTGATGAGTCCGGCGGGGGTCGAGGATCCCCTCCGGCCGGGACTGGTCCGACGCTCGGCGGCGCAGGCGTTCGAGAGCGCTGGAATGACGCCCGCGGACATCGACCACCTGATGATCTACGACGCCTTCGCGCACACGCCGATCTTCGGCCTCGAGGGGCTCGGCTTCGTGGACTTCGGCGAGGCGGGCCCCTTCATCGCGGAGGGCAACACCGCGCCCGGCGGCCGCCTGCCGATGAACACGAACGGCGGCGGCCTCTGCTACGCGCACTCCGGCTCCTATGGAATGCTCTGCATGCAGGAGTCGATTCGCCAGCTTCGCGGCGAGGCAGAGGCGCAAGTCGAAGGCGTCCGAACGTCCCTGGCCCATGGCTGGGGCGGATTCTGGTCCGCCTGCGCGACCGTCATCTTTTCGAACCAGAGCTGAGTCCTCCGATCGCACCGGGCCGATCGGCTGCGCGTCCGAATCCGTTCAACGAGATCCCCGGTCGCGCGCGCGTTTCCTGCACGCGGTTCCGAATGCAGCGAAGAGCGCCTTCGAAGACGGTGTCTCCGCTGCGCGCCACTCGGGATGCCACTGCACCGCGAGCGCGAACGCGCGGGCATCCGCGACGCGGATCGCCTCGACGACGCCGTCGGGCGCATGGGCCTCTGCGACCAGCCCGTCTCCCAGGCGATCGATGCCCTGACTGTGGAGTGAGTTCACGCGCAGTCGATCTGTGCTCAGGATGCTCGCGAGCGCGCCCCCGTCGACGAGGACGACCTCGTGGATCGGGGCGTACTGGTCTTCGAGCGTCGGGCCCTGCTCGCGGTGGTCGAGCCCGCCTTCACGATCGTGGAGCGCTTCGTGGAGCGTCCCGCCGAAGGCCACGTTCAGCTCCTGGAATCCTCGGCAGATGCCGAGGATCGGGCACCCGGTAGCCAGGGCGGTTCGAATCAATCGCGCAGTGGTCTCGTCGCGGTCGGGGTCGCGCAGCGCTTCCGGATCGCGCGTTGCTCCTTCGTACCGAGTTGGCTCGACGTTCGAGTAGCTGCCGGTCAGGACGAGACCGTCGAGGGTGTCGATGATCGCTTCGGCGCGGGTGTCGTCGCCTTCTGCTGGAATGATGAAGGGCACGGCGCCCGCGGCCTCGCGCACGGCGGCCACGTACTTGTCCTGAACGACGTGGTAGGGGTGGGGCGAGATCTCCCTTCGACAGGCGGTGACGCCGACGACGGGCGCGGCGGCCATCAGGGAGCCTCCAGGTAGGCATCGAGCTCGGCGGGCGGAATCTGTGTGAGCAGTCGGTCGTGTTCTTGGCGTTTGCACGCGACGAAGACGCGCTGGAGCTCGTCGCCGAAGGAGTTCGCCACCCAGTCACTTCGTTCGAAGTCGTCGATCGCTTCGCGCCAGCTGAGCCCGGGCGCGGGGAATCGGGGATCGGCGCTCGCTCGTCCGACCGCGGCGAAGCCAGGGTCGGTCGCCTGATCCAGGCCGTCGAGCGCTGCCGCGAGGATCGCGGCGATCGCGAGGTAGGGGTTCGTATCCGACCCTGCCATCCGATGTTCGAGCCGCCGCGAGCCCGTCGACGAGCGCGGAATACGCAGGGCGGCGAAGCGATTGTCTTGTCCCCAGGTCGCGAGGGTCGGCGCGTGACCGCCGCCGACATAGCGTCGGTACGAATTGGCATTGGGCGCGAAGACGAGCTGGCTCTCGGCGAGATGCGCGAGGCATCCACCGATCGCGTGTCCCAGTAGCTTCTCGCCCTCGTCCGACGCGAACACGTTGTGGCCGTGCTCGTCGAGCAGGCTCATGTGCACGTGCATGCCGCTGCCCTCGTGGTCGCCGAGCGGCTTGGGCATGAAGCTCGCGTTCCAGCCACGATTTCGAGCGAATCCGCGCGCCGCGCGGCGGAAGGCGATCACGGCATCCGCGGCGCGGAGGGGGTCGTCGAGCGGGCCCAGGTCGACCTCCAGCTGGGACGGCCCAGCCTCGCAGATCATTCCCTCGACGGGCACCGAGAGAACGCGGCACGTCGAGGCGACGTCGTCGAGATAGGGCCGGACGGCATGCAGCGCATCGGTGGAGAGCATTCTGGAGCCGAGCAGCGTCATCGGCGATCGATGCTCGGCAGCGCCTGTCGATCGCTCGTCGAAGAGGAAGAACTCGAGCTCGGTGCCGATGACGGCTCGAAGCCCCCGCGCTGTGGCGGCGTCCACCACCCGGGCGAGGACATGGCGCGGATCGCATTCGAAGGGGCGGTCGTCATCGCCGTAGAGCGTGAGCTGAAGTTGGCGACTCGCTTCGTCCACCCACGGCATGGCCTGGGGCTCGGCGTACACCGGGCGCGCCTCACCGTCCGGATCGCCGGATTCGACGATCAGCCCCGAATCGATCACGTCCCGGCCGAAGATGTCCGTCGCGGCGAGGGAGAGGGGGAGGCGCAAGCCGCCCGAATACGCCCGCTCGACGCCGTCCCCCACGAGCCAGCGGCCGCGGCAGACGCCGTTCAGGTCGACGAGATACGCCTCGACACGGTCGGGTCGAGCCAGTGCGAGTCGACGGATTGAGTCGTCATTTCTCTCTAACACCACCGAAAAATAAGTGATACCCTCGATCGCTGCCAGAAAGAAAATTCGTGATCGCGAGGTCCATCCATGTCCCAGGCAGCTCAGGTCGGCCGCGCGGAGCGATGGCGTCAGCTCGACGTCCGCCACCATCTGAACCCCTTCTCCGACTACCGGAGCCTCAAGAAGGAGGAGGGCGGATCCCGCATCATCGAACGCGCCGACGGCGTCCGCCTCTACGACGTCGACGGACAAGAGCTGCTCGACGGCATGTCCGGACTCTGGTGCGTGAACGTGGGCTACGGGCAGACGTCGATCGTCGACGCGGCGACGCGCCAGATGCACGAGCTGCCCTACTACAACAGCTTCTTCAAGACGACGACGCCGCCTACGGTCGAGCTGGCGGAGACGTTGGCGCGCTTGACGCCGGCCGGGCTCGATCGTGCATTCTTCGGGTCGAGCGGCTCGGAGTCGAACGACACGGTCGTGCGACTCGTGCGCTGGTACAACTACGTGCTCGGTCGGCCCGAGAAGAGCCAGATCATCAGTCGCACCAAGGCCTATCACGGGAGCACGATGGCCGCGGCGTCCCTCGGCGGTCTAACGGGCATGCAGACCGCCTATGGTCTGCCGTTCCCGGGCTTCCATCACGTCATGCCGCCGTACTCGTACGAGCTCGCGGAGGAGGGCGAAGACGACGTCGCGTTCGGGCTGCGTGCGGCGCGCGCCGTCGAAGAGAAGATTCTCGAGCTCGGACCCGAGAACGTGGCCGCGTTCATCGGCGAGCCCGTGATGGGCGCCGGGGGGCTGATCGTGCCGCCGGACACGTACTGGCCGGAGATCCAGCGCATCTGTCGTGACTACGACGTCCTCCTGGTCGCGGACGAAGTCATCTGCGGCTTCGGGCGAACCGGCGAGTGGTTTGGTTCCGACACCCTTGAGATCTCGCCCGACATCATGACGCTCGCGAAGGGCATCACCTCGGGCTATCTGCCGCTCTCCGCGGTGATGGTCAGCGAGTCGATCTGCCAGGTGCTGGAGGAGAAGGGCGGCGAGTTCGCGCACGGCTACACGTACTCCGGACATCCCACCGCATGTGCAGCAGCCCTCGCCAATTTACGTCTGCTCGAGGAGGGCATCGTCGATCGCTGCCGCGCCGAATTCGTCCCTTTCTTCCAGGAGCGGATCCGCAAGCTCGCGGACCATCCGATGGTCGGCGAGGTGCGCGGCGTGGGCATGCTCGCCGGCGTCGAGCTGGTCCGAGACAAGACGACGCGAGCGCGGTGGGACGACGAGAGTACGGCCGGCTATCTCACGCGCGATGCGTGCCTACGCAATGGCGTCGTCTCGCGCGCGATCGGCAACACGATGGTCCTCGCGCCGCCGCTCGTCACGGAGCCCGAGGATCTCGACCGGATGGTCACGCGACTCACGAAGTCGATCGATGAGGCGTATGCCGAACTCCGCGCCTAGCAGCCTCGAACGCCGCAGGTCGGCGCGCTCTGCCTCGGGAGGCCTCCGCCCATGAGGCGCGGGAAGAATCCGGTCGCCGTATCGGAGACGACGGTCCTGGACGGGATCGACCGGGCGATCATTCTCGCCCTCCAGAACGACGGTCGAATGTCCTACGCGCGGTTGGCGGAGAAGGTCGAGCTCTCACAGCCGGCGGTGCGCCAGCGCGTGAACAAGCTGATGGAAGCGGGCGTGATGGAGGTCGTCGCGATCACCGACCCGCTCCGGCTGGGCTTCCACGTTCACGCCGACCTCGGGCTCAACGTATCGGGCGATCCGCGGCCGGTCGTGGAGGCGCTCCAGTCGCTGCCCGAGGTCGTCTACCTCCGCTATACGGCGGGGCGCTTCGAGATCATGGCCGAGGTGCTCTTCGAGACGTCCGACGAGCTTCATGCCTTCGTGAACGGTCGACTTCGCGAGATTCCCGGGGTCGATCGGGTCGAGACGATGATCCTGCTCGAGCGCGTCAAGGAGACGCACGACTGGGGTGTGCCCGAACGCGATCAGGAACGCTGACCCGGTGGCGGAGCCCACTTTCGTCTGCGTGCTCCCCGCGCTGCTCGTGCTCGGTCTCGCGATCCTGACGCACCGGCCGATCGAGTCGCTGGCCTGCGGCGCCCTCGTCGGGCTCTCGATGCTCCACGGGACCGCGCTGCTGCCCGAGTTCGCGGCGACGTCGCTCCGCGTCATGACCGACGAGGACGTCGCCTGGGTCGTGCTGGTATGCGGCTTCATGGGAAGTTTGATCGCCTTGCTGCTCCGGGCCGGCGGGTTCATGGCGTTCTCGACCTTCCTGCGTGCGCGCGTGCGATCGGCGAGCGGCGTGTTGATGGGAACCTGGCTATTCGGCCTCCTGCTCTTCGTCGACGACTACATGAACTCGCTCGCCGCCGGAACGGCCATGCGCGAGCTTGCGAAGGAGCATGGGGTCTCTTCCGAGAAGCTCGCCTACGTCGTGGATTCGACGGCCGCGCCGGTCAGCGTGATCATCCCCTTCTCGACCTGGAGTGCCTTCTATACCGGCCTGATCGTCTCGAACGGCATGGCTCCTGCGGGGGAGGGCTTCGGCCTCTACCTCCAGTCCGTTCCCTACATGCTCTATGCCTGGTTCGCCGTGCTGCTGGTCCCGTTGGTGGCACTGGGCGTCGTGCCGATCTTCGGGCCGATGAAGTCCGCGGAAGCGCGCGGCGTGACGAGGAGTGGCGAAGACGACGCGGCTCCCGAGCCGCTCACCGTCGACGGGCGCGAGCCGGGACCGAAGCCCGGCGTCAAGCCGCGGATGTCGCTCTTCGTCTTGCCGATGGTCGTTCTGGTGGGCGCGACGTTCTGGTTCGACCGGGACTTCCTGACGGGCATCTACTTCACGCTCGGAGGCCTGCTCGTCGCGCTGCTCGGGCTTCGCATCCTCGCGTTCGACGAGGCCTTCGACACGGTGCTTCGCGGATTCATCAGCATGATCGAGCCACTCGCGGTCGTGGTGGCGTCCTTCATCTTCAAGGACGTGAACGACGCGCTCGGACTGCCCGTCTACGTGGTCGGCGTCATCGAGCCGATCGTGACCGCGGATCTCCTCCCCGCGGCGATCTTCGTGAGCATGGCCCTCCTGTCGTTCGTCACCGGGTCGAACTGGGGGCTCTTCGCGATCGTGATGCCGATCGTCGCCAGCTTGTCCGCGGGGCTCGGCGCCGAGCCGGCCCTCGTGCTCGGCGCCACGATCTCCGCGAGCACCTTCGGAAGCCACGCCTGCTTTTACTCCGACGCCACAGTCCTGACGGCGAGGGCGACCGGCTGCACGCCCTTCGAGCACGCGCTCACCCAGTTTCCCTACGCGCTCATTGCTGCGGGGGCGGCCGTCGTCGGGTATCTCGCGCTGGCATGGATCTGATCCGGCCTGCATCGAGCGTCCGCCTTGCTCCGCGTGCGGCGCGGTGACTAGAATCATCTATCATCACTAAATCATCTCACTGTTTGGGCCGCCTGGGAATTCATTCAGGGAGTCCCCTTAATCGCGTGCAATGCGATCTGGCGGGTTGCGGGGTTCGACATGCTCTCGGCGACGGCGTTGCAGGCCTCGCCGGCGCCGATTGACACAGGAAAGGGAAGGACATGGGAGACTCGCTCGCGCTGATCACCGGCGGCGGCTTCGGGTTGGGACGCGATCTGGCTCGGCATCTCGAGACGGCGGGATACGAAGTGCTGATCTGCGGGCGGCGCCGCGAACACCTCGACTCCGCTTGCGAGGAGATCGACGGGCTTCACGCCGTGCAGGCAGACATCACCGTCGCGAAGGATCGCGATCGTCTCTTCGAGGCGGCCGCAGCCATCGGGACCCCCCTCGATCTGCTGGTCAACAACGCGGCGATCAGCCGCGTTCACGACTACACGAGCGCGTTCACGCTCGAGCAGGATCGCGCCCGACCCGAGATCGAGGCGAACTTCGCGGCGCCGATCGAGCTGATTCGGATGTTCCTGCGCTTGCGTGACACGCGGGGCTGGGGCGACCGGCCGGCGACGATCGCGAACGTGAGCACGCCCGGCGCGATGCTGCCACTCGAGGCGAATCCCCTCTACGCCGCCAGCAAGGCGGGCTTTCACATGTTCACGCTCACACTGCGGGGCCACCTTCGCGACACGCCCGTGCGCGTCGTGGAGATCTTCCCGCCTGCGCTCGACACCGGATTGGCGACCGACATGTTCGTTCCCGGAGCGAGCGAGAACGGCCCCGAGGTCGTCGATGCGGTCGCGAAGCGGACCGTCGAGGGGATCCTCGCCGGCGAGGAGGAGATCCTTCCCCATCCCCAGAGCGAGCAGCTCGTCGCCATGGCGCGCTGGCCCGGCGAGGCGGTCGCCGTCGAGATCAACAAGGGAATCAAACGCAACGACGACTGGCAGCAGCACGGGGCGTGAGCCCGGGGAGCGGTCGGGAGGACGATCATGGGCACTCTGAATGTTTGCGAGATCTCGGAAGCGGAGGCAGAGCGGGCGGTCGCTTCGCTGACACTCGCGTTCGCGACGGATCCCGTGATCCGCCGGTTCTATCCCGACCCACTCGATCATCAGACGCACTTCTCCCAGATGATGCGGATCAATCTGGCGCCCGCGATCGCGAGTCGAAGCGCGCACTGCGTCGAGGGGATGAGCGCGGTGGCCGTCTGGTTTCGACCAGCCGGGGCGGCCGACGAGGTCGACGCCGAGAGGGACCGAGGAAGACGAACGAACGCGCTGATCGCGGAGACGGCGCGCACAGAAGGAAACGACGATCTATTCGTCGCGCTGGGTGAGATGGAGAAGCACCATCCCCGCGTCCCACATTGGTATCTCATGTCCATCGGGGTCGACCCGTTCCGGCAGGGCGAGGGGCTCGGATCCCTCCTGATGGAACACGCGCTTCCGATGAGCGACGCGGACGGGACCCTGGCGTACCTGGAGTCCTCCAATCCGCGCAACGTCCCCTTCTACCAGCGCCACGGATTCGACGTGATCGAGGTGGTACAGATAGGAGACTCTCCGACCTTCACGCTCATGGCGCGGGAGCCGAGGTCGTCCGGCTCGTGAACGGAGGCGGGATGCCCGAGTCCTTCGACAGATCGACGGAGTCCGAAGCCGGGAGGGCGTACCGCCGAGAGAGCTTCTGGCTCGACGAGGTCGAGGAGAGCCTCGATCCGCTTCCGCCACTCGGCGACGAGATCCACGCCGACGTGGCGATCGTCGGTGCGGGCTTCACGGGCCTCTGGACGGCCTACTTCTTGAAACAGAACGCGCCGGATCTGGACGTCGTGATCGTCGAGAAAGAGATCGCGGGATTCGGCGCCTCCGGACGAAACGGCGGCGCGTGCTCCGCCTGGTGGGATCCGATCTTCGGATGGCTCCGAGATTCGCAGACGCGAGAGTCCGCCATTCGGTTCCACCGCCGCCTGATCGAGACGATCGAGCGCATCGGCAAGCTGACGTCGGCGGAGGGGATCGATTGCCACTTCGAGCATAGCGGTCTCATCATGACCACTGCGAGCGAGCAGGAGGCACAGCAGTTCTCGAAGGCGGCGCACGTCATGTCCAAGTATGGATTCGGCGCGCCGCACTACGAGTTTTGGGATGCAGCGGCGACCCGCGACATGATCTCGATCGAGGGCGCCTGCGCCAGTCTCTTCACGCCCCATTCCGCGGCGGTCCAGCCGGCGCGCCTGGCGCGCGGGCTCGCGAGGGTCGTGCGCGGGAAGGGCGTACGGCTGTTCGAGCGGTCGCCCGTTCGCAAGCTCGAAGCGGATCGCGTCGTGACCGACCGTGGGGTCGTTCGCGCAGAGACGATTCTCATGGCGGCCGAGGCCTACGTCTCGCGGCTCTCCGGCTTCAAGCGGCAACTCGCCCCGATCCACTCGCGCATGATCGCGACGGCGCCGCTCGACCACGCTCTCCGTGAAGAGCTCGGCCTCGGCCAGCGGCGCTCATTCGCGGCTTCGGGCCATGGCTATGGCCAGCTGACCGCCGACGGGCGGATCGCCTTCGGCGCGCGCGGGGACTATTACTTCGGCAGCCGAATCCGCAGCGAATTCGGTCCGGAGTCGAGGGACTCGAGATCCGTCTGGGCACTCCTGCTCGAGTCCTTCCCGACGCTGCGCGACGTGCCGGTGACCCATGGATGGGGCGGGGCGATGGGCTTCGCGCGCGACGAGAAGCCCTTCGTCTATTTCGACCGAAATCGCGGATTCGGCTGGGCCGGTGGCCACGGTCCAGCCGGCGTCGCGCCCTCCTGCATGGCGGGGGAGACCCTTGCCGACCTTGTGCTCGGTCTCGATTCGCCCCATGTCGAAGAGCCCTGGGTCGTGAGCGCATTGCCACCCGCCTGGGAGCCCGAGCCGCTTCGATGGCTCGGGATCAATGGCGTGAAGACCTGGCGCGAGTGGTCCCCCTTCTAGTCCGTCTCCAATCGAACGCCCGGGGTAGGCCTTGAGAAGACTCAACGCGCAAGACGATCGGTGGCTCGCGATCGACACGCCCGAGAATCCGTACCAGATCGGCGCGCTCTGCTTCTTCGAGACCGATGCCGAGCACCGACCGGGAGACTTCTACCCAGCCGTTCGCGCGCACCTGAAGCGGCGGCTCCCCTCGACACCGCTCCTTGTCCGTCATCAGCCGTCGCCCTTCCACTTCGACACGGGCCTGTGGCTCGAGGTCGAGGACTGTGATCTCGACGAGCACGTGATCCGCGTCGATGCGGATCGCGAATGGACGCGCGCCGAGCTGCATGCATTCGTGGCCGAGCAAGCCATGCGACGCTGGGACTTCGATCGGCCCCCATTCCGGGTCTTCGTGTTCGACCGCGTGTCGCTGGAGGGTGCCGCGCCACGGGTTGCGCTGATGCTGCAGACCCATCACGCTCTCGCCGACGGCGTCGGGTTCCAGAGCATCGTCCGGGCCTGCACCGACGACGCGGCGGATGCGCGCCCCCCCGAACGATCGCCGACCGCCGAACGTGCACCCGACGCTCTCAGCTGGCTTGCCTCGTCGGCCCGGCGCTTCGCGCAGGAGGCCCTGGAGCGGCGAGCAGGTCGCGCCGATCGTGAGCGTGCGCGAGAGGAGCTGGCGGAGTTTCGAGCGCGGCCCGGGACACGTCGTGCTCGGACACCGGTCATCGAGGGGCTCTCGCTCGAGCCCACGCGGCAACGCGTCTACGAGTCCTTCTCCCTCCCCCTCGAAGGCTTCCGCACGGCCTCCCGTGCGCTCGGGGGAACGGTGAACGACGCGTTCCTGACAGTCACGGGCGGAGCGGCGCGGCGCTTCCTCGAGGAACGGGGTCTACTCGATGCCCTGGATGACCAGCCGCTCGTCGGCCTGGGCGCGAGGAGTCTGCGTCGACCCGAGCACGGCGACTATGGCAACTACATCGCGCTGCTCTTGCCTCAGCTTGGAACCCACCTGGCCGACCCCGTCGAGCGATTTCGGACCGTCCACACCTCGATGCGTGCGGAGCTCGAGCGAAGCGACCTCACGCAACGACTGCTCGATACCGATGACCGACCCTTCGGTGCGCGCAGGCGACGTGCTGGTCCCGAGGAGGGAACGAGCGCGGGCAACGTGTCCGCATCGAACGTGCCGGGACCGGCGGAGCCGCGCTACCTGGCGGGCTACCGCATGCTCGCCAACCATCCGGCGCCCAATCTGCCCGCCGGTCAGCTCTTCAACGTGACGCTGCGGCGCTATGTCGACTCGCTCGACTTCGGTCTCGTCTGCTCTCCGTCGGCGATCGCAGACGCGTCGTCGATCCGAGAGGCGTTCGTCGAATCCCTCGGCGAGCTCGTAGAGGCGGCGGGGGACGACTCGCCTTCGGTCCCGCCGCCCGAGTAGACCGCGCCGCGGCCGCTACACGCCCGACTCGATCACGATCGACAACGGGCGGACATTCGATCCGCGCGCCAGCGGTCCAGGCGGGTGGCCCTCGAGCGCGACGCTCCTCCATGTGTCGGTCACGACCGACACGAGGGCCTCGAGCTCCATGCGCGCGAGCGCGGCGCCGATGCAGAAGTGCCGCCCCAGGCCGAAGTTCAGCTGGGGTCGCGCGTGTCGTCGTGCGAGGTCGAAGCGTACGGGCTTCTCGTACACCGTCGGGTCGTAGTTGGCGCCGAGGATGTTCAACCAGGCGATCGTACCCCCCGGAACCTCGACGTCCTGAACGATCGTCGGCACCTCGCTTGCGTGCATGTCGGTCTCGACCACTGGGTCGAAGCGGAGGCACTCCTCGATTGCAGCGGAGATCCGATCGGGGTCCTGTCGCAGATGGGCCCAGTCCGAGGGCCGCGAGGCCAGCTGCGCCACGACGCGGCAAGCGGACAGGGCGGTGTTGTCCGAGGAGGCCGCGAGCAGCTCATTGGCCAGGGAGTGGACGTCGTCGGCGTCGAGGATGCCGTCCTCCATGGCGCGCAGTAGGATGGACATGAGGTCGTCCGCCGGCTCGGCATGCTTCGCGGCGATCAGCTCCTCGATGAAGGTCTGCATCCGGGCGTGCGCGGCTTCGATGCGCTCTGACTTACTCGGATCGCCGTCGAAGAACTCGAGCAGCGTGGTCGAGAGCTCGAAGAGCTCGTCGGATCGCTCGGCGGGCGCCCCCATCATCCAGCAGAAGATCTGCGCCGGGATCCGATTGGCGACCTCGACGGTGAAATCGCCTCCTCCGCGCGCGGTGATCGGTGCAATGCATTGCTTCACCAGATCGACGACGGCCGGGCGAAGCTCGTGCACGCGCCGCGGCGTGAACCACGCCGAGACGGTTCGTCGAAGCGTGATGTGGTCTTCGCCCTCGGAGTTCGTCAGAGTTCGCCCGGGCCCCTTGAGCACGGAGAAATCCAGACCCATCGCTTCGGCAATGAGGGGGGTTGCGCTCTCGTAGTGTTCGTTGGCGTAGACCTCGGCGCATCCGTCATAGGTCAGCACCTCGAGTCCACGCGCGGAGCGGGCCAGAGGAGCGCGCTCTCGCGCGCGTTCGATCGCCGCAAGTGGATCCGCCTGGTAGGCGGGGGAGAAGGGATCGATTTCCGGTAGCTGATCCATCGCTGTGGCCATCGGTGCTCCACCGCGTCATGAGGCGAGAGTTCGTGTCCGCCTCCGGTCAAGTCGATCGCACCCGCCGTCCCGGCGTCGGCGATCGTCTCAGGTCCCGCGTGACTCGCTCGTAGCTGAGCGCGAACTCCAGGACCTTCTGGTCTTCGCCGAAGCGCCCGAGAAACTGCATGCCCAGCGGGACGCCCTTCGAATGGAAGCCGGCCGGAAGGCTCACGACCGGCAGCCCTGCGAGCGTGCCGCCGATCACCACCTCCATCCAACGATGATAGGTGTCCATCTCCTTGCCATCGATCGACTTCGGCCAGTGCAGCTTGGCGTCGAAGGGAAAGACCTGAGCGGAGGGCAGGACGAGCAGGTCGTATCGCTCGAACGAGGCGAGCAGGGCTCGGTACCAGTCGGTGCGTGCGACGCCCGCTTCCGTAAGTTGCCCGGCCGTGACGTCGAAGCTCCCCTCGATCTCCCAGATGATCTCCGGCTTCACCCGGCGCCGCATCTCGCGGTTGTCATAGACCTCTCGGGCACCGCTCGCACTCCAGTGGCGGAAGGTCAGCCATGTCCTCCACAGCCTCACCAAGTCGTAGTCGGGCTTGCACTTCTCGACGATCACGCCGTGGGGCTGCAGCGAGCGCAGCGCCGTCTCGCACAGGTCGAGGACGCCGGGCTCCGTTGCCAGGTAGCCGTCGTAGTCGCCCATCCAGCCGATCCGAAAGCCATCCAGCTTGGCCGGCACGAACGCCTCGAGCGGGGGAATCCGGTCGCGCAGGCTCAGCGGATCACGCGCGTCCGGGCCGGCCATCGTTCCGAGCAGCCGGATCGTGTCTTCGACATTTCGACCCATCGGTCCGGACACGGCGAGCTGATCGAGATAGGCGTCGGCGCGCGGGTATTCGGGCACGCGCCCCTGGCTCGGGCGAAAGCCCACGACGTTGTTGAAGGCCGCGGGGTTGCGGAGCGATCCCATCATGTCGCTCCCGTCGGCTACGGGCAGCATCTGCGTTGCGAGTCCGACGGCGGCCCCGCCGCTGCTGCCACCCGCACACAACGTCGGGTCATAGGCGTTGTAGGTCGTGCCGAATACGTCGTTGTAGGTCTGCGACCCGAAACCGAACTCCGGCGTGTTGGTCTTGCCGATGAAGATCGCTCCTGCATCTCGGATGCGGCGAACGAACAGACTGTCGGCTTTCGCAACGGTTCCTGCGAAGAGCGGCGAGCCCTGGCTGGTAGGGAGGCCCTTCGCATCCGCGAGGTCCTTGACCGCGTGGGGCATGCCGTGCATCCAGCCCCGGTAGCGGCCCTGCTCCAGGTCGCGGTCGGCTTGGCGCGCTTCCGCGAGGAGCGCCGCCTCGTCGCGAAGGCTGACGAGGGCGTTGTGCACGGGGTTCTGGCAGGCGATCCGATCGAGATAGGCGCGCATCACCTCGGCGCAGCTGATCTTGCGATGGCGAATGGCTCTCGAGAGCTCGGTCGCCGAGAGCCCCGTGATGCCGCTCTCCGACTCCGGCCGTGGCGCGTTCTCCGCGGTGAGCGGTGTTGCGACGATGGCCGTGCCGACGGCGGATGCGCCGCGCAGGAACTCGCGTCGACCGATCGTTCTCTCGTCGAGGCTCAAGTGGGTCTCTCCCTCACACGATCGTCCGGACGGCGAGGTACAGCGCCGAAGCGGCCAGCAGACAGCCGACGCCGGTATAGAAAGTGGCGGTCACGAGGGCACCGACGGCGAAGGACACCACGACACCGACGAGGCCGATCAGCATCGATCCGGACAGCAAGGCAACGCCGTAGATCACCATCGTGCCACTCCAGGGCAGGGAGGCCTCCTGCGAGAAACAGTTAGAACATCTAGACGATAACGCCGGGTCGTGCGACCTTCCGGCCTGAATCACAGCTAATAAAGGACCCGACCGCCGTGACGCGCCGCCCATCCCATCGTCGACGAGCGGTGGGCCGACTGCGTCGGTCTCTCGATCTCGTCCCGGTCTTCTGATGAGCGATCGGTCGTAGCGCTTGGATACGTCTTCAGCGAAGTCAACCACCGCCACGCCGGTCGCGTCGAGCGCTACGAGGGCGAGCTCGTGCCCTGCTTCGAGAAGCCAGAGCGGGCCGAGCTCGTGTTGGCGACCGTTCGTGACGCCGACGCGCTGGAGACGCATTCCTCCGCCACCCCTTCCGGAGTAAAGGAGCTTCCATGCCCGGCCCGCTCGCGGGAATCAAAGTGATCGACTTCTCGGCCGTGATTTCAGGACCGCTGACCTCGATGATCCTCGCGGATCAGGGTGCAGACGTGATCAAGGTCGAAGCCCCCGGTCGGCCGGATCTCCTCCGAAAGGAGTGGTACTCCCGCGGTGGTCTGACGTCGATGTTCGCCAACTGCAATCGCGGCAAGCGAAGCGTCGTCGTCGATCTGCAACGCGAGGAGGGGCTCGCGGCAGTCTATCGGCTCTGCGATGAGGCCGACGTGGTGGTCGAGAATTTTAGACCCGGTGTGATGGAACGCTTGAAGGTCGGCCCCGAAGACCTCCACGCCCGCAACCCCCGCCTCGTCTACTGCCGAATCAGCGGCTATGGGCAGACGGGACCCTGGTCGGGCCGGCGCGCCTACGATCCCGTGACCCAGGCGGCCACGGGGTACGTCGCGATCCAGAACAACCCCGACGTCCCGATTCCGGATCTCGTGCGGAACGCACTCGTGGACAAGGCAACGTCCTACTCTGCCGCCCAGGCGATCACTGCGGCGCTCTTCGCTCGTGAGCGAGGTAAGGAGGGGCAGACGGTCGCGCTCTCGTTGATGGATGCGGGGCTCGCTTTCTTCTGGCCCGACGGCATGATGAAGAACACGATGCTCGGGGAGGGCGTGCGTGAGGGACCGGCCCTCTACGATCGATATCGCCTGACGGAGACCCGGGACGGTCACGTCGTGATGTGGGCAGGGGCCGACAACGAGTGGCACGCGGTCTTTCGCTGTCTCGACCGGCCCGAGCTCTGCGAAGACGAACGATTCGCGACGGGAAGAGCGCGGGCCGAGCACGGCGAAACGCTCGGTGCGCTCCTCTACGAGGAGTTTCGGAAATGGACGACGGCGGAGATCGTGAAGCGCATGGAAGAGGAGCACGTACCCGGCGGTCCGGTCTTGACACTCGAGGACGTGCCGGAGCATCCCCAGATCAAGTACAACGAGACCGTCTACGAGGTCGAGCACTCGACCGCGGGGCGGATGCGGCAATGCCGCCCGGCACCGCGGTTCTCTCGAACACAGGCCGAGACCGGCACGATCGCGCCGCTGCACGGCGAGCATACCGACGAAGTGCTCCTCGAAGCGGGATACAGCGCGGGCGAGATCGACGCCATGAGGGAATCGGGCGTGATTGGCTGAACGAGCGCCGCCCGAGACGGAGTCCGAAGTCTCGATCTGTCGGGGACCACCAACGCATCACCATGCTTCGTTGGTGACGTCGGGCTCGGAGGTCGCCGGGCGCCAGGCCTGGAAGAAGGGATAGCCGATGAAGATCGAAGGCGCAGTCGCCGTGATCGCTGGCGGCGGAGGCGGATTCGGGAGTGCCACGGCGCGCGAGCTCAACGCGGCCGGAGCCCGGGTCCTGCTGCTCGACCTCGACGAAGAGAAGGGTGAGGCCGTCGCGGCAGACCTGGGGGAGGGCGCGGCGTTCGTCCGCACGGACGTGACCGATCCGGCCAGCGTCGAGGCCGCGCTCGAGCGCGCGGAAGCGCTCGGACCGATTCGCATCGCGGTGATCGCCCACGGCGGGCCCGGAGCGGGGCGCACACTCGATCGGGAGAACCGACCGCTCGAGCTCGACCGCTTTCGTCAGGTCGTCGAGATCTTTCTCGTCGGCAGCTTCAACCTGCTGAGTCGTTGTGCCAGTCGGATGGCCTCGACCGAGCCACAGGCCGACGGGGAACGGGGTGTGATCATCAATACGGCCTCGATCGCCGCGTTCGAGGGAACGATCGGGCAGGCGGCCTATAGCGCGGCCAAGGGCGGGATCGTCGGGATGACGCTCCCGATCGCGCGCGATCTGGCGGCCGTGGGCGTGCGCTGTGTGACGATCGCTCCGGGAACGTTCCTGACACCCGCCTACGGCGACGTCGATCCCGAGAAGCTCGATGCGCATTGGGGGGCGGCGATTCCCTTCCCGAAGCGGATGGGACGTCCCGAGGAGTACGCGATCTTCGCGCGACAGATCTGTGAGAATCCGTATCTGAACGGTGAGACGATCCGGCTGGACGGCGCGCTGCGATTCACACCGAAGGGCGCGGGCTGATCAAGGCGTGGATCTCGCCTCGCCAGCGCCCCTGCCGAAGAGCATGTGACCGGCGACTAGCAGCAGTCCGGCGACGATCACCAACGCCGCCATTGCGACGGCGAGCGCGGTCCGGATCGCCACGCCCCCACCGAGCGAGTCCGAGACGAGCCCGACCCACGACGCTCCGATCCCGAAGCCGATCAGGTTCGTGGCGAGCTGCAGCAGCGACATCACCGTCCCCCGCATCTGCACGGGCGTCTTCGCCATCAGCACGGCATAGAGCGGCGGCGTGTAGCTGTGGGTCAGGAAATAGAAGAGCACGAAGGTGACGAGGCAGAGCTCGAGGCTCTCGGTGAACATCGCGACCCAGCCGAAGAGCATGCCAATCACGACCGCAACCGCGACCAGATAGAGGGGGCCCTTCGCCGAGCGGGCTGCGGCGCGGTCGGCGAGCCAGCCGACGACGGGCGGTCCGGCGATCCCGATGACGCCGGCGATGCCCAGCACGAGACCGACGTCCTTCAGCTCGAGTGCGTGGACGCGGATGAAGAAGGACGTGAACCAGGCACCGGTGCTGATGGCCACGAAGCCGCAGAGGGCGCAGGCGGTGACCAGCACGAGGAGCCCGGGTGACGCCAGCAGTCCGCGCGCGGTCTCCCGAAGGCTCGGCGCGTCACTCGGATCCGACGCCTCGGCGCGCTCTTCGGGCTCGTCGAAGGCACCGCGCATCGGCTCGCGGACGGTCGCGAAGAGCAAGATCGCGAGCAGCAGACCGGGGATGCCCGCGAGCAGCAACGCCGCGCGCCAGCCGAACGCCTGAGCGACCCAGCCTCCGGCGTAGGACGCGATGAAGCTGCCGAGGGGGACGCTCATGTAGAAGATGCCCAGAATGAAGGCACGGCGCGCGGGCTCGAAGATGTCCGAGAGCATCGGAATCGCGATCGGCGCAGCCCCCGCCTCGGCCGCCCCCACGCCGAAGCGAGAGAGCAGGAGGTGGACATAGGCCGGGGCGACACCGCCGAGGGCGGTGCAGCCACTCCAGAGAACGACGACCACCCCCAGCATGTTGCGTCGATTGACCCGATCGGAGACGTAGCCCATCGGCACGCCCGCGAGCGCGAAGGCCACCCCGAAGAACGTACCCGTGAAGAGGCCGAGCTGCGCATCGCTGAGTGCGAACTCGATCTTGACGAGCTCATTGATGATGTTGGGGATGCCACGGTCGAGTGCGTGACAGGCATAGATCAGCAGGATGATCGACAGTGCGTACCATCGACGAGCGGAGCTCGCATAGCGCGGATCGCCCGAGGCGATCGGATCGCGTGCGGGTGCGTCGGAGGCTTGCGTTGGCACAGAAGACAATGTCGAGTCGTGTCCTCGAACGAAGCACGCGGGCGATCACGGCGCATCCCCCGTCGCGGACTACCACGCTGGCCCATCTCGATGGCACGATGCTACCCCGTGTTGGCGTCTGGGAAAGGAGGCGACACGGAGCGGGGCAGACCAGCGAGATCCGCATGTCGGTCGTGCTCGCGTGGCCTACCATTCCCGATCAGATCGGTCCCGCCCGGGTTCGGAGCCCGATTGGCGGATCGGATGCGTAGGGAGGAACGAGAGATGCCGCACGACCTCGTGATCCGGGGCGGAACGCTCTACGACGGAACGGGCGCGCCCGGCCGGACCGGTGATCTGGCAATCGATGGCGATCGCATCACTCAGCTGGGTGGCCGCTCCGGCCCCGGACGGCGGGAGATCGACGCGGACGGGTTGGCGGTCTCCCCGGGCTTCATCGACCCCCATACCCACTACGACGCGCAGATCTGCTGGGATCCCGACCTGACGCCCTCTTGTTGGCAGGGGATCACGAGCGTGGTGATGGGCAATTGCGGATTCACCCTCGCGCCGTGTCGCCCCGAGGATCGCGACGCGACGTTGCGAATGCTCACCCGCGTAGAGGGCATGAGTCTCGACGCGCTCCGAGAAGGGGTCGATTGGACCTGGGAGACGTTTCCCGAATACCTCGAGAGCGTCGAAGGTCTGTCGCCCGGGCTCAATGTCGGTGTGCTCGCAGGCCATTCGGCGATCCGCTCCTTTGTGATGGGACCGGCGGCCAGCGAGCGGGAGGCGACGCCCGAGGAGATCGAAGCCATGCGCGCGCAGGTGCGCGAGGCGATGGAGGCGGGCGCCCTCGGCTTTTCGACGTCGATGGCCCCGACACATATCGGGGGTGACGGCAAGCCGGTGCCGAGTCGTCTGGCCAGCGACGACGAGGTCGTGGCGCTCACCTCGGTGCTCGGCGAGTTCGATCGCGGGATCTTCGAGATTGTGACGCGCGATCTCGTCGACGTCGAAGTCCCGATCAAGGTGGCCGAAACGAGTGGGCGCCCCGTGACGCTCCTCGGGATGATCGGAAAGGACGAGCGGGCGAGGGTCGACGAGGCGCGTGCCGAGGGCTGCCGCGTGCTGCCCCAGACGAGCTGCCGACCGACGAGTATGGAGTTCCGGCTCGACGAGATGGGTCTCTTCGACCAGCTGCCCAGTTGGCAGGAGACCGCCAAGGTGAAAGGCGAGGCGCTGCGCGCGCTGCTTCGAGACGCCGCATTCCGCGCGCGCTTCAGGAACGACGTGGAGGGTGAGTTCCAGGGCTTCCGTCTCTTCAAGGGGGACTGGGAGGGTGTCTCGGTGCTGACCGCCGCCGACCCCGGCCTGCGCAAGCACATCGGTTCGAACGCCGCTGCGCTGGCGAGCGAGCGCGGGCAGGATCCGCTCGAGGTCTTCTTCGACATCGCTCTCGAGGACGACCTGCAGATGCAGTTCGGATATACGCTCTCCGGTGACGAGGGGCGCGGGCCGGGTCTGCTCGATGAGAACCAGCTGATCGGGCTCTCGGACGCGGGTGCGCACCTGACGCTGCTCGCCGACCACGCCTACACGACGTATTTCCTCGGGCGTTGGATCCGGGAGCGCAGCCTCATGCCCCTCGAGCACGCGATCCGCAAGCTGACGAGCGTCCCCGCCGAGCTCTTCGGGATTCCCGAGCGCGGCCGGCTCTGCGAGGGATTCCATGGTGACGTGGTCCTGTTCGACCCGGATCGCGTCCTCGACCGCGAGTCGGAGCTGGTTGCGGATCTGCCCGCCGGCAGCCAACGGCTGGTGACCCGCGCCGATGGGATCGAGGCCGTGATCGTGAACGGCGCCGTCACCGTCGAACGGGGCGAGCTCACCGGCGCACGCAGTGGCCAGGTGATCCGCGGGGCCTAAAGGTCATGGGATGCGGGTGAGCGGATGACCGACGCACTCGTCCTTGCGCACGGCGCGCTGCACGGTTCGTGGTGTTGGGCGGCCCTGATGGCCCGCCTCGAGGCGCGGGGGATCCGCTGCGTTGCGATCGATCCGGACCGCGGGAGTGCGGAGGCGGATCGCGAGGCACTCCAGGACGAAGTCGATCGTCTCACGCGGGACGATTGTCGCGTCAGCGCGCTCGGACATTCGTTGGGGTGTGTGCCGACGGCACTGCTCGACCCGAGCCGGCTTCGGAGCGTGATCTTTCTCGCCGGGCCGGCTCCGGGACCGGGCATGCCCGACGCGCGCGACTGCGTAATTCTCGCGGTCGCGAAGGCCTTCGAACGACAGGCGGACGGTCGCCTCTTCCTGCCGCCAGGGATCGCGCGTGCTGCGCTCTATCATCGCTGTACGCGCACCGAGGCAGATGCTGCCCTCGCGCGTCTGCGACCGTCCTTCGTGTACGGGGCGAGGTCGGCACCGAGTTCGATTTTCGAGGCGGTTCCAGCGACCTACATCGAATGCACGGATGACCGCATGGCTCGGCCTTCCTCCCAGCGCGCCAGCGCCGAGCGAATGCCGTTTGCGCTGAGCCTCGATTCGGACCACTCTCCGATGATCGGGCAGCCCGACGCGCTGGCGAAGATCGTCGGCGAGGCGATGGCGCGTGGGAGGTGAGTGCGATGCCGGTCGAGGTCAGTGGCTTCGGACAGCCTGCGGATAGCCCAATCGCGCGGTCGGCGGGGTGGCTCACTACGGGCGTTGCCGCCCTCATGAAGGAGCCAGTCTTCGCGCGCATGCTCGAGGATCCGTTCGCGCGCTTCTTCGCCGAGGCGCTCTCCCCGACGGCGCCCGCGCGATTGGCCGAGCTCGAAGACGCCGAGGCGCGCCGCGCTTTCGTTCGGGAGGTCGAGCGCCAGCAGCCCGGCCTGGTCGGTGTCTGCTTGTACCGCAAGGTGTGGTTCGGGGATCGGGTGCGGAGCGTCCTGGCGCGGGGAGCGACGCAGCTGGTGGTCCTGGGGGCGGGCTGCGACACGCTGGCGGTACGTCTGGCCGACAAGGGCCAACGGCCGCGCGTCTTCGAGATCGACCGCCTCGAGGTCTGCGCCTTTCGCGAGGAGGTCCTGGGACGACTGCCGCTCGATCTGTCGCACGTCGAACAGGTCGGTGTCGACTTCGATGTCACGGATTTTCGCGCGGCGCTTCGGGAGGCCGGCTTCGACCCGCGAGCCGGGACGGTCTTCGTCGCCGAGGGCGTGCTCGAGTACCTCGATCCGGACGAGGTCGACAAGATCTTCGAGTTCGCGCGGTCGGAGAGCGGTCCAGGAACCTCGCTCGTCCACTCCTTCACCGAGCCCGTCGCGGGCAGGCAGGACCTGGCCGTGTCGCATCGTCGGCAGCTGCCCGGTGAGCCCCGCCGATTCGAGCTCGTACCCGGCGAGATTGGCGAATGGCTTCGCGCGCGGGGGCATTCGCTCCTCGAGCTCACCACCGCACAGGACATCGACCGGGACATGCTGAAGACGGTCGTCGCTCCGCCGGGCGTTCCGAAGCTCGCCGTGACGCCGTTCCAGCATT
This sequence comes from Myxococcota bacterium, assembly GCA_965223565.1. GTDB lineage: Bacteria > Myxococcota_A > UBA9160 > UBA9160 > UBA4427 > UBA4427. The sequence goes on along the minus strand of CBDCWV010000017.1, from coordinate 606,032 downwards.
TCGCGGTGGCGGCTCCCCAGCGCTAGGCGACCGATGGCTTCAAGCGCCGGCTTCGGCCAGCTCCCGCACAGTGTGGGGCATCATCGACGACCCTCGCGTCTCCGCTTCGAGCCCTAGATTGCGCGGGGAGGTCGTCCGGAAGTCCACTACGCTCCCCGGCATGCAGGATCCCGTGACCGAGCGCCAGGCGCGCTTCGCCCTCGCTACGCTCTCAGTCGTCTATGCGGTCAATCTGCTGGACCGACAGATCCTGTCCATGCTGCTCGTGCCGATCAAGTCGGATCTCGGGATCTCGGACAGTGCGCTCGGCTTCCTGACGGGCACCTCATTCGCGCTCTTCTACGCGACGGCCGGCATTCCAATCGCGCGTTGGGCCGACCGAGGAACGCGAACGCACGTGATTGCGCTGGGCCTGCTCGTATGGAGCGCGGCCACCGCCGCCTGTGGCCTAGCGCGGTCTTTCTCTCAGCTCGCGGTGGCCCGGGTCTGCGTGGGTGTTGGCGAAGCCGCCGGCAGTCCGCCGGCCCACTCCCTGATCGCGGACTTCTTCCCGCCCGATCGCCGCGCCCGCTCGATCGCGCTCTACACGATGGGGGCCAGCGTCGGCATCGGGCTTGGCTATGCCCTCGGCGGCTGGCTGGGCGACGCGTTCGGCTGGCGCATAACATTCCTCGTAGTCGGTCTGCCCGGTATCCTGCTCGCGGGGGTCGTACGCTTCGGCATGCGCGAGCCACCGCGCGGCGCGATCGAAGGACGCGTCGAGATCGGCGAGCAGCCCCCTGTTGGCGCCTCCCTGCGCTTGCTCTTCGGGATCCGTTCCTATCGGCAGATCTGCGTCGCGACGGCGCTCTACAACCTCGCCTCCTATGGCTTCATGATGTGGATCCCCACATTCCTGATCCGGGTGCATGACATGGGGCGCACCGAGAGCGGTGCATGGCTCGGACTGATCGCCGCCAGCTGCGGTCTGGCCGGCGCCTACAGCGGCGGATTCCTGGCCGATCTCGGCGCGAAGCGCGACCGGCGCTGGCTCTGTTGGTTGCCCGCCTGCGCCGGGGTCGCTACGACGCCCTTCATCTTCGCCTTCCTGCTGGTGGACAGTGGCCCCCTTGCTCTGCTCTGCTACGTCCCGATCACCTTTCTCTCGGCGACCTGGAGTGGTCCGACCTACGCTGCAGCACAGGGCCTGGTTCCCCTCCGCATGCGCGCGATGGCGTCGGCGGTCCTGCTCTTCGCGCTCAATCTGATCGGCCTCGGCCTCGGGCCGCAATTCGTCGGCGTGCTGAACGACGTCTTCGATTCCCGCTACGGAGAGGTCGCGATCCGCTACTCGTTGATGGTCATCGGCATGGGCAAGGCCTGGGGCTCGATCCACTCCGTCTGGGCGGCGCGGACGCTCGTCGGCGATCTGGACGCGGCACGATCGAGCTAGGTCTCGCGACGGAGGCGAGTCGATCGTCCAGCGGTCGAGGCGGCGGCCACGTTCCGTCCGAGTCAGACGCCCTGCCACGCATCGTCGTGAAGCGACGAGCTCGTGGATCCGACGGCGCTCTCGCTCCGCGCGCTGGGTCGAAGCTGATCGGACTCGTTGCGTTAGAATCATATAGACGATTCATCGGGGCCGTGGCATGCTGCGCGTCATCCGCACGACGGCCGGATCAAGGAGGGAGATGAGCGTCGCTTCGAGATTCGGGGACGAGGGCTTCGTCGTGACGCTCGCGAGCGGGCGGATTGCCATGGTCGCGCTCATGGTCTGTCTCCTCGGGCTCGTCGCCGTCTCCGCTCGCGCACAGATCGAGGGGGGTGAAACGGACAGCTCCAGCGGATCGGCCGAGCCGGGCGATGACCCCGGAGACGCGGAGTCACACGATCCCTGGGCCGGCGCAGAAGAGATGGTGGTCACGGGAACCAGTACCGCCGGGCTGATCGCCGACATCACGACCTCTGCGATCGCGTTCGACTCGAGCGAGCTGGTGGACATCGGGGCCCAGGACGTCTCCGATCTCGCCCGCTTCACGCCGAGCCTCGAGATCAATACGACCTCGGCGACAACGCCCACGTTCTTCATCCGCGGCGTCGGTCTCAACGACGCGAACAGCAACGCAGCCGGCGCCGTCGCGATCTATGTCGACGACGTCCCGATCAATGCGCCTGCCATCCAGCTCGCTGGCCTCTTCGACACGGCGGGAGTCGAAGTGCTCCGAGGTCCCCAGGCGTTCATCGACGCCCGCAATGCGTCGGGCGGCATGATCAACACCGTTTCGAGAAAGCCGGATGGGGAATTCTCCGCCTTCCTGCGCTCGGATTTCGGGAATTTCGGGTACTACGACATAGAGGGTGCGATCGGAGTCCCGGTCTATCGCGACGTGGTGTCGGCGCGATTCGCGTTCCGCCGGACATACCGCGACGAATTGATGGAGAACGGGTGTGGCGGGCTCGTACAGCCGGATCTCGGTAATCCTCCGATGGCGTGCAACGAAGGCAGCCTGTTGGGCGGAGCCGTACCCGCCGGACTACCCGACGAAGTCAACGATCTCGACCGATGGGGGACACGCTCCCAGATCCGGGTCGCTCCGCCCGATGCGCCAGGCGAGATGGAATGGCTGCTGAACTTCCATACCTCGAGGATCGACCAGTATTCGCCCGTGGGACAGACGATCGGAACCGCGAGTGGCCGACCCTTGACCGGCTCCCGATATATCGACCCGGCGATCGATGACCTCTACTTCAGGTTCCTCGCGGAGGAGCTCGACAGGACTCCCAGGCCTTCGGCCTCCGAGGCGACGGCGAGTGCGCGCTTCAGGACGATCGAGAAGGTCTCCGAGGACATCAGCCTCGCCCGGCCGTTTGAGAACGACTACGACCTCGTCGGCGACGAGACTCTGACCCAGCTCGGTGGATTCATACGCGGCGACATGAAGTTCGGTGGCGTCACGATCAAGACGATCACCGGGATCGAGCAGCACGACCGTGAGCGTGACAGCGACTTCGACTTCAGCTCGAACCCCTCCGTCCATGTGCTGCGTAACGACGACGCGATCCAGTACTCGCAGAATCTCGGCTTCGAGACCGAGCTCGAACGCGTTCCCGTCAGCCTCGAGGGCGGCGGCTACCTGCTCGTCGAGAACCTCGACGCGGAGGCCGACTTCCTTCTCCAGACGAATCGGCTCAATCGGCGCGAGATCAGTCAGAGCTATAGCCAGGACCTCTACAGCTTCGGGCTCTTCGGGAGCTTCGAGTGGCAGATCCTCGAGGATCTCACACTCGAGGCGGGTGTACGCATCAACTGGGAGCAGAAGGACTTCGAGATCGGCGTCCAGCGATCCTTCTTCGGCAGGCCCCCGGATCCCACGGTCCCGGCCGAACTGACTCGGACCTGGTCGGCACCGACCGGCGGCGTGAACTTCGTCTGGCAGATGACGGAGGAGATCCACGCGTTCTGGAAGTACACGCGCGGCTGGAAGTCAGGTCATATCAATGCGAGTGTTCTGGAGATCCAGGGTGTGGACAGAGTCACGTCGAACCCGACGATCGCTCAACCCGAGGATATCGATGCGGTCGAGTTCGGCTTCGGGGGGCTGTTCCTCGGCGGTCGGCTCGATCTGAAGGTGTCGAGCTTCTACTACAAGTACACGAATTACCAGGTCTTTCTGATCGAGTCCCAGGTGGGCTCGCCTCCGCAGCTCGAGATCATCAACGCGAACGACGCGCGGATCTACGGCGTAGAGAGCGATCTGAAGGTCGAGCCGCTACGCGATCTCGAATTCGTCCCCGTGGGCCTGTCGGGACTCACGCTGAAGGCCAATTTCGCCTGGCTGGAGAGCGAGTTCCTGGACTTCTCCGATATCAGGACGGCTTTCCTTCCGGCCGATCCACCGGAGGTGAACATCGGATCCTTCGTGGTCGATTTCACGGGCAATCGGCTGCCGAACACGCCGCAGTTCAAGGTCAGCGCGACCATCGAGTGGGCCTTCGATCTGGGACGTCTGGGAGTCCTGACGCCTCGCTACGACGTCAGCTGGACGGACGACGTTTTCTTCGATCCGTCCGAAGGCAGGGGCACGCCTCAGTTCGGGTCCATGGAGCTGCTGCCGAAGTTCGCCGTCGGTCAGCGCGCCTACGCGCTCCACGATCTTCGCGTGACTTACACCAACGTGAGCGGACATCTCTCCGTTTCGGGCTGGGTCCGGAACCTGACGAACGAGGTCTACAAGAGGAACGTGCTGGATCTCAGTACGGCTTTCAGGCAGATCAATGCGTTCATCGGAGACCCCCGAACCTACGGCTTGTCGGCGTCGCTGAAGTTCTAGGGCGCGGGTGGCCGCTAGAGCTCGTAGCCGAGTGCTCTCAGCTGGTGGAGCTGTAGGGCGTCGATCTCGACCGTGGGTGCATCGTCGCCCCACGGCGGCTTCGGGGACTTTTCCATGTACCGGCGGGTTGCCTCGCGCAGCTCCCGGGCGATCTCCGGCTGCTCGTCGAGAATGTTGGTGAGCTCGTCCTCGTCCGAACGCCGATCGAAGAGGACCTCGGTCTCGCCTTCCTTGGTCCAGATCACGTACCGATAGTCGTCCCGACTAGCGGACACAGTCGGAGCGGGCGCCTCGCTTGCGCGGCCCCAGTTCTGATCGAGCTGGGCGAAGGAGGGCTCGCGATCGGGCGGCGCTGCCTCGCCGCGCGCCGCAGCGAGGATCGCCGGGAGGACCGAGCGTCCGTCGACGGCTTCCATCTCGGGAAGCCCCAGGATGTCGAGCAGGGTGGGCCAGAGATCGATGTTGCGCGTGCGCGAGGAGACGACGACGCCAGGCTCCAGTCGGAAGGGTAGGGAGAGGACCAGCGGGACCTCGGTCGTCTCGCGGAACACGTTCTGCGCATGCCCTTCGAAGCCGCGCTCGCCGAATGCCTCGCCGTGGTCCGAGCCGATCACGACGAGGGTCTTGTCGAGCTGATCGGCCTCCAGGAGAAGACCGAGGAGCTCCTCGACCAGTGCGTCTTCTCGCCGAATCGAGTTGTCGTAGATGTCGGAGAAGGACGTACCGAAGAGTGCCGAGCGACTGTCGTAAGTGTATTGATGGAGGTCCATCAGATGGAGATAGAGGAACCAGCGCCGATCCGACTGAGGCGACTCGAAGAATCCCTCCACCGCCTCGAGCAGGCTCTCGTCCGACCCGCCCACGACCATCGAGGGATTCCTGCGCAGCTCGCCGGGCTTGAGCGGCAGGGGGGCGGGGCTGTGGTAGATGTCGAACCCCTGTGAGAATCCGAAATTCCGCGCGACCCAACCGTTGCGCCAGAGTCCGATCGTCTGGAATCCCGCCTCCCGAAGGATCTCCGCCGGCATGACGGCTTGCTCCGAGATGACGTCGTCGTAGCTCAGGACACGGTTTCGTTGGGGGTAGAGGCCCGTCCACATCGACGCCATCGAGACTTTGGTCCAGGACGACTGGGAGAGATGACGTCCGAGGCGGATTCCCGAGTCGGCCATCCAATCGATGGTTGGGCTCGTGTCTCGTGCATAGCCCCACGCGCCGAGTCGTTCGGCTCGCAGGGTATCGATCAGGATGAACATCAGATTGACGTCGTCCCGCTCCGACAGTCTTTCGATGTCTTCGACGGTGCCGAGGCGCCGCGAGTCGAGCGAGCGCTCCTCGATCAGTGAGATCAGGAAGCCGGCAACGAGCACCGCGGCGGCGAGAAACCAGGGCCAACGTTGGTCGAGCAGACGCCGCAACATCGCACGATTCTAGCAGTTGCCGATTCTGGCGAGGTCGGACGCGGACGTTAACATGCCGCGTCTGGACGTCTGCTCGGGGGGGGCGCGAGTGGAAATCGGATCATGTCGCTGATTCCTCGATCCAGCCCGTTCGTTCGAGCGACACAGCCGCGCTGGAGCGGCCGATCGAGCATGGCCGTTGCGATGGCGACGGGCCTGATGGCGGTCCTCCTGCTCGTGAGCTGTCGGGACCCTGCGGATCGAAGTCCGGCGAGCCAGGCGAAGTCGCTGATGGAGGCGGGCCGATTCGAAGCGTCCATCGACCTGCTCGAGGACGCCCTCCACCGATCACCGACCGACCCCGAGCTGCTCTTCCTCTACGGAACGGCACAGCTCGGCGTGTCGAGACCGAGTGTCGCGCTCTGGTCGTTTCTCGCGATTCGGGACGATCCCGATTGGCGGACCCGCGCGGATCTTGCGCTGGTTCGCGTCGGGAACATGTCCCAGGATCGAGCGCTTGCCGTGGAAGCGGCCTCGAACGTGCTCTCACGAGAGCCCGACCATTCCCTCGCGCGCGGACTTCGTGCCGAGGCCTACATCCACACCAAGGAGTTCGAGGCAGCGCTCGACGACGCGAATTGGCTGATCGAGCGAGACCCGCGGGACTACGGCGCGCATGCCACCCGACTCCAGGCGCTGATCGGACTCGAGCAGCTCGAGGAGATCGAGGACGACTTCGACGAGCTCGAGCGCCTGTGGCAAGACGATGCGTTTCCCAGAACGCTCGCCGAGCGATATTGCGTCGCGAGGGCGGTCTTCTCCGACGAGAAGGGCGATGTGGAGCAGGCGGCCACGCGATTCGAGTACTGCCTCGATTCCTTCCCGGTTGGGCGCGGCGTGCTGCAGGAAGCGGTCCGATTCTTCGACCGGACGGAAGGGCCGGCGCGGGGAACAGCGATCCTCGAAGCCGCGCTCGCGCGTGAGCCCTCTGCGATCGACCTGCGAGAGACGCTCGCGAGCCGGATGGCCGCACGGGGCGAGACCGAAGCCGCGGCACAGCTGCTGATCGATGCGACCCACGAGCCGGGCCAGGCGCGCACTCGGGCCTGGACCGCGCTCGCCTACCACTACTTCGACACAGAGGACTTCGAGGCCTCGGTTGCGGCGTGGAAGGAGCTATTCGAGATCCTCGGGCAGCCCGACGAGGGAATCCTGCTGGCGTATTCCGAATCGCTGATCCACGCGGGGCACTTCGCGGAAGCGGAGGGGGTCATCGAGCAGCTGCCCGAAGCCATGGCCGAGCTGGCGCGTGGAGTGATGTCTCTCGAACGCGACGAGCCGGAACGAGCCCTCGAGCATTTCGACGCCGGCCACCGCCTCTGGCCCAACAACGCCGTCTCGCGATTCCTTGCGGGCCGCGCGGCGGAGCGCGCCGCCGATACCGATCGTGCCATCCGGGAGTTCCGCCATTCCGTCCGCGTCGACGCCAAGGAGACGCCGGCGGCATTGCATCTCGCCAGGATTCACGAAGCGGAGGGCAATCTCGAAGAAGCTCGGATGGCGCTCGTCTACTTCCTGAAGGATCGACCGGTCGACGTCGAAGGCAGGCTGCTTTCGCTCAGGGTGAATGCGCAGATCTTCGGCCCGGCCGTCGTCCAGCCCGCGCTCGCATCGGGGCGATGGCCACGCGAGGAGCTCGGGTCCATCGTCGGACAGGTCGCCGAGCTCGTCCTGCAGACGGGCGGTCCCGACCTGACGCTTCGATTCCTGAAGACGGTGCGCCCGGTCGAGCTCGGGGTCCCGCAGAATCCGGCCGCGATGCGCGTCTTCGTCGATGCCCTCGCGGCCTCCGAGCGCTTCGACGCGGCTTGGCGCGCGATCGATGCGGCGCTGGAGAACGATCCGGCATCGGCCGCCGTTCACGAAATCCGGGGCAGTCTGCTCGACAGGACCGGAGCACCGCCGAGTGAGATTCGAGCGGCCCACGAACGAGCGCTCGAGCTCGCTCCCGGGCATGCGCGGTCCCTCGCGGCCCTCGGCGTGCTCGCGCTCCGGGAGGGGCGAAAGCAGGAGGCCCGGCGGTTCTTCGAGCGCGCGGGTGCATCGGATCCGGAGGATCACGGCTCGCGTCGGCGCGCACTCGAGCTGGCCGCAGAGGCGGGTGAGCTCGAAGCGGCCGAGCACGGGATGGGGCGATTGCTCGGCGATGCGCCGGTGGATGCCCTGGTCGCGAGCCGGCTCGCCGGGATCGTCCTCGAGCGCGCCGGCGATCGAGCACGTGGCGTGGACGGTCGGGAGGCCGCGGCTCGTGCGGAGCGGCTCGCGGAGGCCGCGGTCCGCTTTCGCGGCGGCTCCGAGGCATTCGCGATGTTGGTTCGCGTCCACCTTGCCGCGGGCACGGTCGAACGGGCGATCGACACGCTCAAGGAGTCGCGGCAGCGCCAGGGAGAAGATCCTTCCCTCCACTACCATCTCGGCGCGGCGCTGCGCGATGCGGGGCGTCCCGCGGAGGCGGCTCGGTCCATGCAAGAGGCGATTTCGCTGGGCGCGAAGCGAGCGTTTCCAGAGCGAGCGGAGGCGGAGGCCGCACTCGCGGAGCTCTCGCAATGGGCCTCGGTGAGTGAGCCATGATCATCACGGCACGACTCGGGCGCGTGGCCGGCGTCGTCGTCGTCGCGATCGGCTTCTATCTGCTCGGCGCGGCAATCGCCGATCGAGTCTCCGGCGAGCGCGAGGCGGTGTTGGCGCTGCGCGACCGCATTCGGGCAGCGCTCGATGAGCCCGATGCGATCGTCAGAACTGCGGCACTCACGCGTGCGCTGCGCGACGTCGACATCGAGGCGCTCGAGGAGGTCGCGGCAGTCTACGACGAGCGGGTCGAGCTCGATCCCCCGAGTCGGACGTCGATCGAGATCCTCGGCGAGACGTGGGCGGCCCTGGATCCGGAGGGCGCGATCGAGCGAATCTACGACTGGCCAGAAGGACCGCGGGCTGCGGGCATCCCCGCCGTCACGCGAGCGTGGGCGAGGCGTGCGCCGAATGCCGCTTTCGCGTGGGCCACGACTCTGGTTCTCGACGACCGGGTCGCGGCAGTCAACGCCGTCTTCGCCGGATGGGCCGAATCGGACGATCCGAAGATCTGGAATTTCCTTGCCACGCTGACGGCTGGACTCGACCGGGAGTCCGCCACCAACGTCGTGATGAAATCGGTCGTGAACCGCCACGGCTTCGACGAGCTCTTCGCGCAGGTCGACGCGATCGAGTCGAACGCGCGTCCAGGGAGCCCCCGCGATTTCAAGCTGTCGGCTCTGCGTACGGCGATCGGACTGTGTGCCTATCACGAACCCGACAAGGCACTCGTGTATGCGCGCCGTTATGCTGGGGGCCCCTTCGACAACGGTCTGCTCCGACGACTCGCGGTCTACTGGGCCGTGAACGATGGGGCGCGTGCGATGGAGGCATTACTCGCACTTCCGCGCGAGCCGGAAAGGGACAAGGCCCTACGCGACGGATATCTGAAATGGCTGCGCAGCGATCGGCCTGCTGCGATTGCCTGGGTTCCCGCGGAGGCCGCGCACGATCCGCGTTATGCCCCCCTGCTCGATCACTACGCGGTCGCGCTCGCGTATACCAACGAGGAGAGCCCGGCCGAGTCGGTCAGGGAGGCGCTCGTCTGGGCCGAACGCATCGAGGACCCGAAGCGCCGGCGTGACACACAGGTCCACCTCGGCGCGCTCTGGATGGCTCACGAGCCCGAGTTGGCGAAGGCCTGGATCGACGAGCGCGGTCTCGCCCAGGAGGTCGAGGCGGCGCGAGCGCTTCGTGAGGCGCGCAAGGAGAAGACGGCGGCGCGGGCGCGGCGGGGCCGTTGATTCCTCGCGCCGAGCGGTCGGCGACGCTGAAGTCGATCGCGGACGCTCGCCCTGACGCTGTCCCCTTGGGGGCTGCAATCTGACTTCGAGGAAATCTCGGTCGCGACTCCCTCGATACGCGAATCCTCTAGACAAATGAAATATATCGGTAGTAAGGTGAAGGTGCGGGCTTGAGCAACCCGGCTGCGTACCCGCTGCCTGTCGCTCGCGGGTAGAAGGCGTTTCTGGCTCCGAAACGATCCCGGGATTCGATCCTTCTGTGTTTCGATCAAGGGTCACGTGCAACCGTCACGTACCTGGATACTGGGATGTGCAACGACAGGAGAATCCAATGAACAGACCTCTCATTCTCGGGGTGATCCTCATATCGACCATGGGTCTCGGTATCGCCGGATCCGCGGCGGCGGAGACGTTCGCGATCTCCAATCAGATCCGAAATTTCTGCTGCACGGACTGGACCGACAGAACGGCGACGCCGACACCCGCACCGAATCCGGGTGGCGGCGCGTTCGGCATCATCGGTGGCTTCGCGAATCAGCCCGGGACGGTGGGCCGAACGGTCAGTCAGACCCTGGTCTCGCCGCCCTTCGACGTGGCGATCCCGCAGAGCCGGCTCGGGGCGCACTTCACGCTTTCCAGCTTCATGCATCCGAATGCCCTGCTGGATACGCTCACGATCCTCGTCTCGCTCGACAACCCAGCCGGAGTGATGGAGGAGGGAGGCGGTCCGGGCTCGTTCGAGTTCTGCCCCGATGGCGTCGGCCCCGGACCGGGCGCCTGCGCAGCGCCTGCCTTCGCGACGGGCGGCCCCAATTCGCTGGCGTTTCACGGACGCGTCGCCGTCGAGCAGCTCAACCCGAATCGCTTCGGTGGAGTGATGGGCTGGCTGGGAGCAGGGCTCGTCGGAACCGTCTGGCAGCACAACTCCGCGTACACGCAGTGGACGAAGAACGAGTTCAACGTCCTGTTCAGCAAGATCGGAAATGTGACGACGCCCCAGAACCTCCTTGCCAGGGGGACACAGCAGTCGATCATCGACTCGTTCTGGCCGAGCTCGGCGATGGCGGTGACGCCCGTGATGGATACGGGACACAGCGGGGTGACCGGTCATGCTTGGACGACCGGCCGAATCCAGGTGTCGATCACCCAGGTCGGTGTGCCGCCCTTCCAGGCCGTGACCATCACGGGTAGCGACACGCGTGAGACGACCGGCCCCGACATCGGTACCGGCAATCTGTCTCTCGTCTCGGCGGGTTTGTACCAGGACTTCGTGACGGGACGGGCAACTCCGCGCGCGAACGCGATCGACATGGCGCTGCCCGAGCCCGTGACGGGATTCGCCGTCGCCGCAGGCGCGTTGGGCTTCGTGCTGGCGGGTCTTTCCCGCAGAAGACGCTAGACCGCACGGGGTCCAAGCCGAGAGGTCGAGGTCGCAGGGGTCGCAGCCGATTCGCGATCGCGATCCGTCCGCCTGCGATCGGTCATCTGGGCAGAAATCGGTAGCGGAATGCGAATCCACCTCGATAGACGAGGGGATCCATGGTCGCACGCCACGTGGCGCTGTCCGCTCCGCGGAGAGCGCTGAACTCGAATCGCCGGTCGCCCATGATTCGGTAGGCGTGGAAGCCCAGGCCGATCGAGATCGTGCCCGACTTCAGCCGATGAACGTCGGTCTCGAGCTCGAAGCCGCCGCCCAGGCTGTGCAGGGTCTTGTTCGACCTCCCCGTGAGCGTGATGAGGTCGAACTCCTCGACGAGCACGAAGTTCTGGATGACCTGTTGGCCCTCGGCATCCAGCATGACTCCGCTGACTTCGACCTTCTCGTGGAGATACTGTATCGAGGGACGAATGCGATAGCGGCGCTCCCACAGCTCGAAGGAGAAAGCGACCCCCAGCCCGGCCGTCACGCTGGGTGACTTGAACTCGACCTCGGTCTTCACCCCCTGCCCGCCGACGGCACTGGCCGGGAGAGTGCTGTCCGACGAGCCGAAATCGGGAACGATGAAGCCGTCGGGGGAGCCCTCGCGCGTGATATCGACTTCGAGACCCAGAGGGTGGAGCACGTCCAGGTGGACGAAGGGCTGGGGATGGCCGGGTACGTCTGCAATGGACGGTGCCATCAGGTCGAAGGACAGCCCGAAGGCGTAGTCGAGGAGCAGCTCGTCGCCGAACCGCTCCGACCCTTCCTGACCGTCCGGTCGGCGATTGCTCACGGCCGAGCCGTGCGCCTGCTGCCGCAGCAGTCCCACCTGGATAGCCACTGCGGGGCTCCAGCGTTCGTGATCCTCGAGTGACGCCTCGGCTCTGAGCGGCGAAGGCATCCCCGCGGCCACCAACGCCCAACACCCGAGAGCAAGGCGGGCGAAGACGTTCCGATTCCGTGGGTGTCTCGTTCGGCCTGCCGACGATCCGCCCGAGACGTCGGCGCGACCCGGGCGAGCGGGTGCACAGCGGCTTCGGGCAGGAGGATCCCGGTCGAGTCGCGTCATGGGGTCTCCCGCCGCGGTGCAGTGCGCGAGGCGTCGTCGCCCGCGTCGTCGGGCGAGCGCGTCGGCGCCGCTTCGGGCAGCGGCGTTCGCGTACCGCTCCGCGCCCGAACCATGCGTTCGATGCGTTTCAAGACCCGCTCTCGACTCGGTCCCTCGATTCGCTTTGCCACCGCGATGGCGCGCTCGCCATCGACGCGCACGAGGGCACGGGCATAGAGGTCGAACAATGGCGCCTGGACGTTCTCGGTCTGCGATTCGAACCAGTCGACGGGCCCACCAATCGCCGATGAGTCGTGCGCCCAGCGCCGGTAGCCGCTTCGCATCGCGGCGTCGCGGAGCTCGTCGGGCGGCTGCGTGAGCAGCCAATCGAGCGCAGCCCGGGGCTCGGATTGCGCCCAGACGTCGACGAAGGGCGTGCGCAGCCCGCGTACGCCCGCGATCGGCGAATTCAGGTGCGCCTCGACGAAACGGGTCGTACGGATGGGGTCGATTCGGCCGCCGAGCCTCGCCACACCCTGGATCGCCCGGGTTCGAAATTCCTCGGGCGCGGTGTCGGGCAGATTCTCGACCCGCTCGATCAGGCCTGCGAGACCCTCCTTGCGCGCGACGTGCTCGAGCAGCTCGCGAAGGATCGGACGGCCGAACGGCCAATCGGCCCAGTAGGCGTCCCAGCCCGCCTCGCCCCGGGCATCGAAGAGGCCGCGCGCCACGACTCGCTCCGCCGAGTTGCGGAGCTTCTCGCCGCCGAGCGTCGAGATGTGCTGCCGAGCGGTTGCGCCGTCCCGGCGTGCCCAGGCGTTCATCAGCGGCAGGACGAACTGCTTCCGCCAGTACGGCTCCCAGCTCTCTGATCGCGCGAGCGCGCTTTCGGGATCGTGGCGGGCCCAGAGCTCGCCGAGTAGCTCCGCGGCAAGCCGACCGGGACCACTTCCTGAATGGGTCTGCTCGAAGGCGCGGGTGATCGCGTCGAGGTCTCGGCGAGATGCCGTAGCGAAGACGTCCGTCAGCGCCTCGCCCTGCGAGCGCAGGGACGGATCGAGAAGGGCAGTCGTCGTGGCCGAGAAGACAGCGTCGTATCCCAGCGTTGCGGAAGGCGCCTGCGGCCTGGAGTGGCTCCAGTATCCCAGTGCCAGCGCGCCGAGGGCGAGAGCGATCATGCCGATCCGGGTCACGGGCCGTCGCAGCCTCGTCGTCGGTCGCCGCTCATCGATTCGCGCCTGCACGGACCACTGGATTCCCCCGCTCGTCATCCGACGTCCTATTCTGGCATTCTGTGAGAGAATCGTCTAGACGATTCCGCGCGCCGTCGATCGAAGAGACGAGGCCCGTCCGCTAGACCCGCGCGGGATACCCCCCGCTCACCAGCAGCGTCTCGCCCGTGACGAAGCTCGACTCTTCTCCGCAAAGAAAGAAGAGGGCGTTCACGAGGTCCTTCATGCGACCGGGGCGCTTGATCAGCTGATACTGGTCGACGTACTGGTCGATCATCTCGCGCGGGACGTCGGACATCGCCGCGGGCGAGTCGACGATCCCGGGCGCGATGCCGTTCACTCGAATGCCATCGTCGGCGAACTCCTTTGCGAGCGCGACGGTGAGGCCGCGAACGGCGAGCTTCGAGACACCATATGGACTCGTGCTCGCGAAGCCCGCGATCGAGGACATGTTGACGATCGCGCCGCCACCGCGCTCGCGCATCGACGGGCGGCAGGCCTTCGAGCAGGCGACGATCCCGACGACGTTCACGTCCATCATGAGTCGCCACTTCTCGAGCGGGAGCTCCGCGCAGGGTGCGTTGTACTCCATCAGGTGCTTGGCGGCGTTGTTGATCAGGATGTCGACGCCGCCGAGCTGGCTCGAGGTCTCGGCGACAGCGGCCTCGATCTGGCTCTCGTCGGTGATGTCACAGGCGAGTCCGATCGCCCGCGCGCCGGTCTCCGCGATCGAGTCGGCGACCTGCTTGGCACCGGTCTCGTTGACGTCGGCGATGGCGATGTGCGCGCCCTCGGCGGCGAGTCTTCGGGCGTAGGTCTCGCCGATTCCCTGCGCGGCGCCCGTGATGAACGCCACCTTGTCAGCGAACCGAGAGCCGGGCTCTGCATCAGTCATCGGTGTCGCCCTTCATCGATTCGGCCAGCGCATCCGCCATGCCGAGGTTCATGATCGCGGTCGCGCCGCCGTCGTTGAAGAGCTCGATGCCCGTGAGGTAGGAGGCCTCCAGGCTGTTCAGGAAGAGTAGGGCGTGGGCCTGCTCCTCGGCCGTACTGAGTCGGCCGATCGGACAGGGGAACGCGGCGAGCTGGTCGCCCACCGTCTTCTCGAAGTCCGGCATCATCGGCGTCTGTGTCATGCCGGGACACAACGCGTTGATCCGCAGTCCGCGCTGGGCGAGCTCGGGCGCGCGGGCGAGCACCCAGCTCGACAGCGCCTGCTTGCTGAAGGAGTAGCCGTCGCCGACCTCCTCGACATGCGCCTCGCACCAGGCGAGACCCTCGTCGATCGAAGTCGTCGCATGGAGCGCCTTGTGCAGCGCCCAGGCCGGCTTCCACGCGAATCCCGCGGCCGACGAGACGACCGCGATCGCGCCGACGTCGCCCATGTGCGGGAGGGCCGTCTCGACGACGTGTCGCGTGCCGAGGAAATTCACGGCCATGACCCGCAAGGGTGGATGGGTCTGAGCCAGTCCGGCGCAGCAGAAGAGAGCGTCGATCGGAGCGCCGATTCCGGCGAGCGTCGACTCGATCTGCGCGGCGTCGCTCAGGTCACACTGAGAGGTGCTCGCGACCTCGGCCTTGATCGGCGCGATGTCGATGGCGTGGACCTCGGCGCCCGCCTCGAGCAGCATGGCCGTCGTGGCCTCGCCCATGCCCGAAGCGGCGCCGGTGACGACCGTTCGTCGGCCGCGGTAGCTCTTCATCTTCTCTCTCCTCGTCGCTTCGGTCGCTCTCGACCGGACCCCGACCCCGCGAGTGCGTTGGGGATGGCCTACTCGGCCTGCATCAGGAAGTCGACGGCTTCGTCGGCCCGGGTGCGCGCATCCCCGCGTCCGCGCCGACCGCCCGGGAAGAGGCCCCGCGTACTGTCCGCGAGGCTGAAGCCGGTCAGCAGCTGATACACCAGCTCGGGCTTCGCCTTGACGATCAGCCCGAGTGCCTGGCCTTCCTCGATGATCTCGCGGATCCGGTCCTGCGCCGGCTTGACCCAGCGCTTCCAGAGCCAGCGGGTCCGGTCGCCGCCTTCCTCGCTCGTCTCTACGAGGAAGCTCAGCAGGCGACTCTGAGAGGCGATCAGGATGAACTCGACGAGCAGGTGGCGAATTCGCGCCTCGTCGTCGAGATCGCGCGTCGCCTCGACGCTCTCGTCGAGCATGCGACCCACCTCGCCGTAGAGTCGTTCGGCGGTGGCACGCCAGAGGCCGTCCTTGTCTCCGAAGTAGTAGTTGATGAGCGGATGCCCGACACCGGCGCGCTCGGCGATCTCCCGCATCGTCGTGCCACGAAAGCCGCCACGCGAGAACTCGTGGCACGCCGCCTCGAGGATTCGCTCCCGGGTCTCCGAATCGGAGCCGGCATCCTGGGTCGTGCTTCTAGAGGGCAACGGGCGCCGTCCCCACCAGCCGATTCTCGCCGTCCCGCGATTCGCGAACGAACAGGTAGTCCGCGCCCTTGAAGCCGCGATGGTCGCGGGGGCCGAAGGTGACGACCGTCCCGGGAGCGCCCGTTGCCGCCGGCAGGCGGGTCACGGTCTCGAGCGCGTCGCGCAGCGCTTCGCCCGTCGCGATCCGCATGCGCGCGATCCCCAGCGCCAGGGCCCGTCCCATGTCGTACCCACACGTGAACACGGAGTCGGGGAAGGCCTTGCGCTCGCCGAACCGCTTCTCGTAGAGCGTGTGCAGATGGGCGTGGACCGCGTTCTCCTCGTGGAACTGGTCGAGGCCGATCCAGCCGTCGTACATGGCGATGTGCGCTCTGCTGAAGGCGGCGCCGACGAACGCCGTCCCCATGATGCGCGGCGGGTCCCAGCCGATTCGTTCGAGGCTTCGCGTGAGCTCCGCCGATTGACCGCCGAAGCCGAAGTAGACGAGGCAATCCGGTTCGAGGCTGCGGAGGCGCTCGAGCGCCGGAATGATCTCGTCCTCGACCGCGATGGGCGAGATCGTCTGCTCCAGGATGATCTCGAAGCCGTGCTCGTCGGCCTCGTAGTGGAAGTAGTGGGCGTATTCCTGGCCGATCTGAGAGGGCGCCTCTCGGATGAATGCGACGCGACGATGGCCCTGCTCGACGAGCCAGGCGGCGATCGTGGCGGGCTCGTCGGCCATTCCGCCGTTCGGCAGCAGGAATGCGTAGTCGCCGACGTAGCGCTGGGTTCCGGCGATGCCGATCGAGGGCACCTTGTATCGGTCGAGCTCGGGGAGCAGCGAGAGGCAGTTGTCCGTCGTCATCGGTCCCGACACGGCGAGCACGCGCTCGTTCTCGACCAGGTCCACGTAATGCTCGATGTTCGCATGGCCCGAGCGCCACGGGTGGCTCACGTACTCGCGCTCGACCAGCTCGATCGGCCGGTCGCCCACGCCGAGGCCTACGTACTCCTCGAAGGCCAGGGTGAGGCCGGCGCGCATCGAGTCGTTGCACGGTCCGGGCAGGTCGCCCAGCATGCCGATGCGGTAGGGCTCGATCTCGTGCTGATGGACCTTGGTGTCCGCCTGCTTCGTCGTGGTCATGTCGTGGTCCGTTCTCCCGATCAGGCGACTTCGATCCCGTAGACGCGTTGCGCGTTCGCGTAGAGGACTTTCCGTTGGACGTCCGCGGCGTGGTGGCCGAGCGTCTCTTCGATCTTCTCCCGGACGCCGGGGTAGAGCGACTGGGGATGCGGGTAGTCCGTCTCGAAGAGGAGGTTGTCGGGACCGAAGCGCTCCAGGTACGGATCGACCCGCTCGGGCCCCTCGAACCAGTAGCAGGCCAGGATGTTGCGTCGAAAATATTCGCTCGGCCGCAGCGCGAAGGCCTGCGTCTCCTCGAGGGTCATGATCTCGTCGAAGGCGTACTCGAGTGAGTCGAGCACGAAGGGAATCCAGCCGACGCCGCTCTCGACGGAGACGATCTTGAGCTCGGGGAAGCGATCGAGGATCCCCGTCAGGATCAAGTTCGAGATCTGTCGAAAATTCGCCATGAAGAGCGAGACCGAAAAGTAGGCGGCCTTGGCGCCGTCGAAGCCCGCGACCATGCCGCCTTCGCGCGGGGCGCCCCACCAGCTCGCGCCCACCTCGGCGGAGCTGCCCGATCCGATGTGGAAGTTGACGGGTAGCGCCAGCTCCTGGCAGGTGGCCCAGAAGCGATCCCAGACGGGATCCGCCAGAGGCGGCTGGCCGAAATGGCCGGGGCTGTCGGTCATCGCGAAGCCCGTCAGCCCGAGCTCTTCTCGGCAGCGACGCAGCTCGCGAAGGGCGAAGGCCATGTCCCAGAGTGGCAGCACGGCCTGGGGGAAGAGCCGACCCTGGCCGGCTCGTTGGAGGTCCGCCATCGCGTCGTTGTAGGCCGTCACGTGAAAGTCACGGAGCCCGTCGTCGTGGGCGATGTCCATGAAGCGCGTTGCGCCGAAGCCCACGATATTCGGGTAGATGATCTGCGCCGCGATCCCGAGCTCGTCCATCGCGCGCAGTCGCGCGGCCGGATCGGTCCCGCCGTCCGCCATGGACTCGAGATTGGGGAGCGAGAGGCCACGAATCTTGGTTCCGTCCGGCTTGATGACCTGGGGCCCGACGCCGCCGATCGTCTCGTCGCCAATCTTCCACACCTCCATGCCGTTCGGCATGGGCTCGACGCGGAGGACACGATCCTTCAGGCGAGCAGGCGCGCGGGCCGTCCACAGGTCCGGAGCCTCCGTGTAGTGCGTATCGGTATCGATCACCGGCAGGTCGATCGCGCTCATCGGCTGGCTCCTTCTTCCGGGACGTGGTGGACGGGCTCGAAGCGGCCCTCCATCACGACCTTTCCGCTCTTCATGCGGCGCAGGATCATCACGTCCATGCCCTTGATGCCACGCCGGTCCCAGGGACCGAAGGACAGGACGTTGCGCGGACCGCCGACGGCGGCGGGCAGCATCTTCACGTCCTCGAGGCCGCGGCGAAGGCCTTCGGGCGTCAGGATCGGCGCCAGGACGAGTCCCTCGAGCACGACCCGGATCCCGTCGTAGAAGATCGCGCCCATCTCGGGGATCAGCGTCTCGCCGTAGCTGGCCTCGTAGCGGCGGACGAGGTCGGCGAGCGTGGCGTTCTCGTCGTCCCAGAGGCCGGTGCCGACCCAGTCCTCCCAGACCTCGGGCTCGCCGCGCCGCAGGGCGCCGAAGAAGCCGCCGTTCATGATGCGCGGCGGATCCCAGCCCGCCTCGCCGTGGACGGCCTTGGCCCACGCGTGCGAGGAAGACGAGGTCCCGAAGTGGACGATCGCGTCGGGCTCGAGCGCATGGTGCTCCGCAGCTGTCACGCGACATTGCTCGTCGAGCGCATCGCCCACGACCTGGTTGACGCGCTCATCGGAGAGGATCCGAATGCCGGCGCGGCGGGTCGCGTTGCGGAAGTGGCGGACGTACTCGCCCGCGTGCCAGGCGTTGTCCCAGGTCATCGTCACACGGCGGTAGCCGTTCCGCTCGAGCCAGTTGCAGACGATGTAGGCGTCCTCGGGAATGCTTCCCCATTGGATGCTGAAGGCGTACTCGGAGAGGTGTTCGGCGGCGGCGCCGAGCGTCACGGTCGGCATCTTCAGACGGTCCGCGGCCTGGGCGATCGCGGCGTTGTTGTCCGAGTGGTTGGGCCCGACGACGGCGAGCACGTCCTCGTCGACGAGGGCTTCGAAGCCCCTCACCGCTGCCGAAATGCGCCCGCTCGGAGCGCCGGTCACGCGCTGCTCGACGAGCTCGACGTCACGCTCGAGTCGCCCCGAGGCCGCGAGCTCGTCGACCGCGAGCTGATAGATGCGCATCGCCGTGCTGCGAATCGCGGGCGGCATGTCGCTCAACACGCCGATTCGCGCGGGGTCGGCGGCCCGTTCGTAGATGTCTTCCTCGCTCATGCTCTCCTCCACCGCCCAGTGCCTGCGGACTCGCGCAGACCTCCGGCCTAGCCACTCGCCTCGGCGACCTCGCCGAGCGCCGCGCGTGGACGAATCGGTCCGTCGAAGCGCATCTCGAGCGTCTCCCAACCGCGCAGGATCGCCCCGCGTCCCTGGGTCGGCTCGAAGCCGGGCGTGAGCCGCAGATTCGCAAGCCGCGCGTAGAGCGCCTGGACAGCGCAGATCAGCTCCATTCGCGCGAGCTTGGCGCCCAGACAGAAGTGATTGCCCCAGCCGAAGCCGAGATGGTTCCGTCCCTCCGTCGGCCGGTCGATCACGAAGCGGTCGGGGTCGTCGAAGACGGCCGGGTCGTGGCTGCCGGCGCCGTAGATCAGCATCAGGCGGCCCGCTTCCGGAATCTCGACGCCCGCGAGCTTCGTGTCGTCGACGGCCGTGCGGAAGAGCGCATGAACCGGCCCGTCGAATCGCAGGCCCTCCTCGACGGCGCGTGGCGCCATTCCGGGCAGGTCGGCCAGAAGCTTCGCCTTCTCCTCGGGGTGGGTCTCGAGGAGGTAGACGAGGTTGCCGAGCGCGTCGGTCGTCGTGCTGTTGCCGGCGACGAGCAGGAAGCTCGTGTTCGCGATGATCTCGCCGTCGCTCAGACGCTCGCCGTCCACCTGGGCCTCGATCATGCCCGTCATGAGGTCGTCCGGGGGTGAACTCGAGCCGCGGCGGCGATCGATCTGCGCCTGGAGGTAGCCCGCGAACTCGGCGAGGTTGGCGTCATCACCGTCGCGCGCTTCGAGCTGCGCTCGCCGCTCGGTCGCAATGGTCCAATCGCGAAATCGTTCGTTGTCCTCCGGTGGAACGCCGAGAAGCTCGGCCACGATGGTGAGCGGGAGTGGGTACCCGACCTCCGCGCACAGATCGAAGGCTTCGTCCGACGGGAGGTCCTCGAGGAGGTCGTGGACGACGTCCTCGATCCGCGGCTTGAGCGCCGCAACCCGGCGGCGTGAGAACGCGGCGCTCAGCAGCTGACGCAATCGACCGTGGCTCGGTGGATCGAGCATGACCACGGGCGGGATGAAGCTGGCGTCTCGTTCCTGCATCGTGACCTGCCCGCTCGAGAAGCGCTCGGGCGACGTCAGCGCCTCGCTGATCGCGGCGTGGGACGTAACCTGGTAGCAGCCGGTCTGCTCGTCGAATACGACGGGATGCTCTTCGCGGTCCCGTGCGATCGCGGGATAGGGATCGGCGGGGGACTCGATCGGCTTGTAGTGCGCGCCCGCCATCAGAGATCCAGCTTCTCGACCAGGACGTCGTTGGCACGGCCGTCGTCGAAGAAGTCGATCCAGGCGTGGGTCGTGACGGCCTTGCGGGTCTCGCCGACTCGCTGGCTGCGGCCTTCGGCGGCGCGGTAGGGGAACCCGTCGGGCTCGTGATTGGCGAGCTCGCCGCACGGATCCGTCTTCCAGTGCCAGCGCCAGTCGCCGAAGGTGTAGAGGATCTCCGAGGGGTAGCCGTTCGCCTTCTGCACCACCTGCGCGTCGACCCTCGTCTCGCAGAAGAGCGCGTTCTCGCCGTCCGATCCGATCGCGAAGGTCCAGCCCTCGTTCCCGTAGCAGATCATCCCGACCTCTACGGAGCCGTCTTCGTAGGCGTTCGCGAACGTGTGATAGGCGACCTCGATGCGTGTGAAGTAGGGGGCCGTCCCCCATCGCGTGCCGGCCGGATGATTGACGAAGTCGTAGCCGTACCAGCCCCGCACCTGCTTGCCCAGGATCGTGCCCTCGGCCTGATGGACGTTGAGGCCGTAGAAGCCGTGCATCTCGAGCGCCGGGTCGTACCACTGCATGCCCGGACGCATCAGCTTCGCCTCGAGGGAGAGGAGGTCGCCTTCGCGCCAGGTCGCGCCGTCGAGCGTCTGGCGGTACTCGAAGTCGAAGATTGCGTCCCGCGCCTCGGGCGCGCCGCTCTTACTCGCGAGCTGGCCCGAGCGCCAGCTCACGCTCTCGGCGTCGCTCGTGACCTGGGTCTCTCCCTTGTACGTGCGGTACGTCTCGGGTCGGAGCTCGATCTGCTCCTCGCCGAGATTCGACGACAGCCGCATGTTCCCCGTCCACTCGGCGCCGGAGAGCGTTCGCAATACGACGTAGATGTTGTCCTCCTCGTCACGCAGCGTGCCGTAGAGCCAACCGTTCTGACCGAGCCCGAAGGGCGTCGAGGTCGGCAGGAAGTCCTCGATCTTCTGCTCGTAGTGACCGAGCAGGACCTTGTGGTCGAAGCTTCCTCGGGGCGGGAGGTGGGTCTGGGGGGATCGGGGGGCCATGGCAGGCTCCTTGGGGGCTCGGCGGGCCCTCAGCGATGATGTTTGTCGAGCATCTCGAGCGCGTCGCGAGCGATCTCTTCGACTGCGGCGGGCTTCACGCCCGCAGCGCGGGCGACCTCCGCCATCAGCGAGAGGTCCTTGTCGAAGAGGCCGATCACGTGGTCGATCGCCGGCGGCGGGATGCGTCGGACGAGCGCGTCGATCGCGAAGCTCTGACCGCTGCTCGCCTGGAGAATGTCGACGAGGGGGCCCTGCTCGACGCCGAGCTCGCGACCCATCGCGAGGGTGCCTCCCGCGATTCGCAGGTGGGCGATGAAGCACAGGTTGTTGATCAGCTTGCAGATCTGGCCCGCGCCGAGCGGCCCGAGCAGCCGGATCGGCTCGCCGTAGGTCTCGAAGACCGGGCGCGCGCGCTCGAAGTCTTCGGGCTCCCCGCCGACCATCACGGTGAGCTCGTTCGCGTAGGCGCTCTCGCCACTGCCGCTGACCGGCGCGTCGAGGATCGCGACACCCGTATTCGCGGCTTCGTTTCCGAGGCGGCGACAGGTATCGGGATGGACCGTGCTGTGGATGGCGAGGATCGACCCCTCGCGGAGCCCACCCAGCAGACCGTCGGGTCCGAGGCAGACCTCTTCGACGTCGACGTCGTTCAGCACGCAGACGCCGACGAGGTCGCTCGCTTCACCGAGGGCGACGAGCGAATCGGCCGTCCGCGCGGGCGTGTCCGCGAAGGGCTCGAGCGACGCGGCCCGACGCGCCCAGAGCGTGAGCGGGTAGCCGCCGCGGTGGATCATCTGGGCCATCGGAGCGCCCTGGCTCCCGAGCCCCACGAACCCGACTCGCATGTCCGTCGATCGACCGGTGGCCATGTCGCTCGTCCCCCCGGTCGCCGCTCGGACCGTTTTGACGACTTGGTCAAACACGAATACCATAGCGCCGAATCGCGCGTCAAGGCGCGGGTGTCCGGGTCGACCCAGACAGGGCGCGAGGGCACCGCGGACATCGAGCATGCCCGGCAGGTACGGCGTGGATCGCGGCCTCGTCCGGGGTCGGTCCAGCTCGACCGAAGCCAGGAGCCCCTTCACATGGCGGACGCCCTCGAAGCTCCCCGACCCCTGGGCGACTTCGCGTTTCAGACCCTCGTGGGCACGGTCGCCCCGGATCCCGAAGCCACGTCCCGTCCGCAACGCCACTTCGGCCTCGACCTCGACGGCACGTACCTCTACGGCAGCTTCCGCGATTCGGAGGGCGTGCTCTACTCCGTGCTTCGCCAGGTTCCGCACCACGGCGCAGGCGCGCGGCGCATCGTGATGAACGACGCGAGTGGCGAGATGCGCTTCGACCTGGCGCGGATGGCTCCCACCCCCGGATTCTGCAAGCGTGCCTTCGACAAGGGCGAGGCCGTCCTGGAGGGCGATCGCAAGATGGGCGCGAACTTCGCGATTCACCAGGCCGAGGACTCGGTCACCTGGGAGGAGGACGACCTGCTCACCCTGAACGGCGAGCGCGTCGGACCGGGCCTGCACTGGTATACGCCCTACGAGGGCGGCGGCGCCTACTACCACTCCGTTCCGCATCTCGCCGAGGGCACGCTCGCCGGCACGCCCGTGCGTGGATTCCTCTTCCTCGATTCGTTCTATCACCCTCCCGGTCGAACCTGGGGCAACGATCCCCTCGTGCGCGGCATCGAGCTGCACTGGCACACCTTCGGAAACGCGTACGAAGACGGCACCTGCGAGCTGGGGCACATCGCGCGCGGACAGCTCGGCTGGGGCTTCGCGCTGGTCAACGACGAGCAGGGAAACCGTCTGTGCGCACGGCCGTCGGGCTCCCGGATGGACGCCGACGGCGATGGGTGGGCGCGATCGATCGTCACCCGCATCGGCGACGAAGACTGGGTTTGGTCGGCGGCGCCGAGCGGCCACATGGTCGACTTCGGGCCGATCCCCAACCAGAACGGTGAGGGGATCCTGCAGGTTGCGGGCGACGATCGACGGCCGAGCCGATGGATGGCCTGGGGCGAGACCTGCGTCGAGCGGATCCGGGGGACCGAATGAACGAGCGAGATGGACGCGTCGCAGGTCGCACCGCCCTCGTGACGGGTGGGGCCCAGGGTCTGGGCGAGGCGATCGCCCGCCGACTGACGGGGGAGGGTGCCCGCGTCCTGATCGCGGACAGGCAGGACGACGCGGGGCGGGCGCTGGCGGACGAGCTCGAGGGCGCGATGTATCTGACGTTGGACGTGACGTGCGAGGACGACTGGGAGCACGCGATCCACCGGACGGAGGCGGACGGCGGGATCGACGTCCTCGTGAACAACGCGGGCATCTTCGACGCCGGCTCGATTACCGAGCTGCCGCTCGTCACGTATCGACGCGTGATCGACGTGAATCAGATCGGTGTCTTCCTGGGCCTGAAGCACGCGGGTCGCGCGATGGCTGCGCGCGGCTCGGGATCGATCGTGAATATCTCGTCGACCGCTGGGCTGCGCGCGGGCACGCCGGGCCTGGCCGCCTACTGTGCCAGCAAGTGGGCCGTGCGAGCGATGACCAAGACCGCAGCGGTCGAGCTGGCCGCGTCGGGGGTCCGCGTGAACTCGGTGCACCCGGGCGCGACGGAGACACCGATGATGCGCGAGAGCATGGGCATCGTGCCCGAGCAGCTGGCCCGCGTCCTCGAGAGCATTCCGCTGGGCCGTGTGGGCGAGCCCCGGGACGTCGCGCAGGCGGTGCTCTTCCTCGCCAGCGACGAGTCCAGCTACATGACCGGGGCGGAGCTCGCCGTGGACGGCGGGAGCATTCTCTAGCGAGGGCGGCTCGAGCGACGGCGGCCGCCCCGTCGCTTCCGTACGTTCGAGCGCAGACGTCGGACAGGGCGCCGGAGGAAGCGAGATGCCGATCGATCCCGACGCGACCTTCTACGACCCGATCGCGCAGTGGGCCGAGCGCACGCCGGAGCGCCCCGCGATCTCTTTCGGCGACCGAACCTGGTCCCATCGTGCGCTCGACGACGAGGTGGTGCACGTCGCCGCCGGGCTTCGCGCGGCCGGCCTCGAGAAGGGCGACTGCCTCGCGGTCTTCGCCTCGAACCACCCGGCGGTCGCCTTCGGTTGGCTCGCCGCGGCCCGGACCGGAATCGTCTCGAGCGTGATCAACCCGTTCCTGCAGGCCCCCGAGCTCGCCTGGATCCTCGGAAAGTTGCGCGCGAAGGGGGTCCTCACGGATCGCGAGCACCTTCCGGTCGTGCAGAGCGCGCTCGCCGAGTCAGGGCTCGACGCGCCGATCTGGCTGATCAAAGGAAGCGAGCCGGGCACGCGCGACTACGCGTCTCTCATGGAGCACGGTCGAGACGACGGACCTCGACCCCGCCCCCACGACGTCCTCGAGATCACGTACACCTCGGGCACGACCGGCAATCCGAAGGGCGCGGTCTTCGACCATCGCGCGCATCTCTATCTCTGCGACGCCGTGGCGAGCCGCTATCGCATGGATGGCGACTCGCGAATGTTCACGGTCATGCCCCTCTTTCATGCGGGCGGCCTTCGCGTCTCCGTGCTGACGGTCCTGATGCGCGGGGGACACTCGATCATCGGGGAGTTCAGTCTGGCGGACTTCTGGCCGATGGTGCGCGTGCGCGGCATCACCCACATCACCGCCATCGACACGATCCTGATGCTGCTGATGAATCAGCCCGTCGCCGTCGACGACGCCGACAACCCGGTCCGCTACGCCATGGGGGTGGGGGCGCCCGAGCTGCTGAACAGCTTCGAGAATCGATTCGATCTCGACTTCATCCAGGCCTACGGAATGACGGAGTGCGGCATCGTCTGCACGACGCCCGACGTCTCGCGCGCGGAGATCCAGCCCGCGCGACTCGCCCGACCCGGGAACAACTTCGTCGGGCGTGCGCTCGGGGCCGAGACCGAGGTCCGGCTGGTCGACGAAGAGGGCAAGGACGTGCCCGAAGGCGAGGTCGGCCAGTTCGTGGTCCGCTCGCCGGGCATGCTGCGCGAGTACTTCGAGGATTCCGAAGGGACGCACGCGATCCTGCGCGACGGATGGCTCCACTCCGGGGATCTCGGCTTCAAGGGCCGCGACCGTATGCTCTACTTCGTGGATCGAGAGAAGGACATGATCCGGCGCAGCGGGGAGAACATCTCCCCAGCGCAGGTCGAGGAGGTGCTCTTCGCGCACCCCGGCGTCGCGCAGGCCACGGTCTTTCGCGTGCCGGACGCGCTGCGGGGTGAGGCGGTCAAGACGATCGTCGTGCCCGTCGAAGGCGCCCCGCCGTCGGCCGAGGATCTCTGGCATTGGTGCGACGAGCGGCTGGCCCACTACAAGGTCCCGCGCTACATCGAGTTTCGCGACGCGATTCCGATGAACGCTTCGAAGAAGGTGCTGAAGCACCAGCTGCGGCAGGAACCGATCGAAGGGGAGGGGCGGTGCTTCGATCGGGGCGATCGGCGCTACAAGGACGTGCGGGGCGCGAGCGCTTGACGGCACGCGTGGATCCGAAGGCGATTCTGCTCGAGCGGCCCGGCTTCTTCTCGGCGCTGCTCCTCTGTGAGGCCGCGGCGACATCGATCGACCCGGATATGCTCGAGCGCGGAGTACGACGACTCGGGGAGGCCGCCAGCAAGCGGCGCACGGTATTCGAGGCGCCGAGCGATCTCGTCGAGCGATACACCGGGAAACGCCCCTTCGACCTCTTCCCGAGTGGGTCCCTCGAGGCCCATGCACGTTGGGGCCTCGTGGCGCGAGACGACGGAAGGTACGAGTTCGCGTGCTCGCCGGAGACCGAGGCGCTCTACTACGCGACCTCTCTGTCGGAGGTCGGAGCGGGGGCGATCGAAGATCGGCTCGGTGAGATCCCGGCTGCCGGGACGCGCTGCATCCTCGTGCGCGGCCGCCGCAGCCTCTTTCCGGAGGAGTCGCACCAGAAGCAGATCGAGCCGCTCCAGGCCGAGGTGATCCACGTCGACGGGGGGCACTTCCTGCCACAGGAGGATCCCGATGCCACTGCGAAGCTCGTGCGGGAGCGACTCCTCACGGTGGACCGCCCGGGTCGATGAGCGAGGCGACGACCGAGATCAGTCGCGAGCGCTCGATCTATTCGGTCGGTCTGCTGATGTTGGTCGGCTGCTTCTACTACCTCGACCGAAATGTGCTCAACATCCTGATCGAGCCGATCAAGCAGGAGCTCGGGGCGAGCGACACCGCGATGGGGGTCTTGACCGGCGGCGCCTTCGCGACGTTCTACGTGCTCGCGGGGATCCCGATCGCGCGATGGACCGACCGCGGAAACCGGCGCAACATCATCGCGCTGGCCGCCGCGGTCTGGAGCGCGATGACCGTCGGCTGCGGGCTGGTCCTGAGCTTCGTCCAGCTGGCCTTCGCGCGCGTCGGCGTCGCGGTCGGCGAGGCCGGGGCGACGCCCGCGATCCACTCGTTCCTCTCGGATCTCTTTCCACCCGAGCAGCGGGGGCGGGCGATCGGGGCGTTCAACGTCGGACTGTCGACCGGTGTGTTCCTGGGGATCCTGGCCGGGGGCACGCTCAGCGAGGCCTACGGCTGGCGGCTCACCTTCGTGATCGTCGGCGTGCCCGGTCTGTTGCTGGCGCTCCTCGTACGCTTCACCATCCCCGAGCCGCGTCGCGGTCTGGCGGACGGCATCGACGTCGCCGACGCGTCGTCCCTGACGATGGCCGACGTGCTGCGATATCTGCTGCAGTTCCGCTCGATCCGGTTCATGCTCGTCGCGGCGGTGTTCCACTCGATCGTCGCCGCCGCGAACACGACCTGGGCGGCGGCCTTTCTGATGCGTTCCCACGAGCTCGGTCCGGCCCAGGTCGGGATCTGGCTCGGCGCGAGCACCGGGATCGGCCTCCTGATCGGAAACGTCGCGACCGCCTATCTCGTCGACCGGCTCGGGAGCCGCGACGCACGCTGGTACATGTGGATTCCCGCGATGGCCCACGCGTTGACCTTCGTGTTCGCGGGGATCTTCCTGCTGACGTGCCGCTTCGAGATCGCCGTCGCCGCGTTCCTACCCTACATCGCGGCGAGCGCGACCTGGGCGACACCGACGACCGTGATGTTGATGGGCGTCGCACGACCCGAGATGCGCGCGTTCACGTCGCTGCTCTTCTCGATCCTGAACTATCTGATCGGACTCGGATTCGGCCCGATCGTCGGAGGAGTGCTGAGCGATTGGCTCGCCCCGACCTTCGCGGAGGAGTCGCTTCGCTACGCGCTCCTGCTCGTGAACGGGATGGCGCTGTTCTCGCTGCTCTTCTTCTCACTGGCGGGCAGGACCGCGCGAGAGGACCTCGCCCTGGCGCGCTCGAAGGTCGAGGCGAGCTGAGCGCGTGGTCGAAGGCAATCGCCTCACCACCGGCGGCGGAGCTGCGCGCC
Source organism: Myxococcota bacterium (assembly GCA_965223565.1). Lineage (GTDB taxonomy): Bacteria > Myxococcota_A > UBA9160 > UBA9160 > UBA4427 > UBA4427. The sequence continues at coordinate 578,176 of CBDCWV010000017.1, read as the reverse complement.
GACCCGCCTCCGACTCATCTGCTCGGCGCGGTCTGCAGGCGAGAAGGCAGGCGTCTTCTCCGTGAGGAGGCCGGAGAGCTCGTTGAACGCGACCTTCTCCGCCCTGGGTGCGCACTCGCCGGGACAGCGCAGCCAGCGCCACATGAACCCACCGCGGGGATATTCGCTCACGTCCAGCCAGTTCTGGATGCCTGGATCGCGCGCCGAGACGACGACCTGGGCGATGCCGGCGTCGCCGACCCAGGCCGTGTGGTCGTTCAGGCTGCTCTGTCGATGGACATAGTCGAGGGAGACGAAGAGCTCGTCGAAGAGCTGGGCGGACCAGTACCCGCAATCAGCCGGGATCGTGACCTCCACTAGCAGCGCCTCGTCCTCGGCGAGCTCGAAGAGCCCTTCGTAGTAGGCCTGTCCCTCGACGCCGCCCATCTCGCCGTACGTGTTAAGCTCGAGTCGGTTGACGATGCCGCGCTGCTTCTTGTTCGCCAGCCAGCTAGGAAAGAGCTTTGCGCTCGCGACGCGTTCGGTCATCCGGAGCAGGCGCTCGTCGATCTCTTCGACCGACATGCGAGGCCGGGTCGCCGACCCGTCGAGTCGCTCGATCGCGACCCGAGCGTCGACCTCGTTCACCCAGTCTGTAGCCACCTGGCGGAGGAAGACGTAGCCGGCGTCGGGCGAGAGCGGAGCCCAGTCGCCCTCATAGCCCTCGGGCCGATCCGTGCTCCAGACGAAGGAGAAGGATCCGTCCTCGGCGATCGTGAAGTCGTCGAGGTCGAGCGTGACGTGTCCACCGCCTCGCAGACTCGCGCCCGACTGGATGTCGACGAAGCGTGTCGTGCCGCGGGTGCCGGACACTCGATAGGTTCCCAAGCCGTCGATCTCCGTATAGAGATACGTCGTATCGGGATTTGCGGCCGCGTGGGCGTAGACGTTGCTGAGACTCGGCATCCAATCCGGAAACGCGGCGTCGCCATGGAACGCCCTCGGGTAGGACATCGTGATGGCCTGGAACAGGTAGCGGTGGGTCTCCGCCTCGAGCTCGGCCGAAGAAGGATCGAGCGTCGCATCGATCCAGTCGGCGTTCTCGCGCAGGCGGTCCAGGTAGTGGTCGAGACGCGATTCGCGCATGTCGCCGTCCTCCGATGCATCTGGGCTCGCCGCGCAGGACAGGCCGGTCGCCACGAGCAGGCAGACCGCGACCCTCGCGATCGAGTCACGCGCCGTGGCGGGTACGCGCTTCCTCACCCGCGCTGCATCTCCTCGATCGTCGCGAGGATCGGCTTGAACGAAGGAGGATTCTGGCGCCCCAGCAGGATCTCGCCCGGCAGGCACGCGTCGCGCAGGGCGCGCTGGTCTTCGGTGGAAAGGTCGTCGAAGGGACTCTGGTCCCGTCGGGTGAGCTTCGCCGCACGTTCGAGCCAGTCGGCGTCGGCCGGAAAGTCGAAGAATCCGGCGAGTCGGGTGAGCACGGCCTTCGGGTCCGCGAGCAGATCCTCGTACCGGACGTCCAGGTACTGGCTTCGGTCGAGGAGAGGCACCTCGCGCATGCCCATCTCGATCATGTAGCTCCAGTACTCGCCGAAACGCGCGAGCGATGGCTGCTGCTCGAAGAGTCGCTTCGAGATCGGATCGTCGGGGGAGGGCGTTCCGCCCGCGAGCTCGGTCTGCTGGAGCTCCTCGCGCGTCGGCGGATCGAAGTGGAAGGAGACGAGGAGCTGGAACCATGGATGCCGCTGCATCGACAGCGCCGCCCCCGGCCCGTCGCGATGGATGTGGAGGAAGCGCGCGTCGGGAAACGTCTCGCGCAGCTCGCGCAGGTACTCGATCGAGATGCCCGACCGTTCGATCCAGACGTCGCGGTCGAGGCGGTCACGCAGCCATTCGAAGAGCGAGCGGTAGTGGAGCGCCAGGGGACGTCGCGGCCAGGTGCTCACCTCACCGATGATCGCGTCGTAGAGCGCGAGCGGGTCGTCACTCAGGGCCGGCAGCGCGATGCCCATGATCGTCGGCAAGCCCGTCTCGCGGAAGCGCTCCGGAATCTCGGAGAGCAGGCCTTCGGGAATCTCACGACTTCGCGCCGCGGGGAGCGCGGCCAGTCGGTTCGAGTAGGACACGAGCTGGGCGAACGCTTCGCCGTCGATCGGCGCGGGGCCGAACGCATGGCGACGTTCGAGGCCCGCGAGGAATTCCTGGATCATCAGCACGCGCGGATGCTCCGCCACCATCCGCGAGATCAGGGTCGAGCCGCACCGGCCCGTTCCGACGATGAAGCGATCCATCGCATCCTCCTCGCGAAGTCGGTCTTGACGACTTGGTCAAACCGGTAGACGATGGGGGAGCCGAACGCAACCGACGAGAAGGAGCCCCCATGAACGAGGCCGACCGGGAGTTCGTCAAGAAGCACGCCACCTCCATCGCCTTCGCCGGCACGCTCGGGCAGGAGATCCATCGGAACGCCGGCTTCGAGAACGCCATCCTGGGCATTCAGCTGCGGGAGAAACTCGGCTACGTCGCCCAGGGCTTCACCGAACAGACCCAGTCGTGGACCTTCCAATCCGCGTGGCAGATGATGGAAGGCATGAACCGGGAGGTCCCAGAGTATGAGGCCTTCTACGACACCTTCTCCCTGATCGCCGCCGCCGGCATGGTGACCGACCGCATTCGGATGGCCTCGACGACCGACTGCTATCGGCGTCCTCCTTCGGTTCTCGCGCAGACCCTGCTCACCCTCGACCACATCACGAAGGGTCGCGTATCCGTCTCGGTCGGCACGGGGGAGAACAAGCAGTTCGTGCCATACGGCCTCGAGCGCACGCTGCCGAGGAACGAGCGGCTCGAGGAGTACATCCGCGTCGTGAAGGGCCTGATGCGCGCGAACGAGCCCGTCACGATCGACGGGAAGTTCTGGCCCCAGAAGGACGCGCTGATCGCGTTGCCTTCCTATCGCGAAGGCGTGTATCCGCCGGTGATCCTGGTCGGCGGCGGGCCCGGCGCCATGCGGATCGCCGGCCGCGTCGCGGACGGTCTGGGGAGCTATCTGCCCGGCGGCTACGCCAACAAGGTCGAGCGCTTCGAGGAGGACCTCGCGATCTTCCGTGAGGAGGCGGAGCGTCACGGTCGCGATCCGAGGACACTCCCGGTCGGTGCGCCCTATTGCTGCGTGCTCTGCGAGAACGACAAACAGATCACCCAGGCGCTCGAGAGCCCCTACATCCGGTCCTTCGTCCTGAACCTCACGCCGCTGGGGAAGTACTGGAAGGAGTGGGGAGGCGAGCATCCCCTCGGCGACGACTGGGCGCTCAGCAAGACCCATCGCGCCACGCTCTTCGATCGCCATGAGATGCAATCGATCCTCCAGAAGATCACCGACCACGACGTCCAGCAGATGATCTACGTCGGGACGCCCGAGGACGTCGCCCAGCGCTTCGAGCCCTGGGTGCGCGCGGCGTGGATTCCCGAGGCGCCGCTGGGACTGGCGATGAACTTCTCGACGATTCTCTTTCCCGAGATGCGTGGGCTCGCCGACGACGGTCTGCCGCGCTGGCACCATCTCGATCTGCGCTTCCAGCGCGCACTGAACGAACGGCTCGCCCGCGAGGAACGCTGACATGAGAGATCCCGTGACGACCACCCAGCTTACGAAGGAGCACCTCCAGCCCTACCGCATCGGCGTCATCAAGCCGATCAAGATGGAGTGGAACCAGTTTGCCTTCGACGAGGCCTACGAGCGGGGGCTGCTGCGTCGACCCGTCGAGTTGATTCCGCGCGAGGTCGCGGGCTCGCCCGTTGCCGATTCGGCCGATGTGATCGAGGCCTTCTACGATCTTGCCGAAAAGGAGCGCGTGCTCGGGATCATCGGCATCTGGGATACCGACAACGCGCTCTCCTTGCTCTCGCATATCGAGAAGGTCGGCGTCCCCACATTCTCGATGTGCGGCAGTCAGCAATACGTGGGCCACTGGGCTTTCAACCTCTCGAATGGAGGCATGGCCGACGAGCCCGCGGTGGTCGCTTCATGGCTCGCGGGAAAGGGCTATCGCCGGGTGGGGCTGCTGCGGGAGATCACCCAGATCGGCGAGGAGTATTCGATGTACTTCAGACGCGCGTGTCAGGAGCGCGGCCTGCGAATCGCGGCGGAAGGTTCGATCGACGTCGTCTCGAGCCCGGAGGAGATCCAGGGGCAGCTCGAGATCCTGAAGGACGCCAATCCCGACGCGGTCGCCTACTTCGGGCTCGGGGCGAACGGCCGGATGCTCAATCCTGCCCTCGAAGCGCTCGCGTGGGATCCGCCCAAGATCATGTGCACGGCCTTCGTCGGTGCGACGTTCCGCGAGCAGACGGCGAAGGATCTCGACGGCTGGGTCGGCGTCGACCAATACCACGAGGGCAATCGCGTGTTCCAGGCCGTGCTCGAGCGTTTCGCCAAGCGCTATGAGTCCCGACCGGGCGACTCGATTTCGTCGGCGAGCTACGACATTGGCCACGCCCTTGCGATCGGCCTCAGTCGGATGCGGAACGCGAGTCCAGCGGGTCTTCGCGACGCGCTCGAGACCGTGCGACGGGTGCCGGCCTGCACGGGCGGTCCGGGAACGGTGATCACGTTCGGTCCGCTCGATCACAGAGGATTCAAGGGGCCGGATTTCCTGCTCCTGCGGCGCGCGCACGACGGCACGACGTCGCTCGAGGGTTTGGCGCCGGTCGATCCGTGGGAGCAGCCCTGAAGTCGGAGCAGTCTTGAAGCCGCCACAGCCTTGAAATTCACCGCCGCGCCGAATCGGCAGCTAGGGCGCCGTGTATCGCGGCTGAAAGGGCGCGAAGACCGGCGCCTTGACGACGCCCGGCGGCGCGGCGCAGACGGCCGGAATCGCGCGCATCGCCGTCATTGCGACGAGGATGTGCACGGCGGAGGCGTCCTTCCAACCCGTCTTGTCCGTCTCCGGTGTCCATAGGTCCATCTCGAGTCGGGCCGAGGGAAAGCCGTCGAGCCGAATCTGCCAGTAGTTCCTCCGCCAAGCGGTGAGCTCCTCGAGCCCCCAGCCGGGGATCTTGCGCGTGCACGCCCAGATCTGCCGAACCGTGAGGAAGGGCTCGCCGCGGAAGTAGCCGGTCCAGGCGAGCTTCTGCCCGACGCCGCCGCCCGCCCGAATCGGGCCCGCCGGAATCTCGATGTCATCGTCGAGGACCGCTGTCTCGATCGAGGGCTCTATCTTCTCGAGCTCGACGCCGAGCACTTCCGCGGTCCCCTGAAGCGCCTGGTGGTACATCTTCTCGATCGCCTGGACCATCGGCCGGTCGAGGGTCACCTCCTCGGGCGGCTTCCCCATCGACATCAGATCGAAGATCATCTGCGGTTCACCCTTCGAGATCGAGCAGTCCGCGTACTCGTCGAGCTGGACGTGGTGCACTTCGGAGCAGATGCCCGTGAGCGTCGCGATGAAGCGCTCGAACATGAAGCCCGGGTTCTCGCCCGTACCGTGGAAGCTCGATCCGCCCGTCGCGCAGGCGTCGTCGATCCGACGGACGAGCTCGGGGCCGTAGACCGGGAGGTGGGTGTAGCTCGTGGTCGTGATGACGTTCTTGCCCGACTCGAGGAGCCGGACGAGATCGTCCTCGTTGTTCGACTGCGTATCCGGACCGAAGGCCTTGCTTGCGCAATGGATCACGACGTCCGCGTCGAGGGCGAGGATCTCGTCCTTGTCGCGGGTGACGCGAATGCCGGAGTCGGGGAGGTCGCAGAGGCTCGCGGCGTCGATGCCGTCCTTGTGCTCGCTGAAGGCAAAGACGCCGACGAGCTCGAGGTCCGGATGGCGCAGCGTTTCGACGAGGGCGAGACCGCCGACGAGTCCGGGGGCCCAAATGATGACGCGATAGGGCATGGCGACGTACTTCTCTTGATCGTGCCGGGTGGAGCGCGTCCGCACCCCAACCAGCTCCCTGGCGTGGCGACCTGCGCCGCAGGCTACGACCCGACCATGATGCTGCCGCCGTCGACGGGAAGCACCTGGCCCGTGATGTAGTGCGAGGCGTCGCTCACCAGGAACGCGATGGCCGGGGCGATGTCGAGGTAGGGATCGCCGATGCGTCGCAGCGGCGTCGCGGCCCCGACCCTGTCCAGGAGCGCGGCCTGCTCTTCCGGCGAGACGTTCGGGATCTCTGCCATCGCGGTTCGCGCCACCGGCGCGAGCGCGTTCACGCGAATTCCGAAGGGGCCCCATTCTTGCGCCACCGTGCGCGTCCACGACATCACGGCGCCCTTCGAGGCCGAGTAGATGGCATTCCGTGGATGGCCACGCACACCGGAGAGCGACCCCACGTTGACGATGCTGCCGCCGTCGTCCCTGAGATGGGGGAACGCGGCTCGGTCCACGAGGAAGGTCCCGAGGGCGTTCACGTTCATGATGAAGTGCCAGTCGTCGACGCTGAAGTCCTGGGCGTCCTTGTAGCGGAGGACGCCGGCCGCGTGAACGACGCTCGTGAGGCCGCCCAGCCAGTCGGTCGCCTCGCGGAACGTGGCCCCGACCTTGTCTTCGTCGGAGACGTCGCAGGTCCAGGCGCGCGCACGATCGGTGTCTCCGACCTTCCCTGCAATCTGTTCGAGTTCCGCGTCGTCGAGGTCGAGGAGAGCGACTCGCGCGCCTTGCTCGACGAGTAGCCGCGTCGCGCCCGCGCCGATCCCGCTAGCGGCACCCGTGACGATCACATTCTTGTCCGCAAGCAAGACATCGGGCGCGTTCATGCCTTCTCCCCTTGCCCTTGACACCTCTCGAAGCCGCCGTGAGGATCCGGAGATTCGTAGGGCGACTTGTCCGCGAAGGCAAGCCCGATTGCGTGGGATTCGACGCTTCCATCTTGCCGATGACTCGAGAGGGGACGAGACGATGTCGACGACCGGACGCATGAATCATCCCTTCTCGCTCGAAGGTCGGACCGCGCTCGTCACGGGCGCGTCTTCGGGCATCGGGGCGAAGACGGCGTTCGTGTTGGCCGAGTGCGGGGCGGCGGTCGCTTGCGTCGCGCGCCGAAAGGACCGGATCGACGAGGTGGCGTCGTCGATCGAGGGTGCCGGGGGGCGGGCGTTCGCGCACCAGCTCGATGTGACGGATCCCGAGGCGACGGCCGCGACGTTGGACGAGGTCCAATCCTCGCTCGGCTTGATCGACGTGCTCGTCAACTGCGCAGGAATCACGGGCGAGCCGGGCGACTATGCGACCTACGAGGAAGAGAGCTGGCAGCAGGTCATCGACCTCAACTTGAATGCCGTCCATCGCTTGAGTCAGGCGGTCGCCCGCCGCCTGATCGAGGCCGGTCGTGGGGGCGCGATCGTGAACGTCGCCTCGATCGCGTCGGTCGCCGTGGCGAAGAACTTCCCGGCCTACTTCGCGTCGAAGGCCGGGATGAGTCAGCTCAGCCGGGCGATGGCGCTCGATCTGATCGAGCACGGCATTCGGGTGAACGTCGTGTGTCCCGGCGTCGTGGAGTCCGAGATCTACACGCCGGAGCTGCTCGCGAGCGAACGAGGGGAGGCAGTCGTCGGCGCGATACCACGCGGTCGGGCGGGTCGTCCCGAGGACATCGCGTGGATGATCGCCTTCCTGGCGAGCCCGGCCGCCGACTTCATCGTCGGCGAGCAGATTCTCGTCGACGGAGGACAGTCGATCCAGATTCCCGGGTATTGACCCAGCCCGTCGCGACCGAGAGCGCGGGGGGAGGGCGATCCGCCGTCCGCCGCGAGCTCAAGGCGTCCCCGCGGGTTTAATAACCTCAACATAGTTGTTGACCTTAGGGCCGCTTCCAGCCAGAATCACGGCATGGCAACCGGTCCCTCCCGCCGCGCCGACTACCAGGACAATCGCGAACGCCTGCTCGGGGCGGCGCGGGAGATCCTTGCCGAGCGCGGACCCGAGGCGCTCTCGATCTCCGAGGTCGCGCGGCGATCAGGACTGAACCGCACGACTGCGCATGCTCACTTCGCGACCCGCGCGGACCTCGTCGCGGCGGTGAAGCAGGACTTCCAACAGCGCACGATCGAGATGCTCACCGCGGACATGCCCCTCGATGAGTGGATCGAGCACGTCGCGACGAAGTTGCTCGAGAACCCGGGGATGCACCGGTTCGCCCTCCACGATCTGCTCGACGACTCGACGCCGCCGAATCGCGAAGGTTGGCATCGCTATACGGCTTGGATGGAAGGCATCGCGAAAGAGCAGGGACGCGCCGAAGGACCGGCCCCCGAATTCATGGCGCCGTTCCTGATCGCGATCATCTACATGTGGCCGCTGCTCGCGCGCGTTCACTATGAAGAGTCGGAGCTGCCCTCTGCCCGCAAGCAGCTCGCCAGCGAGATCAAGCGGCTCCTCCTCCACGGATTCATCGACCCCGCGCGCTCACCGGAGATGGCGAACGCGTCGACTGGCTCGAAGTCGACTGTCTCGAAATAGCACGGACCGATCCGGTCCCCCGATCGAAAGGAGCCTCCCATGCCCAAGAGTTCCAGCCGCGACGTTCTTCTCCGCACCGACGAGAGCGGTGCCATGGCGGGCATCATGCCCGGCGGCGGCAAGGTGAAGCCGGTCGAGCTGCCCGATGGCCCCTCGAAGCTCATCGAGGGCGTCAAGGTGATCGATACCGATACGCACTTCACGGAGCCGCCCGACATGTGGACGTCGCGCGCGCCCGCGGGCATGAAGGACAAGATGCCCTTCGTGAAGAACGCCGGCGACTTCGACATGTGGTTCCTGTCCGACGACATTCCGGCGGGACCGCTCGGACCGTCCGTGATCAGCCCCGAGCACGACAAGCTGCTCGGCAAGATCAGCTGGCCCACCTTCGATTCGATGCACCCGAGTGCCTACGACGTGAAGGAGCGTCTCGCGATCATGGATCGCTTCGGGATCTGGGCGCAGATCTGTTACCAGAATGGCGGCCCGACGAACTTCGCCGCGCTCATGCAGGTCGACGACCCCGCTGTGCGCGAGGCCGTCGTCCGGATCTACAACGACGCGGGCGCCGAACGACAGCAGCAGTCGCGCGGGCGACTCTGCCAGCAGGCGATCCTCCCGATGTGGGACCGTGACCTGATGGCGAAGGAGGCGCGGCGCTGTGTCGAGGAGCTCGGGCTGACGGGCTTCACGCTCCCCGATCGTCCGGAGCAGATGGGCTTTGCGGACTTCATGCAGGACGACTGGCGTCCCGTCTACGAGATCTGTAGCGACAAGAAGGTCCCGATCAACTTCCACCTCGCATCGGGCATCAACGGCTTCGAGTACGCCTGGAAGAGCTACGGCTGGGAGACCCGGATGGCCGTGGGATCGATGCTCATGTACATGGGCAACGCCGCGACGATCGCGAACTGGCTCTACAGCGGGCTCTTCGACGAATACCCGGATCTCAAGATCGTCTCCGTCGAGAGCGGAATGGGTTGGATCCCCTTCGTCATCGAGTCGATCGAGTACCAGGTCGACGAGATGATGCCGAACGAGGCCTCGCGACTGACCCGGCGACCGATCGAGTATTTCCGGGACCACATGTACTCCTGCTACTGGTTCGAGACCGAGGGCGTGAAGGAGTACGGCGAGAAGATCGGCTACGGGAACATGCTCTTCGAGACGGATTTCCCGCATCCGACGTCGCTCTATCCGGACGTGCACCAGAAGATCGAGGACACGCTCGGTCATCTGGACGAGGCGACGCGGAACGCAGTGCTGCGCGACAACGCGGCCGCGCTGTACCAGATCGCGGTCTGAGGTCGACGGGGCGTGGCCGTTCGCGAGGACACCTCCGCCGGGGCGGGAGAGCGGGCGCACGGCGCCGTCGGTTTCTATCGGATCGGCGTCCTGATCGACTTCCCGAACCGGCCGGGCTACACGGACATGTTCCCGGAGACGATCGGCGTGGCGTTCGAGGAGGCCCTCGACGAGGGGCTCCTCGAACGTCCGATCGAGCTGGTCGTGCGCGAGGTGGTCGCCCAGCCCTTCGCGGACGGATTCCCGGTGATCGAGGCCTACCGCGAGCTCGTGCGGGAGGAGAAGGTGCTCGCGATCTGCGGGCCGATGTCGACGGACAATGCGCTCGCCGTGCTGCCGGAGGTCGAGCGGGCGGGCGTGCCGACGATTTCGATCTGCGGCAGTCAGGACTTCGTGGGCCGGGCCGCCTTCAATCTGTCCAATGGTGGAATGGGCGACGAGCCCGAGATCGTCTGCGGATGGCTGCGAGGGCAGGGCCACCGTCGCGTCGCGGTCCTTCGCGACTACCCGTCGAAGATCGGCGAGGAGTACCTCCGCTACTTTCGGCGTGCGGCACTCGCTGCGGGCATCGAGATCCTGCTCGAGCGCGGGGTGTCTCAGCTCGCCGACCGCGCCGAGCTCGCGGAGGCCTTCCGCGCGCTCAAGCGCGTCGAGCCAGACACGCTCGTTTACTGGGGGATTGGCGGGACGCTCTCCCTGCTCTTCCGCGAGGCACTCGACGCGGCCGACTGGGATCCACCGCGCATCATGTCGACGGCCTTCGTCGGGGCCTCGTGTAGCGAGGAGCGCGCCCGGGCATTCGACGGCTGGTACGGGCTCGACCAGTGGGACGAGCGGAGTCCCTTCTTCCAGCACATGTGGGAGAGCTTCCGCAAGCGCCGAGCGATCGAGCCCATCATCACGTCGGTCGGCACGATCGGCTACGACATGGCGCGCGCACTCGCGCTCGCGATCTCGCGCATGCCGCTCGCGACGCCGGACGGCGTTCGCGAGGGACTCGAGACCGTTCGCCGGCTGCCGGCGGCGACCGGGGCGGAAGGGACGGTCATCACGTTCGGGCCGCAGGACCACCGTGGCTTCAAGGGGGCCGACTACCTGCTCGTGCGACGTTCCGAGGGGGGGCGCAGCGTCTTCGAGGGGACGGCGCCGCTTGGCTGAGGGAGGGAGCGCATGACCGAGTCCCGCCGGACCGCGAGCTCACCTCCGGTGAGCCCGTACAAGCTCGGCGTGATGATCGACATCCCGCATCGTCCGGTGCTGCCTGGCCTCTTCCTGGAAGGCCTCGAGTACGCCTTCGACGAGGCCCTGGAGCAGGGCTTCCTCGACCGGCCCGTGGAGACGGTGCTGCGCGAGTATCACGGTCAGCCCGAGGGCGAGGCGCACACGAATATCAACGTCTACCGCGAGCTCGTTGAGGAGCAGCACGTCCTGGGCGTCGCGGGGCCGATGACCACGGACAACTGCCTCGCGGTGTTGCCGGAGGTCCTGCGACAGGGCGTGCCCTGCGTGACGATCTGCGGCACCCAGCTCTGGGTGGGGCGTCCCGCGTTCAACCTCTCGAACGGCGGGATGGGGGACGAGCCCGCCATCATGGCGTCCTGGCTGCGCGATCAGGGCCACTCGCGGATCGCCGTGCTCAAGGACTCGCCCTCGCAGATCGGCGAGGAGTACACCGAGTACTTCCGCTACGCGGCCGCGCTCGCCGGACTCTCGGTCGTCCTCGAGGCACCGATCTCACCCGTCGCTCCCCAGGCGCTCGTCAGCGAGGCGGTCGCTTCACTCCGGCGGGCCGATCCCGACGCCGTCGTCTACCTGGGGCTTGGCGGTCAGATCACGCCGCGCCTGAACCCCGCCTTCGAGGCGATCGATTGGTGGCCGCCGCGCATCACGACCGCGGCTTTCGTGACCGCGACGTTCGTCGAGGAACGCGCGCGCATGCTCGACGGGTGGTACGGCATCGATCAGTACGACGAGCGGAACGAGATCCTGAAGCGCGTCCTCACCGGGTTCGAGAAGAAGCATGGTCGGCGACCGCCGGCCGGGTCCGGGCTCGCGTGCGGCTACGACGTGGGACGCGTCCTCTCGCTCGGACTCTCGCGCATGCGACTCGCCACGGCGTCGGCGCTTCGCGATGCGCTCGAGACGATTCGACGGCTTCCCGCGGCGAACGGTGCCCCCGGAACCGTGATCACGTTCGGTCCCGAGGACCACCGCGGTTACAAGGGAGCGGATTATCTCGTGATCCGCCACGCCAAGGGCGGGCGGACTGAGCTGGTCGGAACGGCGCCGGTCGTCTGAATCGGCTCGCGAGTACGGAGGCATCGAGCAGGCCATGAGCAGTGGATCCTTCGATCAGCAGATCGCTCCCCATCGAATTGGCGTGATGGTCGATCTCCCGCACTTCCCGGGCTGCGCGAAGCTCTTCGTCGAGGGGCTCGAGATCGCCTTCGAAGAGCTCGCCGAGCGCGGGATCGGTGACCGTCCGGTCGAGCTCGTGGTCCGCGAGTACGAGGCGCAGCCCTGGAAGTCGGGCACCGCCAATGCGCGCTACTACCGCGAGCTCGTCGAGGAAGAAGACGTGCTCGCGGTGGCCGGGCCGATGACCACGGACAACAGCCTGGCGCTCCTCCCGGAGCTCGAGCGTCACCGTGTGCCTTCGATCTCCATCTCGGGGACGCAGGAGTACGTCGGAGACTACGCCTTCAGCCTGCCCAACGGCGGCATGGCCGACGAGCCGATGGTGCTGGCGGCCTGGCTGCGGGGGGAGGGGAGGCGGCGCGTCGCTGTGATCCACGAGGCACCCTCGCAGATCGGCGAGGAATACATGCTCCACTTCCGTCGCGCAGCAGCACTCGAGGGGCTCGAGATCTCCGCCGTGGAGACCGCGTCGCCGATCGCGGAGGAAAGCCTGGTCGAGGATCGGCTTCGCACGCTCGAGGCATCCGAGCCCGACGCGCTCGTGTACCTCGGCCTGGGGCGCCTCACGCCCAAGCTGAGCGCCGCCCTCGAGCGGCTCGACTGGTCGCCGCACCGGCTGATGTGCACGGCCTTCGTCGGCGCCGCCTACAGCCCAGAGCGCGCCGCGCTCTACGAAGGCTGGATCGGGCTCGATCAGTTCGACGAGCGCAACCCCGTCTTCGAGGGTCTGCTCGGTCGGTATGAAAAGCGCAACGGCGCGGGGCTCGCGTGGCCGACCTCGGTCTTCACGTGTGGCTACGACATGGGCCGCGCGCTCGGGATCGCGCTCGACCGGATGCGGATCGCGACGGGCGAGAGTCTGCGGGATGCGCTCGAGAGCGTGACGCGCCTGCCCGCGGCGACGGGCGCACCAGGGACGACGGTGGGCTTCAGCCGCCGCAATCACCGCGGGTTCCACGGCGCCGACTATCTGCTGCTCCGCGGAATCACCGAGGGCAGAAATCACTTCGTGGGTACGGCGCCGCTCGGTTAGCCGGCACCTGATCAGCGAGCTCGACCCATGGCTTCACCCGATCTCGTCTTCAATCCCTTCGATCGCGAGCACTATCGCGATCCCTACCCCCTCTACAAGCGACTGCGAGACGAGGCGCCGGTCTATCGAAACGACGACTTCGGCATGGTTGCGATCTCGCGCTTCGAGGACGTCGTCGCTGCTCACATCGATGTCGACCGTTTCAGCTCCGAGCTGAATCTCTCGGACAGCGAGGCGGCGGACACGGGCCGTCAAAGGCCGATCGTCTTCTCCGATCCGCCCTATCACACGCGACTTCGCGGACTGGTGAACCAGCCGTTTCGCCCGCGACCGGTCGAGCGCCTGGGCGAGATGGTTCGGGAGGTCACCGTGCGCCGACTCGAAGCCTTTGCTGGCCGCGCCGAGGTGGACTTCGCGGAGGAGCTGGCGATGCTGGTGCCGATGGAGGTGATCTGTCGGATCCTCGGCATCCCCGACGCTGACCTCGAAGCGGTGCAGCACTGGTGCGACAAGTCGATCGAGCGGGAGCCGGGGACCAATCAGCCGACGCCCGAAGGCCACGCCACGCGGGAGGCGCTCGAGGAGTACCTCCGGGCGGCGCGGAAGGAGCGGCTCGCCCGTCCGCGCGACGACCTCCTGACGACGTTGGTCGAGGCCAGGATGAAGGAGGACGGCGCGGAGCGTCCGCTCAGCGAGGACGAGTTCGTCTCCAACGCAGCCTTCTTCGCAGTGGCCGGAAACGAGACGACGGCCAAGGCGCTCACCCACTCGGTCCTGCTCCTCGGGCGCCATCCCGACCAGCGCGCGCAGCTCGCCAAGGACGCGAACGCGATTCCGGGCGCGGTCGAGGAGATCCTGCGCATGCGACCGCCCGCGCACTGGCAACATCGCGTCGCCAAGGTGCCGATCGAAATGCACGGCGTGAAGATCGAGCCGGGGACCTTCGTTGCGCTGGTGACCGCCTCGGCGTGCCACGACGAGCGCGTATTTCCGGATCCCGAGCGCTTCGACGTCGCCCGTCGCCTCGACCATCACGTGGCCTTTGGCTGGGGACGGCACATCTGCATGGGGGCCTGGCTCGCGCGTCTCGAGATGCGGATCACGATCGAGGAGTTGCTCGCGCGGTATCCCGAGTACGAGATCGTCGAGGAAGGTCTCGAGCAGAACTACGCCATCAACGTCTCAGGCTACTCGAAGATGCCGATCCGGATCTGATCGGCGACTGGAATCACGGGAGGAGTCAGCATGTCCGACCAGAGCCGAATCCGCGTTGCCCATTGGGGTACCGGCGCGACGGGAAGCTATGCCCTCCGTGGCGTGCTGGCCGACCCGGCCCTCGATCTGGTCGGCCTCCACGTCACGAATCCCGACAAGGTCGGGCGTGACGCGGGCGAGCTGGTGGGCGTCGAGCCGGTGGGCCTGGCCGCCACGAGCGACGTCGAGGCGCTCCTCGATCTCCGGCCCGACTGTCTGCTGTACGCGGGCAACGGCGCGGGCCGCGAGCTCGAGGCGGCCCAGGACATGACGCGCTTCCTCGAGCGGGGAATCGACGTGGCCTCGATCTCGCTGATCTCGATGGTCTACCCGCCCGCGGGCCCGCCGGCGGTCGTGGAGATCCTGAGCAAGGCCTGCGAAGCGGGCGGAAGCGCCTTCTTCAACGGCGGGAGTAGTCCCGGCGTCATGAGCGCCGATGCGATTCTTCCACTGCTCTCCTGTGCCGGCCGGGTCGACTGCGTGCGCATCCAGGAGTTCGTGGACAACAGCGGCTACGCCGTGCCGGAGGCGATGCGCGTCTCGGCGGGCATGGGTCAGGAGCGAGGCTATGTGCCGCCGCGAGTCACGGGCGGGGTCGTCGAAGCGTGGTGGGCTCCGCTCGGCCTCCACGTCGCCGACCGGCTCGGGGTGACGCTCGACTCGATTGAGCTCGAGTGGGAGACCGCGACGACGGATCGCGACATCGACACGGCCTACGGCCTGGTCGAGGCGGGGACGATCGGCGGTCTGCACTGGCAGCTCGTGGGCCGGATCGGGGGCCAGGTTCGCATCGTGGTCGAGCACTTCATGCGCGCGGCTCCCCATGTCGGTCCCGATTGGGAGAAGCCGCGAAAGGGCGTCGTCTGCAAGATCGAGGGGGAGCCGGATCTCGAGATCCTCGCCAGCTCGAAGGGGATCGCCGGCTCCCTGGGCGTGACCGCGATGCACGTCGTGAACGCGATTCCGGCGCTCGTCGAGGCTGGACCGGGACTCAAGGGGCCGGGGGATCTTCCGGCCTATGCGACGCGGAACGTGTCGTGGTGACGCGCTCGGGTGTCGGCGCCGTCGAACGTCGGACCAAGGAGGCGTTCGCCTGGGCCGAGTCGGTCACAGGCGGACGGATCGTGTCGAAGCGCCGACAGGCCCGTTGGCGACCTCACTGGTTCCTCGAGATCGACACGGGCGCGAGCGAGCCGCTCCGGGTCATGCTGCGCGGCTTCCGCAACCCGGGCTACCTGAACGACGAGAAGGGCGCGCGCGCCTCGCTCGCCACCGAGGCCGGCGTGATCCGATCGCTCCAGGACTCGCCCGTGCGCGTGCCGCGCTTTTGCGGCTTCAACGACGAGATCTCCTGGCTCCTGATGGAGTGGGTCCCGGGAACCGAGATGCTCACGGCGATCGAGAACGAGACGCTCCGCCACGATCTCTTCCGTCAGTACATGGAGAACATTGCCCAGCTCCACACGCTCGACTGGGAGAAGCTCGACGTTCCGGAGGGCTTGCCCCGTCCCACCACCGCGCGTGACAACGTAGTTGGTGGGATCGAGATCCGCGAGAAGCTGTACCGAAGCTATCAGGGCATCGATCCCGAGCCGCTCTTCGAGCTGGGGATCCGCTGGATCCACGATCATGCGCCGCGGATGGAACGGCCCGTTCGCTACTGCGGCGGCGACATCGGCCCCAACAAGTTCATGTTCGAGGATGGGCGCGTGCTCGCGAGGTTCGATCTCGAGATCGCGCATCTCGGCGATCCCCTCCAGGACCTCGGGCTGATGCGTCTGCGCGAGATGGACTATCCGATCGGCCGATTGCCCGATCACCTGCGGCATTGGTCCGAGGTCACGAGCCTCGAGCCCGACTGGCCGGAGTGTCTGGCGTCGCGGGCGACGCCCCGGAGCAACGCCCACGCGCTGCTCGCCCGTCAGCTCGAGGAGACCTTCGCGCCGCGCGCGGCCGATGACGAGGAGCGCTTCTTCCTCGAGTGCAGCGGCGCGCTCGCGCGGCATCTCGAGCTGGGCAACGCGCTCTGTCCCGAGCTCGACCGGCAGGACCTCGAGGAGCTGGGCGCGGTGCTCGGGCGACGCCCGAGTGATCGAATGGAAGGGCTTGCTGCGCTCGAGCGCGCGATCGAGGCGGACTACGAGCGCGATCTCGAACGCCGCCTCCGCGTCCTTCACCGCATGGAGGTGCGCAAGGAGTTCCTCTGGGAGCCGATCCAGCGCGCGACGGGCTTCGCGAGCAATCACCCGCTCACGCGAATGGACGGCAAGACGCATCAGCCGACGGGCTGGCGAGGCGAGGGCGGGACATGACGCTTCGCGCCGAAATCATCGCCTCGGATCTCCCCTTCGGAGAGGGGCCGGCCTGGTGCCCGGAAGACGGCACGCTCGTGCTCACGAGAATTGCGACGGGCGCGCTGCGCCGACTCTGGCCGGCCTCGGGGCGCAGCGAGGTGATCGCGGAGATGCCCGGCGGCGCGAACGCGGCCCAGCGCGCCGCCGATGGCGGCTTCGTGTTCACCAACAACGGCGGGATCGATTTCTCACCGATCTGGGAAGCGGACCGACGGGCGGTCGTCGACGCACCGCCCTTTCGCCCCGCGCGACCCGGAATCGGCCGCGTCGATCCGAAGGGTCGCGTCACGGACGTCACGACCCGGGACGTCTTCGCCGCGCCGAACGACCTCGTGGTCGGCGCCGACGGCACCCTCTACTTCACCGACCCCCCACGCCTGCCCGACGGGCTCTCGATCGGTGGGGGGCCGGAGGAGGGCCGCGTCTGGGCGCTGCCACCCGGTGGCGATCCGCGCGTGCTGGCCTCGGGCTATGCGTTCTGCAATGGGATCGCGCTCTCGCCCGAGGGCCGGCTGCTCGTCGTCGAGGACAAGGGGCTGCAATGGCTCGACGAGGACAGCTCGAAGACCTGGCTCGTCGAGACGCTGCCGGAGGGGCTCGCGGGAGACGGCTTCTGCTTCGACACCGAGGGTCGGATCTACGTCGCTTCGCCCCACGGCGGCTTCCTGTCCGTCTTCGATGCGAAGGGCAAGGAGCTCGACCGGCTGGTAACGGGCGAGGGGTCGAGCCCCACGAATTGCTGTTTCGGCGGAGAGGACGGGCGCACGCTCTTCGTCGTCGAGATCTTTCCCGGGCGCGTTCATGCCGTCGAGCACTTGCCCAGTCCCGGCGTGCCGCAGCACTCGTGGCCCGTATCCGAGACAAGCGAAGGGGAGGGCACGGCATGAGTACGGGACGGATCGACCGCGTGGTGCAGTGGGGGACGGGAAGCACGGGACGGCTCACGCTCAAGGAGCTGATCGAGCACCCGCAGCGCCAGCTGATCGGCCTGGGGGTCCACTCCGCCGAGAAGGAGGGGCAGGATGCCGCGTCGCTCTGCGGAGTGGATGAATCGACCGGGGTGCTCGCCACGCGGGACCTGGACGCGCTGCTCGCGCTGCGGCCGGACTGCTTCGTCTACATGGGGACGGAGTACGGGGGCAGGCCGGCCGGCGCCGTCGTGGCAGACCTGTGCCGGATTCTCGAGGCCGGGGTGAACGTGGTCAACACGTCCGACCCCAATCTCGTGTGGCCACAGTCGATGGGCGCGGGGGTGGCGAAGCGCCTCGAGGAGGCGGCGCAGCACGGCGGCGCGAGCGTCTTCACGACGGGTGTCGAGCCGGGGTACCTCGCGGACGCGCTTCCGCTCTCCCTCACGAGCCTTTGCGCTCGGGTCGAATCGGTCCGCGTCGAGCAGCGCATCGACGAGGTCGACTATCGCGACGAGATCGTCCCCGGGCCTTTCGGGCCGGGGGCCACGCTCGAAGACGATGCCGCGAACTGCCCGAAGCACATCGGGCTCGGGACCTGGCGTGGCGTGCTCGAGCTCTTCGCCGCGGGCATGCAGATCGAGCTCGACGAGATCCGGGAGATCCGCGAGACGGCGGCGGCGCCGCGCGACATCCGAGTGGGGCGCAGCACGATTCCGAAGGGCCGGCTCGCGGGCATCCGGTATCGGTTCCAGGGCCTGATCGGCGGCCAGGTCGTGATCGAGGTCGATCGGCAGGACGTCTACGGCCCGGCGACGGGCATCGCGGAGGGCTGGCCCCAGCCGCTGCCCGGCCGCCAGATGACCCGCCACTCGCGGATCATCATCGAGGGCGAGCCACGCATCGACGCGGACATCGATCTCAGCCTGGACGACGAGGCCCCGACCCTTTCGGGCATGCTCGCGACCGCGGCCCGGGTCGTGAACGCGATTCCCTGGGTCGTGGACGCGCGACCGGGATCGCTCACGAATCTCGATCTCGCGCAGATCACGGGAGCGGGGGCAATGCGTTCGTGACGGCGGCCCGCCGATCGTCGGACGAAGGCGTTTCGACTCGACGCAGACGGGCGGCCGACGCCCGTGGAGGGCAGGGCCATGACATCTCGATCACAGCATGAGCGCGACGATCTCTCGAGCACCGCGAGTCGTTGGCACGACGCCAACGAGCCCTACCGCATCGGTATCATGGTCGATCTCCCGCGACTGAGGGGACTCAGCGACATGTTCCCGCTGGGCGTCGCGTTCGCGCTCGAGGAGGCCCATGAAGAAGGGCTGATCGATCGCCCGGCGGAGATCATCGTCCGGGAGTACGCGGGCCAGCCGATGTCCGACTACTCGACGACGGTGAAGGCCTATCACGACCTGGTGGAGAACGAGGGCGTGCTCGCCATCGCCGGGCCGATGACGACGGACAACTGCCTCGCGGTCTTGCCGGAGGTCGAGCGTCTGAAGGTCCCGAACATCACGATCTGCGGGACTCAGCTCTACGTGGGCGAGTACGCCTTCAACCTCTCGAATGGCGGGATGGGCGACGAGCCGGCGGTGATCGCCGCGTGGCTCCAGAGCGAGGGACACCAGAGAGTCGCGATCGTGAAGGACTATCCGTCGCAGATCGGGGACGAGTACGTCCTCTACTTCAAGTACGCGTGTCAGAGTCGTGGGATCTCGATCGTGGGCGAAGAGCCGACTTCGCCCCTCTGCACACGGGAGGAAATGCACCGCGCGCTCGAGAACGCCAGGCAGCGCGATCCGGACGCGCTCGTCTACCTCGCTCTCGGATCGACCATTCCGCACTTGCGCCCCTCGCTCGAAGCGCTCGACTGGGATCCGCCGCGGGTGATGTGTACGGCGTTCGTCGGCGCGACCTACTCCGAGGAGCTCGCGCATCAGATCGAGGGCTGGGTCGGCGTCGACCAGTACGACGAGCGCAACACCGTACTGTCCGACATGCTCGCGCGCTATCGCGAGAAGCACGACGGAGCCGAGCTGACCGCGAACTCGGCGAGCAGCTGCGGCTACGACATCGGGCGCTCGGTGGCGCTCGCGCTCAGCCGCATGCGGATCGCCTCGCCCTGGGCGCTCAAGGAGGCGCTCGAGACGATCCGGCGGGAGCCGGCGACGACGGGGGCACCGGGCACGGTGATCACATTCGGGCCGCAGGACCATCGCGGCTTCAAGGGGGCGGACTTCCTCGTGCTGCGCCGGGCCTCGAGGGGCAGGACGGAGTTCGTGGGGGCCGCGCCGGTGCTGCGCTGAGCGAAGTCTCGAGCCGGCGATCTCGTCTGCATCACCAACCTGATCTACAGCGGCGGGCTGCTTCGAGACCGACCTTCCACACGCGACGTGTTTGTACCCGGGCGTGCAGCGGAAGCTCCTCTATAAAATGGCAGCGCGGGTCTATCAGCTGCCGCCTGCCTGACTCAGAGCCTCGCGCTCATCCCACCGTCGACCATCAGCACGTTCCCCGTCACGAAGGACGAGGCGTTCGAGAGCAGCCACTCGACGGCGTTGGCCACCTCCGCCGGCTCGGCGAGGCGGCCCATCGGATGGGCCTTCGCCGTCCGTACTTCCAGCTCCGGATTCGCCTCGAAGGCACGGGCGAACATCGGCGTGCGCACGTAGCCGGGACATACGACGTTGACCCGGATTCCGTCCTTCGCGTATTGCACCGCGGCCGCGCGGGTCGCTCCGATCGCTCCGTGCTTCGACGAGACATAAGAGGGAGGCGAGGTCGATGCGGCGCCGGTTCCGTAGACCGAAGCCATGTTCACGATCGAGCCGCTGCCCCCTTCGAGCATGGGCGGGATCTCGTGCTTCATCGCGTAGAACAGACCCGAGAGATGGACCTCGAGGATCGCCCGCCAGTCCTGGCTCGAGTACTCGTGAATGCGCGGTTGCCGCGTGTCCGGATCCTGGCCCGCGTTGTTGAATGCGCCGTCGAGCTTGCCGTAGCGCTCGAGGCAGACCTGGACCATGCGTTGGCAGTCGGCTTCGGAACCGGCGTCGGCGGCCACGAACAATGCTTCTCCACCGACGGCGCGGAGCTTCTCTTCGGCCTCCTTGCCCGCACGCTCGTCGCGGCCGGTGAACACGACCCGCGCGCCGGCGCGGAGGAGCGACTCGGCAGTGGCGAAGCCGATGCCGCGACTCCCGCCGGTGATCAGGATGACACGGTCCTTCATTCGATTCCTCGCCGTCGGCACCCCCTCGTCGCTTGGAGGGCTCGCGATTGGCGTCGATGATCAGCTCAATCATCTAGACGATAGCGAGGTCTCGCGCGATTCTTCCTTCATATACGACTCATGCGCGCTCATTCTCGCGTGAGCAGCATGCATCCCGAGACGGGTCCGCCGCCGACCCCGACCGCGGCAACTGCGGGCTCGCCCGCCACCTGCCGCTCCCCGCCCTCGTGCCAGAGCTGGCAGCAGGCCTCGTGCAGATAGCCCATGCCGTGCAGGCGCCCGCCCGAGAGCTGGCCGCCCTGGGTATTGAGTGGCAGCGCACCGTCGAGCGCGATTCGCTCGCCGCCCTCGACGAAGGCGCCGGACTCCCCCTTGCCGCAGAAGCCGAGCGCCTCGAGCCAGGCCAGGGTCAGGAAGCTGAAGCCGTCGTAGAGCTCGGCGACATCGACGTCGGAGGGCTTCAGGTCGGTCCGGTTCCAGAGCATCTTCGCGCTGTCCCGCGCGGCCATCGTCGTCAGATCATCGAACTGATCCCAGGAGTACTTTCCGTGGATCGCGGAGCCGATCGCCTCGATTCGGAGGAGCGGCTTGCGCATGTCGCGCGCCTCCTCGGCACGGGAAACGATCACCGCGGTCGATCCGTCGCAGGGGATGTCGCAGTCGAAGAGGCCGAAGGGGGTCGAGATCCACCGCGCATTCAGGTAGTCGTCCATGGACATCGGCTCGCGGAAGATCGCGCGGGGATTGCGGGCGGCGTTGCGTCGCGCATTGAGCGCCACCCAGCCGAGCTGCTCCTTGGTGGTGCCGTACTCGTGGAAATGGCGCTGTGCAAACATCGCGATCCACTGGGCGGCCGACATCGCCCGGAAGGGCGCTTGATACTGAAGTCCGCCCCCGACCCGACGCTCGCCGGCGCCGCTCACGCTCGCCCGGCGATCTCGCGTCTGACTACTCGACTCGGTCACGGTGCGAAAGCAGAGGACGTGTCGTGCGTAGCCGGCGGCCACGACCGCGGCCGCGTTGATCACGCTCGAGATCTGCGCGGGGGCCTCACCGCCCGCCGTAAACCACTCGAGCTCGAGACCCAGCGCGCCTTTTACCTGGGCGAGGGAGACGGGAGACATACCGGGCGAGTTCTCCGGGGTTCCGGGCCAGCTGGCCAGGCCGTCGATGTCTCCGGGGCGGAGTCCCGCATCGGCGATCGCCTCCAGGCAGGCGTCGAGCGTGAGCTGGAGGCCCGTTCGCCCCAGTCGACGCCCCACCTGGGAGATGCCGATTCCCGTGATCGCCGCGTCCTTCTCGAGGGCTCGTGTCATTTCGCACCTACCGGCCGGAAGAACGGAATCCAGACGTCTTCGTGCTGCTCGAATACCACCTGGACCGGCATCCCCACCGCGACCTCCTCGATCGGGCAGTCGATCACGTTCGTCGTGAGGCGCAGACCCGTCTGCTCGGGAAGCTCGACGATCGCGACGACGAACGGGACCTCCATGTCCGGCAGCCAGGGTTGGTGATTGATCGTGAACGTCGCGATCGTCGCCTCTCCCGAGACGGTCTCCGGCTCGATCCGCTCGCCGTAGCACGAAGAGCAACGCGGGCTGGGTGGATGGAGGTAGTGTCCGCAGTCCTGACAGCGCAGGAAGCAGAGCTCGCCACGCTCGCCACCGGTCCAGAAATGTCGATTCGAGTCGTCGAGCTGGGGAAGGGGGCCGACCTGGGTCATGTTTGCTCCTCGCGGTCGTGCGCGATCCATCGCGGGCATGTGACTCCGCTCGACTCGCCCCTACGGTCCATCGAATGCGATCCGCATGCCGCCCCGTAGCGCGCGTTCGACTGGCGAATCCGGCGATCTCTAGACTGAACGCCACACCTTCGCGATCTCCTGGCTGCTCGAGAGATAGGCGAGGTTGTTCAGCGTGTTCCGATACACGTCGTCCGCGTAGGAGGAGGGGTCACCCGCGCAGCAGTCCCGTGCGATCGCAATCCGGTAGCCGCGGCCGAGCGCCTCGACGGTCGTCGCGATGATGCCGATGTTGAGGCTGACGCCCGTCGGAACGATCGTCTCGACGCCGCGATCGCGCAGGACGGGGTCGATCGGCGTTCCATAGAACGTCGACATACCGTGGATGCGGTCGAGCACGACCTCTTCCGGGCGCGGCGCAAGCGGCGCGACGACTGGCGACACGCTGGCCGGACCAGGCGGTCCGGCCGGCGTGTTGTCCGAGCGGGGCGTGTTGGGCGCGCCGAGTCCGTCGGGTCGAAACGCCATGTTGCAGTAGACGACGGTCACACCGGTCTCGCGGGCGGCGGCGAGGAGTCCCGCCAGATTGTCGACCATGTCGCGCTTGAGGACGTCTTCCCGCAGTCCCTTGAGCCGGGTTTCCGGACCGATCACGCCCTCCTGGCACTCGAAGAGGATGAGCGCGCATTTCGAGGGAGTCAGATAGGGGGATGGATCGTAGGGCATCGCGATGGACTCCTTGAGGGGGCGTCTACGGAGAGTAGGGCGCTTCAGATCGTGCGGCCCGAATCCTGCCAGTAGGTCTCGCGGAGACGGCGCCGGTAGAGCTTGCCGTTCTCCGCACGCGGCAGCTCGGCACGGAAGTGAATCTCGCGCGGACACTTGAAGCGTGCGACGCGCTCGCGCGCGAAGGTGAGCAGCGCTTCGCCGAGGGCTTCCCTTGCGGCCTCGGTGGCGGGCATGTGGAGCGGCTGGACGATCGCGATGACTCGCTCGCCCCACTCCTCGTCGGGCACCCCGATGACCGCCAGATCGACCACCTCGGGATGGGCCAACAAGGCGTCCTCGACTTCGGCGGGGTAGATGTTCACCCCGCCCGAGATGATGGTCTCGCTCTGGCGTCCGGTCAGGAACAGGAAGCCATCCTCGTCGAGATAGCCGACGTCGCCGAGCGTGATGGCACGGCCGCGATGACTCTGGCGCGTCTTGTCGGGATCCTTCCAGTACTCCACCCTCGCACCGTCGCGTTCGATGTAGATGCGTCCCGGCTTGCCGGGGGGGCAGAGCTTGTCGTCCTCGTCGACGATCGTGACTCGCGTCCCCCGGATCGGACGCCCTACGGTGCCGGGCTTCGCCAACCAATGATGGGGCTTGGCGATCGTCGCAGCGCCTTCGGTCCCACCGTAGGTCTCCCAGATGACGGGTCCCCACCAGGCCATCATCTGCTTCTTGAGCTCGACGGGAGTCGGAGCGGCGGAGTGGGCCACCATTCGAAGGGAGGACACGTCGTAGCGAGATCGGACGTCGGCTGGCAGCGCGAGCAGACGGTGGAACATCGTCGCCACGAGATGCGTGTTCGTGATCCGGTGGGTCTCGATCGCCCGCAGCGTCTGCTCCGGATCGAAGCGATCGGTCACGATCTGCCGGTGGCCGATGTCGAGGGCGCCCCAGCTGAAGATGTAGGGTCCGGCGTGATAGAGCGGTCCGACCACGAGGTGGGTTCCATCGAATGGCCGAAGCCCGAACGCGCGCGCGAAGATGGCGCTCTGCGCGGCCCACTCCGTCGGGTTCTCGCTCGGCAGCGGACGCCGCACGCCCTTCGGTCGACCCGTCGTTCCGGAGGTGTAGGGCATGAGCTGGCCCGTTCGTCGATCGGGCGGATCGCCGTCGGGCTGGCCTCGCGTCAAGTCGGCGAGGTCGCCAAAGCCCTCGATCCCGCCTACGGCCAGGCAGCGTGCGGCGTCGATTCCGCCACTTGCACGAGCGGCGCTTCGAGCGGCCTCGGCGAACCGGTCGTGGGCGATCAAGACGCGCGCCTCGGCGTCGGCGAGGACGTAGGCGATCTCGGCACCCGTGAGATGGTAGTTGAGCGCCGTGAGATAGAGGCCGCTCTGGAACGCGGCGAGACGAACCGTGTAGGCGTGGACGTCGTTCGGGAGCAGCGTGGCGAGGCAGTCGCCCGTCCGGAGCCCGAGTGCACGCAGACCGTGGCTGAGACGATTCGCTTCTCGCGCCAACGCACCAAAGCTCCACGTCGAGCCATCGGGCGTCAGGAGGGCCGGGCGGTCCGGCTCGTGCTCGGCGATATTCCAGAAGCCCAGCCGCCCGAGGGGCGGCCAGTCGTCGCTCGCGGTTTGACGGGGCGAGGCGATCTGGGCAGTGCGGGTCGTCATACGCGATCCAGACTAGCGTACAATCGTCTAGATGATCTAGCGTTGTTGATCGCTGGGAGGGGCAGGCCGGGTCGCGGCCGGTGGCCGGGGTCCGGCTCGGAATCACAGGGGAGGATGCAACGCGAGGATGACGCCCGATTGGCGGAGAGACCGCGAGGCGCTCACGCGGCGCTACCACGCGGAGGGGGTCTACGGGTCTGTCACGCTCGCCGAGGCGATGCGCGAGGGCGCCGCGACCCACCCGGACGTCCGCATGATCTTCCATTCGGATGCGCATCCCGGCGAGGCGACCCTGGCGGAGATGCACCGGCGCAGTCTTGCCCTGGCGGGCTCGCTGCATGCCCTCGGGCTCTCGCCCGGGGACGCCATCGCGATCCAGGTTCCGAATTGGCTCGAGGGCGCGCTGACCTTCCAGGCCGCCATGATCCTGGGCGTCGTGATCGTGCCGGTCATCCACATCTATGGTCCAGCCGAGGTGGGGTTCATCCTCGAGCAGTCGGGGGCCCGCGCCTTCGTCTGCCCCGATCGCTGGCGCCACATCGACTACTACGAACGCCTCGACCGACTCGACCGGACGCGTCTGCCTGCGCTCGATCATGTGATCACGCTCGGCGAGACCCCCTACGAGGGAAGCCTGTCCTGGAACGAGCTCGAGGCAGGGGGGCGAACCGACTTCGAGCTGCCCCCGGTCGAGGCAGACGATGTCTGTCTGCAGATCTACACGTCGGGAACGACCGCCGATCCGAAGGGTGTGCGCCACTCGCATAACACGCTCCTGGCCGAGACGCGCGGCAGTCGGGCCACGCTCGACGCGGGTCACACCCCCGCCAATCTCGCCGCCTTTCCCGCCGGCCATATCGCCGGGGTCCTCGGCCTGCTTCGGCTCTATCTGTTCGGCGGCCGAACCGTCTTGATGGATACGTGGGATCCACAGGCTGCGGCACGTCTGATCGAGGCGCATCGACTCAATGCGACCTCGGGCGCCCCGGTCTTCCTTTCGACGCTCCTCGATGCGGCCGAGCGCGATCGTCGCGACCTCTCTTCGATGGCGTCCTACATGACCGGTGCGGCGGCGGTTCCCCCGCCGCTCGTCGAGCGGGCCGATCGCGCGGGTGTGCCGAGCTATCGCTGCTACGGATCGAGCGAGCACCCGACCATCACGTCGAGCTTTCCGACCGATCCGCTGGCGAAGCGTGCCTTGACGGATGGATGTCTGCTGCCCCACAACGAGATCCGGATCGTCGACGACGATGGCAAGGACGTCGACCCCGGGACACCCGGGGAGATCGCGAGCCGCGGACCCGAGCTCTTCGTCGGCTACAGCGACGAAGCCCTGAACGTCGCCTCGTTCCTGCCTGGAGGATGGTTTCTCACGGGCGACATCGGCGTCGTCGACGAGGACGGCTACCTCACGATCACGGACCGCAAGAAGGACGTCATCATCCGAGGCGGTGAGAACATCGCGTCCAAGGAGGTCGAGGACGTACTCTCGAGACACCCGGCGGTCGACGACGTCGCGGTCGTGGCCGAGCCCGACGAGCGTTACGGCGAGCGGGTCTGTGCCTTCGTCACGCTACGTGAGGGCCACGAGCTCGCTCTCGAGGCGGTCCAACGGCACTTCGCGGAGGCCGGTGTCGCGAGGCAGAAGACGCCCGAGCGCCTCGAGATCGTCGCGGCGTTTCCGAGGACCGCCGCGGGGAAGATCAAGAAGTTCGCGCTGCGGGACCGGCTGCGTGCCGACGCCGGAGTCTGAGCGCGAGGCGGCTCGATCTCACCCTTTGACGAGCGGCAGCGAGGCGAGCCCTTTCATGCCGCCGAAGCCGTTGGCCTTGCGCTTCGGGTCCAGCCGGAAGTCGGGACACTTGCGCAGGAAGACCTGCAGGGCGATGCGTAGCTCGCGCCGTGCCAGATGGATTCCGAGGCAGCGATGGGGCCCGAGCCCGAATCCGGCATGCCGGTTCGGGAAGCGCGCGTAGTCGATCTCGTGCGGGTTCGGGAACTCCTCCGGATCCATGTTGATCGCCTGGGTGGGAACGAGGACCGGGTCGTTCACATGGAATACCGCCCCGTGGAACGTGGTCTCGCGCGTCACGCGGCGGGGCAGGAGAACGATCGAGTGCACACGGACGAGCTCTTCGATCGCGATCGAGACCTTCTTGGGGTCTTCCATGAGCTCGATGAACTCCCGCCGCTTGGGCTCGTTCTGCGCGAAGGTCTGCATGATCAACCCGAGGGTCGAGGCGACCGTGTCGAGGCCTCCCATGTAGAAGAGGAAGAGCGTGTCTTCGAGCTCTTCCTGGCTGAACGGTCGCTCGCCGTCGATCTTCGACTCGAGGAGTCGCGTGACGAGATCGTCCTGGGGATTCGCGCGGCGCTCGTCGAGGAGGTCGATGAAATACGCGTAGACTGCCTGCGCGCTCTGGTTGCGCACCTCGACCGAGACTTCGTCGGGTAGTCGCTTGCTCCGATCGACCTTGTGTCCCAACGCCTCGGCGCGGTCGCAAGCCAGCTCGTGGCCCCGGGCGTGGCCGTCGTTCGCGTGCATGATCACGTTCTTCCACGTCATCAGCTGTTGGTAGTCTTGCGAGGGAAAGCCCATCAGCTCGCAGAAGATGACCGTCGGGAAGGGATCGGCGAACTCGGCGACGAAGTCGAAGGCATCCTGCGCGAGCATCGCGTCGGCCAGATTCTCCGCGTATTGCTGGAGATGAGGCTCGAGCTTCGACATCGCGTCCGGTGTGAACCAGGGGTTGAAGATGCGCCGGTAGCTGGTGTGGAGCGGGGGGTCGATCGCCTGTGGGATCCACGGGCGGACCGGGTAGTCGCCGGTCTGACTCGAGAAGGTCTCGGCGTCGCGCAGCACGTCCGTGCCGCCGTCGTATCGGGTGACGACCCAACCGCCGGCATCCCCGGTGAGCGTCGGTGATGCCATCTTTTCGCTTCGCGCGATCGGGATATGCTCGCGGAGCGTGTCGTAGGTCTCGAGCTCGTGCTCGAGGAATTCTCCCGGGTAGGGATCGAACTCTCGTGCCACGCTCGCCGCGTGGCTTCGGGCTTCGATCTCTTCGGCGCTCTTCTCGCTCATGGGGAACTCCAGATGTGGCGGCGCACTCAGGCGGTCGCCGCGGCGGCTGCCTCGAAACGCCGCCGATACTCGTTGCGCGACGTCGTCGATACGTCCACGTCGGTGGCTCGCGCCCGGAGCGCACGCACGGTGGCCTCTTTCTTGGGCGTGTGCGCGAAGGGATCCCAGGAGAAGAAGCGCGCGACGTTCTTCCACGTGATGAGATCGATCTCTTCGTCGCTGCAGCCCGCCTGGACGAGCTCGTCGAAGAGCACCTCCGGCGACTCGGGCCAGGTGCAGTCCGAGTGCGGGTAGTCGCACTCCCAGGCGATCGACTCGACGCCGATCCGATCGCGCAGCCGGAGCGCGCTCGGATCCGTGATGAAGCAGGCGAGGAAGTGGTCGCGGAAGACGTCCGTGGGCGACTTGCCCTTGGGCAGCTTGTCCAGATGGGTCCAGGCGTGATTGGTCATGTGGCGATCGAGGCGGTCGAGCAGGAAGGGGATCCAGCCGATCCCGCCCTCGCTGAGCGCGATCTTCGTCGCGGGGAAGCGCTTTAGCAAGCCGCTCAACATGATGTCGACGCAGGTGATCGCCATGACCTGCGGTGCGAGCAGGATCAGGTCGTCGATCTGCGCTGACGGGGGGCGCTTGACGAGTCCGAAGCCCCCGCCGATGTGGAGGCAGGCGACCATGTCGTGGTCGCACAAGGCCTTGAAGACCGGATCCCAATGTCCAGTGCTGAAATCGGGCAGGTCGAGACCGTAGGGCGTCTCCGGGAGCGAGACCGCGCGACAGTCCTTGGCTGCGACGCGTTCGATCTCGGCGACCGAGGCGTCGATATCATGGAAGGGCAGCACCGCCATCGGAATGAAGCGGCCGGGATGCGCGCCCACCCACTCTTCGAGGAGGTAGTCGTTGTAGGCCGAGACGGTCACTCGCGTGAGCTCTCGATCGGGCATCCGGGCGAGATGCGCACCCGCGAAGCCCGGGAAGGTCGGGAAGTTGAGGCCGGCGAGCACCCCGTTGACGTCCATGTCACGCACCCGGGCCTCGACGTCGTACGCCCCCGGCCGCATCTCGGAGAGACAGCAGGGGTCGATGTTCCATTCCTCTCTCGGCCACGAGCAGACCGCCCCGAGTCCCGGTACACCGATCGACTCGCCCTGGAAGACCCAACGATCGACGCCCTTGTCGAACTTCTTCTCGCCGAGGTCGACCATCTGACCGGCGGCGTCGCCGTCGTTCACCAGCCGGGGCGCCTTCGACTTCCAACGCGCCGGCATGTGGCGTTCGAAGACGTCCGGTGGCTCGATCACGTGGTCATCGATGCTGACGAGGATCGCGTCTTCTCGGTCCATGCTGATTCGCTCCTCGGTCCCGTTTCGAAGCTATGGGACGCAAGTCTCATGCCGCCGCGCCGCAGGCACGCCGCTCGAGCAGCACGATCGCGGCGTGGCGATCTGTCCCCCATCGGCGCCCCGACCGAGGCGAAACGTCTCGGACTGGGTGGCGAGTGCGACGGAGCAGGGCGCTCACCGGGTGATCTGGATCGCGCGCTCGGGACAGCTCGCCTCGGCGCGCTCACAGTCGGCTTCGGCGCCCTTCGGCACGTCCTCGTTCCGGACCACGCCGAAGCCCTGCTCGTCGTCGTCGAAGACCTCGGGACAGAGGATCACGCACTGGCCGTGACCCTGGCAGAGATCCTTGTCGATGTGGACCTTCATCGTCGTCTCTCTTCGCTCCTCGCGTTCCGGCCCGATCAGGCCTTGATCAAAGGCAGGGAGGCGAGGCCCTTCATGCCGCCGAAGGGGTTGGGCTCGCGGTTCGGATCCAGTCGGAAGTCCGGGCATTTCTCGAGGAAGACCTGGAGTGCGACACGCAGCTCGCGCCGGGCCAGGTGGATCCCGAGACAGCGATGGGGTCCGAGGCCGAAGCCGACGTGGCGATTCGGGAAGCGCTCGTAGTCGAGCTCGTCCGGATTCGGAAACTCCTCCGGATCGCGATTGATCGCCTGCGTCGGGACGAGCACGGTGTCCTGCTCGTGAAACAGGGCTCCGTGGAACGAGAGCTCGCGCGTCACCCAACGCGGCAGGAGGACGATCGAATGGACACGCACGAGCTCCTCGATCGCCTGACCGACACGCTTCGGATCGCCCTCGTTCATGATCGCGATGAACTCGCGGCGTTTGGGCTCGTTGCGAGCGAAGTCCTGGATCATCAGGCCGAGTGCAGAGGCGACCGTGTCGAGGCCGGCCATGAAGAGAAGGAAGAGCGTGTCCTCGAGCTCCTCCTGGGTGAGTGGCCGCGTGCCCTCGTACTTCGCGGCGAGGAGCTTCGAGACCAGGTCGTCGCGGGGATCCGCGCGGCGGGCGTCGAGCAGACCCTGGAAGTACTGGTGGACCTCACCCGCCGCCGCGCCACGAACGGCGAGGGAGGCATCGCCCACGAGCGGTTGCGACGGGTCGACCTCGAGGCCGAGCGATCGGGCCTTCTCGAGGGCCAGCTGTCGACCGCGCGCGTGTCCATCGTTGGCGTGCATGATGATGTTCTTCCAGTCCATGATCTGCGGGTAGTCCTCGGCGGGAAAGCCCGCGAGCTCGCAGAAGATCACGGTCGGGAACGGGTCGGCGTATTCGCCGACGAAGTCGAAGGCATCCTTCTCGAGCATGCGATCCACCAGCTCGGTCGCGTACTCGTGGAGATGTGGCTCGATCTTCGACATCGCCTCCGCCGTGAAGAACGGATTCAGGATGCGCCGATATTCCGTGTGCATGGGCGGGTCGATCGCCTGGGGAATCCAGGGACGAACCGGGTAATTCGTCGACTGGCTCGAAAAGGTCTCGGGATCGGTCAGGATGTCGCAGCCATTGTCGTAACGCGTGAGCACCCAGCCGCCGTCGCGGGTTCCGAGCGTGGCGTTGCTCATGGCCTCACTGCGCGCAATCGGGAGGTGCTCGCGAAGCGTGCGATAGACCTCGAACTCCCGCTCGAGGAACTCACCGGGGTAGGGGTTGAATTCGCGTGCCACACTGACGGCGCGATTGAAGTCTTCTCGGTCACTCATGGCGTGTCCTCGTCGTTGAGCGGACGATCGAGCGTGCTCGAACGCCCGTTCCCTCCGTCGCTGTTGCACTCTCGGCCTCGATCTCGCTTCGTCGAGCGTCGCATGATTCACCTCACCATCCGGCGAGATCCGCCGCTCGCATGCGGTGGACTCGCGGGCTACCGAGAAAGGTCCGGTCGAACACGGCGCGCTTCAGCCAGTAATGCACCTCGCTCTCCCACGTGTACCCGATTCCTCCGTGGGCTTCGACCGTGCCGCGTGCGACCTGAAGGAAGCGATCGGTGATGTGGCTCTTCGCGTGTGCCGCCGCCCGGGGTGCATCTTCCTGTCCATGATCCCAGGCGTATGCTGCATACCAGGCGAGTGGACGACACGGTTCGGTGTCGAGGGCCAGGTTCGCGAGCTGGTGCTTGAGTGCCTGAAAGGAGCCGATCACGCGTCCGAATTGCTCGCGCTGCTTGGCGTAGGCGACGGAGAGCTCGACACAGCGCTGGGCTCCGCCGACCGCGTCGGCCGCGAGCAGCACGAGGGCGGCGTCGCGCACGCGTGCGGCTCGCGCCACGCCCTCGGGCAAGGGATCGAAGCGTGCGCCGGAAAAATCCACGCTCGCGACCCGGCGCGTGCGATCGAGGTCCTGTGTCGCGTGCGCCGTGACGTGCCCCTCGCCGACGTCGACCAGCCCGAGGCGGCCGCCCCGCGTGCCGACCACGAGGAGCTGTGCAGATTGCCCGCCCGGCGCGTGGAGCTTCGAGCCCGTGAGCGTGTCGTCTGCGCCCGGTGCCAGGCGCCACTGCTCCGGCTGCCAGCACTCGCCGTGCTCGGCGAATGCGATGCTGGCGAGCACCTCGCCGGATGCCAGCCGAGGGAGCCATCGTTCCTTCTGCGGCTCGCTACCAGCGAGCGAGAGGGCGAGCCCGGCAAGTGCGTGTCCGAGAAAGGGCCCCGGTGTGGCGTGGTAGCCGAGACGTTCCGCGACGCACTGGAGGTCGAGTAATCCGAGGCCCGCTCCGCCATAGGCTTCAGGAAGCTGGAGTCCGAGCAGACCGAGCTCGGCGAGTGCCTTCCACAGACCGGGCTCGAGGTCGGCGTCGCCCTCGTAGAATTCGCGTACGCTCGCGATGGGGAATTCCTTCTCGAGGAGACCATCGAGGGTCGATTCGAGCAGCCGCTGCTCTTCGGAAAGATCGAAGTTCATCGCGGCTTCACCTCGTCCGCCGCGCTCTCCCGCGGCAGACCGAGGCCGCGTTCCGCGATGATGTTGCGCTGGATATTCGAGGTGCCCCCAGCGATCGCGCTTCCCAGCGATCCCATGAACTGGTTCATCCAGCGCTCGTTGCCGCGCTCGTCGCGTTTTGCGCCGAAGGGCTCGAGCAGGCTCGCGTCGCCGATCAGGTCGAGGGCGATCTTCGAGATCTCGTGGCCGATCTCCGTCGACAGGAGCTTGTTCATGAGCGGAAGCAGGCCGGGGTCGCGCCCCTGCAGACTGCAAGTGGTCTGATAGTAGTCGCCGTAGCGTTGGGCCCAGACCCAGGCCTCGAGCGCAGCCATGCGTTCCCGAACGACCGGATCCTCGAGGGCCGGTCGACAGCCCTGCCCCGGTGCGCCATCGAGCGTCGCCTTGCGCACCATGCGCATCAGGCTGTCGAAGACGATCTGGGAGCGGCCGCCGATCGTGTTTCGCTCGTGCTTGAGCGTCGTGCGCGAGACCGCCCAGCCCTCGCCACGACGCCCGACGATCCAGTCGGCCTTCGTGCGGGCGTCGTTCAGGAAGACCTCGTTGAAGTGCGACTCCCCGGTGATCATCTTGAGCGGTCGGATCTCGACGCCCGGCTGGTCGAGGGGCACCAGCAGATAGGAGATGCCCGCGTGCTTTCCTGCCTCGGGCTCCGTGCGAACCAGCGTGAACATGTACTGGCAGGACATCGCGTCGGAGGTCCAGATCTTCTGGCCGTTGATCACCCACTCGTCGCCGTCGAGCTCACCGCGCGTGCGCAGCGATGCGAGGTCCGAGCCCGAGCCCGGCTCGCTATAGCCCTGGGCCCAGCGATACTCGCCGCTCAGCGTCTTCGGGATGAACTGCTCCTTCTGCCACTCCTCACCGCGGTCGAGGAGCGTGGGAATCAGCATCGAGACCCCGTTGCCCGAGACCTCGCGCGGCGCGCCGACCCGCACGAATTCTTCGCTGATCACCGCAGCGCGAAGCGAGTCCGGGGGCTGCTCCGAGCCGCCGAAGCGCTTCGGCACGTTGCGGTAGAGGTATCCGGCCTCGGTCGCGTGCCGGCGAAAGCGCGTCGCCCGTTCTTCACGTGAAAGCGCGGCGGCACCGTCGCGGGGCGGCCAGCTCGCCTCGAGGAAGGTGCGGACTTCGGCGCGGAAGGCCTCGTACTCGGCTCCGTAGGTGAGATCCATGAGCGGGGGGCTCCCTCTGGCCGCGTCGTCGCGCTACTCGAACGCGCTACTCGAAGAGGTCGACGACCGCCTTGCGTCCGGCGCGCCGGAGTACGGCCTGGCCGGCATTCGTGACGTGCCGGCGCCAATGCTCCTCGGCGCCGTCTTCGTCTCCGGCCTCGATCAGTCGGACGAGCTTCTCCTGAGACCGGATCGCCTTGCGGGTATTTTTCAGATCGAGATATTCGTGGAGCGAGGTCTCGGCATGTTTCTCGATGATGTCGTGGAGCATGCCGACGACCAGCGAGAGTGTGTCGTTACCGGCGAGCTCCATGACGCATTCGTGAAAGCGCGTCGAGAGCTCCGCAAAGCGCTCGGGATCGTCTTCGACGACCCGCTCCTCCTCGATCAGGCTTCGCAGGACCTCACAGTCCGAAGCTTGATTGCGGAGGGCGAGCATCCGCGCCGCCGGGGGCTCGATGATCGCGCGGGCCGTCTGGACGTCTTCGAGTGTGGTCCCGCGGTACTGCAGATAGAGGCCTGCGTATCGTGCGACCGAAGCCACTTCGGGAGCGTGGACACGCGCGCCGCCGCGGGACCCACGGGTGACGGTGATCAGGGATTCCGACTCGAGAATCCGGAACGCTTCCCGGAGGGTGGGGCGGGAGACCCCGAATTCGGCCATCAGCTCGCTCTCGGGCAGCAGCGCTTCGCCCTCCGCGATGTGTCCCCTTACGATCTGCCGGCGGATCTGGGATGCCACGAGCTCGGCGACCTTCGGCACGCGGACCTTGTCGCCCACCCGCTGGGGCGTGCGGTCGCCACTCTTGCCCTGATTCTTCGCGTCGTTCCTGTCGGATGCGGTCATTCGCTTGGCCAAAAGGGTCTCCCGGCACTGCGGCAGCGGCTGCTGATCCGCCTGCCACTGTAGCGTATCATCATCCAAATCCGTTAGATGTTTCTATGCCGTGCGGCGCGGGCAGCCCCGCCCGAGGGAGACGCTGGGTCGATCGAGGCGCAGCCCGCATCCGCGCGGCCGCAGGACGCGGGCGGTGGCGTTGCGCACGACGGGTCATGCAGGGCAAGGCGACGGACAGGGGGAGTGTCGGCGGCGATGAACCTATCAGACCGCATTCGCAGCGTCATGGCGATCGATCCCGCCGCCGTCGAGATCGACTTTCGCGGTGAGGCCATCACCTGGGGTGCGATCGCCGAGCTCGTTGCCGGAATCG
This sequence comes from Myxococcota bacterium, assembly GCA_965223565.1. GTDB lineage: Bacteria > Myxococcota_A > UBA9160 > UBA9160 > UBA4427 > UBA4427. Next base: position 543,343 of record CBDCWV010000017.1, on the reverse strand, counting down.
ACAGGCTGCTCTCGGCCGCCGGGATCGGTCCCGCCGCTCCGGTCGGCCTGCTGCTCCGCAACCGTCCGGAGATGTTCGCCGCCATTCTCGCCACGATCGCGAGTGAGCGTTGCATCGTCTGCGTGAACCCGATGCAGGGCGAGGCGAAGCTCGCCGCGGATCTCGAGGCACTCCAAGCGCCCGCGCTCGTTGCGACGGCCGGGGATTGGCGATCGAGCGTGGTCCGCGATGCGGCGCAACGTACGGGGAGTCTCGCGATCGCGCTCGATCGGACGGCCGAGCCTCCTGCGCAGTCGGTTCCGGGGCTCGAGCAGCGGGGCCCGGGGCCCCATCGCGGCGACGCGCCCGGTGTCGCGGTCGAGATGTTGACGAGCGGGACGACGGGGCCGCCCAAACGCATCCAGCTACGAACCGACGCGTTCGCCAAGTCGTTGTTAGGCGCGAGCCACTACGAGTCGAATCGGTCCGAGGTGCCCACTCTGCAGAAGAGCTTCGCGCTCATCTCGGGTCCCCTCGTCCATATCGGCGGCATGTTCCACTGTGTGAAATCCGCCGTCGACGGTCGCCCCGTCTGTCTGCTGGAGCGATTCGACGTCGAGGCCTGGGTCGACGCCGTTCGCCGCCACCGTCCGAAGGTGACGGGACTGGTTCCGTCGGCGATGAAGATGGTGATGGATGCCGACGTCGCGCCCGAAGACCTGTCGAGTCTGCGCGCGGTCACGACGGGCACGGCGCCACTCGCACCCGAGCTCCAGGCGGCCTTCGAAGAGCGCTATGGCATCCCCGTACTCATCACCTACGGAGCGACCGAGTTCGCCGGAGCGGTCGCGGGCTGGACGATTCGCGACCATCGCGATTTCGGCGCGAGCAAGCGCGGCTCCGTCGGGCGAGCCCATCCGGGCTGTGCGCTCCGAATCGTGGAGCCCGAGAGCGGCGCTCTGCTCGGGATCGACGAGACGGGTCTACTCGAGGTGTTGAGCGAGCAGGCGCCGGCCGAGGGCTGGGTTCGGACGGCCGACCGGGCGCGGATCGACGCCGACGGTTTCGTCTGGATCGAGGGGCGCGCCGACGGTGCGATCAATCGCGGCGGATTCAAGATCGACCCCGCGACGGTCGCCCGCTCGCTCGAGCGACACCCGGCGATTCGGGAGGCGGCCGTGGTCGGTCTGCCCGACGAGCGACTGGGAGAGGTACCCGTCGCCGTATACGAGCTCAGCGAGGGCGCCATGCAACCGACGGAGGAGGAGCTGCTCGACTTCGCGCGGGAGCACCTCGCCCGCTACTTCGTTCCGACGCAGATTCGCGCCGTCGATGCCGATTCCACGCACGCCGTCGCTCAAGCCGAGCCTGCCCGCGCTCCGGGCGCTCTTTCGCGAGGGTTGATCAGCATGTCGAGGCAGCGGCTCCGGGTCGGCATCGTCGGTGTGGGTTGGGGCGCACTGGTCCACGTCCCGGCCTTTCGTGCGGTCGAAGGATTCGAGGTCGCGGCGATCTGCAGTCGCAGGTCGGAGCGCGTCGCGGCCGCGGCGGAGCGACTCGACATCGCGGACACCTCGACCGACTGGGGGTCCTTCGTCGAACGCGAAGATCTCGATCTGATCGCCGTGACGCCGCCCGTGACCCTGCATCGCGAGATGTCGCTCGCGGCGATCGAGGCGGGCAAGCACCTGCTCTGCGAGAAGCCGCTCGCACTCACCGCCGAGGATGCACGGGTGATCCGCGACGCCGCCGAACGCAGGCGGACCGTCGCCGCGACGTGCTTCGAGCTCCGTTGGAGCCGCGAACGCCTCGCGATCTGGGACTGGGTCCGTTCGGGCGCGCTCGGAGAGCCCTATCACCTGCGGATCTTCCAGAGCGCGGGCTATTGGCATCCCGACCACGCACCCCAGTCCGATTGGATGTACCGACGGGAGGAGGGTGGTGGCTACCTGATGGGTCTCCAATCGCACGATATCGACTTCGCGCTCACCCTGCTGGGCCCGCCCGAGGCGATCGCCGCGGACGTGAAGACGACCGTTGCGCGCCGAACCCTCGCGGACGGGCGCGAGATCGAGGTCGACGCCGACGATACGGCGACGTTGCTGATTCGCTTTCGGAGCGGTGCGACGGCGACCCTGTCGAGCCAGGTCGTGGGTGCGCACACCTCGGGCGCACGCCTCGAGCTCGTGGGTCGCGACGGTACGCTCGTCTCCGACGGTCGGGAGATCCGCGCCGGAAGCGCCAAGCAAGGCGATCTCACCGCGCTGCCCCTGTCGGATCGCGAGCCCGCCTCCGGCGTCGATCTCGGGCAGCGCCGGAGCGCGGCGATGGTACGGGCACAAGCACTGATGCTCGAGGATTGGCTGCCCGCCTTCGAGGGGGGTGACCCCGCGCGACCGATTCCCACGCTTCGGGACGGCTGGCGCGTCCAGCAGCTGATCGACGCGGCCCGCAGCTCGTCCGAAGGTGCAGGCTGGGTGCCCGTCGCGTCGGAAGCCTCGGGAGCACACGGATGAGCGGACGAGAGCTCGAAGAACGCGTCGCGCTGGTCACCGGTTCGACGCGTGGTCTCGGTCGCGGGATCGCCGAGCGCTTCGCGCGCGAGGGTGCAAGGGTCGTCGTGAACGGACGCAGCACTGAAGACGCCGAACGCGTCGCCAAGGAGATCGGTGCGGGCGCGATCGGCGTCGCAGCGGATATCGGGAGCTCGGTCGAGGCTGAGCGGCTGGTGCAGGCGACGCGTGATGCGTTCGGGCGAATCGATCTACTGGTGAACAACGCAGGTGTCGCGCTCGACAATTTCGTTACCCGGATCACCGACGAGCGCTGGGAGAGCGTACTCGCCACGAATCTGTCGGGGCCTCTCTATCTGATCCGTGGGGCCGTGCCGATCATGCGCGAGCAGGGGGGTGGCTCGATCCTGAACCTGCTCTCCTGGTCCGGACTGCGCGGCAATGTCGGGCAGGGCGCCTACGCCGCTTCCAAGGCGGGCCTCTACGGCCTGACACTCTCGCTCGCCAAGGAGCTCGGCAAGTTCGGTATTCGCGTGAACGGGATCTCACCGGCGGTCGTCACGGACATGGCGCAGCAGATGACCGAAGAGCTCAAGGAGAAGGCCCGTGGCCGGCGCCCGCTCAAGATCGACGGGACGCCGGAAGACGTCGCCGAGGCGGCACTCTTCCTCGCATCCGATCGCGCGAGGTTCACGACCGGTCAGGTCCTGCACGTCGACGGCGGTCTCCACCTCAACTGAATAACGCCAGCCCGGGAGGTCTCGACATGGAGTACAACCCCTTCGATACGAAGACGCAGGACGATCCCTACCCGACCTACAAGTGGCTGCGGGACGAGGCGCCGGTCTACCACAACGAGCAGCTCGATATCTGGGCGCTATCCCGCTTCGAGGACGTCTACGCCGCGGTCGTGGACCCCGAGACCTTCAGCAACGACCTCAAGTTCGGGGGTGCCGGCGGCACCAAGCGTCCCTTCAGTCAGTTCCTGTTCACCGACGGCGTGACCCATGCGCGCGAGCGGGCAATGGTGAGCAAGTGGTTCACGCCGCGACGCATCGCCGCCTGGGAACCGCGAGTCCGCGAGGTCGCGCATCAGCTGCTCGATCCCCTGATGGACAGAGGGGAGTGTGACATCATCCAGGACTTCGCGGCGCGATTTCCGATGGCCTTGATCAGCGAGATGTTGGGCATTCCCGAGGCCGATCGCGACAGGGTGCGGCATTGGTCCGACGACTATCTCGCTCGCGATCCGGGCAACCCGGAGCCGCCGGAACGTGCGGTAAAGGCCGACGCGGCGCTGGCGGACTATTTCCGCGCGGCGCGCGAGGATCGAAGAAGGCGACCGCGCGAAGATCTTCTCACCATCCTCGCCAACACCGAGATCGAGCACGAGGACGGCGTGCACACGCTCTCCGATGGCCACTACGTCGGGAATTGCCAGATGCTCGTGATCGCCGGGAACGAGACGACGACGAAGCTGATCGCCAACGCCGTCCTCCAGCTCCATCGCCATCCCGACCAGCGCCAGGACCTGATCGACCACCCGGACGTGATCCCGAATGCAATCGAGGAGACGCTCCGATACGACGCGCCGTCGCAGTGGCAGAATCGGCGGGTGGCGCGGGAGGTGACGCTCCATGGTGTCACGATTCCGGAGAACGCGTTCTGCGGACTCGTCACGGGTGCGGCCTGCCGCGACGAACGTCGCTATCCCGACCCCGATCGCTACGACGTGCGGCGCGACGTCGGGATGCATCTGGCACTCGGTTGGGGGCGCCACCTGTGTCTGGGCAAGGCGCTCGCGCGACTCGAGGGGAAGATCGCGCTCGAGGAGATCCTGACACGCTTCCCCCGCTATGCGGTCGACGAGAGCGGTCTCAAGCGGGTCTACGTGACCAACGTGGCCGGCTACTGCGAGATGCCGATCCGCTACGAAGGAGGAGGCGTCGCGTGAGCAGCGAGAACGAGCTTCCACCCGAGATCGAGGACTGGCTCGGCTCGCTCGGGCGCGGTCGACTCGCCGCGGCGGTGCGCCGGCCCGGCGGCGGCCGGCGGGAAGCGTGGTTCGTGGATTTCGAGCAGCAGGACGGAAGCGTCGAGGAGCTCTTCCTGCGGCTCGATCGTTCCACGCGCGCGGACGACGGAGATCCCTACTCGACGAAGCGCGAGACGGACGTCTATCTCGCGCTCCAGGAGACCGACCTTCCCGTGCCGAGGATCCACGCCGTCCACGACGCGCCGGAAGCCGTGCTCTCCGATCGCAGCGAGGGCGAGACCTGGTTCTCGCGTATTCGCGATCCCGACGAGCAGCTCTCCGTCGCCCGCGATTTCATCGCTCATCTCGCCGCGATGCATCGCCTCGATTCGGAGAAGCTCGAGATTCCGGCGCTCGGTCGACCCACGACCGTGCAAGAGCACGTGCGCGAGGAGCTCGATGCCTGGCAGGCGATCTACCAGAGCTACGACGCCCATCGCGATCCGCTGATCGAGTTCAGCTTCGACTGGCTCCGCCGGCACGTGCCCGACTACGACGCGCCGGTGGTGCTCGTCCAGGGCGATACGGGGCCCGGCAACTTCCTCTACGCCGATGGCAAGGTCCAGGCGATCCTCGACTTCGAGCTGGCACATTGGGGCGATCCGATGGACGACATCGCCTGGCTGTCGCTTCGCGCGGTCCAGGAGCCCTTCACGCATTTCCCGGATCGGGTGAGACAGTATGCGGAGCTCTCGGGCCACGCGATCGACGAGGCGCGCATCCGCTACTACCGCGTCTTCGCCGAGCTGCGAATCGTGATCATGGGACACGCTCGCTCACAGCAGAAGTCGTCGAAGGGCGAGCTCGGCAACGGGCTGATCTACGGCGCGCTCCACCATCGGCTGCAGGTCGAGACGCTGGCGGACGTGCTCGGTCTCGAGCTCGAGCCACCGGTGCTGCCCGATGCGCCGACGACGGAGCGGGAGTGGCTCTACGACGGCGCGCTCGACCAGATTCGCGACGTGCTGGTGCCGCGCAGCGAGGATCCCTTCGTGATCCTTCGGCTCAAGGGGCTGGCGCGGGTGCTCAAGCACCTACGCGACGGAGATCGCCTCGGACGCGTCTTCGAGCAGCAGGATCTCGACGACCTCGAAGCGCTTCTCGGCGAGCGACCGGCCGACGTGCTCGCGGGGCGAGATGCGCTGACCGCGCGGATCGCCGACGGCGATCTCTCGGATGCGGACCTGGTCCGCTATTTCTATCGCAGTACGATCCGACAGACCGAGCTGGTCCGCACCGCGAGCGGTGCGCTGGCCGACCGCCACTATCCTCCGCTGTCGTAGACCGGCGCCGTCGCGGCGCCCGGCGCGGCGGCCTTCGGGAGCCACGATTTGGCGCTAACGCCTGCGCTGCGGGAGCGGAAGATGCGCGCCTTCGAGACGGGTCATCCCCTGCTCGAAGCCTCGGGGCTCGAGGTCCTCGACCTGGACCGCGGCCATGCGCGCGTGAAGATGCCGATCGAGATCAACGCGAACCATATCGGCACGTTCTACGCCGGCTCGTTGGTCGTGCTCGCCGAGGTGACCGGCGCGGTGCTCTTCTCGGGATGCTTCGATTCGAAGCACTTCTACCCGATCGTGAAGGATATCCACACCCGCTTCCGGAGGCCGGCGACGACCGACGTCGTCGCCGAGGTGCGGCTCGACGAGGCCGAGATCCGCTCGCTCATGGCGCGCACCGAACGCGAGGGCAAGGCGGATCATCGACTCACGATCGAGCTGCGCGACGCCGGGTCCGTCGTGGTGGCCGTGACCGAGAGTGTCTTCCAGCTGCGCGCTCGGGCGTCCGATCCCGACGCGCCCACGTCCTCTTCCTAGCCCGGCAGGCCGACTCGCTGCGTGCTCGCCGGCGCGGTCGTTCTGCTCGATACTGCTCGGCTCGCCGCGTCAGCAGGGGTCGTCTTTCAGCCACGCTCGCAGCAGCGCCGTCAGACGTTCGGGCCGCTCGAGCGGCGCGATGTGGCCACAACGGTCGATCGTGGCCCGATGCGCGATCGGGATCGCCTCGGCCATCTCCGCCTGGACCTCGGCCGGCATCAGCAGGTCTTCGTCGCCCGCCGCGACGAGCGTCGGCACGGCGATGTTCCCGAGAGTCGGCCGGCTATCCGGGCGCTCGATGATCGCGCGCTGCTGCTGGCAGAAGGCCGTCGGGCCGACGCGTCGCATCATCGCTCCCAGCCGTTCGATCAGCTCCCTGTCGTCCCGTCGCTCGCGCGCGACGACGGACGGAAGCAGGCCCTCGACGACCTGCTCGAATCCACCGGACTCGGTGCGTGCGATCATGCGTCGCCGCCGCTCGGACACGGCGGGCGTGTCCGGGCGAGCCGATGTGCCGATCAGGGCGAGCCTCGTGATCCGTTCGGGGCTGCGACGCAGGATCTCGAAGCTCACGTAGCCACCGAGTGAGTGCCCGGCGAGGGCGAATCGATCGGGTGCCTTCGCGAGGACGGACGCGGCCATCTCGCCGATCGAGCCGGCCTGCGCAATGTCCGTGACATGCGCGTCGACGTGGGCCGCGAGATCCTCGATCACATCCGACCAGACCTCCCCGTCACACGTCATGCCCGGCACGAGGACCAGGCTGGTCACGTCCCTCACGGGCACCGCACCGGGCCCCGCCGCCTAGCCACGCGCGGCCGCTTCCAGCTCGTCGAGCGCGCCTTCGAGCTCGCTGCGAAGCTTGGCGACATCGGAAACCTGCTCGGGGTCGGTCATGATGCCGAGGTCGAGATGGTCCCGGTAGCGCCGGAGCGTGATGTTCAGGAAGCGGCCGCTGCCGAGGATCGGCGCCGGGTGATTGACGAGCATCTCGAAGCCCGCGAGATAGACGGTCTTCGCGGGCCCCGGAACGTTCGAGAAGGTCACGTTCCCCGCGATGACGCGACTGCCACCTGCCGTTCGCTTGGCGTAGTCCGCGTAGCGCTTGCGCGCGCCGAAGGGCACGTCGTGCTCGCTGATCAGGCGCTCCGTGAGGCGCGCGCGCTCGAGCTCGATCTGCATCGAGGCCTGGATGGCGCGGACGCGTTCGAGGGGGTCGGCGAGGTGGGTCGGGAGCGCGGGATTGAGCGTGATGATGCGGTTGCCGAAGGGGCCGTGTTCGGGCCTTCGGTAGCTGCGTGCGGCCACGGCCACGAGTGGCTGGTCGGGGAGGTCGCCGAGGTCGGCGAGGTGGCGCCTGAGCGCCCCCGCGCCGATCGCGAGAAAGACGTCGTTCACCGTTCCCGAGACGTCCGCCGCGACGGCCTTGATCCGGTCGAGCGGGAGGCTCATCGACGCATAACGGCGTCGATGGCTCGTCTTCTGGGCGATCGCGAGCTCCGGGGTCGCTGCGCGCTCGTTGTTCGGATCCTTGCGGAACGCCTTGAAGGCCGCTCGGTCGGCGGCCTGCGTGTCGGCCTGCGCGGCATCTTCGCGCGCCTCACGTCGGAAGCGCAGGGCCGACTGCGCCAGCCAGAGGAGGCCGGGCGGCGGACGCTCGTCCCGCCGCCGCGGAGCGTCTGCGTAGACGGGGGTGGGCGTTTCGTCCGTGAGCAGGCCCATGATGTTCTGGAAGCTCACGCCGTCGCCTACCGCGTGGTGGACCATCATGAACACGGCGGCCCGGTCCCCCTCTACGCGATCGATCAGATAGGCCTTGAAGGGCGGCTTCGACAGGTCGAGCCGCTCGACGACCTTCTCGTCGACGAGACGGTCGAGCCCTTCGCGGGAGAGCGGCTGGCTCGTTTCGATGCGCTCGATGTGGTGGTCGAGATCGCAGGTGGCCAGGTCGAGCCAGACGTCCGCGTCATAGCGGAACGGCGCGTGGCGGTGGCGACAGAGCAGGGGCGTCGCCGGGAGGCGCTTCGCGAAGTGCTCGCGCACGGCCGCGCAGAACGCGTCGGAGGAGCGGCCGGCCAGATCGTAGAGCTGGAGCGCCCCGATGTGGTGAGGCGTCACGTCGGTCTCGAGGCGGATGAAGTAGTCATCGTCGGGTCGGAGTCTTCGCATGTCCGTTTCTCTCGCGTCGGCGTGAGTCTGCGTGCGATCGCATGTTCGTGCGGATCGGTACGGTCGCAAACCCGCGCACGTGAGCCTGGTAGGTCCGCGTGAGCCCTTCCTCGACGACCTCGTAGTCCGGGAAACGCGCGCGAAGCTCCTCGAGCGCGATGCGCGATTCGAGCCGCGCCAGGGACTTGCCGATGCAGAAGTGCTGGCCCTGGCCGAAGTAGAGCTGGCGGTTGCGTGGGCGGTCGAGATCGATCACGTCCGGATCGTCGAACTCGCGCTCGTCGCGGCAGGCGGCGCCGGTGACGAGGGCGACGCGGGCGCCTTCGGGAATCGTGACGCCGTGGATCTCGATCGTGCGGCCTGCCGTGCGGCCCTGGAACTGGGAGGGTGCGTCGTAGCGCAGGATCTCCTCGATCGCGGTCGGTATCAGGCTGGGGTCGGCCCAGACGCGCGCGCGCACTTCCGGATTGCGGGAGAGGTAGACCAGACAGTTTCCGATCAGCTTGGCCGTCGTCTCGGCACCGGCGTTACCGAGCAGCGTGATGAAGGCGACGACCTCGTCGTCGCTGAGGAGCTTCTTCTGCCCGTCGACGTCCTCGTACTCGGTCTGCGCCAGAATGCTCATCAGATCGTCCTGGGGCGCCTGGCGACGCGCGTCGAGCACCTCGCGAACGAAGGCTCGCGAGCTCGTGCCCGCCTCTGCGGCGCCCGGAACCGGCTGACCCGTCTCGGGATCGCGCCGCAACGCCAGATCGGCCCACTTGCGGAAGGGCTCGCGCGTCTGCTTCGGGAAGCCGACGAGCGCACCGATCACGTCCATCGGAAATTTCATGCCGAACTCGGCCTGGAAGTCGAAGGCGTCTCGCTCCATCAGTGGGTCGAGGAACTGCGCGGCGATCCGACGGAGCTCGGGCTCGAGGGCCGCGATCCTGGCGGGGGTGAATCCCTTGGCGACGAGCCGCCGGAGCACGTTCTGGCGCGGCGGGTCCATGCCGATGATCGACTGGGTCTCGCCGGACACGCTCCTGTTCGAGAGGTCGTGACCGAGGCGCGAGCTGTAGCCCTGCCAGTCGAGTGAGCCGTTCCAGACGTCCTCGAAGCGGAAGAGGGCGTAGAAATCCATCTTGGGGTTGTAGTGGCACGGCTCCTCGTCGCGGAAGTGGCGATAGCTGCGGTAGGGGTCGTGCTGCATGTCGCGTGAGTAGGGGTCGTAGAGCATGGTATCGGGTGTCTCCATTTCGCGCGGGGCTCAGCATCCTCGGCGTTTGCTGTCGGGGAAGAGGACGAAGCCCGGCCGCGTCCACTCCTGGGATACGACGCGGCCGAGGCCGCTCTCGGTCACATAGAGCGTACGGTGGTCGGGTCCGCCGAAGCAGACGTTCGTGACGGCGGGATCCTCGAACGAGAGGTGCTCGATCGCCTCGCCGCCCTCGGGCGGGAACACGTGGATCCGGCCCGTGCGATGGCCGCACACGAGGAGGAACCCCTCGGCGTCGAAGGCGAAGCCGTCGGGCTGGCCCCTTGGACCCAGGTCGCAGAAGACACGCGGCGGACCGAGCTCGCCGGGTGCGCGAATCTCGAAGGCGTGGAGCAGGCCCCGTCCCGTCTCGCACACGATCAGTCGGTCGCCGTCGGGCGTGACCGCAACGCCGTTCGGGAAGGCGAATCCCGTGTGGACCCGACGTGCCTGGCCCGCGGTATCGCAGAAGACGACGTGGCCCGGGGGTGCGTCGGCCGCGGTCGCATCCAGCGTCGGCCAGACGGGGTCGCTGAAGTAGAGGTTGCCGTCGGGGTCGAAGCCGAGATCGTTCGGGCGGTGGAGGGGCTCGCCGTCGACCTCCGTGAGCAGGGTCTCGATCGACCCATCCGGGCTGATCGTCTCGATCCGACCGGGCTCCTCCGCGCGGAAGCCGCCGCAGTTCGCCACATAGAGCCGACCGTCGGGTCCGAACTGGGACCCATTCGGTCCGCCGCCGGGCTCGGCGAAGACCTCCCGGCTCCCGTCGGCGCGGATCCGTGCGATCCGTCCGCCAGCCAGCTCGACGACGTAGAGGTGCCCATCGCGATCGATGGCCGGGCCTTCCGGGAAGCGCAGCCCCGTGGCGATCACCCGTGCGTTCGTCCCGACCGCCGCGGCGCGCACTCGACTAACGCCCCGCCGAGCTCGCGAGCGCACGCGAGAGTGCATTGCTCAGCAGTCGGCTCGAGCGATGGTGCGAGTCGTATCCCGAGTTGGCGGTCAGGAGATCGCGCTTCTGTCCCGTGCGAAAGAGCATGCCGCCGAAGCGACTCGTGACCGCGCCACCCATCAGGCCGAGGATCTGGTAGAAGTCGATCTTCGTCGGCTCACAGGCCTCCGCGGAGCCGCCCGCCTCGAGGTAGCTGGCGGTGAAGTCCTCCCAGGCCATCAGCTGGTCGACCGTGTGTCGGCACCTTGCGAGGTCGGAGGCCGGCGTGCCGATGGCCGCCAGCTCCCAGTCGACGAGTGCCGTCAGCTCCGTCCCGTCGATCACGAGATTGTGCAGGCCGAGGTCGTTGTGGCAGAGCACGGGCGGGCCGAGAGCGTCCTCGAGGTGCCGGGCGAGCCAGGCGTAGGCGAGCTCGATGCCGATGCTCGGTGGTCCTTCGTGATCGATGAGCCGTTTGTAGGTCGCCTCGACCGAGCGAGTGAGAATGGCGCGCGGATCGGGCTCGAGGTCGAGCTGCGTGCGCGCCAGGTCGGCCAGGGGAATTGCGTGCAGGCGTGCCAGGGCGCGGGCCCACTGCCGACCGATCTCTTCGCGGCCTTCGTCTGGGCAGAGGATCTCGGGAAAATACTCGCCCCGCTTCTCGCCCCGCACGCGCTCGACGAAGAGACAGGTGCCGCCGAGGACCTCTGGATCGGGTTCGTGGAGGAAGGGCTCGGGGACGGGGACGCCGGCGGCGTGGACGACGCGCAGCAGCTCGAACTCGTCGGCAGCGCGGGAGTCGACGACGCCGATCGGCCGATCCTTTCGCAACACGAGCTCGCGCGGCAGCGCGCCCCCGTTTTCGATTCCGACGACGATCGTCTCCTTCGAGCGACCGCCCGGAATGAGGGTGAGTCCGCTGACCTGCAGCTCCGGCTCGTCCGGCAGGCGCCGGCGGAGGTAGGTCTCGAGTCGCCCACCTGTGATCGTGCAGGCGTCTGCGGTATCGCCCGAACCCGCGTCGAATTCTTCGCGACTCGCGGATCGGTCGCGTAGCTCGGCGACCGCGTCCAGCAGATCGCGCTCGGTCTCGAGCAGGCGACGGAGCTCGCTCCGGCTCGCTTCCGATGCGAGACCGGAAGGACCGAGCTCGCGGACGGCGAGCTGACCCGCATCGCGCAGCGCAGCCAGGGAGTCGACGGCGCCCGCGCGTGCGAGTCGGGCACGGGAGGCCGCGATCGTGAGACGCGCCTGCGATTCGGCCGGCAGCACGAGGTCGATCCCTGCGAGCGCTTCGTCGAAGCGCTTCGCCATCTCCTCGGAGAGTGCCTCGCCCCGCTCGTCCTCCATGATCAGCAGGGTGAGGATGCGGTCGATCGCGTGGGCGGCGTCCCGGGCACGTGCCGAAGCGAGCTCCGGCGCGAGGATCGTGCGAACGCCCTTTCTGAGCTCGCGTAAGAGGAGCGCGCGCTGGTCGGTGGCGAGCTTCATCCCTGCCGGGCTCCGGGAGTTGGGCTCGTCCAGCTGCGAAGCGGCTGCTCGCGTCGGGTGAGCCCGTTCACGAGTCCGTCGTGAAGCACGGCAAAGGGCCCAGCCGCCCCGAGTCTCGGGTTGTTGTTGATCTCGAGGAAGCCCCAGCCCTCGGGCTCGCCCTCGGCGTGCAGGCGCACGATCGACTCGAACCCGACCCGCTCTCGCGTGACGCCCATCATTCCGCCCGTCACCTCGAAGCCGAAGTCGTGACGCGCGCCGCCTTCGAGGGTGCAGGAGAGCGCTCCGCCGCGAGCACTGACACCGTCCTCCTCGATCGCCACCCAGAGCTCGGCGTCTACGATCGGGACGCGTTTTCCGTCCCGCGCGAGATAGCCTCGGCGCAGCAGCTGGCCGTCCGTGCCCAGAAAGGTCAGGAGACTGAGCGTGAGGCCGGATGCGAAGCCGCCACCCAGCGAACGCGTACACACGATGCTGTCCCAATGACGCGGTCCCCAGGAGTGGTCCCGCCAGCCCAGGGCGTCGACCTGGTAGCGTCTGCCGGCAAGCTCTGCCTCGCCCGACACACGGCAATGGCCGTTGTAGTGGTCGGAGTAGATCCGCCCGTCGAGCGCGTTCGTGCTCTTCTCGATCCAGGCGAGCCAGCCCGGCGGGTCCTGGACCACGAGATCGAGTCGGCAGTCGTCGGAATCGAGCACGAATCGCAAGGCCTCACCGTCGTGAAACATCGCCTGCGGACCACACTCTAGACCCGCACCGCGCTCGCAGCGGCGCAGGGCGACGCCCTCGTCATTGTGGCGGAAGCGCTCACCCGTATCGGCATACACGCCGCACCAAAGATTCGCCGTCTCGCGGTTCGGCTCGTTGCCGATGCGATGTTGGCCACCGATACCCAACCGCACGTCTCGCCAGGCCAGGTAGACGCTCTCCTGCCAGGCTTCGTCTGATCCGGCAGGGTGGGGGCCTTCGTCTTCGGGGTGGATCTCCAATTGGCTTGCCCCACTTCGAAGCTCGGCCGTTGGGCCGAGGCGTCGTTGGTCAGATGCCGCGCGCGGACTCGGTTGCCCGCCCCCTCTCGATCGCCCTCTGAAAGCCATGAGTGGCGCCGCCGTCGACGAGCCAGTCGACGCCGGTCACGACGTGCCAACTCGCCATCGCTCAGCCGAGCTCCCCGCGGCGCTCGGCCAGTGCGCGGGCGCTCTCGAGGATTCGCTCCAGGGCACCGGGCCTGGCGAGCTCTTCGTCCAGGCCTGCGAAGTCGATCGCCGCTTCGTCGCAGCCCGCATCGCGATAGCCGGCGAGCAGCTCCAGGTAGTCGTCGGTCGAGCTCGCCTCGACATGCGCCAGACGGACAGTGCGGCGGATCTTGCGTCCGGCGAGGTCGTCGAGCTCGTCGCCCGTGCGGGCGAGCTCCTTCGGTGAGAGGCCCGTCGGATGCCAGACGTCGGCGTATCTTGCGACCCGTGCCATTGGCCGCTTCTGGTCCGTACGCGAGCCGATCCAGAGCGGAACACGGGGACGCTGGATCGGAACGGGGTCGAACTGGATGTTGCGGAACTGGAAGAACTTTCCGTCCCAACCGAACTCACCCCCCTGCCAGCAGCGCAGCATCACGTCGAGGCTCTCGTCGGTCACCGCGCCGCGCTCCGCGAAGAGGTCGCCGCGTCCGAGCGCGTGATACTCGGAACGTGCCCAGCCCGTCCCGATCCCGAGATCGACGCGTCCGCCGGAGAGCTGGTCGATCGTGGCGATCATCTTCGCCGTGAGCACCGGGTCACGGTAGGGCACGACGAGCACCCCGATCCCGAGTCGGATCTTCGACGTCACGCCGGCGATCCAGGCGAGACTCGTCACGGGCTCCATCCAGGTCGCACCATAGACGGGGTTGAACGAATTGACGCCGATCACGTGGTCCGTGACCCAGAGCGAATCGTAGCCGAGCGTTTCGGCCTCCCGCGCCATACGTGGAACCGCCTCGGAGGCCGGAGCGCCATTGTTGTTGATCACGAGTCCGAGTCGCATGTTGAGACCCCTTTTCCGTCGGGCTAGCTGGCTTGGCCCAGCAGGGCGATCGATCCACGCGCGTAGCGCCCCTTCCTGCGTTCTGAGACCAGGAAGGAGGGCGCGCTCGAGAAGCAGAGCTCCGGCAGGCTCGCGCGCGCGGCGAGCCGCTGGCGCGCTTCCGCGAGCGTCCCGTAGATCGCGATCGCGTCGAGGATCTCGTCCGTCACGGCCTCCGCCATCGCATCGGTGTCGCCCTTGCGGAAGGCTTTGCGGATCGCCGCGACGGGCTCCTCCCAGCCGTGCAGCTCGACCAACGAGTCATAGGTCTTGACGGTCAGGTAGAACGCGATCATGCGACGTGCATCGGTCGCGGCGCGCTTCGGGTCGTCGTCGTCGATCGAGGTGATCAGCCAGCCCCAGCGCGCCAGATCGGCCGGGTCGCGACCCGCCTTGCGAGCCGACTCCTCGAGCCGCGGATTCACGCGCTCGTCCCAGTAGCGATCGGTGAAGAGGCCATGACCGATCACGCCGTCGGCCACGCGCCCGACGACGCCGAGCATTCCGCGATTGAAGGCTCCGATCAGGATCGGCACGTCGAGCGGGCCCATGACGGGTGCCTGGATGGCGGCCTCGATCCGGTAGTGCTGGCCCGCGAAACGGACCGTCTTCATGTTCTCGGCCGTGAGAAAGGCGCGGATCGCACCGATCAGCTCTTCCATCCGGGAGAGCACGGGCTGGAACTCGGTCCCGAACCAGTCGCTGTTCATGCGGCGTGTGCCGGCGCCGAGACCCAGGAAGATCCGGTCCGGCGCGACGTTCGCGAGCTGCCGAATCGAGGCCGCGTGCGCCCAGGGGCTCCGCGTGAAGGCGTAGGCGACCGCGGTGCCGATGCGGGCGCGCTCGGTCTGCCCGACTGCCTGGGCGAGCGACACGTAGGCGTCGCGATTCGCGAACTCGCCGACACAGAACGCCTCGGCCCCGGCGCGCTCGGCGTCGGCTGCGATCTCGCTACCCGGAAAGGGAAGCCCCCATCGTCGGTCACCCATCCGGGTCTAGCCTCCGAGTGCGGCGAGTGCGTCGCCGGAGGTCACGACCTTGCCCGGGGCATAGGCACGCGGCGCCTTGCCTGCGAGCGAGACCTCCTTCGTATCGACGTTCGCGCCGAGCTCGCGAAGCGCGCCGACCGTACACCGATCGCGACCGCCGGCCTGCTCCATTCCGTCGAAGCGATAGAGCCGGAGGACGTTCTGGTGGGTGATCTTGTCGATCTCGTCGTCCGGGATGCCGCCCGGCACGCTCTGGATGCTGCGCCAGAGGCCCTCCGGATAATCGGGCCAGAGGCAGTCCGAGTGCGGGTAGTCGACCTCGAGGGTGATGTTGTCGATGCCGATCGCATAGCGGTTGGCGAGGCCGAAGTCGTCCTCGATGAAGCACGTGATGATGTGGTCGCGGAACACATCCGAGGGCTTCTGGCTGCCGTAGCTCTTGTTGGTCCAGGCACCGTGATGGCGGTTCGTGAAATCCGCCCGTTCGAGCAGGTAGGGAACCCAGCCGATGCCGCCTTCGGAGAGCGCCATCTTGAGGTCGGGATAACGCTGGAAGGCCTCGAGGGTGATCCAGTCCGACGCGGCGTTGGCGATCGAGATCGGCAT
Organism: Myxococcota bacterium; assembly: GCA_965223565.1. Taxonomy (GTDB): domain Bacteria; phylum Myxococcota_A; class UBA9160; order UBA9160; family UBA4427; genus UBA4427. Next base: position 527,515 of record CBDCWV010000017.1, on the reverse strand, counting down.
GCCGGTAATCCAGGCCTCGATCGGCGAGTCGAGCGAAGGATGGGGTGGAGCGCTGCCCGTGCCGATATGACAGTTGAGGACGATCTGCTGGTCGTTGCACACCGTCCAGAGTGGCTCCCAGCACTCGTCGTGGATGCTGGGCAGGCCGTAGCCCGCCGGGTTGGTCGGGAACGTGACCGCGTGACAGCCCTTGGCCTCGACGCGCCGGATCTCTTCGACACAGAGCGCGGGATCCCAGAAGGGGAGATTGGCCAGGGGGATGAAGCGCGTGGGATGGGCGCCGCACCACTCGTCGATGTGCCAGTCATTGTACGCCTGGAGCACGCGATAGGCGTTCTTCGGATCCCGCTTCGCGGGCTCGAGGAAGGTGCTGCCGTCGAACTTGATGAAGGTGCCGAAGCAGAGACTCGCGAAGTTGCCGTTCACGTTCATGTCGTCGACCCGCGCATCGACGTCGTAGGCGGCCTTTCGCATGTGGGAGAATCGGGCGGGCTCCATCCCCCACTCGTTCTTGGGTCGACCGACGACGGCGTTCAGTCCGATGTTGATCACCTTCGTGTCGCCCCAGGCCCAGATCTCGGCACCGCCGTCGATCTCGACCACGCGTGGCTGTTCGACGTCGGCGGGGAGGTGGTGCTTGAACATGTCCGGCGGCTCGACCAGATGGTCGTCGACGCTCGCGATGACCATGTCTTCCATCTTCATGTCGTTCTCCTCTCATCCTGGATCGCGGTGCGCTCGGCGCTAGCGGTCCTTGGGCAGGCCGAGCACCCGCTCGCCCACGATGTTGCGCTGGATCTCCGACGTCCCGCCGCCGATCTTCGAGGCATAGGAACGAAGGTACGTGTTGGGCCATGCCTCGGCCGTCTCGCCCAGCACGAGACCGTCGGCGCCCAGGATCTCCATGCCCAGCGCGCGCAGACGCATGTCGATGTCGGCGAGGAAGATCTTGAGGATCGAGCCCTCGGGTCCCGGCACTGGGCTGCGGCGTGCGCGCGAGACGCTCGTCACGGTCATCGCGCGCATCGCCGTGACCTCGGTTCGCAGCTTGGCGAGGCGCTGGGCGATTCCCTCGTCCTCGAAGGCCGTGCCGCGGCCGGAAGGGGAGGGTGTGCGCTTCGCGATCTCCATCAGGCGTTCGACGTTTCGGGCGGCTGCGACCTGTCGGGCCATGAATGCCGTGCCGCGCTCGAATCCGAGTGTCGACATCGCGACACTCCAACCGTCGTCGACCTCGCCGACGACGTTCGCGAGCGGGATTCGGACGTCCTTGTAGAAGACCTCGCAGAATTCGGCCATGCCGTCCATCGTGTGGATCGGTCGGACCTCGATCCCCGGCAAATGCATGTCACCGATCACCCACGTGATGCCGTGGTGCTTGCGTCCCTCGTCGTTGGTTCGGACCAGCAGCTCCTGATAGTCGGCCACGTCCGCGAAGCTGGTCCAGATCTTCTGTCCGTTCACGACGAGATCGTCGCCGTCGATCTCGGCCTTGCACTGGAGGCCTGCCAGGTCCGAGCCCGCGCCCGGCTCCGAGAAGCCCTGGCACCAGACCGCTTCGCCCTTCAGGATGCGTGGCAGGTGGAAGGCTTTCTGCTCGTCGGTCGCCCGCGTGATCAACGTCGGCCCCGCATGGTTGATGCCGACGAAGCAGCAGCCGATGTAGGGGGCATCGGCCCGGGCGTACTCCTCGTACCAGATCATCTGCTGCACGAGGGAGAGGCCGCGGCCGCCGTACTCCTTCGGCCAGGAGACACCGGCCCAGCCGCCCTCGTATTGCGCGCGCTGCCAGGCGAGGTCGTAGGGGCGGGCGTCGGCCTCGTCGCGCGGTCGTGACTCCCCGGGTCTGTTCTCCTCGAGCCAGGTCCGGACCTCCTCTCGGAAGCGGCGGTCTTCGGGAGTGACTTCGAGATCCATCGTCGATCCTCGTCTTGCCTCGTGGTCGGGGTCGATCGGCTAGGCCGCCGCCGGCGCCTCCAGCACGCGCCGCAGATGAAAGCGCGGTGTCCCGGCGATTGCGTTCAGGACGTGCGTTCGCTTCACCAGGACGTGGGCGTCGTACTCGATCGTGAAGCCGTAGCCACCGTGGACCTGGAGATTCGCCGCGGCGTTCTCCTTCGCCGCGTCGCCCGCCAGGCTCTTCGCCGTGGCGATCTGGAACGCGGCATCGTCATGCCCATCGCGCAGCGCCAGCGCGGCGTAGGCCGTCTGGCTCCAGGCCGCCTCGCAGCGAACGGCCATGTCGGCGCAGGGGTGCTTGATCGCCTGGAAGACGCCGATCGGCTTGCCGAACTGGACGCGTTCCCGGGCGTAGGTTGCAGCTTGATCGCGCGCGGCCTCGCTCAGCCCTACGAGCATCGCGGCGGTCAGTCCGGCCGCGCGCTCGAACAGACCGGCGTCCGCACCCGCCGCGACGACAGCAGGCGCGCCCTCGAGGTCGGCGTGGGCGAGCGAGGTGAACTCGTCGAGGCAGGGCTTCGGCTCGCTGCGCGTGGCCGTCGCGGGATCGATCAGCACCGCACCGCTCGGCCCGATCGCGAGCCAGAGGGCCACTCCGGCTCCGTCGAAGACCTGGAAGCGGCCTGCGATTCTGGTCGCTTCGGCTCCGCCCGGGCCGCCGTGCGGATGCGGGGCGATCGCCTCCGCCCAGCCGACTCGCTTCTGTCCGGCGACGAGCTCCGCCAGGAGTGCCTGCTCGCCCGCGGCCGCTGCCAGGTGCGCGGCCAGCGCGGTCGCCAGCAGTGAGACGGATCCGACGCACCGCCCGACCTCACGAAACAGCAAGGCCTGCTCGGCCAGCGTGAAGCCCACGCCGCCGCGATCCTCGTCGATCGCCAGGCCGAACCAGCCGAGCTCCGCGATCTGCGCCCAGGTCGCGTCGTCGGGGCGCCCCGCGGCCTCGTCGCGGCTGCGCAGCCGATCGATCGGCATCGCCTCGAGGAGGAAGGCGGCCGTCTGGTCGATGATCTCCTGCTGCGCTTCGTCGGGGAGTAGATCCATGGATGCGGCGATTCCTCAGGTGGGGCGCTGGGGCAGCGTGTCCCGGACGGGTGTGAAGTCGGGCATGATGACGTTGCGCCGCAGCCAGTTCGCGCCGTCGAGCACGAGCCAGTGACCGGTCAGATAGGCGGCGAAGGGTGAGCAGAGGTAGGTCGCGGCCCAGCCGAGCTCGTGCAAACGACCGACCCGCCCAGCCGGAATGCGCCCGGCCTTCTGCTCTTCCGTGACGCCCTCGCTCCGCGCACGAAGCGCGGCGGGATGGTCGTCATGCGGGAAGAGGCCGGGCACCAGACCGTTCACCCGAATGTCGTCCGGTGCCCACTCGACGGCGAGCGACATCGTCAGACTCCAGACGCCCGCCTTGGCCGCCGCGGAGTGCGCATGCCCGGGGCCGCCGGTCCAGGAGTAGGTGGCGCCGATGTTCACGACCGATCCGCCGCCGCCTGCCGCGAGCCGGCGGCGGGCGAACTCCGTCGAGCAGAAAAAGGTGCCGTCGAGCACGATCTGTTCGACCGAGCGCCAGGCATTCGGGCTCATCGTCTCGGCAGCGGCGGGGAAGTTACCCGCCGCGTTGTTGATCAGGTGGCTGATCGGTCCGAGCTCGGACTCGATCGCGTCGAAGGCCCGCGCGATCCCGTCGGGGTCGCGCACGTCGAGCTCGACGCCGAAGCCGCGACCACCCGCCTGCTCGACCGTTGCGACACCGTTCTTGCGGTGCTCTTCCTTGCGGCTCGCGATCGCGACGCCCGCGCCCAGCCGCGCGAACTCCGCCGCGATCGCGCGACCGATCCCCGTACCGCCGCCGGTCACCACGATGACGTCGTTTTCGAACGTACCCGGCGGCAGCATCGGCGTGCCGAGCGGCGGCGGCTCCGAGAGGGCCATGGTCGCTACTTCCCCTTGTACTTCGGCGCGCGCTTCTCGCGCCGCGCGGCGCGCGCCTCTTGATAGTCTTCGCTCTTGAAGAGCGTCGTCTGCGCGATCAGCTCGGCGCGGACACCGCGTCGAATGGTCTCGCCGTGGAACTGATCGACGAGCTGCTTGGCCATCGCCACGGCCAGCGGTGGGCCGGCGGCGATCTTCCTGGCGATCTCGAGCGCCGTGTCGTCGAGGGCTTCGGGCTCGACCAGCCAGTCGACGATCCCCCAGGCGTGTGCCTGCTCGCCGTCGATCACTTCGCCGGTCATCGTGTAGTACTTCGCCTTCGAGGGGCCGATCAGCAGGGTGAGGAGCTGGGTGCCGCCCGTATCCGGCAGGATCCCGAAATCAATCTCCGGCAGCCGCATCTTCACGTCGGTCGCAGCCAGCCGGATGTCGGCGCCGAGCGCCAGCTCGAAGCCCCCGCCGATCGCGTGGCCCCGCATGGCCGCGACGATCGGCTTGGCCGCGTCGAGCTGTCGGAGCTTGCCGTCCTGGGCCCGGCGCACGAACACGTAGTCGCTCTCGTCGCGGGCGCGATGGCCGAGCACCGTCGTGTCGCGACCGGAGCAGAAGGACTTGCCTTCGCCGCGCAGCAGGATGCAACGGACATCGGGCGACTCGATGGCCCAATCCATCGCCTCTCGCAGGGCCTCGCTCATCTCGTCGTCGATCGCGTTGTGTCGCTCGGGGCGGTTCAGGCTGACGATGCCGATGCCGTCTTCGAGCCGGCGCAGGACCAGATCCGGCATGGGGGGCTCCTGGTGGATACCACGAGTCTAACCGGCTGGCTGCGATATAGTCAAATCATTGAGACGATTTGTGTCTGCTGAGCACATGCCGACGAAAACGAATTCCGGGCTCGCGGCGCGGCGGCTGGCCGCGTCGTTCCGAGCCCTGCGCCTGCCCGTTCTGCAAGCGCCGATGTTCCGCGTGTCTTCCCACTCCCTGGCGCGGGCGTGCTCGGCCGCGGGCGTGATCGGCTCGTTTCAGCTCGCGAATCCCAGGGATCAGAACGAGCTGCGCGCGTGGCTCGAGGCGATGGAGACAGAGCGGCGCACGTGCGTCGATCGCGGCGAGGGCTTCGCGCCCTACTGTGTCAATGTGAACGCCAACACGATCGATCGGCCGGGCTACTGCGAGCGCGTCGAGCTGTGCGCGTCGGCCCGGGTGCCCCTCGTCCTGAGCAGCATCGGCGACCCGACCGAATTGGTGGCGCGTGTCCACGCCTGGGGAGGCCGGATCGTTCACGACGTGACGACGCTTCGCTTCGCCGAGAAGGCGATGGCCGCGGGGGTGGACGGGCTGATGCTGACCTGTGCGGGCGCGGGCGGGCACAACGGGTCTCTGTCGCCGTTCTCCTTCCTGCCCCAGGTTCGCGCGCGCTTCGACGGGCTGATCGTGCTGGCCGGAGGAATCGCCGATCCGGCCGGAATACGAGGCGCGCTCGCACTCGGTGCGGATCTCGTCTGCATGGGCACGCGATTCATCGCGACGCACGAGTCCCTGGCGCCCGACGCGTACAAGCAGATGCTCGTCGACGCGGCCACGAAGGACGTGATCGAGACCGACGCGATCGCGGGCCTCACCGCGAACTGGCTGCGCCCCTCCCTCGTGGCCAACGGTCTCGACCCCGACGACCTGCCCCGACCCCACGCGAGGCACCGTCCGAATCTGCCCGAGGGCGTTTCCGCGTGGAAGACCGTCTGGAGCGGCGGCCACAGCACCGGTCTCGTCGAGGACGTTCCCAGCGTGGGGACGCTCGTCGACCGGCTCTCGGCCGACCTCGAAGCAGACCTCGAGCGAGGCTGGCAGGACGCGATCGCAACGCGCCTCGGGATCATGGAGTGAATTCAGGAGACGGCGCGGCGATTCGGCGCTCGGTCGCATCGCCGCGCGGGGAGGCAATCGCATGAGCGAGCACGTGCTGGACGTCGAACGCGAGGGACCGATCGCGATCCTGCGTCTGAATCGGCCGGATCGGATGAACGCGCTGAATGGCGCCCTGCTGGCGGAGCTCATCCAGGCGGTGCGTGCGATCAAGCGGGACGACGACATCCACGTCTTCCTCGTGACTGGTGCGCCGCGTTCCGACGGTCGGCCCTGCTTCAGTGCCGGCGACGATCTCAAGGAGGCCGAGGCTGGTGAGGCGCCGCCGGGCAATCCGGGCTTCCGACTCACGAACCTGATCGACGACTGCTGGAAGCCCTCGATTGCGGTGGTCGATGGCGTCTGTACGACGGGGGCACTCGAGATCGCGATGGCGTGTCATCTCCGGGTGGTGGGCGAGCGGGCACAGATCAGCGACTGGCACTTGAAGCGGCTCGGCGCGGGTATCGGAGGCTGGGGTGCGAGCACGCGCCTGCCCCGACTCGTTGGCCTCGCGAAGGCGCGTGAGATCATCCTGACGGGCATGGTCGTCGATGGCCACGAGGCCGTTCGACTCGGGCTCGCGAACCGGGTCGTGCCCTCCGAGCGACTCCTCGAAGAGGCGATGTCGATGGCCCGGGCGATCGCGGAGATGAGCCCTTCGGGCGTGCGCACCACGCAGGCGCATCTGTCTCGCACGCTCGATCTCTCGAAGGAGGAGTCGCTCGGCTTCGCGAAGCAGGTACGCGAGATCATGCAGCGGGGCGTGCGCTTCCAGGACGTCGCGAGCGGCGCGCTCGCAGCCAGAGAGCGCGACCGCAGGGCATGATCAGCGTTGCAAGATCGAGGTGTATGACATGATGGAGCGCGCTCCCCGGATCATCGCTTTCGCCGGTAGCCTGCGGGCGGATTCGCAGAACAAGAAGCTCGCCCGCAACATGGCGGCCGGTGCGGAGGGCGCCGGCGCCGAGGTGCGCGTGCTCGACCTCAAGGAGTACCCGCTCCCGGTCTACGACGCGGATGTCTACGACGCGGTGAACGGTGACCCGCACCGACTGCACGACGCGGGCGGCCGGATCGGGCCGCCCCACGACGTGCCGATGCCCGACGGGCTGCTTCGACTCAAGACGCATTTCCGCTGGGCGGATGGCTGGCTCGTGGCGACGCCCGAATACAACCGCAGCATCCCGGGCATGCTGAAGAACGCGATCGATTGGCTGACCCGGCTCGCGCCGGGCGAGTCGCCGCTCGACAACTTCACCTACAAGTTCGTCGCGTGCGCCAGCGCCTGCTACGAGGGGAACGGTCACGGCGCGGTCGCCGACCTGCGGCGACTGCTCTGCGGGCTCGAGTGCATCGTGATTCCCAGTGGCGACGTGTTCTATATCTCAGACGATCTCTTCGACGCCGATGGTCGACTCCGGGACGAGCGCCAGCGCCGCGCGGCCGAAGGGATCGGGCGGCGGCTCGATCGGATGATTCGGCGCTTCCAGGAACCGGGGAGCGCGTCGGGCTGAGCGCGTGCTAGTCGGATGGATCGGACCCGCCGAGTCCGGTTCCGTAGTCGCTCACCGCTTCGTCTGGCTCGGGCGCGCGGAGCAGCATCGTCTCGTAGCCGAAGTCCGGGTGTGCCAGCATGAAGCCAAAGCTCTCTGCCAGATAGGCGCCGACCTCGGGCGTCGCGAGGGAGCCGGTTCGGAAGCCCTGGCGCTGCCAGTAGGGAAAGAGCGAGGCGAACTCGTTCGGATCGAAGTCCCGTCCGAAGTCCGAAGGCCGCGTCGGTCCGAGCACGAGCGTCACGAAGCGACGTCCGCCCACCTCCTCGGTCCGCCACCCCTCCATCGCGGCTTCGAGCGCGGCCTTCGAGCAGCCGTAAGGGACGAGGGAATGTCGCGGCTGGGCCGAGGAGTCCGAGGACACGACCGCGACGACGGCACTCGCGGCCAGATGGGGCAAGGCGGCCGCGATGACCAGGTTGGGACCGATCAGGTTGACGGCGAGGATGTCGTTCCACTTCCGGGCGGTCATGGCGCGGAGACGCGAGATGATCGACATCCCCGGCGTGTAGAGGAGGGCGTCCAGCGGGCCGATTCGATCGACCGCGATCGAGACGGCGGACTCGATGCTGGTCGGATCGCACACGTCGATCTCCAAGACATGGCCCGAGCCGGCCTCTTTCACCGCTTCCTCGAGCAGATCGCGGCGGCGCGCTGCGAAGACGACGTCGGCACCACGCTGGGCCATCGCGATCGCCGTGCCCCGCCCCATGCCCGAGGACGCTCCGACGACCAGCACCGTTCGGCCCACGAGGCTCATCGCGTCTCGACCTCCATCGGCATCGCGGCGAAGCCCGACTCCGCCAGGTCCCGCTCGACGTGTCGCGCCCCGGCCAGATAATGGCATGTGCTCCAGACGTAGACGACCAGCGACAGTCCGAGCAGAGCGACACCCACGCTCTTCTCACCGTAGCGGGGCTCGAGCAGATCACTCGCGATTCCCACGAGCTGGGGACCCAGCCCGGTCCCGACCAGGGCCGTGAAGGTGTGCAGGACGGCGCTGCCGAGTGCGCGCATCCGTTGGGGCACGAGCGTCTGGGTGATCGCGGCGACGGGTCCCAGGTACATGCCCGTGAAGAGCACGAAGGGTCCGATGAACCAGATTGCACTCCGCCCGTCGGGCCAGAGCAGGAACCCCATCGCTGGGGGGATCGAGAGCAGTGCGGCCGCGGCGGGCACCCAGAAGAAATAGCGGGCGCTGCGCGCTTGCAGCGCATCGGTCAGCCAGCCCGCCGCGAGCGTACCGACGAGGCCGCCGCCGCCGGTCAGCAGTCCCATCCATAGCCCCACCTCGGCCTTGTCGAGCCCGTGGCTGCGGATCAGGTAGGAGGGACCCCAGGCGAAGATCGATGCACCGGCCATCGTAGACGCCATGTTGGCGACGGCGAGGTGGCGCAGGGAGCGGCGTCGCCACAGGAGCGCGAGGATCTGTCGCACCGGCGGTGCCACGGCCGGCGCGCGGGTGGGATCCATCGCACCGCGCGTCGGCTCGCGCACCGTAGTGCGCACGACGATCGCCAGGACGACGCCTGGCAGACCGGCGATCAGGAACGCAAAGCGCCAGCCGTATTCGTGGGCGATCCAACCGCCCAGCGCGAAGCCGAGAAAGATCCCGACGTGGATCGCGCTCGAATAGACGGCGAAGGCGCTCGAGCGGCGCGAGAGTGGGAAGTAGTCGGCGAGCATCGACCCGGCGGCGGGTCCAACCGAGGCCTCGCCGACCCCCACGCCGATTCGTGCCGCTGCCAGCTGAACGAAGGACTGCGTGGCACCCGAGAGCGAGGTCACAGCGCCGAAGAGCGCGAGTCCAATGGCGATGATCGAGCGCCGCGTGCCACGATCCGCGAGCCAGGCGATCGGGAAGCCCGCGACGACGTAGAACGTCGAGAACCCCATCTGAAGGAAGCCGAGCTGGGTGTCCGAGAGCGAGAGGTCTTCGCGGATGCCCTCCTGCAGGATCGCGAGGATCTGGCGGTCGACGAAGTTGACCGTGTTGACGGCGAATAACACCCACAATACGTACCAGGCGTAGGGCGTCGGACGATCTCTCGGCCTCGACCTCGGCATCGAACGTATCCTCGTCATCGCCGTCGGCGACGGTCGTCGTTCGGGTCCTACGGGTCGCACGGAAGGCGGATCAACCCGTCATGTGAGTCCGATCTCGCGGGCGTAGCGCTCGACCTCATCGAGGCCCTCGCGGCCGACCTCGGCGACCTTGCGTCCCGGCCAGGGGGTCACGACGACTCTCCCGACTCCGAGCTCCGAGAGCTCCTCGAGTCGATCGGGTGAGAGCGGCCCACCGAGCGTGATCATCGAGATCTCGAACGCGTCGGGATCGCGTCCTGATTTCGCGAGCTCGTCGCGCAGCTGCGGAAAGAGCGACGGATCCTGCATGCCGTACCAGCCGTTGCCGAGTCGGGCGGCCCTGCGCAGGGCCGCCGGCGTGCCGCCACCCACGTGGATCGGAAGCGGACGCTGGATCGGCTTGGGCTGGAAGCCGATCCGCGGAAAGTCGAAGAACTCGCCGTGAAACTCCGGGCTCTCCTGCTCGAATAGCGTGCGCAGACAGCGGATCATCTCGTCCATGCGCCGGCCCCGCGTCTCCCACACGTTGTTCGTGTAGTGGTACTCGTCCGGGGTCCAGCCGAGACCGATTCCGAGATCGAGCCGACCGCCCGAGAGCACGTCGAGGGAGGCGATCGTGCGGCCGATCAGCACGGGGTCACGTAACGCGAGCAGGTAGATCCCGATCCCGAGCCGGACCTTCTTCGTGGCCGCGGCGAGGTGGGCGAGGACGACCATCGGGTCGAGGAAAATGCTGTCGGGCCCGAAGGAGACGTCGTCCTCCGTGAAGGGCTCGCCGGCCGCGCGGGCGGCCTGCGCGGCAGGGTAGCCATGCCACCAGTCCGGCGTCCTGGGGAGGCCGATATGCTCGCCGGACCAGACGGATTCGAAGCCGAGCGCCTCGGCCCGCTGGGCGAACTCGACCACGAGCTCGGGCCGGACCCAGACGATGTTGAGGCCGATTTCGATCGGGAGCGACGACATCGCCCACCTCCTGTTCTTCGCCGGGACGCGCTTGCTCGTTCGTCGGCTCCCGACCCGATCCGCTGTATGGTAGTCGTCGCACGTCGCTCGTCGGGCCGCAACGCCGCCGCGCCACGAGGGAGAGGACATGACGACCGATGAGTCGAGGCGGGTCGGAGACGCCGCGCTGGCACGCTGGCGCCAGGGAGCCGTGCTGCATCTGCGGATCGAGCGGCCGGAGCGGCGAAACGCGCTGACCTCGCTCGAGTTCCGCGCGCTGGCCGACGTGATGGAGCAGGCGGCTGACGACGAAGCCGTCCGCGTCGTGCTGATCACGGGAGCGGGCGACCATTTCTGCGCCGGCGCCGATCTCGAGGCGTCGAATCCCCCCGGTGGCGAGCGACCGCGGACGGGCCATATGGTTCGGGGTCTGGCCCGCGCGGCCCATCGCGCGATCCGCGCGATGCACGAGAGTCCACTACCGATCGTCGCCGGGGTGCGCGGTCATGCCGCGGGATTCGGCTGCAATCTGGCGCTGGCTGCCGACTTCGTCGTCGCCGGCGAGTCGGCGCGATTCGTCGAGCCCTTCGTCGAGCGCGGACTCACGCCCGATAGCGGCTCGAGCTGGATCCTGCCGCGACTGGTCGGTCTGGCGCGCGCCCGGCGCATGTTGCTGCTCGGCGAGCCGGTCGGCGCGACGCAGGCCGCCGAGTGGGGACTCGTGCACGAGGTCGTCGCCGATGCCGGATTCGAAGCCTGCGTCGAGGCGTTGGTCGAGCGTCTCGCCTCGGCTGCCACGATCTCGCTCGGTCTGACGAAGTCGCTGATCCATCGCGCCGGCGAGACGGGCCTGGCCGAGGCGCTCGAGAACGAGTCCTACGCCGAAGAGCTCGCGATCCGAACGGCCGACTTCAAGGAAGGGCTCGCTGCGTTCCGCCAGAAGCGCGCGCCGGAATTCAGTGGGCGCTAGCACTAGGGGCAGCGACCGAAAGAGTGGCGCGGGCAGAGCGTTCCAGCGCCGCGCGCACGAGAGGATCATCCAAGCGTGAAAGACGACGAACGATCGAAGAAGGGGCGCAAGAAGCGCGCGCGAATCCGGGCGGATTGGACGCCTTGGCTCGAACGGCTCGCGCAGGCACGAGAGCGCTCGCAGCAGATGGGGGGTGCCGAGAAGGTCGAGCGTGTGATGCATGCGCGCGGAAAGCTCGACGTTCGACAGCGGATCGAGGCGCTCTTCGATCCCGGGAGCTTCTCCGAGCTGGGCAGTCTGGTCGGGAACAAGTCCGATCTACCGGCCGACGGCTTCGTATGCGGCTTTGGCCGGGTGGATGGAAGGCCCGTGCTGGCGGGCGCCGAGGACTTCACGATCATGGCCGGAGCGAGCGGCGCGGGCGGACACTACAAGCGCTACCGCGTCGCCGAGCTCGCCGTGCAGGAAGGGCTGCCGCTCGTCTGGATGCTCGAAGGTGCCGGGGCACGCATGGGCAAGCGAACCGGCACGCCGGCCCGTACGCCGAACGACCTCGAGCCGATGGCCGATGCCAAGGGTGAGGTACCCGTCGTGTGTCTGGTACTCGGGGCCTCGGCGGGGCACGGTGCGCTCGCGGCTCCGCTCTCCGACTTCGTCGTCATGACGAAGAGCGCGACCCTCTTCACCGGCGGACCTCCGCTCGTGAAGGCTGCGACGGGCGAGGACGTCACGAAGGAAGAGCTGGGTGGGCCCGAGGTCTGCGTCGCGATCGCGGGCAGCGTCCACAACCTGGCGGAGGACGACGCCGCCGCGATCGCCCTCGCGCGGCAGTACCTCGGTTATTTCCCCTCGAGTCGGCACGTGCCGGCCCCGCGTCGCGACGGCGCGGATGCGGGCGAGCGGCGGACGGACGAGCTGCTCGAGATCATCCCGCCGAGCTCGCGCGAGCCCTACGACGTGCGCGACGTGATTCGCGTGCTGGTCGACGAGGCACGCTTCCTCGAGGTCCAGCCGGACTACGGAAAGTCGATCGTCGTCGGCCTCGCGCATCTCGGCGGCCGGTCGGTCGGCTTCGTCGCCAACAATCCCGCCCACCGCGGCGGGGCGCTCGAAGCGTCCGGAGCGATCAAGGCCACGGACTTCATCGAGACCTGCGGCACCTTCGGCCGACCGATCGTCTTTCTGCTCGACAATCCGGGCGTGATGGCCGGGCCGCGTTCCGAGCGCGAGGGCATCCTCAAATGGGGCGGCCGCATGTACCTCGCGAGTCGCCGGCTCGAGACGCCCAAGATCAGCGTGCTGATGCGCAAGGGCTTCGGCTTCGGCCTCGTTACCATGGCGCATATGCCCCATGATCTGCAGACGCTCTCTCTGGCGCTCCCGAGCGCGAACATCGCGACCATGCCCGCCCAGAGCGGTGGCAAGACGGCGAAGCTCGACGACGAGACGCGCGAGAAGATCGAGCGGGCCCAGCGCGGCGGCCCCTATGGTCTGGCGGATCGGTTGGGCGTCGACGAGGTCGTCGATCCACGCGAGCTTCGCAACGTCCTGGTCAAAGGGCTCGAAATGACGGTGATGCGAGTCCGGCGCTGAGGCACGATATTCGCGCAGATGCCCGAATCGCACCGCGAAAGAGGAGGGAACGCCATGGATCTCGGATTCCGGGGCAACGCCTACGTCGTCGTCGGTGGATCGAAGGGGATGGGTTGGCAGGCGGCACGCCGTCTCGCCGAGGACGGGGCGAACGTCGCAATCGTGAGTCGCGGCCCGACCTCGAAGGAGCGCGCAGCCGCGCTCGCCGAGGAATTCGGCGTGCGTGCGATCGGCCTGGCCGCCGACGCGAGCCGGCGGGGGGAGATCGAGCAGGCCGTCGAGCAGTCGATCGGCGAGCTCGGCCGGATTCGCGGGCTGCTCACGACGCCGGGCTCGACCGACCACAATGGCACGCTGCTCGAAATGACCGATGACGACTGGGAGATCAACTTCCAGGACGTGTTGATGAGTCAGGTTCGGAGCTGTCGCGCGATCCTGCCCCATCTGCTCGAGCAAGGTGGGGGGCAGCTCGTGACCACGGCCGCCTACTCGACTCGCGCGCCGAAGCCCTTCCTCTTCGCCTACGCCTCACTCAAGGCGGCGCTCGTCAACTTCACGAAGAACGTGGCGAAGACCTACGGTGCCCAGGGCATCCGGGCGAACTGCATCTGCCCCGGCGCGATCGAGACCGAGCAGCTCGAGGAGCGGCGACGCGAGGCGGCGAAGCAATACGGATTGCCACTCGAAGAGGCGCTCGAGCACGTGATGTTCGAGGAGTGGAAGATGCCCGTCGCGACACGCGAAGTCGGTCGGCCGACGGACGTGGCGGACCTGATGGCCTTCGCGCTCTCGGACCGAGCGCGGTACATGACCGGCGCGACGATCAACATCGACGGGGGCACGGATTTCTGAGTCGACCGGCCGGGCGAGTGACGAGGGCGAGGCGCGCGAGTAGCGGGCGTGGATCGAATCGTCTATACGATTCGAATCCCCCCGGAACCCGACGGAGCCGCCCATGCGCGATCCCGACTACGGCAAGATCACCGACGAGCGCGTCGCCGCTCTGAGGGAGCGACTCGGGCTCGATCTCGAGCCCGACAGCTATCTCCCGATTCCGGATGAGGTTCGCCAGAGCTGGCGGCCGAAGAGCACGGGCTTCAACGTCGAGGTCTCGATCGACACCTCACGCCACTTCGTGAACGGCTACGGCGACACGAATCCCCTCTATACCGACCCGGATTACGCAGCCAAGACGCGTTGGGGGACGTTGATCGCCGCGCCGACGATGTTCTGGACCTTCGTCGGGGACCTCGAGCCGCCGGGTCAGCTCAGACCCGAGATCGCGAAGAAGCTCCGGGGCGATCCACTTCGCGGCGTCGGCTCGCTGCAGGCGGACGTCCACTATCAGTTCTTCCGCCCCATGAAGCTCGGCGATCGCATCTATCGCAAGGAAGCCAAGACGGGCATCGCCGACAAGCGCAGCTCCTGGGGCGGCCGCGCGGTCCACGAGACGACCTCCTTCGTCAGCTACAACCAGGACAAAGAGGTCGTGACCCTGATGCGCGGCATGTGGATCCGCGGCGAACGGCGTCCGGTCTCGGAGGTGAAGGAGCCGCAGCCGATTCCCGAGCCCTACTCCGACGAGCAGCTCGCCGAGATCGACGAGTGCTATGCGAACGAGCTCGAGACCCGCCGCGGCGCCGAGCCGCGCTACTGGGAAGACGTCGAGGTCGGAGAGATGCTGCCTCGCATGGTCAAGGGCCCCATCCGGGTGACCGACCTGATCCTCTTTCATGCGGGCTTCGGTCAGTCCTTTCCGACCTACGCCCACCGACTCGCGTACGAGACGCGCCAATCGACGCCGGGCCTCTACACGCGCAACAAGCTGAACGTCTGGGACATCGTCCAGCGCATGCATTGGGAGGAGGACTGGGCGCACCAGGTCGGCGCCAGCACGATCTACGACTACGGCGCGATCCGCGAGACCTTCCTCGCCCATCTCGTGACGAACTGGATGGGAGACGACGCCTGGCTGCGCGATCTCCACGTCCAGCATCGTAAGTTCAACTTCGCCGGCGATACGAACTGGCTCCACGGCAAGGTCGTCGACAAACAGCGGACGGACGAAGGCGCCGAGGTCCTGCTCGAGATCCACATCGAGAACCAGCGGGGACTCGTGCTGACTCCGGGGACGGCGAAGGTGCTGCTGCCCTCACGCGAGACGGGACCCGTCGAGCTGCCGACGCCGCCGGGCGAGGACGCCATGGCCGTCCTTCGCAACGAGGTGGAAGAGCTGCGACGAATCAACGGGGATGAGCCGCCCACCGGACCGCGATCAGCGCATTCGTAGCTTCGCATTGTCCCACGTGACCGGGTCGCCCTCGGGCACGAAGCAGAGCATCACGCCCTTCGCGTAGTGGCGCCGGGTCGCGCTCGGCTGATGCGCGCGCTGGGTGCGGAACGCGCGGTACTTCTCCTTCAGGAGTCGATCGATCCGTTCGCGGAGCGCCTCGTCCTCGACCTCGTGGATGCGCCCGTAGCGCATCACGGCCTTGAGCTCGGC
Organism: Myxococcota bacterium; assembly: GCA_965223565.1. Lineage (GTDB taxonomy): Bacteria > Myxococcota_A > UBA9160 > UBA9160 > UBA4427 > UBA4427. Next base: position 512,079 of record CBDCWV010000017.1, on the reverse strand, counting down.
CCAGGCGAGCCCCGACTCGACGAGGAACGAGGCGCGTGGGTCGTGGCGGATGCGGGCGAGCTTCTTGGTCCGGGCGGGCGTATTGAGATAGATCCGCCCGCCGTCCGCCACGTACCAGGTGGGCAGCGAGACGGGAAAGCCATCGCGGCGAAGCGTCGTGAGAATGCCCGTATGCCCCGCTTCGAGGAAATCCCGGATCTCGTCCTCGTCGAGGGTGATGCCCAACCGACTAGCGCCCCTTCGGATCTCGCGGCATCTGAAGCCCGCGCTCGGAGATCATGTTGCGCATGACCTCGTTCGCACCCCCGGCGATCGTGTAGGCGCGGGCGTAGAGGAACTCGTCCTGCCAGCGGCCCGCCTCCGGTGAGGCCGGGTCGCCCTCGACGAGCACGCCCTCGGGCCCCATCAGCTCGAGGGCGAACTCGGCGATGTCGAGATTGAGCTCGCTGAACTGAATCTTGCCGATCGGCGCATCCTCGACGTGGAACTCGCCGCGGAGCTGGGCCGTGAGCCGCGCGTAGTTGCTCCAGCCACAGGCGCGGAGTCGCACGTGGAACTTCGCGAGCTGCTGTCGGACCGCCGCGTCCTCGGTCGCCGGTCGTCCGTCGCGACGACAGCGCTTTGCGAGGTCGACCAGGTCCGTGAGCGCGCGCTCGACGCGAACGACGCGGCTCGCCAGTCCCGCGCGCTCGTGGACCAGGCTCTGGGTCGCGACCTTCCAGCCCTCGCCGGGCTTGCCGATCATGTTCTCGGCGGGGACGCGCACGCCGTTGAAGAAGACCTCGCTGAAGTCGCTCGTGCCCGTCATCTCACGCAGCGGCCGCACCTCGATCCCCGGTGCCTTCATGTCGACGACGAAGGCACTGATGCCGCCATGCTTGGTGGCGTCGGGGTCGGTTCGTGCGAGCAGATATCCCAGCTCGGAGACCTCCGCGTTCGTGTTCCAGACCTTCTGGCCGTCGACGAGAAAGACCTCATCGTCTCCGCTCCAGCTGGCCCTGGTCGAGAGTGACGCGAGGTCGGAGCCCGCGCCGGGCTCGCTGAAGAGCTGACACCAGAGGTCCTCGGAGCTGCGCATGCGGGGCAGGTACTTCTCCTGCTGCTCGCGCGTCCCGAAGTCGAGGAGCGCACCCGCGGCCAGGCCGAAGGCACCGATCGTCGGCGGCGCGTTCGAGCGAGCGAGCTCCTCGTCGACCACGAAATCCTCGAGTGGGTCGCGATCGGGACGTCCGCCCCACTCGGCGGGCCAGCCCGCTCCGAGGTATCCCGCCTCGAAGAGGTCGGCCATCCACTGGCGGTAGAGTGGAATCTCCTCCGGCTCGGGGCTGCGCACGCCGGCCTTCCGACTGACCGCGGGCGCCTTGGCGGCGACGAAGGCGCGCACCTCCTCTCGTAGCTTCTGCAGGTCGTCGGAGAACTCGAGATCCATCCCTCTACTCCCCTCCCTCTCGCGAAGAGTTCGAAAATGGTATAACTGATTAAGCGGTATTGCACCCGATCGGCTCGCGCGTCGGCGCGCGGAGAAGAGAGCGAGCACAACGTCATGGACTTCGGCTTCAGTGAAGAGCAGGAGATGCTGCGCGAGACCTGTCGGCATTTCCTGGCCGAACGGTCGCCGATGCTCAAGGTGCGCGAGATGGGCGAGGTGGGTCGTTTCGATCGCGCGCTCTGGCGCGAGATTGCGGCGCTCGGCTGGACGGCGCTCGTGATCCCCGAGGAGCACGACGGTCTCGGTCTGGGGCTCGTCGATCTGTTGGTCCTCGCCGAGGAGCACGGTCGACTCTGCCAGCCGGGTCTGCTGCTCTCGACGTCGGCGGTCGCGAAGGTCATCGCGGAGCTCGGGTCGGACGCCCAGCGCGCGGTGTGGCTGCCGAAGATCGCAGCCGGCGAGAGTGCGGCGACCTGGGCGCACTACGAGCCGGAGGGGGGCTGGGGCCCGGACGACGTGGCGCTCCAGGCGAAGGCGGACGGCGACGGCTGGGCGCTCTCCGGGACGAAGCGACTCGTCTCGGACGCGGTCGATGCGGATCTCTTCCTCGTGAGTGCGCGGACCGAGCAGGGGCCGGCGCTCTTTCTCGTGCCGGCGTCGGCATCCGGTCTGAGGATCACCCCGCACACGGGGCTCGATCTCTCGCGGACGCTCGCCGAGGTCGTGCTCGACTCGGTCTCGGTCGGCGGCGAGGCACGGCTGCCGCTCGCGAGTGCCCGCGCGGACCTGGAGCGCGCGTTGCAGATCGCGGTCGTGCTGCAATGCGGTGAGAGCCTCGGGGTCTCGGAGGCACTGCTCGAAATGACCGTGGAGTACTCGAAGGGTCGCGTTCAGTTCGATCGGCCGATCGGCAGCTTCCAGGCGATCCGGCACAAGTGCGCGGACATGCGGGTCGCCCTCGAAGGAACGCGCACCTTTGCGCGCTACGCCGCCCTCGCCGTCGAGGAGCGCTTCGAAGACGCCGCCGAGGCCGTCTACGCGGCGAAGTCGCATATCGGTGACGCGACGGCCTACATCTCCGGCGAGGCGCTCCAGATCCACGGGGGAGTCGGCTTCACCTGGGAGTACGACGTCCATCTCTTCCTGCGAAGAGCGAAGAGCAACCAGGTCCTCTGGGGCGACCCCGCCTGGTACAACGAGCGTCTCGCGGCGATGATGATCGACTAGCGCGACCGGAGCGCGCTCGTTGCGTGGACGAAGGAGCGGGAGCAGGTATGAGTGTCACCGCCGATACACCCTTCGCACCGGAGGACGACACCTACCATGTCGCCAGCTCCGAGCATCCGCTCTGGGTCGAGACCGCGTGGTGGTGCTGGAACGTGACGGAGCGTCGGATCGGTGGCTGGCTTCACGCCGGATTTCACGCGAACCGCAACGAGGTGACCTGGCGCGTCTTCGCCTGGGATCCGTCGGGTGCGGATCCGGGCCGACTCGCCTACTACAGGCAGGTGGCGGACGCACAGATGCCCGACGGTCCGGACCTGCGCGACATCGCGTTTCCCGATGGCGGGTTCAGCGTGAAGATGCTGACGCCGCTGATGGACTATCACGTCGCCTATCACGATCCCGAGCGTCGATTCGGCGTCGAGTTCGAGCACCGCGGCGTTCATCCACCGCGTCGCTTCACGCCGGGCGAGCCGCCGGCGATGCACAACCCGCATCTCGACCAGCTCGGTCATATGACCGGTGAGATGGTGCTCCGCGGCGAGCGGATCCCGATCGATTGTCATTCCGTGCGCGACCGCACCTGGGGACCGCGTACGAACCACCCCTCGCATGGGTCGCGCCCGAGTCAGCGTGATGCGGGGCGGACGCATCGCGTGCTCGATCCCGGCGGGCCACGCTGGCGTGAGATCGAGCGGGAGCGGGGTCGCGGCCGGATCCAGTACATCTTCGGTCACACCGGCGCCGAGAAGGGATTCCTCGGCTTCGTGCGTCCGCAGGACGGCGACGCGCGGGGCTGGTCACCGATGAACGTTGGCTGGCTGCTCAAGGACGGCGTATTCGCCCGCCTCGACAAGACGAAGAGTCGAATGCGGAACTTCCGCGACCCGGAGACCGGGTGGAGCGCGCACATGGAGGTCGAGCTGGTCGACGAGACCGGTCGTACCATGGAGGCCGAGGGCACGGCGGAGAGTCATATGTGCGAGCACGCCGCGGGCTCGAACGCGCTGATGCGCTGGGAGTACGAAGGTCAGGTCGGCTGGGGCGAGGATCAGGACGGCTGGCGGCTCGGCCACTTCCAGCGGATGCTCGACGCGTTACGCGATGTGGGATCGTTCGGGCGCTGAGCGCCGACGGTGGCGTCGACGTCTCGATGTCGGTTCGCCGACGTCGACTCACAACACCTCTTCGGCGAGCATACGCATCGTCTCGACGTTGCGCGCCGAAGCGATCAGCGTGGTCACCGGGCTCTTCTTCCACGCTTGGAGTCGCTCCCGGATCCGTTCCCTCGGTCCGCAGAGCGAGATCTCGTCGGCGAGCTCGTCGGGGACGGCGGCGTAGGCCTCGTCGCGTCGACCCGACAGGAAGAGCTCCTGGATCTCGACGGCCGCGTCCTCGAAGCCGAGCCGCGCCACGTGGTTCTTGTGGAAGTTCATGTCCGCAGCCCCCATACCGCCGACGTAGAAGCCGATCGTGCGTTTGATGGGCGCGAGCGCGCGTTCGAGGTCGTCGTGGACGTTCACCTGGACCGTCGCTGCGATATCGAAGTCCGGGGGTCGGCCGGACAGCGATCGATCGTAGACGTCCATCCGAAACGGCGAGATGAACATCGGAATCCAGCCTTCGCAGAGCTCTGCCGAGAGCGCGACGTTCTTCGGGCCCTCGGCCCCGAGGTAGACTGGGATGTGGTCGCGATGGGGCTCGAGGATCAGACGGAGCGGCTTGCCGAGTCCGGTGCCTCCGGAGTAGGGGAGCTGGTAGTGCTTCCCGTCGTAGCGAACGGGCTCCTGTCGCGCGACGACCTTGCGGAAGATCTCGATCCACTCGCGGGTCCGCTCGAGCGGTCGGGGATAAGGCTCGCCGTACCAGCCCTCGACGACCTGGGGACCCGACACGCCGATTCCCAGGATCAGCCGACCCTCGGAGAGGTGGTCGATCGTGATCGCGGTCATGGCGGCGCTGGTCGGCGTTCGGGCGGAGAGCTGCATGATCGACGTGCCGAGCTTGATACGAGTGGTGCGCGAGCCGATCCAGGTGAGTGGCGTGAAGCAGTCCGAGCCGTAGATCTCGCCGAACCAGCAGGAGTCGTAGCCGAGGGACTCGGCCTCGATCGCGAGGGTTGCTGGATCGCCCATCTCCGGCGTGACGATTCCCAGTCCGAGCCCCAGCTTCATGTCGCTCCCTTCACGCTCGAGTGCGCGCGTTCGGCCAATCTTCCGACTGCGCCGTAGTGATGACGTGCGTCGACCGCGTCGGATCAGAGGTTCCCGACCTCGGCCTCCAGCAGATCGGCGAAGCGCGCGCGTGCGTCCTCCCGGAGCGTCGGAAGATGACCGCTCGGAAAGAGCCCCTCGTGTCCGTCGTAGTCGCGCAGGACCTGCTTGGCGAGCGTCACCTTGTGGACCTCGGTCGGGCCGTCGGCGATGCCCAGTGAGTAGGCGCTGATCAGCATCCGGACGAAGGGCATGTCGTTCGACACGCCGAGCGCCCCGTGGAGCTGGAGGGCGCGCTGGCTCACGTCGTGGAGCACCTTGGGTGTTGCGACCTTGATCGCGGCGATGTCGCCCCGGACCTGCTTGTAGTCGTTGTACCGGTCGATCTTCCAGGCCGTCCGCAGGACGAGCAGGCGAAACTGCTCCATCTCGATCCAGCTGTCGGCGATCTTCTCCTGCGTCATCTGCAGGTCCGCGAGCCGTCCGCTCCGGACCGTTCTCGATAGGGCGCGCTCGCAAAGCATGTCGAAGGCCTTGCGAACCTGGGCGACGGTGCGCATCGCGTGATGGATCCGACCCCCGCCGAGGCGGGTCTGGGCGATCACGAACGCACTGCCGGGTCGGCCGAGCATGTGGTCGTCGGGCACGCGGACGTTCTTGTAGCGGATATGCGCGTGGCTCCAGTGCTCTTCGCTCTCCATGCCGACGCCCACGTTCCGCACGATCTCGACGCCCGGCGAGTCCGTCGGCACGATCAGCATCGACATGCCCTCGTAGGGGCTCACGTCGGGATCGGTCACGCACATCACGATCAGAAAGGACGCCCAGCGCGCATTGGACGAGAACCACTTCTCGCCGTTCAGGACCCACGCGTCGCCGTCCTTGACCGCTCGGGTGGTAAACAGCGTCGGGTCGGCACCCGCATGCGGCTCGGTCATCGAATAACACGAGACGATGTCGCCGTTCATCAGGGGCTCGAGATAGTTCTTCTTCTGCGCCGGCGAGCCGTAGTGGGCCAGGATCTCGGCGTTGCCCGTGTCCGGCGCCTGGCAGCCGAAGACGAGCGGCGCGAAGCGCGAGCGACCGAGGATCTCGTTCATCAGCGCGAGCTTCAGCTGACCGTAGCCGGGCCCTCCGAGCTCGGGGCCGAGATGACAGGCCCAGAGCCCGCGCTCCTTTACCTGCTCCTTGAGTGGGGGAAGCACCTGCTGCGCGCGGCTGTCGGTTACGTCATAGACCTCGCCGAGGACGTGATCGAGCGGCTCGACCTCTTCTCGTACGAACGCATCCATCCAATCCAGCTCCCGCTGGAATTCGGGTTCCGTCTCGAAGTCCCAGGCCATCGCGCGCCCTCCGATCAATCATCTAGATTCGTTACATTATCGCACTCGATCCAACGGGGATCGATATTCGTGCTCCTATATATAAAAGAGTTCTTCATATAAAAGAGTTCTGCGCGCAGGGACGCGCCAGGCGGGTACTGGCGAGCGGGATCCGAGGCGTGACCCCGACGACGGTTCGAGCACCGGATGCCGAGGCACTCGCTCGCCGCGCGTTTGGGGCAGATCGACTTCCAGCGCGGTGGTCCGGTTTGAAGAGTAGGGGGAGAGAAGTGCCCATCGACGAGCACGCGGCGAAGCATCCCGACAAGCCCGCCGTGATCATCGCGGAGAGCGGGCAGCAGGTGACCTACGCCGAGCTCTGCGAGCGTTCGATGCGCCTCGCCCAGCTCTTTCGCGCGAGAGAAATCGGCGTCGGCGATCACATCGCGGTTCTGCTCGACAATCATCCGCGCTATTTCGAGGTCGTCTGGGCCGCCCTGCGCGCGGGAATCTACTTCACGCCGATCAACTGGCATCTCGGTGCCGACGAGGCGGGCTATATCGTGCGCGATTGTGGCGCAAAGGCCCTCGTCACCTCGGCCCGCTTCGCCGAGTTGATGGGTGAGATGCACGAGGTCGTCGAGGCGCTTCCGCTCGGACTCTCGATCGACGGCCCGATCGACGGATTCGAGCCCTACGAGGAGACCCTCTTCGAGCACGCGCCGGAGCCTGTCGCGGACGAGACGGAGGGAGCCTGGATGTTCTACTCGTCGGGCACGACGGGAAGGCCGAAGGGCATCATGCAGGCGCTACCGGGAACGCGTCTCGGAGAGACCGACAGCGGATTGGTCCAGCTGATGCGACACGTCTACGGCTTTGGCGAGGACGCGCGCTATCTCTGTCCTGCACCGCTCTATCACGCGGCGCCGACGGGCTGGTCGACCTCGACCCAGCGGATCGGCGGGACGGTCGTCGTGATGGAGCGCTTCGATGCCCGCGAGGCGCTCCGCTTCATCGAGCACTTTCGGATCACCGAGGCCCAGTTCGTTCCGACGCACTTCGTCCGCATGCTCAAGCTCCCTGAGGCGGAGCGCACTCGCTACGACCTCACGAGCCTGCGGACCGCGGTTCATGCTGCGGCCCCGTGTCCCGTCGAGGTCAAGCGTCGGATGATCGATTGGTGGGGACCGAAGGTCTACGAGTACTACGCCGGCAGCGAGGGCGTGGGCATGTGCGCGATCGGACCCGAGGAGTGGCTCGCGCATCCCGGATCGGTCGGTCGGGCGGTAAGCGGAATCGTCCACATCGTCGACGAGGCGGGCACCCTGCTGCCCACCGGATCGGTCGGGCAGATCTGGTTCGAGACCGAATCGCGCTTCGCGTACCACAACGACGCGGCCAAGACCGCCGAGGCCTGGAACGACCGCGGCTGGGGGACGCTCGGCGACGTCGGCTACCTGGACGAAGAGGGCTATCTCTTCCTGACCGATCGCGTCTCGCACATGATCATCTCGGGCGGCGTCAATATCTATCCGCAGGAGGTCGAGGACGCACTCATCGTGCATCCGGATGTAGCCGACGCGGCGGTGATCGGCGTGCCGGACCCGGACATGGGGGAAGCCGTCAAGGCGGTCGTGCAGCTCGCGCCCGACGTCGTGGCGTCGCCCGAGCAGGGCGAGGCGTTGATCGAGTTCTGTCGCGAGCGGATCGCGCACTTCAAATGTCCGCGCTCCGTCGACTTCGTCGATGAGCTGCCGCGGCTGCCGACGGGCAAGCTGCTCAAACGGAAGCTGAGGGATCGGTACCGTGCGGCGGCCGGGTCCTGAAACGTCGGATTCGCGCCGACTCGACGGCGCCTCTCATGTCTTCCCGCGCAGCTCCTGGAGCGGCTCGAGCGCGACCAGCGCGTGCGCGATCTCACGGAAGCCGTCGGTTGCGCGGATCTCGTCCCAGTGGGCGACGATTTCCTCCGCCGTGACGGTCTGGTCCTCGGGTGCGGCCCAGCCGGGTGCCTGCGCCATGAAGCAGCGCGTGTACCAGTTGTAGCCCGACATGAAGGTCTCGCCCGTGATCTTGCTCGAGGCGTGGCAGAGGGCGACGACGAGGGGCGCGACGCTGCTAGGCGCCATCGGGCCCGACTCGGCCTCGCCCCCGGTGAGTCGCGTGCTCGCCGCGGGGGCCACGCAGTTCGCCTGGATATCGTTTCGGGCACCCTCGATCGAGAGGGTTCGCATCAGACCCCAGATGCCCATCTTGGCCGCGGTGTAGTTCGTCTGGCCGAAGTTGCCGAAGAGTCCCGAGGCCGAGGTCGTGAGAATGATCTTGCCGCCGGCACCGCGCTCCTTCATGTGCTGGAAGGCGGGCTGCGCCGTCGAGAAGCTCCCCATCAGGTGGACGTCGAGGACGGTCTGCAGATTCTCCTGTGTGAGCTTCGCGAAGGACTGGTCTCGCAGGATACCGGCGTTGGCGATCAGGATGTCGACCTGACCGAAGCGCTCGAGCGCCGTGTCGATGATTCGCCGGCCGCCCTCGAAGCTGGCGACCGAGTCGAAGTTCGCAACGGCCTCGCCGCCGAGCGCCTCGATCTCGTCGGCCACCTTGCTCGCCGCCGCGTCGGAGGATCCGGTTCCGTCGGTCGCCCCGCCCAGGTCGTTCACGACCACGCTCGCGCCGCGGCGGGCCAGATCGAGGGCGTAGGCGCGGCCGACGCCTCCACCGGCACCGGTCACGACGGCCACCTTGCCGTCGAATCGCATCTCGTCGCTCATGGATTCCTCCTCGTGCCGGAGCGCCGGCCGTCGGGTCGCGCCGAGCATCGCATGACCGAGCCCTATCGTCTAGACGATTCTACTCTATCGTCGAGGACCGTCGTGGCTGCACAAGGCCGCGGCACGGGCGAGCGTGAGGAGGAATCCGGATGCGAGAGAACGAGCACCGAGGGTTGCTCGAGGGCAGGGTGGCGATCGTGACCGGCGGAGGCGGAGGGATCGGTCGGGGCATCGCGCTCGCCTACGCCGCGGCCGGTGCGAACGTCGCAGTCGCCGACATCGAGCCGACCCGTTGCGACGAGACGGCACGTCGCGTCCACGAGCTCGGCCGAAGGGCGCTCCCCCTGCCGACGGACGTGATGGATACGGACCAGATCCACGCGATGGTCGAGAAGGTCGACGAGACCTTCGGACGCATCGACATCCTCTGCAACAACGCGGGCGGCGTCTCGGGCCGGCCCTTCCTCGATCAGAGCGAGCGTTCCTGGCGGCGACACATCGACATCAATCTCGTGAGCATGCTCTGTGCGACATCGCTGGTGGGGAAGATCATGGTTCGCGAAGGGCGAGGCGGGACGATGCTCAACGTCTCGAGCATCGAGGGCTCGCGCGCGGCACCGAGCTTTGCAGTCTATGCGGCCTGCAAGGCGGGTATGCAGAGCTTCACCCGGTCGATGGCGGTCGAGCTCGCGGAACATCGCATCCGCGTCAACTGCATCGCCCCCGACCATACGAAGACGCCGGGCAACCACGGCAATCGCCACGGCCCGGTCGATCCGTCGAGCTGGCCACCGGATACGGAAGAATCGCTGGCCGCCTGGCGCCGCCTGATCCCGCTCGGCTACGAGGGCGAGCCGGAGGAGTGTGGGGACGTGGCGGTCTTTCTGGCCTCGGATCTATCGCGCTACGTGACAGGCGCGACGATTCCGGTCGACGGGGGGACTTGGGCGTCGTCGGGGTGGGTGCGCAGCCGGGAGGACGAATCGAGCTGGACGCTGGTCGAGGGAATGAGCCAAGGAAGTCAACTCCTTGGCGATTCGTGAAGAAGGGATTCTCCTCGCGCGACCGATGCCGCGACTGCCGCCCGAGCACCAGGTCACCCCCCGCCGGTGAGCGGGATCGTGACTCCGTTCATGAAGCGGCAGGCCTTCGAGGCGAGGAAGATGATCGCCCATGCGACGTCCCGCGGCTCGCCTCCCTTCGCCGTCGCCGGGTCGACGCCCATCGTCTCCATGGCCTTCAGGAAACCCTCTGTCTTGACGGGCGAGAGCGCGAGGGCGTTGACGCGGATGCCGTGTTCCTGAAGCGCGGAGGCGAGGGCCAGGGTCATGTTGTTGAGCCCCGCCTTCGCGATCCCGTAGGGTATCGAGTGCTCGACGGCGGTCATGCTTGCCATCGACGAGATGTTGACGATCGATCCGTTCCGCGCTCTCAGATGCGGGATCGCCGCCCTGCTCAGCACCCACGGACCACGCAGATTGAGCGCCATCATGGCGTCGAAATCGGATAGCGTCACCGCGTCGAACGTCCTCGTCCTGCTGCCGCCCGCACAGTTCACGAGCACGTCGAGCCCGCCCAGCGTCTCTGCGGTCCGGTCGATCGCGGCCTCGCAGGCCTCCGGGTCGCGCACGTCCGTCGAGATGGCGACGGCGCGTCGGCCGAAGGACTCCACCTCGGTCGCCACCTGCGTGATGCCTTCGGCGTTGCGGTCGACGAGCGCGACGTCAGACCCGAGCTCGGCAAATAGAAGGGCGGTGACCCTGCCGATTCCGCGCGCGGCGCCAGTGACGAGTACGGCCTGATCGGCGAAGTCGAAGGTCTCCTCTGCGATGCCCATATCCGCTCGATCCTCTCTGCGCTCCGGGCGACCCCGAGCGGAGCCTCGCGGCGATGCGCTCATCCGACGAGGACGTCGGCTGTGTGCCAGCGATCGACCGGCCCGTAGGCGATGCCCTCGCCCCAGTCGTAGCGCGCAATGCCCGACGACGTCGCGAGGCCTGCCTGGGGACCCTGCGTGTGCACGGCGAAGGTCGTGATGAGGGTCTCGCCGGCGATCGACTGGCGACCGAAGTCGCCGCGGAGCACGAAGCGAAGCGCCTCTCCCTGGCGTCGGGGACGTGTGATGGGCGTGGCCTCTTCGACGATCGCTGCGTGGCGCCGTCCGTCGAGCACGACGTAGCCATGGGGGCGCTCGAACTCGATTCCGCGTCCAAGAAAAGCGAACGTGCCGAATGCGCGCCCGTCGTCGAAGAGTGCGGTCGCAATGACGTGGCCCCGGTATGTCGAGAGGTCCCGCTCTCGCCGCGAGTGCCCCCGCATGGCCGTGCCGCCGAAGGCAACACGATCGGTGCCCACCGCGAGCTCTCCGTCGGTCACGCGATAGAGCTGGTGGTAGCGCATGTTCGGGGGCGCCTCTCCCCAGTCACCTTCCACGTTCCAGGCGGGTGCGCCCGCATGCATCGAAAAGCGAAGGGAGACGTGCATGCCAGCCCCGATCGGCGACGGATCGTTCCATGCGACGGGGAAGAGTGTGCCCCGATAGAGGGTCTCCCACTGCTGGAACGGCTCGATGCACTCGACGGCGAGGCCGTCTCCCGCCGCCACGCGCCCGGCGCTCTTGCGACCGCGTCCCGTACCGCGCAGGATCCTGCCATCGGGCAGATAGAGCGTGATGCTCTCGTTGCGCAGGGTCTCGTCCTCGAGATCGTGCAAGAGATAGAGGTAGTAGCCGACCCGCGCCGCCGGGTCGTAGCCCCAGGTCCAGATCGCCTCGTGGAAGCCGGGCGGGTCCTTGCGCTCGGTCTGCGGCCAGTCGACCTCGGCGGGGAAGCCAGCGGTCCAGTCGGGTGAGGGCGCGGACACCACGCCTAGCGTTCCCCGCCGCGGTCGGTTCGCGGCACGATCCGGAGCCCGAAGACGTGCACCTCGCGTTCGTGGAGACGCCAGAGGCCATCCTCCAGCGTAAAGAGGTCGTGGTACTTGCCGTAGCCCCGGATCTCGGTCGCGCCCGACGCGACGAGGTGGACGTAGGTGGCGTATGACCAGCAACGGATCATGCCGTTCTCGGCCGACTCGATCAGCTGCGTGCCGATCTGATGGATCATGCTGCCGGGTCGCCAGGTTTCTGCGCTCGCCTGCCAGCCGCTCGTCATGTAGTCGATGATGGGCTGGCGGCCCCGGACGCGAGCGACCTCGTCGGCACCCTCGTTCTTGATCACGAGCGTGCAGTCAGCGGTGTAGAGGTCGTAGAGGGCGCCCGCGTCACGTGTATCGACGGCCCACTTCTGCCTCGCGAGCTGGGCGCGGACGTGATCGAACGGGCTCATCACGAGCGCGCCCGACGCGGTCCTCGAGTACGTGTGCTCCGACGTCAACCCATCACCTCGTTCTGGGACGGTCCGGCTCGACGCCGAATCGGTCGACGTAGGGCCCGAAGCGCTCCCGCAGTCGGTCCGCGTCGAGGCCGTATTGCTCGGGTGTGTACTGGTGTCGGCCGTGCTTGTCCTGCGGATTCCGCGTCTGATACGCGGACACGCGCTCGCGGGTCTCGTCGTCGACGGGGACGCCGAAATGTTCGTAGATGCAGGTCACCGCGCGTACCGGGTCCGCGATCAGATCGTTGTATTGCAAGTCGTAGAAGCGGCGCTCGTCGTCGATCTGCTCGCGCACGCTCATGGCTCGAAGCAGACCGATCTCCTCGAGCGCGACCCACTCTTTGGCGAAGCGCACGGGATCGTAAAGGGGGCTCGCTCCGCGGCGGATGGTTCCCACGAAGTCGACCACCGACGGCAGCACGCGCCCGGGGTCCCGGTGGGTCCAGACGATCCGCGCATCGGGATAGGTGTCGAGCAGGGCGTCCAGCGAGAAGACGTGCTTCGGCCACTTCAGCACCCACTCGCCCGGCACCCTCCACTGCAGGTGCTGCAGCATTCGTCGATGATGCGCGTAGGCCGGACGATGGTCGGCTGCGAGGAACCACTCGAAGTAGGATGGCATGCGGTGGGCAGCCATTACGGCCGAGTTCACGAAGCTCCAGTCGATCAGGCCGATGCACTGCTCCGGACGCGTCGCCCCGAACGGGTGGAGCTTCATCAACTCCGCTGCGCCCGGGCGCGCGTCGAGTGCTGCCTGGACCCGGGCGATGCGCGGATCGCGCTCGAAGCTGGCCGCCTCCGGAGGAGGTGAGGGCTCGTTCATCTCCCACTGCAGCGGTGCACGGGCGCCCGGCCGCGTCGACAGCAGCGCGTGCAGGTGCGTCGATCCCGTTCGGGGCAGCCCGATCACGACCAGCGGTGCCGTGATCTTCTCGGCGGCGATCTCGGGATGCCGCTTGCGGTCCTCCACGAGACGGAGCCGCTTGGCGAGCGTGCCGACGAGGCCCGCGGTCATGCCCTCGAGCCGGTCGGCGGGATGTCCCGACTCGTGCTCGAGACCCCAGAGCTGTGCATCGAGCCCCTCGCGAAACGGCAGCTCGCCGAAGTCCGAGAGCCCGGTCGCCTCGACCGCCGCTTCGAGCAGCCGGTCGCCGTCGAGCACCGCGCTCATCGGTCCTCCCGAAGCTCGACTTCGGGGAATCTCTCGGCCAGCACACGTCGAAAGCCCTCCCGCCAGCCGACCTTGCACGGGCCCACGAGTGATACGCGCTTGCTGTTGTCGGTCGCGCGGGGGTAGTAGGTGGATTCCCGCGAGTACTCGAAGCTGTAGTCGACGCCCATGAGCTCCGCGAGCCAGGGGACGAACTGCTCGACGGAGATCGTGTCGTCGCCCGCCCAGTTCGTGATCGTGCCCCCGACTGTCGCCCCGTCGAAGAAGCCCTCGATATGCTCGGCGAGGTCTTCTTCGTGAATCGGGCCACCCACCATCTCCCAGTCGGGGTGGATCGTGATCGGTGTGCCTTCGTGTAGCCGGGTCATCATTCCGACGGGCAGGCCGCCGTGCCCGCCCGTTCCGTACGACCAGTTGAGACGAGGAATGGTCAACGGTACGTGATGGATTCGCGAGAGCGTACGTGCGACCGCCTCCCCGGCGAACTTGCTCGTGCCATACGCGAATCGGCTCGTGATTCGCGTGCTGCCACCGAGTCGGTCCGTTTCCTTGTAGCGGTACCACGGGTCGGGATGGTCCCAGTAGACACCTGTCGTGGACACGTAGATCCACGCCTTGGCCTTCCGGAAGTGATCGAAGAGAAGGCCGGTCCCCTCTGCGTTCTGGCGGACGCCGGTATCGATGTCCACCGGGTGGACGTCGGCCGCGACGTGGAGCACATAGTCGAAGTCGTCGGGCACGCCGTCGAAGTTGCCTCCGCTGTAGTCGCAGGTGATCGGTACGATCCCGAGCGCCCGGGCGGCCTCCCGCGATCCTGGCTGGGTGAAGCGTGCCAGGCCATGGACCTCGTTGTGGGGCGCCAGCAGGGCGCCGATCGAGCTGCCGACCTGGCCGGTGATGCCCGTCATGATCAGGCGCGTGCCTTTCAGCATCGAAGCATCCTCCAGCTCCCGGGTGATCGCTGTGGGACGCACCCACGCCCGGGACGTACGTCGATCTCGCACCGCACGCGCGATCGCGTGGCTCAGCCGCGTGCCGCGATCACCTCGCGACCGAAGCGCTCGATCCGTTCGAGAGGGCGCTCGCGCTCGGGCCCGCCCACCTCGAAGGGCTCCAGATACTGCGTCACCCCGACCTTCTCGAGGGATTCGATGAAGGGCAGGACCTCGCCTGGCACGCCATTGGCGTAGCGACCGGCGTTCGCCTGGAGCTCGAGCGACGCGGGATCGCGTCCGGCCGCGCCGGCCATCTCCCGGATCTCATCCCAAGCCCGGGCGAGATCTTCGACGGTCTCGAGGTGCGCCGTGCGCGTCGTCCGTGCGCCGACCTCCGTGTTGAGGATCGGTGCCCAGCCCTGTGCGATCTGGGCCACGCGTTCGCGGCTTCGCCGACTGTTGCCTCCGATCCAGATCGGGGGATGGGGCCTCTGCTGGGGTAACGGCGTCGATACCTGGTCGATCGCATGGTGCGCGAGCCCCTGCGAGGAGACGCTCTCCTGCGTCCAGACGGCCTTCATGACTGCGAGCGCCTCGTCGAAGCGATCGTTGCGCTCCTCGAAGGGCACGCCCATCGCCGCGAACTCCGACCGCAGGTAGCCGACGCAGACCGACGCGACGGCGCGGCCACCCGACAGGACGTCGAGGCTCGCGAAGCTCTTCGCGACGCCGAACGGGTTCCGGTAGCTCAACACGAGCTGATAGGGAATCAGCCGGATCCGCTCGGTCGCGGCGGCACAGTAGGCGAGGATCGCGATGGGGTCGTGGGCGTCGTGTCCCCCCGCGGCCAGCCACTTGCGCGAGGGCGCGGGGTGATCGTTGAAGGAGACGGCATCGAAGCCCGCCGCCTCCGCAGCCCGCGCAAGCCGAGCCACGTTCGCGCCCCCGATGTCCTCGGGCTGCGACCCTGCCGGAAAGATGAATTCGGCGGTGAACTTCATTGTGATCCGGCGCTACGACTTCTTCGACTTTCCACGATTCATGACCTTGGCGACCAGCTCCGTGTTGTCCGTCATCATGAAGGGCGTATTGACGAGTCGCTCGACATGGCGCCCCTGGGTTCGGTCGAGGTCCTTGCAGAGCTCGACGGCGAGCTTGGCCGCTGCCTGCACCTCGGCCGGGCGAGACACGAGTCGTTGACAGAACGCCCAGACCTCTTCCTCGAAGGTCTCGTCCGGATAGACGGCCTGGACGAAGCCCGCCATCTGCGCCGTGCGTGCGTCGATCTGCTCGCCGGCGACGTTCAGCCACTTCGACCAGCCGACGCCGCAGAGTCGCGTGAAGCGGCTGACGCCCCCGCTGCCCGCCATCACGCCGAGGTCGATCTCGGGCAGTCCGAATCGGGCACTCTCGGCCGCCAGTCGAAAGTCGACCGCGCCCGCCATCTCGACGCCGACACCCAGGCAGGGCGCGTGGATCGCCATCACGATCGGCTTCTCGACGGCCTCCATCTCGTCGAGGAAGACGTGGAGATCCCGGCGATAGTCGCGCCGGACCTCCGATCCGCTCCGGTCGTCGTCTTCACCCGAGTCGGTGAGCGCGGTATCACCGACGTCGATGCCCGCCGTGAAGAATCGGCCACGGGCCCGGATCAGCAGCGCGCGCAGGTCGCGTCGCTCGCGCAGGTCGTCGACCGCGCCGAAGATGACCGCCTTCATGGCCTCGTTGATGGCGTTGAGCTTCTTGGGTCGATTCAACGTCACGATCGCGATCCCGTCGCGGTCCTCTCTCAGTGCCTCGTCACTCATGGAGACTCTCCTCGGGTTGGCTCACGGGACCGGATCGGGCGACGAACGCGGCCGTCATCCGGCCGCGCGTCCTTTCAGCTCGCCATTCGTTCCGCGTAGCGCTCGCGATAGACCGCACGCGAGGTCTCGGAGGTATCGTGGCCCACCGCATGCTTGCGCAATGCGCCGACCGTCGCCTCCTCCCTCGAGACGTGAGCAAACGGATCGTATCGGTAGAATCGCGCCGCGTTCTCCCACGTGATCTTGTGGATCACGTCGTCGGATAGACCCACCTTGTCGAACTCTGCGAGCAGGAGCTCCGGCGAGTTCGGCCAGGTCGAGTCCGAGTGCGGGTAGTCGCACTCCCAGGCGACGGTCTCGACGCCGATGCGATCGATCACGCCGAGGATGGTCGGATCCGTGATGAAGCAGCCGAGCATGTTCTTCCGCCAGAGCTCGGTCGCGTTGGCAGCGCCCAGGTCGAGTCCCGTCCAGCTCTGGTTGGTGACGTGTCGATCGACGCGATCGAGCAGGAAAGGGATCCAGCCGATCCCGCCCTCGGAGAAGGCGACCCGAAGGTCGGGGAACTTGCGGAAGGTACCGCTCACCATGAGATCCGTCGCGGCGACGGCCGACAGCTGGGGCGAGAGCACGATCAGCTGATCCATCGTCGCCTGCTCGGGGCGTTGGAGGAGGCCGAAGGCGCCGCCGATGTGCATGTTGATCGCCATGTCGTTGTCGCAGAGGGCTTCGAAGACGGGATCCCAATGGTCCTCGTAGAACGAGGGGAGGCCGACGCCGTAGGGCGTCTCGGGCAGACTGATCGAGCTGCAGCCCTTCTTGCCCACGCGGTGGATCTCCGCGACGAGCCCGTCGCGGTCGAAGAGCGAGCCGATTGCCTGTGGAATGATGCGTGCGGGATGGGCGGCCGCGACCTCGTCGATGTGCCAGTCGTTGTAGGCCGAGATCGCGATCGAGGCGATCTTGGGATCGCCGCACTTCGAGAGCCAGGTACCGGCGAATCCCGGCATGCTCGGGAAGTTGAGCGACGCGAGCAGTCCGTTCGCGTTCATGTCCTTGATGCGCTCCTCCATGTCGTAACAGCCGGGACGCATCTCGGCGAGGCCGACGGGGTCGTAGCTCCACTCCTCGCGCGGCCACGACGCGACGGCGCCGAGGCCCGGGGTGCCGACGGTCTCGCCCTGAAACGTCCAGCTGTCGATGCCGTCTGCGCCTCGAATCATCTTGGGTGCGAGGTCCCGATACTTCTCTGGCATGTGGCGGTCGAAGAGGTCGGGCGGCTCGATCAGGTGGTCGTCGATGCTGATCAGGATCATGTCTTCGGCGTTCATGGGAGACCTCCGATAGGGTCGGCTTGGGGACACGGAGCCCGGTGGTCTGCCCCCAGGCCTGCTGGGCAATACCAATCCGTTTACTTAGTGTATTGATTCCTTGGCGAAAGTCGAAGGCGACGGTCGCGGCTGGCCGCGCTCAGGATTGGCGACCGGAGGAACGCGATCATGACCTATGAATCGTCGGGTCCGACGTCCCACTTCTTCGTGTCCCAGCGGCTGCGTATGCACTACGTCGACTGGGGCAATCGCGGGGCGCCGCCGATCGTGCTGGTGCACGGCGGGCGCGATCATGCGCGTAGCTGGGACTGGGTCGCACAGGATCTACGGCGCGACTACCACGTGATCGCGGTCGACCTGCGCGGTCATGGCGACAGCGCATGGGCGATCGGCAGCCTCTACCACGTCGCCGAGATGGTGATCGACCTCGCCCAGCTGATCGATGCGATCGACGAGGAGCGGGTGATCTTGATTGGCCACTCCCTCGGCTCGGCCATCTGTTCGCAGTACGCGGGGGCACGTCCCGAACGGGTCTCGAAGTTCGTGGCGATCGAGGGCATCGACGTTCCGAGGCGCTTTCGCGTGCTGATCGACTCGCTCTCGCCGCGTCAGCGGCTCTCGCGGGCGATCGAGAACATCCAGAGCCAGGCCGCACGCCAACCGCGTCGCTACAGCTCGATCGAAGCGGCGGCCCGACGCATGCGCGAGGAGAACTCGTTTCTCTCGGAGGAGCAGGCGCACCATCTGACCGAGCACGGGGTCGCCCGAAACGAGGACGGCACCTACAGCTGGAAGTTCGACGATTACGCCCGCGGCCCGAAGCTCTTCCGTTCGGGTGACGACGAGCTCGCCGAGATTCTCGGGCACGTCGAGTGTCCCGTGCTGTTGATCCGGGGGACGGAGAGTGACGCACCGGATCCCGAGAGATCGGGGCTGCTCGGCCGCTTCCGGCAGGCCGTCGCCGTCGCCGTCGACGGCGCGGGCCACTGGGTGCATCACGATCGCCTCGACGAGGTGATTCGCCTCGCACGCGATTTCGTGAAGGAGTAGCCGTGGGTGCGGCGACCGAGCACACAGCGCCGACACCTCGCCGCGACCTTGCTGATCTATCGGGTCGCAATGCGCTCGTGACGGGTGCGGGTGACGTCGGGGCATGCATCGCGCGCTCGCTCGCGCGACACGGCGCCAGGGCCGTCGCGGTCGTCGATCTCGATCGCGATCGGGCGGAGGCCGTTGCCGCCGAGATCGAGGGGGAGGGGGGCCCAGGGCATTGCGATCGAGGCCGACCTCACGGCTGCGGGCGCCTCAGCGGAGATCCGCCGTGCCGTGGAGGCCGTCGTGGAGCGCACCGATATTCTCGTTCACAACGCCGGGATTCCGCCCGACTACTTCACGCGCGAGCGTGGACTGCTTCCCTTCCTGGAGACGCGACCAGAGGACTGGGGGCCGCTCCTGCAGCTCAACCTGGAGGCAGTCCTCGCCCTCACGCATGCGATGGTCCCGACGATGCTCGAGCGAGGTTGGGGCCGCGTCGTCTCGATCGTCTCCGACGCGGCGCGAACCGGCGATCGGAACATGGCCGTCTACGCCGCCGCCAAAGGGGGTACGGCGGCCTTCATGCGCTCGCTCGCGAGCGAGATCGGCCGTTCCGGTGTGACGG
This sequence comes from Myxococcota bacterium, assembly GCA_965223565.1. GTDB lineage: Bacteria > Myxococcota_A > UBA9160 > UBA9160 > UBA4427 > UBA4427. The sequence goes on along the minus strand of CBDCWV010000017.1, from coordinate 492,844 downwards.
CCAATTGTGTCTCGCTGGGGACGATCTGGCGCCGGCCCGAGCCGCCGAGCGACGAGGATCTGCGTCGTGCGGCCCGCGACTACCCACTGGCGCGCTTTGACTCGCCCGAGGACGTCGCGTCGATGGTGACCTTCCTGGCGAGCGACGCCGCGGGCTGGATCACGGGACAGGTCTACGGGGTCGATGGGGGCTATACCTACGGACTCTGAGGGGTGCGTCGAGAGAGGTCGGTACGATGGCGGATGAATCCCGGCTGGTGGTCTTCGCAGCGCCGGCGAGCCAACCGTCGCGTGCGGTCTACTGGACGTGCTTGATGCGAGGGCTCCCCTTCGAGCTGATTGCGACCGAGCTCGGGGACATGGGCTCGGCCGAGCGGATCCGGCGCTCGAACCCGACGGCTCAGGTGCCCACGATCGAGGACGGAGACTTCGCCCTCTACGAGATGCCGGCGATCCTGGCCTATCTGGCCGAGAAGCACGGCTGGGATGATCTCTTTCCAAAGGATCTGCACGATCGGGCCCGGGTGAATCAGTACCTCCACTTCCACCACAACTGGACGCGGCGGCTCACGATGGAGCTGATGGCGCCCCACGTGACGATCGCCTTTCGCGCCCATCTCGAGCGCCGCGGCCTGGACGCGCTCGTCGCCCGCCTCGACGATCCGGCCAAGCTCGAGACCGGACGCGCCGCTGCGACTCGAGTCGCGGACTTGATCGAGCGCGGCTATTTCCCGGGTGGCGGGCCGTACCTCTGTGGAGACAGTCCAACGATCGCCGACATCGCGTGCTACGAGGAGACCGCGCAGCTTCGCTTCGCGAATCTATTCGAGTTCGAGGGCTTCGCGAAGATCCAGCGCTGGCTCGACGCCATGGCCGAGCTGCCATTCCACGAGCCGGCCCATCGCTACAACCTCTCGCTCGGTGACATCCGGTCGACGCCGAATACCATGGAGCGCTTCCTGGCCGCGAGCGAGGGCGGATACGCGGCGCTCGAGGAATGCGGCGTCAGGGTCACTCGTCTCGGCTGACGCGCGTCGTCCCCGATACTCGGGGACCGGCGACCACGGCGCGCTCGTCCGTCGGTCAAGACGAGCGCTTCGCGAAGAAGGCGCGGATCGCCGCCCGGGCCTCGGGCGAGCGCATGGCCATCGATAGCCCCTCCGCTTCGCGCTCCAACGCCTCCTCGAACGAAGATTCGAAGGCGCCGTTGAGTGCTGCCTTGTTGAGCGCGAGCGCGGTCGGAGCCTGATCGGCGAGACGCTCCGCCCACCGGAGCGATTCGTCGGCGAGCTGGTCCACGGGGACGACTGCGTTCACGAGACCGGCTGCCAATGCCTCGCGAGCGTCGAGCCAGTCGCCGAGAAAGGCGAGCTGCTTGGCCGTCTGCAGGCCGACGAGTCGGGGAAGCAGCCAGGAGCCGCCGGAGTCCATCGGCAGCCCACGGCGGATGAAGATCTCGCAGAAGCGGGCCGCTTCGGAAGCGAGTACCAGATCGCAGCCGAAGGCGAGGTTGGCGCCAGCGCCGGCCGCGATGCCGTCGACCGCGGCGATCACGGGCTTGCGAGCTCGGTGGATCCCCAGACAGACGGCCGACACGGTCGACTTCATCGTCTCGAGCGTCTGCGCGTCACCACCACCGGCCTCGTCATCCGCCCCGTCGCGCGCGGGGCGCGAGAGATCGCCCCCCGCGCAGAAGACACCGTCGGTCCCCGTCAGGATCATCACGCGCTGATCCTCGTCGGCGTCGAAGGCGACCAGCAGCCGTGCGAGCTCGTGCCACATGGGCACGGTCAGCGCGTTCTTCCGCGCCGCGCGATCGATCTTCACACGCACGACGCGGTCCAGCCGCTCGACGGCGATCTCGTTCATCTCGTCCTCCGGTGACGGGCGCCTAGCGCAGCGCCGGCACGACGTCGCGGGCGAAGCGTTCGAGGGTCTCCGGCTCGCCACGATCGTGGAAGAAGAGCGCGAACTGCGTGAACCCGAGCCCGACCTGCTCACGAATCTGATCGGCCACCTGCTCGGCGGTGCCCACGAAGCCGCCTGCCTCGAGCCCCCAGGCCTCGGCGCCGAAGCGGCGACGCGCGACCGCGAGCGCTTCGTCGCGATCCGCCTCGCCGGCGAGGAGGACCACGACGGCCTGCTGTCCGAAGACGAGCGACTCCGGATCGCGATCGATCGCGTCGCAGGCGCGCCGCATCGCGTCGAGCTTCTGCTCGAGTGCCGCAAGCGAGTAGGTCGGGCAGTTCCAGACATCGGCATGTCTTGCGACCAGCGGAAGCGTGCGTCGCTCGCCGCCGCCGCCGATCACGATGCGCGGATGGGGCCTCTGGACGGGGAAGAGTGCGGTCGGAGCGTCCCGCAGCTGGTAGTGGCGTCCGTCGTAGCTCGATCGCGTCTGACTGCAGAGCAGCTTGATCACGTCACATGCCTCGTCGAGCTGCTCGCTACGCGTGGCGATGTCCGGACAGTCCAGGCCGAACTCGGCGAACTCCTCGAGATAGGATCCGGTTCCGAGGCCCAGCTCGAGCCGGCCGCCACTGATGACGTCGAGGGTGACGGCCATCTTCGCGAGCACGCCCGGGTGGCGGAAGCCATTGCAGAGGACCAGCTGACCGAGCCGGATGCGCTCGGTGATCGGCGCCAGCGCCGAGACGAGCGTCCAGCCCTCGAGGCCGGGCACGTCGGGCAAGCGAGGCGGGTAGAGATGGTCGAAGAACCAGGCCGTGTCGAAGCCGAGTCGGTCGGCGAGCTGGACGCGGTCGCGGATCGTCTCGAAGTCCATCTGCAGCTGCGGCAGGTAGACGCCGAATTCGATCCGTCTCGCCGAGCTCATCGGTTGTTCTCGCCGCGCGCGAGATCGCGTGCCAATGGGGCCACGTCTGCGAGCGAGCGCAGCAGGTCGTTGAGATGCGTGCAGGTCGTCGTCCCGACGAGCTCCTGTCGGACGAATCCACGAAGCGTGCGGACGGGTCGACCCACGAGCCGCTCCGCGCTCGCGGCGGCCCGGGGACACTCGGTCCAGGGCAGCACGCGTGCCGTCGCCTCGCAGTGTCGCACGAAGAGCTCGCCCGGCTCGACGCTGGCCTCGAGCGAATACTCGTGCACGATCGTCTCGATGCCGTCCTGATCGACGTGGCTGTCTCGGAACATCGCGTCGACCGCGAGCCGGTCCCCCGCCACGACGTCGATGCGTCGGCGTCGCCGCATCGCACCGGGACCGAGCACCCCGATCGGATGCCAGGCGAGTGGATCGTCGTCGCGTTCGAGCACGGGCGCCTCGGGTCCGATCGGTGTCGGGATGCGCCCGATACGGGCGATCTCCTGCATCATCGTGGCGTCGCTGGCCCAGCCCGCACAGATATCGGCCTTGACACTCTGTGCACGGCGGCGGGACTCGGACTCCGGCTCGTCGGGGTGGCGGCGATAGAGGTCCGCGTATCCGGAGATCAGCGCAGCCACCGGCAGGTCGTCGAGCAGGAGGTAGAGCGGCGTCTGCAACGCGCGTTCGTCGGGCACCGTCTCGTCGACCACCGCGCGAAAGCCGCTCGCCACCGGTCGCTCGAGGAGCGCCGTCAGGTCCGGTCCTTCCGGTGTGATCGCGATCGACTCGAGGCGGCGATCGCGACCGACTTCGGCCTGGACGTGGGACTCGCCGAGGATCGTTCCCTTGCCGTCGGCGTCGGTCGACGTGTCACGCGCCGTGCCGACGAGCCGGACACCGTCCTGGGTCGTTTCCCCGGTGCGGATCATGTCGATGTGGCTGGTGCGGCGGATCGAGTCGGGCGCGCGCCGCGGCGTCGAGGTGGCCGGGGAACGTATGAGATCCCCCGTCAGCGTCGGGAGCGAGGAATCTACGGGCGTAGTTGAAGCCATGAATCGTGTGACCTATCCAGGGTCGACCTATGGTGGGTCCGAGTTCGAAGGGCTGCCACCCCTCGAGCGCCACGCCGTCGCGTCGGAGAGACGACTTCGATGAATGCTTCCCCTCGTTCGACGCGGCCGATTCCGTCCGGGACTCCGGGCGCGGCGGTGTCCCTCGAGGATGACGACGCGGGGCGTTTCGGATTGGACCCGGCCTGGGTGCTGCCGCGTCGCGTCGCCCACTGGGCCGCGCGCGATCCGGATCGTCCCTTCCTCGAGGAGGTCACCGGACGCGTCGTGAGCTATCGCGAGGCCATCGAGGAGATCCGGCGTTGGGCCCGCGTGCTGCGGGCGCTCGGCGTCGGTCCGGGTGATCGGGTCGTCTCGATGCTCCCGGCCTCGATCGACGCCTATCTGCTCTGGATGGCAGCGGGCTGCATCGGCGCTTGCGAGGTACCCGTGAACCCGGAGCTGCGAGGCGGCTTCCTCTCGCATGCGCTCGCCGCATCCGGCGCCCGTCTCTGTCTGGCGAGGCCGGAGTTCGTCGCCGTCGCCGAGTCGGGAGGGCAGGCGGGGCTCGAGGTCGTGCCCGTCGACCGGGAACGTCCGCCGACGGTCGGTGCCGAGCCTGGCGAGATCGATTGGCCCCGGCCCGAGGACGAGTCGTGCATCATCTACACCTCGGGAACCACCGGCCCGGCAAAGGGCGCGATCCTCACGTGGGCGCAGATGACGGCGACGATCGGGCGTATTCCGCGCGCCTGGCTCTCCGAAGAAGATGCCGTCTACTGCTGTCACGCGACCTTTCACGTAACCGGTCGCTCGCCGCTGCCGGCGATGGCCGATGTCGGCGGTCGGGTCGTGCTGCGCGAGCGCTTCGCGCTCCACGCGTTCTGGGACGATGTTCGGCGCCACGGCTGCACCAGCACGACGGCCTTCGTGCCGCTGCTGCTGGGGCTTCCCGAGCGCGAGGATGACCTCGACAATCCGCTCCGGGTCGTCCTGGCCGGGCAGTCCGGTCGCCAGACACGGCGATTCGCCGAGCGCTTCGGAGCGCATGTCGTCACCTGCTACGGAAGCACGGAGGTCGGTTTTCCGATCGCGATCCGGTGGGCGAGACCGTTGCCGGGGACGGGGCCCGCACCCCGGGACTGCGGCTGGCTGCGACGGGGCTACGAGGCGCGCATCGTCGACGAAGACGGCAAGGACGTCGCCGACGGGACGAGCGGCGAGCTGTGGATTCGCACCCCGGCGCGAGCCCTGATGATGCGCGGCTACAACGGGCTCCCCGAGAAGACAGCCAGCGTGATCGTCGATGGCTGGTACCACACGGGTGACGCGCTGGTCCGACATCCCGACGGCTGCTTCGAGTTCGTCGACCGGCTGCGCGATACGATCCGGCGAATGGGCGAGAACATCTCGTCGTCGGCGCTCGAGGCGGTGGCTCTCGCGGACTGTGACGTGCAGGAGTGCGCCGCCGTGGCCGTGCCGGATGACGTCGCGGGACAGGAGATCCTGCTGGTCGTGGTGCCACGGGCGGACTGCCGGCTCGACCCGGCCGTGCTCTACGAGCGGCTGGCGTGTGAGCTTCCGCGCTACATGCAGCCCGCCTACCTGATCGTGACCGACGGCACGGCGATCCCGCGGACGCCGACGAACAAGATCCGAAAGGTCGCGTTGCTCGAGGCACTCGGTCTGGAGCAGGCCTGGCGCTCGCCCCGGCTGCGGCGGGCGCCGGCCGAGCGCGACGGCTGATCGCAGGGCCCGTCGAACGCCGCTGCGTTTCAGTCCTCCGCGCCGCCCTCCGGCTTGTAGCCACCACTCAGCGTGGCGTTCACCTGCCCCTGATCGACCAGGAACGACTCGCCGTTCATGCCGCTCGCGGCGTCGCTGCAGAGAAAGACCAGGGTGTTCGCCATGTGGTCGGGCGTGAGTGTCTCGACGCTGGCCGCGCGGTTGTAGTCGGCGGCGTAGCCGAGCCAGATCTCCGCGTTCGCGCGCGCGAGCGGCGTGTCGGTCGGGCCAGGCTGAATCGCGTTGATGCGCAGTCCGCGCTTCAGCAAGGGGAAGGCCTGCTGGGCGACGTAGGCGCTCATCGCCTGCTTGCTGAACACGTAGTTGTCGCGATCCGGGTGTGCCGCGATCCACTCGGCCGCGGCGGCCCAGTCGGGGGTGGCCAGGAGCTCGCCGATCGTCTCCATCTCCATCTGCCAGCCGAGCCCGGCGACGGACGAGATCATCGCGATCGCGCTGCGCGGCGGGAGCGTACCCCGCTCGACCAGGCGCTCGACCAGGTGCCGCTGGGAGATGAAGTTGATCGTCGTGATGTTCGGCGTCCCGTCGGCCACGCCCGCGCAGGCGAAGACGGCGTGGAGCTCGCCTTCGATCTGACCGAGCGCCTCGTCGACGCTCGCCTGCTGGGTCAGGTCGACCTGGATCGCCTGCTTCACGGGATAGGTAATGTCGGCGACGTCCATGACGATCACCTCGCCCCCGAGTTCGGCGACGCGTCGCGCCGTCGCGGCGCCCATGCCGGTCGCGCCACCGATCACCAGGGCGCGCTTGCCGTCGTACTTGAACAGGTCGATGCTCATCATGTTCTCCTTTTGGGAAGAAGGCTGGAAAGAGGCTAGGGCAGCCCGCCGTCGACGCGGATCAATGCATCGGTCGTGTAGCTCGAGTGCGGACTCGCCAGATAGAGCGCGGTCGTGACGATCTCCCGCGGATCACCCGGATGTCCGATCGCACTGTTCGTGCGTGCGCGTTGCTCGGACCCCCAGGCCTTGGCGATATCCGTGAGGAAGGGCCCCGCGGAGAGCGTGTTGACGCGAACCTTCGGGGCGTACTCGTGGGCGAAGACGGTCGTGATCGCGTTGAGCGCGGCCTTCGAGCCGGCATAGGGCCCGAAGCGCGGCTGCGGACGCAAGGCCCCCGTGCTGCTGACGTTGATGATCGAGCCGCCGTCGCCGTCGAACACGCGCTGGCCGACGCGGGCGCAGAGCCGGAAAGGGCCCTTGAAGTTCACGCCGACGATCTTGTCGAAGAGCGCCTCGCTCGTCTCGGCCGAGGAGGGCGCGAGGGGAGACATGCCCGCGTTGTTGACGAGGATGTCGACGCGACCGAATCGCGCGTAGGCCGCGTCGACGAGTGCGTCGATCTCTTCCCAGTAGCCGACATGGCAGGCGTGGGCGAGCGCGCTGCGGCCGAGCGCCTCGACCTCGGCGGCGACCTCGACGCAGGCGTCGAGCTTGCGGCTCGTGATCACGACGTCGGCACCGGCCCGCGCGAAGGCCTTCACCATCTCGTAGCCGAGCCCGCGGCTGCCGCCGGTCACGAGGGCGACCTTGCCTTCGAGGTCGAAGAGCTGGCCGATCGGATCGTCGGCGTCGGGGGAACGGTCGGGGGGCAATCGGAGACTCCAGCGCCGCCGCGGGCGCTTGTCGAACCGGTAGAGGATATATACGATTTTGGTCGGGAGCGCCCTTTGTCGCGCATCCCCCTCTTTCCCGCCGCGCGTCGGAATCGTCCGCTGCCAGGAGACCCCCCATGAGCACTCGCTGGAACTACGACCTCTACATCGACGGAAAGTGGACGCGGGGCGCCGCGGAGCAGGACATCACGGTGATCGATCCGGCGAACGAGGAGACGATCGCGGTCGTGCCGGAGGCGACGGTCGCTGACACGCGCGCCGCGATCGAGGCCGCGCACCGCGCCTTCTACGACGGCCCGTGGCCCTTCATGAAGCCGTCTGAGCGCGGCGCGAAGCTGAAGCAGCTGGCCGAGATCCTCAGCGCGCGCGAGAAGGAGCTGACCGAGATCATCGTCGCCGAGGCCGGCGTCTGCACCCAGATCGTGGGGCCGCTCCAGGTCGGCGGGGGTCTCGGCATCTGCCACTACAACGCGGACAAGGTCCAGGATCTCGTCGAGTGGGTCGAGTCGTCGCCGCCGACCGGCGGGCCGAACGGCATGGCGGGGAGCGCGCTGGTCCGTGAGCCGGTCGGCGTGGTCGCGGCGATCACGCCCTTCAACTTCCCCTTCATGCTCAACACGGTGAAGGTGATCCCGGCGATGGCGGTCGGCTGCGCCGTCGTGCTCAAGCCCCACCCCTGGACGCCCCTCGACGCCTTCGAGATCGCGCGGGCCGCCGACGAGGCGGGCATCCCGCCCGGTGTCTTCAACGTCATCACGGGCGGAGCCGAGGTGGGCGACGAGCTCACCGGGAATCCGCTGGTCGACATGGTGACGTTCACCGGGTCGACGGCGACCGGCCGGCGCATCATGTCGCGCTGCGGCGAGCAGATCAAGCGCGTGCAGCTCGAGCTCGGCGGCAAGAGCGCGCGGGTCTTCCTCGACGACGTGCCGGAGGACTACGCCCGGCAGCACGGCTTCGGGGCGATGCTCACGCATTGCGGGCAGGGCTGCGCGCTGAACACGCGACTCCTGGTGCCCGAGAAGCTCGTCGACGCCGTCGTCGAGGGCATCAAGGGGATGGCGCCGATGCTCAAGATCGGCGACCCGCGTGACCCCGCGACCGTGATCGGGCCCCTGATCAGCGAGCAGCAGCGCGACCGCGTCGAGGACTACGTCGCGTCGGGCATCGACCAGGGCGCCACCCTCGTCTGCGGCGGCAAGCGTCCCGACGGCTTCGACAAGGGCTTCTTCTACGAGCCCACGGCCTTCGTCGGCACGAACGACATGCGCATCGCCCAGGAGGAGATCTTCGGTCCGGTGCTCACGATCATCCCCTACTCGGGCACCGAAGACGAAGCCGTGCGCATCGCGAACGACTCGATCTACGGGCTTGCGGGCAGCGTCGTCGCGGCGAACACGAGCCGCGCCTTCAACGTCGCGCGGCGCATCCGGTCCGGCAACATGACGGCGGAGGGCGTGGGCTCGCTCGGCGCCGTCGACCCGAGCCTCGGCGGCGGGCAGGGCCCGGGCTGGGGCGAGCCTCTCGCTGGCCTGGCCCAGGGCGGCGCCTTCGGCGGCTTCAAGCAGAGCGGCATCGGCCGCGAGTGGGGCCGGCACGGGCTCGAGGACTTCACCGAGGTGAAGTCGATCACCTGGAGCTGACGCCCGGGTAAGGCTCAGGAAGCGCGGTCGAGGACGCGGGCCTCGAGCTCGACGACGTCGACGGCATCATCAACTACTATCGGGCGGTGACTTCCACGTGGTGGTGTTTCGGCCGGCCGAGCCCTGAGCGCTAGCGCAGGTTCCACTTCGCCTTAGGCTGCTTCGAGCGATCGAGCCTCGCTACGGAGTTGCCGAGCATCGCGTACTGGAAGCCCCACTTGAGCGCCTCGCCGGGCGGCGAGTTCTGGGAGTCCCAGATCGAGCGGACGGTGCCCTGGATCGCGACCGACGGCTTCGCCGCGATTCCGGCGGCGATCTCGTGGGCGCGCGCCCAGAGCGCGTCCCGCGGCACGACCTCGGTCACCAGGCTGATGCGGAGCGCGGTCTCGGCGCAGACGCGCTCGTCGTTGCCCATCAGCGCGATGCGCATGACCTCGCCGTAGGGCATGCGCTGCAGCATGCCGATCGGTTCGCAGGCGGTCGTCGTGCCGAAGGTGACGTGCGGATCGAAGAACTGGGCGTCGTCGGAGCAGATCACGATGTCGCACTCGTTGATCCAGTAGAAGGCGCCGCCAGCCGCCAGACCGTGGACGGCGCAGACCACCGGTTTCCAGACCAGGTTCTGCTTGGGGCCGAGGAACTCTCCCGGGTCGCGGCGCTTGAAGGGGTTGTCCGTCTTGTCGTAGCCGTACCCGGTCTTGACGTCGACGCCCGTGCAGAAGGCCCGACTCTCGAGGTTGGCGCGGAGCACGACGGCGTGGATGTCGTCGTCTTCGCGAATGTGCTTCCACACGTGCTCGAACTCGTCGCAGGTCCCTTGGTTGAACGAGTTCATCGCGTCGGGTCGATCGAGGGTGATCGTGGCGACGTGGTCGTCGGAGGTCTCGAAGAGGATCGTTTCGTAGTCCATGGGGGTCGTCTCGGTCTTTCTTGTCGAGAGGGTCGTGGGTCGTTTCGGCCGTGGCGAGGGCTAGATCACGGCGCCCGAGATTTTCGCCTCGAGGATCTCGTCCTCGCTCATGCCGACCGCGGCGAGGATCTCGTCCGTGTCGACTCCGAACTCCGGGGCGGGGGAGAGCTCGGGCGGCGTCCGGTCGAAGTGGACCGGCGACGTGAAGATCGGGAGCGATCGATCGCCCGGGTAGCGCACGTGCTGGACCATCCGGTTGGCGATCGCCTGGGGGTCCTCGAGGAGATCCTGCGGTCGATTGACGACGTCCCACTGACCGCGCTGGGACCGGAGGGCGGCCAGGGCCTGCTCGAAGGAGAGCGCCGCGAAGGCCTTTTCGAGCTCGTCGACGATGGCCTGCCCGTTCGCTCTGCGCGCTTCGGGCGTCGCGAATCGTTCGTCGCTCACCATGTCGTCACGACCGATCGCGCGCACGAGGCCCTCGAAGTAGACGTCCGGCTGGAGCATGCAGAGCGCGACCCAGCGATCGTCGGCGGTCTGGTACGTGTTCACGAGGGGGTTGGCGATCGTCGGCGGGGAGGCGGCCTGCGCGGAGCCGGTCGCCGCGGCTGACTGCGCGACGGCGCCTCCCACCGTCGCCATCTGCATCGCCCAGGCGGCCGTCCCGAGCAGCGAGCCGTCGACCGTCGAGCCCTTGCCCGTCGCGATCTTCCGCGCGACCGCGGCCGCGACACCGCCCGCGAGGGAGAGGCCGCTGATCGAGTCACCGAACGCGCCGGCGGGCATCGGAATCGGCCTTGGATGTCCGGGCGGAGTGAGCGCGCCAGACACCGACCCGCGCGACCAGAACGTGATCGAGTCATAGCCCCCGCGATCGGCCTCGGGGCCGTCGGCGCCCTGGCCGGTTCCCGCCGCGTAGATGATCTCCGGGTTGTAGCCGCGGATCGTGTCGAGATCGATGCCGAGCTTCTTGCGGACGGGCGGGAGGTAGCTCGTCAGGAAGACGTCCGCGCTCTCGCACAGACGCCCGACGACTTCTTTCGACGCCTCGTTTCGGAGGTCGAGCGCGATGCCCTTCTTGCCGCGATTCCAGAGCTCCCACGGAAAGACGATCCCCTCCATCGGGCCGACGCCGGCGTTCACGAGGCCACGCATCGGGTCCCCGGTCGGCGGCTCGACCTTGACGACCTCGGCGCCCCACTCGGCCAGCGCCGCACCGGCACTCGGCACGTAGGCCCAGACCGAGATCTCGATGACCTTGATCCCGTCGAGCGGCTTGCTCACGCGGCTCCTCCTGCAGTCCGCCCCGTGACGGGCTAATGTGGTCCTTAATAGTACAATTCTCTATACGTTTCACACTTCGCCGGGAAGGCTACGCGCACTTCCGACCGAGGCCCCGCGCGCTGCGGAAACCTGGAGACCAGCATCATGACCGACGTCGAGGCCGAAGGCTATGGCGTGCTCTCGGACGAGTCCTTCGTCCGGGGCCGCAAGCGAATCGGAATTCACACGCGACTGCCGAACCCGCCCCACAACTTCGAGGTGACCTGGGACGGCTCGCGCCAGTTCGCCTACGGCTACGGCGACGACAACCCGCTCTACTGCGATCCGGAGTACGCGGCGAAGACGCGTTGGGGCAACTTGATCGCGCCGCCGGCGTTTCTCTACACGGTCGGTGAGAACGTGACGCCGCGCCCCACGCCCGAGATCAAGGAGCTCTTGAAGGGCGACCCCTGGGCGGGGCTCGGCTCGTACCAGGCGCGCATGGACTTCGAGTGGTGGCGGCCCTTCAACCTGGGCGATCGCGTGAAGAAGCTCCGGGCAGTCGTCGGCGTGCTCGACAAGCGCAGCGACTTCGGCGGCCGCTCGGCGCACGAGACGCGCTCCATGCCCTACGCGAACCAGGACGGCGTGCCGATCATGCGGCAGCGCGGGACCTGGATCAACGCGGAGCGACACACGTCGAAGAAGCGGAAGAAGGAGAAGGAGACGGCGCAGCCCTACACCCCCGAAGAGCTGGCCGAGATCGACGCCTGCTACGACGCGGAAACGCGACGGGGCGGAGAGACGCGCTATTTCGAGGACGTCGAGATCGGCGACGAACTCGACCGTAAGGTGAAGGGCCCGCTCACCACGACCAGCATCGTCATCTGGCACCTCGGCTGGGGAATGCAGCTCACACCGCCGGGCAACTTCAAGCTCGCCTACAACGTCCGCAAGAAGGCGCCGGGACTCTATCCACCGAACGATCTGAACATTCCCGACACCGTGCAGCGACTTCACTGGGAACCGGCGCGCGCGCAGGAGCTAGGGCTCCCGACTTCCTACGACTACGGCGGCCTGCGCGAGACCTGGCTCTGTCACCTCGTGACCGACTGGATGGGCGACGACGCCTGGCTCTGGAAGATGTACTGCGAGCATCGGCGCTTCAACTTCATGGGCGACACGACCTGGCTCTCCGGCGAGGTCGTCGACAAGCGCCAGGAAGACGGGCGCAACGAGGTCCACCTCGAGATCCGCTGTACGAACCAGCGCGGGATCGTGACCTCGCCGGGTCGGGCGGTCGTGCTGCTGCCGACGCGGGAGGCGCCGGTCGTGCTGCCGGAGCCGCCGGCGAGTTCGATGGAGGGGCTGATCGAATACGACGTGGCGGCCATGGCGGCGGAGGAGGGCGCCTCGTGAGCGAGGACGGTCGGATCGTCGTCATCACCGGCGTTTCCACCGGCATCGGCCTCGCGGCCGCGCTCGAGTTCGCCGCACGCGGGGACCACGTCGTGGCGACGCTGCGCGATCTCACCCGGCGTGACGAGCTCGATCGCGCCGCCGAGCAGGCGGGGGTCGAGATCGAGACCCTCGCGCTCGACGTCGCCGACCAGGCCTCCGTCGATCGGGCCTTCGACGAGATCTACGACCGGCACGGCCGGGTCGACGTGCTCGTCGGAAACGGGGGCATCGGGTCGATGGGGACCCTCGAGGAGATCTCCCTCGACTTCCTCCGCCACGCGATGGAGGTGAATTTCTTCGGCGTCGCGCGTACGACGAAGGCCGTGCTGCCGCGCATGCGCGAAGCGGGCGCCGGTCGGCTGATCGCGGTCTCGAGCCTCGCCGGCGTCTTCGGCCAGCCCTTCAACGACGCCTACTGCGCGTCCAAGCACGCGGTCGAGGGCCTCTACGAAGCGCTGCAACCGATCGCGAAGCGCTTCGGCATCCACGTCTCGATCGTCGAGCCCGGGCCGGTCGGGACCGCCTTCCACGGTCGCAGCCCCGGGATGGACAGGGCCGCCCATGGACCGGCGCGCGACGTGTACCAGCCGCTCTGGGAGCAGTACGACGCGATGATGGCGGAAGGCGAGGATCGCAAACAGACGCCGGCCGATGCGGCCGCCGCGATCGTCGACGTCGCCTTCGAGCCCGACCCCCACCTTCGATACCAGACCCACAAATTCGCGACGCGGCTCGCGAGCATGAAGCTCGCGGATCTGACGGGGGATGCCGTGACCGGGTTCACGGCCAAGTGGTTCGAGGCGCCGACGACGTGAAGTCGCTCGCGCCTTCGCTGCGGGCGATGGCTCGTTCGTGCCCGCGGTGACGCATGTCCATCTCTGACTTCCTCTTCTCGACTGACATGCTCGTTCCACGACCGCGCGAGGCCGTGGCCCAGATGATCGAGTCCATCGGCCTGCCCGCGCCGGGCCCGGGCGCCTACGTCGACTACGAGGACTCGGGCTGGGACTGCGTCTTCGCGCTGGTGAACAAGGATTGGGCCGTCGGGCCGACGCGCCTAGAGGTGATCGGGCCGAAGCGGTATGCGGCCACGCCCGAGAGAAGCCGCGGGCAGTCCATGTCCGACGTCCAGGGCGAGAAGCCGTGCAAGACCCACGCGACTGTCTTCGCGACGTCCGAGATCGAGCGACTGGCCGAGCACGTGAAGCGGCTCGGCCTTCGCCATTGGCTCGAGGAAGCCGGGCAGGACGGTGTCCCCTTCACGCGACTCTGGATGGGCGTGAGCGAGGCCGAGCCCTATGACTACCGGCCCGAGGCGGACGCGGGCCTGATCGTGGAGGTCATCCCGTCCGACTCGAGCGCCTTCGCGCCGAAGCTCTTCCAGCGGCCGCCGCCGGAGCCGATGGATCCCGAGCCCGGGCAGATGATCCGGATCCTGTCCCGCGTCTTCCTCGTCGACGACCTGGACGCGACGCTGGCGACCCTCGAGCGGAATCTCCTCTGGGAGCCCGGGGGGCCGATCGTCGAGGATCGTGAGTCCGGCATCCGTGCCGCGAGTCTCTCGCGCAACTACACGCAGGGGGCGACGCTGAAGCTGGTGCAGCCGCTCGACGCCGGGGGTCCCGAGGGCGCGTTCCTCGCGCGCTGGGGAGCCAGCCCCTTCACGATCCGGATCGCGGTCCACGACCTCGCCGCCCGGCGCGAGGACTTGAAGGCGCGCGGAACCGCGTTCGAGGACCGCCTGCCCACGGCGTTCGAGCCCGAGCGGCTGGTGATCGATCCCGCGGCGACCGCGGAGATGCCGTTCGAGTTCGTGGAGTACGGCAGCGCCGCGACTTGAGTCACCCGCCGCCGCTTCGGCGCTGTGCGCTCGCGTCTCGCGCCGGCCGGTACCACACGTCGATTTCGTCGACACGTCCGGCGTAGCGGGCCTGGCGATCCGCCGGCGAGGCGCCCGACGACGTTGGATCCCTCGGCTCGTCGACCTCGATTGCGCGCGTCGGACACGCTGCGGCGCACGGAGGCGGGCACTCCGTTTCCGCCGAGGTCGCGGTCTCCGAGCAACGTTCGATCACCGGTCGATAGTGCTTCTCGACCTCCGGGAACGATCCGCTCGACGTGTCCCGTCCGGCGCCGCCCACGGTCTCGACGCGGATCCACCACTCGCCTTCGTCGAGCCCGTTCCGCATGCGACAAGCGACCGCGCAGGCCCAGCAACCGGTGCAGCGCTCGAGGTCGATCACGAACGTGTGCGCGGGCATCTCGTTGGCCTCGGACTCGCTCATGCGCTCTCCGGACCGAGCCGCCGGACTTCGACGCGGGTGTCGGAGAAGGGCAGGTTCGAGTGCTGCCACAGCCGCTCCTGCGCTGGGTTGAGCTCGCCGTTCACGAGCGTCTGCAGGTGGCCGGCGACGTACTGGTCCGCCTTCCAACCCTCGGTGATGTTGCAGAGGCCCGGTGGATAGTCGGCGTTGCGCAGCGCCGGCAGCACCACGCGCCCGCGGCGGTTGAAGACCTCGACCCGGTCGTGATCCTCGATACCCCGGGCGGCCGCGTCGTCCGGGTTCAATTCGACGTGCGGCTCGGGCCAGATCTCCAGCAGCCAGGGATTGTGCGAGAAGGTGGAGTGCGCGCGTTGGCGCGCATGCGACTGGGTGAGGACGAGTGGATGGGTGCGCGCCTCCGAGTTACGGGGTGAGGCTTCATGGTCGTCGCGATGGAGGGGCAGCGCCTCGCCGAGATCGACGAGCTCTTCGACGTAGAACTCGGCGCGCCCCGAGCGGGTGCCGAAGGCGAGGTCCGGGTACTGGACGTGGGGCGTGTCGGGGACCCGGCGTCGCATTGCGCCACCGGCAGCGACCAGCGCCTCGAGATCGATGCCCGCGAGCGCCGGGTCGTCGCTCTTCGCCAGGCGCTCGCGGATCTCGTCCTCGGCGCTGTGCTCGAACCCGTCGAGGCCGAGTCGGCGGGCGAGCTCCGTCTCGATCCAGCGATCCGGCCGCGACGCGCCGACGGGCGGAATCACGGCGCGCTTGAGGAAGACCGAGTTGCCCCAGGACTGGAGGTCGACGATCGACCCCGGCTCGCCCTCGAGGTACGTCGAGGCAGGAAGCACGACGTCGGCCCACTGGCTCGTGGTGTTCCAGAAGTGGTCGATCACGACGACGAAGTCGAGGCGCTTGAGCCATTCGAGGGCACGATTCTGGTCCGCCACCCGCTGGTTCAGATAGTCGCCGACGCTCACGAGGGCCCGCAGGTCGAGCGCGTCGTGACCGACGCGGCTGTTGGGGATCGAGCGGCCCGACCGGGGCGGGGCGTGGCTCGGCGGGGGAGCGTCGAGGAATCCGATGCCGTGGCTCGCGACGCCGACGCTCGCGCCGGGCCGGCCGATGTTGCCCGTGAGCACCGCGAGGGTCGCGCCCGCACGCGTAACGAGATCGCCGCGCAGGTAGCGGTCGACGCCGTAGCCGAAGGCGATCGTCGAAGGCGACTCCGTCGCGTAGACGCGCGCGAGGTCGTGGAGGTCGGGCTCGGGGATGCCCGTGATCTCGGCGACGCGCTCCGGCGTGTAGTCGTCGAGCTGGCGGCGAAGCAGCTGGTAGGCGGTTCTTGCCGAGGTCGATCCGATTCGGAAGGCGCCGTCGAGCACGGGGCGTTCGGCCGTCGTCGGCGCGACCGCTGCGTCTCGGGCCGCGTCCCAGACGACGTAGGCGTCGTCGCTGTCGACGCCGACGTGACTCGCTCGGAGGTAGCGCCCGGAGGCGTCGTCGACGAGCAGCGGACCGCAAGTGTTTGCGACCGCGAATGCTTCATCGACCAGGCCCTCGTCGATGCAGACGTAGAGCATTCCGAGTGCCAGCGCGGCGTCCGTGCCGGGGCGCGGCGCGACCCACCAGTCGGCGTGTCGCGCCGACGTGCTGTAGCGCGGGTCGATCACGATGATCCGCGTGCCGCCCTGCTGGGCATCGAGCAGCCAGCGAAAGACGGTCATCGACGTCTCGGCAGGATTGTGACCCCAGACGAGCACCGTGCGAGCGTTCGGACGGTCGGTCCACTCGTTCGCGGCCTGATTGAAGAGGCCCTTGAAGCCGAGGGTCGTGTTGAGTCCCATGTGCACGGCCATGTCGACACTGCCGAAGAGCTGGGTCGCGCCGAGCGCCGCCTGCAGGCGGGTGTAGTTGCCGAGGAGCGACGCGCCCGACGTGCGGGTGAAGGCGACTCGCTCGGCGCCGTGTCGTTCGATCGTCTCCTGCAGCCGCGCGGCGATCGTGTCGAGTGCTTCGTCCCAGGACACGGGCCGAAACGAATCCTCACGCCGCTCGCCCCCCCGCACGCGCAGCATCGGAGACTCGATTCGGTTCGGTGCGTAGACCCAGCCGGGGAGGGCGAGGCAGCGGACGCAGGCGCCCGTGTAGGCGGCGTCCGGGTGTTCGGCGGGCGCCACCTCCACGAGGCGTTCGTCGCGCACCCTGCAGCGCAGCAGCGCGCGTCCGCCGCAATTGTGTGCGCAGCTCGTGACGACCTCGCGCTCGCTCACCGTACCGGGGACCCCGCGTGCAGAGGGGCCGAGCGGAGCCGGCGCACGAAGCACGCCCGCCGATTCTCGGGATGGGAGCAGGTTGCCACCATGGCGTAGAGCGTAACCGCGAGAGGGCCGCGCGCCCGTCGCCTGGCGTCGTCGCGGACGCGGGATCCAGAGGCGACAACGAAAATCGGGGGGCGATGCTCGAAGCACGCCCCCCGGTGATCGGTTGGTTCAACCTGTGAGTCGGATCAGCTCTTTCGTCGTGCTCGCATGTGGAACAGGCCGAGGAGGCCCAGGCCACTGGCCAGCGCCAGGGCGGCAGCCGGTTCGGGGGTCTGGATCAGCATGTCCCACTGGACGATGTGGGCGCCACCGCCGAGGTCTCCGCTGATGCCGTAGTCGTAGTTCAGGATCGGCGAGACTAGGACGAGGTTTCGTGCGCCCATGGACGTCACCACGTCGGTCCCCGACCACGCCAGGGAAGTTTCCCCGTTGCCCGCAAGGTCCTGCTTCACGGACACCGTCCCCGTCGTCCAGGGATGACCCTGCCAGCGGCCCGGCTGAGCAAGGACGATCGAGCTCGCGTTCGCGTTCACGTGTCGGCGGATCGACGTGAAGACGCGGGACGAACCGATCGCGAATCCCACCTGACAGTCGCCGAAGGGCTCACCGGAGCGGCACTTTCCGTTCGTGCGGATGTAGTTCGTGGGCCCGAGGGCGAGGGTCAATCGGTTGGGCGTGTCCGTGAGAATTGCCGCCGTTCCGCCGAACTGGCGCGGGCCGGCCGTATAGGTCGCCCGGATCGTCCGACCCGGCTGGGTCGACGTGTTCGGAACGACCGGGTAGGGCGGCATCGGGGAAGCGATGGAGACACCCGGCGTCGTCGTCGCGCCGGGGTTCTGCGGATTCGGAAACGAGAGGGTCATGTGGCCCGGGTCCGCGGCCACGCCGGCGCCGAGCGGTCGCCAGACCGTGCTACCGGGGCCGCCGCCCGCCGCGAATCCGTTGCCCGTCGCGGGTACGGCGACTGCGTTTCGTCCGTCGAAGAGCGTCCAGATGGTCTGCACCACCGGCGTACCGAGTGGGCTCGTGTTGGTCTGCGTGTTGCCGATCATGCCCGTGACGTCCTGGGTCCACTCCGAGGCGTAGGGCAGGTCGACGGGATCGCCGACGGCGAGGCCGGCGTTATGAATCGCACCGGTCGGTCGCACGGGCTCGACGTTGTTCCCGCCGATGAACGGGTAGACGTTGCCGTTGCAGGGATCGAAAGCGGTCCGGCTGGCCGGAGGAACGCAGATCTTGCCGTTCGGCGGCGCGCCGAGCTGCGTGGTGATCGTTGCGGTCTGACCGGGCGGAGAGAAGACGCCCCAGCGCTCGACGACGCTACCGGTCACGTAGCGCAGCTGAACCTGGGCGGATGCGGGGATCGCAAAGGCCAGCACCAGCACGATCGCGCTGGGCAGCAGATTGACTCGCGAAGCAAAGAAGCGCGTCATGTCGTATTTCCTGATAGCTCTCGGTCGCCCGACCGACGGCGTCACGGGCGAAGGGTGAACGGTTCAAGGCCCGCCGCGGGATGGATGCAGCTTCGGGGCCTCGTATCAATCCTGCGTCATTATGGTCAGCCCGCGCGCAAACAGTCAATCAAAAGGTCAATTATCTAACGGTTTTATTGATCCCCACGGGGGAGGCGGCCGCGGGGTCACCGAAGAGAGGCCGAGGGATCCCAATAGACCCGAACGCCGACGCCGACCTGAAAAAGCAGTGCATCCGGAGCGTAGGAAAATCCTGCCCACTCCGTGCCGGCCGTCGACACCTCCCGCAATCGCTGTCGTCCGGCGACGCGTGAGGAGTAGATCCCGCCCTCGGCGAACACGACCCAGCGCGAGTCGCCGGCGCGCCCCGCGTCGGTTTCGATCGTGAGCCTGGGCCCCAAGTAGTGGAAGCTGTCCGAGTCCTTCAGATCGAAGGTTCGCAGATTGTCCGTTGCGATCTCGATGCCGACGGTCCTGAAATTGGCACTCACGGACTGCCCGACGTAGTCGAGGGAAGGGCGGATCTCGATGGGAATCTCGGCGATCTCGATCGGGATCGAGAGGCCGACATAAACCGACCATTGATGGTCGACGTCGGTGCGCAGCGCACCGCCCAATCCCCGCGTCGCCGCGGTCGGGTTGGGCGGAAGCGGAACGAAGATGCCGTCCCTGAGGAAGTCGCGATCCGGGCTCGGAACCCATTGGTACCCGGCGCCCAGGAAGGCGCTTGCCGAGATGCCCAGCGACTCGATGTGGATCGCGGGGGTCTGAATCTGGAGTTCGATGGGAACGATCGCGGTGAAGTAGTTGTCGTGGTTGCTCGCGGAGAGGGGAATCGGTATCGGAGTGCCGACGCCCTCGGAGCTCGTCGCCAGCGAGCTCGAGATCTCCCCCTCCGCTCGCTGCTGTTGAGCCTTGAGCGCGACGGAAACCGACGTGCGCCAATCGCCGTTCGACGACGTCTCGTCCGCGTCGTCGGCACGGGCGGGATAAGCGCTCGCGAGCGCGATGCACTCGACGATTGCGAGTCCGGCGACCCAGCGGGCCGCGGTCCCGAGTCCGGCGCGCCCGCTTTGCTTTCTATCGCGTCGCATCATGACGGGCCTTCTGTGACGTGAATACAGCATGAGGATTCGCGTGCATCGTCATTGGATGTGGTACCCCAGCGCCCGCAGCTGATTCAGCTGCAGCTGATCGAGCTCGACCTCCGATGTCGACCAGATGGCGCCATCCGTCTCCAGGTAGGTTGCTATCTCCGCCTTCATGGCTTCGCGCAGTGCAACCTCCTGGGTGAGATCGACCTGCTCACGGGGATCCTGGGCCAAATCGTAGAGCTCGAATCCCGCGGCCTTGCGTTCGTGAGCCCGATGCGTCCCACGAGTGACGGTGAAGATCCGATTCGACTCCACCCGCGGATTGCCCCAACCGGTGTCGAGATCGGAGACGATCACGCGATCGGGCTCGAGGATCCGGCCATCGGAGGCCGCCTCGATCTCCGGCAGCAACGAGCGGCCGTCGGTCTGCTCGAGGTTCTCCATGCCAAGGATGTCGAGGATCGTCGGCCAAACGTCCACGTTGGCGCTCGCACTCTCGACCACGAGTGGCTCCGGGAGTCGGAAGGGAAGGCTCACGAGGAAGGGCGTGTCGATCACCTCGCCGTAGAGGTTGCGCGCGTGCCCCTCGGTCTCGTGCTCGCGGAACGCTTCGCCATGGTCGGATGCCACGACGATCAGCGTCTTGTTCCGTAGGCCCCGCTGCTCGAGATCACCCAACAGGATCTGGATGTTGCGATCGGTCCAGTGGATCGCGTTGTCGTAGAGGTCGGAATAGCTGGTTCCGAAACGCGCGGATTCCAAGTCGGACGTGTACTGGTGGACGTCCATCAGATGAAGGTAGAGAAGCCAGCGATCGTCCTTTCGAACCGTGCGAAGAAACTCGAGCGCTGCGCGTGTCGCGTCCATGTCCGTGCCTGGTACGGTCGCTCCCGGGTGATCGCGGCGAATCTCTCTCGAGATCGGGCGGGGCGGCGGTCGGGTGTAGGTCTCGAAGCCCTGTCCGAATCCGAAGTTCGGCGCGACCCAGCCGTTCCGCCAGATTCCGACGGTGCGGAATCCAGCGTCGCTGAGGATCTCGGCAGGCATTCTTGCCTCGCCGGGAAGCGCGTGTTTGTAGCGGTGGACGCCGGTGTGGGCCGGATAGTGGCCAGTCCAAAGCGACGCCATCGAGGACTTGGTCCATGAGCATTGAGAAACATGTCTCGAGAATCGGATGCCATCTCTTGCGAGCGCGTCGAGCGTCGGACTCGTCTCCCGGGCGTAGCCGTAGGTCCCGAGCCGATCGGCCCGGAGCGTATCGATCAGGATGAAGACGACGTTCAGATCCGCGCGATCGGCGAGGGCGGGGATGTCCGCGACGGTGCCCATCGGCCGCGCTCGACCATCCGGCCGTATGTGCCACAAGACGAAGCCCAGGATCATCAGGATCGCGAGGCTGGCGACGACGCGCGGCGACGCCATGGGATTCGTGGTCACGAGCGTTCCTCCGCTCCGGGCGGCGAAAGCACTTCGATCAAATTGGACGCGGTCGTGTTGGCGGCGTTCGCCTCGACCGCGATCGTGAGTGCCTGGCGCGCCTTCTCCTCGTCGCCGTGGTCCATCCATACCTGACCCAGGACGGTGAAGACGGTGGACGCGTCCTCGCGCCCCAGGCTTCCCGAGAACCGTGCCGCGCGAGTCGCCCACGCCAGAGCGCGATCGAGATCGCGGTTCTTCCCCGGTCGCCGCGACAATTCTGCGAGCAGGCTCGCGGCTCTCGCCTCCAGCGGATGCGTCGTCGCCAGGAGACGTTCCAATCGCTCCCGGGCGTCCTGCTCGCGGCCAGGATGCGCCTTCAGCATTTCGGCGGCGTCCAAGGCAGCCGGTGCTGCGACGGCGTGGGAGTCCATGGCGCGGTCGTAGGCCGTGAGCGCTTCCGCGATTCGTCCCGCCGCGCGTTCGAGCTTCGCGAGCTCCAGGAGGGCCATGCCCAGGTCGGCGTCGATCGCGAGCGCTTCGGCGATCGCCGCGCGCGCCTCTTCTTCCCTCCCGCCTGCGCTCGCGAGCGCCCGTGCGTGGAGGGTGTGGAATGGAGCGTGGTGCGGAGCGCCTTCGACGGCTCTCGCGGTCACCTCGATCGCTTCATCGTGCCGCTCGAGGTCCGCCAGCTGGTCGACGAGGATCGAGAGGATCGCGGCGTTCTCCGGCCTCGTGAGATCCGGCTTCCAGCGCTTGATCGTGCGGATGGCGGCGTTCGCGCCGTCCGCTTCGGCGACGAGCTTTGCCTGGAGCGCCACGGCGCGGGACATGCCGTCGGGTAGCGAGGCGAGCGTCTGCAATGTGGGCGCGACGAATTTCGGATGACCGGCTCGGGCGCCCGCTTCGGCCATCAGCTCATAGCCTTCGGGATCCGAGGAATGGGCGAGGGTGTGGGCGCGCGCGTACTCGGCGGCTTGTTCATAGGCGCCGAGTGCAATGTGGATGCGTGCGATCTCCTTGGCTGCGTGGGACTTCTCCGTGATCTGCGAGTTGTGCGCGTGATCGACCCGATACGCTTCGATGTACTGGTCGAGCGCTCCTTCGAGGTCGCCTCGCCGAGCTGCGATCTGGCCGAGCAGAATGCGCGCGATCGCATTGTTGGGCCAGACCCGAAGGCCGCGGTTCAGCGCGGCCTGGGCCTCCTCCAGTTCGCCGCGTTCGAGCAGGATCCGCCCGCGCACGAGATCGTCGTAGCCTTCCGCCAGCTGCTCGGAGACCTGCTCGGCTCGTGTGAGCTCGCCTGCCTCGATCAGTGTATCCGCCAGCAACAGCAGCTCGCTCGTCGACGGTTTGCGGATCAGCGCGATCGATTCCTCGAGCGCCTCGATCGCACGCTCGAAGTCCCCCGCTTGCCAGTAGTACTCGTAGAGCGCTCGCCAGTCGCCCGGGCGGGGCGGCGTGAAGAGCTCGATGCCTTGTCGAAGGATCTCGGCTCCCTCGTCGACGTCGCCTGCCTTGCGGTGGTGCTCGGCCAGGAGGAAGCGAACCTCGGCGTCTCCAGGCGCCTCTTCGAGCGCCTGCTCGATTCGCCGGAGCGATTCGTCGAGCTCCCCGCGTGCTGCATGGGCCTTGAGGACCTCCTGCAGCACGACGTGCTCACTGGGATACTCGTCGGCGCAGGCGTTGATCTTCTCGAGCCAGCGATCGGGCTCGCGTCGCTCTCGGAAGAACACGGCCTCTGCGGCGCAGACGCGCGCGTGCATCTCCGGCGGCTGCGCGTCTCCTTGCGCGGCGAGGTTGTCCTTCAGCTCCTCGAGCGCCTCCGCGGCCTCCTCCGCCCGTTCGAGGAGGAGCAGCGCGCGCATGCGAATCAGGTGCGTCGCGACGTCTTCCGGGTCGTCGTCGAGAAGATAGTTCGCGTCCGCCAGCGCCTCATCCAGCATCATCGCGGTCAGGTACGCGTTGGCGCGGAGGGTCCGGGCCTCGCGATTGTCGGCGTCGGCAGCGAGCACCTCTTCGAGAGCGGCGAGTGCTTCCTCGCCGTTTCGGGAGAGGATCTGCACCTCGGCGATCGCCATGAGTGCCTTCGTGGCGTATTCGGGGTCGCGAGCCGCCTCGCGGAGGGGCCAGAGCGCCAGATTCAGCTCGCGCTGCTGGAGCAGGATTCGACCGTACAGGAGCTGTAGGTCGCTGCGCGTCGGATCCTCGTCCAGCGCGGCGCGAAGCGACTCGATGGCTTCGTGAGTCCTGCCCTGTTGCACCAGCGTCTTGATCGATTCGGCGCTCGTCGCTTCATCCCGAGAGCATGCAGCCAGCCCGAGCGCTGCAACGAGAACCCAGGGCAGAACGACGCAGATGCGCGAATGGGTTCGAGTCAATGGATCGGACCGTCTTCAGTTGCTTCGTCTGCTTCGTTGCTCGCTGCTTCGGGGATGAGTGCGACGCCGCCCGGCGGTCGGTCGAAAAGGCCGCTCTCCTCGACCCATTCGCGGGCCTGCGTGGCGTCTCCGACGTTGACCCAATGGCGAATCACCTTTCTCAAGATGTCGTCGCGTTGCGTCTCGTCCTGAATCAGGCGGGCCTGTTCCGCGGCGGCGACCGGGTCGACGTTCCTGTGAGAGAGGGCGAAGGCCACGCGGGCCGGATCGAGCCTCATGTCGTCGGGCCGGCTGACGAGCCAGGCCGCTGCTGCCTCCGGGGCGTCGTCGTAGTACTGCTGAAAGGCGAATTTGAGGGAGAGGAAGCGCGCACGGTCGTCGGGTTGTGCGAGCCCCCATGCCAGGGCCGCCTGAGGATCGGTCTTGGCCCAGGTCCGCGCGAGAATGCGCATTCCCGCCTGTCCTTGTCGGTGGTCGCGGTGCGCCTGTAGCCAATCGGAGACCCGCATCGGGTCGACCGGTCCGGCTGTGAGGGCCACCTTGCGAAACGCCAGCGCGCGAAGCTGGTGTGGGGCGCTCGTCGGCACGGACTCCGCCCATTGCATCGCGACGTCCATCTGTCCGGCCTCGACCAGGCCTGCGACGAGCATCCGCGCGGCGCGCTCACGCTCCGCGCCGAAGGGCATGCTCGCGAGAATCTCTGAGACACCCTCGAATCCGACTTCGGCGGCGGGCCAGCCCTCGATCAAGGCAGCGGCCAGAGAATGGCGAAAGGGGTCCAGCTCGTCGGGGGAGAGAGACTGGAACCATACTCGCGCGACCTCGGGGCGCTCGGCGGACACGGTCCGCAGGACGACACTCGCGAGAGGGGTTCGCTGCGGCGAGTTCGGGCTCATTCGCAGCACGTAGTCGAGGGCCGCGTCGGCGTCGCGCGCGGCCCAGGTAACGAACACGAGTCTGTGCTCGTAGTTCACGACTTCGCCATATTTGCTGATCAGCAGGTCTGCGATCTCTGCGGTGGTGCGCGCATCGGCGTCCGCGAGTGCGGATACGAATCCACGCATGCGCTCGACACCAAAAGGCTCCTCGAGCGTCGCACGAAAGATCGAGACGGCGTCGCCCCCGGGTTCACGCTCGGCTCCCGGCTGGCAAGCGAGGCACGCGATCAGGACGATCGTCAGGAGGCCTGCAACGGTCGACTGACCGATGGGGGGGTGGGCCACTCTTCGTCGCTTTCGATCTACCACTGGAACGTGCCTGTTATGCCGTACGTACGGGGAGGCGCGAAGATGTCCAGGTACTTCTTCAGACCGTTGGTCGCGTCGAGAGAGTTGTTCAAGTAGACCTCGTCCGTGAGGTTGCGGACCCACCCCGCGATCTCGATGTTGCCATTGGGAGTCTTGTAGGCGAGGCGTCCATTGAGCGTCCAATAGGCGTCTTGAGTACCGCCTTCGTTCCGGCTGAAACCGTCCTGATCCAGAACCGAGACCGACTCGTTTCCCGGGACGAAGTAGGTCTTGTCACGAAACGCGGCATCGAAGCGCGGGGTCAGCGAGCCCAATCGGCCCAAAGGAAGCTCATAGGACACCCGGAGATTCACGCTGATCGGCGGCGAAGCGACGAGAGGGTTGCCTGAGTAGGGAAGGATCTCGGTCTCGTTCGGACACGCAGGAAACGGCGGGCGCGGACAGTTGCTGACGGGCCTGTCCCGGGCGACCGTGAAGTCGGTGAAGACGGCGTCGAGGATTCCCATCGAGATCGCGAGCTCGAAGCCTTCGACTGGTCGCAGCACCGCATCGAGCTCGACTCCCTTGCTCTCGACGCGGGGCGCATTCAAGAGCTGGGCGAGGGGGAATGAACCGCCGTCGTTCTGGACGACGAAGACCTGGTAGTTTTCGTAGTTGTAGTACCAGGCGGCCATGTTGAGCGTGATCATGCCGTCGAGCCACTGCGACTTCATCCCGATCTCGAAGGAGTCGATGATCTCCGGATCGACCGCCTCGATCAGCTGTGCAGAGAAGAACGCCCCTCCGTTGAAATGCCCCCCCTTGAAGCCATGGGTGTATTTCGCGTAGAGGGACACGGATTCGGTCGCGTTGTAGGTCAGGATGAGATGACCGGTCGGCTCGTCCCAGACCTTGTCGTCCATCCCTGCCTGGTTCTCCTGCTCGAACGCCGCGGCGGCGGAGCCGCCAATCGTCACGGCCGACAGATCGAAAGCCTTGCGCTCCCAGTTGTACCGGATGCCGCCTTCCAGCTTGATCGACTCCGAGATCTCGAAGCCGACCTCGGCGAAGAGTGCCCACGTGTAGAGGCGTTGCTCGTACTCCTGACGCAGCGAGACCGGAATGATGCCTTCGAGTACATCCGTTTGTGAGTCGAGGAACTCGGTGAGGAAGAAGCCGCCCACGTTCCAGCTGAGGCGTCCCTCGTCGGCGTCCGACAAGCTCAGCTCCTGACTGATCTGCCAGACTTCGTCGTCTACCAGCGCGTGGGCGAATTGGTTGGGGCTGGCATCGAAGTTGGGAATCGAGTGCCTCGTCGCCCGAGAAAACCCCGTCATCGTATTCAGGATCGCGCGATCGAACTCGACCTCGCCATTGAGGGTCGACATCAGCGTGAACAGCTCTTCGTCTTCCACGAGGTCGTAGTCGCCGGCGAAGGCATCGCCATCGCGGTCCGCGTAGCCGAGCTCGTCCGCCCCGATTCCGTTGCGTAGAGAGACCACGCCTCGCGATTGAAACTGGTAGGCGTCCGCATCCGATTGGCCCCCGCTCACGTTGAGGACCCAATCTTGATCTTCCGTGGGTGTGAGTCGCAGCATGAAGCGAGCGGCCCAGTTGTTCGTGTCGTTCACGTTCTTCGGGAGCCCTTCTGGGACGGGCCCGAATTTGAATTCGTTGCTCGACTGGATGAAATCGTTTCCCTGCCGATTGCAGGTACGGATGCCTGGCGTGGTCGCACAGCGATTCTCGGTATAGCCGTCCGCGTTCGCGTATTTGAAGGCGAGACGCCCGGACAGCAGGCCGGGGACGATCGGGTACCCTACGGCCGTCTCGACCTCGATGCGCTCGTAGTTGCCCACGGTCACGATGTTCGTCGCGTTGAACTCGCCGTCGGGCTTCCTGGGTGTGACGAGAATCGCGCCCGCGGTCGCACTTCGCGCGTGGGTGACACCCTGGGGCCCGCGAAGGACTTCGACGCCGGCCAGGTCGAAGAACTGGAAGAGCTGTCCGAGCGGCGAGTTCATGTACATCCCGCTGTTGTAGACGGCCACCGACGACGACGCATTCGAGTTGAAGTCGAGCAGCCCGATTCCGCGGATGAAGATCGTCGGACTCGAGACGTTGCTGGAGCCCGTCTTGATTTCGAGATTGGGGGTGAACTCTGCCAGGGTGCCGACGTCCGTGATCCGAGCCTCGAGTAGGTCCTCGGTGTCGAAGCCCAGGGTCGAGGTCATCTCGGTCTGCCCGAGCAGGGCGCTTCCCGTACCCGTGACGACCATTTCCTCGATGCCCGTCCAGGGGTCCGGCTCGACGGCCTGGGCGTCCGCGATCGAAGCGTTCAGGACGAGACCGAACACGGTCATGGTTCGCAGCGCATCCCGCGTGATGGACCGCCAACTCGAATGCGTTGGCGTCGGTCTCATTCGTGTTCTTTGTCCGCTGAATCTCATCGATTGATCTTCCGCTCAGAAGCGGTACTGGAGGCCCCACTCGAAGGAGAGGTAGTCATAGGGGTCGATTTCCCCCTCTGGCAGGACATAGGTCGTCCCGAGAACGAGGCTGAGATCGTCATTGAAATAGATGTCCACGCCGCCGCCCCAACGAGAAGCGAATCCGTACTCCCGGACACCATCCGTGTTCAGCTCGAAGAAGGGGCGATTGTTCGCGACTCGCCTGGGTGAACGGCTGTCGCCCTGGAAGCGCATCACCCCGACGCCGCCCACGACGTAGGGCTGCACGATCCCCGTCCCGAGGTAGAGCTTCAGATTGGCGGTCGTCGCCCACGCTTCCGCGCGCGCCACCTCGGCCGTCGCTCTCGGCTCCGTACGGGTCGTGTCGCGACCGTCGATCGTCCACTCCGAAATCCACTCGTATTGGATCTCTGCGGCGAGTCGAGGGTGGAAGCGATAGCCGGCCCGAGCGTGGAGCCCGACGCCTGCGCCGACCTCGAGATCGTGCTCGAGTTGGGCGTTCGGCTGCGCAACGAATCGGTCGACTCGAACGTGATTGTCGAGGCCGAAAGCCAGGCCGACGCTGCCCGAGAGCCCCAGATAGAGGCCATTTTCCGATTGGGGCGTCGATCGGTTCCACCAGCCCGCCCAGTCGGCCGTAGCCGGGGAGGGGGCGGCGAGGAGAGTGCTGAGCAATGCGCTCACGACGCCGAATCGGATCACACCGCGAAGACGAGGCTTTGATTCGGAGGGTCGATCCATGGAGGGGGGGGCGCTCTCCTCGAGTCCAATCGCACGAGATTGCATGCGCTCCACGTACCCTACACCGGCGCCGCGCCGGTCGGGCGCGTGACCACGATGGTGCAGGGGAGGCGATCTACACGATGGAAACAGTTAGCTGATCTACAGGAATCGCGCACTCCGGGCCGTCGCGGTGAGGCGAAGCGTCCCGCACGGGCTGGGGCTCAGAAATATCCCAAGTGAATGATTAAGGAGGGGGACCGGCGGACGTCGGGCTCGAGCGCCGGCGCAGACCGTCCACGGCGGGGTACGTCTTCAGCTCGGTCGCCCGAGCCTGCGATCCGCGAAGTGGGCCATCGACCAGACGTCCTGGTCTTCCCCGAAGCCCTCCCGGCCGTCGATCTGCCAGTGCAGGAAGGTGTTGATGCAGAGCCCGTTGCTCGGCAGGAAGAGCCGGCTCCTCGCGCGGCCTTCCGCCCGCAGCGTACGACCGTCCGTGTCGACGCCCTCGATCTCGATGCGGCTGACACCGCCGTGACCGGGGTCGCGCTCGACGTGGCGCGTCGCGCGTTCGAGTCGACGGAGCACGCCGTCCCGGAAGAGAAAGCCCGAGGTCAGCGTTTCCTGGTCGGAGAGAGGGGCGTCCTCGGGCGGCACACAGAAGGCGAGAAAGGCGTCGTTCGCCGAGCAGGAGCCGAAGGCATAGCTGAGGCGTCCGCGGCGGCCGATCAGCTCCGGCCGACGACCCCAGGAACGATCGCGGACTGAGATGCAGTCGACCTCGAGGGTCTCACCGCGCAGCTCGAGCGTGCCCGTCACGCGTCCGGGCTGGTCGTAGTGGCTCGAGCCGACGAAGGGCGGCGCACCCTGGACGTGCGGAACCGGCGGAACGAGGCCTTCGAACTCGAGATCCGCGACGAGCTCACGGGAATCGCGAAACTGGTAGCCGAGTGCATAGCGCCGGGTCGGTTCGAGGCAGCGGACGGAGTAGCCGCTCTTGAAGACGACGTCGGTCAGCTCGAGCTTCTCGGGCATCGGGTGGTGGGCGAACCAGCCATAGTAGGGCGCCTCCCAGGGCGTGTGCCCACCCGGACCGTAGACGAATGCGCCGCCGTAGACCGTGCCCAGGTTGGGTCGGACCTGGGCGTAGAGCCAGCCGGCCAGGTCGCGTTCGGCGACGTGGAAGCTGAACCAGACGGTCTCGGTCCAGTCGGCGTTCGGGCCGACTGGATGCAGCTCGTCGTCCGAGGGCTTGAATCGGATGTCGTCGTCGAAGGGAAAATCGATGTCCACGTTCTCGGTCCTCTGTCTCTCGGTCCTGCGTGTCGTCGGTCGCTCAGGTCGCATCGAACCAGTCGACCATCTCGCTCTTGCGGATCTTCCCCATCGGCGTCGTCGGAAACGCATCGACCAGCAGAATCCGGTCCGGCACCTTGTACCATGCCACGTTCTGGCGGCATAGCGCCTGGAGCTCGGCCTCGGTCGCCCTCTCGCCCGTGACCAGTCGTACGGCGGCGACGACCCGCTCGCCGAGTCGCGCGTCGGGCACGCCGAGGACGGCGCAAGCCGCCACGCGCGGATCGCCGTGGAGGACGCGTTCGACCTCCGCCGGGTAGACGTTCGCGCCACCACGCAGGATCAGGTCCGAGCGTCGATCGTGTACCAAGAGATGACCCGCCTCGTCACGCGAGCCCAGGTCGCCGGTGTGGAGCAATCCGCCGGCGAGCGCCGTCGCGGAGACCTCCGGCTGGTTCCAGTACCCGAGCATGGGGGTGTAGACGCCTGCGAAGGGACCCTCCTCGGCGGGACCGACGCAGATCTCTCCCACCTCGCCGGGCGGCTGCATCCGGCCTTCTTCGTCGAGGATATGCACACGGAGCTGGGGCCGGTCCCTCCCGGCGCCCCCCGTCGGTGTCGGGCCCTCGACCGTGTCGGTCACGACCGTCGGTGCCTCGGTGAGTCCGTAGCTGACGCGGACGTCGTAGCCGAAACGCGCTCGGAAGAGCGCCTTGAACTCGTCCGGACAGCCGGCGCCGCCGACGCCGGGTCGCGTCAGGGGCGCGAGATCGGCGGGATCGACATCGGGGCTCGTGAGCAGGTCGTGCATCATCGTCGGGACCGCGGCGAAGGTCGCGATCCGCTCGGTCCGCACCCACTCGGCGATCCCCTTCGGATCGATCCGGTCCATCAGGATGCAGCACGCGCCCGCCTGGGCGCAGGCGACGGGTCCCAGGATCATCAGGTTCAGGAGTGTGAGGGGCAGACAGACGCCGGCGCGGAGTCGTGCGTGGTTCGTGCCCTGGTGAGCGTCGACGGCGCCGGGCAGCAGGATGTTATGCTGGCTGTGGACGGCGCCCTTGGGCAGACCGGTCGTGCCGCTGGTATAGGCGATCGCCGCGGGTGCAAAGGGGTCGATTTCGATCGCGGGCCGCGTCTCGTCGGCGGCCGACGCCACGCACGCGGCCCACGGGCAGCTCGCTTCCCCCGGTGCCGCGATCAGCCGATGGCGAAGCGCGGCGGGCGCGTGCTCGAGGGCGTCGATCTCGTCGATCACGCCGGGCTCTGCGATCAGCAGCCGTGCTCCGGCATCTTCGAGGAGGTAGGCCTTCTCGGGTGGCGCAAGCGTGCGGTTCAGGCCGAGCCAGATCGCCCCGATGCGCATGGCGCCGAGGAATGCGACGGCGAGCTCGGTGTGATTCGCCATCGAGCCCGCGATGCGATCGCCGGGTCGAATGCCGAGCTCGAGCAGGGCGTGGGCCGCCCGGCTGACCTCGCGATCGAGGGACGCGTAGGTGTATCGGGCGTGGCGACCGACGAGCGCCTCTGCGTCCGGCCGCGTCGCGAGCGTCCGGTCGAGTACGTCGGCGACGGTCTGTGGCGCATCGCCCGGGATGAGCGGACGTCGTGGCGATGGGATCAGGCCATGGGCGACGTAGTCGAAGCCTGGGCACCGCTCGAGCTCGCTCATGGCGCGAATCGCCTAACGTCCCTGGAAACGCGGAGCGCGTTTCTCGAGAAACGCACGTTGGGCCTCCTCGGAGTCCTCGAACTTCGAGAGTCGTGCCGTGTAGTCCTGCTCGGTGCGGTAGGCCTCCTTGAAGGGGAGGTGCTCGACGCGGTTCAGTGCCTCCTTCGCCAATCGGATCGCAGGCGGGCTCTTGCTGGCGATCTCCTCCGCGATCGAGCGCGCGACGGTTGGCAGGTCGTCGTGCGGAACGACGCGTGAGATCCCGCCCATCTCGTACATCTCGGCGGCCGGCACACGCCGCGCCGTGTAGTAGAGCTCGCGCATTCGGTACGGGCCGACCATGCGCTGGAGGTGCGATCCCGCTCCGAGCAGGCCGACGTCGACCTCGGGGCAGCCGAAGACGGCGCGTTCCGAGGCGACGATGACGTCGCAACACGCGACGAAGGCGAGTCCCGCACCGAGCGCGGGCCCGTTGACCGCGGCGATGACCGGGACGGGGCAGTCGAATATCGCCCACATCGCGTCGCGTGCGAGCTTGCCCGCATCGGTCGCCGCCGGGCCGCGCGCTTGGTCACCGTGTCTTCGAATGTCGACGCCCCCGCAGAACGCGCGATCGCTCGCCGACGCGAAGACGACCGCGCGAACCGTCCAGTCCTCGGCGACCTCGCCGAAGGTGGTGGCGAGCTCCCGGAGTGCCTGGTCGTCGACGGCGTTGACCGGCGGTCGATCGAGGGTCACACACGCGACGTGGTCGGATACCTCGACGCGAAGGTGTTCGGGCTCCATCGCGATCTCCTGCGAAATGGCCGGGGTCTTCCCGAGCGAAGATCGCTCAGACGGAGCTCGGCCCGTCAGCTCTCTGCGACGACGACCCCCGCATCGACGAGCGACTCGATCTCCTCCCGCGTGAGGCCCACCTCCTCGAGGATCTCGCGCGAGTGCTCGCCCAGCGTCGGGGCGGCCCGCTCGAGCGACAGGCGCGCCGGATCCAGCTGCCAGAGCGCACCGACCTGCTCGGTCCAGCCGTACTCTCCGTGCGGGTATCGCACGGAGAGGCCGTTCGCGCGGTGCGCCTCGTTCCCGAGGAAGGCGTCCATCTGGTCGAGCCGGACGCGCTCGGCGAGGACACCCGACGAGGACAGCGCGTCGAGCACGGCCTCCGCTTCGCGATCGGCGATCGTCGTGTCCAGCGCAGCCACGTCCACACCGCCCAGCGCATTGGCGATCGTCTGCACGTCTGGCGCGTCGACCAGGATCCAGTCGTCGTGACAGGCGAAGAGCCGGTGGCTCGGCGACACCCCCATCTGATCGGCGTCGAGCCGCTCGAAGGGGGCCAGGCGACCGTCGGGCAACACGACCGTTTCGCTGACCGAGAGGATGCTCGCGCCGAGCAGGGAAGCGCTCACGAACTGACCGTCGCCCGTACGATCGCGCTGGCGGATACCGAGCAGCGTCGCGAACAGAGACGCGAGCGCGCATTGGTGGTCCATCATGCCGAAGCGATGCCACATCGGCGGATTGCCGACACCGGCGCCCTCGACCTCCCATCCGCTCTGCGCCTGGAAGAGCTGATCGAAGCCGGGCCAGTCCTTGCGCGGACCGCGGGGGCCGTAGGAGCTCACGTGACAGTACACGAGGTCCGGGCGGATCTCGCATAGCGCGTCGTAACCGAGGCCGAGGCGGAGCGCTGCGGGCATGCGGAGGTTGTGATGGACGACGTCACAGCTGGCCACGAGCTTCGCGAGGACGGGTTGTGCCTCGGGGTTCTTCAAGTCCAGGGCGATTCCGCGTTTGCCACGCTGACAGCCGTCGAAGACGCGCGCGATCGGACGCATCATGTCGCCCGTGGTGGCCTCCAGCTTGATCACGTCCGCCCCCAGATCCGCGAGCAGCATCGGTGCGAGCGGGCCGGCCAGGAAGTTCCCGAAGTCGAGCACGCGGATGCCGGCGAGGGGCGGGCTCGTCGCGTCGCCATCGACGTCGGGCACCCGCCTTTCTCGCGGCGCGGCGAGGACGGCGGCGTTGTCCGCCCCGAGTCGGGGCGCCGGACCGCGGATTCGCGCGGGGGGCTCGGTCGTGCAGGCGTGGCCGGGCTGCCGGACCTTGCCCAGCACCGGGTCCTCCACCGAGACGACATAGTCGTTCGCGATCGCCTGCTGGTCGAAGTAGATCTCGCCCAGTGGCACGGCCGCCTGGACCGGCACGTCGTTCGCCCAGAGGTCCTCGAGCCAGGTCGCGCTGTCGTGCTTCTTGAAGAGCTCGATGTTGGCGCCGAAATGCGGCGCGAGCGGCGTCGCCGGTCCCGCCGCGTCGAGCGCCGCGACCCGCTCCTCCCCCAACGCCTCGAGCTCGCGGCGCATCAATGGACTGTGCTCCGGCGGGCGCATCAGGTGCAGCCAGATGCCGTCGCCGCACTCGAAGAGTGTGGGCACGTTGCTCTTCGGCATGCCGAGTGCGAACGCGGGGCTGGGCTCGTCCGCGCGCGCCCAATGCATCGTCATCGGGACGAGCGCGCCCTGCATCAGGCTCGTGCTGGCCGCGCCGGCGTGCCCCGTCCGTTCGCGCTTGATCACGCGGGCAACCACACCGGAGGCGGCGAGCCAGGCACCACAGAAGCTGCCGAGTGGGATGCGCACGTAGACCGGGCCCGAGCGATGGACGCCCTGCTGCTCGTCCATCAAGCCCATCCTCGCGAGCACCAACGAATCGTCGCCCGGGCGATCCTCGTCGGGGTGGCCCTTGGGGTAGGGCGGGATTCCACAGACGACGAGCCCCGGGTGGCGATCGGCGAGGCTCGCCTCGTCGATGCCGCGTTCGCGTGCGGCGCTCGCTGTCAGGTCGTGGACGAGTACGTCGGCGCCGCCGAGCAGCACCTCGAAGGTCTGCCGATCGTCCTTGCTGTTCGGATCGAGCACGACGCTCCGCTTGCTTCGATTCCAGACGGAGAAGCCCGGTAGGTCGCGGGCGGGGTCGCCCAGCGGCGACTCGATCTTGATCACGTCCGCGCCGGCTTCGGCGAGCAGCATGCTGGCGAGTGGTGCGGCAATCCCGCTGCCGACATCGATCACACGCAAATCCGACAGGATTCCACCCGTGCTCACCATCGACTCCTCCCACGAAGCTGCGCCGGCCGCTCGACCCCGACGTCGGTTCGCGAGGGCATCCGACGTCGCGCGGTTGCGCTGCGATGATGGTATCAGCCGGCGCTTTCGCCCTCATACCAGATCGGCGAGGTCCAGAGTCGTTCCTGGATCAGCTTGGGAACCGCCGGGTCGTCACAGCTCGGGGGGCGCTGGTCGGCGGGCAGCGACAGGCATTGCAGCTGGTTCCAGCGACAGCTGGGATTCTCGAGCACTCTCAGGTAGTAGACGGAGCGCTGGCTCGAGTCGAAATGGGGATCTGTCCAGACGCTGCACAAGGAATCGTGGCCGCCGCCTCGCGGCTCGCAGCTCTGCGGGTCGACGGACGCATCGTTCTCGCCGCCCGCGACGTCGAAGACCCGTTGGTGGAAGCGACCCTCGGCATCGACCCAGCCCTTCACGATCTGCGCGCGTTGCAGCAGGGCACCCGGATGCTCGGGCGTCCCGAGGTCGCGCATCGCGGATACGACGAAGCTGGGTGCTGGGCTGCCCTCGGGTCTCGGCGGGAGATCACCGCCCATCGCGACTCCGCGCGCGTATCCCTCCTCCGCGAGCGACGAGGAGGCGCACAGATCTTCGCCGAAGTCCCAGCCGCCAAAGAAACGCGCCGTGATGCGTGGGCCGCTCGTACCGAAGGTCTCGCGTCGCTGCATCGCGTCGAAGATCGAGTCGCGTGAGTTCTCCTCCGCCCATACACCGGCCAGACCGCCGGGATTCGAGGCCAGGGGATTGCGCGCTCTCACGGATCCCTCGCTGGATCGCAGGCGTCGCTCGACCGTCGCGTCTTCGACGCCACTCCAGCCCTGATAGGAGTATTCCTCGACGTCGCCCGGGTTCGCATTGTGCTGGTCGGTCGCGGCGATGATGCCCAGCTTGTAGGGGTTGACGCCGATGCGTTCCTGCTCGCGTTGACCCTCGAGGAGCGCATAGCGGATGTAGTCCGTGCGAGAGACGCAGCCCATGCCCGCGAGTGCACCGAAGCCCGTGCCTTCCTCGCAGTCCTCGACCTCCGGACCACGCCACTGTTCGAAATCACAGAACTCGTCGGGCTCGCCGAAGACCTGGTACATGTTGTTGCGACACTCCGAGTCGCCCTTGATCTGCGAGATCTCGGCGAGTCGCTCGAGATCCGCTCTCAAGAGCGCGCGGGATCGTTGGATCTCGGATGGGAGGTCCCGGCCGGTGACGGCGAACATGTTTCCGTTGGAGAGATTGGAGTTGTGGGGAATGGTCAGGACGTCGCAGCCGTCGCCCCTATCGAGACATTCGTCGCGTAGCTGATGCCAGAGGTCGTAGACGTCGGGGACGTCGACCCAGGGGATGGGTGCAGACGGCACCTGGGCGTTTCGGAAGATCACGTTGTGGTGGACCTTGGCCATGCCGGGTGTGGCCGTGTACTCGTAGGCCGGAAAGGTCGTGAGGCGACAACGCTCGCTGCGATCGTAGTAGCGCTCGGCCGCGGCCAGCTGTTCCTCCCAGACACTGCGCATGGCGGTCCGGCAAGCCTCGCCGTCGTCCCCGCAGAGCGCGGCATTGCGAATCGGCCTTCGGCCCTGCGGATCCGAGCTGGCACGCATACCGGCGATGCGCCGCCCGAAATCGCCGAACGGCGAGGGCGCGCTCTCGACCTCGTCGCGAAAGAGTCGGCAGCCGTCGCTCTCGTAGAGTGCGGAGCCGGGTCGCGTGCAGAGCGCCACCTCGCCCTGGAAGGAGGCATGGTCGGTGAGCGCGACGAAGTCGATCGGGCGTTCGAGTCGCGCCGGGCGCGTCGGTTGGCCCGACTCGTCGAGTGGCGGCAGGGAGATCTCCTCTCCACGTGCGAAGCGGTAGATCTCGTCGGGACCACCCCGCACGTCCCAGATCCAGGCGTCCGCGGACAGCCCGGAATGGACGTGCAGCTCACCCCATAACACCTGGCGACGTGGATCCCGATTTGCGCACGGTGCACGCGCCTCGCTGTAGGACCTGCCCGATGGAGCGAGTGCGGGCTCGAGCTCCGCGCTCGGCTCCGACTCGCCTTCGCCAGGGCCGGATCCAATGGGGCCGCAGGCGACGAGCGAGAGCGCGAGCGACGCGAACGCGCCCGCCAAGAGCAGACGATTCGAGATGCGAAGCCATCCACACGCTCGACGGTCGCCGCGAGTGGAGCAGGGGGACGGTTTCATTGGCACTCCGTTTGTGGATTCGCCGCGCGATTCGTGCGTCCCGAGCAGATGACCGTCGTCGGGTCCGTGCGCGCCGATCATTTACATTCCCTGGAATGTCGCGGACCCGATTCCGGATTCTGCCCCGGTGATCAGAACGCGACGGGGCTTCGGGTGCAACGCGTTCGTCCCTTGCCTCTACTTCGTAATGTCAGACGAGCCAGCGATCCGTCAGGCGGTCGCCGTTAGGCCGTTAGAAAGTCGATCGAGATGCGCTCGAACTCACGTGCGTGCTCGAGCTGCGCCCAGTGACCGCAGCGCGGGAATACATGCAGCCGGGCGTCTTCCATGCGGTGCATCGCGAAGAGTGCTCCGTCGAGCGGGAGGACCCTGTCGTCCCGGCCCCACGTGATCAGGGTCGGATGCTTGATCTTCTCGATCACGCGCCACACCTCCCCCTCGAGCCGTTGCTCCTCGTTCGGTCCCATGACGGTGGTCAGGTAGTTCACGAACCCCTTGAGAACGGCCGGGTCCGTGGCGACCTTGTAGCGCTCTTCGATCAGCTCCTCGGTGATGAGCGACTGGTCGTAGACCATGATGCGGACGAAGGCCTCGAGCTTCTCGCGACTCGGGCCGGGGGGAGCGAGGAAATCGCGCAGGATCTTGAGGCCCTCGCTCGGCTCCGGCGAGAGGATGGGTACACACGAGTTGCCGGGTCCCATCAGCACGAGACGATTCGCGCGGTCGGGATAGTCGAGCGCGAAGCGCAACGCCGTCCCTCCACCCAGCGAGTTTCCGAGCAGGTGCGCCCGAGGAATCTCGAGTGCGTCGAGGAGGTCGCGAACGGCACGCGCCGCGACGACGTTGAACTGCTCCTTGGACTCCGGCTTGTCCGAGAGTCCGAACTGGGGCTGATCGACCAGCAGGACGCGAAAACGATCGGCGAAGGCAGGAACGTTCTGCTTGAAGTTGCTCCAGCCCGTGGCGCCCGGGCCCCCGCCATGCAGCATCACCAGGGCGTCTCCCTCGCCGGCTTCGTTGTAGTGAAGCCGAAGATCACTCAGCTGGGCGAAGCGACTCGTCGTCTCGAACGTGTAGGATTGGCTAGCCATGGGGCGCTCCCTTCTATCGCGCTATCGCGGGGACGTTCGTCGGGGCATCTCGTCCTGGAGCTCGCGCGCGATGTCGATCAGTTGGTCTTCCTGTCCACCGACGATCCCCGATCGCCGCAGCTTGAACAGCCGGTCGGTCCCGATGTTCCGCGATCCGACGATCGCAGCGGATTTCCGCGGTCGTGCGCTCAAATCATGCTTCCGACGGGCACTTCGCAGCCCAATGCGTGGGCGCCGAATATCTGGAGACCGCGCTCGGTATCGTTGACCGCGTGAACGCGGGCGGCATGCACGTCGCGCCACGCGCGTTGAATCGGCATGTCGAGGAAGAGCGCGCGGCCGCCGGCGCTCTCGAAGACACGGTCGGTTGCCTGCAAGGCGGCTCGCGATCCACGGACCTGATCTCTCCTGATTCGAACTCGGAGCTCCTCTGGAATCGCCCGCCCGGCCTCGGCCAGCTGCAGGAGCTCGTCCATGTTGCGGTGGAGCTGGGCACGCGCGGCGTCGAGCTCGCCCGTCGCGTCGGCCAATCGAATCTGCGAGAACGGATCGGCGGCAGATCGCTCACCGCCGTACGACGCCCGCGTACGGTGGAGCGTGTGCTCTCGGTAGGCCTCCACGGCTCCGTGAGCGATTCCGATCGTCGCGGCAGTGATCGCATTCGAAAAGACCGAGCCGAAGGGGAGCTGGTAGATCGGGCTCGCATACACGCCGGCGCCGCCGAGCTGGCTCGAGGTGGGCTGGGCTCGCCGGGCCGGAACGAATGCGTCTTCGATCACGATGTCGTTGCTGCCGGTTCCGGCCAGCCCGGCGACATGCCAGACGTCGTCGATCGAGTAGTCGGAGTTCGGAACGAGGAACGTGACGTGGTCCGGCACGCCGTCACGCAGGAGAATCCCGCCGAGCAATACCCACGGACAGTGTGCGCAGCCCGAAGAGAAGCTCCATCGGCCGCGGATGCGATAACCACCCTCTGCGGGCTCGACGACTCCGGTCGGCGCATAGCTCGAGGAAGCCAACGTCGAGGAGTCCTCGCCCCAGATCTCCTCCTGCGTTTCCTCTGGAAAGAGCGCGAGCTGCCAGGCGTGGACTGCCACGACTCCGTAGACCCAGCCAGTCGAGCCGCAGGCCGCCGCGAGCTCCATCGTCGCGTCGTAGAACGCAGTCGGAGGAAGCTCGTATCCGCCGTACCGCTTGGGTTGCAACGCGCGGAAGAGGCCCGCCTCCTGGAGCTCCTTGATGGACGACGCGGGCACATTCCGATCGAGCTCGGTCTGACGGGCTCGTTCTCGCAGGGCTGGCGCGAGGTTTCGGGCGGTTTCGATCAGTGTCGTGGCGTCCATGCGAGGAGATCCTCCGGCAGCGAGATGAGTTGGCGATCGCCTTGAAACTAGCTTTGAGATCCGATGCTGAAGTCGTGCCCCCAATCGCTCACCGAGGTGATCTCCGAGGTCGAGACGTTCCCCGGCTCGAGCCTGATCCCACCGAAGCCGAACTCGACGTCGAATCCCGACGGCGACTTCATGTAGAACGAGACCATCTGATCATTGGTGTGTCGCCCGAGCGTCGCGCTCAGCGGCACCTCGGCGCGGGCACATCGATCGATCGCGAAGCCGACCTCGTCCAGATCCGGAACCTCGATCATCAGGTGCACGAGTCCCGCCGGATGAGGTGCCTGCATCAGCGCGAGCGAGTGGTGTCTGGGATTGCAGTGGTAGAACTGGAGCCAGATTCCGCTCGCGCCGTTCTCGTCGGCGCCCAGTCGCATCCGATCGCTCAGGCGGAAGCCGAGAAGGTCGGTGTAGAAGGCAGCCGTCTCTTCATAGGCCGGGGCGGCGGGCAGCACGACGTGGCCCAATCCGAGATCGCCGGTCACGAACTCGGCGACGCCGGCCGGGGATACGAACCGCGAGTTGGCCAGAAGCGGGGAGTGATAGAGCTCCAATCGATTTCCAGAGGGGTCCTGGAGCCGGATGAGTCCGCCGACGTTCCGGCCGAAGGCCTCGGCATCGCTCGTCCGCTCGAAGTCGATCTTCGCCGAACTCAGTGATGACGCGATTCGCTCGAGGGTCTCCGCATCGTCGACCTCCCAGCCGACGGTATGGAGATGCTCTTGCTCGCCGGGGATCACGATCAGGCGGTAGGGTCTCTGGTCGAGGCGAAGGCGCAGCTCCTCCTCCCGCCAGACCGGTTGGGCCCCGAGCACATCGGCGCCGAAGGTCTTCCATCGGTCCATCTGCCCAGATTCGACGACGATGTAACCGAGCCCGACGACCCGCCTCTCTGGGTTGCTCATGGGATTCCTGTCCTATTTCGAAATTTCATCATCTCATGATTGCGAAAAATGTCAATCCTGACCGTCGACACGGCGGCATTTCGTAGATTCATGGGTCTCGACGTCCAGATTCTCTCTCGCGGTCATCGGACGGGCCAGCTGGGATCGAGAGGACGTGGGAGGGGCGCCTTCGCGGAGCGATCCCGGTTCGCGACGAATCGACGTCTCCTCGGGCGCGCCGGCTTCGGCGTGGCACCGAAGCGGTCGGCATCACCCCTCGCGAGATCTCACGAGACCCCACCGGGTGTCGATCTTGACGAAACCGAGCATGGGTTGCGTCCGGACGTCGAGGACACCCGGGAGCTCCTTGACGACGTCGTCGACGAAGCGAACCAGGTCGGCGGGGCTCCGCTCGTGCACGATCACCAGTAGATCTGCCCGACCGAGGATCGACGCCACGAATCCGACGAGCTCCTCGGACGAGAGTGCACCCGCGATCTTCCGCAAGCGCGTGCGGTCGCAATGGATCCACAGGTAGGCGAAGGCGTAATCGGTGATCTCGTCGATGTTTCGGAGCGTCGTGACGCGAACGATCCCATCGGCCTCGAGACGCTTCAGGCGAGAGCGCACGGTCCCTTCGGAGACACCGAGCGCGCCGGCGATCGCCTGGTGGCTCTGCCGCGCATCACGCCACAGCTCCGAGATGAGGAGCCGGTCGGTCTCGTCGAGCAGGCGGGAGGCCACTAGATCTTGGACCACATGTTCTCGAATTTGAAGAGCTCGAGGCCCAGCGCCGGCGTCAGACGCTCGATTCCGCGAATGGACGACACGCGCGCGGATACGAATTCGCGCAAGGTCTCGTGGTCGGCCGAGAGGATCAGGGCTTCGATGTCGAACTCGCCGCTGACGATGTTGATCGCGCAGACTTCCTCGAGCGCCGCCAGCTCCTCCGCGACCTCGAGGGTCGGCCGCCCGCGTACGGCGATGCCGACGGCGAGCACCAGATCGTTTCCCGCCTCGAAGACGTCCGCGACGGCCGCGAAGCGGAGCTCGCGTCGGGTCAACATCGCTTCGATGCGTACCGCGACCGAGCGTGGCGAAAGGTCGAGCGCTTCCGCGATGGCGCGGTTGGATGCCCTGCCGTCTTCGTGCAGGAGGTCGGCGATTCGTTCGTCCGTCTCGTCCATCTCGCTCCTCAGGGTGCCCCAGAAGGCCTCGCGTGCGTAGCGATTAGCCGTTAGATAACCGCAACCGCGCGAAGATCCAACGAAATCTACGAAATCGGGCAGTAGGGGACGAATTTCTTGACATTTTTCGTAGGCGGGGTGCATACTGCAGACGGCAAGGGGCAGGGCCCGCTAATGACGCTCGACGTCCCCCAAGGCTACGAGTTGGCCTCGTTTCGGTTGCAACGGTCGATGCAGGTCCCCGGGCCGGGCCAGTCGAAGAAAAGGACATGTCATGACGCGGACGCTTCGATCCATCTTCCTCTCGGCGATTCTTCTCGCTGGCGGTATGGCCCTCGCCCAGACTGCACTCGCGCAGTGCTCGGGCGGCGCTTGCCCCCTGCGTCCATCGAGCAGCATGAAATATCTCCAGGGCCTCGGAGGTGTGATTCCGAATACCGGCGGTGGGACCGCACTCAACTCTTCCCACCCGACCGCGATGGGTGTTATGCGGCCGGCGCTGACGGCCTCGGGTGCGGACCCGAGCGTCTCGGTTGGCTCGGTCGCTCCGTACTCGATCATGCTACCGAACCAGGTCCTGACGATCGGACAGTTCGGGGCGACCGCGGAGGCCGTTCGACTTCCCGCGTTCAACATCACGACGATGCTCTTCGAGGTGCGATTCACACACGCCGGTGAGTTTCCCGACGGAACGGTGACCTTCGGCGCCGACGTGGGGATTCCATCGACACTGCCCGACACGCTCACCGTCTGTCCTGGCGTCACGCTGCCGTTGACGGGCAATCCCGCCTGCGACAGCCCGGCGTTCATCACGTCGACGACGCCCAACGGTGGCGACGTGCCGACCAACTTCAGCGGCCTGATGCGGTACACGAAGACGGCAAATCGTTTCGGCGGAGTCGCTGCCGATACCCGGTCCGTGAATGGCGGCGCCGGCTGGGCCAACTATGCGGGCATCCCGGCTTCCGGATTGGTGGGTACGGCGCTCGTGCCGGCGCTCAGGCTTCCCCTCGTGGTCGAGCTGCCCTTCGGTCCGGGCATCGGCTTCGTGGCACGAACGCATGTTCAAGACAACCGGCAGTTCGTGTTCGCGGACGTCACGACGGCGGGTCTCGTGAATTTCTCGACCCCCGATACTGCGATGGGCACGGCTCCGGGACTCGCCCTCCCGCAGCTGAACGGTCCCTGGACGACCGGTCGGGTGACGCTGTCCGAAACCGGCCTCCCGGCCCAGATCCACATGATCGAGGGCACGGATACCCGGACGGCGGCCGGCAACGGCATCGTCAGCATGGTGTCCGGGAAGCTGATCGACCGTGGCGGCGCGACCTCGACGGCGATCGATCGCGGATTCGTTACGTTGGCGTTGCCAGAGCCGGGGATGGCGCTGGGTGCGCTGGCCGGCGTCGGACTGCTCGGCGTGTTGGCGCGGAGACAGCACTTGACTCGCCCTCGATCCGGCGCGGACTCCACACCGATCACGCACACCTGAGGGTCGCGTGTGCATGCCCAATGAGTCGGTCGTTTCGCCTGAGATGAGGAGCCGGGTTTCGCGCGCGGCTCGAGCCACGGCTCGAGCCGCAGGGGCGTCGCCGCGGGGCAAGGGCCTCCGAAGACAGTGATACGCAATCCGATTCGATTCGACGCGGGTCGCCGAACGATTGCGTTGGCCGTGTCGATCGGCCTGCTCGTCGCGCGGGGGTCTTCGGC
This sequence comes from Myxococcota bacterium, assembly GCA_965223565.1. Taxonomy (GTDB): domain Bacteria; phylum Myxococcota_A; class UBA9160; order UBA9160; family UBA4427; genus UBA4427. The sequence continues at coordinate 450,370 of CBDCWV010000017.1, read as the reverse complement.
GGACGACTCGGAGCCGCGTCACTTTCGCGGCTGGACGCCTTCCCTGAGCCTCACCCTCGGGCTCATGTCGACGGTCGGGAAAGTCGAGGGATCCGTGCGTTCCGTCGATTCGATGGGGACGGTCGTCCGACCGCCGGATACGGGCGAGGACTTCGCGACGACGCCGATTGCGACCGCGACGCTCGGTCTCGAAACGCCCGCGTTGACGGGCGTTCCGCTTCGCCCATCCCTCTTTCTTCGTGCGAGCGTGATCCCGACGTTCGAGATCGAGCGCAACGTGGCGAGCGAAGGTGCCGTCGGAGCCTTCGTTCCGCCGGACGCGTTTACCTTCACCGCTCCGGCCATCACGGGACAAGGCTCGCAGACGGAGATCTCGACGAATCTGCTCGCCTATTCGTTCTCGGCGGGCGTCTCGATTCCGCTCGAGGTCGGGGGGCATCGGTTTCGGGTGCGCCCCGGCGTGTCATGGATGCGGTTCGCCTTCGACATCCGCGGCGACCTGCACCACGCCGTGAAGCCCGTGGCCTTCGGGACCGACTTTCGCCGGGTCGACATCCATCGCCACGGCAAGCTCTATCTGAACGGCGTCGGTCCCTATCTCGAGCTGGAGCTGCTCGACGGGGCTCTCGAGCTGACGCGTTCGGTCGTCGTCGGGTTCTTCGCCGAGGCGGCGGTCTATCGCGTCCTGGGTGATCGCCGTGTGGACCTCGGGCTCCTTTCCGTCTACGACGACGCCTTCGGGAGGGAGACCTACGCGACGCGCTGGACCGTGGAGGCCGATCAGTGGTTCTACCGGTTCGGTGCCGGGATCCGGATCTATCTCAGGAGCCGGAGCGGGAATGCCGACGATTCGTAGCAGACGGTCGCGTCCGCCGATCGCCGCCGCATCGACGTTCGCGCGCGGGGGTGCTCGGGCGCGCCGAGCGAGCGAGGGGCTGCTCCTGGCGCTCGGTGTCTCGGCCGGCCTGCTCGTGGCAGCACCCGTTCTCGCGCAGAGCGCAGGCGACACCGGCGATCCCTTTGAGGGCGTCGAAGAAATGGTCGTCACGGGTACGGGCAGCGCAGCCGCGCTCCTGGCAACCGGCTCCAAGTCGATCACGGCATTCGATTCCGACTCCCTCGGTGACCTCGGCGTGACCGACATCTCGGACTTGTCCGACTTCACGCCCAATCTCGAGATCGTGAAGGCCGGGACGACTTCGCCCACACTCTTCATCCGTGGCGTCGGCTTGAACGACTTCAGCGCGGCCGCGCAGGGTGCGATCGCGGTCTACGAGGACGACGTGCCGCGCAACTCCTCGGCGATTCAGCTCGGACGCGTGTTCGACGTGGAGAGCATCGCGATCGAGAAGGGACCCCAGGGACGGGGTCCCTATCGAAACGCTTCGGGCGGCGCGATCAAGGTCTTCCCGCGAAAGCCGAGCGGGGAGTTCGGAGGGTTCGTCGCCGCCCAGTATGGGCGCTTCGATTTCGTCGACGTCGAGGGTGCGGTCGAGGTGCCGATCATGGACGATCTGATGGCCGTTCGGATCGCCTTCGGGTTCACGGACCGCAAGGGATACGTCCGAAATCGCTGCGCGGGAGCGCCGCCACTCGGCGAACGGGTTCCTCGCCCCTCCGATGGCCGGCCGACCGATGCGCCCTGGTCGTATTGCGGCGAGGCGATCCCGCGCGCCGGCGACATCTCGCGCGTACCGGAAAATCTCCCCAAGTGGATGAATGGCGCGCGAAACTGGGCACTTCGCGGCATCACGACCTTCACTCCGGACCTGCCGCTCGACCCCGCGTTCCACCTCAACCTGCATGGCGCGCAGGTCGACGACGATTCCTTCGTCGGTCAGGCCCTCGGCACGCGCCAGAATCCGATCCTGATCGACCCGGCGGGCCCCGCAACCGGACAGTTTCCCCGCAACACGAACGTCCAGAACGAGTGGCTCGGTGGATCGGATGCACTCGGGTACCGCGACCGGGACGTGGCGAGCGACGATCGTCGGATCACCCGCGCGGTCGTCGCGGCATGCAACGCGTCGGGCACCTGTCAGCAAGGATTCGCGGGAAAGGAGGGGAACCGTCTCCTCGGGATCAGCCTGGTCGATCTCGACCAGGATCCCTGGGCTGGCGACTACAACCGGGCGGGTGAGACGCGGTTGGACCGCTTTGGAGCGGTTCTCCGCGGCGAGCTCTCCCTCGCCGACGAGATTCAGCTCGTCACGATCACCGGCTTCGAATCCTGGGACCGGGAGACCGACAATGACTTCGACTTCTCGCCGAATATCGCCTTCGAGCGGCAGGTCGACGACGACGGTCGGCAGTGGACCCAGGAGCTTCGCCTCATGGGTGACAATCTTCGCGATGGCACGGTGCACTGGGAGCTCGGTGGTCTCTTTCTGCTCGAAGAGATGACGGAGGTTCGCACTTCGGTCTTCGATGAGGGAACCGATGGTCTGCTCGGTCAGGCCGTTCGGGACTTCGAGCAGAAGACCGTCTCGTTCAACGTGTACGCCGATGCGCAGATCGAGCTGTCGGAGCGGTTCTCGCTCGAGCTCGGTGCCCGCTTCAACTACGAGCGCAAGGAAGGCGAGTACGATCTCACGCGGGTCGGACTCAATGCACTCGATCAGATCGATACCGAGTGGGACCATCCGACCGGCGGTGTGACGATCCGGTTCGATCCGACCGAGGACGTCGGTTTCTACGTGTCCTACATGCATGGTTGGAAGTCGGGCACCTACAGTGCCACCGCCGACCTGTTCTCGGGCGTCGTCGTCGCGTCGCCGGAACGCCTCGACTCCTACGAATTCGGCTGGAATGTCGGCCTCCTCGACGGTCGGGTGAACGTGACGGGTGCCTTCTTCTACTACGACTACTTCAACTATCAGCTGTTCACGAACAACCAGAGCTTCGGCGGCAACCCGGAGTTCGTGACGATCAACGCGAGCGCGGCCGAGAACTACGGAGCGGAGATCGAGGCGATGATCGAGCCTTGGAGAGGCGCCCGAGCGCGTGTGAACTTCGGCTGGCTGGAGAGCCAGTTCATTCTCTTCTTTCAGCGCCGGGTGCAGGAGTTTCGCGAGCCGGGCGCGGGTGGAAACGCAGTCGTCGTCTCGCAGCTGATCAACAATTCGGGAAACCGACTGCTCAATTCTCCCCGGTTCACGGTGAGCATCGTGGCCAGTCAGGATTTCGATCTGGGGCGTATGGGTGTCATCACGCTGCGTTACAACGGCGCCTGGACCGACGACGTCTTCTTCGATGCCACCGGCGGTACCGGAGTCCCGGACGGAGACGGTCGGTCGGTCATGCCTGCGAACGCCGTGGGTCAGGAGGCGTATTGGCTCCATGGCGTCGGCGTCGATTGGACCTTCTCCGAGCGAAAGCTCACGGTCTCGGGCTGGGTCCGGAATCTCGAGAACTATGCGTACAAGCGACTCGTGGCGGACGCCAGTGCCTTCCAGGGAACCACGATCAACTATGTGGGAATGCCGAGAACCTATGGGCTCACCATTCGAACCGAATTCTGACCCGCGCGATCAGGGCGAGGGGGTGACGGCAGCCAGGCCCGTCCGCTCGCGGTCGAGCGGCGCGAGCGTGGCTGTGGCGCTGCTGCTCTCGATGGTCGTGCTCGGATGTGAGGACAGGGTGGACGTCGCACCGAGCGACCCAGACGCCGCGGACCGTGCCCCGCGTGTCGACCCGGATGCATTGCGGGTGCGACTCGGCGAGATCCGGAGGGCGGGTGACGACATCGAGCGTCTCGAGGCGCTGGCGTCGCTGCTTCGCGAGGTGGACGAGACGGCCGAGCCGATTCTTCGTAGCGAGACGACCGGCCGCGCTTCCACCTGGAGACCCTTCGACCGGCTGGTCCTGCTCGCGGCCTGGGCCCGCCTCGCGGGAGAAGAGGCCACACGCTGGTCGGCCCATGCCGCGCCGAAGAGCTATCGGGCCGTCGCCCTCGAGCTAGCGATGGCGTCGTGGGCAAGGACGGACAGCCAGGCCGCGCTGGCGGGCTTTCTGGGCAACCATGCATCGGATTCGGCCGCGATCGCCGGCCTCGTCGCGGGCTGGCTCGAGGCGGATCCGGTGGGTCTCGAGGCCTTCATCGAGGAGCTGGACCTCTCGAGTGAGACGGGACAGCATGCCGTCGCCGTTTACGTCCGCCGACGGATCGAGCGCGAGGGAACGGCAGCTGCGACGGTCTGGGCCGAGGACCGAGGCGCTTCCTGGCAGGCGCGTCGTGCGCGGCATCTCTATCGCCAGGTCGCGAGCGAGCTCACGATGGCGGATCCCGCCGCCGGCGTGGCGTTCTGCGAGCGCCACTGTGACGGCGCATCGGGGGGCGGGGTGCGTCAGATGGTGGCGACGCGCTGGTCGCACCAGGATCCCGTCGCGACGCTGGAATGGCTGCTCGCATCGAACGATGCCGATCCCGCCGAGCGGAAATTCGCAGTCAACGTGGCCTACGCAAACTGGCTGCGAAGCGCACCCCGCGAGGCGATCGACTGGGCCGTCGCGCAGGAACCCGCATTGCGGGACGAGACCTGGTTCGAGCCCGTCGTCCGCCGCGTCGCGCGGTCGCTCGGCTGGAAGCGTGCCGAAGAGGCGCTCGTCTGGGCTGAATCGATCTCCCGTGCAGCCGAGCGTGAACGCGCACAGGTATTCGTGCTGAGGAGATGGCGGGCTCGCGACGAGGTCGGCGCGGAAGCCTGGATGGCTGCGTCCTCGCTCTCTGTCGCGCTGAAGGAAGAGGTTCGTTCCCCGTCCAGGGAAGCGACCGGTGAGTGAGTGCGCGGCGTGAGCGGGGAGTCGCGGATCGCCGAGAGCACCCCGGCTGGCGTGTCGGCTGGCCTACTCCACCTTGTAGCCGAGCGCGCGCAGCTGGTTGAGCTCGAGCTCCGTCAGATCGCGTGTCTCCGGCTCGCCCCAGACGGGAGACTCGATGGCCAACGCATCGGCGCGTGCGCGCATCGCGCCCAGCCGTTCGGGGTCGTCGGCCGACCGGTCGACGAGCTCGAGCGGATCACGTGTTCGATCGAAGAGCTCCTCGACGACCTCTCCGCGCTCGACCCTGCGCACGTACCGGCTCGCTCCCTCGACGAGGGCGTAGGTTCGCTCGCCGTGGCCGCCGCGACCCCAGCGCTGGCTCAAGTGGGCGAATCCTTCCCGTTCTTCGAGCGGGACGGTTGGCGGGACCCGCTTGGCTGCGTGCATGATCTCGTCTCGCAGCGAAACGCCATCGAGTGGATCGGCCGGTGTCGGTATCTCGAGTCCGAGCAGATCGTAGACCGTCGGCCAGAGGTCGATGTTGCGCGAGCGACTCCTCACGACCGCGCCGCCCGCCTCGAGCCGAAATGGAAGGAGAATCAGCAGGGGAATCTCCGTCGTCTCGCGATAGAGCGACTTGGCGTGGCCTTCCTCGCCTCGTTCACGGAAGGCCTCGCCGTGATCCGATGTGATGACGATCAACGTGTTGCGAAACAATCCCCACTCGATCATCTGGTCGAAGAGCATGCCCAGTACGTCGTCGGTCCATCGGATCGAGTTGTCGTAGAGATCCGAATACGAGGTACCGAAGAGCGCGGACGCCTCGTCGAACGTGTACTCGTGAACATCCATCAGGTGGAGGTAGAGGAAGAACCGTCGCTGCCGCTCCGCGCGCAGGAATTCGATCGCGAACTGGATCGTGTCGCCATCGTGACCCGCGAGGGAGACCGTTGGGTTCACTTCCGTTACGTTCTTGCTTCTCGGAAGCGGGGACGGGCGGCTGTAGCTCTCGAATCCCTGTCCGAAACCGAAGCTGGGGGACACCCATCCGTTCCGGTAGAGACCGACGGTTCGAAAGCCGTTCGCAGCAAAGACCTCCGCCGGGAGTACGGCGTCTTCCGGAATGATGTCGTCGAACTCGATGATCCCGTTGCGTGTCGGGTAGAGGCCGGTCCACATCGAAGCCATCGACGCCTTCGTCCACGAAGATTGAGCCATGTGCCGGTCGAAGCGGAGGCCGAAGCGCGCGAGACCCCCGAGCGTCGGCGTGGTCTCTCGCTCGTATCCGTAGACGCTCATCCGGTCGGCACGCAGCGTGTCGACGAGAATGAAGAGGACGTTGACGTCGTCCCGTTCCGCGAGCGCCTCGATGTCCGCCGTCCCGCCAAGCGGCCAGAGCTGCGGGTCGGCGTCGGATCTCTGCGCGGACTCGCAGCCTGTGGCCAGGGCGATCAGCACGATCGCCAGCCCGTAGGCGCGTGTGGTCCTGGTTCTCGGCGACATGCTCGCCCTCACGCGTCGACCTCTCGACTCGTCGGGAACGGATGCGCGTTCGTTCGGAGAAGGGCGCAGCACCACGATTCGGCCCTAGACGGTAGCGGAAGAGGAGTGGCGTGGGTGTGATCCGGAGCGATTCGTCCCGTTCCGCTCGCGTCACTCCGGCTCTCGTGGTGGCGGGGGTCGTCGGTCTGCTCGCCTGTCAGCAACAGGACGCGATCACGCGATCCGAAGCGCTGGTCTCATCCGGTCGCACGGCCGATGCGATCGCGCTGCTACGCGAGGCGATCGACGAGAGCCCGGATGACGACGACCTGCAGTTCGCCTATGCACGTGCTCTGTCGGCGGGCGGGATGCGCGCGCTCGCGGATTGGCCACTGCGCCGGGCGATGCGCGTTGCGCGCTGGCGCAAGCGCGCGGGACTCGCGATTGCCGAGAACGCGATGGCGCTGCGAAACGTCGACGTGGCGATCGAAGTGCTGACGGAGCTGCTCGAGGACGACCCGGACGACGTCGAGATTCTGCTCTGGCGGGCGCTGGCCTACGCCGCGACGCGGATCCATCTGCAGGAGACGCTCGACGATGTCGCGCGCGTCAGATCCCTGGCGCCCGACGACCTTCGCGCCTACCGACCAGAGATCCAGGCCTATCTGCATGCGGCGGCGACCGACGCGGCGGCCAAGGCGATCGCCGAGCTGGGCAGCCGGCTCGAGGAGGAGGGTGCGTTTCTCGACGAGGAGACCGACCGCTGGTACCGCGTGACGCGTGCGCTCTTCGAGCAGGAGAGTCTTCGCTTCGATGAGGCGGAGGCGCTCTGGGAGGATTGCCTTCTTCGCTACCCGACTTCGCTCGACGTCGTCGTCGAGGCGTCGACGTTCTTCGAGTCGCAGGGGAACATGGACCGTTCCCTCGCGATCATCGAGTACGCGGTCGAGGCGACGGACCTGATCGAAGGGCTCGTCTTCCGGGTTGCGTTGGCCGGGCGCTTGAACGCGCTCTCCCGTACCGACGAGGCGGTCGCCCTGCTGGAGGTGGGCACGGAAGCGAGCTCGCCCGAGACTGCACTCCAGTATCGCGGCGCGCTCGCGTCGTTGTACGAGACGGCCGGGCGGTTGGACGAAGCGCTCGTGGCCAACCTGCAGCTGCTCGAGCTGGCCGAGGAGGTCGGAGTCGCGAACGACGACCAACGACTCGCAGCAGGTGATCTCGCGATTCGGTCCGGAAATCTCGAGCGGGCCGAGCAGATCGCCCATGAGATCGGCACCCTGAGCTTCAAGGGCCTGCTCGAGGCGCGTATCGCACACGACCGGGGTCGGCTCGAAGAAGCGGTCGCAGGCTACGAGGAGGCGGCTCGGCTCTGGCCGGACAACGCATTCCTGCGCTATCACGAAGCGCGCGCACTCGAGCAGCTCGGCGACCTCGATCGTGCAATCGAGCTCTATCGCCACGCGACGCGCATCGACGGAGCGGCGACGGATGCTCAGACCCGCATTGCGCTGATTCTCGAGTCGGAAGGACGAGCGGCCGATGCGCTGAACGTGCTCGCGACACAGGCTTCGCGCGCGCAGCTCGATCTGGAAAGCGAGCTGGTGTTCGCTCGACTGGTTGGTCGCGTCGTCGCACCCGGCGCACTACCCGACCAGATCGAGGCCTGGCAGAGGCGCCAACCGGCCGCGATTCTCGACGGTCTCTCGGCGGTCGTCCGTGGGCTGCTCTCGCGCGGGGAGCCCGGAGTGGCGCTCTCATTCCTCGACTTCGTGGACCGCACTCGTCTCGTCGAGAGTCGCGGGGGCCCGAACTTCGTTCGGGCACTGCTGCGTGCCGCGCGTGCGGCGAACGAGCCGGATGCGGCACTCGCCGGGATCATCGACCAGGCACTGTCGGGTACTCCACGGTCGGCCGAGTGGATTGCAGTCGACGGCTATCGAGCCGAGCTCGTGGGTGACGTACACCGAGCACTCGAACGCTACGACTCGGCACTCGCCGAAGAGGAGTCGCTCGGCTGGGCGATCGCGGCGCGCGCGCGATTGGGTGCGGAAGACGCGCCCGAGGAGAGTGCGGCGATCGCATCGTCGTTGCTCGAGGACGCTCGAGACGACCGAGAGATCGAAGAGGTGGCGACGGTCGTTCGGGCACTCGCAAGGGCAGGGCACGTCACCCAGTCCAGGCGACTCTACGCCGAGCTGCTCGATCGAAGGCCCTACGACGTCGAAGCCGCGATTGCGCTTTGCGCCGTGATCGCGCAGGACGACTCGGAAGCGACGACGGTCGGCCGCTCGAGCGCCCTCTCGCGGCGCCTGGAACGAGTCGGCCGCGCCTGCCCGGCAGCTTCGCAGGTCGAATACGAGGCGTCTCCGCCTGGGACTCGGGGGTCGGCCTGGAGGGAGGATGGATCCGATCCGGGCGGATAGGTTGCCGGTGTGGCGGGCCGAGCGGAGCGATGGGTGATGCACACGGCGGCGGCCGAGATTCGGAATGGTAGAGAGCCGAAAAAGCAGTTAAACCCTAGGCCATGACGCCCAACTCGCCTTCGGATTCGGCCGTAGATCAGGTAAGGAACAGCAATAATGGCGCGGCGGTAGTCGGCCTGGAGTGGACGGGCCGTTTCGCCGGCGGTCTGACCGACGATCTTCGCCGACGACTCCCACACTACGTCGATGACTTCAAGGCGGGCTTCCACGCCAAGGTCGCTGGATCGACGCTCTTCCTGTTCTTCGCGTGCCTCGCGAACGCGATTGCGTTCGGTGCTTTGACGGGCTTCCTGACGGACGGGCATATCGGTACGACGGAGATGCTCGTCGCGACGGCAGCAGGCGGTATCGCGTTCGCCCTGCTGTCTGGACAGCCGCTCACGATTCTCGGCGGAACGGGCCCGATCACGATCTTTACGTCGCTTCTGTATATCACGTGCCAGAACCTGGAGCTCGAATTCCTTCCCGTCTACGCGTGGGTCGGGATCTGGTCCGGCGTGCTTCTGATGATTCTCGCTGTCACCGATGCAAGCGCACTCATGGGCTATTTCACGCGCTTTACGGATGAAATCTTCGCAGCGCTGATATCCATCATCTTCATCGTCGAAGCCGTGACCGACGTGAGTCGCGGCTTCAGCAATCCGGAGATCCCCTACGACCAGGCGCTGCTCGGCCTGGTTCTCGCACTGGGTACGTTCACGCTCGCGCGCAACCTGAATCGGATTCGCAGCTCTCCCTACACGCGTTGGTGGGTGCGAGATTTCCTGTCGGACTTCGGTCCGGCGATCGCGATTGCCGTCATGACGGTGGTCGCCATCCTGATGCACGAGGTGCCACGCGAGCACGCCCAGGTCCCCGAGGTGATCGGAACGACCACAGGTCGGCCATGGGTCGTCGATCTCTTCTCTGCTCCGGCCTGGCTCTGGTTCGCCGCGATCGGTCCGGCGATTCTGGCCGTCGTTCTCCTCTTTCTCGATCAGAACATCACGACCCGGCTCGTGAACGCGAGTCACCACCGGCTGCGCAAGGGATCGGGATACCATCTCGATCTCTTCGTCGTCGGCCTGATCGTTGCGATCGGTTCCGTCTTCGGACTGCCGTGGATCGTGGCGGCCACCGTTCATTCGCTGAATCACGTCCGAAGCCTCGCGGATCACGAGGTGCGTCAGGTGGGTGGCGAACGGAAAGAGATCATCACGTCGGTGCGCGAGAATCGGATTTCTCCGCTCTTGATTCACATCGGTATCGCCGTGTCCCTTCTCTCGCTACCCCTCGTGAAGACGATTCCCATGTCGGTGCTCTTCGGGCTCTTCTTCTTCATGGGGATCTCATCGCTCGCCGGAAACGAGTTCTTCGAACGCTTCAGGCTCTGGGCAGTGGATCCTCGTCTCTATCCGAGCTCGCACAACTTCATGCGGAAGGTTCCGATCGACGTCATCCACAAGTTCACCGCGATCCAGGTCGCCTGCCTCGCCGTACTCTGGGTGCTCAAATCGAGTAAGTTGGGACTGCTGTTTCCGGTCCTGATCGCCCTGCTCGTTCCGATTCGCGCCTCGCTGTCACGATGGTTCGACCCGGCTCATCTCGCGGCGCTCGACGCCGACGAAGATGCCGAGGCGCTGGAGGAGACCGGAGGGGGTCGGCTCGGGCCCTAGACCCCGCGTCTACTCGCCCGTCGGGTGTCCCTGCTCCGCCCACGCGATCGTGCCACCGTTCAGGCTGCGGACGTTGCGGTAGCCGAGCGACTGCAGGACGAGCATACCGGAGAGCGAGAGATTGCCCCGGTTGCAGACGGTCACGATCGGATGATCGCGCCGCTCGGGGAGCTCGTCTTGACGAGCACCCAGCTCGGCGACGGGGATGTTCAGCGCACCGCTGACGTGTTGTCGGGCGTAGACGTCGGGCGCACGCACGTCCAGCACGAGCGGCGGGTCCCCGCCTTCTAGATCGGCACGCAGGTCGTCCACCTCGCAGGTGTTGTACGTGTTGCGGGAGTTCTCGACGAGCGTGTCGAAGAGCTTTTCGTTCGGGCTGGGCTCGCCACTCGAGGCCGCATCGGAAGCTCGCGCGGCGCGCATCTCCGGAAAATGTCGCTCGAAGGTGGAGGTGTACTTGAACGAATTGTCGGGGAAGATGATCACGACGACCGCGTCCGGCTCGTCCTCGATCACCTTGAGTGCACCGACCAGCGCCATCGCCGAGCTGGGCCCCGCGATCATGCTCTCTTCGCGATTCAGGCGCAGACACATGTCGAAGGCCTCGCGGTCGCTCACCTCGACGAGTGCATCGTATTCCTGGGGAACGAAGAGCTTCGTCAGCTCGAGCTGTCGCAGGGAGCGCACGCCCGGAATGTCGTGCCCCTCTTCGGGGTGAACGCCGATCACCTGGACGCCGCGATTTCGCGCCTTCAGATAGCGACCATTGCCCGTGATCGTTCCGCAGGTGCCGAGGCCCGCGACGAAGTGCGTGATCCTGCCTTCCGTCTGACGCCAGATCTCGGGACCGGTCGTGCGGACATGCGCCTCGAGGTTCGCCTCGTTCTCGTACTGATTGGGCATGTAGAACTCGGGCTGAGCGCCGAGATCATGTGCGCGTGCGATGGCCCCCTCCGGGGACCCAGGGGCCGGTCACAAATCGTCTTCCAGCTCCTCGACGTTCGTTCCGAACATGCGCAGCATGATGCGCTTCTCCGCCGGGATCTTGCTCGACAGCGGCGTCGTCAGGCGATAGCCCCGCGCGTTGGCCAACATCGCCAGACCCATGCCCGTATTGCCGCTCGTCGGTTCGACCAGCTGCTGCCCCTCGCCGAGGAGGCCCTTTTCGTCCGCATCGCGGATCAGGTTCTCGGCGACCCGATCCTTCACCGATCCGAACGGGTTGTACCACTCGAGCTTGGCGTAGATCTTCGCCTGCCGATTCCCCACGACTCGATTCAGGCGGACCAGTGGAGTGGGATTCTCCTCGCTGGAGAGCATCTCCATCATTCCCTCGTAGACTCGCGTGGTGTGATTGGGCATGGGTCCTCCGAATTGCGACGGCCGAGTGTATCGCCATGGGCAAGCGAGGAAAGGGTCCCGGCGAGCTCGACGAATCGCTCACGTTTCGCTCGCTCGAGATCGACTCGCTGCGCGAACCCGGGTCAGGGACAGACGACGAGGTCGCAGGTGTTGCCACCCGCGTTGATCCCGCTGAATACCGCGACACCGACGTTGTTCGTGATCGTGTTCCCGCGATAGCTGCTGTTCGCGGAAAGCACGATGCCACGGCCAGCGTTGAGCGACACGGCATTGCCGGAGACGTTCGTGCCGCCCGAGGCGATGATGCCATCGCTGCCGTTTTCGTAGACGGTGTTTCCCGTCACTGCGTTCGCGAATCCCGTGTCGATCCCGTGGTTCTCGTTCTCGTAGATCGAGCAGCCCGAGACGAGCGTCGCCCGCTCGGTGACGATGCCGTTGCCGTCGTTCTGGTAGATCGACGAGTTGAGGATGCGGGAGCCGATCCCAGTCGAGATACCGTCGAGGCGATTCCAGCGGACCTGGACGTTCTCGACGACGGCCTGGTTGCCGAGCAGGAGGCCATTGCCGCCCATGCCGGCGATGGCTCCGTCACGAACGGTGACATTGGTGCGGGTCGCGAGCGTCACGTTCACGCCGATTCCCGATCCGCTATTCGGGGCACAGTTGATCGTGCTGTCTTCGCAGCCGCTGCGCACGATCTGGAAGCCGTTCAAATCGATGTAGACGTTCGAGGCGAAGATTCGGATCCCGTCGGTGTCCGCGTTCGGCACGACGAGATCGCTCGTCAGACGAAAGCTGCGTACCGGGGTGCCGTCGGTGATGGTGACGGGTAGGCCGGCGCTATCGCCGATGAAGCAGCCCGTCTGCTCCGCGCATGTCTGGTTGATCTCGAGCAGCCCGTCGACCGCGTGCGCGGGAACGACGCCGGTGAGGAGGAGCAGGCTGACGAAGAAGAGAATCGTTTCGCGCAGGCGGCGGCTCGGCTGGGGCTGGATCATCTTGCTCTCCGGGTTCGAACGATCGGAGCCTTCATGATACGGCGATCGAGCGACGGGGCGCTGCCCCTCTGCGCTCGCGAGGTGCAGGTAGCGTGGGGCCCAACAAATCTGGCCCTCTGGGGCTCGTGTGCATGTCGCGTCCCGCTGGATTCGAACGCGTGCGCGACAGTGGCGAATGCCAGCGAGAGCCAGCGTCGAACGCGCTGGCCTATCACGACCGACCGAGAGATGGTCTGTTTCGATGGTCGAACAAAGCGCGGATCGTTGCGTGTGAGTTGCGTGCGTTGCTGCGTCACTCGTCCGAAATGGAGCACGAGTCGTTCGGACGTGGCTCGCTGGCCGGATGGCCGCTGCTCGCATACCGTCATTAGGTCGAGATGGATCGCGTCCGATTGCCAACGCGATCTTGTGTCGGACGACGTTGCCGAAGCGAGAACTCCCATGCTGAAAGTCCGATCCATCGCGGCCCTCGCGTCCATGTCTCGCGTGCGCCTGCTCGTCCTTCATCTGTTCGTCCTGGCGTATACGATCACACCGCTCCCGGGGCGCGCGCAGACTGTGGTTTTTTCCGAGAGCTTCGAGATCCCCCAGGTCGCTTCGGTGGGTGGTACAGGATTCGACACCTATGGTGCGGGCTCGTGTTCACGGAAGCGGTGCGGTCCCTCTGCTCGACGAGCAGGTGATCCACACGATCGCCTTCGACCAGCATCTTCAGTTCACTGGGAACTTCACCGCGAACTCCGCCACGAGTCGTCTCGAATTCGAATCCCAGAATTCAGGCCTCGGTGGCATCGCGATCGATTCGATTCTGGTGGAAGACCTCGATGGAGGGCCGGCGGTTCCGTCTATCGTGGCGGGTCTTCCGTTGGCGACACTCGTTGTGGCGCTCTGCGTCGCAGGAAGTGTCGTGATCGGCCGTGGCCCGCAGCGACCCACTGCGTAGGCGAACCCTCGATTCAGCCCAGCTCTGGTCGTGTCCGGAGACACGCGCTCGCAGCCAGCAGCATGGCTGCGGGGAAGAGCGACAGGCAGAAGCGGATCGCGAAGTCGGCCCCCGCTGCTTGCGAGGCGTTCGCCTCGAAGCCCGATATCTGAAGTGACGCGGCGACGAAGACGACGATGAAGGCGCCCGCCGTCTTTTCGACGAACTCCCAGACGGCGAAGTAGACACCATCGCTCCGTTCACGCGTCTCGGCCTCGTCGACGTCGATGAGATCCGCCAGCAGCGAAGGTCCGACCGAGCCGGCGCTTCCCGCCGAGAAGCCGACCAGCGCGGTCAACACGATCGCGTGGGGTAGCGCATCGGCAGCGATCCAGAACAGCCCGAGATGCGCGATTGCGCCGCCGACCATCGATCCCCGCCAGACCCTCGCGCCCGAAGCCAGGAGTCGCGTGCCATTCGCGGAACGTGCGAAGCGTTGGAAGCGCCACTCCTCGCTCCGGCCTCCGACGGCGAGTGAGAAATTCTGGGCCAGAGCGGTGTCGTCCGGGTCCGCGATCAGCTCGCGCATCGCTCGCAGGCCGCGCCAGACGCGGAGTCGGTCTGGTGAACGGGGCGGGATCGCTGCGGTTGGGGTCGCGGTCGGCATTGCAGACCTCATCGCATGCGCTTCAGATCGGCGATGTCGAGCAGGCCGGGGCCGGTCGGTGTCTCGGCCAGTGGCAGCAAGCCGGGGACGAGCGGCACCTCGCGACCGATGGCGCAGGCCGCGCCGGCGAGAAAGAGCCTGGAGGTCGTCTCCATCCGGTCACGCAGCGAGCCCTCTGGTCGCTCGTAGAGCCAGTCGACGATCGTTCCGAGAGAGAGTGCGTCGAACGAGCGCGCGAGCTCCGCGGCCTCGACGTCACTGCGGATCTCGCCCCGAGACTGTCCTCGGCGCATCAATTCCTCGAGGTGGGCGTGCGCGTCGCGTCGCACAGCGGCGATCGCAAGGCTCTCGTGCAGCCCCGATCGCATGCGGAGCATCTCGCGGAAGACACCGCCATAGAACGCCCGCGTGTGCTCGATCCCCTCGCCCATGTGGACGAGCAGCGTCTTTGCGAGCGCCGGCACGGGAGTGGCGTCTTCCTCGAGCGCGCGTAGCACGATCGCGTTGTAGTAGGCGAAGACGCCTTCGGTGATCGCCTCGATCAGGCTGTGCTTGCTGGGGAAGTAGTTGAAGACGGTTGCGCGGACGACACCGGCCTTGTTCGCGATGTCGACCATCGTCACGGCGTCGAATCCCTGCGCGGCAAACAGCTCGGTCGCGGCTGCCAGGATCGCCGCCCGTTGCCGGGCTCGGTTCTGTTCGCGCTTCGAGTGGGTCGACATGAAGATGGACCCGAGTCTAATATTTTTCCCCGGCTGGGTCGAGCGGACCCTCGAGCTCGAGGAACGGGATCTATCTTATTGATTTTGATCCAGTTCTTGAATGCCCGAGTCCGTCGAGGAGCGGGCTCGATCCGGGTGGGTCGATCGGTCGCCCTCGCTCACCAGGCGGAACGACCGAACCCTCCGTCCATCGTGATCATCTGTCCGGTCAGATAGCCGCCCCATTCGGAGCAGAGGAATCCGCAGAGCGCGGCCATCTCCTCGGGACGACCAGGACGTCGTAAGGGCACGCCCTCGCACCAGGCATCGATCGCTTGCTCTCGATCGACCGCCTGCTCCGACGCCAGCCGGTCGAAGAAGGCCTCCATGAATCCCGTCCGGAACAGGCCCGTTCCGATCGAATTGATCGTGACACCGAACGGGCCGAACTCATTCGCAAGCGATTTGCAGAGCGTCACACCCGAAGCGCGCGCGGTATTGCCCAGGATGTGGCGAAGCTCGCGCGGGGGCTCCTTGGCGGAGCCCGATCCGAGATTCACGAACCGTCCCCATCGCTGCTCTCTCATGTGGGGCAGGACGGCGCGCGCGAGCAGAGCGATGCTGATCGTGAGTCCCTGGAAGGCGGCATGAAAGTCGGCCTCGGCGACGTCGAAGAAGTTGCCATCGGCCGGCGAGTGCACGTTGGCGATCGCGATGTCCGGGGCGCCGAAGGACTCGCGAGCGCATGCCACGGCTCGCTCGACACCCGTCGCCGTCGTCATGTCGGCGGCGATACCAGCAGCTGCGCCTCCCTGCTGACGAATTTCGCTCACGACCTCGTCGATGGCCGCTTGCGTGCGAGCGGCGACCACGACCTGCACGCCTTCGCGCGCGAGGAGCTGCGCGGTTGCGCGTCCGAGGCCGCGGCTGCCGCCCGAGACGAGCGCGATTCGACCCGATATGCCGAGATCCATCCTGCACCTCCGAGAGAGATCGCGAACGATACGATCGAGGGAGATTCTAGGCTGGCGACACGATCGAAGCCGCGCAGCGGACGCTGCTCGCGGCGCGTTCGTCTCGACCCAAGCGCTCGTCAGTCGCCTGGAAGTGCGTACGCCACGAGCACGTCGTCACTCGGCGACCCGAGTGGTGCGTGACCACCGGCCGCGATCACGACGAATTGACGCCCCTTCGGGCCGACCCGGTAGGTCATCGGCGTCGCGTGGCCGGACGTGGGCAGGAGCGCGCTCCAGAGCTCCTCGCCCGTCTCCACGTCGAAAGCGCGGAAGCTGCGGTCCATCGTGGCGCCGATGAAGATCAGCCCGCCGGCGGTCTGGATCGGGCCGCCCTGATTGGGCGTGCCCCACTCGAAGAAGCGACCGAACGCGGGTGCCAGCTCGCGCAGATTGCCGAGCGGACGTTGCCACTCGATCTCGCCGCTCGCGAGATCGATCGCGGTCAGCATGCCCCAGGGCGGCGGTGTACAGGGCATCCCCCAGTCGGAGAGCAGTGGCGCCCGGATCGTGACATAGGGCGTGCCCTCCTGCGGCTGCGCACCGACGAGATCGGATCCGTCGAGGCTGCCGGCTTCCTCGCGTGGGACCACCTGGACGATGAAGGGGTTGTGCATGGAGTTGACGATCAGGCGTCCGCGTCGATCGTCGACGGAGAGCGAGCCCCAATTGACACCCCCGCCGAGGCCGGGGAAGACGACGGATCCTTCGCGAGAGGGCGGCGTGAAGATGCCATCGTTTCGAAGGCTGCCGACGAGCTTTCGGCACTGCGCCCGGTCGATCGGCGTCAGTCCCCAGACTTCGTCGTCCGGTAGCGAGTGGGGATGCAGCGGTGGGGGCAGGGTCGGGAAGGGCTGGCGCGGTGCGATGACTTCGCCGGTGACGCCGCCTTGCGGGGTGGGGCGCATCTCGACGGGAAAGAGGGGCTCGCCGGTCCGGCGATCGAGCAGGAAGAGGTGTCCCATCTTCGTCGCCTGGGCGAGTGCGGGGATGCCTTCGTCGTTCGTGTCATCCGGATGCGTGTAGAGCACGGGCTGCGAGGCGACGTCGTAGTCCCACACGTCGTGATAGACGGTCTTGAAGTCCCAGACGAGCGCACCCGTGCGAACGTCGAGGGCGACGACGGCGCTCGCATAACGTCCGAGCCCATGGCGTTCTCCGCCGTAGTGGTCGGGCGCCGCGTTGCCCATCGGGAGATAGACGAGTCCCAGCTCGTCGTCCGCGGACAAGAGTGACCAGGCATTCGCCGTCCCGCGCGTGTACGTGGCGCCTGCAGCCACGTCGGCCGCAGTGACGGGAACCGTGCCGGGCGGCACGGGATCCCAGGCCCATACGAGCTCGCCCGTTCGCGCGTCCCAACCTCGAATGACGCCTCCCGGCGCGTCGACGCGCTGGCCGTCGGTGACCCAGGCGCCCGTCACGACGATTCCCTGGGACACGATGGGAGGCGAGGTCATGTAGTACTCGGCTTCGCGAGTCTCGCCGATGCCATGCAGCAGGTCGACGGTGCCGCGTTTCCCGAATTCTCCGCAGGGCTCGCCCGTCCTGGCGTCGAGCGCGATCAGCCTCGCGTCGAGTGTGCCGAGATAGATGCGCGTCGTACAATCACGGTCGATTCCGGGCGTCCTCGACGGGACGTGCGCCTGCGCAACGCCGCGACACAGCGGGTTGTAGATCCCGGTCAAGTCTGGCTTCGAATCGAAGCGCCAGCGCAGCTCGCCCGTCTCGGCGTCGAGCGCGACGACCTGGCTGCGCGGAGTACAGATCACGAGCTGGTCGTCGACCAGGATCGGGGTCACCTGGAGCGAGGTCGTCGGCGTTACGTCCCCACTCTCGAAGCGCCAGACCTCTTCGAGGTGCCGGATGTTGTCGCGGTCGATCTGCGTGTTGGCCGAATAGCGTCGTCCGGAGGAGTCGCCCCCGACCTGGGACCAGCCTGCGACCGGACCGCCAGGGGCGATCCCCGAATCGGAGTCCCGTCGCGCGTCACAGGCGAGGATCGAGGCCGCAATCAGACCGATCGCAGCGGTGCAAACGATCGTGCTCGCGTGAATCGTGGCACCGCTTACGGACGCTGCTGCCGCCAATCGATTCTCCTCGGCCACGACCAGCCGTGCCTGGAGCCGATCGCATTTGATCGCGGGTGATCGCGTGTCGGGTAGACGCACTACCGAACGGACAGCGCCCGATTCGGGCAGTACTTGACGGCAGCCTCGACCTTCTCGCGGAGTCCGACATCGGGCTCCGCGAGAATCAGCTCGACATGATCATAGGATCCGTCGTCCGACTCGACGACGCGAAATACCTCGGGCGCGGTGTCCTGGCACATTCCGTGTCCCTGGCAGAGGTCCAGATCCGCGACGATCTTCATGCCTCGAACGTCCTTATTTGTCGCGCCGCGAGTAGCGTAGGTTGCAGGGATCGCTGGGGCGCAGGATCAGAGAGGGCATGACCTCTCGATACGTCTCCGGCGGGTCGACGAGCGAGAGCTCATAGCGCGAGAGGAGCGCGGTCAGGATCGACTTCACCTGCAGGAAGGCGAAGGCATTGCCGACGCATTTCCGCTTGCCGCCGCCGAAGGGAATCAGTGCGAAGAGATGCTCCGGCTGAGGCCGGTGGGGATCGAATCGCTCCGGGTCGGGAAAGTGCTCCGGAAGTCGGTGCGACACGTAGGGCGAGATGACGAGGTTGGTCCCGACCTCGAAGCGATTGCCCCTGTACTCGAAAGGCTGGTTCACGACCTGCCGCATCAGGGTATTGAGCGGCGGGTGGAGCCTGAGCGTCTCCATCACGAAGCCCTCGGTGACGGGCATCTCGCGCAAGGAGGTGAACGAGAGGTCTTCGCCGTTTCCGTAGATCGAGTCGATCTCGGCGACGACCTCGCGCTGGTACTCGGGATGACGCGCGAGCTCGAGGCAGGCCCAGGCAGCGGTATTCGAGCTCGTATGGAAGCCTCCGAACATGATCCAGACGATCATGCCCGGAATCAACTCGTGGGCCATCGCCGACCCGTCCTTGTAGCGGGCTTCGAGAAAGCTCTGGAGCATGTCGGTCGGCGGCTCTCCGGTCGAGGCCAGCCGTTCTTCGACGGCCTGCATCAACATCTGCTGGAGACGTGCACGGGCCTCGTCGCGTTTGGCGAAGGCCTCCGCCTCGGATTTGAAGTCGACGACCGCCTCGGGCGAGATCGCGTGCTCGAGCTGCTCGAAGAGAACGCCGAACTCGCCGGTCAGGCGTCGGCGGAACTCGGCGCCCATCAGGCAATGCGTCGACGTTCGCAGGACGAGCTCCTTGAACGTGTCGTGGAACTCCTTCACGCCCTCGTCGCCCCAGTCGGCGATGTAGTCCTCGACCTCCTGGGCGATCACCTGGGCGTAGGTCTTCATCCGCTTCGGCCTGAGTGCGTCGGACATGAAGCGGACCTGCTGGCGCTCGATCTCCAGTGGCGCACCGTATTGAATTCCCTCGCCGAAGACGGGGACCATGTATTGGTAGGGCGCCGCGGCCGAGACCTGATCCTCACTGGCGCGATAGACCGCTTCCTGCGCGTCGGCGCTCGCCATCAACACATGCCGGGTGCCGAAGAGGTCGAACTCGGCGAGCTCGCCGCATTCCTGGTAGGCGCGGTAGAGGAAGTGAGCCGCGTGGGCCATGAAGTCTTCGTAGTGACCGACTTCGGGCTTGGCGCCGCTCACGGTCTTCGGTCGGGGCTGGTCACTCATGGGGGTTCCTCTCGCCGGCCGGGCTCGGGCCTCGACTCGGATGAACGCGTCGCGATTGCGAACGTGCCGGGGCGGTGCAGAAAGTCCGACGAAGCAGGGCCTCGACTTCGTTCATGAGCTCTTCCGGGGAGGCCGTCATGCCCTCCTCGAACCAGTCGGCCAGCAGGACCTGCTGCATCGCGAGCATCACGCGGGCGAGCCGATCGGGTCGCCCCGGCTCGAAGATGCCCTCTGCGATCCCGCGTTCGAAGATCGCCGCGAACTGGGCGACGCCGTCTTCCCAGACCGCGGCCCGGCGCGACTCGCGATCCATCGAGTTGCGCACGCCCCAGCTGAACCCCTCGTGGAGGTAGAGCCGAAGATAATCCGGCCGCTCCATGAAGTAGCGGAGGTAGGCGTGGCTCCCGGCGAGCAGTGCCTCGAGCGGCTCGGATCGTGCCCGTTCCGCCGCGACCGAAGCGGCGTGGATCTCGCGCAGACGCGATTCGTGGAGCGCGTCGACGATCTCGGCCTTTCCTCGATAGACGGAGTACAAGGTCCCCAGCGAGATGCCCGCCTCCTCCGCGAGATCCTCCATCTTCGTCCGAGGCACGCCGCGGCGAGCGAATGCGTCTCCGGCCGCCTCGAGGACGACGGTCTGATAGGCGGCCTTGCGCGCGTTTCGCGCCTGCTCGCGGGCCGCGCGCTTGCGAGCGGGCCGGCGAGAAGGAGCGGATGCTTGCGACGACATGGCGAGACAGTAGTATTCTAGAACCCGATTTCAATCCTCGAGAATCGGCTTCTGTCCGGTTCCGGGCGTTTCCGCTCGGCGACGACGGGTCTGCGATCGCGCGAGCGGTTCGGCGACCGTCGATCTCTTGAGGACAGAGAAAGGAACGCACCCCATTGCTGCTCCCGTTGCGCCAAGCGGCTGTCCTCTCCGTCCTCAGCACGATCTGCCTCGCCGTCGTCCTCGCGCTCACGCCCTCGCGAGCCGTGGCCGCTCCGCTCGTGCTCGACTTCACGGGAACCGCGACGTTCGTCTCGGGGATCTTCGCGGGGGAAGGAGGCGCCGTTTCCGGCAGTCTCCATCTCGACTCGGCACTCGTCGATTCCGCCGCCGCCGACCCGAACCGCGACGAGTTTCGCCTGAGCGCGGGTGCGAACCAGGGTCTCGACCTGTTCATGACGGTCGAAGTCGGAAACGCGATGTGGACGACGGAGGACAACTGGAATCCGCCCTTCACGCTGCGCAATCTGCAGCAGAACGACGGACCGACGGCGGACATTTGGTTCTTCGAGATCCCACCCGACTCGATCCCGATGGGCGACTCGGAGGCGCGCATCTCGCTGCGAAGTGACGGCAGCTCGGACGCGCTGCTGGCCGGCAGCGGAGGCCTTTCGGGCATGGTCCTCGTGCCGATGGCCGAGGCGTTCGATACGGCGGAGGGCTTCTTCGTGGCACGTGATGCCACGAGCGACGTCGTCGGGCGCGTCAACTTCGTCGTCGATTCGATCAGCGCCCCGGAGCCCACGACCGGAGTGGGCGTGGCTCTGCTCCTCGCCGTGCGCCTCTGTTCGGGACGGGTTCGGAGCAATCGATGCTCGCGCTGATGCGAGCGAGCAGGCAGCGGAGAGAAACCGCGAAGGTAGATCGAGGCGTTTCGCCTCGTGGCCGGATCGAGGACGCCATTGCGGGTCGCGCGATCGGTCGCGCCATCGTCTAGCATCCCGAGCATCGGGACCGCCGCTCGCAGCGGTCCGGGACTCGCAAGTCAAGGAAGTCGGCATGAAGTTCTCACTCATCTACGAAGCCCAGACCATCGATTCCTCGCGTGCCGGGGATCGCAAGGTCTTCGACGACATGGTCGAGCAGGTGATGCTCGCCGAAGAGATGGGCTTCGACGTCGTCTGGGCGGTCGAGCACACGGCACTCACGAACTACGCCCACATGAGTGCGCCGGAGACCTTCCTCGCCTTCATCGCCGGCCGCACGACGCGCATCCACGTCGGCCACGGCGTCGTCTGTCTGCCGCCCGCAATGAATCATCCGGTCAAGGTGGCGGAGCGCATCGCGACGCTCGATCTGCTCTCGAAGGGCCGACTCCACTTCGGCGTGGGGAAGGGCGGAACCCAGCAGGAGGCGGGCACCTTCGGGTACGACCTCGAGAAGCTGCAGCCGCAGATCGACGAGGCGATGTACCTGATCCCGAAGATCATGGTCGAGGACGAGATCGAGCATCACGGCGACTTCGTCGACATTCCGAGACGTCCAATCCATCCGAAGCCCTATCAGGATCCCCATCCGCCGATGTATCTGGCCTGTACGCGAACGGAGGCCCTTGCGACGGCGGGGGCGCGGGGGATGGGCGGTCTCGTGCTGGGCTTCGGTGGTCCGGAGGAGATCGCGAAGAAGAGCGATCTCTATCGCAAGGCATGGGCGGCGCGAAAGCCCGAAGACCAGGTGGGATCGAATCCGATCGAGCATCTCGCGGCGCTCTGTCCGGCGATCGTGCTGGACGACGGAGCCGAGGCGCGTCGAATCGGCATCCGCGGACAGCGCTATTTCATGGAGTCGCTGGCCTACTGGTACACGGGCGGACCGAAGCCGGATCACACCGCCTGGGGTGACGAGGACCTGATGGTGACCGAGACGACGGGCGAGACGATCATCAAGTCCCGCTGGGCCTCCGAGGAGATCGTCGTGGACTTCAGCGATTCCTCGATGGCCCTGATGAACCCGAATCATGCCTACGGCACCGTCGAAGACTGCATCGGTTACGTGAGTCGGCTGAAGGAGGCGGGCGCCGACGAGATCCTGTTCATCTGCCAGATGGGGACCGTGCCCCAATGGGCGCAGCTCGAGACGATTCGGAAGATCGGTGAGCACGTGATTCCGCATTTCCGCGGACGAGCCTAGCCAGGCCTCGAGCGTGATCCGAGCGTTGGCCCGGCCCGATGCGCGCCGGAGCCTCGCGCGAACCGATGGGAGAAGAGACGAAGATGACGTTGCCGCCGTTCCACCCGTTCTCGCTCGAGTACACGGCGAACCCGAAGCCCTATTTCGCTCGATTCCATGCGGAGGGGCGTCTCTTCGAGCACGAGGAGTTTGGGGCCTGGTTCGCGCACGACTACGAAGCGGTACGCGCGTTTTGTGATCATCCGCAGATGTCGAGGCGGCCGCGCATCGAGTCGGTCACGGAGGAAGAGCGGGAGGCGCGTCTCGCGCGGTGGCCCATTCTCGAAGCGAGGATGACGGGAGGCTCGGCGCCGCAGGACGAGGAGTACAACGACCAGCTCGTCCTTCGGCAGGTGCTGGCGCCGGACTTCCGGCCGGGCACGATTCGCAAGATGACGGCCACGGTTCGCGACGTCGTCGCCAAACACTGCGCGCCCATCCAGTGGGAGAAGGAAGTCGACGTCGTCGAGCTCGTGCAGGGCGTGCCGCTCCAGGTGATCATGCTGCTGCTCGGGATCGAGGAAGCGGGACGAAACGCCGAGATCTTCCTGACGGCGGGACCCGACTTCTTCAGGGGAATCGGTCCCCTCGTCTCCGACGAAGCGAAAGATCGCGCCGAGGCCGCGGTGCTCTCGATGATTCAGGTACTCGCCGAGGAGGTCGAATCGCGCCGCGCGAATCCGCGCGATGATCTGATCTCGCATGTGATCGAGGTCGTCGACGAGACGGAGGGGATGGATTCCGAAGAGGTCATCCCGACGCTCGTCGTCCTGATGGCGGCAGGAACCGACACGACTCGACTGACGACCTCGCTCGCGGTCAAGACGTTGCTCGATCATCCGCAAGAGCTCGAGAAGCTGCGTGCCAACCGCGAGCTGCTCCCGAACGCGATCATGGAGCTGATGCGTTTCGAGGGCGCGACCAAGTTCCTCGCCCGCTCGACCCTCGAGGACGTGGAGTGGAAGGGGCAGACGATTCCCGCGCATTCGAGCGTTCTGATCTCGATCCTCGGTGCGAGCTGGGATCCCAAGGTCTTCGAGGCGCCCGAGCGCTTCGACATCACGCGCGACTCGCGGGGCAGCCTGTCCTTCGGCTTCGGTCGCGGCTACTGCATGGGCTCACATCTCGCCCGGCTCCAGCTTGCGGAGCTACTCGGTTATTTCCTCGACCACCTGCCGCAGGGCGCGAGCGTCGACGCATCGAAGATGGTCTGGGATCCCACCAACGCCTTCCTGCGCGAAATCCGGAGCATGCCCACGCAGCTGAGATGACGCGTCGACTCGCGGCCGACGCGTCGCGGCTTTCACGGCAGGCAGGTTGCCGGCAGCGGATGTCGATATAGCTTCGCGGCGTTCTCGTGCGCGATCATGCGAATCTCGTCCTTCGGTAGATCCCCGATCAGCTTTCGCATGACCTCTTGCGTGTCGGGCCAGGTTCCGTCCCCGTGCGGGTAGTCCGATTCGAAGAGGATGTTCTCTACCCCGATCGCGTATCGCGTCGAGACCGTCGACGGATCGTCGATCATGCAGAACCAGAAGTTGCGACGGAGACAGTCGGAGGGAGAGATCTGTGGATCCGGCCAGCCCTCGCCGTAGCCCGAGCGTCCCATGATGTTGTCGAGTCGATCGATCAGGCCGCCGACCCACGCGATGCCACCCTCGGACATCGCGATCTTGAGATCCGGGTAGCGTGCGGGCCAGCCGCTCCAGAGCCATTCGGCGCAGGACTGGAGGGCCATCGCCTGGAAGAGCGTCGAGCCGAGCTCGAGCGTCGGCGCACCGGGGGGCGTCTTGGCGAAGCCGGCCGAGCCAACGTGGAGATTCAGGACCGTCTCCGTCTCGGCGCACGCGCGAACGATCGGTTCCCAGTAGTCGTCGAAGACCGACGGGAAGCCGCGCTCATGCGGCTGCTCCGGAAGTGTGACGGCCGTGAAGCCGCGTTTGGCGTTGCGCCGGATCTCTTCGGCACCCTTCTCTGGATCGGACAGATAGGTGATGCCGAGTGGCACGATCCGATCGGGATAGGAGCCATACCATTCCTCGAAGAGCCAGTCGTTCCAGGCGCGTACGCATGCGAGCCCGAGCTCTGCATCCTTCGTCTCGCTGAAGAGCGTGCCGCCGAAGCCGGTCACGCCGGACGGAAAGTTCACCGAGGCCCAGATCCCGCCCAGATCCATGTCCTTGATCCGATGGTGGATGTCCCAGCAGCCTCGTCGCACTTCCTCGAAGCGAGAAGGCTCGACGCGGTAGTCCTCCTTCTTCCGACCCGCGACGGCCATGAACCCGACCTGGAAATACGGTGTGCCTTCCATCATCCAGACTTCGTGGCCTTCGGCGGTCTCGATCACCCGTGGCCCGTCGTCGACGAACTTCTTCGGAAGGCGACCCTCGAAGGTATGCGGCGGCTCCATCAGGTGATCGTCGACGGAGAGGAGCGTGTAGTGGACCTTGCGCGGGTCAGGATCGGGCAAGAGCGGTCCACTGACCGGTCGCTTTATGCCTAGCTTGACTACCTCGACCATTCTCAGTTCCTCCTCGAGAGCAATCGTCTCGCAGCGCTCGCGAGGAGCGCCAGCGCGCTTCGACGATCGTGTTGACCCGTCGTGAGGCCGACCATCACGGCGAAGACGAGGTGCCCGAAGATCTCGCAGACCTCCGCGCGATCGCCGACGTCCTCCTCGCCGAAGGCCGTCTCCATGCAGGGCCCGACGACCATGGTCTGCCACTGCTCGGATGAGCTCGCGGCTGGATCGCCGGACGTGAGCGCCATGACGCCGGCGGCGGAGATGTTCAGGTCCTGGCAGACGATCGCGATCAGGCGTTCGCAGACGCGGACGACCCGTTCCTCGGCGTTCTGGCCCACGGGCGGCGACTTCTGCAGCTCGCGCGCCACCCGCGCACCGCGCGCCGCGTGGACCTCGGCGATCAGATGGTCCTTCGACGAGAAGTAGCGGTAGACGGTGGCGAGTCCGATTCGCGCGCGATCGGCGACCGCCCGCATCGTGACCGCCGAATAGCCCCCCTCCGAGGCGAGCCCAGCGGCCGCGGCGAGTAGCCGGTCGCGACGCTCGACCTGGGCCGTACCGAGCCGCCGTTCGAGCCGGATGGTGGGCGGCGGCGTCTTGGTCGCGGGCGAGTTGGCGGGCAAGGACATGTTGGAAACGTATTCGATAACATGTTACCAATCAACTTCAGGCCTCAGCCACGCCGCCCGACTTCGATCCCTTCGATTGCAGCCCCGACGCGGACGCGCCGCGGCCCGCCCGCGGATTGCATTGCGAACGAATCAGGAAGACGACATGCGCCGATTCACGATCGACCGAGACAGCCCGACGAAGAACGCGGGTCTCGAGATGGCCCGCTCGATCCGCGAGGACGTCCGTGCCAACGCCGAGGCCAGTGAGAACGAGCGCACGCTCAACAAAGACATCGTCGAGGCCCTCTGGCGGTCGGGTCTGATGCAGTTCGCCAATCCCCGCGAGGCGGGCGGTGCTGATCCCACGATCCCCGACCTGCTCGAGATCTGGGAGGAGCTCGCCTGGCAGGACGGCTCGGTCGGATGGATTGGGATCGCCAATCTCCCGTCGACCGCGTTCGCCGCCGCCTATCTCCCGGACGAGGGATTCGCCGAGGTCTTCACGGCCAACGACGATCGGATCACGATGGGTGGTCAGTTCGCGCCGAACGGGCAGGGTGCGATCGCCGAAGGTGGCTACCGCATCACGGGTAGGTGGAATTTCGGAAGCGGGACGGGACATAGCGAATACGTCGCAGCCGGATTCATTCCCTTTCGGGATGGCGCGCCGCAGATGGGCGATGACGGTCTGCCAGACATGCGCGTCGCGGTCTTCCCGAGCGACGAGATCCGTTTCACGGACGGCTGGCACGTCACGGGACTCAAGGCCACCGGCAGCTTCGACTATCAGGTCGACGACGTGTTCGTGCCCGAATACAGGACCTATCGATTGTTTACGCGTGAGCCGCTACGAGGGGGTGACGTCTTCAAGCTCGGGATCATGCCGATCACGGGGGGTGGTCATGGCGCCTGGGCGATCGGCGTCGCGCGGAGCTGTCTCGACGACGTGATGGCGCTCGCCGACTCGAAGCAGCGCATGGGTGACGCTTCGACTCTCGCCCACAAGATGACCTTTCAAGTCGGTCTCGCGCACCACGAGGCGATGTGGCGAGCGGCCTGGTGCCTTCTTCGCGCCACTCATGAGGACGTGGCCGAGCGGATCGAGCACGGCGAGCCGCTCTCCCTCGAGATGCGGGCGGACATGCGTATGGCTGCGACCTACGCCACGCAGGCCGCGCGTGAAATCGTCGAATGGTGCCATCTGTCCGCGGGAACGACCGCGATTCGAGAGGGATCTCGCCTCGAGCGCGCCTTCCGGGACATGTATACGGGAACGCAGCACGCCTTCATCGGTGAGAAGACCTACATCGACTCGGCGAGCGTGATGATGGAGCTCGCCGACAACCTGCCCGGCCTCTGATCGGGGCAGTCGGAGGTCTTCGTAGCGTGCGCGAGACGCGGCGATGAGCGCGGTCGATTCGGGAACGCCGGAGAATCCGCCGAAGGCGGTCACGTTCGACTGCTGGCAAACGCTGATCTACGAGGCGAGGTGGGAGATCGCGCACGGTCTGCGAGTGGCCGCTCTGGAGCAGGCCGCACGAACGGCCGGCCTCGATCTGGCCCCTGACGAGGCGCGACTCGCCTTCGATGCGGCATGGGGACGACACATGGATTTGTGGAGTCGACAAGTCGCCACGGGCGCCCGAGAGGTCGCGCACTGGGCGCTGGAAGAGGTCGGCCTCGATCCGCACGGCGCCGCGTTCGATCCCCTTCTCCAGGCGTTCGAAGAGGCCTCGCATTCGGGCGAGGTGTGCATGATCGAAGGCGCTCGCGAGACACTGACCCAGCTCGAAGCGGCCGGGGTCGGATGTGCGTTGATCTGCGATACGGGGCTCACGCCCGGCCGCGTCGTGCGCCAGCTTCTGGACCGACACGGTCTGCTCGCCCCACTGCGTGAGACGATCTTCTCGGACGAGTGGAGTCTTCCGAAGCCGCATCCCCGGGTCTTCGAGGCGGCGCTCGCCGCCTTGGGCGTGTCGGCAAGCGAAGCTTTCCACGTGGGTGATCTGCGGCGTACCGACGTCGCGGGCGCACGAGCGGTCGGGATGGGTACGATCCGGCTGACGGCCGCGAACGATGATTCGACGCCGCTCGCCGACGCGGACCACGTCGCTCGATCTCACGCCGAGGTGCGGCGCATTCTCGGCGTGTCGTCCTCGAGTGACATCCTCCCCCAGCAAAGCTGGGGGCATCCAGGTGACCCGCTCAAAGCGGGATTGACGGGAAGGCTA
This sequence comes from Myxococcota bacterium, assembly GCA_965223565.1. GTDB lineage: Bacteria > Myxococcota_A > UBA9160 > UBA9160 > UBA4427 > UBA4427. The sequence continues at coordinate 422,297 of CBDCWV010000017.1, read as the reverse complement.
TCGCCTCCCCTTGGGCCGCCTTACAGGCGGCGGGCGGTCAGTCGAACTTCAACTGATCCTGCTTGCGGTCATCGATCTCCTGGTGCTGGATGTAGTTTCGGATCACGTCCTCGTCTCGACCTACGGTCGAGACAAAGTAACCGCGCGCCCAGAACTTCTGCCCGGTGAAGTTGCGACGGACTCCGCCGAACTGTCGAGCAATCTGAATCGCGCTCTTCCCCTTCAAATATCCCATCACTTGCGCAACGGCATACTTCGGGGGAATCGAAATCAGGATATGCACGTGGTCGGGCATCAGGTGCCCTTCCAGAATTTCGCACTCCTTTTGTCTTGCCAGACGACGGAAGATCTCTCCGAGATGCTTCCGTAGCTGCCCGTAGAGCACCTTGCGGCGATACTTCGGGATGAAGACGATGTGATAAAGGCACTCCCACTCGGTGTGCTGTAGGGTCTTGTACTTCGACAAGAGGCTCTCTCCTGTGTGGCTTTGAGCGGCTCACGGGAGGGAGTCTCGTCGATTTCAGGAACTGTCAAACTCTGAAGGCCTCCCCAGCAGAGCTGGGGGGACTCCCGTTTGGCTAGCCCGTGAGCTCGGGCGGCCAGGTCGGTAGGACCGACTCGAGGATCTCGGCGTTCTGGTCGAGTGAGCGCGCAGTGTCGAGTCGGATATGCTCAGACGCCGCGAGGTCGTCGGCGGACTCCCAGCCCGTGCGTAGCGCATCGGCGATCTGCTTCCAATCCGCGAGCTCGACACCATCGCGTTCTGCTCGTTCCGCGAGTCGCGCGAGCTGAACGTCTTCGGAGATGCACGCTTCGACGAAATAGAAGCGAAGGCCGAAACGTTCGGCGAGTCGACGGGCGGTCGCCCGTTGCTCGCGAGACCGGAAGCAGCCGTCGATGACGACGGGTCGACCCGACTCGAGCACCTCACCCGCGCGTCGCAGCACCTCCGCGTAGAGTCGTTCCGTGAATCCCGGCTCGTAGTGCTCCTCCCAGCGCACCTCGTGGAGATCCTCGTTCAAGCGAGCGCCGATCAGGAAGTCACGCGTCGCGTCGGACCCCACGACGGGCGCACCGATACGTTGGCCGATATGAGCCGCCACCGTGGACTTGCCGCTCGCGACCTGCCCGCCGAGGGCGACGACGACTGGAGGAATCAGTGGGCGCCTCGGGGCCGAGGCCGCGAGCGCGAGGAATCGGCGGGCACGTTCACGGTAGCGATCCGCAATTGCAGGCGAGGGCGCGAAATGTCGGGCGCTGAAGATGTCGAGCTTGGCGCGGAGCGTCGCTCGCAGGCTCGAGTAGAAATCGAGCAGCGGATAGAGGTCGAAGTCGTTCGCGTAGCGTGCATATTCGGCGACGAAGCGTTCCGCGAGGTCGATCTGGTGATGACCGGCGAGATCGGTCGCGAGCAGCGCAATGTCGGCCGCGACGTCGGCATGACGCCATCGCGGGTGCATCTCGAGCCCGGCGAGGATCTGGACGTCGCCCGCGTCGTCGATGAAGACATGATCGAGCGAGAGCTCTCCGTGACCCTCTCGGAGCGCAGCGTTCCGGGCGCGATTCACGAAACGCTGGCTCTCGGCGTCGAGGAACTCGAGCTGCCAGGACTCGACGGCTGCGAGGGCGGCAGACGGTTCCGATGGGGTCGTCGTGTCGGGACGTCGGATGCGTACCTGCACGAAGCGGCGCAAGCGATCGAGATTCGCCTCGTCCGAGACGTCGGATTCGGAGCGAGCTCGTTCGTGAAACGTGGCCAGACGGCGGGCCACGTCTCGCAGGTTGGCGTCGGACAAGCGGGCGCCGGATAGACGCACGTCCGCGCGGTCGTCGTCCGGGAGTCGGCGCATGCGAAGGGCCCACTCGATCGGCCTGCCTCCGCCGTTCGAGTCGCCGCCCGGCGTGTTCGGTAGCGTGACGGGAACGACGCCGCGCAAGACGTCCGGTGCCAATCGAAGGAGGATCTCCGCCTCCTCGAGACATGCCGAGCGGCGATGCTCGGCCGACGAGAGGTCGATCGACTCGTCGCCGAGGAGCAGACGGGTCGGTTTGCGAACCTTGAGCACCTCGTCGTTCGTCCGGTAGAGACGCGCGAAGCAGGTCTCGACGATCTCGGTCCCGATCAGATCGATCGGACTCTCCACCTTCATGTCCTCCTGTCGGGGCGCCGAGGTCCGGAAGGCGTCAGATGCGCTGCCATTCCCTCGTGGTGCTCGAGCGCTCGATTGCGTCGAGAACGCGTTGGTTGCGGAGGCCATCCTCGAAGTTGGGCGTCGGGAGCTCCCCGGCGTCGATCGCTACGACGAGATCCCGAATGGTGTGGGTGAAGGTGTGCTCGTAACCCAGGATATGGCCAGGCGGCCACCAGGCGTCGACATAGGGATGTGCTGCGTCCGTAGCGAGGATGGTACGAAAGCCGCTATCCGGTCCCTCTTCGCGATAGACCCGGAGCTCGCTCATCCGCTCTAGATCGAAGGCGAGGCTTCCGCGACTGCCGTTGATCTCGAAGCGGTTGTAGTTCTTTCGCCCTGGGCAGAAGCGAGAGCCCTCGATCGTGCCGATGGCACCTCCTTCGAAGCGCACGAGCGCGAGAGCCGCGTCGTCGACGTCGACCGCGCCGCGACCGCTACCGTCTTCGAGCGGTCGCTCGGCAACGAACGTCTCGAGCAGACCCGAGACTTCGACCACCTCGCCGACGAGATAGCGAGCCAGGTCGAGCGAGTGGGAGGCGATATCTCCGAGCGCGCCGCTTCCTGCACGGGCCTTCTCGAGCCGCCACACACGGGGATACTCGGGGTCGACGATCCAGTCCTGGAGGTAGGTTCCGCGGTAGTGTCGGATGTCGCCGATTTCGTTCGCGTCGATCATGCGCTTCGCGAGTGCGACGGCTGGCGCGCGGCGGTAGTTGTGGCAGAGCATGTGCAGCACGCCCGCGCTCTCGACTGCATCCCGCATCCGCTCGGCCTCGGCAACGGTATTGGCGAGCGGCTTCTCGCAGAAGACCACCTTGCCCGCCCGAGCCGCCGCCGACGCGATCGACTCGTGGAGATCGCCAGGCGTGCAGATATCGACGACGTCGACGTCGGCGCGCTCGACAACGGCACGCCAATCGGTCGCGGCCTCGTTCCAGCCGAGCCGCGCGGCCGCCGCCTCGGTCGTGGAGGGATCTCGGCCGCAAAGCACCTTCATTTCGGGCTCGATGGGTAAGTCGAAGAAACGGCGTGCCTGGAGCCAGGCGTTGCTATGCGTGCGACCCATGAACTGCGTGCCGAAGAGCGCGATACCCAATCTCGCCATCGTCAGCTCCGATACGCCTGGCGACCGGTGCCCTGTACCGGGATACCTTGGGCGGGGAGTACCTCTTGCTGCAGGGCGAACATGCTGGCTGCGGCTTGGTCGATGTAGCGCGTGAAAGCGATCGATCCCTTGAGGATCGGGCGTAGCGCGTCCTTCTCCTGGATTCGTGCCGGGGGATATTCGTGCTCGACGATGAGCGGCACCCTCGTCGGGTCGATCTCGAGGAGCTCGCGGGCTGCGAGCTGGTGATCGAGCCAATCGACCGTGCGATTCTGGAGATAGGCGAGTGGATCATGGCGCGCCGTGCCGGGCAGCTCGTGCTCGCAGAGGATCGTCTGCTTCTTCCACGCATTGGCCCGATCCGCAGGGTCTTGGGACGGCTCGCCGTCGATCCAGTCCCCGCGACCGAGCGTCTGCCCACCGTAGCCCCAGCCCGAAACGCCCTTCGCGTCGATCACCTGGCCCTTGACGTGAAAGCCCTCGACGAGAAACGCGCGTCCCTCGTCCTTCAGGTATTGGAAGAGGCTGCGGGTGTCTTGCCCCATCAGGATCGCGTGCGAAGGATCGTAGTGAATGCGTAGCTGATCGCCGACACCGTGTCGCTCACAGATATCGTGCAGCGCGATCCAGGTGCCGGGCGTGTAAGCGATGTTGTTATGGAAGCCGTCGTCGGTCGTCCAACCGGGCATCGGACACTGCTCGATTCGGAAGGAGAGGCCGCGCGCCTTGGCTTCCTTCAACAACGGAACGAACGACGCCTCGAAGTCGTCGAGATTCGCTTCGATCGTTCGACTCAGGTTGCGGCCGACGAATCCGCAGACCGCGGGACAGTCGAGCATGACGGCCGCGTCGAAGACCCGCAGCATGAAGTCGATCTTCTTCTTCCGCAGCCTAGGGTCGCCGTGAAGCATGTTGTCGAAATACGCGACGTCGGCGATCGAGACGCCGGTACTCTTGCAGGCGGAGCGGATTCGATCCGCACGCTCCCGCGTGAGCGGGTCGCGTAGGTCCAACGTGTTGGCGACCGGGTCGAGCATCGCTTCCGGTGGTACGTCGGCCTGCGATGGGTGGAGCGCGGCGGAGAGCTGGATGCAGTCTGCCTCGAGCTCTGCGGCGAACGCGAGCCATTCCTCGACCGCGAGATCGGGATCCGCATCGCGTAGCTCGCGCGGCGTCAGCTCCTGAAGGGCAGCGGTCAATACGCCGACCTCCATGAATCGGGGCTCGAAGGGCTCGGGCGAGGACATCGCTGCTCTCCTCGATCGCGTGGTTGGAGGCGTTGCACGGCGAGCCCCAGTCTCAGTCGTTTCGCCGGAAAATTCAATCGCTGCGAGGGGCCGGGTACGAGCAACCCGCTCGCCTATCAGTTCTATGACGAGGATCGACTCGTCGCGATGGACTTCGACGGTCTCGAGCTGCCGATCCTCGCTGCCGCCACGAAGATCTGGCGTCCGATCTTCGACGACGAAGAGAAGCTCGCGGCCGAGGGCCTCGACTTCAGACGTCGTGAGCAGGAGCGGCGCGCTATCCCGCGAGCGCGCCCCACACGTACCAGATCAAGAAGCAGGACAGGAATCCTGTGACGGCGAACATCGCGGCGAGCCACAAGCCGCCCCGGATTCCGGAGGGGCGGTCGACGTCGAGATAGCTCGTGCTTCTCTGCAGCAGACAGAAGCCCAGGTAGGATGCGGGCAGGAAGAGTCCGCAGGCGATGTTCGTCGGAATCGCGACCCATACGGCGATTTCGCTCCAGTAGACGCAGCCGATTACACCCGGAACCGGTAGCCAGGTCGCGAGACGATGCTTCGTGCTGCCGATGGGGATGTCGAAGACCTCGCTGGCGACGAAGCCACAGGTGAGCATCTGGAGTGTGATCGACGAGAGCGCCATGGCCAGCACGCCCGCACCGAACACGAGGCGGCCGGCGGTCGGGCCGATCGAGCCGGCGAGGACCCGCGCCGCTTCGACGGGTGAGAGCTTCACGCCTTCGTAGGCGGCGTCGAGATGCAGCGTGTTCGCGGTTGCGATCACGACGAGACTCACGGCGATCGCGTAGGGAACGAACATGCCGAGCACGAGGTCGACCTGTGCGATTTCGCGATGCGCTCTCTGCCAGCCTCTGGCGAGTAGTGTGTACGGATAGAGAAAGACCATGTTGACGCCGACGGCGGCGGAGAGACCGGACAGGACGAGCGTGATGCCGGCGACGCCGTTCTTCGTCGAGGGTATCTCGAAGGCGAGGAAGCCGCGCACGAGGGCATGCGGATCGTCGATGCCCGTACGGAACACGACCCATCCGAAGCAGGCCACGATGCCCCAGACCATCGCCTGCAGGATTCGCTCGTAGCGCCGCACGGCCGCCTGCGAGCGGCCGTAGAGCCCGCTCACGAAGATCGCCCAGGCCAATACGGCGCCACCCATCGCGATCGGAGAGACGCCCGGGAAGCCCAGCACGTCGGCCATGTCGACCAAGACCGCCGATGCGAGCGCGTATTGCGCGAATTGCCAGATCACGGACGAGAGCAGCGCGCCGAGCGCCCAGGCCCAGGCGAAGAAGGGGCCCGCGTGGGCGTGCATCGCGCGCCACGGCCGCATGCCGGTCGACAACGTCTGCCAGGAGATCGCGGAGAGCATCACGATGCCGAGTGCCATCGCGAGTGGTGCGACCCAGAGCAGTCGATAGCCGAAGATCGCACCGGCGAACAGCGCCGAAGAGATCGTGCCGCCGCCGAGCGTCATGGCGCTCTGCAGGTAGCCCGGACCGAGCATGCGTAGGTAGCCGCGGAGGCGAGTGGGGAAGGGCCGCGTCTGGAGGGCGAGCAGTGACGCTCGCTCGGATCGGAGCTCGGGCGTATCGACCGTGGTACTCGGGCCGTGACCGTGTGACAGCATTCCTACCCGGCTTCGCCGCAGGGGGTGCCCTCGTCGAGCGTAGCCAGGACCCGAATACCTGGGCTCCGAGGACTCCCTGCGAAGGAATACCGCTCGTGGGTGCGGACCCAGGTCGGATCGAGGTGGCGTGTCGCGGGGTGTTCGCGATCCTCGATCACCAGGGTGGCCTGCTGGAACTGCGGGTTGATCGGGTGTCCGGAGAACTGGGTGCCGATCAGCCGGTCGACGTACCAGGACCAGGCGTAGCGCGGGTCACCGCCCGAGCCATGGATGCCGACGAAGCCGCCGCCGGCCTCGATCCAGCCACGCAGTGCCCGGCGCTGGTCGTCGGTGAGTACGTCTCCGCTCACGTTGTTCCAGACCGTCGCCTCGAAGCGCTCGATCCCGTAGAGCGTGCGATAGATGCGGGGCCCCAAGACGATTGCGTTCGCGACGAGGAGAATGAGCAGCACGAGGCCGCCCCAGCTCAGAACGCGTTTCAAGCCTCGTCGCACGCCGTCCGTCGCCCCCGCACTGCCCAGCACTACGTTGCCATGGCCGCGTGGTCGGAGCAAAGCGCGACTCGCGTCGGTGATTCGGTGGGGTCCGGACCGAATGCGGACGAGGTGTCAGCGTATGTGTCGAGGTCGTTGACGAAGCCCGAGTAATCCCAGCGAGATCGTGAGGGCGGCGCACAGAAGAGAGGCCGCAGGGCTCAGCGATGGGACGGAAGTCGTGGAGACGGGGGTCCAGTCGGCCGCGAACGGAAAGCTATCGTTGATCGGCGCGGTGGCACCGCCCGGAAGCGGGTTCGCGAGCCGCCAGGTGCCTCCCAGGCGAATCGTCGATTCGCCGAAGATCTCGGTGTCGCTGGCGGCATACCAGGTGGTTGCATTCGTATGGTCGAATGTGCCCCCAGTCGGGAGGGAGAAGCGTGCGGCGGTCGCACCGGCCGCGTTGAGCTCGGCGGCGAGGGCGGCGGCCGCGTCCTGCGCCTCCGCTTCGGTAGCGAAGTCGAGCTGGTCGACCCAGTCGGCGTGCGAGACGTCCCCGACGAAGCTCACGTCGTAGAGAGACGATCCGACCTGCACGTTGCTGACGCTCCCTGCGATGCCGGGTGCGACGAAGTTCACTACGGCGAGCGCCGGACTCGAGAGCAGAAGCACGAGTAGGGTGGGGACTTCGAGTCGCGTTCTCTGGATCGGCATGCTGACGGAGCTCCGGCTTCGTGAATCGATCGGGGCGGGCCGGATCGCGACGACCCACGGCCGCACCCGGATCGGCTTGGACGTGGTCTGCCGCGCCAAGCGCTCGGTGACTGTCGACATTCTACCATTAGGCGTGGTGAAATCGCGGCTGAGATCGTGAGGGAAGCGTGAGGATTCGGGACTGGAGCCGTGTCGGGTCCGGCTGCAGGCATCACCTCCAGTGCGCGACGCCGCGATCGCCGCTGGCGGGCGATTCTTCGATCGCTTCTCGCTCGCGGAGCCGGGTCTAGCCCTCGATCGGTGGACGAAGGAAGCCGGGCAGGTCCCGCTCTTGCTTTTTTCGGCTACCCCGCGGAGCTCCTCGCTCGGGGCGTCGACGATTCGGGGTTCGGCGTCCGTGAGATCGTTCGCGGGCATCCAGGGATGCGAGCGCCGCACCGCTTATCCGTGCCGTGCGGGTATCGCCGAAGGGCGTGCCGATTCCGCAGTTGACGATCAGGGCGACGGCCAGCTCCCGACTCGGATCGGCCCATGCGCCCGACCCACCGAATCCAAAATGCCCGAAGGCATCGGGAGGAAAGCCGCGGGTCGTCGCGACACCGTGGTACCCGAGACGCCAACGCATGTCGAAGGGAATCACCTTGTGGACTTCGGTCGGGGATTGTCGCTCCGTCGCACGCGCGAGTGTCTCCGGCGAGAGCAGACGAATGCCGTCGAGCTCACCGCCCGCCGCGAGCGTCGCGTACATCTTGGCGAGGGATCGCGCCGTGAACAGGCCATTTGCCGCTGGAATCGCCGTGCGGAGACCGTCACCCGAGTCGAACTCGAAGCCGGAGATACCGCGCGGGGCGAGCGCGTCCATCAAGCTGGTCAGGTCGAGGTCGAGACCGGAGAGGCGGAGCGCGCCTTGTGTGATGCGCCCGCTCGCCCGTGTGAGGCTCTGGAGCCAGGGAGGTAGGTCGACCGCGGGAATTCGCCTCAACAGATCGGCAGGGCGGGAGACCATCAGCTGCGCGGCGTTGTGATGGACCTCGTCGGGCGCGCCGATGTAGAGTCCGTCGAGCGCGAGTGGCTCGGCCAGCTCTTTGGCGACCAGCCGCGAGAACTTCTCGCCCGTCACGCGCTGCAGAATCTCGCCGACCAGGAAGCCGTAGGTCAGGCCATGATATCCCGTTCGCTCGCCGGGCGGGTGGACCGGACGCGTCTTCTCGATCGCCTCGATCATGTGCTCCCAGTCGAGCATGCGATCGGCGTGGTCGATCATCTGCCGGATGTGATAGAGGCCCGACTGGTGGGACATCACATGGCGAAGGGTGATCTTCTCCTTCCCGGCCTGGGCGAACTCCGGCCAATAGTCCGCCACGCGCGCGTCGTAGTCGAGCAAGCCCCGGTCCACCATGATGTGAACGAGCGTCGAGGCGACACCCTTGGTCGTCGAGAAGCTCGGCGCCATCGTGCCGCGGCGCCACGCCTCGCCGTCGTAGTTTCGGACACCACCCCAGAGGTCGACGACGCGCTCGCCGCGATGGTAGATGCAGACGGCTGCGCCGCCGTCGTAGCGGCGAACCATCGATCGAAACGAGCGTGCGACGGGTAGGAAATCAGGGTGGAGACGCCCGTCGACGTGATCGCTCGCGTCTTCGAGCACGTCGGCAGCATCGATCGATCGGCTCTGCATGGTCCTCCAGTGTTCTCTTCCTGGCTCAGAGAGTCCTCAGAATTGAGCGTGCAGGTAGCGAATCAGGTCGGTCGACGTCACGATTCCCTCGAGATTCCCATCGTCGTCGACGACGGGCACGGCATGAAACGTACCGTCGGCCAGCACCCCGGCGGCGTCGGCGACACGCGAGCCGGGTGGAAGTGTTCGCAGGTCGCTCTGCATCAGCCCCTCGACCGAAAACTGGTGATCGAGATAGGCGTCCATGGAGCGCTCGTCACTCGGGATGCCTTCGACGCTGATGCCCAGGATGTCGGAAGCAGAGATCAGCCCGATCAGCTTCTTGCCCGACACGACGGGCATGTGATGGAATCCCTCCTTCGCGAAGGTCTTCCGGATATCGCTGACCTTCTGACCGATGTGGGCCGTGACGACCTTGCGCGTGATGACTTTCTCGATCGACTCGTTCTTCTTCATGAATTCCTCTGTAGTGCGATTCGGTACATCGGGGCCCGAGCGCGAGCGCTTCGTGACTCGGGCGTGGACCACTTCCGGAGCTCCGCGCGCGGTGAAGCAAGATCCGGACCGTAGAGCCCGGTCTCTCGGCACACCAGCGGGGGCCTCCCGGGGAGGATCGCTCAAACCGGGGCATACGGCATCAAGCCGTTGCGAAATGTCTCGGGCGTCGTTCCGGGCAGTGACGGGTTGCACGAAGCGCGATCGCAGATGCCCAGCCGACGAGGCCTCAGGCTACGTCGCTCTTCCTCGCACGCACGATCCAGGCCCCGGCTTGCATGCGCACGCCGCCGTCGCCTCCGGACCGATAGGGCTCGAGTGCCTCGCGGACCGCCTGCAGCACGCGCTCGCGCACGTCCTCTTCCGATTCTCGTAAGGCGGCACCGAGCGGTCCGAGCTGCGCGACGAAGGAGACGGTCTGGTCGAAGGTCTGCCCCCCACCCACGCGAAGCGTTTGCGTGAGTCGCTCGTGCGAAGCACCCACGAAGCCCGCCTCTTCGAGGATCGATTCGACGCGTGCGCTGTCGGCGAAGGCGAAGGGACCTGGCGCGGTCGGATCCGGAGCTTCGTCGCGCGCCGGCAGATGCCTCGCGGCGGCTTCGAGCGGGAGCCCCATCCACGGGTTCTCGGCAAGCGGTCGCCAGGTGACGCAGGTGAGACGGCCGCCCGGTCGCAACGCCGCGAGCAGATTCGCGAAGGCCTCCACCGGCGACGCGAAGAACATGACGCCGAAGCGGGAGAAGAGAAGATCGAAACGCTCCGAGAAACGTTCGGTCTGAGCATCTGCGTTTCGGAACCGGACGTTCGCAAGCCCCGTCTGGGCGGCGCGCTGGACCGCTCGCTCGAGCATGACGGCGGAGATATCGATCCCCAGCACCTCACCGTGTCTGCCGACTCGTTCCGCCAGCTGGAGGCTCGTCTGCCCGCAGCCGCAGCCGACGTCGAGCACGCGCTCGCCCTCTGCGACGGCGGCTGCCTCGATGCCGGCCTCACCGAGTGGGGCGATCTGCGCATCGATCACTTCGTTCATCGCGACCCAGCGAGCGCCCGAGCCCTCGTTCCAATACTCGATCTGCTGTGCGTTCGGTCCCTCGGCAGCAATGCTCTCCACTCGACTCCCCTCCATCGAGCCGAGGCGCACGATGCGTCGAAAGCTCGGGTACGCGAAACACGCTGGCACTGGCGACCGATCGAAATCCGAGCCGGGTACACGTTCACGCGCAGAAACGACCGAGTTGGCACCCCTACAATCGAGACGTTTCGCTCCAGTTGGCGTCGCGATGTGACATTTTCGCACAATCGACTGGCGCTGGGCGGTCCTCGGTGCCACGCCGAGCGGCACGCGGCTTGCGAGCCTCGAAGCGAATAGAGTAGACAATGGAATCGGTAGAGAACGGCGAGTACCAAGACGGAAAGTGAAACAGGGCACGAGGGCAACAAGGAGGCGCCGATGAGGATCTCATTATTCTCCACGATCGCAATCGTCTGCATGATCGGGCTGAGCTTCGGCTGCGGACGCGAGGACGACGCGACGGCCGCTTCCGCGCCTGCATCCGCGCCGAAGCACGTGAGCAACATTCCACCGCTCGACCCGACCAATATCGTCAGCATCGCGAGCGGATCGGCGGACCACACGACGCTGGTCACCGCGATCAAGGCAGCGGACTATGTGACTTCGGTCGCTGCCTCTGGACCCCTGACCGTCTTCGCGCCGACGAACGCCGCGTTCGAAGCGCTGCCGCCCGGCACGGTCGAGTCGCTGCTCGAGCCGGAGAATGCCGATCAGCTTCGTGAGATCCTGAAATATCACGTCACGACATCTGCCCTCCGAACCGACAGCTTCTTCGACGGACAGGTCCTCGGCATGGCGAACGGCGCGAAGACGACGCTCGGCGTAGACGGCGACACGGTCACGATCAACGGAGCGACCGTGATCGCCTCCATTCCGGCCTCGAACGGAATCGTCCACGTCGTCGACGGGGTGCTGCTCCCGCCGGAGTGATCGTGCTCGATCTCCTCACGTCGTAGGTCCGACGGCGCGCCAGCTCGCTCGGAGATTGAGGGCGAGCGCCACGGCGAGGCCGATCGCGAATAGCCCGATCCAGGCCGTACCCAGGGCCGGCGCGCTCGTAATCGTGAAGTTCGCGACCTGCTTGGTGCCGAGGATCGCCGGGGTGAAGGGCTCGACCTCGAACGCGGCCTTTGGATCGAGATCGTGGCCGAATACGTAGAGGCGGTAGACGAAGCGCGCCATCGAGAAGATCGAGAAGTAGACGAACAGGACGCAGAGGTCGACGAGCGAGCGGACGTCGCCGATTCCCGCCACGCGCAGCGAGACCATGATCAATACGCCGACGGCGAACGGGATCCAGTCTAGGTCGGACAGGGAGTTGCGATCGATCGACGCCATCCCGATATAGTGATTCAGCGTATTCACCTCCGCGATGTCCCCCGAGATCGTGTGAGGAAAGATCTCGAGAAGCAGGCCCTGCGGATATTGCGGAGCCTGCATGGCGATCGTCCAGAGGGGAGCCGTGAAGACGAGCGCGAGCGGGATGACACAGGCGACGAGCAGCAGCCGCGTGCGACCGAGGATCGGTTCGTCGAGGCTCCTCTGGAAGCGATGGATCTGAGCCTTCATGGGGATGGATCTCCTCTACCGGGTGGAGTGGTGCGTGATTGGGTGCTTCTCAAACGAGGTCGCCACGCCTGAATCGGCGTAGTGCGATCCCGAAGGCGCCGGCACCGAAGAGCGCAGGCCAGATCAGGCCGGCGGCGAGGGTGAGGCCGGGTCCGAGTGTGTTCGCCACCCAGAAGCCGACCGGTCCGAGCGTCGCGAGCTCGGGCTCGATCGCGGTGAGGAAGGCGATTCGAACGGCCTCGACGGGATTCGCGAGGGCGAGGGCGAAGACGAACCGTGGCTCGAGCCGCCAGCTGAGGAGCAGGCCGATCAATCCGAAGTCGAGCAGGGCGACTCCGAGCGCCCAAGCAACGATCAGGTAGGTCGTCGCCCGCGCGGGGCTCGGTACCAGGACCGAGATCATGATGCCGAGCGCGCTGGCAGCCCACAGCAGCACCGTGCACAAGGCTGCGGCGCGGACCAGGAGGGACCAGGGGATGGCCTCGCCGGAAAAGAGCGCGCCGATCGCAGCGATGGCGATCAGCGTCACGATCAGAGGCAGAGTCAGGGCCAATCCGCGGGTCGCGGTGACGGCGGCCAGGTAGCGGCCCGGGCGCAGGGGTTGGCTGAGCATCAGCTCGAGCGTCCCATCGGCGCGCGCGCGATTGATCACCTGGCCGGTAAAGGCGAGCCCGAAGAGCGGGAGCAGCAGGAGCAGTGCATGCGTGAGTGAGAAGAGCGCACGGCTCATCCCCGTAAAGCCGAGCACGCTCGATTCGCGTAAGCCGACCAGAACGAAGACGCTCGCGAGTGCGAGGTAGAAGCCGATGCAGATCGCAAGCCAGCGCGAACGCAGGACATCGGCCAGGTCGAGGCGTGCCACCGCAAGGAGCTCCTGCTGCCAGCTCACGGCTGCTCCCGCTTCCGCTCTCGATCGCGATCACGTGCGCGACGCTGGGCCTCGACGAGCGAGAGACTCGAGGCGTCGTCGGCCGCTGCGATCGCCGCCAGGCCGTAGCCCATGGGCGTATGGCCTGCTTCGCCGCTGAAGCCCACCTCGTCGCCGCGGAGCCAGCGATCCTCGCGTGCGTGGTGGAAGTAGAGTGTTTCCCGACGCTCGGCCGATCCGGAGGCGTCGTCGAGTGAGACGAGCAGACAGCCGGGATCGTCGAAGTGGTGGACATCGCCGTCGGCGTCGTGGCGCTGTGCAGCGAACGCGGGATCGCTGATCAGCATGCCGCAACGGGCACACCGCTCCCGGTCCCAGGCGACTGGCGCGGGTCCGTCCTCGCGAACGCAGGCGAGAGTGACGAACACGATGAGGAGCCAGAGCGGCGCGACCGTACGTCGTTCACGCATGGCCGACCTCCCAGTCCTTCGAAGGCGCGGCGGGGTCGGACGGGTCTGCGAGGTCGAGCTTCTCGATCGCGCGCACCTCGAGGTCGATCAGCTCGCCTTCGAGCTCGTGCGTGAGGCGAACGACGATCTCGCGCTTCTGCTCCGCTCGGGCCGTGCGTGACCACCAGCCATGAGCGGTGGGCTGGAAGCCCTGTGCGACGAGCCACGCCTCGGCGCGATCACCACCGACTCGCACCTCGATCACATGGGCCGCATGTCGGGCGAGGAACGCGTCGGCGGGACCGTCGTGCACGAGTCGTCCGTCCTCGAGCACGAAAACGTGATCCACGAGCGTGCGGACCTCTTCGAGACGGTGTGAGCAGAGGATCACCGTCGCGCCCGCCGTCGACTCTTCGAACGCGGAGAAGAAACGCTGGCGCGCCGTGGGATCGAGGCTGCCGGTCGGCTCGTCGAGCACGAATAGAGAGGCGGGACACGCGAGCGCCAACGCGAGCAGGAGCTTCTGCCGCATGCCGCCCGAGAGCCCGCGCAGGGGTCTACCCGCCAGGTCGGCGAGATCGAGGTCGAGCTGCTGCGCCCGTGCCGCGACGGCGCCTGGCGCGAGGTCTCGCAACGTCTCGATCGCCCTTACGAGCTCCCGCACGGGTGCGGCGAGCTGCGGGGCGACCTGCGGCAGGTAGGCGATCTGCGAAGCGACCGCCCGACTGCGGGTGCGTCGTGCCTGACCATCCAACTCGATTCGTCCCTCGTATCCGAGCAGGCCCACCATCGCGCGGTTGAGCGTCGACTTGCCGGAGCCGTTCGGGCCGACGAGGGCCACTCGACGTCCGGGCGGTAGCGAAAAGCTCACGTCATCGAGTGCTCTCACGGCGCCGAAGCGTCGCGTCAGTCCGGCGACCTCAACCCGCATCGGCGGCGCCGAAAGAGCCCGCGGCCAGCGCCGGCGGATCGATCCGCATCGCCGGCGCGGGATCCTCGAGCAGGATCGTCGGCTGGAAGAGCGGCACCGCACGTCCGATCCACTCCACGAGTGTCATGGCCGGTGTGCCCCGGAAATAGCGGATCGAGGGGGCGTGGATGGCGAGGTCGGCCTCGAGATTACGCAGCACGTACGGAAGGTCGCCAATCCCGTCGCCGTCGAGGTCGTAGCCTGCGTAGTCGTCGAAGTCGTTGCCATGCCAGACCGCGTCGCGAGCCGAGCCGCGGCCCTCCACGCGGACCGGGACGTGGTGGTCCGCGAAGCGATTGCTCTCGAAGCGATTGCGTTCCGCCCGTCCGTGGAAGACGACGCCGACCTCGCCGAAGCGGATCGCGTTTCCCGAGAACCGGTTGCGCTCGTCCGGGTGGAGCGGGCTCGTGTCCAGATAGATGCCGACCGTATTGGCAACGAGCCAGTTGCCTTCGACGATGAGGTTCCCGGACTCCTTGGCGCCGAGACCGACACCGGCGGCACCGCCGCTGTCGGCGATCACGTTGGCACGGATGCTCAAGCCCCGGCTGTACATGGCGAAGATGCCGACCACATTCGCGACGTAGCGGTTGGCCTCGACACGATTGTCGTGGCTGTACATGAAATGGGTCCCATAGCGACCGCCGCGGATCTCGTTGCGCAAGAACGTGTTGTTCGCCGAGTACCAGACCACGAGATCACGTGAGTCGACGAGTCGGTTCTCCTCGATGCGTGCTCCCCGCACCTCCCAGAGCCGAATGCCGTCACCGCGCATGCCGAGGGCCTTTGCCGCATTCCCGACCACCCGATTACCGCGCAGGATCGTGCCGCGCGACCGCTCGACGAGGATGCCGAACAGCGCGTCGCGAATCTCGACACCCTCGACACGGACGTCATCGGCATTGATCCGAATCGCCGCGTCGAGGAGGTCGAAGCGACCGCCGCTGCCATCGACGCGAAAGCCCGCGAGTGTGACGCCCGGTGCCACGACCTCGATCGTGCTGCCGTTCCCCGCCGAGCGGATGACGGCGTCACGCTTCCCCCAGAGCGTGATCGCGCGATCGAGGCGCAGAGGTCCCGGATGGATGCCGGGCTCGAGACACAGGACGGCGCCGTCCGACAGCTCGGCGATCCGTTGGCCGAGCGGCGACCCGGCCGCCACGTCCTCGCAATCGGCCGGACGTGGCGGTGTGGCGACACCGGCCCCGGTGACGCTGGTGCGATCGGCTGCGGGCTCGGCTCCGCCGTCGGGCGCGATGATGGCCGCCGCGAGCCATAGGGCGAACGCCCCTGTCGCGAGCGCCGCCCCTTTGCTCAATTCGGCTCCACCAGGAGGTAGCCCGCCATCTCGAGGTGGAGCGCCGAGCAGAATTCGGTGCAGTAGAGCGGGTAGACCCCCGCCTTTCCGACCTTGAAGCTCATGTCCGAGTGCTCACCCGGCTCGATGCTCACATTGATGTTATGCGAGCCGACGGCAAAGCCGTGCGTCGCGTCCTTGGCCTGCTCGACGTTCGTGAGATGGAAATGAACCGTGTCACCCTCTTTGACGCGAACGATGTCGGGCTTGAAATGGCTCCGTACGGCCGTCATATAGACGTGCACGCCATCGGGGCGACGCTCGATGCGTTCTTCGCCAGCCATGACGGCATTCGGGGAGACTTCGTGCGTCAAGGGGTCGATGCCGACCGGCGAATACACCTCGACCGAATCGATCTTGTCGGCCTTGATCATCTGGGCGTAGTGCGGCTCGCCGATCGGGATCGGCAGATCGTAGAGCAGCTGCATGTTCGCGCCCGAGGTATCGATCAGCTGGAAGTTCTGAGGCAGGAGCGGGCCGACGTTGTTGAAGCGGTCGATCGCCCACTTGTTCATCGCGATCACCCAGCCACCGTCGGGGCTCACCGTATCGCCCTCGGCCGCCACGATATGACCCACGTTGTAGTGGACGGGGATCTTCTCGACGACTTTCAACTCGGCCAGATTCCACTTGGCGACCTTCGATTCGAGGAAGACCGACGTGTAGGCATGACCGTCGCCTCCGTATTGGGTGTGGAGCGGGCCGAGCCCGATTTCGACCTGGCCGCGGATCGACTCCTCGAAGGGCAGGATCGGCACGCCATAGGGGTCCGTCCCCGCGAACTTCTTCTGGTCGATCAGGGCCTTGATCTTGGCGAAGCTGTAGACGGTCGCATGCGTATCGAGCTTGCCCGAGACGACCATCTCCTTGCCGTCCGGCGTGACGTCGACGCCATGCGGACTCTTCGGCTCGGGAACGAAGTAGAGCAGACCCTCGTCGATCGCCGTCTGCAGTCGGATCACGGGCAGATCGGCGATCGTCTCGGTCTTGCCCGCCTCGACCACCTTCTCGGCCGCACGCCAATCGATCAGGTGCATGTAGTCCATGTCGTTCTGCGACGCACCGGACTCCATCGGTGGGTTGCCCTCGAGCGTGCCGCCCCAGGCGCGCTCGGTGTTGAAGGAGTTGATGAAGACCCAGCCGTCGCTGGCGAGCTTTCCGGCATCCGTGAGGTCCTGCATGTAGGGCGGCAGCTCGATGGCCCACGACTTCTCGGGGAGGATGCGTCCCTTGTCGCGGTCGAACTTCCAGAAGATCGCCGCGCCGCGGTAGCTGTCGTTGTACTCTTCGATCGGTGCGTAGCCGCCGCCGAGCGGTGCCGGGTACTGGGACGGCTCGATCACGTACTCGGTATTGGGCGTGACGAAGGTTGCGCCATGATCCGACTCGATCAGCCGGCTCGTGACGATCTGCTGCGTCACGAAATCGTGCAGGCTGATGACGGCGACCCGGGCGTTGGCCTTGTCGTTGATGAACAGGTACTCGCCGTCGTAGTCACCATTGGTCTCACTGAGCGAGGGGTGGTGCGTATCCGCCCAGGAGAGTTCGACGTCGCGATTGCCTCCGGCCAGCACGCTGTCGGTCTGGTCGCCGTAGCCGTAGCCCTGCCAGGGCTCCGGGGTGAAGACACCGATCACCTTGAGCAGGCGCATGCTCGGCACGCCGATCACGAGCAGCTGTCCCGAGTGTCCGCCGGAGGCGAAGACGAGGTAGTCGTCGCGGCCGCCGGTCGGCGTGTACGTCTTCAGTGCGGCCGTGACGTCGGCCTCGCTCAGTCCGCGAGATGCCATCAGCTCCGCCACCGCGCTTCCCGCAGTGCTTCCGGAGCTCGAGGCAGCCCCGCCGAGCGTCGCATCCGGGCCGCAGCCCAACGCCATCAGCAAGAGCGGTAATCCCAGCCAGAGCGGTCCGATCCTCGATGTCACCGATTCGTCCTCCAAGGCACCACTCGAATGGCGGGTGCCCGTCCCGGTCGTTGTCAGTTCGCGAGCGCGCGGATGTGGGTCACGAGTGCCGTGACCACCTCCGTCTTGTTCGAGAGGTCGGGGTTGCCCGGCATCGTCGGACTTCGGCCGACGGCGGCACCACCGTACATGATGATCTTCGCGATGTGATCGTCGCTCACCTCGGCCTGCCAGGCTGGGTCCCGGAAGTCGCGCGGCGCGGGACTCAGGCCCTTGGAGCCGGGCCCATCGCCGCCCCCTTCCGGTCCGTGGCAGGTGACACATCGGCTATCGAAGATCTTCTTTGCCTCGGCCGTCGCGTCGACGGGCGAAGCGGCGGGCGCAGGAGCTGGCGCGGCAGCGGGGGAGGGCGGACTCGGGCTGGCCGATTCCTCTTGGCCACCACATCCGGTCGAGAGCAGGAGCGCCAGCGCGGCGAGCCCCGGGGCCAGCAGACGCCGGGCGCAGGGAACGCGCTCGCCTCCGGCGTTCACGATAGTCGGCAGCATCGAGCCTCCTCGGGCGTTGGGTTGCGAGTCGATTCGACCAATCTCGCACGCGGACGTCACGAGCGAAAGTGCAGGACGTGGGCCAACCCTCGAACTCTTCTGATGTTATGGCGCAACCCCACGATTGACGACGCGAAAACGGACGATCGAATCGGTCGCGACCGGTCTCGGGCCGGGGCGAAGCGGGAGGGAGCGAGACAATTCGCCTCAATGCGGAGTCGGATCGCCTCATCGAGCCGGCGCGTAAGCCTCGCCGTGATAGACCCGCACCCCAACGCCCGCGCGCGCGAGCAGCTCGCTCGGAAGCTCGCCGCCGATCAGGACGAAGAGCTGATCACACCTCATCCGACGCGTTTTTCCCTCGCTCTCGAGCTCGATCTCCGTCGCTCGAATCGTCGTCAGGGTCGCACCCAGAACGAGTTGGATTCGATCACCCTTTACGGCGTCGTCGAGGCGGGTCTGATTCGCGGGGCGGATGCGGTCGAAGCGTTGGCGGCGATGGACGAGGGTGACCCTGGCGCCGGCATCGCCGAGCGCGATCGCTGCTTCGACGGCTGCGTCACCGCCGCCGACGACGAGGCAGTCGAGGTCGCGGTAGGGCTCGGCATCGTCCAGGCGATAGCTCACGTGACTGGCGAGCTCGCCCGGAATGCCGAGCTTGCGCGGCGTGCCCCGGCGACCAATCGCGAGCACGACGCGCTGCGCAGTCATGACGCCGTCGTCCGTCACGACCTCGAGCAGTCCCGGAGAGGTCGGACGAACCGATCGCAGCGTGACCCCGGTCCGGATGCGGAGGCCCGTTCGTGCGAGGACGTCCTGCCAGGCTTCGAGCAGCGCCTCCTTCCGAACGCTCTTGACGTCGAGCAGACCGTATCCCGGCAGAACGACCGGGCGCGTCATCACGATCTTGCGCCGTGGGTATTGCAGGATCGTGCCGCCGATCGATTCCCGGTCGAGGGTGACGAAATCGAGACCGGCCTCGCGTGCCGCGAGCGAGGCGGCCAGGCCAGCCGGGCCGGCGCCGACGATGACGACTTGGCGGATGCCATCGCTCCGCTCGGGCGGGTGCCGCACGATCCCTTCCATGCAGGCGAGACCCTGTTGCACGGCGTTGTAGATGAGCCCCATGCCCCCGAGCTCGCCGACGATGTAGAGACCGGGGATCTCGGTCTGGTAGTCGCGGCCGACGATCGGGATTTCGACCCCGCGTTTCTCACTGCCCATGACGAGGCGGATCGCGGCAGTCGGACAGGCGCGGACGCATTCGCCGTGCCCGATGCAGGCGGTGGGATTCGCGATCCGGGCCTGACCGTCGACCACCCCGAGAACGTTCTCTTCGGGACAGGCGGACGTGCACGAGGCGGTTCCGATGCAGGCGTCGAGGTCGACGAGGGGTCTCAGGCTCGCCGGTTCCTGCCCCAGTTCGGTTGCCCGCTCGAAGTCCTCGCGGAGCGATTGCATGCGTCGACGCGTTCGTCGCAGCGTCGCGATCGTCCAGACCGCGACGACCAGGATGGCGACCAGGCCCGTGGCGAGGACCACGTCCATGCCCATGGCCTTCATCCCCGAGCGCGCCTCCGCGTGGTTGCGGCCCCTACGCACGAACGGGATTCTCCCCCTCGACCATGATCCGCGCCTCTTCGGAGACCTATGGGCTCGTTCTCGCGATCGAGTCGCTCGTTCTCACCGCCGTGTTCCTGCACGACCCGCCCCGGGCGAGCGAGCCCCTCGGGCTCGGCCTCGGCTGGGCCGCGCTCCTCTCGATGCTCGTCATGCTCGTCTACTCCGTGGCGCGTCGCTCGCGGCGCCTGCGCCGACGCGTTCCGCTCACGCGTTGGCTCGACTTCCACATCTTCTGCGGGCTGCAGGGGGCACTCTTCGCCTTCTTTCATTGCTGGCCGGTCTTGTTCGTGCGTGAGGGGCCCGTGCAGTGGCTGAATCCGGGTGTGCTGAACGCGCTCGCGCTCTCGATCGTCGTGAGCTCGGGTGTATTCGGGCGCTACCTCTATGCGATGCTGCCGCGTGCGCGACGGGGCGAGCAGCTGGCGGCGATCGACGCGGAGCGGGCGTTGCGCGAGATGTCGTCCGAAGCCCTGCCCGTCGAGGTCGAGCGTCTGTGTGAGGCGGGTCAGCCGCGGCGCGGGTCCGCGATGGGATTCGTCGAGCTGGTGCGGACGGATTGGCGCACGCGGCGGGCGCTTCGTCGCTTGCGTGCGCACGCGTTGCCCGTCGAGCTTCGCAGCCTTGCCGAGCGGCGTGTGCGTCTTGCCCGGCGGCTCGAGGCGCTCGCGTTGGCGCAGCCCTGGTTCGAGCTCTGGATCGTCATCCATCGCCCGCTCGCGATGATCCTCTACGTCGTGTCCTTCGTACACGTGATCCTCTCGCTCATGTTCCGGACCTGAACGAGCGCGGTCGCTCGTCACGGCAGCCTCCAGGTCGTCAGCCCGTGGCAGTCCTGGCAGTCGATCAGAGCGAAATCGTGTACCGGCTGCGCGGGGGCGCGCACCGTATCGAGCGCGTGGCAGCCGTAGCAGTCGGTCGGAACGCCGACCCAACGCTGGTTCGGGTGGCAGCTGGCGCAGGCCGTCGTCGCGTGGCGGCCGCGCAGAGGCCAGCTCGTTCCGGCGTGATCGAAACGCGCCAATCGCCAGCGATCCGGCCGATGGCACTGGGCGCAGTCGGTTCCGATTCCGCCCGCGTGTGGATCGAGATGACAGTCCGCGCATTCCGGGCTGGGTGTGGGCTCGTTTGCGACGTGGCAGGCACTGCAGGCCAGGCCCCGATGGCGACGCGTCAAGGGGAAGCCCGTCTTCGCGTGTGCGAAGTCCGGTGCTGTGACCTCGGCGAAGGCCGCGCCGTCCTCGAAAGCGTGACAGGCCTGGCAGTCGCTCCCCAGGTCTTCGTTGTGCGGAGCGGGATGGCAGACGCCGCAATTCGTCGCGTCGTCGGCCTCTGCCATGGCCCGACCCCGTTCGCCTTCGTGGCAGCGACCGCAATCGAGACCGATATGGGGTCCTTCGTGCGGGAAGCCGGTCAGCGCGTGATCGAAGTCTTCGACGGGCAGGAAGCCCCGGGCACTATGGCAGGTCTCGCATGCGTCTCCCAGGAGGCCGTCGTGTCGATCGAGGTGGCAATCGGCACAAGCCGTCGGCGTCGGCTGCAGTCGACCCTGTAGATGACATTGATCGCAGTCGACACGCGCGTGCTCACCCGACAGCGGAAGACGCGTCTCGGCATGCCGGATCGCATCGAAGGTCGAGGGCCGCCAGGCGCTCGTCGTGTGGCATTCCGTGCAGGTCGAGCCGACGGAGCCCGCGTGTACGTCTTCGTGGCAGTCGTTGCACCCGCGAATGGGACTCGTCGCGGCTGCGTTCGGCGGGAAATTCGCGGCCAGCACACCGACGGCGACGTTCGCGTCGAGCCGGGCGAGCTCGATCGTGCTCGGGCGGTTGCGGTGGATCGTCGGGGAATCGGGTGTCGAGTCGCCGTGGCACTCCTGACACGGGGTGTCTTCGTGGGCGCCGGTCAAGGAAAAGCCCACCCGGTCGTGACCGAACGAAGAATTCGCGAAGCCGTTCGCGTCGTGGCAGGAAGAACAATCGCCATACGAGCCGAAGTCGCCGTGCGCCGCCCGACCGCGATCCGCGTGGCATCCGGTGCAGCTCGCCGGTGCGTCGCGAAAGCGCTCGAAATCCTGATGACAGGCATCACAGCTCTGGCTCAGGTGTTTGCCCTGGAGCGGAAAGGATGCGTCCTCGTCGTGTCGGAAGTTGCCTGGCTTCTCCCAGGAGGTCGCGAAATGACACAGGCTGCACTCGCCGAGCGGCTCGTGCTTCCGATCCTTTTCATGGCAATCGCTGCAGAGCGTCGGCGTGTCGACGAAATTCCATTGCGGATGACAACCGAGGCAGGCTGCCGTCTGATGGTCCTCGGGAAGCTCGCAGCCACAGGCGCCGTGGTCGAAGGTCGCGGATTCGAATCCCGTGACGGCGTGGCAGGTATCACAGGGGGCATCCGTTCCGCCGTGTGCGTCCTCGTGACAGTCGGCACAGGCGACGCTCGCCTCGAGATGGAATCCGTTGTCGTGACAGGTCTCGCAGTCGAGAGCTGCGTGTCCGCCGGCGAGTGACGTCTCGTGCGCGCTCGACGGATACGCGAGCTTCGACCACGCCCGGGCCCAATGACAGTCGGCGCAGGTATCTCCCCCGAGCCGCGCCTCGTGCGGATCCGCGTGGCACGCGACACAGCGCGGGCTCATTCGCTCGAGGGGACCCGTGTGGCACGTGTCGCAGGACTCGCCGGCGTGTGCCGCCTCGAGGGTGAAGCCGGTCCGCTCGTGTCGAAACGCGTCACTGGCGATCGCGCTCGTCGCCGGGCGGCTTCGTCCGCGGTGGTCCGTGTGGCACTCGATGCAGGACTGGCCCGAGACCTCGGCGTGGAAGCCAGTGGCGGCTTCGATCCGACTCGCCACGCCTTCGTGGCAGCCGAGGCAGCGCGCGTCGGGAATCCCGGCGTAGGGCACGTGGCAGGATTCACAATCTCCGTCGCTCGCTGCATGGGCCGAAACGAGTGGCCCCGGCGAGAGCAGCGCGCGCCAATGTCCGGGCGAATGTCCGGGCGACTGGGGCTCCGCGGCCGCTGCGGCGAGCGAGCCGCCGGCGACCAGGAGGGCGAGGACGAGGGCTCGGACTACCATCGTTGCCGCCACCTCGCACCGAACTGCATGAAGAAGCGTATCTCCCGCGGATCATCGAGATCGATCTCGACGTCGACGCCGCTGAAATGCACGCCATGCAGGTAGAAGAGGCGTAGGAACCCGATCGTCTCCGATTCGAGCGTGAAGAGCGAGAGATCCTCCGGCGAATCGGGCTCGCGCGGGTCTGCGCGCCGCCCCGAGTAGGGCGAGGCGTTTCGCTCGAGACGACTGGCGCCGACCTCCAGATCGAGCGCCCGTCCGCGATAGGCGATCGACCCCGAGAAGAATTGGCGATCGGACGCGAAGCGATTGCCGTCGCGGCTGCCGGGATCGATCCGATCGTAGTAGTAACGGCTCCGCAGCTCGAGGCCCCCGAAGCCGAGCTCGTCGAGATCGAGGCCGATTCCGAAGCGTTGCTCCTCGCGGTCCGGGCGGAGCCGGACGCGGATATCGCTTCGCAGCCAGCCGCGATCGAATGCGCGCCAGGCGATGCCGATGCGATGGTCGGTGAAGCGGGGCTCGTCGGGGGGATCTCGGCTGACGTTCGCGCTGGCAGCGTCACGCACGAATCCCACGCGAAAGACGCCGGCCCGTTGGGTGTGGACGCCGTATCGGAGCCGCAGGTGTTCGCGTGGACGCCAGTCGATTCGCGCGCCGCCACTGGACAGATCGAGCGAGCCGAGCTCGAGGTCGACGCGGTCGAAGCTCGGACCGATCGTGTACCGCGCGCGCTCCGCGACCGCGAGTCGGCCGAGAAGCGAGAGCGTGGGGATCGGTCGTAGCCAGACGTCGAGCCTGCCGTTCCAGGCGTGAAAGGTCTTCGTCCGCTCACGGCGGGCGCTCACGAGAATCGCCTGGTCCGCGCTGTAGCTGACGAGCGCCCGGGCGCGTGCCCAGCGATTTCGCCAGCCGAGCGTCAGCCCACCGGCAGGCAGGAAGTTCGCGAGGTCGACGTTGCGGCGCGAGGTGAGGATGGCGCGGCGTCCGCCGAAGGCCGAGAGCTCGAGGTCGCCGACCTGCCACCGCGCGCGTACGGCGTCGACCGGAAGCAGGACCGCGGACGGGGCGAGGAAGCGTCCGACGCCGAGCGCGAGGCGGTCGGGGACGACCTGATAGTCGAGGTGAGCGGCATAGAGAAGTCGAAGACTGCTGTTTCGGACGTCGCCCGCGATCGCCTCGCGTCCGCGATAGTCGATCCGCGCGGACCATCGCTCGTGCCGCGTGTCGACGCGCAGTCGCATGCCGAGATCCTGTGCCCCGGTGCGTGTCGGGCGTCCATCGCGCGCCCTGGAATTCACGGCCTCGGCGCGGATGAAATCGAAGACGAGCTCGGTGTCGATTCGGCCCCTCTTCCCTTCAGCGGAGGCGACAGGGAGATCGGCCGCGAATGCCGCGCAGGCGACGAGCGCGCCGAGCCCGGCCCGCCTGCGTCGCCGCCTGTCGCGGCGGCCCGCAGCCCCCACCCCGACGCCCGCCTGCGCCATCGCGTCTCCACCCGTCTACCCCGAATCGAACGCGCGATCCAGAGTGAGCTCGTCGGGGTCGAAGGTGAGGTCCTACGAGTCCCCGCAACCGTCGAGTCGACCGAAATCTCGTTTCGGTCGGCTCTGCTGGTTGTTTCCCGAGCGGGCGGAAGAGGTTCAGCGAAAGAGCACGAAGCGGAGTGAGGGCTACTCCGACTCGCGACCGGCTGCGGACTCCGCGATGTTCGCGAGCGCCGCCGCGATGTTGCCGAGTCTCGGATCCTGATCGACGACGTCGTGTTTACGGGCCAGGAAGAACGGGTCGTTATAGGCGAGACGGACGCGTCCGCTTCGCGTTCGATAGACGAGCATCTTCTGCGGCAGGTCGAGGGCGATGCTCCGCTCGCTCTGCATGAGCGGCGTACCGACGTTGGGATTGCCGAAGAAGAAGAGTGTCGTCGGCCGGAGTCGTTTCCTTCGGCTCGAGAGACGATCGGCGTAGTCGATCACCAGCGGAATGCGAAAGCCACGCGCCTCGAGCTCGGCACGCAGCGCTTCGACCGTCTCGTCGAAGGAGCGTCCGCTCTCGACGGTTAGGATGCCACTTTCGTCGTCACCGAATTGATCGAGCACCCCGTCGAGCAGCCACAGCTTCGGGTCGTAGATGGTCAGCTCGTGGCGATCGATCAAGAATCCGACGTCGTTGCGCTCGATCCGAATCGCGCTGCCCTCGTCTTCGAAGACGAGGAAACGCAGCGGGAGGTCGAGGGCGGCCGTTTGACGCCGGCGAATCAGCGAGGTGTCGAAGTGGTCGTTGGCGAAGAAGAGGACCTGGGTCGGCGGGAGGTCGAGGCCGACGCTCTCGGCGGCGGCGGCGTGGTCGATTCGGATCTCCTCGTGAAAGCCCTGACGCGCGAGGCGCCGGCTGATCTTCTCGACGGTCTCGGAAACGCTGGCTCCGACAAGTCGCTCGTTCGCTGATGCCTCCCGTGAGACACCCGTCAAGGCGAGTTGAAGCAGGACAAGGATCACGCATGTTCGTCTCATCGATCTGACTCCTCCGATCGTTCGATCGTCGATTCCGCTCGTTCAGCGCGCGGATGGTGACTCACAGCCTCGTGTGGAACGGATCGCGCGAAGTGCCGTGCAGGCGTCGGCGACGGCGGGTGAGCTACCCGCGGCCGCGCCTCCGGCGCTACGGGCGAGGACCTCGCCGATTTCCCGGGGTGAGAGCTCGGGGGCGTGCTCGAGGAGCAGGGCGACGAGGCCGCTCACGTGCGCGGTCGAGAGTGAGCTGCCGGAGTGATACCGGTAGGCGTCGCCGGGCGCCGTGGTGATGATCTCCTGTCCGGGCGCGGCGAGTGTTCGCGCCGGGACGCTCGCAGGCGAGAGCACGTCGCTCGCCTCCACGACGCCGATCACGAATTCGAGCGATGCCGGGAATCGCGGCTCGTCGCTCCCGTCGCCGGCAGCGGCGACGATGACGATCGACTCCTCAGCTGCCTTCGCGAGCAGCGTCTCGAGCAGCGCATCCGGCGGCCCGCCCAGACTCAGGTTGAGGACCTGCGCCTCGTTCTCGATCGCGTAGTCGATCGCGAGCGCGAGCGTCCAGCTGCTGCAGAGGGCGCCCTCCGAGCTCCCGTCGCCGTGCCAGCATGCCTTGGCGGCGACCAGCTCGGCATTCGGCGCGACGCCGTAGATACCGATACCGTCGTCGGCGTTGGCGACGATCACGCCCGCGACGGCGGTGCCGTGGGCGTCGCGGGAGAAGGCACGTGCGCCGCCGCGCACGAAGTTGCGGCTGGCGGCGATGCGCTGGGCGAGGTCGGCGTGGTCGCGGTCGACGCCGGTATCGACGAGGCCGATGCGGATGCCCCGACCCGTCGCGACGCGATGGGCCTGGTCGACGCGCATCGCGGCCGGCCCGTGCTGTAGCGACGCGTAGGGATCGCTGTGGCGCGTGCTGAACGTCTCGAAGCGCTGGTTGCGCTGGGCGAGGCGGACGCCCGGGTGCATGGCGATGCGCGCGAGGGTGTCGTCGACGTCGGTGTCCGCTGGCACGTCGAGGACGATGCAGTGGAGACCGATCGAGGGAAGGGGAAAGCCGCGCATCGAAGGCTTCAGGCCGTATTGCCGCGCGAGGTTGCGCGTCGCGTCCGCGATCGCGGTCGGCGCGACGAGCGGGAGGGCGACGATGATCTGCTCGGGTCGCAGCTGGGCGGGGGGCACGCCGGCTGCCCACGACGAGAGGCCCTGCCAGGCGCATCCCGAAGCCAAGATGCCGAGCAGCAGGAACGCAACGGGCCAGCTGTTGCGACTCGGATGGGCTGGCTTCATTCGTCGTCTTCCGGGTCGATTGCCGTGACGAATCGGACACGCGGATCCGACTCCAGAACCCGGACGGGATCTGCGCGCGAAGACGGATTCGCGACGACGAGCTCGTAGACACCCCGCCTGGTCGGTCCCGACACGATCGAGCCGCCGACGGCGTGGATCAGCTCGTGCAGCTCGGCCACGCGAATCTCCTGCGACACGACGATCTGTAGTCGCAGGGTGGCCCGGTCGCTGGCGGGCCCTTCCCGCGTGGGCGTCGTCAGTGTCTCGTACCGCGTCGGATCCGTTGTGTCCGTGTCGGAGGGAATCAAGCTATCGGCTCGCGAGAGCAGCAAGGCCGCGAGACCTACGATCACGAGCGCCTGCACGCCCAAGACGAAGCGTGCCGGGTAGGGGAGGGAAGGCCAGAAGTCGCGCAGGCGCGAGCGGACCTCTTTGCGCCCCGCACGTGGACTGGTCTCGGCGTCGTTCGTCATGATGCGTTCGAGGATCCGATCGAGGTCGGCTTCGCCGGGCTGCCAATCGTTCTCACGTGGCGCGACGACGGCCTCGTCGATTTCGCTGCAACGCGCGAGCTCGTCCTGGCAGGCCGAGCAGTCGGCGAGATGAGGCTCGACGAGCGCCCGCTCGGCGTCCGTGAGCGTTCCGTTGAGGTACCACGGCAGCAGCTTCCAGACTTCGTCGTGTACGCGCTTCGATCGAGAATGCGACATCTTCGTTCAACCCTTGAAGAGCCCGGGCAGAGCCTTGATTAGACGTTTGCGTGCGTGAAACATCCGCGTCTTGACGGTATTGACGGAGATCCCGGCAATCTCACCGATTTCCGCATAGGAGCAGCCCTCGGAAAAAGTGAGCTCGAGAACGGCACGTTGTGTCGGGGGCAGCGCTTCGATCGCGCGACAGAGCACCTGGAGCTCGTCGCGTCGCAGCAGCGTGCCCTCGAAGTCGGCGTCGATCGCGCCGGCCACGTCGACTTCGTCGTGCGGCTCGCTGCCGGGTCGATCGGGTTGGCGGCTGCGCTTTTCGAGTGCCTTGCGCGCCTTGTTCTGCGCGATCCCGAAGAGCCAGGTCGAGACGCGTTTGGTCGGATCGAAACGGTCCGCCTTCTGCCAGACGACGAGCATCACGTCGTCGAAACACTCCTCGACCAGGTCGCGTTGTCGCAGCTGGCGGGAGAGAAACGCGCCGAGCCTCGGGGCGTAGATTCGGTAGAGCTCCTCGAAGGCCCGCAGATCCTGCGAGGCGATCCGTTGCATGAGCTCGCGCTCGGCATCGTCGGCGCGTGGCCGCGACGCTCGCCGCACGACGCGGGCGCTGCGCGCGGGCGTCGGCCCGGTCGTCAGCTCGTCGCTCGCAGGATCGGTCGCCATGGCCCTCCTCGGCTCGCTCACGACCCGGGTGCGGGCCGACCCGGCGGCCACCTCGGGAGCGGCGCCCATCAGCCGCTCGGCGTGGGCCGAACGACACGTCGGACGGTCGAATCGGCCCGTCTCTTCGCCAATACGCTCTTCGGAGCGGAATTCACGAGTCTGCCACATGCAGCGTGATTCCCGGACCGCAGCCGGAGGTTCAATCTTTCCACGGATCGCCTAGAAAAAGAGTGTCAATTGCACCCAGGCGCGCACTCGTGTCGGCCGGAAGCGCGCTCTCCCGTCGAAATAGGCGGCTTTCAGCAACACCGTTGCCCATCGCGTGACGGGTCGGGAGAGAATCGCATCGATCTCCCAGCCCAGCTGCCGGTCCTCTTGATCGGATCGGAACCAGTGGACGGTCGTGCTGCCGGTCAGCCGCCAGGGAAGTCGCGGGGCGATCTCGAGCGAGAGCGCGCGTAGGCCCTCGGGTCCCCCATTGTCGAGGAAGGCGTCGGCGAAACCGTTCCAGACATGGGCTGTCGAGAGGGGGGTCGAGAAGACGGCCCGGCCAGCATCCGAGCCGAGTCGCTCGAAAGCGAGGCTGATGCTGCCCGCCCGCTCGTGCCCGACCGTCGCGCGTACGAGCTGATAACTCGCGTCGTAGTGCTGCGGATTTCCGGCCGCGTCCCATTGGTGCGCGTAGGAGAGCACGTAGCGGATCTCGACGACATCCGTGAGCGGGCGACCGCCCTCGAGGCGAGCGCCGTAGGTCTGCGAGGACGAGGCCGGTGCGTTGTCGAAATCGAGCAGATAGGCGAAGAGCTTGATCTCGGCGAGCGGGGAGGCCGCGTAGCTGACGTGGATCAGGTGGGATTCGGACTCGAAATCCCGCGTCGCATCCCCGCCGCGGTTTCCGAAAGGGCGTCGCGCCTTGTGGACGAACGCGTAGAGCACCCGTAGATCCGAGACGCCGAGGCTGCTCACGGCGCGGACGGCGTCCATTGTCATTTCGTTCTGACGCCAGGCGATGTTGCCGATGAATCGTTGGTCGTCGAGCGCCATGCGCTGGCGCCCGACGCGAAGTCCGCTCTTCCCGAACGTGCTCCGGTAGTCGACGTAGAGCTGGTTGAGCCCGACGTCCTGGGGGTCGGGTACGAGCGTTCGGCGACTCGGCGGGTCGCTTCGTCTGACGACACCGTCGAAATAACGGCTCTCCTTCGGACTGAAGATCCCCTCGCCCTCGGCGAACGCCGAGAGCCCTCTGTAGGCACGCGTGCCGAAGCCGAGCGCTACCCGGGTCGTGAAGGCATTCGAATGCTTGCGACCGTCCTGGTTGGCGTACTCATAACGCGGGCGAATGGAGAGACCGAAGCTGCCGAGCGGGTTGTCCTTCCATGTGGAGAGCGCGCGCTCGATCGCGCTCGCGTCGTCCGGCGTCGCGGCGGGCGACTTGCCGTCGGCCCGTACGGGGCCCGCCCGGGCTGCGACCGATAGCGAAAGGACGAAGACGATCATCGGGATCACGAACCGGTCCCGCATTCCGCGACTCTCTCCCGCCACGATCGCTAGGTTGCGCTCTTCAACCGCTGCAGGCTCGTGACCATCGCCTCGTTCATCGCGCCCCCGTAGAAGAGGATCTCGATCCGAGCGATCGCGCCGTCTTCGACGAGGAAGCGGGTCGCAATTCGCGCCCCTTCTTCGCTACCGGCGAAGTCCATCCGGTAGAAGACGTCGACGTAGGGCGCTTCGACGACCCAATGCGCGTCGCGCACGCCCTCGATCGACCGATACGACTCGTCCATCAGGATCTCGCGCAGCTGTGCTGCGTTGGAGCCCGTCTCGATCCCCATTTCGAGACGTCGGCAGCCCTCGGCGAAGAGGACCTCGGATGGCTCGTGCTCGACCAGCCCCTTCTGGATGTAGGTGTTGCAGATCGCGATCAGCGCTTCCCGGTCCAGCACGATCTCGGCCCCTTCAGCGAAGTCTCGACGTCGGATCCCGCGCTCCCGGTCGAGAGTGGGTCGCGGATGATAGAACGTTCCGCCTTGGGCGGTGGCCAGCTCGACGCCTTCGCGGACTTGACCGCTCGCCCACCGTCTCCCAACCTCGCAGCTGGGGAAGGGGCTGCGCCGAAGCCGGGGGCGATCTCGCCCCACCCGGTGCGGTTGGGACTCGGTCCAGTGGATCGGGTCCTGGCTCGCCGTTGCAAGGAGCGATGATGTCCAGGACGAACGGAGGCGGACCGATACCGCGCGGTGAGATGGCGATCTTCACGGCCGATGGGGCACCCACACTGGACGAGACGGGAATGATGGATGCGATGAGCTTCACGATCGACGGGGCCGACGACACGCCGATCTCGGACGCGGAGCTCGATCGCCTCCAGTCGAGCGCCCGATTGACGGTGCCGTTTCGGCAGCAGGAGCCCGACGGCCTGAGCCTCGTCACGATCCGTTTCGCGCCCGGCTACCGCCTGCCGCGGCATAGCCACTCGTCGGATTGCCTCTATTACATCGTCGAGGGCAGCATCGAGATGGGCCAGCGCGAGCTCGGACCGGGCGACGGCTTCTTCCTGCCCGCCGAGCAGGTCTACGCCTACCAGGCGGGACCCGAGGGCGTGACGCTGTTGGAATTTCGGACCCGGACGTCGTTCGACATGAAGGTCCACGAGAAGGACATGGCGGCGTATCGCGCGAAGGCAATCGCTTCGCTCGATGCCGCCGCCGACGGCGTAGCCGGCTGAATCGGTCCCATCGACGATCCCATCGTCGGCCCGGACAAGGAACCGCGAATCATGAACCTCGACGAAATCGATCTCACGCAGTCGCAGCTCTATCGGCAGGGCTTTCCCCACGACGTCTTCAGCCGACTCCGGAAGGAGGCGCCGGTCTGGCGACATCCCGAGACGGCTGGATTCGAGCTGACCGGTGGTGAGGGATTCTGGGTGCTCTCACGTTATGCGGAGATCCGGGACGTGAATCGCGCGGCAGATCTCTTTCTCTCCGCGCGTGGCCCGGGACTCGGCTACGAGGGCACGGGTCTGATGCTGACAGACATGGACGGTCGCGCCCATCTGCGCCAGCGCAAGCTCATCAGCTCGGGATTCACGCCGCGGATGACCCGGCGGCTGGAGGAGCAGGCGCGAAAGTGGGCTGTCTCGATCGTCGAGGAGGCGCTCGAGCGGGAGACGGTCGAGTTCGTTCAGGAGGTGGCCTATCAGCTGCCGATGCACATGATCGCGGACGTGCTGGGAATTCCCGGAGAGGACCGCGCCTGGCTGTTCGCTCTCACGAATGACATGCTGCTCTGTGTCGACCCGGAGCACCCGGTTCCCGAGTCCGAGCGCGAGTCGCTCGCGGCCCAGATATTCGCCTACGGCCAGAAGATCACGGCGCGCAAACGGGCGGCGCCAGAGGACGATATCCTGTCGCTGCTCGCGACCGTCGAGGACGAGCAGGGGCGGCTGAACGAGCTCGAGCTCGATGCCTTCTTCATGCTGCTCACGGTCGCCGGAAGCGAGACGACCCGAAACGCCATCTCGAGCGGTCTGTCGCAGCTGCTCGCGGAGCCCGATCAGCTCGACGCGCTTCGCCGCGATTCGGGACTGATGAAGGGCGCGACCGAAGAGATCATCCGCTGGTCCTCGCCCGTCGCCTACTTCAAACGGATCGTCGCGAAGGATACGGAGATCGCGGGCGTGCCGATCGCCGAAGGCGATCGCGTGACGCTCTGGTATCCCTCGGGCAACCGGGACGAGGCGGTCTTCGAAGATCCCTTCCGCTTCGATGTGCGTCGCAAGGCGAACGAGCACATGGCCTTCGGCGGGGGCGGGCCGCATTTCTGCCTCGGGGCCCATCTCGCGCGACGCGAGATCACGATCCTCTTCGAGGAGCTCTTGAGACGGACGGCGGACATCGAGCCGATCGGAGAGTCGAGCTGGAGTGTGCTCGGCATCGGCAATCCGATCCTGATGTCCCTCGGTACGCTGCCGGTCCGCCTGAAGCCGGCCTGACGCTCGTGCCGTCCGACGTGCCGAGATGAGCGCGCTCGAAGTCTTCGGTCCGATCACGGCTGCCTGGTTCGAGGCCCAGTTCGAGCAGCCGACGGCCGTCCAGGGACGCGGCTGGCGTGCGATCGCCCGCGGTCGAGACGTGCTGCTTGCCGCGCCGACCGGCTCGGGCAAGACGCTGGCTGCATTTCTCTGGGCGATCGATCGTGTCTCGCGCGAGCCCGTGGGCGAAGCTGGAACCCGAATTCTCTACATCTCTCCGCTCAAGGCCCTCGCGGTCGACGTCGAACGCAACCTGCGCGCGCCGCTGCAGGGGATCGCGCAGCTCGCGGAGCGGTCCACGGGCAGGGACGCCGAACCGTTTCGCCCACTGCGCGTCGACATCCGGTCGGGCGATACGCCAGCAGCCGATCGGCGCAGACAGGCACGGGATCCCGCCGAGATTCTCGTGACGACGCCGGAATCGCTCTATCTGCTGTTGGGCTCCCATGCGCGCGAGAACCTGCGGACGGTCACGACGGTGATCGTCGACGAGATCCACTCGCTCGCGCCCAGCAAGCGCGGCGCCCATCTCGCCCTCTCGCTCGAGCGACTTGCCGAGCGCTGCGCGAGGCCGCCGCAGCGAATCGGACTCTCCGCGACGGCGCGTCCGCTCGACGAGGTCGGACGCTTCCTGGCCGGGTCGAACGACTGCGAGATCATCGACGTCGCCGAGAAGCCGCGGCTCGACTTGACGGTCGAGGTCGCGGTAGCCGATCACGCGGCGGAAGCCATGGGCCACGCGAACGCAGATGCTGGCGAGGCCGATCGCGCAATCGACGCGAAGACTCGCGGACTGTTCACCGGCGAAGCGGGCGCGACGACTTCGGACGGGGGCAGCTGGGCCGCGATCTACCCCGAGCTCGTCGGGGCGATCCGTGACCATCGCTCGACGATCGTCTTCGTGAACAGCCGAGCACTCGCCGAGCGCCTCACCCAACGCATCAACGATCTGGCCGAAGAGGACCTCGCGCGCGCTCATCACGGCAGCGTCTCCCACGGCGAACGCGCCGAGATCGAGGACGCGCTCAAGCGGGGCCAGCTGCGCGCGATCGTGGCGACGAGCTCGCTCGAGCTCGGGATCGACATGGGTGCCGTCGATCTCGTCGTGCTCGTCGAGTCGCCGGGCTCCGTCGCGCGGGGGCTGCAGCGCGTCGGACGCGCCGGGCATCAGGTCGGCGAGGCGAGTCGGGGCCGCGTCTATCCCAAGTGGAAGGGGGATCTCCTCGAGTCGGCAGTCGTGGCAGAGGGAATGCTCGCGGGCGCGATCGAAGCGATCGCCGTGCCGCGCAACCCGCTCGACGTACTCGCCCAGCAGCTCGTCGCGATCTGTTGCGATCGTCCGCGGACCGTGCCCGAGCTGGGCGAGCTCGTCCGCCGTGCCTACCCGTTTGCAGCGCTCCCCGACGACGCCTTGCGCGCGACGCTCGATATGCTCTCGGGCCGCTTTCCGAGCACCGACCTCGCGGATCTGCGTCCGCGACTCTCCTGGGATCGCAGCGACCAGACGATCCGACCGCGGCGTGGCTCGGCGCTGGTCGCGCGTCTGAACGCGGGGACGATTCCCGATCGGGGTGCATTCCGCGTCGTGCTGGGCGAGGGGGGACCGCGGATCGGCGAGCTCGACGAGGAGATGGTCTTCGAGTCGCGACCCGGTGACACCTTCCTGCTCGGCGCCAGCAGCTGGCGGATCGAGGAGATCGGCCGCGACCGTGTCGTCGTCTCGCCCGCGCCGGGGGAGCCCGGTCGGCTGCCATTCTGGCGAGGCGACGGGCTGGGCCGCCCCGTCGAGCTCGGGCGTGCGATGGGTGCGTTCTTGCGCGAGCTCGGCGAGCTGGATCGCGAGACCGCTTCGAAGGCGCTGCGAGAGCGCGCCCCACTCACGGAGAGCGCGGCGCGCACGCTCGTCGACTACGTCTTCGATCAGAGGGAGCAGGGCGGTGCTCTGCCGACCGATCGCTCAATCGTGATCGAGCGCTTCCGAGACGAGCTCGGAGATTGGCGGATCTGCCTGCTCTCGACACTCGGGAGTCGCATCCATACGCCGTGGGCGCTCGCGATCGAAGAGCTGCTGGGACGACGCGTCGGCCTGGACGTGCAGGTGCTGCCGAACGATGACGGGATCGTGTTGCGGCTCGCGGACGGAGAGACGCCCCCGCCGCTCTCCGACCTGATTCCCGAGCCCGAAGAGATCGACGAGCTCGTCACGCGGCGTGTAGGCGCGAGCTCGCTCTTCGCGTCGCTGTTTCGGGAGAACGCCGTCCGCTCGCTCCTGATCACGCGCCGGCGACCCGATCAGCGCAACCCGCTCTGGGCACAGCGTCGAAAGTCGAAGGCGCTGCTCGCGACGGTCGAGCGCTATCCCGATTTCCCGATCGTGCTCGAGACCTATCGTCAGGCGCTCTCCGACGTATTCGATCTGGCGGGTCTGCGCGGGGTGCTCGCGAAGATCCGTTCACGCGAGATCGGCGTACACGAGGTCGAGACCGCCACGCCATCGCCTTTCGCTCGTTCGCTCGCCTTCGCCTACGTCGCGCGATATCTCTACGATGCGGACTCTCCGGCCGCGGAGCGACGGGCGCAGGCGCTCACGCTCGATCGCGGTCTCCTGCGTGAGCTGCTCGGCCACGCCGAGCTGCGTGAGCTCCTCGATTCGGAGGCGATTGCGGAGGTCGAGGCGGAGCTCGGCCATCGGGATGACGATCGACGTGCTCGAGACCCGGACGAGCTCCACGACCTGCTGCGACGCCTGGGTGACCTGACCCGCGAGGAGCTCGCGGCACGGGTCGTTCCGGGCGCTGATCTCGAGGAGTGGACCGATCGACTCGCGGAGGCGCGACGCGTGACGACCGTGCGCGTCGGGACGGAGGCGCGTTTCATCGCGGCGGAGGATGCAGGTCGCTATCGGGATGCGCTCGGCTGCGCGCTCTCGGACGACCTGCCGAACGAATTCCTGGTCGAGGGTGCAGGCCTCGCGGCCGACGAATCGCCGTTCGAATTCCTGGTCCGGCGTTATGCGAGAACACACGGTCCCTTCTCCGTCGAGGCGCTCGCCTCGCGGTTCGCGCTGCGACCCGCCCAGGTCGAGCCCGTCTTGCGTGCGCTCGAGCGGTCGAACGAGCTCGTGACGGGTGAGATCCGACCGGAGGGGACACGCGCGGAGTGGTGTGACAGCGAGGTGCTGCGTCGGATCAAGCGGCGCACCCTCGCACGCCTGCGCGGACAGATCGCTGCCGTCGACGAGGCAACCTTCGCGCGATTTCTCGCGCGCTGGCAGGGGCGCTCCGCTGGATCGGAGGGCACGAAGCTCGGTCTGCACGCCTGCATCGAGCAGATCGAGGGGCTGGTATTGCCCTACAGCGTCCTGGTCGGGGAGATCCTGCCCGCGCGCGTCGCGGATTTCAGAGTCGAGGATCTCGACACGCTCGGTGCGAGCGGGCAGCTCGTCTGGGTTGGCCGGGGTGCTCGCGGCGGCCGGGACGGCTCGATCGCGGTCTATCGACGTGATCACGCGAGCGCCTGGCTCGAGGCGGTCGACGCGTCGGATGCGCAGGCCGCATCGTCACCGCTCCACGCGGCGATTCTCGCTCATCTCGCCGATTCGGGCGCCTCGTTCTCGAGTGAGCTCTTGGCGGCCGTGCGCGCTCGGCTCCCCGACGCCCAGCCTCGCGATTGCGAAGCGGCGCTCTGGGATCTCGTCTGGGCCGGTCACGTCACGAACGACACGTTCCAACCGTTGCGCGCAAGGACCGGGCGGCGGGCCGGGCAGACTTCGCGTCCCGGCCGGCCCGGATCGCGGCGTCGACTCGGTCGCGCGCGTACAGCGACGACGTCGACCGGCGGTCGTTGGTGGCTCGTCTCTTCGCTCCGTGTGGATCCCATGCCAGAGACCGAACGGCTGCTCGTGCGTGCCGAGACCCTCCTGGCACGCTACGGCGTCGTCAGTCGTGAGGCCGTTCGTCACGAAGCGCTCGAAGGGGGCTTTGCATCGATCTATCGCGTCCTGCTCGCCATGGAGGAGCAGGGCCGGATTCGGCGCGGTTGGTTCGTCGAGGGATTGTCCGGCGCCCAGTTCGCCCTCTCGGGTGCACTCGATCGGCTGCGCACATCGGAGGAAGGCTCGTCGGGCTGCGTCGAGGTCCTGCCCGCCTGCGATCCCGCCAATCCCTACGGCGCATTGCTGGCCTGGCCGTGTCGCGAGGAGGACAGAACGCGTTTGCGGCGCGTCCCGGGTGCGCATGTCGTGCTCGTCGACGGCGCGCCCCGGCTCTACGTACCGGCGGGCCGCCGCGAGCTCTTCACGCTCGATGCGACGGCCGATGGCGAAGCGCTCGAGCCGGCGATCGCCGGTCTCGTAAGACTACCCCGGGCGGGTCGCCGTCCCCTGCTGATCGAGCGGATCGACGGCCGGCCGGTCGAGGATTCACCGCTGCGCGAGTCGATCGAGGCTTGCGGCTTCGTCCGCGACTATGGCGGTTGGGCTCTGGCTCCCGGCCAGCTGGCCTGAGGGCGATGCGACTCGGCGAATCTCAGCCTGCCAGCACGAAGCTCTGGGGATCGATTCCGAGCGCGACGCGACCGACCTCGGCATAGCCGTTCTCGCGCACGAGCAGGTGGTTCGCGGCGACCGTCTGGTCGCGCAGGGCCCGCTCGAGGGGATGGGGTCGGTAGAGCGCCTTCGACCCGGCCAGCGCGTACATCGACTGGGTCACCTCGAGTGCCGCGTGGAAGCCGTGCAGATTGCACTGACGGAAGCGGCTGCGCAGGTCGAGCGAGAGCGGGTCGCCGCGCAGCAGCGTCTGCCACAGCTCGTCGACGGTCTCGATCAGAAAGGCGCGTGCCGCGTTCCAGGTCGTTTCGGCGCGGCCGAGCCGCATCTGGAGCAGCGTATCGTCGCGAATCAGGTCCTTCGTTCCGTACGCGAACTTCTCGTTCGCGATCGCACACGCCTCGTCGATCGCGCGCCGTGCGATTCCCATCGGGACGCCCGACACGTTGCACATGATCATCATCCAATAGGCATAGAGGGGACTCGGCGGCTCGGCCGCTTCGGCGCCGCTCATGTCGCGCCCGACGAGACGACGTTCGGGCACGATGACGTCGTGTACCTCGATGTCGTTGCTGCTGCTGCCGCAGAGCCCGGTCGTGTCCCAGTTGTCGACGATCTCGACTTCTTCGGTCGGAAGCACGGCCGTTCCCATCCTGGGCTGACCCTTCTCGTCGAGGAGCGGCTTGCCGTTCGCGGTCAGAAGGCAGGCGCCCTTGAACCAGGTCGCATGGCGACAGCAGCTCGCGAACGCCCAACGGCCGGCGACCCGATAGCCGTCGGCGACGCGCTCGGCCCGACCCGAGGGCGCGGAGACGCCGCAGCTGAGCAGGTCGGGATCGGGAAAGAGCTCGCGCGCGAGCGCGAGCGGAATCCGCCCTGCGAAGTAGCCCGCGTCGGAGCCGATCATGGCGACCCAGCCGGCCGCACCGTCCGCGATCGAGAGGGCCTCGATCACCTCGTATTGCGTGACCGGGTCGGCTTCGATTCCACCGAGTGCGATCGGCATGGTCATGCGAAAGGCGCCCGCTTCCTGCATCGCGTGAACGACCCGCGGCGTGACGCTGCGTGCCTGCTCGCCGGCTTCCGCGTCCTCGCGCAGGATCGGTGCGATCTCGTTCGCTGCCGCGAGAAGCTCATCCGCGCGCTCGGGCCGCTTCGAGAGTGGCGGCTGGGAGTGATCGTCGGTCGTTGGGGACGATCGCTGCGTTCGGGTCGGATCGGGTGTCGTGGGTCGCGAGGCTGCCGACATGGTTCATCTCCGTGGGGGAATCGAATCGATGCTACCGCGCGCAACGCGGGGCTGCCGGACGGGCCCAACGCGCGAATTTCAGGTCTCGGAGTCGAGATCGGTGACGATATCCGCGAGCTGCTCACTCCGCGCTTCGGGTGGGCTATCGCCGCCGCATCCGTTCGAGTCGGCGCCGCAACGATCGTCTCCGTTCGGGCTCGATCGATTCCGACGGGAGAGCCGCCAGCGCCGCGCTCGCGAGCCGGACCGTGCGGGGCGCGAGGCGACGTTGCTGATGGGCGAGCTCGACGACGCTGTCGAGTGCTGCCGGCGCATCGCCCGCGAGCGCCGCGGCGTAGGCACGATCCGCGAGGTGTGCCGTATTCCAACCACGCACGCGCGTGTCGATCAATGCGAGGGCCTCGGCGGCACGTTCGCGTGTGGGGTCGCGCAGGCGCCAGGCGATGCGGATCGCGATCGCGTCTGCATGGGTGGGGCTGCCCTTCGCGATCGCGGCCAACCGCGCGTCGAGTGCGACGATCTCGGCGTGATCGCCGCGCGCACGCGCGGACCATGCGCGTAGTACGGCGCGCTCGTCGCTCTCCTGCGCGAAACGTTCGATCGCCCGAGTGAGCGTGTCCGGAATCGCGCGGGCGACATCGAGTCGCAGGCGCTGCCACTCGGCCTCCCGCGATTCGGGCACGTCGCGCGGCACGGCGGCGAAATGGGTGCGCGCCGCGTCGAAGCGACCCCGAGAGAGGTCGAGGATGCCGTGCGCGAGCTCGCGGGATGGACCGTCGGGTAATGCGTCGACCAGGGCGAGCGCCCGATCCGAGCGTTCCAGATCGACGAGTGCCTCGACCAGGCGTGCGGGCGGAATCCACTCGAAGCGGCCCGAAGGGATCGGGTCGTAGGCTGTGTAGGTGTCGTTCTCGATGCCTGCGGACTGGCGGTCGAGGAGTGGCGCGCGGGTGGCCATCGAATTGAAATCGTCGCTGATCAGGCGCGCGCCGCCGGCGAAGGTGCGAATCGCCGATTCGTCGAGGACGAGTGCGGCCGCGAGTCGCGCCGCCGAATCGATGCCGACGCGCGGCAATACCTCGGGTGCCGAGCGTGCGAGTATGGCGACGCGTGTCTCGAGCTCGAGCGGTGCGATCGATGCGACGAAGAGACCGCCGTTTTCTTCCGGTCGGTAGAAGCGCACGTGCGGAAAGACGTCCGAGAGCGTCGCGGCGAACGAGCGAAGCAGGGCGTCGTCCACGAAATTGAGCCCGAGCCACTGGACCAATAGACCTTCGGGCGCGAGCCTGCGACGGACCCGTTCGAAGAAGTCGCGCGTGTAGAGATGGGACGAGCCCGCCGTCCAGGGATGCGAGGGCTGCGATACGATCGCGTCCCAACTTTGCTCGGACAGATCGAGTACACGTCGCGCGTCCCCGATCGAGATCGAGATCCGA
This sequence comes from Myxococcota bacterium, assembly GCA_965223565.1. Lineage (GTDB taxonomy): Bacteria > Myxococcota_A > UBA9160 > UBA9160 > UBA4427 > UBA4427. The sequence continues at coordinate 382,884 of CBDCWV010000017.1, read as the reverse complement.
TCGTCCTCCGCGACGTCGATGGCGCGCATCGACGCGACTGCGTCGTTCGCGGCGACGACCTCGGGCTCGAGCTCGACGACGTCGATCTGCCGGATCGTTGCCGGGATCGCCTCGAGCGCGACCCCACCGCCGAGCCCGATCACGAGCAGGCGACTCGGCGGCCTGCGCGCGAGCGCCGGGATCACCCCCAGCCAGCGTGCGGTCATCGTCTTGCCCGGCCGACTCCCTCGCAGACTTATCAGGGATTCGGGCAATCCGTTCGTTCGGATCCGGATGCCTGCCCGATCTCTGGTTGCGAGCACACTCGCCGAGCGACCGATGGCGTGGAAGACGACGTCGCGATCGTCGGTGACGACGGTCTGGGCGAGCTCGGCGGGCGCGCTTCTCAGCAGTGTCCATGGCACGGGCGGCGGACTGAGCAGGGTCGTCGCAAGAACGACGAACGCGGCCACGAGGAAGAGGCGCGAGCGCATGCGACCCTGGGACCAGGCGGCGAGCGCCAGCGTGCCGTTCAACGCACTGGCGACGAGCAGCGTCCCGGCGAAGCCCAGCCGCGGCAGCAGGAAGAATCCGCTCGCGAGCGAGCCCACGATCGCGCCGAGCGTGTTCCAGCTGTAGACCTGTGCGCTGGCGAGCGAGGCGAGCGCGGCGTGGGGCGACAGCGCACGGACGGCGAAGGGCAAGAGGGCGCCGAGGCAAAGCGTCGACGGCAGGAGGATCAGGGTGACGATCGCCGCCGTCTTGAGCAAATTTCCCATCCCTCCGACGAGTCCCCACTCCTGAATCCAGAGGGGAAGCTGCATCAAGCCGCGATAGCCGAGCAGGGCGAAGGCGGCGGCGCCGAGCTGACTGAACGCGAGCGCCGGCATCGCGTCGCGCTGGAATCGCGAGATCGCGGCTGCGGCCGCACCGCCCAGCGCGATGCCGAGCAGGAAGCTGCTCAACATGGCGGCGAAGGCGTAGACGCTCGCGCCGAGCACGTGCTCGATCAGTCGGAACCAGAACACCTCGTACGTGAAGGAGGCCACGCCAGCGAGGCCGGCGATCGCGAGCACGATTCGCCTAGTGCGAGGCGTGGGGTCCAAGGGTCCTTCGTCGGTCTGCGCGCGCTCGTCACCTGCCTTGCTCTCGTCGCGAGGATCGGCTGGCGCCACACCGCCGCCGGGCTTGCGCTCTCGCACATCACGGCGCGCTAGCCCCCAGGCGCCGAAAAAGACCAGCGCATTGACGGCGGCCCCGAGGTAGACCGTGTGTCGCAGACCGAGCGCCGGCATCAGAACGAAGGCCGTGACCAGGGTCCCCAGGATGGCGCCGAGCGTGTTGATCGAATAGAGGGCACCGATCCGTGGCCCGATCTGCTCGTCCGTCTGGATCGCGTGGCGCGCGAGCAGCGGCAGGGTCGCCCCCATCAGGGTCGTCGGTACGCAGAGAATGACGAACGAGGTCGTGAGATCGACGCCGAGTGCGAACGGGGAGCCGGGATCGGTGACGCCGCGCAGGAGCGCGCCGTGAAACAATCGCGACGCGTCGATCGCGTGGGGGATCGCCAGGGCACTCGCCGCGATTCCGAGCTCGAGCAGCCCGTAGACGAGGACGGGTCGCCGAACACGCGAGACGAAGCGTCCAGCGATTGCGGCACCCGCCGCGAGGCCGCCCATGTAGGCGGCGAGCACGGTCGAGACGGCGAGGCTCGAGGTACCGAAGACGAAGGAGAACTCGCGCGTCCACGCGGTCTCGTAGAGCAGGCCAGCGAAGCCCGAGAGCGCGAAGCAGCCGAGCACGAGAGCGAAGCGCGCGTCGAGCTGTCTGCTGGCCGGATCTCGATCCTGCTTCGTGCCCTTTCCAGCTGCTCGATCGCGGTCGGGCGTCATGCGTATTCGTGTTCGCCTAACGTCGACCGGGGCCGAGCTGCATCGTCGCGCAGGGAAAGACGGAGACGCGTGCCTGGTTGCCGTGTTTGCCGGCGAGCCAGTCGAGCGTGTCCTCCCAGCGGCGGAAGAGCGTGACGACGTTGCGGGCGGCGGGCTGCAGACTCTGGCGGTGTAGCCGCGGTGAGAAGAAGACGAGGTCGCGCCCCTTGACGCTCGGTGCGCGGCGGAAATCGAGACACATGCCCGGGCCGAAGAGCCAGTGGCTGCCGAGGCCTTCGGCCCCATCGAGCGCGACGACGATCGTACCGCCCTCGCGCACGAGTGGCGCCGGGGCCGTGCGCCAGGGCGCGAAAGCAGTCAGATGCTGCAGGAATTCGCCGTCCTTGGGATAGACGGAGAGCACGCAGATGTCTGCACCGACGGGCGAAGGGGTTGCGAATACGCGCCCCGCGATCTGGCAGCCCTCGCGATGGGCGGCGACGACGTCGCCGGTCACGACTCCGGCCAATCCCAGCTGCGAATTCGGGATTCCGTTGACCAGAAAATCGACGCCAGCGAGGCGGGCGGCCTCGTCCGCTTCGTGCCGCGCGTCGGTCTCGGGATCCGCGTAGCGTCCGCGAAGACAGCTGCCGCGGTGGAAGGCCTCGGCCGACGCATAGCTCGCGATCCCCGGCATCAGGAGCTTCGAGCCACCCGAGAAGCCCGTCGCGGCGTGGGGGATGATCGAGCCCACCAGGATCCGAAGGTCGGCCTGCATGAACGTCGCATTGATCTCGACAGGCGTTCCTTCCTTCGTCGTTCCGACGGGCACGCAACCGTCGAGCGAGAAGTGATTCTCGACCGGGCACCGTTCGAGGACCTCGGCGCCGAGCTTCTTCTCCAGATCCTCGCGGGTCATCGGACGATGGTTCGCGACGCCGGCCAGGATCGTGATCGAGGCGTCGTCGATGCCGGCGGCGTTCAGCTCGGCGAGCACCGCGGGGATCAGCCGCGCGCCCGGAGTCGGTCGGGAGAGATCGTCGATCACGACACAGGGGCGCTCTCGTCCGACGGCGAGCTTGTGAAGCGGCGGCGTGCCGATCGGTTTCGCGAATGCAGCGTCGATCCCGTCGCGACCGATATCGGGACCGTCGCTGGGCGGGCAGAGATCGACCTGCCAGGTCTCCGGAAACTCGAGCGAGAGATCCCGGTCGTCGTACCAGGCGCCGAAACGGATCGATGCGGACTGTCGGGGCATGACACCCGAATCTATCAGATGCGGGTCGCGCCGCGAAGGCGATCTCGGGATCGGCCGGGCGATCTTCGGTGGGTCGTCTAGAGTCGGGGAGCGGTCGACGAACCGCGAGACCCACGCGGGTTGCCGGGCGAACGACCAGGCCGGTGGGGTCGCTTCAGGAGGGTCGCCGTGTACCCCAATCTCTTCTCACCCGTTCGAATCGGTGGGCTCGAGCTCAAGAATCGCCTGGCGATGGCGCCCATGGGAGTCGAGCTCGGCGACGAGCACGGCGGAGTGACCGAGGCCCTGATCGCCTACTACGAGGAACGGGCGCGTGGCGGTGCCGGTCTGCTGATCACGGAGAATACCTCGGCGGCCTATCCGTGGGGTGCGAATTCGCAACACGAGCTCGCGTTCTCCGAGGATCGTTTCCTACCGGGTCTCGCTCGACTGACGGAACGCGTGCATGCCCATGGCGCGAAGATCGCAGCGCAGCTGGCCCACCACGGGAAGGTCGCTCGCCTCGATGTCTGGCAGGGGCGCGACATGATCATGCCGTCGGTGGGCGGCTTCCACGGTGAGAATACGATGGGCCAGGATCTGACGGCCGAGGAAGCCGAGATCATGGGCCACTCGATGGGGCATCTCGGTGCAGCGGGGATGCGCGAAGCGACACAGGGGGATATCGACCGACTCGTAGAAGCGTTCGCCGACGCGGCGGAGCGTGCGCGGCGCGCGGGCTTCGATGCGGTCGAGCTGCACGCTGCGCACGGGTATATCCTCTCCGAGTTTCTGTCACCCGCCATCAATCGCCGCGACGACGACTACGGCGGGACGCCCGAGAATCGGGCGCGACTCCTCTGTGATTGCCTGCGTGCAGTCAAGGCCCGGGCCGGCGCCGACTTTCCGGTCTGGTGTCGGATCGACGCCGTCGAGTTGCGCACGCCCGGTGGGATTCGCCTGGCCGACGCCGAGCGCACGGCGGTGCTCGCCGAAGCGGCGGGTGCCGATGCGATCCATGTCAGCGCCTACTGCGATGGCAGCTCCGCGGCGGGATTTCTCGAGGCGCCGCTCGTGCACGAAGTGTCGGGCTTCGTCGAGTACGCTCGGGCGATCAAACGGAGGGTGAGCGTGCCCGTCATCGCCGTCGGGCGGATCGAGCCCGACGCAGCCGAGGCCCTCGTGCGTGAGGGCGGGGCCGACCTGGTGGCGATGGCGCGCAAGATGCTCGCCGATCCCGAGATTGCGCGTAAGCTCGAGGCGGGACAGCCCGACGCCGTTCGTCCCTGTGTCTACTGCTATACGTGCGTTGCGCAGGCGTTCTTCGATCGGCCGGTGCGATGTGCCGTCAACCCGGTGACGGCGCGCGAGTCCGAACGCGCGGTGCTCGAGCGCACGCGGTCGAGCTCGGCCAAGCGGGTCGTGGTCGTCGGCGGGGGACCGGCCGGAATGGAGGCTGCCCGGGTTGCGGCACGGCGTGGCCATCGCGTGACGCTGCTCGAGCGGAGTGCACGTCTCGGGGGCGCACTCCGCTTCGCCGCGCTCGCCTATCCCCCGAACGGAAAGCTCCTCGACTGGCTCGTGCGGGAGGTCGAAATGAGCGACGTCGAGATTCGCACGGACGTCGAAGCGTCGGCGGATCTCGTGCGGGACCTATCGCCCGACGTCGCGATCCTGGCCGTCGGTGCGCGTCGCGAGAGCGCGGCGATTCCTGGCGCCGACCGCGCTCACGTATTCGACGGCGACGATCTGCGGGATCTGCTCGCGGGGGAGGGCTCGGCGAGCCGGAAGCTCGGCCTGACCGGCCGGATCGCCGTCGCCGCCGGCAGGCAGCTCGGATTGACCGACGATCCCGATCGGCTGCGACGTCTCACCCGGCGCTACCTGCCGCTCGGCCGTCGGATCGTCGTGATCGGTGGTGGCCTGGTCGGCTGCGAGCTGGCCGAGTTCTTCGATTCCCGTGGACGAGAGGTCTGCGTGCTCGAAGCAGGACCGGTGCTCGGTGCGGGATTCGCGCATCCACGGCGCTGGCGCCTGCTCGACGAGCTTCGCAGCCGGGGTGTTCGGCTCGAAACGTCGACGCGGGTCACGTCGATCGAGTCCCGTCGCGTCCACTTCGAGCGTCCGGCCGGAGTGAACGAGCGCGTGGGCGCCGAGACCGGGGGCGTCGAAACGGGCTCCGGGCGGGCGCAGATGGACTCGGTGCCGGCGGATCACGTGGTGATCGCGACGGGTCTCGTGCCCAACCGGTCGCTTGCGGAGAAGCTCGGGGGCGGGGCGATCCGGGTGCTGGAAATCGGCGATTGTACCGGGGTCGGTTATCTCGAGGGCGCAATCCACGACGGCTACGAGGCAGCGATCCAGCTCTAGCTGGCCGCGGAAGAACGCCGTTGTCTGCCGTGCTTTGCGTCCCGGCCGGTGACCGCCCGATGCTCTGACCCCGTCTCGGCGCGCGGTAGCGACGGCATGATCGTTCATGCCCCCAGCCAGGCGCGCCTCGCATTCACATGCGCTCGGACGGCCCCCGGCCGGGCCGCGCGAGACGATGGAGACGTGCGTCCTTCCGCATCCTGAAGCGCTTCATGTGGGGGCGGCGGCCATGCCTCTCAGCCGCACCCGGTTGTACGCCGCCGCCGTGAAGCGGGTATTCCCGTCGTCGAGTCGATCTCCGAGAAGTCCGACGAGATCGACTCGGTCGCCGCGCATCCAACACCCCCCGGATCACCTTCTATCACGATCCGGAGGGTTTTTCTGCAGCCTGTTAGCGTCGCCGGCAGGCGGCCGGCACGTCGGCGTCAGCCCGACTCGCGTTCGTGGCCGGCCTTTCGTCGCTGGAGGCCGCGATAGGCGTCGGCCGCCGCGCGCCCCCGATAGAGCACGGCGTACATCTCCTCCGAGATCGGCATCTCGATCGCATGTCGTTCGGCGAGCTCGATCACGCTGGCCGTCGTCTTGACACCCTCGGCGACCATCTTCATGTCGGCGACGACCTCTTCGATCGTGCGTCCTCGGCCGAGCTGTTCACCGACCTGTCGATTGCGGCTCTGGGGACTCATGCAGGTCGCGAGCAGATCGCCCATGCCAGCGAGACCGGCGAACGTGCTCGGCTCGCCACCCAGCGCCTCGCCCAGCCGCGACAGCTCCGAGAGGCCCCGGGTGATCACCATGGCGCGAGTGTTGTCGCCGACCGAGATCGCCTCCGCGATGCCTGCGGCAATTGCGATTACGTTCTTGAGCGCGCCGCCGATCTCACAACCGACGACGTCGTGGTTGGTGTAGACGCGGTAGAGCCCCGCGGCGAAGACGCTTTGGAGCGCACTCGCCACGACCAGGTCCTCCATGCCGATCACGCTCGCCGCCGCTTGGCCGGCCATGATCTCTCGTGCGAGATTCGGACCGGTCAGGACGCCAGCAGGGTGACCGGGGAGCAGCTCGTCGACGATTTGCGTCATGCGGAGGAGCGAGCCCTGCTCGAGCCCTTTCGTGAGGCTGACGACGGGGATCCAGGGGCGGACGTACGGCACGAGCTCGCGCACGATCTCGCGAAAGCCGTGGGAGGGGACGGCGAGCACCAGTACGTCCGCGCGGCGCACGGCCTCTTCGAGGTCGTCGGTCGCCCGCAGGGCGGACGGAAGCGGGAGCCCCGGCAGATAGCGTTCGTTCGTGTGCTGCTCGTCGACTTCTTTGGCGATCTCGGGCCGACGCGCCCAGAGGACCGTCGGGACGTTCTGCGACGCCAGACTCGCGACGGTCGTGCCCCAGGAGCCGGCTCCGACGACGGCGACGTGCATGCTGGATCTCCTCTCGCGGGCTTGGCTCGTGTTCGCACGCGTACCACGAACGGGCTGCGAGGCCGTCGTCGGGGGCGCGCAATCAGTCGGCCAGCGTCTCGTGATAGAGCGCTTCGATCTCGGCGATTCTCGCGTCGAGCTCTTCCGGCTTCCAGTCCGCGGTCGGGATCGGGGGATGGACCACGACGTCGACGGTCGCCGGTCGAATCACCATACCGTGCCGGGGCAGGGCGTCGAGCGCGTTCTTGAAGACGACCGGGACGATCGGCACGCCGGCCGCCATCGCCATGTGAAAGGCCCCCTTCTTGAACCTGCCGATCTTGTTCGATGCGCTGCGCGTACCCTCGGGCGCGATCACGACCGAGAGCCCTTCGCGCATCGCCTCGACCGCGGGGCGCATCGCTTCGATCGCCTTGTTCCGGTCGCCTCGATCGACGAAGACGACGCCGGCGGCCTTCATCAGGGGCCCGACGATCGGCGTAGATTCGAGCTCCTTCTTGGCGATTCCGACGACGTCGCGTTGGACGAGCTTCGCCATCAGAATCGAATCGAGTCCGCTCTGGTGATTGAAGATGAAGACCGCGGGCCGCGAGGACCAGAGATGTTCTTCGCCGTCGACGGCGAGCTCGACCCCTGTGAGCTGAGTCGTCAGATCGGCATAGGTCGAGAGCATCCGATCGACACCCTTGCGGAGGCTACCCGTGGCCAGCGCGACGGGTGCGCCCACCATCGCGGCCGGGCCGAGCGAGGCGATCGAGCCGACCAGGCCGGCGATTTCACGACGGCTCGGTCGGCCGCGACTCTTGAACTCGTAGACCGGCCAGCCGCGTCGGGCACCGACACTCGCGAGCTTCGGGTCGGGATTCACGAGTCTCGGATGGCCGACGAGATCGAGTAGCGGCAGGTCGTCATGACTATCGGAGTAGAAGTAGCTGGTCGCGAGGTCGACATCGTTCCGCGCGGCGAATCGCTCCGCCGCATCCGCCTTTCCCTGTTGCCAACAGGCGGGACGCTGGACCTTGCCGGTGAATCTCCCCCGCTCGAATTCGAGCTCGGTACAGAGGACGTGCTCGATTCCGAGGTCGCGCGCCAATGCGTCGATCTGGAAATGGGTGGCCGACGAGACGATCGCGATCGTGTGGCCGCGCCGCCGATGGGCTTCGACGAGCGCGCGGGCTTCGGGGAAGATGCGCGGGGCGAGCTCGGTCGAGAAGACGCGATCGCCCGCCTCGCCGAGCTCCGCCTCGGTCAGCCCGACCAGGTCGAGCGAGGTCTCCTCGAGAAAGGTCGGGAAGCTCGTGCGTCCGGAGCCGAATCGGAGCCCGCCTGAGAGGGCGCGCGCCATCTCGGTGAGTGAGAGGCCCTCGGATCGGAGCTTGTCGCGCATGAAGCCCGAGGCGGAAAAGCCCGCGAGCAGGGTGCGGTCGACATCGAAGAAGGCTGCGGTCTTGGGCCCGCTCGGGGATCGATCGATCTCGCGGGTCAGCTCTTTTCGTGAGGCCATGTCGAGGGACTCCCTTCGGCTCGCTCGGCTCCATCTGCGCGGCGATTCGCAGTGCGACTCGCCGCCTCGGGGCTCAAGTGATCTCGCTATTCGTTTCGGGTTCGGGTTGGAGGTCGACGCCGGCAGCATCGGCGATTTCGACGAAAGCTGCTTCGACGCCATCGGCGAACGCAGCGAGATCCGGCACGAGCTCGAAATCGGCATTGAATCCCCAGCAGAGCTTGCCCGCGTAGCTCACGAGAGCGACGCCGAGGGCGGTGCTGTCGGCGATGGGAACCTGGGAGAAGAGCGACTCGAGCCGCGCGCCCAGCAGGTAGAGGGGAGCCTGCGGTCCTGGCACGTTCGTCACCATCAGGTTGTAGGGTGCCGAGCCCGAGGCTGCGCGACTGGCGAGCGTGAGCAGGCTCGTCGGGGTCCACTCGACGACGTTCATGATCAGATCCGCCTCGAGCGCATGGCGAGAGGCCTTGAGCTCTTCGGTCGCTTGATGGATCCGCGCGACGCGCGCGAGGGGATCCGCTTCGTCGATTGGGGCGGGCACGAACCACTGCGAGACCCGGTTGCCCATATCGCGATCGCCATCCCTGCGGATGCTGACAGGCGCCGCAATCCGGAAGTCGAGTCCGTCGGGCCGATCGCCCCGGCGTTCGAGGAATCGGCGGACCGCGCCGCTCACAGTCGCGAGAACGACGTCGTTGATCGTACAGCCGAGCGCACGGCGAACGGCCTTCACGTGCGCGAGCGGCGTTTCGCGCCAGTCGAAGCGACGATGGGGGCCGATCGGTCGATTGAGTTGCGTCTGCGAAGGCACCGCGCTCATCTGGCCCGCGGCGCTTCGCAGGGCGCCCGCGGCTCTCCTTAGAGAGTCGAGCCGCGTGCCGATCTCCTCTCTCATCTCGTCGAGCTCCTCGTTCGCTTCGCGCAGGCCGCGGAGGGCCCTGGCCGGGAGCGAGAGATAACGCCCGACCTCGTCCCGGAACAATTCCGCGCGGGACGGTGCGGGGCGCGGGAGCCAGACGGGCGCCTTCTCTTCGAGTCGCTCGTCCGGATCCGTCGAGTGGAGGATCTGTGCCAGGTCCTGGCCTGCAGTGCCGTCGATCATGCAGTGATGGATCTTGCTGATGACGGCAAAGCGCTCGTTCTCGAGTCCCTCGACGACCCAGGCCTCCCAGAGCGGCTTCGAGTGATCGAGAGGCTGCGCCATGATGCGTGCCGATAGCTTCTTGAGCTGAGCGTCGGTGCCCGGTCGAGGCAGGCTCGTGTGCCGGATGTGATAGTCGAGATTGAAGTCGGGATCGTCGACCCAGACCGGGTGGCCGACGACGGGGATCCACGCGAGCTTTTGGCGATAGCGTGGAATGCGATGCAGCACCGCTTCGGTCGCGTCGCGATAGGCGTCGACATCGACACCACCGCCCTCGCGTGCGAGCGGTCCCATCCGGTAGATCAGAGTGGCCGAAACGTGTAGCGGACTCCAGGGCTTCTCGAGCACGAGGAACGAGGTGTCCATCGCGCTGAGGCGTTCGTAGCTGCTGGCAGTCATCGCGGCGAATCTCCCGGCTGTTCTTCTCGTGGCTGTGTTCGCATCAAACGAGGCTCCCGGCACGTCGCGCCGAGGCGAGCGCTTCGATCGCGTCGATTCGACGTACGGTCTCGCGGAGCTCGTAGGCGAAGGCCGCGCGATCGGCGGCGAGGTCTTCGGACGCCCCGCGCAACAGGCAGCGATTGTCCGCGAGTCGCAGCGCGTTCGACAGCAGGTCCTTCGAGACGGATTCGCCGCTGCGGACGCGTCGCTGGAGCAGGTATTGGCGGCCCCAAGCGAGTGCTTCGCGCACGAGGACCTTGTCGTCCTCGACCGGTCGATCTTCCAGCACGACCAATCGATCCGCGACGATCGAATAGGCCTCGAAGAACGAGCGAAGGATCAGATGTGCGTGGTAGGGACGGATTGCGAGCAGTAGTTCCCGTGTCTCGTCGGGATCGGCGAGCTTGGCCTCCCAATCGCGTGTATCGAGTGCGAGCTCGTCCCGCAGCTGCTTCTGGAACCGTTCTCGATCCGAGAAGAAGAACTCGAATTTGAGCAGGTCGCGCAGACGGAGCGCCTCTGCCCAGAATTCCGTACTGCCCTCTCCGACGGGCGCGTCCGCGGCTCGGAGCAGCGCCAGCTCGGCGATTGCCGCCGGCGTCAGGAAATGGATCACCGTATTGCGATAATAGGCGGCGGCCAGGTGTTGATCGGGGGCGATCGAATAGATCGACTCCGGCCCCTCGTCGAAGCGCAGGAGCACGCCGCTCTCGACGAGTAGATCGAGCGTGCCGCGTACGACATTCTCCGATTCGAAACGGAGCTTCTCGGTCGTCGGGAGTGCGCGTGAGTTCACGTAGCCGGCGAGATCGCGGAGCGCGGGCTGGATCTCGGCGAGGCTCTGAGCGCGGTCGCCGGCGCCGAGCATCGCCAGCATCGTGAGCGAGATCGGCGTGACTGGCGTGACACGATTGATCCGATCGCAGACCTCGAATGCGAGCTTCGGTACGAGAAGATCGTCACGCGTGAGCGAGGGATCGGGCGGCCCGAGCGTCGCGCGAAGCGAGAGCGGCTCTCCGAAGCGGAGATCGATCTTGCCGTATTTTCGGCCGAGTCCCTTCAGGAATCGGTAGAGCCAACCGATTCCCTCTCGTTCCTTCGGTGCGCCGCGTTGCTCCGCTGCGTAGTCGGCCACCTCGGAGATCTGGTCGTACGCGACGGAGACCGGGATCAGGATCAAGTCCTCGCATTTTCCGCGTGCGTAGGAGTCGACGGCATAGGAGAGAAGCCCGTAGCGGGGTGGCAGGAGCTTGCCCGAGCGCGAGCGTCCGCCTTCGATGAACCATTGGAGGGGGAAGCGCTTCTCGACGAGGAAGTCGATGTAGCTGCGCATCACGAACTTGTAGAGCTCGTTGTCCTTGAACGAGCGTCGAATGAAGAAGATTCCGGCGCGGCGGGCGATCGGGCCCGTGGGAAAGAAGTTCATGTTGTCGCCGCCAGCCGTGTGGCTGGGCGGCAGCCCCTCTTCGTGCAACGCGCGAAAGACGACGGGATGGTCGAGATTCGATTTGTGCGTCGGAAGGAAGACGACCGGATGACGTTCGGAGAGACGCCGGATCGTCTCGATCTCCGCGGGATCGAAGCGGAGGCTCTCGTAGCCTCGCGTCGAGGACGAGCGACAGAGGCGAGCGAAGACGTCGATCCAGAGCGGGCTGTGCCGGGCGGCGATCTCGGTCAGATAGCGTGCGGCATCGCGCTGGATCCGCTCGATCGGCCGGTTCTCTTCGCGCGCGATCCGCGCCAGGCCGCCCTGGAAGGCCGGATGGGCGAGGATCTCTTCCTTCAGGAAGCGGGGGATCTTGTAGCGCCCACCGCGCAGCCGTCGCTCGGCGCGATCGAGTGCGAGCGCGGCCTGTCGCTCGACGAAACGATCGAGGCCGACGGTCTCCGCCAGGTGGTTTCCGATCGCGGTCTGCCAGCGATCGCGTAGCGCCTCGACCGGGGCCGGCTCGCCGACGACGACACGTGTGCGATCGGGTGCGAAGCGTCGGATCCATCTGGCGCGCAGGGCGCCGGGATCGCGCGGATCGCCCAGCCCGAAGAGATCCGTCAGGCCGGCTTCGCGATGGCCGTCGCGGTCGGGGGCCAGCCAGACGACGCGGAGCGGGACGAGCAGGAGCCGACCGCTCTCGGCCAATGCGGACTCGAGCTCTCCGATCGAAGCGTCTGGTCCAGCGCGCTTGCGCGAGCTCGGCAGCCGTACTGCTCGCACCTCGTTCGCGGGTACGGAGTCGGGGCGCGCCCGCTCGATGAAGTCGCGGAGAATCGAGACCTCGAGTGTGCTGGCAGCATCGAGCAGGAAGAGGGGCGCCCCGGCCGGGTCCGAGGGCCAGTCGAATGCGGGGCGCACGGCGTCATCCATCGGGGCTCTCCGGAACGTTCGGGTCGAGTGTGAATCGAACTAGGTCATAAATCAAATGAATTGTTAGTATAGACAACATGCACTCAGTGAATTTGGCGAGCATCGACCTGAACTTGCTGCTCGCCCTCGACGCACTCCTGCGCGAGCGGAGCGTGACGCAGGCCGCGGAGCAGATGGGTCTCAGTCAACCGGCGATGAGCCGGGCGCTGGCGCGCTTGCGTGTGCTCTTCGACGATCCGATTCTCGTACGCTCGGGTCATCGGATGACACCGACGCCCCGTGCGCTCGCGATCGCGACACCACTTCGGACGGCGCTCGAGTCGATTCGCGCGACGCTCGAGCCTCCGGGTGAGTTCGACCCCCGGACGGCGCGGCGCCGATTCGTCCTGAGCGCGCTCGACACGACCCAGGCGGTCGTCCTTCCACCGCTACTCGACGCGATCGAGCGCGAGGCGCCTGGGGTCGAGGTCGCGACGGGCCCGCTGGCCTCCGCGGAGCGGACCTTCGCAGAGCTCGAATCGGGCGAGCGCGACCTCGCGATCGGGCGCTTCGAGACGCCACCCCACGGCATCCGCCGCGCCGACTTCTATCGCGATCGCGTGGTCTGTCTGGCGCGACGCGACCATCCGCGAATCGGCAAGCGGCTGACGCTGAAACGCTATCTCGCCGAGGGGCATCTCGTCGCGGAGTCGATGGCATCGGTCGAACGACCCTTCACGATCGACGGTTTGCTGGCGGGACGCGGGCTCGTGCGCCGGATCGTCTGCCGGGTCGAGAACCTCGCGATCGCACCCTTCGTCGTGGCGCGCACGGACCTCATCGCCTCTGGGCCTGCACGCACGGTCGGCCGATTCGCCTCGGGTCTCGGCGTGCGCATGTTTACGCCGCCGTTCGGCATGCCCGATCTCGACCTGCACCTGGTATGGCACGAGCGATATCACGAGGACCCGGGCCATCGTTGGCTGCGCAAGACTCTCGCCGCCCTCGTCTGATGTCGCGCTCGGCTGAAACGATGCGCGTTCGACACGACGGGCAGCTTCGGGTCGTTTCGCTCGCGCTCGCGTGCGGCTACTTCACGTTCTCGAAGCGCAGGAAGTAGTTGTCATCCAGGCCGTCGAGCGTGATGTCCTCGCGCCACGCGAAGCCACTGGCTTCGATCTCGGCCTGGAATACCTCGCGACCGGCGCGCACGTGTTCGAGCAGCCAGGCCGGACTCTCGCCCGGCACGCGGTGGAAGTCGATCAGGAAGAGCTCGCCCCCCGGCCGCAGAGCCGATCGCAGGCTGGCGAGCGAATCGTTCGGATGCTCGAAGTGATGGTAGACGTCACAAAGGAACGCGGCGTCCAGGCTGTTCTCGGGAAGTGAGATCGAGCGCGCCGTGCCGGCGACGACCTCGAGCACGTCCGGCGCTTGCGGACGCACCTCCTTACGCAATGCCTCGAGAAAGCGTGGCGAGATCTCGACGGCGAAGACGCGCCCCTTCGCGCCGACCGCTTTGGCGAAGAGCAGACTGAAGAAGCCGGTGCCGGCACCGACATCTGCGATCTCGTCACCGGGCGAGAGCCCGAGCGCGTGGGTGATCGCTTCACGCTCGGCGTAGACGGCTCTGGACTCGCCTTCGAAGCGGCCCCTGTATTCCTCGAGATCGAGGTCTTCGGAGAGGAAGGTGTCGTTGATGCCCGCCGGGAGACCGTCGGGTCGGTCGGTCGGCGACTTGGCGCACGCAGTGATCCCGCCGAGCAGCAAGAGCAGGAGCGCGCCAGCACGCAGGTTGGCGTGGGCTGCATGCCGCGTGCGGCGCGCCGGGTATCGAGTCCGCTGGTGTCGTCCGGGTCGCCTGATTCGTCGCATCCGATCCTCGCCACTCGCATCGGCGCCACTGCGGCTTCGCGATGCGCCTCGTGACGCAGCGAGGTGGAGTCGACGCCGTCTCGGGTGCGAGCATAGCGAGCGTCGGCCCCGGCAGGCGTTCCCGTGTCGACGGATCAGGAACCGTCGCGAGGGCCCACCCGGCTCTTCAGCCCGAAGGCACGATCGAGTCCCGTCCGGTCGCTGCCCGCCGCGGCGAGCGCGTTGGGCAGCTCGGCGGCGATCGTCTCGAGCAGGAGATCGAGGTCGTCGTAGCGATGATGGCGCGTGATGCCCAGGCGGATGCCCGTCTGGGTCACGCCGACCGCGGGAAAGAGCGCACAGCTCGGCAGTAGTCCCCGTTCGAAGAGGTGGCGCGCGATCGCGATCGAGGCGGCCTGAGGGCCGATGCCGATGAAGCGGATCGGTACCGCCTGATCGCCGTGGAGCAGCGGTAGGTCGAGCTCCGCGGCACGTCGATTCACGTACTCGATTCGGTGCAGCAGATCCCGTTGCAGCTGCTCGATCTCGGGTGACGCGTGAATGCGTGCGGAGGCCAGGGCCGCGCCGAGCATTGGGGGCTGGAGCGGGCCCGAGAAGTTGGCGGGGACCGAGGTGTGCCGAACGCGTTCGAGCAACCGCTCGTTCGGGAAGCAGAGTGCGCCGCCGCCGGCAGCGAAGGACTTGTTGAGCGACAGGGCGACCACGACGCGCTCGGATCGGGCGAGCGCGTCGAGCGCGTGGCCGCGGCCATGGCGTCCCGTCCAGCTCGTGCCGTGCGCGTCGTCCACGTAGAGGTGGAGCGCCGGATGGTGCTCGAGCAGGTAGCGAAGCGCCTCGAGTGGCGCGCGCTTGCCGTGCATGCTGTAGATGCCGTCGATGAGCAGCCAGATGCGACGATATTTCGGCGCGAGCGCGTGCAGACGCGACTCGAGTCGATCGCCGTCCGCTTCGGGTCCGAATGGCAATGTCTCGACGCGTACTCCGATCTTCTCGAGTAGCGGCATCACGATCTGGACGGACATATGGACGTGCGGATCGAGCAGCACGATATCGTCGGGCTCGATGAGCGACGGGAGCGCGGCCGCATTGGCCTGGGAGGTGCTGGGGAGAACGAGCGTCGGACGACCGGTATTCTCCGCCAGGAGTGACTCGAGCTCGCGATAGGGTGGCGCGGAGAGGAATGCCCGCGAGGCCGAGAACTGGGTGCCGAAGCGTCGCGTCGCGTCGACCGCGCCCTCGATGAGACGCGAATCGAGCTCGAGGCCGAGATAGCTGCACGAGCTGAAGTTCAGGAGCCGGCGGCCGTCGACCTGGACGGTGCGGCCGTCGAGTGTCTGGTCTTCCGCGTCGAGCAGGCCGACGCCGATTTCCCGTGCGAGACGACCGACGGCGTCGCAGGCATCGAGGATCTTCGAGAACGAGTGCATGGGTCCGAACCGATCGCGCTGGAGGTTCGTCCCGTGTCGGTCGTGTCGTGTGGCCTCGTTGTGAGCGCGCACACGGGGTCCGTGCGATTGGATTCGATCGCGTCACGGATCGGCAACCGACCGGTGGTCCATGCGATCTTCGCCGCGCAGCGCGTGATTGCGCGCACGTGGATGCCACCCCGTGAGGCCGCGTTCGATCGCGATGCGCAGGCGATTGCCGCTGCGGCGTGGGCTCGAGATCGGCGTTAGTGAATCGGACCGTCGGGCGAGCGTGCAAGCAGAGGGAGGCAGACACGCACGCAGACGGCCGCATCGTCGTCGCTCGGACGGTCCATGTCCGCGACGAGCAAGCCCGTATCGGTTCGTTCGAGGGTGTCGTGGAGTCGGGCACGAGCCAGCTCGCCCAGCTCGCCGCCGTAGCCGCGAATCAGGACTTCGGCGCTCGTGAATCCGCGGCCCAGGTGGACGGCCTCCGCGATTGGCCGTGATTCGATCGCGATCCGGTCGCTGCCGATATCGCAGAGGATCGCGACGACACTCTCGACGAAATCGTCGACGTCGTCTTCGTCGCGTACCCCCGCCCACAATCCCTCCGTGCAGTCGAGCTCGATCTCGGCCTGCTCGCCGAATCGCCGGCGGAGATGCGGCACCAGCAGGCGGATCTGCTCCGCGACGTCGACGACGTCGAAATCGCTCGTCGCGCTTCGGATCGCGCGTTCCGCGACCGATGGGTCGAAGCTCGCGTCCCCATCTTCGTCCTGCTCCGTGCCCGCTCCACCCGCGGCGTCGGGCGCGCCGACACCGGTCTCGGCCTCGCCGCGGCGTTGCAGCGCGACGAGCTGTTCGAGTCGACGCTCCATGCGTTCCCAGTCACGCAGGTCGGACTCGACGAGCTCGACGAGCTGATCGGTCAGGCTGCGTGAGCCGCAGGCCTCGAGCGTGAGTGCGATCCACGGAGCGAGCTCGTGTAGCCAGGCGGCGGCCTGGTCGGAGCGCACACCCCAGGCCTCGACGCTACCGATCTGGCGATCGGCAACGCGCAAGGGCTCGAACAGGCTGGCCGGTCCCGTCACGCGTCCGGAGGTGGATTCGGCCGCATCCGCGGGCGAGCAGGTCGCGCGCGTGTCGTCGAGCGCTTGCGACACGCGAACCGCATCGAAGCCGAGCTGGCCGCGCAGCACGCGCGCGAGCCGCTGACGGACCGCTTCGAGCTCGCCGCCATGCGCGAAAGCCTTGCCGAGATACGCCAGCACCTCGAGTCGGCTCTCCTGCTCGGCGAGCTTCGACGACATGCTGGCGATGCGCCGCTCGCTTTCGAGCAGCCGCTCTTCGGAGAACGCGAGCACTTCGAGGTCGTGCTCCGCGTCGGCGAGCTGCCGCCCGACGCTCCGCCCGAGGCGAGCGCGTCCGAAGCGCCCGCGCGAGCGCAGCGACCAGAAAGAGCGCGTGCGTCGCGGCGGTGGTGTGATGATGAACTCGCCTTCGCGCCCGTCGTGCTCGAGGCTGACGAGTGCGTCGGCCTGACCGAGCAGCCGCGGCATCGCACGCAGCGTGCCGCGCAGCCCCGGAAAGAACTCGGGGCAGGGGGCGAATTCGGGCAGGATCTGGACGATCTCCCGCAGCCGTCCGTCGGGCAGCGGCTCACATCGTCCACGCGTGCCACGGAAGATCATCGGTCCCCACCATCGTGGCGCCAGCGTGAAGAGCGTTCGCGAGTCAGCGAGCCTCGGTAGGGCACGCGCGAGCAGGGCCGGCACGCTGTCCGTCGTCGCGCTCGCGGCGAGCTCTTCGACCGTGTCGATCCCGAGCATCTTGGTCGCGCGGCTGGCGAAGGGGACGAAGGCCTGCCAGGGAACGCGGCCGTGCTTCGTCTCGAATTCTGAAAGCGATAGACCGAGGCCCTCGACCAGCGACTGGGGGTCGAGTCCGCGCAGCCGCGCTTCGCCGACGATCGGCGCCGTACAGACACATGCGACATCGCTCATGAAGCACTCCTTCGACGCCACTCCCCCCGCGCGAGTCTAAGTCAGGATGGGGCTCTGCGAAAAAGAAAACGCCGCGTGGATTCGGTGACATGGGAAGCGCCCACGCCCGAGTGGTCGAAAAATCTCGCCGTGTGTGAACCGCTTCATGTTGTCTGACCGGTCACATCGCGACGCTCTTCGAGTCGCTGCGCGCGGTGGCGGGACGGCTCTCGTGTTCCGGGAGCCAGGAATCCGTGTTGCGGATCACGCCGCGCATCGTTCGCATCAATCGGGAGGGGTGAATCTTGCTCCACACCACGAATCGCTCGGGCGCTCCGGGCCACGCACTTCCAGGCTTCGGCCGCGCGCTCGCCTTTGGACTCATCGTCGCTCTCGCGACCGCGCCGGCCTTCGCGATCGATTTCTATTTCGTCACGACGACCGCCGATTCCGGTCCGGGCTCGCTGCGTCAGGCGATTCTCGACTCGAACGCGGTCGCGCCCGACGGCGAGCCCGATCGGATCGTGTTCAACATTCCCGGAGCGGGCGTTCGAACCATCCAGCCATCCTCGGCGCTCCCGTCGATTCTCGGCGAGGACGTGACGCTCGATGGCCTGACCCAGCCCGGTGCGGATTGCGATAGCTGGCCAGCCACGTTGCGGATACAGCTTTCGGGCACGCAGGCCGGCGACGTCGACGGGCTCAGGGTATTGGGTCGACGAAATACGATCCAGGGGCTCGTGATCAACGACTTCGAGGGGCAGGGGATCCAGCTTCCTCGCGGCGCGGGCGACGCCGGCGACCACGTCGTTCGGTGCAACTACATCGGCACGAACGTCTTCGGATCCGCGGCACGTCCGAACGCGGGGGGCGGCGTCTTCGTCGACCGGGCCGAGGGCGTGCGGATCGGCGGTACCAGCCCGCTCGACACGAATCTCCTGAGTGGCAACGGGGGGCCGGGGATTCTCACGACGGGTGACGGGAGCGTGATCCAGGGCAACTTCATCGGCACCAACGCACTCGGGACGCTCGCACTTCCGAACGAACGCGGCATCACGGTCTCGAGCACCACGGGTGTGGTGATCGGTGGCCTCTTCGGCGTGGGTGGCAACGTGATCGCCGGCAACACGCTCGACGGCATCCGGATCAGCGGTAGCAGGCTAGATGCGACGCGGGCGACGGCCGTGATCGGGAATTGGATCGGCCTCAATACGGCGCTCCAGATCTTGCCGAACGAGACGGGTGTCCGTATTCGCACGGGGGCGATCGAGAGTGTGATCGGCGTCGCGGCGCCGGGTGGCGGAAATTTCATCCAGGGCAATCTCGGCCACGGAGTCGTCGTGGAAGACGAGGACACCGTGTCGCACCTGATCGCGGGCAACTCGATGGCGGCCAATGGTGGACTCGGTATCAAGCTCGGCTCCGGGGACGAACCGCTCGAGAACGACCCGGGCGATGGCGACGAGGGGCCGAATCGCGGTCAGAACCATCCCGAGATCGAGTTCGCGATTCTCGACGACGTCGCCGACGAGATGCACGTCGTCTATTCCGTCGATACCGATCCGACGAACGCCGACTACGACCTGTCCGTGAACTTCTACCTCGCCAACCTCGCAGGCGACGAAGGGATCCTCTGGATCGAGAATCATGGCTATCCGGGTGGCTTCGAGACGGCGGTGCTTCCGTTTCCCTTCGACGCGGCCGCGCTCGCCGCCGCCGGAGGCGAGATCCTCGCGACGGCGACCGACCAGGAGGGAAATACCTCGGAGTTCGGACCGGCAATTCCCGTCTGGGTGCCGGAGCCCGCGTCCGCGACGCTGCTCGGGAGCGGCCTCCTCGGGCTGCTCGGTCTCGTGCGTGCGCGCCTGCGTCGGCGCCCGTAGACCGAGAGCGCGAGGGGTCCCACGGCGGTCGTTACGGCGCTCGAGACCCCGTATCGCGTTGGGGCCGGGGCGCTCCGCGCGAGCCGACGCCGTCGAACCACGCGTAGGGGCCGGCCTGCATGCTCGGCCGCTCGAACGCGTCGGCCAGGGCGGGTCTCAGATGATCTTCGAGATCCTCGACCTGCCAGCCCTCCGGGCGATAGACGAAACGACCCTCCTTCGGATGTCGGATCGTCGCGAGCGAGTCCCCGGACAGGAACAGGGCCTGGCCCGACAGCCAATGCGATGCCTCGCTCGCCAGATAGACCACGATCGGCGCGACGCTTTCGGGCGACGGCGTTCGCCTGCGCATCTCCTCGAGCGATTCGCCCGGCGCGCGACACCAGGGCATGCGACGGCTTGGCCGTTCGCCGGGCTCGTATCGGCGCGCGGCGGGGCTGACCGCGTTCACGCGAATCCCGTGCGCAGCGAGCTCGAGCGCCCAGCTGAAGGTCGCGGAGAGGATCGCCCCCTTGGCCGCGCCGTAGGCCGAATAGCCACGCAATCCCTGCATCGCGCGTGAAACGAGATTGACGACGCTGCCGCCGCCCTGACGGATCATGTGCTGGGCGGCGTGGTGCGTGCAGGCGAAATGCCCGGTCACGTGGCTCTCGATCGTCGCTCGATAGTCGCTCTCCTCGAGCTCCGCGATCGGGACCGGTCGCGTCGTGTGCGCAGCGTTCACGAGGCAGTCGATCCGCTCGTAGCGGTCGATGCAGGCGTCGATGATCCGGCCGCTGGCCTCCCAGGAAGTCACGGAGCCCGCGATCGCGCTCGCATCGCCGCCGGAATCGAGGATCTCCTCGGCGACGGCGTTGGTGTCTTCGCCGGAGAGGTCGTTTACGAGGACGCGCGCGCCTTCCTCGGCGAGGGCGCGTGCGAAGGCGGCGCCGAGGAGGCCCGCTCCTCCGGTGACGACGGCGACCTTGCGGTCGAGTCTGCCCATCTCTCGTCATCCTTTCCTGGCCGCCGACTCCGCTCCGTCAGTCGAGGACCTCGACCGTGCCGGCGTTGCCGTCGACTCGCAGGCGCTGGCCGGTTCGGAGGCGCTCGCTGGCCCCGGCCACGCGAACGACGCCGGGGATTCCCATCTCGCGGGCGACCACCGCGGCGTGACTGATATTCGAGCCCGTGTCGATCACGACGGCTCCCGCGATCAGGAAGAGCGGCGCCCAGCTCGGATCCGTTGCAGGCGCGACGAGGATATCGCCGGGATCGAAATCCTGGTCGAGCTCGCGTGCATCGCGGACGACGCACGCCTTGCCCTCGTAGATGCCCGCACTCGCGCCGAGCCCTTCGAGGGTCGTGGCGCGTTCGTCGTGCGGTCCTGCCGACGCAGGCGTCGCGTGTCGCCGCGCACGATTCGTCGCGCGGGGCAGCTTCTCTGGCATGCCCTGCCAGCTCTCGGGGATCTCGAATTCCATGTAGCCTCGACGAAGCGCGCGCCGCTCTTCGACCAGTGCAGGGGCGGAAGGCGGGAGCTCGAGCAGCTCCGCGCGTGTCAGGAGGAATACGTCATCGGGGTCGGCGAGCACGCCGTCGTCCGAGTAGATCGCCCCGAGTGTCCGCGCGCCCGCCCGCATGGCGTCCAGCGCGATCGTGAGCGTGGCCCGTCCCGCCTCGCGCAGCGGCAGAAAGAGCGCGGCACGGGCGAAGCTATCGTCGAGCGCGGCGCGTTCGTCGCTTGGCAAGGCGGCTCGCAGCTCGGCTTCGAGGCCTTCCCGGCTCGCGGTTGCCTCGGCCTCGCGGCGGCGTGGATCGGCCGCCGCATCGAGGCCACGGTAACGCTCTGCGAGGGCGAGAATCGGTTCGGCCGATTCGCGCCAGGAGCGACTGGCGATCTCGCCTTCCTGCGACCCGTGAAAGCCGTGCTCTGCGAGGAAGTGTTCGAGGGTCGTGCTTCCGCGCGACAGGTCCCAGACGCCCACGGTCGTCCGGAACTCCTCCATCCCCGGGTATCCGATCATGAGCGCGTTGGCGGCCGCCGGTCGACCAGCCCGCTCGGCGGCGGTGGCGAGCTCGGTGACCGCTTCGGTCGCGAAGAGCGAGACGAGAATATGGAGTGGGTCGGCGCGCTCGAACCAGTCGACGGCGTCGGCGACCAGCGCGCGCGCCTGGGCTGCGTCGCTCGGCGGCGACGCGATCGTCGCGGCCCGCCACCATTGCTGTGCCTCATCGCGAATCCGACGCAGGCCGTCGGCGGCGAGTGCCAGCGCCCGCGGCCGCTTGGCGGCGATCTCGTGCCGTCGATCCGGAGTCGCAAGGGGTGCTGCCGCGTCGCGCTCCGTGTCGTCAGCCGGGACGCCCAGAGCGTCGGTACCGCTTCCGCCCTCGGCTCGCGTCTCGCCGAAGACCTCACGCTCGGCCCGGCTCCCGGTGCCCGCCGCCGTGAGCCCCCGCTCGTAGAGCGACCGCCAGCTGTCGACGTTCGCAGTTGGCCGGCCATAGAAGATGGACCACATCCAGCCGTCGACCGACGCTGGAGGCTCGAGCTCCGACTCGCGAAACAGTCCGAGCTCGAAGGCCGCGCGGCGTGTCCCGCGCTCGCCGATCTCTCCCCAGACCGACCAGTTGAGCACGCTCGAGACGCCCGGAAATACGCCCTTCTCGTTCGCGCGCGACCAATGGGCGTGGCGGCTGATGCTATGCAGACAATTCGGTGCTTCGGGATCGAGAGCCATTCGGGGCCTGTCAGTTCGTGAACAGATGGCCTTCCTGGTAGGAGCCCGCCAGACGACCGAGACCGCGCGCTTCCGCCGCCAGGGCCCAGAGGCGGATCATCAGGATCGGGTCGGCGGTCGGAAAGGCGTCGGGCGCCGAGGTCCGGTCGGCCAGGAAGCGGTCCTCCTGGAACGCGTCGGCCAGATCGAGCTCGATCTCGACGCCGTTGCCGAGGTCGAAGCGAGCCGGCGTACCGTCCTGATTGCGGTACACGATCGGCGCGCGGTCGAAGACCTCGATCCGGCCGTCGACCGCGCAGCAGCCGAGCGACGTGTCGGGGCCCGCGCTGAAGGGTCTGTCTCGTTGCGTGATGCTGTTGACGGTCATGAAGAGGTCGGACTCGACACCCGTCATCAGGAGTGCGACGAGACGACCCATGTGCCGCATGTCGCGCGGGCCCCACGATCGGTCGCGGAAGCCCGGCACGGCGTCCAGTCGCTCACGGCCGATGCGACCTGTGGCTCGTACCCCCGCCTGTACATGGCGCTGGTGCATCGCGTCGCCCAGGCTGAAGAGCTCGCCGAAGTCGATCGGCGGTGTGAAGGCGGGAAACTCGAGATCGATCTCGAGTGTCGGCGCACTCACCCGTGCGTTCTTCCAGGGATCGACCTCGATCTCGAGGAGAGACGAACGCAGTGGCTCGTCGGTCTCGACGCGTTCGGATCGGGCCGCCTGACCCGCCTGCTTGAGCGTCACGAGATGATGACCGATCCCGCGCGCGGGAAGCCATGACGCGTGTACGAGCAATGTCGCGCGCCGTGCGAGATCGGTCAGCGTGTAGGCCCAGGTCTCGCAGTAGCTCGGATCGTCGGACGCATGCGGCGCCTCGTGGACGGGGTCGACGGACACGAAACGGAGAGTAACGTAAGGCGCCATGACGGCGACACGAGACGAAGGCGAAATCGGCGCCCGGCTGCGGCGTCTCGAGGACCTCCAGGCGATCGGGGAGCTCTTCATCGAGTACGGGCACGCGCTCGATGCGGGCGATCTCGATCGCTATGCGTCGTTGTTCTGCGAAGACGGCGAGATCCGGCTCGGTCCGATCGGGGAAGCGAAGGGGCGTGTTGCGATCAAGCGCGCCCTCGCGCGTTCGCTCGAAGGATTGGTCGGTCACAGCTTCCACATCATCAGCAGCCCGCGGGTCGAGCTCGAGGGCGACCGGGCGACGGCCGAAGTGATGTGGACCGTGGTCCAACGCGGTGCTGACGGTCGACCGGTCGTGCCGATGATCGGGCGCCACAAGGACGAGCTGGTGCGCGAAGCCGATGGTGCTTGGCGCTTCCGCCTACGCCGCGGCTTCGTCGACATCCCTTCGAAGCTCGGCTGAGCGACCAGGCCGACAGCGATCGCGTGGCCCCATGTGTGCCCGCACGCGCCACGAGGAGATCTTCGATGTTGGATCCGCTCTTCGATTTCTCGGGTCGCATCGCGTTGGTGACCGGAGGCAGTCGCGGACTCGGCTACCAGATGGTCCGGGCCTTCGCGGAGCGGGGGGCGGACGTCGTCGTCGCCAGTCGAAAGCTCGACGCCTGCGAGCGGGTCGCGGAGGAGGTGCGTGGTCTGGGTCGACGCGCGCTGGCCCATGCCGTTCACGCGGCCAAATGGGATTCGATCGATGCGCTGATCGAGCGGGTCTATGCCGAGCTCGGTCGGATCGACATCCTCGTGAACAACGCGGGTATGAGTCCTGCGCGGGCGAGCCACGATGTCGACGAGGCGCTCTTCGAGAGCGTCGTCGGCCTCAACTTCAAGGGACCCTTCCGCTTGGCCTCGCAGGTCGCGAAACGCATGGCCGACGCTGAGGGGGGCGTCATCCTGAACGTGTCGTCGACGGCTTCGTTGGCAAAGACGCCGTACGTCGTTCCCTACGCGAGTGCGAAGGCGGCGCTCAATGCGATGACCCGCTCGCTGGCCGCCGAGTATGCACCCAAGGTGCGCTGTAACACGCTCTGCCCCGGGCCGTTTCTGACCGATATCGCCAAGGCCTGGCCCGAGGAGCAGCGGGAGTCGATGCCGAGTCCGCTCGGCCGCCCGGGTCGACCCGAGGAGATCGTGACGGCCGCACTCTGTCTGGCGAGCCCGGCGTCGAGCTTCACGACCGGTGCGCTGCTCGCGGTCGATGGCGGCTTTTCGTAGTACGCTCGGTACCGATCGGCTTCAGGAAGTGAGAGCAGCCATGAAACGAGAGATCTTCAGCGACGAACACGAGCTGTTTCGGGCCCAGTTCAAGCGCTTCGTCGATTCCGAGGTCGAGCCGAACGTTGCGGCGTGGAATGCCGATGGGATCGTGCCGCGAGCGATCTGGAAGCGGATGGGCGAAGAGGGCTATCTGGGCGCCAACATGCCCGAGGCGTACGGCGGTGCCGGCGGGGACTTCCTCTTCGACGCGATCATCATGGAGGAGCTGGCCCATGCGCGGGCGCATTGTCTGCAGGCGTCGCTCCATACGGATATCTGCCTGCCGTATCTGGAGAGCTTCGGGAGCGAGGAGCAGAAGCAGCGCTATCTCGTTCCGGCAATCGCGGGGGACTGTCTGGTCGCGATCGCGATGACGGAGCCCGGGACGGGCTCGGATCTCGCGAACGTGCGCACGACCGCGATCCGCGATGGAGATCACTACGTCCTGAACGGCGCGAAGACCTTCATCTCGAACGGCCAGAATTGTCATCTCGTGATCGTCGTCGCGAAGACCGATCCCGCACTCCGGCACGACGGCATGAGCCTCCTGCTCGTCGACGCCGAGAGCGAAGGCTTCGAGCGGGGGCGTAATCTGGACAAGATCGGGCTGAAGGGCCAGGACACGAGCGAGCTCTTCTTTCACGACTGCCGCGTCCCCGTCGACAATCTGCTCGGGCAGGAGGGACAGGGCTTCAAGATGTTGATGGAGCAGCTTCAGCAGGAGCGGCTCTGTATCGCCGTCGGCTGTATGGCATCCGTAAGGCGTTCGCTCGACGACACGATCGCGTACGTGAAGGAGCGCGAGGCGTTCGGGCAGCCGATCGCGCATTTCCAGAACACGCAGTTCAAGCTCGCAGAGCTCGAGACCGAGTACGAGATCGGTCAGGCCTTCACCGACCGACTGCTCGCCGCCCACGTGCGGGGCGAGGAGATCGTGAGCGAAGTGTCGATGGGCAAGTGGTGGACGTCCGATCTCCAGAAACGTGTCGCCTCGGAGTGCCTGCAGCTCCACGGTGGCTACGGGTTCATGACCGAGTACGCGATCTCGACCGACTATCAGGATGCCGCCGTCCAGTCGATCTATGCCGGTACGAACGAGATCATGAAGCTGATCATCGCGAGACGGATGGGCCTGGGCTAGAGGCCCGCTCGCGACGACCCGATCGAGGGACGGTCGCTTTGTCGCTACGCTCGGAAGTGCATGGACGTTCGTACCAAGCTCGCGTTGGCCTTCGTAGCGGTCTCGCTCCTCAGCATGCTGGCGCTCGGCACGTTCGCCTATCACGTGGCCTTCGACCTGCTTCGCGAGGTGTCGGAGCGCCAGCTCGATGCGATGGCCGAGAGTCGCCGCGACGATCTCGTCCGACTGGTCGACGGCTGGAAGGCCCGTGTCGAGCTCGTGCGGAGCCGGACGCGTCTGCGCTCGCGAGTCGCTGCCTACCGGGTGTCGCGGGACCCCTCCGATCTGGCCGAGATCGAGCGCATCCTCGAGGATGCCGTGCGCGCCGAGCGGAGTCTCTCTCGCGTCACGCTTTTCCTGCTCGACGGGGAGCCGATCGCGACGGTCGGAGATCGGCGCTTCCGTCGTGCCCCCGAGGCGCCCGACGAACGGGAGCTGCGGCGCGTCCATCTGGCAGGCACGCATCTCGTCGGCTCGGATCCGCTCGCGAAGGCGGGTGACGTCGCGGACGACGAGGGAGGCGGGCCGCCCCGCGATGTGCCGGGTGTCTTCGTTCGGATCGTCGCGCCGCTCGAGCGCGACGACGACCGGATCGGCTCGCTCGAGGCGATCCTGAGCGGCTCCGAGCTCGCGAGTGTCACGCGTGACTACACGGGCCTCGGTGCGACGGGTGAAACCCTGCTCTTCACATCGGGTCCGGACGGCGAGGTCCGAATGCTCGGTCCACTGCGGCACGGCGCGACCGGGCCGACGCGCGGGACGGACTTCGAGCGCGATCTGGACTCCATTCTCTCGGGTCGGGACGATCCCCTGCGCGGGGATATTCGGGACTATCGGGGCGTCGAGGTCTGGCGCGCGGCGCGGCAGATCGACGAGGTCGGCTGGGGACTGGTCGTCAAGATCGACCATGCAGAGGAGGTCGCACGAGCGCGACAGCTCCGCGACGAGATGCTCGACGTCGGCCTGGCCCTGGGTGCGCTCGCGATCCTCGGCGGCACGCTCCTCGGCTTCCGTCTCGGCACACCGCTTCGCCAGCTGACCGAGATCGTCGAGCGGGTGCGCGCGGGCGAGCACGAGCTGCGTGCATCGGCGTCCGGGCGCGACGAGATCGGATTTCTCGCGCGTAGTCTGAACGAGTTCCTCGACGAGCGGTCGCGCGGCTCGTGATCGCGGTGATTCCCTATCTCGAGCTGATCGGGGGCCTCGTCTACCTGCTGATGGGCGGCGATCTCCTGGTGCGGGGCGCAATCGGACTGTCCCATCGCACGCGCATCTCGCCGACCCTGGCCGGTCTCACGATCGTTGCGGCGGGGACGTCGGCCCCGGAGCTGATGGTGTCGTTGGTGGCGGCGCTCTCGGGTCTCGGAGAGATCGCGCTCGGCAACGTCGTCGGCAGCAATGTCGCGAACGTGCTGCTCGTACTGGGCGTGCCGGTCTTCATCACCCCGATCGCGAGTCGTGAGGCCGACGTCGCGGGTCAGGCCGTCTTCATGGCGGTGACCTCCGTCTTCTTCGTCGTGCTGTGTGCCTTCGGTGGCTTGTCCCGCCTCGATGGCTTGGTGCTGCTCGCGCTACTCGGCGCGGGAACGTTCGTGGCGCTGCGGGGTCATTTCGCGATGCCGGGGATCGACATGGAGGAGGCGCGCGAGCAGCTGACGGCCGTTCTCGGCATCCCCGCGTCGAAGATGATGATCCTCCTCTTCACGGTCGTCGGTGGCGTCATGCTCCCGGTCGGTGCCGATCTCGCGGTCGAGGGTGCGGTTGCGATCGCCGCGAATCTCGGCGTCGGCGAGAGCGTCGTCGCCGCCAGCATAATCGCGCTCGGGACGTCGCTTCCAGAGCTGGCGACGACGGTCGTCGCCGCGCTCCATCGCAGCGCGGGGGTCGCGCTCGGGAACGTGATCGGAAGCAACGTCCTCAACCTGCTCGCGATCATGGGCGTGACCGCCGCGATCGCGACCGTGCCGGTCTCGCCCCGCTTTCTCGACTTCGATCTCTGGGTGATGTTGGCGGCGACCGGCTTGCTGACCGTCGCGGTCTGGCGGGGTGCGACGCTCGGTCGCAAGCTGGGAGCCTGTATGCTGCTGGGCTACATCACGTATATCGCGAGCTTGTTCAGCTGGAATGCGGGGATGACATGATCGGCGCAGCGGACAGGGAGCGGAGGCGACGGACGGGCTCGACCGGTCGGGTCGGCGCTGCGATTGGCGCGATCGTCGTGCTGGTCGCCTGTCGGAGCACGCCGAGCAGCCTCGGCGAGACGGGCACCCCGGTCGCTGGGGCCTCATCGATCGCTGCGGCGCCATCGATCGCCGCGTCATCGCCAACCGCAGCGGCGCCCGTCGAGCTGGTGACCCGCGCCGAGATCGAAGCGTTACCCGACGATGTGTTCTCGTCTCGTGGCGCCTCGCCGGGGGACCCGGACGGACCGATCATCGAGCTCGAGAGTCCGCCGGAATCGGGCGTTCATGCGGCGCCGATCGCGATCCGCGTGCGCTTTCGACCCGGGCCGCTCGGGCACGCGGTCGATCCCGGTAGCTTGCGCGTCGAATACAAGAAGGCCTGGGGCTTCGACATCACGGATCGCGTGCGCGAATTCCTGTCCGCATCGGGAATCGATATCGAGCGCGCGATGCTGCCCTCGGGTCGGCACACCGTCGAGGTCGAGATCGCAGACGTCGCAGCGCGAGTGAGCCGACGACTCTTCTCGGTCACGGTCGAGTAGACCGGCATGCGCTTCTCGCTCTCGCTCCCGACGTTGCGCGATCCGGCTCATCCCGATCCATACCACGAGACCTTCGCGCTCGCGCGAATCGCCGAGGAAGAGGGCTTCGACACGGCGACGATCGGGCACCACCATTTCATGCCCGGCAATCAGAGCGATCCGCTCACCTTCATGACGGCGGTCGCGGCACGAACGAGCCGGCTCCGCCTCGGCACGGGCATCTTCCTGCTGCCCGCACACAACCCGGTCCGGGTCGCCGAGCAGGTCGCCACGATCGACCAGATCTCGGCCGGACGCATCAGTCTCGGCGTCGGGACCGGCTGGTGGCCGCTCGAATACGCGGTCCAGGGCTCGCGCTACGAGGAGCGTGGCGCCCGTATGCAGGAGGCGCTCGAGATCCTTCGCCTGGTCTGGACGCGCGAAGACACGGCATTCGAGGGTCGCTTCTGGCGCTTTCCGGAGCTGACGGTCCAGCCGCGGCCAGTCCAGCAGCCCCATCCTCCACTCTGGGTGGCGGGCGTCGTGAACGCGGCGGTCACGCGGGCGGCACGGCTCGGCGATGCCTGGCTCTGCGGCCCCGTCCAATCGCTCGCCAAGGCGCGGCGTTGTCTCGCGCTCTACCGCGCGGAATGTACGCGACTGGGACGATCGCCGGATTGGATCCTGCGGCGCTTCGCGTGGATCGGGCGCGATCGCCGGCAGGTCCTCGAGGAGGTCCTGCCGCGCTATATCGAAGGACTACTGGTGCATTGGCGCGAATCGGCGGAGGACGAGGTCGAGCGTGCGCTCTTCGCCCGACTCGATGCGGGTGAGCAGATCAGGCCCGAGCAGATCGCCGCCGATCGGCTGCTCTTCGGAACGCCCCAGGACGTGATCGGGCAGATCGAGCACTATCGCCGCGAGACGGGCTGCGAACACGTTCACGCCGCCTTCGGTGCCGGCATGCCGGCGCGCGAAGACGAGTATTCGACGCTCGGCGGGTTCGAGCAACAGGCCGAGATGATCCGGCTCTTCGGACGCGAGGTGATTCCGGCCTTCCGGGATTGAGTGCACGCGAGCCTGCTAGGGTAGCGTGAATGCCGATCCTCCAGGCTCTGCTCGGGATCGCCTATCCCCTCCTGATCTTCTTCGCGCTCAGCCGTTTCGAGGCGCGGTGGGTCGGATTGGCGGTGCTCGTCGCCGTCGCCTTGCGTATCGCCGTGGCGAGGCCCGGTGCTGCGCGGGCAATCGTGCGGGCGGTCTGGCTGCCGGCTGCAGCGATCGCCACGATCGGGCTCGTGACCGTCGTCTGGAACGATCCGTTCGGCCTGCTCCTCACGCCGGTCCTCGTGAACGCCGCCCTGCTCGCCGCGTTCGGAGGCTCGCTCGTCCGGGGACGGCCGACGGTCGAACGCTTCGCGCGAATTCAGGTCGACGATCTCTCGACGGAAGAGATCCATTACTGCCGCCGGGTGACCGTCGTCTGGTGTGCGTTCTTCGTCGGCAATGGTGCGATCGCATTCTTCCTCGCCTGGGCAGGCGAGCTCGAAGCCTGGGCAGTCTTCACGGGTCTCGTGTCCTACCTGCTGGTCGGCCTGCTCTTCGGGACGGAATACGTCTACCGACATTGGCGGTTCCGGCGCTACCTCGGCGGCTTCGCGGACCCGCTCCTGAAGCGGATCTTTCCTCCCGACGTCTCGAGACCGGAGGCGTCCGAGCGCGCAGCCGCAGCGTCGACCGACGCGTCGGCGGTGCGGCCGGAGGCCGCCGTGGCGCCAGCCGTTCCACCCGACACACGGGAAAGCTAGGCTCGGGACGTGAGGACGGCCTCGGGATCGAGGACATCCCTCGCGAGGAGTAGAGGGTGGCGACGCAGTCGACGCGAGAGGCGAGAGGGACGGGGGGCACGCACCGACGCACGTCTCAGCCCCCGGATTGGGACGTCGTGATCGCGGGTGCGGGGCCGGGGGGAAGCGCGTCTGCGATCCGCCTGGCGGAGGAGGGCTACCGAGTCCTGGTGCTCGAGAAGGAGACTTTTCCGCGCTTCCACATCGGCGAATCCCTGCTGCCGGCGGCCGAGCTGATCACGACGGCGCTCGGTGTGGAGATCGACCCCAACCAGTTTCTCTTCAAGGCCGGTGCGCAATTCGTCTGCGAACGAACGGGTCGAGTGCAGGCATTCGATTTCGACGAGGCGCTGCCGGGGCCCCAGCGCTATGCCTGGCACGTCGAGCGCTCCGTCCTCGATACGCTGTTACGCGATCGCGCGCGGGATGCCGGCGCCGAGGTTCGGCATGGCGTGACGGTCGACGCGGTCGAATTCGATGCCGAGGGCGTCGGCGTGCGCAGCGACGCGGGTGAGATCCGAGCGCGCTACTTTATCGACGCGACCGGTCAGGCGCGCCTGCTCGCGAAGCAATTCGACGCCGTGCATCCCTACGACCGTTTCGGCAAGGCGGCGGTCTACACGCGGTTCAACGGGATCGGAGAAGCCGCGCGCGCCGAGTTCGCGCCCAAGAACGACATTCGCATCGTGATGATTCCCGACGGCTGGCTCTGGGCGATCCCGCTCGTCGACCGGCGCTTGAGTGTCGGGATGGTCAGCCGTCTGCCCGGCCTGCGCAAAGAGCGGTTGGACGAGTATCTCGCCACGAGTGCCCTCTTCGGGCGCCTGCTCGCCGGTGCGGAACGCGAGGAGACGGGGCTGATCGGCAACTACAGCTTCGAGAATCGAGCGGCGTCGGGTCCGCGCTACGCCTGCGTGGGCGACGCCGCGAGCTTCATCGATCCGATCTTCTCCTCGGGGATCTCGCTTGCGCTCGCGCGCGGAATCGAGGTGGCCGACCGGCTCATGCCGGCGCTCGAGCAGGGCGGCGAGGGCGCTCCAGATCTGATGGCGCCGATGGAGACGGCCCAGCGACGGGGCTACGACACCTTCGCTGCGCTCGTCCATCGCTTCTACAACACCCGTTTCGTCGACAACATGATCTTCGGGGCACCGGCGCAGGGCCGCCACCGACCCGGCGTCGTGAGCGTCCTGGCGGGCGACGTCTACCGACACGACAACGATTTCCAGGACATGCTGCTGCGATCGCGTCGCAATCCCCGGCGAGCGAGAGCGGACGAGGAAGCCGACGCGATGGCATCGCACGGGGAGGCGACGTCCGGTCGCGTACGCGTCTCGTCGTCGCGAGCGCGTTAGCCGGAGGGAGCGAAGCAGCGATGTCCAATATCCCGCCCGGCCTCGGTGGCGGCTCGCCCGGGTCGTCGCGTCTGCCACCGCGGCCGATCACGGGGCTCGCGCTCTGCAATGCGCTCGGCGCAAACCGGGACGAGGTGCGAACGGCGCTGTTCGAGGGGAGAGACGGTCTCGGTCCGTCGCCGATCGAGTTGCCCTTCGAGACGGTCGTCGGCGCGGTCACGGCGAAGCTGCCGGACCTGCCCGCCGAGCTCGCGGCCTGGTCGACCCGGACCACACGGATCGCGGCACGCCTGGTCGAAGATCTCGCCGCGCCGCTCGAGCAGCTGCGCGAGCGTTGGCGGCCGGAGCGAATCGCGGTGCTCTTGGGGACCAGCACCGGCGGCGCCGACGCGACGGAGGTCGCCTATCGGCAGTATCTCGCGACCGGCGCGATGCCTCCCGACTACGATCTCTTCCGACAACATACGTTTGGATCGATCCTGCACGTCGTACGCGTGCTCACCGGCGCGGCAGGACCCTCGTGGATGGTGTCGACGGCCTGCACCTCGAGCGCGAAGCCGCTGGCGACGGCGGAGCGATTGATTGCAACGGGTGTCGTCGACGCGGCGATCGTGGGCGGAATCGACACGCTTTGCAGCATGACGCTCTACGGCTTCCGCTCGCTCGACGCGCTCTCGAGCGAAGCCTGTCGGCCCTTCAATGCCGACCGCGACGGGCTCAATATCGGCGAGGGTGGTGCGTTCCTGCTCGTCGAGCGGGAGGGTGAGCCGATCGCGTTGCTCGAGGGTGTCGGAGAGAGCTCGGACGCCTATCACATCTCGGCACCCCACCCGGAAGGGCTGGGTGCCCGACTGGCGATGGAGCGCGCGCTCGACGAAGCGGGCTGTCGACCCGACGCGATCGAGCACGTGAACGCGCACGGCACGGGTACGCGGCTGAACGACGTATCGGAGTGTGCCGCGATCGAGGCGCTCTTCGGAGCGGAGGTGCCGGTCGTCTCGACCAAGAGCTATACGGGACATCTGCTCGGCGCGGCGGGTGCGACGGAGGCCGCGTTCGCCGTTCTCGCCGTCGCGGAGGGCTGGGTGCCCGCTTCGCTGCGGGCCGATCCGATCGACGAGAAGATCGGGGTGCGCGTGAATCGCGAGCGCCTGGACCTGCCGGTTCGGCGCGTTCTCAGCAATTCGTTCGCGTTCGGCGGCAACAACGTGAGTGTCGTCGTCGGGGCGCCGCAATGAGCACCGCGGCCGCTTCGAACGGTTCGGCCGGCTCGCGGACGTCGGCGCCGGCGCGGTTCGGCGCCGGCGAGGACGTGAACGTGGCGGTGCTCGGAGTAGGCGCATTCGTCCCGGGCTATGGCGGAGTCGCCGCCTGGGCCGACGGCCGTCGGGACGCCGAGCACGCGGCGCCGCGCGCGGCGCTGGTGCCGGCCCGTCAGCGTCGCCGCGCGAGCGCGCTGTCCAAGGCCTTTGCCGATGCCTATGCCGAGGCGCTCGAAGGGACCGGCGTCGAGCCCACGCAGGTGGCATCGGTCTTCGGCTCGGCGCTCGGAGAGGCGCTCACGATGGTCGGCCTGCTGAACCAGATGTGGCAGGAATCGGCCATGTTGTCGCCGATGCGATTCGCGACGAGCGTACACAACGCCGCGTCGGGTCTGGTCTCGATCGCGACGGAGAATCGCGGCATCACGACGGCGATCGGCGCCGATTTCGACACACCCGCGATGGCGCTCTTCGAAGGCATCGGACTCGCCTGCGCGCGGGGCGAGCCGGTCGTCGTTTGCTGCGGCGACGAGGCCCCGCCCGCGGACCTGGTTCCGGACGGAAGTGGCTGGGAGATGCTGACGGCGGCCCTCGTTCTCGCGCCGGAAGGCTTTTCGGATACGTCGCTCGCGACGCTCGGTCCGGTCGAGATCGCTGAAGTCTCCTCCGCGTCTGTGCCGTCGCTGGTGGCGAACGGGGCGGTCGCGCGCAATCCGAATATGGGTCTACTCGATCTGGTGACGACGATCGCGCGGGGTGGCTCGGGCGAGGTCGCGCTCGATCGAGGTGCGGGCCGCGGCTATCGCGTTCGCGTCGTCGCCCGCGAAGACACTCCGAGCGGGGGCACTTGAGCGATGGAGGGCTATCCACCGATCGCGCAGCTGCTGCCGCACGGCGAGCCGATGGTGCTGCTCGATCAGATGCAGGCTTGGTCGCCCGGTCGAGCCACCTGCCGCTTCCGCGTTCGGGACGGCGCACGCCTGGTCGAGGACGGGCGCCTCGAGACGCTCTTCACGATCGAACACATGGCGCAGGCGGTCGCGGCCTGCCTCGGCTACGAGGCCTATCGAGGCGGGGAGGGCGTGCGCGTCGGCATGATCGTGAGCTGCCGCGAGTTCGAAGTCTTCTGCGACAACGCGGTCGTCGGCGACGAGCTGGAGGTGACGGCTCGGCGGGAGCGCGGCAACCGGTCGCTCAGTCATTTCGCTTGCGAGGTCTCGCGTCCGTCAGGGTCAGGGGAGGTCGTCGCGGTCGTGGATGGCGACGGTGCTGGCGACCTCGGGCGGACTGATTCGGCTTCGGGCCGGCTGCTCGCGCGGGCGACGCTCACGCTCTTCCACGGCGAGAGCCTGATCGACGAGGCGGCCACTCGGTCGTCGGAGAGCTGAGCCGTCGGCTCGCGTTCGATGGTGCTTCGAGCTCGGACCTCGAAGCGAGTGCTCAGGAGGTGCTTCGCTCTCTGGCTCGGGGCGAACAGACGAGCAGGCGGATGCCGCCGGCGAGCGGCCGGGTCTCGAGCAGTCGCAGGCCGGCAGCGGCGATCAATCGCCGCATCTCGGGCTTGCTGCGCTCGTGGCCGTTGCCGCAGAGAACGAGCATCTCGAGATCGAGCAGGTTCGTCAGGCTGCGGCGGCCGCCGGGCAGCCTGAGCCCCTCGACGATCAGGACGCGACCGTCGGCGCCGACGGTCGCGCCACAGCGTCTCAGCAGGTCGATCGCGGCGTCGTCGTCCCAGCTGTGGAGGATGTGCATCAGGATGCAGACGTCGACGTCCTCGGGAAGCGCGACGAAGAAATCGCCGACGCGCGCCTCACAGCGCGACGTGAGGCCGGCGCGTTCGAACGCCGCCCGTGCTCGCCCGGCGGCGGCGGGCCGCTCGAGCAGCACCCCTGACAGCTCGGGCCAGCGCGAGAGCACCTCGATCAGCAGGCTGCCACCCCCGCCGCCGATGTCTGCTATGCGCTTCGCCTGCGAGAAGTCGTAGACCTCGGCGAGTGCGCGCGCTTCGGGGCGCGAGAACGCTTCGATGGCCTCGTGATAGAGCGCTGCGTCCTCCGGATTCCGATCGAGGTGGTCGAAGAGCGAGCGGCCGTAGTGTTGGCTGAAAGCCGACTCGCCCTTTCGCACCGCGGCCGGTAGCGACGACCAGGGGTCCCAGCCGAACGGCGCACCGACGAAGGACGCCAGACGGCCGAGTGAATCCCTGGCGAGCAGGCGGCCGGTCTCGGAGAGCGTGTACGTGCCGTCCGCTTCGCAGCTCGCGAGCGCCTCGCCCTCGAGCACGCGCATCAAGCGTGCCAGGGCGTTCGGGTCGCAATCGAGTCGCCGGGCCAGCTGCGGAAGGGTCAATCGCTCGGCGGCGAGGGCGTCGACGACACCGAGCGAGGCCGCCGCCGAGAGCGCGGCGGCGATCCACTTTCCGCCCAGCAGCCGCAGTAGTCGATCGGTCGCCTCCGATTCGAGTTGCGCGCCGGTGGGCTCGGCGCTCACGAACGGGCCGCCGCGACCTGTCCTGCGCCTCGAGTCCGGAGCCGAGCGAGCTGATCGGCATGGGCCGATGTGACGGTGGGCCCGGAAGCCGCCTCGGGTGCCGGGCCGATCACGTTCCCGAGTGCGCGACGCACCTGGGCTTCGTCCAGCTGATGCGGCGGTCGGCCGAGCGTGCGCTCGACGTCGCGGGCGAGCGGACGCAGCGCGCGTCGCCGCGCCAGCCCGATCGATTCCGTCGCCGCGACGCGTTCCTCGAAGATGGGGATGCCCCACTCCTCGACGCGAGCGCGGGAGAGCAGGGCGTCGAGCTTCTCGGGCCCGACCTCGTCCATCGCGCGCAACAGGATCTCCCCGGCGATCTCCTCCGCTTCGCGCATGCGCGAACGCATGTAGTCGAGCGTTTGCTCCGGCGTCCACTCGTTCTGGAGCGCCAGGTGGGCATCGACCAGGACCGACGGAAAGCCGGGCATGCCGCGAAAGCCGGGACCGGCGCGGGCCGGTGCGAGCTCGGCCCAGGCTGCAAAGAGCCGCTGCATGTGATTCGAGAGCTTCGAATAACGCTCGCCCAGCGGCATGACCTCGGCGAGCGCCTCGCCCTTCAAGCGGTAGAGCCCCTGGATGAAGACGTGACAGGGGTAGGACCAATAGGCGAAGTTGTCCCAGTAGATCTTGGCCAGGAGCGCGTCGGCATGACCATAGACCGGCGCCGCGTCGCGGTAGAGGTCGACGCCGCCCCCGACGAGCGACCGGTACAGCGCGGACAGCTCGCGGGCGCGGCCGACCAGGTCTCCGCCTGCGAGATCACAGCGGATCATCTCTTCGGTAAAGCTGTTGGCATAGGCGATGAAATCGGTGCCGGGGCTGTAGAGCGGATCGACGAAGGCGCCCGCCTCGCCGACGATCGCCCAGCGATCGGGAGACCAGCTGCGGGCGACGTTGTGGCTGTACCCCTTGAGGCAGCCGAAATCCATGATCTCGTGCGCCGCGAGTCGCTCGTGCAGGACCGGCTCGTGCTCGGCCAGGAACGCCAACGTATTCTCGAGGTTGCGGAAATGCTCGAAGGGGTGATGGCTGTCGTGGGCGACGACGCCGATGCTGGTATTTCCGGTCGAGAGCGGGATGATCCAGGCCCAGTAGCCCGCGCCCATCAAGTGATTCGTCGAGCGCCAACGATGGGGCGCCCACTCGACGTCGTGCCAGGTCGAGACCGACTCGGGCACGAACGAAGTCAGGTCGACCTTGCCCTCGACACGAAACCAGCTCGCATTCGCCGGGTGCTTCGTGCCGCGTGTGAGCTTCATCCGCTTGCGCAGCAGCGAGGCCCGACCCGTCGCATCGACGACCCAGCGCGCCCGCAACCGGCGTCGCTCGTCCGTGGCGAGATCCTGTAGCTCGATCTCGTGCGGCGTGTCGCCGGCGCCGAGGTCGATCGCACCGACCTTCGCGCCTTCGAAGAGCCGGGCGCCGTCCGCCTCGATCATGCTGCGCAGGTCGTTTTCGAGTCGACCGCGGTCGAGCTGGTAGCTGGGAACGATCGGCTCCTGTGCGGGTCCGATCTCGGTTCGTTGCTCGATCGGCAGATCGCCATCACCGGGGAAGAAGCGAAGCCCGAACTTGAACAGGTGGTGTTCCACCAGGTAGTCGCGCAGGCCCAGATCCTCGAGGTAGCGGGAGCCGAGCTCGACGCTCGACTCGCCCACCTTGTGGGCGGCGTCGGGCAGGGGGCGTCGGGTTCGCTCGGCGACGGCGAGCGAGAGCGCCGGCAGGCGTCGTCTCAGCTGCCGGGCGAGTGTCAGTCCGGCGAGGCCGCCGCCGCAGATCACGACGTCGAATTCGTCCCGTGCGTCGTCCTGCGCGATTCTCTGTGCGTCGTTTCGAACAGGGCCCTGGCCCACGGTGTACTCCTCAGACGATTCGCTTCGAGCCAGCCGATCGGACTCGTGCGGGGGCTCGGCGCGCCCGGGGGCGTCCGCCCTTGACCCGCTAAGGACCTAAACTAGGTTCGCCGGCAGGCGACGACAACGGGACCGGCGCAAAAGCAGGAGGCAGCTGCTCGTGGTTCGTTTCTGGCGGACGATCGGCGTCGTGATCGTGATTTCGACGTATTTCGCCATGTCGCCCTTCGCCTATGCCGGGTTCGCGCTGCTCAGCCTCGTTCCCAAGCGGGATCGCCTGGCCCGGGCGCGGCTGCTGCAGTGGGTGATGTCCTGCGGCTTCGGATTCATGCATTGGGTCCTGCGTGTCGCGGGCATCCTCGACTTCCACAAAGGCTGCGTCGAGGGCGAGGTGCCGCGCGATCCGTGCGTGCTGGTCGCGAACCACCCCACGCTGGTCGACATCAGCGCCCTGATCGCGACTCAACGTCCGCTCGTGTTTCCCGTCAAGCCGACGCTCTTCCGCAGCTTCTGGGCCCGGCCGCTCCTGCGAGATGCCGCGCACATCGAGGGTGCGGGCCAGGATCCATTCAGCGCGGGTCGCGTGATCGATCAGGCGGTTGCCCGTCTACGCGAAGGGTACCGCGTGATCATCTTTCCGGAGGGCACGCGGTCGCCGCCGGACGGATTGCACCCCTTCGGTCGGGCCGCCTTCGAGATCGCGATCCGGGCGCAGGTCCCGATCGTTCCGATCGTGATCACGTGCTCGCCACGCTGGCTCTCCAAGGAGCGCAGCTTCCTCGATCCACCGGAGACCGTGCCACGGCTCCGTATGCGAGCGCTCGCACCCGTCGACCCGAAAGACGCGGGGTCGTCTAGCCGCACTCTGAGAGATATAGTAGAAGAGCTGATCACGGCCGAGCTCGCGCGCGTGGAGGGTGACCGCGCCGCCGATGCCGCTCGTGCCGGTGTTACCCGAAGGGCATGATGCAAGAATCTCTCGAGGACCGCCTGAAGAAGCTCATCGTCGAATCCCTCGCGCTCGAGGACGTCGATCCGGCGGAGATCGTGACCGAGGAGCCTCTCTTCGTCGAAGGGCTCGGGCTCGACTCGATCGATGCGCTCGAGCTGGCGCTCGCGATCCAGGAGGAGTTCGGGGTCGCCACGTCGCCCGACGACGAGCGGAATCGAGAGCTCTTCTACTCCGTGAAGACGCTGGCCGACTTCATTCGCGCGTCCTGACGCGACGCGCCGGGCGAGCCATCTTGGATCTCTTGGGTCAGCACGCACCGGACGGGCTGGTGGCCTTCGGCGGCGACGGCGACCGCATGCTCGGGGAGCTGCTCGCGGACGCGGCGCGCATCCGCCTTGCCCTGCCGCCAGCGAGCGACGTCGGAATCGGATTCCGGTCCCACGTGCTGCTCGTTTTCGAGCGGGACCGCTATGCGATGGCCGCGGCGCTCCTCGCTGTGCTCGATCGGGGGCACGCCGTCGCCTTGGCGCCGAATGCGCGGCGTGACGCCGTGCTCGCCGTCGCCCGGCGGAGCGAGACCTGCTTCGTCCTGCACGATACCGATTCGGGCTTCGGAGCCTCGACCCACGACCTGCTCTCGGCCGAATCAGACGTACCGCCGACGCCGCTTCGGGCTCCCTTCGAGGTGCCGACGGGCGTCATCGCGACGGTCTTTACCTCGGGGACGACCGGTCCGATGACGGCCTGGTCGAAGACGCGTGACGAGCTCGTCGGCGAGGCGGCAGCCCTGGCGCGTCGCTTCGGGATCGCGGCGGGGGACCGGATCGTGGGCACCGTCGCGCCCGGCCACATCTATGGTCTGCTCTTCACGATCCTGTTGCCGCTCTTGCGCGGAGGGTCTTTCTCGCGTGACACGCCGCACCACGCCGAGGCGATCGCTGGTCGCGTCGCTGCCAGCCGGGCGAACGTGTTGGTGACGGTGCCCGTTCAGCTACGCGCGCTCGCGGCGCTGCCGGAGGGTGCACTCGCAGGTCTCGAGCGGGTCTTCTGTTCGACGGGACCGCTGCCGGACCAGATCGCCGAGCGCTTCAGCAAGCGCCACGCGCTCGCCGTCAGCGAGATCCTCGGCTCGACGGAGACGGGCGGAATCGCATCGCGTGAACGCATGGCCGGACTCGATCCGCTCTGGCAGCCCTTTCCCGAGGTCGTGCTCTCGCGTGGGCGCGACGACCGGCTGCGTGTCGATTCTCCATTCTTGTTTCGCGACTTGCCGCGTCCGTTCGAGACCGCGGATCGGGTTCGGTTCGAGGCGGACGGTCGCTTCGCGCATCTGGGCCGAGTCGACGGTGTCGTCAAGATCGGTGGCCGGCGGATCTCGATTCAGGAGGTCGAGGAGTACCTGCGGCAGCAGCCCGGTGTCGACGAGGCCGCGGTCGTTGCGATCGAGGTCGAGGGGGCGCGAGGCCACCAGCTGCTGGCGGCGGTCGCGCCCGCCGCGTGCTCCGTGGCGGCCCTGCGCAAGGCCCTGCTCGAGCGATTCGAGCCCAGCTGTCTGCCCCGGCGCATCCTGCCCGTCGACGCGCTCCCGCTCGATGCGAGCGGCAAGCTGCCTCGCGATCGGCTGCTGCGGCTATTCGGCCTGCGACCGGATGGGCGCCCACAGAATTGGTCACTCGACTGGGACGAGCCGGTCCGGCGTGAGGAGGCCGGTCGTTCGAGCTTCGAGTGGAAGGTGAAGATTCCATCGGACTACGCCTGGTTCGAAGGACATTCGATGCCTATCCTGTGCTCGCGGGCGCCGTCCAGCTGAAGGAGCTGATCCTGCCGGCGATGGCGCGCGCCTTTCCCGAGCTCGGACCGGTCCGCGCCATGAACCGGATCAAATTCAATGGCCGCATCACGCCGGGCAACGAGGTCCGCGTGCGTCTCCTGCGCGGCGAGCGCGTCGATCAGGTCGAGTTCGAGATCCATCGCTGCGACGAAGTCTGCTCCCGCGGCGTTTTGACGCTGCTCGCCGACGCCCGCACGCCGGCGCACGCCGAGCGGGCCTGACGTTGCGTATCTGCGCGATCGTCCCGACCTACGAGAATGCCGAGACGATCGGGTCCGTCGTTTTCGGGCTGCTCGGCCACGCACAGGCTGGCCTCGAGTCGATCTTCGTCGTCGACGACGGCAGTGCGGCCGCGGCACGCGCGGTCTGCGAGGAGGTGGCGCGCCAGGCAAAGGTCGAGCTCGTCCGTCGCAGGCGCAATGGCGGCAAGGGCGCCGCCGTCAAGACAGGGCTCGCGGCGGCACGCGCGGCCGGCTTCAGCCATGCGTTCCAGATCGATGCCGACGGCCAGCACGACCTCGACGCGATTCCGGATTTTCTCGCCGTCGCGCGTCGTGAGAGGCAGGCCGCGGTCTTCGGATATCCCGTCTACGATGCGTCCGTCTCGGCGCTGCGTCGTTCGGCGCGCGGACTGACGCGTTTCTGGGTCGATCGCGAGACGGGGACGGGGACGATTCGCGACGCGATGGTCGGCTTTCGGATCTATCCCATCGAGCCGACGCTCGCGCTCGCGGCGCGCGGCAATCGGATGGATTTCGATGTCGAGATCGCCGTGCTCCTGGCCTGGGCGGGTGTGCCGATCGTGAATCGCCCGGTCGCCGTCCGCTACCTGCGCCCCGAAGAGGGCGGTCGCTCGCATTTCCAGCCCCTGCGCGACAACCTGCGGCTCGCGTGGCTTCACAGCCGACTCTGCACGACCGCTTCGATTCGCTGGTGCCTGACGCGCCTCGGACGACCTGCCCACCCGGAGCGTTCGGGATGACACAGGATCCGACGCGAGCCGCCTCGAGCGAGCGGCCGGCCGACTGGCTGAGCCAGGGCGAGCGCGGCGCGATCTGGGGGATCCGATTGACGGCCTGGCTCGTGCGGACGCTCGGTCGAAGGCCGGTTCGCATCGTCGTCCGTGGGATCGCCGCCTACTACACGCTCTTCGACGCGACGGCCCGCCGCTCCTCCCGCGCCTGGCTCACGCGCGTGCACGGGCGCCCGGCTCGACTCGTCGACGTCTATCGCCACGTGCTCTGCTTCGCACAGGTCGTGCTCGACCGGCTGCTCTTCGCGAGCGGTCGCGTCGAGGGGCTCGAGATCAACCGCACCGGGACGCACGCGCTCGAGGACCAGGCCGCGACCGGCGAAGGGGCGTTCCTGATCGGCGCGCATCTGGGCAGCATGGAAGCGATGCGCGCCGAGGGCCAGAATCAGAAGCTGCCGATCGTGGTGATCGGTCATTTCGAGAACGCCCGGATGATCAACTCCGTGCTCGAGGGGCTGAATCCCGATCTGGCCGCACGCCTGGTGCATGCCGGCGGGGATCCCGTCGAGCTGGCGATCCAGCTGAAGGACCAGATCGCCCGGGGCGGCCTCGTCGCGGTCACGGCGGACCGCATCGGCCTGAACGAGAAATCCGTCGAGGTCGACTTCTTCGGGGCGAAGGCGGCCTTCGCGACCGGGCCCTTTCTGCTGGCGTCGGTTCTGAAATGCCCGACCTATCTCGTCTTCGGGCTCTACTTCGAGCCCAATCGCTACGAGCTCTTCTGCGAGCCCTTCGAACGCCGGATCGAGCTGCCGAGGGCGAGGCGGCAGGCCGCGCTCCGGGAGGTCGTCGGCCGTTACGCGCGACGTCTCGAGCACTATTGTCTACGCGCGCCGGACAACTGGTTCAATTTCTTCGATTTCTGGAACGAATTCGAGTCCGGGCGCGACTCGACAGAGAACGATGCCGGGGGGCCGCGCGCCCACGAGGCAGGAGCCAAATGACGACTTCGGGCGCGACGATCGACAGCGGCGGAGATTCCGTGCGCCTTTGCGTGATCGGCGAGGGCCGGCTCTCGATCGACGAGCTCGTCGGGCTGGCGCAGGGGCGGCTCGCGCCCGTCCTGTCGCCCGAGGCGCGGCGCCGCATGGAGCAGAGCGCCGATCTGCTGGCGCGTCTCCACGAGGACGGTGGCG
Source organism: Myxococcota bacterium (assembly GCA_965223565.1). GTDB lineage: Bacteria > Myxococcota_A > UBA9160 > UBA9160 > UBA4427 > UBA4427. The sequence goes on along the minus strand of CBDCWV010000017.1, from coordinate 340,807 downwards.
AGATCTACGGCGTGACGACGAGTGTCGGCGGCTCGGTCGAGACCCGGGTGCCGAAGGAGCGCGCGTCCGCGCTCTCGCTCAACGTTCTGCGGATGCACGGGGTCGGCACGGGCGAACCACTGAGCGAGGTCGAGTCCGCCGCGGTCGTCGCCGCGCGACTCCGATCGCTGGCGCAGGGCCTCTCCGGAATCCGCCCGGTCGTGGCCGAGCGGCTCGTCGAGATGCTCACGGCGCGCCTGCTGCCGCGGATTCCATCGGAGGGCTCGGTGGGTGCGAGCGGCGACCTGACGCCACTCTCCTATCTGGCTGCGACGCTCGTCGGCGAGCGCGAGGTGTATTTCGACACCCGTGAGATCGACGCGGCGAGTGCGCTCGAGGCGCTCGGTCTCGCGCCGCTCTCGCTTCGGCCGAAGGAAGGTCTCGCGCTCATGAACGGGACGAGTGTGACGACCGCGCTCGCCTGTCTCGGCTGGTACGGTGCGCGTCGACTCGCGCGGCTCGCGACGCGGATCACGGCGATGGCCTCCCTGGCCGTCGACGGACACGCCGTACATTTCGACGCCCGTCTGCACGCCGCGAAGCCGCACGCGGGGCAGGGCAAGGTGGCGGCGTGGATCCGCGACGACCTCGCGTTCATGTCCGCGGGCGTCGCGCCCGCGCGGCTCCAGGATCGCTATTCGATTCGCTGTGCACCGCACGTGATCGGAGTGCTCGTCGATGCACTCGAGTGGGGCGGGGACTGGCTCGAGACGGAGCTCAATGGCGTGAGCGACAATCCGATCGTCGATCTCGAGGGCGAGCGGATCCTCCACGGTGGGAACTTCTACGGTGGGCACGTCGGGTTCGCGTGCGACGCACTCAAGACCGCGGTCGCGAACGTCGCTTGTCTGCTCGATCGTCAGCTGATGCTGCTTTGCAACCCGCGCGAGAATGCGGGGCTGCCGGCGGATCTGGTCGGCGTCGAGGGTCCGGAGGCCTGCGCGCACAACGGATTCAAGGCCGCCTCGATCGCCGCATCGAGCCTGGCGGCCGAGGCGATGAAGCTGACGATGCCCGCGAGCGCGTTCAGTCGTAGCACCGAGCTTCACAACCAGGACAAGGTTCCGATGGCGACGACGGCGGCAAGGGACCTACGACGGGTGCTCGAGCTCGCCGAGCAGGTCGCGGGCCTGGCGACGCTCGCCGTCTGCCAGGCACTCGACCTGAAGGGTGTGAGTGGCGGTGGTGCGATCGCCGAGCTGCGGGGCACGGTGCGCGCTGGGGTGCCGCGACTCATCGAGGATCGCCGGATGGACGGCGACCTTCGGTTCGTGCTCGAACGCCTGCGCGCGGACGACTTCGAGCTCGGCTCGGAGGTCGGCACGAGGCATGCTCGCGGGCTGACATGAGCGCGATCTCCCGCACGGAGTCGGTGCGCTTGACCGTGCCCTTCCACCACTGCGATCCGCTCGCGGTCGTCTGGCACGGTCGCTACCTCGAATATTTCGAGCTCGCGCGAACGAAGCTCTTCGCGGCGCTCGCGCTCGATGTGCCGGAGATCCGCGATCTGGGCTTTCGGATGTACGTCGCCGACGCCGGCTGCCGCTATACCTACCCCCTCCACTACGGCGACGAGGTCGAGGTGACGGCCCGGGCGACGGAGTCGAAGCCGATGCTGCGCGTGGTCTACTCCGTGCGGAACGTCACGCGCGCGCGCAAGAGCGCGCGGGGCTTCACGGCGCTCGCGACCCTGGATGCGACGGGTCGGCTGCTCTACGAGACTCCGGATGCGATCGTCGAACGACTCACGGCCTGATCGCCGCGAGCGGCTCCGGGGCCGCAGCCGCCTGTGGGTCGTCGCGCTGCTGAGCGGTGCGATCGCCGCGATCGGTCTCGGCTGGAATCCAGTCGCAGCGCGGGCTGCCCCCGAAGAGCCCTCCGGAAATCCGCTTCCCGCGAGCGCGGACGAGCTGCTCGCGCGCTTCGGACAGATGCGGGGATTTGAGGCGCGTTTCGAAGAGCAGAAGCAGCTCGCCTTGCTCGCCGCGCCGCTCGAGAGCGCCGGTCGCCTCTACTACGCGGCCCCCTCGACGTTCCTGCGAAGGGTCGAATCGCCGAGTCCGCAGGACATCCTCGTGACGGGCGATCTCGTTCGGATCGAGCAGGCTGGGGAGGTACAGCTGATCGACCTGGCGGCTCAGCGCGAGGTCCGCCCCATGGTCGAATCGATTTTGTGGATCTTCGCTGGCGATCGCGCGGCGCTCGAGCGCGACTATCACCTCGAATACCAGGTTGGCCGGCAGCGAGACGCGCAGGTCGAAGCGGAGAAGACCGCGCAGGCCGAGCCCGTCACGCCCCGGGCCGCAGCCGGTGAGTGGCTGCTGCGCCTGCGGCCGAAAGGGCCGCCGCTCGATCGGTTGGTCCGTGAGCTGCGCTTGCGCGGCCGCGGCCCGGGACCCGATACGATCGAGCTGATCGAGACGAGCGGCGACCGCACGTGGACGCGGATCTCGCAGGCACGACCCGATCGCGTCTTCGACGCCGCCGAACGTCGGCGACTCTTCGGCGGCGCCGACTCCGCGCGGGACGCCCCTTGAAGACGGACGCGCATCGGCGGCCGGCGACGTTCGTGATCGGCGCGCTCGTGGTCGCGGCACTCACCGGCTACGTGGTCGGCCACTTTCGAGTCACCGCCGACGTGAGCCAGTTCCTGCCCGACCCCGAGGATCGCGCGCTCTCGAGCATCTCGCAGCAGCTCGCGCAGAGCGAGCTCAGCCGCACGATGATCCTCGCGCTCGAGGCACCCGATCGGGCGACCGCATTGCAGGCGGGGCGCGTCTTCGAGCGTGCGCTGCGCACGGAGCCGCGGGTGGCGGGCGAGCTCGCCTTCCTCGAGGCCGGGCCGCAACCGGGTCTCGAAGCGGCACTCTTCGCGCTCTACGAGCCGAGGCGACTCTCGTTCCTGGCAGAAGACGAGGCGACCGCGCGTACGCGGCTCTCGGATGCGGGATTGCGTGACGCCTTGCATGCCCTGCACGAAGAGCTGCGGGGACCCCTCTCGCCGCTGGTCACACGCGTGGCGCCGCGTGATCCGTTCCTGACGATCCCGTCGCTTTTCCGCCGCCTCGGCGCGACACGTGCGAGTGATCTGCGTGTCGTCGACGGCCGCTTTCTGGCGCGAGACGATCGGACCGCGGTGCTCTTTCTCGGCACGCGGTCGTCGGCCCTCGACGCGCGGCTGCAGGCCCCGTTCCTGGCCGGGGTGCGCGCCGCGTTCGATCGCACGCAGGCCGAGATCGAGCCCCCGATCCGTCTCGACCAGAGCGGAGTGAATCGCTTCTCGACGCGCACGGCCGAGGCGATCGAGGCCGATATCAAACGGGTCTCGATCGTCTCGTCGATCCTGCTCGGAGGATTGCTCGTGGCGCTCTTTCGCAGCTTGCGCTTCGTCGTGCTCGCGGCGCTGCCGATCGGCATCGGCGTGCTCTCGGGCTGCGCAGTCGTCTTGGCTCTCTTCGGTCGCATCCACGGCATCACGCTCGCCTTCGGCGCCTCCCTGATCGGTGTCTCGGTCGACTACGTCGTCCATCTCTATTGTCATCATTGCGTGCTCGAGCCAGCCGGGGGCGCCTCCGCCTCGCTTGCGACGATTCGCAAGCCGCTCCTCACGGGCGTGATCACGACGCTCGCTGGCTTCCTGGCGCTCTCGGGCAGCCATCTGCCGGGACTGCGCGAGGTCGCGTGCTTCGCGGTCGTCGGGATCGCCGCAGCCTTCCTGACGACGCTGGGCTTCGTGCCGGCGCTGATTCCCGACCGGGTCATCCCCGTCGAGCCGCGCGCGCGCCTCGTCTCGGGCGTCCTGCGCGGCTTCCACTGGCTGCGCGATCACCGCGCCGGCCTGATCGCCCTGCCACTCGTCGCGCTCGCCCTCTGCGCATTGGGATTGCCCCGCGCGCGCTGGAATCCCGACCTGGCGAGCATGGGACGAATGGATCCGGCGCTCCTCGCGGAGGATGCGCGGGTCCAGCAGAAGGTCGCGCCTTTCGAGCAGATGCGCTTCGTCGTCGCGAGTGGCCCGGACGAAGCGACAGCGCTCGAGGTGAACGATCGCGTCGACGCGCGGCTGCGTGCCGCGATCGAAGCCGGCGAGCTCGAAGCGCGTCGCAGCCTGGCCTCCCTGCTACCGAGTCCCGCGCGGCAGGCGGCGATCGCCCGACTCGCGAGAGCGGACCCCGGATTGTCCGAGCGACTGCGTCGCGAGTCCGAGGCGGCAGGCTTCACGCCGGGCGCTTTCGATCCGTACCTCGAGAGCCTCGAGGCGCCGCTGCCCGAGCCGCTTCGATTCGCGGACCTGCTGGCGACGCCGCTCGCTTCGCTCGTCCGTTCCCACCGAGTGTCGCTCGGCGATCGCGTCGCCTTCCTCACGTTCCTGCACGGCGTCTCGGATCCGGCCGCGCTCGAGGCTCGATTGGAAGACCTGGAGGGCGCGATGTTCCTGCGCCAGAGCGATCTCTTCGAGCAGGCGCAGCTCGAGTACCAGGCGAGCACCGGACGGCTGCTCGCCTGGGGTCTGCTCGCCGTGCTCGTGCTGCTCGCGATCCGCTATCGCGAGGTCCGCCGCACACTCGTCGCCTTCGTCCCCTCGGTCATCGCAGCCGGCTCGACCGTCTCGGTGCTCGCGTTGGCCGGGCGCGGGCTCGACCTGATCTCGTTGACGGCGCTTCTCTTCGTCGTCAGCATGGGCGTCGACTACAGCGTCTTTCTGGTCGACGCCCACGACGAGTCGGATGCGCGACACGTGGCCGCTGCATTGACGGGCGCTTTGCTCGCCTGCGTCTCGACGGTCGTCGCGTTCGGGCTACTGTCGATTTCGCAGCACCCGGTGCTCGCCGATCTCGGGCTCACCTCGGCCGTCGGAATCGCGACGAGTCTGCTGCTCGCACCGACCGCCCTCGTCCTGATCGCGCCGGAGCGGCGGAGGGAGGGGGCTTCGTGAGCGGTCTTGCGTCGCGCGTGCAAGCTCGGGGGCGCCGCGCGCTTCTTGCGCCATGGGTGTGGGTGTCGTGCGTGTCGGTCGCGGTCCTCGCGTGCGGCACGCTCGCGAAGCGGGAGCCCGTCGCGCCGCCGCCGGATCCCGCAGCCGCTGTGGCCGACGTGGTGAGTGAGCTGCTGCCCGTCGCCGCGCTCGAGGGAGACTGGCTGCTTCGTCAGCGGGTCGCGATCCGCTGGGACGAGCGCGAGGAGCGCTTCGACGCGGTGCTGCAGAAGCGGGGCGACGCTCTCACGCTGCTCGGGCTCGGGCCGATGAGCCGGGTCGGATTCTCGCTCCGGCTCGATCGGGACGGCGTCGCGTTCGAGAATCGGACGGATCGCGCATTGCCCTTCGAGCCCGCCTTCATCCTGGCCGACGTCCAGCGCGTGTTCTTTCCCTGGCTCGAGCAAGCCGCGGCTTGTGGGAATTGCGAGCGCTCCGGTCGCCGGGGGGCGGTCGCGATCGCCGAGCGACGACGCGACGGTCGACTCGCGGAGCGGCGATTCTGGTGGCCGGCACAGCCGGAGCGTGGCTCGATCGTCGTGCGCTTCGTGGATCGACTCCTCGAGTCGGACGTTCCGCGCCGAGCGACGCTCGAGCACGGCGGGCTCGGCTATTCGATCTCGATCGAGACGCTGTCGGCACAGCGACTCTGAGCGCTTCGTCGCCCGCGGTTCGCCGTGCGTTGCGTCGAAGCGGACAGCTCGACGTGCCACGGCGACGTTCGGAGCAGGGGGATTCAGCCCGCGACGCCGCGCGAGAGGGTCGCGATGGCCCCCGCGATCGCGCCGGCAAGCGGAAGCGTGCCCAGCCAGGCGGCGGCGATGCCCGACACCAGCTTCCAGTCGGTCGTGTCGTTCCAGAGCCCGATCCCGAACAGCGCTCCGGTCGAGACGTGCGTGGTCGAGACGGGGGACCCGAGCAGGGACGCGCCGATCACGAGGCCACTGCCGATCGAGTTCGCGAGCAGGCCCTGGCCCTGGGAGAGGGCCGTGATCCGATGGGAGAGAGTCTCTGCGACGCGACGTGCGCGCAAGAAGCCGCCGAGGGCCATGGCGCTCGCGATGATCGCGAGTGAGAGGCGTGGTGGGAGTCCCGACCAGCCTGCTGCGACGAGCAAGGCGAGGATCTTCGGCGTGTCGTTCAATCCGCGGGCGAAGCCGAGCAGGAAGGCCGAGGTGCGATGGGCCGCGTCGATGATCGGATGCAGGGAGAGGCCGAGCACGCGCCCGGTGTAGATCTCGCGGCAACGCGCGGCCTCGTCGACCGTGAGCTGTAGGCCCGTGCGTGCGAGTACGAGCCCGCCACCCGCCTGCGTCTGCACGGGCTCGAGCGACTCGCCCAGGCAGATGCAGGGCTCGGCACCGGAGCGCCGGCGCAGCCGGTGGGCGGCGGGGTAGCTGACGGCCGCAGCGGCGAGCGCCAGGCAGGGGCTGACCAGCAACGGCGCGAAATAGCTCCCGCCGAGGGCGCTCCACGACAACGCGTCGGGTGCGAGTGCGAGCCCCGCGCCGACCAGACCGCCGACCAGTGCATGCGTCGTCGAGACCGGCAGGCCGACGCGCGTCGCGAGCAGCACGGTCGCCGCGGCACCGGCCCCGACGGCGACCAGGAAGCCCGGGTCGCCGACGGTCTCGGGCGGGACCAGCCCCTTGCCGCCGAATGCGCGCAGGAGGCGATCCGCGAGGAAGACGCTGGCGAGTGAGCCCGAGAGCTGCGCGGCGGTCGCCAGCCAGCGTGCACCGCGATAGTCGAGGCTGCGACTGCCGTAGAGCGTCGCGGTCGCCTTGAAGTTGTCGTTGGCCCCGTTGGCGAAGGCGAGGGCGAGGGCGGCCGAGACCAGGAGCAGGAGCATCGTCGAACCTCCGATCCGGATCTACGTCGCGGAGCGCGCTTTGGTCACAGGGGGCGCGATGCGCCGTCGGCGTGTACCTCTCGGGCGTCGCCCAGTCGTTTGGCCGACAGGTGAGGGCGAATCCGACCGCCCCTGGGTGCGGGAATCGGTTGACCGCAGACGGGTCGTGTGGGAGGGTGCGATCGAAAGCGGCGCCCTCGCTGCTCGAGGAGGGGTTCGATGCGATTCTCGGCCTGCTTCGGCGCGTCGACGCTCTTCAGCTACGCGAACGATCCGCCGCTCGGTCCGACCGACATCGTCGCGATCGAGGAGGACGTCCCCTATACGACGCGATTGATCGTGCGGCGACCCGTCGACCCGCGTCGCTTCAATGGGACCGTCGTCGTCGAGTGGTGGAACTCGACGGCGGGCTTCGATACCGCGCCTTCCTGGGATCCATCGGCCGAGTACTTCGAGCGAAGCTCGACGAGCTCTATCCACGCCGGCGCTCGCATTTCTTCGCCGTCCTGCGGGCCGTGATCGAGCTGCGACGCGACCGTCTGATCCTTTCTCGCGACGCTCTCGCCATCCTCGTCGAGGCGCTGCGGTCGCCCGTGGGCGAGGGCGGCTGAGCACGACCCGTCCCGCGCGCCGCTCCGCGTAACGGGCGTCGACATCGACCGCGGCGCGGCGCGATTGGTATTCGGCGCCGGGGCCGACTAGGCTCTGCGCGCCCGTACCCGCTCGGCTCGTCAGGAAGATGATCTCGCTCGCAAACCTCTCGAAATATTACGGCGATCGCGTGCTCTTCGAGAACGTGTCGCTGCAGTTCAATCGCGGCGAGCGCTACGGCATCGTCGGTGCGAACGGCTGCGGCAAGTCGACGCTGCTCAAGATCCTGACGGGCGAGGAGAGCGCGAGCGACGGCGAGATCTCGATTCCGAAACGTGCCGTGCTCGGCGTGCTCGAGCAGGATCATTTCCAGTACGAGCAGGAGCGCATCGTCGACGTCGTGATGATGGGCAACGAGCCGCTCTGGGCGGCGATGGCCGAGAAGGAGAAGATCCTGGCGGCGGCCGAGGATCATTTCGACGGCGATCGTTACGCGGAGCTCGAGGACGTCATCCTGCAGGCGGACGGCTATGGCCTGGAGGCGCGCGCGGGCGAGATCCTCGAGGGGCTGGGCATCGCGAGCGCGCTGCACGACCAGCCGCTCTCGACGCTCTCGGGTGGCTTCAAGCTGCGCGTGCTGCTCGCACAAGTGCTCGCCTCGGAGCCCGACGCGCTCCTGCTCGACGAGCCGACCAACCACCTCGACATTCTCTCGATCCGCTGGCTCGAGCAGTTCCTGGAGAGCTACCGGGGCGTGGCCCTGCTGATCTCGCACGACCACCGTTTCCTCGATACGGTCGCCACCACGATCGTCGACGTCGACTACGACACGATCAAGGCGTATCCCGGGAACTACGCGCGATTCGTGCGGGCCAAGCGGGAGGAGCGCGAACGGCGCGAGGCAGAGATCGCGAAGCGCGAGGGCGAGATCGCCGACCACAAGGCGTTCGTCGAGCGCTTTCGCGCCAAGGCCTCGAAGGCGCGGCAGGCCCAGAGCAAGCTGAAGGCGATCGACCGGATCGAGATCGAGCCCTTGCCCGAGAGCTCGCGCCGCTATCCGAAATTCAACTTTCGTCAGCAGCGTCCGAGTGGCAAGCAGGTGATCGAGCTCGCCGGCATCCGCAAGGCCTACGGCGACCTCGTCGTACTCGACGGGATCGACCTCGTCGTCCAGCGAGGCGAGCGCGTCGCGATCATCGGCCCGAACGGAATCGGGAAATCGACCCTGCTCAAGATCATGGTGGGCGATCTCACGGCCGACGCAGGGACGGTCGAGTGGGGCTACGAGACGCGGCCCGGCTATGTCGCCCAGGATCACAAGCAGCAGATCGGTTCCGCTCGGCAGAGCCTGTCGGATTGGCTCGCGCAGTTCTGTCCCGCCCAGGGAATCGGCTTCGTCAAGGGCCAGCTCGCGGCGGTTCTCTTCTCGGGTGACGAGAGCAAGAAGAAGCTCGAGGCACTGTCGGGCGGCGAGGCTGCGCGAATGATGTTCGCGCGGCTATCGGTCGAGCAGCCGAATGTCCTGGTCATGGACGAGCCGACGAATCACCTGGATCTCGAGGCGATCGAGGCGCTCGTGACGGCGATCAAGGCCTACGAGGGAACGTATCTGTTCGTGTCCCACGATCGATGGTTCGTGAACGAGCTGGCGACACGCATCGTCGAGATCACGCCCGAGGGCGTGCAGGACTTCGTCGGCAGCTACGACGAATACCTCGCTCGGGCGGGCGAGGATCATCTCGATGCGCAGGAAGTGCTGCGCCGGTCCCGGGAGTCGAAGCGGGCCGCGCGCGGCGGATCCGAGCGGGTCAAGGGGGCCGCGCAAGCGGGAGCTCCTGGCAAGGCCGGCAAGACGAGTAAGCCGGACGCGAAACGCGGCAAGGGCAAGAAGCACAAGAACAAGAAGAAGGCGAAGTAGCGGCGGCGTGGAGCGAGTCGCTTGACCAGGCCCTGGCTCACGCTCGAGCGTGCCGAGACGCCGGACGGTTTGCTCGAGCTTCGTCGGCGTGGCGACGGAGATTTCCTGATCTGCCTGGACGGCCGCGTGCTGATGAACAGTCGCCAGAGTCGTTCCGAGGAGGTCCTCGGGACGCGCACCTGTGCCGGCCTGCCACGGGCTGCACGCGTCCTGATCGGCGGGCTGGGTATGGGGCTCACCTTGCGGGCGGTGTTGCCGACGCTCTCGAGCGAGGCTCGCGTGGTCGTGGCCGAGCTGCACGCCGTGGTGCGGGACTGGGCGAGTGGGCCGCTCGCGACGCTGAACGATCACGTGCTCGACGACGATCGCGTCGAGGTCGTCTTGCGCGACGTCGCGGGGTGTATCGAAGACGCGGCGCAGGCTGGTGGAGTCTACCACGCGATCGCGATCGATCTCTTCGAGGGGCCGCACGCCGGTACCGACGCGAGAAGCGATCCGCTCTACGGCACCGTTGCGATCGAGCGGACCTGGTGCGCGCTCGCGAAGGGGGGTGTGCTGGGTGTCTGGGTCGAGGCGCCCGACCGGGGCTTCGAGGCGCGTCTACGTCGCCGGGGATTTCGGGTCGAGACGGTGCGCCCCGGACGGGGCGGATTGCGGCACTCAGTCGTGTTGGCGCGTAGGCCGTAGGCCTGCCGCCGGATCGAACTCGAACTCGAGCGCGAGCGGATCGAAGTCGAGCGGCTGGGCCGTTCGCGTTCGTTCGAAGCGAATGCGCTCGGTAGTCACGACGAGGCGGTACGCGGCCGGGCGCCTCCGAAAACGACAGGATCGGTTGTAGTCGACACCCACGCGATACGTGCCGACCGCGGGTCGCCGTACGCGCACGACCTCGCGTCGCGGCGCCGGCGCATCACAACGTGCGTCGCGATCGAGCCAGGCGCCGCCCCGGCTCGGCGCGTTCCCGAAATAGACCGTCTCCGAGGTGGGATCCGTGACGTAGAGGTCGAGGTCGGCCTGATCACCGAACTCGAGCGTGATCACGAGATCGTCGGGCGCCCGTGCGGGTTGGGGCACCTCGAAACGCGAATCCTGCGCAGCCCGTTTCGGGTCGACGCGCGTGCCGCAGCCGGCGCTGCCGACGAGGGCGAGCGCGATCGCGACGGCGCTCGCGAGCGTGAGCGTGCGAGCGAAGACGCCGGCGGATCCGATCGCGGTGGAGATCCGGCGACGGTTCGAAGCGCGTCGCTGGTTGCTAGGCTTGCGCGGAGGGGCAGACTCGATGGGCAACCAGCCAGGGACGAAGGGCGGCGAGCCGCGTCGCGCCGGCTGGCGCGTCGATCCGACCGACGGAATCCCGGCGCATGCGTTCGCCCGCCTCACGTTCGGCCTCCGGATTGCCGTGCTCGTGGCTTCACTCGCCTTCGCTCTCGAGACCGTAGCCGGGGAGGCGGACGAAGCGAGCGCGGCGCCTCGTTTCGGCGGTCGCGTCGTCTCGCAGGGAAGTCCGGTCCCGCACGCGCTGGTCAGCTTCGAGCACGGCGACCCGGTCCATCGCATCACCGTCTACAGCGACGTGGCCGGGCGGTTCCTCTCACCCGCCCTGCCGCGCGATGAACGCTTCGCGATCCGCGTGCGGCGCGTCGGCTGGCGGGATCGGCGAATCGAAGACTTGCGGCCGGAAGGGCCCGGTCGAGCGGCGCAGCGGCTCGAGATCGAGATGGTGCCACAGACCGAGGCCGAGGACGTCGCCGCCCAGCTGCCCGCGAATCATTGGTACGACCTCGTGCTCTCCCGGATCGACGATCCAGCCGAACGGGCCGAGCTGAAGCAGCAATGCACGTACTGCCACCAGCAGGGAAACTGGGCCACGAGACGCCCGCGCACGGCCGACCAGTGGCGCAAGCTGATCCGGCTGATGGGCACCCGCGGCGCCATGATCAGTCGTTCGCTGCGCGAGAAGCTGCCCGCGATCTTCATCGAGGCCTATGCGCCCGATCGCGCCGTGGCCGCGTTGGTCGCGGGGGATTTTGCCGCGGCCTCGCGGATCGAGATCACGCCGCGAGCAGCACGGGTCGTGATCGAGGAGTGGCCGCTCGGGGGGCGAGCCTCGACCCAGCACGACGTGATGGTGCATCCCGACGGCCGCATCTACTCCGTCGACGCCCCGCAGGATCAGCTGCATCGGCTCGATCTGAGCGAGCCGGGCGGTCTGCGCCACTCCTGGCGGCTGCCCCGCGGCGACCTGCCGCCGGGTGGCGTCTTTGCGAGCTCGACGCGAGAGACTTCGACGTCGAACTCGCATGTCGCGCCGCACTCGCTCCAGACGGCGTCCGACGGCTCGATCTGGATCACGCTCGCACGCGGCAACCAGCTCGCGCGCTTCGACCCGGAATCGGAGTCGTTCGAGATCCACGAGGTCGAGGCCGGCATCTATCCGCATACGCTGCGCTTCGACGCGCGGGGGCGCATCTGGTACACGATGGCCGCGACCAACCACGTCGGGATGTTCGATCCCGCGACGAACGAGCAGCGGCATATCCGGCTGCCCGCTCGCACGTTCGGTCAGGCCGTGATCCTGCGCCTGACGCCGCTCTTCCTCAAGCTCGGGCGCGTAATCGACATTCGCGGTGCAGCGGCCGACGGCGACGGGATCAAGCTGCCCGTTCCCTACGGAATCGATATCGCACCCGACGGCGGCGTCTGGTTCAGTCAGCTGAACGAGCGTCGGATCGGTCGGATCGATCCCGATCGCTTCGACTACGAAATGGTCGAGACGCCCTTCGAGACCCCGCGAAGGCTGCGCTTCGATTCGAAGGGGGGTCTCTGGATCCCGAGCTTCTCCGAGAGCCTGATCGCCCACTTCGATCCCGGGACGCGGCGCTTTCGCAGCTGGCCTTTGCCGATCGAGCCGCTCGGAAGCGAGACGCCCTACGCGCTCGCCGTCCAGCCGGGAACGGACCACGTCTGGATCTGCGGAACGAATAGCGACACGATGATCCGCTTCGAGCCCGAGGCGGAACGCTTCACGATCTACCCCCTGCCGACGCGTGTGACCTATACGCGAGAGGTCGATTTCGACGCCCGGGGTCGCGTCTGGACCTCGAACTCGAACGGACCGACCTGGCAGATCGAAGGCGGCGTGCCGAACGTCCTGCGTATCGACCCCGACGGGGCGCCGTCGTTCGAGCGCGACGCGCTCCTGGCGCGGGGCGACACGAGCCAGCCGGCGGGGGCCGAATAGTCGCCGATGGAGCTGCGTCGCGTACGGAATCGTCAGCTCTCGCGTTCGACGGCCCGATTCGGCGCGTCGTGGCTCTTCCGGGTAGGGATGGCGGTCGCGGGCCTCCCGGTCGCGGCCATGGCCGATCCCTCCGCGACGAACAGGCAGGCCGCGGTCGCGGCTGCGTCGGAGGTCGCGGGCTGGCCGACCTATGGCGGGGATCCGGGCGGCCGGCGCTACTCCCCGCTCGTCGAGATCACGCCCAGCAACGTCGAGCGGCTCGAGCGCGCCTGGATCTACCGCACCGGCGATGATCCGCGCGAGCGGCCGGAGGTCGGCAAGACCGCCTTTCAGGCCACGCCGATTCTCGCGGGCGACACGCTTTACCTCTGCTCTCCGCTCAGTCGGCTGGTCGCCCTGGATGCCGAAACGGGACGGCCGCGCTGGGTCTTCGATGCGCGTCCCCGGATCGAGGGCGATATGACCAAGACCTGTCGCGGCGTGGCGTATTGGCGTGAGGCGGTGGGCGAGCCCGACGCAGGGTCCGGGTCGCGGCGTTCCTGCCGCGAGCGGATCTTCATGGGGACGCTCGACGCGGGCCTCTACGCGGTCGACGCCCAGACGGGCCGGGCCTGCATGGACTTCGGGCGTGCCGGGCGCGTCGAGCTGCGTGCCGGCATGGGCGAGGTGCGCCCCGGCGAGATGTACATGACCTCGGCACCGACGATCGCGGGCGATCTGGTCGTGACGGGCGCGATGGTGCGCGACAACCAACGTGTCGATGCGCCGGGTGGTGTCATCCGCGCCTACGACACGCGCACGGGCGCGCTTCGTTGGGCCTTCGATCCGGTACCGCCGGGCACGCCGCCGCCCGCATCGGACGCGGACCACCGCTTCCACCGCGGTACACCGAATGCCTGGTCGACCTTCTCGCTCGATTCCGACCGCGGACTGGTCTTCGTCCCCTTCGGCAATGCGAGTCCCGACTTCTTCGGCGGTCTGCGAGACGGCCTCGACTACTACGGTAGCTCGGTCGTGGCGCTCGACGTCACGACCGGTCGTCCTGCCTGGCGCTTCCAGACCGTCCATCACGATCTCTGGGACTACGACGTTGCGTCGCAGCCGATGTTGCTCGACGTCGTGCGGAGCGGGCGCAGCCTTCCGGCCGTCGCACAGGCGACGAAGATGGGCCATGTCTTCCTGCTCGGTCGCGACGACGGGCAGCCGCTCTATCCCGTCGAAGAGCGCGCCGTTCCCCAGAGCGACGTGCCCGGCGAGCGTACGTCGCCGACGCAGCCCTTCCCGACCTTTCCCGCACCGCTCCATCCGCAGAGACTCGATCCCGCCGACGCCTTCGGCTTCACGCCCTGGGATCGGGGTGCGTGTCGGGATCGGATCGCAGCCCTACGAAACGAGGGCATCTTCACACCGCCGAGCCTGCAGGGCAGCCTGCAGTACCCGGGCGTGGCAGGCGGGGTGAACTGGGGCGGCATGGCGTTCGATCCCACGCGACGTCTCCTCGTGCTCAATCAGAATCGGATGGCGCAGGTCCACACGCTCGTTCCGAGCGAGGCCCCGGCACGAACCGGGGCGTCGGCTCGGCACCTCGGCCGGAGCCCGCAGGCGGGCACGCCCTATGCGATCGAGCAGGAGATCCTGCTCTCGCCGCTCGGTGTACCCTGTACGCCCACGCCCTGGGGCAGCCTGATGGCCGTCAGTCTCGAGACGGGCGAGAAGCGCTGGGAGATCCCATTCGGCAGCACGCGGGACATGCTGCGCTTCGTTCCCTTCGGGCTCGATCTCGGCCTGCCGAGCATGGGTGGCCCGATCGTCACGGCGAGCGGGCTGGTCTTCATCGGCGCGAGCATGGACCGATACCTGCGCGCCTATCACGTCGAGACGGGTGAGCTGCTCTGGCGCGCGCGACTCCCGGCCGGCGGGCAGGCAACGCCCCTCACCTATCGTGTCCGGCCCGGGGGTCGGCAGTTCGTGGTGATCGCCGCGGGAGGACACGGGACGCTCGGAACGAAGCCGGGGGACTTCGTCGTGGCCTACGCTCTTCCGCCGGACTCGACGAGATCGTCGGGCCCGTGAAGGGTGAGCCGGCTTGCGAAGGCCCCTGAGGAGTCACGCGATGCCCAATCTTCCGGACGTGGCGATGTGGGGTCGGGCGCTCAGCTCGATGCCGCGCATCTCGAAGGCCGATTGGGACGCGCTCGACTGGGTCTCTCGTTGGCTCGTCGCGTCGCGATCAGCCGTGCTGGTGATGACGTTCACCTCGGCCGCCTATGCGGGGGTGCTCGCGTTCAAGGCCGGTGCGTTCGATCCCCTGCTCTTCGTGCTCGTGACCCTCGGCCTGTGCCTCGCGCATGCGACGAACAATCTGCTGAACGACCTCACTGATCATTGGAAGGGCGTCGATCGGGGAAACTATTTCCGGACGCAATACGGGCCCCAGACCGTCGAGGACGGTTTCCTGAGCGCCAGCCAGCTGGCGACCTACGCAGCCCTGACCGGTCTGCTCGCGTTGGCGATCGGCGGCTATCTGGTCTTCGTCTCACCACGCGGCGGCGTCGTCCTGGCGCTGCTGCTCGTCGGGCTCTTCTTCGTACTCTTCTACACCTATCCGCTCAAGTACGTCGGCCTCGGCGAGCCGGCCGTGTTGCTCGTCTGGGGACCGTTGATGGTGGGTGGGAGCTATCTCGTGATCACGGGGACCTGGAGTCACCCCGTCGCGATTGCGAGCTTCGCCTATGCCCTCGGACCGACGGCCGTCCGCTTCGGCAAGCACACGGATAAGCTCGCCTTCGATCACGCGAAGCAGATCCGGACACTGCCCGTCCTGCTCGGCGAGGCGTGGTCGCGGCGCGTGACGGTCGGCTTGCTGCTCGCCCAGTATCCGGTGATCGCCTATCTCGTCTACACGGGCTTCTTTCACCCGGTCGTGTTGGTGAGCTTTCTCTCCATGACATCCCTCGGTCGCGTCTTTCGAGTCTTCTCGAAGCCGAGGCCGGACTCGGCGCCGCGCGACATGCCCGAAGGTGTCTGGCCGCTCTGGTTCGTCGGCGCCGCGTTCTGGTTCACGCGGCGCTACAGCATGTGGTTCCTGCTCGGACTCGTGCTCGACGTGCTGATCGAACGCTTCGGCTGGGCTTGACGCCGACCGTCGCGTTCGACGCGGGCCGTCCACTCGCGTTCGTCGCGGCCGAGCCGTGCTCTACAAGCGCTCGAAATCGTGCAGGCCGGCGTCGAGGCGTTGTTGCTTGTACGTCTCGTAGCTGCCGGGAAACAGGAAGGGCGTGTGGCCCGTCGGCGTCCGGTAGTAGCTCGCGCAGCTCTCGAGACCCCAGGCGTAGCGCTGCCGCTCCTCCCGCAGCCACTCGTTGTAGGCGCGATGGGCGGTGCGCTTGACGCTGATCGCGCGAGCGCAAGCCGCCTCCTTCTCGCGGAGCAGCCGGACGATACAGCGCAGATTGATCTCGGCGGCATCGAAATAGGAGGTGGACGGAATCAGGGCATTCGGGCCGAGGGCGAAGAAGTAGTTGGGAAAGTCGGGGACGGCGAGGCCAACATAGGCTTCGGGCGCTTCCTCCATTCGCTTGGCGAGTGAGTGGCCGCCTCGACCGGTCACCTCGATCCGCTCGAAATCCATCACGCGATAGCCCGTGCAGTAGATGATCACGTCGACCTCGAGATACTGGCCATGGGCCGTCGTCAGGCCCTTCTCGTCGACCGAGGCGGCGGCCGCCGGAACGAGGTTGACGTTGGCCTGCTCGAGCGCGGGGTAGAAGTCGTCGGACATGAGCGGGCGCTTGCAGCCGAAGGGCGACCTCGGCGTGACGAGGGTGCGAAGTGCCGGATCGGTGATCGATTCTTCGATGTGCCGGCGACCGATCGCCTCGGCCCGCTGCTGAGTCTTGTGGCCGTTTTCGAAGGCGCCGTCCGCCAGGTGCAGCAGCTTGTGGTGGAAGGCGCGGTGGATGCGGCGCACGGGGGACAACGCGAGCAGCGCCCGGGCGAAGCGGGAGTAGGGCTTGCGACCGCGGGGCAGGATCCAGTTCGGCGAGCGCTGGAGCACGTGGAGCTGTGCCGCGATCTTGGCCAGCTCCGGGACGATCTGCACAGCGGCCGCGGCGGAACCGACGATGGCGATCCGTTTTCCGGCGAGCGGCACGTCGTGATTCCACTCGGTCGAATGCCAGGAAGGCCCCGCGAAGCGGTTCAGGCCTTCGATCTCGGGATAGAGCGGCGTGTGCTGGTTGCCCATCGCGTTGATCACGACGTCGAACTCGGCGAGCTCGCCCGCGGCGGTTTCGAGCTGCCAGATGCCGTCGGGCTGATAGCGTGCTGCGACGATCTCGGTCTGGATCCGCAGGTGTTTGTCGAGACCGAATTCGCGGGCGCTTTGCTGCAGGTAGGCCTCGATCTCCCGCTGCGTCACGAACGTATGCGACCAGCCGGGATCGCCCGCTCTGGAAAACGTATAGGCGGCGGCCTTCACGTCGCAGGTCAGGCCGGGATAGGAGTGCTGATGCCACGTGCCGCCGACGGCATCCGATTTCTCGAAGATCGTGAAGTGGTCGAAGCCACGCGTGAGCAGCTCGCGACCGGCCGCGAGACCTGCGGGTCCGGCGCCGATCACCGCCACGCGAAGATGCGAATACTGCGCCATGCGAATCTCCTCGAGCTGCCCGCGAACGAGCATCGGCCGATCACGCGACCTTCGACGATCCGCTAGTTCACGGAGCGGAGCAACCCCTCGACGAACGCCGCTGGGTCCATACGGATCGACCCGAGGCGTGGGGCAACCTCGCAACGGTTGGAATCCGCCGCGTTCGCGCGGATCGTGCGAGCGGTGGAGCCGCTCGCGCGCGATGGGCGTGCATGGCATCCGCCCGCGTCGGTCGTCGGTCGCTGGTCCTCGCCGGCTGGTCCTGGCCGCTGGTCCTGTCCGTTGGTCAAAGACGGTCGCGTTCGAGCAGGTCGATCGGATCGACGAGGTCGACGGTACCGAGATAGCCGCCGCCGTCGGCGATCGCGTCGTGTGCCGCATAGCCGAGCAGCGCCTGCGATCGGCTCGGCATCTGTCGTACCCGTTCGAGCGGCACGCTCAGGTATTGATTCTCCTCCGTGCGCAGCCAGCCGACGCAGAAGGACACGTGCATTCCCCGTCGCCCGCGATCGCGGGTCGAGTTGGTGCCGCCGGCGTGGATCGCCGAGCCCAGGTAGACGACCGCGTCGCCGGGCTGCATCGCCGCGATCGCAATCTCGTCCTCGCGGGGCTCGCGATCGCGGGGCCAGCGATGGCTGCCCGGCGCGATGCACGTGGCGCCGTTTTCTTCGTCGAACGGCTCGAGCGCGATCACCGAGGCGAGCTGGACCTCGGCATGCGGCTGGGGAAGATGGGGCCAGACGTCTTCGTCGCGATGGAGCAGCTGCCGCTCGGCACCGGGACCACGATCCATGACGTGGGCGATATTGAGGATGACGCTGGCGCCGTTCTTGCCGAGGATCCCGTCGCAGATCTCGGCGAAGGTCGGGTGGGGCAGGATCTCGTCGCTGAAGACACGCGAATGCGCTGCGACGCCCGTGAGGTGGCGGGTCCGTTTACCGAAGAAGTAGGCGACGGCCGGGTTCACGAATTCCCGATCGGGATCGAGACGGTCGAAGATCGGATCGAGCTCGCGGTTGAATCGCGTGACGAGTCCGTCGTCGAGCAATCCCCCGACGATCACCGCGCCCGATTCTTCGAGTGCGGCGATGATTTCCCGATTCGGACGATCGGCGGCAAGCCGGGGGATGGATGCGGGCATGGCGGGCAACCTCCTCGGGGTCATTGTGCACGAACGGGCCGAGCGGCGCGAACCGTGGTCCGGCACACGGCTCAGCGCAGGCGAGAGAGCCAGCCGCCTGCGAGTGCGCCGCCCGCCGCGATCAGGACGATCGGCGAGAGGTGGAAGCGAAGCGCGTGCGCAGGCATCGTCGTGCAGGCGAGCTGCATCGCGATCGCGGGCAGCGCCGCCGATGCCGCGCCCATCAGTCCTCCCGCCCAGGCGGGCGCGAGCACGACCCGCCGTGCGAGCAGCACGAGGCCGGCGCCGCAGCCGAGGGTCGCCATCACGAGCGATTCGATGAAGCAGTGGCTGCGTTTTTCGACGCTGGCGGCGGTGCTCACGTGCGTCTCCCCCGAAACGACGAGCAGCACCCAGCCGAACGCGAGCATTGCGGCGGCCACAGTCAGGGGTCGCGCATGGCGCGATCCGGGCAGGCCGAGCTCGAAGCTGGCCGTGGCCGCGGCAGCTCCGGCCCCGAGCGCGACCAGGAGCTCGGCGAGGTTTCTGAGCCCGCGCACACTGCTGGCGGCCCACGGCGAGCGAAAGCTGAGCGCGACCTCTGGCGTGATCAGATGGGCGACGAAGAAAACGAGGAGGACCGCGAGCCCGGCGACCGCGAGCCAGGTCGCGAAGACGTGTCGTGTCGCTCGCACGGGTCGGACCGGTCTCAGACTTGCGACGAGCGACTCGATATAGCGCGTGTTCGAAGAACCTTCCTGCATGCTCGGCCTCGGGTGGACGCTCCTTCGATTTCTGCGATCGACGGCGCACGCCAGCTGGAACGCGGAAGGGAAAGCACCGAGGGGGGGTACGGAGGGCGGGTCGCCCTGGTTACGCGCGCTGGCCGCGCGTGGCATCCCCGAACGCGCCGTCCGGTCGACTCCATGCGCAGCCGGCGATCGAATTGCGCGTGTTACACCGCTCTGCGACCGTGCTGCGCGCGGGGCGAAGGGGCACGGGCGCCGGCTGCGCACTCGAGGGAGGCGAGGGGACGCCGGTGAGGAGACCGCTCTGCTCACGTACGAGGCCCTGTCGGGTCGCGTTCGGACTGTCGATCGGCCTGGCGAGCCTGCTCGCCGCCGGGACGAGCGGCTGTCGTGCCGGCGACGGAGATCACGCGGAGCGGGTCGAATCCGAGGCGTCCGGTGCGCGTGAGACGCCACCGGGCCAGAGGGTCGAGGCCATGCGATCGGGCACCCGGGCCGAATTCGTCGGAACCGCCCGCTGTGCGGGCTGCCATGCCGAGCAAGCGAACGCCTTCCGCAACTCCCATCACGACCGTGCCATCGAAGTGGCCACCCCTGAGAGCGTGCTCGCGCCCTTCGACGGTCGGGTCGTACGACGTGACGGCCAATCCTTCCGCTTCATTCGCGATGGCGACACATTCTTCGTCGAGACGAGCGAGTCCGGAGGATCGCCCGAGCGCTTGCGGGTGAGCCACAGCTTCGGGGTCTCGCCGCTCGAGCAATGGCTCGTCACGCGGCCGGCCGGGCGGCGTCAGGTGTTGCCGATCGCATGGGACACGCGGCCGAGCGAGCACGGGGGACAGCGTTTCTTCGATCTGCTTCCCGATGAGCGGACGCCGCCGGCGGACCCGTTGCATTGGGATGGCCTGGCCTTCAGCTGGAACAGTCAATGTGCGGCCTGCCACTCGACGCATCTCGAAAAGGGCTTCGACGTCGAAGGGAATCGCTATCAGACGCGGTGGGCCGAGCTCGACGTGGGTTGTGAGGCATGTCATGGCCCGGGCTCGCGCCACGTCGCACTCGTCGCTTCGAGCGAAGGGGACGACGGTCGGGTCGCATCCGGATCCGAATCCGGCCTACCCATCAGCTTCGAAGTCGCCCGGCCCGAGCGATGGCGACTGGGTCCGGGCGCGCGAATCGCCGCGCAGTCCTCGGACGACTCGATCGAAGCGCGCGACGCGCCCTCCGGACAGGCGGTCGAGATCGAGCTCTGTGCGAGCTGCCATTCGCGTCGCGCACGCCTGCTCGATCCGCCCGCCGTCGACGATCGCTTCCTCGACGGCCATCGACCTCGGCTCCTCGATCCCGGGCTCTATTTCGAGGACGGCCAGATCCGCGATGAGGTCTACGTCTGGGGCTCGTTCCTTCAGAGTCGGATGTATGCAGCGGGTGTGCGTTGCTCGGACTGTCACGAGCCGCATACGCTCTCGCTCCGGCGTTCGGGTCGTGCCCTCTGTCTGGGCTGCCATTCTGCCGAGGCCTACGACGTGCCGACCCACCGCGGCCACGCCGAGTCGGAGGGCTCCGGGGGCGACGGCGGGGCCTGTATCGACTGCCATATGCCGGCGCGCACGTACATGCAGATCGACGCCCGACGGGATCACGCCTTCCCCGTTCCGCGACCGGAGATCTCCGCCGTGCTCGGCGCGCCGGATGTCTGCCGTACGTGCCATCCCGAACGGAGCCCCGCCTGGGCGAGTCGCCGGATCGCGTCATGGGGCGACGCGCGGCCCGCGACCCGTCATTGGAGCGAGCGGCTGGTGCGCGACGGACAGCGGCGCGCAGGTCCGGATCCGTGGCTGGAGCTGGCCCGCGATCGCAGCCAGCCTGCGATCGTGCGGGCGAGCGCCTGGCGGCGGCTGGCGGAGGAAGGGCCGAGTGGAATCGACGCCGGCGCGCTCGCCGGCGCGCTGCGCGAAGCGAACGAGCTCGAGCTGCTCGGTCTGATCGACCTCGCTGCGACCCGCCCGCCGGCGATCCGTGCGCGCCTGCTGTCGCCGCTCGTCGAACATGCGCGGCGCGCGATTCGCACGGAGGCGGCTGCGGCGCTCGCGGACGTACCGGCAAACGCATTCTCGACCGCGACACGATCCGCGCTCGCGCGCGCGTTGCGCGAGTACCGGTCGGCCCTCGAGAACGACGCCGAACGGCCCGAGGCCCAGCTGAACCTCGCCCGACTCGCAGCCAGCTACGGGGACACGGCCGAAGCGCGTCTTCGACTCGCGCGCGCGATCGAACGGACACCGTATTTCGTCCCCGCCTACGTGAACCTGGCGGACCTCGAGCGCGCGGCCGGGAACGACGCCGCCGCCCACGACTGGCTCTCTCGCGCCGTCGAGATCGCTCCGGACGACGCACTCACGCGCTATGCCTATGGGCTCTCGCTCCATCGGCTGGGGCGGGGGCAGGAAGCCGAACGTGAGCTCGGCCGGGCGGCGCAAACCTCGCCCGATATGCCTCGCCTGACGCTTGCCTGGGCGCTCTCGCTCGAGGCGACGGGCGATACAGGCAGGGCGATCGACGTGCTCGAGGCCGCGACGCGACGCAGTCCGCACGATGCGGAGCTGAGCCAGGCCCTCGCGCGGTTGCGTCGGTCACGCGCGGTCGCCCCCGACCCCTGACCGATCGTGTTCGGGTAGCGATGGAATCGTGGTCAGCGAAGTCCCGCCTGGCTGATCTCGGAATCGATCGTCGGTTCGATCTCGCGGCGTTCTTCGGGCGTGAGGAACTCGTACGAGAGCAGGTCGAGTCGCGGAGCGCGACCCGCCTCCGGCACGATCGTGAGGCTGACCCAGGGCTCTTCACCCATACCGAAGGTCAGGACGGCCAGGATCTCACAGCCGTCCTGCGAGAAGGAATCGGACTGGAGCTGCTCGCTCAGCAGACGCGTGAAGCCTCCGTGCGACTCGACGAAGTACGCGCTCGCATCGTCCATGGCAGAGGGGAGGCCGAGGATCAGGTAGCGGATTCGGCTCGACGTGTATTCGCGCTGCGCCATGGCGCCTTCGTTCCGGTCGCGCGTGACCAGCTCTTCGGCCGTGACGCCGATGGCTTCGCGCAACTCCTCGTCGAAGGCGCTCGCGACGAAGGCGTCGAAGTCGCTCGAGATCTCGGCCACGCGAGCGAGGTGGTAGTCGAGACAGTCGCGAAAAAGACTCTTCGATCGGGCTTCACGGTCGGCCGTCGCGAGCTCGGCGTCGAGGTCCACGATCGCGGAAGAGGCCTCACCGTGCGAAGAGGCCTCACCCTGCGAAGAGGCGTCACCGTCCGGTATGTCGTTCGCCCATGACTGCGCGAGCCAGCCCTCCGGCGGGCCGGTCGACGAGGTCAGGTAGACCGTGGCGCCGCCCGGTACGTAGCCGGCGAGCACGAACATCAGATCGATCTCGGCGAATCGGATATGGTCGCCGCCCTTGAGTGCGACGCGTCGGTCGGAGCCGAGTCGTTGGTCGCCGTGGCGTGTGCCGTTCGTGCTGCGCGCGTCTTCGAGCCAATAGCGACCGTCTCGGAACTCGATGACGGCGTGCTCGCTCGAGATGGTTTCGTCGGGGAGCACGATGTCGTTGTGTGGGTCGCGACCGATCGTCGTGCGATAGGGGCGCAACGCGAGCGACGTGCCCGACTCGCCGATCTGACCGCCGAAATCGAGTAGCTGCGCGGGCGGGCCGGGGACGCGGGGGATCGCGGAAGGCGCGAGCGCTTGCTCCGCGGACAGTCGCCGACGCCAATAGAGCGAGCCCGCCACCAACAGCAATGCGATCGGTAGAAGTCCGATCAATCCGAACGGCTCGCGGTGCTCGACCGTGGCGTCGGATCCCTCGCGTAGCGGCTTGTGACCCATCCCCGCCGACGCGGCGGGCGAACGCGGCGACGCCCCGATCGGATCCACGAGCGGCGCGGACGCGACCGGTGGTGTGGACGACGAGATGCCGCGATTCGTCGCGTCGCCACCTGGTGGGCTCTCGGGCTCCGCGTGGCGGGTCGCGTCGAGTGTCGCGAGGGCGTAGGCCTCGTCCGTTCCCAACCGTTCGAGAATCCGGTCGACGACGTTCGACAGCTCCGTCGCTTCGAACGCGCGGTAGTACTGCGCGCCGGTGCGACGCGCGAGCGATTGCATCAGAGGGAAATCGGCGGCTTCGGTAAAGGCGATGGCGAAGATCTGGATCCCTTCGCGGCCGCTCTCGACCGCGAGATCCTCGCGCAGCCAGCGACCGGCATCGAGGTCTCCCTGCCGGTCGCCGGTATCGATCTTGCCGTCGCTCAAGAAGACGATCGCTTTGCGAGCGTCGGTGCGAGCGCGCTCGCGTAGCTCGTAGAGCGCGCGCTCGACGCCGGCCGGACCGTGGGTCCGCTGGCCCGAGAAATCGAGCGCCGCGAGCGCCTCCGTCAATCGCGTGGAGGCCAACGGATCGCCGGTCGACGTGAGGGGCAGGGCGAGCTCCGCCTGCTCGTCGAAGAGCACGACTGCGATGCGAGCCTCGATCGCTTCGTCTCGTTCGAGCGTGGCGGCGAAGTCGGAGACGGCCTTGCGCGTCAGGAATGCCGGATCGTTCTCGCGCATGCTGCCCGAGTTGTCGAGCACGAACACGACGTCGACCGACGAAGTCTCGCGCTCCTCCGCCGCGGCGTGCATCGTGATGCCCGTCGTCACCGACGAGAGCAGCGCGAGACACCCGAGCCAGCGCGCCGCGAGTCCCGCGGCGATCCTTGCCGGGCGCGTCACGTCGGCTGGGCTGCCGGGGGAGCGTCTCCTACGAGGGCCGTCGTGCTGCATTCTGACCGGCACCTTTCCTGGGCTCCTGGCCCTGGGCCTGGCACTGGGCCTTGTCCTTGGGCCCTGTCCTTGGGTCCTGGGCGTCGCATGGCCTGGTGTCGCTCTAGAGAGCCAGTATACGCTGGGGTCCAGTCCCACGGGCGATGGCCGGTTCGCACGCATCAGTACTCCGCTGTGAGTCCCCCTTGGCCATCGGGAGGGGACATCCGGAGCGCCTCTTTCCCTGCATTTTGCCCCGCGGCGCGTTCCCTTCGCCGAGCGAGCTGTGGTATCCCCCGGCCGAGCCGGAGGACGCGTCGGCGTTGCGCACGTGTTGCCGGCGGGCAGAGCCCGGTCGGTCTCGCACGTGGCGAGAGGAGGGAGGGGATTTGGAGGCGCTCTTCACGCCCGAGAACGCGATCGCGCTCGCGACACTCACGAGCCTCGAGATCGTGCTCGGGATCGACAACATCGTCTTCATCGCGATCCTGACCCAGAAGCTCCCTGTCGAGCGTCAACCGACGGCGCGCCGGATCGGCCTGCTGGCGGCGATGGTGATGCGCGTCGGCCTGCTGCTCGCGATCGGCTGGGTGATGGGGCTGACCCAGGTCCTCTTTACGGTGCTCGATCACGCGATCTCCGGCCGCGACCTGATCCTGCTGGGTGGGGGGCTCTTCCTCGTGGGCAAGGCGACCTGGGAGATCCACGACAAGCTCGAGGGTGAGCTGCCGACCGATACCGGCGCGGTCGCTGCCACGATGGGCAGCGTGATCCTCCAGATCATGTTGCTCGACGTGGTCTTCTCGCTCGACTCGGTGATCACGGCCGTCGGGATGGCCGACGAGATTGCCGTCATGATCGCTGCCGTGATGATCGCAGTCGGCGTGATGCTCGCCTTCGCCGAATCGATCAGTCGCTTCATCGAGGATCACCCGACGATGAAGATCCTCGCGCTCTCGTTCCTGATCCTGATCGGTGTCGTGCTGATCCTCGAGGGCCTCGGAAAACACGTCGAGAAGGGATACATCTACTTCGCGATGGCGTTCTCCCTGGCGGTCGAGCTGGTGAACCTCTCGATCCGCAAGCGAAGGCCGATTCAGCTCCATCAATCGTATGTGGCCGACGTCGTGGCCCCGCAAGCGGCGGCCACGTCGGGAAACGACGTGGATTCGAATGGCTAGGTCTCGCGTGGTGCGCCTGCTGCGCTGGCTGCTGGTCGCACTCCTCGTCGTTCCACTGCTCGTCTGGCTCGGTATCGCGACGTCCGCCAAGCTGACCGTTCTCGAGGACATGCCCTTCACGCAGGTGCTCGGGTTCGTGGGCTATGGGCTCGTCTCGAACGTCACCTGTGCGGTCACGGGCTGCGAGGCGGAGCTGCTCGAAGGAATGGAGAGCTCGACGTTCGACGCCGACCTGCTCGAAGCGACTCCCGTCGCGTTCGACGTCGACGAACGAGGGCGCGTGATCGTCGCCGAGACCGGACGCATGAGTCGGGGTGCGGAGGACAACCGGAATCACGACTACTGGCTGCTCGACGATCTCGCGTCTCGCACGGTCGAGGATCGACGCGCCTACTACCGTAAGTGGATCGAGGCGGGTCGCATCGAGGACCCCGAGCATTTCACGCGCGCCTACGATCGTGTGGTCGTCCTCGAAGACCGGGACGGTGATCGCGTGGCGGACACGCGTCGCGAGCTGGCGGCTTGGAACGACATGGCGTCGGGCCTGGTCGCCGGCGTCGAGGCCCGCGAGGGCGAGATCTTCGTCACCGCCATTCCGTCGCTGCATCGAATCGTCGATCGCGACGGCGATGCGCAGCCCGAAGCGATCGACGTCCTGTATACGGGCTTCGGCGTCAAGACGAGTTTGATCGGGCACGACCTGCACGGGCTCGCCTGGGGCCCGGACGGACGTCTCTACTTCGGGGTCGGCGATCGCGGTTATCACGTTCGCCTGCCGGACGGTCGCGTTCTCGAGCCGACGCTCGGTCCGGGTCGCGGCGCGATCTTTCGAATGAACGCGGACGGAAGCGGTCTCGAGGTGTTTGCGACGGGCGTTCGCAATCCGCAGGAGCTGGCCTTCGACGACCACGGCAATCTCTTCACGGGAGACAACAATGGCGATGGCGGCGACGCCGCGCGCGTCGTCTATCTGGTCGAAGGCGGCGAGACCGGCTGGGCCATGCCCTACCAGACGCTCGACGGCGACTACGTACGCGGTCCCTGGGTGGCCGAGAAGCTCTGGGAGCTACAGCATCCGTCCCAGCCCGCCTGGGTCCTGCCCCCCGTCGCGCATATCGCAAACGGGCCCGCCGGCTTCGTCCACTATCCCGGCCTCGGATTGCCCGACCGCTATCGCGATCACTTCTTCCTCTGTGACTACGCCTACATGCCGGGGCGCAGCGGAATCTGGTCCTTTGCCCTCGAGCCTGCCGGTGCGGGCTTCGAGCTCGTGGATCGTCACGCCTTCGCCTGGTCGGTCCTGGCCACCGACTTCGACTTCGGATGGGACGGGCGGATGTTCGCGACCGTCTTCGATCAGATCGGCCAGAGCCAGTCGATCGTGGAGTGGCGCCATCCCGAGTCGCGCGCCGATCCGCGCGTCGCGGAGCTCGCCCGGACCGCTGCCGAGCGGATGCAGGACCAGGGAAGGGATCGCCTGCTCGAGCTGCTCGCCTTTCCCGACCAACGGCTTCGGCTGCGCGCCCAATACGAGCTGGCCCGCCGCCGCGAGATCGACGCACTCGTCTCGCTCGTGCGCGACGCTGAGGGGCCGCTCCTGTCGCGGCTGCATGCGCTGTGGGGGCTCGGGCAGATCGGCGTGGACGGCCTGCGTGCGCTCGCGCCGCGGGACTTCGAGTGGGCACGCAGCGAGAGCGCAGAGCTCCGTGCGCAGCTCGCTCGGATCGCCGGCGAGGCGCGGGCCGATTGGCTCGTGCCGGCGCTCGTCGCAGGACTCGAGAGCGATGCGGCGCGGGTGCGTTTCTTCTCGGCCCAGAGCCTCGGGCAGCTGGGCGCGCGGCAGACCGTGCCGGCACTCCTCGCGATGCTGCGTGCGAACGACGATCGGGACGTCTTCTTGCGTCACGCTGGCGTCTGGGCCCTGTCGCGCATCGGTGATCTCGACGCGATGGTCGCGCTGCGTCCCGACCCGGCACGTTCGCTGCGGATGGCGGCGCTGCTGGTGATGCGGAACGCCCGTGATCCGCGCATCGCCGACTGGCTGCACGACGAGGATCCGCTGATCGTCGTCGAGGCCGCGCGAGCGATCTACGACGGGCCGATCGAGCCGGCGATGTCCGCCCTGGCCGCGCTGTTGGGCGGGCTGACGCCAGCGTCGCAGGCGGATACCCAGACGGCACAGGCCCTCCATCGACGCGCGATCGGCGCGAACCTGCGTCTGCGAGACGAGCGGAGTGCTCGCGCGTTGGCCCACTACGTAGAGGACGAACGCCAGCTCGCCTCGCTGCGGCAGCTGGCGCTCGAGGTGCTCGGTCGCTTCGGAGAGCCACCGGCACGGGACCTCACGATGGGCTTCTACCGTCCGCTCCCCGCCGCCCCGGCGGCGATCCTGCGGTCGGTCTTCCGGGATCGGGGCCGCGCGCTGATCGCCTCGGATCTGGGGGCCCGGGCGATGGAGATCGCGAACGAGATCGGGGAGTTGCCGCTCGAAAGCGAGGAGCTGCTCGAGCTCGTTCGCGCGTCGGCGCGGCCGCCGGACGAGCGCGCCTCGGCATTGCACGCACTGGCTGCCCGCGCCGACGAGCCGGAGGCACGCGGACCCGCCCGGGTGGCGCTCGAGCTCGGCCTGGCGGACGAGGCTGCGCGCGTCCGGATCGCGGCGCGCGATCTGTTGCTGGTGCTCGATCCGGACGCCGCGCTCGCCGAGTGGCGCGCCACGGCGAGCGGCGGGGCGACGCTCGCCGAGCGTCAGCACGCCTGGCGTCGCCTCGGCGACTCGGGGTCCGAGGTCGCTCGGTCAGCGATTGCAGCCGCGATCGACGACTGGGAAGGCGGCGAGGTCGAGCTGGGAGAGGCACTGGAAATCCTGGAGGCGGCGCGTCGGTCCTCGGATCCAGCTCTGGTCGCGCGGGCCAGACGATGGCTCGAGCCCGAGCCGGGTGCTGAGACGGCGGAAGCGCTCGTCGCCGCGCGGCGTTGGGCGCTCGCGGGCGGTGATCCGGCGGCGGGCCGCCAGGTCTTCCAGACGATCGGGGATTGCCAGCGTTGCCATCACGCGGCGGCGGCGGGCGGCGGCCATGGCGGTGGCGCTGGACCGCCGCTCGAGGGCGTCGGGAATCGCGGTGCGCGCTACGTGCTCGAATCGCTCGTCGCGCCCGCGGAACAGATCGCGCCGGGATTCGGCTCGGTCGAGATCAGGCGTCGGGATGGCTCCGTCGTCGCCGGTCTCCTCGTCGATTCCGACGCGGCCTCGGTTGGGATCGACGTCGGAGGCTCGGAGACGGTCGAGATCGCGCGGGCGGAGATCGGGTCGATCAGCGACCCCGTGACCGGGATGCCAGCGATGGGTCTGGCGCTCGAGCCCGATGCATTGCGTGACGTGATCGCGTACGTGATGACGCTCGGTCGCGATTAGAATCGCGAAGGTGTGGGGCCCGCTTCGCTCCCGCCGACCCTTGTTGTTCGGGCATGCGAGCTGGCATACCGTCCGGCTCGCAGCCGTTCTGGCCAGCCACACCCAAGGAGTTCCCCCATGGCGCGCGAAGCAGTCATCGTCGGCAGTCTCCGCACGGGCCTCACGAAGGCCCATCGCGGCTCGTTCAACCTCACGGAGCCGGTCGACTATACGGCCCACGTCATGCGCGAGGTCGTCGCTCAGCAGCCCAAGCTCGACAAGAAGGAGATCGAGGACGTCGTGCTCGGCTGTGGACATCCCGAGGGCTGCATGGGCATGAACATGGCGCGCATCGCGTCGATGGTCGCCGACATCCCCCAGGAGGCCGCTGCGACGACGGTCAACCGCTTCTGCTCGTCGGGCTCCCAGGCCGTGATGATGGCGGCCCACCAGATCGTCCAGGAAGGCGCGGAGGTCGCCATCGGCGCTGGCGTCGAGACGATCACGATGATGCAGGACGGGACGCAGAATCGAACGCGGCTCGCGAACAAGACCGCAGCCGAGCGATTCCCCGGTCTCTACTTTCCAATGGGGATCACCGCTGAGATCGTGGCCGAGCGCTACAAAGTCTCGCGCGAAGATCAGGACGCCTACGCGCTCCAGAGCCAGCAGCGCTACGCCGCCGCCGTCGAGAAGGGCTGGATCTCGGACGAGATCGCTCCCATGAAGGTGACCCGCAAGGTGACGCCGAAGGAGGGCGACGAGTACGAGGAGGACGTGGTCGTCGACAAGGACGAGTGCAACCGACCGCAGACGACGCTCGAGGGGCTGGCGAAGCTGAAGCCCGTCTTCAAGCCCGAGGAGGAGGGCGGGACCGTCACCGCCGGCAATGCCTCCCAGCTCTCGGACGGCGCCTCGGCGACGCTCCTGATGTCGAGCGAGCGGGCGAAGCAGCTCGACATCGAGCCGATGGCGATCTATCGCGGCTCGGCGGTGGCGGGCTGCGGTCCGGACGAGATGGGCATCGGTCCGGTCTACGCCGTTCCGAAGCTGCTCGCGCGCCACGGCCTCACGATGGACGATATCGACGTCGTCGAGCTGAACGAAGCGTTCGCCTCTCAGCTCCTCTACTGCCAGCGACAGCTCGACATCCCGAACGAGAAGCTCAATCCGACCGGCGGCTCGATCTCGATCGGCCATCCCTTCGGCATGACGGGCTCACGCATGACGGGACTGCTGCTGCGTCACCTGAAGCGAACGGGCGGACGTTACGGAATCGTGACGATGTGCGTTGGCGGCGGTCAGGGCTTCGCGAGTCTGTTCGAGGCCTGCTAGTCGGCGTCGAGTTCGACTCGGCGGGCGTAGTCCGCGACCACGGTGTCGTCGAAGAAGGTCGGATTCGCGCCGCGCAGCATGCGGATCGCGTTGTCGCACATGAAGTCGCGGAACTGGGCCTTGTCCATCCAGCCGTGCTCGAGGTGTTCGTGCGCTTCGGGCAGCACTTCGTGCATGTGCGCCACGTCCCAGTGGCCGATATCCGAGGAGAAGATCGGTCGTAGGGGTCGATCGCCCGGCAGGCGATTCGTGTCGAAGGCGACCCCCGCGAGACGATCATCCGCCTCGCAGCCGAAGAAGCAGCACGTCGTCAGCTGACGCACGATATCTGCGACGCTGTCGATTCCGGCGGCCTCGAAGTCGTCGACGACGTCGGGCGTCTGCATCGACTGACTGAAGACCCGCCCCCAGCCTTCGACGAGCGGCTCGAGCGAGCCGCGATGCTCGGCGACGAGTCGATCGTAGTGCTCTCCGTCGATACCGGCGGGATCGCGTTCGCGCAGACCTTCGAGGCCTCGTTTCTCGTAATGCTCGACGAGGCCGGTATACATCTGGAGCGCCCAGGCGACGCCGCCCTCGAGGAAGCCCGCGCGCAGCGCGGGGAAGCGGCTGAAGACGCCACCGAAGAAGAGCGACTTCGCGGTCGTATCGTTCGCACCGGCGAACGCGCCCATATGGTTGAACGAGAAGTTGGTCGTCGACCGGCGTCCGCTCCAGCCCATCGACGACGAATGGAAGGTCGGGGCGACTCCGAGCTCGACGAGCCTTTGCCAGACTGGATCGTAGTCGTAGGGGCTGTCGAGTCCGAGTCCATCGATCCAGACGGCGTGCTCGCCCTCGCCCTCGAATCGCCGCGGTGCGAAGCCCGCGAGCAGCACGGCACGCATGCCGAGCTCGCCGACGGCGTGGTCGAGGGCCTCGAGTGCCTCGTCGGGCGTGAACGTCGGGATCACGGCGACCGGCAGCAGCCGGTCGGTCAGGCCGGCGAGCTGCTCGCTCGCATACCGGTTGTAGGCCCGACAGCCGAGGCGTCGGATGCGTTCGTCGCGCTGGGCTGGGAGCTGAAGCCCGACGCTCGGGTAGACGATCGCGAGATCGATCCCGAGCTCGTCGAGTCGGTCGTAGAGTAGCCGCGGCGCCGTCGCCGTCGCGAGGTCGCGCGCATCGTTCGGAAAGCCCCACCAGGGCGAGCGGTATTGCCGATGGCTGAGTCGTTCGTCGGGCGTCATGTTCTGCCAGAGTCGCGAGCCGTCGAAATTCGCCGTCTGTCCGAAGGTCATGAAGCCGCCATCAATCCCGGCTTCCTTCAGGTAGCGATCGAAGACGGGGGCATACTCGATCAGGTGTCCATCGGCGTCGACGACCGGATGGTCGAGGCTGGCGCGGATCTCGGCGGCGGAGAGGTGGGATTGGCTCATGCGGCGATGCTAGGGGGGGTGGCGCATCCGGGAAAGTGGTTGGTCGCCCCTGCGAGCACCATGGGGGCGGGTCGGCTAGGGCCCGATGCGGAGGGGCGCCCGGCGGTCTACGCTGCTGCGTGGCGCCGCCACACGTGATCTGGGTGACCATGGCACGGCGAGTGGCGGGACGAGGGGCGCGCAGTGGCCCGATCGAGCGCGATGGCGACCAGGACGTCGCCCGATAGAGGGAGGAGCGAGTGATGGCAGGACCCCAGATCAACGCCGGCGAGATCGCCGATTGGCCGATTCTCAAGATCGACTACCTGACGGACAAGGACAGGATCGCGGCGTTGCTGCCGCCCGGAATCGAGCCAGGCGACGAGCCCCACGTCAATCTCTCGATCTATCAGGTCGCCGTACCGGACGTGCCGGAGTACGGCGTCTTCATGACGGTCGATGCCGACTACCGCGGCACGCAGGGCATGTACACGCTCGGCTATGGCATCGACCAGGAGAGCGCGATCTTCATCAGTCGCGACATGAACGGTCAGCCGAAATATCCCTGCGACATCGACTACTACCGATACCAGGACAAGGTGTCCGCGCGCTGCACGCACCAGGGCTATACGTTCATCGAGTTCGAAGGCACGGCGGGCGACCCACTCCCGGCACGCGCCAACCACGAAGAGAACGAATGGTGGATCAAGGTGCTGCGCGCCGTCGGCGGCGTCGAGAAGGCCTACGACTTTCCACCCCACGTCGTCCGCGTGAAGAGCACCTATGCGACGCGCGCGGAGATCGCCGTCGAGGGCGAGCTCGGGCTGCTCGAGAGCCCATGGGACCCGATCGCGTCGCTGCTCCCCGTGCGCGAGTACCAGGGCGCGCGACTGTGGTGGCCGGAATTCCTGGGACGTGAGATCACGCTCGAGGGACCGCTCGACCCGGAAGCGTATTGGCCCTTCGTCGACAACATCAGCGGGTCTCGCTGGCCGGGTCATATGGGGGGGCCGAAGCCGGCTTGATGACGCTGCGGCTCGGACTCCTGCTCTCGGTCCTCGCGCTCGCCGCCTGTCAGCTAGCGAGACCCGGTGCGCGGGAATACCAAGCGGAGATTCGGAGGACGCAAGGCGGAATCCCGCATATCCGCGCCAACGATCTCGCGAGTCTCGGCTTCGGGACGCTCTACGCGCAGGCGGAAGACAACTTCTGCGTCCTCGCCGACGAGATTCTGACCTTCGCGGCCGAGCGTTCTCGGCATCTCGGGCCCCAGGACGGCAATCTCGAACGGGATCTCTTCTATCGTCTGTTGATCGATCGCGGTGACGCGGCCCAGCCGCTGCCCGAGGAGCTGGAGGCGCTCTACCGGGGCGCCGCTGCGGGCTACAACGCCTACCTGCGTGATACGGAGCCGCGTGATTCGGAGCGGACCGATCGAGCGCCGAGCGGCGATCGTGTCGAATCGCGGCCGCCGTCGCGTGATCCCCGCTGTGGTTCGGCCGCGTGGCTGCGCCCGGCCCGCGCGATCGATCTGAAGCGGATATCGCGAATCGACTACGCGCTCGCGTACCTGAGCCCGATGCTCGTCGCCGCGGCGCCGCCCGGGTCGGACGATGCCGCGGCAGGGGCGCGCGACGATGCGGCCCGTGCGCACTCGCTCGCAGTCGCGGACATCGCACGGGCAGCCGAGGCCTTTCTCGAAGTGCCGCGGCAGGGCGGCAGCAATGGGGTCGCGATCGGGCGGAAGCTCTCGCGCGGCGGTGGCGGGCTGCTGCTCGCCAATCCGCACATGCCGTGGAACGAGCCCTTCCAACGCTTCTATCCCATGCACCAGACGATCCCGGGCGAATTGGACGTGATGGGGGCCAACCTGCTCGGCCGACCGCGCGTGGGATTCGGGCACACGGCGGATGTCGCCTGGACGAGCACGGTCTCGACCGCGAAGCGGATGAGCTTCTATCGCCTCCGGCTCAAGCCCGACGACCCGACGCAATACGACTTCGATGGTGCATGGCGACCGATGCAGAAGCGGATCGTGCGCGTCGCGGTGCGCAATCCGACGGGGGAGGTCGACGAGGTCTCGCACACGTTCTACGAGACGCATCTCGGAGCGTTGCTCGTGGAGAGCCCGTTCTTCGCCTGGTCGAACGAGTACGCCTTCGCCGTGCGATTGCTCGATGCCGGCTGGCGCGGCGAGACTTCGATTCGCGATCAGTACCGCGCGACGACCGTGCGCGAGCTGAAGGCGGTGCACGATCGGGACCAGTTCCTGCCGGTCAATCTGATTGCGGCCGATCGGAATGGCGAGGTCCTCTATGCCGATCCGGGGCCGATCCCGAACCTGCCGGACGAGCTGGTCGAGGCTTGCTCGGTCGTCGCGGGTGCGGCGCTCGACGGCTCGCGCAGCGACTGTCAGTGGCGTGATGACGCCGGTGCCGCCGCGGGTGGGATCTTCGCGCCGGATTCGCTGCCGGCGCGCTTCAGGTCGGATTCCGTCACGAACTCGAACGACAGCCATTGGCTGGCGAATCCCGCCGCGCCGCTCGAAGGGTTTCCGGCCTGGATCGGGAGCGAGCGCACGCCGCGCACGATTCGTACACGCTCGGGTCTCGACATGCTCCTGCGCCTGAAATCGTCTGCTGGCGTCGTCGATCTCGCGAGTCTCCGCCAGCTCGCGCTCGCGAACGAGAATCACATGGGCAGGCTGATTCGTGACGACGTCGTCGAGTTCTGTCGCGCCACGCCGTCGGTCGAGCTCGCAGATGACCGCGAGGTCCCGCTCGCCGAGGCCTGTCGGGTACTCGCCGCGTGGGATCTGCATGCGAACCTCGACAGTCGTGGCGCCGTGCTGTTTCGTCTGCTCCTCTCCTCGGCGCATGGGGGTCGCTTCAGCCGCGTCTATCCGGCGGGATTCGCGCCGCGAGTCGCGTTCGATTTCGCAGATCCCGTGGCGACACCTCGTGGGCTCGCGCGGGCCTCCAAGTCGGTCGTGCTCGAGCATCTCGCCCGGGCGGTCGTCGAGCTCGAGAGCGCGGGCATCGCCCTCGATGCGCCGCTCGGAGCGATCCAGGGCGTGACGCGAAACGGGCGTCGGATTCCGCTTCATGGCGGACCCGAGATCGAGGGGATCTTCAACAAGCTCGAGTCCGATTTTCGTGGGACCGAGGGCTATCCCGAGGTCGACCGTTGGAGCTCGAGCTGGATCCTGGCCGTTGCGCTCGAGGCGGAGGGGCCACGAAGCTTTGGCTTGCTGACGTATTCCTTGTCGACGGATCCGCGCTCGGAGCACTTCTCCGACCAGACCGAACGATTCGCGCGCAAGCAATGGGTTCCGCTGCCGTGGACGACGGCCGAGATCGAAGCCGCCACGATCCGATCGGTCTCGCTTCGCGCGCCGCGAGCGGACTAAGCCCCGACTCTCGACGGACCGCGCAGCCCCCAGCCGGTCAGACGCGCCAGAACCGTGGCAGGAGCACGGCGAGGACGGCGAAGAACTCGAGGCGCCCGAGCCACATCAGCAGGACCATCACGAGCTTCTGCCAATCGGCGAAGAACGCGAAGTTCTCGTTGGGACCGACGCCCGCCAGTCCGGGGCCGATATTGGAGAGCGTGGCGAGCGAAGCCGTCGCGGCCGTCAATACGTCGATCTCTCCGACGGCCAGGAGCATCGTTCCCACGCCCCAGCCGAGCCCCCAGAGCAGAAGCAGGGCGGCGACCGCCCGCGCCGAGGCTTCGGGCACGATCTGATGACCGACCGCGACGGCGATGACAGAATTGGGGCTGAAAGTGAGGCGGATCTCGCGTAGCGCGAGCTTCACGCCGATCAGCAGTCGGATCAGCTTGGCGCCACCCGACGTCGAGCCCGCACAGCCGCCGAAAAACATCAGGCCGACGAGGGCGGTCTGCGCGAGTCCCGGCCAGCTCGTGTAGTCGGCCGTCGAGAATCCCGTCGTCGTCGCGAGTGACGCGACCTGGAAGGCCGCGGCCAGCGTGGTCGTGGCGACGTCGGTCGCGTCGTTCGATTGCAGCGCGACGACGAGTGTCACGAGCAGCGTGGCCAACGTGACGAGCCAGAGATAGAAGCGAAACTCGATGTCGCGGAAGACACCCGGATCGCGCGCGCGCGCGAACGCGTAGAGCAGGGCGAAATTCGTGCCCGCGGCCAGCATGAAGACAAGCACGACCGTCTGGAGCAGGGGCGAGAAGTGGGCGATCGAGTCGGCGTAGGGCGAGAATCCGCCCGTCGACAAGGTCGCGAAGGCGTGGGTGAGCGCGTCGTAGACATCGGCCCCGAAGAGCATCATCAACCCCGTCTGCAGCAGCGTGAGCGCGAGGTAGACGCGAAACAGAGCGCCCGCCGTCTGGCGCACCCGCGCGTGCAGGATCTCGGCCTTGGGGCCCGGCACCTCGAGCTTGAAGAGGAAGCGCGCGCCGGGTCCGAGCTCCGACAGGAGCGCGACGAAGAGCACGACGATGCCGATGCCGCCCAGCCATTGGGTCAGGCTGCGCCAGAACAGGATCGCGCGCGGCTGGGCCTCGATCTCGACCAGGATCGAGGCGCCGGTCGTCGTGAAGCCCGAGGCCGACTCGAAGAGCGCGTCGGCAAACGTGGGAATCGCGCCGCTCGCGAGATAGGGAATCGCGCCGGCGAGCGATGCGAGCAGCCAGCTCGCGACGACGATCAGCACGCCGTCGCGGCGATAGAGCTCGCCCTCGCGCCGCCCGATCGCGCGCAGCAATAGGCCCAGACCTGCGCAGGTGCTGGCGCCGGCGAGGAAGGCGCGCAGCGAGACGGCGTCGAGCGGATAGAGGCACCAGGCGATCGGCACGAGCTCGGCACCGGCGAGGACGTAGAGGACCAGGCCCAGCAGCGACGCGACGTGGCGTGGATTCACAAGGCGTCGGCCTCAGGGCCGGGAAAGAGCAGCTGAGCGATCGCGACCTCGTCTTTCTGCACGAAGAGCACGACGTCGTCGCCGGCCTCGATCCGAAAATCGCCCCGCGGAATCGTCGCGTGGCCCTTGCGGATCACCGCGGCGACGATCAGACCGGCGGGGATCTCGATGCTCTCGAGCAGGCCACCCGCCGCGGGGCTCTGGGCTGCGACATGACGTCTCAGGAATTGCGCCGCGCCGTTCTCGAAAGACACGATATGCGGCTCGAAGTCGTGGTCGATATAGGAGCGGATCCGCTCGGCCGCGATCGTGCGGGGCGAGACGACGTGCAGGAGCGCGACCTTGTGCCAGAGCGACGAAGTTTCGCTCTTCTCGACCAGGGCCGTCAGCTTGAGGGCGCCGAGCTCCTGGGCGAGCAGACACGCCATCAGGTTCGCTTCGTCGTGGCCGGTGAGAGCGATGAAGGCGTTGGCCTCGCCGACACCTTCGGAGCGCAGTAGCGAGAGATCGGTCGCGTCGCCGTGGACGATCTCGTGGCGGGGAAATCGGGCGGCGAGCTCCTCGGCGCGGCTTCGATCGACCTCGATGATCTTGATCCGGGTCGCCTGGGATTCGATGCCCTCGGTGAGCGCTTGCGCGGTCATGCCCCCGCCCGCGATCACGACGAGGCCGAGGCGCCGGGCGTTGCGGCTGACGCGACGCTCGAAGTCGTCGATCGAGGTCGCCGTCCCGATCACGAGTGCGTCTTCGCCGACGCGTGCGCGGTCGCGTCCGGTCGGTACACGGACCGTCTCCTCCGAGATATAGGCGAGCACGAGACAGTCTTTCGGCAGATCGGCCTGAGAGAGCGGTCGTTCGGCGAGCAGCGATCCGCGTTCGATCCGGGTCCGGCGGATCTGGAGGGCCCCCGAAGCGACGTACTCGATCTCGAGTGTGTTGTAGCCGAGCACGTGGTTGAGCACGCGCGTCGTCGTCAGCAGCTGAGTCGACAGAATCAGGTCTGCCTTGAAGGCATCCTCGTAGAGGCGGCCGTAGCGCGTGACGTCCTCCGATGTCTTGACGCGCACGACACAGCGGGGCGCTCCGACGTTTGCTGCGAGCAGCGACGCCGCCAGGTTCGCTTCATCCGACGAGCTCGCGGCGACGAAGAGATCGCAGTCGGCGACGGCCGCGGCCTCGAGGATGGGGACGTGACTGCCACTGCCGAGCACGAAGCCGACGTCGAGCTGGTCCTCGACCCAACTCTGCTTGTCGGGGTCGGCATCGATCAGCGTGACCGTATGCCCTTCGGCCGAGAGGCTGCGGGCCAGCGTCAATCCGACGGCACCCGCACCCATCACGACGAATCGCTTCGGCTTCACGTAGGCTACACGCCGCTCTCGCGAAGGATCTGGAGGATGCGGCGAATCGGCTCGGCGGCACCCCAGAGCAGCTGGTCGCCGACCGTGAAGGCGCTCATGAACTCGCCACCCAGCCGCATCTTGCGCACGCGGCCGACCGGGATGTCGAGCGTGCCCGTAACGGCGGCCGGTGTCAGCTGCGAGAGCGTGGATTGCTTGTCGTTGCGTACGAGGCGAACCCAGTCGTTCGCTCCGTCGAGGATCGCTTCGATCTCGGCGATCGGGACGTCGCGTCGCAGCTTGATCGTGAATGCCTGACTATGGCAACGCATCGCGCCGACACGGACGCAGATCGAGTCGATCGGGACCGGGGCCGGATCGCCTGCAGCACCGCCGCGACCGAGGATCTTGTTGCCCTCGTCGAAGGCCTTGCGCTCCTCGCGCGTATCGCCGCCGTCCATCGGGCGATCGATCCAGGGCAACAGACTCGCGGCGAGGGGAAACCCGAACTCCTCGGTCGGCAGCTGCTCGCTGCGCAGGAGATCGCTCACACGTCGATCGAGCGGGGCGATCTCGGACGCGTCGTCGGCGAGCAGCTCGGACGTGGCCTCACCGATCGTCGCCATCTGGCCGATCAGCTCGCGCATATGACGTGCGCCGCCACCCGAGGCAGCCTGGTAGGTCATGCACGTGGCCCACTCGATCAGGTCCTGCTCGAAGAGCCCGTGCAGCGCCAGCAGCATCAGGCTGACGGTGCAGTTACCGCCGACGAAATTCTTGAGGCCGGCGTCGATACCCCGGTCGATCACGGCTCGATTGACGGGATCGAGCACGATCACGCTGTCCGCGTCCATCCGCTTCGCG
The DNA here is from genome assembly GCA_965223565.1 of Myxococcota bacterium. GTDB lineage: Bacteria > Myxococcota_A > UBA9160 > UBA9160 > UBA4427 > UBA4427. The sequence goes on along the minus strand of CBDCWV010000017.1, from coordinate 302,473 downwards.
CTCGCGGCGTCGATCCAGTAGCCGCTCCAACCCTGCTCCCGCAGCTGGGGTAGGACCTGCTTGGTGTAGTCGCCGCCCTGGCAGGTCACGACGGCATCGTGCCGCGCGAGACTGTCGAGGTCGTAGGCGTCCGCCAGCGGCGCGCGTTTCTGGCTGGGCGTCGCGCCGGCTGCTGCCTGCGGGTCGGGACCGGGCTGTCCGACCTGGCTCGTCGAGTAGAACGTCGTCGACAGGCCGGCGAAATCGCCCTCGACGCGCATGCGCTCGAGCAGCACCGATCCGACCATGCCCCGCCAACCGACCATCCCGACGTCTGTGATCGCCATGACGCCGCATTCAGTAGCAAAATCGAGCAGATGCGGCGAGATCGACGACTCGCCTCGAGCACCTGGCAGGCAGATCCGGCGAGGCTCGGCGCCGGCGCGGAGCCCTGGACCGAGCGCGCGCGGGGCCGGTCGGAGAGCCTCGGCGGAAGGCGCGCGCGGTCAAGTGGCGGGCGCGGCCCGACGATTCGTCGCGCGCGGCGGCTGAATCCGTGCCCCGGGGGCGTTACTCTCATGCCCGCGTGGCCGAACGCAGGTCGGTGCGCGATGGGGCTTCGGGGGGTGAGGATGTCGCAGCGAGTGGTGGGCTCCGTGGGGCCGGCGCGGAGACGCGTCGGGCTTTCGGGCCGGATGGTGGCGATCGCGGTCGCTGCCTCGATCGGATCGGTCGCGTTCGGATGTGTCTCGGCGCGCGTCAAGGATTTCGACACCTACGTCGAGATTCCGATGAACAAGGTCGTGCCGTACCCGTCCGCAGAGCAGCGCGCCAAACGCGCCTTTCGCGTCGGGATCATCGAGCGAGCTGCAAGCGGCATCGACGAGACCCGCCTCGTCACTCCGCGTGCACAGGTTCGCAAGACCCTCGAGACGCTCGTCGACGAAGCCGGCGCCGGCTTGGCGGAACGCGCGGGTGGTCGGATCACGGGTGCCGACTTCGGCCTCGCCACGCGGTTCTCTCGATACAACTACGCATCGGAGTGGAAGCCGCCCTTCAAGTTCCTCTGGCAGACACCGGAGGACATCGCGGAGAAGCCGGGAACCTGCACGCACCGGACCGAAGTCGAGCTCGACGTCGAGTTCGTCGACCTGCGCACGCCGAAGCGCGACACGACCACCTACACACTCTCGCACGCCGTCGAAGAGCGCAACAAGGACGTCGACAGCGCCTGTACGATCGAGCCCGAGACGCTCGCGACGCTCTTCGAGACCGCGCTCGACGAGGCGCTGAGCTGTCTGAACGTGCCGCTCGGGACGCGACTCGCGCCGCGAGGTCACGTCACGGCCCACCGCAAGGCGCCCGAGGGCGAACGCCACATCTACCGCATCTCGATCGGTGCCGATCACGGCGTGTTGCGCGGCGATCGGCTCGAGATCCGCCGGGTCCAGCTCGCGACGAGTCCGACGGGTGAGCAGACGCGAAGCGAGCGGGTGATCGCGACCGCCGTCGTGACGGACCAGATCTCACCCCAGATGGCCTGGGTCGCGGTCGATCCCGCGGCGGCGGCCGAGCCCCTGCTCGACGGTGATATCGTTCGTCCGCTGCTCGCAGAGAGTCTGCTTTCGGATCTCTCCGGGCCCAACTGCGCGCGAATCCTCAGCGAGGGCTGACGGACCGCGCGGCGGACGTCCTCGAGCGGATGGGATCGCGGCGATGTGGCTGGAGCAGGTTCGCGCGCGGAGCGCCGAGTGTGCGGTCGACGACGGCGAACGCCGTCGCAGCTTTGCCGAGCTGCTCGATCGTGCAGAGCGGTTCGCGTCCCTTCTACGACACGAAGCGGGATTCGCTCCGGGTGGGCACGTCTCGCTCCTGATGGGCAACCGCGTCGAAGGAATCGAGCTCCTGTTGGGCGCGATCTTCGCCGGCCAATGGGTGACGCCGATCAACTGGCACCTGGCGCAGGACGAGATCGACTACGTGATCGCCGATTCGGACTCGCGCCTCGTCGTGACCGACGAGCGACATGCCGAACGGGCTCGGGTCGCGACGGCGAGTCGGCGACAGGTTCGCGTCCTGCACGTCGGCTCGGAGCTCGATCGTGAGCTCGACGCGCTCGTCCCCCGTCGACTCGAGCTGGATGCGCCCGCAGGCGGCAACATGATCTACACCAGTGGGACGACGGGGCGCCCGAAAGGCGTCAAGCGAACGGCGCCACCGACCGTAGCGGCGGCGCTCGCCGGCTATGCGCGTCTCGGCCAGTCGATCGGACTCGACGGGTCCGGTCCGCATCTGATCACGGGGCCGATGTACCATGCGGCGCCGCTGATGTTCGCCGTCTACGACCATCTGAACGGGGCGCCGATCGTGATCATGCCGCGCTTCGACGAGGTCGCTGTACTCGAAACGCTGATGGCTCGTGACGTGGTCCATACGCATTTCGTACCGACGATGTTCGTACGGATGTTGCGTCAGCCGGAGGCGACGCGTGCAGCCTTCGTGGCGCCTGCGCTCGAGCTGGTGCTCCATGGTGCAGCTCCGATCGCCCGCGACGTGAAGCGTCGCATGATCAAGTGGTGGGGTCCCGTGCTGGTCGAATACTGGGGCGCGACCGAGGGCGGGGTGAACACGCTCGTCGATGCGCAGGAATGGCTGGCGCATCCCGGCACGGTCGGTCGAGCGCTGCCGGCGTTCGAGATCTTCGCCGTCGACGAGGCGGGGCGGCGGCTCCCGGCGAATGCGATCGGCGACCTCTACTGTCGCAGTCACGTCTCGGAGCGCCCCTTCGAGTATCACGAGGATCCCGCCAAGACGGCTGCGGCCTATCTCGAGCCCGGCGTGTTCACGATCGGCGACGTCGGCTACGTCGACGACGCGGGCTACGTCTTTCTGGCGGATCGGCGATCCAACATGATCATCTCCGGCGGCGTGAACATCTACCCGGCCGAGATCGAGCAGGTGCTGCAGCAGCATCCCGCCGTCGCCGACGCCGGCGTGTTCGGGATCCCGGACGACGAGTGGGGCGAGTCGGTCAAGGCGGCGGTCGAGCTGCGGGCGGGGTACGTGGCATCGGAGTCGCTCGCCGGCGAGATCCTCGCCTTCGCCCGGGAACGACTCGCGGGCTACAAGGTGCCCCGTTCGATCGACTTCGAGGCCTCGCTTCCGCGGGAGGCGAGTGGCAAGCTCTACATCCGACGCCTGCGCGACCGCTACTGGTCGGGACGGGAAGGGAATATCTGAGCGCGTGGGCCATCCTTTCGATCAAGTCGAAGCGCGCCTCGCCGCACGCGCGCCGTGGCTCGGGCCGGACGCGACGAAGTCGCGCGCCGCCGTGGCGCTGGTCTTGCGACCGCGTAAGACGGGCGGCGACCTCGAGGCGCTCTTCATCCGCCGGGCGGAGCACGACGCGGATCCCTGGTCCGGTCACCTGGCCTTTCCGGGGGGGCGCATCGACCCCGAAGACGCCGGGGCACGCGCCGCTGCCGAACGGGAGACGCTGGAAGAGGTCGCCCTCGACCTGCGCGGCGCGCGCCGACTGGGTCGTCTCTCCGACGTCCTCGGTCATGCCGAGTCGATCTGCGTCTCCGCGTTCGTGTACGGAGTCGAAGGCGAGCCCGGTCTGCTGCCGAACTATGAGATCGCCGAGGTGTTCTGGACTCCGCTCGAAACCTGCACCGATCCGGCCCGCCAGGAGATGCGCGAGTTCCGATATCTCGAGCACGCGATGTCCCTGCCGACGCTCCGCCTGCTGGACGATCCCCGCGCGCCCGTTCTCTGGGGCATCACCTACAAGTTCATGGACGATTTCATGGCGACGCTCGGGCGGCCGATTCCGTACATGCCGTGGCAGGAGCACGACCTTCCGGAGCCGAGTGGCGGGTGTTAGATCGCCAGACCGCGGGGCAAACGATCGCTCAGGCCGATTCGGCGACGGCGCCGCTCGCGACGGCGCGCGCCGCGTCCCGGTCGGCCTTGAGCCGCGCGCTCTGACTCTGCTCGTTCTTCATGGCCTCGGCCATGGTATGTCCCGCACCGAAGTGGAGCGCCCGCTTCGCATAGGACAGGACGATCGGGTCGACCTCCGCCATCTCGAGCGCCATCGCGCGCGTGTGCGCCACGACCTGCTCTTTCGGCACCGCCTTGTTGACGAGGCCGATCTCCGCCGCTTCGCTGCCGAGGATCTTCTTCGCCGTCAGCACGAGCTCCTGCGCGCGTGCCATGCCGACGAGGCTCGGCAGGAGATGGCTCGAGCCGAGGCCGGGCAGGATGCCGAGGCGACCGAAGATGAAGCCGAGCTTCGCGTCCTCGGCCGCGATCCGAATGTCGCAGGGCATGGCCATCGTCATGCCGACGCCGACTGCGTGTCCGTTGATCGCGGCCAGGATGGGCTTCGGATAGTCGACCATCTCGAGGGGCAGCTTGCGCAGGAAATCCTCCTCACCGAGCCGTGGACCCTTCGAGACGTTCTGGCCCTGCTCGTGCGCCTTCAGGTGCTCGAGATCCGCACCCGCACAGAACGCGCGCCCGGCACCGGTCAGGATGACTGCGCGGACCTCGGGCTCGCGCTGGACGGCGCGGAAGGCGTGCGTGACCTCGTCGCCGAGCTCCGTCGTGTAGGCGTTCAGCTTGTCCGGTCGGTTGAGGGTGATCGTCGCGATTCCCTCGCTCACGTCGAAGAGGATATCCTTGTAGTCCATGGTGAACCCTTGTGCCGTCCTTTCGTCTCGTCTCGTAATGTCGTGCGTCAGCGACGGTAGCCGGGTGGGCTCGGCTCACGCGCCCCAGGTGTTGAAATGGGTGATCGATTCCGGGGGCGGCCTTCGCGTCGGCCGGAACTCGGTACCCAGGGTATAGGCGACGGGCAGCATCGCCGTCTGGACGACGTTCTCGGGCAGTCCGAGGAGCTCGCGACTCTCCTCCTCGAAGGCCAGATGCATCGTCGTGAAGACCGAGCCGAGCCCGCGACTACGCAGGGCGAGCTGGAAGCTCCAGACCGCCTGATAGATCGAGCCGTAGTAGGTCGTCACCAGCACGAGGTCGGCATCCGGAGCGAGGCGTCCCTCGAGACACGGGATCACGAGCACCGGCACCTCGCCCAGGCGCGACGCAAAATCGCGCGCATGCGTGTAGACGGTCTTCGTCTGGGGGTCGGCCGCCGTCTTCGCGGCCTCGTCGAGCAAGGGCAGCCCGCGCGCGTAGATCTGCCCGAGCCCGCGTCTCAGCTCCGGATCGTCGATCACCAGCCAGCGCCAGTGCTGCGCGTTCGTTCCGGTCGGCGCCTGCTGCGAGAGTCGAATGCAATCGAGGATGAGCTCGCGCGGAACCGGTCGATCGAGATCGAGCCGGCGGCGAACAGCGCGCGTCGTCGAGAGCAGTCGATCGACCGTCTCGAGATCGAAGGGCGGGCCCTTGCCCGACTCGGACTCCTTCACGCTGGCTCCTTCCATTCCGCCAACCGCGGCGCCGGTCCGCAATCGCGATCAGGGGGACGATTTCCCCTGCGATTCTCACACGCCGGGGTGTCTCGACACAAGGGGGGCGTTATCGTCGAGCGGACCCCGAAGTCTCGAAGTCAGAGGAATTCGTCCCGTGCCCTTCGTTCGCGGCTCTCTTCTCGCCCACCCGTTTCTTCCAATCGAGATCTCGAATCCGCGCGTCGCGCGCGTCTCGCTCGCGATCCTGCTCCTCGCGATGGCGGGAGGGTGCGGAGGCGGCTCGGAGAGCGAGATCGACTTCGGCGGGCCGACCGCGCAGTGGCGCCATTGGGGCGGGACAAGGGGCGCCACGCATCATTCGCCGCTCACCCAGATCACGAAGCAGAACGTCGCTTCGCTCGAGGTCGCCTGGACCCATCGCAGTGGCGACTACTACGACGGCTCGGGCTACTCCAAGGTGACCGCCTTTCAGGTCACACCGCTCGTCGTCAACGACTTGCTCTACTACTGCACGCCCTTCATGCGGGTCTTCGCGCTCGATCCCCAGACGGGTGAGGAGCGCTGGAGCTTCGATCCCGAATTCCGGGAGCGGCACGGCGAGGGTCCCTATCCGCTGATCTGTCGCGGCGTCTCCTATTGGGAGGACGCCGACGCGCCGGCGGGCGCGACCTGTGCGAAGCGGATCTTCTACGGCACGGCGGACTCGGAGCTGCACGCGCTCGACGCCGATACGGGGAACCCCTGCGAGGGCTTCGGCGAGGGCGGTCGCGTCGCTTTGCGCGAGGGAGTCGGCGACGCGCCGCCCTGGGAATACCACCCGACCTCGCCGCCCCAGGTGATTCGGGACCGCGTCGTGATCGGCGCGCTCGTCGCCGACAACGTGCGGGTCGACGCACCGGCCGGTGTCGTTCGCGCCTTCGATGCCCGAACGGGCGAGCTCGAGTGGGCCTGGGATCCCGTGCCGCCGAACTGGCCCGATCGGCCCGATCCCGAGACGGGCCGCCGATTCACGTCGGGCACTCCGAATATCTGGTCGATCATGACCGGCGATGCATCGAACGGCGTGATCTATGTCCCGACGGGCAATCCATCGCCCGACATCTTCGGCGGCATGCGAGACGGACTGGACTACTACGGCAGCTCGACCGTCGCCCTCGATGCCGAGACGGGTGAGGTCCTCTGGCACTACCAATACGTCCACAACGACGTCTGGGACTACGACACGCCGAGCCCGCCGACGCTCTTCCGATCGCAGGGCGTGGGTGGCGGTCGACCGGCCCTGCTGCAGACGACGAAGATGGGCCACGTCTTCCTACTCGATCGCGCGTCGGGCAAGCCGCTCTACCCCGTGGAGGAACGACCGGTTCCGCAGAATGGCGTGCCCGAGGAAGTCCTGTCGCCCACGCAGCCCTTCCCGACGCATCCCGAGCCCCTTCATCCGCTCGCACTCGCGCCCGAGGACGCCTTCGGATTCACGCCGCTCGATCGCAACTACTGTCGTCGCCTGATCGAGGCGAACCGCTACGACGGCATCTTCACCCCTCCGACGGTCGAGGGGACGATCCAGATGCCGCATACCTCGGGCGGCATGAACTGGGGGGGCGTCGCGATCGACGAGGCGTCCGGGACGATGATCGTGAACCAGCTCCAGACGGCGCTGGTCAACAAGATGATCCCGCGTGCGGTGGCCGACACGCTCGATCCGGATGATTACGTCTATCCGAACGAGCTCTACCAGATGAAGGGGACGCCCTACGCGATCCATCGCTTCCTGCTCGCGTCGCAATTCGGGGCGCCCTGCAATCCGCCGCCCTGGGGCAGCCTGATCGCGGTCGATCTGCGCTCGGGCGACGTCAAGTGGAGGCGACCGCTCGGCACGCTACGCGAGCTCGCGCCATGGCCGATGTGGGCGCTCTTTACCGACTACGGTGCCCCCGCATTCGGGGGCGGCGTGTCGACGGCGAGCGGGCTCTACTTCATCGGTGCGGCGATGGACAAATATTTCCGGGCCTTCGACGTCGAGACCGGTGAAGAGCTCTGGCGCGACCGGATGCCCTTCGCGGGTAACTCGGTCCCCATGACCTACCGCACGCGCAAGGACACGCGTCAGTTCGTCGTCGTTGCGGCCGGTGGCAACCCGCTCGGCGACATGGGCGACGCCCTGATCGCGTATGCCTTGCCCGATTGACCGGTCCGACCGACCGACGCGACGGGGGCCAGCGACGATCGGGCGCTCGAGTGATCAGCCGAGCAGCTGCTTGGCGCGTTCACGCAGCTCGAACTTGAGCGTCTTGCCGGAGGCGTTGCTCGGCAGCTCGTCGACGACCTCGACGTAACGCGGGACCTTGTAGTTGGCCATGTTGGCTTTGCTCCAGGCGATGATTTCGTCGGGGTCGAGCGTCGCACCCGGTACGGGGACGACGAAGGCCATTCCGACCTCGCCCATTCGCTCGTCGGGTACGCCGATGACGGCCGCGGCCGCGATGCCCTCGTGCTCGAAGAGCAGGTTCTCGACCTCGGCCGGATAGACGTTGAAGCCGCCCATGATGAACATGTCCTTGATGCGGTCCGTGATGCGTAGGTAGCCGCGCTCGTCCATCACGGCGATGTCACCCGTGTGGAGCCAGCCGTCGGCGTCGATCGCCTTCGCCGTCTCGGCCTCGTCGCCCCAGTAGCCGCGCATCACGTGATAGCCCCGCGTCCAGACCTCGCCGGGCTCGCCGCGTGGCACCTCCTTGCCGTCGGAATCGACGCAGATCGTCTCGGTGTCGGGAATCGGCTTGCCGCAGGTCGTGGCGATCGTCTCGTCGTCGTCGCCGAGCTGGCAGGCGGAGACCGTCCCCGAGCTCTCGGTCAGTCCGTAGGCCGTGATCACGTCCCGAAAGCCGAGCTCGCTGCGCATGCGATGGACGAGCTCGACCGGGACCGCCGCGCCACCGGTCACGGCGAGGCGCAGCGAGGAGGTGTCGTATTTCTCCCGGTCGGGGTAGGTGAGCAGGGTCTGATAGATCGTCGGCGAGCCCGGCATGACCGTGATCTGCTCGCGCTCGATGCGTTCGAGCACCGGACCGACCTCGAAGACGGGCTCGGGCAGGGCGGTCGCACCATGAATCAGGCAGGCGAGCCAGCCGCTCTTGTAGCCGAAGGAATGGAAGAAGGGCATGATGATGAGGTAGCGGTCGCCCGGTCGCAGGCCGACGCAGCGCCCCCAGACCTCGAAGACCTTGAGGTTCTGACCGTGCGCGGTCATCACGGCCTTCGGATTGCCGGTCGTGCCCGACGTGAAGATGAAGTCGGAGAGGTCGTCGGGTGTGACGGATTCCGCTCGGGCGGTGGCGGCCTCCGGCGTGACGGTTCGGCCGCGCGCGAGAAAATCCTCCCAGCTCTCGCCGTTCGTGCTCTTGCCCTCGATCAGGACCGTGCCCTCGAGCTCGGGCAGATCCTTCTCGGCGATCGCGTCCGCATAGTTCATCGACAGGAAGTCACCCATCGTGAAGAGTAGCCGCGCACCGCTCTTCTCGAGCACGTAGGCCGCCTCGCTCGCCTTGAACCGTGTGTTCAGCGTGACGAGGACGGCTCCCGCCGATTGGAGTCCGAGTGCGGCGATCTCCCAGCGCCAGCCGTTGGGGGCCCAGATCGCGACGCGATCGCCGCGTTCGATTCCGGCGGCGATGAAGGCACGCGCAGCCTCCCGTGCGGCATCCGCGAGCTCGCTGAACGTGAAGCGGACGTCCCTGTCCTCGAGCGCCGACACGTCTGGCCAGAGCGAGGCCGCGCGGGCGAGCGTCGCCGGAATCGTCATCTGGTCCCACTGCACGTCTCGGGTCATGATCACCTCCTTCGCGGATCGCCGCGAACGCGCGACTAGTCTCGGCCGAGCACGGCGATGCCGCAGGCGGTGGGGTGCCCACCGATGTTGTGGGAGATGGCGAATTTCCCGTCGAGCCCGGCGACCTGACGTTCGCCGGCCTTACCGCGCAGCTGGGTCACGTTCTCGTAGAGCATCCGGACACCGGTCGCGCCGGTCGGGTGGCCGAAGGTCTTGAGCCCCCCGTCCGTGTTGACGGGCAGGTCGCCCGTCAGCTCGAAGGCACCGTCGGCGATCTGCTCCTTGGCCGAGCCCTTTTCGCAGAAGCCGAGGTCTTCGTAGGTGAGGAGCTCGGTGAGAGAGAAGCAGTCATGGACCTGGGCGATGCCGACCTCGCGGCGCGGATCCGTGATGCCCGCCATCTCGTAGACGTCGTCCCGTGCCCAGGTCGTCGGCTTCCAGGACAGGAAGTCGTTGCCGGGATCCTTCTGCGGATTCGGACCGGCACGGACGGTCACGCCCTTCACGAGCACCGGCTCCTTCGAGTAGTGGCTGGCGAGATCACGCCGCGTCAGGATCGCAGCCGCCGCACCGTCGGTCTGGGCGGCGGAATCGTAGAGACCGAAGGGCCAGGAGATGATCCGGGCCTTGAAGTAGTCCTCTTCCGTGATCGGTCGTTTCAGGAACGACTTCGGGGCCAGACAGCCGTTTGCGTGATTCTTGATCGCGATCTTGGCGAGATCTTCGCGACCGGCCCCGAACTTGTCGAAGTAGGTGGCGGCGGCGAGCGAGAACCAGCCGGCGGGCGTCTGGGGCAGGTCGCGGACCCGGTCGACTACGACGGAGGGCCCCGACACGCCGCGATCCTTGGGCTTGTCGTAGCCGACGACGAGGACCGTGTCGTAGAGCCCGGCCGCGATCGACATCACGCCCATCCGAATCAGATCGGTCCCGGTCGCGCAGTAGTTCGTCGCGAACGAGACGGGCTTGTTGAAGAGCTTGAGCGCATCGGCGCATTCGTGAGGGCCCTTGTTGGAGTAGATCGAGCCGGTAAACACGGCGTCGATCTGCTCCTGGGGCTTTTCGATTCCGGCGTCGGCGTAGGCCTCGTAGGCCGCATCGACGATCATGTCCGAAGGGGACTGGTCCCAGTTCTCGCCGAACTGGCAGCATCCGACACCGACGATCGCGACCTTGTCCCGGATGGGAACGATTCCTTGTCCGCCATGGTTCGTGTTCCCTCAGTCGGGCTTGGGGATGCCCTTCCAGTAGTAGTTGGGTCGACCGCCGGATTCGTGGATCCGGCGAAATACGAACTCGACCTCCTGGCCGATCTTCATCGCCTCCGGGTCGATTTCCACGACCTGGAGGTGGATCCGAGCGCCGTCGACGTCCGTGATCGTGACCACGGTCGGTGGGTTCGGCGTCGGGAAGAAGTAGTCGAAGGTGTAGGTGACGACCCGGCCCGTGCGATCGGAGAGCCGTACCTTTTCGAACTCGTCCTTGCCGAAGCAGGTCTCGCAGATGCGCTGGGCAGGAAACTGGATCGCGTCGCAGCGCGTGCAACGCTGGCCGAGCAGACTCAGGTCGTCGTCGCGCTCGCGATACAGGATCGTCGCCGAAAGCCCGGGGTTGGTACCGGCCTCCCACTCGGTCGCCATCAAGCCCTTGGCCTTGATGTAGTCGTCGTAGCTCGCGACGACACGGCGACGCGTGAGGTTCCAATCGACGCCGCGTCGGTCGTCGAGCTTTTCGATCCACTCGGTCGTCTCGAGGGCAGTCGCGTCGGCACCGTTGCCGAAGTTGACGACGAGGAGCTTCTCGCCGGGCCTGGCCGATTCGAGCGCCGCGACGAGCTGGAGCGGGGCGAATGCGGCGCCCGCGTTGCCGAGCCGGCCGAAGAGTGGGCTCTCGAGGTTGTCTGGAGCGATGCCCGCCGACTTCGCGACCCCACCATGCGAGCGGGCATCGGGTGCGTAGAGCGCGACCTTCCGATAGTCGTCGATCCGTGTGTCGCTCCTCTCGAGAAGACCTTGGATCGCTGCGCGCATGTTCGGCGTATACGACTCTTGAACGACGAAGCGATCCTCCCAGCTATGCACGTAGTCGTGTCCGGCCGGGCGCCAGACGTCCGTGATCTCGTCCGCGACCGCATGAAAGCCTGCGAGCGTGGCGATCGCGTCGCCGTCGCCGACGAGGAACGCAGCCGCTCCATCGCCGAAGTTGGCTTCGAGGCCCGATTTCGGCGCCGCGAGTCGGGCGTCGCTGGCCACGACGAGGGCGCAGCGCGCCGAGCCGGCGGTGACGGCGTCGAAGGCCGCACGAAGCGCGGCCGTGCCAGCCCGGGTCGAGCCCGTATGATCGACGGTCTGCACGTCGCGGCCGAGATCGAGCACGCGTGCGACCAGCGCGGCCGCCTGCTTCTCCTGGAAGGGAAGCGTCGTCGACGCCATGATCAGCATGTCGATCCGGCTGCGGTCGAAGCCACGCAGGCAATGGATCGCGGCGGTCACGCCGAGTGTGATCGCGTCTTCGTCGTTCCAGGCGACCGCCTTCTCGGGCCCGCCCTCCTTGGGGGGGCGTCCGCCGATCACCGAGAGCGGCAGGCGGGTGCGCGGGATGTAGGCGCCGTAGGAGATGATTCCGATCATTGCGAGCTCCACCGCGACCGCTGGCGCGGGTCGCGCGTATTCGTTCCACTGGATCCGGTCGGCCTCAGTCGAGTCGCTCCAGGATCTCGGCGATCGTCTCGGCGTGTTCGTCCTGCGTGCCGAAGACGTTCTCGAGGACCCAGGCGCGCTTCAAGTAGTAGTGCGCCATGACTTCCCAGGTGAACCCCATGCCGCCGTGAACCTGGATACCCGTGCGCGCATTGCGAATCGCGCTCTCGCCTGCCGTGAGCTTGGCTGCGGAGACGGCTCGCTGGACGTCGCCGACCTCGGGCGCGTCGAGCGTGGCACCGGCGTTGTAGGCGCCCGCGCGGGCCGCTTCCTGCTTGACGAACATCTCGGCCAGCATGTGTTTCACGGCCTGGAAGCCACCGATCACGCGACCGAACTGCTCGCGCTCGAGCGCATATTGGTTCGCGAGCTCGAGCGCACCCTCGGCCAACCCGAGTAGCTGCCCCGAGACGATCGCGGCGCCCTCGAGTCTCAGGCGCGCAGCCGCATCCGCGTCGCCGATCCGGTCGCCCTCCGGCAGGCGGGCGACGGAATGAATCGGCGTGAGCGGATCGAGCGGGACTTCGACCTCCGTCGCCTCGATCGCGCGCGGGTCGAGTCGAAACAGTCCGTCGGACCTTAGCAAGAGCAAGGTGTCGAGACTCTCGAGATGCTCGATCAAGAGCGGCTCCGGATTCGCGCCGAGCAGATCGAGGCCGCCGACGACGGTCTCGCCGGTCGCGGCGCCGTCGACGAGGCCGGCGGCGAGGTGACTCCAGACGAGCGGGCCGGGGACAAGTCGCCGCCCGAGCTCCTCGAAGACGAGCACCGCGTCCGAAAAGCCGAGCTCGACGCCTCCTGCCTCTTCGGGCAGGCGGAGCGCGAAGACGCCCATCTCCGCGAGCTCTCCCCAGAGCGCGCGATCGAATCCCTTCGACTTCTCGAGATCGGGAAAGCGCTCGTTCGGGACCTGGCCTTCGACGAAGCTGCGGATGCCCTCGCGGAGGGCCTTCTGATCTTCGGTGGGTTGGAAATCCACGATGTCTCCTCGCGCGGATCGCGCAGGGGTCAAGCCGCTGCGGGCTTGGGCTCTTTCGGAAGTCCGAGAATGCGTTCGCCGATGATGTTCTTCTGGATCTGGCTCGTGCCGGCCGCGATCGAGACCGAGATCGCATTGAAGTGTCGATTCAGGAAGAGGTGCGAGGGCAGCCCGCCGATATCCGATCGCGACAGGCCGGCCCGACCCAGCAGGCGCACGGCGAGCTCGGTCGTGCGCTGGTAGATGTCGGTGTAGTAGAGCTTGACCGCCGAGGCACCGACGCCCGGAACGCCCGACTCCTTCGCCTCGCAGACCGACAGCTTGACCATTGCCCAGAGGCTGTCGAGCTCGCCGGAGAGATGGCCGATCTCGCGTCGTAGCGCCTTGTCCTCCCATGCGCTCGCGCCGCCGCTCGTGATCTTCTTCGCGGCGTCGATCATCAGCTGGACGAACGCCTGCAGCTGAATCATGTCACTTGCGAAGGCCGTACCGCGCTCGAAGCGCAAGGTCACGTTCGTGACACGCCAGCCGTCGTTCTCCGCGCCCATCAGGTTGGCGACCGGAATCCGTACGTTCTCGAGGAAGACCTCCGAGAATTCACCCTCGCCCTCGAGCGTGGGCAGGGGACGGATGTCGATCCCGTCGAGATTCATCGGCATGATCAGCCAGCTGATGCCACGGTGCTTCGGTGCGGTCGGATCGGTCCGCACGAGCAGCTCGCAGTAGTCGGCGACCTGTGCGAACGAGGTCCAGATCTTGTGGCCGTTCACGACGTAGTGATCGCCATCGCGTTCCGCGCGGGTCTGGAGCCCCGCCAGATCCGATCCCGCGACCGGCTCGGAGAAGCCCTGACACCAGACCTCCTCACCCGAGATGATGCGTGGGATATGGGCCTGCTTCTGCGCGTCGGTGCCCTCGGCCATGATCGTCGGGCCGCCGTGCAGGAGACCGACGAAGTTGACGCCGACGTAGGGTGCGTTGGCCTTCGCGATCTCCTCGAAGTAGATCAGCTGCTCGACGAGCGAGGCATCCCGGCCACCATATTCCTTGGGCCAGTTGATGCCCGCATAGCCCGCGTCGAAGAGCTTCTTCTGCCAGCCCGTGTCGTACTCGCGCCGAGCGTCCCAGTCGTGGACGGAGGGCGGCGGGCCGTGGGCGGGCACCTCTGCCGCCAGCCAGGCGGCGAGCTCGTCGCGAAACTTCTGTTCTTCGGGGGTGTACCGGAGGTCCATCTGTTCTCCACGCGCGGAATCGGAAGGGGCTCGCAAGACGCGATCGCGCGTCCGACTCGCAGGGCGTTCGATCGGGCAGGTCGACCCGCCCGTGCTCGCGCCGGCGACGACCGGGAAAGTGGCTGAGGCCGAAATACGAGCCGCAGCGTATCGAAATGCGAAACCGTCGTCAAAGCAGGCAGATGCGCGGATCTCGGCCCGCGAGATGACGCTCGCGAGCCGATCCGTACCGCTAGAAGCGGTCGATGTACTGGACGTAGTCGTCGAGCACGGGGAGTACCTCTTCGCGACCCGCGCAGGGGATCCGCAGCACGCACTCCGTCACGCCCGCTTCCCGGTAGTAGGCGAGCTTCTCGTCATTGGGGAAGACGCCCATGGGGACGACGTGGAGCGCCGCCGGATCACGCCCGCGGTCGGCTAGCAGTCCGCGCAGCTTCTCGAGCTGGGCGGCCATGCCCGCGCCGCCGATCGGCATCCAGCCGTCCGCATACTCCGCGATCTGCGCGAAGAGCTTCGGCCCGGCGCCGCCGCCGATCAGGATCCGCGGCCCCCCGGCCTGGATCGGCTTGGGCCACTGCCAGGCGGGCTCGAAACGGACGAATTCGCCCGCAAAGGACGCGACATCGTCGCGCCAGAGCGCTTGCATGGCGAGCATCACCTCGCGCACGTGGGCCCGGCGTGTCTTGACCTCGATCCCGTGATTCTCCATCTCCTCGTGGTTCCAGCCGTAGCCGATGCCGAAGACGAGGCGGCCCTCGCTCATCCAGTCGAGTGTCGCGAGCTCCTTGGCGAACGTGATCGGATCGTGTTGAGCGGGCAGGCCGATCCCCGTTCCCAGCAGGATCCGCTCCGTCACGGATGCCGCCGCAGCGAGCGCGATATAGGGATCGGGGCTGCGCAGGTACTCCTCGCCGAGCTCCGGCGTGCCGGTCGGCGCGGGTGTGCGACGGCTGGTCGGGATATGCGTGTGCTCGGGGATATAGAGGGAGTGGAAGCCGCGCGCTTCGGCCTCCCGCGCCACCTCGACCGGGTGCATCGCCTTGTCCGTCGAGTGGAAGGCGATCCCGATCTTCATCGGACCCTCGCCCGGTAGTCGCTCGGCCGGCGCCCGACCGGCAGCTTCGCTCATGGCGATCGACCCTCCTCGTTCATGCCGCCAAGCCGCGTCTGCTCCGGCGTCGTCGCCCGTGCCGTCTGCAGTGGGGCCTGCTCGGCCCCTGCCACTGCGGCACGTACACGGCCAGACCCTGCCCGGCGGCGCGTCGTTCGTATAGACCGTCCTCGGCACGACGTCGAACCGGGTCCATGGCCGCGCCGATCCCGGCGCGCCAGCGGCTGGGGCGATCCTCGCGCGGGTCGTGGACGGGCGGACGGGATCGGGCGAAAACGTTGGGGGTACGCCGAGTTTCGCTACCGTCGTCGGCGCTCGCCCGCGTCTGCGTCGTCCACGCGCCCCATGCCTCGCGCGCTCCCCAAGAGCGGAGTCTCGCCGCAAGGAGTCCTTCCCTCCGTGTCAGAATCTGCGACAGCTGCTGCCTCGAGCGACGGGGCATTCGACGCCGAGTACCGACTCGAGGATCGCTATCGGATCCAGTCTGGTCGCGTCTTCTTGACGGGCAATCAGGCGCTCGTTCGCCTGCCGCTGATGCAGCGCCAGCGCGATCTCGCCGCCGGACTCGATACAGCCGGCTTCATCTCGGGCTACCGCGGCTCGCCATTGGGCATCTTCGACATGAATCTCTGGCAGGCGAAGCAGGAGCTCGAGGAGCATCACGTCCGCTTCGAGCCCGGGCTGAACGAAGACCTGGCAGCGACCGCCGTCTTCGGGTCTCAGCAAGCGACCCTGATGAGCGGGCCCAGGGTCGATGGCGTCTTCGGTATGTGGTATGGCAAGGGGCCGGGCGTCGACCGCTCCTGCGATGCGCTGAAGCACGCGAACTACGCCGGAACCTCGCCGCATGGTGGCGTGTTGGCGTTGATGGGCGACGACCCGGGCGCCAAGTCCTCGTCGATCGCGCATCAGAGCGAGCCCGCGATGATCCATTGCGGAATCCCCGTCCTGAATCCGTCGAGCGTGCAGGATTACGTCGATTTCGGAATCTACGGCTGGGCGCTGTCGCGTTTCTCCGGATGTTGGATCGGATTCAAGTGCCTGACGGATACGGTCGAGAGCTCGGGCTCCGTATTCGTATCGCCGGATCGCGTTCGGATCGTCGAGCCCGGCGACTTCGAGCCGCCGCCGGGCGGCATTCACATCGGCTGGGCGAACCTGCCGCTGCAGGTCGAGGAGCGACTCTTCGAACATCGACTCGTGGCCGTGCGCGCCTTCGCCCGCGCCAACCCGATCGATCGCGTCGCACTCGAGGCCCCCGAACGACGTCTGGGACTCGTCACGACGGGCAAGGCCTACGGCGATCTTCGCCAGGCGCTCGAAGACCTCGGGCTCTCCGACGACAAGGCGCGGGCGCTCGGAATCTCGGTCTACAAGGTCGGGCTGACCTGGCCGATCGAGCCCGACGGGATGCGCGCCTTCGCGCGCGGACACGACGATCTGCTCGTGGTCGAAGAGAAGCGGCCGATCGTCGAAGAGCAGATCGCGAGTCTGCTCTACAACGAGCGGGAGCGGCCGCGACTGATCGGCAAGCACGACGTCGACGGACGCCCGCTCGTACCGCAGATCGGGGAGCTGACGCCCAAGATCGTCGCCTCGGTGCTGCGCCGTTGGATCGAACGCGAGGCCCCCGAATGGATCGAGCGGCTCGTGCCCGAGCCCGCGCCGCCAGCGCTACCGGCGGCGGCGGGCGGCCTCTCGCGGCTGCCCTCGTTCTGCTCGGGCTGTCCGCACAATCGTTCGACGGTCGTGCCCGAGGGCAGCATTGCGCTCGGCGGGATCGGCTGCCACGGGATGGCGGTCTGGATGCCGGACCGGCCGACGCTCGCCGTCAACCAGATGGGCGCCGAAGGCGCGAACTGGATCGGTCAGGCACCTTATACGGACGTCGATCACATTTTCCAGAACATGGGCGATGGAACGTATTTCCACTCGGGCTTCCTGGCGATCCGCGCGGCGATCGCGGCCGGTGTGAACATCACGTACAAGATCCTCGTCAATGGCGCGGTCGCGATGACCGGCGGCCAGGCGATCGAGGGCGAGGACATGGCGGGGGAGGTGACGACCCCGGAGATCGCCCGCCAGCTGGCGGCGGAAGGAATCGAGCGGATCGCGGTTCTCTCGAACGACATCGAGAAGTACGCACCGGGCACGTTTCCGACCGGCGTCACGATCCACCATCGCAACGACATCGACCGCGTCCAGAAGGAGCTGCGCACGATCCCTGGCGTGACGGCGTTGCTCTACGATCAGACTTGTGCCGCCGAGGCACGTCGTCTGCGCAAGCGCGGCGAATTCCCCGACCCCGACCGGCGTATCGTGATCAACGAGCTCGTCTGCGAAGGCTGCGGCGACTGCTCCGTACAGTCCAACTGTATATCGATCGAGCCCGTCGAGACCGAGTTCGGCCGCAAGCGTACGATCAATCAGTCCTCCTGCAACAAGGACTACTCCTGTCTCGAAGGTTATTGCCCGAGCTTCGCGAGCGTGATCGGCGGGCGGATCCGCAAGGTCGAGACCACCGGCGTCGACACGTCCGCGGCGGGTGGAGGCTCGCTCTTCGACGGGCTGCCGGAGGCCCCCGTCGCATCGCTCGACGAGCCCTTCAACATCTTCGTCGCAGGCATCGGCGGCACGGGCGTCATCACGATCGGCGCCTTGATCGGGATGGCCGCGCACCTCGAGGGCAAGGGTGTCTCGCTCCTCGACGTCACCGGTCTCGCGCAGAAGAATGGCGCCGTCGCGAGTCATATTCGAGTGGCCAGGACGCCGGACGCGCTGCACTCGACCCGGATTCCGGAAGGGGGTGCCGATCTCGCGCTCGGTTGCGACATCGTCGTCGCGACGGGGCCGGACGGAATCGCGAAGCTCTCTCCGTCGCGAACCCGCGCGATCGTCAACACGCATGTCGCTCCGACGGCGGATTTCGCGACCAACGCGGATCTCGACATGTCTTCGGTCGGGATGGAATCGCGCATCCAGGCCGCCGTCGGTGCGGATCGCGCGAGCTTCGTCGAAGCGACCAGCTGGTCGACGGCGCTGTTGGGCGATGCGATCGGCGCGAATCTCTTCCTGGTCGGCTACGCGCTGCAGAAGGGGTTGATGCCGGTCGGGCAGCCCGCGCTCGAGCGGGCCATCGAGCTGAACGGTCGTGCCGTCGAGATGAACAAGCGCGCGCTCGCCTGGGGCCGGCTCGCGGCACACGACGAGAAGACGGTGCGGGAGCTTGCGTCATCACGGGCCCGTCATTCCCAGACCGTCGCGCCGGCCGACACGCTCGACGAGCTCGTGGCGCGACGCGTCCGGTTTCTCACCGATTACCAGAACGAGGCCTACGCAACGCGTTATGCGGATACCGTCGCAAAGACCGTCGCCGCAGAGCGCGCGATCGGCGCGGATGATCATCCGCTGGCGGAGGCCGTGGCGCGCTACCTGTTCAAGCTGATGGCCGTCAAGGACGAATACGAAGTGATGCGGCTCTGGTCGAGTGACGCTTTCCAGCGCCAGCTCGACAGCGAGTTCGAGGGCGACTACAAGCTCGAGTTCCATCTCGCGCCGCAGCTCTTCTTTCCCCGGGACGCGAATACGGGGAGGGTGAAGAAGATCCGCTTCGACCGGCGAATCTTCGCCATCCTGAAGCTGCTGCGTCACCTCAAGTTCCTGCGCCACACGCCCCTGGACCTCTTCAACCGCACGGCCCACCGCAAGCGTGAGTGGCAGCTACTCGCGGACTACGAGGCGACCCTCGACGAGTTGCTGCGCGACCTGAATCTCGGCAACCGCGATCTCGCCGTCGAGATCGCCTCGATTCCCGAGCACGTGCGCGGCTTCGACACCGTCAAGGACGCTCAGCTCGAGGCCGCCCGGGAGAAGGAGGCCGAGCTGCTCGACGCGTTTCGCCGCCGTCGTTGACGCGCCCATCGGGGAAGTGGTGCCTTCGGGCGACCTGCGCGCGGCCGGGCGCACCGCAGCGGCCCGCAGCCGATGTGCATCGGAGCTCATCGAGCCCTCGTCAGGTGGGAGAACCTGACTGGAAGTGACCCCTTCGACCTTGACGGGGCCACTCCTTACAGAGACCCTTTCGCGCTCTTTCGGCCGCCTCGATCGTGCCTGTCGCCCGCGCGATCTCGTCGTCGTTCGAAGCCAGTTGGACCAGATGGAGAAGAGAGTCAGGAACCATGTCCACCCCCCGATCCCCGATGAGCGCCGCCGAGATGCGGCAAATCCTCGCCAGCCGCAAGATCGAACGCGTCGTCGTACTCGGTGCGAACGGGACGATGGGCTACGGAAGCGCGGCGCTGTTCACGATGGCCGTTCCCGAGGTCACCTTCCTGGCGCGGACCCGGGCGAAGGCCGAGGAGGGACTGGCCGCTGCGATCAAGCAGGTGCGTTCGCCGACGGTCGCGTCCCACGCGCGCACGGGCGACTACGAGCACGACCTCGCCAGTGCGGTCGCGGATGCGGATCTGATCTTCGAAGCGCTGACCGAGGACTTCGACCTCAAGAAGGCGATCTTCGACCAGGTCGAAGCGGCTCGGCGAGACGATTCGATCGTCGCGACCGTTACGTCGGGTCTCTCGATCAATGCGCTCTGCGCGGGCCGCAATGATTCGTTCCGGAAGCACTTCCTCGGGCTGCATTTCTTCAATCCCCCGAATGTGATCGTCGGAACGGAGCTGATCGCAGCAGCCGATACGGATCCCGCGGTCGTCGATTTCGTGGACGCCTTCGCCCAGCTTCGGCTGGGGCGCGAGATGGTTCGCACCTTCGACACGCCCGCGTTCGCCGGAAATCGCGTCGGCTTCAAGGTGATGAACGAGGTTGCCCAGCTGGCTGGCGAGATCGGTGTGCTGCTGACGGACAAGTTGATCGGACCCTATACCGGTCGTGCGATGACGCCGTTGGCGACGATCGACCTCGTCGGATGGGATATCCATCGCGCCATCGTCGACAACGTCTATGAGAATACGAACGACGAGGCCCACGAGACGAATCGATTGCCCGACTACATGTCGAAGCTGATGGGCGCCGGCGTGCTGGGGAACAAGTCGGGCGGGGGCTTCTTCAAGAAGGACGGCAAGACGCGTCTCGTGCTCGATCCCGCGACCGGGGACTACACGCCGGCCAGTGAGATCGCACTTCCCGATCTGGCTTACATCGACGAGGTGGCCGCGTTCCACCGCGACGGTCGCTACAAGGATGGCATGCGTGTCTTCCTCGAGGCGGACGGCGAGCACGCGAGAATCGCGCGCGGCGTGATCGCCGGCTATGTCGCCTACGCCTTCGAGCGCGTCGGCGAGGTGACGGAGACGATCGACGGCATCGACCGGATCATGGGCATGGGCTTCAACGTCGCACCGCCCTCGGTCCTGGTCGACACGATCGGGGCAACCGGTATCGTCGACATGATTGGCGAAGCGGGCCTTGCGGTTCCGAAGGCGCTCGCCGAGGCCGCGAAGACGGGGAAGCCCGAGCGCTTCTTCGACCATCCGCGAATCAATGTGGGCCGGTTCTTCGTCGCCGAATGATCGCCCCCGATCGAGCTGGACGCCGGAGCCTGTCCGGCCGATCGATGGATCGAGATCCGACCGCGCGAAGCCGGGTCGGTGGAGGAGTCAAGCATGGCAGCTGGATCTGAAGTCTACGTTCTGGGGGGCTACCAGACGGATTTCGCGCGGAACTGGACGAAGGAGAACAAGCATTTCTCCGCCCTGATGCGCGAGAGCGTGCGCGGGGCGCTCGAGGCCTGCGAAATCGCACCCGAAGAGGTCGAGAGCGCACACGTGGGCAACTTCGCCGCCGAGCTCTACTGCATGCAGGGCCATCTCGGTGCGTTCTTTACCGAGGTCGACCCGGCCTTCAGCGGACTGCCGACCGGTCGCCACGAGGCCGCTTGTGCGTCGGGCTCGATCGCGATCCTCGCGGCTTCCGCCGAGATCGAGGCCGGGCGATACGATCTGCAGGCCGTCGTCGGCATCGAGCAGATGAAGACGGTCTCGGCGGACGTCGGTGGCTCCTACCTGGGGACGGCTGCCTGGTACGAGCTCGAGGCAGAAGGGATCGAGTTCCCGTTCCCCAAGCTCTTTGGCAAGCTCGGCGACGAATACGACAAGCGCTATGGCCTGAGGGACGAGCATCTCGCGGAGATCTCGAAGATCAACTATGCGAACGCGAAGCTGAATCCGAACGCGCAGACACGCACCTGGTACATGAACAAGGAGCACGCGCTCTGTCGCACGGATGACAATCCCGCCGTCGGCGGTCGGATCCGGATCGCCGACTGCTCGCAAGTGACCGACGGTGCCGTCACGCTCTTCCTCGCCTCTCGCGAATACGCCGAGCGATACGCCAGGGGGCGTGGTCTCACGCTCGCGGAGATCCCACGCATCAAGGGCTGGGGTCACAACACGGCACGGCTGAAGTTCGAAGACAAGGTCGCCGAGAGCGCGAACGATCAATACGTGCTGCCGCACGTGCGCAGCACGATCACGAGCGCCATGAAGCGCGCGGGAATCGATGGGGTCGACGGTATCGACGGGATCGAGACCCACGATTGCTTCACGACCTCGGAGTACATGGCGATCGACCATTTCGGCATCACCGCGCCCGGCGAGTCCTGGAAAGCCGTGGAGGAGGGTTGGCTCGAGATCGACGGACAGCACCCGATCAATCCCAGTGGTGGCCTGATCGGTGCGGGCCATCCGGTTGGGGCGACCGGCTGTCGCCAGGTGCTCGACGCCTACCTCCAGACGACGGGCCAGGCGGGGGCCTACCAGGTCGAGGGCGCGAAGAACTTCCAGACGCTCAATATCGGGGGCTCGGGCACGACGAGCGTATCCTTCGTGGTCGGCGTCGACTGACGGGCATCCCGATCGGATAGTCGGCCGCGAGAGCGACTTCTCCCATCACCTGCTACCGGTGGGAGCGCAGCTGCAGGTGGCGCCTGCGTTTGCGAAGCGTCTCCGCCCGCTCGGCTTCCGAGACCTTCGTGAATCCGGGAATCACCTCCGGTAGCTCAGCGCGGTCGACGAGGCGTGCCGTCGGGTGCTGCTCGGGGTTGAGCTCGCCGCGAACCCCGTCCCAGCGCAGCAGGAACGTGCCTCGCGTGAGCGCACCCGGATCGAGCCAGTTGGCGTGACCTGGGTCGTCTCGGCTGATCACGTAGTAGTAGGCACCGTCCGGAGCGATGAGCGACTGCTTCGTCGTGAGGCTCGATTGCTGGTTGCCGTGTTCGAGCGATGCGAACCACATGTCGGTCAGCTGGACTCCCTGATAGTGCGCGCTTGTTCGCGGTACACGGAGCACGAGCGCCTGATCGTCCTCGATTACGAACTGGCCGCCGCTCATCCAGCGTCCGCGCGCACCGCTCAGGGCATAGGTGTCGTAGGGCGCGGCTACGGTGTTGGCGTCTCGTGCCTCGACATAGCGGGTCGCCACGAAACGCGGCCAGGTTCGCGCGGTCGTCGCGAACATCGTCGCTGCTGCACGGATCCGCTCGGCGAGCTCGGCCTCCCGCTCTGGGGGGCGACGACGACCTTCGTAACCCACCCGATCGATGTGGATGTCGCCCGTCCGCTCGTCGTTCCAGTCGTCATAGATGTGGCGGGCGAACAGGGTCGTCGCCTCGATGGGATTGCGCAGCCAGTTGCCATCGCGCTCGTCTCGCGAGAGCCACAGCTCGAAGCGGCCGTCCTCGTCGAGCTGGAGGTCTTCGAAGGCCAGGTAGCCGGCGGACTTCCCGCTGCCGTCCCAGGGCCGCCCGGCATAGAGCTGGAGCTCGATCCGCGCAGCGGAGCCGAGCTCACCCCACACGCGATAGGTCTCACCCCCCCGGATCGGCGTGAAGGCGTAGCGTTGGTCGGGGTTGTCCCCGCCTTCGCGTAGCCAGAAGTCGAGGATCCGGAAATAGGGGAAGTCCGCATCCTGCAGGACCTCGGCTTCGAGGCCCTTCGAGATCGAGCGCAGGATATGACGATAGCCGCCGACGCGTTCGGCCTCGCTCCCGAAGGAGGCAGAGCGTCGGATATCCGCCTCGACGACATGCAGTACCTCGACGAGCTGGTCGAAGGCGAGGGAGAGTGCATCTTCGGATGCCGCGGGGGGCACATCGTCGATCGAGGTCGTATTCGGGCCCGTTTGCGCGCAGCCGACCAGGACGGTCAACGCGACGAAGCCGACATGCAGCGCACGCGGCAAAGGTGGAGTCGGAGTGGTTCGCATGGGGTCCTCCTGAGGGTTGCACTCGGGATTGCGTTCGCCGGTGCGGGGCCGCCCCGAGTCGGCGCGCATGCGGTCAATCGGGTCGGTCGGGTCGCGCGATCGTCGGGGGCAGGGCGTCCGGCAGACCCGGTGCCTCGAAACGTCCGTTCGCGTCGGCATCGACGAAGATCGGATTGCTGAAGGCGAAGGGCACGAAGCCCGGCAGGGCCTCCGCATAGCGTCCCGTGGCCGGTCCCTCGACCTCGACGGTCACGAAGGCGTCCGCAGCGAAGACCAGCGGCAGCGCGTCGCGTTCACCTCGCGCGATCGGCGCCCGGTGGACGAGCTCTCCGTTCACGTACGCTCGCCATTCCGCCACCGGAATCCACTCGGCGGCGTCGACCGCGATCTCGAGCGTGCCGGTCTTGCCCGCATGCAGATCGCCGATCCCTGCATCTTCCAGCCGGATATCGAGCAGCGGCCCGGTCGTTCCCCAGGCGTGTCCGGCTCGCAGTGATGCGATGACGGCGTTCGGGTCACGCCTCGCTCCCACGTGCGAGGGATCGGTTTCGCTCGGCTCGCGGAGATAGGTACGTGGTAGGCCGACGAGGACGCCGAGGCGATGGGAATCGCTGCTGGCGGTCGCGACATGGCGCTCGCCTTGCAGCAGGAGCGAGAGCCAGTCGGCACGCACGCGGCGGTAACGGAGCAGGCTCGGGGAGTTGAGGACTTCGAGACCGTGGAAGTCGAGGTCCCGGACGCCGTGGACGGGATCGGGCTCACTGAGCGCGGCATTGGGCGGAAGGGACAGGGGTCGCGTCGGATCGAAGGGCTCGCCGACGACGCCCATATGCTCGAAGAAGAGATCGGCGGCACCCGGCTCGAGCTCGGGGCGCGGATGATTGAGCTGTACGAAGGGAGCCGGGGACCGCTTGCGGAGGTCGGCGAGCAGGGTCCGCAGCCGTCGCCCTTCGACATCGGGCGCGCCGGCGCGATAGCTGCGCGGCTCGGGCTGCATCGGGAATGCATTCAGATGGCCCGTCGCGAAGGGCGCATCACCCCCGCGATAGGAGCTCGTGAGCTCGACGCCCGTGACCGAGCGGACGAGGGCTTCGACGCCAGCGAGTCGGATCGCTTCGCGCGGATCGACGATCCGGTCGTGCTCGGTCGCGAAGAGGAGCTCAGCGCCGCTGGCAGCGAAGGCGATCGCCTGATGGGCTGCGGGCAGACTCGAATCGAAGCTCGAGCCGGTATGGACATGGAGGTCGGCGGCCAGCCAGCCGGGCGTCGGCGCCACGCGCTCGAGTGGCGCGATCTCGAGGCGGGTCGTCTGGCCGGCGCGCAGCGCGATCTCGACTTCCCGGGAGGCGTATTCGGGTCCACGTACGGCGAGCACCCGGTAGGTCCCGGGCGCGAGCGCGACCTGTTCCGGGTCGAGTGGGCTGTTGGCCAGATTCAGAAAGGGCGCTTCGAGTCCGCCGAGAGTCGTGCTCGGCGCACGATCGATCTCGAGCAGGTTCGCGCCGAAGACGGCGGGTCCCGTTCCGTCCGCGCGAAGGAAGATCAGGCGACCGACGAAGCGGCGTGGCAGCCGGATCCGAGCCGGCGGACCGACCGAGAGCGGGGGCAGACGCAGAGAGGGCGCGGCTGGGGGGACGTCGAAGTCGAAGGATCGGTGGCGATCGCCCGGGGCGAGAAGACGCGCGCGATAGGCGCCCTCCGGCAGCCGCAACGAGAAGTCGCCCTTGTCGTCGGGTCGTACCTCGCTGATCGGTGCCCCCGAGCGGCGATCGACCTGGATGCGGATCGACGGATCGTCGACGCGACCGGAGACGCGTGTCGCGTCGGGCCAGATGCGATCCGTGATCGACGCGACGTCCGCGCGGCGTCCGACGTGGATGCGATACTCGGTCGCCAGCTCGCGATTCTCGCGCACGTCCATGAAGGGCAGCTGGGCGAGCTGGAGCAGACCGGGGGGCGCGTCGGGCGAGCCGAGCAGCACGGGTTCGGTGAGCGTGTTCACGAACGTGAAATGCTCGCCGCTCACCCGAAACGACGAGAGCCGTGCGGTCGTGTCCGACTCGAGCAGCGTCGCCGATCGCCGTTCGACACCGTAGCTGATCGGGGGATTGCCAGGACCAGCGACGAGGATGCTGAGATCCGAGGCGGCGAGCGATGACAGCAACGAACGTGTCGAGCTTCGATCGACCTCCCGATAGGCGAATCCCGTAGAGTGATCGAGCGCGTCGGTGCGCAGCGAGAAGACGGGTGTCTGGCGGCTCGGGTGGAGCAGGATCTGGCCGAGCGAGAAGAATCGCTCGCCGGGCGCGATGCGTCGCGCACGTGTCGAGACCGTGAGGACGTGCGGATCGACCCGGTCGAGCGCATAGGTCGTCTCGAGCTCGATGCCCGAGAAGGTGGCGCCGGTGCGAACCCAGGCGCGTCCATCGTCGATTCCGGCGTCGACGCGCGTGATGGGTACGGCCTCGTTCTGGTCGAGGTTCAGCACGGATTGAAGCACGGCCCATTGATCGTCGTTCGCGCCGCAATGTCCCAGGTCGATCAGTACGCCGCCGGTCGGCGTGAGCGGGGACTCATGGGCCGGGTCGGAGACGGCGGCACAGAGCACGCCGTTGCCGAGGAACCAGTCGTCGATCCCCGCCTCGGCGTCGGGACCGCCGACGTGGCGCCGATCGAAGTTCTCGCGCGTGATGCGCCCGGCGTCGAGGGCTTTCGCATCCGCCTCCGCCACGTCCTCGTCGACGGCACGTCCGTCCGCATTCGACGTCGTCCCGCAGACCAGGCAGGCCAGCGCGAGCCACGCGCGCCAGCGACGCCCGGTCTGGACGCGAATTCCGGCGGGGCGAAGCGCGCACACGATCGACACGTTGTGAAGTCTACGAATCTTTGGGAGCATGCGCGACGAGCCAACCCGTCCGAGCTGGGGGTCGCGCGTCCATGACTTCTCTTCCGGCTACGTCATCCCCCGACGTCGAGCGATATTTTCGTACGCGGCCACTCGATCCGATCGGTGTCGAGGTCGTCGGCTTCGACCTCCGTTCCCCGATCTCGGATGCGGCCTGGGCGGCATTGCGCCAGGGGGTCATCGATACGGGTCTGGTCGTGTTTCGCGATCAGTCGATCGACGCGGCGACACAGCTCGCACTCGGTCGGCGATTCGGCACGCTCGAGAACACCTCGCTCGACCAGGGCCCACTCGACGAGTCCCGAATCCTATTGTCGAATCTCGACGAGGACGGACGGGTACGGGCAGAGGACGACGACGCGATGCGGCTGGTCGCGATCAACGAGAGTTGGCATACCGATAGCTCGTTTCGCGACGTCCCGGCCTCCTTCTCGCTCTTTTCCGCCGTGACCGTGCCGGCCGCGGGTGGGGACACGTTCTATGCCAGTCTCGAGCGCGGGTGGCAGGCGCTTCCGGCGGCCGAGCGGGCTCCTCTCTTCGGACGCTACGCCGTGCACGACTACGATCGCGCTTACCGGGCTCGTGGGCTCGAGATGGAGCATGTCTTCGGGGGCGCCGCGCCGACCGCGCGTCATCCCGTCGTCCACCGACACCCGGAGAGCGGGCGTACGGGCCTCTTCGTGTCGGAGCATGCCTTCGCCGTCGACGGGCTCGGCGAGGCGGAGTCGCGACAGCTCGTCGAGCGACTCGTCGGCATCTGCACTGATCCCGAACGCGTCTATCGCCATCGCTGGCGCGCGGGTGACCTCGTGATCTGGGACAATCGCTCGATGCTCCATCGGGCGCAGGGCTTCGACAGCCGTCACCCGCGCGTGATGCGACACGTTCGCGTCGCCGGCGACGGACCCGCGATCGCAGCGACGGCGTGATCCCGGCGGATCTCGAGCTCCGTTCCGATCGAGGCGTAACGAACGGCGGGAGAACCTTCAGAGTCGACCATCGTCTGCGTCGAGGCGGTATTTCCGGATCAGCCGATAGAGCGTCGTGCGATCGATGCCGAGCCGGCGGGCCGCCTCGCTCTTCGCACCGTTCGTACGACGGAGCGCATCGCCGATCGCGTCGATCGTCGCCCGGTCGAGGGCCGCCCGGAGCGAAGGGTCTTCCCCATCCGACTCGCCGGAAAGCACGTTCGTATCGAGACTCGCGCGATCGAGCAGGAGGTCGCTCGCGTCGAGCTCGAGACCGCTTGCCAGCACGACGGCACGCTCGATTGCGTTCTCGAGCTCCCTGACATTGCCCGGCCAGGAATGACTCCGCAGCAGCCCCTCGATTTCTTCGCCTAGCCGGGTAGGCTCGCCGTTCTCGGCGACGCCTCGTTCGCTCCGGCGTCGATGTCCGAGCAGGAAATGACGCGCGAGTGGCAGGATGTCCTCGGGCCGCTCGCGGAGCGGTGGAATCCGGATCGGGATCACGGCCAGCCGGAAATAGAGATCCTCGCGAAAACGTCCTTCGGCGACCTCTCTCTGGAGATCACGATTCGTCGCCACGACGACGCGCACGTCGACCGGTCGCGACCGTTCGCTCCCGAGAGGTCGGATCTCGCGCTCCTGTAAGACCCGCAGCAGCTTGACTTGGAACGCCGCGTCGATTTCGCCGATCTCGTCCAGAAAGAGGGTGCCGCCGGCTGCGGCTTCGAAGAGGCCGGCCCTGGTCCTGTCGGCGCCCGTGAAGGCGCCGCGTTCGTGGCCGAAGAGCTCGCTCTCGAGCAGGGTGTCGGCGAAGGCCTTGCAGTTGACCGCGACGAAGGGTCCGGCGACCCGATCGCTCTGAAAATGCACGGCGCGGGCGATGAGCTCCTTGCCCGTTCCACTCTCGCCGGTGATGAGGACCGTCGCCGGGCTGCGCGCGGCTCGGCGGACGAGGTCGAGGACCTCGTCCATTGCGTGGCTCACCACCACGATCTCGCCGGGTGCGTGTCGACTGCGGAGCTCGGCGCGCAGGTAGCGGTTTTCGCGCGAGAGTCGCGTCAGCTCGAGTGCGCGGCGGACGCAGGCGCGTAGGGCGTCGTTGTCGAAGGGCTTCTGGATGTAGTCGAAGGCGCCGTCGTGGAGCGCTTCGATCGCGTTCGAGACCGTGGCGTGGGCCGTGAAGAGGACGACCGGCGTTTCGGCGGAATGGGCGCGCACCCGTCGCAGAACCTCGAGGCCGTCGGGTGCTGGCATGCGCAGATCGGTCAGCACCAGGTCGAAGTGATCTTTCTCGTGTCGCGAGAGGGCCTCCGCCGAGTCGCTGAAGGGCTCGACGTCGTAGCCGTCACGGCGTAGGACCATGGCGACGATCTCTGCCATGCGGGATTCGTCGTCGATCACGAGGATTCGCGGCCGCACGGTCATGTCGTGACCTCCTCGGGTTGCGGCGCGATCGGCATCTCGACCACGAAATGGGCGCCGCGGAGACCCGATCGATCCGGCTCGAGCGATTCGACGAGCGTTAGCGTTCCGCCCTGCGCCTCGACCATGCGCAACGCCATCGGGAGTCCGAGTCCCGTCCCGCTCTCACGTGTGGTCACGAACGGCTCGAAGACTTGTTCGCGCAGATCTCGCGGAATATCCGGTCCCGAATCGAGGACTTCCAGACGGATGGACTCGGAGGTCCGATCCCCGCGCACGAGGACCCGCGCATCGCCGTCTTCGGCTCGACCCGCCAGGACCTGCATCCCGTTCAAGGTCAGCCCGAACAGCGCCTGGCTGAGTCGATCCGGATCGGCGAAGAGCGGCGGCAGACCCGGCGCGAGCTCGACGCCGAGCGCGATGGCCCGCTCTTCGGCGAGTGGGCGCGCCAGATCGAGTACGCGATCGATCACCTCCTCGACCTCGACCCACTCGCATTCGATCCTCTGGGGCTTGGCGAAGGTGAGCAGCGACCCGATCAGGCGATCCAGTCGGTCCGTCTCCTCGCAGACGAAGCCGAGCGCACGATGGGGATCGCTCTCGGGATCGAAGCTGTCTTGCGCCATCGACGCAGCGGCACGGATCACGCCGAGCGGATTGCGCACCTCATGGGCGACGCCGGCGGCGAGCCGGCCGATTCCGGCCAGCTTCTCCTCCTGGACGAGCGCATGTTGGGAGCGCTCGAGCGCGGCGAGCTGGCGCGCGATCGTCTCGCGATCGCGCTCCGCCCGCCGTCGCGCGACGACGAGCCCGCCGACCGCCCAGCCGAGGGCCGCGTAGGGCAGAAAGAAGAGCAGCGCCATCGCGGCTGTCGCGTCCTGTCCCCCGATTCGCAA
Organism: Myxococcota bacterium; assembly: GCA_965223565.1. Taxonomy (GTDB): domain Bacteria; phylum Myxococcota_A; class UBA9160; order UBA9160; family UBA4427; genus UBA4427. Next base: position 272,798 of record CBDCWV010000017.1, on the reverse strand, counting down.
GTCGGCATCGAATGCGAGCAGCACGCCGAAATCGAAGAGGCCGATCGCGCCTCCGACAAGTGCCCAGAGCCAGCGCGGGAGCGCGGCTCGGCTCGCCCTGTCGCGGGCGGCACTCGACTCGAGTTGCCGGTCGTCGTGCATGCCAGACTCCCTTGTCGCGGCGAGGGGGAGGATGACCAAGCCTAACGGAATGGGCATCCGGGCTGATTGCGAATCAAGCAATTCGTATGCCCGTGACGACTGGGCGGTACGGGGCTGCGAGTGGCTGCGACGTCGGCGCCCAGATTTCGGCCCGTCTCACCCGCGCCACACGCGTGTTGCAGCGCTGCAACACGTCCGGCGGGTTCGGCCCGAATTCGCCCTCGTTCCGCGCGTCGATCCGCTCGAGACCTGGCACGCGAGTTGCTCTCGAAAGGCTCGCCGCGAGTGCGGCGAATACGAACGCAAAGAAAGGGGAAAAAATCATGCGACTCGAAGACACCCGGCCCTGGCTCTTCTGGGGCTTGCTCGTCGATTTCATCGGCTTCACGTTCTTCACGGGATACGTCCTCGTCGAGTACGGCCTCGGCTGGATCGGCGTGGCGATCGCGAATCCGGTCAGCACGCTCATCCTCGTCGACCTGTGTATCGCACTCAGCATGGTGATGGCGTGGATCTACGTCGACGCCAGGCGACGGGGCGTTTCGCCGTGGCCCTACCTGCTGCTCACACTCGGGACGGGGTCGGTCGGGACGCTCCTGTACCTGCTCGTACGCGAGCGGCCGGGTGCGCCCGTCTACTCGGTCGCAAGCGGCACGACGGAGTCGGGCGTCGTCGACGAGCGTGCGCTGGCTTCGGTGCGCGGATAGCACTCGACCCGAGTGGGCACGATCGGGGTCGGCCTCGCGCTGGCCCCTATTTGCCCTCGAAGTCGGCATCCTCTTTGGCTGCCATCGCTTTGTAGCCGAGCTGCATGTCATCCGAAGTGAAGAGCACTGCCGCGCTCGCTGCCTCGAATTGCATCGCTTCGCCGAGACCCTGCTCGGCGCGGTAGTTGATCGTGCGCTTGATGCCTTGCACCGCGAGCGGGGCGTTGGCTGCGATCTCGTCGGCGAGCGCGCGGACGTGCGTCACGAGCTCGTCGTTCGGGACGACCTCCTGCACGATTCCGATACGCCGCGCGGTCTCGGCATCGATCCGACGCCCCGTCATCGCCAGCAGCTTCGTCCAGCCCGAGCCGATCTCGTGAGCGAGACGCATGTCGCCGCCGGCGTCGATCGAGACGCCGACCCGAGGCTCGGGCAGCGCGAATTTCGCGTCCACTGCCGCGATCCGGATATCGCCCATCATGGCGACCTCGAGGCCCGCCCCGAGGCAATAGCCATGGATGGCCATCAACACCGGCTGTGGCAGATGGGCGAAGACCTTGAAGCGTTCATGGACCCAGCGGAACTTCTCGTAGTAGTTTCGCACCTTCTCCGCCGGTGAGCGTCCCGTGATGCGGTCCTCGGGCATGCCGAGGTCGACGCCAGCACAGAAGGCGCGGCCCTCGGCGCGCACCATGACGACCCGAATCGAGTCGTCGAAACGGATCTCGTCGGCGAGTGCACTCACCTGGCGCGCCGACTCCCAGCTCCACGCGTTCAGCTTCTTCGGATTGTCGAGGACGATCGTCGCGATCTCGCCATCGCGTTCGAGGCGCATCAGCACCGGTCGTTCTGTCATTTCCGCACTCTCCTGATTCCGCCACGCTTGCGTCGCGGCTCGCATGGGATCGCTGCTCGCGATCGTCGCGCCGTGGCCGAGGTCGCGTCTGCCGCTATCGCTTCTTCGGGGGGTCGGGGTCGAAGGGACCCTTGCCCATCTGCTCGCGAATCGGAACGAATTCGGGCATCAGCATGGCTCGTCGCTGCCAGTTGGCCCCGTCGACGACGAGCGTGTGTCCCGAAATGAACGAGGCGTACGGGGATGCGAGGAACGTCGCCGCCCAGCCGAGCTCATGGGGCTGGCCGACGCGATGGGCCGGACAGCGAAGTGCCTCGCTCTTGCGTCGGTCGGGTACGGATCGGATATTCGCCGTCTCGTCGTCGTGCGGGAACAGGCCCGGCACGAGTCCGTTCACCTGGATGCCGTAGGGACCCCACTCGACGGCGAGGGTCTCCGTCAGGTTCTTGACGCCCGCTTTGGCCGCCGACGAGTGAGCGAAGCCGGGGCCTCCCGTCCAGGCGTAGGCGGCGCCGATGTTGATGATGCTGCCCGGGGTCTCGGCCGCGAGGTGGCGACGTCCGAACTCACGCGAGCAGTAGAACGTACCGTTGAGGACGATGTCGGTCACGGTTCGCCAGGCGTTCGGACTCATGTCCTCGGCGGGCACGGGGAAATTGCCGGCCGCGTTGTTCACGAGTACGTCGGGCAGGCCGAGCGTGTCGGCGACACCGTCGAAGGCGGTCGTGATCGCTTCGGGGTCGCGGATGTCGCAAGGCAGGGCCATGTGCTTGCCGCCAAGCGCTTCGACGGCAGCGAGGCCAGCGGCGCGATGCTCCTCTCCGCGGGACAGGATCGCGACCTTGGCTCCCACGCGCGCGAACTCGACGGCGATCGCCTTGCCGAGTCCGGTGCCGCCGCCGGTCACGACGACCGTCTTGCCGTCGAAGGTGCCGAGCGGAACCGCGTTGGCCCCGATCGCGGGGGGGTCGGGAAGGCCCATGAACTTCTCCTGTTGCCTGGATTGCCGAGTCACCACCTTGCGAAGCGAGCGCCCGCGTGGCGGGGCGGATCATGATAGCCTCCCGGAAGTCGCAGCGAAGGGCAAAAGGGGAGGTCGGAGAGTCGATGGCGAAAGGCGCGCCGGACGATCGGGATCGCGAGCAGGTGGAGCGCTTGATCACGCTCGAGATCGCCGACGGGATCGCCATCCTCTCGAACAACCGACCGGACAAGCACAACGCAGCCAATGACGAGATGGACCGTCAGCTCTTCGACGCGCTCGAGGAGATCCACGCGCGAAGCGATCTGCGCGTCGTGCTCTGGCGCGGCAAGGGGAGATCGTTCTCCTCCGGTCGTGACACGTCGGAGATCGGCGTGCGCAGCGAAGACATCACGAACTTCGAGTTCATCGAACGCGGTCATCGCCGTACGCAGCTCTTCTTCACGCTGCCCGTGCCGATGGTGGTCGCGCTCAAGGGCTGGGTGATCGGCGGGTCGTTCGAGCGGGCCTTGCTGGCGGACCTTCGGATCGCAGCCGAGGGGACACGCATGCGGTTGCCCGAGATCATGCACGGTGTGATCCCCGATTCGGGGGGAACGGCGCGACTGTTCCAGATGGCTGGCCATGGCGTCGTCACCGATCTGGCCTTGACGGGGCGCGTGATGGACGCCGAAGAGGCGCTGCGTCACGGGGTCGTCTCCCGGGTCGTGCCAGACAGCGAGATCGACGACTCGGCGATGGCGCTCTGTCGCGAGATCGCGGCGAATCCACCCTTTCCGGTCAAGATGTTCCGCCGCACGCTGGCGCGCATCGCCCACCCGCTGGCCCAGCGGACGATGCAGGAGGAGGCGATGGGCATGACGGCGATCTACGAGACGGCGGACTACGCGGAGATGAAAGCGGCCCGGGCGGAGGGTCGTGTGCCGCGTTATCGCGGACGCTAGGAGACAGGCAATGAGCGAACGGGAGACGGGCACAGCGGAAGTCCTCTGCCAGGTCGAGGAACGTGTCGCCAAGATCACGTTCAATCGTCCCGAGGCGAGGAACGCGCTGACGATGGACATGAAAGAGGCCGTCTACCGTCTCGTGCGGGATCTCGAGGAGGACGAGGACGTCGGATGCTTCCTGTTGACGGGTGCCGGGACGGCCTTCTCGGCCGGCGGCGACACGAAGCGAATGCAGCGAGAGGGCAAGCCACCCGTCATGGAGGACCGTCAGAGACAGCTGCGCTGGGAGCACGAGCTGCCGAGGATGCTGCACCGCTCGACGAAGCCGACCCTTGCGGCGCTGCCCGGCGCGGCCGCGGGTGCGGCGTGCTCGATCGCGCTCGCCTGCGATCTGCGGATCGCGTCGGAGCGCGCCTTCCTCGTCACGTCCTTTGCGAAGCTCGGTCTCTCGGGTGACTACGGCGGGACCTGGTTCCTGACGCAGCTCGTCGGTCCGGCCAAGGCAAGGGAGATCTACTTCACGGCGGAACGCGTCGATGCCGAGACCTGTCTCGAGCTCGGTATCGTGAACCGCGTCGTGCCGGCGGAGAAGCTCGAGGCCGAGGCGTTCGCGTTGGCTGCACAGATCGCGGCAGGCCCGCCGATCGCGCTGCGCTGGATGAAGGCCAACCTGAACCGGGCGCTCGAGGCGGATCTGGAGACCTGCCTGCGCTACGAGGCGGATCGGATGGTGCGCGGCGCGTTGACGGACGATTATATGGAGGCGGTTGCGGCCTTCGCCGAAAAGCGACGGCCGGTATTCAAGGGGAAGTAGCGCGAGACGTGTCGTCGCTTCGCCACGGTCGGGGCGCGTCGCCGCCCGGCAACATCGCCATCAGGGATGCAACCTCGTCGATCTCGCCCCGTGTACGCGCATCCGACCGCAGAGACCCTGCGAGCTCTCGAGCACGTCGCGATTCGCCGTTCTCGACGTGAGCCGCGAGCAGGGCGAGGCGAATCGTCCGATCGGTCGGTGCCATCGCATGCGCGCGCTCGAGGGCGTCGATCGTTCGTGCGGTCGGCCGGCCGGCGGCGATGCGTCGCCGGTTCGCATCCGCGACGAGGAGCGCGACCCGTTCGGGCGAGTCCTCCGGGATGCTCCTGCGCGCGGCGATCAGATCGCGCCGGGCGCGCTTGAGATGTTCCTCGCGTTGGGAATCGATCGCGGTCGCCCGTGCCGCTTCCGTCGCCAGCTGCGCTCGGGTGAGCAGCGCAGTCGGGTCGTCCGGCGAGCGGAGTGCGATTCGGGTCGCCCGTTCGAGACCCGCCTCGAGGCGCCCGGTCCGTGCTTCGAGCTGCGCCAATCCCGTCTGGACCCGCACGCTGCGTGCACGCGCCTCGAGCGCGCGATCGAAGGCGCTCTCGGCGAGGGCGTGCTCGCCCAGAGCCAGATAGATCTCCGCTCGAGCGAGTGCGACCTCGCTCGGGCCGAGCTCGCGAATCGTGAGCGCCGGGTGGGCTCGGTCGATTCGATCCCGGGAGAAACGAACCCTTGGCAGATCGCTCGTGGATCCCCGCATGATCCGTTCCCCGAGCTGAGCGGCGGTCAATCCCCAGGCCGCTTCGAGCGCATCCTCCGGTCGACTTCCCTCGGCGAGGGCGCGCGTGTAGTGGACGAAGCGCTCGGCCGGTGCGCCATGGGACGCGTAGCTGCCGCCGAGCGTGAGGTGGTGGACGACCAATCCCGCGAGCGCCTCGAGGGCCTGACGTCTGCGGCCGGTCGATCGGGCCAGGCCCCCGGGCTCGAGCAGCGCCGCGACCTCGAGGTGCTCACCGTCACGCAGCGGCAGCAGCTTGCGCTTGGCGCCGGCCTTGGCCTGTCCGATGAAGAGATCGTCCCCTCGCACGTCGAGCGAGTCGAGGAATTCCGCGATTCCGACTTCGAACCAGAACGGCGAGACGTCGGGTGCGGCCTGCAGGCTGTAGTGGGCGAGCGCCTGCTCGAGTCCCTTGGGTCGAGCGCTGAAGGACGTGTCTGCGTCGACGAGATAGCGGGAGGCTTCGGGCCCTTCGGCGGCGACGAAGGAGACCCCGCGAGAGGGGTCGCGATCGCGCAGGAGTGCCTCGTCCTTCGTCAGCAGGAAGTGCGCGCGTGGTGCCGTCGGTAGCAGGGCTCGGTTGGTAAAGAAGCCAGCGACGTCCTGGGCGAATCGGATCTTTCGTGAGAATGCGGGGTGTCGTGTCGCGGGCACCTGTGCATAGACGGTGAACGTGTCCGCCTCGAACGCGTACCACTTCGTGTGGCTCCAAGGCGTCGCACATGCGGTCGACAGCCAGGCGAAGGCGCAGACCAGAAGGATGATCCACCCCTCGAGTCGGCGTGGCAGATCGTCGTCGTCCTGTATCGCTCTCAACATCGAATCCCCGATCGTCGCCATCGGTCGTCTAGGGCCGGATCGAATAGCGCGGCGGTCCCTGTCGCACGTGTGCTGCGAGAGCGGCCTGGATTTCGTTCACCCAGTCGCAGACGACTGGACGCGTATCACGTGGATCGATCAGGTCGTGAACCCCGAACTCCTCGGCGCGGGGCAGGACGGATTGGGCGCGGGCCATCTCCTCTTCGAGCCCCGCGCGGCGTGCGTCGGGATCCGGTGCCGCCTCGATCTCGCGGCGAAAGGCGAGTGCGACGCCGCTCTCGACGGGCAGCGCGCCGCTCATCGCCGAGGGCCAGGCGACGACGGTCGCGCCCGGGCCGAGATGGATTCCCTGCGCGACGCCGTACGAGCGGCGCAAGACGCAGGCGAACCAGGGAACGCTCGACTGCATCGCGGCGAACATCGCATTCATGCCCGCGCGAATCGTGCCGGCCCGCTCCGCCGCCGTACCGATCGCGAATCCGGGCTCGTCGACGAAGGAGACGATCGGCAGATGGAAGAGGTCGCAGAGCTCGACGAAGCGTCGGATCTTGGCGGCGCCGTCTGCCGTCATCGAGCCACCGTCGTGATGGCAATCATTGGCGAGCACGCCGACGGGAAACCCGTCGAGGCGCGCGAGCCCCGTGATCTGGCTGCGTCCCCAGAGCGCTCCGATCTCGAAGAAGCTCTGCTGATCGACCACGTACTCGATCAGGCGCCGCATCTTGTAGGCGCGTCGGCGCTCGCGTGGGATGATCTTGAGGAGCTTCTCCTCGCGCCGCGTCGGCCGGTCCCCGACGTCGAAGCGGGGAGGCAGCTCGGCGTGATGGCTCGGCAGGTAGGAGAGGAATTTCTGTGCCATGCGCAGGGCGTCGAGCTCGTCTTCGGCGACGTTGTCGACCATGCCGTTGCGGCCATGGATCTCGGCGGAGCCGAGCTCCTCTTTCGAGACGTCCTCCTTCATGGCGTGGGCGACGACGGCGGGTCCGCCCGTCAGCACCTGCGCCGTGTCCCGCGTCATGATCGACAGATGGGAGGCGACGAGACGGCCGGCCGGGAAGCCAGCGCAGGGGCCGAGCGCGATACAGACGACCGGAATCGAGCAAAGACTCTCGAGCGCTCGGACGTTCAACATGGGCGGTGCCGTCCAGTCATAGCCGGAGCGGCCGCGGGTCGCGCCGCTCGTCCCGGCGATCGAGGCCCCCCCCGCTTCGAGCAGCCGCACGAGCGGCATGCGGTGCGTGACCGCCAGCTCCTCGGCGTAGATTCCCTTCTTGAGTCCCGCCTCGGAGTAGGCGCCCCCGCGAATCGTGAAATCATCCCCGCAGACGACGACGGGGCGGCCAGCGATCTCTGCCTTGCCGAGCACGACGCCGGTGGGTCCGAAATCCGAGCCGTCCTCGGCCTCGCTGTGGCCCGCGATCAGACCCCGTTCCCGGAAGCTGTCGCGATCGACGAGGGCGGTGATGCGCTCACGCACGTTCAGCCTTCCGCGTTCGCGGTGCTTCGTGATCGCCTCGGGGCCGCCCATCTCGAGCGCGCGGGCGCGGCGTCTTTCGATCTCCTCGACTTCGGGCTTCCAGCTCATCGGGCGGACGCTATCACAGGCGGGCGCGGCGATGCGCTGCGTGGCCCCACGCGAAGGGCGCGCAGGTGTCCGGAGTCAAACGGGAAATCGCACTTGACCTATTTCAAGACGGAGCGTATCGTTATTCCGCTTCGGCACCGCCCGTGCCGGAACGGTTGTGATTCACGATCCGGCGATTCGCGGACGATCGGACGACGAACGACCGCGGCCGTATGCGACGAAGACGAGGAAGAGGCACCGATCTCATGGATTTCGACCTGTCGCAAGACGAGCTCGCCTTCGAGCAGGAGGTCGTCGCGTTTCTCGAGGCGAATCGGTCGCCCGACGTGATGGACGCGAACCCCGAACACCTCTCCCAGACGGTCGAGACACCGCCCAAGCGGGCCTTCATGAAGCAGCTGGCCGAGCAGGGTTGGCTCGGGATGTCCTGGCCCGAGCAGTATGGCGGTCAGGAACGCTCCGGGATCTACGACTTCCTGATGACGGAGGCGCTCTCGCGTTACGGTGCACCACAGCCCGGCAAGGGTGTGGGCATCGTCGGCAAGACGATCATCCGACATGGCAACGAGGAGCTGAAGGCGTATTTCCTGCCGCGGATCATCCGCGGCGAGATCGAATTCGCGATCGGCTATTCCGAGCCGCAGGCGGGCTCGGACGCCGCATCGCTGCAATTGAAGGCGACACGCGACGAAGCGCGCGGCGGCTGGGTGCTGTCGGGACACAAGATCTGGACGACCTCTGCTCACTTCGCCGACTGGTATTGGGTCGGCGCTCGGACCGGAGAACACAAACACAAGGGGATCACGCTCTTCCTGATCCCGATGGATCACGAGGGCTTCGAGATCCATCCCACCTACACGATCGGTGACGAGCGGACGAACGAGGTCTTCTTCAATGACGTCTTCGTGCCCGATTCCCACGTCGTCGGTGAGGTCGGCAAGGGCTGGACCTATATCTGTGAGGCCCTCGATCTCGAGCGCTTCGCGATGCTTCCGGTCGGCCCGGTCGAGATGAAGCTCAAGGGCCTGATCGAGTACGTGCGAACGGAGACGCTCGATGGCGAGCCGCTCGCGCGCGATCCCGTCGTGCGTCAGAGGATCGCGAAGCTGCGCGCCGACCTCGAGGTCGCACGCAAGCTCCAGCGCCGAGTGATCAGCGAGGCTCTGAAGGACCGCGTGCCCACGGTCGAGGCGGCGATGTACAAGATGTGGCAATCGCAGCTGGGCCAACGCATCGCCAACGCGGCCCTCGACCTGATGGGCCCGGACGCGCAGCTGAAGCCGGACCAGCCGGAGGCCCCGGCGAACGGCCGTTTCGAGCGTTCCTATCGCTACACGGTCGTCGACACGATCGGCGGCGGCACCTCCGAGGTCCAGAAGAACATCATTGCCGGCCGCGGACTCGGACTGCCGAAAACCTTCTAGACGATCCCAGACGATCGACGAGAGAGAACCGACCGTGTCGTCCCCTTCGCAGCCCTCGAGTCCGCTCCTCGAAGGCATCACCGTTCTCAATCTCGGCAGCGTCGGCCCCGCCGCGCGGGCCGGTCGCATGCTGGCGGACTACGGCGCGCGCGTCGTGATGATCGCGCCGGTCGCCCGGAAGGGTGGCCTCCAGACGCGACCCGTCTATCACACCTATGGCGCAGGCCGTGGCTTCGAACGCATGCGAATCGACCTCAAGTCCGAGGCCGGCGTCGAAGCGCTGCGCTCGCTCGCCGAGCGGGCCGACGTCGTGATCGAGAGCTATCGACCCGGCGTCGTCGATCGGCTGGGAATCGGCTGGGAGGCCATGCACGCCCGCAATCCGCGCCTGGTCTATTGCTCGACGTCGGGCTACGGCCAGACGGGTCCGGCCTCGGGCTGGGCGGGTCATGATCTCAACTACCTCGCCATGTCCGGCTATCTCGCCTGCAGCGAGCCGCGCGCCGATGGAGGTCCGCCGATTCCGGGCGCCACGGTCGCCGACAGCGCCGGCGGTGGCATGCATGCGGTGCTCTCGATCATGGCCGCCCTCGTGAAGCGAAGCCTCTCCGGCGAGGGCTGCTTTCTCGACGTGTCGGCAGCCGAGGGCATCATGTCCCTGATGGCGCTCTCGCTCGATCAATATCTGGCGACTGGCGAGGAGGCAGGACCGCGCCAGGTCCTGCTGACGGGTCGTTACGCGTTCTACGACAACTATCAGGCCGCCGACGGTGGCTGGCTCTCGGTCGGTGCGATCGAGCCGCATTTCTATCGCAATCTCTGCGAGCGACTCGGTCATCCGGAATTCAAGGACCACCAATACGACGACGACCGTCAGGCGGAGATCCGCGCGGCATTCGAGGCGGCCTTCAAGCGAAGGACGCGCGATGAGTGGACGGCGGAGCTCGCGCCGAACGACACCTGCGTGGCACCGGTGCTCACGATTCCCGAGGTCGTCGGCGAGCCCCATTGGCGTGAGCGCGGGGTCTTCATGCAGGCGGAGCACGAGGAACGCGGCGTCTTCGATCAGGTCTCGCCCGTGCTCGCGGGTGGAATTCGCGATCAGCCCCGCCATCGGGTGCGCCCGCCCGACGAGACCGACAGCGAGCGGCTGCTGGCGGAAGCGGGGCTCGATTCGCAACGGATCGCCAAGCTGATGTCCGAGGGTGTCGTCGAGTAACGCGGCATTTCGAGGGTTCGAGAAGCGGGAGCCGCGAACGGCTCCCCGAGGAGGATGGAGATGGCTGCGCAATCGGCCGACGATCTGCCGGAAGAGGTCCAGGGCTGGATCGGGCAGGAGCGGTACACGGAGAAGACGGAATTCCCGATCGAGATGGGCTACGTGCTGACGACGCTCTCGGCAACGCAGAACGGCAATCCGCTCTATTGGGACGAGAAGGTCGCGCAGGAGCTGACGGGCGGGCCGATCACGCTTCCGACGATGGTCTCGGTCTGGTTTCGACCCCACGACTGGTCGCCCGGGCGCACCGAGCCGGCCGTTCCCCTGCAGCTGCACTTCGACCTGAAAGAGAAGCTCGGCCTGCCCGAGGCCGTGATGAGCGACAACACGATCGTATTCGGCGAGCCGATCCGTCCGGGCGACGAGCTGACGACGACACAGATCCTCTACTCCGTCTCGCCGCTCAAGACGACGAAGCTCGGCACGGGGCGATTCTGGGATTTCGGCGTGCGCGTGGTCAACCAGAAGGGCGAGCTCTGCGCGGAGGAGCGCTACACGGGCTTCGGCTACAACCGGGACTAATCGGCGACCGTCGGGTCTCGATCGAATCGATTTGGGGGCGTCGCCAGGCCGACCCCGGGGAGGAGAGGATCATGAGTGCGGCATTGCTGCTCGGAGATGTGCGTGAGGGAATGGAGCTACCGGTGCTCGAGAAGGACGTGAAGCCGGTCACCGTCGTTCTCGGGGCGATGGCGAGTCGCGATTGGCGTCCGCAGCACCACGACTACAAGTTCGCGACGAACAACAATGGCCTCGACGACATCATCATGAATACGCCGAACCTGGCGGCCTGGTTCGAGCGCTACCTGACGGATTGGACGGGGCCCAAGGGTCGGCTGGGACGGATCAAGTTTCGCATGAAGGATTCCGTCTATCCCGGTGATACGATGCGGTTTGCAGGCAAGGTGACGAAGATCGAGAAGGCCGCGGACGGCGTCGGCTGGGTCGACGTTGCGATCGAGCTCACGGCGGGTGCGAAGAGCTGCGTCGGCTGCGAGGCGCGGATCGCCGTGCCGGAATCGAACGAGGCCAATCCATGGAAGCTGAAGGGCGAGGACTGGAAGCCCTGAGTCGCGCCCGGGCCCGGGTGTAGCGGCGAATGCGCACTCGGCCGCTGTCGGTAGCGGATCGCGCGCAGAAGGATACGCAATGGATCTCGACTTCACGGACGAGCACGAAATGCTGCGCGAGATGGTGCGCGCCGTCTGCGCCGAGTACGCGCCGCTCGAGGTCGTGCGCGCGCTCGAAGACGACGAGACGGGCTATCCGGAGGGCCTCTGGAAGCAGCTCGTCGAGCTCGGACTGGTCGGAATCCTGGTACCGGAGAGCTACGGCGGACAGGGGCAGACGCTGCTCGAGGCCGCGATCGCCTACGAGGAGTTCGGTCGCGCCCTCGCGCCGATCCCGCATTTCCACTCCTCGGTCCTGTCGGCATCGGCGCTTCGCATCGCCGGGAGCGACTCACAGAAGGCGGAGTGGCTGAGCGCGATCGCCAGCGGTCAGCGGATCCTCACGCCGGCCTGGCTCGAGCCGCGACGCGGATTCGGGCCGAAGGGTGTATCGCTGCGAGCGGTACCGGAGGGCGACGCGTTCGTGCTCGACGGCACGAAGCTGCACGTGAACTTCGCCGCTGCGGCCGATCGGCTCGTCGTGCTGGCGAGGTCCGGCGAGTCCGAAGAGGCGATCGATCTGTTCCTCGTCGATCCGCGTGCCCAGGGCGTGCGCCTCTCACAGCGTCAGAACCTCGGAAGCGAGACGACCTTTCGCGTCGACTTCGAAGGGGTTCGCGTCGACGTCGGCGATCGGATCGGCGCGCCGGGATCCGGCTGGCGTACCTGGAACGAGCTGATGCACGACGGCATCGTGCTGGCCGCGGCACAGGCCGCGGGCGGCGCCGCGGCCGCGCTCGAGATCACGGTCGAGTACGCCAAGACGCGCGAGCAATTCGGCAAGCCCATCGGCGCTTTCCAGGCGATCTCGCATTATCTGGCCGACGCCGCGACGGCGATCGAGGGTGGCTCGACGCTCGTCTACGAGGCAGCCTGGTCGCGCTCGATCGACAAGGACATCTCGCTCCTCGCGCCGATGGCCAAGCTCTTCATGTGCCACGCGTTTCGCGACGTGACGGCGATGTGCCAGCAGGTCTGGGGCGGTGTCGGGTTCACGATCGAGTACGACATCCAGCTCTATTTCCGACGCGCCAAGCAGCTTCAGATCTCGTGGTGGGACGATCGCTATCTGGGCGAGCTGATCGCTGCCCAGGAACTCGATTCCTGAATCGATCCGCCCGTCGTCGGGACCGGGGTCGCGGAGGGCTGCTTGATTCTCGAAGTCGCGGTCGCACTCTCGCTCGTGTCGCTCGCCTCGCTCGTCCTCTGTGCCTTTCTCCTGCCGTACCTGGTCGTGCGGCTGCCGGAGGACTATTTCGCGCGCGTCCGTCGCAAGCCCCCGTGGACCCAGCGCAGCGTGGGCGATCGTCTGTTCTCCGTCGCACGCACGCTGGTCGGTTTGGTGCTCGTCGTGACCGGGCTCTTTCTGGTCGTGCTGCCCGGACAGGGGCTGCTCACGATCTTGATGGGCATCGTCGTCGCCGAGTTCCCCGGCAAGTTCAGGCTGGAGCGGCGCCTGGTGGCGCGTCCGGGGATCCGTCGCGGTCTCGACGCGATCCGTCGCTCGTTCGGTCAGCCGCCACTGCTTCACGCGCCGGTCGACACGGATGCTCGCGGCCCGGATGAGGCGAACGTCGACGCGATTCGTGAGGACATTCACGCGATCGACGAAGACGGGCTCGAGAAGCGGCGTGTCGACGATCGAAACGACCCGCCGCGGGCGCGTTGACCAGGAACCGGAGCCGGCACGAGGGCTCGCGCGGCTCGGGGCCGACCAGCCTCGCTCCACGCTAGGCGAGCACACCCTCGCTCGTGAGCGCTTCGATCTCGCCTGCCGTCAGGCCTGCCTCCGTCGCGATCTCACGTGAATGCTCGCCGAAGCCCGGTGCGCCGCGGCGGATCTCGAGCGGCGTCTGGTCGAAGTTGCCGAGTGGGCGTGGCTGGCGTAGCGGCCCCGCGATGGGATGCTCCATCTCGAAGAGCAGGCCGTTCGCGGCGACCTGCGGGTCGTCGTGAATCGTGGCCGGGTCACCGACGGGAGCGAAGGGGACGTCGGCCTCTCGGAAGCGACGCGCGAGCTCGTCGGTCGTGTGACGCTGGAGCGTATCGGCCAGCTCCGCCTGGAGCTCACGTGCATGGCGTGCGCGGGGATCCGGCGTCGCGAAGCGCGGGTCCTCGGCCAGATGCTCGAGCGCGAGACAGCGACACAAGGCCTGGAACTCGCGATCCTGGATGTAGCTGATCGCGATATGGCCGTCGCGTGTCGGCCGGATCATCGGCAGCGAGGACTTCCGGAGTGGGGCGGAGACGCCTTCGCCGAGCAGACTGTGATTCTGCATGCCGTCGGGCCAGAGGAAGGCGAGGCTTGCGTGCAGCATCGACACCCGCACGTGCTGCCCGCCGGCGCCCCGCTCGCGTGCGAGCAGCGCCGCCGTGATCAGCTGCGAGGTCTGGATCGCAGTCCCCTTGTCACAGACCACGCTCCGCACGAAGGTCGGCTCCCCCGTCTCGAGATCCGCCTGGTGCATCGCGACGCCGCAATAGGCCTGCATGATCGAGTCGTAGACCGCACTCTGGGCCATCGGCCCCTGCTCGCCGAAGCCGCTGATCGAGACGTAGATCAGATGGGGATGCATTGCGCGGTAGCGATCCGCACCGACTCCCATGCGCTCGACGGCACCCGGCCTGAAATTCTGGACCACGACGTCTGCGCTGGCGACCAGTCGATCGAGCAGGGCGACGCCGCGCGCATCTCGGAGATCGATCGCGATCGCGCGCTTGTTGCGGTTGAAGCTCGCGAAGATGGCGGAGAGGCCGCCGCGGCTCGGTCCGATCGTGCGCAGCCCGTCACCGCGTCCGGGCCCCTCGACCTTGATCACGTCGGCGCCCTGGTCGGCGAGAATCGACGTCGCGAGCGGCCCGGAGGCCATCGTCGTGAGGTCGATGATGCGGATGCCATCGAGTGGTCCGGGCATTTCGTTCCTCGCACGTGGTACCAAGGCGTCGCGATCGCGGTAGACGCACTCGGGACCCGCGTCGAATGGTCTCCCCGGTCGGCTGCGGCTTGCGAGGGCCGACCCGGCTCTGCGAGGCTAGCCGAGGACGTGTCCGTGTGCCGATGCTGCAAACGGCGCGATCTGCTACGGAGGAGCGCGAGATGGCCGACGATCCCGGTCCTGACGAGGCGAAGCGCGCGACGGTTCTGGCGGGGCGTCTCGCCGATGTCGAGCAGCGACTCGCGGACGTCGAGGCCCATCGCGCGATCCTCGATCTCAAGAGCCTGTACGGAACACTCGCGGATCGACGTTATGCGCGGGAGGGTCCGAGGTCCCAGCACGAGATCGACGCGCTCGCCGAGCAGCTGGCGGACCTCTTCACGGAGGATGCCATCTGGGACGCGGGCGGGGAGCTCGGTCGTTGCGAGGGGCGGGACGCGATTCGCGAACGCTTCGCTCGACCGACCCTGCACTATGCCTGGCACTTCTTCGTCAAGCCCGAAGTCGAGATCCGCGGTGACAGCGCAACCGGACGCTGGGACGTGCTCGCCATGATGACGACGAGAGAGGGTCGGGCGCTCTGGATGGTGGGCGTCGAATTCGACGAGTACCGGCGCCGGAACGGGCGCTGGCTTCATGCGAGGATGCGCCTCGAGTCGAAGCTGATGGCGCCCCACGCGCGCGGCTGGGCGTAGGGCTCGACTCAGCCGTTCACGGGCGCGATCAGCGTTTCGCCGAGCTCGCGGAGCTTTGCCTTCTTGTCCTCGAGCGTCGAGCCCGGCGGGAGCTGAAACTCGAGTGGCCAGCTGACGGTCCCCGTCATGCCCAGCTCGATCAGGCGCGCCATCTGGTCCGGGGGGAGCTCTTCGGTGAGCGGGATCAGGCAGTCGAAGGGCTCACGCTCGCGACCGAAGCGGGCACGCTCCGCGCGGATCGTCTGCAGGATCTCGACCGTTTGTTCGAAGGAAGTACCGGCACCCGTCCAGCCATCGCCGTATTGCCCGGCGCGTCGCAGGGCCGCCCTGTTCATGCCGCCCACCCACATCGGCACCTTCTGGGTCGGGAGCGGATTCATCCGCAGCGCGTCGAAGTTGTAGAACTCGCCGCGCGCCTCGACGACTTCGCCCGCGAGGAGCCGCTGGATGATCGGCAGCTGCTCGTCCATACGCTTCCCGCGGCCCTCGAAGGGAACGCCCAAAATCTCGAACTCCTCGCGCAGCCAGCCGGCGCCGAAGCCCAGGATCGTGCGGTTCTTGGAGAAGATCGCCGCCGTGCTGAGATCCTTCGCGATCTCGATCGGATGCCGCAGCGGAAGGATGTAGACGTTCGTGAGGAAACGGAGCGTCGTCGTCACCTGGGACAGCGCGGAGATCGTGGCGAAGGACTCGGGGAAGGGCGTGTTCCCGTCGAAGGGAGCCTCGCCGGAATCGTCGTAGGGGTAGCGAGAGACATAGTGCTCGGGCGAGAAGAGGTGGTCGGCGAGCATGATGCCCTCGAAGCCCGCTTCCTCACAGACCGGCGCCAACTCGAGCAGGTCGTCCGGATGCGTGAATGCGAGCGCTTGCCAGAACTGCATGGAGGTTCCTTCGCGGAGATTCGACTGGGTCGATCGAGGTGTGGCCGATGGCCCGCCCCGGACGGGTCCGCGGCCGATTGCGAGACCGCTTCGGGCGCGGAAGCGCGCAAGGATTGCAGAGGCCGCCTGAGCTGGCCAGACGATTCGAGCCCTGGCAATGGACTCGGCAGACCAGGGTTCGTGCGGGTGGGTCGCTCGGCGCGCGGGAGATGGCCTATTCTTGTGCGCCGCCTCGTCGGTCGGTCGAGGCGGCCCGTCTCGCTGGCGCCGAGGCGGCTCGCCCATCGCGTCGGTTGGTCGTGGTGCGTGGCGATGGCTCGGAACCCAGGGCTCGAGGATCGGGAATGATGGATCATGTTGCGGTCGTTGGCGCCTCGCTCGCCGGCCTTCGCGTCGTCGAAGCCCTGCGACGCGAGGAATTCGAGGGCCGCATCACGGTCATCGGGGCCGAAGCCGTCCTGCCCTACGACCGGCCGCCGCTCTCGAAGCAGTTCCTCGTCGACGACTGGCCCGAGGAGAAGCTCGCGTTGGCGCGCGATGGCGTCGACGAGCTGAAGGCGGACTGGCGACTCGGCGTGGCCGCGACATCCCTCGATCCCGATGCGCTCGCGCTCTCGCTCGCGGACGGCTCGCGCGTCGAGGCGGACGCGATCCTCGTGGCGACCGGCGGTCGTGCCCGCCGACTGCCCTTCGGCCGCGATCTGGCGGGGATCCTCGAGCTGCGGACGCTCGCAGATGCTCGGGCGCTGCGGGACGCGATCGCCGCCTCACCACGCGTCGTCGTCGTCGGGGCGGGCTTCATCGGGATGGAAATCGCTGCGAGCTGCCGACAGAGGGGGCTCGACGTGACGGTGGTCGAGCCGCTCGAGGCGCCGCTCGTTCGTGGCCTGGGGAGCGTGCTCGGCGAGCGGGTCGCACGGCGCCATCGAGACGAGGGGGTCGACTTCCGTCTCGGCGTGGGCGTCGAGGGCTTCGTGGGCGAGGGGCAGGTTCGCGGCGTGCGGCTGTCGAGTGGTGAGACGCTAGCGGCGGAGCTCGTCGTCGTCGGTGTCGGTGCCGTGCCGGAGACTGATTGGCTCGAAGGCGCTGGGCTCGAGATCGACAATGGGGTGCTCTGCGACGCCGGGGGCGCGACGTCTCGACGGGGCGTCTATGCCCTGGGCGATTGCGCCCGCTGGGAGAATGCTCGCTATCCCGAGCGCCCTCGCTTCGAGCATTGGACGAGTGCGGTCGAGCAGTCGGATGTCGTCGCGCGTCGAATCGTGCACGGCACCGCCGACCCCTTCGCCCCGGTGCCCTATGTATGGACCGATCAGTTCGATCTGCGGATCGCGATCGCAGGCGAGATCCAGGCGGGGGACGAGATGCACGTCTGTCTCGGATCGCTCGAAGAGGATCGCTTTCTGGCGCTCTTCGGTCGCGCCGGCCGGCTCGTGGCGGCGGTCGGCTTCAAGCGCCCACGCCAGCTGAACGCGATGCGGCGCAAGATGGCGGAGGGCGACGGCATCGCCTTTGCCGACGCAGTCGCCGAACACGCTTGAGGTCTCGCGCTCGCGTGTGTCACACCGAAGCTGAAGACCTGTCGCTTCGGGGATTTCGCTCGTCTCGCAGCAGGAAGAGCGCGGCGAGCGCGAGCAGGTTCAGGCCGGCGAAGACCGCAAAGGCGAGCGCGTAGTCGCCGAGCCGGTCGCGCAGCACGGCTGCGAACAGAGGGCCGAGCGCCCCTCCTGGCAAGAGCGTGAGGGTCATCGCCCCGTAGATCTCGCCCAGATAGCGCTCTCCGAAGCAGCGCCCGAGGACGAGCGGATAGACCACGTCTCGACTCGCCTGGGAGAAGCCGAAGCTGACGACGAAGACCCAGAGCAGGCCGGGCGCAGGGAGCATCAGCAGGACGAACGAGCTGAAGGCCAGCAGACCGTAGACGGCCTGGACCGAGCGCTCTTCGTGGATCCGATCCGCCAGAAAACCGCCGAGGACCTTGCTCACGACACCGAGTCCGACGGCCTGGCTGAAGTAGAAGCGCGCGTCGTTCTTTGCCATGCCCTGATCGACGAGAAACAGGACGAAATGGTCGAGCACGCCCGTGAAGTAGAAGAAGAACGTGAAGAGCGTGACGGTCAGAATCCAGAAGCTTCGCGTGCGAAGGGCCGCCCGCAGATCGAGGTCGCGATCGTGTTGTGCTAGTGCCGGTCGCGATGCGGCGGCGCTCGCCGCTTCGTTCGTCGGCGCGGCGTCCGGGGTGGCGTGCCGATCGTCCGCCGGGTCCCGCGCGTCGCCGAGGAAGCGGTCAGCCGGTGGATCGCGGACGAGGAAGAGCGCCGTCGGCAGTAGCACGAAGAGGGCGACCGGTATCACGGCGAGCAGGCCTTCACGCCAGGACGCCCACGCCGCAACCGTTCCGACCAGCGTGACCATCAGCGACCCGCCGAGGTTCGAGCCGGCATAGGCGATGCCGAGGGCAAGGCCCCGGTTGCGGCGAAACCACTGGCTGATCACGTGGCCGACCGTGATATCGCCCATGCCGGCGGCGCAGAGGCCGACGCCGGCGATCGCGACGTAGAGACCGGCGACGGATTCGATGCGGGAGAACTGGAAGAAGACGAATGCGAAGAGGGTGGCGAAGACGGCGAGGACGCGAGAGGCACCGAGTCGAACGGCGAGAATGCCGATCAGTGGCGACGCGATCGCCTGGAAGACGAGCTGGGGCAGGGCAGCACCGGAAAGCTGCGCGCGGGTGAGGTCGAGGCCCTCGATCAAGTCGGCGGCGATCCCGGTTCGCACGTAGGTGAGACCGAGGCCCATCTGGCAAACGAGACAGCCGAACGCGACCCAGGCAGCCCGTCCCCGAAACTCGCTCGCAATCGACCGACGACCGGTCGAGCCCGCGCTCATGCGCGATCCGATCTACGCTGGGCGGCGCGCGCGCGCGTGGCCGCATCCTTGTCGAGGTCGCGCCCGAAGCGTCGCGCGGCGTCTTCGCGCAGGCCGCCCTTCGCCACCTTGCCGCCGACGCTCTGGGGTAGTCGCTCGAAGACGACGAGGGCTTCGGGCCAGAGCTCGCGGGCGACACCCGATCGGTCGAGGAATCGCTTGAGCTCGGCGAGTGAGAGCTCCGTATCCGGGCGCAGCTCGACGTAGGCGGCCGCCCGTTCGCCGAAGACGGGATCGGGGATACCGATCGCGGCGGCGAGCGCGACGTCCGGGTGGCTGGCGACGCCCGCTTCGATCGCCGCCGCGGAGAGGTTCTTGCCGCCGCGGATGATGATGTCGTCGGTTCGCCCGACGACGTGCAGGTAGCCTTCGGCGTCGACCTCGACGAGGTCGCCGAGCATCACCCAGCCATCGGGTCGGATCAGCTCGGCCGTCGCCTCGGGTGCGCCGAGATAGCCGCGGGAGACCACGGGTCCCTTCACGGCGGGCTGGCCCGAGCCGGAGGCGGTGACGTCCTCGCCGGCCGCATCGAAGAGTCGCAGCTGCATCTCCGCGATCGGCTTGCCCGCCGTCGTCAGGCGTTTCTCGGGCGGATCTTCCGGGCGCGTCGCGCTGACGGCTCCGGTCTCGTTCGAGCCGTAGAACTGCAGTACGTAGGCGCCAGTCCTCTCCTCGAAGGCACGCGCACGCTTCTCGGGGACGGCCTCGCCACCCGTGAAGAGGCTCTTGAGTGCGAGGGATCCGGCCGATTCGAAGCCGCCGGACTCGAGCATCAGGATGAACTGCGTCGAGACGGCGGCCAGGACGCTCACGCGGTGGCGTGCGATCGCTTCGATCGCGGCGGCTGCGTCGAAGCGGCGCATCAGAATGGTCGGTGCGCCGAGCAATGTCGGCGTGAAGTGGGCCGTCCAGAGACCGAAGCCAAAAGGAGCCGGGAGCACGCTCATGAATACGTCCTCCGGCGTGAGGTGGCCGACGTCGGTCGCGAAGCGGTGGAAATGGAGCCAGCGGAGCTGATCGTGGATCACGATCTTCGGCAATCCCGTCGTGCCCGAGGTCGTATTGAACAGGCAGGTGTCGCGCACGCTGAGACCACCGCCGACCAGTGCGTCCGGTGGCGCCAGATCCGGATCTCTGCCAGCGAGCTCGATCGCGTCTTCGACGAAGGCGTCGGCGTCGACGATCAGGTGGTGATCGATCGCGACGCCTTTCGTGCGCAGGGCTTCGACCATCGCCGTCGCATCGACGTTACCCATGGAGGGCGCGCTCAGCAGCGTCCGCGCCTCGCTCAGGCCGAGCAAATGGGCCAGCTCGCGCTCGCCACAGCGCGCGCCGAGTCCGAGACAGACGAGCCCGGCTCGCTCGGTCGCCTGGAACGCCACGTGGAACGCCGGTCCATCGGGAAGCCACACGGCGACGCGATCGCCGAGCCCGAGTCCGATTCCGAGGAGGACGCGTGCCAGCCGATCGGCGGCGGCGTCGTAGCCAGCCCAATCGAGCACGCGGTCGTCGACGTAGTAGGCTGGATCGTTCGGACGTGTGCGGGCCAGCTCGCGTACACGATCGGCGAGTGACGTCGAAAGATCCGAGGTGAGCATCGAATCGGCGAGCGCTCCGGGTCAAAAGGTGATCGGCAATTTCCAGTAGCCCTGTACGAACTCCGTGAGCAGTCGCTCCGACGCCGGGAGATCGACCTCGTAGTCCGGGAAGCGTGCGAGCAGACTCTCCAGGCAGATCCGACCTTCGAGTCGCGCGACGTTCACGCCGAGACACGAATGGGGGCCGTAGCCGAAGCTCATGATGCGGGGCGGTCGCCGCAGGATGTCGAAACGATCGGGGTCGGGAAACTCGCGTTCGTCGTGGTTGCCCGAGTGATAGAGGAACATGATCGCCTGTCCCTCGCTCATCTGGGCACCGGCGAACTCGACCGGCTTCGCGACGAGGCGCATCAGGAATTGCGTCGGCATGTCGTAGCGCAGGCCTTCGTTGTAGGCGTCCGGGACGAGCGCGGGGTCGTCGATGCACAGCTTTCGCTGGTCCGGGTTCTCCCAGAGGCGCCGAACGAGTGATGCGAACGTCTTCGGAAAGGTCTCGGAGCCTCCGATGATCAACATCGCCAGGTGCGAGGCGAGGGCGTCGTCGTCGAGCTTGGCGCCATCCTGCTCGAATTGCAGCAGGATCTCGAGGACGTCTTGCTTGGGGCCCGCCTTGCGGCGCGCGGCGATCTGCTCGTGGAAGTAGGCGAACATCTCGTTCATCGCCTCGAGCCCGGCCTCGGTCGCGCCGTCGTGACCTTCCTCGCGTTTGAAGAAGCGCCAGACGAGATCGTTGAGGTAGGGACCGTCTTCCGGTGGCAGGCCCGAGATCGTACAGGCGACGCTGACGGCGACGTGGGCCGTCATGTCGTGGATCACGTCGAGCCCGCCCCGGTCCCGTGCGGCCTCGAGACGTTCCTCGGCGATCGTTCGGATCAGCGGCTCGAGCTTCGCGACCTCGGGTGCGGCAAAGGGCTTGCGAAACGCGCTCCGCAGCCGCGTGTGATCGGGGGGATCCATGTTGTTGATCATCGGGGTGACGGGCTGGACCTTGGTCAGCAGGTGCGCCGACGTCGTGCCGTGGGCGGCCGTCAGGTGTTTCATGTCGGCCGAGGCCTTCCAGATGTCCTCGAATCGAGAGAGCGCCCAGGTGTCGTAGTCCTCGAGGTAGTAGGCGGGCGCCTCGTCTCGCAGCCGCTTGTAGATCGGCAGGGGATCGCCCTTGACGACCTCGTCCGAGAAAGGGTTGTACTCGACCATGCGACTCGTCTGGCTCCTGGCCGCCCCCCTCGGGCGCGAGCGGGCGCAACGGCATCAAGGACATCGAAGGCGATCGCCGGCGCGACCGCACCAGAGCCGGCCACACGGCCGACCGCGTCCGGGCGGACGGGGACCGCCCGGTGTTTCATAACGGAACGTATTGTATCGTAATGATGTCGATGTCGAGCGGTCGGGCCGGCAGTGGCGAGCTGCGGGAGCAGGACGGCGAAATGGCGCAGGCGGAGCGGGCCAGATCGAGTCGCAAAGCACCCGCTGGAAGCACGGGTCGGCCTCGCAGCGAGGAGGCGCATCAAGCGATCCTCGACGCGACGCTCGAGCTCCTCGTCGAGGTCGGCTTCTCCGCGCTCACCGTCGAAGGCGTCGCCCAGCGCGCCGGCGTCGGCAAGGCCACGATCTACCGTCGATGGCCGTCGAAGCTCCCGCTCGTCGTCGAGGCGTTCGGTGAATTGCCCGGCTTCGAGGAGGTCGATACCGGTAGCCTCGAGATCGACCTGAAGGAAACGCTGAAGACCTATCTCAACAACTTCGACGCGACCTCGCTCGGCGCCGTCTTTCCCAGCCTGGCGGGCGAACGTGCCCACAATCCCGAGCTCTCGAAGCTGCTCGAGCCCGTGACCCGCGCACGTCGCGAGCCCTTCGTCCGGATCTTCGAGCGGGCGCGCGAGCGCGGCGAGATCTCCGCCGACGTCGACGTCGATCTCGCAGCGGATCTCGTCGTCGGTCCGATCTCGGTCACGCTCTTCTTTCGCGGCGGAACGCCTTCGCCTCGGATGGTCGGGCCGATCGTCGACCTCGCGCTATCCGGAATCCTGAAGCGCGACGGCTGAGCCGGTCGCCGTCCTGCCGGGTGTCCAGGCCGCTCGGCTGCGCGAGGTGTCGCGGCGCGCAGGTTGCGGGTCCTTGATGCGATACGCTGCGTATCGTAATCTCGGACGGCTCGTGCGTCTGCCCCTCGCGACCGCGGGCGCCCGAAGCCGAACCCATTTCGAGGATTCCCGACGCATGGATGCGCGATTCACCGAAGAAGACGAGGCCTTCCGCCGCGAGATCGCGAGCTGGCTCGAGACGCATCTGCGGGGCGAATTCGAGATCGTGAAGGGCCGCGGCGGGCCCGGCGACGAGCACGCGCTCTTCGAAGAGCGCCACGCCTGGGAGAAGCTGCTCGGCGAGCACGGCTGGATCGGGATCGGCTGGCCGAAGAGCGTCGGCGGACGCGAGCTCTCGCTCACCCAGCAGATGATCTTCCACGAGGAGTACGCACGGGCGGGTGGCCCGGGGCGTGTCGGGCATATCGGGGAGGGGTTGCTGGCGCCGACGGTGATCCATTTCGGCACCGAGGACCAGAAGCAGCGCTTCCTGCCCAAGATCCGATCGGGTGAGGAGGTCTGGTGTCAGGGCTACTCCGAGCCGGGCGCGGGCTCGGATCTGGCGAGCGTTCAGACACGGGCCGAGCTCGACGGCGACGACTGGGTCGTCAATGGGCAGAAGGTCTGGACCTCGGGGGCCGAGTGGTCGGATTGGTGCTTCGTCGTCTGTCGCACGGATCCCGAGGCCCAGCCGAAACATCGCGGCATCTCCTACCTGCTCGTGCCGATGGATCAACCAGGGGTCGAGGTGCGTCCGATCGTCCAGATGACCGGCGACTCCGAGTTCAGTGAGACCTTCTTCAGCGACGCGCGGACGGCGAAGGAGAATATCGTCGGCGAGGTCAATGGCGGCTGGGCCGTCGCGATGGGAACGCTCGCCTTCGAGCGGGGTGCCTCGACCCTCGGTCAACAGATGCTCTTCCAGAACGAGCTCGATCAGATCATCGAGATCGCGAAGCGCAACGGTCGAGCCAAGGACCCCCTGATCCGGCAACGCATCGCGCACGCCTGGTCGGGACTGCGCATCCAGCGCTACCACGCACTGCGAACGCTCTCGGGCGCCGACGAGGCCGATCCGCCACCCTCGGCCAGCATCTCGAAGATCTTCTGGGCCAATTGGCATCGCGACCTCGGCAAGCTCGCGATGGACGTGATGGGTGCGGAAGCCGAGGTCGCGGCCGGCGAGCCCTACGAGCTCTCGGGCTTGCAGCGCATGTTCCTCTTCACCCGTTCCGACACGATCTACGCCGGCTCGAACCAGATCCAGCGCAACATCATCTCCGAGCGCGTGCTCGGCTTGCCCCGCGAGCCGCGCTAGCGCGCCACGACCGGGTTCGGTGGGGGCACGGCGTCGAGCGACTCCGGGTTCCGCAGCCGAGATCCGACGCGAGCGAAGAAGAGGTCGATGCCGAAGCTGCCCCCGCCCGACTATGTGCCGCCCCACGATCTACTGAAGGACAAGACCGTCCTGATGACGGCCGCCGCCGGCGCGGGCATCGGCTTCGCCACGGCCCAGCGCTGTGCGGAGGAGGGGGCGCGGCTCTTCATCAGCGACATCCATGAGAAGCGGACGGCGCAGGCCGCGGAGACGCTCGCGGAGATCGGCGGTCGTCCCTGCGGCTATCGACTCTGCAACGTGCGCGACGACGACGAGGTACGTGCGCTGGTCGCGGCGGCGATCGACGAGCTCGGACATATCGACGTCGTGATCAACAACGCCGGGCTCGGTGGCGAGGTCGACGTCGTCGACATGACCGACGAGCAATGGAGCGCCGTACTCGACATCACGCTGAATAGCGTCTTTCGGATGACGCGGGCCGTGCTGCCGCACATGATCGAACGCAGGTGCGGCGCGATCGTGAACAACGCCTCCGTGCTCGGCTGGCGCGCGCAGAAGGGGCAGGCGCACTACGCAGCAGCAAAGGCGGGCGTCATGGCGCTGACGCGATGTTCCGCGCTCGAGGCCGCCGAACACGGCATCCGCATCAATGCCGTCGCGCCGAGCATCGCGATCCATCCTTTCCTGGTCAAGACGACGCCGCAGGAGCTGATCGACGAGCTCGAGGCGAAGGAGGCATTCGGTCGCGGGGCGGCGCCGTGGGAGGTCTCGAACGTGATGGTCTTCCTCGCGAGCGACTACGCCTCCTACATGACCGGTGAGGTAGTCTCGGTCTCGAGCCAGCGCGCCTGATCGCTTCGATCGGCGCACGCGCCGCCGCGAACGATCCCGCTGTATTCCGCGCCGCGACCATCTCGAGCTCGCCGAGGGAGGGAAACGATGTCGATCGTCGAAGACGTGACCGCGCAGATGAAGGCCGCCATGAAGGCCAAGCAGGAGCGGCGTCTGGCGGCGCTTCGCTCGATGCGCACTGCCTTCCTGAACGAGATGAAGAAGGACGGATCCGACACGCTCACGGACGCGGTCTGCGAAGGTCTGCTGCGCAAGCTCGAGAAGCAGCGCAAGGAGAGCATCGAGGCGTTCGAGAAGGGCGGCCGGAGCGAGATGGCCGACGCCGAACGCGCTGAGCTGGCGGTGATCCAGGAGTTCCTGCCGCAGCTCGCCGACGAAGCGCAGACGCGCGCCTGGGTCGAAGCGGCGATCGCCGAGACGGGAGCGAGCGAGCCGAAGCAGATGGGGCAGGTAATGGCTGCGCTCATGAAGGCGCATAAGTCGGAGATCGACGGCAATCTCGCGCGCAAGCTCACACAGGAGCTGCTTTCGTCCTAGCGGCTCGAGGTGGCCGGCGGGGACGGGAGGCCGGCGCGCGAGAGGTGCGCCCGCAAGCCAGCCTGCTCAGGCCGGGTAGAAGCGGCTGATCGTCTCGATCACACAAGCGGGTCGTTCGCCCCCTTCGATCTCGATCGTGACCGTGACCTTCGCCTGAATCCCGCCGTCCCTGGTCTCTTCGACGCTCGTGAGCGTCCCCTTGCCGCGAATCCTCGAGCCGACCGGCACGGGCGCAGGGAAGCGGATCTTGTCGCAGCCGTAGTTGACGCCCATCGACGTGCCCTGAACGTCGATCAACTTCGGCAGGAAGTAGTTCGCCAGCGAGGCCGTCAGGTATCCGTGGGCGATCGGTCCGCCGAAGGGGCCCTGCTTGGCCTTCTCGACGTCGACGTGGATCCATTGGTGATCACCCGTCGCGTCGGCGAATGTATTCACGCGATCCTGACTGATCTCGAGCCAGTCGGTCTCACCCAGGTCCTCGCCGACGCAGTCCTTGAGCTCGTGGGGTGTCTCGAATACGCGCATGAAGTCGTGTCCTCGCTGGTCCTGATGGACGCGTTGCGGGTCTGGAGCGCTCGACGGACCCGGTCCCGGTCAGAGGCCCAGGTGCTGAGCGATTCGCTCGCGATGATAGGCGGGATCCCCGAGCCAGGACTCGCTGGCCCGGGCGCGTTTGAAGTGGAGATGGGGATCGTATTCCCAGGTGAACCCGACGCCGCCGTGGATCTGGATGTTCTCCGCGGCACACTTGAAGTAGGCCTCCGAGCACCAGGCCTTGGCGAGTGATGCATTCGAGCTCAGGTCGTCCGAGCCGTCGTCGGCGATGCAGGCGGCATAGTAGAGAGCCGATCGCGCGGACTCGACGGCGATCATCATATCCGCGCACTTGTGCTTGATGGCCTGGAAGGAGCCGATCGGACGGCCGAATTGCTCCCGTTCCTTGGCATACTGGACGGCCATGTCGAGACACCGCTGGGCCCCGCCGACCTGCTCCCCAGCCAGGGCGATCGCAGCCAGGTCGAGGCTCCGCCGCAGGCCCGGCCAGGCCGCGCCGGGCTCGCCGAGGCAGGCCTCGGCGCCCACAGCGACGCCCGTGAGCTCGATCTCGGCCAAACGGCGAGTCTGGTCCATCGTCGGCAGCGCCTTGCGCGAGAGTCCCGGTGCGTCGCCCGGCACCGCGAAGACCGAGACACCCGACTCGCCAGCGGATCCCGGTGCGCGCGCCGCGACGAGTACCAGCTCGGCCGAATGGCCATCGACGACCCAGGCCTTGCGCCCGTCGAGCCGATAGCCGTCGCCGTCGGGCGTGGCAGTCGCTTCGAGGTTCGAAGCATCCCAGCCTCCAGCCGGCTCGGCAAACGCGAGCGTTGCGGTCGTAGCGCCTTCGGCGATGCCCGGCAGGTGCTGCTGCTTCTGTGCATCGCTCGCGACCTCGAGGATCGTGTTGGCGGCGAGGGCGACGGTCGAAAAGAAAGGCGAGCACAGCATCGCCTCGCCGGTCGCCTCGAGCAGGACGACGAGGTCCACGTAGCCGAGCCCGAGTCCGCCATGGGCCTCGGGGATGTGCACGCAGGCCCAACCGAGCTCCGTCGCGATCTGCTTCCACACGCCGGCGTCGTAGCCGAGCGGCGTCTCCATCGCGGCCCGAATCGCCTCGGGGCCGGAAGCCTCCTCGAGAAAGCTGCGGGCGATCGTGCGGAGCTCTTCCTGTTCTTCGCTGAATCGGAAATCCATTGCCCTCGTCTATCTCTCTCTCACGCTCTCTCTCACGCGCTCGCCCTCGTGCGTTCCGCCGATCAGGTCCCGTGGACCTTCTGCGGCGGCTGGGCCTGGCCGATCAGCTCCATCACTTTGGCACCGATCTCGTCGGGTGCCCATTTCGCGCCCTTGTCGTAGGTCGGCCCATCCCGCCAGCCGTCCGAGACGCCGATCAGGCCGCCTTTCACCTCGAAGACGCGGCCCGAGACCTCACGCGAGTGGGGGCTGCCCAGCCAGACGACGAGTGGGGACACGTTGCCGGGATGGGCATCGTCGAAGCTGCCGTCTTCGGGCGGCTTCATGTCGGTGAAGATCGCCTCGGTCATGCGTGTGCGTGCGGCCGGCGCGATTGCGTTCGCCGTCACGCCGTAGCGCCCGAGCTCCGCTGCCTGGACGAGTGTGAGCGACGCGATGCCGCCCTTTGCCGCCGAGTAGGTTCCCTGTCCGACGCTGCCCTGGAGGCCCGCCCCAGAGCTGGTGTTGATGATCCGCGCGTCGACCGCTTCACCCGCCTTCGATTGGCTGCGCCAGTACTCACAGGCGTGGCGACTCACGCAGAAATGACCTTTCAGGTGCACGTCGATGACCGCGTCCCACTCCTCTTCGGAGGTCGAGACGAACATGCGGTCGCGTAGGAAGCCCGCGTTGTTGACGACGACGTCGAGTCGGCCGAATCGATCGAGTGCCTGCTCGACCATGCGTTTGCCCGCTGAGAAGTCCGACACGCTGTCGGTGTTGGCGTCCGCTTCGCCGCCGGCGTCACGGATCTCCTGGACGACTGTTTCGGCCGGTCCCTTCGAGCCCCCCTCGCCATGGTTCGAGACGCCGAGATCGTTGACGACGACCTTGGCACCCTCCGCCGCGAATGCCAACGCGTGTTCCCGCCCGAGCCCTCCGCCCGCGCCGGTCACGATCACTACCCGCCCCTCGCAAATCCCGCTCATCGTTCTCGCATTCCTTCCATGTCGTCCATGATCATGGTCTAGAGACGTTCGAGGATCGTCACGTTTGCCTGGCCGCCGCCTTCGCACATCGTCTGCAGGCCATAGCGCGAGCCCGCACGTTCCATCTCACCCAGCAGCGTCGTCATCAGGCGCGTTCCGGTCGCGCCGATCGGGTGACCGAGCGCCATCGCGCCGCCGTTGACGTTGACCTGCGACAGGTCCCAGTCGAGCTCCTTCTGCCAGGCGAGTACGACCGAGGCGAAGGCCTCGTTGATCTCGACCCGGTCGATGTCGTTCTTGCTCATCCCGGCCTTCTGGAGCGCGTGCTTGGTCGCCGGAATCGGCGCCGAGAGCATGAAGATCGGATCGTCGGCGAGCACGGAGATGTGATGGACACGCGCGCGGGGCGAGAGGCCGTGGTCCTTGACCGCCTGCTCGGACGCGACCAGCACGGCGGTCGCACCATCCGAGATCTGACTGGCGTGAGCGGCCGTCAGTCGGCCGCCCTCGACGAGCGGATTCAGGCTGGCCAGCTTTTCGCGGTCGGGCTCGCGCATGCCCTCGTCGTTCTCGACACCCTCGAGCGGCAGGATCTCGTCCTTGAATCGCCCTTCGCGGGTCGCGGCGATCGCACGCAGGTGACTGTTGATCGCGAGCTCGTCCATGTCCTCGCGCGAGATGTCCCACTTCTCGGCGATCAGCTCGGCGCCACGAAATTGCGAGACCTCCTGCGTCCCGTAGCGATCCACCCAGCCCTTCGAGCCGGAGAAGGGATCCTCGAAACCGAGATCGGCTGCGCAGGTCATCGCGGACGAGATCGGAATCTGGCTCATGCTCTGCACGCCGCCGGCGACCACGAGATCGCTGGTACCGCTCATGACGGCCTGGGCCGCGAAGTGCACCGACTGCTGGGAGGAGCCGCATTGCCGGTCGATCGTCACGCCCGGGACGTGTTGTGGTAGGCCCGCCGCGAGCCAGCAGGTGCGTGCGATATCGCCCGCCTGCGAGCCGATCGTGTCGCAACAGCCCATGATCACGTCTTCGACCGCGTTCGGGTCGATCTGTGTTCGCTCGACGAGTCCCTTCAGGACGTGGGCGCCGAGATCGGCCGAGTGGACGCCAGCGAGGCCGCCGCCACGCTTGCCGACGGGAGTGCGGACTGCATCGATCAGGTAGGCCTCGGGCATGCTGTTCTCCTTGCGGGCGAATCGGATCTGAATCGAACGAAAGGATCTGATTCGAATGTTTCGAATGGAAAGTGGCTCGAGCTAGCGCGTACAGAGCACGGACGAGCCGTGTCCGAAGAGTCCCTGGTTGGCGGTGATGCCGACCTTGGCCCCTTCGACCTGACGCTCGCCGGCCTGACCGCGCAGCTGCCAGGTCAGCTCACAGACCTGCGCGATCGCCTGGGCCGGGACGGCCTCGCCGAAGCAGCCGAGGCCGCCGCTCGGATTGACGGGGATCCGGCCGCCGAGCTCGGTGTCGCCGCTGCGGAGCAGGCTCTCGGCCTCACCCGGCTTGCACAGGCCGATATTCTCGTACCAGTCGAGCTCGAGGGCCGACGAGAGGTCGTAGACCTCGGCGAGATCGAGGTCCTCGGGACCGATACCGGCCTCCTGATAGGCGGCGTAGGCGATCGAGTCGCGAAAGCTGCGGTCGGGCGCGGGAATCCCCGCGGCCGAATCGGTCGAGAAATCCGGCATGTCGATCACGGTATTCGGAAAGGTCGGCGAGATCGTCGAGACGCCCGAGATACGAACGGGATTGGCGACGCCATGCTTCCGGGCGAAGTCCATCGAAGTCAGTACGAGCGCGGCACCGCCATCGCTCGTGGCGCAGATCTCGAGCAGTCGCAGCGGCTGCGAGACGAGCGGCGAGGCCAGGACCTCTTCCTCCGTGAAGACCTTCTTGTAGCGGGCGTATGGATTCGTCAGGCCGTGCTTCGAGTTCTTGACCTTGATGCGCGCGAAATCTTGTTCGGTCGCGCCGTAGAGGTCGACTCGGCGTTGGGCCCAGAGACCGAAATACGTCGGGTTCGTGGCGCCGAGCAGACGAAAACGCAGCCAATCCGGGTCGAGCGTGCGCTCCCCCTTGTTCGGGGCGAGAAAGCCTTTCGGCGTCGTGTCGGCGCCGACGACGACCACGACGTCGGCCATGCCGGAGAGGATGCGGGTGCGGGCGATATCGATCGCGTGTGCGCCGGTCGCACACGCCGCATAGCAGGTCGCGATCGGAATGCCGGTCCAGCCCATCGCCTTCGCGAACGTCGCGCCCGCCACGTAGCCCGGGTATCCGTTGCGGACCGTCTCACCGCCCACGATGAAGTCGACGTCCTGCCACTCGACGCCGGCATCCCGCATGGCGTCCTTGATCGCCACGACGCCATATTCCGCGAAATTGCGCCCCCATTTGCCCCAGGGATGCATGCCTGCGCCCATGATCGCTACGTCGTTCCTGCTCATCCTGTGCTCCTCGCGCCGTATCGCCGGCGCCCTCGCTCGGAATCCGAATCGCCGGCTAGGAAACGGGCGCCCACTTCCAGACCATGTACTCGTGCTCGTCGTCTTCGTAGAGCTTGCCGAGCACGAGCTTCATCTCCTGGCCGACCTCGATCGTCTCCGGATCGACCCCGTCGGCGAGCTGTCCGAGCACGACCATGCGCTCCTTGGTCAGCTCGACCGCGGCGACCGTGTAGGGCTCGAAGGGCTGGGGTGAGATGTAGGGCTCGGGTGGCTCGTAGTGGTTCGTCGTGTACGACCACAGCTTGCCGCGATTCGAGAGCGCGACTTCCTTGAACTCGGCGTCCGCATGCCCGGGCGCGTGACTGATCTCCACGTCCTTGGGAAAGAAATAGGTCCCGCTCGACTCGTCGAGGTAGCCCAGTAGCTGGGGGTTCTCCTCGTCCATCGTGAGCCAACCCTCGATCGCCGGGACGCGTCTCTTGCTCGTACTCATTCCCTTCGCTCCTGTCTCTGCCTCTATCTCTCGCCGCGCCGTTTCGCGCCGGCTGCGGACGACGTCTACGCCGCCGGGCTGAATCCGAAGCTCTCGGCCGGCAGGCCGTCCTCGAAGAGCGCCCCGGCCAGGCGCTCGCGATGCCAGGCGGTCTCACCCCAGGCGAGGTCGAGCGTCCAGGCGCGGCGCATCCAGACGTGCAGATCCTGCTCCCAGGTATAGCCGAGTGCGCCGTGGACCTGGAGCGACGTCGCCGCGCCCTCGAGAGCCGCCTCGCCAGCCGCGATCTTGGCCATCGAGACGTCGATCGATCGCGTCCGGCTGTCGCGCGCAACCGAGTGGGCCGCCCGCTCGACGTGGCTGCGCGCGTATTCGAGCGCGACCTTCACGTTGGCGACCTGATGCTTGACGGCCTGGAAGCTCCCGATCGGCACCCCGAATTGCTTGCGCTCGCTCGTGTACTCGACCGACATGGCGATCAGCTGTTCGCAGGCGCCGAGCTGCTGCGCAGCGCAGGCGAGGGCGCCGCGGTCGAGCGCCGCGGCCTCGACCCGATCGGCCTCGGCCCCGCTCGCGATCTGGCGCGCGGCCTCGGGCTCGAAACGAACCGTGAACAGACGCTGGGACGGGTCGTTGGCGCGTTGGGCCTCGAGCTGCGCATCGGCGCTCGGCACCGCATAGAGCGCGTCGCCGTGGCGTAGGATCAGCAGGTCGGCGACGTGCGCTTCGGCTACGAGCGGCGAGGTCGGTTGGCCCACGGCGACGATCGCTTCGCCCGCGGCGATCTTCGGCAGCCACGCCTTGGCGAGGTCCTGGTCGTCGAGATCCCGCAGGAGGGGCACTGCGACGGCGGCCGTTGGCACGACGGGCTCGGCAAGTGCCGCGCGACCCAGCTCGAACATCACCAGCACGAGATCGATCTCGTCCATACCGAGTCCGCCATGGGCTTCCGGGACGAGCAGTCCGGGCACGCCGATCTCTGCGAGCTTGGCCCAGAATTCGGGCGAGCGTCCGGTCTCCGTCTGCCACTGGGCGCGTACGAACTCGACCGGACATTCGCCCTGGAGGAAGTCGCGTACGGTCTCCTGGAGCAGTCGCTGGTCTTCGCTGAAGTTGAATTCCATCTTCGTTCGTCTCTCGTGGCTGCGCTATTTGCGGGGCATGCCGAGGATGCGCTCGGCGATGATGTTGCGCTGGATCTCGTTCGTGCCGGCGTAGATCGGGCCCGCCAGTGCGAAGATGTATCCGTCCAGCCACTCGCCGACGTCGCCGGCCGCCGGTGAGCCCGGCAGCAGCTCGGCGCGGTAGCCGAGCAGCTTGAGCGCCGTCTCGTGCATCTTCGTGTCGAGCTCCGACCAGAAGATCTTGTTGAGGCTCGCCTCGGCACCGATCTTCCCGCCGGCCATCAGTCGGGAGACGGTCTGATACGTGTTGAGCGTGTAGGCCTCGGCATCCATCCAGCATTGAGCGACCGTGCGGCGCAGCTCGGGGGCGACGTAGGCACCGCTCGCGACCGTCTCTCGATAGAGCGCGACGAGTCGCTGTGCCGTGTCCTGGAAGCGGGCCGGGCTTCGCAGCATCAGCCCGCGTTCGAAGCCCGCCGTCGCCATCGCGACGTCCCAGCCCTTGCCCTCTTCGCCGAGCTGGTGCTCGACCGAGACGCGAGCGTCGTCGAAGAAGACCTCGGCGAAGGCCTTCTTGTTGTTCAACTTCTCGATCGGGCGGACCGTGATGCCCGGTGTGTCGAGGGGCACGAGGATGAACGTCAATCCCTTGTGGCGACTCGAGTCGGGATCCGAGCGGAACATGCCGAAGAGCCAGTGGGCGAAGGCGCCGCGACTCGCCCAGGTCTTCTGGCCGTTGATCACGAAATGGTCGCCGTCCTTGATCGCGGTCGCCTGGATGTTCGCCATGTCCGAGCCGGCGTTCGGCTCCGACCAGCCCTGGGCCCAGACCTCCTCGCTCGACGCCATCTTCGGAAGGAATCTCGCCTTCTGCTCGGGGGTACCGACCTCCATGATCGTCGGGCCGAGGAGGAAGATGCCGTTCTGGTTGACGCGGCCCGGCGCGCCGGCTCGGTAGTACTCCTCTTCGAAGATCAGCCACTCGAGCAGGTTTGCCCCGCGGCCGCCGTACTCCACGGGCCAGGGCACCATCGCGAAGCCGCCCGCGTGAAGCTTCTTCTCCCAGTCGCGATGGGCCTCGAAGCCCTCCTGCGTGTCGAAGGAAGGCAGCCTCTCTTTCGGGACGTTCGCCTCGAGCCAGCTGCGCGCTTCCTTGCGGAAGGCTTCCTGCTCGGGCGTGTAGTTCAGATCCATGCGTATTCGATCCTTGCTGGGTCTCGTCGATTTCGGTCCATCGGGTCTGCACGTCGCATCCGACGCGCCAGCTCGACTAGAACTTGGCGTCTCGTTTCTCGACGAAGGCATTCCGCGCCTCCTGCGAGTCGGGTGTCGTGTAGAGCTCGAGTGTGAAGCCCTGCTCGAAGCGATAGCTCTTCTTGACGTCGAGGAGCTCGATCCCGTTGGCCGACGCCTTCGCGAGGCGCAGCGCCGTCGGGCTCTTGGCCGCGATCGCGCGGGCGACCTGCATGACCTCGTCGCGGAGCTTTTCGCGTGGGACGACCGATTCGCAGCCGCCGAGGCGATAGAGCTCGTCGGCTCCGATCGCCTCGCAGGTGTAGAGCATGCGCCGTGCCTTCTGGACACCGACCAGTCGCATCAGGTGGGTCGCCGCGCCGAGCGCGCCTCGGTCGATCTCGGGAAGCTGGAACGTCGCATCCTCGGACGCGATCACGAAGTCGGCCGCGCCCGAGATGCCGATGCCACCGCCGATACAGAAGCCGTGGACGGCGGCGATCGTCGGTACCGGGCAATCGTAGACGGCGCCGAAGCTGTCGTAGCAGCCGCGGTTCAGCTCGATGATCAGGTCGCCGTTCTCCGCGAGCTCCTTCACGTCGACGCCGGCCTGGAAGCCGCGCCCCTCCGAGCGGATCACGACGCAATTGACGCGTGCGTCCTGTCCGAGTGCCGCCATCTTGTCCGCGAACTCGCGCCAGCCCGCATTGTCGAGCGCGTTGACGGGCGGGGCGTTGATGATCAGCTCGCCGACCCCATCGCCGATTTCGACTTCGATCGCCATGTTCGTATGCGTGCTCCTCGATCGTCGGTCACCCGACGTGCTTGAATTCGCCACCCCGGATCGGGTGGATCTCACGACTTAGGGGCAGAGTCGTTTCAGCGTCTGCTCCGCGTCCTCGACGATTCGTCGCACCAGCGCTTCGCAGGTCGGTCGGTCGTCGATCACGCCGGCGACGGTGCCGCTAGCGAGATAGCCATTGACGGGATCGCCGTCGGCCACGCCGATCCGCGCCAGGATCGGCGCATTCGCGGCCATGATCATCTGCGCGTTCGTGAGCTTCTGGCTCCTTCGCATGGCGAGCCCGCTGCGCAGGAGGTCGGGAATCGAGGCCCCGGTCTCACGACGCAGGGCGAGGGCATTGGCGAATGCCATCCAGAGTCGACGGATCGGACCGGCGCTCTCGAGCTTGCGCAGCAGCTCGTTCGCGACCATGCGTTGGGGCATGCCGTCGAGGGCCGTACTGACGACGATGTCGCTCATCTCGGCGCGCTGGTAGCGCTCGAAGCTCGCCTCCGGGATCGGACTCTCGGCGGTCATCAGGAAACGCGTCCCCATCGCGACGCCTTCGGCACCGAAGGCGAGGGCGGCGACGAGACCGCGCCCGTCCCTGAAGCCGCCGGCCGCCACGATCGGGGCGGCGACGGCATCCGAGGCGGCGGAGGCCAGCAGCGACGTGGGCGTCGAGCCCGTATGGCCGCCGCCCTCGCCGCCCTGAACGATGATGATGTCGGCGCCGAGCTTTTCGGCTTTGACGGCATGCTTGACCGCGCCACAGGTCGGAACGCAGACCACGCCGGCCTGCTTGAGCTTCTCGATCAGCGAGGCACTCGGCGCCCGGTTGTAGCCGGCCGCGCGCACGCCCTGGCGGATGATCGCATCGGCGATGACGTCGGCTCCCGGCGCGTCCATCAGGAAGTTCACGCCGAAGGGGCGATCCGAGAGACGCCTCACCTCCTCGATCGCTGCCTCGACCTGCGGCGGCGGGATCGTCGCGGCGGCCAGGAAGCCGAATGCACCCGCATTGCAGGCCGCCGCGACGAGCGGTGGCGTCGCGACCCAACCCATTCCCGTCTGGAGGATCGGGTAGTCGCAGCCGAGCCGCTCGGTCACACGGGTCCTGAGAAGTGGATTCGCTGGTGAGGTCAAATGGGGGGCTCTCGTTGCGCGCTTGCGCTCTTGCTCTGAGGGATCTCCGGAAAGAAAAGGGGCGCCGGGATCACGTCCCGATCAGTCGGGGCTCGGTACCTCACGGCTGAGGAAGCCCTTCGGATCGATCTCGTTGCGAATCAGTGCGAGCTCTTCGGCGGATGGCAGTCGCGTATGCGGTACATCGTCTGCGATCGCGAGCTCGAAGCCGGTGTTCTCGACCACCTGATCGACGCTCACACCCGGGTGGAGCGACCGGAGCCGCATGCTGCGGTCGGGCGTCTCGAAGTCGTAGACGGCCAGGTTCGAGATCACGAAGCGAATGTCGTGGCCGCGGGTCGAGGCGGGATCGAGTCGCGCCGCACGGTCGTTCCCGACACCGGAGACGACGTCGACCCGAGGCACGAAGACCTTGGCCGTCTGGTTGGCGACCCAGTAGCTCGTCGTGTGGGAGATCGTATTGCCCGGTGCCCCGCGCATGCCGAGCAGCTGGGCCTTCGGCTTGGCGTGCTCGCCGATGCAGGCGAAATTGTGGTTGCCGAAGCGATCGATCTGACTGGCCGCCATGATCACGTGTCGATTGCCGTTCCAGAGATGATCGAAGATCGTGCGAAACGGAAGCCAGGCTTCGACGACCGCCTCCTTGCCCGGTCCCGAGACGGGCGCCGGTTCGTCGACGACCGTGCAGACGCCGTCCGTCATCAGGAGATCGGGCTCGAAGGTCGCCTTGGCGAGGCGGGCACCGATGGCCGGCGCCGTGCCGAAGCAGCTCGCCAGGATCTCGCCGTTGCCGCGGAAGGCCTCGGCGCAGGCGATCGCACAGATCTCTCCCCGGGTCGCATCACTCATCGCTTCGCCACGGCCTCCTGGTATTCCGCTTCGCTCTCGAGGTCGAGATAGGTCTTCTTGAATTCGAGCCAGGCGTCGGCGTCCTTGGCCGTCGCCGCGTATTCCTTCTGGAAGACCTCGTCGCGTCCGTAGTCGGGCGGGCACTCCGTGAAATGGGCCCCACCGGGCGCCTCGATCACGCCGTCGACCATGGTGCGATTGATGATGCGCGTCTGCAGCGGACCCTCGTTTGCCATCTCCGCCGTCGGCATGATCTTCTCGACGCTCATGAAGCGACGCTTCGCCGCCCGACAATACATATCGTCGAAGTAGGGGTCGGGACCGAGGTATTGACCGTTGCCCCGGACGTCGCCGCGATTCATGTGGATGAAGGCGATGTCGAGCTCGAGAGCGGGCATGGCGACGAGCTCTTCGCCGTCCGCGTAGGGCGACTGGACGAGCTTGATGTCGGGATTGATCTCGAGCACGTCCGAGCCGAGACCGGAGCGCGTCGGCAGGAAGGGCAGTCGGTGGGATGCGGCGAGCAGTCCCCACTGGAGCATTCCCTCGTCGAGCTCTGCCGCCCTGATCGCGCCAGCCTGGCGCGCCTTGCGGAAATGCGGCTCGAGTGGAATCGAATCGAGCGAGACGAACCCGTAGACGAGGCGTTCGATCTTGCCGGCGTTACAGAGGAGCCCGACCTCCGGACCACCGTAGGTCACGACGGTCAGGTTCTTGACGCTCGAGCGCAGGATCTCCCGCACGATCGACATCGGCTTGCGACGCGAGCCCCAGCCCCCGATCCCAATCGTCATTCCATCACGGAGCTCGGCGACCGCCTCCTTCTCCGTCGTTCGCTTGTCCATCCTGGCTCCGTTCGTCTGACCCCGCCGAAGGGCTGGCTTCCGATTCGTCATTCGTGCGCGTCGCGCCCGACGACCTCGCATCGCCGATGATCGCGAATCCCGCCCTTGCGCTCGACCGCCGCGGGGACCACTCGTCTCGCAATTCGCGGCCGCGGCTCGCGCCGATCGCTTGCCCCGAGTTGGCGCGCCGCACACAACGATCGACGGCCGCGTCGGCTATGGCATCGATGGCTCGATCCAGCACGCGGCTCGCTACGCAGAGAGCCCGATCGGGCCCCCGCGGGAGCTGCGCTGGATCTCCATTGGATCCCAGCGAGTCCTGCCTCGAATCTGTCTTGCCCGGTTCCGACGCGCGGGCAGTATCATAACGATACGTTCCGTATTGTTCTAGGGCGTGGGCATTCCTCGCAACGGGCGGTCGCCCGCAGTGAGACGCGAGCGGGACCGCGATCGAGCTGTGACCGAGCGACGAGCCATGCGGTCCGCCGTACGCGAATCAGTCCTCGGGCATTCCGCGCGCGAAGCGCTCCGCCAGCGTCTGTGCCATGCCGAGGTAGCCGCCCGGGGTGAGATCGCGCAGGGCCGCCGCCGCCGATTCCGGCAGCTCGAGGCCTTCGACGAAACGCTTCAGCGTCTGGGCGTCGATCGCCTGGCCGCGTGTGAGCGTCTTCAGCTTCTCGTAGGGCGCTTCGATGCCGTGTCGGCGCATGACCGTCTGAATCGCCTCGGCCAAGACCGCCTGGTTCGCTTCGAGGTCGGCTTCGATCCGGTCCGGGTCGACGGCGAGCTTGTCGAGCCCACGCAGCACCGAGCGGATCGCGAGGACCGAGTGACCGAGTCCGACACCGACGTTGCGCAGTGCGGTCGAGTCCGACAGGTCGCGCTGCCAGCGCGACACGGGCAGCTTCTCCGCCAGATGTCCGAGCACCGCGCTCGCCACGCCGAGGTTGCCTTCGGCGTTCTCGAAGTCGATCGGATTCACCTTGTGCGGCATCGTCGACGAGCCGACCTCGCCCTCGACGAGTCGCTGCTTGAAATAGCCGATCGAGATGTAGCTCCAGAGGTCGCGCGCGAGATCGAGCAGGATCGTGTCGAGGCGGATCACGCCGTGGAAGAGCTCCGCCATCCAATCGTGGGGCTCGATCTGGGTCGTCATCGGATTCCAGGCGAGGCCGAGCGATTCGACGAAGGCGCGCGTGTGCGCCTCCCAATCGATTTCGGGATAGGCGACCTGGTGGGCCGCATAGCTGCCGACCGCGCCGTTCGCTTTGCCGAGAATCGAGACTGCGGCGATCGAATCGCGCTGGCGGACGAGACGTGCTCCGACGTTGGCGATCTCCTTGCCGAGCGTCGTCGGCGTGGCCGGCTGGCCGTGGGTGCGCGAGAGCATCGCGCGTGAAGCGTGGCGGCCGGCCAGCTCGCGCAGCGTCGCGATCAAGCGATCCGTCTCCGGAAGCAGGACCTCGTCGCGCAGCCCTTTCAGCATCAGGCCGTAGGCCAGGTTGTTGATGTCCTCCGACGTGCAGGCGAAGTGGATGAACTCGATTGCCCGTGCCAGATCGGGATCGGCACCGAAGCGCTCCTTCAGCCAGTACTCGACGGCCTTGACGTCGTGATTGGTGGTCGCCTCGATCGTTCGAATCGCCTCGGCGTCCTTCGGCGAAAAGTCCGCCAGCAGCGCTTCGAGATGGGCGCGCGCGCTCGGCGAGAGCGCGGGCACCTCGACGATCGCGTCGGCGGCGGCGAGCGCCTCGAACCAACGCACCTCGACTCGCACGCGCTGCTTGATCAGTGCGTACTCGCTCGCATGCTCGCGGAGATCGTCGAGCTTGCTCGCGTAGCGACCATCGAGCGGAGAGAGGGCGAGCAGGGATGCGGTCTGCGAGTCCGTCCCCGGCGTCGGTCTCGACGGCGCTCCCGGTTTCGTCGGTTTCTTGGACATGATGGCGAGTACTCTAGCCCCTGCCGGATTCAGTCGAGCCAGGCCCGGGCGTTTCGGAAGAGCCGGATCCACGGCGCATCTTCGCCCCAGTCGTCGGGTCGCCAGGAATGCTGGACGCTCCGAAATACGCGCTCGGGATGGGGCATCATGATCGTGATGCGTCCGTCGACGTTCGTGAGCGCCGTGATGCCTTCAGGTGATCCGTTCGGGTTGGCGGGATAGCGCGTGGCGATCCGGTCGTGTCCATCGACGAAGCGCGCAGCGACGAGCCCTGCTTCGTTCGCGCGGCCGAGTGCCGTCGGGTCGTCGAAGAGGACGCGACCCTCGCCGTGTGCGACGGCGATCGGCAATCGCGCGCCCGCCATGCCCGTGAGCAGGATCGATGGGCTGGACTCGATGCGCACGAGCGACAGACGCGCCTCGAACTGCTCGGAGCGGTTGCGGACGAAACGCGGCCAGTCCTCGGCGCCGGGAATCAGCTCTGCCAGGTGCGAGAGCATCTGGCAGCCGTTGCAGACACCGAGTGCGAAGCGCTCCCGGTCGGCGAAGAACGCAGCGAACTCCTCGCGCAGTCGATCGTGGAACAGGATCGACTTCGCCCAGCCGCCGCC
Source organism: Myxococcota bacterium (assembly GCA_965223565.1). Classification (GTDB taxonomy): domain Bacteria; phylum Myxococcota_A; class UBA9160; order UBA9160; family UBA4427; genus UBA4427. The sequence goes on along the minus strand of CBDCWV010000017.1, from coordinate 233,268 downwards.
GGCGCCGAGCACGTCGCCGTAGGAGAAGCCACCGCAGGCGACGAGTCCGCGAAACGCCTCGAGCGAGCGCCGTCCCGAAATCAGATCGCTCATGTGTACGTCGACCGCGTCGAAGCCGGCGCGGTCGAAGGCAGCCGCCATCTCGACCTGCCCGTTTACGCCCTGCTCGCGCAATACGGCGATCACTGGTCGCGTGTCGTGCCGCGCACTCCGCGGCGACGCGCCCGGCACCTCGAGCGAAAACGGCACCGAGACCGTGAGTCCCGGATCGTCGGCGTCGCAGCGCGTCGCGTGCTCTTCGTCCGCGCAGTCGGGATCGTCGCGCAATCGCTGCATCCGCCAGCTCGTGTCCGACCAGGTGCTTCGCAGGGCGCTGCGGGTCGTCTCGAGAACCGGCCGATCCCCGTCGCGTACGACGAAGTCCTCGTCGTTCGTGAGTCCGCCGATCGAATGGAGGACATCCGCGAGACCGGCCGTGGCGAAGGCGTTCGATACATGCGATCGATCTCGCGAGCGGATCTGCACGACGGCTCCGAGCTCTTCGTTGAAGAGCTTGGCGAGCGTGCCGCCGGGCAGCGCGTCGAGCTGGATCTCGAGCCCGGTGCCGCCGGCAAAGGCCATCTCGACGAGCGTCGTGAAGAGTCCGCCGTCCGAGCGATCGTGATAGGCGAGCAGCAGACCGTCTCGCATCAGCGCCTGGATCGTCTCGAAGAAGGCACGCAGCGTCGCCGGATCCTCGACGTCGGGCGCCTCGTCGCCGAGCGCGCCGTAGACCTGTGCGAGCGAGGAGCCACCCAGGCGGTTGCGGCCCATGCCGAGATCGACGAGCAACAGCTCGCTCTCCGGCTCGAAGGTGGAGCCGCGCAGCTCCGGGGTCAGTGCGAGCCGGACGTCGTCGACGGGCGCGAAGCCCGTCACGACGAGGGAGAGGGGCGCGGTGACGGCGCGCTCCTCGCCGTCGTCCTGCCAGACGGTGCGCATCGACATCGAGTCCTTGCCGACCGGCACGGCGAGGCCCAGCGCGGGACAGAGCTCGAGGCCGACGGTCTCGACCGCATCGAAGAGCCGCGCATCTTCGCCGGCGTGGCCGGCCGCCGCCATCCAGTTCGCGGAGAGACGCACCTGGGAGAGGTGCGGGATCGGCGCACTGGCGAGATTCGTGAGCGTCTCGCCGATCGTCATGCGCGCGGCGGCGCGGGCGTCGAGCAGGGCGATCGGAGCGCGCTCGCCGATCGCCATCGCCTCACCCGTGCAGGTCGCAAAGCCGCTCGTCGTGACGGCCGCGTCCGCGACCGGGACCTGCCAGGGACCGACCATCTGGTCGCGCGCGACGAGCCCCGTGACCGTGCGATCGCCGATCGAGATCAGGAAGGTCTTGTCGCCGACCGTGGGCAGCTGAAGTACGCGTTTCGCCGCCTCGGCCGGATCGAGCCGATCGGCGTCGAAGGGGCGGCGTGCGATCTCCGCGCGCTTCACGTCGCGGTGCATCTTCGGTGGCTTGTCGAGAATCACGGCGAGGGGGACGTCGATCGGCTGCTGATCGCGCTCGGCGAAGTGACGATCGGCGACCGTGAGATGTCGCTCCCGTGTGGCTTCCCCGACGACTGCCGCGGGACATCGCTCGCGTCGGCAGATCGCTTCGAAGGCGTCGATGTGGTCGTGGGCGACGGTGAGCACGTAGCGTTCCTGCGCTTCGTTGCACCAGATCTCGAGCGGGCTCATGCCGGGCTCGGCATTCGGTACGGCGCGCAGATCGACGCGGCCGCCGCGTTCACTCTGATCGAGGATCTCGGGGATCGCGTTCGACAATCCGCCCGCACCCACGTCGTGGATCGAGAGGATCGGGTTGTCGTCGCCGAGCGCGGCACAGCGGTCGATCACTTCCTGGCAGCGCCGCTCGATCTCGGGATTACCGCGCTGGACCGAGGCGAAATCCAGGTCCTCGGCGCTCGTTCCCGTCGCCATCGACGAGGCCGCGCCGCCCCCGAGGCCGATCAACATCGCCGGGCCGCCGAGCACGACGATCTTCGCGCCAGGCGGCGTTTCGCGCTTCTCGACGTGCATCGGCCGTACGTTGCCGAGCCCACCCGCCAGCATGATCGGCTTGTGGTAGCCGCGAAGCTCGGACCCGGCGGCACCCTCGACGAGCTGGCAGTAGGTCCTGAAATAGCCGGCGAGATTCGGCCGGCCGAACTCGTTGTTGAAGGCTGCGCCGCCGATCGGTCCCTCCAACATGATCTCGAGCGCCGACGCGATCCGCGCGGGCTTTCCGGGGTCGAGCTCCCAGGGCCTGTGCGCATCGGGCAGCAGCAGGTTCGAGACGGAGAAGCCCGTGAGCCCCGCCTTCGGCTTGCCGCCGCGACCGGTCGCGCCCTCGTCGCGAATCTCACCGCCCGAGCCCGTCGCGGCGCCAGGGAAGGGCGAGATCGCGGTCGGGTGATTGTGGGTCTCGACCTTCATCAGGATCGGCGCGGGCTCGTCCTGTTGGACGTAGCGGCCCGTGTCGGGGTCGGGTTGGAAGCGTCCGCCGTCGCCGCCGGTCATCACGGCGGCGTTGTCCGCGTAGGCCGAGAGCACGCCATCAGGCGATTGGCGCGTCGTGTTGCGAATCATCGCGAAGAGCGAGTGGTCCCGGCCCGCGCCGTCGATCGTCCAGGCCGCATTGAAGATCTTGTGCCGACAATGCTCGGAGTTGGCCTGCGCGAACATCATCAGCTCGACGTCGGTGGGGTTGCGACCGAGGTCGCGAAAGCTCTCGACGAGGTAGTCGACCTCGTCGGGGGCGAGCGCGAGTCCGAGCGAGCGGTCGGCTCGACGGATGGCCTCCTCTCCGCCAGCGAGGACGTCGATCGTTTCGAACGGGGCGGGCTCCGCCCGCCTAAACAACTCGCGTGCGTCGTCGAGATCGCCGAGCACGCTCTCGGTCATTCGATCGTGGATCGCGGAGACGAGCGCGGGCGAAGGCCGGGCTGCTTCGGTGGCGGGCGCTTCCCCCGATCGGACGAGCGTGTAGGCGATACCGCGTTCGACGCGCTCGACGGCTTCGAGCCCGCAGTTGCGCACGATTTCGGTCGCCTTCGAGGACCAGGGCGAGATCGTGCCGAGCCGGGGGACGACGTAGAGCGACGTCACTCCGTCGGTTGCGGTGCGCGTCTCGCTGGCCTCGGTGGCGGCGATCGCGCTCGCCGCTCCGGAGACGTCGCCTTCTCGAAGCAGCGCCCTCAGGATCTCGCTCTCGCCGGCGTCGAGCGAGCGGGTCGCTTCGACGAGATAGACGAACTCGGTGCCGAGGTCGCGGAGGGTGGGCTCGACCGCTCGAAGGGATGCGAGCAGCCGGAGTCGCCGCGCATCCGAGAGAGCGGGACCACCGCGCAGGGAGAACATCGAAGCCTCGAGCGGACGGCCGAAGCCGGCGTGGAGCGCCAGACCCTTGCGGGTCGACGCGAGCGATCGGAAACGCCGGCAGTCTACGGCGTGTGGCCGGCGCCGGCCAGCGTTTCCACTGCGGCGGTCCGTGTCGGCGTGTGAGATCGCTAGTCGAGCAGACGCAGGACGAGCGAGAGGTTGCTGTTCGCCTGTCCGATCACGGCGACGGCCGATTCCTGCAGGATCTGATTGCGGGCGAGCAGGGCGGTCTCGAGCGCGAAGTCGGCGTCGCGAATGCGCGACTCCGCTGCCGAGGTCGCTTCGATCTGACTGCCGAGCAGGCGCGCGCGCGATTCGAGTCGATTCTCCGCGATGCCGAAGCGCGCGGCGAGGGCGCTCACGTTCGAGATCGCCGAGTCGAGGGCGCCGAGGCCGCTGCCGGCGGCGCTGGCGGTGGCGATGTCGAGTCCACCGGCGCCGATGCTCGAGGCCGACGCGTCTACGCCCGACAGCGTGATCGTGTCGCCGGCCGTGATGCCGACGGCGAGATCGACCTGGAGCGTGTCATCGCCCAGCGGGCTGAACGTACCGAAGCGGGTGCTCGCCGCGATCGCATCGATGTCGGAGAGAATCGACTGGAACTGGTCGTCGAGCTGACTGCGTGTCTGGCCACCGAGCGCGCCCGACGAAGATTGAACGGCGAGTGCGCGTGCCTCGGAGAGCAGGGAGGCGATCTCGGAGAGTCCGCCCTGCGCCGTCTGTGCGAGCGAGATGCCGTCCTGTGTGTTCAGCTGGGCACGGTTCAGGCTCGCGATATCCGCACGGAACCGCTCGGAGATGGCCAGGCCGGCAGGATCGTCGGCGGCGCGGTTGATGCGAAGACCGGAGGCGAGTCGCGCACTCGAGCGCGCGATCTCGCGCTCGGCCAGGCGGAGCGAGCGAATCGCGCCGAGTGAAATGCCGCTGCTGCCGATTCGGAAGGACAAGGCCCACCTCGCGCGAACGCGCACGCGCGTCCGTTCATGGTCCCGCTTCGTCCCTCCCCGAACGTTGCGATCTGAAACGTCGCCTGCAATTTCGGCTTTCAGCCTGAAACGATGAAGCGCGAATCGAGCGCCGAGCGTGAAATGGGGATTTCACCCGAGAAGCGGCCGTGCAGGGTCGGAGCAGGCCGTCGGCAAAGCGACGGGGTCGCGCCGTTGCACGCGTGCTCAGCCCTCGCCGAGCGCCGCGAGCGTGACGCGCTTTCGTCGGGCCAGCTTGTCCGATTCCGATTCCTCGACGATCACTTCGTCGGGCTCGATCTCGAATATGACCTGTCCCGCCTTGACGACGGCGCCGTCCGCCTCGGTCATGCAGTTCTTCTTGACCGTGCCAGCGAAGGGCGCGAGCACCTTGTTGAACATCTTCATGACTTCGATGATGAACAGGGGCTGGCCCTCGTCGAAATGGTCGCCCTCGTCGACGAGGATGGGAAGGTGCGGCGCCTCTCTGGCGTAGAAGCTGCCGCCCATCGGCGTCACGATCTCGTTCGCGCTCGCCACGGGCGGCGGCGCCAGCGCTCGACGGAGCGACTCCGCGCGTTCCTCGTCGAGGAAGGTCTCGGGAAAGACCGGTTCGAGCGCGTCGTCGACACGGATGTCGAGCAGCTCCGAGTCGATTCCGAGGCGCGGGATCATCAACAGCAACGGCGCCCCGACCTGAAAGCCGCGATGGGCTGCCTGACAGGCCGCCCAGAGCGCCTCGTCGCCGCCGACGAGCGCGGCGTCGCGCGCGCCCTCGAGACGTGCTGCGATCGTCGACCAATCGTCGCTCTCGAAGGCCTCGGCCGCCCGGGCGTAGAATGCCAGTGCCTCGTCGAGGAGAGCCTCGTCGTGCGCCCAGATCATCTCGCTGGCCGGCTTCCCGGGCGTCGTCTCCATATTCAGGTAGTGGTAGAGCTCCTTGATGAAGACGATTGGATTCTGAGCGAATTCGACGTCCGTGCCGTTTCGCTTCCAGAGCCGACCGTCGAAGCGGCCGAGAAAGCCGGCGAGGGCGTGGGCGTCGCCGAGCAGGCGACCGAGGGGGCGCAGGAGGAAGGTCTCCTGAGCGGCCAGCGCGCGCTTGGCCGACGCGCTGGGTTGCCGCGCCAGGAGCGTGGCGGCCGCGATCTCGAGATCGACGTCCCGCGCCAGCGTCTCGAGGGCGCCGACCGCCGCCAGGTAGGGGACCATGAAGCGCGTATTCGGCTTCATCATGGGCTCGAGGCCGAGCGTCCAGTTGACGAGCCCGTAGTGGAGCGGAACGCTCGTCTCGAGATCGTCGCCCCGCAGCTCCATGCGCCGCAGGATCTCGGAGAGCCGCTCGAGATTGTCGCGTCGACTCTCGCCGTCGCAGAGCACGAGGGCGATATTCGAGTCGTAGGCACCCGCCAGGTTGTAGTACGGGAAGGAGCCCGTATCGGGATTGCGCGTCCCGATACCCTGATCGTCGCGATGTTCGAAGGCGAGCGGCTTGGACCAGCCGCGGATCACGCCACCCGCGTGGGGCTGGAGGGCGGCGTTGACGGCGTTGATGCGCACCTCGGCGCCGGAGATCGCGCGAAGGATTCGCTTCGGCTTGGGCAGTCGCGGCCCGTGTACGGCGAGCAGCGCCATCGCCTCGATCAGGCGCTCGACCTCGAAATACTCGGTCGGGTCGTCGGGGTTCGTGAAGCGCATCTTGTAGGCGAGCTCCGAGCAGCCGTGCTCGACCTGGATGCGGGTGTTCATCTCCATGAAGAAGTGATCGAAGCCCTCGACGATGCACTCGAAGGTCGAGACGCTGTCGAGGCCGACGCCCTGGCCGAAGCGCGCGCCATCCTCTTCCATCGCCCGGAGCGTCTCGCGCTCACGCGTGAGATTCTCGGCGTGCTTGGGGTTCGACGCCTCTCTCGCAGCGACCTCGAGCAGCTCGTCCGTGAGCGAGAACTCCAGCTGCTTCTGCTCCCGCATCTGGATCGAGCAGTCGCGGCCGCCGAGTGTGATCGCCCAGTCGCCGTTGCCGACGACCTGAATTTCATTGTGTCGCGTCGTCTCCAGGTTGAGCTCGATCAGGAAGTTCCGGTTCGAGCCGGGCTCGAGCACCTTCTGTTCGGCCAGGATGTCCATCACGGCCGCTGCGGTCTCCGCGGGGCTCGATACGACGCGTTGGCCCTTGCCGCCGCCACCGCCGATGCACTTGTAACGGATCCGCTTGCCGGGATACTGCTGCCAGATCGTCTGCGACTCGCGCTCGGCGGTCTTCTGGAGCTCCTCGATCGTGACGAGCTCGATCGACTGGGCGTAGGCTGCCTGGAGCAGCTGCTCGGCGTTCTCCGCGACGTCGATCTCCGCGTTCCAGGTGAAGTCGAGTCCGTGCTCTCGGGCGAGCGCCTCGAGCGACTTCTGGTCGCCCGCGCGCTCGACGAGGGCGAGGGCCGAGACGTTGTCGATGCCGGGGACGACGGCGTTACCGAGCGAGCGCGCCAGCTTCTTGGCCTCGTCCTTGGCGCCGGCGCGGTTGATCGTGTTCGACGACGGGCCCATGAAGCGGACGGTCGGAGAAGCCTCGATCGCTGCGATGAAGTCGGCGTCCTCGGCCATGAAGCCGTAGCCGGCGAAGATGTGTGTGTAGCCGTTCGTCTCGGCGATCTCGACGATCTCGGCGATCCGCTCGAGCTTCTCCGCCTGACCCACGCCCATGTAGTCGGGTACGCGATGGACGTTCTTAGGGAATCGCAGGTCGCGCAGCTCGGGCGCGAGGCAGCGCGGATAGACGACGGAGTCCTTCTCCGAGAGCAGCATGCCGTATTCGCGGATACCGATCTCGTCGAAGACGTCGAAGGCTTCCTTGCGGACGGGACCGCGGCATACGACAAGGCATTTCACGTCGCTCACGTCGAAGGAGCGCAGCCATTCGGATTCGGCTTCGTGGGCGCGGACGGTCTCGCCTTGGCGATTCAACATCGTGGGGTCTTCCTTGCGTCTCGACTCGATTTGGCGCTCGGAGCAGGCTCCGGGGCCGGCGCCGCGCGCGGGTCCGATCCGCCTCGGATCGGAATCCGTGTTGCGGTCATTCGTGCTCGCGCTGAGGGCCGGACATCGCGCACGGCGTGTATTTGCGCATCAGGAAGTCGAGGTTGCGCGCGAGGATGCGGCGGCTCTCGCCGGGCATCACGATCCGGCTGACGCTGCCGAGGGAGAGCGCCTCCTTCGGGTTCATCAGCTGCTCTTCGTAGCGCGCGGTCAGGCCGGCGAGCGCTTCGTCGCGTTCGCGATCGGCGTCTTCCTGGCTCGCACCGTCGGCGAGCGCCTTGCGATGTTGGTCCGAAACTGCACGCATCTCGTCCTTGAAGACGAAATCCTTGCCCGCGGCCCCCATCACCGCCACGCGCGCCATCGGCATGGCGAAGACCAGGTCGGCTCCCGTGAAATGCGAGTTGTAGGCCGCATAGGCGCCGCCGAATGCGTTGCGGATGATCATCGTCATGCGCGGTGTGCGCACGTCGATGATCGCGTCGAGGAGTTTGCGTCCCGCCTGGATGATGCCGCGCGACTCCTGCTCGGTGCCCGGCAGGAAGCCCGTCGTGTCTTCGATGAAGAGCAGCGGGATGTTGTACAGGTTGCAGAAGCGGATGAATCGCGTCGCCTTGAGTGCGGCGTCGATGTCGATCTGGCCGGAAGCGACCGCCGAGTTGTTGGCCACGAAGCCCGTCACCCAACCGCCGAGGCGACCGAAGGCGGTGATCATGTTGCGCGCGCGCTGGGGCTGGAGCTCGAAGAACTCGCCGTGGTCGCAGATCTGCTGCAGGTAGAGCGTGATGTCCATCGGTGCGTTCATGCCGGCCGGCGAGTCGAAGGTGCGTCGGAAGAGTCGGTCCTCATCGTCGGTGTAGCGATCGGACGGGTCCGAGGAGCGATGGAAGGGCGCGTGCTCGTGGTTGTGGTTCGGCAGGTAGTCGAGCAGCCGAAGCGCCGTCCGCAGCGATCCGAGCTCGTCGTGGGTGACCAGATCGCAGACACCGCTCTGTCCGTGTACGCGCGGACCGCCGAGCTCGTCGGCGGTCACGTCTTCGCCCAGCACGCTCTTGACGACGCCGGGACCGGTCAGACCGATGAACGTCTCGTCGCATTGGATCATGAACGAGCCCTGGCGAGGCAGGTAGGCGCCGCCGCCGGCGTTGTAGCCGAACATCAAGCTGATCGAGGGAACGAGGCCGCTGATCTTACGCAGTGCGGTAAAGGCCTCGGAATAACCGTCGAGGCCGCCCACGCCTGCCGGCACGAAGGCGCCCGCGGAGTCGTTCATGCCGATCAACGGGATGCCCTTCTCGCCCGCCATGTAGATCAGACGCGCCAGCTTGGCACCATTGGTCGCGTCCATCGAGCCGGCGCGGACCGTGAAGTCATGGCCGTAGACCGCCACGTCCCGGCCGTCGATCTCGAGGATCCCCGTCACGATCGAGGCGCCGTCGAGCTCGGGTCCCCAGTTGCGGTACAGGATCATCGGCTCCCGCTCCGTCAGGACCTTGATCCGCTCCCAGACCGTCATGCGATCCTTGGCGTGCTGAGTGCGGACGCGCGCGGGACCGCCGCCGCGGAGTGGTCGCTCGGTCAGCTCACGCCCGAGCGCGAGCGCCGCGTCGTAGACGCCCGGGTGCGTCCCGACGGACCGATCATCGACGGCGGCGCCGTTCCTTCGCGCTGCGGTCTTCGCGTCAGGGGACTGCGGGGTTGTGGGGAGGAGGTTGCTCCGCTCGTCGGGTCGCGAGAGCGGGTTGTCGAGACTGTACTGGGGTTCGCTCATGATTCTCGGGGCGCGCGACCGGCTTGCGGCCGCCTACCTTGTCTCGCAGGGCTCGCCGCGTGGCCCGACGATCCGGCGATCGTTCGCCGGGCCGGGCGCTCGCTCGAGCGGGCCTACGTGGTTGCGTCCGGCGGGGGAGCGCCGATCGGAAGCGCCCGCCGAGCGGGCGGCTGGCAGTGTACCCGGTCGCGCCGGGTCGAGCGACCGCGAGTTTCCGGCCGAACGGGTCCGAAGAGCCGGGCGATCCCGCAGCACTCGCCGCCTCAGCCCCCTGCGATCTGCCCGAGCTGGAAGGCACCCCAGCTCGTCGCGAGCGTAAGTAGAAGATAGAGGGCGGCTGCGCCGGCGCGTCTGCTCTCGCGCCACGCCCCCCGGAGCCTGCCGCTATCCGCGCAGATCGTGGAGAACGTGCTGAGACCGCCACAGAGACCGGTCACGACGAAAGCATCCCCGGTCGCGCCGCCAGGCTGCCACCAGATCCCGAGCAGACCGCAGGCCAATGTGTTGGCGAGCAGCGTGGCGAGGGCTGCCGAACGCACGACGTCTGAAGCAGGCCGTTCCAGCAGACCGCGCAGGAGCCCGCCCCGCAGCAAGGCGCCGACGGCCCCGCCGGCGGCGATCGACAGCCAGGCTTCGCTCATCGAGACGAGACCGCGCCAGCGGGTGATCTCACCGCTCGCATGCGCGCCGCCCCAGCTCGAAGGCCCCGAGACCGAGTGCGAGGGATACCAGGATCCAGATCGTGCCGGCGACCGGTCCGAGCGAGGCCGCCGCGCGCTGGCCGTCGAGCAGCAACGCCGACCAGGTTGTGAATGCGCCGAGGACGCCGACGCCGAGAAAGGGTTGCAGGAGCGGATGGGCGCTATGCGACTCGAGCCAGGCGAGCAATGCGCCGAGCAGCGCCGCTCCGAGCAGATTGACGCAGCAGGTCGCAGCGAGCGCGGCGAAGAGCGAGTCGGAGAGGAGCGCGCGCAAGGGAAGGCCGACCGCATGTCTCAGACAGGCACCGATCGCGCCGCCGACCGCGACGATCCCGGATTCGAGCGCACGCGGTTGCGGGGAATCGGAGAGACGCACGCCCATGAGGGGCGAGAATATGGATTTCGAAGACACGCCGCACGTGCGAGGGCAGCGCATGTCACGTCGCGCGCGGCGGAGGAGGAGGCGGTATCGAGTTCACGCGGGATCCAACCGCGCGTCGGCGTTCGCGGGGCTCGATCGCACGAGCAATGCCCAGCTGGCGAGACCGGCCGTCGTGAAGAAGAGACCGAGGCCGAGCAGCACGGGGTGTTGACCCAGTCGATCGATCGAGGCCCCGACGAGGGGACCCAGGACGAGGAAGCCTGACCGAAAGAGCAGACTGCGGAGCGAGACCAGGCTCGCGCGATCACCGGATGGAATCGCCTCCTGCTCTGCGTGCGCGATCAGCGGTGCGCACAGACCCCGACTCAGGTTGAATGCGAAGTAGAACACGAACCCCCACCAGAGGGTCGTCGACCCCATACCGAAATAGCCGCCGGCGATCAGCGCCGTGCAGCAGAGCAGGACGTTCGCGAGCCCCACGCGCCGACCGAGTCGATCGCTCGCGAGTGAGCCCAGCGCGACACAGTAGTTGGCGACGGCCCAGATCGGTCCCAGCCAGGAGACTGCGACCCCGGCATCGCGTGCGTAGAGCGCGACGAGCCAGACGGGCACGAAGCTCGCCAATCCGAATACGGTGGCGACGGCGAAGAGCGCGCGCAGCCTCGGTGCACCCCGGGCGACGAAGGCGACCAGCGAGCGCACGTGGGCGAGCGGCCGATCGACGACCGATCCTGGGTAGCGGGGCTCGACGAGTGCGCAGGCAACCGCGAAGTTGACGATCCAGACGAGCACCATCAACAGGAAGGGCAGCCGGACCGAGAGCGCGAAGAGCAGGCCTGCCACGAGCGCTGCGCTCCCCTCTGCGATCTGTGCGAAGAACCGCGAACGTCCGAACCAACGCGCGAACTCCTCCTGGCGACCGCGATTGGCGAGCGACTCGAAGAGCAGCGCCGAATGCGTGCCGGAGACGAGCGAGAGCCCGAGACCCATCGTCATCTCCGCGACGACGACGCTCGCGAAGTCCCATGCAATCGAGTAGATCGACCAGCCGACGATCGACACACCCGACGCGAGGATCATCGTCTTGCGGTAGCCGATGCGATCGGCCAGGTAGCCCGACGGGAACTCGAACACGGCCAGGGCGCCGCCGAAGGCCGCCTGAACGAGCATGACCTCGAGCATGTCGAGGCCGAGATGGTCGCGCTGGAAGAGGGTCAGCACGGCCATCGGAAAGAGCGTCATCATCAGGGCGTGATGCAGGACGAGCAGGCGCGGGTTGCGCCGAAGCCGCCGTTCGAAATCGGCCTCCCGCGGACTCGCTCCTGGTGCGGGCTGGACGTCGGCTGACTCGTGGGACATCGAATACCCGCAGGGCACGCGAGGAGGGGCGAGCGCGCGGCAACGCCGATTGTGTCGCGTCACCTCGATCGGGGCAAATCTCCCGGCGAGTGGCTTCCCGATCGCTATCTATCCGCAACGTCATGGTTTTTTGTACCCGGCCGGGGCAAACACCCACGTGCTCCTTCGGTGGCGGGGCTTGCCGAGGACCGGGGGAGGTGTGCTAAGCGGGTAGGCCGGCCGAGGGGTGGGGCCGGAAGTCAGCGTCTCAAGATAGATTCGAGCGATTCCGATCCCCGCTTTGGTTCGACCGGTCCCCGGGTCCGGGGTCGGGTTCGTCGACCGAGTCCGCGCGGCTGCACGACTGGATCGTGAGCAGGCAGAGGAAGCATGGGGAAGTCGCTCGTCATCGTGGAGTCACCCGCCAAGGCGCGGACGATCAACAAGTACCTGGGCCGTGACTACGTCGTGAAGTCGAGCGTGGGTCATATCCGCGACCTGCCGGTCAGCGGCTCGGGCAAGAAGGTCGACGCCAAGGCCCGTGCCGCGGCTGCGGCCAAGACGCGCAAGATGCCGCCCGCCAAGCGCGAGAAGCACAAGAAGGAGCAGGCCAAGAAGGCGCTCTTCGCGCGCATGGGGATCAACCCCGAGAAGGATTGGGCGGCGACCTACGAGATCCTACCGGGCAAGGAAAAGGTCGTGACCGAGCTGAAGAAGCTCGCCAAGCAGGCCGACCAGGTCTTTCTCGCGACCGACCTCGATCGCGAAGGAGAGGCGATCGCCTGGCATCTGCGCGAGGTGATCGGGGGCGACGAGAAGCGATTCAAGCGGGTCGTCTTCAACGAGATCACGAAGTCGGCCATCGAGGCCGCTTTCGAGGATCCGGGCGAGCTCGATCTCTCTCGCGTGAACGCGCAGCAGGCGCGCCGCTTCCTGGACCGAGTGGTTGGCTACATGCTCTCGCCGCTGCTCTGGGCGAAGCTCGCTCGCGGACTCTCGGCCGGTCGCGTTCAATCGGTCGCCGTACGCTTGATCGTCGAGCGGGAACGCGAGATCCGGGCCTTCGTGCCGGAGGAGTTCTGGGAGGTCCACGCCGATACGCGGACCGCGAAGAAGGAGAAGCTGCGGCTCGAGGTCGCCAAGCAGAACGGCGAGAACTTCCGACCGACGAGCGAGACGGAGACGCAGGCTGCGCTGCGGCTACTCGAGCGCGCCGACTACGAGGTCGCGGAGCGCAAGGACAAGCCGACCAAGACGCGCCCGGGTGCGCCCTACATCACGTCGACGCTCCAGCAGGCGGCCAGCACCCGGCTCGGCTTCAGCGTCAAGAAGACGATGATGCTCGCACAACGACTCTACGAGGCGGGCCATATCACGTACATGCGAACGGACTCGACGAATCTCTCCGCGGAGGCCGTCGAGTCGTGCCGGAGCATGATCGGCTCCGATTTCGGTCCGCGTTACCTGCCGGAGGAGGCGAAGTCCTACTCGAGCAAGGAGGGTGCGCAGGAGGCACACGAGGCGATCCGACCCTCGAGCGTCGACGTGAAGCCGGGCTCGATCTCGGGTCTCGAGCGCGACCAGGAGCGGCTCTACGAGCTCATCTGGCGCCAATTCGTTGCCTGCCAAATGACCCCGGCCGAGTATCTGTCGACCAATCTCACGATTCGAGCGGGTGATTTCGAGCTGAAGACGCGCGGCCGGATCCTCGTCTTCGACGGTTACACGGCAGCCCAGCCGCCCTCGGGCAAGGCGAGTGATTCGAACGTGCCGCTACCCGACGTCCAGGTCGGCGATCGGCTCGCGCTCGAGAAGCTCGACCCGAGTCAGCACTTCACGAAGCCGCCGCCGCGTTACGGCGAGGCGAGCCTCGTGAAGGAGCTCGAGAAACGCGGCATCGGCCGTCCTTCGACCTACGCCTCGATCATCTCGACGATCCAGGATCGCGGCTACGTCCGGCTCGATAATCGTCGCTTCCACGCGGAGAAGATGGGCGAGATCGTGACGGAGCGTCTGGTCGAGAACTTCGGCGACCTGATGGACTACGGCTTCACGGCCGAGCTCGAGGAGTCGCTCGACGAGGTCGCTGTCGGCTCGAAGCAGTGGAAGAAGGTACTCGGCGATTTCTACGACGACTTCCGCAAAAAGCTCACCCTTGCCGAAGATCAGACGAAGGGCATGCGAGCCAACTCGCCGACCGACACCGACATCCCGTGTCCGAAATGCGAACGGCCGATGCAGATCCGGACGGCGAGCACGGGCGTCTTTCTCGGCTGCTCGGGCTATGCGCTACCGCCGAAGGAGCGGTGCAAGAGCACGATCAACCTGATCTCGGGCGACGAGGTCGAGACGGTCGGGGAGGGCGAGGACGAAGACGAGCAGGAAGCGCGGCTGCTACTGACGAAGCGCCATTGTCCGAAATGCGAGACCGCGATGGACAGCTACCTGATCGACGAAGGGCGCAAGCTCCACGTCTGTGGTGACAACCCCGACTGCACCGGCTTCGAGGTGGAGACGGGCACCTTCCAGATCAAGGGCTACGACGGACCCGTACTCGAGTGCGACAAGTGCGGCGAGGACATGCAGCTCAAGTCCGGTCGCTTCGGAAAGTATTTCGGTTGCACGGCCGAGGAGTGCAAGAACACGCGAAAGCTGCTCCGGAACGGCGAGCCGGCACCGCCGAAGGTCGATCCGATTCCGATGGAGCATCTCCGCTGCGAGAAATGTGACGATTTCTATCTCCTGCGAGACGGTGCCGCGGGGATCTTCCTGGCGGCCAGCCAGTTCCCGAAGCATCGCGAGACGCGGGCACCGACGGTCGAAGAGATCCGAAGCGTGAAGGATCAGCTCGACCCGAAGTACAAGTATCTGGCGGATGCGCCGGTCACCGATCACGAGGGACGCCCGGCGCTCGTCCGCTTCGCGCGTAAGACCCGGGAGCAATACGTCACCTCGGAGCAGGACGGCAAGACGACCGGCTGGCGCGCGCACTTTCACGATGGCAAGTGGGTCGAGGAGATTCCGCCTGCGAAGACGCAGAAGAAGGCCGCGAAGAAGGCGGGCAAGAAGGCCGGAAAGCGAGCGGGCAGGAAGGCCGCAGCGAAGTCGACCAAGAGCGCCGGTGGTGCTACGCGAAAGAAGGCGGCTGCGCGCAGGCCTCCGGCGCGCAAGACGGTCGGGAAGCGGAAGGCGGTCGAGGACTAGCAGGCCGCCTGCCTGCTGCGAGGGAGCGTGCAGATGTCTTCGCCAGGCGTGACCGATCCAGCTCGACCCGCGGACGAGTCGGAAGACGTCGCGACCCGTCTCGATCGACTCGAATCGCTCGACGCGATCCGCCAGCTCGTCGCTCAATATTGTCTCGCGCTCGATATGCGTGACCTCGATGCGCTCTGTGGTCTGTTTCCCGAGGACGTGCGGGTCAGCCGCGATCAGCAGGGCCGACGCGCACTCAAGCGCTGGTTCGATCAGACGCTGCGCGAGCAGTTCACGGGGACGGCACACGTCACCGGGAACCACATCATCGAATTCGAATCGCGCGATCGGGCCCGCGGCCTCGTCTACAGTCGAAACGAGCATGAGACTGGCGACGAGTGGATCATCATGACCATGATGTACTGGGATCGATACGATCGCATCGGTGGTCGATGGCTGTTCCGGCGACGGCTACCGCTCTACTGGTATGCGACGGATCTCAACAAGCCACCAATCGGCGAGAACAAGATGCGTTGGCCGGGTCGGGAGCCGTACTCGGGTGGCTACGAGACGTTCTGGCCTTCGTGGGAACGCTTCTGGTCGGATGGCTACGAGGCGGACAGCGACGTGCCGCCGCCGGCGCCGCTCGGGAGCTTCCTCGTGCGAATGGCACCGAGCGACGACGCGTTGTCGGTTCGGGTCCGTTAGGCGTGCGCGTGCGACGGCGCCTCGTGGCTGCGCGACGATTGCGTGAGGCGATTCATGGCTGACAGCAATCGCACGCTCTCCGCGGCACTCCTCGCGGCAGTCGGGGGCACGGTCGCGTTCGGCGCCCTGCTGGCGGCGCGCGGTGTTTCGGCTCCAAATCCCGGGACGGAGGCGACCGACGCGGACGGTGCGGAAAACGCCACGGTCGTCTTGCTCCACGGACTGGGTCGCAGCGCCACGAACATGGCCGTGCTCGAATGGCGCCTGCGCGCACGCGGCTATCGGACCTGCAATATCGGCTACGACACCCGCGTCATGCGCTTCGATGCGGCGATCGACCAGGTTCGTGCGGCGCTCGAGCGTTGTCCCCGAAACGACGACGGGGTGCTCCATTTCGTCACGCATTCGCTCGGGGGGCTGGTCCTCCGCGGCCTGCTCGAGCGACACACGCTGCCGCGTCTCGGTCGTGCCGTGATGCTGGCGCCGCCCAATCGGGGCAGTGAGATTTCGGATCAGCTACGAAATCTGACATTCTTCTCGAAAGTGATGGGGCCGCTCGCGACCCAGCTCGGTACGCGTCCAGACGATCTTCCACAGCGGCTTCCCCCGCCGACGATTCCCTTTGCCGTGATTGCGGGCGACCGCTGGATCAATCCCGTCGGCCCGCTCTGGCTTCCCGCACCCCACGACGGAACGGTGAGCGTCTCGAGTACGCGATTGGCCGGGATGCGAGACCACATGGTGTTGCCCTATACGCACACCTTCATCATGAACGCAGCACCCGTCGCCAGACAGGTCGACGCGTTTCTTCGCCGTGGGAAGTTCGTGCGGGATCGGTGAAAGCGGACGAATTCCCGGTGATTGTCACCGGGTCCCGGGGGTGTCGCCCGCGATTTCAGCGAAACGTGATCCCCGACACTTGGCAGGCGCGTGGGCATTCCAGTACCCTTCAAGGGCCGAGAGGCGTAGGTCTGCCGCGGTTCCCGTCGAGCATCCATCGTTTTCGAGGTACGTCTCGTCTCATTCTGGGACGGGCGAAGGAATCTTCGGTATTGCGAGCCGAGTCGGTCCAGCGACCGATGATGTTCTCGAAACCGGAGAGACCAGATGGCTAGATAGAATAGATAGGAAGTTCGGGGTGCGTTCGTAGAGATCGGCCTCGGACACGGAGTGAGTTCGTGAAGAAGATTTATGTTGGCAATCTCCCCTGGGCCACGACAGACGACGATCTGCGAGAGCTCTTTGCTACCTACGGTGCGGTTCAATCCTCCGCGGTCGTGAACGATCGCGAGACCGGTCGCTCCCGCGGATTCGGGTTCGTCGAGATGGACGGGGCCGATGCCGACAAGGCGATCGCCGAGCTGGATGGCCGCGACTACGGTGGTCGCGCGCTCCGCGTCAACGAGGCGCTCGACAAGCGCCGCGGTGGTGGCGGTGGTGGAGGCGGCGGCGGCCGCTGGTAGACCCAGCACGAAGCGAATGTTCGAATTCGCTGTCGTACCGCGGCCCTTCGTGCTGGCGGCGCGTCGACGACGCTCGGCTCGCCCGCGGGTCGCTCGCGCGGCTTGAAGGCTGTCGAGATTCGTCGATCGGTGCGTGCATGTCTTGCGTCCACGGCGCGCATACGGTCGCGCATTGATGGCGCGTCGATGGGTCGATGATAAATGGAAGGCCCCGGCCGGAAGCGGTCGGGGCCTTCGTGTATCGGGCGCCCTGCGCGGTGAGCCGGCCGATCGGGTGGCCCGATCCCCGATGAGGCCACGGACGCGCTGCGCGTCGCGCTCCCCCTGCCCAGTGGGGCGGCGTGGTGGTGGCCGCGCGAAGCGAATCGCGCGACGTTAGCGGGCGATGAACAAGACGATCGAACGTGCGTTGCTCGCGCGACCGCTGCTGCTGCTCGTCGGTGCGGCGGCGGCCGTCTGGCTCGTGCCCAACCTGCGTGGCGCACTGATCCTCTGGATCGCGGGGATCTTCGCGGGCTCGACGTTGTTGCTCTGGGGCATGGCGCGCTTGTCTGCCCTCGCGAGCTTCGCGCGCCGCATCTCGCCCGTGGTTGGACTGCTTGGCTGGGGCGTGTTGGCGACGTTTACCGGCGGTCTCAAGTCCCCGTTCGTTGCCGCGTTCTATTTCGAGATCGCTCTCTCCGTCGTCTCGATGTCGCCGCGCGGCGTCGCCTGGGTGACGGCGAATGCGGTCGCCATCCTGTTCGCGATCCAATACGTCTACGGGCTGAGCGAGGGGCTGCCCCTGCTGCTGCTCGAGGCGGGGTTCGCGCTGGCGATCGGCGCGCTGGGCGCCGCGGTGGCGAGACGCCGGCGTACGAGTGAGCTCGCTCTGCGCCGGCAAGGTGAGGAGCTCGGTGGTCGTCTCGAATCGCTCCAGCGCGCGCTCGAGGACGAGCGTACGATCTCGCGTGTCGGCGAGAATGTCGCGCGGCTGGCGCACGGGCTGAAGAATGCCGTCCACAGCCTGCGGGGCTTCGTGTCTCTGATCGAGCCGCAGCTCGAGGGTCGCGCGGGCGCGCGGGCGGCGCTCACCGGGCTGCGCGCGGCGATCGACGACCTCGAGAGACTGGCACGTCTTACGCTGGCGGAAGGAGCCGATGCATCCGAGGGTCCTGGCGCGGCCGGCGCGTCGGGCTCACGGGTCGAGGAGACGCCCGTGGCGGCGGTGGTCGCGGACGCGCGTGACGAGCTCACCTCGGCGAGTCCCGGGGTTTCCTGGTCGGTCACCGCGGATGACCGCGCCGGCGCACTGGCGGTGGCGGTTGCCCAAGAAACGCTTCTCGAGCTGTTGATCATCCTGATGCGGAACGCGGTCGAAGCGATGGAGGGGCGAGGTCGGGCGCGTCTCGCGTATGGCGAGCGCGACGGCTTCGTCTGGATCGAGGTGGCGGACGAGGGCAAGGGCTTCGATCCGGCCGACCTCTCGAAGATCTTCCAGCCCGGTTATACGACGAAGGCCGGAGGTAGCGGGTTCGGTCTCTTCCTGGCACGACGTATCGCTTCGGACCACGGCGGACGACTCGCGATCGAGCCCGGCGCCACGCATGGCGCCGTCGTGCGCGTCGAGCTGCCGGTCGTTCGCAGAGACGTGGCCGATGGGCCGGGATCCGGCGGAGCGGTCCCTGATCGCTCGGCTGTGAGCAGCGCGGAGATCTGATGGGCGACGCGATTCTCGTGGCAGAGGACGAACGATCTTCGGGTGAGTACCTGAAGCTCCTGCTCGAAGAGATGGAATTCGAGGTTCGGCTCGTCGCGAATGGGGTCGAAGCCTTGTTGGCACTCGAAGCCGGGCGCTTCGACCTCGTGATCACGGACCTGCGCATGCCCTCGATGGACGGGTTCGAGCTCTTGACCCATCTCGGTCAGCGCTGGCCCGGCCTGCCCGCGATCGTGCTGACTGCGAACGAAGACGTGTCCGACGTGATCGAGGCTGTCCGGCTCGGTGCGGTCAACTACCTGATCAAGCCAGCGACCCCCGGTAGCGTCGGCTCTGCGGTCGAACGGGCCCTGCTGACGCGTCAGCGCGCGGTCCTCGCGGACTCGCGCGTACCCGAGCTCGTCGGGACGAGCAAGGCGATGGTCGAAGTCCGGCATCGTGTCCTGATGGCCGCACGCAGCGACGTCCACGTGCTCGTCACGGGCGATACGGGAACGGGTAAGGAGCTCGTGTCGCGCGCGATCCACACCCACTCGGGGCTCGCCAAGGGACCCTTCGTTGCACACAACTGCGCCCTATCACCGTCGGATCTCTTCGAGAGCGAGTTCTTCGGCCATCGCCGCGGGGCCTTCACCGGCGCCGATCGCGACCGCCGCGGGCTCTTGCGCGAAGCCCACGAGGGGGTGCTCTTTCTCGACGAGCTCGAAACCCTCGATCTGGGCTTTCAGGCGAAGCTGCTGCGCGTGATCGACGACGGCGAGGTCCGTCCCGTCGGTGCCGAACGGCCGGAGCGGGTCAACGTTCGCTTCGTCGCCGCGACCAATCGCGAGGCCCAGCTCATGATCGACGAGGGCAGTCTGCGCGAAGACCTGTACTACCGGCTCCGCGGCATCGAGATCCAGCTGCCGACGCTCGCCGAGCGTCGCGAGGACATTCCGATGTTGATCGCGCATTTCGACAAGCCGGAGTCGGCGGGCTTCACGCCGGAGGCGATCGAGGCACTCTGCCAGGCGCCGCTGCCGGGCAACGTCCGGCAGCTGCGGAACCTGGTCCAGGGCGCGCGCGCCGCGGCAGGCGAGGCAGCCGTCGGGCTGCTGCATCTACCGCCCGAGCAGATCGAACGGACGGCGGCGAGGGCGGCCTCGGGCGAGGGGTCGGAGGGGCTGCCCCGGGGTCTGACGCTCCGCGAGCTCGAGCGGCGCGCGATCGTGCAGGCGCTCGAAGATTGTGACGGCAATCGGACGCGAGCGGCGAAGATGCTCGACATCGATCGGTCGACGCTACGCCGCAAGCTCGCGGAGTACGGGATCTGAGCTGGTGAGAGCGTGGCCGGGCAGCCGAGCCGCGCGCCGCCTGCCTCCGCCCGCGACCCGACTCAGGGCAGCGCGGTCGGTGCCGACGGATCGGGCGCGTCGTTCGTTCGCTCGCGTGACTCGAGGCCCGTCAGGAATCGGTCGAGCATTGCGATCTCGAAGCTGGAGCCGCCGAGGAACTCGACGCCGTAGCCGGTCGGCTCGACGCCGCCCGCCGCGTCCGACTCGGCTGGCCGGACCTCGCGCCGCGTCCAGGCGACGCGACCCTCGAGCTGGATCGAGAGACCTTCGTAGAGCTCGATCTCGACGAGCACACGCCGGCCGGCCGCCAGGGGCTCCCAAGAGCGCACGAAGGCGCCGCCGCGCGACAGATTCGCAGTCGTCTCCTCGACACTCCGGAAGAAGGATCGTCCCGTCGTGGGATCAATCTCGGGGTCGACGGTCGAGACGCGCACGGACACGCTCGTCGTGACGCGAGGGTGCTTCTGGAGCCCCATCACCGGTTGTCGCCACTGTCCCATCCGAGCCACCTCCAATTTGCGCATCGGCGACACGGGGGAGGGCTTGAGCAGGCGTGATGGGCTGCGCGCACGGGCGCGGGAGTGCAGGCGTGTGAAGACCGGCGGGCGACGGATTGCGTAGGGGAAAAGCGTCGGTCGAGGCGAGCGATCGTAGGTTCAGGCGCTCAGGCCGAGGAAGGGGAACTGGATCGCCTCGCTCTGCTCGGAGAGCTCGTCCCGGCGATCTCCCTCGTAGAGGACCTGCTCGGCGGTGCTGAGCGTGTCGTGTGCCAGACGGGCGGCTTTCCGGCGGGCAGATTTTCGATGTTCCGTGAGCGCATCAGCACTGCGACTCAGGTCGTTCGGCGTGAAGGCCGGGACCTCGGCCTGCTGGGCGCGTCGCTCGCATAGCGTCTTCAGCAGCGCCGTCGTCAGGCGCTTGCCCTCGACCCGCCCGTTACGCGCGAGCGTGCAGAGCAGCGGGCCGGGGTCGTCGCCTCGGAAATCGAGCCAATCCTCCAGACAGATCAGCTCGTCGTTGCTCAGCTCGACGCGACGACCGCGACCGCCACCGCGACTGGGTCGCGCCACGATATTGCAGAGGCCGGTCTTGTTGCTGAAGCGGATGCTCTCGAGCGTGAGAGCCGTGATCTCGGCGATCTTCAAGCCCCGATAGACGAGCGCGAAGAACACCGCGTCGCGGCAGCCCTCCGCGTTGGCGTCGGCCGCACTCGCGGCGACCAACGCACGGAGCTCCCCATCGCCGAGCAGTCGGCCCTTGGGGCCAGCGGCCTTCTTTCGCGTCGACGCCTTCTTTCCCGTCGTCGAAGGTCGCTTGGCACTGCCGCCGGCACGCTTGCCCGCGCCGGCCTGGCCGTTCCTTCCCGCGCCCGATTTCGCGGCGTGCTCCCCCTCCGTCGCATCCTCGACGACGAAGCCCAGCTCGCAGCATTCCTCGATCACCTTCGTGAGCGTGCTGCGGATCTTCTGTACCTGCCGTGGCGGGTAGCTGTCGGGTACGACGCGGTAGCCGCGGGTCGTGTCGGCGCGACAGCGCAGGGCTTCGATTCGCGCCGGCGCACCCTTTTCCTTCAGGATCGTCAATGCGGCCGCGCCGTGGTAGGGGCGCACCTGCTGCCAGGGAAATTCGACGCTGTCGCATTTGCCGCCGCTGATCACGGTGGCGAGGGTCTCGAGCGCTTCCTCGGCCATCTTGCGAGACTCTTCGCTCCGGAAGCTGCTCAGGTAGTTCTCGGCTGCGCGCCGGCCCTTGGCGAGCTCGGCGGGATGCAGCAGGAAATCGACGGAGTCCTGGGGCGAGAGTCGCGGCGCCGGCTGCTGCAGGGGATCGGGTGCAGCGTCCGGTTGCGGCGCTGGTTCCGTTTCGGTCGAATCGAGCGTTTCATGGGTGGGGGTCGCGTTCGCTTGGGCAGGGGGGGAGATTTCGGCGGCCAACGCGATCCTCCTTTCGGGTCGTCACATGACCCGGGATTTTCATTTGGTCAAACCTGACCCCGGATGTCAACCACGGCTCGCCTGGTCCGCACTTCGCGACGCAAAAGGGTCGCGATTCCGGGGGGTTGGCATCGACTTCGAGAACGCCCCAAAGGGATGCCGCTCGCTCGAGCACAGCATCTGCCCTCCGGGATACCCTTGGGCAGGCGCCGCAGCGGCGGATCGAGCATGGCCTTTGGACGAGGAGAGGGCAGCTGGGATGGAGTTCTTCGACGGTTTCGAGTGGGCCGTGCCGACGGCGTTCGCGAGCGCTCTGAACGCCTACCGCTTCGAGCAGGGCGACGTGCTCTATCGGTCGCGCGCGGCCTACGACGATCTCGCGCAGCCATTCGCGACGGGCGCGCGGGCGATCCAGGTGCTCGCGCCGCCGCGCGGAGCCCGAGCGACGGCGACGACAGAGGCCGAGAACGATCGACGCCTCGCGAGCTGGCGCGCCGATCTCGAGCTCCAGCTCGTCGACCTGGCGACGGGGGCGTGCGAGACGCGCTCGGTCAGTCAGGGGCGACTGTGGATGACGCTCTGGCAGGGGCGAGAGGAGTGGCTCGATCCCGAGCGCGAAGAGCCGCCGCTGCCACCGGCTGCGCGCGATCTCGCGCAGCAGCTCGAGTCCGCTCGCCCCGCCCTCGAGCGCATGAGTCGAGTTCGCCGGGGCGCGCGCTTTCTCTTCGTCGTCGATCGCGCGAGCGATGCGTCGCGTGTCAAGGCTGCCCAGGTGCGCGAGGCGCTCGACGCTCTCGGGTCCGTCGAGCAGGTCGATCTCGCAGCCTCTGAGTCGGGGATCGACGCCGCTGCGTGCTACCCGCCGACGCTGCTGGTCCGGTCGCTTGCGCTCGCGGGTCCGCCGAAGCGAACGCACGATGCGATCCAAGAGGCGTTGCGTGATCGGCTCTACGGGGGGACGAGCGACGCCACGCGCGAGATGACGGAGACCGACGAGCCACGGACCGATCGCTTCCGCGTGGCACGCCACGGTCTGCTCGAGGCGGTCGGCGAGGAGGGCTAGCGGCGTGCGTTCACTCGACGAGGATCGTCGCTCGCTCGATCACGATCGGGCTGCTCGGCGTACCGGGTGCGCGTTGCGCGCCGAGCGATTCGAGCTTGCGGATCGTGGCGAGGCTCTCGGCGTCCTCGGCCTTGCCGAAGACGGTATGCCGATCGTCGAGGCTCGGCGTCGCCTTGAACGTGATGAAGAACTGGCTGCCGTCGGTGCCCGGACCCGCGTTGGCCATCGACAAGACGCCCGGCCCGTCGTGTCGTGCCGAGGCGTCGAACTCGCCAGCGTACTTGTAGCCCGGCCCGCCGCGGCCGTTGCCCAGCGGGTCTCCGCCCTGGGCCATGAAGCCCTGCAGCACGCGATGGAAGCGGAGCCCGTCGTAGAAGCCGAGTCGCGTGAGGTAGAACGTGCTGGCCACGTGACGTGGTGCGACGTCGGTTCGCATCGAGAACACCATGTCGCCCTGGTTGGTCGAGAGCTTCCAGAAGTATTTTCGGGCGGGATCGAAAGCGATCTTCGGCGGCTTGCGCAGTCGCGTGCGCCAGTCGGAGCGACTCGTGTCGACCTCGCTCTCCCGAATGAACGCATCGATCGCCTGCATCGCTGGATCGGCGGCGACGCGCTCCTCGGCCGTAGCGCCACCGTCGTGGCAGCCGACGACCAACAGGACCGCGATGCCCGAGGCGGTCGAGAGCATGCGCCGGCGGAGGCCGACTGCCTGGGATTGCAAGGGTCGCGGGCGAAGCATCTCGATCATCCTCCTCGGCGGAATGCCGCGGTGGCCGAGCCTACCGCAGGGTGCCGCGCTCGGGACGGCGCGAGGACCGGCCCCGGCAGAGCCCCAGTCGTCGCAGGTCGCGCCTCGCGGCGCCCGCCCAATCGCGGTTGGCGAGGGGACTCGCGGGGCTCGGGTGGAGCACGCGACCGAAGCGCAGCGCGCTGTCGGCCAGGACCTCGCGGGCGCGCGCCTCGGCGAAGGCACCGATTCCGATCAGCCATTGCGGCTCGAGAATCTCGACCACACGGCGCAGATGCGCATCACAGGCGGCGTAGAGCGGCGCGCGCTCGGCGCTCGGCAGCTTGTCCGGAGTGCGGTTGCGACCCGAGCTCTCCATGAACACGAGCGGGCAGTAGTTCGCGATGAAGTGGTGGCGGAAGAACCGCTCGGGCGTCTCGAAGTGTTGGGCGACGGCGCCCCAGAGCCGCGCGCCGCTCACCTCGCTCCGCGCACAATCGAACCCCTCGATGGGCCGCTTGGGGTGCTCGTCGGCCGGCTTGTCGATGCGCTCCTCGATTCCGAGGAACTCGCGCACGATCGCGACCTCGCCGAAGGGCACACCCGTCTGGGTCATCCCGTACGGACCCGGATTCATGCCGAGAAAGACGATTCGCTTGGGACCGTCGCCGAAGCGGCGCAGGTAGCGGCGATACCCGCGACCGGCGTGTCGGAGGGGGTTGTAGACGTGACTCACCGGCGGGTCGAACGTGAGCGCGTCGACCCGCTCCGAGAGCCTGCGGGCGGCGTGGATCAGGCGGTCGGCGTGGGGCAAGGGGCGTCGACTCCGGGTGTGGTGAGGGGGGTGGCGCGCCGCGCGCATCGCGCGGCGGTCTGGGGGCTCCCGTGGGTGCGAGCGAGGGAAGTCGAATCCGGTCGGCGCGAACGGCCGTGCCGCCCGGTAGAATGATCGGTCCACGCGGCACGCGCGAGCGGACGTGGCGAACGGGGAGGTCGCGCAGCATGAACGGCGTCTGGATTATCGGTCTGGCGATCCTCGCGCTCGCATGTCTGCTCGGCGGGCTCTGGCAGCGGGCGGAGCGCCGCCTTCGGCAGGCGGAGTCGCAGAACGAGCAGCTCGAGACGCGTGCCGCGGAGCTCGACGCGCGACTCGCACGCGAGACACGGGCGCGCAGCAAGCAGGCCGAGGCGCTCGCGGAGCAGCGCAAGCGCGCGGACAAGGCGCGCAAACGCAAGAACCGTTCCGTTCCGGAGCGGCCGCTCGGAACCGCAGCCCGGATCACGGATCTCGAGCAACGCATCGCAAGCGCCGAGCGCGAGCGCGATGGTGCGAGGGACGAACGGGATACGCTGGTCGAACGGGTCGGCGACCTCGAGCGGAGACTCGCGGACGCTACCCGGGTCGCTCGAGCATCGCCGCCGAAGGACACCACGCAGACGGACGCGAATGCGGCGGGGGTCCACGATGCTCCGGCGACGTCGGGCGTCGAAGAGTCGGGAGGAGCGCCGGATCGGCAGGCCGAGCTCGAGGCGGCGCTCGCCGAGGAGCGTGAGCGCGCCACGAAGCTCGACGAGGGCTTGCGGCTCGCGAAGCAGACGGAAGCGCGGATGCGAAAGCGGATGGACAACCAGGAGCAACTCTACGCCTCTCTGCGTGCCGAGCTCGAGGTCAAGAAGGATCGCCTGCGCGCGCAGGAGGAGAAGATCCAGCGGCTCGAAGCGCTCGAGGTCGTGCTCGGAGACGCTTGAGCCGTCGGCCTACGGTTGGCCGAGTCGAGGTTCCGCCCGCCATCACGCGGGATCGTGGCTCGAGCGGAGGCCGACTCAATCGGTCGCGCCCCGTTTCGCCTCGGACCAGGCCCAATCGAGCCAGGGCAGCAGGTCCGCCAGATCCCCCTCCTCGACCGTCGCACCGCCCCAGACGCGAAATCCCGTTGGCGCGTCGCGATAGGCATTGATGTCGTAGGCGATTCCCTCGCGATCGAGGCGCTGGCTGGCTGCCTTCGCGACCGCGGCGATCGCGTCGGATGCTCGGTCCTCGGCCCAGGCATCGACGATCTCGAGACAGATCGAGGTCGACGATCGCGTGGCGGGATCCCGGGCCAGGAATCCGGCCCACTTGGAGCCAGCGACCCAATCGTCGACGACCGCGAGGTTGCGTTCGCTGCGGGTGATCAGGGCCGGCAGCCCGCCGATCGATTCCGCCCAGCGCAATCCGTCCAGCGCATCCTCCACACACAACATCGAGGGCGTATTGATCGTCGATCCCTCGAAGATGCTCCGATTCAGGCGGCCCGCCTTCGTCAGACGAAAGATCTTCGGCAGCGGCCAGGGTGGGGTGTAGGTTTCGAGTCGTTCGACGGCGCGAGGCGACAGGGCGAGCATGCCGTGACCCGCTTCGCCGCCGAGCACCTTCTGCCAGGACCAGGTCACGACGTCGAGCCTGTCCCAGGGCAGTGCCATCGCGAAGGCGGCCGACGTGGCGTCGCAGATCGTGAGTCCATGGCGATCCGGCGCGATCCAATCGCCGTCGGGAACGCGCACGCCGGCCGTCGTCCCGTTCCAGGTGAATACGACGTCCCGCTCGAAGTCGACCGCAGAGAGATCGGGCAGGGACCCGTAATCGGCTTCGAGCACGCGGTGGTCTTCGAGCTTCAGCTGCTTGACGGCATCGGTCACCCAGCCGGCGCCGAAGCTCTCCCACGCGAGCAGATCGACGCCGCGCGCGCCGAGCATCGACCAGAGCACCATCTCGACCGCACCGGTATCCGACGCGGGCACCAGCCCGACCTGCCACGCGTCCGGGATCCCGAGCAGGTCCCGACTGCGCTCGGAGACCTCGGCGATGCGGGCCCGGGCCGGAGCAGCGCGATGGGAGCGTCCGGTCAGGGCGTCGGCGAGTGCCTCGACCTGCCAGCCGGGGCGCTTCGCGCAGGGCCCGGAAGAAAAATGGGGACGAGCCGGTCGACGATCGGGACGTTGGGTCACGGAATTCCTTGCGGGCGGGCAGGATCTCCGCCGCCGGCGAGTTCGAGGCTTCTTGCGGGTCCGATCTCGCTCGGGAAGGCCGAGGGATTGCGGATCGGATCTGGTAGTTTTGCGCAACCGTAAGCGCCGCGCCGGCCATCCGGGCCGGAGATCTGCTCGAGCGACACGTCGATTACGAGCGTCGTCCACGCACCTCGTGTCGCGGATCGACGAGTTCCTGCGGCGGTGACGACGAGGAGACTCGAGACGCGATGATTTCCCAGGACGCCGTCGATGCCCCCGTGTCGACTCCCGAATCCTCCGAAGACCACGGCGAGCGAGTCGACGTCGCCGCCGTGCACGCATTTCTCGAAGGCCTGCAGGCACGGATCTGCAGCGAGCTCGAGCGTCTAGACGGCACGGCGCGGTTTCTCCGGGAGGAGATCCCGCGCCCGGGCGGCGGCGTGTCGCGCCCCCGGATCCTCGAAGACGGGCCGATCTTCGAGAAGGCCGCCGTTCACTTCACCCATACCGAAGGTGCCGAGATGCCCGCGGCGGCGTCCGCGCGTCGACCCGAGCTGGCGGGTCGCAGCTACGAGGCGGTCTCGGTCTCTCTGATCGTCCACCCCCGCAACCCCTACGTGCCGACCTGCCACGCGAACTATCGATTCTTCGTCGCGCAGGACCCGAGCGGCGCCGCGCCGGTCTGGTGGTTCGGTGGCGGCTTCGATTGCACCCCCTACTACGGCTTCGTGGAGGATGCGGTTCATTGGCATCGCACCGCCCGCGACGCCTGCGACGTCCACTCGAAAGGGCTCTATCCGGAGTTCAAGGCCGCCTGCGATGCGTATTTCTTCCTACCCCATCGCGAGGAGCCGCGCGGCATCGGCGGCATCTTCTACGACGACTTCGATGCCGGGGGCTTCGATGCTGCCTTCGCGCTCTGGCGAAGCACGGCCGATGCCTTTCTCGAGGCCTATCGACCGATCGTGGAGCGCCGCAAGGACCTGCCCTGGGGCGAGCGTGAGCGGGCCTTCCAGCGCTACCGACGCGGGCGCTATGTCGAGTTCAATCTGCTCCAGGATCGCGGCACCCGTTTCGGGCTCGAAGCCGGCGCGCGAACGGAGTCGATCCTGGCGTCGCTGCCGCCCGAAGTGAGCTGGCGATACGACTGGGCACCCGAGCCAGAGACACCCGAAGCGGCGCTCTACACGGAATTCCTGCCGCCGCGCGACTGGGCAGACGAGACGACGACCTGAGCCGGCTGCGGCGCGCCCGGTGAAGCCGCCCGAATGGCCTGGCTCGGGCGATGGTGCGCGCGCTCGAGCAGCCGTCGCAAGGAATGGGGTAGAGTCCTGCGTTCTCGCGCTCCCCGCCGCCGCGCCCGAAGCGAGAGCGGAAGATCGAGTCGTATCGACGGACATTGCGAGCGTCGTTGCGAGAAGAGTCGCGACTCAGTCGCGGGAGGAGATGGAAGGCTGATGTCAGCTGCGGATGCTGCGGTCTCGGGGGCCGACGCGAGCGGACCTTATTACCCATTGCGAGTCGCCGACGTGATCGACGAGACGCACGACGCCCGCTCGCTCGTGCTCGATGTGCCCGACGAGCTCCGCGATCGTTTTCGCTACCGGTCGGGTCAGTTCCTGAGCTTCCGCGTCCGGGTCGGCGACCAGCGTCTGGTTCGCTGCTACTCGCTCGCGAGCGCGCCTGATCTGGACGCGAGGCACAAGGTGACCGTGAAGCGCGTCGAGGGCGGCCGCGCTTCGAACTGGATGAACGATCACGTTGCCCCGGGTGACACGCTCGAAGTGATGCCGCCGAACGGTGTCTTCTGCCTGCGCGAGAACGAGGATCCGTCGCGACCGCCGAGGCCAATCATGTTGTTCAGCGGCGGCTCCGGCATCACGCCCTGCATTTCGATCATGAAGACGGCGCTCGAGTCGACCTCGCGCACGGTCAAGCTGGTCTACGCGAATCGTGACGACCGATCGATCATCTTCAAGGACGAGCTCAGCTCGCTGCGTTCCGCACACGAGGATCGCCTCGAGATCGTCCATCGCCTCGACGATGTACACGGCTTCTGTGACGAAGCCCTCGTCGTCCAGGAGGTCGGCCCGCACACCGACGCAGACTTCTACATCTGTGGTCCGGGACCCTTCATGGACGTCGTCGAGGCTGGGCTCGCGCGTCTCGGCGTGCCCGCCGACCAGATCTTCATCGAGCGATTCGAATCGCCCGATACGCCGATCGCCGGCGAAGCCGTCGAAGGGCCGGTCGCGTCCGGTGACGGGCGGACGATTACGGTCCTGCTCGACGGCGAGGAGACCGAGATCGTCGCGGGAGAGGGCGAGACGATCCTGGCGGCCGTACGCCGCGTCGGTCTCGAGCCGCCGTTCGCCTGCGAAGAGGCCTACTGCGGCTGCTGCATGGCGCGCGTCGTCGAGGGGACCGTCGACATGCTGATGAACGACGGCGGTATCGACCAGCGGCAGATCGACGAGGGCTGGATCCTCACCTGTCAGGGCGTGCCGGCGGCCGACGGCGGCAAGGTGCGCATCGAGTATCCCGACTGAAAGGCGGCCTGGGGCTCAGACGACGTCACCGAGCAGGTCCAGCTCGACCAGCTCCGACAGCTCGGCCAGGGCCGACTCCGGCTGCTCGACCTTGATCGTCGCCATGCCCAGAGCACGTGCGGGCTTCAGGTTGGCGCCGATGTCGTCGAGGAAGACGAGCTCCTCCGGGGCCCTGGCGAGGCGCTCACAGGCGAGATGGTAGATCGCGGGGTCCGGCTTCCTGAGTCCCTCGACGCTCGACTCGATGAATACGTCGAAATACGAGCGGATCGCGCGGGTGCCGTCGTCCGGATTCGCACGATCGTCGTCCTCCCGCGAACGGGCCGGGTGCTCGGCTTCCGCGCGCGACGAGTTCGCCTGCGCCCAGTTGTTGGTCAGCGCGCCGACGCGGAAGGCCGCGTCGCGCAGACGCCGGATCGCCCGCAGCATGACGTCGCGTGGCCCGGCCGCGTCCGCCATCCGCTGCATCATGTCGCGCGCGTCGATCGAGAGGCCCGCCGCACGGCAATCGGATTCGAATGCAGGGTAGAACGACTCGAGGTCGAGCTCTCCGCGTTCGAGTCGGCCCCAGGCGGCTGTTGGCGCGCGACTCGCGGCCACCCGATTGATCGCGTTTCGCTCGAAGCCGAGCTCCGCCTCGTAGTCTCGGATGGCCTGGAGCGGCGAGCCGAGCACCACGCCGCCCAGATCGAAGAGGACACCGCTCCGTCTCATGGCCCACAGGCTAGCGCAGCCGAGGCCAGGCTCGCCGAAGCGCGTCGGCGTATGGAGTCCGCCATGAATGCGCTTCGTCGCCCGTTTCGGACAGCGCCTAACACGTCCAGGACGACACGAGCGGCTGGGCAGCCAGCGCGACGCTAGCGCTCGAGCGCCCGTCGCCCGAGCTTGCGGATCCTCTCGCTCCCCTCCGCGAAGACCAGAACGGGCTGCGGTTCTTCGGGAAAGCCTGCGCTCGAGAGATCGAGCACACGCGTCCTGTCGCCGAGCGCGTTGCGAATCCGCTCGGCGTAGCGGGCGAAGGGCTGCGCCTGCGCCGAACGGGCATCGCGAAAGACGAGCGCGAAGCCACGGCGGTCGCCGGGCGTCAGCTGCAGCTCCGCTCGCACTGCCGGCAGAGCGCGTCGGACCAGCCCGATCGTGACCAGGCCCATCGTGTGACGCGCGTTCAGCTCGACACCCGTCCGCAGCCGCTCCTTCGGCTGGTCGGGATCGGGCTCCCGGTAGCGGAAGGCGTCGATCCCGCAGCTGCCCCAGTAGCCCGCTTCGCGTGCGTGGTTCGCGATCGCGACGGCCTCGGCACGCAGCGTTTCGTCGTCGTGGTCGCCCGAGAACACGCGGCCGCGCGCGTCGACCTCGCCGAGATGACCGCGATAGAGACCGGAGGCCGTCGTCCACATCTCGAGCGAGCCCGAGATCGTCGGACGCGGATCGGCCGCGTCCAGCGGCGGCAGCTCGATCGACACCGAGAAGTCACCCAGGCGTTCGAGCCACGGCTCGAAGAGTGCACCGCCGCGTTCGGCCAGCCGCGCGAGGGCGCCGCGGACGGGCTCGCTCGTCACCCGCGTGCGACCGGCGACCCGCCCACGTCCGCTCGTGCCGAAGCGTGGCTTGAGGCAGAAGCGGAAGCCCGTCCACGCGGGCCAGTCGGCGAGTCGCGCGTCGAGCCGCGGCAGCAGGACTTCGGGCTGGCGGAGCGCCTCGGGCTCGAGGACCTCGATCAGGCCCGCCAATGATCGCGGCAGGCCGCCGGTCTGACGCGCGGCGCGGAAGGCAAAGGCCTTGTCGTGGACGAGGGCGACGCACTCGGGCGGGGGACCAGCGAGCGCGCGCTGTCCCAGGCCTTCGGCGCGGGCGCGCGCGGCGGGCGTATTGAGCCAGGCGTGTGCGGCGGTGGCGTCGGAGAGCGCGGGCAGGGCCAGCGCGGGCCCCGGATCGGGTGGCCCGAGGCCGGGGGGCCAGAAGCTGTCGCGCCGAGCGGCCGAGTCAGACTCGGCCCTTCCGGGCTCGCCGCGCGCCTTGCCCGCGGTTGCGGCCGCCGGCGGCCCGATCGCGTGCAGTCGGGCGCGTTCGTCGAAGAGCAGGGCCCAGAGCCGGGCGGCCGCACGCACGGCCGGCGTCGGCGTAGCCAGCTCGCGCGAGGGGCCTTCTTCGGCGCCGAGGTTGGCAATCAACTCGAGATGCGTCGGGCGCTCGGCGCTGCTCACGTCGATTCGATCGACTCTGCATAGGGTCGTGCGGCTTCTCGCCCATCGGCAGGCCGATCGGTCCGGTCATCCGGCGGCGCCGCGTCGCGCGGTCTGCGCTCCGCATTCGATCGCGCGCTTCGCACGTGCTCGATCAGCGCTGGGCTCAAGCCGGCTCGCCGCCGCGGCGCGACCGCGAAGCGCCGACCCTTCGCACGCGCCGCGTCGAGTGGGAAGGGTACCGCCGAGCGATACGCTCGCAGGTCGTCGCCCGCGTCCGGCCCATCCCGACCCGTGTCGAGTCGCAGCAGCCAACGCCGCGCGAGCGCGACGTGCGCGATCTCCTCCTCGTGGACACGCTGACATACCGCGGCGCTCTCGCGATCGCCCGCTTCTGCGAAGCCGTCGCGGTAGCTGAGGGTGAAGTCGAGATTGGCCTGCTCGAGCGTCAGGCCCATCGCCGCCAGAAACGCGCGGGGGCCGGCGGGTGAGGCTGCAATCGCCGGGGCCTGTCGCCAGAAGTAGTCTGAGTGATCATCACGCCAGAACGAGCCGCCCTGGGCGTCGAGTCGCTCGAGGTAGAGGCGACAGTGGCGTTGCTCGTCGCGCAGAGCCGAGAGCAGGCCGCGCTGGAGTCCTGCGGGCATCGCGGGCCAGAGGAGCAGGGCCCAGGCGAAGAGCTCTACGGCCTGCAGCTCGTGGTGGGCGAAGCGCGCGAGGCATGCGATCCGGGCGGTGCGATCTCGAAGCTGGCCCGGCCGCGGGAGTCTGTCGGCACCCCCTCGCATCTCGAGACCGGGGCCGCGGACCGGTCGGTCCGGGACGACTGCTTTCCCAAGGGGATTCTCGGCAATCGAGCGGGAGAGCGTATCCGGCGGCGGAGCGAGCTTTGTCGACAGATCGCCCGCCCGGAGGATTCGCAGGCAATACGCGTGGAGCGTCGGGGTCGACGGGCTCGGATCCGCTTGCCGGGTCTGCTCAAGCACGCAGCCGAGCCTACTCCATCCCCGGCCCACCTTCGTTCGCGCCGCACGCGAGGCGACCCTCGGCAGCTCCGCGCGAGTTTCGTCCCCAGGTGAAACGTGTTTCAATCTCGCGCCATGACCGCCGCCGCACCCGATCCCCTGCGCGAAGCTCGTGCGCGGCGCATTCTCGAGACGACGATCGAGCTGGCCGAGCGAGGCGGATTCGAGGCCGTGCGGCTGCGCGACGTGGCGGCGCATGCGGGGGTTGCGATGGGGACCCTCTATCGGCGATTCCGGAGCAAGGAGGATCTTCTCGTCGCCGCCCTCGAGCTCGAGACGCGGGCGATGGCGGCCCGGGTCGAAGCGCGGCCGCCGAAGGGGGCGACCGCGAGCGAGCGGATCGTCGGACTCTTCGGGATGGCGAGTCGCGGCATGCTCCGACGACCGAACCTGTGGCGTGCCATGTTGCGCGCCGCAGCCGCTGGTGAGCCGGTGCTGGCCAAGAAGGTCGGTGTCTTCCACGAGCTCATGTTGGGGATGGTCGTCGGTGCGCTGCGCGGCGTGCCGATTCCCCAGGCTGCGTCGGCGAGCTGCGAGCGTCCGGTGGATGAAATGACCGAGCGGGAGCGTCTGCTCGGCGAGATGTTGACCCAGATCTGGTTCGCCGTGATGGTGGGCTGGTCGAGCGGACTCCAGACGCAGACGTCGATCAACGAGCGCATGCGCGCCTCGGTCGAGCTGGTGCTGGACGAGGGCGCGGGACCTGCCTAGGCTGGGCCGCCCCGAAGAGCGAATGGACGAGTAGAAAGGGGTTCCGAATGAGAGAAGCAGTCATCGTCGAGGCCGTTCGATCCCCGATCGCGCGGGGCAAGATGATCAAGGGCGATCTGTCCGGTCTTCACACCGCGAAGCTGTTGCGCAAGGTGCAGACGGCCGTCTGTGAGCGCGCCGGTGTGCCGACGAAGGACGTCGAGCAGCTGATCGGTGGTTGCGTCACGCAGGCCGGCGAGCAGTCGAACAACATTGCGCGTCAGGCCTGGCTCTCGGAGGGCGACGACTGGTCCTGCGGCGGTACGACGATCGACACGCAATGCGGCTCCGGACAGCAGGCCAACAGCTTGATCAATGCGCTCGTCAAGGGGGGCTCGATCGATGTCGGCCTCGCCTGTGGGATCGAGATGATGAGTCACGTCGGTCTCGGCGCGAACGTGATGAACGGTCCGGGCTATTTCATGCCGGACGATTGGCCCTGGGACTCGCCACCGGATCAATTCACCATGGCCCAGCGGATCGCCGACAACCGTGGCATCACGCGGGAGGACGCGGACGCGCTCGGGCTTGCGTCACAACAGAAGGCCAAGGCGGCACGGGACGGGGGGTGTTTCGAGCGTGAGATCGTGCCGATCGAGGCACCGGTTCTCGGCGACGACGGAAAGCCTTCGGGCGAGACCCGCACGATCTCGCAGGACCAGGGTATCCGGGATTCGACCGCCGAGGGTCTGGCGCAGCTGAAGCCAGTCATCGAAGGTGGAATCCACACCGCGGGCAACTCGTCGCAGATCTCGGATGGCGCCGCGGCGGTGTTGATCATGACGCGCGAGAAGGCCGATCAGTACGGCTTGAAGCCGCGTGCCCGAATCGTGCAGGACGTGCTGGTCGGAACGGATCCCTACTACGGACTGGACGGACCGGTCGACGCGACTCGCGTGATGGAACAAAAGAGCGGCATGAGCATCCGCAACGATATCGATCTCTACGAGATCAACGAGGCGTTCGCCTCGGTCGTGCTCTCGTGGGCCGGGGTCTACGACATCGACATGGCCAAGGTGAACGTCAACGGGGGCGCGATCGCGTTGGGTCACCCGGTGGGTGCGACCGGCTCGCGCCTGATCGTGACCGCGCTTCACGAGCTCGAGCGAAGCGGCAAGGGGACGGCGTTCATCACGATGTGCTGTGGCGCGAACGTCGGGACCGGCACCATCATCGAGCGTCTTTGATCCCGATGGGCAGTGGGGGTCGCGCCGCGCGGCGACGCGCGGTCACGACCCGACCCGCGCGGACCCGGCGCGGTGCACGACGCGCACTCGGGTCGGCTACAGGAGAAGAGCATCATGGCTGATTTGGATGGCAAGGTCGCAGTAGTGACGGGTGCGGGGCGCGGTCTCGGCCGCTCCCACGCGCTCGAGCTGGCTCGTCGCGGGGCGCGTGTCGTCGTCAACGACCTCGGCGTCGCCGCGGACGGCAGCGGCCGCGACGAGTCCGCCGGTCGCGCGGTCGTCGACGAGATCAAGTCGGCGGGTGGCGAGGCGGTTGCTCATTTCGGTGACGTTGCGGACTGGGCGGACTCGAGGTCGATGATCACGCAAGCGGTCGAGGCCTTCGGCGATTTCAACATCCTCGTGAGCAATGCCGGCTTCTGTCGCGACAAGATGATCTTCTCGATGGAGGAGGCCGATTTCGACTCCGTCGTTCGGGTCCACCTGAAGGGTCATTTCTGCGGCATTCGTCACGCCGCCGAGTTCTTTCGGAACAAGGGCAAGGCGGACGGGCAGGTCTACGGTCGAATCCTGAGCACCGCCTCGGAGGCCGCCTTCTTCTCCGATCCGGGCCAGCCGAACTACTCGGCGGCCAAAGCGGGCATCATCGCCATCACGAACGGCGCCGCGATCGCGCTCGCCAAATACGGCGTGA
Source organism: Myxococcota bacterium (assembly GCA_965223565.1). Classification (GTDB taxonomy): domain Bacteria; phylum Myxococcota_A; class UBA9160; order UBA9160; family UBA4427; genus UBA4427. The sequence goes on along the minus strand of CBDCWV010000017.1, from coordinate 198,174 downwards.
CGGCGAATACATTCATGCCGCGGGCGCGTACGGCGATGACCCTGGTAGGACAGACGGCGCAGTTCTTCGAGAAGCCGGAAGAGGGATTCGACACCTTCGACCCGGACAACGTGTCCCCGCTCGTCGCGTGGCTCGCGTCGCCGGCGGCCTCGAACGTCTCGGGAAACGTCTTCATCGTCTGGGGCAAGCAGATCGCCGTGATGGAGTATCCGAAGCACGCAGCGGACTTCGAGAGCGACGCCGCCTGGACGGTCGAGTCGGTCGGCCGCGAGCTGGGCCGTTTCTTCGAAGGCAAGGAGCCGGTAAAGGACAGCTTCATCGTCCCTTCGGTCTTCTAGCGCACTGCCCGACCCTCCGGGCGGCTCGCCGGCCGGCAGCGCTCGCGCCTCGCTCCGACCCGTTCCGTGCGCGCATCGCACGTCGAGCGCGGAATCCGTGTACGAGGGATCCGACCGCGAGCAAGGTGGCCGCACTGGGCTCGGGGGCGGCCGTCGCGAGGGCCACATAGACGTGTGAGGCATTGCCGCCGGAGGCGCGGTTCGGGCTGTTACGCGTCCCGCTGAACGTGATCTCGAGCGTACCGATCGCCGCGTTCGCAGGAGATCGCAGCACGCCATACGAGCGGTTGTAGTTGGTGTCGTCGACCGCAGCGAGCGTGATCGCATCCGAAGCGAAGAGCGTCGTCGGTATCGGGGCGACGACCTCGCTGAACGTCGTGCCGGTATCCTTGTAGCTGGACAGGTCACCCTCCGATGCGAGCGTGAAGCGTGTCATGTCGAGTGCGGTACCGGCCGCATCGAAGGCGCGAAACACGACCGAGTCGCTCTGGTCGACGTCCGTCACGAAGAGGTCGAGCGCCACGTCGACCGGCTCGTCGAAGAGGTAGCGAAGGCGGCTCGTGCCGTTGGCCGAGAGCTGTTGCAGGAGCGGGATCCGATCGCCGTAGAGGCTGCGGGGCGCGAGCGCGTCGTAGTTCTGGGGATGATCGGGGCCGCGCGGCGGCGTGTAGACGAGCGTGTTGCGGGCGGTGCGTTGGCTCGCGCCGATGCCATCCTCGTGGAGCGTCCCGTCGCCCTCGAAGACGATGACGACACCCGTCGGCCCGCCGCTCCATGTCGTTGCTTCGATCGTGTGGTCGCCGAAGCTGGCGGGATGGCCCGGCATCTCGACGAAGTCTTGTGCTTGGGCGAGGTGGCCGCCTGCGAGTGCGAGGGCGAAGACCGCGGTCGCAAGGAGCGTGCGCGGGCGTGACGATCGGCGCGACGGCGAATCCCCCGCTCGTTTCGGTGCCATGCGGAGGAGCTTCGCCCAGAACGCATGGGGACGGTATGGGTCCTCGTCGCGTCACGGCACTCGCTCACGCCGACACGGAGGCGGGCGTGGCAGCGACGCCCGGACTGAGTGAGGCTTTCGGGACGGCCCGAGCGTGGTGCCGCAATCGGAGGCGATCGATGTCGAGTGAATCGAAGGGAGTGAAGGCGGCATTCAAGAGCTGGCAGATCGGTGACGTCCGGATCACCCGCGTCGTCGAGCAGGAGGCGCCGCTACCGCCGGAAGGGCTCATCGCGAATATCGACCCTGCGCGCCTCGCGCAGCACGCGCGTTGGCTGAAGCCGCATTTCATGACGGAGGAGGGCGAAATCGTCCTCTCGATCCATGCGCTCGTGGTCGAGTCCGCGGGCCGAACGATCGTAGTCGATACCTGCATGGGCAACGACCGCCCGCTGCCCCAGGGCATGGGACCCTTCACGACGGGCTTTCTCGCCGACCTGGAATCGGTCGTCAAGCGCGAACAGGTCGACTTCGTTCTATGTACCCACCTGCATTTCGATCACGTGGGGTGGAATACGATGCTCGAGGACGGCGTCTTCGTTCCCACGTTTCCGAACGCACGCTATCTCTTCGGACGTGAGGAATACGAACATTGGTCCTCCGCGACCGAGGACGAGAACGTCGACTTCACCTACGGCGTGAAGCCCGTCGTCGACGCGGGCCTGCACACGCTCGTCGAGATCGACCATCGGATCACGGACGAGGTGTCGCTCGAGTCGACCCCTGGTCACACGCCGGGGCACGTCAGCGTACGGATCGAATCTCGCGGTGCCCACGCGGTCATCACGGGCGACATGGTCCACCATCCCGTCCAGCTTGCCGAGCCCGGCTGGGGAAGCCATCCGGACGCCCAGCCCGAGCGCGCGACCCGGACACGGCAGGACTTCGTCGCACGCTATGGCGACCGCGACGTGCTGGTGATCGGTACGCATTTCGCGGGACCGAGTGCCGGTCGGATCGTGACGAGCGACGGTTCGTGCCGGCTCGAATGCGATTGAGATCCGCAGCGCGGTCGGCTGCCCGGGCACACCGGGATGGCCGCTAACGCTCTGCCAGCTCCGCCTCGCCATCTCTGCGAATCGCGTCGAAGCGTGCCTGCGTCATCGGGATCACGACCTCCGGGTGGGTCAGGATCGTCAGCCGATTGGCCTTGATGCCACGCACGACGATCGGACCGACGTCTTCCGCCGCCATCGCCTGCGCCGCCATCTCCGGCGGCATCTGCCCGGGCTCGGGAAGCGGGCCGCCAAAGGCATCCGGTCGATTACGAGCCGAGGTTCTGGCGAGATCGGTCGCGATCAGGCCCGGGCAGAGTACGGAGACGCCGATGCCGTCGGGTGCGAGCTCGGCGCGCAGGATCTCGCAATAGCCGTTGCAGGCGTATTTGGACGCGGTGTAGACGCCCACCTCCAGGTCGGGGACGGCGACGAGTCCGGCGGTCGACGAGGTGTTGACGATATGCGCAGGCTCGCCATGGGCGCGCATGCCCGGCAGAAATGCCTGAACGGCGTGGACGATGCCGAACAGGTTGACGGAGAAGACCCATTGCCAATCGAGCTCGGTCTTCTGCGTGATCGGACCCTGCGGCAAGGAGACGCCGGCATTGTTCGAGAGCAGGTGGACCGGACCGAGCTCGCGCGTGACCGTCCGCTCGCTCGCGGCGAGCGAGTCGGGATCCGTCACGTCGCAGGCCAGCCCGAGGCTGCGCAGGCCGGCCCGCGCGGCGTCCGCGGCCACCTCGTCGGCGACGCGTTTCGCGGCATCCTCCTCCAGGTCGAGGATGGCGAGGTTCATCCCCTCGTTCGCGAGGGCCAGTGCGATTCCCCTGCCGATGCCGTGCCCACCGCCGATCACGACGGCGTTCCTGCCCGAGAGCTCCTTCATTGTTGACCTACGAGCTCCTCAGAAGGCCGCGATCTCGTCGCTCGCGATCCGCTCGCCGAGGCGTTCGAGCTGCACCTTCGCGGCGCCGAGCTCGTGCTCGATCTGGATCGACCACTTGAAATAGCGGTGGAGTGGGTAGTCGACGTCGATGCCGACGCCGCCGTGGAGATGCTGGCAGGCGTAGGCGGCGAAGGCGGCGCCCTCGGACGCCGTGAACTTGGCGACGCTGACGGCGTCGCGCGCATCGCGGTCGGCGGCGAGCTTCCAGATTGCCTCCCATGTGGTGAGCCGGATCCCTTCGACCCAGATATAGGCGTCGGCCGCGCGTTGATGGAAGGCCTGGAAGCTGCCGATCGGGACGTCGAACTGGATTCGCTCGCAGCCGTATTCGGCCGTCATCTCGAGCGCGCGCTCCGTCACGCCGAGCTGCATGGCGCAGCGCGCCACGGTTGCCCGTTCGACGAGCCAACGGAGGGTCTCATCACCGGGCGCTCCGAGCTGGGCGGAGGTCGGCAGCGCGACACCGTCGAACGTGAGACACGCGTAGGGGAGGCCGTCGGAGGAGACCTGTGACCTCCGCGTGAGCCCGCTCGCATCGGCGTCGAGCGCGAAGAGTGCCGGGCCCGCGTCGGTCGCGGCGGAGACGATGATCCGAGCAGCTTCACAGCCGTAGGGGACGAGCGACTTCTCGCCGTCGAGGCGAAAGCCGGCCGCGGTTCGTTGCGCGCGCGTCGAGGGCCGCATCGGGTCGCTCGTATCGAGCTCCGAAACTGCCGCCGTCAGCACGAGCTCGCCCCGTGCCACGCGGGGTAGCCACTCGGCCCGCTCGGCCTCCGTTCCGAAGCGTGCGATCGGGAGTGCGCCGAGGACGAGCGAGGCGTACGCGGGCACAGGAGCGACGGCGCGGCCCACCTCCTCGAGCAGCAGGCAGAGTGCCGTGAAGCCGAGCTCCATGCCGCCCTCGGATTCCGGAATCGCGACGCCCAGCAGGTTCGCCTCGGCGAGCGCCTGCCAGGCGGCCGCGTCGAGTCCGGAGCCCTCGCCTTCGAGCGATTTGAGCCGCTCGTTCGTCACGAGATCGCCCAGGATCTTGCGCGCCAGATCCGAAACACTCCGCTCTGCTTCGTTGAATTCGAAATCCATGATCGCTTCGTTCGCCTGCTTCAGCTCTTGTAGTGGGGCAAACCCATGCCGGCCATGGCGATGATGTCGCGCTGGACCTCGTTCGTGCCGCCGCCGAAGGTCAGGATCAGGCCGTTGCGGTAGGCGGACTCGATCTTTCCGGCGAGTGCCGAGCCCGGGCTGTCGGCGGACAGTCCCGCGCGGGCGTTCGTGATCTCCATCATCAGCCGATACGCCTCCATATTGAGCTCACTGCCGAAGACCTTCATGGCCGACGCGTCGGCGGGATTCGGTTGCCCGGTCTGCGCCGCCCATGCCTGCTTCCAGTTCATCAGGCGCAGGATCTGCACCTTCGCGTAGATGCGCGCGAGATTCTCACGCACCCAGCCCTTCTCGATCACGGGCGCTCCGTCGATCACGGTCCGCTTGGCCCAGGCCGTGATCTCGCGCAGGTTGCGCCGAATCGGACCGATGCTCATGAGCGAGATCCGCTCGTGATTGAGCTGCCCCGTGATCAACGCCCAGCCATTGTTCTCGCCCCCGATCAGCGCATCCGCGGGCACGCGGACGTCGTCGAAGAACGTCGCATTCGTCGTGACGCCACCGACGGTCCGGATCTGCTGTCGCGAGTACCCCTTCGCGTCGGTGGGGACGAGGAACATCGACAGCCCGCGGTGCTTCTTCTTCTCGGGATCCGTTCGTGCGGCCAGCCAGATATAGTCTGCATAGCCCGCCAGACTGGTCCACATCTTCTGGCCGTTGATCACCCAGTCGGTGCCATCACGCACAGCCGTCGTCTGGAGTGAGGCGAGATCGGTCCCCGCGCCGGGCTCCGAGTAGCCGATCGCGAAGAAGAGCTCGCCGGCGAGGATGCGTGGCAGGAAGTCACGTTTCTGCGCTTCGGTCCCGAACTGTCGCAGCGTCGGTCCGACGGTATTCAGCGTGAGAAAGGGCAAGGGGAAGCCCGCCGTCTGGACCTCGTCGGCGAAGAGGAATTGCTCGATCGGCGTGCGCCCCTGACCGCCGTGCTCCTTCGGCCAGCCGACACCGAGCAGGCCGTCCTGGCCCATCTGCTGCATCGCGCCACGAAACTCCGGTCCGCCGCCTTCACCGTCGCCCGCCAGCTCGGCGACGAGCTCCGGTGTCATCATCTTCGCAAAATAGTCGCGGAGCTCGGCGCGGAAGGCGTGCTGCTCGGGCGTGAAATCCAGCTCCATTCGAGACTCCCAACGCGACGGATGAACTCGGCCGAAGGACAGGATGACCGGCGGCGCTCGCCAAGGCAAATCGATCCTTCGGGGGCTGGTCAGCGCAGGACCGGATGTTGTAGCCTCCCGCGGCTTACGACGACCCGCTCGTGTCGTGCTCACTCGACGTGAAGAACACGCCCGAGCAACAGGAGTGACTCATGAAGGCTGTTGTGGACTACGACCTCTGCGAGGCGAATGCGCTGTGCATGGAGGCCTGTCCCGAGGTATTCCGCGTGGAGGACGACGACACGCTGACGGTCTTGATGGACGAAGTGCCCGAGAACCTGCGCGGCAAGATGCAGGACGCCGAGCGCCTCTGTCCGCGACAGGCCATTCGAATCGAGGGCTGACCAGCCGCGAGGCCGTGCACGCGATCGTAGCCCGGCCCGCGGCGGCTTCGGGTCAGCCCGCGGCGGCTTCGGGTCAGCCCGCGGCGGCTTCGGGTCAGCCCGCGGCGGCTTCGGGTCAGCCCATGTGGGCCTGGCCGCCGTCGATCGCGATGCTCTGGCCATTGATGTAGGCCGAGCTGTCGGAGCAGAGCATGGCGACGAAGCGGCCGATATCCGCTTCGCAATCCCCCACGCGACGCATCGGGATCGTCGCGAAGAACGCCTCCGCCTCCGCCGGGTTCTTCTCGATCCAGCCGGCCAGCGCGGGTGACGAAGCGTGCGGGAGCACGACGTTCGTGCGGATGCCGTCGACGGCCCACTCGCAGGCCGCTGCCTGCGTGAGACTTCGAATCGCCTCCTTGACGGCGGCGTAGCAGCCGTAGTTGGCCATGTCCCAGCGTTTCGCGGCCGTGCTGCCGACATTGATGATGCAGCCACCGCCGCTGAGATGCGGGCGACAGAGCTTCATCAAGCGGAAGGTGGCGAGCGGTCCCGATTCCCAGCCGGCCGCGAAGGCTTCGTCACTCACCTGCTCGAGTGCGCCGAGCGGGACCTCCTGGGCGTTGTTCACGAGGATGTCGATCGTTCCGAAGCGATCGACGACATCGTCGACGAGCGCCTCGAGGCTCGCAGAGGATTTCACGTCGCAGGCGAAGGCCGCCGCGCGCCCCCCGCGCTCCTCGATCGCCTTGCAGGTCGTCTCGAGCTTCGAGGCCGTGCGGCCGCTGACCGCGATCGCGGCGCCCTCGGCCGAAAGGGCGAAGGCGATACCCTGTCCCACGCCCTGACCTGCGCCGGTCACCAATGCGATCTTGCCGTCGAGTGTGCCCATCCGATCATCCTCCTGGCGAGTCGTTCGACTCGGTCGTCGCGTGCCGCGAATCGCGTGACTGCACACTTCGCAGCTCGGGCTGTGCTTGTAAAGACCCGATCGCTCCACCCGGAGCGTCGGCCTCCGTGGTTTCCTGCGCGGCCGCCTCTGTGACTGCAAGGGGCTCGATCGGGTAGCCGGCCCGGGTCCAGGCGTCGTAGCCCCCGGCGAGTGGACGTACGCGCTCGACGCCGTGTCGCTTGAGCACGAGCGCCACACGGGCGCTCGAGGCCTCGTTCGGTCAAGTGCAGTAGAGGATGATCTCGCGATCGCGGGGGATCTCGTGGTGGCGGGCCTCGACGTCGGCGAGCGGAAGCGCGACTGCGCCCGGAATCCGACCGCCGTCGAGGTCGATCTGATCCGGATGGCGCAGGTCGAAGAGGGCAGGCGGCGGCTCGCGGTCGAAGAGCGAACGGAGCTCCCGTGGCTCGATTCGCGCCGTTCGAAGCAGCTTCAGCAGGCGCTGGCGATTCCGGTATTTCCACCCGATCCAGGCGCTGACCAGCAGCCCGAGCGAGAGCCCGACGCGCCCGCCGACCGCGGCGAAGGCCTCGAGAAAGCGATCGATCTGCCCGTGGAGCAGGGCACCCGCCACGAGGAAGACAGCGGACCAGAGGGCGGCGCCGGGAACGTCGTAGGCGAGAAAGCGTGGCTGTGACAGACCGCTCGCGCCCGCGAGTGGTGGTGCGATCGTCTGCACGCCGGGTAGGAACTTCGCGAACAGAAGCGTCATCGGTCCGCGTCGGGCGAAGCGCTCCGCCGTCATGCGCACGCACGAATCGGGCTCGAGCGAGATCCGACACAGCAGTCGCAAGACGCGGCGGCCCTTGCGACGACCGATCTCGAACCAGGCGAGGTCGGCGGGCAGGCAAGCGAGCGTCGCCACGACGAACGTCGCGCCGGGATCGAGCACGCCCTTGCCGACGAGGCCGCCGGCGAGCACGAGAGTCGGTGGCGCGGGAATCGGGACACCGAGCTGGTCGAGCAGGACCGCGAGCGCGACGATCGCCAGTCCGTATTGCGAGAGCATCGCCTCGATCTCGGCCAATCGCTTCGCCTCTCGTGCCGTGCGCGTCGGCACCGTGTTTCCTGCGCGCGCGTCGAGCGCGGGCGATCAGAGATCGTCTTCGCCGGAGATCGACTCGAGCTGGACGCGATCAGGGTAGAATGCCAGGTGACCGCGTAGCGCCGCCATCTGATCGAAGGGCGTCTCGTAGCTCCAGCCGATCTGCTCCCGGCGGCCCTCCGTCGTCCCGGGATCGAAGTCGTAGTAGCTGGCGTCGCCTTTGAAGGGACAATGGGTCGTGTATTCGCTCTTCGACAGATACTCCATCTGGACGTCGTCTCGGGGCACGTAGACGACCGCTGCGTAGCGAGCCTCACGTAGATTCAGGCCGCGTCGGGTCTCGGCGATGATTCGACCGCCAATCGAGACGCGCAGCGCGACGCGGGCCTCGTCGAAGACCAGGGTGTGATCGGGATGGCGTGCATACGCGGGCGATTCGGACATGGGGCACGGTCCTCCTCGGATTCGGGCGTGGTCTCCTCGGTGTTGTCTGCTTCGAGCGGGAATCCAGCGGAGCCGGTCTACTCGTCTCCGAGCTTCTCGCAGGCCGCGGCGAGATCCCGCTCGCCCTCGCGTGTCTGGACGCCGCGCTCGAGAAAGCGCGCCATGCGCGGGACGCGTTCGGATCGCGGGTCGCTCATCAGTCTGTCGAAGGCGCGCTGCTCCTCGAGCAGATCGCGTTCGATCTCCCTGTCCGCGATCCCCTGGATCGCACGCTTCGCCTCCTGCAGCGTCGTCGCCGGAAAGCTCGCGATTCGGCGCGCGAGGCCTTCGACGAAGGGGCCGAGCTCGTCGGGCGGCAGCGCGCGATTGATCCAGCCGTAGCGCTCGGCCTCGGCCGCGCTGAAGTCGTCGCCGCCGAGGATGATCTCCGATGCGCGGGCGCGACCGAGCATGCGCGTCAGGCGAACCGTTCCGCCGGCCCCGGGCAGGATGCCCATCGCTACCTCCGGTTGACCGAATATCGCCTTGCCGAGGGCCGCGAAACGCATGTCGCAGGCGAGCGAGACCTCGCTTCCGCCGCCGCGTGCATAGCCCTCGATCTGCGCGATCGTGATCTGGGGCAGACGTCGCAGCCGCTCGAGAATCTGATGCGTGAAGGGCAGCTCGGTCGCCTCCGGACTCGGGTCGGTCGGCACCGTCGTGATCGATTCGACATCGCCGTGCGCGATGAAGAAGTCGGGATCGGCGCTCTTGAGGACGAGCACGCGGCTCGAGTCGTCCTTTTCGAGCGACTCGACGAGCTGCAGGAGTGCCCCCATCAATTCGGCGCCGAGCAGGTTCATCGGGGGATGGCCGATCGTGGCAACTGCAACCCCGGCTCGGTGTTCGAGCCGGATCGATTCGGACGCCTCGCCCATGCTGTCTCCCGTGTCCCGTTCGCTGCCGGAGCCGCAGTACGGATCGCACGCCGATTCTAGTCGGGCCGGGCGTGGGGACAAGCGCAGCCAGCTGCTCCCCCGAGGCCGCAATCGGCGCGCAGCCACTCAAGCCAACCCCCTGATTCTCCGATGGTCTCCAGGACCATTCGACGACGTGTCGGGGAGGGCCAGGCGTGAGGATCGGAAACAGCGGCGAAAATCGATTTTGGGTCGCGCTCGGCGGGCTCGCGCTCGCGGCGCTCCTCTGGGGCTGTAGCGGATCCGGCAGCGGCCTCGTCCTCTTCGTCGATGCCCAATTCGATCCGGCAACGGCCAACGACATCGTCCCCGCGCCGGGGGTGAACGAAGCGAATCCGGCCGTCGCCCAGACCTTCACCGTTCTCTCGAGCGGGAAATTCGAGGAGTTCTGGCTCGTGCTGTCGCAGGGGCCCTCGAGCGATAGCGGCACGATTCGGATCACGGTGCGGCCCGTCAACGGCGCCGGCGAGCCCAACGACGATCCGAATACCTCGATCATCCGACCGATCGACGTCGATACGAGCACCCTTCCGGGCGGCGCGGCAGAGACCTTCACGGAGTTCTTCGTCGGGGACGATCCCGGACGCGAGGTCACGACAGGGCAGGTCTACGCGATCGTCGTCGAATTCGTCAGTCGCGCGAGCACGACCGACGTCCTCGAGATCGCGATCATCAAGGGCCAGATGGCCAATCCGTACGCCGACGGCAGCGGCTCGGCCGGGGAATCCGGCGTCGGGTTCACGAACAACACGAACGACTACTTCTTCCGAACCTTCGTTCTGCGCTAGGCGTCCTCACGCAAACCTCACGATCGCAAGACACCATCTCCTCGACTCTTTGCCGCCTCTTCTCCGCATAGCACCTTTGCTCGTCGAGCCTGACTGCGAGTCTTCGGTCCCGAGTCGACGATAGGCGGCGGCGCGCCGGACACGGCGGTCTTTCTTGCCATTAATAGAAGCAAGACGCCACTGATCCTCGATGCAGCCCGATGCATCGGAGGTCTCTCATGCGTCCGCTCGCCCCTCTCCCCCCCTGCAGGCTTCGTTCGGACCTGCTGCTGCTCCTGCTGTCGTTCGCCGCCGTCTTCGTCGTGGTCGCGTCACCCGGGGCGGCGCGTGCGAGCGTCGTGGTGTCGGTCGTCGCGGCGAATCCCGAGCGCGAGGTCGAGGTCGGCGACGAAGTCGAGATTCAGCTGCGGGTCGCCGCGGATCAGCCGCTGCTCGGCTGGGGGCTCGATCTCGTCTTCGATCGCACGCAGTTCGAGGCGCTCGCACCGCCCGTCGTCGGCCCGCTCTGGACGGGTGTCGCCGCGGCAGACGGGGACGGACTGGCCGCACTTGCCTTTCCGATCGGAATTTCCGGCTCGGATCTACTGCTGGCGAGTGTGCGTCTGCGGGTGCTGCGCGCTGGGGTGGGGCGAATCGCCGCGAGCTTCGATGCGAGTGATCTGGCCGAGGGCTTTCCGCTCGACCCGTCCGGCTTCGATCTCGACGTGCGATTCGAGGGGCTGGATCTCCGGGTCATTCCCGAGCCCGGATCGGCGCTGCTCCTGCTGCTCGGGCTGGCCGGGCTCGGACGGCGGCGGTCTCGCGGGCGCAGAAGCGCGGTCCATCTGGGACTCGGTCCGTGTGTCGTCGCAATCGGCGCGCTCGCGTCGGGAGGCGGTTCCGCACAGACCTTCGAGGACTTCGACGCCACCTTTCCGCCGGATCTCTACTACAGCTCGCCCGTCCAGTACGAGACGGTGATCCAGCCGCAGCAGCGAGGTTGTCTCGTCGGGGGCGCGATCGAGTGCTTCATCGATAGCTACAACTTCGAGATGTCGGTGCCGTCGATGGTCTGGGATGGTGGACCACGGCCCTGTCGAATCAGCATCTGGCATCTCGGGGTCGCGCGGCCGAATCCGTTCCGATCGCTACCGATGGTCGCCCAGAGCGACGTCTACACGCCCCCGATCGAAACTCAGACCGACAGGCGAAGATCGAATCGCTGGAATCTGGGCCTGGCCGGCTTCATCAACCTGGTCGATCACACCGACCCGTTCACGGCCGGCGTGCTCAACATGGACTACGACCGGATCTTCGCAGCTGCCTCCGCGACCCAGGCAGGGGACAAGCGCTGGGTCTTCTGGCAGAAGCACGAGTCCGGCTGTACCGACTCGCTTCCGATCGTGAGCCCGAGCAGTCGCTTCGAGTGGGAGTCGCTCGGTGGGCAGACGATCCGGTTCGACGCCTCGCCGAGCTATCCTGGCTCGAGCAACGTGCACACCTATCTCTGGAACTTCGGAGACGGGTCGCCCGTGATCGTGGTCGACGAGCCCGTCGTCGAGCATCGCTATCCGAACGCGGGTGCCTACCGCGTGCTGCTGCGCGTTACGAATCGAAACAGTGCGCAGGACGACTTCTTCGATCAGGTCTGGGCCGACGACGGTGTTGCGATCGAGATCGAGACGCCGACGCCCGAGTATGCCGTCGGGACCGACTCGACCGCAACGATCCGCGTTCGCACGACACTCGAGGCAGATCAGCATCTGGTCTTCGACGCGCCGCTCCTACGCAGTACCGACGCGACGGTCGTAACGCCTCTGCCGGTCGATCCGCCGGAGGGCATCGTCGTCTCGGCTGCGACCGGCCCCTACAGCCTGTCCGTTCCGATCCGGGCGGCGAAGGGCGGCACGGCCAATCTGATCGCGTCACTGACCGCGACCGACGCCGAGACGGGTGCCCAGGTGCCGGCCACGGGCTTCGAGACGGTCGTCGTCGACCCCTTCGAGGTCACCGTGACGGCGTCGCCCAGTCAGTTCCTCGTGAACGAGACGCCACTGGACGAGCTGGATCCCGAGTGCCGGCGCTACAACGACGAGGTCGCCGCACCCGATCCCGCGAAGCCGACCGTCGCCAACTGCATCGCCGTGACCGCCGTCGTGAAGAACGTCTCGGACACGACGGTCGAGGGCGTCGAAATGCTCGACGCGATGAACCTGTCGGGGCCGGGGATCAAGAGCCTCGACCCGGACGTCCTCGATGTTCCGCTCGTCGACGTCACGTTCGTGCCCGATCCGGAGAATCCCGCCAGTGGCGATCTCGCTCCCCAGCAATCCGCCGAGTTCACCTGGCTGCTGCGGGCGAACGGGGGCTCGCCGAATCTCGAGATCACGGCGATCGCGGTCGGCACGCTCGATGGGATCGGCGTACGCGGATCCGGCACGGGTCGCCTCAAGCTCGTCGAGAATCGGATCCTGCGTTTCGGAGTCAAGGAGAAGGATCCGGGACGGCCCCGCGTCTCGGGCTCGCCCGTCCGGCTCGAGGGCTTCCTCGAGAATCTCTCGAGCGTCTCCCATATCGGTGTAACGATCTTCCCGATCGTCGAGGAGAACGCGGGTCGCGGCATCCTGTGGGACGTGCGTCAGGGCATTCCACCCGTCACGGAGCGCGCCTTCAACGATGACGTGAACTCGGCCTGTCGCCACTTCGCCGAGGTCGAAGCGGATCGGCTGCTCGCGTTTCCGAAGGGATTCGTCTTGCCGCCCAGAGATCCCGATGCGAGCGAGGGCAGCAAGATCGAGCTCGCCGGGGTGCTCGCGACGCTTTGTTGGGACGACCTCTCGATCGCCAAGGTCCGCTATGTCGCCGAGGCCTATACGCTCGATACCGACGAGGACGGCAACCTGCTGAACGAGGCGGGGGCACCGATGGCGCTCGACGAGATGGGCATCCCACGTCCTGGACAAGGCGCCCCGCGACGGCTCGATCGGCTCGTCTCCCAGCTCGAGTACGTCGAGGAGGCTCCCTACCAGCGCCAGATCGTCGCTTTTCTCAGGGAGAATCCGGACCTCGCCCAGGACGTCCTGTCGGAATGCGGCTACCAGACCTGGCCGATCTCGATCGCCTGCGAGGGCGGGCGCGGGGTCTACTCCCTGGGCTACGGGCTGATCCAGATGCCCCCGATGCTCTGGCAGGCGACGAAGTCGGTCGTGCTCGACGATATCGACTACGGCGTTCGCCTCGGCCATTGGACCGCGGAGCAGTGGTCGAACATGTATCGCGCCTGGGTCGAGAACGACCCCGATGCGTATCGGAAGCTCGTCGACGAGGCGAAGCTGTTGACCGACTCGCTCGTGCTCGCCGCCGTCATCACGGCCGACCAGCAGGAGACGCTCGTCGTGAAGGCCGCCAACGAGATCGGCAAGATCGCGACCGACTACGAGAAGGGCAACTACGAGAAGCTCGCCGGTCGTCTCGCCTTCGTCGCCGGGGAGAACGCCGATGCGCTCGTCTCGGGTGCGCTCGCGCGGGCGCTGGCCGCCAAGGTTCATCGCGCCCGCTATCTGACCCGTGCGGACGAGGTCGACGAGGTGACGAACTCAGTCAAGGAGGCCGTCGAGCAGATCTCGGACGAGGTCGACGAGATCAAGACCTCGGACAGGTTCCGCCAGGCCGAGGCGGCGGATCCCGATGTCGACATCACGACCGCGGGCGTCGCAAAGGCGAACGATCCCCTGTCCTATCACGCGATCGAGCGGTGGGTCGGGGTGGGCCGGGATACGGTCCGCAAGATCGAGGAGATCTGCGACCGCTTCGGGATCACGGTGGCGTTCCGCTCCCGCGGCGTCGGTGCGATCGCGAAGCTCAAGCAGGGGCTCGCCTACCTGAAGCCTCAGTCGATGAAGATCAAGAACACGAACGAGCTCGACATCAAGTACCTGGGCTATCCGCCGGAGGCCAAGGACGTCGTGGTTTTCATCGAGCCTCCGATCGCGCCACCAGCCGCCGTCAATCGATCACGCAAGGGGTGGGCGAACGAGAAGGCGATGACCGATGCGCTCGACGACTACATGACGAACACACTCGGCAAGTCGAAGCCGCCGGGTCTCGACGAGGTCGATAGTCGCATCGCCGCGGCCACGTTCGATCGGCGCATCGACCTCGAGATCGACGACTTCGAGTTCTCGTCGAACGCGGCCGACGAGTATTTTCAGATCCGCGAACGGTTGCGGCTGCGAATGCAGGAGTGGGACGAGTTCAGCAAGGCTGACAAGCTCGGCACGCCCGACGCGCCGGGTGATTGGGCGGTGAACGGCATCCCGCTCGCCTTCGGCTACAAGGCGAACGGGCTCGGTGCGATCCTCGACAAGCTGCCCAAGCTGAAGGGCCAGCGTCGCACGATGGTCGTCGAGGAGGGCTTCCGCGTCCTCGACGAGGCCGGCGACGTCAACTTCGTCGTGACGGACATCGGGACCAATGCCCAGGGCGTGAAGCGCAAGATCCTGAACGTCGCGATGGATGGCCCCAAAGGCCTGCGACCCTTTACCGGCGACATCGATTTCCTGCATATCCTCGACAGCACGGGTGGAATCATCCGCAACCCCGTCCGTCGCTTCTTCATCTATCTGGCGCTCGCGAACGAGGTCGGTATGCAGCATGGGGAGTCGTTCACGTTCGCCCTGGGCAAGCTGACGACGCGCGCGCGCTATCTGAACAAACATCTCGCCGGAAAGAAGGGAGCCGAGTTCCTGACGACGGTCTCTCCGGGGCGGGTCAAGCGGGTCGGCTTCTATGCCGGCGCGCGGGCCGTCGTCTCCGATCTGGGCAACGGAATTCGCCAGTTCAGTCCGGGGCACCATTTCGTTCCCGTGACGTCGCTATCGCAGACGCTCCGTTCGCAGGCGGATATCCTGAAGCGGATCTACAAGCCGAGGACATGGACGGAGGTGACCCAGGACTTCTTCGTCCAGGCAGCGAGATGGCTCGCGCCGCTCAAGACCCTCTCCGAGAACACGAAGCGCGTGAACGCGGCCCAGGTCGCGACCTCCTTTTCGGGCAACCCCGACGACCCGTCCGCGCAGGTACCGCAACCGCTGGAGAACGGCGAGCTCGGCGTGCTCCGGCCCGCGACGAGCCAGTCGCAGGCCGAGGCGGCCCACGCGGTCGGCCACGGCGAGGGGCCGCCGATCCCGCAGGTCGCGCTCGAGTGGCAGGCGATCGACGTGGCAGACGCGACGGGGTCGAACGGTCTGATCGACTCGCTCCCGATCAGCGCAATCACGAACTTCCCCGAGGCCGGCTCCGATACGCTCGAGGTCGTCGGCCTCGAGGATCTCGAGATGCCGCTCGACTCAGCCTTCTTCGAGGCGGGGCAATACGTCGCGATCAATCCGACGCGCGAGACGCAGGAGATCAATCGAATCTACTCGGTCGAGCCGTTGATCCTGGAAAAGCCGCTCGTCTTCGATCACGAGCCGGGCGAGATCGTGACCGTATTGCCGACGGCCTTCGTGCCGGACGGCTGCGTCGACTGCGGTCATGCAGCCGGTGATCTCGATCGGGACGGGGACGTCGACGAGGACGATCGCGCCCGCTTCTTCGCGGCGTTCGGATCGACGTCCGGCACCAGCCAGTTCGACGAACGGGCCGATCTGGATCGCGACGGCGCCATCACCTTCGTCGACTACCAGCTCTGGCTGGACAGCTACCGAGAAGCCCAGGACCCGGACCCCGTCCCCGAGCCCAACCCGCAACTGCTCCTACTGATCGGACTCGCCGCCCTCATATTCGCCGCGCGTCGTCGGCCCGCCTGGGAACGACCCCCAGGCCATCCGAAACGCCCGCAAGCCCGTCCCCGGTTGCACGGCGCCCCGCCGCGCCTCGTCCGTCAAGATAGGAACGACCCCCAGGCCATCCGAAACGCTCGCAAGCCCGTCCCCGGTTGCACGGCGCCCCGCCGCGCCTCGTCCGTCAAGATAGGAACGACCCCCAGGCCATCCGAAACGCCCGCAAGCCCGTCCCCGGTTGCACGGCGCCCCGCCGCGCCTCGTCCGTCAAGATAGGAACGACCCCCAGGCCATCCGAAACGCCCGCAAGGTAAATGGTGGAGCCGGCGGGAATCGAACCCGCGACCTCTTGAATGCCATTCAAGCACTCTCCCAACTGAGCTACGGCCCCAACGGGCGCGGAATCTAACGGCGGGCTGCGGCGCTGTCAAAACGTCCTCTGCACCTCGCGTGGGCTGGCTCGGCGCGTGTCGCGGACTCGGCCACGCGCGTCGTGGTATGCTCCGCGCCCGCTGCCGGAGTGGCGAAACTGGTATACGCAGGGGACTCAAAATCCCCCGGTCGCAAGGCCGTGCGGGTTCGAGTCCCGCCTCCGGCACCAGACCCGCCGCCGCCGATCCGGGCCAGGAGCAGGAGAGCTCGAATCGGGGTGCCGCGCGGCGGCTTGCGTGGCAGGAGACTCGCGATGGCAGACCCGCAGGCCGATGTGCCGCTCCGACCGGATCAGTTCGATCGCTATCGACGCCATCTGAATCTGCCCGAGTTCGGTCTCGAGGGTCAAAAGCGTCTGCTGGAAGGGGCGGTGCTCCTGATCGGAGCCGGCGGTCTCGGCTGTCCGACGGCGCAGTACCTCGCGGCGGCCGGTGTCGGTCGGATCGGCCTCGTCGACGACGACGTCGTATCGGCGTCGAACCTGCAGCGGCAGATTCTCTACGCGACCGCGGATGTCGGCCGACCGAAGGTCGAGGTGGCGAGCGAGCGACTGTCGGCGCTCAATCCCGACGTGCGTATCGAGCGCCATGCGACGCGACTCGATTCGGGCAATGCCCTCGCACTCTTCGCCGACTATGACGTGATCGTCGACGGGACCGACAATTTCCCGACGCGTTATCTGACGAACGACGCCTGCGTGCTGCTCGGCAAGCCGAACGTCCACGGCTCGATCTTCCGCTTCGAGGGGCAGGCGAGCGTCTTCGATTCGACGCGTGGCCCCTGCTACCGCTGTCTCTATCCGGAGCCGCCGCCGCCCGGTGCGGTGCCGTCGTGCGCCGAGGGCGGTGTGCTCGGGATCCTGCCGGGCACGGTCGCGCTCGTGCAGGCGACCGAGACCGTGAAGCTGCTGACGGGAATCGGCGACACGCTCGTCGGACGGCTGCTGCACTACGACGCACTCGAGATGGCCTGGCGTGAGTTCAAGATGCAGAAGGACCCCGATTGTCCGATCTGCGGCTCGCAGCCGACGATCGACGCCCTGATCGACTACGAGGGCTTCTGCGGCATGCCCGCGCGCGAGGGAACACCCGAGGCGGAGATCCGCCAATGTACGGCGATCGATTTCGCGCGCCGCCGCGCCGAAGCGCGGACTCGCGGCGACGAGCTCTTCCTGCTCGACGTGCGCGAGGCCGACGAAGTCGAGACGGCTCGGATCGAAGGGGCGCATTGGATTCCGCTCGGCGAGCTCGAGGCCCGCGTCGGCGAGCTCCTGTCGCAGAAGGATCGGCCCTTCGTCGTCCATTGCCACCACGGCGGGCGGAGTGAGAAAGCGGTTCGATTGCTCCTCGAGCGCGGCTTCGCCCGGGCGGAGAATCTCGACGGGGGCATCGAGGCCTGGTCGCTCACCGTCGATCCCGGTGTACCGCGTTATTGAGGTCGGGCCGAGCGCGGGGATCTGCGTCGACAGCCGGATCCGAGTATGATTTCGTTGCGCGGGATTCGTGGCGGGCGCCGCGGGTTCTGACGCGACGTTCGGACGTCCGGACGGTCGAGAGGGGGCGGTCTTGGCACGGAAGAAGTTGCCCGATCCACTCGCGCGGCGACATCTACTCGAAGGCAATCTCGATCCCGCGAAGGCAGCGGCGATCGGTCAGGCCTATCTCGAGGCTGACCGCGAGGTTGAGGCCGTCGACTTCCTGGCGCGGGGTGAGCAGAGCGAAACGCTCGAGACGCTGCGCGCCACGGCGATCGAGCGCGGCGACGTCTTCCTCGTGCGACTCGTCAGTGGGGCGCTCGACGAGGAGCTCGATGCCGCGACCTGGCGTCGCGTCGGCGAGGCGGCGCGGGCGGGGGGGCGCGTGCGCGATGCGGAGACCGCGGCTCGCCTGGCGACCGTCGAGAGCTGAACGCGCGGTCGGTGTACCTGCCGACCCGGGCAGGAGCGCATGAGCAGTCAGCGCGAGATCCGAATCGAGAACGCCCGATCGCATAATCTGCGCGGCGTCGACTGCTCGATTCCCCTCGGCCGACTCACGGTCGTGACGGGGCCATCCGGATCGGGCAAGACCTCGCTCGCCTTCGACACGCTCTACGCCGAGGGGCAACGTCGGTACGTCAGCTCGCTCTCGGCCTATGCCCGCCAATTCCTCGAGCGGCTGCCGCGACCCGAAGTAGATCACGTCTCGAACCTGCCGCCGGCGATTGCGATCGAGCAGCGAAACGGCGTGACCGGGTCGCGCTCGACCGTCGGCAGTGCGACCGAGGTGCTCGACCATCTGCGACTGCTCTTCGCGCGCGTCGGTCGCACGATCTGTCCCGATTGCGAGCGGCCCGTCGATTCCGGTGGAATCCTGGCGACGGCGGATCGCATCGCCGTCGATCAGGCGGGCGAGCGGATCCTGATCGTCGCGCCGATCCGAAAAGGTCGGGGGCGCGCGGCGGAGGTGCGCGACGAGCTGGTGCGTGACGGGCATACGCGATTGCTCGACGCGTCTGGCGAGCTCGTCGACCTGCTCGAGACGACACCGCGACGAAAGCCGTCGAAGAAGGAGCCCTGGTGGCTCCTGATCGATCGTCTGGCAGTTCGTGGTGAGGAGGGTGAGCGGACACGCTTGGTCGAGGCCGTCTCCCAGGCCTTTGCGCGCGGGGAAGGAGAGCTGCGCGTGCGGCGCGCCGACGGGCCGGAATTCGAAACGATCTATCGGGAAGGTCGCGTCTGCGACGGCTGTGGCCGACGCTTTCCCGAGCCGAGCCCGGGGCTCTTCTCCTTCAATAATCCAGTCGGAGCCTGTGCGAGCTGCGAGGGCTTCGGCCGCACGGCCGAGATCGACTGGGATCGCGTCGTCCCCGACCCCGCCAAGAGCCTTGCCGCGGATGCCGTCGCGCCCTTTGCCACGAAGACATCGCGACACTTGAAGTCGCGCCTGCTCGCGGCCTGCAAAGAAGTGGGAATCGATGTCGATCGGCCTTTTTCCGAGCTCGACGCCGACGCCCAGCGCTTCGTCTTCGAAGGCGACGACGACCATTGGGGCGGCGTGCGCGCCTTCTTCGATTGGCTGGCCGGGCGTCGCTACAAGGTGCAGGCGCGCGTCATGATCGCCCGACATCGCCGCTACGATCCGTGCGAGGCCTGCGACGGTACGCGGCTCTCGGAGGACGCGCGTGCGGTCCGAATCGAAGATCGCACGATCGCCGACCTCGCCCGGGAGACGCTCGCGGATCTGCTGCAGTGGGCAGAAGACGCGCTCGCGCGAGACGTTGGCGGACCCGCGGCCAAGCGCTTGCTCGAGCTCGTACTCACCCGCCTGCGTACGATCCACGCCGTCGGTCTCGGCTATCTCACACTCGACCGGACGATCCGAACGCTCTCGGGCGGCGAGGCACAGCGGATTCAGCTCGCGACCGCGCTCGGCGGCAGTCTGACGGCCTCACTCTATGTGCTCGACGAGCCGTCGATCGGTCTGCACGCGGCTGACCTTGCGCGACTGCGGCGCGTGCTCGAAGCGATTCGAGACCAGGGCAATACGGTCGTCGTCGTCGAGCACGCGCTCCCATTGATCGAGGCCGCCGACTACGTGATCGATCTGGGCCCGGGCGCCGGTCGGCGAGGGGGCGAGATCATCGCCGCGGGTGACGTCGATACGATCCGGGCTTCGACGTCGTCGAAGACGGGCGCCGTGTTGCGCGGCGAGCTCGGGCTCGTGCGGCGCGTGCGGCGGGATCTACGGAGAGCGCCGCGCCTGCGGATCGTCGGGGCGAACGTGCACAACCTGAAGGACCTCTCGGTCGAGATCCCACTCGGTGGACTGATCGCGATCAGTGGCGTCTCGGGTGCCGGAAAGTCGACGTTGTTGCACGAGGTGCTGGTGCCGGGGCTCTCGGATCGGACGCGACTGGCGAGCTCGCCCGGGCATGTGCGCGCATCGGCTCGGATCGAGGGTGCGAGCGCAATCGATCGAGTCGTCGTCGTCGACCAGTCGCCTGCCAGTCGTAGCGCGCGATCCAATCCGGCCACGGTCACGAAGGCCTTCGACGCGATTCGCCAACGTTTCGCAGCGACGCGGGAGGCGAAGGCACGCGGGTTCACGGCGGGTACGTTCTCGTTCAACGTGTCGGGCGGTCGCTGCGACGCCTGCGAAGGCGCGGGTGAGGTCGTGATCGACATGCAGTTTCTCGACGATCTGCGGGTTCCGTGCGATGTCTGCGCGGGTCGGCGATACCGACGCGACGTGCTCGACGTCAGGCTCGAAGGTCGCTCGATCCTCGACGTGCTCGAGCTCGGCCTCGAGCAGGCCTGCGAGGTCTTCCGCGACGATGCGAAGGTCGTCGCACGTCTCGAGCCGCTGGTCCGGGTCGGACTCGGCTACCTGAGTCTCGGCCAACCGCTCTCGACGCTCTCCGGCGGCGAGCACCAGCGCATGCGGTTGGGCCAGGCGCTCGCCGACGGAGCCGGTGGCTCGCTCTACGTCTTCGATGAGCCGACGACCGGTCTGCACCCCACGGATATCGCGATCCTGGTCGACTGCCTCGATCAGGTGATCGAGGCGGGCTCGAGCGTGATCGTGGTCGAGCACGACCTCGACATGATTCGAGCGGCTGATTGGCTGATCGATCTCGGGCCGGGGGGTGGACCGCAGGGGGGGCGTCTGGTCGCCGAGGGTCCGCCCGACGACGTGGCACAGGTCGCCGCTTCGTTGACCGGCAACGCCCTGCGCAGCTCGGCCTGACACGGGGGGATTCCGGCTGCGTGGTTTCTGCTCAGTCCCTGCTGCCGGCGCTCCGATGTAGCGGGGGTGAGTGAAGCCCGGTCCGAAACGAGGATCCCGATCGAGCGGGGCGAGTCCATCTTTCAGCCTGCCGCCGCAGCCCTGGGTGAGTCCTTCGCGCGAACCGGGACGCTCGGGGTGTTGCTCGTCGACGGCCGCGCGCTCGAGCGAATCGAGCGTTGCTACGGGGCGGCCGCCCACCGCGAGATTCGGGAGCGATTGCTGCGGCTGCTGCACGCCTTCGCGGATCCCGATCTGATCGCCGCCGACGTGGTCGTCGAGGGCACGACGAGCCCCGACGAGCTCGCGATCTGCTTCCTGCGCCCCCGCGCCGAGAGCGCCTTCTACCGGGACCGGCTGCCCGCGATGTGTGCCGATCTGCGCGACCGCATCGCCTCCGAGGGCCAGAAGCTCGTCTATCCCTACGCGCGCGAGGTGCCGCGGTTGGCGGTCGGGAACGCCGTCATCTTCCACGATCCCAGCCTCAGCATCGAACGCCAGATCCTCGCGGCCTTCGATCGGGCACGGGCCGACGCGGCCCTCGAAGCGCTGATCGCGCGGCGCGAACGCCACAAGATGTTCGAGGACCTCGTCCTCTCGGAGGACGTGGCGGTGCTCTACGAGCCGATCGTGAACCTGACGACACGCGAGGTGCTCGGCCACGAGGCCCTGGTGCGCGGTCCCTGGAAGGGCGAGCTCCATTCGCCCCATCGACTCTTCCAGCTGGCCGAGGAGACGGGCCTCGTCTTCGAGCTCGATTGTCTCTGTCGTCGGATCGCGCTGCGGGGTGCACGCGGGCTCGAGGCCGGGCGCAAGCTCTTCCTCAACTGTCTGCCGACGGCGATCCACGATCCGGCCTTCCGGGAAGGCGTGCTCGAACGAACGCTCGAGGATCTTCGCCTGCGTCCGGAGGACATCGTCTTCGAGATCTCGGAGCGCGAATCGATCGAGAATTTCGCGATCTTCCGGGAGGCGCGCGATCACCTGAAGGAGCTGGGCTTCCAGGTCGCGCTCGACGATACCGGCGTGGCCTATGGCAGCCTCGAAGCCGTGATCGAGCTCGCGCCCGACTATATCAAGGTCGATCTGTCACTGATTCGTGGCATCGATACCGATCCGCCGCGCCAGGAGCTGCTGCGGGCACTCCACGCCGTCGCGGGCAAGCTCGGCGGCCAGATCATCGCCGAGGGCATCGAGACGAGCGAAGAGCTCTCGACGCTCCAACGCCTCGGCGTGCCCCATGGTCAGGGCTACCTGTTCGGCCGCGCGGCGCCATTGCGTCGCGCGCGCTAGTCCGCCCCGCTAAACCTCTGTGTCTCGAGCCTGGCGGCGAGGGACGGGAATCGAACCCGCCTGGAACGCGGCGACGCGCTCCACACTCGATTTGAAGTCGAGGCCGGGCACCAGCCGCGGAAACCTCGCCGCGGCCGAGACTAGCGCGTCGTTCGATCGTCGAGGCGATCCGCGACATGTGAATCGCGCTTTCCCGCTTTCCTGTGCCTACGATTGTGTCATTCTTGACGCGTGCCGGACTATTCCCTCGGTGACGTAGCGCGGATTTTGAAGGTCTCGCCGCGACGCCTTCGCTACTGGCGAAAGACGCGACTCGTCGAGACGGAGGAGTTCGGCTTTCGCGATCTGGTCGTGCTGCGTGCGATCACGTCGCTCGTCGACAAGGGCATCCCGCTCCGGCGCATCCGCCGCAACCTCGAGATCCTACGCGACCGGCTGCCCGAGATGGACGATCCGGTCGCTTCGTTGCGGCTGCTCGACGACGCGTCGGACGCGTCGCCGCGACTGGTGGTGCGCCACGATGGCCGGCTCGAGGAGACCGGGGGACAATTGCTCTTCGAATTCGATTCGCCGCCGCCGACCGACTCCGACGCCGTGGCGTCGCTCGCGGCCTTCGAGGCCGAGGCGGCGCGTCGTGCCGAAGGCGACGCGAGCGAGCCGGTCGCGGGTGATGAGCTCGAATCGAGTGCGGCCGACGAAGCGCTCGCCTGGTTCGAGCGTGGCTGCGAGCTCGACGGCGACTCGGCGCGCTGGAACGAGGCGATCGAGGCGTATGAGACGGCGCTCGAGCTCGAGCCCGACTACGCCGACGCCTACTGCAACCTGGGCGCCGTCCGCTACAACCAGGGACAGCGCGCCGAGGCACGGCGCGCCTTCGAGGCCTGCCTCTCGCGCGAGGCCGATCACGTCGAGGCGAACTTCAATCTCGCCAACGTGCTAGAGGAGGAGGGGGACGATCGCGCCGCGCTGGCCCACTACCGGCGCGCGTTGGCGGCGGATCCTTTCTACCCGGATCTGCACATCAATCTCGCGCTGCTCTATGAAAAGCTCGAGCGCGAGCGACCGGCGCTCGAGCATTGGCGCCGCTACCTGCAGCTCGATGCGACGGGCGCCTGGGCCGAGGTTGCCCGACTTCGTCTCGAACGGGAATCCGAGAAGGCCTGAGCGCTCGTCGCGATTCAGCTCTCGCGCTCGGCGATCGCCGCGCGGTAGCCGGCGGCGCCGAGCAGGCTCTCGAGCTCGGCTTCGTCGGCGGGTCGAAGCGTGACCAGCCACCCGTCTCCGTAGCAAGCCTCGTTCACCAGCTCGGGCTGCTCCTCGAGGGCCTCGTTGACGCTCAGGACCTCTCCGGAGAGCGGCGCGAAGAGATCGGAGACGGCCTTCACGGACTCGATCGTGCCGAAGGGCACGCCGGCCTCGGTCTCGCTCCCGACTTCGGGCAGCTCGACGAAGACGATGTCCCCGAGCAGATGCTGCGCGAAATCGGTCACACCGATCACGACGTGGTCGCCCTCGCGGCGGACCCACTCGTCTTCCTTCGTGTAGAACAGCTCTTCCGGAAGCGCATAGTCCGCCACGCAGCAACCCTCGTCGTTCCGTCAGGGACGCCAGAATGGCGTCTCGACGACCTTCGCTCGTACCCGCTTGCCGCGCACGTCGATCGCGATCGCGCGGCCAGGCTCGCCGAACGAGCGAGGAACGTAGCCGAGCCCGATCGGCTTTCCGAGGGTGGGGCTCGGGCCGCCCGAGGTCACGCGACCAATCGCAGCGGACGGATCTCGCTCCGCATCGTCTGCCTCGAAGATGCGGTAGCCGGCCCGCGCGATGCCGCGGCCGGTCAGCTCGAAGCCGACGAGGCGTGGCGGGTCGCCTCGCTCGTCGCGGATGCGCTCGGCCGCGAGTGCCGCAGCACCGATGAAGTCCGCGTCGAGCTCCTTGACGAAACGGTCGAGCCCAGCTTCGAAGGGGGTCGTCGTCTCGTCGAGCTCGTGACCGTAGAGCGGCAGCGCAGCCTCGAGGCGCAGGGTGTCCCGCGCGCCGAGGCCAGCCGGCAACACGCCTTCCCCGGCACCCGCCTCGAGGATCGCGTCGAAGAGCTTCGGTGCATCGGCATTGAGTGCATAGAGCTCGAAGCCCGGCGAGCCCGTGTAGCCCGTGCCCGAGACGAGCACCCGCGTGCCGGCGATCTCGCAGCGCGCGACCCGGAAGCGCTTTGGCAGGGGGGTGTCCGCAGCGACGACGCGTGCGAGCACGGTCGCCGCCGCCGGTCCCTGGAAGGCGAGCAGGCTCGTCGCCTGGCTGCGGTCTTCGACCACCACGCGTTCACCGGCATGCGCGCGGACCCAGGCGTGGATCTTCTCGACGTTGCTGGCATTGACGCAGAAGAAGAGGGCGTCGTGGGCGGTGCGCGTGACCATGACGTCGTCGAGGCAGCCACCCCGCTCGTCGAGGATCAGCCCGTAGCGGGCCTGGTCGACCGCGAGGCTCGCGACCCGGCAGGTGACGAGCGCTTCGGCCGCCTCGATCGCGCGGCGGCCGGAGAGCTGGATCTGTCCCATATGCGAGATGTCGAAGAGACCGGCACGCTCGCGGACGGCCTCGTGCTCCTCGCGAATCGAGCTGTACTGAACGGGCAGCTCGAAGCCCGCGAAATCGACCATGCGCGCGCCGAGGCGTGTATGCGCCGCGTGCAGCGCGGTGCGGCGGAGTGCGCTCACGCGGGCGGGCCGTCGCCCCGCTCGGTCGCGAGGCCCTTCCGGGCCAGATAGGCGTGGAGCGTGTTGCGCAGCAGCATCGTGATCGTCATCGGACCGATCCCCCGTCGCGACGGCGTGATCAGCCCGGCGATGCCCTGGGCACCCTCGAAGTCGACGTCACCCACGAGCTGACCGTCGACCTCGCTCACGCCGACGTCCATCACGGCAGCCCCGGGCTTGATCCAATCGGCCTCGACCATGCGCGGATTGCCGGCGGCCGCCACGAGGATATCGGCGCTGCGACAGAGCTCGGGCAGGTTGCGCGTTCGCGAGTGGCACATCGTCACCGTCGCATTTCGCTGTTGCAGGAGAATCGAGACCGGCTTCCCGACGATATTGCTGCGACCGATCACGACCGCGTGACGGCCCTCGATCTCGACGCCGTGTCGGTCGAGCACGGCCATCACGCCGAGCGGCGTGCACGAGACGAGACGTGCGTTCCCGAGCAGCAGCCGTCCGAAATTGAGGGGATGGAGCGCATCGGCATCCTTGGCGGGATCGATCGCCTCGGCGATGACCTCGGGCGAGATCTGCCGCGGCAGCGGCAGCTGGACGAGAATGCCGTCGACGCCGTCGTCCGTATTCAGTCGTTCGAGCAGGTCGAGCAGCTCCTTCTCGCTCGTCGACTCCGAGAGCAGGTGCTCGGCGGAATCGGCACCGATTCGCGCGCAGGCCCGCTGCTTGCCCTTGATATAGGACTTGCTCGCGGGATCGTCGCCGACCAGCACCACCGTGAGCTGTGGCGGGCGATGGCCGGCGGCGACGAGCGCTTCGATCTCGCTCTTCATCTCGTCGCGGAGCCGATTGGCGAGGCCGAGCCCGTCGACCACCGTCGTCTCGATCTTCGGCGCGTCGCTCATCAAGCGGCACTCTTGCCGGAGGGCTTCGACTTCTTGTCGCCGCTCGTGCCTTTCGCAGCCTGCTTCGTCCCCTTCTTCTTGTCGCCGCCGCCCTCGCTCGAGCTACCGGGGCTGTCGGAGCCGCTGGAGCCGCCGGAGCTGTCGGAGCCGCTGGATGCGTCGGTTGAGGCGGATGCGTCGGGCTTGGCGTCGGACTGACTGCTGCCGTAGCCGTCCTTGTACCAGCCGCCGCCCTTGAGGATGAAGTTCGGGGCGG
The DNA here is from genome assembly GCA_965223565.1 of Myxococcota bacterium. Classification (GTDB taxonomy): domain Bacteria; phylum Myxococcota_A; class UBA9160; order UBA9160; family UBA4427; genus UBA4427. Next base: position 171,947 of record CBDCWV010000017.1, on the reverse strand, counting down.
AGAGCAGCCGCTTGGCTTGACGGGATTTGCACTCGGGACAGGTCTTGATCGGGTCCTCCGTGATGCGCTGCTCGCGCTCGAACTCGAACCCGCACTTCTGACATTGATAGTCGTAGGTGGGCATCCCGGCTCCTGAAGATGAGATTTCGCTGCTCACGATCGAAGACGCACACCCAGAGAGACTCGGACGGGTGCGAGCCGGCGCCTTTGATATCCCATCACCGCGGGGCTGCCAACGCCGACCGGGCGTCGACCGCTCACCCACTTTCGTCCACGCCTGCCCACTCTGGCCCACGATCGATCGGACCGGCGAGCGGCGCGACGCGCGCGATCAGGTCGTCGTCGCTTCTCGGCGATCCGGGTCGCTCGGCTCCGCGGCGGATGCCCCGGCCGGGCGGTCCGCGTCTTCCGGGCTGCGATCGGCCGGCCGCGGGGACTGATTGCGCAGATAGGCGACCGCACTCGCGTCCTGCCCCTTGACCAGCGGCTCCTCCTCGGGGTCGGCCTCGAGCGTCTCGAGCAGCGCGAGATGGGTCTCGGCGGCACTGCGGAGGGCTTCGCCGAGCCGCGCCCGCAGGCTGCGCATCTCGCGGATGTCCTGGTCGAGCCGGGCGGCGCGACGGTGCGAGGCGTCGAGGATCTTCTCCGCGCGGATCTCGACCTCCGCGAGCTTCAGCTCGGCTTCGCGCTCTGCCTGCCGCGCCATCTCCTCCGTCATGGCCTTGGCGCTCACGAGGGTCTCCTTGAGCAGGTCCTCCTGCGCGGAGAGCTCCTCGATGCGGCGCTCGAGACGGCGGATCCGGTCCGCCTGCGACTCGTTCTCTCGCACCAGCCCCTCGTAATCCTCGGCCACGATTCGCAGGAACGCCTCGACCTCGTCGGGATCGAAGCCGCGCAGACGCGAGGCGAACTGGTGGCTCTGGACATCGAGCGGAGTCATGCGCATCGGACGGAATCTCCTGCTTTCGCGGCCGGGGCGGAGTCGTGCCCCGGCAGAAGATCGGCCAATGGCCCGACTGTCTTGAGAAAAGGCCGGGCTGGCTCAGGGCGGGCTGAAAAACCCGCATTTGCGGTGATGTCGTCAGGACTCGTCGCGAAGCGCCTTCGAGCGATCGGTCGCCGCGCCGACCGCGTCGTAGATCGCGGCGCGCACGCCGTGGGCCTCGAGCTGCTCCAGACCGGCGATCGTCGTGCCACCCGGCGAGGTGACCTGGTCCTTGAGCGTGCCCGGGTGGGTACCGGTCTCGAGGGCGAGCCGGGCCGCACCGAGCACGGTGCGGGTGGCCAGCTGCTGGGCCGCCTCCCGTGGCAATCCCTGGCGAACGCCCGCGTCGGCGAGGGCCTCGAGGATCAGGAATACATAGGCCGGGCCGCTGCCAGATAGCCCGGTCACCGCGTCGAGCAGCCCCTCGTTCGGTGCCCGCCAGCACCAGCCGGCGGATGCGAGGACGCCCTCGACCAGGACGAGATCGGCGTCGGTCACGTTCTCCGCCGGGTAGTAGGCGGTCGCGCCGGCACCGATCAGCGCGGGCGTGTTGGGCATCGTTCGCACCACGCGTGCCGCCTTCGGAAGCGGTTCGCGCAGCGCGTCGAGCGGAACGCCGGCCGCGATCGAGATCCAGAGCGGCTTCTCGCAGACCGCCGCATCGAGCGCACGCAGCACACCCGCGACCGTGCCGGGCTTGACCGCCAGCACGACCAGATCCGATTCCCCGACGACGGCGTCATTGTCCTCGGCCGTCGCAGCGCCGACGGCCTCCTCGAAGCCCCGACGGGCCTGCTCGATCGGGTCGGCCGCACGGATGCGGTCCGGCGCGACGCCCGACTCGACGAGTCCGCCCGCCAGGGCGCGGGCCATCGCACCGCAACCGATGAATCCGATCCGTTTGCCTTCGAGTCCTGCGCTCACGCTCGCGACTCCATCTGTCGTCACACCTCGTCTCGTTGCCCGAAGAGCGCCGTGCCGACGCGCACCAGCGTAGCGCCCTCCTCGATCCCGACCTCGAAGTCCCGCGACATGCCCATCGAGAGGCCGAGCGGCGCGCGCGTCGGGTCCGCGGCCGCGAGGGCGTCGCGCAGGGAGCGGAGCCTGCGGAAGACCGGCCGCGCCGCCTCGGGATCGGGATCGGCTGGGGGTACCGTCATCAGCCCGGCCAGGTGCAGCGATTCGGCCCGCTCGATCTGGTCCGCGAGGGTGGGCAGGCTGGCGGCGTCGCAGCCACCTTTCTGTGCCTCGTCGCAGAGGCCGACCTGGATCAGCACGTCGAGCCGCCGACCCACGGCTGCGGCGCGTCGCGCCAGCGCGTCGATCAGCTCGGGGCGATCGACGCTCTCGATCGCGTCGAAGAGGCGGATGGCGTGAGCGACCTTGTTGCGCTGGAGACGACCGACCAGACGCCACTCGAGCGAGACGCCGCGCGTCGCGGGGTCGCCGGCGAGCGCGGCCTCGATCTCGGGCCGGACGATGCGGGCTTCCTGGAGGTAGCTCTCACCGAGCACACGCACCCCCGCCACGATGGCGGCCAGGACGCGCTCGCGCGGCTGCTTCTTGGCGACACCGACGAGTGTCACTGAATCCGGCGCGCGCTGCGCACGCCGTGCGGCCGCCGCGATCCGTTCACGCACGGCGTCGAAGCGCGACTGCGCCCGAGCGAGCAGCGATCCCTCGAGTGCGAGCGGCGTATCCGTCACGACGGGGTCGTTCCCCGGCCTGTCGACCGCGCGGCCCGAGCGGTTGCCTCGCCGCGGCGCCCGACGAGGGCGGCCGCCACGTCGCGACCGGCGTGGGCGAGCAGGTCGAGGGTCTCGTCGATCGGAAGTCCGATCACGTTCGTTCGACTGCCCAGGACCGTCTCGACGAAACGTCGCCCCTCGCCCTGGAGCGCATAGCCGCCGGCCTTGTCGAGCGATTCCCCGACGGCGACGTAATCGATCAGCTCCTGGCGACGCGCGGGCCTGAAGCGCACGTGACTCGTGACGACACGCGAGCGGGTCGCGCGTCCGTCGCTCCAGGCGAGGGCGATCCCGGTCAGGACGCGATGGCTGCGGCCGACGAGCTTGGCGAGCAGCTCGACGGCATGCGTCGCGTCACGGGGCTTGCCCAGAATCTCCTCCTGCGCGTCTTCGACGTCGGCAACCGGGCGAGCCGAAGCGTCTGCGGGAGGCGCTGGGCCTGGACGGGTGCTGCCTGCGACGACGGTACCGCCTGCGACGACGGTGCCGCCTGCGACGACGACGGTGTCGGCGCCGAGGACGGGCCGGGTCGGCCTCGCCGGCAGCCGGGCTGCGACGTCTTGGGCCTTCTCTCGCGCGAGCCGCTCGACCAGCTCGGCCGCCGACTCTCCCGCTCGCACGTGCTCTTCGATTCCCGAAACGATGACCTCGAAGGCGACGCCGGCCTCGCGCAGGATCTCGCTTCGGCGTGGCGAGCCACTCGCGAGGACCAGGCCAGTCTTCGATCGCTGCGTGCCGTCGGCTCCGTCCGCCGGGCCCCCGCGATCCTCGTTCCCGTCGTCGTCGTGCATCACGCCGCCGAGGTACCGACGCTGCGAGCAGGCGTCAAGTCGGGCGCGGCTGCGATAGCGTGGCCCCGATGCGAAGCCTCCACTTCCTCTTCGTCCTCGGCTGCCTCGGGCCGCTGCTCGCCGGCTGCGCGCAGTCCGTTCTGCGTGCCGTGGCTGCCGACGAGCGGGGTGGAGCCGAGCGGCTCGGACATCCCGCGCTCGGTTATCGGATCGATCGCCCCGACGTGCTCGACGAGCCCGGCTGGCAGATCCAGTCCCTCGATTCGGCGGATCTCTATCTCGCGCACGAGTCGGGGGCCAGCTTTGCGCTGACGTCCGAGTGTCGGTCGACCGCGGCCTCGCCCGCTCAGCTCGCTCGACAGCTCGCGCGTGCGGCCGACGGCGGCGTCGACGGGGTGTCGGGTCGACGGCTCGTCCACCACGGCCTGCCGGGGTTTCGGCAGCGCCTGACGCGGCGGGAGGACGGACGCCGGGTGCGGGTCGAGACGGTCACGCTGCGCGGCGTCCGCTGTACCTACGATCTGATCGCGATCTCGCCGGAGGGCCCCGCGCAGGCCGAGCTCGCGGATCGCTTCGATCGCTGGTGGCGCAGCTTCGTTCCCGCCACGCGCGAACTCGCAGAGGACGGGCGCGCGCGTCGTGGGGCGGGCGTCGGGGTCGGCGAACGATGACGGGGACCGAAGCGGAGGGCGGCTTCGTCGCAGACGTCGGTGCGTGGTCGCTCGACGCGCTCGAGCAGTGGGGTCGCTTCGCGCGCCTGGTCGGGCGCACGTTCCGGGTGCTCTTGCGACGGGGTGTGCCCGTGCGCGAGACGATCCGACAATTCGAGACGATCGCCGTGCGTTCGTCGACGATCGTGCTGATCACGGCGCTCTTTACCGGCATGGTCCTGGCCCTCCAGACCGCCACCTCGCTCGGGCGCTTCGGGGCCAAGCCCTATACGGGCAGCTTCGTCGGTCTCGCCTTCGTGCTCGAGCTGGGGCCGGTCCTGACGGCGCTCGTCGTGTCGGGTCGCGTCGGCGCGGGCATCACGGCCGAGCTCGGATCGATGACGGTCTCGGAGCAGGTCGATGCGATTCGCGCGCTCGGCGCCGACCCGGTACAGAAGCTCGTCGTGCCGCGCATGCTCGCGGCGACGGTGGGACTGCCGATGCTGACGATGCTCGCAAACGTGCTCGGGATCTTCGGCGGCCTGTTGATCGCGGGCCAATCGGGGATCGGAGCGAGCTTCTACTATCAGAGTGTGATCGCCGTCGTGACACTATCCGACCTGCTCTCGGGGCTCGCGAAGACGATCGCCTTCGGCTGGATGCTGTCGATGGTCGCCTGCCATCAGGGACTGACGACGAGCGGCGGGACCGTGGGGGTCGGGCGCGCGACCACGCGCACCGTCGTGATCAGCTCGATCGCCGTGCTCGTGTCGGATTTCTTCCTCACCAAGCTGATCCTGATGCTGTGATGGAGGGACCCGACGACGCGGACGCGCCCCGGCCGATGATCGAGGTCGAGGGTCTGGAGAAGGCCTTCGGTTCGAATCGGGTCCTGCGCGGCGTCGATCTCACGGTTCGAAGGGGCGAGATCCTGACGCTGCTCGGCGGCTCCGGGACCGGCAAGTCGGTTCTGCTCAAGCATCTGGTCGGATTGCTGCGCGCCGACGCGGGGCGGATCCGGATCGACGGGCGCGAGGTGGCGCATCTCTCCGAGCGCGACTGGGTCGAGGTGCGCGAGCGGGTTGCCTACGTATTCCAGGGCGCCGCACTCTTCGATTCACTCTCCGTCTTCGAGAACATCGCCTACGGCTTGCGGGAACACCGCGACCTCGACGAGTCCACGCTGGCCGCCCGCGTCGCCGACTGTCTCGAGGCCGTGGGTCTCGCGGGCATCGAGACGCGTATGCCGGCGGCGCTCTCGGGCGGCATGCGCAAACGGGTCGCGGTCGCCCGTGCGATCGCACTCGAGCCCCGCGTCATCCTCTACGACGAGCCGACGACCGGTCTCGATCCTGCAAACGCGCGGCGTATCGGACAGCTGATCACGTCCCTGCGCGATCGCCTGCGAGTCACCTCCGTGATCGTGACGCACGATCTCGCGCTCTGCTTCGGGATTTCGGATCGCGTGGCCTTGCTCGGGGAGGGGTATCTGCTCGCGATCGACTCGACGCAGGCGATGCGGTCGAGCACACAGCCCGAGGTGCGAAGCTTCCTGTCCGGCGACCTGGATGCGGACCCGACCGCGGCAGGCGATGATCTGCTGGCTGGAGATCGATGACATGCAGCAGGAGACGCGGACGAATCTAGTCGTGGGGGCCTTCGTCCTGGTGGCGCTCGCCGGACTCGCCCTCGGTATCCTCTCGCTCAGCGCCGACAGCGGCCTGTTCGCCTCGCAATACCGTCTCCGTGCGCGCTTCGAGAACGTCCTCGGGCTGCTCCCCGGCGCGCCGGTCTGGCTCGGCGGCAAGGAGGTCGGCCAGGTCGATCGGATCGCCTTTCAGACGATCGATTCCGAGCACCCGATTCTCGTCGTCTTGCGTCTCGACGACGACATCCAGGACCGCGTTCGCGAGGACTCGCGTGCCTCGATCGGGACGATCGGCCTGCTCGGCGATTCCTATGTCGAGGTGAGCTTCGGCAGCGAAGGGGCGAAGGTCCTGCTGGATGGCGATGAGATCCCCACCAACGAGCCCGTGAACGTCGGAGCGCTGATGTCACAGGGGCGCGACGCGCTGGCGAGCATCACGGCTCTGTCCGGCAGCCTGAACAACGTGGTGAAGGCCTTCTCGGAGAAGGAGGGGGCCGAGCGGGCCGCGGAGGCGATCGCGGCCGCGTCGGAGATCATGATCGAGACGCGGGAAGGTTCGGGGCTGATCCACTCGCTGATCTTCGAGCCCTACGAGGGCGGCGGTGCGACGGCGATCTCGGCCTCATTGAACAGCATCGACGCGATCCTCGCCGAGGTCCGGACGGGGGAGGGGCTGCTGCACTCGCTGATCTATGCGCCCGCCGACTCGCAGACGCTTCTCGCCGATGCCTCTTTGGCGTTGCGCGAGGTGGCCGAGGCAGGGGACTCGCTCGGCCGCGTCCTCGCGAAGGTCGATGAAGGCGAGGGTACGCTCGGACTGCTCGTGAACGATCCGACCGTCTTCGAAGATCTGAAGGTGTTGCTCGGCGGTGCCCAGCGCAGTCGCTTGCTGCGCACGATGATCCGGATGGCGGTCGACCAGGCCGAGACGCGCGACTGATCCGCCGGGCGCGGCCGCCGCGCGCCGACCGGGCGACTCGGTCCCGCACCGGCTCGCCGGCGACCCCTGGTCTGCGTTGCGCTCCCAGAGACGCTCCAGTACGCTACCTGTCCCGTTGGGTTCCGCCTGCAAGGCATTGGAATTAAAGCGATTTTGACCGCCTCCCTCCCTCTGGCGGCAAGGCAAGTCGGGTCGAGGCGGCGGGCGCGGGCTGGTGCGATCGCCCTGCGTGCGCGTCCGAGGCGAGCGTGCCGGTCGTGAAGGCGAACAGAGAGAAGGAATCCCAATCGATGGCGCAGATCGTGATCGCGAGCGGCCTGGGCGACGGGCGAGTCGCCTTTCTCCAGGTCCCCGTGGAAGCGCTCGCGGCGGCCGTCGGCGCCGATGATGCGCCGAGTGCGGAGGCGATCCGCTGGGCGCCGCTGATCGACGAGGCAACGGTCGTCGAGGACGACGACGCGGCAGCAGTCCTGTTGTCGATTGGCGAGGCGGATGCCCGGGCACGGCACGTCGTGGTCGACCCCTACCTGATCGAGATCGAGATCGAGGACGGGCGTCGCCGCCCGACGAAATATCGCGAGGTGATCCGCTGCCTCGGCCCGACGATTCGCCCGGATCTCGGCAAGCAGGCCGAAGGCGCCTCGGCCTAGCACGCGCGGTTGCCCGGTAGATCGATCGGGCTTGAAAGGTGGCCAGCATGTACCGCTATGACGAGCACGACCACGCCCTGGTGCAGGACCGGGTGAAGCAGTTCCGACGCCAGGTCGAGCGGCGGCTGGCCGGCGAGATCAGCGAGGAGCAATTCCGTCCCCTCCGGCTGATGAACGGTCTCTATCTCCAGCTCCATGCCTACATGCTTCGGATCGCGATCCCCTACGGCACGCTCGATTCGCGGCAGATGCGCAAGCTCGCCTATATCGGGCGCCGCTACGACAAGGGCTACGGCCACTTCACGACGCGCCAGAACCTGCAGTTCAACTGGCCGAAGCTGGCCGAGACCCCGGATATCCTGGCCGAGCTCGCCGAGGTCGAGATGCACGCCATCCAGACCAGCGGCAATTGCATTCGCAACGTGACGTCGGATCAATATGCGGGGGCGGCGAAGGGCGAGGTGGAGGATCCCCGTGTCTGGTGCGAGATCGCGCGCCAATGGTCGACGCTCCACCCGGAGTTCTCGTTCCTTCCGCGCAAGTTCAAGATCGCGATCACGGGCTGTGAGAACGACCGCGCCGCCGTCAAGGTCCACGACATCGGCCTGATCATGAAGCGCGACGTCGCCGGCGACGTCGGCTTCGAGGTGATCGTGGGGGGCGGCCTCGGTCGGACGCCCTTCGTCGGCAAGACGATTCGCGAGTTCCTGCCGAAGCAGGATTTCCTCTCCTACCTCGAAGCGATCCTGCGCGTCTACAACCAGCTCGGTCGACGCGACAACAAGTACAAGGCGCGAATCAAGGTGACCGTTCACGAGACGGGGACCGAGGAGTTCACGCGGCTGGTCGAAGAAGAATGGCAGCAGATCAAGGACTCCGTCCTCAAGCTGCCGAAGGAGGAGATCGACCGGATCGCGGCGCATTTCGCGCCGCCGAGCTTTCGCTCGCTTCCGGAGGAGGCGCCCGCGACCGAGGCGCGTCTCGCCTCAGACGCCGATTTCGCGAGCTGGGTCCGCCACAACGTCGCGGAGCACAAGACACGTGGCTACGCAATTGCGAACGTGTCGCTCAAGCCGACGGGACTGCCGCCCGGCGATGCGACCTCCGAGCAGATGGATCAGCTGGCGGATCTCGCGGACGCCTTCAGCTTCGGAGAGCTCCGCGTGACCCACGCGCAGAACATCGTGCTGCCCCACGTCGAACGCGACCGTCTGCCCGCGCTCTACGACGAGCTGCGCAAGGGCGGCCTGGCCGCGGCGAACGTCGGCCTGCTCTCCGACATCATCTGCTGCCCCGGGCTCGACTATTGCGCGCTCGCGAACGCGCGTTCGATCCCGATCGCGACGCAGCTCGGCGAGCGCTTCGACGCCCAGAAGCAGGAGCAGATCGGCGATCTCCAGATCAAGATCTCCGGCTGCATCAATGCCTGCGGGCACCATCACGTGGGCCATATCGGCATCCTCGGCGTCGACCGGAAGGGCGAGGAGCACTACCAGGTCCAGGTCGGGGGCTCGGCCGACGAGGCGGCGACGCTCGGCAAGATCCTCGGGCGCGGCTTCTCCGCGAATCAAGTCGTCGACGTCGTCGAAAAGCTCGTCGACTGTTATCTCTCGCTGCGGGAGGAGGGCGAGAGCTTTCTCGAGACCTATCGCCGCGTTGGCCAGGAGCCGTTCAAGGAGCGCGTCTATGGCACTCCTTGAGTGGCGCGGCGAGGACGCGGCCGAGATCGAAGACCGCTACCGGCGGATCGACGACGAGGCGGCGCTGCCCGATGCGGGCGGCCTGATCGTCTCACTCCCCCGCTTCGAGTCGGAGAAGGACGCGCTCTTCGCGCGCGATGCCCCGCTCGGTGTCTGGCTCGCGGCGCATGATTCGCCCCGATCGATCGCGAACGACCTCGCGAGGCTGGCGGTCGTCGCGCTCGACTTCCCCGCCTTCAATGACGGGCGCGCTTTCTCTTCGGCGCGGCTGTTGCGCGAGCGCTACGCCTACAAGGGCGAGCTGCGCGCGATCGGAGAGGTGATGCTCGAGCAGCTCCCCTTCATGGTTCGCAGCGGCTTCAACACGTTCGAAACGAACGATCCGCACGCGCTCGAAGCCTTCGAGCAGGTCGTCGAAGAGGTTCGCGTCGTCTACCAGCCGACGGGCGACGGCCAGCCTACGGCCCTTCAGCGCCGATTGGGCCATCGCTAACGCGCGGGCGGTTGCCGACATGGACACGCGAGACGGTTTCCTCGGCGCGATCGGGCGGACCCCGCTGATCCGGCTCCTGCGCGCGTCGGAAGCCACGGGCTGCGAGATCCTCGGCAAGGCCGAGTTCCTGAATCCCGGCGGTTCGGTCAAGGACCGCGCGGCACTTGCGATCGTCGAGGACGCCGAGGCCAAGGGCCTGCTCGCGCCGGGCGGGACGATCGTCGAGGGCACGGCCGGCAATACCGGGATCGGCCTGGCGCTCGTCGGCAATGCGCTCGGCTACCAGACCGTGATCGTGATTCCCGAGACGCAGAGCCAGGAGAAGAAGGACATGCTGCGGCTCTGCGGTGCCGATCTGCGCGAGGTACCCGCCAAGCCCTACAAGGACCCCGGCAACTACGTCCACGTCTCGCGTCGCCTGGCCGAAGAGCTGGCAGCGAAATCGCCCGGGAGTGCGGTCTGGGCCAACCAATTCGACAATCTGGCCAATCGCGAAGGCCACCGCCGCACGACGGGACCCGAGATCTGGGAGCAGACGGAGGGACGTGTCGACGGCTTCATCTGCTCCGCCGGGACGGGCGGGACGATCGCGGGCGTCGGGCTCGCGCTCAAGGAGCGCCGTCCCGACGTCACGATCGGTCTGGCGGATCCGGAAGGGGCCGCACTCTACAGCTACTACGAGCACGGTGTCCTCTCCTCCCAGGGAAGCTCGATCTCGGAGGGCATCGGGCAGGGTCGCATCACCGCGAACCTCGCGGACGCGCCGATCGACGTCGCCTATCAGATCCCCGACGCGGAGTGGCTACCGATCGCATTCGGCCTGCTCGCGGAGGAGGGGCTCTGTCTGGGCGGGTCGAGCGGTGTGAACGTGGCGGGCGCACTGCGGTTGGCCGCGCGTCTGGGACCCGGCCACACGATCGTGACGGTGCTCTGCGACTCGGGCGCCCGATATCAGAGCAAGATGTGGAACCCCGCCTTCCTGAGGGAGAAGGGGCTCCCCGTCCCCGACTGGCTATAACGCTCGCCACCTCGGGGCGGGCGCGACGCCGTGGCCGGCCCGTGCCGCGGCGGGGGGTGGCGGACGATCCGGCGATCCCGATCGGCTCAGGCGAGGCCGTAGAGTGCGGCCGCGTTGTCGTGGACGACCGATTGGATCTGTGCGTCCGTCATGCCTTCGGAGATCTCGTCGATGATGCGGCGCGACTCCGGGTAGGTGCCGTCGCCGTGTGGGAAGTCCGTTGCCCACATCACGCGCTCGAGATTCACGGCGTCGATCACGTGCTGGACGCTGTAGTCGTCCTGGAAGGTCGCGTAGACGTTCTCGTGCACGTACTCGGAGGGCTTGCGCTGGATCGCGCCGACCTCCATCCACCAGCGGTGGCGCTCCCAGGCGTGATCGAGCCGAAACGCGAAATGGGGAATCCAGCCGGCATCGTTCTCGACCATGATCACCTTCAGCTCCGGATGACGATCGAAAACGCCCGCCAGCACCATCATCATCACGATGTTCTGGTTGCCGCGGATCGTCACGATCTGTTGGATCATCTTCGGGCCGCGCACCTGGACGCCGCCCATGCTGTCGCGGCTCGTCAGGATATGGAAGTTGATCGGCATACCGAGTCCGATCGAGGCCTCCCAGACCGGGTCGTAGCTCGGACTGTCGTAGTCCTCGAAATGTGGATCACCGCACATCAGGACGCCGCGAAAGCCCATCGCCTTGAGCTGCTCGATCTCCGCGACCCCCTCCTCGGGCGTACGACAGGCCATCATACCGATGCCGAGCAGGCGATCGGGTGCGGTCTCGCAGAACTCCGCGAGCCAGCGATTGTAGGCGTCGAAGCAGGCCTTCTTGTAGTCGACGTCGTCGTGTAGACAGATCGCCATGCCGACGCTTGGATAGAGGACCTCTGCGATCACGCCTTCCTCGTCCTGGATCGCGAGACGCGCCTTGGGGTCGTAGCCGGCCGGATGGATTTCGTCCCAGTCGACCGGGACGCCCCATTTCTCGGGCGGTACCCCGGCGCGACAGAGCGAGCCCATCGGCACCTTCATGTCGAGTCCGGGGATCTCGATGAAGGCCCCGAGTGCTTCGAGGTGGTAGGCCGCTCGCGGCCGTCGGTCGCGATATTTCTGCTCGATCGACGCGTAGCAGTCCTCGGTCTCCGCGATATGCGAATCCGCGGAGATGAGAGGTCGATTTCCAATGGCCATGGCGGGGCTCCCTTCGTTCGCGCCGTTCGCGATTCCCTTCGATCGTTTGCAGGCCTACGCGCGCGGCGTGTCGGGTGCAGCCACGAGTGCCCACGCCGCCGTCCCGTCGTCGCCGACTTCGCTCGTGACGCGGCCCTCCCGTTCGAGCTTCTTGAGGTGGGAGGTCACCGACTGCGCGGCCGCGGCATGCAGCGACTCCGGATACCCGACATAGATCCGCTCGACCATCGCCTTCGCGTCCCGTGCGCCGGCCGCGAGCGCGTCGAGGACCTGGCGCTCGCGCTCGCGACGATGGTCGAGGTACTCCCGGACCTTGGCCGTGCCGTCTTCGATCTTCGGGCCGTGGGCGGGGTAGATCGCGCGGGGCGCTTCGGCGAGCAGCCGTTCGAGCGAATCCATGTAGTCCCCGAGGTCGCCTGAGCTGTCGGGAATCACGGTCGTGCCGATGCCGAGTACGTTGTCCCCGCTGAAGAGCGTGCCTTCCTCTTCGAGCACGTAGCAGAGATGGTCGGGTGCGTGGCCCGGCGTGAAGACCGCGCGCAGCGTCGCGCCCTCGGTCTCGATCCGCTCGCCGTGGCCGAGCGTCTCGAGCGGACCGGAGGCGAGCGTATCGGGATTGGCGACATCGATCGCACTGACCTCGCCACCCGGCCCCGAGAGCCCGGCCTGGGCGGGCCAGGGCGTCTTGTAGACGGGGATCTCCGTCCCGAAGTGGCGGCGCACCTGATCGACGCCACCGATATGGTCCGGGTGGGCGTGGGTCAGCACGATCCCCGCGATCTCGCGACAGCCGGTCTTGGCGACGGCTTCCTCGAGCACCGGCATGTACTCCTCGAGCCCCGAGCCGGTATCGAGGAGCAGTCGTTTCGGCCCCGTCCCGACGAGATAGGTGTTCGTGCCCGGGCCGGTGAACATGCTCGGATTCTGACCGAGCGCGACGCCGACGCGATCGGAGAGATGGTCGACGTTCGGGAGGACGGTGCCGCCCAGAATCGCTGGCTGCTGCTCGGACATGGTCTTACTCCCCGGCGACGGTCATGCGGGCGACCCGCAAGGGTGGCGAAGCGGTGCGGCCGCGGAAGACGAGCTCGCTGCCGATCCGGTCGATATCGCGAAACATCTCTCCGAGAGTGCCTGCGATCGTGATCTCTTCGACCGGGTGGACGATCTCTCCGCGCTCGATCCAGAGTCCGGCGGCGCCGCGCGAGTAGTCTCCGGTCGTCGGGTTGAAGCCCATGCCGATCAGCTCGGTCACGAGCAGGCCCCGGTCGAGCTCGGCGATCAGCTCGTCGAGCGTCTGCTCGCCCGGCTCGAGCCAGAGATTGGTCGTGCCGACGCGCGGGGCGGAGCCCGTGCCCCGCGCGGCGTTGCCCGTCGAATCGAGGCCGAGCTTGCGTCCGGAGTAGCTATCGAGCAGCCAGGTCTCGAGTCTGCCCTCGCGCACGAGGACGTTCCGGCGCGTCGGCAGACCCTCGCCGTCGAAGGGCTTGCTGCCGTGGCCGCCCGGCCGTCGGCCGTCGTCGATGAGCGTGACGCGTTCGCTGGCGATCGACTCCCCGAGCTTGTCGGCCAGAAAGCTCGACTCGCGGTAGATCGCATAGCCGGAGAGACAGGAGGCGAGCTGGCCGAGCAGGCTGGGCGCGGTCCGGTCGTCGAAGAGGACCGGGACCTCGCACGTCTCGACCCGCCTGCCGCCGAGTCGGCGTATCGCGAGCTCGGCCGCCTTGCGTCCCACGCTCGCCGGATCCTCGAGCTCCGAGAGGCGGCGCCCTGAGGTCATCCAGTAGTCGCGTTGCATCGAGTCGCCCTCGCGTGCGAGCGGCTCGCAGAAGAGTCCGTGGGAGGCCGACTCGTAGGCACCGAGAAAGCCCTGGCTGTTGCCGTAGACAATGCGCGCGTGACCCGAGCTCGCCTGGCTGCCCTCGGAGTTGTCGATGCGCGGATCGAAGTCGCGCGCCGCGTTCTCGGCCCGCTTCGCGTCTTCGATCCGGGCTTCGAGCGCGACGTTGCGGTCGGCCGGGTCGAAGAGGTCGAGGTCTGGCCAGTCGCTGGCAAAGCCGGCTTCGGGCAGGCCGGCCGTGGGATCCGCGGCGGTCGCGCGCGCGAGTGCGACGGCTTCCTCCGCCATCTTGGCGACCGCCTCCGGCGCGAGGTCGCTCGTCGAGACGATCGAGGTCTTGCGACCCTCTTTCGCGTCGACCATCACGCGAATGCCGAGGCCCCGCTCCTGCGCCTGCTTCACGAACTCGATCTCGTCGCCCCGCACCCGCACCTCGCGATCGTCGCCCTCGACGAGCAGGACATCGGCCTGGCTCGCCCCGGCGCGGCTCGCCGCATCGAGCGCCCGGGTGACGACGTCGCCCATCGCGTCCGCGTCGCTCATTCCGCCGCCCCCCCCTCGGTCCCGCCGACCGTGAGTGCATCGACCCGGATCGTCGGCAGGCCGACGCCGACCGGTACGCCCTGACCGTCCTTGCCGCAGGTTCCGACGCCTTCATCGAGCGCGAGGTCATGACCGATCCGACTGACGCGCGTCAAGACGTCGGGACCGTTCCCGATCAGCGTCGCGCCCTTGACCGGTCGGCCGATCCGGCCGTTCTCGATGCGGTAGGCCTCGCTGGCGCTGAACACGAACTTCCCGCTCGTGATGTCGACCTGGCCGCCCCCGAAGCTCACGGCATAGAGGCCATCGTCGACCGAATGCAGGATCTCCTCGGGATCCTCTTCACCCGCCAACATGAACGTATTGGTCATGCGGGGCAGTGGCACGTGCGCGTAGCTCTCCCGCCGCCCGTTCCCGGTCGGCTCGACGCCCATCAGGCGTGCGTTCAGACGATCCTGCATGTAGCCCACGAGCACGCCGTTCTCGATCAGGACGTTGCGTCGACTCGCGGTGCCCTCGTCGTCGACGTTGATCGATCCGCGCCGTCCGGCGAGCGTGCCGTCGTCGACGACCGTCACGCCCTCGGCGGCGACGCGCTGGCCGAGCTTGTCGGAGAACGCCGAGGTCTTCTTGCGATTGAAGTCCCCCTCGAGCCCGTGCCCGATCGCCTCGTGGAGCAGGATGCCCGGCCAGCCGGGGCCGAGCACGACGTCCATCGCGCCGGCGGGACAAGGCTCGGCCTCGAGATTGAGCAGTGCGATGCGCACCGCCTCGTCGACGAGGCGCTGCCAGCGTGCCGGCTCGCGCAGCGCCGCGAGCTCGAAGCGACCGCCCGCACCCTGGTAGCCGACTTCGCGACGGCTGCCATCGGCGGCGAGCACCTGCACGTTCAACCGGATGAGCGGCAGGACATCCGCGACGCGCGTGCCGTCGCTCGCGGCGATCAGCACATGCTTGTGCTGACAGACGACGCTGGCCATCACCTGGCTGATGCGCGGATCCTTCGCGCGCGCGTAGACGTCGATCTCGTTCAGCCAATCGACCTTCCAGGGTACGGGCAGCTCGGTTGGCGGCGTCTCGATCGGATAGAGGTCGTGACGCGCAGCGCCCGCCGCGGCCCCGATCGAGACCGGGGCGTGATTGCGCGTCTCGTCCGCGATCGCGCGCGCGGTTCCCGCGGCGACGCGAGCGCGCTCGAGGCTGATCTCGTCGGAGTGGGCGTAGCCCTGGCGTTCGCCGCGTACGGCGCGGACGCCCACGCCCTGCTCGAGGTGGCGGTCGCCGGATTTGACGAGGCCCTCTTCGAGCGCGACCGAATCCGTCGTCGTGTATTCGAAGTAGAGATCGGCGTAGTCGACGTCGCGCTCGAGCGCCGTATCGAGCGTGGTCGCGAGCTGACGATCGCCGAGATCGAAGCGATCCCGGAAGAACGCGAGGCCGCTCTGCTCTGCGTCCGGAGGCTCGGGCGTTTCGTTGCGCTCGCGCTCGCTCATCCGGTGGGGACCTTTCATCGAGCCGTACACACGGCCCCGGTAGATTCGATGCCGGAGGGTAGCGGCCCGCTCAGCCAGGCAGGTCGAGCGGGATCGCGGCGGCGAGGCTTGCCAGCAGGGCGTCGGGCGCGACCGCTCGGCGCACGTCGATCACGCGCAGACCGTGGGCCTCGATGGCCGCGAGCGTCTCCGGGTCGTCGTCGCCGACGTAGACGAGTCGCTCGAGCGGGCGGTCGAGCGCCTTGCCGACCCGGCTGAAGAGCGCTCGGGCCGGCTTGGCCAGGCCGAGTGTCGACGGGATTGCCACGAAATCGAAATAGGATTTTAAATCGAGCACTTCGAGGACTTCGAGAAGGCGATGGTCGAAGTTGCTCACGACCGCGAGCGGACATCCCGCGCGCCGCAGCGTGGCGAGCACCTCGTCGATGCCCGGGCGCACCCGCCAGACGTCGGCCCGGCGGAAGGCGTCGAAGAGGCGCGCAGCGAAGGCGGGGAAGTCGGCGAAGCGAACCGTGCTGTCGGTCGCCTGAAAGGTCTGGCGGATGCGTTCCCTCCACCAATCGCGTTCGGCCGCACGACGCTCGTCGCGGGATGCCGTAGAGGGCGAGCGGGGTGGTGCCTGCGCCAGGATGCGGCGGAACGCGTCGTCGAGGCGCCAGGCGGGCAGATCGACGCCGAAATCAAGCGCGACGCGGCGATAGATCTCGCCGATCGACTCGGCCGCTTCGAAGAGCGTCCCGGTCGCATCGAAGCAGACACCCGATCTCACGCGGCCGCGTCCGGCTTGCGGGCCGATGCGACGAAGCTCTCGGGCAGGTCGCGTTTGGCGTCGGGCTCGAAGATCTCGATCCGGGGGGCCTCGAGTCCAGCGGCCCCGATCCAGTCCGTCAGCTCGACGGTCTCGAAGCCGAGCCACACCAGCCCGAGCTCGTCCTTCATCCACGTGTGCCCGTGCCGCATGAAGTCGACGAGAATCACGCGGCCGCCCGGGCGAATGATGCGCGCCATCTCGGCGATTGCGCGAGCCGGCTCCGCGAGTGAGTGGAGCACCATGTGTGCGAACGCTGCGTCGACGCTCGCCTCGGACAGTGGCAGGTCGTGGGCGTCACCCGGCCGGAACTCGATCCGCCCGAGTCCGGTCTCGGCGCGATGCGAAGCGCTGTGTGCGGCCCACTTCTCTCGCGCCGCGTCGAGCATGCCGATCGAGCGATCGAAGCCGATCACGTCCAGGCCGAGGGCGGCGAGCTCGAGCGCGAGCACTCCGGTACCCGTACCGATATCCGCGACCTGCAGTCGTGGTGGAACCAGGTGGGCTGTCGCCCGCGCCCGCAGCAGATCGTCCCCGAAGACCCGACGTAGGCCATCCCACTCGGGGCCCACGGCATCGAAGAAGCTGCGCACCCCGCCGGATCGCGCCTCGCGGGCGGCGAGGGTTCGACGCAGTAGTGTGTCGTCGCGCTCGGCGGTCGGATCCTGCGCGAGCGTCTGGCGGGCGAGGGTCCAGGCGTCGGACCAGGGTCCGTCCTCCGGTAGCTGCAACCGATAGGCGACGAAGGTGCCCTCACGTCGATCGCTCAGGAGCCCGGCCTCGCGCAGGATCGCCAGATGGCGCGAGACCCGCGACTGGGCCATGCCGAGGATCTCCATCAGCTCGCCGACGATCAGCTCCTCCTGCTCGAGCAGCCGCAGGATCCGGATCCGGGTGGGATCGGCGAGGGTCTTGAAGACCTTCTGGAGCGTCTCTGCCGCAGCCGTCACGGGGTTCCGGCTCCCGGCGAACCGCGCAGGCGCGGCGGCGCCCCGAGTGGCTCGATCTCGGGGAGGTCGACCGTGCCGCCGACCCGAATATCTGCCTCGCCGTCGGGCGAGAGTGCCAGGCCTGCGCCAGGTGCCATCTGCCGCAACAGGGGCTCGACGATCCGCAGGTGTGCGACCAGATCGATCGGGGGGGATTGGCTGTGGTGGACGAGTCCGACCTCGCCGTCGATTCGAGCCTCGACCAGCGGCCCCTCGAGCGCAACGGAGTCGATCCGGGTCGCACCGGACTGGAGGATCTCCACCGTGCCGACGGCGCTCGAAAAGGGGAGTGCCATCGGCAATGCACTGCTCTCCACGAGCAGCGATGGACTCTCGAAGTCGACCCGTCCCCGCAGCGTGCCATTCGGATCGAGAGCGAGGTCGACGTCGGCCTCGATCGGGCCGCTCAGACGCAGGCCGGTCGCGTCGAGTCGCAGTGGCAATCGCGAGAGCTCGACCTCGCTCGCGAGCCCGCGATAGGCGGGCTCGCTGCCGAGACGCAGCACGCCGTCGACGTTGCCGAGTCCGCTGCGCGCCCAGACGCGTAGCGTCGGATCGCCCTGCAGCCAGGAGCTCGACAGACGCGGTGCGATCTCGAGCTCCGAGAGGGCGACTTGATCGACGGCGGGGTGTTCGATCGTGACGTGGGTCGCGCGCAGGACCGGCCCGCGCGCGGTGAAGGCGGGCGAGAGGTCGGGGACCTCGACCCGCGCGCCGCTGCCGCGGCTGATCTCGAAGGCGATGCGTCGGCCGAGGCTCTGCCAGGGGAAGAGCAGGGCGACGAAGACGAGCACGAGCAGCACGGCGATCGGGAGCGCGACGAACGTCGGAAGGAAGGCCCTGCGTGGTGCGGATGCGTTCGGTTCGGACACGCGGCGAGGGTAGCCAGCTTCGCGCGTTCGATCAGGAGATGGGCTTGAAGGCCGAGACCGAGAACGTCACGTCGATCAGGTCGGCGGCCGCGTCCTGGTCCTTGCGACCGCGCGAGGCACGACGCTTGACGCGCAGGCTCTTGACCGAGAGCGGCTGCTCGGCGCGTTCGATGCTCGACAGATAGTCGACGGCCTGCTTGAGCGTGACGTTCTTGAGGCTCACCTCGACCTTCGTCTCTTCGTAGCGCTCGCTCTCCCCGGACTGGCGCTTCTCCATCGAGGTCGGCTTGACGCCGGCGCGTGCCGCCAGGGATTCGAGCAACGTCAGCAGGTTCTGCTGTTGGCGACCGGATTGGATGCGACCCTCGACCTCGGCGAGGCGGCCGTGCAGACCGTCCCACTCGCGCTTCATGCGGGTCATCATCGTCAGCTCGCGCTCGGCGTCACTCGCACTCTCCCGCGCCTGCGACGTCGCATTGCGGATCGGCATGGCCACGCCGACGACGAGCAGGGCAAGGGCAAGGATGCCGGCGGCCGTGCCGACCAGGATCCGCTCGCGTGGATTGAGGCCATCCCAGAGCACCTGTACGCGACCGAAGAGCTCGCTCATGCCTCACCCCCCGGCGGTGCGAGCGGGATGTTGACGTTGAAGCTGACGCCGCCGGTATTGCGGTCGGTCTTGATCGAGCCCGCGACCTCAGCGCCCTCGAAGGGACTCGTCTGCGACAGCACCGCGGTCAGGCGATCGGCCGCCTCGTAGCCTTCGGCGTCGACGTCGAGTCGGATCAAGTTGCGATCGATGTTCACCTCGGTCACGCGGACCTCGAGATCGGGCGGAATCGCGCTGGACAGCTCGGCCAGCAGCGCGAGCGCCGAGCGGTTGCCGCTATAGAGACCGAGGAATTCGGCGCGATCCTGCGCTGCGGAGAGCTCGGCGCGAAGCGCCGCGCCGGGATTGCTCGGCGCCTCGCCACGGTCGGGGAACGCGTCCTGGAAGAGGGCTGCGGCCGCTTGCTCGTGGCGGTCGGCGCGACGATGTTGCAGGAAGAGCGTCGCCGCCGTGCTGACGACGAGCAGGCCGACGAAGACCGCTGCGAGCGCCGCCGTCGGGCGCAGCTCACGGGCGAAGTACTCGCGGAAATCCTGTCGGAAGGCGAGCTCGCCCTGGCGGAAATTCATCTGCGTGGCGGATTCGCCCGAGAGTCGCAGTGCCAGTGCGAGCGCCGGACCGAAGAGCACGGGGTCGATCCCCTCCGCGAGCTTCGCATGTGCGGCGTCCGCCGGCATCCGTAATCGCTGGGTCTCGAGCGAGGTGCGGCGTGCGAGGATCTCGTCGATGCGATCGAGTCGCGCGCTGCCCCCGACGAGCGTGAGCCTGGCGTCGCGCGCGACCGGCCCGTCCCCCTGACGTGCCTCCGCCGCCTCGAGCGTGCGGATCGCTTCGCGCGCGATCCGGTCGACGATCGCCATCACGCCGGGTGAGGCGCCGCTGCCCGGGCGCCCCAAGACCCCGCCGTCGCATTTGCGTTGCTCGGCATCTTCGTAGGAGAGCGCGAGCTCGGACATCAGCGCCTCGGTCATGGCGCGTCCGGCCACGGCGATGCTACGCGCGAGCGCCGGTCGGCCGTCGATCAAGGCGCAGAAGGTCGTCTTCTCGTGACCGATATCCGCGATCAGGTGGGTGCCTTCGAGTCCGAACACGGGTGCCAGGTTGGCGAGGACGAGTCCCTCGGCCTCGAGGACCTGGGGCTCGCAGCCGGCCGCTTGCAGCTCTTCGAGGGCCTCGCGGACGTGGACACGCTTGGCGAGGGTCGCCGCGACCGCGCCGTGTTGGCGATCGCCGCTGAGCAGGTTCCAGTCGACGACGATCTCGTCGAGGTCGAAGGGCGTCTTGGCTTCGATCTCGAAGGGGATCGCCTGAGCGAGGCGCCGTCGCTCCGAGAAGGGGAACTCGAGCCGTCGCGTCGAGAGCTGGTGCGCGGGCAGGGCGGCCGCGATCTGTGCCGTCGGCAGGTTGTGCATGCTGATGAAGCGTCGCAGGTGCTCCGCGACGGGCGTCGTCGCGTCGACGCGCGGGTGCACGCGGCATTGCCCGGCGGCCAGGCTGCGCGGCGACACCTTGAGCTCGACGGCCTTCAGGCCGTGGCTGCCCACGTCGAGGCCGAGCACGCTTCGCTCGAATAACGCCGCCATCACCTCCTCTTTCTCTCTCTGTCCCTGACGCTCACGCGCGAATGGCGCGGACCGCCCTGGCCGGACGGCTTGCCCATGCACACTGGTCTTCTTTTCGTCCCCTTCGGGCCCAAGCCTGTGACCTTCGTGAGGGGGTGCGCGCTCTCCGAGGCGCAGCCGCCAGCACGCGGCACCTCAGTGCAGTCCCCGCAGGCGGCGCCAGGATAGCAGCAGCGGCCCCGGATTCGGCCGCGTGTCGTAGATGGCCTCGAATCGACGCGTCAATTCCCCCACCTGCGCCGTGGCCACGACCCGGAAGACGGTCGGCTTCGCCGGCAGCGTCGCCTCGGGGTAGATGCTGCCGTTGCCGAGCTCGCCGTTGCCGACGTCGGAACGCGGGACACAGCGCGGGTCGGCCGAGGTGTCGTCGCAGACCAGCTTCTGCTTCTCTCGCAGCTTGTAGATGTCCCCGGCGAGCTGGTCGTCGATCAGCCGTCGATTGCCGCTCGTGCCGCTGTAGACGAGCTTGAGCACCCAGGGCTCGGCGCGGTTCAGATTGATGCCGCTCGCCCCGGCGATCGGGTGGACGGTCACGTAAGGACGCATCGCCTCGACGAGCGCAGGGTCGACGTCCTCGACCAGGCCGATCTGGTCGACCGAGACGAAGGGCTTGTTCCAGGCCGTGTAGGGTGGGTCCTGTCGGCGGTAGTACTCGTTCTCGTTGCGGCCGTTCGCGGCCACGCTGTCGCTGTCGATGAAGTCGAGCAGGTTCTCCGCGATCTTGCGCGTGTCGTAGTTCTTGTGCTCGGGTGGCGCGTCGATGCCTTCGACGATGTACTCGAGGGCCGCCTCGAGGAACTCGATCGCCTCCTCCTCGGCCGCCTCACCGTCGTCCTCGTCGACCTCCGCCTCCGCGTCATCGGCGTCGCCGGCCGGCGGCGGCGCGAGCAGCGCATTGAGATTCAGCTTGGCGCCCTCGTCCTCGATCTCGATTTCGAGCCTGCGGCCGTCCTCGAACTCGATCGGGAAGTTGGCGATACCCTGCCAGAGCAGGTCGACATTGCTCGTGCCGCCGGGCAGGCTCGGCGGCGGCGGCGGCGCGTCGGCGTCGGCCTCGGCGTCATCGGGTGTGACACCCGCCGCATTCGCCAGGTGCTTGGCGCGAACGATCGCGACCAGCGCCTCGGCGATCCGCAATCCACCGCGTGCCAGGGCATCCGCCTCGGCGGCATCGATGCGATTGCGGCTGATCGTCGTATCGATGATCGCGCGACGCTGGAAGGTGTAGACCGCCGTGACCAGCACGAAGATCAGCACGAGGACGATCGCCAGGACGATGCCCTCTTGCGCGCGTTCGGATCGCACGGGTCTCATCGCAGATCCTCGCAGCCGGGGTCGGCCTGGGCTGCGACCGAGGGCCAGTCACGCGCGATCTCCTCCCAGCACGTCGACCCGGGTGCCTGCAGCAGCTCGCAGAGCTCTTCGTCCCCCTGGCATTCGCCCTCGATCTCCGCCGTGTACCAGGCGTCGTCGCCGAGCGAGAGACACTCGTTGATCGTGGCACATTCGGTCTCGGCGTCTCGATTCGTCGCGAGGGCGATCAGGGCGTCGAGGTCGATCGGGCGGTGCATCGGCAGCGTGACGTGTCGCTTGCGCGGCTGGCTCGGAATCTCGAGCTCGTCGTCCTCGGATTCGCCGGCGCGGGGCTCGCGAAAGAGGGCGAGCTGGATCTCGGCCGCGACCGGCAGGGGTGTCTCGGGCGGACCGAGACTCGAGTCCCACTCGTCGAGGCTGGTACCACCGACGTCGAGCAGCACGACACCGAAATCGGCCACGCCCTCGACGACGCGCGCCGAGCCGGGATCGCCCGCGTCGGGCTGCACCGACTGCGCGTCGCTCGGCGGGCGCGTCGATCGCCACCGCCAGAGCGTGTAGCGGTCGGGCTCGTCTTCCTCGCTCAGGAAGTAGACGACGTCGACCCACGACGTGGCGTGCTCCCCGAGCTGCCCGCGCGGGACGTTCTGGGTCTGGAAGCGCAGCCAGGTGCTGCCGAGCGCACCCGCGCGCTCGGCCACGAATCGCCAGGGATGGTCGGCGGGGGCGACCGACTCCGGCCGCGCCAGATAGACGGCCGCTTCGAGATCCTGCGCAATCAGATCGAGCGCGGCAGAGGTGCTCGTCTGGACCCGCAACAGCTCGCTCGCCGCTTCGCGCTGGCGTCCGTTCTCGACGAAGATGCCGAAGATGAAGACCAGCACGACGATCGTCATGAAGAACGCACCGATGACCTCGATCAGCGTGAAGCCCGACGGTCGACGCGCTCGGTCGCTACGCGCGACGGTGCTCACGGCTGTCCCCGGCCGCCCGGGAGCGTCGGCAGGTCGACCTCGTCCGGATCGGCGTCGTCGGCGTCGTCTTCGGGTACGTCCAGCCCCGGCGCGAAGAGATCGGGCAGGGCGGCACGCGCGCTCTGCCAATCGAACGCATAGGTCGTTCGGCGGAGCGATTGAGGCTGCGCGCCCTCGAGCCACTCGACGTGGACCTCGTAGCGCAGCAGGAACTGGTCGACGCCCGGGGCCTCGATCGCGAGCAGCGCCGCGACGCCGCTCCCGGGTCCGTCCGCTCCGTCGCCGGTGCCTCCGCCGAGCAGCCCGCCGGCGAAGTCGCCGATCGCCGGCTCGGCGAAGACGCGCACCGAGAATTCCTCTTCGGTCCGCTCCGTGTCTTCGGGCAGGGGGCCCTGGGTGTTCGCCGTCGACTCGATCCGCGCGAGCTCGGCCTCGGCGAGCAGGCTCGCCTCGAGCCGGCTGGCGGAGATGCCCGCCATCCGCACGGCGGCGGAGCTGGTGCTGATCAGGACGGTCACGACCATCGCGAAGATCAGCGTGGCCGCGAGCACCTCGAGCAGCGTGAAGCCCGCGCCAAAGCTTGCCGGGTGCACGCGCGCCTGCCGGCTCGTGCAGCCTCTCACGAGCGCGCTCCGCCCGCCCGCACGCGGACCCGATCGAGGATGGGCTCGATCTCGAGCGTCAGATGGTTGTCGTCGGCGTCGGCCAGCTCGAGCAGCGCCGGGTCCGTCGTGCCGTCGACGTAGAAGACGATCGAGTAGTCGCCGCTCTCGACCCAGCCCGAGGATCCGTCGACGCCGACGAAATAGAGGGCCTCGTCGAGCCAGCGATCACTGCCCATCTCGCGACTCGGAATCGGGTAGTAGGCCCGCTCCTCGCGGCTCGCCGGCACGAAATCGAGCAAGGCCTCCGAGTCACCGGCATCGCCGCCGGCGTCGATTCCCAGCAAGGCACCGAAGTCGAGACCGCCACCCCCACCGCCGCCGGCCGCGCGCGTCTCGGACACGTACCACTCGACGCGGTAGAAGCCGTCTTCGAGATCGACGAAGACACGATGGGGAATGCCCGTCATGATCGCGCGCTGGCGCGCGAAGCGCATGCGCTCGGCCAGCGTCTCGGCTTCGTCCTCGAGCGGGTCCCAGTCGCTGCCGCCGAGCATCGGAATGCCGATCGAGAAGACCATCACGATGATCGCCACGACGGCCATCATCTCGATCAGGGTGAAGCCCTCGCGTTTTCGAACCGCTCGTCGATCGTCGCGTGCGCGCATGGGAGTCATTCTTGCGCCTGCCTCTTGGACGGGATCGACGCGCTCTGCGGCGAAATCGGGCGATTCGCGCGTGACCGCTCGACCGCCTTCAAGCGTCGCTTTCGCCACCCGCCCAGTTCTGGATGTCGTCGCCCCCTTCGACACCATCGGGTCCGAGCGACCAGATATCGAAGGTGTAGGGGTTGTGCTGACCCGGCATGCGGTACTGGAAGGGCTGGCCCCAGGGATCCTCGAGCGCCTCGGGCTTGATGTAGCCCGCCGGGTTGTAGTCCTTGGGAACCGGTGGCGCGCTCGGCTTGCTGACCAGCGCTTCGAGACCCTGGTCATCGGTCGGGAAGCGACGGTTGTCCAGGCGATAGAACTCGAGCGCCTGCTCGATCCGCGTGATCTGGCCACGGGCGGTCTTCTTCTCGGCCTGCTCGAGCTGGCCCGCGATTCCGACGGCGAGCACGCCCATCAACATGCCCATGATCACGACGACCGCCATGATCTCGATCAGCGTGAAGCCCGCCGCTTGGCGGCGCTCCACGTCGGCGCATTCGGTCGGTCGGGCCGCGTGTCGATCGGGGGGCTCGATTTCGGGTCGGCGCGCCTCTCCGGGTGCGAACGGGATGTCTACTTTCATGACGAGAATTCTCCAGTGGGGCGAATTGTCTTGGCTCGAGCGGTTCAGGCTCCGAGATTCGATGATAGTCGACGCGTCTCGGTTCTATCCGATGCTCTCGGTCAGCTGCAGCATCGGCATCAGTACCGCCATGATGATGACGCCGACGATGCCGACCATGACGAGGATGAGGATGGGCTCGAGCAGGGAGGTGAGCCGGGTCACGCTCGTCTCGACCTGCTCCTCGTAGGTGTCGGCGACCTTGATCAGCATGCCCTCGAGCTCGCCCGAACGCTCGCCGACCTCGACCATCGTGGTCACGAGCGGCGGAAACTGGCCGCTCGCGCGGAGCGGACTCGCGAGCGCCGCCCCTTCGAGGATGCTCTCTCTCGCGTCGTCCGCGGCCTGCTCGAAGACGGCATTGTTCGCGACGTGTCGCGCGATGTTCAGGGCCTGCACGATATTGACGCTGCTGGCGAGTAGGGAGCCGAGCGTGCGCGTGAAGCGGGCGATCGCCAGGAATCGGATCACACGGCCGATGATCGGAAAGCGCAGCCAGAAACGATCCAGGAAATGCCGGCCCCCCTCGGTCCGGCCGATGGCGCGGTAGACGAGCGCGAATCCGACGAGCGCCAGCAGCATCAGCCACCAATAGCCCCGCAGCAGGTCGGAGCTGCCGATCACGAGCTCGGTGTACCAGGGCAGCTCGAGATCCTGCGAGATCAGCAGCTCCGTGATCTGGGGCAGCACGAGGGTGACCATCACGCCGACGACGACGGCCGCGAAGACCAACATGAAGAGCGGGTAGGTCATGATCGAGAGCACGCGGTTGTTGAGCCGCACCTGATCCTCGAGGTAGTCGGCGATCCGCGTGAGCACGGCCTCGAGCGCGCCGCTCGCCTCGCCGGCCCGCACCATCGAGACGTAGAGATTGTCGAAGCGGCCGGTCGCGACGAGCGCGTCCGCGAGTGACGAGCCCTCGTTCACGCGGTCGCGCACGCGCGCGAAGACGTCGCGCAGAGCGCGATGTTCCGTCTGCTCGACGAGGGCCGAGAGCGCCTCGACCAGCGGGACGCCCGCCGACACGAGTGTGGCGAGCTGGCGCGTCGCCATGGCGCGCTCCATGCCGGGGATGCGCTGGGGCAGGCGGATCTCGAAGTTGAAGCGGCCCGTGCCCTCCGCGGCTCCGGCCTTCTGGCCTGCCGTCGCGGTCGTTTCGGCGATCTCGGTGAGGAAGACGCCAGCCGCACGCATCTGTGCGCGCGCCGCTCGCGCGCCCTCGGCGCTGATCGTTCCGCGGGTCGGCTTGCCCGACTGGTTGACACCCTTGTAGGCGTAGACCGGCACGGTCCCTCTTCATCCTCCACGGGCCGTTGCCCGCATCCAACCCGGCGCTCTCCACGGGCCGTTGACCGCATCCAACCCGGCGCTCTCCGCGGGCCGTTGACCGCATCCAACCCGGCGCTCTCCGCGGGCCGTTGACCGCGTCCAACCCGGGGCGCGGACGCGGGCTGCTAGACCTGGGCCGCGCTGCCTTCTTCCTCGGTCGCGCGGATCACCTCCGCGACGGAGGTGCGCCCCGCCAGGACCTTGCGCGCACCATCGGCGCGCAGCGTGCCCATGCCCTTGCGCGTCGCCGCCGCCTTGATCGTCTTGGCATCGACGTTCTGGCTGACGAGTGAGCGGATCTCGTCGTCGATCGTCATCAGCTCGAAGATGCCGATTCGACCGCGATAGCCCGTATGGCTGCAGGCCGCGCAGCCGGTTCCCCGGTAGAGCGTGACCGGTCGGCCCGGCGGCTTGACGCCGATCTCGCGCAGCTCCTCGTCGGTCGTCGTATAGGCCTCGCGACACTCCTGACACAGCACGCGGACGAGGCGCTGGGCGAGGACGGCGACGAGCGACGAGCCGACCAGGAAGGGCTCGACGCCCATGTCGACGAGCCGCGTCAGCGCACTCGCCGCGTCGTTCGTATGCAGCGTCGACAGCACGAGGTGGCCCGTGAGCGAGGCCTGGATCGCGATCTCGGCCGTCTCCTTGTCGCGGATCTCGCCGACCAGTACGACGTTGGGATCCTGGCGCAGGATCGCGCGCAGGCCGGTCGCGAACGAGAGCTGGATCTTGGGATTGACCTCGATCTGGCCGACGCCCTGCTGCGTGATCTCGACCGGGTCCTCGATCGTGATGATGTTCTTGTCCGGGCCGTTGATCTTGGCGAGTGCGGCGTGGAGCGTCGTCGTCTTGCCGCTACCGGTGGGTCCCGTGACGAGGAAGATGCCGTTCGGGCGCCGGATGATGCGATCGAGGGCGGCCAGCTGGGACTCGCTGAAGCCGATCTTCTCGAGATCGAGCAGCTCCTGGGTATCGGGCAGCAGGCGTAGGACCAGGCGTTCGCCGTGGGCCACGGGCACGGTCGAGAGCCGCACGTCGTAGTCGCGCCCCGCGATCTTGAGCCGGATCCGGCCGTCCTGGGGCAGGCGTTTCTCGGCGATGTCGAGATTGCCCATGATCTTGATGCGCGACGCGATCGCGGCCTGGAGTGCGCGCGGGAGCGGCTTCATGGGCTCGTAGAGCACGTCGTCGATCCGGAAGCGCACCCGGATCTCGTGCTCGAAGGGCTCGATATGGATATCGCTCGCGCGCTCCTTGACCGCGTGCTGCATCATCGAGTTGACCAGCCGGATGATCGGCGCGTCGTCGGTCGATTCGAGCAGGTCCTTCGGCTCGTGGCTGATCTCGGTCGCCAGCGCGTCGAGATCGTCCTCGGCCTCCTCGGCGAGCTGGTCGGTCGAGGTGACGCCGCGGTCGTAGGCGACGTTGATCGCGTTCAGGATCACCGGCTCGCGCGCCAGCACGAGATCGATCTCGGCGCCGTCGAAGAGCAGGTGCAGATCGTCGAGCGGCGCGACCTCGAGCGGGTCCGCCACGGCGACGCGCAGCACGCCCTCCGACGCCCAGGCGAGCGGCAGCACGCGATGTTGCTTGGCGAACGTGATCGGCACGGCCGCGAGCAGCGTCTCATCGACCTCCTCGGGGTCGATCGCGGAGACGACGGCGAGCCCCTGCTGGTGGCCGAGCGCGTGCAGCACCTCGTCGGCGTTCAGGAAGCCCTCCTCGACGAGCACGTCGGCCAGCCGCTCGTGGCTCTCCGCCTGGCGTTGGCGGGCGGTCTCGAGCTGCTCCGGCGTGAGGCGCGTCTCGCGCAGCAGGATGTCGCCGAGTTCGAGGCTCTCGGCGCCGCGCCCCGCCGGTCGGCTCCGCGACGAGGGTGAGGGTGAGGGCGCGACACCCGCCGCCTGGGCCGCCGCGCGTCGGGCCTGCTCGTCGGCCGCGGCGTCGGGGCTCAGCCCATCACCGGGCTCCTCGCTCGGGTCGACCAGAAATTCGCGACTCATGGCGACTCTCCTCGCAAGAGCGTCACGGACGACTCGTAGCCGTAGGCTTCGTCGAGGGTCTCGGCCGTGCGATCGGCCTCCCAGAGGTCGTCGAAGGGTCCCACCTGGATCGTGAAGACGATGCGCCCCTTCGAGTCGCTCGAGATCAGCGTACCGTCGTAGCCCGCATCGACGAGCCGGGTGAGCGCCTCGGTCGCCTCGATCTCGTCGACGAAGGTAGCGACCTGGACGGCGTATTGGCGGCGTCCGATCGCCTCGCGGCGCTCGGCCTCGTCTTCGGCCTCGGCGCGCTTCGCCGCCCGGGCCTCCTCGAGCTCGCGCATGCGATCGATCGGGTAGCGCCCGCTGTGGCGCGCGAGCTCTTCGGCGACGGCGAAGGAGCGACTCGACGAGGGGCGGTCGAGATTGGCGAGCTCCGGGAAGTCGTCCTCGTCGCCGAGCCGGTCTTCCAGCTCGAGGCGCTTGCGGATCGTCTCCCGCTCGAGGTCGTCGGCGTTGCGGATGATATGCGGCGTCAAGAAGATCAGCAGGTTCGTCTTGCGCAGCTCCTCTTGCTTCGTCTTGAAGAACCAGCCGAAGAACGGGATGTCGCGCAGGAAGGGCACGCCGCTCTCGTTATCGGTGAAGCTCTCGTCGATCAGCCCGCCGATCGCGACCGTCTCGCCGTCGTTCACGACGACCGTGTTCTCGATCTTGCGGTTGCTGAGCGCGACGCCGACCTCGTTCGCAGCGCCGACCTCGGGATTCGGCGAGACCTCCGTGATCTCCTGGAAGATGTTCAGCCGGAGCGTGTCGCCCTCGCTGATCTGCGGCGTGACGCGGAGCGTGACGCCGACGTCCTGGCGGTCGACGTTGACCGCCTGCGAGAGGGCGTCTGCGTTACCCGTCGCGGCCTCGGTTCGACCCGTCACGATCGGGATGTTGTCGCCGATGATGATCTCGGCCTCCTCGTTGTCCGAGGTCAGGATATGCGGGGCGGAGACGATGTTGACGTCCTTGTCGGAGGCGTCGGCGCGCACGCCGATGCCGACGCTCGAGCCGTTGCTGTCCGGGGCGACACCGCCGTTGAAGGCCTGGCTCGGGTCGCTGTGGGTGCCCGAGCGCAACGCCTGCGCGAGCGTGAAGGCCGAGGCGCCGGGAATGAAGGCCGAGCCGGTCTGGAAGAGCAGATCCGTGTCGCCATTGACGAGCCGGAACGCCGCATCGAAGCCGAGGTTGAGCGAGTCGGTCACGTCGACCTCGACGATCAGCGCCTCGACCAGCACCTGTGGTCGCGAGATGTCGAGCTTCTCGATCACCTTCTTGAGCGTCTCGTAGCCTTCCTTGCTGGCCTTGATCACGAGCGCGTTCGTCGCGGGATCGGCGGTCACCGTGATGCCCTCGTCGAGCGGCGTCACGGCGGAGCGAATGTTCTGCGCGTTCGAGGCGGCGCCCGGGATCGACGAGCGACCGCCGGCGCCCCCCCCGCCGCCGCTGCCGACCAGCGAGTTGAGCGTCTCCGAGAGCTCCTCGGCATCGGCGTGGCGCAGGTAGTAGACCTGGATTCGGCCTTCGCCCGTCACCTCGATGTCGAGCTTGCGGACGAGGCCACGGATGTCGGCCGTCTGCTGACGCGACGCCAGCACGAGCAGCGAGTTCGTGCGCTCGTCGGGCAGGATCCGCACCGTCGGCCCGATCGCGCCGGCCTTCTCCGACGTGCCGTTCGTCGTCGTCGAGGTGCGGCGTCGCGAGCGCGCGCGCCGCTGGGCCGCGGTCGAGCCGCCGGAGGCCGAGGCGACCTCCGCGCCGTAGATCTCCGAGAGCTGCTCGGCCAGCGTATTCGCGTCGGCGTGCTCGATCTTGATGACCGTCAATTCCTGGCGATAGCTCTCGACGTCGATCGCATCGAGGATCGAGAGCAGACGCCGGATATTGCTCTCGCTGTCGGTCACGATGATCGTGTTGGTCGCCTCGTAGGCGACGAGCGAGGCGTCTTTCGAGATCAGAGGCTTGATCGTCTGGGTGATCGCCTCGGCGTCGATGAATCGCAGCGGCACCAGGCGGGTCACGAAGCGATCGCGATTGGGGGAGGGCCGGTTGTCCTTGATCGTATCGATGCTCGATTCCTTGACGTCGCGAATCGGAATGATCTTGTAGGTATCCCCCGGGCCGAGTACGAGCGAGAAGCCCTTCACCTTGAGCACGGACTCGAAGACGGCGAAGGCCTGATCGACGGTCACCTGGGTCGGCGAGACGATCGTGACGCGGCCGCGCACGCGATCGTCATAGATGAAGTTGTAGCCGGTCATGCGCGAGATCGTGTCGACGACGACGGGAAGCTCGACGTCGTTGAAGTCGAGCGTCACGAGCTCCTCTTCGCCGACGGCCGCCGGTCGCTCGCTCGCGCCGCGCTGGGCCTGAGCGGAATCGGCGGCGAATCCGACGGCGAGGCCGAGCGCGCAGGCCGCGAGCGCGCGGAGGGCGTAGCGGGCGTGCAGGCGCGACCGGTTCGCCGCGTGGTGCGCCGGGGTCCGATCCGCGGCGGTCGCGACCGGTCGGGCGAGGCGGGCAATCGTCGAGTCGAAGGAATGCTGCGGGCGCACGCTATTGCTGCTCCATGATCTCGCTGGCCGAAGCCGAGAGGATGACGGCTTCGTTGCCGCGGGTGGCCGATACGCTGATCTCATCGGCGCTGGCGAATTCGTCGAAGATGGCGCTCGTCGCCTCGAGGCGGTCGATCACGATGCCGTTCACCTCGGTGATGACGTCGCCGTTCTCGAGACCGACGCGCTCGAAGACGCTGTCGCTCTTGATCGAATCGACCTTCATGCCGAGCATCTCGCCGTCCTGGTAGTGCGGCACGATGCGCGCCGAGGAGAGGATCTTCGAGATGCCCTGACCGTCCTCGCCGCCGAGCGCCTTCAAACGGTCGTTGAGTGACGCGTTCTGCGCGCGGGGCGAGCGACGCGCCTGGCGCGCATTGCGACGCGGACGGGCACGGGGTCGCGCATTGGGGTCGTCTTCGTGCAGCGCGAGCTCCTCGGGCCGTCCGGCGTTGTCGAGGATCACGCGGCTGCGCTCGATCGCCTTGACGCTCACGCGCCGATGGCCCTCGAGTGGATCGCCGACGCCGACGACGAGATGCTTCTTCGTCTTTTCGTCTTCGATCGCGGCGCGCGAGCGTTCCTCGCGGCTTGCGGCCGCAGTGCCGAGCAACCGCAGGGGGAGCTTGGTCGCCGTGAGGGGCTCGCTCTGCTCCTCGTCCTCGAGCGTGATCTGGACCTCGCCCGCGAGCTGGGCACCGAAGAGGTTGCGTTCGAGGATCTTCGACGGTGCCGCGCTCGGCGCGGTCGCAACCCGCTCGACGCGCTCGGCGGGAGTCTGGACCCGGTCGGGCTCGAGGGCCTCGGCCCCGATCTCGGTCACGATGTCGGCGACCAGAAAGCAGCTCGCCAGCAGCAGCCCGAGATTGAGTGCCTTGATCAGCCAGGGACCCATTCCGTTCCTCGTCCTTCCGCCGTCCGCGCCTCGCCGCCGGCTCGCTCACGCGAAGCCGTTCGTGCCAGGCCACGGGCTCGCTCGGGCGACGATTCCGGAGCCGGCGCAATATAGCCGGGCCCCGACACCATCTCCATTCAAACCATCGGAGATTCAGGCGGTTACTGGAGATCTTTCATCACATCCGCCGGTCGCTCGCCGGCGCGCCGATCCCGGCTGCAGCCCACCTCGAGCAGACCCCGTGCGCCGGGACCGGGTTCGCGCGGCGCGGGGTCGGGGCCTCGCACGAGGCGAAGGGATTCCACTGCAATCTGGACTCGCAGGCCGTGCTCTCCGTCACAGATCGGGCCCGAGCCGCCGCTCGGTCGAGCGCCGAAATATTGCTGGCGTCGGATTGACAGCCGGGTCCCCGGCCCCAGTTTCCCCGACGGAAGTCAACCGGGGGGCTGATCCGTGCTTCGTCAGGCTCTGACGGAGCGACCCGCTCGCGCATCCGCGCGAGCGAGAGAGCGCGTGACCGCGAGCGAGAGAGACAGGACAGAGAGAAGGGGCGACGAGCATGGCAGGCGAAGGAAAGATCATCGGCATCGATCTGGGAACGACGAATTCCGTGGTGGCGGTCATGGAGGGCGGCCAGCCGACCGTGATCGCGAACGAGGAGGGGGGCCGCACGACGCCTTCCGTCGTCGGCTTCGCGGACGACGGCGAGCGGCTGGTCGGCGCGATCGCCAAGCGCCAGGCCGTCACGAATCCGACGAAGACCGTCTACTCCGTCAAGCGCTTCATGGGTCGTCGCCTCTCCGAGGTGCCGGAGGAGAAGGGCCTCGTGCCCTACGAGATCGTCGAGGGCAAGGACGGCAGCGTCGCGATCAAGATCGACGACAAGACGTTCGCACCGCCCGAGATCTCGGCGATGATCCTCGGCAAGCTGAAGGCCGCCGCCGAGGCGTATCTGGGAACGACCGTGACGGGCGCCGTGATCACCGTCCCGGCGTACTTCAACGACGCCCAGCGTCAGGCGACCAAGGACGCGGGCAAGATCGCGGGCCTCGACGTCAAGCGCATCATCAACGAGCCGACCGCCGCGGCGCTCGCCTACGGACTCGACAAGAAAGAGGACGAGAAGATCGCCGTCTTCGACTTCGGTGGCGGCACCTTCGACATCTCGATTCTCGAGGTCGGTGAGAACGTGGTCGAGGTGAAGGCGACCAACGGGGATACCCACCTGGGCGGCGACAACCTCGATCAGCGCGTGATCGACTACCTGGTCGAGGAGTTCCAGAAGGATCAGGGCATCGATCTGCGCAAGGACCCGATGGCGCTCCAGCGGCTCCGCGAGGCGGCGGAGAAGGCGAAGATCGAGCTGTCGACCGCGCAGGCGAGCGACATCAATCTGCCCTACATCACGGCGGATCAGTCCGGACCGAAGCACCTCACGCTCAAGCTGACCCGCTCGAAGTTCGAGCAGCTGATCGACGACCTGGTCGATCGCAGCCTCGAGCCTTGCCGCAAGGCCCTGGCCGACGCCGGGCTCAAGGCGAGCGAGATCGACGAGGTCGTGTTGGTCGGTGGCTCGACCCGCGTGCCGCTCGTCCAGCAGAAGGTGCAGGAGCTCTTCGGCAAGGAGCTGAACCAGACCGTGAACCCCGACGAGGTCGTGGCGATCGGCGCGGCGATCCAGGGCGGCGTTCTGGCGGGAGACGTCAAGGACGTGCTGCTGCTCGACGTGACACCGCTCTCGCTCGGAATCGAGACGCTCGGTGGGGTCATGACGAAGCTGATCGAACGCAATACGACGGTCCCGACGAAGGCCCAGCAGACCTTCTCGACGGCGGCCGACAACCAGCCACAGGTCGAGATCCGTGTGCTCCAGGGCGAGCGCGAGATGGCCGCCGACAATCGCGAGATCGGTCGCTTCATCCTCGACGGGATCCCGCCTGCGCCGCGTGGCGTGCCACAGGTCGAGGTCACCTTCGATATCGACGCGAACGGCATCCTCGCAGTCAGTGCGACGGACAAGGCGTCGGGCAAGGAGCAGTCGATCCGGATCGAGGGCAGCGGCGGACTCGATCAGGGCGAGATCGAGCGGATGGTGAACGACGCCGAGGCGAATGCCAGCGCCGACAAGGAGCGACGCGAGGGGATCGAGAAGAAGAACCAGCTCGATAGCCTGATCTATCAGGCCGAGAAGACGATCGCAGAGAACGCCGAGAAGCTCGACGACGCCGAGAAGACCTCGATCGAGGCGGCCCTCACGGACGCCAAGGCGGATCTCGAGTCGGGCGATGTCGCGAAGCTCGATGCCGCGCGACAGCGGGTGGAGACCGAGCTGCACAAGGTTGCCGAGAAGCTCTACAAGAGCGAGGCGGCAGGCGCAGACGCGGGCCCCTCGGCGGGGGCTGGCGGCGAGGCCGGCAGCACCGGCGGTGGGGGGGACGACGACGTCATCGACGCCGAGTTCACCCAGGAGAACGACGATTCCTGAGAAGAGCCGGCGGCATCCACTCGCCGAGCTCTACGGGGAGTTTCCGGATCGCCTGCGCGGAGATCGCTGGCAGCCCTCGGCCGATGTCTTCGAGACGGCGTCGGACGTGATCGTGCGCTTCGAGGTCGCCGGGGTGAGCGGCGACGACCTGCGGGTGAACGTCGAGGGCTCGGTCCTGCGGCTGCGCGGCATCCGACGCGCGCCGTCGAGCGGGCCGATCGATCGGCTGCAGCAGATGGAGATCTCGTTCGGTCCCTTCGAACGCGAGATCCCGATCGACGCCCGCTTCGACCCCGCCCGGGTGCGGGCACGGCTCGAAGATGGGTTTCTCGAGGTGCGGATTCCCAAGCGGGACGAAGGAAAGAAGACGCTCGAGATCGAGTCTCAATGAGCTCGGCGTCGAGTGCAGCGGACGCGCGCGTTGCCCGTACGGGAGCCGACGCGTCGACGAGAGCAGGCGGAAAGCGGTAGCGGCCGAACGGTCATGCGGTAGGCGAGCAGGCCCGGCAGTCGAGCAACGATTGCGGGGGATGGAGCCGATGGAAGAAGACGAGAGCGATTTCGAAGAGCAGCTGGGCGGCATGGAGATCCAGGTCGGGAGCGGTCCGGATGACGAGGTCGACGAGCTGACCCAGCTGCCGGACGAGCTGCCCGTGCTGCCGCTCAAGAACACGGTCCTGTTTCCGTACCTGCTCTCACCCCTGTTGGTGAATACGCCGGCCTCGCAGCGCCTGATCGACGACGTACTCGTGCGGCCGGATCGCTTGATGGTCTGCACGGCCGTCAAACGCGACGTCGCCGGACCGCCGGGGGCGGACGACGTCTATTCCGTGGGAACGGTCTTGCGGATCGTCAAGATGCTCAAGTTCCCGGACGACTCGTACCGGCTGCTCGTGCAGGGTGTGGCCCGCGTGGAGCTGGGCCGATTTACGGCAAGCGAGCCCTTCCTGCGTGCGGAGATCTCCCGAATCGAGGAGGTCGGAGACGACGACGCGACCACGGAGGACGACGAGGCGTCGGTCGAGATGACGGCGCTCGTGCGCAGCGTTGCCCAGCAGTTCAGCACCCTCGTCTCCGAGAGCTCGCGTCTGTCCGACGAGCTCCAGGTTCTCGTCGCGAACCTCGACGACCCGTCGAAGCTGGCCGATCTGGTCGCATCCAACCTCGATCTCGACGTCGCCGGCAAGCAGCAGATCCTCGAGGCGAGAAACGTTCGAATCCGCCTGCGACTCGTGCTCGATCAGCTCTCGAAGGAGACGGAGGCGCTCCAGATCGAGACCGAGATCAAGCAGAAGGTCCAGAACGAGATGGGCAAGACGCAGCGCGAGTACATGCTGCGTCAGCAGCTCGATGCGATTCGACGCGAGCTCGGCGAAGGGGAGGACGACGAGGAGGAGGTCGAGCGCCTGCGCAACGAGATCGAGGCCGCCGGTATGCCCGAAGAGGCGCTCAAGCAGGCGACGCGCGAGCTCGAACGCTTCGCGCAGACCCCATCGGCGGCCGCCGAGCACGCCGTGATCCGGAACTACCTCGAGTGGATGATCGCGTTTCCCTGGAACGAGACGTCCGAGGACGTGCTCGACGTCGAAGCCGCTCGTGAGGTGCTCGATGCGGATCATTTCGGGCTCGAGAAGATCAAGGATCGGATCGTCGAGTACATCGCCGTCCTGTCGCTCAAGCGCGACCTGAAGGGGCCGATTCTCTGCTTTGCCGGGCCGCCCGGGACGGGCAAGACCTCGCTCGGGAAGTCGGTCGCGCGCGCCCTCGGACGCCAATTCGTGCGGATCTCGCTCGGTGGTGTGCGTGACGAGGCCGAGGTTCGTGGCCATCGCCGCACCTACGTGGGCGCCTTGCCCGGTCGCTTCGTCCAGGGATTGCGCAAGGCCGGGACGCGCAATCCGGTGATCGTGTTGGACGAGATCGACAAGGTGGGTGCGGATGGTCGCGGCGATCCCTCGTCGGCCCTGCTCGAGGTACTGGACCCCGAGCAGAATTCCGAGTTCAGCGATCACTATCTCGAGGTGCCGATCGATCTCTCCCAGGTGCTCTTCATCGCGACGGCCAACGTGATGGATACGGTTCCGCCCGCATTGCGCGATCGAATGGAGGTGATCGAGCTACCCGGCTATACGCTCGAAGAGAAGGTCGAGATCGCCAAGGGCTTCTTGATTCCGCGCCAGGTGGTGCGAAACGGAATCGGCGGGGTCGACTTCCAGCTGACCGACGGTGCGATCCAACGCATCATCGAGCGCTACACGCGCGAGGCTGGCGTGCGCAACCTCGAGCGTGAGATCGGTGCCGTCTGTCGCAAGGTCGCTCGTCAGGTGGCCGAGGGAACGGCACCCGAAAAAATCGAGATCGACGAGGAGGCCGTGCACGAGCTGCTCGGGCCGATCAAGGCCGAGCCGGAGCTGGCCGAGGACGACATGGTGCCGGGGGTCGCGGTCGGATTGGCGTGGACGCCGACCGGGGGCGACATCCTCTTCATCGAGGCGACTCGGATGCCGGGCAAGGGACACCTGAAGCTGACGGGCTCGATGGGGGACGTGATGCGCGAATCCGTCGAGGCGGCGCGTTCCTGGCTACGCAATCACGCCGACGAGTACAAGCTCGAGCCCAACCAGTTCGAGTCACACGACGTCCACGTCCACGTGCCGCAGGGTGCCGTTCCGAAGGACGGGCCGTCGGCCGGCGTCGGGATGGTGACCGCACTCGCATCACTCCTGACGGGTCGACGCGTACGACCGCGGGTCGCGATGACCGGCGAGATCACTTTGCGGGGGAAAGTGCTACCGGTTGGCGGCGTGAAAGAGAAGGTGCTGGCGGCGAAACGAGCCGGGATCGAGCGTGTCGTCCTGCCCGAGCGGAATCGGCGGGACGTCGAGGAGATCAGCCAGCCGTTGCTCGAGGGCCTCGAGCTCTGCTTCGTCGGGACGATCGACGAGGCGCTCGACCTCACGCTCGGCTGAGGCACGCGACCGGCGTCATGAATCGGGGGGCTCATCTCGTGTCGCGAATCCGATGCGCGCGGACTGGCGCGCGACCCTTGTGGCTGATCGTGCTCGGCGTGGCTCTCGTGTCGGGCCTTTCGGGCTGTGTGACGCGCACGGCATACGATGCGTTGCGCGCCGAGCACGCCGCGCTCGATCGCCAACGCGAGGCGCTCGAGACGAAGGTCGAGCGGCTCGAGATCGAGCGGAACAGTCTGCAGGAACAGTTCTACGAAGCGCAGGAGTCCTACGAGGACGAGCGCGTCGTGCGGACACGCCTGGCGAGCAACCTGACCGAGCTCGAAGCGCAGGCGAAGAAGCTCGATGCCGACCTCGGCCAGAAGAAGCGGGCCTTGATGGAGACGGCGTCCGCCCTGGCGGCGCGCGAGGCGGAGATCGCGGCCCTGCAATCCACCTATGACGAGATGGTGATGGATCTCGAGGCCGAGGTCTCCTCGGGTCAGATCGAGATCGAGCGGCTTCGCGACGGAATCCGACTGAACGTCTCCGACGACGTCTTGTTCGCGTCGGGCTCGGCGGAGCTCGATCGGATCGGTCGCGAGGTGCTCGTCAAGGTCGCCGGTCAGCTCAAGAGCCTCGACGACTTCATCGAGGTTCGCGGTCACACCGACGATCGCCCGATCCGCGGGAGCCTCTCGCGACGCTTCCCGACGAATTGGGAGCTGGCGGCGGCGCGCGCCGCGCGCGTCGTGCGGCTGCTCGAGGAGAGGGGGGTCCCCGGCGATCGCCTGGCGGCGGTCTCGCTCGGCCCGAACGACCCGGTCGCGCCGAACTCGAGTGCCGAGAATCGCGCTCGCAACCGGCGCATCGAAATCCGTCTGGAGCCCCGCGGAAAGCCGCAGCCGCTGCGGGATCGCAAGCGATCGAAGGCGGGCTCGGAGCGCCAGCAGGCGCCCGGCGAGACGATTCCGAAGGCGAAGCGGGTTCGGTCGATGAACGCCGCACCGAGTCCGTCGCAGACGCCGCGTTGAGTGAGGCGGGAAGGCCGAGCTTCCGGATCCGTCGCTCGACCCTGATCCGACGCGCACTCGTACTGGGGAGCCTGATCGTCCACGCCGGTTGGGTCTACGTACTCCATCGAGCCGTGCGCCGCGGTTGGCTCGCCCGCGATGCCCTCTGGATCGAAGAGCTCGATCGGCGTTTTGCGGCCCGTTTCGTACGGATCGCCGCGACATTTCGGGGCGGACTCATCAAGCTCGGGCAGGTCGCGAGTCTCCGGGTCGACGTGATTCCGGACGCGATGACCGCGGAGCTGGTACGACTGCAGGATCGCGTGCCGCCCCATCCCTTCGCGGAGATCGACTACCAGATCGAGCAGGAGCTCGGCCGCTCGACTGCGGAGCTCTTCGAATCGATCGAGCGCGAGCCCGTGGCGGCAGCCAGTCTCGGTCAGGTCCACCGCGCGCGTGACCGGAGTGGCAAGGACGTCGCCGTCAAGGTGCTCTATCCGGATGTCGAACGATCGGTTGCGGTCGACCTGCGCATGGCCAGGCTCGCGCTCTGGCTCTTCGATCGCTTCGTGCCGCCCGACCTGCTCTCGATCCACGCCCAGCTCGCGCGCTCGATCCGGGGCGAGATGGACTACATCGCGGAGGGCAGGGCGGCGGAGCGCGTGGCGGCCAATCTCGCGAACGATCCCGAGCTCTTCGCGCGCGTCCGAATCCCGCACATCGAATGGCAGACCTCTGCGCGTCGGGTCCTCACGATGGAGTTCATCGAGGGCGACAAGATCAACGATCGGGCCGCCCTCGAGGCGCGCGGCATCGACCTCCAGGCAGCCGTCGAGGTGGCGACGCGCGCCTTTCTGCACCAGATGTTCCGCGACAACTTCTTCCACTGTGATCCCCATCCGGGAAACCTGCTCGTCGACGAGTCCGGCCGCGTTGCGATCATCGATTTCGGGATGAACCAGGAAATCGACCCACAGATCATGGATGGCATCCGGCAGAACGTGTTGGCCGCCGTGACGCGCAACGAGGCGCTCTGGGTCGACAGCATGATCCAGATCGGGATCCTGGCGGAGAGGGATCGCGAGCCCGCTCGCTCGCTCGCTCGCATCTCCTTCGACCCCGCCTACTACAACCTCACGCCCGCCGAGCTGAGCGAGCTCGATTTCGGGGAGTATTTCGCGCGGATGCGCGAGCATCTCTGGATGTTGCAGAGCTTTCGGCTGCCGGACGGTCTGGTGGCGTGGGGCAGGGCGTTCTCGCTGCTCTACGGATTGGCGGCGGAGCTCGCGCCCGGGATCCGCCCGCTCGACGTCGTCGGGCCCTACGTGTTGGCCTTCCTGCAGCAGGGTGCGCGACGCGACGCTGCCAGGGGAGACGCGGCCCCACCCACCTGAGCGGCGCGGATCCCACCCGTGTAGAATCGAGCGCGTCCGACGCGGGTCGCGCGAAAGGTGGGAGGGCGGATGGCGATAGACGCAGACGAGTTTCGAGCCGCGATGGGCTCCTGGGCGAGCGGTGTCACGATCATCACTTCGCGCGCCGGCGATCAGATCCACGGCATGACCGTGTCCGATTTCAGCGGGGCATCACTCGATCCCCCGCTCGCCCTGGTCTGCGCCGCCAAGACGTCGGTCACGACCGGTGTGATCGAGCGGGGACGCTGCTTCGGCGTCAACGTCCTGCGAAGCGACCAGGATTCCCTCTCCAATCGCTTCGCGTCCAAGAAAGACGAGTTCAAGCGCTTCGAGGGCGTCGAGACCTTCGAGGCCAAGACCGGTGCACCGCTGCTCGTCGGCGCACTCGTGAATCTCGACTGCCGACTCGTCGGGTGGCACGAGGCCGGGGATCACGTGCTCTGCGTCGGCGAGATCGAGGAGGCGCAGGTTCACGAAGGTGAGCCGCTGCTCTTCTTTCGTGGCGGCTACGGTCGTTTCGAGCCCGCGAGCTGAGCCGTCCCCCGGTGTCGCGCGCCGTCGGGTTCGTTGCGTGGTCCGACTATCTCTGTCCCTGGTGCTGGAATGCGGCGCGTCGGCTCGAACGCCTCAGAGCGGACTTCGGTGGGCGCGTCCAAATCCGTTGGCAGAGCTACCTCCTTCGTCCGGTCGCGCGCGGCGAGCGCGATCCCATCCGGTTTCGCCGCTACACGGAGTCCTGGACGCGGCCGGCAGCCGAGCCGGATGCGGGCGAATTCAACCCCTGGGCTTCGAACGATCCACCGCCTTCGCATAGCGTCCCGGCTCATTGCGTCGCGAAGGCGGCGCGGCTCGTCTCCGAGGCCGGATTCGCGCGGATCCACCTGCGCCTGATGAGCGCCTACTTCTCCGAGAGTCGTGACATCTCCTCGTTCGAGGTCTTGCGCGAGATCTGGCTCGAATGCGATCTCCCCCTGGCCGACTTCGAGCGGGCACGGGACCCCGTGCTCGCAGACGAAGCACGTCGGGAGCACGCCGAGGCCCGGCGCCTCGGCGCCAGTGGCGTCCCCGCGATCCGACGGATCGACAACGAGGCAATCGTGATCGGGGCCCAGCCGGAATCGG
This sequence comes from Myxococcota bacterium, assembly GCA_965223565.1. GTDB lineage: Bacteria > Myxococcota_A > UBA9160 > UBA9160 > UBA4427 > UBA4427. The sequence continues at coordinate 131,337 of CBDCWV010000017.1, read as the reverse complement.
TCTACCGCCGCTGGATCGAGCGGAGTCTCGAGCGGGACGAAGGTCTGATCGACGTGTCTCGAGACGATCCGTGAACGGCGGTCAGAACGGATCGCCTTCGATCTGTTCGTCTACCGCCTGCTGGAGAACCTGGAGGTTCTTCTCGATCCGTCCGGCCAGGGACCAGGGCTCGGGCAGCAGCTCGGGATCGTGGACGATCCCGAAATGCATCTCGCCGCAGTAGGTGAGCACGGTGATGTTCATACCCTGCGTCGGCGCCAGCAGCGAGATCGGGATCGCCTTGGCGATCTTCATCCCCGCGCAGTAGAGCGGAAAGGGTGTCATCGGCACGTTCGAGACGACCGCGTTCGCCGGTAGCGGCATCTTGTCGGCCGCAATCGACGCGCCGCGGATCATCAGCTGGAGCGCACCCGGCAGGAGCGCATCGCCCATCATCTTGATCATGTCGAGCGATTCGCCGTTCTTCGCGCGACGCTTCGCGTGATCGGCGTCGTCGTGGATCCGCAGCACGCGCTCGATCGGGTCGGCGATATCCGTCGACCATCGCACGGCGAGCTCGGAGACCTGGTTTCCCATCCGCTTGTCGTCCGCCTTGCGCAGCGAGCACGGAACGGACGCGACGAGCGACGCTTCGGGTAGGCGGTCGTGTTCCTTCAGGTAGTCGCGCAGCGCGCCCGCCGTGATCGACAGGACGATGTCGTTCACTGTGACGCCGAGCGTATCCTTGAGACGCTTGACCGCATCGAAGGACACGGAAGACCAGACGACGCCGCGCTGCATACCGACGACGCCATTGAAGGGCGCGACGGGGGCGGTGGCTGGTGCCTCCTCCTCTCGGCGAGTCAGCTGGTCACGAACGAGTCGCAAGAGGTGACGCGATTGAGCGATCGGGAGCCGCGCCGCGTTCCGGGTCGCGCGCGCGATCAGCTCGCTCGGCGCGACCGGATCGCCCGCGGTCGCTTCCTCGACGAGCGCGTTGCGCTCGCGTGCAGCCGGCTCCGGGCCGAGGTCGTACATCAGCTCGCTCAGGTTCGCGCCCGACGCACCATCCATCAGGCAATGATGCACCTTCCACAACAGAACGCGCCGATCGCCCGGCAGCCCCTCGATCAGGATCATCTCCCAGAGCGGTCGGGTGCGGTCGAGGGGTCGCTCGAAGAGCATTCCGACGAGCTTCGCGAGCGCTTCGTCGCTGTAGGGTGCGGGCAGGGCGATCTGGCTCAGGTGATCTGCGACGTCGAAGTCGGGCGTCCTCACCCAATAAGGTCGATCGAGGCCGAAGGGGACCTCCTGGAGCCGCCAGGAGAATCGGTCGCAGAGTGCGATCCGCTCGCGGGTCAGCTCGACGAATGCGTCGTAGCTGAAGGGGTGACCCGCGACGGGCTCGAGGAAGCTCAGGCCACCCACGTGGGCGGGCAGCTCATCGGTTTCGATCGAGAGGAACACGGCGTCGTTCGGGCTGAGTTGTTGCATGGGGGCGCTCCGTGAGTGCGGTCGATTCTTGGTTTCAGCGGGGAAAATAAAGATTTTCCAAAAGCGATTCAAGTGTTCTATGCTCGGCAACGAATCATTTTCCAGTCGGAAGTAGCGATTACGGCGCTGCGAGCATTCGACACGATTAAGGCAACAATCGACTGCCGGGGGGATCCGGTGGGCCGAGTCGCCAGGGTGGCCGGGGCGAGAACCGTCGCGAGGGCGTTCACGGGGCTGGTCACGAGCCCGGTCACGAGCCTGGTCACGAGCCCGGTCACGAGCCCGGTCACGAGAGAGACGAGCAAATGACAGGAACCAGCAAGCCGACTGACGCGAAGGGGTCGGGTCCCGCAGGGGCGAACCCGAAGACGCCGGCGAAGGCGTCAGTGAAGACGGCTGCCGCGAAGGGAGCCTCGCGGGGCAAGCGTGCACGCGGCAAGGGTACAGCCAAACGAGCGGCCAAGACTGCCGGCAAGCGGACCCAGAAGCTGACGGCCAGGCGGGAGGTGCCGTCTCGGTCGGGCCCCTCCCGGCTCGAGGACGCGCGCAGTCGGATGTACCAGGACCTGATCTTCGAGTCCGCCGAATGCGTCTTTGGAGAGAAGGGCTTCGATCAGGCCACCATGCAGGAGATCGCGACCGAAGCCGGGGTCTCGTTGAAGACCGTCTACGCGAGCTTCGCCGGCAAGCGGGAGCTCTACGAGGCGATCATGCTGTCGCGCGGGCAGGCGATGTTCGACGCGGTCGAGCGGGCCCGTCGCGGGGCCGGGGGGCCGGTCGAGCAGCTGGTGGCGGGCACCCGTGCCTTCGTGCGGTTCCTCTTCGAGCATCGGGACTGGTCGCGCATCCACATGCGCAGCCACGTGTCCTGGGCGATGCGGCCGGAAGACGAAGGCGCGGGCGCGCTCTGGGACGAGGGGCAGCTCGCCTACGAAGCGATGTTGCGAGAGGGGATCGCGGCCGGCGTCTTCTGTGACGACGACCCAACCGAGACGGCCCAGATGATTCGCGCGATGACACGCGTGCAGGTCGTGAGCGCGATCGAGCACGGCGTGCAGGATGCCGAAGGTGTTTCCGAGCGCCTGGTGCGACGACTTCTCCGGATGGTCTGCGCGGACCCGACGGAAGCCCAGCAGGAGGTTGGATGAGTAGCTTGATTCGATGGTTGACGGCGCCGGCGATCGAGATCGCCGCCATGGCGAACGACACGGCCGCCGTGCTGCGTCGCGAACAGCGTTATCGCGACGTACCGGCGGTAGAGCCGAACGCGGGGATCATCGCGGAAGCGCTGATCGACGGTGGGTTCTCGCTGTTGGTCAGCCTGCTCGTCGGCGTGCCCGAATCGCAGCAGGTTCGGCGCGGACATCAGGAGCTACTCGCGATGCGCGACTTCATCGCGCAGAACGGCTGGTACGACGATCCGAGCGGCTACCACCGGCGGCCGCCGGTGCTGCGCGCGCCGACACTCGTACCGCGTGTCTCGAGCAGCATGCGCGGACGCACCGACTACATCGAGATGACGTTCGAGAGTCAATACGAGCCGAGTCCGGGCGAGCCCGGTCGCGAGCGATGGTTGGCGCACGAAGAGAACGGGACGGCGGTCGCCTACGTCATGGAGCACGAGGGGGCTGATCGACCCTGGCTCGTCTGCACGCACGGCTTCAGCATGGGGCAGCCGACCTCGAACATCCACGGATTGGCGGCCGACTGGCTCCACGAGGAGCTCGGCCTGAACGTGTTGATGCCGGTGCTTCCCCTCCATGGGCCCCGCTCGAGTACGCGCTTCAGCGGTGGCGGCCTGCTGCAGCCCGAATTCGCCAACGTGCTCCACATGTTCTCCCAGGCCGTCTGGGATATTCGCCGGATGGTCGATTGGATCCGACAGCGCAGCGAGGCGCCCGTCGGTCTCTACGGCATCTCCCTCGGCGGCTACACCGTCTCGCTCGCCTCTGCGTTCATCGACGACCTGGCCTGCGTGATCGCCGGGATCCCGGCCGTCGACTTCACGTCGCTGGCGAGGGACAACGAGCCCTGGGCCTACCAGGCCTATGGCGGCGATCTGCAGACGGACTGGGGGCTCGTCTACGAGGTGATGCACCCGGTCTCGCCGCTCACCTTCGAGCCGCGCCTGCCGGTCTCGAAGCGCTACATCTATGCCGGCGTCGCCGACCGCGTGGCGCGACCGGACCAGGCGCGCGCCCTGTGGCGCCATTGGCAGAAGCCTGAGATCGCCTGGCTGCCGTCGGGGCACGTGTTGGCATCGATGAAATCCGATCTCAAACCCTTCGTCCGTCGCATCGCCGGCCGGGATCTCTTCGCGGAAGGAGAGGCGCCCTTCGCGTTCGACGAGGCAAGCGAGGAGCGTGCGGCGGGCTGAGCGAATCGACCCGAGACAGCGATTAAGCGAGCGCGGCGGCGAGCGTCGTCGCGACCGGCGTCACCAGCAGAATCGAGACGCGACGGTAGTCCGTGGGCAGAGTCTGCGGCCAGAGGAGCAGGACCAGTGGCACGAGTCTTCTACGAGCGACTCTCGGAAGAGAGCGCGAACCACCTCAACCAGGAGTCCTCGCGACGTCGGTCGCATACGGCGATGATCCTCGTCTTCGAAGCCGGACCGCTCGCGACGGAAGGGGGTGGCATCGATTTCGACCGCATTCGCGAGATCGTGTTGTCCCGCCTGCCCGAGCTGCCACGCCTGCGCACGAAGCTCCGCCGGGTTCCGCTCGATGGGCATCCGGTCTGGGTCGACGACCAGGAGTTCAACCTCGACTACCACCTGCAACAGTCGAGTCTGCCGCGCCCGGGCAATCACGCACAGCTTTGCCGCACCGCGTCGCGAATCGCGGCGACGCGACTCGACCGGTCCCGACCGCTCTGGGACTGCTGGCTGATCGAGGGGCTCGAAGGCGGTCGATTCGCGCTCGTGCTGAAGATGCACAAGTCGCTCGCACATCTGGAGGGCACGGATCTGCTGCGTTCGATTCTCTCGGCGACCGAAGATCCGGTTCGAGGTAGCGCCGGACGCTTCAGTCCTCGACCGGCGCCGTCGCCGCTCGAGCTCTTCGGGCAGGAGGTGGTCCGACGCTGGAGCCCGACTCGAAAGCTGATCCGGGCAGGCCTCGACATCATCCGCACGCCTGGCCGTGCCAGCCGTGGCCTGCAGGTGCAGGCCCAGGGTGTCCTGCGAGCGATGGGCTACCAGCTGCGGCCGGCGGGTGAATCCCCTTTCGACGGCAATCTCGGCCCCCATCGCGCCTTCTCCGTCTGCGAGGTCGATCTCGAGAGCATCCAGTCCGTTCGTCAATCGCTGGGTGGCACCGTTCACGACGTCGTGCTGACGATTCTGACCGGTGCCCTTCGGGGCTTCGTCGACGAGCTCCGGGTCAGCCCGGAGACGGTGGACCTGCGTGCCGTGACGCCGGTTCTCGACTCGACCGGACGCGAGGCGCGCCCCTGGGTGCTCGAGCTGCCGATCTGGGAGGAGACGGCGATCGACCGACACGCGCTGCTCGTCGAGCAGACGCGGCTGATCGTCAGCGAGTCGGATGCGGCGTCGGCGGAGATCATCTCCGCGGGTCACGAGTGGAACGCAGCGCGCCTGTTCTCGATCGCCGCGCGCGCGATCAAGACGATCGACACGGGCCAGCTCGCCATCCTCCAGTCTCCCGGACCGCAGAAGCCGCTCTACCTCGACGGCGCCCGGCTGGTCGAGTGCTATGGCATCCTGCCCCTGCAGGATTCGTCGGCGCTCGGCGTGACCGTGATGAGCTACGGCGGGTCGCTCTTCTTCGCCTTCAACTGTGATCCCGATGTCGTGCGAGACGTGCACGTGCTCCGCGACGGAATCGAGCGCGAAGCGGCGGCGCTCGTCGCGCTCGCAGCGGAACGCGGACCTGCCTTGCGTGCGGTGGGCAGCTACTCCGCCTGAGCGGCGCCACTCAGCCGAGACGCTCTTCGAGCGTCGTCCCCGACGAGGGCTGGAGGTCGTCCTTGGGTTTCTCGGCGTCCAGGCCCTCTCGGCCTCGGAGCGCGGGATCGGGAATGGTCGGGAGCTCCAACAGCGCGCAGGCCCCGCCGCCCTCGCTCGAATCGATCTTGAGGCTGCCGTTGTGCTCCGCCGAGATGCCGTGGACGACGCTGAGTCCGAGACCCGTGCCGCCATCGGTGCGTCGTGTCGTATAGAAGGGCTCGAAGATCCGCGTCGCATCGCCCGCCGCCAGGCCGCTGCCGTCGTCGAGCACCTCGATCAGCGCCGTCCGCTCCGCGTAGCGCTCCTCGAGCGATATCCGGATTGACGCACTACCCGCCTCGACCGCGTTCCGAATCAGGTTCACCAGGGCCTGCTCGATCTGGATCGGATTGACGACGGCCCACACGGGCTGGTCGGGAAGCACGACATCGAGCTCGGCTCGGTGCTCGGTCGCGAAGGATTCTGCCAGGCGGCTGGCGCGGCGAACGATCTCGCGCAGCTCGCAATCCCATTTCTCCGTCCGCTCCTCGCGCGAGAACTGCAGGACGCTTCGCACGATTTCGCCACAGCGCTTCGATTCGACGACGATATCGCGGAGGGCCGTCTCGATTTCCGGCGGCTGAATCTGCTCACGACCGATCAGCTGGGCGAACTGGGCCGCTGCCAGAATCGACCCGATCGGATTGTTGATCTCGTGGGCGATCCCGGCTGCGAGCGTGCCGATCGCCGCCAGTCGCTCTGATTCGCGTAGCTGCGCCTCGGACCGAAGCAGTGCATCCGTCGCGCGCTTGCGCTCGTCGATCTCGCGTACGAGCTGGTGGTTCGCGGCGAGCAGGCGGGTCGTGCGCTCCTCAATCCGATGTTCGAGGTCCGCGGCATGCCGTTCGAGGGCCTCGTAGGTGCGCGCGTTGTCCAGGGCGATCGTGATCCACGGCAGGATCTGCTCGACGAGGGCTTCGGTCGGTGTGCCGTCGTCTTCGCGATCGGCGTTCCAGATTCGGAGGGCTCCGATCGATCGCCCCGCGGAGACGAGGTCGAAGCTCGACCCGGGCTCGCCCTCGCAAGCGCCTTCGCGACGTCGGAAGACATCGGGTCGGCTGGCCTCCTCGCCGTTCTGGTCTCCGGCGTTCGCGTCGAGGACGAGCTCGAGGTCGATCCCGGCGAGGCCGAGGTCGACGATCAGCATTCGACCGAGCGAATCCGCCACGCGTTCGAGCTCGATCTCCTCGGAGAGCTCGCGACCGAAGGCGTTGATCCGTTCGAGGTCGTGCGCGTAGGCGGCGACTCGGTCGCGCGCTTCACGGATCTCGCGATAGCTCGCATGGATCTCGACGCGCTGCTGATCGAATTCGCTGCTCAGATCTTCGAGCGCTTTGCGTCGCCGCAGCGACCGGACCGCGCGCGACAGCAGGCCGATCCGTGTGTTATGCGGGCGGATCAGGTAGGTGGCGCGCCGTCCATCGATTCGAAGGCTGACCTCCGAGCGACCGTGTCCCCAGTTGCGGAGTGAGCTCGCCAGGCTTCCCTGGATCACATAGAAGAGTGCCGGGCAGCTCCGATGGTTGGACTGCAGGGTGAGACGCTGGACGAGGAGGCCCTCCCGCGTCTCCTCGATCGTCGCCTCGAGCATGGGAAAGAGTCGCGGCCCGATCCAGCGCGTGCCCGCAACATAGAGGTCTCGCGGGTTCGTCACGGCGCGCCCGATCACGCGTAGCACCCGGAGCCCCGTCTTCGAGCTGATCGACTCCCCGACCGCGATCAATCCGGAGGGTCCGTCCACCCGATCCGCCAGACGATCGATGATCGTCGCGAAGTCTTCCCACTCGATCCGCTCTCCGGGCGACTCGAGGACGGCGGGCGAGATCGGAAGCCCGTCGAAGAGATCCGCCAGGGCGATCCGCTCGGATGGAGCGGCCTCTAGAATCGCGGAGAGCGCTCTCGCCGAGACTCCGCTCATTCTCATACTCCATTCGGGGCGCGACTCTGAGACAGCGTAGCTTCCAGAAACGACGTCGCCCGTTTCGGCGGATCACGCGGGGAGGACTGACATACTCGTATTCAAGTCGCCCTTGCTCAAGCGTTGCGCGTTTATTTCCGAAGGATCTCCAACCGATCGTAACCTCCTCGACATCGAGGCTGCGGAAATCTCGGAAGGAGCGCGGGGATGCGCACACAACGAGACCGACTCGAATTCACGACGCGAATCATGGCCGACCTGAACGAGGCCGGAATCGCTGGCTGCATCGCGGAGGACGCGCCCGCCGAGAACGATGGCCGGATGGTGCGGATTCGCGGCCGCACGCTCGTCAATTACGCCTCCTGCAGCTATCTCGGCCTGGAGCTCGACCCACGGCTCGTCGAGGGCGCCGTTCGTGCGGTGCGTTCGCACGGCATCCAGGTCTGCGCGTCGCGATCCTATCTGTCGGCGTCGCTCTACGAGGAATTCGAAGCGCTGCTCAGGCAGATCTTCGAGGCGCATGTCGTCGTCGCGTCGACGACGACGCTGGGCCATTTCTCGGCGATTCCGACGCTCGTCGACGAGGGCGATGCGATCCTGCTCGACCACCAGGTGCACGCGAGTGTCCAGATGGCCTGCAAGGTCGCGCAGGCCGGCGGTGTTCATATGGAGGTGGTGCCGCACAACGGTCTCGGACGACTGGAGCGTCGTGTGCGCGCGCTCTCGGAAAGGCACGGACGCATCTGGTACATGGCCGACGGCGTCCACAGCATGACGGGAAAGCTCGCCCCGACCCGTGAGGTCGTCGCTTTGCTCGACCGCTATCCCCAGCTGCGTTTCTACGTCGACGACGCGCATGGGATGAGCTGGTGTGGGCCCCGCGGCTCCGGGAGCATCCTCGGTGAGACGCCGCTCCATCCGCAGATGGTCCTCACGACGGGCCTGGGTAAGGGATTCGGCACGGGCGGTGGTCTCGTCGTGCTGCCGGACGAGGCGACGCGTCTTCAGGTACAGCGATGTGGCCCGACGCTGATCTTCGGGGGACCACTCCAGCCGCCCGTTCTGGGCGCGGCGATCGAGTCGGCTCGAATCCATCTCACGCCCGAGATCGATGAGCTCCAGGCCGATCTGCGAGCGCGCATGAAGCGCAGGAATGAAATCGCCGAGGCGCTCGGCCTTCCGATGACCTCCTCGCCCGACACGCCCGTAGGTCTGGTTGCGATGGGGGCGATCGAGGCTTGTCACAGCCTGTGCAGCCGGCTGCTCGAGGACGGCTTCTACATCAACCCGGCCCAGTTCCCGGCGCTGCCCGCGCGACGGGCGGGGGGTCGATTTCTGCTGACACGACATCACACGATGGATGACATCGAATCCCTGATGCATCGCATCGCCTATCACTGGGAGCCCGCCCTGAAGGACGCAGGCACCTCGCCCGAAGACGTGTACCGGGCCTTCCGAATCGAGCCACCCGTTGCGCCCTGTGAGCGCAAGCCGTCGCTCGCGGGCGTCTTCCGGCTGGAGACGGCCGATACGATCGAAAAGCTCGATCGCGCGGAGTGGGATCGCATGCTCGGGGAGCGAGGCAGTCTCGGCTCGACGGCGCTCGCCACCTTCGAGTCCGTATTCGGCGCCGAGGATTCGATCGAGCGCCATTGGGATTTCCGCTACTACATCGTCCGCGACGAAGATGGCGATCCGGTCCTGGCGACCTGCTTCACGAAGTCGCTCTGGAAGGCCGACATGCTCTCGCCCGCGGCGGTCTCCGCGGAGATCGAAGCCCGCCGCGTCGAGGAGCCCCTCTATCTGACGCAGAGCGTCTTTGCGATGGGCTGTTTGCTGTCGGAGGGGAACCATCTCTGGCTGCGTGATCCGGCCGACAGTCCGGCGAGTCGTCAGGCGATCGAGATTCTGCTCAGTGCGGTCCGCCGTGATGCGGAACGACTCGAATGCGACATGCGCGTGATCCGTGACATCCCGGATCGCTGTCCCGAGCTGATCGAGATCTTCGAGGACGAGGGCCTGATGCGCATGCCCTGTCCGGAGAGTCTAGTCCTGCGTGACCCGGGTCGAACGAGCGAGGAGCTCCTCGCGAGACTCTCCTATCGCGCGCGGCGTTACCAACGCCGCGAGGTCGAGCCCTGGAACGATTCTTATGACTTCGAAGTGCTTCCCGACGAAGTCACCGAGCTGCCGGACGACGAGATCGCGCATCTGCATTCGCTCTACGAGAACGTGCGCAACCGCAATCTCGAGCTCAATACGTTCGGATTGCCGGAGAATCTGCTTCGCGCCGTCATTGCGTCGCCGGATTGGGAGCTCGTGCGCGTTCGCGAGTCGGGGGATCCTGCCGGCCGTGTGATCGCGTTCGGCGCGGCCTACCGCGGCCAACGGGGGTTCATCCCGCTCTTCGCGGGTCTCGACTACGACTATGTGCTCGATCAGGGCCTCTATCGCCAGATGTTGCGACAAGCGGTCGATCGAGCGCGTGAGCTCGGGCGCAGGCCCGTCTACTTCGGCTTCGGCGCGACGCTCGAGAAGGAGCGCTTCGGGGCGGAAGCGATCTCCTCCAGCATGTTCCTCGAGGCGACGGATCTCTACGTCTTCCACGCACTCGAGCAGCACGCCGCTGCAGTGCAATGAGCGTGCGCCGTCCGCGCACGTTCGACGCGCGCTGGCTGCGACGAATGGGGATCGGACTCGGCCTCGCGAGCGCGTCGGTCGCGATCGGTGGGATCGCGGTCTACCTGGCGAGCGAGCGCGTCTTTGCGAAGCGCTACCCGATTCCCCCGGCGACGCTCCGCGCGGTCGTCGACGGCTCGCCCGAGCAGGTCGAGCGCGGTCGACACCTGGCGACGATCGTCAGCCAGTGTCAATTCTGTCATGGATCGGATCTCGGCGGGCGTGAAGCCGCCGACGATTTCTGGATCGGCCGACTCGATTCGACGAATCTCACGGCGGGCGAGGGCGGCATCGCGCGTCGCTTCAGCACCGAAGACTGGGTGCGCGCGATTCGCTTCGGGGTCCGCGCGGACGGACGTTCGCTCCTTCTGATGCCGTCGCGGCATCTGTCGCGGATCACCGACGCGGACCTGGCGGCGCTGATCGCCTACCTGCGCCAGGTGCCCCCCGTGGATCGGATGCCGCGCCAGTCGCGCTTCGGTCCCGTGACCCGTCTGGCGATTGCATTGGGCGGCGTACGGGACATCTTCTCGGCCCACGACGTGGCGACGGCCGAGGGACGCCGCGTGGCATTACGACCCGCTGCCGATCCCGCCTATGGCGCCTATCTCGTCGAGCTCGGAAATTGTCGGATCTGCCACAAGGCCGATCTGCGCGGCGGTCTGCATCCGCTCGCACTCCCCGACGAGCCCGAGCCCCCGAGCCTCGTCGGCGCGGGCAGCCTGCCGGGCTGGACCGTCACGGACTTCGCCGTCGCGATGCGCGCAGGGCGCACGCCCGACGGCCGCGTCCTCGATCGCGAATACATGCCGTGGCCCGCCTTCGCCGGCTTGAGCGACCTCGAGATCGAGGCCCTGTGGTCGTTCCTTCGCGCAGGCTCGGAGGCCGGAGCAACGAGAACGGATACGCTCGCGCAGCGGGCGGAGTGAGTAGATCGGCTGCCTGATCGTCGCGCCGCGACCTGCACGAGGGCTGGCACCCGATAGCTGGGGTGAGGTGGCTGGTCGTCAGGGAGCGCGAAGAGTAATGGTGCGGCGAAGAAGACTCGAACTTCCACGGGCCGAAGCCCACCAGCCCCTCAAGCTGGCGCGTCTACCAATTCCGCCACCGCCGCACGCGGGCGCGCATCATAACGAAGGCGCGAAGGACCGCCCAGGGGCGTGGTGATGGCCGCTGCGGGCCGCTCGGGTGATCTGGTGGCCGGATTCGTCGCGCGGGTCAGGGGGTCGCCGCGGGATCCGCGACGGCGTCGTCGATCGCGGTCTCAACGGCCTCGGTCCCCTCCACCACCGCGGCCTCGACGGCCTCGGCTCCCCTCGTCACGGCTGCATCCACCGCCTCGGCGCCCCGCGCCACGGCTGCATCGACCCCATCGGCCGCCTCCGTGGCAGCGGACTCGACGGCAGCCGCAGCCGGGATCTCGACCAGCCCGGCGCCGTCCTCGACCTCCTGCAGTCCCGCCTCGTCCGGGACGGCCTGGAGGCCGCCGGCTTCGTCTTCTCCCGGCGAGGCACCGCCGGTCGGCAGCTCGAAGGGCTCGGTCTCGTCGAAGAGCTGGACGTCGGAGGCCTTGTAGCCCAGGTAGGAGAGCGAGAGCGAGGTGGCCATGAAGACGATCGCGCTCGCCGTCGTGATCTTGGTCAGGAAGTTGCCTGCACCCCGGCTGCCGAAGATCGTGTTCGCGCTGCCACCGCCCAGCGAGGCGCCGAGGTCCGCCCCCTTGCCGCGCTGGAGTAGGACGACGCCGATCAAGACGAAGCAGACGATGAAATGAAGCGCGTAGAGGAAGGTCTCCACCTAGGAAGTCTCCAGACTGGCAAGCACGATATTCGTAAAGTCCTCGGGATCGAGGCTGGCCCCGCCGACGAGGGCACCGTTCACATCGGGCTGCGAGAGTAGCTCTTTCGCATTCGACGGCTTGACCGAGCCCCCGTACAGGATGCGGATCTCATCGCCGCGTGGGCCGAGCCGGTCGACGAGTAGACGCCGGATCGCCGCGTGGACTTCCTGGGCAATCTCGGGTGTCGCCGTCCGCCCCGTACCGATCGCCCAGACGGGCTCGTAGGCGACGACCCAGTCGGCGCCAAGCGCGGCAGCATTGCCGTCCTCGGGGAGGACCACGTCGAGCACGCTCGAGAGCTGGGCAGCAACGACCTCGAAGGTCGCGTCGTGTTCGCGTTCGTCGAGGGTCTCGCCGACACAGAGGATCGGGCAGACCGGCGAGCCCCAGAGCCGCTTCGCCTTCGCGGCGACGACGGCGTCGCGTTCGCCGAAGAGCTGCCGTCGCTCGCTATGGCCGACCAGCGCGTAGCGGCAGCCGAGATCCTCGAGCATGGCGCGCGAGACCTCGCCAGTGAACGCGCCGGCCTCGTCGGCGTGCACGTTCTGCGCCGCGAGCGTGACGGCGCTCGAGGCGAGTGCGCGACCCAGACGATCGAGCGCGGGATGGGCCGGGGCGATCGCGACGTCGACACGATCGGCGAGCGCGGCCGAGTGGGTCGCGATGCGCGCGAGGAAATCCGCTGCGAACCGCTCGGCCTCGCTCGGCGTGAGATGCATCTTCCAGTTGGCGCAGACGAAGGGGCGCATCACGCATTCGCTCCTTCGAGGGCGGCGACACCCGGGAGTGTCAAGCCCTGCACGAACTCGAGCGAGGCACCGCCGCCGGTCGAGAGGTGGGAGATGCGGTCGCCGACGCCCACCTTGGCGACCGCGGCGAGCGAGTCGCCGCCCCCGACGATGCTTCGGGCGGGCGAGTCGGCGACGGCGCGCGCGACGCCCTCGGTGCCAGCCGCGAAGGCGTCGATCTCGAAGACGCCCATCGGCCCGTTCCAGAGGATCGTGCGCGCGTCGGCGGCGGCCTCGGCGAAGCGCGCGGCGGTCTCCGGGCCGATGTCGACGCCGAGCCGGTCGTCGGGAATCGAGCGCGTCGTCTCGGCTGGGGCATCGGCTGCGACGCGATCGCTCACGACGTGATCGGTCGGCAGCAGCAATCGGCAGCCGCGTTGCTCGGCGCGCTCGATCACACGTCGCGCATCCTCCAGACGATCGCCTTCGACGAGCGATCGGCCGACGGACTCGCCCCGGGCCAGCAGGAATGTGTAGGCCATCGCGCCGCCGACGCCGATCGTATCGGCCCGCTCGACGAGCGCCTCGAGTACGCCGAGCTTGTCCGAGACCTTGGCGCCGCCGAGGAAGCAGACGAAGGGGCGCTCCGGGTCGAGCACGGCCGAGAGCGCTTCGAGCTCGCGCTCGAGCAGCAGCCCCGCGGCCGCGTGCGCGACGTGCTCGACGATGCCGGCCGTCGACGCGTGGGCGCGATGGGCCGTGCCGAAGGCGTCGTTCACGTAGACATCGGCCAGCTCGGCGAGGGCGCGCGCGAAGGCGGGATCGTTCGCGGTCTCTTCGGCGTGAAAGCGCAGGTTCTCGAGCAGCAGCACTTCAGCATCCGCGAGCGCGGCCGCCGCCTCGCGTGCGGGCGCCCCGACGCAGTCGTCTGCGAAATGAACGGTCACGTCGAGGGCCCGGGCGAGCGCCGGGGCCACGACGGCGAGGGAAAGCTCGGGGCGGCGCGCGCCCTTCGGTCGGCCGAGATGCGAGGCCAGAACGACGCGAGTGCCAGCTTCGAGCAGCCGCGTGAGGGTCGGCAGTGACGCGCGGATGCGACTGTCGTCTGCGATCCGGCCGTCCGAGAGCGGCACGTTCAGGTCGGCACGCACGAAAACGTGACGACCTGCGACCGGATGTCGTTCGAGCAGCGAATCGAGAGATTGGATCGGCAATCTGGCGGACCGTCCGGGCATCGATCGTCCGCGCGGATCGATCGCCTCGTGTTGTCGGGGCGGGGGAGCGCGCAATGTACCCGCCCTCGGGTATGCTCTCAAGTGCCCGACTTGTCGCCTCTTTTCGCTCGCGGGGCGAGTCGGGATCGGGCGCGGCGCCGCGCCGAGTCGGAGGGGGGACGCCGCGCGATGTCGGCCGAGGAGGCAAGGGGAGAGGGCGTGGGGTCGCCCTCGTTGCGACAGCTGGTGTCTCGGCTCGGTCTGTTGGCCGCGGTGCTCGTCGGATTGCTGCTGCTGGCCGGGCGATGGGGCGAGGACGATCGCCTCGACCGCGAGTCCTTCGCGCTGGTCTCGGGCACGATCCGCCTGGCTGATCTCGACTCGCCGATCGAGATCCTGCGCGACGACCGCGGCATCCCGCACCTCTTCGCGGAGGCCGAGCAGGAGGGCTTCTTCGCGCTCGGCTTCGCACACGCTCAGGACCGCCTGGCGCAGATGGCCTGGCTGCGCCGCCGCGCGTTGGGAACGACCGCCGAGTGGATGGGTGAGCCCGGACTCGCTTCGGATCGGCTGGCGCGCGTGCTCGCGATCGGTGCCGCCTCCGAGGCGACGGCCGAAGCACTCCCGCGCGAAACGATGGCCGTATTGCTCGCCTACGCCGAAGGCGTCAACGCGCGTATCTCACGCATCCGCGAGGCGCGCGTGGCCGCACCGAAGCACCTGATCGGGGACGTCGACTCGCTCGAGGATTGGCGGCCGGCCGACTCGATCGCCGTCGTGAAGCTCCTGTCCTGGTGTATCGGCGGAACGCTCGAGACGACGCTCGTGCTCGACGATCTGATCCAGCGACTCGGGGCGGTATCCGCACGGCCCTTCTTTCCAGCGCGTGCGTCGGTCGATTTTCGCGTCTCGCCCGAGGTCTCGCGCCACGTCATCGCGCCGACGGCGCGCTCACGTGCGGTCGCCGAACGACTGCTCGGCTCGACGCGTGCCCTGTGTCGCGGGATCGGTACGCCGACGGGCGGCGCCTGGGTCCTGGCGGGATCGCAGAGCGAAGACCGCGCACCGCTGCTGATGGCGGATTGGCATTTCGAGCCCGCCGCCCCGGGGCTGTTCTACGAAGCCCATCTGGCGGCGGGCAGGCTCGACGTGGCGGGTGCGACGATGCCCGGCTCACCGATCTTCTGGGCCGGGCGAAACCGCGACTTCGCCTGGGCGAGCGTGCCCGCGAGCGCGCCGATCTCGGATCTCTTCATCGAGACGCTGCGCGAGGATCGCGGGCGCTACCAGAACGGTCGGCTCTGGGTGCCCTTCGAGGAGCGCAACGAGGAGCTCGGCCTCCGCAACGCGCGCGGCGAGCGCGAGACACGGACGCTGGCGATCCGCTCGACGCGCCATGGTCCCCTGATCGAGTCGCTCTGGGATCCGAACGGCGAGCTGCGCGCGGCGGAGACCGATCCGAAGCGTGTCGCTCGTGCCCTCGCGTGGACGGGGGCGCGCGTCGGTGACGGGATCACGTCGATGTTGCGCCTGTTGGGGATGCGAAACGTCGACGGCGTCGAGGCTGCGCTCGCCGAACATCACGAGCCGGTATTGGCCATCGTCTACGCCGATACGCGCGGGGGTGGTGGCCTGCAGGTCGCGGGTTGGCTGGCGGATCGTCCGCTGCCGACGGGACTGGTGCCCGTTCAGGGTCGATTGCGGAGCTTCGACTGGCGCGAACGCGTCCCGATCGAGCGCCTGCCGGCAATGCGCTTCGGGTCGGACGACGCGGCGCCGGAGGCGCCCTGGATCGTGGCACTCGATCAGCCCTGGCCGGGTCGCGGTGGGCTCGATCAGCTCGAGTGGCTCTGGCGCCCCGGTGATCGGGCGGATCGGCTCGAAGCGGCACTGCGCGAGCGAACCGAGGCGGGTCGCCTCGACCTGCGCGCGGCCGCGGATCTGTTGTTCGATGACCGCGCGCAGGACGTGACACGCGTGGTCGCAGCGATCGTCGGAATGGCACGGCGGGCCGGTCCGCTGCCGGTCGAGGCAGCCGAGATCGCGCGACTGCTCGAACGCTGGGATGGGCGCATGAATGCGAAGAGCGGAGGCGCGGCTGCCTATCATCTCGTGATCGATCATCTGATCGGCGCACTCCTGCGCGAGCCCTTTGGTCCGGCGCTGTTCGAGCGCTACCTCGAGGTGCCCCACGTGCAGCCCCAGGTGGCGATCGAGACGCTCGTCGTGCAGGCCGCTCGGCTTCGGCGCGCCGGTGGCTGGACGGATCAATCACGTGTGGCGGAGGCGGCGCGCGACGGACTGCGTGTTGCCTGGGTCAGCCTCAACCATCGCCTCGGCCCGACGCGCTCGCGGTGGTCGTGGGGTGGACTGCATCGCCTGCGCTTCCTGCCCTTCGCACGCGAGGTGGGCATCGTCTCCGAGTCGCTGCAAAGCATGCCGGTTCCGGGAGGCGCTCACACGCTCGACTTTGCACGACATCGGCCCGGTGTCTCGTTCGCCGTAGAACGTGCAGCGCTCTACCGACTCGCAATCGACCTGGCAGCACCCGACGGCATGCTGAGTACGCTGGCGCCGGGACAGGTGGAGCATCCGGGCCATCCCAACTACGCGGACGGCATCACGCGCTGGTCGAAGCATCGTCTGACGCTCTTTCCGCTGAGTCGCCTGGCGATCGAGGAGGGCGATTGGGACGCGCTCGTGCTGGAGCCCGCACCCTGATGGTGGGAGCGCGCGGCGCGACCTCGATCGGCTTCGCCGAGGTCCCCGAGTTTCACGTCGCTCTGGTCAGACAGCGTCATCCCGAATGGCACGACCGACCGATCGTCGTCGGTGGCGACCCGGCCAAACGCGGCAAGGTCGTGGCCGCGAGTGCGGTGCTCCAGGCGCGTGGTGTCGCGGAGGGCATGCACGTGGCGGAGGTGCTCGACCGAGAGCCGGAGGCACAATGGGTGCGGACGGATATCCGGCTGGCGAGAGAGGCCTCCGGAAGGCTCCGCGCCGCGGTTCGCGAAGTCGTCGAGGCGCTCGAGACCGAAGGGCTCGCAAGCTTCTATCTGCGGATGCCGCGCGAGCGGCAGGCAGCGGTCGATCTGGCGGAGCGGCTCGCGAGTCGGGTCGCCACGCGGACCGGTCTGCCATTGCGGGTCGGCATCGCGCCGGTTCGCTTCGCGGCGCGATTGGCGGCGCAGGACGCGGGACGCGATTCCGTGCGGGTGGTCGAGCCCGACGAGTTCGAGGCCTATCTGCTGGGCTTGCCGATCGAGCGGCTACCGGGTGTCGGGCCGAAGACGGCGGCGCGCCTGGCCGAGCTGGGCGCGCGTGACGTCGCCGGGCTGCGGGCGCTCGGACAGGATCGTCTCGAGCTGCTCCTGGGCAACCACGGGCGGGTGCTCGGGCAGCTGGCGGGTGGCGACGATCCGCGTCCGCTACGGGTGCGCCGCCGGCCCGACACGCTCTCGCGAGAGGAGACGCTGGAGGATGCCGACGAGGCCGGTCGCGAGCGCGAGCGGATCGAGGCGAGTCTGCGGCGTCTGGCCGAGAATCTCGAGGCGGCCTTGCGTCGCGACGGCCTGCAGGCGGCGCGGATCGCGCTGCGCCTGACCGGCCCCGACGACAGGACGCGCACGCGCAGCTGCACCCTGCCTGCGGCTGCGACGCGTGCGGACGAGCTGACACGGGCGGCCCGAGGTCTGCTCGAGCGCACGGTCCCCGAGATCGACCGCACCCGCCGAGTGGGCCTCGTTCTGAAGGGTCTCGAGGCTGCCGGCCGCGACGATCGCCAGCTCGACCTCTTTGCGTCCATCGGACCGGGAGCGAGCCCGGAGGTCGGTTCGGAATCGGACTGAGCGGAGTCTGCGCGCGACGGATTCGTCGCGAGACGGTCGCGGGGGACGCCGCTCCGTCTCAAGCGGGGCCTCGGGCAGGCCGAAACGCAGCCTGGCGACCGGGATCGTGGCGGTCGCGCGGGAGCGTGCCGCTGATGGGAACGAGCGAGGCCAGAGGCGCGGAGCGACGCAAGTACCATCGCGTCGCGACGGATCAGGTGATCTCCTTCGCCGAGCTCGATCACTCGGATCGGCTGGCGGTCTCGAAGAACCTGTCGAAGGGCGGGATCAGCTTCGAAGTCGTCGGCGTCGAGATCAATCTCGGTGATCATCTGCGCGTGACCTTCGCCGTTGGTGACCAGACGGTCGTCGCCTCGGGGCGCGTCGCCTGGGCGACGGATCTCGATCCCCTGACCCAGGAAGTCGGCATTGAGTTCTTCGAGATCGAGCCCGAGGTGGTTCGCATGCTCGAAGAGGCCATCGAGCCCGAGCTGACACCGGTCGGCTAGCCGCGACGACCGGCCTCGGCGCCCTCGGTTGGCGCCCGATCGAAGCGAGTGCGACCGTCCCGGCCATGGCGGATTTCCACCAGACAGGCGTCATCACCTCTCTGCATCGTCTGGGTGAGCCGGACCTGGCTCGACTCGAGGCGGAGCTCGTTCAGTACAGCGAAGAGCGGCCGATCGCACTCGTGCTGCCTTCGCTCTACTCGGAGATCCACGGTCCAGCCCTCAAGCGGATCGTCGACGAGCTGTCGCGCGTGCCCTACCTGACGCAATGTGTGCTGAGCCTGTCGGGCGAGGCCGATGCGGCCCAGTTCCGTGAGATGCGCGCACTCGTCGATCGCATCCCCTGTCTGTCCGGTGCGCCACCGACCGTGATCTGGAATCAGGGACCGCGCATTCAGGCCCTGCTGGCCCGACTGCGGGACGAGGGACTCGACCCGGGCGTCGACGGCAAGGGGCGGGCCAACTGGATCGCCTACGGCTACGTCCTCGCAACCCATCGTGCCCGCGTCGTCGCGAGTCACGACTGCGACATCCTCGACTATCGTCGCGATCTCCTGGCGCGTCTCTGCTATCCGACCGCCAATCCGAACATGAGCTACGAGTTCGCCAAGGGCTACTACAGCCGGGTCTCGGACCGGATGCACGGGCGGGTCACCCGGCTCTTCATGACACCCCTCATGCGATCGATGAAATCCGTACTGGGACCAGTGCCTTTGCTCGATTACCTCGAGTCGTTTCGATACCCGCTCGCGGGTGAGTGTTCGATGACGACCGAGCTCGTGCGCGCGAATCGGATCCCGGCGGATTGGGGGCTCGAGGTCGGCGTGCTGGCCGAGGTCTATCGCAACTGCTCCCTCAAGCGCATTTGTCAGGTCGAGCTGGTCGAGAACTACGATCACAAGCACCAGGCGCTGTCGGAGCACGACCCGAGTCGCGGGCTGCATCGGATGGTGCGCGACATCGCGGCCTCCCTGATTCGCAACCTCGCGAGCTATGGCGTGGAGTTCGATTCGGGCTTCCTGAATACGATGATCTCCGCCTACGTGCGAACCGCGCAGGACGCGATCGCTCGCTATAGCGATGACGCCAAGCTGAACGGCTTGATCTTCGACCGCCATGAGGAGGAGGTCGCGGTCGAGACCTTTTCGGGCGCTCTGCGTGCGGCGGGGCTGGACTTCGTGCGCGATCCGATGGGCTCGCCGCAGATTCCGAACTGGAGTCGGGTGCTGTCGGCGATGCCGGATTTCCTGAGCGATCTCGCCGAGGCGGTCGAGGCCGATTCCCGCGAATCGGGCTGAGGCGCGAGTGTCGAACGGCGAGGGCGGGCCGCCGCCATCTGGACGCGATCCGGGGCCGTCGTGCCGCGAAGCATGCGCGCTGCTGGGTCTGCTGGCGATTGCTGGCGCGCTCCGCGCCCTCGCGTGGTCGCGGACGGTCGTGCTCTTCAACGACGGACCGATCTTTCTCGAGATGGCGCGGGCAATCGAGGCGGGACGATGGGATGCCGTGCTGGGACATCCCTTCCATCCACTCTATCCCGCGGCGATCGCGGCGTTCGCCGGCGGTCCGATCGATCTCGAGACGGCGGCGATCATCGTCTCCGTTTGCGGTGGGATCCTGGCGGTGGCGGGGATCTTCTTCTTCGTTCGTCGGCTCTTCGGTCGAGTGCTCGCCTGGCCCGCCGCCTGGATCGTGGCGCTCCATCCCTGGGCCGTGGATTTCTCGAGCGACGTCATGAGCGACGGCTTGTACACCGGTCTCTATCTGGCCGGGCTGGCGGGGGTGGCGTATTTCGTCGACCGACCGCGGGCGACCCTCGGGCTGTTCGTCGGAGTGGCGATCGGGCTCGCCTATCTCGCTCGACCCGAGGGCCTCGGTCTCGTCTTCGTGTTGGGCGGGCTGCTCGCGCTGAAGCTCTACGTCGAGCGCGGTGAGGCGAGACCGCTCCTCGTGGGCAGCTTGCTCGCGGTGCTCGCCGCGACGCTCGTCGCGACGCCCTACCTGGCCGCGCGTGCCGAGCGGACGGGGGAGTGGCGACTCAGCCCGAAGAAGAGTCTCTCGGGGCTGATCGCGGGTCGGGCCGATGTCGTCGTGACTCCGCCGACGCCGACGCCGACGCCGACGCCGACGACGGCTCCGACTCCGGATTCCCGCGCGGCGGACGCCGCCGGCGCAACCGTTCGCCCGCGCGCGATTCCCCTGCCGCGGTCGGCCTCGCGGGTCGACACCGTCGTCGATTCGCGTCCCGAACGAAGCGTTCTGGGCCTGCTCGAGGCGATCTATCGCGTGGTCTCGACGTCGTTGGCAGCACTTCGCTACGAGGTGGCAGCGTGCGTCGTGCTCGGCCTCTGGGCGATCCGGCGCGATCGCGTGCCCGTGCGGGAGGCGGCCGTTCTGCTGCCCGCGTTCCTGTACACGGGTCTGCTCGTCCTGCTGGTCTGGGGCGCGGGCTATCTCGCGCGCCGCCACGCGCTCGCGGCACTCCTGCCGCTCTGTGTATATGCCGCAATCGGATGGTTCCATGGGCTCCGACGTCTCGCGAGCGCTCGTTCGGGCAACGCCTCCGCGCCGAGTGGGCGTGAAGCGTTGCGTGATCCGCCGCGCTGGATCGCGATTGCGCTGGTCGTCGTATTGTGTCTGGTCTGGGGGGCGCGCGATCTGCGTGTGCGTCGCGCGGACCGGCTCGCCGTGCGCAGTGCCGCGCAATGGCTGGCGACGCATGCCGAGGGGCGATCACCCGTCGCTGCCCAGAAGCTCCGCGTGGCCTACTACGCCGAGGCCCCCTTCGTGCCGCTTCCCTCCGGCCGGGACGGTCGGCTCGAGGTCCATCTGCGCCGGCTCGGCACGCGATGGATCGTCATCGATCGAGACGGTCTGGAGGACCATCGCGGACTCTCGGCCGGTGTGGGCGACTGGCTGCGGCTCGTCCACCGCGAGCAGGCGGGCGAGCGCGAGGCCTGGATCCTCGAGGTGATGCCCGAGCCGGCGATCTAGAGCGGGATCTGGCAAGCTCTTCGCCCGGACGGGGGTCGAGCCAGGGATGCTCTATCGCTACAGCGAAGTCTTCCGCACGCTGCTCGCAGTCGCCGACCTCGCGATCATCGGGGCCGCCTGGCTCGCCGCCTACTGGCTGCGCTTCGAAGTCGGTCTGCCGGCACCGCTCGGGCACGCACCGCCCGAGCCCTACGTCTACGCCCTCGCGCTCATCCTGCCGCTCTTTCTCTTCCTGTTCCGATCGCACGGTCTCTACGAGGCGCGGCGGATGGATTCCCCGCTCGGAGAGGCATCCGCGATCGTTCGTGCGACCGGGATGGCGGTCCTGCTGCTGGCCGCGACGACGTTCTTCGCGCGCAGCTTCTCCTACTCGCGCCTGGCGCTCGGCTTCTTCGCCGTGCTCGCGCCGATCGGTGTGATCAGCTTCCGCTCCGCGATCCGCTTTGGTCTGCGCCGCCTGCGTCGTCGGGGCTTCAACCTGCGCTTCGTCGTCGTGATCGGCTCGGGCCCCCTCGCGGAGTCGGTCGTCTCACGGATCGAAGGCCGCCCGGATGCGGGCCTCAGCCTGGTCGGCGTCGTCGCGGACGGCGCGCTCGGCGGACGCGTGGCGGGGGTGCCGATCATCGGGGGCTATGCGGACCTCGGCCGCATTCTGCGCTCGCTCCGCGTCGATCAGGTGATCGTCGCGCTCTCGCGTCACGAGTACGAGCTGTTCGAGAAGGTCGCGGCCGAGCTCTCCGACCAGGTCGTGAACGTGAAGGTCGTCCCCGACCTCGTCCATGGGATCGGCCTCCACAGTACGGTCGAAAGCCTGGATGGGATCCCCGTCATCGGCCTCCAGGAGACGCCGCTCGTCGGTTGGTCGGCGCTCGCCAAACGGAGCTTCGATCTGGTCGCGAGTGCGACGTTGATCGCCTTGCTGTCACCGCTCTGGATCGTGATCTCGCTGGCGATCGCGGCGACGATGGGGCGTCCGATTCTCTACCGCCAGGCGCGGATGGGCCACGACGGGCGCGTCTTCGACATGCTGAAGTTTCGCTCGATGCGCCGCGACGCAGAGCGCGAGGGGCCGGGCTGGACGACCGAATCCGATCCGCGGCGTACGCGGCTCGGGCGTTGGCTGCGCGCCCGCAGCCTCGACGAGCTTCCGCAGCTCGTCAACGTGCTGCGCGGCGACATGAGTCTGGTCGGTCCGCGGCCTGAGCAGCCCGCCTATATCGAGGCCTTTCGACGCGAGATCCCCGGCTACATGTTGCGTCACAAGGTGCGTGCGGGGATGACGGGCTGGGCCCAGGTCCACGGCTGGCGCGGCGACACCTCGATTCACGAAAGGGTCGAGCACGACCTGTACTACATCCAGAAATGGTCCTTCTGGCTCGATCTGCGGATCCTGTTCATGACGCTCGTGCGGGGCGGTCGGGACCGGACCGCCTATTGAGCGCGGCTGCTTCCGGCGAGTGCTATCGCTTCAGGTGGCGCGCGACCGCATCCACGACCCGCTCGACGCGTGCGAGGCCCATCTCGGGGTAGAGTGGCAGGGCCAGCGTCTCGCGACACGCCCGCTCGATCTCGGGTAGCGGTTCGCTGGGTCGGAAGCGGGCCAGGGCCGGCTGCTCGTGCAGGCCGCGTCGGTAGTAGATCTCACTGGCGATCCCCTCGTCTTCGAGCGCGCGGATCAGCCCGGCACGGCACGCTGCCGGCACCCGCACCACGTAGCGGTGGTAGCCGTGGCGCGCGGGATCGGGGGTCGCAACCGGAGGTCGCACGGGCAGCAGCGCTTCGTCCAGCGGGGTCGCCCCCGTCGCGGCGCCGCGTTCGAGAAGGAGCGCGTCATAGTGGCTCGCCAATCGGCTTCGCGCTCGCGCCCATCCATCGAGGTGCCGGAGCTTGACCGCGAGTGCGACGGCCTGGATTGCGTCCATGCGCGAGTTGATCCCGATTCGCGAATAGAGGCCGGGGGCCGACTCGCCATGGACGCGTAGCTCGGCGAGCGTTCGCGCGAGCGTCGTGTCGTTCGTGAGGACGGCGCCCGCGTCGCCGAGCGCACCGAGATTCTTCGTCGGATAGAAGCTCAGACAGGTCACCCTCGTGCGTTCGCCGACGCGTCGCCCCGTCGCGTCGCGGGCCTCGATCGACTGCGCCGCGTCGGCGACGATCGGGACGTCGCGAGCACCGGCGACGTGCTCGAGGTCGCCGAGCTCGCAGGCGCGCCCGAAGAGGTCGACTGCGACGATCGCGCGCACGTCGTCGCGGTCGCCTAGCCGGGCGATCGCGTCGGCGGGCGAGAGGTTCAGCGTCGCGGGGTCGATGTCACAGAAGACGGGCGAGGCACCCAGCCGGACGATCGTCGCGGCCGTTGCGAAGAAGGAGTAGGCGGGGCATAACACGGCGTCACCGGACCCGATCCCGAGTGCGGCGAGGGAGAGCCAGAGCGCGTCGGTTCCCGAGTTGCAGGCGATCGCGTGTCGTACGCCGCAGCGTTCTGCGAGCTCGGATTCATAGCGCTCGACGCTCTGGCCGAGCACGAAGCGGCCCGAGGCCAGGACGGCCGCGATGCCTTCGAGCAGCTCCTCCTCGATCTCGGCGTGCTGCGCGGCGAGATCGAGCATCGGGATCTTCGCCTCGCCGAGCGTCAACGGAGACCCTCCCGCGCGCTCGGTCGCGCTCCGTCACGCACCTGTGCGATCTCGTGGTCGAGCGCCGCATCGAAACGCGCGGGTGAGAAGCGCTCCGCCCACCGCCGCAGGCGAGGCGGATCGAAGACGTGCTCGGCCTTCTCGAATCGCTCGATCGCATGGACGATCGCTTCGGGCGTCTGCTCCTCGAAGAAGATCCCGGTCGGTCCGCTCGCGGGTTGCGCGGGCGATCGCTCACCCGCTTCGTCGCCGCCGCTCGTCGCCGAGTCGCTCACCAGCCCACAGACCGTATCGAGCGCGCCACCGGCGCGATAGGCGATCACCGGACGGCCCGCAGCTTGCGCCTCGACGGCCACCAGACCGAAATCCTCGTGCTGGGGATAGACGAGGGCGCGACAGTCGCGATAGAGCCGGGCCAGCTCGGCGTCGCTCACGCGGCCCGTGAACTCGATCCCTGCTGGTGCTCGCCGCTCGAGGGGCCTGCGCCCCGGTCCATCGCCGACGACGACGAGGCGGCGTCCGAGGCGGCGAAACGCGTCGATCGCGAGCGACTCGCGCTTGTAGGGCACGAATCCCCCGACGAGCAGGAAATAGTCGTCCGCCGGCGCCGAGGCGACCTCGAGCCATGCGAGATCGACCGGGGGCGGAACGAGCCGCGATTGGCGGCCGTAGTGGCGCTCGATCCGGCTTGCCACGTCGCTCGAGATCGCCAGGAAGCGCGTGACCGAATCGGGCCCGCTCGTCGCGACGTCGAAGCGTCGGAGGCCCGTGACGACTGGTAACGCCAGCGACTTTGGGATGCGTCGCTCGCCGAGGTACGCGTCGAGCTGATCCCAGACGTATCGCATGGGTGTAAAGCAGTAGTCGACGTGCGGAACGCCGGGCGGTACGGGGATGCTCTTCGCGACGGCGTGACTGGTCGACAGGACGAGCTCGTAGGCCCGGGTGCGATGGGCGCGGGCCAGGCTGGCGCCGAGCTGCCGGATCGCCCAGGGAAAGAGCGGCAGGAGCTTCCGGTAGTGACGACGACTCGCCGGCAGGCGATCCAGGGGACTGGTCGTGATTCGGAGGGCTTCGACTGCCGCGGGCTGGCTCCCCGGCGTGTGGAACAGCGTGTAGAGGTCGGCATGGGGAAAGCGGCGCGCGAGGTGGAGCAGCACGCGCTCCCCACCCCGATAGCCGGTCAGCCAGTCGTGTACGAGCGCGACTCTCAACGCCGGCAGTCTAGCAGTCCCGCCGTGCGAGCGGCCGCGAGGATTCAGGCCGAGGCCGGCAGCTCGCCCATCGTGATCGCAAGTGCTTCGTCGATCGTATCGACGAGATGGATCCCGAGTGACTCCTTGACCTCGTCCGGCACCTCGACGAGATCCTTTTCGTTTCGCTTGGGAATCACGACCGTGTCGATCCCGGCGCGACTCGCTGCGAGCAGCTTGCCCTTGATGCCGCCGACGGGCAGCACGCGGCCGCGCAGCGAGATCTCACCCGTCATCGCCACGTTGCTGTGGGCGCTGCGGCCCGCGAGCAAGGAGACGAGTGCGGTGACGAGTGCGACGCCGGCCGATGGGCCGTCCTTGGGTACGGCACCCGCCGGGACGTGGAGGTGAATCTCTCCCGGCGCGAGCGCCGCTTCGTCGAGACCGAGCGAGTCGGCGTGGGCACGCACCCAGGACAGGGCGGCCTCCGCCGACTCGCGCATCACGTCGCCGAGCTGGCCCGTCAGGCGCAGCCGGATGTCCTTGCCACCGGGATTGCCGGCCGCTTCGACGAAGAGGATATCGCCGCCGTGCGCGGTCACGGCGAGTCCGACGGCGACGCCCGGGATGCTCGCCTCCTCGGCCGTCTCGGGCAGGTGGGGCGGCGCGCCGAGTGCCTCGGACACGAAGTCGGGATCGACTGTGATCGTCGCCTCGCGGTCCTGCGAGATCTTGCGCGCGCATTTTCGCATCAGCGTGGCGACATGGCGTTCGAGATTGCGAACGCCGGCCTCGCGTGTGTACTCGACGACGACCTTCTCGAGGGCAGCCTCGGAGATGCTCACCTGATCGGCCTCGAGCCCGTGGGCGTCGAGCTGGCGGGGGACCAGGAACTGCTCGGCGATCACGAGCTTCTCCCGCTCCGTATAGCCAGACAGCTCGATCACCTCCATACGATCGAGCAGGGCGGGCGGGATCGTCGCGAGGGTGTTGGCCGTCGCGATGAACAGGACCTTCGAGAGATCGAAGGACGCTTCGATGTAGTGGTCGGAGAAGGCATGATTCTGCTCGGGATCGAGGACCTCGAGCAGCGCCGAGGACGGGTCGCCTCGGAAATCGGAGCCGACCTTGTCGATCTCGTCGAGCAGGAACACGGGATTGCGCGACCCGGCCCGCTTGAGACTCTGCAGGATGCGGCCGGGCATGGAGCCGACGTAGGTGCGTCTGTGGCCGCGAATCTCCGCCTCGTCTCTGACACCACCGAGGGAGGCACGCGTGAAGTTGCGTCCCATGCAGCGCGCGATCGAGCGGCCGAGCGAGGTCTTGCCGACGCCCGGCGGACCGACGAAGCAGAGGATCGGTGCGGGCGCGTCGGGAGCGAGCTTGCGAACCGAGAGGAACTCGAGGATGCGATCCTTTACCTGACCGAGTCCATGATGATCGGCATCGAGAATCTCGCGCGCGCGACGCAGGTCGAGGTCGTCCTCGGTCTCGACGTTCCAGGGCAGGTCGATCAGCCAATCCAGATAGGTCCGGATCAGATGACGATCCGGTGCGTGCTGGGGGAGGGAGGCGAGGCGTTTCAGCTCCCGATCCGCGAGCGTCTCGGCTTCCTCGGGCAGCTCGAGCGCATCGAGCTTCTCGCGCAGGTCGTCGACCTCCCGTGCGCTCGCGTCGGTCTCACCGATCTCCTTCTGGATCTCACGCATGCGTTGGCGCAGCATCCGCTCCCGGCGTCGCGGATCGGTCTCGCCGCCGGCCTCATCGGCCAGACTGCGCTGGGTCTCCGCGATCGTCACCTCCTTTTCGAGGTGGGCCTCGACGAGTGCCAGGCGCTTCTCCGGATCCGGCTCCTCGAGCAGCTCGATCTTCTGGCCGGGCGTGAGTGCGATGTTCGATGCGACCAGATCGGCCAGGATGCCGGGCGTCGGGATGCCCTGGATGAAGGCCTTCCACTCGTCGGGCATGTCCTCGCGCAGATCGACGATCCGCTGGGTCAACATCACGACACGACGCCAGGCGGCCTCGAGCTGGGGAGTGACCTCGCTCGGCTCGACCAGTGGCTGGACCTGTGCGCGGAGCGCGGGCTCACGCGCGACCGTTCGCGTCATGACCGCGCGCGCGAGCCCGACGACGAGCGCCTGCTTGCCCTCCCGGCGCGCGTCGATGATTCGCATCACGCGGACGATCGTGCCGACGTCGTGGAGGTCGTCGACACCCGGATTCTCCGTCATCGGATCGCGCTGGGAGACGACGAGCAGGTAGCCGTCCTGGCCCGCCTCGTCGAGGGCGGCGAGCGAGCGGACGCGTCCGATCGCGAGCGGCATCGTGACGCCCGGATAGACCACGACGTCTCGCACCGGCAGTACGGGTAGGATCGCCGGGACCTCGAGCACCTCGGCGCCGGGTACCTCGACCGATAGCGAGGCGATCTCCGGGTCTTGCGGATCGCTCGGATGCTCGACCTCTTCGGTGGCGGGATCGTCGATTTCGTCTTCGTTGCGGTCGTCGTCGGACACGGCGACTCCTGTGGGCGAATGGGCGGGCCGGGGGGTGGGGCGTCGGGTCGCGCGAACGTAAGTCCGCGAGGCGACCGGTCAAGCGCGGGGCGCCGCCGAAGGGCGATGCCCGGCCGATTCGTCGTAGATCGGGCTCATGGCCCCAAAGGGTCGAAAACGCTCATGAAATCGAGCTCAGAGACGCACCACTCCGGTCGCACCACCGGCTCAGGGCCAGTCCGGCCAATCGCGTGAGACGCGGAGCTGCCAGCTCGGCCGCCGTTTCTCGACGTGGGCCATCGGCCCCTCCACAGCGTCGGCGCGCGGCATGATGTGCTTGTGGAGCTCGGTCTCCTTCCGCTCGACCTCTTCGGGTGAGAGCTCGACCGACTCCCACAGGAGCTTCTTCGAGAGCGCGAGAGAGAGTGGCGCCGCATGGATCGCAGTATCGCGCGCGAGCTCGAGCGCCGTCGGCAACACGTCGGCGCTCGCGACGATGCGATTGGCGACGCCGAGCCGCTCGAGCTCGTCACCGCGGAAGGTCTGGCCCGTCAACATGATCTCTGCTGCGCGGGCCAGACCGACCAGTCGGACCATCGTCCAATGCGAGTAGGCGTCACCCATCACGCCGCGGCGCACCTGGACGATTCCGTACTTCCCCTCCCGCGCAAAGATCCGCAGATCACATTGCATCGCGAGCGTCATGCCGAGCCCGATCGCATGTCCGTTCACGGCGGCGACGACGAGCTTGCGGACACGGAAGGCCGGCAGCTCGATCGCCGCCGCACTGAAATCGCCGAAGCCGCCACTCTCCGAGACATCGAAGGTGCGCGCCGCGTCGCTCATGTCGGCTCCGGCGCAGAAGCCGCGACCCGCCCCGGTCAGGACGACAGCGCGAATCGCATCGTCCTCGTCACACCGCCGGTACGCGTCCGACAGCCCCGACAGCATCTCCCCCGAACAAGCATTCATCTTGTCCGGCCGATTCAACGTGATCAGCGCCACCCCATCCGAGTCGACCTCGAACAAGACCGATTCATCCGCCATCGAACGACTATAGCCCCCACCCCAGGAGATACCGTCAAGCATTGTGGATCGGCGGCCATCCGACCCGGCCTACGGCGGTCAGTGCCGCAGCTTTGCGTCGAGGAAGCGAAGTAGCTGCGCGTTCGCGTCCTGGTGCGTCGCATCGTCGCGGCCGACGATGTAGCCCACGCCCAGGCAGCCCTCGAAGAAGCGGCCGCTGTTCATCCGCAGACGCTCCTCCCCGATCGAGCGCTGCACCAGCTCGTTCGACGCATCTCGGGCTCCGCGCAGAGTGAGCAGCGGGGCGCCCGTCGTGCGCGCGATTCGGAAGTCTTGGAAGCACGGGCCGTACAAGTCGACGTGTGCCGCGAAGGGCGGCGCGTCCGCCGCCAGCAGCTCGTGCAGGCGCGCGTCTAGCGCCATGCGCGTCGCCATCCCGCCGTACGAGAGTCTCCGGGATTCCCGGGTCGGTTGACGATTCCATCGGGGTGGGGATCGGTGCTGTCAGCGGGCGTTCCGAGGGACGGCGGCATCTCGCGATCTGCCGCGAACGCACGAGCGGGCGGCTCCATTGGTGGTGTCGGGCAGAGCTCGCCGCCCAATCCCCGTCTTCGCCGCGAATGCCCCGGAAGGGGCTGATGCACCCCGGCGGGGCGTACTCGTCAGATCGCTACACATCGGCGGTGGTCGAAGTACAGCCGATTCTGCCTATCCGCGGTCGAACCGGGACACGAACTCGTCGGGATCGCGCGGGGGTGCTTGAGCCTCACGCCCTGCAAGGTCCCGCGCAGCCACGTCTCCAGATTCCCGGACAAGACGAATTCTCGAAACGGTCGGTGTCCTCTCAGCTCGTAGGACCAGGTGTCGCTTGACGCCCGGTCCCCGAGTGTGAAAATAACGCTCTGGACGACGTGCACGGTGTCTACGAATCCTTCGCGGGGCTGGGCCTCTTTTGCACCTGCCATCGAAGGCGCCGGCGCCCGCGCCGCGGTCTTGAGCCGGCGACCCGAACCGGGAGATCGAGATGAAGAGAATCGACTCGCTTCGGATTGCTCTCGCCACGACCTCGTTCGTCGCGTTGCTGGTCACCTCGGGTGTGGCCCCGGCCTCGGACGGGGTGCTCGAGATCAATCAGGTGTGCGTGACGAACACGGGCTGCTTCACGGGTGACACCTCGGGCTTCCCCGTGCGGATCTCCAGCGCGGGCAGCTACAGGCTCACCTCCAACCTGGATCCCGGAACCGCAGACGCGATTGTGGTGGGCAGCGTCGTGCGCGACGTCACGATCGACTTGAACGGCTTCCGCATCGTCGGCGCGGGCGGCGGGAGCGGCACCGGCATCCGCGGCGAGCCGGGCGCCTCCGCGATCACGATCCGGAACGGCACCATCCAGTCGATGGGTGGCGACGGCATCGACATCGGCGGGGCGTCGGTCGTCGAGTCGGTGAACGTCCTCAGCAACCTCGGGGACGGGATCGACGTGGACCAAACCTCGATCGTGCGAGACAGCCGCATCGCCGGAAACGATGGCTATGGAATTCGGTTCCTGGGCAGCGACTCGCTGTACAGTGGCAATGTCTTCTCGGACAACACCCTGGGTGCGGTGACGGGGGGCACGCCGGGTGGCGTCAACCTGTGCGACGACAGCACCTGCTCGTCTGCGCAATCTTCCGTGGTCTGTGCGGATTTCGGAATGGTGGAGGCACCCGGTTTCTGCATCGAATCCCAACTGCAAGGTCCAAACCCGCCGGTGTTTAGCAACTACGGTGCCGTGGTGACCAGTTGCGCCACGCGTCAAACACGAGCTTGTACTCCGTATGAGCTATCGGCCGCCTGCCTCCTCGATCTGCTCGTTGACCCCGGCGCGTTCGGACCGGAGTGGTCGGCCGCGCGACTGGGCTCCATGGGGAGCCACCACCTACAAGCGGGGGGATCTTCGTCGAATCCCGGCGCCTGCCTCGCCGGGTTCTCCGTCGCGGCCAGCGACGCCAACGCCGTCGCCCGCTGTTGCCTGGACCGGGACCGGTTCTGAGCGCATCCCGATCGGCGCGGATATCTCGGGACTCGGCTCGCGCTCGCCCAGCCGACGACTGGGTCAGGGGCACATCATTGCCACGAATCCGCACGTCGCCCGCATAGCGAGCCCGTCGATTCAGGCACACAGGTCCCCACGGTCGCTGAACAGCACCCCTGCCGCGAATCCGAACCAACCGCATCCATATCTCAAAAAAAAGGAATGGTGCCCGGGACTGGAGTCGAACCAGCACGTCCTTGCGAACACTGGATTCTGAGTCCAGCGCGTCTACCAATTCCGCCACCCGGGCAGCGCGCCGCAGGGTACGGTGCGGACGCGATAGCGTCAAACCACGAAGCGGACGGGGTGACGTTTGGCGAGACGAGGTCGAACGGGCGGGCGCGACAAGGGCCGCTCGAAACGGGGTGACGGGCGGGCGAGGCGAAAGAACCGAGCCGGTCGGCGCGAGCGCGAGGCGCGGCGGGGCAGTCGGAGGCGCGAGCACACGGGTTCGGGTGCGAGCCGCGGCGCGGGCTCGCGCTCGCACGAGGGGCCGGCGGCGCGATTGCGCGAGGGCTGGGTGCGTGAAGCGGGAACGCCGAGCGTCGCGGGCCAGTCTCTCGTGGTCGAGGATCGTGAGGGCGACCGGTGGTCGGTCGATTGCCTCGGCGAGCCCGTCGAAGCGGGCGCCCGGATTACCTTCGAGGCGGTCGGTTCCATCTCGGCGCGTCATGGCGAGCACGTACGGGTGCTCGATTCCGCGCGGTCGGACTTCGTCTGTCGCCTGCACGTCGATGGTCGCGGGGCGCGAGGCCGGCTTCGACTCGTTCCCTTCGGTGGGGTCGAGACGCCGCTACTCGAGCTGGCGCGGAACGATCTGGGAGATGCGCGCGACGGGGATCGGGTCCTCGTGACACCGGTCGGTTCGTCGAAGTCGCGCGGCGGCGACCGGTCGGGTGCCGGGCGTGCACCCCGACCGGCGAGTCGACGCCGCTTACGTGTTCGCATGGTCGAAGTGCTCGGGCAAGCGGGCGAGCCGGCGGCAGACCATGCGGCGATCGTCTGGAAACATCGCTTGCCGACGGACTTCTCGCGGCGAGCGCGACTCGAGGCGGAAGCGATTGCGAGCGAAGAGGGGTCAGAAGCGATCGACGGCCGCCGCGATCTTCGACACCTGCCCTTCGTGACGATCGACCCCGCTTCGGCACGGGACCACGACGACGCGGTCTTCGCCGAGCAGCGAAGGGCCTCGCCAGCGCTTCGCGTCGAGTCCCGCGACGCCCCTCCGGCTCGCTCGTCGGTGCGCGGAGGCGGACGCGAGACCGGTTGGTCGCGAACGCTCTGGGTGGCGATTGCCGACGTCAGTCATTACGTGCGGGAGGGGAGCTTTCTCGATGCGGAAGCACGACGGCGTGGCAACAGCTTCTACTTGCCGGGTCGTTCGATTCCGATGTTGCCCGACGTGCTCTCGAGCGATCTCTGCTCGCTCCGCGCCGGGGTGGATCGACTCGCCCTCGTCGTCGAGCTGAGGATCGATGCAGGCGGTGTCGTGCTCGACGCCGTATTCCACGAGGCCGTGATCCGTAGTCGTGCAGGACTCGCCTACGAGGCGGTTGCGGATTGGCTCGAGACGTCGCAGGGGGCGGATCCGAAGGAGCCCGAGACGGATCCCGAATGGGCGGCCTCGCTTCGATGTCTCGACGAGATCGCGACGGGTCTGGCGCGCGAGCGTGAGCGCGCCGGGTCGCTCGCGCTCGAGCTCCCCGAGATTGAGGTCATCGTCGACCGGGAGGGGCGCCCGGTCGACGCGCGCAGTCGCCCGCGCAATCGCGCGCACGTCCTGATCGAGGAAGCCATGCTCGCGGCGAATCGTGCGGTCGCGCGTGCGCTCGACCGAGCGGATCGACCGGCGATCCATCGCGTCCATCCCCCGCCGCCGCCCCACCGGCTCGATGCCCTCGGCGAGCGTTTCGAGCGGGCCGGCATCGAGCTCACTGGCGAGCTCGACGAGCCGGGCGTGTTGGCGGCGGCGCTCGAGGCAGCGCGTGGCACGGCGTCCGAGGAACGGCTTCACATGGCGGCGTTGCGAGCGATGAGTCAGGCGCACTACGCAGCCGAGTCGGGTGGGCACTACGCGCTTCGCTTCGAGCACTACGTTCACTTCACGTCGCCGATCCGACGCTATGCCGACCTCGAGGTCCACCGCTCGATGCGTCGCGCGATACGCGGCGAATCGAGTCCGCGGCGCGCGGGCGCGCAGCATGCGGGTGAGTCGAAGCCCGCCGATTCGGCCGAGGGTCTCGCGATCTGGCTGTCGGGTCGAGAGCGCCTGGCCGTCGACGCCGAACGCGACGCCGACGCACTCGCATGCTGTGCGTTGATGGCGGGCCGGGAGGACGAGCGCTTTCGCGGACGCGTCGTGGCGGCGACCGAGTTCGGTCTGTTCATCCGACTCGAGGCACCCGGCGTCGAGGGTCTCGTTCCGATCCGCTCGCTCGAGGGCCACTGGGAGGTCGTCGACGATGGTGAGGCACTCGTGTCGCAGGGGCTTCGCAAACGGATCGAGGTCGGCGCGCCCATCGACGTTCGGCTCGTCGCCGTCGATCAGGACCTCGCGCGGCTCGCGTTCGAGCCGATCGAGCCGGGAGAGCGCCGTGGTTCGTCGCGTCGGAGAGCGGATCGCCCGGGCGGCCGGCGGCGTGGCGGTGCCGCGCGGAAGAGCGCCGACTGAGCCGCGTGGAATCCGAGCTGGACGCTTCGGGCCCACGCCTCCTCGGCGACGGATGGTGCGCAGCCCCGTCCACGACGTTGGCGAGATCGCTGGGCCTCCTGCATGCTCGCTCGATGCATCTCTCTCGCCGTGCCTGCTATGCCCTCTGCGGGATCTTCGACCTCGCCTACAACGGTGCGGGCGAGCCGATCCGGGTTCGTGTGATCGGCGAACGGCAGGCGATCCCCTACCGGTTCCTCGAGCAGATCTTCCAGGACCTGCGTCGGGCGGGGCTGGTCGCCGGCAAGCGGGGGCCGGGAGGCGGCTATGTCCTCACGCGTCGACCGGAAAAGATCAGCCTGCGCGAGGTGATCGAAGCGATCGAGGGTCCCCTCGCCATCGCGGGTGACGCGTCGACCGACGATCGGCCCGCCTCGGTCCACCGACCGGATTTCCTGTGGTCGGAGCTGTCGTCGCGGATCGCGACACTGCTCGACACGATCGCGGTCTCGGAGGTCTGCCGCGAAGCCGTTCGCCAATCGGTCGAACGCGATCTGCCGGGGGGTCTCGACTACCAGATCTGACACTTGTCCCCGCCGTGGCGGCCTCGTCCGGGTCGACACCGGAGCGACGGACGGGATCCCTGTGGCGTTCGCGTGTACCTGGACACTCGATTAAGCTCGTCGACGGCTTCATCCCCCACGAACAGGATCGCCCGTACCGGGTCGATCCGGGTCGATCCCCGTGTCCGAGCGCATCGAACTGAATCCGGAACGAGAGAGTCGACAGATTTCGAGCGATCTGCTCCACGAGATCTGCCGGCATGCGCTCGACGTCGCACCCGAGGAATGTTGTGGTCTCGTGATGGGGACGCGCGCCGAGCCGCTACGCCGGGCGGTGCGGATCACGAACGTGATGACCAAGATGCATGTCGCGGACCCGGATTCGTTTCCGCGCGATGCGCGCCATGCCTACTACATGTCGGAGCTGGAATACCTTCGTGCGATCGAGGAAGCGGAGGCGCGGGACGAAGAGGTGTCTGCAATCTATCACTCGCACTTCGGCAAGGGGTGCTATCTCTCGAAGGACGACCTCGCCTTCGCAGCACACCCGCTCTTTCCCTTCCCGGAGGCGTCACAGATCGTCGTTTCGCTGTTGGCAGATCGCGTGCGTGAGGTGGGAATCTTCGATCCGGTCGAGACCGATCAGCGTCGTTTCGTCGGACGGCGCCTGGAGGCGGTTCCGTGAGGCGGGCGAGCGGCTCTCGGGCTCGATCGGCGGGATGCGGTCGACGCGCGATGCGTGTCCTCGCGGCCGCGCTCGCGACGGGCCTGGTGGTTCAGCTCGCGGGTGCCTGTGTCTCGCGGCGTCTGGCGCAAGAGGAGCTTCCGGAGCAGCCGATCGCCTTCCTTCACTGGGAGGACAAGGCGGCGCAGAAGCGCAGCGAGATCTTTGCGAAGGCAGGCGAGGCACCGCCCGTGCCTCCGGATCCGGTCGATCCGGAGCGGACCGAAGAGTTCCGGATTCGGACCTATCTGCGTGGGGACGAGACGCTCGCCACGAAGGGGCAGCTCGCAAAGCACTCGGGTCGGCTGATGCTGATCTGGCCGCGAACGGGTCGAACCGAGCGCGTCGAGGCAGCCCCCCGTGATGCCCTTCCGATCGCCTGGTCGCCGGATCGCCGCCGCCTGCTCTTCGCCTCGTCCCATCGCGGCGGGAAGGAGCAGCTCTACGAATATCATCTCGATCGCAGGGACCTGACACCGATTACGACGGGAGCCGCCGAGCACCCACGCGGCGACTACGTGATCGGCCGCGACGTCGCGCGAGGCGAGCTGGTCGTTCAGCAGATCGAGCGCGTGCAGTCGGTCGGACGCTCCGCGAATACGGTCCATCGCATCGCATCCGGCGGGCGAATCGGCCCGCCGCTCCTGTCGGACGTACCGCCCGGTACGCTCCGGTTCGTGCCCGACGGCGACCGCGTGATCTACGAGCACGTTCGCTCGCGACCGCGGCGAAACGGGCCGGCCGTGCTCGAGTCGACGATCGCGATCCGTGCACTCGCGAAGGGTGCTGCCCCCCAACTCCTGCTGAGGGGCCGCGAGCCGGTCCTGACGCCCGACGGACAGTGGATCGTGTTTGCATCTCCATCCTCAGCGGGCTATCGACTGCGGCGCATGCGGCTCGACGGCACGACCCGCGTGGCGATCGGCTCGTTCAGCCCCGCGGGCGATGACGAGCGCATGCCCGCCGTGTCTCCCGACGGTCATTTCGTCGCTTTCGTACAGTCGCGCAGTGGTCGCCGCCGCCTCGCGGTCCGCCGCTACGACGGAAAAGACGAGCGTGTCCTGGTGTCCTCGGGCTGGTCGGAATTCCCCGTCTGGTAGCCAGACGGAACCATGCACGTCCCGAATGGCATGGAAGACGCGATCGAGCTCACGATCGAGCGGTCGTGACAAACGCATACGAATCGAGAATGCAAGGAAGGTGGCAACGCGATGAGTCGATCGAATCGAGATCTTGTTCCGGTCCATGGTGGCCTCGCCGAACCCGTAGACCGGATCGTTCCGTGGAAGGAGAAGGCCGCGTTTCTGGCGGAGGCCGAGAAGCTGCCCGCGATTCGCGTGACGGACGCCGATCTCTCCACGGTCCATCGTCTGGCCGACGGCGCGCTCTCGCCGCTCGTCGGGCCCATGAAGAAGGAGGCCTACGATCTGGCGCTGAGCGAGCGCGTCGTGCTCTCCGAGGGCGGACGTTATGCCTGGACGATCCCGATCTCGCTCCCCCTGACGGATGCGGAGGCCGGCAGCCTCGCAACCGGCGGCGCCTGCGCCGTCAAGACGGAGGCCGGGGACGTCGTCGCGATCCTCGACGACCTCGAGGTCTTCGATTGGGACAAGCCCGCCTACTTGAAGGCCGTGTACGGTACGGAACGCGTCGATCATCCGGGTGGTCGAATCGTCGACAACGACGATAGGTCGAAGCTGATCGGCGGATTGTTGCGTGCGTTGCCCCAGCGACCGAACAAGGAATACGGTGAGTTCATGCTGTCACCCCGGATGACACGCGCCTTCATCCGCGAGCGCAAGTGGGAGCGCGCGCTCGCCTTCCAGACGCGCAATCCGCTCCATCGCGCGCATGAATACGCGCTCGTCTACGGCGTCGAGCAGCTGACGGCCCAGGGCCATTTCGCCGGGGCCGTGCTGAATCCGTTGATGGGCGAGCTCAAGGGAGACGACGTCCCGGCTGCGACCCGCATGCTCTGCTACCGCAGGCTCCACAGCGAACGCCTTCTCGGAGAGGGCGACAAGGAGCAGGCCATCTGGGACAAGGCCGGCTACGACATCTCCGACGTCTTCGAGCTGATCGGTCTCGACATCAAGATGTTCTACGGCGGACCGGCCGAGGCGGTGATGCACGGTGTCTACCGACAGAACTACGGTTTCTCGGACATCGTGATCGGTCGCAAGCACGCCGACGCACCGTTCGAGGACGGCGAGGCGATCTGGGGCGACTTCGATGCGCACGAGATCTTCGACGAGCTCCCCGGCGACCTGAAGATCCAGCCTTGTAAGGTCGGCTTCGCCGCGTTCTACGAGAGCCTCGGGCGTGTCGACCTGACCGATCGCCATCCGGACGAGAAGCCCTTCTCGATCTCCGGCACGAAGGTGCGGTCGATGCTGCAGGCCGGCGAACGCCCGGACCCGCGCATCATGCGACCCGAGACCTCCGACGTCCTGATCGAGGCCTATCGACAGTAGGCGTTCGTTCCGATCCGAATCGCGAAGCAGCAAGGAGCAATCCGCCCGCTGCGAGTGCGAGGCCGTAGGCCGGCTCGGGGACGGGCACCCATTCTGTCGAGAGCTCGCTCGTCCCCGACGAACGGGTGGTCGTCGCGCGGAGGGTCGAGAAGATAGAGCCTGCGCCGTCGAAGGGAACCAACGATCCTGCCGGTGGCAGGATGCGAACCGTACGATCGATTCCGAGGTCCGCCTCGGGCACGACCTCGAATCCGACCCATCGACCGAGCTGCTCCGCTGGGTCGCTCAGCGGGTCGTACAGGTAGAAGTCGACGATGGCGTCGTCCGAGAGCGACCCGATCGTCGAATCGACGCGGTATCGGATCACGAGCTCGCCGGTCGTGTCATCGTATCTCGTCGCAGAGATATCGAACTCGGGCGTATTGAGTAGATCGTTCGGGCCCGTATCCGCATCGCCAGGATCGTTCGGCGTCGGACCGTCGTTCGCGAGATCGATGGCCTGACCGCCGTTGCCGCGAGCGAAGAGACCGACGACCTCGGCTCCCGCACCACTCAGGATGGTGACCGCGTCTCCTCCATTCCAGCCGATCACGTTTCCCCACGCCGGAGGCGAGTAGGGTGCTGGTGTCGCGGGTCGAAGGCCGATCAAGACCTGTGCGTTCGGTCCTGTGGCCGCGAAGACGCCACTGCCGACGTTGCCGAGATCGTCGCCGTCGGGATTCGTTCCGATGTAGTTTCCCGTGGCAGCGAATTCGCCGGTCGTGTCCTTGGGAGCGGCTCGCAATGCGATGCCGTGCCCTCCATTGAACCCGATCCGGTTGGCGAACGTGGCAATGCGGAACTTCGAATGGGATTCGATGCCATCGAGCGAATTCCCGATATCCTGCCAGGCCGAATTGGTTCCGATCCAATTGTGTCCGAGATCGACGGCGAAGGTGTTGCTGGAGACGTAGATTCCAGCCCCGCCGTTGTGGCCGACGACGTTTCTCTGGATATCGTACTCGCCGGCGCCGGCCATGATGCCAGCAAGCCGATTCCCGAAGTCCGCTCCGGCTTCGTCCGTCCCGACGTAGTTGTCGACGACGCTCGTCTCCGTGCCCAAGAGCTCGATACCGAAGCCGAAATTCCCTCCGATCGCGTTGTTGGCGATGGTGTCTTCGAAGCCCTCGTCGAGAATGCCGCCGAGCCCGTTCGGAATCGTGCCGAGACCGCTCGCGCTCAACCCGATTCGGTTGTGTGCGTAGCGAGCGAATTCGCCGTTGTTCAAGATTCCGTATCTCGAGTTGCCGGAGATCAGATTCGAGCCGAGGCCTTCACTGCCAACGACCGTCTCGAAGGCCTCGTCTACGACGCCTGACCTCGCGTTTCCGAGCGCATGGCTTCCGTTCAGATCTGTTCCGATTCGGTTTCCGATCACGCGATGGTCGTCCCCGCCGTTGACGGTCACGCCGTTCAGTCCATTGGCCGAGACGAGGTTGCCGTTGTCGACCAGCACGACGCCACCGGGCAGGGCTTCGATGCTCCCGACCACGTTCGAACCTCCGTCACTGATCCAGATGCCGTTGCCCGAATTGCCGGTTGGGATTCCGGACGCGGTCACGGCGGCGAGGCCGTCGACGGTCGTACCGATGCGATTGCCGCCGACCAGGTTGAACTCGCCGTCGACGCGAAGCCCGTGGCCGCCGTTGCCGGAGATCACGTTGCCGCGTCCCGCGCACGTCGCGACGCAGACCCGTCCGATGGCGTTCTCGTTCGCCTGCGAAATCAGGATGCCACCCTGGCCGTTGCCGTCGACGAATTGGCCCTTGCGGATACCGATGTGATTCCCCTCGACTCGGATCGACGCGCTCTGGAATGCCGGTCCTCCCTGGATCTCGATGCCCCAGCCTGGGAACCCCGCGATCGAGAGTCCTTCGACGTACGAGGATCGGGCGCCGGGTACGGAGAAAACGATCCCCGAGGCCAGTGTGGCGGGTGCGAGCGCAAGACCCGAAAGATGGATGATCGGCGTGGGGAACGCCGAAGAGCCCGAGTAGGACGGATGGCTCGAGCCTCGTATCTGAAGTGTCTCGGTCACAAAGGGCAGAGGGCTGCCCGGGACGATCGTGACGAATCCGCCGGGCGCCGGGAGGCGGCCGTCGAAATGCACCTCGTCGGCGCCGCCCAGAAGATTCGCTTCGAGGATCGCCGCTCGTAACGTGCATTCGCCTTCACTGATTGGGGGATCGATGCTCCAGACGATGATGTTGCCCGTGAAGCACGACCCGTCGCCGGGGTTGTTGTCCACCGCGTCAGCGGTCGAGTTGATGGTGAAGGTCTTGGCCGAGACGGCGCTGGCGAGTAGAGCGATCGCGGCGCCGACGGCAAAGGTGAGGATTGCGTTTCGTGCGGGAAGCTGCGCGAGGCGATCGGTCCGCTGCGGTGTCGATATGCGTTTCGTTCGACGATCTGACCATCCTACCCATCGCTCCGTCATGTCAGTCCTCAATCGCGTCGGAGGTGGACCTCGCGGCGCGAATGGATCGCGACGTGTGGGCGGCACGTACGCAATCTCGTGGTCACGCATACTGCCTGTAGGAGGCTGCCGGCAGGCAACCCTCGAGGGCATGCGTGTCTCAAGGGAATTGTCCCTAGAGTGCACGAAAGGGAACATCAGCAGAAGCTCAGGAGTTCGAGAGGCGGTCCGGAGCTCGACTCCGCGCTCGCCTCAGCGAGGGCGCAATGACGCGAGACCAGCGAGTCCAATTCCGATCAGACACGCGGCTGTCGGTTCCGGGATGGGGTTGAACGTCACGCTCCAGTTGTCGATTCCGCCCAACCGCGTGATTCGCGTCGCGCCCCCGGAGTTCGTGTTGCGTGTCGCATAGCCGGCCGTGATCACCCCGCCGCTCGGAGAGAAATCCGGATTGGACGGGCCCGTCCCGGCGTAGAGCGAGAAATCGGCCGCGACGAGCCCAGCGCCGCCGAACGGCGTCCAGACGGCGTCGAAGGCGTTGTGCCCCGCAGCGATATAGGTCGAGTCCGACTGGAAGAGCAGGATGTTGAAAGCGACCGCCTGATTCGTCGGTGGATCGAGATGGATCGCGTCGAACGAGTAGTCGAGCGTTGCGATCGCGCCGAGCGCACCGGGGTCGTAGGTCGCGTCGTCTCTCAAGTGGCGGATTCCGATCGAGCCGGGGCCATAGCCGTGCTCGACACGGCGATAGGCGTCGGGGTTGCCGTTGGTCGCGACCTGTACGGCGACGAACGTGGCGTCGGCACTCGCGGTCGTATCGACGACCTTGACGCCCGTCCAGTCGGCGTCGAGGAACGTACCGTCCGAGTAGGTGATCGCGGTCGCGGACGATGCCGCGGTCGCCAGGAGGGCGACCAATGAGACGAGGATGCGGGACACGGCGAAACCCTCCGGGTGGTGCTCGAGTGCGCACCATCGGCAGCGCGGTCTCGAACCTCTCCCGTTAGGTGGCCAATTGGCCCCGGATGTGTCCGGGAAAGTGCTAGACCATACGAATACGTGGCTCGCGGGCGTGCGCCAGCAGGGCTTCGCGATCTTCTCCATCCGCCGGATGGATGCCATAGCCGAAGGCCAGGCCGACTCGGATCGGCTGGTTCAGGGCCTCGTTCTTCGCGATCGCGTCGGCAACCGCGCGGGCGAGCTCGAAGACGCGTTCCCCCGGCGTGCGACCCGGCTCGGGCAGCAGGACGGCGAATTCGTCCTTGTCCAGTCGCGCGAGCACGTCGAACTCGCGCAGGTGGGTCTGCAGGCTCTCCGCCAGGCACCGGATCACCCGCCCGACGTGGGCCGCGTTCGCCTCCGCCGTCAGCTCGGCGCGGTTCTCGAGCCGGCAGATGCAGAGTGCGAGTGCGTTCTCGCGGCCGGCCGCACGTGCGATCTCCTCGTCCGTCCGTTTCGCGAGGTAGCCCGCGTTCGGTAGCCCGGTCTCGTCGTCGAAGTTGCGATTGCGTTGGTTCTCGCGGTGGGAGAGGGCATGGTCGATCGCACGCTCGACGTAGGAGACGAAGCGTCCGAAGACCAGCAGGTCCTCGTCGTCGAAGCGACTGGCGAAGAATCGGTCGAGGGCGACCTTGTCGTAGACGGCGATCGTCCCGATCACTTCACCTTCGCGCTTGATCGGGCCCGCGAGGACCGAGCGCATCTCGTCGACGAATTCCCCGAGCTTCGGATCGAGGCTCGCATCGGGAATCAGGTGGGGCGTGCGACGCCGGATCGTGTCGACCGTGACGGCTTTGTCGAGTCGGAAGAGGGCCTCCTGGGCCTCGCCGTCGGCGGCACCGAAGTAGGAACGGATCGAATAACGTCGCGTCTTTGGGTTCTGAAGCCGCAGGACCGCGTGGTCCGCTTCGAGCACCATGGCGGCCGACGACGTCGCCAGACGTGCGACCTCGCTCGGATCGGTACAGGACAGCATGCGGATCGAGGTCTCGTTGATCGCATTGATGCGCTCCGCGCGACTCGCGAGGCGCGCCTCGTGGTCGCTGCGGGCGATCGCGTCGGCAGCGGCCGCCGCGATCTCCTGCCAGCCCTCGAGCGTGCCGCGATTCTGTTCGCTGTCGGGACCGACCTGAATCGACAGAAGACCCACGAGCTGTTTGCCGGCGACCAGGGGGAGGGCGGCATAGCCGATGCGTGCATCCTCGCGGCGGAGCACGCAGAGCTCGCGGGTGCGAATCGCTTCGCCGTCGATCCCCTGTCCGGGCTCGAGCCGGTACTCGCCGCCGAAGCCGCCGCCCTTGAGAGACGTCGCAGCCAGTCGCAGCCCGCCGTCGGCTTCGCGCAGGTAGAGCTGTGCGATACCGTGCCCGGCGCGCTCCGCCATGTAGGCGCAGAACTCGCGCAGGCGGTCGGACAGGACGGCAGAGCCCCGGAGCATGCGCTGGACCTCCTGGACCGCGCCGTAGCGAGCAGCCTGGCTGCGCAGGCGTTCGTGCTCCTGGGCGCGCGCGATGATCTGGGCGTCGAGTCGCGCGAGCTGCTCCATGAAGCGAAGGTCTTCTTCCGAGAAGACGTCCGGCTGGGTCGCGTGGTGCACGTTCAATACGCCGAGCACACGACCGCTGTGGATGAGCGGTACGCAGAGCGCGGACTCGACGTCGACGCGCTCGCGGATCAGATCGAATTTCGCGCCGTCCGCGCGACCGCGCAGGTGGATCGACCTTCCCTCGGAGGCGACCCGACCCGAGATCCCCTGACCGAGTGCCACGCGGATCTTCGGCCAGAGCTCGGGCTCGACGCCCGTCGCGACGCGAATGCGAAGGACCTGTGTCTCGGGATCGAGCAGCATGAGACTGCCGCCCTCGGCGCCCGTCACGCCGACCGCGATCTCGAGCATGCGTTTGAAGAGCTCGTCGCCGTCGATCGTGAGCTCGACGGACTCGACGACCTCGTGCAGCGCCTGGAGTAGCTCCGCCTTGCGGTCGCGCGGTGCGACGCCGTAGCCCCAGAGCAGCCGAGCCGTGAGCGGCGTGACGACCTGGAGCGCCGCGCGCGGACCTTCGGGTGCGTGCTGCGCGAAATCGCCGCGGGCGTCGATGATGGCGTCGTATTCCGTGGCGGGCGCGAAGAACGCATCGACCTCGTCGACGAGCAAGGGGGCCACGTCGTGGGCGAGGGCGCCGCCGAGACCGCGCGCGCGCGCGAGCCCGACGCTCGCGTCGTCGTCGAAGATCCGGATCACCTCGACCTCGGGGTTGCCCGCGAGCAGGCGCAGCAGGCGGAGCGATTCCTCCGATGCCCCCCAGATGCCGAGACGCCGACGCATCAGTCGCTGAGCTCCGACGCGAGCGCATCCAGACGCAGCGAGAGAACGACGCTCCGAGATCGGCCCGCGGCGTCGCCCAGGACCAGCGGCAGCCGGACACCGCCGTCCGCGGCGAGCTCGGCGCGACCGACCGAGACGACGCGGAGCTCGGGTCCGAGCGGCGACGCGTCGGCCTTCGCGGTGTCGTCGACGTTCGGGAACCCGGCGTCGCCGGCCGGGTCGGTGTCGGCGAGTGCCTCGCCCTCGGCGAGAATCGCCGCTTCGAGCACGTCGTGGGGCTCCGCAGGCACCGTACCGGCAGCTGGATCCGCGATCGATTCGGCTGCTCCTTCGGCCTCGTCCGGCTCGAGCAGCTCGAGGTCGGCGTTCGACGCGATCACGGCTGCCGTCGTTGCGTGGATGTCGGCTGGGGCGCCATCGGACGTGACTGCGGCCGACCC
The DNA here is from genome assembly GCA_965223565.1 of Myxococcota bacterium. Taxonomy (GTDB): domain Bacteria; phylum Myxococcota_A; class UBA9160; order UBA9160; family UBA4427; genus UBA4427. The sequence goes on along the minus strand of CBDCWV010000017.1, from coordinate 88,088 downwards.
GCTCGACTGCGACGTACCGCGTCGCGCGCGCACGACATGCTTCGAGATCGTCGTGAGGGTGGCGAGGATGCCGTGGCCCGTCGTTGCGATCGTCTCGAAGACGGCCGTCTGATCGAGGCCGATGCGACGATGGAGATCCTCGATCGCGAAGGGATCGGCGACGTCCCGTTTGTTGTACTGGAGCACGACCGGGAATGCATCGAGGCGCTGACCGTAGGCGGCCAGCGACGTCTTGAGCTCCTCGATCGCGGGGATGTTCGCTTCGATCTTCTCGGGGCTGCTGTCGATCAGCAGGATGATTCCGTCGACACCGTCGAGCAGCTGCTTGCGGGTCATCGCATGCTCGTCGGCGCCCGGTACGGCGACGATCTCGAGCTCGGTCGCGACGCCCGCGACCTCGCCGAGCGTGATCGGGAGGACTTCGTATTGGAGCGTCGGGTCGAGTCGCGTCGGCTCGAGGCGGAGATCGCCGCGCAGGTCCGATCGCAGCTTGTCGTGGATCGTCCGGAGCGTCGTCGACTTTCCACTGCCGGCGATCCCCCAGAGCAGGATCCGCGCGTTGACGCCCTTCATCAGAGCTTTCCCTTCTTGCCGAGGATGCGCCTAGCCTGGGCGCTGATGTTGCTCGGAACGTCCTTGCTCTTCATGAGTGCGCGCAGGTCCTTGTCCTGGAGGTAGTTGATGAACTTGATCGCCTGCGGCTGTGGCGTCTTGGGATTCGTCACGAGGCCCAGCTTGATCTGGTAGTTCTTCGTCCAGTCGCGGTTGTTCGCGATGATTCGCAGCAGCTCGTCGCCGATCGAGCGATTCTGGACGAAGCCGATCACCTCGGTCTCGGTGAGCTTGGGGCTGCCGAGCACGGCGGAGGCGACGATCCGGTTCCGGTCCTTGATGAGCAGGGCACGGGCTTCCTTGCCGCCGACGCGGGTCAGCTTGATCTTCTGCATCACCGTCATCTTCTGGACGGCCGCGTAGAGGCTGCCCTCGAGCTCCTCGTCCTCGAGGTCGTCGCCGCCCTCTTGTGCGAGCAATCGAGCGACGTCGCCCATCTCTTCACCGAGCAGCTCGAGGACGGCCGCCTCCGCCTGGTCCTCGTCGACCGTGGCATCGTCTGCGTCGTCGACAGCGCGCTCTTCGAGGCCGAGAAAGGTCAAGATCCGCTCGATCACGGCCCGACCGGTCAGGGGATTCGCGCCGAGTGCGTCGACGATCTCCTCGTGCCGCATCATCCGCTCTTGGTTCTGACTGATGATATCGACGACGCGGGGATGGGGCAGGCTGGCCAGCCAGGCGATCGTCGTGTCGTCACTCGCCGGGTTGAGTGCGATGGCCTCGCAGTGGGATTCGGTCTCCTTGTGGATGCGGGCGAGAAACGAGAGCAGCGCCGGGTGGGCGGGTCCCGACAAGACCGTCTTGAGTACTTGCTCGGGGAGCGATTCGAGGCTCGTGCGCGCGGTCTCCTTGACGGAGGCGTCCTCGTCGTTCGCCAGCACGAAGAGCACCGTCGCCAGCTCGACCGGCTCGAGTGGCAGGGCGCCACGCGCCGCCATCTGGCGGGCCTCGAGCGGGGCATCTCGGCGGGCGTATTTCTCGGCCTGGGGCGAGAGCGTGAGCTTCAGCTTCACCTTCTGGCCGCTTCCGGCGTCGGCCTCCCCGGCCGGCTTGCTCGAAGTGTCTTCCGTCAATGCGTGGCTTCTCCGTCGGAGATCGTCGCGCGCGCGACGAAGAGCGACGTGTTTATTTTCCCACAATCCCGCGCGGTCGTCTTTCGAGTCGGATTGCCTGGAATCGTCCCGCTGGCTGCATCGGCCTCGGGCGCACGCGACTTGATCCCGGGAATCCCCTTGCCGAGCCTGTTCGCGACGCGCGCGGGGAGGGGGCCAGGCGGCCCGAGCGTCGAGCCTGGCGGGGGCTCGACGTGCTCGCGGCTCAGCCGCGGTCCGAGGCGTTCTTCTCGAAGAGGATGCGGAGCCCGTCGAGCGTCAGAAACGGCGCCACCTGCTCGATCTCGCTCGATTCCTCCGCGATCCGGCGGGCCAGGCCACCGGTTGCGATGACGCGGGCGTGCTCGCCGAGCTCGCCCCGGATCCGGCCGATCATCGAGTCGACGAGCCCCGCGTAGCCGTAGAGCAGGCCCGATTGAAGGGCACCGGTCGTCGTGCGACCGATCACCGAGCGCGGCCGCGCGATCTCGACACGATGGAGCTTCGAGGCGCGCTCGAAGAGCGCCTCCATCGAGATGTGGATGCCGGGACAAATCACCCCTCCGAGATACTCGCCACGCTCCGAGATGCAGTCGAAGGTCGTGGCGGTCCCGAAATCCACGGCGATGATCGGCCCGCCGTAGAGCTCGAAGGCGGCGACGGCGTTGACGATCCGGTCGGCGCCGACCTCGTGCGGGTTCTCGTAGCGCACGGGCATGCCGGTTCGCATACCCGGCCCGACGATCTGCGCCGGACAGCCGAACAGCTTGCTCGATACCCGCTCCCAGATCGGCACGACCGGCGGCACGACACTCGACAGGATCACGTCCGTGATCTCGTGCGTCGCGCGACCCTCGCTCGCGAAGAGGGCGGAGAGCGAGATGACGAGCTCGTCCGAGGTCTGTTCGCGATGGGTCGAGACGCGCCAATGCTGGGAGAGTCGACCCGTGCCGCGCTCGGGCGCCGCGTCGTAGTCGAAGACACCGAGCGAGACGTTCGTATTCCCGACGTCGATGACGAGCAGGACGGGTGCGTCCCCGGGATCACTCACGGCTGGTCGCCTCCTCGCCGCCTGGCGCGCTCGGGCCCTCTCCTCCGCTTCGGCCCCGGCTGGCAGGCGAATCATCCGCGTTCGGTTGCGGTTTCGCCAGCGTGACGTCCCCGGCCAGCACGCGCAGCGACTCGCCGCGGCGGGGACCCGACGTGCACTCGACCTCGAGGGCACCGTTGGGCGCGATGCCGCGTGCGACGCCCTCGATCCGGTCCCCGCCGATCTCGTCGATCGTGATGGGTCGCCCTCGCATGCGGAAGAAGGCGTCGAAACGCGGACGCAACCCTTCGAAGCCCGACTCGGCATGGGCGTCGAGCAGGATTTCGAGATGCTCGAAGAGGCTTCGCGCGAAGGCGATGCGGTCGACCGGGCGATTACTCTCGCTGGCCAGGCTCGTCGCCAGCGGGCGAAACTCGTCGGGGAAGCTCGCACGATCGACGTTCAGATTGACGCCGATACCGAGCACGGCGAAGGCGAGGTGTGTGCCCTCGGCGCTACTCTCCATCAGGATGCCGGAGGTCTTGCGGCCGTCGATCAGGACGTCGTTCGGCCACTTGATCTCGACCCGCGTCGGATCGTCGAGTCGTTCGGCGACTGCGGTGGCGACGGCGATTGCTGCGGCGAGGATCAAGGTCGGTGTCGCGGCGATCGAGCCGGTCGGTCGCAACACGACCGAGCCGTAGAAATTGGCGTGTGGCGGCGAGTAGAACGTTCGCCCGAGCCGACCGCGCCCGGCCGACTGGGCCTCAGCGACGACGACGGTCCCGGCGGCGGCGCCGGCGCGGCCGCGATCGAAGGCGACGCGATTGGTCGAATCCGTCTGCTCGAAATGTTCGATCGCATGTCCGAGCCAGCGGGTCCGGAGGCGGTGCTGAAGCTCCTCCGGGTAGAGGCGATCGGGCACCTGCCTCAGCTGATAGCCGCCGCCCCGCGCGCCTTCGATCGCGTAGCCGCGTCTGCGCAGGGTGCCGACGTGTTTCCAGATCTGAGCGCGGCTGACGCCGAGCTGCGAGGAGAGCGCTTCGCCCGACAGCGCTTCGTCGGGTCGTGCGCGGAGCGCTTCGAGAATCGCCGAGGGACCGGAGGCGGGCGGCCTCATCGTCGCTCGCTGGGCTGCCGTCCGGAGTCGGGCAGTAGGTCGACTTCGAGTGCCACGTCGGCGGTCCGCACCGAGTGGGTGAGGGCGCCCATCGAGATCCGAGCCACGCCGGTCTCGGCATAATCGCGAAGATTCGTGGGCCCGATGCCACCCGAGGCCTCGAGCACGACCTCCTTGCCGTGGCGCGCGACGATGCGTCGAATCGCGTCGGGTGGGAGATTGTCGAGTAGGAGAGAGCGGCAGCCGAGTTCGACCGCGCGATCCGCCATCGACTCGGACTCGACCTCCACCTGGACGGCGACGTTGTCGGGCGCGTTCGCGAGGGCACGTCGAACGGCTTCCTCGAGGCTGCCCGCGGCCGCGATGTGATTGTCCTTCACGAGCAGCGCGTCGAAGAGTCCGATCCGGTGGTTGACGCCGCCGCCGACCGCGACCGCGTATTTTTCGAGCAGACGCCAGCCGGGTGTGGTCTTGCGCGTATCGACGAGGTCGACCGGGAGGTCGGCCACGGATCGGACGAGCTGCTGGGTCTGGCTGGCGACGCCGCAGAGGCGGCCAAGAAAATTGAGTGCCGTGCGTTCGGCGGTCAGGATCGACGCGAAACGCCCTTCGATCTGCAGCAGATGTTGCCCCGGAATCGCCTCGACGCCGTCGGAGACCCCCTCGGCAGCCACGACGCCGAGCGAGGCGTCGACGCGGCGGAACACCTCCTCGGCGATCGACAGGCCGCACACGGTCAGCTCTTCACGCGCCTCGATTCGGGCGCGGCCGGCGCGATCGGCGTCGATCACACACCGGCTCGTGAGGTCACCCGGACCGATGTCCTCGGCGAGGGCGAGCTCGAGGAGCGACTGCCAGCTCGCGAGTGGCGGTGGGTCGAGCGCGCTGGCGCGATCGGCGATCGGTGAAGGCGGTGCGGACAAGCAGAGCGACTCCCACGCGCCGCGCTGTGCGGCGGGCGTCGAGTCTAACGCAGGCGTCTTCGGGCCGTGCATGTCTGCGGCCCGGCATCCCGAGCGACCCTCTCAGTCGTCCTCGCCCTTCATCTTGCGGATCTCTTCGCGTACCAGGGTCTCGGCCATCTCGGGGATCACCTCCCAGGCGATCTGCTCGATGCGTCCCATGACCTGTTTCACGACCGTCTCCGACAGATCGGAGAAAGCCTCCCAGGCGACCTTTTCGAGAGTCTCCGCGATCCGCTGCTCCATCAATGGAGATAGATCGGCAACGCGTCGTCCATCGTCTTCGGGTGCGGCGACATCGAACGAGCCCGTCGGCATCGGCTCCGCGTCCCGCCAGTCGGACGCTCCGCTCGGCGGCATCGGTGCGTCGGGCTCGCGCGCGTCGACGAGCTCCGCTGGATCGAGGCCAGCTTGCGAGCTTCGGGTCGAGAAGCTGTCTTCCGCTTCGACCTCGTCGTAGACCGAGCCGGTCTCGAGTCCGCTGAAGAGGTCCGGTGAGGACGAATCGGATCCGCTCGGCGAGGCAGCGAAGCCGCCCGACGCCGAGGCCGACTCGTCCGGAGTCGACGGGGCAGCAGGAATCGGCGGTGGCGACTCGGGCCAGCGCCGTTCGCCGGTATCGTGCGCGCCCGAGAACGAATCATTCTCGCTCGGCGCGTTTCGGGTCGTGAACGACGAGGCGGCCGGATCGAATGCCTGCGGCAGCTCGGGAATCTCGTGGAGCGTCTCCGGCTCGGGAATCGGGGGTGGTGTGTGCGTCGACGCCACGGGGGCCTCGGCCTCCTGCGCCGGCGTCGATGACTCGCGTTGGTCGGGATCGATCAGCGCGGTCGAGGCGTCCGCGCGGCTTCCCGACGTGGCGAGATCGCTCGACGAGACGTCGTAGCCCGGGTAGTCCGAGACGAGCTCGGCAGCGTGGGAGGTGTCGCTGGTTCGGCGGCTCGGGTCCTCGAAGGGGCCGGCCAGGCTGTCTGCCGCGTCGGCGGCGACCTGCTCCGAGACGTCGAATGCGAAATCGAGATCCTCGGTCGAGAGACTCGACGGACCGATGTCGAGATCGTCCGCGTCGTCGAGCCTTGCATCGAGGTCGGCGACACGGCCGCGATCCAGCCCGGGCGTCGGCGTTGCGAAATCGCTCTCGATCGAATCGATCGAATCGAAGTCCCGCATTCCAGGCCCGGACCTGCCCGCGGCGTCGTCGTGGCCCGTGGCGCTCGTGCCGGGTGCCGCGTGGATCGTCGGGTCCTCGGGCGCGGCGCCTCCGACCGCGAGCTGCGTCTCCGCATTCGCGAGGCTCTCGTCACTCATCCCGCCTGCCAGCTCGTCGGCTGCCGGCCCGGCGCCGAAACCGAAATCCGCCCGAAGATCGTCCGCGGCGGCGGCGGGGTCGAGTCCCGCGGCCGTCGACGACGGCATGGGATCCGCGGTCCTCGACGTTCGCTCGGGTGCTGCGTCCCCTGCAGTCGGCCAAGCTGGCGGCGGCGTGGCCTCCGTGGTCTCGGTGGTTTCCGTGCCGTCCCGGCCCGCGTGCGCCGCGTCTGGCTGCCAGGCAGGTGGCCGGTCGTCGTTCGCGGCTGGATCGGGCTCGCGATCGAAGCTGGCCTGTGCCAGAGAGTCGCCGAAGAGTCCCGAGGCCGTCGATTCGCTCGATTGGAAGGACGTCCGAGCGTGATCGTCGACCTCGTCCCCGCCGATCGAGAAGGCGCCGGGATCGTAGTCGGTCGACAAGCTCGGCGTCTCGTCGAGGCCGATCGCCTCGTCTTCGAGCAGCGTCTCCGGACCGGAAAGAGAGCTCACGTCCTTCTCGAAGAGGTCGTACGAGCGGGAATCGCCCGGCGTGGCCGGGGCGACCGGTTCGAAGCGGGTTGCCCCCTCGTCGAATGCGGGCGGCGATGCGGACGAGACGGCGGCGCGGGGTGCCTCGGGAGATCCGCTCGTCTCCGCCGGGCGACTCGCATCGCCGGTGCTCTTCGGGGTCGCGGTGACGCCCTGTCGCATCACCTCCGTCACGCGTTCGACGAGCGCCTGTGCCTCGAAAGGCTTGGTGATCTGGCCGTCGGCGCCAGCAGCCTCGGCGCGCGCCTCGTCGAAGGCCTCGAAGGTCCCGGTCAGCAGCAGGACCGGTGTCTGGGCGAGGGCGGGGTTCTGTTTGATCGCTTCGCAGACCTCGTAGCCGCTCTTGCCGGGCATCACGACGTCCGCGAGAACCACGTCGGGACGCAGCTCGGCTGCCATCGCGACCGCGTCGTCACCGTTGTCCGTCGCGGTGATCTCGATGTCTTCGTTCGCGAATGAGAGGCCGACGAGCTTCTGGATTACGACGGAATCGTCGGCCAGCAGCAGCTTCTTGGACATTGGTTCCCCCCGTGCGGACCCGCGGGCCCGAGCTGCGATGAGCGTACCGCTCGCCGCTCTTATCGTCCCGGTCTTGCGCGTGATTGAATGGTTTTTTGCCTGCTGATGAGGGAATCGCCCGACGGCAGCTCGGTCAAGGCAGCAGTTGCAGGCTCCGATAGGACGAGCATGGGCGGCATGTGGCCTTGCCCGGGAGACTCGCATGCTGCTTCGCTCCGCGGCCAGCACCCACGTCGGAATGCGGCGCCAGGCCAACGAAGACCGCTATGCGATCGTGCCCGAGCTCGGTCTCTACGTCGTCGCCGATGGGATGGGCGGACATCAGGCCGGGCAGGTCGCAAGTCGGATCGCTGCGGAGGCCACCATTCGTGCGATCGAGGCCCTCCAGGGAGCTTCGGTCAGCCTCGCAGAACGGCTGCGTCACGCCGTCGCTTGCGCCAACCGTGAGATCTTCAGCGTCGCCCACACCCAGCCCGAGCTCTCCGGTATGGGGACGACCTTCGTCGGCATGTTGTTCGGCGGCGAGCGGCTGGCGTTGGCGCATGTCGGCGACTCGCGTGCCTACCTGATCCGGCGCGGACGTTTGCGAGGGCTGACGGATGATCACTCGGTCGTGGGCGAGCTCCTGCGTCGACAGGCGATCAGCGAGGCCGACGCGCGTGAGCACCCCCACAGGCACGTGCTCACCCGCGCGCTCGGTGTCCGGCCGCGGACGGAGCCCGATCTGGCGGAGATGACCCCCCAAGAGGGCGACATCTTCGTCCTCTGCTCGGATGGGCTCACGACGCATGTCGAGGACAGCGAGATCGCCGAGACGTTATGCGGCGGGGCTCATGCGAACGGGGACGATGGCCAGCTCGATCTGGAGGCGGCCGCGAGAGGCCTCGTCGACCGGGCGAATCGAGCGGGCGGGCTGGACAACATCACGGTCCTGCTCATGCACTACGAGAAGGACTGACCCGTCGCGACGGCGTCTTCATCCCCCGCCTCCGGACGTCGCCGTGGGCGCTCAGCGGTCGACCATCCCCTTGAGCTTGCTGCGCAGGCGCATCACGGCCTTGGTGTGGATCTGGCAGACACGAGACTCCGTGATCCCGAGGATCGTGCCGATCTCCTTCATGTTGAGATCTTCGTAGTAGTAGAGCGAGATCACGAGTCGCTCCTTCTCGGGAAGCGAACCGATCGTGTCCGAGATGACGTGCTTCGTCTCCATCAGCTTGAGCGAGGCGAAGGGGTTCTCGGAGTGAACGTCCTCGATGATGTCCGCGAACGTGCCTGCGCGATCGCCGTCCGAGTTCGTCCCGCGGATCTCTTCCAGGTTGACGAGCGAGATGCCGCGAACCTGATTGATCAGGGTGTGAAATTTCTCGAGCTCCAGTCCCAGCGAGTCGGCGACCTCTTCTTCGTTCGCCGATCTGCCGAGTCGTTGCTCGACTTCGCCGTAGGCCTTCTCGAGCTTGCGGCCCTTCTGGCGCACGCTGCGGGGGACCCAATCGAGGGAGCGGAGCTGGTCGAGGATCGCGCCCTTGATCCGGAATTCCGCGTAGGTCTTGAACTTGCAGTTCTTGGAGGGGTCGTATTTCTCGATTGCATCCATCAGGCCGATGACGCCCGTGTTGTGGAGGTCGTCGAGGTCGATGTGAGAGGGCAGGCGGACGGCGATGCGATTGACGATGTACCGGATGAGCGGCGTGTGCTCGAGGACGATCTCCTCTTTGAGCGGCCCCGGAATCTCACCCAGCTCTTCCTGCGCTTCCCGCATCAACTGTTCCATCTCCACGCTTTCCCCTGTCCTTCTCGCCGACTTCTGAGTCATCTGCCCGCCTGTTCGATCGCGGCCGAGCTCACCCGGCGACTGCTTGGTTGCCAGGGTCGACGCCGATTGCCGGTTCGTCGCCCCGTGCTCCGTGCACAAAGCAGGGGACGTGCCAAGCGTCGAGACTCTCTCGGGAAAAGACCGGAAATTCGCCCGCGCGCGCGACGCGAAATGCGCGCGCGATCCGAAAAGCCAAGGAAAACCCTCAAGATTGGCGCTTCACCGGCCCGCGATCGGTACGAATTTTCTTGCGCGTTTCACGTCGCGCCGGGTGCCAACTGGTGTGGCGGCTCCGGCAGGCGGAGCGCAGAAGCGTCGGGCCTCCGACGCTGTGGGACGTGATTCGTTTCGAGGCGGTTCGGATCGGAACGTTCAGTCGCCGTCTTCGGGCGGCGTGATGCCGCGCTTCTTGATCTTCTCGATCAGGGTCGTGCGGTTGAGGCCGAGCAGGCCGGCGGCGCGGTTCTTGTTCCAATGCGTGTGGCTGAGGGCCTGCTCGATCAGCTCGGACTCGAAGCGACCGACGACGCCATTGAAGTCGAGTCCGGTCGACGGCACGCGTGGGGCCCAGCCCTGGGTGACGGCTTCGGCGCGGATCTGGCTCGGCAGATCGCTCAGCTCGATATCGCCCTCGCCGACCAGGACCGTCAGGCGCTCGGTCAGGTTCTCGAGCTCGCGCACGTTGCCGGGCCAGTGGTAGTCCATCATGCGCTGCATGGCCTCGTCGGAAATGCCCTGGACGCGGGAGCCGCGTTCGTGGCGGGCGATATCGAGAAAGTGGTGGACGAGCAGGGGCAGGTCATCGATCCGATCGCGCAGGGCGGGTACCTCGATCGGAAGCACGTTCAGCCGGTAGTAGAGATCTTCTCGAAATCGGCCCTCGAGGATCAGCTCGGGCAGATTCTGGTGGGTCGCCGCGATCACGCGCACGTCGACCTTCGCCGTCTTCGACGAGCCCACCGGTTCGAAGGTTCGCTCCTGGAGCACGCGGAGCAGCTTGACCTGGAGATTCGGGCTCATGTCCCCGATCTCGTCGAGGAAGATCGTGCCGCCGTTGGCGACGGCGAACCGGCCCTCGCGATGGCTGACCGCGTTCGTGAAGGCGCCCTTCACGTGCCCGAAGAGCTCGGATTCGAGCAGCTCTTCGGGGATCGCTCCGCAGTTGACGGTCACGAGAGGCCGTTCCGCACGACGGCTGTTGTAGTGGAGCGCGCGCGCGACGAGCTCCTTGCCCGTGCCGCTCTCGCCGGTGATCAGCACCGTGCTCTCGGTATCCGCCACCTTCTCGACGATCGAGAGCGTTCGTCCGAGGCTCGCGCTCTTGCCGATGATGCTGTCGAATTTGTGGCGGGAGCGGAGCTGACGCTGGAGGACACGATTCTCTGACTTGATCCGGCCGTGCTCGATCGCCTTTTCGACGAGCTTTCGAATCACGTCCAGGCGCTCCTGCTCGAAGGGCTTCTCGAGATACCAGAAGGCGCCGGCCTGGAGCGCTTCGATCGAGTTCTCGGGCGTGTTGAAGCCCGTCATCACGATACAGGGCAGGTCGGGCTCGATCTCGTGGATCTGACGTACGAGCTCGAGGCCGTTGATGCCCGGCATCTGGATGTCGCAGAGCACGAGATCGACCGATTGCGACGTGATCCGTTCGAGCGCCTCGCTCGCATCACGGGCCATCGCGACGTCGTGCCCGACACGCGCGAGGATCCGCTCGATCGCCCTTCGGTAGAGCTCCTCGTCGTCGACGACGAGCACGGTCGAGCGCGGACCGGCGGTGGGCCCGCCGCCAGCGCGACCCGCGTCACGGCCGCGAGCGCGACGACCGTCCGCCGTGAGCTCGTCCGGGCTCGCGTCGTTCGAGACAGTTCGTGCGCTGGAATCGTTGGAGGAGTCGGGATCGCTCGGCAGGGTGGACTCCGCGTCGCGGAGGGGGCCGGCGCAGTGTAGAGGATCGGATCCTCGCGGCCAGTCCCGCCGCGCCCCAATCGAGCCAGCCATGGGCCAACGCGAATGCATCGCCCGCGGAGGACCGATCGGCTAGATTCGACGGCCCCCGCGCAGGTCGGCTGCTCTCACGGCGGTCCGATCGGAGAAGTGCGGTCGGGCCATGAAACGAGACCCGAGCGGGCGAACGAGGCCGAAATCCACGCCTCCTGCCGAAGCGGCGGAAGCCGTCGGATCGTCGCGTCCGGGCGAGCCGATCCCCGCCGTACCGTCGTCGGGTCTGGCAGCTGCGGGCTCAGGACTCGGCGTGATCCGAATCGTCGTGGTCGCCTCGGGCGACGCGGAAGCGGAGGGTGCGCCGCCGGACGATCGATTCGAGCCCGCGCCGATGTCGGTCGAGACGACCGCGGGTCTCGCGCGGCTGGGAGATCCCGTCGAGCTGATTCGCGCGGGGCCACCGGAGTCGATCGCGCAGATCGTGCGGGATCCTTCGATCGATCTGGTCCTGCTCGATCGCGTCGGCAGTGCAGCCGCGGCCCTTCGGTTGGCCGCGATTCCGGCCGATGGGCCTCCGTCGGTCGTCGTCGTACGCGCGGACTCGGAGGCCGAGGCGCTGGAGGCGTTTCGCGCGGGTGCGTCGGATTGCGTCTATGCGGGCACGGACTACGAGAACGTCCTGCCCGTCGTGCTGCTCGAGCAGGTCCAACGCTGGCGCAGCGACCGCCAGCGACGGGTCTCCGAGGAGAGGATCCGTTGGCTCGAGGATCTCTACCGGGGGATCGTTTCGGAGATGCCGGCGGGACTGGTCGTCGTCGATGTCGACGGATTGATCGTGGCCGAGAATCCCGAATTCAGCCGCCTCTTTCCCTCCCGTTCGTCGCTGGCCCCACCGCCGGGGTCATCGGAGGCGTCGTCCGCGTCGCCCGAGTTCCTGGCGGCGCGACTCCCGCCCGAGCTGATTGCCGCGGCCGCGCGTCTCGAGGCCGGCGCGACCGACGCAGCCAGTCGGGCGCCGGCTCGGGCGGAGCGCGCCGCATGCGCAGGACAGCCCTCGTTCGAGCTCGTTCGCGTCGAATCCTCGGAGCACGATCTCGCGTCGCGTGACGCGAGGGCATCCGCGCGTGCCTTCGAGATCCGGCATCGACGACTCGACGAGTCGGGCCGTGGGTTGCTGCTCATCTCCGAGGTGACGGAGAGCGAGTGGCTCAGCGAGCGACTCGAGGCGATGCGTCGTGATTCCGAGGACGTGCTCGACACGATCAACAGCGCACTCGTCGTGGTCGATCCGGGCGGACGGATCAGCTTCGCGAATCCAGCTGCCGAGACCGTCCTCGGCGCGGCGGACGACCGGGTGACGGGTCGCCGGATCGAAGACTGGTTCGGACCGGGTGCAGACGGCCCGAGCCCGATCGAGCGATGTCTCGCGGACGGGACCCGCAGCCGCGGTACAGAGACCATGCTCCAGCGGGACGACGGGCAGTGGATTCCCGTCGGCGTCTGGTGTTCGCCGCGACGCGAGGCGGCGGGACGCAAGCGGGGCGTCGTGGCCGTCTTTCAGGACCTGTCGGAGCTGCGCGAGCTCGAGCAGCACGTGCGGCAGACGGAGAAAATGGCGTCGATCGGTCAGTTGGCGGCGGGCGTCGCGCACGAGGTGAACAACCCGATGGGATTCATCCACGCGAATCTCCACCAGATGAGCGAATACCTGGGTGATCTCGAGAAGTACTTCGAAGCTTCGAATCGGTTGCTGGGCGCCGTGACGGAGGCGGCGGGCTCGGCCGATCTGGAGATGGTGCGAGCGGCGGCGGCAGACGTCGAGGCAATCGCGCGTGAGATCGATCTCGATTTCGTCCGTTCGGACTTCGAGAAGGCGCTGGCCGAGTCGGGCGAGGGCGCCGAGCGGATCCGGCATATCGTGAAGGATCTTCGCGACTTCTCCCGCGCCGACCTGCCGGCGCGCACGCCGTCGGACGTCAATCAGGCGATCGATTCGACCGCCAACATCGTCTACTCGATGATGAAGCGCTCCGTTCAGCTCGAGAAGCAGCTGCGGCCGCTGCCCGAAATCCACGCCTATCCGATGCAGCTCAAGCAGGTCTTCATGAACCTGTTGGTGAATGCGCATCAGGCGATCGAGGCGCGCGGCGAGCCCGAACCGGGCGTGATCCGAATCGAGACGGAGCAGATCGGTCGCGAGATCGTCGTGCGGATCTCGGACACGGGTGTTGGGATTCCCGAATCGGACCTGCCCCGGATCTTCGAGCCCTTTTTCACGACCAAGCCAGTCGGCGCCGGGACCGGCCTGGGTCTCTCGACGTGCTTCAGCATCATCGAGCGGCACGGCGGACGGATCGTCGTCGAGAGCGAGGTCGGCCGTGGCACGCTCTTCGAAATCTGGCTGCCGACCGATCCCGCGAGCGAGGAAGCGGTGCCGCCGTCGACCCCTGCGGTCGGTTCGGATTCCTGAGCATTGGCCGCGGTCGAAGCAACGGGGCCCCGCGTGCTCCTCGTCGACGACGAGCCGCGCTTGCTCTCGGCGCTCGAACGCGTGCTGCGACGCGAACCCTATCGACTCGAGTCCGTGTCGAACGCGGCGGCCGCGCTCGACCGACTCGCGGGCCCGCCGGCGATCGACCTGGTCGTCTCGGACCACAAGATGCCGGGGATGAGCGGTATCGAGCTGCTCGCGATCGTGCGCGTGCGCTGGCCCGACTGCGCGCGCATTCTGCTGAGCGGCTGGACCGCCGGGATTCCGGAGGACGACCTCGACGCGGCCGGGCTGCACGCGCAGCATCCGAAGCCCTGGGACGACGTCGAGCTCAAGCGCAGCATCCGGCATGCGCTCGGGCTCCCGGCGCAGGGTGAGTAGCGAGGAAGTCGTTCGCGACGAGGGTCGCGAGCGCATCGGACGCGTCGCGCCGTGGTCGCACCTTTGCCGCACCTCATGCCGCGCGTTCGCCGCGCTACCGTGGCGCGCATGCGAGTCGTCGATCTCGACCGTGACATGAGCGACGTGATCCCGACCGGGATGTCGCCCGACAGCGAATTTTTGTTCGAGCGGATGACGGATGCGACGCTCGAAGCGACCTGCGCGGATCCGGGGCGACGCGTCCTCGACGTCGCGAGTGGGGTCGGCCAGGACTCGGTCGCGTTGGCAGGTCGGGGCGCCTGGATCGTGGGTGCGGAGCCGTCGGCGCGCATGACGGCGATGGCGAAGACGTTGGCGAGCGACACGCCCGAGAGCGGCGGGAAGACCCAGTGCGGCGTGACCGTGCACGGGGCGGGGGCCGTGCCGGGCGCCTTGCCGACGCGACCGCGCTGGGTGCGCGGCTGGGCCGATGCGCTGCCGTTCGCGGCTGGCAGCTTCGACGCCGCGTTCTGCAAGGGCGCGATGGACCACTTCGATGATCCCGAGATCGCAATCGCCGAGATGGCCCGTGTGACGAAGCGCGATGGTCGCGTCGTGCTGGCGATCGCGAACTTCGACTCCTTCGCCTGTCGCGTGACCCGCGCGATCGACACTGTCCGGCAGGATTGGCTCGGGCTGGGGCCGTTGCGCGCGCGTCGCGGCTACGACACGCCGAGCGATCACTTCACGCGCTACGAGCTCGATCTGATGCGTGAGCAGGCCGCGCGTCACCTCGAGATCGAAGCCACGCTCGGTGTGTCGATCGGTTGGGGGCTGCCCGGCTGGGCGACGCTCGTCTGCCACCTGCCGCGTGCGTTGGTCGATCGCCTGTTGGCAAGACTCGACGCGTTGGCGCGGCGCTTTCCGCGTCAGGCGGACGTCGTCGTGCTGGTCGGGCGTCCGCGTGCGACGCGCGAGCGCGCGCGAGAGACGATTTCCGCGTAGACCTCGGCCGTCGCGGCTGCGACGCGCGGCCAGGAGAATGCCTCGACGACGCGCTCGCGTCCGCGTTTGGCCATCAGCGAGCTCGTCTCGGGATGCTCGAGCAGTCGACGCACGCCCGCCGCGATCGATTCGGGATCGTCACGCTCGGCCATCACGCCGCCCCCCGTCAGCTCGAGGACTTCGGCGAGTGCGCCCGCCCGCGTCGCGACGACCGGCGTGCCGCAGGCCATCGCCTCGACGGCGGGCAGGCCGAATCCCTCGTAGCGCGACGGGACGACGACGGCTGTCGCCCGCTGGTAGAGCCGGATCAGCTCGGACGACTCGACGCGACCGGTCAGTCGGAGTCGTTTCAGCACGCCGGCCTCGCCGGCCCACTGTCGGACCTGGTTGTCGGGGCTGTCGTCGTCGACCAAGGTGAGCGTGACATGCGCGGGAAGTCGTGCGAGCGCCTGGACGAGGGTTCGGATTCCCTTGTTCGGGTCGCTGGAACGGCCAACACAGAGGAGCTCCGAAGCCGCCTTGCCCCCGCGCGGATCCGGTCGGAAGAGATCCGTATCGAGGCCGTTGCGCACGTTGCGGAGGTGGTCGGGATGGACACCGAAATCCTGGACGATCTGGCGTGCGCTGGCTTCGGAGGAGGTCAAGACGCAATCGAGGCGACGCGCGACGAACGATTGCATGCCGATCGGATAGAACTTCATCGTGCCGACGGCATCCTTGAAGCTCTCGTCCCGGATGAACGACGCGCGGCGATCGACGCTCAACGGGTGGTGGACCGTCGTCACGACCGGAAGCCCGAGCGCCCGCAGTCCGAGCAGGCCGTAGCCCAGACACTGGATGTCGTGAACGAGGTCGAAACGCGCGCCTGCGCGGAGCGCGTCGGCCACACGCCGAAAGGCGCGAACGCTCGCCGCAAAGGGCTCGGGCAGGAAGCCGATCCGGCTGGCCGCGAGCTCGTAGAAGTCGAGCGGCCGCAATACCTGGAGCGGATTCTCGCGTGGCACGATCTGATCGGTCTGCTCGAGCACCCACTTCGCCCAGAACTGGTGATTGGGTAGGCGCTCGACGCGCGCGAAGGGCATCGGGTCGGGGTAGGGCGGACCGACCCAGACGTGAACGTCGTGACCCAGTCGCGCCATTTCGCGTGCGAGAAACCAGAGATAGATCCCCTGGCCACCGGAGTTCATGTTGCCGCGATAGGCGACGAAGGCGATGCGTAGTGGCCGCGCCGCCATCTCAAGCCGCCGCCGGCGACGCCGCCGAAGCAGCCTGGCTGCCATCGGGAGACGCTCCGGCGGGCGATCGGCCGGAGCGTGCGCCGGCGCGCCGAGCGGTGGCGCGTTTCTCTCCGTACAGAATGACGCTCTTGGGACAGACGTAGTTGAGCACGCCCTCGAGGCGATCCATCCATTTCGAGGCCGTCGCGCGAATCAGGAAATGTCGGTAGCCGCGCACCAGCCGGCTGCGATCCGCATCGGGCAGATGCATGACGCTGCGCAGAACCCAATAGGGGGTGTGCAGACCGTGTGCGAAGCCGCAGCCGACGGTGTCGAAGCCGGCGCGGGCCATCGCGCGCGCCAGCTCGCGGGGCCGAAAGATCCGGATATGGCCGCCCGGGCTCTCGAAATACTCGTCGCCGAGGCGCAGATAGAGATGCTCGCTCGTGGCGGTCGGAATCGTGATCGCGATCTTCGCGCCCGGCCTCGCGACCCGCCACAGCTCGCGGATCGCGGCGGGGTAGTCATGGACGTGCTCCATCACCTCGGAGCAGATGATGCGGTCGAAGCTCGTGTCTGCGAAGGGCAGCCGAAACGCGTCGCCCTGGAGCATCTCGGCCAGTCGAGACTGTTCGCGGCCGCGGGCGCGAAGATTGCCCACCGGCGTGCGCATCGCGTCGAGGTCGAGATCGAGTCCGACGACGGCAGCGCCACGGCTGAGGGCGCCAAAGCAGTGACGACCCTCGCCACAGCCGGCGTCGAGCAGGCGTTGGCCGCGACGGACGTCAAGCCGCTCGAGATCGACGGTGAGCAGCATGGATCACCTCCTCGAAGACATCGACCAGCTGCGCGGCGGCACGGTCCCACTGGAACAGCCGCTCGACACGCGCGCGCGCGGCTCGTCCCATGCGTTCGGTTTCGACGGGATCGCGCAGGATCTCCCACATCGCCGCCGCCATCGCGCCGGCGTCTCTCTGTGGTACGAGACGGCCGGCGTGACCGTCGGTGCCGACGACTTCGGGCAGCGCGCCGGCGGCGTTCGCGACGACCGACAAGCCGCAGGCCATCGCTTCGCTCGCCGGAAACCCGAAGCCCTCGAAGAAGGACGGCACGATCGCGACGCGTGCCGTCGAATACTGGGCGACGAGCTCGGAGACGCTCAGCATGCGGTCGACGATCTCGATGCGCCCCTCGAGGCCGTAGCGGCGGGTCAGTCGCGGTACCAGGCCGTGAGCGGGAATGCGTCCGTCGACGATCTTGAGCGTCACGTGGTCGGGCAGCTTCGCGAGCGCTTCGAACATCGTGCCGATGCCCTTCTTGCGGTCTTCCGTGCGCCCGACGAAGAGCAGGTCCGAGGTCTTCGGGACGTCGGGGAGCGGACGGAAGACCTCCGTGTCCGTGCCGTTGTAGACGACGGGGACGCGCTTTTCCGGGATCGCGAAATGGCGCTCGATCGCCGCGCGAGAGGCCTCGGAGACGGTCACGATCCGAGCCAACCGGGGTGCGACGGTCTGCTGCATCAGCAGCGGGAAGTAGAGCGTGCGTTCGACGCGCTTGGCGAGCGAGGGATCGATCGTGAAGTCGGCCTGCCGATCGATGTGAAGGGGGTGGTGGATCACCGAGACGACGGGAGCCCCCATGGCCTGGATCCCCAGGAGTCCCCAGGACAGACTCTGGTTGTCGAAGACGACGTCGAAGCGGTATTTGCGCTGGATCTCCGGCCAGCGGCGGAGCAGGCGCAGACCGAAGGTCTGCATCTCGGGGAACACGCCGAAGCGGGAGACGCCGAGCTCCCAGAGCGACAACGGCTTCAGCATCGAGAACGGTGCCGCGGGGTCCAAGGCCTCGCGCGTCGTGCGTCCGAAGACGTTGTCGTTGGGGATGGGATGGAGCGGGATGCCGGACTCGAGCTCGGGCAGGGGCGGACCGGCGAAGACGTGCACGTCGTGGCCGGCCCGCTGCCAGTCGCGGGCGAGATAGGCGGCGTAGATTCCCTGGCCGCCGCAAAACATGTTGCCGCGGTACGTGAGCAAGGCGATGCGCAAGAGCCGATTCTCCTGACGGGCGTTCAGGCCGCGTCTTCCTCCGGATCGTCGGGCCCCGTCGAGCTCGACCGCGCGGGCGGGGAGTCCGAGGCCGGCGACGTCGCCGTCGCCTCGTCGGTCGTGAGAATCTCGGGTGGCGCATCCGCTTCGACCTGGATGGTGGCAATCGTGTAGCCGACCCACGCGACCAGCCCGAGCGCGAAGAGCGTGACGATCGCGACCGGGATCGCGAGCGCCCAGTAGCTGCCAGCGAGCACGCCGATCACGAAGAGGAGCGCTGCCAGTCCGGCTGCGGCACAGATGGCCCAGCCCTGGGCGCGGGAGGTCTCGTTCATGCTTTCCTCTCGTTGGGTCTGCCGTTCGTTGGGTCTGCCGTCGCGTCTCGCGTCGGGTCCCGAATTCGGCAAGGCGCGCCGCCGGTCAGAGCCTCGACGGCGCGTGAGTATTCTGGATTCCGCTTCTCTGTCAAGCACTTGAAGAGTGAACCGAAGGTCCGCTGCGAGGCGCCGCGAGCCTCGACGGCCAGGCTGGCGGCGGATCCGTGCATCCATACGCGCAGCGCCTACTCTCGCGCACATGCGGGTGGTGGGACTCATGTCGGGGACGTCGGCGGATGCGATCGATGTCGCGGTCGTCGACTGGCCCGAGGGCCCCGACGCACGGCCCTTCGCGCTTCGCGCCTTTCGTGAGCGGCCCCACGCGGAAGGGCTGCAGAGCGAGATCCACCGTCTGGCGGCCGGCGAGATCGAGTCGACGCGGCTACTCGAGGAGCTGATTCGCCTGGACCGTGTGCTCGCCGATGCCTTCGCGGACGCCGTGCTCGCGAGCCTCGACGAGACCGGGCTCACGCTGGCCTCGGTCGACGCGATCGCCTCGCACGGCCAGACGGTGGCTCATCATCCGGAGCGGGGTGGCAGCCTCCAGATCGGCTGTCCGGCGCGTCTCGCCGAGCGCCTCGGTCGGCCCGTCGTGGCGGACTTTCGCCGGCGCGATCTGGCCTGCGACGGCGAGGGCGCGCCGCTGGCGCCCTTCTTCCATCACGCCGTCTTCGCTCATCCGGACGAGTCGCGCGGCGTCCTGAATCTGGGGGGGATCGCCAATCTGACCTGGCTGCCCGCCGGTGGACGACCCGAGGACGTGATCGCTTTCGACGTGGGACCGGCCAACTCCCTGCTCGACGCGATCGTCGTCGCGGCGAGCGAGGGTCGCGAACGATTCGACCGCGACGGCGAGCGCGCCCGTGCGGGGCGTGTCGTCGAAGCCTGGCTCGAAGAGCTGATGGCGGATCCCTATCTCGCGCGGCGCCCGCCGAAATCGACCGGTCGCGAGCGCTACGGCACAGCGGAGGCCCGCGGCTGGCTCGCGCGCGCCGAGCGCGAAGGCGTTTCGCTCGCAGACCTGCTGGCGACGTTCTCGGCCTTCACGGTTCGTGCGATCGCGCGTGCCTGGCGAGAGCTCGCCCGCGACGGGGCGAGCTTCGAGCGCGAGAAGGCATCGCGGCTCTTCGTCGGCGGCGGTGGCGCACGCAACCGCTTCCTGATGGATTCGCTCTCGCTCGCGCTCGGTCGGCACGGGGAGGGGGCCGACGCGCACGAGCGGGTGATCGTCGAGTCGATGGACGTGGCGGGTGTCCCGGCGGACGCGGCCGAAGCGATGGCCTTTTCCTTGCTGGGTCGCAATACGCTGCTCGCGCTGCCCAATCAGCTGCCGCAGTGTACGGGGGTCGCGGAGGCGCGGGTGCTCGGGGTCGTGCACGGAGCGGAATGGCTCGGCGCCACGGTGGGCTCCGCCGGTCGCTGAGCCCGCGATTGCGCGGTCGCTCAGAGCTTGACCGCCATGCCGTCGTCGGCCGTCTCGATCTCGATCTGACCGCGCTCACGCGACATTTCTTCGCCGAGATGCGTGAGGATCAGTCTTCCGCAGTCGAAGGCGCCGCGATGGGCACGCAGCTCCTCGAGACTCAGATGGAAATCGAGCTCGGCGCCATGCAGCGTGCACTCGCAGATGAACAGATCGCTCGCGGCGACCTCGCGCGGGAGTCCGTCGAACCAGCCCGTGTCGCCCGAATAGGCGATCTGTTCGCGACCGAGTCGAACCCGATAGCCCTGCGGATGCGACTCGAGCTGATGTCGCGTCGCGAACGCCTCGACTCGCGCGGGCCCCGCGTCGAGAGACTCACCGTTCGCGACCTCGCGGTAGTGGATCGGGAACGTCCACTCCCGCCCGTCGAGGTGGTGGCCCATCGCGCGCGCCAGCGCGTGCACGCGGGCCTCGATCTCGGGCGGACCGACGACTTCGATCGGATGTCGACGCGCGTCGGTGTAGAGCGCCGCGTAGAGAAAGGCCGGGATGCCACCGAAATGGTCGCCATGGAAATGGGAGACCAGGATCACGTCGATCTCGTCACGCGAGATGCCCAATTGCGTGAGGCCGGTATTCGTCGTCGCTCCGCAATCGAAGAGCATGCCACCGCGTTCGCCGCGCGCGAAGACCGCCGACTGGCGGCGTCCGCCGGCGCCGAAGGCATCGCTCGTGCCGATGAAGACGACCTCGTTCACGCCGGGCTCCCGCTCGCTTCGGTCAGGTTGTCGCTCGCGGCGATCCTACTCGCCGCGGCCGGGGCGGGATCTTCGTTCGTCGCCTCGAGACAGGAATGAAATCGCGCTCCAGCATACACGCCGTCGCGCCCCCGGAAGCCGGCCGGCAGCGATTCTCCCGACCAGACGACACAGCGATCGAGGTCGACGTCCTCGGGCAGCTGGGCGTCGCAGGCGATGACGTTCGGGTGGGCTGGATCGACGGGATGGATCTCCCCGCTCCAGCCAGAGGCGTCCCCGCCGAGGGTCGGGAGCGCAGGGGCGTCGAGGTTGGCCGCGAGGTATTGCGCTGGCGTGCCGACGGGCTCCCAGACGCAGTCGGCTGCGGAGAGGGATTCGCCGCCAAGCGAGATGCGGCCCGACGCGGCGCGGGGTGCCAGCCAGTCGCGCAGGTCTTCGAACGTCGTCGCCTCGGGCCAATCCGCCAGGGCGTCGCGCGCGAAGAAGCGAATCCCGACGAAGAGGCCGGCGCGCGTCTCGATCCGATCGGTGGCCGCGTCGGTGCGCGTCGTCTCGCCCGCGCCGGCCGACGCGAGTGCGGTCTGGCCGATCCGCGTCACGCATCCCTCGGCGTCGAGGCCGACCGACCCGAACGCATCGGCGCGCGGGTCGTCGCGCAGAAGGAGCGTCACGTCGCGGCCGCTCTCGCGGTGACGCGCTGCGAGTCGCGCGAGGTCGAAGTCGATCAGCATGTCTCCCGCCATCACGATGCAATCGTCGTCGCCGCGCAGAAAGGCCGCAGCGCGTTCGAGTCCGCCGCCGGTGCCGAGGGGCGCGGGCTCCTCTGAGTACTGAATGCGACTCGTGGCCGGATGGTCGCACTCGATGGCCGATCGGATCGAGTCGGCTCGATGGGAGAGGTTCACGAGGACGTCTTCGATGCCATGGCGGGACAGGAATTCGAGCAGGAGGCTGATCACGGGCCGACCACGCACCGGCAGCGCGGGCTTGGCGCGGAGCCGGGTCAGCGGGTCGAGGCGCGTGCCGAGGCCGGCCGCCAGGATCATCGCGCGCAATCGGCATCCCCTGCGCGGCGCGATCTGCCGCGCGCCGCGTCCTCTCCCGTCATCGCACCGATCGGCGTGTCGGCCATGCCCGTGCTTCCTACCCCTGCTCCCCACTAGCGGCCATGCCGTGGCTCCTGCCCTTGCTCCGAATGAGCGGCCTGGCGTGGCTCTCGCCCCTGCTCCGCACTATCGGACGACCCCAGGGCCCGCGTAAGTGTATGGGTCACAGAAGTCAGTGCCCGGATTTCGGGAAAGGTGTGTTCTAGTCGCCCCGAAATGGCGAGGATCGAGCCGAGCCCGCGCGGAATCTCGGACCAGCGCCGACCGTCGCCGCGGACCCGGGCGGCGTACGTGACATGGGCGATGTCCTTGCAGAGTCGCATCAGCGCGAGGGCATCGGCCCGTCGCCGCTGCAGCGCCGGAGCCGCGGCTCCGGCGAGCCGCGGCAGCGTCGCCGACAGACATTGCTCACGCAGCGCGTCGGGTAGCTCGACCTGGAGATCGTAGAGCAGGCAGACGAGGTCGTACTCGACGGGCGCCTGGAGAGCGCCCTGCACATCGATCATGACCAGCCGATTCTCACCCGTGGCCGGCGGATCCGGCGCCGGTTGCCAGTGGAGATTCTCGGCCTTGAAGTCGCGATGGCTGAGCCGCATCTCGCCCTCGAGCACCAGGTCGCCCAGCCGCGTGAAGAGCTGCTGGGTCGCGGTGCGCTCGGCTGTCGTGGCCGGTCGCCCGAGCAGCAGGGGAATCGTCCACTCGAGCCATTTCCAGGCCTTCGAGTCGACGAGATTGCGGTCGTAGCGCCGATCGAAGGCCGCGATCGACCGACCGCGGCCATCCCGCTCCGGACGGATCGCCTGGAGCCGTGGAATCAGCGCACACGCCCTCGCGTAGAGCGCCTCGGCCTCGCCGCCCGTTGCATCGCGCAACGTGCGGTCGCCCACGTCTTCCAGCAGATCGATTCCCAGGTCGGGACGTTCGGCATAGCTGCGCGGTACCGGCAGCCCGCGGCTCTCGAGCAGAGCGCGGATCGGCTCGAGCGGGGGCTCGGGCGGGAGTCGGGGTCCGTCCTTGCCGAGGGCCCGCCCGGTCGTCGCGCGGTCGGGATCCTCGACCCGCGCGACGAGCGTTCGCGGGCGCTCGACACCGTCCGGACCGGCGTCGGGAAGCGTCACGCGATAGAAGCGACGCGGGCCCAGGCCGGCGGGCAGCGGCTCGCATCGTCCCGGCTCGCATCCGAAGGCTGCCCGGACGGCGCAGGCGACGTCCGCTTGGTCGGCGTTCGGAGATCGCTTCGCCCGCGTCGTCGCCAACGATCCGAATCCTCCGCTCCACACCATCCGCTCGGTCGCTCCGAGGCAGGTCCGCGCTTCGGCCTCTGGAGGCAACGCTAACCGAAAAAGAAATGGCAGCTCGCGACAGCGCCGAAGAAGCCCGCAACGTCGCCCGTCAGGCACGCGAAGAGCGCGTGCCGGCCGTCGACGACGCCCGCGGCTCCCAGATAGACGGCGAGCACGTAGAACGTCGTTTCGGTCGAGCCCATCAGGGTGCTCGTCAGCAGACCGACGAACGAGTCGGGGCCGTGGGCATTGAAGATCTCGCTCATCACGCCGAGTGCGCCACTGCCCGAGAGCGGACGGATCAGCGCCATGGGGAGTACTTCGGCCGGGACCCCGATTCGGCTCGTGAGTGGATCGAGCGCACCGATCAGCACGTCGAGCGCGCCCGAGGCGCGGAACATCGCGACCGCGACGAGGATCACGACCAGGTAGGGCACGATCTTCACGGCGACGTCGAGCGCGTCGCGACCGCCGGCCACCATCGCGTCGTAGACCCGTACGCGTTTCGCGAACCCGTACAGGAGCACTGCGATCAGCAACGCTGGCAGCGCCCAGGTCTGCAGTACGCTGCGCAGGGCCAACGCGAATCCGTCACTCGCCTGGATCGACACGAACTGCCGCGCGACCAGGCCGAGCGTGCCGAGCGCGCCCAGCCAGACGGTCGCGCGGCGAAGCCGCCGTCGCAGCGGCGCTTCGGGCGCGATCGCGGCCGACGTCGGCCCGGTCGTCGAGCGATCGTCGGGCTCGGCATCGCTCGTCTGGTGCGAATCGTCGGCTCCCGGGCTCGGCGCCGCGGGCGCCGCAGACATCGCGCGCGGGTCACCTGTCAGCTCGGGACGGTGTCGAAAGACCGGTAGTCGACCCAGCAGGTAGTAGGCGCTGACGGCGGCGGTCGTCGAGCACAGGGTGGCGAAGAGCGTCGGCATCCAGATCGCCCAGGGATCGACCGAGTCGGCTGCGGCCCGTACGCCGATCGTGCCGAGCGGCGGCAAGAGCGTGATCGCCGAGGCATTGATCGCGAGGAAGAGCACCATCGCGTTCGAGGCCGAGCCCGAGTGTCGATTGAGTCGGGCCAGCTCGTTCATGGCCTTCAAGCCGAAGGGCGTCGCCGCGTTGCCCATTCCGAGCACGTTCGACGCCATGTTCATGATCATCGCGCCCATCGCGGGATGGTCGGGTGGCACATCGGGGAACAGGCGCCGTGTGACCGGGGTCAGCCGGCGTGCGATCACCTCGCGCAGCCCGGCCTCGAAGGCGATCTGCATCAATCCGAGAAAGAAGACCATGACGCCGACGAGCCCGATCACGAGCTGGACGGCCGACTTCGCGCTGGCGAAGATCGCGTCCGCGACCGCCTTCAGGACGTCCGGTCCGCCCAGCGCGGCGAAGAAGAGCGCGCCGGTGGCGAGCACCCACCAGATGGCGTTGAGCATCGGACCCCCCGATCCCGATCTCGATCCCGACCGTCACGCGGCGCCGCGCTCCGGGCGGTGTCGCCGCGGTCTTGCGGATCGCGATTGATGGGGCGCAGGCTCCCCGATAAGCTGCCGGGCGTCAAGCGCGCAGGCGCTCCCCCCGAAAAGAGCGAAGCCAACCCACGGTCGCGAAGATGGCGCGGGCGACGGATGCGCATCTCCGAGCGTGGCTGCCGCGGCGACGATCGCGGCAGTCGTGGGTTGCGGGAGGTCCGGGCGTGAGAGACGAGCGAGCACCGATTGGAGGGGGCTCCGGCAGATCGGCCGGCGCATGGTCATTCGCGTTGTCGGCCATCTTGTCCGTCGCGACGCTTCTCGCTTCGCCGGCCGCGTCGGTGGAGACGGGCGACCGCAGCACCCTTGCCGAGCGCCTGGATCGTCTGCTCGCAGCTTCGCCGCTCGATCGGGCGCGCGTCGGCCTGCTCGTCGTACGCGCGTCCGACGGTGCGACGCTCTACGCGCGCGACGCGGATCGTCTCCTCGTTCCGGCCTCGAACCAGAAGATCCTCACGAGTCTGGCCAGCCTGGCGCGCTTCGGACCGAGCCATCGCTTCTCCACGCGTGTCTGGGCGCCCGAGGCGCCGGATGCGGACGGGCTCGTCGACTCGCTGCTGGTCGAGGGCGGGGGTGACCCCGTCATGAACTCCGAAGACTGGTGGCGATTGGCGGCGGATCTGCGTCGCGAAGGTCTGCGCGGCGTGCGAGGCGATCTCTTCATCGACGACTCCCGCTTCGAAGAGCCGGGCTGGCATCCGAGCTGGGGTCGCATCTCGGCGCGTGCCTACCATGCTCCGGTCGGCGCGCTGACGGCCAACTACGGCACGTTCTTCGTCTCGGTCTGGCCGCACGCGCGGATCGGTGCGCCCGCGCGCGTCGTGATCGACCCACCGGTGGACTATCTGCGGCTTCGCAACGAGGCGCGCACGACCGATCGCAAGGCGCGGCCGCGGCTCTCCGTCGACCGCGCACCGGGTCGCAAGCGAGACGGGCCACCCGACGAGGTCGTTCGCGTCGACGGCGTCGCGCGCCGCGGCGACGAGGGTGACAGCTTTCCGCGCAGCGTCCTCGATCCCGGTCTCTACGCCGGCTCGCTCTTTGCTCACCAGCTGGCCGCGAACGACGTGGAGCTCGACGGCGAGGTGCTGCGCGGCGCCGAACGGGAGGCGTATCCGGTGCTCCTGCTCGATCGGCCCGGGCGCACGCTCGCCGAGGCGACGGCCCTCTGCATGAAGTACAGCAACAACTCGATCGCCGAGTCGCTGGTCAAGAATCTGGGGGCCTGGGCGGGTGCGGCGTCCGACGCCGAGCCGCCGCGTCAGGGCGATTGGGCGGGGGGGATTCGAGCGATGCGCCGTCAGCTCGAGGCCCTCGGGCTCGATCTCGGCGATGCGCGCATCATCGACGGGTCGGGTCTCTCGACCCAGAACCGGGTCTCTGCCCGAATGCTGGTCGCGGCTCTCTCCCGTGGCCGCGACGCATTCGCGTTCGGCCCGGAATTCGTCGCTTCGCTTCCGATCGCGGAGCTCGACGGAACGCTCGAGAAGCGGCTGCGCGGCAGCCGCGGACGGATCCGGGCGAAGACGGGGCTGCTCTCGGACGCGAAGGTCAGCGCGCTCTCGGGCTTCGCGGAGCGGGCCGACGGTGAGACGCTCGTCTTCGCGATTCTCGTGAACGGACATGCCGGCGGCAGCGGCGGAGCGATGCGTGCGGTCGATCGGCTGGCCGCGAGCCTGCTCGAGGCGCCGGCGCCGGTCGCGGAGCCGGAGTTCTAGAGGCGAGGTGCTAGGAACGCGTCGAGGCGGGCGTGTTGTCCGCGTAGCGGTCGACGGCGCTCATCACCTGCTGGATATAGAGCGAGGGCAGGGTCTTGCCGCGGCGGATACGCCGATCGATTCGACCGGGACCCCAGTTGTAGGCGGCGAGCGCGATATTCACGTTCCCGTCGTAGCGATCGGCGAGCTCGCGCAGGTAGGCCGTGCCGAGTCGAACGTTCGTCGTCGGGTCGAAGAGTGTGTCGGGTCCTTGCCACTCGATCGCGAGCTTGCCGGCGACCTCCTCGGCGGTCGACGGGAGCAGCTGCATCAGGCCGAGCGCTCCGACGTGGGAGACGGCAAGGTGGTAGCCGGCGCTCTCGACCTCGATCACACCCATGACGAGGTCGGGCGAGAGGCCGTGTGCGCGTGCCTCGCGTACGATGGTATGCGCGAGCGCGATCCGCTCGCGTTCGGGGAGCGCGGTGTGGCGCACCGCGAAGCGGGCGACGATCTGGTCGACGACCTGCGCGTCGATCTCCTGCGTACGGACCTCGCCGCTCTCGTCTCCGTGTGAGCCTGCGTCGGACCCGGTCGATCGCTCCGCCTCGACCGGCACTTCGCTCATCGCGAGCGACGTCGTGTCCGCGACGCTCGGCGCGGAGCTCGATGGAGAGGACTCGCGCAGGTTCACACGGCCCTCGGCGTCGACCAGCCCGAGGCCGAGCAGCGCGCAGAGGAAGAGAATCGACAGCCAGGCGCGCTCCATGATCAGATGACCCCCGACCAGGGGGCCAGGCCCATCCGCGTGATGGCCCCCAGGTTGTTGAAGACGGCGTAGCCCGTAGAGAGTCCGATCACGGCGAGCAGTGCGAGCTTGATGTGTCGATCGAATACGTGCGTGGACGTCAGGAAGAGCACGGCAGCGAGCGTGACGACCGTGTCGATCAGCAGGCCGACACCGAGGCCGGCCCACTCGAAGAGCCAGTTCGCGACGGGGTTGGCCTCCGACACGTCCCAGCCCTCGATCGGGGCGTGCAGACAGAGATAGGTCGTCCAGTGGTCGGCGCAGGTCAGCAGGATCGTCAGGCTGGCGAGCAGGCGAAGCATTCGGGGAGAACTCCGGCCTCGTTGGCGAGGCGCAGGGCGGGATCGGACCCGCCACGGCTACGCCCTGTCGAGGAGCAAGAGCCGTGCCCGGAATCGATGGGTCGGGGAGTTCGTGTACGAAGACGGGCGTCTACGCCGACGGCCGCGTGCCAGCTGCGGATCGGCTTGTCCGCTCACGACCGCCGGGGAGGAAGTCGATTTCCTCGGATGGGGTCGTTCGCGTGTGTCGCGGCGCGCGTGTCGATCGCGCGCAAGTCTGGTGGCCCGACTAGCGCGCGCGGCGCATGCGGCCCTTGCCGAGCAGCAGCCAATCGAGCGAGACGTTTTCCTTGGTCGATAGGGTGATCAGGAAATCCGTGTGCGGCGTGGTGCCGTTCTCATAGCGATTGACGTTCTGCTGGAAGACGCCGAGATCACGGGCGAATTGTCGTTGTGATCGATCGCCGCGAACTTCGGCGAGGCGTTCCGGGAGCTTCTTCTTGATCCGCTTGAGGGCGGCAGTGGACATGAATCGGAATCCTTACGCGGGGAATGACGACAACCAGCCCGAAGCAACCAGCCTGAAGCCTGAACCGATAATCGGCCCCGAGGCGGGTGCAGAGCAGACGGTCGAGAACGTTCGCATCACGCGAAACGCAGTCGACACACGGAGGTGTCATCGGCCTCTGTGAATTTGAATCGCGCGCAGTCTATAAGGCGAATTCCGGAGCGGCAACCCTATTCTGGTCCGGTCCGAACGCAGCTGCGTGACGCGAGTTTCCATCTCGCATGCTTGACGCGTGCCCCGCATGTGTGGCAGGCGAATCGGCGTTGGGAGAGACTCGTCGCTTCGATCGGTGTCGCGCGATGCGACCGGGACGACGTGGTATGCGAATCATCAGCGGTCGATTTCGGGGGCGCGACCTCGGCGGCGTGCCCGACGGTGTCCGCCCGACCAGCGACCGCGTGCGGGAATCGCTGTTCTCGGCGCTCGGCGATCTCTCCGGTCTCGCGGTGCTCGATCTCTTCGCGGGGACCGGCGCGCTGGGCCTGGAAGCGTATTCCCGAGGGGCGGAGCGCGTCGTGTTCGTCGAGCGTTCGCGCAAGATCGCGCGGGCACTGCGGAATCGGTTCGGCGCACTCGAGCTCGGACAGGTCGAAGCAATCGATTTGTTGGTCTGCGACGCGGCCGTCGCGCTTCGCCGTCTGGCCGAGACGTCGCGCCGATGCTTCGACCTGGCCTTCGTCGATCCCCCGTATGCGGGAGGTGACAGGGAGCCGATCCTCGAGGCGCTCGTGGCGTCCGAGCTCATGCGCGATCGCGCGAGAGTGGTCGTCGAGGGCCCGAAACGCCATCCTGTCGCGCCTCCACTCGGGAGCCGGGTGGTCGACGAACGTCGCTACGGCGACACGCTGCTGACGTGGCTCGAGGTTTCGGCCGACGTCGGGGAGTAGGCAATCATGTCGGATGCGACGGGAACGGCGAAGCGGCCCGCGCGCGAGCGCGACGCGACGGACGGCGCGGACCAGACGCGGGGCAAGCGGCGACTGGCGCTCTTTCCGGCAAGCTTCGATCCGATCACGAACGGGCATCTGGATCTGATCCATCGCAGCCGAGCGCTCTTCGACGAGACGATTCTCGCGGTCGCGCGAAACGTCTCGAAGAGCGCGGTCTTCACTGCCGAGGAGCGGCTCGAGCTCCTGCATGCGGTGACCGAGGGCATGCCGGCCGTCTCCGTTCAGGTCTTCGACGGGCTCGTCGTCGAGCATGCGCAGGAGATCGGTGCCAGCGCGATCATCCGTGGGCTGCGCGCGATGTCGGATTTCGAATACGAATTCGAAATGGCGCTCATGAACAAGCACCTGGCGCCCGACGTCGAGATCGTCTTCTTCATGACGAGTCAGGAATATCTCTACGTGAGCTCCTCACGCCTGAAGGAGCTGGTTCGATTCGGTGCCAGCATCGACGAGTTCGTGCCGCCGATCGTCGCTCAGGCGCTCAAGAAGAAGCTCGGCGCCCGGCGATGATGGGGAGACGCCGAGACGATGCGGCGACGCCCGGATCCGGTCCGCGTCGCGTCGCGTCGCGACCGCCACCGATCCGTTTCGGCACGAGCGGTTGGCGGGGGCGGCTCGGCGAGGAGGTGACCTTCCCGCGCGCGCGCGTGCTGGCGCGTTCCGTCGCGGACTGGCTGCGTGAAACGGGCCTCGACGATCGCGTGCTGATCGGCTGGGACGGTCGCTTCGCAAGTGCCGACCTGGCGGAGGCGACGGCGCATGTCCTGCTCGAGCAGGGGCTCTCGCCCGTCGTCGCGAGCGACGCCACGCCGACCCCCGCGATCACCCACGCGCTCGCGATGGGCCGGGGGACGGCCGGGCTGGTATGGACGGCGAGCCACAATCCGCCGAGCGACCACGGCCTGAAGGTCTTCGGTGGCGGGGGTGCCGCGATCCTCGACCGCGACGCACGCCGGATCGAGTCGCTCGCTGCGGCGCGCATGGCCGACGACACGCCGGCCGCGCGGCAGACCGTGCGCACGAGCGATTTCTCCTCGCGTTATCGCGAAGACCTGCTCGCGGCACTCGACGTGGATGCCCTGCGTCGGAGCGATCTCGTGGTCCACTACGACGCGATGCACGGGACGGGTGGCGGTGTACTCGACGCCATCCTGACGCGAGCGGGAATCGAGGTCGAGGCGATGCGGACGGAGCGGGATCCCCGCTTCGGGGGCGGCGCACCGGATCCGAGCGAGGCCTCGCTGGCCGGCCTGGCCGCACGGGTTCGCGCGGGCGCCGGTCTCCGAATCGGCCTGGCGACGGATGGGGATGCCGACCGATTCGGCGTCGTCGATGGGACCGGTCGCGTTCTGAGCGAGACCCAGGTGATCGCACTGCTGCTCGACCGTCTGGCGACGCGCGGACTGCTCGGCCGCGGCGTCGCGCTCTCGATCGGCACCGGCTCGCTCGTCGAGCGCGTGGCCGCGGAGCACGGCCTCTCGGTCGAACGACATCCGGTCGGTTTCAAGCACCTGTCGCAGGCGATCGCGTCGGATCGCGTCGATTTCGCGGGTGAGGAGAGTGGCGGATTCGCTTACGCGAAGATGGGCTGCGACAAGGACGGAATTCTCGCCGGCTGTCTGCTCGCCGAGCTGGTGGCCGATTCGGGAATCCCGATCGAGGCGCACATCGCCCGCCTCGAGGCCCGCCACGGCGCTTCGGCTTGCGGCCGGATCGCACTGCCCGTTACGCCCGATATCGAAGCGGCGCTCTCGAAGCTGCGGACTAATCCGCCAGCGACGCTCGATCGCGTCGGCGTGGTCGCGATCGACGATCGCAGCGGACTGCATTTCAGCCTGTCCGACGGGGGATTCCTGATGCTGCGCCGTTCCGGGACCGAGGACGTGATGCGGGTCTACGCCGAGGCGCGCGATGCCGAAGGCCTGCAAGCGCGATTGAAGGCCGGTCGACGACTCGTCGATTGACCGACGCTGCGCGTGGCATGCTCCGGCTGCGTGCCGCGCCACGTGATCGGCAACGATCGATCGCCCTGGCGCAATTGGCCGGGCTTCGGGGGAGCGGGTACCCTCGGACATTCTCGCGGTCGCCACGAAGGAGGACCGATCGGCCATGGATCCGCGCCGAATCCTGCTTGCGATCTCCGGCGGAATCGCGGCCTACAAGGCGCCCGAGCTGGTGCGGGCGCTCCGCCGCGAAGGCCATCTCGTCCGCTGTGCTCTCACGCCGGAGGCCACGCGCTTCGTCGCTCCACTCACGCTCCAGGCGCTCACGGGCGAGACGGTTCGCAGTGATCTCTTCGACCCCGGCGAGGAGGGTGAAATCGACCATATCGGTCTGGCCGACTGGGCGGACCTGGTGCTGGTCGCGCCCGCGACCGCAAATCTGATCGCGAAGATGGCCTCTGGACTCGCCGACGATCTCGTCTCGGCCGTGCTGCTCGCGACCCGTGCGCCGATCCTCGTGGCACCGGCGATGAACGTGAACATGTGGCAGCACCCGGCAACACAAGCGAATCGCGAGACGCTCGCGCTTCGCGGCATCGACTTCGTCGGGCCGGACGCTGGCGAGCTGGCCTGCGGCTGGCAAGGCGAGGGTCGCATGAGCGATCCGGAAACGATCGCCGAGGCCGTCGCGAGCGCACTCGTCGCGCCGACACTCGCAGGTCTGCGCGTGCTGGTGACGGCCGGGGGCACGGCCGAAGCGATCGATGCGGTTCGTTCGATCACGAATCGCTCCTCGGGCAAGATGGGCTTCGCGATCGCGGCCGAGGCGGCGCGGCGGGGCGCGGAGGTCGTGCTCGTGGCCGGTGTGACGTCCCAGGCGACGCCGCGGGGCGTCAGGCGGATCGATGTCGAGAGCGCGCGCGACATGAGAGCGGCCGTGCTCGCCGAGTTCGAGGCGGCCGATCTCGTGATCAAGGCTGCGGCGGTCGCCGATTTTCGGCCCGCCCAGTCGTCCGAACGCAAGCTCAAGAAGGAAGACCTCGAGGACGGCGCGACCCTCGCCCTCGAGCTCGTGCAGAACCCGGACATCCTGCAGGAGATCTGCGCGAAGAAAGGCGACCGATGGATCGTCGGCTTCGCGGCCGAGAGCCACGACGTGGTCGCGGCCGCCCAACGCAAGCTCGTCCGCAAGGGATGTGATCTGATCGTGGCGAACGACATCTCGCGCGCGGATGCCGGGTTCGAGGTCGACGAGAACGCGGTCCTGTTCGTCTGGCCCGGGGGCGAGGTGGAAGAGCTGCCGCTGCTGCCGAAATCGGAGGTCGCAGCCCAGCTGCTCGATCGCCTCAGCAAACGGCGGGGCGAATCGAGCGAGTGCAGGGGTGTCGCGCCCGGAGCGCGGCAGCGGCGATGAGACCGAGACCCGTCGGGGGGCGGCCGAAGCGCACGTGCGAACGTGCGACTGGGACTGGGTGTTGTCGGACTCGGTGTTGTGGGACTGGGTGTTGTGGGCTGCGGTCCGCACGCCGAGACCGCGCGGCGGCGTTCGTCCGTGCGTTCGCGGCCTGGCTGCTGATCGTCGCGCCCGTTCTCTTCGCGATGGGCATGACGACGAGTCTGGCTGCGGGAGAGGCCGCCGGCGCGGAGCTCTACGTCGTGTCGATCGACGGCTCGATCAATCCCGCGAGCGCCGACTACCTGATCGGTGCGATCGCGGCGGCCGAGGAGGCCGGCGCCGCCGCGGTGCTGATCGAGCTCGATACGCCGGGAGGGCTCGTCGCGTCGACGCAGGACATCATCCAGGCGATGCTGAATGCCTCGGTGCCCACGATCGTCTACGTCACGCCGCGCGGCGCGACGGCGACCTCGGCCGGCACGTTCATCACGCTCGCCGCGAACGTTGCGGCGATGATGCCCGGAACCAGCATCGGAGCGGCACACCCCGTCAGTCTCTTCGGCGGCGGCTCCTCGCCTGGACCCGGCAGCCCGGACGGAGAGGGGGAGGGCTCGGGCGCGGCGAGAGACGTCGTCGGCCAGAAGATCGAGAACTATCTGGCCGCCTATGTCGAGTCGATCGCGAAGGAGCGCAACCGCAATGTCGAGTGGGCGATCGAGGCCGTGCGCAACTCGGTCGCCGTCACGGCGGAAGAGGCGCTCGAGATCGGCGTGATCGATCTCGTGGCCTCGAATCGGGGCGAGCTGCTCGCGGCGATCGATGGTCGGCAGATCGCGGTGGCCGGTGAGGCGCGTACGCTCGCGGTTGCAGGGGCCACCGAGGTCGCGATCGAGAAGACGTTGCTGCAGGCGATCTTCGACTTCCTGTCCGATCCTAACGTCGCCGCGATCCTGCTCGCGGTCGGCCTGCTCGGACTCTACATGGAGTTCCAGGCGCCCGGGCTGATCGTGCCCGGGGCGATCGGGGTCGTCGCGATGATCCTGCTGGGCTTCGCGGTGCAGATCCTGCCCTTTTCCTGGGTCGGAGTGATGATCCTGCTGCTCGGAATCGCGCTGCTGATCGCGGAGCTCTTCGTGGTCTCGTTCGGACTGCTCTTCGCGGCCGGGATCACGTGCTTCCTGATCGGCGGCATGCTCGTCTTCCACCGTCCGGAGGTCTCGGATCTGACGATCGATTTCTGGCAGGTGCTGCTGCCGCTGGCTCTGTCGATGTCGCTCTTCGGCGCATTCATCGCCTACAGTCTGGGGCGATCGCTCTGGGTGCAGCAGACGGCCGGCGTCGACGAGATGATCGGTCTGATCGGTCGTTGTGCGTCGGCGATCGTCGTCGGACCCGAGCAGGCCGGCGAGGGGCCGGGGCGAACGGGTCGGGGCAAGGTCTTCGTGCGGGGTGAATACTGGAACTGTGTCGCGGAGGAATCGATCGCGGCAGGGGATTCGGTCGAGGTCGTCGCGATCGACGGCTTGACGCTTCGGGTTCGCAAGGCCTGACGGCCTCGGGGACAGACCGCAGCGATCGCAGCGCGCAGACCGTGCGTAGACGAATGCAGGGAAGGGGGCTCGATTGTTCGGCGTAATCCTGTTCTTGGTGGCGGCGGCCATCCTATTCATGCTCGGCGTCCGGATCCTGCCGGAATACGAACGCGGGGTCGTCTTTCGCTTCGGTCGCTTCGTCGGCGTCCGCGACGCGGGCTTTCGGTGGATCATCCCCTTCGTCGATCGGATGGTCCGGATCGGACTGCGCGAAATCGTGATGGACGTGCCCGCCCAGGAGGTGATCACGCTCGACAACGTCTCGGTCAAGGTGAACGCGGTGCTCTACTTCCGGGTACTCCATCCCGAGAAGTCGGTGATCCAGGTCGAGAACTACCTCTACGGGACGTCGCAGCTCGCGCAGACCACGTTGCGCAGTATCTGCGGTCAGGCCGAGCTCGATCAGCTGCTCTCGGATCGCGAGCGCATCAACCAGCAGCTCCAGGAGATCATCGACCAGCAGACCGAGCCCTGGGGCGTCAAGGTGCGCTCGGTCGAGCTCAAGCAGATCGATCTGCCCCAGGAGATGCAGCGCGTGATGGCCAAGCAGGCGGAGGCCGAGCGCGAAAAGCGCGCGAAGGTCACGCTGGCCGAAGGTGAATTGCAGGCCGCCCAGCGGCTCGCCGATGCTGCGGCCACCCTCTCGAGCGAGCCGTCCGGGCTCCAGCTGCGCTATCTCCAGACGCTCGCGGAGATCGCGGGCGGGGGAAAGAGCTCGACGACGATCTTCCCGATTCCGATCGACCTGATCGGCCCCTTCTACGACCAGATCGTCCATCAGGCCGCCGGGTCTGCGGGCGGGGGCGGAACGAAGGGCGGTGGCGCGGGGGGCGCCACGCCGCGCGCACCGCAGATCGAAGGCGGAGACGGATAATTGGCGGACAAGAAGGGGAAGGGTGACGCTGCGGAAAAGGCGGGCCGCGGCGTGACGCGCACGATCGTGAACGCGCTCGTGGGGATCACCTCACTCGTCGTGCTCGGCGCCTGGTTCTATACCGGTTGGTACATGCTCGCCCCAGGCGAGTCGGCCGTGATCCTGCGGCTCGGCGAATACGATCGAACGCGGACGATCGAGGGCCTCGCGTTCCACCTGCCGCCGCCGCTCGAGAATCACTACACGGTCAATACGAGTCGCTTGCGCACGGAGTCGTTCGGTGCGCTGCCGAGCCGGACGACGCCCGGCGAGCCGAGCGACGAAGAGGAGTCGGAGATCGCGCGTCAGATCAAGCGCGACGCGATCCAGACGGCCGACAGCAACATCGTGAACGTCGCCTACGAGCTGCAATACAAGGTGGGCGATGCCTACGCCTATCGCTTCTCGATGGCGGATCCTGCGGCGATCCTCCACGACGCGACCGAAGCGGCGATGCGCAGCGTGATCGGGCGGCGATCGATCGATGCGGTCCTGTCGCAGGATCGCAGCGAGATCGAGCGCGAGGCACAGCAGCTGCTCGCCGAGATGTTGCAGAGCTACGTGACGGAGATGGACCACGAGGCCGCCTTCGAGGTGCGCCGCATCAATCTCGAGAAGCCACAGGCACCCGACGCCGTGCGCGAAGCCTTCGCGGACGTCGTGAGCGCGGGGCAGGACGAGAAGCGCGCGACGCTCGAGGCGACCGGTGACGCGCAGGAGATCATCCAGCGGGCTCAATCCGAAGCGGCGGAGATCCGCGAGCAGGCGGAGGCCTACAAGCGCGCCAAGATCATCGAAGCCCGCGGTGAAGCCACGCGATTCGAAGCGCTGCTGGCCGAGTACGAGGCCGCCCCCGAAGTGACGCGTCGAAGGCTCTACCTCGAGACCATGGAGGAGATCCTGCCGGGAATCGACAAGATGGTCGTCGAGCCGAATACGGTGAACATGCTGCCGATGTTGCCGCTCGGCGGCGGCAGTGCTGGCGCGCTCGGCGCGGGGGGAGGCGCGCGATGAGATTTCTCTTCACCTTGATCGTGATCGGCGCGCTCGTGGTGGCGGCCTTCTGGGCTGCGCAATTCGATCGCGGCCCGATCGTGATCAATCGCGCGGACGAATACCGCCTGGTGCTTCGTTTCGGCACCAAGGTCGCCGAGCTGACCGATCCCGGCGTGGCCTTCTACGAGACGCAGCCGGTTCCCTATGTGAAGATCCCGTTCATCCGGGTTCCCTTCATCGACGAGGTGCTCGTCTTCGACAAGCGGATCCAGTACTTGAACGCCGCCGCGACCGAGATCGAGATCAAGGGCAACGAGCGGCTCATCATCGACTACTACGCGCTCTGGAAGATCGAAGCACCCTTCGCCTTCCGTACCAGCTTTCCAGGGGGCGCCCAGGAGGCGCGCATGCTGATCCAGCGGACCGTCGGTGCCCTCGTGGGCGACGCCGTCGGCAATCTCTCGATGACGGAGCTGTTGTCGCGGGCGGAGGCGCTCGACGAGCTCGGGGATCGGGCGACGGAGGAGCTCGCGGGCAATGGCGTGAGCGTGATCGACGTGAGGATCAACCGGACCGAGCTGCCGTTGCCGACCGAGAACGCGACCTTCGAGCAGATGCGTGAGCAGCGTCGTGCGATCTCCCGCGAGAAACGCGCGATCGGCGAGCGCGAGGCGCGCGAGATCCGAGCCAAGGCGGATCGCGAGGCGCGGGAGCTCGTCGCGGCGGCGCGCTCGGAGGCAGAGGTCGTGCGTGGCGAGGGGGATGCGGAAGCGGCGGGGATCTACGCGAAGGCGTACAACAACGATCCCGACTTCTACGCGTTCGTTCGCAGCCTCGAGGCCTATCGCAAGACGCTCGGTGAGAATACGACGCTGGTCGTGCCGCCCGACCACGAGTTCTTCAAGTACCTCGACCCGGCCGGCGTGGCACCCTGAGATCGGACGTACGTCCGGCTGGCAAGGGACTCGAGTGCGTCGCGTTTCTTCCCCCGGTCACCAGCGCGAATGCGGCTGCGACCGAGAAGAGCACCATCGTGAGCCAGGGCGTCAGCCCGACGGGAATCAGCGACTGTTGCGCGAGCGTGCGCCCCGCGCTCTCGGTCAGGAAGTAGAGCGCGATCGCGCTCACCGCCGCCGCCGCCGGACCCGCGAAACGACCTCGCCCATCGACACGCAGCGCGAAGGGCAGGGCCAGCCAGGCGAAGACCGCGACGAGCCAGGGATGCGCGAGGCGTTCGTGGTAGCGGGCGCGCATCCGGCGCAGGAACGACGAGGTCTCCCGGGGAGCGCTGTCGAGATAGCGCCTCAGATCGGCAAGCGGCAGACTCTGGGGATCGGCGCCGAGCAGCAGGTCGCCCCGCAACGCGGCGAGGTCGAGCGCGACCGTAGGCGAGCGTTCGAGGCGGGGCTGTGCCTCACTGTCGGTCGCGTCGAATCGCCAGATGATGGCGTCTTCGATGCGCCAGATCCCCGATGCCTCGATCGCGACGCGGTCGCTGCGGATCACGCGCACGACGCCGCCCGCCGGGCTCCGCTCGAAGATCTCGACGCCGTGGAGCGTGCGCGTCTCGGGGTCGGCGTGCTCGATTCGTGTGATGAAGCGGCCAGCGTGGTGCCAGAACGCGACGCGGCCAAAGTCGATCTCGCTGCCGCGACGGCTGCGTTCACCCGACCAGATCTGCTCGGCGCGCAGGACGACGGTCTCGTGGAGTACGAGTGCGGCACAAGATAGGATGAGTGCCGTGGCCAGAACCGGAGCGACGAGTCGGGCCGGGGGAACGCCCCCGGCCTCGGCGGCCAGACGCTCGTGGGCGCGACCGGCGAGCGCGAAGGTGAGGAACATCGCGACGAAGCTGGCGATCGGCAGCAGCTCGGCCAAGTAGTAGGACGTGAGCCGGATTCCGAGATAGCGCGCGACATTCGCAGCGCCGGTCAGGAATCCGGTTGTCGCCCCCGTGGCGTCCTGCGTGCGTGACGGGGCCGCGTCGGACGCGCCGAAGGCGGCCATCTCGCCGAGGTTGAGCACGAGCTCGACCGTCGCCAGGACCAGGAAGGCGACCGCCAGCACCATCGCGAAGAGACCGAGAAAGCGCGATACGAAATAGTGCGACAAGATCCGCACGCGCTCGATACTAGCATCGACCGGCGGACCGATCGGGCGACCTTCGCCGCGACGATCCCGCCATCGTCACGCCCGAATGGCGCTAGCATCTGGCGACCTTGGAGTAGCACTTGGAGATCTTTCGCGGCGTCGCCGAGCTATCGCGTTCGTTCGTGCGTCCCGTACTCACGATCGGGAACTTCGACGGTGTGCATCGCGGTCATCAGGCGATTCTTGCCCAGGTAATCGAACGGGCACGCGCGCTCGATGGTGAATCGGTCCTCTATACGTTCGAGCCACATCCGCGCCGCGTGTTGCAACCCGATGTCGATCTTCGCCTGCTCGAGACCTTCGAACAGAAGATGGAGACGCTCGAGTCACTCGGGCTCGATGCGGTCGTGGCCGAGCCCTTCGACCTGGCTTTCGCGAAGAACAGCCCCGAGACCTTCGTCACGCGATACATCCACGAGGGCATCGCGCCGGTCGAGGTCTACGTGGGCTACGACTTCCACTTCGGTCGGGATCGCGAGGGCTCGATGCGGCTCCTGACCGAACGCGGGCCGCATCTCGGTTTTTCCGTCACGATCGTGCCGGAGGTCTCGTTCGAGGGTCGCGACGTGAATTCCACGCGGATCCGGGAGCTGCTGGCACAGGGGGACGTCGAAGAGGCCGCGGCGTTGCTCGGTCGCCCCTTCTGCGCGCGGGGCGAGGTGGCCGTGGGCGATCGGCGCGGTCGCACGATCGGCTTCCCGACCGCCAATCTGGCTCCCGAGAGCGAGATCCTTCCGGCGCCGGGCGTCTACTTCGGCCAGCTTCGCCGTCTGACCGGACCGCCGGGCGAGTGGCTGCCGGTCGTGACGAACGTGGGCTATCGCCCGACGTTTCGCGACGGACGGGATCTCGTCGCGGAGGCGCACGTGATCGATTTCTCGGGCGACCTCTACGGCGTCGAGGTCGATCTCAGCTTCGTGGGTCGCCTGCGGGGCGAGCGCCGCTTCGAGACGGTCGACGCGCTCCGCGACCAGATCGCCCTCGACGTGGCCGAGGCACGCCGTCGCCTCGCGGCTCCGAACGGGCCTACCGCGCCCGACGTCGCGCCGCCCGTGCGCGCTTAGCGCACGATCCGACCCCGCCGAGGGCTCGAAAACGGCTTTCTTCCTTTTGGCTTTGCGTTCATAGCTGCACACGCACGATCACGTGGGGGCCCGCGTGTGCGGGCGCGCCGGCTTCGAATCGCGTTGGGGACGGGGGCGAATGTCGGCCCCGTCACGTGGGGCGGAAACCGCAGACAGGGCCGCCGAGAGTGGTCAAGTCCACTTCGGCTCGGGCCGATAACTCGGCGAGATTGCGCTCGTTTTGCGGTGTACGGGACGCGCGCGAAGAGGCCCGAAGGCGAGTCGTTTCGATGACTTACGAGACGTCCGGCCCAAGGGGGAGGGGTTCCGTTGAACGAGCGCATCGGTGAGCTGCTGGTCAAGGAGAATCTGCTCTCGTCCGAGCAGCTGCTCAAGGCACGGGAAGAGGCGGCGACCAAGGGCAAGCGCCTCGGCGCACAGATCACCGCGCTCGGCTTCATGGACGAGGCCGAGCTCACCGAGTTCGTTGCGAAACAATACGGTGTCCCCTCGATCAATCTCGAGGACTTCCAGATCGAGCCCGAGGTGCTCGCGCTGATTCCCGAAGAGGTGGCCAACAAGCACAACGTCGTCCCGGTGAACCGCGCCGGCTCGACGCTGATCCTGGCGACCGCCGATCCGTCCAACATCTTCGCGCTCGACGACATCAAGTTCCTCACGGGGTACAACATCCAGCCCGTGGTCGCCTCGGAAGAGGCGATCCGTGCGGCGATCGAGATCTATTACGCGGAGCCCGAGGAAGACCTGCTCGACGACGTGATGGCGGGCTTCGACGACGAGGGGATCGACTTCGTCTCGGGCGACGAAGAGGAGGACACGGCCGGGCTCGCGCGCGAGGCGGAAGACGCGCCGGTCGTCAAGCTGGTCAACCTGATCCTGACCGACGCGATCAAGAAGAACGCCTCGGATATCCACGTCGAGCCCTACGAGAAGTCCTTCCGCGTCCGCTACCGGATCGACGGCGTTCTCTACGAGGTGATGAAGCCGCCGCTCAAGCTGAAGAACGCGCTGACGTCGCGCATCAAGATCATGTCCGAGCTCGATATCGCCGAGCGCCGACTGCCACAGGACGGCCGCATCAAGCTCAAGATGGGCAAGGGACGCGAGATGGATTTTCGCGTCTCGGTCCTGCCGACGCTCTTCGGCGAGAAGATCGTGCTCCGCCTCCTCGACAAGAGCAACCTGCAGCTCGACATGACGAAGCTGGGCTTCGAGCAGGATCAGCTCGACGACTTCAAGCACTCGATCCACCAGCCCTTCGGCATGGTGCTGGTGACCGGCCCGACCGGTTCCGGTAAGACGACGACGCTCTACTCGGCGCTCTCCGAGCTGAATCAGACGACCGAGAACCTCTCGACGGCCGAAGATCCGGTCGAGTTCAACCTGGGCGGGATCAACCAGGTCCAGATGCACGAGGATATCGGGCTGAACTTCGCAGCCGCCCTCCGATCGTTCCTGCGTCAGGACCCCGACATCATCATGGTCGGTGAGATTCGCGACTTCGAGACCGCCGAGATCTCGGTCAAGGCGGCGCTCACGGGCCACATGGTCCTCTCGACGCTGCATACGAACGACGCCCCGTCGACGATCAATCGTCTGCTCAACATGGGTATCGAGCCCTTCCTCGTGGCGTCGGCCGTCAACTGCATCGTCGCCCAGCGTCTCGCCCGCCGGATCTGCTCCGAGTGCGTTGGCGACGATCCCGACGTCGACATGGAGCAGGTGACGAGCGCGGGACTCTCCGAGGACGAGATCAAGGCCTACCAGGCCAAGAAGGGCCATGGCTGCGGCGCCTGCTCGGACACGGGCTTCAAGGGCCGGGTCGCGATCTACGAGGTGATGGTGATGACCGATGCGCTCAAGGAGTTCGTCCTGAACGGCGCATCGGGTGCGGAGATCAAGCGCGAGGCGATTCGCGGTGGGATGGTCACGCTCAGACGGAGCGCCCTGAACAAGATGCTCGAGGGCGTGACGACGATCTCCGAGGTGTATCGCGTGAGCGCCTCGGACGCGGTCTAACACGAGGCTGGAACTCGATCCGGCCGGCGGCCGCATCCAGAAAGAGGATTCGTCTTGGCGAACATGCATCAGCTCTTGAAGGCGATGATCGAGAAGGGCGCAAGCGACCTTCACGTCACGACCGGATCGCCGCCACAGCTCCGCATCGACGGCAAGCTGCATCCGCTCAAGATGCCGCCGCTCACGCCACAGGAGACGAAGCAGCTCTGCTATTCGGTCCTGACCGACGCCCAGAAACACCGCTTCGAGGAGACGAGCGAGCTCGACCTCTCGTTCAGTGTCCAGAAGCTGTCGCGCTTCCGTGGCAACGTGTTCATCCAGCGCGGCAACGTCGCGGGCGCGTTCCGTGCGATCCCCTTCAAGATCCTGACCTTCGAAGAGCTCGGGGTTCCGCCGGTCGTCGCGGAGCTCGCGAAGAAGCCCCGCGGCCTGGTGCTCGTGACGGGTCCGACGGGCTCGGGCAAGTCGACGACGCTCGCGAGCATCATCGACAGCATCAACCGCGAGCGGAACGAACATATCGTCACGATCGAGGACCCGATCGAGTATCTGCATCCCCACAAGGGCTGCATCGTCAACCAGCGCGAGATCGGGGCCGACACGGAGTCGTTCAAGAACGCCCTCAAGTACATCCTGCGCCAGGATCCGGACGTGGTGCTGATCGGCGAGCTACGTGATCTCGAAACGATCGAGGCGGCGCTCACCGTCGCCGAGACCGGCCATCTCGCCTTCGCCACGTTGCATACGAATTCCGCGGTCCAGACGATCAACCGGATCGTCGACGTGTTCCCGCCCTATCAGCAGTCGCAGATCCGGCAACAGCTCTCGTTCGTGCTCGAGGCCGTGATGTGCCAGACCCTCCTGCCGCGCGCGAATGGTCCGGGCCGCGCGCTCGCGCTCGAGGTGATGGTTCCGAACTCGGCGATCCGGGCGCTGATGCGCGACGACAAGATCCACCAGATCTACTCGTCGATGCAGATGGGGCAGGGGAAGTCGGGAATGCAGACGATGAACCAGTGCCTGGCCTCGCTCGTCACGCGTCGACTCGTCGATCCGGAGGTGGCCAAGGGTCGGAGTCCGGACGTCGAGGAGCTCCAGACCCTGATCGCGAAGGGTCCCGAAGCGTTCGGCGCCGCAGGCGGCCGGCGACCGCGGCCCGAGTAGAGCGAACCGAGATTTCGATCGGGTCCCGCCCTCGGGCGGCCTGACCGAGGGAGACCAACCCATGCCGATCTACCTCTGGAATGCCAAGTCGCGTTCGGGCGACAAGAAGTCGGGTGAGCTCGAAGCGGCCTCGCCCGAGGCGGTGGCGATCCACTTGAAGAACATGGGGCTCGCCCCCGAGAAGGTGAAGGAGAAGCCGAAGGACATCGGCGAGATATTCCCCTTCCTGGCGCCGAAGGTCACGATCAAGGACCTCGTCGTTTTTACACGGCAGTTCGCGGTGATGGTCGACGCGGGCCTGCCGCTCGTCCAATGCCTGCAGATCCTGGCGGATCAGCAGGAGAACATCACGTTCAAGAGCGTCCTGCGCGACGTACGAAGTAATGTCGAATCGGGTCTCACGTTCGCAGACTCGCTCGCCAAGCATCCCGAGGTCTTCGACGATCTCTTCGTGAACCTGATCGCGGCCGGTGAGGTCGGCGGTATCCTCGACACCATTCTGAATCGACTCGCGATCCAGCTAGAGAAGCAGGAGAAGCTGCGCAAGCAGCTGAAGGGCGCGATGGTCTACCCGGCCACCGTCTCGGTCATCGCCGTCGCTTGTATCGTGCTCCTGCTGGTCAAGGTGATCCCGGTCTTCGAGCAGATGTTTGCTGACTTCGGCGGCACGCTCCCGGGACCGACGCAGATGGTGATCAACCTGAGTAACTGGCTGCAGGCGAATATCGTCTACATGCTGGTCGGAATCTTCGCCGTCGTGACCGTCTACGGTCAGAGTCGTAAGCGCAATCTCAAGTTCCGCTACCAGACGGACAAGATGATGCTCTCACTGCCGGTCTTCGGGAACATCATCAAGAAGGTCGCCGTAGCACGCTTCACGCGGACACTCGGGACGATGATCTCGAGTGGTGTCCCGATTCTCGACGGTCTCGACATCGTCGCGAAGACGGCGGGCAACATGGTGATCGAAGAGGAGCTCCAGCTGACACGCCAATCGATCTCCGAGGGCAAGACGATCGCGGAGCCGCTCCAGGGCTCGAAGATCTTTCCGGGCATGATGGTTCAGATGGTGTCGGTCGGTGAAGAGACGGGCTCGATGGAAGCGATGCTCACGAAGATCGCCGACTTCTACGACGACGAAGTCGACTCGGCGGTCGCCGGCCTCACGGCGATGCTCGAGCCGATCATGATGGTCTTCATGGGTGGCTCGATCGGTACGATCCTGATCGCGATGTACCTGCCGATCTTCACGATCGCCGACACGATCACCTGAGCGGGACGGGCGCGAGCCCGACCCAAGCCGGCCCGGGTCGCTCGGGACGAGCCGAGGGCGACGGGATGGGGACGCTCGCGAGTCGGATCGATACGCGATCGCGGACGGGGCTGGGCTGGCTCCTGGGCGCACGCCTGCTGCTCGCGGGGCTGAGCCTCGGTCTGGCCGTCGCGATCGACCGGATCGACGCGAGCGATTTCGGCACCGGGCTCGGCGGCGTCTACTGGACGATCGTGATCGCCTTCATGGCGACGATCGTGTCGGCGCAGATGATCCATCGCACGCAGGATCCGGCGCGATTCGCGACGCTCCAGGTGGCGATCGATCTGTCGATCGTGACGTCCCTCGTCTATTTCTCGGGCGGCGGCGAATCGGTCTTCACGTTCCTCTACGCACTCGTCGTGCTCTACGGTGCGCTCGTACTCGACCGGCATGGGGTGGCATTCTGTGCCGCGTTCGCGGCGGCGGGCTACGGCTTCGTACTCTTCGGCGCGGAGCTCGGCTGGCTGCCTCTCGTCGGGAGCGAGGGGCGCGATCGGCCGATCTCGCTGCTCGGGGCCTATTGGGGATTCTATGCCGGGGCACTGCTGGTCCTCGGCATGCTCGCGAATACGCTTGCGGCCGAGCTGCGCCGGACGGGCGCCGCGCTCGATCGGCGCACGAC
This sequence comes from Myxococcota bacterium, assembly GCA_965223565.1. Lineage (GTDB taxonomy): Bacteria > Myxococcota_A > UBA9160 > UBA9160 > UBA4427 > UBA4427. The sequence continues at coordinate 44,067 of CBDCWV010000017.1, read as the reverse complement.
CGATCTGCGCCGCTTGCGCGACCTGCACCTGCGAACGGTCGAGAGCATCGGCTCGGGACTGATGACGACCGATCGCGCGTCACGCGTCACGTCCTTCAACCCCGAAGCGGAACGCATCACGGGCCTCTCGGCTCTCGAGGCGATGGGCCGCGCGCTCGAGGACGTGATTCCCGGGGCCTCGGAGATCGTCGGAGCCGTCGGCGACTCGGCTGACTCGGCGGCCGCGGGTGCCGAGGCGATCGGCCGCGATCGCCTCGGCTACCAGAATGAGCGAGGAGAAGCGCTCTTCCTGGGCCTGGCCGCCTCGAGCCTCCGGGACGAAGAGGGCGAGCAGGTCGGCCACGTCGTGATCTTCCAGGACGTGACCGCGGTCGTCTCGATGGAGCAGGAGCTGCGTCGCTCCGAGCGGCTCGCGGCGGTTGGCGAGATGGCCGCGCGGATCGCTCACGAGATCCGCAATCCGCTCGCGTCGATCTCCGGAAGCGTTCAGCTGCTCCAGAGCGGGCCACGCGGAGCCGATCCGGATCCCGAGCACGATCGGCTGATGGGCATCGTGGTACGCGAGGTCGATCGTCTGAACATCCTGATCAGCGGCTTTCTCCGCTACTCACGGCCAGCGCCGATCAAGCCGGAGCCCGTCGATCTGCGCGAGGTCGTCGAAGAGGTCGCGACGATCGGTGGGGCACAGGTCGAGTCGGAGCTCGAGATCGCGCTCGAGCTCGATCCGACCCTAGTCGTCATGGCGGATCCGCTACAGCTGAAGGCGATCCTCTGGAACCTGTGGAACAACGCGATCCAGGCCATGGGAGCACGTGGTCGGCTCGACGTGCGGGCCCATCGCGGGGATCGGACTCAAGCGATCTCGACTCCGGACCGTAAGGGTCGGAGTGGGGGGACTGCGTCGACGGACGTGGATCCGCAATTCGCGATCCTCGAAATCGAGGATTCGGGGCCGGGCATTCCACCCGAGGTCCTCGAGTCGATCTTCGAGCCCTTCTTCACGACCAAGCAGGAAGGTTCCGGTCTGGGGTTGGCAACGGTGCAGCGACTCGTCGAACAGCACGCGGGCACGATTCAGGTCGAGAGTCGCGTCGGTGTCGGTACGGTCGTGCGGGTCGCGATTCCACTCGCGGAGGCGGTCTGATGGACGAGCCGAAAGCCCGCATCCTCGTCGTCGACGACGAGCAGAGCATGCGCGAGTTCCTCGAGATCTTCCTCGTGCGCGAGGGCTACGCCGTTCGGACGGCGCCCGATGTCGATACCGCTGTGGCCCATCTCGAAGCGGACGAGATCGACCTGGTGATCACGGACATGCAGATGCCCGAGCGAACGGGTCTCGACCTGATCCTCGAGGCTCGCGAGGTCTCGCCCGAGACAGTCATGATCGTCGTCACGGCCTTCGGAACGACGGACTCGGCGATCTCCGCCATGAAGGAAGGCGCCTACGACTACCTGACGAAGCCGTTCAAGGTCGACGAGCTGCGGATCGTGATCGAGAAGGCGCTCGAGAAGAAGCTCCTCTCGAACGAGAACCGGCGCCTGCGCAAGGAGCTCCGCAGCCAGTCGAAGGATCGCAGTCTGATCGGTCACAGTCGCGCGATGCAGGACGTCTACGATCTGATCGCGCAGGTGGCGGAGACGAAGACGAACGTGCTCGTCTCGGGCGAGAGTGGTACGGGCAAGGAGCTCGTCGCGCGCGCGATCCACGAGCAGAGTGATCGTTCCGACGCGCCCTTCGTCGCGATCAACTGTGGCGCGATTCCCGAGAACCTGCTCGAGAGCGAGCTCTTCGGCCACGCCAAGGGTGCCTTCACGGGCGCCGTGCAGGCCAAGGAGGGGCTCTTCGAGACGGCATCGGGCGGAACGCTCTTTCTCGACGAGATCGGGGAGCTCTCGCAGCCATTGCAGGTCAAGCTCCTGCGCGCGCTCCAGGAAAAGACGATCCGACGCGTCGGCGATACGGTCGATCGCGCGATCGACGCGCGGATCGTCTCCGCGACGAATCGGAAGCTCGAAGACGAAGTCGCAGCCGGTCGGTTTCGTGAGGACGTCTACTACCGACTGAACGTGATCCAGCTGACGCTTCCCCCCCTGCGTGACCGCACGGAGGACATCCCGCTGCTGGCGCAGCATTTCATCCGGCGATTCTCGGCAGAGCTCGGCAAGGAGGTCGAGGGGATGGACGCCGAGGCCTACGACCTGCTCTCGCGCTACGCATTTCCGGGCAACGTTCGCGAGCTCGAGAATCTGATCGAGCGTGCCGTCGCGCTCGCGCGTGGCAGAGTGATCGGCCGTGACCTGCTGCCGCCGACCGTCGTCGATCCGCCGAGCGAGCCACCGCCCGGCGCCAGGATCGACGAAGGGGGTATCGATCTCGACGCGCGATTGGCGGAATACGAGCGGGCGATCCTGCTCGAAGCGTTGCGACAGAGCGGCGGCGTCAAGAAGCGCGCGGCGCGACTGGTCGGCGTCTCCTTCCGTTCCTTCCGCTACCGACTCGAGAAGCTGGGGATCGAGGATCCCAAGCGAGAGGCCTGATCGTGCGCTTGCGCCAGGGCGTTCAGGCCGAGGTCCTGCTCTCGCTGGCGCTGGTCATGCTGACCGCGACCGGGCTTCTGGCGGCGATCTTCCTCGAGATCCACCACGCGAGGCTCGAGAGTCTCCACGGACTCCTCGGTCGCGGCTTCGTGGCCTCGGCGCGGGGGCCCGCGCCGCATCTCGGGGGGGCCGAGTACGGATCGTGGTGGCGGATCGACGAGTCCGGCCGCGTCTCCGGGTTGAACGTGCCGTCGGGGTGGATCGACGACGCGACACGTACCCTCGCAGACGAGGCCGGGACGCGCTCCGAGCCGATGGTCCAATCCGGTGCGCCCTGGTCCGCGATTCGTTTCGCGATGCCGCGCACGCCCGACGGCGGAATGCTGGTCGGTCGGATCGACGCGCCGGTCTCGGGACTCGTACTCGTGGCGCTGCTTTTCGCAGACGTGTCGATCTTCGGCCTCTTCGGCGTCACGCTCTTGCGACGGCGTGTCGTCGGACCGCTCCACCGACTGGCGAGACGCGTGCGGGAGATGGGCGAGGCCGAGCTGCCGGCCTCGGTGCCGGTCGAAGGCGTCGACGAGATCGCCGAGCTCGCGCGCGCATTCAACGACATGCAGGTCGCGCTCGCAGCGCGCACGGGCGCGCTCGAGAAGGCCGTCGTCGAGCTGCGCGATGCGAATCGACATTTGGTTCAGGCGCGCGAGGGGCTCGATCAGGCAGAGCGGCTGGCAATGGTGGGCAGTCTGGCGGCGGGCGTCGCGCACGAGGTCGGCAACCCGATGGGCGCGCTGCTCTCGTTTCTCGACGTCGCGGCGCGGGATCCCGGGCTCGGTGACGAAGCGCGGCGCTGTCTCGCGCGGGCGAGCGAGCAGGGCGAACGCGTGCGCGTGATTCTGCGTCAGCTGCTCGATTTCTCGCGTCCACCGCGCGTCGAGCACGGGCCCGTCGATCTGTTGGCGGTTGCGCGCCAGGTCGTCGAGCTCGTCTCGGCGCAGCAGCGCTTCGGCGATATCGCGCTCGAGATCGAGGCCGAGCCGGGTCTCGCGCTCGCCGTCGGCGATTCCAGTCTCGCCTCGCAGATCCTGCTGAACCTGGCGCTCAACGCAGCGGTCGCGGTCGCGGGCTGCGACACGCGTCGCATCCGGATCCGACTCTCGAACGAGGTCTGGCGTCGGCGCGTCGGCGACGACGAGACCGGGGCGCCGGACGGGCGCTCGGGCCGTGCGGATGCGCTCGTCTGTCGCGTGGAAGATTCCGGCCCGGGTGTCGAGCCCGCGGCGCGAGACCGCATCTTCGACCCCTTCTTCACGACGAAGGCGCCGGGCGAGGGGACCGGACTCGGATTGGCGAACGCGCGAAGGCTCGCCCAACAGATGGGTGGCGAGGTCGATCTGCAGGCAGAGCGATGCGAGCTCGGCGGCGCCTGCTTCCGATTCCGGCTGCGCCGACTCGGCGTCGAGGGCGCCGACCGCGATTCCGGTCGCTGTCGTGCGGATGCCTCCGGTCCCGCCGAAGCTCAGTCCCGGATCCCGTAGGCCTTCAGCTTGTAGAGCAGGGCGCGGTGGCTGATCTCGAGGAGCTTCGCCGCGTGAGTGCGATTGCCGTCGGTCCGCGCGAGGGCCTTGCGGATGAAGCGGGCCTCGAAGGCCTGGCGCGCGCGCTTGAGGGAGAGGTCCTCTTCGGGATCGTCGTCGCGAGCGGGGGATAGGGCTTCGCCCGCCTCGCGCGTGCGGACCGCGATCGGCAGCGCCGCGACCTCGATCTTCTCCTCGTCGCTCAGAATCACCGCTCGCTCGACGAGGTTCTCGAGCTCCCGCACGTTGCCCGGCCAGTCGTAGGAGACGAGCAGGTCGAGCGCCTCGTCCGACACGCGTCGCACGTTCTTGCCGAGGTCGGTGCGAAAGCGCGCCAGGAAATGGTCGAGCAGGAGGGGAATGTCCTCGCGTCTTTCGCGCAAGGGCGGCACCTCGAGCCGAACGACGTTGAGCCGGTAGAAGAGATCCTCGCGAAAGCGCCCTTCGGCGATCTCGCGGGCGAGGTCACGTGCGGTCGCTGCAATCACACGCACGTCGACCTGCTGCGGCTTCGTCTCGCCGACGGGACGAATCTCCTCCTCCTGGATCGCGCGCAGCAGCTTGACCTGGAGCGCGACGGGCAGCTCGGCGATCTCGTCGAGGAAGAGCGTGCCCTGATCCGCCTCCGCGAAGAGACCGCGGTGGGCGCGATCAGCGCCCGTGAAGGCACCCTTCACGTGGCCGAACAGCTCGCTCTCGAGCAGGTTCTCGGGAATCGCCCCGCAGTTGACCGCGACGAAGGGCGCTTCTCGTCGCGGAGACTGGGCGTGGATCGCGCGGGCGATCACCTCCTTGCCGGTGCCGCTCTCGCCCGTGACGAGTACGGTCGACTTGTAGGCCGCCGTGCGCTCGAGCATCTCGAGCAGCTCGATCATGCCGTCCGACGCCGCCACGATCGCGCGATCGCCGAGGCTGCGCGAGAGGTCGCGCTGCAGGAGGTCGTTCGTTCGTCGCAGCTGCTCGCGCTCGTGGGCCTTGCGTAGCGTCAGTCGGATTTCGCTCGGTTGGAATGGCTTGGCCAGGTAGTCGTAGGCGCCGCGTTGGATCGCTTGGACGGCGAGATCGTCGGTGCCGTGGGCAGACATCAAGATGATCGGGATGCCGGGCAGGATGCGTCCGATCTGGGGAATCAGGTCGAAGCCGTCGAGGCCCGGCATGCGTAGATCGCAGAGCACGACGTCGAATGATGCCTCCTCGAGGATCGCCAGGGCGTCGGCGCCGCAGCTGGCCGAGACGACCGTGTAGCCCTCGGCCGAGAGGATCAGCGTGAGGCTCTCGCGCAGCGCTTCGTCGTCGTCGATGACCAGGATGCGGTCGAACATGCTGGCCTCTTCGGCCGGGTTGCCATGGCTCTGAAACGAATTGCGTGCTGCGAAATCGCCCCACGTTCGCGAATGGCATGCGGCGGTGCTGCACCCGCGTCAGGTGTGCGACGCGACACAACGAAGCGGCGTCCGACCACCTCAAGTCCCTGAAACACCGGTCCGATAGGCCAGGAGTCGGACCCGACCAGAGTGGAGCGGGTCGCGGAGGGTGACCGGTGGGCAGCAATCGGGTTCAGAGGTTTCGCGAGAACCTCATGATGAGCAAGGCGGAACTCGCGCGCAAAGCGGGTCTGTCGACTCTGACGATCGATCGGGTCGAGGCAGGCCGACCCTGCCGCTTGGATACGAAACGCAAGATCCTGCTCGCCCTCGGTCTCAAGGTCTCCGACAAGGACCGCGTCTTCGGCTCCTTGGATGCACCCGCAGCACACGGGAATCCGGACGACGCCGGCTTCTCGAGCTACCGGCAATAGGTTCGCGGAGGGAATTCCCGGGATGAGTTTTTCGCTACCGAGTTTCGGCAAGGCATCGGTCATCGGTCTCGACATCGGCTCGAGCTCCGTGAAGGCGGTCGAGATCGTCCAGAAGAACCGGGACAAGGGCTTCGAGCTTCGTTCGCTCGGCCAGGCTCCGCTTGCCTCCGAAGCGATCGTGCAAGGCGCCTTTCTGAATTCGAGCGCGATCGTCGACTCGATCCGTGAAGCGGTCGAAGCCGGCAAGATCAGCGGCAAGGACGTCGCCGCCTCGGTCTCCGGACACTCCGTGATCGTGAAGCGCGTGAACCTCCCCCAGATGTCGCGCGACGAGCTCGAAGATCAGATCCAATGGGAGGCGGAGCAGTACATCCCCTTCGACGTGAACGAGGTGAACCTCGATTTCCAGATCCTCGATACCAACGAGGACGAAGGCCAGATGGACGTGCTGCTGGTCGCCGCCAAGAAGGACCTGATCGACGACTACGTCCAGGTCATAACCGAAGCAGGGCTCAATCCGGTCGCGATCGACGTCGCGGGCTTCGCCGTTCAGAACGCATTCGAGCTCAACTACGAGCAGGATCCCGAAGCGGTCACCGCGCTCGTCAACATCGGAGCCCAGGTCGTCAACATCAACGTCCTGCGAAACGGCATTCCCGCCTTCACGCGCGACATCATGACCGGCGGCGCGCAATACACGGAAGAGATCCAGAAGGCCCTCTCCGTCTCCTTCGACGAGGCCGAGCGAATCAAGATGGGCGGCGGTCCGGGAGATGACGGCCAGGTCCAGGACGTGATCCCGCAGGAGGTCGAGCAGGCGATGCGGAGCGTCTCGGACACCGTGATCGGGGAGATCTCGCGCTCACTCGACTTCTTCGCCGCGACCGCGGCAGACGCGCGCATCACGAAGGTGCTGCTCTCGGGTGGTGGATCGAAGATCTCGGGCTTCGCCTCGGCATTCAAGGATCGTACGGGGCTCGAGACGGACGTGATGGATCCGCTCGCGCACATGCTCCCGAGCAAGGGCTTCGAGGCCGCGTACCTCGAGATGATGGGTCCCTTGCTCGCCGTTGGAATCGGACTGGCCACGAGGAGAATCGACCGATGAGAATGGAAATCAATCTGCTGCCGCATCGCGAGGCGCGACGCGCAGCAGATCTGCGGGAGAGCGTGGCCGTGCTGCTGTTGGGCCTCGTCGTGATCGGCGGCGGTGTCTTCTTTACGGACAAGAGCATCAAGAGCGACGTCGCAGCCGCCGAGGCCGAGGTCGTGCAGCTCCAGGCCGACATCGATCGCTACAAGCCGCAGCAGAAGCTCGTCAAGAAATTCAAGAAGCGGAAGAAGCAGCTGCAGGAGAAGCTCGACATCATCGAGAGCCTCGAGAAGGCGCGCAACGGACCCGTCCGGATCCTCGACGAGCTGTCGAGCAGCGTGCCCGATCGCCTCTGGCTGACGGCGATCGAGACGAAGGGCAAGGGCATCAAGCTGAAGGGGCGGAGCCTGGATACCGGCGTCGTCGCCGACTTCCTGCGCAGCCTCAACGCGTCGCCCTTCTTCAAGAACGTCGATCTCGACAAGACGAGCGGCGGAAAAGTCGTACAAGGCGTGCGCCTGGTCAACTTCGTCATTCGCGCAGACATGCAGTCGCCGGTCGTGTCGACCGAAGCGGCATCCTGATTCGGGGGGAAGTATGGCGCTGGACATCAACGTCGATTTCGACGAGAAGCTCGAGCAGCTCGCGAAGGTTCCCAAGTCGATCCGACTCGCGGTCGTCATGGCGGTGCTCGCGGCGATCGTCGGGAGCTACTGGTACTTCGCCTATCAGCCCACGCGCCAGAAGCACGACCAGCTCGTCGCCGAGGCGCAGGAGCTCCAACGCAAGCTCAACAACGTGAGAACCGTTGCGAGCAACGTGGCAGGCTTCGAGGCCGAAGTCGAGGATCTCGAACGGAATCTCGATCTCGCGCTCAAGCAGCTCCCGAACCGCAAGCAATTCGAGGACCTGCTCCAGGATATCAGCACGGCGGGTAAGAAGGTCGGCGTGATGATCAAGTCGATCGACCGCGACGCGGAGGTGAAGCGGGACTTCTACGCCGAAGTGCCCTTCGAGATCCAGATCGAGGGCTCGTACCACGACCTGGCGCGCTTCTTCGAGATGGTCGCCGGGCTGCCACGAATCGTGAACGTCGGCGCGCTCGACATCAAGGTCGCGAAAGAGACGGCGGCGGCGACACGGCTCAAGGTCTCGGGCAAGGCGACGACCTTTCGATTCCTGAGCGACGAGGCCTGAGCGATGCGAATGAATGCCGAGGAGCGGGGGGCTTCGATGCGTACGAAATGGGCGATGCTGCTGCTCGCCGCCGTGATGCTCGTGTTGACTTCGACCGGATGCGGGACCGAAGAGGCCGGAGATTCGGCCAAGCTGAACGAGTTCGAGGACGAGCGCGCAGCGCTCGCCGCTCGAAAGAAGACCGGCAAGGGCGTCAAGGCCAAGAAGAAGAAGAGCAAGGGCAAGAGCACGGTCGGTTCGACGGGCTACGCCGCCGGCGAGCAGGACTATTTCTACGATCCGCGTAACAAGCGTGATCCGTTCCGCTCGATCCGGTTCGTGAATAGTGGGGAAGCCCAAAAGGATTTTGGACCCCTTGGAGATTTCGAGCTCGGACAGCTCGAATTGTCGGCGGTGATCTGGGATGCGACGAATCCGCGCGCCCTGATCCTCGACCCCGGTGGCCGCTCGTACATCATTCGAGAAGGCTCCGCGATCGGGAAGAACAACGGCCAAGTTATTCACATTGGCGACAATCTCGTCCTCGTCAAGGAGACCTACGAAAATTTCGCGGGTGAGCAGACGACGAAGGACGTGGAGTTGCGGATTCGTTTGAGCCAGGGAGGGTGAGCTCAGTGGACTATCCGAAGAACGGATGGCTCGGAATGGGAATCCAGGTTGCGATCGTGACGTTCGTCGTCGCCGTCGTGGCGCTGGGTTGTGCATCGTCGCAGGCGCCTGTCGGCACTGATACGAGTTCGATGGTTCAGACGATCGGGAACGTTTCGGTCGGTCGCGACGGCGACGACAGCGTCGTTCGGCTGAGTGGCCTGGTCGATCCGGTCTACTCCCTGACGACGCCGGACGGCGAGAACAAGGTCGTCGTGGACCTCGTCGGAGTCGACCGCCCGAGCGCGGAGAACCTGATGGGCGCCGTCCCTGGTGAAGATCAGCAGATCGCCGCCTACGACGGGATCGTCGACCTGGTCACGCTCTCGACCTTCGAGGACGGCGGCGCGCCGCTCACGCGCGTCGAGATCACGCTCGCGGATTCGGGCTCGGCGGAGATCGTCTCCGAATCCGACGGACTGGAGATTCGGGTCCGGCTGGGTGAGGTGGATGGTGGCGAGGAGACGTTCGGGCAGCTCGATGCCGCGGATGACTTCGCAATGGAAGCCGACCCGAGTATGGATGTCGTGATCGAGGATACGAACGCGGGGGGGATCACGGCCGACGATTGGGCGGCCGGAGCCGATCTCGCTTCCGATGAGGGTTCGGTCGAAGCGACTCCCTGGCAGGCCGTCGAGGAGAACGCCGACGACGAGGCGGCACGCGCCGCCTTCGAGACCGGTGCGGACTCGTTCGATGACGCGGCCGGCGCTGCGGACGGCGGATTCGCTGGCGTGACCGAGGCCTTCGGTGAGGTCGAAGCGCCGCCCGCCGCGAAGCAGCTCACGGGCGTGACGACACAGACGACCGACATGGGCGTGCTCGTCGGATTGCAGGCCGATGGTGCGGTCGAGGCGATCGAGGCATTCACGCTCGAGAGCCCGGCCCGACTCGTGATCGATCTGCCGGGTCTCTCGGCGGGCAGGGGTGCCCGTGACGTGACGGTCGCATCGGATTGGGTGAAAGGCGTTCGCGTCGGTGGCCATGCGGACAAGGTCCGGATCGTGGTCGACGGCGGTGCCAAGGCACAGGACTTCCAGGGGCGTCAGATCATGCCCGGCACGACGGGACTCTGGGTGGCGATCGGCGAAGGCGATGCGCTCGCGAACGCCATGGTCGACGCGTTGGCGGGTGACGCAGCGGCCTGGCAGACGAGTGCGTCGAGCCAGGCGAAGAGCGTCTCGCCCTCGCTCGCGCAGGCCGATACGGTCGGGGAGTCGGATTTCGGTCTGGTCGTGACCGGGGACGAGGTCGCACAGGGTGTCGCGTCGGAGCAGGCGTTCGCGCCGGCCGAGAGCGACGCGGCGGCTTTCGAGGCGGTCGTCGACACGATCTCGCCCGAGCTGGCCGAGACCGCCGGCCTCGCCGAGGTCTACGGACTCCACTACGAGCGAACGGACGGACTCGATCGGACGGCGATCCTGTCGGACGAAGCCGTTCAGTACAGCACGAGCGCGGTCGATCCGACGACGCTCGTCGTCCAGATCCACGGCGCGCGCATCAGCGAAGAGGCCTCGGATCGGATCTTTCCGGCGCCGGGGGGACCGGTCTCTCTGATCCATGCCTTCCAGCAGCCCGAGGTCTCGGTCCCGGAAGTGCGGGTCGTCTTCACGCGTGCCCCGAATCAGGAGCCCGTCGTGAGTCGACGGGGCTCGATGCTCTTCATCGACTTCGCCGATCAGGGCGTCGCCGCAGCGCCGCCGCCCGCGTTCCCGAATGCGGGACAGGCGGGGGCGGTTGCTGCGAGTCAGGTTGCCGCGACGCCGGCGACCGCCTTCGACGATCCCATGCCCGGTGCTGCGCCGGCAGCCGCGATCGACGGCTTCCCACCGACGGTGGCCGATGCGGCCGACCAGCTGCCTCCGGCGATCGTCGACACGCCCGTCGCCGGGTCTCGACCCGGTCGCAGGTGATCTACCCGGCTTCGAGGCGGGTGCGATGGCTGCGCAGACGCCGGGCTCGGTCTGGGACGCGCCGGTCGAGGTGCAGACCTCACCGGCTGCGGTCGAGGTGCCGGCCGCGATCGAGGTGCTCGAGGAGGGCGGCTTGATCGATGGCAAGGAGTACCGTGGACGCCGCGTATCGCTCGACTTCAAGGACGTCGAGATCGCGGATGTCCTGCGACTGATCGCCGAGGTGAGCGACCTCAACATCATCGCCGGCGACGAGGTCGCGGGCAACGTCACGATCCGCCTCGTCGAAGTTCCCTGGGACCAGGCGCTCGACGTCATCCTCATGACCAAGGGCCTCGGCTTCGTTCGCGTGGGCAACGTGCTCCGGATCGCTCCGGCGGACGTGCTCAAGGCGGAGGAAGAGGTCCGACTGCAGGAACGCCGCAACAAGGAGAAGCTCGAGGATCTCGAGGTGAAGCTCCTGCCCGTGAACTACGCGACGGTCAAGGACACGGAGGGGCTCGTCAAGCGACTGCTCTCCGCACGCGGCACGGTCAATCTCGACGAGCGCACGAATACCCTCATCATCAAGGACATCAGCTCCGTGATCGACGAGGCGAGCGCGCTCATCGCAGCGATCGATACGCAGACGCCACAGGTCATGATCGAGGCGAAGATCGTCGAGGCCAACCTCGACTTCACGAGAGAGCTCGGCTCGGTCTGGGCGATCCAGACGCAGCAGTTCACGGATCCCTTCGATCCGGACACGCAGCGCCGGGATCTTGGCAGTGAGGACGTGACGTTCATCGACAACAACAGCCTCGCCTTCGCCAACCCGATCACGGCCGTACCGAACGGCTTGATGACGGTCGGCGCCTTGATCCTCGATCAGGATTTCCGGGTCGATGCCCAGATCCAGGCGGCCGAGTCGACCGGTGATGGCAAGGTGGTCTCCAGTCCACGCGTTGTGACCCTCGACAACAAGGAAGCCAAGATCGAGCAGGGTGTCTCGATTCCGTTCCAGACCTTCGAGGGTGGCGATGCGAAGCTCGAGTTCATCGACGCCGTCCTGTCGCTGATCGTGACGCCGCATATCACGGCCGACGAGAGCATCATCATGGAGATCGAGGTCACGCGAAACGCGCCGGACTCGACGGTCGCCACGCCGACGGGCTCGCCGGCGATCGCCAAGAACGTCGCCGAGACCGAAACCCTCGTGAAGGACGGACAGACGCTCGTGCTCGGCGGGATCTACACGATCACGAAGAGCAAGACGCAGAGTCGCGTGCCCTATCTCCACCGGATTCCGGTGATAGGCAACGCGTTCCGCAACACGAACGTCGTCGATACACGCAAGGAGCTGCTCGTCTTCGTGACGCCGCGCATCGTGCGGATCCCGGAGATGGCGAGCAACTGAGCGAAAGGCCGGTCTGATACCGGGATCCAGAGAGGTCCTGGCCGGGTCGACCGAAGGACGGGGGGAGCTTGCTCCCCCCGTTTTTCTATACTGGGCGCGTGTCGCACGTCAGCGCGGTGGAGAATCGGCCGATCTTCCTGATCGGAATGATGGGCGCTGGCAAGTCGACGGTCGGCCGGCTGCTGGCGGACCGTCTCGGACGACGTTTCGTCGACACGGATCAGGAAGTCGAACGCGTGAGCGGCCGATCGATCGCGGAGATCTTCGCGTACGAAGGCGAAGCGCGTTTCCGTGCCCTCGAGGCGGAGACGATCGAGCGCGTCGGGCGGGGAAACGCCGTCGTCGCGCTCGGGGGCGGCGCCGTCACGCAGCCCGCGGTCGTCGCCTGTCTGCGCCGGCGCGGTCCGATCGTGCTGCTCGAGGCGGAGGTCGAGGTCCTGCTCGCGCGAATCGGCGATCCGCAGACGCGGCCGCTCCTCGCCGATCGGTCGCGCTCGGAGCAGCTCGCGGTGCTGGCCGGGCTGGCCGAGGATCGTGCGGAAGCCTACGGCTGTGCCGACTTCGGTGTCGACGCTTCGGGCTCGGAGAGCGAGACCGTCGAGCGGATCCTGGTCGGTCTCGAGCGGGCGACGAGTGCGCCCGGCGAGCCGCGTGCCGCGGGTGGCGACCGGTGACGGCCCAACCCGGATCGGGACGCAGGCCGAAGCGAGAGACCGCCCGCCGGTCGAGGCGCGGTCGTGGCCAGCGGGCGACGACCGGGCTCAGGGGTGTCGGTCGCGTCCGGCGACGCGTCGCCGTCGAGCTCGGCGATCGCAGCTACGCCGTCGAGCTCGGACGCGATTGGCTCGAGACGATCGGGCGCCGGGTCGCGAAACGGCTCGCGAGTGAACGAATCGCCCTCATCACGGTACCGACGGTCGCGCGGCGCTATGCGCCCATGCTGACGCGAGGCCTCGAGGCCGGCGGCGCGCGGGTCGGGCGCATCGTCGTGCCCGACGGCGACGGCAGCAAGAATCTCGAGCAGCTCGCCGCGCTCTACGACCGCTTCCTCGCAGCGGGTCTCGACCGGAGCTCCGCCGTCGTCACGCTGGGGGGCGGTGTCGTGGGCGACCTGGGCGGCTTCGCGGCGGCGACGTTCCTGCGCGGAATTCCATTCGTTCAGGTGCCGACGACGGTGCTCGCGATGGTCGACGCCTCGATCGGCGGCAAGACGGGCGTGAACCTGCCGCAGGGCAAGAATCTGGTGGGCGCGTTTCATCAGCCCCGAGGCGTCTATCTCGACGTCGCGACGCTCGCGTCCCTGCCACGTCGGCAACGTGCTGCCGGGGCGGCTGAGCTGATCAAGGCCGCAGCGATCTGGGACGCGGATCTCTTCGATTGGCTCGAGCCACGCATCGAGGCGTTTCTTGATCTCGATCCGCGCGTCACGTTGCCCGCGCTCGAGCGGGCCTGCGCGATCAAGGCCGAGGTCGTCGAGCGCGACGAGCGGGAGGGGGGACTCCGGCGGCTGCTCAACTTCGGTCACACGCTCGCGCACGCGATCGAGCAGCAGGCGGGCTATCGCGGCATCCTGCACGGCGAGGCGGTCGCGATCGGCATGGTCTTCGCCGCCGAACGCTCCGAGTCGCTCGGCTTCGCGCCGGCCGGAACCACGCATCGACTGAGGAGCCTGCTCGAGCGGGCGGATCTCCCCACGATCGCTCCGGAGCGTCCGCGATCTGCTTATCTATCGGGAATTTCAGTCGATAAGAAGAAGCAGGGCGGCAAGATCCACTTCGTCGTGCTCGAGCGGATCGGTGCGGCGCGTACGGTCGCCCTGCGACCGAACGAGATCCTGCCGGCCGGCTGGCGGGCCGGCAGAGCGGACGCGCGTTGAGGACGGTCGGGCGTCGGAACCGGGGATGTCGGGTCTCGGGCAGCGCGTGATGGAGAACTCTTGGAACTGGAACCCTCGGTGCTGACCAGGCGTGACCGGCTACAGCGGATCGCGGGCGCGGAGCGCGATCGCCGGGACGGACGGATCGAGCTGGCGATCGCGTCGCTCGGAGAGGCGACCGAGTGGCCAGCCCGCGTCGTGCTGGCGCTGGCCCGGCTCGCACCCGACGAAGCGCTCGAGAGTCGGGCGATCCTCGAAGCCACGCTCGACGATTGGGCGCGCGAGAATGGACTCGCTCCACTCGCGCGAGACGAGGACGAAGGGGACGAATCCGAGCCACTCGTCGAGGTCGACGACGACGATCGCGCGCCGTCGGAGGCGGGTGGCGTCGTGATCGGGGAGGCGGTCGCGGCCGATGAGGCGACGGTGCTCGGCACCGAGCTCGTAGCCGACACCGCGTCGGGGCTCGGCAGCGAGTTCGAAGCGGACGCCGCGACGGTACTCGGTGCGCCGATCGCGGCCGGGCAAGGTGCTGCGCTCGATGCGCCGATCGCGGTCGGGCAAGGTGCTGCGCTCGATGCGCCGATCGAGGCCTTCGAGCTCGAGCATGCGTTCGCCCAGGCAGAAGCGCAGGTCGACGAGATGCACGACGTGAACGCGGTTGCCGCGCGCGTCCTGTCCGACGAGCCGACCGGACTGACCGAGCTGGACGACGCTGGCGACGTCGCCGCGGCCGACACGCCGCCGCGCCGGGACATCATACTCGCGACGCTCGAGCGCTGGCTCGCGAATCTGGAACGCAACAAGCTCGAAAGGGACAGAGCGGGGAGGGCGCGATGAGTTTCGAGTCGATATTGCAATCGATCGTCGACGAATGTGGCGGGGGGACCGGTGCCGCGCTGATGGGGCTCGACGGCATCGCGATCGTCGAGGTGTCCGCCTCGGCGGTGCGCGACGGCGCGGACGATCCACTGGCCGGCGACATCACGAGTGCCGGCGTCGAGTTCGGTCGACTGATCGGCGAGATGACGAAGGCTTCGGACTCGCTCGGCACGGGTGGCCTGCGTGAGACCGTGATCCTGCTCGAGCGCGCGGGTCTCGTGTTCCAGATCGTCGACGAGGACCTGGTGGTCGTATTGGCGCTGCGCCCGGATGGCAATCTCGGCAAGGCGCGCTACCTCCTCCGGCGAAGCCTGCCGGAGATTCGCAGCGAGCTCTGAGATCCGGCGAAGCTGCCCGCGTCAACCGCCATCGTCCGAGGGCGAGGTCGGTCTGCGGGCGGGATCCAAGGGCAGGGTCCGAGGTTGGGGTCTCTGGCCGGTATCGTGGCCGCGTGCGTGATGACGGGCGGCACCGGCGAATCGAAGCCATGAAGCAGAAGCAATGACGAGAGGAACCTTCCGTTGTCGGCCAGGAAGAAAGCCGCGCACGTTCACTCTGTCGACGACGCCACTCCCTCGTCGCGGTCGCGATCCGCACGCTCCTCGCTGCGGATCCTCGTCATCCACGGTCCCAATCTGAATCTGCTCGGGCGTCGCGAGCCCGAGTTCTATGGCGCGAGCACGCTCGCCGAGATCGATGCCGAGCTCGCCGAGGTCGGCAAGGCGCTCGGCGTCGACGTCGAGTGCTTCCAGTCCAACCACGAGGGCGAGCTGATCGATCGGATCCAGGAGGGGATGGACGCGTCCGGCGACGACGGGGGAACGGGCGTCTCCGGGATCCTGATCAATCCGGGTGGCCTGACGCATACGAGCGTCGCGCTCCGGGACGCACTGGCTGCGAGCGAGTTGCCGGTCGTCGAGGTGCACCTGTCGAACGTGCATGCGCGCGAGTCGTTTCGACACCATTCCTATATCTCGCCGATCGCAATCGGCGTGATCGCCGGTCTCGGTGCCGACGGATACCGATTCGGACTCGAAGCGCTCGTACGGCGGCTGCAGGTCGCGAGCGTTCGCGAGGTCTGACCGGCCCGCTCGAGCTCGCCACGTGCGCAGCCTGGCTACGGCCTCGGACTCCCTTCCGAGGTGGCTCTCGACAGGCTTAGAGCACTCGATTCGCCCCCTGGGAGGGGTGGATACCCGTCGCTCGACCCCCACAGTCTCGCCTCAAGGGGCCGTCATGCTCGCCGATACGGGTAGTCGAGGGTGCGTCTCGTCACGCGAGCCGTGCGCCGCTGGCCGACTTCGCCGTGCTGAGGGTTCATTGGCGCTGAACAAGAGAAAAGTACTGGAGGCCGCGCGCAAGCACTCGCAGAAGGGCGCGAAGGCCAAGGCCCTGAAGGAGTACGACAAGCTCCTCAAGGCCGATCCGCGTGACGCGAAGCTGCTGCTCGAGGTCGGCGACGCCTATCGACGTTGGGGCCAGAACGAAGAGGCGATCGCCCAGTACGCGAAGGTTGCGCAGCAGTACCGGCAGGATGGCTTCGACGCCCGCGCGGTCGCTGTCTTCAAGCAGATCCTCAACCTCGATCCGAAGAACTACGGTGCCTTCGTTTCGCTGTCCGAGCTCTACCAGCGCATGGGGCTCGACTCGGAAGCGATCTCGGCGCTGCAGACGGCCGCCGACGGCTACCACAAAGAGGGTCGCAAGACCGAGGCACTCGAGCTGCTGCGTCAAATGGCGGCGCTCGATCCGACCAACACCACCAGTCGTCTCAAGGTCGCCGAGCTGCTCCGCCAGGAAGGCATGGAGAGCGAGGCGCTGACGGAATATCGAGCCGTGATCGGCGAGCTCGAGAACCAGGAAGATCGCGACCAGCTGGTCACGGTGCTCGAACGGATGCTCGAGCTGAAGAGCGACGACCTCGAGGCCCTCGCGGCGCTCGTCCGGGCCTTCGTCGCGGCTGGCGAGCTCGGTCGCGCCGAGCCCCACGCACTCGCCGCGCTCGACGTGTCAGCGGACCCACCGCAATTCGAAGCGCTGATGGATCTCTACGCGCAGATGGGCGACGACGCGAAGCTCGCCGATGCGACGCGCGGACTCGCGAAGGTCTATCGCGAGCGCGGTGACGAGGAGAAGGCGCGCGAGCTGATGCAGCGTCTGCCCGCCGAAGAGGTCGGGTCGAGCTCGCGTCTGGCCGTCGACGTGTCGGAGATCGCGGAGCCGGAGCTCGGCGACGAGGAGCTGCTCGGGGACGACGAGGACGAGTTCCTGAGCCTCGGGGACGAGGTGGAGGACCTCTCCGCGATCGGCGTCGCGTCGACGACGGACGCACTCGAGCTGGAGCTCCCCGCGAGCGAGAACGCCGAGCCCGAGATCGAGCTCGAGCTGAGCGCGGAGGAGATCGTCGCGTCCGAGACGAAGGCGACGACCGCATCGAACGCGACCTCTGCTGCAGCATCGGCGTCGGCCACTGCGGAGCCCGACGCGATTCCGGAGGGCGATCCGGATCAGCTGCTGGCCGAGGCGAGCGTCTATCTCCGCTACGGGAAGCGGGAGCAGGCGCTGGCGAGTCTGCGTGGGATCCTGGCCCAGGATGCCAACCATCGCGGCGCGCTCGTGAAGCTGGGTGAGGCCTACGCGGAGGATGGTCAGAACTCCGAGGCGGTTGCCTCCTGGCGCAAGGCGGCGGAGCAGGCGCGCGCCGAGGCGGACGAGGAGGGGCTCGCGAGCCTCCGCGAGCGGATCGCCGAGATCGATCCCGCGATCGCCGAGCAGATTCCCCCGATCGACACCGGCGAAGTCCTCGAGCCCGATACTTCCGACGCGCTCGAGATGCAGCTCGACATCGACCTCGATCTGGACGACGGCGTCGATGGGTCCGAGGCCGCCGCGTCCGGCCCCGAGCTCGCGACCGAGGAGCTGACGCTCGACGACGAGCCGGAGGGAGATTTCGAGTTCGAGATCGATCCCGACGAGCTGTCGACGCCCGAGATGGAGGGCGACGGCGACGGGTTGGCAGCGCCGACCGAGCCGGACGGGGTCGCGATAGCGCCGGCACCGCCGAGCGCCACACGAACCGGCGACGGCGCCAGCACGACGACCGCGGCAAAGATCGCCGAGGAGCTCGAGGAGGCCGAGTTCTACCTCGCCCAGGAGATGTTCGACGAGGCCCAGACGATCCTCGAGCGGGTACTCGAGATCGTGCCGGAACATCCGGCCGCACTCTTGCGGATGGGCGAGGTCGCGGCCGCGCGTGGTGAGACGCCGGACCAGGTCGTCGACAAGCCCGATCCACTGGGCGCGTCGGCCACGAGATTCGAAGTCACCACGCCCTTCGACGAGGTCTCCGCCGAGACACCCGAGCCCGCAGCCGCTCCGCCGCCGCCCGTGGCCGGGGTGGATGCCGAGGCGAGCGACACGGCGATCGAGGACGTGAGCGCGGAAGCGAGTGAATCACCGACGGAGCAGACGCCGCCTCGCGAAGAGGCAGAGCCGCCTTCGAAGGAATCGGCGCCGAGCAAGCCCGATACGGAATCGGATACGGGGGAGGCGATCGCGGCCGAAGCGGAGACGCCGGCACAGGACGCAGCGGCCGATCCGGCCGATCCGGGCGAGACCTTCGATCTGCGGGAAGCCCTGGCCGACGTCTTCGCGGACGACGACGATTCCAGCTCGGCCGTGGGAGAAGATTCGGGCGTTCTGTCGACCGTCGAGGACGGCTTCGAGTCGATCTTCTCCGACTTCAAGAAGGGCGTGACCGAGCAGCTGGGCGAGGGCGACTACGATACCCGCTACGACCTCGGGATCGCCTATCGCGAGATGGGACTCTTCGCGGACGCGATTGCGGAGTTTCGCTACTGCCTCGACGCGCCGGAGCGACGCTTCGACAGTCTCTATCTCATGGGGCTCTGCTCCCGAGACCTCGGCCGTTTCGATGACTCCGTCGCGCATCTCGAGCAGGCACTCGCCTTGCCCGATCTGCCCGAGGACCGCACGACCGGCGTCTACTTCGACCTGGCCCTCGCACAGCAGGGTATGGGGGACGTCGCCCGGGCGATCCACAGCCTCGAGCGCGTGATCGAGGCCGATCCGGATTTTCCCGACGCGGCGGATCGACTCGAGGCCCTTCGCGCGGACGAGACGACCTCACCCGAGCTCGGCGAGCCGGGTGACGGCTTCGAGTCCTTCGACGAGCTCTTCGACGAGCAGGACGACACGCAGGGAGACGCCGCCGTCGCGCAGGCCGCGTCGGTCGAGACGTTCGAGAGCTTCGACGATCTCGTGAGTGAGGCCGAAGCCGTGATCGGCGACGAGGTCGAAGCGTCGAGCGATGGAGGCGAAGCGGTTGCGGTTGCGGAACTGATCGACGAGGGCGAGGAGACGACGACCTCGCCCGAGGACACCGGGAGTGCGACGCGTAGAGGTGGACGCAAGAAGATCTCTTTCGTCTAGCGGCGGCATCGGGTCCGAGTCTCGACCCGGGCGACGATCGCGAGCCGTCCGGCGCTGAGCGCCCAGCCCCCCTTCACAAACACTTCGGACCCGCTGGGGTCCGCCATCGCCCGAGGATGCCCCGTGGAACACCTGCACCACTTCGGACTCAGCCACGATCCCTTCAGCAACGAGCCCGACCTGCGGTTCTACTTCGAGAGCGCGAGTCATCTCGACGCCCAGCGCCGCGTCGAGCGTGGCCTGCGGCAGCAGAAGGGTCTGACCCTGCTCACCGGCGAAGGCGGCATGGGCAAGACGCTGCTCACGCGCCGGATCCTCGACGCCTTGGAAGAGGAGGTGTTCGAGGCCACCCTGCTCGTGATGCTCGCCGGAGCGGCCGACGCGGGCGGCATCCTGCAACGCTTCGCGCGGCAGCTCGGCTGCGAGGAGCCGGCCGAGGACCGGGCGGGTCTGCTCGGACAGATCTATGAGCTGCTGGCGATCGTGCGCGAGGATGGTCGTCACGCGGTCCTGATGATGGACGATGCTCAGATCCTCACGCCCGAGGTCTTCGCCGAGATGGCTGGACTCCTGAATCTCGAATACGAGGATCGCCGGCTGCTCTCGATCCTCTTCGTGGGCTCTCTGGAGCTCGATGGCGTGGTCGAGCAGAATCCGAGCCTCATGCCGCGCGTCGACGTTCGCGTTCGTCTGCAGCCCCTCGACCTCGCGAACACCACGGCGTATCTGCAACATCGACTGCAGACGGTCGACGGCAGCCTGGAGATCCTTCCCCCGGAAGCGATCGAGTCGCTCTGCAAATTCGGCCGCGGCCGCCCGCGACTCCTGAACACGCTCGCCGACAATGCGCTCTACGAGGCGTTCCTCGCGTCGCGTGACCGGATCGAGCCGAGCGATATCGAACGCGCCGCGAGTGACCTCGGCATCGGTCCCGATCCCGGTACGACCTACGGTCCGCTCGCCGGCATGCCGTCCGCATCCGTGGCCCCACCGCCGCCGGTCACAGCGCCCGGCACGTTCGGACTCGACCTGGCGGCGTCGTCCGTGCCCGACCTCGATGCCGAGCTCGATCTCGAGCCACCGGACGAAGTCGTGGCACAGCAGACGCCCGCGCAGCTGGCGACGCCCGCCGAGCCGGAGCTTTCGGAGGAGGCACCTGCAGCCGCCGAGCCGATCGCGCTCACCGAGCCGGCCCTCGAGCTCGTCGATCCCGTCTCCGAGTTCGAGTTCGTCGACGAGCCGGCCGAAGCGGATCCGCAAGCGGCCCCGGCCGAAGCGTCCGCCGAAGTGGTTGCGTCGGGGCCGACGCGCGCGGCTGAGCCACCGTCCTCGTCGCTCGATCTCGAGGAGAGCTTCGGCGATGCGCTGGGCGAGTTCGCCGATGACGTGCTCGACGAGGATGCTGGCGACGAGACCACGGCCGACGGCGAAGGACCGGCCCACGACATTCTGGAGTTCGACGTCGATCTCGACGACGCGGCCGACTTCGCGTCGGCCACGCCCGAGACCGGCAGCCCCGAGGTCGACGCCAACCCGAACGGCGCGGCTGCCAGCCCGAACGACGTGACCCGTCCGGCCGCGCCCCCCGCCGATCCGCCCGCGGTCGAAGCCGTCGAAGAGGCGCCACTCGAGTTCGCGCTCGCCGAAGCGGAGCTGACGCCGCTCGAATCGGGCGATGCCGACGAGCTCGACGACGCCTTCATCGAGCTGCTGGACGAGTAGCCCGGGTGCCGCGGGCGCTTCGCCGATCGTCAGTCCTCGTGTTGCTCCGTGATGAGGAATTGCCAGATCGGCTGCTTCACCCCGTCGGCCTTCATCTGCTCACGCGCAGCGACCATTAGCTTGCCGGCCTCGGTGTTCCGCAGGAACCAACGGGTTGCCTCGAAGGCCGCCGGCGTGTGTTCCGCGAGCTCGACGGCTGCAGCCTCGTAGTAGCCACGGATGTCCTGCGCCACACGCGCCGGGATGCCCGGGATGCCAGCCTCCTTCCAGGGTGTGCCCGTCGCGACCCGCCCGAAGGCCTCGAGCGCTGACGGCACGTCGTCCGGCTCGACGACACGAAACGCGCCGAGCCGCACGCCCTTCGCCACCGAGCGGTCGTAGGCGGCGCGCAGACCGCGAGCCTCCGCGACCGCAGGATGCGCATCGGGTTGGTCGGTCGCGGGGATCGGGCACGCGAGCACTGCGCCTTCGTCGCGCACCGGCTCGCGAAACGCCTCGACGACCTGTGCGTCGGACTCGAGCAGAGCGAAGGCGTGATCGAGGACGCGTTGTTGGAACTCCGAGTCGTTCGGCCTACCGAGCGGGCGGCCGAGCGGAAAGTCGACGTAGAGGCCGCGGGGTGGTGCCGTGCCGACCAGCTGCTCGCGGACGATGCCGAGCGTGACGGTGGCGAGGCCGGCGGCCTCGAAGACGTGGGCGAGCGTACTCACGGTACGCGTGCAGAGCGGTCAGACCGGTGTGAGCAGCACGACGTCGACACGAGCCTCGCGCAGCAGCTTCGCTCCTTCGGGTCCCGAGTCGAGTCGGACGCCAGTGATGTCGAACTGATTGCCGGCGTAGGCGAGGTGGACGTCCGAAACCTTGCCGATGCGGCCGGCCGCGGCCATCTCTTCCAGCCGGTCGATCGGATAGACGACGTTGTAGTCGAGTCCGAAGCCGACCTGGTCGACGTCCTGACTCCAATGGCCGAGCACCAAGTCGCGACGACGCCCATCGAGCACCCGGAAGCTCGTATCGACGACCTCGAAGTCGGGCTGATCGGCGTGGTGCAGCGACGCCGTGGTCAAGATCGCGACCGTCGCGTCAGCCAGCGGCGGGGGACGCGTGAACGCCGCGTCTTCGATGACCGGGCACGCAAGTCCTGCCGAGCGGGCCTTGATGACGTTGCCGTTTGACATCGATGGGTGCTCCTGGATCGGTGAATCGGCTAAGCGGGATGGTAGCGGGATGGGTGGGACGGGCTGTCGGCCGTCTTCCTTGTGCTAGATTCGCCGTGATGCGCGAGTAGCTCAGTTGGTAGAGCATCAGCTTCCCAAGCTGAGGGTCGCCGGTTCGATCCCGGTCTCGCGCTCCATGATCCAACGGCTACCTCGGCCTTCCGTCGATCCGATCACCTTCCGCTTTCTCGACTACCGGCGCGACGGCTCCCGGCTCGCGACGAACGCGACAAGCGCCGGACATGCGCAGCCAGAGGGTTCGGGTGTTGCGGCGCATCCGATCGGGAGGTGGTTAGAATCTGAGTCGAGGGGTGAGAGGTCGGACCGGAGCCGATCCATGTACACCCGCGCCAGCGTGCTTGCCGCCGCCTGCTTGCTGTTGACTCTCGCCAATCCCACGTTCGCCTCCGATGGCGTGCTGGAGATCAACCAGACGTGCGCCATTCAGACGGGATGTTTTCCGGGGGACCTGCCGGGATTTCCCGTCCGCCTCTCCGAGGCCGGCTCTTATCGTCTGACGAGTAACCTCGTCGTGACGAACGCTGTCACGCGAGGCATCGAGATCCTCTCGTCGGACACGACACTCGACCTGAGCGGCTACGGCGTTGAAGCCGGTGGTCCTGACGGCTCGACGAACGGCGTGTTCATTTCCTCGGGCGCGGGAAACGTAGAAATACGTGCAGGGACGATTCGTGGCTTTCCGGAGTCCGCAGTCTGGGTGTCATCCGGCGTCACGAATATCAGCATCATTGACATCCGGGCGATCGGGAGCGGATCGACGGGCCTCCTCATCCAGGGGGAAGGGAGCTTGGTTCGTGGCTGCATCGTTGCCGACGGCGGGGGCGTAGGCATCAGAGGCTTTCCCGGAAGTCTCCTGCTCGAGAACGTGGTCTACGGCAATGCTTCTTTCGGGATGACACTCAACAGCGTCGCCTACGGCGGAAATATACTCTACGGGAACAACGCCTCGGGAGTTCAGGTCAATGAGAGCTTCGGCATCCAGATCAGCGGTAACCAATGCGGAAACGCGGCATGTCCGTAGATTTCGAAGGTCACTCTTCTGGCCCGAGTCGTGTAGCGGTACCTGTTACGCGTAGGACGGAGCGAGTGTGCCGATTAGTTCGGCCTCACGAGAGACCCGATCCGATTGCGCCCGACCTTCGGCTTCCTTGGAATTCGATCCGGGAAAAGCGGCGATGGGACCTGGAGTGCGCGCAGGAGGCGGGCCTCGGCATGCGACAGGACGGGCAAGCGCGACGCGAAGCCCGAACGCTCGGCTCGATCGAGCGAGGAAAATCGTCTCGCTGCCAGGATGAGAGAGCGTGAAAGGCCGTCGGCGGGTTGGAGCTGGTCGAGCTCCCCTGCTTCGTCGAGCGCCTCGTCGATCCGACCGAGTCGGAGCAGGGCGCCAATGCGCCGGCGCCGTGGGCCCGATGCGGTCGGGATCTTTCGAACGAGCGCGTCGTCCGATTCGAGGGCGCGCTCGTCGAGCCCGAGCGCCAGGTACGTCGCCGAGACCAGGTTCGCGATCGAGTCGTTCGTGCCGAAGCGTTTCGACTCGGCCATCATCGGCTCCAGGCCCTTCGGTAGGAGCCCATGAGCGCTTGCCCAGTCGGGTGCCTCGTTGATGACGTGTGCGACATCGAACCCGGCATTGGGATCGAAGGCGACGCGCGTTCCGGCGTAGTAGGTCTCGACGCGCTTCAGATTCTCGCGATTGCGCTCGTTCCGCCTAAGGTAAACGGCGCTATCCAGATTCCTGAAGACCAGAATCCAGTCGGGATGGCGATGGAGATGCAGGGCGGTGTGGCGTCGGGGTCGATTCGCGATCGGTGGTGTCGGGAGACCAATTCCGAGGTAGACGTCGACTTCGTGGCGATCGAGGAGGGATTCGGTGTCGGTGGTTTGAGAGCTCTCCCGATTGTGCTGGAGCACGAGATAGTCGGTCATCACTTGCGGCGGAACATTGAGGGAACCATCGATGAAGACACGCATTCGCGGCGCGAGCCAATAGCCGAGGAATCCGCCCATGAAGTAGCTGTTGTAGAGATTGCCCTCGAGCTCGGACTCGTGGAGGAAGCGCGTGGCATGTCCGTAGTATTTCCAGCGATCGTAGGAGTCCGAGTAGGTCGCTCGTGAGATCCCGCTAGAGAGGAGTGGCCAGTCGCCGATTCGGTGGAATGCTGGGACGAGCAACAGGGTCAGGAGCGCGAGCAGCCGATTCCAGCTACCGGACGACCGTCCGGAAGCCAGGCTTCCGCGCGCGGCGCTTGCGAGCAGGAGCAGTGGGAAGAGGCTCAGCCAGAGGAAACGGACGGCGATGAGCGGTGCAACGAGGCCGAGCAGAGCGAGCGGGAGGAGGGCGGCATCCAGATCATGGAATGGAGGCGCCTTGGCCCTGCTCGGACTCCGCAGATTCCTCAGGACGATCGCGATCACGTACAGCGTGGCGATCACCAAGGTCCAATAGGCGATCCAGCCGAGCAGACTCGGCGGTAGATGGGTCAGGGGGAGACGAAAGGGATCGAGGGGCATCCACTCATCGGAGACGAAGGACATCGCCGGTGCAGACTTGCCAGCACGGAAATACGCGAGATGGGCTTCGATCCCCATCGGGTTGACCAGACTGGCACCGGCGCCAAGCAGGGTCGCCCAGCCAATACGCCACGCACGCTGCTCGAGTACACGTTCTCGGGCCTTCTCTCCGAGGGAACGCTCGAGGAGTAGTCCGGAACACGCGGCCCCAATCAGGATGGGCCCGAGCGGAAAGCCCGGGTGCAAGTTCGACCACAGCCCGCACAGAGCCGCGGCAAAGCCGACCCGACGCCAGCTAGGCACGTCACGCGGCTGCAAGAGTGCCAGATAGAGAACGATCGTCGCGAGAATCGTTACCAGCTCGGGACGCAGCTGAACGAGGCGGTAGGCGGACAAGACGAGGAAGAGCCCCGCGCCGAGGCTCGCAAGGCCCGACGAGCCGCCGGCTCTTCGTAGCGCCAACCATGCGCCGGCGAGTAGGCTGGCGACGACGATGACATGGAGAATCCGGAGTCCGACGAGTCCGAAGGGGAGTGAGGCGTGGTAGAGCAACACGTCGCTGAGCCACGCGGCGGGAATGGGGGGGCTGACGCTGGTATGCAGAGCGGGGACGGTTTCGAGCAAGGGGCCGTACGTCGTGAAGGCACGACCCAACGTGAGATGCCACCAGGTGTCGTCGGTATGGAGGGGGCGCCCGCTGATGTAGAGCAATGTTGCCGCCAGCACCAGAAATGCGGCAGTCGCCAGTTGCTCAGATCGGCGTGAGCGCGAGCGGAGCGCTTGGGCGAATTGCGCGAAGCCCACGCGAGTGACTACTTCGGGCCCCAGTGGATCCGAACGCCGGCCGCCGCGAAATATCCCCACGCGTCCCTCTCGTAGGTGGCGCCAGCCGTTGAGTCCTCTCTGGTCGGGTCGGCGGCGATCGATGTGATCACATTCGCTCCGTCGATTCTCTCGATCTCGCGAGTGAACCAGCTACCGGTCGTTTGGATCTGTGCCTTCCTGTCTCCCAGTACACGAAGTGCGCGGAATTGTGAAAAGACGCTCACCGAGAAATCACCGATCCTCCCGGCGTCGACATCGATCTCGAGTCCAGGTCCGAGACTATGGAAACCCTTCGTCGTCTGAGACTGAGCCGAGGCCACCCGGCAGGGGTTGCACGGGCCATCCGGATCGGTCCCGGTTGATTCGACATCCGCGAAGGCGAGTCGAATCTCGTCCCGATTGTACATCCACTCCAGGGAGGGTTTGATGCGGACGGCACGACCTCCGGCTTCGGTCGTGAAGGAAAGACCGAGTCCCCCGCTCAGGACCAATGGTTCGGATTGCGTTTGGAGTAGCGTTCCGACTCCGAGGACCCCTTCGATCGCGGCGTTGTTCTCGAGCTTGGCGGTAGTGTCGAGGAGAGGATTTCCCGGATCCCCTTCGCTGGTGAGCGATTCCTTCTTGTCGACGGCAAAAAAGGTGTCCGCGTGAGCGAAAAAGCGCGGCCGGCCGGGGATGAATGCAAGCCGAGGTGTAGAGAGCTCCGCGCTCGCGCCGATGAGCCCGTAGAGCGGTGTCGCATCGCCGTCGATGGATCCTCGCTCGAGGCTTTCGGCTTTCCCTTCC
Organism: Myxococcota bacterium; assembly: GCA_965223565.1. Taxonomy (GTDB): domain Bacteria; phylum Myxococcota_A; class UBA9160; order UBA9160; family UBA4427; genus UBA4427. Next base: position 17,612 of record CBDCWV010000017.1, on the reverse strand, counting down.
CGCTTGGGCACGAGAAATCCGGTCTGTAGGGCAATCGCCGGGATCCAACGCGAATCCTCGAAGCCCTCCGAAGGGACGCTTCTCGAATCGGCCTGAGCGAAGGCATTACCGCTCGCGAAGAACGCCGCAGCGACCGCGATCAGCGCCGCCGCCCCGCTCCGAATCCTGGATCTATTCAAGGCCCGTGCTCCCAAGCCGGCCGCGAATCCGATTGCCTACGCTCGTGCTCGCCTGACTCATGCTCGTGGGATTGCCGCCAAGACGATCGCGAACTTACTTCCCGAATGCCAACTCACCGCAACCGAGTGGCATGATCTCTCCGGCGCCCTTCCGAGCGAGATGGATGTCGGGGATCGCGGGTGATAGCCTGCGCGCATGGCCATGCAGCCGGGTCGGTACTACGGACATTGGAGCGAAGCGCTGAATGCGATGACACGGTCCGCTGTCGCGTTCGTGTGTCTATCGCTGACGCTGTATCTGACTTCGGCGACGACATCTCTTGCGCAGGACGAGAGCGGTGTCGACGTATGGGCGGGTGTCGAGGAGATGCTCGTGACGGGCCAGGGTACGGCGGGGATTCTCGCCACGGCCGGGACCTCGGTGACCGCCTTCGACGCTTCCGAGATCGAGGCGCTGGGCGTCGACGACGTCGGCGATCTGGCGCAGTTCACGCCGAATCTCGAAATCAAGTCGCCGTCTTCGACGAGCGCGACGCTCTTCATCCGCGGCGTCGGACTGAACGACTTCACCGCCAATGGCTCTGGTGCGGTGGCGGTCTATCAAGACGATGTGCCGATCAATCTACCTGCCATCCAGCTCGGGCAGCTCTTCGATGTCTCTGATGTGCAGGTTCTGAAGGGGCCGATTGGCTCGGGTCCCGCGCGCAACGCGTCTGCTGGCGCCATCAAGAGCTACTCCAACAAGCCCAGTGGCTCGTTTGGCGCAGGCCTGCGCTTCGACTATGGAAACTACGATTTCAAGGATGCCGAGGGACATCTGGAGATCCCGATCCTCGTCGACATGCTGTCGACCCGCTTCGCCTTCCGGTTCACGGAGCGCGGCGGAATCATGAAGAATCGCTGCGCATTCCTGAGCGAAGCGCAGCGGTCGGATCCTCTCGCCTGCGGCAGTGACCCCGATCAGGTCATTCCAGCCGGACTCTCGAAACGCCTCAACAATCGACACGCGTGGGCAGTTCGCGGAATCACGCGCTTCATACCGCCGAGTGACGAGCTGGACATGAGTTGGCTACTCGGCCTCAGCATTGCCCGCGTCGATCAGCTCGGGACCGTGGGCTCATCCTATGCGGCCTTCGAGGGGCGGCTCGGAGGTTCGGATCAGACCGGCTATATCCCCGAGGAGACGCGAGCAGAGCGAGAGCGGATCGCCGCACAGTTTCCGCCGCCTCCGCCCCGGCGCACTTGTCGGCGCTTCCCGGATACACCGAACTGCGACGTGCCCGATCGGATCGACAAGATCCTGGCCGAGCGTCTCACGGAGCGGCCGCTCGACGACGAGCCTTTCACGGGCGACTTCAATCGTGACGGTTTCGTGCGCCAGTCGAGCTGGGGCGGGTTTCTTCGCGGAGAATGGACTCTCGGTCGGGTCACGATCACGACCATTACGGGATACAACTTCTACGATCGGGAACGCCAGATCGATGTCGACTCGGGGCCGAACGTGTTGGTCGAGTTCGATACCGATGACCACGCCTGGCAGGCGACGCAGGATCTGCGGGCCGGGGGAGAGCTCGAGACGATCCCCTTGTCCTGGGAGGTCGGCGGGTTCGCGCTGTTCGAGGAGCTCGACTTCCAGCAGTTCACCTTCCGACCCGTTCGTTCGGGGGTCTTTCCGATCGATCAGACCTACGAACAAAAGACCAGTAGCTTGGGTGTCTACGGAGAATTCGTCTGGGAGATCCTGGACGACTTCGAGCTCGAGGGTGGGGTCCGATACAACTGGGAGCAGAAGGAGATGGATGCCGACATCCTGCTCGGCGTCACGACCGTGGTCTGCGCGGAGAGCGGCTTTGGGACGGGCGGCCAGCTGAGCTGCCGAGATCGGCAGACCTTCGACCATCCCACCGGCACAATCAAGCTCAAGCACTACCTGACACCGGACGTGACGGTGTCTCTCAAATTCACCCACGGGTGGAAGGGCTCGCAGTACAACGTGCGAGATGGCCGCTCTCTCGCCGGTGCCATCGATCTCGCGCAGCCCGAGGAGATCAATGCCCTGGAGTGGGGGTTTGGGGGGAGCTGGTTCGAGGGTCGATTGAACCTGCAGGGGGCACTCTTCTTCTACGACTATTCAAATTATCAGGTCTTCACGTTCAACAATACGCTCGGAGTACCGCCCCAGCGGATCGTGATCAATGCCGACGATGCGCAGATCTACGGAGCGGAGGCCGAGGCCAAGATCGAACCCCTCGAGCGATTCATACTGAACGTGCGATTCGGTTGGCTCGAGAGCAAATTTCTCGACTTCACCGAGGTCGTGCAGCGGCGGCTCTCGGCGGGTCCGGATTCCGAAATCTCCACCGTCATTACCGTCGTCCAGGACTGGGACGGGAATCGACTCCCCAACACACCCCGGTTCAAGGTGAGCATGGGTGCGGAATACACCTTCGAGATGGGACGGCTGGGCAATCTGACGCCGCGCTACGACATGAGCTGGACCGACGACATCTTCTTCGATCAGAGCGAGGGAGTCGGTACCAGGGGCTTGCTCGGCGACGACTTTCCCCGATATACGATCGGTCAGAAGGCCTACACGGTCCACAACGCGAGGCTCACCTATCGCGCGCCGAATGGAAACGTCCAGGTCTCGGGCTGGGTGCGGAACTTCACGGACAAGCTCTACAAATCAACCGCGTTCAACTCGAGCCAGGGCCCTCGACTCGTCGGGAACTTCCTGGGCGATCCCCGAACCTACGGTCTGAGTGTCTCCGTCCGCTACTGAAGCCCCGACTCCAATCAGTCGACCTTGTAGCCGAGTGCGCGGAGCTGATTCAGCTCCATCTCATCGAGCTCGACTTCGGGTGCCGCACCCCAGGGAGCGGGGGGGCTGTCGAAGTACGCGTCGAGGAGCCCTCTCATCGTCTCCGCGACACCATGCTCGAGCGTCACGATATTCGTGAGCTCTGCGGGATCTGCACGTCTGTCGAAGAGCTCCTCGCTCGCGGTTCCACTCTGGTCGGCCGTACTGACGAGCCTGTAGTCGCCATCGATCACCGCCACGATCGGGGACTCGGCATCGACGACCTGGCCCCATCCCTTCTCGATGTGTGCATAGTGGGTAGCGGGCTCGGGGTTCGCTTCCCGACCCGCGGCCGAGAGAATTTCGGGCATGAGCGATCGGCCATCCGCGTCGGGTAGGGGCTCCAGTCCGAGCAGATCGAGAACGGTAGGCCATACATCGACACCCGCGGTGGGCGTCTCGATGCGAAGACCGGACTCGAGCTTGAACGGAAAGCTGAGACTGAAAGGGACCTCCGTGGTCTCGCGGTAGACCGTTTGTGCATGACCTTCGTAGCCTCGCTCGTCGAAGGCTTCGCCATGGTCCGAGGTCCACACGATCAGGGTCTTCTCGAGCTGCCCGGTCTCCGCGAGGTGCGTCAGCATTCGACCGATCGCGCCGTCGGTGTGGAGGATCGAGTTGTCGTAGATGTCGGAATAGTCGGAGCCGAAGATCGCGGCATCCTCGTCGTAGAGATATTGGTGGATGTCCATCAGGTGCAGATACAGAAACCATCGTTCGTCGCCGTGAATTCGCAGGAACTCGACGGCCGTGTCGACCACGTCGTGGTCGGTTCCGTCGACCGAGACGTGCGGGTTGGCACGTCGGTAGTTGCGACCGGGTCGGTGACTCGAAGGGCGCTCGTAGACCTCGAAGCCCTTGTCGAAGCCGAAGTTCGGCGCGACCCAGCCGTTCCTCCAGATTCCCGCGGTTCGGAAGCCGGCTTCGCGGAGGATCTCAGCGGGCATTCGCGCTTCGGGGTGGACGGCGTGGGGGGCGCGGAGAACGCCCGTGCGAATGGGATAGAGCCCGGTCCAAAGAGATGCCATCGAGCACTTCGTCCAGGACGATTGCGAAATGTGTTGGCGAAAGAGGACGCCCGTATCCGCCATGTAGTCGAACCACGGACTCGTGTCGCGCGCGTATCCGTAGGCGCCGAGTCGATCGGCCCGTAGTGTGTCTACGAGGATGAAGAGGACGTTGACGTCCGAGCGGTCGCGGAGCGCCAGAATATCATCGGTGCTCCCGAGGTCGCGCGGGTCTCGATCGGGCAGCCTGATGAACGTGAGTCCCACATAGCCAAGGAAGGCAGCTACAGCGATGGCGAAGAACCACCGCGATCGAAGAATTTCTCTCCACATTCCCTAATATCCTAGGCCTCTCACGTAACCCTCCCAAGTGCGCACTTGTCGTCGGAATGAGTTCAGCCGATCGACGGTCGAAGCGAGTATGCGGATTTTCGCGAAGGTCGATCGTATGACTGGATTCCTACGCCGGGCGACGCTTGTGTTGCCGTTGGCGGCCGTGGTCGCCGCCGCTGCCCTCGCGATGGGCTGCTCCGAGCGCGATCCGCTGACCGAAGCCCGATCGCTCCAGAGCAACGGCCGAATCGCGGATTCCCTCGAGCCTCTGAGGCGTCTTCTCGTCTCCGATCCCGATTCTGCCGAGGTGCAATATCGTTATGGGCTCGCCCTGGCGCGGACCGGAAAGCCGGGGATGGCCATTTGGTCCTTGCGCCGAGCGCAAGAGGATCCCGAATGGGCGGTCCGGGCCGGGCTCGAGCTCGCACGGTCGGCACTCGTGGCTGGCAACCACGGGAACGCAATCGAGGCAGCGAGTCGCGTGCTCGAGGTCGAGCCGGAGAACGTCGACGCACTCTCGATTCGAGCGTCCTCCCAGCTGGGTTCTCTAGTGGAGCCCGAGCTCGCGATCGCGGACCTCGAACGTGCGATCGAGCTCGATCCGGAGAACGTCCTGCTGAGGAGCAGTCTCGTTCAGGCGCTGATCATGTCCGATCGGATCGACGAAGCCGTCGAGACGTTCGACGAGATCGACCCGCTCTTCGAGAAGGCGTCGGGAAGCCAGCGGCGCGCATTGGGTCCCGTGTGTGCGATGCGTGTCGTCTTCGCGTACGAGCGGGGTGAGGCCGAAGAGGCCGAGACGCAGCTCGATCGATGCCTCGAGGAGTTCCCGGTCGATGTCGTCGTTCTCGATACCGCGATCGATTTCTACGACGGGCGTCAGGAGCCCGAACGGGGCAACGAGCTATTGCGGTCGGCGATCGAGGAGAGGCCGACCTGGCTGAGATTTCGGACCCAGCTCGCCCACCGGCTGCGGCTCATGGACGAGCCCGACGAGGCCGAGGCGGTCCTGCGGGCCGGTCTCGACCAGGACTTTCCCGGTATGCGCGAAGCGATCTGGACGCAGCTGGCACAGCATTTCATCGAGCTCGATGACCCGGACAGGGCGGTCGATGCTTATGCCGAGGCGGTCGCGTTGTCGCCGGAGGTGTCCGAGGTGGGGCGCTTGACGCACGCAGATATGTTGGTGGCGGCGGACCGTACGGACGAGGCGCTCGAGATCGCCCGGGAGCTGGAGAGCGAGCTCTATCGAAACCTCGTCCGGGCTCGCGTCGAGCTCGCCGAGCACAGACCTGAGCGTGCGCTCGAGCTTTTCGATGAGGTGTTGCCGCGTTGGCCGGACAACGCGGGCGCGCGCTATTTCGCAGCGCGGGCCGCGGAGGAAGTCGGCGATTTCGATCGTGCGATCGAGGAGTATCGGCAGTCGATTCGATCCGATCCCGCTGCTGGGGATGCCGGTATCCGTCTGGCGAAGCTCCTGCTCAGCTTGGGCGATACGGAGGCGGCCTGGCACATCGTCTTTCAGCATGTCCGGGCCCAGCCGGGCGATCGAGAGGGACGTCTGTTGCAGATGCGGATTGCACTGATGCAGGATGTCGACGTCGTCCGAACTCAGCTCGAGGCGCTCTCCACGACGGTCTTCTGGCCCGACGCAATGGCGCTGTATCTGACCTGGATCGCCGAGCGAGCGGGGGCGAGCAACGCGGTCGAGCGATTTCGCTCCGTCTCGGGCTTCGACCTCACGCAGCCGGCGAACGCCGCGGTGCTCCGATCGCTGGTACCGCTGCTGATCGAAGCGGGTGATGCGGCGACCGCGAAGGCGGCCGTCGCCGACGCCATTCGCGCGCATCCGGATCGGGCGGCATTTCACTCGATCGCGGGACTCGTGGCTGAGCTGAATCCCCAAGATGAGGGGGACGCGCGCAGCGCCTATCGGCGCGCGCTCGAGCTCGACCCCGAGGAGCCACATGCACTCGAAGCGATGGCGAAGATCTATCGCCGTGAGGGGAATAACACAGCGGCACTCGCCTACTTCGACCGTGCGGCCCTTGTCGATCCCGAGAGAGTGGAGGTGCACCTGGACGCCGCTCGGCTCTTTGCCAAGAGCGGTGCGGCCGCGGCGGAAATCGAGGCGCGTTGGCGGTCCGTCCTGCGCGATTTCCCGTGGGAACCCGAGCCACAGCTCCGTCTTGCCCGAATCTGCCTGGACCGTTCAGACATCGCTTCGGCGACGGCCTTCGGGGAATCCGCGGCGCGCCTCGGCGGCGGCGCAGACGCCTGGGAGCTGCTCTCGAAGGTCTACAGAGCAGCCGGGGAGCCGGTTCGTGCCGAGGAGGCGCAGGTCCGGGCGGGCAGGCACAAGAGCGCCGGCCAGGGTGCAGGCTCCGGCTGAGTCCTTGTCGCGAGTCGTCGAAGCGGCTCGCCTCTCCGCCGCGGCCCCGGGAACGAGAAAAGCAGCGGAGAATTCAAGGAGTACCTTTCTGGCAAGTAAATAGTGGTAGAATCGAATCTCGGATTCGAAGTGGTGATTCGCCTGCGCGTGATACGACTTCGATCAGCCGGGTCGAGATCCTTGCGATCTCGATATCTCGATTTTGGGGATGGTCGGCATCCCCGGTCGGGCCAAGCGAACTCACATGCCGCGGTGCCGCATGACGACACGAGCCAGGGAGAAGCTGATGAAGAGGTCGATATCGGTCGGACGACGATCTGGGATCGGAGTACTGGGGATCGCAGTGGTTGCGTCGATCTTCATGGCCGCAAGCACGGCGAATGCGGTGCAGCGGTACGCATTCGGGACGAACACGGTGCTGAACCCGTCCACCGTAGACAACAACGAGCGCGGTCCCTGGAGGCTTTCGGAGCTGATCAACACCGCCGGCCCCGACGTCGCGGTCGGCAATGCCTTTACGATGGCTGCGGTATCGAATTTGACGTCCGGCTCGCAGATGCGCTCCTTTCCAGGCGTTGCGGCGGTTGCGCAGAACTCCTTCGCATTCCGAACTTCGCGAAGTGCGAGTGCGATGTTGTTCGCCGGAGGGGGAGCGGCCGCTACGGAGGTCATCAGCTTCTGTCCGCCGATCGACGATCCCATTCCCGCGAACGGCAACTTGAACTGCACGGAGGGGGCGAACAACCCCGGCGCCGGCAACTACCAAGCGTTCATCGGGATCGATCAGGTCAGAACCGCAGGGGGTGCGGTCGAGCGCGGCGGCTTCGGGGGTACGTTGAAGCTCGCGCGAAACGTATCACCTGCCGTGGTTTGGTTCGCGCAGACGCCCTTCATTCCAACGGGGAACACGACGCAGATCGGTGTCTTCTCCCGGAAGCCGAACACGAACACCTTTGGCTGGACGAACGGTCGAACGAACTTCTTCCACAACGAGATTCCGAACCTGAAGGGCCCGCTCTATTCGGGGATGTTGACCTACGTCTCGGCGGGGGAGTCGGGCAAACTTGCTTCGGTGATGTTTCAGTCCCCCGCGCCACCACCGACCCGAAAGGACAGTAAGGGCTGGGGCTTTCAGCTGACCACTGGAATCGTTTCGGGCTCGGACAATACGCCGGCGCCGACGTCGTTCATCTTCACGGGCGACGATACCGTATCCGGAACCGGGACCTCGGCCGTTCGGAACATCGTATTGGTCGGCGGAGGCGTCGCGGTGTCCAATGGTGGGCCGCAGTCTCTCCCCTTCGCCAGGATCGGGATTCTGGACCTGACCGTCGTGCCCGAACCGATCGCGGTCGGAGGACTCGCTGCGGGGGCGCTCGGCCTGCTCGCACTCTCTCGATATCGCCGGCGCTAGCGACGAGTCGCGAGCCGGGGCTCGACGAGAGCGCGACTCTGAATCGGGATTAGAGGGGGCGGTAGCCACGGCTGCCGCCCCTTCGATGTTTGGTCTACAGGATCTTTCTCGTGCGATGTCGTGCGATCCTCATCGCCGCCCCCGATACAGGGAGAGCACGTATCCCGTCATGACTCCACTACGAATCGCCTTGTCCATCGGCGCCGCGGCGGCCTGCGTTGCGGTCGGAATTCTGATCGGGCGCTCCCAATCCGAGCCGGGGGCGATCCTGCATGGAGAGGGCGTCGAAGAGCGGCTCGTTGCCATTCTGATGATGCGAGAGCCACTCGAACGTGCTCGCGCACTGGCGGTGTTCTTCCAGGAGGTCCACCCAAGCGAGTTCGAGGTCGTGGACGAGGTCTACAAGCGACGCTATTTCCCCGCCGACGATGCGGTCGCGCGGGTACTCTACGCATCATGGTGGGCGCGATTCGATCCGACCGGAGCCTTCGAGGGTCGGAGACACGATCCGCTCGGAGACGACAATCCGTGGGCGCGTGCGGTGGCTCGCGAGTGGACCCGACGGGATCCGGCGGCCGCGCAAGATCGCTTCGACTCGTTCGCACGGTTGTCCCCTCTGGAGCGCTTCGGTGCGTCCCTGGGTGCGATCGACGGTTGGTTCGATCATGCGGATACGGATCCGGACGAGCTCCTCGTGCTCTTCGAGGGATTGCGGGATCTCCGCCGCTTCAACGACCTGATTCGACTGTGGGTCCAGCGAATGGTCGATTCGCGTGGCGTCGAGACGAGCCTTGACTACGCCGAGTCGATGCCGGAGGACAAGCTCGGGCTGCGGGTGAAGCGAGAGCTGATGGGTCGTCTCGCCGCACGGGTCGTGACGATCGATCTCGAGCGCGCGATGGTCTTCGCGGAAGAGAACATGACGACAAAGGCGGGCACCAAGGTCGCCTACTACATGGTTGGCGCCTGGGCGCGCCTCGACGGCCCAAGCGCCATTCGTTGGGCCATGCCGTTTCGTCTTCCGAACAGCCACAAGGTCGTCGAGCGAGCGTGGAAGAACTTTCTCTTGACCGATCCGGGGTCAGCGGTTCAGTGGATCGAGTCGCAGCCGGCTTCCCCGGACCTGGAGCCCGCCTACGCACTCTACGTCGCTCGAGTCGCGACGGAGGATCACCGCCGCGCGCTCGCGCTCGCCGAGCAGATCCAGGACGAACGGCGCCTCAACCACGCCCGCCAGGCGATCGGTCGAGCGTGGATCGTCAAGGATCCAGCGGGGGCCGAGGCATGGCTGGGGGAGGTCGATCTCCCAGAAAAGATCGAGGAGCGGATTCGAGCGGTCAAGCCGAGGGTGGCATCCTCGCCCGGCAGCACCGGGACATCCCCGTGACTGGCTCGATGCGGAATCCATGGGGAGGGGATCGCTTCTGAGGGATTCAGCCACGTAGGGTGTGTCCCGAGAGTCGACCAGTCGGCTTGCCCTGGTCGAGGGTCGGTTGCCCGTTTACCCACACCGATTGGATCCCGCCGGCGTATTGGATCCACCGTTCACCGCCGCCTGGCAAATCGTCGACGAATGCGCGATCGCGGGAGGCCACCGTCTCCGCGTCGAACAACACGAGGTCCGCCGCGAATCCCTCGCGAAGCAGCCCGCGATCCTCTACTCGAAGCTCTTGCGCTGGGCGTCCCGAGAGCAGGTGGACTGCCTCCTCGAGGGTCAGGGCTTGCTTCTCGCGCACCCAGTGGCCGAGCAAATGAGTCGGAAAGCCCGTATTCGAGGCGCGGCGCAAGTGCGCACCCGCGTCCGACGGACCCGGGATGACGTGGGGTGATCGCAAGATTTCGAGCATCGCCTCTTCATCTTGATTGCGAGAATCGAGCACCCGGAAATGGCTCGCGAGATCTTCGTCGAGAGCGATATCCAGGGCGACATCGAGCGGATCGCCGGATCGCCGGCGCGCGATCTCGCTCACGCACCGGCCCTCGTCCTGCGCATGGCGTCCGGTTGTCGACTCGACGAGTAGAATGCGGTCCCAGCTGAGCGGGACGATGGATTCGGTTTCGGCGTCCATTTCCGCACGCATTCGCGCGCGGATCTCCGGATCTCGCAGCCGCCGACATTTCTCTGCGTGCTCGAGGGAGAGTGTTTCGCGCCAGGTCGGCCAACGGTCGAAGACATCCGTCGAGCGAAACGTGACTTCGAAATCGTGAGGCTGGCAGTGTCCCTGCGCGAAGAAGGGTATTCCGGCCGCGCGCTGCTCCGCGAGCCGAAGCAGGTCGTCCTTCCAGCCGTCCGGCTGACCGAGGCGCTGGAAGATCGCGTTGCGGCAGAGGCCCAGCCCGGCGAGTGCAGCGATCTCGGTCAGTGCGTCCGTGTCGAAGTCCGGCGCCAGAAGCTGAACGAAGCCCGCGTCGAGGACGGAGAGCTCGCGAACGAGGATTCGATACTCCGCCTCACTCGCGAGTCGACTCGGCACCGGTCGACCATCGCCATCCCAGTGGCTGCCAGCGCGCGAGGTCGAAAAACCCATGCCCCCTTGGCTCAGACACTTCGCGAGCAGTCGACGCATCGCCTCGATTTCGGCCCCTGTGGCTTCCCGGTCGGAGGCGGCCTCGCCCATCACGAAACGTCGAATCGCCATATGACCGACCTGTGCGACGATGTTTACACCGAGCTTGCCGTCGAGCGTCGCGAGATATTCGCCGAAGCTCTCCCAGGGCCACGGCCGACTGAGATCGAGAACATCGACGTCGACGCCTTCGAGGCGAGCCAGGGTTCGCGTCATCCACCGCTGATCTTCGGGTCGGCACGGGGCTGGACTGAATCCACAGTTACCCGTGACTACCGTCGTGACGCCATGCCAGCTCGAAGACGTGGCGAGTGGATCCCAGAGGAGCTGCACGTCGTAATGTGTATGGATGTCCCAGAAGCCCGGTGCGACGACGAGTCCGTCGGCCTCGATCACCGTCGTGGCTGGACCGGTCGACCTACCGGCCCGGCCGTGATCGCCGTCTTCCCTGATGGCGACGATTCGGCTGTCGGCGATTTCGAGGTCACCACGACGGGCGGGCCCTCCGGTTCCGTCTACGAGCAGCCCGCCGCGAATCAGCGTGTCCGTCGCCATCGGGCCACCGTAGCGCAGGCCTGGGCGCCCGTTCATTGGAGAGGAGTTCATCATCCTTTCTCGGCTCGATCCCAGCTCGTGCTCCATCATTCATCGACGCCCGAGCTTGTTAGGGCGGGGCCGTCTTCGTTTGCACGGCGCGACCCGCGCGGTTCCCTCCCGACTCGGGTCTTGCCCTTCGACCGCCATCGATTCCTCGTCATGGATCGGGGTCGAGTGCGCTCGAGCAGGCGCGTACGGTGCCACGCCGCGCGGCAGAGCGGCTGCCACCAGGGACGTTGCAAAGCCCCGGTCCCGGGTCGCGCGCGCGTGCCGTCTTCCGACAGGCGGACGGAGGCAATCGCCTCCGTCGCGCCTCAGTCGCCGTGGTGGGCCGAGGGCGCTCGGTCCAACGTCGTAGGCGCGTCCAGGTAGGCGCTCGCGGCGCCGTGCACGTAGACGAGCTCGCCTCCCGAGTGGCCCACGGACGTTCCTGCCGCCAGCACACCCAGCGCCGCGAGCGTCCCGAGAACGCGACCCGCGGCGCCATTCCTTCCAGGCAGCAGACCGGCGCTCAGGGCAAGAAGCCCGAGGCCACCGAGGAGTAGGAAGCGCTCGGCGGCCTCCTCGTGTGCCTCGATGTGACGTTCTGCCACGACGCGCTCGACGCGCTCCTCCTGTTCTTCGCCCGTCTCGAGCGCGAGCCAGCCGCTCGCCAGCAGAAGAACCTGCAGGAGCACGATCACCCCCCAGGTTCGCGGGGGTAGAAATCGCGTTTGAATCAACGGGATCCCAACTATCCCGAGAATCGGCACGAGGATCGCGAGAGCGATCGGCAGATGCACGACGGCAGGGTGTAGGGGGTCGGGCAACATGGGGCGGTCCTCCGGTCCGTTGTTTGCACAGCAAGGTAGGTGCCGATGGCCGTTTGGGTATCCGCCAAACGTCGGAGGGCGGGCTCGCGCGTGCACTCGAAGGGAGGCGCCGCTTGAATCCGATAGATGACGGAGGGAAATTTCGCTGGCTGTTGACCGCGCTCCTGCTCCTCACAGGCTACGGCCACGAGGCGATTGTGGCGCTCCAGGAAAGGAGCGAGCGGACGGTACGTCAGCACGCGGAGCCCGGGTACCACAAGTCGGGTCTCTCCGGTCGAGCCGAGGCTTCCGCAGCGATTGTCAGGGGCGCCTGGCAGCGAGTCCTGTGAGCCCAAGGGCGAGGAGCAGGGCGGTCGTCGGCTCGGGAATCGCCGGCACGAAGATCGACGCGTTGTGGCTCGTTAGAATCTCGCCGCCCGACCCGGTTGCCCAGAGGCCCACTCGCTCTGCGGATCCAATCTCGAAGTGGGCGGGGCCGAGTCCGATTCGACGGAACACCACTCGAAACTGAGGATCACCTGGGATCCCCGTCATGACACCGACGTCATTCTCGCCGGTCTCCGAGGTCAAGGTCGTTGAGAATCCCCTGACGAATGGCACGTGACGCGTGCCGTCCCGCGATTCGACCTCCTCGAGATCTTGGTAGTAATAGCCGCCACTCGTGCCCGATCCGTCCGATCCGATGGCGTTGTCGTGACCGAAGCACAGTCCAGCATTGCCAGCCCGAGGAGGCGCGCAAATCACGGACAGAATATTATGCAATGCCCGCCCGCTCACGAACTCGAAGGAATCAAGGTTCGCGTTCACGACCGTCGCGCCGAAGAGGCCGACGAGCTCGAGCCCGTCGCTGCGGAGCGTGATGTCGATCGTCAGCAGGTCGCCGGGCAACATGTTCTCGATGTCACCTCCAGTGGTGGAAGCCGTCGCACTGTAGGTGAGCGCGGCGTCGGCCGACGAAACCGAGCCAAAGGTCGTCACGAGAATCGTGAAGCTCGCAGCAATGTGTCGACGGATTCTCATCTCTTGCAGTCTCCCCGTCCCGCGCCGCGACGGTCCGTCTCGAGTAGGAGAGGGCCGAGACGGATCCGAATACGGCTTCGATGGGCGATTCTTCCTTGTCATCCCCGTTCGATTGCGCTGAGACTGGACTCGGCGATGTCAAGCATGCCGGACCGGGATCTCACGCGCAAGGAAAGGGCGGAGCGCGCGAATAACGGCAAGGATAGATCGTTGCCGGCCTCGATCCAAAGCTCGACCGCACCCCTTTCGCATCCGAAATCGGTGCCTGCGCCTCCCTCCCTGCCACTCCCTTTCGACACTCATACTGGAACGATTTCGGATACCAGGGCACCCTGATGTCGGGCTAGCTTCTCGACGAGATTGGCCAGGAGGATTCCGATGAGGATGCGAACCCGGCTCGCGCGATTCGTGATATCGATTGCGCTGCTCGCCGGACTCACGGCATGCAGGCATACCTACGGACTCGAACGACAGATCGACGCCATGCCGCTTCCGTCGAGCGCGAAGCTCTACGTCGCGCTGCCCGAGCCCGGTGCGATCGAGGGGCGGGTCTACGAGGATTCGGGGCGCCAGACCGGGGAGGCGATCGTGCGGACTGCCTCCCCGCATGTCGCGCGGGCCGTGCTGGCCGACGTCTCGGAGTCGGCCGAGCGTGCGCGCGAGAGTGCGGAGAGCGGAGGGGCTACGCATCTCGTCTATCCGGAGATCTTGCACTGGGAAGACCGCGCGACGGAGTGGTCCGGCAAGCCGGATCGGATCCGGATCCGACTCCAGGTCTTCGAGGTGGCGAGCGGCAAGCTCGTCAATGCCGCCGAGGTGACGGGCAAGAGCCGCTGGGGGACCTTCGGCGGGGATCATCCGCAGGACCTGCTCGACCGCGCGGTCGGTGACTACATGCAAGAGGTCTTCGCGGCGACTGCGGAGCGTTGAGCGCCGACGGATGACGAGTGTAGAGGAGAGGAGAAGAACGATGGCGTCGAGTATCGAGAGCGCACCGCGCGGAGATCGGCTGATCAGGATATCCGTCGCGCTGCTCGCGATCTGGCTGTGCGTCTTGCCCGGTTGCCGGTCGGTGACGCTGCCGTCGGCCTTCGAGCCGGCGCCGGCCGAGTCGGAAGCGAGAGGCGCCCGCCTGGCGATCGACTCGCTCGTCGTCTCGGCGGGTGAAGACGCCCGCCCGCTCGGCGGCCGCTCGAGCGTGGGCGCCGGCTTCCTCGCCTGGATTCCCCTCGTTCCCTACGGCCACCAGCGCTTCTCTCCCGAGTTTCCGGGACTCGCCGCTTCGCTCGCGAGCGAATCGCTGCTCTCCGATCTGGCGACCGTCGTCGCGCGGGATCTGCGCGCCGCCGGTGTCGCGGATCGCGTCGTCCAGGAGGGCGTGAAGCTCGAAGACCTGTCGACGTCGCGGGCGGACGAACCGACGACGCAACGCACGTCCCACGAGCTACGACTCACCCTCGACGAAGGCATCTACCACCGCAACCTGACGCTCTACGGCCTCTCGTTCGCAGGTGCCTTTCTCTGGATCGTCGGCCTACCGGTTTCGTACGGCAGCGCCGACCTGGCGATCACTGCGGAGCTCTTCGCGCCGGACGGGCGCTCGCTCGGAAGCGAGTCCTTCGCGGAGAAGAGTCGCGCGACGGAGTGGCTCTACCGACCGCTCGGTCCCGCCTACTCGCGGGCGATGCCGCGCGCCTACGGCGCGATCTCGTCGGAGCTCCGCAGCTTCGTCTTGCGCACGCTCGACCGCTGAGTCGCGGCGGCGGGCGCCCGCCGCCGGGACCGTGAGTGGGGGCGACGTGCGCTATCCACTGGCGCGATGAATCGCGACGCCGCCGATCGACGCCAGGGGCTGCTCTGGGCCCTGTCTTCGGCCATCGGCGGCGCCTTCATGGTGATCCCCTGGAAACGCGCCAATGAAGTTGGCGAGCCAGCGCATGCGGCGCTCCTGCTGCTGCTCGTCGCCGCGATTGCGAACAGCGCTTTCGCCTCCGCCCAGCGATGGCGAAACGGATCGTCGGGCGGCGGCATCGGCCGAACCGATCTCGCGGTCGCCGCGTTGCTCGCGACGTTCACGCTGGCGGGGAATCTCGCCAGCGCCCGCGCCATCCAGCAGCTCAGCCCCGCACTCCTGAACGTGTTGCTGCGTGCCGATGTGCTGTTCGTGGCCTTGCTCGGCTGGCCGTTCCTCGGCGAACGCGTCGAGGCGCGCTTCTGGCTCGGTGCGGCGGTCGCCGTCGTCGGACTCGGCGTGCTACAGGGGCCGGCGCCGCTCTCGGGCGGACAGGCTCTGCTCGGATCGGGGACGCTCATGGCGATCGGAGCGGCCCTCTGCTTCAGCGGCCTGGCGGTCACGACGCGTCGCTTCATTCACGAGATCGATCCGGTCGCCGTCAATGCGATCCGCCTCTGGCTCGCCGTCGGCCTCTGGTTTCCCTTCTATTCGGCGACGGGCCTGAGGTCGATTCCCGCGAGTCAGGTCCTCTACGCGGGGGTGGCGGCGCTCGCCGGTCCCTTCCTCGGCCGGCTCGCCCTGATGCTCTCGGCGCGCACGCTCGAGGCGCGCGTCTCGACGCTCGCCACGCTCACGACGCCGATCCTGACGCTCTTGCTCGCCTTTCTGATCCTCTCCGATTGGCCGGCCGATCACGAGCTCGTGGGCGGCGCAATCATGATCGCGGGTATCGCGATTCCGCTGCTCTCGGACCGGCGACGCGCGCGGCGGGCCTGAATCAGCCGCTCAGGCAGGCTCGACGTTCCACCGAAAAGAGCAGGGCGGGTCGGTTCCGAGCCACGGGGAGTCGGGGAGATGGCGCTACGAGGATGCGCGCGGCGATGCGCAACCGCGGCACGGAGACTGGCTGCGGCCGTGATCGTGCTGGTCGGGACTGGCTGCGAGATGTCCGAAGCGGTCGAACGCCTGGCGCAGGAGGCGACCCCCTTTGCCGGGCAAAGCGCGGCGGAGGGCAGCGCCGCGCTTGCGGGTCCCGCAGAGCCCGATATGGAATCGATCGGGCCGGAGCAGTCGAAGCGGATCTACTATCAGTTCCTCGACGATGGCGGCACCGTCCAATTCGTCGAACGCCTGAGCGACGTGCCCGAAGCCTGGCGGGATCGCGTGGGCTACGTCGAGATGGACCAGGCTCCGCCGCTCACGCCCCTCGAGGCGCGCCGGACCTGGAAGCTCTCGGCCGCCCGCGCTGCGGAGATCACACTCGCGGCGAGTCGCAATCGGGCTGCCCGTGACGGATCAGGCGGCAAGCGACGGATGGATGATTTTCAGCCCGAAGAGGACGTGATCCTCTATTCGGCGACGTGGTGCGGTTACTGCACGAAGGCGCGGCGTCATCTCGATCGCGAAGGCGTCGACTACGAGATCCGGGACGTCGATCGCAAGTCCGGTCAGTCGCGAGCTGCGCGAGAAGACGGGGCGCGGTGGGGTGCCCGTGCTCGATTTCGGTGGCGAGATCCTGCGCGGCTACAGCTCGGGGCAATACGACCGGGCGATCCGGAAGATCAAGGGTTGAGCGCGGCACGGGCGTCGTACCGGGCGCTCCGTCGTCACCCCCCAGCTGCGCTCAGAGCGCGGCCCAGATCGTCGGCGCCATGCCGATCGCGCTGGCCAGGGCGATCATCATGGCGATGGTCGCGAGGAATCGGATCTCGTCGGCGCTGATGGGCTTCATCATCTCTTCCCTCCGGTGTCGCTGCCGACGGCCCGGGGACGGGCGCTGCTCGACTTCGACACCAGAGAATGTCGTCCGAGTCCGAGGTCGCTTCTGTGAAACGCTTCACAGAGCGGTCGATTGTGGCGCGGACGCTTGCGCGGGGGGACGAATTCGCCGATCCTACCGCCCGCTTGCCGATCGAGAGCCCAATTCGGCCCGTGTGCGGTCGGCCCGAGGCAGCTCGGCCAGAGCCCGGCCAGTCGCGTGCCCGTCGAGGAGTCTGCCAGACGATGTCCGAGGTGATCCTGATCAACCTGACTGGACCCGATCGTCCGGGAATCACGCGCGATCTGAGCGCGATCCTCGCTGGGCACGACGTCCACGTACTGGACATCGGACAGGCGGTCATCCACGACACGCTCACGCTCGGGATCCTGATCGAGCTACCGCCGGAATCGGAGTCCCATCCGGTCCTCAAGGACGTCCTCTTCCGGGCCCACGAGTGGAGCCTGCAGGCCCGCTTCACGCCCGTCGACCTCGAGGACTACGAACGCTGGGTCGCCGCCCAGGGACAGCCCCGTTACATCATGACGCTGATCGGCAGTCGCTTGACGGCGCGGCACCTCGCGGGCCTGGGCGATGTCGCGACGCGCCACGGGCTCAATATCGACAACATCACGCGACTCTCCGGTCGCATCTCGCTCCGCGCGGTCGACGCGCCCGCGAGATCCTGCGTCGAGATGTCGCTGCGCGGCACGCCGGA
>CBDCWV010000016.1:0-962732 GCA_965223565.1 Myxococcota bacterium | reverse complement strand
ACGAGGCACTTCGCTTCGAGCCGCCTTCACAGAATACCGGTCGCGTGACGACCGAGGACGTCGTGGTACACGGTGTTCGCATTCCGAGAGGATCGCGAGTGGTCATCCTGACCGGCTCGGCTTGTCGCGACGAGCGCGAGTACGCGGATCCGGACGAATTCGACATCGACAGGCGCTTCGATCGCACACTCTTCTTCGGACACGGCCAGCATGTGTGTCTCGGAAAGGCACTGGCCCGTCTGGAGGGCCGGGTCCTGCTCGAGGAGTTCCTCCGGCGTCATCCCGACTACGTCGTCGAGGAGGACGGGCTCGAGCGCACCAGTCAATCCCACGTTCGGGGATACGCGGTCGTCCCCGTGCGGGTCTGAGCGATCACCTTCACGTCCGCTCGGTCTGGGATGGCCTGATCGGTCGCGGCGCCGCGCTCGTCAGGGAGCCTGGCCGCCAGGGTAGAACTGATGAAACCAGGCGCGGAACCGGTGCACGATTTCTTCCTCGGGGACGAGGGCCGGACGGTCGCGGTAGCGCTTGTGGTTCCAGATCTGGACGTCTCGCGCCCAGCCGGCCTGTGAATTCTCGAACGCGCGCGCCGCGGCTTCGTCGGACACGCTCTCGTGGAAGTAGTAGAGCGAGCGTACGGTCAGGATCCCCGGGTCGGTGGGGAGCCAGCTATGGAGGGTCGCCCCACGGATGGCCCCGGTGAAGTGCGTACGCGTACAGCACGGGCCTTCGGTGAACGACTCGAGCCAATATTCGGATTCCCCTTCGACGCCGGTCGTGAGTGGATCGATGTCATAGGCCAGGCGGTAGGTATGACCTTCCGGGCGCCAGTCGACGCCTCGCGTCTCGAATTGGTGGATCGTGGTGAAGTGGGGAAGGTCGACGCCGTTCTCGTTGAGCTCCTGAGGGTAGGAACGCACGTCCTTCCAGATCTTGCGCGCCGTGACCCGATAGGCCGGATCGGTCGTCTCCTCGATCGTCTCGACCTCCCAGCTCGGCCCCCGGCCGTCGTGGTCGAACCAGACGTAGACGAACCCGTTCCGGTCGCGGCACGGCCACGCCCTCGCCTGTCGGCTGGCAGCGTGACGGGAGTAGGGGATCTCCGCGCACTCTCCGCTCCGTGTCCATCGCCATTCGTGAAAGGGGCAGACGAGGTCCTGACCGACGACGGTCCCGCCCTGGCCGAGGTGCGCGCCCATATGAGGACAGTAGGCGTCGAGCACCCCGAGCTCGCCGTCCTCTCCGCGGAACAGCACCAGGTCGCAGCCGAATGCCCGATTCGAGACGACGTCTCCCGGGCCGATGTCGCTCGAGAACGCCACGGCCGCCCAGCCGGCGGGGTAGGGGAGTGCCGCCTCGTCCGTGGTCGCCGCGTCGCTCATCTCGTGATCCCTCCGGAGTCGACGACCACCGTTTCGCCGCTCACGTAAGACGCATCCTTCGAGAGGAGGAACGCCGCCACGGCCCCGACCTCTGCCGGGGTGGCGATGCGTCCGGGAGCCGTCGTGTCGGCGAGCGTCTCGAAGGCCGCCGCGTCGAGCGAGCCCCGAAGTGCTGGTGTGTCGACCAGGCCGGGGCAGATCGCATTGACGCGGATGGCGTCTCGCGCGAACTCTCTCGCCGCTTGCTTCGTGAGGCCCAGGACGCCGTGCTTGGCGGCCGTGTATGCGGTCCGGCCGGGAGCGTGGGCGAGGCCGGCGACCGAAGACGTATTGACGATCGCCCCGCCTCCGTGGCGTTTCATGTACGCGATCTCGTGCTTCATGCACAGGAATACGCCGGTCAGATCGATGGCCAGCACGGACTGCCAGGAGGCGAGATCGGTCTCGTCGAAGGGAATGGGCGACTCGGCCACGCCGGCATTGTTGAATGCGCCGGCGAGGCCGCCGAAGCGAGCGACGGTCGCTTGGATGAGCTTCTCCACGGAGGCCTCGTCGCTGACGTCGACGGCGTGGAAATGCGCTTCGCCTCCCTCGGATCGAATCCGATCGACGATCTCTTCGCCCGCCGCCTGGTCGCGGTCGGCGACGACGACGCGCGCGCCTTCGCGCGCGAGTCGCTGCGCGGCCGCCCCTCCGATTCCGCTCGCCCCTCCGGTCACGATGATGACGCTCTGCTCCAGGCGTCTCGAGGTCGCGTCGGTCGCTTCTTCCATCGACTACGCCTCCTCGACCGGGCCGAACTCCGCGAGAACTTCGTCGGCGAAGCGTTTGATCCCGTCGCACATGACGTCCAGCGAAACGACATCCGTGGTCGACACGCCGTTTCCGTAGAGCGCCCAGGGCTTCACGACCGCGTGACTGATCTCGGCGTCCTCCATTCTGCGATAGCCATCGACGTCGCTCGCATCGGGGCAGGCGGCGAAGATCTCCAGTCGCTTGCGATTGCGACCCTCGGCGTCTCTCATCGCATGGATCTCCGCTACGGCGGATTGGACCTGCTCGACGGTCAAGCCCGCAGGGGCCCAGCCATCACCGAGCAGCGCGACGCGCCTCGTCGCCGCTTTCGAGATCCCGCCGACGATGATCGGGATGTCCTTCTCCACACCCGGCGCCATCGACAGCGGATCGAAGTCGTAGAATCGACCGTGGTGTTCGACGGGCTTCCCGGTCCACAGCTTGCGGAGGACCTCGATCATCTCGTTTGTTCGGGCGCCCCGGTCGCCGAATTCCTGTCCGAGGAGCGCGTACTCTTCACGCATCCAGCCGAGGCCGACCCCCAGTGAGAGCCGGTTTCCGCTCATGCGGGCGCAGGTGCCGATCGCCTTCGCCGCGGTAAAGGGATCACGCATCGCCAGGATGAACACGCCCTGGCTGAATCGAAGCCGCGAGGTGTGGGCGGCCATCGCGGCGATCGCGACGAAGGGATCGGGCCAGGGGGTGTTCTCGTCCCAGGATCGCTCGCCCGTCGAGGAGTAGGGGTAGGGGGAGTCGATCTCGATGGGGTGCACGACGTGGTCGGCGACGGTGACAGTGTCGAAGCCCGCTTGCTCTGCGAGGCGGGCGAGCTCGATCAGGTGATCGGGATGGACGAAGCCGAGTGTGCAGCAGAACTTCAAGGGAATTCTCCGTCTGTTCGGCGTGCCCGGGCAGGGCGGGATGAGGGCCGCATCACTCGGAGCGAATCGGAAGCGACGTGTATCCCTGAATGAATTCCGACGCGAGCCATGTCGATCGCGCTCGATCCGCCACGTAGCCGGGCGCGGCGTCGAGCAGGGCCTCGATCCCGATCGCACCCTGAGCCAGCGCGAGATGTCGCCCCAGGCAGTCGTGGATGCCCGCGCCGAAGGCGAGCATTCGGGGGATGCGACGGTGGATCGAGAATTCGTCCGGACGATCGAACTCGCGGGGATCCCGATTCCCGGAAGGCCAGATCAGGAGCACGACCTGACCCTTTCGGATCAGGGTGCCGGAGACTTCGGCGTCTCGCGTGGCCGTTCGGCCCATGAATTGGCCGGGCGTATCGAAGCGCAGCGATTCCATGAACGCGCTCCGCGACAGCTCCGGCTGGGCGACGACTTCGGCCCGCTGGTCCGGGTGCTCTTCGAGTCGAGCGACGCAGGCGGAGAAGGCCTTCAGGAACGTCTCGGTGCCACCGATCAGAAACTCTCGGAGGTGGCTCGCGATCTCGTCCTCTGTGAGGCGTCGCCCTTCCTCGACCTCCGCCGCCACGAGGATCTCCACGAGGCTGCCGTCGTCGGTGGGGCGCGCCTTTTGCGCGCGGACGAGCTCGGTCGAGTAGTCGGCCAACCCCTCGTAGGCGGCGACGCCCTCCGAACTGATCCCGTCCTGTCCGGGCTCGCGAGCCGAGATCGCGTTGATCAAGGGGCGCAGCTCGTCGACGTCTTCGACGGGGAGCCCCGTGGACAGACAGAGTCCGTGGAGTCCGAGAGAGGCCGCGAGATCCGTGACGGCGTCGACCTCGCCGCCGTCGCGCAGCGCCGACATGCAATCCTTCGCGACCGCTCGCAAGGTCGGCTCGAGCGCTCTGACCGCGCTTCGGGAGAGGAGCCGGGTGACGAGCTTGCGACGTTCGTGGTGTCGGGGCGGGTCGAGGTTTCCGAGCGCCGGGTAGGGACCCATCGTTCGCGTGAGGAGCTGCGCCGACGTCGTGCCGTGCTCGACCGTGAACGTCTCGTAATCGCGCGCGATCGACCAGATGTCGTGGAAGCGCGTGATCGCGAAGCAGTTGAAGCGCTCGACCGGACAGACGGGCGACTCCTCCCGCATCCTCTCATAGAAGGCATGAGGAGCCCGAATGACCTCGGCGGAGAACGGGTCGTAGGACGACTTCATTCTCTGTATTCTGCACGCTGGGTCTGTTTTCTGCAAGATGGAAGTCGGTGATTCGTCGCCGCCTTCGCTGCGCCCGACGAGGAGGAGGATCTTGGCCCCGCCGTTCGATGGGAATTTCGTCCAGACGCGTAGCCTTCGATTCCACTTTCGGCAGACCGGCGTCGGTCGGCCGCTCCTGATGATCCATGGCTTTCCGCAGACATCCGCGGAATGGGCGCCGCTGATGGCGCAGCTGGGAGGAGAGCGATTCGCCTGCTTCGCTCCCGATACCCGGGGCTTCGGTCGCAGCGACAAGCCGAGGATTCGCGTGACGCTCGATCTGCTCGTGCGCGACACGATCGACTTCATGGATGCGCTGGGAATCGAGCGGGCAGTGCTCGTCGGGCACGATTTCGGAGGGATGATCGCCGTTGCCGCTGCGCTCGATCATCCGGATCGATTCTCCCGGGTGGCGGTTCTCGACTCCACGGCGACGGTCTGGATTCCGTGGGCGAGCCATGGCTACTGGTTCAAGGTTCCAGGCCTCCCGGAGGAATTTTTCGAACGTCACCACGAGGGGTTTCTCGAGGCGATCTTTCGCGGTGGGCCGAGCGACCTCCCGGGCGCGCCATCGGGTCCCTTTCCCGCGGCTCGGAGCGCACCGAAGCAGTCGTGGTGCGACCCGGACGCTCTCGCGGAGTACCTGGCGTCGTACCGCGACCCGGATTCGCAGTGGGCCGCGATCTCCTACTACCGCGATGCGCTCCCCTTTCATCGTGAGCGGGCGGGTCGCTTCGAGTATGTCCAACCTCGGGAGATCGAGGAGATGTGGTTCACGGAAGGGGGCTATGCCGCGCACCCCGCGTTCGGCGAGTACTACTGCTATTCGCCCGAGCGCGCATCGCTGACCTACGAGGGACCCGCGCTCTATCTCTACACGGCGACGATGCATCGACCGCCCCCGCCAGGCGGAGAGCTCGGCTCGGGCCTCGACGCGGCGAATCCGCACGCCGCCTATGCCGCCTTCCTCCGTCACTTTCCGGCCCTTCGCTCGATGCCCATGGATTGCGGCCACTTCATTCCCGAGGTGGCGACCGGGGCGCTCGCCGAGGTCCTCGCAGGATTCTCGGCGGGCTGAGACGCTTTCCGCCCCTTGCTGGCTTGACCGCGCCGCGAAGCGTTCCTTACCATCGAAAGAAGTCGATTCTGATAGGAAGAAATTGCGGAGCGAGCAGATCTTCATCGACGGGCACTGGCGTCCATCCTCGAAGGGTCGTGTCTACGCCATCCGGAATCCCTCGACGGGCCAGGCGTTCGCCCGGGTCGGCGACGCCGATATCGAGGACATGCGATCGGCCATCTCGGCCGCACGGACCTCCTTCGATCGAGGGGATTGGCGATTCGCGCCGATGGCAGAGCGGATCTCGGCCTTGCGATCCCTGGCCTCCGGCCTGCGGGCGCGGCGGGATCGGCTCGCCCGCCTGCTGATCGAAGCGCACGGCATCGATCACAGTGTTCTCGACTTCAATCTCGACGCGCCGATCGCCAACGTCGACGCCTACGCCGACGCGGCGCTGCGCTACGAGCTCGATCGGCCGCTCCCTTCGATCGTGGCCGCCTCGCCCGTGGGCGGGGCCTCCTCGGTCGTGAACGCGATGGTGCATCGACAGCCTGTCGGCGTCTGTGGGCTGATTCCGACCTGGAACTTCCCGCTCTTCATCACGGTGAACAAGATCGCTCCGGCGCTGGCGATGGGTTGCTCGGTCGTCGTCAAGCCGTCGCCGCTCGGACCGCTGATCGATCTCCAGATCGCAGAGGTGCTCGAAGAGGTCGGGCTGCCCGCAGGCGTGTTCAATGTCGTGACGGGAAGCGGCCCGGATCTCGGGGACGAGCTCGCGCGGAATCGCGACGTCGACATGATCGGTTTCACGGGCTCGGCGAGTGTCGGCAGGAAGATCATGGAGACGGCCGGTCGGACGCTCAAGCGTCTGCATCTCGAGCTGGGCGGGAAGTCGGCGATGCTCGTCTGTCCCGATGCCGAGCTCGAGGCGGTCGCGCCGGCCGCTTCGGCGGCCGCCTACTACCGGGCGGGGCAGGCCTGCGCGTTGCTGACTCGCGTTCTGGTCCACCGCTCACAACACGACGAGCTGGTCGCGAAGATGGCCGCCTTCGTGGATCAGTACGTGCGCGTGGGGGATGCCTCGGACCCGGAGGTGACGATGGGCCCTCTCATCTCGAAGGACCGGCTGGAGGGGGTCGAAGCGATGGTGGAGCGCGCCGTGCGAGACGGCGCCCGCATTGTCCGAGGCGGAAAGCGACTCTCGGACCGGGGCGGGGGGTTCTTCTACGAGGCGACGATCCTGTCGGATGTCTCTCCGTCGATGCCCATCGCGCAGGAGGAGATCTTCGGCCCCGTCGTCTGCACGATTCCCTATGACGATCTCGATCAGGCCATCGCGATCGCGAACGATTGTGAGTACGGGCTGTCGGGCGGGATCGTGAGCGCCGACACCGGCGCCGCGATCGAGCTGGCGAAGCGACTCCGGACGGGTGAAGTCGTGATCAACGGCGGCAATCATCCCTACGCGCCCTTCGGTGGCTTCAAGCAGTCGGGCCTCGGGCGGGAAATGATGGAGTGGGGCTTCGATGCCTTCAGCGAGCTCCAGACGATCAGTTGGTCGACCTGAGCCGCGTCGGATGTCGTGGCCCAATCCCATGAGCAAGCGAGGAGCAGGACATGAAGGCCGCTGTGTTGCGCGAGGTCGGGGGGCCCTTTCAGGTCGAGGAGGTGCAGCTCGCCGATGTCGGTCCGCGTGAAGTCCGTGTGCGGACCGTCGCGAGCGGCGTGTGCGGAAGCGATCTGCACGTGGTCGACGGCGACAATCCGTGGGCGATGCCGATCGTCCTCGGCCACGAGCCCGCGGGCATCGTCGAGGCCGTCGGCGCCGAGGTGCGCTCGCTCGATCCGGGAGATCACGTCGTCGGCTGTTCCTCTGCGTTCTGTGGTCATTGCGCGTTCTGTATCGAGGGCCGGACCTTTCTCTGCGGGGGCATGGCGACGATGCGCGGCGAGGACGAGGCGCCGCGCCTGGGGCGCGCGGGCGAGCGGGTCGAGCAGTTCGCCTATCTCGGCTCTTTCGCGGAGGAGATGCTCCTGCACGAGAACAGCGTCGCGAAGATTCGCGACGACATGCCGCTCGACCGGGCCTGTCTGCTGGGCTGCGGCGTGATGACCGGGGTCGGCGCCGTGCTCAAGACGGCGGAGCTCCGGGCAGGGCAGACGGCCGCTGTGATCGGATGCGGCGGCGTGGGGCTCGCCGCGATCCAGGGGTGCCGGATCGCCGGTGCACGGGAGATCGTGGCGATCGATGCCGTCTCGTCGAAGCTCGCGCTGGCCGAGAAGCTCGGCGCGACGCGGACCGTCTGCGCGACCGACGGCGACGTCGTCGACGCCGTGCGCGAATACGTGCCGCAGGGCGTGGACTTCGCCTTCGAGTGCATCGGTCGGCAGGAGACGATTCGGGACGGTGTCGCGATGCTCCGCGCCGGGGGGGCCTGCGTGCTGAGTGGCTTGATGCCGGTCGGTCAGGACTTCTCGCTCTCGGGATTCGACCTGGTGCTCGGCGCCAAGCGGGTCGTCGGCTCCTTGATGGGCTCGAATCGCTTTCGCCTCGACATTCCGGAGCTGGTCGACTTCTATCTCGCCGGAAAGCTGAATCTCGACGATATGATCTCGGACCGGATCGAGCTGACCGGTCTGGACGACGCGTTCGCTCGCATGCGGTCGGGGACCGCGGCGCGGAGCGTATTGATCTTCGACTGATGGAAGGCGTCACGCGCGTCGATCCCCGCTCCTCTACGAAGGAATCCCAAGATGTCAGAACGAAAGCCTGAGCCCTACGCGAATGATCCGATGCTCTTCTATCCGGGAAATCGCCTCAGCGACGAGGAGAAGGGTCGGATGGATCGGTACGAGATCGAGATCGATGAGGTGACGACGGATCATCTCGTCTACGCGATGTCGAAGCAGATCGAGAACAACTTCCAGACCTTCTACTCGGTCGCGGAAGAGATCGTCGGCGAGGAGAAGGCGCTCGAGATCGCGCACGAGATCGGTCGCCGCTACGGGGGCAAAGGCTACGAGACACTCTTGCAGGCGAAGGGGCTCGGACGGAACGGGAGCGCGCGCATGATGGCGCTCTATCAGGACCTCGTTCACAGCATTCGCGGGCCGAAGCACACCGCTGCGCTCTTCGCCGAGCACGACGAGAAGCGCTGCGTCGTGAAGCGGAAGGAGTGCATCTACTACAGCGAGGCCCACCCGGAGAACGGCAAGTACACGGAGGCCCTCGAGCTCGGGTGCTTCGAAGGGTACAAGGCCGCCGACGAGAATCTCTTGCGCGTCGAGGTGCATCGCTGCCGGTACCGTGGGGATTCCGGATGCGAGCAGCATTGGGTCTACGAAGAGGACTGATCGAGCGGTACGGGTCGGTGCGGATGCGAGGATCCGCGCGTCCGCGGGTCAGGGAAGCTGCTCGCCGGTTCGCCGCGCCGCGTTCTTCATGAAGTCGAGGAGCTCCGGGACGCGATCGGGATCGTATCGCCCGATCGGCATCGCCATCCCGATCGCACCCCGCACCGTGTCGCTGTGGTCGCGTACCGGGACCGCGAGCGAGGCGACGTCGTCGCTCGCCTCGCCGACTCGAACGGCGTAGCCGTCCTTCTGGATCTTCTCGAGCAGCTTGAAGAGCTGGACGCGCGACGTCGGAGAGCCTCGGCGCGTCAGCGGGATCCGTGTATTCGGATAGAGGTATTCGAGGCGATCCTGCGTGAGGCCGGCCAGCAGGACCCGCCCCGAAGTCGAGTCGTGCGCCGGGAAGGTCATCCCCTGCCGGCTGCCCACGCGGACGGCTCGCGTGGATTCGATGCTGTCGATGACCAGGAAGCTCGAGCCCTCGAGGATGCTGAGGTGCACGGTCTCCTCGGTCTCGTCGGAGAGCCGGGCGAGATGCGGTCGAGCGACGTTCCGAAGGTCGAAGCGCCGCAGGATCGACATCCCCAGATGGATCAGGGCCGGTCCGGGGATATAGGATCGGGAGTCCGAATCCTGCTCGACCAGATCGTGGAATCGCAACATCTGGAAGAGGCGATGTGCGGTCGAAGGGGCGACACCGAGCACCTGGGACGCGTCTGTCACACCGATCGACGGTCGGTCCTGCAGGAGCATCAACAGCTTCAGTGCATTGTTGACCGACTCGATCGGATAGCTCGGCGCGTCCGAAGACTTGGCCGATTTCGCCGATTTGGCCGACCTCGAAGCTTTTCGCCCTCGGCGCGGTTTCTCTGCATCCGGCACGCGGGACTCATAACGAATGGTCATCTCGCGGACAACCGGGTGGCTACAGAGCCCCAGCGCTTCGCAAGAGTCGGCGGGCCCGCTCTGCGACCGGGACGTCGACGACTCGATCCCGAAGCGCGACGGACCCGGCACCTTCGCGAGCGGCCCGCTCGAAGGCTGTCAGGATCTCGCGGGCCTCGCGCAGCTCCTCGTCCGACGGGGAGAAGAGCTCGCGAATCGTGTCGATCTGCGCAGGATGAATCGCGAACTTTCCCTTGAAGCCGATTCGCTTCGAGGCAGCCGCATTACCCCGGAGGGCGGCGTCGTCCCGAAACGCAAAGAAGGGCGTGTCGAGCGCAGGGACGCCCGCCGCACTCGCGCCGAGGCACGTCAGGCTGCGGGCCACCGACACCTCCGCGTCGTCGCCTCGGCGGATCTCCATGTCGAGCGTCAGGTCTTCCGCACCGAAACCGACGGCGATGATTCGCGGTGAGGCCGCGCAGATCTCGCGGCAATCGAGTACCGCCGATGCGGTCTCGATCCAGGGAAGGAGCGCGATGCTGCCCGGCGCCAGGTCGCGCCGACTCTCTGCGGTAGTGAGCTGCTCGTCGAGTCGAGCGATGTCGTCCGGCGTGCGGATCTTGCCCACGGATACGCCGGCGACGTCAGGGCCGACCACGGCTTCGATGTCGTCTGCGAGCCATTCCGTGTCGGTGCTGTTCAGTCTCGGGATCACGGGAATGCCGGTCGACGCGAAGTCGGGAAGGGCTTCACGAACCAGACGTCGAGCCTCGTCCTTGGATTGGGGCGGGACCGAGTCTTCGAGGTCGGGTACGAAGACGTCGGGTGATGCCGACCGTGCCTTGGCGAGCATCTCCGATCGGTTTCCGGGCACGAAGAGCAGGACTCGCATCGGGAAGGGCGGGACGGGGCGCGCGCGCTCGGTCATCATGGCAACTCCTCGACGACGACGGACGCACCCAGGCATTGCGGGAGGCGCTGGTGGGACATCGCGAGAGCCAGGATGCCCGGGCCGAAGACGATCGGCTCGTGTCTCATCCGGGGCGCGGGCTTCCGGCCTTCGGTTCGTCGGCAGATTCGCCGGCTAGATCTGCTGCGATCTGGATGATCTGGTCTTCCTGGCCACCCACGAGCTTCTGCCGGCCGCACTCGAGCAGGACGTCCGCACCCGAGACGTCGTAGCGCTCCGCGGCTCGATACGCGTGCTTGAGAAAGCTCGAATAGACACCCGCGTAGCCCATGGTCAGCGACAATCGATCGAGGATGCACTCCTCGTCCATGACCGGTCTCACGACCTCTTCAGCTACGTCGATCATACGCATCACGTCGAGGCCGGTCCTGATGCCGAGCTTCTCGAAGACTGCGGCCATCGCCTCGCAGCTCGTGTTCCCCGATCCCGCGCCGAAGCGACGGGTCGATCCATCGACCTGGACCGCGCCGGCGCGCACGGCGAACACGGTGTTCGCCAGGGACAGCGAGAGGTTCTCGTGTCCGTGAAAGCCCGTCTGCGCGTCGGCTCCGAGCTCGTCGACCAGAGCGGCCACCCGATCCGTCACACCTTCGAGGATCAACGCGCCGGCGGAGTCGACGACGTAAACGCATTGGCAGCCCGCGTTCGCCATGATTCGGGCTTGTCGTGCGAGCGCTTCGGGATCGATCGTGTGGGCCATCATCAGGAAACCGACGGTCTCGAGACCCATTTCGCGCGCCAGCCCGAAGTGCTGCTCGGCGATGTCGGCTTCGGTGCAGTGGGTTGCGATTCGAATCACCGAGACGCCGAGGTCGTGGACGGCCGCGATGTCGTCCTTCGTGCCGAGGCCCGGGAGCATCAGGGAGGCGATCTTCGCCCGCTTGGCCTCGCTCACGGCCGCGGCGATGAGCGTTCGCTCGTCGGTCAGAGAGAATCCATAATTGAAGGACGAGCCACCGAGGCCATCGCCATGCGTGACTTCGATCACGGGCATGCCGGCGCCGTCGAGGCCACGCACGATCTGGCGGACGTCGTCCTCGGTGAATGCATGGCGCTTGGCGTGGGATCCGTCGCGCAGGCAGGTGTCCGTCACGCGAACGTCGATTGCTTCGTTGCCCGGCTTCACGATCGACTCCCTTCGGCGCGGCTCGCCATTCTCTCTCCGACGCGTGTGGCCGCCGCCGTCATGATGTCGAGGTTGCCCGCATAGGGGGGGAGGTAGTCGCCGGCTCCCTCGACCTCGATGAAGACGGCGACGCGGTGCAGGTCGTCAATCGTGTCGAATTGGGGGGGTGCGGTCAGGCGATAGCCGGGGACGTAGTCCTGGACCTCCGCCACCATCGACTGGATGCTCTCGGAGATCTTCTCGTGGGATGCGGACTCCGGGATCGCGCAGAAGATCGTATCCCGCATGATGAGCGGCGGATCGGCCGGATTGAGGATGATGATCGCCTTGCCTCGCTCTGCACCCCCGATGGACTCGATGGCAGCGCTGGTGGTGCGCGTGAATTCGTCGATGTTCTGGCGCGTTCCAGGGCCTGCCGATCGCGACGAGACCGTGGCGACGATCTCCGCGTAGGGCACCTCGCAGACACGGCGGACGCTGTGCACGATCGGAATCGTCGCCTGCCCTCCGCAGGTCACCATGTTCACGTTCGCCGCCGCGTCGAGGGAATCGAGGTTCACGGGCGGGATCACGCCGGGTCCGATCGCGGCCGGCGTGAGGTCGACCGCCGGGATCTCCCAGGCGGCGTAGAGCCCCGCATTCTCACGATGGACGTAGGCACTCGTGGCCTCGAAGACGATGTCGGGCCGCTCGGGAAGGCTCCCGAGCCAGGACGCCCCATCGGTGGAGGTCTCGAGGCCCTCCTTCCGGGCGAGCGCGAGGCCTTCGCTCGCGGGGTCGATGCCGACCATCCAGCGGGGCTCGATGTGCGGTGAGCCGAGCAGCTTGTAGAGCAGGTCGGTTCCGATGTTCCCGGATCCGACGATCGCGGCGGTGACTGCCATCTCTTGATTGTCTCCTCGCGCTCATGGACACGACGGCACGCGTGCCTGGAACGTTCGCGAGCTATTCGCAGCGGATCGTGATCGAGCCCAATCCGGTGAACTCGGCCGTGACGCAATCCCCGGCCGAGAGATCGATTGCCTTCGTGCAGGAGCCGGGCAGGATGACGTGGCCGGCCTCCAGCGTGACTCCGAACTGCTCCACCTTGTTCGCGAGCCATGCGACCGCCACGGCAGGGTTGCCCAGCACGGCGCCGGAGGCACCCGTTTCGCAGATCTCTCCGTTTCGGGAGGCGATCGCGGCGACGAGTCGCAGATCCAGCTCCGAAACGGATCGTGCTGCGCCGCCGAGCACGACGCGGGCCGAGCTCGCGTTGTCCGCGATCGTATCGCAGAGCGAGATGTTCCAATTCTCGATTCGGCTGTCGATGATCTCGATCGCGGGCGCGACGTAGGCCGTATGGCGCAAGACGTCGGCGACCGTACATCCGGGGGCGGGCAGGGGCTGGTCCAGGACGAAGGCGAGCTCGAACTCGGCTCGGGGCTGGATCAGACTCGAGAGGTCGAGCACGCCGCTCTCGAACACGAACATGTCGTCGAGCAGATGTCCGTAGTCGGGCTCGTCGACGCCCATCATGCGCTGCATCGCGGGCGAAGAGAGGCCTACTTTGTGACCGCGAATCCGCGCGCCCCGGGCGAGCTTCGATTCGATCTGAAGGCGTTGGATCTCGTAGGCGTCGGCGACGTCGATCTCGGGGTAGCGCGAGACGAGCGGCTCGATCGCCGCGCGAGATCGCTCGGCGTCCGCCAGCGCGTCGGCTGCGGCCTGTCGGTCCATTGCGTTCAGCATCGATCGAGAATCCCTCTTGGGTGCGGGTTATTTCTGGCGCCGGTGGCCCCAGTCGCTGACCGCGGTGATCTCCTGGGTTCGCCACGTCTGCTCGTCGACGCGTAGGCCGCCGCAGCCGAACTCGACCTCGTAGCCGCGGGGCGCCCTCATGTAGAACGAGAGCATGCGGTCGTTCGTGTGGCGCCCGAGGGTCGTGGCCAGCTCGACTCCGTGCGCCTCGCATCGGTCGATGCAGAAGCCGACCTCGTCGAGCGAGGACGTCTCGAGCATCAGGTGCGCGAGGCGGCTGGTGTGATGCGGTGCGAGCGCGAGGCTGTGGTGGCGCGCGTTGCACCGGAGGAAGCGAAGGTTCATGCCGTCGAGCACCATCTGGTCCGACAATCGAAAGCCGAGCAGCGAGCGATAGAAGTCGAGAGAGCCCTCGAAGTCTCGACAGAGCAGCACGATATGACCGAGGCCCATGTCGCCGGTCACGAACCGCGACACGCCGACGGGCGAGACGAAGCGAGCGTGGTCCGCGATGACCGTGTGAAAGATCTCGACGCGAAAGCCGCTCGGGTCGCTGCACCAGGCCATTTGCGCCACGCGTCGGTCGGCCAGCTCGTCTTCGGTCGCCGGCGTCATCGCGAACCCTTCGCGGGCGAGTCGTTCGCAGACCGTGTCGAACGCTTCCTGCGAGCGAACACGCCAGCCCGCATGGCTGAGGCCGTCGCGCTCCCCGTGCTGCAAGGAGAGCCGGTGGGGGTATGCGTCCATCTTCAGGTGAAGGCGATCCGGTCGGCTATGCGCGGCGACCGCGAGCCCGAGGACCTCGGTGCCGAACGCGGACCAGCCCTCGAGATCGGCGGTCTGGAGCCCCAGGTACCCGAGCTCGCAAACCCCCTCGGTCGTCGACATCGTCGATCCTCCTCGTCCCGGAGCGCAGGCCGGAGAGGGGATTCGTCCGCTCTCGTCAGCGTGCGTATTTCCTGCGGGCGCGCCCTCCTGCCGAGCTCTCGCCGGGCCTCTGGACAACGTGTGCAATTTAGCAGAAAATGAATCCGCAGAGCAGAAAAACACTGGAGGGCCGGATGGAGGTCAGCTTCGACGGGACGAGCCGGACGGTGGAGGTCCTCGGGCAACGGATGCACTACCACGACGTCGGCAGCGGGCCCGATCTGGTCTTCCTGCACGGGGGCGGACCCGGCGTCTCGGGCTGGAGCAACTTCAAATACAACCTGCCGGCCCTCGCCGAGCGCTTCCGCTGCGTCGTGGTGGATCAGCCCGGCTTCGGACGATCCCACCAGCCGAAGTTCGCCGAGCACTTCTTCAACTACTCGGCGCGATACGTGCGAGCCCTGCTCTCCGAAATCGGGGTGTCGCAGTGCGCGATCCTCGGCAATTCGCTGGGCGGCGGGACGGCCGTTCGCATCGCTCTGGACGATCCGGAGATCGCCAGTCATCTCATCCTGATGGGCCCGGGCGGGATCGCCTTCAACACCTTCTACCCGGGGCTGAGCGAGGGCCTCAAGTCCGTTCGCGACTTCTATCGCGACGAGGGACCCACCTACCAGAAGATGGAGGAGTTCATCAGCGTCATGACCTTCGACCAGAAGTACGTCGAAGAGGGCTTCGTCAACGAGCGACTGGAGCTCGCGACGGACCCCGAGACGATGGAGGGGACCCGACATGCGCTCGAAACGGTGCGGTCCCGCGAATTCTGGTCGGATGGCGAGCTCTGGCGTGAGCTCGAGCGCCTGAAGCCGAAGACGCTCCTGATCTGGGGCCGCGATGACAAGACGATGCCGATGGATGGTGCCTTCTTCGCGCTCAAACGAATTCGTGACGTCCAGCTCCATGTCTTCGGCAGGTGTGGACACTGGGCGCAGATGGAGAAGCAGGAAGAGTTCGACCGCCTCGTAGCCGCATTTCTCGGCGAACAGTCGTGCTCGACCTGAACGGCAAGACGGCCGTCGTGACGGGCGCATCGCGCGGGATCGGGCGCGCGATCGCCGCCCGCTTCGTGGAGCTCGGCGCCCACGTCCTGGTGGTCGCGCGTAAGCAGGAGCCGATCGACCTGGCCGTTTCGGAGCTGGGCGCGCGCGCGATCGGCGTCGCTGCGAACGTCGCAGACGAAGAGGCGGCACGTCGTGCGATCGAAGTCGCGATGGATCGGTTCGGCAGCGTGGACATTCTCGTCAACAATGCCTCCACGAATCCCTACTTCGGCTCCCTGATGAAGATCGACCGGGCTCGCGCCGTCCGAACCGTCGAGGTCAATCAGTGGGGCACGGTGCTCTGGACTCAGCTCGCGTGGGAAGCCTGGATGGAGGCGCATGGCGGGCGGGTCGTGAACGTCGCGTCGATCGGCGCGTTCGCACCCGAGGCGAATATCGCCTGGTACAACGGCACGAAGGCCGCGATCGTCCAGCTCACGCGTCAGATGGCGCAGGAGCTCGGTCCCCACGTCACGGTCAATGGCGTCGCGCCGGGTGTCATCAAGACGGACATGTCTCGCGCGATCTGGGAATCGAACGAGGAGGCCATCGCGCGAACCGTGCCGGTCGCCCGCCTGGGCGTCCCGCGTGACATCTCGGGAGCGGTTGCCTTCCTCGCCTCCGAGCACGCCAGCTACATCACGGGACAGACCCTGGTGGTGGATGGCGGGATCACGTTGGGGCAAGGGGTTTCCGCTGCGATGGCGGAGGGTTGAGGAGGACGCAGCCGATGCGCCAGGAAGAAGTCCGAGAGAACGTCGAGAAGCTGCTGCCGGCGATCGCTTCGCGTGCGGACCGATGCGAGCACGAGCGCAAGGTGCCCGACGAATCGATCGCCGAGCTTCTCGAGGCCGGCATCCTGAGGGGGCTCCAGCCTGCCCGCTTCGGGGGGCTCGAGCTCGAACCGATCGACTTCTACGAGACGGCCTCGCGAATCGGCGAGTCCTGCGCGTCGACCGCCTGGGTGACAGGGGTTCTCGGGGTGCATTCGTGGCAGCTCGCGCTCTTCTCCGCGGAGGCCCAGCAGGACGTCTGGGGCGACGACCAGAAGGTGCTGATTTCGTCGTCCTATGCACCGACGGGAAAGGTCGAAGTCGTCGACGGCGGCTATCGCGTTTCGGGCCGCTGGGGCTTCTCGAGCGGATGTCAGCATGCCGACTGGGTGTTTCTCGGCGGCGTCGTTCCGGACGGGCCCGTGACGTGGGGTGGCCTGCCGGATATTCGAACCTTTCTCCTTCCGAGCTCGGACTACCGAATCGAAGATACGTGGCGCACGACCGGGATGATCGGGACGGGGAGCCACGACATCGTCGTGGAGGGTGCCTTCGTTCCGGAGTACCGGACGCTTCCCTTCGCACATCTCGTGACGAACGACTGCGCGGGCTGGGAGGTCAACGCGGCTCCGCTCTTTCGCGCACCATTCGCGGCGATCTTCGTGAACTGTCTTGCCGCGGCCGCGATCGGGAACGCGCGGGCCACGCTCGACCGCTTCGTCGCTCGTTGTCGGGAGAAGGTCGCGCAGGCACGAACCGGGGGATCGGGCCGGGATCCGCTCGACCCGCCGGCATTGACGATCGTGGCGGAGTCCACCTCGGAGCTGAATGGCATCGCGCTCCAGCGGCGTCACAACCTGACGGAGATGATGGACGCCGCGAGGAGTGGAGAGGAGATTCCGACGGATGTCCGGGCGCGCTATCGCTGGGATGCGGGCCGCTCGGCCTGCGTGTCCGCCGAGATCTGCGGTCGCATCTTCGACGCGGGCGGCGGCCACGGAATCTACCTCGACGAGCCGAATCAACGCGCGTTTCGTGACGCGCGGGTGATGGCGGTTCACGCCTACACGCACCGGGACAAGAACGCGCGCGTGTACGGCCGCGCGGCCGTCGGGCAGCCTTTCAAGGACTACCTGATCTAGGCGGATCCATGGGATGATCGAAGACGCCGGCCGATTCGACGGTCGAACGCTCCTCTGGCCCGACCGTGATGCCTATGCCGGCGAAGGGCGGTTCTCGCTCGTCACGGAGGAAGTCCTGGGGGAGCCCCTGGCCGTCTTCCGCGAGCGCCCGAGGAGCGTACGCGACCTGATCGTCCGATCGGTCGGGTTCGGTGACCGCACAGCCTTCGTCTTTCCGAACGATCGAATGACGTTCGTTGCGTACGCGGATCGCGTGGCCCGGCTTGCCCGCTGGCTCGAGCGAGCGTGGTCGGTCGAGCCGGGAGACCGGATCGGAATCCTCGGTGCGAACAGTGCCGAGTGGATCGTCGCCTATGGCGCCGTCGTGTCCGTAGGTGCGGTCGCTGTTGCGCTGAATGGCTGGTGGACGGCGAACGAGCTCCGCAGTGCCGTGGAGCTGACCGCACCGCGCCTCGTTCTCGCAGATTCTCGCCGCCGCCCACTGCTCGAGGAGGCGGTCTCGGGTGCTGCGACGAGGGCCGCTTCTGTCGAGGGGGAGGTGTCGGCAGCGCTCGACGCGCATCCCCCGCAGAGTGTTCCGCTTCCCGACTCCGTTCTCGGCGAGGACGACCCCGCGACCATCCTGTTCACGAGCGGCACGACGGGACGGGCCAAGGGCGCCGTTCACTCGCATCGCAACCTGATCGTCCTGGCGACGTGTACGGACTTCGCCTCGGCGGGTGCACCCGTCGACCCCGACGCACCGCCGTGCTCTCTCTATCTACTACCCCTCTTCCATGTCTCGGGGCTTCACGGCGGGCTGATCCACACGCTCCTGCTCGGGTGGAAGTCGGTCTGGATGGAGGGGCGCTTCGATGAGCGCGCGGTCCTCGAGGTCTCGCAACGAGAGCGCGTGACGTCGTGGAGTGTCGTTCCGGCCCAGCTCTTCCGGCTACTGGAGTTCCCCGACTTCGAGGACTTCGATCTCTCGACGATCCAGGCGGTCGGCGGCGGGGGATCGGCCTGGCCCCCGGCGTTGTCCGAGCTCGTCGCGAAGAAGCTCCCCGCGGCGGCACCCCGGATGTCCTTTGGATTCGGGCAGACCGAGAGCTCCGGAATGGGGACGGCCAACAACGGGCCGCCGCTTGCCGCGCGTCCGGACTCGGCGGGTCGTCCGCGTCCGATGAGCGCCGTCCAGATCCGCGACGATGAGGGCGAGCCCTGCCCAGAGGGCGTCGAGGGTGAGATCTGTCTTCGCGGGCCCGGCGTCTTCCTCGGCTATTGGCAGGATCCGCAGGCGACGGATGCGGTTCTCGAGGACGGTCGATGGCTGCGCACCGGCGATCTCGGCTACATCGAGGAGGGCCTGCTCTTCGTCTCGGGCAGGCGGTCGGAGCTGGTGATCCGCGGCGGCGAGAACGTCTATCCGGCGGAGATCGAGGCCTGCCTCGCGGAGCACCCCGACGTCCTGGAGGCAGCGGTCTATGGCTTGCCCCACCGGGTGCTCGGCGAGGAAGTGGGCGCGACCGTTCGGTTGACCGACGGATCGGCGCTGGCGCCGGACGACGTTCGGCAATGGGTTCGCGAGCGGCTCGCCGCCTTCAAGGTGCCGGAGCATCTCGTGCTGACGGACGAGCCACTCCCGCGGAACGCGACCGGCAAGATCCAGAAGCATCGGATCCCGCATCGCCGAGCTGGAGCCCCGGACAAGTACGCGGGCGGCTGACGCCCTCGCGTCCGCCCACGATGTGCGCGCAGCAACATCGCGCATTCGTGCGAGTCGCTGTCGGTGCGTCGGGTGCGTCGGTGAAGGACGTCAGCCGTCCGCCAGGCCGAGAACGCGCTCCGCGTTCTCGCGAAGGAATTTCGGCCAGACGCTGGGCCGGAAGGGGACCTCGTCCATCTCGCGGAAGATGCGTTCGAGCGACAAGCCCATCGGGAAGTAGCCGGCGTAGAGGATCTTGTCTTCGCCGCGCGTGTTGGCGTAGTGGATGATCTCTTCGGGGTAGTGCTTGGGGGCGAAGGCCGAGGTCGAATAGTAGAGATTCGGCCATTTCAGGAGCAGCTTGACGGCGAGGTCCGTCCAGGGCTCGCAGCCGTGGCGGGTGACGAACACGAGGTCTGGGAAGTCGTACATCACGCGATCGATCCGCTCGACGTCCTGACACGACATGGGCACCCGTGGCCCCGGTACACCCGCGCAGACGAAGATCGGACGCTCGAGCTCCACACACTTCGCGTAGATCGGATACATCCGTGCATCGTCGATCGGAACCTGGGGAACGAAGCCAGCGGGAAAGGCCGTGAAAGCACGCACGTCGAAATCCTCGAGCTGCCGCTCCATGTCTCGCAGGCCCGCGACGCTCGCGTGCGGATCGGTCCCGCCGAGTGCCAGGAAACGATCCGGGTGGTCGCGAACCGCTCGTCTTCCGACGTCGTCGTGGACTCCGACGAGACCCTGCTCGACGCCGAAGCGATCCATCTCTCCCAGGGTGGCCTGGATCGGGTCGGCTTTCTCGTAGAAGTCCTTCGGAACGTTCTTGAACATGTACTCGACGGGAAAGTCGTAGTCGTCCCGAGACTGCGTGTCCTTGAGCTGCGCCCGGATGAAATCGTATTCTTCGAAGCCGGCTGCGAAGCCGATCATCGTGTCGATGATCGAGATCTCGTGCGGGTAGGCCATGGTGTTCCTGAGCGGCTCCGGGGTGGGGCAGCGCGAAATCGAGGCGAGCAGAGCTGCGCGCCGAGCTCGACCTGCGGAGGGGGCTAGCCGAGCGGGGCCGCCGTGAGGGAGAGGGCGTTCTCGCGCATCACGGCGCGAGCCCCCTCGTCTCCGAGTGGCTCGAGGCGCTTCGCGTAGCCGAGCGGATCCTCGACACCCTCGAGATGCGGCCAGTCCGAACCGAGGAGCGTGCGGTCCGCGCCGATCAGACGCGCGACCTCGACTGGATCGTCCTCCCAGAAGGGGGCGACCCAGACGTGCTTCTTGAACGTCTCGACCGGGGCCTCGGTGAAGGCATCGGCGTATTGATGGCCCGTGATCTCGAGCTTCTTCAGGAGACCGTCGAGCCAGTTCGCGCCGTTCTCGATGGAGGCGAGTCGCACCCGGGGAAAACGTTGGAAGAGTCCGTGGCAGATGCTGGCTGCGAGCGTGTCGTGGATGTCGCGATGCGTGCCATGAATGATCGAAGCGAGCGGGCTACCGAAGAAGGCCTTCATGTCCCGATCGCTTCCCCAGAGCTTCTCGAGGTCACTGTACGCAGAAGCCCCACCGTGGATCGCGACCGTGACGCCCGCCTCGTCGACGCGCGCCCAGAATGGATCGTACTCGCGAGAGAAAGGAGAAGTCAGACCGTCGCGCGTCTCGACGGGACCGGGCTTGATCAGCAGTACGCGTGCTCCCCGCATGAGCGTCCACTCGAGCTCGGCCACCGCATGCTCGACGTCGCGGAGACAGAGGTAGGGCGTCGCGAAGATCCGCTCCTTGTAGGCGAACCCCCAATCGTCGTCGAGCCACCGATTGAAGGCCGAGAATGCAGCGAGGCAGGCATCTGCGTCGTCGCTCAACGCATGCTCGATGCCGACACCGAGCGTCGGGAAGAGCCAGCACCCCTCCATCTGCTGTGCGTCCATGCGACGGATTCGCGCGTCACGATCGCGGTACTCGGGTCGATCGGAAAGGGGCTCGACGTCGCGGATGCGTTCGAGGAAGGTACGGCCCCCCTCCTCGGTGCCGAGGTAGTACTCCATGAGTGCGCCCGGCTTACCGACCGGATCGAAGGTCGGATTCGGGATGAAGCTGTTGAGCTTCCCGCCGATGAGCAGTCGCCGGCGTCCCTCGACCTCGACCCATTGTGCGACGCGCTTCTTGATGCCCGAATCGAGGTGTCGTGTGAAGCAATCTTCCGCCTCGTAGTAGTGGTTGTCGGCGTCGAAGATTTCGTAATCGATGGTCGGCATGCGGCAAGCTCCCTTCCGGCGGGTCGGCGGCGCTGCGAGGCGCGCCGCGCCCCGGGGTATAGATGGCCGTGCCTCGACGAGCCGCCCGTCATACGTATTCTATGCAGCAGAAATCTATTCTGCTAGAGTAATTCGGTATTTCGAGCGAGTGCCGGCGGGTAGTGCGCCCGCTTCTGCGAGCGATCCAGGTCTCTCGCAGGCTCCACGCTGCGGCCGGGTGGGAGAATCGTCCGATGACGGCAAAGACGGCAAAGACCGATTGGAACGAGACCTACGACGTCGTGGTCGCCGGCTCCGGGATCGCCGGCCTGTCGGCCGCGGCGACCGCAGCGAGCCTCGGCTGTCGGGTGCTCGTACTCGAGAAGGCGCGCGAGATCGGCGGTACGTCCGTTCTGTCCTCGGGCGAATACTGGATTCCCAACAATCGTTGGCTTCGGGAGGCCGGAATCGAAGATCCCCGGGACGACTGCCTCAAGTACATGGCGCGCCTTTCCTATCCCGGTCACTACGACCCCGACGATGAACGGCTCGGCCTGCCGGAGAACGAGTACGCGTTGCTGGCGGCGTACTACGACTTCGGCTCCGAGGCGGCGGACCATCTCGACGCAATCGGCGCGATCAAGTCGAGATTCAGTCCGGATTTCGAGAAGGTGATGGGAAAGCCCGAATACAACGCGCACATCCCGGAGAATCGCGTCGAGATCGGTCGGCACCTCCTTTCCGAGGGCGGGATTCACACGTCCGGGCAGGGCGCGTTCCTGATCGGCGGGATTCGCGAATACCTCGAGAAGCAGGGCGTCGAGATCCGTCATTCACACCCGGTCAGCCGGATCGTTCAAGACGAATCCGGTCACGTGCGGGGCGTCGTCGCGACGACGCCCAAGAGCGAGCAGGTCCGAATCGAAGCGACGCGCGGCGTGATCTTCGGTTCCGGGGGCTTCGCTCACGACCGGGAGCTCCGGGATCGCTATCTGCGCGGCAAGCTCTATGCCTCCACGGCGGTGGAATCCAATACCGGCGACTTCCTTCGCATGGCGAACTCGGTCGGCGCCTCGCTCGGGAACCTGGAGATGGCCTGGTGGGGGCAGACGCCGATCGAAGTCGCGATCGAAAATCACGGATACGTCCCGGGCATGGCCTACTTTCCGTGGGGCGACAGCATGATCATGGTCAACGTCCACGGCAAGCGCGTGGTCAACGAGAAGTCGCCCTACCATGATCGTGCACAGGCACACTTCAACTTCGATGCGACGACGAAGCAGTACACGAACCAGGTCCTGATCCAGATCTATGACCGATACGTCGCCGAGACCGTCGAGCCCGAGGGTTGGCACAAGGTTCGTCCGCCGATCCCTCCCGTCGGCGAGTTTCCGGAGCACCTGATCATCGGAGACAGCTGGGAGGAGCTCGGCAAAGAGATTCGCGCGCGCCTCGCGAGCCTGAAGGCGCATACCGGGGGTCTCGCGCTGTCCGATGACTTCGAGGCCAATCTCGTCGCGGAGATCGAGCGCTTCAACGGCTTCGCCCGTGAGGGCAAGGACCTGGACTTCGGGCGCGGAGAGACGCCGCACGAGCTGAACTACAGCCCGCCGATTCGGGACGGCTTGAAGAATCAGACGATGGCTCCCTTCGACGAGGAGGGGCCCTATTGCGCGATTCTCCTGGTTGCGGCGTGTTTCGATACCTGCGGAGGGCCACGCATCAACGCCGAGGCCCGCGTCATCGACGCGAACGACGAGCCGATCCCCGGTCTCTTTGCGGCCGGCAACTGCGTCGCGTCGCCTGCCGGGCAGGCCTATTGGTCGGGTGGTACGACGATCGGCAGCGGTCTCGTGTTCGGCTACATCGCGGGCAAGGTCGTTTCGGGCAATGCGTGACGTACGGCCCGGGTCGGGCCTCGAGCGCTTCGAAGCGAGGTCGATCGGATAGCGGTGGGCCCGAACTGCTCAATGCGAAATCGACGCATCATCGTCGCCAAGGCCGGGCTGGACGGCCATGATCGTGGGGCGCGCGTGATCGTTCGCGCCTTGATGGATGCGGGCTTCGAGGTCATCTATACCGGACTCTTCCAGACGCCGGAGATGATCGTGAAGGCGGCGAAGGAAGAGGGCGTGTCGGCCGTGGGGCTCTCGATCCTGTCGGGTGCCCACATGCGGATGTTTCGATCCGTGCGCGAGCTCCTGGATCGGGACGGGATGTCCGACGTACTGCTCTTCGGCGGGGGGATCGTGCCCGACGCCGACCGGGAAACGCTGATCTCCGAGGGCGTTGCCGAGATCTTCACGCCGGGCTCGTCGCTCGACGAGATCACCCGCTGGCTCGAATCGCAGGTGGGACACGGGGAGGGCGGCGCCCGGTCGGGGTAGCCTCCGACATGCAAGGGAGTCTGTCGGATGGACGAAGGTGGCGCTGCGCCGAGCGACCGGCTCGGACGAGTACTTCGCGCGTGGCGAGCGCGAAATGCCGATCGACTGGCGCCGGGTGATGTCGACGTCACCACGGCCTCTGGGTTCGACGTGAAGCCCCTCTATACGCCGATCGACGTGCATGGTGAAGGCGTCGAAGGTCGCGTTGCTGACGACTATCTCTCGCGCCTCGGCTTGCCGGGTGAGGCGCCCTTCACGCGCGGTCCGAATCCCGGGATGTATCGCGAGCGTCCCTGGGTGATGGGGATGTACTCCGGGCGTGCCTCTCCGGAGGAGACCAACGCGCGAATCCGCTCGCTCCTGGCGAAGGGCCAGAAGGGGTTCTCGGTCGCCCTCGATCTCCCGACGCAGGTCGGTCTCGACTCGGATCACGATTTGGCACAGGGCGAGATCGGCCGGGTGGGCGTACCCATCGACTCGGTGGAGGACATGAAGGATCTCCTCGAGGGGATCCAGCTCGATCAGGTCCGACAGATTCGAACCACCGCGAATGCCATCGGGCCGATCGCGTTGGCGCTCTTCGTCGCTGCCGCGGAGACGCACGGCTTCTCACCCAACGACTTCAAGGTCATGTTCCAGAACGACGTGCTCAAGGAATACGTCGGACGCGGGACCTACATCTTTCCGCCGGCTCCGGCGGTGCAGTTCTCCGTCGACGTCATCGAATACTGCGCGAACGAGTTGCCGGGGTGGGAGCCCATCGAGTTCTGCGGCTATCACATTCGCGATTCCGGCTCGACGGCCGTCCAAGAGGTGGCGATCGCCCTCAGCAATGGAATCGAGTACATCGACGCTGCCCTCGCACGGGGTCTCTCGATCGATCAGTTCGCGCACTCGATCTTCCTCTTCCTGGCAGCCGATCTCGATCTCTTCGAGGAGACCGCGAAGTTCCGGGCCGCTCGGCGGATCTGGTGTCGACTGATCGGGGAGCACTACGGAGCCGAGCAAGCGGAGAGCTGTGCGCTCAACATCTTCGTCTATACGCTCGGAAGCTCTCTCACGGCGCAGGAGCCGCTCAACAACATCGCACGCGTGGCATACGAGTCGCTGGCCGCGGCGTTGGGCGGCGTGCAGACGCTCGCGACGTCGTCGTTCGACGAGGCCCTGGGTCTGCCGACGGACGAAGCGGTCCGCGTCGCCTTGCGCACGCAGCAGATCCTCGCCTACGAGACGGGCGTTCGTCGCACGGCCGATCCGCTGGGCGGCTCCTTCTACGTGGAGTCGCTGACGAATAGGATCGAAGAGGCCATTCTGGCCTACATGGAGAAGATCCGTGGAGTCGGCGGTGGACTCTCAGCGCTGCAGTCCGGCTGGATTCGGCAGGAGCTCGATCAGGCGGCGTTCGAGCGTCAGAAGCGGATCGACAGCGACGCCCACGCGGTCGTTGGCGTCAATCGCTTCGTCGAAGAGAATGGGGACGCGTCGTTCGTGCCCGTCGCCGGCGTGTCCTCGGAAGACGAGAAGCACCAGCTTGCGCGGCTGGCTCGCGTGCGCGCAGAGCGGGACGCGGTGGCGGTGGAGCGGAGTCTGGCGGCCGTCAAGCGCGCCGCGCGGGACGGAAACAATACGGTGCCGCCGATTCTGGATGCGATTCGAAGCTTCGCCACGGTCGGCGAGATCACGAACGAGCTGGCCTCGATCTGGGGACGCCAGGACGAAGGTCTGTAAGCGGCGGGAGCGCAGCGAGCATGGGGCGACTCGACGACCACGTAGCCATCATCACCGGTGCGGCCGGCGGGCAGGGACGTGCGCAAGCCGAGGCATTCGTGCGTGAGGGGGCGCGTGTGGTCATTGCCGACGTGCTCGGGGAGGCGGGTCGCGCGCTCGCCGAGGATCTGGGGCCCGCTGCGGTGGCCGTCGAGCTCGACGTGACGAGCGAGGCCGACTGGTCGCGTGCCCTCGAGCGTTGCCGCGAGGTATTCGGCGATCCGTCGATTCTCGTGAACAATGCCGGGGTGATCCGGTACGGAAACGTGCTCGATGCTTCGGTCGAGGATTTTCGAGCCGTGTTCGACGTGAACGTGCTCGGCACGCTTCGGGGGATCCAGGCCGTGGCGCCGTCCATGGTCGCACGCGGTCGAGGCTC
Organism: Myxococcota bacterium; assembly: GCA_965223565.1. Classification (GTDB taxonomy): domain Bacteria; phylum Myxococcota_A; class UBA9160; order UBA9160; family UBA4427; genus UBA4427. The sequence continues at coordinate 936,930 of CBDCWV010000016.1, read as the reverse complement.
GATCGTGAACGTCTCCTCCGCCCAGGGGCTGGCGCCGCTGCCCGGGATCTCCGCCTACTGCACCGCGAAATTCGGGGTGACGGGACTCACCCGGAGCGCGGCCCTCGAGCTCGGGCCGTCGGGGGTCCGGGTCAACTCGGTGCATCCCGGATCGATGAACCACACGATGGCGGGACAGGGCGGCGCCGCCGAGGACAAGCGCAATGCCTTCCTGAAGCGGATGCCGCTCGGTCGCGGCGGCGAGCTGGACGAGACCGCGATGATGGTGCTCTTCGTCGCGTCGGACGAGGCATCCTACGCGACTGGGGGCGCCTTCGTCAGTGACGGCGGCATGATCGCAGGAGTGCTGAATTAGATGGCGACGGAGCGATTCGCGAACAAGGTGATTCTCGTGACGGGCGGCGCACAAGGGCAGGGTGCGGCCCAGGCTGCCCGTTTCGCTGCGGAGGGGGGCAGCGTCTGGGCCTGTGATCTCCGCGACGATTTCGAGGCGGCCGACGGCGTCCGGGCCGCGAAGCTCGACGTGACGAACGCCGACGATTGGACTGCCCTCGTGGACCGTCTCGAGGTGGAAGCGGGGCGGCTCGACGTACTCGTCAACAATGCGGGAATCAGCCTCGGCAAGGGCGTGATGGGCACGCGGCTCGACGAGTGGAACGCGGTGCTCGACGTCAATCTGAACGGCGCGTTTCACGGCATGCGCGCCTGCGTGCCGTTGATGCGGGATTCGGGCGGCGGCGCCATCGTGAACACGGGCACGGCCACTGCCATGCACGGCTTCTATCGGGCCCCCTACTCGGCCAGTAAATGGGGCCTGCGCGGTCTGACCAAGTGCGCCGCCTTGGAGTTTGCCAGCTGGGGGATTCGGGTGAACGCGATCCATCCGGGCCTCGTCGAGTCGCCGATGGCCACCGATCAGCCGGAGCTCTACGAAGCGATTCTGGGCCCGGTGCCGATCGGACGATCGTCCTCGGCCGACGAGATCGCAGAGCTCGTGTTGTTCCTGGCCTCGGATGCAGGCGCATCGATGACGGGCGGCGACTACCTGATCGATGGCGGGCTGACGGCGGCGGGGGCGATGAACGCAGTCGCGTCGAAGTTCAACCTCTGGGAATGAGCGGGGGCTGAATGCGACTCGGAAAGGCGCTCGGACGCCTCGGCGCCTCTTTCTCCGAGGTGACCGAGCGGTGGGTGCCCGACTCGTGGATCGTCTGCATGATGCTCACGGTCCTCTCGCTCGGACTCGCCATGACGGGTGGCGGGGCGGGTCCCGTCGAGGCCCTCGTGGCCTGGGGAGACGGAGTCTGGCTGCTGCTCGAGCTCGCCATGCAGTTCACGCTCGCGATGATCGCGGCGCACGTCTGCGTCTCGTCGCCAGCGGTCTATCGTCTCCTGGACCGAGTGGCGCGTCTGCCGAATCCGAGGTTTCCGCGACAGGCGGTCGCGCTCGTCGCCTGCGTCGCGACCTCCGTTGCGTTCCTGAACTGGGCCGTCTCCGTGGTCGGCTCCGCCATGCTCACGGCCTTCGTCTGCCGGCGGAATCCCAAGGCGGACGTCCGGGTCCTGGCGGCCGCCTCGCTCCTCGGGATGGGGACCGTGTGGCACGGCGGCTTCTCCGGCTCGGCGCCGCTGATCATGGCAACGCCCGGCAATCCTCTGCTCGATCCGGCGATCGGCGTACCCGTCGTCGACCGGCTCTACCCGATCACGGAGACGCTGCTGCGCCCGTTCAATCTCGGATACCTCTCACTCGTCGGGCTGGTCGGGATCGGGACCGCGATCGCCATCCACCCCTCGACCGGAGCGAAGACGCTCGACGAAGCGCAGCTGGCGCAGATCCTGCCGACCGCGCCGAGCGATCCTCCGAAGGAAGGCAGCCGCAGTGTGGCCGAGCGTCTCGACGACTTCGCGCCGTGGACCTGGCTGGCGGCGATTCTGCTGGCCTTTCCGGTCGTGTCCTCCGTCGTGACACGAGGCTTCGGCGCGACCTGGACGATCAACGCCTACAATGCGGTCTTTCTAGCGCTCGGGCTCGCACTGCACTCCAACCCGTCGCGCTTCCTCGGGGCCTGTCGAGAGGGAGTCGGGCCGGCGTGGGGGATCATCGTCCAGTTTCCATTCTACGCGGGGATCTTCGGGTTGATGCAGAACACCGAGCTGAGCACCTGGATCGGTGACCTGTTCTCCCGCTTCGCGACCCACGATTCCTACTCGCTCGTGGTCTATCTCTATTCGGGCATGATGAACCTCTTCGTACCGTCGGCGGGATCGAAGTGGTTGATCGAAGCGCCCTATCTGATCCCGGCCTCTCAGCAGCTGGGCGTTTCGACGCCCACGCTGCTGCTCGCCTACGCGTACGGCGACTCGACGACGAATCTCGTTCAGCCTTTCCTCGCGATTCCGGTGCTTTCGATCCTCAGGATGCGATTCGGCAGCATCGCCGGCTACATGCTGATGCTCGCGATTCCATGCTTCGTCGTCACGTTCATCGCGATGCTCCTGATTCCGACCGATCTCTAGCGGCGTCGTCTCCCCGGGCGGGGCGAACACGCCCGCCAGGATCGAGCCGGAATTGAGGCAATGCGATCTCGGGTGTGAGCTCGACGAAGCAGACGCGGACCGGCGCATCGATCTGGACCTCGGCGGGGTCGCAATCCAAGAGGTTCGCGATGACGAGCGGCCCTTCGGTCAATCGCACGAGTGCGATGACGAGGGGGCATCGGTCGGCAAAGTCGGGATCCGGTGTTTCCTGCACCACCGTGAAGCTGTGCACCGTGCCCTCTCCCCGGCTGCGGCGCCAGGCGACTCGGTCGCCGGCACATTCGGGGCAGGAAGGGAGGGGAGGATGCCAGGTGGCGTCGCACGCGTCACAGGACTGGAGCATGAGCTGGCCTGCTCTCGCGCCCTCCCAGTAGGGCTCTGTGAGTCGGGTCGTCGCGGGAAGGATCATCGCGCCAGGACCAGGCTGCTGGCACCCGCCGCACCCACCAGGGCGACCTCGGCGTCGCGCACGTTGCTCGTGGACGCGCCGCGCAGCTGCCGGACCGCTTCGACGACCAGATTCATCCCGTGCACGTAGCTCTCGGAGAGCTGGCCGCCGGACGTATTCACGGGCATTGGGCTGTCGAGGCCGATGCCATGGTCGATCAGCCAGCCGGCCGCTTCGTTGGGAGGAACGAGCCCGTAGCCTTCGAGCTGGAGGAGAACCATGATGGTGTTTGCGTCGTAGAGCATGGCGACGTCTACGTCGTCGGCCGTGATTCCGGCCTCGGCATAGAGCCTCTGGGCCAGCGCTCGATGATCGGGTCCATTGACGAGCTCGGAGTAGACCTCCATCGCTTCTTCCTGGAGAGATTGTGTGGCACCGAGCACGAAACACGCGTCGTCGCGGATCGAGCGCGCGCGGTCGGCGGTCGTGAGAATCACCGCGGCCGCACCGTCGGTCTCGAGGCAGAAGTCGTAGAGTCTGAGAGGATCCGCGATGAGGCGCCCCTGCTGGTAGGTCTCCTCGTCGAGCGGCTTTCGGTGCATCACCGCACGGGGATTTCGGTTCGCATATCGCCGCTGGTCGATCGCGATCCGTGCGAGCGCCTGCTGGAGGCGCGCGATGGAGATCCCCGCCTCGTGCGCGTACCGCCTTGCCCACAACGCCATGACCTGCCCGGGGGTCAGCAGGGCGTAGGGCGCCGAGAATTCTCCGCCGGGTGCCCGGTTTCCGTGCGCGCGTCGATTTCCGTGGTCGTCGGTCTGGAACAGTCGGTCCGACTGCCCGTATCGCGGACCCGCGCGTCCGTTCAATGCGCGATAACAGAGCACGGTCTCCGCGAGGCCGGCATGGATCGCGGCGGCCGCCTGGCCGATCACGGCGCAGGCAGATTGACCGCCGAAGCCGACCTGGCCGTGGTAGCGGAGGCGTAGACCGAACGCGGTCGAGAGATCGGCCTCGCTCACGCGGTCCTGGCTGTAGCGCACGATGCCATCGATATCGCGAACGTCGATCCCCGCGTCGGCTGCCGCCCCGCGGGCTGCATCCAACGCGAGGCTCCATTCGATCCGGTCGGATCGCCGCTCGTAGCGTGTTTCGGCGACGCCGATGATGGCCACCTGGTGGCGCAAGGAACTCATGTGGAGGCCGTTTCGATCACGCTCGCCTCGCGCCGGGTGTGAATCACTTTCTGTCCAAAAGAATAGATCTGTCGCTCAGAAGAATCTATGATGGCCGGTGGCCGCATGCCAGTGCGTCCCGGCGGGGTTCGATCGGACTCGAACGCGCCGTTCTCCCGCGACCAGAAGCAGACCATCGACCAGGACCGTCATGACCGATTCCCGAGATAGGACGCTTCGGCGACCGGAGGGGTACTCGAACTGGGGCCGCTGGGGCGCCGACGACGAGCGCGGTGCGGCCAACCTGGTCGACGCGGACGTCGTCCGCCGCGCCGCCGGATACGTTCGCGAGGGTCGATCCTACGATCTCGGGCTCGAGATTCGGCGGGATGCGCCCTTGGGCGGCCCGCGGGCGGCGGTTCAGCACTTCATGGCCGTCGACGGAGGCGATTTCGCGGCACTCGGTCGCGACGGCTGGGGAACCGCCGACGACTACATCGTGATGGCCACGGGCGGCACCACACACATCGATGGCCTCTGTCACATGTGGTACGACGGAAAGCTCTACAACGGCTTCCCGTACACGGATGTGCGTAGTAGTGGCGCCCAGCGTTGCGGGATCGAGTGCGTGGGCGGGCTGGTCGTCCCGGGACACGTCTTCGATTTCGTGGACCGTCCGACCTCCGAGCCCGATCTGATCACGCGCGCAGACGTGGAGCTCTACGTCGAGGAGTTCGAGCTGTCGGTCGAGGCGGGGGACGCGGCGCTGTTCCGCACGGGCTGGATCGCCGCGGCACTGCGGCGCGAGGAACGCGGTCGTTCCTTTCCCGCCGTCTCGCCTGACGTGGCGACGTGGGTAGCGGATCACGATCTCTGCATGGTCGGTGCGGACAACATCGCCGTCGAGACGACGCCCTCGCCGAGTCAGGGAAACATGCCCTTCCACGACGTCGTGCTGCGAGACCTCGGTGTCTACCTCATCGAGCTGCTCGACCTCGAGGCCCCGGCGAGGGATCGCGTTCGCACGGGCATGCTGGTGGTCTCGCCCCTCCGTATCCATCGAGGGGTGAACAGCCCCCTCAATCCGGTCCTCGTGGTCTAGGAATTTCGACACGTGCAGCTTGCGCTCGACATTCGCCGTTTCGACTGGCGGCAGCAGTGGCAGTCCGTCCTTCACGGGGTCGGTGCATCGAACGAGCTCCCCGGCCTGGTCGAAGAGCTTGGCGCGACGCGCGTCATGATCGTGACGACCTCGTCGATCGTTCGGGAGCGCGAGGTCCTCGGGAACGTGAAGGACGTGCTCGGCGCCCGATTCGTCGGCTGCTTCGACGGGTGCCGTCAGTACACACCGCGATCGACGGTCGTCGAGAGTCTCCGCATCGCGCGTGATCTCGCGGCCGATCTTCTCGTGAGCCTCGGTGGCGGGAGCGTCGTCGATACGGCGAAGGCGACGGTGCTGGGGCTCGCGGAGGGACTCTCGGAGGCGCCGGAATTCGATGCCTACCGGGGCTCGGGCGAGAATGCCTGCCGGTTGTCCAGCCCGACGCTCCCCGTGGTCGCGCTCCCGACCACGCTCTCCGGGGCCGAGTACACGCCGATGATCGCGATCACCAACGAGGAGACCGGTGAACGAGAGCCCTTCCAGAACCCGTCGGTCGCGCCCAGGATGGTGATCCTCGATCCGGCGCTCACGTCGGCGACGCCGGATGCTCTATGGCTCACGACGGGAGTCAAGATCTTGAGCGATGCGTTCGAGCAGTATGCGAACGGCCTGGCAGGACCGGTGATGGAGCCGCTGCTGCTTCGCTCGATCGAGTGGCTCTATCATCATCTCGAGCCCTCCGTGAAGGGCAGTCGAGAGAGTCGGCTCGCCTGCCAGATCGCTTCATGGCTCACCCTCTTCGGCACCTTCTCGACGGGAACGAAGGTCGGGATTGGGGCGGCGATTCGGCACCAGCTCGGAATGCTGCATGGCCTTCGCCACGGCGAGGCCACGTGCGGAATTCTCGCGCGCGTCGTCGGGCACTCGTCACCCGACGACCCCGCGATGTACGTCGCATTGTGTCGAGCCCTCGGAATTCCCGACTCGGACGAGTCGGTGGATGGCTCCGCGATCGCTGCGCGCTTCGACGTGCTGCTCGCCAGTCTCGGGCTGCCGCGGAAGCTATCCGATCTCGGAATTCGCGAGGAGCAGCTGGATAGGCTCGCCGAGCGGGCCGCCGGCGATTTCGCGGCGCGGTCGCGATCGGCTCGAGTCTGGTCGTCCCAGGAGGTCCGATCTCTTCTGGCGGAGAGCCTATGAGACGTACGCTCCTCGGCCGCGAGCTGGTGGCCGACACGATGGCCGAGCTCTTCGACTGGCGCCTGGCACGCTCGCCGGACTCGGTCTTCGTTCGATGTGATGACGAGTCGGCGACCTACGGGCAGATGAATGCCCTCGTCGAGCGTCTCGTCGCGGGCTTCGATCGAGATGGGCTGAGAGCGGGAGAGTACGTCGCCTGCTTCATGCCCAATTCTCTGGCTCATGTCGCGATCATGCTCGCTTGCGCGCGGACGGGACTCGTCTGGGCGCCCCTCAACGTCGCACTCCAGGCGGAGGAGCTACGCCACTGTCTGGAGGAGCTCTCGCCTGCGCAGCTCTTCGTGGTGCAATCCCAGGTCGACCTCGTGGCGCGGGCGACGCCCGATCCGGCGAAGTCACCCCTTGCTCGGACTCAGACCGTCGTTCGGGATGGCCGGCCGGATGGGGGCGCCTTCGGGACGTGGTTGCCCGACGAGCCATCGTCTCGTCGAGCCGTCGTTAGGCCGGGCGATGCGTTCTGCGTCATGTACAGCGGCGGCACCACGGGCAGACCGAAAGGCGTCGTTCTCCCGCATTTCTGCGCGGTTTCGTGCGGCTACCGGATGCTCGAGGTCGCCGACCTCGGGGAGGACGAGGTCTTCTTCTCGTCTTCCCATCTCTATCACGCGCTCCTGCCGTGCGCGGTGATCCCCCTCTGCATGGTCAGGGACTTCCCCGTGTGCTTTTCGACGAGCTGGAGCGCTTCGCGCTTCGTCGAGCGTGTGCAGCACTACGAGGCCACGATCGTGGACCCCTTCATCGGGATGGTCGCGACGCTCCTGCGGACACCCGAGCGGGATTCGGATCGGCAGACGACCGCCCGGATCGCGATCAGCGGCTTCGGCGGCTCGGAGCCCCAATCCCTTGCGCTGCGCGAGCAGTTCGAGAAGCGCTTCGGGATCAAGACCTATCAGCCCTACGGTCAGACCGAGGCCGGGGGGTTCGTGACGACGGAGCGCGAGGCCGACGGCATCCGTCGGGGCTCGTCGGGGCGCTCCCAGGGCTGGTATTCCGTCAAGATCGTCGACGATGATGGCTTCGAATGTCCGCCCAGCGTCGTAGGGGAGATCACGGTTCGTCCGGAGCTGCCAGGGATGATGGCGCACGGGTATCTCGGTCGGGCGGAGGATACGCTCGCGAACTGGCGAGACCTCTGGGTGCATACGGGGGACGAGGGGTACCTCGACGAGGAGGGCTTCCTCTTCTTCGTCGGGAGGCAGGGACATTTTCTCCGCCGCCGGGGCGAGCTCGTCTCCGTGAGCGAAGTCGAGGAGGTCGTTCGTGGCTCCGATCTGGTCGAGGAGACCGCGGTCGTGGCCGTGCCGTCCGAGATGGGTGAGGACGATGGGCTCTGTGCGGTCGTCTGGAGCGCCGGTGTCGAGCCCGACCCGCAGGCATTGATCGACTACTGCCAGGAGCGCCTCGCCTTCTTCAAGCTGCCGAGATTCATCCTGAGCGTGGCCGAGCTGCCGCGCACGGCGGCCAAGGCCGAGGTGGATCGTCCGGCCATCAAGCGTCTCGGGACGCACGGCGCGTGGGAAGCGCCGGATCCCAGGCGCCGAAGCCATCAGCAACCCGGGGAATCCCAATGAGTTCGCAACGCACGACGGTCTGCGCGATGGGCGACGTCTTGATCAACCACGAGAACCCGAAGCTCGGGTTCGAGCCCTTGCGCGCGCTCCTGCACGAGGCCGATCTCGTCTTCGCCAACTGCGAGGGCGTCTACTCCCACGAGGGAGGGCGTGGATTGATGACCGCCGAGCCCGTACAGGCGGAAGGTCTGGCGGTCGGCAACATCGGTGTCATGGCCTGCGCCAACAATCACGTGATGGACGAAGGGGCCGACTCGATGTTGGAGACGCTCGACGTCCTCGAGTCGGTGGGAATCTCGTCGGTCGGGGCCGGCACGAACCTCGCGGAGGCGAGGAGGGCCGTCGTCCTGGAACGCAAGGGCCGCAAGATCGCCTTTCTCGCCTTCGTCTCGACCTTTCCGGCCGGTATCGAAGCGCGCAACAACCGCCCCGGCGTGAATCCGCTCCGCTTCCACAACCACTACTACACCGCGGAGGGAGATCTCGAGTTCAATCCGGGGGTGCTCCCCGAGGTCCTCGCCATTGCCTATCCGCAGGATCTGGACGCACTTCGAGCGTCGATCGAAGAGGCTGGTCGCTCGGCGGACATCGTGCTCGTCAGCTTCCACTGGGGCGAGGCCGTTCGCCCAGTGATCATTCGAGACTACGAGCGCGAGACGGCCCGAGCGGCGATCGACTTCGGTGCCGACGCGGTGCTCTGCCACCATCCACACATCGTCCGTGGAATCGATTTCCACGAGGGCAAGCCCATCTTTCACGGCCTCGGTAACGGCGTCTTCCACGTCCGGGGCTTCGCCGAGCGGATTCCCAAAGAGGTGCGCGAAGTGCTCGAACGTCAGGCGGACGAGTTCGCGCCACGCCCCTATGACGACTATCCGCTCCTGCCGATGCATCCGGAATCGCGCATTTCGATGGTCGCTTGCCTGGAGTTCGGCGAGGTCGGACTCAGCGGGGTGGGATTCGTACCGGCGATGATTCGCCCCGACGGCAGCACCGAGCCGCTCGACGCGACGAGCGACGAGGGCGCGGAGCTGCTCGAGTATTTCCGTCGCAGCACCGAGGCCGCCCTTCTCGGGAGCCGGCTCGCGGTCGACCCGGATTGGCGGATGGCAGGTCTCCCGGTCTGCCGCGCCGTTTCGACGGAAGGCGCCGGTCGATGAGTGCGGTCCAGGTGCCCTCCATCGGGGTGCTGATCGATCGCACGGCGAAGGCCTTTTCGAGTCGGATCGCCGTCTCCGAGGGCGACCGGGTCCAAACCTTCGCGACATTGAACGAACGGTCGAATCGGCTGGCCAACGCGCTCACGTCCTTGACGACGACGGGAGACGCGCGGGTCGCGATCCTTCTCGCCAACCAGCTGGAATTCGTCGAGATCGACTTCGCGATCGCGAAGGCGGGGCGGGTCAAGCTGCCGATCAACCCACGGCTCCTGCACGGGGAACGGGAGTGGGTGCTCGCGAACTCCCGAGCGGAGGTGCTCTTCTTCGATGCGAGCTTCTCGGACTTCGTCGACGCCGCACGGCCGAGCCTGCCCGATCTGAAGCATCTGGTCGTGCTCGGGGGCGAGCATCCCGGAGCGGTCGAGTACGAGAAGCTGGTCGCGCAGGGATCGGCCGAGCTGCCCCGCATCCAGCGGGACGAGACCGATCCGAGCTTCATTCTGTACACGTCGGGTACCAGCGGCAAGCCGAAGGGGGCCGTCTCCAGCGTGGGAGCGCGCCGTGCGGCGACCTCGACGATGCTCGCACAGGAGCTCGACGTGGCGGCGGGGGATTCGATGATCCACGTAGGCTCCGTCGCCCACGGCAGCGGATCGAAAATCCTCGCCTACTACTTGTCCGGCGCGCAGAACCGGATGGTGCGGAAATGGGATCCCGACCAATTCCTGTGGCTGGTGGCGAACGCGGGGGGGACGGGCTCTTTCATGGTCCCGACCATGATGGCGTCGCTCTCGGAGGCGGCGCGTGCGACCGACTACGATCTGCGTTCATTGAAGACGATCAGCTACGGAGGCGCGCCGATCTCACCCGCTCGCCTGCGGGAGGCGCTCGAGACGATCGGCCACGTCTTCGTCCAGGTGTACGGCTCCTGCGAGGCGCCCCATCCGCTCGCGATTCTGAACGTAGAGGACCATCGCGAAGCGCTGCAGGACGACGCGCGACTCTCGAGCGTCGGGCGCGTGACGCATTCCACGGAGATCAGGCTCGTGGGCGAGGACGGAAGCGAAGTCGCCGTCGGAGAGAAAGGGGAGATGGTCGTCCGCAGCTCGCATCTGATGTCGGGCTACTGGGATGCTCCGCGGGCTTCCGCCGAGGTGCTGCGAGATGGCTGGTACTCCACTGGCGACGTGGCGCGCGTCGACGAGGCCGGCTTCCTGACGATCGTCGATCGCACGCGCGACCTGATCATCTCGGGCGGCCTCAACGTCTACCCGGCGGAAGTCGAAGCGGCCATTCACGAGCACCCTGCCGTGCGCGAGGTGGCCGTGATCGGGGTGCCCGACGAGGAGTGGGGAGAGTCGGTGAAGGCCTTCGTCGTCGTTCGGGAGGGAGCGGGTGTCAGCGAGTCGGACGTGATCGAGCATTGTCGCGAGCGACTCGCGGGCTACAAGAAGCCCAGGTTCGTCGAGTTCTCCGACGAGCTGCCCAAGGGCTCGAGCGGAAAGATCCTGAAGCGCGTGCTTCGCGACGCGCACTGGGAAGGGGCGGAGCGCCGTGTCCAGTAACGCCGAGCGGTGCGTGATCGTCGCGGGAAAGCGTACGGCGTTCGGCCGTTTCGGAGGCCCGCTTCGCGACCATTCGATCCCCCAGCTGGCCGCGGTCGCGATGGAGGCGGCCCTCGCCGACGCCGGACTCCGCGGCGACGAGATCGACGAAGTCGCCCTGGGTGTGAATCTTCCGGGATCCGATCGATCGCTCGGACGCCAGGCCGCTCTGATGGCGGGAATGCCGGAGACCATCAACGCGTACACCGTCGATCGCGCCTGCTGTTCCTCGTTGACGGCCACCTCTCTCGGTCTCCGGGCGATTCGGAGTGGCGAGGCGGAGCTCGTCGTCGCCGGCGGGGCGGAGAACCTGAGCAAGGTGCCCTATTTCGTGGAGGACCTCCGCTGGGGCCAGCGCCTGGGGGACGTCACGCTTCGAGACCAGCTCGTCATCAGCTGTCCCTACACGGGGGTGCCCCGTGCGGTCCAGGCGTCCAATGAGGCTGCGGAATACGGCGTCACTCGCGACGACCAGGATCGCTGGGCACTGCGAAGCCACGAGCATTATTTCCGCGCGAAGGACGCAGGCTTCTTCGATCGCGAGATCGTTCCCGTCGCTCCGCTGGGAAGCGAAGGCTCGCCAGGTCTCTGCGAAGACGAATCGCCGAGAAAGACGTCGCTCGATGCGCTTGCCCGACTGCAGCCGGTCTATGGGAGTCGCAGCGTCACGCCCGGCAATGCTCCTGGGTTGAGCACGGGCGCCTCCGCGGTAATCCTCACCTCGCACGACACGGCCGTTGCTCGAGGCCTGCCGATTCTCGCCGAGCTGCGCGGACACGCGCGCGCGTCCGATCATCCGGACAAGATCGCCTCGATTCCCGCGCGGGCTGCGATGCTCGCACTCGAGCGTGCCGGGCTCTCTCTCGAGGCGATCGACGTGATCGAGATCAACGAGGCCTTCGCCGCGGTCCCACTCGTCAGCACGATCGTGCTCGCCCGAGAATTCGGGATGGATCTGGATGCGTTGAGGCATCGAACGAATCCGAATGGCGGCGCGATCGCGATCGGCCATCCGACGGGGGCGACGGGCGGGCGGATGTTGATCACGGCGGCCCATGAGCTCAGGCGTCGTTCCGGGCGCTTCGCGCTCGTGACGATGTGCGGGGGGATTGCGGAAGGCGAGGCCTTCGTGATCGAGGATGCCGCGGGCTGAATAATGAACCAGAACCGGTCGCAGGAGACGGGATCGCGTGGGATTGCGGAGGCGCGCGAGCCCGGATTCGCTCCGTCCCGTCGCTACGAGTCCTATGTCCTCGGACTGCTCTTCCTGGTCGCCGTCTTCAACGTCGGAGACCGTCTCCTCCTCGGTCTCCTCGTCGATGATATCCAGCGAGACATCGGGCTGGACGACCGTCAGATCGGCTTGATGATGGGCGCCGCCTATACGGTGGTGCACTTCGGGGCTGCGCTGCCCCTCGCGAACGTCGCCGACCGCTATTCCCGCCGAGTCGTCATTTCCATCGGGCTGGTCTTCTGGAGCGCCATGACCATGTTCGCGGGGGTCGCGAGCTCCGGCTGGCAGCTCGTGCTGTCGCGCATGGGCGTCGGTCTGGGCGAGGCGGCGGGCGCGGCGCCGAGTCAATCGCTGATCGCGGACTACGTTCCCGAAGAACGCCGTGCGGCCGCTCTGTCGATGGTCGCGGTCGGCGGAACGGCCGGAATGGGCTTCGGGATGCTCGTCGGCGGCTGGGTCAACCAGTACTGGGGCTGGCGAAGCGCCTTCCTCGTGGCGGGTGCGCCCGGAGTCCTGGTCGCGCTGCTCTTCTACCTCACCGTTCGAGAGCCACCGCGCGCATCAGGCGGCGAGGTCGGCGAGTCGACGGCCGCCCAAGCCACGCTCCTCGACCGCGTGCGCATCCTGCTCGCGATTCCCTCGTACCGCCTGTTGATCGTTTCCGCCTGTCTCACCGGGATCGCAGCCAGTGCCAAGGTGCTCTGGGAGCCCACGTTTCTCCGCCGGGTCTACGGGCTGGATCCGGGTGACGTCGGCAGCTTGTACTTCCTGATCTACGCGTTGCCTGCAGCTTTCGGCGCGTATCTCGGCGGCCGAGGGGGCGATCGGGTCGCGCGGCACGATGCGAGGGGGTACGCGTGGCTGAACGTCGGGATTCACCTCTTGGCCTTTCCGCTGTCCTGTGCGTTTCTCCTGCTTCCGAGCTCGATCGTAGTCTTCGGCCTTCCTGCCTCGTTTCTTCTCGGCGCGGTCGGGGCCTTCGTGCTCGGAGCCTGGGCACCGCAGAGCATGGCCCTGGTTCAGATGTTGGCGCCACCGGGCGTGCGGACCGTCGCGGCGGCGCTCTGGAGCTCCGTCTATGCCCTGGTGGGCATGGGCGTAGGTCCCTATGTCGTCGGGGAGTTCAATCTTCGGCTGGAGGATCGATTCGGCGAAGAAGCCGTGCGCTATTCGATTGCCATCGCCTGTACGAGCCTCGTGATCGCAGCCGCAACGCATCTCGCCACCGCTCGATTGCTACCGAGAGACCTCGCTCGGACTGCCCGGCGATGAAGGGGCGAGTGCCTGACGATCGCCTGGAGCCCGGTCGGTTCGCATCAGAGGGAGGAATCGCGATGTCGGAGAGCAGGAAGCGGGTGATATGGGGGGTTCTTGCCTTCCTCGCCGGGATCGCCGTCGGCCAACTGCTGCCGCGCTCCACGTCGGATGAATCTGCCGCTTGGGATCCGTCCGTGGAAAGCTACGGAGAGGCGCTGGAGGCCGCCTTCACGGAACCTGCTCCGGAGCTTCGATCCGAACGAATGCGTGCGTTGCTGGCACGGCTCGACGCGTCCACGCTCGACGACGCCCGGCGAGTCTTTCGCGATTTCTCGACGCGCGCGGGCTCGATGGGGGCGTACGAGTTCTTTCGTCGGTGGTCGCAGATCGACCTGGAGAGCCTCGAGAACGACATCGGCGACTGGCCCGACGAGGATGCGCGTGCCCAGGGGATCGGCTCGATCGCCTACGAATACGCGAATCGTGGACAGATCCCGGCGGCGATCGTGTTCTACGATGGCCTGCGTCCCCAGATGAGGATCTCCGCGGGCTACCGCCTCGTGGAGGGCGCGATGAACGCGGGGGAAGAGGCGGCACTCGTCGAGTGGATCGGCTCCTTGGACGATCCCGGTGACCGGTCCCGCTTGACGCAGGCCGCCGTCCTCAAGGTGCTCCGCGAGCGCGATGTCGAGGGCGTCGTCGAGTTCTTCGACGACCAGGTCGTGCGGACGCGGGCGAGCTATTCGCGTCAGCTCTTCCTCATCGCGCTCGAGAAGATCGTCCGGCGAGATCCGATGGCCGCTGTTGCGTTTCGCGATGCGCGGGCTTCAGAGGACTACGCTCGCAAGAGTCTTCGGGCCCTGGTCGTGGCGTGGGTCGACCGGGACGCCGTCGCCGCGATCGACTGGCTCACCGGTCGCCCGACGGAGCCGGAGTACGACGAGACGCTCGAGCTCGCGATCGATCGCTGGGCGAGCCATGACGACGCGGAGGCGCTCTCGTGGACCCTGACTCAGCCTCCGTCGCCCATGGTCGACCGTCTGATGCGGCGTTTCGCGCGATCGCGAATCATTCGGGATCCCGATCGTTCGGTTGCCCTCGCTGCGCGTATCGGGAGCGACGAGCTTCGCGAAGACGCGCTGCGTGACCTCGCTCGGTACTGGTTCTCGCGCAAACCGGCCGAAACGCAGCAGTGGCTCGTGGCTGGGGGCATGGACCTCGAGCGGGCGCAGGACCTCGTTCGGGAATTCGAGGAGAAGAGGGCGCTTCGCTCGAGCCAAGCCAGGAAGAGCGAGACGGACGGCTAGCGCTCTTCCTCGGGCTCGCGCGGTGCGCGCGCGTCTCCCTTCGCGGGCCTCGGACGATACTCGACCAGATCCGTGAGTGGATCTGCAAATCGGCGGGCTCGGTTTCGCAATTCCTCGATCTCGCGCGGGTCGCCGCGGTTCGTCAGGAGGTGATCGGCCAGGGCGCTCGTCGCCTCGGGAGATCGAGGGTTGAGTCGGAGCGCTCTTCGGAACTCCCGCTCCTTCTTCGAGACATCGACATGCAGGCGCCCGCGCGCGAGGGCGACCTTCCAGTCGTCCTCGTGCGCCGCTTCCCGGTACGCCTCGAAATGTCGCAATGCGGCTTCACGGTCTCCGGCGAGCTCCGCGAGCTCGCCCGCGGCGCGCAGGAGAATAGGGGGCGATCCGCTCGCGGCGCTCGAGCGTGCGGAGCGGAGCTGCTCTCGCGCGGAATCGATGTCTCCGGCGTGCGCGACGAGCCGGGCTCGGTCGGCGACGAGGGCGTCTCGCGACGACGCGGTCTCGAGCGTCGCGAGTGCCGTGTCGAGCAGGGCAACTGCCTCGTCCGACCGGTTGAGGGACTCCAACGCCTGGCACTCGACGCGAAGGACGTCGGCGTTGGCCGCATCCGTGAGGTCCAGACCAGCAGCCTCGATGAGTGCTCGCGCCTCTTCGGGACCGCGCGTTTCGAGCAGGAAGCTCGCGCCGAAGGCCGTCGCCGCGGCTTGCAATCCGGGTGTGCGGCGGAACGCCGCGAGGATACGTGCGGCCAGCTCCGGTCTGTCGGCGGCGG
Source organism: Myxococcota bacterium (assembly GCA_965223565.1). GTDB lineage: Bacteria > Myxococcota_A > UBA9160 > UBA9160 > UBA4427 > UBA4427. The sequence goes on along the minus strand of CBDCWV010000016.1, from coordinate 921,559 downwards.
TCGCGAGTCGGATCGTCGCTGTGTAGCCGAGTGCTTCCTGGCGATTCGCCTGGAGATACGCCTGAGCGAGCGCGAGCGCCTCTGTCTTCAAGCTTCGGCTGACGAGAAGTCCGGCGAGTCTCAAGCCAGCGTCGGTATAGCTCTGGTCCGACCGATAGGCTTCTCGATACTCGGATTCGGCTCGGGCGAAATCGCCGACCTGCTCGGCTGCGATTCCAGCGAGCAGACGCGTGACCGTGCCATCGGGCCAGAGACGGAGGGCGACGTCGAAGTGAGCGAGCGCTTCTTCGGGCCGGTCCGTGGCGAGTGCGATTCGCCCTTCGGTCACGGCGCGATAGGCGTCGGCCTCGATCGTGTCGATCGATCTCCGTGCCTCCTCGAAGCGCCGCTCCTGGATCAACAGGTCTGCGTGGTGAAGCTTCCACTCTTCCGGAGCGCCGTCCGGATTCGAGCCGATCGCATTGGCGATGGCTTCGATGGCCTCTGGACGCTGCTCCCGGGCGGTGTAGAGGTCGGCCAATGCCGCCCAGATCGCCGGCTGAGTGTCGGAGACATCGAGGAGTAGTCGCTCCGCCTGAGCACGCTCTCCACGCGCCTCGTAGCGGTTGGCGAGCAGGACTCGTAGCGACGTATTCGCCGGCTCGAGCTCGATTGCGGCCTGCAGGACCTCATCCGATCGATCGGGCCGCATCTGCCCGTCGAAGAAGTCGAACGCGCTCTCTAGCACGGCCTGATGGGTCGGGTGTTGGTCGATGCACTCCGAGAAGAGGGTCTCGGCACGATCCGAATCCCCGCTCTCGTGGGTGAACATGGCTTCGATCGCGCAGTACTGGCCCTCCGCGAATCGTCTCGTACGCGGGTCCATGCCTTCGAAATCGGCCAACCTCGAGCGAATCGACCGAATGACGTCCCCGGACTCGTCGCCCCGATCCATCAGCAAGAGCACCCGCATCTTCAGCATCAGGAGCTGAATGTCGGAGGCGTCGAGCCAGAGGCCCTCTTCGATCGACTCGAGGGCTTCGTCGTACCTCCTCAGCTCGAGCGCCGAGGCGCTCCGAATTCGGAGCATTTCGAGGTCATCGGGAGCGAGCTCCAGCGCGAGGTCGCTCTCCCGAATCGCGTCGTCGTAGTTGCCTTGTGCGGCCTGGGCTCGTGCGAGCAGGCGCCGGGCCTCTCCTTCGAGCGATGGCGAGCGCGCAGCCTTGGAAAGCGCCCAGACCGCGAGATTGGGCTGTCCCGACTTGATCAGCGCGCGTCCATAGCGGAGGTTCATTTCGAGATCGTCCGGATCCTCTGCAAGCGCCACCTGGAGTGACGCGAGTGATGCGTCGGTGGGCTCGTCTTCCCGGTCGACGCAGGACCCCGACAGGAGAATCAGCAAGCCGGCGGCCAGGAGCCGAGGTCGCCACGAGCCGGGCTTGCCCGTCAAAACGTCATGCTCATGCCGAAGGCCACCTGTCCGGCGGTGGCGTCCAATTCCATGCGGGCCGCTCCTGTCTCGGAGGATCCGTCGACGAGACCCGAAAGCGTGGCCGACGTGTCTCGACCCGAGACGAGCCAGTAGAGATTCCCTCGGAGGTGTCCGCGAAACTCGATCCAGCCCACGCGGGCAGGCGCGGTCGACAAGCCGAGCCCGACCCCCGCGTAGTGGTGGACGACGAGGCTCGAGCGGCCGGGAAATTCGACTCGAGGGGGGTTCAGCGGATTCGAAGTCATCTCGGCCCTCTCGGAGCCGGGCTGCGCGCGGAACGTAAAAGACGGCTCGAAGCGAACACGTCCTCCGAGATATTCGAAGCGCGGCTCGATCGTGATCGGGAACTCCTCCTGCCACCACGGCACTTGCATCGACAGGCCGACGGCCGCATGCCACATCTGTCGCCACGAGACGTCCAGACTGGAACCCACCTCAGTATCGTCGAGGACGGCCTCGCTGCTCTCGATCGTGGCGCTCTCTCGCGTGGGGAAGGAGATTCCTCCGCGGATCGTCAAGCGCGGGGTCAAGGGACCGTCGGCGAGACGCGGAGAGACGAGGACGCCTTCGAGGCGCGCGAGCAGCGTCGAGACCGTGTTGGTTCCGGTGCCGGAGGCGCCGAAGCTCGTCGACCCGCTGGCCTTCAGCTCTTGCGCATGGATGCCGAGCTCGAGACCGAGGAAGGGGGCCCAGGAACGGTCGCGATTCGAGGGGTGATCGTCGGGTCCCGCCCAGGCGATACTGGCCGAGCCCAATGTTACGGCCAGCAGGAGACCGGTAGACGAGAGGATCGAGGCGACGGAAGCAGCCGCGCTTCGAGACGAGACCCGCGCTCGTCGATCTCTGCCCGAAAAGGGCGGCGCTCTCCTAGTATCGCAGCGAGACGGATAGGCCATAGGTTCTCGGCGGGTTGATCACGTAGTTGATCTGATCGAGAACGCCGATCAAATCGAGCGCTGTCAATCGGTAGGTCTCGCCGGTCAGGTTGCGCACCCATCCGGCGACTTCGATTCGATCGTCGTAGATCTGCCACCCGAGACGGGCGTTGAGCAGCCACCGCGGTCGATCTCCGAGCCGAGCCTCATTGTCGGGCGTGAAGTAGACCTTGCTTCTCCACGTGTAGTCGATTCGGGGTGTGAAGGTGCCGAAGCGCGACGTTTCCCATCGGTAGGAGAGGTCGCCGGTCAAGCTGATCTCCGGGGCGGACACCAGCTGGTTGCCGGAGAAGTTGCTCACCTCGGAGATCGCGATCGGAACCGGGTTGCGGGGATCCGTGACGAGCTTCGTGTCGATGTTCACGAAGTCGGTGTATTCGGAGTAGAGGTAGGAGAAGGAGAAGGAGCTCGAGAGTCCGACGACCTCGAGCCAGGGCGCGAGAGGGACGACGTCGACCGATCTGAAGGAGGCCTCGACGCCAGCCACCCGCGTGTCGTTCGCATTGATGAGCTCGTTGACGATGATGTTGTCGGTGATGCTTCGGTTCTGGAAGACCTGTTGGTTCTTGTAGTTGTAGTAGAAGGCGGCAACGTCGAGTGTGATGGCTTCGTTGAACGATCGGGATTTGATGCCGAACTCGAAGGCGTCGACCGACTCGGGCTTCGCCGGCTCGATGATGGCCTCCACGCTTCGGACCGCGGCGCCGTTGAAGTGCGGTCCCTTCCATGCCCGCGTGTACTTCCCGTAGAAGCTGATGGATTCGGTCGGGGAGTATTCGGCGGTCAGCTCCCCGCCGAGCGCGATCTCCTCGGCCTCGGTCGAGTCGTCGAGGTCATTCGACTCCACCGACGATCCCGTGAACGAATTCCAGGTGCTGCTCGTTATCGCGAAGGTCTTTCGCTCGTAGTTGAGTCTCGCGCCGCCTTCGATCGTGAAATCCTCGGTTACGGCCCAGCTTGCGTGGCCGAAGGCGCCGACGTATCGCGTCCTCTGCGTCTGGTCCTGGAGCGGCGAGAAGTTGCCGCCGGCGAAGAAGATGTTGAAGACCAGAAGTCGCTCGTACAGGAAGAAGGCTCCGAGCGTGAGAGAGAGTCCGTCCCCCGAATCCCAGCCCAGCTCGAGCTCCTGGGTGAACTGGTAGGCCTTGTCGGTGAAGAGCGGCTCGAGCGCGATGTCGGGGGCGGCGTCCAGGTTCAGCTGATCCGCGCGGTCGTGCCACTCGTAGGCGGAGATCGACTTCACGGTGACGTCGCCGAAAGCCCCGTTCAGCTTGAGACTCACCCCGAAGAGGTCGAGCTTCTCGGTTGCCGTGCGGAAATAGTCGCCCGCGTACGGGTCGCCTTGTTCGGGACGGCTGAGGGACGCGAAACACCGCCGCCGATTGTTGACCAGACGGATCTCGGTGCAGTTGTCCGGGTCCGAGTAGGCCGTACCCGTGATGGGATTGGAGGCAGGACCGCCGATCCCGATCGTCTGGAACTGAGTCGACAATCCGCGGCTTCGGCTCCCGTGGACGTTCAGGAGTGCCTCGAAGGCATCCGTGCCCGGCGGTTTCAGGCGGATCACGGCGCGGGCGGCCCAGTTGTCGGCGTTGTTCAGCCATCGCTCCGGAGGCGGCCCGCGCGCGATCACCGTCGGGGAGCATCTCGTGAGGAATCGGTTCTGCTGTGTCTGCGCATCGAGGCTCGCGCAGCGGTTCTCCAGGTAGCCGTCGCGGCGATAGAATCTGCCCGCGAATCGTACGGAGAGGATGTCGGGGATGATCGGTGTCTCGATCATGCCCTCGATTTCTCTGTGGTCGAAGCGGCCGTAGGTGACGTTCAGGGAGGCACCGAGCTCTCCGGAGGGCTCGTTCGAGATGATGCGGATTGCGCCAGCCGTAGCGTTTCGACCGAAGAACGTGCCCTGTGGCCCCCGGAGAACATCGACCTTTCGGGTGTCGAACATCTGCGCGAGCTGGCCCGCAGGAGAGTTCATGTAGACATCGTCGTAGAGGACCGCGACGGAGCTCGATGCATTCGCGCGGGCGTCGTCGAGACCGACGCCGCGAATGAAGATCGTGGGGTTCGAGGCGCCGAACGCCGATTTGATCTCCAGGTTCGGGGTGAAGTCCGCGAGGCCCGCGACGTTGGTTGCACCGATCGCTTCGAGATCGGTGTCGTCGAACCCCTCGACCGAGATCGTCGACTGCGTGAGTACGGTCGACTGGGCATTCCCGGTGACGACGAGCTCTTCGATGCCGACCCAGGGGTCGTCCTCCGGAGGAACCTGCCCACGCGCAGGGGGTGCACCCAGTACCCAGACGCATCCCAGGAACGCGAGGAAGCCGACCCCCGAGACTCCGTACGCGTGGAGCTCCTGCTCGTGGTACTTCCCCCTACTCGATCGCATACCCGATCGCTCTCAGCTGTCCCATCAACATGTCGTCGAGCTCTACGCTTCGCCTCTCTCTCGCCCAGTCGGCGAGGGACGACTCGAGATACCCGGCGGCGATCCGTTCGAGGGATTGGGTGGCGTTGCGGAGCGCGGCGGATCCCGAGAGATCGATTCGCTCCTGCGGATCGGCTCGGATGTCGTAGACGCGCCTCGGGGCCGCTTCGTCTCTTCCGCGCAGAATCCGGTATCGGTCATCGTTGATCGCGATCTGCCATCTCGGCTGCGCCGATCGGCGTCCCCAGGTCTGGTCGAGATGCGCGATGGCGATCGGGCCCGCGTCCGGAGCACTGCTCGGCGAACCGACGATTGCCTCGACCAGACTCTCGCCGTCGGTGGGCGCGGTCTCGATGCCCAGCAGGTCGAAGAGCGTGGGCCAGATGTCGACGTTCTCGGAGACCACGCTGACCTCTCGGCTCTCGCGGAGCGCGAAGGGCAGGCCCAGGATGAAGGGCGTTCGGGTGACCTCTGCGTGAAGGTCTTTCGCGTGGCCTTCGCCTCCGTGCTCGCCGAATGCTTCACCGTGGTCGGATGCGACGACGATGAGCGTGTTATGCCGGAGGCCCATCTTCTCGATCTGGTCGACCAGGATTCCGATCTGGCGGTCCACCCAATGGATCGAGTTGTCGTAGATGTCGGAGTAGGTCGTTCCGAAGAGCGCCGACGCCTCGTCCGAGAGGTACTGGTGGACGTCCATGTAGTGGAGATAGAGGAACCACCGATCGCGGCCGTTCACGCGGAGGAACTCGAGGGCGCTCCGCGTGAGATCCTCGTCCGAGCCCGCGATCTGGCTCGTCGGGTCGTCGCGTCGATAGGCCGCTCGAACGGGGCCGAGGCTGGGCTTGTGGTAGGTCTCGAAGCCTTGCGCGAACCCGAAGTTCGGCGCGACCCAGCCGTTGCGCCAGATGCCCGCGGTGAGAAAGCCGTGTTGCGCGAAGACCTCCGCGGGCACCACCGCCGCGTCCGGAAGAGCATCCGAGAAGCGAAGGATTCCGGTCCCGATCGGCCGCGTGGCGGTCCAGAGCGATGCCATGGATGCTTTGGTCCACGAGGACTGCGAGAAGTGATTCGTGAAGCGAACCCCCCGCGCCGCGAGCGCGTCGAGGTTCGGACTCGTGGGTCGGGCGTACCCTGCCTGCGACAGTCGATCGGCGCGCAACGTGTCGATCAGGATGAAGAGCACGTTCAGGTCCCGACGACCGCGGAGGGAGGCTAGATCCGCGAGGTCTCCCCGACGGAACGCGGCCTCCGGCGAGCTCGATCGCAGCCACAGCGTGAGTCCGCCGGCGAGGATCATCGCCGTGAACACGACAGCCAGGACTCGATTCGTGCGCCTCGCCATCTTCTCCTTGCCGGGCCAACGCCTTCGGGGGGAACGAGCTCATCAGGGCCACGCGCGCGCGACGATGGCCGATGATCGTTCGCCAGGTTCTTCGGGTGTGCACGAGTCGCGTGGTCCCGTCCTCGATCGAGCCCGCACGCAATCGAGCTTACCAGAACTGAATTCTTGTTGACAGAATCCATTTCCGCGCCGAACGCCGTTGCGGGGAGCGAGTGCGAAGATTCGAATGGGGCAAAAAAACAACGATTCTGTTCACAGGAAATCTTTTCTTGACAGCGACGATCGCGGGGGCGTAGGGTGATGACACTTTCTCAGAACGCGTCCCGCGTCCGTTCGTGGACGTCAGCGCCTGGGAAGCGGTCGGGAATCCATCAGTTGGGAACGTGTGGAAGGCGGGAAGCGCCTCGCGGCACATCAAGGGACGCACCAGGGAGAACGACATCATGCTGATCTCAAGGGCTTCGTTCGTACGTGTCCTCGCCGTCGCGGCCAGTCTGCCGTCGATGTTATTGGCGAGCGCTCTTCTCTTGGTCGCTGTCGAAGCCGATGCCCAGAACGTGGCGCGTGCTCGCCTCTTCCGGGGCGGGAGCAACGCCGGTCCGCCGGGTGGCTGGCCGCCCGCTCCGACGAGCGTGGATGCTCGCGTGTGGCCACCCGGCTGCGGCGTCAAGCAAGCGGATGCGACCCCCGGGACCACATGTACGGCGCCGTATTTCGGTTCGCACCCAGCCAATCCGCTCTACCCCTTCGGCGGGACCAACGCCGGCAACGTGACGTTCGACGGCAATGGCTGGGATATCCAGTTCACGGCGACGATTCTGGGCAACCCGGGCTTCCCCGTGTTGATCCTCAACAACAACGAGGACTACGGGGTCGCCTCGTTCGGACCGGGGATGGGGGCCGGTCAGGCCGGTACGATCACGTTCAACGCGACCGGCGCCGATCCGCAGACGCTGGGGACGCAGGCCTTCACGTTCGACGCGAACGGACTGACGACGCCGACGGGCCCGCAGCCGTGGCTCTTTCCGCCGAACTCGGCTGCGACGACGCCGCGTCCGAATGCGAATCCGCCCAATTTCGGTGGGCTCTTCCGTTACACCACGGGCTCTCAGCGCTACGGCGGGACGCTGAATCTCACGGGTAACAACGCCGCATTTCTCGTCCTCACCTTCAATCCGGGCGTAGCGACGACGGGGAGCTTCCCGGTTCTGCAGGGGGACGGCACGCCGATCCCGACGCAGACGACCATGGGCTTCACACTACCGGGGGCCACGCTCATCAATCGAAACAAGGGCGTCGAGGTCCAGCGCGTGCGCACGAGCATGGGCGTCACGCCGGGCGGATTCGTTTCGCTCGGCCCGACCGTCGGCAGCACCAATACCTGGGCCATCCGCGAAGGCGGCCCCTTCACGACCGGAATGGTCACGGTCACCCAGATGGACCGCCCCGGCGTCTTCCCGACGACCACGACGCGCATGGACACCGGCGGGATCAACACCGTCGCAGGGGAGGGGACCATCCAGCTCGTGAAGCCATTCATCATTCGGAGCCTCGGTCCGAATGGCAACAACGGTCGATCCTTCTCGACCAAGGTGATTCTGGACGTCGTGCCGGAACCGGGTGCGATCTTCATGATCGCCGCGGGTGCGCTCGGGCTCCTTGGGCTCGGGTTGCGCTCGCGCCGACGGGCGTAACGCCCGCCGGCCTCGCGATCGGCGCGGATGGCTGCGCTCTACCCCTCGCTGCGGACGTTGATCGGAGGTCGGCGAGAAGCGCCAGCGAGAGGATGACCGCGCTGATTGCCGCGGCGGACTCGGGTTCCGGAACGACGAGGCTCTGCCAGGTCGATCCCGCTGTTTTTTCTTGGAGCGACGAGTCGAACAAGCCGTTCCACGTCCAAATCTGCCCTCCCGGGGGCAAGCCGGGATTCGTGAACAGCGGGTCGTAGTCGACCGGGATGAACCAGATCACGAATAGATAGCTCGCATCACGGGCCGTTTGGATCAGTTCGGTGACGAACTGATTCTGGATACTTTCGTCACCGGGAAAGACGAAGGGCAGAGCACCCGGAACCAGGTCGAGACTCAACGTCTGGCTCGTGTGACCGGTTTCGACGATGGCGATCGGAACCGTGGTGTATGTCTTCAACCAGGCGAGCGGATTGCGCCACTGCTGGGGCGGATCGTCGAGGGGTGGGTCGCCGAAAAACTCGCCAAAGGAGGAGCCGAAGGGATAGAAGCTGATGCCGAGAAAGTCGTTGCGTTCGATCTGGGGCTTCACGAGCGAGGCGACTGCAGGGTCGAGCAGCGTTTGCAGAACGTGCTCGACGCCGACGGGGAGGCCGGGGACCTCGCTGTGGATGCGCGTCCGGGTCTGATCGACCAAGCCCTCGAACGCAGGCCATTCCGACGGATAAAGCGAGGCGAGCGTCGTGATCTCGATCGCGATCGTCAGGAAATCCGGCGAGAAGGTCTGCACCGCGCGAAGTACATACGCCTCGTAAGCGTCGCGAACGCGCGGATGAGCCATCGCATCGCCTGTCGCCGGATCGATGCCCCCCATCTCGTCGAACTCGCTGGGATAGCTCCCGGCCTCGCTTTCGCTCGCGCCACACGGAGCTTTCAGGCTGCGGCGATCTTGACTCGTGGGGGTCGCGGCCAGGGACACTTTGTGGGTCGCGGGAATCCGCGCACGCTCGTCGTTCCAGCTCGATTGAAACCAGGTCGGGAAGGGGGTACCCATCAGCGCCTCCGTCCACGGGATACAGTCGTCGAGATCGAGATGGACGGCCCATAGATCGCCGTTGTCTCGCACGATGCCCGTGACGTCGTCAACCGCACCGACGCTCTGCGCGTAGGGAAAGCCGGTAAAACCGAAATGAGGCTCGCCGGCAGCACGCGCTGTCGGAAGCGACCCTAACAGAGCGAGGGCGATTAGAAGCGAGCGAGCCATTGGTGTCGACTATAGGCGAACAGCATGTCGTAGAGCTCGCGAATCTCGACCTCGTCGCGACCGGCCGGTCAGGCGGTTTGCCGCGTCATGGCCTGCAACCCCTGTCCCCTCGATGAGGGACAGTGGGATCACGTCGGGTCGTGCATGATGTCGAGCACTCGATATCCGAATCGATGCGGCTCCGACTGAAACGGAGCCATTGCGTGGGCGCGCTGGTCGCCGGTCTGGCTCAAGCCCGACACAGCGGCGAGGCCGCGGCCGTCCCCGGCCCCTGTCTGCATGTGTCGCCATGCGCCACGACCATCGAATCGAAACCGGAGGTGCCTATGCGGACCCTACTTCTCGCGGCGCTCAGCGCGATCGTCCTTCCGGCGATCGCATTGGCGACGGATGGCAGCCTGGAAATCAATCAGGTCTGCGCACTCCAGACCGGCTGCTTCCCCGGCGACACCCCCGGCTTTCCGGTTCAAGTGGTGGAGCCCGGCAGCTACCACTTGACGAGCAATCTGGACGTCCCCGCTCCGAGCGTCGACGGCATCACCGTCGCCGCCGACGCTGTCTCCATCGACCTGAACGGATTTTCGATCCGCGGGCTGACGAGCTGCTCCGGCTCTGGATCACAGATCAGCTGCAGTCCGATCGGTTCGGGAGACGGCATCGGCCTCGGTCCGGCTGGTGTGGTCTCGATGACGGAAGTTCGCAATGGCAGCATCTCGGGGATGGGACAGTTCGGAATGATCCTGGGTCCGAACGCACGCGTGGATCGGGTTCGCGTTTCCTCGAATGGAGGCGGGGGAATTGCGGTCGGAACCCGATCCGTCATCGATTCCTCGGTGATTCATCTGAATGCGGGCTATGGCGTCGGCACGTCGACCCAAGATCGCACGAGCATCGGGATTCGTAGGAGTACGATCAGCGAATCTCGATTCGGAGCGATCAACGTCGGAGCAAACGCGTTCGTCGTAGACAACCAGCTGTTGGAGAGTGGTCAGAGCGGAATTCTCTGCGGCGAAGGATCGACGATCCAGGACAACCTCGTGAGAGATCTCGGGGACGGGCCGGGCGACGCGATCAATTGCACCGCCCGCTGCAAAATCGTCAGTAACAGCGTGACGAACGCCAACCAGGACGCGATTCGAGTAGGCGAGCAATCGCTGGTGACGGGGAATCTCGTACAAGGGAGCGTCGCACGCGGCATTCATGCCTCGACCTCGGCGCTGGTCATCGGCAACACGGTCAATGGTAACGGTGACGACGGGATTCTGACGGGCAACGCTTCGACGATCCGCGACAACACTGTCAACTCGAACGGGCAAGACGGAATCGACGCCGGCGATGGCTCGAGCGTCGCGGGCAATGCCGCTCGCAGCAACGGAGGCTTCGGATTGCGGGCAGAGAGCACGCTCGTCGGCTTTTCGAGCAACGTGTTCGGCAACAACAACGGTGGCGAAGCGAATCCGCAGACTTCGAGCGGAACCGACCTCGGAGGCAATCTCTGCGACGCCGTTCAGCAATGCCCCTGAAGGTGACGTGACGCCGCAGCTCGCCAGGGGACCGGGATTCGCTCTGCGGGCGACCTCGATGGTCCTTCTCCTATTGCCACGCGTGCAGGATGATGCCTACCGAATCGTCGCCGGCGCCGCGATCGCGCGAGTCGACCGACCGCGAGGCCGCCGACCGCGATCGAGATCGCCGTACCGGGTTCGGGGGTGGGCAGCGGTCGTAGGTGCATCACGCTGAAGGGTTGGTCGGCGGGTGTCCCGAACGTGTCGAAGCAGCGGACTCCGGTGCGGTCCTGCGACCAGCTGCGGATCCCGCAATCGCCGCCGGCGAGGCCGCCGGCACCCCGATAGGCGGTCACCTGCGCGTGGCCACCGGACCCGGCGAAGTTGTGGTCGGCATATCCGACCCAGCGGATCTCGTAGGCGCCGGGCCCCGTGCGTTCGATGATCGTCGATCCCCCGTCCGGGCTCGCAGAGTATGACGTGCCAGCGTCATAGCGATCGTTGGAGGGCATGAATCCCCAGCTCCAGGCGACGTCGCTCAGGAAGCTCGGCGCCTCGAGCAGGTAGAGCACGCTGAACTCCGAATCGATCGGCGTGCCGACCGAGTTGACGCAACGCACCTCGACGAAGTCGGCGACCCACTCGACGACGGTGCACCGCGCGGTCGGTGCGCCCATGCTCGTGATCTGCACGTTGCCGGCGAAGGCCAGACCCGCGAAGCCGTCGAAGACGACGCCGTAGCTCCCGACGCCCGAGCGCGTCACGACGATGTCGCCGCCGCTCGGGTTCCAGCCATCCGAGGCGGGCAGCGTATGGCTCGCCGCGAAGGGCAGGCTCGTGCGCGCATAGGCGATGCCGTCGCTCGTCAGCTTCGACTTGAGAAAGAGAACGGTAAAGCGGGAGTCCAGCGGGACGCCGGTCCGCGTGGCGCAGCGCACCTCCACCCAATCCGCGTCCCAGTCGATCGCGCGGCAGGCGTGGTCGTCCGGTCCGGCGCCGGAGCTCTCGTAGGCGCTCACCTGCGCGTTGCCCCGATCCAATCCCATGTTGACCATGCCGGGGAACGTGACGCGATAGGCGCCCACGCCGCTGCGCTCGATCAGCACCGTGCCTCCGGTCGGATTGTGTCGATAGAGCGCGTTGGGCGAGTAGGACGCAATCGTCGGCTGATTCGCCCACGCGAAGCCGTAGTTCGCGTCGAAGGGCTGCGTGGGAACGTCCGGAGGGAGCAGCCCGAGCGAGTAGGGAGAGACGACGCCGCTCGCGTCGTAGAGCTCGACGCGCTCGGAGTTCAGAAACCAGCTCGCAATCGAGGCCGGGGGCGAGTGCGGGATCGCGAGCGCTCCGCGAAGCGGCTGCACGTTATGGTAGGTCACCCCACCGATCTCGACCTCGAGATAGGCCGCCGCTGTCATGTCGGCGGACCCGCCGATCGTGAAGGGCGGCACGTCGATCCGTCCGGGCGTCGTATTAGTCGCCTCCTCGACGACTCCGATGGTCGGTGCCAGAGTGCCGAGCTGGATCGTCACCGCACCGAGCCCCAATGCGCTGGTGCCCGCCACGTTCAGCGAGACGATCTCCGCGTCGAGCTCCTCGCGGCTGTCCAGATCATCGTCCTGCGATGCGCCCTCGACGCTCTCGAATTCGATGTCCATCCACATCGAGCCCGTGAACGAGATGACCTCGCTCCCACCAGGTCCATTCACGACGATGTCGAGCGGGCTGACGTAGTGGTCATGCTGGACGAACTGTGCGAGCGCCGAGCCCGTCCAGGCGAGCGCCAACATGCCGACGATCGCGACGGCATGCGGCCGCCGAGGCCGCGGCATGCAAAGCGCGAGGACGTCGCTGGAGAGAGGATTCGGGTGGACGGACACAGCCAGCCTCCTGGTACGACTCGAGCGTGCGTGGCTCGCGGGCGATGAGTCTCCAGATTACACGCGGGCCCAGGCCCGTTGCGTGAAGGAGTTCACGGATCGGTCGAATCGGTCGGCCCCGCGCGCGGTCCCTAGGCCACCTCGACTTCGGCGGCTTCGTCGACGGACACGTCATTGTCGGTCTCGTTGTCGGCCTCGCCCTGGGCGAAGGACCTCGCGAGATCGGCGCCCGCCGCGCTGCCCCGGCTCTCGAGGAAGCCCGGCGGCCACTCCGGCGCATCGGTCGCTCGGAGCTTCTCGGCGGGGAGGGCGAAGCGCTCGGTGAAGAGCGCGGCGCGCCGCAGCTCGCCGTGCACCTGGTCGCGCTCGCAGGGAGGTGCGATCCGTCGACTTCCCGTGGCCAGGACGACCCGCAGGGGTCGTTCGGGGCGCGGCGGGTGCTCGGCCGGCGCTCGCTCCCCATCCAGCACGCTCGCCCACCGTGATGGTCCGAAATCGGTTCGTGCGCGGTCAGGTTTCGGAACGCGCCGTCGCCGATCGTGTGTACGTCCGGACCGGCATGGGCCATCCGCGACGCCATCTCGAAAGAGGCTTCCGTCCTCACGGCCCCTGCGCGGGCCCCGAAAGGAGACACGAACATGCTCGCGAAGACCCGTATCCGATTCCTGGTGCTCGCCGTCGTGGTCGCCAGCTTCCCCGGCGCGATCCTGGCCGAACCCATCGAGGTGAGCCTCAAGCTCACCGTCTCCACGGCCGACGGCGCCCTCTCTCCCAGCCTGATCCCGGGCGACCAGTTCTTGCTCGAGATGGTCGTCGAGGATGCGACCCCCGACACGCTATTCGGAACCCGGGGAAATTTCGCCCATCTCGTCAGTCACTTCACGCTCACCCGGTCTTCCGGCAACGCAGGCTTCTGGCCCGCGGCGGGGACCTACGACCCTTCGGCCTCGGCCTTCTCGACGAATTCGGTCCAGGACAACGTGAACTTCGTGTTTCGCGGCTCGAATTTCGCCGATGCGGGGCCGGGCCTGCCCTTCCGAGAGATCCAGCTGGAGACCGCGTGGGGCTTCGACGTCACGGATAGCGGCGTCGGCGATGGTTTCGCGGAGCAGCTCGCGCCGGGCGTCTTCGGTCTCTCGTCGATGATCCAGCCGGTCGTGGAGTTCCGCTTCCTCGACGGTTCCGTGTTTCGAACGGCCGTGCTCTCGGTCAGCCACGCGACCGCCGTCGTGCCCGATGACTTCGCTTCGATCAACGACGCCGTCCAGGAAGTTCAAGACGACCACCTCCCCGGCACCGTCATCGTGCGGGCCGACGGGCCCTTCGACGAGAGCGTGAATATCGCCCAGAGCGTCACCCTCGAAGCAGCACCGGGCTTTCAGCCCGTCCTCGAGCGTTCTTCCACGCTCGGCTCGCCCATCAACATTCGCACGGGCAGCGACGCCCCCTCGTCGGTCGTGATCAGGGACATGGAACTGCGTATCGCAGATTCGGGTCCGAGCCGAGCCGTCTCGATCAGCAACGTTTCGACGTCGCATCCGCTCGACGTCTCGCTCGAACGAATCCGCGTCGAGGTGGCGGTCAACGACCAGGGGATCCGTCTCGGGAGCGGCAATGGACTCACAAGGCTCTCGGTCATCGACAGCTTCTTCGAGGTCGAAGGCGACGGGTCCGGATCGCCGTCGTGCATCCTAATCGATCCGAGTAGAATCGACGTCGAGCTCACCGCAACGGGAAACACCTTTCGATTCTCGCGCGCATCGGGTGTCGCGATCCGTCCAGGGGTCGACGGGCGGGTGACGGCCATCCTCGATCGAAATCTCTTCCAGGGCTTCGACAGCCCGAATGGGAGCGGAAGAACCGGCTTGGCGGTCAGTGGCATCAACGCGATCGGCGCAATCAGCACCGACGTGGTCGCGACGAACAACGTTTTCGAGCGAAACAACAACGCAGTCGAAATCAACGGCCAGGCCTCACACCTGCACGAAGTACAGTTCAACAACAACACGGTCGTCGACAGCGCCTTCACCGGCGTCGTCGCCGACAGCTTCGGCAGCTCCCGCATCGATCTCCGCCACTCGAACAACATCATCGTCGGTAGCGGCGGGGCGGGCCACAGGCTCGGTACGGGCGGAAGGTATACGAACGGCGGCAGCAACAACCTCTATTTCGAGAACGCCGACGGACCCTTCGAAGGATTCGCGTTTGCCTTCCCGGACGACGTCTTCGCCGATCCGCACTTCGTCGACGCATTCGACGGCGACTACCGATTGCAATCCCCCTCGCCCGCGATCGACGGTGGCAACGATTTGCCTGATGGCGGCGGCGGGATTGGATTGGGCGTGGACTTCGACGGATTTCCACGCCAACAGGACGGCGACGGCGATGGCCTCGCGCAGGTCGACATCGGCGCGATCGAGGTGCCCGAGCCTGCTGCGCAGCTCGGCTTGATGGTCGGCGTGGCGGCGCTCCTCGCGATCGAACGATCGAGACGATCCGCCCGACGCCGATGAGACTGGCCGGAGGACGCGGACCGGGCGGCCACGGCGAATCGTCGTGGCCGCCCTTCGGATGTCCCGCCGTCCACGGACTGCTTTCGAAGGATCTCGCTGGGTGACTTCGGACAGAGCGAACCGGATCCACACCCGTTCGCTCCGAGCGCCACGCCACCGGCGATCGAGAAGCCCTTGAGATCGACGGAGATCTCGTCGTTCTGCACGAGGATTCCGTCCGTATTCGCGCTCCGGCCAGCCCGCTAGAGCGGCGGTGTCGGTACGGTCATCGCGCGACCGTCCACGCCGCCATCGACGTGGAAGATCTTCCCCGTCACCCAGCCGGCGGCGGGCGACGCGAGGTAGACGACGCAGGCCGCGATGTCCTCCGGTGTGCCGGGCCGTCCCATCGGCGTGTTCTCGTCGAATTGCCGGCGTAGCGCGTCGTCCGTCAGGACCATGTCGAGACCGGGGCTCGCGATGCCGCCGACACCGATCGCGTTGACCCGCACCTTCGGGCCGAACTCGGCGGCGAGGTTGACGGTCATCATGTTGAGCGCGGCCTTGCCCGCGCCGTAGGCGACGAAGGCCTTCTGCGCCATGTCGCCGGAGCGCGAGGAGATGTTGACGATGGCTCCGCCACCCGTCGTTTCGATCATCCTGGGCACCGCGCGCTGCGTGAGCAGGAACGCGGACGTCGCGTTGAAGCGGAGCGCGGTCTCGAAGTAGCTCTCGCTCGTCTCCATCGCGGGCATCGGGCCGGTCCCTCCCGCGTTGTTCACGACGACGTCCAGCCGCCCGAATTCGTCGACCGTCGCGTCGACCAGACGCTCGAGGTCCCCGGTCTGCATGACGTCGGTCACGACGGGGAGCGCCCTGCGACCGCGGGCCTCGATCTCGCGCGCGGTGGCCTCGAGATCCGCCCGCGTACGCGCGGCACAGGCCACGTGGGCGCCCGCCTCGGACAGGGCGATCGCGGTCG
Source organism: Myxococcota bacterium (assembly GCA_965223565.1). Classification (GTDB taxonomy): domain Bacteria; phylum Myxococcota_A; class UBA9160; order UBA9160; family UBA4427; genus UBA4427. The sequence goes on along the minus strand of CBDCWV010000016.1, from coordinate 905,569 downwards.
CGCGACCGATCCCCTTGCCGGCTCCCGTCACGATGGCGACCCGATCGGTCAGCTTGAAGCGATCCAGAATCATGCGTCCTTCCCGACGGCCGCCGAGCCGCGCACCCGCACGGATGCGAACGGTCGCGTGCGCCGATCCATGCCATGCACTCTGACACCCCCGATGCCGTGGCGCAAAGCCGGCTCGCCGCACACGGATCCGACGCCACGTGCGCCGGCGTGCCGCCGACTCCAGGTCGCAGTCCGTCTCACGATCCCGGGCAGCCGCACCCGTCGGAAGGGCCGAGGGGGTCAGCAGCCCGCGGCACCGCGTTCGGCGGCGTAGGCCGTGCCGCCGATGTTCACGCGGCCGTTGGGCTGGAGATAGGTCGGGTAGGCCCCGCTCTCGCCCGCGTCGGTCCGGTACGTGACGAAGATCGCGCCCGCGCGCGACTCGACGTTCCAGGTCCCCGTGACCACGCCGACCGACGCCCCCATCGCAGCCCCTCCGGGCGCGGACCAGCTCGCGTCGGTCTCGAGCCGAAAGCGACCGCTGCGGCAGAGCGTGAGGACGGTCAGGCTGCTATTCGAGCGCATGACGGAGCCCGAGAACGCCGTTAGGCGGGCGCCGCGAAGGCCGTCCTTCCAGGCGTCGAGGATCTCGCCGGCGCCGGCGGAGGGGGCGGCGAGCGCAATCAAGAGCGCGCTCAGGGCGCGGACGCATCGGGCACGCTTCGGCCCCGGTCTGGGCATTCGATCTCCTTGGACGTCGAGCGTTCGAGCGGTCACGCGTACAAGGAAAGCAGTCCCTGCGGCCGTCTTCAGTGAAGTCGTTCACACGACTGCCCGCCCGACCGCGCAGCGGTTCGCTTCAGTGTCGGAGCGGGACGCAGCCAACCAGCGGACCCGATCGTCTTCGAGCCCCGAACGGCACGTCGTGCGCGTCGTGGCCAGAGTCTCGGGATCGGGGCGCGCAGGAAGAGAGCGACGATCGCCTCGTCGCGGCGAATGAGATCATCCCGAGAATGCCCACGGCGAGAGCGGACAGACCGTCCGGCTCGGGGACCGGCACGTTCTGAGCCGAGAGCTCGCTCGTTCCTTCGAGCCAATCGGCTGTGGCGCGGAGCCCACCGAAGAGGATTCCCGACGCATCCGGCACGAAGCTGCCGGCGGGTGGGGTGATCCGGACCGTTCGGAACTGATCGCGGGTGTCCGAAGGCAGGGCGCTCGACCCGACCCACACCCTCGCCTGATCGCCGGGCTCACGCCACGGATCGTAGAGGTAGAAGTCGACCCACGGCCCGAGAGGAGCGCTCGGCAAGCCAGGCACGTCGACGCGAAAGCGAATGACGAGCTCGCCGCTGGCCGAATCCCAATGTGTCGCGGCGATGTCGAATTCCGGGGTGTTCTGAAATCCGTGGGGTCCCGCGTCGGCATCGTCCGGATCGTTCGCCGTCGGGCCGTCGTCGGCGAGGTCGATCACGTCGCCAGCGTTGCTCCACGCGAGGGTACCCGTGATCCGTGTGTCGCCGTTCCCCACGACCGTCACCGCGTCGCCGGCATTCCAGGCGACTCGATTCGCCGTCCGGTTGGGGTCGTAGAGCGACAGGAAATCCAGGTCATCGCCCACGACGTTTCGCTGTCCCGGCCCGTCGAGGTCGAGATAGAGGCCGCTGCCCTGATTGCCAGCCTCATCCTCGCCGAGGGTCAGTCCAATGTAGTTTCCGAGGACGAGCACATCCGACGCGCTTCCGCGGAGCGATAGCCCGTGGCCGTCGTTGTGGCCGATGATGTTCAGTCCGGGTACGCCGTCGAAAGCGCCGAACTCGATTCGGCTTCCCCAGCACTCGATTCCGTCGCCCCCGTTACCGAGGTCCTGACCGGTCCCGTTCGTGCCGACCAAATTGAACGAGAAGCTGTGGTCACGACCCGTCGTGGGAATGTAGATGCCGGGGCCCGCATTGTGTCCGATCAAGTTGGGTTCCGTCAGGAAACCGATCGTATGGCTCGCGCCGTCTGCGTAGAGGCCCGCGCCGCCGTTGCCGATGTCCTCGGCCGAGTCGTTCGTGCCGATCCTGTTGTTGAACAAGGAGGTCGACGCACCGTTCAAATGGATTCCGTTGCCGAGATTGCCGCCGATCACGTTCGCTTCGAGGGTCGAGTCGTCGCCTTCTTCGTAGATCCCGCTCTGACCATTCGGAATCGGCGTCGAGCCGCCCGCGCCGACGCCGATGAAGTTGGCTGTGACGACTGCCTCAGAGCCGAATAGGACGATGCCGTCGTCCGCATTGCCCGCGATGAGGTTGCGACCCGCCCCCGAGTGCAGACCGATGGTGGTCGACTCGCCTTCGTCGACGATGCCGGATTCGAGATTCGGGAGAGCCGCCGTCCCTAAGCGATTGGTTCCTACGAAGTTGCCGTGGATCTGCGTCGATCGACCGAGGTTGTGGATGCCGTTCGAGTGGTTGCCCGAGATGATGTTGCATCCGAGCGTCGGCGAAGCTCCGTTTGCGTCGAAGCCAATCCGACTGCCGAACGAGTTCTCGAGGACTACGATGCCTGCGCCGAAGTTGCCCGTGGAGTGGCCGAGACTCGTGACGTTCGATTCGCCGTCCGATGTCGTGCCGATGTAGTTGTCCTGCACACGATTGTCGTTACCGAAGATCCGGATGCCGAATCCACCGTTTCCGGATATCAGGTTGCCGCCGCTGCAGGTCGTCGCGCTGCAATCGCCCCCGACGTAGATCTCGTTTCCGCCGCTGATCTCGACGCCGCCCCGGCCGTTGCCGGCCACTGTCTCGCCCCGGGCAATGCCGATCTGGTTGTACTCGAGATGGATGTTGTTGGGGCGGAGGCCGAACGAGCCCTCGATCAGCACGCCGTAGTCGGGAAACTGCGTGATCGACAAGCGGGAGACGATCGATCCGAACGAACCGGGAATGAACGTGAGTCCCGAGCCACTGAAGACCAGATTCTCGCCACTCAGCTGAACCATCGGCGCACCCGATGAGAAGTGGTTCGCACCCGAGATCGTCATTCTCGTTTGGATCGGGGGTAGGGGAGAGTCCGGAGCGATGTCGATGTAGCCGTCGGTCGGCGGTACGGCGAGCGCGAAGTTGATCGTGTCGGTCCCGGAAAGGGCGTTCGCCTCTTGGATCGCCGCGCGGAGCGTGCACTCGGGGGCCTGAACGAGTGGGACGAGGGTGATCACGATCGTCGTTCCGGTGAAGCAGGATCCATTGCCCGGCGTCTGGTCCACGCGGTCGCCGGTGGAGTTCACGACCAGGGTGTCGGCTTGCCCAAGCGAGGCGGCGAGCAGCAGGGCCAGCGACGCACGCCCCGACGCGCGGACGAACCGCCGGGTGAATCCCGCCCTGCGCGCGACCCCCGTTTGGACGATGTTCGATGCGTGCATATCGACCTCCTATCGGACGGCGATGCGATTTCGCCGTCTCTCCTCCCGATGGAGTGGTCGATGGCCGCCGGACGGATCCTCAGCGCCACCTCAGGAATGACGCTCGGAGCCTCGCGTGAACGAGTTCACGGTGATCGGACGGGAAAGGTGTGAGCCTGTCGCGACCGCCGTTCGGCTACGAGGGCGCGCTTCATGCCGAGCGGTCCGTGGCGCGTTCGATCAGTTCTCGTTCGTGGGGCCCCAAATCGAGCTCCGTCCGCGCGGCCAGCGACGCGAGTCGCGCGCGGTCGGATGTCGAGTGCTTTCGCGCGAAGCGATCGGCGAGCAGGCGCACGAGAAGCGTCGTCGCGTCTTGGCGCTCGGCCTCTTCGATGCCCCGAGACCAATGGCGACTCGCCGCGGAAAGGTCCTCGACGTCGCAGGCGAGTCGGGCGGCCTGTCGAAACATCTCCGGCAACAGAAGGCGTTCATCGCCCTCACGCACGAACGCGATCACCCGGTCGAGGACCGCGATCGCCTCGTCGTGTGCCCCGCCGTAGCGATAGGCCTGCGAGGCCAGCAAGAGCGTTCCGCTTCGAAACGAGGTGCTGGGGGCCGATCCGCGATGTTCGAGGATCTGTGCCATCGGGACGGCGGCTTCGCGGCCGGTTCCTTCTTCCTGATGTGTGGCCCAGGCGCTGATGCCGGTCCCGGCGCCCAACCAGGGCGTGATGCCGTGCTTGTGCCCGAGCGGATCCATCGGCGCAGCGACGTCCCGAAGCGTCTTCCAGTCCCGGCGCAATTCGTGGAGCATCATCGCGAGAAAACGCGCCCAGATGATGCTGCGAGGATCGTCTCGTTCCTCACTCCAGCGAATTGCGCGACGGGCGCGACGAACCGCTTCTCCATCACGACCGACGGCCCAGGCGGAGAGCGCGCCATACGCGAGCGCTTCGAGGGTCGGATCCCATGCCGCCCCTGTCGCGACGTGTTCCTGAAACGCGTCGTAGGCCTTCGGATCGGCCGTGCCCGCGAGCGCCTCCGCGTGATTGCCCGCGAGACCGGCGAGCGCGCGTCGCCAGCGGCGCCCCGCGAAGGCCAAGGACGCATCGGCTTCGAGCCCGGTCAGCTCGGTCTCGAGGAACCGAGCGTCACCGCGACTTCGAGCCAAGCCATACCGGATGCCCGTGGCCATGGCTCGGTCCTTCGCCTGTCCCGCACCCGATCGGAAGAGCGCGTCGATTCGCTCGAGACGCGTCCCACACTCCTCGACGCTCGATTCCCTGGGAAAGATGGCGGCGCAGCGCAGCAGCTGCGCGCAGAGCTCCTGTTCGTCGCGCTCGTTCCCGGGTGGCAGTGCGTCGATCCACGAGAGCATGCGCTCGGCGAGGTCGGCCGCGGTCGACCACGAATGTCGCGCAGTCGCGTCCTGCGCGGCGGCCATCGAATAGCGAAACGCGCGCTCCGGAGATCGCTCTACGAGGAGCGCGCCGGCGGCGTGGTGGGCCAGAGCCGTCAGTCCGGACGGAGTCGCGTCTGCCCTTTGTCGCTCGAGTTCGCCGACGATCGCCTGGTGACCGCGGGCTCGGTCGATCGGGTCGAGGTCCGCGAGCGCCGCCTCGCGAAACAGGGCATGGGAAAAGAGGAAATGCAGCGGTTGATTTCGGCTACGCCGGCGAATGATGCCCGCCCGAGTCGCCTCTGCGAGCCAGCTTCGGTCGGGATCGGAGGTTCGGCGGAGGGCGCGTTCCACGAGATCAACGTCGAAATGCTCACCACATAACGCCGCGATCGAGAGAATCTTCCGGGTCGAGTCTTCGAGCCTGGCGATCTGTCGCGTCAGGAGCGAGACGCCCACCGCGACGTCATCGCTCGGCACCGCATCCGCCGACTCGAGGCCAGCTGCGATTTCGCGTACGAAGAGTGGAATGCCGTCGCTGCGATCAAAGACCCAGCCGACGACGTCCGGGCTCGGTAGAACACCGAGCTCCAACTCGATCATGCGATAGACGTCGGGCACCGATAGCGGGTGGAGCGTCTGGCGATCGATGCTGGGCATCGCTCGGAGGCGTCCGCTCGGGAAGGGGCCCTCCGTCCGCTCGGTCGCCACGACGGCGAGGGCGTGGCCGCCGAGACGTGGGGCGATGTCCTCGATCAATTCGAGCGATCCGCCGTCGGCCCAATGGATGTCTTCGATGACGAGGATGCGGGGTCGGGATGCGGCAGCGCGAAACAGGCGGGACCGCACGGCCTGCCGGCGCTGGAAGGCGTCGGCAGGCCCGGCAGGCGGCTCGTCAGGCGAGTCGGCCGGGGGGTCGGGAAACTCACTCTCCAATTGTCGAGTGAGCCAATGTTCGGGTGCACCTTCCTCGGCCCAGACGTAGTGCACACTGAAGTCGCGCGCATGTCGTTCGCGGAGCCGAGTGACCAGCTCCTTTACGAGGCGGGTCTTCCCGATGCCGGCGACGCCGTCGACGACGAGCAGACCGCCTTGGCCCTCGAGTGCTCGCGCCAGGCCGGACAGCCGCGCGTCGAGAGTGGCTCGTCGTCCGACGAAATCGGAGGGCGGCGCCGCTTTCGTTGGGTGACGCTCGACCGGCGTGCTCGGGTTGATCCGAAGGCCGCGGCCGCGAACGGTCTCGACGATGCGCCGCGCCGCCGGTCGATCGAGATCGCCGAGGGCCGTTCGCAGCTCGTAGACGGCGGTGTCGATCGCCCCCTCGCTGACGGCGACACCCTTCCATACGGCTTCGACGAGCGCGGGGCGGGAAACTACCTCGCCGGCATGTTCGATGAGATGAATCAGCAGGTCGAGCGGTCGGCGCTGGATGGGAATCCGGCGCATCTCGGTCGTTTCTTCATGAGCGACGAACGCGCCCGTTTCGCTCGGATTCGCCCTGCGGCGAAGCTCGAACGCACTGGGATCCACTTCGAAGTCGCCGAGCCTCCACACGTTCGCAGTCGACCCGGAGCTATACGATCCCGTCCACCAGCTCCCGGAAGTCGCCCTCCGGTCGCGTACCCGTCGGCTGGCTCACGACGTTCAGCTTTTTGCCGTTGTCGTCGGCAATTTCCGTCACGATCGGCGCGATTGCGCGAAAGGGGTCGCCTCCCTCGGCCCAGGAATCGACGAGGACGGGCGTCTCGGATTTCAGCACTTCTCCCTCGAAGCTCGCATCGGTCACATCCGTGACTTCGGCCATTTCGCTCTCTCCGTCTGTCGTCGCATCCGCCGCCTTCCACCTCGACGTGGCTCTCGTGTCGAGGGGGCGGGCGCGGCAATATAGCAGCCCGACGGGGGTGGACCGGACCACGCCCCCGGAGCAGAGGCAATACCGCGCCGCACACCCAGGATCGACGGAACCCCGATTCGCGCGCAGCCTGCGTGTCGGCGCGTCAGTTAGGTGAGGACGCGAGGCGGGGCGTGCCCTCTGGGCCGGGGGCGAGCACGGCGCGCGGACCGATCGGTGCACTTGGGTGGGGCCATCGGACCTGACATCTGCGATTCTGACGGGGCAGCCCCGAAGGACGCGCCATGACGACTGTGAGCGACGAGATTCCCGAAGCCCTGCAGCCCGACGTCGACGCGGCGCTCGAGTGGTTCAATCGCGATCGATCGACCCCCTTCGAGGTCACGGGGATCCTCGACCCCGAAGCCGCACTCGCGACGACCGCGCCGCGAGAGCTGAGGCTCGTGCTCTGTGGGGGCGATCGCTGTGAGCAGCGATCCTTCCGGGTCGCTTCGGGGATTGCCGGTCGCGAGGTCGGATTCCTCGAAGACGCGGTCCCGACCGTCGACGAGGCCGCGCCCCAGGCGGAGCTCGATCCGCCGCCCGGCCCACGCCGCGGCTGGCTCGATCGCACACTCGCCCGACACGAGTTCACCGTCGTCCTCTTCTATCGCGGATTCTGGTGACCGCCCTGCCGCTCCGAGTTGCGGAGCTACGAACGGAGCGGAGTGCTCGACGCGATTCGCGCGGCCGGCGGAGAGGTCTACGGCGTCACCAGTGAGCCTCAGCGACTGGCCGATCGCGCGCAGGCCGACTGGGAGCTCGACTTCGAATGCGTCGGGGACCCGCACCAGGAGATTCCCGAGACCGCCCGCGAGCGAGGCTGGCTCGAGATCTTCGTGCAAACGCGGCTCGACTTCCTGCGCCGCTCCACGCCGGGCTTCGAGCCGACGCATCCCAAGGGTTATTTCCAACCCGGCGTGCTGGTTCTGTCGCGAGACGGACGCGTGCTCTACCGCTGGCGAAGCGTTCCGTCGCGCAAGAACGTGGGCGGCGCGATGGTCCGACCGACCCCCGAGCACGTCTGGTCTTCGGTCCAGTCGGCCCTCGCGCCGGGATCGGACGGCGAGGACGCCCGGCACGACGATCGACCGGAGATGGACAGCCCGACCGTTCCGTGGCCGCTCTTCGTCTCGCTCCTGATCGCCAACGGATGGTTCCTGCGCCCGCTGGCCTTCGCGCAGAAGAAGCACGGCCCGTCGCCGCAGCAGCGCATCAAGATCGCCGCGATTCGGCTGGTCGGCTTCGTCGCGCTGTGGATCGCGGCCTTCGCGACCGGGCCAAAGCTGCTCGTCGCCTCGGCCTTGATCGGGTGGTGCGCCTGGATCGCACCGAAGGTCCGCTGGCTCAACCGCGAGTTCCAGAACGTCGCCGGTGCTTGAGCACGTGGGCCTGGCGCTCGATGTCGGCATTCCGCCGCGACGACTCGCGCTGCAGCGTGAGAAGAGCCTGGACGTCGTCCGACGACGGCTACGACTTCGTGATCAGCCACGAAGACCCGGACCACGCCAGCTGGCTCCAACCCGGCAACCTCCAGCGGAGGTCAGCGCGTTAGTGTCTTCCTGAGATTCGTGAGCGCCTGGAAGGGTGTGTCGATGATGCGCGCATTGATGATCCATTGAGGAACGCCACCGCCGGGCTCGAGATGCATCGTGAAGGTGACATGGGTCTTGCTGTTGGCGATTGGCTCGAGTCTCCAGGTGCCGCGGGCTTCTTGGACCCGAATCCGTCCGTCTTGGATGGGGCGGTAGTCGGGGGCAGCGGTAAGGGTGATTTCGACAACGCCTGTCGTTTCGTCGCGCTGCGTGACCGATCGGAACACATTGTCTCGATCATCCATGGGCCAGGGCGTACTCATCACGGTGTATTGGTATGAGATGTCGCCATTGCGATCGAGCAGCTTCGACTCAGGCGTATTGGGGAACCACGTCTTGAAGCGATCCGAATCGCGCAGCAGCGCGACAACGGCATCGATCTCGGCGTCGACCTCGACCGTTCCCTTGAATTCCTTGATGCCCGATCCCTCGACCGGACGGGTGTAGACATCGATTCCGTTTGCGCGCTTGTCGAGCGACCACTCCTCGAGCGGCGCGGCGATCGCCAACCCCGCCCCCAGGACGCAAACGACGAGAAGAAAACCCAGTCCGCAACCAGACGATTTCATCGATTCATCTCCTTTGGCGCGCACTCGAGCGACGCCGGTCCCACTCTCAGTCGCCCATGCGACGCAGCCGAAGCGCAGCGCGGAGATAGAGTGGCCGCAATCGCGGTAGGGGGAAGCGCCCGCCAAGTCCGCGCATCGCGAGTGGAAAGGCCTCTTCGAGCGAAGCGCGTTCGGCGATGACGGCGGCCAGCTGGCGGCCCGTCCAGGTCGCCGTCGCGACCCCGTTGCCGTGGTAGCCGAGCGCGTAGTAGGTCGCCGGGTCTTCGTCGGCCAAGCCCACGGAAGGTGCGAACTTGCGGCTGGTGCAGACGAGTCCCCGCCAGCTGTGGGTGATCTCGATATCCCGCCAGGCCGGGAAGCGCGAGCGCAACGCCGCTTCGAGGCGGCGTCGCGTGCGGAGCGCATCTGCCGGTCGACCCGTCGTGTCGCCAGGGCCACCGAAGAGGAGGCGACCGTCGGGGAGTACCCGGTAGTAGAAGTGGGTTCCGTGGGTGGTCGCACAGCCGAGGCCGATCGAGCAGCTCTGGGCCGAGAGCTCGTCTGCCGTGAGCGGTCGCGTGGTGACGATCTGCGAGATCACCGGCATCAGGCGGGCCGTGAGGGCGCGGTGCAGACGCTCGGGTGTGTAGCCATTCGTCGCGATCACGAGGCGGCGGGCGCGAACGGTTCTCTCACCACTCACCAGCACGTGGTCATCGCCCGAACGGTCGAGGCGCTCCACAGGGCAGTCTTCGAGCAGCGTGGCCCCGTGTCGTTCGGCGGCCGCGGCAAGGCCCCGCACGTAACGGAGCGGATTGAGCGTGAAGCCGGCCGCGTGGTGGAGCGCGCCGTGCTGCTCGGGCGAGGCGTGCGCGATCTCGGCGAATCGATCGGTCGAGACCAGCGCACAGTCGACGTCGAAGACACGTTCGAGCAACTCGGCCTTGGCGCGAAGCTTCTCGAACGCGGCCGGGCTGTGCGCAACCTCGTAGGTCCCGCCGAGCTGGGGCTGGGCGTCGATCCGGGCCTTCTCGAGCAGCGCTCGTACGGTCCGGACGCCATCGTAGAGCGCGGCGATGAATGCCCGGGCATCGGCCATACCCAGGCGGTCGAGGAGCGCGCGATGGGTCTGGATGGGCGAGACGTTGCAGAAGCCGGCATTGAGTCCCGAGGCGCCGCGACCGATCGCGCCCGCCTCGAGCAGGCACACGGAGAGGTTCGTTTCCCCTGCGAGGTGGTACGCGGTCGAGAGCCCCGTGAGCCCGCCGCCCACGATCGCGACGTCGTAGGTCGAGTGCGCAGGCTCGGTCGAGCCGCTGCCCAGGGCGAGCGCCGGGCTTTCGCTCTCCCAGTAGTTGTCGGGGGTGGGGGTGGGAGCCGTGAGACTCGGGTGGTAGATGGAATCGGCGAGCATGGGGAAGTCTCCCGTCTCCCTGGAAAAAGCTCCAGATCAAAATTCTTTATATCGAACTAGATGACCAGCCTACTCGACATTGCCTTCAAGTCAAGTATCTTGATCTCAAAATATTTGGGTGGAGCACGATGGGGCGAGATCACGTGGACGGGATCCTGGAGCAGTGGGCGCGCGAGCGGCCGGATCTCGATGCGCGGCCCATGGGGGTCGTAGGCCGGGCGTTGCGACTGGCGAAGGTCTTCGAGCGCGAGATCATGCGAACGATCTCGACCCATGACTTGAGCTTCGGTGAGTTCGACGTCCTGGCCGTATTGCTGCGCAGTGGCTCGCCCTATGCCCTCACGCCGAAGCGTCTGCTCGAGTCGCTGATGCTGTCGTCCGGTGCACTCACGAACCGCCTCGACGGCCTAGAGCGCGACGGGCTCGTGGCGCGCGATCCCGACCCGGACGATCGGCGCGGAGTGATCGTGTCCCTGACCGCCGCTGGCAGGAAGCTCATCCGCCAGGCCGTCACGGATCACGTCGCCAACGAGCACGACATGCTCGACGACTGCCTGAGCGTGAAAGAGCAGGAGACGCTGACCCGTCTGATGCGGAAGGTGTTGGTCAAGTACGCGGCATAGGGGAGGCGGTAGAGAAGTCGTCCGGAAGATGGGCACCACCGAGACGACCGACACGTTCCGGTCCTGCGCCCAAGGGGCGGAACCAAAGCGCGGGTCCTCGTAGAATCCCCGTGCGCCGAGAGCCATCGTCGCGCCTCTCAGGGAAGGTCTCGGTCGGCCCCCGTGCCGCGCAGCCGCGCGAGCAGGACGAGGCATGTCAAGAGGCTCGCGGCGAAAGCAGGCTCGGGCAGGTACTCGTAGGATCCCATGTCGCAGTCTGCGATCGAATCGAAGTCGCCGTCGACGGGCATGCTGTAGCCGCGCTGGTCGGTCGCGAGCGGCTGTCCCATGGCGCCCGTGCACGTGCCGCCGTCGATCGCGGGGCTGCCGGCCAACAGCGGGAAGCTGCGGGTCGAATCGAATCCCGAGATGGCGTCGAGCAGCGGGCTCGTGTTGTAGACCATGCCGGCGGTGAAGCCGCCTACGAGACACTTGGCGCCGAGGGTCGGGCCGGTGTCGCCGATCAGGCTGAAGCTGCCGCTGTCGAAGCCGCCTTCGCAGTCGGGATACGAGCCCGAGATCGCGTGATTGTTGGCGATGATCGTGCTGCGCAGGCTCGTGTGTTCGTCGGTGCAGTTCCGCGCGAAGACGCCTCCGCCGTCGCCCGAGCCAATCGCATCCGCGTTCGCCGTGTTCTCCGAGACCGTACTGTTGGCGAGAGCGAATTCGCCGCTACACACGTGGGCGCCGCCGCCGTCGTGTCCCGCCGTGTTGAGGTCGAGGGTGGCGTTGGTCAGATCCGTGATGCCGCCGTTGTGCGCGATTCCACCGCCATGGGAAAGCGCGTCGTTGCTGGTGATCGACGATCGCTCGATCGTCAATGTCGAGCCGCCGTTATAGATGCCGCCGCCGTCAATGGCCTCGTTGTTCGCAATGCGGGATTCGACGATCGTCAGGTCGGTTCCGAGGCTGTAGATCCCGCCTCCCTTCGCTCCCCAGCTCATGGCCTCATTGTTCGACAGGCTGCTGCGGAGGATCCGCATGGGTCCAGTGGTGTAGATCCCGCCGCCACCCGGGAAGACCGAGTTGAAGGACGCCGCGAGACGGTTCTGGAACACGTACGCGTCGCTGATGACGACGAGTGAGTCCGCGCTGTTGTAGATACCTCCGCCGTACTCGTCGTCTGCTTGATTGCTGTTGATATTCGAACGGCTGATCGACATGGCGCCCCGGCTGTAGATGCCGCCGCCAGAAGCCGCGTCGTTGTTGTTGATGGACACGCCGTCGATCGAAAGGCTCGCTCCCTCCGCATTGTAGATTCCGCCGCCGCGCACGGTTCGGAGGTTGAAGGAGACCGTTCCGTCCACGAGCTCGAGCGTTCCGGTGTTGTGAATTCCACTGCCCCGTGACGAGCGAGCGTGGTTTTCGTTCACGCTGAAGTCCGTCAGTCGCAGATTTGCCTCGTTGGCGATCCCGCCACCGTTGGCCGCGCGGCTCTCGACAATCCTCATGTTCTCCATCGTGACCACGGAAGTGGGGTCGCTCGACGCGTGGATGCGAACGCCACCGCCGTTTTGTGGCCAGACGTCTCCGTGTCGAATCGTGAAGTTTCGAAGCGTGGCACTCACGCCGTCGAGGATCGTGAAGACCCGGCCGGCACCGGTGTCGGGGATCGTCGCGGCTTGGACGATTGGCGGGTCGGAGGCACTCCCTTCGATCGTGAGATCCTTGTTGACGATGATGTCCGCCTCGGTGTGCGCGGATGTGAAGAAGAGGTTGATCGTGTCGCCCGGGTCCGCGGCGAGAATCGCCGACGTGATCGTCGTATAGGGACAAGCGGGACAGACGTAGAGCGTATCGGCCATTGCGACCGTGGAGCTCATCAGGCCGAGCAGCAGCAGGGGAGCGCGAGTAACGAGGGATGAGAACCGGCGCATCAAGTGACCTCCTCTATGGATGAGATCAATCTGCGCCGGCGCACGAGCGCACTCAGTGAAGTGGTCCACAGAGACATCGATTGCCGAACCCGTGCATGGGAGCGCCCAGGGCGTCGGGGATGGCGACCCCGGAACGGCCGACCCATGCAGCTCTCCCACACGACCCTCCGAACGGCTCGCGCGGGCGGGCGCTCCGGCTCGCTCGCGTATTCGATCTGGGAGCCGCCTTTTGGGGCTCAGAACGCGGGCTCGAAATCGAAGGCCTCGGGGTCGACCGCGCGAACGACCGAATCGCGGGACTCGGGCGCCCATTTGAGCCGGAGCGACCTGGCCGTCTCGTCACCAAATTCGATCGGCGCCTCGAGTGCCAGCTCCAGCACGATGCGGGCATCGATGTCCAGGTCTCCCTGTGTCCCGAAGCCATCCGAGTGACAATCGATGACGCCCGGAATCCGGAAGCCACCGAGCTCGCCGATCGTCGAATCCAGCTCGGCGCCTCCGGTGGAGAGCGTGGCACGGAATCGGAAGTCGCAAGCATCGGCTCTACCCGCCAGGACGAACTCCGTCAGTCGATGGGGCAGGTGTTCGAGAGGTTCGCCTCCGCCGAGCATCTCGAACCCACTCTCGACGGGCTTCAAGTCGAACACCTCGACTCGATTCGGCTCCTGCTCCCTGAGCGTGAAGAGCCCGACGGCCTCGCCGCGACCGAGCAATGGCAAATCGAAGTCGACGGCAAGCGGGACCGTCCAGATGCCGCCCTCAAAGGGATTCGAGTCGGCCTGATCCGGCTCCCACGAGATCTCTTCCGCTCCGCCCATCTGCGCAGCTTGCCATCCCTCCCATGGCCAATCGGATTGCGGCAGATCGCCTTCGAAGTCTAGCCAGCGAATCACGACCCAATTCGTGCCGACGACTGTCGTTGCCAGGCTGACATAGCGATCGAATCCGATCCGGTCGACGGCATTGAGGTCGGTCGGTCGGAGTCGGAGGATCTGCTCGCGACGCAGAATGGGTGACATCATCGCGTCGCCACCATCGCGCCAATGGCCCGCTTGACAGCGCGCGTCGGGCACGTCGCAGTGGGGATCATGCACGCGTGTGCCGAAGGACATCGGGATCTCGCGGAGGAGACCGTCGTCGTATTCCATCGGCCCCTGCTTGAAGTAGCGACGGTGGACACCGAGATCGTGGTGCGAATCACGGAGGTAGAAGAGCCGGAGGTCCAGAACGGAAGGAAAGATCGTCTCGTCGGCGAGATTGGATTGTGTCTCGATCCCTGTCGAGAAGCCGAGGGCATGGCCGATTTCGTGCGCTATGAGGCTCTCGAAATCAGCGAGTCCCGGTGAGATCCCGTCGGTTGCGTCATAGTCGAAGACGTCGGTTCGGCCACGATTCATGTCGATGGCCACGTCCCGCCCTTCCGGCGGTTGCGGGTAGCGCGGGTCGCGACCCGTTCCCAGACCGAGCGCTTTGGCGTTCGCTGAGGAGAGTGTTACGAAGTCTCGGGTCTCGTCGGGATCGCCCGAAGGAGTCCATACGCGAATTTCGCCGCGCGGCAAGAGCCCGGCCGCATCGCGCTCCTCGCGCGTGTTCGCATCGTCGAGCAATGCCTGCCGGACCGCCGAGTAGGGATGGGTAACGAAAGCAAGGCGTGTGCGCGCGCCCACCGTTTCGGGCAGCTCGTCCGACCATCCTAGATCGACTCGGATCGTGATCGGATCGTCGAAGTGGGCCTCCCACTGTGCTGCGGCTCGCTCGACGGCCCGGCGTTCGCTCGTCGTGAGCGGCGGCGACCCGACATCGCGAATCTCGATCGTGATGGCCAGGGTTTGGGTCGGCAGTAGGCAGCCCAGGGCAAGGCAAACGAGCGCATCGCGCGCGCGGATCAGACTCTCGATCGACATGCTCATTTCTCCGTGACTCGGCCCCCAATGTACGAAGCGCCGGGTGCACGGTCTGTGAATCGTTTCACGAGAGTGTCGGTATGTGACTTGCCCGTGCGATCATTCGTGGGCCGTACCGCGGCGACCTCCGCACGTACGAGCCCCGCCTGTCGGGGAGGGATCTGTTGGAGAGGAAGCTACCCTGACCGCCCTTCGATGTGGTATCTGCTGCCGCATGGCGAGCCGACCGCCGTCAGTCGTTACGCTCGAGTCGATCCCCGCGACGACGACGCCTAGCGGCGAGCAGCGAGAGGCCGAGGCCGAGCAGAAAGCCGGTTCCCGGCTCGGGAACGATCGGGGCGGTCGCAATCGGACCCTCCAGCCCGAATCGGAGCTCGAGCGGCAATCCGGAAATCGGATCCGTTCCGCTCACGACCTGCCTCTCGGATTCGTACGTCACTTCGAGCCGAACGAGCGTCCTCGAAACGATCAATCGTCCGAGATGGTCCACGGGCAGGGTGAGTGCCACGACGACGTCGGCGGCGACATCCTCGGCCACGACGTCGCCCAGCGGCGTCGTGTAGGAGATGCGATTCAGCACCCGGATCGGTGTAGACCGTCCCTCGAATGTCCTCACATTGGACTCGAGGCAGCAGGTGTAGGCAAATCCGCCGCCCGGAACCGTGAGTCGAATCTCGTCAGTGATTGCCGAGATCTCCGGCACGTTCTGGGCCGCGATCGGGAGCCGCTCCGTGAGGTCCCATTCATGAATGAGAATTTCGAATTCACCGTGCCGCACGACCGGCGATAGACTTTCCACTTCGAAAGTGACCGGGGAGAGCACTTCGATCGTTGGTCTGACGTGGTTGAACTCCAGATCGTTGTCGACTTCGACATCCCCGAGCTCCGTCTCGATCGTTGCTTCCGAGCCCAGCAGATCCGGACCCCGGAAGAACTCTCGAATCGACGTTCCGGGCGGCCGGTAATCCAGCTCGAAGGTTGCGGCAACGGTCGCGCTCGTCTGCAGAAGCACGACGATGACTGCGAGCGCCGAGGATTGCAGCGCATGAGTCCTTGGGCGCCGAATGCGGTGCTCGAATGGCATCCTCAGCTCCTGCTCGATCTTCGGTCCAATCGTATTCGTTCTCGACATCTTGTCCGGCATCGGCGAAATACCTCCAGTTCGGGAAGAGACCACGTGTTGATGTGTGGTCCCGAGAACCGGGATATGTCGATGAATGACAACCGCAGTTTTTCAATCAAAGGCAGCCGTCCAGTTGAGGCCGGTGTGTAATCCACGTCCGTTGCCTCCTCGGATCGACTAGTCTCGATCCATGCAGAAACGAAACGACTCGCAGATCCTCTGGGCCGGGCTCGGGGTTACGATCCTCGGTCTGTTGCTGAGCGGCATTGGTCCCCATGATCGCGCGACCTGGTGGATGGAGGTGGCGCCGGTCATGATCGCGATTCCGCTCCTGAGCGGGACGCGGGAACGATTCCCCCTGACTCCGCTGCTGCTCACGTTGATCTTTCTTCACTGCGCGATTCTGTCGTTGGGTGGGCATTACACCTACGCCCAGGTGCCGCTCGGGGATTGGGTGAAGGATCTCTTCGGCCTCGCGCGCAATCACTACGATCGACTGGGACATTTCGCGCAGGGCTTCATGCCTGCGATCCTGGCCCGGGAGATCTTGTTGCGGCGTACGCCCTTGCGTGTGGGCGGCTGGCTGTTTCTGATTTGCGCGGCCCTGCCTCTGGCATTCAGCGCCTTCTACGAAATGCTCGAATGGTGGGCGGCCGTTGCGATGGGCGCCGGCGCAGACTCGTTCCTTGGGACGCAGGGGGATCCCTGGGACACGCAATGGGACATGTTCCTGGCGATGGTCGGAGCGATCTCCGCGCTGCTCTTGCTCGGTCGCCTTCACGACCGGCAGCTGCGCGAACGGGGCTGGCTCGACGCGGGGTCGTCCGGAGCGCGCTGAGGTGCGGAAGCCGCCACGATCTACCGATCCACCCCGCGCCGACCGATCGAAATCGTTCGAGATTCGATTGGCTCGCAAGCCGACGCGATGGATGAACGGACGATCTCCATGGGGAGGGGATCCAATGCGACGAATTCGCGCTCTTGCGTGCGCCACTGGCTTCGTCGACGCAGGGGTGGCAGGGCCAGTCCGAAGTGTCCACACTCACGACGCTTCAGATGGGTTCACGTTCGCGCGAGCCATGAACGGGACCCGAGGTGCAGGGCTGTGGGCGCACTGGACGGGCTTCGCATCGTCGATCTCTCACCGAACCGTGTAGGCGCCCAGGTGAGCCAGCTCTTCGCGGACTTCGGTGCCGAGGTCTTGTGGGTGGAGCCGCCGGGCGGGGCGTCGCTGCGTGCCCATCCGGCCTTCGCCGCGTGGGCACGCGGCAAGCAGAGCGTCGAGGCAGACCTGAGAACGGGAGCGGGTCAGCAGGCGGTTCGCGACCTCGCCGAGTCGGCGGACGTCCTGATCGAGACCTTCCGCCCGGGCACGCTCGAGCGTCGCGGGCTCGGATACGACGCGCTTGCGGCCGCGAATCCGCGGCTCGTGTACACGTCGATCAGCGGCTTCGGCCGCCTCGGGCCGGCCTCGGGGATCAAGGGATACGAAGGGCTCGTCGCCGCGAAGATCGGCCTGATGCAGGGCTTCGCCCGAATCATCCCGTTCGGCCGACCACCGATGCTGGCGGCCCCCTGGTGTTCCTTCTCCGCCTCTCAGGTCGCGCTCCACGCGACGCTCGCGGCGTTGTTGGAACGCGAATCGAGCGGGCTCGGCCAGCACGTCGAGACGAGCCTGGCTCAGGCGTTGACGGCGCTCGACACCTGGGGCTGGTTCGAGCATCTGGTCGACCAGAAGTGGCCGGGCGGTTTCCAGCGGGTGCCGAACTACGACGCGGACGGTATTCCGACCGGACCGTTCTCCTTCTTCCTGTTGGTCGGCCTGACCAAGGACGGCCACTGGCTGCAGTTCGCACAAGTTGCCCCGCGGCTCTTCCAGGCGCTGATCGAGGCGTTGGAGCTTGCGCAGCTGTTCACGGATCCGAAGTGGAAAGGCTTTCCGCGCCTGGAAGACAAAGCGAAGCGATCGGCGGCCTGGTCGATGATGCTCGAAAGGGTTCGCAGCAAGACCCTGGCCGAGTGGCAGGCGATCTTCGAGGAGGATCCGAATGTCTTCGCCGAGGAGTTTCGGATCGGTCCGGAAGTGCTGGACCACCGACAACTGCTCGCGGAAGGCTTCGTCGTCGAGATCGAAGACGCCGAACGGGGCGTCGTGCGCCAGCCCGGTGCGCTCTTCGACCTGGCCGCAACGCCCGCCTCGCTCGGGCGCTCGGCCCCCCGGCTCGGCGAACACGACGCGACGCGCGACCGCCAGCAGGGGCGATCCCAGGCCGATTCCGCAGAGACGACGCTCACTGGCATGCCGCTCGAGGGGATCACGATCCTCGAGATCGCGGGACTCTACGCAGCGCCCTACGGATCGACGCTGCTGTCCGATCTGGGTGCCCGAGTGATCAAGGTCGAGCCGCTCGAGGGTGATGCGATCCGAACGATGGTGCCCTTTCCCGAGGCGGGCGGCGCGAAGGTGATGCAGGGCAAGGAGAGCGTCTGCATCGACTTTTCGACGCCCGAAGGTCTCGAATTGGTTCACGCGCTCGCGAAGCGTGCGGATGTCGTGATGCAGGGTTTTCGGGCAGGGGTCGCGGAGCGCCTCGAGCTCGGGTACGAACGAATCCGCGCCCTCAACCCCGACGTCGTCTATGTCAATGCCCAGGGCTATGGCAATGGCGGACCGGATGGGCATCGGCCGGCCTACGCACCGAGCTTCGGCGCGGCGGCGGGTATCACGCGCGCGAATATCGATCCACTGCTTCACGCTGTAGACGAGGTCGATCTCGAGCAGGTACGGTCTGGTGCCAGACTGCTCGCGTTGGGGGGCACCGTCGTTCACGCCCAGGCGGACGGCTTTGCGGCACTGGGCGTCGCGACGGCGTTGACGCTCGGGCTGGTTGCGCGGGCAAGGGGCGCCGGTGGGCAAGAGATCAGTGCGACCATGCTCCGGACCAACGTCCACGCGATGTCCGGCGAGGCCGTCGTGTATCCGGGCGCTCCGGCGGCGCCCACGCCGGACGCGGAGCTGCGGGGCCTGTCGGCTCTCTATCGCGTCTACGATGCGAAAGATGGCTGGATCTTCCTCGCCGCGCCGGCCGAGCACGAGTGGGAAGCGCTGGTGGCGGCACTTGTATCCGAAGTCGACCTGGCGACCGATGATCGCTTCGCGACGCCGGAGCGACGCACCGAGCACGACGCGGCGCTGGTCGAGATCCTGACCGACGTCTTTGCCGCTCGCGGCAAGCAGGAATGGGAGGCGCGAATGTTGGCGGCCGACGTCGGCTGCGTCGCCGTCGCAACCGAGGGCATCGAAGATCTCCTGCTGAGCGAGGAATTCGGGCGGGCCTCGGGCTACCTGGCCGACGTCGTCCATCCGACCTTCGACGCCCATGCGCGGCTGGCGCCGCTCGCGCGCTTCTCGAGATCGTCGACCCAGGCGAAGCCCGGCGTCCTCGCCGGCGCGCATACCGACGACCTACTCTCCGAGCTCGGTTACACCGATTCGGCGATCGCCGACCTCCGCGAGCGCAAGATCGTCGGCTGAAGCGGCTCCATTTGCGGTGCGCTCACGCGCCATCATGACCGGGCGCGGCTTCGGCCGCCGCCCCGGCAGTCTCCATCCGCTGGGTCGGCGGGTCTCGGCGCGCGGACAGCGCTAGGCCGCCTCGAGTGCCGGCGGAGCTCCGACCTCCGGGAAGAGATCGAGGAACGCACCCACCGTCACCCGGTAACGTGTGTCGTCGTCGACACCATCGAAGAGTTCGTGCAGCGTCTCCTGGGTGTGCCCGTAGGTCCCCTCCATGTGCGGATAGTCGCTGCCCCACATGACGTTTCGATAGCCCATGGCGGTCACGGCCGCGATCGCTGTCTCGTCGTGCTGGAAGGAGGCGTAGACCTGCTCGTACAGGATCTCCTTGGGCGATCGGGACAGCTTCGGGAACGCCATCATGTGGTGCTGGCGGTAGCCCTCGGTCATGCGATCGCCGAGGAAGGGAACCCAGGTCGCGCCGCCCTCCGAGATCAGGATCTTGAGGCTCGGATGTCGATCGAGCGCTCCCGACGCCACCATCTTCATCGTCGCCCGCTGCCCGGAGAACGTCGTCTCCGTGTAGTTGAGTACCGCTCCACCCGGACCGCGATAGGTGATTCCGATGGTCTCGCCGGCAGCGAGATCGACCGGATCCGAGCCGATGTGGAAGGCGACGACCATGTTCGCCGCTTCACACGTGGTCCAGAAGGGCTCCCAGTCGTCGTAGTGGTAGTCCTTGACGTAGGGCGGCGGGGCCGTCGGGAGAAAGACGACCTTGAAGCCCATGCCCGCCGTGCGCTCGACCTCCGTAACCGCATCGTCGATCGAGAGCTGCGAGACCTGCGCGGTCGGGACGAGGCGTGGCGATGCCTTCATGATCTCCGAGTGCGCCCAATCGTTCGAGACCCTGATCGCCTCTCGAAGCGCCTCGCGCGTCCGAAACGACGCGTTCCACATGCCGAGGGACGGAAACACGACCTCTCCCCAGATGCCTTCCTGGTCGAGATCTTCGAGCCGCTTGACCGCGTCGCGCGCACCGGGCGCACGACTGCTCGACTCCCGAAACTCCGCGAGCTTGGGACTCGGGAGCCTTCGTCGAAAGCGCTGGCCATCGACGTGGACCGTCTCGTACTTACCGTCGGGGTCCTTCTCGCTCCGCGGCATCAGCTCCGCGAGATGGGACGGCAGGTTCTCCCGCCACAGATCCTCGGGCTCGAGAAAGTGGGAGTCTCCAGAGTTCGCCCAGATCATATCCATGTCTCTTTTCCTCCTGGAAAGCATGCCGCCGGCGCGGCGCATGCGAGGCGAAACTCATCGAGCCTCCTGGAGCGATGGGAAGCCGTAGTCCGCACTCTGGAGGCTGCCGCCGACCGGCTCGACGGCCAAAGGTAGCCTCCTGGCGGCGATTTCCTCGAGAGAGCAGCCCGTCGGCCCCCTCAGCGTCGCGGCCGGAACCGCGGGGTCGTCATCTCGTCGTTGACGTGGTCCCAGACGATCTCGACCGGATCGCCGATTGCGATCGAATCGACGTCGCAGTCGATGATATTCACCAGCATGCGCGCGCCGGCGCCCTGGGTCCCGTCGAGCTCGACGACCCCCGACGCGTAGGGGACAACGGGCGCGAGATCCGGGTGGAGCGGGTGTCGCACGACCGTGAAGGTGTAGATCGTGCCCGTACCCGGGAGCTCGACCCACTCGACTCGGCGGTGCTGACACTCGAAGCAGAACGAGCTCGGCGGTAGTCGAAACGTCCCGCAATTCACGCATCGTGGCGCGATCAACCGGTCTTCGCGTGCCGCGTCCCAGAAGGGCTGGGTCGCCTCGTCCGCGTGCGTCTGCGTGAGAAGCGAGGGGAAGACTCCCTGGACGACTTCGCCGAAGGATTCTGTCTCGGCCATGATTCGATCCTCCACTAACGTCGCAGCAGGGCGCCGGACACGGGCAGGCCCGCCGGCCCACCGGTGACGAGCGCAATCTCGGCGTCGGCCACCTGGTTGATGGCGGTGCCGCGAAGCTGCTCGACTGCCTCTCGCACGTGCGTCATTCCGATGATGTACGCCTCCGAGAGATTGCCGCCGTGCGTATTCACCGGAATCGACCCCTCGCCGAAGCGGATGTGGCCATCCGCGACGAAGGGGCCGCCTTCCCCGATCGGACAGAACCCGTAGTCCTCGAGCTGCATGATCACCATCGGCGAGAAGTGGTCGTAGAGCAGGGCCACATCGACGTCCGCCGGCCCGACCCCGGCGAGCTCGTAGAGCCGCTTCGCAACGGGACGATGCCCCGAGGACGCGAACTCATCGTCGGGTGTCTGGAAGTAGCGGAAGATCGCTGGACCCCAGCGACCCGAGCCGCCATGACACGACCCCATGATGTAGACGGGCGGTTGACGCAGGTCGCGGGCTCGGCGGGCCGAGACCGTGATGACGGCGACCGCCCCATCGCTCTCCATCGTGTAGTCGAACAGACAGAGTGGGTCGGAGATCATGCGCGCATTGAAGTAGTCGTCGAGCGTCAGCTCGGTTCGCCGGAGCGCCGTCGGTCGTTTCATCGCATTCTCACGCGTGGAGATACACACCTCGGCAAAATGCTCGCGTTGGGTTCCGTAGAGATACATGTGGCGTTGGGCCAGCTGCGCGAAGCTGTGCCCCGGCGCGAGCAGACCGTTGTTGGCGGTGAATGCGGCCGACGGAGGAATTCCGCTGCTGCCGTAAGGGCTCCCCCCGGCATCCGACGTCATGGCATAGGCGAGCATGCCGCCGACCGCCGACCCACCCAGTCGTTTGTTCAGCTGCTGCAGCGTCATCAGGCTGACGACGCAGTTCGCGAGACCCCCGTGTACGGCGGCGGCCGCCACACCGAGCGCGCCTGCACAGCCTCCACCGCCCGAGGTGGTGGTCGTCGCCCAGCGGATCTCGGGAACACCGAGCTGCGCGCCGACCGTCGCGGGATCGCAGCTGTTCGAGTAGATCGAGAATCCGTCCAGGTCCTTGATCGTGAGACCAGCGTCCTCGAGCGCCGACAGGATTGCGGTGCAGGCCATCGAGAGCTCGTCTTCGGGATACGATTGCCCCCGCCTGTAGTAGGGCGTTGCGCCGACCCCGACGATGGCCGCCTTGTCCTTGATGGTCATGATTTCTGGGTCGTCCGACCGCCGATCCGGCGTCGAAGCCTCCGTTGCTCTCCGAGCGGGCCACTCCTCGCGAATCGAACGTCGATCGCGTTCCGCCTCGTCGAGCCGAGCGTCCCACCCGAGCCCGGCCCAGCGAGATTCGGCGTGCGCCGGATCATCTCAGTCCTGTCTACCCCCTCGTCGCGCCGTTCGCAACGAAGGTCACGTCCGACTCAGACGGCGGCGTCTGTGGCCGAGTGGTAGATCTCGATGCCGCGCGGAGCGCGTCCGCTCCTCCGGAGCTCAGCGCCGAGGGACTCGGCGAGGGCATCCGACGTCGAGAGGAGCGCGTCGAGCGTGTGCATGCGCCGGGAATAGAGGTGGTGCACGTGCTCGTCGGTGAAGCCGATCGCGCCGAAGCACTGGAGCGCGCGTTGTGCGAGGCGCAGACCGGTGCGGCCGGCGACGAGCTTGGCCGACCGCGCGATCGCGCTTGCGTCGCCCTGGCTCCACTCCTCGAGCGCGGCCCGGGAAAGTGCGCGGGCGGTCGAGACTTCGATATGGCTCTCGGCGTGGAGGTGCTGGACCGACTGGAGGGCGGCGAGCGGCTGGCCGAACTGCTCGCGCTCCTTCGTATGTCGGACTGCCGCCTCGAGAAGTGCCACACCCGCACCACCGATCTCGAGCGCCGCGGCGATCATCGCCAGATCACGGGCGTGCGCGAGGTCCCGTGCATCGACCGCTACGAACTCCGCCGCCGAAGTGCCCGCCACCAAGCAGCGGACGAGCCCCGAATCGAGCGCGTTCGAAGGCTGCTCCACGGCGGAATCGGCGGCGAGCACGAGGTATCCGCCCTCGTCCGGGACGACCAGGTGCGTCGTCTCGCCCGGCTCGAAGCCGACGACGAGCCTCCGCTCGTCGCCCTCGCGCGCCGCCCAGCCCACCGCGACCCGGCCCGCCTCGAGGCCTAGCTTCGCGACGACCGGAGCGACCCAGATGCCGGCGAGCGCCGGACTCGTTGCCAGTGCGCGCCCCTGCTCTTCGAACCAGCTGCTGAACGCCGTGCGACCGAACTCGTCTTCGGGCGTCGCCGCGAAGGACCACCAGTCGAGTCCGTCGAGCGCTTCGCGTCCGCGCTCCGTCTTCTCGATCGCCTCCGCCACGCTCCGACGCATCATCGCTTCGTCTTCGCTGGCGTCCGCATCGATCTGGCCGTCGCCTCCGACGAGCTGCCTCGCGATCACGTTCAGCTGGATCGGTCGCGCGCCGCCGTAGATGCTCCCGGCGCGCGAATAGAGGTAGCGCTCTTGCCACTCGAGGATGTCTTCACTCGTACCGAGGTCGAGACCCCCGGCGAGGATCGCTCGCACGGTGTCGTAGAACTGCTGTTCCGTGTCGATGAGACCGGCCTTGGTGACCGAGGACTCGGGTCCCGGGGCCTCGCCGCGCGCGAGCTTCTCGAGGACGGGGCGAGTCCGACAGCGGACGGCCAGCAGACGCGCAAGCGATTCGCCCAGCCGGCCGTCGTGCTCGGCCCCGGCCTGCGCCGCGATTCGTTCGAGCTTCACGAAGATCTCGTTCGAGCGCAGCCAGGCGAAGCTTCCGCGCTCGCCCGCGAGGATGTGCATGGCGACCGCCCAGCCGTCGCCCTCCTCGCCGATGCGACTGTCTTGCGGCACGAGCACGTCGTCGAGAAAGACCTCTGCGAGCTCGTCGTGCTGGTTCGACTGGCGGATCCTGCCCACCTCGAGGCCCGGGACGTCGAGCGGCGTCACGAAGGCGGAGATGCCGCGATGGCGAGACTCCTGGCTGCCGGTTCGCGCGAGGACCAGCAGGTGGGTCGACCAGCCGGCCCAGGTCGTCCAGATCTTGTGACCGTCGAGCCGATAGCCCTCGTCCGTAAGTCGGGCCGTCGTCTTGAGATTCGCGAGGTCGGACCCCGCCGTCGGCTCCGAGAAGCCCTGACACCAGAGCACGTCGCCGCGTAGCGTCGGCGGGATCAGCGCCTTCGCCAGCTCGGGTCGCGCGAAGCGGCTGAGCGCGGGCGGCAGGATCTCGAGGTGCTCGAAGAAATGTCTCGCGGGGTAGCCGTTGCGTGCGAGCAGGTCGAGCACGAGAGCACGGTGGAGCACCGTGCCGCCGAGGCCTCCGTACTCCTCGGGCCAGCCGTAGCGCGCCCAGCCCGCGTCGTAGAGCTCGCTCTGTAGTCTGCAGAGCGGCGCATAACGTTCGGCATATTCGTAGGGGAGCGTCTTCAGTGCACGGTGATCGTCCGCGCGCTCTTCGATCCAGGCCTGGAACGCCTCGGCGAGTGCCTCGAGCGAAGGGTTCGTGCCGATCATGTCGGTCTCCGTGGCGGGGTGGTTCCTAGAGCTCGATCAACGTGGGTGCCCGTCGCGTCTCGAGGAGCCGACGGCCGACCTCGAGCAGAATCGCGTCCGCCGTGCCGAGGAGGCCTTCGAGGGCCATCACGCGCTTGAGGAAGCGGTGGAAGGCGTGCTCGGTCGTGAAGCCCACTCCGGCGAGGACCTGCTGGCAATGGCGCGCGACGATCCGTGCGTTGCGCGAGGCGAGCGCCTTGGCCATCGCGGCGGTCTGCTCGTTCGGCTCGTCGCGCGCGGAGACGAGGCAGGCCTCGGTCGACTCGACGGCGACGAGCGCCTCGGAGAGGCGGTGGCGAACGGCCTGGAACTGGGCGATCGGTGCACCGAATTGCTCACGCTCGAGAGAGTGGGTTCGCGCCATCTCGAGCATGGTGCGGTTCGCGCCTGCGATCCAGGTGGCTAGGGCGCGGCGGGCGAGGGCGACGGCTTCGCTCCAACGGGTGGCTTCGAGCGGCGTGATTTCCGACGGATGGCCTTCGAATCGGAACGATTGATAGGCGAAGGCGGGGTCGACACCCGTGATACCCGCGCATTCGGCATCGGCCGCCGCGATCGTCGCGGCGCGGGGCGCGTCTTCGGGGCCGCACACGACGAGGAGCTCGCTCGCTCGCGCGCCGCGCCCTGTCACGAGTCCGCTCGCTTCGATCCTACCGCCCGTCGTGGTCACGTCGTGGCCGGGTGGGCTCCACGTTCCGAACGCAGGGAGGACGACCGCGAGATCGCCGCGTGGCGGCATGCCGAGAGCGTGGAGCAGCACGTCGTCGAGGGCCGACGAGCGGACGTCGACCGAACCGAGGGCGCGGAAGACGATGTCGATCGCGTCCGCGGGCTCCGCGTCGAGCAGGTCGGCCCAGTCGAGCTCGGCGAGCAGCGCATCCACGTCGCCGCCGGGCTCGGCGTCGGCGAGGGCGGCCTCGACGGATTTCTCGAGTAGCGCGCGATCCTCGGCGTCGATCATCGAAAATCTCCGAGATCGAGCAGGCGGCGCGAGATGATGTCGCGCTGGACCTCCCCCGTGCCGCCGTAGATCGACGCCGCGCGCGAATAGAGGAATTCGAGGCGCCAGCTCTGCCCATCGGGCGAGTCGTCGAACTCGACCACGCCGGGCAGCAGCCTGCGCACCGTATCGAAGAGGCTCTGCTCGGCCGACGCGATCAGCACCTTGTCGATCGACGTGTCGGCGCCGATCGTGCCCTCGTTCGCGAGCTTGTGCTGGGTCACCCGCGAACGGGAGCGCAGGGCGTGGAGCTCGGCGTAGGCCTCCCCGAGCGCCGCGGCTGCGCGATCGTCGTCGGGGGCCCGCTCGACCAGCTTCTGCAGGCGGGTGTAGAGGTAGCCGATGCGCTGCCAGAAGCAGGAGGAGCGTTCGTAGGGGAGGATGCTCATCGCGACGGCCCAGCCGCCGTTCACGCCGCCGAAGATGCGATCCGCGGGGACCTCTACGTCGTCGAAGAAGACCTCCGCGAACTCGAGCTCGCCGTTCATCATCTCGAGCGGCGCGACCGAGATGCCGGGCGTGTCCATGTCGACGAAGAAGGCCGTGATCCCGCGGTGGCGGGACTCGGGCGTGCCGGTGCGTGTGAGCAGAACGCAGCGCTCGGAGAACTGCGCGAGGCTGGTCCAGACCTTTTGGCCGTTCACGACCCAGGTTGTCGCGGTCCCGCGGTCGCTTTCCTTGGGCGTCGCGCGGCAGGCGAGCGCCGCGAGGTCGCTTCCCGAGCCGGGCTCCGAGAAGCCCTGACACCACATCTCGCGGCCGGAGAGCAGCAGCGGGATCATCTCCGCCGCGAGCTCCGTCGGCGCAAAGTCGATCACCGTCGGTGCGAGCACCTCGATCAGCGAGAAGAGTCCGGGGTCGGCGTAGTCGCGCGCGGCGATCTGGGCGCCGAGCTCGATCCGCATCATCGGAGAGCCGCCGCGGCCGCCGACGCGCGTGGGCCAGCCGCACTGCATGAAGCCCGCGTCCCAAAGGAGTCGCTTCACACGCTGCATCTGGTCCACGTGCTGGTCGAGCTCGCCCGGCGGATCGTATTTCGGGGCGAGCGCGTCGTGATGAGCATCGAGCCAGGCGGAGAGCGCGGCTCGGTACGCGGCGAGGTCGGCAGGCGGCGGCGGGAAGTCGCGTGTCTCGAGAGCGTCGGGGGTCATGGTCTCGACTCGTCGTCGTTCCACCGTGCGAGCCGATCGACCGTTCGGGGAATCGGCGTCTCGCGGAGCGATCGCTGTTGGCGCGTACGATAACCCGGGTCGACGTGCGTCGAGGCGGGTTATCGTACGCGCCAACAGCGAGGCCGGGGGGCGAACCCGCCAGCAGACGCGCCCCCCGTGCCGCCAGGGCATGGGGGGCGCACGAACGCCGGGCGACGCGATCGTAGTGCCCTACGAACCTTCATCGCATCGCGTCGTCGAGGGGGCCCGTCGGAGGACGGGCGTGTCGATCCCCGAGCGCGTCTAGGCGCGGCGCCTCCGTGAGCCCGCGAGTCCGGCCAGGCCGAGGCCCATCAGGAGCGCGGTGCCCGGCTCCGGCACGACCATCGCGATCTGGATCCCGTCGATCTGCTCGGCGAGCGTCGCATCCCCGATGTAGATGTCCAGCAGACTGTCGAAGGTCGCGAAGCCGCCCGAGCTCGCCCCGACGTTGTCGCCCGGACCCGGGAGGCTCGGGTGCTGGGGAATGAGCGAGATGATTGGATGGCCGTCGATCGGATGGGTGCCGACCACGAACGATTGGGTCAGCGGGGACGCCGTGATGTAGCTCCCGCCGGCCGTGAAGCCGAGAATGAACGCGCTTCGTTGTCTCGTCAAGCCATCGCCGTAGACGATGTTGTCGAAGCCGATTCGCCAGTCCGATCGGGTATTGCTGGACAGATCGACGAGCGGCTGGCTCGCGGAGATGTTGAATTCGATCAGCTCGGTTCCGTCCGGCAGCAAGCGGGCCTGCTCGCTGAGCGTGACGTCCCCGATCGTCTTCGTCGTCCCGTCGAAGGTCACCGTCTGATCGAGATCGGCGCCGCCAACGACACCGAAGTCGTCGAAGTTGACGTCATATTGCAGGCCCACCGGGCTCGCGTGGACACCGCTCGCGATCAGGACCATCCCGATCGCCAGAATCGAAGCCGCCCGCAACGGGCCTCGCTTCATCGCAGTCAGCTTTTCGTGCAGCAACATTCTGATCACCTCATTCCCCTCCCAGGTTGGAATAGGATCCCTGCCAACAACTCATTCCGGGCGGTCGCGCCCGTCGTGCTCCGCCGTGACAGGACAGCGGAAATCGGAGCTCGCGAGCCTACCTCCGTCGCGAGCGCGAGAGCGCGCCACAGGCGACCAGGCCGGCGGCGAGCCCGGTGAAGAGACCCGGCTCAGGGACGGGAACGACGTCGCCGTCGAACTGGTTGTTGAAGACACCATTGCCGGCGATGCCATCATCGTTGAAGCCGAAGACCGTCGAGCTCACGCTCGATGCCGAGAGCGTCAGGTCCCCGAGCGTGAAGTCCGTGAAGTCGACCATATTCGCTCGAACGACGGTCGGACCGGCCGGCACGGGATCGCCGAGTACCAGGAAGAAATCCGGATCCGACGTGCAGAGGCCATCGTCCGCCGGCTGGGTGCACATCTTGCCGCTCGTCTCGAGCGCGAGACGCGAGGGCGAGAAGACGTCCCAGATGATCGAGCCGGAGGCGGAGGTACCCGTGAGCGTGCCGGAGCCGCCCGCGAGCTGGAACATGCTGTAGCGGCCGTTGAAGCTTCCCGGGCCGACCTGCGTTGGGCCCCAGTCGAGCCAGTTTACCGAGAAGAACCAGCTGGAGCCGAGCAGCGTCACGTCCGTTCCGTCGATCTCGAGGGTGACGAATCCGTCGAGAGGCGTCGTGTTGATCACGGGTGTGCCCGTGATGATCTCGGTGCTCGTGGTCGGGTCGAGATCGATGATGACCTTCTCGGCCGAGGGCGTGTCGATCCGGGTGGCCTCGATCGTGAGGTCTGTCGAGACGCCCGCCCCGAGATCTACGAAGTCGGCGAGGGAGGCCGTCAGGCTCGAGCCGCTGAGCGCCATCGTCGGCAGTGCGACGGGCGCCGGGAGGGGCAGGCCACCCGTCGGGCCGGCCGGCGTCGTGTTCGTGATCCCGGGCTGGAGGATCACGAACACGCCGGCGCCCGATGCGCCCATGTCGGGATCGGTCGAGCAGCGCTGGCCGTCGGCGGCCTGGGTACACGTTCGGGTGCCGAACGTGCGGTAGACGTAGGCGTCGGTCGACCAGACGATCGTTCCGCTCGCGAGGGTGCCTGTGAGCGTGCCGGTGGCGCCGGCCAGCGCGACCGCGAAGTGATCATTCGTCGTCTCGCCGTTGCCGAAGGTGAGGTCGACGTCGCCGGAGACCCAGCTGCCGAGCTGGAGGGCGACGTTGCCGGCGCCGTCGTGATCGATCACGAGGTAGCCGTCCGGAATCGCGCTGCCGCCGGCGGACCCGGTCGCCGCGGCGTCGATCTGGGCGGTCAGGTCGAGGCGATAGATCGCGCGCTCCTGGGCGATCGATGGGCTCGCGGCCAGGCCGGCAAGCGCCATCGCGAGAACCACACCAAGAGTAGAAAGAAGAATGCGGGCGAGAATGCCCGTAGCACCGCGATCTCGTCGACCGAATCGCATCGATGAATCCCCTCTGTCCCGGTTTGACGCCCCGGTGAGAGGGCCGCCAAAGCTATCTTCTACCACGAAAGCCGTGGCAGATGGGCTCTTTTTTTCTACTTGCTTCTCGGCAGAGTGGAATGCGATTCTCTATTTTCCAGAGGTTCGTTACGCCGCGATTCTAGAGGCGTCGCGCGTCCGCCGACGATTCTGTGGTCGCAGAGAGCGGCCTAGGGGCGGATCGATTCACCCCGGGCGGGCGGCCGTGGATGGGATTCGGCCGCAAGCGCTTTCCACGGGGAAGCAGAGGGCTCTCCCAACTGGGCACCCATCATCTAGTCTCGTCGCGAGCGGATCACAGATCGTGTGGGGTATCGCGCGCGGATACCCGCAGGGAAAGCATGCCGTCCCACCTCAGTCGAACATCGAAGGCTCATGGGCATCGCCGCGCGGTCTTCCGCGCTCTGTTGGCGGCGTGCGCGACGCTTCCCCACGTCGCGTTCGCGAACGAATCGAGCTCGACGGACGAACCGAACCTCCGTCGCGAAGAGCGCGGTCGTCTCACGCTCGCAGCGGGTCTCGGGATCGCCGGGATCGGCCATCGTGCGAAGGCGTCGGTATTCGGCGAGACGCTACTTTTCGACCCGCCCGATCGCGGCCAGCCGCCCGAGCCTTCGTTCGAGCCGTTTGGCGACAGCTCGAAACGCGATCTGATCAAGGGGGCGATCGCGCTCTCTGCCCAGCTCGCCGGTCCCACGCTCGAGTCGATTCCGGGCGCGCCGCGGGTCTTCGTGGATGCCGGTCTCTACGTACCGCTCGACGGGCGGGTCACGATCGCCTCCGCCGAGGGGATCGGTCCGCAGACCGTCAAAGAGCCCGTGATCTACGCCGATGCCCGCTTCCATTGGCGTTGGTTCGTGGGCGTTGGCGTCGAGTTCGTCGCTCCACAACCGGGTTGGAGCCTCGTCGTGCGACCGTCTGTCGACTACGTGGGGCAGTCACTCACGGTCCGCGGCGTGTTCGAGGAAGAGATCTGGCCGCGCCCACTGCCGCGAGTCCAGCTCGAGCGAACCGCGAGCGACAGTCTCACGCATCACGGCGTCGGCGGACGACTCGCCCTGGAAGCGGAGATGCGCGAGCGCGGGACGTGGATTCCCACGCTCTTCCTCGAGGCGCAGGCCGCCTACCTCTTCGGCGACTTCGACGGCTCGCTGGACGTGCTCGGAACCAATTGGCTCACGCGCTACGACTACGACTTCGAGCGGGTCGCGGCTGCGGTGTCGGCGGGCTTCCGCCTGAAGTGGCGCGGGTTCTAGCGCGGACGACGAGGCGACGGGCTCAGTAGCTGACGCCGACCGTGATGCCGACCGTGCGAGGTGCCGTGCTCTGACGCTGGAGCTGCGGCGGTGTGTTGCCAGGCACCCCGAATCCGATGATCGGCGTGAGCCTTCTTATCATGTCCTCGTCGAGGAGGTTGTTCACGAACAGGACGACGCGGATCATTCCGTCGCTCAGCTGCCAGCTCAGCTTGGCGTCGAGAATCTGGCGGGACTCGTCGAGATCCAGATCGGTGTTGAAGACACGATAGTAGGTCTCGTCCTGCCAGAAATACTGGATGCGCGGCGTGAGCGTGCCGTAGCGGCCGATTTGGAACTCGTACTCCAGCCCGAGCTTCACGGTCAGATCCGGCGCGTTGGGCAGGCGATTCCCGCCCAGGTCCTGGAGTAGGTCACGAGTCACGACGCCACGGATCGTCTGGATAGGATCGTTGGCGAGACCGCGTCGGGTCCGCGCGTGCTGCCAGGAGAGTGTGTAATCCAATCGCGCGTCGGGGATGGGCGAGTAGTGCCCCTCGATCTCGATGCCCAGATTCTGGACCTCTGCGACGTTGTCCGTCTTGACGACGCCGAACACCGGCTGCGCGACCTGTAGATCGGTGTAGTCCATGAAGAAGAACGTCGCGTTGATGCGCAGGTCGCCGCCCAGGAACTCGTTCTTCGTGCCCGCCTCGTAGGTCCAGACGTATTCCGGATCGTAGGGCGGCAGGACGATGTTCGAGAAGCCGTCGGCACCGACGTTCGGGTCGCTGTCGAGGCCGAGATTGAGTCCGCCCGATCGGTAGCCGCGGGCCAGCTCGATATAGAAGAGGTTGTCCTCGGTGGGGCCCCACTCGAGGTTCACCCGCGCGGTCAGACCGTCCCATTCGTCGCCCGAGGCCCCGAAGCCGAAGGGCTGGCCGATCAAGCCACCGAATCGACTCAGGCGCTCGCCGAAGCCGTTTCGCTCGTCCCAGGAATACCGGGCGCCGAGCTTCAGCGTCCAGCTCTCGTCGAATCTCCACTCGACATCCCCGTAGACTCCGTAGCTCCTGCCGTCGAGGCCGGTGCGGATGTCGAGCGTCCGGTTGATCCCGCCGCCGCCGGTGCAGATCGGGCAGTCGACCGCGAGATCCGTATCGAATCGTTCGTCGAAGAACCACACGCCGGCCCGACCCGTCAGCTGGCCCGCTTCCACGTCGACGAAGGCCTCGACGCTTCCCTGCTCCTGGGCGTCCTGCAGATCCTGTCGCTGGAACTCGACATCCGTCAGGTCGCCG
Organism: Myxococcota bacterium; assembly: GCA_965223565.1. Taxonomy (GTDB): domain Bacteria; phylum Myxococcota_A; class UBA9160; order UBA9160; family UBA4427; genus UBA4427. The sequence continues at coordinate 873,550 of CBDCWV010000016.1, read as the reverse complement.
TCGCGCTTGTCGGACCGCTGGACACGCTCCCAGGCGCCGATTGCCGTCAGGTCCAGGACGTCGAGCCATTTGGGAGAGGGGATCTCCCAGGACAGGGTCGCGCTGCCGCCAAAGATCTTGTTGTTCTGATCCGGCGGCGCGTTGAGGCTCACCCTTCGCACGTCCGAGGAGAGGGGCGTCGCCCCGAGATTCAGCTGTGCTGCACTCAGGTCGCCGTCGAGGCTCACGGCCGGCCCGGCGCCCTTTTGCTGGAAGTAGTTGCCCGAGAGCAAGAGCTCGAGTCCCTCGCTCGGCGCGACGCGGACGTGCGCGCGAAAACCGAGATCGTCCGCGTCGTCGCCGGCCTCCTCGGCGAACTCACCTGCGAATCGTCCCGTGAGCGTCGAGTAAGGATCCCGCTTCTCGTAGAAGTAGGCGACTCTTGTCGAGACGGCTTCGACGATGGGAGCGTTCACGAATCCGGTGATCCGCTTCTGTCCGTAGTTGCCGAAGGTCGCCTGCGCCGAGGCCGCGAAGTCGTCGGTCGGCTTCCGGGACACGAAGTTGAGGGATCCGCCGTTCGCGTTCTTTCCGCCTCGGAATCCCTGCGGACCGCGTGCGACCTGGAGGTCTTCGAGATCGAAGAACTCGGCGGCGAGGAAGAGCGGGCGCTTCATGTAGACGCCGTCGACGTGGACGGCGACGGCCTCGTCGGCCGAGATGCCGCCGGAGGTCGAGCCGATGCCGCGGATCGTCACCACCGGGCTCGCGCCGTTCTTGCTGATGAACAGGTTTGGAACGTTCAGACCGAGCGTGTCGATGTCGGCGATTCCACGGCGATCGAGCTCCAGGGCGTCGAAGGCGGTGACCGCCGTCGAGGTCGCCTGGGCGAGGGAGCTGAGGCTTCCCGTTCCCGTGACGATGAACTCTTCGATCCCGGTCCAGGGGTCGCCACCGTCCCCGTAATCGTCGCTCTGGGCCAACGCGGAGGTCGCATCGATCGCGAGGCATGTCGCGTACGCTAGGCACGCAGCGCGAAGAGTCGGCATCGGGCCCTCGAATCTCCCTCTCCGGACGCGGGTCCCATCCGGTCGTCGCGCGATGGATGGTTCGGTAGCCCGTGCTCGACCCGGTCGGTAACACGCTACTCTCATTTTCTGAGAATGCAATTATCGAACGCCCGTGGAGCAGGCCGCCTACGGCTGCGGGCGGGGTACCCGGGTCGACTCCGAGAGGGATCGACGCGACGGTTCGGCGCCGCCACGTGAGCCCGGCTGTCGTTGCGGTCCGCGGGTGGGTAGAAGGCGAAGAATGCGGCTCCACCCGGGTGCGTCGGCGCGCGTGCATTCGCGCCGGCTACGGCGCTTGACAACGTGATCCGGACATGAGACTCAAGCGAGAAGGACCTCGCTCGGAAATCCAAGGGGGCCATCCGTGTCCCACGACCCCGTTTCGATCATCGAGTCCCGATCCGGTCTTCGGCATGTCCCGACCGCATTGGCCCTCCCCGTGATGGCAAGCCTGGCCTGGGCCGCACTCGGGTCAGCCCCGCTCTGGACGGCCCCCTTCTGGGCGGTGAGCGCAGCGTTGGCCTTGAGCGATGCGGATGGCGATCTCGTCCCGGACGCTTTCGACAATTGCTCGGTCATCCCGAACGGTCCCAACGAGGCCTCGAACCAGGTCGACAGCGACCTCGACGGCTACGGCAACGCCTGCGACCCGGACTACAACGATGATTTCCAGATTACGACGCTCGACTACGGTGTCTTGGTCGAAGCATTGACCGAGCCGGGCGGCGAGGCGGACCACGATGGCAACGGAGTCGTGACCATCACCGATTTCGCCGTGTTTCTAGAGCGCTTCCAGACGACCAACGCCGCGCCCGGGCCCTCGGGACTCGCTTGTGCTGGGACGCTGCCATGCACTCCATGATCCCAGGAGAGGTCCCGCCGGAGAGCTCTGCGGCGGTCTCGGTCGCGCGGGCCTCGGCGGTGTCCACCGCGCTCTTCGTCGACGGCCTGCTGGGCGCGGTCATGCTCCTCGTCGCGACCGGCGCCACCGCAGTGACGTTCGACGTGATTGGCATGAGCGGCGCCGATCCGGCCGGCATGCGCCCCGGAGAAACGCTCGTGATCGACGTGCGCGTGAGCGCGGATGGCGATGCGGTGTACGGCCTCGGCGCCTCGGTCCATGGATACGACGAAGCCGTCATCGACTACGTCGACGCCTCGGGAGAGGCCGTCAGTGAGATCTTCCATGCGCTCTGCGCGCCGCCGCCGACGGGTTGCATGATCGGCGTCCCGAATCGCATCGACGCCCCACTGGCCGAGAGCGCAATCGGGAATCAGGGCAACCGCGTGTGGCTGTTCACGGGCTCGACCTTGAGCGCCAACCCTGCAAGCCCCGACGATCCGGGGCTCGACGGGGTCATCGGCGGTGGAGGTGCGCAGTTTCGGGTGACCTTCGAGGCCGTCGCGCCCGGCACAGCGCAGATCCTGATCGGAACCGGCTACGCGGGGGACGGGGTCGTGCTCGAATCGGGACAGGTCAGCCAGGCCGTGGGCGAAGTCATCGACGTGGTCGTCCTCGATACCGAGGCGCCCGGCGTACCCCTGCTCCAGTCCCACATTCTCTTCGTGATCCTCCCGGGTCTATTGCTCGCCGCAGGGGCCGCGAGCCTCCGAGGCCGGCGCTCGTCTGCGCAGGGGTAGCAGGGGTAATTGGGGTCGGTCTCGATCTCGATCGCATTCGCGACGCCTGCGCTCCGCTCGTCCGATTCGCGCGCGAGCTGCCTACACGGCGAGTAACCTGAACGGCATGTCGCTCGTCGACGCCTCGATCGTGCTCGCCTTCGTCCTCGTCTCGGTCGCCGCCGGTCTCGCCGCCCGCAAGCGCGCCTCGGAGAGCCTCGAGGAGTATTTCCTGGCAGGTCGTTCGCTACCCGGCTGGCAGGCGGGTGCGAGCATGGCGGCCACGCAGTTCGCAGCCGATACGCCGCTGCTCGTGACCGGCCTGATCGCCACCGCCGGAATCTTCTCGCTCTGGCGGCTCTGGATCTATGCCGTCGCCTTCCTGCTGCTGGGCTTTCTCTTCGCACCGCTCTGGCGCCGAGCGGGCGTGCTCACCGACGCCGCGCTCGCCGAGCTTCGATACGGTGGCGAGTCCGCGTTCTGGCTGCGCATCACGAAGTCGATCTACTTCGGCACGATCTTCAACTGCACGGTCCTGGCGATGGTGCTCTGGGCTGCGATCGGGATCGCCGAGCCCTTCCTGCGCTGGGACGCGTGGCTGCCGAGCGGTCTCTTCGCGGCGATCGAAGCCTGTGTTCGATCGGTCGGCATACCCTTCGCGCTCGCCGGGAGCGACGGCTCCAACGTCTGGCTGCGATCGACCAGCAATCTGATCTCGATCTTCGCGCTGCTCGCCTTCACGGCGCTCTACTCGACGACCGGGGGACTGCGGGGCGTCGTGCGCACGGATCTACTTCAGCTCGTGCTCATGCTCGGGGGCACCGCCGCCTACGCCGGCTTCGTCGTCGCCGAGGTCGGCGGCTTCGCGGCGCTCCCGCGCGCGCTCGAAGATTCACTCGCCGCAGCGGGACCAGGCACGATCCGCGTGAGCGAGGTGCTCGCGTTCACGCCTTTCCGAGCGCGGGATGCGGGAGGCGCGGTGCTCGCCGTGCTGGCGCTGCAATGGCTCGTACAGATGAACGCGGACGGGACCGGCTATCTCGCCCAGCGCGTGATGGCCTGTCGTAGCGACCGCGACGCCCGAATCGCTGCCGTCGTCTTCACCGGGATACAAATCGTGCTTCGCAGTCTGCTCTGGCTGCCGATCGGTATCGGACTGATCGTCCTCTATCCCTTCGCAGCCGGTGCCCCTGTCGAGGCTGCCGCCCGCGAGGCGACCTTCGTGCGGGGCATGACCGATCTCCTACCGCCGGGTGTGCTCGGCCTGATGCTGACGGCCATGCTCGCGGCGTTGGCTTCGACCGTCGATACGCACCTCAACTGGGGGGCGTCGTATTGGACTCACGATCTCTACGCTCGGCTGGTCTGCCAACGCTGGCTCGGTCGCGAGCCGTCGCGGCGCGAGCTGGTTCGGGTCGCTCGGATCGCGAATCCCGTCGTCCTCGTTCTCGCCCTCGCGATCATGACCCGGCTCGCGTCGATCCAGGATGCCTGGCATGTCTCGCTCATGTTGGGCGCCGGCATGGGGCTTCCGTTGGTGTTGCGTTGGCTGTGGTGGCGGATCACGGCCCGGGGCGAGCTCGGCGCGCTCGTCGCCTCGGCCGCGCTCGCGCCGTGGCTCCTGACTGCGGTCGAGAGTGAGGCGGCGCGGCTCCTGATGATGGCGGCGGCTTCGACGCTCGCGTGCATCGCCGCGTCGTTCGGCTTCGGGTCCGAGACGACGCAGGTGCTCGACCGTTTCTACGTACGTGTTCGGCCGGTTGGCTTCTGGGGGCCCGTTGCAGCTCGGGCCCGGGTCGATGCGCGTGCCGACCGGATCCGCCTCGCGCGCGCGGTCGGGACCGCCGCGGCCGGGTCGCTCTGCGCGGGCTGCCTTCTCGTCGGACTCGGCAGCTGGCTCGTCGGAGGCGTCGTGCCTGCCGGCTGGCCACCGGCTGGACGTGGGGTATGGATCGCGGGCAACGTCCTCGTCGGTGCAGCACTCCTCCCGTGGCTGTGGCGGCGCGCGACCCGCGAGATGGAGGGTTGAGCCGGGCGGGCCGTCCTTGGCCGGCTGGTCGCTACTCGCGCAGCTTGATCTTGAGCTCGCCCTCACGGATCTGGGCGAACTCCACCCCGTCCGCGAAGGCCTTCCAGAGACCCGCCTCGCCGCCGAACTGATCGACGAGATCGACGTTCTTGAGTCCGCCGAGCCATGCGTTCGGAATCGGCACGCCCCAGAGGCTGATGCCACGCAGGATCACGACTGGCCGGCCGTCGCCGTAGGAGAGCTCGATGCCGGCAGCGACGCGTAGCGTGCGGCCGCCCAGCACGGGGAAGTCGGGATCGATCGGAACGAGCAGGCGCGCGCTCGCGAGATCACTCGAGAGGTCGACGGCGAGCTTCTTCGCGAGCTCCGTGTTGTGGGCGAGCAGGGCGTTGAGCTCCCGCTCGCTGAGACCGATCTCTCGTTTCGATCCATCCTCTCGATACGGCTCGGCGCGCAGCCACTCCTCATCGGTCTCGCGCGCCTCCTCGCTCGGAGGCGCGGCGCTCACGGGCGGCCGCGGCGGATCGATTCCGAGTGCGCGCAGCTTCGAATCGAGCCGCACCTGTTCGTTCTGCGTTAGTCGCACTGGCTCGAAATCGCGTGGCCAGATATAGGTGCGGGCCACCCAGTACGTGGCGCCGGCCGTGAGGAGCATCGCAGCGAGCACGATGATCATGACCTGCATGCCAGTGAATCCGGCACGGCGTTTGTCGAGTGGGGATCGAGCGAGAGAAGTCTGCATTCGCGCAGGTTAGCCTGTCCGAGTACGTGATATCGATGACATCGCGATCGTCCATCCGGATGGTGCCGAATCCATCCTCTCGGGTTCCTCGACCGGCCTGGATCGGCTCACGTCGAATGGTTTCGACCCTTGGATCGGCTCGCGGAAGATGTCGGGATGCAGAGCAGACGTTCGAGCGAGGCCGTGATGCGCTCCGCGATATGTTCTTCCATTGGGGAGTCGGGCTTTGCGAGCCAGGCGGCGAGCTGGATCTGCATGACGCCAAACGTCGTTGCGGCCATCACACTCGCGTCGTCGTCGTAGAAGACTCCCTCCGCGATTCCGCGGCGCATCAGCTCGGTCCAGTTTTCGATTCCGGTCTGGAAAGCGGGACTCGCCTCGACGTCGCCGATCGCCCACGAGCGTCCCTCGCGCAGATCCACGCGGAAGTAGTTCGGATGGTCGATCAGATACCCCACGAAGGCGGCGACGCCGCGACCGAGGGACGCGCGTGCGTCACCCGGTCGCGCCAGCGCCTTCGAGACCTGCGCGAGGAACGCCGCACCGCGCGTCTCGTGGAGCGCATCGAAGACGCCGCGCTTGCTCGAATAGGTCGCGTAGAGGGTATTGAGGGAGATTCCGGCCTCCCGCGCCACGTCCTGCATCCTGGCGCTGTGGAAGCCGCCGCGCGCGAATACACGCTCCGCGGCATCGAGTACGACGGCGCGATACATCTGCTCCCGTGCCTCCGCGACGGGTGAGCTGCGTCGCCCCCGCGTACCGGCCGCTCGCCTCGAGGCGCTCGCCGTTCGGCTCGACCCAGTCGCCACAGGCCCTCCTTCACCCAGCTGAGCCCACTCGCCGCTGCAGCCGGGCCTCATTCGGGGTCGAAATCTACCCTATGGAGAATAGAACAAGAATTACTATAATCATAAGGAACAATACTCCCCACCTCGACTCGGGCGACTCACAACGAGGGACTCCGACAATGGCGATCGAATACGACCCCTTCTCCGAGGAAGTACGCAACGACCCGCTGCCGATCTACAAGCGGCTGCGCGACGAGGACCCGGTCCACTACATGAAGAAGTACGAGGCCTGGGCGCTCTCACGCTTCCAGGACATCTGGGACTCTTCTTCGAACGACGACCTGATCGCCGCGAAGGGCACGACGCCGGCTCAGCTGCTGACCCGGGACCAACCCGTCACCCCGATGCTGAACGTGCTCGACCCGCCGATCCACACCCAGCTCCGAAGCGTGATCCGAAAGTGTTTCATGCCCAAGCACGTACGCGCGCTCGAGCCGGTGGTGTCCGATCTCGCCGGAAAGCTGCTCGACGACGTCGCCGGCAAGGACGAGTTCGATGCGATCAACGACTTCGCTGCGCTTCTCTCCGTTTCGACCGCCTGCATGGCGATCGGACTGCCGGTCGAGGACGGCCCGACATTGACCCGTATGGTGCAGGGCTTCTTTCATCACGACCCGGATTCGGGCGGCGTGACGGAGGAGGGGCTCGCTTCGCTCGCGGAGCTGAATGCCTACTGCGAGGACAAGATCAAAGAACATCGCAAGGCGCCCACGGATTCCTCGCAGGCGCTCGCCTGTCTCTCCCGCTTCGAGCTCGACGGTCAGCGTTTCTCGGATTCGGATGCTGCCTCCCACGTCGTGATGCTCGTGATCGGTGGCTCTGAGACCTTTCCCAAGGTGCTGGCCAGCTGTCTGCGCAGACTCTGGGAGTACCCCGACCAGCGCGCGCTCGTCGTACGAGATCCGAGCTTGGCGGTCGACGCCTTCAACGAGGTGCTCCGCTTCGACATGCCGACCCAGTTCCTGGGACGGACGGTGAGGCGCGACTTCGAGCTGCATGGGCGAAAGCTCGAGACAGGTCAGCCCGTGATCTTCCTCTACGCCTCCGCCAATCGCGACGAGCGTGAGTTCGAGGATCCGGATCGCCTGGACATCCGGCGCAAGGCGCCGCGCTTCCTCTCCTTTGGTGCCGGCCATCATGCATGCCTCGGAACCCACGTGGCTCGCATGGAAGGCAAGGTTTGCCTCGAGCAGATGCTCTCACGATTCCCGGAGTACGAGGTCGATCTGGACAACGCGAAGCGATTCCGCACCGAGTTCGTACAGGGATTCTCTTCGCTGCCAGTTCGCATCGACTAGTGACGACTCTCAGTCGCAGGCGATGCCCTCGAGGTGGAGGATGCGGTGGGCGTCTCGCATCAGGTCGAGCTGGCTCGCCGCGTCGAGCTCTCCATCGAGGGTCCGCAGGCAGACATGGGAGGCGCCGACACCGTCCCAATCGCGAAGCCGGCCGAGCCATTCTGCGGTCGTCTTGCCCGCCATACCGCAGCCGCCTTCGAGGCCGATCGATCCGGGATCGCGACCCGCCGCCCGCGCGTGCTCGTCGATTCGCGCCCGCATCCCTTCGACGGCGTCGATCGGGACGATCGCGAACCAGCCGTTCGCTCGTCGCCCGATTCGGCGCAGGAGCGCTTCGCGCCCGGCTTCGTTGCCGAAGCCCGCGCCGCCGCCGATCCAGATCGGGATCGGTCGCTGAATGGGGAGTGGGTCGAGGCCGAAGCCGTCGATCCGGTCGAACTCTCCCGCGAAGGTCGGGGTCGCCTCGGTCCAGAGCTTCCTGAGCAGATCGATCTGTTCGTCGCATCGCCGTCCGCGCGTATGAAAATCCTGTCCCAGTACGGCGTATTCCTCGCGGCTTCCGCCGACGCCGATTCCCATTCGCAATCGCCCCGCCGAGAGAATGTCGACTTCGGCCGCCTGCTTTGCGAGCAGTGCCGTCTGTCGTGAGGGTGTGACGACGACCGAGGGGACGAGCTCGATCCTCTGCGTGATCCCCGCGACCCAGGCCAGCAGCGTCATCGGTTCGTGCAGATGGCCACTCTTCGGGCGGATCACCTGATCCGGGACGCGCAGGTGCGCGAGCCCGAGACCATCCGCGGTCTGCGCGAATTCGCGGATCGCGCCGAGATCGTTCTCGAGCTCTCGAACCGGGAGCGAGATGCCGATGCGCACGGTGATTCTCCTCCCAGGAAGGGACGTGGATGGCCGCTCGCGGCGGCGCTCAAAGCTACCCTGGGAGCGAGTGCGCGCGCCACGGCGCGAACCGACCCTGCACCCGGCGCGGTCGGGGCGCCTGACATCTCTCCTTCCGTCTCGTTAACATCGCCAGCGGACTCGGAACGTTCGCGACGAATCGCTGGCGCGGCGCGCCGGTGGCGCGTCGGGCCGAGGGGGATCGACGTGGCGAGTGCTCAGCCGATCGAGGGTGCCGGACCCGAGCTGATCGATCCCGAGGCCTATGCACGCTTCGGCTATCCCCACGACGCCTGGCGACGACTGCGCGAAGTGTCGCCGGTCCACTACGTCGAAGGGCCCGACTACCCGTTCTGGGCCTTGACCCGCCACAGGGACATCGTCGAGGTCTCGCGCAACCCCTTCGTCTACTCGAGCAAGCCACGCTTCCAGATCGTCGTCGGGGCGGACTATGGAAGTGGCGACGCGCGCGAGCCGGAGACGATGTCTCACATGGATCCGCCCGAGCACCGCTGGCTGCGCGAGATCCTCGCGCGTCGCTTCACGCCGCGCGCGCTCTCGTCACTCGCCGAGGGCATGCGCGCGCTGGCCTCCGAGATCATCGACGGACTCGCGGCGGAGGGAAGCCGGGGCGAGTGCGACTTCGTCGAGCGGATTGCGGCGCCCTTGCCTCTGGCTGCCGTGGCCTGGCTCCTGGAGCTGCCGCGCGAAGACTGGACGTCACTCTACCGCTGGGCCAACGCCGTCGTCGGCGCCACCGACCCGGACTACCAGCTGCCCGGCGAGACGGCCCACGAGACGCGGCTGCGCGCGACGACGGAGATCTACGCCTATTTCCACGCGCTGACGGCGGAGCGTCGCAAGTCGAATCGGGACGATCTCGTAAGCGTGCTGACCCGAGCCGAGGTCCAGGGCGCGCCACTCACGCCGCATCAGCTCGTCTCCTACTGTCTGTTCATCGTGGCCGGCGGGACCGAGACGACCCGAAACGCTCTCTCCGGCGGGATGCGTGCCTTCTTCGCATTCCCCGACCAGTGGCGGCTGCTGACCGAAGATCCCGACCGGATCGGCGGCGCGATCGAAGAGGTGCTGCGATGGTCGACGCCGGTGATCCAGATGGCACGCACACCCGTGCAGGACGTCGAGATCCACGGCCAGGCGATCCGCAAGGGCGAGACGATCGCGATGTTCTACGGATCTGCCAACCGCGACGAGCGGGTCTTTGCCGACCCCGACCGCTTCGACATCAGCCGCTTCCCGAATCCCCACCTCGCCTTCGGTATCGGCGAGCATTTCTGCATGGGGGCGAACCTCGCCCGGCTCGAAATGCGATCGATGATGGAGCAGCTGGCGACGCGCTTCGCTTCGATCGAGCCGGCGGGCGAGCCCGAGCTGTTGCGTTCGAGCAGTACGGGCGGAATCAAATCGCTGCCCGTCCGCTACCGGCTCGTCGACTGATCGGCGCCGCGCTGGCCGGCGCCTTCGCCCACTTCACTCTGGAGGTCTGATTGGCGTGCTCTCGATCCGTCCCCTCAATCCCGTGATCGGTGCGGAGGTGCACGGCGTTCGTCTCGGGCCGGACCTCCCGAAGGCGATCCTCGAAGAGATCGAGCAGGCTCTGCTCGACCATCTGGTGCTGGTATTCCGCGGTCAGGAGGGACTCACGCCCGAGGAACATCTCGGCTTCGGACGTTGTTTCGGTGAGGTCTACTGCCCGGCGATGTCCGCTTTTCCGCCGGAGCATCCCGAGATCATGCTGCTCGATACGACGACGCCAAAGGGTGCCGGGGCCGACCGCTGGCACTACGACGCGACCTTCATGCCCGAGCCGCCGCTGGGTGCGGTACTGCGTCCGATTCAGCTGCCGTCGACGGGCGGTGATACCTGCTTCGCCAACATGTACGAGGCCTACGAGGCGCTTTCGCCGACGCTCAGGCAGATGCTCGACGGGATGAAGGCCGAGCACGATCTCACGGGGCAGCTACGGATCTCGGTCGATCGCGGCATCAGTCCCGAAGGCTTCGACGAGCTCGCCGCCCAGTGGCCGCCGATCGAGCATCCGGTCGTGCGGACCCATCCCGTGAGCGGCCGCAAGGCGCTCTTTCTGACGCCGACGACCGGTTGTCGTCTGGTCGATCTCTCGCCCGAGGAGAACGATCTGCTGCTGCCCTTCCTCCTGGCCCACGTACGCAAGCCGGAGTTCCAGTGCCGGATCAGCTGGACGATGGACAGCATCGTCTTCTGGGACAATCGATGCACCCAGCACTGCGGCGTCGCAGACTTCAGCGAGCGTCGCATCATGCACCGGGTCACGATCGCCGGAGATCGCCCGCGCTGAGCGCCCGGCGGCGCCGATCCCGCGCGTAGAGCCGCGGGTCGCGGGCCCTCCGCGTCCCGGCTGCAGGCGTCGTCACGCGGCCGAGCGGCGCCAGCTCGAGGGCGTCCGCTGGCCCTGGTATGGAAGAATGGGCGGCTCCCAGCCAAAAAAAATTGGGATTTTTTTCCCAATTATGTAGAATCGGGGTCTCGATGGCGCTTCGTGGGCGAGGGGCTCGCGCGTCGCGCAAGGGCATACCGGGTGCGGATCGTGCCGGAGGAGGCGAGGAAATGCGGGAGCGAGGACGACGGGCGCGGGGCGCCTGGATCGGATTGATCTTTGGAATCGGCTTGTTGGTCGGCTGCTCTGGTGGTGGTGGCGGCGAATCGGGTGGCTCGATCTCCGCGGCCTCGGAAGGGCCGATCGCCGGCTTTGGCAGCGTGATCATGAACGGCGTTCGATGGAACACGGACGCGGCGGAATTCGAGATCGACGGTCGACGCGGCAGCCAGGATGACCTGCGCGTCGGAATGGTCGTGCGCGTCGAGGGAAGCCGCCGCCGCGACGGCTCGGCGCGCGCCGATCGCGTCATCTTCGAATCCCGACTGCGGGGACCGGTTCGGTCGATCGAAGATCTCGGACCCGATTCCCGCGCGCTCGAGATCTTCGGCATCCGCGCCCTGGTGTCCCGTGCCGAGACGCGTTTCAGGGGAACGGACTTCGACGCTCTGGCCGTCGACACGATGGTCGAGCTGAGCGGTCTGGTGAACGAAATGGGCGAAGTCGAGACGACCCACCTTCGACTGCGAAGCGGTCCCTTCGTGAATCAATCCGAGGTGAAGCTCTTCGGCGTCGTGTCGGGCCTGGCGGGGGGAAGCTTCGTGCTCGGTACGAGCGAGGTCCGTTTCGACGAATCGACCGAAATCGACGATTTCGGAGCGGAGGGGCTACGAGACGGAATCGAGGTGCGCGTCGAGGGCATCCTGCGCGCGAACGACGCCGTCGACGCCACGGAGATCGAGTCGCCGCGACGCCGGGATGGTGACGGTCGATTCCGAGAGACCGAGATCCAGGGAATCGTGACGAATTTCGTGTCCGTCGGCGATTTTCGTGTGGCGGGGCGCCCCGTCGACGCGCGTCGGGCGCGCTTCCTTCCGAACGATCCGGATCTGCTGCGCGACGGGGTCCGTGTCGAGGTCGAGGGACGCATCGACGCGCAAGGCGTCCTGATCGCAGAGAAGGTCAAGTTCCGATCGAATCGTGTGCGGATCCATGCCGAGGTCGCCTCCGACGAGGACGTGGACGTCGAGAATCAGCGCATCTATCTGCTCGACATCCCGATCGACCTGGACGCCGCGACGCGGATTCGCGACAAACGCGACCGCGAAGACGGCTTCGACCTTTCCGACGTTCGAGCGGGCGATTTCCTCGAAGTTCGCGGTCTGGCGCGCTCCGATGGTCGCGTCGTGGCGACCCGCTTCGAGCGAGAACGCCACGACGATCTGCGGCTGCGGGGACCGGTCGACATGGTCGACGAGCCGAACCGCGTATTCACGATCCTGGGTGTCGAGATTCCGACGGATTCGGCGACCGAATTCGAGATCGAAGATCGGGGGCGGATCAGCGAGTCCGAGTTCTACGACCGGGTCGAATCGGGCCTGATCGTTCAGGCGAAGGACAAGGAGGACGGCGACGAGACGGACTTCGACGTTGCCGACGAGGTCGAGATCGAGGAGCCCGAGCTCGAAGATCACGATGGTGACGACGGTGAACGCGACCGGGACGATCGCGACGACGATGGAGATGATCGCGACGACTCCGACGACGATGGGGAGGACGCGACGGCGTAACGCGTAGGATGTCCGGAGGATGCCGTACCGGGCCTCATGCTTCCGGACCGCGACCTGGGATCGCGGCTTCGCAGACACGTCGATCGTGCGGCCCGCGTCGTGACTGTCTGGGTCGAGGACCGGACCTATCACGACGGTCGCGGCGCGCCGGCATCGCTGACCTTCGAGTCGGAGAGGGGACCGGGCTCGACGGAATTGGTCACGCAGGCTCGCGAGCGGCTCTCGGAGCGCGGCCAGGCGCTGCTCGAAGACCTCAACGCCGAGATGTCGGCGCAGGATGCATATACGCGTCCCGATGCATGCGAGGTGGGCGTTGAGTGCCGCTCGTGCGCGATGATCGGTATCCACTACTTCGAGGCGGCGCGTGATGGCGACGATTGATCGATCGACCCGGGCGACGCGGAATTCGACCATCGACCTCAGAGCGTTCAGGATCCCTGCATGGGGTGGCCTTCACGTGCTCCGCTCGCGGGCGCTTCGTCGGGTAGGTGCGACCCTCGCGGGCCTCGTGGCTGCGTCGTCCTTCGGTTGCACCGACGGCGGCGGTGGTGGGGACGGCTTCGCCGACAATGGCGGCATGAGCGGGACTGGCATCAGTCAGGGCGTGATCACCGCCTTCGGCAGCATCTTCGTGAACGCGACCGAGTGGGACGTGTCCGGTGCCACGATCGAGATCGACGACCAGCCTGCGAGCGAGAACGATCTTCGGGTCGGCATGGTCGTCGAGGTCGAAGGCGACTTCACAGCGGGTAACGCGTTTGGCACAGCGATTCGGGTGCGCTTCGAAGACGTGATCGAAGGCCCCATCGATGCTGCGCCGGTCGTGACGGTTCCCGGGTCGGTCAAGATCTTTACGATCCTGGGTCAGACTGTGACCGTCGATGTAGCCGAGACGGTCTACGACGGCGGCGCGAGCTTCGCTGGCCTCGCTGCCGACGACGTGCTCGAGGTCTCCGGCTTCCCGGACGGTAGCGGCGGCGTGCAGGCGACCCGCGTGGCCCTTCGTGGCGTCTTCCCAGGCGACGACGAGATCGAGATCGCGGGTATCGTGACGAATCACCTCGCCAACTCCGACGGGACGGGAACGTTCGACCTCGGTCCGATCGTCGTGCGCTACGTCGCGTCGACGACCTTCGAGGGCGTGACGCGCGAGGCGCTCGCGAACGGCGAACGGGTCGACATCGACGGCGTCCTTCGCGTCACCGGCAACGAGGTCGACGCGACGAGGATCGAGCTCGAGAGCGAAGGACTCGGCGACGGCGATCGTGCGCGCGTCGAGGTCGAGGGCATCGCGAACGCTTGTGCGGAAACGCCGGACTTCTGCGTGAACGGGATCCCGATCGATGCCTCGATGGCAATGATCCAACCGATCGGCTTCACGCCCATGGTCGGAGATCGGTTGGAGATCGAAGGACCGCTCGTCGGCGGAACACTCGAGGCCGAACGAATCCGGTCCGAGGAAGAGGAGGAGCCCTCGGTCCGAAACGTACGTCTCGAGGGAGCCGTCACCAGCGTCGATGCCGGCGCGCGGACACTCGTGATTCTGGGCCTCACGGTCGCCGCGAACGGCGATACGCGCATCGAAGACGACAGCTCCCAGGAGGACGAGAGCTTCAGGTTCGAGGAGATCCAGCCCGGCGATTACCTGGAGATTCGGGGCGTCGACGAAGGTGGCGCGACGATTCGCGCGCGATCGATCGAGCGCAACGACGCGACGGCGGGCGAGGACGACGTAATGATTCAGGGGCCCGTGACGGATCTGGATCCGCTCGTGCCGAGGCTCGAGATTCTCGGGCTCGTGATTCCGCTCGATGGCGGGACCCTCTACCTCGATGCGACGGGCACGCCGCGCTCCGAGGATCAGTTCTTTCGCAACCCCGGAGACGTCATGCTCGGTGATCTCGTGAAGGCCGAGGATCGGGATGCGGTGGATCTGGCGACGCTCGGTGAGGCAGACGAGGTCGAGATCGGGGAAGAGTAGGCGCGGGAATCGCCGATCACCAGCCGGCCCCGGAGGCCGCTTCAGACGAGTGATCTTCGGCCAGGCGTTGCGACCGCGATGGATCTGCGCGCATCTTCTAAATCGTCGTTTGAGCTCAGCCCGAAGGCGGGCGATCGCCCCTAGGCTGTGGATAGACTCGCACCGCGCCGATCAGGGTGAGTCACTGACGACGTTCCCTCGAGAGGACCCTCTATGCCGCCATCGAATCTCGCGCCTTCGACGCTCGAAGGGCGCGTGCCGATCTTCTCCATCTCGCTCGTGCTCTTCGCGAGTCTGATGGACGCGCTCGGCTTCGGGATCCTGCTCCCCACGCTTCCGTTCTTTGCCCGCAGCCTCGGCGCTGGCCCCGAGCTGATCACGCTCACCATGGCTGTCTACACCGGCGGGCTCTTCCTGAGCATGCCGATCTTCGGACGCCTGAGCGACCGGTTCGGTCGCAAGCCCGTGATCTGTGGCGGGCTCATTGGCGTGGTGGTGTGTTATGGCGCCTTGGCGAGCGCCACGAGCGTTTGGATGTTGATCGTCGCCCGCCTCGCAGGTGGCGTCGTCGCGGGCAATGCTGCCGCCTGTACCGCCTACTTGATCGACGTCACGCCGGAGTCCGAGCGCGCGAAGTACATGGGACTCGGCGGCGCGCTCTTCGGGCTGGGGTTCGTGGTCGGTCCCGTGCTCGGCAGCCTGCTCAGTCAGGGCGCGAGCGGAACGGACTTCGTTCGACCGATCGCGGTCGCTGCGGCCATGACGCTGCTCGCCTTCCTGGCGATCATGCTCTTCCTACCGGAGAGTCACCCGCGGAGCGCTGCGAGAGGGAAGCACGAGGGCAAGCATGTCGGCGGGTTCGCCGAGCGAATTCGACGCCTGAGCCCCCTCCTCCTGCTCGTGATGGTCTGCCACGCCCTGAGCGGCATCGCGAGCGGCTTCTACGAGACGATCCTTCCGCTTTGGGCGGCGGACTTCGGCCTGCTCGAGGGAGCCGAGGACATGTGGATCCTGATTCTGCCGGGCGGACTCGGTTTCGTTCTGGCGCAGGCCGCGCTGATCGGTCCGCTGTCGAATCGGTTCGGCGAGGCGCGAGTCATCCTCGTCTCGGCGCTGCCGCTCGCGGCGCTCACCTACGGGATGACGATCGCCGCCGATCTGGCGAGTCTGCCCGCGGCGATTTGCGTCTCCGGCGTGATGGCGATCTTCGCGGCGCTCGTGATCGCCGCCAATCACATCCTCGCGTCGAGGCTCGCAGACCCTGCCCATCGCGGCGAGGTGATGGGACTCTTCGCCTCGGTGGGTACCGTCGCGCGCACGCTCGGCATGATCGGCTCGGGCATTGCCTACAACCAGCTCCACCCCCACGCGCCCTATTGGCTGGCTGCCGCGAGCACCGCGGCGATCTTCGTCGCTGCGATCCGGTTGCCTGCGCGGGCGGTAGATGGCCGAAACGCCGCCACGGAAGCGTTCGGCACTCGCGGCTGAATGGAGGCATGGACAGGGAGGGCCTACGCCATCTCGCGCGGTGCCGACGCGGGTTAGGCTAGGTTTCGCGCATGGCAAAAGTCGCGAACGGTCTACTGAGAAGGATCTTGCTCGTGATCGCGGGTGTCGCGCTCGTAGCGGGGATCGCGTGGTACTGGGTCGGGGGAGTGGTGGGATTGGCGGAGTCGAGCCTGCCGGCTTTCCCCGACTGGCCGGCGCCGAGAGTCGACCTCTCGGCGGGCGGATCGGGTGAGATCTACTTTGCGACGTGGTCGCCGTACGACTTCGACATCCTGCTTCGAAAGGAGCCCCTTCCCGTGCCGACCACCGGGCTCGGCACCCTGGTGTTGCCGGACGGCGTTTCGAGTGCGTCGCCAGTGCCGGCGGTGGTCCTGGTCCATGGGAGTGGCGGCATCACGCCGGGGCGTGAGATGCGCGTGGCACGAACGCTCGCGAACGAGGGCATCGCCGCCTTTGTGATCGACTACTACCGGCCGCGCGGCGTGACGCCCGATACGCCGTACATGTCGAAGGTGCTCGCAGTGACCGAGTTCGACGCGGCGACCGACGCCTATGCCGCTCTACGTCTGCTCTCCACCCATCCCGCGATCGATGGTCGACGGATCGGCATCATGGGCTTTTCCTATGGCGGAATGGCCGTGCGGATCGCGATGGACGAACGCGTGCGCGCCGCCGTCGCTCCGGACCATCCGGGCTTTGCGGCCTTCGTCGATTCCTATGGCCCCTGCTTCCAGGACTGGGGGACCACGCGGGTCAATGGCGCGCCTCTGCTCACGTTGCGCGGAACGGAAGACCGGTCGAACGATCTCGAGGCCTGCGCCGAGCGAGAGGCGGAGCTCCGAGCGCTCGGCGTCTCGGTCGATGCACGGATCTACGAGGGTGCCGGCCACGCCTGGGAGTCGGATACACCTCGGCAGCTCTTCGAGGACTCGCCGTTCGTGGCGGGCTGTACGATTCGCTACGACGAACGCGGCCACTCCTCGATCGATGGGGTCCCGATCGTTCAGGGCGACGCCGACGACACACGAGCGGAGCGCGTGGTACAACGGCTGGCGAGTGGCGGGCCGATGGCCGACTGCGTCGGGTATGGCTACGTGATCGGTCGTGACGACGAAACGCGGTCGAAGGCGACTGCGGCATATCTCGAGTTCTTCGCGCGGGAGCTCGGCGAGGTCTAGCCCGCTCCGTGGGTGCGCGAGACCAGGCGGCGGACGGCTGGCGACCCCGACCGCTGATGCGTTCGGGCGGGTGAAAGTCGCTACACCGAAGGCGCGGAGCGCCACGCGGATCCCCTCCATCGCCTCCGATCCTGCTTCTTTTGACGTCCGATTCGACGCGGGATGGTGAGAAACTCGGGTTGGGCGTCGACTCCGGACCCGGTGGTTGGAAGCGATGCGCTACGGAATCACCGATTCAGAGGGGTGACGATATGAATTGGACGAGAACGCTCGTTTCGGCCATCTGTGCCTCGATGCTCTTGCTTGCAGGAATCGCGACGGGTTCGCAGCCGCCCGAACGATTGTTCCTGCAGCAGGTCGGAGCGCATAGCGCGATCGTGAAGTGGCGCGGGGGCGACGCCGACCGAGTTTGTTATTCGCGGTGGCCGGCGCTGCTGAAGCTCCGCTGGTGGCCGGTCTGCGTCGACGCGACGGAGACGGAGCTCGGCCATATGGAGGCCCGGCTGAGACATCTCCGTCCAGATCGCACCTACTTCTATATCCTCGGCGATCCGGGTCCTCACGCGTTCGATCCCGAGCAGCGGTTTCGAACGGCGCCGCGATTCAATCGGACTCCACGCGACGGCAACACGCATATCTGGCTGGTCGGCGATTCGGGAACCCAGACGGAGCAGAGCCCCTTCACGGGCGAGTTCACACACCTCGGTGAAGCGGAGGAGGTGAAACAGGGATTCCTGACGTACAACCAGGGCAAGGAGCCCGTCGACCTCTTCGTCCTGCTCGGCGACAATGCCTATCTCGAAGGGACCGACGAGCAGTGGCAGGGCGCCTTCTTCGACATCTACCCGAACATCATGAACAAGGCAGCCGTCTGGCCGACGATCGGCAACCACGAGATGGGAGGCGGTTGCTTCGACCTCAGTGCCTTCGTCGGTCTGCCGCCCGGGTCCTTCTTTACCTTCATCGGGGGTGTGAGTGGATCCTCCGACCCCCTCTCCTATATCGGTTCGGCGGACTGCAGCTCGGGCGAGCCCGTACCCGGTCCGGACGGGAGCGGTCTGCCATACCTCGGGATCTTCAGCCTTCCCTGGGATGGGAGTCAGGGTGGAGTTCCGAGCGGAACCGAGCAGTACTACTCGATGAACTACGGGAACGTGCATCTCGTCAGCCTGGACGCACAGCTCTCGAACGCCGACGACGACCAACGCGAGGCGATGCGAAGCTGGCTCGTATCCGATCTCTCGCACAACCGTCGGGATTGGACGATCGTGATCTTCCACCACCCGCCCTACTCGAAAGGCGAGAACCACAACTCCGATTGGGAGCAGCGCGAGATCGACATGCGAGAGCAGTTCACGCCGGTCTTCGAGGACTACGGTGTCGATGTCGTCTACGGAGGCCACGCGCATTCCTACGAGCGCTCCTACTACCTGAACGGCCACCAGGGACTCTCCGACACGTTCGATCCCGCGCAGCATGCCGAGCTCAACGACGCGGGCGAGCCAGCGACGGGACAGGGCTCCGAGAAGTACTTCCAGGTGAGCAAGGGAAGTGGCGATGACGACAAGGTCGTCTACACCGTGGCGGGCAGCTCGGGCAAGGCCGACGAGCTCGATCCGTGTCCAATCGACCCGGAGACCGGAGAAGAGCCCCAGCTCGGCTGCACGCGTTCCGATTGGCTCCAGCACCCCGCGCACCACTTCAGCATCGCCGTCAAGGGATCCGTCGTCGTCGACGCTGGCCGGCGCCAGCTCACGTCCCGCTTCATCGACGTCAATGGCGAAGTGCTCGACGAGTTCACGATCAAGCGCAGTCGTCGCCATCCCCGGCACAAGAAGCGCTACTACGGTCGTGACGTCGATTAGGTCGATCGATTGCCGCGGCTCGCGCCGAGCGGGCTGCGGTGATCGCGATCGCCTACAGCCTCTTCGAGGCGTGGCGGGACGATTCGCGACGATCGTTCTCGGTGTGCTGCTGCTGGACGCATCGTACGGGCTCGCCCACCCGGCCTCGCTCGAGAAGATCGAGATCCTCACACGTCAGATCGATGCGCGGCCGACGGATCAACGACTCCGCGTTGCGCGCGGCGCGTTGTACTCGCACGACGGCCAATACGCGCTCGCGATGGCCGATCTTCGCGAGGCGGAAGGACTGGGTGACCCGATCGCCGTCGCCTACGAGCTCGGTCTCCTCCACCATCGCATGGGCAAGCTCGCGCTCGCCAAGGCCCGTCTCGACGAATTTCTCGAGCGTTTTCCGCGACACACGCGGGCGCGCGAACAGCGCGCGCGGGTCCACGCGGATCTGGGGGATGTGGCCGCGGCCGTCGCGGACTACGAGGAAGTCTTCGCGACGACCCCTCGACCGAATCCGGGTCTGTACATTGCGGCCGCGAAGCTCCTCTCATCAGGCGAGAACGCCGATGTCGACCGGGCGCTCGGAATCCTCGATCGCGGTATCGACAAGCTGGGCATGATCCCCCAGCTCCAGCAATTCGCGATCGAGCTCGAGGGCGCGCACGGGAGATTCGAGCGAGCGCTCGAGCGCCTCGCGAGCCTCGAATCCGTGGTCGGGGACGGACCCGAATGGCGAGTCCAGATGGCGGAGCTCTCGGCCCGACTCGAACGCGAGAAGGAGGCGCGACGTCACCTCGATCTCGCCTCGGTGCAGCTGAGTCACTTGCGCGGAACGCCCGCCCGGCGGGATCTGAGCCGCCGTATCAATGCGTTGAGAGCCATCCTCGACGCGCCCTGAGCAGCTCGGCGACGAGACTTCGGCGGTCTTCGCGACCGCAAGCGGGAGCAACGTCTGCATCGGCGTGCTCGTCGGGTCGGTCTCTGCTTGATCTGGGAAGCGCTTTCCGGCAGGGTGGGAAGGTCGTAGAAGAGGTTGCTGCCGTCCGATGTCGTTGCCTTCTTCTTGCTGAGAGGAGTACGTTGCATGCGCGCGATTCGAATCCTGTGTCTCCTGGTGACGCCGGCTCTACTGCTGGGAGGTCCGCCGGTCGTATTTGCGGGTGGTACCTTCGTCACTTCCGTCCAGAATGGTGATTGGAACACTGCCAGCACCTGGGACAAGGGCGCACCGCCCGACGCCGGACTGGGCGAGCAGGTCAACATCGCGCACGTCGTGACGGTTCAGTCGCCCGGCGCGAACGCGAACGTGCTCAACATCGGTCAACCGTCGGCTGGCACGCTCGTCCTCTCCAGCCAGAACGTGGTGGTCCCGAATAGTGTGACGATCCATGGCGCGGGAACGCTGCGGCTTCGACCGAGCGCGAACGGGGCCGCTGGCTTGGGTCAGATCCAGGCGTTATTCGTCGCGTACGTCGGCGCGAGCCCGACGCTCGAGCTCGACGTCGCAGACTACACTCCCTCCTTGGGAGATGCCTGGAGCTTCGCCACGATCAGTGGAGGGAGTGTCTCCGGTACGCCGAATCTCGTCGCGCCTGCGGGCTACACGATCGTCGAAGATCGTTCGGTTCCCGGTGTCCTGACGCTGCGCGTAACGGGCGTGCCCGCGAGCGTGCCGGGCGCCCATCCGCTGCTGTTGATCCCTTTGCTGTCGCTCGCCGGTGCGGCACGGGTCGTCACCTCTCCCTCTGCGCGTTGCCGCCGCTAGCCCCTCGCCTCAGTCGCGGCGCGCGAGGAGCGCATTCCAGCGATCGAATCGCGCATCCTCGCGTCCGACGATGCGCTCGAGCCAGGTCTCGATCCACGCGTGGTCGAGCTCGTCACCCATCGAGAAGGTGAGCTCGTCCAGGTCTCGCCAGTCCTTCTCGCGATCGAAGACGACCTTGAAGACGGCGAGGTCTTCGGCCGAGAGGACGTGGATCGTCTCGCTCTCCCCGAACGGGAAGGCGCGCCGTCGTGTCAGGCAGGCATCGTGGAGCGGGTCGTAGGAGAAGAAGAGGTCGATCGGCGAGGCACCCCAGTGGATGCGCGTCTGACCGTCGCGACGCAGGCGCGTGGCCTCGCGCTCGGAAGGTGCCTCGACGCCCAGGCGAGCCAGTGCGTCGAGGACCTCGCCGGCCCGATCGGCCGGTAGGAAGACGTTCACGTCGATGTCGATCGTGCCACGTGGGGTCGCGTAGTAGGCGAGGGCGATCGCCCCGCCGAAGGCGTGCGGAATTCCGCTCGCGCGGAAGGTCGACTCGATCGACAGCACCTTCTGTGAGAGGGAGGGCTGTGAGAGGGAGGGCTCGGATGGCGCCGTCGCCATCAGGAGGCGACCGCCGTCTCCACGGACGAGAAGCGCGGGAAGGTCCGCGCGGGTCGTTTCCTGCGCGTGGGTCGCGAGGCCGCGATGCGACCGTAGGTGTCGAGCAGGTCGCGAAGCGCCGCACCTCGCTCGGCCGGTGTCGCGCCGATCCACTCGCCCACCTCGGCGAGCGTGTCGGGAAGCGGAGCCTGCGCGACGCCGTCCAGGGCGCGTGCGAGCAGGCTCGCCATCCTCGGATCGATCGGATCCGCGCGTCGCAGCCGCGCCAGCAGCGCGCGGGCTTCCCGCTCTGGCGCTCTTACGTCGACCGGAATGCCCAGCGACTCCGCCCGCTCGACGAGCGCATGCGGATCGAGGGGTCGGCTCGCGTTCGCGGCGGCCGCCGCGAGCACCGCCGGCGTGAGCGCGCCGCGAAATCTCGTCAGCCGACGCGACCGCGGGCCGCGCGGCGTCGACCGACTCTCGCGGATCTCGATCGCGTCCGCGTCGCGCCGTACGAGATAGGCCATGGTGCCTCTCAGGCTAACACAGATAGTGTCGATCGACACTATCTCTATCGCACTGAAGGGTCGGTTGCCCCCTGGGGGCAGAGGCGAGCGCGCGGCTCTTCGGCGCACCCGTCGCTCGCCTCA
Source organism: Myxococcota bacterium (assembly GCA_965223565.1). GTDB lineage: Bacteria > Myxococcota_A > UBA9160 > UBA9160 > UBA4427 > UBA4427. The sequence goes on along the minus strand of CBDCWV010000016.1, from coordinate 851,382 downwards.
GAACTCGGCCAGCGTTTCCGCCGCCAAGCTCGTCTCGCTGCCGGTCTGTTGGACGAGCGGCACGAGCTCGCCGGCGAACGGGCAGACTGGAATTCCGTCCGCGATCGCACCGAGCTGGTCCAGGAAGACCATCGTGACCTGCTGGCTTCCGGTTCCGAGGACCCGATCCGAGCGCTCGTTCGGTGAGAAGCCCAGGAATCGGGGCTGGCTCGGCGCCGGCACACGGCAGGGTGATGTCACGCTACGGATTCGGCTCGAACCGAGCGACTTCGTCAGGAGCGCACCGACGGGTTCGAAGGGCGCCGGAAGCTCCTCGAGGAATCGATCCGGCAACACCATCTCGTCGCGCAGCGCCTGGCGAAACGCGTTGTGAACCCACTGCTGGTTCCCGAGCCACCAGGGATCGGGGACGGACGGCACGCTCGATCGGAAGTTCTCGAGGCCGCTGACTCCAACGGGATGGGTCGGATCGCAGTGCTGGTAGGACTCGCTCTGCCCGCCACAGAGTCGCGCACTTCCCGACCCGATCAGCAGGACGGGCTCGCCCTCTGCCATGAAGAGATTCGCACCCCAATGGGTATGGTCGGGGTTGCGCCCGCGGTAGGGCACGTCGATCGTGACGTGTGCGAAATCGAAATCGATCGGGACGACCATCTCCCCATCGAGGTAGAGCGGATCGTTCGCGTAGCTGCATCCGAGACCGCAATCCGGAGATTGATCGAGCATGGGCTCGATCTGGGCCTTGACCCGGTCGACGACGAATTCTTCCGCGACCTCCTGAGCGATGATCGGGATGACGATCCCCGTCAGGAGCTTGCAGAGGGCAGGAATCTCGATGTCGACGCTCAGGTCGTCCACCCAGACGGGCGCGAACCCTGTCCCGTTCCGTTCGTATGCGATCGTGCCGGACGCCACGATGTCGGGGTCGCAGAAATTGTCGATCGCCATCTTCATGGCCATCGAGAAACGAATGCCCTCGTTCTCGACGATCTCGACACGCAAGCAGTCGTCGTCGTCCAGGTCCCACGCCGCGCAGGCCCGCAGGGCGGGATCGCGAATGAACCAACTCCCCTCGTCGTCGATCGGCGCGCGCGCATCGTCCCCGAAGCTCGCGTAGATCGATGCGAGCATCGAATTGCGCACCTCTTCTTCGAGGATCGTGATCTCGGTGCCGCCGCCGACCTCCGAAACCCAGTTGACGGGGAACGACCGGTTGCCGGCTGCGCCCGTCTTGGGCTGCTCGAGTCCGACGCGAATCTCCTGACGGAGACCGGTTCCGACGGTCGGATGACGGAGCTCGATCCGAAGCGTCGAGGTATTCGTGGCCGTCGTCGTCGACACGAGATGGGCCGAGTACGACGGCGAATCGATGCCGCCCTGATGACCCCAGATCTCGATCCCGCCGTATTCGAAGGAGGCGACACGCGCACATCGCGAAACGACCAGGTCGATCCACAGCACTCCTCCGGCGGCCCAGGGCTCGTCCGCCTGCAGCAACAGATCGTCCGGGTCCGGCGTCGCGAATTGCAGGGACTCGACCGTCGCATCGTCCGCACAGCCCTCGTAGGGATCGAAATAGAGTCCGGGCTGCGTCCACGAGGCGCCCCAGGAGGTATTCGTCGTGCCCGAGTCGCTGGCGTATCCGGTCGACTGCGTCGCGATCGGCGCGCTCGTCGTCCGTAGCGTCCATTGCGCGGCAGCCGCCGACGCCATCAGCATCGTGATTGCAGTCGCGAGCAGAGCCGAGAAGTAGGGGATCGGACGAGTGTTCCTGGACACGGGATTCTCCTTTCGAGGCCGACGCGTCGGCCGGTTGCGAGAGGAGAGTCGAGCCGCGGCTCGAAATCTGTCCGTCGATCGATCGCGAGAGATCGAGACATCTCGTGCTCGTGTGAATCGCTTCACACGAGTCCGCTCGTCTCGCCGTCAGATCTGGTCCGACACCCCGCGTACGAAGAGCGGCTCCATGTCGTACTGCGTCACGTCGCCACGCATCGCTGCGTCCGAGGGCGAATCGGCCCCGAAGCGCGCGGCGGCCGCGATCACGTCCGGCAGCACCGTCGCGTCGCTCGTCGTGTTGAGAAAGATCCCCGGACGGGAGAGCACCCAATGCGTGTGGCGCGCGATCGCTTCGCGGTCCTTCAGCGGCTCGTACCAGCTGAAGCGCCGCGACGGTTCGCTCCGCCAACGCCGTCGCGCGATGGCCTTGATCGTCTGCAACGCCACGCCCCGCTCGCGACACGCGCTGTCCAGGCGCTCGAAGTCCGCAGCGTAGTCGGGCTGGGCCATCATCGCGAAGTTATAGGGCGCCAGGACTGCATCGAAGGGAAAGGCGTCGAGACTGCGCAGATGCATTTCGGGTGCGAGGGTCCCGTGGCCGGTGACGCCGATGAAGCGACAGAGTCCCTCGTCCCGCGCGGCTGCCAACGCCCCGACTGCGCCCCCCTTCGCAAAGGCCTCACCCCACTCGGCTTCGTCGACGAGGTTGTGGAGCTGGATCAGATCGACCCGATCCACCTGCATCCGCTCGAGCGAGTGCTCGAGGCTTCGGCGCGCACCGTCGCCGTCGCGGTCGATGGTCTTGGTGGCGAGAAAGAAGTCGTCGCGATGGCTGGCCATCCAGGGCGCGAGCCTGAGCTCGGCGTCGCCGTAGGCGGCAGCTGTGTCGATGTGGTTGATGCCGTATGCGAGGAGCAGATCGAGCACGTCTTGGGCGCGGTCGGGACTCATCCTGGCGAGTGCAGCGGCGCCGAAGATGGCGCAGCTGCTGTCGTGACCGGTCGATCCGAAGGGTCGCGTCGAGATCGTTGGCATGTCGAGAGCCTAGCGACTGCGCTCCAGAGTCGCGGCCGAGCGTGGCCGCCGGCCCGACTGGCAGGGCGCCGCGACTGTGACATGCTGACGCCATGAACGACCTCGCGAACAACCGGCATCTGGGCCAGCCCATCACGGAAGAAGACGCGACGATCGCGCGATTGCTCGAGGACGTGAGTGCTCCGGCGCTCCTCTGCTCGCTCGTCCACATGACGGGGGATCCCAGCTGGATCCGCGGCCCCAGACGGCCCCGGACGGCGGGCCCAGCGTTGCTCCAGGGCGAGATGCCGCCCGAAGAGCAAGCCTCGATCCGAGCGGAAGCGCTCCCGATCATCGCGGCCTATCGCGATGCCGGCGGCCGGCCGCACCCGCCCTCGCGGGCCTTGCTGCTGGAGATGATGGAGTTCCTCGCCTGTCGGCCGCTCACGGAGCGGCAGCAGGCACTCTTCCTGTTCGACCTCCAATTCGACGGTCGGGACAGCGCGGCGATCACGTGGGGCGACGAGATCGATCCGGCGGCGAAGGCCGATTCGCCCGTCGTCGTGATCGGTGCCGGCATGGCGGGCATCCACGCAGGTATCCGCCTGACGCAGGCGGGGCTGCCCTTCACGATCGTCGAGAAGAACGCGGGACCGGGCGGAACCTGGTGGGAGAATCGCTATCCGGGCGCACGCGTCGACGTGGCGAGCCACCAGTACTGCTATGCGTTCGAGCCGAGCGACCATTGGAGCGAGTACTACTGCCAGCATCCCGAGCTGCGCCACTACTTCACGCGCGTCCTCGACCAGTACGGATTGCGGCCCCATTGCCGTTTCGAGACGGAGGTCACGGGTGCGGAGTGGAGCGAGGCCGCAGGGCGATGGCACGTCGCGACGCGGGCGGGCAATGGCGAGACGGACGTGCTCGAGGCTCGCTTCGTGATCTCCGCGGTCGGTTCGCTCAACATCCCGCGAATGCCAGAGATCGAGGGGATCGACTCCTTTGCAGGTCCCTCCTTCCATTCGACGCGCTGGCCCGAGGATCTCGACTATCGGGGACTCCGCTTCGCGCTCCTCGGCGCCGGAGCGAGCGGCTTCCAGATCGCGCCGACCATCGCCGACGACGTCGCACAGCTCACGATCTTCCAGCGAACGGCCCAATGGGTGATGCCGAATCCGATCTATCACACCGCCGTACCCGAAGGTGAGCGTTGGGCCATGCGACACCTGCCCTTCTACGGGCGCTGGCTGCGTTACCTGATGACCCAGTCCGGGATCGCCAACGGCGCCGAGCCCTTCCGCATCGACCCCGACCACGTCGATCCCGACAACCGCTCGGTGAATGCCGTGAACGCTGCGAGCCGGGATCACCTGATCGGCTTCATGAACGAGCATCTCGCCGAGAGACCGGATCTCGTCGAAAAGGTGCTGCCCGACTATCCGGCGATGGGCAAGCGCGTGCTGCAGGACGACGGCAGCTGGTTCCGATGTCTCAAGAAGCCGAACGTGTCGCTCGTGCGAACCGCAATCGACCGGATCGTGCCCGAAGGGATCGTCACCGTCGACGGCACGCTGCATCCCGCAGACGTGATCTGCTATGCGACCGGATTCCGGCACAACGATTTCGTCGCCTTCGACATGAAGGGTCGCGGGGGCGTATCACTGCGCGAGCAGTGGGGCGACGAGCCGACGGCCTACCTGGGGATCAGCGTGCCCAACTTTCCCAACGTCTTCTTCTGCTACGGACCCGGGACCAACCTCGCACACAGTGCCGGTCTCTTCTTCCATTCGGAGTTCCAGACGATGCACGCGATGGACGCGATTCGACGCGTCCTCACGGCCGATGCGCGGACGATCGAGGTTCGGACGGAGGTCCACGACCGTTACGTCGAGGAGCTGGTCGGGCAGATCTCGTCACTCGTATGGGCACATCCGACGATCCAGCACAGTCACTACAAGAACCCGGACGGCAAGGTCTACACGCTCTCGCCCTGGACGATCGACGACTACTGGGAGCGGACGCGTGAGGTCGACCCCGAGGACTACGTTCTCGAGTAGGGAACGAAGCGCTCGCTCGGATGGCATCCACGGATTACGGGCTAGGCTCGACCCCATGAGGATCGCACTTCGTCCAACCCTGACGCCGAACGACATGGCCTTCGCGACCGAGGCCATGCCGGGTGGTCTTGGAGAGAGTCATGCGGACTCGGAGCGGGTCGTGCTCGTGAACGAGCTGGACGAGCCGGTCGGCATCATCGACAAGCTCGCGGCCCATCAGGGTGCCGGATTCCTGCATCGAGCCTTCTCGGTCTTCCTCTTCGATCGATCGGGTCGAATGCTGATCCAACGACGGGCGCCGGGGAAGTACCACTTCGCGGGTCTCTGGACGAACGCCTGCTGCAGTCATCCGCGACCGGGAGAGCCGGTCGCGGACGCGGCTCGCAGGCGGCTACGAGAGGAGCTTGGGATGAGCGCCGATCTGACCCGACTCTTCGGCATGGTCTACACCGCGCGTGACCCCGCCTCGGGTCTCGTGGAGCGCGAGTACGACCATGTGTTCGTCGGCCGCGCCGAGGGCGAGCCGCGACCCGCGCGAGACGAGGTGAGTGCGATCGATCGCCGAAGTCCCGTCGAGCTGCTGCGCGCGTGCGCCTCGGAGCCCGAGCGTTTCACGCCGTGGTTTCGGCTCGCCCTGTGCCAGCTCGAGCAACGCGGTCATCTCGCGGAATGGAGCAGGTCCGTCAGGACACTGAATCGCGATGGCCTCGAGCACGCGAGTCTGGAGCGGTAAGTCGGTCTCGAGGCGCTCGAGGTCGCCGAGTTCCGCTTTGGACAGGACCGCCTGGAGCTTCTTCTGGCCCGCACGCAGGTCGAATTCGCCAGCGTGTAGGGCGTCGATGGGGGAATGCGAGCGCTCGGCCGGCTGCTTGCCGATCTTGCGATCGAGGCGTTGATATCATCCGACCTCGGGGCTTCAGACCTCGTTGACCGCGCGCGTCAGGTCCGTCGCCGCCTGCTTCGCGTCGGCGAAGAGCATCAACGTATTGTCCGCCGCGAAGAGCGGGTTCGCAATGTCCGCGAAGCCGTGGCTCAGGCTCCGTTTGATGACGACGACGGTTCGTGCCTGGTCGACGTCCAGGATCGGCATGCCGGCGATCGGAATCGATGGGTCCGCATCGCGGGCCATCGGATTCACCACGTCGTTCGCCCCGACGACGAAGACCACGTCGGTCTGCTTGAAGGACGAGTTGATCTCGTCCATTTCCTTCAGCTGATCGTACGGCACGTTCGCCTCGGCCAGCAGCACGTTCATGTGCCCGGGCATTCGACCCGCGACGGGATGGATGGCGTATTCGACCTCCGCGCCTCGACTCTCGAGGACCGAGGCCAGCTCCTGGATTGCATACTGGGCGTGCGCCACGGCCATGCCGTAGCCCGGCACGAAGACGACACGCCGGGCGCCTTCGAGCAACATCGCGATCTCTTCCGGCGAGGCTGCCTTGACGCGCCCCGCGTAGATGTCTTCGGCGTCGTCCTCTGCACTCGCTTCGACGGCACCCAGACCCCCGAAGATGATGTTCGGGAGCGAGCGGTTCATCGCGTTCGACATCAACGCCGTCAGGATGAAGCCCGACGCACCGACGAGCGAGCCGACGATGATCAATACGCTGTTGTCCAGCACCCAGCCATGACCCGCTGCGGCAATCCCCGAGTAGGAGTTGAGGAGCGCGATCACGACGGGCATGTCGGCGCCGCCGATTGCGAGCGTGAGAGAGAGGCCGAGCAGGGCGGCGAGCCCCATCAGGAGCCAGAAGGGGGCGGAGCTCGTCGGATTGATGATCAGCCAGAGGCCGAGCACGATCGTCGCGGCCAGCAGGCCGGCGTTCATGATGTGACGCGCCGGCAGCAGGACGGGGCGTTCGGTCACGATTCCCTGGAGCTTGCCGAAGGCGATCGCGCTCCCCGTGAGCGAAACCCCGCCGATCAAGCCAGAGAGCGCCGTCGCCGTCGTGAATGTGAGCGAGATCTCTTCGACGAAGCCGCCCTTGAGTGCCTCCTCGAGCGCGGCGCCGACGCCGAGCGCCGAGGCACCGCCACCGAAGCCATTGAAGACGGCGACGACCTGCGGCATCGCGGTCATCGGTGCCCGCTGGGCCATCAACGCGCCGATGAGACCGCCGCTCAACATGCCGGCGATGATCACGCCGTAACTCACGATCCGATGGTCGAGCAGGGTGACCACGATCGCGATCAGCATGCCGATCGAGCCGAGGAAGTTGCCTCGGACGGCCGTCTTGGGAGAGCTCAGCCCCTTCAATCCGAGAATGAAGAGGACCGAAGAGACGAGATAGAAGAGATTGATCGCGTGCTCGGACACTTCAGTCCCTCTTCGCGAACATCGCGAGCATTCGGTGGGTCACCATGAAGCCCCCGACGGCATTCGCCGTGGCCATCGCGACGGCCAGGAAGCCCAGGATCGTGGTGAACGTCGTCAGCTGGACGCCCGACGTGACGAGGGTGCCGACCAGCGTGATCCCGGAGATCGCATTCGATCCCGACATCAGCGGCGTATGCAGCAGAGGGGGAACCTTGTTGATGATCTCGTGCCCCACGAAGAGCGCGAGGACGAAGATCGTCAGGGCGGGGACGAAGGTCTCCATTCGGTTTTCCTCCAATGGTGGTCGAGTCGATCGGGCCGAAGATCGCAGGGCCCGGAAGGTCTCGCCGGTCGAGCGCTATGAATCGCTGAGTAGCTCGTTGACGCGCTCGTTCACGACGGCGCCGTTTCGCGTGAGCATGCACTCCTGGACGATCGGATCGTCCTTGTCGAGCTGGAGTGCACCATCCTCCACGACGTTCTTCAGGAAGGCTTCGACGTTGCGCGCGAACATCTGACTGGCGTCGTGCGGCAGCTCCGATGCGAGATTCGCCGGGCCGATGATCGTCACGCCGCCCATGAGCTTGCGCTGGCCGAGCTCCGTCACCTCGCAGTTCCCGCCCGTCTCGGCCGCGAGGTCCACGACGACCGAACCCGGTCTCATGCTTCGGACCATCTCTTCGGTCACGAGAATGGGCGCCTTCTTGCCCGGAACGGCGGCCGTCGTGATCACGGCATCACAGCCCTCGACGACGCGGGCCATCAGCTCGCGTTGTTTTCGGTAGAAATCCTCGCCCATCGCTTGCGCGTACCCGCCGCTGCCCTCGGCCTCTTCGGTCTCGAGCTGGAGCTCTACGAACTTGGCGCCGAGGCTCTCGACCTGCTCCTTCGCAGCGGGCCGCACGTCGTATGCCTGGACGACGGCGCCGAGCCGGTGCGCCGTGGCGATCGCCTGGAGGCCCGCGACGCCTGCGCCGACGACCAGCACGTTGGCCGGCTTGATCGTGCCGGCTGCCGTCATCATCAGCGGCCACATCATGTGCGTCTCGGTCGCGGCGAGCAGGGTCGCGTGATAGCCCGCCACGGTCGCCATCGAGCTCAGGACGTCCATCGATTGCGCTCGGCTGATTCGTGGCAACAGCTCGAGCGCAAAGCTCGTGACGCCCGTGCGCGCGAGCTCCGTCGCCGCGGCCGGATTGCCCAGCGGATCGAGTGGCGCCACCAGCACGTGTTCGCTGTGCAGCATGGGCAGATCGGATCGGCCTGCATCCGAATTGGCACCCAGCCCTCGGACCTGAATGATCACGTCGGCGGCTTCGAAGACCTCTTCGCGACGAAGACCCGTCCGGGCACCGCGCGAGGAGTACTCGTCGTCGCTGAAGCCCGCGCTCTCACCCGCCGCCTGCTCCATCACGACCTCGGCGCCGAGCTTCTCGAGCATCGAGATCACGGAAGGGACCATCGCGACCCGTTGTTCCCCGGGATAGGTCTCGTTCGGCACACCGACGATCATGAGGTACTCCACCGGAATCAGATTGGCCCGTTACCTTGGCCTATCGAGGAGATGGATTGCAACCATAAACTCGAGAGATCGAATGAGACGGGGATCTGACGATTGAGAGTCGCCACACGCAACCGTCTGTTGCAGGAGAACGGTCTCTCCTTGGGGCAGGATGCTCAAGACCGCACCTTCGCCCGAATCGCGGAGCCCACTCCGCATTTCATAACGCCAGTCGGATCAACCGGCCGATTCGAGTTCGAGGAGACGACCACTGTCGGTCGCCGGCTCGTCGATCGCTGCGACGCTCTCTGTTCTTCGAGTCTCGCGCGGAGCCACGCAAGATCGCGCCGCGAGCGCGGACGCGTCCTCGTCCCCGGACTAACAGGTTGGGTACGAGCTCACGCGCCGTCTCGCGACATGCTCTTCTCGAGCTGGAAATCGGGCGGGAGGTTGAGGATCTCGGCCGGGAAGGACTGAACGAGGAAGTCGACGATCAGCCGGACGGAGAGGATGAAGGCCGGCCAGCCGCGCTCGTCGACGACGGGAAGGTGCCGAAATCCGCCCACCGACATCATGTTGAGCGCCCAGGCGAGCTTGGCGTCGACCGTCAGCGATTCGGGGTCCGGCGTCATCACGTCGGCGAGCGGCACCTCGGTCGGATTTCGTCCGGAGTCGATGACCTTGATTACGACGTCGCGCTCGGTGAAGATCCCGGTGATCCGCGAGCGGAGTGTGCCGTCCTCCGTGATCAAGACGCAACCGCGATGGTCTCGCTGCATCGTCCGCATCGCTTGCTTGGTGGAGGCCTCGCGCGGGAGCGCGAAGGGCGGCCGGCTCGGTAGGAGCGTGACGGGCTCTTCCAGGAGCTCGGCATCGAAGATTCGTTGGCGACGAGGCGTCCCGTCGTCGAAATAGGCTTCGTCCGGATAGAGAACGTCGTGCGGGTCGGTATCGTTCGACATGGTAGGCCCTTGCTGAATGGCAGATTGCGGAAGCTAGTCGCGATCTGATCGACGCCGCAACATGGCTCCGATTCATCCGTTTCCATTCTCTGTGTTCGTCTCGCAGACATAGCGGGAGAGCCGACCTTCGAAGTGGAAAGGAGAGAAGGCATGATGGATCCGCGAACCCCTGTCATCGTCGGTGTTGGTCAGGTGAACGGCAAGAACGGCGCCGAGGAACCGATCGATTTGATTTCGATCGCCGCCGAGCGCGCGATCGCCGATTGCGGCGGCGGTGCCGCGCCGCCACTCGATCTCGTCGCGCTCTCCAAGATCGGAACTCGGCAATACGCGAACGCGCCCCATCGGCTCGCCGAGCGGCTCGGCTGCGCTGGGGCGCGCACGATGCAGGCGAGCCAGTCGAGTGGGATGGCCCGGACCTACCAACGGTTCCTGCGTGAAGCGGCTCGCGTCCAGGTTGCGCGATTGAGGATCTTCTCCTCGCGATCTACGTTCAGCCTCACCCGCTTGCCTGCGCCCGACGCCGCGATGCTCCTGGTTCCGAACGCGCTGCCGCTCTGCGGTCTCGATCGCCCGGTATCGGGAGCCACCCGATCAGGTCGAACGAACGAAGGGTAGCTGCGACACACGCTCGCCGGTCAGGCGACGCCAGGCGTTCGCGACGGCCGGTGCAATCGGCGGCACGCCGGGCTCTCCGACGCCGGTGGGCTTTTCAGTCGATGGCAGGATCGCGACCTCGACCTCGGGCATGTCGTCCAGGCGCAGCGAGCGATAGGCGTCGAAGTTGCCCTCGATGACGCGACCGCCGGCGCCGAGCCGGATCTCGCTGTAGAGCGCGGCGCCGAGGCCGAAGCCGATGCCCCCCTCCATCTGAGCACGAATCACGTTCGGGTTGACCGGTACGCCGCAATCGACGGCGCACCAGACGCGATGGACCCGTGGCCGACGGACGGGCGATCGCTCGAGCGAGATCTCGACGATCTGGGCCACGAAGCTGCTGAAGGACTCGTGAACCGCGACGCCGAACGCGCGACCGGAATCCGGCGCGCGCCCCCAGCCGGCGATCTCGGCGGCGCGTTCGAGGACGCCTCGATGGCGCGGGTGATCGGCCAAGAGCGCGAGGCGCCCCTCGACGGGATCACGACCGGCGCGCTCGAGCAGCTCGTCGATGAACGCCTCGACGGCAAAGCCCGTATGCGTGTGGCCGACCGAACGCCACCAGAGCACGGGGACTCCGGTTTCGACGAGGCGCTGTCGTACGCTCAGGTTTGCCGTCGCGTAGGCGAGATTCGACGCACCTTCGACGACCGTCGGGTCGACGCCGTTCTTCGCGAGCCGCGCGCGGATCGCCTCGGGGAAGAAGCTCTGGGCTGCGATCGATTGGTCCCAGCCGACGAGCTCACCCGACTGGCTGATCGCGCCGCGAAGGCGATGGACGACCATCGGGCGGTAGTAGCCACCTCGGATGTCGTCTTCGCGCGTCCAGAGGAGCTTCGTCGGTCGGCGGTCGGCGGGGGCGCCGGGCTGGTGCGTGAAGACGTCGGCGAGCTCGATCGGGAACTGTGCGTCGAATTGCGACCGGCGTCCGAAGCTCCCGCCCGCGTAGGTGATGTCGAAGCGTACCTGCTCGATCGGTAGACCCAGTCGCTTCGCGATCGCTGGGCGGTCGCGACCCGGGCCCTGACTCCCGATCGTCACGAGCACGGCCCGACCGTCGCCCTCCGGATCGACCTCGATCAACCCGTCGAGCGGCTCCATCATCGCATGGGCGAGGAACGGAAAGGCGTATTCGGCCTCGACCACGTGCACGTCGGTGCGCGCCGCGGCCTCTGCGACCGCGGTCGCCGCCGAGCCGCGCTCCGCCGCCACGACGTCGGCCTCGCCCGCCGCCTTCCGGAACGTCGCGAAGAGCTCCTCGCTCGATCGCGTCTCACCCGCCGATTCGTCCCACTCGACTTCGAGCGCCCGCCGACCCTGAATCGCCGCCCAGGTCTCCTCGGCGTAGACCGCCACGCCTTGGGAGAGCGTTCGCACGGCGACTACGCCCGGCACGGCGAGTGCCGCGTCGGACCGGACCCGCTTCACACGGGCGCCGAAGACCGTCGGCCGCTCGATCATCACGACGAGCATGTCGTCGCGGTAGACGTCGATCGCGAATTGGGCCGACCCGTCGCTCTTCGCTGCCGAATCGAGCCGAGGTGCCTCGTGGCCGATCAGAACGAACTCCTCCGGCGACTTGAGGCGCGGCGACTTCGGCACGGGACGCGTAGCGGCGGCCTCGACGAACTCGCCGAAGAGACCTCGTCGTCCGCTCGCACGATGGCTCAGCACGCCCTTCGAAGCCGTGATCTGCTCGGCCGGCACGCCCCACGTCTCCGCGGCGGCTTCGACGAGCATATGGCGGGCTGCCGCCCCCGCCATACGCATCTGGTCGTAGGAGTTCGCGATCGCCGTCGATCCGCCCGTCCCCTGGACGCCGCGGAAGGTGTTTGCGTAGAGGGCGTCGTCCGCAGGGGCCGCAATCGCGCGGACCTTCGACCAGTCGGCGTCGAGCTCCTCGGCGATCAACGTCGCGAGCCCCGTATACGGTCCCTGCCCCATCTCGAGGTGCTTCGAAAGGATCGTGATCGTGTCGTCGCGACCGATTCGGATGAAGGCGTCCGGTGCGAACTCGGGCCCCGCCCCGGGCGGGGTCGACCCCGCTTCGCGTAGGCGCGTCAACTGCGGAGCCCGTTCGTCGCCGGATGCACAGGCCGAGAGCCCGACGCCGAGCACGAGCGCGCCGCTCCCCATCAGGCTCCGACCGAGGAAGTCGCGCCGTGTCCAGCCCTCGTCCAGCTGTCGAATCTCGATGTCCTCCACGTCTCGTCCTGCGCTCATGCCCGACCCCGCTTCGCCTCGGCCGCGTCGTGGACGGCCTGCCGAATCCGCACATAGCAGTTGCATCGACAGAGATTGCCGGACATCGCATTCGCGATGTCGACGTCGCTCGGCTCGCCGTTTGCGTCGAGCAGCGCGATCGCCGACATGATCTGGCCCGATTGGCAGTAGCCGCACTGCGGAACGTCCAGCGCGACCCACGCCTCCTGAACGGCCGCAGCCGTCTCGCCGGAGACGCCCTCGATCGTGCGGACGTCCGCCCCCTCGACAGCGGCGATGGGTGTCACGCAGGCCCGTCGCGCCCGACCGTCGACGTGGACCGTGCACGCGCCGCACTGTGCGATACCGCAGCCGAATTTGGTTCCTGTGAGCCGTAAGCGGTCACGCAGTACCCACAGCAGGGGCGTATCGGCGGGTGCGTCGATCTCGTGCGTCGTGCCGTTGATCTTGAGCTTCATCGTGTTCTCCCTGTCGGTCCGCGAGCCAGCTCGCGCGATCTCCATTCGGGCAGTGTCGTAGTCTCGGCGGGCAGATCGACGACGGCTGGGTGAGGCCTTCGACGAGGCGACGGCGAGAGCGTAGATCACGGATCGGGCCCGGCCCGTTCGGTCGGGCCGGGCTCGGTCGGTCTCGATTCGGTCTATTTCCCCGCCTATCGGCTGGCAGCGAGCGTAGGCCTCCGGGGCGACGACACCATATAGTGTGTCACATCGCCGCAGAGCGATGGTTCGAACTGCACCTGGACCACAGTGCGCGGCGAACCGCCACACTTTTCCCTCGAGGCCTACCGCGGCGAACGGTCACTGCCCTCCGCCGCGACGAGAATATCGACCGGATTCGGCGAGGTTGGCGGTCGCTTCGGGCAGCACCCTGGCGAATTCTCCGTCGGCACGCGTGTTGCACCGAATCGATCTGGGGGGCATCAAAGGAGTACGATCAATGAGCATCACCGCAGTTCAGACGACGACAGCCTTGCCCGGAAAGTACCAGCGAGTTCGCGACGGCGTGACCGAGATGAAGGAGATCCTCGAGAAGCAGGGCGTGAATGTCCGATTGCTTCGGCCCGTCACGGGGGACAACCCGGGTACTCTCTCGCTCGTGAGTGAGTACGAAGACTGGAAGCAGTTCGGTGCCGCCGCAGAGAAGATCCAATCCGCTCCGGCCTACAAAGCACTGATGGAGCGCGCGGCGAAGTCCTCCGACGACCCCGCTGTCGAGAGCATGTCGACGGCCTTCTATTCGACCGTCGACTAGTAACCAGTCGATCCAGGCAGCCGAGTCCGGTCGTCGTTGAGGCTCGATCGAAGAGTCCTCAACGACGGGCCGGCGTGGGTACCTCGGCATCCCAGTCGTACCGATCCGTCGGATACAGCGGGGTGGGCCGTCGAGCGTTCCACTTGCAACGATCGAACCCGTGTTCGCAATTTCGATGCCATCGGCGAGGACGCGGACTGAGAGGCCGTCGTTCGTCGCACTTCCCGCGTAGGCGTTCGATTGAGCGAGCAAAGGACAGAGCAGACATAGCGCACCCCGTAGCAGGGTTCCGCGGGCAGACTCGAACGGCATTCTCGGCTTCAGCGTTTCGACAGCGACGCCGACTTCGCACCACGAGTCCGACCTCGAACGCCGACGCCGGCGCGGCGACGAGGCGCGGCGACGATAAGGGGAGCTGCGGAGATCAGTCGCCGCGATCACCAACGTCGGGCGCGAGATAGCCGAGCGCGCGCAGCCGGGATCTCGCACGCGGATCGAGTACGCCGAGAATCGGCTCGATCGCCTCGCGTGTCCCCAGGTAGTCCCGAATCGCGCGCTCCATCGATCGATCCGAGTCGTCCGGATGCTCGACATCGCGATCGGTCCACGCGTAGGCCGTCTTGCGCGCTTTGCTTCGGACGGCTTGCTGGTCGGCGACGGACTCGATTCGCACGATCCGATCGCCGTGGAACACCGTCGCGTCGCGAACACTGTCGCTGAAGAGGAAGCGTGCAGGGAGTGGACGACCGTCGCGCGCGAAGGGGCCGAGCGCCAAGCCACTGGCCTCCTCGACCGGCTCGAGTCCTGCGAGCTCGAGCAGCGTGGGCAGGATATCGACGTGGTGCACGACGTCGCGACGTCGGCCCGGGTCGAGGCCGGGTGCGCGGATCAATAGAGGTACGTGGACCTGATCGAGCGTCGTCGCGTGTCCATGGCAGAAGTAGCGATCCCCTTCGCCCATCGACTCGCCATGGTCCGCCGTGAGCAGCACGATCGTGTCTCGGCTGCGTCGATCGATCGCTCGAAGCAGACGCCCGAGAGAGCGATCGAAGTACTCGATCTCACCGGCGTAGGCGCGGCGGTAGCCGCCGAGCGACGCGATCCCGCGAAGCGCCTGGTAGCGCGGGATCCCGCCGCGCCCCGAGTGGTCGCGCAGGACCCGCAGCTCGCGTCCATCCGCTTGCGCGAGGTCGGGGAAAGAGACGTCGTGCGGCGAGGGAGGCGTGTAGGGTCCGTGGGGATCCTGATAATGGACCCAGAGAAAATAGGGAGTATCCGGCTGCTCCTCGAGCCATGCGAGTGCCGCGTCCGTCGTCTGTTCGGCGATCCGCTCGAAGACCGTCTCCCGACTCGCTTCGGCCGTGGGCAGGTCTGCGTCGTATACGTCGAAGCCCTGGTCGAGACCGATTCGAAGCCCGAGGACGTAGTTGCTCACGAACGCCGCGGTCGCGTATCCGGCACGACGAAAACGGGTTGCGAGCGTGTCGCGTCCCACCAAGCGGCTGCTCCCGTTCCGCGACCCGATCGAGTGTCCGCGCACGAATCGCGACGTCATCATGCTCGCGTGCGACGGGGCCGTGAGCGAGCTCGCCGCTACGGCTCGCTCCCACAAGACGCTCTCGGACGCGAGTGAATCGAAGTTCGGGCTCGTGTCGTATTCGAAGCCGTAGGCACGCAGGTGGTCGGCGCGAAGCGTGTCGACGACCACGAGTACGACGTCTGGTCGCTCCGAAGTCGCAGGTCGATCACAGGCGACCAGCGACATTGCCGAGATGACCAGGAACGTCATGGCTCGTTCGCGTATTCTGTATTTCGTCATGGCACCCATCTCGTCGCGAGTGGCTTCGTCCGAACGGATTCCACGTCGATTGGCATCCGGCCAGGAGGCTGCGTAGCCGTGGCTGAAGATGCCATCCTTCGCTCGAAGTACACGTAGCAGGGGACCAGATCGATGATCGACTTGCGCGAGAGAGTGGCGGTCGTAACGGGGGCGGGCTCGGGGATCGGCCGCGCCGTATCGATCGGATTCGGGCGCAGGGGCGCCGCCGTCGCGGTAACAGACGTTGATAGCGCGAGCGCGAGCGAGACGACGGCGATGATCGTTCGCAACGGTGGCCGCGCATGCTCGATCCGTGTGGATGTGACGGAGGCATCGTCTGTCGAGCGAATGGTCGAGCGGACATTGAGCGAGTTCGGGAGGTTGGACTACGCCTGCAACAACGCCGGCATCACGGGCGACGAAGCGACCCTGGTCGAATGCACGGAGGAGACCTGGGATCGGGTCATCGAGGTCAACCTCAAGGGCGTCTGGCTCTGCATGAAGTACGAGCTGAGGCAGATGCTCGATCAGGGCCACGGGTCGATCGTCAACATGGCGTCGGTCGCCGGTCTCGTCGGCTACGACAGCAGGCTTCCGGCCTACGCGCCGAGCAAGCACGCCGTCGTTGGCCTGACGAGGACGGCCGCGCTCGAATGCGCCAAGCAGGGCGTTCGGATCAACGCGGTCTGTCCGGGGGAGATCATGACCCCGATGCAGGAGGCGTTCCTCGCGAACGCGCCGGAGCTGCGGTCGCAGGTGATCGCTCGCCAACCGGTTGGGCGCTTCGGTGAGCCCGAAGAGGTCGCGAACGCCGTGGCCTGGTTGTGCTCGGAAGAAGCTTCGTTCGTGACCGGCCAGGCGATCGCGGTCGACGGGGCCTATGTCGCGCAGTAGCGAATCGGTGACTCGGGGCGAGCGCGTGTCGTCCGGGGCGGGGCGCGTCCCGTCCGATTCGGAGCCGATCACGACGTCCGCGCCGATCTCGGGTCTCTGGCTCGTCTTCTCGTTCCTGGCCTTCGCGATCTACCTACCCGCGCTCGACGGTCCCTTTCTCTCGGATGATCTGATCTATCTCGTGATGAATCCCTGGGTCGAGACGCTCTCGTTCGAATCCATCGTCGCGATCTTCGACCCGACCGGCGAGGCGCGGTTCCAGGGCGCGAACTACGCCCCGCTCACGTTGCTCGCCCATGCGCTCGAGCGGTCGCTCTTCGCCGAAGACACCTTCGGCTATCACGCGATCAACGTCGTGATCCATGCGCTTAACGCAGCGCTCCTCGCGCGTCTGCTGGCCGCGACGGGCGCCGGGTCGACGCCGGCCATGCTCGGAGGTCTTCTCTTCCTGGTGCATCCGGGAAACGTCGAGGCGGTGGCCTGGATCTCCCAGCTGAAGACCAGTGGTGCACTCGCCTTTTGCCTCGGATCCCTCCTGCTGCTGCCACGCCATCCCGCCTGGTCGACCCTGCTCTTCGGAATGGGGCTCCTCACGAAGGCGTCTGCCATCATGGCGCTTCCGGTCGCTGCAGCCCTCGTCTGGAGTCGCTGCGAGGCCTGGCCTCGGACGCGTTCGGCGTGGGGCTGGCTCGCTGGATGGCTCGTCTCGTTCCTCCTCTACAGCGTTCCGCAATACTCGGCCATCCATCCGCGTGGCTCGGTCGTCGTGGCCGCCTACGCGGACGTCTGGACGCATCTCTACACGATCGCTTCGATCGGTGTGCATTACCTCGTGATGGCCTTCACGACGGTCGGAATCGCCCATGCGCAGGAGCATGACGCCGTTGGGTCGATCTTCGATCCCTGGGTGCTCTCGTCGATCCCGCTCGCGGCGTTCTTTCTCTGGCGGATCGCCATCTCGTTGCGGCGTCGGCAGGTCGAAGCGGCCTACTGGCTGGGCGCAGCATTCGCGTTCGGGCCGGTCTCCCAGCTGGTTCCATTCAGCTACCCGATCGCGAATCGATACCTCTATTTCCTGCTGCCTGGGCTGATCGGCGGGACGCTGTTCCTGTTGCGCGACGCAAAAGCGAAGTGCTCGAGCCTCGGCGCGCTCCCGAGCGGGTCGTCCGGAATGGCTGCACGACGGGCGTCCGGCGTGCTCGTCCTCCTGCTCGCGACCCTGCTCGGCGTGACCGCCGCGCAGCGCGCTCGTCTGTGGACCGATCAATCGCTTCTCTCGGCGGATTCGGCCACGCGGTTTCCCAATGGTCGATCGGCTCTGATGCTCGAGGCACGCCGTGCCGCGCGGTCCGGCGATGCGGCTCGCGCCGTGGCGCAGCTTCGAGCAGCCGCGACCCTCGGGCGGGATCATTTTCAGACGCTCCTGCTCGACTCGGCGTTCGCGTCGATTGCGGACGACCCGGCCTTCAGGGGCTTCGTCTACGAGTCGGCGGGGCGCTATATCGAGCTCGTGCATTCCTACCGTCGACCGACACAGGCGGAGCTCGGTGCGATCTCGGTCGCGCATTTCGCGCGCGGCGAGCTCGACGAAGCCGAGCGGGCGTTGGAACGCGCCGTCGAACGCGGCGGGCTCGCGGCGCCGCGGCTGGCCGAGGATCTGGAAGCGCTTCGCGAGCTGCGGTCGGCGCGTCGTTCGAGGCGGTAGTGACGGTTGGCACGGAACGGTCCCGCGTGGATCGTTCGCTCGCCGGTCGACCAATCGACCTCGATTCGACCGACGGACTCGAATCGCCCGAGCCCGAAGTGGGCGATCGGCGGATCGTGGGACAGGAAGCCCGCGCCCGACTTGATCTCGACGATCTGTCGCCGTTCGGCCTCGGCCCCGTAGAAGATCGTGATCTTGCAGCCGAGTCCGAATCGGTTGCCGAGGCGATCTCTCAGCTCGATCGTGATGGCGTGATGCGTCGAGTCGTTGTTCCGGTAGAAGCGGAAGGGGCCGTTCACCGAGTTCGTGACGATGTCGAGGTCTCCGTCGTTGTCGAGATCCGAGTAGGTATAGGCCGAGACGATCAGGTGGTCTTCGAGGCCCGAGTCTCTCGTCTCGTTCCTGAATCGTTCGCCCGCGAGATTGTGGAAGTAGACGTTCGAGGGAACGCGCGTCGGCTTGAGCCAGGTTCCGTTCACCACGTAGAGGTCCTTCCATTCGTCGTCGTCGAGGTCCGCGAATTTGCCTGCCCAGCTCCATCCGGTGTTCTCGACGCCGAGCTCCCGCGCTCGGTTCTGCCAGCTCGGACCGCGTCGTGCGAGCAGGACGTTGCGGCCGCGAGTCTGAGGGATCGCGGTTCGGGACAGGCGCTCCGGAACGTCGACGCCGGGCCAGAAGAAGATGTCGCAGAGAAAGCGCCCGCGTTCATGTGCGAGTGGAATATGCTCACAGAGTGATGCATCCCGCTCTCGGAGCGCCGTCTTCATCAGCATCATCCCCTGGCAATGGACCCGCTCCGTCTCGTCTTCGATTCGTCCGCACTCGCGGAGGTGGGACGGTTGATGGGCACCCCCGTACGCGAATCGCCTGCGGATCGGCAGATTCGCTCGGCATGCGGCGCGTACCTGCTCGTTCTCGATGTCTCGGCAATAGCCCGGGAGCCGCGGTCCGACGCCGGCAGATCCCACATCACTCGGACGCATCGCGATATTGGTGAGGTAGATCTCGGGGACCAGGTCGTTGTCGATGTCTGCGGTGTCGACGCTCATCGTCGCCGCCGTGGAGATCGGGATCAGACGATCTTCGCTCGAGACCTGTCGAAAGCGGCCGTCGCCGAGCCCGATCGAGTAGACGTCGGGAGGATCGAAGTCGTTGCCCATGATCAAATCGAGCACGCCGTCCCCTGTCCAGTCGGAGAGCAGGAGCGCGAGTGTCTCGCCGGCGATGCCCGCTAGGATTTCGCGCTCGAAGCTGCCCGCGACGTTCCGGTAGAGAAAGTTCTCGGCGTTCGCGGGGAGCGCCGTGCTGCCGCGCATCCCCCCGAAGAACCAGTTTCCGACCGCCGCGTCGAGATCGCCGTCCCGGTCGACGTCTCCGAACGAGACGGCATGACTGATGATCTCGTCGCGGGCGGGCATGCGATACAGGGGACTGGCTTCGATCCGGCCTCGCTCGTTGAGGAGGACGTAGCTCCCGCTGCGGTAGGTCGTGACCAGCAGATCGAGCCATCCGTCGTCATCGAGATCGGCGGGGGCGACGACGAACGCATCGAGTTGCTCGACGTCGGGCGAGTCGAACGGTCGCCTCTCGAATCGCAGGCCCTCCTCGTTTCGGTAGAGGCGCGGTCCATTCTCCGTTGCGACGACGAGGTCCTGCCAGCCGTCGTTATCGAAATCGGCCGAGGCGATGCCGCGTGCGTTGTAGAAGGGGGGCCAGAAATCTTCGACCGAGAAGTCCATCGGCGCAATCAGCCCCAGCGAGTCTCCGTCGCGACGGGTGAACGGCGTCGGGCCCTCGGAGCGTCGCGGTCGATGGGCCACGGATTCGATCACGACGTGGGCGCGCGGTGGAGGCGTGTCGTCGCGACTGCGTTTCGTGGTATCCGGAAGGCGCGGCAATATGCCGCGGGGACCGTCGAGAAGGGTTTGCTCCGTGTTGCTCCGGGTCGCGCTGGCACCCGCGATCATCCCACGAAGCTCGGATTCGTGAATGCCGTCCGCCGTCAGGCCGGCGAGGAGTCCCAGCCCGATCAACAGCGCGCTCATGACGAACGCGACGCGCGGAGAGATCGTCGTGGCGACGATGAACGCGGAATAGCAGCTGAAGATGCCGAGCACGAAGAGCAGGATCATCACGTAGGGGATCGGCATGCCGGCACCGAGGAGCACGGCCGCGAGCACAACGTCGAAGGCCATCGGCACGGGAAGGAGCAGGCCGACGACGGCGAGCAGGACCGCCGCCAGGGCACTCGATTCGACGCTCGCGAGCGAGGTGAGCGGTACGAGTGTCGCCATCGTCGCTCCGAGGAGCCCGGCGAGCAGCATGAGCGGCAGCGTCTTTCGGACGATGAACCAGAGGCTGGCCAGGAAGCCGCGCAGGGTTGCGATGAGCGCGTCTCGCCAGCTCTCTGCCGCGTCGCCCGGTAGCGAGGTCGAGAGGTCGCAGGTCGCGTTCTCGATCGTCTGCGCGCGCTCGCTCTCGAAGACGGTCCGGGACAGGAGCGGGATCACGAGCAGGATGAAGAGGAGGGAGTACGCGAGCTTCGTGGCGGCCAGATAGGTCGGCAGGATCGAGAACGACATCGTGAGCACCACGACATTGAGCGTCGGGGAGCTGACCATGGCCGCGAGCGTCGTCTCGAGGCGAGCACCGCCGTCGTGGATCCCCTTGGCGACGGGTGCGGCGCAGTTGACGCAGACACCCAGGGGCGCGCCGATCGCCATCCCGAGCAGTGTGTTTCCGACGCCGGACTGGACGGAACGTCGATGGATCAGCTGGATGGCGGAGAGCAACGAGGCGCCCAGCAGGAGACCGAAGGCCATTCCGCGGAGGTTCGTGTGGATCCAGTTGATCGTGGTCAGCAGGATCAGCCGCCCCGCCGAATCGCCTTCCTGGAGCTCGACCAACGCCTCGAAGCTCAGCGGATCTTCGAGCATCGTCTCGCCGCCCATGAACGCCTTGGCGTTCAGCGACGGATAGCGGGACCCGGCCCAGAACGTCACACCCAGGACCGTGATCCAGACTCCGAGAAGGACCAGTCGCTTGTTGAGGCGCGAGAGAGCGGGTGTCATCGGGATGAACCTAGCGGGGAGCGCGCGATCTCCTCGGCGGCACGGATGCGTCAGGCGGGCAGGCCCGCGACGCGTCCGCCGTCGACGACGATGCAATGTCCATGGACGTAGCTCGCCAGGCTCGACATCAAGAAGACGACGACGTTCGCGATCTCCGACGGATCGGCAATCCGGCGTAACGGGATCTCGCCGAGTGCTCGTTCGAGCTCATCCTGGTCCTCCCAGAACGGGCGTGTCATCTCGGTCTTGACCCAGCCGGGCGCGATCGCGTTCAGCCGCACGCCGGTTCCCGCGGTCTCCTTCGCGAGGTACGACGTGATCTTCGTCAATCCCATCTTCGAGATGCCGTAGGCCCCTTCGCCCGGAATGACGTCGAACGCGCTGTCCGACGCGATGTTCACGATCGAGCCTCCTCCCCGCTCGGCCATGGATGGGATCAGGCGTTGGCAGAGCGCGAGGCAGCCCTTCAGGTTCACGTCGAAGACCCGATCCCAATCGGCCTCGCGCATCTCGAGTAGCGGTGACGGATAGGAGTGGATGCCGGCGGCATTCACGAGGGCGTCGATCGGACCGAATTCGCTCTGCGCGCGAGCGACCAGCCCCTCGATCGCCGACCGCGACGAGAGGTCGGTATGGATTGGCGCGGCGCTACCGTCCGCCTCTCGAATCGTCTCGATCGTCTCGTCGAGCCGTTCGCGTGCCGACGCGAGATCCGTCGCGACGACGCGCGCGCCGCGCGTCGCCAACGCCAGTGCGCTCGCGCGTCCGATCCCGCCCGCGGCACCCGTGACCAAGGCGATCGTTCCATCGAGTGAGAGTGCCTCGTCGGGCGCTGCGGTCATCGCTCTTCCTTCCCGGGTCGGACGCTCGAAGGCGACCGGCCGCCAGGATCCGTGTTCTCGCGTCGCGCAGCGGTGTCGCGCCGCGAGACCGCTCGAGTTGCTCGAAAAAGGCCAATGGCCTAAAAAAGACTAACCGCGATCGGGACCGCTCGCCCGTTCCGGTCGGTCTGGCGGGATCGTCGAAACGCAGCCGCGAGCGGGTGGACCCCTACCGAAGAGGCGGCGTTCTAGATGGACTGGCTCGAAGCCTGCCGCGACCAGATCTTTGCGGACTACGCAAAGAAGACACCGGGCTCCCGTGCGCTCTTCGACCGCGCACGGGCCGTCCTGCCCGGGGGCGTGTCGGGCAACCTCCGCTACTTCGAGCCCTACCCCCTCTACATGCAATCTGGAGACGGCTGTCGTGCGATCGACGTCGATGGGGCGAGCTACGTCGATTGCTTCCTGTGCAACGGCCCGCTCCTGCTGGGCCATCGGCACCCGGCGGTGATGCGAGCGATCGCCGAGGTCGAGCGGGTCGGGACCCTCGTCGTCAACCCCGAGCTGATGGTGGCCTGCGCGGAGCAGCTGAAGCGCTCGATCCCGAGCGCCGAGCGCGTGCGATTTCTCAACAGCGGGACCGAGGCGGTCATGACGGCCGTTCGGTACGCCCGCGCGTACACCGGCAAATCGCACGTCGTCAAGTTCCAGGGTCATTACCACGGGCAGGACGACCCGTTCCTGCTGGCGGTGGGACCGGACCGCGAGCCCTTTGGAGACGGGATTCCGCCCGGCGCGCTCGACAACACGCTCACCCTGCCGTGCAACGATCTGGCTGCGGTGGAGGCGCTGATCGCATCGCGTGACGATATCGCCGCGATTCTGGTCGATCCGGCGATGCACGCGGGCGGGCTCTGGGGCGTCGAGCGCGATTTCCTGATCGGGCTCCGCGCGTGCACGCAGGCGGCTGGGATCGTCCTGATCTTCGACGAGGTGATCACCGGCTTCCGCATGGGACTGGGCGGCGCGCAGCAGTACCACGGCGTCACTCCCGACCTGACGACGCTCGCCAAGGCCTTGTCGGCCGGCGAGAAGCTCGCCGCCGTAGTCGGCTCCGCGGAGGTCATGGCGGTCACCGATCCGCTCGCGGATGCGACGCTGCCCCGGGTGTTCCAATCCGGGACCGGCAACGACGGGACGACGGCGCTCGCCGCTGCGATCGGTGCGATCGGCGAGTACGAGCGATTGTCGTCGTCCGGTGGCTATGAGGCGCTATGGGCGCGGGCCGAGAAGCTCGAGGAGCGGATCCGCTCCGTCTGTGCGGCGCAGGGGATCGGCATTCACGTGAATCGACTCGCGTCGATGATGCAGATCTTCCTGACCGACCAGGCACCCGAGTTCGAGGCCTACTCGCGCCTCGACAACGCCGTCCTCGATCTGCTCTTCCTCGGTCTCATCAACGAAGGCGTGATTCTCAGCCTACCGACGTCGAACCACATCTACTTCTCGTTCATGCACGACGAGGCGGCGTTCGACGAGATCGCGGACGCGCTCGCGCGAGTCCTCGACCGGGTTCCCCTCGGCGAGGCCTACCGACAACGAATCGAGAGAGAAAGGCAGGGCAACGCCCAATGAGCATTCCGACCGAGACGAGTCAGACAGAGCTGGACCGGCTGTTCGCCCTCCAGAAGGAGGCCTTCCTGGCAGACTCGATGCCGAGTCTCGAGCGTCGGCTCGAGAGGCTCCGGAGTCTCGAGGGCGCCATGGTCAAGCATCGCAAGGGATTCCAGGAGGCGTTGACGGCCGATTTCGGCTCGCACCATCCATTCGTCACCGATCTCTTCGAGACCGGGGGCGTGCTCGGCCGAAACCGGTTCATCCAGACGCAGCTCGCAGATTGGATGAAGATCTCCCCGCGCGATCTGAACCCCCTGGCCCACGGATCGTCGACGGCGCACGTGATTCGGCAGCCCAAGGGCGTCGTCGGCAACCTCGCCCCCTGGAACTTCCCGGTCGAGTGCGCCCTCGTGATGGCGAACGACATGCTCGCCGCGGGCAACCGGGTCATCGTCAAAGCGTCCGAACAGACGCCCGAGACGAGTGGGCTGCTCCAGAAAGTCGTCGCCGAAGCGTTCGACGAGGACACGCTCGTCGTGGTCTGTAACCAGGACGTCGCTTTCGCGGAGTATTTCTGCACGATTCCCTGGGACCATCTCACCTATACCGGAGGAGGCGTCGTCGCCCGGCGTGTCCTCGAGCTGGCGTCCGCCAATCTCACGCCGGTCACGCTCGAGCTCGGTGGCAAGAACCCGACGGTCTTCTCGGACTCCGGGGTGAGCGAAGAGCTCGTCGAGCGATTCCTCTTCAATCGCGTCTTCAAGGGCGGGCAGGTCTGTACGTCACCCGACTACGCGCTCGTGCCCGACGCGCGGTTTCGCGATTGGATCGAGCTCGCGCAATCCTGCTGGACCGCGATGTACCCCCAGTACGTCGGCCATCCGGACGCGACGGGCACGATCAATCGGCGACACTACGATCGGATCCTCGGCTACCTGGAGCAGGCGCGATCCGCGGGCTGTGAGGTGATCTCGCTCAATGGCGAGGAGCCGGATCCGGAGCGCTTGCAGATTCCGATGTACGTCGTCGTCGATCCCGACACGTCACTCGACGTGATGACCGACGAGGTCTTTGGTCCCGTCACCGCCGTTCGGCCCTACGCCGAGCTCGACGACGCGCTCGCCTTCATCAACCGACGCGCTCGTCCGCTGGCTGCCTACTTCGTCGGCCGCGAGCGCGATCAGATCGAGCGCTTCCAGACGGGCGTCGTCTCCGGCGGGATCGGCATCAACGTCTTCGGACTTCAGGGCGCGGAGCCCGCTCTGCCCTTCGGCGGGATCGGCGCGAGTGGAATGGGCTGCCACTCGGGCTTCGAGGGCTTCTTGACCTACACGCACAACAAGTCGGTCTTCGAGTGTGCAGACGATAGTCCGGTGATGGCGTCGCTGAAGGGGCCGTATGGCGAGATCTCGCAGGCGGTCGCCGATTCGCTCTTCGTGACGGAATGATCAGCCGTCGGGAGCACGCTCGAGGAGGATCGGGATCATCGATTTGATCTCCGCCTTGAGTGCCTCGACGTTCGGCCCCGTGGCGGGGTTGTAGATGAACTCGATCGCCATTCCATCGATCACCATGCGGATGATCTTGCTGACGCGGCGAATACGCTCTTCGCTCGTATCGGGCGCCAGGACGCGCAGCTGTTCCGCGAAGATGTCCTCGTAGAGGTCGTTCTCACGCTTCAGGATCTCTGCGAACGACTCGTCCTGATCCGCGATCGTGAAGAGTATCCGCCAGAGCTTCGTTCGATCCGAAGTCAAGTGCTCGACGTTCGAGTCGATGATCTTCGAGATGATCAGGCTCGGGTCTTCCGAGGTCTGGATCGCGGCATCCATTCCCGTCGTGAACTTCTCGATCTCGTCGTCGAAGATCGCACGGAGCAGATCGAGCTTGGTCGCGAAGTAGTACTGCAGGTTGCCGTGGGTGATGCCCATTTCGTCGGCGATGTCACGCAAGACGAGGCCCGGCATGCCGCGCGAGACCAGGCGCTTCGTCGCGGCCTCGATGATCTGACGGCGTCGTTCGCGCCCCTTCTTGTGCACGGGGAGTCGTCGCGTTTCGGTTTCTGCGTTCGTTGCCATGGTCGGTTGGGCGCGCTTCCAGCTGATGACGTCGAATCGCGATCGGCTTCGGGGAGGGGCGGAAGACGGCGATGCCGTTGGCGAGGTCCGCGTTGTCGCCTGCCGTCGCGGGGCAACCCTAGCGGAGCGTCCACGACCTTCCCCGTCCTGGCGAGTCGTGTGCTCGAACGGCGCCTGTAAGGGGGTATGCGTCAGAATTGGGTGCAAGAAGCCACGCGTCGAGCCGATCTCCTCCGCCTCAGGAAAAAAACATTGCGTTGGCCTAAAGTTGTCCGTAGCCTGCATCCCGAATCACCCGCGCGGCGAACGAGCGCATCGGAGGACTGAGATCATGGGAACGAAAGGACGCCTTACGACTTCGGACTGGGGCCAGTTCATGCCGGTTCACAACTCGCTCGCGGGTGATGGTCCCTGGCACTACCGCGACACCGAATGCGTCATGGTCGAGTTCGCGACCGACGCCGACGCGGTCCTCGACATTCTGCCGGCGGAGCTCGAGCTGATCGAGCCCGCGTCGGGATTCATGATCATCGAGACCAACCACTGGACCACGATCGGCGGGTACAGCGAGGTCTACGTCGGGATCATGTGCACGTGGAAGGGACAGCCCTACGCCTACGTGCCGGGCGTCTACGTCACGGGTGAGGCTTCCCAGATCGCCGGTCGCGAGGTCTACGGCTTCGGAAAGAAGCGGGCCCACCGAATCGAGCTGATCACCCACGACGACGGCCAGGTCGAGGCCGCGATGGACGTCAAGCAGAACGACCGCGCGCTCCGCGTCGTGATGCGGCCCGCCACCAACGAGCCCGCCGACGCGGTCGCGGGCGTCCCGCTGATCTGTCTGAAGGTCATTCCCGACGCGAAGGGTGGGACGCCGGCGCTCGCACAGCTGGTGACGGTCTCGTTCACGGCGGAGCCGATCATCGGGAGTGACGGCCGGGCCGAGGTCTATTCCGGTCCCGGTACGATGCGCTTCGATGCACCTTCGGATGTCGGATTCCCGATCGAGGAGATCGGCCGGTGTATGTACATGCACTTCAACGCCGTTCTTCCCTACGGCGAAGTGCTGATGACCTACAAGACGGATTAGTCGATCGCCGGGTCTGCTGTCGGAGCGCTTACCTCTTCGATCAGACTGTTTCGCCCATGCCTACACGCAGCATCGCCGCGATTCTCCGCCGATCGTTTGCACGAGCGTCGGCCATCGCGCTCGTCTTCGGCGTCTCGTGCCCCTCGCTCTGTCTGGGGCAGACGGCCGACGGCGACCCGTGGTCGGGTATCGAGGAGATGGTCGTCGTCGGGACCGGTGCGGCGCTCATCACGCAGACCGACTCCCAGTCGGCGATCGCGTTCGACGAGCAGATCCTCGGGGACGTCGGTGCGCAGGACATCCGCGATCTCTCGGCCTATACGCCCAATCTCGAGATCAAGACCGCGTTCGCGGCGGTCAATCCGACGCTCTTCATTCGCGGCGTCGGGCTCGACGACTTCAACGCCAACTCTGCGAGTGCGGTCTCGGTCTACGCCGATGGCGTCTATCTGCATTCGCCGGCGGGGCAGCTCTTCGGCCTCTTCGACACCGAGGCCGTCGAGGTCCTTCGCGGTCCGCAGCCGACGCTCACGAACGCCTCGGCGGGCGCGATCCTGATCCGCAGCAAGCGCCCGACCCAGGACTACGAGGCGTATCTCACGACGACGCTGGGACTCCCGAATCACGGCGGGATCCTGGCCGGCTACAACGAACGGACCTTCGAGGGCGCGCTCAATATCCCGATCGTGCCCGACGTGATCGCATTCCGGTCGGCCTTCAAGATCCGCACGCGAGACGGTACGACCAACAACGTCTGCGCGGATCGCATCAAGCGTGCCGCGCGCACGACGGACCCGGCGACCCGGTCGGCTCTCCTGGGGACTTCCTGCGTGACGGCGAATGGGTCGAACCGCCGTGGCCCCGTTACGGGGCCTTCGGCTTTCGAAGAGCGCGTCAACAACGTCGATAACTGGGCCGCGCGAATGATGCTCTCGGCGACGACCCCCTTCGTCGGCGGCAGCGAAATCGATTGGCTCCTCATCGTCAACGGTGGTCAGAACAAGAGCCTCGCGACGCAATACCAACACACGGGCCTGAGCCAGAGTCTGCCGATCGACGACGATCCGAACGACGAGATCCCACCTCGCGCCGGCCCTCAGTCGCGGTTCAGCGCGAACGGGCAGCTGGCCAGCGACCAGGACGGCTATACGGAGCAGTTCTCCGAGGGCAACGCCTTCGCAGGCGAGTACGATCGCATCGGCCGCGAAGAGCTCGACCTGCTGGGTGCGTCGCTCCTGGCCGAGTGGGAGGCGACGGACTCGATCGGCGTGGAGTCGTTGACCGCGTACGTCTGGCACGATCGGAAGACGTATGCGAACGACGATGGCGGTCCGCGCCAATGGCTCGACAGCGACTACATCGACGAGTCGACCCAGCTGAGTCAGGAGCTGATGGTCGACCGGGATTTCGGAGAGGACAGCTGGGTCAGGCTGGGCGGGACGTTCCTGTGGGAGCGATTGAAGGGCAACAACGTCTTCCGCAATCGGCGCTTCCAGTTCAACACGCCCCAGGGACGCGGGTTCTTCGCCTTCGATCAGGGCTTCTCGCAGGCGACGATCCAATGGGGCGTCTTCGGGCAGACGCACCTGGCGTTTCCAGCGCTCGGCAGCTTGCCGGGATCGGCGGGATTCCTCGAGAATTTCGATCTCGATGCGAGTATTCGCGTCAATGGCGTCCGGAAGAAGTTCAGGAACGCATCGGTCGGTCTCATCGGCACGGTCGAGTTCAACATTGGCGGTGAGACGGAACGATGGACGGATCTGGGCGGTGACTTCTCGCTCACGTATCACTTCTCGGAGGACGTGAACGCCTACTTCAAGTACAGCCGTGGCTGGAAGGGCGGGCACTTCAATCTGGGCACGCTTACCAGTGACGAGCCGCTCACTCCGGTCGCGCCCGAGTCCCTCGACTCGCTCGAGATCGGCCTCCGTTCCGAGTGGCTCGACGGCAGGTTGCGCGCCAACCTCACGGCATTCTGGTACGACTACGTCGACCTGCAGGTCTTTCAGACGACGGTCGACGCGCGCGGGAACATCCTGCGTCGCCTGATCAATGCGGAGTCGGCTGCGATCCAGGGTATGGAGTTCGATTTCATGATCGAGCCGATCGAAGATCTCGAGATTCATCTCTCGGGCGCATTCCTGGACAGCGAGTACGAAGCGTTCAGTACCTCGTTCCAGCGCAATCGACGCGTGCCCGGTGCGACGCCGCCGGTCCAGACGTTCGAGGTCGATCAGGACTACTCGGGCAACCGCCTGCTCGCCTCCCCGGAGTGGTCGTTCACGGCGAACGTCTCCTACACGATCGAGGTGAACCGATTCGGTCGTTTCAGGCCCTGGTATATCGTCGCCTTTCGCGACAAGATCTTCTTCGATGCGAACGAGGGCCGAGGAGCGGAGGGGACGCTCGTCGAGGGACTACTGGAAGAGCCGGCCTACTGGATCCACAGCGCTGGGCTGACCTACACCGTCCCGAGTGGCAATCTCGAGGTCGGGGTCTGGGTCCGGAATTTCCTCGACAAGGAGTATCGGATTCAATCCTTCGATCTCGGGAATCCGAACCAGCTGATTCTCGACGTGTACGGCGATCCGAGGACCGCGGGGCTGACGCTGACCCTCCGGTACGGAGGTTGAGCGCGCGAAGCGTCGACGTCGTCCGGGACGAGGAGACGTTCATGAGGAGTTGCGGAGGGCTGCGTCTCGTATGCGTGATGTTCGCGTCTCTGGCGTTCCTGACGATCGCGACGGCCTGCCCGGACACGGGGTCGAGACGAGCGGCGCTGCCGAGTGCCGAAGTCGCGGAGCGTGTGCGCGCAGCGCTCGCACAGCCGCGACACCTGGATCGCATCGTCGCTTTGGGAGAGGCGCTCGGCAGGCTCGATGCGGACAACCTCCCGGAGACGCGTGCGGTCTTCGACGAACACGTCGCGGGCCTCGCGCGGGGTGAGGTTCGCCTGTTCGTGAGCGCCTGGTCGGCGTTCGACGTGGCCGCCGCACACGCGTGGGCGCTCTCCGTCCCATTCGAGGCGCAGCGCGAGGAGGCGCTCGGAATCGTCGTGCACGAGTGGGCCGTGCAGGATCCGATCCAGGCTCGCCTCGTCGCTGAAGACCTGATCATTCCAGGGAAGAAACGGGTAGCCGCGCCGATGGTCCGACTGGTCCGGGGCTGGGTGCATCGCCCGGATAGCGGTCTCGACACGTTTCTGCTCGAACGCCCCCAACGAGAGGAGCTGGTCTCGGCCGCCGTTCAGGAGATGTATCGCGTGGGCGGTGCGCAGCGCGTCATGGATTGGCTCGATGCGTATATCGAGCGTGTCGTCGAGCCCGAGACGCGACGGAAGACGTTCCGGAAGGCGGCGCGGACGATCGCCTATCGGGATCCCGAATCTGCGTCCGCGTGGGTCGTCGGGCACTACGCGGCGCATGAATACGCGCGGGACGGGCCGGAGATCCTGGCGGAGTCGTGGCTTCGGCGAGATCCGGACGAAGCGCTCGCATGGCTGCGCACGCGCGCTCCGGAGGCCGCCCGCGAGAGCGCGCTCGAGGGGGCATTTCGCGCTTGGCTGCTTCGCGACCATGCCCGCGCAAGGGCCTGGCTAGCACCGAGGGTCGATGACGCGTTTCTACGCCCCGCGATCGTCGCTTCGGCCAAGAACGCCGTACGTCGACGGGATCCGCAGGACGCGGTCCAGTCCTGCGGGCGGCTCCCGCCGTCGGAGCTGCTGCAGACCTGCCTGCACGCGGTCGCTGCACAGTGGTATAGCTGGGATCCCGTCGCGGCCGGCGAGTGGATGGAGTCGAGCGCGCTCGAGCCCGCGCTGCGCGAGTCCGTTCGTGCGACGAAGCAGAAGCTGCGCAAGCGAAAGAAGGGTTAGCGTCCAGATGCGGAGAGCTCGACCCTTCGATCGGAAGGGCGTCAAGATCGGCACCTTTCTGGTGGTCGTGGTCGTGAGCCTGGCCGCGAGTGGCTGTGAGAAGATCCGGGATCCGGGCCTCACGCTCGAGCAGATCCGCGCTCTGCACGGCGAGGGTCGGTTCGCGGAGACGATCGTTCCCCTTCGAAGCCTGATCGCGAATGCCGAGGCAGAGGCCGACGCCGAGACGATCGAGCTCGAGCGTCTGCTTGGTGTGGCGTTGATGCTGGGCGATAGCCCGAGCACGGCGGTCTGGGTGTTGCGTCGCGTTGCAGAGCATCCCGCGCACACGATCGACGACCTGCTCGTTCTCGCTCAGGCGTACGGTCGCGGCGGGGCCCACCGCGAAGGACTCGCGACGGTCGATCGCATCCTCGAGCGCGAAGCCGAACATCTGGGCGCGCATCTGTTGCGCCTCAATCTGGCGAGCCACCTGAAGCAATGGCCGGCAGTCGTCGAATCGGCGGATCGTATCCTGGCGATCGAGCCGCGGCGCACCATGGTCTACTACGCGAAGGCCGAGGCCTTGATCGCGTCGGGATTGCTGGACGACGCTGAGCGCACGCTGCGAGACGGACGCGCGTCCCAGCCGCGTCGGTTCGTCCAGGGCGGCCTCGAGA
Source organism: Myxococcota bacterium (assembly GCA_965223565.1). Taxonomy (GTDB): domain Bacteria; phylum Myxococcota_A; class UBA9160; order UBA9160; family UBA4427; genus UBA4427. The sequence goes on along the minus strand of CBDCWV010000016.1, from coordinate 819,987 downwards.
GCGACTTCTGCTTGCTCGAGCTCGGGATCGAGCGAGAACGCGGGGAGCAGGGAGAGATCGACGATCTGCTTGCGACGTGTCTCGATCGGTCTGGGCGCGCACTCGAGCTGCTGGATTTCGCGGTCGAGTACTACGACGAACGCGGCGAGCCCGCGCGCGCAGACTCGCTCCTGGCCCGAGCGCTCGAGGACGATCCAGTGCGGTTCGAGATCCGCAAGCGGTTGGCGGATCGGCTGGAGCGTGTCGGTCGATCGGACGAGGCACTCGCTCTGCTCCTGGCGGCCACGCGTCTGGACGGGGTTGCCTTCCAGGCCTGGCTGATGGTCGCCGACTACCACCGGGAGAAGGAAGACCACGCGTCCGCGGCGCGCGCCGTCGAGAACGTGCTCGTCTCGAGAGACGCCGTGCCCGAGCTCGTGATGGCGGAGTATGCGGATGATCTGATCCGCTCGCGGGAGATCGCCAAGGCAGAGGAGGTGATCGCCAAGATCAGCCGTTCGGAATGGACCTCCCTCCTGCGCGGTCGTCTGCTTCTCGAGACGGGGGATGCGCGCGGGGCGATGGATGCGCTGCAAGAGGGGATCCGGCTCTGGCCGGGGAATGGGACGGCCCGTTTGCTCGCCGGTCGTGCAGCCGAGCGACTGGGTGACTTCGACTGGGCCATCTCCGAATACCGGGACTCGGTTCGCAGCGACGTGGAGAGCACCAGCGCAGTCTACGAGCTGGCGAGTCTGCACGCGGAGGAGGGGCGATTCCGATCGGCGTATTTTCCGCTGAATATCCGGCTACAGCGGAATCCGGACGACGGGCGCGCGGGTCTCGCGCTCGTGCGGATTGCGCTCGCCGCGGACAACGTCGTCGCCGCCGAGGGCGCAGCCGAGCTGCTGGAGACGAACGGCATGGAGCAGGAGGCCTCGATCGCGCGTGCGATGATCGCGGCGGCGAATGCGGGTCCGTTGGCGGCGGCAGATCTGCTGGCGGACACGGCGCTCGATCTGACGCTTCCCGAGAACGTCGAGGTCCTCGATGCGCTCGTCGACTACGAGATCGCATCCGACCGGACGGGGAGGGCGATCTCGCGCTTGACGGAAATCGCGGCGCTCGACCCGCTCCGCACCGAGCTGCGCTCCCTCCTCGGAAGGGCGCTTCGCGCGGCCGGACGGGTCGACGAGGCGGGACGTGCCTACGGCGAAGGCCTTCGACTCGATCCGGAGAGCTCGGAGGCCCTGGCCGGTCTCGCGACGCTCGCGGCGGAGTCGGGCGAGGTCCAGGAAGCGATCGCTCTCTACGACCGAGCCTTCGAGGTCGATCGCGAGCATGCGGCCGCCGCATGGAACGCGATCCTGTTGGCGGCAGGGTTGGAGGGGGAGGACGTGGTCGATGCCCGACTCGACGCGCTCCTCTACGCCCATCCGCGGCACGTACGTGCTGCGAGCCTTCGGGCGACCCGACTGCTCGAACGGGGCGCGGATCTCGATCGAGCCGAAGAGCTCGCACGACGCGCGATCCGATTCGGCGGCGGCGCCGAGGCGCTCGCGACGGCTGGCCGGGTCGCGCTCGCGCAGGGAGACGCGCTCCGCGCCGTGCGCTTGCTTCGCCGATCGCTCGAGCTGAAGCCGGTGTCGCCGTCCAATCGCTATTTCCTGGGAAGGGCGCTCCGGACCGCGGGAAAGCCGGTGGCGGCACGCGCGTCGATCGAAGCGGCGCTCGCGGCAGGCGCGGATTTCGCAGAGGCGGAAGCGGCGCGCGCGGAGCTCGCCGCGCTCGCGCGGGCGGTCGGCGGAGAGAGGGATGGCGGCGTTGCTGGTGAGGTCGATGATGAGTGAGCGGATCGGACGGGGCGTTCTCTGCGAGCCGAAGCCACGCTTCCAGCCGGCCGCTCTGCTCGCGCTCGCCTGTACCGCGCTCGCCTGTACCGTGCTCGCCTGCGCCTCGATCGGCTGTGGCGAGGCGAAGACGACGCGGCCGACCGGTACGATGGACGACATTCGAGCTCTCGCCGAGCGGGACGATCTCAACGTCCTCTTCATTCTCGTGGACACCTTGCGGGTCGACCGGCTCGGCGCATACGGATACGACCGCGAGACGAGCCCGAATCTCGATGCGCTCTCGGCGAAGGGGATTCGTTTCGACGCGCACGTCGCCCAGAGCTCATGGACGAAATGCTCGATGGCCTCGCTCTGGACCGGGCTGTATCCGAATCGGACGGGCGTGCGCCGGGCTCAGCATGCGCTGCCCGACGGAGCCCTGCTTCCCGCCGAGATCTTTCGGGAGGCGGGATTCCGAACCGCTGGGATATTCCGAAATGGATGGGTCGCGGCCAACTTCGGATTCGACCAGGGGTTCGAGGTCTACATGAGCCCCGTCGCACACGTGAACGCCCGGGCCGACGTGGCAGAGAATCCCGGGTTCGTCGCCGGCAGCGACGACGACGTGGTTCGCTCCGCCTCGGAATTCCTGCGCGTCCACGCCGCCGATCGCTGGCTTCTCTACCTTCATCTCCTCGACGTCCATCAATACGCATCCGACGAGGCGTCGGCGATCTTCGGGACGCGTTATTCCGACATCTACGACAACGCGATTCGCTGGACGGATTCCCAGATCGGGAAGCTCGTGTCCGATCTGGAGCGTCTGGGAATTCGCGATCGTACGCTCATCGTCTTCGCCTCGGATCACGGCGAGGCGTTCGGCGAGCACGGGGCGGAGGGGCATGCCCGGGATGTCTACGGCGAAGTGACGCAGACGCCTCTGATGATCTTTCTTCCGTTCGATCTGGAGCGGGGGATCGTCGTGGAGAGTCGCAGCGAGAACGTGGATCTCTGGCCGACGCTGCTGGATCTCGTCGGATTGTCCGAGCTCGAGGAGCCGGATGGGCAGTCGCTGCTGCCGGCGATCGAGGCGGCGGCGCGTGGCCAATCCGTGGGGAGCGAATTCGAGCCGGCGTTCGCACAGATCGATCACGCGTGGGGCGTGATCGAAGTGGACGAAGAGCGGACGCTGGTCGCCTTGACCGAGGGGCAGTGGCGGCTCGTCTACGACGAGACGAAGCCCGGCCATCTCGAGCTCTTCGACAAGCATACGGATCCCCGGGAGCAACGGAATCTCGCGCCAGCCCACGCGGAACGGACGGCGCAGCTCCTCTCGCAGGTCGAGGCCTACCTCGAGCGAGACGACTCGCCCTGGGGCGAATCGCCACTGATCGAGATCGACGAGATGCAGCTCCGGCAGCTGCGCGCGATCGGATACGGCGTGGAGTAGTCGCGGCCGGCGAGGGGCGCTGCGCGGGTCGCCGGAAACGGTGCCCCCCCGTGGGAATGACCACCTTCGAGCCTGCGAGAAAATAGGCCATAGGCCCAGAAATATCTGGACTTGTCCTGGAGGCGCGTGCTCTAATGATGGAGGCCGTCGGCCGGACGAGTGAGGAACGAACGGGCCCGAACCAACCGATCGGACCCGCCTGATCAACCGGGAGGATTTTCGAGATGAGCAAGACGACGGGGCGTTCGTTCTTTTGCGTTGCCGCGATCATTCTGGCCATGGCGAGCGTCGCGGCGCCGGCGTTCGCAGTCGACGCTCTCTTCAGAGGCAGCGTGAATCGCTTCCAGTACGGCTATTACACGACTTTCGCGACGCTGCCCGGCACCGTGAACGGACCGGTCGCCGCGGTCGAGGATGGCGCCGCGTCGGCGGCGAGCTTCACGATTCCCTCGAACGCATTCGACGGTGGGAGCTTTTCCTATACCGCCGCCTTTCCGGGCTACCCCTACTTCAAGGCCTATCGCGACCGTTGGATGACGGCCGGCGCCTTCGCCAAGAGCTTCAAGGTTCCGGGCACGTCCTATACGGTGATGCGCCCGAACAGCCTGGCCAACACGCAATATCCGAACGCGCTCCCGACGAGCCCCAACTCGGGCTCGATTCGCGTTCAGGCCGGTCCGCAGGGCTTCGGCGGATTCTGGGGCGTGCGGGACGAGGGCTTCATCGTCGGCACGCTCGCATCGCTCGGGGGCGGTGGTGGCTACAGCGACTTCTATTTTCGAGGCCTGACGGGCGGGGCGGTCTCCGGCCTGGCCAACGGCATCGACAATGCCGGCCCAACGCAGACGCTCTGCTGTCAGTTCAGTCGACTCACGAACCAGACCAACATGAGTCAGACGGCGGGCTTGATCGGTGTGCACATGGGCGGCGTCGGACACATCACGGGCAGCGTGATGATCAGCGGTCCGCTCGGTGGCTACGCCACGGTCATCACGTACTCGGGCGCGGACAACCGGACTGCGATGGGGACCAACGGAACGCTCTCGATGGTCGCGCCGACCCTGATCATCAACTACGCGTTGGCGAATCAGCCGACCTTCGATCAGCAGACCCCCGTCACGGGCGTGAATACCGAAGCGCCGGGCGCCGTGAAGACGACCCTCTCCTTCCTGCCGGCACCGGAGCCGTCGCAGCTGGCCCTGCTGCTCGCGGGCGCGGCCGGCCTATTCGGACTGGCTCGAAGACGAACGCGCAGCTAGCGCGCAGCACCTGCTCGGTCCGAGCCATGACGATCGGAGCCCGAAGCGACGCCTTTGCGGCGGTCCTGGCAGCGTGTTGTCTGCTCGCTGGAGCTGATCCAGCGGAGGTTCTCGCGGCGTCGGGATCGGACGATCGGGCGGAGGCGGCGGAGACCATCGAGTCGCGATCGCCCGGGCCCGAGGTCGACCGGTCGCCTCGTGCCTGGTGGACGGCGACGCTCGAGAATCTCTTCGACGGCATCGAGCTCTCGGCCATGCAGCAGGCTGGTGTCGATGCGATTCTCGAGGAAGCCGCCTCCGAGCGGGCGCGGGCACGCAGGCTCCGTGAGGCCGCCCAGCGCGCCCGCGAACGAAAGCGCCCGGAGCGCGAGCGGTCCGCAAGGATCGAGCTGAGGCAGCTGAGAGAGCGGCTCGACCCGGGAAAGCGGATCGACGCGATCGCCGAGCTGCTCGATCCCACGCAACGCGCGATCTTCGATCGCAATCGAAGGCTGCGGAGCGATCGCCTCTTCGAGCGGCAACGCGCGGCGCGCGCGGCTCGAAGATCCGTCACCGAAGAGGACGTCGGAGACGCAGACACGACTGCGAGATGAACCGGGTCAGAGCGACGCGCAGACGTGTCCGCCGTCGACTGTGATCACCGCACCGTTCATGTACCGGGATGCGTCCGAGACGAGCAGCAGGAGCGGGCCGTCCAGATCCTCGAATGTGCCGTATCGCCGCATCGGAATCCGATTCATGTAGGCATCCGCGTACTCGCCCTCGAGCAGTGTTCGACTGATGTCGGTCAGGATGTAACCGGGGGCGATCGCATTCGCTCGGATGCCGAACTTCGGCGCCTCGAGCGCGAGGATCTCGGTCATTCGCGATAGGCCGGCCTTCGAGATCGCGTATGGGAACTGGCCCTTGATCGCGCGTGTCGCCGTGATCGAGGAGATGTTGACGATATTGCCGCGTCGGTCGTCGCGGGCGGCGACTCGCCGCGTGTAGGCCTGGCTCGTCATCCACGCGCTCTTGAGGTTCGTGTCCAGCACGGTGTCCCAATCGTCCTCGTCGATGTCCATGAAGGTCTTGGGACCAGGCTCGACGCCCGCGTTGTTGATCAGGACGTCGATCGGTCCGTAGGTCGACTCTGCGGCGTCGAGAAAGGACTCGATGTCCTCCGCCGAGGTCACGTCGAGCGGGCAGGCGAATGCGGCGCCCCCCGCGGACTCGATCTCCGCCACGCGCGCCTCGAGCTTCTGCTTGCGCCGTGCGCCGAGACTGACGCGTGCACCGCGTGCGCCGAGCAGTCCCGCGAAGTGGTGCCCGAAGCCGGACGAGGCCCCGGTGATCGCGATGTGTTTCTGTTCGATGCAAAAAAGATCCATGGTGGGCGACTCCGTACCCATGACGAGACTCGTCTCAACGTTGGCGAATCGGCACGACGATCTGCTCGGCGAAGGTTTCGACCGCGCGCCTCATCGAGTCCAGATCGTCGACGAACCGAAACAGGATGACCTGATCGACGCCGGCATCCCGGTAGCGCGCGACCAGATCGAGGTCGCAGTCGCGCGTATAGGGCGTCGCAGCGACCTCGATCTCGTCGCGTTTCCGACCCTCGCGCTCGAGCAGCGGATCGAGCCGGGCGAGGAGAGCGGCCATCTCGTCCGGCCCCTCGTCGAGGGGAAAGAAGCCGTCGCCGAAACGGGCCACGCGCCGAAGGGCAGGGCCGGTCGAGCCGAGGATATGGATCGGGGGGTGTGGCGTCTGGACGGGCTTGGGGTAGAGCAGGCTGGGCGGCAGGTCGTAGTAGTCGTCGTGGAACTCGGAGACCGCCTCGGTCCAACACGCCTTCATGACGCGAACGTAGGAATCACAGCGTGTGCCGCGATCCGAAAAGGGCGCCGCGACCGCGTCGAACTCCTCCTTCGACCAGCCGACGCCGACGCCGACATCGACGCGTCCGTCCGACAGCCAGTCGGCGTTCGCGATCTCCTTTGCCGTGTAGACCGGATTGCGTTGGGGCACGGTCGTACAGGCGCCCAATCGGATCGAGCGGGTGATGCCGGCGAGATAGGTCAGCGTGGTGTACGGATCGAGCTCCCCGTAGCGAACCGCGGCGGGCAATTTTCCGTCGTCCGAGACCGGGTATTCCGAGGTCGATTCCTCGGGAACGACGACGTGCTCGCCGACCCACAAGGAGTGGAATCCGGCCTCTTCGGCCATCGTCCCCAGCTCGTGCACGAATCGTCGAGTGGCATAGGGCGCACTCAGGGGAACCAGCAGCCCGATCTTCAATACGGTGTCCCTCTCGACAGGAGGCCTTTGGCCCGGCTTCGAATCCGATCAGCCGTCGGTCGAGAACGGCGTCGCCGGGGGCTGGCCTCTCGAAGCTTCATCCCACTCTACGATCTCGCCCCGTCCAGTGGGGCTCACGAAGGTCCTTCTTCAAGACCTTGCCACTGGGATTGCGGGGGAGGGCGTCGACGAAGTCGACGGATCGGGGCCGCTTGTAGCCGCCGAGTCGCGGGCGGCAGAAGTCGACGATCTCGTCCGCGGCGACCTCCATTCCCTCCTTCAAGACGAGGATTGCCTTCACCGCCTCGCCCCACCTCTCGTCGGGCACACCGATCACGGCGGCATCGGCAACGGCCGGGTGCTCGAACAGCACGTCTTCGATCTCGCGCGGGTAGACGTTTTCACCACCCGACACGATCATGTCCTTGACCCGATCCTGTACGTAGAGATAGCCCTCGTCATCCAGGACGCCCGCATCCCCTGTGTGCATCCAGCCGCCGCGCAGGGCCTCCGCGGAGTCCTCGGGGCGATTCCAGTAGCCCTGCATGAGCTGCGGTCCGCGGACGACGATTTCGCCGATCGTGCCGTTGGGAACGGGCTCGTCGGCGGCGTCGACGACGCGCACGCGCGTGCCGACGAGCGGGCGTCCCGCGGAGAGCAGGAGGTCGCGGCGACCCGCGAGCGCACGTCTATGGTCTTCGGGGAAGAGGTAGGTCGCAGCCGCGGTCGTCTCGGTCATGCCATAGCCCTGGAAGAAGTCGCAGTCGAAGACGTCGAGGGCCTGGCGAAGCGTGGTCTCGGCGATCGGGGAAGCGCCGTAGATCATGATCTCGAGATCGTCGTAGGCGCGTTCGGCCACGTCCGGCACGCCGACGAGACAGGATTGGATCATCGCGGGAACCAGCATCGCCATGCGAATCCGCTCCTCGGATAGAGCCTGAACGACCGCCGTGGGATCGAAGTCGTTCTGGATGAACAGCGTCCCGCCGGTCTGCGTCGTCACGAAACACGTGAGCGCTGCTGCGGCGTGATACATCGGCGCGACGATCAGGCTGCGATCGCCCGGTGCGCCGCCCAGTGGCAGGGCGAATTGGTAGAGCTGGGCGGTGACGGCGCGATGTTGCAGGATGGCACCTTTCGGCCGACCGGTCGTTCCGCTCGTGTACATCTGGTAGGCGTGGCAATCGGGCGTGACCTCGCGTGGCAAAGGGGACGTGGGACCCGAGCGCGTGAACTCGTCGTAGGACTGCCAGTCCGAGGCTTCGCCGTCGACGCAGACGAATCGATCGATCGAGGAGAGCTCGTCTCGAATATCGCCGAGTCGTTCGGCGAACTCGGGCTGGGCGACGACCAGCCTCGCGCCGGCGTCGCCCAGGATGAACTTCCATTCCGGAGGCGCCAGTCGATAGTTGAGCGGCACGGGGACGACGCCGGCCTTCGAGCAACCGTGGTAGAAGATTGCGTACTCGATCGAGTTCCTGGAGAGATAGGCGACGCGGTCTCCGATGCCGAGTCCGGCGGCGACGAGCGCGTTCGCGAGTCGGTCGGCGGCGCTCCGAGCCTCGGCGAAGGAGATCCGACGTGCACCGTCGACCGCGAAGTCGACGTCGCCATGCTCGCGAGCCTGGTAGTCTAGTGGGTCGTGAAGTCGGAACACGCGGTATCCACCTCACGCGCCGCGCAGGCCGTCGTGCATCAGGCTCCTAGCCCCAGGCGTCGTCTCGCCGATGCATGATGTCCGTGTCACGCGGGCCCCGTTGGTAGAGCTGGATCGTCATGCCACCGGCTGCGTCGCTGGGAAAATACGCACCTCGGGTTCCGAAGGGCTCGATCACGAAGGACTTGGTACCAGCGGGAAACGGCTTTCCCTCCGCATCGACGAGCTCGACGCCCTTCGCCTTCATCTGGTCGTAGTAGGCCTCGATGTCATCGACCTCGCAGATCAGCTCCGCCAGGTAGCCGTCTCCCTTTTCCTCGAGCAGATCCATGAACGGCCCCGCACTCGTCGGTTGAACGAGCTCGAGCCATACGCCATTCGTGTCGATGAAGGCCATCTTGAGTCCGCCGAGCTCCCCGTTCGCGCCGCCGTCGATCTCGGTGAGCATCGGATGTCGTTTGAGCCCCATGACGTCGGTGTAGAAGCGCGCGGCCTTCTCGAGGTCCTTCACGAAGACCGAGATGTGGTCGGCTCGCGGCGTCTTCGGGTCCGCCTTCTGGCCTTCCCACATGCGATCTCGAATGGTGAGGAGCGCCTTGTCGTCGTCCTCGTCCATCTCGTAGATCTCGACGGTCGATCCGCAGGCCAGCTCCTTCGGCCAGTAGGCGATGCGCTGTCCCTGCTCGTCGATCCCATCGCCATCGTGCACGCCTTCCTTGATCGTGCCGCCGTCGGCGCCGAGCGGAGAGCCATCCATGTTCTCCATCGCGATTCCCTTCGCCTTCATCTCGGCGAGAGTTGCGTCGTAGTCGGCGGGCTCGAAGTTGATCTCGATGATCGCGCCGGAGCCCTTCTCGTTCAGGATGTCCATGCCCGGCCCGGGCGAGGTCGGCAGGATCAATTCGAGCCAGATCCCGTTGGCATCGAAGAACACCCCTTCCATTCCGCCCGTGGTCTCGTCTTCGGGGCTGACGCCGAACTCCATCGGGTGGCGCTTCCAGCCGACGACGTCGGTCAGGAACTTCGAAGTCTTGTCGAGGTCTCCGGTCCAGACTGCGATGTGATCGAGTCGGAGCTTCGGCTTGGCGGAAGCGATTTCGGCCATTGGATTTCCATCCTTCTTGACGGGGTTTCGATTTCGACGTCGCGCTCGAAAAAATTCTAGGCCGATGGCCTTTTTTGGCAATGAATAAATAGGCCGATGGCATCTTTCTTCGAGAGAGAAGGCTCGCAGGAGGTCTTCGAATACCCCCAGGGGAATACCGAATGGGAAGGATCAGGTCATCGTTGCGACCCAGCCGCGAAGAGGGTGCCGTCCCGTACTATCGACGATCACCAGCGCACCAACGGCGGAGCCAGTCTCTGGTGACGCCGAGAGGAGACGTCCATCCATGGCGAAGAACCCCGACTCCCTGGAAGACCTGAAGCTCGACGACCTCGAGGCGAAGCAGCTCGAGGGCATCCGCGACTGGGTGTCGAAGAACCTCGGCGGCGAGGTGCGCGAGATCAGGCGGCTCGAGCGCTGGCGGCCGCTCTGGAAGGTCGACTACTCGAAGGGCGGCGAAGACGAGGCCGTGCTCGTACGCGGAGACCGACCGATCGCGGCGGTCTACAGCCTGAAGCACGAGATGCAGGTGATGCAGGCGCTCGAGGCCAACGGCGTCAAGGTTCCCCATATCCACGGCTGGATGGACTTTCCGACGGCCTTCGTGATGGATTGGATCGACACCGAGGATCGTGCCCCGGGAATGCTGCACACGGCGATCGAGAACCCCACCAGCATGAGCGACGAGCGCTGGCAGGCAATGCTCAGCTACATGGACTACCTGGCCCACCTGCATACGATTCCCGTCAGCGAGTTCACGCATATCGAGGGCCTCATCCAACCGAAGACGGCGCAGGAGATCGCTCTCAACTCGACCGAACGGATCTATCGGGCAGGCGTCGAGGCGGGCTTGATCGACTCCGCCCTCGAGTTCGTTCAGTCCTGGCTCAGGCGAAACGTGCCGGCACATCGGACGCAAGCCAGCTTCGCTACTGGCGACGCGGGCCAGTTCATGTCCTCCGGCACGGACGTCGTTGCGCTCCTCGACTTCGAGATCGCGTTCATCGGGGATACGCATTGGGATCTGGCCTGCTTCCGAGGCCGCCATCCCTACGAGAACATGGGCGATATCCCCGCCCTCTACCGACGCTACGCCGAGGCCAGCGGGACGGAGGTCGACCTACCGGTCGTCTGTTATCACACCGTCGCCTTTCTGCAGTTCGCCGCGATCGCCGCGATGTTCTTCACGGAGCCGGACGCGAGGGGTAGCAACTGGATCGAGGGGATTCTCGAGTATGCGAGCATTGCACGACGAGCGTACGAAGGGATCGCCGAGCTGCAGGGCATCACCCTCGATCACGACCTCCACCTGCCCGAGCCAGATAGCGACGCCCTGGAGGATTCGGCACTCCAGAAGCTGATGATCGATATCGAGCGGTTGCCGACCTCGAGCGCCTTCGAGCCATGGGAACGAGAGCTGCTGGGTGCGATCCCGAACTTCCTGCTGAATCGGGCTCGCTATCGAAAGTGGTTCGAGGCGGAGGCCGTGGCGGACATCAGCCAGCTGGCCGGCCGATCGTTCGAGGATCTAGCGGCCGCCGACGAGGCCGTGCTAGGGATCATCGCGGCGGGCGATCCGGCTCAGGACGAAGAGCTCGTGCGCATCATGCACCGACGCATCTTGCGGCTGTCCATGATCATCGCGGGCACGGATCCGAACGACGAGAATCCGCTCTTTCACAAGCTGGAGCCGATCCTGAGCTGACGAGCTCGTCAATCGACGCGGCGTGATGCCCGGTTCGCCTTCAGTCCGAATTCGTTCACTGCTCGGGCGAGATCGAGACTGCTGACGATCCCGACGAGGGCGCCGCCGTCCGGCTCCGTGATCGGGAGCCGATGGATCTGATCGCGTACCAGACGATCGGCGACGACCTCGATCGGGTCGTTCGGGTGTGCGACCTGGGGGTCCCGAGACATGACCTCGACCACACTGACCTCGGCCAATCGACTTCCCAGCTGCGGACCGTCGCGCGAGATATATTCGAGCGCAGACAAAGGGATGGGGAATGGGTTCGCGTAGTACGAGGACCGATGATACGCCTCGTGTTGCCCCTGCCAGACGGCCCGGACGATGTCGGCCTGGGACGCGATACCGATGAGTCGCCTACCCTCGACGACCGGAGCGCCGCTCACGCCGTTCTCGAAGAGCAGCGTGTCCATCTCGAGCAAGCTCATGTCCGGTGCCAACGTCAGCACGTTCGTGGTCATCAGGTCCGCTGCGGTAATCCCCATCTTCGTGCCCCCGTCGGTCCGCCCGCGTCCGCATGCGCACCCTGCCTGACACGGATCGAATGCACGTCGTGTACCCGCCCCCACCACGGCTGCGACGCCCGTCAGACGGGCGGCAGTCGACCCCCTTGCGACATCGAGGCACGTCATGAGACGGAGTGACACAGACGGGCGGGCTCCCCTCGAGGCCCCGGTCGACTCGACTCTCCCGAAGCGCGGGGGGACCTATGTGCTGGCGCTCGCTGGCGCGAGTACGATGCGGATTCGCGTCGGCGCGCTCGGCCGACTCGTCGCACCTCCGGGCCTCTACGTCTACGTGGGCAGCGCGTTCGGTCCCGGCGGCCTCCGGGCGCGTATCGGACGTCACGGGCGCAGAGCCAAGAAGCGGCGCTGGCATATCGACTACGTGCGAGAACGCATGCGGCTGCTGGGTGCATTCTGCTCGACGGCCCCTGTTCCGTCGGAGCACGACTGGGCGGAGCGCATCCTCGCTCTGCCTTCGGTCCGGATTCCGCTCGCCCGCTTCGGCGCATCCGATTGTCGCTGTGCGAGCCATCTCGCCCATTTTCCGCGGCCGGACGAGGGGCTGGCCGCGATTCGAAGCGCGCTCGCGAGCCCGCGAGTCGAACCCGTCGAATGGTTCTCGGCCGCATCCCTGGCCGTCGCAGCGCCCCGCGCAGGCAAGGCCGCCCACGTACGTCCGGGCCGCGAGGCCGTCGCGCTCGGGAAGACTTGAGCGAGATCACGGGTGGCGCCGAGCGGCGAGACGAAGGCCGCTCGGCCCCGAAGCACCGACGTGCCGAGCAACGCGGACGAACATCGGGATCGCATCGGCGCCCGCGCCGCAGTAGCGCAAGCGCCAACGTCCCGGCCGTCAGCATCGCGAGATGCCCCGGCTCTGGAACGAACCGGACGTTGATCTCGAAGTCGCCTGGGGGCGTCTGCGGATAGTGGGACACACGGATCCAGACCGGATCTGTCGTTGTGACGGCCACGGCAGTGGCCGAGTCGCGCAGCGTCGCGGTATCCGACCCGGCGCACTGATCCGCGGGCATCCCATTTTGCCAATCGTCGTTGCAGGCCAGCTGGTTGCCCTGGGTTCCCGGTGCTGCGGAGTGGAGGGAGACCACGCTATCCATGCCCGCGTCGACCCCGCCGAGGTCGTGGGTGCCGCAGGTGTCGACTTCCAGCGTGCCGGGCCCGGGAGGCGTGAACACGTACCAGACGTCCGCCTCACCTCCGTCCCCACAGATCGACTCCCCGTCCTTGCCTGCGCCGAGTATCGTCCCCGAATAGGTGCCGGCCGTGGTCGCGGTCGCGGCCGAAGCGTCGTCGTTTGCCGGTCCGGAAATCTCGACCTTCTGGGCACGCACGTCGAGGCCCGAGCGATCGTCGTCCCAGGCGATGACCGCACCGGCGGGCGAGGGACCGCTGCCGTCGAAGACGATCAGGGGTTGGGTCTGATCCTCGTCGTCGCCGTTGAAGTCCGTGAAGACGTAGCGCGAGAAGAGCTTGGTTCCGTAGGCATCGAGGCGCGTAGCACTGATATCCCAGCTGTTTCCACCCAGGTCCTGGTACGTGACGACGGCACCACCATTGCGATCGGAAACGAGCTCGGGTAGTCGCTGGCTTCCGGGCGCCGTCGAACCCATGATGAAGGGTGGCAGCAGAACGCCGTTGGTGGTCCAGAGACTGGCGCCCGACGCGTCGACCCTCTGCGCGTAGATATCATCGTTGCCCGGATTCGTGGTTCCCGGCGGCTCGTTGCGCCAGTCGGACCAGGCCACGATGGCCCCCCCAGCACCGTCGGTATCGATCGACGAGGTCAAGGTGAAGCCGTACCAGGCGTTCCCGTCGCCTCCAACGACGCTCGAGTCCACGACGACGCGTCCATTCGTTCCCCACGAGCCGGCGCCGCTCGAGTTGATGTGCTGGACGCGGATCTGGCCGGCCGCCGGCAGGGGCCAGGTCGCCGACCAGCTGATCAGTGCGCCCCCCGAGCCGTCGGGTGCCGCGTCGAGCGGCCCTTCGTCACGAAAATCGTTGCTGATGACCGTCGGCGTGGGACCCCATGGCAAGCCTGCATTGATGCGCTGAGCGACGATGTGTTTCGCATAGTTCGCCCAGATCACGAAGGCCCCGCCGGCGCCGTCCGTGATCATGCGCATATAGCCCGGCAGCCGCACGCCGTCGCCCAGATAGATGCCGTCGACGCCGGGCGCCGTCACGTTGCCGCTCCCGTCGACGGACGCGATTCGAACGAGCTCACCCCAGGCCACGAAGGCACCGGGCGGGTCACCCAGACCGGCACCCGGATAGTGAACGACGAGCGGCACCTCGCCGGAGGTCGCGACCTGCACGCCGCCTGGGTTGGGCGTCCACATGGGCGTCCCCGAATAGTCCACGCGCTGTGCGTAGATGCCCCCCGTGTCCTGCCATACGACGGTGGCGCCCCAGGGCCATTCGGCGTAGATCGCAGGCAGGCTGGCGGTCGCGGAGGTGGTGAGCTGGGTGGGGCTCGTCCACTGGGTCGTACCGCCATCGTCCACGAGCTGCACGAAGATACCAGCGCCTTCCCACGCGACGAAGGCCCCTCCCGCCTCGTCACTGGCGACGACGTGGAATCCGCCCGAGCCGATCTCCTCTCCGTCCACGTCCCAGAGGTTGTCCCCATCGGCGCCTAGCACGGGAGCTGCGATCGATACCCCCAGTGCAACCGTCCACAGACCAATCCACGAATTTGGTATCCACTGCATCGTCGCTGCTCCTTTGTCTCTGCTATGTCTGCTCCTTCTCTCTCATCCGAGATGCAATCGCAATGCCAGCCCATGAGGAGCGACCGGCCCTCCCGCGACAGGAGCGATTGCCCGGCTCCCCGCGCTGCTTCGCACGTCTGCTCGCGCTCGTGAGGGCGAGAGGGCGGCTCGTCCCTGCGAGCCACGCTTCCTGCATGCGCGGGCCAACGGGGTCTCCGCGCGCGACAGCTGGAGACTCAGACGACGTGAGGCAGGCTGCCGCGTCCGGCCGTGGCGTCGCGGCAAGATGTCGCGCGACCACCTAGCGGCCTGATCGAGAGACCCGCTCGCAGATCGGAGGGCGCGGAGCGCGTCCGGTCGTCGACGCCTATCGAACGCAGTCGAAGTCGTCGAGATCCGGCGCGCTCATCTCCTCGCGGAAGCGGTCGAAGGGGAAGGGCCAGGTCGCGGGGATCCCGCGGTCGTCGAGATACCAGCTCCGACATCCGGTCGTCCAGATCGTCTTCTTGGCGGCCTCGACGCGCTCCGCTTCGAAAGCCTCGGTCGCTTCGGCACTCGCACTGATCTCGCGGCATGCGCCGCTTCGGAGCTGATCGATCAGCTGCAGGATGTAGGCGAACTGGAGCTCCGCGACCTCGATGAGCGAGAAGTTTCCGACGGGTCCGTTCGGGCCATTCAGCATGAAGAAATTCGGAAGATCGGGGACCGAGATCGAGAGGTAGGCGGACGGCCGTTCCGCCCAGAGCTCGTCGAGTCGCTTGCCGCTTCGCGAGATGACCTCCATCGGGCGCATGAACTGATCCGCACGGAATCCAGTCGCGAGAACCAGGACGTCGAGCTCGTGGAGCCGACCGTCGCGTGTCCGGACTCCCTTCTCCTCCACGCGTTCGATCTCGTCCGTCACCAGCTCGACCGCGGGCTGCTGGATCGCATCGTAGAAGTCGGGCGAGATCACCAACCGCTTGCAGGCCGCGCGGTAGCTCGGCCTGAGCTTCTCTCGCAGCTCGGGATCACGCACGTTCTCCTCGAGATTGAGACGGCATGCTTCCTCGATCGCCTTCATGTGTTCGCTGTCTGCGTCGATGACGGCATTCGCGAAGCCCTCCGCGAACATCTTCGAAGCTTCGTCACGAACCGCTGCCATTCGTTCCGGGTGCTCGTGGAACGTTCGCTTCTCCTCCGGTGTGAATGCCGGATTCTCCTGGGGCATGATCCACTGCGCCGTTCGCTGGAAGAGCGAGAGCTTCTTCGCTCGACCGGCGAGGGCGGCGACGATCTGGACACCGGTCGACCCCGTGCCGATCACGCCGACCCTCTTCCCGTCCAGCACCACCTCGTCGTCCCAGCGAGCGCTGTGAAACCAGCGGCCCTCGAAGCGGTCGAGCCCTTCGAGATCGGGAACGTTGGGATGGTGGAGGACTCCGGTCGCCGCGATCACGACGTCGGCCTCGTCCTTCGTTCCCCGCTTCGTCGTGATCTGCCATCGCCCGCCTCTGAATTCGCAGCGCGAGATCTCCTCGCCGAAGCGGATCTCGCGGTCGACGCCATGCTCGCGCGCCACGCGTTCGAAGTAGGCCTGGATCTCCTCGCCAGGCGAGTAGTGATGACTCCATTCCGGGTTCGGCGCGAAGGAGTAGCTGTAGAGATGGGAGGGGACGTCGCAGGCGATGCCCGGGTATCGATTCTCGCGCCAGGTTCCGCCGAGGCGCTCGGCCTTCTCGTAGATCACGTAGTCCTTGATTCCGGCTTCACGCAGCTTGATGGCGCTCAGGATGCCCGACATCCCGGCGCCGATGATCACGACGCGCAGATCGCGCGGCCTCTCTTCCCGTTCCATGGCCTTCCCCTTGCAGTGTGCGATCAGAAATGCAAAAAACATTCCGAGCGGACGGGCTCATCGACGCGGCGTGGGTGCCGCTCGGCGAATCGTTCCCCCAAAGGACGGGGCGATTCGTCCCGAAGTGCACACGGCGTGAGACGCAAGGTCTCAGCGACGCGAATAACGTGCACGAGTGGGACGATACGGACGAGAATCAGGAGAGTCGATCGTGTACACGGATTTCTGCAAGACCCTCGGAATCGAGTTTCCGATCTTCGCGTTCACGCATTGTCGCGACGTCGTCGCGGCGGTCTCGAACGCGGGTGGATTCGGCGTGCTCGGTGCGGTCGGCTTCACGCCCGAGCAGCTCGAGATCGAATGCCAGTGGATCGATGAGCACGTCGGCGCGAACCGCTACGGGGTCGACCTCGTCATCCCACAGAAATATGCGGGAATGGGGGAGCTCGACCCGGTGAAGCTCGAAGAACAGCTCCGGGCCGCGATTCCCTCGGAGCATCGCGAGTTCGCTGCCAAGCTCCTGGCCGATCACGGAGTTCCGGAGCTTCCGGTCGAGGAGCGACACCACGAGCTGCTTGGAATGAGCCTGGCGACCGCGACTCCCCAGCTCGACGTCGCGCTCGGACACGAAAAGGTGTCGCTCATCGCCAACGCGCTCGGAACGCCACCGGCCGAGGTCGTCGAGCGCGTCCACGAGAGCGGTCGAATCATCGGCGCGCTCTGCGGAAAGGTCCATCAGGCAATCGGTCACAAGGAGGCAGGGCTCGACTTCGTGATCGCCCAGGGCACGGAAGGCGGCGGTCACACGGGAGAGATCGGGAGCATGGTCCTCTGGCCGCAGATCATCGACGCGGTCGCGCCGCTTCCCGTGCTCGCGGCCGGGGGGATCGCGACAGGATCACAGGCGGCCGCGGCGCTGGCCATGGGTGCGCAGGGCGTCTGGACCGGATCGATCTGGCTGACGGTGAAAGAGGCGGAGTGTCCTCCCGCGCAGATGAGCTCATACCTCTCGGCGACGAGTCAGGACACGACCCGCTCGCGCTCGTTCACGGGAAAGCCCTGCCGGATGTTGCGAAACGACTGGACCGAAGCCTGGGGCTCGGACGAGACGCCCGACCCGCTGGGCATGCCCCTCCAGAACATGGTCACGATGGACGCCGTCGTCCGCACGAGCCGCTATGCGTCTTCCCCGCATGCTCAGGACGTGGCGTTCAACCCCGTCGGGCAAGTCGTCGGCATGATGAACGACGTCCGCTCCGTACGCGAGGTCGTCACCGGCCTCGTCGAAGAATACGTCGACGCCGTCGATCGACTGAACGACCTGCAGCCAGGCGAGTGAGATCGTCGCGCGATCGAATCGAAGCGACGGGGACATGATCGGAAATGCTTCGAAGCGGAGGCCACGGCAGATTTCAGCCAGTAGGCAGGGCGATCCTTCCAGGAGCTCGCGGACGCCGACGCATCTTGCGGCTGACCATGATCATCCCGGGCACGGATCCGAAAGACGAAAATCCGCTCTTTCACAAGCTGGAGCCGATCCTGGGCTGACGAGTTCGTGCCGCATCGGTGACGAGCAAAGCGGCATCGTCCGGCGAGCTGTGGTCGCCCGATAGGTCATTCATCCGGGCTCCTCTCAGAAACTTGGGGTTACCAGACACCTAAGATCTCAGAGGGGAGCCCCAGATAAAGATCCACGCGAACGCGCGGCCTGCCTCGATCGATGAGCTGTGAGAATTGAGCTGCCTCGGGCTGCCGAAAGGGGTCGGTCGGCCGAGTACGAAGACCGAACCTCGAACAGCTCTCATTCGACATGTAGCTTGTTAGATACGATCATGTGAAATTGATGGTTTATCGCTACGGTTTGAGTGCGCAATCCATCGGCGTCGTCACATGGGGAACCCGCCGGGGCACCTTGCAGATCCGATTTTTCGAGCGCTTGATCCGCCGGACGCAAATTTCGCCGGCCGGCACCGACACGATTCGCCGGGATTTTGTCGTGATCCGCGCCCGACGCACAATCGAATCCGAGTCGCTTCACGCGAGCCGAATTTCGAATCAGAGATCTTTTCTCACTGTGAGGGGAAATCTCGGCTTCCAATCGAAAGCGACCGCCACTTTGCAGCCGCCAGGACCACGAAACCGACGAACCCAATGCTGCCGGGAAGTTGCGCTTCGGCGATCCCGGATTCTGAGGTCCCGATGCTGTCCCGATATTCAGATGCTGCTACGCGCTTTCGTCACTTTCTGATCTCTTCGGCCGCCTTGCTCCTTTGTTCCGCGATCTGTTCCGCGATCTGTCCCGCGATCTCCATGGCCTCCGTGATCGAGACCGCCGCGACCTCCTTCACGGGCGATCCGCTCACAGTGTCGATCACCATCGACGACGAAACGGATCCCGGCAATCTCGTGATCACATTGGCCGTGGACGGCGCCGGAGCCGTCGGCGACATCCGAGGATTCTTCGGTCATGTAGCGGATGAGAGTCTGGTCTCCGGTCTCTCGGTTTCGGGCGCCAACGTCACGGACAGCCAGTTCGACGCAAATCGGGTGAGGAATCTGAAGGGCGGCAACAACTTGAACGGCGGGGGCAGCCCGTGCCCCTGCGATCTCGGAGTCGAAATCGGTACTTCGGGAATCGGTCGCGACGACATTCAGTCTGTCACGTTCACCCTTTCGCACGTCGACATGGATCTCGACGTCTCATTCCTCGCGGGTGAATACCTGGGCGTGCGTGCAACGAGCGTCGGCGGCGTGAGCGGGGGGCGTAACGGCTCGAGTAAGCTCAGCGTGATTCCCGAGCCCGCAACGGGCCTCTTGATGATGCTCGGACTGGCCGGTCTGGCGGTCGCCGGTCGCAGGGGTGACGTCCGACACGGCTGATCGACGCGCTGCTCTTCGAGCCTGCGACTCCCGGCGCCGCCGATTCAGGTCATGGGGAGTGCCGCGCTCGATCTCGAGGCCTCCGCTCGGCGGCGATCGCGTCAGCTCGGGCATTCGGAAGCGCGAACGCCATCAAGGCGTCCCCTGGCTCGGACCAGACATGCCCGCCGGCAGCGATCACGACGTACTGTCTGCCGTCCGGGCCGATGCGATAGGTCATCGGCGTGGCGTTTCCGGTGTATGGCAGTCGATGTTCCCAGAGGAGCTCGCCCGTCTCCGAGGCGAAGGCGCGCAGGGTCTTGTCGGTCGTGGCCGCGATGAAGACGAGCCCGCTCGCCGTGGCGACCGAGCCGCCGAGATTCGGGGCCCCGAGGTCGCGCCAGGCGGGGACGAGCCAGAGCGGGAAGGGCGCCTGGTCCCGCGTCGTCCCGAGCGGCACCTCCCAGGCGCGCTTTCCCGTTGCGAGATCGACGGCGACGAGCGTGCCCCAGGGTGGCGGGGAGCAGGGCGCGCCCCACGGTGATAGCAGGGGGAAGTTGCGCATCGCATAGGGTGTGCCGTGCATCGGCTGGAGCTGGAAGGGCCAACGCGACGCCTTGTCCGGCATCGCATCATACTCGGCGCGCGGGATCAGCTGAATCACGGCGGCCATGCGCATCAGGTTCGTCACGAGCAGTCTCCGTTCCGGATCGATCGTGACGCTGCCCCAGTTGATGCCGCCAGGGTTCTGCGGATACTGGATGCTGCCCTGCTCGCTGGGCGGTGTGAACATGCCGTCGTAGCGATAACGGGCGATCGTCTCCCTGCACGCGTTGCGATCCCAGAACGTGAATCCGAAGGCGTCGTCGGGGCTGAGTCGCGTCGGATGGAGTGGCTCGATATGGCTCGGGACGGGTTGGGTCGGCGAGAGGACCTCGCCGATCACGCCGTCGGTCGGAACCGGGATCTCGCGTCGGCCGTGGATCGGCTCGCCCGTGCGCCGATCGAGTAGGAAGACGTGACCCATCTTGGTGCCCTGCGCGAGTGCGGGAACGACACGTCCGTTCGGCAGGCGGTAGTCGAAGAGGACGGGCTGGGAGGCGGTGTCGAAGTCCCAGACGTCCTTACGGACCATCTGAAAGTGCCAGACGAGCTCGCCCGTCTCACCGCGCAGGGCGAGCACCGAGCTCGAGTAGGCGTCGAGACCGTGGCGGCTCGCCGCGAAATAGTCCGTCGCGGCGTTGCCGGTCGGTACGAAGACCAGGTCGCGCACTTCGTCGGCGGAGAGAAACGACCAGGCGTTGGCCGTTCCCGAGACCCAGCGCTGGCCCGCTGGCGGCGGCGGGCCGTCGTAGTTCGCAGGGACCGGATCGAAGCTCCAGCGAAGCGAGCCCGCGCGCGCGTCGAAGCCGCGGATCACGCCGGGCGGCGCGTCGCGGCGCCTGTTGTCGTAGACGAGGGCGCCGACCGCGACCGTGTCGCGGACGGTCACGGGCGGTGACGTGTTGTAGTACTCCCAGGGCTCATGGTCGCCGATGCCGATGCGCAGGTCGACGCGTCCATCCTTTCCGAAGTCGCGGCATGGGGTACCCGTTCCGGCGTCGATCGCGATCAGCTCGGCGTCGATCGTCGCCATGAAGATCCGACGCCCGCACGTCTCGCGGCGCTCTGCGGGCTGCTCGGCCTGCCAGAGTGCGATCCCTCGGCACACGCGGCTATGGGGGTCGGGCAGCTCGCGCTGGCGCTGGTCCGGGTCGTAGGCCCAGCGCTCCTCGCCCGTCTCCGCGTCGACCGCGACGACACGGTTCATCGGTGTGCAGTAGACGAGCGCGTCGTCGACCAGCAGCGGGGTCACGTTGAAGGACGTACGTGCCTCGCCATCGCTTCCGTCCGAGTAGTCGCCGCTGTGGTGGATCCAGGCGACCTCGAGATCCCCCACGTTGGTCGGATCGATCTGGGTCGCCGGCGAATAGCGTCGGCCGCCGCGGTCACCGCCGTAATGCGGCCAGCCGGCCTCGGGACCTCGCTCGGATGAAGCCTTCGGGCGCGTTTCGTCGCAGCCGAGCCCGAGGACGACGGCTGCGATTCCGAGTGCGACGATCAGACGCCGTAGTACAGTCGTTCGGCGTCTGTCTCTGCCCATCGCTCACCGCCCATCGCGACGCGCGGGGTGAACGCCGCGATGGCGCCGACCCGGGTCGTCCGCTACGGCCGCTCGTCGTCGACGATCAGCACGGTATCCGCCACGAGTCCCTCCGGATGGCAGACGCCGGTCACCGAGACGATTTCGCCTTCCAGCACGCCGTCCGTCAGAGCGCTCATACTGCCGTCGGGTGTGATCGTAACGCGTAGGAATCGCGTCGCTTCGTCGGTCACGACCTCGAGCGTCGCGCCCGTGCGACAACCATTCTCTTC
Organism: Myxococcota bacterium; assembly: GCA_965223565.1. Taxonomy (GTDB): domain Bacteria; phylum Myxococcota_A; class UBA9160; order UBA9160; family UBA4427; genus UBA4427. The sequence continues at coordinate 798,332 of CBDCWV010000016.1, read as the reverse complement.
CGAGACGAGCGTGAAGCCCGCCTCGCTCACGTCGATCGCTTCGCCCGTAGACAGCCGTTCGAGCAGGCGATCGATATCGACGAGGACGAGCGCCGCACGCAGAAAATCCGGTGAGTCGAGTACGAGTACGCCATCGACGAGTACGGCGTCTCCCTCGAGCACGTCCTCGGCGCCGAGCACTTCCCCGGTGGTCGAGAGGATACGGCTGCCGTTTCCGCCCAGCGGCGCCGGTTCGAGGCGCACGTCGATCGCGCCCGCGGCGCTCACGCTCTGGTCGGGATCGAGGACGATCGGAATCTCGTCGGCGGTCGGCGGCGCATCGACGATCCCCGTTAGTCTCAGCGCCTCACCCAGCTGAATCACGAAGGCATCGAAAGCGATCAGACCGCGATGGTCCATGACCGGACGTCCGCGGGAATCGATCAGCAGCGCGTCTCGAGGGACGTCGGCCGGATCGACGTCACAGAGGATCGGCGCGGGCTGGTGACCCGGCGGCGTTCCGATGAGCCAGAGGCGGCATTCGCCCGGTGGCGGCCTGTGGCCGGGTGGGATGTGCACGGCGGGCGCAGCCGGGTGGAGCCGGTCCACGCGCCCTACGACCGTTGCCGACTCGCCGAGCCAGCTCTCGTCGTAGAGGTCCGCATTCGCGATCGGGAGTCCCGCCATGCCGAGATTGTCGAAGACGGCCGTGTCGTCGGCGACGCGTACGGTGACACAGCCTCGGTACTCGGGTGTGTCGTCGGTTGCGGCGACGCGGACGACGTCGCAGAGCAGCACCTCCCGGTCTTCTGCGTCGAGCTCGGTGAGCACGCCCTCGACCCGAACGACCTTGTCTGGGAAGGTTCGGGCAATCACATCCGCGTGAATCACGGGACGGAAGATGTAGTTGCGAGATCCGGGAGGGGCCTCGACGATATGAATCGACCGACCCGCGTCGACGTCGAGCTGGACGTGCACCGTCTCGCCTTCTCGCACATCGACGCAGTCGCCCAGAACGAGGTCGATTCGACCTCCGCCCGGCAAGTCCGGTATGACGCGCGAGCCCTCCTCGGCGAGGACCAGCTCGAGCGAGGCGAGCACGAGGCGAATCTTGCAGAAGCGCTCCGCGGGAACCGCCAGATCGAGCGCGAGCGGCAGAGAGTGCGTCCGGAGCGAGAGCAGATCGATCTCGCGCGACTCGCCGTCGTAGACGACGCGCCTCGGCGTGTCGTCGTCATCGCCTCCGCCGATCAGCTCGATGCGATCGATGACGGCGTTGATCTCCGAGAAGAGACTCGGATCCGCCGGCGCATCGGTCAAGAGGATGGCGACCGTTCCGGCGCTCGACGTCGCCGCGGCGGCGTTCGCATTCGAGTCGCCACCGCCGCCCGAGCTCCCGCAGGCGAGCGCGAGCAGGCCGGAGAGCGAGATCAGGAGGGCACGAATCCGAAAAAGGGAGAAGTTCCACGACATCAGCAGCTCCAGTAGTTGACCGGCCGATCAGCAGCTTGAACGAGAAGATCTCGGGAGTCGCTGCCTGGTACAGGGGCGAGCGCACGAAGATCTTCAATGCCGAATGCTAGCCACTCGTCACGTCATGCGCGGCGCAATCTACCGGCAGTTGCACGGAGGTCCCTCGGCAGCTCGAGCATTTCGGGTTAGCGTTTCGGCGGTGGGTCGGGAACCTCCATTTGGGGCCATACGCCGGGCCGGGGCGCATTGCGTGCCTGCTTGGGCGTCGAGGAGAGTGAGCATGGGCGACGCAATTTCCGAAATGCCCGTCATCGACGTGGACTCCCACTGGACGGAGCCACCCGACCTCTGGACGTCCCGGGCGCCCGCGAAGCTGCGGGAGCGGGCACTTCGCGTAGAGCGCACCGATGGCGGCGCCGAGCAATGGGTGATCGAAGACGGCCAGGTGATGGGCTCCGTCGGCTATTGCTCGATTCGACCGAACGGCAGCAAGACCCAGGCGTCGATCGCGATGGACCGGTTCGAGGAGGTCCATCCCGGCGCGATCGAGGTCGAGCCGCGGCTGGCCTACATGGACGAGCACGGTCTCTCGATCCAGATCGTCTACCCCAACATCCTCGGCTTTGCGGGCAACCTGCTGATGCGCGTCGAGGACGAGGAGCATCGTCGCTTCTGCGCGACGGCCTACAACGATGCCGCCGCGGAGATGCAGCGGACGGCGCAGGGCCGTCTCTATCCGCAGGCCATGCTTCCGTTCTGGGACGTGCCCGCGGCGATTCGTGAGCTCGAGCGGTGCCAGGACCAGCTCGGGCTGACCGGCATCGTCATCACCGACTGCACCGACGACTGGGGTCTGCCACCGCTGGGCGACCGCCATTGGGACCCGCTCTGGGATGCGCTCCAGACGCGCGGCATGCCGGTCAACTTCCATATCGGCGGAGGGAGCGGGCCGATGCGGCTATGGGGCGACTATCCGCCCGCACGTATGTTCGCCGCGCTCTCGACGATGGCCCAGATGGGTAACCTCGTGTGCATCACGAACCTGATCTATAGCGGCGTGCTCGACCGATTCCCAAGCCTCAAGTTCGTCTCCGTCGAGAGCGGCGTCGGCTGGCTGCCCTTTCTGATCGAGAGCCTCGACTATCAATACGACGAAAACGGCGTGACCGATCTCGCACTCCGACCAAAGGACTACTTCCAACGCCAGATCTACGGCTCCTACTGGTTCGAGAAGAATCCGCGCCCAGTGATCGACGCGCTCGGCGCAGACAACCTGATGTTCGAGACCGACTTCCCGCATGCGACCTGTCTCTACCCCGGCGTCCAGGAGACGATGCGCGAGAGTCTCGAAGGACTCACGGACTCGATCAGGCGCAAGCTCCTCTACGAGACCGCTGCGCGCGTCTATCAGATTCCGATCGACGCCTAGGCGTCCCGCGCGCGGCTCATTCGGCGCTTCGGATCGGTACGCCGGTCACGGAGCTTCTCTGCGAGATCTCGAGTTGATTGCCCCAGGGATCCGCGACCATCGAGTAGCGCGCCACGTCGCGAAGATTCCTTGCCTCGGCGGCGAGAGCAGCGCCCTGCGAGACGACTCGCTCGGTCTCCCCGTCGCAATCGAAGACCTGGACCGTCAGGTAGGTCCAGCCCCGCACGGGCAGCTCGACCCGTGACGGCGCCTCGGAGGTCTCGTCGAGGAGAAGCACCGTAGTGCCGACCCGGACCGTCGTCTGCTCGACATCCCAACCGAGGGCATCGCGAAAATACGCCGCGGCGGCCTCGATCTCTGGAATCCGAAGGCGGACGCCGAGTCGATCGATCCCCCGATCCCCCGGCCGCGTGATTTCGATGCGAATCCCGTCCGGCCCGTCGATCGTTCGCGGCGCGCCCAGGCCCTCGTCGGCGATCAAGACGGACGCATAGCCAGAGCGAGAATCCGTCGCGAGCCGTCCCACTACATTGACCTTGAGGACGGATCCCAACACGTCGAATCGGTGCTGTTCGACACCTGGCGCGACCTGGAGCAGCTCGGGTGGGCCGAGACCGATTGCGTGCTCGAAGAAGCCGACGATCGAGGAATCGTCGGTCAGCAGGCCGACATCGAGTGCGTCTTTGGCGAGCTTCATCGAGAGTCCCGTCCTTCGAATCGACTGACCTCGATCGTGCATCATCTTCGACAGATCGCCCAGCTGCTCATCGACCGATCTGTGACGAGCTTCGAGCGCGTATCGGCTGGCCGTTCACCACCGTCGACGCCCGAGTCGCGCATCGTGGCTGCTACCCGCAGCGCTCGACGTGAAAAGAGATTCGCAGACCGCCGTCCCCACCGACGGGGTCAGTCCCGCGGTTCTTTGCTCGCCCGCGCGTGCGTTCGGATGAACTCGACCAGCGCGTCGGGCTCCATCGGTCGGGCTAGCAGGAATCCCTGCAGCTCGTCACAGCCACGTTCGGTGAGGAACTCCTGCTGCTCTTCCGTCTCGATTCCTTCGGCCACGACGAAGAGTCCGAGCTCCTGTGCCATGCGAAGAGTACCGGTGACGATCGCCACGTCCTCGGGGTTGTCGGGTAGCCCGTTTACGAATGACCGATCGATCTTGAGACGCTTGATCGGTGCGCTCTTGATCAGAGTAAGCGACGAATATCCGGTGCCGAAGTCGTCGAGGCTGAAGGAGACACCGATGCCAGCCAACGCGCGCAGGTGCGCACCGAGCTCGGGAGTGTCGCCGATCAGGGCCGTTTCGGTGATCTCGAGCTCGAAGCGCGAGACGTCGATGCTGCCCTCAGCCAAGCGCGACGTGAGGTCCAAGACGAAACCCTCGTCCTCGATCTGTCGCGGTGAGACGTTGAGCGCGAGGCGGAAGTCGGACGGCAGGATGTCGAAGGAGCTCTCGAACCACTGATAGGCGGCGTGGAACACGAAGCTCCCGACCTCGCGCATGAAGCCGTGTCGTTCGGCGATCGGGATGAATGTCGCGGGCGAAATCCATCCCTGCGTCGGGTGGTGCCACCGTATCAGGACCTCGGCCCCCAGGATCGTTCCCTCGTGAGCGTCGAAGATCGGCTGCAGGTGGAACGACAGGTCATTCCGCTCGATCGCGTCGCGAAGCTCGCGCTCGAGTCCGAGTGAGTCGCCGATCTCCGAGCGGCCGGTCGTACGGCGATAAGTGCTTCGCTCGAATCGCTTTGCCTCGTACATCGCCGCATCTGCCGCTCGAATCAGACTGGCTGCCGAGTCGGCATCGTCCGGATAGAGCGCGATACCGATGCTCGTGCGCACTCGCAAGTCTTGCCGGGCGATCTCGATCGGCTTTTCGATCGCCTCGATCACGCGCGCGGCGACGACCTCGACACCTCGTGCTTCGGCGACCTCGTCCAATAGGATCGTGAACTCGTCGCCGCCGAGCCGCGCGACGGGATCCGAACCACCGGCCCGAGCGATGAAGCTGTCGGTCAGGCGGACGGATTTCTGGATCCGCCGCGCGATCGTTCGCAGGACCTGGTCACCAGCAGCGTGGCCGAGGCCATCGTTGATGCGCTTGAAGCCGTCGAGGTCGATGAAGAGGAGCGCTGCGCGGTGACCGTTCTCGTTCGCGGCCCGGACTGCGACCTCGAGCTGCTGCTCGAAAGCCCTTCGATTCTGGAGGCCGGTGACGAAGTCCTCGAGCGTCTCGCGTCGGAGCGCCGACTCGATTGCCGCGTTGGCCGCGAGGCTTGCGAGATGGGCGGTGGTCTGCGTGATCAGGTGGCGAACTCGGCGACTCATCGGGTCCGCGACCAGCTCCAAGACCCCGAAGATTTCGTCACCGCTGCGAATCCAGGTCGCGCAGCCACGCAGATCCTCGACGTAGTCGACGTCGGGTCCCTGGAGCATCAGTCGTGATGCCGTGTCGTGCTGCTCCAAGGCGTCGTCGTCGTGCGGGCGAATCACGCGTGGAGTTTCTGCGAAGTCGGTGAGGTCACAGATGCCGGCCGCGACGATGCCTGGAAGCGTTTCGAGGAGAACGGTCACCTGCCGGGCGGCCGACTCGAAGTTCTTGTTGACCTGGGTGATCCGCGCAATCCGCAGTAGCAAGTCGCGCGCGCTAGCAATTTCTGCGAGCTCGCGTGTTTCGCGTTCGAGCCTGCATTCGAGTCGCTCGTCGCCGGCGACCCAAGTGGCAGACATCATGCCGAGCACGACGAGACACGGAATTACGATCAGTGTGCTGGGGGTCGTTCCGCCGATCGGCCTGTCGGGCAGGAGACCGGAGTCGATCGCGAGCATCGCGACGGCGCTGATCACCACCCAACCCCACGCATCGCGCTTCCCGCAGGCGTATCCACCGGCGGCGGGGACGATCAGGAATTGGGCGCCCGCGGCGGAATTCGTGCCACCGAGCAGGTAGACGGAGGCGAAGCAGAGTCCGAACAGGGTCGAGCAGGCGAGCCGTCCGGCAAGGACAGGCTGGAGGTGGCGGGACGTACCGATCATGACGGCCAGCCAAGCAGCGGCGGAAACGCCGTAGACCGCCAGAAACCAGGGCGTGGCGATCGCGCTCCAGAACAGGCCGAGTGGGAGGCAGAGGCCGATCGCTACGCGCAATCCGGAGCGGAGTGTCTCCTTTCGCAGCTCGTCGCGGATCGCTTCGGTGTCGAAATATGGATCGTCCCCGCGCGGTTCCTCGATCGTCGCTTCGTCGTCGCCGATTCGGACGTGCACTTGAACCTCGGTCGAGGCGGCTACCTCGTTCCGTTTCGTCGTCGAGGTGGACCGTACGCCCCCAGCTGTGGTGGTCAGCCGCGCTCTTCCCGCTTCGGCGTCTCGGTTGCCGGGATCATCGTTGCGCGAGCCAGTCGTCGATCGCCTTGATCAGTCGTTCGCGCCCGCAGGGTTTGTCGAACCAGTAGTGCGCGATCTCCTCACCCCTTCGATTCAGCTCTCCGGCTGCTTGACCGGATAGGGCGATGCGCAGGGCGTCGGGAAATTCGTCGCGGATCCGGCCCAGCAACGTTGCACCGTCGATACCCGGCATCCGCATGTCGGAGACCACGACGTCGGGCTGCCAGGAGTCGACGATCTCGATCGCTTCCGATCCGCCGCACGCGAAACGCATCTCCCAGGATTGCGCCTGCTTTCGCAACGCTACCCGTAACACGGCCAGCAGACTCTCGTCGTCATCGACGAACAGAACGCGTGGTACGTCGGGACAGGGCATCACCGCTTCGTTCCCAGCGCTCATTCGATTGCCCTTTCACTCACTCTCGCAGTCTCGAAAACGTCCGGCTCCGGATTCCGATCGGACACGAACGAAACGACGGACCGTGAGTCACGGTCGTTCTGCTCGCTGCGAGCGGATATCGACCATTCCGCCTTGCTACTTGAGAATGCGCTCATCGACTCTCTGGTCCGGATTCCCCCGACGTGGCACAACGTTCTGCAGCGGAGTTGCGCATTCGCCTCGGCCAGGTTCGTGGATTGGCGAATAGGCGTTCATGATGGTTCGCGTCTCGTCCAATGGTGGTGTGCAGGACGTTCGCATGCTTGGCGCACCATCAGCCAATTCGACTCAGGTTGAAAAATGAACGACCGATGGCAGCCATCATGGCCCGCGATTTCCGATCCACAAACGGAGGGGTCCAGCCGGCCGCTGGGCCGACGTGCTCGGGGTGGGCTTCGATGGCATTGCTCGTCATGGCGACCGCCCTGGTCGTCGATCCCGGCCGGGCAAGCGCTCAGGCATTCTGTGCTCTGCGTGATCCGGTGGCACAGATCTTTGGGCTTTTCGAGGAGGCGGATGGTTACCGATCGGAGGTTCGAACCGTCGAGCCCAGCGTCCTGCAGACCGTGTCTGAGCGGCTCGGATACGGCCTGCATCGGAGTGAGCTCGGACGACATACCGTATACGTCGCGTTGCGCGAAGGGCATCCGCTTGGAGTCGTTCACGTCCGGTCCGAGCGGAGCAGGTGGGGGCTCGTCGAGGTCGCCTGGGCGCTGGATGCGGAGCTTCGTGTGATCGACTTCGCCGTCCAGCGATGTCGAAGCTCGCTCTGCAAGTCCGTGAGCGGTGACGCGTTCCGCGGACTCCTTCGTGGTCGCGGATTCGAGGAGGTCGCCGCGCTCGTGTCGAAGGACGGCAGGCGACTGAGCGCCGAGGGCGCTTCGGTTGGGGGCGTGCCGGCGCGCGCAGCGAGTCTGGCAGCGGCCGTCGTCCGCAACGGCCTCAAGACAATCGTCGTTACCGAGTCCCTTTGGAGTGACGTGATCGCGGCGATCGACAATACCCACGACCGGGGAGTCGACCGGTCTCTTCCTGCCGCCATACGTTAGGTCTGTGAGTCGAGATGCGACGCGACCAGCCGTCGGACGTGCGGCCCATCATTGCTGCCAAGTCGCGTTCCGCGAGGCCTGCGGCGCCCCGTGTGCGTCGCGTCTCGCTCATGATCGCGGCCGTCGTCCTCGTGTGCTCGCTTGGTGGTGTCTCGGTGAGTCTGGCGATTGCGCAGCTGGCGCGTCAGATCGATGGACTGGTCGCCGAGCTCGGCCGGAGCGAAGCCCTCTCGCGGGATCTCGCTCATCTAGAGTCTCTGGTCGGCCAGTGGCTGGTCTCGACCGACATCCTCTTCGGGCATGGTGATACCCACCTCTGGGATGGCGCAAAGGCCCAGGCCGAGGGAATTCGAGAGCTCCTTGCGGTCATCGACTTCGCTGCAGTCGAATCTGACTTCAGCGCTCGAATCGACGAAATCGAGCGCCACACCGAACGCTATGTCTTCGAGGTCGAGGCCAGCGACCGGCTCGAGATCCTGCAGCGCGCCGATCGCGTCTCGTCCGATCTCGTCCTTGCGTTGGAAGACCTGCGTGGGGTCGTCGACCGGCGCCGGCTGGAGAGCGCTCGCGAACTCGAGCGGCGTCGGGATCGATTCGCTCTGGTCGCGGGGCTGGCCGTCGCTGCCTACGTCGCACTCGCGGTTTTCGTCTGGGTTCTCGTCTCGCGCGGCATGGTTCGGCCTCTCGAGCTCCTCACGGCCGAAGCACTGAGTCGGAACCCAGATTTTCGCGAATCTGGCCCACTCGAGGTTCGCGCGCTCGCCGCGAGCCTGCGCGGCTATGCGACGGCGCTCGCCGCGGAGAAGCAGGAGCTCGCGGCCGCCGAGCGACGGAGTCGGGAGGCGGCCGCACGTCTCGAGACCGTGATGCGGACTGCACCCGACCCCATTCTGTTGGTCGCCGAAGACGGTCGGATCGTGTCCGCGAACGAAGCCGCCGAGAGGACCTTTCGCTTCGAGCGGCACTCGATGATCGGCCGGGAGATGCATCGGCTGGTCGTGGACGAGAATTTCGGCCGGGCGCTTCCGGAAGGTTCACGCGAGATGAATGCGCTCCGACGCGACGGTTCGGCACTTCCTGCCGAGGTCGCCGTCGCGAGGACCAAGGTGGATGGCGAGACGCTTTCGATCGTGATCCTCCACGACCTCACCGAACATCAAGAGCTCGAGCTCCAGCTACGCCAGGCGCAGCGGCTGGAGTCGGTCGGTCGGCTCGCGGCCGGCGTGGCCCACGAGATCAATACGCCCATCCAGTTCATAGGCGACTCACTCTCCTTCCTCGAAGACGGCGTCGCGGCACTCCTCGAGCTTCGGAGTCGTTGCACGGACCTGGTCGAGGCGTCGCGTGCGATCGATTCGCTCGATCCCTGGCGTGCAAAGGTCGAAGCCTCGGAGGAGGCCGGCGACGTCGCCTTCGTTTGCGAGGAGGCACTGCCGACCCTGGCGCGTGCGCGGAGCGGGATCGAGCGCGTGAGCGAGATCGTCGCCGCCTTGCGGCGCTTCACGCTGCCCGACGCAGATCGGCGCCACGGCGTCGATCTCAACGCCGGAATCCGGGACACGGCGGTCGTTGCGGCTCACGAGTTCCAGCACGTCGCGGCCCTCGATCTCGATCTGGAGCCCCATCCTCCGGTTTGTGCGAATCCGAGTGCGATCAATCAGATCGTCCTGAACCTGATCGTGAACGCGGCGGAGGCGATTCGGCTCGCTCGCGATGAAGGCGACGCGCTCGGCCGAATCGTGGTGACGAGTCGCTCGACACCGGATCTCGTCACGATCGAGGTTCGCGATGACGGACCCGGAATCGACGAGCATGCGCGCGATCGCGTCTTCGATCCCTTCTTTACGACGAAGGACGTGGGGGATGGGACCGGACAGGGGCTCGCGATTTCTCGCCGTATCGCCGAGCAACACGATGGCAGGCTCGACTTCGATTCGAAGCTGGGGATGGGCACCGTGTTCCGGCTCGAGCTCCCGGCGTGTAGCTGTGGAGGAGTCGCGAGGGAGGGGGACCATGCGTAGGTACGGGACGCGCGGCTGCCCCCGAAGCTGGTTGCGAATTTTCGCGCTCGGCATCGTGTTGGCGTTCGGCTCAAGTTGGACGACGGCTCGCGCCCAGTCGGCCTCGATGGCGGGCCTTGCGGAGGAGCAGATCGGGGGCGGTGGTGCTTTGAGCGACGCGCTGCCCCTGCCAGCAGCGGTCCTCGAGAACCTCAGGTTGGCGATCGATCTCGCCTCCCGCGCGAACTACGCCGAGGAACGCGACGCCTTCTTCTTTCAGCAGTTCATCGGTCTCGATCTCCACAAGGTGATCGACGCGGGTGGCCGGGATCTCGCGACGCTGATCGTCCAGGTCTACGGCACCCGGATCGACAACGTCGAGCCCACCCCGCCGATCTTCGAAGACGATCACGACTGGGAGGCGGTGTACCGGATCCTCAACGTGAACCTCTATCCCTTCGCGCGGAAGGCGCTGAATCTGCGCGTCGGGCACTTCGAGATCCCTTTCGGGCTCGAATACCCATTGTCGACGAACGGCACGTTGCGGGACTATCAATCCACGCGGAACCTCGGGCTCAAGGCCGATTGGGGTGTCTCGCTCAACGGACTCCGAAATGGCTTCAGCTACGAGCTCGCCCTCACGCGTGGCAGCGGGAACGAGTACGAGAATGACGGAAACCCGTACACGATGGGCGGCCGGGTGGGTCACACGGGATTTCGCACCGACCTTGGTCTCTCGGGCTACTACGCCCAGCTTCCGGCCGGCTCCCAGAAGTCGGAACGCTGGCGTACGGCGATCGACGGCCAGATCTACGAGGGAACGCTCGGTCTTCTCGCGGAGATCGGTTATGGCGAGACCGATGATCGCGGCGTCTCCAACAACCTGGTGGAGCTGAACTGGACCACGCCCGGGGAGTCGGTGCTGGTCTTCTGCCAGTCGCGATTTTCGATCCAGGAATTCGCGAGGGACTGGGACGAGGCGCTGCGCGTTTCAGCGGGCGTCCGCTGGACGCCGGACTCGAGCTGGTCGCTGAGCGGCCAGCTAATGCAGGACCTCGTCACCTTCGACCAGAGTGGGCACGACACGATCGTGAGCCTCCAGCTTCGGCTGCGAATCTGACGGGTGGGTCGGTCCATGCAATCCCACTCCGACAGGAAGCACCCATCTCGGACCTCGCGGCACCTCGCAAGCCTTGGAGAGCACCGGAATCGGGCGATTCGCGTAGACCCGACAAGCGGCTTCGCTCTTGAGCAATGGCGTTGGATAGTCGATGGGACCAGCATGCGCGCCCGTTTCGCCGCCGTTCTGTCGTTGCTCATCGTGTCGCTCGGCGCATCCTCTGCGTCGGCGACGACCGCTGACCTTTCGACTACCCGAATCGAGCTCTCGACTGAGCTCTTCTTTCCCGATCGAACGCTCCGTGGTCGCGTCGAGAGCGGCGCCTTCGGTGGTGGAGTGCCGGCGGAAGATCTGGTGGGATCGACGGGTAGCGACTCGAACGCGGCCGTGCTCCCGAGCGTCGCCGTGCTCTACCGCGCGGACTCGTCGCGGGCGATCTTGCCTACTACCACGCCTTCACAGCCCGTGATCGTGGGCCGATCGTCACGCCGTCTGGATCAGTTGCCGGAGCCGAGGTCCGAAACGAGCTCTCCGAGCATTCGGTTCGGTTCGGTCTGAATGTCCACTTCCACCCGGAGGTTGCATCGAGATGAGGTGTCCCCACGCACACGATTGCCCGCTCTTCGCTCAGTTCGACATGTCGAGCGCGTTGCGGATTTGGCAGATCTACTACTGCGACCAGAAATACGAGACTTGCGTTCGCTATCAGCTGAACTGTCGCGGTGAGCCCGTGTCGCCGACGCTCCTGCCGAACGGAGAAAATCTCGAAGAGCGAGACTTGGCGAAATGACTCAAGTCGATTTCCTTCCCTGGTGGATCGGCGGGCCCGTCCTCGGTCTCGTCGTGACTGCCCACCTCGCTTGGACTGGACGTCTACTCTCCGTGTCCGGAATCTTTGCGCGGGCGATGCGTTGGCGGAGTGACGAGCGGGAACGCGAGGCCGAGGTCGCGCTCGGCCGCGGTCAGCTCGACGAGGCTCTGCTCGCTGCGACCCTCGAGCAGTTCGGCCCGGAAGCGGCAGCGCTACTAGACAACGACGTGAAAGACGCGCCGGAAGGGCCCTGCGGTGCGTCACCGACGGTGCGGCTCCCCGTCTCGGCCGGGGTCGGCTTCCTCTTGTGTCTCGTCGTCGGTGGGGCGTTATCCGCCTGGTCCACCGGCCAGCTCGGCTTCGAGTGGAATCTCGGTTCGGGCCATACGCGACTGGTCGCTTCTCGGCCGCTTCAGCTGATTCTGCCCGCGCTGGGCGGTCTACTCGTCGGCTTCGGGGGCCGAATGGCGGGTGGCTGTACCTCGAGCCATGGGCTCTCTGGCTGCGCTCGGCTTCAGACGGGCAGCTTCGCCGCGACGGCCGCATTCTTTGCGGGTGGCGTCGGAGCCTCGCTCGTGATCGGAGCACTCGCATGAATCGACCGACGATTTGTCATGGAACGACTGCCTTGCTCGGCCTGGTATTCGGCTTCGTGCTCAGCCGGCTCGGCTTCTCCGACTACGGAGAGATCCACCTGATGTTCACGTTCGCGAGCTGGAACCTGACGCTCGCCTTCGCACTGGCGGTCGTCGTGATTTGGATGGGATTTCGCGTCGGGAAGAGCCCGGAGGACCACGCGCCGCGTCGGATTCACTCCGGGACACTGCCGGGTGGGGTGCTATTCGGCGTCGGCTGGGCACTCTGTGGCGCCTGTCCTTCCATCGCCCTGGTTCAGCTGGGGGAGGGACGGGGGACGGCGCTCGTCACGCTGGCGGGCATCGTGGCCGGCACCTGGGTCTACACGCCGATCCATCGGCGGTTCTTCGGCTGGCCGACGGAGTCATGTTCCGGCTGAACGGGATTCGACGTGCCCGCTTCCCACGTCTTGGTCGACTGGCATGGCAATCTGCGTGTGACCATACGCGGTGACGAGCGCTCGACCTACGAGTCCGCGTTCGTCTCCCGCCGTTCGAATCGATAGGCGTCGAGCGGGAAGAGTCGGCTGTTGATCCAGTGCTCGAAGCCCGTGACCGGTCGCAGACCGGGCGTATCGCCTCGAGCATCGAAGTAATAGCTGTTGGCCGTGCCACATCGGCCGCCGAAGAGCACGGTCGCCTCGCGGCGACGATTCACCTTCGCGAAGTCGCGGTCGTGGGCGCCGCGCGTGACCTCGATGTAGTTCGCATCTCGCCGACGCGCTTCGAGGAGACAGCGCGTCAGGTGCTTGCTCTGGGTGTCGATCATCGTGAAATAGGATGCGCCGGCTGCCGAGTAGGGGCCCATGAAGAAGAAGAGATTCGGGAATCCGGGCACGCTCGCACCCTCGTAGGCCTGGTAGCGATTCTCTTCCCAATAGCCGCCGAGATCGACGCCACTGAGCCCGATCAGCTCGTAGCCCGGCACGCACGTCCGATTGAAGACGTTGTACCCCGTGGCGCAGACGATCGCGTCGACCTCGCGCAGACGACCGTCCGTCGTGCGGACTCCGGTCGCGGTCACGGTCTCGATCGGCTCCGTGATGAGCTCGACGTCCTTACGATTGAGACTCGCGTAGAACGTATTCGAGAAGCTCGGGCGCTTGCAGAAGAAGCTGTAGTCGGGGATCAGCTTCTCCGCCATCTCCGGGTCGTCGACTTCGTTTCGGATGTAGGCTTCCGCTTTGCGCTCGATCCAATCGAAGATCCAGGGGAATCGCTTGTAGCGAATCATGCCCATCCCCATCGAGATCTCCACGAACAGGTTCGTGAGCCAACGCAGCATCACCTGGAGAAAGGGGACTGTCTCGAGGGCACGCTGGAACCCGCGACTGAGGATCGGATTCGGTTTCGGGAGCAGCCAGATCGGCGTGCGTTGGTAGACGTCGATTCGCTCGACCTCGTCGGCGATCGCCGGGATCAGCTGGATTGCGGTCGCTCCCGTACCGATCACTGCGACGCGCTTGCCGGCGAGAGGATAGTCGCCATCCCAGCGCGAGCTGTGGAGGATCTTCCCCTGAAACGTGTCGATCCCCTCGATGTCGGGCATTCTCGGCACGACGAGTAGACCCGTCGCGTTCACGAGGTAGCGCGAGACCAGCGTCCCCCCGTCCGCGAGGTCGACGCGCCAGACGCAGGCGTCGGGATCGAACTCCGCGCGCTCGACCGTCGTCTGCGTGCGCGCCCTCCGCGCGAGATCGTATTTCTCGATGCAGTGTCGGGTATACGCCTTCATCTCGGCGCCGGTCGGGTAGACCTGGGACCAATCGCCCTTCATCTCGAACGGAAACGAGTATATGAAGAAGGGCATGTCGACCTCGAGGCCCGGGTAGTCGTGTTGTACCCAGGTACCCCCGAGCTCGGTCTCGCGTTCGAGGATCAGGAAGTCCCGGATACCAATTCCGTCGAGCGCGACGGCGGCACCGATCCCGGAGAATCCCGACCCGATGATCACGACCTCGTGATCGAGCCCCGTGTCGGGTCGGGATCGGGCGAGGTCGTCGTGTGGAGCGGGGGCAGCGCTCATGGTTGCCTCCTTGGCGCGTGTGGAGGGTTTCGCGCACGGGCGGCGATTCGGCTCACGGTACACCGCTCGATGATCGATTCCCCGGATCGAGAGGAACGTCGCTCGCCTCTTCGGCCAGCCGCGTCAGGAAGGAGCGGAAGGCGGGGTCGGCGCGCAGGATCTCGCGCCCGGCGCGACGGAGTCGGTCGACCTCCTCGTCGACCAGCCGGAAGCTCGTGGGTAGACCGTTCAGATACCGCCGCTCGGCGGGGTCTTCGGGTCTGCTGAAGTCGATCTCGACGAGATGGAAGCCGACCGGATCGTCCCAGCCCTCGGCGGCCGTCTGCCAGCTCTCGAAGGTCGATCGCAGCAGCTCGATCGTCTCGATCGTGTAACGGTTGATCTGGACGGTCGCCGTCTGATCGATGATGTCGAAGAGCGCCGGCGCCTTGTCGATGGCCTCCCACGCCGATTCGGGAGCCGTGGCGGCGTTCACCAGCACGAAGACCATGTGTCGCAGCTCGCCCAACGCCTCGCGCTTTGCACCTTTTGGTGCTCGACGCAGCAACGTTCCTTCGAAGGGCCCGCGAACGCCGAGGTTGTCCGAGACGCCGCCGTCGATGAGTCGAATGAAGCGTCGATCTTCGACGCGCGTATACGATTCGAGATTCTTGGCATTGACGAACTCGCGACTGAACGTGCGGCGCGAGGCGATCGTCTCCTCGATCCAGTCGGGCGCATCGAATCGGCACTGCCCCGAGAAGTTCCGGAGCGTGAGCGGAGACATCGGGCCCGGTACGGCGGAGGAGGCGGCCACGGCGCGCGAGAGCGGATAGCTGTCGAGACTCGAGCAGAGGAAGTCGAACTGCTCCTGGATGAAGGAGAACGGCGCGCCGCTCGCCAGGTCCGTGGCGTTGATCTGGATCAGTGGGCCCGGTCGGGCGGCGAGATCCGCGAACGTCGCCTCGTCGAAGAGAATGCGATCGTAGTAGCGCGCCACGAGCTCACTCCGCTCGAAATAGGGCGAGAAGAGCAGCACCCAGTTCCAGGGCCAGAGCAGCTGGACCAAGAGCGCGCCCTGGACGTTGCGACGCAGGAATCGGTCTTCGAAGTCGTCGAAGATCCGGCGACCGTGAAGTCCGTAGTAGGCGGCCGGGAAGCTGCCGCCCGAGACGCCCGTGATGTGGTCGACCTCGTCCAGTAGCGAGACCGTGCGTCCGTCGATCCGAACGGTCGTCGAGTCGAGCTCCTCGAGGACACCGTAGGCGAACGCGGCCGCGCGTGTGCCGCCGCCCGAGAACGCCAGGATCATGAGCACGCCATTCGAGCGATCGGGTGACCAGCGGCGATTCGAGCGATAGCCGTGCTCGCGATCGACTCGGTCCATCGACGCATTGACGGGAAAATAGGTGGTGCACCCGACGCCGAGAAACGGAATCAGAAGACTCGCTACGAGGTTCCGTACACGACGAGAGATCAATCTGGTCTCATCCCTGTCAAAGGGTGCAGTCTAGCCGAAGGCCGAGGATCGCGGCGTGACGCCCGGCGATCACCGCATCATCAGTCCCGAATTGACGAGCAAGTGCTGACCGGTGATCGTCGCGGCTCGATCGGACACGAGGAAGACGACCGACTCGGCGACCTCGGCGTCCTTCGGGATTCGTCCGAGTGGCATCGTCGCCGTGATTTCGCCAACGACCTCGTCCTCGGATACACCTCGTGCCTCGGCCGTCTCCTTGACGTAATTCTCCATGGCCGGTCCCCACATGTAGGTGGCGACGACCGTGTTGACGCGGATGTTGTCCGGCCCGAGCTCCTTGGCCATGAAATACATGGCGGTGCCGAGCGCGGCCTTGGCCGAGGCATAGGCGATCTGGGGCACGAGCGGGATGAAGCTCGACTGCGAACCGATGAAGACGACCGAGCCGCCGCCCCGCTTCTTCATGAAGGGGACGGATGCCCTGGTGAGCTGAGCCGAGCCGACGACGCCGAGCTCGTAGGCCTCCATCCATTCCTCTCGCGTGACCTCTTCGAGGCCGCCGAAGATCCGGTCGCGGGCGGCGACCTGGACGACCGCGTCGATTCCTCCGAAGCGATCGTCGGCCGCGGCGGCGAGGCGCTCGCACTGCGCGGCATCGGTGATGTCGGTGACGACGGTCGAGACGCGCGACCCGTCGGGTGAAATGTCCTGTGCTACCGCGTCGAGCGTGGAGCGGGTTCGCGCCGCGAGCACGACATTCGCCCCCTCGCGATGGGCGACGTGACCGACTTGGCTGCCGAGTCCGGGACCCACGCCCGCGACGACGACCGTCTTCGCTTCGAGTAGCTGAGTCATCGCGTTTCGCCTCTCTTCTTTCGGGACATCGACCCAGCGCGACACTCGCCGTTCCGAGCGTGTCCTGAGCATCCTCGGGTACGAGGAATTCGTCGCTCGCGACCTCCGCCGTCAATCACCGGATGCGCACAGAACGTCGGCGACCCGGCTGACCTCGTCCGGATCGCCGGAGGTCGGGACGAGGTGGACTTCGTCCGCTCCGAGATCCTCGATCCGGCGAAGCAGATCGAGCAATCCCCCGGTGTCGCCCGCGTAGCCCGCGGTCTTCTGCGCGGCTTCGCGCTCGGCCGCTGGAAGCCAGTTCATGTAACGGCCCAAGTGCTCGGCCACCTGCTCGCGGGCGCCGTCGCCGAGCGCGAACCAGAAGCCCGTGATCAAGCGGGGTGCATCGCGTCCGGCTCTTTGCCATGCGCTACGCGCCAGCTCGAACGTCGGCGCGATCTCCTCCGTCGTGGCGCCCCAGGTAAAGCCGCAGAGCCCCTCCGCCCACTCCGCGGCGAGTGCGATCGCCTTCGGCCCCATCGCCCCGGCCAGCAGCTCCGGGCCCTGTGCTCGCAGTGGCTTCGGCTCGACGGGACGCAGGAGACCGCCGACCACGTCCTCGCCGCGCCAGACCCGTCGCATCGTCTCGACGTCCCGCGCGAGCGCCGCATTCGAACGCCGCGCCGGATCCGCGCCGACGGCGAGCAGGTCCTCCTCTCGGCCACCAATGCCGAGGCCGACCGAGAGTCGCCCCTGCGTGAGGACATCGAGCGTCGCCAGCTGCTTGGCGAGCATGACCGGATCGTGGATCGGCATCACGATCACCGTCGAACGCAGCACGACCCGCTCGGTCAGCGCCGCACAAGCGCCGAAGAGCGCGATCAGCTCGGGGTTGTAGAACGCCATGCGCTCGCCGAACGCGAGCGTGTCGAAGGGGCCCGCCTCGACTCGCCGCGTCCATTCCACGAGCCGCGAACGATCCAGCCCCGGGTCCATACCGGGCAGAGTCATTGCGATCTTCATCCGCTTCGGATCTCCTCCTCGTCGACGTCCTGCGTCCGTGTCGCTCGTCGTCGAATCAGCGCGCGACCAGGCGATAGAGCACCGCCTCGTTCGTATCCCGCTCTTCCGGATCGAAGTCGTATTTCGCGCGCGCGGCGCGGAGGAAGCGGTCACGGCTCTCGGGATCGTTCGCCCTGACGGCGCGCAGATCGTATAGCCCTTCGCCGACGCGCAGACGCACGCGTGGATCGCCCTCGAGGTTCTGCGCCCAGCCCGTCTCGCTCCCGCGGCCGGCTGCGATATAGAGGGAGCCCCCCGACTCGACGACCCAAATGTTGACCGAGTACGGATCCTCGGGTCGCGTCTCGAGCTGGACCGTGTCGAATTCGTTCGTGAAGGTCCAGTCGTCGGGGATCGGCGTCGGCGTACCCGACAGAGCGCCGCCGGGAATCATCACGATCGGCCCGCATCCGAGGGCGAGCGAGAGGAAGCAAGAGGCGACGGCGACCGTCCGAGTCCTTCGTTCGGTATGCCAAGCGTCGCGAGATCCGCGCTCGAGATGCGCTCTCCGGCCTGCGATCGATCTTCCCGACATCCGTCCCCTCCCTGGAGCTCATAAAGTGGCACGAACTCTGCGCGCTGCGACGTCTTCTAACGTCTCGGCGCCAGCTCGAATAGCCAGAGCGAGCCCGATTCCACCACTTCGACGGGGATCTCGGCCCCGTTCATGTATTTGCGTCCGAGCTCGCGTAGCAGCGGCTCGAGGAACGCCCCCGACTCGACTCGAACGAGCTGGCGCTCGTAGATCTCGTCGCCGATCCGCAAGAGCGCCCGGCCGTCCCGAACCGCCTCGTGCGGCCACTGCTTCCAGAGCCGACCCCACCAGCTCGTCATGTAACCGCTGGGAATATACGCCTTGCCCTCGTGCTCGAGGATCCAGGTCGTACGCGAGCGCGCTGGCTCGAGGAGCTGAAACTCGACCTCGCGGACGTCACGAACGAAGGACCAGTCGGGCTCCGCACCGCGCACGACGCTTCCGCGTTCGAACGGGCCGCCAGCGAGGATCGCGAGCGGCCCGTCCGAGAGGCGCGCCACGACCCCGACCAGAAGGGCGACGAGGACCAGAGAGAGCAGGGCACCGACGATCACCCGAAGGATCGATTCGATTCGCGGCATCACTCTCCTCCTCCCCTCCCGATACGGGACTATTCCGGACACCTCGCGGGCAGACCAGCCCGCGGCGGGGCTGGGCGGTCGCAAGCGGACCCGCTAATCTTCGCCGTCCTACCAGAAGCCCCGACCCGAGCTGAGCATACCTGCCGGCGCGGCCCGGGGCGTCGCGCGGGGATCCTGCGCGCCCGTAGCTCAGTTGGATAGAGCACTAGCTTGCGGAGCTAGGGGTCGCACGTTCGAGTCGTGCCGGGCGCGCCAGATAATCCGGGGTCCCGCCTCGTTCGCGCTCCTCTTCGATTCCCTCCGCTCGGACTTCGTATTCCCGTGTGTTACGCGCTTCACACGACCCGCTCGCGGCCGGGCCGAGCCGACTCGATCGAACGCGAATCCGGGCGCTGTGGCTCCCGTCGTGAACAGATTCCACATCCTGTGCCGACTCCCATCTCCAAGTCGCCGCCCCGTTCGGGCGGCTCGACACGAGAGATGGAGCCCGAGCCATGCGATCTGACACCGTCGACACGACCCCTACCCACCCGCGAGCCCGTCGCCGCAGAGCACCTCGCAGCTCGTACCGGCGCTCGTGGTCGCGACGTGCGCTTTGCGGCGTTCTCGCTTTCGTCCTGGGACACGCATTCACGACGGGCGCCGGCGCCTTCGACTTCGATGCTGCCGATCTGGTCTATCGCGAGACATTCCTCGGCGAGATCGTGTTTCCGTTGACCCCGTCCGTCGATGCGATCGGCGGAGGGGGGATGATCGCTGCGGGTAGCGAGGTCGCGGGGGCGGCGACTGGCGAAGTGCTCCTCACCGGGATCGAGGCGCGCGCGTCGATCGTCGCGGACGGCGATTCGTTCGCCGAGGTCTCGATGAACGCCGCGAATATCGGCGTGCAGGACGTCGGCCTCCGGATCGACTTCGACGATCCGAGTCTCGCGTTCTCGGGACCGGCGACGCTGCGTGCGGAGAGCGAGCTGCAGTTTCTCGATCCGGGAACCCTGGCACGGACGGGGGTCCGCGCCGTCGTGTCGATCGAGGACGCGTCCTCTGCGGCGCTCTTCCTCGAGGCGAGCTCCGACGATGGCTCGATCGAGCTCTTCGAGCCCGTCTTTCTGACTTCGGCGGAAAGCAGTGCGATCGCTTCGGGCGCGCCCTTTCGACTCGCCGCCTTCGTCGATCGCGCAAGCGACGTGGCGCGCGTTTCGATCGAGATCGACGGCTTCTCGCTCGTGGTTTCGCCCGATGTGCCGATCGCGCTCTCGAACGCAATCGTCGTGCGCGGCGTCGGTCGCGGCGCCGTCGTTCCCTTCGCGACGGGCGACAGCGCTTCCCTCGACCTCTCACTGTTCGAGGTCTACCAGCCGAGCGTGGCACCCGACGATCCCGAGCGTCCACCCCAGACGATTCAATTCATGTCGGACGGTACGCTCCGCGTGAATCAGGAGCCCGTGACCGAGCTGAACGGATCGACGTTCACGGCTGTCGTGCTTCCCGACGCGACCGAGTTTCGCTTCGCCGGCGATCTCACACTCTTCCCCACCGATACGATCGTCGGGCGCGACCCCCTGTTCAATCTGACGACGACGACGCCGATTCGTGTCTTCGCCGGGAACGATCTGACGATGCTCGACGGGGCAAGGGTGGACTTCTCGGCGGTCGACTCACCCTTCGGCTCTGGAGCGCCCGGGCCTGGCGGAGGCGTGGGCGGCAGCCGGGTGTTCGGTGGGTCGGTATCGGTCGCGGGCGGTGGCGGAGACAATGGCTCCGGCGGAACCGGGAGCTTCGGTCCGGCCGGCGGCGTCGGTGCGGACATCAACTTCTCGCCGGGTGGTCATTGTGTGATCACCCAGTTCGCGCAAGGGGGCGCCGACGGTCCGCCCGGAAGCGAGGGGCAGGACGGCAACTGGGGAGCGAGCGGCAGCGCCGGCGGGCAGGGCGCCGACGGGACGAACGCGGCCGGCTCGGGCGGTTCGGGTGGCTCCGGCGGTGCGGGTGGCACCCAGGGTGTGCGCGGTTCGGGTGGCGCCGGTGCGTCAGGGGGCGCAGCGGGCGCGAGTGGTCCGCCGGGTACCGCCGGTCCCGGCGGTCAGGGTGCAGCCGGTACGGACGGCACCGATGCAGGAGACGGCGGCGATGGCCACCCCGGTGCGCGCGGCGACGACGGGTCGAATCCCGCAACGGGTCTCGTGTTGTCCGCCGGTGGTGGCGGCGGGGGCGGCGGCCAGGGCGGCGGCGGGGGTGCCGGCGGTGGCGGTGGCGGCGGGGGTGCCGGAAGTGGCGGCGGCGGGGGCGGCGCGATCCAGAGCTCGCTCCTCTGCGCTGCCGGCGGCGACGGGGGACGCGGCGGGAACGGCGGAGTCGGAGCGCCCGGCCGAGACGGCATCGCGCCCGGCGCCTCGGGGAGCGGCGGCAGCGGGGGCGGCGCGATCGAGCTTCGCGCGCGCGGGCGCCTGGTCGTCGCTGGACTCTTCGACGTCGAGGGCGAGCCGGGGGAGCCGGGCGATCCGGCGGGCTTGTTCCCCGAGCTCTGCCCGAGCGAGTTCGGCACGTTTCCCTGTCGCTATGGTCGAACGCAGGGCGGGAGTGGCAACTCGGGCGTGGCGGGATCGACGACAGGGGGCGACGGATTCGCGGGGGGTCGTGGGGGCGACGGCGGCGCGGCGGGTGCGCGGGGTGCCTCCGGCGACGGTGGGGCCGGCGCCGGAGGAACCGTGCTGCTCTACGGATCAATCGTCGACCAGAGCGATGCCGTCGTCGTCTTCGCAGCGAACGGCGACGGAGTCGAATCGGGACGTTATGTCGTGGCCTCGAACACCACGTCCGCGGGTCTCGGGACGGTGAGCGGCGCCAGCGTCGAATCCCTGCTCGGCATGGCCGTGACCAATCCCTTCATCGACGCTTCCGTCGCGACGCCGCTCATCGCCGGCCTGGAAGGGGGTGCGGAGGGCTTCGGCCTGCTGCGTGGCATCTCGTCGCTGTCGCCGGACTTCGACGCGATTCGTAGCACGGCGCCACCGGATGCGACGGGCGCGGTCGTGCGCATGCCGATCGGACCGGCGGGCTACGACGACGACTATCTCGGCTACGACATGCTCGTCTTCCTGAGTCTCGGTCCCGTCCTGGCGAGCCCCGGTCTCGGCGTGAACCTCGACGGTCTCGAGCCGCTGACCTCTGCCGGACTGCTCGTGGGCGGATTCGCGAACGACCCGGCGTTCGGAGGCAGCGGGCCACAGCCACTCGACGAGATTGCGCCCTATCAGGCCTATGCGACGCTGATTCCCGAGGCGACGACGCCCTTCGTGCAAGCGACCGCGATCGGCTCGACCGGCGCGGGCTCGCTCGGCGTGAACGATGTCGTCTATCTGCCCGAAGCGAGCGGAGCCTTGCGCGTCGCGTTGCTCTTCGCGGTGCTCTGCGCGGGCGGGGGAAGGTTCGACGGACGCCTTCGCCCGTGTTCGGCGGTTCTCTGGAAACGTTTTGGCCGAAGGTGAGCGCCGCCGTCGGGGTCTCGTGCCCGACCCCCAACGTCGAGTTCGAGATTCCGAGGAAGCTGGGAGCTGTCCCCGCGAGCGTCGCGTTCGCCGACCACACGAGCACGAAGGAAACCGAAGGCAGGCGGCCTGCGCGCGATCAGAGGTATGCTCTCGTGAGCGGGAATCAACTTCGACAGTCCGGGATCGTCGCGACGGCGCGAACCGATCGGATGGTGAACGGCTTTGCAGCAGCTCCACACCGACCTCTGGGTAACCGACACACCTCTGCGCTTTCTCGGACTCGAGGTCGGAGCGCGCATGGCAGTCGTGCGTCTTCCGGATGGAAAGCTGTTGCTGATCTCACCGATTGCGGCCGATCCCGACCTCGTTCGCGAGGTGGAGGCGTTGGGCCCGGTCGCCCACCTGGTGGCGCCCAATCGGTTCCACCACCTCTTTCTCGCGTCGTGGCAGCAGGCCTGTTCGGACGCGTCGACCTGGGTCGCCCCGGGGCTCGACAGCAAGCGAGCCGATCTGCCCGTGACCGGCGTCCTGTCCAACGAGCCCGAGCCCGACTGGAAGGACACGCTCGATCAAGTCGTGCTCGAAGGCATTCCGATGTTGAACGAAGTCGTCTTCTTCCACCGGCCCAGTGCGACTCTGCTGGCGACTGACCTCGCGTTCAACGTCGGCGCAGAGAGCCCCATGCCGACCCGCCTCGCTTTCCGCCTGATCGGCGCCGATGGGCGATTGTCGCCGACGATTTTCGAGCGGCTCCTCGTTCGCGACCGCGAGGCCTTTCGCCGCTCTTTGACGCGGGTGCTCGACTGGCCCTTCGAACGGGTCGTCGTCGCGCACGGCGGAATCTGCGAGCGCGGCGGCCGTGAGGATCTCCGCCGAGGCTACGCCTGGGTCCTCGACCGAGGCAGGCCGGCCGACTAGCGCGGCAATCCGCGCTGTCGTCTCGCGAGGCTTCGCAGGCGCGCCGCTACGCCACCGCCGCCGTCAGCTCTCTCCAGCCACGTCCGGCGCCTGAACGGTCAAGACCGGGCAGGGTGCGCCGCGCAGCGTCCGCTCGGCGACGCTGCCGAGAAAGACATGTGCGAGGCCCGTACGACCGTGCGTGCCCATGACGATCAGGTCGGCCTCGGCGTCTCGTGCTGCGTCGCAGATCATGTCGGCGATCGAGGTGCTCTGGAGCACGCGAGCGGTTGCCGGCGTCTCGAGTCCGTCGATTCGATCGGCGACCTCGCGGAGCTTGCCCTCGACCTCTTCGACGAGGGCGAGCAGGTCGGGCGTCGCCGCGGCTTCACCGCTCTGGCCCATCGTTCCGTACAGGTAGTAGGGCGGCTGCACGATGTGCACCAGCTGGATCGTCGCTCCGATCTGCCGCGCCAGGTCGCGCGCCGCGTCAACCGCAAAGTCGGAGTGCGAGGAGAAATCGTAAGGCACCAGAAGCTTCTGGAAGAGGGCCATGGGCGCGGAGCTCCGATCGAGAGGGACCGACGGCATCACGCCCGATCCGGTTCGGGTGCGGGCCGAGAAGGGTCTGGAACGTGGCCCGCTCGAGTGTAGCCCGACCGTGTCTCGTCTCTCGATCTGCTTTTCGCCGACGCCGTGGTACCGCTCGGCGTCCCTGCCGAAACTCGCGTATGCTGGCGACGGACGTCGACTGCCGTGAGAGCACGCCCATGCCCGAACGCCGAACGGTTCGATCCTATTGCCGGACGTGTCTGGCCGCTTGTGGCGTGCTGCTCGAAGTCGAGGACGAGCGCGTGCTGCGCGTGATGGGCGATCCGGACCATCCGCTGTCACGCGGCTACACGTGTCCGAAGGGGCGCGCGATGGGCGCGTTGCAGCATCATCCGGAGCGTCTCGACACGCCGCGATTGGCGGTCGATCGCGGGGGCAGCGGCGCGCTTCGCGAGCGAACGGGTGCGTCGGACGGGTCGAGTCGTCGCCGGCGCGGCTCGCAGGCGGTCGCCTGGCCCCGCATGCTCGAGGACCTGACGGGCCGGATCGGGGCGATTCGCGACCGGCATGGGCCGGCTGCATTCGGGCTGTACCTGGGAACGGGCGGGGGCTACGACTCGCTGGGACTCTTCGTCGCCCGCGCGCTCCAGGGCGCGCTGCCGATCGCTTCGATGTACTCGGCGATGACGATCGACACACCGTGTCTGCCGCTCGTCTCGTCGCTCATGTCGGGCTCGATGGTGCCGAACCCGGTCCTCGACGTCGAAGACGTGCATCTCACTCTGATGCTCGGGACCAATCCCGTCGCGAGTCACGGACATACGACCGCCTGGCCGAATCCGACCGCCATGTTGCGGCGGCTGACCGGGCCCGGTCGCGAGCTCTGGGTCGCCGACCCGCGTGCCACGAAGACCGCGCGGCTGGCGACGCGGCATCTGGCGCTCCGGCCTTCGAGTGATCACGCTCTGCTGGCCTATCTATTGCGCGAGCTGTTGGGGCCCGAGGGCGGTGCGGATCGTGCGCACGTGGCGGCCCACACGCTCGACGTCGATCGGCTATCCGAAGCGGTCGCGCCCTATCACCTCGCGCGTGCGGCGCAGGAGACGGGTCTTCCCGAGGCGACGCTTCGCGAGCTGCTGGCGGCCGTTCGGCGACACGGGCGGCTTGCGGTGTTGACGGGCACCGGCTGCTCGATGCAGCGCAACGCGAACGTCGTCGAGTGGCTGGCATGGTCGCTCCAGATCGTCACGAACTCCTTCGAGCGCCCGGGAGGGCAGTGGTTTCATCCGGGTGCGAGCCATCGCTTCGAGGCGATGCCCGATTTCGCGGAGCCCGCCTTTCGATCGACGCCGTTCGCGGCGAGTCGACCCGAGGTGCCCGGTCACGTGGGGGAAGCGGCGTGCTCGACGATGCTCGACGAGATCGAGGTGGGCAATCTGCGGGCGCTCGTCGTGTTGGGTGGCGACCCGTTGACGTCGTTTCCGAATCCCGATCGCGTCGCGGCGGTCCTGCCGAAGCTCGAGGTCCTGGCGGTTGCAGACCTGGTCTCGACGGCGATGACGGCGATCGCGACCCACGTGCTGCCGTGCACGGCGCCGCTCGAGCGTCATGACATCCCCGGCTACATGGAGAGCGCACAGACGACCGTCGTCAGCCAGCTCGCGACGCCCGTCTTCGAGGCGCGCGGCGATCGGCGTCCACTCTGGTGGATCCTGGCGAAGATCGGCGAGGCGCTCGGCACGAAAGTCCTGCCGGGCGGTGTGGCGGCGGATGACATGGAGGAAGAAGCGCTCCTGCGCGCGCTCGTGGCGGACGGGCGGGTCGATTTCGAGACGATCCGCGACACGAGCGCCGTCGTTTTGGCGCCGGCTCGACGCGAGCTGCGCGGATGGGTCGAGGCGAAGCTGCCGCAGGGTCGTTGGCGGCTCGCACCCGCGCCGGTCGTGGCGCAGCTGGATGCGATCGCGGAAGTGGACGCGTCGGTCGAGACGCTGCGCCTGGTCTCCGGCCGTCAGCTTCGCAAGATGAACTCCGCGTTGTGTGAGACGGCGGCGCCGGGCGAGCGTCTGGCCGAGGCGGCGATTCATCTGAGCGAGACCGATGCGGCGCGAGCCGGGATCGAGGACGGTGTGTCGATTCGCGTGCGGAGCCCCAATGGTCTGCTCGAGGGTGTGGCACGGGTCGATCCGCAGCTGCGGACCGGAGCGGTCTGGGTTCCGCACGGCTGGGCAGCACTGCCCGTCGGGCGGCTCACGAGCGAGACGGCGGAGGTCGATCCGCTGACGGGCATGGTCGTCCAGACGGGACTGCCCCTCGAGGTCGAGGCGATCGGTATGACTACCCCGGATGCGAGGTCGAGCAATGGCAGCAGCTGAGCCCTATGTCGTGATCACGGCGGACACGCACGCGGGCGCTTCGATCGACGCCTACCGTGACTATCTCGATCCCGCGTTTCGTGCGGATTTCGATGCCTGGCGGGGCAGCTACAGCAATCCGGCGCGACGGCACGTCGGCGGCAAGAAGCTGAAGAACTGGGATTCGGGGCTGCGCAGAAGGGAGCTGCGCAGCGATGGCGTCGTCGGGGAGGTGATCTTCCCCAACACCGTCCCGCCCTTCTACGAGAAGGCCTTCCACGTATCACCCGCCGCCACGCCCGATCAGTACGGGCACTATCTCGCCGGGACCCGGGCGCATAATCGCTGGCTGGCGGATTTCTGTTCCGAGGAGCCCGAGGCTCGCGCGGGCATCGGTCTCATCCATTTGAACGACGTCGACGACGCGATCGAAGACGTTCGCTGGATTGCGGAGCACGGTCTGCGTGGGGGCCTGCTCCTGCCGCTACCCGCGCCCTCGGACGTGCACCTGCGCGACCTGAACGACCCCGCCTACGATCGCCTCTGGGCGGCGATCCAGGATCATGATCTCGTGATGAACCAGCACTCGGGTCAGGGCTCGCCGAGCTATTCGGGTGGGCAGGGCTCGAACGCACTCTGGGCGCTCGAGATGACTTTCTATGTTCAGCGGGGCTACACGCATCTGATCATGGGCGGCGTCTTCGAGCGATTCCCGAAGCTCAGGTTCATCCTGACGGAGAGTGGCTGTGCCTGGGCGCCCAAGGTGATGCAGTCGATGGACGCCATGTATCTCGCCTGGAAGATGGGCGCGATCGGCGAGATCGATACCTCGAAGGACCCGGCACTCCGCGAGCTCCCGAGCTTCTACGCGAAACGCAACTGCTGGTACGGCGCGAGCTTTCCGAGTCCGGCGGATATCGCCGGGCGCGACGTCGTCGGAGTCGATCGGATCCTCTGGGGCAACGACTATCCCCACTACGAAGGCTGCTACCCCCACTCGCGCGAGAACATGCGCTTCGCCTTCTCCGATGTGCCCGAGCACGAAGTTCGTATGATGCTCGGAGAGAACGCTGCCGCGCTCTACGGCTTCGATCTCGCGGCCCTGCGCGACGCGGCTCGCACGACCGACATTACGCCCGAGCTCGTACGTCGGCCGCTCGAGGAGATTCCGGCCGATTCGACCTGCATCACGTTCCAACGCGCACGCGCGGAGCGTATGCTGCGCGCGACTGCGTGAGGCTGCCCGCCGGGTGCGTCAGAGCGCGAGGGCCTCTTCGACGCTGAGCGATTTCCCGTCGGCGAAGCGCTTGAAACCCCGCCCCTCGGCCTGCTCACGCGAGTAGCGGATCGCCGCGCGGTTCGGCGTCCACTTGCCGAGCTGGGTGCGCGGATACGAGCTGAGCATCGACTCCGTCACGATCTTGAGCACGCCCGAGAGCACGATCGAGCCGTCGTCGTCCTGGTGGATCGACTCTGCGCCGAGCTCGGTGTTCTTGAGCGTCTTGAAGGTCACGAGTGGAACGGAGCTGAATTCATCGGACATCGGTCGGGTCTTCCTGTCTGGGGTCTGGCTACGAGCCCGGCTCCGGGCCCGATCGCGAATCGGCGACCGCGGCGCCGGCGATCCTGGTATCTGACTTCACGTCAGTGCAGCCGAGGCTAACCGCCTCCGGGACGGCTCGCAAAACGTGCGCGGCCCCCGCGAGAACGGGGGTTGCGCGTTTCCACGACGATCCGCCGAGTGCGCAGGCGCGGCGGCTTGCGCCGTTTTTCGCCGCATTTTTCGGACCCCAATCGGTCGATCGCGGCATCCCACTCCGAGAGCGGGATGGACGGCGAGGGCGAGGCGAGCGGAGGAGCCGAGATGCAGCGCTCCGAGGAGGACGAAGCCATGATAAGAATCCGGCGATCGAACGAGCCGCGGCGCGTCGAGCACTACTGCGCACGTTGTCTGGGCCGGGTCACGTCACATGCGACGGAATGTCCGCGCTGTTCGCGCCGTTTCGTGGGGCGCGGCCGCTTCGACCGACTGTCGGGCTCGCCGCCCTCGCGCGAGTCGATCGCACTGCTCGAAGCGACCCGGTCCTGAATCCCAGACGAACGAATTGCGGCACGACGATCGTCGGCGCACGGCAGGCGACGGCGTCCGCCCGGAGCTCGATGGTCTCTCGACGCGTCTCCGCGTCGCGCGGGTCAGGGCGCGTGGTGCGAGAAGACCTCGACGTCGCGCTTCGACCCGGTCGGACCTTCGACGCCGAAGGCGAGCACCTCGTAGGGCTCGTGGCGCCTCGGATCGGGATGCTCCATCCCCGGAGAGCCCATCGGCATGCCCGGAACGGCGAGACCCGCGACGCGCGGGCGCTCGGCGAGCAGCTTCCGGATATCCTGGGCGGGCACGTGCCCCTCGATCACGTAGCCCTCGATCAGCCCGGTATGACACGAAGACAGCTTCGCCGGCACGCCGTTCGTTGCCTTCAGCTCGGTCAGATCGGGCAGGTTCGTCGCCTCGACCTGGAAGCCGGCCGCTTCCAGGTGCTCGATCCACTTCGTGCAGCAGCCACAGGTCGGCGTCTTGTAGACGGCGATCTTGTCGGCCTCGGCCGCGGCGCCGTTCGCGAGCAGGAACGCGCTGCCGGAAGCCAGCAGCAACGCGAGCCCGGCGAGGAACGCGATCGGCGAGAGCCGCCGCGCATCTCCGACTCTCGAATCGGATCCGGTTCCAGTCGTGCTCGTCTTCATCGTCGGCCTCCTCGTCGTCGGGCGCGTGTGGCGAACGGGGTCAGTCGGGCCGATCTCCCGGCGCGTTCGGTCGCTCCCGGCTTGCTCGCCCTCCAGTCGTGTACATCGGCGAGCTCGCCCGAATGGCTGAGTGTATCGGGTATCGATCGCAGGGCGAGAGCGGAATCGACGACGTCGTGCTCGTGTCGCTCCGCTCAGGCGCGCGCCACGCGCACGGGAATCGCGCTCATCAGCGGGATGCCCGAGAAGCGGGCGCAGTCCCGTTCGACATCGATCAGCAAACCGATGTTGACGCCGACCTCGCGTGGATCCGACGCGTCCTCATCTCCGGGCGCCGCCCCCCAGCAATGGCAGATCGAGACCAGCCCGGGACGCAGGTCGCGATCGGGCCAGGCGACGGCGCGAATCTCACCCTGGGACGACGCGACGCGAACCAGATCGCCCCGCGCGAGTCCCTCCCGTGCTAGATCGTCGGGATGCATGAAGGCGGGGTTCGTGCCGTAGCGGCGCGTCAGAGCCTCGATGTCCGTTCCGACGGAGTTGAACGTATTCGCCATTCGGCGACTGATCAGGCGGTAGTCGTAGCCGCTGCGCGCGTAGCGATCTTCGTTCTCGTCGAAGCTCCGCAGCTCCTCGAGCATCCGCTCGCTACCGACGTCGAGCCGGGCGTCGCAATCGGGCTCGCCCGGCTCGACGAAGACGGCATCCTCGTCGTCGAAGAGAACCTTGCTTCGATCTTTGCGCAAGCGGTCGAGGGGAATCCAGGAATCCCGCGTTACGAGGTCGAGAATCGCTTCGCTCGTGGGCTTCGTCTGCATGTCGAGCTTCGAGGTCGGCGTGTCGACGCCGGGGATCGGAAACACGCCGGCTGCGACGGTGAGCGCGAGTCCCATGCGCTCTGCCAGGCCGTAGAAGAACTCCCAGTCTTCGAGCAGATCCGAGCCGGGTGGGCATGCGGCGACGGGCGGCGCGTACTGTCCGTAGCGTTCGGTATAGCCGAGTGCCGGCGATACGGTGAAGAGGTTTTCGGTCGAGAGGCTGCAGCCCGGCGTCTCGAGCGGCAGCTTCGGGGCGAGCACGTAGTCGGCGAGACGGGCGGTATCGGTCAGGCGGGGCTCGACGCAGACGTGGAGCTCGAGCGCCTCGAGCGCTGCGTGGGTCTTCTTCGGATCGGGCCAGGCGCGCATCGGATTGCCGCCGATCGTGATGAGCGCTTTGATGCCCTCGTCGCCCCCGAGCAGGATCTCGTCGGCGAGCGCGGAGGTCGGCAGGCCGCAGACCGCCGGCGAGAGATCGGGCCGCGATCGGAGCGGCTTGCCGAATCCGTCGATCGGGTAGGGGGCGAGCGCCTGCGCTTTGAAGCGACGCCGCGTCGTCAGCACGCCCGGATTCCGCACGCGATCGCCAGCGCGCCGGAAGCGTCCGCAGATCGTGTTGAGACAGAGCACGAGGTATTCCGTGATATTGCTCCAGCCCGACATGTTGGCGCCCGTGCCGGCCGTGACCGAGCCTCTTCGCGCCGTGCCGAAGATCGCTGCGGCGCGGACGATCTGCTCGGCCGGAACGTCCGCGCTCCGGGCGACGCGTTCGGGGGTGAAGGGGTCGACGGCGGCGCGAAGGGTCTCGAAGCCCGTCGCGTGCGCCTCGACGAACTCGCCGTCGACGAGATCCTGCCGGATCAGCTCGCGCAGGATCCCGGCCAATATCGCTGGATCGCTGCCCGGCCGATTCTGCAGATGGAGCGAGGCCTGGCGTGCGGTCTCGCTGCGGCGGGGATCGATCACGATCAGCTCGAGTCCGCGCGCCTGCGCACGCTTCAGCCTTCGAGCGGGGTTGGCGTGGGGAATACCGCCGGAGATCGCGACGAGCGGGTTCGTGCCGACGAGCATCCAGGTATCCGACTCGTCGAAGACGTGGCTGCCGCCGAGCCAGACGCCATGCGCCGCCGCGGCCGTCTGTTTGCCGGGCTGATCGATCGTGCCACTGCTGAAACGCAGACGGATGCGCAGCGCGTTCAGGAAAGCGGTCGCGACCGAAGCGGTCTGCGGCAGCTGATAGAAGAGCGTTCCCATGTAGACGGCGACGGAATCGCGACCGTGCGTGTCGAGGATCGCCTGGAGCCGCTCGGCCACCTCGTCGATCGCGCGCTGGGATTCGATCGGCTCGAGCTCACCCGAGGCACCCCGCGCGAGTGAGTGCCGCAGGCGTGACGGAGCCGTGTGGATCTCCGGAAAGTGCTTTCCCTTGAGACAGAAGAAGCCCTCGGAGTGGGGATTCTCCTTGTCTCCGCGCGCTGAGATCGGTCTTCCCGCGTCGTCGAGCTCGACGACGATCGGACACTGCGCCGTGCAGATCCGGCACAACGTCTTCTTCTCCATCGATCGACCTCCTCGCGCTAGACGTGGTCGGTTGGAAAGGGAAACGTCCCGCGCGCGACGTCGACCTGCGCTCGCGCCTGCCAGTCGTTCGCGAGGAATGCATCGTGCATGGCGACGGCGTCCTCGAACGCGATCGGTACGAGCGGCTCGTCGTCGTTCCAGCGGTACCCCTCTTCGAGCGCCCGCCAGCCGATCGTGAATCGAACCCAGCGCCGGGCCGCACGCCTCCGGTCGACGACGACATTCGCCCCCGGTGCGGAGACGCCGTGCTGATAGAGCGTGTTGTCGAATACGAGGAGCTCGCCGGCGCGGGCACGGGTCTCGATCACCTTGCCTTCGGCGTCGTGTAGGGTCGTTCCGCAACGTTCCGTCTCGTTTCGCAACGTAAGGAGCGCGACCTCGCTCGGTCGGATGCCGCTGCGCACATGGTTTCGAACGTTCGGCTCGACGGTGAAATCGAAGAGCTCACCGTCGTAGTGCGGCGTGAGGTGGCTCGAATGCTCGGCATAGCGTCCGACGTTGAGGAGCACGCGACCCCGTTCGAGCCGGAGCGCCTCGCAGGCACGCCGGGTGACGTCGGAGAGGCGCTTCGGGAGCGCCTCGGGGCGATAGCCCGGAAGATGATCCGTCGCGGGCGAGCCCGGACAATGGATCGGGAACGCGAAGGCCTCCAGGTCGGTGCCGTACTCGTAGACGTGCGCTCGACGCGAGAGGGCATTCTCCCGGGTGTACTCGCGATCGATGAACTCGTTCATGTCCCGCAGGATCGCTTCACATTCGTCGGCGGGTACGAGGCGGACGATCGAATGGCTCATCGCAGACATCCTCGGGTCGACGATCGCAGCAGTCGGCAGGGCCGCGATTGGTGGACGAGGCGCGGTCGGCTCGCAGACCAGCAGGAAGAGAATAGAAGAAGGCGGCGGCCTCGGCTCCGCTCCAGATGGCCGCCGGGAACATTCTCGCTAGGCTCGCCAGCCGGGGCGGTCGAGGCGGCGAATCGTGGTGCGTGCGGCCTCGTGTCCTCGATGACCGCTCGCGCGGGGGACGTTCCGCACCCCTCGTCTCGAATCTGGAAAGCCTGCCATGTTGACCGTGATCCATCTCGAAAACTCCCGCTCGGACCGCCTGCTCTGGCTATTCGAAGAGCTCGGACTCGACTACGCGATCGAGGTCTACGAGCGCGATCCGGAGACCCAGAGGGCACCGGCCGAGATGAAGGCGCTCCATCCCTACGCGAAGGCACCGATGCTGCGCGACGGCGATCGCGTACTGATCGAGAGCGGTGCGATCTTCGAGTACGTGATGGGGCGCTATGGCGATGCCGGTCTCGTGCCCGCGCGTGAGGATCCCGACTGGCCCGATTACCTGCAGTGGCTGCATTTCGCCGAGGGGTCGGCCATGCTGCCGATCCTGCTCGATCACTTCCAGGCGGCCGGTCTTGCGGGGCCGCCGGGCGAGTCGATGCTCGCGGCGATGGCGAAGTCGGGCATGCAGCAGCTCTACGCCTACGTCGAGGGCGTGCTCGCCAAGCGGCGCTGGCTGGCGGGCGATCGCTTCACGGCAGCGGACGTGATGATGGGCTGGGTCGTCGAGGTCGTCGACCAGCGCGGCGAGATCGAGCCCTACCCCTCGATGCAGCGCTACGTCGCCGCGCTGCGAGACCGGCCTGCCTACCAGAGAGCCAAACGCCGGGCCGAAGACGCGAACGCAAGCTGAGCCCGCGCGCGATCCCGCGTCGCCAGATCGGCCGGGCTCTGCCGGACGAATCGAAGGGGCCTGGACGGATCGTGCGGGCGCCGCGACCCCTGCGATCTGGGTTAGATTCTCGATTCGCCCCGGTGGCGGCCGGGTCGGTCCGATTGGAGAGAATCGATGAGCCTCTATGAGAACGCACGACTCCTGATCGACGGCGAGCTCGCCCAGGCGAGTGGTGGCGCGACCTTCGACAACATCAATCCGGCGACCGAAGAGGTGATCGGTCAGGTGCCCGACGCGAGCGTCGAGGACGCCGAGCGGGCGATCGCGGCGGCGCGGCGCGTTTTCGACGATACGGACTGGGCACGGGATCACGACCTGCGTTCGCGTTGTCTGCGGCAGCTCCGCGACGGCCTGCAGGAGCGACTCGAAGAGCTGCGGACGATCACCGTCTCCGAGGTCGGCTGTCCGATCCAGACGACCGCGGGCGCGGGACTCGACGATCCGGTCCGCTGGCTCGGCAACTACGCCGACTTCCTGGACGCGTTCGAGTGGAAGACCGACATGGGCGTCGCGGAGGTGATGGGCGCGAAGACCCAGCGGTGGATCGTCCGCGAGCCGATGGGCGTCTTTGGCGCGATCACGCCCTGGAACGTGCCGCACGACATCAACCTGAAGAAGCTCGGCTGGGCGATGGCGGCGGGTTGCACGGTCGTACTGAAGGCGGCTCCCTCGACTTCGTGGTGCGCGAATTTTCTCGGCGAGGTGATCGCGACTCGAACGGATATTCCCGCCGGTGCGGTCAATCTCCTGTCCGCCTCGGACAACGCCGTGGGCGAGGCGATTACGAACGATCCGCGCGTCGACTTGATCGGCTTCACCGGCTCGACCGCGGTCGGCAAACGAATCCTCGAGGTCTGCGCGCCCCAGGTGAAGCCCGCGCAGCTCGAGCTCGGCGGAAAGTCCGCCGCGATCCTGATGCCGGACATGCCGAACCTGCCCCAGGTCGCGGGCGCCATGGCTGCGAGCGTCTGCTTCCACGCCGGTCAGGGCTGCGCGATCCTCACGCGTCTGCTGGTCCCGAAGGGCGAGCTCGATGCGGTCGCCGACGCGACGCGCGAGGCGATGGCGAACGTCGCCTACGGCGATCCCTTCGATCCCGCGAACGTCATGGGTCCGCTGAACAGTGCGATCCAGCGCGAGCGGGTCGAGGGCCATATCCAGCGCGCCCTGTCCGACGGCGCCAAGCTCGTCGTGGGCGGTGGACGTCCCAGGCAATTCGACAAGGGCTATTTCATCGAGCCAACGGCCTTCCTCGCCGACGAGAATGCAGCGATCGCGCAGGACGAAGTCTTCGGTCCGGTACAGACCATCCTCGGCTACGAAGACGAAGCCGACATGATCCGGATCGCCAATAATTCGCGCTATGGGCTGTCGGGCGCGATCATGGGTCCCGACGTCGACAAGGCGCTCGAGATCGCCGGCCGCATTCGGACCGGCACGCTATCGGTCTGCGGGGGTGTCTACTACAACTGGGACGTTCCCTTCGGCGGCTACAAGGAGTCGGGTCTCGGTCGCGAACACAGTGGAATCGGCTTCGAGGAACACCTCGAGGCGAAGACGATCGCGGTTCCTGCGGGCTGAAGGCGGCGCCATCGTGAGCCACGAAGTGCAGCAAGCGACTCCGTCCCGGTCTCCCGCGACGGCCGACCACGGCGCGCGCGATCCCGACCCCGACCCGCCCGACGATCGCGAGCCCGCCTTGCGCGCGCCCGAATTCGAGCTGGTGCGACAGATTCGCGCGCCCCGTCCGGTCGTTCATTCGCTCCTCTGCGATCTGCATCGCATGGTCCCGCTACATCCGTTCATCGAATCGATTCAGGATCTGCCCCCGCGTCCGGAGCTGCCCCGGGCGCGTTGCTATCGCGTGGTCGACCGGATTCCGGTCGGCCCGCTCAAGCTCAAGACGAGCTATGTGGCGGCGCTCGATCCCGTTGCGCCCGACGAGGTCCACGGCCACGCATGGCAATCGCCGGGCATTCGACTGCAGACGATCTACGCGCTTCGCGAGGTCGGACCGGGCACGCGGCTGGTGGAGCGATGTCGCATCGACGCCAGCCGGCTGCTGCGTCCCTTCGTCGTCGCGCAGGCTCGCAAGGCCCATGCCGAGATGCTCGACCGCATGAAGACCCTGCTCGAGGCCGAGGCCGAGATGCGACTCGGCGCCTGAAGCTCTTGGGAGGGCCTCCTGGGCTCGACCCCGTCGGGAGGACTGATCCATGGCAGAGCACGTCGTCGCGAACGCCGAACAACACGCCCACGAGCGCGCGGCGCTCGAGCTCACGCGGCATCCGACCGTGCGGGCCGCGTTCGATCGCGTGAAGAAGCACTGGCTCGAGCACGCGCATCCCGCGCCCGGGCCGGACATGCTCGACTGTTACGATCGGGCCTTCGAGGAGGTGATGTTCTCGGCCGCGATCTGGTCGTCCAACCAGGACCCGCTCCGGCCCAAGGTCACGACGATCACCCGGCTCGAACATCCGCTCGGTGAGCTGCGGATTCCGGGCTCGCGATGGGGGATCGACAATCCGGATTCGGTCTATCGCGTGATCCCGATTTCGGGCGACGAGCGCTACCGCATCACCGGCCGGGTGGCGCCGTCCCGCCTGCCCGAGAACTACTTCACGCTCTGGGACAAGCAGATGAATACGGTCGACGTGCTCGACGGCAGCCGCCTCGAGCTCGATTCGGACGGGCGCTTCGAGATCTTCGTCGACGCCGATCCCGCCGGTGACCGCCCGAACCACGTGCGCTCCGCGCCCCGGGCTCACGAATTCTACATCCGCGACGTGCTGCAGGATTGGGCCGTCGATACGCCGAACGAGCTCTCGATCGAGCGGCTGGGCTCCGCCCCGCCCCGTCCGGCGCTCGACGAGGACGCGCAGGCCGAGCTGACGGCCGAGTTCATGCTCCATTACGCGAACAGCACGATCCGCTGGAATCGCCAGGCCTACGACAAGCCGGTCAACGAGCTCGAGTTCGTGATCGATCGCGAGACCGACGGTGCCTTGCGCAACCAGCTCTATGTCCTCGGTCATTTCGATCTCGAGGACGACCAGGCACTCGTCATCGACGTGAACCTCGCGGGTGCCGGCTACTTCATCGCGCCGATCACGAATGCCTGGGGCACGACGAACGAGATCGTCGATCGCACGGGCAGCCTCAACAAGGCGCAGTCGCGGGCGAACGCCGACGGCACCTATACCTTCGTCGTCTCGAAGGCGGATCCCGGCGTGCACAACTGGCTCGATCCGAGCGGAATGCGCGAAGGGATCCTGACGCTTCGATGGGCCGAGTTTCCGGGTGGGCGACCGAGTCCCGACGTCGCGGCGCGCAGTCGCGTCGTGCCGCTCTCCAGGCTGCGCGAGAGCCTG
The DNA here is from genome assembly GCA_965223565.1 of Myxococcota bacterium. Taxonomy (GTDB): domain Bacteria; phylum Myxococcota_A; class UBA9160; order UBA9160; family UBA4427; genus UBA4427. The sequence goes on along the minus strand of CBDCWV010000016.1, from coordinate 761,970 downwards.
CCCGAAGAGACGAAGACCGTGAGCGCCGACGAGCGGGCGCGCCGATGTGCCGAGCGGGCCGCGGGCTATCTGCGTCGACTGCCCGAGCGGAGCGGACATTGAGTCGCGTCCTCGGGTGCGCTGGAAACCGGCGAGCGTCGAGCCTCGTCCGTGCGTGTGCCAAACGCGCAGAGCCTTGAGTCTTGTCCGCGCCCGATCCGGTCGAGTCGATCTCGAAGAGCGAGGCGCGCCGCATCGCCCTCGCCGCACAGGGCTTCGCCGAGGCGCGTCCCTCGGGCCGAATCGATCGGCGTCATCTGCGCCGGGTGATGAGCCGCATCCAGCTGCTGCAGCTGGATGCGATTCCGGTCGTCATCCGCACACAGTATCTGCCGCTCTTCTCGCGACTCGGGGCCTACCCGACGGCGCTGCTCGACGCGCTCGCCTATCGGCCTCGTAAGAGACGCCCCTCACGCTCCTGCGACGCGGATGCAGCCTGTGCGGAGGACGCGAGCTGTGCGGAGTGGTTCGAGGCCTGGAGTCACGAGGCCTCGCTGCTGCCGGTCGAGCTCGAGCCCTGGCTCCGCTGGTCGAAGGCGCGTGCGAGGCAGGGCCACACCTGGCGGCATCTCCATCGCCTCGCACAGCGAGATCCCGCCTACGTCGCCTCCGTTCGCGAAGAGGTGGCGGCGCGGGGTCCGCTCACGGCGGCGGAGCTGTCGGATCCGCGACCGGCCGGACGGCAGGCCGCCTCCGAAGGTAGGCAGAGCTGGGGCACGCGGTCCGACGGTGCCCGCGCGCTCGGTTGGCTCTTTCGCGTCGGCGAGCTCGGGGTACGGCGCCGACCCGGCTTCGCCAAGGAATACGATCTGTTCGAGCGGGTCGTGCCGGAGTCGATCCGCCAGCGCCCGACGCCGGATTTCGAGGCGGCGCTCGACGAGCTGCTGCTGCGGGCCGCGAAGGCACATGGTGTCGCGAGTGCGGATTGTCTCGTCGACTACTTCCGACTGCCCGTGCGGTCCGCGAAGGCACGTCTCGAGGCGTTGGCGGCCGATGGAGCGCTCGTTCGCTGTCGCGTCGAGGGCTGGGAGCGGCCGGCCTATCGCTCGCTCGAGGCGCGTTGTCCGCGCGGAATCGAGGCGTGCGCATTGCTCTCGCCCTTCGACCCCGTCGTCTGGCATCGCCCGCGGATCGACGCACTCTTCGATTTCGAATATCGGGTCGAGATCTACACGCCAGAGGCGGAGCGGCGTTGGGGCTACTACGTGCTGCCCCTGCTGCTCGGCGAGTCGCTCGCGGCGCGCTTCGATCTTCGCACGGACCGTGACGCGGGCGTGCTCGAGGTGAGAGCTGCCCATCTCGAGCCCGGCCAAGGGATCGGCGCGGTGGCGCCGGCCGCGGCTCGTGAGCTCTCGGAGCTCGCGAGCCTGGTGGGCGTCGACGGGATCCGGGTTCAGAAACGCAACAACCTCGCGCGAGCAGTGTCACGCGAGGTTGCCGCGATGGGCCTGTAGCTGCATTGCACCGGACAGAGGCGGGCGGTCCCGCCTGGTCCTTCGTGCTGGCGCTTCCTGCTGGTGCTTTCCTGCTGGTGCTTCCGGCTGGTTTTAGTCCTGGGTCGAGCCCTGCTGATCTGTCTGGGGCTACCCGTTCTCGCGTCGGCTCACTGCCGACAGTCCACCGAGGCCGAGCAGCATCAGGATCGCCGTCGAGGGCTCGGGTATCACGGTCAGGTCCGAGAAATGACCGCGCACCTTGTTCCACGGCTCGCCGTTCGTGCCCGCGTTCGGTGCGTCGATGATCAGTGCGACACGGACCTGCGTCTCGGAGAGATTGGCCAGCGAGAGTGCGAGCGTCGAGTGGGAGATCACGAAGGTCGTCTCCTGCAGCCCGCTCGCCGTGCCGAGGTAATCCTCTTCGAAGCCGGCGATCAGGTTGCAGCGGCAGGGGCTCGCCGTTCCGTTGTTCTCCGCGTGGAAGAGATTGAACTGCACGTCGTCGCCCGACGACGAGACACCGGGATAGAGATCGTCGTCGTTCGTGAACCAGTGCAGCGACTGCAGACTGGCGGCCGCACCCGTGCTCTCGAGCGAGAGGGTGATCACGATGTTCCCGGGATCGACTCCGTCGTCCGCGTGGATCGTGACGTCGACGCCGGCACCGATCGTGTCGGACAACGTCAAGGTGGTGGACGCCGCCGAGGCCAGGCTGGGCAACACGAGCAGCAGAGCCAGGGCCGAGAGAAGAGCGGAGGACAGCGTGAGCAGGGGACGTCGAATCGCCGGCCTGTGGCCGGACTTGAAGCGCAGCATCGGGTTCTCCATTCGCCAACAGTTCACCCGGCGGGCTCGCACACTCGCCGGTGTGAGGTTGTGGTGTCGAGGTCGCGCAAATCGCAAAAAAAATGGGTCGGAGGGCCCACATTCCGACCATGAGCGATGTGTTTTTCCCATCGGGGAAAACGAGCCTGCGAAACCCGATCGAATGCGATTTCGGGACGCGAAGCGTTGCCGATGCCCCCCGAGGTCGCGAAGATCGCCGGGCCGCGCGATCGGCCGCGGGGGCTGCGAGCGGGGGGCGGCGCGCTCGAAGCCCGGGCGCCGCCGGGTCGGGCCGACGCGGGATCGGGCGAAATTCGAGGAGTCAGGGATGAAGCGATTCGAGGGCAGGGTGGCGTTCGTGACCGGCGCGGCGGCAGGGATCGGACGTGCGACCGCGCGCAGGCTCGCGAGCGAAGGGGCGTCGCTCTACCTGGTCGACGTCGCGGCCGAGGGGCTCGCGGAGACCGTCGAGCTCTGTCAGGCGGAAGGCGCGCCCGTCGTGGGCGGGGCCTGCGACGTGACGAGCGAGGAGTCGGTTCGCGCGGGCGTCGCCGAGTGCGTCGAGCGATTCGGCCGGCTCGACACGCTCTGCAATATCGCGGGCATCCTGCTGCTCGATCATTTCGAGAACATCCGTCTCGAGCAGTTTCGTCGCGTGCTCGAGGTCAACCTGGTCGGCACCTTCCTGCTCACGCAGGTCGCCTTGCCCCATCTGCTCGAGTCGAAAGGCAGCATCGTGAACACGTCGTCGACCTCGGCGCTCGCCGGCATGCCCTATGGCGCGGCCTACGGCACGAGCAAGGGCGGCGTCAGCGCCTTCACCCGCACGATCGCAGTCGAGTTCGGCAAGCGGGGTGTCCGCTGCAATGCCGTCAACCCGGGCTCGATCAAGACGGCGATGTCCGGTCCCGGCACGGTTCCCGACGACGCCGACATGAAACTGATCGCGCGCGCTCAGCCGCTCGATCGCCCCCGCGGACCCGAGGTGGTCGCGGCGGTGATCGCGATGCTCGCCAGCGAGGACGGAGCGCATATCAATGGTGAAGAGATTCGGGTCGACGGCGGCACGCTCGCCTGATCGGTACGAATCTCGCCTTCCCGGCAGTCGTGCGGCGTTCGTTCTGCAGCGCCTACGCAGGGGTCGCGCATAGTTCCGATCGCGATTGTGATGAGAATCAACAATTCGACCGACGCCACCGATAGACATGGGGCGATCGCTCCGCATGGAGTGATGTCTTTGCCCGAGGTAACCCATGTCTTCGACATCGTCGTCTTCGAATCTCTCCGCCCTTCGCGCGCTTCGTCTGGACTCGCCGCGCGTGTCGAGGACCGCCCGCTTCGGTCGGCTGGGACGACTGAGCCTCGTCGTGACGCTCGCTCTCGTCGCGAGCTCGGCGTCGTTCGCCACGCGGATCACGTCCGCCGGCGATCCAGCGCTCGCCGGTGCTCTCGTCGAGGATTTCGGAACGAGCGCGCTCTACTTCTCGAGCCGTGACTTCCTGACCGGCAGCGACGGCTTCACGATCTCGTCGGCCGACGCGACACGCGACCTCCATCTGGACTCGACGTTCTGCGGCAACTTCGGCACCAGCGGTGCCTGCTTCGACACGCTCGCGAGCGACGGCCAGCCGAACGACGATTTCGACGTCGTCTTCACGGGCGATGGCGTGTCGGCCTTCGGCTTCGCCGTCAATGCGCTCGACATCGACTGGACGGTCCAGACCTTCGACGTCGACGACAATCTGCTCGGTACCTACACGATCGTCGACCAGAGCCTGACCCTCTCCGGCAACAATCGTCGTGGCTATTTCGGCGCGACCGAGGTGGCTGCCATCAAGACCGTGACGGTTCGATCCGCCGGCGGGAGCGACCGCGCCCTGCTCGACGACTTTGCGTTCGTCCCGGTACCCGAGCCGAGTACGGCCGTGCTTGCCGGTCTCGGGCTGATGGGCCTCGCCTCGCTTCGCCGCGCGCGTCGCGACTGAGAGACGGGGCATCACGTCCGATCGGCGCGGCCGTCAGTCGGCTGACTGCTCGCGTCGTCGCCGTTCGCTCGCCTCGATCAGAGCGCGGCGCGTCCTCTCGTCGACGAGCACGCCGCGATGTTCGGTCGCGTCGAAGATCTCCTTCGAGAAGCCGAGCTCGTTCTTCCATTCCTTCTGCATCAGGCGGCTCGGCGTCACGACCGCGGCCCAGTCCTTCGGCGCGACCCAGCCGGGATGCGCGACGAGCGTGCCGCGTGTACCCGCCATCGGGTGCCGCTTGCGCCAGTCGGTCATCAGGCGTCGCATGCGGGCCAGGACCGCGCTGTGGCGGGCGGCGAGATTCGTCTCTTCGTGGGGGTCGGCCTCGATGTCGAAGAGAAGCTCCTCGACGAGCGTCTCGGTCTGCCGCTCCTGGATCACCTGCACGAGCTTCCAGCGGCCGTCGTAGATCGCCGTGTGGATCACGCCAGGAATCGGAATCTCCGACACGAATCCGATCGGACGCGTCCGCGGAACCGCATGCCCGCGCGTCAGCGCGGGCCAGAAGCTCAGTCCATCCAGCTCCGCCGTCGTCGGCATCCGCACGTTGGCCGCGCGTGCGAGCGTCGGCATCACGTCCATTACCGTCACCATCTGGCTCATGACGCTGCCCGCTTCGAGCTGCCCGGGCCATCGGATCACCGCCGGTACCCGGACGCCGCCCTCGAAGGTCTGGCCCTTCTGTCCGCGGAGCGGCGTATTGACGCCGCCGAAGATATTCGACCCGCCGTTGTCACTGAAGAAGAGCACGATCGTGTCGTCGGCGATCCCCTGCTCGTCGAGGCTCTCGAGAATCGCGCCGATCGCCTGGTCCATCTCGTCGACCATCGCCGCGTAGACGCGACGAAACGACGCCTGTGGGAGCGCCGCATACTTCTCGATCGTCGCCTTCGGTGCCTGCATCGGGCTGTGCGGCGCCGTGAACGGCACGTACAACAGAAAGGGCTTCTTCGGATCGCGCTCGCGAATGAAGCGCACGGCCTCGCGCGCCTCGAGATGGGTCAGATACTGATTCGGCTCGCGTACGGATTTGCCGTTTCGTTGCAGGTCGTGTCCACCTTCGCGCTCGTGCGAATAGAAGTCCGTGTTGGTATGGAGATGCCCCCAGAAATCCTCGAATCCCTGGGCGTTCGGGAGATGGTGTTCGGTCGTGTGTCCGAGATGCCACTTCCCGACCAGGCCCGTCTGGTAGCCGTCGGCCTTGAAGACGTCGGCGATCGTCAGCGCATCGGGCGCCAGCCCCGCGTTGTACCAGGGATGGATCTGGTCGTAGGCGATGCCGAGAGCGAGCGGATCGCGCCCCGTCACGAGCGCGGCGCGCGTCGGGGAGCAGATCGGTGCACTGTAGAAGCGGTCGAGCTGCACGCCCTCCTGCGCCAGGCGATCGATCGACGGGGTCTCGATCTCGCCCCCGTGGTAGCCGACGTCGGCCCATCCCAGATCATCCGCGAGGAGGATGACGACGTTGGGCTGGGCGGCCCGCGCGGCGGCGTCGCCCAGGAGTGTCAGAATCAGTATCGAGATCGCTGCCGAGAGCAATCCCCAAGTTCGCCACGAGCGCGTCGTCATTCGTTCTCCCTGTTACTTCCGATATTCGAGAGGCTTCCGAGGCGCGGTCTCCGGGGCGAAGCCCGCGTGTCGAGTCTCGCGCAGAAGCGCGGGCCTCGCCGGTGAGTTCGGATCGATGGGGCGCTTTTTCGAGGTCGGTCGCGACCTGCTATTCAGTCACGGGATGGCATCCGCGTCTGCGCCGGGTTTCCTCTACGAAGCGCGGCGCCGGTTCCGGAGGGTGCACATCACGAGCGCTGGGACCGTCGTTCGGACGAGAACCAGAAACGAGACCGGTACGAAATCGAGTATCGGCGAGAAGGGACGCCCATGATCGCTACGAATCCCGCCTTCGATCCTGCGAACTACGAGTGGCAGCATCTGACGGACGAAACCGAGACCGGCTACCGAGTCGCCTACTCGGTCGCGCTGCTCGGCTACGACCTGAAGGTCGGCACCTGCGACTTCCTCGTGCAATTCGACGCCGAGGGCGGACACTGCCCGCGCCATCGCCACGTCGGGACGACGACGAGCCTCGTGCTCGCCGGTGAACACCGCGTGACCGATCTCTTCAAAGACGGAACGTCCTCCGAGCGAATCAAGCCGACGGGCACCTACGCCCTGTCGCCAGGCGACGTCCATCCCCACCTCGAGCGTGGCGGCGACGAGGGCGCGATCGTCTTCTTTGGCAACCACACGTCGAACGGGTTGCTCTACGAGATGATCGACGCGGACCTGAAGGTCGTGGCCGAGGTCGGCATCGAGGATCTCGTCGCCATGTGGAAATGAGATCCGGTGGGTCGAGCTCCCGACGCGATCCGTGACGACGACGACGATCGATCCGGATCACGACGCGTGGCACCCGAGGGCGCACGTAGCCGGCAAGGGACGTGAGCTCATGCCGCAGCTCGGCTTCCCGCCCTGCCTGGTGGATTACGCGGAGATGGCGCCTCGTGGCTTCGCGCTACGTGGGCGTAAGCTCTGCCCCTCGCGCAACCGATAAGCATCCTGCTGGCTGAGGGGTCGCGCGCGGGTCGCGAGTGTCGCGGCGCACATTCCCCGTTTCGAATCGATCCGATGGGAACACCAATCGAGGTCATTTCGAGAAGCTGGGAGGTGGGAAGTGGCACGAATCAAACGACGTCGGCGCGTACGTTGTCGGCTGCCTTGCGAGATCGTCGTTTCGGCGAAGCGGCGGGTTCCGGGGCGCGTGGTCACGCTCTCGGAAGGAGGCCTCGCCGTCGTGACCGGCGTGGCGCCCGAGCAGGGGGATCCGATTCGGATCGTGATCGATCCGAGCGGTGCGCGGCCGATCAAGGTATCTGCGATCGTCTGGAACGATTCGCTTCCACAGACCGCGGGAGGCACCTCCAGTCTCCACCGCCTGGGCTGCGTCATCTCCCAGCCCTCCGAAGCCTTCAATGCGCTGCTCGAGCGGATGCTGCCCGTCGACCCGCCGCCGCAGATCCGGCCGTTGGCGGTTCCGATCGCACGCCCGCAGCCACGCGATCTCGACGCGGAATGGCACGAGTCCGACCTGCCGCGTTCACGCGAGCTGCAGCCGCCGCCCAAGCCCGAGCCCGAGGAGAATCTTCCCTACTTCCGGATCCGCCTCAAGCAGATCGGTGGCCCGCGGACGCGAATCATGACGATCCGGGCGCGCTCGGCCTCTCAGGCCGAGCAGCGCGCTCTCTCCGAGCTCGACAAGATCTGCAAGGATCCCGAGGGCTGGGGCGTGCTCCACGTGACGAAGGTGTCGGCCCGACTCTCGCGCAATCGACGTTAGGCCAAACGGTCTTCACTCTCTTCGCCGACGGCATTCGAGCCGAGCGCGTCGTTCGCGGACACTCCCCGACTGCCGACGGATCTCGCCTCTTGCGCAGGGGCGTGGAGCTGGCTGATCAAGCGACCGATCGCCCGGTAGAGCGGCTCACGGCTGCGGGCCGCGAGCGCATCCCCGAAACACACGAGCCAATCCCCGAGCAGCTCGCGCTCGAGATGTATCGCCGCGCGCTTCGTCCCCGACGTCGTCGCGCCTGCGGCGTGCGCCACGAGATCGAAGACCATCGCGACGTGGTCGAGCGGGAGCCGCCCGCATCGCTCCGCTCGGACCGGTCTGCGACCGAGGGCGTCGTAGCCCCGCGCGACCAGGGTCGCGACGTCACGTCGAAGCCTCTCGTGATCGTCGCCGAGCCACGCCGAGGCCAGGGGTGGGACGCTGCGCCCGGCCGGCGCGGACGCCTCGACCTTCGAGCCGTGAACAAGGGCTTCGGGCTCCGGCGCGGGAATCGGTGTGGCGAGCCGTTCCGGTAGCAGGAAGAGTCGTGTGAACTCCTCGGCCAGCGCGTCGCGTCGTCCGCCATCGAGCGGACCTGCGAGCGCCTCGGCGAGCGTCGGCTCGAGACGGCTCAGCAGCTCGCGTCGCGGCGGGTCGCGCAGCAGCTGCCAGGCCGCGTGATCGACCTCGGTCGAGAGCAGCTCCGAGAGCCAGAGGTAGATCGGCGCGCGCTCTTCGAGCGTGAGTCTCACGAAGACGACTCGCTGCGCCCGGGGCGGCCGGTCGTTCGCCGCTGCTGCGACGACGTGCGCTCGACTCGCCGTACGCGACAGACATTGTCGAACCAGTTCTGGCCCCCGACGAGTGGCTGCGCGTTGATCGGATAGACGTGGTTGATCGCGACGCCGCCACCCGGCCCGCCATTGCGCTCGGACCACCAGACGCGATCGGCGAGCGTCTCGTGTCCCGGCAGCCCCTCCGCCATGCCGGCGCGCCCGGCGGAGGGGGCGGGATCGCCGCCGCGGGCGATGCTGCCGTGCTCCCAGTGGCCCGCATGGTGCGCCTGCGCGATCACGCGCGGATGCATCCCCGGGACGATTCGCACGCGATTGCGGACACGACCGACCGGCTCGGACTCGTTCGCGCGGTAGACCGCACCCTTCGGTCGTTCGGTCGTGATCTCGATCTCGTCACCCGTCTCGACGCCGAGTCGTTCGGCCGTTTCGGGCGCGAGCATGGCGTGATTGGTGTGGACGATCTCGGCCGCGTATTTCCAGTCGGCCGAACGCCCCTGCGTATGCACGTTCCACTTGAAGGTGGTCAGGATGTAGGCGTCCTCGTCGAGGTCGACGTGTTCGGGCACCCGCGCGTAGCCCGGAACCGCGCTCGCGTTCGGATCGTCCGCCGGAAGCCCGACGTGTCGTGCGGCCAGGGGGAAGATCGGATCGAGAACCGCGATCTTGCGCGACGGCGTCGGAAAGCCCCGCACGGCCCGGCCTTCCTGCCGGATGCCGATCGCTCGGCGCCGGCCGGTGTCGACGCGATAGATCACGCCCGTTTCGGGGTCGGTCTCGCTCTCCGCCAGCTCGGCCTCGGGAATCGGACGCTCGTAGAGCGCGTAGTCGAGCGGACGCTCGGGGTCGGTCCAGATGCCGTCGTGTTTCAGCCGCTCCCACTCGATCGGGAGCTCGGCGTACCAGGCGCGGTAGTAGTCCTCGAGCTCGTCGAAGTCGAAGAAGCGCTCCATGCCGCCACCGATGCGCCTGGCCAGGTCGCGCCAGATGATCTGCGCGGGACGCGCCTCGCCGCGCGGCTCGACGAGCGGTTGGCGGATTCCGGTATAGGGCCTGAGCCCGTAGCTGTTCGTCCAGTGGGCATCCCAGCGTTCGAGCGCCGTGGCGTCGGGCAGCACGAGGTCGGCCAGGGCCGCCTGCTCACCGAAGCTGACGTCGATCGCGACGTGGAACGGGATCAACGACTCGTCCGCCAGCACCTCGCGGGCGAGATCCGTCTCGGGCATGCCGTAGGCAGCACCGAGCGTATAGGACATGTAGACGTCGACTTTCTGGCGCCCCTCCTTGATGTAGGGATAGACGAGCTGACCGACGCGCATCGGATACCAGTGCCAGGAGAGCGGGTACTCGCTCGGGGTGGCGAGCTCGCCGAAATACCTGTCCTGCCACATCGCCGGGAATTCCGCGACGCGTCTCTTCACTTCGGGCGGGAGCGTGTCGAACTCCCGCGTTCCGGGCTTCCAGGGTCGCGGCGATGGCGGAGCGGGGCCGGGCTGGGACAGGACCGGTAGCCCCTCCTGCCCGTAGCGGTGCTTCCAGCCGCGCAGCGTCGACAGGCAGAAGCCGCCCGGTCGGCCGACGTTTCCGACCAGCACGTCGAGCATGCGGATCGCGCGGTCGGCCTGGACCCCGTTGTAGTGCTTCGCGGAACCGCGGTTGGAGAGCGTGCAGCAGGCGGGTGCGGCCCGCGCGAACTCGATCGCCAGGCGGCGGATCTCTGCGGCCGGGACGCCGCTCTCGGCCTCGGCGAACTCGGGCGTATAGGGCTCGAGGTGGCTGCGCATCTGCTCGAAGGGCCAGGTGGACCAGCGATCCCAGAATCCGCGGTCCTCGAGCCCCTCGGCGACGATCACGTGTGCCATCGCGAGCGCGATCGCGCCGTCCGACGCGGGATGTACGGTCCAGAACTCGTCCGAGATCGAAGTCGTCGCCGTCGGCCGCACCTCGAAGCTGACGATCTTCGCGCCGCGATCGACCTTCGCATCCATCAGTCGTTTGCGCATGAAGAGACCCCCCTGGTAGGCCTCCATCGGATTGCCGCCGAAGTTCAAAACGAATCGCGTCCGCTCGAGATCCTGACTCTCCCACTCGAAATCGCGCCCGTAGAAGCTCATCAGCGGCGCGCGACGGTTCGAGCTGCAGATCGAGCGACGGTTCAGTCGATGGGGCGTCCCGAACGCGTCCGTGAAGCGCTTGCTCACGCCCTTGGTCTTGTCGCGCCCGTAGTGAAAGACGAAGCGCTCGGGTGTGCCGGCCTCTCGCAGTGGGCGCAGACGATCGGCGATCTCGTCGAGCGCCTCGTCCCAGGAGATGCGGCGCCAGCGTCCGCTGCCGCGGGGACCGACGCGGCGCATCGGGTAGAGCAGACGCTCGGGCTGCTCGGTCGCCGCGATCAGCCCGTTCGCCTTGGAGCAGATCGTGCCCTGGCTGTTCGGGTCGAGGGGGTTGCCCTCGACCAGCCGTACGCGGTCGTCCTGGACCCAACCGATCACGCCACAATGCGTCGTGCAGCCGAAGCAGATCGTCGGGACGGCGCGGGCGCGCGTGTAGTCGAGGTGTGTGGCGCGAAGCTTCTCGAGCGCGGCCTGCGCGTCGTGTCGATCGGCGCTCGGATGGCCCGTATCGTTCGCACACGAGAGCAGAGAGCCCGACGCCATTCCCGCGACCACAGCCGCCGAGAGGCTCGTCGACAAGCTCAGGAAATCGCGACGCGTCAATTGATCGTTGCGATCCTGCGTCGATTCTCCGTCGGGCCTAACGCTGCTCATAGATCGGGTCCTCGTCGCGTGGGTCGAGTGCGGCGCCGCGGTTGAGCTTGCGACCCATCCAGTCCTCGAGCGCCAGGTAGGCGACGTCTCGCTTGAGATCCGGCGTTTGGCGGGCGCCGTCGACCTCCGTCAATCGTCGCGCGTCGGGCCTGCGTGCGAGCTCGGTGATGCCGGAGCGATCGTCCGCGAGGTCGCCCCAGACGAGCGCTTCGGTCGGACAGGCGCGTACGCAGGCGGGTGCGAGTCCGGCACGCGTGCTCTCGGGATCATCCTGACAGAGCGATTCGGAGAAGACCGGCAGGAACGCGTAGCCGCGTCCATCCGGTCTCGGAAGCCAGCGCACGCGTAATGGGAACTCGCCGAGTGGAATCTCGTGTGCCGTCTTGCAAGCGACGCTACAGGCGTGACAGCCGATGCAGCGGCGCAGATCGACGCCGAGGCCCGGTCGATCGGGCTCGAGCGGAGGATTCGAGGCGAGAGATCGAGATGGATGCGGGCGCCGGGGATCCACGGTCGGGGTCGCCGCGCCCACCACGCTCGGCGCCGATTCGGCAGTCTCGTTGGTCTCGGTATCCAAGTCGGAGCTCCCCTGCGCGGTGTCGCGCCGGGAGGTCCGAGCCTCGCTCGAAGGCCGGCCGATCCGTCAGCGCACCACGCGGTCGGACCGCGCCGCTCGAGCGTCGAAGACTCCGACGCCGAGCGATCGTCAGAATCGGATTCGCGGCTTCATCACGTGTGCATCCTCTCCGGACGGATCGAAGATCGGATGTTTACCACGCGCAGCGCGTTCCGCCATCACACCTGCGTCTCGAGCGGTGCATCATGGCTCCCCCGCGCGAGGTCCATCCGCGGCAGTCGGCGTGCTATCGATCCTCGGCGAGCTTCGCGAGTGCCCGCTTCGGGGCAACGGAGCGGTAGCCGGCTTCGAGCAGTCCCGACACGACATCCCAATCGACGCGGCGCCGCAGCGCCGGCGGGCCATCGACGATCACGCCGAGCCAGCCACTCGGTCCTACGTAGGGCGGAACGAAGAAGAGGCTGGGATCCGCTTCGACCAGGCTCTCCTGCGTGTCGGGATCGGATTTGATCCAGAGCGCGATCCGATCGTCACCGTGGTGGTTGTCGTGGAAGCTGGCGAAGGTCTTTCGGCCGCCCCACCAGGTGGGTGCGCCGTGCGAGATCCGCTCGTCGGTCTCCGGCCACGCCGAGATGATCTCGCGCACCCGATCGAGCGGTGCGACGGCGGGCTGTCTGCGCCTGCTGGCCATGCCGCGAGTCTAGACGGGGGCGCGGGGCACGAAAACCGGGCCGCGATCCTGCGACGCGGTGGCGTGGCGGCCGCGACCCCGCGCGCCGTCCCTGTCATGGACGCCGCCAGGGCCGACGGAGCGTGTGGAGCGCGGCTCCGGCTAGACCCGCGGCGAGTCCGGCGCCCATGAAGCCCATGGCCGGACCCGGCACGGCGGTCGTGGGGACCAGATCCACGCCGGTCTTCTCGATCGTGAAGAGTCGCGGCAGGGCACCGACCTGGAGTGCGGGCTGGAGGAGTCCGGTCTGTGTCGCGCGTTCGTGGAAGTCCGCCTGACCGCCGCGCTTGTCGGCCGGCAGCCCGGGACGCGCGGGAACGTGGCGCTCGATTCGGGGAACGCCCGCCGTCCTCTGGAGCGTGCCCGCCGCGAGCGATGCGAACTCGAAGACGAGCGTTCCGTCGTGTTGCACGCTCGCGCTCTCGGGCGTCGCCAGCAGGAAGGTGCGGCCGCCGTCCTCGACGATCGCGCTGCCGTCGACCTTCAGGTAGCCGAGCGCCGAAACGTCGGCGGGCGAGAGCGGCGTAGCGACATAGCGCCAGGAGTCGCCGTGGTCGTCGGAGGCGAGCAGCAGGATCCTGTCGGGACCCGTCTCACGAACACCCGAGAGACTCAGAAAGAGTGTCCCGTCGCGGACGAAGGCACCCGGCTCCGTGTAGACGATCAGGGGGGCGAGGCTCGGATCGAGCGCGTTGACCGCGATCTCGACGTCGTCGTACGGCGCGGGCGGAAAGACGCCCGCTGACAGGAGCTTGCGCTCCGTCGACCACGGTCCGCTCGGGTGGGGCGCCGTCCGCAGACCGATCCAGCTATAGGCCGGAAGGTTCTGGTCGTCCTCGAAGACGGCGGTCGACCTGCGGAAGATGCGATGGACGAACAGCTTCCATTCTCGCCCCGCATCGCCCGGATCGTGCACGAGGCTCGGCACCTCGGCGTTCCAGAATCCTTCGATCGACGTGCCGTCGACGAATTCGAGGAGATGGGCCTCGGAGGCCGCGATCACGCCTTCGAATTGCCAGCTCGCTCCGTCGTCGAGCGTACGAGCGAGATGGGTCTCTACCCGCGGACCGAAAGGCGTCGCACCGCCGAAGACCGCCGAATAGGCGAGCCAGCCCTCGTCGGCGCCCGATGCGAACTCGATCGAGGGATCGAAGATCCCATTGGCCGGGTCGTCACCCGAGACCGACAGCGTGACCGATTGGGCCCACGCGCTCTCGCTCCGTGCAAGCGTCGCGACCCCTGCAAGCGTCGCGACCCCTGTAAGCGTCGCGACCCCCGGAAGCGTCGCGACCCCCGGAAGGGGCGCGACCCCCGGAAGGGGCGCGACCCCCGGAAGGGGCGCGAGCGCGAGGCCGATCGCCAGATGCGTCGCGCTCGCCTGCACGCCGAGCGAGCGTCCGGCGCGGGCGGGATCGAAGCGTCGCAGGCGCGCGCTGTTGCCGACCACGAAGAGACTCGACAGCGCCATCGCGAGCGCCGCGACGCCAGGTCCGAGTCGCAAGGCGCCACCCGCCCAGGGAACGAAGGCGCCGGCCGCGAGCGGGATCGCCGCCACGTTGTACCCGAATGCCCAGAAGAGATTCTGGTGGATCGTGCGGAGCGTGCGTCGACTGAGCGCGACCGCTTCGGCGAGCGCGCCGAGGTCGTCGCCCACGAGCACGACGTCGGCTGCCTCGATCGCGACGTCCGTGCCCCGGCCGATCGCGATCCCGACCTCGGCGCTCGCGAGCGCCGGTCCGTCGTTGAGGCCATCGCCCACCATCGCCACCTTACGTCCCTCGCGCTGCAGCGCGCGCACGTGGGCGGCCTTCTCGTCGGGGCGTACCTCCGCGATCACGCGGTCGGCCTCGAGCCCGAGCTCGCGGGCGATCGCAAGGGCGGTCGCCCGTCGATCGCCCGTCAGCAGTACGACGTCGACCCCGAGACCGCGCAGTCGGTCGAGTGCAGCGCGCGCGGTCGGATCCGGCTCGTCGCCGACTGCATAACAGGCCGAGATTCGGCGATCGATCGCGACCCAGACCGAGGAAGCACCGCGCTCTTCCGCCGCCTCGGCTTCGGTTCGAAGTGACGTCGGACACGAATCGACGTCGACGCCCGATCGTGTCAGGAAGGCGAGGCTGCCGAGCGCGACCTCGGACTCACCGCCGTTCGGCGCGGCGACGCGGCCGGTGATCCCGCTGCCCGCCTCGGCGCGAAGATCCTTGCCGACGACGCGCGGCACCCCCTCCTCCTCGGCATGGGCGAGGATCGCCTGGGCAAGCGGATGCTCGCTCTCTCGCTCGACGGCGGCAGCAAACGACAATACGCTCCGCTCGTCGACGTCCGGTGCCACGGTCGACGCCACGACGCGTGGACGTCCGAGCGTGAGCGTGCCCGTCTTGTCGAGCAGTACCACCTCGGCCTCCCCGAGCGCCTCGAGCGCGCGCGCATCCTTGATCAGCAGACCGCGCTGGGCACCGACGCCCGTGCCGGCGACGAGCGCGAGCGGCGTCGCGAGGCCCATCGCACAGGGACAGCTGATCAAGAGTGTCGAGGCCGCGAAGAGCAGCCCGGCCGCGATCGGGTCGAGCTCGGGCAGATGGCGTGCCGCACCGCCGCCCCACCAGTAGAGTCCCGCGACGATCGCGACGCCGATCATGGTCGGAACGAAGACGCGTGCGACGCGGTCGACACTTCGCTGGATCGGCGCGCGCGTCGCCTGGGCATCACGCACGAGCCGCGCGATCGCCGCGAGCGTCGTTGCATCTCCGATGGCAGTGGCGCGGATCGTGAGCGCGCCCTCACGATTGACCGTCCCTGCGTGGACGGTGTCGCCCGGCATTTTCGCGACGGGCCGACTCTCCCCCGTCAACATCGCTTCGTCGACGTGGCTCTCGCCCACCTCGAGTCGTCCATCGACGGGAATCCGCTCGCCGGGCCGAACGAGTACCGCGTCGCCCCGCCGCAGCTCGCCGAGCCCGACCTCCACGATCTCGCCCTCGCGTTCGACGCGAGCGCGGTCGGGTTGGCGCGAGAGGAGCGCGCGCACGGCGCCGCTCGCCTCTCGCCGCCCCCGCGCTTCGAGCACCTTTCCGACCATCACGAGCGTGATGATCATCGCCGCCGACTCGAAGTACACAGGAAAGTGTTTATGGTCGAAGCCGAGTGCGAGCACGGCCAGGCTATAGAAGAACGCGACCGAAGAGCCCAGGCTCACGAGCGTATCCATGTTCGTCGTCCCCTGCCGCGCCGCGCGAAGGGCACCCAGGTGGAAATCGCGACCGACATGGAGCTGCACGACCGCCGCCAGCAGGGCGACGAGCCAGAGTCGCCCTGGAAAATCGGGCAGGTCGAGCCAGCCCGGACCCATGCCCAGCAGCATGATCAACGCGCTGAGCGCGAGACCGACGCCGAGACGTCGCCGCGTGCTCGCCTCGTCGCGGGCGTTCGCGCGGGCCGGGCCGGCGACCGCCGCCGAGCTCGCCCCGGCCTCCCCATCGTCCGCCCCGCTGCGAATCGGATCCGCTCGCGCCGACACGCTCGGCGCGTCGACGATCCGGTAGCCGGCGTCCGCAATGGTGGCGTGGATCGAAGCCACGCTCGTCTGCGTGCCATCGAACTGGATACGCGCTTCCTCGAGCGCATAGCTCACGTCGGCGCGTTCGACGCCCGGGACGGAGCGAAGCGCCTTCGCGATCGCGGCAGCACAGTTGTCGCAGTGCATCCCGCCGATCGCAACGTCGATCACCTGGAGCGATCGGCCATCTGGCTCGAGCGAGGTTGCGGCGGGCGCTTCGCGCGTGGGCTCGGCTTCGCCCGTGCGGACGTCGCCCGGTCGAGCGTTGGGCTGAGACATTCTCTGGGCTCCCCGGGCGCGCTCCCCAGACCCCCCTTCGTAGCAAACACGTCTCCGCAGGTACGCAGGCAGGCAGTCCGGCCGGCTACAGAGCAGCCTGGGAGCGTTCCCGCGCCCCTGGATCGGGCGGCTAGATCTTGAGATCGATCGTTCGGCCTCGGGGATTCGTCTCGTCGGATTCGGCCCGCTCGCGCTCGATCCGATCGCCCGCGCCGCTCTCCCCGGTCCTTGGCGTCTCGGGTGCGCCGCGCTCGTCGTCTGTAGCGTCGCTGTGATCGACCCCGTCGTCGCGCTCCCGCTTCTGTCGCTCCTGGCGGCGGCGCTCGCGTGCGGGCTTTCCCGTCGGCCGGATCGGGCGGATCGTCTGGCCGGGCGTCGTCGGCGTGATGCGGGGCAGATCGCTCATGGCGTCGACTCCTCGCTTCCCCCGATCGGCGAAACGCGTCCTCGGCTGAACGCAATCGCGTTGGCATGTGCCCGTGGCTGCGGGGAATTCCGGATCGTGGTTCGTCGATATACTGAGGCGGTGACGAACCAAGGCGGTGCGGCGATCGACGGGCTGCGCGAGATCATGGCTCGACTTCGGGATCCCGAGTCGGGCTGTCCCTGGGATCTCGAGCAGGATTTCGCGTCGATTTCACCCTATACGATCGAGGAGGCCTACGAGGTCGATCAAGCGATCGCCGACGGGAATCTCGACGCATTGCGGGACGAGCTGGGCGACCTGCTCTTTCAAGTCGTCTTCCAGGCGCGCCTCGGTGAGGAGCTGGGCGCGTTCGATTTCGACGACGTCGCGGAGGCGATCGCGACCAAGCTCGTGCGTCGCCATCCGCACGTATTCGCCGATGCGAAGACACCCGCGACGGTTGCCGACCAGAGCGCGCGATGGGAGGAGTTGAAGGCGGCAGAGCGCGCGGAGGCGGGCGCTCTGCGGGCTCGGGCGGGGCCCTTTGCGGGGATCCCCCGCAAGCTGCCAGCGCTGGCCCGGTCGGCGAAGATCGCCGGCCGGTTGGCAGCGCTCGACGTCGACTGGCTGGCGCGTTCGGGTGACGCCGCCGCGACATCCGCGGTCTCGCTCGATGGGCTGCGCGAAGCGATCGACGGGATCGCGGCGCAGCTGGACCGGGAGAGCCGTGACGCCCCTCGCGCCCCGGACGGATCGGGGCCGGACGCCGAGCTGAGGCACGCGTTCGGGACGCTGCTCCAGCGGCTTGCTCGCCTCGCACGCGAGCGCGGCATCGATCCGGAGCGCGCGTTGCGCGAGGTCGACGACGCGACGATCGACGCCGTTCGGCGCGCAGCACCGGCCCCCGACGCCACCTGATCGCCGTCAAGGCGCTGCGGGACCCGTCCGATAGAGAGCCCGTGCGCCGCGGTCTGCCCCCGATCGGATGTGCGCTCGGGAGTCGCGTCGTGAGCCTGGACCTTCCCCACTGGCAGGGACGCCGTAAACGTTTCGCCCGTCGCCTGGCCTACGACCTGAGATTCGTTCTGCCGATCGTCGGCATGGTCTTCTGCCTCGTCGTATCGGCGATCGCGATCTCTCAGGTCGTGCGCGTGGATCGGACGGACGCTGCGATCCGACCCGCCGTCTCCGCAAACGGGCCGGCGGCTGCGGCGGTCGCGGCCGATCGACGGGATCGACGCGGGCGAAGCCTACGGCTCGACGATCTCGAGTAGCTCGACCTCGAAGGTGAGTGTCGCGCCGGCCGGGATGCGACCCGTCGCGCGGTCGCGGTAGGCGATCTCGGCCGGGCAGACCAGGCGCGCCTTGCCACCGACCTTCATCATGGCGACACCCTCGGTCCAGCAGGGAATCACGCGATTGAGCGGGAACTCGGCCGGCTCGCCGCGATCGACCGAGCTGTCGAAAACCGTGCCGTCGCGCAGGGTGCCGTGGTAGTGGACCTTGACCTTGTCGGTCGCTGCGGGTGAGGGTCCCGTCCCCTCCTTCTGCACCGTGAAGATCAGGCCCGACTCGGTCTTCTTGGCGCCCGGCTTGTTGGCCTCGACTTCGGCGTACTCGGCGGACGCGACCTTCTCCGCCTCGGCCGCGCGCGCGCGGCGCTGCTGCACCATGGTTCGAACGAGTGCGGCGCCCTCCTTCTCGTCGACCACGAGCGTGTTGCCCGCGATGCCGTCGCGCAGCCCCTGGATCAGCACTTCGATCTCGCGATCGCTGATCGGCTTGAGCGACTGGAATTGGCTGGAGAGACCGGAACCGATCGAGTAGAAGGCCTTCTCGTCGTCGGATTGGGGCTTGGCCTGGGCGGAAGCGAGGCGGGGCAGGATCGCCGTCAGCGAGACGAGCACGAGTATCTGCGCGCGGCATCGCTTCGCACCGCGTAGAAAGGAAGAGGTCATGTGTCCCCCATTGCGGCCGAATCGTCTCGCGGCCGCGGTGAGTGGGTCGTGTCTTTGTCGGTAGTGGGCTCGGATTCGAGCGGGCGGGAGCATACCGCAGCCGCGTCGCGAGGTGTGATCGCTCCACCGCTCCGAGCGGCGATCGAGGTATACGGTCTCCGATCAGGCTCGGTCGGGCGACGTGCCCGAACGCGTTCGGCGTGGGCGACGCGCCGTGACGAACGGAGCGAGGCTGCGCCCCGTATGCGAGCCCTTCACCCGCCGCAGCTCTTCGGGTGTACCGCAGGCGACGATCTCACCGCCTTCGGGGCCGCCTTCGGGACCGACGTCGATGATCCAGTCGGCGGTCTTGATCACGTCGAGATTGTGCTCGATCACGACGACGCTGTTGCCGGCGTCGACGAGCTCGTTGAGCACGATCAGGAGCTTGCGCACGTCTTCGAAATGCAGCCCGGTCGTCGGCTCGTCCAGGATATAGAGCGTGCGACCGGTCGCGCGTTTCGAGAGCTCGCGCGCGAGCTTGATGCGTTGTGCCTCGCCCCCCGAGAGCGTCGGCGAGGGTTGGCCGAGGTGGAGGTACTCGAGGCCGACGCGTTCGAGCAGTCGCAACGGTCCCGCGACCTTCGGGTGCGCCTCGAAGACGCCGATCGCCTCCGCGACGGTCAGATCGAGTACATCCGCGATCGAGTGTCCCTTGTACTCGACGCGGAGCGTCGCCTCGTTGAATCGCTTGCCCCGACACTCTTCACAGCGGACGAAGACGTCGGCAAGGAAATGCATCTCGATCTTGCGCACCCCGTCGCCTTCGCACGACTCACAACGGCCACCCTTCACGTTGAAGGAGAAGCGACCCGGCTTGTAGCCGTGGACCCTGCTCTCGGGTAGCTCGGCGAAGAAGCGGCGGATCTCGTCGAAGACCTTGATGTAGGTGACGGGGTTGCTGCGCGGTGTGCGACCGATCGGTCGCTGGTCGATGTCGATCACCTTGTCGAGCTGGGCGAGGCCGGACAGCCGACGATGGCGTCCGACGCGGGCATTGCTGCCGGTGAGCTCTCGCGCGGCGGCGGGATAGAGGATGTCGTTGACGAGCGTGGACTTGCCAGCGCCGGACACGCCCGTGATCGCCGTCAGGACGCCGAGCGGGATCTCGACGTCGATGTCTCGCAGGTTGTTTTCCTGTGCTCCCTGGATCTTGAGCGCGCCGTGCGCGACGCGGCGTTCCGGCGGCACCTCGATCTGGCGGCGACCCGAGAGGTAGGCGCCGGTGAGCGAGGCGCGGGCGCGTTCGAGCGAGCGGGGCGTGCCGGCGTGCACGAGCTCGCCGCCGGCGATGCCGGCGCCTGGACCGAAATCGATCACGTGATCCGCCGCGCGAATCGTCTCTTCGTCGTGCTCGACGACGACGACCGTATTGCCGATGTCGCGCATTCGTTCGAGGGTCTCGAGCAGCCGCTTGTTGTCGCGTGGATGCAGACCGATCGACGGCTCGTCGAGGATGTAGATCACGCCCGTGAGATCCGATCCGACCTGACTCGCGAGACGGATTCGCTGGGACTCACCGCCCGAGAGGGACGGGCCGGCGCGATCGAGCGAGAGATAGCCGAGTCCCACGGCCGCCAGGAAATCGAGGCGCGAACGAATCTCTTTCAGGACCTCACTGGCGATCTTCAGGTCGGCACCCGTCAGCCGGATGGTCGTGAAGAACGCGCGCGCCTCGTCGACGGTCATCGCCGAGACCTCGACGAGCGTGTGATTCGCGACCCGGACCGAGGCACTCTCGGCCCGCAAGCGGGTGCCGTGACAGGTCGTGCAGGCGGTATCGGCCATGTACTTGCCGTACCAGCGTTTCATACCCTCGGATTTCGTATCGCGGAAACGGCGCATCAAGCGCGGGATCAGGCCCTCCCAGCTCGTGTCGAATTGACCGCCGCCCCCGCTCTTGCTCGTCCACTTCACGCGGTAGCGACGCTCTCCCGTGCCGTAGAGGATCTGCTCACGCTGGCGCTCGCCGAGTCTCCGCCAGGCCTTGTTGGTCGGGATCTTGAGCTGGGCGAGGATCTGATTGCGGAAGCCGCTCCCCCAACCGTCCTTCTCCGCGACGTTCTCGCCCCAGGGTCGTACGGCGCCCTCGTCGATCGAGATCGAATCGTCGGGGACGACGAGGTCGGGATCGATCTCGAAGCGATTGCCGAGACCATTGCAATCACTGCACATGCCCTGGGGGCTGTTGAACGAGAAGGCCTGGGGCGTCAGCTCGGGGAAGGAGATCTCGCAATTCGAGCAGGCTGCGTGCTCGGAGAAGCGCTGGTCGCCGCGACCGGTTCGTGCGCCGCCGCCTCTCGCGCCGGCGACGATCATCTGGCCGTCGCCGATTCGCAGCGCGGTCTCGACCGATTCGGTAAGCCGGCTCCTGATGCCGGACTTCACGACGAGCCGATCGATCACGGCCTCGACGTGGTGCTTCTTGCGCTTGTCGAGCGCCTCGAGGCCCTCGGTCTCGAGGATCTCGCCGTCGACACGAAGTCGCAGCCAGCCGGCGCGCCGCGCCTCCTCGAGCAGCTCGCGATGTTCCCCCTTGCGGTTGACGAGCAGCGGCGCGAGCAGCACGAGCTTCGTGCCGACCTCGCGGCTGGCGAGCGTGCGGGCGATCTGCTCCGCCGTCTGACTCTCGACCCGTTCGCCGCAGACGTGACAATACTGGCGACCCGTGCGCGCCCAGAGAACCCGCAGGTAGTCGGAAATCTCCGTGATGGTGCCGACCGTCGACCGCGGATTGTTGCCCGTCGTCTTCTGCTCGATCGAGATCGTCGGCGAGAGGCCCCGGATCGTGTCGTAGCGCGGCTTCTCCATCTGCCCGAGGAATTGCCGCGCATAGGCGGAGAGGCTCTCGACGTAGCGGCGTTGCCCCTCGGCGTAGAGCGTGTCGAAGGCGAGCGACGATTTGCCCGAGCCCGACACACCGGTCATCACGACGAGCTTCTTCTTCGGAATATCGACGTCGATCGATTTGAGGTTGTGTTCGCGCGCGCCGCGGATCTCGATATGGTCGAGCTCGGAGGCGTCACGCCGCTTCGCAGCCGAACGTTTCTTCGCGGGGGGCATCGGATCGCCGAGGGTAGGCGATCTCGGCGGCCGGGCCGAGTCTCTGCTTCGATATGCTCCGACGCCACGAGCGGCCCGATCGGGTCGAGGAGGTAGAAGATTCGATGCGGGAGATCCTCGGGGCTCTCTTTCGGGGCGAGATCGCGGTCGATCTGATCGATCTGGGAATTCTCTTCGGCGTTTCCTTCGTCGTCTACTTCCTCGTCAAGTGGTCGCTCCTCCGCGTCGTACGCAAGCTCGTCGAGTCGACGACGACGCATTGGGACGACGAGCTCGTGCGCGCAGGCGTCTTCCGTCGGGTCTCGCACATCGCGCCGGCCTTCGTCGTTCACTACGGCACCCGCTTCTTTCCCGATCTGCCCGAAGCGCTCAGCGACGGGATCCGCCGGGTCGCCGTCTCCGTCATGCTGCTCGGCGGCGCGCTCGCGATCGCGAGCTTCCTCACGGCGGCGGAACGGATCTACGAGAGCCACCCCGAGTACCGCAAGCGCCCGATCAAGGGCTACATCCAGGTCGCGACGTTGCTCGTCTACCTCGTAGCCGGATTGCTGATCCTGGCGGCATTGATGAATCGATCGCCCTGGATCTTCGTCTCGGGAATCGGTGCGATGACGGCCGTGCTGCTGTTGATCTTTCGCGACACGATCCTCTCGCTCGTCGCGAGCGTTCAGCTCGCGAGCAACGACATGGTTCGCGTCGGCGATTGGATCGAGATGCCGGACCTCGGGGCGGACGGAGACGTGATCGAAGTCGCCCTGCACACGGTCAAGGTCCAGAACTGGGACAAGACGATCACGACGATCCCGACCCATCGCCTGATCTCCGATTCCTTCAAGAATTGGCGCGGCATGTCCGAATCCGGCGGACGTCGGATCAAGCGATCCGTTTCGATCGATCTCGGGAGCGTTCGCTTCCTGTCGGACGAAGAGATCGAGCGCTTCGGTCGCTGGTCGCTCCTGCGCGACTACATGGTACGCAAGCGCGAGGAGCTCTCCGAGGCGAATGGCCAGCCGGGACGCGACCCCGGCGTGACGGCGGACCGGCGACAGCTGACGAATCTCGGGACGTTTCGCGCCTGGATCTGGGCGACGCTTCGCAGCCATCCGCAGATCCATCAGCAGGGCCACACGCTCCTGGTTCGCCAGCTGGCCCCGGGTCCGCAGGGCGTGCCGATCGAGATCTATTGCTTCTCGACCGACACGGCCTGGATCGCCTATGAGGACATCCAGGCCGACCTCTTCGATCGGATCCTGGCGATGGTTCCCGAGTTCGACCTGCGCGTCTTTCAGGAGCCCGCCGGATCGGATCTCGATCGCACCGCTCTGGAATGCTCGCGTTCGCGGGCTGCCGCCGCCGCATCGGTCGATCGAGGTGGTGAGTCGGTAGAGGCCGCGACCTGATGGCTTCGGCAGGCGTCGACTGCCGCGGCAAGGTCGCGTTCGTCTCGGGTGCCAGCCGCGGCATAGGCGCCGGGTTGGCTGCGCGATTCGCCGAGCGAGGCCTGCGCCTCGTCCTCTGTGCGCGATCGCGGCCCGCATTGACGGAGAGCGACGAGGTATTCGCGCGGACGCTCGACGTGCGCGACGCGGCAGGATTCGAGGCACTCGTGGCCGAAGCGGAGGCGCGCTTCGGCGCGATCGATCTGTGGATCAACAATGCGGGTGTGCTCGAGCCGATCGCGCCGCTGCGCGACGTCGAGGTCGACGCCTTTCGCGAACATATCGACATCAACCTGACGGGTGTCTTCCTCGGCTCACGTTCTTACGTGCGGCATCTCGCGCGTATGGAGCGGCCCGGCGTGCTGATCAACATCTCGTCGGGCGCGGCCTGGAAAGCCTATGCGGGCTGGGCGGCGTACTGTGCCGGCAAGGCTGGCGTCGAGCGCTTGACCGAGGTACTCGCCCTCGAAGAGGCGGAGCGTGGGCTGCGCGCCCACTCGGTCGCACCGGGCGTCGTGGATACCGCGATGCAGGAGACGATTCGTTCGACGAGTGCGGAGCACTTTCCATCGGTCGAGCGCTTCAAGGAGCGAAAGCGCACGGGCGACTTCAACAGCGTCGGCTACGTCGCGGACGAGCTGCTCGCGATCGCCTTCGACCCGGCGCGACGACCCGAGAGCGTCGCCGTTCGCCTTGCGGACGAGCCCCGTCGATAGCGACTAACGTTCGCGACGGAATCTCGATCGGATGGGACTCGAAGCGACTAACGTTCCCCGCGCGGGATGCCGCGGCGAGGCGTCTCGGAGGTTCCTTCGAAGCGGTCGAGTGGCTCTGGCGCCTCGTCGGAAGAGGTAGGAGACGACTTCGCTTGGCGTGCAGTCGGCGGCTTGGCCGGAGTCGTCGCCGGCGACGGCGGGCGGGGCGAGCGCGTCGTGCGCTCCATCCCTTCGCGCCGGGTCGCCTGCAGGCCGACATAGAGCGCGGCGAAGAAGGTCAGGACACCGACTGCCAGTGCGAGGCGACGCTTCCGCCTTCGGACGCGGCGCCGACTTTCGATCGCTTCGATGCCGACCTCGGAGAGCTCGACGGGAGCGGTGGCCTCTGGGTCGCCGGTCTTCTCGTCCGCGGGGATCGCGAGGATCTGGACCGTGATGTTGTCGGGACCGCCGCGTTCGTTGGCCAGGCGTACCAGGCTGTCGGCGGCTTCGGCAGGCGATTGGGATTGAACGCTCGCGGCGATCTCGTGGTCCTGCACGAGGTTCGAGAGTCCATCCGAGCAGAGTATGAAGCGATCGCCGGCCTCGACGTCGACCTCGCCGAGCTCGACCTCGACGCTCGGGAGAACACCGACCGAGCGCAGGATCTCGTTTCGGCGCGGATGGAGGGCGGCCTCTTCGTCGCTGATCAGCCCGCGGCGCTGCATTTCGGCCACGACGCTGTGGTCGGTCGTCAGGGGTTCGATCCGGCCCCGTCGGTAGCGATAGGCGCGACTGTCCCCGACGTGGGCGACGGTGGCTTGCCGGCCGGCGTCGAGCAGGAGCGCGACGACGGTCGTGCCCATGCCCCCGAGCTCGGGATCCGCCTCGGCGAGGGCGAAGACGCGTGCATTCGCCGACTGGATGGCGGAGTCGAGCAGCGCCCTGGAGTCGGAGCCGCCGCCCGCGGCGAAGGCCTCGGCGATCGCGGCAATGGCGGATTGACTGGCGGTGGCGCCGCCGCGATGGCCACCCATACCGTCTGCCACGACGAGCAGCCGGGCGCCATCGGCACGCAGCAGCGCGTCATGACTGTCTTCGTTGGCCGAGCGGACCTGGCCGACGTCGGTTCGGGAGGCGAGCTCGATTCCGTCCCCAGAGCAGGCGCCTTCCGTTCGGGACATGGCTTCGGTCCCCTTCACGGGCTCTGGCGCGCCGGCCTGTCAGCTCGGGTGGAAGGGCGTGGCATCGACCCGAGGTCGTGCCCCGGCTCGAATCAGCGGCCTGGGGTTCGGCGCAACCGCGCCGACGGCACCGGGCCAAGCTCGGCCCATGGGCACACGAAGTCCGCTGACGACCTCCGCCGCTAGCGGGTCGGGCGGCGGGCCAGCCCACGCGGCCTTGGCCCCTCGCCGCCCAGCGGACGCGAGGAGCGCGGCGTTGCGGCCCGGTCGGACGAACCGGGCCAGGGACGCCGTCGGTTCGTCGCGCTCGTCGCGCGCTAGCTGAAGTCGCGATCGAGGACGGTCTTGCGACCGTCGCTGCGGGCGCTCTCGATCGCCTGGTCGCACATGGCGCGGAGGCGATCCGAGAGCACGTCGAGCACGCCCGCGGAGGTCTTCATGTCCCCGCTGTTCTTGATGTAGCCCTTGATCTTGGAGGCGACGACGAGCACTTCGTTGTCCGGCATCTTTTGAGGCGTCCTTCCGGTTCGCGTTCGCGTTCGCGATTGCTTCGCGGTCTGCTTCGGCGATTCTGGGTGTTGGCGATTCTGGTTGGCTTCGGTGTCGATTGCGTGGCTGGCGTTCTGGGTCGAGTGGAAGTGAATGGACTTGCGACGAATCGGGTTCCGTTCCAGCCGTCGGTCGTCCATGGTTCGCGCCGCGGTCCGGTTCGCTCGCTCTGCGTTCGAGGCGGTGGCTGTGTTCGAGGTGGCGTCCCGCTGGGGTCGCGGATGCCGCTGAGGGAGAATGCCCAAGATCGTCACGAGTGCAACGCCGAGCGCGCGAATCGACGCGGATCGATATGGTAAGTCCTTGAATACAAATGAGTTTATCGTGTCTGACGCACGGATCTGGCGGTCGGATCGCGATCGTCTAGAGCCGTTCTCGTCGGCCTTATACGTCCGTGAGGGGCGTATCGCGGCGATCGGAACCGCTGCCGAGACGCTCGGGGAGGGCACGCCGCGGCGTCGGTTACCGGGTCGCGTCCTGGTTCCGGGGTTGATCGACGCCCACGTCCATCTCGAGCTCGATCCGGCGCTACGCACGCCGGCAGAGCAGCTGGCCGTCCCCGAGGTCGAGCGTGTGCGGGCGATGGCGGATCGCGCGACCGCCATGCTCGCGGCGGGCATCACGACGGCCCGGGACTGTGGTGGCGGGGGATTTCGAGAACACCGGCTGCGCGACGAGATTGCAAGGGGTGCCCGCTCCGGTCCGCGTCTGGTCTGTTGTGGCCAGCCGATCACCACGCCCGACGGCCATTGCGCCTTCTGGGGTGGCGTCGTCGCGAGCGAGCGCGATGTCGCCCCGATCGTGTCGCGCCAGCTCGAGGCGGGGAGCGATTGGATCAAGGTGATGGCAACGGGTGGGGTCTTCACGCCGGGGAGCCGCGCGCGCGACACGCAGTTCGATCTGCCGCGCCTGCGCGCGATCGTCGAGGCAGCCGGCCGCGCGGGTCGTCCCGTGGCCGCCCATTGCCACGGGACCGAGGGCATCGCCATGGCGGCCCGAGCCGGTGTGCGCACGATCGAGCACGCTTCCTTCGCGGGCGAGGGGGGCTTCGGAACCGCGCTCGACGAATCGCTGATGCGCCGACTCGCCGCCTCGGAGCTCTGGGTCTCGCCGACGGTGAACGCGGGCTGGGGGCGCCGCGTGCGCGACGAGCAGGGCCGTCCGACCGATTTCTTCACACGTTTGTCGAAGACACTTCGCCGCCAACGCGAGCACGGAATCCGATTCATCGCATCGACGGACGCGGGAATTCCCGGCGTGCCGCACGACGCGTTCGTAGCGGGGCTTGAGGCCTTCGCGACGTTCGCGGGTCTGCGACCGGTCGAGGTGCTGCGCGCCGCGACGAGCGAAGCGGCCGATGCACTCGGGCTCAGCGCCGAGACCGGTCGTCTCGCAGTCGGTCGATCGGCCGACTTCCTCGTGCTGGACGCCGACCCCCTCGAGGATCTCGCCGCGCTTCGGGATCCCGAGGTCGTCGTCATGCGGGGCGAGTGGCTCGACCGGGAGCGACGCGCGCTCGCGCGGTCGGGGCCTTCGGAGGAGGCCGCTCGACGTCGCCGGGTGGGGCGGCCGTGACGGCACGGGGACGTTTCGCACCGTCGACGACGGGTCGTGCGCATCCGGGCACGTTGTTGGCGGCACTCCTCTGCTGGCTCGATGCGCGCAGTCGCGGGGGCGAGGTCGTGCTGCGCCTCGAAGATCTCGATCGAGGCCGGACGAAGCCGGGCTATGTCGAAGCGATTGAGCGGGATCTCGCCTGGCTCGGATTGGAGTGGGACGCGCGGGTCCTGCAATCCGAGCGGAGCGAGGCCCACGAGACCGCGATCGACCGGCTCGTCCGGGCGGGTCGCGTCTATGCCTGTGACTGCAGCCGTTCACAGATTCGGGCGTCGGGGCGCCTCGCGCCGGATGGGAGTCATGCCTACCCCGGCAGGTGTCGCGCGAACTCGATCGCCGGCGACGATTGGCGACGCGATCCGCGTTCCCTGCGCTTGCGGCTCGAGAGCAGGACGACGGTTTTTCGAGACGAGAGCGGCGAGCGCTTCTCGGGAGACGCGACGCAGCTCTTCGGGGATCCGCTCTTGCGGCGACGCGACGGCGCCTACGCCTATCATTTCGTTTCGGTCCTCGATGATGCTGCCGCGTCGATCGATCGCGTCGTGCGAGGCCGCGACCTGGCGGCCTCGACACTCGTCCAGCTCGCGCTCCAGCGGGAGCTCGATCTCCCGACTCCGAGCTATCGGCACCACTGCCTGCTGCTCGAACGTCGTGGGGCGAAGCTCGCCAAGCTGCACGGCGCGGTTGGCTGCGATGCGCTGCGTGCGCGCTATTCGGCCGAAGAGCTCTGTGGCCGCCTGGCGAGCTTCGTTGGACTCGCACCATCCGGCCTGGCGTGCCGCCCGACCGAGCTGGTCGAGGCGTTCGATTGGGCGAAGGTGTCGCGAGAAGACGTGGTGCTCGACTGGACCGAGGCCGGGGGCCTCGAATCCGTCGAAGCGGCCACGAAGGGCGCGGCTCGACCATGAAGAAGCTGGCAGGGCGTGTCGCGGTCATCACCGGGACTGCGAGCGGCTGCTACCGTGGCGGCCGGTCGGCGAACGCGAAGGAGAGGGACGATGGGCCAACTCGACGGCAAGAGCATCATCATCACCGGGGCCGCGCAGGGCATGGGCGCGAGCCACGCGCGGCGCTGCGTCGAGGAGGGCGCGCGCGTCGTGCTGACCGATCTGCAGGTCGAGCCCGGTGAGAAGCTCGCGGCCGAGCTCGGTGAATCGGCGCTCTTCGTCGAGCAGGACGTCGTATCCGAGGCCGATTGGGCGCGTGTCGTCGATTCGACGACCGAGCGCTTCGGTCGGCTCGACGGACTCGTGAACAATGCCGCGATCTGGTGGACGAAGAAGATCCTCGAGGAGAGTCCCGAACGGCTGCGCAAGATGTTCGACGTCAACGTCGTCGGTACGTTCAACGGCATGCGCGCCGTGGCGACCGCGATGCGCGAATCCGGCGGCGGTTCGATCATCAACCTGTCCTCGATCGCGGGGACCCGCGGCATCCCCGAGCACGGCTCCTACGGTGCCTCGAAATGGGCGGTGCGTGGTCTGACGAAGGTGGCGGCGCACGAGCTCGGTCCGCTCGGGATTCGCGTCAACTCGGTCCATCCGGGCGCGATCGAGGGAACCGGGATGTTCCTGATTCCGGAGATCGACCACGAGGCGCTCTTCGCCGAGCAGCCGCTGCAAAGACCGGGCCGACGCGACGAGGTGTCGGGGCTCGTGATCTTCCTGCTCTCCGACCAGTCGAGCTACATCACGGGGCACGAGCACGTCGTCGACGGCGGCCGTACGGTCTGGTAGTCGAGGCGATTCAGACGAGCTCGATCTCGAGCAGGGAGTGTTCGGCAGGCACGCCGACGCGAAGCGGAAAGCCGTAGAAGCCCGTGCCGCGATGGACGTAGAGCCGGCTCCCGCCGCGCGCGAAGAGCCCCTGATCCGGCCAGCGCGAGGCCGACAGCGCCGTCCAATCGATTCCCAGCGAGACCAGGCCGACCTGACCGCCGTGCGTATGTCCCGAGAGTACGAGGTCGACGTCGTCGTCCGGCAGCGCGTGGAATCCGACTGGGTCGTGGAGCAGGAGCAGTCGGGTGTGGTCGTCCCGTCTCGGGTAGCGCACGAGAAGCCGCGTCAGATGTTCGGCGTGGTCGCGCGAGACGTAGTCGGCACCGAGAATCTGGACCGCCCCCGCCGGCGTCGCGAAGCACGCCTCGTCGTCGATCAGCAGTCGGATGCCCAGCGCATCGAGTGAATCGCGAACCTGCTCCGGTGCCTCGTGATCGTGATTGCCGAAGATCGCGACACATCGATCCGCCAGCTTCGCGAGCGGCGCGAGCGCCTCGGTCAGGCAGCCGGGCGTTCCCATGCTCTCCATCGTCAGGTAGTCGCCGGTCAATGCCACGAGATCGGGCTCGCGATCGATCAGGCGAGCCACGTGATCGCGGAGTCGCGAGACGCTCTGCCAGGGGCCCAGATGGGTGTCGCTCAGCTGAACGAGCCGAAGCGTGCGCGTCGATGGGCGCTCGTCGGTCCGGATCCCGAAGCGCTCGATGGGCAGGCGGCTGAACGCTTCGGGTCCGTCTTCGGCCAGAGCGAAGCGCACGGTTTCAGGGCGCACGGCGATCGAGGTCGCGACCGAAGCGGCCGCGACGAGCAGGGGCAACGCCTCGGCCAGCGTCCAGACGAGGAGTGCGGGCTGCCAGTCGATCGCCTCGAAGAAGAGTCGGATCGGCAGCAGCAAGAGCAGCCAGGGTCCCGCCAGCATGCCGGCCGCGACGAAGGTCTGGCCGGGTGCCGACACCGTCCAGCGAAAGAGGCGCCCGCGCATTCGCGCTCGCACGAGGTGTGCCAGCTGAATACCGGCGGCGGCCATCGAGTAGGCGAAGAGCAGATCGAGCACGAGCGTGGTAGGCCCTGCGACCAGTGCATCTCGCAATCGTTCGTGGAGAATCAACGCCGCCGGCAACGAGAACGTCAGCAGGACGCCCGCGAAGATCGCGTAGAGTCGGCCACGAGCGATCGCGGCATAGGCGGGGACCGCGAGCCAGGTCGTGAAGGCCAGCGCCGGGAAGAGCCAGCCCAACCCGCTCTCGAATTCAGCGGCCGACCCGCTTGCCGTCGGCGATGTGGGCCACCACGCGGCGGGGAGGCGGGTCGCGAGGGAGCTCATCGCGGCCTCGACCCTCAGAGGATCGCCTCGAAGCCTTCGAAGACCGGGTGCCCCAGGTAGGTGCCGCTCGGCGCGCGCGCCTGCGCGTGGGCGCGCTTGAACGAGTCGCTCTCCGTCCAGGCTCGAAAGTCGGCTTCGCTGTCCCAGGTCGTGTGCGACGCGTAGAGCGTGCACTCGTCGTTCGACGCGCCTCGCAGCAGATGAAAGCTCCGGAACCCCGGTACGCCATCGAGCTGGGAATCACGCTCTCGCCAGAGCGTCTCGAAGTCGTCCTCGTGGCCGGGCGCGATGCGAAAACGATTCATGGCGATGTACAACGGGACTCCTCCTCTCGTGCGTGTGCGCGCGTGCGCGTCGATCGTCCGGCGTGCGTCCTGGATCTCACGATTCGGACAGGTCGAAGAGTATGACGTGTGTCTGGGGTGAGTCGACGTCGGGAAAGGTGCGCGCTTCGATACGAGCGAGCTCGTGTGCTTCGATACTCGGCGTGCCGCTGCGTTGTGGATCCGCCAGCAGCAGCTCGCCCCGAGCCCGCGCTTCGCCGAGAAGCCAGGTCCGCAGACCCGTTTCGTAGAGGACGTCCGCGGCGAGCATGAGATCCCAATCTGCCGGCGGCTCGGACACGATCTCGACGCGGGTCTCATTCAAGTCCGCGTTCACGCGCGCCGCTCGACGGGCGACCGGGTCGAGGTCGACGCCGATCACGCGGCGGGCGCCCGCACGGGCAGCGGCCAGCGCGACGATTCCCGAGCCGGTACCGAGGTCGACGACCGTCCGATCGCGAACGCGTTCGGGACGGTCGAGCACATAGCGTGCGAGCGCTTGTCCGCTCGCCCAGCAGAAGGCCCAAAACGGTGGGGCTTCTCCCTCGGCCAGCTCTTCGCAGCCGCCTTCGAGATCGACGTCCTCGCCGAGCAGCCAGAGCTCGAGCTCCGGGCAGAGCGGCGGCCGTCGACGTTCAAGTCGCGATCCGAAAGCGCCGAGACGAGAGGCGAGCGGGTGATCCACGCCTCGACGGTAGGTCACGGGTCCCGATTCTCGCGCACGCGCCGCCCGACGATCGACTAGGCTCAATCAGGCGCATCGGTTCCGATCCGAACGAGTTCGGCGTTCTCCGGCCGCGGCGAACGAGAGGGGTGAGCGCGATGTCTTCCGAG
The DNA here is from genome assembly GCA_965223565.1 of Myxococcota bacterium. Classification (GTDB taxonomy): domain Bacteria; phylum Myxococcota_A; class UBA9160; order UBA9160; family UBA4427; genus UBA4427. The sequence goes on along the minus strand of CBDCWV010000016.1, from coordinate 730,408 downwards.
GAATCTGTCTATCGTGCCCCGACGAGTCCGCTCGAGCGGCCCGCTGCGGGCGAGGCCCGCTCGCTCGAGTCGGCGCTCTCGGGCGACTACGACTTCGAGATCGGCGCGGTGCTCTCCGAGGCCTGGGCGCTCACGAAAGGATCGAAGGGCGTGATCCTGGGCGCCCTCGCGATCACCTTCGGCGTCAACATGGCGACCCAGGCGATCTCGTTCTTTACGCAGAGCGAGTCGGGGCTCGTCATCGCGCTCGGTGCGCTGCTCTCGCTCGTGCCGATGGCGATCATCTATACGATCAACGCCGGGATCTTGCTCTATGCGATCAAGCGCGCCGCGGGCGATTCGTCGGCCTCCTTCGACGACGTCCTGTCGTGCTTTCCGCTGCTGCTCCCGATCGTCGGCGTCGTGGCGCTTCAGGGACTGCTCACCGTCGTCGGATTCCTGCTCCTCATCCTGCCCGGTATCTACCTCGCAATCGGCTACCTGATGGCCGTCCCGCTCAAGGTCGAACGCGGACTCGGTATCTGGGAGTCGCTCGAGACCTCACGCAAGTCGGTTCACCATCGCTGGCTCAAGCTGCTAGGTCTGAGTCTGGTGACGGGACTGATCGTCATGCTCGGCGGTCTGCTCACGCTCGGAATCGGATTCATCTGGCTGTTGCCCTTTGGCATGCTCGTCTACGGCATCGTCTATCGCGAGATCTTCGGGTACAGCGCGACGGGACATTAGGCGAGTCGACCGTGTGAGCGGGGTCGACGAAGCACGGAGGCCGAATTGATCGGCGGGGCGATTCAGCTCGAAACGCCGGAGGGAATCGATCTCGAGATCGAGCCCGCTGGCCCCGTACCCCGCGGCCTGGCGATCCTGATCGACGGAACGATCACGATGACGGCGTCGACCGTCCTGCTGATCTCATTCAGCCTGGCGGGCGCGGCGGGCTACGGCGTCTTTCTGCTGGCGTATTTCCTGATCGAGTGGTTCTACCCCGTCCTGTTCGAAGTGCTGCGCTCCGGCCAGACGCCCGGCAAGCGCGCGCTCGGGCTCCGGGTCGTGCATTCCGATGCGACGCCGATCGGTTGGAATGCGTCCTTGATCCGCAACCTGCTGCGAACGGTCGACTTCTTTCCGCTCTTCTATCTGGCGGGTCTGGTGAGCATGCTGGTCGGTCGTGAATTCCGACGACTGGGGGATCTCGCGGCGAGGACGCTCGTCATCCACTCGCGTGGCCTCGAAGATCTGGCGGCGGATTCGGGCGAGAGTGCACACGCCTCGCTCGGTACGCGCACGGTCGCCGTGCCGCTCTCGCCCCCGGACCAGCGCGCGTTGCTCGCCTATGCCGAGCGCCATCGCGAGCTGAGCGTCGAACGCGCGATCGAGCTGGCGGACGTCCTCGAGCCGCTCACGCAGGCGCGCGGAGAGGCGGGGCTGCGGGAGGTGTTGCGCGTCGCGGCGGGGATCGCGGGGGACGCATGAAGCAGCGGTCCTTCGAAGCCCGGAACGAAGCGCGATGGCGCGAATTCGACGCTCTGGTCGAACGCGTCGAAGGACTCGGCCGGAAACGCCCGCTCCGCTCCCAGCGAGCGCGGCTGGCCGAGCTGCCCGGGCGCTATCGCGAGATCTGTCGCGATCTCGCGATCGCCACCGAGCGCAGCTACAGCCCGCGGCTGCTCGATCGGCTGAACGGGCTGTCGGTCGCGGGCCATCGCGTCCTCTATACGAGAGATCCGGGCTTCGGCCAGCGGATCGCACGTTTCGTCGGCTTGGAGTTTCCCCGAATGCTGCGATCGGAATGGATCTTCGTCGCGCTCGCGACGCTCTGCTTCGTGTTGCCCTGCGTGATCGTCGGCACCCTGGTGCACCATTTCCCCGAGCTCGTCTACAGCGTGCTCACGCCCGACCAGGTTCGCAGCTTCGAGGCGATGTACGACCCGGCTGCCGAGAAGTTCGGAACCGAACGGGCGAGCGGCGACGACGTCGCCATGTTCGGCTACTACGTCTTCAACAATATCGGGATCGCTTTCCGCGCGTTCGCGGGGGGGCTCTTTCTGGGAATCGGGAGCGCGATCGTCCTCGTCCTGAACGGGATTCTGCTCGGCTCGGTGGCCGCGCATATCGGCCACGTCGGCTTCGAAGAGACCTTCTATTCGTTCGTGATCGGCCACGGCGCCTTCGAGTTGACCGCGATCGTGATCGCCGGCGCCGCGGGTCTGAAGCTCGGCTGGTCGGTCGCGGCGCCGGGCGTGCTCTCGCGACTCGCCAGCTTGCGTCGCGCCGCGGCCGATTCGATCGGGTTGGTCTACGGCGTCTTCGGCATGCTCGTGGTCGCCGCGGTGCTCGAGGCCTTCTGGTCCTCGAAGGCGAGTGTCGAGCCGGAGCTCAAGTTCGGCGTCGGCGCTCTCTGCTGGGCGGTCGTGCTGCTCTACTTCGCGTTCGCGGGTCGCCGTCGGGGATCGCCGCGGACCGGGAGCCAGTCGTGACGCTGGTGCGTGCGATTCCGCTCGCGGGTGCGGGAAGATGAGCGCGGCGGCCGAGACCAGCGCGACGCCGGGTCTCGCTCCGCTCCGGACGGCGGCGCGCTTGCGGCCGCGCCAGGCCTACGAAGCGGTCGATTTCGGATTCCACTTCGTGCGCGCGCACTACGTCTCGCTCCTGGTCGTCGCCGCGAGTCTGTGTCTTCCCCTGGCGATCGCACTCGTCGTCGTGTTGCCGGGTCAGATCGCATGGCTGGGTCTCGGCGTCTGGTGGCTCAAGCCCGTCTGGGAGCGCGCCGTGCTGCTCATGTTGAGTCGTGCGCTCTTCGGCGATCGACCGTCCTGGTCCGAAACCCTGCGTGGCTTCCGCGGTATTGCGACGCGTGACCTGTTGCCCTCGCTCACATGGCGCCGATTGTCGCCGACACGGTCCTTCGATCTTCCCGTCACCGTGCTCGAGGGCTCTACCGGGCCAGAGCGGGGTGCGCGACTTTCGATCCTGCACCGCGGGAGCTTTCCGGCGGCCGCCGTCTGCCTGAGCTTCCTGCTGATCCACGTCGAATTCGCGATCGCCCTGGGGTTTCCCGTTCTGATCCAGCTCCTGACGCCGGACCTCTTCGAATGGAACGCTCTGTCCTGGATCTTCGGGCTGGAGGACGATCCCGGCTTCGGCGCTCAGCTCTTCGCGTACGCGGCAGGGACCTTCGCCCTGCTGCTCGTCTGCCCCTACTACGTGGGCGCCGGCTTTTCGCTCTACCTCCATCGTAGAACCGAGCTCGAGGCCTGGGACCTCGAGATCGCCTTTCGGCGCCTGGCGGATCGGGCGCGGGCGCAGCGAAGACGGACGGCACTGCCGCGCGCCGACCGACGCGACGCGAAGCGCGCGGTGAGCGCCGGTGTCGGCGCACTCGGCATCCTCGGTATCGCGCTCGCGAGCGCCGCACCGGGCCAGGCCGAGACGCGATCGCTCGAGAAGGAAGAGGCGCGCGCGGCAATCGAGGAGATTCTCGCAGGCGAGGCGTTTCACCAGCGCGAGACGATTCGGTTGCCGCGCTGGCTGCTCGAATGGCAGCTCGAGCGCCAGGACGAAGAGCGCGATACGCCGGCTTGGCTCGAGCGTTTCGCGCAGCTCGTCGACGAGATTCTGGGCGGTGGACTCGAGATCCTGATCGTGAGCGTGGCGCTCGGACTGGCCGTGTGGCTCGCGCTGCGGATCGCTGGTCAGCGGGGCCTGGCGGAAGCGAGCCGGCCGAGGCGATCCCCGCGCGCGCGACCGACGGAGCTCTTCGGGCTCGAGGTGACCGAAGAGAGTCTGCCGGACGACCTCTCTCGCGTGGCACTCGCGAAGGCGGAAGCGGGCGATCGGCGCGGCGCGCTCGCGCTCCTCTATCGCGGTGCCTTGTCCCGCTTGGCCCTCGTCTACGGTGCAGCGCTCTCGAAGGGCGTGACCGAACGCGAATGCCTCGAGGCCGCACGTCCGCTCCTGCCCGCTCCTGGCACCCGATACTTCGAAGGACTGACGCGGACCTGGCTCTTCTGCGCCTACGGCCACCGGATCCCCGCGAACGAGCGCCTCGAGTCTCTCTGCCGCGACTGGCCGCGCTGGTTCGAGGAGCGGGCCTCACCCGCGCCGACTGTGGAGGCGGCGGATGTCGAATAGGGGGCGCTTCTGGCTGATCGTCGCGATCGTGCTCTGCGTGCTCGCCGGCCTGGGCTACTCGCGAATCGAGTGGGTCGAGCGCAGCGTCGATCTCGGCCCCGACGAGGTCGCGCGGCGCAATGACTTCCTGGCCGGCGAGACCTTCCTGCGACGGCATGGCATCGAGACGGAGACCGTGACGGGCATGCGGCTGCTCGACGCGCTGCCGAGCGTCGACGACGTCGTGCTCCTGTCCGCGTCGCGGGAATCGCTCAGCCAGCGCCGACGCGAGGCTCTGGTCGATTGGGTCGGGGCGGGTGGCACGCTGATCGTCGTCGCCCACGCACTCTACGACGATGAGTCCGAAGCCAGCGACGACGCCCTGCTCGATGCGCTCGGTGTCTACCTGATCGAGCCTGAGTCGCCGCAGGGCGAGCAGGCGACGCAGACCTCGTCGACCTCGGCTTCGGACGACGAGCCGGCGGATCCGGAGAGCGTCGAGTCCGGAGAGGACGTCGAGTCGGACGACGGCGAGGACGACGCCGAGTCGCCCGTGCCGCAGACGCTCGCGGAGCTGCTCGAGGAGGTTCGTGAGCCGGCGGCATGTGTCGAAGATCCCGACGAGCTCGAGCGGATCTCGACCACGAGCGCTGGCGAGCTCACGCTCGAGCTGGCGGATGTTCACGAGCTCGCCGTCGACGAGTCGCGTCTCGAGGACGCCTACTTTTCGGAGCGCGCACAGATGCTCTCGCTTCCGGTATACGACGGCGAGGTGATCGCCCTGACCTCGGTCGCGCCGTTTCGGAATGCGCGGATCCATTGTCACGATCACGCATTCTTCCTCTGGTACGTGGCATCCGGACACGACAAGCTGTGGCTGCTGCACGACCCCGACGTGCCGTCGCTCGCCGAGCTCGCGTGGCAGGAGCTGCCGGTCACGCTCGCGGGTGGATTGGGGCTGCTGGTGCTCGCGGTTGCGACGGCTTCGCTTCGCTTTGGTGTACCGCTGGCCTCGGAAGAGGCGCCTCGCCGAGAGATTCGAGAGCACCTCGAAGCGGCGACGCGATTCCAGTACCGAAGAGGTGATTTCGAGACGCTCTTCGCACGCATGCGCGTCGATCTCGCACGGCGGCGACCGAGCGATCTCGCGAGATGGGCCGAGCGGGCAGGTGTACGGCCCGAACGAATCGAGTCCGTGCTCGAAGGCGAGGCGCCGCGGTCGCGTCGCGAAATCGTGAGACAGGTTCGGACGATGGTTCGCCTGAAGCGGACGCAATGAACCCGGGCGATACAAAGCCCGAGGAGGATGGAATGAATCTGGACGACAGCGACGGTGGTCTCGTGCGATCGGGGTCCGTCGAGGCGAACGACGCGGAGGTCGAATGGGCTGCGGATCGCGTCCGCGCAATCGCCGACGAAATCGCGAAGGCGGTGATCGGCCAGCGTGCGATCGTGGAGCAGGTGCTCGTCGCCCTGCTGGCCGATGGTCACGTCCTGATCGAGGGCGTCCCCGGATTGGGTAAGACGCTGGTCGTCCGCAGCCTTGCGCGTTGCTTCGGCGGGACGTTCGCGCGCGTCCAGTTCACGCCGGATCTGATGCCGAGCGACGTCACGGGTCATGCGTTCTTCGACGCCGCGACCCAGCAATTTACGGTTCGTAAGGGACCGGCGTTCACGAATCTGCTGCTGGCCGACGAGATCAATCGTTCGCCGGCGAAGACCCAGGCGGCTCTGCTCGAAGTGATGCAGGAGCGGCAGATCACGATCGAGGGCGAGGCACTCGCGCTCGAGCTGCCGTTCATGGTGCTCGCGACGCAGAACCCGCTGGAGCAGGAGGGGACCTATCCGCTCCCCGAATCGGAGCTCGATCGTTTCCTGCTGAAGATCCTCGTCGGCTATCCCGAGGCAGAGGCAGAAGAGCGGATGCTCCGGTTGGTGACCGAGGGTCGAACGGGCAGCGAGTTCCACATCGATTCGCTCGAGCCGATCCTCACACCGGCAGATGTCCTGCGGCTGCAGGGCGTGACGGCGAGGCTCAAGGTGGATCGTGAGATCTACGCCTACTGCGTGCGAATCGCGCGAGCGACCCGCGATCGTGTCGGCATCGCCCAGGGTGCGGGACCCCGCGCGACGATTTCGCTGATTCGAGCCGCGAAGGCACAGGCGATCTTCGCTGGCAACGCGTTCGTGACGCCGGACGACGTGAAGCGCGTCGCCACGGCAGTTCTGCGCCATCGGATCGCGCTCACGGCCGATCTCGAGATCGAAGGTGCCGCGCCCGACGAGATCGTCGGCGCGCTGCTCGACGACGTGGAGCCCCCGCGACTTTGAAGACCACGCAACGCCGACCGAGCACGCGCGCCGCGTGGATCGCCGCCGCACTCTGGAGTGCCGCCCTGGTCGTCGAGGGGGTGTCGCTCTGGCGTGGTGAGGTCGCGGCGATCGGGGCACTCGACGCGCGGATTCCGATCGCGTCGGTCGGCTTGCTCTGCGCGTTCGCGGCGATGCTCGACTGGCTCGCGATCGGCCGACTGGCGACGCCCTCCGTGCGGCGCATCCTGCCCCGGAGCCTCTCGCTGAAGGCATGGTCGGAGATCCCGATCGAAGTGCGGCCCGCGGAGCCGCTGGGCGCCAACGCGATGCTGGTCGACGGCGTGCCGAGGGCGGCGCAGACAGCCGGCTTGCCGATTGCGTTGCGGAGCGGGACGACGGAGCCTCAACGCGGTCGCTACCGCCTACGACCGCTCGAACGCGGCGATGCCCACTTCGCCGAACCGACGCTGCGTGCCGAGTCGCCTCTGCGTCTTTGGCGCTACACGGCGCGCGTCGGCGAGGACGCGACCGTCCGTATCTATCCCAATTTCGCGGCGACGACGCGCTTCGACGAGCTGGTGAACGCGTCCCGGGCGCGTGAGGTCGGGATCAAGAGGCACCAACGTCGCGGAGAAGGTCTCGAGTTCCATCAGCTTCGCGAATACCGCGCAGGCGACACGATCCGCCAGATCGACTGGAAGGCGACCTCGCGCAAACGCGAGCTGATCTCGCGCGAGTACGAGGACGAGCGCGACCAGCGGATCGTCTTCCTCCTCGACTGCAGCCGACGCATGCGCAGCAAGGATGGCGAGATCTCCCATTTCGACCACAGCCTGAACGCATTGATCCTGCTGGCGCACGTCGCACTCAAGGGGGGGGATGCCGTCGGCTTGCTGAGCTTCGGCGAAGAGCGCCGCTGGATTCCGCCGGCGAAGGGTTCCGCGAACGTGAACCGTCTCCTGCACCATGTCTACGATCTCGAGCCGTCGACGCTGGGCATCGATTTCAGGGCGGCTGCCGAAGAGCTCTGCCGGCGCCAGCGCCGGCGTGCGCTCGTCGTGCTGATGACCCACCTACGAGACGAAGACCTCGTCGATCTGATGCCGGCGATCAGACTGATGCGTCGCACCCACTACGTAGTGGTCGTCGATCTGCGGCAGGTGGCGCTCGACGAGACGCTCGGTCGCGATCCCGAGACCCTCTCCGAGAGCTTGACGGCGATCGGCGCCTGGACGCATGAGCTCGACCGGAGGGCGCTTCACGAACGGCTCCGAAGCGAGGGTGTCAGGCCGCTCGACGTGACACCCCTGCAATTGGGGCCGGCGCTCGTCAATCGCTATTTCGAAGTGAAGCAGGGCGGGGCGCTCTGACACGATCGCCTGATGCTCAGGCCGCAAGCGTCCGCCACAATCCGATCGAGGCGACGAGGATCCCCAGGACGATCACGGCGAATCCGCTTCCGCCGAGCGCAGCCCAGAGAAAGACGCGGCCGCGTTCCTCGAGCGGGATCCGATCGTGATGCGACGTCGGAGAGAGCCACCAGCGCGCGGGCAGGCGACCCGACCGGACGAGCGCACGGTATAGCAGCCAGTGGTAGACGATCGCAGTCGGGATGCCGTAGGCGAAGCCGATCCCCGCCAGTCCGACGCCTCCCCAGATCATCGCGTCCGCGCCCGCCTGCACGGCCCAGGCGAGCACGCAGAACAGGACGACGAACGCCAGACCGATCAGCGATTCGAGCAAGCCGGCCTCCGAGCGAGCTCAGTAGCGTCGCGAAGCTCGGTAGCGTCGCGAAGCTCAGTAGCGTCGCGAAGCTCAGTAGCGATAGTGCTCCGGCTTGTAGGGTCCGTCGATATCGACGTCGAGGTATTCGGCCTGCTGGGGCGTGAGTCGCGTGAGCTTCACGCCGAGCTTGTCGAGATGGAGGCGTGCGACCTCTTCGTCGAGCTTCTTCGGGAGCACGTAGACCTTGTTCTCGTAGCGATCGCCGTTCTGTTGGAGCTCGATCTGCGCGAGGACCTGATTCGTGAACGACGCGGACATCACGAAGCTCGGGTGACCGGTCGCACAGCCGAGGTTGAGCAGTCGGCCCTCCGCGAGAATGAGGACGCTATGGCCGTCGGGGAAGCGCCACTCGTCGTATTGCGGCTTGATGTTGATCCGCTCGATACCCTCGATCTTCTTCAGACCGGCCATGTCGATCTCGTTGTCGAAGTGGCCGATGTTGCCGACGATCGCCTTGTCCTTCATGCGCGCCATGTGATCGGCGGTGATGATGTCGAAGTTTCCCGTCGTCGTTACGAAGATGTCGGCGGTCTCGACCACGTTCTCGAGCGTGTTGACCTCGTAGCCCTGCATCGCCGCCTGGAGCGCGCAGATGGGATCGATCTCCGTCACGATCACGCGGCAGCCCTGGCCCCGCAGGCTCTCCGCCGAGCCCTTACCGACCTCGCCGAAACCACAGATGACGGCGACCTTGCCGCCGAGCATGACGTCCGAGGCCCGCATCAGTCCGTCGGGTAGTGAGTGCCGGCAGCCGTAGACGTTGTCGAATTTCGACTTCGTGACGGAGTCGTTGACGTTGATCGCGGGGAAGAGCAGCTGGCCGTTCTTCTCCATCTGATAGAGCCGGTTCACACCGGTCGTCGTCTCCTCGGAGACGCCGCGACAGGTTTCGGCCGTGCGATGCCAGCGGCGGGGGTCGGTCTCGGCGATCTTGCGCAGCAGGTCGAGGATCACGCCCCATTCTTCCGAGTCGGTCTCGGGGTTGTAGTCCGGGATCTTCTCGGCCTTCTCGAATTCGAGGCCCTTGTGGATCAGCAGCGTGGCGTCCCCGCCGTCGTCGACGATCAGCTCGGGTCCGGATCCGTCCGGCCAACGCAGGGCGACGTCCGTGCACCACCAATACTCTTCGAGGGTCTCGCCCTTCCAGGCGAAGACCGGGACGCCTTTCGGATCCTCGGGCGTCCCGTTCGGGCCGACGACGACGGCTGCCGCCGCGTGGTCCTGCGTCGAGAAGATATTGCAGGAGACCCAACGGACGTCGGCACCGAGCGTCGTCAGCGTCTCGATCAAGACCGCGGTCTGGATCGTCATGTGCAGGCTGCCCATCACGCGCACGCCGCGGAGCGGCTTCGACTGCGCGAACCGCTCGCGCAGGGCCATCAGACCCGGCATCTCGTGTTCGGCGAGCTCGATCTCCTTGCGCCCCCAGTCGCAGAGGGTGAGATCGGCGACCTTGAAGGCCGGGGTGTCTGATCCGCGCGTGGCGGGCTGGCTTGCCATGGACTGCTCCCTTGGAGTGGACTCGTAGAATGGGAATGGACGCGAGAAAGAGCTCGAGTCGAGACCGAATGGGCTCGTGTGCGGCCGACCCGATCGACCGCACGTCACCCGCACCGCGCTCCGAGCGAGCCCAGCCGACGGGGCCTGGGCTGTGGGTCGGCTTTGCGGCGCCCGCGATCGAATTGAATATCTGAATATGCAGATATACTGGTATTCGAGCCTCGGTGTGTCAAGGTGGCGCGGGAAGCGCTGAGCGCGGGCTGGACATCCCCCGGGGTGAAAACACACCGAAAGCTGCTTTGGCGAACATGTTCGCCTTCAGGGCGAGGGAGAGCGTCGAACGCGCTGGCGCCGGCTAGCGAAGCAGCGCGGCGACCACGAACGCCGCGGCGGCGAGCGACACGAAGACTGCGCCGACCAGCCAGCGAATCGTACGCGTCTGGCTGACGAGCGCCGACTCCAGCCGGCGCTGCTGCTCCGAGACCTGGAGCAGGGATTCCTGCAGCTCGCCGAGCGCACCGAGCTGCTCCTCGATGTCCCAGAGCTGCGTGAGCCGCTCCTCGACCTGGTCGGAGCGCCCGACGAGCTCGGAATGGCTCCGTTCGAGCTTCGCCTCGACAGAGACGAGCGCCTGGAGCATCGGCTCGACGATCCGCGTCTCGATCGCCTCGATTCCGACATTCCCCTTGCGACCGGGAGCGACCGTGCTGCGCTCCGAGCGACCGGTGAGAAAGCCACTCCGCGCGGGGACGGTCGAGCCGCTCGCTGCCGAGTGGCCCGCTGGCGGCTTGGTGCCGACCCCGGCCTGGTCGACGACCGACGCGCTGCGCCCGTCGTCATCGGCTCGACTCCGCGGCGGCTCGCTCGAAGCGCGTCGGCCCAACGCGATCCGGCGCCAGAAGGAGGGTCGTTGCGATCGCCTCGAGATCTGCCGTCTTGGTCCGCGATCACCCGGCAAGGCCGTTCCGCGTGCCTCGCGGGCCGTTGCGTCCTGCGCAGCGGGCGTGTCTCCAGGCCCCTCACCGCGTCCGCGACGCAGACCGAGCATCAGCGCGGAGAGCGAGCCTTCCGAACGGGCCGCACCCCCATCGGTCGAGGCGGTGGCGCTCGTATCCCTGGAGGAGTCGCCGTCGCGGCGATCAGCGAGATCGCCGGGGCGGGATTCGCGCTCCGCGAGGCCGGGTTGCGAGCCCACGAGCCGAGACGCGTCATCCATCGAGGCCTCCGTTTCCTGCTCCCGGCACGCCCGCGAGTCGGCGAGGGGCGAATCTGCACGATCGCTCTGCCCACTTGTCGGCCGTGTCCTCGCGGACCGCCCCGGCCCGGCCGGCGCGCCCGCGCGTAGGACGTCGTCGCGATCGGCCGGCAGCACCAGCTCGCTCGATCGCTCCGAGATCTCCGCTCCGCGCGGAATCACGCCGGTCGCCTCGGCCATCCGCCCCCCATCCAAAGCGGCCTCTGCATCATACAGCGGAAGACACCCGGGGGCAGGCTAGAGTAGGCCGCCGTGGAGAGAACGATCGATCTCGAGGGCTGCGTCAACTTCCGCGATCTGGGGGGCTACCCGACGCGCGACGGACGCCGGCTGCGCTGGCGAAGGCTCTTTCGGAGCGACGCGCTCCATGCGCTGACGCCGCAGGACGTGGCCCACCTCCGCGACGAGCTCGCGTTGAGCGATATCGTCGACCTGCGTTCGAGCTTCGAGCTCGAGGCCGAGGGGCGTGGGCCGCTCAGGGACGAAGCGATCGGCTTTCACCACGCGCCGCTGTTCGACGGCAATCCGGCGGTCGCCGATGCGAAGGCGGCAGCGCGCATGTCGCTCGGCGATCGTTATGTCGGGCTGATGGAGCGGGCACGCGACAAGGTCGTTCGCGTCGTCGCCATTCTCGCCAATGCCGAAGGCGGCGCGGTCTACCACTGTGCAGCCGGCAAGGACCGAACGGGTGTGATCTCGGCGGTACTACTCGGGGGCCTCGGGGTCGACGACGAGCTGATCGTGGCGGACTACACACTCTCGGGCGAACGCATCGACGAGATCATCTCGCGCGTCATGAGTATGAAGGGTTACAAGGACACGCTGCGCGAGATGCCGGAGGACACGCTCCACGCGCGGCCGGAGTCGATGGAGATCGTGCTCGCGCGCGTGCGCGAGGTCTGGGGCGGAATGGACGACTATCTGTTGGGCGGGGGGCTGGCGCGTGATGATCTCGAGCGACTACGCGCGAAGTGTCTCGAGTAGCGTTCGCATCTCGTCCGGCGAAATCTGGTAGTCCTTGCCACAGAAATCGCAGACGATCTCCTGACTCTCGTCCTCGTCGATCATGTTCGTGATCTCGGCCTGATCGAGTAGACCGAGCGTTCGTCTGGCGCGATCGCGCGAGCAGGGGCAATGGAAGCGCGGCCCCATCGAATGCCGCTCGCGCGACCCGAGACCCATCAGGATCCGATCGATCAACTCGTCGGCCGTGAGCGGGGCCTCGAGCAGAGCGGCCAGGCCCGGCAGGGCCGCGACATTCTCTTCGACGATCGAGACCTCGTCGTCGTTCGCATCGGGCAGCGCCTGTACGAGGAATCCGCAGGCACCGACGTCCTCCATTCGAGGGCCGAACGAAACACCGAGCCCCATTGCCGAAGGCGATTGCTCGCTCTCGGTCAGGTAGAGCGTCAGATCGCCGGCGATCTCGCCGGAAACGAGCGGCACCGTCCCCGTATAGGGCGCTCGCCAGCGGGGCCGATGGCGCACGACATTGAGTGCGCCGAGCCCGACGGCACGGGCGATATCCGGGGTGCCGTCGGCGTGGACGAGCGCGATCTCCGCGTGTTGCACGGTTCCGCGCACCTGCGCGCGGGAATCCGAGATCGCCGTGAGGTTGCCGAGCGGGCCATTGCCCCGGAATTGCAGCTGGACCGATTCGACGTTCGCCTCGTCGGCGTCCTCGGGAGCACTGCCGACGGCAATCAGGAGCGCACCCATCATGGCGCGACCGAGCGCGTTCGCCGCCGTCGGCGCGTGCGCGCGGCGACCGAGTGCCTCCGCGACGAGCTCGCTCGCGACGAGTGCCTTGATCGCGATCCCACCGCCGTCCGAGACGGTGCGCACGAGCGTATCGGGCCTGGCGCCGCGGCGTGCCTCGATCCGCGTCGCGTCCGGGCCGTGGCTCGCGACCGTCACGACGCTTCCGATTCCCTGATCCGCTCCCAGGTCTCGATGGCGAAGGGATGCGCGTGCCGTGCGTCGCGCGGGTGCGTCTCGCGATCGATGAGTCGAAAGACGGACTCGTCGAGGTCGGCGAAGAACGTGTCGCCCTCCGGTCGCGTCTCGACGCGGGTCCAATAGACGCGGTCGACGATCGCGAGCGCCTCGCGGTAGATCGCTTCGCCGCCGGCGATGAAGCACTCGTCTTCGCCGGAGGAGCGGGCCCAGGCGAGCGCGCTGTCGAGATCGGGAAAGAACCGCACGCCCTCGACTGGCTGGCGTCGTGATCGCGTGAGCACGAGGTTCTCGCGTCCGGGCAGGGCGCGACCGATCGAATCGAAGGTCTTGCGACCCAGCACGATCGAATGACCGAGCGTGAGTCGCCGAAAGAAGCGCTGGTCGTCGGGGAGTCGCCAGGGGATCTTGCCCTGCGACCCGATCACGCCATTGCTCGCGGCCGCCACCACGATCGAGACGCGCATCGTCAGACCGCGATCGGCGCGGCGATCTTCGGATGCGGATCGTATCCCTCCAGCCGGAAATCCTCGTACGAGAAATCGAAGAGCGATTTGACCGCCGGATTGAGATGCATCGTCGGCAGCGGGCGTGGCTCGCGGGTCAGCTGGAGCTTCACCTGGTCGAAGTGATTGCGATAGATATGCGTGTCCCCGAGCGAGAGGATCAGCTCTCCCGGAACGAGATCCGTCACCTGCGCCATCATCATCGTCAACAGGGCGTAGGATGCGATGTTGAACGGCAGACCGAGGAAGACGTCGCAGCTGCGCATCGTCATCGCGCAGTGGAGTCGCCCGTTCTGGACGTTGAACTGAAAGAGCAGGTGGCACGGGGGCAGCTTCATCGCGTCGAGCTCGCCGACGTTCCAGGCCGACAGGATCAGGCGGCGCGAGTCGGGCTCGTTGCGGATCTGCTCGACGAGCCGGGCGAGCTGATCGATCTCCACGGCGTCTTGGTCCCCGCCTCGGCCAGTCTGTCGCTCGGCGCCCCCGTTTCGCGCGTCGGTCACGCCCGAGGCGGGTCGGGCCGCGCGCCAGCGGCGCCACTGGGCCCCGTAGACCGGGCCGAGCTCGCCGTCCTCGTCCGCCCATTCGTCCCAGATCGAGACGCCGTCGCGCTGCAACGTGCGCGCGTTCGTGTCGCCAGCGACGAACCAGAGGAGCTCGAGGATCACGCTCTTCATGTGGACGCGTTTCGTCGTGAGCAGCGGGAAACGGCCGGTCGTCGACGCCTCGCGTCCGTTACGAGGGGTCGGATCCGACAGGTCGAAACGCAGCGTGCGCCCGAAGACGCTGCGCGTACCCGTGCCCGTGCGGTCTTCCTTGTCGACGCCGTGGTCGAGCACGTCCTGGAGCAGATCGAGGTAGGCCTTCATGCGATACGTGGATCCGTCGGCCGGGGTGCTGTCGGGGGGACCCGGAGCTTACCCGCCTGGCGGCGGGATCGCGAGCGAGACGTGTCGCGCGCTCAGCTCTCGAGCGCGTCCTCCATGAAGTAGTTGAAGTCTTCGGATTCTTCGCCGTGCAGCAGCTCGTAGGCATGGGCCGGACTCTTCGAATCGAAGAGCTGGTCCTGGAAGGCACGATCGCTCCCGACCGTGCGGGCGAGTGCCGCGAGCACCTGAAGATGGCGATCGCGTTCTTCGGGGGCGGTTCCGAGCAGCACCATGCAATGGACGGGACGCCCGTCGGGCGTTTCGAAATCGAGGCCGTCACGCGACAGCGCCATCACGCCGACCATCGCCTCGCCCTCCGGTAGGATGCCGTGGGGCACGGCGAGGCCGCCGCCCAGGCAGGTCGAGCCCTGCACCTCGCGTTCGAGGACGCTCGCGCGGAGCGATTCGCGATCGACGCCGCGCAGGCCGTGGCTGCGGATCAGCAGGTCGACCAGGCGCTCGATCGCGTCCGCTTTCGTCGGTGCAGAGAAGTCGGTCAGGATCTGCTCCTCCTGCAGGAAGTCGATCAGCCGCAACCGGTCGCGGCCGACTTCGCCGGCGCGACTGAGCGCCAGTCGCGTCAGCACGGGACCGACGATCTCGTTCACGGTCACGACCGAGAGCACGACGGCAGCGAAGAGTCCCGCCACATCCGCGAAGCGTGGATCGTCCTGGACGAGCAGCACGAGACCGACCGCGACGCCCGCCTGCGGCACCAGCGCGAGACCGAGATTCCGGCGCACGCGCTCGGTCGCCTGAGCCGCGCGCAGAGCGAGGTTGGCGGCCAGCAGCTTGCCGCCCAGACGCGCGACGAAGTAGAGCAGCACCAGCACGCCGGCGCGTTCGAGGTGCTCGAACGAGAGGTGCATGCCAGCGAGCGTGAAGAAGACGGTCAGGATCGCCGGCTCGAAGTTGTCGAAGACGCTGTCGACGAGGTGGCTGCGGCTGCGGGCGATGTTGGTCTGGGTCGCACCGAGGACGAGACAGGCGAGCATGGGCGAGATACCGAGCGTGTCGGCGAGCCCGGCGGTCAGGACCAATGCGACGACGGCGGCCGTGGCCAACCGTTCGGGGCCGAGCGCGAGACGCGTGACGCGGTCGAGGGCGAGCGCCGCGAACGCGCCGACCAGCACCGGTCCGAGTAGCTGCGCGACCGCACCCTGCGGATCGAGCAGCGGGTCGCGGACCAACCTGAGATCGGTGCCGACGAAGGCACGCGCGATCTCGAAGAGCACGATACAGGCCGTGTTGTTGAGCGCGACGGCGGCGATCAGGGTCTTGACGAAGACACCTTTCGAGCGGGTCTCGCGCACGAGCGCGACGATCGTCGCGGGTGCCGTCGCGATCGAGACGGCACCGAACAACAGCGCGAGCTCGTAGGACGCGCCGCCCAACCAATAGGCGCTCGAGAAGACCAGGCACGGCGTGATCGTCGATTCGGCGAGCACGAGATACGAGAGCCGGCGAACCGCGTTCTTGAGGCGACCGACGTGGAGATGGGCGCCGACCGTGACCGCGATCAATCCGAGCGCGATCTCCGTGAGCGGTTCGAGTCCGGCGATCGATTCGTCGGCGAAGAGATCGAGCCCGGCCCCGCCGATCAGGATGCCGCCGATCACCTGCCCCGTGATGCCCGGCAGCCGCGCCCGTCGCGCGATCGAGCCGAAGAAGCTGCCCAGCAGCAACACGATCGCCAGCAGCAGCAGGGGGCCCGCGTGATGCAGCGAATCGAGCGCCGTGCGGATCAGGTCCATTCAACCCACGCTGGTCTCGACGAGGTTGCGGAGGACACCGAAGCCTCCGGTCCAGGTGCCGAGGATGCTCCCGAGCGTCGTGAGCAGGAAGACGAGAAAGATCCGCATCAGACGGCTTCGCCACCAATGGGCCGGCACGGCGAGGTCCTCGCCGAGGGAGCCGAAATCCGCCACGCGTGGCGGCTTCGCCCAGAGCTGCGTGAAGGCCGCGACGTAGCCTGCGCCGATCAGGGGCGTCAGGCTGGTGAAGGGCGCCGAGAGGGCGGCGGCCACGATCGTGAGTGGGTGGCCGAGCGCGACGAGCGCGCCGAGTCCGCTCGGGATCGCGTTGGCGAGAAACCAGATCATCGCGTTCTCGCCCGCGGCCTCGGCCCCCTGCGTGAGCGCGATCGCCACGATCGAGCCGATGATCACGAGGGGGACCGACCAGCCGGCGATCTTCCAGAGCTTCGACTCCGGCGGAATCTCGCTGATCGCGTCGAGATCGGCGCGCTCGCGACGGGCGAGACGTCCCTTCATGCCGTCGACGTGCCCGGCACCGACGACTGCCACGATCCGCTCGCCCTCGGTCTCGAGGATCTTGTGCGCGAGAAAGGCGTCGCGTTCGTCGATCAGCACCCGCTTCAGGTCGGGCAGCATGCGGCCGAGCTCGTTCATGACTTCGGTCACGACGTCGTGCTCGCGAATGCGGGCCAGCTCGTCCTCCGAGACGTCCGGACTCTCGAAGAGGCTGGCGCCCAGCTCGCCGAGCAGACGGAAGCGCTGCCACCACGAGATCGATTGCCAGGCGCGTCGCAGCGTGATCCGCACGTCGCGATCGCAGAGTGCGACGGGGATGTCGCGCTCCTCGGCGGCGCGTGCTGCCTCCATCAGCTCGCTGCCGGGAACGACGCCGAGCTTGAGACCGAGGCGGCGCTGGTAGGAGGCCAGGATCAGATTGAGCAGCAGGGTGGCGACCTGCTTTCGCTTCAGGACCTCGCGCAGGTCCTGCTCTTCGAACCGTTTCTCCTGGGAGAGCGCCTCGAAACGGCCCTCGTCGAGCTCGATGCAGACGGCATCCGGCTGCTCCCGCTCGATCACCTCGCGCACGAGGTCGACGGAGCGCTGTGAGACATGGGCCGTGCCGACGAGCAGGATCGCCCGGCCATCGACGTCGACACGATGGACGTCGCCGGATGCTTCGCTTGGCTCGTCGCTCATCGATCGCGGTCGCCTTCTGGTCTTGCCGGTCTCGTCGGCCGGAGCGCGGCGAGAGAATGCGCTGGCCGACGCGCTCGGGCAAGCGTTCGCGGGGAATTCGACGCGAGGGTCGAACGCGTCTCGAATCGCGTGCGGGCGATGTCGCTCAGGCGCCGGTCCGCCCGCGCGGCAGCAGACGCGCGCCGAGCAGGCCGGCGAGTAGGCAGGCGTGGACGATCGCCGGTCGGTAGTCGGCCTTGATCAGCCAGAAATGATGCGCGACGGCTGCGATCGCGGCCGGATAGACGAGCCGGTGCAGGCGGGGCCAGCGCGCTCCCAACCGCTTCATCGATGCACGCGTCGACGTCGCGGCGAGCACGGCGAGCAGCACGAAGGCCGTCATGCCCGCCATCACGTAGGGCCGCTCGGTCAGGTCCTCGCGGATCGCCGCCAGCTCGAGGCCCAGGTCGAGCAGCGCCCAGGTCGTGAGGTGGACCGTCGCATAGGCGAAGGCCGCGAGCCCGAAGGTGCGACGCAGCGGCGCCGCCCAGCGCCAGTGGAGGAGCCGTCGCGCGGGCGTCACGGCCAGGGAGACGAGCAGCAGCCTGAGTGCCCACTCGCCGCTCGTATGCGTGATGTCCTCGACCGGATTCGCACCCGGCCCGTCGACAGCGAAACGGGTCACGAGTGCGATCGCGGGCAGGGCTGCCAGCGCGATCGCGATCGTCTGTCGGGTGCGAGTCGTCAAGCGCGTCCTCGGCTCTCGAGCCGCCCCGCCTAATAGAATTTCCGCAGGTCGAGTCCCGCGTAGAGTGACGCGACCTGCTCGGCATAGCCATTGAACGGGAGCGTGGGCCGTTTTCGGAAATGACCGAGTCGTCGCTCCCGGGCCTGGCTCCACCGCGGATGATCGACCTCGGGGTTCACGTTCGCGTAGAAGCCGTACTCCTGGGGCGCGAGCACGTTCCAGCTGGTCGCGGGCTGCGTCGCCGAGAGATGGATCCGCACGATCGACTTGATGCCCTTGAAGCCGTATTTCCAGGGGACGACGAGACGCAGCGGTGCTCCGTTCTGATTCGGCAGGACGCGGCCGTACATCCCGACCGCGAGAATCGTGAGCGGATGCATCGCTTCGTCCATGCGCAGTCCCTCGCGATAGGGCCAATCGATCACGCGTCTGTTCTGGCCCGGCATCTGCTCGGGATCGAACAGCGTCTCGAAGGCGACATAACGCGCCCGCGACGTCGGTTCGAAGCGAGTGAGCAGCGGTCCGAGGGGAACGCCGATCCAGGGCACGACCATCGACCAGGCCTCGACACAGCGGAAGCGATAGACACGCTCCTCGAGTCGCGTGGGTGCGATCAGGTCTTCGAGTCCGACGCGGCCCGGCTTCGCGACCTCGCCGTCGATCACGATCGACCAGGGCTCCGTGCGGAGCGTGTGCGCATTGCGGGCCGGGTCGCGTTTGCCCGTGCCGAACTCGTAGAAGTTGTTGTAGGTCGTCGCGTCGCTCTCCCGCGTGAGCGGTTCGTCGACGCGAAATCGGGGCGGCGCCGGGAGGACGTCCTCGAGCGGTCGCAGGGCCGGATCCGCCCCCTTCCCGTCGTCTGCTGCCCCGGCTTCGGGTGCGCTCGGACAGCCGGCGAGGGCCGCGGCCAGGGTCGTCGTCGCGCCGAGACGAAGCGCCTCACGGCGCGTCACGAGGCGCGCTCCGCCCGGGCGCGGACGCGCCCGGAATCGCGCTTCGTCCGTGATCTCGCGGGAGTCGATCGCGGGGATCTTCATCCATCCTCCTCGTCGCAGGCTCGTTGCCCCTAGGGGCCAGGTCGTTGCAGCCCGACGTCGCGTGCGGGCTCTCTGTTGCGGGATCGACCCGCGGGGACTTTCGATCCTTCGTCGAACCAGCGGGTCGAGTCGCTTCTCCCGGAGAGACGCTCGTCGCCCGCGCAGGGTTACAGCTCGTGGCGCTTCGGGTCGATGTTCCGGTGAGCGAGACCACGGGCCGGAGGGCCCGCCAGCGCGAGGATTCGATGTGCCCCGACGGACGACGCTCCCAGCCATGAAGTATGCAGTCCGGAGGCCCGCGACGGGCGGCGATCTCGCGCAGGTGCCCCGCCTCCGGGCGCCGCGCGCGATCGGACGCGCCCACGGGCTCGCACTGGCCGCTGCTGCGCTGCTGGTCTTGGCGGTCGCGCCCGCTGCGTCGGCAGAGGACAGCGCGTTGCGCAAGTTCGGTCGCGGCGGCACGAACCTCACGCTCGGCGTGCTCGCGATTCCGGGTCAGATGGTCCAGACCACGCGTGAGAGTGGACCCTTCCTGGGACTGACCTGGGGCCTCGTCAAAGGCGTCGGGTACACCGTCGCGAGCGAGGCCGTCGGCCTGTTCGAGCTGTTCACGACGCCCTTCGAGACGCCGCCCGGCTACAAGCCGATCCTGAAGCCCGAGTTTCCCTGGCAGCATTTCACGCAGACCAGCGACTCGAGCGCGCCGTCCACGCGCATGCCGACTCGGGTTCGCTAGTCGGACGAGCGAGTCCGGTCCCCACTCGCCCAGCGCGCCATCGGACGGGCGAAGGGGATGAAGCGATCACGCAGGCGATCGATCATGCCGGGCGTGATCTGCTCTTCGAAATCCTCGAGCGAGAGCGTCATGCGCAACGCGCCGTGCTCGTGATCGACGGCCTCGAGCCGCGTCTGGGGCGCGAGTCGCGGAATCGGCAGAGACGTGCGGAAAAGCGTCGCCAATCGGTTGCGAATGCCGAGGAACTCGGCCTGCCGGGGCTGGAGCACGACCCAGCCGCGGTCGATCCGCAGCTCGGTCTCGGTGCGAATCAGCGGCAGTCCGGCCAGCTGGGCACGAAACTCGACCGCGTGCTCGGCGAGCTGCAGAGAGAAGGGCGCCCGCGCCCGTGCCAGCCAACGATCGAGCTGCCGCTGGTCGATCGAGATGCTGATCCGCGGCGAGTAGGCCGCGATGCGGGCCGGGATCCCCGGCATGAACTGGAAGCGATCGGATTCGAGTACCAGTCGATCGAAGGGCAGGGCCCAGACGGCCACTCCCGACAGCTCGAGTCGCCCCTCGTCGAAGGTGCCGCGAGCTGAATCCGCCAGGGCGCCGCGCCAGCTGACGCGTGCCGGCAGCTCGAAGTAGCGGCTCAGGAGCTGGTCGATCGCATCGGATCGCATTGTCGGCCGTCCTCTTCTCGCGCCCCGCCCCGCCGGGCCCCCCGTGGCCGGCTCGCTTCCCTTCGCTGTCTCGGAACCTAACGGGGCCCCGCGTGCCGCGCATCCGTGGATCGATCGGGATGGCGGCGCGGGGAGGGAGCCCCGGCGCGCCGCGCTGATCGGTCCCACGCGGCCGGAATCAGTCGAGGATCCGGCCACAGCGGCCGATGAGACAGAGCGGGCTGTAAGGAGCCGGCGTGGCCTGGAGGCGACGGGAAATGAACCTCTCTCGAGCGAAGCGGGATCGCGAAGGCTGCCGGCGGGTCGTGGCTCGCCCTTCCGCGGGCGGGGCGCTCTGTGGCGCTCTACTGGTGACCGCAACGACGCTCGCGTGTGTCTCCGGCGGCGGCGCGCCGGCCTGGATCGATGGCGAGTCGCCGGCCGCGTATCCGAAGGACCGCTTCGTGACCGCGCTCGGACGTGGCGCCTCTGCGGCGGAAGCACGGTCGCGCGCGCGGGTCGAGCTCGAGAATGTCTTCGCGACACGAACTCTCGAGGAAACGCCGTCGAGCGAGCGCATGAGTCCTACGGAAGCGGGTTCGCAGCGCGAGCCGGTGCCTTTGGGCGGAGACGCCGCGTTCCGCGAGGGCGAGCCCGAAGCGGTTCTCGTGCCGCTCGAATGGAGCGATCCCGAACGTGGCGATTTTCGGGCGCTCGCTGTTCTGGAACGCGCGCCCGAGTGCGAGCGGATCCGGCGCCTGGCAGGCGAGCTCGAGAGCGAGCTCGACGCACTGGTCGCACGGCCTGCCGAGTCGACGCGTGCCGGAGCCGATGCGCCGTCGGACACGAATCCGCTCGCTGAGGTGCGCCGTTCGACGCGTGCCCTGCGCGTCGGGCTCGCGCTCGACACGCTGGCTTCGCGCGGCCGGGTGCTCGGGCTGTCCTGTCTGTCGCCGCGGTCGATCGAGACCGATGCACTCCGCGCCCGCGCCCGGGCGAGTCGAGCGGCGCTCAGCTTCGTCGTGCGAACCGCGGACATCGACGCGCGCAGCGGTCGCCGGATGGGGCCGCTGCGTCAGCTGCGCGAGCAGATCGCCGGCAACCTGACGCGGCTCGGCTTCCAGGTCGGCCCGGCCGAGGGGGCGACGATCGTACCGATCGAAGCGGTTCTGCGGCTGCGCCGGATGAAGCGCAGCCGGGGCGCGGTCGAGGTGCGCTGGGAAGGCGAGGCCGAGATCGCCGGTGATGGCTCGCCCGACGAGCCGATCCTGGTCGCCCGGAGTGAGGGCGTAGAGCGCCATCCGGAGCCCGCGACCGCTCGCCTGCGCGCGCGCTGGGAGGGGGAGCGGGATCTGGCGCGTCGTCTCGACGAACGGCTCGCGGCGTACATGAACGAGGGCCTCGGGCGCGAGGCCGCGACGCTCGAGGCGCGGAACGATTCTCGGGAGCCGGGGCACTGAGACGGCGGAGGACATGGCGGTCGCGGCCGATGCCCTCGGCCCGAACGCAGCGGAATCGGCAATCGGTGCGCAGCGCAGGTGGGGGAGCTATCTCCCCCGTCGAGCCACGCCGGCGCCCGCGACGACCGAGGCGGGCTTCGTCGGGACCTGCCGAGAACGAATCGAAGGTGGAAGTCAGGATGGGAAGCGAAGATCGAATGCGAGTCCCGCCGTCGGATCGGGGCGCTTGCTCTGCGCTCGCGGATCGTCGACGCGGCGCGCGTCGTCTCGTGCTCATGCTCGTCGTATCGCTCGTCGGAGGGGTCGCGGCACGGCAGGTCGCGGCGTTTTCGGCGGCGGATGTGTACCGCGAGGCTGCGCCGTCGGTGGTACTCATCTTCGGCTTCGAGGCGAAGGGAGGCGGTACCTCGGGTGCCGGCACGATCCTGACGCGCGACGGGCTCGTCCTGACGAACGACCACGTGGTCAGCCACGCGACCCGCGCTGCACGTCGACCGGGTCGCGTGTATTCGAATCTCGTCGCCTATCTCAAGCCGAATCCGATCACGGGCAACAACCGGCGAGACCTCGACCGACCCTATCCCGTCACCGTCGTGGCGCGCGACGCCGCACTCGATCTGGCGCTGATCCGGATTGATGATCCCCCCGCCGACCTGCGACCGATCGAGCTCGCCGACTCCGAGGAGGTCGAGATCGGCGAACGCGTCGCGGCGATCGGACATCCGGGCGGCGGCGGTCTCTGGACCCTGACGACCGGCACGGTCTCGAGCAAGCGCCGCGACAGAGCGCGCGACATCTTCCAGACCGATACCGCGATCAATCCCGGTAGCTCGGGTGGGCCGCTGCTCGACGGGCACGCGCGCCTGATCGGCGTCAACAGCTTCGTCCGTCGGCTGAACGAGGACGGTCTGCCGCTCGAGGGCCTCAACTACTCGTTGCGCAGCCAGGCCGTTCGCGATTGGGTGAATCGCCAGGGTGTCGCGCGGCTCGCGACGGTCGCACGAGCGGATACCGCCGGCGCGACGCGCGGCGTGCGTCCGGGATACGAGAGTGAGCCCGCAGCGCCGCGGGATCCTTCGGCAAACACGTTGGCTCCGCCCGCACCGGCGCCGCCGGCGTCCTCGATCCGGCCACCCGCGCCCGATCCCGAGCCGGGTGCGCGCGAGTTCGAAGCGCCCGACGGAACGCGCATGTACGGCGTGCCGAACAGGGAGAACGATCTCGACGACGCGCTCGAACACGCACGTCGCGCCTATGCCGACGTGGTCCGGCGGGCGGATCGATCGGTGCGCGAGCTCGAAGCCGCGATCGACGACTACGACAATTTCTGAATCGCGATCCGAGACGTCGATGGCGAATCTGCTCGCGCGCATCCCGGCCCCGGCGAGCTTCCCACCGCTCGACGGGGCCGCGCTCGTACGCCTCGTCGCTCGCTATCGACGACTGGATCGAATCGATCCGGTCGCGCTCGTCGAGCCGCGTCTGCACGCCCGCCTCGTCGGCGCGTGCGAGAGCGAGCTCGACGAGCTCGAGCAGGCGCCGAGCCTCGCGGGTGCGCACGAGCTGCTCGACCGGATCGATCGTGAGCGCCACGCGCACCGCGTCGGGTCCGAGCTGCCTCTGACCGCTCCGGTCGAGTCGTTGCCCGCCTCCCCGGGTGCGGACGGGGCGTCCGCCTGGCTCCTCTACCGACCCGGTCGTTCGCTCGAGACGGGCGAGGCCGAGATCGCCAGCCGCGGCTTTTTCGACGTCCGCGATCGACCGCCGCTCGGGCTCTGGCTCGAGGTGCTCGGTCGGCGTGAGGCGCACGCGCCCGAAGGCGTCGACCTGGGGATCCTCTGCTGGCTGCCGCCAGACGACCGCGCGCGGGCCCGCGCCGGCGCGCGTGCCTGCTGCACGCGTTCACTCCTCTCGCTCGCGGACGAGCCGGCACTCGAGCCGCTCGCTGCACAGCTATGCGAAGCGATCGGCTATTAGGCTGTCAAGAGTTCGGCCCAGTGTCGAGCGCGCTGGCGTCTGGCCGTTCAGAGAACGCGCGTGGGCTGATCGCCCAGGGCCTGGATGCGGATCCGGTCATCCGCGTCGTAGATCATGATCTGGTTGACACCGCGTCGGCGGAGGCGAGACACGAGCTCGTGAGCGCTGATCTCCCGGTGTTCGAGCGGCAGCGCGTTCCAGGCCTCGTCGAGGGTGCCGACGAAAGCGGGGCCCGAGCCACGACCGTTGCGCTCACCCTGTGTGAGGTAGCTGGAAACAAATTCGAGCTCTTCGGGCGCCAGCCGTTCGAGGTCGGGATTCCGGTTCGTGAAGGCGACGACCGCGATCAAGCCACACAGCGCAGCGAATGCGCCGCCCTTCGCGATCCGCGCCCAAGGGACCTGGTGCCAGGAGAGGCGCTCCTTTTCCTTCGCGCCGCCGAGTCGACTCTGCTCGAGCGCGTCGCGGACGAGGTCGCGCGCGGATTCCGGCTTGGCGGGCGTGCGCCGGCTCGGACGGGCGGTCTGGATCGAAGGGTCGGATCGCTTGCGCTCGTCGCGCTCGCTCGCCGCTCGGGATCTCTCGTCGGAGTCGCGGTGCGGGCCGTGGCTCGCGCGGTCTTCGGACGCGGTCGAATCCAGGGCGTCGGAAGCTGCGGCTTCGGGCGCGTGCGTCGGCGAGTGCGGTGCCATGCGGGCGGACTGGCGCTGATCCCGAAGCTGATCGGCCAGTGGCGCGAACAGGAACCGGTTCTTCAGCTCCGAGAGCGCGCAGGCCAGCTTGTAGGCGTCTTGCGTGATGTGTCGGTTGATCTCCTCCTGGAACACGGCGTTCAGCTCGGCGACCCACGCGTCGGAGACGTCGTCGGGAGCGATGCCGGCTTCCTGTAGCTCGATCGACAGGACCGCGAGCGATCGGCTGAGGAGACCGACGAGGATGGCCGTGCCGAGGGGATTCTCGCGGCAGCCCAGGGTCTCGTTCGAGAGCGCCTTTTTTTCCGCGTTCTCGAGATAGTCGAGATCGAGCGCCCAGGCGATCGCGTCGATCGGGTTCGGTTCGCGCGCATCGCCGTCGACGCGCCTTCGAACGGCCGTCGCGATCGCGCGCAGGGGCTCGGAATCGAAGACCGAGCTCGCAGAGGTCGCCGCGTCCGGGCGGCTGTCGGTCGCGAACTCGCCCCAGTCGACGGAATCGACGATCTCGTCGGCGACGCGCACGAGGAGCGTCGCGTTGTAGGTGACGATCGCTCTCAGCACCCGTGGTGCGAAGTAACGCATGCCGAGCTCGGCCTTGCGATTGCGCAGCGTGCGCTGTTGCAGCTCCTGGCGGAGTGCTTCGTCGTCCATCGTCGCCGCGGCGAAGAACTCCGATTCGACCTCCTGGAGACTCGGGTCATCGGGGTCGTCGGACGCGGCGCAGAGCGATTCGAGGCGCGGTGTCAGTGTCGCGGGGTCGAGCTGGACGATGCCGGCGGCAGCGCCCGATTTCGTGCACAGGAGCGTGACGAGGTAGTCGACGACGCCGATGCGCGCTTCGATCGAGTTCGAACCCGTCGGATCTTCGCCGATCAGGACGTCGAGCAGGTCGAGCAACCCGCGGCGATGGGTCTCGCGGAATCGGGGCAGGACACTGCGCAGCTGTGCAATCGGAATTTCCAGCGCGACACGCCTTATCGTCGTCTCGAACTCCGCCAGCAGGTTGTCGACGCCCACGAGCGCATCGGGTGTGAAGTCGCTCCTGGACTCGGTGATGCGCGCGAGGTGTTCGGTCAGGGCACGGCCGCTGGCCGCGACCTCATCGCCGCTCTCGCTCACGCCGGCAGGTGCGAGCACGCCCCAGGCCGAGCGGAGTGCGGCCAGGTGCGCGACGCGGGCGGCGAGCGGGTCTTCGGGCGAGGTGGTGGACGACGAAGCTCCGGAAGCGGTCACGGCGAACTTCCTCAGTAGACGTTCGCGTTCGCCGTACAGCGACCGACGACCTCGGGCGAGAGCAGCGCGGGGTCGCAGCCGAGCGCCCCGGCGACCCGATTGCCCCCGCTGTCGGACGCGGCGTAGCCCCAGATCTGGATCAGCCCGTCGCCGTCCGTGTCGGCGCCGGCATCGGCCGTGAAGCCGGTCGCGTCGGCCGAAACGGCGACCGCATACGAGAAGTAGACCTTGCCTTCGGGACTCCAGCCGAGTGCGGTGAAATCGCTGCCGGCGAAATCGAAGTCGGCCGGAGACGCCCCGGGAATCACTGCCGGCTCGGCCGCGGCGGCGATATAGACGCCGTGCTCCGAGAAGTTGGCTTCCTCGACCACTCGAATCGCGCTCAGATTGGTCTTCGCCTCGCTCGATTTCGAGCGGTGCTGATGCTTCGTGAAGAGGGGGATCGCGATCGACGCGAGGACGCCGAGGATCGCGACGACGATCATCAGCTCGACGAGCGTGAAGCCGCTCTGCGAGTTTCCGTCGGACTGGAATGGCTGCATGGTGGTCTTGGCATCGACGCTTCGTGCCAGCGACTGAAGCCTCACCCGAACAGCGGAAGGGGATGTGAATCCGATCGGCAAGAAGGCGAACGGTGGCTCTTGTCGGGAGGAGATTCGACCGAAAAGCGGGCAGCAGCCGAAACCAGTCGGAGCGACTGCGCTACTCAAGGGTATCGGTCGACAGCGATCGCGCGAAGGACCCCGCGAGCGTCGACGAACCCGAATCCCGTGCGAAGGAGATCGGTTCGAGTGAACCGGATCCCGCCGTCGGATACGCGAAACGAGCCTGACCATGCGACCCACGCGAGCCCCGCGACCGAGACGAACCCAGCGATTCGAGCAGCACGCCGACCGGCGAAGCGAAGCGAGACTCGCAACCTGCCTGAGGCTGGCGATCGTGAGCGCCATCGCGCTCGTGGGCTTCGGCTGCAGTCACTCCGCCGATGAGCTCGCGCCCGAGGACGTGTTGCCGAACGAATTCGCTGGGGCGCCCGAGTGGGTCCTGCACGGCTGTGCCGCCTTTTGGGCGGAGGAAGACGCGGATGCGGGTGCTCGCATCTGCGGCGTCGGTGACGCCGCGATCGGGCAGAGCATGTCGATCGCGCGAACGAAGGCGACCTCACGCGCGCGCACGGAGATCAGTCGGACGCTCGAGACCAAGGTCAAGAACATGGTCAAGGACTTCCAGGAGCAGGTGACGGACGGCGAGGCCGAGATGTCGGCCGAGCAGTTCTCGACGACGACGATCTCGCTCTCCCGATCGACGTTGAACGGCACGACGATCCACAAGTCCTGGGTCTCGCCGACGAATCAGCTCTACGTCCTGGTGTCGCTCGACGTCGAGTCGTTCGAGAATTCGCTGCGCGACATGGAGAACATGTCGGATCGTCTCCGGGCGTTCATCGAGGCACGAGCGCGCAGATCCTTCGCCGAGCTCGACGAGCAGATGGAAGGCTACTGATCGCGCGGGCCCCACGCGGGCCCGCCACTCGGCCGTGGGATGCGAAGGGTCGCTCCGACGCTAAGAGCCCATCCCAATACCCCCTCGGTCGTGATCCACGCGCCTGTGACCCGATCTCGGCGTTGCGAAATCTTGAAGTAGCGAAGGCTACGCCTGCGATTTCGCGCCTTGATCTCGGGCCACATTCACGCGGCTCACTCGGTCGGGGGTTTTGGGACGGGCTCTAAGCCGGATGGGCCTCGCCGCCTTCCCGCTCGAGCATGTCGAGCATCTCGCCGACGACGATCGATCCGGCGCCGTCCGCTTCGTCGCCGACCGAGTGGATCGATGCGGTGGTCGCGAGCAGCTCGTCGAGCTGCTCGCGCTGCGACGCCGAGAGATCTCCGAACGACAGCACCAGGCCGTCTTCGCCGTCGTCGCGCAAGGCCGTAGCATTGACGACGATCGGTTCGGCCTCGCTCCCGCCGTGAAGCGCGATCCGGAACGCGTCACCCACGTGGATCGCTTCGTTCGAGGCGATCCGCATGCCGCCGTGTGAGAGGTCGCGGCCGACGAGCACCCGGGCCGCTTCCTGGCCGAGTGCGACGACGCGGCGATCGTAGGTGACGCGCGTTTCAGATCGTCGATCGGACGCATCCGCGCTGGCTGGCGCGGCGGTCGGCTTCGCGGTGGCCTCTGCGGAAGCCGAGCGGATTGTCGCGTCGCGACGCTGCGACGTTCCCGTCACCTTGATGAAGTTCGGCGATTCGCTGCGTGCCGGGCGATGGCTCGGCGGGAGCCGCCGGGCCGACGCTTCGGGATCGATCGTTTCACCAGGGGGTCCCGAGCCGTCCTGGTCCGCACGGATGCCGGAGTCCGTCGTCGTCTCCGTTTCGTCGATCGAGGCGAGCACGGGCGTGTCCGACGTGCTGGTCTGACTCGCGGACTTTCCCGCCCATGCCGCCGGGCCGCGCGCGTAGCGTTGGAGCACGCTGGCAATGGCTTGCCGATCCTGTTTCGGGTTGATCAGCTCCACGCCGATTTCTGCGTCTCTGCGACCCTCTTCGCCGGAGGGTCGGATACAACGCATGACCTTCGCCTGGAGCTTGAGCGGCTTGCCGCCGGTCAGATCCTTGCCGATCAGGATGCGCAGCTTGCTGCCGATCTTGGGCGTGCCGGGCAATTCGATCCGGGCACCATCGGGTGATAGCTCGCAGAGCGTGGCACGTTGCTTGAACAGACCCGATACGACGCGAATCGGATGGCCGATCAGGATGCGTTTTCGGGTGCGGCGTTCGGGACCGCGGTAGATCTCGTGGAGCAGCAGCAGTCGCAGTGTGCGGGGGTGGATCGGTCGATGGATGACGAGCGCGGCTCCGACGCGATTGAGGTGCGAGAGGAGTGTCCGGCTCGCGTCGTCGACGACCGCGACCGTGCGTGGCCACAGCGAGAGATTCGGCGCGCCCCCTTCGAGCAGGAGGCCGGCGGGGATCACGATCAGGCCCGCCTGGGCGACGTCACCCGGCCTCGGCAGCGGCCGGCCACCGCGGGATTCGATCGGGATGCCGAGGCGGGTCAGCAGGTCGGCGAAGTCGGCGAGCTCGTCGCGCTGTTGGATCAGGACGACGCGTCCGTCGACGCCTTCGGTTGCGGCGGTTGGCTTGGACTTGCTCACGAAAGTAGGACCCCTCGAACACCCGGCGAGCGAACGCGGCGAGTCCCGGAGAACGCGAGACTCCCGATAACCGATTCGGCTGATCGTGGCGCAGTCTGTAGTCTCCACGGTCATGACCGATCGTCCGGAGACTCAGAGCGCGGATCTGGTGCTTTCCAGTGGCAATCGAATTCCCGCGAGCGAGATCGTCGAGCTGGCGAGTCGCTCGGGAGGGCCCGGGGGTCAGCACGTGAACACGTCGAGCACCCGGGTCTCGTTGCGCTGGAATCTGCGCGACTCCCGGGGGCTCAGGCCCGAGGCGCGGGAGCGCTTGCTGGCGCGGCTTCGACCCCGTCTGACCCGCGACGGGGTCCTGATCGTGCATGCCGATCGCCATCGCAGCCGGGCCCGCAATCGCGAGGCGGCGCGAGAGCGACTGCGCGAGCTGGTCGAGCTGGCCCTCCATCAGGCGCCGCCCCGCAAGCCGACCGTACCCTCGCACGCAGCGCGGGCACGAAGAGTCGACGAGAAGAAGCGGCGCGGCCAGCTGAAGCGACAGCGTCGCACGGGGCGGGGCAGTCGGATGGGTCGCGACGGCGAGTGAAGCGTGGGGATGCGCTATCGCGGAGGGGGCGTAGCCCGAAGCGATGGTCGCATTTGCGGCCTCGGCGCATCGATTTCGTCGGGCGAACGCCGGTCGGCGAATCTGGCCTTCGCCCGATCGTCTGGGCGCTCCGCATGGTCGATCCAGGATCCCGTCCGGTCCCGTGCTGCATCTACGAGCACCGGGGCACCGGACGGGAGTCGGAATGGCGAAGGCGACCAAGCGTGCTCGAAAGAATGGCTGGGGGGGTGCACGGCCGGGTGCGGGAAGGCCCAAAGGCTCGGGCCAGGGTCCGTCGCCCGATGCGCGACGGAACCGCGTCGCGGTCATGTTGACGGACGCCGAGCTGCGCAAGCTCGTGCGCGCTGCCCGTCGCGGTCGTCAACCGGTGGCGACGCTCGCCTACCAGCTGCTCGCGCGGAGCTTGCGCGCGCTGCGCTGAATCGCGCTCCCCGCAGGCCCGTCTGCCCGCCGACCACCCGCGGTCCCATCCGCCGCCGCCCGGCTTCCAGGGGATCGGCCAGCGACCTATCGTCTTCGCCGGATTGATTCGATCGGGATCGACCTCGCCGCTGGAGGCAAACGTGTCCACCTGGCTGAACGCCTGGCGAAAGCGGGGAGAGCGCGAGCCGCCGGGGCCCGTCATGGAGCTCCTGGTCGTGGCGGGCGTCGATGCGGGCAGCCAGTTCACGCTCGAGGGCGACGAGGTGTTGGTCGGACGGGGCGAGCCCGCCAGCGGCGAGACCCACGTCGTGCGGCTCGAGGACAAGAGCATCTCGCGCAAGCAGGCCTGGATCCGACGCGACGCGCGGGGCACGTCGATCGAGCACATCGTCTCGGCCGCGAATCCGACCTACCTGAACGGGGAGGAGATCTCGCGGGCCACGCTTCGCGTCGGCGACCGGATCGAGATGGGTCGCGTATCGATCGACGTGCGGGCTCGCGCGGGGATGAACCTGAGTGGCTTGACCGAGATCATGGAGGTCGCCGCTCGCGAATCGGCGGCGAGCCAGGTGCCGACCGATTTCGGAGCCGAGGCGTCGGGCGCGGCGACGACGGCCGTGGAGGAGGGCACGGTCTCGACGCTCGGGCTCGGCCAGGAGGCGACCGACATCCGGCCGATGGAAATCGAGCTCGGGCGGCTCGAGATCGAGCGGGGCGGCGAGACCTGCGAGGGCAGCCGATTCCCGATCCGATTGGGCACGACGCGGATCGGTCGCGGCGACGACGCGGACGTTCGGATCGCTGAGCTCGGTGTCTCGCGGCTGCATGCCGAGATCGAGGTCGTGGGGCGTCGCATCGAGCTCGTCCAGCGCAGCCGCACGAATCCGACCCTGCTGAACGGCATCCCCGT
The DNA here is from genome assembly GCA_965223565.1 of Myxococcota bacterium. Taxonomy (GTDB): domain Bacteria; phylum Myxococcota_A; class UBA9160; order UBA9160; family UBA4427; genus UBA4427. Next base: position 699,500 of record CBDCWV010000016.1, on the reverse strand, counting down.
GCTCGATCGCGCCGAGCTGATGAACGGCGATGAGATCCAGCTGGCCGATCGAGTCGCCCTGCGCGTCGAGCTGGCGACGGCCGAGCGCCGATTCGATCCGGATTCGGCGATCACGTCCGACCTCTCCCAGCGCATGCAGCACAAGATCGAGCTCGAGCGTGAGATCGAGCAATACCAGGTGCTCGGCAGCTTTCTCGACGTCGACGTCGTCGAGTCACGCGCGATGAAAGGCGACGGCGAGCGGGCCGAGCACATCATCGTGTCCTTCGAGCGCTTCCGCGCCTACGTGAGTGGTATCTGCGAAGAGTGGCGGGGGCAGGTCCTCAACAGCAACGGCGACGAGCTGATGTGCTTCTTCGAAGAGGCTGCAGCGGCACTGCTCGCGGGCAGCGCGATTCTCGAGCGACTGACGGAATTCAATCGCGACGAGAACCTGCTCGGCAAGCCGTTTCGCTTCCGGATCGGCGCGCACACGGGCGTCTCGCTCGTCGACCTGGACGCTGGCATCGCCTACAGCGAGGTGCTCGACACGGCCGGCCATATCCAGAAGCAGGCGGAGCCGAACAGCGTGCTCGTCTCCGAGCAGACGCTCGCAAGTGTGCCGACGGGCCTGCCGGTCACACCGGTCGGCGAGCTGACCGGCGGAGGTTCGCTCTACCGGATCGATCGCTTCCTGCGACCCGAGGACTTCGGACCCGGTGCGATCGAGGCGAGCGATACGGACGCGTGTTAGGCCATCGCGTTGGCCGCTAGCACTGCGAGACGATGAAGATGTCCGAGCCGCCCTTCGGCGAGGGCAGGACCAGCATCGAGGCCTTGCAGTCGCCTTGTGTGGCCATGATCGAGCCCGACATCGAGTCGGCCTTCGATTCGTCGATCTCCCAGCCCTGCGACTTCAGTTCGGCCTCGTAGAAGCCGTGGATCGTCGCGGGGTCGTCGTTCGAGAGGAGCTGGACGCCCGAGCGAGCGCTGCCGTCGACGTCGGCCCCGCGGCCCTGTGCCGGCTGTGCGCCGGGATAGATCGGGATCGTCGACGGGAAGTTGTCGGGGATCTCGCGCGTGATGCCCTCTTGCAGCTCCGTCGGAAATCGATCCGCGGCGATCGAGCCGTCCGAGGGCGTCTCGCGTTGCACGATCGGCTCGGGCTCCGGGGTCTCGTCGACCGGATCGGGTGTGCTCGGCTGTGTCGGCTCGGGTCGGGGCGCCTCGGGCTCCTGCGTCCCGGAGTCGCACCCTGTCGAGAGCGCGGCGGCGATCAGAAGGACCAGCACCAGCACCGACACTCTGCGGAGTCGGGGGAGGAGGTCCGACGGATTCCTGGCGGGATCATTGGACGAAGGGACGCGATTCATCGAGGTCTCCATGACTTGAAAGCTCGCAGAGCATACCCAAAGAAAGGAAGTCGACGCGACCGCCTCAGCCGGACTCGTCGCTGGCGGCGCGTGCGGTCGCCTGACGAACCGCATCGAGCGTGTCGGCCCACGCCTCGCGACGCTTCGACTCGGAGAACACGGGACGGATCTCGACCCGACGCCAATGTGGGTAGCACTCGCGCGTACGCTCCGGGCACGAGGCAGGTGGGCGGGAGAAGGAGGCGCCAGAGACGATGGCGAGCCGCTCGAGGTCGCTGCGGTCCTTGGAAGCGAGGCCATCTCGCCCGACGAGAAAGATCAACACCCCGAGCGGGCGTTGTTGGGAGTCGTACATGTTCGTCGTGTACGGCCGGCGCGCTGCGCGTGGGTCGCTATGCCCCCTGAACTCGATCGCCTCGAGCGCATTCCAGAGTGCAGGTAGCTTGCGCAATCGCGAGAGATAGACGCGCATCGCCGCGCGCAGATCTTCCGCGCCTTCGGGCGAGAGCTCCGCGCTCCCGAAGCCCGCGAAGAGCGGATCGCTGATCGTGATCACGCCCGTTTCGCAGTCGGGCTCGAGCTCGAGGGCCAATAGAACGGGTGCCTGGCAGAGCGACCGGAGACCGGCCTCGATCGCAGAGAGCGAGGTGGTCGCCGGCTCGATCGCGGCCAGCAGATCAGGCGTCGGATCGGGTCGTGGCTCAGGACTGGGCTCTGGCTGCGCACTGCCCGAGAGCGCGACGACGGCGAGTGCCGCGACGGCGAGCACGGCAATCGCGGCCCACCATTCACCGAGCCCGGACTCTCCGAGGCCGGCACCGAGTGCGACCTCGTCGCTCGTGTCGCGCGCCGGCCGATCGCCTCGACCGCGTCCGTGGAATCGCGTCGCCAACGACTACTCCGTGTCGTCCGAGGAGCCGGTCGCGCCCTCGCCCTCCGCGGGCATGTCGAGCGTGTCGTCTTCTGCGTCGACGTCCGCCGGTCCGCTCGGACCCAACAGGCCGGAGAGCTTCAGGTCGTCACTGAGCTCCTGGTCCCGGGTTGGAAAGGGATGCACGTTCGAGGGTGGCGCGTCGGCTTCTTCGGGTCGGTCGAATCGCTCGTAGGGGTCGGGTCCCTGCGCGCGGGGTGTTCCGACGCGATAGCCCGACAGCGCGAGATCGCGCCCGGAGGAGCCCGCGCCGTCGTCGTGCGCGACGGCGCCCCGTACCCGGTCGCCCCCCGCCGCCTCGTTCGGCTGTGCGACGAGCGGCATGGCGACCGTCGTCGCGCTCGCCAGGCTGCGATCCTCTGCGGGCGGATCCTGCTTGGCACGGCGTGAAGACTTCGCCTTGCGTTTGCGACCCGTGGATCGCGCGCTCTCGTCGCGTGTCGCGTCGCTCGATTTCCTGGCGCTCTTGCGTTGGCTGCTCTTGCCCGTCTTGGCGTCATCGGCGTCGGCCGCTTCGCCGCCGTCGCGCGTTCGCGCTTCGGCCGCCTCGCCGGAAATGCGCCCGCTCCCGATCGTGCTCGCCGCCTCCGTGCTCGCCGCTTCGCGGCTACTCGGCGCCGGCGCCCAATGTCGCGAGCGCGTGGCGCTCGAGGAATCCGATCGAGCGTGTCGCCCGAGGTCCGGCCCGGCTCCGTCGAGCAGGCCGAGCGCGTCGCTGGTGGCGGCGAGCTTGCGGCCGAGATCGCTGCCGGAGCCCTGCAGGCGCCGGCTCTCCTCGTGAATCTCGTCGCGCAGGGATTGCATCGTCTTGTCGATCTGACGCGTGTGGTTGGCGAACTCCGTGATCGCCCGGGTGATGTCCTCGGCGCGGCCTTCGACTTCGACGAGACCGGAGCGAAGCGGCTTGGCCGCCTGATTCATCCACTGACCGAGTGCCTCGACCTCCGTCCGAACCCGATCGAGTGCGACGTGGGTCTCGCGCGTCGAGCCCTCGGCCGCGCGGATCGGTCCGGCCAAGCGTTCGATCGTCTCGTTGCTCTCGGCCAGCGTGTCGCGTAGCTGGCCGACGGTCGAGCCGAGCACGTCGTCCACCTCGCGGAGCGATCGCTGGAGGCTGTCGCCGAGTCCGTCGCCGAGACCGACGAGCGAGCGGCGAATCTCGGAGAGCGAGCGCTCGATGAACTGACGCTGGTCGTCGACGCCGCTGGCGGCGTATTCGAGTGAGCTGCGAACGCCCTCGGCCGTGCGGGCCACGACCGTCTGGGTGTCGCCGATCCGCTCGGCGGTATCCGCGAGGGCGCGACTCGTCGTGCCGAGATGCTCGAGTACGGGCTGCATCTCGCCGGCGGTATCGCTCATCGAGCGGGCGGCCGCTTCGACCGTGCCGGCCGACTCGCCCAGCGTTCGCGCCACGCGATCCTGGCTCTTCGCGTTCTCGACCATCTGCTCGAAGGTCTCGGCGAGCGCGCTGGTCACGGAGGTCTGATGCTCGACCGTGCGACTGAGTGCGCCGCGCAATTCGCTCAGGTGGTGCTCGACGCCCTGACGCACCGCGAGCGAGAGCTCCTGGACGACGGTGTGGAGGGCGCCGCGTTGTTCTTGCGAGACCAGATTCGCCGAGCGTGCGGACGACTGCTCGATTCGCTGGAGTCCGCGGTCGAGCCGCTCGTTCAGCTCGTTCGCGAAGAGCGTGAGCTCCTTGCCCAGCGTGTCGAGGCTCGACTGCTGTGCCTGGCGGGTGATCTCGGCCAGCTCACCCGGTGAGACGGCTCCGTAGGCCCGCTCGACGAGCGCGTCGAGACCGCGGCTGCGTGCGTGGAAGCCGCCGTCGATCAGGCGGCCGCAGAGCGAGGCGAAGATCGCGCAGAGAAATCCCCAGGCGGTCGCGCGCAGCGCCAGGCCGAGCTGCGCGGGTAGCGAGCCGGGCGAGAGGACCGCCGTACCATCCGCTGCGGCACCCGCGGAGATCGCTGCGAGACTCGGAATCAGACCCAGCAACGCTGCGAAGACACCGAGGCCGAGGAACAGACCCGGCAGGATCGGCAGCAGGGACCGCCGCGGCCCGAAGGGCAGCAGCGGACGGTCGTCGAAGACGTCCATCAAGCGGATCGGCGCGCGCGCATCGGCTTCGCGCAGCTGCGCCGTCGTCCAGCGTCGCTCGAAATCGTCGAAGGCCGGCTCGAGCGGCGTACCGAGGATCGCGTCGCGCAGTGCTTCGTGTTGGTCGATCGATCGGGCCTGCTGCCAATCCCGGCTCCGTGCGCGGAGCTTTCGTTCGAGCGAGTGAAGGCGCAGCAGACGCAGCACGAGCGGGCCGTACACGAGCAGTGCGGCGAGGGCTGCCGCGCCGAGGACCAGCCAGATGGCGCGTTGGGTCGCCGCGTCGGTCGACCAGAGGAGGGTGGAGATGGAATCTGGGTCGCCCAAAACGCGGGTACTCCCGTCTGAATCGAACCGCAGACGGTAGCACTGGCGGGGGTTTCGAGGTCAGGGCTCGAGCGACATCGCGACGCGAGCTCGCGGGCGCCGTCATGTGCAGCACGTGTGCAAGCGGAGGCGAACGCCCTCGCGGCGCTCGTGCGGCGACCGAGTCCCGTCGCTCAATCCGAGTTGGGCGCGCCGGAATCGATCAGCTCTTCGAGCGGGGGGCAGGTGCAGACGAGATTGCGATCGCCCCAGGCGTTGTCGATACGCGACACAGGCGGCCAGAATTTGTGCCGTCTCGTCCAGGGCGCGGGGTAGGCCGCCTCTTCGCGACCGTAGACGTAGGGCCAGTGGTCCCCACAGACGAGCTCTGCGGGATGCGGTGCGTGCGCGAGTGGAGAATCCTCGGACGCGAGCTCGCCGCGTTCGATTCGCCGGATCTCTTCGCGGATCGAGACGAGCGCCTCGCAGAAGCGATCGAGCTCCTCTCTCGATTCGCTCTCGGTCGGCTCGATCATCAGCGTTCCTGCGACGGGGAACGACATGGTCGGGGCGTGGAACCCGTAGTCGATCAGGCGCTTGGCGATGTCCTCGACATTCACGCCTGCCGATCGCTCGAAGGGGCGACAGTCGATGATGAACTCGTGCGCGACCCGGCCACCGGGTCCCGTATAGAGGACGTCATAGTGATCCGAGAGTCGTCGCGCCATGTAGTTGGCGTTCAGGATCGCGATCTGGGTCGCGCGGGTCAGTCCGGTCGCGCCCATCAAGGCGATATACGCCCATGAAATCGGCAGGATCGAGGGAGAGCCGAAGGGGGCGGCCGAGACCGCGCCCGTGCCGAAGACCGGGTGTCCGGGCAGGTAGTCGCGCAGGTGTTCTCCGGCGCAGATCGGTCCCATGCCCGGTCCACCGCCACCGTGGGGAATCGAAAAGGTCTTGTGCAGGTTCAGGTGGCAGACGTCGGCCCCGATCTCGGCCGGCGAAGTCAGTCCGACCTGGGCGTTCATGTTGGCCCCGTCCATGTAGACGAGTCCGCCGGCCTCGTGGATCGCGCTACAGATCTCGCGCACCGCCTCTTCGAAGACGCCATGGGTCGAGGGATAGGTGATCATCAAGGCGCCGAGTCGTGAGCCGACCTCGTCGACGCGTTCGCGCAGATCGCCGACGTCGATGTTCCCGCGCTCGTCGCACTTGACGGCGACACAGCGAAAGCCCGCGATCACGGCGCTCGACGCGTTCGTGCCGTGGGCCGAGACGGGAATCAAGCAGACGTCGCGTTCCGCTTCGCCCCGCGCTTCGAGCGCGCGGCGGATCGCGAGGAGTCCGGCGTACTCGCCCTGTGACCCGGCATTCGGCTGCAGGGAGACGGCGGGCAGTCCCGTGATCTGAGCGAGCCAGGTCTCTAGCTGCTCGAATAACATCGAGTAGCCGGTTGCCTGATCCGCCGGCGCGTACGGGTGGAGATCGCCGAACTCCGGCCAGGTGACCGGGATCATCTCGACGGTCGCGTTCAGCTTCATCGTGCACGACCCGAGCGGGATCATCGACGTCGTGAGCGAGAGATCCTTCGCCTCGAGTCGCCGGATGTAGCGCAGCATCTCCGTCTCCGAGTGGTATCGGGAGAAGACCTCGTGCGTGAGGAAGGCCGAGGTGCGCGATAGCTCGGGGGGCAGCGGCTCCGTCTCGAGGCCTGTCGCGGTCAGCTCGGCGAGCCCGAAATCGAGCGGACGTTTCGCGTCGTCGGCGAAGCAGGCGAGGATGTCGAGCACGTCGTCGGCCGTCGTGGTCTCGTCGAGCGAGATCCCGAGCGTGCCGTCGGGTGCATGCGTCCTGGCGGTCGGAGCGGAATGCCGATCGTCCCGCGCATCGGATGCCGCCCCGGTCGACGCTTCGAGGTGGAGTCTGAGGTTCAGACCACGCTCCCAGCCGGCCGCGAGGACCTGCTCGGCAGTGGGCCCGACCGGCCGCACGCGCAGCGTGTCGAAGAAGTTGAAATCGTCGACCTCGTGACCGAGGCGGAGCAGGCCGCGCTTGAGACAGGTCGTGAGAAAGCGAATGCGCGAGGCCATGCGGCGCAGGCCGACCGGCCCGTGGTAGACGGCGTACATGCTGGCGAGGATCGCGAGCAGCACCTGCGCCGTGCAGATGTTGCTCGTCGCCTTCTCGCGTCGGATGTGCTGTTCGCGTGTCTGGATCGCCAGTCGATAGGCGATCCGACCCTGCCGATCCCTCGACGATCCGACCAGCCGGCCCGGCAGTCGGCGTGCGTGCTTCTCGAGCGTCGCGAAATAGGCGGCGTGAGGACCGCCGAAGCCCATCGGCACACCGAAGCGCTGGGTCGTGCCGATCGCGACGTCGGCCCCGAGCTCACCCGGCGGCGTGAGCAACGTGATCGCCAGCAGGTCGGCGGCCATCACGACCAATGCGCCCGCCGCGTGGGCGCGCCCGATCGCGTCGCGTGGGTCGACGACGCGTCCGTCGGTCGCGGGGTATTGAAGCAGGATGCCGCAGACGCCGAGCGCTTCGAAGTCGGCCGTCGCCGGGTCGCCGACGTGGAACTTGACACCGAGTCCCTCTGCGCGCGTCCGCAGCACGCCGAGCGTCTGCGGATGGCAATCGTGCGCGGCGAAGAACGCGTTCTTCTTCTCGCCGCGTGCGACGGCACGACAAAGCCCGAGCGCTTCGGCCGCGGCCGTCGCCTCGTCGAGCAGGGAAGCGTTGGCCAGCGGCAGACCCGTCAGGTCCGCCACCATCGTCTGGAAATTCAGGAGCGCTTCGAGGCGCCCCTGGGAGATCTCGGCCTGGTAGGGCGTGTATTGCGTGTACCAACCCGGATTCTCGAGCACGTTGCGCGCGATCACGCCCGGCACGATCACGCCGTGGTAGCCCTGACCGAGGTAGCTGCGGAAGACGCGATTCTCGTCGGCGATCTCTCGGAGCGTCGCGAGCAGCTCACGTTCTCCGAGCGGCGCATCGGGCAACCCGTCGAGCACGAGCGGGCGCTTCGCGCGAATCGACGCCGGTACGGTCGCAGCCGCCAGGTCCTCGAGCGAATCGACGCCGAGCGTGCGGAGCATCTCCGGGATGTCCCGCGAGCGAGGTCCCAGATGGCGGCGGGCGAAGGTATCCGAAGGTCGCGCGAGCGGTTCGATCGCATCGAAGGCACGAACGGCACCGGAGGCGTCGGAAGAGGTCGAGGGGGTTTCGGACATCGCGAGCAGACTCCAGACCGGGACGAAGATCGAACGCGCCGGGGGGTAGCGCGCCAGACTGATCACGGGGCCGAGCCGGCCACAGGAGTAGCACAGCGCGCCCGACCGAAGTCGGCAGGGCGTGCGCGCCGTGCTTCCGCGCACAGCCGGCGTCGGCGGCCCTACGACGGGATCCGACGCGGCGGCGACGGCACGTCGGTGTTAGGGGAGATCGGAGATCGCGACGGGCCGGCGCGTCGACACGTTCATCGCTCCTCGAGCAGCGCGCGCACGCGTGCCATCTCCTCCGCGCCGCCCAGGACGAGCAGCCGGTCCCCCGCCTCGAGTGCGAAATCGGGAGGCGGGTTCGCGTGGCTCGTCGTGCCGCGTTCTACGGCGAGCACGAAGCCACCCGTTCTCGCGCGCAGATCGAGCTGGCCGAGGGTCGGGCGATCGGTCACGCTCCAGGGAACATCGACCCATTGTGTGTCGCTGTGGTCGAGCAGCTCCATCAGCCAGGGATCGATCGGGAGGGCGGCGGGTGCGCGGATTGCGCCGTAGCCCTCCTCGCGCAACGCCTCCGTGAAGCGGGTGATCGCGCCCGTCGGGACCTCGAATCGCTCGAGGACGCGCGCGACCAGCTCGATGCTGCCCTCGAATTCCTCGGCGACGACCTCGTCGGCGCCGGCCATGCCCAGCTGGTCGACCTCGCGTACGTAGCGCGTCCGGGCCAGGATCGGCGCCTCGGGTGCCATCGCGCGGATCCGTGACACGATGCGTCGCGTCGCCAACGGGTCCGAGATCGCGACCGCGACGAGGCGCGCCTGGTCGACGCGCAGCTGGCGCAGGAGCTGTGGTCGTGTCGCGTCGCCGTAGATCACGGGCTCACCGGTGAGACTGGCCTCGCGTGCAGCGCTCGGATTCGAGTCGACCGCGATGAAGGGCACGTCGAGCGAGCGGAGCAGCCGGACGAGTGTCTGGCCGGCGGGGCCGTAGCCGATCACGAGGACGCGATCGGGCGTCGATTCCTCGCCATGGCCCTCGTCGCCGCCGCGCAGCGGCGCGCCCGGGTGACGCAGTCGCTCGCTGATCGCCCCGGCGAGGTCGGGCGCGTAGCGGATCGCAAAGGGGGAGATCAGCAACGTCACGATCGCCGCCGCGATGAATCGTTGCTGTAGCAGGGGCTCGACGAGTCCCGCCTGCTCGGCGACGCCGATCAGCACGAACGCGAACTCGCCGAGCTGGCAGAGCGCGAAGCCCGCCTCGAGGCTCACTCGCAACGATCGTCGCAGGAGTAGCCATCCTGCGACGACGACGATCGCGGTCTTGCCGAGCAGGATGGCCGTCACGTCGAGCAACAGCGTTCCCGGTGCGGCCGCGACCTGGGCTGGAACGAAGAACATGCCGACCGCGGTAAAGAAGATGCCGAGCAGCACGCCGCGGAGGGGGACGACTTCGCTGAAGAGCTGGTGGGCGTAGGGCGAGCCGCTCGCGGCGACACCCGCCAGGAAGGCGCCGACAGCGAGGGTCAGCCCGAGTGCTTCGGCTGCCAGGGCAGATCCCAGGACGACGAGCAGGGCGAGTAGACTGAAGAGCTCACCGCCCCGGGTGCGGGCGACGCGGTCGAGCAGTCGCGGCACCAGGAACCAGACGCTCACGCCGACGACGGCGAGCGCGAGACACATGCGCGCGATCGCGAAGAGGAGCGGTGCGACGCCGCCCTCGGCGCCCGCGAGCAGTGGCACGACGAGCAGGAAGGGCACGATCGCGAGGTCCTGCATCAGCAGCACGGCGACGGCCAGCTGTCCGGCGGGCGCGTCGATCTGGCCCTCGTCCGAGAGCAGACGCAGCACGATCGCAGTGCTCGACATCGAGACACAGGCTCCGATCACGACCGCCGTCGGCCCGGCGAGGCCGAGCGCAGTGGCGATTCCGGCGACCGCGATGAGGGTGGCGGCGACCTGGAAGCCGCCGGCAACGACGGCCGTCCGCCAGAGCGACCGCACGCGTTCGATCGGGAGCTCCAGGCCGATCTCGAAGAGCAGGAAGATGACGCCGAGCTCCGCGAGCTCGCGGACGCGCTCGGGATCGTCGACCAGGCCGAGCGCTCCAGGGCCCGCGATCGCTCCGACCACGAGGAAGCCCACGATCGAGGGCAGGCGTAGTCGTTCCGTCGCCGCGAGACCGGCCGCGGCAAGCGCGAGCAGGATGACGGCTTCGAGCAGACCGTGAGAGGTTTCCAAGCCCGCCTACTCCCGAGGTTGGTCCCGCCCCGTCCGCTCGCTCACAGTGACTGACGAATCTGCTCGAGCACCAGACGCGAACGCGCCTCGTCGCCGAAGACACCGATCCGGATCCTGAGCTCGGTCTCTTCGGGGCCCTCGCCGATCAGACGGATCTCGACCGGATCGCCGCTCGGTGTCTTCGCGTGCCACTCGACGCGATTCTCGTCGCGCTCGGCCTCGGCTTCGGAGTAGCCCAGGGTGTCGATCGCGCGAGCGACCGCACGATCGAGGTCGACGAGGGTGTTCTGCTCCGTCGACCGCAGCTCGCCAGTCGCAAAGGCGATCGCGCTCGTACCCGCTCCGCCGACCAGGAGCAACGCCCCACAGCCCGAGACTGCGACGAGCGAGCACACGAGCCCGCTGGCGACCGCGGCGCGTCGGAACGCGTGGCGCGGGCGCGTGGCGCGTGATCGGGGTCGGCTCGATGCGGGACGGGGCGCGTGCACGTCGGCAGTCTCGTCCGTCGCCCGCATTCTGTCTAGCCGACGGTCGGTTTCAGATTGAATCGTCGACGTCCTCGCCGGGAGGCGAATGCAATCTCGCGGTAGCGGTCACGGTAGATGGGAACGCGGGATCGGCGAATGCGCGGGATCCGACCGCAAACGAACGAAAAGATTTCAAGACTCGCCGAGTGCGTCGCGATAAGTCGGAGGGAATCCGGTGCACTGGTCGGGTCGCGCCGTCGTCGGGGGAATCGGACCGGGATGTCGAAGCTGGATCGCGAGCGTTCGAAGGGCGAGTCGCCGCTCCCGCGTACGGGGTGGTCCGGGCCGAGCGAGCCGGAGAGCCACACCGAACATCAGGCCGCCCTCGCCGCCACGCTCTTCCGATCCGCGAGCGATCCCTTCGAGCTGGTCCTCGAGCTCGATTCCGGCGAGCTGCGCCTGCGCCCGGAGTCCCCGGCCGATTCTTCCGAGGACTGAGATGGCCCGCCCCGAGCGGGATTCCCCGGCAGCACCACGACCCGCATTGAACCCCCAGGGGATCTCGTCGCCTCAGAGGGAAATCTGAGACGAGCGGTGTTAACGTCCCCTCGAGGCCCCTCGGACCACGATGGGGCCTCGATGTCATTCGGACGCGGACGACGGTCGCGCCGGTTTTCCGACGAACCCGGCTCCCGGATCCCCTGGCTCCGGTCACCAGCACCCGCCTCGTCTGGATCCCCTCGGCCACGCTCGCCCGCCCAGGAGTCCAACGTGAGTCAGCATCCGCTCGTCAGCCTCGCCACCGATCGCGACGTCAAGCAAGCCAAGGGATTCCGCGCCGCGGCGGAGAAGCTGACGGGAGCGTCGCTCGAGGCCGACTACCAGACCGAGGTGGCGAATGCGCCGAAGCGAGCCGCCGAAGGCCTGGCCCATCTGAACGTGCGTGTCGGCCGCAAGCCCAAGCAGCGTCAGAACGGGCGCGATGAGAAGCACCTGGCCGAAGCGATCGCCCGCTTCTACGACCCGTCTGCGCAACCCACCCCCCAACCGGTATCCGGCAGCTCGGAGGCCGCGAACCCCGGCGGCGCCTCCGGCAGTGCGGGTGGCGCGGGCACGAAAATGCTCGAATTGCCAACGGGCGAGACGCTCACGATCGTCGACCACTGTGTGCCGATCAAGACGGCGGCGCCCGACAAGGAGAAGGGCGCGGCCGACCCGAACGCGGGCATCGAGGACATCCCGCTCCTCGCGGTGATCGGCGAGGATCGCGTCGCGGTCGCCGTGCTCAAATACCTCGAGCCCGATGCGACCCGCAGTGGAGCCGGCGACACGCCGCTGCGCCTCTTCCTCCAGGCGCTGGCCCACGCGGCTGCGGTCGATGCGAATCGCGACGCGTTCCGCGCGGAGATCGCAGACCGCGCCGGCAAGGCGATCGGGGAAGAAGCTCCCGCCGTGATCCTGGCGGCGAGCGCGCGCTACTGGCACCTGTGCCGCAAGCGCGAGGCGCAGAAGGGCGCGGGCTGGATCCGCGAGCTCGAACGAATCGCACGCGAGATCGGCGAGTCGATCGGGACCGAGGTGATCTTCGCGAGTCTCACGACCGACGGGACTCCGGGCTGGGACTATGACGACGAGGGTGCGGTCCTGTCGGGTCCGATCTCGCTCGAGAAGGCCTGGGAGACGGGTGCGGGGAAGCTCAAGCCGAAGCCCAAGCCGAAGAAGGTCGATCCGGCGGACGAGATCGTCGAGGCCGACCTGACGCGGCCCGTGCGCAGCTACAACATCCGCGAGTCCTTCGAGCCGGGTGACCGGATCGCGCACACCAAGCTCGGCGAGGGCGTCGTCCAGGGGGTCGTAGGTCGCGGCAAGATCGCCGTGCTCTTCGGCGAAGAAAAGAAGCTGCTGGTCCACGAGCGCGCCTGACCCGAGACATGAGCACGAATTCCGCTGCTGCCGATGCTGTCTCCGCTCCGCGTTTCGAACGATTCGAGGGGACGCAGGGCTATATCGCCTCACGCGCTCTGATCGACGCGGTCAATTGCGCGCTCGCGCTCGAACGCCCGCTGCTCGTCAAGGGTGAGCCCGGTACGGGCAAGACCCTGCTGGCCCGGCACGTGGCCGAGGGTCTCGGCATGCCGCTCGACGCCTGGCATATCAAGTCGACGTCCAAGGCCGAAGACGGCCTCTACGTCTACGATACGGTGCAGCGACTGAACGACGCGCGCTTCGGCGAGGGCGACGTCAAGGACATCCGCAGCTACATCCGGCTCGGACCGCTCGGACGCGTCTTCTCCGCCGCCGAGCGCCAGGTCCTGCTGATCGATGAGATCGACAAGGCCGACCTCGAGTTTCCGAACGACATCCTGCGCGAGCTCGACGAGATGCAGTTCACCGTCCTGGAGACCGGCGACGAGGTCGTCGCGCGCGAGCGCCCAATGGTGATCATCACGTCGAACAACGAGAAGGAGCTGCCCGACGCGTTCCTGCGGCGTTGTGTCTTCCACTTCATCGACTTCCCGGACGTCGAGCAGATGCGCCGGATCGTCGACGTGCATCATCCCGGGGTCGAGCAGAAGCTGCTCGAGCAGGTGCTCGTGAAGTTCTACTGGCTGCGCGACCAGAAGGAGCTGCGCAAACGGCCGTCGACTTCGGAGCTGATCGACTGGATCACGGCCCTATTGCGCGCCGGCGCCAGTCCAGCAGAGCTCGAGGCGGAGATTCCGTTCATGGGCGCGCTACTCAAGAACGAGCAGGACACGCGCGCGATCCGCTCCTTCCAGGAACGCGGTGGCACGCCCCCCTCGAGCTTCGAGGCGCTCGACGGCGCGCGGCGATAGCGGCGGCCGCGGGCACAGCACGGGGCCCCACTCTTGCTCTTTCTCGACTTCTTCTATGCGCTCCGCGAAGCGGGCCTCAAGAGCACGCTGCAGGAGTGGCGGATGCTGCTCGAATGTCTCGAGGCCGGCCTCCACGACTCCCGGATCGAGGGCTTCTATCACGTCGCACGCGCCTGTCTGGTCAAGAGCGAGAGCGACTTCGATACCTTCGATCTCGTCTTCGCCCGCTACTTCGAGGGGATCGAGGGCGTCGTCGAGCTGCCGGCGGAGCTGCTCGAATGGCTCGCGGATCCCAAGCCCTTCGAAGAGCTGACGGACGAGATGCGGGCTGCCCTCGAACACCTCGATCTCGACGAGTTGATGCGTCGCTATCGCGAGACGATGGCCGAGCAGACCGAGCGACACGACGGCGGATCGAGATGGATCGGGACGGGCGGTCGCTCCCCCTTCGGTCATGGCGGCGAACATCCGACCGGCCTGCGGGTGGGGGGACCGGGTGGCAAGGGGATGGCGATGAAGGTCGCCGAGGATCGTCAGTTCGCGGACTACCGGACCGACGTCACACTCGATACGCGGAATGTGAAGCTCGCCTTGCGTCGTCTGCGTCAGCTCACGCGCAGCGACGGACCCGAAGAGCTCGACATCGACGGCACGATCGATCGCACCTGTCGCGAGGCGGGCGAGATCGAGTTCGTCTTCCGGCCCCGCCGGAAGAACGACGTGCGGCTGCTGCTGTTGATGGACGTGGGCGGGACGATGGATCCCTATTTCGAGCCCGTGAGTCGGCTGCTCTCCGCACTTCACGAGGAGCGGGGGCTGCGGGACTTCAAGGCCTACTACTTCCACAACTGCGTCTACGAGCGGGTCTTCGAGACGGGTCGGCTGATGCGATCGGAATCGATCATGACGGCCGACCTGCTGCGCACCTACGGCGAGCGTTGGAAGCTGATGATCGTGGGGGATGCCGCGATGCACCCGACGGAGCTCGAGTCGTCGCGCGGCAACATCAATCCGCGCTACGAGACGGAGACGAGCGGGCTCGTCTGGCTCGATCGCCTCGCGCGGCATTTCGATCGCTCGGTCTGGCTGAACCCCGATCGGCCGGTCGAGTGGGCGATGTCGGCGACCTGTCGAACGATCTCTTCCATCTTTCCCATGTTCCACCTGTCGGTCGCCGGACTCGAGGCGGGCGTGAAGGGGCTGGTTGGAGCCCGGGCGGCGACGATCCACCCCGTGATCGCGCCGGGCGCAGCCCGGCTCTAGAGCCCGGGGCATGCCCGTCTCGGGCGTGCGCACGATCGTCGCCGGATGCTCGCCGCGCGTTCACCCGGATCGATCGGCCTGCTCGCGTTGCGCCCGCGGACGATCGACGGCGTCTCGTTCGGGCATGTCGAGATGCACGTCCATTTGCGGGAACGCGATCACGATCGCGTCTTCCGCGAAGAGCTCTTCGATCCGGTAGCGCACGTCGCTCTGGAGTCGCGTGCGATCGGTCTGGAGGTCGTAGCGGATCCAGAAGCGCAGCTCGAAGACGAGCGCACTGTCGCCGAAATCCTCGAACACGGCGATCGGCGCGGGATGGGGCAGCGAGCGGGGATGTTCGGTCGCGGCCTGGACGAGCAGTGCCTCGACACGTCGCACCGGAGAGCCGTAGGCCACGCCGACCTTGATGCGCAGGCGCAGGACCGGGTCCTCGTGCGTCCAGTTGACGACGTTGCTCTCGAGGAACGAGGCGTTCGGCACGATGATGTGAAAATTGTCGGGCGTGCGGATCCGGGTGCTGCGCAGGCCGATCGATTCGACGCTGCCGAGCACGCCACCGATCTCGACCAGATCGCCCGTTCGAATCGGTCGCTCCGCGAGCAGGAGCAGTCCGCTGATGAAATTCGAGATGATCGTCTGACTGCCGAACCCGACACCGATCGCCAGCGCGCCGCCGGCGACGGCGAAGGCCGTCAGTGGAATGTTGACCGCGCGTAGCGCGAGCAGGAAGGCGACACCGAGCAGGGCGTAGAAGGCGAGCGCGGCGAAGGCGCTCGAGGCGCCTGCATCGAAGCCGACGCGCGGAAAGAAACGCGTCGACAGCACCCGACGCAGCGTACGGGCCAATAACAGCCCGGTGGCGAAGACGGCGAGCGCGATCAGGATCTTGCCCGGCGTGATCGGACGATCGCCGGAGGTCGTGAGCTCGAAGCTCCAGAAGGAGACGAACGAGTCGAAGAGGCCGCGCACGCGCTCGCCGAGATCGCGCGTACGGATGCGCGCGAGCAGCTCCACGCGCAGTCGATCTTCGAGCGCGATCGCGCGATCGAGGGAGGAGAGATCCCCTTCGTAGACGGCGATCAGCCGCTCGAGGTCATCGAATCGAGCCGCGCGCCTGCGGCCACCGGCACTCGCCGCCTCGCGCAGTCGCGTGGCGAGGGCCAGCTGCGCCTCGGCGAGCTCGGCCTCGTGGATCCTGCGCAAGCGCGTCAAGCGATCGAGCTCGCTGTCGGCGGCATCGCGCCAGCCCGGCACCTCCGCGAGATCGACGCGGTCGCCGAGCACGGCATAGCGGCGCTGCCAGCTCGTGCGCATGCGCGTGAGGCGTTCGATCCGCTGGTTGAGGAGCGCGACGATCTGTTGGCGATGGCCGAGCTCGCGGCGGCGGGTTGCGAGCTCGCGACTCGATGCCGCGTCGTCGCCTTCGTGGACGGTGGCGGGGGCACGCTCTTCGGCGGCCTGGAGCGCGCCCTCCGCGTTGGCCAGGCGCGAGCGGGCGAGATCGAGCTCGCGATCCAACTCGATCCGCTCGCGGTCGAGTCGCTCGAGTGCGTCGCTCAGGTCGGATTCGCGCGGTGCGACCTGACTCTTGACCCAGCTGAGCGCCTTGCGCGCCTGTCGCGTCGAGATCTGTTGGATCTCGAGCTCGGTCTCGGCATTCGCGACCCGTTGCTCCGCGAGCGCGAGCTGCTCGCGCGCGATCGCGACGCGATTGTCGAGCGTTCGAAGCTCGGACTCGAGGCGGATCTGCTCGACCTCGCTGTCGCTTCCGCTCAGTCGATCACGTAGCCGGCGTCGTTCCTTCTCGAGATCCGTGAGCCGTTCGCGGGAGAGGCGTTGATTGGCCCGGCGATCTTCCAGCACGCGTTGGCGTTGTTGCTCCTGCTCGACCTCGCGATGCCAGGCCTGACTGACGCCATCGAGCGTCGGCACGGGGAAGGGCGGCGGGATCCCGACGATCTCACTGGGATCCCGAGCGAGTCCCGACTCGATCGCCGAGCGCCCGAGCGCGAGCGCATTCGCCTGGATCTGCGCCTCGCGGCGCTGCTCGAGGACGCTCACGAGCCGGGTCGCGAGCTCCAGTGCGGGCGAAGGCGTGTCGACAGCCCCCGCGCCCCGCGCGCGTTCGAGGCTGGCCACGCGACGGCGCGCCTCGGCGAGGGCGTCGTCGATCTCGCGCAGAGGATCCGAGCTCGGCGCGGAATCCGCCGCCGCTTCGGCCGCGGGCGGGCCCTCGGGTACGAGTGCTTCGATCAGCGGATTCTGCGCGCGCCCGACCGCGGCGACGAGCGGGACGAGGGCGATCGCGGCGAGAATCGCGGCGACGGCTCGGTTGCGGTGGGGATTCGCAGGACGTCGGTCGCCTCGCATCGCGCGCACGTTAGCAAGGCGCGCTCGGCCGAGCGGTCGGACGTCCCGTCGGCGGCCGGTCCGACAAGCCCCGACGAAACGTCGGACAGAAGGGAAATAGCCCATTGCGCTCGCACATTTGGATCGGTTCTGTCGGGCGACGAAACGACCGGTCGGTCGCGTTCGGCGCGGATCCGCCGGTGGGGACCGCAGGCTCGACGACGCGCCGGGATGCGTCGTGCCCGCGCTTTCCGCTGCGCGCGAGTGGCCGTATCGCCGATAGGAGAAGGGCCGCCGCGCCCGAGAGAGCCGCGTCCGATCGGCCGCCGCGAAGTCTTCTCGCCGAGCGGGGCCGGCCGGCGCCATATAGTCTCGACGCCGACACCCAGGCACGCGAGGAGTCCGCTTGCTTCCCCAGACCCGCCTCTCGAAACTCTCCTTCCCCTGCCTCCTGGCGGCTCTCGTCTGGCTGGTCCAGGCCGGCCGGTCGATGCTCTCCGGCACGATTTCGGGACTCGTCTTCGGCGCGATCCTGGCATCGGTCGGCGCGATCTATCTCGGGGTCGGAGTCTCGCAGCTCGCCTGGCCGGGGGATCGTCGGATCAACCAGACCGGGGCGCTCGCGAGCGCGATCGGCGTCCTGCTGGCGATTCCATCACTCGCCTTCTGTGGCTTCGCACCGGCGCTCGGACTGGCGGCGTCGGCACTGTTCGCCGGCTGGGGTGCGGGCCGAGTGGCGCTCGCGCTCGAGCCCCACACCGAGGGCACGCCGGTCCCCAACGCGAGCGCGCGGCTCGCGGCCCAGGTCGCCGTCGACGACCTGATCCTGGGCTTCGAGCAGTTTCAGTCGACGGGCTTCGCCCTCGACGGGACGATCGAGCGGGTGATCGACGAGATCGACCGACTGGACGAACGTTTCGCGGCGAGCGGGATCGCCGAGAAGCCGGAGGCCTACCACGTCCATCCGCCCGAGCTGACGGATCCCGAGATCGAGCGGCGCGAGATCGCGAATCGGCCGGTCGAGATCCTGCGCTTCGAGAGCGGCTATGCCCCGGCCGAAGGCGAGCCGGGCCGTGAGCGATGGTTGGGCTACGACGCGTGCCGCGATGGCTGGGCCTATGTCCTGCGTCATCCCGGCGGGCCGCGTCCGTGGCTCGTTGCGACCAACGGATTCCGGATGGGGCATGCCGCGATCGACGTCCGGATTTTCTCCCGGTTCCACGCGGCAGGGGCGAACGTCGTGATGCCGGTGCTGCCGCTGCACGGTCCGCGACGCCTGGGTCTGCATTCGGGCAGTGGCTTTCTCGGGGTCGACGTCGTCGATACGCTGCACGCCGAGGCGCAGGCCGTCTGGGACATGCGTCGCTTGCTCTCCTGGGTACGGGGGCAGAATGGCGGCGGCGACGTGGGCGCTTTCGGCCTCTCGCTCGGCGGCTTCACGACGGCCGTCTTCGCCAGTCTCGCGGAGGACCTGCGCTGTGCGATTCTCGGCATTCCGGTCGCCGACCTGCCGCGGATCCTCGAACGCCACGGCTCGCCCCACCAGATGCGTTACGCGCAGTCGCTCGGCTACGACTACGAGCGGATCGCGCGCGTCCTGCGTCCGATCTCGCCGCTCGCGCTCACGCCGCGCGTGCCGCACGCGGGCCGATTGCTCTTCGCTGCGACCGCGGACCGGCTCGTCCCGCCCGACCAGGTTCGCGACCTCTGGCGACACTGGGCGGAGCCCGAGCTCGTCTGGTACGAAGGCACCCACGTGAGCTTCAGGAACGAGCGCCGCGTCTGGGATGGCGTCGATCGGATGCTCCTCGAATCCGGCGTCGTGCCGAGGGCCTGATGCCGTTCGCCAGCGCGGGTTTTCTCTCCTCGAACTCTCGATCTATCCTCGGGTTCGGACGATAGAAGACGAAGCTTCGAAATCGACGCCACGTTCGGGGGGAGAATGAGGCGGACTTCGGCTCGCGACGGGCGCTACGCGCTCGACGATCGCTATCTCATCGACGAGGGTCGCGTCTTCCTGACGGGGATCCAAGCGCTCGCGCGATTGCCGCTCGAGCAGCTGCGCGTCGATCGCCGACGCGGCCGGACGACGGCGGCCTTCGTCTCGGGCTATCCCGGCTCTCCGCTCGGTGGCTACGACGGCGCGATCGCGCAGGCGGCCGCGCTCGCGCCCGAGCTGCCGATCGTGTGTCGACCGGCGCTCAACGAAGAGTACGGCGCGAGCGCCGTGATGGGCGCCCAGCTCGCCGCTGCCCAGCCAGACTGCCGCTACGACGGAATCCTGGGCATCTGGTACGGCAAGGCGCCGGGGGTCGACCGCGCGTCCGACGCGCTGCGGCACGCGGTCTATGCGGGCACGTCGATGCACGGCGGAGCGGTCGCGATCGTGGGCGACGACCCGGCCGCCAAGAGCTCGACTGTGCCCTCGTCTTCGGCGGGCGTGCTGGCCGACATGCACGTGCCGCTGCTCTATCCGGGCGATCCGGCGGAGGCGCTCGAGCTGGGTCGCCACGCGATCGCGCTCTCGCGGGCGAGTGGTCTGTGGACGGCGCTCAAGATCGTGGCCGACGTGGCGGATGCGACGGCGACGGTCGATCTCGAGCCCGACGCGTTCGCGCCGGTCGTTCCGCGCGTCGACGGTCGCGTCTATGAACATCACGCCGACGGCAACCTCTTGACACCGCGCACGATCGAGGTCGAGCGCGAGATCTACGAGGTCCGCTACGAGCTGGCGCGCGAGTACGCCGCAGCCAATGGCTTGAATCGGATCGCGGTCGATCCGAGCGATGCCTGGATCGGGATCGTCTCGTCGGGCATCACCTATCGGGAGGTGCGCGAAGCCTTCGCGCGGCTCGGCCTGCGCTCCGACGAAGCGATCGCCGCCTGTGGCATTCGTCTGCTCGCCATGGGCATGCCGATCCCCTTCGATCCGCAGACGGTCCGACGCTTCGCACGTGGCCTCTCGGAGGTCTTCGTGATCGAAGAGAAGCGTCCGAATCTCGAATCGCTCGTCAAGGACGCGCTCTATGCGTCGAGCGATCCGCCGCGGGTCGTCGGCAAGCAGACCGAGGCGGGGGAGGCGCTGGTGCCCGGCCACGGCGCGCTCGATGCGGATCGCCTGATCCCGGTCCTGCGGCAGCGCCTGTCGGCACGATTGGGCGATCGGATCGCGAAGCCATCGGATCGGGAGCTCGCGCCGCCGCCGCCGCTCGCCGTCGCGCGCACGCCGTTCTTCTGCTCGGGCTGCCCGCACAATCGGAGCACGCAGGTGCCCAGGGGCTCGCTCGTCGGTGCGGGAATCGGCTGCCACACGATGGCATTGCTGATGGACGAAGAGCGGGTCGGCGATATCGGCGGGCTCGGCTGCATGGGCAACGAAGGCGTCCAGTGGATCGGCATGTCGGAATTCGTCGAGCGCGAGCACTTCATCCAGAATCTCGGCGACGGTACCTACTTTCATTCGGGCCAGCTCGCGATCCAGGCCTCGGTCGCCGCCGGCGTGAACGTGACCTACAAGCTGCTCTACAACGGCGCCGTCGCGATGACGGGTGGGCAGGATCCGCAGGGTCGCCTGGCCGTACCGGAGGTCGCCGCGAACCTACTGAACGAGGGCGTCGCCCGGGTCCTGGTCACGACCGAAGATCTCGGGCGTTATGCGAACGTCACGTTGCCCGCAGGTGTCGAGGTCTGGTCGCGTGATCGCCTGATCGAGGCGCAGGAGGTCCTGGCGGCGGTACCCGGGACGACCGTGCTGATCCACGACCAGCGCTGTGCCGCCGAGGCGCGACGGGATCGCAAGCGGGGCCGCGTCCCGATGCCGCCGCGTCGCGTCGCGATCAACCACCGAATCTGCGAGGGCTGTGGTGATTGCGGGCAGGTCAGCAACTGTCTGTCGGTCCAGCCGATCCAGACGCCGTTCGGGCGCAAGACCGAGATCGACCAGACGACCTGCAACCTCGACTACAGCTGTCTCGAAGGCGACTGCCCGTCGTTCATGACGATCACGACGAGCGAGCCCGGTCGCTGGGCACGCATGATGGGTCGCTTCGAACGACGTGTCTCGGGGGGAGCATCCGCGCGCGATCCCGGCAAAGGCGATGCCACGTCGCTCGCCCGGTCCGGTCTCGGCTCGCCGATCACGGCCGTCCCCGAGGCTCCGCAGCCACCCGCCGAGCTGCCCGCGCCACAGCCGATCGTGCCCGAGGACGAGTTCGCCATGCGCATCACGGGCATCGGCGGGACCGGTGTCGTGACCGTCTCCCAGGTACTCGGTACGGCGGCGATGCTCGACGGCTACTGCGTTCGCGGCCTCGACCAGATCGGGCTCTCCCAGAAGGCGGGACCCGTCGTGAGTGATCTGCGCCTATCCCGCAGCGAGCCGACGGCGACCAATCGACTCGGCGAGGCGCAAGCGGATCTACTGCTCGCCTTCGACCAGCTCGTCGCGGCGTCGGAGAAGGGCCTGCTCACGGGACATCCCGACAAGACGACCGTCGTCGGCTCGACGAGCGCGACGCCGACGGGCGAGATGATCACGCACCTCGATGTCGAGCTGCCCGCGCCCGAAGATCTGATCAAGCGAATCGCGGAGCGGACGCGCGCCGGCGCGCAATTCTGGGCCGATGGGGCAGCGACGACCGAGGACCTCTTCGGCTCGGCGACGGCTGCCAATCTCTTCGTGGTCGGGATGGCCGTTCAGGCCGGCTGTCTGCCGATCGGTCCCGAACGGATCGAGGAGGCGATCGGCCTGAACGGCGTCGCCGTGGCCGCGAACGTGGCCGCCTTCCGTTGGGGTCGCCTGCAGATCGTCGATCCCGAGGCGGTCTCGCGCGCGCGAGCGACGGCAGGCGCGGCGACGACGGAAGTCGCCGTGGCGACCGCGCACGCCCCCCGAAGCGTGTTGCCCGAGCCGCTTCGCGCCCGCATCGCCGCGCTCGACGAGCCTGCGGTCCTAGAACGCTTTGCGTCCGAGCTCGTAGCCTGGGGCGGGCGGCGTGAGGCCCTGGTCTGGCTCGAGGTGCTCGAGCACGTACGCGACGCCGAGGAGCGTGTCCGGCCGGGCAGTCGACGGCTCGTGCGAGCGGTCGCCGAGAATCTCTACAAGCTGCGTGCCTACAAGGACGAGTACGAGGTCGCGCGTCTGATGGTCGACCCCGACGGTCAGGCGGCCGCGCGGGAGGTCGCCGGCGGGGAAGGCCGCATCGCCTGGCGACTCCATCCACCGATCCTGCGCGCACTCGGCCTGAAGAAGAAGATCCCGATCGGATTCTGGGCGGCGCCTCTCGTGCGTGCCCTCGCGGCGCTTCGCTTCCTGCGCGGAACGCCGCTCGACCCCTTTGGCTATGCCGACGTCCGGCGTGTCGAACGGTCGCTGCCGGGCGAATACGAAGCGGCGCTCGGGCGCGCCCTGGCGAGCCTCTCGAACGGAAATTTCGAAGCCGTCCTCGCGCTCGCCGAATCACCCGATATCGTGCGGGGCTACGAGGCGATCAAGCTCGCACGCGTGGCCGAATTTCGCGACCGTCTCGCGCGCGAGCTCGTCGAGGTCGAGCGCGCCGAGGACGCGGACGAGACGTCGGAGAAGTCAGAGTAGCCACGCCGGCCGAGCCGATCGGCCGGGCCGTCTCGATCCGGAAGCGACCGGGAATCGACGAAGCGCGAGGAGTCAACCGCACTTGGACGAGGCGCTGCTGGCCAAGCCCTTCAGGCCACTGCCGATCAGAGCGCTCAACGCTTTGGGCCGTGGCCTCGCGCGTCTCGGTGTCGTGCCGATCCCACTCGACACGGCGTCGCTCCTGCGCGCTGCAGCCAGACAGGCGGGGTGCGACGACTTCGGGGACGACGCGTTCCGGCCGGCGCTCGCCAAGCTGATCGAATCGCTCGAGCGCGACGCACGGCTCACGCTCTTCGGTCGTTATTTCGCGCGCCGGCAGCTCCTCGAGCTGCTCGGCCATCGGCTCGAGCTGACCGACTACCGCAAGCGCCACCCGGCGATCGCCGACGAGCAGATCCGCCGACCCCTCTTCATTCTGGGATTGCCTCGCACCGGCACGACGCTGCTCTACGGCCTGCTGGCCGAAGACCCCGCGAACCGCGCTCCGCTCTCCTGGGAGATCGATCAACCCTGTCCACCGGCCGAGACGGCGACCTACGAGAACGACCCGCGAATCGAGTCGACCCAGGCTCGCTTCGATCAGGTGAATCGCCTCGCACCGGGCTTCCAGACGATCCATCCCGTTGGCGCGCTGATGCCGCAGGAATGCATCGTGCCGACCGCCTCGGCCTTCATGAGCATCCGGTTCCAGATGTGTTTCGACGTCGAACGCTACGACGACTGGTTTCTCGAGCAGGACATGCACCCGACCTACGAGCACCATCGTCGCTTCCTCCAGCACATGCAGTTCCGGCACAAGGGCGATCGTTGGATCCTGAAGTCGCCAGGTCACCTCGGTCCGATCGATGCGCTCTTCGACGTCTACCCCGACGCGATGGTCGTGCAGACCCATCGCGACCCGATTCGTGTGATTCCATCCGTCGCGAATCTCGAATACACGATGCGCCTCGTGAGCTCCGACGACGTCGATCCCAGTCGCGTCGGGCGTCAGATGATGCAGGTCTGGTCGAAGCTCCTGGCCCAGGGCATGCGGGCGCGCGAGCGGCATCCCGAACGCGAATCGCGGATTCTCGATCTCGCCATGCACGAGGTCGTTCGCGATCCGATCGCATGCATCGAGCGGATCTACGCCCATTTCGACCTGCCACTCTCGGACGAGGCGCGCGACCGCATGCGCCGCTACCTGGCTGCGCACCCGAAGCACGAGTTCGGTATCCACCGCTACAGCCTCGAAGCCTTCGGTCTGGACGAAACGAGCCTGAATGCGGCCTTCAAGGGCTACCGGGAGCGTTTCGAGATCGCGCCGGAGCCTTTCGATCGCGCTCGCGCCTGATCGCTCCGGACAGCACGTTCGTGCCGGACGCTACCGCTCGGCGCGAGTGATCAGGATGCGTGCGACTCGATCTTGTAGACGCGCTTCAAGATCGCATCCATCAGGCGGGGCGGCAGCATCTCCAGGAATCCGATCTGGAATCGCGTCGAGGCAGGCGCGTAGTAGCGTTCGCGCGGCCGGCGAGCCGTCGCAGCGCGAACGATGACCCGAGCGACGTCGTCGGGCGAGAGCGCTCCCTCGAGATTCTTCTTCGCGAGATCGTCGAGGTCGAACATCGTCTTCCGGTAGGGATTCGTTTCGTCCTCGCGCAGGTGTCGGGCGCCTTCGCGCGCATTGTCGAAGACGGCCGTGTCGACGAAGCCCGGCACGACGAGCACGACGTCGAGTCCGAAGGGCGCGAGCTCGAGCCGCAGTCCATCGGTCGCGACGTGGAGGCCGACCTTGGTCGCGGCGTACGGTATCGCGAGCGGAGCCGGGATCGCGCCGGCGACGGAGCCGACGTTGATGATGCGCCCCCGTCCGCGTTCGCGCATCGACGGCGTGACGGCGCCGATCATGTGGAGCGCGGAGATGAGGTTGACGTCGAAGATGTGCTGCAGCTCGGCGCGCGAGTATTGCTCGAGTGCGGCGCCGGGGCTGTAGCCGGCGTTGTTCACGAGCAGGTCGATCGGGCCGAGCGCGTGCGTCGCCTCGCGGGTCGCGCGTGCGGTCGCTTCGCCGCTCGCGAGATCGGCCACGATCGGTACCGCCCGCCCGCCCTCGGCCTCGATCTGTTTGGCGTGTTGTTCGAGTCGCTCGCCGCGGCGGGCGACGATCGCGACGTCGAAGCCGGCGGCTGCGAGCTGCCTGGCGGCGGCGGCTCCGATGCCCGAGGAGGCTCCCGTCACGAGGGCGGTGGGCCGCGGGGTATTCGAACGGATCGCGGTCGATTTCTCCATGCGCGCGAGCATGGACGATCTGCGTCCATGATCAAGCGCGGGAATCGACAATCACCCGACGCGCGCGGGGCTCGGGTTCGATCATGCTCGGGATTCCGGTTCGGCTACAGTCCTGGCGCCCCGGGCTGGCCCTACGAGAGGATTCCGCAGACATGTCGCCGATTCGCAAGCGCTTTGCCCTGGTCGCCGCCCTCGTCGGGCTCTTCGGATCCGTCGGTCTCGTCGGCGGTTGTGCCGAGATGCAGGGGATGGGGATCGGCCTGGGCGAGATCCTCACAGCGGGTGCACCGCTCGATCGGACGACGGTCGCGACGGGGCTCAAGCAGGCGCTCGAGGTCGGAACCGAACGCACCACGCGTTCGCTCTCCCAACCGGGCGGCTTCGGGCGGGATCCGATCCTGCGCCTCTCGCTCCCCGGAGAGCTCGGTCGTCTGGCGCAGGTCCTGCGCGGAGTCGGTATGTCGGCACAGGTCGACGCGCTCGAGGATTCGATGAACCTCGCCGCGGAGGAGGCGGCGGCCCGAGCCGTCCCGGTCTTCACGTCCGCGATCACGTCGATGACGATCGCCGACGCGTTCGAGATCTTGAACGGGCCAGAGGACGCCGCGACGCGTTACTTCCAGGATAGGACGTCGACGGAGCTGCGCCGACGTTTCGAGCCGGTCGCGGCGTCGGCCATGCAGAAGGTCGGCCTCTATGGCATCTACCGGGATCTCGTCGCGCGCTACGAGCAGATTCCGCTCATGAAGCCTCCGGCCGTCGATCTGGAGGCCTACGTGGCAGACCAGACGCTGGCGGCGCTCTTCGGCGAGCTCGCCAAAGAGGAAGCGCGGATCCGCCGCGATCCAGCGGCCCGGAGCACGGCGCTCTTGCGGCGGGTGTTCGGTGACGCGGCGCGCGGGGCGACGACGCCGTAGGGGGCGCGGGAGAGCGCGCGGGTCTGCCGAGCTTCTCGGCCGCATCTCGATCTGATCCGGACGCGTCTTTGCCGATGGCTCGTCCTCTGTGAAGCACTTCACAGGGGATGGCGTTCGCCGCGCCTAGCCTTCCGGCATCTGCCCCTTGTGGGGCTCCTTCGTGCGGCGCAAGCCTGATCCGTCGCGATGCGCGCCCGGAATACCGGGAAGAGAGGTGAACAATATGCGCGGCCGCCATGTCCCCACTCTCCGATCAGTCGCCCTTCGTTTCAGTTCCCCGATTCTCCTGCTCTGCGTCGCGATTCCCATGGAGTGCTTCGCGATCGACTTCTTCTTCGTGACCAACACGAACGACGCCGGAGCGGGCTCCCTGCGCCAGGCGATCCTCGACGCGAACGGTAGTGACGACGGCAACGAGAATCGAATCGTCTTCGCGATCGCGAGCCTCGGCCCCCACACGATCCAGCCGGAGACCGAGCTGCCGTTGATTTCGGCGGACCAGACGATTCTCGATGGCTTGACGCAATCCGATTCGGATTGCTCTACCTGGCCGCCGTCGCTCGAGATCGAGCTGAACGGAGATCTTCTTCCCGAAGGCCTTTGGGACGGAATCGATCTCGCCGGCAAGAACAGCGTGGTACGTGGGCTCGTGATCAACGGATTCTCCGGGGCTGGTGTATTCGCGTCGTCCATCAATGGCGGCGCGAATACCGACGGTAGCCATCGAATCGAGTGCAACCTGATCGGCACCGACGTCACGGGTTCGAGTGCCGTCCCCAATCGGTTCGGAATTCTGATCAATCTCGCGCGGAACATCACGATCGGCGGCCCAACGGAGTCACAACGAAATCTGATCAGCGGGAATTCGAGCGCGGCCGTGATGATCTCCGGTGACGAGCACGACATCGAGAACAACTTCGTCGGACTCGACGCGCTCGGCGGCTCGGAGATTCCGAATGGCACGGGAATCATGATTCAAGGCGGAACCGACAATACGATCGGAGGGCTGGAAGGTGATGCTACGAACTACATCGCGGGCAACGACCAATCGGGAGTCTGGCTGCGAGGTAGCTCGACCGTCGGGAACTTCGTTCTCGGGAACGCGATCGGAGTCGGGCCGACCGACGCAGCATTCGGGAATTTCGTCGGCGTCGACGTATCGGAAGGAGCCAGCGACAACGTGATCGGTACGTCCGAGATCGGCTTCGGCAATGTCATCGCCCACAACCAGGGCGCGGGCGTCCGGGTCCGAGGCGACGACAGCCTGCGTAATTCGATCGTGGGCAATCGAATGTCCGCTAACGGTGGCCTCGGGATCCAACACGGAAACGGATCGGCGGGCGTTCCGAACGATCCGGATGACGGTGACGAGGGCGCGAACCGACTCCAGAATCATCCGGACGTCTACTTCGCCTTGCCTTGGGACGCCGATACGTTGGAAGTGACCTATCGCGTCCCATCCGACGCCGAATATGCGTCGTACAACCTCGTCGTCGATTTCTACATCGCGGACGCCGACGGCAGCAGCGAAGGGCGCTTTCATCTGGGTCGTCTCGTCTACGATGGGGGCATCCAGACGAGCCATCTCGGGCTCAAGATCGACATTGCGGACATCGAGAGTCTCGGCAACCGCATCGTCGCGGCGGCGACGGACGCCTCGGGAAACACGTCGCAATTCAGCCCTGCGGTCGTGGTTCCAGAGCCGTCGGTCGTGTTCGGTCTCCCAAGTGGCGTCGTCGCCGCGTTCGCGCTGAAGCGCCGGTCAGCCAAGCGGAATCTCAGCGTGAAATAGCTGGGATCGACGCGGAGCCGCACCGCCGCGAATCGCCGGAGGCGCGAAGCCGCAGTCCTGACCGGTCGGAGCTCGTCGGCTCCGCGCTACTGCTCTTGTGTGAGCATCTCGTCGAGCGATACGTCGCGTACGCGCTGGGCGAAGTACCAGACATGGCCATCCGGGTCCGCCGCGCCGTAGCGGCGGTCCCCGTAGAACTGGTCCGCGGGCTCCTCGAGAATCTCCGCACCGGCCTGCTTGGCGTGCGCGAAGTGCTCGTCGACGTCATCGACGTAGATGTACTGGTTCTGTGTCACGTGGCCACAGGTCTTCGGGCTCTGATAGTCGGGACCGGGCCATCCCATCATGATCACGCCGCCGAGGTACTCCATCTCCGCATGTACGACCGCGTCGTTCGGCCCCGGGATGCGCATCCGTTCCTGAAAGCCGAAGGCGTTCGAGAGGAACTCGAGCGCGGCGTTGCAGTCCTCGTAGAGCAGATAGGGTGAGATGCGGGGTGTGTCTTCGGGGGGATTGGTGGGCATGGGGTCTCCTGGGGCGGGAGGGTGGGTCGGAGCCTGACCCAGGACGGGCGTGGATGCCACGGGGTCGAGACGCGCCTTTCGCAAGGCGCGCGAAGGAGGCCTGGCGGCGCTCGGGCGATCCCGGTCGTCTGCGCGACTACTCCGATCCCGGGAACGGCATCATCGATGTGATCATGAAGTCCGTCGGCCCCGGGTCGATCCCCGCCTGCATGAGGAGTGTGGTCACCTGGCCGCGGTGATGGGTTCCGTGGTTGAAGACGTGCGCGACGACGTGCCAGAGCGGGTTCGCGAATGCGATTCCCTTGCTGTTTCGGTAACGAACGTCGCGCGCGAGTAGCGCGGGTGTGAGCTCCCGGACGAAGTCCTCCATGATCGCGTCGGTCTCTTTGCGGAAGGCGCAGAGCTCGTCCCAGTCCTGGGTCACGCCCTGGCGCACGTCCTTCATGTCGAAAACGAGGTCCGCGCCCCCGAGCGACGGGAAGGGCAGGTCCGACTGCGCGACCCGGCCGAGCCAGCTTCGATCGCACAGCAGGATGTGGTCGAGGGTGTCGTGGATCGAGCCGAAGAAGGCCCCGCGGTCCTGCTTGCGCGCGTCGTCGTCGAGCTTCGACGCATGGCCGAAGAGCTCGCCATTGAACCACGCGTTGTACTGTGCGAGGCGGATGAAGTGCTGCTGGTGGGGGCTCGGCGCTTCCGGTTCGAGGGACATGAGAGACCTCCGGCGGGCGGACGCGCCGGAGGTTTAGCAGACGACGCGTCGAGCCCTGTCCGCGGGCGGGGTACTCGGCTCGGTGCGCGACCAATCCGGGCTAGAATGATCTCGACGCCGATCGTCTCGAGATCGCGCGGAGGGAGGCCCGGACATGGCGGCAGCAATCGAGCTGGAGAGCGATCCGCTCGAGATCATCCTCGTAGCGACGGATTTTTCCGAGACAGCGGAGCTCGCGCTCGACCGAGCGCTCGAGCTGGCGCAGCGCCACGAGAGCGAGATCATGCTCGTACACGTCATGCAGCCCGAGCTGCCCGTCGTCGCGGCACCCGACATGATGGTGGTTCCACCGGACTACGAGGCACTCTTGCGGGAGGCGTCGAACGAGGGCCTCTCTCAGTCGGCCGACCGCGTCCGCAAAGCGGGTGTCCGGGTGCAGACGCGGCTCGAGGTCGGGAGCCCGGCCAGTCGCATCACGACCTGTGCCCAGGAGATCGGCGCCGAGCTGATCATGATCGGGACCCGAGGCAATACGGGCTTCAAGCACCTGATGCTGGGAAGCGTGGCCGAAGAGGTCGTTCGCATGGCCGAGCAGCCGGTGCTCACCGTGCATCCCGGCGACACGCGGCCGATCGAGCCCGTTCGCAAGCTCTTGTTCCCGACGGATTTCTCGCCTGCTGCGGATCATGCGCTACGCGAGGCGAGTCGACTGCTCGCAGGCAGTCGCGAGGCAACGGTCCTGCTGCTCCACACGTTCCAGATCACGCCGAGCGTGCTACCGCTCGGCGGCTTCGGTGGTGGCGTGGTTCCCGTCTTCGTCGAGAATGCGCGCGATCTGGCTGAATCGGCGACACTACCGGCCGCCGAGGCTCTCCGCGCCCAGGGCTACGACGTCGAAGTGTTGGTCGAGCGCGGCGATCCCGCGGAGGTCGTGACCGAGCTCGCCACTGAACGCGAGGTCGACGTGATCGTGATGGGCACCCGCGGCCATTCGAAGCTCCGCCAATGGCTGCTCGGCAGCACCGCCGAGCGTGTGGTCGAGCACGCACCGTGCCCGGTCATGACGGTCCACGCGCCGCTGCCCGACTGAGACCTGCTCGAGACGGACCTCCGACTTGCATTTCCGTGTCGGGCTCTCCATCGTTCGAAGCCAACGCACGACCGACGAGAGGGGCGAAGCATGGAACGGCGGGATTTCATCAAGGGACTCGGTGTCGCAGGGGGCGTCGCCGGCGGCGTGACGGCGGGTCTGTCTGCCATGATGGGTGGACTGGCGGCCGGTCCCGCCGCGGCTGCTCATCACGCTTCCGACGAAGCGGCCAACTCGGCCCAGCGGGCCATGCGCGGGCTGCTCGACGCGATCCGAGAGGTCGAAGACGAGCTGATCACGGCGGAGCGGGGCTTCACGCCGGAAGAGCGAGCCGAAGGCGAGCGTGCGCTCGCACATATCCTCTACACGGCGCTCGATTTCTGGCTCGAGGCCAAGCCCGGTCGACCGGTCTTCCGTCCTTACGTGACGCCGACCCGCAAGCTGCTCGGTTGCAATCCGGACTCGGTCTATTTCTTCGCGGCGATCCGAGACGACCGGCGCTATCGCATCAGGGGGAATGTCGGCGCAGCGACGTTCACGTCCTTCACGATCGAGCAGGGCAGCGACCAAGGCCATGCCGCGCGAGGCTCTTCCGCCGCGATCAGCGACCTCGAGATGGAGATCGATGGCGACGGCAGCTATGAGATCATCGTCAGTCGCGACGAACCCGCGAAGGGCAACTGGCTGGAATTGAAGCCGGGCGCCAGTCAGGTCACGACGCGTCACTATCACGAGGCGCGGCAGAACGTCGCCACGATCCCTGGGCGGATCGTACCGATCGAGATCGAAGCGATCGATCCCGCACCGCTCGAGCCGAACGGTGGCGCCGACGAGATTGCGCGGCACCTCGAGTGGGTGACGAACTACGTGCGCGAGCATGCGGCGATGACCTTCAGCAAGACTTCGCCCGAGATGGCCAAGCGACTCGGATGGGTCTCTCTCGAGCCGAATCGGTTCAATCGTCCCGGACAATGGGCGAGCGCAGCCGGCGACAACGCCTATGGCAACACGCACGCCTGGTATTGCCAGAGCACCTACGATCTCGAGCCGGACGAGGCGCTCCTGATCAAGGGGCGCTTCCCGGATTGTCGTTTCGCGAACGTCGTGCTCTGGAACTCGTTCATGCAGAGCTACGACTACGCGAATCGCCAGATCTCGCTCAACCGCAACCAGATCAGCTACGAGGACGATGGCTCCTTCCGGATCGTGATCGCCCACCGCGATCCCGGCGTCCCGAACTGGCTGGACACGGAAGGCCGTCGCCGCGGCACGGTCTATTGGCGCTACGTCTTTCCGACGGAGACGCCACGCGCGGTGAAGACGAAGGTCGTGAAGGTCGATTCGTTGGCCTAGCCGGTGCGCTCCGAGCTCGGCTCGGAACGCCGCAGATCCGGCGTCGTCGCCTCGTCGAGGTCGATGAGGCCGAGGGTCTGCATGTCGAACATGCGCCGGTATTGGCCGTCCGGGCGTGCCATCAAAGCCGCATGCGTGCCTTCCTCGACGATTCGCCCGCGATCGAAGACGAGGATGCGGTCGACCTGGCGGATCGTGGAGAGTCGGTGTGCGATCAGGATCGCGGTCCGATCCGCGATCAGGCTCCGAATCGCGTCCTGGATCAGGTGTTCGGTCAGCGAGTCGAGACTCGAGGTGGCTTCGTCGAAGAGCAGGATCGGCGCGTCGGCGAGGATCGCGCGCGCGATCGCGACGCGCTGGCGTTCGCCGCCGGAGAGCTTGATGCCTCGTTCGCCGACGAGCGTCGCGTAGCCCGCCTCGAGTCGCTCGATGAACTCGTGCGCGTGCGCCCGCCTGGCCGCGGCGACGATCTCGTCGTGCGTCGCCTCGGGTCGGCCGTAGGCGATGTTCTCGGCGAGAGAGCGATGGAACAGGTCGGTTCCTGGGGCACGAGGGCGAGCTGGCGGCGCAGGCTCTCCTGCTGGCAGCGGGCGATGTCCTGGCCGTCGATCCGGATCACGCCCGCATCGACGTCGTAGAGTCGCTGGAGCAGCTTGACGAAGGTCGTCTTGCCCGCACCCGATTCGCCGACCAACGCTATGCGTTCGCCGGGCTCGATTCGTACGGAGAGGTCGTGGAAGGTGTCGTTCGGCTGGTTCAGGTAGCGGAAACGGACGCGGTCGAATTCGACGCCGCCCCGATCGGCCAGGAGGGGCTTCGCATCGACCCGGTCGTCGACCCCGTAGGGTGTGCGTGCGATCTCGACGAGGTCGTCGATCTCGTTGACCGCGCGTTGCAGATTGCGGATCTGCCAGCCGATATTGCGCAGGTAGACGCGGACCAGGAAATAGGTGGTCAGGACGTAGACGACGTCGCCGAGCGTCGCCTGCCCTCGCGCGAGCAGGCCGAGCGCGGCTGCGACGAGCACCGCGAGCATTGCCGTCAGCAGCAGCGTCTGCACGACCCCGGCGTCGACGCTCCGCGACCAGGCCCGACGGGACTTGACGCGCCAATCGAAGGTCACGTCCCTCATCGCGTCGTCTTCCCGCGATTCGGCGCCGAAGGATTTGACGACCGGGTTGCAGGTGATCGCGTCGGCCAGGGCGCCGCCCATTCGCGTATCCGCGTCGTTCGAAGCCACGTTCGCCGGCGCGACGTAGAAGAGTGAGATCGAGGCACTCGCGACGAGAAAGACCGCGACGATCGCCCCGAAGAGTGTTCCGAGAACGGGATGCCGCGCGTACATCGCGAAGGAGAGCCCGATCAGGAGGGCGAAGGGTGGTCCGAGCTCGAGCACGATCGTATCGGCGAGCGCGTCGTAGGCCCACATGCCGCGCGTCACCTTGCGGACCGTCGAGCCGGCGAAGTGGTTCGTGTGCCAGTCGGTGCTGAAGCGTTGGATGCGTTCGAAGCCGTCGACGACGATCTTCTGCATGATTCGCGTCGCGAAATACATCCAGATTCGGAGATAGAATTGGTTCGCTGCCAGAAGGCCGAGATAGATCGCGATCAGTTGGTAGAAGGCACGCCAGGCATCCTCGAGCGTGTGGGGCTCGCGCAGGGTCCCTTCTCCGATCCCGGGCGAAAGGTTCGGCGCCGAGTGCTCGATTCCACTCAGCAGGGCGGCTGCCCGGTCCGGAATCTGGATCTCGAGATAGACACCGACCGCGACTCCGAGCACCACGAGTGCCAGTGAAATCGGGAGCTGCCGCCAATAGCCCCACACGAACGCGAGCACTTCGAGGATCGAGACGCGCGCGGCGGCGGTCGATCTCTCGGCGACCGCGGTCACGATCCATCGTCCGGGTCGAGCTCGATCCGCCGGCCTTCGCGAGCCGATTGATAGGCGGCGTAAACGACACGCGTCACTTCCAGTCCGAGCCGCCCATCCGAGGCCGGTGGCTCCCCACCTCGAATCGCGTGCGCGAAGGCGCGGCACATGTCGAGCTGGCCGGAGCGCAGATCCTCGTCGGTCATCGGCGTACTCCAGCCCGCCGTCGTACTCTGCTTCTCGATCAGATAGGCGTCGGGATAGACGCGGTCGTGGGCGGCGTAGGCGCGCAAGTCGTCGCCCGGACTGAGATTGCATTGGAAGTAGGCGTTCGACGCGAAGAGCTCGAGCTCGCTGCGCATGCCGCCCAGCCGGTTGTCGCTCCCCCAGGCGACGCCGCGAGCGCCGTCTTCGAACTCGATCGTGACCTGGCCCCAGTTCTCGACGTCTCGCCAGCCGCTCGCGAGCGAGCTCTTCTCCGGTTCGGTCCCAGCAACACGACTCAGGTCGGCGACATCGGCGCGGACCGCGACTGGTCGTACGCCACGCCCTCCTCGGCGGAGCCCCTCCAGCCGCTTCAGATGGAGCATCGCGCCGATCGGGTGTGAGGCGAGCCGCACCAACGCGCCACCCCCCGTGTTGCGCCAGTGCTTCGAATAGTCCGAGTGGGAGCCACTATGCGATTCGCCGCCCCGTAGCTCGACGAGGATCTCGTCCGACTCCCCGAGCAGCGCCGCCGCCCGCGAGATCGACGGAGCGTAGATCCAGTTCTCCGCATAACAGAGGAGCACGCCCGCCTCGTCCGCCGCCGAAACCATCGCCCGCGCGTCTGCCTCGGCAACCCGACGCATCGTCGCCGGGTCGGTCTCCGCTACGCGATCGCCCGACCCGCCGGCCCGTCCGGCCTCGTGTCCGATCTCCTGTCCTACATAGACGGCGAAGGGCTTCGTGCAGATCACGTGCTTACCGGCGCGCGCGGCCGCGACGACGACCTCGTGATGGGCGGCGTTCGGAACGCAGACGTCGACGACGTCGATCTCGTCGCGTGAGAGGAGGTCCGTGAGCCCGTCGTACGGATCGGCGGCGAAAGCGACGTCCGCGGCCGCCTCGCCCCGACGTGCGACGAACTCGGCCGCTCTGCCCGGTCGGCGACCGGCGACGCCCGTGACTCGCGCCAGCGGGATCCGCGACCAACAACGCGCTCGCGTCTCGGCGAGAAAGCCCGTCCCGACGATTCCGACACGAATTTCGCGATCGGCTCTTCGGGTCGTATCGTCGCTCGGTCGCACTGTCATCTCTCGTTTCCCGACCGGGCGGTTGGCTCGGTGTGCGCGGCGGATGATTCCCGCTCGCGCGGGGGAAGGCAAGCTCCTGCCTCTCGACGGACACCCGGCGCGCGCAGCCGACCTGCTAGCCTCTCTACGAGCGCGTGTCGGTTCGCGCAACGAGCGGGGACGAGGAGGCGGTCTACGTCATGGTCCAGAGTCGACATCCAGATCCGACTGCAACGGGGAAGAGCTCACGCGAGATCCGGGCGGAGCTCGATCATCCCGTGATCGATGCCGATGGGCATATCATCGAATTCCTTCCTGCGGTTCGTGATTTCCTGATCGAGGAGGGCGGGCGGCAGCTCGCCGACGAATTCGATGAGGTGCTCGGCGCCGCGGCGAAGCTCGACGCGCTCTCCGTCGACGCACGCCGCGAGATGGGACTCTTCAAGCTGACCTGGTGGCCCTATCCGGCGGAGAACACGCTCGATCGGGCGACGGGGATGCTCCCGCAGCTGCTCTACGAGCGGCTCGACGAGTTCGGCATCGACTACGCGGTGCTCTATCCGACGATGGGCCTGACGGCGTTGAGCCTGGATCAGGCCGATCTTCGGCGTGCCTCGATTCGCGCGTTCAACCGATGTGCAAAGGAGATGTTCGCTCCCTATTCGGATCGGTTGACGCCCGTCGCGATGATCCCCATGTACGATCCGGACGAGGCGATCGCGGAGCTCGAATACTGCCGGAGCGAGCTCGAGCTTCGCGCCGTACTCCTGAACGGCCTGGTCTATCGGCCGTTGGGCGACGATCTGCCGCGCGGGGCGCGATGGGTCGACGCGTTCGGTCCCGAGAGCCCCTACGACTACGATCCAGTCTGGGCGAAATGCGTCGAGCTCGGCGCCGCACCGACGTTCCATTCGAGCGCGATGGGCTTCGGCAGTCGCATGTCCCAGACGAACTATGTGTTCAACCATATCGGCAACTTCGCCCAGGCGGGTGAGGCGACTTGTCGAACGATGGTGATGAGCGGAGTGCCCGCGCGATTCCCGGAGCTCCGCTGCGCGTTTCTCGAGGGCGGCGTCGCCTGGGCGTCGAATCTCTATTCGGATCTGATCGGCCATTTCGAGAAGCGGGGCGTCCCGGGTGTCCACGCCTACGATCCGGACAAGATCGATCGGGAGATGATCCGGCGTCTCTTCGAGAGTCACGGCTCCGAGCGATTCAAGAAACACCTCGACGAGCTCGAAGAGGGCCTGAGCCATTTGTCCGGTCCGGGGCTCTTCGTCGACGACTTCGAAGGAACGGGAGTCGAGCGTGCCGAGGACGTCAAGCGCATCTTCGAGACGAATTTCCGCTTCGGCTGTGAGGCCGACGATCCAATGAACGCTGTTGGCTTCGATCCACGCATCAATCCGCTCGGCGCTCGGATGCGTGCGATCTTCAGCTCGGATATCGGCCATTGGGACGTGACCGACATGGCGCGCACGGTCGAGGAGGCCTGGGAGCTCGTCGACGAGGGGCTGATCGACGAAGCGGACTTCCGGGCCTTCACGTTCGCCAATGCAGCCACGATGTGGAGCGAGGCCGATCCGAGCTTCTTCTCGGGGACCGTTCTCGAAGCCGCGGTTGCGGGCGGGGTCGACTGACGATCGCTCTACAATTTCGCGACGATCTCGTCCTGGTAGCGCCGAATGAAGTCCCGCTGCCCGGCGATGTCGGTCGCCTGCGCCTCGCCCTGGCTGGTCACGATGCGCGAGGCACCCGCGTCGACGTAGGAACGCACGAACTCGAGGTCCATCGTACGCGTGAAGTCGAAGCTCGCCGGCCAGATCGAGAGCTCGACGGCCGAGGGATCGCGACCGGCCTCCCGCGCGGCGCTCGCAATCGTCTCGACTCCCTTTGCGAAATCCGCGGGCGAGATGACATAGGGGTACCAGCCGTCGCCGAGACGCCCGGCGCGGCGAGCGGCGTGCTCGGAGCTGCCGCCGATCAGGATCGGTACGTCGACGCCGTTCGCGGGCTTGGCGTCCATGTGCACGTTCTCGAATCGAACGTGCTTTCCGTGATAGGTCGCGGAGGTTTCACGCCAGAGCACGCGCATCGCCTCGATCGTCTCGTCGAGGCGACGTCCTCGGTCGCGGTACGGCACGCCGATCGCTTCGTACTCCTCGCGTTGCCAACCGATTCCCACGCCGAGGCGAACCCGTCCGCGCGAAAGGGCATCGAGGGTCGCGACGCGCTTGGCGAGAATCGCTGCGCTGTGCTGAGACGCGATCATGACCGCGGTCCCGAGCTTGAGCCGATCCGTTCGCGCAGCCGCGAAGGCGAGCCACTCGAGCGGGTCCGGCATCAACGTGTCCGGCGCCGTCGGTGCCCTTCCATCCGGCGAATAGGGGTAGAGCGGCTCGTAGTCGTCGGCCATGATGACGTGCTCGACGGTCCAGACGATCTCGACGCCGACCTCGTCGAGCATCTCGACGAGCGGAGTCACGTAGGCCGGGTCGTCGGTCAACCCCTTCGTCATGGGCGGGATATATCCCAGCTTCATCTCGTTTCACCTTTCTCGCAGCGATCGATCGGTTCGGATAGCGGCAGTCGAAGCACGATCGAGGTACCCCGCCCGAGTCGACTCTCGATCGAGAGTACCCCGTCGTGGTCGGTAATCACGCCGTGCGCGACGCTCAAGCCCAAGCCGGTTCCGCCGCGCTGGAGTCGAGTCGTGAAGAAGGGGTCGAAGGCGTGTTCGACCTCGTCGTCGGCCATCCCGTTCCCGTCGTCCGAGATCGTCACCTCGGCAAAGCCGTCGATGCGTCTCGTCCGGACCTGGACGTGGACCGGATCGGGTGAGGATTCGGTCGCGTTGCGCACGATGTTCAGGAGGGCCTGCTCGATCTCGATCGCGCTGGCGTGGATCGGCAGCGGTCCGTCGACGCCCCTCGTATCGATGATCGCGAGTCGGCTGCGTGCATACGACTCCGATTGGCTGCAGACGCGCAGGACCAGCTCAGCCAGGTCCTGGCGAAACCGTGCCGTAGGCTCGTTCCGCGCGAATTGGAGCATGCTCGAAACGATTTCGCCGCAGCGTTTGGCCTGCTCGACGCCGTTCTCGAGTGCACCACGCCAGATGTCCCGCTCGTCCGAATCACCCTCGGAGAGCAGCGCGAGCTCAGCGCTCATCTGGATCGAGCCGACCGGATTGTTGATCTGATGAGCGATTCCCGCCGCGAGCGTGCCCATCGAAGCCAGGCGGTCGGCTCGCTGCAGCTCGGCGAGCGAGGAGCGCAAGGCCGAAGTGCGCTCTTCGACGAGCGCTTCGAGCTCGACGCGGCCAGCCTCGAGCGCACGCTCCGACGCGACTCGCTCGGTTACGTCGCGTGTCGTGACGAGCAAGCGCCGCTCGCCGCTATCCAACTCGATCGGACGGATGTTGCATTCGAGCGTCCGCTCGCCACCGTCCGCGTGAGGTGCCACGAGGACGCGCTTGTGTGGCGGCCGCGCGAAGGTCTCGGAGATCGGCTCTCCCGGCTGCAGCAGGTTCAGGACCGAGTAGCCGATCATCTCGTCCGGCCGGAAGCCCAGAATTCCCTGGTGGGCGGGGTTCGCGTAGATGATCCTGCCCGATTCGTCGATCTCGGTAATGGGGTCGTTGGCGAGCTCCGTGATGTCACG
Organism: Myxococcota bacterium; assembly: GCA_965223565.1. GTDB lineage: Bacteria > Myxococcota_A > UBA9160 > UBA9160 > UBA4427 > UBA4427. Next base: position 661,363 of record CBDCWV010000016.1, on the reverse strand, counting down.
GTAGTGCGTCTCGAAGAGCGCACGTGCCTCGTAGAGTCGATCGTTCTCGATTCTGAGGGCGTCCATCCGCCGGGCGAATCGCCGACACCAGACATGCAGTGCGCTGCCGAGTGCGACCATCGAGAGCATGACGCCGCCGGGCTCGATCCACTCGATGAGCGAGCCGCTCGAGCGAGCGACGGCGAAGCACCAGACCGCGAGGGCCGAGCCGGTGATACCGACGAACCAACGCCTGGCAAAGGGAAGGATGCCCGCCGCGACGACCGCGATATAGAGGCCGAATGTATGTTGCGCCGCGCGGGGCTCGTAGAAGAAGAGAAGGTTGTTGATTACGAGCGGTGCGAGGATCAGTGTGCCGACGACGAATCCGCGTCGGCGGGTGAAACGACGGTCCCTGCACCATGCGGCCAGGGGGAGGAGGGCGAGACCGGCCGTGATTTCGGCGATCGTGAGCGTCCTGAAGCCGCTGTCGGGGATGTACGAACGACTCCAGCCGACCGCCAGAAACGTGAGCCCTACGATCAGCGCGCAGGGGGCGAGAACGTCCTGGAACGATTCGTCGAGGGAGCGGACATAGCCAAATTCGTTTCTCATCGATCAGTCGCCCGGGTGTCAGCGGGTTCATGATAGGCCGGATTCACTGGTTTCCGATCGAGCTCCGTTCTGGGTGCGGTGAAATCCTTCAGGTAGAGGAGGCCGAGCAGGTAGCGTCCGAGAATCAACACGACCGGTAAGCTCACGCCGAACGCGACGAGCGATGCCTCGTCGGTCGTCCCTCCGAATCGATCGCCGAGAAAGAAGAGCATCGCCGCCTGCTGCGTGCCGAGTCCGGCCGGCGAGATCGGGATCGCGCCGACGGCCTGAACGATCGGTGTCGCCGCCAGGACGAGTGCGACGGGAAGCTCGATCTCGAAGGCTCGGAGACCGAGATAGACGACCCCTGCATAACCCAGATGATAGGCGGACTTGATTCCGGCGATGATCAGGAGATCGAGCCAGGTGGACCTCCGATGGGCGTGATGGATCGACAATCCACGGAATCGGTCGAGCGAACGCGATCGTGGCCGATCGGATCGGACGAGCCAGAGATAGCCGAACGTCGAGAGCAGCAGCGCGACCGCACCCCAGCGGAGGCGCGAGATCGGATGCGACACGAGTGGGTCGGGTGCCGGATCGCTGCCGAGGAGGATCGCCATGCCAACCGCCGCGAGCCCGGTCAGGACCAGAGCGTCGATCGACTGGTAGAGCATGACGGTACTCGTCGACTCCAGGATCGGAATCCGCTTCGTCTGTCGCAGTCGCAGGACGACGGCAGCCTTGCCGACGTTCCAGTGTATCGGCGTCAGTAGATAGGACATGCCCCGGAGCGCGCGCGCCTCCGGTAACGAGACCGGTGCGTTGAAGCGCGAGAACACGTATGCGTAGGCCAGCGACTCGAGAGCGAACCACCCGACGACCGCGAAGAGAACGAGCGGGACGAAGAGCTCCAAGCGAGCCGACCGCGCGACAGCGAATGCGTCGGCGATCGGCACGCGCGAGAAGACGTAGAGCAGCAGCGCCGCGGCGACGAGCCAGGGCAGCCAGGACGCGACACGCCGAGACGGGGATCGGCGGGCCGGGAGTCGAGGTCGCAGCGGCGATCCGAGGTGCGCGCGATCCCGACAGCGCGAACCCGCCACGTCCGGCTATCGCCTTGTAGCGGTGCGCCTCGTCGACTTGCGCTTCGCGGTCTTGCGTCGGGCAGGAGATTTCGACGAGGACGAGCGGCGCTTGCTCTTTGAACGTCCGATTCCGAATCGCTGGAGCATCTTCTCCGAGTCGTTGCGAACCTGCTTCTCGAGCTTCTGCCAGCGTTCCTCGCCTTCGGCGCGCGCCTTGTCGATCTGCTTCTCGAGATCGTTCACACCCTTGCGGATGTCACGAATCATCGACTTGAGGTGCTTCGGCAGCTCGCGCTCGAGATCGCGGAGATTCTTGTCGATGGCCTTTCGCGTCCGGGCCCCGAAGCCGGTCGCTCGCCCCTTCCTGCTCGCTGCCTTTTTTCGAGTCGTCTTGCGCGCAGCCTTGCGCTTCGGCGACTTGCGTCGGGTCGCCTTCTTCTTCGCGGCCCCCTTCTTCGCCGTCCGAGTCTTCCGAGCCGCCTTCTTTCGAGCCGCCATGCTCACCTTCCTTTTCGTTCAGTCACCGCCGGTCGAGATGCCGTCTGGCGAGAGACCAACGGGCTGCCGCGGCGCGGGTCAGCCGTCCAGCTTGAGGACCCGACGCGCGTTCTCGTACAGAAATTTCGGCCAGACGTGATCGCGAAACGGAACGTTCTTCATCTCCGTCATGATGCGCTCGAGCGACAGGCCCATCGGGAAATAACCGGCGTAGAGGATCTTGTCGGCCCCGCGTGTATTCGCGTAGCGGATGATCGCTTCGGGGTAGTGCTTCGGGGCGAACGCACTCGTGCAGTAGTGGAGCCCCGGCCATTTAAGCATCAGCTTGACTGCCAGGTCCTCCCAGGGCTCGCAGCCGTGATAGGTCACGAGTCGCAGCTCGGGGAAGTCGTAACAGATGCGGTCGAGTCGCTCGACCTTCTGGGGATCCATCGGGAGCCGCGGCCCGGGCACACCCATGTTGATCCCGCAGGCGATGTCGAGCTCGACGCATTTCGCGTAGAGCGGATACATCTGCGGTCCATCGACCGGAATCTGTGGCAGGTTGCCGGCTGGAAACGTGCTCGCCATGCGCACGTCGAGCTCGCCGTGCGCCTCCTCGATCCGGCGTAAAGCACCCATGATGTCATTGGGATCGACGTGCACGTTGCCGACGAAGCGGTCGGGGTGCTTCTTGATCGCGGCGTCCGCCTCGTCGCGGCCGACGCCTACCACGGCGGTGCGGATGCCCCATTTGTCCATCTCTTCGAGCGTGGCCTCGACCGGATCGCGACCCTCTCCCCAGCCATGGGGGACGCCCTTGAACATGTACTCGGCGGGAAATTTGAAGTCCTTCGACTCCTCGTCCTTGGCGGCTTCTCGGAGGTTGCCGTAGGTCGCTTCGAGATCGAGGATCGGGAAGCTGAGCATCAGGTCGATGATCGGCGCGTCGCTGGGCATCGTCATGCGTTCGACGGTATCACAGCAGGCTGAGCTCGCAGCCACGGAAGCCGAATACGCTCGCGATGCGACTGCAGCAGCTGCTGCTGCGTCGATCGTATGGCGATATTATGGCGCGATCGCAGCACGGCGATTCCAACGGAGAGGAACGCGAGAGATGGAGATCGAAGGATTCGGAACGCTGATCAGCCCGGACGAGCTGAAGTGGATCGAGACACCGGGCGGCAACTCGCTCAAGGTCCTGCGTGTCTCGGAGGAGACGGGCTCCTACACGGCGCTCTTCCGAGCCGAGCAGGGGACGACGAACCCGCCGCATATCCACCTCGGGCCGGCCGATTTCTACGTGATCTCCGGTGTGATGGAGTATCGCGGCGGGGTCTCACGTGCCGGCGACTGGATCTACGAGCCGAACGGCGCCGAGCACGAGGCGACGCATCATCCCGAGGAGACGATCTACCTCGCGAACGTCCACGGCGCGATCGCCTTCTATGGCGAGACGAACGAGCCGGGTGGCGAGCGGCCGATCGTGGGGATCTCGGACTGGCGCGCGATGAAGGCGCTGCAGCAAGCGCAGGGTAGCTGAGCGAGTGGCGACGCGAGCTGCGGCGAAGGCGATCCACACGATGATTCGTGTGCTCGATCTCGAGAAGTCGATCGCCTTCTATCGCGAGGCGTTCGGTCTCGAGCTTGCGGAGCGATTCGACTTCGACGACTTCACGCTCGCCTATCTCCGGAACGCCGCGAACGACTTCGAGGTCGAGCTCACCTGGAACCACGACCAGCGAACGCCTTACGAGCACGGGTCGGCCTACGGGCATCTCGCCGTCGCCGTCGCCGAACTCGCCGGCGAGCACGCCCGCTTCGAAGCGGCGGGCTTCGCCCCGCGAAAGTTCGTCGACATGCAACACGGCGGCAAGCGGCTCGCACGCATCTTCTTCGTCGCGGATCCCGACGGCTATCAGATCGAGGTGATCGAGCGGAACGGTCGTTACGGCTGATTCGAGTCCAGCAGGCGTCGTCGCCGAGTCGGATCGATTCCGGGGGGTGAGCGAATCGGATCGTTTCGTGCTGCCCGGGGGGAGCGTGGGCTGCTTCACGCTCCGCGTGACGCTCCAGAGTGTATTCTGGATCGCGATGAAGAGACGAAGCCCGAATCGATTCCTGCCGCGATCGACGCGAATGGCCGACCTCGCGCTCCTGTTCGGTCTGCTGCTCGTCGGACTGCGGGTCCCGCTCGCGCATGCTCAGCTGGCGCTGCCCGTCGAGATGCCGGCGGCCACGATTCCGATCAGCTTTCCGAACCTGAACTACGAGATCGACCTCGACACACTCCCCCTGCGGCCCGCCATCCTCGTGAGCGTGACGCCATTTCCCGGCCACGAGGACATCGAGCTCGAAGTCGTGATCGACGACTTCCAGGGGAGCTTCAATGGAGGCGGTGCCTGCCCGGAGTCCTCGACGACTGTGACGTCGTTGCCCTTCGTCGGTGCATTCGAGTACAGATACAGCCTGACCACCTGCTCCGTCGATCCGAGTGATTTCGCTGGCAATACACTCGACGTGAACTTGCGGGTCCTCGATTTCGGCTCCGGTGGTGCGCCGGCCACGATCGCCGTCTCGATCCGGGGCGAGACGCGAATCGTGACCGGCTCCCTCGACCTCGAGCTCGAGACGGACGTGAGTACGAAATCGTTGATTCTGTCGCCGAGCAAGGACACCGTCATCTACGACCTGACCCAGGATGCGAGCAATGGGCAGGGGATCTCGCTCTGGAGCGGTACCGACTTCGGAATCGTCGGCTTGAACCCGCCGCTCATCACGCGTGACCCCGTCCGATCGCTGCTCGCGTTCGATCTCGTCGACGACATCCCCTTCAACCCCATCCCCTTCAACTCGACGATCAGCAACGTCGGTCTCGAGCTGTATGTAATGGAGGTGCTCGGTGGCGGCGGACTCGTCTACCTCTACCAGACCGCGCCCGACCCGACGGGCGAGACCTGGGCCGAGGGCGCTGGCGACCAGCCGGGCAACGAGTTCGTCGGCACGAGCACGGCCGGCAGTGGCGCGAACTGGATCCATCGACGCACGCCGACCGTTCCCTGGTCGACGCCGGGTGGTGATCTCGTCCCGGGGACACTCGCCTCGCTCGACATCTCTTCGTCGGGCTGGGCGTACTTCGCTTCTCCGGGGCTCGACGCCGCGGTCCAGAACATGCTCGATTTTCAAGAGGACGGGAATGGATTCGTTCTGTCGGGTCCTTTCGATTTCTTCGCCGTCGGAGACCAGGCCGTGCGCTACGCCAGCCGCGAGAACCTGCCGACGATCGAGCCCCGGCTCTATCTCGACTACACGCCGACGGGTCCCTACGTCGAGGAAATACTCGCGACGACCGCCGTCAGCTACGTCAACGAGGGAGAGGATTTCCGCTGGATCTACGGCGATACGAACGACGTGCTCGTGACCGAGGTCGGTGGCGTCTGTAGCGTGATCGATCTCGATCCGAACGAAGGACGACGGCTGCCGATCAACTACGTCTACCAGGGCGATCCGACGTACGAAGGGGTCGACTGCTGTCTCTGGCAGATCAGCTCGATGGCCTCGGGCACGATCGGCACGGGTGACGCGGTCTTCTACATCAATGTCGACGGCGGCGACCCGGCGAACCAGCCTCCGGATTTCGACGGCGACGGGATTCGCGATCCCTGTGACAACTGCATCTACACGCCGAACGGGCCCGCGCTCGGCAGCTGTGTCGGCCCCGGCCCGACGGGCGGCCCCTGTCTGGCGGACAGTGATTGCGCAGCGGGGGATACGTGCGACAAGAGCCAGACGGAATCGAACGACGCGATTCCCGGCGACGCATGCGACGCGCCGGAGCCCGCGACGGGGCTGGGGCTCTCGCTCGGCGCCGGGCTGTTGAGCGTCCTGGCGGAGCGTCGCCGCGCGCGGCGGCAGGTTCCCTGGTGACGCGTCGGCCCACAAGGGCTCGCTTCGACCCGCTCGCGGCTCCGTGCCGGCGTGCGCGTTTGGTGCCGTCCTCGGCGCGCGTCCGCGATCGGCTTCGCGCACGAGACGGCGGTCGACTCCCGCGGAGCTGGGGCCTGGCGCTCGGGTCGATCCTGCTTCTCGCCGCTGGCTCCGCCTCTGCCCAGCTCGCCCTGCCCGTGACAGAATCCGCCGCGAGCTTTCCGGATCTGCAGACCGAGCTCGTCTATACCATCGATCTGGGTACGCTTCCGAATCGTCCGGTGTTGGTCGCCGAGGCGATTCCGGGCGGGCTCCATCCGGACCTCGAGCTCGAGATCGAGATCGACAACTTCGTCGGCAACTTCTCGGGACCTGGTGGTGGATGTCCGGGACCCGACGTCTCCGACCCGGCCGTCGGCGCAACGCGGCTCGAATACAGCTTCATCCAGTGCGATCCCCAGCCGGGTGCCTTCGTCGGTCGGACCTTCGACGTCACGGTTCGCGTCGTCGATTTCGGATCGAGCGGGGCGCCGGCGGAGGTGGTGATCGCGATTCGCGGCGAGACGCGGGTACCGACCAATACGCTCAAATACGAGGTCGCGAGCGACCTGAGCCCGCGGACGATTGCGTTGCGTCCGGACAAGGACACGACGATCTACGCGAGCGATACCGCCGGGAGCAATGGCGCCGGTGCCTATCTCTGGGCGGGGACCGAAGTCACCCTGATCGGCACGGGGCCGTTCTTCCTCTACGATCGCGACCCGTTGCGGTCGTTGCTGGCCTTCGATCTGGTCGACGCCATGCCGTTCAACGCCCAGATCACGTATGCGGAGCTGAAGCTCTACGTGACGTCGACGCTCGCCGGGGGCGGCTCGGTCGGGCTCTATCGGACGGGGGCCTCCGCGAGTGGACTGTCTTGGGCAGCGGGCGGCGTCGACTCGCCGGGCAGCGAGTTCATCCCCAGCTCGTCGAACTCGAGTGCCGCGACCTGGCTCCATCGCACGACGGCGTCGAACCCCTGGACGACACCCGGTGGCGACATCGTCGGTCTCTCGCTCGCCACCGTCTCGGGCACGTCGACCGGCTACAAGACCTTCTCCGGACCGCTCGTCGAAGGCGCGATCCAGAACATGGTCGACACCGGGGTCGACGAAGACGGCTTCCTACTGCTGGGCCCGGGTAGTGGTCCACTCGACTTCGCCGACAAAGGTGTGCAGTTCGCGAGCAATCAATACGGCCTGACGAGTCGTCGGCCGCTCCTCACGATCGATTACACGCCGGCGGAGCCCTGGTCCGAGGGAACGCTCTTCACGAGCGTCGTCTCCTTCATCGGCGAAGGCGAGGATTTCCGCTGGATCTACGATCTCGACGAGGATGGCAGGCTCGAGACCGACATCGGCGGGATCTGCGAGGCCGTGCCGTTCAACCCGAGCAACCCGACCTTCGTTCCTTACACCTACGCCTATCAGGGGCAGCCCGGCTATGTCGGTGTCGATTGCTGCATCTGGCAGGTCGATGCACCGGAGACCGGTACGATCGGCACGGGTCAGGCGCTCTTCTTCCACAACCTCGACGCGGGCAATCCCGACAACCTGCCACCCGATACGGATGGCGACGGGATACGGGACAACTGCGACAATTGCGTGCTGATGCCGAACGGTCCGGCGCTCGGTGTCTGTCTCGCTCCCAATGGCCAGACCGGCAATCCCTGTCGCTCCGACCCCGAGTGTGCAGCCGGGGAACGCTGCAGTCTGGGTCAGGAGGACAGCGACTTCGATTCGTTCGGTGACGCCTGTCCAGCGCCGGAGCCCGCCTTCGGGTCGGCCGCGCTTCTCGCGAGCGCGATGCTCGCGGGGCTCGCGCGCGGGCGCCGCGCGGCGACACGCGGGCGTGTGAGGTACTACTACGCGGCGTGCCGGCGACCGTCGGTGTGAACCGCTTCATACTGCGCGGCAGCCGCCTGACATAGGATGAGGTCGGGCGTCGGCCGCGGCGCGGCTACCGCCCACGGTACGGGTCGTTCCGACCTCGCGTGTGCGAGGGGCGAATTCTGTAGCCTCGGTCGGGCACAAAGGCAAAGGCAGAGATGCGCGAAGACGGCGTCTGAGAGGGCTTCCCATGGCAGCTGATTCCGACGATGACCGCCGCCGGCCCGCGAAGCCGATCGCGTGGCTGGCGCTCTTCGCGACGATTCCCGCGGCGAGTGCCATCGCCGAAGTCAGCCTCGACGGCTCGATCGGGAGCGCCGGGGCGGGTCCCGTCGCGACGGTCGTCGGTCCGTCGGGTGGCGTCGACCATCTGATCACGGAAGCCGACGGCCAGCGCGCGGGTGCCAACCTCTTCCACAGCTTCGATCGCTTCGACCTGACGGCTTCCGAGCGCGCGATCTACCAGGGTGATCCGTCGATCGAGAATCTCGTGACGCGCGTGACCGGCGGCCCCTCGTCGATCGACGGAACGATCCGATCCGAGATCCCCGGCGCCAATCTCTTCTTCCTGAATCCGGCGGGTGTCGTGTTTGGCGAGAACGCCGAGGTCGACTTGACCGGCTCGTTCTATGTCTCGACGGCCGATCGATTGCTATTCGAGGGCGGAGATGCCTTCGAGACCGCGTCGGGTGCGGGCGCGAGTCTGAGCGTCGAGACGGTGGCGGGCTTCGGCTTTCTCGAGGCGCCAGCGGCGATCCGGATCGAGGGGAGCCAGATCGAATTGGCATTCGACCACGATATCGCGCTCATCGGGGGTGACCTCGAGATTCGCGGCGATCGGAGTGACGGCCAGGCGGGACTGCTGAGCGCGCGGAGTGGACGCGTCGATCTCGCGAGCCTCGCGTCGAGTGGCGAGGTCTATCTGCCGACCGGAGCCGATGTGAACGAAGGGCTGCTGCGCGTCGAGAACGTCTCGGCGCGCGGCGACGTCGCCATCACTGGAAACACGACCGTCAATACGAGCGGAATCGATCGCGACCCCCGCGCCGGGGCCTTCTTCGCTCCCGGCGACGGATCCGGCCCGGTGCATGTCTACGCGAACGATCTGACGATGGTCGATTCCGATATCCGAACGCTCACGGTCACGCGGGAAGATGCGGGTGACGTCACGATCGAGCTCTCGGGCGACTTCAATGTGCGCTCGGTCGCCGGCGGGGAGCAGAGCGGCATCGTCGCGGGAACGGGGCTCTTCATCGAGCGTGAGCCGGGCGACGTCGTGACGTCCGAGTTCACGCCCTTCCATCCGAACACCTTCGTGCGCGCCCAATTCTGCGGCGCCGAGGTCTGCTCGATCCGCTACACGGCGAACGGCAACGCGGGCGACGTCGACGTCGAGGCGCGAAACGTCCGATTCGAGGGCGGTGGCCGGATCACCGCGCGAAGCGATACGGAAGGGGACGCCGGCACCGTCCGACTCCGGGTCGAGGATTCGATCTTCTTCTCGGGCATCGAGGAGAACGGCGAACGATCCGGCCTCTCGAGCACGGCCGATAGCGTCGGGAATCCCGGAGCGGTCGAGATCATCGCACCCGATGCCTCACTCGTGATGGGCGACGGCGCGGCGATCGTGATCCAGAACAGTGGCGAGAGCATCGCGACGAGTACGCCCGGCCGGATCGAGCTCGAGGTGGCCTCGCTCGAGATGAGTGGTGACGCACGCATCGACAGCAGCACGCGCGGCGCGGGACCAGGCGGCGCGCTCGAAATCCGCGCGCGGGACTCGATCGAGCTTCGCGGCCGCAGCAGTCCCGAGGACTTCACGGGAATCACGACCCTCTCCCAGCCCGGCAGCACGGGAACGGCCGGCACGATCCGCATCGAGACGCAACGACTCACGCTCGAAGACGGCGCGGAGATCGCCGCGCGGCCGGCGGGTGAAGACGCGTTCGGGGATGCGGGAAGTCTCGAGCTCGTCGTCAGCGATCGGATCTCGCTGCGCGACGCCTCGATCTCCGCCGAGAGCGACCGGGCGGCGGGTGGCAACATCACGGGATCCTTCGGCAACGCGCTCGATCTCGAAGATGCGAAGATCACGACGACCGTGACGCGGGGCGCGGAGAGCGGTGGCAATATTCTCCTCACGTCGAATCCCGGCTCTTCTGTCGTACTCGAGAACTCGCAGATCATCGCGGAGGCGGCGATGGGTGCTGGCGGCCGGATCGAGCTCGAGACCGGTCTCCTGATCCAGGATCCGGCCAGCCGGATCAGCGCGACCTCGACCGAGGGTGGCGTCGACGGAACCGTCATCGTTCGCGCACCCGACGGCCAGCTCGTCGAGCTGGCGCAGGAGCTGACGCCGCCGCCGATCGACGCATCGGCCTTGCTCGACGAGCCGTGCGCCGCGCGTCGACCCGGTGGTGCGAACAGCCTCGTCGTCGCAGAGCTCGAGGGTTTGCCGCTCGGCGCGGAGGCCGTGATGCCGGCATTCCTGCCGAAGAGCGTCTACGCACGGCTCGCCGATACGGTCGATGTGCGGAACGAAGCCGGCCAGGCAAAGGTCGAGTCGGGTGTGGCCGGTCCGTCCGAGCGCGCCGGCGCCGCTGGGGCCGGTTCCGAGTCGCCGGTCGTACTCGCGCTCTCCTGTATCGACTGATCGGATCGATGAGATCGAAACGGGTCCTCGGGCTGCGCGCCCTCGTCGCAATCACTCCTGCCACGTGGTGGCGTCGATCTCACTTCGCGACCGGCCTCGTGGCCTGTCTCGCGATCGGGCGGGCGGCGATCGCACAGGAGACGCCACCACCGCTGGTTCCGCCCGACATCGACCGCCCCGTCGATCGGGCGCCGAGCGCGCCGCTCCCCGAGCCGCGCGGACCGATCCGCGAGCGCGTTCTGCCGGCGATTCCCGAGCCATCACTCGACGAGATTCAGGGCGATGCGCCCGACGCCGTCCTCTTCGTCGAGGCCGTGGAGATCGAGGGCAACACGGCCATCCCGAGCTCGCGCTTCGAGGCGGTGACGGCGCCCTTTCTCGGTCGAGCGCTTGCGGCCGAGGGGATCGAGGCGCTCAGGCGGCGGATCACGCAGGTCTACGTCGAGGCCGGCTACGTCAACTCGGGCGCCGTGATTCCGCCGCAGGACGTCTCGGACGGGCGCCTGAGGGTCCGGATCATCGAGGGCCGGGTCGAATCGATTCGTTTTCGCGGACTCGAGCACTATCGCGACGGCGTCTTGCGTGCGCGCGTCGCTCGTGGCCTCGACCCGCTGCTCAACATCGAGGACGTCGAGACGCAGCTGCGCCTGCTCGACCAGGATCCGCGGATCGAGCAGATCAACGCGCGCCTGCGACCCGGCTCCGCACGCAGCGCCTCCGTCGTCGAGATCACGATCCTCGAGCGTGATCCACGTCAGCTGAGCCTGCGGTTCGACAACTACGGCGCGCCGGCCGTCGGTGCCTACACGGGTCGGCTCGGAGCCTCACACGACAACGTCTTCGGCTTCGGAGATCGTTTCGGGGTCGACGTCTCGCGAAGTGAGGGCCTCACACGCTTGCGCGCGAGCTACGAGATGCCCCTCCACGCGAGTGGTACCCGCCTCGTGCTGAACGGGAGCTTCGGCGAGGCGATGCTCGTCGAGGACTCGCTCCGCGCGCTCGACGTCGAATCGAGCGACGCGAGTCTCGCGCTGGGACTCGCGCAGACGATCTGGCACACACCCTCCGATCGGATCGATCTGTCCGCTCTCTTCGAGCGACGTCGCAGCAAGACCGAGTTCGGCGGGGAGGGTCTGTCCTTCGTCGCCGGTCCTCAGTCGGGCCGCTCCGAGGTATCTGTCGTACGCGCATCGGTCGAGTGGGTCCACCGCGGTCTCGAATCGGTCGTCGCGATTCGCTCGATGGGCAGCTTCGGCACCGATCTCTTCAATCCGACCGTCCAGCGCGGCGGCGTTCCGGACGGGCTCTTCGTCTCCTGGTTCGGCCAGCTGCGCGCGGTCTATCGCCTGCCATGGGGCGGCTTGCCCGGATCGGGAGCCAATCGGCTAAGGCGCGGCATGGAGCTCTCGCTCCGCGGCGACATCCAGCTCGCGGACCGGCCCCTGCTCTCGCTCGAGCAGTTCTCGATCGGTGGACCGGGCAGTGTGCGCGGCTATCGCCGCAACCAGCTCGTACGCGACCAGGGATTCACGGCGGGTCTCGATCTGCGGATCCCGCTCTGGCGCTCGGCCGATGCGCGGACGATCCTCGCCTTGACCCCCTTCGTCGATCTCGGGAAGGCGTGGAATCGCGATCGCGGTACGCCGGGCAAGCGAACCCTGTCGGGCGTCGGAGCGGGAATCGAGTGGCGGCCCCATCGCCAGCTCGAGCTCGAAGTCATGGGGGCCTGGGGAATTCGGCACGCGGGGACGTCGGGGGATCTCCAGGATCGCGCGATCTACTTGCGTGCGAATTGGTGGGCGTTCTGATGCAGCGATTCGACGCGTCGAGCGACGAAACGGGCCGCGGTCGGACGCACGGATTCGCGTCGGTTGCCGCGTTTCGCGTCGCGCTCATCCTCGCCGCCGTCTGCCTCGCATTCCTCCGTTCGCCCGACCTGGCATCGGGCGAGGTGGGCGTGAGTACGGCTCGCGAGCTCGGCTCCGAATCTGCCCTGCGACATCGTAGGCTTCTCGAGCAGGCCGAAGCCGATTTCTCCCGCGGTGCCTTTCGGGATGGTCTCGAAGCCGCGAACGAAGCGTTCGTGCTGGCCTCGGCCGCAGAAGACGTGCTTCGCATCGCGAGTGCGCGTATGGTGCGGGCGAATCTGCTGCTCGCCTTGGGCGATCCCTCCGCAGCGGCCGCCGATCTCGAGCGCACGATCGCGGCGGCCTCGGAGCTCGCGTTGCCAGAGCTCGCCGACTCGGCAGGACTCAACCTGGCCAATGCACGCGTCGCGCAGGGCCGTCCCGCCGAAGCGGAGAAGCTCTACCAGCTCGTCGCCGACAGCGCTGCCGCGCGCGGCGTGATGGCGACCGCGATTCGCGCGCGCGTCAATCGTCTGCGCGTCCAGGTCGAAGCTGCGGCGCGACGACTCGAAGCCGAGGAGAGCCGTCGCATCCGTGTGTCGCTCGACCGGCTCCCGGCCTCGCCCGACAAGGCGATGCTCCTCGTCCATCTCGCCGGAACCCACCTCCGCGCGCTCGAGGCCGATCTCGGTGATCGCCGCTCGGATCTCGAGGCGGCGAGTCAGCTGTTACGGGAGGCGCTCGCGCTCGCCGATGCGACGGAAGATCCCGAGGCCGCCACGCGGATCCGCGCGCAGGCGCTCGGTCAGCTCGGCGCCGTCTATGAGCAGGAAGGTCGACTGGCGGAGGCGATGACGCTCACGCGTCGAGCGCTCCTGCAGGCGACCCGCAGCGAGACGCGCGCCGATCTCTTCCTCTGGCATCGGCAATCGGCGCGGCTCCATCGCGCCCTCGGCCAGACCGCCGCGGCGATCGACGACTACGCGGCGGCGATCCGAGTCCTCGAGGCCCATCGGGGCGCGATCACCCGCACCCAGCTCCTGTCGATCGTTCCGGGGAGACAAGCCGCCGAGCTCTCGCAGCTCTATCGCAGCTATGTCGACCTGCTGCTCGGCCGCGCGCGAGAGGCCGAATCGAAGTCCGCGCGTCGAGCCGATTTGTTGCTCGCGCAGGCGACCCTCGAGCAGCTCAAGAGCGACGAGCTGCGGGACTATTTCGACGACGATTGTGTGATCAAGTATCGCGAGAAGCTCACGTCGGTCTCGTCGACCTCCTATGACGCGATGATCGTCTATCCCTTCCTCCTGGCCGAACGGCTCGAGCTGCTGGTGTCGGCCGGCGACGAGCTCTACCAGGTCGTCGTCGACGTCGATCGCGCGACCTTGACGGAAGAGGTCGATCGACTGCGCCAGCTGCTCGAGAAGCGGACGACGCGACAATACCTCCGACCGGCCAAGCGCCTCTACGATTGGCTGATCGCACCGATCGACGATCTACTCGAGGTCACTGCGCCCGAGACGCTCGTCTTCGTGCCCGACGGCGTGTTGCGGACGATTCCGATGGCCGCCCTCTACGACGGCGAGCGTTACCTGATCGAGCGGGTCGCGCTCGGGCTGACGCCGGGCCTCGAGCTGACCGACCCGAAGCCTTTCGGAGATAGCACGCGCAAGGCGCTCGTCGCGGGTGTGAGTGAGGCCGTGCAGGGATTCGCGCCGCTCCCGAACGTCGAACGGGAGGTCGATTCCGTGCACGAGATCATCGGCGGCGATCGACTGCTCAATCGCGGCTTTTCGCGCGAGGCGTTGACGGAGCGAATCCGAGAGGAGAGCTTCGGTCTGATTCACATCGCCTCCCATGCACGCTTCGACCCGACGGCCTCGGGTGGCTACATGCTCGCGCATGACGGGCGGCTCAGCTTCGACGCCCTGGCCGAAGCGGTCGAGTCGGCGCGCTTCCGTGACGCTCCGCTCGAGCTCGTGATCCTGAGCGCCTGTGAGACCGCCGAAGGAGACGCACGTGCGGCGTTGGGCCTGTCGGGCGTTGCGATCAAGGCCGGTGCGCGAAGCGCACTCGGCACGCTCTGGCGTGTGAGCGACGAGGCCACCTCGGAATTCATGGTGCGTTTCTATCGACGACTTCGCGAATCGGGCACCTCGCGCGCGCAAGCGGTGCGCTCCGCGCAGCTGCGGCTGCTGGAAGATCGACGCTACCGGCACCCCTACTACTGGTCGCCATTCTTGTTGATCAACAGCTGGCTCTGAAGCTCGGTCCACGAGGTCGACTCGCCCCATAGCGCGCGTATGGCGCGTCGGTCTACCCTGTCTCCGGCGGTGGTCGTCGCGCGTCGAGCGCGCATCGAATCCGAGCGTATTCGAGGAGAGTCCGAGTGCACGAAGAACGCGAGGACGCGCGCGACCGAGCGGGCTCGGCCGGCGCACTCGAAGACCTGCGCGTACTGGATCTCACCTCCGCCTCGGGCGCCTATTGCGGCAAGCTGCTCAAAGATCTCGGCGCGGAGGTGATCAAGATCGAGCCGCCGGGAGGTGACCTCGCTCGTCGTGAACGACCGATCATCGAAACGGATGTCGGCCCGCGCAGTCTGCCCTTTGCATACGAGAACGCCGGAAAACGGAGTGTGTGTCTCGATCTCGAGCGCACTCGAGACCGGGACCGCTTTCACACGCTCGTCGCGGAGACCGATCTGCTACTCGAATCACTTCCGTTTGGCGAGCGCGATCGTCTCGGTCTCGACTACGCGACGCTCTCGACCGGTCATCCCGCGCTCGTCGTGACGAGTATCTCGGGCTACGGGCGCACGGGACCATTGCGCACCGGCCGTTCGAACGACCTGATTGCGAGCGCCCTCGGCGGTGCGATGACCTCGATCGGCGATCCCGCGGATCCGCCGGTCCGCCTCGCCGGGCATCAGGCCGACGTGATCACGGCGACGCTCGCTGCCGCTAGCAGTCTCGTCGCGCTAAGGGCACGCGATCGAACGGGTCGAGGGCAACACGTCGACGTGTCGAGTCTCGAAGCGATCGCTGCGATCACGCATATCGCGGGCGTCGGAAAATGGCTCGAGGACGACATCATCCCGAAACGCGTGGGCACGGGTCTCGTCGCCTCGGTCCCGTCGGGCGCCTACGCCTGCAAGGACGGCCTCGTCTACCTGATGGTGAATCGCCCGGCCCATTGGCTGGCCCTCGCCGAGTGGATCCACGAGGTGACGGGAAACGAGGAGGTCCTGCTCGAGGAATTCCATGGCCCTTCGTCGAATCGGCTGCCCTATCGCGAGCTGCTCGACGTCTTCATCGGCGATCTCACGGCACAGCTGACCGTCGACGAGGCCTATCACGAGGGACAGCGGCGACATATCGCCTTCACGCCGGTCCACACGGCCAGCAGAATCGCTGCAGATCCGCAGCTCGCCCATCGCGACTTCTTCGAGACGATCGAGCTATCGCCCGGCCGGCCGGTCCAGGTTCCCGGCGCGCCCTATCGACTCTCGTACTCGGGCTGGCGGATCGGCGGGGGTGTGCCCGAGCCCGGCGAACACGACGACGAGATTCTGGGTCGAGTCCGGCCGAAGGGGCATGCGGTCGCCTGTACGAGGCAGCGCTCGGCGAACGATGTGCGCGCGGCCGACGGATCGGTCCCGACCGCCCCCGCGTCCGAGCCGGGAGGTGCGCTCTCGGGCCTGCGCGTCGTCGAGTTCGGGACGGGTCTGGCAGCGCCCTGGATCGGCCGCATCCTCGCCTGGGCCGGCGCCGACGTCATCAAGGTCGAGTCTCATGCCTATCCCGACGTGCCGCGACTCTTCGTGTCGCCCCGCGAGCCCGAACGCGGCACCCAGCCCGAATGCTCGCCATGGTTCACCGACTGGAGCGCCGGCAAGCGTTTCGTTTCGCTCGACCTGCGCGCCGAGGACGGCGCCGAGCTCGCCCGGCGACTCGTCGATCTGAGCGACGCTGTGATCGCCAACTACAGCACGGGCGTTCTCGAGAAGCTCGGCCTCGGCTACTCGCGCCTCGCCACCAGAGAGAAGGAACGTCGTGCCGCGGGCAGGCCGCCACTCGTGATGCTCGAATCGAGCGGGTTCGGCGAGAGTGGTCCGCTCTCCCGCTACGTGACCTGGGGGCCCAACATCGAGGCGCTCTCGGGTCTCTGCCACTTCTCCGGCTTCCCACAGAATCCCTGCACGATCTCGCATTTCGCCTATCCCGATCCGCTCTCCGCGCTCCACGGCTTGGTCGCGCTGATGGCCGCCCTGCACGAGCGGGACCGAAGCGGGACCGGTCAGGTGATCCATCTCTCACAATTCGAGACGACGGTCGCCGCGATCGGTCGCGTGATGACCGAGTTCTTCGCGACCGGCCAGGAGCCCGATCGCCGCGGCAACCGCGAGCCCGGTCTCGCGCCCTACGGCGCCTTTCCGTGCCGCGGCGACGATCGCTGGATCGTGCTCTGTGTCGAGAACGAAGAAGACTGGCAGCGGCTCTGTGAGGTAGCCGAGCGGCCGGAATGGGCGAGGGATCCCCGCTTCCACTCGATGGCGCGTCGCCTGGAGCACGTCGATGTGCTCGAGTCCGTCGTGTCGGAGTGGGCTGCGATGCACGAAGACCACGCGCTGGCAGAGCGACTCCGCGCCGCGGGCCTTGCCTGCGGTGTCGTTCAAGATACGGAGGACATGCTCCGTCGCGACCCGCAGCTCGCCGCCCGGAACTTCTTCGAGGAGATCCCCCATTTCAAGAAGGGTCGCGTCGTCGCGTCGGGGATTCCGCTCGGCCTGACCCGCACACCCGGTCAAACGACCCATAGCGGCAGCTCGATCGGACACGACAATCGCGCAGTCCTCTGCGATCTCGTCGGCCTGTCGAACGCGGACTTCGACCGGCTCGTCGAGTCGGGTGCGATCGAGGCCGGCTCGACCTGACGACTCGAGTGGCTCGCGGCCAGATCCCGTTCGGAGCTTGCCCGGCTGCCGCGCGGTCGCGCAATGAAAGGAGAAGCGGATGGAGTCATTCGATGACAAGATCGCCGTGATCACGGGCGGCGGCAGCGGTATGGGTCGCGAGATCGCGATCCAGCTCGCCGCGTCCGGCTGCCACGTCGCCATGTGCGACGTCTCGAGTGACAACATGGAGAAGACCCGATCGCTCTGCGACGGGGCGTCTCCTTCCGACATCCGCGTCACCGCGCATGCCGCGGACGTCTCCAGCGAGACAGACCTGCTGCGATTCAGGGACGAGGTCATGCGCGAGCACGAGACCGACTGCGTGAATCTCGTCTTCAACAATGCTGGAATCGGCGGCTCGGGAAGCATGATCGTCGACGATCGCGACACCTGGGAGAAGACCTTCAACGTCTGCTGGTACGGCGTCTACTACGGCACCCGCGTCTTCCTGCCCATGCTGATGGCCGCCGAAGAGGGCCATCTGATCAATACGAGCAGCGTGAACGGCTTTTGGGCGACGCTCGGACCAGGCGTCGCGCACAGCGCCTACAGCGCGGCCAAGTTCGCAGTCAAGGGCTTCAGCGAAGCGCTCATCAACGATCTCGAAGTCAACGCACCGCACGTGAAGGTCTCCGTCGTGATGCCCGGACATATCGGTACGTCGATCGTGATCAACTCGGGGCGCGCACTCGGCTTCGATCCCAAGGAGATGAGTGACGAAGAGCTGCAGGAGGCGCGCGACGCACTCACGCGTCGTGGCGTCGAGCTCGGCAATGCGACGAACGACCAGCTGCGACAAGCCTTCGCCATGCAGGCCGAGGCCTTTCGCGACGAGGCGCCGACGACGGCACGCGAAGCGGCGACGATCATTCTCGACGGCGTACGTGCGGGCCGCTGGCGAATCCTGGTCGGCGACGACGCGGAGGTCCTGGATCGGCTCGTACGGGAGAGTCCGGAGGACGCGTATGGAGAGCGGTTCTTCGAGCGTCTCAAGTCCTCGACGGTCTGGCGGCTCGGCGACTTATCGCTCTGAATCCTCGACGAAGGCGGCGATCTCGTCGCTGCGGGCGCGCGCATCACTCTCGCCGAGCTCGATGATCCGACTCAAGAAATCGCCCTGGAACATCAACATGCTCAGCACGTCCCGCCCGCGTTCCTCCCGCGTTCCCAGGCGACGCGTGAGGAAGCGGAAGAGCTTGGGTAGCTCCGGCTCGTAGTCTCGCGCGATCTCGCCCAGCTCGACCGAAGGACGCAATATCAACAGGTCGACCGGTCGCAGATTCTCGGCCGTCCTGCTCGCGCCTGCCTCGAGCAGGCGGTTGATGCGTTCGAGCCGAAGCGCGTCTTGATCGAGCAGGTCGAGGAAGACCGAGTTGAAGAGCACGCCGACGATCTGAGCGGGTGTGGGATACGGCGCGAGGGGAATCGGTGTAGGCGCGGGTGGATTCACCAGGGCGCGGGTGGAGACGGCGATGATCTTGTTCGCGCCGAGATGGACGGCCGGTGCGAGCGGGGAGTGGAGCCTCAGCCCGCCATCGCCGAACCATTGGCCACCGATCTCGATCGCCGGGAAGAAGAGCGGGAGGGCGGCGGACGCCATGACGTGCTCGACGGTGAGGGCGCGCAGCACGCTATGGCGTTGTGGTCGCTCCCAGGCCTCGACCTCTTCACCCTGGCAGAAGATGACCGTGCTGCCGCTCTGGTAGTGGGTCGTCGAGAGGGCGATCGCGCGGAGTGCGCCCTCGTTGAGATTCTGTGTGATGCCCGGCAGCCGACCGTCGCGCGTCTCGAGTACGTCGTAGAGGAAGTCGCGAAGCGGTCGCGTGTCGACGAGACCCTGCGCCTGGGGCACGTGGCGTCGGCCGCCCAGCAGGAAGAGTTGAACGATCCAGCGCAGGCCGCGCGGCAGGAGCGAGAGGGCGTCGACGCGAAAGACCTGATCGACGGAGAGTGATTGCCAGGCGCGGGTCAGACCTTCCACGCGATCGCAGAAGCGACCCGTGTGATTCGCCAGGTAGATCGCGTTGACGGCACCGGCCGAGGCGCCTGTCAGGATCTCGACGGGGAAATCGGGATACCGGTTCGCGAGATGGCGCAGGAAGCCGACCTGATAGGCGCCACGCGCACCGCCGCCCGACAGAGCGAGAGCGATACCGCCGGATGACATGCGGACACCTTAGCCGACCTGTCGGCGTTCGATCGCGCGCCGCGGTCAGTCGAGCACGTCCGCCGCGATCAGCTCCTCGAGGTAGGGCGAATCCCACCAGGAGAGCTGGAGGTGTTTGGCGCGACGGAAGAACATCTGTTGGTCGTATTCGATCGTGAACGCAACGCCACCCCAGATCTGCGCGCAAACGCGCGTCGTCTCGCGGAACGCCTCACAGCAGAAGAGCTTCGCCATCGGGCCGAAGCGCGCAATCGAGCGTCCCTGAGCCGCATTCCAGGCGGCCTCGTGCACCAGGACGCGACCCCCGTCGATCGAAGTCGACGCGTCGGCCATGTAGTGCGCGAGAGACTGGAAGGCACCGAGCGGCTTGTCGAACTGGACGCGCTCCTTCGCGTAGGCGACGGTCTCCGTGAGGCATCGATCCGCGCCCCCGACCGCCTGGGCGGCGAGCAGGATGATCGCTTCGTGCATCACGGTATTCCAGGTCGTCCAGCCGGATCCCGCTTCGCCGATACGGTCGTCGGCCGAGACTTCGACGCCATCGAAATCGATCTGGTAGTGCGGCTCGCGGCCCTGCGAGAGGAGCTGCTGGGTCGCAATGCCATTCGCATTCGGATCGACGAGAAAGAGGTCGACGCCGGCGTCCGTTCGCGCGGGAACGATCAGTCGATCGGCGCTACTCGCGTAGGGGACGGAGCGCTTTCGTCCGGTCAATCGGTAGCCGTCTCCCTCAGCCTTGGCCTCGAGCGCGACGCCGGCTTCGCCGAAGCCGCGCTCCGGCTCGAGCCAGGCGGGCGTGAGAATCGCGCTGCCCTCGGCGATCTTGGCGAGCCAGGCGTCCTTCTGGGCGTCGCTGCCGGCTTCGAGAAGGACCTTCGCGCTCACGACGCAGGAGACGAAATGAGGCACGGGCGCCATCGCTCGGCCGAGCTCCTCGTAGACGAGCGCACCCTCGAGCGTCGTGAGTCCGCCGCCGCCGTAGCTCTCGGGAATCAGGAGTCCGTTGAGTCCCAGCTCGCCCATCTGCTTCCAGAGATCGTCGGGATAGCCCTTGGGATCGTCCTCCATGTCGCGCACGAGCTGTGTGGGGCAATGCTCTTCGAGCATCGCGCGCGTCATGTCGACGACCATCTGCTGTTCTTCGCTGAGTTCGAGATCCATCCTGGGGGTCTCCTCTCCGTCTACGTCAAAAGTTCTTGGGCAGGCCGAGGTGGCGCCGCGCGATGATGTTCTTCTGGATCTCGGACGAGCCGCCGCCGACCGTCTCGTTCATGGTCGCGCGATAGGCTCCTTCGAAGCGCCCGCGCAGCGGCGCGTCGTCCTGGCCCTCCATGATCGTGCCTTCGTGGCCCTGGATGTCGAGGGCATCCTTGCAGACGCGCTGCGACAACGAGGTCGTGAAGAGCTTGTATTGCGAGGACTCGATCGTCGGCGGCTTGCCACCCGACTTGGCGGCGCAGACGAAGCGGGTCGAGAGCGCCTTCGCGACGGCCGTGTCCGTGACGATATGCGCGATCAGACGGCGCACGTTGGCGTCGTCCTTGAGCGGCTTGTCGTCGCGTTTCGCCTCCTTCACCCAGTCGACGAGCACCTCCGTCCGATGCGCGATCGGCGAGAGCGTGAACATCGTGAAGCGCTCGAGATCGAGCGCCTCCGAGATCATCTGGAAGCCCTTGCCGCGCTTCCCGACCAGGTAGTCGTCGGGCACGAAGACGTCGTCGAAGAACACCTGGTTCGTCGTGTCCTTACCGATCGTCGGGAGGCTCTGGACCTCGAGTCCGGGGTGGTCCATCGGCACGAGGAAGAGCGACAAGCCGTCGTGCTTCGGCTTGTCCGGATCCGTCCGGGCTCCGACCCAGTACCAGTCGGCGAAGTGTGCGGAGGTCGTCCACATCTTCTGGCCGTTGAGCAGCCAGCCGCCGTCGACCTTCTCGGCGCGGAGCTGCATGTTCGCGGCGTCGGAGCCGGCCTCGGGCTCCGAATAGCCCACCGCGAATTCGATGTCCGCGTTCAGGACCTGCGGCAGGAACTCCTGCTTGAGCTTCTCGTTGCCGTGGCGGATCAGGGTCTTGCCGATGATGCCGACGCCCTTGCCGATCTGCGGCGCGGCGTGCTTCGAGAGCGCTTCGTTCAGGATGTACTCGTAGACGCCCTCGATCTCGCGGCCGCCGTACTCCTTAGGCCAGGACATGCCGAGCCAACCCTTCGCGGCGAGCTTCTTCATGAAGGCGCGGCGTTCGGGCGTATCGGAGAGCTGCGAGAAGTTCTCGCGGTGGTGGTCCATCACTTCCGGGTCGTGGTTCTCGACGAGCCAGGCGTCGACCTCCTCGGCGAATTTCTGCTCTTCGGGGGAGAAATCAAAATCCATCGAATGGGCTCCAGCGATCGGGCCTGCGAAGGGGCCCGGTCTTCGGGTGGCGGTGCGTCGGGTCGCGCGCGGCTTGCTCGCTGCCGTCGACGATCGAGCGGGGCGGGCGAGCCGATGGCTGGGATGGGCTCCGGAGGAGCCAGTACGCAGGATTATATACGGAACGGACCGTATTGTATAGGTGGCGGTGACGGTGCGTGCGTCCGGAGCGCCGGGCGGCGAGGGAACCCGCGGGGAATCGCCATGCCGGGTGATCTCGGGACTCGTCCCGCGCGGGTCTCAGACGAGACCGCGGGCCGCGAGCACGGACCGTGCCGACTCGACGCCAACCGCACGCTCGGCGTCGAGTCCCGCCGCACGCGCGCCGTCGACGTTGATCTGGTTGTCGTCGAGAAACAGGATGCGATCCGGCGCGCAGTCGAGCGCCTCGATCGCATGGGTGAAGGCCTCGCGGTCGGGCTTCAGGCAGCCCATTTCATGAGAGAAGAAACGGGCGTCGAAGAGCCGCTCGATCTCGAGTCCATCCCAATGTCGTTCGGCGTGGACGGCATTCGTATTGCTCAGGCAGGCCACGCGCGTTCGACTCGCCGTCTCGTGGACCAGCTCCGTCGCGCCGGGGAGCAGACCCTTCGGCCAGTCCGCGAAGGCGTCGAGGAACACCCCGGGCGCGATGCGGAGCGACCAGGATTCGACCATTCCGGCCGCGAACTCGTCGGCGCTGCAGAGACCCCGCTCGAAACGTCGCACCCAGGGACAGCCGAGCCAACGGCGCCAGATCGTCTCCTCGTCGGCCTCGTTCGCCATCCCGGCGAACTCCTGCACGCCGCCGAGCTCGACGAGCACACCACCCAGATCGAAGAGGACGATTTCCGTTGTCATCGCGCTGCTCCGCGGCGTCGGGCCTCCGACGGATCCCAGGCCTCGGGATACGGAACCCTAGCAGCCGTGAACCGACTGGTTGGTCGTGTGCGGCGACGAGCGTGGGGTGTGCTTCAGTCCTCGGAGCCCGCGAGATAGGTCGTGAGCTCCCGGTCGAGCGTCTCGGGATCGAGTAGGCCGAGCGTGGCGAGCACCTGCCCGATCGGTGGGTGGGATTCGCGCTGGAGCAGGAGCAGGGCGTCTACTTGTTCGGGCTCGAGATAACCGCGCTCGACGGCGAGGGCGCCGAAGCGGAGCGGGCTCTCCTGCTGCGCACGCAGGACTTCGACGACCTGGTCGAGGGTCATGAAGCCCTCCTGGTGGGCCAGTCGTCCGAGCGAGATCGTCATCTCCTTCTGCCGCTCGAGCGCGTCGAGCAGCGCCTCCTCCCGAAGCAGTCCACGATCGACGAGGTGTTTGCCGAACATGGGTCGTCGATCGGCTGTCCGGGGGCCACCGTCAAGTCGGAAGTCGCTCTGCGCGCGATCCGACCAGCGTCGCTCGGGGATCGGCCGGATCGGCTAGCCGGGGTTTCAGCTGAGCGGCATGAGCTCGCGATGTGATTGGCCATCGCGGGCTCCGTTACCCGTCGCGTCTGCAGCGCCAGCGCTTAGAACGAGTCCGTGTGCTCTCTGCGACGTGCGTCGATTGAGATCATCGTCGTCTTTGAAGAGACGACGAGGGCGAGGCCCGCGCGTGCCGTGTGCTCGCCCTGTCAGGGCGCGCCGGGTCGGTCTGCGGCACGTCTAGCGGATCCGAGCGCGATGACCGTTATTCCACGTAGCCCAGGGCGCGCAGCATCCGAGTCACCTCCTCGCTTCCGTCTGGAATCGCCGCGGAGGCCGCCTCCCGCAGCTGGCGCTCGAGCGTTGCAAGTCGCGTCTTCTCGGGGCCCTCGGTGAGCGGTTGGCCCATGGACCGGGGCGACTCGTCGGTGAGATCGAAGTACAGCGGCTCACCGGCGAGGAGCATGTAGCGCTCGTTCCGCGTCCAGATTGCGGCGCCATGGCTCTGGTCCCAGCGATCGCCGTAACGCTTGCGCCATCCGGGTGCCGCGAACGCTGCCGCGTGGACGGACCGATCGGAGGGTACGCGGCGCAGCAGGTCAAAGACCGAGAGAGCTGAGACGAGATCGGGAAGCGGCGGATCGATTCGCGCGCTCGATAACACGACGAGCGGCACACGGCTCAGACCCTCGTAGAGTAGAGGCGCGCCGTGGCCGAGCGCGTCGTGTTCACCGAGTAGCTCACCGTGATCCGAGGTGATCACGATGTCATACTTTCCCGAGGCCATCCAGCCGGTTTCGTGCAGCGCTTGCATTACGCCGCGCAGGGTCTGGTCGGCCTGAAAGACACCATAGTCGTAGCTATCCGATAAGTGGGACAGCAGCGCTTTGGCTGTGCGATCGTCGAGCTCGCCGCGCATGAAGCGAGTTCGGTAGCGATCGTAGGGCTCCTCGAAACGCAGATGGCGCGGGCGGGCGAGCCAGTCGAGGTCGTCGGGCACGGGTCCCCAGGGCTCGTGCGCATCGGCGATATTCGCGAACAGGAAAAGCGGTCGGCCGGTCGGATCAGGTGCCTCGAGCGCCTGCCGAACCTGCTTGACCAGTGAGCTGCCGCGCAGATCCGTGAAGGAGTCTGCGACGGTCGTTTCGTCGAACCCGCGCAATAGGCCGGAGCTCTCGTTGAGCACCGGATTTCCGGAGATCGCCACCGTGCGGTAGCCGTGTTCGCTCATCCATTCCGCCAGTGTCGGGACCGAATCGGGCAACGTGCGGTAGAAGGTCTCAGTGCGGCCGCCCTCCGCGTGACTCGCAGGGGATCCAACGCCGTGCCGTTCCACCTCGAGGCCCGTGAAGAAGCTGGCGTGGCTCGGAATCGTCCAGCTGCCGGGCGCGTAGGCTCGACAGCGGCAGATCGCTTCGGCCCCTCGGCACGTCTCGCTCAGGAACGGTGTGGTCGGTCGCGTGTGGCCGCAGACGCCCATTCGATCGGCGCGCAGGTCGTCGAGTACGATCAGCGCGACGATTTCGCCCCGTGCGACCGGCGGGTCGAGCGCGTCGGTCGTGACGGTGGTCGGCTGGGCCGGCTCGTACGAGAGCAGATCGAGGGTTGGAAGCACGGCGATGAGCATCGCGGCGGAGGCGAGTATTACGATCTGCCGCTTGCTCATGGCCACGTCCCCCTCTGTCTCAGCGCATCACGGCCACGTGATCTTTGGGTCTTGGGGCAGAATCGCCACTCGACTTCTCGCCTGTTGCGCGCCAAAGCGACCGGCGCGGGGTCGAGACCCGCGCCAGTGCCGAAAACTCGCTTAGGAGCGGGCGTCGGCTTCGACCCCGGTCGTGCGTTGGCCGAACCTGTCGCGCGCGTTTCGCTTCGTATCGGCGGTCTGCTTCAACCTCGTGAGCGTTGGCGGCATCGCGTCGGCGTGGAAGATCCAGATCTTCCGGTCGGCGAAGTGCTCGAGCAGGCGTTCCCGCGAGGCGGACGTGCCGAGATCGCGCGCCCAGATGACACCGTCGTGCTCGAGGTCCGCTCCGTTCTTGACCCATTCCCGGAAGACCGAGTGATTCGGCGAATAGCTGACGACGACCAGGTCGTTCTCGGGCAGCATCTCCAGGTCGGTGATCAGCTTCTGCCGGACGCGCGGCCAGTCGGTCGGCTCGACGGCCCAATCGCTCGTCGGTAGGTCGAACATGCGCGGGACGGTCGCGGCGAGGATGAGGGCCAGGACCGTGGCCCGCGCGATCCATCCACGCTTCCCCCGCCAACGCCACAGCCGGGCCATGCCCGCCACCAGCAGGCCCAAGACGAGCGGTGCACCGACGGCGGCGTAATGCGGATGAAACTCGAAGGTGACGAAGACCATCCCGAAGGTCAGAAGCGTGAAGCCCGTAGCCAGCCGCCACCACCGGCGATGGATAAGCGCGTAGGTTCCGATGAGTGCGGGCGCGAGCACGCCCACATAGAACCAGAGGTAGCGCTCAACACCTACCGATTTGAAGGACCAGTAGCGCTCGAACGAGTGGCGCTGGCCCAGGAAGGCCGGCCGCACCCACTCGGTATAGAAGCGTGCCATCTCTCGATTCCGGTAGGCCTCGGGCGGCGTCCGAGGCGACTGGACCAGGAACTCCGCCGCCGAGCCGTACTGGTCGGCGTAGTGCTGATGGGCCAGCCGAAGAGGATCACCCGTCGTCGCCGCGTTGTAGTAGAGCAGAAAGACGAGCGAGGGGATTCCCACGACGAGCAGGGGCAGCGCAACACGTTGCAGGATGGCGGGCCATCCGGGCCGCGTCTCGAGTAGGTGCCGGCCGAGGACCGCGCCGGCGACGGCCACCGCAAGGAGACCCTCGAAAGGCCTCGAGAATGCGAGCAGGGTGACACCCAACGCCATCACGAGGGCATCGACGCGGCGACCATTGCGCACGACGCGGCGGACACCGCCGAAGACCAGAGCGGCGCCCATCATCGCGACGCTGCCGCCCCAGTAGCTGTGGGACCAGCTGTAGTTCGACCAGTTGTAGTCGTAGCGTTGGAAGTGCTGCATGACTGGATGCAGCGCGATCAGCACGCCTCCAATCAGGCCCCAACGCGGCCCCAGCCAAGCCCGAAACATCCAGGCCACGGCAACCGCGGCGAGCGCGTAGGCCAGCAGCTGGCCCCACCAGGGATGACCGAATACGACTTGACCGAACGCCATGAACGCGGACGTGGCTGGCGGATACTTCGAGGCGTAGACCGGATCGTGCGACACGGCAAAGGTCTCGAAATGATGCCAGAGGTCGTGCTGGGGATTGGCTAGCCGTCCGCTCGCGAAGGTGTCGGCGCCGAGTAGATAGGCAAACTCGTCGTTGACCGAGGGCCACGGAAGGTGGACGATGCCGTTTGCTGCGCCCGAGGCGAACGCCAGTAGCGCGACCGCTGCAAGAGAGGCGAGTCCGTTCGCGGCAACCCAATGGGCCGCGCGGCGGAGTGCCAACGTCGCTGGCGACGCGCCCATGCGCGTCCGAACCGCGGGGATGAGGAGCCCGTAGGCGAGCGTGACTCCGGCGGTGGTTGCGAGCCCGAGGAGCAGATGCGCAGCCAACAGGTCGACATTCGAGATCATGATCCGGCGAGAAGCTCCTTGCGATCGAGGGGGCGGAACGACCACGTGTCGCTGCGTAGCTCCAGGTGCCAGAACTCCCGATCTGCGTAGTGTTGGACGAGCGGATTGAATTCGAGCGGTAGGTCGAGGTCGCGCGCGAAGATCACGGCGCCTTCCTCGAGATCGGCACCGTTGTGTACCCAATTCTGAAACATCAGGTGGTCGGCGGCCGTCGAGACGAGCACCAGGTCTCGGCCGGGTCGTTCGGACAGCTGCTGGACCAGGAAGGCCCGCATGCGAGGCCAGTCGTTGGAGGGCACGCGCTCGTCGTACTGTTCACTCGGGAGCGCCACGACTCGCCAGAAAAATGAGAGCGCGAGGACGACCACGACCACTGCCCTTCCAAGCATGGATCGTCCGTCCGACAGCCCGATCAGGCTGGCGAGCCCCCATGCCAGCAGCGCGAAGAACATCGGAATGGCCGCTGACGCATAGTGGGGATGGAAGTCGAAGACGACGAGCATCTGGATGAACGTGAGCGCCGCGACGCCGCAGGCGAACTGGACCCACCGCCTGCCCGCCACCAGGGCAACGACGAGCAGTGCCGGCCAGCTGGTCGAGAAGAAGAACCAGAAGAACTTCTCGAGCGCGATCCGCCGACTCTCGAGGTAGCCGTCCCACGAGGAGGAGCGGCTCTCGAAGGTCGGCCGCACCCACTCGAGGTAGAAGCGCTCCATCTCACTATTGCCATAGGCCTCGGGGGGCGTGCGCGCCGTCTGGATCAGTAGCTCGGCCGCGGCGCCGTACTGGCCGCCGTAGTGCTGGTGGGCGAGACGAAAGGGGTCCCCCGTCGTCGTCTGGTTGTTGAGCGCCATCAGTCCGGCCGTCGGCAGCATTACAAGGGCCACCGGCACGACGATGCTATGCAGGAAACGTGGAAGCGCGAGGCGGCCCGTGGCAACGCGGACGACCAGTACGGCCGCGACGGCCAGGCTCACGAAGAATCCCTCCATTGGGCGCGTGTTCGCGAGCAGCGCGAGGCCCACGGCGAGCGCGAAGCCATAGCCCGCACGCGGTCGCCGGAGGAAGTGACGCATTCCGCCGAAGAGGAGCGCCGCACCGAGCATCGCCGCCGCTCCCCCCCAGTAGCTGTGGGACCAGCTGTAATTCGCCCAGCCGTAGTCGTAATGGTGGAAATGCTGAAGATTCGGATGGAGAGCGACGATCATGCCGCTAACCACCGCCCAGCGCGGTCCGACCCAGGCGCGCAGCATCCAGGCCAGCGCGGCCGCGCCGAGCGAGTAGGCCAGCAGCTGACCCCACCAAGGGTGACCGAATACGACCTGGCCGAGGGCTAGGAAGGCCGATGTTGCCGGAGGGTACTTCGCGATGTACGCGGGGTCGTGGCTGACCCCGATCGTCTCGAAGTGACGCCAAAGCGGGTGCTGCGGGTTGGCGAGGCGTCCGTGGGCGAAGGTATCCGCAGTCAGCAGATAGCCGAACTCGTCGTTCACAGCGGGGATCGGGTAGCGGACGAGCCCGTTCGAGAGACCCGATAGGAAGGCGACGAGGAAGACCACGGGCACGAGGCGGCTGGAGCGCAGGGCGATCCAGCACGCGGGTCGTTGGAGGCCTGCCATCCACTCGGGCGCGGGCGATCGTCGGCCCCAGAGCCGCCCGAGCAGCACGCCGAAGACCGCGTAGGCGCCGACCAGGGTCGCGACGACCAGGACAGCCCGAGCGTCGAGAGGCAGGCCTTCGAGCGCCGCCGCGAGGATCTGGATCTCGGGCCGTTGAGAAATCATCCTGTCGTGGCTCCCGTGAACCTGCCTCACCCCGTCGAAACGACGATCTACCCCTCGCTTGCACCCAAGCCGCGTTCTTCTGGCTCCGGCGGGGACCGCTTCTTTGAACGGCAAGTCCGCGGCCTAGCCTAAGGATAAAAGATGCACCTTTCGCTTCAGGTCGTTCCGCGCGAGGCCGATTGATCAGGACGTCGACGGCTCGGGGGAAATCACGATTCCTCCATGGTGCTTGAGACACGAGATGCCGGGAGTCGTCAGGTTGCTTGCGTGGGGATTGCGCAGCGTATTGGCGCGACGCATTCCCATCCAGTCGACGCCAAACACGGGAGAGTGAAGACCCCCAATGACTCGTCATCGAATCCTGGTCACCGGCGGAGCGGGCTACATCGGCTCCGTGCTCTGTCCTCGTCTCCTCGCGTGCGGCCACGAGGTCACCGTCTACGATTGCCTTTTCTTCGGTCGCGATGCCCTGGCCGACGCGCTCACCCATCCAAACTTCCGCCTCGTCGAGGGCGATATTCGCGATCGCGATAGCATGGCCTTCGCGATGAGGGATGCCGGATTCGACCGCGTCATCCATCTCGCCGCGGTAAGCAACGATCCGAGCTCGGAGCTCGACGCTGACATCACGCGTTCCGTGAATCTCGACGGCACGCGCAATGTGCTCGAGCTCGCGCGCGAGGCCGGCGTGAGTCGGCTCCTCTACGCGTCGTCGGCCAGCGTCTACGGGCTTCGCGAAGAGGAGCGGGTCTCCGAGGAGCTCGAGCTCGAGCCCCTCACCCTTTACGCGCGCTACAAGGGCGAGGGGGAGGAGATCCTCGCCGGTCTGGTCGGTGACGAGTTCGAGGGGGTCGCCGTCCGCTCCGCGACGGTCTGCGGCATGTCCCCGCGTCTGCGACTGGATCTGACGGTCAATATCCTCACCTACCAGGCGATTTGCCAGGGCCGGATCACCGTCTTTGGCGGCTCGCAAACGCGCCCGAACGTCCACGTCGAGGATCTCGTCGACTTCTACACGCTGCTACTCGACGCCCCCGGTGTGAGCGGCGAGGCGTTCAACGTCTCGCATAGCAACGCGACTGTGATGGAGATCGCCGAGATCGTTCGCGCCGAGATCGATCCCTCGATCTCGATCGAGGCGACCCCGACCGACGACAATCGCTCTTATCGGCTCGATGCGAGCAAGGCCGCTCGGATTCTCGACTGGAAGCCCGCCCGGGGAATCGCCGACGCCGTGCGCGATCTCGCATGTGCCTTCGCCAACGGTGCTGTACCCGAGCCCGACTCCGCCCGGTACCGGAACGTCGCCCTGATGGCGGGTGACCTCGACTTCTGGAGACGGAGCGAGTGACGAACGGTCCGCGTCGCATTCCCTACGTCGACCTCGCCCGGCAGAACGTCAGCGTCCTCGACGAGTCGTTGGCGGCCGTCCGCCGCGTGCTCGAGCATGGGCAGATGATTCTCGGACCCGAAGTCGCAGCACTCGAAGAAGCAATCGCGGACTATCTGGGCGTTCGTCACGTGGTGGGCGTCAACTCCGGAACCGATGCCCTGATCCTCGCGCTGCGGGTCCATGGCGTCGGGCCGGACGATGAGGTGATCGTGCCGTCCCACACCTTCCTGGCGACCGCGGCGGCGATCTGCAGCGTGGGTGCGACGCCGGTTTTTGCGGACGTCGATCCGGCGACGATGGTCGTCTGCCCCGACCGTGTCGCGGCGTTGGTGAGCGGGCGGACGGCGGCGATCGTAGCGGTCCATCTGAATGGATATCCGTGCGATATGCCCCGACTCGAGGCGCTCGCTCGGCATCACGGCATCGCGCTGATTGAGGACGCGGCCCAGTGCCTCGGCGCACGCCGGGGAGAACGCATGGCGGGCAGCTGGGGGACGGGCTGCTTCTCGATGCATCCGCTCAAGATTCTGGGCGCCGCCGGTGACGCGGGCTTCGTCGCGACAACCGACGCCACCGTCGCCGACGAGCTTCGACGCGCGCGCAACCTCGGTCTCCAGAGTCGCGACGAAGCCGTTTCGATCTCGGGAAACAGTCGACTCGACACGATCCAAGCCGCGATGCTGCTCACTAAGCTGCCACACCTCGAGGACTGGATCGAGGCGAGGAACGCCCATGCGCGGGCTATCGCGTCGGTCTCGATGGGTTCGTCGAGCTACCCGTGGAGGAGCCGGACGTTCGATCGGTCCATTGTCCGTTCGTGATACGCGTCTCCGAAGGCCGGGACGCGCTGCAGAAGACGCTGGCTGAGCAGGGCATCGAGACGAAGGTCCACTATCCGATTCCGGTCCATCGGCAGGCGCCCTACCGCCGGTTCGCGAGGGGTCCTCTACCCGAGACGGAGCGACTCGTGCGCACGATTCTCAGCCTGCCGAGCTCACCGGAACTCTCGGCCGACGAACGCGGTCGTGTGATCGAAGCCATCCAGGAAGCGCGGTCCTGACTCGATGCATCCAAAGATCGTTGACAGACAACGCCTCCTTGCGATTCGCGAGTCCCTTCGCGCGGAGAACAAGCGGCTCGTCCAGTGCCACGGCTGCTTCGATATCGTGCACCCGGGTCACATTCGTTACCTCACCTTCGCGAAGGAGCAGGGCGACGTCCTGCTCATCTCGGTCAGCAGCGATCGCCACGTAAACAAGGGCTACGAACGCCCCTACATCAACGAGGAGCTCCGAGCGGAGAATCTTGCCGTCCTCGAGTTCGTCGACTACGTCTTCATCGACGACCACGACTGGGCCGGGCCCATCCTTGGCGAGGTACGCCCCGACATATACATCAAGGGCAAGGAGTACGAGACGAACGAGGACGCACGCTTTCTCAAGGAGCGCCACATCGTCGAGGAGTACGGCGGAAGTGTCGTTTTCAGCTCCGGCGACGTCGTGTACTCATCGAGCTTCATCCTGAGCCAGTTCGGCGATCGCTTCTCTGAACAGGCCCAGCGCCTACGATTCTTCTGCACCACTAACGACATTCGTCTCTCGACATTGAACGACGCGATGGGGACATTCTGGGACAAGCGCTTCCTGGTGGTCGGTGATCCCATCCTCGACGTCTACACCCATTGCGGCACACCGGACGTTGCCGAGGAGGCGCCGGTCATCTCGATCACGCCGCTCTCCGAGGAGCAGTTCGTCGGCGGTGCCGGCCTCGTAGCTCTGCAGCTCGCCCAGCTCGGGGCGGAGTCTGCGTTTCTGTCCGTGCGCGCGCCGGACGACGCCTCCCGGGATGACTTCGACCGGATCCTCGACCAGGGCGGCGTCACGGCCGATTTCGTCGACAGTCCGCGCCGCTCGATCTATCAGAAGCAGCGTATGCTGGTCGGCTCGCAGAAGGTGGTCAAAATCAACCGCGGTCATCACGCGCCGCTCTCCGACCGCGAGCAGCGCGAGTTCATGGAGCGCCTGGAGGCGCGATCGGCCGAGGTCGACGGTGTCATCCTCATCGACTTCGGCTACGGGCTCTTCGGCGAGGACATGATCACGGCGATCAACCAGCTCATGGCGAAGCGGGAGCTCCGCTTCTTCGTCGACGTGAGCGCCCGCGGCAGCGGAAACCTTCTCAAGTACAAGGGTGCCCACGCCGTTACCCCGACGGAGAAAGAGCTTCGCTACGCGCTCGGCGACAGCGATTCAGGCCTTTCGAACCTCGCCTCCCGCTACTTGAACGCGACGGAGTCTCGTCAGCTGATGCTGACGATGGGCGATAGGGGTGCGATTCACTTCGGACCGGGCGAGCCCGGATCGGAACGGTTGGCGACGGCCTACCTACCCTCCCTGGTGGAGGTCGCCGTCGACGCGATCGGCGCGGGTGACGTCTTCCTGGCGGGCAAGGCACTGTGCGACGTCGCGGGCGTATCGGCCAACATGTCCCTCTACTTCGCGAGCTGCCTGGCGGCGCTCCAGGTCGGACGGGTTGGGAATCGGTCGTCAAGTACCGTCGATCTGCAGAGCTTCATGCTCACCCGGCCCGAGCTGCAGGAGCGAGAATGAGGCGGTTGCCGCGACACCTGATCATCGCGCTGCAGCTCGCCGTCTCGCTGGGATTCGTCTATGGGCTACTCCGGCGCACGGATCTCGAGTCGGTCGGATCTCACGTGGCCAACGCGAGCCTTGGTCTGATCGGCCTTTCGCTCGTGACGAAGCTCGGCGGATTCACACTGATGTCGCTCCGACTTCGCCAGTTCGTATCCTCCTCGGGTGCCCTGGGCTTCTCCGAGGCCTTTCGTGCGCAGTCGGTTGCCTTCGTCGGCAACAATGTGCTTCCCCTGCGACTGGGAGAGGCGCTGAAAATCGGCTTTCTCGCCAGGTGCGGTCTGTCCTCCATCACTGCGTGCGTTGGAATCGTCGCCGTCGAGCGGATCCTTGATTCGCTCTTCCTCGTTCTCTTCGTCTCTGCCGCCCTTCTGCTCTTCTCGGACGTGATCGCGACGACGGGTGCCCTGTACCTATTTATGGGAATCTCGATCTCGGCCTTCGTCGTGCTTTTCACAATGGCTCGCCATCCGAATTTCGCCGTGCGAGTCGCTTCGCGCGTGACCCGCATTCTCGGGGAATCGGCTTCCACGCTCGTTGCGAGACACGTCGCCCAGCTGGCCAGCGGCATGCGTGCGCTCGCCTCGGCACGTCTCTTCGTATCGCTCATACTGATGACGGCGGGCTACTGGATCTTCTCGGGCCTGTCGGTGCACCTCTGGATCCTGGCCTGCGGGATCGAGGCACCGTGGTACGCCGCTGTCGTCGTCCTCGTGTTCGTCTCCCTCGCGACAGTGTTGCCCTCGGCGCCGGGCTTTATCGGCACTTACCATTACTTCGCGGCGATGTCCCTCGGCCTTTTCGGTGTGTCGTCCGACATGGCCGCGTCCTTCGCGATCGTCGGTCACGCCGCCGCGATCATTCCCTTCACTCTGGCGCTCTCGCCACTCGTCGCCAAGGACGTGCTGTCGCTCCACCGGACGGTGCCCATACGCGTAGTGGACGCGACGGATCGGTTGCGCTCGTCGATCGGCACGCCCGATTCGATGTCCGTTGGCGACAGGACCGAGGACGGTGTACCGCTCGCGTAACCGGCGCGCGATGCGAGACCGAGAGTAGGATGAGAATTCGACGATTCTTCCAGACGGTATACTCGGACGACGCGGCGCGCTCGCTCGCCGAGCGAAGACGACGAGTGCCCGATCTCTTGCGCTACCTCCGAAACGAGGCGCTTCGCCCGGTCGACGCTTGCTTGGTCGCGCGCCACAAGGACGTAAACCGGCCGGTCGTCTTTATCGTGGGTGCGCCCCGATCGGGAACCACCCTTCTCTACCAGCTCGTTTCGTTGTGCCTCGACGTAGGCTACCTGAGCAATGCCGTTGCTCCGTTCTGGAACGCGCCGCTCGCCGGCGCCCTCTGGGTGCGGACGAGATACGGGCGGACGCGGCCGGGTCACGAGCTTCGTTCGCGCCTCGGGCGTGCGCCCGATCCCTTCGGCCCCCACGAGTTTTCTTGGTTCTGGCAATACTGGGGCGACTTCGCCGAGCACGACGACCTGCGCGGGGCAGAGCTGGATCGCGTCGACTGGCGCGCCATCGCACGCTGCCTGGCCGCCCTCGCTGGATTCTACGACCGACCGCTCGTCCTGAAGAGCATCAACTTCACGAACTACCAGACACGCACGCTCGCCGAGCATCTTCCGGGCGCTCGATTTCTGTGGATCTCGCGGGATCCGCTCTACTGCGCTCAATCGATTCTCGAAGCGAGGCGGTCACGTTACGGGAACACCACCCGCTGGTGGTCCGTCCGACCTCGCGACTTTCGCGATCGGCTGGAGGACACTCCTGAGCGGCAGGTCGTGCATCAGATCGCGGATGTAGAGCAGGCCCTCGAGCGAGCGCGCCGTACGCTTCCGCGAGAGCGGTTCCACCACCTGCACTACGAGGACGTCGTCGACGCACCCGCCCCGACGCTCGCCGCGATCGCCGAGTTCCTCGCTCTCGCGCCGCCGAATCCAGCCTCACTCGAAACGATCGACCTCAAGACACGAAACGAGATCGTGAGCGATATCGGCTCGCTCGCAGCGCTCGAAGGGGCGATCGCAGAGATGCGGGCGGTGACGGGAGCCGAACCGTGAGCGGGGCGATCGAGCATGCGGTCCGCGAGCTGCCACCACCCTATTACCTGGTCGACCTCGATGCGCTGCGCGCGCGCTTCGCAGCGATCGATCGCGCCTTCACCGCTTGCTTCGACGACTTCGTGTTGGCCTGCTCGTACAAGACGAACTACTGGCCGAGCGTTTTGCGAACTCTCCACTCTGTCGGCGCCTGGGCCGAGGTCGTCTCCGATCTGGAGTTCGCCCTCGCGTGTCGCTTTGGCGTCTCTACGGAGCGAATCATCTTCAACGGACCCATCAAGTCGGACGAGGCGATCGAGCAGGCGTTGGGGGGGGGGAGTCTGCTCCATGTCGACAGCCTCGACGAGGCCCGCCGAGTCGCCGACCTTGCGAGGGATGCTAATATCGACGAGGGGCGCGTTGGGCTTCGGGTGAATGTCGGACATCCCGAGCACACGGATCACCGCGCACGGAGCCGCTTCGGCGTGCCATCTGCGGACATCGAGCCCACGGTACGGCTGCTCTCGGACGCCGGATTGCATACGCGCGGCCTGCACGCCCATCTCGCGACCAAAGCCCGAAGCCTCGACCACTTCGCGGGTCTCATCGCCGAGCTCGGCGAGGTGGCCAAGCTGGTCGGCATCCCTGACCTCGAGTGGATCGATGTCGGCGGTGGCTTTGGCTTTGCTCCATCCGATCTCGAAGGCCGCGTCTATCCGAGCTTTGAGTCCTACGCGGAGTGTATCCGCGAATCGCTTGCGGCGGTCCATCCCTTCCTCCCCGAAAAGCGCCTCGTGATCGAGCCGGGAATGGCTCTCGTGAACGACGCCGTTCGATTCGTTGCCTCCGTCCGCGCGACCAAGACGATCGGCGGCAGGCGCTTGGCCTTCCTCGACGCAAGCATCCAGACGCTGAAGCCGACGCGCCATGGCTTCAATCTGCCGACGCGGGTCTTCGACGAACATGGCACGCAGAAACGCGGAGAATCCTCACCCTGGGATCTCGTCGGCTATACGTGCATCGACGACGATTTCATTGCGATCGACCATCCGATGCCCTCCCTCGAGAGCGGGGACCGCGTCGAGTTCCGACACGTCGGTGCCTACACCTTCGTCTTCAAACCGCCTTTCATCCGCGCAATGCCGGCAGTTTGGGCAGTCGATGGCGATAGAGTCATCGAAGCCGCTCGGGCCGAGACCCTCGACGATTTCTTGCGTTGCTACGAGGGAGACACGCCGAAATGAGCACCTGTCGCCATGGAGCGAAGGCGGCGTCATGAGCCGCGCGCGTGTTCTCCTCACGACCGCGGGCCGCAAGTCCTATCTCGCCCGGATTCTCCGCGCCTCGAACCGCGCGGAATGGGTCGTCGCGGTCGACCTGGATCCGGAGACGCCGATCCGCGCGCTCGTCGACGCATTCGGAGTTGTGCCGCCGGTCTCCGACGAGGCCGATTTCGTGGAAGCGGTCGCCGCACTGTGTCGCGAGCACGAGATCGACTGCATCTTGCCGCAGAACGACCGCGAGCTCGGCGCGCTGGCACGCGCGCGCGGCGAGCTCGAGAAGGGCGGGACACGGGTCGCCGGCCTCGACGCGGCTCAGGTCGAGATCGTAGGTGACAAGCTCGCCTTCGCGAAGTGGCTCGACGGCACGGGGATCGCCTATCCCCCGACCTTCGTGGACGTACGTGAGTTTTCGGCCGCGTGCGGGACGTCGCGGTCCGCCGTCGAAAAGCGTCGATACGGACAGGGGAGTGATGGCCTCGTGATTCACTCGCGTGCGCCGAATGGCCCGCTCGATCCTGGTCAGATCCTGCAACCCCGGATCGAGGGTGACGAGTACAACCTCGACGTGCTGCGGGATAGTCGGGGCGACGTCGTGACCGTGTCGGTGAAACGGAAGCTCTTGATGGAGGACGGCTCGACGGCGCGTGCGATCTCAAGTGACCGCCCCGACCTCGCGGAGGTCGGTGGTCGGCTCGCCGATCGGCTGGGTGCCTTCGGCTCGATCGACATCGACCTGATCGATGCCGTCACCGGGCCGGTCGTGCTCGACGTGAACCCGCGTATGGGCGGTGGATTTCCGTTCACGGCCGAGTTCTGTCCGGCCTACGTGGACTGTCTGCTCGACGTTTGCACCGGGCGCTCGATTGGTGCTCGTGACCTCGCCTATCCGATCGGCCACGTCGTGTGCAGGGAGTACCGCTTCAGCTCGGTCCCCGACGCGAGGCATCGCGACCGGAGCCACCCCGAATCCACACGCACAGCGCCAGGAGGGAGATCGCCGTGGAGCAGCTGACGGTCATCGTTCCGTGTAAGGACGAAGCCGCAAATCTCGAGAGGGCGATCGAATCGATCGACCGCATAATTCCCGATCTCAATGTCGAGGTCGACGTCCTGATGATCGACGACGGGAGCACGGACGGGACGGCTGCAGTCATGGAGAAGATCTGTCGAGAGCGCCCCCATTGTCGGATGTTGGTCCAAGAGGTCAACCGCGGCTTGGGGCGCACCGTGCTCGGCGCATACCACCATATACCGGAAGATCATTGGGTGACCGTCTTTCCGGGCGACAACGAGCTCGTGTTCGACTCGATCGCGAACCTGCTCGCGATTCGAAACGACCACGACCTCGTGCTGGGCTACCTGCAAAACCCGGTAATCCGAACGGTCGTACGCCGCGTTGCCTCCTCACTCTTCTCCGCGGTAGTTCGATTCGTCTACGGCTACCCTTACCGC
Source organism: Myxococcota bacterium (assembly GCA_965223565.1). Lineage (GTDB taxonomy): Bacteria > Myxococcota_A > UBA9160 > UBA9160 > UBA4427 > UBA4427. The sequence continues at coordinate 623,734 of CBDCWV010000016.1, read as the reverse complement.
TATCTGAACGGCATGAAGCTTTATAAGGCCGGTGTCTTCAAGGGCATCGATGTCCTCTCGACGGGTCACGCATTCAATGCGGAGCTGCTCGCGAAAGCGATCCTGCGTGATCCGGCGCTTCGAGTTGGCGAAGCGCCCTTCATCGCTCGCGGACGGGCCGCTGGCGCCACCAAGGCGTTTCGACCGACTTCAGTGTTGACAGCGATTCGCGACGTCGTGTGTGGCTACAGGAGCGTCTGTGCCTACCGCGAGCGGGCGATTCGGGAACAGGCCGACGGGCCCCTCGCTAAGCCGCGACCGTCGCCGAGCCAGCGCGATTTCGAGGACTTCGCGCCGAACGGTTGAGACGGAAGACTCAATCGAAGGGATGGAAGATGCGCGCGTCTCCCATGTGCGCGGCCGTGTAGGGCGGCGCGTGGGCGAGGACGAGACGGCCCTCCGCGATACCGGTGGGGCTGGTCAGCGTGTACTCGCCACGTGCCAAACGTCCCTGCTCGAAGGGTCGACCATCGATCCACAGCTCGCCAACACCGTCGAACCGATATTCGTCACTTCGCGTCACCTCGAAGCTTTTCGTCGCTGCTGGCGCAAAGTCGTCGAGATCGCTTCCCGACATGAAGACGTTGGGTTCGACGCGCACGAAGTGCGTCTGAAGGAACGCCCGATCCTCTCCAGTGAGCCACTTCACGCGATAGTTCACGAGGAAGACGCTCAGCCCGTTCTCCCGGAGCCAGCTCGCGATCGGCGGGTAGTCGCCGCGCTGGTAGCGAAGGAAGTGCGCGCCGGTCATCAGATAGACGGGGTAAGCGTCATCGCGAAAGTACAGGCCCGCGAGGTCGAAGACCGGATCGCCTTCGCGGGTCAATGCGTGGACGCGCTCGATGAGGCGGAGTTGGTCAGTGTTGCTGCGCCGGGTCTCGTGGAGGAGCCGAGGTATGCCGGTCACGATTCCGCCGACCACGAGGGCGACGACGGCGATTCCCGTCCACCGCGACGACGCGGTTGTGCGCCCGGCGAAGTCGCCCGGTACGAGGACAGAGATCAGAACGGCGAGCGCCGGCAAGCCTCCGACGTGCGAGTAGGGATATGGGAAGGGCATGAAAAAGAGTCCCAAAATCCAAACGAAGGCGAGCACGGCCGTCTGTGTGAGCGCGATCGGCGTCTCGCGATCGCGGATCGCCACGGGAGCGACGACGAGACAGGCGACAGCGGCGAGCGCGAAGACGAAGTTGCGCGAACACTCGACCAGGATCGGACCGAGCGCCGAAAAGCCCGCCGCCGCGGCGCCGTCGCCCGCGATGCTCTCGCCGGGATGGCCGAGGTTGTATGCCCAATACGCCTCGACCGCACCCGTTGCCGAAAGGATGGCGAGCAGCAGGGCGAACGGCACCGTCCATGCGAGGCAGGGGAGCACGACGTTCCGCCAGTCTCGTGCGCAAAGCGCGGAAGCGAGCCAGACGCAACCGAACGCGAAGCTCGCGATCGCCGCCTTCTGGGTCACGATGAAGGCCAGTCCGAGGAGTGCTCCCTGCAGCGTGAAGACCACGGGTCGCGAAGCGCTCGGATGGGTCGCCAGTGCTAACGCTGCCATCACGAGGCAGGTCATCAGCCCGTCCGGCCGGACCTCAATGCCCCGTTCGACGAAGGTCGTGTGGAGCACGAGGATCGCTGAAGCGAGCAAGGGCATGCCACCAAGGCGCGCCGCGAGCACGCTCGATAGCGCGATCGTCGTCGCGAAGAGCGCGAGCGCCAGCGCGCGGCTCGCGAGGAATGCCGTTGTTGGGTCGTCAGTCGGTAGGATCCCGCCCAGGATCACGTACAGGAGCGGGTGGTGACCCTGCCAGAAGTCCCGATAGATGATCTTACCGGTCGCCATGTTGTAGGCGGCATGGATCGTCTCGACCTCGTCGACCTGGAAGGCACGCTGCCAGGCGATCGCCACGGCGAGCCCAGCGCCGAGTAGCGTCGCGAGCAGCAGTACGATCCGGATCGCGCGATCCGCCGCCGTCACGCCTCCGCCTCGCCGGCCGCACCCGTCGCTCCGTCTGCTTCGAGTGCGCCCCAGCCCAGTAGCTCGTGGAGCTCATGGAAGGAGGCAAAGAAAGCCAACACACGCGCTTCGAGCTCCTGCTCGGACCAGGCTTCCGCGTTTCCGCGCACGACGACCGATGTTCCCGCGGCCAACGCCGCCTGCACCCCGACCGGCGTGTCCTCGATCACGAGGCATTCGTCCGAGCGCTCATCGACTTGCGCGAAAGCGCGGTGAAAGATATCGGGATAGGGCTTCGATCGTTCGCCAGCGCGTGTCGCGCAGACGGCGTCGAAATGATCTCGCAGTCCGAGCCGCTCGATCGCGAGCGGGGCGATCACGCTCGTGCTCGCTACGGCGCACTTTAGCCCCCGGGCACGCGCCGATGTGAGGAACTCGGTGACGCCTGGAACGACGACGAGTGCGTCCTCGTCGACGAGCTTACGGGTTTCGACGGCTTTGATCTGCTCGATATTGGTTCGTGCCTCTGCGTCGAGCGCCGCTGCGAACTTGTCAACGACGGCGCGTCGTCCGAGCCCCTTGGCGCTGCGCACGTATTCATCAAACCCGAATTCGATCCCGTATCGCTCGAAGGCGCGCCGGTAGGCCGTCCAATGCATCGGGTCGGAGTCGACCAAGACCCCATCGAAGTCGAAGACGAGCGCGGCCAACCCGGGCTCGAGCTCCACCAAGGGCTTCGACGCGCTCTCTCCCGACTCGGTCCGCCCCACGCTCCCTCCCGCGCCTGCTAGTGCCCATCGGCTGCCCTTCGCATTCTCATGAGTCGCACCTTCGTTGGCAGTCGCCTACGGCCGAGCTTCAGGTCGGCCCACCCCGATCGCCGGCCGATCCACCGTTTCTACGAACCCTCAATCGAGGGCCTTTCCGCAATGGGGGCAAGCCTCGCGCTCGCCGAGGGCGTGCTCGCGCTGGGCGGCGCGGATGATGTCGCGCGCGATCTCGGGCTCCACGTAGAGCCGATCCGCGAGCGCTTCGTAGGCGTCCGCCTCCGCGCCGCTGATGATGCCGTCGGCGAGTGCTTCGCGGGCTTCATCCTCGAGGGTCTGCTCGTTCCGGTTCATGATGTGCGCGAAGCCCGAAGCAAACAGGCTCGTCGGCAGCGCGACCATCGCGATCCCGACCAGCTGGATCAGCGACGCGAAGACCTTTCCGGTCGTCGTGATCGGCGTGACGTCGCCGTAGCCGACCGTCGTGAGCGTGCAGACGGCCCACCACATGGCGACGGGAATCGAGGCGAAGTCCTCGGGCTGGGCGGGCTGCTCGACGACGTATACGAGGCTCGCGGCCAGGACGATCGCGATGCCCATCAGGAAATAGGAGGCGGCGAGGGCGCTTCGCTGGAGACGGTAGACCTCGAAGACGTGGTTGAGGGCGCCCGAATAACGGGTCAGCTTGACGAGTCGGACGAGCCGCAGGACCCGCATGAAGCGCAGGTCCATGTTCACGAACGCAGCGAGATAGAAGGGGGCGATCGCGAGCACGTCGGCGATTGCGAGCGGCGAGCCGAGATAGCGGAGTCGCTTCTGGAGGTCGGATCCCGATTCGCTCGTCGCGCCCGCCGCGGACCAAACGCGGGCGGCGAACTCGGCGCTGAAGGCGGCGATCGAGACGCGCTCGAAGGCGAGGAAGAGCTCGTGGAAGTGATATTCGATCGCGGGGACCGACTCGAGCACGACCGCGAACACGTTGCCGAAGATCAGGCTCAGTACGATGACGTCGAGCGCGCGGCTCAACTGATCGCCGGGTGCCCCGACCTCGAGGACCTCCCACGTGCGTCGACGGATCTCGTGCAAGGATCGCATGCGGGTCTGATCGGCACGTCGCACGCCTAGGGAGAGGGCGCGGGCAAGGGCGGATCGGTCGGATCCCAGTCCGATCCGATGCGGCGACGATCGGCGTTTCTGCTCGGGTCTTCCTCCGATGCGGCTCGGGCTCTCCATCCGAGTCGGGTGGGGTGGATTCCTTCGCTACTCTGCGCGATTCGCCGCTCGCGTGGCGGACGGGTGAAGGGCGGTCCGCGATCGAAGAGCCAAGAGGCAAGAGCGTGAAATTCGAGACCCGCGCGATTCATGTCGGCCAGGAGCCAGATCGGGAAACGGGTGCCGTGATGCCGCCGATCTACGCGACGTCGACCTTCGCGCAGATTCGGCCGGGTGAGACCCGCGGCTACGACTACACCCGATCGGGCAATCCGAACTTCACGCGCCTCTCGCGTACTCTCGCCTCCCTCGAAGGCGCGCGCCACGCGACGGTCTTCGGCAATGGCATGGCTGCGATCACGGCCGTTCTCTCGACGCTCTCTTCGGGCGACCTCGTGTTGGCGGAAGAAAATGTCTACGGCTGCACGTTCCGAATCTTCGCGGAGGTCTTCGAGAAATTCGGAGTGCGGGTCGAGTACGTCGATTTCTCGAATCCCGCGAATTTCGAACGGATCCGTGGCGCGCGTCCGGCGCTCGTCTGGCTCGAGTCCCCCACGAATCCGATGCTCAAAGTGCTCGATCTGGCGGCGATCTCGTCGGAGGCCGCGCGAATCGACGTGCCCGTCCTCGTCGACAACACCTTTGCGTCTCCTTATTTCCAGCGCCCGGTCGAGCTCGGGGCGACGCTGTCGCTCTCGAGTACGACGAAGTACGTGAATGGACACTCGGATTGTCTCGGTGGCGTCGTCGCGACGAACGACGACGTTTGGCAGGAGAGACTGCTCTTCGCGCAGAAGGCGGTCGGACTCAACCCCTCGCCGTTCGACAGCTGGCTCGTGCAACGGGGGGTCAAGACGCTCGCGCTCCGGATGCAACGGCATCACGAGAACGCACTCGAGATCGCGAAGCGACTCGAAGGGCACGGATCCATACGCTGGGTGCGGCATCCATTCCTCGCGTCGCATCCACATCAGGCGATCGCTCGGCGCCAGATGAGCGGTGGCTCCGGAATCGTGACTCTGGAGCTCGAAGCGGATCTCGAGGCGACGACGCGCTTCGTGGCGGGACTCTCGATCTTCGCCCTGGCGGAGAGTCTCGGGGGCATCGAGTCCCTCGTCGATCATCCGGCGTCGATGACGCACGCGAGCATTCCACGAAGCGAGCGTGAAGCCGTGGGGATCCGGGATGGCCTCGTTCGACTCTCGGTCGGCATCGAAGACGTCGACGATCTGTGGGCGGATCTCACCCGCGCACTCGCGGACGCCGGATTACAGAACGGCGTCTAGCGCGTCGAAGAGGTCGGTCGGCGAGCCGGAAGCTCGCAGCTCGAGGGGGGACGATTGGCCGAGGTGATGATGACGGGCGCGAAGGCGCTCGAGCTCAATCTGGATCCGGGCATCTACGGGAGCTTTGCCGAGATCGGCGCCGGCCAGGAGGTCGGTCGCTGGTTCTTTCGCGTGGGCGGTGCGGCGGGCACGATCGCGAAGACGATGTCCGCCTACGACAAGAAGGTGAGCGACGCGATCTACGGGACGGCGGAGCGCTACGTCTCGAGTGGTCGTCTGCTCGCCATGCTCGACCACGAGTTCGACCTGAATGTCGAGCGCCTCGATTCCGATCGCGGCCAGGACTCCGCCTTCTTTGCGTTCGCGGACACGGTGACCGCCCAGAATTTCCGTGGCGACGCGGATTGTCACGGTTGGATGGGGATTCGCTTCCAGACGCATCCCCAATCCGAGACGAGTCAGATCATCCTGCACACACGCATGCTCGATCGAGACGCGATCATGCAGCAGGAGGCCCTCGGCGTGCTCGGTGTGAATCTGATCTACGGCGCCGCACGCTACTCGGATCGACCGGAATTCTTGCTCGCCTCCTTGCTCGACAACCTGGGTCGTCGCCGGATCGAGATCGACATGGTCGAGTTCTCGGGTGCGGCCTTCGCCGACGTCGATCATCGACTCATCAGTCTACGACTCGTCGAATTCGGACTCAGCCGGGCCGCGATGTTCTCGGCGAGTGGCGAGGTATTGCGACCGACGGAGGTTCTCTATCGCCGGCCGGTGATCCTGCAGCGTGGTCGCTTCAGACCGCCGACGCGTGTCCATGCCGATATCCAGCGTCGTTCGCTCGAACGGTTCTGCGCGGACCCGGAGATCGCCAGCGATCGCGTGCTGTCCCTCCTCGAGATCAGCATGGAGGAGCTGCGAACTACGTCGGACGGTGCGGCCGAAGATTTCCTCGACCGGATCCGTGCGCTCACTGCTGGAAACCACTCCGTCCTCGTTTCCGACTATCCGGAGTACTACCTCGTCGCGGAATACCTCGATCGTTATGCGGCGACGCAGATCGCGCTGCCCGTCGGCGTAGTCAACTTCATCGAGCTGATCCGCGAAGACCGCTACGCGCACCTGTCGGGCGGTCTGCTCGAGGCGATGGGCCGACTCTTCGGAAGCGGCGTCCGACTCTACGTGTATCCAGGCCTCGATCCCGTGACGGGCCAGCGCCTCGATCTGGCCTCGGTCGAGCTTCCGGCGTCGGCGCAGAAGCTCTTCGACTATCTCTGCGAAAGGGGGTACGTCCAACCGCTCGAGGGTCTACCGCACGAGGCGCTCCTGGTGCGATCGGACGAGATCCTCGCGTGGATTCGGCAGGGCGATTCGCGTTGGCCGAACTACGTCGAGGAGGACGTCGCTCGGGCGATCCGCGAGCAGGATCTCTTCGGACACGAGACGGAGCGGAGTACCGCCTCCGGCTGAGACGATCGGCTGCGTGCCTCTCTTTCGATCCTGCATGATCTGGTCGACGGTAGGCCGTGCGACGGTGTATCAATGACCGGCACGAACCAATCGAGGAGCGAGCCGACATGGCCGAACCCATCTGGAAATCGCGTCCGGGTGAGATGTTTTCCGCGAGCTTCGGGACCCAGGCGATCGACGACTTCATCCACTTGTCCGAGGGGCTCTCCAACAGCTTCCTGATCACGACCGACGACGGGAATATCGTCATCAATGCCGGTATGGGCTTCGAGTCTCCATACCACAAGGAGAACTACCGCAAGCTGTCGGACGCTCCGATCCGTTATCTGATCCTGACCCAGGGCCATGTCGATCACGTCGGCGGGGTCGACTTCCTGCGCGACGAGTCGACGGAGGTGATCGCACATTCGGGCAATGCCGAGCACCAGGCCTACGACCGACGCCTCGCTCGCTTCCGCGCGGCTCGCTCGGCCTTCGCGTTCACGGAGAAGAACGGCGCCGCAATCCGCCAGGCCCGGGGCGATTTCGGCGAGCTTCCGGCCCAGGCCACGCCGACGCCCGACATCACGTTCGACGACCGCTACGCGTTTACGCTCGGCGGGCTGCGGGTCGAGCTGATCGGTGTTCCTGGAGCGGAGACGAACGACTCGCTCGTCGTCTGGCTGCCGGATCACGAGATCTGCTTCGTCGGCAATCTATTCGGCTGCCTGTTCGGACACATTCCGAACCTGGTCACGATCCGCGGCGATCGCTATCGCGATGCACTCACCTGTGCTGCCGCCTGCGACGTCGTGCTCGATCTCGGGCCCCGGATCCTGCTGCCGGGACACCACGGTCCCGTCGAGGGCGCGGACCGGGTGCGAGTCGAGCTCGAGCGGATCCGGGACGCGACGCTCTACGTGCACGACGAGACCGTCAAGGGCATGAACGAAGGAAAGGACCTCTTCACGCTCAAGCAGGAGATCGTCCTGCCTCCCGAGCTGGCGGTCGGCGAGGGCTACGGCACGGTTCGTTGGGATGTCCAGGCGATCTGGGAGCATTACGCCGGCTGGTTCCATCACGAGTCGACGACCGAGCTCTACGCCGTGCCGGCTCACGCGGTCCATCCCGATCTGATCGAGCTCGCCGGGGGACCGGGCCCGATCGTCGAACGAGCTCGCCAGAAGCTCGAGGCGGGTCGGCGCGAAGAAGCGCTCCACCTGCTCGACATCCTCTTGTCCCAACCGTCGGTTCCTGCCGCCGCACTCGAGCTGGCGATCGAGGTCCATCGCGCGCTCGAGCCGGAGAGCGGGAATTTCTGGCTGAGTGCCTGGCTGCGAAACCAATGCAGACTTCTCGAAGAGCGAAAGGTCGACGCGAGCGACTAGCAATGAAATCGCGTGGACCCACAGCAGAGACGAGGCAGAAGGGAGTAGGGATGACGGTCGGGGTCGACTTCGATTTTGGTGGTGCACGAGTGCTCGTGACGGGGGGGTCGAGTGGCATCGGTCACGGCATCGCCCGCGCCTTCGCCGATGCGAACGCGCGCGTGTCGATCACCGGTCGCCGCGGTAGCGCATCGGAGTACGACGGAGACCTCGCCGGATTCGACTACCACCGGGCCGAGATGACCGATTCGGCCGGGCTCGATCGGTTGGCAGCATCGTTCGAGGCGATGGACGTGCTGGTCAACAATGCAGGCGCCTCGTTGATGGCCGAGGACGAGTGGCAGCCGGAAATCTTCGAGCGCGCGATCAGTCTGCATCTCTTCGGATCGTTCCGACTCGCGGTCGCGCTCAAGGACCGTATCTCGAAGAGTGCGATCGAAGGGGGCGGCAGCGTGCTCAACATGGCGAGCATGTCCGCCTTTCGTGCGGTCACGGTCGTACCCGGTTACGGCGCCGCCAAGGCCGCCGTCGTGCAGATGACGAAGAACATGGCGGCGGCCTGGGCGCAAGACCACGTGCGCGTCAATGCGGCGGCGCCGGGCCTCATACGCAGCAACATGACAGCCGGGATGGTCGGCACGCCCTTCGAAGAGCCCGAGATCGAACGCACGCCCATGAAGCGTTGGGGCACGCCGGAAGACGTCGCCCCGCTCTATCTCTTCCTCGCGAGTCCCGCAGCGAAGTTCATCACCGGCCAGACGATCTGTGTCGACGGCGGGCAGTCGGTCGCTTGAGGGGCGATCGCGGCGGGCGCCGAACACGGCGTGGCGTGCGCAGGCGCGGGCGATGAGAGACGGAAAGGGAGGCGAGTCGCGATGGACCCGAAGCTCCAGAATCTGATCGACCAGAACGAGATCGAGCGCCTGCTCACGCGCTACACCCAGATGGTCGATCGGCGCGACTGGGATCGCATGCACGAGGTCTTCGCGCCCGGCGCGACGCTCGACTATTCGTCGAGTGGGGGGCAGTCCGGCGACTACGAGTCGACGCTCGGTTGGCTCGCGCGAGCACTCGAGCCCTGGCCGCTGAATCTGCACGTGATCGGCAACTTCGACATCGAGGTCGACGGAGATCGCGCCCGCTCGAGCTGCTATTTCCTGGCGCCCATGGGCCGAAACGAGCCGTCCGGGGAGCAGGTCATGACCACCAACGCCGGCTACTACCACGACGAGCTGGCTCGTACTGCCGCGGGATGGCGGATCAGCGCACGCGTCTGCGAGCAGACGATCCTGACGGGGCTGCCAGCGGACTACGAGATCCCGGGTTAGCTCGTCTGTGCCGCCCAGCGAAGCCGCCAGGCACGCAGGGCGCTCACCAGCTGGCGTGCGGATTGGATCCGCTCGTCCGGGTCCTTCGCGATGCAGCGCATGCAGATCTCTTCGAGCTGGGTCGGGATGTCGTGGTCTGGCGCGATCTCGGACGGGGGTGGCGGCATTTCGTGCTTGACCAGCTCGAGGATCTCCCGCACCTGATCGCCGACGAAGGTGGTGCGGCCGGCGAGGACTTCGTAGAGCACGGCGCCCATGCTGTAGATGTCGGAGCGATGGTCGAGGTGCTGGGACTCCTCGATCTGTTCGGGCGACATGTAGTAGGCGGTTCCCTGGAGCTTGCCTTGCGCCGTGAGCGAGAGGTCCTTGTTCGTGAGGAGCGGCATCTCCGGCACCTCTTCGGGCTTCTCGCTCCAGACCTTCGCGAGGCCCCAGTCGAGCAGCAGCACCTCGCCGAAGGGACCCATCAGGATGTTGCCGGGCTTGATGTCACGATGCACGACGCCATGGGAATGGGCGTAGTCGAGCGCGTTGGCGACCTGGATCAGGATCGTGACCATGCGATGGAAGCCGTAGCCGTCGACGGCCTGCGTGCCATCCTCGATCGCCATGTCGAGGACCTCGCGGAGCGTGTAGCCCTCGACGAGCTTCATCGTGAAGAAGTAGTGGCCGCGGTTGTCGCGAGACAGCTCGTAGATCGGAATCGTGTTCGGATGCTGGAGCATCGCCGTGACCCGCGCTTCACGCAGGAACCGCTTCTGCTCGAAGGCGTCGTCGGCGATCTCCTTGAGCAGGCTCTTGTACGCGACGACGCGGCTCAGGTGATAGTCCTTACAGCTCTGGATCAGGCATTTTCCGCCCTTGGCGATCGTCTTGAACTGCGTGTATCGCATACCCGCATTGCGGACGTGCTCGGGGAGGTCGAGGTCCGTGTCCTCGATATGCACGACGGGGTACTTATCCTGCGGGTGCGGAAAGAGACGTGACATCACCACTCCAGCGTCGCTGATCGCGCGAAGGCCGCCTGCGCGGACGCCTCGCGCCTCGAGATCTCTGTGTGTCCGTTCGTCACGGAATCGGTTCCGTTCGGAAATCGTCCGGGATCATCGTGCTCATCGGAGGGTAGCCCAACAACCTTTCGACCCGCGCACTGGCGTGTTGCACGATCCGTCGGGACGGTACCTTTGGCGGCTCGCTCGCGTGCCACGCATGAGTCCCGACCCGAACGGGGCTCCGAGGCTCCGCGACACTCGTCTGAACGACACCGGTCTAGACAAGGACGGCGATTCCCGTTGACTCACCACGCTCACTCGGTCGTCGTTTCGCTCCTCTGCCTGTCGCTCGCGAGCCCCGCGCTGGGTGCCGTCGAGACGTCGAGGGATGCCGAACGTGCGTCGGCGATTCGATTGGCGCGCGAGGGCCGCTGTGAGGCCGCGCTCGAGGCGCTGGCCGCCGTCCAGTCGACGCCGGCCAGTGACGCCGAGGTCGCGCGCTACCAGGGCGAGTGCTCGATCCGGCTGCGGGATTTCCGGCGTGCGATCGAGTCGCTCGAGATGGCTCGGGAGCTCGATCCGGCACTGCCCGACGTCGATCTCCATCTCGCGATCGCCTACTACCATGCCGGTCGTCTGGACGAAGCGGAGAGCACGCTCGAGCGGGCTGGAGCGACCCAGGGCGGGCGACCGGAGTTCATGCTCTATTCCGGGCTCGTCGCCTTTGCGCGCACGGACTACGGGGCCGCGATCGATCGCCTGAATGCGGCGCGGCGGCTCGAAGGGGCACCGGTCGAGCCGATGGCCTCTTTCTTTCTCGGGCGGGCCGCGCAGGGTGTCGCCGACGGGGCGAAAGCCCGGACCGCATTCGAGCGAGTGCTCTCGGAACATCCCGACACGCCCTGGGCTGCAGAGGCCGAGCGGGCACTCGACGAGCTCGAAGACGACGACACGCCTGCCTGGTGGGCGAGCCTCGAGCTGGGATTCGAGCACGATGACAATCCGCTGCTGCGCGGCAGGGGCGTCGGGCTCCCGAGCGAGATCGCCGGCCAGAGCGACCAACGCGGCTATTGGTTCTTCGATCTCGGTGCGACGCTCTTCGATCGCGCAGGCCTTCGCGGCGGGGCCACGCTTCGTTATGGCGGCTCGGAGCATGCGGAGCTCGAGCGCTTCGATACACACGCGCCGGGCGCGACCGTCTGGCTGGATCGCGACCTCGGCGTGGCGGACAGCTCGCTCAGACTGCAATACGACTTCGACACGGCGTGGATCGATGCGCATACGATCCGAAGCGCACCCTTCGTGATCAGCCACCTGCTCGGGACGTCGCTCTACAAGCCCTGGTCGGGTGGTGCCTACAGTCTGGTCTCGGGGACGGTCGGCTGGGACGATTATCGCTACCACCGGCCCGATTTCGAGCCGAACGCGTTGGGCTCGACGCCGGCCAGCCCGCGGCCACTCTGCCTGAATACCGCGCTGGATTTCTGTGCACCCATTCGAAACGAGCGCGACGCGACGGATCGAGACGGGATCGGTGTGAGCGCGAGCTTGTTGCACCACGCGGCCCTGCCGTTCGAGCTGCCCGGACTCACGAATCCCTGGGTCGAGGGCGAGTACCGCTATCAGCGCTACTGGAGCGAGGGCAGCGAGTACGACCACCAACGCCATCAGGTCCAGCTCGGCATCGGGGTCGTTCTACCCTTCGAGATCGGCCTGCGCGCGAGCGGACGCTACGCCTACGCGCCCTACGGAAACCCGTCCGTCTTTCCGGATCCCTCGGACGTCGCTGCCGCACGGGCGTTGGCGAATGCGCCTTCGCCGCCCGGGCCCGGCGGGCCGGTCGAGTACTTCCTCGACACGCGTGCGCGCCGGGAGCACGAGTCCGGCGTCCGGGTCTCCCTCGAACGCGCAATCGGAGAGCAGATCGTCGTGACCGCGCGTTACAGCCGAACGCGAACGCGGTCGACCGCCGACGTCTTCTCCTTCACGCGCGACCTCTTCGGGATTTCGATTCGGGTCGGATTGGGTGGATGAAGCCCCGGTTTTTCGTATCCCTGCGATTCGTTTCTGTTAGAATGGCGGCGATGCAACGCACGCCCTCGACCCATTCGCACTCGTCGATCGGATACGCGCAATCGGTCCGGCGATTGCCACCAGCCGCCTGCTCCCGACCTGCGCATTCTCGCGTCCCTTCGCTCGCCGCGCTCCTTGCGGTCCTGGCCGTGGTCTGTGCGGGGATCGCCGGCTCTGCGACCGATGCGGCCGCCGCCGACGATCGGGGCAAGCGCGCGATCGCGCCGCCAGGCCCCTGTGCGGAGCCGCGGGAGGCCGCCTACGGTGCGGCTCCGTCCGGTCCCGAGACGAGCGCGTTTTCGGTCGTCGGGCCGCTCGACTCGTTCTTCGACCCGCGCGACGTGGCGGCTGCGCCGGGGCCCCCGATCACGCGCCAGGGCCCGCCGACGGCGGCGGCCCTGATCCGGCCGGGTGCCTGCGATCAGCCCGGCGCCGGATGCGGTGCTGCCCCGCAGGGATTCCTGGTAAATCCACCCTTCGAGCCCGGAAAGCGCCCCTGATGCGAGAGATTCCGGCCCGAGGGGAGTAACCTCGGGCCGCGAATCGGATCCGTACCCCTGCGGTGCCCACCGCGATGATTCCCGTCTGACGGCGCGTTATCAGGGCACCCACTTCGCGCTCGCGACCACCTACGGACACATATCGGCGATGAACCAGAACGCCTCTGCCTGGGACAGCGAAGATGGGGAGCTGCTTCGCGCGGTCGTCGAGAGTCGGGACCGCGAGGCGTTCCGGGCACTGTTCGACCGTTACTACCCGCGCGTGTTCGTCTTTGTACAGCGTAGGGTGGAGGACAGAGAGCACGCCCGGGAGATCACGAGCGACGTGTTTTTCGAGGTCTGGTCGAGCGCCGGCAATTTTCGCGGGGAGTCGAAGATCTCGTCTTGGATCTTCGGGATCGCGCGCTTCAAATGTCTGGAGGCGATTCGCGGGCGCGGTCGGTTCAAGCGCTCGCGGGTCATCTCGACCGACGACGAGGTGATTTCTCAGGTCCCGGATGCGGGTGCACCCGAGACGCGACTGGACGCGCGGCACGACCTACGTAGAGTGGCCAGCTCGATGGAGAAGATTCCACAGAATCAGAGAGAGGCGCTCGAGTTGACCGTTGTCGAAGGCCACACGATCGACGAAGTCGCGCGCATGCAGAACGTATCTCGGGACACGGTGAAGACACGCGTGTCCCGTGCGCGCCGATCGCTCCGACGTATGCTCGGACCATCGGCAGGAGACTGAATCCGGAGCGGGATTCGGGACTCGGGTTGGGAGCAGGTTCGATGACGAGAGAAGCGCGAAGCGTTCGATGTCCGGAGAGTGTCCTCGGTTGGATTCCCTGGTACGGCGAGCGCGCGGAGGACGGTGCGAGCGTTCTGACCGATCGCCAACGGGGATCTGTCGAGGCGCACGCGGCCGAATGCGCAGATTGTCGCGCGGAGCTCGACATGATCGCCGGCGCGCCCTACGAGATCGACGTCGATCTGCCCGACCCCGGTCGCATCTTCGACGAGATCACGGCGCGGATCGACGCGGGCGATGGGGAGGCGGGATCCCCGGCCGCGCAAGCGGGCGCCGGGCCCGTGGTACCGATCGGTCGCGCTCGTCGCCTGAGTGACAGCGACTACGGTGAGATCGCTCGCTGGGTCTTCGAGGGCGAGGCGGCCGAGGCCCATTCCGGTCTCGCCGAAGCGCGCGATCGCGCTGGGTCGATCGGCCGAACCGACGCGCCGAACGAGCGCGAGGCAAGCGCCGATGCAGCGCGGGAATCTCAAAGCGGCAACGTGATCGTCGGGCCGTGGCGACTCCCGTCCGCCTGGGCCGCCGCTGCAGCCGTCGCGCTCTTCGTGCTCGGCGGTCTCGGCGGATCCTATCTGAGTGCGAGTGCGGAGCGATCCGACGCGGCGGTCTATCGGACGGCGACGAGCGGTACGGCCGAGTCCCAGCCGGTGCGTGCGGGTGATCCGATGATCGACGTGGTCTTCGCAGAGTCCGCGGAGCTCGGTGAGGTCTCGCGGACGCTCCGGCGGCTCGGGCTCGAGATCGTGGCCGGACCTTCCTCGATGGGCGTCTATCGGTTGCGTGTGAAGTCGCTCGGCACGAGCGCCGGGTCGGCGGCTGCCGAGGGCTCAACCGCGGCTGGCGCGTCGGGCACCGGCTCACGAGACGCGGATTCCGTCGCAGGTCAGCTACGTGAGGCGGAGGGTGAGGCGGAAGCGGCGATCGCGATCTTCGCGGAGTCCGTCCCGTGACGTGTCCGCGCATGCGACGTCTCGCCGTTCTGGTGAGCTGCGTCGCGCTGCTCGCCGCTGGCAGTGTCGCGTCGGCTGCGCGAGCGGACGAGACGACCGGCGGTCCCTCCGGCGCCGCGGCCTGTGGCCCCTTCTCCCAGACCGAAGCGGAACGCCAGCAGCTGGCGGCAGCGTCTGCGCGCCTGATGACTGCGCGCGGTCTCCCCGGCGCGTCTCAGCTCGCGGACGCTTCGGGTTCGCCGATCCCGTCCGAGCGAGGCATCTCGGCGGGCGGGGGCGGACCGGGCGGAGCGACCGCGCTCGGGCCCGGTACGATCGAGCGGCTACCGGCGGCGGGCGTCGATCGATCGACGGCGTCGTCTCCGAGCGAGGCCAGTGAAGCCATCCTCGCCCTGCCGAAGAACGAGGCGGGGCAGATCCCGAGCGACTTCGAGCTGGGCCCCGGCGCCGAGATCGCCCGCTCCTTCTTTAGTCCCGTGATCTGCGCGACCGTGGCGCGGGTGGCGGGTCCGCCGGGCGCTTCGATCGATCAGCTCGTCACCGTCGTGCCCGACGGCAGCGCGCTCGTGCCGAACGACGTCTACTCGAGCGCGGCGAGTGAGCTCAAGCCGATCGGCCAGGCAGAGCCACCCGCGCGCCAGATCGACCCGTACGAGCCGCTTCAATACGGCCTCGCCATCTCCGGTGTGCGGGAGGCGCGCGGTCTCGGCGCCGGTCTGGGCGTCACGATCGCGTTGCTCGACTCCGCGCCCGAGACCGATCACCTCGATCTGGCCGAAGCGCGGATCGCGCCCGTGGCCGAAGCGACCGATTCGCTCGAGGAGGTCGGCGTTCACGGAACCCTGATGGCCGGTGTGATCAGCGCGACCGAGAACAATGGCTTCGGGATCGCGGGCATGGCGCCGGACGCCGCGCTCGTCTCGATTCCGATCTGTACGCCGACGGCGGGCGGCGCCGGCGGTCGCTGTACGATCTTCCGCCTGCTCCAGGGGCTCGACCGCGCCTGGCGGGCGGAGGCGGAGATCGTGAACCTCGCATTGTCGGGCCCGCCGAACGTCCTGCTCGAGCGTGGCATGGCACGACTCGAAACGCTGGGCTCGGTCGTGGTGGCCGCAGCCGGCAACGAAGGGACGGACGAGAAGCGCTATCCGGCTGCCTACCCGACCGTCATCGGCGTCGGTGCCGTCGATCGGCAGGGGCAGCGTTTCGCGGCGAGCAATTTCGGATCGTGGGTCGAGATCGCGGCACCGGGCGTCGACGTCCTGTCGACGATTCCCGGAAACGCGTTCGCGTTCGGCAACGGGACGAGCCTGGCCGCCGCGCACGTCACGGGCGCGATCGCGGTCATCGCAAGCGTGACGGGTGACGTGCAATTCGCCCGCGGCGAGCTCTTCCGCGCGGCGCATGCGGCGCAGGCGGGGGGCCGGACGCGAACGCTCCCGAGCGTCTGCGAGGTCCTCGAGCGTTCGGGAATCGCCTGTGCGCCGGAGACCGCGCCCCCCGCCGGCGCCGCGGCGGCAGAAACCGCGCGCTGAGGGCCGGTTCGACCCGCAAACCCAGCCCACTCGCTTGACAGCGCGCGATTCGAGCCGATCTCTGCGCGATACGACGTACGAGAGACGACGTCCGCGAAGCAATGGATCAAGGGCTTTGGATGGACCCCTACGCAGTGCTCGGTGTCGCGCGGGACGCGGACGCGGAGGCGATCAAGAAGCAGTATCGCAAGCTCGCGCGCGAGACGCATCCGGACATGAATCCTGGAGATGCGGCCGCTGAGGCACGCTTCAAGGACGTCTCGGTCGCGTACGACATCCTGAATGATCCGGAGCGGCGCAAGGCCTTCGATGAGTTCGGCGAGATCTCGCTCGAAGCGGGCTTCGATGCGGAGCGCGCGCGCGCCGAACGGAGTCGCTTCGAACAGCGCTTCGGGACGAGCGACGGCTCCCAGTGGAGCGGCGCCTTCGAGTTCGGTGATCTCGACGATCTGCTGCGGCAATTCGGCGGCACGGGCGGAGGCGGTGGCTTCGCCCGCGGCGGTGGCTTCGGCGGCGCGCGTGGGGGCGGTTTGCGCATGCCGGGCGCCGACGTCGAAGCGCGCCTCGAGCTCGATTTCGTCGAGGCGATTCGCGGCGGCGAACGCAAGCTGACGATCGGTCGCCCCCGGCCGGACGGTAGCGCCGTCTCTGAGACCATCACGGTGCGCATACCGCCCGGCGTCACCGACGGTGGCCGTCTGCGCATTCCCGGCAAGGGCGGCGAGGGTCTCGGCGGCGCGGAGGCCGGTGATCTCTGGCTGAAGCTCCACGTTCGCGCACATCCCTTCTTCCGTCGTGAGGGATCGAATCTCGAGTTCGATCTGCCGCTCACGCTGCGCGAGGCGCTGCTCGGCGCCCAGGTGGAGGTGCCAACGCTCGACGATCGCGTGACGCTCACGATTCCGCCCGGCACGAGCAGCCACAGTCGTCTGCGTCTGCGGGGAAAGGGCGTGCCCGGTTCGTCGGGCAAGCCAGCCGGCGACCTCTACGCCCGCGTCAAGATCGTCCTGCCGAAGGAGATCGCCCCCGAGCTGCGCGAGGCGCTCGAGGGGCTCGAGCAGCCCGATCCGCGCCAGGGGCTCCTGAGATGACCGGACGCAGGACGACGCGACAGCTGATCCGGGTTCGCGAGGTGATCGAGCACCTGCGGGCCGACCCGGGGGCGCTCGAGGCACTGCGGGCCGAGGGTCTCTTCGAGTCCGAGGAGGTCGACGTCCACGAGGCAGACGAACTCCGCGTAGCCGTGCTAATGCTGGAGGAGTTCGGGGTGAATCCGGCTGGCGTGCATGTCGCTCTGCATCTCCGCCGTCGACTCTTCGCGATCGAAGCCCGGTTGGGTGAGATGCGAGGCAGGCTACCGAGAACGACTGATTCCGATCGGGATCCAACACGGAGAGGATGAAGCATTGAGCACCCGCACACTCGACGATCGCCGCGAGGCCCTCGAGGAGTCCTTCTTTCGTAAGCAGAACGAAGAGCTGCTGGCGACGCTGCGAGAGAAGAAGGCCCATCAGGAGCAACGCGACGCGCTGGCACGCGAGATGGCCTGCGAGGACGACGCGCTACTCGATCAGCTGATCGACGTCGGTCTCCGGGCGGAGACCTGGCTCGCGCTCTCGCTCGTACCGCTCGTCGAGGTGGCCTGGGCGGATCGCGAGATCACGGCGGCCGAGCGCGAGAAGGTGCTCGAAGCGGCGGTCGAGCATCATATCCAGGTGGGGAGCGAGCCCTATCGCCTGCTCGAGCAGTGGTTGATCGAGCGCCCCCCGCCGGCACTCGCCGAAGCCTGGAAAGCCTACGTCCAGATCGTCGGCCCGACGCTCTCCGCCGACGAGCGCCGCTGGATCCATCGGGACGTGCTCGAACGCGCACGTGACGTCGCACGCGCGACCAACAGCCTGCTCGGGATCGGTGTGCGCGTGAGCGACGCGGAGACGCAGGTCCTGCACGCGTTCGAAGAGGTGCTCTCTTCGAGCTGATCGGGTTTCGGCAGGCTCAGGCGGCGCGCGGCTCGAGCGCGTCCGTATAGCGTGCCCGGAGCTCACGCAGGCCCCGCAAGACGCGCATCTTGGCCGCCGCTTCGCTCGTGCCGACACGGTCCGCGATCTCGCGGTAGCTCAGTCCGTCGAGCACGCGAAGCAGGATGCTCTGCTTCGTCTTGGCGGGAATTTCGTCGAGCGCATCGACGAGCCAATCGCGCAGGATCGGGTCGATATCCAGCTTCGCGACCGCTGGCCGCACGGGATCGTTGCGGTAGGCGTCGTGTCGCCGATCGCGACCTGCGCGCCGGCGTAGCTCGATTCGGCAGGCATTCAGGGTGACGACCGACAGCCAGTGGCTGAAAGGGCGATCGGGCTTGTAGCGGTGGAGGAATCGGTGGACGTTGACGAAGACGTCCTGGACGATGTCCTCGGCTTCGCTCTCGTCGCCGAGGATGCGGGCCGCGCGTCGTCTGATCCGGGCGGCGTGGCGGTCGACCAGTCGCGCGAAATGCCGCGCCGCGTCGGGGCCGCCGGCCTGGCAGAGCCGTACGAGCTCGGCATCGGGGTCCTCGATCATGGTGGTCGTGGCAGGCGGCGTCGCAGACAGAGGCGTCGGCTGGGTCGTCGGCATGGTCGGGCGGTCCTCGCTCGGAAGGTTCGCCTACTGGGTGATTCCCGATTGCCGCCGCGTGCCCGGTCTTTTGCCTAGGGGAACAGAAAAAATGGAACACGAAAGATCTCGCCAGGAGATGCTTATTTCCCCGCGGGTATCAATGGCTCCGGCGGTGCCCCCTCGCGGGCTCCCCTGCTCTCCTCGGCCGTGGCGCCCCCAGCGGCCGCAGCGTCCTCGTGGACGACCGCGCTGCTCTCGTCCTTTGGCGCGGAAGGACCGTCCGGCGCGTCGCCGGCGTCGGAGGTGAGGGCGCGCAGATGGCGTTCCGCGCGTTCGGCGCGCGATCGATTGCCGCGGCGCAGGGCCATCAGCCCGACCCGACGCCATGCCTCGATCGCTTCCTGTTTGCGTCCGGCGAGCTCGTAGGCGACGGCCAGGTTGTTATGGGTCGAGATCGCCTTCGGATTCCACTCGAGTGATACGTGGTAGGCGTCGATCGCTTCGTCGAACCGTTCGAGCTCACGGTACTTGTTGCCCAGGTTGTAGTAGGCCATGTGCATTCGATTCTCGTTGGCGAGCGGGAGCCGGACGAGTCCCGCGAGGAGCAGGATCACGACGAGTCGGATCGAGAGAGCCCGGCCATTCCGACAACGGACGTGATCGATCAGGTCGACGACCGCGTAGGCCGCGAACGGAAAGAGCAGCACGACGGCCGGCAAGCGGTAGCGCGCCAGGACGAAGAAGAGCAGGGCGCTCGCGAGATAGGCCGCGAGTGTCACGTAGACGGGAACGAGCTCGCGCCAGCGCCTCAGAGTGAGGCCGATCCCGAGCAGGCCGAACGGGACGATCACGCCGAACGTCGCGAGCGGCAGTCGCAGGATGCGGGAGAAGTCCTTCGAGACTTCGATCGAACGATTGTTCCAGACCTCGTAGGCATTGACGAAGAGTCCGGCCTTGAGCACTTCGAGGCGAAGCCAACGACCGGGATCCTTGCGAATCTCCTCCAGCCCGCGCGCCAGCCAATAAGCCGAGACCTCCGAAGCTGCGAGCTCGTGCCCGGTCGCGTCTTCGGCGGCCCGCTCGAAGGCGTCGCGCATGCGGCGGGGATTGTCGACGCGGTAGCGTCCACCGATCGCCGGCACC
Source organism: Myxococcota bacterium (assembly GCA_965223565.1). Taxonomy (GTDB): domain Bacteria; phylum Myxococcota_A; class UBA9160; order UBA9160; family UBA4427; genus UBA4427. The sequence goes on along the minus strand of CBDCWV010000016.1, from coordinate 603,730 downwards.
TGCCAGGTACCGTCCGCTCCCGGTTGATTGCCCATGTAGAAATTCGCCCCACCCGTCGAGTTGAGCAGCACGAAATCGTCTGCCACGGCGTAGTTCCGCACGGTAAAGGGCAGGATCAGCGCGAGCGTCGTCGCCGCGAAGGTCGCGATCAATCCGAGTCGGCGCGCGAACGACTGCGATCCGTGCATGCCGAACGCGAGCCAGAGCGCCACGAGCGGGGCGATCAGGAGCGTCGTCTGGCGCGCGAGCGCGGACAGTCCTAGAAGCAGTCCGCAGGCCGCCCAGCGCCCTAACGTCGGCGTTCGCAGTGCGCGGACGAGCGCCCAGACGAGCAGGAGGACGAGCGGAACCTGCAGGTTCACGATCATGACCGTTCCGCCGTAGAAGATCAGCATTCCGTAGAGCGCCGCGATCAGCCCTGCGAGCGCCGCCACGCGACGATCGAAGAGCTCGCGCGCGAGTCCCCAGACGCCGATCGAGACCGCCGCCCCGAGCACGGCCTGCACGAGCTTCAGAGCGGAGAGACTCGCTCCGAAGAGCTGATAGACGAGCGCCATGAAGATCGGGTAGAGCGGACCCAGGAAGAGCACGCCTTCGCCGTGCCCCTCCCCGGCGATCAGCGCCCGCGCCCATTCGTCATAGATCTTGCCGTCGACGCTCGGCAACGTGAAGAAGGGGTCGTGGAGCGCGATCTGCTGGTAGTGGAGCAGACGCAGAGCGAGCGCCAGGAGGAAGAGCGCGGCGACGACCGTCGCGTCGCGTTGCCACCAGACGAGTCGCGAAGGCGTCGTTCGGGTCTGCACGGCTCGGAGTATACGAGACGGCGAGACTTCGATCGCGGCAGTGATCTCGGTCTCAGGCGCGCGTTTCGTCCTCGCGCGCGCGAACGATCATCTTCGAGGTCATCGACAGGACCGTCTCAGCCGATTGGTTCACGACCTTCTGATCCAGCGTCACGATTCCCTGCGTCGGCTTCGATCTCGAGCGCCGCGTCTCGACGACGGCGATGCGGATCGTGAGCCGGTCGCCCGGCCGCACGGGCGTCGGCAGGTCGAGCCGCTCGAGCCCGAGACCGGCAACCAATGCCGGCCGTACGGGCAGCTGGTTGTAGAGCGCATTCCGGATCGCGAACGTGAGGGAGCCGGGCGCGATCAAGCCGCCGAATGGACCCGACTCGGCGGCCACTGGGTCCGTGTGGAAGGGTTGGGGGTCGAAGCGCCGACCGAACTCGAGGATCTCCTCCTGGCTGACGAGGTAGCTGCCGCCCGCGCACGTGAAGTCGGGTGTGTAGTCCTCGAAGTACAGGGTCGTCGGATCGGCTACCGGCGCATTGCTCATGCGGTCCTCCGTCGCTACCCGAACAGCTCTGCGAGGAAGTCGGCGAGCGCGCGCCACGAGCGTCGATCCGCCTTCTCGTCGTAGGCGACCCCCTCCTCGGGCATGTCGTAGCGAGGGTTCGTGAAGGAATGGAGCGTGTGGCCGAAGGCGAGCAGCTGCCAATCGGCTCCCCGCTCGGTCATCTCGCGAGCCAAGGGCTCGATCGTATCGGGTGTGGCGTAGGGGTCGTCCCAGCCATGCATCACCAGCACCTTCGCCTCGATCGCGTCGCGCGGCGCTCGTTTCTCGTCCCAGGGCGGGGTCAGGAGTCCGTGGAAGCTGCCGACGCCCTTGACGGGCGCGTTCATGCGGGCCAGATCGAGTACGCACATCCCGCCGAAGCAGTAGCCGATCGCAGCCAGCTGCTCGCCGTCGACTTCGGGCTGGGCCGCGGCCGCGTCGAGTGCTGCACGTAGGCGGGTCTGAAGGAACGTGCGATCCGCCTGGAACGGCTGCATCTGCGCGTAGGATTCTTCGTTCGTCTCGCAATGGACGCCTCTGCCATAGGTATCCGCGACGAATCCCGCATAGCCCATGCCCGTCAATCGCACGGCGCGCTCTTCCTCGAAGCCCTGATTGCTCTTCATGGCATCGTGATAGACGACGACGCATGGACGCGCTCGCGTCCATTCATCGTCCCACGTCAGCTGACCGCCGAGCGGGTGGCCGTCGTGGTCGTAGTCGATCGTTCGGATGCGCACGGTCATTCTGGGATACCCTCCTCGTCGGGAGCATCGCGAACCATGGCCGTCCTCGCCGCGCTACTCGAGATCCAGGAGCTGGACCTGGCTGCCGACGCGGCGAGACGACGGTCGGACGAGCTGGTGGAACGCGAGGCGCTGCCACGGGTCGCGGCGGCGCTCTCGAAGAGCGAAGCCGATCTGGCGAGCGTGCGTACCGAGCGCGCCGAAGCCGAGGCTCGGGAAGAGGCGCTTGCGACGCGCGTCGCTGAGATCGCAAAGGCGATCGAGGCCGCCGAGCTCGAGCGCTACTCCGGAAAGAAGGACTTCGGCAATCAGAAGGATCGCGACGAGGCGGCGGCACACGCCGCTTCGCAGCAGGCGCTCCGTGAGGAGCAGACCCAGCTCGAGGAGGAGGAGCTGTCGCTGCTCGAGTCGATCGAAGCGATCGATGCTCGGATCGCCGATTGTGAGTCCGAGATCGCAGGCCACCGCGAAGAGGGCGAGAAGCTCGCTGCGGCGATCGGCCAGGTCGAGCGGGAGGTCGAGGCGGAGCGCTCGCGACTCGCGATCTCGCGCGAGGCCCTCGCAGGAAGCGTTCCGGACGAGATTCGAACGGTCTACGAGCGGATCCGCGCCCAACCGCGCAGTGGCGGACGCGGCGCGACGCGCCTTCTGGAGGGTCGCTGTGGTGGCTGTCGGATCGAATTGCCGTCGCTCGAGCGAAAACGGATGTTGGCCGAGCCGGAGGACGCATTGATCCAGTGCCCGCAATGCCGTCGCGTGTTGGTTCGTGGCGACTGACGGGCGGGCCGATCGAGGGGCGATCGAGTCGATGGAGCGTGGTGAACCGAATGCCAGCGGGACCACCCGCTGTGCGGATTTCTTCGAGGTCGCTCGAACGACACGCTCGGTTCGTCGCCGACTCGATTTCGAGCGTCCGGTCGAGCCGGAGATCCTGGAGCGCTGTATCGAAGCGGCCGTTCAGGCGCCGACGGGAATGAACCGCGAAGCCTGGCGCTTTCTCGTCCTGACCGAGCCCGAGCCGAAATCGAGAATCGCGGAGCTCTATCGAGAGAGCTTCGAGCAGGTCGCCGTCAGGCTGGCGGAACGTCTGCCGCCCGAGCTGCGCGACCAGCAGCCGCCGAACGAACGGCCGACCTACGTCGAGCTCGCCGACAATCTGCACCGCATGCCGGCATTGATCCTCGTGTGCTCAGAGGGCCGTCCGGAGCCGGACGATACGGCGATGCAGGTCGCGTTCTACGGCTCGGTCCTGCCGGCGGCGTGGACGCTGATGATGGCGCTGCGCGCTTCGGGTCTCGGTGCGACGTGGACGACGCTCCTCGTGACGGAGGAGCCGCGCGTCGCGGATGCGCTCGGAATCCCCGAGGACGTGACGCAGACGATCCTGCTGCCCGTCGCCTACACGAAAGGGGCCGTGCTGCGGCCCGCCGATCGCAAGGGACCCGGCGAAGTGACCTACTGGAACCGCTGGGGCGAGGCGCGTTAGCCGCGAGACGAGACCGCGAACGACGCGCTAGCGCGAGGCGACTTCGTGCAACCGTGGCGGGTCGAAGGGATTCTCGTCGACCGGATCCTCGAGGGCCATCGTCGGCATGCCCTCGTCACCGAAGCCGTCCTCGGCGTCGTCCCGCTTCTTGCCGAAGCCGCGCAGCCAGAGAAACGCATAGCGGGGCGAGAGCGTCAGTCGGAATTGCAGCCGCCTGACGCGCCGGAGCTTGCGACCCTCGACGCGGACCGCGAGCGTGGAGAGGAGCTCGAGAGCGAGATCCGACTGGTCGTTCGCTGCGTAGAGCTCTGCCAGATCGAGCAGGAGATCATCGTCCCACGGCTCGATCTCGCGAGCGCGACACAGGAGCGCGATCGCCTGCGCACGAGTCTGGGGTCGGCCGAAGTGCATTCGTCCCTCGACGAGCGTCTCGAAGGCGCCCTCGGGCTTCTTCATCTTGAGCTGTAGCTCTGCACAGAGTCGCCATGCCTCGAATTCGAAGGGAACGAAGCGACAGGCTTCGCGATAGACAGCCAGGCATTCCGAGTACTGGCGCTCGCGGGCGAATTCCATCGCGACGCGACGGTAGAGCTGCCAGGCCTCGAATCCCTCACCGGCACAGGCGAGCATGGGGGCGACGCGCAGGGCGACCTCGAGGTTCTTGGGGTTCTCGACGAGAATACGACGATAGAGGCGAATGGCCGCTTTCGTGCGACCGTCGTTGCGGGCGCGATGCGCGTCGGTGAGTAGCTGGTACTCGCGCGCTCTTACGGGGCGGAGAGGCGTCGCCACGATTGGACTCCAGACTTCGGTTGCGTTCAGTACATCGGTGGCCTCGAGTTCCGGGTGAGTGATTTCAATTACACGTCGCTTGCCGATCCGGCTGGGCTCGCTCGTGTAGCGCGAACGTCGTGAATCGTGCGCGCAATTTCGTCGAGGTCGTAGACGACGGGCTCGAGGCGTAGCGGAGCGGCAACTCGGATGACGCCCGTATGCGGCGTACCGTGCGGCGACGAGTGACGGGTCGCTAGACTGATGGCGCGTCGCTCGCGAGGAGTCCTCGATGCGTCGATCCGCCGCCGACCATCTCGCCCAGCCCTGGCGCGTCCATGCACACGCGCGTGACTTCGAGCTGCTCGACGTCTGGCGCTATCCGATCGAGGTGCCCGACGATGTCTCGCTCGAGACGATCGAGGCGTTTCTGGCGAAGACCCAGCGCGAGCTCCTCTCGGGTCGGTCCCCGGCGGCGCTCCTGTTCGCGCTCCGTTCGAAGCTCGGCGCGCTCTTCGGCTGGGACGATCCGGAAAGCGCGTCGCGTCACGAGGGCGAAATCGGCTTCGAGCCCGTCTATGCGACGCCCGAAGAGCAGCTGTCCCAGATCGAGAACGCGACCGTCCATGCACTGCTCCATCTCGGTCGCGTCCCATCCACAAAGAGCGATGGCCGTTGCTGGTCGCCCCAGATGGCCGTCTACATCCGTCCGCGTGGCCTTCTCGGTCGCATCTACATGGCCGCGATCACGCCCTTCCGGCGTTGGTTGGTCTATCCGGCGATGCTGCGCGCGGCGGCGCGGGCGTGGCCCGACGAGCTCCGCCGGCTGCGCTCGGAGGCATCCGAGCCGAGATCCACGCGTCGTCTCGAACGCGTGCTCGCGGAGATCGATGCGGCGAATCGCGCGGATCCCAACATCATTCGGTTCGCGGGTGAACGTGGACCGAAGGAGCTGATCCACGCCGAGCGCGCGACCCATTGGCTCGATGTGCTCTCGCCCGATGCCGACGAGCTCTTGAGGATCGCGATTCGGGCGCATCACGTGCGACGCTGGCAATGGCCGCGCGCCGAGTTTTCGACCGGACGCGCCGGCTATCACGCCTGGCGCCGGGCATTGCAGCGGAGACACGCAGCCGAGGCGAAGGTCTGGATGGCGCAGGCGGGCTACTCGTCCGAGGAGCAGGCGCGTGTCGAAACGTTGATCTGCAAGCGCGGTCTCGGGCGCGATCCCGACGTGCAGGTCTTCGAGGACGCGCTCTGTCTGGTCTTCCTCGAGATCCAGCTCGATTCGTTCGCGGAGGATCACGCGCCCGAGAAGGTCGTCGATATCCTGCTGCGGACGCTCCCCAAGATGAGCGAGAAGGCACGGACACTGGCAATGGAGCTGCCGACCTCCGACGCTTCGCGGCCTTTGATCGAAAGGGCCGGGAGACGTTTTGCGGCCCGGAGCGCGACGGCGTCCTGAGAGCGTGGGTGCGCCCAGGGGCGCTCGAATGTGCCACCATGGCTGGCATGAAGAATCCCTATCGAGACGTCGCGATCGTCGGCGCCTACAACACGGTTCAAGCGAAGCGACTGCCGGGCATGACCGAATCGGCGCTGATCCTCGACGCGATTCGCGGTGCGCTCGACGATGCGGGGCTGCGGCCTTCCGACGTCGACGGGCTCAACGTGTCGACCTGGGTCACGAAGCTGCAGTCGCGCACGGTGGCGCAGTGGTTCGGCGGCCGACCGGCCTGGACCGGCACGTCTCACCCGGGTATCGAGTCCGTGCTCGAGGCGGCCGCCGCGATCCAATCCGGTCAGGCGCAGACGGTCGTGCTCGCCGCCGCGCAATGCGGCGAGTACACCGAGCGTGAGTCGACCGTGTCGTGGACCCGGCCGGAGAACGAGTTCGTCGAATGCTGGGGACTCTATACCGCGGCGGAATTCGCCCTGATGGCCCAGCGTCACATGCACATCTACGGAACGCCGCGATCGGCGCTCTCCGAGGTCGCCGCGGCGATCCGCAGCAATGGCGCCGTCAATCCCGAGGCCGTCATGTACGGACGCGAATGCTCGCCGGCCGAGGTCGAGGCCTCGCGCATGGTGGCCGACCCCTTTCGCCTGCTCGATTGCTGCATCACCTCCGAGGGCGGCGCGGCCATGGTCATGACGACCGTCGAGCGTGCTCGGGATCTCGATGTCACGCCGATCTTCGTCCTGGGTGGCGCGCTCGACCGCCAGGGCATGTCCTACGTGACGGCACCCGTCTGGGAGCGCTACGGCTGGGTCGGTCGCCGCGCGATGGAGCTCACGTTCGAGCAATGTGGCCTCGCTCCGCGCGACGTCGACTTCGCGGAGTTCTACGATCCGTTCTCGTTCGAGATCATCCGTCAGCTCGAGGCGTTCGGCTTCTGCAAAGAGGGCGAGGGCGCCGACTTCGTGCTCGAGGGACGAATCCGTATCGACGGCGAGCTGCCCGTTGCGACCAACGGTGGCATCCTCTCCTTCTCGCACGCCGGGGTCGCCCAGCTGCTCCAGAAACCGATCAGTGCGATCCTGCAGCTGCAGGGTCGGATGGTGCCGGAGCTGACACTGCACGAACCGAAGGTCGCCCTCGCGACGAACGGCGGATCGGGCGCGCTCTTCTGCGACGTCATCGCACTCGGAAAGGAGCCCGCATGAGCGAGCCCGCCAAGACTCCCCTGCCGCGACCGACGGCGCTCTCGAAGCCCTTCTGGGAGGCGTGTCGCGCCGGCAAGCTCACGGTCCAGCGCTGTCGCGCGTGCCAGAGCTACGTGTTCATTCCCCAGCCGTGCTGCGGCGAGTGTCTCTCGGAAGACCTCGAATGGGTCGAATCGAGCGGGCGTGGCACGCTCTACAGCTACACGACCGTCTATCGCCCACAGCAGCCTTCGTTCGAGGTGCCCTACACGGTCGTCGTGGTCGAGCTCGAGGAGGGCTATCACATGCTGTCGAATCTGGTCGGTGTCGAGCCCGACGAGGTCGAGATCGGCACGCCGCTCGAGGTCGTCTTCGAAGAACGTTCGGACGAGATCTCGCTTCCGCTCTTCAGGGTTCGCTAGCGGAGATCTCGCGCGGGGATGGCGTCTCGCTTGATGACCTTGAAGGTCGCTTCCATCAGCGGATCGGCCAGCAGCGTTCGGATCAGGATCTGACCGTGCGCATAGCCCTGCGTGCTGATCCAGTTGACCGTCCCCGGGTCTCCATCGGCCGCGTAGATCCGGAATGCGCCATCGTCTTCCTTCACGACCTGCCGATCGCTGATTCCGACCTTGTGGTGGCGGAAGTCGCCGCTCTCGAGATAGCGGGTCAGGATCTGTAGATTCCAGTAGCGACAGGGTACGTCGACACCTTCGACGACGATCACTTCGTCGGGCGCGAGCTTGAAGCTGCCGCCGATATACTGGATGCCGGGGCCGGGCAGGTTGTTGCGGACGAGCTTCGGGTCGATCATCGCGGCCAGCTCTTCCGGCGTGTATTCCTCGGAGGAATCGTCGTCGAGGATCAGCTCGCCCTCTTCGATCCGCGTCATGCTGCCCTTGCGCTCGCTCGTACCCGGCTCCTCCTGGTCGAGCGTGATCCGGTTGAGGCCGATGAAGATCGAGAGGCCGAGCGAGACGTCGGTCGCGTCTTCGACGAAGTCGACCACGCGCCGGAGGCCTTCCGCGAGCTGGGTCTCGTCGTAGAGCACGGGCTCCGGCACGTCACTCAGGCAGTCGAGCGTCATCGCAGCGGCGCGCCGCTCGCCGCGGTCGATGCGGTCGACGAAGCTGTCGAAGTATTCACGCGTGAAGAGGATCGGTCGCTTGCCCTTGAGCGCGATCCAGTTGCGTGCATCGTCCGGCCGCTTCTCGCTCAGGTAGATCTCCGCGATCCGCTCACCGAAGACATTGTCCCAGACCAGATCTTCGTCGATCAGATGGTCGACGATGTAGTAGGTGTCCTCCTCGTCGTATGCATAGACCGTCGCGGAGAAGAAGAGGTCGTCGCCGCGCCGGATCGAGAACTTGTAGACCAGGTTCTCGTCGAGCTTCGCTTCCCGGTAGAGCGTATCGGTACCGTCGCCCTTGAATTTTCGGATCGGGGTCATCATGCGCCGGAGCTCCGGGTAGCGACGATCCGCCTCCATTTCGAGATCGTGCGCGGCCGAGATCAGCCGTATCAGGTAGCGGTAGCCCTCGGCGCGCTCACGCTCGCCGCGCGCGCCTGTCGGTGCCGTGATCTTCTCGCCGATCCTCTTGAGCGAATCGGCGAATTCGTTCCAGGCGACCTGGGAAGGAGGCATGCTGGCCATCTCGGTCTCTCCTCGTCTGACGGTGGGACGGTGGGGTGGATGGGCGGACGATTGATCGGCGGAAGCGGTACGGGCGAAGTAGCGGACGGGAGATAAGGAAGAAATGCGACGACGCCAGTCCGCTGGGGCGAGGGCGACGGCGCCAACGATACGATCGGGCGATACCCTGTCAATCCAGGCCGACGCGAAGGCCCGAGGCCCGAGGTCGCACGTGCTCGCCCCGGATCTCGCGAGCCAATCTCTCTGCCGGAGGAGTCGAATGAAGCCCGAGCGTCTCGGATTCGGATCGCGCGTCGCGATCGCTGGCACTGGCGTCTTTCTGCTTGTGCTCGGATGTGCTTCGAGCGATGCGGCCGGCCCGCGACCCGAATCGTGGCGGAACGGGGCCACCGATGCGCGTCGGGAGGCCGCGATCATGGCCGTGCTCGATCGCTACCTGGCCGCCCTCAATCGGCTCGACGTGGAGGCACACGTCGAGACCTACCACTTCCCACATTTCCGGCTCGCGGCCGGAAATGCGCGCGCCAGGGCGGGCGAGCGGGAGGGGGAGCGGCTCGCCGTCTGGCAGACGCCCGCCGAGGCCATGCCGATTCTCGCGGTCCCACCGGCCGAGCGTCGCGCCGCGCTTCGGGCGGCCCTCGGCGCCGGCTGGGATCGCAGTGAGTGGCTGCGACGCGAGATCGTTCAGGCGGACGATCGCAAGGCTCACGTCGTGACGCGCTTCGTGCGGCTGCGCGCGGACGGCAGCCGGATCGCGAGCTTCGATTCCCTCTACGTGATGACCTTCGAGGGCGGGCGCTGGGCGATCAAGGGGCGTTCGAGCTTCGCTCCTTGAGCCGCGTCGTGACGTCCCGGATGGCGTACGAAGCCCCACCAGCGAGTGCGGCCACCAGCCCCAGCTGGCCGACGGCACCCAGGCCGGGTGTCTCGGTCGCCGTGAAGGGACCCCTTACTTCGTATGTCGTGCCGGGGCCGCGCTGGCTACTGAAATAGAGGCGGGTGCCGTCGGGGGAGAGTGCGGGTCCGGTCACCTCGCTCCCCGCCTGACCCGTCACCTGCACGATCGGGACGACGCCACCGTCGCGCGTCAGGGCGACGATCTGGAGGTCTCCGGGGTCTTCCGCGACGTAGATGTCGCCGGTCGGGGCGGTGAAGACGTTGTCGACGCCCGAGAGAATGGGCGTCTGGGAGGTCGCGCGGTCATAGAGGATCTCGATCCGATCCGTCGCGGTGTCGAGCCGCCAGACGCGATCGTCGCCTTTCGTCGAAAAGACGATCTCGCCGTCGCGGTACCAGCAGCCTTCACCGCCGTCGAAGGGCGTGGCGCCCGGGGCCTGTGCGCGCGTCGGAGTCGTCGCTGCGCTCGGATCCGGGATGGTATGCCAGGTGAGTGGTCGGATCTGTCCCGGCTCGATCTCGCCCTCGGCATTCGGGTCGAGGATCTCGGCGGCTTCGAGCAGGCCGGTCGCGAGATCCGGATAGTGGGTCGGCGAAAAGCGGTAGAGGAGACCGTCGCGGCGATCCTCGGTCAGATAGATCCGCTCGCGTATCGGATCGACGGCCGCGGCCTCGTGTTGGAAGACGCCGAGGGCGGGGCGCACGAGCCCTGTGCTGTCCGGCGCGAAGGGATCACATTCCCAGACACGACCGTCGCTCGTCTCCTCACACGAGAGCCAGGTCTGCCAGGGCGTCGGCCCCCCCGCGCAATTGCGCGACGTGCCCGACAGAATCGGGTAGCTGGCCTCGATCGACCCGTCCGGCGCAAACCGAATCGCGCCGACACCGCCCGAGCCACCGCTCGCCTCGCAGTTCGAGACGTACACCCAGCCGCCGTCGGCGCGCGCGAACGTGGCCCCGCCATCGGGCAGCGTGTGCCACACGTATCCCGTCGCGGCGACCTCGTAGCCAGTGGTGGCGACGATGCGGGAGCTGAATCCCGGCGGCAGCCGAAGACCGTCGGCGTTCGGCGGTCCGAGCGGCCCGAAGCGCGCCGCGGCGGCGGCCCGCGCCGTGCTGATCGCGGGGCCCCACCAGCCGATCCCGGCGGCTGCTGCGGCCCCGGCCGTCCGCGTCAGGAAGCGACGACGCGTGAGCTGGTTCTTTCGTCCCTCGTCCATGCTCGGGCCTCGATCCGAAACGGACTACTCGCTCGGGGAACGATCGCTCTGCGTCTGCCTGCGACAAGCGGTCGGCGCGGCAGGAGCGGCTCGGCGGACGACTAGAGAACGCGGGTCTCGTGGCCCTTCCAGTACTCGTCCTTGAGCAGTCGCTTGTAGAGCTTGCCCGTCGGATGTCTGGGTAGCTCCTCGCGGAAATCGATCGTCCTCGGACATTTCACGTCGGCGAGATGATCGCGACAATATTCGATCAGCTCGCGCTCGAGCGCCTCGCCGGCCTCGTGCATATCGACAGGTTGGACGACAGCCTTGACCTCTTCGCCGAAATCGGAATTCGGGACGCCGAAGACCGCGACGTCGTGGACCTTGGGATGGACCGTGAGGATGTTCTCCGTTTCCTGCGGGTAGATATTGACGCCCCCGCTGATGATCATGTTCGCCTTGCGGTCGGTCAGGTAGAGGAAGCCGTCTGCGTCGACGCGGCCGATGTCGCCGAGCGTGCTCCAGCCGTTCGCGAGCCGACCGGCGGCCGTCTTCTCCGGATCGTTGTGGTATTCGAATTCCTGGAGGCCATCTGCGAAATAGACGCCGCCTTCCTGCCCGACGGGTACCTCGTTTCCCTCGTCGTCGACGATGTGTAGCTCGCCGCTCACGGCCTTGCCGACGGTTCCCTTGTGCGCGAGCCAGTCCTGGGGCGACGCATAACAGAAGCCGTTTCCCTCGGTGCCGGCGTAGTACTCGTGGATGATCGGCCCCCACCACTCGAGCATGCGCTCCTTGACGGTGATCGGGCAGGGGGCGGCGGCATGGATGGCGAAGACCAGGCTCGACGTGTCGTATCGGGCGCGAATCGCCTCGTCGAGCTTCAACATGCGCACGAACATCGTCGGTACCCATTGACTATGACTGACGCGGTAGCGATCGATCGCAGCGAGGGCGGCCTCGGCGTCGAAGCGTTCCATCACGACGACGGTCGCGCCGATCCGCAAGAATTGCGTGCAGTAGCGCAGCGGCGCACTGTGGTAGAGCGGGGCCGGCGAGAGGTAGACGGAGTCGTCGCTGCCGCCGAAGAGCAGCCGGATCAAGCCCGTCAGCCCCTCGCCCGCGCCGAGCGGATCGCCCGTCATCTTCGGCTTCACGCCTTTGGGGCGCCCGGTCGTGCCGGAGGAGTAGAGCATCGGGAGGGCCTCGATCCGATCGGCGAGCGGTGTGCTCGGCTGCTCCGCGATCGCGTCCTCGTAGCGCTCGAAGCCTGCCATCTCGCCGCCGACGCAGAGCTTTCGCTCGATCCTGTCGAGCGTGTCGCCGAGTCCGGCGACTGCTTCGCCCAGATATGGGCTCGTGAGGAAGGCTCGGCTGCCGCTGTCCTCGAGGATGTAACCGAGCTCTTCGCTCGTGAGCCGGGAGCTGATCGCCGTGTAGTAGAGGCCCGCGTAGTGCGCGCCCCAGAGAATCGGCAGGTATTCGATCCGATTCTCCATGCAGAACGCGACGTGGTCGCCGGGCTCGAGGCCGGCTCCGCGGAAGAGGTGGGACAGCCGGTTCGCGGCCGCCTCGAGCTCGCGGTACGAGATCGATTCGCCCGAGCCGGCCATGATCACGGCGGGCTTGTCGGGCGTACGCTCGGCCCAGGTCCCCGGAAGCCAGGCATTGGGCGGCAATTCGGTCGGATCGGTCATGTTCCATTCCCTCCTGCCAGCGACGGCGATCTCATGCAGGGTTGGGAGAAGTCGATGCTCCGGTCGTACGTTCGTCGAGTGCGGCGCGGATCTTCGCATGCTCCGTCTCGCTCAGGCTGAAGCGCGTGAAGACGATTGCGCCGACGAGGTAGCAGACGAGCGGGAAGCCACCCATCAGGACGACCATCGTCCGCTCGACCAGAGCGCTCTGCTGCTGTACCTCGGCGTCGAAGCCGGACCATTCGAGCGCCCAGCCCACGACGCCGAGCATGATCCCGGCCGCGAGCTTCGTCACGAAGCTCCAGCCCGCGAAGTAGACGCCCTCTTTGCGCTCGCCCGTCCAAAATTCGTCACAGTCGATCACTTCGGATTTCAGCGTGTAGCCCAGGATGTTGGTGCAGCTCGAGGCACTCCCGGCGACGACCGAGGAGAAGGCGACGATCGCCCAGTCGCCCGGACCGACGAGCGAGATCGCGCCGTACCCGACCGCACTCCCGAGCATCGCCAGGAGCATCAGGCGCCGCTTTTCGAAGCGTCGTGCCAATCGCATCCAGATGGGGACGGAGAGCAGCGTCGCGCCCATGTTCAGGCCGAGCAGGGCGGGCACGAGCTCGGCGCGGCCGACGACGTAGTCGACGACGAAGGGCGTGAGCACTCCGATTCCGCCCGTGCCGATCGCGTCGATGAAGAAGACGAAGAGCAGCAGCCGCGCGTGTGGATTGGTCACGACGTCGCGCAGCGCCCGAATGGGATTCTGGCCCCCCCGGCCCCGAAACTCGGCGCGTTCGGGGGGCAGGAGCGAGACGCCCGACCAGATCAAGACGATCGTGAGCCCACCGACGACGTAGGCCATCAGGCGCGTCGTCTCGATCCCCTGACCGACCCAGTAGCTGCCGAGCAGGCCCGCGGCGAGCATCCCGACGACCTTGAGCACGTGGCGGACGCCGAAGATCCGGTTCCGCTCGAGCGCGTCGAAGCTCAGCTCCGCGCCGAGCGAGAGGTGAGGCACCTCGAAGAGCGTGAAGGCGGTATAGAAGCCGATCACGGCGACCGTGATCCAGGCGGCGAGCGCAGTCGCTTCGAGGCCCTGCGGTGGTGACCAGGCCATGATGCCGAAGAGCGCGAGCAACGGGGCGCTCGCCTGCAGCCACGGGCGGCGCCTGCCGCTCGCGTGTCGGGTGCGATCGCTCAGGTTGCCCACCAGCGGATCGGTCACGGCATCCCAGAGCTTCGCGACGAGGAAGATCGTGCCGACGACGGCGGTCGAGGCACCGAGCTCGACGGCGGCGTATTTCATGTACATCACCAGAACGAGCACGTAGCTGTACATGACGGGCGCGGCTGCGACGCCGTAGCCGACGAGCGCGCCATTCGATAGCCGGTCGCCCTGGTGCACGTGGAGGTCCCTCGATCTGGCTTGCCTCGGACTCGATCGGTGAGCGGTCCGGTCGGGTGCGCGCGGCCGCCCCGGAGCATAGGCGCCGGCGGGCGCTACGCTGCCCCCTGATCTCGCGTCCTGGAGGGTTTCGCATGCGCCTCGTCGTCGATCTGATCGCCGTGTTTTCGCTCGCACTGCTCGCGGCGCTGGCTCCTGTCGGTGACGTCGAAGCGCGTGCACAGGATGTCGAGAAGGACGTGCCGGTCCGGGTGGACGACCTGCAGGGGCGTGCGGTGTCCGTGCAGGCGATCGGCGACGATGTCTACAAGATCGATGGCGAGGGCGCGTTCTTCCTGATCAATACGAGCGAGGGCGCCGTTCTCGTCGATACGGGTACGCCCTATGCCCAGAACGAGGAGCAGGTGGCGAAGGTGCGCGAGCTCGCGACGGGTCCGATTCGCAAGATCATCGTGACCCACGCGCACAGCGACCACTCCGGGGGCCTGCCTCGCTGGCAGGCGCAGATCGAGCGCGGCGAGGTCGAGCTCGTCGGACACCATCGCTACGGCTACATGGCCCGCCTGCAGGACGACCTGCTGCCCTATTTCAAGACCCGCTACAAGGTCCTCTACCCGGCGCGCGTGGATCTCGGACCCGAGTCGCCCCGGCCCTATTGGAACATGGAGCCGACACGTCCCGTCTTTCCGGGGAGCGACTACGAGTTCGAGCTGGGTGGCGTGAAGTTCGTCGTGATCGCACCCGAGAACGGGGGTGAGGGCGAGGACGGCGCGCTTGTCTGGCTGCCGGAATCACGCATCCTGTTCACGGGCGATCTCTTCGGCACGCTCTATCCGATGTTTCCGAACCTCTATACGGTTCGTGGCGAGAAATACCGCGATCCGCTCGACTATATCGACGCGCTCGACCTCGTCCTCGAGCTGAAGCCGCGCGTGATCGCGCACAGCCATTTCCGGGTGATCGAGGGCGAGGCGTATATCCAGAAGAGCGTGAAGCAGATGCGCGATGCCGTGCAGCACATGTGGGACGAGACCGTGAAGGGCATGAATGCGGGCAAGACGGTCTGGGAGCTGATGCGCGATATCGAGCTGCCGGAGCACCTCGCGCTCTCCCAGGGCCATGGCAAGGTCTCCTGGTCCGTGCGCGCGGCCTGGGAGCTGGTCGCGGGCTGGTACTACTACGACACGATCGCGAACCTCTACCACGTCCCGCCGACCGCCGTGAACGGCGACCTCGTCGAGTTGGCGGGCGGCGCGGACGCGCTCGCGGCGCGCGCGCGCCGCTACCTCGCCTTGGACAAGCCGCTCGAGGCGATTCGCCTGCTCGACGTCGCCGGCGGGCGCGAGACGGAGGCAGTCTGGCGCGCGCGCATCGACGCCGTCGAGCGGCTGCTTTCCGGCGCCCGCGAGGGTCTCGGCAACTACAGCGAGATCGGGCTGCTCGAGGCGGATCTACGAAAGGCGCGGGCGGCGCTCGCGGGCGACTGACGCCCGCGAGGTCGCCCGGCGGGGCCCGCCAGTCAGTTGCCGAACGGGCCCGCCTGCCAGGTCTCTCGCGAGAGGCGCTTCTGGCCGGCCGCGGAGGGGTGGAAGCAGTCGAAGGGCGAGACCTCGCTCGGCACGAAATCCGTCTCGAAGGTCAGATCCGTGAACTCCCAGTAGTGATGGCTGTCGTTCGCATCGTACTCGGCGACGAGGTCTTCGAGGATCTGGTTGAAGGCGATATTGCGGCTCCGCGTGTACTGCCGATCGGCCTCGCTGTTGGTCGGACTCAGCATCGTGCTGCAGGGGTAGATATTGAACAGCGTCGCCAGCCAGATCACTTCGCAGCTGATCCCCAGTGCGCCCGACAGCTGGGGGCCGAGCTCCCAGAGCTTGTAGATGTCGACGATGCCCGCCGTATAGATCGTCGCACCGTTCGGCAGCCCGGCCTCGAGCTGGTCGAAGCCGGCTCGGACGTTCGCTTCGAACTCGGCGTCCGTCGGGATCTCCGCGAAATTGTTCTGACAGACGTCGTTGTGGCCCATGAAGACCGTGACGTAGTCCGCCGAGCGTCCGACGGAGCTGCCCATCTGGGCGGCGAGGTCGAAGCTGTCGGCACCGCTCACGGCCTCCATGTAGTTCCTGCGGCTACGGCGGCCGAACTGACTCGTGATGCGTTGGTTGTGGCTGTTGACGTTCGTCCGTCCGAGCAGCCACTCCCAGAATCCCCGGTAGCCGTTCGCCCAGCTCGCCCAGTGATTCGGCGTAACGAAGATGAAGGGATTGAACTCCTCGGCATTGATCGCTTCGGTGATGCTGTCGCCAATGCTCGAGAGCCGCTTGGGCGTGCGCTGGGGGTCCTTGGCGGCAGCGCCCGTCGGAATCCAGACGAGCGCGGCGACGAGCGTGGCCACGAGGAGCGTCAGCCCACGCGCGCCCACTCGTCCTGCTCGGCTCGGGCTGCGTTCCGGATCTTGCTCGAACTCACCGCTCTCGGATCCCCCGTCTGTCCACGTGCCTCCCACCGGTCGTACTCGAGCGCGCATGTCGTCCTCCTTCGAGCGTCGTCTCGCCGCTGCCGACGCTCGTTCGTCTGAGTCCGCCCTCCTTCGTTCCCGCCGATCTCCCGGTCCGGGCTGCGCGTCGGGCGGACCCGGAGAACGTAGCGCGAGCCGCACTCGGTGCATCGGACCTCGCATGCGCAGGAATTCGACTCGAGCGCGGCGGTCGATGCATTTTTCAGTTGAAATCCGATGGGCATCAGGGTTAGGCAGATCTCTCCACCGCGTCCTTCGTTCCACGACTTCGCCGTCGTTTCGGAGCGGTCGGTCGATTCGTTCGCTCGCCCGCTCGCGCCAGAAAGGTCACTCGCCCCATGCCCCAGGTTCACTCCATTCTCTACCCCTCGTCCCGCCGCCGCCCCAACAGCCCGGTTCCGATCGGGCATGCGCGCGATTCCCTGGCGAACACCGAGCTGCGCCGCGCGTTGCTCGACAGGGGCTATGCGTTCGGCGAGTCGCTGTTGAGCTTCCCCCCTCCCGGCAAAGCGCAATACGATCGCTTCGGGGTCGATGCGCTCGCGCCCGTCGACCTCTCCTTCGTGCGACCGCAGGATCTGCTCTTCCAGACGACCCGGCCGCCGCAGTCGGAGGCGTGGCACGACGACCGGAAGAAGATCGAGCCCGCCAACACGTTCCTCGAGGCGGCGATCCTGACCGTCTGTGAGCGGTATTTCCGCCGCTGTGCGCGTTCCTACCTGTGCCTCACCCGGGCCGCGGCCGCCTGGCTCCGCGCGGGCAAGGAGAATCGCGCCGCGATCAGCTTTCATCAGACCGGCTGCGACTACAGCGCGCTCGCGGACCTCGCAGGAGAGACGGCCTCCCGCACGATCCCGGCCGATCGGACCGCCGCCTACCTGCTGCGCGTCGACGAGCTGTGGCCGGGCGGGCCTGGCTTCCTGGTCTCCTTCGGCATGAACGCCTGGGCGACCGCGGCGTGGTGCACGCTCCTCAGGCTCCGGCACGCCGACCTGCTCGAGAACCGCGGCCTGACCGTCGTCGAGCTCAAGATGACGGACGTGCCCGCGCGGCCCGCCACGAACGCGTGGGCGCTCGGCTGGACGGCGGAGCCGGTGCTCGAGATGGATGGTGAGCTGCCGCCGCGTCCGGGAGAGGACGAATTCTTCGAGCGCTTCATGCTCGAGCAGCGTCGCTTCCAGGACGGTGTTCGCTAGCAGAAGTTTCGGCGCGAAATCACGCACGCCTCGAAATCGGAGATGATCGAGCTCCACCCAATGCGGGCGGGCCAAGGCCAGCCCGCGCCAATGGAGCTCAGCGATCATGCCCCGCAAGAAGACCACCAAGAAGCCCGAACAGCAGCCCCGCAGCCAGCGCCCGGATGGCGACGACTGGTCCTTCGTCGAGGCCGTCCTCGCCAGTCGCACCGCACGGACGATCTATCTCTGGGGGCCGCCAGGCGTCGGCAAGACGTTCACTGCCATCCGCGCGCGAAGCGACGGGCGCGACGTCTTCGTCGTCACGCTCACGCCCGACACGCCGGCCGCCGAGCTGCGAGGCTTCTGGATGCCTCGCGGCCAGGAGTTCGTCTGGACCGACGGCGTCTTCGTGGAGGCGATGCGCCAGGGCGCCACCGTCGTGATCAACGAGATCGCCCACGCCTCCCACGACGTGCTGGCGATTCTCCACCCCGTGCTGGAGTCGCGCGAGACCGCCCGCCTGACGCTGCCGAATCTCGAGACGATTCGACCGGCGGAAGGCTTCCAGGTCGTCTGCACGGACAACCTGCCGCCAAGCCAGCTGCCCGAAGCCCTGCGCGACCGATTCCAGAGCGTGCTCCACGTCGCCGAGCCCCACCCCGACGCGCTCGCCCGCCTGCCCGAGGATCTGCGTGAGGCGGCGCTTCGCACCTTCGACCTCGAGCGGGAGCGCGCCGTGAGCATTCGCGGCTGGCTCGCCGTCCATGCCTTCGAGGCGGAGTTCGGGCGCCGTGACGCCTGCCGCGTCGTGTTCGGCCGCGAGCGTGGCGACCAGATCTACAACGCAATGTTGCTCGGCCACGCCTAGCCAGCCGCCGCAAGAAAGGAGTCTCGCCATGTCCCGCGCTTCCCGCTCCTCGCGTCCGCCGCGTCGCGCCGCCGCGCGGCGTCCCAGTCGCCGCGGGGCGTCGTCGCCGCCGCGCGACCAGTTCCTGCCCTACCCCGAGCTGTCCGAACGTCGCCCGCATGCGGGTCCCTGGACCGTCGAGGACAGCAACGAGCAGCGCTGGCTACCGACCAACGGCGCCACCAACAAACGCGACAAGCGGCTCTGGGTCCCGCTCGAGCCGGGAGGAGAGGGCGTGACGCTCCACGAGCTGGCGCACGTGCGCTTCTCTCCCGAGCGGCTGCCGCGAGTGCGGTTTCCGATCGTCTTCCTGCAGGCGGTCGAGGACGCGCGTATCAACCTCGCGCTCGCCGATCTCGGGCTGCCCGTCGAGCTCGATCGCGAAGGCCTCGCTCACGTCGCCCACCTGGCGGCCCGGGACGCCAAGGCCGGTGACCTCGCGGCGACGCTCGTGCGAGCGGTTGCGTCGCTCGGCACGGCGGCGGCGCCGACCCTGCGTGCGGAGCTGGCCGCCCTGCCGCCGCACCTCGCCGACTATGCGCTCGACTGGGTCGACCGCGTCGAGGCGCGACTGGTGCGTGTGCGCGAGCGCCTCGGCGGCCCGATCGCCGCGTTTCGCGTGGCCCACCAGATCGCGAAAGACCTGGCGGACGACCTGACGAGACGAGGTCTCGTGCCGGAGGGCTTCGTCGTGGAGCACATGGGCTGCTGCCAGATCGATGTCGAGGGTGCGCCGGCTTCGCGCCGAGCCGGTCGCCCGCTCGGCCGTCGGGCCTTCGAACGCATGCTCCAGGCTCGTCGCGGCGCGGGTGCCTCCGTCGCGGTCGGTCACATGAAGATCGCGCGTCCGCCGCTGGTCGTGCGACAGGCCACGGTCCTGCGTGCCGGTGTCGGCCGTCGGCGCGCTGCGACCGAGGGCGCACGCCTCGCCCGACCCGATCGGCTCGCGCTCGATCGCGCGATCTTCGACCGTCGCGGGAGCGGGGGCGGCGGTACGATCCTGGTGGATACGAGCGGCAGCATGTCGCTCTCGGCGAGCGACGTCGAGGCGCTCGTGCGAGCTGCGGGCGGGCTCGCGGTCGTGGCGATCTATTCCGGTCGAGCCGACGAGGGCGAGTTGCGCATCGTGGCGCGGGCCGACCGCCGCGTCTCGCACGCGTACTTCGAGCCCTACGGGTCGGGCAACATCATCGACCTGCCTGCGCTCGAGTGGTTGGCCCGCCAGCCAACGCCGCGGCTCTGGGTGAGCGACGGCTGCGTGACGGGCGTCGGCGACGAGGGCTGCACCACGATCCTCGATGCCTGCCGGGAGGTCGAGTCGCGCGCCGGAATCATCCGCGTCGAGACGCCGAAGGAGGCGATCGAATGGCTCGGGGAGAAGCGCGCGTAGACTTCGAGTGCGGCGCGCTATTCGCCGAGCTCTCCCGCGACGAGCTCGCGCATCTCCTCGTAGGGCACGAGACCCGAAACGAAGAGACCGTTCACGAAGAGGCTCGGCTCCCGCGGAATCCCCGCCCTGCCCGCGCGGTCGATCTCCCGCTTGACCCGGCCGAGGGTGTCGCTCGAGCGGGTCGCCTCTTCGATCTCCGTGCCGGCGAGGCCGATTTCGCGTGCCACTGCCTCGATCGCGTCGACGTCGAGCTTGCCCTCGCGCGCGAACAGGGCGTCGTGGAAGCGCCAGAAGCTTGGGCTGGACGCAGGCTGGCTGGCGGCGTTTGCGTCGGCGACGAGCTGTGTGGCGATCCGCGCAGCGTATAGCCCCGCCTCGTCACGATCGTTCAGGAGATGGACGTGAACGCGACGGATCTTGCCGGGAAACGCCTCGGCGAGTCGCTCGAGCTTGGCGGCGCTGCGGGCGGCGTTACGCGAACCGAGGCTCGCGAAGTGGACGATCGTGACGGGGGCGTCCGCCGGTCCGCGCGCCGGCAGCTCGGCCGTATCGAAGTGCGTCCGCGGTCGCGTGGGCTGCTCGAGCAGGATGCGGACACCAGCGGCCTCGCGAAGTGCCTCGAGATAGGCGATGCGCCGCGCCAGTTTCTCGCGCTCCGTCAGGTAGTTGCGGACACGTTCCCGGGCGCGATCGGGTGCCAGTCGCGGCGTCGACGGATGCTCGGCCAGATACGCATCGACCGCGGCCTCGTCGATCGCCGGTCCGCCCGCTTCGACCTCGGTCAGCAGTGCCTCGACCGTGAGTCCGCGTTCCGCCGCGGCCCCCGCGAGCAGACGCGCCTCGATCCTGCGCTCGGCCTCGGCGCGCAGCAGAGAGTAGATATCGAGCTGCCGCTGGTAGATGCGCAATGCGAGCGCCCCTTCGACCTCGTCGACGTAGATCGTCTCCCCCGCGACCTCGGCGAGTGGCGTTCGCCCGGGATCCGTCGCCGCAGACGTGCGATCCGGAGACCCGGCCGCCGCGGGGTGGCTCGCGAGAGCCAGGTCGACGAAGAGTCCGATCGCGACGAGATGCGCCGATCGGCTCCGAGCACGCCGGCTCGCGACCGCGTTCATCGCCGCGATTCCAGGAAATCGTCGTCCGGCACGTAGTCCGGATCGTGGGCGTCATCGATCCCGACGTCGAACTCCGATCCGAGATCGAAGTCGCCCTCACCGTTCGGGTCCCGAGCGGTAGCCCTCGCGCTGTCGGGCGATCCGTCCACGGAGCCTCCCGACACGCTCGCGATCGCGGTGAACCGCGCCGGATCGACACCGAGCGTCTCCGTGAAGGTCTCTGTCGCGCTCGACATCCGGTCCAGTAGCCGTCGCCGCTCCGTCGCGTAGCGCGACTCGACGGGCAGCTCGGCCAGGCGCAGGCGTGCCTCACGCAATTCGACGAGTGCATCCGAGGCGCGTGCGATCTGCTCCGCGTCGAGTCCGCGATCGCCGAAGCGCCGGGCGACGACGTCGGCCACGGCGGCGTGCACGAGCGCGGGCGACGGCTCGCCATAGCGTTCGCGAAGTCGCGCGTCGACGGGATCCATCTCGGGCTCGTCGCCGCCACCCGGGCCAGGCGTGAGGGGCTCGCTCGCGGATTCCGCTGATTCGCGATCGCGCAGGGCGTCCGCATCCGTCGAACGGTCGCCCTGGATCGCCTCGCCAACCGCTACGTCTCGCGCGCCGCGAGACATGCCGGTCGTCGACGGGCTGGCGCGGTTCGCGGTGGCATCAGCCGAGTGGGCGTCGCGCGAAGCGGTGCTGCCTGCTCCATTCGGCCCCGCGTGCGTGCCGAAGGAGAGCCAAAAGGCCCCGCCGGTCGCGAGCATCGCCAGCACGCCAAGGGCGACGATCCAGCGACGCGTCGCAGCTGCGTTCGTCCCGCCCGGGGCCCGATTCGGTCGTTGCCGAGTCGCCATGGCGCCCTCCGTCGCTGGACCGGTCACGACCGGTCCGGCCATCGCCCCGTGGCCTCGTCGGTCGGCCGTCAGGCCAGTCCGGAGAAATCGATCTGGCCGGTCGTCATGAATGCATTGAAACCCAGGTCGACGTTCAGGTTCACACCGTTCACGTAGCGCGAGGCCTCGGCGCCCAGGAACGCGAGGGTCATCGCGATATCCCGCGGCGTTGCGATCGTGCCGCCGATCTGATCGATCGTCCAATTCATCGTCTTCTCGGTCATGGTCTTGTTGAAATCGGGCAGGAGCGGGGTGTCGATCGGCGCCGGGCAGACGCTATTGGTCCGGACCTTTCGAGCCAGCGTCTCCTTTGCGCTCTTCATCGTGTAGACCTGCACGCACTCCTTCGAGAAGGCGTAACCGTCTCCGACCAGCTCTTTGTGGCTGCCGCACCAGCCGAAGAGCTCCTCACGCGACGTGATCGAGATGCACTCGAGCACCTCCTGCAGATGCCCCGGCCATTGCCCGCCGGCGATCGAAGCCGTATTGGCGATCGCGCCGTCCTCGCGGATCTTCGGCAGTAGGCCTTCCGAGAGCTGTCGCAGCCCGAGCCAGTTGACCGCCATGACGTCCTCGACCGGGTGGGTTGCGGCGATGCCCGCGTTGTTGAAGAGCACGTCGATCGGACCGTCGATCGCATCGATGGCAGCAGCGACGGAGGCTTCCTTGCCCATGTTCGTCTCGATGAACGTGGTGATCGGTCCGTCGGGTCGTTTGAGGTCGAGCGCGATCACCTCGGGGCGGCCGAGCTCGGCCAGGATTTCGAGTAGGGCGGCACCGACGCCCGAATACGCGCCGGTCACGACGATGCGCTTGTTCGAGTAGTCGAAGGGATGGGACATGGGGAGGCTCCTCGCTGCTTGGAAGGGCGATTGGCTGATGCGGCTGACGGTAGGGCCCGCTCGCCAGGACGTCGGATTCGCTCACGCGGGCGCGGACGATAGCAATCGACCGCGTCCGGGCCGCCCCGGCCAGAGGCCGAGCCCGACGCCGGCCGGTCGGCGTCGAGCACGAGCCGTCGCGAGAGAGTCCGGTAGCCTAGCGGTGCGATGGAGAAGCTGATCTACGTGTTGGCGGGTGCCGTGGACGCCGTCGAAGGAAGGCTCGACCGCGTCGCGGCCGCCGTCGTGCCCGCGGCGCGTGGTGTGGGCGGCGAGCAGATGGCGATCTTTCTGCCCGATCGGGCCGAGGAGATCCGCGAAGGCTGTCCGGCACGAATTGCGGGCGACTTCGACCGAATCGCGGCCGTCTTCGAAGTCTGGCTGCCGACGCTCGATTCACGTCCCGCGATCGAGGCCGCGCTCGCGTCCCATGCCGAGGCACTCTGGGGCTATCTCGTGACGGAGTCGACGATGGCCGCCTGCCCCCATGTCGTCGCGGACGGCGATCGCGTCCCCGGCATCACGCAATGGGGCATCAACGACAAGCCCGCAGCGGTCACGCTCGAGGATTTCTACCGCGAGTGGGCGGTCCACTCGAAGCTCTCCTTCGATCTGCATCCCCACCGCGAGTCCTATATCCGGAACGCGATCGCGCGCCGGCTGACGCCGGCCACCCCCGTCTATCTGGGCATCGTGCTCGAGCGCTTCCCGAGCCTCGCGCATTTCATCGACGAGTCTCTCTATTTCGGAGATCCGACCGTCGTGAAGGAGATGTTCGAGCACGTCCCGACGTTCTACGCGTTCGACACCGCGATCACGGGAGGACTCAGCGAATTTCGCTGGAGCTGAGGGCGCCCGCCACGCGGGCCCTCGCGCCGCCTGTCTTTCCGTCGTACCAGACCGGTGACGTCCAGGCGCGCTCCTGGATGATCGAGTCGACATGGGGGACGCCCTCGCAGGCGGCGGGCCGGGCATCGTCCGCGAGCCCGACGCATGTCCGGGTCTGCCAGCGGCAGCTCGGGTTCTCGACGACGCGCGCATAGTAGACCGCCGGAGTCGTCGGATCGAAGGCGGGATCGCGCCAGACCCGACACAGCTCGCGGGCGCCGGGACCGCGCGGCGCACAGGTCGCGGGGTCGACGCCGGCCCCGCTAGCGGGATCGCCCGCGATCTCGAAGATCCGCTGGTGGATCTCGCCTGCCTCACCGTTCCAGACCTTCACGATCTGGCCGCGTTGCAGCAGATTGCCCGGGCTCGCCTCGTTGCCGGGATCGGCGCGCGCATGCAGCGCGAAGACCGGCGCCGCCTCGGCGCTCGGCGCGACCGGTAGGCGGTCGCCCATCGGAACGCCGTCGCGATAGCCGACCTCGACGAAATCCGTGCGTTCGCAGAGATCCTCTGGGAATTCCCAGCTCGCGAACAGACGGACGGCGATCCGGGGTCCGCTCGTGCCGTAGGTCTCGCGCCGGCGGAGGGCGTCGAAGATCGCCTCGCGGGAGTTCTCTCGCGCCCAGACTCCTGCCAGACCGCCCGGATTGTTCGCCGTATTCGAGACCCGGACGTGCTGCGCCATGCGCGCGGCGGGCGTGGCGTCGCGATCGCCGACGTGGCCGTTCCAGTCGGCCTCGTCGACGTCGCCCGGATTCGCGTTGTGGGTGTCGGTGGCGGCGATGAAGCCGAACTCGAAGGGGTTGACGCCGATTCGCGCGCGTTCGGCCAGACCGATCGCGAGACCCGTACGGGCGTAGCCGCCACGGCCGACGCAGAGGACGTCGTCTTCCCGCATCGACGGCTGCTCGTCGCACTCGGGAAGCCAGGGCGGGAAGAGCTTTTCGAAGCCGCAGAGCTCGTCGGGTCCGCCGAGAATCCCGACGAGGCCATTGCGGCATTCGGAGTCGCCCTTGTGCTGCATGATCTCGACGAGGGGCTCGAGCCGTCGCCGTCGCTTGGCGAGAAACTCCTCGCCGGCGGCACTCTGGACCGAGGAGTAGTCGGGGCGGAACATCTGACCCGAGCTGGTATTCGCGTTGTGAGGAATCGAGAGAACATCGCAGCCCGTCTCGGCGTCGAGGCACTCGGCCTCCAGGTAGTCGAAGAGGTCGTCAGGCTTCGGGGCGCGACGCGAGCCCATCGGCGGTGGAGCGACGCCGTTGCGGAAGATCACGTTGCGGTGGAGCAGGGGCCCGCCCCGCGCGCCCGACCATTCGTAGGCGAGGAAGGTCGTGAAGGCACAGGTCGGACTCGAATCCTGCCATCGTTCGGCGGCTTCCTGCGTCTCCTGCCACGGCGTGCGGGCCGCCGCGATGCATCGCTCCCAATCGTCGCCACAGACCATACGCTCGACTTCGAGACGCGGTGGGATGTCTCCATCGGCGGGAAACGCCGGTGTTGCCGGGAGTCGGCGATAGTAGGCGCAACCCGGGCTGTCGTAGATTTCCGTGCCCGGCGTCGCGCAGAGCTCGAGGATGCCGAAGGTTTCCGCGTGATCGGTCACGGCGGCGAAATCGAGCGGCCGATCGAGCACGATTCGCTGTGTGCCGATGCCGCGCTCGTCGAGCGGTGGGATCGCAATCGCCTCACCCCGCGCGAAGCGATACGCGTCGTCGGGCGTGGCGCGGACATTCGATCGCCAGGCATCGCCGGAGCGTGCCGTATGGACGTGCAGGTCGCCCCAGTAGAGATTGCGATGGTGGTCGTAGTCGTCGCAGGGAAGGCGTTGCAGTGCGGCGGCATCGGGCGGGATCGCGGCGGTGGATGCGTCACCCGACTCGTTCGCTCTCGCCCCCGCCGTGGCCGCAGCGAGTGTCGCGTCGGTCGCCGGGTCGGAGCGGGCGATGTTGCCGTCCGCGCCGCGAGCAGTGGCTCCCGTCCCGCCCGAACCGGGCCGGGCGGTCGCCGTGTCGGCTCGCTCCGTTTCGGGTGCCTGGGAAGCATCTTGCGCTTCGCAGCCGAAGAGTGCCAGCGTCGTCACCAGCAGCGCGACTCGGAAGAGGCGCAGGACCGGATCGTTGCGGGTCGCCCGAAGACTCATGGTGGCAGGACTCCCGACGCGGCTCCGCGCGCGTCGACCGCAGAACGATCGCACGGAGAGCACGTCGCTGCGAGCGGAGCCGGTACACTTGGGGTCCGGAATTCACGGACCGAATCGAGACCGGGGAGGGGACGATGGCGGCGACATACGATCTCTGGATTCGCGGTGGCACGATCGTGGACGGCACCGGGGCGGAGGCCTTCGCGGGCGATGTCCTGATCGAGGGCGGCCGCATCAGCCGCGTCAGTCGGTCGCCGATCGGGAACGTGTCGGCCCGCGAGACGATCGAGGCGGATGGTCTGCTCGTGACGCCCGGATCCGTCGACGTCCATACCCACTACGACGGCCAGGCGACCTGGGACGAATCGCTCGCCCCCTCCTGTTGGCACGGCGTGACGACCGTCGTGATGGGCAACTGCGGCGTGGGCTTCGCACCTGTCGTGCCGGGACGCGAGCAGACGTTGATCGAGCAGATGGAGGGCGTCGAGGATATCCCCGGCAGTGCGCTCGCCGAGGGTATCGACTGGCGTTGGGAGAGCTTTCCGGAGTATCTCGACGCCCTTGCGGGGCGGTCCTACATGCTCGACGTCGGTACCCAGGTTCCGCACGCGGCGGTACGCGCCTACGTGATGGGGGATCGCGCCGGCGAGCCGGAGCCGACCGAAGCCGATCTCGCTGCGATCAGCGCGATCGTACGCGAAGGCATCGAGGCCGGCGCGCTCGGTGTCTCGACCTCTCGCATCCTGGCCCATCGGACGAGCGCGGGTGTCGAGGTCCCTGGCACCTTCGCCGGCGAGCGTGAGCTCGAGGCGATGGCGCGGGTGTTGGGCGAGCTCGGAACGGGGGTCTTCGAAGTCGTGCCGCGCGGCATGGACGGCGAGGTGAGCGAGACGTCGCATGCCGAGATCGACTGGATGGGTCGGCTGGCCAAAGAGATCGGTCGTCCGGTCACGTTCTCGCTCGTCCAGACGCATAGCGAGCTCGATCGTTTCCGCACGCTGCTCGAACGTTCGGCAGCGCTTCGCGCGGAGGGCGCACCGATCTATCCGCAGGTCGCGAACCGCGCCACCGGGATCCTGATGGGTCTGCAGTCGGACGAGCACACGTTCTCCACGCGAGCGAGCTATCGGGAGATCGCCGATCGCCCGCTCGCAGAACGGGTCGCGCGCATGCGCGATCCCGCCTTCAAGGCGCGTCTGCTCGCCGAGCCGGTCGAGCCCTACGACCATCCGCTCTCGGCGATGGTGCACCAGGGCTACGCGAATCTGCTGCCGCTCGGCGCCGAATTCGAGATGGAGCCCGAAGCGGCGGACACGGTCGAGGCGCGCGCGAAACGCGAGGGACGCGAGCCCGAGGAGCTCGTCTACGATCTGCTGCTCGAGGCGGAAGGCCGCGCGTTCCTGCTCTTCCCTTTCACGAATTACTTCCGCTTCAGTCTCGACGATGTCCATACGATGCTCACGCATCCGAGCTCGGTCTGGGGGCTGGGGGACGGCGGGGCCCATTGTGGCGTCGCCTGCGATGCCGGGGGGCCGACGCTCATGCTGACCCATTGGGTGCGGGATCGAACGCGCGGTCCGCGGCTAGCGCTCGGAGAGGCCGTTCGCATGATGACGAGCGAGCCGGCTGCGCTCTACGGCCTCGGAGATCGAGGGCGTCTCGCGCCCGGCCTGCGCGCCGATCTGAACGTGATCGATCACGAGCAGCTCGCAATCGAGCTGCCGGAGATGATCTTCGACCTGCCGGCGGGCGGGCGGCGCATCATGCAGCGCGCGCGCGGCTACCATCGCACGATCGTCGCGGGCGAGATCACGATCCGAGACGACGAGCAGACGGGCGCGCGGCCGGGACGCCTGATCCGCGGCGCGCGGCCGTTGGGCGGCTAGACGGTAGAACGCAGTGGAGCGAAGTGGGCGACTCGCCGCCGTCGCGTCTGCGCCCGCGGACCATCAGAGTCGCCGAGCGACCGGCAGGATCTCGCTCGCGACCTCTTCGAGCGCGTCGACGACGGATTCGAATCGGAGATCCCCCTTCCGGCTCACGCCGGCCACGAGATGGGTGAGTCCGGCGCGGGCGTAGGCGGCCAGCTCTTCGAGGATACGAGCCGGCGATCCGACCAGGGTCGCGCCGGCATGGGCCGGTGCGTCGCCGGCTTCGTCCGCCAGGATCACGCCGTCGATATGTGCGATGTCGAGGCTGTCGGCGTCCCGGCCTGCAACGGTGCAGAGGTCTCGAATCCGACTCGTGTCGGCGGCGAGACGCTCGGGATCCGAGGAGATGGCGAGATAGCCCTGGCCCAGCGCCACGCTTCGCACGAGGGCGCGCTCGCCCTGGCCGCCGATCCAGCAGGGCGGATGCGGCTTGCGGTAGGGAAGCGGGCGCGTCCCGACCCCTTCGAATCGAGCGAAGGGACCTGCGTGCGCCGCGCCGCGACCCGTTCCCGCGCGTTTCGACGTGGCGTTCGTGTTGGCGGTCCAGGCTGCCTGGATGGCGCGCAGGTAGTCCATCGTGACCGCGCCGCGCCGTTCGAAGATCTCGCGGTCGAGGCCGAGCGCCTCGAACTCCTCGCGGAGCCAGCCGACGCCCGCCCCCAGGATGATCCGACCGCGTGACAGCTGGTCGATGGTCGCCAGCATCTTGGCCGTCAGCAGGGGATGGCGGTAGGGAATGACGAGGACGGAGACGCCGATCTCGACGCGCTCGGTGGCGGTCGCGAGCGCGGCCATCAACGTGACGGGCTCGAAGATCTCCTGCTCCCACGTGTACGGAAAGCCGTCCAGATTGTCATGCGGTTCGCTCGAGGATCCGTGTGGGTAGGTCGTCGCGCGTTCGACGGGCAGCACGACGTGGTCCGTGACCCAGACGGAGTCGAATCCCAGGCGCTCGGCGTGGCGAGCCAGATCGATACAGGCGAGTGCGCCACGGCCGGTCTCCGGGAAGCCGCCGAAATTGTCGAGCAGGACGCCGAACTTCATGCGTCGAGGAGCGCGACGACACGACCCAGCGTCTCGCGATCCCGCATACGCGTGATCGCGTTCGGCAGGTCTTCGAAACCGATCGTCTCGCCGACGACTGCGCGTAGCGAATTCGTGCGAACCCCTTCGACGATCTTCCGCATGATCTCGGCACCAAGCGCGTTCGAGCAGAAATTCCAACCCGTGGCGCGCTTCATCATCGACGCGACCGAATCGTCCGCGTAGGCGAGCAGCACGCCGCAGAGCTTGAAATTCCCCGCCGAGACCCGTCGCGGTACGACGAGCTTCTCGTCTGCGAAGCGCTTGTCCGAAGCGAATCCCATCATGAGGTAGCGCCCGTTATAGGCGATACAGTGCATCGAGTCGTCCATGACCGCTTCGCCCACATTGTCGAAGACGACGTCGACGCCGCGTGCTTCGGTCTCCTCGAGCACGATCTGCTTGAAATCCTCGTTGCGGTAGTCGATCGCGACGTCGGCGCCGAGCTCTCGGCAGAGCTCGAGCTTTTCGGCGCTGCCGGCTGTCGCGAAGACCTTCGCGCCTCGCGCCTTCGCGACCTGGATCGCCGCGCTTCCGGCCCCGCCGGCAGCCGCATGGATCAATACGCTCTCGCCCGCTCCGAGCTCGGCGCGGTCGACTAGGCCGAGCCACGCCAGATGGAACGGAAAATAGAGCGCGGCCGCGTCCGGCAGCGGTATGTCTTCGGGCATCTCGAAGGCCGACACGGCGGGGCAGATCGCGAATTCCGCGAAGCCGCCCGTTGCCTGCTTCGGCATTGCGACGACGCGCCGCCCCTGCCATTCGCTCGTGCCTTCACCACATGCCGCGACGATCCCCATGACCTCCATGCCGGGCGTTACGGGCAGCTCCGGTCGCACCATCATGTTCTGGCCGTTGATGCGCTCGAGGTCGTTCAGGTTGAGCGGGATCGCCTGGACCCGGACGAGGAGCTCACCGACCTCGGGCGAGGGCAGCGGAACTTCGTCGAGTGAGAGCGTCTCGGTCGGTTCCGGCCCCCACGCGTGCACGCGGAACGCCCGCATCGAGTCGGGCAGGGGAGCGTCGAGGTCCTTCGGTTCGGCCATGGGGTTCTTTCTCGCTTCGTTGGCGTCGCGCTCAGAGCGCCTCGGGCTCTAGGTCGAAGCGTTCCATGTAGCGTCGAAACGATCGCCGCGTGCGGTCGGGATCGACGCCGAATTCGTGTGGGCCGTAGTGATGGATGCCGTGCTTGCCCTTGGGATTGTCGGCGATGAAAGCCCGCATGCAGTCTGCCGCGATGCCGCTCATCGGCAGGTCGAAGGCTTCGTAGATCCGCTCGACGACGGCGAACTGGTCGGCGACGAAATCCTGGAAATACATGTCGAAGAACCGGGCGTCGGGATGCGCGTCGTTCGCCCGGACGTCGATCGCGTGCTCGAGCACGCGTTTGATTCGCGCAGTCCAGTCCTCTGCGATCTCGATCGGATCGACGTCGTCACTCCCCATCGATCGCACGAGGGCAGTGAGGCTCGCGTAGGAGGTCATCGATTTCACGGGATCGCGATGTGTGAAGACGATCCGGGCGTCGGGATAGCGCGCCAGGAGGTGCTCGAGGCCCCACATGTGCGCACCGGTCTTGAGCACCCAGCGATCGCGTTTCACCTTCCAGCCGAGGTGCTGGAGCTGCCACTCGTGGAACTCGTAGACGCGCGACCAGTCGGCGCGATGGTCGACCCAGTCCTGGTAGCTGTCGACGCGAAACTGGTTGTGGAAGAGCGGCGAGACCATCGTGTCCGCCATCGTCGTGACGCATTCCTGAGAGAGCCTCGCCCCCATCGGATGCATCGCCTTGAACGCCGGAATCTGCCGATCGACGTTGGGGAAGGTCGCGTCGCAGGCGTCGATCCGGGGATCGGTCTCGAAGCTCTCGGGCTCGGGCGGCGGCGACGGAAACATCGTCTCCCAGGTGAGCGGCGCCCGGCTGTCGGGGTCTTGAGCAAGGATGTCGTGCAGGATCGTCGATCCGGTTCGCGGCATGCCGACCACGACGACCGGCGCCACGATCCGCTCGCGCCGGATCTCCGGATGTGCCCGGCGATCCTCCAGGTAGTTGAGTCGATTCACGGTGGAGAGAATCATCCGGTCGCGCGCGATCACGCGACCGACCGGTGTCAGGCGGCCGTCGCGCTCGAGCGATTCGGAGAGCCGCTCGAGTCCCTCGCGAAATTGCGGCTCGCCCGTATCCGTCAGGTCGCGTGCACGCCGGCTGGCCTCGGCCAGGATCGACGCGGGCGAGAGTGCTGCGAGCTCTTGCTTGTCGTCGCTTGCCTGACTCACGCGAGTGGCGGGATGCCGGTCAGGTCGCAGCCCGAAAGGAGGCCGCCATCGACGATGATCGCCTGACCCGTGATTGCCGAAGACTGATCGCTCGCCAGGAAGAGGACCAGATTCGCGACCTCTTCGGGCTGGATCGTGCGACCGAGCGCGTGCATGTCGGCGATCGCCTCGCGCGACTTGAGGCCGATTCCCACGACGGCGTCGAGCATCGGCGTTTCGACGGCGCCCGGGCAGACGCAATTCGCGCGGATCCCCTTGCGGCCGTACTCGAGTGCCGCCGATCGCGTCAGGTTGATCAGCCCGGCCTTGGCCGTCGAGTAGGGCGCGTTTCCCGGATTCGACACGTGGCCGTAGATCGACGAGGTCGAGACGATCGATCCGCCGCCCTGGTCGAGCATGTGAGGGATCGCGGCCTTCATGCCGTACATCGCGGCGGTCAGCATGACCCGGAGGCTGTGGTCCCAACCCTCGGGATCGAGATCGGCGACGTAGCCCCCCGTGCTGGTCGCGGCATTGTTGAAGATCACGTCGATGCGACCGTGGCTGTCGACCGCCTGGTCGACGCTCGCCCGGACCTGTGCCAGATCGGTCACGTCACAATGCGAGTAGCTCGCACGGCCGCCGCCACTCTTCAATTCGTCGACGAGCTTCTGGCCGCCTTCGTCGTCGATGTCGGCACAGACGACCGCCGCCCCTTCTTCGACGAAACGTCTCAGTGTGGCGGAACCGATGCCGCCGCTTCCGCCCGTCACCCAGGCGACCTTGCCTTCGAGTTGTCCCATCTTCGTTCGGCTCCTGTCCTGCGATTCGGATTCGGTCGCTGGATACGAACTGGTGGCCGGGTACGCGTGCGGGTCCTCGCCCGAGTGGATTCCAGCGCCGTCGAGCGACGCTACAGCAAGCCGATCCCCGGCGTCAGGTCGCGCGTGCCATCGCGCCGAGCACGACCTCGGCCAGGGCCTCCGGACGCCCGAGCATCGGGGAATGATCGCTGTCGAGGTGGGTGGAGTCGGGCAGCTGGGCGGCGATGGCGTCCTGATAGTCGGGGCGGACGGCGCGATCGTCCGAACACGCGATGTAGGTCGTCGGAATCGCTTCCCAGATGGGCGGGCTCGACGCCTCGGCGCCGTACACGAACGTCGGACGCAAGCGGTCGAGGGCCCAGTCCGCTTCCGCGCGCGTGCAGCGGTGGTAGAAGACGGCGTCGGCGTCCTCGCGTGACAGCTCGGCGCGCCCGTCCGGTCGGGCCCGCAGCTTCGACGTGAAGTCCGGAAACGCGCAATCCGCCATGTCGGGCAGACCGGGGCCGACGAGCGGACCGGCCAGCAGGGTCGCAGTGGCGATCGTGTTCGGATCGAGCAGCGCGACCGACGGGCAGCCGAGCGAGTGGCCGATCGCATGCACCCGATAGCCATCCGCCCGAACCGAATCGACGACACCTTGGAGTGCCGCGCGGTCGGCCGCGAGACCGCCGCGATCGAGGTCGACCGCGACACACCGGATCCCCTTCGCTTCGAGCCGCGAGATCGTCGGGTGCCAACACCAGGGTCCATGGAAGGCGCCGTGGGCGAGGACGAGTGCATCGCGCGAATCGGATCGCTCGCGAGATCGTCCGCCTTCGATCGGTTCAGACATTGCGATAGACCCCGCCGTTGACGGAGAGGATCTGGCCCGTGATCCAGCTCGCCTCGTCCGAGGCGAGAAAGACGACGGCCGGGCCGACGTCCTCGGGTACGCCGTAGCGTCCGAGCGGGATGCCCTTGGGCGGCCCCGGGTCCCAATCCCCCGGAATCATGCCCAGACTGACGGCGTTCACCGTGACCTGATGCCGTCCGACTTCGCACGCGAGTGAGCGTTGGAAGCCGAGTGCGCCGGCCTTCCCACCGCTGTAGATCGACATGCCCATGTTGATGCCCTGACGACCGGCATCGGACGAGATCGTGATGATGCGGCCATGGCTGCGTTCGCACATTCCGGGTAGCACGGCATGGATCCCATTCAGCACGGCGTAGAAGTTGATGTCGACATAGGGCTTCCAATCGTTCGGATCCATGTCGACGAATTTCGTCGGCGCGGCCCGTCTGGCGCCGCTGTTGCCCGCGTTGGAGACCAGTACGTCGACCGGCGCGAACGTCCGCTCGACGCGCTCGACCATCGACGCGAACGCCTCGAGATCGGTCGCGTCCGCCGCCACCGCGATCGCGCGTCCGCCGGTCGATTCGATCGCTCGCGCCGTCGTTTCGGCGCGTTCTTCGACGATGTCGTTGACGGCGACTGCTGCCCCCTGCGCGGCGAGCGCCTCCGCGATCGCGCGTCCGACATGCTGGCCCGCGCCCGTCACGAGCGCGACGCGTCCCGAAAGATCGAACATGTCACTCCCCTACTCGTCGTCCTCGACGTGGTGTCGTCAGCGCGAATCCTGAAGATCCTTGACGTGCGGCCAGACGGATCGCTCGAAGAGCTCGAGGCCCGCCCAGGACAGCTTCGGATCGAGTCCGCCGAGGAGCGGTGTCAAGATGAACGTCCGATCGCGCCCCAGATCCCGGATCGCCTGGATCGCCTCTTCGGGTCGCAGGCAGAGATAGCTTCCGCTCGAGCGCAGGTCGTCGGGATCGACGCCACCGGCGAAGGGCCCCGCCGCCTTTCCGTAGGCCTCGACCGTCCATTTCGCGTAGCTCTCCACGACGTGTTTTGCGTGAGGGGCGATGCGCGCCCAGTCGCGATCCGGATCGTGGGTGACATGCGTGTAGATCGGCCCCAAGGCCTTGAACGTCTCGCCGGGGTCCGGCTTGCCGAGTTCGAGACACGCCTTGCGGTAGACGTGCCAGTTCTCACCAGCGGGCGGGTAGAAGCCGTCGGCGATCTTCGCCGCCCGACGGGCGACCGCCTTGTGCGTACCGCCCAGCAAGAGCCGTGGTGGCGGGTCGGGGACGGGTCTGACCGTCACGCTCCGCCCCTCGTAGTCGAACGTCTCTCCGGACCAGGCCTTGCGAAGGACCTCGAAGGCATTCATGTAGAGCGCCTTCCGATCCTCGCGTCGTTTGCCGAACATCTGGAACTCGTAAGGTACGTAGCCGGCGCCGATCACGACCTCGAGGCGGCCATCGCAGATGTACTGCAGGACCGAAAGGTCCTCCGCGAGCTTGACGGGCTCGTAGAGGGGCGCGAGGAGCACGTTCGGGCGAACCGTGATCCGTTTGGTGCGTGCGCCGATCGCGCCCGCCATCGGAATCGGCGAGGGCAGATAGCCGTCGTCCGACGCGTGGTGCTCGCCGAGTCCGATCGCGTCGAAGCCGAGATCGTCCGCCCAGGCACACTGGTCGAGCGTCGCGGAATAGATCTCGCGCGCCGGGCTCGCGAAGGCGGGCGCACGCATGTCGTAGCTGATCACGAATTCCATCCGGTAGTCATCCTCGTCGAAGCGGGTCGAGCCACCGCATCGTAGCCTCTTCCCCTGTGATCAGAAGACCCGCACGAGCTGGTTCCGAGTCGTCGAGATGCGATACTGAGCGATTGCCGAGAGAAGACGAGAGGGTTTGCCCGTGGACATGAGTCGCGATCCCGTCGAGTATCTGCGATCCGGAGAAGCCTGGGCGGATTACTGCGACGGCTTGAAGGAGGCGGGCCAGGACATCTTTCGCGAGCACGCGCCGAACGCGCCGATCGATCTCGCCGAGGGCCATCGCTACCTGGCGCGAATGATCCGGTTCGGACTCGAGCACATCATGGAGGCCGGCGATCCGCGACTTCCGTATTTCTTTCCCAGCCTCTGCGAGACCCAGAAGAGCGGCTGGGACAACCCGGACAACCACCATTCGAACGCCTACATAAGTGGCGCCTACGACTACCGCGTCCATGGTCGCAAGGGCGACTGCGAGATCATGAGCTTCGCGGTCTACGGCGGATCGATCGGGCGGTCCGGTGGGCGTCGGACGATTGCCTACAAGACGATCGACGAGTTCGAGGTCGCGCCCGACGGCCGCTTCGAGATCTTCCTCGGAAGGACGGAGCGCGCGGGCAACTGGCTGCCGCTGGCTGACGATGCCACGACCCTGATGGTGCGGGAGACCTTCTCTCACAAGCTCGAGCAGGAACGTTCGATACTCGCGATCGATTACCTCGCCGAAGATCCTCCCCCCGAGCTCACGCCGGATTTCGTCGTGAACGCCTTTCGCCGCGCGCTTCGCTTCATGCGGGGTAGCAGCCGGGCATTCTTCGACATCGTCGACGCCTGGGTCCCGACGCCGAACGTCTTCTTCCCGAGCGATCCCGAGCGAGCGGCCTCGACACTCGGCATTCCCGGCCAGACCTACAACAGCGGCTGGTGGGAGTGCGATCCGGATCGAGCGATCGTGCTCGACTTCACACCACCGGAATGTCGCTACTGGAGCCTGTCGCTCTGCGACTATTGGGGCGGCTCCTTCGACTATCGCTACTGGAACATCCATACGAACCACGCGACGGCATGCGTGCGGCGCGACGGCGGGATTCGAATCGTGATCGCCCACCGCAACCCGGGCCTGGCCGACACCAATTGGCTCGACACGGCCGGTCACGAGCGCGGTGTCTGGACGTTGCGTTTTCTCGAAGCGAGCGAGTCGGGGGATTTCAGGCCTTCCGTGAGGGTCGTGGCCTTCGATGAGCTGGCTTCGGTCTGACGCGGAGCGTCCGGGTCAGAGCTCGCTCCGCACGCCGAAATATTCCTGAAAGGGTCGGAACGCGTCGCGCGCTGCTGCGATCGTGTCGGCGTCGCCGACGTCGTACTCGTGTCGACCGAATTTGTCCTTCGGCTTCGAGGCGATGTAGTCGAGCATGGCGCGTTTCGATTCCGGCGAGAGCGGAAATCCCATGCTCGCGTAGAGCTGCTCCAGGCTCGCGTCGGGATCCTCGAAGAACGCGAGGTAGTCGATCGGATGGATCCGATCGCGAGGGATCGTGCCGTCCTCGATCCAATCGATCATGTCCTGAAGCGTCTGATACGTGTCCTTGCCGTCGACGGATTTTCCGAATCCCTTGCCGAGGCGAGTGTTGTCGCTGCGCATGTAGAACAAGACGCCGCTCACGTCGACGACGGAGGCAGCGGCCTTGACCGGGTCGCGCAACATCAGCGCGAGTCTCGCGTCGGGATAGGCCTCGAAGAGCGCGGGCAGGACGGGGAGATGGGTTGGCCCCTTCAGCAGCCAATGGTGCGGTCTCCCGGTCGACTGGAGCAGCTGGAGGATCTTCTTGTGCCAGGCGAAGGCCGAACGGTGGTCGTTCTGTGCGACGTAGCGGGTGTAATTCGGGACGTAGAACGAGGCCGAGAACGCATAGGAGACGAAAGAGGAGTACGTCCATTCGATGCACTCGACGGGAAGCTCCGCGCCGACCTTGTGCATCGTCGCCCACTCGGGCGTGATGCGATCCTGGAGTCCGACGAGTCCCTGGGCACGCGCGATCCGCGGGTCCGGACTCGAGTCGCCCGGCGCCGGCGGCGGGCAGGGAAATTTCGCCTCCCACATCCTGACCGTGCGCGCTCCCGGGTCGGCACCGAGGATCTCCTGCATGATGGTCGTCCCCGAGCGCGGGAGACCGACGATGAACACGGGCTCTTCGATCACTTCGTCTTCGACTTCGGGATGGCGTTTCAGCCAGTCGACGACCTGTAGCCGCCCCTCGAGGTGGACGAGCAGGTCCGAGCGCGTCATGACCCGGCCGAAGAAGTTGAGCTCGGCCGTCTCCTCGAGATCGTCGAGCAGGATTCGGAAGGGCTCCCGCCAGTCGTCGTCGCCGAAATCAGTGAGGCCGGTATTGCGTATCGCGGATTGCAGGAGTGAGTCTTCGTCGAGCGGGACGACGCTCTTCGCATCGATCTGGCGCCCGATGTCGATGAATTCCCGCGCCCATTCGGGTCGCGGCTTCGGCTGATAGACGATTGCGCGGCGGTCGATCTCGGGCATGTCTCGGGCTCCTGTTCGAGAATCGGCTTGCGAGAGGATAGTCGAGCGCGACACACGCGCGCGTGCGCGCGATGGGCGCGTCGCCCGTGTGATAGAGTCGAAGGCGATGACTGGAGAAGCGACACCGACGACACGAGAGACGGCGCTCGGACCGATCGCAACGCGCCTCCTCTACGAGGACGATCGCGTGCGCGTCTGGGACCAGGTGATCGAGCCGGGTGCTTCGACCGGGCCCCATCGGCACGCTTGTCCCTACGCGCTGGTGACCGTCGACGGCGCGAGTCTCGACGTGCTCCCGGTCCCCGGCTTCCCCTCGCTCCACGCGGCGGATGGCGAGACGATCTCGGTCGACCTCGAATCGCGTACGGCAGGCATCCTGCCCGCCGGCTCGGTCGAGGAGGCGATCAACGTCGGCGATTCCGCCTATCGAGCGATCCTCGTCGAGTTCAAGGACGCGGACTGAGGCCGGCGGCGCGATCGCCGCGATGTCCGGAGTCGGTCGACCAACCTGATCGGGGAGTCCATGAGCCATCCCCACCTGCTCTCCGAAGGAAATATCGGGTCGCTGCGCCTGCGCAACCGAATCCTGATGTGCCCGATGGGGGACAATCAGGCGACTGGCGGTGGCTACGTGACCGATCAGCAGGTCGCCTATTTCGAAGCGCGCGCGCAGGGCGGTGCGGCGCTCCTGCTGGTCGGGTCCGTCGGCGTCACGGCACCCGACGGGCTCTCGAGTCCGCGCCAGAGCGCGATCGGCGACGATTCGTTCGTTCCGGGATGGTCGCGCCTCTCGGAGCGTGTCCACGCACATGGCGCGAAGCTCGCTCTCCAGCTCGTGCACAACGGCAAGAACGCGGTCGAGGACATCATCGCGGCACGGCCCCTGCTGGTCCCTTCCAGCCCCGAAGTCCCCCTCTCCGCCGATCCCCTGATGGGGATGTTGACGCCGGACGAGGCGAGTCGGATGGGCACGCCCGCCCAGGTCGAGGGCGCCCGAGTCGCCTTCCACGAGATGACGCACGCGGACATCGCTCGGATCGTCGGTGCCCATGCCGACGCGGTTGCGCGCGCCCGTGCGGCCGGCGTCGACGCCGTCGAGCTGCACGCGGGCCATGGCTATCTGATCGACAACTTCCTGTCGCCGACTACGAACCATCGTCGCGACGAATACGGCGGATCCGTAGACAACCGAGCGCGCTTCCTGATCGAAATCCTGCGCGCGATTCGCGACCGGGTCGGTGACGACTATCCCGTTTGGTGTCGGATCAACGGCGAGGAGTACCTGATCGACGGGGAGACCCTCGAGGATGCGATTCGTGTCGCGCAGCTCGCGGAGGAGGCTGGAGCCGACGCGCTTCACGTCAGTGCTTACGCCGATCCATCCCGCGGCATCGGCTTCACGGAGGCCCACGCGACGCATACACCCGGGCGATTCCTGCCCCTCGCCGCGGCGATCAAGGCACGCGTCTCGATTCCGATCATCGCCGTCGGGCGCCTCACCCCCGACGCGGCCGAGGCGGCGATCGCCGAGGGCAAGGCCGATTTCGTCGCAATGGGGCGCAAGCTGCTGGCGGATCCCGAGCTGCCGAACCGCCTGGCCGAGGGGCGGCCCGAGTCGATTCGGCCGTGCATGTACCACTATCGCTGCATCAGCCAGATCTTCGTGCGGGCGAGTGTGAAATGTGCCGTCAATGCAGAGACGGGCTTCGAGTCGCAGCGGACGTTTCGAGCGGCGCCCCGTGCGAAGAACGTACTGGTCGTCGGAGGTGGCCCGGCCGGGATGGAGACGGCGCGGCTCGCGGCGCTGCGGGGCCATAGCGTCACGCTCATCGAGGCGACAGAGCGTCTGGGCGGTCGCTTCGCCCTTGCGGCGCGAACCGCGGAGCCGAACGCCGAGCTGCTCGGCTGGCTCGAGTCGGAGCTGTCGCGCGCGAAGGTGGACGTGCGAATGGGTCGTCGCTTCGAGCCCGACGAGTTCGAGGAGCTCGAACGATTCGAGGAGATCGTCGTGGCGACCGGCGCGCAGTGGCCGCGTCCCGCCATCCCGGGCGCTTCGGCCGAGTGCGTCGCGACGGTCGACGAGCTGGCGGACTGGCTCTCGATCTCTGCGGAGGCCGCCATCGGAACCGAGGTCGGCACTCGATTCGTATTGATCGGCGGCGATCGTGCGGGCCTGGCGCTCGCCGGTGTGGCCCGGGCGCGAGGCGCCTCGGTCGAGGTACTCGAGCCCACGTCGGTTTTCGCCGCCTCGATCGGGCTCGTCGGTCGCTGGCGCCATGTTCACGAAGCGCGCGAAGGGGGCATCGTCCTGCAACCGAACGCGCAGGCACTCGCGATCGAGTCGGATGGAGTCGTCTGGCGCGACGAAGCCGGCCGCGAACGACGTGCAGCGGCCGACCGCGTGATCGTCAGTGGCGGCGCCCAGCCGGACCTCGCGCTGGCCGAGCGGCTCGAAGCGCGCGGTCTCCGTGTTCACCCTGTCGGCGATTGCGCAGCCATCGGCCTGATCGAGGGCGCCATGCACGGCGCCGCGGAGCTGGCATCCGCGCTCTAGTGAGCCACGAATCCACGCCTCAGCCAGGTCGGCCCAGCCCGACCGCGCTCGTCTCCGTGCGGCTCCGGCGGATTCGGTTCAGGAGCTGCCGACCACGCTCGGTCAGGCTCGCGACGCTCGCATAGCTGAGCGGAATCACGAAGAGCGTCCCGATCATCGCGAAGAGGAGCCCGAAGGCGATCGACGCGGCGAAGGGCCCATAGCTCTTCGACGCACCCTGCAGGCCGAACGCCATCGGCAGGAGTGCCACGACGGTCGTCATGGTCGTGAGGATGACGGGCCGCAGACGCCGCGCGCCGGCCTGGGCGACGGCATCGAGCATCGGCATG
The DNA here is from genome assembly GCA_965223565.1 of Myxococcota bacterium. GTDB lineage: Bacteria > Myxococcota_A > UBA9160 > UBA9160 > UBA4427 > UBA4427. The sequence continues at coordinate 563,883 of CBDCWV010000016.1, read as the reverse complement.
CCGTCGCGTCGCGCACGATTTATGAAATCGACGAGCACGAGGGCGTCGTTCACGACGACCCCCGCGAGACCGACGGCTGCGTAGAGCAGGTTGAAGCTGATCTCGTAGTCCATCAGGCCGACTCCGAAGACGATGCCCGCGAATCCGAGTGGCACGGACGTGAGCACGATGAAGGGCTGGCCGTAGCTCCGGAACAACGTCGCGAGCAGCATGTAGATCAGCAGCAATGCGACGGGAAACGCCGCGACCGTACTCGCGACCGACTCGTTCGATTCCTGGTATTCACCGCCGTAGACGAGGTCGATCTGTGGGAAGCGTTCGCGAATGTCCGCGAAGCGCGCCTCGAGATCGCGGTTGACGGAGATGCTGGTGGCCAGATCGTCGTCGACGTCCGCGAAGACCGTCACGGCTCGCTTGCCATCGACCCGCCGATAGGCGAGATAGCCGCGCGTGACTTCGAGTCGGGCGACGTCCGCGAGCCGAACGAGTCGTCCGTCGCGGCCGCGCACCTCGACCTCGAGCAGGTCGAGGATGCGATCGCGTTGGCTCGGTTCGAGCTGGACACGAATGTCGTCGTCCTCGACGGCCGAGGGCGAGCGGAAGCTCGAAGAGACGATGCCGTCGTTGGCACCGCGCAGGGCGCGCGCGAGATCCTCGAAGGTGAGTCCGAATTGGCCTGCGCGCTCCTCGTCGATCTCGAGTCGGATCTCACGCGGTCCCTCTTTCAGGTTGTCGTCGATCGCATAGACGCCGGGGATCGTCGCCAGGTAGACCTTCAATTCGTCGGCGATGCGTTTGTTGACGGCGAAATCCTCGCTCTGGATGCGCACCTCGACCGGGCGGCCGACGGGTGGCCCATAGCGTTCCGACTCGACGCGCAAGGCGACGACGTCGTTCGGGTTCTCGGCCGCGAAGCGCTGGAGTACCTCGTCGACGCGGCGCATCACGCGATCCGGTCGAAGCTGGTTCTCCTCTGTCTGCGGAATCGCGACCGAAGTCAGTGCCAGATTGGGTGCCAGGATCCGGTCGTAGTTCAGATCGATCGACAGCCCGACGACCGTGTTGAAATCCTGGATGTCCGACTCGGGCATCTCCGATAGCAGCGCCTCGATCCGTTTCGTGATGGCCGACGTCTGTTCGAGACTGTAGTCGGGCGGCGACTCGAGGCTGATGTTGAAATTCGAGAATTCTCCGGGAAAGAGATTGAAGGCGAGTCGTGTGCTGGCCGCCGCCGTGAGAAAGAGGAACGCGAGCAGGAGCGCGACGAACGAGGCGCGATGGTTGATCACGGGGTGGAGCAGAGTGAGGTAGCGCGCACGCATTCGATCGAATCCGCGGTCCATCCCTCGCCGCAGTGCCTCGAAGAAGCCGACGACCCGACGCCATAGACCGGGACCGGGACCGAGACGCGTCCCCGTAGCCGCGGCGGCCGTCCCGGTTCGACTCCCGAAGTCGAGATAGTGCGCCGGTAGGATCAGAAGACATTCGAAGAGCGAAGCGATCAGGCAGACCACGACGCATTTCGGCATGACAGAGACGAATTTTCCTGCAGTGCCGCCGACCAGCAGCAGTGGCGCGAAGGCCGCCACCGTCGTCGTGACGGCCGCGGTCACGGGCCAGAGCACCTCGTTCGCACCTTCGACGACGGCATGACGGAGCTCCATTCCCTCTTCGATCTTCCGGTAGATGTTCTCGAGGACGATGATGGCGTCGTCGACGAGCATGCCGGAGACGAGCAACATGCCGATCAACGTGTTCGAGTTGATGCTGATGTCGAGGACGGGGAAGAAGATGATCGCGGTCAGAAAGCTGAAGGGGATCGCGATGATCGTGAGGAGTGCATTTCGGAACCCGATCGTGAACCACAGGAGCGCTGCAACGAGGAACATGCCTGCGAGCAGGTTGTCGAGCAGCACGCCGATTCGTGGCGTCACGAAATCGGAGCTGTCGAGCGTCGTGTTGATCGTGATCCCTTCCGGGACGAGAGGTCTGAACTCTTCGAGGAAGGCGTCGACACGCGCGACGAGATCACGCACGTCGGTCTTGTCCTTCTTCGCAATCGACACGATCGAGGCCGGGCGACCGTTGTAGCGCGTGATGAAGACCGGCTTCTCGAGTCCGCGCTCGACTCGCGCCACGTCGCGTAGCCGGACGCGGGTCGAAGGCCCGGTCTCGAGGACGACGGTATCGAGGATCTGGTCGATCGACGTGTAGTCGCCCGTCGCGCGGAGAGTCGCTTCGCCGGATTCGTCTTGGAAGGTACCGGCGGGCAAGTTCTGATTCTGCTGCCGTACGCGGTCTGCGATGTCACCGACGGTCAGGTCGTAGAGCGCGGCGCGTGCGCGATCGACGAGTACGCGGACCTCGCGATCCTGGAGCCCGCGAATCTCGACCGTCGAGACACCCGGCAGCTCGCGCACGCGCGACTCGATTTCCTGACCGAGATCGCGTAGGGCGAGATCACCGACGCCGCCCACGTCGCTGATTGCGATGAAGACCACCGGGCTGACCTCGGCCGTGATGATCTCGCGCAGCTGTGGCTCTTCGGCTTCGAGCGGCAGATCCTGTACCTGCTCGAGCGCGCCGCGGATATCGTTCACGGCGGATTCGTACCCGATCGTGTCGAGGTTCTCGTCGATGTCGAGGCTGATCATCGACATGTTCGACTGCGAGGCAGAGCGCATCTCGTCGATGTTGCTGACCGTGAGGAGCTCCTCCTCGATCTTGGTCGTGACGAGCCGCTCGATTTCGTCCGCGGATGCCCCGGTCCACTGAGTCGTGATGACGACCTGATTGAGCGTGACGTCGTGGAAGTACTCGACCTCGGTCAGCTGGAGGGCATTCCAGCCGCCGACCATGCAGACGACGAAGAGCACGTTCACCAACACGGTCTGCCGAACGCTGAACTCCGGCAGGGTCATCGGACCAATACCGGCAGGCCATCGCGCAGCTGCTCGACGGCCGAGACGATCACGCGCTCGCCGACCTCGACACCGTGGCGGATCTCGACCCGGTCGGGTCGGAAGGGCACGGGCCGGGTCGACACGCGGACGCGACGGGCGCGATCCTCGTCGTCGAGCACGAAGACGTAGTCGAGCTCGAACTCGCGCAGAACGGCGCGCGAGGGTAGTCGGATGGACGGCGAATCGCCGAGCTCGAACTCGACGTGGGCCAGCATGCCGGGCAGCAGGCGACCGGCGCTGCCGTCGACCCGTACGACGACGGGATAGCGGCCGCTCTCGTCGCGCGGGGCGCGTGCGACGCGCGCGATCCGCCCCTCGAATCGCTCGCTGCCGAGCGCGTCGACACGCACGCGAACGGGTGCTTCGACTTCGAGGACACCCACCTGACGGTCGCCTACGAGGACCGTTACCTCGATCGCGGAGAGGTCGAGGATCTCGGCGATCGGTACGCCTGGCTGCACGTAGGCGCCCGGATCGAGATCGAGCGCGTTGACGAGACCGTCGAAGGGCGAAGTGATTCGTGTGTGGCCGAGGCGAGTCCGTGCTTCGAGGAGCGCCGCGTAGCTGCGCCGTTCTTCTGCTCTGGCGCGATCGAGCTCCGCTTCGCTGGCGACAGAGCGTTGGCCGAGACGTTGTTGCCTCTCGAACTCGGCGCGCGCCAATGCGTGATTCGCCTCGGCGCGGATCAGCTCGGCGCGGGGGAGGGCGGCGTCGAGCCGCACGAGGACGTCGCCTTGCGCGACCGATGCGTGCTCTTCGACGGGCACCTCGACGATCCGGCCGGCGATCTCCGCGGCGACCCAGGTCGAACGAACGGGCTCGAGGGCACCGGCAAGCTCCACGATCTCGCTCGAAGACGTGGCCGACGCGACGACCGTCTCGACTTCGAGGCTGGCGGGCAAGCCCGAGGTGCCGCTCGTGGGGACGCCACCGGACTCGCGTGCTGCGGCCAGGCGCGCGTCGCGCTCGCGAGCCTTGGCCGCGCCGTCCGACGTATAGAATCCCCAGAGCGCGGCGAGCGTGATCACGAGAGCGAGCGCCAATACGGTCAAGGGGACGCGACGAGACGAGATCCAGCTCATGGCGCAGAGTTTAGGCCCCGACGCTGTAGCGTCACGTCTCCGTCACGTCGTCGTGCTGGCACGCTGTCGCGCGCTCGTACCGCTGGCGTGCCTGCTCCTCGTTCTCCGAGTTCGGGGGGTCGATTGCTGCTCGGGCAATGGAGGTCCACCGCGACGGTCGAGACAGCCGGTCGCGTGGGGCGACGTGATCATGCCCTGGGTCGCGTTCGTGATGTTCGTGCGATCCGAGCGCGATCGGAGAGGTGGGGCCCAGCGAAGGGAGCGAGTGCTCGTCCCCGAACGAAAACCCGAACGGCGATCGACGTTCACGCGCGTTATGCTGCGCGACTCGATTTCGAACCCCTTCATCCATGCACGAGGAGCTCCGATGCCCGCCTATCTGATCGTGAACTACAATGTCGAGAACGCGGAACGCTACGGCGAGTATTCGGCCGCGGCCGGTCCGGTCATGAAGATCGGAGAAGCCGCGGAGCTCGTCGCGTTCGATCCGGAGAGCGCGAAGCTCGAAGGCTCACCTGGACATCAGACGATCGTATTGCGATTCGATTCGGTCGATGCGGCCAAGGAGATCTACGAATCGGGTGAGTATCAGAAGCTGATCCCGATTCGTCAGGAGGCCACGTCGAATCACTTCGCAGTGCTGGTGAACGGGTTGGCGTAGTCTGATCCGGAAGGGGTGATCTGCGCCCAGTGGACCGTCGTGGATCGGACGCCTAGCTCGCCCCGATCCAATCGGCGATGATTCGCGCAGCCTCCTCGCCGCAATCTTCCTGCCAGAAATGCCCGGCTCGCTCGAGTACCTGGTGGGGCTGGCCCTTCGCGCCGGGTATTCGTTCGCGGAAGATCGCTTCCCAGCCCCGGGTCGATGGATCGCCGTCGCTGAAGATGGTGAGGAAGGGACGGTCGAAGCCGGCCAGGGCCCGCCAGGTTGCGCGATTGATTTCGGCGCCGGGGTCGCTCCGTGTGACCGGAATCAAGGCGGGGAATTGCCGCATGCCGGCTCGGTGCCATTCGCTCGGGAACGGAGCGTCGTAGGCGGCGACGACGTCGGGCGCCATGCCGCGGACGACCGTGCCTGCGACGGAGCCGCTCGCGGCGAATTCAGGCACGCGGGTGGTGTAGAGCATCCAATCGAGCAGGGCGTTTTCGACCGTCGCGGCTCCTTCGCCCGAGCCATGCGCAGCCCAGGCGAGCCGACCGGCGAGCTCCGACTCGCCCGTATGCAACATCGTATTGCCCGCCGCGACGCGCGCGAAGCGGTCCATCTCCTGCGCGAGCACAGCCATCGCGATCGGACCTCCCCAATCCTGACAGACGATCGTGATGTCGCGTAGATCGAGTCCGACGACGAGCTCGCGCATCCATCCGACGTGCCGCGCGAAGCTGTAGTGCGCGGGACGTGTCAATTTGTCGGAACGGCCGAAGCCAATGTGGTCGATCGCGATGGCGCGCAGACCTGCGTCGACGAGGACGGGAATCATCTTGCGATAGAGAAAGGACCAGGCCGGCTCGCCATGCGCCATCAGGACGACCGGCGCCTCCTTCGGTCCTTCGTCGACGTAGTGCATGCGCAGCCGCTCGGGCACGGAGGCGTACCGAATCGATTCGTTCGAACGTTCGCTCGCGCAGGGATTCGACACGTCGAAGTAGTTGGGTGTGAAGGGGTAGTCGGGCAGATTCGCGAAACGGGCATCGTCCGTTCGGACGACCATCGGAATCTCCGGGCCCTCGAAGGGAATCGTCATACTCGCCTCGCTTCGCTTCACACCGACCGAATCGGGTAGCGGGGAACAACCAGTCTAGCCGGGCCGCAGGTCGTTGCCGTCTCTCCTTTCGCCTCGAATGGTCTAGGCTTTCGGGCGGTAGAGGAGGAGACGCGATGGCGCACGATGTGCAGAATGGACTGCCCTACGGCTTCCTGGCAGGTCTCGGCTACGCCGGGGTCGAAGTCCTCGATCCCGTCGCGTGGCGGGACTTCGCGACCGGCGTCTGCGGCTTCGAGCCGTCGCCGATACCGCCGGGCCCGCGGCCTGCCGGTCGACCCGAGCCCGCTCCCGATTCTCGTGGGATCGCGGCGGACGGGACCCTCTACCTGAAGATGGACGATCGCCAATGGCGTCTCGCCGCTCACCCGGGCGAACGCTGCGGTCTTCGCTACCTGGGCTTCGAGCTCCGCGAAGAGCGGAATCTCGACACGGCGATCGCGTCGATCTCGAAATGTGGCGTCGAGATTCGCCAGGGAACGCGAGCGGAGTGCGCGGCGCGGGGTGTCGACGGGATGGCCGTGTTCGCGGATCCGTCCGGCCACCGGCTCGAGCTCTTCACGCGGCCGGTCGTCGACGGACCTGGCACGCGTGCCGCGGAGATCGAGTTCCTGACGGGTCCGCTCGGGATGGGCCATGCAGTCCTGTACGTCGACGAGATCGATCGGGCGCTCGATTTCTATCGTGGTGTGCTCGGGTTCAAACGGACGGACTACATGCGTTTCGGGCCGGACGGACTGGGCATCCACTTCCTACGCTGTACGCAACGACACCACAGCCTGGCGCTGCTGCAGGTCGGAGTGCCCGCCGGACTCCAGCACCTGATGTTCGAATCGACGACGTTCGACGGCGTCGGTATGGCACTCGACCGCGCACGCGCCGCGGGCGTTCGGATCACCTCCGAGCTCGGCCGCCATCGGAACGACAAGACCGTTTCTTTCTACATGCGGGCGCCTACGGGTGCCGAGGCCGTGAATGCGGGAGAGAGCGGAGATCGCGACGGGCCGGGCGGGGCGCGACCGGATGTCGGCGGATTCGATATCGAGATCGGTTGGGATGGACTGCTCGTCGGCGACGACTGGGTCGAGCATGAGTTCACGGGCGACGGCGATATCTGGGGCCATCAGGGACTGGGCGACGAGGTGATGCGAGGAGACGACTGAGAGGGCGACCGACGAGGCTTCCGATTCTACGCCGGCCCGTCGGTCGCGTCGTGCGCAAGGCTCAGAAGCCGACCGGCATGCGGTGGTATCCGTGCAGGAATTCGCTGTAGACCCGCGCCGTGTTCGACCTGTCGACCTCGTAGTCCGGCGCAACCGCGAGCAGCTCCTCGATCAGGATCCGGCCTTCGAGATTGCCCAGATGTTCGCCGATGCATTTGTGGGCGCCGTGACCGAAGGAGAGGCTGCGCTTCGGTCGGCGCGAGATGTCGAACTCGTCGGCGCGCTCGAACTCGTTTTCGTCGCGGTTGCCCGAGGCCCAGAGGAACATCACGCCCTGGCCGGGCTCGAGCTTCTCACCGCGGAGCTCGACCGGCTCTCGGACGAATCGCCCGAGTAGATTCGTCGGCTGGTCGTATCGAAGCGACTCCGCGAAGGCGTGGGGGATCAGGCTCGGATCGTCGACGAGCGCGCGGCGTTGGTCCGGATGCTGGAAGAGGTAGTAGGCGGTATTGGCAATCGACAGTGGTACGACTTCGGCCCCTGTCACGAGCATGGTGTAGACCGCAGCGACCATCGCTGGGAGAGAGAGCTTGGCGCCTTCGACCTCGCTGCGTAGCATGACGGAGATATGATCTTCGCCGACGTTCTCGCTCGCGGGCAGCAGGCTGCGTTCGTGGATGATCTCGGCGAATCGCGTCAAGAGCGCGAGCCGTGCCTCGTCGTTCGCCGGCGTCGTGCCGACTTGGCCGGGATCCCGCGCGAAGAAGCTCGCGATCTTCGCGCGTAGATCGAGTGCCTCGTCTTCGGGCAGTCCGATCAGCTCGGCGATCGTGAACGTCGCGAGCGGATCGGCCAGATCGCGATAGACGTCGAAGCGACGCGCCTCGACGAGTGGAGCGAGCAGGCCGCGCACGCGCGCGCGAATCGAACCTTCGAGTGCCGCGACGGCCCGCTTCGTGTAGCGGGGTGCGAAGATACGGCGATAGCTCCGATGGCGCGGCGGATCCATCATCGAGAAGACGGGATCCGGTGGCGGCGGTTGCTTCAGGATCACCATCTCGGGTGTGACGCCCTTCTCCGCGGTGAAGACGTCGTTGATCGTGCTGTCTCGGATGTCCGCGAAGCGCGATAGGAACCACGTATCGTACTTTTCGTGGTAGTAGACCGGAGCCTCGCGTCGAAGGCGCGCGTAGTAGGGCCAGGGATCGCGCATGACCGCATCGGAAAACGGGTCGTAGTCGATCTGCGAGCCGGAGCTGGACGCGCCTCGTGACGGTGGTCCGGGTGTCGCGGTCTTCGAGAGCGCCGGCATTCCGCCTAGCCCTGGCCGAGCTCGATCATGTTGCCGTCCGGATCCGCAACCTGGGCGACGCGCCGGCCCGGTCGTAGCTCGAAGGGAGCAAGCGTGACGGTTCCGCCCAGTTCTTCGACCGCACGCGTCGCGGCGTCGACGTCCTCGACCTCGATCGTCAGATAGCGAATACCCTGGATCGCCGAGAAGGCGGCGCCTTTCGATACACCTTCGTCGGGTTTCGGTAGATCGACCGGCACCATTACGCGCAGGATGCTCTCGCCGCACGCGAGCTTGTGGATCGTTCCGATCGTCGGCAGCTCGAGTGGCTCGAGCACTTCGAAGCCGGCGACGCCCGCATAGAAGTCGATCAGCGGCTGCGCATTGGCCGTGACGAGACCGACGTCGAGGGCGGGCTTCGATATCCGGGATCCCATCTGCTGGTCCTCATTCGGGAGGTAACCCCTCGGCGCCTTCGTCGAGTAGGCCTGCTCTTCGTGCGAGAACCGGAACGCATGCCGTTCCGGACGATCTCAGGGAGTGCGCGAAGGAAACGAAGATAGCGCGCCGAGCGAGAAGACCAGCGTACGCCGCGAACACGTGTTGGTAGCGACGAGACGACCGCGTGGGAAGCAGGGCGCGTCTACTCGACGACGATCCTGAGCGTCTCGTAGACCCGGTCGACGCGCGGCTGGACCTCGGCGCGATCCGCGCCGACCACGACGAATACGCCGAATCGACCCGCATGGCTCGTCGTCGGAGGAATCGGGTCGCCGGGCTCGTACCAAAGTTCGAGCTTCGCGAGCCAGGGTTGCGCGCGAATCTCCTCGAGGCCTTCGATCCGCACCAGACGGCCGGGTCGGGTAAAGAAATAGCGGTTTGCCACGCAGCGTTCGAATCGCGGTTCGAGCGCTTCGAGGTCGGGTCGCTCTCCGATCGCGAGCTCGATGGCGGCGCGAACGTAGTTCACGCCCGTCCCGAGCGGTACGAGGCTCTCGCAGAAGTCACCACCACTGAGTCGGGCGGCGAGCTCGATCACCTTCGGTCCCTTCGGTGTGAGGACGACGTCGCCCTTCGTCACACCGTCGCGAATCCCGAGTGCGTGCGAAGCGCGTACGACGAGCGCTTCGATCGACTCGCGATCCGAGCTCTCGAGCGCGGAGGGGACCCAGCCGCCGTTCTCCATGAATTGGGGTCGGAACTGCTCGAGCAGCTCGTAGTTCCGATCCGCGAAGCCGGGTGTGCGGCCGTCGCCATGCGAGAGGATCGTCTCCGTGCTGATCTGCGGACCCTCGAGGTACTCCTCGACGAGACATCGACCCGCAAAGGAAAAGGCGTGGGAACGCGTGAAGAGGTCGTGCAGATCACAACCTTCCTCGCAAAGGAAGACACCCCGTGAGCCGGAACGGTCGACCGGCTTGAGGACGAAGGGATAGCCCCGACGCGCCACGACGTCGGCGAGCTCGTCCCTCGTCGTCACGCATTCGAACCAGGGGATCGGGATGCCGCACTCCGCGAAGCGCCGCTTCATCTCGAACTTGTCGGTTGCGAGTCGCGCCGAGGCGACCGAAGGGCCGGGCGTGCCGAGGTGCGCGCTCAATGCGGCGACCACGTCCGGAATGTCGCTGCCCATCGTCGTCACGCCTCGGATTCGTGTTCCCTCCGCGCGCAGATCGTCGGTGAGCTTGCGGAGTCCCGCGATGTCGCGCGTGCTCACGACCGCCCAGTCGTCGGCGATCGCGAAGCCTGGCGAGTCGGGGTTGGCGTCGATCGCGACGACCCGCAGGCCCATCGCCTGCGCCGTCTCGATCATGAACCGCTGATCCGTGCTCGCACCGAGTACCAGGAGCGTGTCCTGCGTGCTCACCTCATGTCTCCCGTGTGACTCGGCTGGACGTGAAGAAAAGCGACTCCGACGCCGCGTGCCGCATGTGGACTCGAACCGACTCCAGCTCGCGATCCCTATCCGCAGTAGAATCCGCCGTTCACGTTCAGGACGTGACCGGTGACATAGCTCGAGGCTTCCGAAGCGAGATAGACAGCCGCCTCCGCGACGTCACGGGGTCTACCGATCCGACCGAGCGGGATCGCGTCGAGGATCGCCGCCTCGGACTCCCGCGTCGTGATATCGGCGTACATGTCGGTCTCGATGTAGCCGGGCGAGATCGCATTGACGCGAACACCGACCGGCGCGTAGATCTTCGCGAGCGAACGGGTGAGCGAGATGAGCGCTGCCTTGGCAGCCGCGTAGTGGAGAGCCTTGGTTCCGCCCGTCTGCCCTCCGATCGAGGCGATGTTGATGAGGTTGCCCGACTGCCGCAGATCGAACGGCTCGCGACATTCCTGAGCGAAGACGAACGCGCTCTTGAGGTTGCAATCGAAGGTTTGGTCCCAGTCTTCGTCGCTGATCGATTCGAAGGGTTTCTGCTCGAGGAAGCCCGCGTTGTTGACGACGATGTCGATCTCGCCCAATGCCTCACGCGTACGTGTTAGACAGCGTACGATGCTCTTCCGTTCGGTGACGTCGAGCTGCAGCGCGATTGCACGACCGCCCGCCTTCTCGATTTCGTCGACGACGGCATCCGCCGCGGCTTCGTTCCGATGCCAGGTGACGGCGACCGAGGCGCCTTCGGAGGCGAAGCGAAGGGCGATCGAACGGCCGATGCCACGAGACGAGCCGGTCACGAGCGCGGTCTTTGCGTCGAGCCGACGCGGCACCTCCATTACTGCTCCGGTCAAGGCCACCGCTCCCGGATCTGCGCGAGGATCCCCTCGGCGTCTAGTCGGTAGGCACGACAGAGCTCTTCGTTCGAGCCGGGCTCGACGAACGTGCACGGAATGCCGACCCGCAGGATCCGGATATCGAGCTCGCGGTCCATCGCGAGGGCGGCGATCGCAGAGCCGACACCGCCATCGAGTACGCCCTCTTCGACGACGACCGCCCGGCGGTAGCTGCGCAGGGCCTCGACGAGCGCCTCCTCGGGCAGTGGCTTCAGGTATCGGAGATTCATGAGGCCAACGCTCACGCCCTCGGCTCGCAATCGTCGGCAAGCCTCCTGCGCCGCACCGAATTTGTGGCCGACGGCGATCAGGAGGAGATCGTCGCCATGCTCGGTGAGCTGTGGCTTCCGGAACGAATCGGCGGACTCTTCGAATATCGCTTCGTCGAACGCGTCGCTCGGTCCATAGGGCATCGCGACGAGCGTCGGACCGACGAGGTCTCGGAGCGAGTCGCGGACCATCCGCTCGAGCTCGTAGACGTCCTTGGGGTACATCGTGCGCAGGTTGGGAATGCCGCGCTGGTAGGCGAAGTCGTAGAGGCCGTGGTGGGTCGGATTGTCGTAGCCCGCGAAGCCGGTGCGGACGGTGAGGATGAGGGTTGGGAGATTCATGAAGCAGACGTCGTGGATCAGCTGATCGAAAGCCCGCTGCATGAAGGTCGATTGGTAGAATACGATCGGCTGGAATCCCTGGACGGCGAAGCCGACCGTCAGGCTCATCGCGTGTTGCTCGGTCATTCCCGGATCGAAGCACCGCTCCGGAAACTTCTCGAAGATCGGTTGCAGGCCCGTCGCGTAGAGCGTCGAGGGTGTGATCGAGACGATTCGATCGTTCACCATCATCTCCTCGCCGATCACTCGAGCTGCCGTGTCCTGATAGGGCGGAGCGGCGGGCCGCGGTAGCGTCGTCCCGGTATCGGGATCGAAGGGAAACGAGAAGTGAAGGCGGTTCGGATGGGTTGCGGCCGGCGTGAAGCCCTCGCCCTTGCGGGTCTTGAGATGCACGAGCGACACGCCGTCCGACGCACGGCTCTGTTCGAGGGCCAGGCTCACGCGTTCGATGTCGTGGCCGTCGATCGGCCCCTGGTATTCGAGGCCGAGTGAAGAGAAGAGGCGCTCGGGTCCCGTCGGGCCGGGCTCGAGCGATTGGAGATACTCGTGCAGCGCGCCGAAGCCGGGACTGATCGCGAAACCATTGTCATTCAGGACGATCGTCAGGCGGAGGCTGCGCTCGACCGCCGCATGATTCAATGCCTCGAGCGCGAGACCTTCGGCGAGCGAGCCGTCACCGATCACCGCGATCGTGTGATATCCGTTTCGCGCGAGTCGATTCGAGAGTGCGATCCCCGACGCGATCGAGATCGAAGTCCCGGCGTGAGATGCTTCGATCACGTCGTGCTCGCTCTCGCTGCGCGTGACGAATCGATTCATGCCGCCGTAGCTGTCGAGGCTCGCGAATGCCTCCGCTCGTCCCGTGATGATCTTGTGCGTATAGCCCTGGTGTCCGGTATCCCAGATGATCTTGTCGCGCGGGGAGTCGAAGACGCGATGGAGCGCGATCGAGAGCTCGACGGTGCCCAGGTTCGCGCCGATATGGCCACCCGTTCGCGCGGTCGATTCGATCAGGAACGATCGGACTTCTGCGGCAAAGGCCTCGAGCTCGCGGCGCGAGCACTTCTTCAGATCTTCGGGCGTCGCGATCGATCTCGGCGTCAACATCACGACTGCCTATCGGCTGCGTCCGAGCTGCGTTTCAGTGTTGATCGTTCGGTGCCATCGATCTCGTAGCGAATTGGTCGTTTGGCTCGCCAATCGCTCCGGTCTTCGCCCGAGTCACCCATTGGGTGATCGCCCGTGTCGGATCGATGGTCGAGCTCGGGCGATCGATGCACACGCAGCGAGCGTGCAATCGCGGCGTCAAGTCACGGTGATCCGTAACCGATCCCATCCTCGTCGAGTGCGTCGCCGAAGACGCTTCGGGCTTCGGGGTCCGGACTTCGGTCGATCGACCGGCCGATGGGGAGGATCTTTCGACGATGTCCGCGATTGTCGGATCCGAGGGGGTGGCGAGGCATTTGCTCGACCGGGAGCGACCCCGCGACTGGGTCGAGATCCGCTGTCCTGTCTGCGCCGGCGACGCCTCCGATCCGGGCTATCTCCGCGAGCACGAGACGGGCTCTTCGCTCGGTCGTGTCTGCAAGACCGACGTCGTCTGCCGAGATTGTGGGTTCATGTACACCAACCCACGCCCGAGCCGGAAGAGGATGGCGCAGTACTATGCCGAAGCGAGTGGCGCATCGGGCAGCATCTACCACAGCATGGACGTCGGTTCGCGTCTCGAGCGACTGACACGCGAGCGCAGTCGGTTCATCGAGTCGGCGATCGGGAGCGGTTCGCTTCGCTCCCCGGGAACGATTCTCGACATCGGATGTTCGGTCGGGGACCTACTCGAGCGACTCGATCTGCCCGGCTGGCGGAAGCGCGGTCTCGAGCCTTCGAAACGAGCGTCCGAGGTCGGCCGAGCCCGTGGCCTCTCCATCATGGAGGGGACGCTCGAAGCGACGGCTCTCGGTCTGGCGAGTCTCGACGTCGTGACCTGCATCTCGGTACTCGAGCACGTATGGGATCTGCGCTCGTCGCTCGAGAAGATCGCACGATCACTCGTGCCCGGTGGTCTCGCGATCTTCGAGGTGCCCGACTCTACGCGACCGGTCGCTCAGATCGCGGAGTTCTATTCCTTCGAACACCTCTCCCATTTCACGCGCACGACGCTCCTGCGGAGCCTCGACGACGTCGGTCTCGAGGCGATCCGCTTCGACGACGACGTGAGTCTCCCGAATCTTCGCGTCTGCGCGCGTCGGATCGATCGGACGAAGACCTGGCGGCGTCCGGCGACGGACGCGAACGCCGCTCGGCTCGAGCTCCTGCGCGCGATCGGTCGCTATCGCGACGAACGACGACGACTCGAAGCCTCGTTTCGCACTCGCCTCGAGAGGACCGTCGAAGTCTGGCGGGCACGGGGCGCGCGGGTTGCGCTCTACGGCGCCGGGATGCATAGCCGTTTCCTGCTCGATCTCTTCGATTTCGCGGCGTCGGTCGAATGCGTGTTGGACAGCGATCCAGCCAAGGCCGGGACATGCTTCATGGGCTGGCCGGTCTTCGGACCCGACCGGATCGAGACTCCCGGGATCGATGCGATCCTGATCTCGACACATGCCTTCGAGCGCGAGGTCTACGATGCGATCGCGCCGGTCGCGCGGAGCCGCGGGATCGAGGTCGTGCGGTGTTACGAGTGAATCGGGCGGAGCAACGCGCGGACGCGACCGCGTTGGCTTCGAATGGACGCGACTCGGGCAGCCTGGTCGTCTTCGGCGCCGGTCCGAATCAGCTACCGGTCCTTCGCGCCGCTCGGGAGGCCGGTTGGCGCGTGGTCGCCGTCGATCGGAACCCCGATGCGTCGGGTCGCCCTGCGACCGATCGATTCGTCTGCACCAGACTCGATGATGAACGGGCGATCCGAGCAGCCCTCGCCGATCATGGGGACATTCGAGGCGTCGTCGCTCGGGTCACGGATCGGCGCGCGATCGAGATCGCGAGCACGATCGCACGGGAGCGCGACCTCGTGGCACCTTGCCCGGATCTCGTCGCGGCGGCGACGAGCAAGCGCGCGCTGGCGCGACACTGTCGACGTGCCGGGCTGTCTTCGCCCGAACGATTCGCTCCGGCGACCGTGGCGAACGAGGGCGTACTGCCTCTATTGATCAGACCGGACGTGACGATCGTGGGAAAGGCAGGTATCCGGCGCGTGTGCAGTCTGCGCGAGATCCCCGGACAAATCGAACGAGCGGCCTCGCATTCCGCGAATGGACGGGTCGACGTCGCCGAGTGGATCGATGGCTGCGATGTTTCGGTGCTCGCGAGGATCGAATGCGGTCGCGCTTTTCGGATCGCGGTCTGGGATGAGTGGGTCGCGGTCGCGCCCGACGGTCGGGTCGAGGGCTTCGGGTGCGGTATGCCGTCGATCTACCAGGGTGCCTTCGACACGATCGACGAGACGCTTGCCCGGGTAGCCACCGCGTTCCCCGCGAGTCGGAGCATGATCGCTCTCTCGCTTCGGATCGACTCCGAAGGCCGCGCATTTGTCATCGAGATCCACCTGGGGATCGGCGGCGACGACATCGCGGAAAGGCTGATCCCCAACGCGATTCCCGAGCTCGACGTCTTCGCGCTGCTCGTCGCGACGCAAACCGGTGGCGTCCCGAGTCTCGATCACGCGACGGTCCGACCGACGGGCCTGCTCCGCGCCGAGGGGGGTTGGCGATCGATTCGGGACCGGGACGTGCGCGGGATTCGTGCCGCCTGTCTCGCCGAAATCCCGGCGGGTTGGGAGCCACCGCGCTCGCTCGTGCAGGGGGACCACGGTCGATGACGCGACCCGCCGCCGTCATCCAGCTCGGAGCCGGTCCGGTCCAGCACGGACTCCTATGCGAGATCGCGAAGCGCGATCTGATTCCAATCGTCGTCGATCGAGCCGAAACACCCCTCGGCCTCACCGACGAGTCCCTCCACGCGCGCGCGCCCATCGACGAGCCAGAGGCAATTCTCGCCGCGATCGAACCCCTCGCCGATCGCTACGAATGTCGCGCCGTGCTGACGAGCACGGATCTCGGCGTGGCGTCCCTGCCGATCGTCTGCGAGCTGCTGGGGCTGCCGCACGCTTCGCGCGAGGCCGTGGCTGCGATGGACGACAAGGTATGCGCTCGGGAGCGGCTCGAAGCGGCGGGCCTCTCCGTTCCCATGCGCTTCTCGCCGAAAGAAGTCGTAGACCCTGCATTTCACCGGAGTGTGCGAGAGATCGTCGTGAAGCCCGTCGACTCCTCGGGAAGCCGTGGTGTCCGCCGGGTGGTCGGTGTGGAAGCCGCGCTGCAGGCGATCGCATGCGCTCGTCAGTTCGGTGATCGTGTGCTCGTCGAGGCCTGCGTCGAAGGCGAACATCTGGACGTGAACGGCTTCGTCGAGGGCGGTCGCTTCTCGCTCGTGTCGATCGGCCGGCGTTTCTTCAGCGATCCCCCGTATTGTGTTCCCGTCTTCGGGTGGATCGATCGGGACTCGTCGGCGGAGCTCGAAGCGCAAGTGCAGGCGGCCATGCAAAGAGCGGTCGATGCCTTCGGCTACCGACACGGCGCCGTCAAGGCGGATCTGATCCGATCGGATGGCGAGATCGTCGTGCTCGAGCTGGCCGCGCGATTTCACGGCGACGTCTTCTCCTACCATCTGACTCGCGCGACGGGTCGGACGCCCGCCGCAATCCTGTGGCTCGCGCAGCTCGGCCTCTGCGAGGCCGAGCTGGCGGCAACGCGGCGGGCCGGGTGGTTTGCGGTCTTCGCGGATCGAGCGGGGAAGATCCGCAGGATCGACGGGATCGACGCGTTTCGTTCGAGTCCGGGGTTTCGCGCCTGGATTCCGCGCCTCGGTGTCGGCCAGGAGGTCGGGCCCCCGTCGGACAACCGCGCGCTGGTCGGCTTCGGCGTGTTCTGCCCCGACGGTCACGAAGATCTCTCGGGCGTGGCTCGCTCCTACCGGAACGCGATCCACGTTTCGGTCGACTGAAGCCCGGTTCGCTTGCGAGAGGCTAGCGACCGAGAACGGCCATCGCCTTGCGGCAAGCCTCTTCCAGCTGGGCTCGCTCGACGGCGGGGAGATCCGGCGCGCGCAGCCGGGGCATGCCTCGGGAGAGTGCCGCGGCCTCCTCGATCCAGCCCTCCGCGTGATCGCGGCCGTGCGGATCCGGCGGTAGCTCGAGGAACCTGGCGATTCGCGTCAGGATCGTCTTCGGTTCGATCACGAGATCTTCGAAGCGAACGTCGAGAAAACGATCGGCGGGTAGCGCTTGGCGGGCACGCTCGCCGTTCAGGATCTGGTCGCTCCAGTATTTTCCGAAGAGCGCGACCGGAGAGTCCGTCGCGAGCAGACGGTCGATCGCGGCACTTTCCTCGCGCTCGAGCCGAACGAGGCCTTCGTGCGAATACTCGACGTCGCCGAAGTGTCCATTCATGACGGCAACGGCGACGCGGAGCGGTGCGTATTCGCGCATGGAGAGGGCAGCCTCGAGGCCGTCGCGATGGATGTGGACGAAACGGGCGTCGGGAAAGAACGCGGCGAGCTCGTCGAGAAAATCGATCGAGCTGCCGGAACGCTCGATCCAAGCGGGCTTTCCGGTCCGTTCGAGCAGCCAGTCGAAGATCTGGCGGTAGTGCCGGTCGAGGGTCCGGGTCGGCGCCGACTCGACGTAGGCGATCAGCTCGTCGAATAGCTGGTCGGGTGTGTCACTGATGCGGGGAATCGCGATCGCGAGTGCCCACGGAACGGGATCGCCTAGCGCGTGACGCGACTTCGGATCGTCGAAGGGGTAGACGACTTCGGGGACTTTGCCGCCCCGTTTCATGACCATCGTGAGCATCGGATGATCCAGTCGCAGCTGGTCGGCCAGCTCCGCGCCGGTTACGGCTCGTCGCTCGAAGCGGAAGAACTGATCGATGCCCGAGAAGAGCTCGAAGACGTTCAGGACGTGCGAGTTCTTCGACAACATGCGCGACAACAGCGTCGAGCCGCAACGGCCCGTTCCCACGACGAAGCGCGCGGGCGCACTCATGTGAGGTCCTTCCGCGCGACCAGCTCGCAGTCGATCTCCGGAATGGGCGATTTGGGTCGGGACCAGCGGAAGACCATGGTGCCGAAGCGATGGCCCTTGGGATCGAGCCAGTTTGGAATCGTCGTCTCGGGCGGAGCCGGAGCTCGTGTGATCACGACCCGCACGCGGCCATCCGGGTCGACGGCGGCGGTCCCGCTGTTGAGGTGCGATTCGCGGCGGCCGTAGCCGATCGTCTCGTACCAGTAGCTCGCGAGTCCGAGGCTCCAGAACGCAGCGTCACCCGGCGTGAAGGAGACGACGAGGGCGTGATCCTTGGGCAGGTCGAGATAGCCGCAGGAGAAATGATGTCCGGAGGGCGGCGCGATATCCGTGCGCGCATCGGCATCGACCTGTGCGACGAATCGATTGACGGCGAAATCGGCCCAATAGTCGGAGATGCCGGCCCAGATGCGCGGATTGTCGATCGCGAAGGCGACCGTTCGCTCGAGTCCCGCTCGCACCGTCTCGAACTCGACGGGCGATGTCACGGAAGGCGCATCGTCGCGTGTCAGCTCGAAGAGGCCCGGCCCGCGGTCGTGCCAATCGGCTGCGTATTGGCGGACCATGACGTATCGCGTTTCGGCGCTCGTCTCGATCCAGTTGCCGGGGTGTTCCTCGGGTGAGAGCACGACCTCCACGTAGCCATCTGCGTCGACCTCGAGATCCTCCTCCGTGATCGAGGCGATCAGATGGCTCGGGTCGTGGAGGCCCATCTTGCCCGTGTAGGTACCGAACTCGATGAGCGGTGCTTCGCCGCGTCGGCCGCGAATGCGGTGCGTCGCGCGTCCATCGATGAAGGCGTGCAGGTAGATGGCATCGGAGGTGGTGCCCTCGTATTGAACCATCGGCCCGACCATCGGCGTGAGCCGGGGATGCTCGAGGTCGGCCAGCTCGAACGTGTTCTCGAATCCGATTCGGACCATCCGTACGAGATGCCGGTACGACTCGGCCATCGTCTGCGGATCCCGCGGCGTCTCGGGCCGCCGGAGCGCGTCGCCGGCACCCTTCAGCGCTTCGCAGAAAGCGTCCCAGAGCGCGCCCGGGTCGGTGTCATCGCTCGCGAGCTCTATCGATGTAGGAAAAGACGGCATGGGATGGGCCTCCGGGTCCGTTCCTGGACCGAGCGCCGGGTCAGCTCGGCGCGAGCATCAGACGCGCGGCCTCGGCCGGCGTCGCGATCTCGCGGCCCACTTCGGCACAGAGCCGGGTTGCGCGTTCCAGAATTTCGACGTTCGTCGGTTGGTCCGGTCCGGCGTAGTCCTCGAGGCCGACGCGGAGATGTCCGCCGCGTTCGAGCGCCAGGCGGCCGACCGGATTCGTCAGGATGTCGCCGCCCGGAAGCGCGACGGACCAGGGCAATGGGCAGTCGCCCAACATGTCGAGGTAGGCGAGCAGGCCGGCCTCCGTCGCCGGTATACCGAACGGAGCGTAGTCGGATCCGAAGAAAATCTTGATCTGACCCCCGTGCCGGGCGCGACCCGCACGGACGTACGCGACGGCCGTGCGCATGAAGCTGCCGTCGAAGATCGAGAAGCTGATCGGCACGGAGAGGCGGTCGCAGGTATCGATCATGTAGCGGATATCGGCGTTCGAATTGAGATAGACGACGTCCGTCGCGGCCGGCGTGCCATCCGCTTCGAAGCCGCCCAGGTTTACGGAGCCGGGATCGACGATGCCCATTCGAAGCACACCGGCTCGAGCGATCTCGGGGAGATGTCCGTAGCGCTCCTCGACCGTCGTATGCGGACCCCCGCCCGTCATCGTCGGGTAGAGATAGACGTCGGGATGGATGTCGAGCACGGGCTTCCAGGCTTCGACGTAGGGCTTGGCCGAATGGGCACGCGTCGTCATGTCGATCACGGGGTCGTCGTTGTGGTTGTGCAGGATCGTCGCGCCCGCCTCGATACAGCGGATCGACTCGGCCGCGATCTCGCTGGGCTCCCGCGGTACGTGCGGATTGCGATCGCGCGTCGTCACGCCGTTGATCGCGGCCTCGAGGATGACGGGTGTATCGAGACTCATGACTTACTCCGTTTCGTGGGTCGAACGATTCGGGGTCCGTGTCAGCTCCCCGGCTCGCCCTCTCGGAGACCGTAGGTCTCGGCGAAGCGGCTCATCTCCTCGAGCTTGTAGTCGAGGGGAGTCTCCGTTGCACGCAAGCCGTCGGTCCAGGGTGGCTTCAGATAGTCGGTCACGCCCCAATCGCGCAGCTGTTCCATGCGCTCCGGCGAGGGCTCCGTACAGCCCACGATCAGACGGAAATCGTCGAGACGACCGCCGGCTTCGAGCCGCGCAGCGCGGGCATCACGCACGTAGGCTTCGATCTCGTTCCAGGGGTAGACGGCGCCCTCCCAGCCGTCGTAGCGAGCGGCGCGGCGGAAGGCGGCGGGCGAGGTGCCGCCGATATAGATCGGAATCGGCGCGGGCGGACGGGGCAGCATGCGAACGCGCGGAAAGGAGTAGAACTCGCCAGTATGCTCGACCATCTCGCCGGTCCAGAGCTTGCGGAGCACCTCGAGCTGCTCGTCGATGTGACGACCGCGCTTGTGGAAGGGCTGACCGCCGAGCTCGAATTCGAGCTTCTGCCAGCCGACACCGAGGCCGAGATGCACGCGGCCACCCGAAACGACCGCCGCGGTGCTGATCGCCTTGGCCGCCGTAAAGGCATCTCGAAGCGGGAGGATGTAGACCGTGGTCATGAAGCGGAGCGAATCGGTGTCGCGGGACAAGGCGGCGAACTGAACCCAGGGATCGGCCCAGGGAACGCCTGATTCCCAGGGTGCCACGCCGTCTTCGGCGATCTCGTACCGGTCGATCTGGGTCTCCGCCGTGACCCAGTGGTCGCCGAGGGTCATGCCGTAGAAGCCGAGCGATTCGGCGTGGCGAGCGAGTGGCGTCAGCTCCTCGAGCGGCGTGTACCCCATCCCCTGCCAGAATCGCATCGATCGCCTCGCGTCGGACCCTCGCGAAGCTAGCAGGCTGCGCCCGCGCTTCAGCCCCGCCGGCGACGCCTGGCCAGGGCGCCGAGACCGAAGGCCATCAGGAGCGCGGTCGAAGGCTCGGGGATCACATTCGCGTGGATATTGTCGATCCCACCCGATCCACCGAGATGCACGACGACGCGCTCGATCTCGTCCAGCCCGACCGAGGCGGCCGTGATCGCCTGGAAGCGATTGGCACTGTTGTCGCCGAGCACGATCGTCGGGTCGTAGCGCTCCGATTCGGGATCGAGGAACTCCATCAAGCCGACGATCTCCGACCCGTTTCGCCCGAAGAGCTCGATCGTCGCGTGTTCCGCCGTCGCACTCTCGATGTCGATCAGGTCGAAGGCGAAGTCGATGACCGCGGTGTGGAAATCGAAGTTCAGATCGCCGGCCGGTCGGCGGCCCTCGTCGTCGGGATCGTCGCAGATCCCGTCTTCGCAGCCGTCGCAGTTCTCCTGCAGAATCAGGATAATGCCGAGATCCTCGTGCGCCAGGTTGCCGGCGGACCAGAACGGGCCCGAGCCACGCCGGACGTCATTCGATTCGAGGTCGGGATCGGACGTGTTGCGCGCGTTCGTATCGAAGCCGACCGCGAGATCGAAGCTGCGATTCGGGTTCAGCGCGCTGATCGTGACGCCCGAAATCTGGTCATTCGCGATCTCGCCGTGAACGAGATGTCCGAATTCCGGCGAATCGAAATCTGCCCAGACGCCCATCTCCGTACCGTACCCATAGGGATCGATCTCGGAGGCCGCGGTGAGACCTGGGAGCACGAAGGCAACGACGAGCACGAGGAATGAACGCATTCGACTTCTCCACCCCGCGTGAGGCCGCGGTTCGAGGTGGAGTGGTGGGAACGAGGACGCTGTGGCTCGTGCGTTCGAGAATCGGAGGCGTTCCGACCGAAATTGCCTGCGAGATGCGCATGGGCTGTAGACGTAGTGCGGTTCTTCAGGCGACGGAGTCCATCGTTTCGAATCCGTAGGGGTGATAGATGCCGAAGACCACGTTCTCGTGCATCCCGTAGCCGATCTCGCCGGTCGAGAGCTCCCAGCGGCATAACATCTCGTTCAGCCCCTGGACCTCCGCGAACTGGGCGGGATCGGTCAGGTCCCATTCGAGCCCCTCGACCTTGAGTGGACCCTGATAGAAGCCGAGTCCCCAGCCCTCGGCTGCGCGATAGCCGGATCCACCGAGTAGATAGTTCGTTCGCAGTGGCGTACCGACGACGCGCAGGTCGCTGTGCGCAAAAGTGAGTATCGTCCGTGCGATTTCACGGGTTCCCGGTTTGAACGTGATCTCGTGTTTGGGGCTGCCGAGCTGCACGATCGGATCGTTCGAGCCGAGCTTCGGAACCTTGACGGCCTCTTCGAGGGCGCGATTTCCGTGCGCGTCCTCGTCGAAGTAGACCTTGATCATGAAGTCGTCGAACTGCATCGGGATCCAGTTGTGGAAATGACCGAACTCGCCCTCGGGTCGGTACTTCGCGAGGATGCCCGGGGGTTCGGGCTCGCCCGTGTTCGGGCGCACGCCCCAGGAGTGGTCGCGCGCACCCTTCCATCGATCGGGCGTCACGTCGAACCGTCGCCCGTCCGCGTGGATATGGCCCTCCCAAGTGCCGACCTGCGCGAAGCGCGTCGTGTGTTCGGTCATCCGGTTTCCGATGCGGCGGAAGGTGACCGGCTCTTCGAGTGCCGGCACGAAGCCGTTCCACGTGAGGTCGAAATCGACGCCCCACTCGTTCGGTTCGCAGCGGACTCGCAATTTCTGCAGTCCCTCGATCACCTGGACGCCGAAGGGTCCCACCCGGGTATCGAGTCGATCGTGGCCGAGCTCGCGGGAGGCGCGGACACAGAGGTGTTTCTCACCGATCGAGACGGTGACGAAGGCGTCGATCACTCCGAGATTCGGGTACTGGCCCATCCCCGTGATCAGGAAGATCTCGTCGCTGCACGCGTGGCAGTTGAAGTAGTAGCGATCGTAGAACGCGCGGTCTCCCGTGTAGACGTGATCGAAGGTCTCGGGCGTCTGGTGGGCGAGGAAGTCGTCCATCGGGCCTAAGGGCATGGGGTCTCCGTCTCGTGCTGACCACCGTCGGCTCGCGGTGCGTCCACGGCCGGCGGGAGATCGGGGCACAGGCCGATGCCTTCGCCCTCGTGAGAGTCGATCGTATCCGACGCCCCGATCGCAGCCAGCCGACACTGCGCCTGCCCTGCATCCCCGTTCCAGGGCCTCCGTCTTGACGGCCGCCGATGCGATCGTCACGATCGGGTGGCGGTCGGACCGGCGGGTCGGCTCGTCGAGCGCTTGATCGCGTTGCTGCGCCCTCCTCCCGCACCCCGGCCGATGCCAGAGGTCACACCATGAGTTCGACGCCTCCGCTCTCGCCGCCAGTCGATTCGGACGCCTCGTCGGCGCCACCCGGGGCAGGCAGTCGGCTCGATCCCTTCGAGGCGTTCGATTCGGCGATGGGCGCGGAGACCTGTCGCGATCCCTATCCGGAGTTCGCCGAGCTGCGTGAGCGCGGAGGCATCGTCGAGGTCGAGGGCGTCGAAATCCCGGCGATCTCCGGCAGTGGCGGGAGCGGCAAGCTCTTTCGGGCCGTGAGTCATGACGCCGTCGCCGAGGTCCTGCGCGACGGGCGCGTCTTCTCGTCGGGGGCCTATCGCGAGATGATGGGTACGGTGATGGGGCCGAATATCCTGGTGATGGACGAGCCCGAACACGGTCGATATCGAAGGCTGATCCAGTCCGCGTTCGGCAAGCAGGCGCTCGAGCGTTGGGAGCGTGATCTCGTCCGGCCCGTGATCGACCGACTGATCGACGCCTTCGCGACGCGCGGTCGCGCCGAGCTCGTACGCGAGCTCACGTTTCCGTTTCCCGTCCAGGTGATCGCCGGCATGCTGGGTCTGCCCGCCCAAGATCTGCCGCGATTTCATGCCTGGGCGGTCGACGTCATCAGCGTGGCGATCGACTTTCCGCGAGGAATCGCTGGCTCCAAGGCGCTCGGGGACTATCTGACCCCGATCATCGAAGCACGCCGCGCCGCGCCGGCCGACGACCTGATCAGTGTGCTCGTCACCGCGGAGCTCGACGGCCAGCGCCTCGACAACGAGCACGTCCTGGGCTTCCTGCGATTGTTGCTGCCGGCGGGTGCGGAGACGACGTATCGCTCGTCGAGCAACCTCTTGTTCGGGCTGTTCACGCATCCCGACCAGCTCGAGGCGCTACGACGGGATCGTTCGCTCATGCCGCAGGCGATCGAGGAAGGGCTGCGCTGGGAGGTGCCGCTGACGGGCATCGGCCGGCTCTGCGTCGAGGACACCGTCGTCGACGGCGTCGAGATTCCTGCGGGCTCGAGCGTGCAGGTCCTGATCGGCGCCGCCAATCGGGATCCCGCGCGCTTCGAGCGTCCGGACGAATTCGATATCCACCGGCCGCCGCGGCAGCACATGTCCTTCGCGTTCGGGCCCCATCGCTGTCTCGGGATGCATCTCGCGCGGATGGAGACGCGTGTCGTCGTCGAGCGGTTACTCGATCGACTGCCCGATCTGAGACTCGATCCCGAGGCCGAAGACGTACACATCACGGGACGCGAGTTCCGCTCTCCTCGCCAGCTGCCGGTCCTCTTCGGTTAGGTCACGCGCGTTGCATTCCGGCGGGGAAAAATGATCCACGGCGTCGATCATACGGCGATCTCGGTCCCCGACCTCGAGGCTGCGCTCGCCTTCTACTGCGACGTGCTCGGCTTCGAGCTCGAGAGTGAATCGGGCTGGCCCAAGGGTGCGAAGCGTGTCGACGCATTGGTCGGTCTCCGGGATTCGGCATCGAAGGTCGCGATGGTTCGGATGGGGGATACCCGGATCGAGCTCTTCGAGTTCGCCTCGCCCGATCCGAAGCCCCGCGATCCCGGCTGGCGCGTTTGTGATCACGGCATCACGCATTTCTGCCTCGCCGTGACGGAGATCGAAAGGGAATACGAACGACTCGCGTCCGCCGGTGTCGATTTCAACGCGGCCCCCGTCGACGTCGGGACCTCGATCTGCGCCTACGGACGGGATCCTTTCGGCAACGTCTTCGAGCTGAAGCAACATAAGGCTGCGCCGGAGGGTGTGGGCGGTCGGCGCGCGACGACTCGCTAGAATGGAGGACCCGGGTTCCTCGACGACGTCCGCGAGCCGGTCGAGCCCCCTACGAGGATGATTCGAGATGTCCCCCAAGCCACAAGACTTCGACCCGAACGACCTGATCGTGCCCAGCAATTACGGCGTGGCTGGTCAGCCACATCCATTCTGGACGGCGCTGCGCGAGCACGCCCCCGTCTGGCGATGCGAATCGGACCACTACGAGCCCTTCTACGCGATCACGCGACACGCCGACATCATGGACATCTCGAGCAAGCCCGAGATCTTCAGCAATATCGAGGGACCGAGCCTCCTCAATCACGAACAGCGCGCCGAGCGCCTCCGCGAAGGCGGCGCCTTCGCCAACATGAAGACGATCATCGAGATGGATCCGCCGCAGCATCGCGAATACCGCAAGGTCGCGAGCGGCTTCTTTACGCCTCGAAGCATCCATCGCCTCGACGACATCGTGAACGAGTGCGCCCGCGAGCAGGTCGACAAGCTGGGCGAGGAGGGCGAGACCGACTTCGTCGAGGCGATCGCGCAGCGACATCCCCTACGCGTACTCTGTACGATCCTCGGGATCGAGCGGGACGACGAAGAGCTCGTCCTCGAGCTGACACAGCAGCTCTTCGGCGGCGAGGATCCGGACCTGCAGCGCAAGGCGGAGTCCCGCAAGGAAGCGAACGCCCAGCTCGGCGCCGACTTCATGAATCTCTTCACGCGAATCATCGAAGATCGTCGAGCGAATCCGCGGGACGATCTGGCGAGCATGCTGGCGAATGCGAAGATGGCCGATGGATCGCCGATGGGTCCGATCGAGACCTTCGGCTACTACCTGATCGTGTTCACGGCTGGACACGACACGACCCGCAATGCCATCTCCGGCGGCATGCATGCTCTGCTCGACCATCCCGACCAGCTGAAACGCCTCTGCGACGATCCTTCGCTCACGAAATCGACGATCGAGGAGGTCGTGCGATGGACCTCGCCCGTCAATTACATGAAGCGTCATCTGCTCGAAGACGTCGAGCTGCACGGCGTCGAGATGAAGAAGGGCGAGGATCTCGTGATGTTCTACGGATCCGCGAATCGCGACGACGCGATCTTCGACGATCCCTTTCGCTTCGACATCACGCGGCATCCGAATCGCCATCTGGGATTCGGGACCGGCGAACATTTCTGTCTGGGCGCGCACGTCGCCCGCCTCAGCTCGCGCGCGCTCTTCCTCGAGCTCGCCCGACGGATCGAGTCGATGGAGCTCGCTGGCGATCCGACCTATATCGCGTCGAGCTTCGTCGTGGGGTTGAAGTCGCTGCCCGTTCGCTACAAGGTCCGCCCGGCTGCCTGAGAGCTCTGAGGTGTGATCTCGAGCGCGCCAGTCGAGCATCTACTTCGTGTCGACAACGTCGATCGAAGCGACGGCGAAGAACGGAGGAGGGCACTCGGGCATGAGCTCTCAGGACGTGTCGCTCGAGGGTCGAGTCGCCCTCGTGACGGGTGCCAGCCGCGGGATCGGTCGCGCGATCGCGCGACGACTGGCCCGTGCCGGCGCTCGGATCGGCGTTACGGCGCGTAGCCTCGACACGGCGGGCGAATTCGCCGGCACCCTCGTCGAAACCATCGAGCTGATCGAGGGAGCGGGCGGACGTGCCTTCGCGCTCGCGGCGGACCTCGAGAATCCCGCCGAGCGCGACAGCCTCGTCGATCGCGTCGTCGCCGAGGCAGGGTCGAGTCGACATCCTCGTGAACGCTGCGGGGTTCGCGCAATACGCGACCGTCGACGAGATGTCGGATGCGTTCTTCGAGGCGACGCTCGATCACTATCTGCGCGCACCCTTCAAGCTCGCGCAGTCAGTGATTCCGATCATGCGGAAGCAGGGGGAGGGCTGGATCGTGAACGTGGGCTCGGTGACCGCGGAGCGGCCCGCGAAGCCCTACGACGAATTCGCACGCTACGGCGGCGCGACGATCTACGCCGCGACCAAGGCGGCACTCGCTCGCTTCACCCAGGGTCTCGCAGCCGAGCTCGAGAACGACGGCATCGCGGTCAATCAGATCGGCCCGACGAGTGCGATCAGCACACCCGGCGCCGATCGCTACATCCCGGAAGGCTATCCGACCGAGCCCGTCGAGTATCTCGCCGAGGCGGCGTTCGCCCTCTGCCATCGACCCGCCAAGGAACGCACGGGCTTGATCACCTACAGCCTGCAATACCCGCTCGCACTGGGACTCGACTGCGTCGACCTCGATACGGGTGAGCCGCTTCCCCCGCCCACGATTCCCGACTACGTGCATCCCGACATCCGCCCGAGAGGCGAATGACGCGGCGCCGGCATCAGCGGTTCTTTGCCTCGAGGTCCCGGACGTAGCTGCGCGCGCCGAGCACGTAGTGGATCGCCGCCCAGGCGACGAAGACGATCAGGATCGACATCGCTCTTCGAAGTCCGAAGCGATCCGACAGCTGACCGAGCACGATCGGTCCGAGGCCGCCACCGACGAGGTTCATCACGAAGAGCGCGATCGCGGACATCGTCGCGCGCATTCGTGGGCGGACGAGCCCCTGCATGATCGCGTGCGTGAGTCCCGAATAGGTGTGGTTGAGCAGCGTCGCGAGGGTGATCATCGCGACGGCAAGCGACGTGTTCTCGGTCGTGTACGCAAGATACGAGAAGGGCAACGACGCGAGAGCGCCGATCGCTGGAATCCACCAGATCCAGCGCACGTCGCGTGGGCCCATCCGATCGGCCAACCAACCGGCTCCGAAGACCGAGATGCCTCCCGCCAGACCGGCGATCAATCCGAGGCGAACGCCCGTATCCGGCAGAGAGAGATCGTGTACGCGCAACAAGAACGAAGCGTGGAACGCCCCAACGCCGTAGAGAAAGAGCGTCTGGACTGCCGAGCCGATCAGGGCGTGTCGCATCGCGGGAAGCCCGCCCATGAAGGCGAGCGTCGAGCCGAGCGGCTCGACGTCTTCCTTGACGACGTCGTCGAAGCGACCCCGTTCGGGCTCGACGAGCGTGAGCTTCGCGACCACGGCGAGTAGCAGGCCCGGTGCACCGACGACGAAGAACGCCGTCTGCCAACCGAGCCCATCGGCAAGGAAGCCGCCGGCGGCGAGGCCGAAGAGGGTCCCGATCGGGACACCCAGCTGATAGGTCGAGATTGCCGTCGCCCGTCGCTCGGGTGGAAAAGTGTCCGAGATGATCGAATGCGCCGGCGGCGTACAGCCGGCCTCGCCGATCCCGACACCCACCCGCGCCGCCAGCAGCTGCCCGAAATTTCGTGCCATCCCGGACGCGACGGTCATGGCGCTCCAGATCACGAGTGCCGTCGCGATGATGTTGCTGCGATTGCTGCGATCCGCGAATCGAGCGATCGGTATACCCGCGAACGTGTAGAAGATCGCGAAGCCGCCGCCGAGCAGTAGTCCCAGCTGTGTATCGCTGAGGGAGAGATCGATCTTCACCGATTCCGCCAGGATGTTCATGATCTGACGGTCGATGTGATTGACGACGTAGATGACGAGGAGCAGACCGAGCGTGTAGCGGGCGCTCTTCATCGACGGCGGCTCTGCATGGCGGTCGACGTTACAACAGGCCCCATCTGGGTCTACCGCTCGAGCACCGCGCTCGATAGGCTCCTGCCATGGCGCGACTCGGTCTTGCTGCCCTCGTCGAGCGCCTGCGCGAAGCTGCCGCGCCGGAGGCGATGGTCGTGGTGGCTGAACGAAGGGTCGGGTGCGCGCCGAGAGAGTTGCGAATCCGAGGCCGGGTCGCTGCATGCTGAACGTGGTGATCGTCGGTGGCGGATTCGCCGGACTGCGCGCGGCGCGGGATCTCGGCGGCGCCTCCGGCGTCGAGGTGACACTCTTCGACGAGAGAAACCACCATCTCTTCCAGCCGCTGCTCTACCAGGTCGCGACGGCCGGGCTGAGTCCGGCCGAGATCGCGGCGCCAATTCGATCGATCCTGTCCGGTCATGCGAATCTCCGCGTGCGACACGAGCGGATCGAGCGAGTCGATCTCGCTGGGCGCCGCGTCGCGTCCGCAGGGGCCGAGCACGCCTACGATGTGCTCGTTCTGGCGACGGGCGCTCGCCACTCCTATTTCGGACGACCCGAGTGGGAGGAGCACGCACCCGGGTTGAAGACCCTCGCGCAGGCGACGGAGATCCGGCGGCGCGTGTTGCTCGCCTTCGAGGAAGCGGAGAAGGAGGAAGATGCGGCCCGTCGCAAGGCGCTGCTCAGCTTCATCGTCGTCGGCGGCGGACCGACTGGTGTCGAGCTCGCAGGTGCGATCGGCGAAATGAGTCGCTTCACCCTCGCAAGGGACTTCCGACGCATCGACCCGAAGCTCGCCCGGATCGTGCTCGTCGAGGCGGGACCCCGCATTCTGCCGATGTTCTCGCCCGCGCTCGCGAGTCGCGCCGCGCGCGATCTGGAAGCGCTGGGCGTCCAGGTCTGGACGGAGAGCCTCGTGACCGATCTCGATGCGACGGGTGTATCGATCGGGAGCGAACGTGTCGAGGCGCGCACGATCCTCTGGGCAGCAGGCGTCGAGGCATCCCCGCTCAACCGGCAGCTGGGTGGTGAATGCGATCTTCAGGGTCGCATCCATGTCGAAGCCGATCTCTCGTTGCCCGACCACCCGGAGGTCTTCGTGGCGGGCGACCAGGCGCACGTCGTCGGCTCCGACGGACGCCCGCTACCGGGTGTGGCGCCTGTCGCCCTGCAGCAGGGCAGCTACCTCGCGCGCCGGATTCGCGCGATTGCCGGGGCTACGGTGTCGCCCGGTCCCTTCGTCTACCGCGACAAGGGCCAGATGGCCACGATCGGCCGCAAGCGCGCCGTGCTCGAGAGCGGTCGCGTCTCGCTCGTCGGCTTTCCCGCCTGGGTCGCCTGGCTCGTCGTCCACGTCTACTTCCTGGTCGGCTTCAAGAACCGGCTCTTCGTGGTGGCGCAATGGGCCTGGGCCTACCTGACCTACGGCCGCGGCGCGCGCCTGATCGTCGATCGGGAATGGCGCGACCGGCCAGACTGAAGCGGCCGAGCACGATCGTCGTTCGCGCGGCTCGTCAGGCGAGGGCCGCGATCGTTCCCGCGTGCGCCGTCTCCGGTCCAAGCCTCGAGACGCCGTCTTCGCGGATCGGTGTTCCGTTCACGAGGACATGCGTCACGCCTTCGGGTGCATCGGCCGTGAGCCGCTCGGCATCGGCTGGGAAATCGCGCACGCGACGGACGGGCCCCGGGGCGACGGTATCGGGGTCGAAGACGACGAGATCGGCGTGATGGCCGACTTCGATCGTGCCGCGCCCTTCGAGCTCGAAGAGCGAGGCGGGCTCGCCCGACAGCTTCTGGATCGCGCGTTCGAGGCTCATCACCTCGCGATCGCGGACCCAGTTGCCGAGCAGGTCGGTCGCCTGCGGTGCGTCGCAGAGCTGTCCGACGTGGGCGCCGGCATCCGAGAGTCCGAGGGCGGCGCCCTCGACGTTGAGCAGCTTGGCGACGGCGGTCTCGTCGTCGTTTGCGACGGGTTGCGAGACTCGCAGGCCGAGGTCTTCCTCGAGCGAGAGCTTGCAGAGCGTGTCGAGCGGCGACTCGCCCCGCTCCGCGGAGAGCTCGGCGAGTGTCCGGCCGACGAGCTCGGGACGCGTCGACTCGTCGATCGTCATGACATCCCAACGCGGTCGGATCACGATCGATTCGAGCTGTTCGAGCGCGGTCCTGCGCCAATCGGCGTCTGCATAACAGGCCAATCGCTCCTCGCGGCTGCGGCCGATCAGGTCGGCGAAGGCCTGGGCGCCCGCGAGCAGGAAGGGCTCGCTCATGCGGAACTGGATCGTGAGCGGCCGTGGGGAGACTTGCGGCCAGACGTTCGCGCCGCGGGCGATGCCCTCTGCGTGGAGCTTGGCCGACGCTTCGTGGCCCCCGCCCGGAAACGAGAGCAGCGCGGCCCACGTGAAGGGACGTCCGACCTCCTGCTGGAGCTCGTAGATCCGCTCGACCGGCATGGCATCGCCGGGTGCGAAGGAGACCACGCCCTTGCCGGCCCGCCCGACCGCGGCGCAGAGCGCTTCGAGCTCTCGCCGGTCCGAGAACCGGCTCGGAATCGGCTTTCCGTTCATGCCGACGTGAGTCGGGGCGAGGCTCGTTGCGAAGCCTGCTGCACCGGCATGGAGTCCCGCCTCGAGCGTCTCGCACATCGCCTCGATCTCGCGCTCGGTCGCCGCTCGCTCGTAGGCGTCGTCGCCCATCACGAATAGCCGCAGCGCGGTATGGCCGACATACGCGTTGTAGTTCAGCATCGATCCGCGGCGTCTCACCGAGTCGAGGTATTCGGGAAAGGTCTCGAAATCCCAGGGAATCCCGGCCTGGAGGCTGGCGACGTTCATGTCCTCGACGTTCTCGAGCGTCTTGGCGATCACTTCGCGATGTTCGGGTCGCGTGGGTGCGATCGAGAATCCGCAATTACCTGCGATCACGGTCGTCACGCCGTGGAAGCACGAGGGCGTGAGTGCGGGATCCCAGAAGACCTGCGCGTCGTAGTGCGTATGGATGTCGATGAAGCCCGGTGCCACGATCTGGCCCGCTGCATCGAGCTCGCGCGGCGCCGACAGTCCCTCGCCGATCTCTGAGATTCGTCCCGCTTCGACGGCGACGTCTGCGCGTCGCCGCGGTGCGCCGGTTCCGTCGATCAGTTGTCCTCCGCGGATCACGAGGTCGGCTGGCATGGCGTTTCTCCTTCTCGATTCCTGGGCTCACGGATTCCGGAAGGGTACGCCGTCTCGCGGGCGATGCCCGCCCGACGCGCCGGAACGCGACCCGCGCCTCCCACACGCAACGAGGACGCAGTCGCGCGGACGCTCCCGGCGAGCCATGCGCGTGCGCGACGCCGCAGGGCGACGCGACCCCAGCGGGCGGGAACCGACCAGCGACTCGATCCGCCCCGGCCACCACCCGCTCGGAGCATCCGCGAGCGCCCGTCGATTGACCGAAAGACGACAGGGGAGGGCTACCGGTCGATGCGGGGCTTCTGATAGGCTGTCGGAGTCGGTTGGGGCATGCGTACGGGAACGCGACTCCCGATCGTGAGACCGCGACGAGGAGTAGAGTGATGACCGGTAGAACGAAGTCGACCCATGCGCGATCGAACGAAACGCGACCGTCTGGAAGTCGGGGCGCGGGGAGCGCGGCTCCCAGTCCTTCGTTCGCAATCCGTAGACGGTGCAGTCGCCTTGCCCCGCTCGTGTCCCTTCTGTTGCTGATCGCGGCGCCGAGCTTTGCGGGCGAGGGCGACTACAGCGTTCAGATCGGTGCGTTCCGCGAGGCGCCCGGTGGCTTCGCGGATGCGGCGAAGAAGGTCGGGAAGCTATACACGACGACGAATCGCCAGGGCATCACCCGCCTGCAGGTCGGACGCTACG
The DNA here is from genome assembly GCA_965223565.1 of Myxococcota bacterium. Lineage (GTDB taxonomy): Bacteria > Myxococcota_A > UBA9160 > UBA9160 > UBA4427 > UBA4427. The sequence goes on along the minus strand of CBDCWV010000016.1, from coordinate 531,614 downwards.
ACGACCTCGCGGCCGCGCGCGCGGCGATGAACGCCTTGCGGGGCGCGGGCTATGCCGACGCCTTCGTGGTCCAGAAGAACGTGGCGCGTGCAGCCGTGCCGGCCGACGCCCCGAAGCCGATTCGCGCGACGACGACCGCGCGCCAGGTCGTTCGCGATCCGCTCGCGGGCGTTCCCGAGGAGCTGCACGACCGCGTCGTGATGCTCGACGGGCGACCGCATATCAAGGAAGCCGATCGATTCGTTCCGCTTGCCACCTATCTGGCGGACTACCAGTAGCCACAGCGCCAATTGACCGCATGATTGGTTGGCCGCAGCGCTAGGGAACCTCTGCACACGCCGCCGTGCCAGGGCCGGGGCGGGAGGGGGCACCGTGCTCAAACATTCTCGACGCGCGCGTCCCTCGTAGCTCGTCCGTCGATCGAGGGCGCGTCTCCGAACTGCGCGCGGCACCCCCTCCCGCCCCGGCCTCGGGACGCTGAGATCACAGCGCTTCCCTCGCTCCGGGTGGGATGAGCTTGTGTCGCACGGCGTACAGGTTCGCGAGCGCGAACATCGTCTGTGCCCGAGCCAGATTCTTCGCGATCCCGCGGTACCGCGTCTTCGTGAAGCCCCAGAGCTGCTTCACGATCCGGAACGCGTGCTCGCCTCGCGCTCGCGTGCGAGACCGTGCGCGGTTGATCCGTCGCCACCGATCCGAGAGGTTCTTGTTCCCGCCCGCCGCGCGGTGGTTCACGCGGTAGCGCACGCCGGCCGCCTCGAACGCTTCGCGATCGGCCGCCTTCCAGTAGGCCTGGTCGCCCCAGAGCGTTGTCTCTTCACCGTGAAGAAGATCCGGGAGCTGGCTGATATCCGAAGTCGCTGCATCGGTCGCCGTCAGGCTATGCACCAACCCCCGGCGATCGGTTCCGACGTGGAGCTTCATGCCGAAGTGCCACTGGTTGCCCTTCTTCGTCTGCTTCATCTCAGGGTCTCGGCTCTTCGTCTTGTTCTTTGTCGAACTCGGAGCCGAGATGATCGTCGCGTCCACGATCGTGCCCGAGCGCAAGGTCAGGCGCTTCTCGGCGAGCAGATCCTTCACGGCCTCGAAGATCCCCTCCGTCAGACCTTCGCGTTCCAGAAAGTGTCGGAAGCGCAGGATCGTCGACTCATCCGGGACCTTGTCGTCGCCCAGCTCGACGCCCGCGAAGCGGCGCATCGACTCCGAGTCGTAGATCGCATCCTCGGCGGCCGGATCCGACAGGTCGAACCACTGCTGGAGGAAGTAGATCCGAAGCAGCTGTTCGAGATCATGTGGCTTCCGGCCCTGACCCGACGGGGCGTAGTAGTGGGGTCGGATCAGCTCGAAGAGACGATCCCAGGGGATCACGGCGTCCATCTCGGCCAGGAAACGCTCTCGGCGCGTCACCTTGCCCTTCCGCTTCCAAGCCTCGCCCGCGAAAGTCTGCTGCTTCGACATCTCTCTGCCCCCCCGAAGCGGTTGTACCATGTTGGGCGGGTTCTGCAGAGGTTCCCTAGTTGGCCGCAGCACTAATTGGCCGCGGCGCTCGTCGGCTACGGCTCGGGGCTCAAGGCCAGGATGCCGTGAATCGGAAGTGGAGCCCACGGTCCTGGAGAGCGCTGTCGCCGTCCTGATCGAAGTCGCGCAGCGCCTTCGCGTAGTAGATCTCGCCGTGGCCGAATTCCGTGAGCGCGAAGCGCGCGCCCACGCCCACGGCAACGAGCGATTCGGCTGGCTCCGCGTCGGCATGTCGGCTGAAGCCTCGACCGGCGTCGACGAAGGTCACGCCCTGCAGCCAGGTCCGATCTCCGAGTGGCGAACGCCAGATCGGCACACGGATCTCGAAGCTGCCGACGACGCCTTCGTCGCGTACGAGCTGGTTCTGTCGATAGCCCCGAACGCTTCCGCCGCCGCCGAGCGAGAACTGCTCGAGACTGAGCAGACGGCGGTTCGCGAGCTGGAGGTCACCGCGACCGACCAGCTCGATCGACCATGGATCGAGGCGGCGAATCCACTGCGCCCTCAGCAGCCAGCTCACGAAGCGCGAATCGGGTGTCGGTCCCGAGTTGCGGGTCGACCCGAAAAGGTGCACGCCGAGGCTCGCGCCCGAGCGCAAGGCGATCACTTGATTCGAGCTGCGGAAAATCGCCTCCGTACCGAGGCGCAGCGCGGCGACGCGCGCCTTGCCGTCCGGTGCTCCCGCGATCGGAAAGGGTTGGCTCCCGAAGAGGAAGCGCAGATCCGTCTCGCGTAGCGTGCTGGACAGGGAGACGTCGAGCTCGAGGCCTGTCGTGGGATGAAAAGGCTGACGAAGTCCGACCTCCGCGCCCCAGAAGCGACTCTCGATGTCGAGGTCCTCGCCGATGCCGTTCACCAGGTCGAATTTGCTGTAGCGTCCGTTCAGCCAGACGCGGGTATCGAATCGATTGAAGGGAATCTCGTAGGTCGCGTCGATGCTCGTGCCGCCCTCACTCAAGTCGACCTGGGCGACGAATCGGTCGCTCATCCCATAGAGATTGAGATGCTGGAAGCCGACGCCGCCGCGCACCTCTCCGAGACTCGGCGCCAGTCGGTTGTTCACGTCGGCGAACACGGTGTAGGCCGGTGCCTCGAGGACTCTGACATCGAGGATCGATTCGCCGCTCCGGGCGGCAGGCCGCAGCGTGGCGTGGATCGCCCGGAAGCGTGGATCGCGTCGCAGGCGTCGAAGCCGCGCCTCGAGGCTCGGGAGGTGGAGTGGTCCCGCTCGCAAGGCGCGAACGCGACCCGAGACATAGACGTCTCGAATCTTCTCGTTTCCCGAAACCTGGACCGCGGCGAGACGGCCTTCGACGATCTCGACGCGGAGCGTTCCACCGCGCTCGATCATCTGTGCGGGTAGCTCCGCTCCGGAGGTTGCGTAGCCCCTTTCGACGTAGACCATCGTGAGCGCGTCGCGTAGCGACTCGAGCTCGCTTACGCCGAGCGCACGTCCGAGAAAGGGTGCAGCGATCCGCTCGAGTGTCTCGTCGTCGACGACCGTGTTGCCGTCGAACACGACGGCGTCGATCAGAGTCGTCGGCGCGGACGAGCGTGCTTCACCGGGCTCCTGCGCTCCTCCACCGCTTGGGTCGCTCGTCGGCGGAACCGGCGGCAACACGGCCGGGGCGACCGCGTCATCGGGAAGAGCGGGCTCGGGAAGCCGCTCTTCGGAAGGCCGGATGCCGATCGAGGGAGGATCGAGTCGATCCGCGGCCGCCGTGGCGCGCGCGACGAGAAATGTCGACGCGAGGAATGGGAACGAGGTCAGAAGGAGCACGATCCTGGCGACGGGCGTCGAAGACACGCGGAGCGACCTCATCGGGCGTCGGCCTAGCCCCGACAGTGCAGCCGGAGGACGAGCTCGGGAGAAGAAACCTCGCGACCGTCCGCATCCAGTGCCCCGGTCATCCCCGAAGACATCCGCGCTGTCTGCAGGCCGTCGGGCGGGGTGCGTAGCCCCGCGCGCTCACGCACGACGAGGCTGATCGTCGCCTGTCCTGATCGGGCCGCGCAGCGTTCGCGCAGGAGTGTGGTGGCGTCGACGACTTCGGCGGGCAGATCCGTTGCTTCTCCTCGGATGCTCACGGTCGGAGACGTGATCTCGATCGTTCCGTCTTCGGATCGGCGCGAGCTGGCGTCGATGTCGCGTGGATCGTCGACGACGACTGCGTTCGCCTCGATCCGCATGTTGCCCCCGGCGCCATCGATCGCGCGGGCGAGGAGTCGGCTCTCGCTCAGGACGAGGTTCCGTGTGGCGATCGCGACGTCACCGCCCTGGCCGCCACCGCCGTTCACGCTCGTGCTGAGGACGCTGTCCTGCAGGAGCAGGAGCGTGCCCGCGTCGACGCCGGGGGGTGCGTCGAAGCGCAATCCGCCGTCCGGTTCGATCTCGATCGGTCCGCCGTTCACGTAGATGTCACCACCGAGGCCCGCCTGACTCTCGGCCGTGATCTCGGCGCCGGTCAGTCGGATCGTGCCCGAGCGCAGATCGATCACGCCGGCGTCGCCCTCACCGAGTGACGTCGTCGTGATGCGTGCGCCATTCGAGATGCGAAGCGTCGGCGTCGCGACCAGGATGCTCCCCGCATCGCCCGAGCCCTCGGGCTCCGAGATCGTGCTGATACCCGTAAAGGAAACTCGGTTCGTCGCGCCGGAGAGCGAGATCGACTCGCTGGCATCGATCTGAAGATCTCCACCCCTGCCCGCTGTGCGCGTGCTCGAGTCGATGCGCGAATCGCCAGAGGCGAGGAGCCGATCGACCTCGATCGTGATGTCCCCGCCCCGGTCGCCGCCCTCGCGGATCTCCGACAGGATCCGTCCCTGATCCCGTAACACCAGCTCCTGGGCCCGAATCGAGATCGCACCGCCGTCGCCGCCCCCACGCGACGAGGAGATGACCGAGCCGAACTGACCCGTCTGGCCGGCAGCATCGAGCGCGATCGTGTCGCGGGCGACGATCTCGATCGAGCCTGCGTCTGCGCCCGTGATCGCCGAGCTGATGATCTCGGCAGCGCTGCTCAGTCGGACGTTCTCGGCGACGATACTGATGGGCCCTCCGTTGCCGGTCGCTCGATAGAGCAGATCCGAGATGGGAGCCGTGCCCGTGCCGTCCGGCTCGCCGAGTCCGAATCGGATGTCGAGCGGACCCTCGGGATAGAACTTGCGCACGCTCGCGTTCCGAACGCGTTCGGCCGGGAAATCCTGCTCGAATCCACTGATCGTGGAGATACCCGTCGTCTGAACCTGATCGACCGAGCGCACCAGCAGATCCCCGGTCAATTCGATGTCGATGCGACCGGCATCGCGATGGGTGACGGTCAGGGCCCGGATCTCACCGTCTTCGAGCACCAGGTCGGCACCGCGCACGACGATGTCGCCCGAGCCGTTCGGCGGGGTTGGGATGAAGCGCGACGACAGCGAACGCTGATCGGGGTCGGGACCACCGCTCGCTACGACCGCGCCGTCGCCAATGAAGATGTCTCCGCGCGAGCCCGTGAGATCGAGCTCGAGGTCAGGGGCTCCGACTCCGGGACCACGCTCGACGACCCGGACGGTTCCGGGCGACGCCACGCTTGCCAGATTGATCCGTCCGCCGCGGCTATAGACGAAGGTCAGCTCGTCCGGCTCGCCGCTACCGCGAATTTCGAGATCGCCGCCGATCAGGGAGATGGGCGCCCCGACGACGGCATCGATATCGACGATGCGGGAGGACAGACCACTCCCCTCGATTTGGATCGGGGCAGGCCTGTCGGATAGGAAGCCGAACGCCGAGACGGGGGCGGACGAGAGGATCGAACGTCCGGGATCGCTCGCGTGATACAGGCCCTCCGCGTCACCCAGCTCGAGGGTGTCAGCCGTCGAGACGACGACCTCGCCTGCGATCTCGATGCGGGCGTTCTCGTTGAAGACCACGCCGTTCGGATTGACGAGGTAGAATGCGGCGCTCGGCTCGTCGGATCGGATGGTGCCGTCGATGATGGAAGCCTGGCGTCCCGTCACGCGCGAGACATAACGAGCCACGCCGCTCGTCTCGGTCGTGAAGGTTGCGCTCTCGCCGGTCGCGAGACCGAAGCGGTCGAAGCTGTGGAAGCGCGTATCGCCGATCCGCAAGCCCTCATCGTCGCCGATCGTGTAGTCGGGTCCCGCGAGCGCTCGGGCTGTGACGCCTGGGAGCGTGTCGTCGGTCGCGATGTTCGACTGGGCTACGACGGGCAGGGGCAGAAGGAGCGAGCCGGCCAGGGCTGCGAGCGTCGAGTCGAAACGCGACGCGCGAATCGTTCGTGTGGTCGGTCGACCCGGGAAAATCTGCGGTTCATGCATCGAATCGCTCGCTCGTTGGCGCGTCGTGGCACGACACCACGCGACCCGATCCGCGTTTGGGCGGCGTCCACAGGAGCGAATCGTAGTCGAGAACCCGATTGGATCCCGCGTTCGCGCTACTGCGAGTCAGCGAGATCAACGGACCGCAGGGCCACCTCACGCTCGCGAATGGCCGCGACGATCGATCGTAGTCGGATCGGGGGCGATGTACCCCACGGGATGATCGTCGTCGTAGGCCGACACTCGATAGCGTGATCCGATACGCGCACCGGATCCGATCCAACTATGCTGTCGACCATTCGATCGGAGAGACCGAGCGGCGGCTGTGATCTCAGGAGCTCACCATGTTGATCTCGCTTCGTGTACGCGACGCTCTGGTGTTCGTCGTCGCCGGCCTCGTGCTGCTCGCTTCGAGCATAGCCGGCGCGGCGCCCGACATCCTGGTTCAGTGGCGCTCCACGACGGGTCTCGGGCGCGTCGGGGGTCCCTTGATCGAGGCGGCCGTCGGTGATCGCGTCGTCGCTCGGGTTTCGATTCGCGCAGACGATGCAGGGATCTCGCGATACTCGGTCTCGGTCCGTTTCGACGAGGATCTCCAGAACGAGCTCGATCTCGTCGGTGTCACTCCCCTTCTCCCAGTCGGCTTCGACGCCGTCATGGGACCTGGCTTGCTGGTGTCGACCGAGAGTGACCTCGACGCTCCCGGGCGGATCGACCGGATCGCGGCGACGACGCCGGATCTCTTCGGACCGACGGCCACGCTGCTCGAAATCGCGGAGATCGAGTTCGTCGTCAACACACCGAGGACGGACGGGTATGACCTGCGCGTCGGCCTCTTCGAGCTGAAGGACGAGATCCTGGACAATCGACGCTTGCGTGTGGCGCCGCGCAAGCTGGGCGGGCGCCTCGCAGTTGGAGCGTCTCCGACGCCGACCTTCGAGAACGTCGATCTGAGCGCATTCGTTCCGATCGGTCTAGCGGGCAATGATCCCGATCCCCATATGGGTCACGACCTCGGTGCCGTTCCCTATGAATTCTGGATGAGTCGCTACGAGGTGACGAACGCGGAGTACGTACGCTTTCTAAATGCGGTCGATCCGAGCGGCGCCAACGAGCTGGGCCTATACAGCACCTCCCAGACGACGACCGGCGTGGGCGGCATCGACTTCGATGCATCGGCGCCGGCGGGTCGAAAATATGCGTCGAAGCCCGATCGCGCGCGGCATCCTGTCAACTACGTCAGCTGGCTCGATGCGCTTCGCTACGTCAATTGGCTCGAGAACGGCGCGCTGCCGGAGGGAGATACGGAGCTCGGTTCCTACAACCTGCTGACGAGCCCACCGGTCTATGCCGGTGGAGCGTTCGCGCTTCCCCTCGAAGACGAATGGTACAAGGCTGCCTACGGACAGCCTTTTTCCGGAGAGGTCTTCTGGAACGAATATCCAACATCGGGCACGCCGGCTGCGGTCGTTTGTGATGCCCAGGGGCGGGTCTCGAATTCGCTCGAGAACGTCGCGAACTTCCAGCGCGGTTGCCTCGACGGTCAACCGACCAGGGTCGGGTCGACCAGGAACCCCGCGAAGTGGTTCATTGCAGGCGCTGGCGGCCTGCAGGACCTGGGTGGGAACGTCTGGGAGTGGCTCGACGAGACGGACACGATCCCGGGACAAGCCTCGACGCTCGCACGAGGCGGCGGCTATCTGAGTGGCGTCGAGGAGCTGAGCCGATCCTGGAGTGGCTTTTTCACGTCGCAGACGCTCGAGTACTCCTTCGTCGGAATTCGGCTCGTCTATCTGGGGAGCGACTCCGACGATCTCGACGCCGACGGGGTCCTCGACACGGTCTCCGCCGGCGCCTATTGCAACGCCGGGGCGAACTCCGACTGCCGCGACAATTGCAAGACGGTCTGGAATCCCGACCAGACGGACCTCGACGGCGATTCGGTCGGCGACGCTTGCGACAACTGTCCCTTCGATCGGAATTTTCGCACCGATCTGTCCGAGGTGGGGCTGGTCCAGCGCGATACGGACTTCGACGGCCTCGGCGACGAATGCGATGCGGACATGGACGGCGATGGCCTGCCGAACGACGTCGACCCCGACACGGATGGCGATTCCGTCCTCGACGAAGGAGGTATGCAGCCCTGCGCCGCGAATCAGGGTGTCGGTTGTCGTGATACGTGTCCTTTCGAGCCCAACTGGAATCCCTATCCGTTCAATGACGGAAATGGAGGGCCGCCGCGGGGACAATTCGACTGCGACGGCGACGGCGTCGGCGATCATTGCGATTGTCGATTCAAAGGGGGCAACGGGGCGGATCTGGACGCCGATGGCGTGGGGGACCTCTGCGACCTCTGTCCCGCGATTCCCAATCCCGACCAATCGGACTTCGATCGGGATGGCCGCGGCGACATTTGCGATCCGTGCCCGACGTCGTTCGAAGAGATCGGTCTGGATACGGACGGGGACGAGATCGGGGATGCCTGCGACGTCTGTCCCTTCGATTTCGATCCGGATCAGCTCGATAGCGATCTCGATGGCGTAGGTGACGTCTGCGACGGCGGGACGGATACGGATGGCGATGGCTTCGTCGATGTGGTCGACAATTGCCCCCACGTGTTCCAGCTGGGGCAGGCCGATCAGGATGGAGACGGCATCGGGGACGAATGCGACTTCAAGCTCGGTAGTACGAAGATCCTCGATCCGAACATGCCGATCGATCCTTTCGTCGAAGCACAAGGGGGCACTTGCAACACCTACGACAACGATCAGGAGGTGTCGACGTCACAGGGTGCATCGGACTTCCGGTGGCTCTACGACGGAACGCCTTCCGTCGGCCAATGCTTCGCCGAGCCGCCGGATGGAAGCGGATTCATCGATTTGAGGTATGTCGAGGCCGCCGAATCCGGGGCGGATTGCTGTGTCTATCGCCTCGCCACGGATGCGAACGACCCCGATCCCGATATCAACCTGGTCACCTTCTGGTACGGTGACGCGTCGGAGCCGACTGCTGACCAGGACCAGGACTTCATCTTCGACCTGTGTGACAACTGCAAGTCGATCTGGAACCGGGACCAGAGCGACGTCGACGAGGATCGCATTGGCGACCTGTGTGACAACTGCCCGACCGTCGCCAACGCGAATCAGAGGAACACCGACGGCGACGCGCGCGGAGATGCCTGCGATCCGACGCCCTTGCCCGAGCCGCTGGGATCCCTCGCACTCCTTCTCGGCGGCCTCGTGATCGGCTCGATTGCGCGTCGTCGTGCGCGGCCACGACCGACCGCGTCGACTCAAAGCCAGGTGCCGATCAGGATGAACGCCGCCCAATGAACGGGATGGCGGAGCGCGTCGTCGGCCAGGAGCTGCCGCTGTGCGCGACGAATCGCCGCAGCGCGCGAGGTGCCGGGCTCACGGAGGGCCTGGTAGAAGCTCGTGGCAAGTCTTCGCGCCGCCTCGTCGTTCACGCGCCAAAGGGAGCCGATCGCGCTACGCGCGCCCGCCTTGACGGCAATCCCGGAGAGGCCGAGGGCAGCGCGTTCGTCGCCCCGCGCCGTTTCGCAGGCGCTCAGCATCAGCAGCTCGAGCGGCTGGGAGCGATCCGCGAAGAGCGATACGTAGTCCGTCAGCGCCGCGACGGAGAGACGCCCCTCATTGGTCAACATGAAGGCGGCCTCACGGCTCGGGAATTCCGCGTGGGACGCGATGTGGACGAGCGTGTAGGGTTTGCGGCTGAGCTCCTCGTGGATACCCGTGGGCACGAAGGACTCGTTGAGCAGTGTTTTCGAGGGAAAGAGCTCAGCGATCGCGGCGAGCTCGCTCTCGACGTGGGGCAGGGCGTCGAAGCCCTCGACCGAGCGCGAGAGACCGCCGAGAAAGGCGAGTGTGTCCGCACGGTTCAGCGCGCGCGGGTCCGTCAGCTCGAGGCCCGGCGTCATGGCTACCTCGAAGTCCTCGATCAGGAAGTGGTCGCCGTCGTGCAGCGCCGCCATCGGAATCGCGCGCAGCCAGCCGCCGGGTACGAAGACCAGCGTTTCGACGCCACGCACGGCGAGCTCGGGTCGAAGTGGGGCGATCAGCCAATCGTAGAGCGTGCGCGCCGGCTTGAGATACCGACGCGTCAATTGGTCTTCGAGCGCGACGCGGAATTCCCGTGCCACGCGTTCGACCTCGGCCCTCGGAACCGGGACGGAACGACGGCGCATGCCCTCGGCCCCCGATACGAGCAGCTCCAGGCGGTCTTCGAGCGCGATCGGGTAGATCAGGGCCGCACCCTCTTCTACGCGCGCGACGTCGACGCCGCGCCGGAGCGCTGCGTCGACGCACTCGTCGTCGAAGTAATCGCGCAGCTCGGCGGCCTTGAGGCGTTCCATCGCGTGTTGTGCCCGCTCGAGATCGGCCTGGATCGCTTCGACCTGAGTTCGATCGTGTTCGGCAGCGCGCCGCAGCAGGAGATCGACGAACTCGAGCTGGATCTTGCGCGCCGCCTCGGGCGTGACGCTCGCGGACCGGTCGTAGATGATCGAGCGGCGATATCGTATCGAGTCGTCGGCTTCGAGCGCCTCGGCGTAGGCCGCGATCGCTTCGTCTCGTCGCTGCCGGGCGGCCTGGATCCGCGCCAGACGCAGCCAGCTCCGCCAGCGCAGGAGAGCATCGTCGACGCGCCGTGCGTTTCCAACTGCGCGCTCCGCGAGTGCGGCCGCCTCGTCGAGGCGTTTCGATTCCTGGTAGAGCGCAGCCAGGTGGACGAGTCCATAGGCGCGAAGTCGATCGTTCTGCGGTGCCTGTTCGATCGCTTCGGCGACGGTCGCGGCAATCCGGTTCCGCGCGGCTCGTCGAACCGTCGCGTCCGTCGACTCGCCGGCGGACAACGCATCTTCGCTGTGCGCCACGTGAAGCAGCAGCTTCGCGCGGACGTGTGCGTTCGAGACGGCGGCAATCGCCGCCTTCGCGGCCACCAATCGATCTGCTGCCTCGGCTCGCGAGAGCTCGACCGCGAGGCGCGCCCCATTGGCGAGCGCTTGAGCGCGGATTCGCGTCGCGTGCGCGGCGGCGGCATCCCGTGCCGCGGCGTCGTGAAGGACCAATGCGCGTGCGCGAGGATCTTCTTCGTCGCCATGGACGGCCGCGGAGTCCACGAGCGCATTGGCGAGATTCATCGAGATCGCCGCGCGCAGGCGATACAGCGATCGCGATTGCCTCTGTTGCTCGTCGGAGCTCACAAAGAGCCGTTCGATCCGCGAATGCGCCCGTTCGAGCTGCTGGATCGCTTCGTCCGGCGTGGCGATCGCCAGGAGCAGATTGCCCGTCGCGGATTCGACTGTCGCGATCGAGACGGGATCCCCGAGCCGTTCGGCGATTTCTCTTGCCCGCTCGAGCAGCGGCCTTGCGGCGTCGAAGTCCCCTCTCGCCTGATGATCCTCGGCCAGCGAGATCAGAGAGCGCAGCGCATCGCCTGGCTCCGGCGATGTCGCGGCATGGCGAGCAGGCTCGGTCGGCCGGTTTCCGTACCTCGCGACACAGCCCGGATGCGAGGCAAAGAGCATCAGCGTCGCCACGAGCAGGATACGAGAGAGTGTCATCTCAAGCCCGTCCACGGTATTCGCGTGCCGTTTCGACCGAACGATCCGGTCGCATACGCCAGTCGATCGATCGAATCGCGCCGCCCGGACAACGTCGCAGAAGGAGCGAGGTGATGCGAATCGAATCGAGGGCGACGCTTCACCTCGTTCGATTTTTCTTCTTTGCGGCTTGTCTGCACGCCGTCCCGAGCGCGAGCCACGATCAGGGCTACGCATTCGCTCGCGTGGACGAGCCCACGAATCCGGCGTATTCGCCCGATCCCTATTCCTCCTACAACGACGGCGGCGGCGCCATCACGATTACGCGTGCGACGACGGGTAGCTACAGCGTCGAATTCGAGGGAGTGGGCGGAATCGGGAACGGAGGTGGCTCCGTCCAGGTGAGCGCACTCGGGGCGTCACCCGGCGCCTGCAAGGTCGCATTCTGGAGCGCGGCCAGCGTCGACGTTCGATGCTTCGACGCCGCAGGCGCCCCAGCCGACCGCCGCTTTACCGTTCTCTACCTGCGGCCTGACGATCACCCGAATTCCTATGGTTTAGCCTGGGCGTCGCAGCCGACGACTTCGAGCTACACGGCCGATGCGCTCTACGCGTATAACGCCGGTTCCAGCGGACCCGTGACGATCGAACGTCATCGCGTCGGGAGCTACTCCGTTCGCTGGGAGGCGCTCGATGCCGTCGGGTCCGGAAATCGAATCGATCTCGTGACGGCCTACGGTACCGACCCGAATCGGTGCCAGGTCTGGAGCACCTTCGAAGATGGCATGAACGTTCGCTGTCACGATCCGTCGGGCCGGGCCGTCGATGCGTTCTTCGTGGCACTCTCCCTTCGCGGTGATCCCGACTGGGGCGGCCTCGCGTTCGCTCTCGCGGACAGCCCTCTGTCGAGCAGCTACGCGCCCCCCGCGGAGGAATCGTTCAATGCGGCGAGCGGCGGCGTGACTGCGACGCGGACCGGTAGGGGCGTCTACAGCCTCGAGTGGCAGGGGCTGGACGCGATCGGCATCAACCGCGGGCATATCCAGGTCTCCGCGCGTGGCTTCGACGAGCGCATGTGTCTGCTGGCCGACTTCGGCACGGATTCCGCCGATGTTCGGTGTTTCGACGACGAGGGGAGCCCGGCAGACTCGGCCTACGCGCTGCTCGCGCTCAAGCCTCCCAAGACGGCCTGGGTGCGGGACTACGCCTTTCTGCTCGCGAATCTGCCGACGGCGGCGTCCTACACCGCGCTCGACTTCCTCGCGCATAACAGTATGGGGGCGCTGCCATCGGTCGTGCGCCACTCGATCGGAAGCTACAGCGTGACGATTCCGGGTCTCGTGAGCGTTCCGGGAGAAGGACACGTTCAGGTCACGGCGTGGAATCCGCCGGCCGGAAGCTACTGCAAGATCCAAGCCTGGCTCGGCGAGACGGTCAGTGTCGACTGCTATGACCGAAACGGTGCGGCGGCCGATGTCGCATTCACGCTCCTCTTTCTCGAGAAGGACCCCGAAGCCACCTCCGTGGCCTTCGCCTGGGCCGATGCGCAACAGCTTCCCTCCTACACGCCTTTCGCGACGCGATCGCAGAATTCGAGTGGGACGATATTGGCAACCAGGACGCAGGCGGGGGTCTATGCGATGGAGTTCGCGGGCTTCGGCACGACCGGGTTCAACTCGGGGCACGTGCAGGTCTCGGCGACGGGCTTCTCGAACACGCGTTGCGAAGTGAGCATCTGGATCGGCGATACCGTCGGTGTGCGATGCACCTCACCCACCGGCGTCCTCGTCGACTCGCCGTACAACGTTCTGTACCTGCGACCCGACGCGGAAGATTCGCCCCTCGCTTTCGCCTGGGCAGAGCTTCCCACGAGCTCTGGCTACGAGCCGAGTCCTTCCTTCTCGTTCAACTCGGCCGATGGGCCGATCGCGGTCAGTCGGATCGGGACCGGCAGATACGAGCTCGACTTCGACGGATTCGGCGACGAGCCACTCGAGGGCGGATCACTCCTCGTGACTTCCTACAACAGCAGTGATCGCCGATGCGTCTCCCAGTCGTGGGTCGGCGACGTGGCGACGGTCGTCTGCTACGACCGCTTTGGGAACGCCGCCGACAGTCGCTTCAACGTCCTCTACGTCGGGGCGACAACGAATACGTTACTGGCGCCGGTCGAGGCTCCCGACGCCGGATTTCCCCTGCTCGTGTGCCTCGGAGCGGTGCTCTTGGTGCAATTGGGTGGAAGTTCGAGCATCCGTCGGTCCTGGAACTACTGATCGGCTATCTCGCGTGGATTTTCGCATCGCCCGGAAGCGGACTAGCATCTCGATCGGACAATCGGCGTAAGGAGTGATTCACCATGCGAACGATCAATCCGCTAGCCGTTCTCGTCGCGTTCATCGCCCTTCAGGCGCTCGGCTTCTTCTGGTACGGCGAGTCGCTCTTCGGAACGCCGTGGATGCGGGACGCCGGCTTCGATCCGGCCGACCTGCCAGCACCACATCCGATGGTGTGGGTCACGATGGCCGTCGGAACCCTCGTCAAGATCGTCCTGCTCGGCGTCATCCTCGAAGCGCTACGCGTCGAGACGATCGGGAAGGCCGTTCTGTGGGGCTTCGTCCTCGGTCTCGGGCTGCTGGCACTCACGCTCGCCAGCCATCACGGATTCGCGATGCGCCCCGTTCGCCAGATCCTGATCGAGGGATCTCAGGAGATCGTCGGCTACGTGATCGCGGCTGCGATCCTGACTGCCATGCCCCGTCGTGCGTCGATCGAGTGAAGCGCTGCGGGTGACGGGTCTGCGATTCGCTCGCTCTCCGAGATTGCACCCGAGCCGGCGAACTACGAGACGCTCGGCGGCGGGTTGACGCGCGTCAGCCCGCCTCTCGAATCGCCCGCGTGACGGCTCGCGTCGGTCCGAAATTGTGCAGGCCCATGGCGTGGAGATTGCCGAGGCCGCCGCACACGAGAACGAGGATCTCGTCGGGCCTTTCGACCAGATGAGCGATTCCCGCCGGGTCGACGCGGTCTCGTTCCTCGAGCCATCGGCGATGGGGCAGGGGGAAGAAATCGATCGGATGCGCGGCGTGCTCCCAGAGCGCCTGCTGGACGTTCTCGATCGATCCGAAGTCGCTCGCGATCAGATCGGCCCAGGGCGGAGCGAGCGCGACCATCGTCTCGGCGCCCCAATGGCTGACATAAGCGTTCGTGCCGGGGTAGGCGAGCGATTTTCCGATCAGCTCGACCAGCACGCGGCCCGTATCGGCGGCGACGTCCGCGATATCCATCGTGCCGATACAGCCGTAGACCGTGACCGCGTCGCCGGCCACGCCACGCCGCTCCGCGAGCGGTGCCCAGGGAGAGCGTTCCTCCCACTCGGCTACGACGATCCCGGTCACGCGGCCGGGCTGGCCGAAGACGCTCTTCGAGTTTTCGCCGATCTTCTGGCCGCCGACGTTTCGCATCACGAGCCGGAGGGCGCGTCCGATTGCCGGCGCCACACCGGCGACACCCCCGAAGCAGCCCGCTTCCATCGGCAGCCCCAGCGCATGGCGGACGGGCCCGTTCACGAAGAGACCGGGTGTGACGCTGCTGGTCGTCGTGTTGAGCGAGAAGAGATCGAGCGCGGGATCGACGCAGGCCTCGACTGCCGCGCAGAGAAGTGGCATCGCCTCCGCAGGCGCACCCGCCATCACGGCATTGATCGCCAGCTTCTCGACCGTGCAGCGTCCGTCGCGTGGGGGAAGGATGCCCAGCAGCTCGTCCGGAAAGCGATCCGACGCCGCGACGAACGAGCGCACGCGCTCCTCCGTCGGCGGAATCAGTGGGAGGCCGTCGCCCCAGCCTGCATCGGTCGCGAGCCTGGCGAACGCGACCGGATCGTCGTCGACCTCGAGTCGCTGGCTCGCGAGCCAGTCGATCTCACAGCCCGAGGGTCCGCAGGAGCGGTCGAAAGTGCTCTCTTGCAATCTCGCGTACCTCTTTCTCGGGACGACTATCGAGTGGGTAGGGTAGGACGTGAACGCGGAGTCCCGAGCGGCCAGCATTCGCCGCCATCGTCTGCGCCAGGGCCTCGAATTCGGAAGTCACGACGGCGACCGCCGTCTTGCCCGCCTGGAGCGCGACGACTGCGTCGTGCACTGTCCAGGAGGTGCAGCTCCCTCAATTTCCAAGCCCGGAGACGAGCACCTCCCGACTCGAGACGAAATCGCGGAGCGCTTCGAGCGTCGCCTCGGCCGCCTCGCCCGTGCGATCCCCCGCGCACCAGTCGGCGACCTCGGCGCCCTCCTTCTCGAGTAGCTGGCGCCACTCGTCGCGGACCCAGTCGAAGGAACGCCAGGTCAGATCGAAGCGGATCCCGAACCGCGATCCCTCGACGCCATGCGTTGCGAGCGGCGGACCGGGATCTGCGACGGCGTCGGGCGGTGGCGCCGTCGGATCGAGAATCGAGATTCGGGTCATGGGCTTCTCCTCCCCGTACGTGCGAAGTTCCTGCTCCCGCCCAGTGTACGCGACTCGGCTACGCACGCCGAGGTCACGGTGTTAGCCTGGCGAGATGGCAGCTCCTACCGCACTCGCCGGACTCAAGGTCCTCGATCTGACGAATCTTCTGGCGGCCCCGCAGATCGCCGCCACGCTCGCCGATTTCGGGGCCGACGTCGTCAAGATCGAGCCGCGTGAGGGCGACCCGTTGCGACGGATGGGCGTCCGCCGCGACGGCGCATCGCCGCAATGGGCGCTCGTCTCGCGCAACAAGCGTGCGATCACGCTCGATCTCGATCACGACGAGGGCCAGCGGATCTTCGGCTGCCTATTGGAGCAGGCGGATGTCCTCGTCGAGAACCTGACGGCCCGCCTGCTCACGCGATGGCATTGCCAGTACGAGACGCTCGCGGCGCGCTACCCGCGACTCGTCGTCGTGAGTGTCAGCTGTTATGGGCGAACGGGACCCTATGCCGATCGCGCCGGCGCGGGCACGCTCGCCGAGGCGTTCGCAGGATTCGCGCACATGAACGGCGAGGCCGACGGTCCACCGCTCGTGCCCTCGCTTCCGCTCGGCGACACCCTGACCGGCTTTTCTGGCGTAATCGGCACGCTGATGGCGCTCTATGCCCGCGATCGCGAGGCCGCCGGCAGCCGCCGTGGGCAACACGTCGACGTTTCGATGTTCGAGCCGATCCTTCAGCTCCTGGCGCTTCCGCTCGTCAACTACGACGGCCAGGGCCCTGTGCCGCGTCGGATGGGTAGCCGTGTTGCGGGTGGCGTCCCGCGCAATCTCTATCGCGCCGGGGACGGCGATTGGCTGGCACTCTCGGGCACGACGGACGCGCAGGTCGCGCGGATTCTCCCTCTGATCGGTCGCGACACGCCGGCCGATCGCGAGCGCTTCGGGCGCTCGGCCGCACGTCTCGCAGTTGCCGACGAGCTCGACGCGGCCGTCGCCAATTGGATCGCCTCGCGTACACGCGCGGACGCACTCGAGGCCTTCCATGCGATCCGAATTCCCGTCTCGCCCGTGAATGATCTGGCAGCGCTCCTCGACGATCCCCATGTCCGCGAGCGCGCGAGCGTGATCACCCTTCCCGATCCCGAGATGGGCGGGCTCGGCTTCGTCACTCCGGTTCCGCGCTTGAGCGAGACGCCGGGCCGCCATCGCGCGGTCGGTCCGACGCTCGGGGCGCACAATCGCGAGGTGCTTCGTGATTGGCTGGGAATCGAGGACGACGAGCTCGCCCGGCTGGTCGAGGAGGCCGCGATCTAGACGGCGCGCTCGGCCTGCGTCCTACTCAGCGCGGGCGCGGGTCGCCTTCACCCTGTGCCAGCGCGCTCGATTCACCCGTCGATCTTCCCGAGCGCCGAAGCGCGTGACTCGAGTGCGCGACGTCGGGCACTCTCTCGTCGATTCGATTCTCGCGCTGCGCGACGCAGCAAGGCGCGGATGCGCTCGAGGCTGCGAGGTCCGAAGACACCCGCTTCGAGGAGCGATAGGCCGCACTCGGCCATCTCGAGCATCTCCTCGATACCGTGGCGATCGGTTCGTGCGAGCTCTTCGTAGCGCTCACGATGTCTGACCAGCGTTCGCGCCTCGGCGCGGCATTCGACACAGCGGACACAATCGGCCTCGAGCGGAAACCCCAGCTCCTCGTACCAATAAGCCTGTTCTTCCGCGAAGATAGAGGAAGTCGCGATGGCAGGATCGACATCGGCGGACGACGTCGAAATAGTGGGTCACGGGTACCACCGCGCGGGATTGGCGCGACAGATCGGCGACGATGGCGGTTCCCGGGACCCGCACGGCAGGGGGCGAATGCCAGTGGAAATGGGGACCGGTCTCGATCTCGGGGTGCGGCTCGGTATGGGGGTCGACTCCGGTGAGGCGGGGTCCGCGCCCGAAGCGCGGATGATCGACGAAGGCCGCGTAGCTTGCAGCGTCCGGGGTCCTGCGCGATTGCCTCTTGCGCTTTCGCTTCACGTCAGGCTCGCGTCGGCAATACCGTTCATGCCGGGAGAGCCTCGAGCCAGCGGCGAAAGTCGAGCCGCTCGACCGCCGCGGCGGCGCGGCGCGTGACGGTCAGGACGGTTTCGCTCCGTTCCGTCAGAGAGCCGAGACCGAGCGGCACGACGCCGACGAGGAGCGTCTGGAAGGAGAAGGCACGATACTGCTCCCATGCTTCGTCGTACGACAGGGAGACGCCGTGATCCGCGAGTGCGCTGCAATAGCTCTGAATCAAGGCCTGCTCGTTCGCTTCCAGAACGTCGGACTCGAGTGAGTTGATCATGAAGTACTGGACGTCCCGCATGCCCTTGCTCCAGTGAACCGCCTGAAAATCGAGCAACCCGACGCGAAGTGCATCCTCGCTCTGGCTCCCTCGATCCTCCGAGTCGAGATGCCCCCCAGGCAGTGCGGGATACTCGAAGCAGTTGCCCAGATGACTGTCGCCATGGATGAGCGTGAGTGGTCCGCGATACCAGGCCCGAAGCAGCCGGTCCCAACGCTGCATCGCGAGGCGATACGTATCGGCCACGCTCTCCGAGACCAGCGCTGGCGCCGCCCGCGCGGCTGGCGCGAGCGCGGCGGCATTCATGGCATGCGTGATGTCGCGCCAGCGCGGCGACGTGAACGTGTTGTATTGGGCCGGAAGGATCGCTTCACGTTCCGTTTCGCTCCAGCCCCAGAAATGGGCGTGCATCCGGGCGAAGCTGTGCAGGACGCGGTGTGCGCGTTCCGGTGTCGTCCCTGCAGCCATGTCGCGATTGAGAAAGAGCCTCGCGCCCGGGATCTCGTGCAGATTCTCGAGCAGCAACACGAAACGGGCGCCACGGGTCGTGGCGGCGTAGACGCGAGGGACGCGGATCGGGACGTGTTGGGCGACGCGTTCGCAGAAGGTGCACTCGAGCGGCCAGAAGCCCAGGGTATTCGCGAACGAGCGGGTCGCGAGCGCGTCACAGGGCAGCTTCACGTAGAGGGTTCGGGGCAGCGGCTCCTGTGCGTCCCGCTCGGCGGCTGCGCCGAACTCGACCTCGAGCAGGAAGTTGGTGCAGTTGCTGCTCTCGAAGTCGATGCCCGGTAGCGAGACGCGTTCGATCTGGGGAAGCGGCCGCTCGCCTCTGGGCACGTGCTCGCGGATCAATCCGTTCAGGACTTCGGGCCGCGCGATCTGGGTCCGCGTACGGGGCAACGCGCGACCGAACCGCTCACTGATGGAATCGCTCGCGATACGCGCGAAGCTGCCTGCCGTTCGCAGCGCGAGTGCCGTCCCGCCACGCCAGCTCCTGCTTCGGGTCGAGCCCGATCGTTCCGATCCGTGCTCGTCTCCTGTCATGCGACGCCTGGGCGCGGCCCTTCTCGACCGGAGGCCATCTCCAGCAATGCGTGGGCGCCCCGAAGCTGCTCCTGAATCGATAGACCATCCGGGCAGGTCTTCGCGCAGGGCGCATCGCAGCCGGCGCAGACGTCGGCCTTTCGTTCGAGCGACCCATAGAGCCGCAAGGCTTCCTTCTGGGCGCCGAAGCTCTCGTAATACATGCGATACCGGAGGATGTCGTCGATCGGAAGGCCGGCCGGACAATGCTCGAGACAGAGGCCGCAATGCTGACGGCAATGCGATCCCGTCGTGAGTGCCTGGTAGCGCTCGAGTACGGCGAGATCTTCGGAGCGCGGGGAGGCGCCCGAGGCGTACAGGAACTCGTCGAGCTGGCCCGATTCCCAGAGCGAGATGACGAGACAGGAAACGCTCGGGTTGGAGAGCACCCACTTGAACGAGGCCTGCGTGAACGAGTCGCGTTCGTCTGGCGACCAATCGAGAAAACGGTGCTGCGCGCCGCGCAGGACCTTCATGGCGACGACGCCGATATCCCGAGCGGCGGCGCGATCGATCAGACTCGCCAGACTCGGCCAGGCACCGAAGTGATAGGCGAGCATCATCACATCGAAACGATCACTCTCGATCGCGGCGTTCGCGATCGTCTCGAGATCGGGCGTGTGGGTCGACAGGCCGAGGAAGCGAACCTTGCCTTGATCCTTCAGACGATCGAAGGCCTCGTGGACGTTTTCGTCGAGCAGTCGTTCGACGCTATTGCAGGAATGAATGTGGACGAGGTCGACCCAATCGGTCTGGAGACGTTCGAGGCTCCCTTCGACGGCGCGCATGTACTCCCCGACGGAAGAGCCCGGTCCGAGGTGACCGTGCGGGAGACAGAACTTCGTCGCAACGAACATCTTGTCACGTTGGCCCTTCATCGCCTCGCCCAGGCGCGCTTCGGAGCCCGCTTCGGAGTAGTCAGGCGCAGTATCGAAGTAGTTGATGCCGCGGTCGATCGCTTCGCGCGCGACCTCGAGAGTCTGTCGACCGCCCGTACTCGAGCCCGAGCCGAGCGAGATATCGGATACGAACGCGTTGGTCCGCCCGAGTCGGCGGTAGCTCGAGACCTTCGATCCGCGCCAGGCATCGCGCGAGACCGGCGCCTTGTAGGGTGGGCGTACGGCGAAGATGTGTCGGCCCGTGACCGTCCCCCAGCGTCGATTGGGCCAGATCGCAGCGGCGAGGGTGGCGATCATTCCCCCGCCGCTGGCAGCCAACGCGAGCAGGAATCGCCGCCGGCCCGTTCGAACGCCGGAGGCCGCGTCGGATCCGGCTGCGGCTTCGCGAGCCCCGTGCTCTCGCGGGCTGGCCTGCGCACCGGCCCAGCGAATGGTCAGGACGATGCTCACCCCGGCGGAGAGGAGTGCGAGTGCAGCCAGGCCGACCTCGGCTGCGCTCGGCAGTCGTCCCTCGACGCGGTGCCCGAGAAAATCGCCGAGGAGCTTCCAGGCGAATCCGACCGTCAATAGCCAGGAGAAGAGCGCCTGGCGACCGCGCAAACCGCGACCGGCGGGGGATCGCGAATCGCGGCTCACAGGTTGGGGGCATTCGGAGGCAGGGTGGCGACCTCGGCCTCGGTCAGCTTGCGGATCCGGTCCGGCGTGAGCGTGCCGTCGCTATAGGTGTCCTCTCCGGTACAGACGCCATCGGCGTCGTAATGGAAGACGGCAGCCTGCCGGTACGAATAGACGTAGTGCGCGTCTTCGTCGTCGACGGGGATCCCCATTGCGACGAGCGCGCGACCAGGAAACACGATGTGCATGTCGCCCTCGTGGAAGAGGGCGTGGTCCTGCACGATGAAGCGGTCCGTGTCGTAGCGCAGCTTGTTGTAGCCCTGCTCGAAGATGTTCTCATAGAAGGCGCGTACCTCCTGCTGCCCTTTGGGTCCCGTATCGCCGGTGCCGGCGCCGTAGAAGTGATATCGGGGCTCGGCGCATTGGGTCGCCATGATGGCGTCGACGTCGCCTGCGATCTCGGCGAGGAGGTGCTCCTTGAAGTTCTCCAGGATCGCGAGGTGTCTGGGGTCCGACGTCCGCGCGATGAACGCGTCGAGGGGCTTGAGGGTGTACTGGGGGTTGAAATCGATCATGGTCGCGTTCCTCGTCGAAGGGCCGCCGCCCCTCGCGTTCAGGGTTGAATCACCGTTCGCACGGTCTCGCCCGTGCGCAACGCGTCGAACGCTTCGTTGACACGCGCGAGCGGCAGACGGGTCTCGACCAGCTTCTCGAGGTCGAGACTCCCCTGTCGGTAGTGGCGCATGATGCGTGGAATATCGCGCGCGGGAATATTGCCGCCGCCCATGCAGCCGAGCAATTTGCGGTCGGAGAAGAGCACGCGGCTGTCGATCGTGACCTCCGTGCCTGGCGGTGGGGCACCGACCATGACGGTCGTTCCGCCCGTTCGCGTCGACTCGAAGGCCTCGGTTACGAGTGGCGTATGTCCCACGACCTCGAACGCGTAGTCGACGCCCGCCGGCACGATCGACCTGATCGCGTCGCGAATCGACGCGCCCGGCGCGATGTGCAGGCAATCGGTCGCGCCCAGATCCGAGGCGAGATCGAGCTTCGTGGTCTGGGTGTCGCAGGCGATGATGCGAGCGGCGCCGGCGATGCGCGCGCCCTGGATCACGTTCAGCCCGACGCCGCCGCAGCCGATGACGGCGGCGCTGCTGCCGGGCCGCACCTGAGCGATGTTGAGCGCGGCTCCGATTCCGGTCGTGACGCCACAGCCGGCCAGGCAGGCGAGATCGAGCGGAATGTCCGGCTCGATCTTCACGAGCTGCGCCTCGCGCACGACCGAGTACTCGGCCAACGAGCCGGATCCGCACATCGGCGCAATCGCGCGACCGGCGAGCGAGAGCCGCGTCGTTCCATCCGGCATGCGGCCGTACATGTTATGCGTCCGGGTCTCACTCCAGCAATTCGTGATGTCGCCGGAGCGACATTCGTTGCAGGCTCCGCACGGGCCATAGAGTGCGATCACGACGGGATCGCCCTTGGCGAGGCCGGTGACGTCCGGACCGACCTCTTCGACGATGCCGGCCCCTTCGTGACCGAGTACGAGTGGCGGCTTCGAGACGGGGCTCTCGCCTTCGAGCGCGTGCAGGTCCGAGCGACAGACGCCCGAGGCGGCGAGCCGGACCAGCACTTCCCCCGCGTGGGGTGCCTCGATCTCGACGTCCTCGACGACGAGGGGCTTGTGGGTCTCGTGCATGACCGCTGCGCGCATCGGCTCTTCCCTCCCACTCGGGTTCGTTGGTGGGGGCGGGCCGGCAGATACCAGCCCCTCGCGCATTGTAGTGCGGCCTGGCGGTCCGCGGCATTGCGATCGGGACCGGGACTCGGATCCGGCGACGAGCGCGTGATGCGGGCCCGCGCTCGACCCGGCTGCTGCAGGCGATTAGGATCTCCTGGCGCCCGGAAGCGCGAGGAGGCTACCCGATGAGCGAGATCGTCATTTCTGCCGACAACCATGTCAACGAACCGCCCCACGTCTTCGATCGCGTTCCGGCGTCGATGCGCGATCGGGCACCGAAGATGATGAAGGGGGCCGACGGCGGGGATGGCTGGAGCTTCGACGGCGGACCGCCCAAGCGGACCTTCGGGATCGAGGCGATGGCCGGTCGCGCGAAGGACGACTACAAGCTCGATGGTCTGTCCTGGGACGAGATCCTGAAAGGGAACTACGACGGCGCGGCACACCTGGCCGACATGGAGCTCGACGGTGTGGCTGGTGGCTGCGTCGTCTACCCCAACCAGTCGATCTTCACCTACATGACCGAAGATCGCGCGCTGGGGATGGCCTGCATGCGCTCCTACAACGACTGGATCCTCGAGGAGTTCCAGTCGGCGGACCCGAAGCGGATCGTCGGCCTCGTGCTGCTCCCGACCGACGACGGGATGGATGCGACGCTCGCCGAGCTCGAGCGATGTGTCGCGAAGGGCGCGCGGGGCGGCTTCATCCCAGGCATGCCGTCGCGACCCTACAACGATCGCTACTACGAGCCGCTCTGGGCCGCCGCGGCCGATGCGGGGATTCCGCTCAGCTTCCATCGCACCTTCGGCGGCGCGCCGCCCGACCAGGACTGGGACGAGCTCGTCGAGCAGAAGGTGAGCGTTCCCGGGATCGCCGCTCGCTTCTTCTCCGCCGTGCGACCGCTCACGTACATGATCTTCGCCGGGATCTTCCAGCGCCACCCGAAGCTCAAGCTCGTCGCGGCGGAGGTCAATTTCGGCTGGATCCCCTTCTGGCTTCAGACCATGGATCAGGAGTGGGAGACACAGAAGGCCTGGGCACCGGCGACGCTCGACGTGCCACCGAGCACGTTCGTCGGCGAGAACGTGTTCACGACGAGCCTCGACGATCACGTGGGCTACGACCTGATCCGGGCCGGCTCGCCGCGGCTGGCGCGGACGACGATGTACTCGTCGGACTATCCGCATAGTGTGACGCTCTGGCCCGATTCGAAGGAGCACATCGCGAAGCTGACGCGCGGGCTCGATCCGGAAGACAAGCACGCCGTGTTGGCCGGCAATGCGGCGCGCGTATACGGCTTCGAGCTCTGAGCGCGGCGTTCCCGACGAAGACGAAGAGGAAACACCATGGCCCCACTGCTCTCCGGCAACCGAATCGACAACTGGATCGGCGGGGCGCGGGTCGCACCGGCGAATGGCGACTATCTCGCGAGCGTGGATCCGTCTCGCGGCGAGGCGTGGCTCGAGATCCCGAACGGCGACGCGCGGGATGTCGACGCCGCGGTCGCGGCCGCCAAGCGCGCCTTCGAGGGGCCGTGGCGCGAGCTGCCCGCGATGCAACGCGCGGCGCTACTGCGGGCGGCTGCGGTCGAGATCTCGAAGCACGCGGAGGAGCTCGCGACGATCGAATGTCGCGACAATGGAAAGCCGATTCGCGAGGCCATTCCCGGTGATCTGCCCTCGGTCGTCGAGATGATGAACTACTGGGGCGGGCAAGCGGACAAGATTCACGGACAGACGGTCGAGATCAGTCCGCTCTCGCACAATTTCGTCCGCCACGAGCCTCTCGGCGTCGTCGGTATCATCGTCCCCTGGAACTCGCCACTTGCGATCCTCGCCGCCAAGGTCGGCGCCGCTCTCGCGGCGGGCAACTGCGTGGTGCTCAAGCCGGCAGAGCAGGCCGCTGCCTCGATCCTGACGATCGCAGCGTGTTTCGACGCTGCTGGCTTTCCGGCGGGCGTGGTGAACGTAGTGTCCGGCGTCGGCGAGGTCGTCGGCGACGCGCTCGTGCGTCACCCCGACGTACGCAAGATCGCCATGACGGGGTCGACCGAGACCGCACGCATCATCAGCGAACGCGCCGCGCCGACGCTCAAGCAGCTGTCATTCGAGCTCGGCGGCAAGTCGCCGAATATCGTCTTCGCCGACGCCGACATGGAGCTGGCAGTGCCGGGTGCGAGCACGAACGCGGTCTTCACGGGCGGTGCGGGGCAGACCTGCGTCGCGGGCTCTCGCCTGCTGATCCACGCGTCGATCTACGATGAATTGATCGAGCGGATCGCGGCGCACGTCGACGAGCACGTCCGCTTGGGCAACGCGCTCGATCAGGCGACGACGATGGGGCCGATCGCCTTCGACGGGCAATACGAGAAGGTGAAGCACTATATCGAGCTCGGGCTGAAGGAGGGCGCCGAGCTCGCGTTTGGCGGGCGCTTCGGCCCGGACAACTTCGTAGGCCGAGACGATGCGGACGCGCTCGCGAAGGGGTATTTCGTGTCGCCTACTCTCTTTCGGGGCGCGACGAACGACATGCGCGTCTGTCGCGAGGAGATCTTCGGTCCCGTCACCTGCGCGATTCCCTTCGAGGACGACGACGAAGCGCTCGCGATCGCGAACGATACGAGCTACGGGCTGGCCTGCGGCGTCTGGACGCGAGACCTGAAACGGGCCCATCGTTTCGTGCGCGACGTGCAGGCCGGTGCCGTCTGGGTCAACACCTATCGTCGCCTGCACTGGGCCGCGCCCTTCGGTGGCTTCAAGGAATCGGGCTACGGGCGTGATTCCGGTCTCGAGAGCCTGCGTGGGTACCAGCAGACCAAGACGGCCTGGATCGACCTCGCCTGAGCCCAGCTTCAGCGGGCGCGGGCAGCCGACTCGGCGCAAGCCGGCGGGGCGTGCCTTTCGGAACCGGGGACCGGGAGTCGGCCCCGCCCGCTAACGGGCGGTCCCCTCCTTGAACGACCACTTCTCGTGAGCCTCGAAGAACGCGTAGACCGACGTGCCGCCGATCGAGACGCGTCGAAGCGTCCGATGTGTGTCGGGTGGAATGGCGTCACGCGCGTGCTGCAGCGCGAAATTGTCCCAGATCAGGAGGTCGTTCGGCTGCCATTCGTGTACGTAGCCGAAGGCGCCGGAGTAGAGGTGGTCGAAGAGCGCGCGCAGCAGCTCGTCGCTCTCGGACGCGGCGAGGCCATCGATTCGATCCGTCTGCTGCTCGTTCACGTAGAGGATCTCGTCGCCCGTGCGGGGATGGATCGAGAGGATCGGGTGATTCGCATGAGGCAGGTCGTCTGAAGAGCGACGAGAGTCGATCGCCACGCGGCCACTTGGCGCCGTGGGGTCGATCACGTGGCGTGCGTACCGGTCGCCGATGCGTGTCCGCAGGATGGGCGGTAACGCCTCCGACGCCCGCTTCGCATTCACGAAGCGCGTCTGGGACCCTGCGGCCGGAAGCTCGAGCGCATACAACGAGATCACGTCGATCGGGTCGGGCATGAACGCGTGGTCAGAGTGGTAGGCGAACCGTCCGTCCCCGAGAATGCCCTCGACGTGGCTATTCGAGACGAACTGATAGGCGCGCCCGGCTGGATTCTCGACGAGCGGTGGTCCCAACGTCTCGAGCAGTGCGACCTGGTCGTCCGCCTCGAGCACGACTTCTCGCGCGACGAGTAGCTGGTGGCTCGCCAGCGCGGCGTGCCAGCTCGTATCGCGGCCCGTGACGTCGAGCCCGAGGATCTCGGCTCCGAAAGGCGCGTCGAGCGGTCGGATTTCGATACCCTTCGACATATTCCCCAGCCTATCGCAACAGATCGGTCGCAGGCGGATCGACGTCCCGGCCCTCAGACGACCCCATCCGCCCGAAGTCGTGCGATTTCTTCCGCGTCGACACCGAATTGCGTGAGAATTTCGACGCTGTGCTCGCCGCGCGCGGGGGATGGGCGGCGGATCGCATCGGGCACGCCCTCGATCCGCGTCGCATTGCGCAGGATGTCGATTCGTCCGTGGACCGGATGCTCGACGGGCGTTGCCATGCCGAGATGGCGCACCTGGGGATCGGCGAAGACCTGAGCGACGTCGTGTACGGGCCCGGCTGGAACGCCGGCCGCATTCAAGCGCTCGACCCATTCGGCCGTCGGACGCGAAGTGAGGGAGGCAGCGATCTCCGCGTCGAGCTCGGCCCGATTGGCGACGCGGTCGGCCACGGCTCGAAATCGCGGATCCCGAGCGAGCTCGGGGCGCTCGATCGCTTCGCATAACGCCGTCCAGAGTCGTCCCCAGGGCGCGGCCAGATTCACGAAGCCGTCGCTCGTCTCGAACAGGCCCATCGGCCCCATCGTCGGATGGTGGTTGCCGGCCTGCGGCGGAACCTCGCGCGCGACGGTGAAGCGCGCCGCCTGAAAATCGAGCACGCCGATCATCGATTCGAGGAGCGACGTGTGCACGTAGCGCCCGCGACCCGTCCGCTCTCGTTCGTGCAAGGCCACCAGAATCCCGATCGCGAGCTGCAGACCGGCGGCGATATCCGAGATCGCGACCCCCGCTCGAACGGGTCCCTGTCCGGGGAGGCCCGTCACGCTCATCATGCCTCCCATCCCCTGGGCAATCTGGTCGACCCCACCACGTTCGGCGTAGGGCCCGTCCTGTCCGAAGCCGGAGATCGAGCCCATCACCAGACGCGGATTTCGTGCGGAGAGAGTCGGCCAGTCGAAGCCCAGGCGCTTCTTCACGGGTGGGCGCAGATTCTCGATCAGCACGTCCGCGCCTTCGACGAGACGATGGAGGAGGCGGCGACCGGCGGCTCGCTTGAGGTCGATCGTGAGGCTGCGCTTGTTTCGATGCAGGTTCAGCTCGTCGGGAGACGCGGGACTGCGATCCTCCGACGCGTCTTCGGGCGCCGCGGGACTGCGATCCTCCGACGCGTCTTCGGGCGCCGCGATGGCGATGACGTCCGCGCCCCAATCGGCGAGCTGGCGGACGGCGGTCGGACCCGCGCGCGCGATCGTCAGGTCGAGTACGAGGAGATCGGATAGCGGCAGGTCGACCCTCGAAGCCATGCGTCTACGATTGCAGGCCACCCTCCGTTCTGCCAGCGTTCTCGGTCGACGACGTGGCTCGGCAGAGGAGGAGATCGACATGCTCGAGGGACATCGAATTCTCGTGACCGGTGCGACCGGTCAGGTCGCGCGTCCACTCGCCGAGATGCTGGTCGAGAAGAACGAAGTCTGGGCGGCGGCACGCTTCTCCGATCCGAACGCGAAGCAGGAGCTCGAGGCCATTGGCGTTCGAACGGCCACCTTCTCGATGGGCGACGAGGATCTCGCTCACCTGCCCGACGTCGACTACGTCTTCCATTGTGCCGCCAACGTCGACCCGAAGACGCCCGAGAGTGGAATCGTCGAGAACGCCGAGGGATCGGGCTTCCTGATGAAGCGCTACTCGGGCGCCAGGGCATTTCTTCACATGTCGTCCTCCTCGGTCTACCGGATCGACCCGATGTCGAACGCGCCGATCGGGGAGGATCACGCGCTCGGCGGCTACGCCGGCTATTCGCCCCACTACGCGATGAGCAAGCTGGCGGCGGAGGCGGTCGTGCGATTCCAGGCGCGCGCGTTGGAGCTCCCGACGATCATCACGCGGCTCGACGTCGCCTACGGCGCGCGCGGGCATGGAGGCGTGCCGATGATCATCTACGAGTTCATGAAGAACGGTACGCCGTATACGAGGGCGGAATCGGGCGACAGCTACTGCTCGCTGATTCACGAGGACGATATCGCGGAGCAGGCACAGCGGTTGATCCTGAAGGCCGACGTGCCGGCGCCGATCGTGAACCTCGGGGGCGACGAGGTCGTCACGATCGAGGAGATCATCGCCTATGTCGAGTCGCTCACGGGTCTGTCGATGGAGGTCGAGACGGGGCGCCAGGCGTCGTGGGGCATGAAGGTGCTGGACAATCGGCTTCGCAAGGAGCTCGGCGGACCGTGTCGCGTCGACTGGAAGGACGGCGTTCGCCGCGCGCTCGAGGCGCGCCATCCCGACGCGATCGTCGCTTGAGCCCCCCGCACGCTCGGGAGACGACCGTTACACCGTCTCAGACGAGTCCCTGCTCGCGCGCGACGCGGAGATAGTCCGCTGTCAGGTCGGTCTCCGAGAGGTGGTAGCGGCGCAGCGTGCGGGCGCGATCGTTCGGCTCGGGGCGAGCGTGCTGGACGGTCAAGTTGTCCCAGATCACGAGGTCGTCCGGTTGCCATCGATGCGCGTAGATCGCATCGGGCCGATAGAGCGACTCGTAGATCTCGGCGAGCAGCGCATCGCTCTCGCCGCGCGCGAGTCCGAGGAAGCGATCTGTGTGCTGCTGGCAGACGAAGAGCGTCTCCCGGCCGAAGACGTTCTCGAAGATCGCGGGGTGGTGCGTCCAGTAGTGATCGGGCCCCCATCCGGGCCGACCGCGCGGGATGAGGGGGTCTGGCTCGCGCGAGCGCTCCTCGGGCCGGTCGAGTCGATACAGAAAGCAGGCGTGGGCGGCGTCGAGCTCCCGCAGCCGCGCGACGGTCGTGGACGGCAGACGCTCGAGCACGTCGCTCGAGCTCGCGAAGAGCGTCGGTGTGGCTCCTGCCTCGACCAGCTGACCGTACATCGAGATGCCGGGGATCGGCGCGGGGTCGTAGGCGTAGTCGTAGTGGAAGACGAGCTCGCCCGGCGGTGCCGTCGTCTGGTCGTGTTGGTTCGTGACCTCCATGCGCATCGGCCGACCCTGCTCGTCGGGCTCGATACGCCCGAGCGTGGCGAGCAGCTCGATCTGGCGCGCATCCGACAGGGGTCCATCGCGAACGACCAAGAGCCCGTAGTGCGCGAAGGCATCGCGGAGCGATTCTCGTTCCTCGGGACCGAGCGGCTGCTGTGATTCGAGCTCGAGTCGAGCACCGAAGGGTCCATCAAGGGGGGTACACTTCATCGCGCAGGTCTCCCGCCTCTGTTCGAAGCGCGTCGTCATGGCTGGCAGGGGCCGCGATGGCGCGTCCGGGCCGCTGCGCGACGCGAGCATAGCGAGGGGTCCGCACGAAGACTCGATTCGTGCGCTTGCCCGGAACGTCGCGGCCGACAGGCGGAATCGCGGGCCCACACGACCCGCGGCGTCACCGCTCCTCGGCGGGCGCGCGTGCGGCCGGCGCACGCGGGCCGCTCGGGCGGAAGATCTCGAGACTCATGCGCTCGATCGCAAAGCTCGCACGATCGATCTTCGTGACGTCGCCGACCAGGAGCACGTCGTGGTCGGCGGCGCGCGCGAAGTCGCCGCGCGGCAGTCGCGCGTGGCGCCGACCGTCGACCGAGAGCGTCGCCTGGCCAGCCCCGACGTGGAGCGTGTAGTCACGAAATCGCGCGCGGGTATCGATCGGGATGCGCTCGAAGGGCGCTCGTTTCGAGCCGACCAGGAAGATCTCCTCCTCGCCGGCGAAGAAGGCGACGCGTTCGCCTTCACTATCGACGAGCCAGACACCGAACCCGGCTCGCTTGTCGGGTCCGAGCGAGCGGGTGGCGCTCGCGATCCGCAGACGGACCGAAATCTCGATCCGATCTCGATCGAAGTCGAAGGTCTCGCCCGCGATCTCGTGCCATTGGTAGTTGCCGTCGTCCTGGCTCGGCCCACCGGTCGGCGGCTGCTCGAAGCCGACCTCGAGCCGACGCGGCTGCGTGCGATCGAGACCGTCGGGTGGTTTCGGATCCTCGCTGTAGTAGACCCATCCCTGCGCGCTCGGCAGCGTTCCGAGACGACCGTCGTAGACGATTCGCGTCGAGGGTGGGGGGCTCGTTGCGCGCGGAGGTGACGTCTGGCTCTCCGCACGGCCACCGTGTGACGACGCCAGGGTGAGGAAGAGACCGGCCCAAGCGACGAAACGCGTCGACGTATCACCCGAATCGTGATTCACACCCGGTCCCCCGCTCGGGCCCGGAGTCGCTCCGGAGCCGTGTCGAGGGATACCGACGCTCGTGCGGCGGGACCTTGAGCAGGTTCACAGACGCTTGCACGGGGGCGCCGGGGTGGCGCGTCCGAGGTCGGGACGCGCGTCGATTTCGCAATGTCGCGTTCGGGTCAGGCGCTCGGGACGCCGTCCTGGTACCAACCCGCCGTGAGGCCCGCGTCGACGACGAAATCGGCGGCCGTACAGGAGCGGCTCTCGTCCGACGCGAGAAAGAGCGCCATCTTGGCCACGTCCATCAATCGACTGCCGGGGATGGCGGGACCGGGCGCCTTCAGGATCTTCTGCATCATCTGGTGGGGGACGTCGGTCATGTCAGGGTTACCAGGAAAGAAGGGTGCGCTCATGTTCGGGTTGCCGGCCTCGGGACAGACGGCGTTCACCCGGATCGCATAGCGTCCCAGCTCGATCGCGGCCGATTTCGTGAGACCGCGAATGCCCCACTTGCTCGAGGCATAGGCCGCGACGCCGTTCATGCCCTTGACGCCATCGGTCGACGAGATGTTGACGATCGAGCCGCCACCGCGCCGCTTCATCGAAGGTAAGACGGCCTGGATCCCGAGGAAGGGGCCGAGCTGGTTGACCTCGATGATCCGCATGAATTCCTCGCGTCGAATCTCGTCGAGCGGCGCGAGTAGCAGGATGGCGGCATTGTTCACGAGGATGTCGACGCCGCCCAGCTCCTGGTCCGCGTATGCGACAGCTGTCGCCCAGTCTTCTTCGCAGGTCACGTCGAGATGCAGATAGTGGGCGTCGGCCCCGATCTCTCGCGCGACCGGACGTCCGCGCTCGTCCTGGACGTCACCGAGTACGACACGCGCGCCTTCCTCGGCGAAGAGACGGGCGAGGACTGCACCCGTCCCCTGTGCGGCGCCCGTGATGATTGCGGTCTTTCCCTCCAATCGCGCCATCGGTCGTCTTCCTCCTCGGGGCCTGCCTGCGCGCCCTCTGCCTATCCGATTCGCTTCGCTCTTCTCGGCGCAGACGTGTCGGCCGTCGAGGCCGCTGTGTGACGCGGAGTCCGGCGGCCGCCGATCGAGCGATCGAAACGAGTACAATAGACGAGCATCGCGGCGGGTGAGCGCGGCTCGCTCGGGTGTCGAGCGGGCGGGGTGGCCGGGACGGCCGAGACGAGGGAAGGAATCGCAGGTGAGCAAGATTCTCGATGCGCTTCGGCGTGCGGAGGCGGCGAGCCGAGGCGGAACGGACGATGGCCAGGCCGCACCCTGGCAGGCGGAGCGTCCCTTTCGCGTCGTTTCGGTCGTGAGCAACAAGGGAGGCGTCGGCAAGACGACGGTCGCTTCGAACCTCGCGGTCTATCTCAAGGCGCTTCGCGAAGAGGCGCCGGTCCTCGTCTTCGGCTTCGACGACCAGACGACGCTCGATCGCATGTTCGCCCTGGACGCGACGCCGCCGGCCGGGACGATCGCCGACGGTCTGCGAGAGAAGAGTCTGCGGCGCGTCTGTCGCTTCGGTCAATACGGCGTCGATTACGTGCCATCGAGCCGCGACGTACCCGCGCTCCGGGCGCTGCTCGACGGTCCGGCCGCGCTCCAGGAGATCCTGCTGGCTTCGGAGCGCACCGGGGACGTCGTGATCGACACGAAGAGCGATTTCGAGACGCTGACGCGATCGGCCATCCTGTCGAGCGACCTCACGATCGTGGTCGTGAAGGACCACGCCTCGCTCGTCGAGGCGGAGCGCGCGTTCGAGCTGCTCGAGAAGAATGGTCGACCTCGCGACGCGGCGCGGATCCTGCTCTCCCTGGTCGATCTGCGCGTGAAATACCGCGAGGGCGAGGACGCCGACGTGTTGGCGCATCTGCTCTCGGAGATCCGGAGGATCGGATATCCGGTCTTCGAGACCTTCATGTCGCGCAGCCCGAAGGTCGAGTCGCTCTACACGAATCCCGACGGTCGAGCCCTGGCGATTCTGCAGGGCGCGAATCAATCGGTCGTCCACAGACAGATGATCCAGCTCACCCAGGAGGTCGATCGGCTGCTGGGCAAGCCACCGTGCGATCGCGTGCCCGACACGACGTCGGCGCCCGCGGTCGTGACGATGCCCGACCCGAAGCCACCGAGCGGCCCACCGAAGACGGGCTACGAGAACGCGCGAAGTCCCTGGAGCCCGGCGCTCGAGTAGCTCCCTCCGCGTGGCTCGCTCGGCGAAATCGATCGCGAGGGCGGGCTCGCATGCGAGATACGCCGCTGCGCGGGGCTATCGCGTCTCTGCCGCCGTGGCGGAAGTGGAGGGCTTCGCGATCTTCGCCAGGTCGAAGTCGTAGAGTCGAGCCACGTTGTCGCGCAGGATCAGGTTCCGCTCGCGTTCGGGAACGTCCGCGAGGATCTCCGCCGTGATCTCGCGGGAGCGTGGAAACGTCGACTCGGTGTGAGGATAGTCGGAGCCCCACATGAGCGCCTCGACTCCCGTGACGTCGCGCACGCGAATTCCGACCTTGTCCTCCTGGAAGCTCATGAAGACGTTCTGCTTGAAGTAGTCGGAGGGCAGGATGCCGTCCGGGAAGCGCAGCCAGTCGCCGCGAACCGGTCGATCCGTGTAGAGATAGTCTGCTTGGAAGAGAAAGAATGGCGCCCAGCTGATCTCGTGCTCGATCGAGCCGACGCGCAGCCTCGGATGCCGCAGGAAGACGCCGGAAAAGATCATCTCGCCGAGGGATTTCCGGACGAAATGGTCCTGCAGGTAGAACGCGGCCTCCGTCACGCCCTGCTGCACGCTCGTCTGGGTCGGGCTCGCCGAGAGCTGGCTGCGACCCGTCGCGACGTGCATGCTGATCGGCAGAGCGAGATCGACGGCGGCGGCCCAGACGTCTTCGTACATGGGATGGTCGTAGCCGCGCCCGACCGGCGGCAGGACCGTGATCATGATGCCCTCGAGTCCGAGGTCCCGAACGCGTTTCATCTCGGCGACGGCCTCCGAGGGATCGTCGACGTTGATCAGACCGATGCCCTTGAGACGCGCCGTGTCATGGGAGCAGAACTCGGCGATGAAGTCGTTGTAGGCGCGCATCGTCGCGGAGCACAGGTCGGAGTCCGGGATGCTGTAGGCGAGCAGCGCCTCGCTCGGATAGATGACGGAGCCGACGATGCCGTCCCGTCGATTCTCCCCGATGTAGCGTGCCGGGTCGTAGGAGGCGGGGCGCACGTCCTCGAAGCGCGCGACCGTCGTCAGCTCCGTCGCGTCCTTTTCGAAGCGGTCGCCCGTCTGGACGCCGAGGAAGCTCATCGAACGCTGGCCGTCGATATACCAGAAGTCGCCGTCGGCCTCGCTGCGGACCTGCGGGGCCCGGTCGCGGTAGGGCGCGTCGATCCGCTCGCTCCAGAGCGTGGGCGGCTCGACGATATGGGAATCGCTCGAAATCATGTCGTCCATGCGGGGAGTCTCCTGGCGCTCTCGGAGGAACGGATCGTTCTCTCGGGCGAGCGATCTTCTCGGCGCGCATCCACGGCGCGAGCGATCGACCCGATTCTATCGCTTTCTCCGGCGAAGAGGGCGGGCGGCGCCCGCTGGCGGTCTCGGTATCCTCGATCTGCGGCCCGGCGCGGGCCCGGCGCAGACGAGGGCGCGAGGATCGATGCAGCATGGCTGAGGCAGACGTTCAGGAGGATCGTTGGGAGATCCAGCAGCTTCTCTGCCGCTGGTGCGAGCTCGTCGATCGGCATGCCTGGAAGGACATGGGCGAGGTCTTCACCGACGATGTCGTCGGAGTCTACAACGGCAAGGAGGTGCCCGGTCTGCAGACGCTGATCGACAGTGGGCTGGCGAACATGACGCGCGAGACGATCGCGCGTACCCAACACAACGTGCTGAATTTCAGGATCGAGGTCGCCGGCGAAGAGGCGCATTGCGTCACGAACTACTACGCCGTGCACCTCGGTGCGGGCGACTTCGCGGGGCAGATCTACTCGATGTGGGGCGAGTACGACGACAGGCTTCGTCGCACGCCCGCGGGCTGGCGTATCGAGCGCCGCGACTACACGACCTTCTTCGTCGAGGGCGACGATCGGATGACATTCGCTGGGCGCGAGCCCGATTGGGAGAAGAGCTACCGCTAGCCGGTCGTGGGAGAGCCCGGCGAACGTGCGAGCTGGCGGACCTGCGACGCGCGGAAGTAGGAGGGATCGAGATGGCAAGCGAAGCGCTGCTCGACTTCGAGTGGGATCCGATGGACACGTCCAAGGGGATTCCCCACGATGTCTATCGCCGGCTGCGCGCGGAGCAGCCGATCTCGAAGACCTCGACGGGTGCCTGGTTCATCGCCAAGCAGGACGATCTGATCGCGGCGACCAAGGAGGTCGAGGTCTTCCGCGCCAGCATGCGCGATCCGGGCGTCGTCGTGCCGCCCGAAGAGATGCTGATCAGCGAGATTCCCGAGCCGCGACATGGCGAGGTGCGCAAGATCGTGAACTCTGCCGTCGCGGCCCATCGACTCGGCCGCGTCGAAGACTTCACGCGCACACTGGCGAACGAACTCTTCGGCGCCGCGATCGAGAGGCGGCACGTCGAGCTGGTTCGCGAGGTCGTGATGCCGATTCCGACCTCGGTGATCGCCGTGCTGCTCGGTGCGCCACCCGAGGACTACCAGCTCTGGGCGGATTGGTCGGACGAAGTCGTGCAGGGCGACTACCCCCGCTTCAATCGAAACGAGCGCGGCGAGGGCCTGGCAGGTGCTCATCCGGAATTCACCCGCTACGTCGACGAGATGATCGCCGCGCGCAAGGCCGATCCCGACCCGCCCGACGACTTTACGACCCGACTCCTGCGAACGAAGGTCGAGGGTCTTTCGTTGTCGGACGTCGAGCTGCGCACCGCGCTCGTCTTCCTGCTGATCTCCGGCAACGAGACGACCCGACACCTGATCTCGAATCTGCTCTATCGCGTGGCGAGCCAGCCGGAGCTGCTCGCGACCCTGCACGAGCGACCCGATCTGATTCCCAACGCGGTCGAGGAGAGCCTGCGCGTCGACACGGTCGTCACGAATCTCGTGCGAACCGTCTGCCGGGACACCGTCTTCCGTGGCCACTCCATGCGCGAGGGCGATCGGATCCTCTTCGGCGTGGCTTCGGCGAATCGAGACGAAGAGGTCTACGAGGATCCCGAGACCTTCCGCCTCGACCGTCCCAAGCCGAAGGCGCACGTCGCCTTCGGCGGCGGACCGCACGTCTGCCCCGGCGCCTCGCTGGCCCGGCTCGAGGCCCGTGTCGTGCTCGAGGTCGCCGTCGAACGCCTGGCGCGGATCGAGCTCGACCCGGACTTCGTGTGGGAGAAGGTGCCGGTCTTCTGGGCAAACGGTCCGGCGCGCTTGCCGGCGACGCTCGTCGCGAGGCGTTGACCGCGGAGCGCCCGGCGCATGGTGTCGGCCGGAACGCGCCCGAGACCGACGCTCACGGCCGCTCGATCGGCCGCCCCTGCTCGCGCCACGCGCGCATGTCCCCCGCGAGGTGCAGGACGTTCGTGTAGCCAGCCTCCCGAAGGACGCTCTCGGCCTTCGACGCCCGACCGCCGCGCTCGCAATAGACGACGATCTCCCGGTCGGGGCTCACACCGAGCTCCGCGTGTCGCTCGCCGAGCTCGTCGTGGGGAATGTTGATCGCGCGCGGCACGTGTCCCTGGGCGAATTCCTCGGCCGTGCGCACGTCGAGCACGAGTGCATTCGGGGGTGGCGACGCGACGTCTGCCGGTGCGGCGGCGACGTCGCTCGAATCGCCGCCGTTCGTACAGGCGAGCGTCAGCACGATCACTGCGAGCAGGGCGCTCGGGATCTTGCGGTTGCGTCGGAGTCGCATCGGGTCCCTCCTCGTCGATTCGCCGCGATCCACCCGGGACGTTCGCTTCCCGGTCCTGGCCGTGCCGGGGTCGACGGGTCGCTCCGCGGCGGCGCGCTGCTAGGCCGTCAGCCAGTGGTGCTTCTGTGGCTTGGCCTTCGCCTGCGGATCGATGTGGACGTTGATCAGGCTGGGCATCGCGTCGTCGAGCGCCTGCTTGAGCGCGGCCGACAGCTCGGCCGGCGTCCGGACGGCGTAGCCCTTGCCGCCGAAGCCCTCGATCATCTTCTCGTAGCCGGCCTCGATCGTATAAGCCGAAGCCGGCGACTGGAAGCGGTCTTCCGGTAGTGCGTCGAAGCCCATGCCGATGCCGTTGTTGTTGATGATCACGAAGACGATCGGTAATCGGTAGCGACAGGCGGTCTCGACCTCCATGCCGCTGAAGCCGAAGGCCGAATCCCCTTCGATACAGACGACCTTGCGATCGGGGTGGACGACCTGTGCCGCGATCGCCTGGGCGAGGCCGACGCCCATCGTGCCGAACGTGGCGGCGTCGAGGCGCTCGCGCGGCTGCGCGTGCATCAACACACTCCGGCTGATGTCCATCGTGTTGGCACCCTCGGCCTGGATGATCGTGCCGGGGGGGGATTGGTCCGCGATCTCGCGCAGCACGCGGTAGTAGCCCATTGGAACGGCATCGTCGTTCATCATGTTCTGCACGAACGCCTTGTTCTCCGCGACCTTCTCGCCGAGCACCGAGCGCCAGGGCGCGTCTGCTGCGAATCGGAAGGGCTCGGCGTCGAGCGCTGCGTTCAGCTGCCCGACGACGGCCTTCACATCGCCGCAGAGGCCGACCTCGGCCGGAACGTTGCGGCCGAGCTCTTCGGCGTGAATGTCGATCTGGATCGTCTTCACGTTCGCATCGAAGCGCGGCGGCAGGCCGAAATGCATGATCCAGTTGAGCCGCGCCCCGAGCAGGACGACGACGTCCGCCTCCTGGAGCGCGAGGCCGCGCGCCGGAGCGACCGAGAGCGCGTGCTCGTCGTCGACCACGCCTTTGCCCATCGGCGAGGAGAGGAACGGAATCTGCGTCGCCTCGATGAACGCGCGCACCTCGGCTTCGGCCCGGGAGTAGGCGGCGCCCTTGCCAACGATCACGAGGGGGCGCTCGGCGGCGCGCAGAACATCGATTGCGCGGGTCACGTCGGCGGGATCGGCCAGGGGCCGCGGCGGATCCGGACAGCGATCGGGAATCGTGACTTCGCCCTCGTCGACCTGTGCCGACAGGAAGTCGTCGGGAAAGTCGAGGTAGACAGCACCAGGCCGGCCGCCGATCGACGTGCGAACGGCCTGCTCGCAGTAGAAGGGGATGCGGTTCGTCGCGTCTGGGCGCGCGGCGTATTTCGAGTAGATGCGCGCGAGCTCGACCTGCGGCGCTTCCTGGAAGGCACCACGACCCTCCTGATAGGAGTTGCTCGCGCCGCCCAGGAGGACCATCGGCCAGGCGTTTTCCTGCGCGTTCGCCAGCCCGGCGATGCCGTGGATCATGCCGGGGCCGGACACCGTCAGGCACGCGCCCGGACGACCGGTGAGAAAGCCGACGGCGCCGGCGGCGTAGCTCGCGGCCTGCTCGTTGCGCATGGCGACGAACTGGATGCCCTCCGCCTGCGCCGCCGCCGCGATCCCGAAGACGGGAAAGCCGACGATGCCGAACATCTTGTCGACGCCCTGCCGTTTGAGGCTGCGGGCGATCAGGGTGTTGCCGTCGAGCTGGGCCATGTCGGGATTCTCCCCTTGCGAGTGAGGGCCGGAACGCGCCCACCGTTCGAGTACCGAGCGCGATCGAGCGAATCGAGCGTTCGCGACGTGTCGCCCCAGGCTAGAATGGGGACTCGGCTCGGACAAGCCACGGTCGGTCCCGACCGTCCGTGCGAGCCCAGAGGGCTACCGGGAGGTGATCGTGCCGGCACTCGACGGAATGCGCATCCTCGATCTGACCCAATACGAGGCGGGCACCTCGTGTACGCAGGCCCTCGCCTGGCTCGGCGCCGACGTCGTCAAGGTCGAGGCACCGGGGATCGGAGATCCCGGTCGCTGGACCGCCGGCGCGGGCGACTATTTCTGGAACTGGAACGCCAACAAGCGCAGTGTCGCGCTCAACCTGCGCAGTCCCGAAGGACGCCAGGTCCTGCTCGACCTGCTGCCGCGCTTCGACGTCTTCATCGAGAACTACGGACCAGGCGTGATCGAGCGACTCGATCTCGAGTACGAGACGCTCGCCCGCGTCCATCCCGCGATCATCTATGCGCAGATCAAGGGTTATGGACTCGACGGTCCCTACTCGAAATACCTCGCCTACGACATGTGTGCTCAGGCCGCGGCGGGGACGTTCTCGGTTACGGGCGACGCCGACGGTCCGCCGACACTGCCGGGGATCACGATCGGCGATTCCGGTACCGGCGTCCAGCTCGGCATGGCGATCCTCGCTGCCTACGTCCAGCGATTGCGAACGGGTCGCGGCCAACATATCGAGATCTCGATGCAGGAGGCGATCACCTACTACATGCGCACGCGGATCGCCCACGGTGGCAACTGGGGTAAGGACGCGGTTCCTCGCAATGGCAGCCAGATCGGTGCCGCACCCTCGGGTCTCTATCCCTGCAAGCCGTTCGGCCCGAACGACTACGCGTTCATCCTCACCGTGACCGCACCCCACGTCGACCGCTTCTTCATGGCCATCGATCGGCCCGATCTCGTCACGGACGAGCGTTTCGCGACGGACGCGGCGCGTTTCGAGAATTCGGACGCGCTCCACGACGAGATCGAGCGGTGGACGCGCGAGCGAACCAAGCAAGAGGTCATGAAGGAGCTCGGCGAAGCCGGTGTGCCCTGTGCGGCGACATTCGACACGGTCGACGTCTACGACGATCCGCACCTGAACAGTCGCGGCTTCATCAAGACTCTGCCTCACCCTGAGCTCGGAGAGGTGCGAATGTTCGGGTTCGCCCCCCGCATGTCCGAGAGCGCAGTCGACATGAGCCCGCCACCCGCGCTCGGTCAGCACACGGATGCCGTGCTGGCCGAGGAGCTGGGCTTCGATGCCGAGCGGTTGAAGACATTGCGCGAGAGCGAGGCGATTGCCTGAGTACGAGGGAACGGGACTTCGAAGGCGCGAGTGCAACGGGCTCGAGGCCCCAGAGAACGCGAGCAAGCGAGGATCGAGATGTCGACACGAGATGAGACGCAAGCCAGTGGATTCGATCTGATCATCCGAGGTGCCAGGATCGTAGACGGGACGGGACTGCCGGCCTACGTCTCCGACGTCGGTATTCGCGGTGAGCGGATCGCGAAGATCGGTCGTATCGACGGCGAGGCAGCGCGCGTGATCGACGCGGAAGGTCTGCTCCTGGTGCCGGGCTTCATCGACGTTCATACGCACTACGACGTGCAGCTCGATTGGGACCCGATCGCGACACCCTCGTGCTGGCACGGCATCACGACCGTCCTGGCGGGCAATTGCGGATTCACGCTCGCGCCGTCACGACCCGAGGACGTCGACTGGCTGGCGGGCATGCTCTCCCGCGTCGAGGGCATGTCGCGCGAGGCCTTGGCCGAGGGATTGCGCTTCGAGGGCGGCGGACACGGTGACTACTGGCGTCGCTTCGACGGCAAGGTCGGTGTCAACGTGGCTAGCTACGTGGGCCACTCGGCCGTGCGTCGATTCGTGATGGGGGACGACGCATCGTCGCGACAGGCGACGCAGGAAGAGATCGAGGCGATGAAGGAGTGCGTCCGGCAGGCGATGAGGGAGGGGGCGATCGGCTTCTCGACCTCGCAGGTCGACCTGCACGTCGGCGAGGACGGTCGCGAGGTGCCGAGCAATCACGCTTCCGAGGCTGAGATCGTGGCGCTCGCGAGCGTACTCGCAGAGTTCGACCGCGGGGCGCTCGAGATCATTCCTCGCAGCTTCGGGCGGGGCTACGACGAAGCGGATCGCGAGCTGATGCGACGCATGCACGCCGTCTCGGGTCGGCCGGTCGAGCTGAATCTGCTCTTCCCCTCGGCCGAAGATCCCGAGAGCTGGCGTCGCTCGCTCGAGTTCTGTCGCGAGGAGAACGAGAAGGGCGGGCGGTTCCATCCGCAATTCGCGACCAACCGCGGCGGATTGCATCTCAAGCTCTCCGACACCTTCGTATTCGACGACATGCCGAAATGGCGCGAGGTCCTCTGCCTGGCGGAGCCGAAACGATCGGATCGGCTGCGCGATCCCGCGACACGCGACCAGCTCGAGGCCGAGTTCGCGTCGGATGCCGGCAAATCGATCGGCGCGACGTGGCAGAACCTGGCGGTCGAGCGCGTCGCCGATCCAGCCAACGAAGCGAAGGTGGGGAAGACGGTCGCCGAGCTCGCGGCTGCGTCGGGCACGCGCCCGATCGACACGTTCCTGGATCTCACGCTCTCCGAGGAGCTCGAGACCTGGTTCGAGATGAGGACGGATGCGGAGGCAGCGGCCTACATGGACCAGATCTGCGCCGAGGTCATGCGAGAGCCCTTTGCGATGGCGGGGTCGAGCGATGGCGGGGCGCATCTGGCCTCGTTCGTCGGCGCAGACTACACGACGAATCTCCTGACGGACTACGTTCCGGAGGTCTTGAGTCTCGAGCAGGCGGTCTTCAAGCTCGCCTACATGCCGGCGATCGTTCACGGGATCGAGGATCGCGGCCTGATCCGCGAAGGATGTTATGCGGATCTCGTCCTGATCGACGAGTCTCGGTTGGCCAGGGGAGAGACCTGGTTGGCGCGCGATTTTCCGGCCGACAGCGAGCGCTTCGTCGTCGATGCGAAGGGCTATGTCGCCACGATCGTGAACGGCGCGGTCGTACTCGAAGAGAACAAGCACACGGGAGCCTTGCCCGGGCGCGTCCTACTCGGCAGCTAGCCCCTGTTAGCTGCTCGCGGCTCGGGCGAAGCGAGGCGGTGATTCCATGAGCGATCTCTTGATTCGTGGCGGACGTGTGGTCGATGGAACCGCTGGGCCGATACGCGCGGCCGACGTGCGCGTGCGCAGGGGCAGGATCGTCGAGGTCGAGACGGGTCTGCGGCCGAAAGGCGAGACCGAGATCGACGCGAGCGGCGCATTCGTGAGTCCGGGCTTCATCGAGCAGCACACGCACTACGACGGCTCTCTCTGGTGGGATCCCTTTTGTGACCCGATGCCTGCCTTCGGTACGACGACATGCGTGATCGGCAATTGCGGCCATAGTCTGGCCCCGATCCGCGCCGGGGACCGGCAACCTCTGATCGACCTCTACTGCTACATCGAGGATCTTCCAACCGAAGCCTTCGAACGCGCGATTCCCTGGGCCTGGGAGAGCTGGCCCGAGTACGCGGAGGCGGCGCGACGCCATCCGCTCGCGATCAATGCCGCTCCGCTCGTCGGCCACACGCCGATCCGAATCTTCGTGATGGGGGAGGAGGCCTGGGAGCGTCCGGCGACCGAGGTGGAGATGACGGCGATGGAAGCCGTGCTCGCAGAATCGCTCGCGGCCGGAGCCTTCGGCATGGCGTCTTCCGACATGGACATCGATCGCGCCAGCCGACCCGTGCCCTGCCGGATCGGTGCCGGCGAAGAACGCCAGCGCCTGTTCCGGATGCTCGCGCGGGAGAAGCGGATCGCGATGCACGGACTGCGGCTGATGGAGCCGCGCTATTTCGCCGACGACCTCGAGCAGCTGGCCCGCGATTGTCGCGACACGGGCGTACGCGCGCTCTGGGCGGCGCTCCTCTCGACGCCCGGCGAAGAGGCCGTGCGTGCGCGGATCCTCGAGCTCCATCGCGGCTACCTCGCGGAAGGTCTCGATCTGTGGGGCCAGACGCCGGGCCGGCCTCAGCATGGCGCGATCAACTTCGAGCGGTCGATTCTCTTCCAGGGAGTCGACGCCTGGCACGAGATGGTGAATGCCGACGCGGAGAGGAAGAACGCACTCCTCGCCGACACCGATTGGCGGGCGCGTGCACGCCACGATTGGGATCACGCCGACTTCGTGATGTTTCCCAAGGACGATCTCGCGGCGCTCGTCGTCGGACATTGTCGAGCCGAATTCGAAGCCTTCCGCGGCATGCCGCTCGACAAGTTCGTCGTCGAACGAGGCGGAGGCCATCCCTCGGACGTGTTCGCCGACTGGCTGCTGGAGAACGGTACGGTCGGGACGAGCTTCGGCTCCGTCCAGCGACCCAATCGGGATCTCGAGGGCATCGCCGAGCTCTTGCAGGAGCCGCAATTCCTGGCGGGAGCGAGTGATGCGGGCGCGCACATCCAGATCATGTGTGCGGCGGGCGAGAGCACCTATGTCCTGACCGAGCACGTGCGCGACGCGAGTCGAATCACGCTCGAGCACGCCGTCCACTGTTTCACGGGACGACAAGCAGATTTCTTCGGCATCACGGATCGCGGTCGCATCGCGCCGGGCCAAGCGGCCGACCTCGCGATCTTCGAC
This sequence comes from Myxococcota bacterium, assembly GCA_965223565.1. Lineage (GTDB taxonomy): Bacteria > Myxococcota_A > UBA9160 > UBA9160 > UBA4427 > UBA4427. The sequence continues at coordinate 488,841 of CBDCWV010000016.1, read as the reverse complement.
CTCGACGAGCTCGTGCACCCGGCCGATCAGCCCGTGCGCGACATTCCCTTCGGCAGCTGGCGCTACACGAAACCGCCTGCGGGCTACCGCGCGACGATCGTGAACGGAGAGCCGACCTGGCTCTACGGCGCGCTGACCGGCGCGAGGCCCGGCGGGTTCCTCGATCCGGGCGCGCCGAGCGCGTAGCCGGAGAGCGAGCCGTCAGGTCGGCCTAGCGCCGCCGCACGCCGAGTGCGGCGAGCCCGAGCCCCATCAGGAGCGCCGTGCCGGGCTCGGGCACGACGCGGACCGTGAAGGAGTCGCCCTCGAAGGGCAGCAGGACGCCGCCATTGCCGATCGCATCGCCCCGGAAGTCGAGCGTTACGTCGCCCGGCAGAGCGAGCGCCTGGCCCGCGAAGGAAATGCGGAAATGCACGTCGCCCGGATCGGTCGTGACGGCGCCGTCGACGCCGAGGTCGCTGGATCCATCGCCGCTGGCGCCCGAGGTCGAAACGCCGCTGAAGAGCGACACGATGCGGGTCGACGGAGGCGGCAACGGGCCGGGCCCACCCAGCTCGACGACGCCACCCTGAACGTTGTCGAGGCCACCGAGCGGAACGCCCTGATCGATGATCGCGTTGAAGACGGATTCCGACGCCTGACCACCCTGAAAGATCAGACGATTGTCGCTCGGGAAGCCCTGGGAACCGGCATCGTAGCCCTCGGCCGTGATCCCGAGTCCGAAGACCTGGGTGTTGTCCGGGTTTTCGACACGCAAGGACAACGTCAGGACGTCACCGACGTCGAGCAGGCTCGTGCTCGCCCCGCTCGAAGTCACGTCGACGATCGAGATGCCCAGTGCGTTCGCCGAGAAAGGAAAGAGCATCACGGCGGCGATCGCCGCGAGACTCGATCTGGTCGTCATCTTCGTTCGCATCTACCTCAACCTCATCAGCAGCCACGCCGGATCGGCGCTCCGGTCTGGACGCATGGCCGGCGCGTCGGATCCCGCTCGCCGATCCAGTCGACGCCACACTGCGCGGCGTCATCCGAACCCGCTCAACTTTGCTGACCTGGTGGGAGGCGTCGTCGTACGCGAGCCGAGATCGACGATCAACGGATGTCGGTCGCCCAACCGATGTCGATTTCGATCGGCCGACCGCTCGCTGGGCTCGTCTCGCGAGTCCCTGCGTCGAGTCCGGCTGTGGCATCCGATGCTGCGGACGCGCGTTCTGTCGTACGAGCGGGCCGATCTCCTCCTTGGGACGGGCACCCCAACGGGCATCCATCCCAACCCTCCCAGGTCCCGACCATCATAAAGGGGAAGCAGCCGGAAGGGGGCAGCGATTGCTGACTTTCCGTCCGGTATCCGGCGCTTGACACCCGTGGGGGTCGGAGATCGGCCGATCCGAGCTCGTCTCGGCGCTCGTACCGCCGCGGATGGTCGATCGGCCCGTGCCTGCCCTGTTGCCGCTCGCGGGCGAAGCGCCGAGACTCCGAATCGTCTTTGCGGTCGGCCGTTCAGCGGACGCCGCATCCAGCAGGTCGAGGCCGAGCATGAATTTCGGATTCAGCGAGGAGCAGGATTTCCTGCGCGAAGCCGTTCGTCGATTCGTGGACGATCGTTGTCCGGTCTCGGAGGTGCGCCGGCTGATGGAGACCCCGGACGCGCACTCACCGGAGCTCTGGAAGGAGATGGCGGCGCTCGGTTGGCTCGGTCTGCTCGTGCCGGAGGAATTCGGCGGCGCCGATCTCTCGTGGGTCGATTTCGTGGTGCTGCTCGAGGAGACCGGACGAACTCTCCTGCCGAGCCCACTCGTCTCGCAGGCACTCGCGATCACGGCGATTCGGGAGGCGGGCTCTGCCGCACAACGTGCGCGGTGGCTCCCTGGCCTGGCCGACGGCAGCACGATCGGAACGCTCGCCGTGCTCGAGGCCGAGGACGTCTGGGACGGGGCCGGCGTCTCCCGAGCCGCGACGTCCGAGGGCGCCGAGAGCCCGGTGCACGTGCTCGACTTCGAGAAGCGATTCGTTTCGGACGCTGGCGCGGCGGACCTGTTGGTGGTTGCGTATCGCGTCGACGGGGCGCTCGCGCTCGGTGTCGTCGAGTGCCCGCAAGCGGGTGTCGAAGTCGTGCGCGACGCGAGCCTCGACGAAACGAAGCGCTCGGCCACGATTCGCTTCGAGGATGTCCGACTCGACGCGGAGTCGCGCCTCGAAGCGAGGGACGGCGAGTCGATGCTCGCTCGCTTGCTCGATTGTGGCGCCCTGGCCGTATCGGCCGAGGCGCTCGGGGCCGCGGAGGGGGCGCTCGCGATCACGGTCCAATACGCGAAGGACCGCATCCAGTTCGGGTCGCCGATCGGCCGCTACCAGGGCGTGAAGCACCGCCTGGCCGATCAATGGGTGGACACCGAATCGATCAAGTCACTGCTGTACTACGGAGCCTGGGCGATCGACCAGAGTCCCGACGAGGTGTCCCGCTACGCCTCGCTCGCCAAGGCGTATGTCGCAGAGGCGTTCACGCGGATCGGCGTCGAGTGCGTTCAGCTGCACGGAGCGGTCGGCTATACGCTCGAATACGACATCCAGCTCTACCTGAAGCGCTCGAAGTGGGTGCGTCCCATATTCGGCGACTCGGACTTTCACAAGGATCGGCTCGCGGCGGGCATCGCGCGTGGCGGATCGGCCGGCGGTCGCTGAGGAGACGGGATGGATTTTCAGCTCACACCCGAAGAGGAAGCCTTTCGCGCGGAGGTGCGCGCGTTTCTGGACGAGCATCTGCCCGAACCCGTGCCGCAGGACGACCCCGCATTTCTCGCGCGCTGGAACGAAGCCGTGCGCAAGAAGCACTGGGTCGGCTTCAACTGGCCGCCGGAATATGGGGGCGGTGGCGGCGACTTGATGCGCCAGTTCATCCTGAAAGAAGAGATGTCCGCGCGCCGGGCGCCGCCACTCGGGACCGATTTCATGGGGCTGACCTGGGTCGGACCCGCGATCATCGCGCACGGAACGGACACGCAGAAGGCAAAGCACCTCGAACGCATCCTCGACGGCCTTTCCTATTGGTGTACCGGCTATTCCGAGCCGGACGTGGGAAGCGACCTCGCCGCGCTCCAATGTCGCGCGGTCCGTGATGGCGACGACTACGTGATCAACGGCCAGAAGATCTGGACGACGGCCGCCCACGTCGCGACCGACATCTTCATGCTGGTCCGGACCGATCCCGAGGTCGCCAAGTGGAAGGGGATCAGCTGCATCCTGCTGCCGATGGACAGCGAGGGGATCGAGATCCAGCCGATCCCGAATCTCTCGGGCAAGGCGAGCTTCAACCAGGTCTTCTTCAACGACGTTCGGACACCGGTCGAGAACAGATTGGGCGCCGAGGGCGAGGGCTGGCGAGTCGTGATGGGCGCGCTCGCGAACGAGCGCTCGGGGATCTCCGAGGCAACCGAGATGCTTCAGCACCTCGATGATATCCGCGCTCTTGCGCGGACGGCGCGCCGCAACGGCCGCCCGGCGCTCGAGGACGACGGCGTCCGGCGGAGGCTGTCGGACATGGAGATCCGGATCGAAGCGATGCGGCTGACCGGCCTGCGTCATCTCACCGAGCAGCTGAACGGCAAGCCGTCGGGAAGCGAGACCGCGATCAACAAGCTCCAGCGGGGCATTCTCGAGTTCGACATGAGCGAGCTGACGCTCGAGCTGTTGGGGACGGGAGCGCAGCTGCAGGGACCCCTGACCCACGAAGCGCTGGCCTGGCACGGCACCGTGATCGGTGGCGGCAGCCCCAACATCCAGCGCAATATCATCGGTGAGCGGATCCTGGGCCTGCCCAAGGATTGACGCTGGTCGGCGCGTCCGATCGGGGCGACCCGGTCGCGCATCCTCGAATCGGACGAGACATCAGAGAGCGAACGAGCAAGGAGAATCGAAGCAGTGGAATCCAGGTTCTGGGAAGACGTCGAAGCGGGGCAGAAGCTCCCGGTTCTCGAGTTTCCGATCACGGTCAAGACGCTCGTTCTGGCGGTCTGCGGTACGCGTGATCTGATGCCCTATCACCATGACCCCGCCTACTCGAAGTCGGTCGGCAATCGCGACATGTTCGTCAACACGATGTTCGAGCAGGCTCTCTTCGGGCGCTTCGTGACTGATTTCGTCGGCCCGGAGAGTGATTTTCGCGAGACCGGTCTGCAGATGTTGAATCAGCTGTGTCCCGGTGACATCGCGAAGATCGAGGGGACGATCACCGAGAAGCTCGAGGAGGCGGGCGAGAAGCGCATCAAGCTCGAGCTCTCGGCTTCGAACCATATCGGCGTGGCGGCGACGGGCACGGCGACGCTCGCGATGCCGTCGCGGACCGACGGTCCGGTCGTGCCGATTCGCGAGCTCGCGCGGCCGACGATGGACGTGCATCCGGAGATTCCGGGATTCGCCAAGGCCTGGCTGGGTAAAGAGTCGCCCAAGTCACCGGGTGGCTACCCGGTCAGTGAGGTCCAGGTCACGTACTGGTGCGACATGGTCGAGGATACCAACCCGCTCTACGCCGATACCGATTATGCGCGCAAGAGTCGCCACCAGGGGATGATCGCGCCGCCGATGGGACTGATCACGTGGAACATGGCGCGCGCTGGCCATCAGGGCGTCGACTCCGAACGGCCCGACGGCAATTGCCCCGAGCGAAAGCCCTGGCCGCCCAGGGAGCCCACGGACAAGGGCAGCGGCATTCCCATGCCTCCCGGCATGAGGGAGACGATCGCGCAGGGCTCCGTGCAGGCCTACGGTGTCCCGATCCGCCCGGGTGATCGAATCTACTCGACGAACGAGACGCTCAACTGCTCGCCACTCAAGGAGACGAAGCTCGGGCCGGGCTATTTCCAGACGAACCTGCAGACGTTCTACAATCAGAAGGACGAGATCGTCGGGACGAACCTGTTCACCCTGCTCCGCTACGGCGGGACGCCCGAAGAAGGCTGAAGGGAATTCCCTCGCAATGACAGAGAGCGCGGTCAGTCAAGCCGCCGACGACCCGCTCGAAGCGGAGATTCTCCGACATGCCCTCCGCATCGCCGCGGAGGAGGCGAGCATCGTGGTCGTCCACTCGGCGCACTCGGCGATGATCGCCGAGGGTGCCGATGCATGTGCTGGCATTCTCGACCGGGAGGCGCGCCTCGTCACGCTCTCGACTGCGACGAACCTGATGCACGCGGCGAGCCTGCGCTGCTCGCTCCCAGCCGTGCTCGAAGATCACGCGATCGACGAGATGCGACCGGGTGACGTGTTCGTGATGAACGACTGCTTTCGCGGCGGGATCCACTCGAACGATCTGCTCGTCTTTCGGCCCGTCTTTCGAGACGCACGCGTCGAGTGGTTCACCGGCACGCTGATCCACGTCTCGGACCTCGGCGGCAGCTCGGCCGGCGGGATCGTGCCGGCGGCGACCGACGTCTTCGCGGAAGGTCTGCAGCTGCCGCCGGTTCGTCTCTACGACGCCGGCCAGCCCGTCGAGGATCTCCACCGATTGCTCGCCCTCAACAGCCGCACGCCCGATCGCGTGATCGGGGACGTCGGTGCGCTCGTCGCCGGCGTCAACGTCGCCGCCGAGCGGATGGAGGCGCTCGCGGACCGCTTCGGGACGAGCGGACTCCGCGCCGGCATCGACGCCTACCTGGCGGGCGCGGAAGCGCGTATGCGTGACGAGCTTCGCAAGCTCGCCCCCGGAATCTACGCCGGCGCCTACACGACCGACGGCGACGGCATCGAAGAGGATCGCGAGCCCGTCGTGCGCGTCGAGGTCGAGGTCGGCGCAGCCGACGGCGGGATTCGGCTCGACTTCACGGCGACCGACGATCAGGCACTCGGCGCGATCAACGCCGGCTTCTCCCAGGCGCTCACCGGTGCGCTCTACGCGGTTCGCTGCTTCGTCGATCCGACGATCCCCATGAACGAGGGGTGCTTCACGCCGGTGGAGGTCGTGTTCCGGAAGGGCTCTCTGCTCGATCCGCATCCGCCGGCGGCCTGCGGCGGGCGCGTCGTCGCGGTCACCGCGGTCTGTGAAGCGGTCGTCGAAGCGCTCGGACAGGCACGACCCGAGCTGGCCGCTGCGGCGAGCTCGGTGATCCATCCCTACACGCTCGCCGCCCCGAGCCGACTCGAGCCGTGGCTGCTGCTCTCGTACGAGTACGGCGGGCTCGGCGCGCGGCGCGGCTCGGACGGACCGAACGCGACGGGCTCCTTCTTCCTCGGCGGACGCAATACGGTTCCGCAGATCGAGCCGCTCGAGGCGACGTTGCCGATCGTGTTCGAATGCCAGCGTCTGCTGCCGGATTCCGGTGGCGCCGGAACCTGGCGTGGCGGCCTCGGCGTCGAGACGCGGATCCGCGTTCTGCAGGAGACGGAGTTCGCGATGCGAAACGATCGCGTCAAGCGACCGCCATGCGGGCGCGAGGGCGGCGACGCGGGGCGTGCGGGCGATCAGTACGTCGTGACGACCGACGGAGGTCGTCGCGACGTGCCCCCCAAGGCCGCGAATCTCCGCATGAGCGAGGGCGAGACCTTCGTGCTCACGACCTCCGGCGGCGGGGGGCTCGGCGACCCGCGCGCGCGCGATCCCGAACGCGTCGCCACCGACGTCGCGGAGGGCTACGTGTCGCCGGCCGCCGCCCGCGAGCGCTACGGCAGGGCGGTCGCGACGTGAGTAGAAGGGTCGTTCTCGGCGCCGACATCGGTGGCACGTTCACGGACGTGGTACTCAGCCTGGGCGATGGTCGCCTTCACGTCGCGAAGCAGCTCACGACGCCGGATGCGCCCGAGCGAGCCGTTCTCGAAGGGGCCCGCCGTGTGCTGGCAGAGACGGGCGTCTCGCCGGATCGCGTCGCTCGCGTCGTCCACGGCACGACGCTCGCCACCAACGCGGTGATCGAGCGGAAGGGCGCTCGCGTCGCCTTCGTCACGACCGAGGGATTCGGCGATCTGCTCCGGATCGGACGCGAGGCGCGCGTCGAGGACGACCGCTACGACCTGCATTTCGAGCCCACACCGCCCCCGCTCCCCTATCGATCGATCTTCGAGGTACGCGAACGCATGGGGGCGTCGGGTGAGGCAATCCAGGCGCTCGACGAGACGAGCGCACGAGAGGCCGCGCTCGGCATCTCGAAGCTCGCGCCCGAAGCCGTCGCGCTCTGTCTGCTCAATTCCTACGCGAATCCGGCGCACGAGCGGCGCATGGAGGCGATCCTCCACGAGCTCGCGCCGGACGTCGTGGTGATCGCTTCGGCGCGTGTCCATCCCGAGATGCGTGAATTCGATCGCGCAAGTACGACGCTCTTCACGGCGGAGGTCGCACCTCTGATGGCGAGCTATCTGGCCCGCCTGGGTGGCGGACTCGCCGAGCTGGGCATCGCGGCGCCGCTTCAGATCATGGAGTCCTCCGGCGGCGTGATGTCCGCCGAGGTCGCGGCCGAGCGAGCCGTCGCGACGCTCGAATCCGGCGGCGCAGCCGGTGTGATGGCGGCAGCGCGCTTCGCGCGGGACTACGCGCTTCCGAGGGTCATCTCCTTCGACATGGGCGGCACGACGGCGAAGGCAGGCGTCGTCCACGAGGGTCGACCCGCCGTCGTACGCGAGCTCCACGTCGGTGGTCGCGGCAGCTTCGGAGGGCGGCGCGCCGGTACTGGCATGCCGATCAAGACACCGACGATCGATCTGGCCGAGGTCGGCGCCGGCGGCGGCTCGATCGCCTGGCTCGATCCGGAGGGCGTTCTGCGCGTCGGCCCACGCTCGGCGGGCGCCGATCCCGGTCCGGCATGTTATGCCCGGGGAGGCCGCCTACCGACCGTGACGGACGCCAACCTCGTGCTCGGCTACCTCTCGCCCAGCGGCTTCGCATCGGGCAGCTTCGATCTCGACCCGGAGGCCGCGGCTTCGGCACTTCGACGCGAGATCGCCGAACCGCTCGGGACGAGTCTCGAGCGCGCGGCCTGGGCGATCCACGAAGTCGCCAATGCGAACATGGCGTCCGCGATCCACGTCGTGACGGTCCAGCGCGGGCTCGACCCGCGTGAGCACACACTCGTCGCCTTCGGCGGGGCGGGGCCGATGCATGTCGTCGGCGTCGCCAACCATTTCGGGATCGACCACGTGATCGCGCCGCCCGAAGCGGGCGTCGCCTCCGCGATCGGCATGCAATCGACCGATCTCACGGCCGAGCACGGGCGCACGCATCTGATCGCAGCCGAGGCGCTCACGGAGGCCGAAGCCGAGCGCCAGTTTCGGGAGGTGGAAGCGGCGGCGAGAACGAAGATGGGCGTCTCGGGTGAGGAGGATGCGCTCGTCGTCGAGCGGCTCCTCGATACGCGATTCAAGGGCCAGGCACACGAGGTTTCGATTCCGTACTCCGAGACGCAGGGCCTGGCCGACGTCCCGGCCCGCTTTCGTGGCCGATACCACGAGCTCTACGGCATCGCGCCGACGGGCGAGGTCGAGTACGCGGCCTTTCGCGTGCGCCTGCGCCTGCCGGTCGAGCAGCCACCGCTCGAGGCCGAGCCGGCCGTCGCTGGTGGCGGGGGAATCGTCGCGCGCGCTGCGTTCTTCGGCGACCATGGAGCGCCTGGGGCGGGCTCGGTCGCAGGTGTTCTCGAGCCCGTCGACACGCGGGTCGTGTCGCGACGCGGACTCGGCGTGGGCGACGCCGTCGTCGGTCCGGCGATCGTCGAGGGCCCGGTCGATACGACGGTCGTGCCGCCCGGTTGGCGTGTCGAGCTCGATCGCGTGGGCAGCCTGCATCTGAGGACCGAGCGATGAAAGCACGACGACTGTCTCTGACCCTGACTCTGGCCGCAGCCAGCCTGTTGACCGCCTGTAGTGCGCTCCACGATCCGGTCGAGTCGACGCGCGCGGCGGAGCCCGCCCGGGTCGCTGCTGCTCCCGCCCCCGCCCGTGTCGAGGCGGTCTCGGGTCGCGACGTCCAGGCCGAGGTCTATGCCGACATGCCGGCGGATGACCCCTGGCTCGAAATCGGACAGAACCATCTATTCGCCCAGATCTGGACGCGGCCGGGACTCACGACCAAGGAGCGTCGCTGGATCTCCCTCAGCCTCGCCGCGGCGGCGGGCTCGAAGCTCGGCTACGCGGCCCATCTGCGCGGTGCGCTCGAGAGCGGCGATATCAGCGAAGCCGAGCTGTGGGAGTGGCTGATCCACTTCACGCAATACGCCGGCTACCCGAAAGCTGCGCCCGTCTGGTCCGAGTATCGGCGGCTGCTGGCAGAGCGCGGCTCCATGCCGCTGCCGTCACGGGGCGTCGAAACCCCGCCGCCGGAAGCGCGCGACACGGGGACCGGATCAGACTAGCCCGAGCCACGCCCGCCCGGGCAGCGCCCGCTCCCCGAACCTCGCAGGGATGTGGCATCCTGATCCATGCGTCCGGCCTCCGAGCGGGGGCGACGACCTGGCATGCGGGAAGACCGCGCCAGCCTGCGCACCCTTCACTGCGGGGCGACCTCGCAGCGGGTCGACGACGATCCAGGGGAGACCGAGCATGACGACTCCAAGACCACCGATCCTGATCCAGAACGGAACCGTCGTCGACGGGACCGGCGCTGGCCGATTCGAGGCAGACGTACGCATCCGGGACGGAGTCGTCGCCGAGATCGGCCGCGACCTCACCGCGGGTGATGGCGAGCGCGTGATCGACGCGACCGGCTGCTTCGTGACGCCGGGGTTCATCGAGACGCACACGCATTTCGACGGGGCGATGTGGTGGCATCCCGAGCTCGATCCGCTCTCGGGCTACGGCGTGACGAGCATGGTGATGGGCAATTGTGGGTTCTCGCTCGCGCCGGCACCCGAGGACGCGACCGCGCGCAACGAGATCGTCAAGATCTTCTCCTTCTTCGAGGACATTCCCGAGAAGCCCTTTCACTCCGAGCTGCCCTGGAACTGGCGTCGCTGGTCCGAGTATCGCGAGTCGCTCGTCGAGCGTGTCGACGTACCGGTCAACTACGGGGCCTTCGTCGGCCATATCGCGATCCGCCTCGCCGTGATGGGAATGGACGCCTGGAAGCGTGCAGCGACCGAGCAGGAGATCGCGCGCATGGTCGAGCTGCTCGAGGACGCGCTCGAGGCGGGCGCGCTCGGGCTCTCGTCCAACCTCTTCGACTACGACGCACGCGATCGTCCGGTGCCGACCCTGCATGCGGACGACGCCGAGTTCACGGCGCTCGTCGATACGCTGGCCCGCCACGACGGGGCGATGCTCCAGGTGATCGTCGACATCTTCCGCAACATGACCTGCGTCGAGTCGGTCGAGCGGCTGGCGCGGATCTGTCGCGGCAAGTCGATTCGCGTGCAGTACGGTGGTATCCCGACGCTCGAGTATCACAAGTCGATCGGGCTGCAGGATCCGATGATCGCGCTCCACGAGAAGCTCGGCGCCGAGGGATTCGATTTCTGGACGGCGTTCGCACACGTCCCGATCACGGGTACGGTCTCGGTGATCCACTCGCTCGCCTTCGCCCAGTCGAACGACTACGTCTGGAACGAGGTGGTCGAGGCGCCGAACGACGGGTCGAAGGAGACGCTGATGCGCGATCCCGACTGGCGAGCGCGGGCGCGCCACTCCTGGGATCACGAGGCGTTCGAGTACTCGTCCTGGGCGCCGGGCAAACGCGAGACGATGGTGCTGCAGAATTCCGCGAACGACGTCGGCCCGATCGGCGTGACGCTCGGCGAATACGCCGAGTCGCTCGGGCTGCATCCTTCCGATGCGATGGCGGAGTGGCTGCTCGCGAACGGCCTCGAATCGACGGTGACGATGGCACCCTGGCACAAGGACGAGGAGATGGTCGTCCGTCTGCTGCGGGATCCGCGGGCGGCCGGCAACGTGAGTGACGCGGGTGCGCACGGTCAGATGCTCTGCGGACCTGGCCAGAATCTCGAGCTCTTCACGCGCTACGTGATCGAGCGGGGGGACATCACGCTCGAGGAGGCCGTCCACGCGACGACCGGGAAGCTCGCCGCTCATTTCTCCCTGCACGATCGGGGTGTGCTCGCCGTGGGCAAGCGGGCAGACCTCACGGTCTTCGATCTCGACGAGATCGCGGTGCGACCGATGAAGAAGGCCTACGACGTGCCGGACGGGGAGGGCGGCCATACCTGGCGTTGGACGCGGGATCCGGCGCCGGTTCGCCTCACCCTCGTGAACGGCGAGGCGACCTTCGAGGATGGTCGTGCGACGGAGGCGCGTCCGGGAGTGATGGTCCGGCCCGGATGAGTACGGGCGACGTGCGCGAATTCGAAGGGCGCGTCGCGCTCGTGACGGGCGCCGCTTCCGGAATCGGTGCGGCTGCGGCGCGTCTCTTCGCCGAACGCGGTGCGCGCGTGATGCTCGTCGACATGGATCCGAAGGGCGAAGCGCTCGCCGTCTCGCTTCGCGAACGGGGCTTCGAGGCACGCTTCGTGGCGACCGACGTCTCGTGCGATGCCGAGGTCGAACGCGCGGTCGCGGAGACGGTCGGGGCATTCGGTCGTCTCGACTGTGCCTACAACAACGCCGGCATCTCGGGGCCGCCCCATCACGTCGCCGACATGCCACTCGACCAGTGGCGGCGCGGCATCGACGTGATGCTGACGGGTGTCTTCCTCTGCCTGCGCCACGAGATTCCCCGCATGCTCGAGTCGGGCGGCGGCGCGATCGTGAACTGCGCCTCGGGTGCGGGTCTGATCGGCTTTCCGGGGCAGGCCGCCTACGTCGCCGCCAAGCACGGCGTGCTGGGCTTGACCAAGACGGCGGCGATGGAATACGGAACCGAGGGCATTCTGATCAATGCGATCTGCCCCGGGACGGCGCGGACGGCGATGGTCGAGAACGTGATCGAGGAGTCGCCCGAGCTCGAAGCGGAGCTGAAGCGCTTGCACCCGATCGGCCGGATCGCCGAGCCGGAGGAGATCGCCGAGGCGGCACTCTGGCTCTGCTCCGGTCGCGCGAGCTTCGCGCTCGGGTCGGCGCTGGTAATCGACGGCGGCTACGTCGCGCAATAGGCGGACGCGGTCGAGGCGGCGAGAGCCGGGTAGCGGGTATCGAGTAGAGCGAGTCGGTGTCGCGTCGATCGCGTCTGCGCAGACCGAACGGAGCGTGTGGAGTTGGCGTTGGATCTCGTCATTCGCGGCGGCCGGGTGATCGACGGAACCGGCGCGCCCGCCCGCCACGCGGACGTCGGCTGCATCGGCAACCGGATCGTCGAGATCGGCGCGATCGCGGAGCGGGGCCGGCGCGAGATCGATGCGGAGGGTCGGGTCGTCACACCGGGCTTCATCGACGGTCATACGCATTTCGACGCCCAGGTCTTCTGGGATCCCCTGGGTGCGAACTCCTGCTGGCAGGGCGTGACGACCGCCGTGATGGGGAATTGCGGGTTCACGCTCGCGCCGGTGCGGCGGACCGAACGCGCGCTCGTCGTGCGCAATCTCGAGCGCGCCGAGGACATCGACCCGGCCGTGCTCGCGGAGGGCATTCCCTGGCGCTGGGAGAGCTTTCCGGAGTACCTCGACGCGGTCGAAGCGACGCCCAAGTCGATCAACTATGCGGCCAATCTCGGTCACTCGGCACTGCGAACCTGGGCGATGGGCGAACGCGCCTTCGAGCAGGAGGCGACCGAGGACGATCTGGTGCGCATGAGCGGGCAGCTCGAGGCGGCGCTCGACGCGGGCGCGATCGGCTTCACGACCACGCGCAGCGAGCACCACGAGACCTCGGACGACCGGCCGGTCGCCTCGCGCCAGGCGAGCTGGTCCGAGCTGCATCGGCTCGCGGGCGTCATGCGACGCAAGGGTCGGGGTCTGCTCGAAGGGGGGACGGAGGGTGTCCTGTCTCCGGATCCGGAGATCGCAGAGACGGCCTGGCGCGAGATTCGTCGCCTGGCAGTCGATCTCGGGGTTCCCATGACGGCCGGGATCATCGCGACGGCGACCGGCGGCCGACGGATGCTCGCGCAGATCGATGAGATCGCGGCGGCGGGGGGGCGACTGATCGGCCAGAGCCATTGTCGCGGGATCTCGGTCCTGCTCTCGTTCAAGACGCGCCTGCCCTTCGACGTGTTGCCGCAATGGCGTGCGTTCCGCACACGACCGATCGCAGAGCAACGCCGCGCGCTGGACGACCTGGCCACACGCGATGGCCTGGCCGAGGCGGCCATGAACGGCGACTACAGCGCGTGGCGCGGCATCGGCGCGATGCCCCGCGCGCCCGATTACGACGGCATTCGCGTCTACGAGAGGGGCTTGCCGCCCAATCCGTCCGTGCGTGACGTGGCGAACGCCCGCGGCGTGTCGCCGGCGCGCGCCATGATCGACCTCGCGGTCGAGTCGGACTTCGAGCAGCTCTTCATGCAGCCGAGCCTCTACCCCCAGGACGAGGGCGTGCTGCTCGACGTGTTGCGCCATCCCCGAACCGTGATGACCTTCTCGGATTCCGGGGCGCATCTGAGCCAGATTGCCGATGCGTCGATCCAGACCTACCTGCTCGGACATTGGGTGCGGGATCGGCAGGTCTTCGAACTGGAAGAGGGCGTGCGCATGTTGACCGGTGATCTCGCCGCAGTCTGGGGATTCGCGGACAGGGGTCGGGTCGAAGTCGGTCGGGTCGCCGACCTCAACGTCTTCGATCCCGAGCGTGTGGGCCCGGCCGTCCCGCGCGTCGTCGACGATCTGCCGGGCGGCGGACTCCGATTGTCACAACGCGCCGAGGGATTCGACGCCACGATCGTCGGCGGTGAGGTTACGATCGAAGCGGGGGAGCCGACCGGTGCGCGTCCTGGGCGGCTCCTGCGAATGGGACGCAGCTGAGCGGTCGTTCCCGTACCGACCGCGCGCGCGAGAAGAGCGCGCCGCCGAGTCCGAGGGGGATCGAATTCGGGGGATGGAGACGAGATGAGTGGAGGCGAACTGGTGCGTGTTCCGAGCGAGGCCGAGCTCGACGCCCTCTTCGATCGATTGTCGAATTGGGGGCGCTTCGGCGAAGACGACGAACGCGGGATGTTGAATCACCTCGCGCCCGACCACCGCAAGAGCGCGGCGGCGCTCGTCGAGACGGGTGTGACGATCAGCCTCGCCCACGATCTCGGCGTCGCGCCTTCGGCCGAGAATCCCTATCCGGCCCACCATCACATGCTGGCGGCGGGTGATGCGCGCGACGACGCGGGCATTCCCGGCTACGAGGCCTCACGCGACTACGTCGGCGCCCATGTCCACGGCCTGGGCGTCACGCATATCGACGCGCTCTGCCATATGTTCGTGCACGGGCAGATGTACAACGGTCGACCCGCCTCCGAGGTGCGTAGCGACGGCGCGCGCCGCAATACCGTGCTCTCCTTCGCGGACGGGATCGTCGGTCGCGGCGTCCTGCTCGACGTCGCCGCGACCCGCGGTGTCGCATCGCTTCCGGCGAATACCGCGATCACGGTCGCCGACCTCGAAGAGACCGAGTCGCGTCAGAAGCTGCGCGTCGAAACGGGCGACATCCTGCTCGTCGGCACGGGACGTTGTGCCTGGCGCGAGGCGAACGGCGGAGGCCTCGATCCCGCCGATGGCATGGCCGGTCTTCACGCCGAGTGTCTGCCCTGGCTGCGCGAGCGTGAGGTGTCGCTTCTCGGGAGCGATGGGATCTCCGATCCGATGCCGGGGCTCGGCATTCCCAATTGGCCCTTTCCCGTCCATCAGATCGGCATCACGAGCATGGGACTCCACCTGATCGACAACATGGCGCTCGGCGCGCTCGCTGCGTCCTGTGCGGAACGCGAGCGCTGGGCCTTCCTCTTCACGATGGGCTCGATCCGGGTTCCGGGTGGGACCGGCTGCCCGGTCAATCCGATCGCGGTCGTGTGAGTCGAGATGGATTTCGGCGTCTTCTGCGCAGCACCCGTTGGCCCGCGGCCCTGGCTCGATTCCGAGCCCGAGCGTCTGCGTCAGGACCTCGAGATGGGGATCGCTGCGGAGGCGGCGGGCTTCGACTCCTTCTGGGCCCCGGAGCATCATTTCCTCGAGGAGTATTCGCATAACGCCGCGTCCCATCTCACCTGCCTGGCGGTCGGCATGCGAACGGACCGTATCCGGCTCGTGACGGGCATCATGAATCTCTGCTCGCCGATCAATCACCCCGTCCGTGTGGCCGAGCAGATCGCGATGATCGACATCTATACGAATGGACGGATCGAGCTCGGAACCGGGCGCGGAAGCGGCTCGACCGAAGTGAACGGCTGGGGCCTGCGCAACGACCAGACGCGCTCGTATTGGGAGGAGGCGATCCGCGCGATTCCGAAGATGTGGACGCAGGAGCTCTTCTCGTGGGAGGGCGAGCATTTCTCGCTGCCAGAGCGCAACATCCTGCCAAAGCCGATCCAGAAGCCCCATCCACCGCTCTGGGTGACGGCGACCAATCCGGATACCGTCGAGCGCGCGGGTCGGATGGGCCTCGGCGTCGCCGTCTTCTCCTTCCAGAGTCCGTCCGCGCTCGCGCCGCTCGTCGAACGCTACAAGGAGGCGATCGCGAATCCCGATCCCGTCTCGGAGGTCGTGAACGACAAGTTCCTGACGATCGCTCCGCTTCTCTGCCTCGAAGACGGCGACGAGGCGCGAGCCTGGCACGCGAAGCGAGCCGATCTGACGACCGCACATTTCGCCGTCTATTTCGACACCGTCCCCGAGATCGCAGAGCGGCTGGAGGCGGAGCCGAAGCCGATCCCCCAGCGCCGATTGCGAGAGCTGATCGACGAGGCGCGACGCGATCCGACGCTGTCACCGCCGTTTCCGGCGACGGCCGAGGATCCCGAGGTCCTGATCGAGAGCGGCCTCTGTGTCGGCGATCCGGAGCAGGTCGCCCGCGCCGTCCAGCGCTATGCCGATGTCGGCGTCGACGAGCTCGGGATGATCCCACGCACGAGCTGGATCGAGCCACAGTCGCTCGTGCTGCGTACCGTCGAGACGATCGGGCGCGAGGTGCTACCGCGCTTCAGGACGAGCTGAGGGCGCCGCTGGATCTTCGTTCGTCCAGACGGGCCCGAATCTCGGCGTGCATCTCTTCCGTGAGTGCGAAGCGCATGAGAATCAGGGCGCCGACCAGCATCGTCGCGAAGGGCACGAGCCCGTTCAAAGAGCGGATCGCCAGGTTGACCGCCTCGCTCTGGCTCGCGCCGTTCGGCTCGAAGCCCGTCGCTGCCAGGACGAATCCCGTCACCATCGCCATCACACCGCTCGACGACTTGTACAGGAAGGTATAGGCCGAGTAGTAGGCGCCCTCCTTGCGATCCCCCGTCTCGAGCTCATCGGCGTCGATCACGTCCGCCAGGATCGATTGACCGATCACCGTACCGCAGGCGCTGCAGGCGCCGGTCATCGTCACGACCATCTGCATCCAGCGCAGGTCGCCCTCGCCGACGAAGAAGAGCGAGAGATAGCCCGCCATGCCGACGACGAGCCCGACCAGCCAGGCCTGCTTCTTACCGATGCGTCGTGAGAGAAAGAGCCAGAACGGAATCGAGAGAAGCGACGAGCCGACGTAGAACATGAAGATGTCGCCGATACTGCCCGGCATCTGGATCACGTACTTCATCAGAAAGGGCGCGATCACCATGCTCGCGCCGGAGCCCGTGTGCTCGACGAAGATCATGATCAGGAGCTGGCGCGCATGCCTGTTGCGCCACACGTCTCGCGCCACGCCCGGAGCGGTTCCGCCGCCTCGCCGCCGGTTCTCGGCGGGCTCGCGCAATACGGCGACCGAGATCCAGTTGAGGACGACGATTGCAGCGCCGGAGACCAGCGCGAACTGGCCGGCGCTCGCGCGGGCGTCCTCGGCCGTCATCAGATAGCCGATCGCGAAGACGAGACAGCCGATCATGCCGACATAGCCCGCCGCCTGGCGGAAGGCGAAGATGCGTGAGACGAGGTGATGATCGATCGTGAGCTCGGCCCCGAGCGCCTGGTGTGGCGTCAAGAAGAGCGTCATCGCGGTATTGAATCCGAAGACGGCGACCGTCATCCAAGCGATCAACGCCGCCGTGCCGAGCGAAGCCGGTGGCGCCCAGACCATGTAGCCGAAGAGCGCGATCGGAAGTGCCGAGACGGCGATCCAAGGTCGTCGACGTCCCCAACGATGTTGCGTCCGATCGCTCCACAATCCGGCCAGGGGATCCGTAACGGCGTCCCAGAGCCGACCCGCGCCGAAGATCAGGCCCATCGCAGTCGCGGGCACCAGCAGGACGTCGATCGCGTAGTTGTTGACGTAGGACATGAACAGAACGAGCGAGAAGTTGATCGCGACCATCGGTGCGGAGTAGGCGAGGAGCGTTGCGGTCGTGAGTCCGCGGCTCCGCGTCTCCGCGGCGAGCGGGTTCGTGGGCGACGTGGCGGCGATCGCGGCCGCGGCGCGATCGGTGGGTGGATCGGAGGGGACAGCAGACGCCGGGTGATCGGCGGGAGGGGAATCGGACATCGCTGCGAGGATAGGTCAGGCCGATGGGCGATTCTCTATGCTTCCGTTCGAAACGAGGAGGATGGATCGTGTCTATGCGCCGAAGATTGCCGTGGGACGCCAACCGGTCGGGGATCGTGGTCCTCGTTCTCGTCGTCTTCCTCGCGGGCTGTAGCGGGCCGACGCTGCTGCTGCCGGGTGGCCGGCTCTCGGGTCCGACGGCGCCGGTACCCTCCGACTGGGCATTCACGGACGACGTATCGACGATCCAGATCGAGACTCGGCCCGAGGATCCCTATTCGGTCAATATCTGGGCCGTCGGACTCGAGCGCCATCTCTATCTGCATGCCGGTGGAAATCGCACGACCTGGATCGAGCACCTCGAGGCCGATCCGCGCCTGCGTGCGCGGGTGGCGGGAACGCTCTATGAGCTCGAGGCGTCGCGCGTGCGGGACGCCGAGGAGTTCGCGCGCTTCGCCGACGCCTACGAAGCGAAATACGGCTCCCGTCCCCGCAACGAGAATATCACCGAGATCTATGTCTATCGGCTGGCTGCACGGCCACGCGCGTAGCGTCGCGTGAGCCGTCCGCGCCGCGCGCTCGGTGAGGAACGAGCATTGCGCACGCTCGCGCGCTGCCCTTCCATCCCGGCATGAGCCATCACCCGAGTCCGGACGACGAGAGGAGCAGAGCATTCCATCCACTCGCGGGGCAGACCCTGCCGCGATGGGCGACCGACCACGTCGAGACCGATTGGCATCGTTTCGGCTCCGTCGCCGAGCGCCGAGGCTAACCGCTCGTCATGTCGGCCGCTCCGCATCCCGTGCTGCCGTTTCGCTTCGGGGTCAAGATCCGGGATGCGCCAGACGCGCGTGGCTGGGCGGATCGCGCGCGCCGCGCCGAGTCGCTGGGCTACGACACGCTGGTTCTCTCGGATCACGTTGGCTACGGCTTCTCGCCGCTCCTCGGCGCGCTGGCCGCGGCCCAGGCGACGACGCGTCTGCGCGTCGGGACCGCAGTTCTCTGCAACGACTTCCGGCATCCCGCGATCCTCGCCCGTGAGGCGGCGACGCTCGATCTACTGTCCGAGGGTAGACTCGAGTTGGGACTCGGTGCGGGCTGGATGCGCGAAGACTACGCGCGTACGGGAATCGCGCGTGATCCCGCTCGGCTTCGAATCGAGCGACTCGAGGAGACACTTTGTGTGTTGCGCGGGCTCTTCGCGGGCGAACCGTTCAGCTTCGCGGGGGAGCACTACCAGATCGACTCGATGGCGGGCTTTCCGACGCCGATCCAGTCGGGTGGACCGCCGATCCTGGTCGGCGGCGGTGGGCGCCAGCTGCTGTCGGTCGCTGGACGCCATGCGGATATCGTCGGCATCAATCCGACGGCGCGCTCTGGCGTACACGACGAGGCGACCGATCTCGATGCCGACGCGAGTCGAACGGACGAGAAGCTCGCCTGGCTCCGCGAGGCCGCCGGGCCGCGCTTCGACGCGATCGAGATCGCCTGTGAGGTCTACCTCGGCGAGGTGATCGACGATCCGGCCGAGGCCGATCGGCGCGTGTCGGAGCGCTACCGACAGCCGCCCTCGCGTGCGCGGGCGGTGCCGAACGCGCTGGTCGGATCACTCGCTCAGATCGAAGAGACGATCGAGTCGAGACGGGCACGTTGGTCGATGTCGTATTGGATCTTTCCCGAGACGGCGATGGAGGCGTTCGCGCCGGTCGTTGCGGCGCTGGCGGGGCGTTGAGCGGGCAACTCCGATTCCGACGCGGGTGGACGTTCCCCAGGAACGCGTTGCCGCACGAGGAGAGCTTCGCATGAGCACGGATCTGCTGGGCCTCGAGGGATCGGTCGCGATCGTGACCGGCGCGGGACAGGGCGCGGGCCGCGGAATCGCGCGACAGCTCGCACGGGCCGGTGCCCTCGTCGCGGCGGCCGATCTGTCGGGCGGGGCGGCGGAGTCGACGGCGGAGGAGCTGCGCGGGCTCGGTGCCCGGTCTGTCGGGATCGAGGCCGACGCGCGGAGCGAGCAGAGCGTCGTCGAGATGATCGAGCGAACACGCGAGGTGCTCGGTCCGGTAGGCGTACTCGTCAACAACGTCGGCAACTACGGCGCGTATGGCGCGGCGCCGATCGAGGAGGTCGACTGGGATTTCTGGCAGACGGCGATCGATCAGAATCTCCGTACGACCTTTCTCTGTTCGAAGGCCTGCGCACAGCAGATGAAGGAGACGGGCGGGGGCGGTGCGATCGTGAATATCGCGTCGCTCTCCGGGCTGCGCGCGTCGCCTCTGCTCGCGCCTTACGGCGCGGTCAAGGCGGGCGTGATCCAGCTGACGCAATCACTCGCACTCGAGTGGGCGCCCGATCGGATCAGGGTCAACTGTGTCGCTCCGACGGGGATCGAGGGGCCCAGTCTCCTGGCAGGTCTCTCGCCGGATGCGATCGAGGCGATGCGACGTTCGATTCCACTCGGTGAGCTCTGTACGCCCGAGTCGCTGGGCGATTGCGTGTTGATGCTGGCGTCGCGGCTCGCGCGTTTCGTCACGGGTCAGACCGTGCTCTGCGACGGGGGCGCGAGTATCACGACGCAGCGGGCCGGTGTGGGTGCCGGTGCGGGGCGAGGCTCGCGACTTGGGACCTGATGTCGACCGAAACGCCCGCGACCGGGCACCCGACGCCGCTCGAGCGGCTCGGGCTCGCAGTCGTACGGCCGTGGCGGTCGTGCTCGGATGCATGCTCTGCCAGATGGGCGCCGGCTTCTTCTATGCCAGCCGCGCGTTGAGTGCCGAGGTGGTCGCCGATCTGGGCTGGACACGGACCATGTGGGCCTCTGGGATGGCGCCGATGCTGATCGTCTCGTCGATCAGTCAGGCCTTCGTCGGTGCGGCCTGCGTGCGCTTCGGCGTGCGGCCCGTCGTCGTGGCTTCGCTTCTCTGTCTGGCGACGAGCGTGGTCGTTTTCGGTGCGATGCAGAATCTCTGGCAGTTCTACGTCGCGATGATGCTCCTTGCGCTCGCGAATGCCGGGATCGGTGATGTCTCGATCGGAAGCGTCATCACGAAGTGGTTCGAACGCCGGCGTAGCTTGGCACTCGGGTTCGCGATGGTCGGCTCCAATCTCGGCTCGATCGTCTATATCGGCGCGATGGCGCGCATTCTCGTCGACGCGGATTGGCGCGTCGCGGCCCTGGGGGTCGGTTTGGGTGGCGTCGCGATCATCCTGCCGATCGCCCTGCTGGTGGTGCGGGATCCGCAACCCGGCGAAGGCGCCGAATCCGAGCGCGACGGTACGTCGGACGCGGCCCTCTTCGAGGATTCGATTCCGATCTCTCAGGCCGTTCGGACACCCGCGTTCTGGATCCTCTTCTATTCGCTCTTCTGTTATGCCCTCGTCCAGCTCGGCCTGGTCGACCAATTCATCTTGTACTTGACGGATCTCGGCTATTCCGAG
Source organism: Myxococcota bacterium (assembly GCA_965223565.1). GTDB lineage: Bacteria > Myxococcota_A > UBA9160 > UBA9160 > UBA4427 > UBA4427. Next base: position 467,943 of record CBDCWV010000016.1, on the reverse strand, counting down.
CAGGAGTCCTTTGCCGCGCTGCAGCTTGCGGTCGGCGCCGGGATCGCAGCCAAGCTCGGTGCGGGCCTCGTCGGCCAGCTGGTCTCGTCGAAGACCGCCTTCGTCGCCAATACGGGCGTGCTGGCCTTCAGCCTGATGCTCGTGCCCTTCGCAGGCAACGCCTACGTGCTCACGCTCTTCAGCATCGCTTTCGGTCTATCGACCTCGTCGCGCGACGTCTTCCTCCCGCTGGCCGTCGCAGACGCGTTCGGGGCACGCTTCTTCGCGCAGGTCTACGGCGTGATGATCCTCGCCTTCGTGCCCGGTGGTGCCCTGGGTCCGATCGTGCTCGCCGAGGTCCATCGCCTCTTCGGGCACTATCGCCCGGGCTTCCTGGGCTGCATCGCGCTCACGCTCCTCGCCTTCGTCGCCCAGGCCTGGCTGCCGCGCGGTCGCGTGGTGCCAGAGGTCGCAGACGGCGTCGCCTCAGGTCCGCCGTAGGCGCACGGGCAAGGACTTGATCCCGCCGACGTTCGCCGAGGCCAGCCGCTCGGCCTCGCCGGCACTCTCGATCCCGCAGACGCGTTGTGAGAGCTGCCGGAGTATGAGCTCGATCTCGAGCCGGGCCAGATGGGCACCGAGGCAGACATGCTCGCCGACACCGAAGGCGAGATGCCGATTCGGTCGGCGATCGATCCGGAAGCCCGAGGGATCTTCGAAGACCGCGTCGTCCCGATTGGCGGAGGGATAGAAGAGCGCCACGAGGTCGCCCGCCCGGATCTTCGCGCCTCGCAGCTCGACGTCGTCGGCTGAGGTGCGAGCATGATGGATGACCGGCGACGTGAAGCGCAGGATCTCTTCGACAGCCGAGAGCACGAGTACGGGCTCGCGACGAAGTCGCTGCCACTGGTCCGGGTGGTCGAGGAAGGCGAGCAGGCCCCCCGAGAGGGCGTTCCGGGTCGTCTCGTTGCCGGCCACGATCAGGATCAGGCAGTAGGCCATCAGGTAGGCATCGTCGAGCAGCTCGCCTTCGATGCGAGCCGTCGCGAGATCGCTGATCAGGTCGTCGCCGGGCCGCGCGCGGCGCTCGCGCGTGAGATCTGCGAAGTAGGCGTAGATCTCCCTGCGTCCTCGCGCGATCGTGTCCTCGACGCGCTCGCCCGGCCGCTGGTACTCCGAGTCGGCGAAGCCGGTCATGGCGTGGGTCATGCGGTAGATCTCTCCCCAGTCTTCGCGTGGGAGATCGAGCAGCCAGGCGATGATCTGGATCGGGAGCGGAGCCGCGACGCGTGCCACGAAGTCGAAGGCGGCCTCCCGGCCTGGATCGCACGCCTCGTCCAGCAGGTCGTCGAGCCAGGCAGTCGTCACGGCTTCGATCGGCTCGCGCCGTCGCGATAGGGCGCGCGGTGTGAATCGACGGCTGATCAGCTCACGAAACTGTCGGTGCTCGGGTGGATCCATGCTCGAGAGCGTGCGTGCCTGCGCGATCTCCTCGCCACCGGCAGAGGCCTTGAAGCGGGGCCAGTTCGTGAATCGCATGGGTTGGCGGGAGATCCAGACGATGTCTTCGTGCTTCGTGATCGCCCAATAGGGATCGCCCTCGTCGGGGTCGACGAAGGCGACGGGTCGATCGCTTCGCAGACGACGCCAGAGCTCGTGCGGGTAGCCGTATCGCCGGTAAGCGTCGGGGTCGAGCAGGACGCCGAGCGCGGCCGGGTCGTCGATCGGGATCGAGGCTGGCTCTCTGGCTGTCGTCGGGCTCATGCTGGGATGTCCTCGCGCGCGTCGCTGCCGAATGCAGAGGGTAATGATAGGCTGGAGGTGCCATCCGACGCATGTGAGCCGCGACCGGCGTGGAGGAGGGATCCGATGACCAGGATTGTGATGCCGCTCGATCCGCGTCTTCCGGACGATCCCGAGACGGTCCTCGTCCATCTGCTCGATGCCGAGCTACGGGGTGACGATCTCTATCCCCTGATGCACCAGCTGAGAACGCTCGCACCGGTCTTCAAGAGCGAGAACGAGGCGTTCCAGAAGGCGTGGGTCATCACGCGCTTCGTCGATGACGACACGGTCGTTCGCGCGAAGACGCTCTCGAGCGACAACCGCGTACTCGAGATCTTTCGTGGCGGTACGGAAGGCGAGGAGGGCGCCTTCTTCCAGGTCATGAAGCACCTGATGAAATTCCTCGATCCACCCGATCACGCGCGCGTTCGCGGCCTGGTCGCGCGCGCGTTCACGCCGCGTTCGATCGAGCAGCTGCGGCCTCGGATCGAGGAGATCGTGGACGCCCGACTCGACGCATGCTTCGACGCCCACCGCATGGATCTCGTCGCGGATTTCGCGTTCCCCATCCCGGTCGCCGTGATCTGCGAGCTGCTCGGCGTGCCCGTCGAAGACGTCGAGCTCTTCCTCACCTGGTCGACTGACTTCGCTGCTCGAGGCGACGTGTCGAGACTCTCGCCCGAGCGCGAGAAGGCGGGTGACGAGGCGGCGATTGGCCTGCGCGACTACTTCAAACGGCTGATTCGCGAACGAAGGGCGCGCCCGCGCGAGGATCTGATCTCGCGCCTGGTCGCCGTCGCGGACGAGTCGCGGGGTCTCTCCGAGATGGAGCTCGTCGGCTCGATGATCATCCTGCTGCAAGCGGGGCACGAGACGACGGTCAACCTGCTCGGGAAGACCGTCCTCAATCTGTCGCGCCAACCCGATGTCTTTCGTGCCTTTTGCGAACGCGGGCCCGCAGTCGACGCGGTCGCCTGCGAGGAGTTCCTCCGTTTCGATACGTCGGTCCAGATCACACCGAAGGTCGCGACAGCGGAGATCGCCTATCACGATCGCGTGATTCGTCCCGGCGATACCGTCGCGACGTTCCGTGGTGCCGTCAATCGGGACCCCGAACAGTATGCGCATCCGGATCGTCTCGACCTCGATCGTGTGGACATGCGTCACCACAGCTTCGGCGTCGGTGCCTATCATTGCCTCGGCGCTTCACTCGCGCGCGCCGAGATTCAGATCGCGTTGCGTAGACTCGTGACGCGCATCCCGAACCTCGCGGTCGAGACCGAGCGACCGCGCTACAAACCGAATCTCTACCTGCATGGTCTCGAAGCGCTCGAGGTGAGCTGGTAGGTCGAGGGAAGGAGCGCATGTCAACCATCGAAGAGTTCTCGGGCCGCAACGCGATCGTGACGGGGGCGGCCGATGGTATCGGCGCCGCGCTCACGAACGCGCTGACTCGCGCCGGGGCCCGGGTCTTCGCGAGCGATCGGGACGCCTCGAAGCTCCACGAGACGGCGAAACGGCTCGGTGCTGCCGGAAGCGCCGTCTGTGACGTCTCCGACGCCGAAGCGACGGAGGCGCTCGTCGAGCGAGCCTGGTCGGAGCTCGGCCCGATCGATCTCGTGTGCGCCAATGCGGGCGTGATCGTGCCCGGCTCGATCCTCGAGGTCGGACGCGAGGAGTTCGACTTCATCTTCGGCGTGAACGTCTGGGGCATCGTCCATCTCTGCCGCCCCTTCATCCGCAAGCGACGCGCGAGCGGGCACGGCCTCTCGGGTAGCCATGCGCTCCTGACCGGCTCCGAGCACAGTCTCTCAAACCCGGCATATCTGCGTGGAGCGCCGCTCCATCTCTACAACATGAGCAAGCATGCGGTCCTGTCGATCGGCGAGTCGCTCCGAGCGGAGTTCGGTCCGGAGGGATTGGGCGTGAGCGTGTTGTGTCCGGGGCCGGTCGAGAGCGGTCTCGCCGAGAACTCCGAGGCGGCACGTCCAGCCGATCTCGGACCCCAACGCGCACTCGACTTCAGCCGCGTCGATCGCGATGCGATCGCGAATCTCGGCTCGCTCTACATGCCGGCGGAACGCGCCGCCGAGATCGCGCTCGAGGGGATTCGCGCCGGGGCCTTCGTGATTCCGACCCATGCATTCGAGCGCGAAGACGTCGACGCACGCTACCGCGAGATCGCCGAGGGCTTCGAGCTGCTCGATCGGTCGGGCTAGACGCGTCGCTCGAGCGGGGCGGCGCATGGGTGCTCGCTTCGGGGCGCTGAACGCTTCTCCGCTTGGTGGGCGCGTGTTAGAGTGCGCGGGCGGTCGGAGGAGCTCGGATCGCGAGAGGAGAACGACGAAGATGGCGATGAAGATCGGACTCTGCTTCCCGTATACGCAGGAGAACATGTCGCGCGAGATCATGCTCGAGTGGTTCGAGCGCGTCGATGCGGGTCCATTCTCGACGCTCTCCTGTGGTGAACGAATGATCGGTTCGAGCGTCGACATGATGGCGCTGATCGCGGCCGGAGCGGCCGTGACCGAAAACGTGCGCATCGTCCCGACGCTCTACGTGCTGCCGATGCATCCGGCCATCAAGGTCGCGAAGCACGCGGCGACGCTGGATCTGATCTCGGGCGGTCGTACCTCGATCACGGTGGGGATCGGGGGACGCGTTCACGACTACATGTGCATGGAGAAGGAGCCCGTCAATCGCTATGCGAAGATGGACGAGCAGGTCGCGCAGATCCGGCGGATCTGGGCGGGCGAGATTCCCTTCGAAGGTGCAGAGCCGATCGGTCCCGCGCTGGTGCAGCCGAAGGGTCCACCCATCCTGGCGGGCGTGATGGGTCCCAAGTCGACGGCCCGCGCGGCGAAATGGGCGGATGGCGTCTATTCCTGGTCGGGGAACGGCGTCGCCGAAGAGATGAAGGAGCAGCAGGAGCGCGTCGTTGCGGCCTGGCAGGATGCAGGACGCGATACGAAGCCCGAGCGCGTGGCCGGCTTCTGGTGCTCGCTCGCGCCGGATGCCGACGAGAAGCTCAAGGCCTACGTCTTCAAGTATCTCAAGGTGATCGGCGAGGGCCCGGCGAAAGCCGTGGCGTCGATGTGTGATCGCTCGAGTCCAGATCGCGTTCGCGCTTCGCTCGACGCCTACGAGGAGCTCGGCGTCGAGGAGTGCTGGCTCAACACGGCGACCGCCGAGATCGCCGAGATCGACGGTCTGCTCGAGGTGATGGCAAAGCGCTGACCTCCGAGGGTCACTCCGCGGGAGGAGGGACGCCGGGCGGTCAGGCCGTGCTCGGCTTGCCGGGGCTTAATGCGACGGGCATCTCCTCGATCCCCGTGATGAAGTTGTTCGGTCGTCGCTTCAGTGGCGCGTCGCTTGCGAAGTGGATGTCGGGCATTCGCGAGAGCACCTCCTCGAAGAGGATCTTGAGCTCGAGTCGGGCGAGGCTCGCGCCCAGGCAATGGTGGACGCCGTAGCCGCCGAACGCGACGTGACGGTTCGGCCAGCGCTCGACATCGAAGCGATCCGGATCGGCGAAGATTCGATCGTCCCGGTTTCCGGCCGGGTAGAGAAGCAGGACGCGATCGCCCTCTCGCAGCGTCTCCCCATGAAGCTCGGTATCCCGTGTGAGCGTGCGATTCATGTTCAAGATGGGCGAGACGTGCCGGAGCATCTCCTCCACCGCGACCTCGATCTTCGAGGGGTCGTCCATCAGCTTTCGCTTCTCCGCGGGGTTCTGGATCAGTAGCTCGAGGCCGCCGGTCATGACGTGGCGCGTCGTCTCGTCGCCGCCGATCAGGATCAACAGGCTCTCCTGCAGGATTTCCTCGTCGTCGAGCGAGTGTCCATCGACTTCGCCGGTCACGAGCAGCGAGACGAGGTCGTCCTGGGGGTTGCGCCGCCGCTCGGCGATCACGCGAGCCTGGTAGGCGAAGTAGCCTTCGGTGTAGCTGCGTTGCTTCTCGCGCCGTTCTTCGTCGTCCATGATCTCGGCGAGCTCGCCTCCCCCGAGCATCCAGTCGCTCCATTCGAGCAGCTGCTGGCGATCTTCGGGGGCGACCCCGAGCATGTCTCCGATCGCGACCATCGGGATCCAGCGCGCGATGTCACGAACGAAATCGCACTCGCCGCGCTCGATCACCTGGTCGATCAGCTCGGTCGTGAGTGCACGGAGCTTGGGCTCCTGGTCGCGCACCCGTCGCGGCGTGAAGCCGCGATTGACGATGTTGCGGCGACGTTTGTGGAGCGGCTCGTCCAGGTTGATCATCGAGGGGATCCAGCTGTCGCGTTCCGGTCGGGAGCTCTTGCCGGAGCAGAAGAGATCCGGTGTCTTCGCGATCGTCATGATGTCGTCGTATCGCGTGACGCCCCAGAGTCCACCGTCTGCGCTCGCATCCCAATAGACGGGCGCGTTGTCTCGCATCCAGCGGTAGCGCTCCCAGGGGTCGAGGTAGAAGAAGCGGTCGAGCAGACCGATGTCGTCGCGGACGGGGTGATTCGGCATGGTTCTCTCCGGCTCTCGGGCTGACCCGGCGACCGATTATATCCAGCTCGCGCGGGTCTGGGTCCTGTCCGATGGGCCGTGCGGGTGATCGACGCTGCGACTTGACCCCGGCTCGTCGGCTCCCGAGAATGGAGAGGGTCCGGCCCGAACCGGCCGACCGGGAGGTGCAGCATGCGCGTCATCGATGTCGACAGCCATTTCCTCGAGCCTCCGGATTGGCTCGACCAGGTCGATCCCGAATTGGCAGCGCAGATCCCCGCCAGTGACCCGATCGACCGCGTCGTGCGTGGCGTCGTAGGGGACCTGCTCGACGTCGTGCCGACGAGCCAGCGGCCGGCGGATCCGCTGGCATTGCTGGGGCCTTCGGGACGGCGGAGCTTCGAGGCGATGATCGCGATGAACGAGGACGAGGCGGCGGAGGCCGCAGCGAGCGCCGATCCCTTGAGCAGCTACGACGCCGAGGCCCGGTTGGCGTTCTGCGATACGCACGGGATCGACGTGCAATTCCTGAACTCGACGCTCGGCACGGGACCCTACGCGGCGGCAATGCAGGTCGGTCGACCGGATCTGGCGCGTCGCGCGCTCTCGGCGTTCAATACCTGGTCGGCCGAAACGCTCGCCGGGCATACCGATCGACTGATTCCGATCACGCTCGTCGATCTCGCCGACGTCGATTGGGCGGTCGCCGAGATCACGCGGATGCGCGCGGTCGGGAGTCGTGCATTCCAGATCCGTGCCGAGCCCGTGAGCGAATCGAAATCCCTCGCTCATCCCGATCTCGATCCACTCTGGGCAGCCGCAGCGGATCTCGGCATGGCCGCGGTATTCCATATCGCGGGCGGGCGCGCCGAGCTGAAACGTGGTTGGTTCTTCAATGGGGGTGACCCTTCGCATTTCGCGATCCTGCATCTCGTCAACAGCCCCGTCGTTCCACAGATCGCGCTCGCCGCACTCCTGATCGAAGGTGTCTTCGAGCGTCATCCCGATCTCGTCCTCTTCGTCCAGGAGCTGGGCATCACGTGGCTGCCGCATTTCCTATCGACGATCGACTCGCTCGCAGGCGGACCCTATGGGGAGCTCTTCGGCATGGCGCCGAGTGACTATCGCTTGCCGCTCAAGCCGTCGGAGTACATGCGGCGTCAGGTCCGCGTCACGCCGCTCGTGTCGGCCGACCCGCTACGTCCGACGCTCGACCTCGTACCGGAGGAGATGCTCGTCTTCTCGAGCGACTTCCCGCATCAGGAGGGTCGCGAGGACGCGGTGGCGCTCTGCGAGGCGCAGATGGAGGACCGGACCCCGGAGGCCCGCGCGACATTCTTCGGCGGCTCCGTCGCCGATCTTCTCGACGTATAGTCGAGGCGGGCGGTCGCACCGTCCGCGATCGGGGGCCCGATGTCGACGATACGCAAGCCAGAGCCCGCCACGATTCCGATCGAGGACCCAGTCTACTGGCAGGACCCACACCGTGTGATGCGTGCCGCACGCGCGCAGCATCCCGTTGCCTTCGCCTCGACGGGCGAGCCGATCGTGTTGCGCTACGCCGATGTGGAGAGGCTCGCGAGCGACCATCGCAACATCAGCAATGCGCTCGCCTTCGTCGAGGGACAGGTCTCGTCCGGGCCGCTCGTCGACTGGTGGCGCCTGATGCTCACGAACCTGAACGGCCCCGACCACCGTCGCCTGCGCAACCTCGTCAATCGAGCCTTCACGCCGCGCTCGGCGAACGAGAAGCGGGCGCGCGTTCGATCGCTCACGCAGGAGATCCTGGAGCGCCATTTCGAGGCCGGTCGGCTCGACGTGCTCGACGATTTTTCCCAGGAGCTCCCGATCCGCTTGATCTGCGAGACGCTCGGTGTGCCCGAAGAGCATCAGGACGCGTTTTCGCGCTGGTCGACGGATCTGGGCAGCGCTCTCTCCTCGGTGCTCACCCCGGAGCTGCGCCGTCGCGGCGAGCGCGCGGCGACCGAGCTGAGTGACTCGGTGCGCGATCTGCTCGGCCTGCGCCGCCGCCGCCCCGAGGCGGACCTGCTGTCGGATCTGATCCGAGCGGCCGACGGGTTCGAGGATCCCGTGAGCGACGAGGATCTCGTCGTGCTCGTGATCAATCTGATCTTCGGGGGCCACGACAGCTCGCGCAGCATGCTCGCGGTGGCGATCGCGTTGCTCGTTCGGCATCCCGAGCAGCTCGAACGGCTTCGATCGCAGCCGGCGCTCGCGGCGACGGCCGGCGAAGAGGTATTGCGCTTCGAGCCGATCGTCCCGGTCCTGGCGCGCGAGAGTGTCGAGGATTTCGAGGTCGCCGGAGTCGAAGTCGCGGCGGGCCAGCCCTTCTGGCTGTCGATTCTGGCCGCCAACCGGGACCCCGACGTCTTCGATGCACCCGAGCGCTTCGATATCACGCGGCCCGGACCGCATTCCTTCAGCTTCGGTTGGGGTGCCCATCGCTGTCTCGGTGCGGCCTTCGCCAAGGCCGAGATCGAAGAGGCGATCCCCACCTTCTTCAGCTTGCTCCGCGACGTCGAGCTCCTCGTCGAGGAGCCGCGTTGGGTGCCCTTCGCGAATCTGCGCCGCCTCGAAGCGCTGCCGATCGCGTTCCGGCCAGCCGATCGCCGAGCGGGCACTTGATGCAAATCCGTCGGGCTTTGGATCGAATTCGTTTCGGACCGAGTGCTCCTCGGATCGCTGCGGCGTCGCGAAGATGAAGATCTGCCTGAACGGAGACCGGGCCGAGGCGCTGCGCTCGCAGGTGCGTGCGGTCCTGGACGCGGAGGGGGCAGAGGGGGAGATCGTAGTCCTCGATTCGGAGGGGCGATTCGACGGAGATCCGGAGGGCATCGACGTCGTGCTCTTCTCGCTCGGCGTGACGAAGCATCCCCCTGCGATGGGCCCGCTGATGTCGCTCTTCGACGCGCCGGGTCTGCGTTGGCTACAGGGGCCGGGCGCCGGGATCGACCATCCGATCTGGCAGAAGCTGCTCGATCGTGGCGTGCGGTTGACGAACGCCTCCGGGATCCACGGCGAGCCGATCGCGCAGTACGTCTTCGCCTACGTATTGTACTGGGAGCGCAACCTCGCACGTCATCTCGCGCAACAACGTGAACGTCGCTGGGAGATCATCCGCAGCGGCGATCTGACGGGCAAGACGCTCGGAATCGTCGGGTACGGCGGAATCGGTCGGGCCGCCGGCCGCATAGCCAGGGCGTTCGGGATGCGGGTGATCGGTACTCGAAGAACGGAGGTCGAGGACGAAATCCTCGATCGCTTCGTTCCGAGGGATGCTCTCCTCGAGCTCGTCGAGGCGGCCGACTACCTGCTTCTCTGCATGCCACTCTCGGACGAGACGCGGGGCATGATCGGCGCGCGCGAGCTCGCCGCCATGCGGCCAGATGCCGTGCTGGTGAACGTGGCGCGCGGCGGCGTCGTCGACGAGCCCGCGCTCGTTCGGGCGCTCGAGTCCCGGGCGATCCGAGGAGCCACGCTCGACGTCTTTGCGACCGAGCCGCTCCCGAACGACTCCCCACTCTGGTCGCTCGAGAACTGTGTCGTCACGCCCCATGACGCGGGCTATTCACCGCTCGGCGACGACCGGCTCGGGGCGCTCTTCCTCGAGAATCTGCGCTGCTTCGTTCGCGGCGAACGAATGAGAAACGAGATCGACGCAACGGGTCTCACGTAGGCCGCACGCCGAGGATTGTGCCCAGGCCGCCACCGCCGCGGGTCCGCCGTACCCCTCACGGGTGTCAGTCGAGCTCGCCCGGCGCGGCGCCATCCGATCCGAGCGCCTCCCCGGTGCGACGCAGACGCCAGACGAAATGTTGAGCGAGCAGACGCTCGGCGAAGGCGGGCACGCGGTAGCGCACCTTCGGCTCGCCTCGCGCGCGAGCGAGTCGGGTCAGGAGCGCTTGCTTGCCGAACGACGCGCGCGCCTCGATAGCGAATCCTCGCCGCTCGAAGAGGTGCCGGAGCGATCGCTCGACGAAGAAGCGGACGTGGTAGCCCTCCTGCTTGGGTGCGTGGCCGGTCAGGGCGCGCAGTCGATAGGTCAGATGGGCGACGTTGGGCGTCGTGAGGACGAGCCAGCCACCCGGCCGGATTACACGTGCGAGCTCTTCGACGAGCGCCTCGGTGCAAGCGACATGCTCGATCGCTTCGACGAGCGTCGCGCCGTCGAGGCTCGCGTCGAGCAACGGCAAGCGCGCTTCGAGATCACCGACGATGGTCGGAAAGCCGAGGCGGCCGGCGGCGCGTATTGCGTCTCGGTCGAGATCGAACGCGATTCCGCGCTGCGCACTTCCGGGGTGACGCGCCGCACTCCGCTCGAGGAGCTCGCCCCGACCGGCACCGAAGTCGATCCAGCGACCACGGACGGGGGGCAACACCTGCTCGGCATAGCCGTACCAGGGACGATCGGGATCCCACTGCCTCAAGCCGTGACACTCAAGCGAGGGATTTCACGCCAGACTCGGCGTCCAGTCACCCGCGACCGTGACGCGGTGCATCGTGCGTCGCTCGCAGTAGTCGGCGACCGCGAAATGCTGGGTGCAGCGATTGTCCCAGATCGCGACGGAGTCCGGCTCCCAATGGAAGCGCACCTGCATGTCCGGCGAACGGATCCACTCGAAGAGGAATCGCAGTACCGCCTCGCTCTCGGCATCGCTCACACCCTCGATTCGCGTCGTGAAATTCGAGTTCACGAAGAGGAGCTTGCGGCCGGTCTGGGGATGGCTGCACACGACCGGGTGGGAGTAGGGTGGCCAGGCGGCCTGCACGTCTTCGAGCCCGCCTACGCTATGGCCACCATGGATGGCGCGGACGAGCGGTCCGGTCACGTCGTGGCTCGCCGAGAGCGACTCGAGCGTGCGCTGGATCGGCGGCGAGAGTGCCTCGAAAGCCGCGTACATCGACGCCCAGCTCGTATCGCCGCCCGATGCCGGCAGCCTGACGGCCCGCAAGATCACGACCTTGGGTGGGCGGGGCATGAAGGTCGAATCCGTGTGCCAGCGATTCGCCCCGTCGCGCTTCGGCTCGGTCTGGTCGAGCACGCCGACCTGCGGGTATTCGTCGAGGTGGCGTCCGAAGGGGTGGATGTCGATCTTGCCGAAACGCTCGGCAAGCGTAGCCTGCTGAGGGGGTGAGAGCGGCTGATTGCGAAAGAAGAGCACGAGGTGGTCGAGAAGCGCCGCCTCGAGTGCCGAGAAGTCGTCGGTCGAGAGCGGGGTGCAGAGATCGAGGCCCTCGATTTCGGCTCCGAGACTCGTCGTGAGTGGCTTGATGTCGAAAGGCATGATTCGCGCTCCTGAACCCGATCCGATCTACCACGTAGCGCCTTGCGAGATCGGGTCCATGCCGAGGAGGCTCGCGGGCGCATGCGGCTCGCGGGGATGGTGCCGAGCCGATTCCAGTCGCGCTACCCATGGAGCGTCGCTTCGAGGAGAGAACGGATGGAGAAGACGACAGGGCGCCGATCGGCTGACAACGCGAAAACCGCAGAACCGGCTGCCTTCGGGATGGCCGGAGGCGCTACCTCACCGGTCGAAATCGACTCCGCCACGATCGAAGGCCTGGCGGCCGAGATCGTCGCGCGAGGCTACGCCGTGTACGAGAATGCCGTGCCCGACGAATTGCGACACACGCTCGTCGAGACGATCGATCGTCGAATGGAGGAGCTCGGGACGCCCCGTGGCGACAACCTATTCCTTGGAACGCACACGCGCCGACTCTTCAATCTCCTGGGCCGGGATCCCCATTTCGAGATCCCGCCGACGTATTCGCGAACGCTCCCGCTCGTCGAACGTCTGCTCGACGATGAGTGCCTGCTCTCGTCGCAGACGGCGATCGAGATCAATCCCGGGCAGGCACGTCAGCCACTCCATTGCGACGACGGCTCCTACGGATTCGTGCGTCCGGCACCGACGATGATCGTCGTGGCGATCTGGGCGCTCACTGATTTCACCCGTGACAATGGGGGCACGCACGTCGTGCCAGGCAGTCATCGCGCCGACCGGCGTCCGCGCCGCGCCGACGAGTCCGATTCGATCCAGGTCGAGATGCCCGCAGGCAGCGTGCTCTTCTACGACGGGAGTCTCTGGCACGGGGGCGGCGAGAATCGAAGCTCGTCGCGTCGGATGGGCATCGTCGTGAACTATTGCGCTGGCTTTCTTCGCCAGGAGGAATGCCAGCTCCTCGCGATTCCGCGGGAGCGCGTGAAGGCCTTCTCCCCCCGACTACGTCGACTGATCGGCTACGGCACCTATCGCGGTCTGATCGGCCACGTCGACCAGAAGAGCCCCGAGAAGCTGATCGACCCGAGTGCGCCAAGTCAGATGGTCTGGGACAAGATCGGACGCTGACGGCGGCCGCAGGCGGTCGTCGCGGCCAGGCCGTCTCCCGACCGACCCCATCGCGCCCCGACGCCGCGATCGGGCGCCGCCACCCCGGGCTGTCTATCTTCCAAAGGACCGATCTCGTCCTCGCAGACGCAGATCGAAGGGAGACTCCACGCATGGCGAACCCCCTCGACGGACTCGATCGCTACCTGCTCATCACGGCCGATTCGCATGCCGGGCCGAGTCCCGAGGGCTATGGGCCCTACCTGGCCAGTCGCTGGCAGGACGATTTTCGTGATTGGCTCGGATGGAGCGCGGAGAACGCGCGCATCATGAAGCAGGTGATGGGCGAGCGGAGCATCGGCGTCGACGGCGATCCGGAGGTCTTCGGCTATCGCAACTGGGACAGCAAGCGTCGCCTCGAGGAGACCGAGGCGGACGGCATCGCGGCGGAGGTGATCTTCTCCAATACGTCGCCGCCCTTCGCACCGACGATGCACTCCGAGTTCGGTGAGGCCGAGATCGGTCGGGATCATGCGCGGCGCTGGGCGGGGATCCAGGCGCACAATCGTTGGCTCGCCGACTACTGCGCCGAGGCCCCCGATCGCCGCGCTGGGATCTGCCAGATCTTCCTTCCCTTCGTAGCGGAATCCGTCGAGGAGATTCGCTGGGCGAAGGAGGCGGGGCTAACGGGCGGTGTGCTGCTTCCCGGTGCTGCACCTGGCTCGAACGTCGAGCCGCTCTACTCACCGGCCTACGAGCCGATCTTCGCCGTATGCGAAGAGCTCGAGATGCCACTCAACCACCACGCGGGCGGCAGCACGCCGGATTTCGGGCCCTACCTGCCCCAGTCGCTCGCCATGTTCATGCTCGAGGTGACCTGGTGGGCCCATCGCTCGCTCTGGCATCTGATGTTCAGCGGCGTCTTCGAGCGCCACCCGAAGCTGCAATACGTCCTGACCGAGGTGGGCACGAGCTGGGTGCGGGACGTGCTCGCCAAGCTCGACGGGTTCTACGATCGCATGAAGTACAACGATCAGTGCTCGGAGTACATCTTCGGCGGGCCGACGGTCGCCAAGATGTCGCTCCGGCCCTCCGAGTATTTCGAGCGGCAGGTCCATCTCGGCGCGAGCTTCCTGCCCGCCGGCGATTGCGCCCTTCGCCACGAGGTCGGCATCGACCACATCATGTGGGGCAGCGACTACCCGCACGTCGAAGGTTCGTATCCCTATACGCGGGAGCATCTGCGACTGACCTTCGACGGCGTCGACGCGGACGAGATCCAGCAGATCGTCGGACTCAACGCGGCCCGGGTCTACGGCTTCGACCTCGAGAAGCTCGCGCCAATCGCCGCAGCGGTCGGACCGACGAAGGCCGAGATCGCGGAGCCCCTGGATCGCGCCTCGGTACCGCCCGCCGCCTACAAGTGTCCGGCCTTCGAGGACAAAGAGAAGCCGATGCTCTTGTGAGCGGCGCTCGCTCTCAGTCCGGGAGGTCCCTGATCGGCGCGTCGATCGGGCCGGAGACCTGCTGGATCGCCCGGAGCAGTCGAGCGTGGTCTGCGCCGGCGAGATAGAGGTCGATCGCGCGCTGGAAGTTGCTGATCATGCCCTCGACGTCGCGTGCGAGGCGCATCGACGAGAACGCGGGGCTGCGGAGCCCCGCCTGCTGGCGTGGCAGGTTCGCGAAATCCTGTCGCACGACGTCCGGCCAGCGTGGATCGTCGTGCGCGAGCTCGGTCGGCTCGCGCGGTGGCTCGCGGTCATGGCCCTCGGGCATCAGCGTCGTCGTCCAGATTTCGAAGCGCGTCCGTTCCGGCGCGAGCGGTCGGATCCGATAGGCGGCCGCATTGCCGTAGACGGGCAGCAGGAAATAGTGCGGGAACCCGAAGTTGACGGAGGAGACATGCCCCGTCGCCACCAGCTCGTTCTGGTCGGGCATGTCGATCCCGTCGGCGCGGGCGCGACGCGTGATCTCGTCGTTCAACAGCCGATTCCACGCGATTACCGCTTCCGTCGCATCTTCGGGCAGCTTCGTATCGCGCAACGACTCCGCCACGGCGATGTCGCGTGCGTGGATCATCCCCCCGCCCATGCCTTCGGAGAGGATCTTCATGAAGTAGAGGGAGCTGCCGATCACGTCCTCCGGATCGGTGAAGCCCATCGTGTCGGTACCGCCGCCGTAGCCGCGCTTCGCGGATCGAGCGAGCAGCTGCGGATGGGTCTGCTCGGCGTGATAGCCCTCCATGAAGGCTTCGCTCGCGAGCTTCCAGTTGACCGGGAGGACCGTCGCGTACCAGGATTCCGCGCGCATCCGGTCGACGCCGATCGGATCGTGATAGGTCGCGAAGGGCTCGAGCGATTCGCGTAGGGGAGGCGCCGTAGCGTCGAAATTGACGAAAGCGCAGCCACCCCAGGTCTCGAGCCGACATTCGCGCAGCCGCAGCTCTTCGGGGTCGAGCAGCTCCGGGTCGAATACGTTCGGCGCGAAGACGAGCTTGCTCTCGCCCGAGAGCGCCCAACACCAGCCGTGGAAGGGGCACGTGAAGCCGTTGGGGGCGCGCCCGCGCCCCTCGACGAGCCGCATGCCGCGATGAAGGCAGACATTGTGGTAGGCGCGCACGTCGTCGCTCGCCGTTCGCACGACGATCACCGATCGGCCGAGGATCTCGTACTCGACGTAGTCGCCGATCTCGGGGATCTCTTCGAGACGACAGGCCATCTGCCAGACCCGCGTCCATAGTCGTTCGCGCTCGAGCTCGAAGAACTCAGGGTCGAAGTAGCGTTCCGCCGGAATTCGCTGCGGATCATCGACGGCGTGCGATACGCCCTTCACGTGCGACCCATCAAGGTGTCGATCCGGTCGCTCCGACCGGCCGCATAGTGTGCGGCGATGAACGCGAACGTGAACGACGCCGCGATGCTGGCGCCGGCACCCGGATAGCTTCGCCCCATCACGGAGGCGGTCGAGTTCCCGGTTGCGTAGAGCCCTTCGATCACGCTGCCGTCCTCTCGCAGGACGCGGGCATACTCGTCCGTGACGAGGCCACCCGCGGTTCCGACGTCGCTCGGATACATCGCTACCGCATGATAGGGCGGCGTCGAGATCGCCCCCAGGTTGGGGTTCGGCTCGACCGTCGGGTCGCCGTGAATCCGATCGAATTGCCTCCCTCCACGTCCGAAGTCGGCGTCGACCCCCGTCCTGCAGTAGTCGTTCCAGCGCTCGACCGTCTTCGTGAGGCCGGCAGCGTCGATCTCGCAGGCCGCGGCGAGTCCCTCGAGCGTATCCGCGCGTTTCATGTAGCCGGATTCGATCCACGCCTTCGGCGTTCGACCAGGCAGTGCAGAGCCCCACGGATAGCGCTTGCGGTGCAGCCCGTCGAAGATCGTCCAGCTGGGAATCGCGCCATGGCCCGAGGCGTGGCGATCGAACATGCGTTCGCCGACCTCCATGTAGGAGGCCGACTCGTTGCAATACCGTTGACCCGACTGATCGACCAGGATCGAGTGTGGTAGGGCCAGATCGAGATGGTGCATCCAGGGTGCGATCGAGCCGTCGGGCATCGTCGTTCCCTCGGGCCAGCTGCCGTCGGTATTCTTCGACGTCACGACCCACCAGAAGGCGTCGAGATTGTCGGTTGCCGCGCCGAGCGCGATTGCCGCCTCGAGCATCTCACCCGTGTCGCCCGGATTGGTTGCGGTCCACTCGTCGGTCGCCGGTGCCCGTCCCGTTCGTCGCCTGAGGACGCCATTGCGAGAGAAGCCGCCCGCATTGATCAGGACCGCTTCCCGCGCGAAGACGCGTCGCGTCGTGTCTTGATCGGCAGCGCGTGCCTCGACGCCGACCACGCGGCTACTCTCGACGACGAGGTCGCGCACGGGCATCGACGGGAAGATCGGGATGCGGTGGCGCAGGGCGATCTCGAGCAGTCGTCCCTGCAAGGCCGCGCCGTTCGACACGAGATCCTGCTTGAGGAGCTCCGCCTTGAGCATCCGCCAGCCGAGCTCGACTGCCATCCGCTTGCCGGCCCAGGTGCGTCTGACCAGGTAGAGATCCGTCAGCTCGTGGCTGTGGACGGGCATGCCGCCGCCGACGGGGGAGCGGGCCAGACGCGGCGCCCACTCGCCGAGCGCGCGGGCGTCGTAGAGCGGCGCCATCAAGCATCGGCTGCGGGGCTCGCCGCCGGGCAGCTCGTCGTAATAGTCGGACCAGCCGTCCGGTCGGAAGAATGCCATGCCGGACTCGCGCAGGAACTCGACCATCGCCGGCCCGACGGAGAGGAAGGCCTGGCGGCGCTCCGGGGTCGTGCCTGGCCCCTCGTAGCCGACCGCGGCATCGAAATAACGCCGCGCTCGCTCGAGCGAGTCGTGCACGCCTTCTTCCTGCATCAGCGGGTTGCAGGGCGTCCAGAGCACGCCCCCCGAGATGGCCGTCGATCCGCCGACTCTGTCCTGCTTCTCGAGGATCACGGCCGTGCGACCGAGCGCACCCGCGGCGAGCGCCGCGCAGATCGATCCAGCGCCGCTGCCGACGATCACGAGGTCGTACTCGTCTTCCAGGCTGTCATCGAGCATTTCGGACATGATCGGCCCCCGTTCCCGCGCGCCGGATCCGACAGACGCGAGAACGATCGCTTCGACTCCCGGCCGTAGGGCGTATCGGCATGGAGAGCCTCGACTGCGTGATAATCGTACCGCGATCCGGTGGCCTTTCGACCGGTACGAGACCGGCGTGGCGAAAATCACGGCCGGCGTGCGAAGCTCGTCGCCGGTCGCAGCGCACCGACACGGGTCACGGGAGGAAGATCGTGCAGCATTGGCAGGCCCTCGGCTATGCACATCCGGACGAGCTGATCGAAATCGCACGAACGGCCGAGCAGAGCGGATTCGAGGGGCTGCTCCTGTCCGATCATGTCTTCGTTCCGGAGGAGCGAAAGTCGAAATACCCGTACAGCGAAGATGGCGAGCCGGATTTTCCGAGCGGTGCGGCCTTTCCCGAGGCGTTCATGACGATGGCGGTCCTGGCGCAACACACGACGCGACTGCGTTTCGCGACGAACGTCTACATCCTCCCGCTTCGCCATCCGATCGAGGTCGCGAAATGGGTGGGGAGTGCCGCCGTCTATTCGGGAGATCGCGTCGTATTGGGTGTCGGCGCCGGCTGGATGCGAGACGAGTTCGAAGTTCTCGAGCGCCGCTTCGAGAAACGCGGTCTCCGGATGGAAGAGCAGATGGAGGTGATCCGGAAGCTCCTCTCGGGGAAGATCGTCGAGCACGAGGGCGAGCATTTCGCGTTCCCCCGCATGCAGATGCAGCCCGCACCATCGCGCCCGGTTCCGATCTGGCAGGGTGGACAAAACGCAGCGGCCTTGCGGCGCGCCGGCTGGCTCTCCGACGGCTGGTCGGGCTCGGGCCAGACCTATCGCGAGGCGAAGCGAATCCTCGAGACGTTGGCCGCACATCGGCGAGCGGCTGGCCGCGAATCGATCCCCTTCGATGCGATCGTGCCATTCCTCGAGCCCCCGGACGAGGCGCAGTGGCGCGAGCTGATCGATCTCGGGATGACCGGAACCGTCAGCTACCCGTTTCCTTACACCATCGGGCCGGAGGCGACGATCGCGGCGAAGCTCGACTACCTGCGACGCTACGGAGACGAGGTCATCGCAAGGGATCGCGGATGAAGCGCGTCGCCAGCAGCGAGAGCGACATGACGATGAGCATGATTCCGAAGGTATCCGAGAAGGCGGCTCGATAGGCCTCGACGACGGCGCTGGCGAGTGGCTCGGCCAACGTTCGGATCGCCGACGGATTCTCGATGAACGCGTCGAGCTCGGCGGCGGGCCCGGCGATCGGCGTCACCTCGCTCCGCAGGTGGAACGTGATGCGCAGGGCGAGAAAAGCGCCGAGGATCGACGTACCGATCGTCTGGGCCACGGCGCGAGAGAAGCCCGGCAGGGAGCTCGCCACGCCCAGGTAGCGTTCGTCGACGGAGTTCTGGATCGCGGCGACGATGACGGGGGCCAGCGTACCGCTTCCCAGGCCGAGTAGTCCGTTGTAGAAGAGGAACGCGGCGAGTGGGGTCCCGGCGTCGGCCGTCGTCAACAAGGCGAGACCCACCAGGTAGATGACGAGGCCGATCGAAGCATGGCGTCGATAGCGCCCGGTCGCGGCCGCGCGCCGACCGGAGACGATGCCCGCCAGCAGCAGGCCCGCAGTGAGAGGCGCGAGGGCGAAGCCCGCTTCGACGGCGTTGGCTCCGCGCACGACGATCCCGAAGAGTGGGATGAAGAAGGCGATCGCGAAATTCGCGAATCCAAAGACGAACGTCGACAGCAGGGGCGGCCAGACCGCGCGTTGGCCGAGCAGTGCGAGCTCGAGGATCGGCTCCTTTGCTCGCCGTTCCTGGAGCACGAAGCCGACTGTGAGCGCGAGTGAGAGGCCGAGCAGGACGAGCGCTGGGAGCGACAGCCATCCGAATCGGCTGCCCGCCCAGGAGGTGTAGAGGATCAGTGAGCCCACGGCGCCGAAGAGCAGCAACGCACCCGGGAAGTCGACGTCGTGGTCGATCCGCCGACGTGGTATCCGGTAGCCCCACTGCAGACAGCCGAACGCGAGGATCGCCGTCGGCACGTTGATGTAGAACATCGAGCGCCAACCGGGTCCGTCGACGAGCAGTCCGCCGAGTGGCGGGCCGAGGAACCCCGCGGTCGTCCAGACGACGCTGATGAAGGCGACGTAGGCCGGACGTTCGCGCGGGGCCACGATGTCGCCGACGATCGCGTAGGGCATCGACAGCAAAGCGCCGCCGCCGAGCCCCTGGAGCGCGCGTGCCAGCAACAGCTCGAGCATGGAGCCGCTCTGGGCGGCGAAGATCGAGGCGACGATGAAGAGGAGGATCGCCGCCTGGAAGACGCGTCTGCGGCCGTAGAGGTCGCCGAGCTTGCCCCAGATCGGCATGCTCGAGGCGCTCGTCAGTAGATTGGCGGAGAAGATCCAGGGGGCCTGGGCGAGGTTGCCGAGCTCACCGGCGATCGTGCCGACCGCCGTCGACAGTACCATCTGATCGATCGCAGCGAGCGAGAGCCCCCCCATCATGCCAGCCAGTACGACGCGTCGCTCGACGGGGCGAAGCAGCTCGCTCGAGTGACGCGCGGGGGCGGGCATGGCGGCCGACCATAGCGCGAGCGACCACGGCGATGACAAGCGCGAGACTATTCGGTGTCGAGGAAAGGCGGCATCTCGCCCGGCGGATGTTTGTAGCCCGTGTCCTTGGGGAAGGGCGCCAGATCGGCATCACCCGCGTGTTTGTAGCCGTGGCTCGCCAGGTAGTGGTACTGGATGTCGGGTCGTTCGGTGAGCGGTTCCTTGATCTCGTAGAGTCGATGGAACTGCGAATAGCGGATCTTCCATTCCCCATCCTCGCGCACGTAGCGGTCGCGATAGAAGGCCGTTCCGAACAGGCGCATGCCGCGGCGGAACTCCCAGAGGTCGTCATAGAGATACCACGTGCCGATCGCCTCGTTCTCGCTCACGATGTCGATCTCGGGATGATGGCCATTGTGATGCGAAATCATGTCCGCGTGGGCACCCTCTTTCACCATCTGCACATAGGCGTCGCGTCCCTCGTAGCACATGGAGTAGATGCCGGCCTCGATGCTCAGGAAGACGTCTTCATGGAGGACGGAAGCCATGCCCTCGAGATCGGCCGTGTCGAAGCTACGCCAGTATTTGTGCTTGACGCGCTTGACGGCTTCGATTGCGTTCAGGCGGTCGACCTCGCCGCGTAGGCGATCGAGCTCTTCTCGCAGAGCCTTGATTTCGGAATCGGTCGAGCTGGACACGACCGTCTCCCTTCGTGGGACGATCCAATGCGAGGACGTCCTGGACAGGTTCGAGCGCGGCTCGCTTCGACGTGAAGCGGATCGCTGCATCAGTGTGCCTGTCGCAGGGGGTCGGGTCAAAGAGCAGTCGCGGCGGAGACGACCGTGGCGTACGCGGTGCCGCTAGTTGCGCCGTGCCGCGCCGGGGTCCGGTGCCGCGGGCACGGCGCCGGGCGTCGCTGGCGCGACCGTGGGCTCCCGGTTCTCCATGCGCGCGAGCAGGCCCTCGATGAAGTGGGCGGGAACGGTCACGACGACGCTGTTGCGTCGCCCCCAGAGCTTCGCCTTGAAGCCGGTCATGCGTTTGGCCTTGAGGAAATCGCGGGAGAGTGCGACCGACACGAACTCGTGAACGTTGCAGAGCGACGGATCGGTCGTCCCGCAATCCTCGACCTCGCGCTTCTCGACCTCGAGCGGGTAGGCGCGGCCATTCGAGAAGGAGACGCGGTCGAGAAACGAGTAGTCCTTGAACTCGGCTCGCACGACGAGCTCGATATCCGCGCCCACCTTCGGCCCCCGCGTGCGACCGGTCGCGCGCAGCTTGGCGATGTGTGGCGCGTTCTCAGGAATCCGCGGCGTCTCGAGTACCATCGTGCTGGCATGGAAATTCTCGGTCAGCTCGAGGTTCTCGTGGACCCAGGCCGCATCCCGCTTGCCTGCGCAGCCGACGAGGCCGAATGCGAGGGACAGGCCGGCGAGACAGACGCGTGAGATTCGGTTCCTCATGGGTTCGGCATCGGCGCTCGTCGCGCCCGACTTGAATCCGAACGGGCTCGCCGGGCGATCACGTGCGCCGAGACCTGCGACAATCCTCGACATGCGTGGGGCAAAGGCGACGTTCGTTGGGCGCCGCGTCGGGTCATTCGAGGGGACGGCCGTAGCGGAGGGCTTCAGAAGACCATCGAAAAGCGGAATCCGATCCGACCCTCGTGACTGGTCGGAACGAGAAAGCCCGATCGTTCGATCCGGCCCGACGCATCACGCGTCTCGAATCGCAGCAGGTCGAACGGGCCCCAGGTGTCGAAGAAGCCGATCACGGCTCCGGCGGCCAGGCCCGTCAAGACGTCGGTCGCCCAGTGTCGCTCGGCGGCGATCCGCAGGCTGCCCGTCGCCAGCGCGCCGGCTACCCCGAGGCCACAAGGCAGTGCCTTGGCGAGCATGCTTCTTCCCCACACCTTGCGGCGGATCGAGAAAGCGCAGGTGAGGCCCGCACCCGTTCCGGCCACGCTCGCATGCCCGCTCACGAAGCTCTTGAAGCGATCGTCCCCGCTGCAATCGAGATTCGGCGAGTCGATTCGTCCACATTGCCGCTCGAAGGGGCGTGCTCGGCCGGTTGCGACCTTGAGCGATTCGGTCAATGCGAGTGCCAACCCCATCGATTCCACCATATCCGTCAACATGTCCCAGGCTTCGACGCAGTCCCGCGTATTGAAGAGCTCGGCCGTGATCGACGCCAGCGGCATTCCGACGATCGTGAAGCCGAGAACCGCATCGCTCGCTCGATCCGCGAGATTTCGATTGCGCTGGGACTCGAAGCCGAGCCCGTCACGAAGGTCGTCGTCGAAATCGTTGACGCCCGACCATCGGGCATCCGTCTCGACGCCGAAGCTGAGTCCGCCGGCGAGCCCCGCGAATAGGATGCCGTTGTAGAGATCGAGGCTGGCCTCGGACCGCGCGAGCGCCGAGAGATCCTCGAAGCCGCGGCGGCAGAATCGTCGATCGAGCGCCGGCTCGACCCCTTCGCGCAACGGAGGTCGGCTCCGATCCGGCTCGGCCACGAGAATCGTCGTGTCGGGCGTCTCGCCAGGTCCCGCTCTCTCGGCACGGGCGACGTCGACGAAGATCAGGATCGCGGCCATCAGGAGGACGCAGATTCGTAGGGATTTCATGCCGCTCGGCTGGCCGCCAACGCGCGGAGCGGGCGCACGGGTGTGCAGCCAGCGCGGCCAACTCCCACGTCCGTCGGGTGCTTTTGCGTCCGCGTGGAATTGGCGCCGGCCGAATCGAGTCTCGCTATCCTCTCTCGCGGTCTCTCGCGCGGCGTCCGGCTCGGGCTTGCCGAGAGAATTTCGAGAGAGACTCTGCCCGTGAGTCTCTGGAGATGCGGCTTGATTCATTCCCGCGAACCTTTGCTGGGATTGCGCGATGCCCATCTGTCACGAGTGCGCTGGTTCTCCGGAATCACGCTCGGCTTCGTGATGGCCGGGCACATGCTGCTCGAGACCGGCCGAGACGCGCTCTTCCTGGCGAACGTTTCGGTCGAACGGCTCCCATTCGTGACGATCGGTGTGGCGCTACTCGCGCTCGCGTTCTCGCGCGCCGAGCAAGGCCAGAGCCATCGCCGCGTCTTGATCGGACTCCAGGCCACCGCGACCCTCGGGACGCTGGCGATCTGGGCCCTCGTGAGCGCTCGTTTCGGCTGGAGCTACTACGTCCTTTACATGTGGTCCGGGATCGTGACGACGCTCGTCGTCGTGCGTTTCTGGCTCCTGCTCGGGGATCTGTTCACGATCTCGGACGGCAAGAAGGCATTCGCCGCGATCGCGATGGGAGGCTCGATCGGCGCGCTGCTCGGGTCGGTCGTCGCTGCCGTCGTGGCGCCCTATCTGGAGGTGGGTCGAACCCTGCTACTGCTGGCAGCCGGCTGCTACGCGGCGAGCATGCTCGGTCCGATACTCGGATTGCCCGACGCCGGGGAGAACCCGTCGGCGCGAGAGGTCGAGCGCGAGCCTTCGCTCGGCGAGAGCGTGCGGGTCCTCGTCGGCAATCCCTACGCCTGTCGCGTCGCCGCGCTCGTCGTGCTCGGGGGCGTCACCCTCACGCTCGGCGACTATCTGTTCAAGAGCGTGTTGGCGGCCGAGGTCGCGCCGACCGAGCTCGCGACCTGGCTGTCGCGGATCTATCTCGGCCTGAACCTGCTCTCGATCGCGATGCTCGCGATCGGCGTGACGCCGCTCGTGCGCCGGCTCGGCGTCGACCGCGCCCTGGTCGTGCTGCCGAGTCTGATCGGCGTGGCCGCGCTCGGCGTGCTCCTCGGTGGTGCGCTCGTGGCGACGATCGCGCTCAAGCTCTTCGACGGCACGCTCCGTTACTCGCTCCACAAGACGGCGTCGGAGCTCCTCTACTTGCCGATGACGTCGAAGCTACGCGGCTCGGTCAAGGCCGCGATCGACATCGTGGCGCAGACGGGCGCCAAGGCGCTGGCTTCGCTGATGATCCTGGGCCTCGTGCTCGCACCCGACGAACGAACGGTCGTTGCCTCGGCGGTCGTCGTCTCCGCCCTGCTGTGGGTCGGCATGGTGGTGCGATTGCGTCGCACCTACCTCGACGTCTTCCGGCAGACGCTGAACGAGGGGGTGATCGAGACGATCGTCGATCACCCGGAGCTCGATCTCGAGTCCGCCGGGTCACTCGTCCAGGCGCTGAGCGACCCCGACGAACACCGTGCGATCGCGGCGATGCGTCTGCTCGTCGAGCGTGGCCAGAGCGATCTGATCCCGAGCCTGATCGTCTACCACCCCTCACCGCGCGTGGTGACCGAAGCGCTGGATCATTTCGCGGCGACGGCTCGAGCCGACCTGCCGCATCTGCTCGGGCACCTGATTCGGCACGAGGACGCGAATGTCCGGGCGGCGAGCGTTCGTGCGGCATGGGTGCTCGACCACGACGTGGAGAAGCTGAAATATCTCCTCGAGAGTCCCTGTATCTCCGTCCGGGTGAGTGCCGAGGCGGGTCTGCTCGCGTGCGGTGTCCTCGATCCCGAGGCCTATCGCGGCGTGCTTGCCGAGGCGCTCGCGTACGATTCGTCGGAGCCGCGTCTGGCGGCGGCGATCGCGGCGCAGCTCCACTACCACCCGGTGACGCGCGACGCGCTCCTCGACATGGCGAGTGATCCGGATATCGAAGTCGCTCGGGAGGCGATCCGTGCGATCCGGCACAGCGGCGACGCGTGGTTCACGCCGCACCTGGTCGATCTGCTCGGGGAGCGGCGTATTCGGGAAGACGTGCGACGAGCCCTGCTCGAACGCGGTGACGATGCACTCTCCGTGCTCGCCGATCGCATGGTGAGCTCGGAATCGCACTACGCCGTGCTCCGCCACATCCCGCGCACGATCGCGCGCTTCCAGACGCCCGCCGCAGTGGCCGTGCTATGCGAGAGCCTCGGCAAGGTCTCGGATGGGATGTTGCGCTTCAAGCTCCTGCGCGGGCTAGAGACGCTCCTGCTGACGCGTGGCGAAGGCAAGGGACTCAACGTCGCGCTCGCGGGAGCGGTCGATCTCGAGCCCGTACGGGACGAATTTCGCAGGACACTCGAGCGATCGAAGGCGCTCTACCTGCTCGAATCGCGGCTGGCCGCGGCCCAGGCAGAAGATCCCGCACGCGCCACGGTCGGCGGCGAGCTGTTGCGCGAGATGTTCGAGGACAAGCGAGCGCTCGCGACGGGCCGACTCTTCATGATGTTGGGCATCGTGTTCCCCAACGAGGATTTCGGTCTGATTCATGATGGCTTGCGAAGCTCCGATCCGAACGAACGGGCGAGCGCCGCGGAGCTGCTCGAGACGCTGCTTCCGCGCGATGTGGCGAAGCCGATTCTCCGGTTGGCGCGGGCCGGGGCGGCGCGCGTGCCGGAGCCGGCCACGGACGAAAAGCGTCCGTCGGAGCAGGCCGGACCGCCGGAGGTGGCCGAGAGATCGGAGAAGAAGAAGTCGGAGTCCGGCGCGGGCAGCGGGCCCTCGATCGACTACGACCGGCTGATCCGGGAGATCGTGCGGGACTCGAGTCGCACGCTTCGCGCGATCGCGCTCTATCATGCGGGTGAGCTGGGAATCGACATGAGTGATTTCCGTGGCGATTCGGACGATCCGTCCAAGCCGTCCGACCTGGACGAGGAAGGCCTGCTCGACAATCTCGAACGCGGCCTCTCGGCGGTTCGCGACCTGTTCGAGGGACGGCGCGCGGCCTTCGCAGCGTTCGCAGGGTGAGATGGTCCGACTTCCACTCGTCTCGCCACTCGAGCGTATGCTCTTCCTGAAGGCCCAGCCCTACCTCGAGGGCATCCCTTCCGAAGTGCTCGCGGCGCTCGCGTCCTACTCCGAAGAAGGCAGCTATTCGCGGCGGACACGCATTCCTCGCGGCGATCGATCGGTCGAGCGGATCCTCTTCCTGGCCGAGGGAAGAGTACGCGTCGGCGACGTGGGCGACGGCGATCGAGAGCCGATCTCCGTCGAAGCACCCGGCGTCGTCGGGCTCGCACACCATTTTGCGGAAGCGACGCCCGCACCGGCCGTCGTGGCCGAAGATCCCGTGCTCTGTCTCGAGCTGGCGGTGATCGACCTCGATCAGATCCTGGAGGATCACTTCCCGTTGCTACTGCAATTCGCGCGACGCAGTGGAAGCGAAGTCATGAACGCGCGGCGAGCGATTCCGGGCGATCGGCCGGATGAGCCGGGATTCGAAGCCTCCGATCGTGTGCAGACTCCCGTTCGGCTCGACCTCGTCCAGCGCCTCGCCCGTGCGCGCCGCGCGCCCTTCTTCAAGGGAACGAATCTGACCGTGCTCGGGCAGATGATTCGATTCGAGAAGCCACGCACGCTCGAAGCGGGTGACGCGCTCTGGCAGGTCGGTGAGCCGATCGACGAGCTCGCGCTCGTGCTCGACGGAACCCTTCGCTCGGCGGGACCCTTCGCGCCCGGTCGCGCCGGTGCCGGCGCGACGCTCGGTGCGTTCGAGATCCTGAGCGAGGGCAAGCGCGAGGAAGGCTGGGTCGCGGAGTCCGTCGCGCGCATCGTGCCGATCTCGCGCGAGCTCTTCATCGACCTGCTCGAAGACCACTACGAATTCGCCCGCCTCTACCTGAAGCGCCAGGCGAGGGCGCTGATCTCCGCCTGGGAACGCCTCTCCGAGAGGGCGCCTCGAGCCGCCGAGAAGGATGGGCGTGCTGCCATACTGGATTTTCGCGTATGAAGGGGCCCCGCTTCCTGCGATCGCTGATCGACGTCCATCCCGAAGAGAGGCCGATCGCGATCCTGATGCTCGGTTATTTCTTCCTCGTCATCACGAGCTTCTGGATCCTGAAGCCGATCAAGAAGACGCTCTTCATCACGCACTACGCGACGACGGGACTCGACTTCCTGGGCGAGACCTTCACTGCACCCCAGGCGGAGCAGCTGGCGAAGGTGCTCAATATGGTCGTCGCGGCACTCGCGGCGACGGTCTTCGCACTCCTCGCGCGCGGTCTCCGCCGCCAACAATTGACCTATGTGTTCACGGCCTTCTTCGTCGTCGCCTACGGTGTCTTCGCGCTCTGGCTCCAGTCGCCCTCGGGCCCAGCCGTCTTCAGCTTCTACCTCTTCGGCGACCTCTTCAGCACGCTCATGGTCGCGACCTTCTTCTCGTTCTTGAACGACAGCATGTCGTCGGACGCCGCCAAGCGCCTCTACGGAGTCGTGGGCTTCGGTGGCGTGTTGGGAGGGGCCTTTGGCTCGAGTGCGGTCAGCGTCTGGATCAACGCGTTCGGGGTGGCTACCTGGCTCGCGATTGCAGCCGCGATCGGTGCGATCATCGTCGTGATCGCATGGGCCGCCGGACGCCAGGTCGACCGGCGGGTGCGACCGGCTTCCGCCTCGCCGACGCCGCGCGGCCCGATCGATTCCGGCGGTGCCGTGGCCGGGGCTGCCGATGTCGGCAACCCCGCCCTGGCCGGTGCCCGCCTCGTCTTTCGTTCCCGCTACCTGCTTTCGATCGTCGCGATCGTCGGCCTCTACGAGCTCGCGTCGACGATTCTCGATTTCCAGTTCACTGCCGCCGTCGTCGAGTTTGCGGGGGGCGAGGACGAACGGGATCAGTATTTCGCGAGCGTCTTCGCCATCACGAATTGGCTCTCGATGATCATCCAGCTCCTTCTGACGAGCTTCGTGATGCGACGCTTCGGGCTCGCAACGGCGCTTCTGGTGCTTCCGTGTGCGATCGCGGTCTCGTCGATGGGATTCTTTGCCGTGCCGGCGCTCTTGACGGGCAGTCTGCTCAGCATCTCCGACAACGCCTTCAGCTATTCGATCAATCAATCGTCGAAAGAGGCGCTCTACGTCCCGACGAGCGTCGAGGAGAAATACCAGGCCAAGGCGTTCATCGACATGTTCGTCCAGCGGGTCGCGAAGGCACTCGGCGTCGGCATCAATCTCGTCGTGACCGGGGTCTTCGTCGGCTTTGCAGGCATTCCATCGCTCTCGTTCGTCGTGCTGCCGATCGTTGGGCTCTGGGGCTTCGCCGGCCTCTACGCCGGCCGCCGCTTCCGCGCGCTCGAGGCCGGGCCGGAGCCGTCTCCGAACCGTCTTGACGCATGACGATTCGAGCGGCGCCCGGGTAGCCGTTTCGATCGACCGAGCCTGCGCGACCGTTCTATGATCCCGCCCATGCCTTCGCGCGTATCGGTCCTTGCACTCGCGCTCGTGCTCTCGCTCAGCTCGCATCCCGCAGCCGCCTCGGAGCGCGGCGTCGCGCACGCGTCGGCCGCGGAGCGAACGGAAGATCTGCCTTCGATCGACCGCGTGCGGGTCGCGGCGAGCGAGCGATATCGCGCGGGGCGCATCCATCGTTTCGCTCTGGGCGGGGGGTACCGCGATCTCTGGCAGACGCCGGTCGATCTCCCGGTCCTCGACCTGGGGCGCGTCGGCGGTGGCCTCGAGCCGATCGGCCGCTTCGGCGGGCTGCAGACGGCCGTGCTCGGTTTCGAAGGCGCCGACGGACGGAGCTACACGTTTCGGGGAACCGACAAGGACCCGTCCGCGGTCCTCGATTCGATGCTCCACGACACGATCGTCCAGACCATCGTGCAGGATCAGATGGCGGCCCAGCATCCGGGGGCGCCCTTCGTGGCGAGCGTGCTCGCCGAGGCGGCAGGCGTTCGGACCGTCGACGAGACGATGGTCGTGATGCCCGACGACCCGCGTCTCGGGAAGTACCGCGAAGAGTTCGCGGGCATGGTCGGGACCTTCTTCGAGTTCCCGCAGCCGACCGAGGGGGATCGCGTCGGCTTCGAGAATGCCGGTGAGATCCTCGATCACGAGGAGCTCTACGCCGCGCTCGAGGCGGGCAACGAGCGCCAGGTCGACGTCGAAGCATTTCTGCGCGCCCGTCTGCTCGATCTCCTGCTCGGCGATTTCGATCGCCATCGGAAGCAGTGGCGATGGCTCGCCATCCCAGGCGAAGCGCGGCTCCAGCCACTTCCCGAAGACCGCGACATGGCGTTCGTCCGCTACGACGGTGTCGCGCAGCGTGCACTCAAGATCTATATCCCGATCCTCCAGCGCTACGACCCGAAATACCCCTTCATCAAGGGTCTCACGCTTCACGGCTGGGAGCAGGATCGCTGGCTCCTCCCTTCGCTCTCCTGGCAGGACTGGGAGCGCATCGCGCGCGACATCCAGGTGCGATTGACGGACGACGTGATCGCGCGCGCCGTCGCCGCCCTGCCGCCGGAGTACGCCGAGCTCGACGGCCAGAGGCTGCGTGGGGACATCGCGGGCCGGCGCGACAATCTGCTCGAAGGTGCGCGGCGATTCTACGAGCATCTCGCGCGTGAAGTCGATATCCGCACCTCGGATGCCGCGGACGAGATTCGCATCCATCGCTTTCGCGACGGCACGATCTGGCTGGACGTGATCTCCCCGGCGAGCGCGAACCGTCCGGAACGCACGCTCCTCAGTCGTCGCTTCGATCCTCGTGAGACACGCGATCTGCGAGTCTACCTCTACGGAGGCGACGACCGCGTTCGCGTGAGGGGAACGTCACGGGGCGAGGCGGGGCATATTCGATTGCGCCTGATCTCGGGCGGAGGGCGAAAGACCGTCGACGATTCGGAGGCGGGCGGAACGGCGATCTACGATGCGCGGGGCGAAGCGGACGGCGAAGTCGAGGTCACCCGCGGGCTGCGAACGTGGATCGATCGGCGCCCCTACCGCCCACCACCCTCGGACTCGGGCTTCGTCGACGTCGAGGACGTGCCGCCGCGGGATTGGGGCTCGGACACGATCCCGATTCCGGACTTCGGCTTCCAGCCCGACCTCGGTCTCTTCCTCGGCGCGGCCGTGGCGCATACGCGGTATGGCTTCCGGCGCCATCCCTGGTCGAGCAAGCACAGCCTCGGTTTTGGTTGGGCCTTCGAAGCGAAGGCGCCGCGCCTGCGCTACCAGGGCGCCTTTCGCCCCGAGAACGCAAAGTGGATCGGCGAGGTCGATCTGGGCTACTCGGGAATCGAGGTCCTGCGCTTCTACGGATTCGGGAACGAGTCACGTGATCGCGGTAACGATCGCTTCTTTCGCGTGCGCAACGAGCTCTTCCACGTCCGAACGAACTTGATCCTGCCCTCGGCCGACGATCGTTTCCGGCTCTCCGTCGGTCCCTCGTTCAGCGTGTCGCGTACCGCGAGGGGCGGTCGCCTGATCGATCGGCTGGACCCCTACGGCAACAACGAATTCGGCTTGGTCGGCGTTCAGGCGACGTTCCGCTTCGACACTCGGGAATCGATCGATACCTCGCTCGAGAATCTGGAGCTGCCCTTCCACGACAATCCCGCGGCGGGCTATCCGACCTCGGGGATCCTCCTCGAGGTCATGGGACGCTTCAATCCGCCGCTCGTCGACGTCGACAAGAGCTACGGGACGATCCGTGGCGTGCTATCGGGCTACGTCTCCGTCGGCCCCGACGCGCGCGCGACGCTCGCACTCCGGGTCGGCGGTGAAGAGACGTTCGGACCACCCCCCTTCTTCGACATGGCGACGATCGGCGGCGGCCGTTTGTTCAGCGGCGATGCGACGAATCGCGGCTTTCGGAGTCGCCGCTTCTACGGCGACTCGTCGGTCTTCGGCAACGTCGATCTCCGCATCGTCCTCGCGCGCCCGAAGATCATCGTCCCCGGTGATCTCGGCGTGCACGGCTACTTCGATGTCGGACGCGTCTTCTTCCACGACGAAACGTCGGACGAATGGCATCCGAGTGGCGGCGGTGGCTTGTGGTTCTCACCGCTGGTTCGCACGAATACGATCAGCTTCTCCGCCTCGGCGAGCCCGGAAGACACGCTCTTCTACGTCCGGATCGGCTTCCACTATTGATCGCGACTATTCGACCGCGACGATCGACGGGCTGCCGGAGATCGATCGCCGGCACATCGCGCGTTTCTGTCGGTCAGGCCAGCTGCCCGCCGTCGATCGTGATCGCGGAGCCCGTCATGTACGCCGCCTCTTCCGAGGCCAGGTAGGCGACGAGGGCGGCGATATCCTCGGGTTGCCCGACGCGTTCCATCTGCGGCGTGATCCGGGCCATCAAGGCCGGATCGAGTCCCTCGACCGGAAAGCCCGCCGCGGTCATCGGCGTCGAAACGCCGCCCGGGCAGATGCAGTTCACCCGGACCCCGCGCCTCGAATACTCCGAGGCGAGGGAACGAGTCAGACCGACGACACCCGCCTTCGAGGCGCAGTAGGCAGCGTTGTAGGGGACGCCCTGGAGTGCGGCAGCCGACGCGATGTTGACGATCGCGCCGCCGTCCTCGAGCAGGTGGGGCAGCGCCGATCGGCACATGTAGAACGTTCCGGTCAGATTGATCGAGATCGTCTGATCGAAGACTTCGGTCGGCAGCTCGAGCGTGTGTCCAGGTCGGAGGATGCCTGCGACATTCGCCAAGAGATCGAGTCCGCCGAGGATTTCGGCTGCACGTGCGACGACGTTCTCACAGGCGGCGGTCTGCGCGACGTCGACCGCGCCGCTCGAGGCGCGGCCGCCATTGGCAGCGATCTGCTTCGCCGTGACCTCGGCGCCATCCGCCTCGATATCGGCGCAGAAGACGGCGGCGCCCTCACGAGCGAGCCGCTCGGCCGTGGCGCGCCCGATCCCCGACGCGGCTCCCGTGACCAGGGCGCGTCGCCCCTTCAATCGTTCCATGTCGTACGACCCTTTCGTCTCGGATCCCGCGAGGAGCGGATCCGGGCCTTTTCCCGGTGCCGGCCGCGAGCATACCTCGGGGACGAGGCGGCCGGGTCGGCGTGGTAGCATTTCGCTTCACGAGGAGGCTGCGACGATGGATGCAGTTCGCGCACGCGCGCTCCGCCGGATCTCCGCCGATTCACACGTGGCGGAGGTCGACGCGAGCTATGCGGAAATCGACCCGAAATATCGCGACGTGCGACCGCGCGCCGCCTACGAAGAAAAGCGGGGGGGTGCCGTCTTCCACGTGCCGAACCTGCCGCTCGCCGACGGCGTGCCGATGGGCTTGATCTGCACCGCCGGTCGCCGACCCGAGGATTTCGGCAAGCCCGTGACCTGGGATGCGCTCCACCCCGCCGGCTACGACGGCAAGGCCCGCCTCGCCGTTCAGGACGAAGAGGCCGTCGCGGCGGAGATCATCTATCCGAGCATGGGAATGGTCCTCTGCAACCATCCCGACGTCGACTACCGCAAGGCCTGCTTCGACGCCTACAACCGCTGGCTGGTGGGATTCTGTGAGCCCGATCCCGCGCGTCTCGTCGGCCTACCGATCCTCGGCCTTCGCACGGTCGACGAGGGACTCGCAGAGCTGGCGGAGGTGAAGCAGGCCGGTTGGAAGGGCGTCATGCTCTCGGGCAATGCGGCGTTCGAAGACTACGATCACCCCGACTACGACCCGATCTGGCAGGCCTGTGTCGATCTCGACCTGCCCGTCGCATTCCACATCCTCACGACGCGTGGAGACATCGGCGACAATCAGCGCGGGCACAAGATCATCCAGCACCTGATCACGATCCGCGGCAATCAGGATCTGATGGCGATGTTGATCTTCGGAGGCGTCTTCGAGCGACATCCCGATCTGAAGGTCGTCTGCGTCGAGGCCGACGCCGGTTGGGTTCCGCATTTCAAGTACCGCATGGACCACACCTTCGAACGTCATCGCCATTGGCAGGGATACGGCTCGATCTCGCGCCCACCGAGCCACTATTTCGACGAGAACATCTACGTCACCTTCCAGGACGACCTGAGCGTCGAATACTCGCTCGCGGGCATGAACGCCGAGCGCATCCTCTGGGCCACGGACTTTCCGCACGCCGACGGGACCTACCCGCGCTCGGGCGAGGTCGTCGAAGTGCTCGCGCGCTACATGACGGAGCCGCAGGCCGAAGGGATCTTCCACGCGAACGTCGCCGATCTCTATGGCTTGAAGGTGGCCGCGGCCTGAATTCGCAGACCCACGCCGGGAGCCCGCCTGCGACACTTCACGATGCGCCCCGTGAGAGATACCATCCAGGCCGTCGAATCCGGTCCGCAAGCGGCCGGGCCAGGAGATCCTCGATGCACGAATTCGATCGCGGCGTCACCCGATACGACATCATGCCGATTCCGCCCATCGAGGCCCATAGCGAGCGTTTCGAGGCGGGGCCGATCTCGATCTGGGTGGAGTATCGGCTGCTCGACGACGCGATCGCCGCGGCGCATACCGTGGCGGAGGGCTACGACGGTGACGTGTCGCAGTTCGACGACCGCGGCGTTTCGCTCCACGTCTTCGGTGAGCCCGCTCCGGGCGAGCCCGAGATCGAATTCCTGCGCTTCGATTGCTTCGACGAGGATCCGCACTACCACTACGTCTCCCATGCCAAGAAGACGAACGAGATGGTGCACATCGATCGCTTCGCCCAGGGTGATCCGCTCGAGTGGGCGCTCGATCGAATCCGCACGCGACTGCCGCAGATGCTCGAGCGTGCTGGCGCGAATTTGCTCGCGGCGCGTGTCGAGCCCTCGCGTGTCGAGGCCATCCTGCCCAAGGTCGCCGGCGCGGCCTACCGCGCGCGCTTCCACCACGACGAGGCGGCGATCCACGAAGGCGCACTCTCGCGAGCGGCGCCAGTGGCGAAAGCCGCGGCCCGCTAGCGGTTGAGGGGTCCGGTCTCCATCGATCGCGCGCTCGCCGATCGAGTCGCGCTCGTCACCGGCGCGAGTCGTGGTATCGGGCGCGGCTGTGCGGTTGGCCTCGGCGCACGCGGCGCCACCGTGTACTGCACGGCGCGCCGCACGAGCGATGCGGATCCACCGGCCGAAGGCAGCGTCGAGGCCGTTGCCGCCGAAGTCGACCGCGTCGGGGGGCGCGGGATCCCGGTCGCCTGCGACCATCGCGACGACGCCGCCGTCGAATCGCTCTTCGCCCGGATCCGGCGCGAATCGGGTCGGCTCGACGTACTCGTGAACAATGCCTTCATCATCCCGGCCGAGCTCGTCTCGGGCAAGCCGTTCTGGGAGCTGCCGCTCTCGAACTGGGACGACATGCTCGATGTCGGGACGCGATCGGCCTACGCGGCCAGCCGGCTGGCGGCACCGATGATGATCGCGCGCGAGCGTGGGCTGATCGCGAATATCAGTAGCTCGGGCGCTTCCGAATATGCCTGGCATGTCGCCTACGGCGTCGGCAAGGCGGCGCTCGACCGCTTGACCGCAGATTGCGCGCATGAGCTGCGTCCCCATGGCGTCGCGGTGGTGTCGCTCTGGCCGGGTCTGGTCTTGACCGAGCGCAATGCGCAAAATCGCGAGCAGGGGGGTCCCGTCGGATCGCTCGACTGGGACGGGGCCGAGTCACTCTATTTCACCGGCCGCGCGATCGCGTCGCTCGCGGCCGACATTCCGCACGAAGATCTGCTCGCACGCAGTGGTCGCGCGATCACCTCGCGCGAGATCGCGGATGAGATCGGCTTTCAGGACGTCGACGGCCGGTTGCCGAAGGGTCCGATGCATCGACGACCCGATCGCCTGTCGCAGCGGGTCGACTGAGCGGCTCACGGGCGCTCGAGGAGAACCACACATGTCGCTTCCCAGGAACCCATTCGGAAAGACCGGCTTCGAGGTCACGCGGCTCGGATTCGGGGCGATGGAGCTCGCCGCTCGAGGCAGTCGCGCCGACGAGGCGGAGGCGATTCGTCTGCTCAACCAGGTGCTCGACGCGGGCATCAATCTGATCGACACCTCACCCGATTACGGGGTCTCGGAGGAGCTGATCGGCCAGGCGATCGCGGATCGTCGCGACGAATATTTCCTGGCCTCGAAGTGCGGCTGCATCGTCGGTCGCGCACCCGCGTTCGAGAACGGCAAGCTCGAGCACGACTTCAGCCGCGCGAATATCCGTGCCGGCGTCGAGCAGAGTCTGCGTCGGCTGAAGACCGACCGGATCGACCTCGTCCAGATCCACTCGAGCCCCTCGCGCGAGAAGATCGCTCGCGAGGGCACGGTCGAAGAGATGATCGCGCTGAGAGACGAGGGAAAGGTCCGCTTTCTCGGCATGTCGAGCACGCTGCCCGACCTCGCCGACCATATCGAGATGGGGGTCTTCGACGCGTTCCAGATCCCCTACTCGGCGCTCCAGCCCGAGCACGAGGAGCTGATCACCCGTGCGGCGGCGGGCGCAGCGACGATCGTTCGCGGCGGTGTGGCACGCGGCGCGCCGGCGCCCGATCACGACGATGCGTCGGATCACGCGTTCTGGCACCGCTTCGTCGCGGAGCGACGAACGCTCTGGGAGCGCGCCGATCTCGACGAGCTGATCGGCGAGCTACCCGCGATGGAGTTCATGCTGAGATTCGTGCTGGCGCACCCCGACCTTCACACGACGATCGTCGGCACCTCGAAACCGGCTCATCTCGCGGACAACGTGCGCGTCGCCCAGAAGGGTGCGCTCGACGAAGCGCTCGTCGCAGAGGCGAAGCGGCGAATCGCGGTGGCCTTGCGCTGAGCGTGTCGTGAGCTCGGGGCCTACTCCGAGGGCCTCGCTCTCACGAGCGCGCGTCAGCTGCGCGCGAGGTGTCGACGACGGACGGCCCCTCCGACGACGAGAGTGCCGACGCCGAAGAGCAGCGCGGCGCCGGGCTCGGGTGCCGGCTTCGACGGATCACGCAGGCGCGCGCTCTTGATCGTGGCGTCGAGGCGGAGACCGCCACCGACCGGTCCGCCGACGAGCGAGACGTGGTCCCAGGCGCCGAGGGCGGGGAAGGGCGACAGATCGCTCAGCCGGGGACCCGAGAGGGCGGTTCCCGTCGAGTCGCGAAAGAGCAGCGTCAGCGTGTCGGAGGGCGACGTCGCCTCGTCCGACACGAGCCGGAACAGCAGCCCATCCGAGCCGCCAAAGAAATCGGGCTGGCCGTCGTAGACCTCGATCTCGCAGCAGAAAACCGGTGCGATCGTGCCGGCGATCGAGAGCTCCGCGTGGGGCGAGCCGGCCAGATAGATGCTGTAGTCGGCGTCGCCGAGCGTCGGCACGTCCGTGTCGTCGAAGGTGATCGACAGGTCGACCCGCCCGACGCCCGCCTGATTGGCGATCACGTCGAGGGTATGGCTCGCAGCGAAGACGGCGGGCGCGCCCAGGAGCGCGGTGGCCACGGTGCTGCAGGTAGCAGACAGAGCAACGATGGAAAACAAGGATCGAGTACGCATCAACACCCCCCGGTCAGACGATTCGGCTCATGCCCCGCGCTCTCTCGGAACGCGATGGCGTGCTCGACTCGTCATCTCGAATCAATGACACCACGAAATACGACGACAATAGGAACGACTTGTACGACGACGACGGCAACGACAACAGGGACAAAGCAGACAGCCTGGACAGCGAGGATCATCTAGACAGCAGGAGAACGAGGCGAGCGAGAGCAATTTTTTTCCACGACTTCTACGACGTGTACGAGCTAGACGAGTAGTTAGGGAGATCGGCTCCGAGAACGATCGGGTTTAGAGGGGAGAAACCTTCGATCGCCGAAATAATAGCCCTGAGCGAGCGACCGCGCCGCCGGAATCCGACGGGGAGCGGGATTTCCCACGCTGCGGATCGACCGGGCAGCTCAGTCCTGGCCCGCCCGCCGGGCGAGTGCGCTGCGGATCTCGTCGTGGCGCGCCTCGTCGATCTCGTAGCGCAGATAGAACACGATCGAGACGAGTCCGGGCAACAGGGTGAGTGGTCCCGCCAGCAGGCCGAAAGCCGTCAGGATCTCGGGCGAGACGTCGCCGGGTCTGGAGCCGGTCGGAAACGCGATGAAGTCCATCCCGATTCCGGCGAGCAGGTGGCCGAGACCGGTCGTGAGCTTGCCGAAGAACGCGCGCGCGGCGAAGAACACGCCCTCCTGGCGCCGTCCGGTCAACAATTCGTGCTCGTCTGTCACATCGGCGAGCGTCGAGGCGATACTGATGACCATGATCGCGCTCATACAATAGGAAACGCCCTTCAGCGTGCAGAGAATCGGGAAGAGCGCCGGGGAGCCGTTCTCGGGAAAGAGGCCGACGAGTCGCAGCACGATCGGTGTCCCGACGGCCGTCGCCATCCCGACGATCCCGGCGACGAGGGCGTTGCGCTTGCTCCAGCGCGTGTGAATGCGCGGGGTGAGGACGCTCGCGAGGGTGAGACCGATCGGCGCACCGACGACCATGAACCGGATCTGTTCGGGGGGCAGCTCCCAGAAGAACAGATTCAGGTGCGAGGTCAGGGTCTCGTGCAAGCCGAGCGTGGCCGAGAGGAAGAAGATGCCGAGCACGAGCGCGCGGTAGTTGTCGTTTCGGAGACAGTCGACGACTTCGGCGAGCGACGTACGGAGGCTGAACGCCGCGAGATCGGTCGGCGGCGCCGACAGACGCGGAATCTGGTCGCGCGTGAAGTGGGCGGAGGCGAAGACGACGACGATCGAGAAGATCGCGATCACCGACGCCATCGTCGCGTAGCCGGTCCGGTTGTTCGTACCGCCCTCGAGGCCCCCGAAATAGGACCAGCCGAGGTAGGACACGGCGAAGGTTCCGACGAGTCCGAAGACCGTGTTGTAGCTCATCAAGACGGAGCGCTCTCGATAGCCGGAGGTCATCTCGGCGCCAAGGGCCAGATGCGGCACCTGGTAGAACGTCTGGGCCGTCCGCAGCAGGACCGTGAAGGTCGTGAACCACAGAAACAGGGGCAGGCCGGCGAGTCCGGAGGGCGGTGCGTAGATCGCGTAGAAGAACAGCGCCATCGGGATCGGCGCCGCATACAGGAACGGATGTCGCCGGCCGAGGCGCGAGCGGAAGCGATCGGAGTAGGACCCGACGAGCGGATCCGAGATCGCATCGAAGGCCAGCGCGATCGTGACCGCCAGCCCGCATAGCGTTCCCGAGAGCTCCAGCACGTTGTTGTAGTAGAGAAAATTGAACGTGTTGAACGCCATCGAGATCGACGACTCCGCCGTCGCTCCGATCCCGAAGGCGAGTCGCGCACGAAGCGGGAGCGTCGATTCAGTCGCGGGCAAGGTGAATGTGCGGGGGGTGGCGGGCGTCGGCCATC
Organism: Myxococcota bacterium; assembly: GCA_965223565.1. Lineage (GTDB taxonomy): Bacteria > Myxococcota_A > UBA9160 > UBA9160 > UBA4427 > UBA4427. The sequence continues at coordinate 430,177 of CBDCWV010000016.1, read as the reverse complement.
ACGCCCACGATAGATCGCGGGTGGCCAGGCGGCATCCGCGCGGACGAGGGACCGCGCGACATCGATCGAAGCCTGGGCCCACGGCGGCAACGAGCCGACTATCCTTCCCCGCGGCTCGTTCCGAAGCGCGTTCCGGTCCGTCGACCGGGCCGAACGTCGGCGAGCCGGCGCGGAGACGACCGAGATGACGACCCCCTTCGATGGCCTGCGGATCCTCGATCTCTCGACGGAGATCGCTGGACCCTTTGCGACACGGCTGCTCGCGGACGCGGGCGCCGAGATCATCAAGGTCGAGCCGCCGGCGGGCGATCCGCTTCGCGGCATGAAGACCTCGGCCGTACTCGGCCACTCGCCGTCGCTCGAGGCGGGTGAGGACGGTGCGCTGTTCGCCTGGCTGAACGCGAGCAAGCGGAGCGTCGTGATCGACCTCGAGAGCGAAGCCGATCGAGCGCGATTGCGTCGACTCTACGCGACCTGCGACGTCGTGATCGAGAGCTTCACCCCGGGCTTTCTCGACGGCCTCGAGCTCGGCTTCGAAGCGCTCGCGAGCGAGAACCCGACCGCCAGCCTCGTCTCGATCTCGCCCTACGGCCAGACGGGGCCCTGGCGTGATCGCCCGGCGACGGAGTTCACGCTGCAAGCGGAATCGGGCTCGCTCTCCGGGCGCGGCTATCCCGACCTCGGACCGGTGGCCGCGGGTGGGCGACTGGGCGAGTTCTCGGCCGGGAGCTTCGTCGCGGTCGCCGCGATCGCGAGCACTCGCACTGCGCGCGAGTGCGGGCGCGGACAGCACGTCGACGTTTCGATGCTCGAGACGATGCTGCTCTGTTTCCAGCCCTATCAATACATCCAGGGCCAGATGCAGCCCGGCGAGCTGACGCCGGCGCTCGTCGAGGTGCCCTCGATCGAGCCGACGAAAGACGGCATGGTCGGCTTCTCGACGCAGACCTCGCAGCAATGGCAGGATCTCTGCGTGATGGTCGAAGCGCCGGAATGGGTTGCCGACGAGTCGCTCTGTCTCGGCTACCAGCGCTTCCTGCGTCGCGACGAGCTGCTGCCGCGGATCCAGGCCTGGACACGCGAAAGCACGGTCGACGAGGTCGTCGAGCTCGCCGGAAGCCTGCGGATACCGGTCGCACCGATCGGCAACGGCGAGACCGTGCTCGCGACCGACCACATGATCGAGCGCGGCTTCTTTCGCGACCACCCGGCTGGCTTTCGCGTGCCGGGCGTCCCGTTTCGGCTCGAGCAGGGCGCGGATCGGCCACTCGAGCCGGCGCCGTCGCTCGGCGCCGACGGCGAGGCGATCTTCCGCGAGCTCGAGTCGCACACCCGATCAGCCGCGCGCGCCCCCCTTGCCGCGGCCGAATCGGTACTCCCGCTCGCCGGGCTCAAGGTCGTCGATTTCTCGGCGTTCTGGGCGGGTCCCTTCGCCGCAACGGTCCTCGCCACGCTCGGTGCCGAGGTGATCAAGGTCGAGTCGATCCAGCGCCCGGACGGGATGCGCTTCGCGTCGGGCTTCATTCCCGACGACGGCGTCGTCTGGGAGTGGGCGCCCGTCTTCCATGGGGCGAATTCGGGCAAGCGGGACGTCACGCTCAATCTCGACGCCGAAGACGGGCTCGAGCTCGCGCGCGAGCTGGTTCGCGGCGCGGACGTCGTGATCGAGAACTTCTCGCCGCGCGTGATGGAGCGCTTCGGTTTCGATGGCCCGGGTATCCGGGCGCTCAATCCCGACGCCGTTCTGGTGCGGATGCCGGCGTTCGGATTGACGGGTCCCTGGCGCGATCGCGTGGGGTTCGCGATGACGATCGAGCAGGCCTCGGGCCTCGCCTGGGTGACCGGGTTCCCGGAGCGCGAACCGATCGTGCCGCGTGGCGTCTGCGATCCGGTCGGCGGCATGACGGCGGTCTTCGCGCTGCTGGCCGCACTCGAGATGCGCGATCGCGGTGCGGGCGGACAGATGGTCGAGGTCGCGCTGCTCGAAGTCGGACTCACGCTCGCAGGCGAGCAGGTCGTCGAGCAGAGTGCCTACGGCGTGCGACTGGATCGGGCCGGAAATCGCGGACCCGTCGCGGCGCCCCAAGGTGTCTATCCATGCCGCGACGAGCGCAATCCCGATGGTGTGGGCTGGATCGCGATCGCTGTCGAGAACGATGCGCAGTGGGCGGCGCTCGTGGCGGAGATGGGCGAGCCCGCCTGGGCGACTCGGCGCGAGCTCAGCTCCGAGGCGGGTCGGCGGGCGGCGGCGGACGAGATCGACGCGGGGCTTCGGGCCTATTGTGTGGATCGTTCGGCCCGGGCGCTGGCGGACGAGCTGACGGCTGCCGGCGTGCCCGCCGGCTGTCTTCACAACCAGCGCAATGTCGTCCCCGGCCACGACCAGCTCGACGCCAGGGGCTTTCTCGCCTTCCTCGACCACCCCTTTGCCGGTCGGATCGGCTACCCGAACCTGTCGATTCGCTTCGACGGCGATCCGGGTCGTCGCACGCGGCCGCCGACGCTCGGCGAGCACAATGCCGAGGTGCTCGCGTCGCTGCGGGACCTGACCCCAGAACGCCTCGCCGAGCTCGAGCGCGAGCAGGTGATCGGGACGCGCCCGAGCTTTCTCTAGCGGGCTCCTCTGACGCGCCAAGTGCGAATCGGTAGCATGTGTGCCGGGGGTTCCGGGAGGTTAGGATCGGGTGGTGTCGACGCTCGCCCAGTCGCGAGCGATTCCCCGTCCGCAGTCCGAAGGAGTCCGCCATGGGTCGCAAGTATCAAGTCATCTCCGGAGACGGTCACGTCGAGACGCCGCCGGAATCCTGGGTCAAGTACATGCCCGAAGAGCACCAGGATCGCGCGCCGCGTCTGGTGCGATTGCCGAAGGGTGGCGAAGCCTGGCTGATCGAAGGCCAGCCGCTGATCCCGAACGGCCAGAACATCACCGGTCGCGGGCCCGTCAAGACCGAGGGCGGCAGCTACTTCAATCCCGACGGCAGCCCGGCCGAGGGCGCGGGCGACGCCGTCCAGCGGCTACGCGAGCAGGACATCGACGGAATCGATGCCGAGGTGCTCTTTCCTCCGATCTTCGCGTCACGCGCGATCGAGAACATCACCGACAAGGACGTGTACCGCGCGCTGATTCGCGCCTACAACACGTTTCTTGCGCGGGACTATTGCGCGGTCGCACCCGATCGTCTGATCGGCAACGGCGTCGTACCGACGACGGGCATCGACGACGCGATCGCCGAGATCGAGTTCCTGGTCGACAATGGCATCCGCTCCGTGTCGCTGCATATGTTTCCCAACGGCTCGGGCCTCGCCGCGCCCGAGGACGACGCGTTCTGGAAGCGCTGCCTCGAAATCGGCATGAAGCTCTCGCCGCATTTCGGATTCGGCCAGTTCGCGCCGGACATGAACCACGTAGGGATCGGTACGAGCGGCGACCCGTTCGCGGCGACGCTGGTCCAACGCGTGTCCGGACAGCCGCCGATGTACACCATGAGTCAGCTGATCTGCAGCGGCGTCTTCGATCGCTTTCCGGAGCTGCAGTTCTACTTCGCCGAGGTGAACGCGAGCTGGCTGCCCTGGGGCCTGTTCGTCTTCGACGACAACTACGAGATCTTCAAGGGGCCCTTCGATCGCACGCTACCCCGCAAGCCCTCGGAATACGTTCTCGATCATTTCTGGTTCGGCATCATCCGCGATCCGAAGGCGATCGAGATGCGGGATCACCTGCCCTACGACCGCCTGATGTTCGGAACCGACTTTCCGCACTCGGTGGGCTCCTATCCGGACTCGAAGAGATTCCTCGACGACTGCTTCGACGGCGTCGACGAGTCGTATCGGCGAAAGATGCTGCTCGAGAATCCGGCTGTCTACTACGGGCTCGATCTCGACAAGGACATCACCGAGACGCCTGCGGCCTGACTGCGGGCACGGAACGGCGTGGTGGAACCGCCCGTCCGGGTGGTGGTGTGTCGTGGCGAACGCGAACCAGACGTGAGGATCGGATGAGCGAGCAGGTCGACGACGCGGCGCTGGTCGAGCGCTTTCCCTGGGTACAGATCACACACGACTCGAAGCATCTCTATCGGGGCTGGCTCGACCGGCGTCTCCTGATCAACCGCTGCGACGAATGCGAGCGGTATCACCATCCACCCAAGCCCGTCTGTCCCGACTGCTGGTCGACCAGGCTCACGCCGACCGAAGTGAGCGGCGACGGCGTGGTCTTTCTCGCCATGCACCTGCGTCAGGGGGCCCCGGCGCCGGACGTCGACTACGCGAAGGGGCCGCATCCGGTCGTAGCGGTCGAGCTCGAGGGTCTCGGGGGCGTGCGCTTCAGCAGCACGGTGATCGATTGCCCGGTCGAGGACGTGGAGATCGGACTTCCGGTCGAGCTCGCGTGGATCGAGCGCTATGGCGCGCCGTTTCCCGTCTTCCGGCCGCGGCGGGGCTGAGCCGATGGCGAGACGCAATCCGATCCGCGACGAGGTGGCGATCGTCGGTCTCGGCTCGACGGAGTTCAGCCGCGACGCGGGAGGCCGCTCGCCGGCGTCGCTCGCCGCCGAGGCGTGTATCGCCGCGATTCGCGATGCGGGTGTCGACAAGAACGAGATCGACGGTGTCGTCGGCGCGCTCGAGCCCGGAGCCCCGCGCGCGAACCAGATGTCCGCGATCCTCGGTCTCTCGAGCGTGACCCACCACTCGACGCCGATGCCCGTCGCGATCTTCGGGCTGGTCGACGCGATGGCGGCGATCTTCTCCGGTCAATGCGACACGGTCCTGCTCTACTACGCCTTTACGCGGCTGCCCTGGAACTCGCGTTCTGCGGCCAAGGATCCGTTTCGCAGCTACTTCATGTCGATGGGGGGTGGCACGAAGGCGCCGCCCGTGCCCGAAGCGATCGACCCGTCGGCGGCCTATACCGCCTGGGCGGCGCGCTATATCCACGAGTACGACGTGCCGCGGGAGGATTTCGGCCTCGTCGCGCTCAATATGCGCGCGAACGCCGCCCGAAACCCCAAGGCGGTCATGAAGGCGCCGCTCACGATGGAAGGCTATCTCGAGGCGCGCATGATTCGCGATCCGCTCTGCATGCTCGACATGGACATCCCAGTCGACGGCGCCGATGCGTTCGTGCTGACGACGACGGAGAAGGCCAGGCAGATGTCGCGCGACCCTGTCGTCGTCCACGCAGCGACCGCGGGCATGGTCGGCAAGAACGACGAAGATCAGCTGCCGGACCTCAGCCGCCATGGTCAGCATGTCGTCGTCGAGGCGCTCAAGGAGCGCAGCGACGTCTGGATCGACGACATCGACGTCTTCTTTCCCTATGACGGCTTCAGCATCATCACCCTCGGCTGGATCGAGAACATGGGATTCTGCGAGCCGGGTGGGGCAGGGCGTTTCATGCGCTCCCATTGGGACGACGAGGCCGGTTGCGTGATGATCGACGGGCGCGTGCCGATGAATCCCCATGGTGGGTCGCTCTCCGAGGGTGCTTCGCGGGGCACGGGACATCTGCGCGAAGCCGTGACCCAGCTGCGGGGAGACGCGGGACCGCGACAGGTCCACGACGCCCGGACCGCGCTGATCGGCTGCGGCGGCTTTTTCTTCAATTCGCAGGGGGCGATCCTGAAGCGGCTCTAGTGAGGCCGCGTCGAGGCGCCCGTCCGTGCGGGGCGAATCCATCGAGGCAGACATGACGACGACAGACCGATCCGACCAGAACGATTGGCTGATCCGCGGCGCGACCATCGTCGACGGAACGGGGGCGCCCGGCTTCCCGGGCGACGTCGTGATTCGCGCCGGGCGCATCGAGGCCGTGCTGCGCGGGGGCGAGGGGTCGCAGGCGAGCGAAGATCTCGCCGAGATCGACGGCGAGGGGCTCGTCCTGACGCCGGGCTTCGTCGATCCCCACACCCACTACGACGCGCAGCTCGGCTGGGATCCGACCGCGTCGCCCTCGAATCTGCACGGCGTGACGACGATCATCGGCGGCAACTGCGGCTTCTCGATCGCGCCGCTCGGCGACGACGACGCCGACTACATCCGGCGCATGATGTCGGTCGTCGAGGGGATGCCGCTCGAGGCGCTCGAGAACGGACTCGACTGGGATTGGCGCTCGTTCGGGAGCTGGCTCGATCGCCTCGAGGGGAATTCGGCCGTCAACGCGGGCTTCCTCGTCGGCCATTGCGCGATCCGTCGCACGGTGATGGGCGAGCGCGCGGTCGGGGAAGAGGCACGTGACGACGAGGTCGAGGCGATGGCGGCGCTGCTGCGCGAGTCCCTCGAGGCCGGCGGTCTGGGCCTCTCGACCTCGCGATCCTTCACGCATAGCGACGGCGACGGTGCGCCGGTCCCGTCCCGCGCCGCGTCCGAGGAAGAGCTTCTCACGCTATGCGACGTGACGGGCGCACTGCCGGGCACGACGCTCGAGTTCATTACCGATGGCTGTCTACATGGCTTCGCCGACGCCGAGGTCGACCTGATGACCCGGATGTCGCTGCGCGCTGGAAGACCCGTCAACTGGAACGTGTTTACGATCGATTCGAAGGAGCCCGATCGCTTCGCGAACCAGCTCGCGGCGCAGGAGAAGGCGGCCGAGCGCGGTGCGGAGGTCGTGGCGCTCACGATGCCGACGTTGGTCGGTCTCACGATGAGCTTCCTGACCTATTCACCGATCCATCAGCTGCCGGGCTGGCGAGAGGTGCTCTCGCTGCCACTGGAAGAACGGATGGCGGCGCTTCGCAAGCCGGAGGTACGCGAGAAGCTGCTCGCGGGCTCGCGCTCGCCCGACGCCGGCGTGTTCCTGCGCGTCGCCGACTTCCCGAATTTTCGGATCGGGCAGACGCATTCGAAGGCGAACGAAGGCCTGCGCGGACGGCTCGTCCGCGAGATCGCGGCCGAACGCGGCCAGAGCGATTTCGACACGCTCGTCGACGTCGTGCTCGAAGATCGGCTCCGAACCGTTCTCTGGCCCGATCCGCCGGACGACGACGCAGCGAGCTGGGCGCTTCGACTCGAGGCCTGGGAGAACGGCCATACGCTGCTCGGTGGGTCCGACGCGGGTGCGCACCTCGATCGCATGTGCGGTGCGCCCTACACGACGGACTTCCTCGCCGACTGCCTGCGTGGACGCAAGCTCTGGCCGCTCGAGCGTGCCGTCCAGGCGCTCACCGATCGACCCGCTCGCCTCTTCGGGCTGCGCGATCGGGGTCGGATCGAGGCGGGCTATCAAGCCGATCTCGTACTCTTCGATCCCGCGACGATCGGATCGGGCGAGATCCACGAACGACACGACCTCCCGGGTCGTTCGGCCCGCCTGTTCGCCGAGTCGACCGGAATCGTTCGCGTCTTCACGAACGGCGTGCCGATCGTCGTAGACGGCCGGGCGACGGAGGCGCGACCGGGTCGGATCCTGCGCGCCGGTACGGATACGCGCACGGTCGACATTCCCGCCACGCGCGCCTGATCGTCCCGGCCGCTCCCGCTTCAGGGTGCGGCGATGCCGAAGAGTCGCCGGGCGTTGCCGGCCAGGATCGCTGCCTTCTCGTCGTTCGTGAGGTCGCAGGCTTCGATCTGGGGTAGCAGGTGGCTGATCCTTCGACCGACTGGCGTCGAGTAGAGATCCGTACCGAACACGACCCGTTCGGCACCGAAGCGGCGCGCGAAATCCTCGATGAAGTCGAAGTTGTAGCTCAGGCTCGTGTCGAAGAGGATGTTGGGTGCGACCTCGGCGATGAAGCTGCATTCCCGGGTGCCTTCGTAGGAGCAGAAGGCATCGAGTGCGAGCACTGGCGTTTCCGGAATGGAGCGTGCGACCACGGCCAGCTTCCAGAGCGCTTCTTCGGGGGTCTCGTTCATCGCGTGGATCACCGGCACGAGACCCAGCTCCGCCATTCTGGCCACGTATTTCATGATCCACTGGCTATCGAGCGAGACGCCCTGAAAGCGGGTGTGGAAGCTGATGCCCGCCAGTCCCAGCTCGTTCCGACATCGGTCGAGCTCGGCCAGACTCGCTTCGCCATCTCGCGGCTCGACGATTCCGATCGCCGCGGGAAAGCGGTCCGGTCGCGCGTCGCGGTAGGCGGCGATCGCGTCGTTCTCGGCGCGGGTGTCGGCGAGGCCGTTGCGGCGTTCGTAGCCGTGGCCGGGGATCACGATCGCCTGTCGGACTCCGGCGGCGTCCATGATCGCGAGCCGCGTCGAGATTTCGCGTTCCGCGTAGCCATTCGGGTCCCCACCGTCGTCGTTCGAGAGGGCGCCGCCGAGTGCCCGAAACGCGTTACCGACATGGTGATGGACGTCGAGGACTTCGAAGGGTCGCGGCATGTCGTTCTCCTGATCTCGTGGTGGGCGCGTACGGCCCGGGTCTCGTACCGACCTGCGCGCACCGACGCCTCGGGGCCGATCCGCGTGCTCCGCACTCAGCGCGCGGGCCGAGCGCGGATCACCCGCGCGCCGTAATCCTCGATTGCGTGAACGAAGGTGTCGAGGTCCCGGCCCCCGACCGGTGAGAGGACCCAGGTGATGCCGATCTCGGCCAGCGCGTCGAGGTGGGCGTGATGGCGCTCGGGATCGATTCCCTTGGCCGAAGCCCCCTCGATCGCCGGGAAGAAGATGTCGATCGGCCGCGTTCGACCGATCGCGTCGGCGCGCTCCCGCAGGTCGCGGACGAGGATCCGCAGGTCGTCCAGCCCGTCGATGTGGACGGTCCGTCGGCGACGACCGAGTGCGCGCGGATTGGGCATCGGCATCCATCCTTCGGCACTTTCGACGGCGCGCCGGCGCGAGCGCTTCGAGTTGCCGCCGATCCAGATCGGAATCCGCTCCTGGGCCGGCGTCGGGTTCGCCGTATTGCCAACCGCCTCGAAATGTCGGCCTCGATAGGCGACCGAATCGGCCGTCCAGGTCTTGCGCAGCACGTCGAGCGATTCGTCGAAGAGGGCATTGCGCTCCTCGAAGTCGACGCCGAGCGCATCGAACTCCTCCTTCAGATAGCCCGTTCCACAGCCGAGGATCAGGCGGCCGCTCGAGAGTCGGTCGAGGCTGGCCGCGGCCTTGGCGAGCATGAATGGATTGCGATACGGCACGACCGTGAGATTCGTGAGCACGCGGAGCTCGCGGGTCGCGGCGGCCGCGAAAGCGAGGGCGACGAAGGGATCGAGGGCGTCGTGGCCCCCGCCGGCGAGCCACGGGTCGTGCGGAATCGGGTGCTCCGTCACCGCGACCGCTTCGAATCCCGCCGATTCGGCAGCCCTCGCGACGCGCGCGACCGCCTCCTGCGTCAGGAACTCGGGAATCATGGGATGCATCATGAAGGGCAGGCTCAAGGCGAAACGCATGCCGTAGGTCTAGCGTGAACGAGGATCGAGCGCCTATGGCGGGCGCCTGCCGCAGGTGGGGCGGGGGTGCGCCGCCGGTGGCTTTCGGCGTTGCGTCATCGTCCTACCATGCGTCGGCGTCGCGGTCCCGTTTCCAGGGCCGCCGCACAACCGGAGGCGGAGATGGCTCGTGTCGGTATCGCGTGTCGGAGGATCGAGCTCGCTCGCGTTTCGGGCATCCTGGGGCTCGCGATCCTGCTCGCCTGCTCGGGGCTCGAGCGTTCGCCGAATCGTGACGACGATTCGGACGCGGCGAGCGGGGACTGGGAATGGCGACACTATCTCGGAGATCCCGGTCGATCCCACTATTCACCGCTCGCGCAGATCAACCGGGACAATGTCACGAGCCTCGAGCTGGCCTGGAGCTACGACACGGGTCCGCTCGAAGGGTCGCTCAGCCAGATCCAGTGCAACCCGATCGTCGTCGACGGCACGCTCTACGGTACGACCTCGCGCGCGCACGTGTTCGCGCTCGACGCGGCGAACGGTCGCGAGCGGTGGCGCTTCGATCCGACTGAGCACGGCAGCGCCTCGCAGGGTCACAACCGTGGCGTCGTCTATTGGGAGAACGAGTCGGGTGGTCGCATCATGGCCGCATCGGGTCAGGATCTCTGGGCGCTGGACGCGCGGACCGGTGAGCCGATCGGGAGCTTCGGAGACGGCGGGCGCATCGACCTCCGTACCGGCTTCGCCCATGGCGAACGCTCCGGCGTCACCTCGCCGACCCCCGGCGCCGTCTACGGCGACCTGTTGATCTTCGGGACGAAGGTCGGAGAGAGCGAGGGCTCGGCGCCGGGCGACATCCGTGCAATCGATCTCGAGACGGGCGAGATCCGCTGGACCTTCCATACGATTCCTCACGCAGGCGAATTCGGTGAAGCGACCTGGCCGCCGGGCGCTTGGCGCGTGCAGGGGGGCGCCAACTCCTGGGCCGGCGCGACGCTCGACGAGGAACGGGGCATCGTCTTCCTGCCGACCGGTTCGGCGACGCCCGACTTCTGGGGCGGCGATCGACCGGGCGAGAACCTCTTCGCGAATACCCTGCTCGCGCTCGATGCGGCGACGGGCGAGCGGCTCTGGCATTTCCAGACCGTTCACCACGACCTGTGGGATCGCGACCTACCGACACCGCCCAATCTGGTTCGCTTCGAGTACGGCGGGCGCATGGTCGACGCGGTCGCACAGCCGACCAAGAGCGGTCATCTCTTCGTCTTCGACCGAGAGACCGGTCGGCCGATCTTCGGTGTCGAGGAGCGCCCCGTGCATCCGTCGCATTTCGGCGAGGAGTGGGTCGCGCCGACGCAGCCCCATCCGCTCGCGCCGCCTCCCTTCACGCGCCAGGCGCTCGTTCTGTCGGATCGCGACGAGACCTATCGGCCGAAGGGATTCCGCGAGGCCCAGCGCGCGCGACTCGCGGGCGTGCGCAGCGGAGAGAATTTCATTCCACCGAGCCTCGAGGGATCTCTCATGTATCCCGCGTTCGACGGCGGTGCGGAGTGGGGCGGCGCCGCCTGGGATCCGACGACGGGTCTGCTCTACGTGAATGCGAACGAGGTGGGTGCCCTGCTGCGTCTGATGGAGCGACCGAAAGGAGTGAATCCGCGCAGCGTCTACCTCGAGAAATGTGGCGTCTGTCATGGCCCCGAGCTCGAGGGTACGGGCGTCGGGCCCTCGCTCGTCGGGATCGGCGAGCGCAGGACGCACGTCGAGCTGCTCACGACGATCGCGTTGGGCGGCGGTCGTATGCCGAGCTTCGTCGACATGCCGCTGCCGGTCATGGAGCGGCTGGCGACCTATCTGGCGGATCCCGACGACGAGAAGAAGGCACTCGCCGCGCTCGATGCGCGTCCGGGCAGCGACTCGCCCTACGTCTCCGCTGGCTACGTGTATCTGCGTGACGCGGAGGGCGTGCCGATCAACGAGCCGCCCTTCGGAACGCTGACCGCGATCGATCTGGCGGCCGGAGAGCTGCGCTGGCAGGTGCCGCTCGGCGACTACCCGCATCTCGTCCGTCGGGGCGTGCGCGGCATGGGAACCGAGAACTACGGGGGGCCCGTCGTGACAGCGGGTGGGCTCCTGTTCATCGCCGCGAGCGCCGACGAGACGCTGCGTGCATTCGACAAACGCACGGGGGAGGTCGTCTGGCAGACGCCGCTGCCCGCGTCGGGCTTCGCCACGCCCTCGACCTATTCCGTCGACGGCCGCCAGTTCCTCGTGATCGCAGCGGGCGGCGGCAAGCTCGGACGGCCCTCGGGCTCGCAGTACGTGGCCTACGCGCTGCCCTGAGCGTCGAGTCGCCCTCTTTTGGTGCTCTCGGCGAATTTCGGCGATTCGATTCCTGTTTGAACTCCGTCACAGAACCTGAGGGCACGACGGCCGATCCTCGAAGGCGTCCCCGGGATGGGGGCGACCGCGTGGTGGGGTCGCCCGCACGGGCGGAACGGGAGCAGGACAGTGGCCAGGTTGCAGATCGAGCCGAAGGCGAAAGCGGGACGGCACACGCGCCGCGCGAGAAACGCGGGGGCGAAGATGCAGACGCGCCTTGCGGAAGACGCGGGAGCTCGGGCGCAGACCGTCGGACAGATGGCGCGCGAACGCGTGCTCGATCGGATCAGACGAGCGCTCGCCGAGGGCGACGACGCGGAGGCGCTTCGTATCGCGCGCGAGCTCCAGCGTCGCTGGAAGACCTGCGAAGCAAGGCGCCAGGCGGCGGAGCGCCAAGCGAGCTGACGCGGCGAAGACGCTTCGCTCAGGGGAAGACCGTGTCCCCGTCATCGGCCACGACCACGCGGCCCGCGAAGTCATTGGCGACGATCCGCTCGACCTGCAGATCGAAGAAGGGCGGGGGGCGCAGTCGCACGAGGACGAGTCGATCGACCTGTGCGCGCGTCGCGAGGTCGCCGACGTCCTCGATCGAGGTATGGAGTGCGGCCTCGCGCTCGATCCGCTCGGGATGGGGAACCTCCGCGCCGGTGCCTTCGAGCTCGGCGACCGTCGGCAGGTAGGCCGCCTCGTGGACGAGCACATCCGCACCGCCGGCAAACCGCTCGAGCACGTCGCGCCCCCAGCCGCTGCCCGAGACGACGACGCGCGAAGCGCCCACCGAGAATCGCCATGCGAGCGTCGGCAGGGGGCCTCCGGGAAGCGCGCGGGCCTCGATCCGCATGCCGCCCATCTCCTCGCTGTAGCCGTCGGTCACTTCCTGGACCGCGATGCGTCCGCCCGACTCGGGCAGGTCGAGTGCGGGCCCGAGCGCGTCGCGGCCCGCGGCGTGCGCCGCCTCGAGTGCTTCGACGAGTCTGCGCGTACCGGGCGGTCCCACGACGCGCAGGGATGCTTCGCGCGGTGCCAGCCAGCCCGTGAAGAGCAGATCGTCGAGACCGAGCGTATTGAGCGGCAACAGATTCGTCAGCACGACGAGCTCGGGCTGCTGTAGCGGGACCTTCGCGGCACGCAGTCCTTCGGCGACCCCGCGGCCCGCGTCGACCAGCACGAGCGTCTCGCCGAGCCCGACGAGTGTCGCGGGGCCGGCGCGCTCGGGGTTCTCGTATTCGTTCCCCGTCCCGATCGTGACGACGCTCAGCTCGTCGTAGCGCTGGGCATCGAGCGGCGCGACGATTTCGGCCATCTCGGCGGCGCGCCAGAGCACGCCCGCACCCGCCCAGGCGAGCGCGAGAATCACGAGAACCAATCCGAGGAAGAAGAGCTTTCCGTCCATCTGCCTGCGTTCGTCCGTCCAGGTCGGATTCGGACGGCTCGGCCGCTCAGTCGAAGACGACCGTCTTGTTGTCGTAGACCAGCACCCGACCGTCGAGATGCCAGGCGACCGCGCGCGACAATACCGTTCGCTCGACGTCGCGTCCCTTGCGCACGAGATCGCGTGGGGTGTCGCGATGGGAGACGCGGACGACGTCCTGCTCGATGATCGGCCCTTCGTCGAGGTCGAGCGTGGCGTAGTGCGCGGTCGCCCCGATTCGCTTCACGCCTCGACCGTAGGCCTGATGGTAGGGGCGTCCGCCCTGGAAAGCCGGCAGGAACGAGTGGTGGATGTTGATGATGCGATTCGGGAAGGCCCCGACCATCTGATCCGACAGGATCTGCATGTAGCGCGCCATCACCACGAGATCGATTCGCTCGCGCCGCAGCAGCTCGATCTCGCGCGCCTCCTGCTGCGACTTGCTTTCGGGCGTGATCGGAAACACGTGGTAGTCGACCCCGAACTGCTCGGCGATCGGAGCCAGATCGGCGTGGTTGCTCACGATCAGGGGGATCTCGCAGCGCAGCTCCCCCGAGCGGTGGCGCAGCAGGAGGTCGTAGAGACAGTGGTCGGTCTTCGAGACGAAGATCGCCATGCGTGCCATCTCGCGGTCCGGGCGCAGCGTCCAGTCCATCGCGTGCCGCTCGGCGACCTCGCGAATCGCGCCCTCGAGTGTCTTGTCGTCGATCAGGGCCTCGCCGTCGCGAACCGCGAGGTCGAAGCGGATCCGCTGGAAGAACTTGCCGGCCACGGGATCCGTGTGCTGGTCCGCGTCGAGGATGTTGAGGCCGAGCGCGTAGAGCAGCTGCGACAGCGCGGCGACGAGGCCGGGGCGGTCGGCACAGCTCACGAGCAGCGTCGCCGTCGTCGGGTCTTGGCTCGGGTCGGACATGGGGGTTCTCCGGCGGGGGAGGCTAGCGGAGCCCCGGGGCGTGGGTGATGCGAGGAGCCCGCAAACAATGTGCAGATCTCGACTATGGCCGCGGCGCGGACCGTCCGATAAGTTCGGCGTCAGGGGAATCACTCATCCCCGAGTTCTCCGCGCTTCGTTCATGGGGGCGGAGTGTGGGAGCGGCCCGGAGGGGCGGCGACGGCGGCCACCTGAGCCCGGGTACCCAGCAAGCGCTTTGGGGCGCTTGCTCCCATGCCTATGCCGACTTTGGGAGGTAAGAATGGACCAACGTAGCACTACGGCGAGTGAGGTGGTGGCGTCCTAGCAACGCTCACTGTTCGTCGAATAGCTAGGTGCTGCGAAGGGACGCTTGTTCCCAACGCCGCCGTCCCTGGGAACGCGGATGTCGTAGCCGCTTCGGGATTCGGAGTCTTCGGGCTCCGGTCTGTTCCCAGGGCTTCTTTTTTTCTGGCTCCTGGCTCGATTCCTTGATGAACTCCTCGACGAAGATCGTCGTCGCCGTGCTGATGGGGTTCGGTGTCGCGCTGCTTTTCGGGCGGCTCGATGATCGACTGCTCTGGCAGGACGAGGCGGAGACTGCGCTGTTGGCGCGCAGCGTGCTCGTCCATGGTGTTCCGACGGCCTTCGACGGGCGCAATCTGATTTCCCAGGAAGGACAGGCGGAATTCAGCGCGCCCGACTACCGCTGGTTCTGGACGCCCTGGCTCCAGCACTACGCGGCGGCGGCCTCGTTCGCCGTATTCGGCGAGAGCACCTTCAGTGCGCGCCTGCCCTTCGTACTCTTCGCGATCGGCACGTTCTGGCTCTGTCTCCGGCTGGCACGCGAGGTGGATTCGAGCGCCTGGGTCGCCGCCGCGGCGCTGATGTTGCTCGTCACCTCGGTGCCCTTCCTGCTCCATGGCCGGCAGTGTCGCTACTACGCGCCCGCCTCGTTCTTCGGCCTCCTCTATTTGCTCGAATATCTCCGGCTCTTGCATCGCGCGCCGGGTGACCGCGTTGCCGCCCTGCGACTCGCTCTCGCGGCCACCGGCCTCTTCCACAGCCACTACGTCGCCTGCGCGGGATTCCTGATCGGCTCGGCGCTCCACGCGCTCTACTGCAGCCGGGCGATGGCGACGTCGCGCACGATACGCGCTCGCCTGCCGGCGCTGGCGGGCGCCGTGGTCATCATGGCGCTCCTGACGCTGCCCTTCGCGTGGGCCTTCGCGGGCCACGCCTCGGGGCAGGCATGGCCGGGTCTCGGTCGCGCTCTCACTTCGCTCTCCGAAGCCGTCTACCACGTCGATCGCTACGTGTTCCCACTCGTCCTGATGCTACCCGCCGCATTCTTCTGGGCGCGTGATCGCCGCGGCCACGACGCCGGGCGGGTCGTCGAGCGGCCCGAGCGCTCGCCCGACTCGGATCGGATGCACGGTCAGCCGGTGGTCGTGCTGCTCGTTCTCGTGATGCTCGCGACGGTCCTGCTCCTCGTCGCGACGATGCCCTGGTTCTTCTTTCGCTATTACGTGCCGCTGATTCCAATCGCCGCGATTCTGCAGGCACGCGTCGTCTCCCGTGTCTGGCGCTTCGACCGGCGTCTGGGCGCGGTTCTGCTCGCGTTGCTCGCTCTGACCGACCTCCCATCGCGCGTGCTGCCCCTTCCCCATCACATCCCGGCGAAGAGCGTTCGGCATCTGCGCACCGGGGACGAAGAAGCGGCAGCCGTCGTCGGCACCTGGGCGCGCTACCTGCCGCTTTCCGCGTACCTCTACGAGATCACGCACGAGCAGCGCGGGCCGATCGAGGCGGTCGTCGACCATCTCGTCCGCCATGCACGACCCGATCAATCGATCCTGGCGACCTACGGCGATCTCCCGCTCCAGTTCTACACCGAGCTCGACGTCGTCGGTGGACTCTCCGGCGAGGATCCCGCCCGCTACGTGCGCGCGGATTGGCTCCTGGTGCGGGCGCATACCCATCGCGCAGGCGATCGGCGACTGAAACGCTTCGTCGCGAAGTATGTCGATCGCGCTGCCTACGAAGCGATCGACCTCCCTGTACTCGACGAACCGTACGAGAATCGTCCGGATCCGACCTATCACAAGTTCCGACAGCCGAGCGCGGGGCTGCCGGCGGTCAGGCTCTGGCGGCGCGTCTCGGCGGATTAGCCGCCTGCGAGCGCCGCCTCGACGACGGCGACGTCCTCGGGAACGTCGACGGGGACGCTCGTCCAGCCTTCGATCTCGGCGGCGGCGATCTTGAAGCCGTTCTCGAGCGCGCGCAGCTGCTCGAGCTCCTCGCTCCGCTCGGCCGGGCTTCGCGCGAGCTCCACGATCTCGAGCAGGAAGTCGCGTCGGTAGACGTAGAGACCGACGTGTTGCAGCGTCGGTGCGTCCGATTGTTTGCGACGGTACGGAATCGCCGCGCGGGAGAAGTAGAGCGCGAAGCCGCGTCGATCGAGAACGACCTTGACCCGATTCGGATCGTCCTGGGCCGCGTGGTCGGCGCGATGGACGATCGTCGACATGCTCGCTTCGTCGGATTCGAGCAGGGCCTGGATGGCGGCGTCGACGACGAATCCTTCGATCAGCGGCTCGTCCCCTTGCACGTTGACGATCACGTCGTGGCTGTGGCGTTTCGCCACTTCGGCGAGTCGATCGGTCCCCGTCTCGTGGTCGGTTCGGGTCATTTCGACGCGCGCGCCGAAAGCGCGACAGGCGGCCTCGATCCGCTCGTCGTCGGTCGCCACGATCACGTCGTCGACCCGTTTCGCCGTGCGCGTCCGTTCCCAGACGTGTTCGATCATGGGCTTGCCCGCGATCGGGACGAGTGGTTTTCCGGGAAAGCGGGTCGAGCCGTAGCGCGCGGGCAGGATGGCGAGCACCGTCATGCCGGAAGTCTACTCGGAATCCGAGATGACGACCGCCGCCGCGCTCGAGACGCGCTGCTAGGTTCGCATGGGCTCGATCGTCGCGTCCGCCGATGCGCCGGTCACCCGCCGGCCCATTCGCTACGCTGCGCGCCCACTCTCGCCGAATCGATCGGGTTGCCCAGCACCATGGATCCCAAGCTTCTCTTCTGGACGGCCGCGCTCCTCTTGCTGGCGACCCTGTGCGGATTCGCCCTCTTCGGCGTGCGTTTCGCGCGCCGCGGCGAGATCGCCCGACATCGTCGAGCGATGAAGATCGCGTCGCTGCTCATCCTGGGTTTTCTGGGAGCCTACGTCCTGAAGGTCGTCTTCCTCGGCCGCGAGGACCAGTCGCTCTGGTCACAGCTCGACGTGTGGATCCTGCGCATCCACGAGCTCTTCGTCGTGCTCATGCTCGGTGGCGGGGTGATCGCCTGGATCCAGGGGCGGAAGCTGGCGGACACTCGCCTCGTGACCCACGAGGCCACGGATCCAGCACCCGACCCCCGCACGCTGCGCCTCCACCGGCTGGCGGGTCGCAGCGCGGTCACCGGCGCCCTGCTCGCATTCGTGATGGCGATCGGCGTGCTCGCGGGGATGTACGCGCGCAGCTGACTCAGACGATCGAACGCAGCTCCGTGATCATCTCGGTCGAGGCGCGCTCGATGATCTCGTCCGGATCGGACAGAGCCGACATCACGAAATGCCGGCAGCCCGCCTTCGCGAATTGCCGCATCTGGTCGAGACAGTCCTCGGGCTTGCCGAGCAGGCAATAGCGCTTCGAGGCTTCGCGAAAATCCGTGTTGTAGATCGTCCCCAACATCTTCGCCGCGCGTGCGTGCGCCGACTCGTAGTCGTCGTCGAGCACCGTGAAGAGCAACGCCGCGGTCTGAAAGGGTCGTCCCCCGCGTCCGACCGCCGCCGCGTGGCGACCGATCAGCTCCAGATTCGCCGTGTACGTCTCGACGTCACACATGTGGGAGATGTAGCCGTCGCCGAGTCGACCCGCGCGCTTCATCGAGACGGCCTTGCGGCCGCCGACGATGATCGGCGGCCCGCCGGGACGCACGGGCTTGGGCTCGATCTTGACCGGCCCGAACGCGTAGTGCTCGCCCTGATATTCGGCCGCGCCCTCGGCCCAATGCCGGCGCAGGATCTCGATCGCCTCGTTGCTGCGTGGGCCACGCGTCTCGATCGCCGATCCGACCGCCTCGAATTCGGGTGGGAACTCGCCGCCGACGCCCACGCCGAGGATCAGCCGTCCGTTCGAGAGCATGTCGATCGTCGCCGCCATCTTGGCCGTGAGCGTCGGATGTCGGAGTGGGAGCAGCAGGACGCCCGTCGCCAACTCGATCCGTTCGGTCGCGGCGGCGCAGAACGAGAGCAGGCTCAGGCTCTCGATCACCGGAATGTGGAAGGCGATATGGTCGCCCACCCAGATCGAGCTCAGACCCGCGCTCTCCATCTTGTGCGCCCGCTCAAGTACCGACGCGCGATCGTGGGCCGCGAGCATCATCCCGATCTTGACTTCGTCCGTGATCTCGAGTCCGGCGATCTCCATGCCTTCGTCGACCGGCCGATCAGAGTCGGATGCGCGAAGAGGGTCTTCGCGTCGAGTTTCGATGCAGCACGGCGCCGAGGATCATGCCGCCGGCGAGGATCAGCGCGCCCGTGATCCACTCGCGGTAGCGGCTTCCCGCGCGAAGCTCGAAATTCTCGATCTTGAGGGCCTCGATCTCCTCGCGTTGGCCGCTGTCGGTCGAGGCCAGTGTCGCGTTCGATTCGCGTAACGCCGACGCCTCGGTCCGGAGCTCCTCGAGCTGGCTTCGGAGCGTGCCCGCTTCCTTCTCGAGCTGTTCGAGACGGATCGTCGGCGGCGGCTCTGCTTCGAGATAGCCGGCCGGGATCCAACCCGTCTTGCCGTCGCTCTTGCGCACGCGTGTCCAGTTGGTGCCGCGCGAGAGGATCTCGAGCTCATCGCCGGTCTCGATCGATCCCGTGATCTTGTACTGCGTCCCGGCGCCCGAACGCAGGTTGAGCTTGACGGTGCCACGGACCCAGCCCTTCTCTGCCGCGGCCTGCGACGACGCAATCGGCGAGAGGAGCAGCGCGAGCGCGACGCCGAGGACGAGACGCGAGCGGGTGGTGCGGGGCGCGAAGAGATGAGAGGGACGCAAACGAGACTCCCGTAGGAAGTGGGGGGACGCCGCAGCATATCGCCACCGCGCCTCGAACGGGAGTTCCGAAAGCCCGACAATCGCTTGCGCGTCGACCTGCAAAGGGTCGGGGAAATCTAGATCGGGTGAAATTGGCTACGAGTCGAGGCGTGGCGGAATCGCGGTGTCGCGGCGTGCCAGGCGATGGCGGGCGAGGCGAACGAGCAGACCGAGGTGTCCACCGATCGTGGTGAGCGTCTTCATCTTCGATTGGCCGAACATGCGGACCTGCAGGACGGCGGGGCACTCGACGATCCGCTCGCCGGCCAGATCGAGTCGACCGAGCATTTCCGCGACGCCGAGGAAGCCCGTGTCGTCGACGGTGAGACCTTCGAAGGCCTTGCGGCGATAGACGCGGAAGCAGCTGGTGTAGGTGTCGAATTTCTGGTGGAGCACGATGCGATAGAGGCGTGAGAGGGTGCGCGACAGAAAGAGCCGCCAGGCGGGCACGCCCTCCACTGCGCCGAGCGGATGGTAGGGCGAGGCCGTGACCATGACGGCGTCGTCTTCGAGCAGCGGGATCATCGCCTCGAGCTGGAGCGGGTCGTAGGTGCAATCGCAGTCGATCGAGCAGACGATCTCGGTCTCGGCGTGGGCGAGCCCGGTCAGGATGGCCCCAGCGACGCCGAGGTTCCGCTCGTGGCGAATCGCGTCGCAGTCCGCCCTTTCGCCGAAGAGTCGCTCGAGAGAAGACCAGGTTTCGTCGTTGCTCGAATCGTCGACGAACAGGAAGTGCAGGTCGTAGCGGGCGCCGAGCTTCTCGCGGACCTCGTCGAGCGTGTTGGCGAGGTAGGGCAACACCAGCTCTTCGTTGTAACACGGCACGACGACCGTGACGGGTTTGCGGCTGGCCGGGGCGGCAGCGAGCCTGCCCGGCGCGTGCGACCGCGCGGGCGCGTCGGTCGCTGGGTCGACTTCCGATTCGCGCAGGCCTGGTCGCGTCGTAGCTCGCGCGGTGGCCGGCTCCGGCGCCCAGCGCATGTGTTTCGCGATGCTCGTGAAGCGATAGCGCTCGAAATAGTCTCGCAGGAGCGACGGCATCTTGCGCAGATTCCGGTACTGACGGATGCGCGTGAGCGTGCCGGCGCTCGTGAGGCGCGGCAGGTCGGGGTCGAGCTCCCAGACGTGGAAGTACATGTTGAACGGGTGCGGATAAATGCGATCCCAATAGGCGATCGTGCGGCGCATCAGCGCCGGCGGAATCTGGCGCAGGTAGTTTCCGCCGGCAGCCGGGATCAGCAGCGTGTCGTTGCCGAACGTCGACAAAGGGAACTCGTGGATCTCGCGGTTGCCGTGATGGTGGACGTGAGGAAAGCGCCGCCACGGCTCGGCCGCGATCGATCGTAGGCGCGGATAGATGCTCGAGTCGTAGCGGAAGCCCTCTTCGGCCAGGATGTCGAGCGCCCACAGGTCGTCGAGACCGAGACTGCCCTGGGCGATCCTGTGGCCGAGGACGCGATTGCCCGTCGCCGCTTCGAGGACCTCGCGGGCGCGTAGCAGATCGTCACGGAATTCCGCCCGCGTCATCGTGCCGAGATTGCGGTGGAGGTAGCCCTTGCTCGCGACCTCGTGACCATGAGCTTCGATCTCCCGGACCATCTCGGGCAGCTCTTCGGCGACCCAGCCGAGCACGAAGAAGGTGGCGCTCAGGTCATAGGCGTCGAGCAGCTCGAGGGCGCGTCGGGTGTTCTCCTCGACGCGCGACTCGAGACGTCGCCACTGGGCCTTCGGAACGAGGGGTCCGAGCGCCGTCGCGTGGAAATAGTCCTCGACAGCGACCGTGAGGAGATGACGCGCGTCGTCGCGATCCGGCAGCGGTGCCCGCTCCTTCCCGGAGCCCTCGCGGGCCGCCTCTGCCTGGCTCGAATCGCTCGTCATCGGCTCACTCGATGGAAGGGGACGGAGTCGCATGCTCGAAGGCAGGAGCGCGCCAGTCGAGTCGACCCCGATTCGAGATTGAAGCGGCGTGCTCTCCCATCGGCAATACATCGAAATGACGCATGAACAGGTCGAGATAGGCGCCCACCCGCTCACGTTTCACGGCACCCGTGAGCGCCATTCCGGGAAAGAAGCCGAGGGCGTCGACGTCATCCGCCCCCAGGAAGTCGAGCGGATGCATCAGCATCGACGGCTCGACGCCCGTCAGACGACAGAACGAGAGCGCGGCCCGCAGGTATTGCATGGCGAGAAATGGGGAAAAGCCGCTCAGATAGAGCAGGTAGCTCAGGTGGAACGGCACCTTGAAGACCGGCAGCGTCGTGACCGGAATCTCGAGCAGGTCACCCGACTCGAGCCGCCAGCGGTACGGCGTGAGTGGCTGGAGTCCGTCGCGAAAGGAGCCGAAGAGACCGGCGCGCTCCTCCTTCTGCTCGGGCGTGAGATCTGCCTGCATGAAGTAGTAGGCGCGGGCGAGGGGTCCGAGGTAGGTGGGAAGGGTCGAAGCGTCGTACGCGTAGCCGCGCTGGAGGAGCACCTCGAGCACCGTCTGCGAAAGGCTGTAGCCCGGTCCGCGAAAGCCGCGTGGTCGTACACCGGTTGCGATCTCGATTGCGCTCTCGGCCCGCTCGATCTCGTCCTCGACCTGCTGAGCCGAGTAGAGATGCAGCCAGGGTTCGTGATGGAAGGAGTGGTTGCCGATCTCGTGGCCGGCGGGCGCGAGCTCCGCGAGCGCTGATCGGTTCTCGTCGCGTACGGCATCCTGGCCGACGATGAAGAACGTGATCCGGAGTGCGCGCTCCGAGAGGCACTCCAGCACACGCGGAACGAGGACGTCGATATAGGAGGGCAGGGCCTCCCAGCCCGCGTCGCCGTGCGTCTTCATGTACGACCATTGATTGTCGAGGTCGAGTGAGAGCGACGCGACCGGGCTCACAACACGACCTCGAGGCCGTCGCTCTCTGCGAGCGAGGTGGCCGCGCGTTCGGCGAGCGAAACCGTGTCGTTCACGTTGAGCGTGCCGTTCACGATATGGGCGGAGCTGACGACGTGGAGTCCCGGGACCGAGGTGCTCGGTCGCGGGAGTCTTCGCGAGTAACCGAGGACCGGAACCGGAAAGACCTCGGCGACCCGGGAGACGCCGAAGGCCTCGATGTCGCCTCGATCGAAGTGCGGATACATGCGTTCGAGCGTCCCGGCGAATCGCTCGCGAATCTCGTCGTCGCTCTGCGTGAAGAGCGGGTCGTCGGGCGTCGTGTATTTTGGCAGATAGACCAGGCTGCGTCCGCCGAACTCACTTCGGTCGACGAAGGCCGACATCTCGACGACGGCGGTGAAGGGAAGATCGTCGTCGGTCAGGTAGGTCAGGTAGTAGTCGGCGAGCGGCTTCGACAGGACGAGCGACGCGCACAGGACACCCTGGTAGCGAATCGCACCGAGCTGCTTTCGCTCCTCGTCCGCGAGACCGGGGCAGATCTCGGCAGCCCGTCGTGGCGTCAGCGTGACGACGACGCGATCGCACGCGACGCTCCCTAGCTCGCCGTCGATTCCTCGTGGGCTTCCGTCTGCCCCACTCCCACCCAGGGCGTAGGCGACCTCGAATGTCGGCGCGTCTCCGGATCCCTTCGTCTCGATCGATCGAACGGGCGCGCCGAGCTCGACGCGCACGCCTCGCTCACGCAAGACGCGCTCGAAGGTCTCGAGGATCCGCGCGTAGCCACCCGGGACGTAGCCGAACATCTCCTTCTTGAGGCCCGTTCGACGCGCGGCGTAGAGTCGTTGGATCGTCGCCCAGATGAAGGCGGCGGAGGATTCGCGGTAGCTCTCGCCGAGCTTTGCACGCAGCAGTGGCAGCCAGAGCTTCTCGAAGGTGCCGCGGCCCGAGAGCTGCGTGAGCCAGTCTTCGACCGGAGTCTGCTCGAGACGTCGCCAATCCTGGACACGGGCACCGTAGAGGATCGTGAAGGCCAGCCGGGCCTTGTCGACGAGCGTGAGCCCCGGCAGTCGCAGGTACTCGAGCGCGTTCGACATCGAGACGAGTCGCCCGTTCGAATAGAATCCCGTCCGGGTCTCGACCCAGCTCATTTCCGCCTCGAGGCCGAGGTCGCGCAAGACACCGCGTGTGTACTGGTCCGACAGCAGCGTGACGTGGTAGTGCTTGTCCCAGGTCAGGTCGCCGATCTGCCAGGCTGCCGCCAGGCCGCCCAGCTCGGGTGCTGCCTCCAGCAGCGTGACTTCGTGGCCGCACTGGGACAGGCGGAGCGCGGTCGTGAGGCCGAGCATCCCGCCGCCGACGACGGTGTACCGGAGGCTCATGATCCCGACTCCGGTGCGGGCTGGGGATCGGCTTCGCGCTCGGACACGGCGTCGGGCGACACGTCGTAGCGCCGCCCGCAGCGGTCGCAGGGGACGTCCTTCCCCGGCGTGAGCTGGCCCGGCTCGAAGCGCAGGATCGGCTCGCCGCAGCGGCAGACGACGCCGACGGATCGTGCGGGATGACCGATCGCGAGATGGAAATCCGGGATCGAACGCGTCACGACCGAGCCCATGCCGACCATCGCGAAGCGACCGATCGTCAGGTCCGAGCCGATGACACAGCGGGCGCCGAGGGTTGCGCCCTCGCGGACACGCGTCGCAAGCGTGTGCTCGTCGGGCTCCGACGGAGCGAGTGTCTCGAGGTCCGGGGTCGTCGCTCGCGGAAAGCGATCGTTCGTGAACGTGCAGCCCGCGGAGATCATCACACCGTCTTCGATCGAAACGGCGTTACAGATGTACACGAATGCATTGATTTTGACGCGATTTCCGATTTCGACGCCGTACGCGACATAGGTCTTCTCGCCGATGATGCAGTCACGGCCGATCCGGCTCGGGCCGCGCAGATGTACGTTGTCCCAGACTCGGGTTCCGGGTCCGATTTCGACGCCGGCTTCGACGATCGCGGTGGGGTGGACGGTGGCTGCGGTCATGGTCGCGCGATGGGCTCTCTTCGGGCCGCCGGGGCGGCTGCGGAGCGGGTTTCTGGCCGGGTTCCCGCCTAATATGGTCGTGACGTCCGGCGCGAACTGGGGCAAAATACTAACGGAGCTTCAGCACTTCGCCCGGTTCCGATTCACTCCGAGCGTCGGGCGCAGTGTCCGCGGAAGAATCCGTGGCTGCCCTCGACGATCCCGATCGGCCGGGCGACCCACCCGGTTGAGAGCGAGACTGGGTCCGTGCGAGCTGCGGACGCACGATTCGGCTGGACTCTTCCGGGATCGAGGGGGAGTCCGGGGTCGAGGGCGAGTCCGAATCGTCACGCATGGGTCCGATCGGGCACTCCCGGTCGACGGGTCGCCGCCTGGACTCGGATGAACGAGGCCGATCGGCCACAGGAATCACCGTCGTCGGCGGTCGTTCGAAGGAGCGGATCTCCGGCGCCGGCGCGCAACGACTCGAAAACGAATCGGAATCGGGGATTCAACGTCCGCTCCGAATCAGCCGATGGGTGACCATGTCCAACCCGAAGCGAGTGGTGCTGACGCTGCTCGGCACACGACCCGAAGTGATCAAGCTGAATCCGGTGCTGAAGGCGCTGGCCGCGCGATCCGACCGTTTCGAGAGCGTCGTCTTGCGGACGGGCCAACACACGGATCTCGTCGACGGCCTGGTCCGACTCTTCGAGATCGAGACCGACTACGACCTCAAGCTGATGCGACCGGGCCAGACACCGCTCGAGGTCGCGCATCGCCTGCTCGAGGGTCTCGATCCGCTGCTCGACCAGATCGCGCCCGATATCGTTCTGGTTCAGGGCGATACGACGACGGCCATGGCCGGTGCGCTCGGCGCGTTCTATCGGGGTGTTGCCGTCGGCCATGTCGAGGCCGGTCTGCGGACGGCCGATCCGCGCAATCCCTTTCCGGAGGAGATGAACCGGCGTCTGATCACGCGGCTCGCCGACCTCCATTTCGCGGCCACTCCGCGTAACGAGCAGGTCCTGCTCGACGAGGGCGTCGCCCGCGAGGCGATCTTCCTGACGGGTAATCCGGTCGTCGATTCGCTGCGCTGGGTGGTCGATCGAATCGAGCCGAGCGAGCGGATCCGGTCGATCGTCGACGCGGTTGGCCCGGGGCGATTGATCGTTCTCACCACC
The DNA here is from genome assembly GCA_965223565.1 of Myxococcota bacterium. GTDB lineage: Bacteria > Myxococcota_A > UBA9160 > UBA9160 > UBA4427 > UBA4427. Next base: position 404,969 of record CBDCWV010000016.1, on the reverse strand, counting down.
CATCGCCGAGAGAGCTTCGGCGACGTGATGAGCGGGAACCTGCGCGTCCTGCGCGAGTTCGTCGACGCCAATCCCGACGTGCAGCTCGCGTTTCCGATCCATCCGAATCCTCACGTCAAGGCATCGACCGACGCCGTGCTCGCGGGGTCCGACCGGATCCATCTGTTACCCCCGCTCGACTACCCGGATTTCACGTATCTGATGTCGCGCGCCTGGCTGCTCTGTTCCGATTCCGGTGGCGTGCAGGAGGAGGCGCCTTCGCTGGGCATTCCACTGTTGATCCTGCGCCGGAACACCGAGCGTCCAGAGGCCGTCGAGTCGGGCGTCGCGCGGCTCGTCGACGGCGATGCCGATCATTTCCGCGCCATGCTCGCCGAGGCTGCGGCACCCGGCTCCTGGGCGGCCCGGGTGGCCGAGCGCGAGAACCCCTTCGGGCGCGGCGATGCCGGCGAGCGAATCGTCGAGGCGCTCGACGCCTTTCTACCCTGAGAGACCGAATCCCACTCCGTACCCGCCAGATCGAGGAGCGAGCAAACATGTCGGCCGACAACAGAAGCCAGTTGAGCCTCCCCAGCGACCAGAACGCCAGCGGACGCACGCTCGGGCAGGAGGAGATCGAGCTGCTCTCGCAGGCGATCAGCTCCGGCACGCTGACGAGCACGAAGGGCAGCTTCACGAAGCAGCTCGAGAGCGACTTCGCGGCCAAGCTCGGTGTGAAATACGCCTACGCCTGCTCGTCCGGTACCGCGGCGGTTCACGTCGCCGTCGCGGCGATCGATCCCGAGCCGGGCGACGAGATCATCACGACTGCGATCACCGACATGGGCGCGCTGACGCCGATCGTCTACCAGGGCGCGATTCCGGTCTTCGCCGACATCGATCCGCTCACCTACAACGTGACCGCCGACTCGATTCGCGCCTGTCTCTCGGACCGCACGCGCGCGATCATCGTGACCCACCTCTTCGGCAACCCGTGCGAGATGGACGCGATCAAGTCCCTCGCGGACGAGCGTGGCATTCCGATCATCGAGGATTGTGCCCAGGCCTTCCTGTCGAGCTGGGACGGCGAGCGCGTCGGCGGCATCGGCGCCATCGGCGCCTTCAGCCTGCAGCAGGGCAAGCACATCACGACGGGCGAGGGCGGACTCGTCACGACGAACGACGACGCACTCGCACGTCGCAGCTTCCTCTACATCAACAAGGCCTGGGGCTATGGGGACGAAAATCCCGACCATTATTTCCTCGCCCTGAACTACCGGATGAGCGAGCTGCAGGGCGCCGTCGCCTCGGCGCAGCTCGCCAAGCTCGATCGTGTGGTCGAGAGTCGGATCCGGACGGCGAAGGCGCTGACGGCCCGAATCGCCGGCACGAAGGGAATCGAGACACCTCGCGCGAGCGAACGCGCGGTGCACACCTACTGGAAATACTGTCTGCGGGTGGACGAGGCGGTGATCCCCGGCGGCTCGCCGGCGCTCGGCCGTGCGCTCGCGCAACGGGGGATCGCATCGGCGCCGCGCTATATCCAGAAGCCCGCCTTCGAGTGCCAGGTCTTTCGCGACAAGGTGACGCTCGGCAAGAGCCGCTGGCCCTTCGATCTCGCACGACCCGAAGCGGTCGACTACGACCGCGCACGGTTTCCGGGCAGCTACGAGGGGCTGGCGGGCGTCCTGGTGCTTCCCTGGAACGAGCTCTACACGGACGAGCACGTCGACTACATCGCCGAGTCGTTGCTCGACGCCATCGCCGAAGTGCGGGAGGGTTAGGTGGTCAAGCATCTCGAAATCGGTCTCGTCGGAGCCGGCGGCATCGCGCAGGCCTACGCACAAGCGATCGGTCGCGTCGCCCAGGCAGAGATCGTGGCCGTCGCAGACGTCCACGAGCCCGCGGCGAAGAACCTCGCCGAGAGCATCTCGGCTCGTGCCTACACGTCCTACCAGGAGCTGGCGGAAGCCGAGAGCGCTCTTGGCGGCGTGATCATCTGCACGCCACCCTCGACCCATCCCGAGATCAGCGAGTACTTCCTCGCGCGGCGGGTCGCCGTCCTGTGCGAGAAGCCGCTCTCGATCGACGTCGCGAGCGCGGAGCGGATGATCGAGGTCGCCAAGAGCAACGACACGCTCCTCACGATGGCGTCCAAGTTCCGCTTCGTCGAAGACGTCGTGCGCGGCCGCAGCATGGTCACGAGTGGCACGCTCGGCGAGATCTCGCTCTTCGAGAACGCCTTCACCGGCGTCGTCGACATGAGCACGCGCTGGAACTCGAATCCCGAGATGAGCGGCGGCGGCGTCCTGATCGACAATGGCACGCATAGTCTCGATCTGCTGCGCTACTTCCTGGGTCCGATCGCCGAGGTGCAGGCCGTCGAGGGCAAGCGTATCCAGCAGCTCGAGGTCGAGGACACGGTCCGGATCTTCGCGCGCTCGGCGAGTGGCGTGATCGCGACGATCGACCTGTCCTGGAGCGTCAACAAGGAGCTCGACAGCTTCATCGACATCTTCGGTACGGAAGGCACGCTACGGATCGGCTGGGCCGAATCGAAATATCGTCGTTCCTCCGACCGCGATTGGGTCAAGTTCGGCCCCGGCTACGACAAGATCGACGCCTTCAAGCGTCAGCTCGAGAACTTCGCGAATGCCGTCCACGGGGTCGAGCCCGTCCGGGTCTCGCCCGAGGAGGCGCTCGATTCCGTGAAGGTCGTCGACGCGGCCTATCGCTCGCTTCGCTCGAACAACTGGGTGAGCGTTCCGGGTTAGGCGCGCTCTGATACTCTTCGCCCGCGCCGCCTCCGCGCCGTCATCCGGCGCGCGAGATCACCCGTCGCGGCGCGCGCCAGTTGGGCAGTCGAATGTCAGTCGGTTTCGTCATGAGCGCGCTCGCCTGGCTGCTGCTCATGGCGATATTCTGTGCGCCGGGCTTCCTCGCCCAGCGGCGACTGGCCCCGGGCCTCACGGAGTCCTGGCTCGAGGGCTGTGCCTTCGGTGCGCTCGTCGCCTTCGGCGCCTTCTCGGCGCTGACGGCGCCGCTCCTTCTGCTCCATCGACCCTTCTCCGAGGCCGTCGTCGTGACGGGCCTGGCGTGGTGTGCTGCGACCGGTTGGCTCGTTCTGTCCGGGCGAGGACGGTCGGATCGCGATTCGGCCCGCGTGGCGGATCGCGAGCCGCGCCTGCGCCTGCCCGAGCCGCGCGTGCGCGCCGCCGCACTCGTCCTGGCCGTCCTGACCTGGGCGGCCGCCTGGGCCGCCGTTCACGCGCCGGATCGGCGGCCCTTCTTCGTCGCCCTCGCGCTCGCGGGAATGGCCAACGCGGCCTGTGCTGCCTTCGATTGGCGCACGCGGGTCCGCAGACGGCCAGGGGAGAACGACGCTCCCGGCGCTCAAGCATCGGCTTCGGGCGAGGCGGAATCCATCGCACCGGAGCGCCTGGCGCTCGTGTTGCACTCACTCGCGGTCGCGCTCGTGCTCGCGGCCATGCTCGCGGCGACGTTCGGGGTGCGCGAAGACACGGATGACGTGCTCTATCTGTCCGAGGTCCTGATGCTCCAGGGATCGCCTTCGATGGGCGCCCTCGCGCCGACCGAACGCGCGGAGCCGCTGCCCGCGACGGCGCTCTATGCCTGGCAGAGCTTCGAGCTCGCGGGTGCCATGCTCGCCTCGGCGACCGATCTCCACCCGATGGTGGGGATGCGCTCCGTCATGGCACCTGTCGTCGTGCTGCTCGCGTTCGGTGCCTGGAGCGCGTGGGGTCGACGCGTGCTGCCGGGCTGGCTGCTGCCGGCGGTGCTCCTGATCGCCGCCGCCTACTACCTGTTCGGCACCAGTGCCCATCGAATGCCGAACAATTTTCTGCTCTCGCGTGCGGCACAGGGCAAGACCTGGCTGATGAATCTCGCGATCCCCGCGCTCTTCGTCGCGACCTGGCACGCGCTTCGGGTACGGCGGACGGGCGCCTATCTCGTCGTCGTCGCGATCGGCTTCGCGGCGATCGGGCTCGCGCCGACGGGCGCCTTCCTCGTGCCGATCGCGCTCGGGGCCGCGATCCTGACGGCGTGGATCGCGAACGGGCGTCTCGATCTCACCGCGGCTGCGGCCGCGGGGTCTGCGGCGCTGCCCGGTCTGGCATTCGCCCTCGGAACGCTGCTCTTCCAGCCGAGCCTCGACCTGGATACGGCGATCAGTCACGGCGACGTCGGGCGCTGGCTCGATGCCGTGGTCTTCAGCCTCTTCGGGGTCAACCGTGGCGGCGGCGTTGCGGAGCTCTTCGTGTTGGCCTGCCTGCCCCAGCTCGTGCTGTGGATCCCTTCGCGGGCACAGCTCGTGGGCCTGCTGCCGACGCTGGCGCTGCTGGCGGGTCCCCTGAATCCCCTGGTCTATCCCGCGCTCGCCCAGATTCTCGGATTCAGCGGCTACCGGCGTCTCTGGTGGGCTTTGCCCTTTCCGCTCCTGATCGGTCTGCTCGCTGCGTGCTGGCTCCATCTGGCGGCGGGTACGCGGAGGCGATCGGGGCCGTGTGTCCTCGTGCTCGTGTTGGTCGCGGCGAGTCTTCCGCTCGGTGGTGCCTTCTTCGCCTTCAGCGAGCGGAACATGCAGTTCGGCCCCGACCAACAGCGCCCGCCGTACCGGGCGACGAACGTCTTCAAGATGGAGGCGGGCCTGCTCGAGATCGGTCGGGCGATCGCGGCTCGCCAGCCGACTCCACGTCGCAAGATTCTCTGCGGTCCGCGCGTCGCTGCGCATCTGGCGCCCTTCGATCGCCGCTTCGGATTCGTCTACACGCGGCATTATCAGACGGAGGTCGCGCTCGATCTGGCGGGGCGGGCGGACGAGATTCCGCCGCTGCGCGCCGCGCGTGACTATCTGACCGGTGGCGTCGGCGAGCAGGACGCAGAGCAATGGCGAAGATTCGCGGATACGCCGCGCGAGCTGCTCGAGCGGGTGGGCGCCACCTGGGTCGTGACCGACGTGGCAACGCGCGTGTCGGCGAGTGATCTGGAGCGCGAAGGCTATCGCGAGGTCCTGCGGGCTGGCGACTACTCGCTCTGGGAGGCGCGCTGGGATTCGCCCGACACACGGCCTGTATCCGCGACCGGTCCGGCCGCGGTGGGGTCGGCGGAGGCCGATCGGCGCACGTCGGCCAGGTCGATGCCGGAAGCCAGAATCGAGAGACCACCTGCGAGGATGACGGGCGCGAAGAAGACGAGCAGATGGAACACGACGGCGGCTTCGGCGCCGGCGGATGCGTCCGCGACGTAGAGCGACAGCGCGATCCGCGCAGCCGACTCGAACGCGCCGAAGAAGCCGGGGCTCGAGGGCAGGGCGATCCCGATCGCGACCACGGTCTGGGTCAGGAACGCGGCGCCCAGCCCGACGTCGAGTCCGAGGGAGCGCAGGCCCCAGTACCAGCCGAGCCCGGTCGTCGACCACAGCAGCAGCGACCAGCCGGAGAGGGCCAGCAGTGCGCGCAGGTTCCGCAACGCGCCGAGTCCCTCGAGCGCGGCCTCGATCAGACGGGAGAGCGCGCCGCGGACCCCGCTTCGCTCCGGCCGGAGTCGCAGCAGTTCGGGCCGCAGCGCGAGGACGAAGGCTGCGGTGGCCGCCAGGAGCGCGACGACCGCGCCCGCCGCGAGCACCGTGCGGACCACGCGCGACTCGCCGAGCCCGGCGGCGGGCGGCTCGACCAATAGACCCAGGCCGCCGAGCGTGATCAGGAGCGCGATGTCGACGACGTGCGTGACGCCGAGGGAGGTGGCGGCGGTCGCGAGACCGACCCGCGACAGTCGGGCGCAGACCGAGACGGAGACCACCTCACCGGTTCGCGCGGGGAGCAGGTTGTTGGCCAGCGCGCCGATCGTCGTCGCGTGATAGACCGCGGCGACACCGGGCGGTGTCGCGAGATGACCGAGCGCCGATCGCCATCGCAGCGCCCGCAAGGGCAGGCTCGCGATGCCCGTCGCGATCGCCAATCCGAGCAGCCACGGATCGGCGGCCCGTGCGCGGGCCAGAATCGATCGCAGATCGGTATCTCGGAAGGCCCAGAAGAGCAAAGCCAGCGAGAGAGCGAAGCCGACGAGGCTGAGCAGCCGGCTCCGTGTCATCCCGCGGCGTCTCGCATACTCGGGAGGCCGAGGCGGTCGAGGACGGTCTCGGCGCGTGCGCGCTCTTGCGGCGTGAGCTTCGTGGCGCTCTGGCTCCGAGTGACCGCGACGTCGGGGCGCTTCGCACGGAGCGCGATATCGAAGCGCTGCGCGATCTGCTCGGAGACGCGTGCGGGATCGGTCGTCAGATCTTCATAGCGTACGCGCGCGACGCGATCGCCGAGCGCGTCGGCCGCGTCGTTTGCCGCTCTCGTGCAGGCAGCGACCTGCTCGCAGACGTCATCGACGTAGCCGAGCGCGTCGCGATCGGCGTGGTCGCGCCGCGAGAGGACACCCCAGGGCTCCTTCTCGTCGCCGTGAACGACCCGCCTCGCGGTCACGAGCGAGGCGACGGTCGGCAGCGCATCGCGCACCAGGATCGCGAAGCGTGCCTGCGGGATGATCTCGGCGAGCGCCGAGACGAGCGGAAGCCCGCGATTGTTCTTGTTGAGCAGCGGAAGCGGCGAGACACTCGCCCAGGCGTCGAAGAAGCGACGCATGTCGCGGCGCGTCTGGGGGTCGCTGGGGATGCGCGCTTCGTAGCGGTCTGCGCCGAGCCAGCGATTCCACAGAAAGAAGGCGTCGTTTGGCGCCGAGAAGCTCGACGTCTTGCCGTAGTAGCTCGCGAAGGGCGCACTGCCGGCCGGTGCGTCGCTCGAATCGGCCGCTCGCGCGCGGTCGCTGCGCAGACGCGTCATCGCCGTGAGGGGGCTACGCGGAAAGAGCTCAGCTCGGTTGTCGAGCCAGTCGACTTCGAGCTGGCTCGCCAGGACCTGCGTCGCGAAGGTCGATCCGGTTCGCGCACCGCCCGTCACGAGCAGCACGGGCCGATCCGAGGGTGGCGCATTCTCGATCAAGCGGCGCTCGTGTCGCTGCCAGATCCGATCGAGCGGTATCGCGCCGACGGCGAGGCCCGCACGCGCGAGCGCGGCATAGGCCGAGCGATCCCAGCTGCCGAGCATGCGTCGGATCAAGCCGATCGGGTCACCGAAATTCTGGTAGTCCTTCGAGAGCGACGGGCCGTCCGTTCGATCGTCTTGCCCCGCCACGCCTCGTCTCTCCTGCCGCCCGCGCTCTGCACGCCGGTTCGCTCGAGCCCGCCACCCGCCGCGGCCGGCCGGCTGTCCATTGCGGGTCGAGCGCAGGGTAGGCGCTCCGCCGCGACGACACCCGCGTGGGGTCCAGGCGGACGGGGGCTTTCCTTCGTTTCGGCCGGAAACGCGGCGGGACTGACCGATTTCGCGTCGGGAAACGCCCTCTGTGAAGCGATTCACGTCGTGCTCGTAGGCGCGCGTCTAGCCTGTCCGTCGTGGCCGCGCCCACGGCTGCGTCGGGAGCCCTGTGTCGAAGACCGCCCGCTCCAACCCCTCGATTCGGAGAGCCACATGATCCACGCTCGCAACCGCTTTGCCCCCGTCCTCTATTGCCTCGCGCTCAGTCTCGCCGCAGTCCAGCCCGCCGGCGCCTCGGACGGTGTACTCGAGATCAATGCCGCCTGTGTCGCGACCGGCTGCCTCGCGGGCGACGAGCCGGGCTATCCGATCACCCTCACCCAGCCCGGTAGCTACCGCCTGACCGGCAACCTCGCGCGCTCGACGCTCTTCAACCAGGAGCTCTCCGGCGACACGATCGAGATCCAGGCGCGAAACGTGAAGCTCGATCTGAACGGCTTCACGATCAGCTGCGCCAGCTTCGCGCCGGCCGCGGATCGTTGCGTGCAGGGGATGGCGACGGGGATTCACGTGCGAGGGGACTCGGTTCGTGTCTCCAACGGTCATATTCGCGGCATGCCCGGCTGGGGGCTGCGCGGCGATTCCGACAGCGACGGACTCGTCGTCGAGGACCTGTCGGCGGTTGCGAACGACTCGATCGGCCTCCTGTTGACCGGCGAGGGCAGTGTCGTGCGACGCGCCGAGGTCCGCGACAACGGCAGCAAAGGCATCGTCGTCGCGCACCGCAGTCTCGTGCTCGAGAGCATCTCGATCGACAACGCGGGTACGGGGATCTCGACCACGCTCTCGAGTCAGGAAGCCGGCTACCGCGACTGCGTCACGGACTCGCGGGAGAACATGACGACACTCGGCTCGAATCTCGTGTTGCCCTGAAGCACGTTCGCGGACGGCGCGGCTGGCGCGTCGAGCTCGAGATCCGCATCGGATCGGGTCAGACGTCGCCGTCGGGCGACAGCAACGCGATCAGCTCCGCCTCGAGGGCGCCGGTCGCGACGCAGGTCAGCCCGGTGGGTCCCTCGATCCGGCCCGGCTTCGAGCTGGTGAAACGGATCTCGTGACGCACGGGCAGGAGCGCGCGGACCGACTCCGCCTCGCTCGTCCCCCGCTTCGGGACGACGCGCGCCGAGCCCGATGCTTCGAGCGCGAGCGTGTAGCGCGTGTTGAGGGCGATCCGCGTCCCCCGCTCGCGCGCGGGCCGGAGGTAGGCGGTGGTTCGCGCCTGCAGACTCACCCGACGTTCGACGTCGTGGACCGTGTAGGTGTCCGCCGTCTCCGCGTGGAGCGCCCGATAGCGAGTGGGACCCGCCCGAGCGGCCTCGAGCGTGGTCGCCTCGCCGTCCTCTCGAAAGGTCCGCCGAGCGCGGCCGCAGTCGACGTATCGCGCGATCCCGTGGTCGAGATCCTCGGGGGTCGCCTGCTGTGCCCACTCGAATACTGCGAACCTCTGGGGCTTCTGGGCCGAGAGGATTCGAAGGTCCCGGCGGCCCGCCTCCGCGAGGAGCCGATCCCAGGCGGCCTCGAAGGGCAACGCGAGCTCGCCCGTGGTCGGCACCCGGTGGTCGGCGGGCGCCTCGAATCGAACCTCGAAGTCGATCTGCTTCGTCTCGGAGCGACAGCCGGGGACCCCGAGCACGACCGCGAGCACGACGAGCAGTCGCAGCGGGCCAGAGCGCGCGCGATCGTGATCCTGGGGGAGGCGGTCGGACGGACCGCAGGCTGTGGTCGACATCGGCACCCCGCGACGATGGGTCAGATTGCGCGCGGACGCCGCTCTTGCGCGGGGACCGTCGCCCACGCGTCGAGAGCGCGTGACGCTCTGCTGCGTGACGCTCGCGAATTTCTCGAGCGTTGCCAATCGACCTCAGTCACGCAGGGGCGTGATCGCGCGAGGCCGATCGCCGGGCAAAATCCTCACGCGACACGAAGTCACAAGGAAGCTCGGTTCGCGATTCGCAATGGAAATATCCACGTCCCGATTCGAACCGTCGAGCGAATTGTTAGTCACGGCGGCTGGCTCGCCGATCGCGCTCGGCGTCGCTCCACGGCACCCAATTTTTCGGCCTGATTTTCGGTTGATCATGACCCGGATGGTGCTTTGGCTGTGTTAGAAAGCGGGAAGGGGATGTCGCCGTCGGCCGCGCCGGACTTCGAGGCATTCGCTCCAGGGACGTCTGGGATGAGGCTCGGAAGTCGTTGCATGCGTGCGCAGGAGCCGACGCGATGTCGTCCCGTCGTACGGCCGCGGCGCGAGACCGCCGCACGCCTTTCGATCGCGGTCCGGAGCGCGATCTCGTTCGTGCTCTCTCTCGGCCTCGGTCAAACGTCGTTCGTTAGCAGTGCGGACGCGGTCGTCTTCGAGCCCCCCTCGCCGCCACCGACCTTCGCGCCGCACGTTGGCGGCGTCTGGGGGCCCGTGCTCGAGTGGCCGCACGTCCCGGTCTCGATGGCGAATCTGCCGGACGGGCGGATCCTGACCTACGCATCGAACGAGCCGAACTGGTTTCCCATCTCGACGGATGACGAGTTCACACACGCGGCCGTATGGGATCCCTCGGACGGCTCGATCCGATCCGTGCCGCATCCCAACCACGACATGTTCTGTGCGGCGATGGTGATGCTCGAATCGGGCGAGACCTTCGTGATGGGGGGTCGGAACAAGGCCGATAGCCCATGGGTCTCGTTCTACGACTTCCACCTGGATCGCTGGGTCCAGTTCGACGCGAGCCGTCAGATGAATCGCGGGCGTTGGTACCCGACGGCCCTGACGCTCGGCAATGGCGACGTGTTCGTTGCCGTCGGCCAGGGTGGTGGACCCTTCCCCGAACGCTGGACCGAGGGCGAGGGCTTCACGCTCCTGTCGGGAATCGACCTGTCGAATACGATGCTGTCGCTCGGAACGATCGACGGAGCCGGCGCCTGGCCGCTGCTCCAGCTCGCGCCGGATGGCTCCGTGTTCCATCACGGTGCGACGCTCACGATGAACCGAATCGATCCCTTTGGTGGCAGCGGTGGCCTGGGTACGATCTCGGATCTCGGTCCCCATGCCTACGGCTGGTTTCCGGACGAGGGCGTCTCCGTCACCTACGACGCGGGCAAGATCCTCGTCGCGGGTGGCTCGACGAGTGCGACGGACTCGACCGCGGTTCGCAACGCCTACACGATCGACATCAATGGCCCGGGACCCGTGCTGACGCCGGCCGCACAGATGCACTATCCGAGGCAGTTCATGAACGAGGTGCTGCTGCCGACCGGCGATGTCCTCGTCGTGGGCGGCGACTCGAGCGGCTTCAAGTTCCGTGACGAGCATGCGTTGCGAAACGCAGAGGTCTGGAACCCGGCGACCGACAGCTGGACGCTCCTGAATCCACAGGACCAGGCCCGAACCTACCACTCGACCGCCTTGCTGCTCGTCGACGGGACCGTGCTCTCGGGTGGCGGCGGCATGCGCGGCGATCCCTGCGACGGACTCGCCGCGCCTGGAGAGTGCGGTGTCGACCATTGGAACGCCGAAGTCTTCTCGCCGCCCTATCTCTTCGCCGCCGACGACACACTCGCGACGCGACCGTCGATCGACGTCGCGCCCGGCGTCGTGCGCGTCGGGCGAACCTTCTCGGTGCAGGCAACACCCGGGCTCTCGGCTTTCAGCCTGATCCGAATGTCGTCGACGACGCATACGATGAATACGGACCAGCGCTTCCTGCGACCCGCGTTCGTGGAGACGAGCGCCGGTAGCTACGACCTGACCTTGCCCGCGAACGAGAACATCCTCGTGCCGGGCTACTGGATGCTCTTCGCGCTCGACGGACAGGTGCCTTCCGTCGCGAAGGTGATGCAGATCGTGAACGACGGGACGCCGCGCGGTCCGCCGATCCCGGGCATCAACAACGACGTGGGTGACACCGTGCTCTTCCAGGTCGAGGTCGAAGATCCGGACGGCAATCCGATCGACTTCACGGCGATCGGATTGCCGGACGGGCTCACGATCGGTCCGACGACCGGCGTGATCCAGGGCACGCTCACCACGGCCGGCATCTACAACGTGTCGATCCTGGCACTCGACGGGACCGATGCGGTCAATATCGATTTCCAGTGGGTCGTCTCTTCCGAGCGAAGCGAGTTCGGGACCCTGATGCCCGTCGACGAGACCTGGCAGCTCGTCACGCTCGAGAACGTCTACACGAACCCGGTCGTCGTGATGGGGCCGGCGAGTCTGCTCGACGCCGATCCGCTCGCGGTGCGGGTCCGGAACGTGACGGGGACGAGCTTCGAATTTCGGCTCGAGGAGTGGCCGGCGCAGGACGGGCTGCACGCCGGCGAGACGATCTCGTACCTCGTCGTCGAGGCGGGCGAATATCGCGTGCCCGGTGGCGGCGTGCTGATCGCCGGGGTCGCCGCGGGCATCGACTATCAGAATCCCCGCGCCGTCGATTTTCCCGCAACGTCCTTCACGACGCCGCCGACCGTGCTGGCCCAGGTCGCGACGACGTTGGGACAGCCCGTCGCGCCGCCCGCGACGGCGCGCGTGGACGGCGTATCGAGTGCCGGATTCAGCCTTCGGATCCAGGAGGAAGAGGCGGGCAATCAGGTCTTCCCCGCCGAAGACGTCCACTGGGTCGCGCTCGAGCCGGCCGCGGTGAGCGGCCTGCTCGAGACGCAGCTCGGCGCGAGCGCGGTCGATGAGTCGGCCGCGGCCGTGAGCTTCGGCCAGGGCTTCTCGGCGACGCCACATCTATTCGCCGGCCTCCAGACCAGCGGCGACCTCGACCCCGTCACGCTTCGCTACCAGAACGCTTCTGCGGCGGGCTTCGAGGTCGTGGCACAGGAGGAGACCTCCGCGGATGCCGAGGTCGATCACGCGGGTGAGGGCTTCGGCTGGCTCGCGATCGATCCGGCGGCCGAGACCCTGGCGTTGCTGCCGCTATTCAACCAGGCGCCGACGGTTGTCGCCCCTGCCGATCTCACGAATTTTCGCGACGAGTCGGTCTCACTGTTCATCGAGGCCGTCGATCCGGAAGGCAGCGCGCTCGACTTCGACGCGACGGGGCTGCCGCCTGGACTCACGGTCGATCCGGCGACGGGCGAGATCTCGGGCACGCTCACGCTCGCAGGCGCCTGGGTCGTCACGCTCACGGCGACGGATTCGAGTGGCGACAGTGGCGAGGCGACCTTCCTGTGGACGGTCGAAGATCCGCTCGAGCTGGTCGCCTTTCCGACGCCCCCGCAAATCAACGGCGCGCTCGTCGAGTACACCGCCGTCACGAACGTCGCCGGCAGCTTCGAGTACGACTGGGAGTTCGGTGACGGCTCGGCCCCATCCGGACCTTCGACTTCGCCCGATGTCGTGCACGTCTTCCCGGGGCCGGGGCGTTACGTCGTGACGCTCTCCGCCTTCGATCCGGCGACCGCGAACACCGACGTCCTGCAATTCGTCCAGATCGTCACGTCACCGACGACGACGCTCGCGCCGACGGCGACGAGCTCGATCGCGCACGACGCGACGAGCGATCGCGTCTGGGTCGCCAATCCGGACAACGACTCCGTCTCCGTGATCGATGGCGCGACCAATACGCGCTTGGCCGAGATTCCGGTCAGCGCCGGTCCCCAGACCGTCGCGATCGGCGCCGATGGTCGGGTCTGGGTCGCCTGCCAGGCGGGATCGACGATCGACATCCTGGATCCGGTCTCGCTCGCGGTCGTCCAGAGCGTGCCGTTCCACTCGGGCGCTGGCCCCTTTGGCGTCGTTTTCGACCCGACAGGCACGACGGCCTTCGTCTCGCTCGAAGACGCGGAAGAGGTCCTGCGCCTCGATGGCAGCACCGGCGCCGTGCTCGCGACGGCAAACGTGGTCGGGCGCGTTCGTCATCTCTCCGTCAGCGCCGATGGTGGGACGCTTTTCGCGAGTCGATTCGTGACGGCACCGCTGCCGGGCGAAGCGACTGGGGTTCCCCAAACCGAAGTCGGCGGCAATCCGGTCGGGGCCGAGCTGCTGCGCTTCGATGCCACGAGTCTCGCGTCCGGAACGACGATCGTCCTCCAGGCCGATCTCGTCTCGGACAGCGAGCAATCCGCGCGGGGTGTACCGAACTATCTCGGTGCGCCCGTGATCTCGCCCGACGGCAGCCATCTGCTCGTGCCTTCGAAGCAGGACAACATCTTTCGGGGCGGCTTCCGCGACGGCTTGCCGCTCACGCACGACTCGACCGTACGGGCGATCCTGTCGCGTGTCGATCTCGCGACGGGCCTCGAGGATTTCCCAGCCCGACTCGATCACGACAACGCGAGCGTCGCGAGTGCGACGGCGTTCACGCCGCTCGGCGGCTACGCACTGACCGCGCTCGAGGGCAATCGCCAGGTGGCGATCGTCGATCCCGTCTCGCATTTCGAGCTCGGCCGGATCGATGTCGGTCGTTCACCGCGCGGTCTGGTCGTCTCTGCCGATGGTACCCGCCTCTTCGTCGACAACTTCATGGACCGGAGCGTCTGGGTATTCGATCTCTCCAGCCTGATCGGTTTCAACGATTCCGAGCTGCCGCTGGTCGCCACGGTCGACAAGGTGGTGAACGAGGCGCTCTCGCCGGACGTGTTGCTCGGTAAGCAGCTGTTTCACGACGCGGCGGACTCGCGGCTCTCGCTCCAGAGCTATCTGTTCTGCGCCGCCTGCCACTCGGATGCGAGCGAGGACGGCCGCACCTGGGATTTCAGCGATCTCGGCGAAGGGCTGCGCAACACGATCTCGCTGCGTGGGCACGGCGTCGGTCAGGGTCGTCTCCACTGGACGGCGAATTTCGACGAGTTCCAGGATTTCGAGCTTCAGATCCGTCATTTCGGCGGTGAGGGCCTGCTGTCCGAAGCCGATTTCGCCTCCGTGCAGGATCCGCTCGGACCCCCCGCCGCGGGCCTCGATCCGGATCTGGACGCCCTGGCGGCCTATCTCGCTTCGCTCGACGATGACGGCGACAGTCCCGATCGCGCGGGCGACGGAAGCCTGACAGCCGAGGCGCAGGCGGGACGGGCGATCTTCGAGGCGGAAGGCTGCGGCGGCTGCCATGGCGGCGTCGAGTTCAGCGACAGCGAGGCCGGACAGCTGCATGACGTCGGTACGCTTCACGCCGGCAGCGGCGCTGCGACCGCGCTCGATACGCCGACCCTGCGCGGACTCTGGCGGACCGCGCCCTACCTTCATTCCGGCGCCGCGCCGGATCTCGTCTCCGCCGTGACCGCGCACGCGGGCGCGTCACTCGATGCACAGGAGCTCGCGTCGCTCGAGGCCTATCTGCGACAGATCGACGACGCCGAGTCGGCCGCGCCGAACGCCGAGCCGACCCTTGACCTCACCAGCCCGGTCGAGGGCACATCGCATACGGCGGGCGTCGTCGTCGACCTCGTCGCTACGGCGAGCGATTCCGAGGACGGCGATCTCACGAGCGTCGTCGAGTGGTCGTCCGATCCCGATGGGGTGATCGGTTCCGGCGGAAGCCTCGGCGTGACGACGCTCTCGGTCGGGGTGCATACGATCACCGCCGCCGTGACCGACTCCGGCGGACGCACGGCGAGTGCCGCGCGTTCGATCACGATCGTGGAGAACGAAGCACCGACCGTTTCGATCACGACGCCGGCGGATGGCAGCTTCTTCTTCGAGACGGCGCCGATCTCGTTCGCCGCGACCGCGACCGATCCCGAGGATGGCGATCTCACGGAACAGCTCGTCTGGACCTCCGACCTGGACGGCGAGATCGGAACCGGCGCGAGCTTCTCGCGAAACGACCTGAGTGTCGGTACCCACGTGATCACGGCCTTCGTGACCGATTCGCTCGGGCTGCCCGACAGCCATGTCCTGATGCTCACGGTCGCTACGAACGTGCCGGCCTCGATCGACATCACCAGTCCGCTGGATGGCAGTACGGCGACCGTCGGTGCTGCCGTCACTCTGGTCGCGACAGCGAGCGATCCCGAGGACGGCGACCTTACGCCTTCGATCGCCTGGAGCTCGAGCCTCGACGGGGCACTCGGTATCGGAGGCACGCTCGGTCTCTCGACGCTCCGAGTCGGTGTCCACGTCCTGACGGCCTCGGTCGTCGACAGCTTCGGTGCCTCCTCGTCCGCGAACGTCACGCTCACCCTGGCCGAGAACACGGCACCGAGTGTCGCCATCACGGCGCCGGTCGACGGAGCGAGCGAGGCGCAGGGGGCGAGCGTCGCCCTGATGGCCAACGCGAGTGATCCCGAGGAGGGCGACCTCGGGGCCGCCATCAGCTGGTCGTCGGATCTCGATGGCGCGTTGGGCAGCGGGCCAGCGCTCGTCGTCACGACCCTGTCTCCCGGCACGCACGTCCTGACCGCCTCGGTCGTCGACAGTCTCGGCCTGCAGGCGTCTGCGCAGGTCGGTCTCACGATCACGCCGAACGCGGCGCCGAGCGTCACGCTCAGCTCGCCGGCCAACGGTTCGAGCGTGACCGAGGGCACGACGCTCGACCTCATGGCATCGGCGAGCGATCCGGAAGAGGGCGATCTCACGGCGGGTCTCGTCTGGGAGTCGGATCGCGACGGCACGCTCGGGACGGGGGGCAGCGTCTCGACCAACGCGCTCTCGCTCGGACTCCATCTCCTCACGGCGAAGGTCTCGGATAGCGTCGGCCGAGAGGGGAGCGCGAGCGCTCAGGTCACGATCCTCGCCAACCAGGCGCCCACGATCGAGCTGCTCTCGCCGGGCGACGGCACGAGTGTCACCTTCGGCGCCCAGGTCGACCTGACGGCGAGTGCGACCGATCCCGAGGACGGGGATCTCACGGCGGCATTGGTGTGGACCTCGAGCCTCGATGCTGCGCTCGGCACCGGCGGGCTGATCAGCACGTCGAGCCTCTCGCTCGGCACGCACGTCATCACGGTGAGCGTCGCGGATGGCCTCGGCCTCGAGAGTCAGGCGCAGCTCTCCCTGACCGTTGCCGCGAACGAGACGCCGGTCGTCGAGATCACGAGCCCGATCGATGGCGCGACCGCGACTGCCGGCACGGTCGTCGACCTGGTCGCGACCGCCAACGATCCGGAAGACGGCGACCTGTCGGCCTCGATCAGCTGGAGCTCGGATCTCGCGGGCCCGATCGGTACGGGAGCGTCGCTGCAGACCAGCGCGCTCGGAATCGGGACGCATCTGCTGTCGGCCTCGGCGACCGACACGCTCTCGCTCACGGGGTCGGATCAGATCACCCTCACGATCGCGGCGAACGAGGCGCCCCTCGTTACGATCGTGTCGCCGGCCGATGGCGGCAGCGCATTGAGGGGAGCGCCGATCACGCTCACGGCGACCGCCGTCGATCCAGAAGAAGGCGATCTCAGCGCAGCCATCGCGTGGACGTCGAGCCTGGACGGTGTGCTGGGGACCGGGTCGAGCTTGCAGACGACCAGTCTCTCCGCTGGCACGCACTTGTTGACGGCGACGGTGGCCGACAGCCTCGCGCTCGCCGGCGAGGCGCAGCTGAGCTTCACGATCACGCCCAACGGCGCGCCGATCGTGAACATCACGGCGCCGCTCGACGGCGGATCGCAGAGTGAGGCCCTCCCACTCGATCTCGTGGCGACGGCGAGCGACCCCGAAGCCGGTGATCTGAGTGCCTCGATCGATTGGCTCTCGAGCCTCGATGGCTCGCTCGGCGTCGGTGCGAGTCTGACGACCGACTCACTCAGCGTCGGGATTCATTCGCTCACGGCGATGGCGGTCGATGGCGAAGGCAATTCGGGCAGCGCCCAGATCAGCTTCGAGATCCTGGCGAACGATGCCCCGCTCGTCACGATCGAGACGCCGCTCGATCAGGCCGAGCTGACCCAGGGCGTCCCGACGACCTTCGGCGCGACGGCGTCGGATACCGAGGACGGTGATCTCGCCGCGTCGCTCGTCTGGACCTCGGACGTCGATGGTCCCCTCGGTACGGGTGGCTCGCTCATGCTCGACGATCTGTCGCTCGGGGCGCACGTGATCAGTGCGGGCGTCACCGATAGCCTCGGCCGCAGCACCGAGGCACAGATCGGGGTCTCGGTCGCCGTCAATGCACCGCCAGCAGTCTCGATCACGGCGCCGCTCGACGGGACGAACGAGTTCGAGAACGTCGCAATCGCGTTCGTCGCGACGGCCGACGATCCGGAGGACGGCGACCTGAGCGCCGCAATCGAGTGGTCCTCCGATCTGGACGGCGTGCTGGCCAGCGGTGGCACACCGACGCTCTCGTCACTCAGCGTCGGTGTCCATGCGATCACGGCAACCGCGATCGACGCCCTCGGTCTCGCGGGCCAGGCGCAGATCACGCTCACGATTTTCGCGAACACGGCGCCGACACTCGACGTCGTCTCTCCGCAGCCCGGCGCGACGTCGCTCGCAGGCGCGCCCTTGTCGTTGTCGGCGACGGCGAGCGATCTGGAGGAGGGCGACCTGAGCGCGGCGATCAGCTGGTCGTCGGATCTCGATGGCGCACTGGGAAGCGGCGGGGAGCTGACACTCACGAGCCTGTCGGTCGGCTCCCACACGATCACCGCAGCCGTCACGGATGGCGGTGACCTCTCGGCCGAGGTCCAGCGCGCCGTCACGATCGAGCCGAACACGACGCCTTCGATCGCGATCACCGCGCCCCTCGACGGTACGAGCGTTTTCGAGACTGCGCCGGTCGATCTGATCGCGAACGCGTCCGACGTCGAGGACGGCGACCTGACGGCGACGATCGTCTGGTCCTCGAATCTCGATGGTGCGCTCGGCACGGGCGGCAACCTGCAGCTGACGACCCTCTCGGTCGGCAGCCATGTCCTGACGGCGACGGTCACGGATCAGCAGGGACAGGAGGCGAACGACCAGGTCGGCCTGACGGTCCAGGGCAACGGCGTCCCGACCGTCACGATCAGCAGCCCGGCCGACGGCTCGACGGCGACCGCCGGAACGAGCGTCGATTTCATGGCCTCGGCGAACGATCCGGAAGACGGCGACCTGACCGCTTCGATCGCCTGGAGCTCGAGCCTCGACGGGCCGCTCGGCGGCGGCGGAACGTTCACGACCTCCACGCTCGGACTCGGGAGCCACGTCGTGACGGCGAGTGTCGTCGATTCGTTGGGCGCCCAGGGCGAGGCGCAGCTCACGATCGTGATCGAAGCGAACGCCGCGCCGACGCTGTCGATCACGACACCGGCGGACGGGGTGACATCGATCGCCGGTACGTCGCTCGCGTTCTCGGCGTTGGCCGACGATCCCGAAGACGGTGATCTCCGGCCAGCCGTCCAGTGGCAATCCGATCTCGATGGCCCGCTCGGTAGCGGCGGCGACCTCGCGACTGCGGCGCTCTCGATCGGGGTCCACACGATCACCGCGAGCGTGAGCGACTCGCTCGGCCTCGCGGCGAACGCTTCGATCGGCGTGACGATCACACCGAACAGCGAGCCGACCGTCTCGATCACGGCGCCGGCGGACGGCGCGACAGTGACCGAAGGGGCGAATCTCGGCCTGGCCGCGACCGCCGACGATTCCGAGGAGGGCGACCTCTCGGGGGCGATCGCCTGGTCCTCCGATCGTGATGGACCGCTCGGGGTCGGCGGCAGTCTCGCGATCACGACGCTCTCGCTCGGTGCGCATGTCATCACGGCCAGCGTGGCCGATTCGCTGGGACTCATGGCGACGGCAACGATCGGGCTCACGGTCGCGCCGAATCTCGCGCCCGACGTCACGATCACGAGTCCGACCGCCGGGGCCAGCTTCGTCGAGGGCGTCGCCGTCGACATGATGGCGACCGCGAACGACCCCGAAGACGGCGACGTATCCAACGCGCTCGCCTGGACCTCGGATCGCGACGGTCCGCTCGGAGGCGGCGCGACGCTACAGCTCTCTACACTCTCGATCGGAAGCCATCTGCTGACCGCGACGGCACAGGACAGCCTCGGTCTGGCGGGCAGTGCTCAGGTCTCGGTCACCGTCGTCGCCAACAATCCGCCCGAATTGAATCTCTGGAATCCGGCGGATGGTGGCTCCGCGCCCGAAGGGACGAGTGTCTTCCTCTCGGCCACGGCGACCGATGTCGAGGACGGCAATCTCTCGGCGTCGATCGAGTGGAGCTCGAGCCTCGACGGGATGCTCGGTCTGGGGTCGATCCTGAACCCGGATGATCTTTCTCCGGGCACGCATCTGATCGTCGCGTCGGTGACGGATTCGCTCGGGCTCTCGGACTCGGGTCAGGTGAGCTTCACGATCCTGGCCAACCAGGCGCCGACGCTCACCGTGCAGTCGCCCGTCGACCAGAGCAACGTCACGCTCGGCGACTCGATCACGCTCGCGGCCGTTGCGAACGATCCGGAGGACGGGGATCTCTCGGCGTCGATCGTCTGGGCGTCGAGCGTGGATGGTGCGCTCGGGACCGGGGCATCGATCGTGATCCAGCCCCAGACCCTCGGCGTCCACGTCTTCACCGCCTTCGTCGCGGACAGTCGGGGGCTGCCGGACGCCATGCAGGTCAGCGTCACGATCGTGCCCAACCAGCCGCCCGTCGTCGAGATCGTGGATCCCGACGGACCCCGGGACATCCCACCCGGTGCGCCGCTCTCCCTCGGCGCGACCGCGACCGATCCCGAAGACGGGAATATCGCCGCGCTCGCCGTGTGGACCTCGAGCCTCGACGGAGTCCTCGGCACCGGCGAGGGACTCGTGGTCGACGATCTCAGCGAAGGACTCCATGGCATCAGCGTCCAGGTGACCGACGCGCATGGCGCATCGGCCTCCGATCAGGTGATCGTGCGCGTACCCGAGCCGGGCCTCACGGCACTGCTCGGGTGGGGTGCGGCGCTACTCGCGCGGCTCGCGAGACGGCGAAGGGTCGCACGGTCGTCGTCTTAGACGCCGCCGCCAGCTGGACGCGCTACACCGGCGCTCAGAGGCATGGGTCGCCCTTCTCGATCGCTTCCGGCGCACAGTCGTAGAGGAGCCTGCCTTGCTCGCCGTGCTGCCGATCGAGCGCGCGGCGCAGCGCAGGCGGCGCCATGCCCGGCGCCGGCTCGGGGGTGAGTGCTTCGATCGGAATCGGATAGCTCGCCCAGTCGAGGGGTGCGCGCCAGCCTGGGGGCGGTGCGATCCCACGCGGCGTACCCCCGATCGGATGGAGCGCGCGCCAGCGAACG
This sequence comes from Myxococcota bacterium, assembly GCA_965223565.1. Taxonomy (GTDB): domain Bacteria; phylum Myxococcota_A; class UBA9160; order UBA9160; family UBA4427; genus UBA4427. The sequence goes on along the minus strand of CBDCWV010000016.1, from coordinate 384,471 downwards.
ATCTCGTCGCTCAACGCCGCGACCCGTTTCGGGTGGTCTGCTGCCAGGTCGTTTCGCTCGTTGGGATCCTCGGCGATACGGAAGAGCTGATTCGTGACCTCGGTCGAGCGCTGACGCTGGACGATCCGCTGGACGAGCTTCCATTCCTCGTCGAAGACGGTCGTCATGATCGTTCCCGGCACCGTCATCTCTGCCGCGAAGAAGAGCTTGCGTTCGAGCCCGATCGGCTTGCGTTCGGCAAGGGCGGGCCAGAGATTGCGACCGTCGAAGGGGCGGGTGTTTCCCGGCGCGATGCCCGCGGCTGCTGCGAGCGTCGGGAAGACGTCCATGACCGAGACGATGTCCGCGATCTTCGTGCCCGCTTCGATCCGCTCGGGCCAGCGCATCAGGGCGACGACGCGAATGCCGCCTTCGAATGTCTCGCCCTTTCCGCCACGCAGCGGCGAATTGTCGGCACCGCCGCCGGCGTAGGTCGCGCCGCCGTTGTCGCTCATGAAGAGGACGATCGTGTTCTCGCGAATCCCCTCCGCTTCGACGGTCGCCAGGACCTGGCCGATCGCCTGGTCCATCGCATCGACCACGGCGGCATAGACGGGTCGCGCGCTCGGCTGCTCGAGGCTTCGACTGATCCGACGAGACTCGTCCGAGAAGGCGCTGCGCGACGGCGGGCGGTCGTCGGGCAGGTCGGCGTATTTTTGCTTCAGCTCCGCGGGCGCATCGAGCGGCGTATGGGGCGCGAGGAAGGGAACGTAGAGAAAGAAGGGCCGCGCCGGATCGCGTTCTCGTACGAAGCGACTCGCCTCCTTCGCGAGGAGGAACGTCTCGTAGCCCTCCGCCTCGATCGACTTGCCATTGCGCTGAAAATCCTTGCCACCCTGCGCCGAGAAGGGCGGGTAGTAGCCGACCTCCGTATGCAGGTGACCGTAGAAATGGCTGTAGCCGCGCGCATTCGGGTGATAGGTCTGTTGGGCGTGGCCGAGATGCCACTTCCCGACCATCGCCGTCTGGTAGCCCGCGTCGCGGAAGGCCTCGGACATGAATCGCTCGTCGGGATGGACACCGTTGGTGTGCCACGCCATCAGCGTGTTGTAGGCGACGCCCAGCCGCATGGGATCGCGTCCGGTGTGGAGTGCGGCACGGGTGGGTGAACAGATCGGCGTGGCATAGAAGCGTTCGAAGACGAGTCCGTCGCGCGCGAGCGAGTCGAGCGTCGGCGTCTCGATCCGGCTGCCGCGAAAGCCCGGATCGGACCAGCCGAGATCGTCCGCGACGAAGACGATCACGTTCGGTCGATCGGCTGCGGCGAACGCGGCCACATCGAATCCGAGGATTCCCAGGACCGCAGGACAGAGCGCGCGCGTGAAGATCGCCCCTGCGACTCGTCCGATCACGATCCGGCCCGTTCCCGTTCCCGACTCTGCGAGACGTTCACGGCGCCGGCACGAGCGTCTCGACCGAGCGAGCACCGTAGCGCGCCAGCCTCTCCGACATCTGGACGAAGTGGTAGTCGGCGGTCAACCAATCCGGCAGCTGCGTCGCGTAATCGGGATCGAGCGGATCGCCGGAGGCCCCGCCGGCAATGACGTTGAATCCGAGCACCCGGCCCCAGCGCCCGAAGCGGAGTCCCGTGGTTCCGACGTAGCGTCTGACGGGGCCGCCTCCGAACTTGAACGAGTCCTCGTCGTCGGCGCGGGCGCTGAAGCCCGAAGCGTTCACGACCTCGAATCCCCCGTCGCGCGACAGGCCCGTCAGTTCGGGCGCGAGATCTTCGAAGCCCGCCGCGGGTGGAATCGAGAAGGCGCCACCGAGCGGATGGTCGAAGGTGATACGGTGGAGCATCCCCCAGCGGTAGTCGCTCTGGCTGGTCGAGTTGGCGAAGGCATCGGCGAAGTCGTCGGAGGAGAGCGCGTCGAGTGCGGCCCGGAGCGCGCCGAGCAGAGCGATGTCGCGCCGCTCTTCGGCCGTCGCGTTCGCCGGCTCGGGGAAGAAGTCGACACCCGAGGCGCCGACGCCCGTGAAAGGTGTCGACGATACGAGATGGTAGGTCGCCTTCAGGGCATCCCGTGAACCGACCCCCGGTACGCCGAGTGCCGTCAGGCGGGCATCGACGACGCGCCGTACGAGCTGGCCGCGGAAGACGTTGTAGATCGTCGCGGCCACGCTCCGCCTCGCCTCGCGGCGGCGTACCCGTAGCCGCCGACCCTTTCGATCGCTGGCGTCATAGCCCTCTCGGATTCCCGTCGGCGTCGAGTAGTCCCAATGTCGCAATCGTCGCAGCGCCTCACGCACGGCGGGATCGGCACGCAGCGCCGCCAGCTCGGGAGACGTCTTGGCCTCGTCGACGTCGCGACCGGCATGCAGCAAATGGGGCAGCAGGAGCTCGGCGTCGAGCTGCTGCGTGTTCGCCTGGAACCGCTTCATGTCGCGGAGCCGAAGCTTGCGGCCGCGTGCGAGCTCCCCCTCGATCAGGCGCGTGATGCGACCCGCTCGCAGGCCATCCGCGTAGCCCGGATTCAAATAGTAGATCGCGGATGGATTCGACCTGCGGGATTGGTTCAAGGGGTCGTTGTCGAGGGTGGTGCCGGCCGGATCGTTGTTGGCGTTCACGAAATAGCCGTTCTTCGGATTGATCGTCTGGGGCATCTCGTCGAAGGGCAGGATCGCGTAGGGGATCGCCTGCCCCTGACTGCGATCGGGATCGGGAATCCAGTTCGCGGGACCCGAGCCGTCTCGGACGAAGAAGGGCGGGCTACCCGCGACCTCACCCCGTTCGAGATCGGCGCGCAGTGGCAGCTCGGCACTCGTGAAGTACGCGAGATTGCCGTCCGCGTCGGCGTAGGCCCAGTTCTGGGAGCCGACGTCGAAGTTCTGCATCGCTCGCACGAACTCGTCCAGGTTTCGAGCGCGATTCCAGGCCTGGAACGTCAAGAGCTCGCGTGTCGCGTGGAAGCCGGTGTACTGGAGGACGAGGGCTGTCGTCGAGCCGCCCGTCGTGAGCACGCTGGGATCGGCGATCGACAGCACGGGACCGAAGCTGCGGAACGGAACGGTCGCAATGATCTGATTCTCGGGCGGCACGGGCGCCGGGACGACGTTGTCCTGGATGCCGTCGGGGAAGACGTTCAATCGGTACTCGACGTTCGTCTCGATCTCGACGGGGTGGACCGCACCGGCGGACAGGATGCAGGCGAGCGCGCCGACGGAGGCACAGGTGCCCGCTGGGTCGACGATCAAGGTGTCGGCGAAGACGTCGCTCACGTCCATCGGGTTGGTCGTGGCGCCCCAGGTGATTCGCTCGTTCTGGCCGAGGATGACGCCGGGTGTCCCGGCGAAGGTCACGCCACTCACGTTCATCGCGCCGCGTTCGGGATCGTCGTGCACGACGAGGTGGACCTCGTAGAAGGTCGAGGGCGCATCGAGCGCCAGGTGGGGGTCGTTCGCGAGCAGCGGGCGTCCCGTGCGGCTGTGCTTGCCCGAGATACCCCACTCGTTACTGCCGACATCCGTATCCCGCCGACTCATCGCGAGCGCCAGCAGCGGCGATTGCTCGAGCCGTTCGGCGAGGCCCTTCGCCGGTCCGACCGCACGCGCCAACAGGGTCGGGTCGACGTGCTGCTGCGCTGCGATGAAGGGGAATCCGCTCGTGGCGTCGGGAATCGTCGAGGCGTCGTCCATCGGCGCGGCACGGCGCACGTCCTCGAAGAAGAGCGCCTCGCCATCGAAGCCCTGAGCTTCGCCGGCCGCGACGAACGCTTCGAGCTGCTCCAGGCCGCCCAGATCGATGTCGAGCGAGAGACTCGCCGCGATCGCCTTCCCGATCGAGACCGAATCGACGGCGGTCCAGGGCCGGGCGTCACTCAGCTCCAGGATCGCGTACTCGCGCGGCAGCGGCTGACTCGCGAGGAAGGCGTTCACACCGTCGGCGAAGGCGTCGAGCGGTGCGCGTTCCTCGGACGTATAGGCCGCGAGCGTGCGCTCCGAGGCGCGGCGCAATCCGATCGTGCGATTCTGGATGTCGCCGGGCAGCGCGTCGGCGCCGAGCAGCTCGGCCAGATCGCCGCCGACCTGGCGACGGGTCACGTCCATCTGGAAGAAGCGATCTCGCGCGTGTACGTAGCCTTGGGCCCGCGCCGAGTCGAGGTCGTTCGCGGCGACGATATGGCGGACCCCTTCGCGATCGGTGATCACGCGGACCGGTGCCGTCAATCCGGGCAGCGTCAGGCTCTCCTCGGCTGGCGGCGTCCAGTCGCGGGCGCGTGCCTCGCCCGACACCATCACGGCGAAGACGGCGACGACCGCGCTGGAAACGAGCACGCTGAAGCTGAGATCGCTGTAGAAGAGGGCGGCGGCGAAGCTGCGAGAGAGGGGGGCACGACGACGAGAGCGGATTCGATCGGGCATGCGGGCGCTCCTTTCGAGGGCATCGCCACGATTGTCCTACGGCCCGCGTCGCGATACAACCGAAATCGTGCGATTCGCGGCGCGAAGCGCGGCCTTCGTCCGTCCACGGGGCGTCGCGTCCCGATCGCCCGCCGCCGGACCTCAGTTGTAGGGCTGCGAGCCTGGTGTCATATGGCGATCGAGGTCGTTCTTGAATTGCACGACGACATAGCGATCGGTCCAATGCCAGGCCTCGTCGATTCGACCCCACTCGTCTTCGTAGCGACCGGCGACGAGCAGCTCGAAAGGGGACCCGCCCTCGGGTAGCTGTTGGGCGACGGTATAGGCGGTCGTCGAGCGCGCAGTTCCGGCGTCGAGATCGATGTCGATCAGGACGTTCGTGTAGATCTCTCGGGTCGCGCGACCGTGGTCGGGGTAGGTGATATTCGTGCGACGGTACTGATCCCGGATCTCGCGCGCGCCCTCGAATGCGCGACGTCCGATCCGGTCGGCCCCGAACGTCGCGTGGCGCAGCAGGTCGCCTACGCGCTCGAAGTCGCCGGCTTCGAGCGCATAGCCCATCCGGTAGATCTTCTGTTCGATCTCGCGGTGGGCCGCGAGCTGAGCGATCGTTCGCGCGAGCGCTGCGTCCGGCATGTCTCGGAAAGTGGCACATCGGTCGAGCAGACGAAACGGTGTCCCTAACGCGAGGCGGCGGCCAGGGGGCCGTCTTCGGCGGCGATGCATTCGCGCGCGTAGGCTTCGACCGCCGTGCCGTCGAAGAAGCCCGGGTTACCACTTGTGTGGAGCTTGATCGCGTTGTCGGCGGCGAAGGCGCGGAAGCGGTCGGCGTCGAGGATCTCCTTCTCGACGAGCTCGAAGGCCTCGGGCAGAACGCCGCACATTTCGCTCACGTCCCAGTGCCCGACGTCGGAGCCGAAGAGCGGACGGAGCGGTTCGTCGCCGGGGATCAGCCGGTCGTCGTAGGCGAGGCCCACGAACGGATCGTCGGCCTCGCACCCGAAGTAGAAGGACGGGACGAACCGGCGAGGCAGGTCGTCTCGCTCGACGATTCCACAGCGATGGAACTCGTCGAGCTCGGCCGGGTGGGCGAGCCCCATACGCGCCGCCTGCTCGCGGACGTCCGCGCGGGAGAAGGCCTCGCCTCCGTAGCGCGAGAGGAGCTCGTCGAATCGCCCGCGGTCCAGCCGGTCGAGGTCGAGCTGGCGGATGTTCCGCCCGCCGCGTTTGTCCCAGCGACCCATCAGGTCCGCCAAGAGCTGCGCGCCCCAGGCGACTCCTCCTTCGAGGAACGCGAAGGCGAGGTCGGGAAAGCGGTGCGTCACGCCACCGAAGAAGAGCGCCTTCGCGAGCGCTTCGCTCGCCGCCGCGAAATGACCGACGTGGTTGTACATGTAGCGGGACGGGGACTGTCTGAACCCGAAGCCCATGCTCCCGCCATGTGCCGTGATCGCGACGCCGCGGTCGAGGCAATGCTGCCAGACGGGGTCGTAGTCGAGATCGCAATCGATTCCGAAGACGTCCGCATAGGGGCCTTCGGGTCCCGCCCGGCGCACCCAGCTCGCGATCGCGATGCAGCGCAGGCCGAGCGCGTCGACTGCGTGGTCGATCGTCTCGATCGCCTCCTGCGGTGTCACCATCGGAATCATTGCGGCGGCGGTCAGTCGTTCCGCATGATCGGCGACGAAGTCGGCGAGGTAGGCGTTGAGCGCGCGGCAGCCGCCGATCCGCATCGCGTCGTCGGCATGCTGGGCGAGCATCAGACCCACGCTCGGGTAGAGGATCGAGAAATCGAGGCCCAGCTCCTCGAGGCGTTCGGCGAGCAGAGCGGGTGCGAACGCGGTCGCGCGGTCGACCGCCTCGGTCGGGCTACCCCACCAGGGCGCGGCCGGGCGTCGTTGCTTTCGGGTCTGCTCTGCGAGCGCGGCCCAATGCGACTCGGCCGAGGGCATCGTCACGAAGCCCGACTGCGCGACGAACTCGTCCGTCGCGGCGGGGCCCGCCTCCTGGCGGAGATAGTCCGCGAGCAGCGGGATCGATTCGAGGACGTGACCATCGGCGTCGACGACCGGATGTCCGAGCTGACTTCGAATCTCTCTGGCGTTCAGGCTCATGCTCTTCTCCCTCGCCTCGGCGCGTCGGTGCAGGTGGGAGCCGGCACCGGCCGCGAATGCAGGGTAGATCAGAGAACGCCCCGATCGCAGCCATCCGGCGTCGACCGCACACGCGGGTGACGCGCTAGCGTGTCGACGGGAGGACGTTCGATGAGTCTGCACGTTCCGAGCCTGTCCCGTTCGGCGGAGCTCCGCCGCGAGCTCGACCACCCGATCCTCGATTCCGACGGTCATCACGTCGAATACCAGCCGGCCGTCTTCGACGTGCTGGCGCGTGTCGGCGGGACGGCGATGGTCGACCGCTATCGGAAATGGGTGGAGGAGAACAGTCTCTTCGCCTGGTACGGCATGACCGAGGCGGAGCGGATCGACAATCGCGTCGTGCGTCCGCCGTGGTGGGGCATCCCGATGAAGGATGCACGGGACCGCGCGACGGTGATCTTCCCCAAGCTGCTACACGAGCGGATGGACGAGCTCGGACTCGATTTCAGCGTGATCTACCCGACCTGGGGCCTGATGGTTGCCAACGTTGCGGACGAGGAGATCCGCCGTGCCGCCTGTCGGGCCATGAACGTCTACAGCGCCGAGGTGTTCGCCGCCTATGGCGACCGGATGACGCCAGTCGCCGTGGTACCGAATTTCACACCTCCTGAGGCGATCGACGAGCTCGACTACGCGGTGAGCGAGCTGGGTCTCAAGGCGGTCGTGATGAACGGGTATGTCGCGCGGCCGATTCCGGCGGCCGAGCGCCTGGGTCCCGCGGCCGCGCGCCACGCGTTCTGGCTCGATACACTCGGGATCGACAGTGCCTACGACTACGATCCGCTCTGGCGGCGATGCGTCGAGTTGGGTGTGAATCCGACCTTCCACACCGGCGGGATGGCCTGGGGCTCGCGCAACTCGATCTCGAACTACGTCTACAACCACATCGGTCATTTCGGGGCGGCGGGCGACGCGACCTGCAAGTCGCTCTTCCTGGGTGGCGTGACGCGTCGCTTTCCCGATCTCAAGTTCGCTTTCCTGGAAGGCGGCGTGGCCTGGGCCTGCTCGCTCTACGCGGATCTGATCGGTCACTGGGAGAAGCGCAATCCCGAAGCGCTCGAGAACTACAACCCCGCCCGGTTGGACGTCGAAGCGTTCGATGCGCTCTTCGATCGTTATGCGGAGCCGGCCTTTCGGGCGGGCGCGCGGGATCTGACGAGCGCAACCGGTGGACTCACGCCCCATGCGCAACGCGAGAAGCGCGACGACTTCGAGCCGTGTCGGATCGAGCGAGTCGAGGATTTCGAGGCGCTCTTCGTCCGCCCGTTCTTCTTCGGGTGCGAGGCGGACGATCCGATGAACGCGTGGGCCTTTGCGAGTCGCGTCAACCCGCTCGGCTCGGAGCTCCAGGCACTCTTCAGCTCGGATATCGGCCACTGGGACGTCCCGGTCCTCGCCGACGTCGCGTGGGAAGCCCACGAAGGCGTGCGTGAGGGAATCATGAACGAAGCAGCCTTTCGCGACTTCGTGTTCCGGAACCCGGCGCGGTTCTGGACTGCGGGCAACCCGAATTTCTTCGCCGGGACCCGGGTCGAAGAGGCCGTGCGGACGATCGTCTGAGAGCCAGGTCGATCCGCCGATCGACCGGATCGCTCAGTCGACCGCGCGCAGATATCGCTGTCGGGCGTGCAGATCCTCGCGCTGCGTCCTCGACGACCGCAGCAGCAGCCACGCCGCCACCAGATGGCTCGCCATCATTGCCGCGAGCGAATATCGGATCGAGTCGGCGCCACGCGACGCGGCTCCCAGGTCGTTCAAGAGGCCGACGAGTGGTGGTGCGAGGCCGAGCCCGAGCACCGTGTTCATCGCCGTCACGCAGGTCGCCGCCAGCGCCCGCATCTGCGGCGGCGCGAGCGTCTGGACCGAGGCGTAGGTGGGGCCGAACTGGGCACCCGCCAGGAACGAGGCCGGCGCGAGCAGCAGCGTCGCCCAGTTGCCGGTCGATGCGAAGGCGAAGGCGACGCCGAGCGGGAACACGAGAGCCGAGGTCATGGCGGGCATCAGCAGCAGCCATCGCGGCTCGCGCGCCGCGAGTCGATCGACGAGCGGCCCCGCCGCGAAGGTGCCGAGGGCCGTGAAGAGTCCGGAGGCGATCGCGAGTCGGGCTCCCGCCGCCGTTGCGTCGAGGTCGTGAACCCGGCTGAGATAGGGCACGGACCAGATCAGCACGGAGTAGATGCCGACCGTATTCAGACCCGAAGCGAGCGCCGTATTCCGGATCGAAGGCACGCCGATCAGAAATCGGATCGACTCAATAACCGCCACACGCGGCAGTGGCGTGTTCGCGTCGGGGGCACGACCGGACGGGTCGGGGATACGCGCGGTCGTCGAGCGCGGGCCGGACTCCCAGGCACCGCGCGCGGGCTCGCGCACGCCCAGTCGGATCAGCAGCGCGAGCAGCAGGCCCGGCGCGCCGAAGATCACGAACGCGGCTCGCCAGCCGACGTTGTCCCCGAGCCAGCCGCCTGCTGCGAACGCCAGCATCGAGCCGAGCGGTCCGCCCATGACGAGCACGGCGAGCGCGGTCGAGCGGCGCGCGGGCGGAAACGCATCCGACAGCAGCGATTGGGCCGGGCCGCCGCCTGTCGCCTCGCCGACCCCGACGCCCATCCGGATTGCGAACATCTCGCCGAAGCTGCGCGCGAAGCCCGTCAGCACCGTGAGCCCACTCCAGAGGGCGAGGCCCGACGCGACGATCGTGCGGCGGACGCCCCGGTCGGCCCAGATGGCGATCGGAAACGCCGCGATCACGTGAAAGAGGGCGAAGGAGGTTCCCGTGAGCAGCCCCATCGCCGCGTCCGATACGCCCAGATCACGCTTGATCGGCTCGATCAGGACGGCGAGCAGCTGCCGGTCCGCCACGTTCATGACGGTCACGCAGGCCATCAGGACGAGCACGATCCGAGGTCCGCCCCCGGCTGTCGAGCCGCTCTCGTCCGTCTCGACCGTGTCTGCGTCGAGTCCCTCCAGGATCCTGCCCACGCCACCACCCCCGACCGCGCAGCCACCTCCGCGGGCTTCCTCGAGCATGTCACGCTTCGCGCGTGAGGTCACCGCCCGCCGCCTCACGCATCGGCAGATCACACGCAAAGCCGGTCAGGCAGGGCATTCTGGTCCGTCTCTGCACGGTCTCACAGGCGCTCGAGCCACTCAATCTCCCGCCCCGCTCGATCGATAATGAGCCAGGACGTTCGGCCTTCCGAACCGATCGGAGCGATGACCCTTCCCGAGTTCTTGCAAGATCCCGTCTTCCTGCTGGACGTCTCCGAGCTGGCGCCCGCGGAGGCGGTGCTGCCCTGGCTGATCGCGCTCGCGAGTCTGTTGCTCGTCGCGTGTGGCATCGAGCTGATCCTGCTCGTGCGCGCACGCGGCGCGCGTCGCGCGCTCGACTCGGCGCACACCGCCTCCGGTCAGGGCGGGATCGTCGTCGATCGGAAGGGGCGCGTGCTGGCGACGAATGGGCCGGCGAAGAGTCTCTTCTGGTCGAATCAGACGCCGCGCCAATCGCTGCGCGTCAGTCGTGCGATCGTCAAGCTCCTCGAGAATCCCGACGAGCAACACCACGTCGTCAAGATCGGAGCGCATCGCATGGCCGAGATCTGGCTCTCGAAGCGCGTCGCTTCGAATCGCCTGAGCGGTCTGCGCGGGATCGCAGTGCGCGATGTCACAGAGCAACAGCGCGGCCAACGCCACCTGATGCAGCTCGCGCACTACGACAGCCTGACCGGACTCGGCAATCGTCGGCTCTTCGTCGACCGGCTCGAAACCGAGATCGAGCGTGCGCGCGAGGCGAAACGAAGCGTCGCGTTGCTCTACCTCGACCTCGACCGGTTCAAGGACGTGAACGACACCCTGGGACACGGCGCAGGCGACGAGCTGCTGAAATGCCTCGCGAAACGTTTCCAGGCCAGATTCAGGAGCGAATCGTCGCTCGAGGGCGTGAGCGTCTATCGGCTCGCGGGGGACGAGTTCGCGATCATCCTGCCGGATCCGGAGTCGACCTCCGAGATCGAGCGCGCCGCGACCGACGTGCTCGCAATGATCTGTGACCCGATGGAGATCGCCGAACGGACGATCTCGTCCTCGGGCAGCGTCGGCGTCGCCGTCTTCCCACAAGACGCCGACGACGTGGAAGATCTCGTCAAGCATGCGGACTCGGCGCTCTACGTGGCCAAGGACATGGGACGCGCGCGATTCGTCTTCTACGAGCCTTCCTTCGGCTCGGATGCGGACCGCTCGCACAAGATCGCGCAGGAGCTTCGCAGCGCGATCGAGCGTGATGAATTCTCGCTCCACTACCAGCCGAAGATCGACGTCGCGACCAACACGGTCGCGGGCTTCGAAGCCCTGCTTCGCTGGTTCAATAGCGATCTCGGATTCGTCGGACCGGCCGAATTCATCCCCGTCGCGGAGGATCGCGGGACGATCATCGAGATCGGCGCGTGGTGTCTTCGGGAGGCGTGTCGTCAGATCCGCGTCTGGCAGAACGCGGGCTTCACGGTCGTGCCCGTCTCCGTCAACGTCTCGAGTGCGCAGTTCCGGGATTCGGATGTCCAGCGCATCGTGAGCGACGCACTCGTCGAGCACGATGTCCACCCGTCGCTACTCGAGATCGAGCTGACCGAGAGCCTGCTGCTCGAAGACGATCAGAATACGGGCCTCGCGCTACGCGACCTGCGCGCGATCGGTGTGCGCGTCGCACTCGACGATTTCGGTACCGGCTACTCCGCGCTCACGTATCTGAATCGCTTCCCGCTCGACGCGGTCAAGATGGACCGCGGCTTCCTGCGCGACATCGAAGACAGCAGCGCCGCGGCGGGAATCGCAGCCGCCGTGATCTCGATGTCGCACTCGCTCGGGTTCGAGGTGATCGCCGAGGGCGTCGATTCTCCCCGCCAGGCCGAGCTCCTGCGTGAGATGGAATGTGATCAGATCCAGGGCTTCCTCTATTCGCCGGGTATCCCGAGCGAGGAGGCGACGCGATTCCTGGCCGGTGAGGGCGCCGAGCCGCCCCAGGTCGAGCCGATCGTCGATTCCCGCGCGGCGACGATCGAGGGTGAGATCGATCCCGATGCCGACGAGTCGATCGTGATCTCGAGCGTTTCGGCGTCGTCGCCGGCCGTCCATCCGACCGCGCCTCCGCGGTTGCTGGTGATCGACTCGGTGCCGTCGACGCTCGGTCGCTCCGCCTACCAGATGACGCGTCTCGGCGGCGACGTTCATCTGATGACCGAGCTCGACGAAGCCACGCTCTTCGTCGAAACGGAAGAGCCCGTGCTGGATCTGGTAATCGCGCCTCCCCAGGTCGATCTCGGCCGGCTCGGGATCCTCGTGGAGAAGGTCAAGAAGCAGGCGCGAGATCATGTCCCGCGGCTGCTGATCGTCGGCCCGGAGCCCGAGGCGGATCGTCGCGCCGCGATTCGCGATGCGGGCGCCGACTGGGTGCTCTGGGAGCCCTATTCGGATCCCGAGCTGCGCTTCTTCGTCAATGCGGCGCGCACGAACCGCAACTGGAAATTCCAGCGCCAATCCGTTCGTGTCCCCGTCGAGACGATCGCGTGGATCCGCGCCGGAGCCAAGCGGGGTACGGGCGTCGTGACGAGCCTCTCCCGCCGCGGCGCATTCGTCGAGACCGATATCGAGCACAAGCCCGGTCAGCCGATTCGACTCGAGTTCAAGATCGACGGGCGCATGATCTCGGTCTTTGCCAATGTGACGCAGCAGCGCGACGATGCGGGCGAGGGCGCACTCGCGCTGGTCAAGGCCCGGGGAATCGACGTCATCTTCTACGAGGTCGACGCGTCGACCGACGAGGCGCTCGCGGATGGTGTCGAGCGTCTCTGGCTGCGCTACCGCCCGTGAGCGGAGCTGCGCGCGGGGTCTGCGGACGGCGACGAATGCAGTAGAATCGCGCCCTCGCCGGTTCGGGGTGTAGCTCAGTTTGGCAGAGCGCGAGCTTTGGGAGTTCGAAGTCGGGGGTTCAAATCCCTCCACCCCGACCAGCGGCGCCACGCGGTCCGACCGTCTCGCGGCTGGAGTCGGGTCTCGGCGGGTGACGCTCGGCGCGCAGCCTAGCGGTAGTTCATCCCGGGCGACTCTTCGAAGACGATCAATATGCGCGCATCTTCGAGCACGGTGTAGCCATAGACCGTGCCGGCCTCCACGTAGGTGAGCGTACCAGCGCCGTATTCGACGGCGGGCTTGCCGGGCTCCCGCCACTCGATCCGGCCTTCGACGACGAACTCGATTCGATTCGCGTCATGGGAGTGATCGGGCGTGACGTCGCCCTCGGGTCGCTCGATGAAGTAGGCGAAGGGCGGCCGTTCGGGCCGGACGAAGTCCTCGCCCTGGCGCCCGAGGAAGCGGGTCGTCTTGCGATCTCGACGTGTCGATCCGTCGCCGGCGCGTTCGATCTTCGGTTCGACGTCGGGCCGATCCGCCAGGTTGACGACGTGTGCGGCCATCTCAACTCCTCTGCCGCCCTTGCGCGCGGTCAGTCCGGCTTGCCGACCTCGTGAAACTCCGTCGGCAGATAGTCCTTCGGAAGTCGGTAGAAATCGAGCGCGTTGTCCCAGAAGATCTTCTGCTTGCTCTCCTTGGAGAGCTGATCCGGCAGCAGGTCGATGAACTCCTGGGTCGCGTGCGGGTATTTCGAATCCATGTGGGGGAAGTCGCTCTCCCAGAGGATCCGTTCGTCACCCATCCAGCGGATCACGTCCGTCACGAACGGGTCCTCGCATTCGGTCGTGATCCAGCAGTTGCGTTCGAAATACGCCCGAGCCGTCATGCTGAGCTCCGGGAACTCGGCGGCGCCGGCCATCTCGAGCTGCTCGTCGATCCGATGCAGCCAGGACGGGAGCCAGCCACAACCGGCCTCCATGTAGGCACAACGCAGTCGTGGGAAACGCTCGAAGACACCCTGTACGATCATGGAGAGGCAGGCGTTCATCGCCTCGTGCGCGTGCACGACGGTATGCCACTCCGTGAACGTGTCGAAGCGGTTCGACCCCTCGCTCTCTGCGGCGAGTCCCATGAATTCGTGGGTGGCGAAGGGGACGTCGAGATCCTGCAGCAGCTCATAGATCGGGTCGTAATAGCGATCCCCGAGGTTGCGCCGATTCAGGAAATTCGGTCGTGCCCAGAAGGAGCGAATGCCGAGCTCGTGATAGGCGTGCTCGATCTCACCAATCGCGCGACTCACGTCGCCGAGCGGGATCGGTCCGGAGGTCAGCACCCGGCCGCCGGATTGAGCCTTCATTTCGGCGCCCCAGCGGTTGTAGGCGCGCGCCATCGCGGCCTGGATCTCGGGGTCGATTCCGTCGAGCCAGAGATCGTATTCGGGCCCGTAGATCATGCAGAGGTCGATACCGTCGACCTCGAGCGCCTTGGCGACGTGGTCGCCCCGGAATCCGGATTCGATCAGGTCGACGCCGTACTTGTCGACGACGTCGGCGTGCGTCCAACCCGTCGCCTTCTGGAACTGGCCGTAGAGTGTCGTCGTATGCTGCGTGTAGCGACCGTCGACGCGGACCGGGTTGTAGGTCTCGAGACCGGCCGGATCACGGCGGTCGACCCGCGAGCGAAAGCGGGGATCGAGGTGGCGCTGCCAGAGATCCGCCGGGTAGATGACGTGGGCATCGGCATCGAAGACCTTGAATCCGTCGCGCATGGGTCGCTCTCCCTCATCTGCGTTGAACAGAAGTATTCTGCGGCAAGATATTATACGTTCAGAGTATCTTTTCCAGGTAGACGAGCGGCGTTCAGCCGCGGCGGCCGGGCGGGAGCGGCCGCACCAGAGCGGACGGAGATTCGACGATGCGAATGGAGACCCGAGGTGATCCCAGAAGACCCGGCGCCCCCTATATCGATGCGCCTCCCCCAAGGGGACTCTTTACGCGACTCGCGCGGGTCGCACTGCATATGGCGCGACTCCAGGACGAGTCGATGCGGGCGGTCGATCTCCGCTTCGCCGACTTCACCGTGCTCGCCACGCTCGCCAAGGAGTCCGCGCGGGACGGCCTGCCGGTCAGTCGCCTCGCCGAGCTCGTCCTGCGTCCGATGGGCAGCATCACCCAGGTCGTCGATCGGCTCGAGAAGCTGGACCTCGTCGAGCGGCAGCCCGATCCGCGCGATCGGCGCATGGTCCTGATCGCGCTCACCAAGGAGGGCGCGCGGGTCGCGGAGCAGGGCGGCGCCGTCTACGACCGGGTGCATGCGCGCGTCCTCGAGAGCATGGCGCCCGCCGAGATCGAAGAAGTCGATCGTGCCATTCGGCTATTACTGGATCGGCTCGACGACGATCTATTCGAGAAGCTGGAGGATTGAGATGGAAGCCTCACCGCTCGCTGGGCGCGTCGCGCTCGTCACGGGGGGCGCATCCGGCATCGGCGCAGCCACCGTCGAGCTCCTGGCGAGCGAGGGTGCGAGTGTCGTCGCGCTCGATCGCGATCGGTCGGGTCTCGACCAGGTCGTCGCACGGGTCGAGCGTGCCGGGGGCGTCGCGCGCGCACAAACACTCGACCTCGCCCGAACCGAGACGATTCCGTCCGCGGTCGCGGAGATCCTCGAGCGCGAAGGCCGCATCGACATCCTGGTCAATTGTGCCGGGATCTTCGGCGACCAGGGCACGATTCTCGATCTCAGCGAAGCGACCTGGGATCTCGTCCATACGGTCGATCTGAAGGCGCCCTTCCTTCTCATTCAACACGTCGGCCGTCACATGGTCGACCGCGGCGGCGGCGGTCGGATCGTGAACGTCAGCTCGAGCTCCGCCTTTCGCGCGCGGCAATCGATCGCGACCTACGGCGCTGCCAAGGCGGGACTCAGTCAGCTGACGCGGAGCGCCGCCGCCGACCTCGGTCGCCACGACATCAACGTCAATGCCGTCGCGCCCGGTCTGACAGCGACACCCATGACGAGCGACTACGGCGACTCGGACGTTCTCGACGCCGCGACCGTCGAAGGGCCGCTCGCGAATCTACTCCAGCGCGTCTCCCAACCCGAAGACGTCGCGGCGGCGATCCTGTTTCTATGCCTGCCAGCCAGCCGCCAGATCACGGGGCAGACGATTCATACGAGCGCCGGTGCAGTCACGATCTAGGAGACCGCCATGACCGATCTGCAGATCCGTCCCGTCACGCCGACGATCGGTGCCGAGATTTCGGGCATCGACCTGCGCAAACCCCTTCCCGACGAGACGATCGAGGCGCTCCAGGACGCGCTCCACGAACACCTCGTTCTCTTCTTCCGCAACCAGCCGATCACGCTCGACGAGCAGATCGCATTCACCCGCCGCTTCGGAGAGCTGATGACCCACCCCTTCGGTCCCTCGCACCCGGACCATCCCGAGATCATCCTGCTCGACCAGATCGCACCGAAGGGCGAGGGCGCCGATGCCTGGCACGCGGATACGACGTTCATTCCCGAGCCACCGGCAGGCTCCGTGCTGCGCGCGGTCGAGCTTCCCGCGATCGGCGGCGACACTTGCTTCGCGAGCATGGTCGCGGCGTACGAAGCGCTCTCGCCGCCGATTCGCAGGCTGATAGACGGCTTGCGCGCGGTACACGACATCACGGGCAACCTGACCCGTGCCAGTCGTGTCGGAAAGAGCTCGCTCTCGCTCGAGGAGGCGCTCGAGAAATGGCCGCCCGTGTCCCATCCCGTCGTGCTGACCCACCCGAAGAGCGGGCGCAGGGCGCTCTACGTCTACGCCGTCGCGGTCTCCCGAATCGAGGGGCTATCGGAGTCCGAGAGCGATGCGCTGCTGCGCTTCCTCTGCGATCACGTTCGCTCGCCCGAGTTCCAGTGTCGGTTCCGCTGGGAGCCCGACTCGATCGCCTTCTGGGACAACCGCGTCGTGCAACACTGCGGCGTTCCCGACTACCAGACGCGTCGCATCATGGCGCGCGCGACGCTGCGCGGTGAACGACCGGTCTGACTTGGGCGCCCGGCCGCGTCCGACGCGACGGAATGAAGCGGCTCGTGACCGAGGGCGCAGCCGACCCTCGACTCGGACCCGGTGGATCCTGACAGAGCCGATGGGGGAGGATTCGTGAACGCTGCCCGAGGACTCGTGCTTCATTTCACGCGCTGCAATGCGCCCGAGCGTGCGGCCGACTGGCACGCCTGGCATCGCACGCGCTATCTGACCGAGCTCGCCGAGCTCGACTGTATTCGCGCCGCCACGCATTGGGCGCTCACCCAGCAGCCGACGCCCGGCATGCCCTCGGTCGGCTTCTCTCACGTCACGATCTTCGAGACCCTCGAGGACGTCGATGTCGCGGACAGGCTGCTCGAGGAGCGAGAAGACGCCTTGCGGGCGTCGGGTGAGCTCGATCCCAATCACTGCGTGATGAGCGTCGACCTGCTCGAAGCGCATGGTCGCTGGAACGAGAAGCCCGTGCCGACCGAGGCGCTCACGGGCCACATCCTCGCCTACGTCATGTGCAACGATCCGCGGCGTGAGGCGGAATGGGATGTCTGGAACGACGATGTCCACATGCCGGACATGCTCGCGTCGAATGCATTCACGGGTGTCAGTCGCTGGCGCCGACGGGATCGCAGCCGTCGCGGCGCATCCTGGCTGACGCTCTACGACGTCGGTGCGATCGGTGTCGACCGGGCGGTCGCACGATCCGCTGCGGTGATGCCCGGGATCGTCGCTGCGGGTCGCAAGCTCGATTGCCATGTCGGCGGACTGACGGTGACGTTGACGCGCGCTTGAGGGGGCGCGCGTGCGCCTCTCCTCGCGAAGCTCGGCGGGACATCCTGTCCCGCTGGCGTTCCGACATGGACAAAACGGCACGTTCTCTCGCCGTTGAGAACATTCAATAGTCGGATAGTTGGCACATGACTTGCTCGACTGTCGAACTGTCTAACGACCATGGCAACAGGAATGGTGTAGAGAGGAGACAGGATCGATGGAGGAAGAGGCCCCCGGTTCGAGTAGGGCAATCGCATCACGTCTAGCGGCGGCAATGAGAGATCGCGGGTGGTTCGGCCACTCCGGCGTGTCGCTGGCACGTGTTCTCGGGCTGTCGCTCGGCTTCGTCGCGGCGATCGGCGCCGCTGACATTGCCAGCGCAGAGGCCAGCGCAGAGGAATGTGACCGACTCTTTCCGAGCTTCACCTGCGATCGCGAAGCGCGACCTGCAGGTCATATCGGTCCGATGTCGATGCCCTATCTCTTCGAGGATCCCTACATCACATCGGGCGTCCAGCTCGTCGGGATCTATCACGGCTTCCCGGACGACTCGGTCTTCGACGGTGGCGAGGCCGGCGTGATCGCGCTGCAGGCGCGTCTCGCGATTACCGAACGTCTCGCGTTCATCGCGACCAAGGACGGCTTCACGATCCTGCGTCCCGACAATGCGCTGCTCGAGAATCACGAGGGGTTCATGGACGTCACGGTGGGCTTCAAGTACGCCGTGATCGACGACCGTGAGAAGAACCTGATCGTGACGCCCAGTCTGCGCTACGAGATCCCGATCGGGAACGACGACGTGCTGCAGGGACGCGGCGACGGCGTGTTGATTCCCGCCGTGAGCGTCGGCTTCGGACCCGACGACGTCCACATCGTGGCGGATCTCGGCGCTCAGGTCGCGATGGACAGCAATCACGACAGCTCGTCGATCTTCTACAACTTCCATATCGACAAGTCCTTCGAGGTCGACTGCATTCCGGGCGCAGACTTCATCGTGCCCTTCGTCGAGCTGAACGGGATCAGCTGGGTCGACGGAGGCGACGGCAGCGCAACGATCGACCTCGACGGACCGGGTCGCGCCTCGGTGCGGGCCGCGCAGGACATTCTGCACGGTGCGGGCGTGCTCGAGCATCGTCGATTCGAAGGGGCGGACGTCGTGAACCTCGGCTCGTCGGGCGTGGCGGGCGAAGATCTGGTGACGATCGCGTTCGGAACGCGCGTGCCGTTCCGAAATGGCGTCTCCCTCGGCTTCTCCTACGAGCGGGCGTTGAGTCAGCACACCGACATCTTCGAACACCGCGCCACCTGGATGCTCGCCTACGACTTCTGATTCGAGGCGACGCGGCTCCGCGACTGCCTCGATCGGCAGGAAATCCACGCGATCGTGGCCGATCCGGCCGCCGACGAGCAAGCTCGTCGGCGGCCGCTTTCGTCGGGCGTGTGATCTGGGACGGCTCAGGGGATCTCGGGTCGTTTCCTCTTCGAATCGGAGGACCATCCTGTAGACTGGGTCGATGTGCGAGGAGCGAGGCATTCGTGAGAGCCCGAAGCGTGCGAGGGCTCGACCGGACCGGCCGGGGGAGCGCGACCTGATTGAGAGACGGCGCGACGTCGGCCGGAAGCGGTTCGATGCGAAGGAGAAGTGCCTTGCCAAAGCGCCTCCCGATTCTCTCTCTGCTCCTGCTGCCATTCGCGATGCCCGCCTGGGCGGATGCCGATACGCTCTGCTCGCTGGGTGACGGCTCGGGCGTGACGCCGCTCTCCCATCCGATCTCGATCAGTCAGACGCAGGTTGGGATCCAGTCACCAGCCGAGATCTGCTTCGCGGGTGCCAATCTCGCGAGCGGCGTCGTGCGTTCGGACGCGACCGGCTTCAGTGTGACCTCGACGGGTGCGACGTCGGCGATCAGCGACATCATTACGGTCACGGGACCCGCTGGTGGCCCCGTCTCGGCGCGCATTACTTGGCAGATCGGTGGCGTTTCCGACGGGCTGAACATTCCGCCCGCCCAGCGGAATCTCGGCCAGACCGTGACGAAGCTGCGCTCCCGCTCGATGTTCCGGCAGGTCTTCGGCTCGACTGTATCCCAGGGCGCAATCGTCGATCTGGTCGATCTGACGCAGCGCTCCTACGTCTCGGACGGTATGGGCGGCGTCAACGTCACGACCTCGTTCAACTTCATCGACGAGATCGTCCGTCCGCCGCAGATCCTGATGGGGAGTACCTTGATCCCGAATCCGGTGCAGCCTCCCCTCGTCACGTATTCCGCGGGACCAGCTGCGGAGGGCTTCCAGGTGACGGTCGAGATGGACGTGTCGGTCTCGGCGGGTGATCGCTTCGAGGTCGTCTCCGAGCTCGAGGCGACGGCCGGAGGCTTGCCCGGCTCGCGTGCGGACATGAGCAACTCGGCGTCCGTCTCGATCGACCTGCCCGCCGGCTACGGCTTCAGCTCCGACTCCGGTGCGCTGCTCTCGGATCCACCCGTCTCGGTCCCACTCGCTACGCCGATTGCGCAGATCGCGTTGCTGCTCTCACTGATCCTGGTAGTCGTTCGACGCAGCGGCCGCTTCGTCACCCGCTGACCACTCGAGGCGCGTGGCTCGGTCAGGCTGTGGGGTCGGAGCTCGAGCGGCGATTGCGCTTCGAGCGACCCTTCCTGCCTGCGCCCGCGAGTACGAGACAGCCGGTCGCGAGGACCGTTGCGAGCCCGGGCTCGGGCAGCTGCGCGAGGCAGTCGTCGGCGTCCGTGACGGGGTCGTTCAGGATGCGGAAATAGTCGAACTGCGCGCGAAGCGTCGCGTTCGTCCAGCCATTGACGACGAGACCGACCTGCAGCGTCTCGGGAAGATCGGGTCGTGAGTAGGTCTCCTCCAGTGTCCAGCTCGTCTCGTCGTCCATTCGTCTGAACATGTGAAAGAGGCTGGCGCTGCGACAGATCATGAGCTCGCCGGCGTTCGACGTCTCGCTCTGGACCGGCCGCAGCGTCAGGACCGAGGTCGAGTCGATCGTCGTCTTCGACTCCGTGGCCAGGGCATGGCCCGCGGTCGCATCGAAGACCTGTGTGCCGTGGTTGTACATGATCCAGCTCTCGCCGGACGGACTGCTCGCACTGGTCGGGTCGCGGGCGACGAAGCCGGCGGAGTTGTAGGTCCCGGTCGGGGCCACGCCGGGATCGTTCGGCACGCCGACGTTGCCCGCGACGATATGGCTCGTCGCCACGAAGTCGCCCGTGACGAGCTTGTAGCGGAATGGCCCGACCGAGCTGCCGAACCAGCCGTTCTGCGAGAGGTCCGCTGGCACCATCACCAGCTTGCCGGGCTCGCTCGTGTCGATGTCCTCGAGTGCGGCCGTGACGGAGTTCGAGGGCAGGGGCGTCCAGTCACCGAGCGTGGCCGCATCCGAGAACTCGTCGGAGAGCGCGACGGAGAATTGCGAAGACGCCTCGTGGGGCATGAGGCTCACTGCTGTGATCGCGCTCGCGATCGAAAGGGCGAGCGTGTGAGCATGAACCATGTGAAGCTCCTGGACTCTCAATAGACCTGGATATAGTCGACCTCGATGAAGGTGTCCCGCGCGGGAGGGTCGCCCGATCCCCCGCGGAAGCTCGTGACGAATAGCGTGTCGACGTTGCGTGATCGATTGCTCCAGCGCATCGAGCGGCCGATTCGGCGGCGGCCGTTCACGCTGGCGCCGAGCCAGCCGTCACGGCGTCGGCTGGCGTTCTTCTTGACGTGGAGCTTGAGCGTGTACCACTGGCCGGCGCGAGCGACGATCCCCGTATCGAAGAACTCGCCATAACGTCGCGGCTGGTCGGCATGATAAGCGTAGACGCCGAGATGGCGATTCGATCCGATCACGACGAAGCGCGCCGTGAAGCCGCCTTCGCGATCGAGATTCCCGCCGGTCGGGAGCGTGCCGCCACCGAGGCCGCAGGGCAGCTTGATGTCGTTGCGACGGCCGAAATCGAATCCCTTCGCGAATCGCAGCCTCGCGACACAGGTCCGAGCCGCGCGTGGTCGGACGGGCGACACGGCCTTGAAGCCCAGATTCTCCCGACCACGTGGGAGCTTGATCCGTAGGATGCCGGGTCGCTCGAGGCGCGCGTTGTGATTGTCGAACCAGCGCAGCCCGCCGAAATCCCGCTTCGCGTGCCACTGGTTGTACCACTTGCCGTAGCCGTGTCGATCAAAGCCGACCCAGGCGCGGTCCGGGGGCGCGGCAGCCGCAGCGGCGCTCTGGAGTGTCACGAGGAGCAGGAGCAGACAGCCGACGGGGAGTGGGAAGCGAGTCAGTGGGGTCGGCGGCGTTCGGAACGGGACGAGCATGATCGGGCCTCCTCGACGGTCGCGCAGCGGCGAGCGTCCGCTCGGTCGATGAGGAGTGATTCCCGCTCGAGTCGGTTCCGGTTCAAGAGAAGACGCATCTGGGGTCTGAGACCCGTTCGGCACGGGGATTGGGGCGCGTGCTAGCCCCGAGCCCAACGGCCCCGGTGACGCGCCAGGCGTCACCGGGGCCGGAGTGGATCGATCCCGAGCGTGTCGCCCGCGATTCGCAGTGCGTCACGCGACGGCATCGTCCGCAAAGGGCTGACACTCAGCCGAGGCAGGAATCCGCGGCGACGTTGTTGACCTCGTTCGATTCGGCCTCGACGTCCCCGCGGTCGGCCTCGATCTCGAAATGGCAGTTCGGCTGGTAGCAGCCGAACGGAATCGGCACCGTCGTCGTCGATGACGCGCCCGGCGCCAGCCAGGGCGTGGGGATGACCGCGTTGCCGCCAGGGCCCGACAGGAAGCGCACCTCGGTCGTCGTCGGGGCGGAGGGAGCCGCGCCCTGATTGCGAATCTCGATCTCGAGCTGATTGCCCGGCTGGAGCCGACAGAGCGAGCCGGAGGCCGCGGGCTGCGGCAGCAGGTCTGCCCGGGCTCCGGGCGGCGTGTCATCCGTGTCCTCGACAAGGATAGGCGGACCGCTCGGCGCCTGACCGCTCTCGGCCTCGATCGTGTCCGGATCGTTCACCTCGAGCGAAGCGACGTAGGTACACTCCGACTTCGCGATGCCCGTCACGCGACCGTCGAAGGGCTCGGGCCGGGTCCTGAAGAACTTCCCGCTCACGTTCTTGATCCAGGAATAGACACCCGAGGGCCGCTGCTGCACGAAGGCATCGAAGTTGGCGATCTGTACGAGTCCCGCGCGTGGGGGCTTGCTTCCCGTGATCGACTCGATCGTGTTGCAGACCGCGAGCTCGTCGACGTCGCGTCGTTCGAGTGAAACGTCGGTCGTCGCGATCACCTTGCCGTTTCCGTCGATGAAGTTCACGTCGACGGTCTGCGCGAATCGGCCGTTGTTGGCGATCGGCAGGGTCGTGATCTGGCGATAGGTCTCCGCGCCCTGGATCTCCGGACCGGGCTTGCACTCGTAGAAGCACGAGAGCACGGGGCTGACTTCGGCACCGGTCGACTCGAGCTGCGCAGTTGCCTGCTGGGTCGCGAGAATCGCGCCCAGCGCGATCGTCGAGGTCAAGAATCCATGTCGTCTTCGAATCTTCATCGGTTCGTTCCTCCTGCTCCGGTCGCTTCGATCTGGAGCTCGGTCGGGATGTTCTGGGCACGGTGCTGGTAGCTGACGGGCACGGAGCTCGAAACGCGTGGCGCCCGTCGCACGAGGCCCAATGCGGCGAGCCAACCCATGCCGACGGCCGCGAGCGGCGCGAAGCCGGCTTCGGGCACGGGCGTGAGCCCGAATCGTTGGACGTAGCGGTCGAGATCGGCCTGGTCGCCGGGTGCGTCGCCCTCGATCACGATCGTGTTCGAGACGATCAATCCGTTCGCCTGGGGTGCGAACTGGATCGCGTCGAGCGCGCGGGTCTCGCCCCAGGCATCGTCGGTCCCGATCGTCTTGTCGCCGATCGCTCGACGCGCCGAGTCGAAGAGCGTCTCGTCGACTTCGACGCGTGCGGTGCCGACGACTGCGCTCGAGATCATCTCGAGCTCGGTCGCGACGGGTTGCCAGCTCGGAATCACGGGCTTGACCGTGTAGCTGAACTGCAGATCGAGGCAGTTCGTATCCTCGACCCGGCCCTCGCCCTGGTGTTCGAAGTCGAGACCGGGACCGGGCGAGAGTCCCATGTCGTCACGCCCCGTTACGACGACCTGATTCCAATCCATCGTGCCAGGATCGTCTTCGACTGCGAACGACGCGAAGCGCTGGCCGCCAGCGGTGATCGTCCCGCCCGCGAGCAGCTCCTGGAACGTGCACGCCGACGACGATGCGCAACCCGTCGTTTAGACGGCGGCGCGCGCGACGTCGGCGCCCGCGATGCTGGCGAGCAGGAATCCGGCCGCGACGATCGCGGTCTCCCTGCAACGCCTCGAGAGAGTGGGTACTTGCATCTGCTTCCTCCTTGGCCGGCCAGCGGGGCGGGCCGGTCCAGACGCCCGCGCGCTCGCTCGCACGCAGGCACCACGGGCCGCGTCGCAGCCGGCGGGCGCGTTGGCGCGCCGAGCGCGATCGCGGTCGGAATCCAAGGGAAAGGGTGGGCGAGCGCGCGAATCGCGACAGTGAAGCGCTTCACGCAGCTCGCGGTTTCTCAGCGGCGCGCGAGCGCAGCTGCCTGCCGGAGACGCTATCGAGCGGGTTCGGGAAGTGGTGGAATCGTGAGTACGGAGGATCGGACGTGTCGGATGATCGTCTCCGCCGTCTCACCGAGCAGGCCGCCCACCCGATCTTCCTGCCCGCGCGTTCCCATGACGATGAGATCGACGTCGATTTCGTCCGCGATGCGCGGGAGCGCTTCCTCTGCGGCGCCTTCCACCATGTGCAGGTGCGCCGGCGACGGGGGGTTGCCGCGTTGTCGCATCAGCGCGTCGAAGTCCTCGCGCGCCCGGTCGTATGCCGATCGGACGTATTGCTTCAATTCGCGATCCTCGAGCGTACCGCGCAGCAGGCCCGCGCCGGCCGCTTGCCAGGCCGTCGCGACTTCGAGTGTGGCATTCGACCACGTGCTGACGGTCTCTGCCCAATCGAGAATACGCTCGGCGGCGTCGCGCCGCCGCGGGGCACCGGATGGATCCACGGCAGCGAGGATCGTCACGGGCAGCCGGCCCTCGTCGCCCACCACCCAGACGGGGCAGGTGCAGCGTCGGAACAGATGCAGGGCGGTCGAGCCGAAGAAGACCTGGCCCTGGCGATTCAGGCCCGTGGCGGGCTTCACGACCAGGTCGTGGTGGTCGCGCTCGACCAGGTCGAGCACGGCTTCCCAGGGCACACCCCAACAGACCTCGATCGAGACCTCGACGCCCGCGGCGCGGGTGCGCTCGGCCAGCTCCTCGACGCGTCTCGTCTCGACTTCCAGCAGCAGATCCCGGAGCGAGCGCCCCTGCTCGTTGGAGTGCGACGTCGCGGCGCTGCCGATGCTCTCTTCGAGCACCCGCAATAGCGTCAGCTTGGCCTGTGTGCGTTGCGCGAGGGCGGATGCGAGTGTGACGGCTCGCTCGGCTCGATCTTCGTGCGGCGCCAGGACCAGGATGCTCTTCACGAACGGTTCTCCTCGAAACGACCCGAAGGTCGGATCGGCAGCTCGCGGTATCTGCTTGAGGCTCCCGCGCTCGCCGGTCGGTGGATACTCGTACTCGTCGGACCCCAGACCTATCCTCGGGTGGTTTCGAGATCGATCCGACGCTTCGACCCGGGTGGCCCGGGCCCGATGGTCTTCTTTGGATGGCGCGTGAGCGGAGATGGGCGAGGAGGCGTGGCATGAGCGCGGATCCACCCTTCGACCTCGAGCAGGTCGAACGACTCCTGACGACGACGAAGGCGGTCCGTCGCCGCCTCGATCTGCAACGTCTCGTCCCGAGAGCGGTGATCACGGAGTGCATCCGACTTGCCAGCTTCGCCCCGAACGCCTCGAATTCGCAGGAGTGGCATTGGGTCGTCGTCGATGATCCCGAGCTCGTAGCTCGGATCGGGCGCCAATACCGCGAGGTGCTGGAGCCGCGGGTGTCGAAGATGCTTGCGGCGAAGGAACGCGAAGGTGACGATGCCGGTGCCCGCGTCTCGCGGTCCGTGCTCTACCTGGCGGAGCGGATGGTCGACGTGCCGATGATCGTCGTTGCGTGTTACGACACGGAGGCCGCGGGGCGTCGCTACGGACGACTGCTCGACCCCGACAGCGCACCGACCGAGATGGATTCGGGCATGTACGCATCGATCCTGCCCGCGGTATGGAGCTGTCAGCTCGCACTCCGCAGCCGGGGACTCGGCTCCGTGCTGACCACGGCCCACCAGCTCGATCAGCCGGCGATGGCCAGGATTCTCGGCATCCCCGATAGCTGGTTTCAGGTCGCACTCCTGCCCGTCGCATATACGACCGGGGGTGATTTCGCGCCGTCGCCACGGAAGCCGGTCGAAGACTCGATCGTCTGGAATGGTGGACCGACAGGATGAGTACGCCGTCCATTCGTTTCGGAACCGGCACGACGGTCGAGGACCTCGGGTGGTACAAGCGGTGGCTGGCTGTTGCCGAGCAGGCCGGCTTCGAACTGCTGACCGTCGGCGATTCGCAGTCGCTCTGGGCAGAGCCGTTCGTCTGCATGGCGGTTGCGGCGCAGCTGACCCGTTCACCACGAATCGCGCTGACCGTGTCGAACCCGAGAACACGCCATCCTGCCGTGGTCGCGAGCAGCCTTCTGGCGCTACAGCAGCTGTCGGGCGGACGCATCTGCTACGGATTCAGCAGCGGCGACAGCGCACTTCGCAACATCGGGTCGCGGCCGGCCAGACTGGGCGAGATGGAGTCCTTCGGAAGAGCGGTGAAGCAGCTCTGCGCGGGCGAGGCGGTCGAGTACGCGGGCCAGGAGCTTCGGCTGCGGTGGGGAAGCTGGCCGACGCCGCTGTGGCTGGCGGCCGAGGGACCTCGAACCCAGTACCTCGCAGGGCAGATCGCTGACGGCGTGATTCTCTCCAACGCGCTCGACGCCGAGGTGATCGCGCTCGCCCGGGCCAACGTCGCGGCGGGCGCGGCCTCCGTCGGACGCCGCCCGGAAGAGATCGAGATCTGGTGCATGGCCGCCATGTGTCCGGCGGCGACCGAGGCGGAGGGGATCCACAAGCTGCGATTCCTCCTGGCCGGCACGGCGAACCACGTGTACCGCTTTCACACCGACGGAAAGGCGTTGCCGGAGCAGTACGCGCATCGGATTCGCGAGCTAAAACAGCGATACGATTCGACGGCGCACGCGACACCCGGTCGAGCCGATGCGAATGCCCGTTTGGTCGAGGAGCTCGGGCTGGTCGATTTCCTGGCTCGGCGCTCCGTGATCGCCGGGCCCGTAGAGCGCCGGATCGAGCGGATCCACGAGGTCGCCGAGGCCGGAGCGACGAATTTGATCATCAGCCAGTTCGTCGACGACCCGTTGGCGTTCATGGACGAGTTCGGCGAGGTCATCCGCCCCGCGTTCGGCCCATAGCGGGACCAGGGCCCGCCGAGGGCGGGTATCGGAGGAAGCTCGATGATTAATCGCCTACCCGCGCTCGCTTCGAATACAATCGGACTCGAGGCACGCACGACCGCGAATCCGCAGGAGGTGAATCCGATGCCCGAATCCCCGAGACGTCACGCTGCCAGCCTGGTTGGAACGATCGGCCTGGTGTTTCTACTGCTGGTCGGCGCGTTCGCTCCGCTCCGAGCGAGTGCCGACCACCCGAAATTCGGCAAGTCCCGGATCGATCGGAGCGCGACCTACGAGGCGTTGATTCGGCGCAGCGCCGGCGGCATTCCGCATATCCGTGCTCACGACTTCGCGAGCCTCGGCTTCGGAACGGGTTATGCGATGGCCGAGGACATCGGTTGCACGCTCGCCGACCAGTTCCTGACTTTTGGCGCCGAGCGCGCAGCGGCACTCGGCGATCCATCGAACGTGGCGAGCGACTTCCTGTTCCAGCTGCTGATCGATCGCGGCGAAGCGCTCGAGCCCGTCGACCCACGGCAGGCGGCACTCTTTCGCGGAGCTGCTGCCGGTTACAACCGATTCCTGCGTGAAACGGGCGTCGACGACCTGCCGGACCCCACCTGCCGCGGTGCGAGCTGGGTGCGAGAGGCGAGCGAGATCGACTTTCGGCGGATCTCGCGCACCAACTTCTTTCTTCCGTTCGTCATCCCACTGATCGTGGCCGCTTCGCCGCCGACCCCGGTCGCAGACGCCGCGTCCGCCGCCGGTCGACCCGAGGCCCTGACGACGGAAGAGCGAGAGAACATCGCGCTCGTCATGGCCGAGCTGTCGAGGCCCCGCGACGAAAAGGGCAGCAACGCGATCGGTCTCGGTCGTGACGCGACGGCGCGCCGGACCGGAATGCTGCTCGCCAACCCGCATCAGCCGTGGTTCGGGACCAGTCGCTTCTATGCCTTCCACCAGACGTTGCCGGGGGAGCTGAACGTACTCGGCGCCAACGTGATCGGACGACCGCAGGTCGGCTTCGGTACGACCCGCCACGTCGCCTGGACGAGCACGGTCTCGACTGCGAGTCGGTTCAGCTTCTACCAGCTTCGGCTCGTTCCAGGAAATCCGACGCAATACCTCTTCGATGGCGAGCCGCGGGACATGATCCAGGAGACGGTCATCGTGCAAGTCCCCGACGGCGCCGGCGGGCTCGTCGAGCAGAGTCATACCTTCTATTCGACCCATTTCGGTGCGTTTCTGGTCGGCGGCCAGCTTCCCTGGAACGAATTCGTGGCCTTCGCGGTTCGGCCGGCGGATGCTGGCTGGCGCGGGATCGATTCGCTGGTCGACCAATATCAGGCGCGATCGGTGCGTGAGCTGAAGGCCATTCACGACGCTGGCCAGTTCCTGCCGGTCAATCTGATCGCCGCCGACTCCTCGGGCGAGGCGCTCTTCGCGGACCCGGGCCCCGTGCCCAATCTGAGCGACGCCCAGCGCGCGGACTGCGACGCGGGATTCGGCAACCTCGACGGCTCGCGCTCCGAGTGCATGTGGGGCGACGATCCCAGTGCGGCCGCACCCGGTCTCCTGCCGCCGAGCCAGCAGCCCGAGCTGTTCCGGTCCGACTACGTCGAGAACTCCAATGACAGCTTCTGGCTCGCCAATCCCGCGGCTCCGATCACCGGGCTCCCGAGCATCGTCGGATCCACGGGCGCGGAACAGACGCTGCGGACGCGATCGGGCAATCGCATGATCGCGGAGCGGCTCGCGGGCGAAGACGGGCTGCGCGGTAGGCGATTTCGCCTCCATCAGCTCCAGAAGATCATGCTGAGCAATCAGAACTACGCGGGACAGGTCCTTCGTGACGGTGTGGTCGCGCTCTGCGAAGCGAGCCCGAACGTCACGCTCGAGGACGGAAGCGTGGTCGACATCAGCGGCGCCTGTCCGGTACTCGCGACGTGGAATCTTCGTGACGATCTCGAGAGCCGCGGCGCGCACGTCTTTCGCGAGCTGATGGTCGAGGCCGGAAGTCGCGGAGCGCGACGCATGCCGGGTGATTTCAACTTCCTGACGCCCTTCGACGAGGACGATCCGCTCGCGACCCCGAGAGATCTCGACCCGAACGACAATCCCGCCGTGCTCGCAGCCCTGGCCAGAGCCGTTCAGAAGCTCGCGGACGCAGGCATTCCACTCGATGCGAAGCTCGGCGACATCCAGGGGGTCACTCGGGCTGGCGAGTTCATTCCCTTGCATGGCGGACCCGAGTCGTCGGGGGTCTTCAACAAGATCGGGTCCGACTTCGCCGGCGCGGCAGGCTATCCAGAGGTCACGGCGAGCAGCTCGAGCTGGATTCAGGCCACCGAGTTCACGCGTTGGGGGCCACGTAGTCGCGGCATCCTCACCTATTCCCTATCGACCAATCCAGAATCTCCACATTTCGCGGACCAGACGAAGCGCTTCTCGAAGAAGCGTTGGCTGCGGCTGCCGTTCGAGGAGTGGGACGTCGAGTGGTCGGCCCGGTCGAGAGACTACGTCGTCGAAGGGCGCCGCGATTGTCGGCGGGATGGCTGGCGCGCGTTCTCGAATCCCGCGTTCTCGGACAGGCGTGAGTGCGTCGCCTATTTCAAGGAGCTGCGTCGGGAGAGACTGCGCGAGATCGACTCCCGGTATTGAGGGCTAATGGTATCAGCGAGATCGACCTCGTCATCGTCGCTGTCGTCTCGCTCGCGGGTGCTTTCGTGAAGAGCGTGACGGGAATGGGCTACCCGTTGATCGCGGTCCCGATCCTCGCGCTCGCGATCGGTGTCGAGTCGGCGGTCGTCCTGATCGCGATCCCGAATGCCGTCTTGAACGCGCTCTTGGGTCTCGGAACGCGGGACGAACGACATGCCACCCGTGACCTGCCGGTCCTGGTCCTGTCGACGATCGTGGGCGGTGTTCTGGGCACGCTCGTGCTGGTCGAGGCGCCGGAACGGCCGCTGTTGATCGGTCTCGCCGTGACCGTCTTCGTCTTCGTCCTGGCGAGGGTGCGGCAACCGGAGCTCGCACTCGCGCCCGAAACGACGCGTCGGTGGTCGCCGTTCGTCGGAACGCTGGCTGGCTTCAGCCATGGTGCAGTCGGCGTGTCGGGGCCGATCGTCGCGCTCTGGCTGCACGGCTATCGGCTCTCGAAGGACGCGTACGTCTTCTCCGTGACCGCGCTCTTTCTGGTGGCGGGTCTCGCACAGCTCGTGGTACTCGCGGCGGTCGAGGCCTTCGATCGGGAGCGCCTTGTGGGATCGGCAGTCGCACTCGCGGCGACATTGCTGGTCATGCCGCTCGGGACGTACGTTCGCAGTCGACTGGCCGGGGCGACCTTCGAGCGGCTGATCCTCGCGCTTCTCGTCGTGAGCGGTGCGTCCCTGCTGTGGCGCGCGTTCGGCTGACGCCGTCAGGTCGGCTACCCGCCGAGCGCGAAGCACGTGGACGAGCAGGACCGCGGGACGTAGTCTTCGAGCTCAGCCGATGGAACGCGGGTGCCATCGATTTCGGAACGAACGCGAGGGCCGATCCATGTGTGACGAGCGGACTTTCGAGGTGCAGGACGAGGCGCTCCGTCGATCCGGCGGATTGAATCGGCGGGAGTTTGGAAGGCTCTCCGTCGGTGCTGGCCTCGCTGTCCTCCTGCCGATGCCGGCGAACGCAGCAGAAGTTCGCGGTACGGACGTTTCGATCGAGACGCCCGAGGGTCTCGCGGACGCCTATTTCGTTCGGCCGACGATGGGGCGGCATCCCGGCGTGCTCGTCTGGCCCGACGCATTCGGTCTGCGGCCGGCGATGAAGGAGGTGGCGAAGCGACTGGCCGCTTCGGGTTACGCCGTTCTGGTCGTCAACCCCTACTACCGAACGAAGAAGGCGCCGATCCTGCCGGAGAATCCGGACTTCGAAGATCCGGAGACACGCAAGACGATCATGTCGATGATGGCGACTCTTACGGCCGAGACGCATACCGCGGACGCGCGGACCTTCATCGACTACCTCGACGCGCAACCGTCGGTCGCGAAGGATCGAAAGATGGGGACGACCGGCTATTGCATGGGGGGGCCGATGACGATGCGGACTGCGGCTGCGAGACCCGACCGAGTCGGGGCCGCCGCGTCGTTTCACGGTGGCCGACTCGTGACCGACCAGCCCGATAGCCCGCATCTACTCGTGCCGAAGATGAAGGCGCAATACTTGTTCGCCGTCGCCGAGGATGACGACGAACGCGAGCCCGAAGTGAAGGACGTTCTGCGCCGTGCTTTCCGGGAGAGCGATCGGCCGGCCGAGATCGAAGTCTATGCGGGTACGCTCCACGGTTGGTGTCCGCCGGATTCGCGAGTCTACGACGAGAAGCAAGCGGAACGGGCATGGAGCCGACTGCTCGCGCTGTTCGAAAGGGCGCTCGGATCGGCCGACGCGGCTTGAGCCGGAGTGATGCGGCTCGGCCTGCGAGCGGCGCAGTAGTTGGGGAGTCGGCGATTCGATGGGTCTCGAAATCGATCGCGAGCGTTTCTCGCCGAGCGACTACGAAGCGTTCGCCGAGCGACTCGAGGATTCACTCGCGGTTCTCGAGCGGCTGCTCGATCGTGCCGAATTCGGGACGGGGTCCAATTCTCTTGGCGCCGAGCTCGAGGTGTCGCTGACCGACGAGTGTGCACGCGCGTTGCCACTCAACGAGGAAGTCCTCCTCGAGACGGTCGACGAGCGCATGACGGTCGAGCTCGATCGCTTCAACCTCGAATGCAATCTGCGACATACGGATCTCAGGGGGCGCCCATTCTCCCACCTCAGGCACGAGCTCGAGACGGCCCGCGCCGAGCTGAATCGCGCCGCCGGCATCCACGGCGGCCGGGTCGCCATGATCGGGATTCTACCGACGCTCGTCGAGGAGGATCTCGGCCCTTCGGCGATGTCCGATGCGACGCGCTATCGCGCGCTCTCGCGCTCGCTACGCGAGAGTAAGAGCGAGCCCTTTCATCTCTGCATCCAGGGAGAGGACAGCCTCGACCTCGACTGCGAGGACGTGACCTTCGAAGGAGCGGCGACGTCCTTCCAGATCCATCTGCGCGTCGCTCCCTCGGATTTTCGCGCGGTCTTCGATGCCGCCCAGCTCGCGACTGCGCCCGTTCTCGCGGCGTCCGGCAACTCTCCGCTCTTTCTCGGACATAGGCTCTGGGAGGAGACGCGCGTTGCGCTCTTCAAGCAGGCGGTCGACGACCGCAATCCAGAGGATCGACGTGCCCAACGACAAGCGCGTGTCAGCTTCGGAAGCGACTGGCTCCGGGAGGGCCCGTTCGAGCTCTTCCAGGAAGCCGTCGACGCCTACCCTGCGCTGCTGCCCGTCATCTATGGAGAGAATCCGATAGAGGCCTTCGATCTTGGCGCGATTCCCGGCCTGAAGGAGCTGCGACTACACCAGGGGACGGTCTGGCAATGGAACCGGCCAGTCTACGACGCCCATGAACAGGGCCACATCCGGATGGAGCTGCGTGCATTGCCTTCCGGCCCGACGATCGAGGACCTGCTCGCGAATTCCGCGTTCCTCGTTGGGCTCGCGCTCGGACTTGCCCCGGCAATGGAGGAGGTGCGTGCCTCGTTCGACTTCGAGCGGGCCCATCACAATTTCTACCGCGCCGCTCAATCGGGACTCGATGCGAAGCTCGAGTGGCCGCTCGCAGTCGGCGGCTCCACCTCTCCGGTCCCCGCACGGCGACTCTTCCCGGGCCTCGCGGAGATCGCACGCGAAGGCCTTCGGTCCTATGGCATCGATTCGAGCGAGACGGATCCCCTGATCGACTGCGTGCTCGCTCGGGCCGAATCCGGGCAGACGGGCTCGGCCTGGCAGCGCGCCCGTCTCGCTTCCCACGCGTTGCATCACTCGTGGCCAGATGCGCTGAGACGCATGTTCGAGGATTATTGCGTCCGCAGCGACGCAGATGAGCCGGTCCACCGCTGGAGCACCCGATGAGAGAGCCCGTACGTGACGTCTGGATCGATCGGGACCTGATGCGAAGCGAGATTCCTTCCGAAGACCTGGCGTTCCTGGAGCTGTTGGCGGGTCCCGCGATCTTGCGACTCGGCGGTCGGGACCCCACTTCGGTGCGAGCTGTCACGACCCTGCTGCACGGGAACGAGCCGTCCGGGCTGCGAGCGATACATCGATTCCTCCGATCTTCGCAGGTTCCCGCGACGAACGTGTTCTTCTATGTGGGCTCGGTCGCGACGGCGCTCCACGCCCCCGCGTTCAGCCACCGCGCGCTTCCAGGGCGGCGCGACGCCAACCGCGTCTGGTCGCCGCCGTGGGACACCGACGAGGGCCAGGTTGCCCGGACAGTGCTCGACTCGATCCGCGACGCGAATCCGGAATCGCTCGTCGATCTGCACAACAACACGGGTCACAACCCGGCCTACGGTGTGGCCTTCCGGATCGGTCTTCCCGAGCGCTCGCTCGTCTCTCTCTTCGCGGACCGCGTCGTTCATACGCCGCTCACGTTGCGCACGCTCGTAGAGGCGACCGTCGATATGTGTCCGAGCGTGACGATCGAATGCGGTCGAGCGGGAGATCCGCGGGCAGACCAAGTCGCCTATCAGGGCCTGTGCCAGTATCTCGCGGCCGACCGCATCGACTTCGAAGAGCCGCGTCGCCCGGTCGTCGTATTCGGGGGGCCGGTTCGCGTCTGTCTCGAAGACACGATCGACCTCGCGTTCGCGGACACGCCCGTGACTGCCGTCCCCGTCACGATCTCCAAGGATATCGACCGCCACAACTTCGAATGCCTCACGGCTGGCTCGCCGATCGGGTGGCTCGAGCCGGGCACCGGCTGGCCTCTTCGCGCGATCGCGGACTCGGGCGAGGAATGCTCGCACGCGCTCTTCGAGGAGAAGGACGGCGAGCTGCGGACCCGCCGCGACTTCATACCGATCATGATGACGACGAATCGCGAGGTCGCGAAGAGCGACTGCCTCTTCTACGCAGTGCAGCGAACGGAAATGCCCGAGGCAGATTCGCAGGCGGAGGCGTGGTGGAAATGAAGACGCGGCGAGGCACGAGGCGACGAATGGACTACGCTCATGGTAGGAGGTGGCTGCCGCGCGCCAGTCCGGTCGACCATCCAGCCGCCGCCGACCGAGAAGCGAGGAGGTATCGCGTACCCATGGGACGAACACTCGGGATCCGATCCGTCTATGCCGCCGGCTTGTTGCTCATCGTGCTCTCCCTCGCGGCAGAGGTCCATTCCGCCAACTCGACGGAATTCGAGCGCCGGCTCGCGCGGGTCGACCGGGCGCTCAAGAAGAATCCGAACTTCGTCCCGATTCACGCGCTGAACTCCTGCCTCGAACGTCGTTCCCATGCGACCCATCTCTTCGCTCGTGGCCATCACGTACGAGCGAGCCGCAGCCTGACTTACTGCTTCAACCTCCTCGGGATATCCGAGACGAGCGTCGCCCCACCGCCGGATCCGGATGCCGAGGCCAAGCGAATCGCTGCGGCGACGGCGCGGGTGAAGGGCAAGGCCGATCGCGAGAGCGACGAGGTCCACTCGCTCGAGCCGAACATTGCGAACGGTCTCGAGGTCTACCGAGGCTGCGCGAGCTGCCATACGCCGGAGGGCTGGGGTCTCTCGAGCGGCGTCGTACCCCAGCTCGCGGGGCAACATCGGAGTGTCGTGATCAAGCAGCTCGCCGATATCCGAGCCGGCTACCGGAAGAATCGGGTGATGGCACCCTATTCGACCGTCGAGGCGATCGGGGGCGCCCAGGCCATCGCCGATGTCGCCGGCTATATCGACACGCTCGAGATCAGTGTCGAGAACGGTCGGGGACCAGGCGACGATCTCGCGCACGGGGAGAAGCTCTACAAGGCCAACTGCGCGGCATGTCATGGCGTGAACGGCGAGGGAAGCGCCGAGGAACGCGTTCCGCGGATCCATGCCCAGCACTTCGGCTACCTCGTGACTCAGTTCGAGCTGATTCGAGACGGATCGCGGCGAAACGCGAATCCCGAGATGGTCGCCCAGATCAAGAACTTCGAGGAACGCGACATCAACGCCGTGATGGACTACGTCTCGCGATTGTCGCCGCCGGCGGAGCTCGTCGCGCCGCCCGGCTGGCGCAATCCGGATTTCATGACCCCTCCCGCTTCGAAGAATTGAGTCGTTTCACGGAAAGCCAGCGCACCTCGCGAAGCGATCCGTCCACGATTTCGGCTACGACGATCTCGTAGTCCG
Source organism: Myxococcota bacterium (assembly GCA_965223565.1). Taxonomy (GTDB): domain Bacteria; phylum Myxococcota_A; class UBA9160; order UBA9160; family UBA4427; genus UBA4427. Next base: position 349,528 of record CBDCWV010000016.1, on the reverse strand, counting down.
TCCAGGCGATTCGCGTGCCTCGATCTCGAGGTCGTTGCCCTGCCAATCAAGTCCGGCGTCGTGATCGCAGCGCGATCACCATCGCGACGAGACTGCCCAGAACCGCGTCGCATAGGACGAAGAGAGCGAGCGGGTTGCGGTTCAGCCCATAGACATGAGTCATGCGGGGACTCGTTACCGCGTACAAGTAGTCGCTCGGACTATTCGGTCCGCCGAGCATCGCCACACCGATCGCGAATACGATCAGCAGCCCGATCGCACGGTTGCGAATCGTCTTCGATTCGGCGCCGATCATCGTTGATACGAGGATGCCGACGGCGACCAGGCTCGGCCAGTGAAGCGTCCCCGTGGCGAGGGGAATCGGGAGCGCGTAGTCGAGAAAGATGTCGCTCGATCCGCCCCAGATCGACTGATAGCCGTAGACACCAGCGACCCAGGCGGAGAAGAGCAGAGCGCCCGGCAGCCAGGCGACCCAGAAGAGCCCCCGCCAGCGTCCGCGCGTCGAATCGGTGTCATCCTTCATGACTCCGTCCATCGGTGGCCCGATCGGGATGCCTTAAATCATCGCGACTGTTTCGGCTCGTCCCCTCTCTGTGAACCCATTCACGGTCGGATCGGCGTACTGGAGCGATTCTGACGCAGTCGGCGTCCTGCGCCGATTCGCAATCGACCGCTTCGGGTGTCGCGCTCGAGTGTCGCGCGGTGTGCAACCCCATCGATCCCGTGGCTGTAGCACGGGGCCGGAGAGTTCCTTCTATGAATCCATTCCTCTTCCTTTGCCGATTCCGAGGCGGGCCGTCGAGCCTCCTCGTATTCTCCCTGCTAGCGACAGCGATCGCGACGATCGCGCATGCTCAGACGCCGCTCGAAGATTGCCTCGAGAGCGAGGGGATGGCGCTCTGGGGTGGACACAGCGGCGGGGCGGTGCTCAGCCAGGGCGGTAGCTTTCTCTTCGGCGGGCCCGGAGGCGGCGTCGTTCTCTGTGGCTCGCCGGCGCCGATGGGCTCGGCGACGGGCGCGGCGGGCGCGAGTCTCGGCCACGTCCGTTATGCCGCCCAGACGGGCGCCTTGATCTCCACGGCGGTGCTCGCGGCGCCCACGCCCGAGATTCCCTCTCCTCAGGCCCACGGCTACTGGAAGGGCGAGCTCGTCTTTCGCTTCGAGGTGATTCCCGACGATCCCACCTCGACGGACCCGGTCGATGTCGAGTTCGTCACGCGCCACCACTTCCTGAACGCGACGCAGCAGGCGTCCGGCCAGGGCGGCAGCGCGGGCAACAGTCTCCTCGCGCAGTATCGCGTCAACACCCTGCCCACGCTGATCGGTGGGGCTACGACATTCTGGCGCTACGAAGATCTACTTCCTCTCTCGGACGAGTCGGTCGATCTCTACGAGACGGTCTCGGTCGCCGTCAACCGGCCGCAGTATTTCATCGCGCGGCTCGAGCTGACCTCGTCCGCGGTCGGCCGTACGACACCCGTGACGGCGACGGGCGCCGCCGCGACGGATCTGCGCTGGAGCTTCGAGGCGACGACCGACGCACCGGCCACGATCGTCTGGTCCGTCGAGCCGCTGCTCGGTCTCGCCGCTCCGCAGCTCGACGTCGTGCCCGAGCCCGCTCTCGGCGTGACTCTCGTGCCGCTCGCCGCCGGACTCCTTTGCGCCGCGCATCGACGGCGTGAGCGTGCCATCAGACAGTGAACCGGTTTCGGTTCACCGCGGATCCGGGCGCCATGAAGCCAGACGAGCCTCGTCAGCACCCGCGCGACGAACGTGGCTACACAGACGCCGCCCCGTCAGTGAATGGGGCTCGTGATATCAGAAGCGACGGCGGTAACGGCGGGCGGAGGGCGGGACCGCAGCATCGGCGGTCGGGTCCGGCGGACGCTCGACGAGCTCGATCGGACCGCCTGGTGTACGTCGATTGCTGGTCGTTTCGCGGGTCACGAACGTCCTCGCGATCTCGCCGAGACCGGCCGGGAGAGTCGCGAAGGCTTCGGCCTCACCGCTTGCGTCGACGTCGAAATCTGTAACGTGAACCGTTCGGCCGCTCGTGTACTCGATCCAAAGGGAGCGCCGAGCGCGGCCGCCGGTCGGCTCGAGGTTTCGTGCATGTAGATAGCAGTATCGCAAGCCGCGATCCCAGAAGACCGACGCGGTGCCGGGTGCATCCTGCTGGTCGGCAACGAGCTCGATCATCGCGCTGTCCGGCGCGCGCACGAGCTCGAGCGCGCGACGCACCTCGCGGAGCGCAGGATCGGTCGACGGTTTCGGCACGATCGAGGCGACGGATTCGAGTCGAGCGAGCTCCTCGGAAAGCGCCGCAGCCCGCGATGCCAGCTCGTCGACGCGCGACTCCGCAAGTCGCGCTTTCTTGCGCTCCTCCTCCGCAACGACGACGATCGTCGCGTGTTGTTTCCGGAGGTCCGCGAGCGCCGTTTCCAGCGCAGCCATCTCTTCGCGCAACTCTGCCATCGACCGATCGATCGCCCGCCGCGCCGACTCCGCCGAGCGCGCTCGCGCCTCGGCGACTAACGCACGCTCGCGCCAGTCCTCCGCGGATTCCTGAACGATCTCGTCGCGCGTCGCTCCGGACCGGGATTCGCTGAGTACTCCGAGCCAGAAGGCAAGGGCAAGCGCCGCCGCGACGCCGGCCGCGATCAGCACGCGGGCCGAGCTGGCGCGGCGTATGAGCGGATTCGAATCGGTCGACACGCTCCTCTTTGCCCGGTCGAGAAGCGCCTGTCGCACTGCGCGCGGCGGCATGCGCGGCTCGAGCGCAAGCGGGAGCGCCGCGAGGGTCTCCTCGGCGCGATCGATCGCGTCCAGCACCTCGGCGACACCCGCGTCGATCGCGTCATCGATCTGCTGACGATCCTCCTCGTCGAGCATCCCGGCGACGTGGAGCAACGCGAGCGTATCGAGATCCGAAGCGCTCAAGATTCGTCTCCCGGTTCGAGCTGCGTTCGAAGGATCCGGAGCCCACGACGAGCCCGAGTCTTGACCGTTCCGATCGGTACGTGGAGATGTTCGGCGATCTCCGCACGTGTGAGCCCCTCGAAATAGACCAGCACGAGAATCTCCCGACACTCGGGCGGCAGGCCTTCGAGCGCGTCGAGCACCCGCACCCTCCGCTCGGCGCTCATCGCGGACTGCAGCGGTGTGGGGCCGGTCGTTTGAATATCTGCGATCTCGAAGACCGGCGAGGGGTTCGGGCTTGCGAAGGTCCGAAGTCGATCGCGACGCAATCGATCGATGCACCGGCTCCTCGCGATCTGGAAGAGGAAGGTACGCAGCCGCCCGCGATTCGGATCGAAACGTTCGGGTCGATCCCAAAGCTGCCAGAAGGCGTCCTGTAGGACCTCTTGCGCGATCTCGTGGCGTCGCAGGATACGCAGGCAGATCGCGTACACCTGGGCCGAGTGGCGCTCGTAAAGGCGCTCGAAGGCCTCGACGTCCCGCTCCGTCAGCCGCACGACGAGCGATTCGTCGGAGCCGCGATCCGGAACGGCTCCCCGGGAGCGTTCGAGCCGGTTCCCGCTCTTCGCCATGGACTGCATTGCACCATACTACGCGCGCCCGGTCGATCGGGATTCCGACTCGGGTCGCCGATCACTCCGCGTCCTTCGGGGGTGCACGGCTGATCTGTCGGTCCGTACCCGCCGGGATGCGCGCAAAACTCCAGACTCAGCCCTTCCGCAAAGCGATTCGCTGTACGATCGTGGTCCGATGGCTTTCCTGTCGGAGATCCGACTTCGGCCCGTCGCTGCGACGCTCGAACGAGTTGCGTTCGTCGGCCTGCTCGCCTGTCTGCTTCCCGGGATCGCCTACCCAGAGGGCACGCCCGTCTCTTCGCCGGCCTCGTCGCGCGACACGGAGGCGCTCCGGAGAGGGGTCGACGAGCTGCGCACGCGGATTCGCGCGCTAGAGCAGCAGTCCGAGATCCGTCGAGGCGAATTGCTCGAGTCCAGTCGCGAGATCGAGACGTTACGCGAAGAGCTCGCGCAGACGCGTGAGGCTCTCGACGCCGCCGAGACCCGCCTCGCAGGGCAGGCTGCGATGATCCGAGCGACGTCCGCGAAGGCTTCCGCACCTGAGGGAGTGCGGGGATTGCTCGACTCGATCGCGATCGAGGGCGCGGTCGCACCCAGCTACAACTTCAACTTCAACAACCCGGATTCACAGCCGTCCCTGGGATTCCCCAACGGCTTCGGTCCTGGTGACAACCGTCCCGTCTATCCCCAGGTGAAGCACAACACGTTCCAGCTCGACCAGGCACGCCTGGCGATCCTCCGCAACGCGACCAAAGCCTCACGCGCGGGCTTCCGCTTCGAGGTCCTCTACGGAGTAAGCGCCGACCCCGGATCGGGCAGCGATTCCCCCGTGATTCAGCAGGCGTTCGTTTCCTATCGACCGCCGCTGCCCGGGGGACTGGAGATCCGCGCGGGTCGCTGGGACTCTCCGCTCGGCGCAGAAATCATCTATGTCGGCCAGAACGGGAACATCAGTCGCGGGCTGCTTTGGAGCTTTCAGCCCTACAATCACGATGGGGTCATCGTTCGCGGTGAGCCCGGCCACGGCTTCAACTGGCAGCTCGGCGTTTCGAACAACGGCAGCGCTGCCAATTTCGACAACAATAATGCCAAGACCGCCATAGCCCAATTCGGTTGGTCCGACGAAAGGGCCGACATCAGGCTGTCCTACATGGCGGAAGACGGACCGACGCGAGGGCGGTTCGCGAACCTGGCTTCGGGCAGGGACGATGAGTTCAGCCATGTCGTCGACTTGGTTGCCTTCTGGGATCCAACGGACCAGATCTCGCTGTGGCTGAACGCCGATTGGATCCACGGCGATCCGAAGGGAAGAGACGAGAGCAACATCTTCGGTGTGGCCCTCGCCGGACGTTATGCGATTACGGAAGAGACTGGCGCAGGCATGCGCGCCGAGTGGGCACGTCTCGACTCGGGACAACCGGCGACGAACTCGACCCAGGCGGTCTGGCTCACGTGGACCGTCGACCATGCGCTGACCCCTTTCCTCACGGTCCGCGGCGAGGTGCTCTGGTACGGCGCGTTTCGAGGCAGCGGACCCGACGATTTCTTCGTGAACGGCGCGGGCACCGCGCGAACGAAACGCCAGCTCGTGGTTGCAATCACGCAGGCGGTATTCTTCTTCTGAGCGGCTCGTGGCTGACTCGCGGGAACGTGCACGGAAGCTCGATACGATTCTCCAGTCGAAGAAGGGCGTGCGCTGGGGCCACGCGCGCGACGGCGGTCTTCAGTACCGGAACGTAGCCGTGGACCCGATCAAGTGGGCAACGAAATCCCGATCCCGGTGTCCGAGGAACAGCACCTGGTTGACGCGCGGTACGAGACCACGCTGTTGCGTGTCATCGAAGTCCGATACGTGCATGCGATACATGAGCGATGCTTCGATGGGGCCCTTGGGACGCCAGGTCGCTGAGACCTCGACGAGATGATCCCGCAGGCGTATGGCGGGGAAGCTCGTGGGCGCCGTCGCCGGATCGACACCGCCGGTGAGCGCTCCGCCGGCGCGGTCGAATCCAGACCGGGTGGACTCGTTCGTGATCCGGAAGCGGTAATCGAGCGACATCGTGAGTCGATCGGAGATCCGAACGCTCGATGACGTCCCCACGAGTCCGGTCGTCGTGCGCGCATTCCAGGACCAGGCATTCGCGAAGGGAAATGCCGGACTGCCCGGCAGGAACGAAAAGGCCGGTCCCGGCTGGGAATCGATCGTCTCGAGCCGGCGATCGCGCCACTCGAAGCTTCCGAAGACGTGGAGGTCGATGCGCGGATCGGGTCGATGGGTGAGATCGAAATTGAAATCGGCCGTGCGCTCGTATTGGAGACCGTGCATCGCGCCAAAGTCGCGCGCCATCCAACTCGCCGCCAGCGTGAGATCCGTCGCGTTGCCGATCGGTAGGATCGACCGAAGCTCGAGGTCGTGGCTGGTGTGTCGTGCCAGGTCGAACTGGCGAAAGGATCGGAGGCTGCGCGAGGCGCCAGTCAGGATCGGCGATCCCGGCGACGGTGCGTAGTAGGCATTGTCGCGGGCTGGGTCGTAGGCGCTGCCCCCACGATGTCGGACTTCGTAAGCGATCCGATAGTGGCCACCGTCGGGTACGCGCAGCTGGAGGTTCACACGCGCGCGATCGTCTCGGGTTTCGCGACGCGCGCGTCCCGATCGATGCATGCGCTGGTGCTCGTATTCGAGCCCGAGGGTGACTCGCCGCGAGAGCCGCAGAGATGCCTTGGTCTCGAATCTCAGTCGTCGGTGGCTGAAGGGCACGGCACCTACACGACTTGCCGGCGCGAGGTCCTCGGCGACGTAGCCGTATTGGCCAGTCGCGGGATTCAGCGCAACGTACTCCGTGTCGCTATCCCTTCCTTCGATGCTGGCCCGTGTCGATAGCGCGACGCTGCGGTGGGGGCGGACGCGCCAGCCGAGCTGCGCGCGCCAGATATCCACGCTTGCATCGGCGCGTCGTCGCGAGAGATCCGTGAAGTCGTCGATGTCGGGATTGATGGTCGCCGGCAGGAGAGTCTCGTTCTGCTTCATCCGGCTCCAGGATGCAGAAGCGTTCAGCCGACCGAGCGAGGGAGTCTGCAGGGCCAGATTGCCGTGGACCCGGTGGCGATCGTTGTCGGGTGCCAACGCCATCTGAGCCTGCGGCTGACCTGCGATCCGGACGATCCCGAGATCCGTCGAAGGGAAGGGGTTCTCCCAGACGAGCGCCTCGCGTCGGTTGTCGAAGCGCGAACCCTCGTAGCCGACGTTCGCTTGCAATCGGTCGTGGGACCACTCGAGACGTGTCGACCAGTCGTGCGTTCGCTGGTGAATCGGCTCGAGGGTCTCGACGACGCTTCCGCTACTGATTTGGCCGAAGGTCAGTCCCAGGGTTCCGCCCCACGGCCGTTCGCCGTCGCGTCGTTCGAGACGGTAGCTCGATCGCAGGACAGCGTTGCGCGCCAGGCGCAGCAAGAGCTCGACCTCCGATTCGTTTCGGGAGAGGGCGACGCGTCGCGGACCGATCGAAGAGAGTGCGGCGTCGACGTCGCTGGCTGCGTTGTCACCGGGAACCAGGAATCCGGGCAGCGAGAGCCGCTCGCTTCCGATCCCAGAATGGAGCACCCGCGCGTCACTCGCGTAGGTGTGGTCGATCGCGTCGTAGGAGACACGGAGATCGAAGCGCCCCGGTCGCAACCAGCCGAATCGGTAGTAGCCATCGGATCGGCCGACGCCCCCCGCGACGATCGACAGTCGATCATTCAGAGGTACGTGAAGATACTCGAGCGATAACGCGCGGAGCCAAGGTCCGCCGTCCGGATCGAGGTACTCGCGAAAGCGCGCCTCGTCCTCGTCGCCACGGCTATGGATCCAGCCGATTTCGACCGCTGCCGACATCGGACGGTCGTGATCGACACGCGTCTCTCGGTCCGGCGGATAGGGGTAGAGCAGGCCGGAGGGCGATCGCCGGCGAACGGGAGCGAGCGTCGAGAGGCCCTCGGGATCTCGCGCGTGGGCGGCGGCGTGGCGATCCCCAGACAACGCGTTCCGCGCCCGATCGGCTACCGCTGGTGCGGCGATCGAAATCGTGAGCGCGGTGCAGCCAATCGACACGGCCGAGCGCGCAATCCGCAGTGCGACCTTGTCAGCGGTGGAAGCGCGCACCGGAGGGATGATTCGATCCGTGGATCTGGGCATGACAGGTGACACAGCCTCGACCGATCAGCCGCACGTCACGGGCGGCCGCGTCGCCGCCGGTTGCGAGGTTGGCTTCCGTGGTCAGTTCGATGGGGTGGTTCGCGACGCCGATCTGGGCGTGGCATTGCTGGCAGAGAAACGGGGGCGAGGTCACGAGCAGGTGGTCTCGACTCGATCCGTGCGGCAGATGGCAGCTGGTGCATCCCTCCGTCGCGGGTGCGTGCTCCCAGAGGAATGGTCCGCGTTTGTCCGCGTGGCAGCGCGTACACAGCTCGAAGTCCGAATCGGCGCGAAGCAGCGGATCCGCGTACGAGCCGTGCGGCTGATGACAGTCCGCACAATCGAGTTTGCCCTCGATCAGCGGCATGTGGGATCGCTTGCGAAACTCGAGGCGTTGCGCCGGATGACAACCGAAGCAGGTCTCGTTCACGTCGCGCTCACGGAGCAACGACCGCTCGGATTGCTCGACCATCGGGTTGTGACAATCGCTGCAAGCGAGTCGCTCGCTCTCGTGCGCCGAGCCCGGCCAGTGCAGGCGCGCGCCGCGATCATGACAAGCCAGGCAGCTTGCATTCAGCTCGTCGACAGACCGATCGGCCGTGCGCGTAAAGGCGAGGATCCGCTTCGGATCGTCCGGCGCTTCGAGGTGCGCCGCACCCGGGCCATGGCAGGCCTCGCAGCCAAGCCGCTCGCGAGCCGTGCGGGGTGCTTCGACGAAGACGCGCGCATGGATCGTAAGCTCCCAATGTTCGGTTTCGAGTCGATGGCAGCCGCGACACACCTCCATGCCCAGAAATCCGGGGTCTCCCGGAGACCAGTCGAGCTCGCCCGTGCCGATCGGTTCGCTTTCCATCCCGCCGTCGAGCATCCGGCAGCTTGCGCCTATCAGGCCGCACAAGAAGCATAGGAGCACGACGGTCAGCGGATATCGATTCTCTGCGCGCCCGCCGCGACGGAGTGTCACCGCCGTCGGCGACGATCGGCGAGTCCAGCGAAGAGCATCGACGCCACCCCGATCGCGGTGGCAAGTGTCGGCTCCGGCAGTGCCTCGACATTGTCGATGTCGAGCTGGGCGGCGATCGCGCCACCCGTGAACGACGCGGTCTCGGAGTGGAGGATGCGCAGGCTCCCCACGTTCGCGAGCGTCGCGTCGACGTCGGATGCAACGGCGTCACCAGGGAGCAGGTGCTCCGGAGCCAACGAGAACTCGAGACCCACCCAGCCGCTCACGGCGGGTACCGTGATCCCTTGCGTGACCCAGCGACCGCCGACCGCCGTGCCCTGGGGCTCCGCGATTCCGAGTCGGATCTTGAGCGGGAAGGCATTCGAGTTGTTCACCTCCAGCGCCACGCCGCCGACGCCACTCGTCGGATAGTCGCCGGTCCAGCGGGCATCGACGTTGTTCACGACGAGCTTTCCACCCGCGCCCAGAGGCGCACCGGTGGCCGTGATGCGCAGGGCGAAGTCACCCGCTCCGGTCGGCCCGGCATCGGCGATCGCGGCCGGCGGAACGGGTGGAACGCCGAGGCCGAGACTCGCAACCCAGCCCTGCGTGGTTCCGTCCTGGAAATCGTCGAGCGTGCCGACGCCGCCGCTGGCGTCGACCGAGCCGCTGACGCCGGAATAGTTGGTGGGGGTGTTCGGCCCGATGCCACTGACGTCGTCGAGCGAGTCGATTCCGTCGGTAGGGACGGGGCCAAACGACATGCTGTCGAACGAGCCGAAGCTCACCGTGTCGCCGTTCGGGTCGAAGATGGGGACATCGGCGGGATCGACGACCACGTCCGGCGTGGGGGCGTCTGGCAATGCCGCGAAGGCGGGTGTCGCGACGAGGTAGCTGCGACCGTTGGTCGGCGGAGCGACCGCCCCGTTCGACCAGCTGATCGTGCCGAGATTCGTTGTGATGGAGCCGTTCCCGACGCCCGTCTCTCCGCCGGTCGTGCCGACGTCGAGTAGCTCGACGAACTGGATCGTGCCGTCCGCGTTGCTGAATACTTCGCGTACGTCCCAGGTGTGGATGCCCGCGATCGCGGGATTCGCGAGGAGCAGGAACGTGGCGACCGCTCCAGGGAGGCGCTGGATTTGGGCGGGAGCCGGTCTTCGCACAATCGAATCGTTCATCGGGATCTCTCCGTGGCGGCGTGCAGAAAGCAGTCGATCACCTGTGCATACGCGCCGTTTGATCGTTCGGATTTCGAGACGGAACGACTTTCTCGAAACGCGTCGTCGCGGCTTCCGGACCTCCGATCCGATCGAGGGAATCGCGATCCTGCGCGCGACGGGGGACCCGGGTGGATGACTTGTTCGAGCGGACGGAGGAATCGTGAACGATGCGAAATGGCCTCGTACCGTCCTGGCGACGCGCCCTCCGCCCGTCCCGATTCGTCGCCCGTCGATCGGTGCGCGTGATAGGTTGGGGAGTCCGCGAGGAGGCCCGAATCGGTGTGTACGACCACGACCCGATCCTTCGCCGCGATCTGCACGCCGTTTCGCGGCGCCGGCGTCGGGACTCTGCTCGCTGCGATCGTGTTCGGTACCCCCGTAGCTTGTGACTTTCCCGCAGAGGCAGACCGCTCGGGCTCGACCACTCCCGATGCTGCGACAAGGGAGCGGGCCGAGCCCGCCGACATCGTCTCGCTCGATCCTGGCGCTACCCACTTTCTACTGAAGCTCGGCGCGGCGGATCGTCTCGTCGCGATCGGTGGCCCGGCGAGCCACATCGACGCGGTCGCAGCACTCCCACGGGTCGAGTGGGACGAGGCACTCGCGATCCGTCCGCGTTGGCTCTTCACCCCCTCCCAACCCTCTGCCATGGTCGACGCGTCGCACCGCCCGCCCCGCGGCACTCGTCTCGTCGAATTCGCGCCCCACGACCTCGAGGACCTCTTCGCGCTTTCAAGGACGGTTGGGCGGGAGCTCGTCGGTCACGAGCGCGCGACCGCCTTCGAAGTCGGGATCACTCGCCCGCTTTCGCTCGTGGCCGCGGAGTCACCCGCCACTGGACGACCGAGGGCCGTCGCGATCGTCGACGACGACCCGCTCATGATCGCGGGCGGACATAGCTTCGCGAGCGATCTGCTGGAGATCGCCGGAGCTGAGAGCGCCACGCATGGCCGCGACGAGCACCGGATCCCCGCCGACGCAACCTCGTTGCGGGCGCTCGCTCCGGACGTACTCGTGCTGATGCTCACGGAAAGCTCGCGGATCGAACGCGCCCGGGGGTGGCTGCCCGCCGAGATCCCGGTCTTCGCGTTCCCCGATCCGACCGATCGATTCTGGGCCGAAGAATCGCCCGCTGCGACGGCCCGTCGCTTGCGAGAGGCACTGCTGGTCGCGACCGCAGCATCCCGTCGAACGACGATCCGTTGAGGGGGCCGGGCGGGAACGGGATGGAGGTTTCACGGCCGCCGCAAGGCCAGCTCGACCAGCGGCGATGACGAGCCTCGCCTCCGGAGGTCGATCGTCGATCGGCGGAGTGCCCGCCTCCGCTGTGATGTGGTGTAGAGCCTCAGTCGACGTGCTGCTGTGTCGCAAACCGGGTCTCGATCGACGTTCCAGGTCCCGCGTGATGCCCCGGCGCTTGGCCTGAGGTTTGCATTTCTTCCAGGAGTACCGAGAACGATCGGTCTCGCGGTCGGCTCAGCGAGGCAATGCCCGACCCCCGGGCTTGCCGCGGGCCCGCTCGATTCCGCGACTTGAGGAGCTGCATGCGATGCTCTCCCGCGTACTTTTCAGCTTGATCTTCGCACTACTCGTCGCACAACCGGCGCGTGCGCTCGTGGTCGGCGGCTTCGACCTGAGTCGCGGCGGTATCGCAAGCATAGAGGGCGGCTCGTTCTACGCGGGTCTGAGGGGCGCTATTCAAGGCGCGTTTCCGGGTGTGCAGATCTCGGGTGCGCCCGTCCTCGGATCGGCGTACCTCGCGACCCTCGACGTGCTGATGATCGCGTCAGCGAGGGACGCTACGGCCGCGATCGTTCCCCTCTCCACCGTCGAGCAGGCGGCCGTGCTCGCATTCGTCCAGGCGGGGGGCGCGGCGATCATCGTCACGGACAACGACAGCTTCTCCGCCACCGCCGACCTCGCGAACGAGAGCCTGCTCGACCCCTTCGGCCTCGATGCGACTGGAACGACCGTGGTGCCCACCGTAACGGTGACGAATCCGTCGATCCATCCCGTCACGAACGGACCCTTCGGCCTCGTGTCGAGCTACAGCACGGTGGTCCCCGGCTGGCTCGACGGCCTCGGAATCGCCTCCGTTCTCGCCACCCTCGACGCGAACAGCCAGCCCACCCTTGCCGTCATCGATGCAGGCGCGCTCGGGAGCGGTAGCGGCCCCGTCGTCTTCCTGTCGGACAGCGTCTTCGACAACGACCTGATCCTGAACTCGATCGCCCTCGTACAGTCGAAGGTACCCGTGTTGAACCCCGTGGGTCTCGTCGCGCTCATCGTGCTCTGTGCATGCGGGGCCGGATGGGTCGCACGTAGCGAAGCCGCCCGCGGCCCAGCGAAGTGAGCCAAGCGAACGAAGCGATAAAGCGCCCGCAGCCCGGCGAAGTGAGCAGAGCGAACGAAGCGAAAAAAAGAGAATGGCTCCCCGGGCAGGACTCGAACCTGCGACAAGGCGGTTAACAGCCGCCTGCTCTACCAGCTGAGCTACCGGGGAACGGAGGCTCGAGCGCGCCGAGTTTAGTGGGTGGCGGGGCGATCGCAACGGGCGACGGGGGCTGCGCACGGGCGCTCAGAGCGCGTCGAAGCGGATCTCCAGCACCTCGAGCTCGCGTGTTCCCTTGGGCACCTTCACGGTCACTTCGTCGCCGACCTCCTTGCCCATCAGGGCCTGGGCGACGGGAGACGTGATCGAGATGCGCCCCTGCTTGGCGTCGGCCTCGTCCTCCCCGACGATCGTGTAGCTGACCTCGTCCTCGGTCTCGACGTCCGAGAGCAGGACGGTGGCGCCGAAGCGGACCTTGTCGGGGGTCTGGCCGGTCGTCTCGATCACCTGCGCGCGGGCGATCTTGTCGTCGAGCATGGCGATTCGTCCGGCGATATGGGCCTGCTTCTCCTTGGCCGCGTGGTATTCGGCGTTCTCGGACAGGTCGCCGTGGGCGATGGCCTCCTCGATGTCCTTGACGTTCGCCGGTCGATCGACGGACTTGAGTCGCTGAAGCTCTTCCTTGAGCGCCTCGTAGCCGCGCGGGGTCATGGGGACTCGTTGGTCCATCGTCTTCCTCTTCGCACACGCCGTTCCGGGACAGCGGTGACCTCATTGGATCGGGGAACGCGTGGTCGATCGGGGGTTCAGGCGGTCGCGGGATCCGGGTGCCCTGGCGGCGAAGTCTGGCGCGCGGGCCTCCCGCCCGGCCTGGCGGGGATCGGTTGGCGCAATAGGCTACCCAGAGCGGTCAGTGGCAGCAAGCGGCTGGTGCAAGGGGTTCAAAACCGAGCTTTTGCGTCGCGTTCTACGCGACGTCCGGAGAGTGAAGTCGAGCATGAGTGGACTCGAGCCATCGGGGGAAGAGACCACGTCGGATGAGCCGGCCCCACCGCCCCTCTCACCTTCGCGTTTCGTGCGAACGGCGCTCATCTTCTACGGCGTGCTGGGATGCGTCGCGCTCGTGTGGCGGATGAGCGAGCCGGGTGCGTCGATCTTCACGCCGGACGAGGTGGGTGGGGCGGGACGAGCGCGTTCGACGCTCGGGCTCGCACTCGCGATCGGCGTCGGCGCGGGGCTCGCCGCGGTCGGCGTCTCGGAGCTGCTGACGCGGTTCACGCGTCTGGGTGCGGCGCTGGCCGACACGCTCGCCGAGAGTCTCGCCGGAATCGGTCGCGCCGACGCGATCCTGCTGGCCGTCGCGAGTGGCACGGCCGAGGAGATGTTCTTCCGCGGCGCGCTCCAGCCGGCGGTCGGCATCGTCTGGGCGAGCCTTGCCTTCGGTGCCTGCCATTTCCTGCCACGCCGCGAGCTGGCCTTCTGGAGCGTCTACGCCGTCGCAATGGGCTTCGCCTTCGGCGGTCTCTTCCTCTACACGGGACAGCTGCTCGCGCCCATCGCGGCACACGTCGTCGTGAACGGCATCAATCTGCCCCGACTGGCGCGTCGCCATACGGAGCGTTCACGCGCGTGAGTGGACTACGCCGTCGAAGACGGCGCGACCCGCGCGATCGCGTCGATCTCGATGGCGGCGCCGAGGGGCAGGGAAGCGACGCCCACGGTCACCCGTGCTGGTGCGGGATCGACGCTGAAGGCTTCGGCGTAGACGGCATTCACGCGCGGAAAGAGTGAAAGGTCCGTCAGGTAGACGGTCGCTTTGACGACGTGGTCGAGCCCGCTCCCGGCCGCTTCGAGCACGGCGCGCAGATTGGCGAGCACGCGGCGGGTCTCGTCCTCGATCTCCCCCTCGACCTTCTTCCCCGTCGTCGGATCGAGCGGGATCTGGCCGGAAGCGAAGATCCAGTCGTCGACGCGAATGGCTTGGGAGTAGGGACCGACGGGCGCCGGCGCGTCTTCGGTACGAACCTCGTCTCGGGTGTTCTGCTGCATCATACGGCGCAATCTAGAACACCCGGCGTCGCGGCGAATCGGGCGCGCCGCCGTGTGCTCAAGGCCGCCGCGTGCTCAAGGCCGCCGCGTGCTCAAGAAAGCGGAGGCTCGGGCAGCAGCCGTTCCTCGAGGACGCGAATCAGGTAGCCGAAGAGCAGAAGGTTCGGCAATCGGCCGCGCGGTTCGCCCTTGATGCCGGCACCGTCTGCGAATGCTTCCGCATACCGAGAGAAGAACTCGATCGTCTCGAACGGAATGTTCTTGGCGAGCATCTCGTTGACCTGTTCGACGGGCAATTCGTCGAAGATCTCCGCAAATTCGCTCGCAATCTCTTCGGAGGTCATGCGTGCCTTCTCTCTCCGCGCCGTGCGCGCATTCAGCGACGATTCGTTCGAGCGGCAAGATCTCTTGCGAAGAGAGCTCGTGCTGTTGGCGGCGATCTTCACACCGGCGCTCTCGACTGTCAACCATCGCGAGGCGGCAAGACACACGAATTCGCGGGGCTGGCGGCGATTCGCGAGCGTCTACGCGAGTCTTGCCGTCGGGCTTCCGATTCGTCGCGAAACGATTCCCTATATCGAACGCGGCGAGAGCGTCGGAGTTGCCGATCCTTCGCGATTCGTGTCGCACACGAAGATCGTTCGACCGTCGACGATCGAAGACACTCGCTCTTCATCTTTCGATTCCGTGTTCGACCCGCTGTCGCCTCGCGAACGACCCGCTTCGGCGAAACGAATCGATCGTGAACACGACGAGACCGATCCAGACGAGACCGAAGCCGACCGCGTGCGCCCCCGTGAACGCTTCGCCGTAGACGAGCGTGGCGAGTGTCAGGGTCAATGTTGGTGCGATGTATTGGAACATGCCGACCGCGAAGAGCGGGAGCTGTTTCGTTGCGGCGTGAAAGAGGAGCAGCGGACCGGCCGTGACGATTCCGGTCAACGAGAGATAGGCGTGCTCGGCCAGGGATCGATCGACGAGTGCCGACTCGCCTCGGGCGATCCAGAACGCGAGTACGGCGAGCGTGATGGGAGCCAACACGAGCATCTCGCGGAGCAGGCCCGCCAAGGGTGGCTGGGGTCGCAGCTTGTGGAGCAGGCCGTAGAGCGCGAACGAGAGCGCGAGGACGAGCGAGATCCAGGGAAGTCGTCCCTCGTCGATCGTCAGCCAGGCGACGCCGATCGCGGCGATCGAGACCGCCACGACCTGGACCGGATTCAGTCGCTCGCCCACGACGAGGAGCCCGAGCAGGATGACCATCAGCGGGTTGATGTAGTACCCGAGGCTCGTCGCCATCACCCGATCCGTCTGGACAGCGTAGATGAAGACACCCCAGTTGAGCGCGAGCAGACACGCCGCCAGCAGGCTCCAGCCCCACGCCACGCCGCGCGCGGCCCAGGTCTCCTCGCTGCGACCGAGCAGCCGCGCGCCAACCAGGAGCAGCACGAGGGTCCAGAGGATGCGCGGAACGAGGACCTCGGCTGCGGCGATTCCGCTGATGCCCTTCCAGTAGATCGGCGTCAGTCCCCAGCTGACATAGCAACCGACCGCCAGAGCCATGCCCGCGGGCGAGAGTCCGGCCGAAGAGAGTGCCGCTTTGGTGGGATCGATGGACTCGTGTGCCGCTCCGTCGGTTGCGTGCGGAGTGGATCGGGCGTGCTCGGCCGAGGCATTCGACATGCGGCCAGCGTCGGGGATCGCGCGCGAGCTGTAAAGCACGGCGCAGAGGATACCGCCGGGCTCAGCTGATCGCGCCGCATGCGACGAGGTCCGCGATCTCCTCCGCCTCGAATCCGAGCTCGCGATCGAGCACGTCGAAGCTGTCGCCCCCGAGCAGCGGCGCGGCGGAGCGCGGTCCATTGTCGTAGTCGCTGATGCGGAACTGGTGACCGCTATACGGGATGCGGCCCATCTCGGGGTGGTCGAAATGGCGATAGAAGCGGCGATGGTGGTATTGGGGATCGCGCTGCAGGTCGCTGCTGCGCTGGACGTGACCGGCGGGAACGCCGCCGTCGACGAGGCTCTGCATCGCGGCGCGGGGATCGCGCGTGCGTGTCCACTCGGCGAGCGCGCGATCGATCGCGTCATGCGCGGCGATCCGTCCGGCGACGCGGTCGAGCGAGGGATCCCGCGCCCAGTCCGGCTCTCCGAGGACCGTACGGAGTGCTTGCCACTGTACGTCGGACTCGACCGCGATCGCGAGCCACTCGTCTTCACCCGCGCAGGGATAGACGCCCTGTGGTGCGGCGTCACGAGAACGGTTGCCATTGCGATCGAATCGGATCGGGGTCGTTTGGTGCGCGAGGATCTCGGGCGCGAGGAAATGAAGCGCAGCCTCCATCTGACCGAGGTCGATATGCTGGCCCTCGCCCGTCCGACGCTCGTGGTCGAGTGCGGCAAGGAGCGTCGCGACGAGAAAGCGTGGGGCGACCGTATCCGTATAGGCATTCCAGGGCCCGACCGGCGGTCGATCCGGCCAGCCGGTCAGCTCGAAGAAGCCGGCAACGGCTGCTGCGTGGTAGCCGTAGCCGGCCATCGACGAGCAGGGGCCACTCTGACCCATCAGGCAGGTACTCACCATCACGATCGACGGATTCTCGCGACGCGCATCCTCGTATCCGATTCCGAGTCGATCGGCCGCACCGGGCGTGAAGCTCTCGAGCACGACGTCGGCCCAGCCGAGCAGTCGACGCGCGACCTCGCTCGCTCGCTCGTGCTTCAGATCCAGACTGAGGCTTCGCTTCGAGGTGTTGAACTCGCCGAAGAACTGGGAGCGGTTCCAGCCCGATTCGTCGTCCTTGTAGGGACCGGCCGTCCGGAGATTGTCGGCGCGCGTCGAGGATTCGATCCGGATCACGTTCGCACCGTGGTCGGCCAGATACTTGCCCGAGATCGGACCGACGCCGACCCAGGAGAAGTCTGCGACCTTGAGCCCCGCGAATGGGAGTCCTGCGTGCTGCGAGTCGGCGGGCGTGGCGATCCGTTCGTCGAGCTTCGGGTCGTCTCCCGCACTCGCTCCCGCGTGGTCGGCGACCTGTGGTCTGCGCGCCGCGTCTTTCGCGCGCGCGAGCTCGCTCAGGATCTCATCCGTGTGCTCGCCGAGTCGCGGCGCGCGGCGGCGGATCTCGACCGGCGTCTTCGAGAGGCGCGCGAAGGGCCCGGGCACGCGCGCCCGGCTGCCCGACGGCAAATCGAGCTCGCGAAAGTAGTTCCGGTCCGCGAGCTGGTCGAAGTCGAGTAGATCGTCGATCCGCGCGACCGGCGCGATCGTCGCACCGATTTCGAGGCCGGGCAGGAAGAGCTCATGCTTCGTCTTGCGCGCGAAGAATCGATTGAGCGTCTCCGTCAGCTCCTCGAGTGGGATCGCGAACTCACCACCCCGAAAGATCCGGTAGTCG
This sequence comes from Myxococcota bacterium, assembly GCA_965223565.1. GTDB lineage: Bacteria > Myxococcota_A > UBA9160 > UBA9160 > UBA4427 > UBA4427. The sequence continues at coordinate 331,858 of CBDCWV010000016.1, read as the reverse complement.
TAGGATTTCCAGGTCTCCCGCTCGATCCAGGCGCGATCGACGATCCCCTCCTTCTCGAGCCAGGGGATGAGCTTCTGGGTCAGGGCGCCGAGGCCGAGGGCGACGACATGTCCGTCCTTCGCGGGATGCACGAGTGGCAGCCAGCGCGGTCCGATCTGGAGCACCGATCCGTCGCGCTGGTAGTCGAAGCCCTGGATCGGCGCCGCGGTCATCGCGTTGAGCATGGTCCAGCTGAGTGCGCATTGTGCCGACACGTCGACGAAGACGCCGCGGCCCGTGGTGCGCACGCGGGCGTGACCGACCAGCGCTGCGATCGCCGCCTCGGCTCCGGCATGTCGCCATGCCTGCGGCACGCTCAGTCGCACGGGCGCGCGATCGCGATCGCCTTGGACCGACATCGGCCCGGCCAGGGCCGCGAGTGTGAGATCTGCGGCCGGCCAATCGGCACGCGGACCATCGCTTCCGAAGGGCGTGATCCGGACCTGCACGAGCTCGCCGTTCACTTCGCGGAGTCGGGCGGGCTCGAGCCCGAGCGAATCGAGCAGGCTCGGCGGTCCCGAGTCGAGCACGAAGTCCGCCGTCGCGACGAGCTCGAGAAAGCGCGCGCGACCCCCGTCCGCGGCCAGATCGAGCACGATCGACCGCTTGTTCCGGTTGAAGGCCGCGAAGCTGAGGCTGCGCTCGGATTCTTCACCCCCGGTCTCGAGCGGCCCGACACCGCGCGCGGCACTGCCCTCGGGCGGCTCGACGCGGATCACGTCCGCTCCGAGATCCCCGAGGATCATCCCGGCCAGCTGGCCGCGGACGTCGGTCAGGTCGAGGACGCGATAGGGCGAGAGCAAGGGGACGGGCTCGCGTTACGCTTCCGAAGTGGGGGCGCCATCCGCCGCGAAGAGTCGCTCGACGAAACGCCAGCCGTCCGCGGTCTTGGTCAGGCGATCGGCATAACGCCCCGTCACGATCACCTTGTAGTCCGGGCCACCGAGATAGCCGATCAGGAACGCCGAGCCCGTCGCCGTCTCGCCATCACCGTCGACGACGATGTTGGTCGCATTGTGACGCATGAGCGGCATCGCCTGATGCGTCTGCGTGGCGAAGGCCGCGAGCGCCTCGTGTCCCTCGATCATTCCCGTGCCCGGCTGGAACGTTCCCTCCGGCACGAAGCAGCCACCGAAGGCCTTTCCGTCTCCCGTGTCGATCGCCGTGTTGTAGCGCGCGTAGAGTTGCTGGATCTCGATCGTGTCTGCGGTTCCGAGCGGCATGTCTCGGGGCTCCTGAGCTGGGTCCCGCGTCGTGGCGCGATGCGCGGCCGACGTGCGGGACGAAGGCGAGTCGAGACGCTACGCGATGGGGAGGGCCGTGCAAGCGAGCCGTCGCCTTCGGCACGCGATCTGTGTCCGGTCCCTGCCGGGCGCGCTATAACCACGGCCAGCGTCCTTCTTCTGCGCGAGCGGCCGATTGCTCGGACCCGTCGACCGAAGGGGTGACGGTCGATGCGACGTTCTGGGTGCCACCGATCGAAATCCACCCTTCGGGCGAGACTGAGGGAGAGCCGCATGGCCAAGCGCGATGATTTCGAGGACGGCATCCGGGTCGGGGTCGTGATGGGCTCGCGATCCGATTGGCCGACACTCGAGCACGCGGCCGAAATCCTCGAGGAGCTCGAGATCGCCTTCGAGACCCGCGTCGTCTCAGCCCATCGCACCCCGGATCTCCTCTTCGAGTACGCCGAGACGGCGGCCGACCGCGGTCTCCAGGCGATCATCGCGGGTGCCGGCGGCGCCGCCCATCTGCCCGGCATGCTGGCCGCCAAGACCTGGCTGCCCGTGCTCGGCGTTCCAGTCGAGAGCAAGGCGCTCAGCGGGATGGACTCGCTCCTCTCGATTGCTCAGATGCCGGGTGGCGTCCCGGTCGGCACGCTCGCGATCGGGCGTTCGGGAGCGAAGAACGCCGCACTCCTCGCCGCGGCGATCCTGGCGACGAGTGATCCGGGTGTACGCAAGCGGCTCGAGCAGTGGCGTGCGCGACAGACGGCCGACGTGCTGGCGGATCCCGATCCGTCGAAGCCCTCACGCGTGCGGAAGGATCGCGGCTGATATGGCCTCTACTGGCCTCTACCGCTCGCGGCCCGGAGCGGGTCGCTCGGAATGACGGGGATCGATCGGTCGAAGAGAATCGGCATCCTCGGCGGGGGGCAGCTGGGTCAGATGCTCGCGGAGTCCGCGCGCGATTGCGGCCTCGAGACGCTCGTGCTCGACCCCAAGCCCGACGCGGTCGCCGCACGCGTCACGCGCCACCTCGCGGCCGATTGGCACGACGAGGAGGCGCTTCGCGCGCTCGCGCCTTGCGACGTCGTGACCTACGAGTTCGAGAACGTTCCGACCGCGACGGTCGAATGGCTCCGCGCCGCCGGCACGTCCGTCGACCCACGGCCCCTCGCGCTCGAGATCTCCGGGGATCGCATCGCCGAGAAGCGACTCTTCGGGGAGCTCGGGATCGAGACCGCACCGCACGCCCCGGTCGATTCACGTGCGGAGCTCGAATCGGCGATCGAGCAGATCGGGTTGCCGGCGATCCTCAAGACCCGCCGATTCGGCTACGACGGCAAGGGACAGGCGCTCCTTCGCGATGCGGCCGACGTCGACGCGGCCTGGGCTCGGCTCGGCGGGCAGTCGTTGATCCTGGAGGGTCTCGTGCCTTTCGATCGCGAGATCTCGCTCCTTGCCGTGCGCGGCCGGAACGGCGAGATCCGGGGTTGGTCGGCGACCGAGAACGTGCACGTCGACGGGATCCTGCACGTCTCCCGGGCGCCCGCACGTCACGTCCCCGAGGCGCTCCGGGCGAATGCGATGCGTGGACTCGAGGCGATCATGCGTCGGCTCGACTACGTGGGCGTGCTGGTCGTCGAGTTCTTCCAGCTCGGTGCGAGGCTGATTGCGAACGAGATGGCTTGTCGCGTGCACAACTCCGGGCATTGGACGATCGAAGGCGCGCAAACGAGCCAGTTCGAGAATCACATGAGGGCCGTTGCCGGCCTGCCCCTCGGCGGGACGGAATCGAAGGGCGTGGCGGCGATGCTCAACCTCGTCGGCGAGGTGCCGGCGCTCGATGCGCTCGAAGGCCGACCGAAGACCCATATCCATGTCTATGGAAAGACGCCTGCGCCGGGTCGCAAGCTCGGCCACGTGACCGTCGTGGGGGATACCGCGGCCGAGTGTGAGGCGGAGCTCGATCGCGTGCTCGACGTGGTCGGCGATCGAGCGGCCGACTGACTAACGCGGTGTCGTTTCGAAGACCGCCGGGTCGACGTTTCGCGTGCGCCTGCCGTACTCCGTCATGTTGTGGGGCCACTGCGTCACGATCCGACCCGACGCGCTTCGGTAGTAGCCGTGACAGTCGGCTTGCCAGACTTCCACGCGGTCGATGTCCCGTTGGAGGGCCTCGTTGTAACGGCGAGTCGCTTCCGCACTGATCTCGAGGCGGGCGAGTCCCTCGGATTCGATGCGTTCGATCTGGCGGATCGCGAACGCCACCTGGTGCTCGATCATCTCGAGGATCGAGCCATTGTTCGTATTCGGCCCGTACATCATGAAGAGATTCGGAAAGCCCGGAACCATCGTCCCGAGAAAGGCGTAGGCGCCGTCCTCCCACGCATCGGAGAGACTGACCCCGTCGCGCCCGATCACGTCGATCGCCGAGAGATAACGCGTCGTCTCGAAGCCGGTCGCCAGGATCAGCGTATCGACTTCCCGCAGCCGACCCGCCTGCGTCACGACGCCGCTCGGCTCGATATGGTCGATTGGGTCGGTGATCAGCTCGACGTTCGGTCGATTGAAGGTCGGGTAGTAGTCGTTCGAGAGCAGGGGCCGTTTGCAGCCGTAGGGATGGCGGGGCTCGAGCTTCTTGCGCGTCTCTGGGTCGTCGACCTGGCGCAGCGCCTCGCGCCCCGCCTTGTCCGAGGCGGCCAGGAGCTCCTCGTCGTCGTAGGTGAGGACCGGCTCGATACCGTCGTAGAGCTCGCGTCGGAGCGCCGCGACGGTTTCCGGCTCGGCTCGAAAACGCTCCAGCGCTTGGCTCGTATAGGGCGTGTCGTCCTTGGGCAGCACCCAGTTCGCCGTGCGCTGGTAGAGGTCGAGCTGGCCCACGACCTTCGCGATCTGCGGAACGAACTGAACAGCGCTCGCGGCACTGCCGATCACCCCGACTCGCCGACCCGTCAGATCGTGGTCGTGTCGCCAGCGTGCGGAGTGAAATCGCGTCCCCGCGAAATCGTCGAGCCCGGGGATGTCGGGAATGTGGAGCTCGTTGAACATGCCGATCGCGCCGAGCAGGATCGGCGCTTCGAAGACCTCGCCGGTGTCGGTCTCGACGCGCCAGACGCCTTCGTCGTCGCACCACGTGGCGCGTTCGACGCGCGTCTCGAACCGGATATGGGGCATCAGACCGTACTTCTCGGCGCAGTGCTCGAGATAGTCGAGGATCTCGGCCTGGGGCGCGAAGGGTCGCGGCCAGTCCGCGCGGCTCTCGAAGGAAAAGGAATAGAGGTGCGAAGGGACGTCACACGCCGCGCCCGGGTAGCGATTGTGATACCAGGTGCCACCGACGCCCGAGGCCTTTTCGAGAATGGTGAAATCGTGGCGTCCGGTCTGCCCGAGGCGGATTCCCGCACAGATTCCCCCCGGTCCCGCACCGACGATGAGTACCTCGTTTCGTGTCATGCGCGATTTTCCCTCTCTTCCGAAGCGACCGAAGGCCATGCGAAGCGTTCGAAGAGCGGTGCGAGCTCCTCGCGGATCCGGGACTCCTCCAGACCGAATTGCGCAAGAGAGTAGCGGTGCTTCGTCTCGTGCTCTCCCGCCTTGGCCTGCACCTCGTCGAGCACGGCCTCGAACTCCGGGTCGATCTCGTAGTCGAGATCGGCGTACACGCGTTCGACGACGCGTTTCGGATGCGCGACGAGATCGCGGTAGTCGATCTCGCTCACGCGAATCGACGAGGTCGCGGCATGTCGCGCGAGAACCTCCGCCGGGTACAGGTAGCTGTGGAGGGACTGCTCGACGAGTCGCTCGAAGCCCTGCTCGATGCGCTCTTCGGTCACGCCGCGAATCTGCCAGAACCCACGCATCAGCTGGAGCAGGCTGGGGATCGTTTCGAGGGGATTGCGGTAGGGAACGATGAACCGAGCGTCGGGGAAGAACTCGATCAGCGTCTCTACGCGTCCCGTGAAGGTCGGATTCTTGCTCAGGTGGATCTTGTCCTGCCCGTTCAGGTAGAGCTGGCGCTGCAGGCAGTCGCGATAGAAGCGCATCAAGCGGTGCCGCTTGCGATCGGGCCATTCGTCGACGTAATGAAAGCTCACGACCGAGAGGTCGGGCACCCGAAGTGACCAGGAGCCGGACGAGCACGAGTAGGTGAGGATGCCATCGTCTTCTTCGGGATAGTCCGCGGCCTGATGGTGTGCGTCCCGGGTCTTGGAATAACGGCGATCGCTTCGTGTCTTCATATGGCGCTCGATCGCGCCACCCAGGTAGTCCTCGTCGATTCGGGCGACCCAACGGATGATCTTCTTCGGGAGCAGGGCCGGCCAGAAGAGCTCGTACATGAGGAAGCAGGAAAACCGCTCGCGATCACGGTAGAGGATGTCGTGGAGATGGGTCGTACCGCTGCGTGCGTGTCCGATGATGAAGACGGGCTCCTGGATCCGGGTGCGCCGCAGGCCGGGAAAGAGGATCGGATCCAGCGCGAAGCAGAACGCGTTCAGGCCCGTGACGACAGGAACGCGTAGCAGCAGCAGAGAGAAGAGCTTTCGCCTGCGACGCGCGTCACTCTCGTGCCACGCGTATTGCAGCATCCGTCCCCAGCAGGCGAAGTCGAAATAGAACACGCTGGCCGACCCGCCGTCGCTCAGCCGTGAGCGGCTTCGTAGATCGCGTATTCGACGCAATCGGGGTGCATACGCCCCTCTCCGATCGCGATCGTCGTCGCGAGCCAGGCGTATTCGGGGGCGGCGCACTCCATGCGCACGTGGGTCAGGAATCGGTTGTCACCGAACTCGGTCGACCGACCCGCCGCGAGCTTCTCGGCCACGACCGAGTTGAAGTCCATGATGCCGCCATACCGCAGGTAGATCGGAGCGCCGTCGTGCGTGCGCAGCATCAGCCGCACGTCGACCTGCCCAAAGCCGTCGCCGGCGTCGAGGAACCACTCGCCGCCGCCCGGCAGCACCTCGCCGCGTAGCCGCTCGCCCTCGAACCGACCTCCCGTCGCGTTGAAGACTCGCCGCGTACCGATTGGCATCGGCCCGATCTCGATCGGCGTCTCGACCGTGGCCTTCATCTCGAAGAGCGGGAGGAGCTTCATCGCAGAGAGGGAATCCCAGATCGATGGCGGACACAAGCGCCCGCCGGGCTAGCATCTTCTCCATGTTCACCGAATTCGACCACCACACGGCTCACGTGAACGGCCAGCGCATCCACTACGTCCGTGCGGGTGAGGGCGACCCGGTCGTCCTGCTGCATGGCTGGCCGCAGACGTGGTACATGTGGCGGAAGGTCATTCCTGCGCTCTCGGAGCGATATACGGTGATCGCGCCCGACCTGCGCGGATTCGGTCAATCGTCGAAGCCGATCGACGGCTACGACAAGCGGACCGTGGCCGTCGACATCTTCGAGCTGGTGCGTTCACTCGGCTTCGAGAAGATCCATCTGGTCGGTCACGATTTCGGGGGGCCGACCGCGTACGCCTACGCGTGCGCGCATCCGCAGGACGTACGGCGTCTGGTGATCCTCGACGTCGCGATCGTGATCGACGAAGCCGAGCAGGCCCAGTACTACAAACGACTCTTCCACCTCTCGTTCAACGCGCGACCGGATATCGCCGTGGCGCTCGTGAGTGGGCGCGAGCGGACCTTCCTGACCCACTTCTACCGCGAGTGCTACAACCCCGGCGCATTCAGTCTGGCCGACATCGACGAATACGTGGCCGCGTTCTCCGCGCCGGGCGCGCTGCGAGCGAGCATGGCGCATTATGGCGCGATGCCGATCGACCTGAAGCACAACCAGGAGAATGCGAAGCGGAAGCTCGAGATGCCCGTGCTGGCGCTGGGCGGCGAGATGAGCTTCGCGGGTGGCGTCGAGAAGTCGCTCTCCCAGGTGGCGAGCGACGTGCGCGGAGGGGTGATCGCGGGCGCGGCACATTGGGTGGCCGAGGAGCAGCCCGAGGCGCTGCTCGAAGCGCTGTTCGCGTTCTTTGCAGAAGAGGAGTCCGAGTCGGGCTAGACTCCCGATCGTCGTGGCTCGGCAGTGGCGATCGGGAATCGCCTTCCGGAGGCGAACGAGTACGCGACGCGGGCAGACCAGGGTTCGCGGCAAGGAAGTCGAAAAGAAGTCGAGAAGCAAGAAGTCGATTGGCAAGCAGATAGAGAAGAGACGAGGGAGTGAACGATGCTTTCAGAGGGAAGCGATGCGCCGGCGTTTTCGGCGAAGGATCAGGACGGCAACGACGTGACGTTGTCGAGCCTGGGCGGCAAGTGGGTCGCCATGTGGTGGTACCCGAAAGCCTCCACACCCGGCTGAACGGTCCAGGGTCACGGGTTCCGTGATCAGAAGGACGCATTCGACGAGGCGGGTGCGGTCGTGCTGGGTGTCTCGTTCGATTCGGTGGCGGATCAGAAGAAGTTCGCTGTCGACGAGGGCTTTCCGTATCAGCTCCTATCCGACCCCGACAAGGAGATGGGCGCCGCCTACGACGCCTGCCGCCAGGAGGGCGAGAAGTACTTCGAGGCAGGCATCCCGCGGCGTATCAGCTACCTGATCAGCCCGGATGGCAAGATCGCGAAGGCCTACGACGTCGAGAACGACGGGCTCGATCTGGCAGGGCACGCCGAAGCGGTACTGCAGGATATCCGCTCGGCGAGCTAGTCCTCCGCCAGAGGAGTCACGTTCGTGAAGATCGCGATCACCTACTGCACGCGTTGAAACTACCGACCTCGGGCTACCGGTCTGGCAGCCGAAATCGAGACCGCGCTCGGCATCCGTGCCGAGCTCGTAGCGGGAGACGCAGGCATCTTCGACGTCGAGGTGGACGGCGAACGGATCTTCTCGAAGCAGCAGACCGGCCGCTTCCCCGAAGAGGGCGAGATCTCCGCTGCTCTGCGCGAGAGGGAGAAGCGTCTCTCGACGGCTCGCTAGACGATTCGCCACTGGACGAGCGTGTAGCTCGGCTCGGCGTCGTCGTGATCCTCGAAGACGGGCTCGACCATCGCGCCGATCGGCACGTCTCCGCTCGGCGGGTCGATCAGATTGCCGACCATGCGGATCCCGTCGGCCTCGGGGAACTCGACCAGGACGACGATGTAGGGGCAGGCCTCGGCGAGGGCCGGATGGACCGGATGCCAAGGACGTTGCCAGCTGAAGATGCGCGCCGGACCCGGGACGGGCTCGAAGTCGAGATCGAAGCTGTGACATCGATGGCAGATCCACTCCGCCGTCCACTGCCAGCCGCGGCACCCGCGACAGCGTTGGATCCGCAGCTCGTGGGCGCGCGTCCCCTCCCAGTAGGGCGCGTCGAGACCGTCGGGCATCGGCACGGGCTTGGGCAATCCGTCCGGTAGGACGGGGAGGGCGCTGGCCCGCTTGGCCAGCACGTCTCCGGCCTCGTTCGACTCGCTCATAGCGTCGCCTCCGATCCGACGATCATGTTGCTCGCCGGCGTCACCATCGGGCCCGAATTCACGAAGGCGACCTCGGCGCCCGGGACGGGATTGGGCGAGGTGCCACGAATCTGACGAACGGCCTCGATGTTGAGCTCGAGGCCGTGCATGTAGCACTCGGCGAGGTTGCCGCCGCTCGTGTTGAGCGGAAGCGCACCCTTCGGTGCGATCAGGTTCTCGAACGTGATGAACTCGTTCGCACTCTCGTAGCTGCAGAAGCCGTGCTCGATCAGGCTCATCACGACGGCACCGGTGAAGTTCTCGTAGCTCTGGACGACGTCGACGTCCTGCGGTCCGAGCTTCGCCATCGAGAAGAGATTCGGTCCGACCGTCTTGAAGCTCGACGTCGCGTAGTCGGGATTGTTGTGACCGCCCGCGCCGGATCGGTATTCGGCGCCCTGCGCCGAGCCGAGCAGGTAGACGGGCTTCTGCGCCAGGTCCTTCGCACGCTCGGCTGGGACGAGAATCAACGCGGCGGCGCCGTCGTTCTCGAGGCAGCAGTCGTAAAGGCGAAACGGCTCCGTGATCCAGCGCGACGAATCGTAGGTCTCGGCGTCGAGCGGGCGACCGTGCATGACCGCCCGTGGATTGTTCTGGGCGTGGTGATAGGCGGCCATCGCGACGGCGCGCATCGTGCTGCGATCGATCCCATGCTCGTGCATCAGTCGCGTGGTCCGCATCGCGAAGATCTGCGCCGGTGCCATCACACCGTAGGGAATCCAGGTGGCCGCCTCGCCCGCGACCTGTGTCGGATAGTGCGCAGCGGAGCCGAAGCGCGCCCCCTGACCCTGGGCGAGACCACGGTAGACGACGACGCAATCCGCCAGGCCCGCGTGGATCGCCGCCGCAGCGTTCCCGACGGCGCCGGAGCCCCCGCCTCCACCACCCCCCCAGACCATGTTCGAGAAGCGCAGCTGCGAGAGTCCGAGGGCGGCCGCCAACCGGTCCGGGGCGTTGCCGTCGTTCGCGTAGGAGGCGAGACCGTCGATCTCACGCGGGTCGATTCCGGCATCACTCGCCGCGGCGAGGATTGCCGTCAGCAGCAATTTGAATTGCGCGTCCGGTGACCGGCCGTGCTTGTAGTAGACGCTCTCTCCGATCCCCGCGATTGCGACGCGACCCCGAAGCGTTCGTTCGTTCTTCATCGAATTCAGGTTCCGTTCGTCTTCGCGATCGACGCAGCTCCGGTCCGATCCGACACCCGACCGGATCCGGACTCCGAGACCCGCTCGCCGGCGGCCGGCGGCTGCGTGCCGCCGGGGACGACTGTAGGCGATCGAAGCCCACCGGGGCGCCCGTCCGCCGCGGACCGGGCGCGGCATTGTGGCCCACCCGGGAAAGGGCATACTCGGAGTGACCATCCGCCCGGCCCGATCCCCGATCCGTACGAGGAGTTCGCCCTTGACCCTGGAAGCCTCTCGTTTCGAAGCACCCGCCCGCGTCGACGAGGTCGTCGCGCTGCTCGCCGCCGAGAAGGGCGCGCGAATCCTCGCGGGCGGAACGGATCTACTCGTCCAGATGCGACTCGGCGCGGGCGCGCCCCCGCTCTTCGTCGACATCAAACGCATTCCACGCGCGATGGCGACCACGCTCGACGCGACCGGCCTGACGCTCGGCGCGGCGGTGCCGGCGGCGGAGATCGTCCGGAACGAATCGATCGAGTCGCTCTGGCCGGGCCTCGTCGAGGCAACCGACCTGATCGGCTCGAGCCAGATCCAGGGTCGTGCGACCTGGTGCGGGAATCTCTGCAACGCCTCACCCGCCGCCGACACGGTGCCCGCGCTGATCGCGTGCGACGCGCGCGCCGTGATCGCGGGTGCCAAGGGTGAGCGCGAGGTCGCGGTCGAAGAGTTCACGACCGGACCGGGAAGCCACGTGCTCGCGCAGGACGAGTTCGTGATCGAGTTCAAGGTGCCAGCGCCGCCAGCGCATACGTCGGACGCCTATCTCCGGCTGATTCCGCGGACCGAGATGGACATCGCCGTCGTCGGGGCGGGCGTGAGGCTCGAGCTCGATGGGGAGGGCGTGGTGCGCGGTGCGCGTGTCGCGCTCGGAGCGGTCGCGCCGAAGGCGATTCGCGCGGAGGAAGCAGAGCGGGCGCTCGTAGGAACGCAGCTCGAGGACGAGGCGCTCGATCGGGCGGCCGCCGCGGCGAGTGAGGCTGCCCGGCCGATCGCCGACAAGCGTGGCACGGTCGCCTATCGGAAACGGGTCGCCGGCGTGCTGACGAAACGCGCGGCGCGGATCGCGTACGAGCGAGCTCAGGCTCGTTAGGTCCGCATCGGGTCGACGAATACCGAACGTCCGAGCGCAAGAGAGGCGGAGACACGTGGCGAAGATTCGAGTCGAAACGAAAATCAATGGCGAAGACACGGAATTCCTCTGTGCCGGGCACGAGAGCCTGCTCCACGTCCTGCGCGAGTCGCTGTCGCTGACGGGGACGAAGGAAGGCTGCACGACCGGCGACTGCGGGGCCTGCTCGATCGTGCTGGACGATCAGCTGGTCCCCGCCTGTCTCGTGCTCGCGGCCGAGGCGCAGGGTCGCGAGATCCAGACGATCGAGGGAATCGCCGAGGGAACCAAGCTCACGCCGGTCCAGCAGCAATTCCTCGAGCACGGGGCGCTGCAATGCGGCGTCTGCACTCCCGGCTTCATCGTCGCTGCGGAGAAGCTGCTCGAAGAGAATCCGGATCCGACGGAGCAAGAGGCCCGCTACTACCTGGCGGGCAATCTCTGTCGCTGTACGGGATACGACAAGATCATCAAGGCCGTACTCGACGCGGCGGTCGTGATGCGGGAGGAACGAGCATGAGCGCAGCCGGCAACTCGAATGGGGCGTCGCGCCCTGACCGCAAGTTCAAGCAGGTCGGCAGCCGACCCGTTCGCCACGATGGCCTCGACAAGGTGACCGGGCGGGCGCGATTCGGCGCCGACTACGCACTCCCGGGGATGCTCTACGGTGCGATCGCCCGTAGCCCCCACGCCCACGCGAAGATCCTCTCGATCGATACGCGCAAGGCAGAGAAGGTGCCGGGCGTGCGGGCGGTGATGACGGCGGCCGATCTCGCAGACCTGCCGATGCATTGGATTCCGGCGGGTCCGGCCGGCGTCGATTTCGGTGCGAACGCGCGGACCGTGATGGCAAAGGAGAAGGCACTCTTTCACGGCCATGCCGTCGCCGCCGTGGCGGCCACCTCGATCGAGGCCGCACGCGTGGCGGCCGAGATGATCGAGGTCGAGTACGAGGTGCTCGAGCCCGTCCTGACGCTCGCCCAGGCGCTCGCACCGGGAGCGCCGATCCTGCACGAGGGCCAGGAGACCATGGGCGACGGAGAGAAGCCCGACGGCGACTCGAATATCGCGAATCAGGTGGTCTTCGAGGGTGGCGATCCCGCCGCGGGGTTCGCCGAGGCGGAGGTCGTGGTCGAGGGCGAGTTCGAGACGCCGATGGTCCACCAGGGCTATATCGAGCCGCATGCCTGTCTCGCGAACGCGCGCGAGGACGGCACGAGCGAGATCTGGTGTGCGACGCAGGGCGCCTTCGGCGTGAAGAGCGAGACCGCGACGATCACGGGAAGCGATCCCAACTCGATCAAAGTGACGCCGACCGAGATCGGTGGCGGCTTCGGCGGCAAGATCCCGGTCTATCTCGAGCCGATCGCGCTCGTGCTGTCGCGCAAGGCCGGGCGACCCGTCAAGCTGACGATGACGCGGGAAGAGGTCTTTCGGGCGACCGGGCCGACCTCGGGCTCGCGTACCTGGGCGCGAATCGGCGCCAAGCGCGACGGCACGATCGTCGCGGCGGAGACCCGTCTCGAGTTCGAGGCGGGTGCGTTCCGCGGCTCGCCGGTCGGCGCGGCTTGCATGACGATCTTCACGCCGTACAAGATTCCGAACTTCAAGATCCTCGGGCTGGACGTGGTGCTCAACAAGCCGCGCGTCGCCGCCTATCGCGCCCCGGGTGCACCTGTCGGCGCGTTCGTGGCGGAGAGCCTGATCGACGATCTGGCCCGCGAGCTCGGGCGCGATCCGATCGATCTGCGACTCCAGAACGCGGTCGAGGAGGGTGACGTCGCGAAATACGGGCCGCCTTTCGGTCCGATCGGCTTCAGGGAGACGCTCGAATCGGCGCGTGAACATCCGCATTTCAAGGCGAAGCTCGGGCCGAATCAGGGCCGCGGCATCGCGGCCGGCTTCTGGTTCAATGCCGGCATGCAGTCGAGTGCGACCGTGAGCGTGAACGACGACGGCTCGGCCGTCGTGCGGACCGGCAACCCCGATATCGGCGGGTCGCGCGCCAGTATGGCGCTGATGGCCGCGGAAGAGCTCGGCATCGACGTCACCCGCGTCCGCCCGATGGTGGGCGATACCGATTCCGTCGGCTATTGCGACGTCACGGGCGGCAGTCGCGTCACGTATGCGACGGGCATGGCTGTGATCGAAGCGTCGCGTCAGGTCGTCGACCACCTGCGCGCCCGCGCGGCCACGATCTGGAACGTCGAGCTCGACTCCGTCGAGTGGCAGGACGGCAATGCCGTCGCGATCAACGGGGCCGCGGAGAAGGGCTCGCTCAGTCTGGCCGAGATCGCACAACAGATGCGCATGACGGGCGGTCCCGTCGTGGCGAGCGCTTCGGTCAACCCGCCGGCCGCGGGTCCCGCGTTCGGTGTGCATCTGTGCGATGTCGAGGTCGATCCCGAGACGGGTGTCACGCGTGTGCTGCGATACACGGTCGTGCAGGACGCCGGGAAGGCGATCCACCCGACCTTCGTCGAGGGCCAGTATCAGGGGGGCGCGGCGCAGGGTATCGGCTGGGCGCTCAACGAGGAGTACATCTGGGACGAGGACGGTCGGGTCGAAAATCCCGGCTTCCTCGACTACCGGATCCCCGTCGCCTCGGATCTCCCGATGATCGATACCGTGATCGTCGAGGTGCCCAACCCGCTCCATCCCTACGGCGTGCGCGGCGTTGGTGAGACCCCGATCGTCCCGCCGCTGGCCGCCGTCGCGAATGCGATGCGGGATGCGACGGGCGTGCGCTTCCATGCGCTTCCAATGTCGCCGCCGCGCGTGATCGAGGCGCTCGACGCGCACGGGTCCTGACGCATCCGGGGCGCGGTTCGAGCCGAAGCCGACACGTGCCGACGAGCGCCGCGCATTGGAGCGGCTCGGCCAGCCCGTCGCAAGCGAGGAGTCGAACGTGGCGACCGTGAAGTTCTCGAGCGCTCAGCGTCGCTTCACGAATGACGAGGCGTCGGCCGAGATCGAAGCGACGCGCGTCGACGAGCTGATCGCGGCACTCTACGCGCGCTACCCCGACCTCGACGGTCAGCTCGAGCACGCGGCCGTGTCGGTCGACGGCGTGCTGCACAACGAGGCGCGCTATGTCCCGCTCGGGCCGAACGTCGAGGTGCATTTCGTGGGTGCCGTCGCGGGCGGCTCGGGCGATCGCGTGACGGCGGCGGCGCCCGACGTCGACGCTGATCCGCTCGGTCATGCGAGGCGCTGGAGATCCGAGGGTCGCGGCGTGGCCCTCGCGACGGTGGTCGAGACCTGGGGCTCCTCGCCGTGCCCGGCCGGAAGCCAGCTGGCCGTCAGCGACGATGGTCGCTTCGAAGGGTCGGTGTCGGGGGGATGTGTCGAGGGCGCCGTGATCGAGGCAGCCACACGCGTGATCGCGTCGGGAGAGCCGGCCACGCTCGAGTTCGGTGTAGCGGACGCGGATGCGTGGGCGGTGGGTCTCGCCTGTGGTGGCCGGGTCGAGATCTTCGTCGAGCGGGTCGATTGAAGGCCGACGCGCTCGATTCGATCCTCGCGTCGCGCGCGCGCCGCGCCGCCGTCGTCCGCTTGACGTGGCTCGACGACGGCCGCGACCGGTTGGTCGAGGCACCCGACGAGATCGCGGACGATCCCGAGCTGCGCGAAGCCGTGAGCCGCGCGCTCCGCGACGATCGCAGCGGCTGCGTCGAAGCCCGAACGGGTCGTGTCTTCGTTCACCCCTTCAATCCGCCGCTGCGACTCGCGATCGTGGGCGCGGTCCATATCGCTCAACGCCTCGCCTCGCTCGCCCGGGATCTCGGCTACGCCGTGACCGTCATCGATCCGCGCACGGGCTTTCTGACCGAGGCGCGGTTTCCCCGTGTCGAGCTCGACGCGAGCTGGCCCGACGAGGCGCTCCGCCGCTTCGAGCCCGACCGCCGCTCGGCCGTCGTCACCCTGAGTCACGATCCGAAGATCGACGAGCCCGCCCTGGCGGTCGCACTTCGCGCCCCGTGCTTCTACGTGGGTGCGCTCGGAAGCCGTCGTACGCAGGAGAAACGACGCGAGCGGCTGCGGGCGTCGGGTCTCTCGGAGGCGGAGCTCGCGCGCATCCACGGACCGGTCGGTCTCGATATCGGTGCGCGAAGCCCGGGGGAGATCGCGCTCTCGATCGCAGCCGAGATGACCGCGCGGCTGCGCGCAGGATGAAGGGAACGGATCGCGGCGCCGCAAGGGAGCCTCTCGCAGGACTGGTCCTGGCGGCCGGCGAATCGCGACGAATGGGTCCCGACGTCAACAAGCTGGTCGCGCGCGTCGACGGCCGGCCCCTCGTCGCGCATGCGGTCGATGCATTGTGTGGAGCCGACCTCTCGCCGGTCGTGGTCGTCGTGGGATTCGAGGCCGATCGAGTCGGTCGCGCGCTCGCCGACCGTGCCTGCGAGCTCGTCGAGCACGCGGGCTGGCGCGAGGGAATGGGGAGCTCACTCGCAGTAGGAACACGCGCTGTGCTCGAGCGCGCGCAGCCTCCTGGGCTCGTCGTCTCGCTGGGTGACCTGCCCCGGGTCGACGTCGGCGTCGTCCGGCGCGTGATCGAAGCGTTCGCGTTGCGTGGCGAGGGGGATCTGATCTGCGTTCCCGTCGCCCGCAATCGAGTGGGACATCCTGTCGTCTTCGGAGCGGCCTACTATCCCGATCTCTGTGCCTGCAGCGGAGACGAAGGCGGTCGGTCGATCATCGCTCGTCACGAAGCGCGCGTCGTCCGCGTCGAATGTCCGCCCGAAGCCCTGAGTCGGGACCTCGACACCCCTCTGGATCTCGCAGCCTGGCGACGCCGATCCCCTTCGTGATTTCGCCGATCGCGTCGTGCGGTGCGCTGTGTTTCACTCTGGCCAGACCTGCTGCGAGCCTCCCACCGGATACCTGCCGCACTCGATCGGGGCGAGGGTCTGCCCAAATCAAGGAGTCATACGAGATGGAAGAGATTCGATTCGACGATGTCGACGCGCTCAGGAAATTCGTGAGCGAAGATTTCGGCGAGTTCTGCGAGCCGGTCGAGATCACGCAGGAAATGGTGAACCAGTTCGCCGACGTGACCGGCGACCATCAGTGGATCCACATCGACGTCGAGCGCTGCAAGAAGGAGAGCCCCTTCGGCGGTCCGATCGCCCATGGATTTCTCACGCTCTCGCTCTTGCCCATGCTGAATGGTCGGGCGAAGCCGCCCTACAAGACCGTCGGCGCGAAGAACGCGGTGAACTACGGCTCCGACAAGTTGCGATTCGTGAGTCCGGTCCCGGTCGGCTCCAAGGTGCACGCGCGCAATCGCCTCGTCTCGGTCGAAGCCGGCAAGAAGGGTGTCCGGATCGAGCAGGAGACCGCGATTCACGTCGTCGGTAACGAGCGCCCGGCCGTCCTCTACAATATGATCACATTGCTCCAGGGCTGAAGGCGTACTCGCGACGATCGGGAGCGCGTGGGATTCGGTCGATCGGAGGGATTCCTGGCCGTCGCAGCTTCCCCCCATCCCGCGTTTTCCGGCTGGCGCGTCTGCACGGCTGGCGTCGTCACCCAGGCCGTCGCGATCGGGTTCACGATCGGTGCCGTCGGCCTCTTTGCTGCGCCGCTCGGCGCCGAGCTCGGTGCGTCGGCGACCGATTTCAATCTCGGCGTCTCGCTCTTCACGGTCGTGATGAACCTCGCGATGCCGATCGTGGGCGGATTGCTCGACCGCGACTCGATTCGACGCGTGATGACGATCGGCGCGGTCGTGCTCGCCGTGAGTCTGTTCCTGCTGTCGCGTGCGAGCGCGCTTTGGCAGGTCGGTCTGCTATTCGGCGGCGGCTGTGCCGTCGGAATGGCGATGCTGGGACCGATGGCGTCGTCGACGGCGATGGCGAACTGGTTCGAGCGCTTGCGCGGTCGTGCGCTCGGGATCACGAACGCCGGCGGTCCCCTCGGCCCTGCGCTCGTCGTCCCGCTTGCGGCGTTCGCGATCGGCGCCGTCGGTTGGCGCACGACGCTGGTGGGCTTCGCGGGGGTGACGCTCGCGATCGGCCTGCCTGCGGTTCGGCTCGGCATCATCGATCGCCCGGCCGATGTCGGCCAGTTCCCCGACGGCGATTCGGCCGCGGTCGCCGAGCCGCCGGGCGCGGACGGCGAGTCGGCGAACGAGGGCGAAGCGCTTCCGATCTGGCAGTCGCGATCGATCGTCCGCAGTCGCGATTTCTGGCTCGCGGCGCTCGGGGTGGCACCCTTCGCCGGGACCGGTCTGATCCTGGGTGCGAACGCCATTCCCTACATCATGCATTTCGGCGCGACCGCCGAGGCGGCTTCGGTCGTCGCCGTGGTTCAGGCGGGAAGTGCCGTTGCCGGGCCGCTCGTGTTCGGTCCGCTGGCCGACCGGATCCACCCGCGCCTGCTCTTCGTCGCGCTGATCGCGCTGCTCGTCGGCGGCCTCTTCGTGCTCTCCTTCGAGCCGAGCTACGGGGTGACGCTCTCGCTCTTCGGCATCTTCGGTCTCGTCGGCGGATCGATGATGCCCGTCTACGGCGCACTCGTCGCACGACTCTTCGGCCCGGCGTCGTTCGGCCAGGTCGTCGGCCTCGCTGCCCTCGTGGGGCTGCCGCTGCTCTTCCTCGGCCCACTCGGCTTCGGTTACGCCTTCGATGCGACGGGCGCCTATCGATTGGGTCTCTATGGCCTGATCGCGGCCCTCGTCGTCGGGGCGTTGTTGCTTCTACTGCTTCCGAGTGGCACTGCGAGGCGCGCCGTCGACGTGTCGCCCGAGCCGATGCCCACGGCCTGAGCGCGCGTAATCGTGTCCGCGACCTAATGACTCGCGATCGAAGCGCTCGGACCCAAACGTGCCTCGACCGCTTCGAGATCGAGCGCGCTCACGTCCGCGAGCCGCTCGCGCAGCGCTTCGTCCTGCCAGTCCTCGTCGGCGAGCCGCGTCTGGAGTCGCATCGCGGTCGCGAAGGACTCCGTGCTGGTGTCGAGCATGCGAACGCGTGTCTTGCCCGTCGCGGGATCCAGGATCTGGTCGAAGGGAATCGGCACGATCCGTCCGTCCTGACGTGTGATCATTACGTGGCCGCCGCCCGAGATCAGCGTCTCGACCGCTCCGGCCCCGAGCTCGCGCGTGTACTCCTGGTCGAAGGCGCAGGGTGCGACGCAGCGACACTCGTAGCCGACGTCCTTCACGACGATCGTCGCCTTGATTCCATGCAGGGCGAGCGCATCCTGCACGCGTGCACGTACGAGCGCGCCGAGCGGAAACTCCGCGAGTCGGAGATGGCCGTGCTCGTCGCGTGGCAGATCGGGTAGCGCCGCGAGATCGGCGGGATCGATCGACTCGCCGAGTCCCTCCGCGAGGACGATCACGCCATGCGGCAGGCCCATCGCCGTCCGTTTGAGGATCGTGCCCTCGACGCGCCGCGCCAGCTCTTCGAGTCGGATCTTCCGCCCGGCATACTCCTCGGCGACGATCGTGAGCGGCGCGCCGGCGGAATGTCCAGCACCGAGCGCCAGATGGCCGGCGTTGCGGCCCATCATCGTGATGATGAACCAGCGTCCGGACGTACGCGCATCCTCGAGCAGCGTGCAGAGGATGCCGCTCGCCGTCGCGCGCGCGCTCTCGAAGCCGAAGGTCGGGACGCCGGGGGGGAGCGGCAGGTCGTTGTCGATCGTCTTGGGAACGTGCACGACGCGCAACCGGTCGCCGGCCGCTTCTGCGACGGTGCGGGCGGAGAAGCAGGTGTCGTCACCGCCGATCGATACGAGCCGATCGATCCCGAGGCGACCGAGACTGTCGACGACGCGATCGAGGTCGGCAGGATCCTTCGTCGGATTCGCACGCGAGGTCTTGAGGATCGAGCCGCCCTGCTCGTGGATTCGCGTCACGGCCGACTCGTCGAGATCGATCACGTGATCGATGTCGCCCTGCATCAGCCACTCGAAGCCCTGGACGCAACCGATCACGCGTGCGCCGCTCCGTCGCGCTGCGATCGTGGCGGCTGCGATCACGCCATTGATCCCTGGCGCTGGACCGCCGCCGACTACCAATCCGAAGGTTGCCATCAACACCCCTCCTACGAGCGCGAAACGCGTGGGGCGGGAACTTAGCGGTCGACTCCGCGAATGACAGGGTCAGACGCGTTTCGCCCCGATCAGAGTCGCGGCCAACACGAGCGGCTCATCGCTCGTCACACGCCAGGCATGACGCGTGCCGCGCTGTACGACACAGTCGCCCGCCGCGACCTGCTCCTTGCGACCGTCGTCGAGCTCGAGATCGGCCGTGCCGCCGAGAATCACGACGTAGTCGATCGTGTCGGTCGTGTGCATCTCGGGATCGTCGGGATCGAAGTGCTTGCGCAGCTCTTCCGGCATCTCCGCCGCGAAATCGCCGGTCGGTCGCTCCGCGCGGCCGGGTACCCGCACGACCTTGAAGGCGG
Organism: Myxococcota bacterium; assembly: GCA_965223565.1. Classification (GTDB taxonomy): domain Bacteria; phylum Myxococcota_A; class UBA9160; order UBA9160; family UBA4427; genus UBA4427. Next base: position 312,436 of record CBDCWV010000016.1, on the reverse strand, counting down.
TCTCACCCTCGACCGGGAAGTAGCCGATCGATGCGGGCTCGGCTGGGTCGGTCGGATCGGGCATCACGATCGGGCCGCGCGTCGACCAGAGCTCGTAGCTTCCGGGCGACGACGACCGGGGCGGCTCGCCCGCATGGCTGAAGGTCGATTTTCCTCCTGAATCATGACCGGTGACGACGAGCTTCATTGGGGGTCCTCTCCTTCTCGTTACCTCTCATCGAGTTCTGGGGGTCCGGAATCGAATTCGAATCGCGAGTCTGCCAGAATCGGGGCGAGCCGGACAGGAGAATCGAAGCATGGCGAGTGGAGATCCGAAGCCGCGATCCGAGCGCGGGCGTGTTCTGGTGACGGGCGGGACGCGGGGAATCGGAAAGAGCATCTGTCGCGAGCTTGCGCGGGCCGGGTTCGACGTGGCCTTCACGGGCAGGACGGCGGTCGAAGGAGAAGGGCGCGAGCAGGACGAGCAGGGCAACCCGACGCCACTACCCGGAAGCCTGGCCGCGACGCGCGAAGAGGTCGAATCGCTGGGTGCCTCGGCGCTCGCGATTCAGCTCGACCTGCTCGACCCGGAGTCGGTCGACGCCGGTGCACGCCGCGTGCTGGACGCGTGGGGCGGCGTGGACGTGCTGGTGAACAACGCGATGTACGAGATGGGGAAGTACACGAACGCCTGGATCAAGGACACGCCGGTCTCGGAGTTCGCGGACAAGATCCAGGCGAACTTCCTGGCGCCGGTCGCGCTCGTGAAGCATTTCCTGCCCGGGATGATCGAGGCCGGCGGCGGTCGCATCATCAACCTCTCGACTCGCCACAACTACACGAAGCAGGCGGGACCCCCCGGTGCGGGCGGCGCGGGCGTATCGTACAACTGTTCCAAGGCGGCTTGCGGAAAGCTCGCCGACGGAATCGCGGCCGAGCACGACGGCGACGGGATCCTCGCCTTCGATCTCGATCCGGGTCCCGTGATGACGGAGCGATTCTTCACCCAGGGCCATCGGCTCGGCTACCCGAAGGAGCTCTTCTGTCCGATCGAGGTGCCCGCCATGGCCGTGCTCTGGCTCGCGACCGAGGACGAGGCGGCGCGCTACAACGGGCAGCATTTCATGGCGCAAGAGTTCGTGCGCCAACGCGAACTCTGGCCCGACTGGGACTCCGTCCTGCCGACGAACGAGCGCTGGTCGCCGACCGCGATCCTCGACTGGCGCGAGCCGGGCAGGAGCTAGCGGTCATCTCGCGGCCGGGCGGTACACTGTCCCGGTCGGGACGCCAGCCGATGCGGCGCGCGGAATTCACGAGGAGAAGCCAGGATGTTCGATCTCAAGATCGTGGGCGGCAGGATCGTCGACGGAACCGGTAGGCCCGCGTACGAGGGCGACATTGCCATCAAGGACGGCAAGATCGTCGAGGTCGGCGCCTCGATCTCCGGCGATGCCACGCGGACGCTCGACGCCAGAGGGCGGATCGTGACGCCCGGCTTCGTCGACGTGCACACCCACTACGATGGACAGGTGACGTGGGACGATCTGCTCGACCCTTCCGGTGGACACGGTGTCACGACCGTCGTGATGGGCAATTGCGGTGTCGGCTTCGCACCCGTGAAGCCCGGTCGGGAAGACTGGTTGATCCAGCTGATGGAGGGCGTCGAGGACATTCCGGGTACGGCGCTCGCCGAAGGCATCAAGTGGGAGTGGGAGACCTTTCCGGAATATCTCGACGCGCTCGAGAAGCGCACCACGGCCGTCGACTTCGGGACCCAGCTCGCCCATGGCGCCCTGCGCGCCTACGTGATGGGCGAGCGCGGCGCGCGCAACGAGCCAGCGACGCCGGAGGACATCGCGGAGATGCGCCGGCTCACGCGCGAGGCGATCGAAGCCGGCGCACTCGGCGTGAGCACGAGCCGCGTGCTCGGTCATCGCGCGATGGACGGCGAGCCCGTGCCGGGGACCTTCGCCGCCGAAGACGAGCTCTTCGGTCTCGGCCACGCCCTGCGTGACGCGGGTGCGGGCGTATTCGAGCTCGCACCGGCGGGCGCCGATGGCCAGGACCTCGTCAATGCGAAGCGCGAGGTCGAGTGGATGAAGAAGCTCTCGGCCGAGATCGAGCGGCCGGTGACCTTCGCGATGCTCCAGAACGAGGCGGAGCCCGACCTCTGGCGGGAGATCATGACGGAATCGATCGAGGCGGCGGAGCAGGGCGCGCGTCTCTACCCGCAGATCGCCGCGCGGCCCTTCGGCTTGATGATCGGGCTCCAGACGCATCACGCGTTCGCCCGCCGGCCCACCTTCGTGCGGCTTCGCGACGAGACGGAATCGCTCGCGGAGCTGGCGGCCGAGATGCGCAAGCCGGAGAACAAGCGGGCGATCCTCGCGGAGGAGAATCTCCCGCCGAATCCGGACGACATCTTCGACGGCATGACCGACATGATCGCGGTCACGCTCCATCGTCTCTACGCGATCGGCGATCCGCCCGACTACGAGCCGACGGAGGATCGCTCGGTCGAGGCGATCGCGAAGGCACAGGGTGTTCCGCCGCTCGAGGTCGCCTACGACCTGTTCGCCGCCGGAGACGGCACGAATATGTTGATGATGCCGATCTTCAATTACGTCGAGGGAAACCACGACGTGATTCGCGAGATGATCAGCCATCCCTACTGCGTGTCCGGGCTCTCGGACGGCGGTGCGCATTGCGGAATGATCTGCGACGCCTCGATTCCTACGTTCATGTTGACCCACTGGGCGCGGGATCGGAGTCGTGGCGACAAGCTCGAGCTCGAGTGGGTCGTCAAGAAGCAGTCGAAGGATACGGCCGAGCTGTTCGGGCTGACCGACCGAGGTACGATCGAAGTCGGCAAGAAGGCCGACCTCAACGTGATCGACTTCGACCGGCTACAGCTTCGCTCGATCAAGCTCGTCCACGATCTGCCCGCCGGCGGCCGGAGGCTGCTCCAGAAGGCGGAGGGCTACGACTACACGATCGTTTCGGGCGAGATCACGCGCGAGCGCGGCGCCGATACGGGTGCGCGACCCGGTCGCCTCGTGCGCGGTGCCCGCTGAGGAGACCGACGAATGAGTGCAGCGAATCTCGCCTCCGAGATCGGGCGTGACACGACCTTCGGGACCTATCGTGGTGCGGGTCTTCCCTGGGTCGACTTCGACTCGTTTCACGAGACCGAGCTCCCGCGTCGACTCGCCGAGGGCGTGAATGCGCAGGTCGCCTGGGACGTGAGGGGCAAGGCGCCGATATCGATCGGATTGCCCGACGGTCGCGCGTATTCCTATCGCGCCGTCGCGGACGAGGTGCGAATCGAAGCGGGTGTGGCGAAGGATGCGCGAACCGTGCTCGAGATCGTCGATCACGAATCGTGGCTCGACTACCTCTACGAGTACCGCACGCGCTTCGGGCTGCTCTACGGCAACGCGGTTCGGTTCGTCCGTGGCGACTTCGACTCCTGGGACGATTGGGAGCCTGCGATTCGCTGTATGTACTCGGGACGGCCGATCTACGATCCCGCGTCGATCGATTTCGTCGATCGACACGGAGATCCCCTCGATCTGCAGCGCAAGTTCCGGATCGACGACGACCCCGAAGACCTCTCGCATTTCTTGCGGCTGACGGGCTTCCTGGTCGTGAAGGACGCCTACGAGAAGACTCATGTCGATGCACTCGGGCGGGAGCTCGACCGCGTCTGCGCTGAGGCCCGCGAGGATCTCTACGCCTGGTGGGCGACCGACGCGAAGGGCGATCGATTCCCCTACCGCCTGACCTATCTGTCGGACAAATCGGAGACGATCGCCGCGCTCTACGACCACCCGCGCACGCGCGAGCTCGTCGCGCTCTCGAAAGAAGAGGTCGTCCCCGTCCCCGATCGGATCGAGGGCATCCTCGCGGTCGTCAAGAAGGCGGGGCTCGAAGACGACGCGAGCGGGTTCGCGAATCTCGCCTACCACACCGATTGCGGCTTCGGTGCTTGTCATACGACCTGTCCCTGCGTCCTGGTCGGAATCCAGGTCGATGCAGCCGGTCCGAAGAGCTCCCAGCTACACATGATCGCGGGAAGCTGGGGCAAGGCCTACCACAACGTGCCCGATCGGATGACGCCCGAGAACTACCCCGTCGTCGCGATCGAGGCCGAGCCGGGTGATGCGACCGTGCACTTCGGGTGTGGACTCCATGCGGGACCGCCGCCGACCGGCGCCGCGCGGAGACGCACGATCTACGTTCAGCACTACAGCCCGCGCGCGGGTGAGCTGATCGGTCCCTACCAGGGCTACAACCAGATCATGCCCGGCTACGGCGAGGGCGACATTCCGAACATCGAGGAGATGCGAGAGAAGGTCGAACACGCGAAGCCTTAGCACCGACCGTGGCCGATACACTCCCACCGATCCCGCTGCTGAGCCTGCTGATCGCTTTCGCACCGACGGTCGTCTTGATCGGAGTGATGGCGCGTTGGTCGCTCGCTGCGGGTGAGGCGATCTACGCGAATCTCCGCATGCTCGTCCAGCTGCTGGCCGTGGGCTATGGCCTGACCTTCGTCTTCGAAACCGATCGTCCCGAGGTGATCGGGGCGCTCCTCGTCGTGATGATCGCAGTCGCCGCCTGGATCGCTCTTCGACCGATCCGCAGGCGGAGCTGGCGCGTCTACCTGATCGCGTTGGGCGTTCTGGCGGTCAATGGTCTCGTCATGCTCGCGATCGTCACGCAGGCCGTGCTCGAGCTGCCGAGATTCTTCGAGCCCCGATTCGTCGTACCACTCGCCGGTATGATCTTCGCGAACGCGATGAACACGCTCAGCCTGGCGGCAGAACGGCTCGAGGCGGAGCGCGGCCGCGGTGTCGCGTACGAAGCGGCACGCCGCGTTGCGCTCGAAGCGGCCCTGATTCCCCAGGTCAACGCGCTCCTGGCCGTGGGGCTCGTTTCGCTGCCCGGCATGATGACGGGCCAGATCCTGTCGGGGGTCGATCCCCTGATCGCCGTTCGATACCAGATCATGGTCATGTGCATGACCTTCGGATCGGCAGGACTGGGTGCGGCGACCTACCTCGTCTCGATGGGACGGGCAAGCGACCTCGAGGATGCGTCGCACACCTCCGGGACGATTTCCGAGACCGACGCCTAGCCAACGACTTCGACGTGAAGAGCGAACGGATGGACTATACGTCGCTCGAACGATTCGCGATCTTCCGTCGGTCGATCGACCCCACGCATGTTAGGCTGGCCGGAGAGATCGTGCGGAGGTCAGACATGGGGTCTGTGAAGAGATACGGCGGATCGAAGTGCGTGGCGTGTCTGGCGCTGTTCCTCGCGTCGGCCCTGCCCGGTCGATCGACCGCGGAGGTCTTTCTTCAGGGCACGTCGATCCTGGGATTGGCGACGGCGCAGACGCTCGGCTGCAACGAGAGTGACGGCGGCGGGGGTGCGACGCAGGCGCAGGCCTCCTGCTCCTTCGCCGGCTATGCGGCCAGCGCATCGGCTGAAGCGGAAGCGTCCGGATCGACGACGGGCGGCCAGGTACGTGTCTTCGCGGAGGCCAGCGCGAGCTCGGTCGGCGGCAACCAACAGAACACGGCTTCTGGGGTCGGGACGGCGACCGTCGTCGTCTCCTGGCAGATCACGTCGGACACGCAGTATTCGGTCGAGAGCGTCGTCGATTCGGCACCCGGTGGCGGCACGGCCGGGTTCACGGAGGGCGACGGCACACCGCTTCCGGCGTCGGGGCTGCTGCCGGCCGGCTTCTACGCGCTGCGCGCCGATGCGAGTGCAATTGCCCTGGCCGAGGATCGCAACGGCGTCGAGGTCTCGAACGTGGGACCCTTCAACGCGACTGCACGGGTCGTCTTCGCGCCGGTCGATTCGCCGTCGCTCCTCTTCGGAAAGGTGACGTCACGGAGCGTCGGGGTCGGCGGTCTGGAGCTGGCGGCGCTCGTCGGTGGGAACGTCGTGGCGACCACTCGTAGCGGCGACGATGGGGGCTACCTGATCGACGGACTGCCCGGCGCCGTGGAGATTCGGGTGAGCGATCCGACGGGCCAGCTTCCGACGGCGCTGTTCGGACCCGTCACGCCGCCCGCCCGCTTCGACATCGAGCTGACGTCGCCGCCGGTCCCGATCCTCTCCTATCCGACGCAAATCGTTCTCGCCTTCGTGCTCGCGGGGACATGCATGTCGATCGTGCGTCGTCTGCGGTCGCCCAAAGTGAGCCCGCCCGCGGCGTAGGCCGACGCAGCGGCGTGTCCGGGCTCGGGTGAGCTGCCGCGTCGCGAGTATGTCAAACTGCCGGCGCACCCCCCGTCGCGAAATCGGTCTCGACAGGACCCCATCGGGCCCGGTCGTCGAGCCGATCGTGAGGAGGGTTCCGTGCTGCGTACCCGCGCTTCGCGCCGCCGGCTCGTTCGTCGGCCGACCCGTGCGTCGGTCCGGCTGCTCCTGGCGGTCGTGTCCCTGGTGACGATCTCGAGCCCGGTGCTCGGGGCGCCCGGCGAAGTGATCTCGAAGCAGAAGATCAGCGCCACGACCGGTGGGCTCGGTGCCGTGCTCTCGAATGGCGATCGCTTCGGGATCTCGGCCGCGGGGCTCGGGGACGTCGACGGCGATGGCATCGCGGATCTCGCGGTCGCGGCCGATCGGGACGATGACGGGGTCGGAGATGCCGGCGCGGTATTCGTCCTGTTCCTCAACCAGAATGGCACGGTCGCCGGCCGCCAGAAGATCAGCGCGACCACGGGCGGGTTCTCGGGCAGTCTCGCGAGCGGCGACCAGTTCGGTTCGCAGATCGCAGCGCTCGGCGATCTCGACGGCGATGGCATCTCCGAGCTCGCCGTCGGCGCCGAGAATCACGGCGATGGCGGCGCGGCGCGAGGCGCCGTCTGGATTCTCTTCCCGGCGAGCGATGGCACGGTCGCCGCCGAGACCAAGATCTCGGATCTCGTGGGGGGCGTGACGCCCGATCTCGCGGACGGCGATCATTTCGGGATGCCGACGGCGCTCGGCGATCTCGACGGCGACGGGACGACGGAGCTCGCGGTAGGAAGCTGGGGCGATGCCGGCAGTGGTGCCGATACGGGCGCCGTCTGGATCCTCTTCCTCCTGCCCGACGGTCGCGTCCATCACGTTCAGAAGATCGCGAGTGCGGCCGGGGGGTTCACGGGTGTCGTCACGGCGGGCGATCGCTTCGGCGCCTCGACGGCCGGGATCGGTGACCTCGACGGAGACGGTGTGCCGGATCTCGTCGTCGGCGCCGATCTCGATGCCGCGGGCGGAATGGATCGCGGTGCCGTCTGGGTCCTCTTCCTGAACGACGACGGCCGCGTGAAGGCGCATCAGAAGATCGATGGCACGCAGGGCGGCTTCGGCGGCACGCTCTTCGACGGCGACCGCTTCGGGCGGCAGCTCGCGCGACTCGGTGACGTGAACGGCGACGGCCATCCCGACGTCGCCGTCGGCGCAGCGGGGCGCGATGGCGGCGGCTCCGATCGGGGTGCGGTCTGGGTCCTCTTTCTCGACGATGACGGCACGGTCGTTGGCGAGACGGAGATCGGCGCCGATACGGGCGGATTCGGAAGCGGCCTGGGCGACGGCGATTTCCTGAGCGGGGCGACGGCGCTCGGCGATCTCGACGGCGACGGCGTGACGGAGCTCGCGGTCGGTGCCCCCCTCGACGACGACGGCGGGCTGGATCGCGGTGCTGTCTACGTGCTCTACCTCGACGGGTCCATGGCGATCTGCGGCGATGGTGTCCTCGATCCCGGCGAAGCCTGCGACGACGGCAACGGCCAGAGTCGCGACGGTTGCGATTCGACCTGCGCGATCGAAGACGAGCTGCGCTTGTTCGGGACGGCCGCTAGCTCCGGAGTGCTCTCGGTCGATGTCTCGGGCGTGATCCGCGATACCGCGGTCTCGATCGGAGACGGACCGACACTGCTTGCCCAACGACTCGCGACGGGTATCAATCTCGACGGCGTCCTGATGGCGGCGGGTGTGTCGGCGCAGGCGGAGGCGAATCGCGTCGTCACGAACGGCATCTTCCGCTCCGGCACGCTCGATGCGGAGGCGACCTCGCTCAGCGTCGCGCCGGGCCGCGTGCTCGGCGAAGCGAAGATCAGCGATACCGCGGGTGGCTTCGCCGGCGTGCTCGACGATTTCGATCTCTTCGGGACCGCGCTCGCACCGCTGCCCGATCTCGATGGCAACGGCGTTGCGGATCTCGCGGTCGGAACCGGATCGGACGACGACGGCGGTGCCGGTCGCGGGGCCGTCTGGATCCTCTTTCTGAACGGAGACGGCAGCGTCGCATCCCATCAGAAGATCAGCGATACCGAGGGCGGCTTCACGGGCGTCCTCGACGACGACGACGGCTTCGGTGGCGCCGTCGCCTCGCTCGGTGACCTCGACGGCGACGGTGTTGGCGATCTCGCCGTCGGCGCCTTCCAGGACGACGATGGTGGCGACCGGCGCGGCGCCGTCTGGATCCTGTTCCTGAATCCCGACGGCACGGTCGACCACCATCGCAAGATCAGCGACACGACCGGCGGCTTTGGTGGCGTGCTCGACGATGGGGATCAGTTCGGCGATTCCGTTGCCTCGCTCGGCGATCTGGACCTCGATGGTGTCGGAGATCTCGCGGTCGGCGCCGTCTTCGACGACGACGGCGGCGACGCGCGCGGCGCCGTCTGGATCCTCTTCCTGATGGCGGACGGCAGCGTCAGGAGTCACCAGAAGATCAGCGATACCGCGGGCGGCTTCACCGGCGTGCTCGACGACATCGATCAGTTCGGAGGCGCGGTCGCCGGAATCGGCGACCTCGACGGCGATCGCAATGTCGACCTCGCGGTCGGAGCGGACTCCGATAGCGATGGCGGCGCGTTTCGGGGCGCGGTCTGGATCCTCTTCCTGAACGCAGACGGTACCGTTGCGGAGCATCAGAAGCTGAGCGACCTCGAAGGTGGCTTCCGGGGCGTGCTCGACGACGGCGATCTCTTCGGCCGATCGGTCTCGGCCGTGGGCGACCTCGACGGCAATGGCGTGCCCGACGTCGCCGTCGGGGCCGAGTCCGACGACGACGGCGGCGTGGGACGCGGTGCGCTCTGGCTGCTCTTCCTCGCGGCCGACGGCACCGTCTCGAGCCACCAAAAGATCAGCGACGTGCAGGGCGGCTTCTCGTCGGGTCTCGACGACGGCGATCTCTTCGGTCGCTCGGCCGCCTCGCTCGGCGATCTCGACTTCGACGGCGTCGCCGAGATGGCCGTCGCGGCCGTCTCCGATGACGACGGCGGCGACGTGCGCGGCGCCGTCTGGATCCTCTCCCTCGATGGGGCGGCGGCGGCCTTTTGTGGCGACTCCGTGCGCGTGGGATCCGAGGCCTGCGACGACGCGAACGGAATTTCGGGCGACGGCTGTTATGCCACCTGTGATTTCGAAGACGAGATCGAGATCACGGGGACCGGGCAGGGCGGAGAGATCCAGGTCGTGATCAGTGGTGTGCTCGCCGTCGCGACGACGAGTCCGGGCGAGTCTGCCGCGAGCGTCGCTCAGGCCTTGGCCGACGAAGCGAACGGCTCAGCTGCACTCGCGACCGCAGGGATCTCTGCCGTTGCGATCGATGGGCGCCTGATCACGAACGGCCTCTACCAGTTCGTCCAGAACACCGACCCCGGCCTGACCGTGCCCGAGCCCGGACTCGCGACCGCGCTCGCGATCGCGGGTCTCGTGCTGGCCGGCCGCTCGCGACGTGGACCGACGAGCGCGCCTCAGCCCCGGAAGAGCCCGCCCGGTCGCGCGCCCGTATCGACCCCGGCCCGACTCGTGACCTGACCGCCGACGAACGTGGCGACGTAGCCCTCGGCATCTTGCAGGAGTCGAGGTGAGCCGCTCGGCAGGTCGTGCTCGACGCGCGGGCGGCCGAGTCGGATCCGGGCGAGGTCGATCAGATTGAGGTCGGCGCGGAGTCCCTGGGCGATGCGCCCCCGATCCGTCATGCCGAAGAGCTCGGCGGGGTCCCGGGTCAGCATCCGGATCGCCGTCTCGATCGGGATGCGTTCGCCGCGATCGCGATCACGGACCCAATGTTCGAGCATGTAGGTCGGGTAGCTGGCGTCGCAGATCACGGTGACGTGCGCGCCGCCATCGCCACCGCCGACGAGTGTGCCCGGCCGCGTCAACATCTCACGCACGACATCGAGATTGCCGTCGGCGTAGTTCCCCATGAAGACGTGCAGGAAGCCGGGTCCCCCCGGCGCCTCGGCGGCGTCGCAGAGAGCGTCGTAGATGCCCGCGAGCGGCGTCGCGCCGCTCGCTTCGATCCGTCGCGCCAGGCTGGTGCCCGGGTCGGGCTCGGCGAGCGATTCGCCGTCGGCGGGCGGGAGAAACGTGCTGCCGAGACTGCTCAGGATGATCGAAGCGGCGTGCGCGAACATCGGCGTCGCGATCGGCTCGTCGAGGATCCGCCGCCTGCGCGCCGGCTCGCGTAGCAGGGCGACGCGTTCCGCGAGTGGCCGATCGACGATCTCGAGATAGCTCGGGCGGTCGACGAAGGGGTGGAAGGTCTCCCAGCTGAGGAGCAGGCCACCCGGTCGGTTGATCGTCATCGGTACGAGTCGGGCACCGTCGGCATTCGCCTTCTCGGCCAGCTCGAAGAGCTCGCGCCAGAGCGTGGGCTGCACGTTGTTCTGGGCGATCGTGAAGAGGACCGTGCAGCCCGTCTCGAGACTGACCGAGCGGTAGAAGTCGATCTCTCGCCGGAAGCCATCCGGATCCTCGCCCATCAAGCCGGCCGGTACGACCTGGAAGAGGCCGGGCCGGTGCTCCGTGGCTGCCTTCATGATCGCGTTCACTTCGCGAGCCTCCGCGAAGGTGCCGGGCACTGCCTCCCCCGAAGTCGAGGTGTGCAACGTAATGCGATTGCTCGAGAAGGCGACGGCGCCCGCGTCCACGGCCTCGCTCGCGAGGCGCGCCATCTCCGCTACCTGCGCGTCCGTCGCCGGGCCATTGACGGGCCCCGCGTCGCCGATCGCATAGGTACGCAGCGCCCCGTGCGGGAGCTGCGCGGCCACCTCGACGGCGCGCGGCTTCGAAGCGAGCGCGTCCAGGTATTCGGGAAAGCTCTCCCAGGCCCATTCGATTCCGTCGTGGAGCGCCGCGCCCGGAATGTCCTCGACGCCTTCCATCAGGTCGATCAGGACCTGCCGGTGGTGGGGCCGGACGGGCGCGAAGCCGACGCCGCAATTGCCCATCACGACGGTCGAGACGCCGTGATCTGCCGAGGGCGCCAATCGATCGTCCCAGGTCGCCTGCCCGTCGTAGTGGGTATGCGGGTCGATGAAGCCCGGCGTGAGCAGGAGTCCCTCGGCCTCGAAGACCTCGTCCGCCGTCGTCGGGTCGAGCGTTCCGGCGGGTGCGATCTCGGCGATCAGCCCCGTCGCGACGACGACGTCGGCCCTCGCCAGTGGTGCGCCGGTGCCGTCGGCGACATCCGCGTTACGAATCAGGATCTCGGGTCGCGTTGCTCTTGCGGTCGACATGGGCACGTCTCCGGGGTGGGGGCAGGGGCTCGGCCTGGCGACAGCCTAGCGTGCTAGTCGCTCGAACGGGATCGCGTTACGCTCGTACCGTGTATCCCGAAGCTCCGTCTACGCGCCTGCGCACCGTGCTGGCCCTGTCCATATTGGCCCATGCGCTATCGGGATGTTCGGGTCGGATGCTCGAGGTCGTTCCGCCCGGCTCGATCCTGGCCCCGGCGGACGCCGTCGAGCCGGGGAGCCCCGCGCTCGGTCCACGCGAAGCGCTGATGATCGTGCACGTCGACAGCGAGATTCCGCTCGACTGGATCGACCTCGCTTCGGGTCGCGTGGCGACGTCGCTGCCCGAAGGCCGGCATATCTGGATCGTACGAGCGCCCGCCGGCCGCAACGCGTGGGTACGCTTGCGGCCGGCGGCGCGCGTCGGTCGCGTCGAGACGATCGACCTCGCTCGGTACGACGCGCGGCGTCGCGACGACGACTGGGTCAGAAGGGCCGAGTTCGAGTTCGTCCTCGAGTCCGGCAAGATCAACTATCCGGGCGAGCTGATCGTGACCAGCCAAGCCGCCGTCCGGTCGGTCGCCCGGGGCTATTCGATCCGCAATCGCAATCACTCGGCCATGGCGATTCGCGCGCTCAAGCAGACCCATGCCGGGCTTCTCGAGGCGTTTCCGATCCGTTTCGCGGGACCCGGCGAAGACGGATTCCTCGACCACTACACGAGCGAGCGGGATCGTCTGCGAAGGGAGTCGCGCGAATGAGCGCGCGGAAAGCACGAAGGGGACGGGTGCCCGTCGGACGTCCCCGGCGTGGGAGCGCGTGGCCGGCCCGGCTCGCTCTCGTGGTCGGGACGATGACGCTCGCCCTGTCCCTGCCGACGCACGTGCGCGCCGTCGGTCTCTCTGCCGAGGCGCTCTATTCGCGAGACGGAATCCAGCGCGTTCTCTTGAGTCCGACGGGAGCCTGGGCAGCGGCCGAGGCTTCGCGCGGGCGTGTGAACGGCATCCTCGCCCAGCGGATCGGGCGGCCGGAGACGGTGTCCGTCTTCGCGACGGAAGCGGAATTGCTGGGGATCAGATGGATCGGACCCGATTCGTTGCTGGCCTCCTTCGCGAGCGAGTCGGGGTGGCAGCGCGTGCTCGTGATCCGTCTGGAGATGCTGGGCGCCAGGCTCACGGCTTCGAAGCGCTGGGTCGAGGCCGGTGGCCGACTCGTCGATCCGCTTCCCCTCGAGGCCGACAGCGTCCTCTGGGAGTTCGACTACGACGGGCGAAACAGCGTCTATCGGCTGACGATCGACGAGCTCGTCACGTACGGTGAGGATCGCGATCGCCGCGGTCGGAAGATTCGGCCCGGCGAGCGGCTCGCGACGATTCGGGGCACCGCGCATCGTTGGCTCGTCGATCGCAAGGGGGAGCCGCGCGTCGCCTGGCGCCGTGACGACGACGGCTACTCGATCCTGTATCGCAAGCCGGCCAGCGGCAGCTTCGAGAAGGTCTACGCCTACTCGGACGACGATGACGCGGCAGAGTTGGTGCCCGTATATCTCTCCGCCGACGAGGCGTCGATCGTCGTCTTCGCCTATCGCGGCGGAGACACCCTCGGCCTTCACACGTTCGATGCGGAGAGCGGCGAATTCGGAGAGACGCTCCTGCGGCGGTCCGACGTCGACGTCAACTCCGTTCTGGTCGACGAAGTGGCTCACGAGATCATCGCGGGGGGCTACGAAGCCGATGGCCTCCAGCGCTGGAGCTATCTCGCGGGCTATCGCGAACGGTTCGCACCGCTGCTCGGCGACGCGTTCCCCTTCGAGGCGATCGAGGTCGAGGGCGCCACGCCCGATCGCAAGCTCTTCCTGTTTCGCGTGGCGAGCGCGACCGAGCCGGGGAAGTTCTACGTGCGTGACGTCGCGGCGAATCGCACGATTCCCGTCGGATCCGGTCGCTCGCAGATCGATCGCGATCGGCTCTCGCCCGTCGACGCCTTCGTCGTCGAATCGGCCGATGGGACCGAGGTCGAGGCCTTCCTGACTCGGCCCCGCTCTTCGTCCCGACCCGCACCGCTCGTCGTGATGCCGCACGGCGGGCCGATCGGCGTGCGCGATCGCCGTGTCTTCGACCCGATGGTGCAATACCTCGCGAGCTGGGGCTTCGCCGTGCTGCAGCCGAACTATCGCGGATCCAGCGGCTACGGTCTCGAATATCGAGCTGCCGGCAAGAAGCAGTGGGCGCGAGGGATCGAGGACGACATCGACGCTGCGGTTCAGCATGCGCGAGCACTCCCCGAGGTCGATGGCTCGCGTCTCTGTATCGTCGGCGGGAGCTACGGCGGCTTTTCAGCCCTCGCGAGCGTGATTCGGCACAAGGAGCTCTATCGCTGCGCGATCAGCATCAACGGTGTGAGCGACATCCCGCTCCTCTACGACTCGAGCGATATCGCCGATTCGAAACGCTCGCTCGCATTCTACGAGGAACACGTGGGTGATCTGGAGACCGAGCGCGGTCGACTCGTCGACGCCTCCCCCGCCTATCATGTCGACGAGATCGAGGTGCCGGTCTTCTTCATCTACGGAACGGAGGATCGTCGCGTCGATCCCGACCACGCCCATCGTATGATGCTGATGCTCGAGCTCTTCGGTCGCGAGTTCGAATCGCTCGAGGTCGAAGGCATGGCCCATTCGCCAAGGGGACTCGAGGGCGTGATCGTGGCGCGCGCCGTGCGGCGCAATCTGACCCGGTATCTGGAGCCCAGCGGCTCTTTCGTGCCGGATCCGCCGATCGAGGGAAGCTCCTCGGACGGGCTCCTGCCGCGCCTCCGGCTGGGTCCCTAGCAGGGGTCGACCCGCGTCGGCGCAACCCACTCAGCAGTCGACGTCGTCCCCGAAATAGGGATGGAACGAGATGCAGACGCCCTCGGCCAGATTCTTCTCGTCCTCGAAGAGATCGGGTCGCAGCTCGTATTTGCGCTCGGACATGTTGAGCTGATAGATCAGGTCCAATCCGCCGTAGCCGGAGAAGACCTCGAGCCCGTCGGCCGAATGGATCGACGTGAAGAGCGACGCGGCGCTCGTCGTACCGGTCATCCCGCCTCCACGCGTGCCGCGCTCGCGTCGTCGGACCCCATCCCATCGCACGGTCTGACCCCCGGAATAGTCCGCGCCTCGGACGACGATGTTCGGGAACACGACGATCTGGGCGGACGAGCCGAGCTCGCCGAGCAGCTCGGGAATCACGTCGGCGAGCTCGACCTCGCGCGAGGTACTGCCGGGCTCGCCGGAGAGGAGACGCGCGTGCACGCGCTTCGCCGCCGCCGCTTCCGCGCGCCGGAACGCAGTCCGACTGGTCTGCTCGACCTGGAGTCCGTGGGCTTCGAGCTGGCGCACGATGATCGAGCCGAGGCGGTCGTCTGCGACGTCGAGACCGGTGGGTCGCTCGATCAGCGCGTTGATCGGGATGACGAGCGCCCGCTCGATTCCCGGATGATGGGCCTTTCCCGGCACGAGCGTGTGCTCGTGCCGAATCCTCGGACCCGACACGCAGCCGAGCAGGATCGCCACGCCGAGCGTGGTCGCGATGAGATGGGGGCGCATCGTTCGACTCCTGTGTGAGGGGCTCTTACCTACGGCTCTGACGTGCGAGGCTCCACGAGCCCGTTCAGTCTTCTTCCGTCCCTTCGGATCGGATTCCATAATAGTCGACGTACTCGGCGTAGGCCGCGTCGACGGCCGGTCGATCGAGACCGTACTCCTCGAGCGAGTAGCGGTGTCGTCCGAATTTCCCTTTCGGCTTGTCGCGCAGATAGGCCGTGATGCGATCGGCGTGACCGCGCGGCCAAGCGAGTCCGGCGCGATCGTAGATCTTGCGGATCGCGGCGACGGGATCCTCGATGAGATCGAGGTAATGGCTGTCGACGAACTGGTCGTCGGGCAGGACGCCCTTCCGCCGCAGCGCCATCACGTTCTTCACCATGAACGAGAAGCCTGCCAACGCGAGCTGGCCGTAGAATCGAGGATCGACCGCGTCACTGCGCAGCCAGTGCAGCATGGCCATCGTGCTGGCGGCGGAGGCGGCGAATTTCTGGGGATCGCGATGGGTGTGGACCGCGATTGCATCCGGGTATTCGGCGAAGAGTGCCTCCGGCGTCGAGAGATGGCCCGGCGTCTTGAGCAGCCAGGGTCGCTGCCCTTGTCCGTGCTGGAGGGTCTGCAGGAAGCGGCGGTGTTCCCGATAGGTGCGCGGCACGACCTCGGGCTGTCCCTCCGCCCAGGCCGCGAAGCTGGGACACGCGTATTGCATCGACCAGTAGCCGGCGCCGAAGTCGAGCGCCATGAAATGGACGCACTCGCAGGGTAGATCGCTGCGCATCTCGTGCAGCGTCTGCATCTCGGGCTGGATGTCCATCCATAGCTCGTGCTCGGCCTCCGCGAGCGCCATCGCGCCTGCGGGATCCGACGCCGCGCCATGTGGGATGGGATGTTGGGCTTCCCATGCGATCGGCGCGCGCAGACCGGGATCGAGCGCAAGCAGCTCGAGCAGGATCGTCGTGCCCGTGCGCGGCGGACCCAGTACGAAGATGGGTCGCTCGATCTTCTCGTCGAGAATCCGCGGCTCGTCGGTCCAGGCCTTCACGAGTCGCAGTCGCGTCTGCAGGACGCGGAGTGCCTCCGCCCGGCAGAGCAGTCGCCCGAGCACGTGGGCCTGAGCGTCCTCATCGATCGAACGGATCCGCCGCTCGAACGTCTCGAGGTAGAACGCGTCGCCGACCTCGTCGAGGCCCGTGGAGGCGCGCGCCGTCGCGAGCAGGTCATCCGGGTCGAGCGGTACGACGAAGCGCGCGTCGCCAGTCGCGGGGCCGAATCGATTGAGGCGCCGGAGCCAGGCGGGCCGTTCGCGATAGGCGCTCATCGTGCGATTCTCCGTCGTCGAATCTGGCCGGGCTCGGTCTTCGCGTCCTTTTCGGGAGCACGGGACCGGGGATCTCGGGCCCGCCGGCTCGGTGTCGCCAACTATCGAGGTCCCGAGAACGAATTTCAAGCGCACGCGAATCGACCGCTCTATGCTGCGTCGCCCCGGTAGATCGACGGCGCGCCTTCATTGGCGACGCCCCCCAGCCCGTAGCCATGTCTCATCTCGAGGAATCCGTACGATGACCAGCCCCGAATCCACGAGCCGCCGCCGATCGACGCCAACGACCGACCGGCGGGTGCGACGCGTCGCGAGAGGCGCGTCGGGCGGGACCGCGAGCGGGGTCGTGCTCGCGTGCCTCGTGGGCTTCCTGGCCGTGGGTGTCGTCGGCTGTCTCGGCCTGGGAGGGCGGACCGAGGAAGGGGCGGCCGATCTCGTGATTCGGGGCGAACACATCCTGACCTTCGATCCGGAGACCGCGGGCGCCAGCGCCGTCGCCGTTCGCGGCGACAAGATCCTGCGCGTCGGCTCGCGGCGTGCGGTCGCGCCGCTCATCGGTCCGGCGACCCGTGTGATCGAGCTGGGAGACCACGCGCTCCTGCCCGGCTTCATCGACACGCACGGGCATCTCGGGCTGGTGATGCAGCTGCTCGACCTGCTGAACGCCTCGTCGCCGCCCGTCGGACCGATGGAGTCGATCGAGGACATCGTCTCGGCCTTCCGGACCCGGATCGCGACGGCGAACATCCCGCCGGGTGAGTTCGTGATGGGCTACGGCTATGACGACTCGCTGCTGGCCGAAGGTCGCCATCCGACGCGCGACGATCTCGACCGGGCTTCGCGTGCGCATCCGATCGTGATCCTGCACGTCTCGGGACATCTCGTGACGGCGAACTCCGCCGCGCTCGCCGTCTTTGGCATGGACGAATCGACCGAAGATCCCTATGGCGGTGTGATCAGGCGCCGTCCCGGTACGCGTACTCCGAACGGCGTGCTCGAGGAGACGGCGGCGCACGCGGGGCTGTTACACGCGATGGGCGGCGAAGACGGCGCAACGCCTGCGGCCTTCGCCATGCAGGTCGCGCGCGCGATCGACTACCACGCGGCGTACGGCATCACGACGATCCAGGACGGAGCCTCGGATCCGAGAGTCGTTGCGGGCCTTCGCGCGTTGGCGGCGGTGCGCCCGCTCGCCGTCGACGTCGCCGCATTCCCGACGGCGATGGATCCGGAGGCGCCGATCGACCTGGCGACGCTCGGCTTCAGCCGCGAATACGTCGGCGGGTTTCGCGTTGCGGGCGTCAAGTTCGTTCTCGATGGATCACCCCAGGGCCGAACGGCCTGGGTGACGCAGCCCTATGCGGAGGCGCCGCCAGGTGCGCCGGCCGACTACGTCGCCTATCCGATGGTGCAGCCCGACTACTACAAGGAGCAGGTCGCGCGAATGATCGAGGCGGGGATCCCGATTCTGGCCCATGCGAACGGTGACGCTGCGATCGATCTCATGATCGAGGGCGTCGAGGCGGCGCTCGCCAGCGGCCCGAGGGACCATCGTTCGGTGACGATCCACGCACAGCTCACACGTCCCGACCAGCTCGACGCGATGAAACGCCTCGGAATCGTTCCGTCCTTCTTTGCCGCCCACCCCTTCTTCTGGGGTGATTGGCATCGCCGGAGCTTCGGGGACGAGCGCGCCATGCGGATCAGTCCCCTTCGCTCGGCCCTGGAGCGCGAGCTTCCCTTCACGATCCACAACGACGCCCCGGTCGTTCCACCCGACGTGATGCGCCTCGTCGAGGTCGCCGTCGGACGCAAGACACGTCGCGGCGTCGTCTTGGGCGAAGACGAGCGGATCGGCGTCGAGGAGGCGCTGCATGCCGTCACATTGGGGGCCGCCTATCAGTATTTCGAGGAGGATCGGAAGGGCTCGATCTCGCCGGGGAAGCGAGCCGATCTGGTCGTCCTGGCGCGTGATCCGCGCTCGGTTCCGGTCGACGAATTGAGCGGGATCGACGTCGTCGAGACGATTGCACGCGGGCGAACCGTCTTTGCAGGTGGCACGCGAAGGAATACGGGGCGCTGAGAGAGATCCGGAAGTTGGGGTTGGTGAGTCGTTCGCCTTTCTTTGCCCCGGCGCCCTTTGCCCCGGCGCCGACTCAGGGGCGCGGCGCGAGCCGGATCAGGCCGTCCTGGACGACGAGATCGTCTCCGAACGCGACGAGACCTTCCCCCTCGACGTCTCGGAAGGTCCAGTGTCGCTGGTCACCGGCGATTCCGAGTAGGTGTGTGCGTTGCGCGGCGAGGTCGAGCTGCCATCCGACGCGCGTGCGCCGGAAGAAGCTGGGCGGTATCTCGGGCCGCGCGGGTGTGTAGAGCAGGGCGCGGTCGCCCCGTTCGATCGTCACGTGCTCGGGTGTAGCGAGATCGCGTCGAATCGAGCGCCAATAGGGCCGGCTGGCGGGCCAGCCGCGCAGAATCTCGCGCGAGGCCCTCGTAAAGAGGCCGACTTCGGCGTCGAGCGTTTCGAGCGAGAGCCAGTGGTCGAAACGGCGCCAGGTTTCGTCGACGCTGGCGCCAGCCGCGAGGCGCGATCGTTCGGCCTCGTCGAGCTGGCCTTCGAGCGCCAGCCGCGCGCGATCGCGGTGTAGGTCGAAGTCGGCTTCGGCGCCAGCCCCTGCGAATCGCCCGGGCCCGGGTGCTCGCGAGGGGATCGGCGCGATGAGATGCGGATCCAGCCCGTCCGTCGATCCGCGTGTCGCGTCCTGCTCGGTGCCCGCGAACGCGCTGCGCAGCCGCTCCCGAACGACGCGAAAGCCGAGCCGCAGACCGAGCGCCGTCTCGCCGCGCGCTGCCAGCGGCAGGATCTGTTCGCGCAGCAGCGCGCCGAGCAGGGCATCCGGGAGCAGAGGCTCGAGGGCAGGGCTCGCTTCGATGACGCCCGCTGCGCGCTCTCCGACGAGATCGAGCGATACGCGCAGTCGCAGCGGCGCGAGAGAATCGCGCGCAGCGTCGAGCTCGATCGGCTCGAGCCGGCCCGGCGGCTGCAGGTCCGCATCGATCTGGACATCGACCCGCAGCGCGAACTCGCGCGCGAGCAGATCGATCTGCTCGAGCAGCTCTGCGCGTTCGGCTGCCGCCAGTCGGTGACCGGGATCGACGACGCGGCGGCCCTCGCTCGAGGGGCCATCCGCCTCTCGCGGGGCGGATCGCGCGGCCGTGCCAGCGTCGACGTGAGCGAGCGCAGGTGCGTCGATCTCGCCGGGTGCCGACGCCTCGAGCCAGCGCGAAGGGCGGAAGGGACGCAGGCCGTCGAGGCGCGCACGCCACGCCGCGATCGCTTCGGCGTGGTGGCGGCGCTCGTAGGCGATGCGGTTCGCCACGCCCTCGAGCCGGTCGGCGTGGGCACGCCGCTCGTCTGCTGGAAGGTCGGGTGTGAGCATGGCGGTGAGGGCGCCGCTCGAGAGGATTTCCGCGCGTTCGACCTGCCGAGCGATCGCCGCCGCGTGCTGCCGCTCCTCCCGCTCGATCGCGCGTTCGATCTGGTCACCGCGCCACTCGCAATAGCCGAGCCAGCTGGCGACGACGCAGCCTGCGATCGCGACGACGCCCTTCCCGATCCGGCCTCCCCAACGCCCGCGACGGCGAATCGCCTCGAGCCTGCGCGCCACGGCGTCGGCGCTCTCCGGTCGCTCGGTCGGTCGTTTCGCGAGCAGACTCCGCACGAGGGAGGCCACCTCGCGTGGCAGCGCGTCGATCCCGTCGGGCTGATCGAATTCGATCCGGTGCAGACGCTCGGAGAGTCGCGAGGCGCCGAAGGGCTCTTCGCCGCTGAAGAGCCGAACGATCAAGGCACCGAGCGCGAAGAGATCGGTTCGATCGTCGACCGTGCGGGAGTGGATCTGCTCCGGCGCGAGTCCGTGGGTACTGCCGGCGAGGACCGATTCTTCACCCGCGATGCCGGCCTCGTCGATCAGATGCACGAGTCCGAAGTCGCTGACCTTGGGGATCGGAAGGGTCCCTCCCGATCGATCGACCGGCAGGAGCACATTCGAGGGCTTGACGTCGCGATGGACGAGGCCGCGGGCATGGAGTGCGCCCAGGCCGCGCGCGACGCCTGCAGCGATCGCGAGTGCCTCGTCCGCGTCCGGAGGGCCACTGCGCCGGATGCGGTCCTCGAGCGACTCGCCGCTCACCCGCTCCATGACATAGTAGGCGACGCGGACGCCGTCGACGCTTGCGATTCCGGCGTCGAGGATCGTCACGACGTTCGGGTGGAAGATCGGGCTCACCGCACGCATCTCGCGTTCGAAGCGTGCCTCGAGCCCGGCGCGGGATTCGCTCCCGGCGAGCAACGCCGGATTGATGACCTTGATCGCCACGGGTCGCTCGAGCTGCGGATCGATCGCGTCGTAGACGACGCCCATCCCGCCGCGTCCGAGCTCACCGCGAACGAGGTAGCGGTCGATCCGTCGAGGCAGCTCGAGCAGCGCTCCGATCGCGCCCGTCAGGATCGCCTCACGCCGGCCGGGATCGAGTGCGGCCGGGGGTCGATTCGGCGGTTGCCGTGGCGGTGTCGGAGGCGTGCTCACGTGGGCGACTCCGCGTCGACACGGCGCCTCCTGCGAGACTGCGCCCACGACTCGAGATGGCGATGACGAACGTCCGCGGCGGGTGGCCCCTTGCGGAGCGTCTTCTCGAGGCTGTCGAGGGCGCGCTGCAATCGCTTGCGGCTCGTCGCCGCACGGATCCCGAGCATTCCGGCGATCTCGTCGTGTTGTAGACCGTCGATGCGGTGGAGCTCGAAGACGATCGCCTGATCGTCCGGCAATCGCTCGAGCGCGTAGACGAGGCGAAGCGCGTGCTCGTTTCGAATCAGCAGCGACTCGGGACTCGGGCCCGACTCGACCAGCTCGATTTCGGAGACGGGTAGGATCCGATCCCGTCTGCGCTCGAGCAGCACGTAGCGGGCGATCGCGAAGAGCCACGTCCGTGCACTCGCGTCGCCGCGAAACGTCGAAGCCCTACGCAAGGCTCGGCTGAACACCTCCTGGAGAAAGTCCTCAGCCTCGATCCGTCCTACCCGGCGCGCGAGAAACGCGAAGATCTCGTCACTGAAGCGGTCGAAGAGCTCGCTCGCCGCTTCGCAGTCACGGACCGCGACGCGCTGTAGCAGCTGCCAATCGATCGGATGTGCGATCTGCTCGGTCATCTTCCGCCTCGCAGCCAGCTGAGCGTTTCGTTCGCGATTCGACTCAGCTCGCGAAGCGTGTCGCGCAGCCAATCGTGGATCCTCGGGAGCGCGGAGGCTTCGTCTTCCGCTCGATCGAGCGTGGCCTCGCCGCCGATGCTCCCCGTGTCGCGTCGAAGGGCCGGCGCGTCGACCGAGGTCCGTCGCTCGGATCCGTGTGTCGCGCCACGGCGATTCGGCACGCTGGGGACGTTGGACGAATCGGCCGGGCTCGCCTCCCGCGCGCGGGGTGCCGGTGCCGCCACGCCCGCTGGGTCGAGGCGGCGACGTCGGGACGTCGCGGCAGAGCTGGCGTGGGGGTCGGAGGGCGCCTCGGGGCGCAACGCGTCGTCGACCCGGCGTGTCGTCACGGAGGCGCTCGCGCGCGTTTCGTCGCGTAGGCGCTCGGCGTCGAGGCCCGGAGCCCGAGTGTTCTCTCGTCGGTCTTCGCGCGGTTCCGAGTCCTCGGCTACGACGGACCTCGGGGCCGCCCCGAGCCCGCCGCCGCCGCCGGGTCCGCCTGGCTGGCTCGAATTCGACGCGGCGCTCGGGAACGCTCCCTGCGACGTCGATCGGCCAGGCGCGCCATTCGCGGCGCCCACGCGATCTCGCGCGGCGAGCGATCCGGCTGCGGCCGGGTCCGCGCTGCGCGGCGCGATCGGCCGCTCCGGATCCGTCGGATTCCGGCTCGGGTCGGGTGCGGGCGGCGCGTCCCGGTCGCCGCGTGGGTCGGGTGCGGGCAGCGTGTCCCGGTCGCCGCGTGGGTCGGGACGGCGGTCGCGGTCGGGTGGCGTCTCGTCGCGAGACCGCCTCCGTTCGAGGGCAGCGCGGTCGCGCGCGACCAGCCGCCGGGCCTCTTCGGGCGAGACGACGGGACGATCGTCGAACGCACCGGGGATGAAGCCCGTGGCCTCGGGGCCGAGAGCGGCCAGGCTCGCGACGAGACCGCCGGGTCGGGCCCCTGCGCGCTCCGACTCGCTCGCTGCGACGAAGGGCGCCCTCGCGCTCGTGTCGTCGACGAACGACGGGTCGTCGGCACCTGGCTCGAGCTCGAGGCGCAAGCGCCCGGACTCTTCGCCGCCGGCGACGGTCTGTGAGAACTCGAGGTCGATCGCGATCGTGGCGTCCGCGCGGCGCTCGAGTACGTGGATCCGAACCCAGCTCTCGTCGTCGGCAAAGAAGCCTGGCTCGAGCGCGCCGACATCGGATTCGACGAGCAGATCGAGTGGCGCGCCGCCGCGACTCACGAGTGCGATCTCGAGTCGCGACCGGTCTCGACTCCAGAGGATCGCTTCGGGTATCGGATCGAGCGGCTCGAAGATCGTGAATCCCGCGTCCGCTTCACGAGCGCCGTCGGGCGGTGTAGGCGATGCCGTCCTTGAGAAGCGCTGGGAGTAAACGAGGTCGCTCGCGACGCCGTCGTCGGCCGAGCGGGAGAGCAGGTAGCGAATCGGATCCTCTCCGGTCGGGTCGTCGGTCTCCCCTTCGAGCGAGGAGAGCGGGACGGGGATGACGAGACCGCGTGAGAGCGCGCGGCGCAGCACATCCGACTCGCTCGGCTCCGCGCCTGCCTCCGCAGTGCCGCTCAGCAGGGCGATCGCAACGATCCCCACGAAGACGAGACCGAGCCGCAGACCGAGCCGAATTGGAGCGCATCGATTCGTCACGATCGATCCTCTTCGGAACGGGTCATCCACAGCCCAGCCGCCTCGGATCGCGCGCCCCGGTAGTCGGTTTCGGTTCAGCGTCATTATATGCCGCCGACGACGATCCGATCCGATTTGTCGCGCTTCCCAGCGAAACTGCCGACCGGTCACCCAGAAGCTGCGCTTCATACGACTTGCGCATTTTCGCGTCACACCGCTTCCGTTCCGCGCACTATCGTCTTGGGTGGAATGGATCCCCAGTTCACGAAATGCTACGGATCGCGGGGGCCGCTGCGGTCCCCGCCCGCTCCCGACCCGGCCTGAGCACGGCGCATCTCCCACCATCGAGCCGCCAGCGAGGAGCTTCACTCCCATGTCCGCCTCCCCCTCTGCACGTCCCGTTCGATTCGGTGTGTTCATCGCTCCTTTCCATCCGGCCGACGAGAACCCGACGGAGCAGATCCACCGGGATCTCGCGCTGGTCGAACACCTCGACGCACTCGGCTACGACGAAGCCTGGATCGGCGAACATCATTCGGGCGGCTACGAGATCATCCCGTCGCCGGAAGTCTTCATCGCGCACGCCGCGGCGATCACCCGACGCATCCGACTGGGGACCGGCGTCGTCTCCTTGCCCTATCACAATCCGCTGATGCTCGCGGATCGCATCCTTCAGCTCGATCACCAGACGCGCGGGCGTGTCATGCTCGGTTGCGGTCCCGGACAGCTCGTGACCGACGCCTTCATGCTCGGGATCGAGGCGAGCGAGCAGCGACGCATGATGGCCGAGGCGCTCGAAGTCGTCGTGCCACTCCTGCGCGGCGAGACCGTCACGCGCAAGACGGACTGGTTCGACCTGCGGGAGGCGCAGAGCCAGCTGCCGCCCTACCAGTGGCCCGGTCCGGAGATCGCAGTCGCATCGGCGATCTCGCCGTCGGGTGCGAGCGCGGCCGGCCGTCACGGGATCGGGCTCCTGTCGCTCGCGGCGAGTGGACCCGAGGGCTACGCGCAGCTGCCGAAACATTGGCAGGTCTGCGAAGAGACGGCGGCCAAGTACGGGACCGAGGTCGACCGCGTGAACTGGCGCTGTGTCGTGCCGATGCACATCGCGGAGAGTCGCGAGCAGGCGATCGCCGACATGGCGTATGGAACGCTTCGGCTGGCGGGCTACATGGAGGCGCTCGGTGGCGCGAAGCCGCCCTTCGCGAGCTCGACGGAGAAGATGCTCGAGGAGTGGATGGGGCCGGGGCTCCCGATCTTCGGCAAGCTCACGTGCGGCACGCCCGACGATGCGGTCGCCGTGATCGAATCGCTCCGCGAGCAGTCCGGCGGGTTCGGGACGGTGCTCTTCCTCGTCCACAACTGCGCGAATCCGGCCGCGACGCGCAAGAGCTACGAGCTGATCGCGCGAAACGTCATGCCGGCGGTCAACGATTCGAACCGATTCCGAAGGCGGAGCATGGCGTGGGCGACCCGCAATGCGGAGACCTTCATGCCGGCGCTCGCGGGCGGGATCCAGAAGGCGATCGATGAATACGAGCGCGAGCGGATCGACCGGGGCGGCGAGGGAACCGAGTGGGCGGCATCGGTGCCGGGCGAGGCGAGTCGCGAGGACGCGGGCTGAGCGGAGTCGAGCAGGCCGAAGAAGCGGGTCGATCGACACGGCCCGGTGGAGTCGAATGCGATGGAGCTCTCGGGGCGCGGGGTCTGGTTCTACCCCGATGGATTGACGGGCGACGAGCCGATCGAGTTCGCGCAACGAATCGAAGCGATGGGCTTTACGGCGCTCTGGCTTCCGGACGCGGGGGGACGCGATCCCTTCGTGTTGGCGGGGCGGCTTCTCGACCACACCGACCGGCTCGTCGTCGCGACCGGGGTGGCCAACGTCTACGCGCGCGATCCATTGGCGATGCGCTCGGCCCAGCTGACTCTCGCGGAACAGAGTGGGGGACGCTTCCTGCTCGGGATCGGCGTCTCGCATCAGCTACTCGTCGAGGACGTGCGCGGACACGTCTACGGTCGTCCGCTCGCGACGATGCGCGACTATCTGGCGCGCATGGCGGAGGCGCAATACGGCGGGCCGCAGCCCGCCGAATCGCCTCCGACCGTTCTGGCGGCGCTCGGACCGAAGATGCTCGAGCTCGCGCGCGAGCGAGCAGACGGCGCTCATCCCTACATGGTCACGCCCGAGCATACGCGGCAGGCCCGCGCGATTCTCGGACCCGACAAGCTCCTCTGCACCGAGCAGAAGGTCGTTCTCGAGTCGGATCGCGCGAAGGCGCTCGAGATCGCGCGCGGGACGGCGGCGATCGCAATGGGTCTCACACTGCCCAACTATCAGCGGAGTCTGATCCGGCTCGGCTTCGAGTCCCGCGATTTCGAAGGGGGCGTGAGCGAGCGCGTCGTCGAGGCGGTCGTGGCGATGGGAGATGGTGCTGCGCTCGAGGCGCGGCTCGAGGCGCATGCCGCCGCGGGTGCGAGCCACGTCTGTGTCCACCCGATCCATCCCGAGGGCGAGAGCAAGCCCTATTGGCCAGCGCTCGAAGCCGTTGCGCCGGGGTCCGACTGAGCCCCGCCCGGCGTGCTCGCCGACCGGGCTGCCGCTCGCGAGTCCCGCGCATAACGTCGCGAGGCCAGGTAGTGGCCCAGAGCGCCCAGGAGCTGGAAGCAGGCGGCCAGCATGAGCGCGTAGCGGATCGACTGCTCGCCGTGGCTCACAGCGAGTCGCTCGCTCATCGCCCCGACGAAGGCGGGACCCGCGCCGAGGCCGATCAGGCTCGCGAAGAGCTGGAGCACGGAGTACGCCGTCGCTCGCGTCGCGGGATGGACGACGCTCGTGAGTGCGGCGTTCCCGGTGCCGAGCCACATCGTGCCGAGAAACGACATGGCGATACAGCAGGGCAGGGCGAACAGGAGCCGCTCGCTCGACAGGAACGCGATCGCGAGCGGGACCGCGAGCATCGACGCGAGCGCGGGAACGCGCAGATGCCACGCGCGATCGCGCCGGCTCAATCGATCGGCGAGCGCACCCGCGGCGAGCACACCGAGCAGCGTCGGCGCGGCCTGCGCGAAGGCGAGCGTCAGACCCGCTTCACTCGCGTCGAGCCCGTGGAGCCGCATCATGGCGAGGGGTAGAAAGAACAGGAAGCCGTAGTTCGTGAACTGATTGAATGTCGCGGCGCAGGTCAGATACCAGAAGGAGGGGAGGGCGAGGAAATAGCCGAGACCCTCGCGGAAGGGCATCGGCGCCACGGCCTGCCGATCCGCCTGGCCCCGCACGGGCTCGTCGACGGTTCGCCACAAGACGAGCGCCAGCAGGATGCCGGGCAACCCGAAGACGATGAAGGTCGCGCGCCAGCCGAGCTGGTCGACCAGGAAGCCGCCGGCGAGGAGCGCCACGAACGCACCCAGGTTGCCCCCGGAGCCGTTGATCGCGAGCGCGGTCGCGCGCCGTTCGACCGGGAAATAATCCGACAGCAGGGAGATGATCGGCCCGCTTCCGACCGCCTCGCCGATCCCGACGCCGATCCGGGCGGCGAAGATCTGGAAGACGCTGCGGGCGAGACCCGTCGCGGCCGTGAGCGCGCTCCAGGCGACGAGTCCCGCGGCGATCAGATTGCGGCGATTCGTGCGGTCGGCATACGACGAGATGGGAACCCCGACGACGACGTGCATCACGACGAACGCGAAGCCCGTCAGGAGACCGAGGTCGGCGTCGCTCAATGCGAACTCGGCCTGGATCGCCGCCGCGGCGATCGCGAGCACCTGGCGATCCATCACGTTCAGTGCCGTCAAGAGGAAGCAGAGGGCGAGCACATAACGCGGATTCGAGGCGGCCTTCATCGCTCCCGTCGTCCCCGCGGTCGTTCTCGCGCCGACCTCGCCGCCGGAATCGCTCGCGGCAGGCGCGTCAGGGGCGGGCGGCGATCCGGGGCGCATGTGTCTCTCGCGTGGGCGTGGCAGGAGGGCGAGTGGCAAGGATCTCGCACGCAGGTCGAAAGGTCGGTCGGCCGATCAGAACCGACTAGAGTAGGCGATCGAGCGAGCTGGGCGAGGAGAGAGATCGCGATGTCGAGACGGGACCCGACCGGGTCGGCGACCGACGAGAGCGGCGAAACCGACGAGGCCTTCGCGGCGTCGCGGCCCTCGCGCGGCGAGGAGGTCGAGCTTCGTTTCGGCGAGGGGCGGATCAGCGGTGTGCTCTCGGTCTTTCTGGGCGCCTCGAGCTTGATCGCCGTCCTCTGCTTCCACTTTCCCGAATATCTGACGACACCCGAGCTGCGGGCCAGCTATCCCGTCGACTGGCTGCGGGATCTGCTGCGCTTCGGGATGATCGCGAGCGTCGGATTCGGAGCGCTCGCCCTGTTCCTGGGCGGCGCCAGGCGCCTCGGCGCAATCGGTATCGGGCTCACCCTCGTGTCACAATGGCTCGGCGGGGCGAATGTCTACGTCGACGACTTCGAGCAGCCCGCCGTCTCCTTCGGCTTCGATTGGCTCGTCCTCGCGTTGATCGCGAATACGGTCGTCTTCGTGTTCATCGAGCGCGTCTGGCCCCAACGTCCCGAGCAGCTGACGCTGCGCAGTGAGTGGAAGCTCGACCTCGTCTATTACGTCTTCAACCATGTGATGGTGAGCGTGATCCTGCTCGTGACGACCTTCTTCTCGGAGGGGCTCTTCGGCTGGGCCGTCAGCGACCCGCTCCAGAGCGCGGTCCGCGCCCAGCCCGGCTGGCTGCAGTTCGTCGAGGTCCTCTTCGTCGCCGACTTCACCCAGTACTGGGGCCATCGGATGATGCACGAGCATCCACGCCTCTGGAATTTCCACGCCGTCCACCACTGTCCCGCGCGCATGGATTGGCTGTCGGGCTCGCGCATTCACTTCGCCGAGGTGCTGTTCACGCGCTCGACCGTGATCCTGCCGCTCTACCTGCTCGGCTTCGCCGAGGCGCCGATCAATGCCTACGTCGTCTGGGTCGGCATCCAGGGTGTCCTGATCCACGCGAACACGTCGATCGACTTCGGCTGGCTCCGGTATCTCTTCGCGACACCCCATTTCCATCATTGGCACCACTCGGCGGACGCCGAAGCGATCGATCGCAACTACGCGGCCAACCTGCCGGTCCTCGACATGCTCTTCGGCACCTACATCGACAACCGCGATCGCTGGCCGGAGGCCTACGGCGTCGTCGGGAAGGCGCTACCGACGGGCTTCCTCGCCCAGCACCTCTATCCCTTCGTGGCGCGCGCGCCGGAGTCGTCCTCCAGGACCGAGCCCTGAGGCAGCCCAGGTAGGCGTCGAGACCGAAGCCCGATCGGCAACTCGGGTGCAAAAACGCCTCCCGCCGCGCACGCCTTCGTCGGCAATCGAGCGGGTCAAGCAGCCCGTTCGCAAGCGATTCGGGGCGGCTCTGCCGGCCGGCTGCACTTCGACTTTCGCGCGCGTGGCGCGTCGCTAGTCGGGCTCTGCCTCGCACTCACCATCGCAGCCGAACCCTGGGCCAAGCGGACCGGTGAGCGCGCGCGCCCATGAGGCGCGAGCGATCGGTCTTCGCAATCGCCTCTCGACGCGCGCGTGCGTACCGGACGGTCCGTAAGCGCGTGACCGGCTCGTGCCGAACGGAGCTCATGTCATGACCGGATCGCCATTCCGATTTCGAGACA
Source organism: Myxococcota bacterium (assembly GCA_965223565.1). Classification (GTDB taxonomy): domain Bacteria; phylum Myxococcota_A; class UBA9160; order UBA9160; family UBA4427; genus UBA4427. The sequence continues at coordinate 283,486 of CBDCWV010000016.1, read as the reverse complement.
GCCGACCCCGCGCTCGATTCCAAGAGTGGCCCTCGAATGCAGTCGGCCTGCGCGGGCTGTTTGCCCTCTTGCTCGTAGCCGTGCTCGTCCTCGGTTGTCGGGCGCAGAACGGGAGCGAGCAGCCGACGGGGGGAACCGGCGTGCCGACGGCCGCGTTCGCGCAGAGTGCTACGACCGGAATACCGGGGCTGACCGTTCAGTTCACGGACATGTCGACGGGTCAGATCGACAGCTATCTCTGGAATCTCGGAAACGGCTCGACGAGCACGGACCCGAATCCGCTCGCGACCTATCCGACTGCCGGCAGCTTCACGGTCTCGCTCACGGTCACGGGGCCGCGGGGCTCGAGCACGATGACGCTCCCCGCTGGTGTGCAGGTCGCGGACGTGCCGACGGCGGGCTTCGATTGTCTTCCAGCACAAGGCTTCGTTCCGTTCACCATCGCGTGCACGGACATGTCGACGGGCGGCGGCACGCTCGCCTGGGATTTCGGTGACGGCGCGACGAGCGCCGGCGCCAACCCGCAACACACCTATACGAGTGCGGGCGCTTTCACGGTGACGCAGACCAGCACGACGGCGGGCGGTAGCGACATGGCGACGCTCGGGGTCGAGGCCTATCCCCTGGACCTGGCTGCGACGCCCGGGTCGGGCTCTCCGCCCGGCGACGTCTTCCTGACCGCGGATACCGGCAGTCTCGCCGGCGACATCGTCACCTGGATGGTGAACGGCGCGCTCGTCGGCGGCAGCCAGAACGTGATCCACGCCTTCCGAACGCCGGGCACGTACACGGTCGCGTTCACGATCGCGAGCTCCGACCCGCCTCTGCTCGGGCAGAAGTCCTTCGAGTACGTGGTGACGTGGGGGCCGACGGTGGCCGCCTTCTCGCCGAGCGTGTCGAGCGGTGCGGGGCCGCTCGAGGTCGTCTTCAACGACGAGTCGACCGGGGACCTCGTCGGCTGGGAATGGGATTTCGGCGACGGCACGAGCTGCGTCTATCCCGCGCCGGCGGGCGTGCCCGCGAACGACCCCGGTGTCTGCGACGCGGCCAGTCCGACGCATACCTACGACGAGATCGGTCGCTATGACGTGCAGCTCACGGCGACCGGTCGTGGTCAGAACGAGGGCGATCCGGATCAGACCGATTCGTTCACGCTCGCCGACGCCGTGACGGTCACGATCCTCGACCCGAGCTTCGAAGGTCAGGAGGTGGGCGGGGAGCTGGCGAACGGCTGGAGTCCGCTTCGGCCGAGCGGCGCCACGCAGACGGCCGACCACACGACGCTCTCGTCCGCGAGCGGTGGGGCGGATGCGGGCATGCCGAGTGACGGATCGCGGTGGGCGAGTCTCGACGGGCTGGGCACGGATGGCTCGACGCCCGTCGCGCTCGTCGAGAACGGCATCCGGCAGGATTTCCTGATCGCAGGGGCCGCGAGCGTGCTCGAGTTCGACTACGTCCTCCTCTACAGCGAGCCACCCGCCGGCACGACCCTCGACGCGATCACGGCGACCGTCAGCGACGGCACGACGACCGTCGAGATCGACAGCGCGCGCGCGGACGTCGCGTCGCCCTTCGTCGGACCCTCGCTTCGCTATCCCGCGCTCGATGGCAGCACCACGCGCGTGACCCCCGTCCGGACGGCCAGCCTCGATCTGGCGACGGCGTTTCCGGGTGCGGGACCCGATACGCTCTACTCCCTCACGATTCGGCTCGCGAATGCGGACAACGGCTTCCGCAGTCCGCGTGCCTACGTCGATCACGTCCGCTTCGTCGAGCCGGCGAGCGACTTCGTCACGCAGTTCGCCCTCGCGACCGATCCGGTCGTTGCGGGCATGCCGGCCGACTTCGTCGACGAGACGTGTCTCGATCCCGCGACGACCGGCTGCGTTACGCCGACGAGCTGGCGGTGGGACTTCGACACGCAGATGCTGGCGTCCGTCCCGGACTCGACGGGCTCCGGCGAGGCCAGCCCGAGCTATGTCTTCCCCGAAGCCGGCAGCTACCAGGTCCGGCTGCTCGCCCGCAACGCCGACAAGGAATCCCTTGCGACGCTCGTCGTGAGCGTGCTGGGCGCACCGGTCGCCGGCTTCGATCACAGCTTCGTCGGCAGCTCCGTCGCGCCCGCGACGCTCCGCGTGAGCGACACGTCGAGCTCGGACCCGACGGATCCGATCGTCGCCTGGAGCTGGGATTTCGGTGGCTGGGGCTTCTCCTCGGCCCAGGCGCCCGCCGACGTCGTGATCGGACAGAGCGGCGATTGGCTGGTGCGATTGACGGTGACGACGGCGTCGGGTCTCGAGGACACGAGCGAGATGATGGTCACGGTCGACTGAGCGCCCGCGCAGCCGGGCCTGCACGGATTGCACGCTTGATTCGCGCGTCCGATTGGACGATGAATCCGGCATGCGATGGCGACTTTCCGCGATCTTGGATTGGGATGTTGAGAAAACCCCGCGCTCGCATCGTGGGGGGCCGGCTCGGTCCGACGCGACGGCATGGGCCCTTGCGGCGGTCGGCGGGACGGTCTGCGTGCTGCTGTCGGCCGGCCTCGCGTCGGGTAGCGCGCCCGCTCACGTATCCAGCCACGCGAGTCACACGGGTCACGGATCCGCCGCCGCGCCCGACCTCGAACGCCGGCGCGCCGTCGGCGCCGCGAATCTCCGCGTCGACCTCGGCTACGAATTCCTCCATGTCGACGAGACCGAGACGAGCTCGTTCGGCGCGAGCACGAACACGCTCCGGATTCCCGATCTCGACGGACATGCCGGCCGCGTCGCAATCGTCGGTACGTTCCCGCTCACATTCTCGACGGGCGTCCGCGGTCGCGTCCACGCGCGTCATGGCGACAGCCAGCGGAGCGTCGACGGACTCGAGCGCGGCAACAACGAGGCGACGGCCTACGGTGCGGGGCTCGAGCTCTTCGTGCGCGATCCCGCCCTCTTCGCGCTGACCGCCGGTGGCGCGTACGAGCGGCAGGATGGCGAGGGCAGCGTCTCCGCCGATGCCTATTCGGGCTCGGCCGAGCTCGCGCTCTTCTTTCCCGACCTCGGTCTCGGTCCGCTCGACTGGGTCGTGCGATTCGACTTCACCCATCGTCAGGTCTCGGGCGTCTCCGGCCCATCGGACCTCGACGCCGATCGCTACCGCGTGACGGGCAGCGCCGGCTGGTACTGGACCGACGATTTCCAGTTCGTGCTGGGGGGGCGTTGGGATCGCGCCGAGGAGGAATTCCTCAACGAAGAGGACCGCGAGGGCTTCGCGCAGATCCGCTGGCGAATCCCGGGTCCGGTCTCGGTCGAGCTCTCACTGCTCGGCTCTGCCGGCGTGTCCGAGTACAAGCAGCCGCCCTTCGAGCCCGACCATCGGCTCGCCTACGGCGCCGAGGCGGGCCTCACCTTCCGCTTCCGCTCGGGACGGACGCTGCTCGAGAGCATTCGCGGCTACGACTGATCCCGTTTCACGGCCGTCGTGCGGCTCGGAACCGGTGGCTCAAAACCGGTATTGTGCGCCGAACGTGAACAGGCCCGATCCCGTGATGTCGTCTTCGGACGCCACGTGGTAGCCGCCTTCGACGAACGCGCCGATCTGGTCCGTCGCCCACCAATCGAAGCCGAAGATGAAGCGCGCGATGAACGTGCCCTCGTCGAAGCGCGTGTCCTCGACCTCGTACTCGCCGCCCCCGATCGCGATCAACAGATAGGGCTGCACGGTCTCGGGCAGGGCCGACTGCTCCGCGAGAGCGAGCGGGTAGAGCTTCGGTCCGAAGGTGAACGAGAAATACTGGACGTCGTTGTCGAAGCCGTCGAGCTCGCCCTCGAGAAACGTGAAGTTGATCTCGCCCGAGAGCCACGAGCTGACCCGGTAGCCCCCGGTCAGCGTGAAGCCCCCCTGTGCGTCGGTATCCGGCGCACCATCGTCGCCTTCGGTCGCGCCAATCCCGATTCCGAATTGCGCGTAGGGCCCCGTGTACTGGTCGTAGCCGCGCACCGGCTGGCCGTCGTAGCCCCGTCCGGTCGCGGCCGTCGCCGCCCCACCCGCGAGCAGGCCGATCGAGGCCGTCGCGACGAGATTCAGGCAGGTTGATCCGCGGTGGTTTCGCTCTCTCGAAAACATGATCCCTCCATCCATGCGACCCTTCGCTTCGCATCTCTCCGGAATGCGTGTCGCGGACTCTGGGGGAGGTTCCACGCTCGGATCGCTCGTAGAAGTGATCTGCGTCACGATTCGGGCGGCGTGGGAATCGTTCAGGTCAGGACGAGCGCGCCGTCTTCGAGCGGCGCCTTGCGAATCATCTTCTTGTCGCGGGCGTGATTCTGGGTGTTGAGCCAGGGAAGACGGTCGCCCTGCTTCGGGAAGAGATGCATCGCGCGTTGCATGTAGTTCGGCGTGAAGTCGTCGATCCACGGGCGGGCGGGCATGTCGCGCTCTTCGGGTCGCAGCCGCGGCGTCGCCGCGTGTGCACCCCGCTCGTCCATGAGCGCGAGGAGGCGGCAGACGAACTCGGCCGTGAGATCCGCGCGCAGCGTCCACGACGCATTGATGTAGCCGAAGGTCTGCACCAGGTTCGGGACGTCCGAGAACATCATGCCCTTGTAGGTCCAGGTCTGCGCGAAGTCGACGGGCTCACCGTCGACCGAGAAGCGGGCACCGCCCAGCACCTCGAGCTCGAGACCCGTCGCCGTGACGATCACGTCGGCCTCGAGCTTCTCGCCCGATTCGAGCTCGATGCCGGACTCGGTGAACCGCTCGATCCGATCGGTCACGACCGAGGCGCGGCCGCTCTTGATCGCGTCGAAGAGATCGTCGTCGGGAACGAGGCAGAGTCGCTGGTCCCAAGGGTCGTAGCGCGGCGTGAAGTGCTTCTCGACGTCGTAGTCGGGTCCGAGCTTCTCGCGCACCGCATCGAGCAGCTTTCGCCTGACCCACTCCGGATTCGTCCGGGTGCGCGAGTAGAGAAGGCGCTGGAGCTGGATGTTCTTCGCTCGGACGAGGCGATAGGCGAGGCCCTCGGGCAGGAAGCGCTGGAGGCGTCTGGCGATCACGTCTTCGCCGGGCCGCGACACGACGTAGGTCGGAGAGCGCTGGACCATCGTCACATGCGCCGCCGTCTCGGCCATCGCCGGCACGAGTGTCACGGCAGTCGCCCCGCTGCCGATCACGGCGACCCGCTTGCCGGCGTAGTCGAGGTCTTCCGGCCAGAGCTGTGGATGAACGATCTCGCCGCGGAAGCTCTCGGCACCCTCGAAATGAGGCCGATGTGGATGCGCGTAGCTGTAATAGCCCGCGCACATGGAGAGGAAGCCGCAGGAGATCTGCACCGTCTCGGGAGCGGCGTCTGCGGCGTCGGGGTTCGCGTGCTCGATTTCGAGCGTCCATCGCGCCGTGTCACTCGACCATCGGGCCTCGCGAAGCGTGTGGCGGTAACGAATATGCTGCGCGACTTCGTACTCGCGGGCCGTCTCTTCGACATAGGCCCGGATCGCCGGACCGTCGGCGATCGCCTTGCGCGCCTTCCACGGCTTGAAGCGGTAGCCGAGCGTGTACATGTCGCTGTCGGAGCGGATGCCGGGATAGCGGAAGAGATCCCAGGTCCCGCCGAGGGCCTCGCGGCTCTCGAGCAGGACGTACCGCTTTCCGGAACAGCGCGTTTCGAGCTGACAGGCCGCACCGACGCCCGAGAGCCCGGCGCCGACGATCACGACGTCGAAATGCTCCAAGCTGATCCTCCGCGGCGCGATCGGCTTTTTCTCGCGTTCCTGCGAGGGGCCGAGAGGCGGAGAATACCCCAGGCCGGGACGCGTTAGGGGGCGCCCCGGCGACTCCGGGTCCAGTCGGTTCAGCCGAGTCGGTCGGCGGGTGGCTCGGCTAGAAGCGGTACTGGCCGCCGAACGTGAAGACGCCCGTGCCGGCGATATCGTCCTCGGAGGCGACGTGATAGCCGCCTTCCATGAAGGCGCCGATATTGTCGGTCAGCCAGTAGTCGAACCCGAAGATGAAGCGCGCGATGAAGGTGCCTTCGTCGAACTTCGTGTTCTCGATCTCGTACTTGCCGCCGCCGATCGCGATCGTCGTGTAGGGCTGGAACTGCTGGGGCAGCATGTTCGGATCGAGCAGGGCGACGGGGTAGATCTTGGGGCCGAACGTGAACGAGTAATAGGTGCCGTCGTTCTTGCTCTTCTCGATCTCGCCGCGCATGAAGATGAATGCGATCTCGCCGGCCAGCCAGGAATTGAAGCGATAGCCGCCGTTCAGGTTGAAGCCGCCCTGGGCCTCCGTGTCGTCGAGTCCGTCGTCGCCGTTCGTCTGACCGATCGAGATGCCGAACTGCCCGTAGGCGCCCGTGAATTGTTCGTACCCGCGGATCGCTTCGCCGCCGAGCCCGCGTGCGCTCTCGGCCTGGGCGACCGATCCGACGAAGAGAAGCGCCGCGCAGAGCAGGCCGACGCCGGCGACGGAGATCCGGCGTCCCGGGGCGTGCTCGACGCGGGCGCGGACCGGGCGATTCGCCTCGATGCCTCGGTCGGTGCTTGCGGTGCGTGCGGTCTGATCGGTCGAATTCGAAAGCATCTCTCCCCCTCGAGTGTTTGGAGGCCGTAGGATCGGGTGGTCGGTGCGATTCGTCCAGCCCCGAAGCCTGCGATTCGATCGACCCCACGCGCGCTCGAGACCGATGCGTATCGACTCCCTCTTTCTATTCCTAAATCTCTTCGCACTCTCCGTCCGTATCACTCCGCACGCTCCGCCGAGGCCGTGCGCCGGCGCGGGATCGCGCCGATCGTGAGGGGGTCGTGAGGCGTGTCGAAAAAGGGGGGACGACCACACGGATGCCGCAATCCGAGAGCGATCGGCCGGGATCTACTCGAGTCTGTCTCGGAACTCCGGCCGCTTCCGGCGCTTCCCGAAGCCCTCGGAGCGATCTTCCATCAGCTTGCCCGAGGGGGGAAGTGCTCATGAGATGGCGCCGCCGTGCGCCTCTCGTCATCATCGAAGATTCGCGCGCGGCGGCGCGCCATTCGACAGCCCTTTCCAAGGAGGACCGAAGCCTTGCCCTTCCCCCGACCGCCTCAACCCGAGACGCCTCCGCCCGACGCCTTCGAGATCCATCGCGCCCCGGTCGATGGCGATCTCGCGCTCGGCTACGTACGTGAGGGGGTCGGCGGCTATCCGCTCCTGCTGGTCCACGGATATCCGGAGACGAAGCGGATCTGGTGGCGCAACATCCTCCCGTTGGCCCGGGCCGGCTACGAGGTGATCGTGCCCGACCTGCGCGGCTACGGCGACTCCGATCTCTCGGAGACCGACGCGTACGACCTCGTGCTCTACAGCCGCGATCTCTACACGCTCGTGCACGACGTGCTCGGGCATGCCCATTGTGGCGCGATCGCCGGCGACGTCGGCGGCGCCGTCATCTGTGACATGGCGAATCGCTACGGCGACTTCTTCGACCGGATGATCTTCTTCAACACGACCGCACCGATCGACCCCGAGCGCCCCGACTGGTACGCCGAGCGCGGGCTCCCCATGGCACCGCTCGAAGATGGACCGACCGGCGACTACCGGATCCGACAGGGCCGCGACTGGAAGGCGCTCGTCGAAGAGCTCGACAGTCCGCAGCGATGTCGACGATACGTGCGCGACTTCTACGAGCACCGACTCTGGGCCTCGCCCTACAGCTTCGAAGAGGCCGACTACGACTTCATGACGGAGCCTTTCTCCGACGTTCGCAGACTCGCGGCCAGCTGGGCTCCCTACCAGCTGCAATACGGTCGGTCGATGATCGAGCCGCCCATGATGGGTCCGGTCGAGACGAAGACGCTGATCCTCTATGGACCGGACGATCAGGTCGTGTCGAAGGCTTTCCCGAAGCAATGCGAGCTCGGCTTTCGCAATCGCGTCGGACCCCTCTACGTACCCGAGGCCGGGCACTATCTACAGTGGGAGCGCGCCGACGTGTTGAATGCGGTCGCCTGCGATTTCTTTGCGGAGCCGCGCCTGACGAGGCGGAGCTAGCCGGCGCGGAATAACACCGTCGCCTGCCGTGCCGTGCGTGCCGCCTGGTGGGCGCCCCATGCTCGTCTCGCGAGGCGCCAGATCCAGTCCCGCACCGATCGACCGAGCCGATCCTCCAAGGCGGCGCATGCGCGCGTCCATCGCAGGAACGCGTCGTCCGCGCTCCCGTCGGGCCTGATCGCGAGTCAGAATCGAGCTGACGTTTCCCGCGTCGAATCAGTGGCCGCGAAGTCGAAGCTCGACACGATCCGCGCGAATACAAAACGCCGTTAGACAACGCGCTGGTGTGATCCGCGCACCGGAAAACACGACGAATTTCGATTCCTCGTCTTGCTCGGATCGAGACGGACTCCGTATCCTCTCCTCGAGGCACGCCTATCCGTGCGAGGAGTGAACGACGTGATCTCGTCGACGCCGGCGTGGAAGACGAGCGCGCCACGCGCGTCACATTGGCCTGCGACGGCGAACGGATCGGTCGATTCCGTCGATCAGGCGGGCGTGCCCGGCGGTGGGGTCCTGCTGGCGGACGGTACGATCGCCGTGGAGGGGCTGCTGTTGATGATGCTCGTGGCGCTACTCCTGGGCCTCGGCCTCGTGACGCTGCGTCGGACCTGGCGCGATCGTCAGGGCGATCGCGCCTGGCGACCCGCCCTCGATCGACCCTCCCGCCTTCCGGGGCGATCGACCTTGTCGGACGTGGAGTGAGTCCACCGTCCTCGGCGAGTGTCGCCATCCGCGTGATGGCCGCGTCAAGGTCGCGAGAGCTCCCGCGCGAGACGGCATCCGTGCTTGTCACAAGGGCGCGGAAGCGGCGCCGGGCCTCCTCGTCTCGACGTCGGAGTCGCGATCGCGGGGCCTTCGCCCGCTACCGGGCGCGCTTCGAGGTGGCCTCCGCCGACTGACGTGAGGGGTTGCAGCGATCGGACCCGACAGCGTGACGACCTAGGCAAGTGAAGCTGCGTTCATTGGCGCGGTTCGCGCATTCTAGAGGGGGCCGCTCACCGCCGATCGGCCCGTCGATTCGACCGCGCCCGAGAACGGCTGCTGCGCGTCACCCTCCCGGCCCGCCCGTAGCCATGGCAGCGGCTGGCTAGCGGTGCGGCGTAACGTCACGTCCATCGCCTCGACGGACAGATTGTCTTTCTTCTTGGACGGTCCAAGAATCAGCAGGCACATCGACGTAAGTCGATCCTATCCTTGTCGAGCGGACGCCTCGCTTGCGGCTGGCGATCGGGGCCCGCTCGTGTTGATCACCACTAAAGCTCGAGGGCGATCCGATGAGCCCCCTTACTACATTCACAATGGCCGCGATCCAGGCCGAGCCGGTCTACTTCGACCGCGAAGCGTCGACACAGAAGGCCTGCGAGCTCATCCACCAGGCTGGCAAGCGCGGCGCGACCATTGCCGCATTCGGCGAGTCCTGGCTTCCGGGCTTCCCGTCATTCGCCCACACGACGCACAGCTTCGACGTCGACTACTGGGAAGCCGCAGCGCGCTACCTCGAAAACGCGGTCGAGGTCCCGAGCCCGACGACGGACTCTCTCTGTGCGGCCGCGGAGAAGGCCGGTATCGATGTCGTGATCGGCATCGCCGAACGCGATCGAGACACGCAAGGCACCGTCTACTGCAGCCTGGTGTTCATCTCGTCCGGCGGTGAGATCCTCGGTGTCCACCGAAAGCTGAAGCCCACGTTTCGGGAGCGGATCGCCTGGGGCGAGGGCGACGCCTCGACGCTCAGGGTCTACCAGCGCCCCTACGCGAAGATCAGCGGTCTCAATTGCTGGGAACACAACATGGTCCTGCCCGGCTACGTGCTCATGAGCCACGGTACGCAGATCCACGTCGCTGCCTGGCCCGGGACCGATTTCGTTTCACCCGCCCCCGCGAACTACTACACGCGACAGCTCTTCCTGTCTCAAGCCTTCGCGTCGCAGGGGGCCTGCTACGTGATCTTGGCCGGAGGGCTGAAGACCGATGACGAGAGCTTCCCGCTCTCGGGGGACAGTCGAATCATCGATCCGAGAGGTGAAGTGATCGCGGGACCCGCGCGCGGCGAGGAGATCCTGCTGGCGGATGGCTCCATCAAGGACGTCCGAGCTGCGAAGGTGGCGTTCGATGTCGCTGGTCACTACTCGCGGCCGGACCTCTTCCGCCTGCACGTGAACACTCAGCCGATCGAACGTGTCAGGCTCGAAGCGGAGCCTCGCTCTGACCCGGATCGTCAGGACGTCGAGGCCCCCGACCGTGCGAAGACGTCCCGCCCTCCGATCAGCTGACACCGAGGCTAGGCGCCGCCTCCATCTCGGCGACTGTCGACGCCTGGAGGACGTTCATCTCTTTGTCGAGGGTCTCGAAGACGGGTCCGCTGCCGGAGTAGAGCGAGAAGAAGACGAGCGCGCCGTCGGGTCCGCCGCGTTCCATGTGGGCTTCGCCGCCGGGACTCATCACGTAGGTGCCGGCGGGCCGGATCTTGTGTTCGCCCTCGCTCCCGTCGTCGTGGATTTCGGTCACGTGCTGCTCGCCCTCGAGCACGAGGATCGCCGTGTCCGCGACGTGTCGATGGAAGTGGCAGTACGAGTTCGGGGGCCACTTGACGATCAGGTCGAGACGCCCGGTCTTGGGGTCGCTGCCGAGGACGGCCATCTGGTAGTCGCAGGGGTAGTCCTGACTCTCGTCGACGATGTGCTGCCAGTCGATGTGTTCGCTGTCGAAGGTGTACTGGCCGCCCATGGGACCTCCGGAGTTCGATCGGGGAAAAGGGGCTGCTCGCCCTCGAACGCGATCGATGTGTCCCTCTCAAGCTATCGCGCGGACACTCGCCTCGCGAGGTCTCGGTCTGGGCCCGCGGAGGCGCATGGCGCACCTCCTCCCCCGGCCTCGTGCGGAGGGACGCGCGCGCTGGCATGGCCTTTGCTTGATTTCCTCGGAGGGCATTCGAGGCCCCAGCGGGCGGCGAGCGGCCGCCAGGTGCGCCCCGGGCTGGGTCGGGTGCGCGACGTGGGGCAGCGTGTCCCCGGTCTGTGCATGCTCGCCCCGCCGACGCCGAGGCGGCGTGAACACGTCGGGGCCTCGGCCCCTGAGGAGGTAAAGATGGGAGACGAGAGCCACGATTCGCTTGGCGCCGAGCCGGAAGCCGCGCCCCTCGCCTTCGACCCCGACCAGCTGCGAGCGAAGTACGCCGAGGAGCGCGCCAAGCGCATTCGCGCCGATGGCAACGAGCAATACCGTGAGCTCACGGGCGAGTTCGCGCGCTTCCACCAAGACACCTACGCCGAGTCCCGTACCGAGCGGGCACCGCTCCGAGACGAAGTCCAGGTGGCGATCATTGGGGGCGGCTTCGGGGGGCTGTTGACGGGCGCGCGGCTTCGCGAGGCCGGCGTCGAAGACGTTCGAATCATCGATGCCGCGGGTGACTTCGGCGGTACCTGGTACTGGAATCGCTACCCGGGCATCGCCTGCGACATCGAGTCGTACATCTACCTGCCCCTGCTCGAAGAGACGGAGTACATCCCGACCCAAAAATACGCCACCGGCGCCGAGATCTTCGAGCACTGCCAGCGGATCGGGCGGCACTACGACCTCTACCGTGACGTCTGCTTCCAGACCCGCGTGACCGAGGTGCGCTGGGACGACGACGCGACCCGTTGGGTGATCTCGACGGATCGCGGAGACGAGATGCGTGCCCACTACTTGTGCATGGCGCTCGGCGTATTGAATCACCCCAAGCTGCCGGGCATCCCCGGTATCGAGGACTTCGAGGGCCACTCGTTCCACACCAGTCGCTGGGACTACGCCTATACGGGCGGCAGCTCTGACGGCAACCTGACGGGGCTGAGGGGCAAGCGGATCGGGATCATCGGAACAGGCGCGACCGCGGTGCAGTGCGTTCCGCACCTCGCCGAGACGGCGGATCACCTCTACGTGTTCCAACGCACCCCGTCCTCGATCGACGAGAAGTACAACCATCCGACCGATCCAGAGTGGGTGAAGAGCCTCGAGCCGGGCTGGCATCAGAAGCGCATGGACAACTTCCAGGTTCTCACCCAAGGTGGCTATCAGGAAGAAGACCTGGTGGGCGACAACTGGACCGAGATCATTCGCAAGTTCGTCTCGAAGGTCCAGAGCGAAGATTCGCCCGACCTGTCTCCCGAGGCGCTCGAGAAGCAGATCGAGCTGACCGACTTCGAGAAGATGGAGCAGATCCGCGCGCGCGTGGACGCCGTCGTGGAGGACGAAACGACCCGGGAAGCGCTCAAGCCCTACTACCGCCAGTTCTGCAAGCGCCCGTGCATCCACAACGAGTACCTGCCGACCTTCAATCGCGACAACGTCACGCTCGTGGATACGGATGGCAAGGGCGTAGATCGCATCACGAAGCGCGGCGTCGTGGCAGGGGGTCGGGAGTACGAAGTCGACTGCCTGATCTACGCGTCGGGCTTCGAGGTCGGCACCGACTACACGCGCCGAGGTGGGTACGAAGTCTACGGTCGGAATGGGCGGACGCTCACGGCGCATTGGGCCGAGGGTGCCCGCACGCTGCACGGGATGCACTCGCACGGCTTTCCGAACTGCTTCTTCGTCATGAGCATCGTTCAGGCCGGCTTCGCCGTGAACTTCACGCACGGACTCGGCGACACGGCCAAGCATCTCGCCTTCATAATCTCGCGGGCCCTCGAGGAGGGCATCGAGTCCATCGAGGTGTCCGAGACGGCGGAGAAGGAGTGGGTAGAACGGGTGCTGGGTCTGGCGGCGCAGCGCGGCGACTTCATGCAGACCTGTACGCCGAGCTACTACAACAACGAAGGCCAGCCGGGGAAGGCGAGTCGCCAGAACGGCTTCTTCATGGGCGAGCCCGGCGAGTTCATGCGGATCCTGGAGGATTGCCGAGCGGAGGGCGGCATGACGGGCTTGAAAGTCCGGCACGGTCGCGCGGAGAGCTCGTAGAGCCTTTCGGCAGGGCCGATATGGAGCGATCCGACCGGTCTTCCCAGCAGGAGCGCATCAAGCTCCTTCCTGGACCAACTCATTCGTAGAGAACGAAGCACTCGCCGCCGTGGTGACTCAAGGCGCCAGCGTCGTGATTGAGCCCGTCGCATCGATCGTGAGCGTGGCGGTACCGGCCGGTAGAGCGACCAGGAGATTCGTGACCGTGACCAGCCGAAGCAGGCGGCTAGACGGTCGGCGTCGATCGTTCAGCCGGCTTTGCCCCCTTCTCCCGCGCTTCGCCGCCGCGCGAGCGCCGCGAGCATCGCGAGACCGCTGGCGAGCAGCGCCAGCGCCCGGGGCTCCGGAACCGGAGCTGCAAGCGAGAGCAGCTGTACGGAACCGCGGTTCGCCCCACCGTCGTCGTCGAGCAGTGCGCCCGCCGCCAGCTCGATCGTGCCATCGCCAGACAGATCACCCAGCAGGGCCAGCCGGAAGCCGAAGAGGTCGCTGTCCTCGGTCAGGCCGACGGTCGCATCCGTGGTGGTCGAGATCTTGTCCATCTCCTTCACGACTCCGCCGGCGTCCAGCAGCACCAGCCAGATGGCACCCCGATCGCTGCCCCCGTCGTCGTCGAAGGGCGCGCTCACGGCGAGGTCTTCAACCCCATCTCCGTCGGCATCACCGATTCCCACGACGGCCTCGCCGAAGCGATCCATGGCGTCGAGATCCGTGATCAGTGGTGGATAGGAGCCCGCACTGATCTTCATCTCGGCGAATACCTGCCCCACTGCCGCCGGCGCGTCCCCTGCCGCCGAGGATCTCAGGCTCAGGATCCAGACGGCACCGAAGTCCGTCCCTCCGTCGTCATCGAGCGGGCATCCGACCGCCACCTCGGGGCGCTGATCGCCGTTGAGGTCACCCAACAGGCCACCGCTGGCGCCGAACCACTCGCCGCCCAGGGGGCCGAAGAAGCCGTTCTGACCCGGCGCGATCTTGATCGGCGCGCCGAGAACCGTGCCCGGGTCGGGCTCGCCCACGCCCCCCCTAAGCAGCAGAACGTAGAAGGCGCCAAAGTTCAGACCCGCGTCGTCATCGCGACGGGCGCCCACGCCGAGATCGTTGACGCCATCTCCGTTGAGGTCGCCCAGCGTGACGACGCTCTGGCCGAAATTGTCCTGGGGATCGAGGGCGGGACCGCCACCGACGCCCTCTGCGATCCTGGCGTGCGTCTTGAGTGTGCCGTCGGCGTTGAGGAAGAGCACATAGACCGCGCCGGCGTCGTCATCGCCGGTGTCGTCCAGCGGAGCGCCGACCGCGAGGTCGTCCACCCCATCGCCGTCGACGTCGCCGAGATTCGCGACCGTCTCGCCGAAGCGTGTTCCGGACCCCGGCAATACGAGGTCGCCCGCACCGTCACCGATCTCTACCGACGACTTCACCGAGCCGTCCGGATTGAGAAATACGACGAAGACGGCACCCTTCCCGTCCTGACCACGGGCGCCTACCGCCAGATCCGGGACCGCGTCGCCATCGAAGAGACCGAGCGGCGCCACGCCGCTGAAGTTCGCCTCGTCGCTGAGCAGGCCGCCCGCGTTGCCCGATCCGGAGAGCCCGCCCCGCACGTCGCCGAGCTTCTGTTGGGCGGCGACGACCGCCACGAAGGAGCCCACACCGATTACGTTCGGGTCGGGCGATGGCCCCGTCGTCGGGTCGTCCGACTCGGCGAGAATCACCTTTTCGCGGCGCACCCAGGCGCTGGCCGTGGCATGGTCGGCCGGCGAAGGATCTCCAACAACGACGCGCCAGGTCACGGTCGCGCTCGCTCCCGCACCCAGGCTGCCGAGATCGACCTCGAGTCTGGGGTCGCTCGAGAGGCTGCCCTCGACAATCGTGCCCTGAGTCGTCGAGAGGCTGCCCGCGATCATCGTGAGCGCCGGGTCCAGACCCGATTCGAGTGAGAGGAGATCCGCCGTGAACGGCCCCACGTTGGTGACGGTCGCCTTCAGCAGGATCTGGTCGCCGATGTCGGCGACGCCTGGCTCACCGCCATCCACGATCAGCGCATCCGTGAGGCTCAGCGTCAGGTCCGCCGCGGCCGGAACCATCGAGATGTGGTTGATGCCGGGCTCTTCCCGCCCGACATTGAGCGGCGTTGCGATATCCGCTGCATCGT
Source organism: Myxococcota bacterium (assembly GCA_965223565.1). Taxonomy (GTDB): domain Bacteria; phylum Myxococcota_A; class UBA9160; order UBA9160; family UBA4427; genus UBA4427. The sequence goes on along the minus strand of CBDCWV010000016.1, from coordinate 268,377 downwards.
CGACCCGTGAGATCAGGCCCGTCGCGTAGTCGGAGAAGAGGCTGAGACCGCTTGGCTCGTAGGCCGCGCCCTGCATGTTCGTGAAGGCCGGTGCCGAGAGCATCGGCGTATCGCCGAAGACGGCCAGCGCCTTGCGCGCCGGGATGTTGTCGCCCGAATCGGCGATCACCATCTCGGTAATGGCGCCCGCCCAGGCCATCTGTCGACCGACCGCGACCGACGGGGTCACGATCGAGAACACGGAAGGGGATCCCAGCGGATCCGTGATCGAGTGAAGTCCGCTCGCAATGTCGTTGACGTAGAGCGAGCCCGTTCCCGGCTGCCTGATCAGATCGTCGATCGACCCGAAGTCGGGATCGTTCGATAGGAGCGATTGGATGCCCGTCAGTGGATCCACCTCGAAGATCGCGTCGGACGAGGCGTCCGCCACGAACCACTCGCCCGTGAACGCCTGCGCGATTCCGGTGGGCGTCAGAAGCTGGTCACCGATGGTGACGATGGAGAGCCTGCCCTGCTCGGCGTCGACCGCCGTCAGGCTGCCGAGCTGCGAGTCGCTGAAGTGGATCTCGCCCTCGGCGTCGACCTCGATGTCCCAGGGCGCCAGAGCACCCGAATCGATCGTGAGCGGCGCGAGTCGCGTCGTCGTCGGGTCGAAGAGGGTCGCGTCACCGGTATCGAAGTTGGCGACCACCACGTCACCCGGCCGCAGGTGGGTCTCGATCAGATCGTCGCTGTCCCGACAGCCGGGATCCTGGAGGTCGATGAAGCCGTCGCCGTCGTCGTCGAGGCCGTTGTCGCAGAGCCGCTCGACGACGCGGATGTCGAGCTCGTCGGTGATGGCTTCGTCGGTCTCCCCGACCTGGAGGGACACCGAGTCGGGCCCGCTCACGGTCGGGTTTCGACCGACGACCACGGTGGTGCGGCCGAGCTCGGCTGCGAGGAAGGTGACCTCGAATTGTGCTCCGTCGCCGCTGATCACGTCGTCGAGACCAGGGTCGATCGCACCCGTATAGGGCGCCGCCATGACAGAGGCGGCACCCAGCACCTGGACGAAGGGTTCTCCGCCGAGCGTGGCGTCCTCGCTCAACGGAGTCGATACGAGGTTGGAGAGCCCGCCCACACACGCAGGGCCCGGCAGACAGGCCTGGTAGAGGACGCCGTCCACTGCGTCGGCGCTCACGAAATCCAGGATCGAGTCGGAATAGCCGTCGAATGCGCCGACCACCTCAACGGCCGGCTCGGCATCGGGATTCCGCAGACGCGCACCGATCGTAATGGTCTCGCCGAGCTCGAGCTCGTCGGGCGGACTGCCGAGTGACGTCGTGACCTCGACGATTTCCCAGTGGATTTGCGTCTGGGCCCAGGCCGTGCCCGCCGCCGCGAACCCGACCGAGAGCAATGCCGAGACGAGACCGATCGACACGCAGGTCGCCGACGGAAGGCGACGTCGGTCCGGCGCTCGTTCAGCTTGCCTCGACCGACTGACACACCGCATCGCTTTCATCGCTCAGCCTCACCGGTCGACTCCGGCAGGGCGCTCCTTGCGGTCGAGCGCGCACGCTGCCGAAGCCGTGCGCAACGGAGGGGCTTCGACCGGCCACGAGGCGAGTCGAAGCGCCCATCCTCCTTACGCCTATCATCATATCACGTTCCTCCGAGTGCGAACGTGAGGATCGGAGGTGGCTTCGCTCCCATGGATCGACTGCGACCTGGCTCAGCCTCTTCTCAGTGGAGTCGAGAAGGAGGAGTTGGAGCGCGATCCTGTGTATTCCCAATACACGACCGCCGTCCCGGGACGCAGAATCTCCTTCGATAGGCTCGGAGTGCAGGACGTGCTGCCCCGTTCGCCACAGCCCCTTCGATCCCGGCGTCTGCTCCCGAACTGACTGCACGGTCTCGAGTCAACGGCTCGTCGATCGTGCGGTGTTCAACGTCAAGTCCGTCGCATCGCGATCGGTCGGCGGCTGTGTTCTCTCGCTTCGCATGGAAACCATCCTTCCATCTGGGCCGCTGTCGACCATCGCCCTTGTTGGTTCTTCGGACGGGCATTGCTTATCCGTGGGACCTTCCGAGGAGTTCTCATTGGTGAGGCGATTCATGGATGGTCACCCCGCAGCTACGAAATGCGTGGACCGCAAACACGAGTCACTTCCCCTCGGGCTGCGTTTCGAGACTCGCAAGCCCACACGCGTTTTTTTGATCCGAGTTCGGCCCGGCCCCCGATGTACGTCGTAACATCGAAACTCGATGCGTGGGCAAACAGGCGACTCAGGAGACGGGCCGGATGACGAGACGACTTCGAAACCACGGGATTCGGTCCTGCGCACTGAGCGCGCTGCTAATTCTCCTCTGCTCGACGGGCTGCCATGAAGAAGAGGGCCGGTCGGAGAGGGTGGGGCGGAGCTCGGCCCGCTGGGACGCTCTCAGCGCGTCGCGCTCCGTTTCAGCCTCGGTCGGCGACGCCGCGGCGGCCGCCGAGGATCGACCGTCCGAGGCGTGGCTGAGTCAGGCGCGGCGGGCGATCGCAGAACGGGAATACCGTGCGAGCGAGACGTCGCGCGGACTGCAGGCACCAAATCGCGCACACCGGCTTCGAAGCTACTTCGATTCGAAGGGCGTCCGCGTCGTCGACCGCTTGGCCCCCGACAGTCCGGATCTCGTCCGGCTTTCCCTCGTCGGCCTCGGTCGCGGGGATCTTCTCGAAGGGGTCGAAGACGGCGTTGTCGGCCATGAGGCGGCCCGCGTGGAAATTGCCCATCCGAATATCCTGCAATGGTTCGTGAACAGCCGCGCCGGGCTGGAGCAGGGCTTTACGCTGGCGAGCCGCCCGGTCGGCAGCGAGCAGCTCGCCCTCTTCGTTCGCGTCGAGGGGGGGCGGGTCGATTCCTCGGGCTCGGGATTGACCTTTCTCAGCCAGGCGACGGGTCGACGCCTCCGCTACGACAAGCTGCTCGCCGAGGATGCGACGGGCAAAGCGCTGCCTTCGAGGATGTTCGCGGTGGCCGACGGATTTCGGATCGAGGTCGACGACCGAGAGGCGATCTATCCCGTGGTGATCGACCCCTTGCTGATGGGGAGCTTCGACCACGAGATCGCGGCGAATGCGACCAACGTTCGTCTCGGCTCACATGTGGCCTCGGCGGGCGACGTCAACGCGGATGGCTTCGCGGACTTGCTGATCGGGGCGCCCGGCTACGACAGTGGGCAGGCGAACGAAGGCTCGGTCTTTCTCTTTCTCGGCGGCGAGGGGGGGGTCGGCAACGGCAATCCGTTCAACGCCGATGCCGAGTTCGAATCCAATCTCGCCGGCGCCAACCTCGAGGTCGGCCGTTCGGCGGGGGATGTCAACGGCGACGGCTACGGTGATATCGTGCTTGCCTGCTTCACCTGTTCGAATGGACAGAGCAGCGAAGGTCTGGTGATGGTCTTCCATGGCAGCGCCTCGGGAATCGCCGATGGTCATCCTGGGACGGCAGACGCGCTACTCGAGGGGGGTGCGTTCGAGGCCTTCTTCGGAATCGACGCCGTCTCGGCGGGCGACGTGAACGGCGACGGCTTCGACGACCTCCTTGTTGGACATCCGGCCTACACGAACGGTCAAGTCTACGAAGGCGCCGCGTATCTCTTCTACGGAGGGGCTTCGGGCCTCGGAGACGGGTTGGCCAGCTCCGCGGATGTGACGATCGAGTCGAATCAGGAGCTCGCGCTGCTCGGGCGATGGGTCAGCGGCGCGGGAGATGTCAACGGCGACGGCTTCGCGGACATCCTGGTCGCGGCACCGGCCTTCGACGCGTTCACCGTGCCCGACAACGTGGTGGCCTTCGTCTTCCACGGCAGCGCGGCCGGGATCGCTAGCACCCAGAATCCGCTCGTGGAGAGTCAAGCCATCCTTGCCTCGGACCAGGCGGGATCGGATATCCGCGTCTCGCGCGCCGGGGACGTCAACGGTGATGGCTTCGGGGACGTGTTGGTCGGCTTTCCGCTCTACGATTCGCCCACAGTGGACACGGGCCTCGTGCTGCTCGTCGAGGGGAGCGCGACGGGATTGCCGGACGCGTATCCGGGTGGCGAGAGCTCTTCGATCACGTATCTGAACACCGCCAGTGCGCGTGCGGGCTCGAGCGTCTCGGCTGCTGGGGATGTCAATGGGGACGGCTACGGCGACATCATCATCGGTGTCGGCGGGAACTCGGCCTCGTCGATGGTCTTTCTCGGTAGCGGGTCGGGGATCGCGACGACGAACGCGTGGGGCGCCTACGCCGTGCTCTATGAAGGACAGAACGACTCCGAGTTCGGCGCGTCGGTTGCCGGCGTGGGTGACGTGAACGGCGACGGATTCGACGACGTCGTCGTCGGGGCCCCCTACTATGACGCCCCCGAGACGGACGAAGGACAGGCGTTCGTCTATCACGGCGGGGCCGCCGGCATTCGGTCCGGGTCGGTCTCCTCGGCCGAGACTCAGCTTGAATCCGATCAGGGGACTTCGTCGTCATCTAGTCCTCTTGGGCCTGATTTTGGCTTTCACGTCGCGTCTGCGGGCGACGTGAACGGCGATGGCTATGGCGACGTGATCGTCGGCGCCTATAGATATGACTCCGGCGGAGGGAATGGGGGTGCGGCCTTCATATTCCTGGGGAGTGCTTCGGGGATCGCGGATGGCACGTCGGCGATGGCGCATGCTCAGCTTGAATCCGATCAGGCATGGGCCGGTTTTGGCAATAGCGTCGCCTCGGCCGGCGACGTGAACGGCGACGGGTATGGCGACGTGATCGTCGGATCATGGTCCTACGACTCCGGCGAGGAGGACGAGGGCGCGGCCTTCGTGTTCCACGGCAGCGGCGACGGCCGGACCGTGCTCGTCCGCCAGATTCGCAATAACGCGTCCGGCCTCGCCATCCAGCCCGAAGGGGGCTCCCACCTGGCGAGGACAGCTTCCGAATCGAGCTCCACGCGACGAGTGCGGTCGGGCGCGAGGCCGCCAAGCTCGAGGTTGAGGTCTGCCCCTCGTATTCGCGCTTCGAAGACACTCCGGGCTCGGGCGGCACCGCCTGCGCGAAACAGGTCTCTGCGGTCTGGACCGATCTAGGGACCAGTGGGGCGACGCTCAGCGAGACGATCACCGGGCTGTCCCCGCGCACGAGCTATCGCTGGCGTGCCCGAGTGCTCACGACTTCGCTCGCCTCGGCCCTAGCGCCCGGAGTGACACCGATCGTCGAGCGCGGTCCGTGGCGCCGGTTGTTCGGGGCGGCCGGCACCTATGACCTTCGCGTTCCGGGACCGGCCGTGCCCCGCCTGGTCGCGATCCTCGAGGGCGACGAGCCGGGCTGGCAGGCCGGCTCGGGACCCACGGAAATCATCGACTTCGACACGATTCCGGGCTCCGAGACGACCCCGATCGCGGGCGATGAGTTCGAGGCGTTTGCTGGACAGCCCTTCTTCGAGGCGTCGCCCGTGAACGATGAGATAGATTTCTATGTCGGCGTGCCGCCGTTCGGGTCGGTCGCGGGAACCAGCGCGCCGAACACGTTTTTTCCGGAGTGTGATCCGTCGTGCAAGGGAATCGCACGGGTGCACTTCGACACCGCGGTTCGGGCCGTCGGGGCGACGTTCGCCGACGTCGAGGGCGACTTCGCGACGACGGGCTTCAGCATCACGCCGAACAGTCCGGTGCCCGAGATCGCCTTCACGAGCAACCCCGGGGCTGGCTCGGCGCGTTTCCTGGGCTTCATCGCGTCCGAGCCACTCGACTTCGTGGATATCCACTTCACGACGGGGCCGACCCCCGATGGCAGCGCATTCGACGACCTGCAGTACGAGGTCGTGGTGCCGGAGCCGGCGGTCGGTGCGGGCCTGTCGATCGGGGTGGGACTGGTCGGTTGGCTGGGCCGGCGGCGCGGCGCGGGCGGTCTTGGGTCAGGCGTCTCGACCTAGAGTTCTCGCAACTCGAGCCCGATCGACGGGTTGCGCCGCCCCGGACGCATGGATGCCCCGAGACCGAGCACTCGAATCCTGTTTCTAGGCAGCGCGTTTTTGTCGTCGTCGCGCCGCGAATCAACGAAGAAGCAGTACGCCGGCCGCCGCGCCAGCCCCCGCTCCGGGCTCTGGAGGCATCAGCACGAGTCCGCTCAGGTTCGCGCCGGCGTCGCCGACCATCGAGATGAGCAGCTGCGGAATCGGTCCCCCGACTCCTTCGTCGAACGCGGTGATCGCGAGACCCCAGTAAGAGTCGTTTTCTCCTCAGTGGGGCGCCAGTTTTCAGAACGGAGGTATCGGCGGTGCTGAAAACGCTGCTCGACGCTTTCCCGCACACCCGCACGCCCACCCGTGGACGGGCGGCGTACGTGAGTCTTGTGACGGCAGTGTGGCTAGTCGTGCCCAAGTCCGCAGAGCAAGCCAAAGTGAGACGCGTGCGCAACCGCTCTGATTCTCCACGAAATCCGGTCGGCGGTTGTGACCGGATCCGCTGGAGCATCAGGCTACCTGAAACACGGGCCTAACACGAAGCGACCGAAGTACTCGAAATCAAATGGCACGCCGAGAAGGATTCGAACCCCCATAGCTCCCTGTGGTCGCACTCCTCACTCGCTGGTCGCAAAAACTTCTGCGGGACGTCGCAAATGGTCGGGGCGACTGGATTTGAACCAGCGACCTCTTCGTCCCGAACGAAGCGCGCTACCAAACTGCGCCACGCCCCGACCGAGCGCGGGAGTATAAGCCTTCGGAGGCCCCGCTCAAGCGGCAGCGCGTGGACGCGGCCGAGTCGCGGGCGTGGGGCCGGCCGCGGGCCCTCTACTCCCCCTTCGCCGCCGCCTCGCGCAGGCGCTCGATCGCGACCTTGCGATCGCGCTCGCCGAAGACCGCCGTGCCCGCGACGAAGACGTTCGCGCCGGCCGAGGCGGCGCGGCCGATCGTCTCTTCGGTGATGCCGCCGTCGACCTCGAGGTCGATCGGCAGGCCGCGGGCTTCGATCCAGCCGCGTAGGGTCTCGATCTTGGGGAGCATCGCTTCGATGAAGCGCTGGCCGCCGAAGCCGGGGTTGACGGTCATGACGAGGATCTGGTCGAGGGCGTCGAGGCAATGCTCGACGGCCTGCGCGGGGGTCGCCGGGTTGAGCACGGCGCAGGTCCGGACCTTCCGCTTCTTCTTCTCGCCGATGCTTCGAATCTCGCCGAGCGTGCCATGGAGATGGGGACAGGTCTCGGCGTGGACGCCGAGCGTGTCGGCGCCGGCGTCGATGTAGGCCTCGAGGTAGCGCTCGGGCGACTCGATCATCAGGTGGACGTCGAGGGGGCTGCGGGCCGCGCGCTTGATCGCCTTCACGACGGGTGGGCCGATCGTGAGGTTCGGCACGAAATGGCCGTCCATCACGTCGACGTGGACGAGGTCGGCGCTCTCGATCGTTGCCAGCTCGGTCGCCATGTTGACGAAATCGGCGGCCAGGATCGACGGTGCGATCTGGATCTCGTTCGGGACCTTCCGGCTCGTCTTCGTTCTCGACATCCGCCTCACTCCCATCTCGTCCCCACGTCGAAACGTCGCCGCGCTTGCGAACGAACCATGCCGCGATGTGCGTCGCGCGCGGGTTCGTCCACATGTCTTCGCGCGCGACTCGTTCGCGCCCTCATCCGTCGTCCGCGTCGTCGCCGCGGACCAATCGTACGGCGAAGAAGCCGTCCATGTCTTCGCAGCCCGGTCGGTGGGGGAGCAACCGGAGCAGGCCTTCGGAATCGAGCAAGGGCTGCAGGCTTTCTGGGGCTTCGTCCCGGGCGGCGATGCGCCAGCTCGCTCGGGTCGCCATGAAGCCGCGGAGGACCTCTTCGTTCTCTTCCGGCGTCACACTGCAGGTAGAGTAGACGAGGCTGCCGCCGGGTCTCAAGACGCAGGCGGCGGACTCGAGCAGGGCGCGTTGGGTTCGGGCGAGCTCGGGCAGGTCTTCCGGACGCAATCGCCATCGCGCGTCGGGGTTTCGGCGTAGCGCGCCGAGTCCCGAGCAAGGTGCATCGACGAGGATGCGATCGAAGGGGCCCGCATCCGGCCGTCCGGTCGCACCGTCGCGTTCGACGAGATCGCTGAGCGACTGGGTCGCGTCGCGTTCGAGGGTCGCGACGCCGCCGACGCCGATTCGTCGCAGACCTCGGCCCACGAGGCGGAGGCGGCCGGGATGGCGGTCGAGGGCGAGCACGTGGCCGCGCCCGTTCAAGCGTTCGGCGATCGCGGCACTCTTCGTTCCGGGTGCGGCGCAGGTATCGAGGATGCGTTCGCCGGGTCGCGGGTCGAGCAGCTCGACGACGAGCTGCGACGCTTCGTCCTGGGGACTGATGCGACCGTCGACGAAGGCGGGATCGTGGCCGAGATCGCCCTTGCGGCCGAGCACGATGCCGTCGGGCGCGTAACGACAGGCCCGCGCATCGGGAAAGCGCTCGCGTAGCTCGGGGAGGATCTTCTCGCGCGTCGTGCGCGTGCGGTTGACGCGGGCGGTCACGGGCGCGGGCTCGTTGAAGGCGAGTGCGAGTCGCGCGGCCTCTTCGGGCGTATATTGCGCGAGCCATCGATCGGCCAGCCAGTCCGGGAGCGAGCAGGCGTGCACGAGGTGACCCTGCGGATCTTCTTCGAGCGCGGGCAGCGCGTAGTCGCGCCCTTCTCGCGCGAGGCGCCGCAGTACGGCATTCACGAGGCCGGTTGCGCGCTCGAGGCCCATCGCGCGGACACAGCGCACGGCCTCGTCGACCGCAGCGCTCGCGGGAATCTTGTCCGAGAAGAAGAGCTGATAGGTGCCGACGCGGAGCGCGCTCGTCACGAGTGGCTCGAGCTTGGCGAGATCGCGGTCGAGCGCCTTCGTGATCAGATAGTCGAGCCGACCGCGCCATCGCAGCGTGCCGTAGACGAGCTCGGTGGCGAGCGCGCGATCCGATGCGGGCATGCGGCTCTGGACGAGCGCGTGGTGCAGGGCGAGGTCGGCGTAGGCGCCGGCACGCTGGACCCGCTCGACGACGCGAATCGCGATCAGGCGCGGCGCGGTCGGACCGGCGCTCTTGCGCGGGCCGTTTCCGCGACCGGGCCAGCGATTCGCGCGCCCGCCGCCGCCCCGAGGCCTGTCGCTCATGGCTGCGTCTCCGCCGGGTCTGGCAGACGGAAATGCGCCCCGTGTGCGATCTCGAATCCACGCAGGAAGTCCGCGGTCGCGAGTGCCTTGCCGCCGGCGCGCTTCAGCTCGAGCGGCACGAGCCAGCCATCACCCGTCGCGATCCGGAGTGGCTGATCGGGATCGCTGCGATCCACGTAGCCGGGCTCGGGCGTGATCCCCGGCGTGAAGGGAAGGGCGTCGGCGCGCGTCAGCTTGAGCGCGAGATCGGCGCCGGCTGCATCGCCGCGCGCGAGCAAGACCTCGCCGCCGGGTCGTGGCGAGACGGCATGGATGCGGTGGGCGAGGGCGCGCGCCGCGTCGCGCAGGTCGAGGATGGCGTCCGTCTTGTCGAGCTTCGCGGCGTCTGTTGCGCCGGCGTGGTCCTGCTCCGTCCAGACGACCGTGCCGCGCGCGATCTGGTCGACGACGTCGGCGATCGCCTCTGCAGCCAGCCGACCCAGTCGTGCGGCGAGCTCCGCCGTATTCTCCTGCGCTCCGATCGGTGTGCGCACGACGTGTGCGACGGGGCCTGCGTCCATCTCACGCTCGATCCGCATGACGGAGATCCCGGTCTCGCGTTCGCCCGAGAGGATCGCACGCGCGATCGGCGCGGCACCGCGATATTTCGGGAGCAGACTGGCGTGCGCATTGATCAGGTAGCCCTTCGTGGGCAGCTGGCGGATCGATTTCGGCAAGAACTGGCCGAACGCGACGACGACGCCCAGGTCGGGCTCGAGCTCGCCCAGGGCGCGGCAGCAATCCGGGTCGCCCACCTTCTCGGGGCGCAACAGGGGCAGCGCCTCGCGGAGTGCCACCGCGGCGACGGGTGAGGGTGAGCGCTTGCGACCGCGGCCGCGCCGGCGATCCGGCTGCGACACGACGCCGACGACGGCGTGTGGGCCCGAGAGGAGTGCGTCGAGCGTCGGAACGGCGATCTCGGGTGTTCCGAAGAAGACCAGGCGCAGGCGGGGCGTCGGCACGCTCGAGTCAGCCCTGCTCTTCGGCGAGCTGCTTCTTGCGCTTCTTGACGTAGAGGCTCCGCTTCAGGCGGCTGATGCGGTCGATGAACAGGACGCCGTCGAGGTGGTCGACCTCGTGCTGGATGCAGACGGCGCGCAGACCCTCGGCGCGCTCCTCGATCGGGTTGCCGTCGAGGTCCGTGCCGCGCAGCGTGATCGCCGCGTCGCGTTCGACGACCGCGTTGTAGTCGGGCACCGACAGGCAGCCCTCCTCCCAGGTGATTCGCCCCTCGCGGTCGCTGATCTCCGGGTTCAGCACGACGGTCGGGTGCTGACCAATCGCCTCGTCGGTCCAATCCGTATCGATCACGAACATTCGGATCGACGCGCCGACCTGCGGTGCGGCGAGGCCGATGCCGGGCTCGTCATACATCACGTCGATCATGTCGCGGGCGAGCTCGCGGATCTCGTCCGTCACCTCGGTCACGGGCTTGGAGATCTGCTTCAGTCGCGGGTCGGGAAACTGGAGAACTTCTCGAAGGGCCATCGGTCGGGCGTCGTCCCGGCGCGGGTCGGCATCGAGCGACCTGCCTAACTACCTGTGTGGAAAAGAGAAACGGGCGCTTTATAGCATGTTGATCGGGCGTGCGTCGAGCGCGAGGCGGACGTCCTGCGGCAGGCCGCGCGCGACCCGCAGCGCCGCCCGCGATGCCGCGCGCAAGCGCCGCTCGTCATCGCCTTTCAACAGACACATGAATCGGTAGCGGCCGCGCAGGCGTGCGATCGGGGCGGGCGCGGGACCGAGCACCTCGATGGTCTCTGATCCGTCTGCGACTGCCCGGCGGGCCGCGTGCGCGACCGTCTCGATCGCTTGCTTCGCGAGCGCTTCGTCTGTGGCGTGCACGACGATTCGGCTGAGGCGACCGAAGGGTGGGTAGCCGAGTGCCTGGCGATGGCCGATCTCCTCACGATAGAAGGACTCGAAGTCGTGGGTCGCGACGGGAACGAGCGCGTAGTGGTCGGGCACGAAGGTCTGGACGACGACGCGACCCGGGCGCTCGGCGCGGCCGGCGCGGCCCGCGACCTGGGTGAGCAGCTGGAACGTGCGTTCCGCCGCGCGGAAATCGGGCAGGTGGAGTCCGATGTCCGCCGCGACGACGCCGACGAGCTGGACGCCGGGGAAATCGTGGCCCTTGGCGACCATCTGCGTGCCGATCACGATGTCGACGCTTCCGTCGGCGAGCGCGCGCAAGACGCGTTCCGTGTGGCCGCGCTTCGCCGCGACGTCGCGATCGAGGCGCAGCGTGCGCGCACTCGGAAAGACACTCGTGACCTCTTCCTCGAGCCGCTCCGTCCCGACGCCGAGGAGCGCCGTCTCCGGATCGCCGCAGCCATTGCAGCTTTCCGGAACGGCGCGCGTCGCGTCGCAGTAGTGACAGCGCAGCAGGTGATCCGACGCATGGAAGACCAGCGCGACGTCGCAATCATCACAGCGCTCGGCGTGACCACATTGGAAGCAGAAGATCCGCGTCGAGAAGCCACGCCGGTTCAGAAAGAGGATCGTCTGGCCGCCCGCGGCCAGCGTTTGCTCGATCGCGCTGCGCAAGGGCCGCGACAGGATCAGCTTGCGTCCGCGCGGGTTCTTCTCGCGCTCGCGCGCGAGGTCGACGATCTCGACTGCGGGCAGCGGGCGGCCACCGACGCGCCGCGGGAGCGAGAGTCGTCGGATCTCGCCGCGATCGGCGAGGTGGCGCGTCTCGAGCGAAGGGGTCGCCGAGCCCAGTACGAGCGGACAGCCGGCCGCGGCCGCCCGCCGTGCGGCGACGTCGCGTGCGTGGTAGCGGAAGCCCTCGTCGTTCTTGTAGGCCCCGTCGTGCTCCTCATCGATCACGATCAGGCCGAGCGACTCGAGCGGCGCGAAGAGCGCACTCCGCGCGCCGACGGCGATGGCGGTCTGGCCCGTGCGCAGGCGCTCCCACTGTGCCAGACGCTCGCCTGGCTTGAGGCCGCTGTGCAGGATGGCGACCTCGTCGCCGAAGCGAGCGCGCACGCGCGCGACGAGCTGGTGGGTCAGTGTGATCTCGGGAACCAGCACGAGGGCCTGGCGACCGGCCTCGAGTGCCTCGGCGATCGCACGCAGGTAGACCTCGGTCTTTCCGCTACCGGTCACGCCGTGCAGCAGGAAGGTCTCGCAGACTTGCCGCTTGATGCCGTCGCGAATCGGAACGAGCGCCTCGCGTTGGTCGTCGGTGAGCGAGACGCGGTCGCCGCCATCGAGCACGGTCTCGGTCGAAGCGAGCCGCGCGCGCTCGGAGAAGCCGACCAGGCCGCGCGTCGCGAGGGCGCGCAGGAGCGCCGCCGCGTTCGCTTCGTCGCGGGTCAGGTGGCGTGTTGCGATTCCGTTGGGATACGCGGCGATCTTCTCGAGCAGCGCCGCCTGCTTCGGCGCGCGCGCGAGCGTGTGGCTCGCCGCGAAATCGACGTCGATTCCCTTCGCGAGACGCACGATTCGCTCCGTCGGCACGCGCGCGCGGGCGCGGCGCAGCTCGACGCGACGTTCGACGAGTCCGTCGGTCGCGAGCGCCTCGAGCGTCCGTGCGACGGCGATGCGGGGCAGGCTGCGCCCGAGCGCATGCTCGGTCTGGGCGCGTGTCGCGAGTGCTTCGAGGACCGGTCGCGCCGCGCCGCCGAGCGCGTCGGCGCCGAGGGCACCCTGGGCGAGCGCCCGCTCGCCCCGCGAGGTGAGCGCCCAGGGTCGCGCCAGACGGGGCGTCGAGCCGGGGGGCAGCGCGTGTGCGAGGGCGAGTCCGATCGGGGCCAGGATCTCGCGGGCGGCGTCGGCGAGCAGGCGCATCATCGCGAGCGAGACGACCGGCTCCTCGTCGATCACGGCCGAGACCGCCGCGAGCGCACGGCTGCCGGAGCCGACGCCATCACGCTCGTCGTCCTCCGTCGTCCAGTCGTTCGGCACGACCAGACCGACGAGCGGCTGCCCCGCGAAATCGACACGCACACGCTTGCCGACCGCACTCCGCGCACCGTCGCGCGCAGCCCCCGCGCCCGGCGCCTGGCGTGGTACCGCCGGGGCTTCGGGGGAGAGTGGGGCTTCGGGGGAGAGTGGGGCTCCGGGTCGGGGCGACGCCGCCGGCAGCCGATAGTCGAAGAGTCGATCGAGCGGGACCGGTAGCGCCACGCGCACGACCCGCGCGTCTGCGGCATCGTCTTGCCCGACCGGCGGTAGACCATCGAAGAGGGGGGCGGACATGGCGAGAACGTATGGCGCCCCTGCGCGCAACGAAAGAGCGCGGATTCGAATCGACGAATCCGGGGGCGATCGCGCTCTCGTCGTCGACGAGACCTTCGCTTCGCTCTACCGACCCGGCGAGATCGCGACCCATTGTGTCTGGGACGCGATCGCGGCGCCGCTTCTCTGGCTGCCCGAACGGCGCCGTCGCCGGATCCTGATCCTGGGGCTCGGCGGGGGCTCCGTCGCGCGGCTGGCCCGCGCGCTCGCGCCGGCCGCCGAGATCGTCGGTGTCGAGCTCGATCCGGAGGTGATCCGCCTGGCCCGCGCGCATTTCGACCTCGACCACCTGGACATCCGGATCGAGATCGCCGACGCACTCGCATGGATCGAAAAGGACGAGGGACCGCGCTACGACGCGATCCTCGAAGATGTCTTCGTCGGCGAGGGCGACGCGGTCCACAAGCCGGACTGGATCCCGGACCCGGCCCATCGTCTGGCGCGCTCGCGGCTGGCGCGTGGCGGTGTCTTCGTGAGCAATACACTCGACGAATCGGCGCGTGTCGCGCGCGAGCTCGCCGAGCGTTTCCCCGATCTCGTCTCGATCGAGGTCGAGGACTACGACAATCGGGTGCTGGCGGCTGGCAGCGGTGGCCTCGCGGGCCGCTCCCTGCGACGGCGTGTCGCCGAGTCGCCCGTATTGGCCTCGAGTCTACCGATTCTGTCCTTTCGCTCTCGGCAGACACACGCCTGATCGCGGCCCACGCCGCGCATGGATGGGCGTCGGGCGCGACGAACGCTGGCGCCTGCTCAGTCGTCCGCTTCGGAATCGTCGAGAAAGTGGAGCACGATCTCGTTGAAGCGGTCGGTCCGCTCGGCCATCACGGCGTGCCCGCTATACGAGAGCGAGACGTCGCGCGCGTTCGGCATCGCCTCGGCGATCTGGCGGCTGAACTTGGTCGGCGTCAACAGGTCGCGCCGGCCACAGAGCGCGAGCGTCGGATGTTCGATCTTGCCCAGCTGGTCGAGGCTGTCGTGGGCGAGCGCCGCGTCGCATTGGCGGGCGAAGAGCTCGCCCGTGAGCGGCGTCTGGCCGTCGTCGAGTCGCGCGATCACGGGCTCGATCAGCTCGGCTTGCTCGAGGGCCTCCTCGCTGAGCGTCCAGATCACGCGCTGGCGGGTCATCGAATCGGCCGAGACCCCCGACCTCGCGAGCTTTGCCCACTCCGTGAGCAGCATGCGGCGGCGCGCATCCGGTCGCGCCCAGGAGCCCACGAGCACGAGTCGGCGGAACCGCTCGGGCGCCATCGGCGCGGCATCCTGGAGCGTCATCGCACCCAGGAAATAGCCGGTCGCGTCCACCCGCTCGATCGCGAGCGCGTCGAGCAAGCCGATCAGATCGCGCGCGAGATCCCCCGTCGTAAAGGGCGTGCCGGGATCGCTGCTCTCGCCGACGCCGCGATGGTCGTAGATCAGGACGGGGCGCCGCGCCCGGAATCGAGGGACCTGGAGCGGCAGCCAGCCGGCGCAACGGCCCCCCATGCCGACGACCAGCAGGAGCGGAATCGCGTTCGTGGCGTGCGCCTCGGGCGCGTGGTGTTCGTAGTAGAGGGCGTGGTCCGAGAGGCGAGCGATGGGCATAGGGGCATTGTAACGGCGTGAAATCGCTTCCGTTCCGGGCGTCCGGCCATGGGGGCCTTGAATTAATCGAACGTTCGATTAATTTATGCCGCATGTCGGCCACCCCCCACGCTCGATCCTCGGCGCGACGCCCCGGCCGCCCGCGTCAGACGCCGGGCGAGGGCGGGGAGGTGCGGGAGCGATTGCTCGACGCGGCCACGCAGCTCGCCGTCGAGCAGGGCTTCGACGCCTGCGGGCTGCGCGAGATCGCCGCTCGTGCGGAAGTGAGCTCGGGCATGATCGCCTACTACTTCGGCGACCGGCGCGGGCTCTACGAGGCGATGTTCCAGCGCGCCTTCGATCGCGTGTCGCAGCAGGTGCGCGCGCTGATGAGCGATCCCGCGCGGACCGGTGCGGATCGGCTCGACGAATTGCTGCGCATCCAGGTCGAGGCGATCGCGACGGATCCCTGGCTGCCGCGACTCGTCCTGCGTGAAGTGCTCGCGCGCGACGACTCGCCGATGGCGGCACACGTCGGTCGCTCGGTCGGTCGCGGCCCTCTCCGCATGCTCGTGGAATGGCTGGAGGAGGAGCAGCGAAGCCAAGGCATCCGATCCGACTTCGATCCCCGTATGCTCGCCATGACGATCGCGAGCCTGGCGGGCTTTCCCTTCCTGATGCTGCCGATCGTGGGGCAGGAGATCGGACTCTCGCTCGACGAGGACTTTCCCGAGCGCTTGATCGCCCACAACCGCAAGCTGCTCGGCTACGCCCTGCGCGAGACGCCGGAGCCCCGCGGATGACGATTGCCGTCGATCGTGGCCGGCGCCGCGGGATCTCGCTACTCCTCTTCGTGCTGGTCGTCGGGCTCGCGAGCGGTTGCGATGGTGAGCTCGGTCGCGCCGATTCGAATCGCGCCGGTCGCGCGGGCGAGAGTAGTGCCGGCGCGCCAGAGACGCGCGTGCGGGTTCGGGTCGAGCCCGTCCGACGCGCGAGACTGGCTTTCGGCGAGCGCGTGACGGGGACCGTGAGGGCCTATCATCGGGCCGAGCTCACGGCCGAGATCCAGGGTCGCGTTCTCGAGCGTGTCGTCGAGCCGGGGACGCGGGTCGAGCAGGGCGACGTGATCGTGCGGCTCGAGGACTCGCGCTTCGCCCTCGAATTGCGCCGCGCCCAGGCGGCACTCACGGCGGCGCGGACCGTCGAGCGACACGCCAAGCGCGAGCTGGAGCGCGGCGACCAGCTCTTCGCGCGCAATGCGATCAGCACGCAACGCCTCGACGACCTGCGGCATGCCGTCGACCGCGCGCGCGACGAGCTCGCCCTGGCACTCGTCGCGCGCGACACGGCCCGACGCAATCTCGCCGACACACGCATTACGGCACCCTTCGACGGCGACGTGGATTCGGTCGCGGTCGACGTCGGCGACTATGTGGCGCCGGGGACGCAGATCGCGACGCTCGTCGATCTCTCGCGTGTGCGGATCGTGGGTGGCGTGACGGCGGGGGAGGCCGCGCGACTCGCACCCGGCACGACGGCGAATGTCGCCTTCGCGGATCTGGGCGGCGAGATCTTCGAGGCGACACTCGAGAGCGTGGCGAGGGTCGCGAGCGAATCCGACGGCACCTACGCGATCGAGCTCTGGCTCGAGGACGTCGACGAGCGCATGCGCGACGGGCTCGTCGCTCAGATCGCCCTGCCGGATCCCGAGGACGGGCCGCGGCTCGTCACGCGGCGCGCCGCGCTCCTGCGCCGCGACGGTCAGCCGGAGGTCTTCGTCGTCGAAGGGGTTGGTGCGCACGGCGTGGCGCGGGCGCGTCGGATACGGACCGGTCGTCGCGAAGGCCAATGGGTCGAGATCCGGGACGGTCTCGAGGTCGGCGAGCGCGTCGTCTGGGACGGTCATTTCGCGCTCGCCGAGGGGACGCCCGTCGTCGTCGATGGCGCGCCCGAGGGCGAGTCGAACGAGCGTGTCGCACACGTGAACGGTCCGTCGGACGAAGCCGCACGGGTCGCACGCGACTCGGGTGAGACGTCGATCGTGGCCGAGGACTGAGCGATGGAACGCCTGGTCCGATTCTTCGTCGAGCGCCACCTGCTGGTCAACGTGATCGCACTCGCCGTGATCGTGCTGGGCCTGCTCGCGATCCTACGGACGAACGTCGAGGGCTTCCCGGAGGCGACGCTGCCGCTGTACGTCGTTACGGCGCAGCTGCCCGGCTCGTCGGCGCGAGACGTCGAGACCAAGGTCACGATCCCGATCGAAGACGAGCTGCGGGATCTCGACGGGCTCGAGAGCTTCACGACGATCGTGACGGACAATCGCTCGGTCACGACGATCAAGCTCGATGACGATACGTCGGACGACGATATCCGCATCAAGGAACGGGATATCCGAAACGCGATCGAGTCGATCAACGACTTCCCGGCCGACATGCGGGACGACCCGACGATCTTCGTGATGGAGCCCAACAAGCAGCCCGTGCTCGAGGTCGCGCTCGCGGGCGACAAGGGTCGCTTGATCGAAGCGGCGAAGCTCGTCGAACGGGCGCTCCTGCGGGTCGAAGGCGTGGGCGAGATTGCGAAGATCGGCCTACCCGATCCCGAGCTGCGTGTGCTCGTCGATCCGGAGGCGGCCCGCTCGCATGGCGTGACGATTCTCGAGGTCGCCCGCGCGATCGAGCGGCGCAACGTCTCCGATACGGGCGGTGTTCTCGAGAGCGCTGGCGATCGACGACAGGTCGTCATGTGGGGGCGCTACGAGCATCCCGACGAGGTTGCCGAGACGATCTTGCGCTTCGACGACGCGGCGCCCCTGCGCGTACGCGACGTCGCGCGGCTCGAGCTCGGCCGCGAGGACGTCGGTCTCGTGGCGGGCACGAACGGTCAGCCCGGGCTCTCGCTCGTCGCGATCAAGAAGGCCGACGCCGACATGATCGCGACGCGCAACGCGATCGCGGAGGCACTCGATCGGATCGTTTTGCCCGAAGGCGTTTCGGCCTCGATCGTCAATGATGCGTCGTACGAGATGCGCAATCGGCTGAACGTGATCGCGAGCAACGGGGTCATGGGGATCGTGCTCGTGGCGACGATCGTCTTCCTCTTTCTCGCCCCGTCGGCCGCGTTCTGGGTCTGCGTGGGTGTACCGCTCGTGATCCTCGGCGTGATCGCGCTGATACCCCATGTCGGCATGAGCATCAATTTCGTCTCGACGATCGCCTTCGTGATCGTGCTCGGTATGTTGGTCGACGACGCCGTCGTCGTGGCGGAGAAGATCCTGCTGCGCCGGCAGGAGGGGCTCGAGCCGGCCGAGGCGGCGGTGTCGGGAACGACGATGGTGGCGCGTCCCGTGATCGCGTCCGCGGCGACGACGCTCCTGGCCTTCGCACCGATGCTCGCGATCGGGGGCATGCCCGCGAAGCTCGTCTGGCAGATCCCCGCCGTCGTGTGTCTGGCGCTCGCCTTGTCGCTGCTCGAGAGCTTCCTGATCCTGCCTCCCCACATGTCGATGGTGCGCAGTCGGGTGCAGCCACGACCGAAGCGGGCCTTCGTGCTGCGAATCGAGGAGCACTACCGGCGTGCGCTCCACTACGTACTGCCCAATCGTGGCAAGGTGATCGCCGTGTTCGCCGCGATCTTCGTGACGATCGCCGTCGCGATCCTGCCGCGGATGGATTTCGAGTTCTTCCCCCAGGAGTCGTCGCCCGGCTTCGCGATCATGCTGCGCCTGCCGCCGGGCACGCCGATCGAGCAGACGGAGGCGGTCGCAGACGTGATTCAGGGGCAGCTGCCGGGTCTGATGGGTCGCGATCTGCTGGCGATCACGTCGCGCGTCGGGCATATGGACGCGCAGGCCTTCGATCGCGAATACGGCTCCGCAGAGAACGAGGCCGTCATCTCGGTCCACCTCGAGCTCGACGAGAGTCGGCGGAGCTCCGCCGAGTGGATGAAGCTGCTCGAGCAGGAGCTGCGTGTGCCGCTCGACGCCGAGCTCATCTTCGAAGCCGAGGTCGACGGTCCGCCCGGTCTCGAGCCGGTCAGCGTCTTCGTGCTGGCGAACGACGACGTCCTGCGTCGACAGACGGCACTCGCACTCGTGCGATTTCTCGAGGAGCTGGGCGGCGTCAACAACATCGACATCGACGAGAAGATCGGCATGCGCCAGATCGACCTCAATCCCGATCCCGAACGATTGGCGCGCCAGGCGCTCGATGCACGCGATCTGGGCCTCACGCTCAAGGCCGCCTACTACGGCTTGATCGCGTCGGAGATTCGCGACCTCGAGGAGACGACGGAGATTCGCGTGGCGCTCGAGCCGGCTGCGCGTCGCTCGATCGATGCACTGCTCGAGACACCCGTTCGGAACGCGCACGGCGAGCTCGTGCTGCTGCGCGACGTCGTCGACCCGGTCGAGATCCCGGGGCTGGCGCGCATCCAACACCGGAACGGTCGCCGGGCGGTCTCGGTCACCGCCGGCATCGACCCCGACGGCGGCATGACGAGCTCGAGCGTGGCCGAACGCATCGAGCACGACTTCATGCCCCGCTTTGCGAATCGACCCGACCTCGAGATCGAGATCTCGGGCGAGGTCATCCAGTCCCGCCGCGCGACGGGCGATCTCGCCTTCGTGGCGATCGCCGTCGTGCTGGGGATCGGCGCCGTGATCGCGATCATGCTGGGCTCTTTCCTCGAGGCTTTCTTCGTGATCGCGGTCGTCCCCTTCGCCGGGGTCGCCGTCTCGCTCACGTTCTGGCTGCACGGGATGAACTTCTCGTTGTTGCCGGTGATCGGTACGATCGGCCTCTCGGGCGTCGTCGTGAATGCCTCGATCGTGATGGTCGACGCGGTTCATCAGGCGCAGGCCGGCCTGCGGCGCGGCGCCGATCCCGCGGAGCGCTTCGAGGTGATCGTCGACGCCTTCGTGACCCGGCTGCGTCCCGTGCTCGTGACCAGCCTGTCGACCTTCGGCGGCGTCATGCCGACGGCGTACGGGCTCGGCGGCTACGACGCCGTGCTCTCTCCCATGTCACTCGCGCTCGGCTGGGGCCTTGCGTTCTCGTCCGGCGTGACGCTCTTCCTCGTGCCCTCGCTCTACGTCGCCGCGAACGACATCAACCGTCGAATCGACGCGTGGCGGGGACGCGAGCCGGTCGCGCTCGATCTCGCCGCCGCAGACGAAGCCGCCTGACGCGGCCATGTGAAGTGGCTCATACGCGGCGCGGCGATGTCGCCCGATCCTCTCCCGACCAGGCGAGGAGGACGGGATGGACAGGCAGGACCGAGGCGCGATCTTGTTGACCGGGGTAACGGGCTTCGTCGGGGGCGAGCTCCTGCGTCGCCTGATCACGCGGGACGAGCGGACGATCCTGTGTCTGATTCGAGGCGATTCCGAGGCGCAGGCCCGCCAGCGCGGACACGAGCGGTTGCGGGAGCTGCTCGGTCGGACGCCGCGAATCTGGGACGAGACGCGCGTGCGCTTCATTCGCGCCGATCTCGAAGCGCCCGACCTCGGACTCCCGCCGCTCGCCTGGACGCGGCTGGCCGGTCGCGTACGGGAGATATTCCACTGCGCGGCTTCGGTCGAGTTCGACCTGCCGCTCGAACGTGCATATCGCATCAACGTAGAGGGAGTGCGACAGCTGGTCTCGCTCGCCTGCGGAGCGGGCACGCGCTTTCGCCGCTTCCATCACGTCAGTACGGCCTACGTCTCGGGCGTCGGCGGCGGTCGCGTCGACGCGAACCATCTCCCACCCGATCGGGCGTCGTGCTTCCGCAACAGCTACGAGCACTCGAAAGCGCGTGCGGAGCGATTCCTGCGCGAGCAGTCGCGGATCCCGGTCACGATCTACCGCCCCTCGATCATCGCGGGCGACACCGAGACCGGACGCACGGACAACTGGAACGTGCTCTACGTACCGATGCGCCAGATCCTGGCGGGCCGACTCCCGATCCTGCGTCGGGGTCGTCCGGCCATCGTCGATACCGTCGGCGTCGATTTCGTGGTCGACGGCATGCTGGCGTTGGCGGAGCGGGAGGGTCCGCGGATCCAGGCCTATCACCTGACGGCGGGCCGGCTCGCCTTCGATGTCGACGCCTATCTCGCGGTGTGTAACGCCGCCGCGCAGGCTGCGGGCCATCGCAAGCGCACGCGCGCCGTCGGTCCGCTCGCCTGGGCCTTCATCTCGCGCGGCGTCCGGCTGCTCGCGCGCGCGCCGGAGTCGTGGGGCGGGTTGCGACGAAAGGGACTCGCGGCACGCTCCGCCCTGCGCTGTTTCGAGCCCTACCTGGCCTATACCGGAATCGCGCTCGAGTTCGCTTGTGAGCGGGAGCATGCGCTCCTGGCCGAGGCGGGCGTCGAGATGCCGCCGCCGGACGTCTATCTGCGGCGGATCGTCGATTACGCGCAGCAGAGCGACTTCGGTCGCCGCGCCTGCCGCGGCGCCGCGCGTCGGACGATCGCTCGCCCCGTCCGGCGGGTCTTCCGGCCAGGGGGTCGATCGTTCGGCGGCGCTCGGACGAAAACCGCACCTGCGTGAAGCGCTTCATATTCGATCGGGCCGCTTCTCGCGATCCTGGCTACATGGACGCAATCGAGACACGCGGTGGCTTGGCTGGAATGTTCGTGCGGTGGGGCGGGATCCTGGCGACCTGGCCACGCCTGGTCGCGATCGCGACGCTCGTCGTGACGGGGCTGCTCGTCGGCCAGGTGGCGAGGCTCGAGTTCGATACCTCCTTCGAGAGCTTCCTCGACGAGCATCACGAGACCCGCGTCGCGCTCGATCGCTTTCGCGATCAATTCGGGCGCGGCGAGCCGGTGGTCGTCGCGGTGCGGACGCCCGGACGAATCGCCGAGCCCGAATTCCTCGAACGGTTGGCCGCACTCCATGCCGATCTCGAAGAGCGCGTGCTCTACCTCGACCGCATCACCAGTCTCGTCAACGTGCGTGCGACGCGCGCACTCGGCGACGAGATCGAGATCGGCGAGCTGCTCGACGACTGGCCGGAGACGAGCCGGGAGCGCGAAGCGATCGAGGCGTTCGTGCGCACGTCGCCGCTCTACGAGAACTACCTGATCGGAGATGCGGAGGGCGCGCTCGATTGGACGGCGATCGTACTCGAGGCGGAGGTCTACACGTCGGACGACGCGATGTCGGAGATGTCGGATGGAACGGTTGTATCGCTCGCAGGCTTCGGTGCACCCGAAGCCGAAGCGGAACTGCGGCGGCTCAACAGCATGGACGACGCCGACATGCTGGCCACCGTTCGCGAGGTGATCGCCGAGCATCGGGCGCGCGGTCTCGAGATCGAGATGGCGGGCAGCCTCGTCGTGGGAGAGGTCGTCAGTCGCACGATCAAATCCGACTTCGGCAGGCTGCTGGGAATCGCGGCCGTCGCGATCTTCGCGCTCCTCTTCTGCGTGTTCCGACGTGTGAGCGTCTCGGTGCTCGTTCTGACGGTCGTTCTCCTCGCGCTGGCCGGTACGCTCGGGTTGATGGCGCTATGCGGCGCGCCAGTGGGATTCGGGACGCAGATCCTGCCGGCCTTTCTGCTCGCGGCGGGCGTGGGTTATGCCGTTCACGTCGTGACGCTCTTCCGCTTCTATCTGCAGCAATCCGGTCCCGTCGCTCCCTCGGTCAGCGCTCGCGAGCTCCGCGGACGGGCGATCGTGCGCACGCTCGATCATGCCGGGCCGCCCATCCTGCTGACGGCGCTCACGACGATGGGCGGGCTGCTCTCCTTCATTCCGGCCGAGCTCGCGCCCATCGTCCAGCTCGGCCATTTCGCACCGATCGGGATCGCTCTGGCTGCGCTCTACAGCGTCGTGCTCCTGCCGGCCCTGCTCGTCTGGCTGCCGCTTCGGTTCCGCGCGCGCGGGAGCGTCCGCGGTCGAAGCGAATGGATCGTCTCCCGCGTCGGCCTCGCCGCGGCCGCACGGCCCGGACTCGTGATGGCCGCTCTGGTGGTGGTGCTTGCCACCTCGATCTTTGGCATCACGCGCTTGCGTATGAGTCATGATCCCGTCGCCTGGCTGCCCGAGTCTTCGCCGATCCATGCTGCGACCGGGCGCGTCGACGCCGTGCTCGGGGGGGCGAGCGCCCTCGAGCTGATGATCGACGCGAATGCGGAGGGTGGCTTTCGCACGCCCGACCTGCTCGCGCGCCTCGATCGTCTCGAGCACGACATCCTGCGCGCATCGGCCGAGCCGGTCGTCGTCGGAACGGTACTCGGCCTGCACGACGCGGTGAAGGAGATCAATCAGGCGCTCGCCGGCGGCGACCCCGCCGCCTATCGCGTACCACGGGACGCGGATGTCGTGGCCCAGGAGCTGATCCTGTTCGAGAACAGCGGCATGGACGACCTCGAAGAGCTCGTCGATTCGACCTACACGACGGCCAAGCTGACGGTTCGCGTGACCCAGGCAGATGCCTTCTACTCGACGCCGTTCGCGTGGCAGATCGAGCAGCTCGCTCGCCAGCAGTTCGCGGGCGTGGCCGAGGTGCGCACGACCGGCATGTACGATCTCAAGAACGAGGTCTTCGTGAACGTGATCGGCAGTCTCGAGAAGAGCTATCTGCTCGCGTTCTGCGTGATCGCCTCGCTACTGGTCGTGATGGTGGGTGATCTCCGGATCGGGCTCGTCAGTCTGATTCCGAATACGGCGCCGATTCTCGCGGCGATGGGCATGATGGGTCTGCTCGAAATTCCGCTCGGCGTCTATACGATGCTCGTCGGCAGCATCGCGATGGGCCTCGCCGTCGACGATACGATCCACATGGCGCACAGCTTCGTACGATTCGAGCGCGAGGGCCTCGCGCCCCGAGAGGCCATCGGCCGCGCATTGTCGACGGCGGGCGTGGCCGTCCTCGTCACGTCCGCGGCGCTGGTCTGTGGATTCCTGGTCTTCGGTCTCGCGACGCTCTCGGCCCTGCTGCATTTCGGAATCGTGGCGGCAGCGGCGATCGTCGCGGCGCTGGTGGCCGACCTGGTGATCTCCCCCGCACTCTTCGTTTGGGTCGCGCGTCGGCGCGCGCGTGGACGGCTCGAAATCCAGCCGGCCGCCCGGCCCAGCCGCGCGGCCGCCTGAGGCGCTCGAGTCAGCCGCCCATCTTCTTGAGGTCGGCGAGCACGCCCTTGGCGACGGCCTTCAGCGTCTCGAAGACGCCTTCGCCCGTCGTAGCGCAGGCCTCGAACTCGGGCGCGCCCATCGGGTTGCACAGGCGTCGGAGCTCCTCGATCGGAGCGGCGTTCGGCAGATCCCGCTTGTTGTACTGAATCACGTAGGGGATCTTGTCGAGATCGTAGCCCTGCTCCTTCAGGTTCACGCGCAGGTTGTCGAGGCTCTCGACGTTCGCCTCCATCCGCTCGATCTGGCTGTCCGCCACGAAGACGACACCGTCGACGCCCTTCAGGATCAGCTTGCGACTCGCATCGTAGAAGACCTGACCGGGAACCGTATAGAGGTGGAAGCGCGTCTTGAAGCCGCGGATCTCGCCGAGGGCGAGCGGCAGGAAGTCGAAGAAGAGCGTGCGTTCGGTCTCCGTCGCGAGGGAGATCATCTTGCCCTTCACGTCCGGGTTCGTCTTCTGGTAGATATGTTGCAGGTTGGTCGTCTTGCCACACAGGCCGGGGCCGTAGTAGACGATCTTGCAGTTGATCTCTCTCGAGCTGTAGTTGATGAACGACATGGGGCGGTGTCCGATTCGGTAGTCTTCGAGAAAGAGTGAAGCGAGAGGGCCGAGAGAATGGTAATCGCGCTCGCCGGCTGGCTCGACCTGCCAGCCGGTCGGCAGAGAAGGTAGACGGTGTCAGTCGGCGAACAGGTTGTCGATATCGTCGTCCGTGATCTCGGCGAAGGGCGAATGGCCCGACTGGGCTTCGACCTCTGCCTTCTTGCGAACTTCTTCGAAGATCTTGGCCAGCTCGTTTCCGGCCTTCTTGACGCGCAGGCGAACCAGACCGAGCGAGCTCCGTTCGTCGAACACGACGACCAGGATCATGCGGTCGCCGACCAGCGTCATGTGCAGATTGTCCACCTGACCCTGATGGAAGTGGATCGGGAACTCGTCCTCACCGACGATCTTGGCGAGTCCGCCCGTCGCGGCGACGCAGCCGGCCGTCAGGCTGGCCAGGCTGGTGGTGTCGACGCCGTGCATCTCGCCGGCCTCGCCGACGAGCTGCCCCGCCTTGTCGACCACGAAGACGCCCTTCGCGTTTGCGTCCCGAACCAGCTTCCGGATGATCGCGAGGACCTGGTCGAAGTCCTCCTGCTGCATCACGAGCTGGGATTCCATCATCGGCAGTTGCCTCTGTAAATGTCCGGAAACGGACCCGTTTTGCCAGCTTACCCCGCGTGGGGACCGACCGGCAAGCCACCACCCGGCGCGCCCGACGGCGCACCCGAGGCTTCGCATGGGAAGAGATCGGCCGGCGTTTGGTCGACCTTTAGCGCCGCCGCCGGGCGGCAGCCCGAGCCGGGTCGGCGATCGGGCCGGGCCGGGTGGCTCTCAGGCCCGGAGCGGGACGGCGAGGTCACCCGATTCGTGCGGAGGCCGGGCCGGGTGGGTCGTCTTGGCGGGGCGCGTCTGGCGGATCATGTAGGCGACACCGCCCGGGGATTCCCGAATCCGCTCGAGGCGACTTCGATGGGACAGGAAATCATGCACGGCGCGGCTGCAGCCATCCCAGAAATGGTAGTCGTCGACCAGGATCAAGCCACCGTGCATCACGCGATCGAAGAGATACTCGAGGGCGATCCGTGTCGAGTGGTACCAATCGCCGTCCAGTCGCAGGATGGCGATCGGCGTCTCGTCGTCGAACTTGGGCAACGTGTCGTCGAACCAGCCACGATGGATGACGACCTGCTGATCGGGGCGGCGATAGCGCTCGGCGTTCTGCCGACAGGTCTCGAAGTCGGCCCGATTGTTGTCGAAGCGGATCGCACCGGTCTCGTTGCCCTCGAGCGCGAGCCGCCCGTCCCGCGCATCCGGCTCCGGCAAACCCTCGAACGAATCGAATAGGTGAAAGCGGCGCACGCCCGGCAGCGCCTGCATCATCGCGAATGACATGCCGCCGGCCCACGTGCCGCACTCGACGAAGCAGCCGCCCGCCAGATCGTCGCGCCGCATCACCTCTTCGGCGAGGAAGAGGTTGTCGACGAAATAGCGACGCTTGACCATCGTCAGGTGTCGCAGGCGCGCCCAGCGATAGGCGTGGCGTGCGTAGCGTCGGCGCCAGGCGCCCGCGCGAAATACGAATCGATCTCTCGGCATTCCCAGCTCGTTCGACGGTCTTCGAACGCGATTCTCCGGCGACCGTGACCAACCGCCCCATGGCCCGTGGAACGGGCCCCTCCATCCGCCTCATGGCCTGGTGGGTGCGACGAACGGTGTCGAATGCCTCGAGTCTGCGATGTTCGATGATCAAGACACGATCAGATTCGAGGGTGGGGTGCATAAACGCGGTCGTCGTTCGTTCGAAACACCTCGACGTGGAACGCGACCGGAGCATAACATGTCGCTCGTCGAGCGTGTGTCGAAGGTGTGACTTCAGATCGACGAGTCGTCGACGCGCGCTCGGCGCGTGCCGGATTCGGCAGGCCGAGCGCCGCTTTCGGCAGGGCTCCCCGACGTGTCCGAGGCGTTCGTGCCTTGCGAACCGGTCGTAGCGGTCAGTCGGAGACCGATCGGCGATTCTCGATCGCACGGCTGACCGTCACATGGTCGGCGTACTCGAGGTCGCCGCCGAGTGGCATGCCATAGGCGATGCGCGTCACCCGCACCGACGTGCCCTGCAGACGGTCGGCCAGGAAATGGGCCGTGGCGTCACCTTCGGCCGTGGGGTTCGTCGCGAGCACGACTTCCTCGACCTCGGTCTCGGCGGCCCGCCGTTCGAGCTCCGCCACGCGCAGCGTCTCGGGCCCCATGCCGTCGATCGGGGAGAGCGCACCGCCCAGGACGTGGTACAGGCCGCGGAAGCCACCGCTGCGCTCGATCGCTGCCAGGTCGGCTGGCTCCTCGACGACACAGACGAGCGTGCGATCGCGCTCGGGCTGAGAGCAGATCGCACAGGGCGTTCGATCGGAGAGCGTGAAGCAGGTCTCGCAGACGACCGTGTCGCGCTGGAGGCGCGCGATCGATTCCGAAAGCTCGCGTGAGAGATCCTCGGGCGCACTCAGCAGGAAGTAGGCGAGCCGGTTGGCCGACTTCTCCCCGATCCCCGGAAGCCGTTTGAGGCTCGCGACGAGGCGTTCCATTGCAGGGGAAGAGGCCGGCGACGAAGCTCCGGGCGCGCCCGCCGGTCGACTCGGGGCTGAAGGCCGCGACGAGGCCATCTCAGCGGCCCGCTCCGGGCATTCCCGGGATTCCCGCCAACATCGACTGCTGGAAGCGCGACATCTCCTCCGCGACGGCCTCCTGGGCCTTCTGGAGGGCAGCATTGATCGCGGCGGCGACCAGGTCCTGGAGCATTTCGCGGTCGCCCTCCGCCAAGAGGCTCGGCTCGATCTCGACGCGCACGACGCGCAGTGCGCCCGAGACCGTCGCGGCGACCATGCCGCCGCCGGCGCTCGCTTCGTAGCTGCGTGAGGCGAGCTCCTTCTGCAGGTCGCCCATCTGCGACTGCATCTGTTGGGCGCGCTGCATCATCTCCTGGAGCTCGTTCGGATTCACGCGAGCTCTCCGAGTGGGCGGATCTCGACGATTTCGGCGTCGAGCAGCTCGATCGCCAGATTCACGGGCTCGCTGTTGAGGGCTTCCTGTCGTCGCCTGCGCGAATGTTCGCGCGACTCGGCGCTCTCTTCGCGGGGCGTCGTCGATCGTGTGAGCTCGACGGCGATGCGGGTCGGCTGTCCGAAGAGCTCGCTCGCCAATCCCTCGAGGTCCGCCGCCCGGTCGCGCAGTCGTTCGACGTGAAAGGCGGCCGGCGCTCCGATCCGGATCGTGTTCGCCTCGATCGTCACGAGTGTCGAGCCCTCCAGGCTCGCGAAGCGAGCGCGGTCCTGGTCGAGCGCCTTGGCACGAAGTCGGTCGAAGAGCACTTGCGGATCGGCACCGCCGCCGATCGATGGTGCGAAGCCGGTCGTCTCTGTCGCGTGTGACTCGCGCGAAACGTTCGAACCGCCAGTCCGTTCTCTGTCCGGGCTGGCTTCGTCGGGCGGGGGGGAGCCGTGTGCGGGTGTCGCGTCTCGCGATGCGTTGCCATTCGTTCGTGCTGCGCTTCGCTTGGGACTCCGACTCGCGCCGCGTCCCGCCGCGCCGCCCGCGCTTCCACCCCCGCGTCCCTTTCCGGAGGTGCTCGCTCCGCCGGAGCCGGGCGTACCGGAGGCGAGCTGCCGCTCGAGACGATCGAGTCGGGCGAGGAGCTGATTGACATCATCGCCCGAAGGCATCGTCGCCAGGCGAATCACGGCCATCTCGAGCACGGCCATAGGCTGCGGCGCCCAGGCGAGGTCTTCGATCTCGCGGACCAGCGCGCGGAACATCCGCCGCAGCCGCGAAGGCTCGGTTCGCGCGGCGAGCTCGATCAGCTCGGCGCGCTCCTCGTCGGGCCCTTCGAACAGGCCTTCGCCCTCCGGCGCCACGCGCAACACGACGAGGTCGCGTAGCAGCTCGAGCAAAGCGTCCGCGATCCGACGCGCCTCCGATCCGCCTCCGGCCGCGCGCGCCACGTGTTCGAGCGCGGCCCGGGCGTCGCCTTCGATGCAGGCTTCGACGATCGCGCGCAGCATGCGGCGATCGACGAGGTCGAGGACGTCGGCGACGATCTCGTCCGTGATTTCGCTCGTCTCGCGATCGCCACCCGCGCCGCAATACGCCACGATCTGATCGAGTAGCGTCTGCGCGTCGCGCATCGATCCGTCGCCCTCGCGGGCAATCGCCGACAGGGCGGGCGCGGAGATCGCGATGCCCTCGGCCTCGCAGATCTCGGCCAACCGCTCGCTCACGCTCGTGAGCGCGATTCGCCGTAGATCGTGGCGTTGGCAGCGCGACAGGACGGTGAACGGGATCTTCTCGGGATTCGTCGTCGCGAAGATGAAGAGGCTACGGGGTGGCGGCTCTTCGAGCGTCTTCAACAAGGCGTTGAATGCCGCGCCCGAGAGCATGTGGACTTCGTCGACGATGAAGATCCGGTACTTGCCCGGCGCGGCCGCATAGCGGATCGACTCGATCACCTCGCGCATGTCGTCGACGCCGGTTCGGCTCGCGGCATCGATCTCCTGCACGTCGGTCGAGCGGCCGTCCGTGATCTCCTGGCAAGGTGGACAGCTGCCGCAGGGCTGGTCCGTCGGACCCTTCTCGCAGTTGAGACAGCGTGCGATCAGGCGCGCGAGCGTCGTCTTCCCGACCCCCCGCGGACCCGTCAGCAACATCGCGTGCGGAATCCGATCCGCCCGAATCGCGTTGCGCAGTGCGGTCGTGACGTGGGCCTGCCCCGATACCTCGTCGAAGCTCTGCGGCCGCCATTTGCGCGCGATGACCTGATAGCTCAAGGGGGGAATCGTCCAGTCGAGGGGTTAGCGCGGCGTCGGTCCCGGTGTGGCTGGCCGCACGCCCGACTGACATTGTACGCGATCGAGCGCGCGCCGCGTTCCCACGCTCCCCGCGGCTCCATCACTCGAATCTCGGGCGGCGCCCGGCACGGCGCTTCCCGTCGCCGCCCGCGGTGCAGCGCGTCCCGACTGCGTCGACCCGGTCACCGCGCTTCTTACGAGAAGCGGGAGCTGTCGAGGGAATCGAGGGTTGACCGCAGGGCGGACCGATCGCAGCCGAGGCCCTGCTACGGCTGCTTCCTTCCGGACCTGACCGGGTTCACAGGATCCCGAACTCGAACGGGACCCTGCGGTCAACGCTCGACACCGAGCGGGAAAATAGGCGGCGTCGTCGGGAGAATCAATCGGCGCGACGCGACCGACGGCGCGGCGCGAACGACGGAGCGGCTAGAATGCGAGTCGCGTGAACGAACGGACCTGTGCGCTCGCGCGTCGTGACATCCGGCCGCGCTCCCGAGGTGGGCGCCATCGCGTCCGCCACCGATCCTACGAATCGCTCGAGCTCGAGGAGATCCATCGACATGTCCCCATCCGAATCCGCCAGGACGACCGCCCAACGCGAGGACGAGGCGCAGCTGCGCGATCTCGCCTATCGCTATGCCCGCATGATGGACCGCCGCGCATTCGACTGGCTGCCACAGGTCTTCGCGGAGGAGGGTGAGCTCGTCGGGCCCGGCTACGCCATGACGGGCCATACCGAGCTGCGTCAGGGGCTCAAGGGGCTCGAGCAGTTCTCGGCGACGCTGCACGGCGTGTTGAACACCTATTTCGAGATCGAGGGCGACCGCGCGACGGGCGAGGTCTACTGCGTCGCGAATCACGTACTCGAGAAGGAAGGGGTCGCTTTCAAGCTCGACATGGGCATTCGCTACGACGACCGCTATGTCCGGGGTCCGGGCGGCTGGGTCATCGAGCGCCGGTTCTTCAACATGATCTGGGAGACGGAGACACCGATGCGGGTCGGACCCGACGGAAATCCGATCCGCGGCTGATCCGGGCGGTCGCGCGGCGTCAGCGCGTGATGGGCACGGTCCGGCTGAGAGCCTGCGCCACAGCCGCTCCTAGCCGAAGAACTCGGCCGCATAGGCCGTGTCGACGTGCTCGCGAATCTCCGAGATCAGTCCGTCGCGGAATTCGAAGAAGAAGGTGTAGTCGTTGCGGTACTCGCGGCCGTCGGGCGCGCGGGCGGTCATCACGGATTCCGCACACACGACGTCGTCGCCGACGAGGGTCGTCAGGACCTCGAAGCGTTGGCTGCCGCCGACGAACGACTGGCCGACCGCTCCGAGCATCATCTCGATGATTCGATCCGCGCCCTCGTGCGTGCCGGCGTAGGGCGCGATCGCGCCCTGAGGAACCCGCCAGCGCAGGTCCTTCGCGAACAGCTCGCGCAGACGATCACCGTCTGCGGCGCAGACCGCGTCGAAATAGCCCATCGCTGCTCGCTTCATCGCATCCGGTGACATTGGTCGCTCCCTTCGTAATCGCCTGGCGCACGCTCGATCGGGCTCGGCGATCGATCGCGTACCGTATCGCGCTAGGGGCGAGGCTGCCGAGACGGCCCCTCGAGCTGGTCGAGCAGGCTCGGCAGCGCCTCCAGCGACTCGATCCGCCAGGTCGCCTGTGCGAAACGCTCGTCGGAACGTGTCTCGGGCGCCGGCACGGCGATACACCGCATGCCCGCCGCTCGTGCAGCCGCGACGCCGTGGGCCGAGTCCTCGATCGCGATGCAGGCGTCCGCCGCGAGATCGAGCTCACGGATCGCCGAGCGATAGACGTCGGGGTAGGGCTTCCCACGCGTCTCGTGCTCGGCCGACCGGATACACTCGAACGCGCCGCGCATGTCGAATCGATCGAGCACGGTTCCGATCAGTCGCATCGAGGAAGACGAGGCGAGTCCCAGTCGCCAGCCTCTCGCGCGCGCCGCCGCGATCGCGTCGTCGACGCCCGACA
Organism: Myxococcota bacterium; assembly: GCA_965223565.1. Classification (GTDB taxonomy): domain Bacteria; phylum Myxococcota_A; class UBA9160; order UBA9160; family UBA4427; genus UBA4427. Next base: position 236,929 of record CBDCWV010000016.1, on the reverse strand, counting down.
TCGGGACGCCCTCCCGCTCGATGAGAGCGGCCACCCGATCGACGATCGCGTGTGCCACGCGCTCGGGCGTCGGAGCGCGCCAGGGCGCCCGCGCATACCAATAGGCGACGGTCTCATCGATCCGCAGGCCCTGTGTCTTCAGACAGTCACGCTCTTCGAGGGCGAGACCGACGTCCCCGAAGACCTCGATCTCCGCGCGCCGCCAGAGCGGCTCGGAATCGATCAGAACCCCGTCGAGGTCGAAGACGAGCGCGCGATCCGGTCGACTCAAGCGAGTGCAGCGCCGTCGACTCGGATCTCTTCGCCGCTGATGTGCCGCGCTTCGTCCGAGGCCAGGAACAGAACGAGGTCCGCGACGACCTCGGGTCCGGCGACGCCATGAAGGGAACCGAGCCGCTCGAGCAGGGCGAAGTTGGCGCCCTCGGGCATCGGCGTCGGCTTCGTCATGCCCGTGTCGATCGAGGCCGGGCAGATCGCGTTCGCACGCAGGCCGCGATCGGCGTACTCGACGGCAATCGCTCGCGTAAAGGCGTGAATCGCACCCTTCGAGGCGCTGTAGGCAGAGGCGTAGGCGAGACCTGCCAGGCCAGCCGTCGAGCCGATGTTGACGATCGCACCGCGCGACGCGAGCAGATGGGGGATCGCTTCGCGCGTCATCAGGAACGTGCCATCGAGATTGACGGAGAGGATCCGGCGCCAGAACGCGAGACTCATCTCGTGCGCGTGGCTATAGCCGAGCACACCGGCGTTGTTGCAGAGACCGTCGAGTCGACCGAAACGTTCGACGCAGGTCGCGACGCACTCGCGCGCCTGGTCCTCGTCGGCGATGTCGCAGATCCGGAACTCGATCCGGGTCGGATCGCTGGCGATCTCGCCGGCCCGCTTCACCGTCTCTTCGAGACCCTCGGCAACCACGTCGGAGAGGAAGATGGAGGCACCCTCCGCCGAAAGCTTGAGGGCCGTGGCGCGACCGATGCCCGAGGCGGCACCGGTCACGAGCAGGACGCGATCATCGAAGCGACCCATGAAGAGCCCTCCCTGTCGATTGGATGGCTGGCGCCGCGGGCGGCGCTTCAACGAAAATAGACCGGCCACACGAGCGCATCGAGCACCATCGTCTGGAGCCAGAAGAAGAAGAACGCGACGACGGCAACCCAGACGCGCCCCGGGCCCCGACGTGCGCGACGAATCAATAGCCAACCGAGCACGCTCGCCGCGAGTCCGACCAGCAGCAGCACGACCCGGATCCCCCACCAGAGCGGCGTCGAAGGGCTTCCCAGATAGAGCGCCGTGAGCGGCAGCCAGAGGGCGGAGGGCATCAGGATCGCCGCGTAGGCCGCGACCATCACCTCGAAGCGCGTCCCGGTGTAGTCGGCGAACGATTCGATCGGAGTCGCCAAGGCGAGCCAGTAGGTCAGGGGGAAGAAGCCGACTGCTGCGAGCAGCATGTTGATCGTGTAGTAGCCGCGCCAGGCCTCGGGCAGCTCGCCCCAGAGTCCCGTGCGGATCGAGGGCTCGAGTGCGAAGGCGAGCAGGTAGCTTGCGAGCACACCCGTGCCGCCGATCGCGATCAGGAGCAGCAGGGCGCGTCGTCTTGGATCCAAGTCGCGTATTCCTCCCCTTCGCCCGCGACCATAATCCAGAACGGAGCCAATGGGTGTCGCTCGTGACCGCGATCCAGCGTACGTTCGGGCGAATGGCACGGCCCCTCGGCACCTGCTTCGTCGGATCCGTCTGCGCGGCGGTGCTCGCATGTGGCGACCGCGGCCCCGACGAGGCGGCGTTCCTCGCGGCGCGGGCGAAGGCGGCGCCGCCGGAGCGGGAGTGGCGGACCTATCTCGGCGATCTCGCCTCCCGTCAGTGGTCGCCGCTTCGTCAGATCGATCGCACGAACGTCACCCGACTCGAGGTCGCGTGGACCTATTCTTCGGGCGAGCCGACGAGCCCAACGTTGCAGCTCCAGTTCAATCCGCTCGTCGTTCGAGGCGTGCTCTACGGCAGCTCCCCCGATCTGGTGCTCTTCGCGCTCGATGCTTCGAGCGGTCGAGAGCTCTGGCGCTTCGATCCGGGCGTCGATGCCTGGGCGGCCATTCCGAGCCGCGGCGCGGCCTATTGGCGCAACACCGAGGGCACGGACGAGCGCATCCTGTTCGGCGCGTCGCGGTACCTCTACGCCGTCGACGCACGGAGCGGTCGGCTGATTCGCACGTTCGGTGATGCTGGGCGGCTCGACCTGACCGAGGGCCTGGGTCGGGATGTCTCGGACGATCCGTTGGGTGTGGTCGTTACGACGCCGGCGACGATCTTCGAGGATCTGATTCTGATCGGCGGGCGGGTAAACGAGATGGCGGGGGCGGCACCCGGGCATGTTCGCGCATTCGACGTGCGCACGGGGACGCTGCGCTGGACGTTTCGGACGATTCCCGGTCCGGGCGAGCTCGGCGCCGAGACCTGGCCCGCCGACGCCTGGCGCACGGCGGGCGGCGCGAATGCCTGGGCGGGCATCACGGTCGACGCCGAGCGCGGGCTCGCCTTCGTTCCGACCGGCAGCGCGACACCGGATTTCTACGGAGCGGCGCGCGCGGGCGACAACCTCTTCGCGAATTGCCTCGTCGCGCTCGATGCGCGCACGGGTGAACGGGTCTGGCATCGCCAGCTCGTCCGTCACGACCTCTGGGATCGAGATCTGCCATCGCCGCCGAACCTGGTCGAAGTCGAACGGGCTGGAGTGCGGATTCCGGCCGTCGCGCAGACGACGAAGACCGGCGACACGTTCGTCTTCCATCGCGAGACCGGCGAGCCGCTCTTTCCGATGCGCGAGGAGCCGGTCGTGGGAGAAGCCGTCGTCGGCGAACATCCGGCGGCTTCGCAACCGATTCCCGTCCTGCCCGAGCCCTTCGTACGCCAGCAGTTCTCGAGCGAGCTCGTGAGCGATCGCCGACCGGAGATCACGGCGCGTCTGCGCGAGCGCGTCGCGGGCATGCGGCACGGATCGCTCTTCATGCCCCCGAGCACGGTCGGCACGATCATGATGCCCGGAACGGATGGCGGTGCGGAGTGGGGTGGAGCGGCGTGGTCCGCGGCGACGAACACGCTCTTCGTGAACGCGAACCAGGTCGCGTCGATTCTGCAGGTCGTCGAGCGGGCCGGCGAGACTCACCTCGCGGGCGAGGCCTATCTCGGGCTGTGCGCCGGATGTCATGGACTCGACATGAGAGGAGACGGCGCGAGCGTGCCCTCCCTGCTCGATGTGGACGAGCGATTGGGCTTCTTCGAGTACTACGACGTGATCCGGAACGGGCGGGGGCGCATGCCGCCCGCTGCGGGATTCCTTCCCTGGTGGCAGATGCTGGCAGTCGCCTGGACGCTCTACGGTCTCGACGAAGAAGACGCGCCTTCGAATTGGGCGAGCGGCGACGGGCCCCGGAGCTTCGCGAATGCGGGCTATCAGAACCTGCGAGACGTCGACGGTCTGCCCGGGACGAAGCCGCCCTGGGGCACGTTGACGGCGATCGATCTCGTGTCGGGTCGACATCGCTGGCAGGTCGCCCTCGGCGACTACCCGGAGATCCTCGCCGAGGGCAAGCGCGGGCTCGGCGCCGAGAACTACGGCGGCCCCGTCGTCACGGCGAGCGGTCTGCTCTTCATCGCGGCCACCCCCGACGCGAAGCTGCGTGCCTTCGCCACGGATACGGGCCAGCTCCTGTGGGAGGACGCATTGCCTCATCCCGGCTTCGCGACTCCGGCAGTCTACGAGGCGGACGGGCGACAATTCGTCGTCGTCGCGGCCGGGGGCGGCAAGCTCCAGCAGCCTTCGGGTGACGCCTACGTGGCCTACGCTCTGCCAGACCGAGGCAGGCTTGCGAAGCGCGCCCGCTCTTCACGATGAGCGGGAGCGAAACGGGGAGCGGGGTGAGCATGGGCGAGGATCGGACGGGACGGGGCGACGACGCGCGGCCGGATGCGCCGCGGTGCGACAATTCGGGCATCACGTTCACGCATTGGGACCGCGCCGAGCGCTTGGCGACACCGGCCGGTGAAGCCGCCTCCTGGAAGCTCGGCTACGACGAAGATCACCAGCGTCCGGGCTTCATGCACGTTCGCTGGGGGCCGAACGAGCGTTCCCCGGAGCACCGCCACAAGTCGTGGACGGCGAATATCGTGATCCGGGGTCCTCTCAAGGTAACCGGTCATCGAAGGACGTTCTTCTCTCTGCCGTCGTGATCGCGTAGACCTCCCTCCTTTTGCAGGAGGAGAGAAGAGATGCAGAGGCTGTCTGACGGGCGGATTCGGCGCACGGAGTCAGAGTGGCGAGCCCTGATCGAGAAGTTTGAGGCGGGCGCCCAGTCGGAGGCAGCGTTCTGCCGCTCGAAGAAGCTCTCGCGGAAGAGTTTTCGGGAGTGGCGAGCGCGGCTGACACAGACGAGTACTCGACCGCGGCGCTTGCGTGCAACGCGCAAGCGGAAGTCGGCGCCGGCGGGGTTCGTGGAGCTGACGGCCCCGTCGATGGACGCGAAGCCGGGGACAGGGGCGGAGTTCGAGCTCGAACTCCCCGGTGGTGTTCGCCTCCGCTGGCGGGCGTAGCCCGTGTGGCTGGCCGACACGCCGCGAAGGATCTTCGCGTGGACCGAGCCGACGGACATGCGGAAGTCCTTCCAGGGGCTCCTCGCACTCGTCCAGCGCGTCTTCCGCGATCAGGATCCCTACTCAGGCGATCTCTTCGTTTTCGTGAACCGGAAGGGCAACTACGTGAAGATCCTGGCGTGGGATCGGACCGGGTTCTCGCTCTTCGCGAAGAAGCTCGAGCGAGGGCGCTTCCTCTTCCCCGCTGACGAGAGATCGCAGGAACTCACGGATCAGGCTCTTCGCTTCCTTCTGGACGGCATCCCTCTTGGCAAGCGACGTTAGGTCCGATACCAAGAGTCCATGACGCGCGAAGGACTCGAGGATGCGACGCGGGACGAGCTGATCGATCTAGCGTTGGCCTCTCACGTCCGAGCAGAGCAGGCCGAACGCCAGCTGGCGTGGTTCAAGAAGCAGGTCTTCGGACAGAAGTCCGAGAAGCGCTCGGGGCCGATCGCCGAGGTCGAGCAACTCTCGCTCGGGGAAGGCACCGAGGGCGATCGCCGGCCGGTCGAGAAGACGGTCTCTGTGAAGGCCCATGCTCGGGAGATCTCAAGTTCTTCGCCGAAGGAGAAGGACGAGAAGCCGATCCGCTTCGACGACTCGGTGCCGCGGATCCGTCGCGAGATCCTGCCGCCCGAGATCGAGGGACTCGACCAGAGCGAGTACGAGATCATCGGCGAGCGCGTGACACAGCGCCTCGTCCAGACGCCGTCGTCGTACCAGGTTGAGGAGACCGTTCGGCCCGTCGTGAAGCTCAAGACCGACGACAAGATCGTGACGGCGCCGGCCGTGCCGGGCGTGCTCGATCGAAGCTTCGCCGACGTGAGCGTCCTCGCAGGGCTGCTGATCGACAAGTTCCGGTTCCACATGCCGCTCTATCGGCAGCACCAGCGGATGGAGGCCGCAGGCGTCCACCTGGCGAGATCGACGCTCACGAACTGGGTGCACGACACGATCGATCTCTTGCGGCCCATCTACGATGCCCAGCTCAAGTCCATCCTGACGAGCCGGGTGCTTGCCATGGACGAGACTCCGATCAAGGCAGGCCGGAAGAGCAAGGGCAAGATGAAGCAGGCCTACTACTGGCCCGTCTACGGAGATCAGGACGAGGTGGCCTTCCCGTTCGCGACCTCACGGGGCCATGGTCACGCGGTCGAGATCCTGGGCGAGTACTGCGGAACTCTGATCTCGGACGACTACAAGGCGTACGAGGCGTATGCCGAGAAGCGGAAGAAGGTGACGCGCGCGTCTTGTTGGGCGCATGTGCGGAGGAAGTTCGTCGATGCGGAGGACGTGGAGCCGGATCGCGTAGCCAAGGCGCTCGAGTGGATCCGAGGCTTCTACCGGGTCGAGGAGGAGATCCGAGAGAAGGAGCTCGAGGGCGAGGCGAAGCTCGCGAAGAGGGCGGAAGAGAGCAGGCCTCTGGTGGCCGAACTCTTCGAGTGGCTCGAGCAGGAGCTCGTCGCATCTGCGCTCGTGCCGACGAACCCGTTCACGAACGCGGCGCGGCACGCGCTGAAGCTAAAGCCGAGTCTCGAGGTCTTCTTGTCCGATCCCGAGGTGCCGATCGACACGAACCACCTGGAGCGGGCGCTCCGGCCGATCCCGATGGGTCGGAAGGCGTGGCTGTTCTGCTGGACGGAGGTGGGCGCGCAGAAGGTCGGGATCATCCAGAGCCTGATCTCGACCTGCGTGATCCAGGGCGTCGATCCGTACACGTATCTGGTCGACGTGCTGCAGCGGGTCGCGGAGCATCCCCAGAGTCAGGTCGGCGATCTCACGCCGCGGCTCTGGAAGGAGAAGTTCGCCGATCAGGCGATCCCGTCGCCGGCGCTTGCGAGCCGCAACTCAGGCTGAACGCAAGGACGTCGTTCGCTGACCGGTTACCTCTCAAGATCGGCGACGCCTGGTACGAGACGGGATCGGTCGCCCTGATCGAGCCCAATATCTGGTACGGCCCGCTCGAGGCGGGGCCCGAAGGCGCCGAGCTGATCGAGATCCACGCGACGATTCCCGGGCTCGAGCCGATCTGGCGTGATCTGGACGATCCGATCGTCAAGGGCGTGCTCGCCTGGGACGCGGAGACGGGTAAAGGGAGCTGGCGCGAATAACCTCAGCGTTCGCGCGGCATCCAGCACGGAAGCGTATATCCGTCGGGCCCCTCGACGAGCTGCATCGAGACGGCTTCGCCCGCGACGGGCTCTCGTTCACCGAGCCAGCCACCGATCAGTAGCAGGTCCTGCTGCAGGTCCAGCCGGACCTGGACGACGGTGTAGGGAACGGCATCGCGCAGTGCGGGCGCGAAGACCTGATGTGTGACGACCCAGCTCACGATCCGGCCGGCTTGCAGCCCGGTCTGCCAATCCGTCTCGAACGATCGGCAGCGATTGCAGAGCGCACGCGCAGGGAAGCGATAGGCAGCGCAATTCGTGCAGCGCTGGATCCGGAACTCACCGCGGGCGAGCGCCTCCCAGTAAGGCGCGGAGTCGCGATCGGGTGTGGGGGGGTAGGGGAGGAAGGCGCGTCCGCGCGCCTCGGTCTCCGCGCCGCGGCTGGAATCGCTCATCCGTCGCTCCGAAGCACGAGAGCCGAAGCGTTACCCGAGACGTAGCCGGGCTGCGCCGTGCTGAGTGCGACACGCGCGTTCGGGACCTGGCGTGCTCCGGCCTCGCCGCGCAGCTGCGAGACCGCCTCGTAGACGTGGTTCAATCCGTGGACGTAGCCCTCGGACAGGAAGCCGCCGTGGGTATTGACGGGAATGCTGCCGCCGCGCGAGGTCGCACCGCTCTCGACGAAGGCACCCGACTCGCCCTTGGCACAGAAGCCGTAGTCCTCGAGCTGGACGAGCACGCTGTAGCTGAAGCAGTCGTAGAGCTCGGCGAGGTCGATGTCGCCGACCTCGATTCCGGCCATCTCGAACAGGCGCGGTGCCATCTCGGCCGCCGCCGTGCGCGTGGTGTCGGGTTGCTGATTCGAATAGAGGGTATGTCCGGAGCCCCAGGCCGCGCCGGAGATCAGCACGGGCTTGCGGCGCAGATTCCGTGCGCGCTCGCGGCTCGTCACGAGGACGGCGACGGCGGCGTCGGTCTCGAGACAGCAATCGAGCAGCCGGAACGGCTCGACGATCCGTCGCGAGGCGAAATAGTCGTCGAGGTCGATCGGCTCGCGCATGAGCGCGCGATCGTTGTCGACGGCGAAGCCACGTTGGGCGACCGCGACGGCGCCGAGCTGCGCCTCGGTCGTGCCGTAGCGTTCCATGTGCGCGCGGGCAGCCATGGCGAATTGCTGGGGCGGCGTGAAGTAGCCGTAGGGAGCCTGGTACTGCGTCTCGACGGCATCCACGAGCGGACGTCCGGTTCCGCCCATGCGGAACTCCGAGCGGGCGTTGAGCGCGCGGTAACAAATGACACTCTTCGCGAGACCGGCATGGATCGCGAGTGCGGCCTGGCCGACGATCGAGTGCGAGACGCTGCCGCCGCCGAATTGATCGACGTAGTACTTGAGATCCCGGATGCCGAGCGCCTGGGCGAGGATCGCGGGAAGTACCGAGTCACCCACGCGAAACGTCGCGAGTCCGTCCAGCTGATCGGCCGGCAGGCCCGCGTCTTCGAGCGCCGCGAGAATGGCGCGCGCCGCGAGCGTGAGCGTGCTGACGCCCGAATCCCTGGAGAACTCGGTCGCCCCGATGCCCGCGATCGCCACACGATCTCGCAGGCTCATGCCGGCTCAGCCACGTTCGTCCCGGAACCGCTTCGTCTTGGGCGACGTCTTGATCTCGGTGAGCGAGTCGAGGGCGCCCGGCGGATGGACCTCGACGTCGAACTTGACGCCGATCTTCTCCTTGAGAAGGCTCTCGAGCTCGGATTGGATCGTCGCGTACTCGCTCTCGGGCGAAGGCGTCGTGATCGCGACGATCATCTCGTCCCGGTTGTCCTTTCGGACGGCCCGTACGAAATAGTCCTCGGTCGCCTTGGGGTGGGTCATCACGATCTCGCCCAACGCCTCCGGCCAGACGTTGACACCGCGCAGCTTCACCATGTTGTCGCCGCGGCCGGCGAAGGGGCCCATCCGGCGCAGCCAGCTCCCGCATTCACACCGCTCCGGCGGATACAGAAACGAGAGGTCCATGATGTTGTATCGAAACTGCGGGCTGCCCGTCTTGTAGAGCTCGGTCACGACGAGCGAGCCGAGCTCGCCGTCGGCGAGCGGCGCGCCCGTCTCGGGCTCGACCACCTGGACGACGAAGGCGTCCTCCATGATGTGGAGGCCCTGTCGTGCGGGGCACTCCGTCGCGACCCACTGCACCTCGTGAAAGCCGTAGGAGGCGTAGTTCGGGACGCCGAAGGTCTCTTCGAGCAGCTCGCGCTCGCCGATATTCGGTAGCGCGCAGAGCTTCAGGTCCTCTCGCGGATCGACGCCCATCTCCCGCGCCATCTCGGCGAGACGCAGCAGGTAGTCGCCCGTCGTGAGGATCGCCTTCGCACCGTACTGTACGGCGAGCTCGATCTGTCGCCGACTGCTCGTAACCGTCCCCGTCCCCGTCGTCAGGACGACACAGTTGAGCCAGCGGTAGAGCGCCTCGTCCATCGAGAACGCGCCGTTATGCGTCGAGTAGGCCCAGGAGTTGAGCACGATGTCGCCCGGGCGGATGCCCTGCTGATAGAGCGCGCGCGCCGTCAGGATGGCGCCCGCCTCGCGATCCCAGGTCGTATAGAGCGTAGGTCGCGAGTTGCCGGTCGTGCCGCCGGACATGAAGACGCGCATCGGCTCGCGTCGCGCGTCTTCGATCGAGACACCCTGGTAGTCGCCGAGCGGCGGATTGGCGTCGATGCTCTTGCGGATATCGTCGACGGTGTAGTAGGGCGCGTTCGACAGATCGTCGAGCGAAGTGATGCCGCGGGGATCGAAGCCCGCCGCGTCCCAGCGCTTTCGAAAGAAGGGCACCTGATAGGCGCGCAGCGCGCGGTCCTGGAGGCGGGCGAGCTGCTTGGCCTCGATCTGCTCGCGCGTTTCGGTATAGGCCGTCTCGAAATACTCGGGCGGCGGCGGATAGAGTCGCGTGAGCGCGTCGTAGTCGACCGCTTCGTGCGGTCTGCGGATTCCCTGGGCCATCGACTCGTTCCGTCCTCCGGGCTTGCGCGCCCCTCCGCGCCAGCCAATTCGTTCCGACTCGGCCGCCGGCGGTATGCGGGTAGCCAGGATGTTACTCGAACGAGCCGGAGTGCGAGCGGCGGGCCCGCTTCAATTGATCGCGCCCAGCTCCTTGAGTCGTGTGATCTCCGGCCAGTCGATCCCGATCTCGAGCAGGATCTCCTCCGTGTGAGCACAGGCTTCGGGCGCTCGCTGCGGCTGCGGCGGCCCCTCGCCGAACTGGATCGGGCTCGTCACGAGACGGAACGACTCGTCCGCCTCGCCGAGCGTCGCGACATGGCCATTCGCGACGGTCTGCGGATCCGCCGCGACCTCGTCCGTGTCCTGGACGATCTCCCAGACCGCGTCGAGTCCGGCCAGGGACGCTCGCCAGTAGTCGACGGGCTCGCTCGCGAAGAGCGTGTCGAGCATCGCTTCGAGCGCCTGACCATTCGCCTCGAATGCCTCGCGGGTGGCGAAGCGCGGATCCCCGACCCAATCGTCGCGACCGACGGCCCGGCAGAACGCCGGCCATTGATGGAAGCCCTGCAACAGGCCGAGCACGACCCAGCGTCCATCGGCGCTGCGGTAGGTCCCCGCCAGTGGATTGAAGGCCGGCACGCGCGGCAGCGGGGCCGCTGGGTAGCCGTTCTGCATGGCGCCGGTGACGGCCGACGCCATCGACCAGAGCCCCATGCCGAGCAGCGACAGGTCGACCGTCGTCGCTTCCCCCGTTCGTTCGCGCGCGAAGAGGGCTGCAGCAATTCCGCCGGCGAGCGCGAGACCCGCACCGCTGTCGCCGAAGGCCCCGCTCGGCATGGGTGAGGGCCGCTCGGCACCCTCCGGCGTCGCACCGAACTGCGCACCGGAGCGCGCCCAGAACGTCGCGTGGTCGTAGCCGCCGCGATCCCGTTCGGGACCGCGTTCGCCGAGTGCCGTGCCGCGGGCATAGACGAGCTTCGGGTTGTCGCGGCGTACGCTCGTCAGGTCGAGCCCGATCCGTCGGCGAGATTCGGGCAGCAGATTCGTGATCAGCACGTCGGCGTCCGCGAGCAGGCGCGAGAGCGTCGCCCGTCCGTCTGGATGCGCGAGGTCGATCCCGATGCTGCGCTTGCCGCGGTTGGCATGCTCGACCGCGTAGTTGATCGTGCCCGCCGTCGGAAGGTTGCCGGTCCGGCGCAAGCCTCGGTAGGCGTCGGCGCGCACGGGATGCTCGACCTTGATCACGTCGGCACCCCACTCGGCGAGGATCCCGCTCGCGACCGGGACGAAGACGTATTGCGCGACTTCGACGATGCGGACGCCGTCCAGTACGGGGCGCATCACCCGCCGAGTGCTGCGATTCGTCGGAAGACGCGGCGGGCGTTGTTGCCCATCAGGTCGGCGACGGTCTCGGCGGGGAGCGCGAGCTCGTCGAGCTGGCCGATTGCATGGCGATGGCCGACGGTCGGAAAGCTCGTTCCGAACAGGGTCTTGCGGCGACCCGGGCCCCGCACGAAATCGACCAGCGCCGCGTGCCAACGCTTGGGCGGGAGCGACGCGGACCCGAGGTAGACGTTCGAGAACTTGAGCGCCATCGCGACCGCCTCCTCGACCCACGGCCAGCCCGTGTGCGAGAGGACGAAGTCGACGTTCGGAAAGAAGATCGCCGGACGATCGATGCCGATCGGATGGCCGCAGGCACTCGGGAAGCGCCCTCCCGACGTGCCCGCCTGCATCACGAAGGGAAGCTCCAGCTCGTGTGCGAGCGCATAGTACGGATAGTAGTCGGCCGCGTCGAAGGGCAGGTCGAAGCTATGCGTATGGGTGTGGAGCGCGACGACCCAGGGCTGGCTCGCGATTTCGCGTGCGCGGTCGACGCCTTCGGCCCCATGGCGTGGATCGATGCTCCACTGCGCTACGAAACGCCCGGGGTACTCCTTCGCGAGCGGCTCGGTCTCCTCGAGACGCATCGCGAAGGACTCGTAGTCGGTGATACCGGCGTGGGCCGGCAGATCGCAGGTCGGCAGCACGAGTGTCGCCAGGCCGATCTCGTCCATGCGGGCGATCATGCGATCGGGCTCGCAGAAGCTGTCCTCCGGATCGCGGCGTACCTTGATCGGCACGCCCTGGGCGGCGAGCGTCGCGTCCCAGAGTGCCTCGCGATCGGGCAGGAAGGCGTTCGCCCAGGAGTCGACGTAGCCGCTCATGCCAGCCCCGCCCCGAGTTCAGCTCGATCCATGCAGCCTCCCGACGTTGCGACGTCCCGACGGTCCGATCGTCCGGTCGCCGCACTGGCCAACCGAGCTCCGTCTGGCGGGCATCGTGGACGGTTCGTTCGATCGATTCGGCGCCGCGTTCGCTCGCGGCGTCGCGCGAAAGATAGTGCGGCTGAAACGCGGTCGGAAGGTGCTTGGCCGCTCTTCTACGCTGCCGTCTCGGACTCCGGAGTGAAACGGACGAACATGTGGCGGACGCTTCGCACGAGCGCAGACGAGCCGAATTCGGGTCCCCCCGAGCTGTACTCCATGTCGGGCAGCCGACGCAGCAGCTCGCCGAAGGCCACGCGCAGCTCCATCCGGGCCAGGTTGGCGCCGAGACAGAAATGATTGCCGATGCCGAAGGCAAGGTGGTGCGGGTTGCGGTCGATCTGGAAGGCGTCGGGGTCCGGGAAGACCGCCTCGTCTCGGTTCGCCGAGCCGTAGAGCATCAGCACCCGCTGGCCCTGCTCGATCGGAACGCCGGCGAGCGCCGTGTCCCGGGTCGCCGTGCGCTGGAAGGACAGGACGGGCGAGACCAGGCGGAGCATCTCCTCGACGGCCGTCGGAATCAGGCTCGGTTCCGCGATCAGACGTTGGCGCGCGTCGGGATTCTCGATCAGGAGCTGCATGCCGCCGCTCAGGCCATTTCGAGTCGTCTCGTTGCCGGCGACCATCAGCAGGATGCTCAGCTTGATCAGCTCGTCGTTGTTCATGGCTCGGTGTTCGCTCGAGCGCTCGAACTCGGCCTCGGCGTCGCTCGGTGTCCGGGCCGTGTGCTCGACGAGCAAGCCGTCCTCCTTCGCGCGGACGAGGATGCTGATCAGGTCCTCGCGCGGTGCGCGCCGGCGATCCTCGATGATCTCGGTCACGTAGGTCATGTACTCGAGCGCGGCCTTGCCCGAGGCGGCGACGATCTCGGGCTTGTCGAGGTTTCCCTGCGCACTGATCATGGCGTCGGACCAGCGGTGGAAGCGCTCGCGATCCTCGCGTCGAATCCCGAGCATCTCGGCGATCAGGATCAGTGGCAGGGGGACGGCGATATCCTCGACGAAGTCACAGTGGCCGCGCTTGGCGACGGCGTCGATCGCTTCGTCCGTGATCGATCGGAAGATCGTCTCCCACCTGCGAACCATGCGTGGCGTGAAGCCGCGATTGATCAGGTTGCGCATCTCGCCGTGGCGCGGCTCGTCCTCGTCGATCATGCCGATCTTGGCGTCGATCCGGCCGGGCAGCACGCCTTCGCCCGAGCAGAAGACATCGGCGTTCTTCGAGACGTGAACGACGTCCGCATAACGACTCACGATGAAGGCCCCCGTCTGCTCGCTCCAATAGACGGGCGCGTTCGCCCGCAGCCAGCGCGTGCGTTCGGGCATATCGTGATCCCAGGTCGAGGCCTGGCTGAAATCGACGTCTTCGAAGACGAACTCGGTTGGACGATCGGTTTCGGCGGAATGAAGGGAGGCGACGGCGTGGTGCGTGGGGGGCACGGGGAATCCTCGTTCGATTGATCAGGGAGTCAGGGTTTCGAGTGCGAACTCGGTCGCGTCGAGCAGACCTTGCTCGACGGGAAACTCGGGGTTGGCGAGCCAGTTGGTGATCGCGGAGTTGATCATTCCGACCGCCATCTGGGTCAGGAAGATCGGATCGTGATCGGCGCGGATCTCGCCGCGCTGCTGGCCGTCGGAGATGAGCTCCACGAGGGGCTCGAAGAGTCGCGCCAGGTAGGGGTGGGGCCCGTCCGGCGTCGCGTCGACGCGCATGAATTCGAGCAGCGTCTCGCGCGCCGCGTCGCGGCTCACCTCGATGTCCTCCGCCGCGCGCGCGACGAGGCGCCGGATCCGATCCGCGCTCGTTCCCGGCGGCGCCAGCGATTCGACGGTCAGTGCGTGTAGATGTTCGACAACCTCGGCGGTCATCAGCTCGAGCAGCGCCTGCTTGCTCTGGAAATGATTGAAGAAGGTGGCGGCCGCGACGTCCGCGGCCTCGGCGATCTCGTCGACTGTCGTCGCCTCGAAGCCCTGCTTCGCGAACAGGGTCTTCGCGGCGGCGTAGATGCGCGCGTGCACCTCCTGCTTCCGGCGCTCGCGGCGACTGGTCGGCGCGGGGGTCGCCCGCTTCGGTCGTGCGTCGGGCGGTCGCGCTGGGGTCGGCGGGGTCGAGCCACTCACGGCTGGAATCCCTTCGGGGTGGGGCTTGCACTCAAGTTGCTTGGAGGCGTCATCAAGATTGGAGTGTACTCCAAGAATGAGGGTGTCTCCAGGAAAATCCGCAGTCAGGACGGACGTTTCCGATCGACTGCCGGTCAGGTCGAGCTGATCGATGGGTCGGGTGGTGCCCCACGCCGGTCGGCTGCGGCCTACCTGGCTGCCAAGGCCTACCTGGCTGCGAATGTGAAGGGCGACGCAGTTGCGGTGAAACTGCGACGCTAGGCTCGAGCGCGAATCGCGGGAGGACCGAGCATGCGTGCAAACGAATCCGTGCTGGCTCGAACGATCTTCGGCCTGGTCACGCTCCTGCTCACCTCGACGGCCGAGGCGTCGGTGCACTTCTACCAGCAGATCGTGAAGGAGCTCTCGAGTGGGATCGGCTTTCTCGAGACCGGCATCCAGCCCGATATCGCGAACAATGGCCTGGTCGTCTTCTCGGCCGGCAATCCCGAGACCTTCGAGCAGCGTCTCTACGTCGGAAACGGCGACTGGTACGTACCGACCGAGCTGGAGACGCTCGGCTATGCGCAGCTGCGCAACGTCGAGATCGACAACCGGGGAAATATCGTCTGGACCTCGACGCGCTCGGCTGGATCGGTGATCAATGGCGGCGTTTACCGAACGACGATCGACACGACCAGCCAGACGTTCGGCCCGAAGTTCACGATCTACGAGGCCGACATCGCCTCCCCCGACTTCACGATCACGCCGGCGCGTAAGGACATCGCGCTGACGAGCCGGGGCGAGCTCTTCTTCAGCACGATCTGGGACGGGCAGGGGGATCTCTTTCGTGGACCCGTGACGGGTCCCTACTCACTCTTCCAGATGGGCAGCGGCAGCTACTTCAACACGAAGGAGCTCGACCTGAACAACGCCGGCGAGGCCGCGATCCAGATGGAGTATCTCGACCCGACCCTGGGCCTCGGTCGCGCGCTCTTCGTGTTCGACGAGCCCGACCAGAGCGCGACCGAGACGCGCACGGCGGTCGAGAAGCTCGGGGTCTCCAACCAGTACGCGCCCGACATCAACAACGCCGGTCAGGTGGCGTTCGTGGTCGACGATACGGCGACGATGACCTTCTTCGATCCGCCGCACGACGCAGGCGGCACGATCGTGGCCGAGGTGACGCTCACGCCCGGTATCTGGCTCGCTACGCCGACGCCCTTCGGCCAGCCACCGGAATTGACCCAGCTCGTGGGTACGACGACCGGCTTCGCGAGCTTCGATCGCGTGCTGCTCGACGATTTCGGTCGGATCGTCTTCAAGGCCGTCAAGACGGCGGGTGGAAGCGGGATCTACGATGGCCCCGACCCGGTCGCCGACAAGATCATCGAGCCGGGCGACATGATCGACGGCCGGGTCATCACGATGACGCTGCTCGGCAAGGGAAACGACTGGGGTCAGTTCACGCTGATCGTGGGCGACTTCGTCTCGACGGATCGGGAAGTCTGGCGCCTCACGCCGACGCCCGAGCCAGGCGTGGCGCTGTTGGTCTCGCTCGGTGCGGTCGGACTCGCGGTTCGCGCTCGGGCGAGGGGGCGAGAGCTTCAGCTCCGCGACGGCGGGAGCGGCTCGAGACCTTCCTCGACCGGCACGCCCGTCGCGTTCGCCACCATCGACAACATCGTGTACTGACCGACGACGAAGGGAATCTCGACGAGCTGGGCTTCGGAGTGGGTCTTGCGCAGCGCGGCCCAGGTCTCCGGTCGCAGGTCGTGCTCGCCGTGGAGCTCGTCGGCCGCGCGCAGCAGCAGCCGATCGGCTTCGGACCAGGCCGGATGCTCGGGGCCTTCGGGAATCCGCGCGATCTCTTCATCCGTGAGACCTGCTGCCTTGGCGAAGACCACGTGATGGCCCCACTCGAAGGCCGAGCGGCAATGCCAGATCGCACGCAGGGCGATCAGCTCGGAGACGCGCCGGGAGAGGGCACCGTGGAGCGCGAGGGCGCCCGCGAAGCCGAGAAAGGGGCCGAGCAGTGCCGGGTGATGGGCGATGGTTCGGACGATGTTGACCGTGCCCGAAGCGTCTCCATCCGGGTCGTCGCTCTTGTACTCGCCTTCCATCTCCTCCATCGAGCCGGTGAGGCTATCGAGCAGCTCGCGCGTCTCGGCGGTCCACTGGCTGCGCGAAAGGGGGGTCAGTCGGTCGTTTTTGGACACGGGTCGTTCTCCTTGCCGGGGCGGGTCGATTTGCGTCCGGAGGGCGGATTCCGAGCGCCTGGTGAGGATATAGTCGTCCCGACGATGCGCTATCCGTGGCGCGAAGCGGAGCGGAGAGGCCCGATCGTTTCGTGGTTCGTGCGCAGGGGGCGAGAACGAAAGGAAGGCGACCGCAATGCAGCGACTCGAAGGAAGGGCGGCGCTCGTGACGGGCAGCGGATCGGGAATCGGCCGCGCGATCGCGATCCGATTCGCGCACGAGGGGGCGAGCGTGGTCGTCGCCGAGATCGATGAGGAGCGAGGGCGCGCGACCGAGGCGGCGATTCGCGCGGCGGGTGGTGCCGCCCGGTTCGTGCAGACGGACGTGACCGAGGAGGACGGCGTACGCGCGACCACCGAGGAGGCCACGCAGGCGTTCGGCGGGCTCGATGTCGTCGTCAATTGCGCGGGCGGCTCCCTGCCGAACGACGCGCCCGTCACCGAGGTCGACATGAGCGTCTATGATCGCACGCTCTCGCTCGACCTGAAGGGCACGATCCTCGTCTGTCGGCATGCGATCCCGCGGCTCGTCGCAGCCGGCGGCGGTACCGTCGTCAACTTCTCCTCGATGGTCGCGCTACGCGGCTCTCCGATCCACCTCTACTCGGCGGCCAAGGGCGGGATCCTTTCCCTGACACGGGCGATCGCCGGGACCTACGCGCGCCAGCACATCCGCGCGAACGCGATCTGCCCGGGGCTCGTCCTCTCGGATCGCATCAAGAACCGATTCGGTGAGCAGGGCGAGAACGCGCTCCTCGACGAGGATCATCCCTTCGGTGTCGGCCAGCCGGAGGACATCGCGAACGTGGCGCTCTTTCTCGCTTCGGACGAGTCGCGCATGGTGACCGGTGCGGCGATCCCGGCCGATGGTGGCTATTCCGCCTATTGACCGGGCGGCGGCCGCGCGTGCGGTCGGCCAGGATCGGACGCTCCGTTCGCGGGCAGGGGAGGGGTCGTCTTCGAGCGCCCTCGCCGGAGACGGCGCGGCTACCGTAGACTCGAGACCGGGCACGACGTCGACCGTGCCGGGAGGGTAGAGAAACGATGCGCGCTGCCGTGATGACGGGAGTGAATCTGCCGCTCGAGATCGTCGATCTCGAAGTCGATCGCCCGCGACCGAACGAGGTCCTCGTCCGTACGGCGGCCGCTGGGATCTGCCACAGCGACCTGCACTTCGTGGAAGGCAAGTACTCATGCGAGTGCCCGATCGTTCTCGGTCACGAGGGTGCGGGGGTCGTCGAGGCCGTCGGGAGCGACGTGCGCTATGTCGCGCCCGGGGACCACGTCATTACCTGCGTCTCGATGTCGTGCGGTCAATGCCGAAATTGCTTTCGAGGACGTCCGCAGCTGTGCAGCCAGGAAGGGCTGTTGCGCGATCCGACGGACACGCCCCGCTTGTCGCGTGACGGGGAGCGCGTCCACCAGATGACCGAGCTCTCCTGCTATGCGGAGCAGATGCTCGTCCACGAGAAGGCCGTGGTGAAGGTGAGCCATGAGCTGCCGCTCGACCGTGCGGCACTGATCGGGTGTGCGGTCACGACCGGCGTGGGGGCCGCACAGAACACGGCGAAGATCGGACCGGGCGACACGGTCGCCGTCGTCGGCTGCGGCGGGATCGGCCTGAATGCGATCCAGGGCGCACGGATCGCCGGTGCCGAGCGCGTGATCGCCGTCGACACGATCGCCGACAAGCTCGAGCTGGCGCGCACATTCGGTGCGACGGATACGGTCGACGCGAGCGCCGTCGATGCGGTCGGCGCGATCGTGGAGACGACCGCCGGTGGTGTCGACCACGCGATCGAGGCAGTCGGGCTCAAGACGACGGCCGAACAGTGCTTCGAGATGCTGGCGCCGGGCGGGACGGCGACCGTGATCGGGATGATCCCGATCGGCACGACGATCGAGCTGCAGGGCGTTTCTCTGCTGGCGGAGCGGAAGATCCAGGGCTCCATCATGGGCTCGACCCGCTTCCGGATCGACATGCCGATGTACGCCAACCTCTATCTGCAGGGTCGGCTCAAGCTCGACGAGCTGGTCTCGCGCACGCTCACGCTCGATCAGATCAACGACGGCTTCGAGGCGCTCCGCAAGGGCGAGGTCGCACGATCGGTGATCGCCTTTTCCTAGAGGGGGCCTCCTGGAGATGGCCGCCAGCGCGAACCCCGACTGCTTCGGTCGTCAGGGCGCTTCGCGCAGCCGCTCGATTGCGCGGGCGACGACGGCGAGCGAAGAGAGGCGGTCCGTGCCCAGGGCCCGCTGCTCGAGGCGCCTGATCCGCTCCACGTGGACCGCGCGGTCGCTGAGGAACTGCGCGGCTGCCGCCTCCGGATCCGCGGGCCGATCGGCGAGGACGGCTTCGGTCAGGTCGTCGTGGAGGTCGATCAGGAAGCCGCGCAGCTGGATCAGGCTGATCCGATCCCAGGGGTCGGACAGCGGCATCGCGGCCGACCGGGCGTAGACCCAGTTGAGGCCCGAGTGCTCGCCCACGTGCGCGTAGGCGAGCGCGACATCGCGCAGGGAGGCCCCCGTTCTATCCGCGACGCCGATCAGGCTGAGCGCGAGGTCCGCCAATGGAGTGCTCGCGGCGTCGGCGGCGAGCGCTTCCGTGAAGCCCTTGGCGCGCAGCTCCATCCCGCGCTTCGCACCCCTTGCGAAGGGATTGTCCGCGGGAAACTCGCTTCGGATCGCACGCACCCGATCCAGGGCGTCGCGCCAGCGTGCGAGATCTTCCAGTCCCAGGTTGCTCAGACTGCGTCGCGAGAGCAGGCGGGCGACGCTGCGCACGGCCGAGTCGAGATCGATGAAGACGCGGTAGACCTCTTCGCGGTCGAGCGCATGGTCGGCCAGCAGACTGCCGCGGTAGTCGAAGCGTCCGAGGAACTCCGAGGCGAGCAGGGCGACCACGCCCGCTTCGTCGGCCTCGATGTCGAGCTCGCGCATCAGCGACGGAATCAGGCTGACGCCGCCGAGGTCGATCAGTCGGTTCGTGATCGCCATCGCCGTGATCTCGCGACGGAGCGGATGTTGGTCGACGGCTTCGGGGAAGCGTTCGACGAGCACGTCCGGGAAGTAGGCGCGGTAGAGCGGCTCGGCACAGGGGTGATCCGCCCAGTCGCCCGCGAGCAGTGCGCGTTGGAGATGGAGCTTCGCGAGACCGAGCAGCCAGGCGAGCTCGGGTCGCAACAGACCGCCGCGGCGTGCCTCGAGCTCGGCGGCGTCGGGGATCACGCCGTCGCGCGGATCGAGACCCTCGGCTTCGCACAGGACCGACGTCGCCCACAGGAAGGGCTCCGGATCGAGCTGTGAGCGCCGCTCGTCGAGCGAGATACAAAGCGCCTGGGCCCGACTGTGAGCGAGCACGCGTTCGCAGGCCTGCTCGGCAACCTCGACGAGCACGTCGTTACGCTGCCGCTCCGTAAGACGACCCGTGCGGACCAGCGGCGCCAGCAGGATCTTGAAATTCACCTCGTGGTCCGACAGGTCGACACCGGCGGAGTTGTCGATCGCGTCCATGTTGAGCCGAACTCCCGCGGCCGCGGCCTCGCTCCGCGCGCGTTGGGTGAGACCGAGGTTGCCGCCCTCGCCGAAGACCCGCGCGCGCAGCTCGGCGGCATCGACACGTACCGCGTCTCCCGTTCGATCGCGCACGTCCGCATGGCTCTCGTCGCTGGCCTTGACCCAGGTGCCGATACCGCCGTTCCAGAGCACGTCGACGGGCATGCGCAAGATCGCACGCACCACCTCCTCGCCGGTGGCCTCCTCGACGTCGACGTCCAGGCGCTTGCGCATCGCGGCGGAGAGCGGAATCTGCTTGGCCGCGCGCGCGAACACGCCGCCGCCGGCCGAGATCTTCTGCGGGTCGTAGTCCGCCCAGCTCGAGCCGGGCAGCTCGAAGAGGCGCCGCCGCTCGGCCCAGGCCACGTCCGGATCCGGATCCGGATCGAGGAACACGTTTCGGTGGTCGAAGGCTGCCAGTAGCCGGGCCCCGCGTGCGATCAGCAGGCCGTTGCCGAACACGTCCCCCGACATGTCGCCGATGCCCGCCAGCGTGTAGGGGTCGCGTTCCGGGTCGATACCGAGCTCGGCCAGGTGGTGCACGACACAGGCCCAGGCGCCGCGCGCCGTGATCGCGAGCTTCTTGTGGTCGTAGCCGTTCGATCCGCCCGAGGCGAAGGCGTCGCCGAGCCAGAAGCCGCGCTCGAGCGCGACCGCGTTCGCGGTGTCGGAGAGGTGGGCCGTGCCCTTGTCCGCGGCGACGACCAGATAGGGATCGTCTCCGTCTCGGCGATGGACGTCGGCGGGTGCGACGATCTGGCCATCCGCTGCGAGATCGTCGTTGATGTCGAGCAGGCCGGAGATGAACTCGCGGTACTGCTCGTCCGCGTGACCGCGGGGATCCGTGAGCGTCTTCGCGCCGCGGGTGAGAAAGCCGCCCTTGGCGCCGACGGGTACGATCACCCCGTTCTTGAGCATCTGGGTCCGCATCAGACCCAACACCTCGGTGCGCACGTCGTCGACACGGTCGCTCCAGCGCAGCCCGCCACGGGCGATCGGGCCGCCGCGGATGTGGATGCCCGTCACCTCCGGGCCGTGGACGAAGGTCTCGCGATAGGGGTGGGGCTTCGCGACGTCGCGGATCCGACTCGGATCGAATCGAATCGCGATGCGATGGCGCCCGGGTCGCTCGGCGAAGAAGCTGGTTCGAAGCGTCGCGTCGATCAGCTCGTAGAGTCCGCCGAGAGCGCGGTCCTCGTTGAGCGACGTCACTCGGTCGCGGTACTGATCGAGCTCGGCGGCGACCGCCTGCTCGCGGCGGATCCGGACGCCCGAGTCGAGCCCTGGGCCAAGCCGTGCTGCGTGATAGTCGAGCAGGAGTCGCACGGCGGCGGGATGCGCAAGCAGGACCCCCCGGACGAAGGCCAGCGTGAGGGTACCCTGGATCTGATTGAAGTAGTCGAGGTAGGCGCGAAGTAGATCGACCTCACGCCATGAGAGCCCAGCGGCCAGCACCAGGCCATTGAGCGGATCGTCGGCCATCGTGGCCGTGAGTGCGGCACGCAGCGCGTCGCCGAGGCGCGGTGCCAGCTGGTCGAGGTCGGTCTGGCGCTCGCCGAGGGGCAGGATTCGCAACGCGACGACCGTCGCCTCGGCACGCTCGATCGCGACGACGCGGGCCTGGCGCGCATCCACGACCCGGATCCCGAAGCGGTCGACGACCGGCAGCAGATCCGAGAGCAGGCGCGGCTCGTCGAGGCAAAGCTTGAGCGTGCAGCTCTCGGGCCCGCTGGCCGGGGTGCGGGGATCAGCTTCCCCGCCGCGGTCGAAGTAGAGCGCAAATTGGGGTGATCGGCGTTCGGCGAGGGTCTCGAGCGCGTCGATGTCGCGTACGGCGTCCATGGGATCGGTCGCGACGCGGTACGCCTCGGGAAAGGCCGCGCGGTAGCGGGCGAGGAGCGCCATCCCCTTCGACTCGCCGTGGACCTCGACCAGGCCTTCGGCCAGCTGGTCCTGCCAACGCGCGATGCAAGCGCGCACGCGCGCTTCGAGGCGTGACGGATCGATCTCCCCGAATCGGCTCTGGGCCGCCGTGCAGAAGTAGCTCAGCAGGGCCGTGTCTTCTTCGAGGAAGGACGTGCGGTGGTCGACGCTGACGGCGTCGAGCTGCTCGGTCAGGAGCGCGCCGATCTCGCTGCGAAGCTCGTCGCGATAGCGATGACGGGGCAGCACGACCGCCGCGTAGAGGGAACGCCGATTGCGGTCGATCGAGAGGATCAGCCGAGGACCGTCCAGGCCCTCGCTCGCGACGATTTGATCGACGACCTCCGCCGTGGCCTCGGGCTCGCTGGCCAGCAGGAACTCCGCGGGTGTCGCATCGAAGGCGGCGACGATTGCCTTGTAGCGATGGGAGCCGACCGGCACGTCACGTTCGGCCAGCAGCGTCTCGAGTCGCTCCGCGAGCAGCGGGATCTGCGAGCCCGGGCTGCGGAGCGCTCGGAACGTGAACAGGCCGAGGATGATCGTGAATCCGATCGTGGTCCCGGTCTCGTCGTGCTCTTTGACGAGCACGCGATCGAGCCGACCCGCGCGATGGATCGAGGACTCGATGCGTGACTTGTCGATCAGGATGATGCGTGGCTCCTCGATCTGATCGCGCAGCTCCGCCGGGATCTCCTCACCGCGACGCGGCTCGCTGAGGCGACTGTCCATGTCGTCTCGCAAGAGCCCCAGACCCTCTCCGCGGCGGGCCGACACCTCGAGCTCTCCGTCCACGACGCGCTGTGCGAAGCGCCGCATGCCGAGGAATACGTAGTTGTCGTCGACCAGCCAGCCCAGAAAGCGCCGGATCTTCTCCGCCCGGCCCGCACTGCCCGAGAGGTGAGCACCAGCGAACTCCACGTTGGCCGCGAGCTCACGCGCCGCTCTCACCATCTTGCGGTGATCGTCGGTGACCGCGGTCAGCTGCGCGAGACGCTCGCGGATCTCGGCCGTGAAGCCCTCGGTGTTGGCGACCCGCGGCGCCACCTCGATCAACATGACCGAGGCGATATCGCCCTTGCCCGTCCGATCGAGGGCGCCGTCCGCATCGCGCGAGAGCGAGAGGACCTGATGCAGGAAGCAGCTCTCGCGCAGCTCGCGCCTTCGTAGCAACAGACGAATCGTGTCGACCAGGAAGGGCCGGTCCGGCTGGACGGCGAGAATGCGCGTGCGCCCGGGACAGTCCTTCGGATTGCTCACCTCGAGCCGCGGCCAGCGTTCGGGCTGCGCCACGAAATCGAAGGCGGTTCGTGCCAGGTCGGCGACTCGCGCCGCGCCGCGCACGCGGATCAATGCCGGGTCGACGTCACGTAGGAAGATCCGGGCGAAGTCCGCGAAGAGCTTGGACTGGTCCCCGGAGAGCGCGCCGCCCGCACCCTCGATCGCGGCCGCCAGATCGTCTGCGGTATCGGACACAGCCTTCATTTCAGATTCGCCTCACGTGCCAGAGGGGACCAGGCGCGCGGATGGCCGAGGCAGAGGCAGGAGCGCGACTCGCGCCCCGGCGAGCTGCGACGTTAGTCGTGTCGGGTGTGGGGCACCTCGACGGCTTTTCGAAGCACTTCGATCTCCTCGTCGACCGCTTCGGCGAGATCGTGCAGATCGGGAAGCAGCTCCCAGTCGGAGTTGAAGCCCCAGAAGAGCGATCCGTCGTAGCTGAAGATTCCGAGCGCGAGCGCCTGTCTCGGGAAGAGCGGGACCGCGGGATAGACCTCGAGCTGAAGGGCATCGAGCAGGTAGATGGGATTCTGCGGACCGGGCACATTCGTCACGACCATGTTGAACGTGCGCATGCCGCTACCCATGCGCGCAAACTGGAAGAAGAGTGAGGGAGAGGTCCACTCACCGAGCCGCTCGAGGGCCTCGGGCACCAGCGTCAGCTTCGAGGCCTTTCGCTCCTTCGTCGTTTCGGCAATGCGCCGCAGGCGCTTGACCGGATCGCGCTCCGCGACCGGCAGGGGCGTCGGCATCATCGACGTGTGATTGCCGGTCGAATCGATGGGTTGGTCCTTGACACGGGTGTTCACCGGGACGGCGACGCGAAAATCCAGCTCGTCGAGGCGCGTACCGCGGGACTCCAGGAATTTCCCGATGGCCCCCGTCACGACGGCGAGAACGACGTCGTTGACGGTTGCCCCGACGCTTCGCCCCACCTGCTTCACGTCGGCCAGGGGCATACGGGTCCAGTCGATGCGTCGGTGGGGCCCAATCTCCTCGTTGAGGAGCGTCTCGGACGCCGGCCGGCGATTCACGCTCACGATCTGAGCGAGTCCAGCGAGCGTGTCGCGTGCTTGGTCGAGCGTGCGCCGTGGGGAGGAAGCAGCGCTGGCGGCGTCGCGCAGGAAGCGCAGCGGCCGGTGGAGCGCGGCATCGACCAGCAGCGACATGGGCCGCGGCTGGGGCTGGGCCATCCAGGGCTCGCGGGGCTCGAGCTCGCCGCCGGGTCGATCACGAAGCAGCTGGGAGACCAGCTCGACGCCGCCGACGCCATCCACCATGCAGTGGTGGATCTTCGTGATCAGTGCGAATTTCCGCTCGCCGACGCCCTCGACGAACCACATCTCCCAGAGTGGCCTACCGCGATCCAGCGACTGGGAGAGGATGCGGCCGGCGAGTCGCTTGAGCTCTCGCTCGCCGGCACCCTGGGGCAGCGCCGTGTGGCGAACGTGATAGGTGAGCTTGAAGCTGGCGTCGTCCACCCAGATCGGATGCCCCTCGACCGGCGTGTAGGCGATGCGCTGGCGATAGCGGGGGATGTGGTGGAGCCGCGAGAGCACGTACTCGCGAATCATGCCGATCTCGAGACCGCCTTCCGCTTTCCAGAGCGGTCCGGCGTCGAAGAGTGTCACGCTGCCCATGTGCATATGAGCGGCGTCGTCTTCGAGTGCGAGCATCGAGGCGTCGAGAACGGACAATCGTTCGAAGCGGCTCAATTGGAGGGCTCCGACGGCGCACGCTCTTCGGCCGCGCCGGATGCCGCGCGTTCGACTGCCACCTTGTGCAGCTCGTCGAGCGCGTCGCGCAGACCATCGACCAGGGGCGAGAGATCGTCCACCATCGCACGGTCGGCCAGCAGCGCCACGTTCATTCGGTCGTTGTAGCTCCAGCCCGTGATATTGAGGCCCATGCCCTCGAGTACGGGTCCGATCGAGTAGAACTCGCGTAGCGGCAGCCGATCGTGGAAGAGCGGTTGCGCAGGGCCACGGACGTTCGACACGATCAGGTTCGCCTGGGACGGACGGCCGAGCTTCTTCATGCGCGTCTGGGCCCGGCTCATCAGCACGCGTGAGATGATCGGCGGAACGAACTCGAAGAAGTCCGCCAGCCGGGCCCCTGCCGTATCCTCGAGCTCGAGCTTCGCGGCCTGCGTCGCGTCGTGGATGGCGAGGAGGCGTTCGGACGGATCGTCGATGTCGGTACAGAGATTCACGTACATCACCGACACGTGGTTGCCGTAGCGGCGCTCCTCCTCGGGCGGACGCATGTCGGTCGGTACCGCCGCGACGAGCGGCGCGTCCGGCAGGTCACCCCGCTCGAGGAGATAGCGGCGTACGGCGCCCGCGGCGACGGCGAGCAGGACGTCGTTGACGGTCGCCTCGAAGGCATGTGCGGTCTTCCGGACCGTCTGGAAGGGGAGCGTCGTATAGGCGAAGCGCCTTTGCGCGCCGAGTACCGCGTTCAGGCTCGTGTCCGGTCCGCTGAAGGGCTCCGGCGGCTGCTCGACACCCTCGGCGATATGCGCGGCCTTTCGCTCGCGCGCGGTCTTCACGGCGCGTACGAGCCCGGGAATGCCGCGCCAAAGGAAGGGGACGAGATCGACCAGACCGCGCCAGAGCAGTTGTGGCCTGGAGGGAATCGGGTCCGGCTTCCAGTCCTTGGCGGGTGCGGGCGGGAGCTCGCCCTGGCGTGCAGTGAGGAAGTCGTTCAGCAGGTCGGCCGTCGCGTGTCCATCCGCGAGCGAGTGGTGCAGCTTGATCACCGACGCCACGCAGCCGCCCTCGAGCCCTTCGACCATCCACATCTCCCACATCGGTCTCGTCCGATCGAGGGGTCGACTCGCGACCTCGGAGACGAACTCGCAGAGCTCCTTGCGACCGCCAGGCTCGGGGAGCGCGGCCCGATGGACGTGCAGGTCGAGATCGAAGTCGGGGTCTTCGACCCAGAGCGGGTGGTTGAGGGCGAACGGCGTCGGGACGACCCTCCAGCGAAACGGCGGTAGGCGATCCAGTGTCGCCGCGAGCAGCGCACGTTCCTGCTCGAACGAATATTGCTCGCCGCCCGCGAGCGGGTCGAGAATCGCGACCTTGAGCGTATGCATGTGCTGCGTCGGAATCTCGTTGTACAGAAACATGGCATCCATGCCTGACATGCGTCGCATCGCGTCGTTCCTCCTGGTCGCGCCCGCATCTGCGCGGATCGGTCTCGGTGCTAGTCAGCCCCCACGTATCGTTCCTTGAGCGCCCGCTTCAGCACCTTGCCCGCCGCGTTGCGCGGCAGCTCCGCTTCGTCGATCCAGATCCGCGAGGGACGCTTGAAGGCAGCGAGGCGGTCTGCGAGGAAATCGCGCAGCGACTCGTCGCTCGTCGCGCTTCCCCGGGCGATCTGGATCACGGCACCGACCTCCTCGCCGAGCGTCGGATGGGGAATGCCGATCACGGCGGCATCGCGCACGTCCGGATGCTCGAAGAGCGCGGCCTCGACTTCGGCGCAGTAGACGTTCTCACCGCCGCGGATCACGATGTCCTTCAGCCGGTCGACGATCGTGACGAAGCCCTCGGCGTCGATGCGTACGAGGTCGCCGGTATGAAACCAGCCGTCGGTGAACTCCGCCGCCGTCGCCTCCGGGCGATTCCAGTAGCCCCGCACGACGTTCGCACCGCGGATCCATAGCTCCCCCAGCTCGCCGACCGGCAGCTCGGCTCCGTCGCTGTCGACGACCTTCGTCTCGCAGATCGGAAGCACCGGCCCGACGCTCTCGGGGCGGGCCGCATAGTCCGGGCCGACGTTGAGCGTCGCCAGGGACGAGGTCTCGGTGAGGCCATAGCCATTCGACGCGGTTGCCTGCGCGGAGAAGTGCTTTTCGATGCGATGCAGCAGCTCGGGCGGTGCCGGTGCGCCGCCGTAGCCGATACTCATGACGGTCGAGGTGTCGTGCTCGCCGAAGCGCGGCGAATCCATCAGCTGCGCGACCATCGCCGGGACGCCTCCGATACTCGTGATCCGCTCGCGCTCGATCAGCTCGAGGGCACGCTCCGGATCCCACTTGTGCATCAGCACGATCTTGCCGCCGAATGCGGTCATGCCGCACAGCACCCCGTGGCAGCCGGTGACGTGGAAGAAGGGGACGGAGAGCAGGTAGGCCTGCTGGGGCGTCGGCGCGCCGGGATCGGGCATCGGAAGACCCGCGCGCAACATTCCGCGAAGCTGGGCGAAGGCCAGGTTCATGACGGCGCTGCAGATGTTCCGGTGGCTGCCGATCGCGCCCTTGGGTCGACCCGTGGTGCCAGAGGTATAGAAGAGCGTTGCCTCGTCCTCGGGTGCGAGCGTGAGGTCCGGAAGCGTGGCTTCCTTGGGCAGCACGCCCAGCACGTCCTCCATGCGATCGCAGCCAGCCGGGAGACGTTCGGCGCGCACGGCGATCACGCCATCGAGGCCCAGCGCCTTCCGCTCCTCGTCGATCCGCTCGATGCGTTCGGCATCCGCGATGAGCACACGTGATCCCGAATCCTCGAGTGCGAAGGCGAGCTCCGGTCCGGTCCCCCAGGAGTTGAGCGGAACGACGACGGCACCGGCAGCTGCGGCACCCCAGAATGCGACGCTCCATTCGGGGTAGTTGCGCATGGCGATCGCCACGCGATCTCCCTTGCGCACGCGATAGTCGTCGACGAGGCGGCGTGCCAGCGTGGCGGCTTGCCGGAAATGATCGTCGAAGCTCGTGCGCTCGTCGTCGTAGACCATGAAGGTCCGGTCGGCGTGTGCTCGGCTCGCGAGCAGGATGGCGGGGAGCGAAGGAGCCGCCTGCTTCCACGAGCGCGTCGGGATGCCGTCGATCACCTCCGTGACGATCTCGAAGGGCTGATCGGGGGCCGTCAGGGCCGCGTGGATCTCGGCGAAGGAAGCGACCATCTCGTCATTCTCCGGTGGCTCTCGACACAGTACACTGGCTCGGGCCCTCGAACGACTCCGACGATCGAGGCGGTCTCGGGAGGGAACGCGTGGTGGCACGACTGGCGCGACGGGAGGGGGCCGGCAAGACCGCCCTCGTGACGGGGGCCTCGATGGGGATCGGACGCTCCCTGGCGCTCGAGTTCGCCGCGCACGGCTTCGATCTGGTGCTCGTGGCGCGCTCCGCCGACAAGCTCGCGGGGGTGGCAGAGGAGGCCCGGCAGAAATTCGGCGTGGAGGCGACCGTATTGCCGCTCGATCTGCTCGACCGCGATGCGCCCCAGTCGCTCTTCGACGATCTCGCCGAGCGACGGATTCCGATCGAGGTGCTCGTCAACAATGCCGGGTTTCTCTCGCATAACGCCTTTCGCGACACGGAACTAGCTCCCATTCTCGACATGCTGCATCTCAACGTGCGCGCACTCACGTTGCTGACCCGACTCTTTCTGGAGCCGATGGTCGAGGGGGGTGGTGGACGCATCATGAACGTCGCGTCGATCGGCGGATTCTTTCCCTCGCCGTCCATGGCGGTCTATGGCGCCACCAAGGCCTATGTGATCTCGTTGAGCGAAGCACTCGCGGAGGAGCTGCAGGACACGGGCGTGACCGTGACTGCGCTTTGTGCCGGCTACACGACGACGGGAATGCTCGACGAGATCGAGGGTGCCCGGTCGCTGGCCGAGCAGATGCCGCACGGCCTCATCATGGATCCGGAGGAGGTGGCGCGCGACGGCTATCAGGCCTGCATCGAGGGCGTGCCCGTGCGCGTACCGGGCGTTCCGAACCAGATCGCCGTGCGCGTCCTGGGCTGGCAACCGCGCGGCATGGTCCGGGCGCTATTGGGGGCGGTCGGCCGGCGCGTCTTCTAACGTCGGTGTGCAGTGTGGCGGTCTGGCGGGGCGTGTCCGCGCGACGCGTCGATTGCGGCGAACTGTCCCTCGATCCGTGCCAGCTGTGGTCGATTGTCACGCGATCGTGATGCGCATCGGTGTGACGGTCGTGGCGGCACCCATGGGGTCGCATTCGGGCCACGCAGTTGGCATGGAACGTGAAGCGAAATCGTCACGGATCGGGGAGGCCGTCGCGGACGGGCTCGGGGTGTAGAGTCGGGTGTCGGGACGACCTGATTGGAGTTCGACGATGTCGAAAGGCAGGCATACCGGAGACGGGCTGGAGCAGGCCCTCCGCTTCGAGGAGGATCGTTTCTCGTTCTCCGATCGCGGCGGGCCCCGTGCGAAGCCCGACGCCGACGATGCACTCACGGGGATCATCGAGACGCTCTACAGCGAGCATGCCTATATCAGCACCCTGTTGGATCGGCTCGAGCAGGAAGCGGAGAAGCTGGAGCCGGGCAAGGTGCCGGACTACGCCCTGCTGCTCGAGATGACCGACTACCTCACCCACTACCCCGACCAGTACCACCACCCGCGCGAAGACCTGCTCTTCCGAAGCCTCATGCAGAGCGACGGCGAGTTCGAGGCCCGGCTCAGCCGTCTCGAGCGCGAGCATGAGACGCTGCGCACCTATAGCGACGAGCTGTTCGGCGAGCTGAGCGACATCGCCCGGGGGCGGCCGGTCAGCCAGCAAACGCTCAAGCGCACGCTCGCTCGCTATGTGAAGGGCTATCGCCAACACTTGGCGTACGAATCCCGCGAGATCTTCCCCCTCGCACGCGGAACCTTGACCCCCGGCGAGCTTCGAGAGCTGGCCGAAAAGACCCGCTATATCGACGATCCCATCTTCGGCGGCGAGCTGCAGAAGCGCTACCACAGGCTCGGACGGGATCTGAGATCCGCGTTGGGCGGCTTCCAGTCCGAGCTCATCGCCCGTGAGATCGGCGCAATCGAGGCCGCGATCGAACGCCTCTCCGAGCTGTCGGAATCACTGAGGGAGTTCGGAGGCGGATTCGGCGGCTCGCTGAAGGCGTCGATCGACGATCGCGTGAACAGACTGAAGGGTCTGCTCGGTCTGGCGCCGAGACCCAGCTGGCAGGCACGCGTCATGAACGCCTGCACGCGTGTGCTGATGAAGCCACTGATGCGCTTTGGCAGCGTGGAATCGATGCGCGGCATGACCGGCGCATTCGAGCAGCAGCAGGCCCGAACGCTTCCCGACGACATCAAGGTGCACGCCGTCAGCGAGCAGAAGGATTATTCCGGAGAGTGGATCGGCATCAGGGGCACCCGCCCCAAGAAGGTCATTCTCTACTTCCCGGGCGGTGGCTTCGTCATGGGCGCAACCGTTCAGCACAAGGCCTTCCTCGCGAGGCTCTGTCGTGCGGCGAATCGAAGAGCGTTGCTGATCCACTACCGATTGGCGCCCGAAGTACCCTTTCCGGGCGGATTGGAAGACTGCCTGGCCGCCTATCACGACCTGCTCAAACAGGGTCACGCCCCCGAAGACATCACCATCGCCGGTGACTCCGCGGGTGGCGGCCTGGTGCTCAGCACCTTGTTGGCGCTGCGCGACGAGGGGACGCCGCAGCCTGCGAACGCGATCGTGCTATCGCCGCTCACGGATCTCACCTACAGCGGCGAATCGCGCAGGTTCAACAAACACCGGGATCCGATGCTGCCGACCCACCGGGCCTCCGAGATGCACCAGATCTACATCGGTGAGATCCCGCCGGAGGATCGCTTCATCTCACCCGTCTTCGCCGACTTCGACGGTCTACCGCCGATCCTCGGTCAGGTGGGCAGCACCGAGATCCTGCTGGACGACACCGTTCGGGCCGCGGCCCAGGCCGACAAGGCAGGCGTGCCCTTCTACCTGGAGATCTGGAACGAGATGCCTCATGTCTTCCCCATCTTCGCGATCCTTCCCGAGAGTCGGGTCGCCGTGGGTCGCATCGCGGAATTCATGAATCGCAGCGAGCTCGAGTCCCTGCCTACGCGGTACGGAAGGGCCGCATAGGGCACGGTCCGCCCGTGTGGCTCAGGCGCTGTCGGCGAATTGCGACAGCTCCGCATACGCCTTGTCGAGCCCCTCGATCAGCAGGCGTGTGTCGCTCACCGCTTCGCCACACGCGTGGAGACCGATCGTCAAGCGGTCGCCGAACGACGTGATCCCCCACGACAGCGCCATGGTGTCGGCCATCGGAATCATGGGGATGCTGTACTCCACCCGAGCACCGGCCACGTACATCGGCTCTCGGGGCCCCGGGACGTTCGTGACGACGGTATTGGCGATCAGCCACCGGTCGAGCCCGACGTTCGCGCTGACCAGCAGACGCGCGAGGCCGGCCACCGCGTCGACGAGCAGTGGCGAGAAGAGCGCCTGCAGCTCATCCATGTCGATCTCACTCCCAGCCTCCGGTCGGATTCGGTCCTTGGCCGCCTGGGCATCCCGCTTGATCATGTTCAGCCGGTCGAGCAGGCCGGGCACGCTCGTGCGCAGGTTGACCATCGACACGCCGAGCGCGTTGCCCGTGGTCCCGTGCTTCTCCTCACGCGTATTGATCGGCATCGTCGCGATCAGATCGGACGGGAGCTTCTCGCCGATTCCCGCGAAGTAGTGCTCGAGCGCCGCGGAGCAGAGGAGCATCGCGAGATCGTTGATCTTGCATCCGAGGGAGCGGGTCAGCGACTTGAACTCCGCCAGCTCGAAGATGCGATAGGCGACGACGCGCCGGTCAGCCGAGAGCTTGACGTTCAGCGATGTCTTCGGAACGACGATCTCCTCCTCTTCCGGCACGTCCCCGCGCAGACGATCGCGCAGCGCCTCGCCCAGGCTTCCCACGATTGCGCTGGCGTTTCGCCGGACGAATCGCGGTCCGGCGAACAGGCGTGTGACCGAATCGCCGACCGCGCGCGCGGCGAGATCCAGTCCCGAAGGCTCCGCGACGCGTTTGTGCCGGATCAACGTCGGCGTCTCGGGGAGTCGCGGCTCCCGGTCGTACATACTGCCGAGCGTCTCCATCGCGCCCACGCCATCGAAGAGGGCATGGTGGAGCTTCGTGACGACGGCGAACTTCCCGCCTTGCAAGCCGTCGACGATCTCGAAGCGCCAGAGTGGCTTCTTCATGTCGAGACGCTCGACCGAGAATCGAGCGAGATACGCGACGAACGCAGTCTCGTCACCTGGACCCGGCAGGGTCGCGCGCGTGATGTGGCTCGCGAGGTCGAAGTCCGGGTCCTCGACGGGCCGGAGGTCACCGATCCGAAGCGGATCGCGAACCAGCTTCTTGCGCAGCAGGGGGATCTTGTGGAGCCGTGCCCCGATATGTGCCGCGAGTACGTCGGCGTCGAGTGGCTCCTTGGCCTCGCTCGGGTCGAGCACCGTCGCACCCTGCATGACGAGCGCCCCGATCCCGGCCTCGTCGAGCTTGTAGAACATCTGATCGAAGAGGCTGAGCTTGTCCATCGAACTGGTCCCTTGCAATCGGCGCGCATTCGCGACGATTCGATTGTAGGGCGCCCATGCGACGACGTCCGCGGAGCAGAAGGCGCTCGAGCGGGCGGAGCGGCCTCGGGCCCCGCGAGCCTCGGCGGGTCCGTCAGGACGCGACGACCGCGGGAATCCGATAGATCTGTACGAGGGCCAATGCGCCGGCGAATCCCGCCAGCGCGAGGGGGCGGCTGCCCGCTTGCGCGAGGCCGAGGATCGCGAGCGTCGAGCCGAAGCCGGCCACCGGAGCGACGGCGTACGTGGTCACGAGGAAGAGAACGAGCGCAGCATCCGCACCCGCTCGCACTGCTCCGATTCGCGCGCGCGGCATCGAGAAGAGACAGGCGATCGCGAGCTCGAGCACGATCGCCGAAATCGTGAAGAAGCTTGCCAGGTGCGCGATTCGGGAATTCGTCGCGAGCGTCACGCTCTGAAGATCGCCGCCGAATGCGATCAGGGCGTCCCGCGCCGTGTCGTTCTGCTCGATCATGGTCGGGCCGTAGTCGCCGAGCGCGGTCGCGATCGCCTTGAACCGATCGTCGGTCAAGAGCGTCGCGTGGAAGAACGAGCCATCGAGGAAGTCGGGTGAGATCACCTTCCAGAGAACGGCCCAGCCGAAGACCGCGACGAGGAGCCAGCGCGCGCCTTCGGCGAGCGCGCGATTCGGATCGGGAGAGATGCGACAACAGGCGAGCGCGAGGCACCAATAGCCGAGCAGGTGTTTGTGGTTGTCGGCCGTCGTCCAATTCGACAGATTGCTCTGGACGACGACGAGCGTCACGACGAGCCAGAACACGGCGTTGCCGCGCAGGCGACTGGAAAGCGCTGCGACCAGAGCGAGCGCGAGCAGGG
The DNA here is from genome assembly GCA_965223565.1 of Myxococcota bacterium. Lineage (GTDB taxonomy): Bacteria > Myxococcota_A > UBA9160 > UBA9160 > UBA4427 > UBA4427. The sequence goes on along the minus strand of CBDCWV010000016.1, from coordinate 203,590 downwards.
CAGGGCGCGTAAAGCCGCCAGTCGGCGGATAGAGCACGAGCAGCATGAGTGTGAGTCGGCTACAGAGCTCGACGCGCTCGATTTCCTGGATGTGAGCCCAGAGCCGATGCAGCCAGTCCGCTCGACCGGTTTGTTGGTACAGGACCGCCTCGGTCATCGCTCCGACCGCTCCGACCGCTCGACCGTGTGGCTCACGAGGAGCGACGCGTAGAGTGCGTTCGCCTCCGCGTCGAAGCCGTAGCGGTAGACGTCGACATGGGCCGATTCGGGCTCGACCCGAACCGCTCCGGCCGGGAGCCTGCGACTCGTGGGGATCGGGCGGAGCACGGTATCCCCGCGCTCGCTCGTGACGAGCTCGACCCAGGGTGCCTCCATGAGGTCGCGTGCGAGCGACGCCAGGCGATCCGGTTGGGGCATCGCTCGGACCGACCGCGCGATCGGGCGGAGTGCTCGCGGCAAGGCGACGGGCAGCTCGCGTCCGTCGACGCGCACACGGGCCCGAATGAAGCGCGCTCGGACCGAGTCGACGGTCGAGAACATGCCGAATCCGCCACCCTTCCAGGGCGAGAGATGATGAGCGCGCACGTCGTAGCTCTGGAGCGTGGCCACGCCGCAGAGCACGATGACGGGCAGGAACACGGCGACTCGATGGCGAGTCACACGAGCGCGAGCACGGCGCTCGATCCCCGTGATCACGTTCTCACGGACAAAGCGCAGCATCGAAGAGGCCCGGCGTGCACAGGATCTCAAAGCCACCGCCCGCGGCGTCCTGTACGACGACGGTGTAGTCCGAGCCGGAAGCGAATTGTGGGCACACGCCGTCGACGATGACCTCGGTGTTCTCGAGCAGCCGTGCGCGGAGAGCGACGTTCGAGTCGGCCGTCACGTTCACGCAGGAGGTCACCTCGCCGAGCTGGAAGATCATCGCCGAGTGAACGTCGTTCGTGATGTTCGCCTGCGTGACGAAGAACCAGCCGAGCTCGATGAACTGCAGACTCGACGTGTTCTCCCGAAACTGGACTCTCGCATCGCCCGTCGATTGTGGCTGGACGTCGATTTGGACGGTCGCCGTGTCGCTGCTCCCGGCCAGGAAAGCGTTTCCCGCGCCCTCGATCGTGTAATCGAAGTCCGCCGTTCCGGTGAACCCGGTCGGAGGCTGATAGGCGAGCTGCTCGACCGGGCCCGGGGCCCGCGAAACGCTGCCCGGCTGTAGATTGCCGCCACCATCGACGGCGTCGGTGAAGCTCAGGATCGTGTCCGCGTCCTGAGAGTCGTTCATGAGGACATCCACGACGACGACCTGATCCTCAGTCGTGCTCGCGACGTCGTCGACCGCGTCCACGTTCGGAAGCGCCTCGCTCACGGTCACCGTGACGGTACCGGTGTCCCTGGACGAGAAGTCGTATTCATCGCCGAAACCGAAGATCTCGTAGGTGAACGTCACCGTCCCGACGAACCCGGGCGGTGGGGTATAGACGAGGATTTCGACGAACGGACTGAACTCGAAATCATTGTCGACGCTATTGGGCTGGAGGGTCCCCGTCTGGTCCGTTGCCTGCGTGAAGCTCGTGATCAAGTAGTCGTCGAACAGGTCGTTCGCGAGCACGCGAATGTCGACCGATTGGCCCGACGCGGTCGACGCCGTGTCGTCGATTGCGTCGACGGGTGGGAGCGTGTCCTCGTCTTCGGCCGCCTCCTCGAGCTCGGGGCAGCCGGTCGAGACGACGACGAGTAGCGAGAGAGCGAGAAGCGCGAGCGACCTTCTTCGCCTCGACGGCGATCCATGCGGTGGCGGCGGCCGCGCGTGTGATTTCCTCCGCGCCACCCAGAGGAGCGATGCGAGACCGGCTACGAGCGCCGTCCCCGTCGCGGGCTCCGGCACGACCGTGCCGCTGATCGTGAAAGAGACGCTCGCGCCGGGGAGGGCAGGCAGATCGACGATGTCTACCAGGATCGGGATCATGACCTGTTCGACGCCGCCCGACATCGTGAAGACGGGCGGTCCACCCGTGTTCGCGAATGCACTGGCGTCGCCCGAAAGGTCGCGGGGGATGCTCGTCGTATTGCGCGCGCTTCCGAGGCTCACACTGTAGTCGACCACGCCGCTGCTGATCGTCGCGGTATTCGTGTCGTCGATCGTGAGCGCGAGCCCAGTCAGGACGACGTCGCCCAGATCGATGGCCATTCCAGCTGCGTTGTCGAGGACCTGATCGGCGACGAGGGGGGCGCCGCCGACGACGAGTGTGGCGCCCTCGACCGTCGCGTTCGTCGGGTCGGCCAGGACCGTTCCGCTGACGGAACGGCTCAGCGTGTCGGGCGCGACGGGGACGAGATCCGTCACGAAGGCGGGCCCCGATGTCGTCTGGAACGTTGCGCTGCCAATCGAAATCTGGCTCTGCACGGAATCGATCACGTACGACACGCCGGCCATCGCGGGCGCGGCCAGCGTGCCAGAGAACGCCGTCAGGCACGACACCAGGTACGGCAACAGACGCAACTCGGCAATCGAATCTGCGGATTCGGATCGGATCGGCATGGCAACTCCGTCGGCTCGAAGGATCTCCTCCTCGCTTGACAGACGAGTAGCGACCCAGCGGAGCTTCGTGGCGCTTGTTCGGGTCGGGACTGTAATGGTCATCAAATGGTCACAATGACGCCGTCGATCCGGCTCCGCTAGCAGTCGGCAGCTCCGGCGGAAATTCGTCCGGCATGTAAAGGGTCTTTCCGGACGACGACGCGGGCAATCCAAGGTGCGAGGCGGCGCGCACTCGGCAGGCAGCGCGCGCGACTCGTCTCCTCGAGCATGTCGATCATCGCTGGGAAGTCAGCCGTCGGCCGTCGGCTATACTCGAAGATCGGAAGACCCTCGATCCCTCCGGAACAGCTCTTCCTGGCCCTGATTTGGGGCTATCTGCTGGGCGTTCCGAGCGAGCGCAATCGTGATGGAGCTGCAGTACCGCCAACGCGCCGAGGGAGAACCGGAACTGGTTCCTGCTCGGCATCGGAGTTTTGATCTTCCGTGCGTCGGCTTCGGAGCCGCAGGGGAGCCAGTCCCCGTTGGCTCGTGTGCGGAGAGGTCACGGCTTCCATCCGACGACGTTCGGTGGAGGCAAGGGCTCCTTCTGTCAGCGACCTGCTAGAAGCTATCTCATAAACGGCGCAACAAGATGCAGATGCACCCGAGGCGGACGAATCCGAGGAAGTTCTCGGCGTGATACTCCCACCGTGTCGTGAGTCGCCGAAAGTTCTGCATCCAGGCGAAGAGCCGCTCGACCTTCCAGCGGCGCTTGTAGCGACGGAGGGGACGGCCATCCTGTGTCGGCACCCTCCGATTTCTTCGATTCGGCGCGATCAGCGTGATGCCTCGGGTCTCGAGAAGATGACGATCGAGAGGGTCCGAGTCGTAGGCCTTGTCGCCGATCAGAAGCTCGGGCTCCACGTCGAGAAATCCGCTGTCGAGCGTTTCGTCGACGAGGGTGACTTCAGCTGGTGAAGCACTGGCGATGCAGGCGGCGACAGGAAGACCAGAGCGGTCTGTGACTGCCATGATCTTGGTCCCCTTGCCCCGCTTGGTCTTTCCGACGCAAGAGCCCCCTTTTTGGCCCCTGCGAAGGTGCCATCGATGAAACACTCGGTGACGTCGATCCCGCCTCGCTCGTAGAGGTCTCGAGCCAGAGCGTGGAGAACCTTCTCGAGCGTTCCGTCGCGACACCATTGCTGGAACCGGCGATGGCACGTCTGGTACGGGGGATATCGCGGCGGCAAATCCTTCCACGGCGCACCCGTTCGAAGCACCCAGAGAATCCCGTGAAGAACATCGCGAGGGTCGCGCCAAGGGCGTCCGCGACCATCCGCGCGTCGCTTCGGCTTCGGAAGCAGCGGCTCGATGAAATCCCACTGCGCTTCGGTCAGGTCCATGAATCCCCCCACAAAGGGGGGTAGGCCGAACCAACATCAGCGAGGAAGACCGCCGAGATCACACGTGAAGCTTAGCTCAGCGGGTTTATGAGATACGTTCTAAGAGACCTCGGCGCTCGGAGACGCGCGAGCTGACACCTTCGCTCCGTCGACGACGAAGGGCCGTGCTCGCTTCTGATCGAGGCTGCGATCGATGAGGTCCCGAAGCAGACCGCGAGCCACCTGGCTGTGTCCTCGCTGTCGCCCTTGCGGAATCACGCCGCCGTGGAGGACCGCAGAGGTCCTCCGGATCCTGTTCCATCATCGCAGCCAGGAACTGCATCCCGAGGCGAGTCCGGCCAGTCCGATCATCAGCAGGAGCGCCGTGTGGGGCTCCGGCACGAGGACCATGCTCAGCGTGTTGAGCACATCGGCCCGCCCGTCGCGCGTGCCGCTCGCCGTCAGGTTCGCCCAGACGAAGTACGTGTCCCCGGTCGCGACCCCGAAATCGATCGAGCCCGTCACGCTCTCCGGACCCGCGTTGTTCGTGAGGGACAGGTCGACGACGCCGAGCTCCGTCAGCCCCGGCGTGCCGGGGAGCACCTCGAAGCGAAACGTCCCAACGTCCGTCGAATGCGGCAGGTCCGTACCGAGCACGACGGATACGACACCGCGTGCCTGCGCGTCGAGCGCGCCGACTGACGCCAGCTCGCCGTCGAGGGTCACGTTCAGGGTCAGGGTCGTCGCCGGGCCCGTATGCGTGTACGCGCGATAGGCGGTGCTCCCGACCCCCACGCGCGCGTTGGGCTCGGCGTCGGCGAGCGCACCGAGATTCGGCAGGAGACTTCCGTCGAAATCGGCCACGCCCTCGCCGTAACCGCGCACGTCGTCGAGAACGGCTGCGGCGGTGCTGGTGCCGCCCCCGCCATCGAAGGCGCTTCCGAACGTGGCGCCGGGCCCGCCACAGAAGCTCGGGCAGGGTGCGAGGCTCGAGATGCCGACATCCGCACCGATGGAGAAAGCCTTTGCGGAAGCGGCGGCGAGAACGGGCGCAAGGATCAAGATCAAGCCGAGATGCAGACAGCGACGCATCGGATTCCTCCCAGGAGTTCGTGATACGAGCTTTCATCAATCGCGGACTCAACGTCAAGCGTTGAGGGCACGGATTCGTCCCGGTCGACGCGTCGCTGGGTCGAGAGCGCGGTCGACCCAGCTCAGCCGGAAACCGCCCTCGCGGCTCGACAAGGTCTGGGCAGGGGCTTGGCCCGCCCCGCTGGGGCACCGTCAGGTCCCCTCAGCCCCGCAGCAGAGCAGGGCAGGCGGACTCGACCATGCGGCACTCCGGTGGCGGTGGAGCGAGCTGGTTCGATCGGAGACGTCGGCCGCACCGTTCAGGCCGACGCCTCCGAAAAGGTCGAGCTGGACGTGGGGCGCGGGGGTGTCGGTCACGTCGAAGTCGAGGGTGTGCGTCGTCCCGCGCGCGACCGCCTCGATCAGCCGGATTCGGCATTGCTCCCGCGCCCGCGGAGTGGGACGATTCGAGGCGACGATAGCGACTGAGGGAGGAGGTAGCATGGCGGAGATCGACGGCGGACGGATCGCGGCGAGACAGCTGAAGGCGCTGGGCATCGACCATCTCTTCGGCATCGTGGCGGGGCCGATGATCGAGCTCTTCGGCGGCGCACAGGCCGAGGGCATGAAGGTCGTGGGCGGCCGGCACGAGATGAATGCCGGCTTCATGGCCTCGGCCTGGGGCTGGCAGCGCAAGCAGCCCGGCATCCTGGTCGCGGGCTCGGGCCCGGCGGTCACCAACTGCCTGACACCTCTCTATGTGGCGACCGAGAGCGCCATGCCGCTCGTCGTCCTCGGCGGCTCCGCCTACTCGGCGACGACCGGGCTCGGTGCCTTCCAGGAGCTCGATCAGGTCACGGCGGCGAAGCCCGTCTCGAAGTGGACGGGCCGCGTCGACTCGACGGAGCGCGTCGGCGAGTGGATTCGACTGGCCGTCGGCAAGGCGCTCGAGGGGCGGCCCGGCGGCGTCTATCTCGACTTCCCGGCGGAGGTCGTCGGTCGCAAGATCGAGCAGAGTGAGGTCCCGGTGCTCGGCGCCCCGGAGATCACGATGCCGCAGCCGGACGCGAACGCGATCGACCGTACGGCCGAGCTGATCGCGAACGCGGAGCGTCCGCTCGTGCTGATCGGCAAGGGCGCGGGATGGGCCGACGCGCGTGAGGCGCTCACGCGGCTCGCCGATCGTGGCATCCCCTACGTGTGCGCGCCGATGGCCCGCGGCACGGTTCCCGACGACCACCCGAGCTTCGCGAACGGCGCACGCAGCCTGGCGCTCGGCGGCGCCGACGTGATCGTGATGATCGGCGGTCGCTTCAACTGGATCTTCGGCATGGGACGCCGACTGGCCGACGGTGTGCGCATCGTCCAGGTCGACATCATGCCGGAGGAGCTCACCTCGGGCGCCCCCGTCGAGCTCGGTATCGTCGCCGACGCCCGCGCCGCCGCCGAGGCGCTCGACGCGGCGCTCGAGGGCGTGAAGCTCCGCACGAGTGACGGCGACTGGCTCGCGAGCCTGCAGGCGAAGAGCCGGGCGAACGAGGCGAGCGCGCGGGCACTGCTCGGCGACGACTCGATCCCGATCAACCCCTACCGCGTCGTCGCCGAGCTGCGTGACGCCCTGCCGCGGGACGCGATCGTGACGGCGGAGGGTGAGACGATCATGGGCATCTGCCGCGCCATGCTGCCCTCCTACGTGAACCGCTCGCGCCTGAACGCGGGCACGACGGGCTGCATGGGCGTGGGTGCGCCCTACGTCGTGGGCTCGGCGCTGGCCTGCCCGGACCGCCTCTCGCTCGGCGTGCTCGGAGATTACGCCTTCGGCGCCGCGGCGATGGTCGTCGAGACCGCGGCGCGCGTCGGCGCCAAGCCGGTCTTCGTCGTGGTCAACAACGAGGGCATCGCCGGTCACATGTTGCAGGACGCGTTCATGCCGCCGGACTCGCCGGCGATCGCGTCGCTGCTGCCGGCGCGCTATGACAAGCTCGCCGAGATGGTCGACGCTCACGCCGAGCACGTCGAACGCCCGGAGGAGATCCGGCCGGCGCTCGACCGCGCGCTCACCGCCGACCGCCTCGCGGTCGTGCACGTCCGGGTCGATCCGAAGTCGACCCGGATCTCGGGGTCGAACTATCTTCAATAGCGCGCAGGGCCGTCTTCAGTAGCGCGCAGGCTTCAGTAGCGCTCAGGGCTGTAGTGAACAACGCTCAGGGCTGCCTGCAATCGCATCGCCGAACGGAGGAACTCCCCATGCCCCAGCCCCTCGAAGGTCTGCTCGTCCTCGACTGGACCATATGGCAGCAGGGCTCGGTCGCCGGCGCGATGCTCGGCGACATGGGCGCGCGCGTGATCAAGATCGAGCAACGCGGCACGGGCGACCCGGGTCGTTGGCTGGTCGGCGCGGGCGGGGCGGACACCAGCGCCACGCCGAACTGGTATTTCGAGGCCAACAACCGTAACAAGGAGTCGATCGAGGTCGACCTCAAGCGACCAGAGGGCCGCGAGGTCGTGCTCGCCCTCGCCGAGAAGGCCGACGTTTTCCTGCAGAACTTTCGCCTGGGCGTCGCCGCGCGCCTGGGGCTCGACTACGCGAGCCTGAAGGAGCGTAACCCAAAGATCGTGTACGGCAGCGCGACGGGCTACGGCCCGAAGGGCGCAGAGGCCACCGAGCCCTCCTTCGACCATCTGGGTCTGGCCCGCTCCGGCATCATGAACGCGGCTGGCGAGCCGGACATGCCTCCGCTCACGGTCGGCGGCGGCATCGCCGACCAGATGGGCGCGATCATGCTCGCCTACGGCGTCATGACGGCGCTCGTCGCACGCGAGCGACTCGGGATCGGCCAGGAGGTGAACGCCTCGCACCTGGGCTCGATGTCCTTCCTCCAGGGCCTCTCGCTCTCGATGAAGCTGATGGCGGGCATCGCGATGCCGCGCAGCTTCCGGTCGGAGGCGGGCAACCCGCTCTGGAACCACTACCGCTGTCAGGACGACCAGTGGCTGGCGCTCGCGATGCTCCAAGCCGACCGCTACTGGGCGGATTTCTGTCGCGTGATCGAGCGGCCGGATCTGGCCCAGGACCCACGCTTCGCCGACATGACGGCGCGCGCGATGAACCGCGCAGAGTGCGTCGCGGTCATCGACGAGGCCTTCGCGAGCGCACCGCGGCAAGAGTGGCTGCGGCGGCTCAAGGAGGATGCGGGCGACTTCATCTACACGATCGTGAACAGCGTCGACGACCTCCCCACGGATCCGCAGGTCCTCGCCAACGACTACGTCGTGGAGATCGACCACCCGAACCACGGCCCGACGAAGATGGTCGGCGTACCCGTCGGGCTCTCGGAGACGGCGGGCAGCGTGCGCAAGGCCGCGCCGGAGCTCGGCCAAGACACCGAAACCGTGCTGATGGACGTGCTCGGCTGGGACTGGGATCGGATCGCGTCGCTCAGAGAGAAGGAAGCGATCTAGCATCTTTGAACCCCAGGCGTCGCCCGCTGAATGCTCAACCTGTTGAACCTGTTAGCGAGGATTCTGGGCTGAGCTCTGGCACACTACGGGCACTCGCGGTCGTTCGAGAGCGCCGGCATTCCAGAGCTTGCGGAGTCGATACGGTCGCTCAGGTGGCGCGAGGAATCGTCCCCGCGACGGATTCCAAGATCAGAACAATTGGGGGAACGTATACGGCGTTCGGATGACGATCACCGACAGGTCATCGATTCGTGCCGTCTCGCCCGCAGTCCAGTTCTGCAATCGAGCTCGTACCTGCACACTCTGAATGACACCCGTATCGAGGACGTCACGCACGACTGTGGTCGAGCTTCCGACCCAGCCGGACGTTTCGCTGCCGTCGTCGGACGAGCAGAATGCAAGGGCTGGATTCGTGGGGTCGATCACGGTTCCATTGATCAGAATCTCCAGCCCCACGTACGCTTGGTCTGTCACGGTGGAATCGACTCGACATTCGGCGGTCACGGTGATTTGCACGCGTTCCGCACGGTTCGGGTCATACGCGATCCGCAGACTGCCGCCGTCGTCGAGCTCGAGAATCGTCGCATTCGCATCAGTCAATAGCTGAGCGTTGGGATTCGTCTTGGCGTCGATTTGGGTCTGAGCCAAACCTTCATTTGCACCGCCAAAGAGGATCAGCCCGGAGATGGCAGCGGTGGCGAAGGTCGAGCGATCGCACCGCACGCGAGCAATTGTCCGCGAACGACGCGCAAACACCGTGAGACCGAGAATTCCTGCCGTGAGCAGGCCGGAGAGTCCGGGCTCGGGGACGGTCACGCTGAGCGATCGGTTTCCGAGCCACCAGCCCGCAACCGAGCTCGAAGCGTCGGCGAAGACTTCGACCGTGTGGGCTCCCGCCGGAACGTCCAGCGACCCGAGCACTCGCCCCGCGAACCAGTCGGTCAGCCCGCTGCCCGTACCGGCACAGAGCGCATAGGCCGATCCTGTCGGTGCGACCGTCGTTCCGTCCACGGCCATTCGGAGACCCAACCAGGAGGAAGGGGAACCGGCGACCGCACACTCGGCAGAATAGGACAGGACGAGCTGCGCCTCGCGAGGTGTGATGACTTCGAGCGAGTCGACGAGCATCTCCGTCGTCGTCGATTCGCTCAGTGTCACATCTGATGAAGTCGACTCGATTCGGATCTCAGGTCCGACCGGCGCCAGGGCGCACGGCGGACTGTCGGTGCCCGGATCGATCACGAGCTCGGTGAGGAGCGGGTAGGTCAGCGTCGTCGCCAAGTAGGTTTCCGAGTCCGACTCGTTTGCGATCGTATCGTGAACGCGGACATAGATCGGTCGTGCGGTGAAGGCGCTCGATAAGGTGTAGGAGATGTCCGCGTTGCCGCCGACTGGGAGCGAGATCGCGTCGATGTCGAGGACCCGGAATCCGGCATCATGCACGACTACGGTGACGATATCGTTGCCGAGCCCGTCGTCATTGTTCGTGTTGGTTCCGGTGACGGCGAAGCTGTATTGGGGTACCACGCACTCGGGATCGCTACTCAAGAAGGATGCGTTCACCGCGACGTTCGTCGCCGCCAGGGCATGCGTCGCACCCACGATGAGGAGCAGAGTGGTGAGAATTGGTTGAGCTGAAATTTCGAGACGACGTTGTGTCGAGAATCGTTTCGAGATTTTCATCAGTCGTCCTCCGCGATCAAGATGACGAGCGTCTTCTCCGCGAGTCGCCAGGACTCGCCGGGCGACCAGCCGGCCAGCCGGGCGGTCACGTCGACCGTATGCACGCCAGCAGAAAAGCTGCCGACGGCATCCGCAGAGGCACTTCGGTAGTAGGCGTTCACGGACGTCGATCCACGAGACGTGCAGAAGGCGTTGTCGTCCCAGGTAGGCCTCTGGCTCACACCATCGACTCGAATGTCGAGATCGATCCAAGTATTCGAATCCGATGCGCCGACGCTGCACTCGCTCGAGAAGAAGAATGCGACGGTCGAGGGGGTGGCAAGCCTGAAGTCGAGCGAGGTCGTACCGCCATCGAAAACGACCGAATGAACTGCGGCATCGCTTTCCACCTGCAGCGCGCTGCCCACCATTGTCAGCTGGTAGGTTCGGGCATACGCGGCCGGGCCAGACAGTGTCGTCCCGGCAGCCAGGAGAATGGTCAAGAGCGCCCGTCCGAAGGCGCTTCGGCGCAGACGTGGATTTCGCGGCAGTTCATTCTTGATTCGCATGTGGTTCCTCCAAGAGTCGATCGATTCGATTCGAACGGACTCTTCGGACAGGCTCAGGTCAATCGCGCAGGCGGACCGTGAAGTACTTCACATGGCCGCCGGTTTTCCTAGGTCGTGCCTGATACGGCAGCCACGGTCGGGGCATCGGCCAATCGCAGGCGCTTTCCGCCGAGCTGATCGGGGATCGCCGCGGAATGGCTCGCGAGGGACTCAGGTAGGAGCGCGAATCGCACGCCTGCGGGCCGAGCGGCGCACGGAAGCGGTCGCGAGCACGACCAGAGCCGCCACCAGGATTCGACCGGAAGCCGACGAGAGCGCGGGAACACCCTGGGCCGGGACGGGCGTGAACGCGGTTGGAAGGGAGTGATCCAGTCCGGGTGCAAAGGTCAGCGGGTCGAGCACGGGACGCGCCGAGAGATCCGTCGCGCAGGGCTCGTCGTCGATCAGGCAAGTCTGGACCAACCGCTCCAGCAGAATCGGATCCCAGCCGTTCATGAAGTCAGCATGGCCGCCATAGAGGCTCAAGGCGTGATGCGGCGGTGGCGGCACGACGGGGTCGAAGGAGAGTCCCGTGAAGTCGCCGTCCAAGCGAAACCGCGTGGCGACGGTCATGGCGACGAGGGGGACGGGGTGGGTGCTGGGGCAGTCGCCGGAGGTCGAGTACGCCATGTGACTCTTGTGGTCTGGCGAGTCGAGGCGCGAGCCATCCCAACAGTCGGGGAAGATGAAGCGTAAGCGTAGTAGACGCGCATCCCACGCATTACGTCAGAGCTACCCGGCAGGACGGCGATGTCGTCTTGGAAGACGGTTGGGGCCCAATACGATGTCCAGTCTCCGTCGATATCGCAGGTCGTGCCCGTTCCGAGCAGGCTTTCGGGAGTCGAGCTCTCCTCGATTCCCGTCGCGCCCGTGAAGGTGTGCAGGTGCGGCGAGCCGGCGGGGTCGCCGGGCGCGACGATCGGGTCGAAGTAGCCGCGTACGTGAAAGTCGCAGAAGGTGACGAACTGCTCGGCGTGCGTTGCGACCGGGGCCGAGACGAGAAGGCCGAGGCAAAGGGCGATGCGCGTGATCCGCTTCGAACGACTTTGCATCACGAGATGTTTGCGGGGCATCGCTCAGGGATTGCGGAAACGACCGCCCTCACGCGCTACTCCGCTGCATGGCCGTCGCATCCGCGTCTACGCTCAACGTCTCGAAGCGCTCGGGATCGCCTGCGATCACGACGCCGTAGACACTGGCCGCGCGAGCGACGCTCAGGTAACCCTCCCGCACGTCCTCGAGCACACGCTCCGGCTCCCGCGCAAACGGGTCCCCATAACCGCCACCACCGGCCGAGCGCGAACCGACCCGCTCTCCCGCCCCAAGGGTCACACCGCCCACCGCCTCGGGATGCTCCCGCGCCGTTCCGGCCGCGTCGACCAGGTAGGCCGAGCCGACCCGCGGCGAGCTGCCGCCCCGCACGCCACGCGGCGGGCGCTCGACGCCCTCCAGCGCCCAGAAGACGGACATCGAGCCGGCCCGCGGTCCGTACTCGCAGAGATTTCCGGGCGCGCCCCGGCGCCGCCCGGGCCCCTCCGAGTCGATCCGCACCCCGGACCGCTCGACCACCATCGGGTATTTCTGCTCGTCGACCTCGACCGAGTCGCGATAGAGCAGGCCCGCCGCCGGCATTCCGAGGAAACTCAGCCAGCCGTCGGTCTGCGCGGTTGCCGGCCCGCCGGCCGTGCCGATCAGGAGCTGGGTCACATAGGGCTCGCCACGCTCGGGATCCTCCCCCGACACGACCGCGAGGTAGGGTGGCGCCCCGAAGCCCGCCTCCGCCGACCCGAGCCCTTCGCCCAGCTCCGCGAAGGCCGCGCAGGTCGCGGCCCATAGCCGTACGCCGACTTCCCCGGTCGCGAGCGAGCAGGACGCCGGATGGCGCGGAATGCCCGCGACACAGTTCTCGCGCAGCGCGACCTCGAAGCAGCGGAAGCTGCCGCCGTTGAGCGGCACGTTCGTCGCCTGCGCTTCCGAACGCGGTCGAGAAGCGCCCGTCGCGTGCTCGCCGGGAAGCGAGTTCAGCACCATCAAGGTCGCGGCCACGACCGCGTTCATCGAGGTCGCTTCGGTCAGGTTGAGCCCGATCGGCACGCAGTCCGGGTTGTCACGCAGGTCGGCCCGCACGCGACCTGCCTCCGGGTCGATCTCGATCCGGGCGCGCAGCGTCAAGCCGTCCTCGAGCCCCGGATAGGGGTCGAGCTGGGTCTCGACGTCGAGCTGCGCCGCCGGCAGAGACCCGATCGCGCGGCGGGCGCGCTTCTCGGTGTAGTCGAACCAGGCGTCGACGAAGCCGAGCACGCGATCCCGACCGAAGCGTGCGCAGAGTGCCTGGAGCCGATCCTCGGCGATGCGCGCCGCCGCGAGCATCGCCAGGTAGTCGCCGTACCAGACCTCGGGCACACGGATCCGACGGCGCGCCATACGCACGATGTCGTCGACGTCCTGGTAGTCGCGCTGGATCCGCACGCAGGGGAAGATCAGCGCACCCTCCTCGTAGACGTTCGCGGCGGTCGGCATGTACGTCGTGGGCAGCGAGTTCCCGATGTCGGCCTGATGGGCCTTGGCGACGGCGGTGAAGAGGTGCTCGCCCTCGACGAAGACCGGCACGAGCAACGAGTGGTCCGCGGCGTGGGTATTGCCGTCGTAGGGGTCGTTGTGCAGGAAGGCGTCGCCCGGGCTGGCATCGGGATGGTGGCGGCGCATCGCGCGCGTCAGCAGACCCGAGCCGTAGACATGGACCGGGAGCCCCTCGGCGCTTGCCAACAGCTCGTCGTCCCGGGTCACGATCGAGCAGGAGAAGTCCCGGGCCAGCCCGATCACCGACGATCGCGCCGTGCGCAGCAGGGTGTTCTCCATCTCGCGAACGATCCCGTCCAGCCGGTTCGAGAGCACCGCGAGGTCGATCGGGTCGAAGTCGTCGGCGCTTCCGACACCGCCCTGTCGAGTCGCGCTCACGAATCAGCCCCGATCGCAACCATGTAGTGGGAAGGCGCGGCCACGACCCGCGCACCGGGGTCGATCAGGATCGTGGTCGTGGCCTCCTCGATCACCGCCGGTCCCGTGATCACGGCGCCGGCCGCGAGCGCGTCGCCGCGATGGACCGGCGTCTCGAGGGGCGCGGTCCGCGCGGCCTCGGACATCGCGAAGCGGACGCGGCGCCGGCCGATGGGCACCGCGGGCACGACCGGGACGGTCTGCGCGTCGTCCGATCGGTCGCGCCCGCCTTCGCCTTCGATGTCGTGATCGAAGCCGCGGGGGCGCCGCCGCGCGACCCGCGCCTCGCCGCGGAAGCCGAGGATCTCGAGGGGCGCGCCGGGCTGGTCGACGGAGAAGAGCGCGCGGTGCAGCCGGTCGAACCGCTGGGCGAGTACGGCCCAGTCCGCCGCCTCCTCGCCCCGCCACTCCGACGGCAGCGACACGTCGAGCTCCCAGAGCTGGTTCGCATAACGTGCCTCGCAGACGAGCTCGCGACGGCGTTGCCCAGGCCGATCGCCCGAGGGCGCGTCGACGACCCGCTCGAAGAACGCCTCGACGGACCGGTCGATCGCGTCGAGCGCCGCGCCGATCGCCTCTCGGTCGGGATCACCGGAGGTCGTTCGCACGCTGCGCGCGAACGCGGAGAAGACGTCGGCGAACTGACCTCCGACGGCGCTCAGACCTGCAGCGAGCCGCGGGATCAAGACCCGGTCGATTCCAAGCTCCCGCGCCACGCCGACGATGTTGAGCCCCGCCGAGCCTCCGCCTGCGACCAGCAGGCAGTCGCGCGGGTCGAGCCCCTGCTCGATCGTCATCTCGGACAGGAAGCGGCGCAGGCTCTCGCCGAAGACCGCCAAGATCGCCGCCGCTGCGTCCTCGACGCCGAGCCCGATCGGCCCCGCGACCGCACGCTCGACCGCCACCCGAGCCCGCTCGACCGAGAGCGGCATGCGGCCACCCAGGAAGTAGGCCGGGTCGAGCGCCCCGAGTAGCAGCGCCGCGTCGGTCACGGTCGCGTGCTCCCCGCCACGGTCGTAGCAGGCCGGGCCGGGCTGGGCGCCGGCGCTTCGGGGCCCGACGCAGAGCAGGCCGTCGGCGTCGACACTCGCGATCGACCCGCCCCCGGCTCCGATCGAGCGAGTCTCGACGGCCGGTAGCCCCGTCATGTGCCCTCGCCATCGCTCCCCGAGCCACTTTTCGTGGCTGTAGACGACGCGGCCATCGCGGGTCGGGCTGATGTCGACGGAGGTGCCGCCGGCGTCGACGACCAACAGGTCGTGCCAGCCGACCGAGCCGGCGGGAGCGAAGCGGGGCGGATCTGCGGCGGAGCCCTCGCCCGATCGGACGTCGGATGCCCCACCCGCGGCCGTTTCCGAAGAGCGCTCGGTCGCCGCCGCGTAGGCGAGTCCGGCGACCGGCGCGAGGGCCGGCCCCGAGTCGACGGCGTGGATCGGCCGATCGCAGATCTCGGCGAGGCCGAGCACGCCCCCCGACATGTGGGTCACCATCAGCGGCTCGCCGCGAAAGCCCAGCGCCCGCAGCCGAGCGTCGACCTGACGCAGATGCCGCCCCATCAGTGGCTTGAGCGAGGCGTCGATTACCGTCGAGGAGGCGCGCCGGTACTCCCGGAGCTTCGGGTTCAGCTCGTGGGAGAGCGTGAAGGGCACGTCGGGCAGGCGCTCGCGAAGCAGCTCGCCAACGAGGCATTCATGGGCGGGGTTCGCGATCGACCAGAGCAGGCAGACGCCCACCGCCTCGACCTCGAGCTCGCCCAGACGATCGATCACTCGCAACACGGCGCCCTCGTCGAGGGGCCGGGCGATGCGACCGTCGGCCAGGATCCGCTCCGGCAGCTCGAAGCTGAGCGATCGCGGCACATAGGGCTCGGGATACGGCTGCGTCAGGTCGAAGGGCCGCAGCTTGCCGCCTTCGCGGTAGAGCAGGACGTCGCGGTGGCCCTCGGTCGCGAGGAAGGCCGTGCGGGCAGTGCGACCCTCGAGGATCGCGTTGGTCGCGTGCGTCGTGGCGTAGACGACCGAGTCGGTCCCGGCGAGCAGGGCCTCGACGCTGCAAGACTCCGCCCGAGCGGCCTGCTCGAGGGCGGCGATCAATCCGCGGATCGGCTCCTCGGGTGTCGTCGGGGCCTTGTAGAGACCGCGGATCCGAATCTCGTCGGCGAGCACCAGGTCCGTGAAGGTGCCGCCCGTGTCGATCGTGACCGTATACGCCAACCGGGTCCGCACCTCCTCGTGGCTCTTTGTCGTGGCTCTTGGCCCGACCCCGCGCTCGACCCCTTGCGAGGGCATCCGAGCCCCAAGAGGGGGGGTTGGCCCTGCCTGTGTGGTCTCCCTGGCTCGAGCGCCGTCCCGATCGACCGGCGCAGCTCAGGACACGGCCCGTGAGATTGGCGAGCGGGCCCTCGCTGATCGCCTTCTGGAACGCGGCTTCGTTGCCGATCATCTCGGTCATGGGAGTCGCTGTCAAACCGGGAGCGACTGCATTGACGTCGATACTGAGCTTTGCCCCGAGCGCCGCCGTTCGCTCGAGCTCGAGGGTCGCCTCCTCGGGCGTGTGTATCGGGATCACGGCGGGCACCGTCAAGCGATCACGAAACGCCGCATAATGTCCCTGGATGAACTCGTTGTCGAGGCGGCAGACCGTCGGGTGGATCTCGTCGTCGTCGATGTGCGGATAGCCGAGGCCCACCGTGGGGAATGCGACGACGTAGTCGAGCCCCAGCTCGTCGAGGCGTTCATAGAACAGAAATGCTCGCCGTAGCCGAAGGCCAGATGGTGGTTTGGGGTCCGCGTCACGTCGAAACGAAGCGGATCCGGGAAGACGCGGGGTTCGAGCTGGCGGCCTGTATCCAGCCGAGTCCGGTCGCGGTTTCGGGAACCTCGACTCCGTGGATACGCAGAGGTCGTACGCTGACGCGCGGCCGCCCCTGCAGAGGCGACGCATAGCGCAGCGTCTCCTCGACCGCTGACGCCGCGAGCTCCGGTCGCTCACGCAGCCTCGCGAGCTGATCGGAGTGTTCGAGCAGGAGCGCGATCATGCTGCTGACCAGATGCACCGAGGTGTTCTGGCCGGCGCCGAGCTGCTCGTTGAGCAGCGCGCCAACATCGGGACGCTGCTCCAATTCGTCCGACGGAATCCGTGCGAGATCGCTGACCATGTCGTCGCGCGGTGCTTTGCGTCGCTGGGCGACGAGCTCCTCGAAGTACTCGTTCGAGGCGCGCTGATCGTCGGGCCGTTGCGCGCCCATGTAGAGGACCATTCGGCTTTCCGGGTCGTCGGCGCTCCGCAGCCTGCCGAGCGTCGCTTTCAGGACCTTGAAGCGACTCTCGTCCTCCTCCGGAACGCCGATCAGATCCCGGATCATCTTCGCCGCGAGCGGCGCTGCGAGGTCGGCCACGACATCCATGCGACCGCGCTCGAGACCCGCGTCGATCAGCTCCCCACACACGCGACGGATGCCGGGCTCCATCGCTTCCACGCGGCGCGGCCGATAGGCGCGATCGAAGACGTTGCACAGCGACTGATGCAGCGGGGGGTCGGTCGTCAGCAATCGGAGCGCTCGCTGCTCCGGCGGTATTCGTTCGAGTCGCCGGGCGGTCGACCAATCGTCCGTCTCGCGGAAGAAGGCGCGTACGTCCTCGTAAGCGAAGACGTGCCAGACTTCGGACTCGGCATCATAGACGATGGGATGGGACTCGAGCATTCGCGCCAACCAGACATGCGAGTCGCGGTGACCCTCGATCGTCCAGGGCGGCGGGGGATCGGTCGGAAGTGCGAGATCGACGGACGGGACCATCGGCTACCTCGAAGCGGAGAACGCATCTTGCGCATGTAGGGGTTGGGAATTCAAGGCCGACGCTCACCGTGCCGCGCGGACTCGCGTGACACGTCGGCAAAGCGTCCACCCGATGCAGAGCGCGGCTCCGCACGCCGCCAGGACGTCGCGTTCAGGCTCCGGCACGTAGACGAACTCGCGCGACAGCTCGCTCGTATTTCCGTCCGCGCTCCGTCGCGGTCGCGACGAGCGCTCCGGCGACCTCGACGCCCGCAGGCGGATCGATCGCTACCGCCCGGTAGAGCGTCGCCGAAGCGGCCGGATAGCTATCGGCGCCGACGTAGACGTCGGCCTCCGCGGTGCTGTCCGTCCGAAGGTAGAAGTCGACGTCGAGCGGATAGGCCGCATCACTGAGGTTGCTCCTCACGCGGTAACGAACCTCGAGCTGTCCCGTGACTTCGTTGTACAACGTCTGCAAAGGGTCGAACTCCGGGAAGTTCTGGAGGTTGTTGGCACCGATGTCGACGTCGTCCACGTCGTTCGGCGTCGCGCCGTCGTTGCCGAGGTCGATGCCGAGATCGGCGTTTTCGAAGAGCGTGTTCCCTCGAAGCGCCACGCGGTCGTCGAGGCGGACGACGATCCCCCGACCGCCGTTGTAGGCGATCGCATTCGCCCGCGACGCGGCGTCGGTGGCGCTCGACCCGGCCGCGGCACCGACCGTGATCTGGGTGTCGGCGATTGCGACTCCGAAGTCGTCGTTGCCGAAATCCTCGCCTTGCGGACCCGTGCCGACATGATTCCCGATCACCTCGTTCACGGCTTCCCGGATCTCGAGACCCGCTCCATTGTTCCCGATCACGTTGCCGATCCCTGCGTCCCCAATCTCCATCGCGCTTCCCAGGGCCTGGATCTCCGAGCCGCCGCCGCCGAGGCTCGCGCCCTGGTCGTTTGTACCGATGCCAATTCGAGACGATGCGATGGCCGGTGCCCTCTGTGCGAATGCCAGCAAGCCCGCCTTCGCCGATCAGGTTCCCCGTGACGGCGCTGTCACTCCCGGTGAGCGCAATTCCAGATCCCCCGTTCGGAAGCGGAGCATTTCCGTTCGCGGTCGCTCCGATCGTGTTGGCCTCGATCACGGCACGACCATCGGACACGATTCCGTCTCCCGCGTTGCCGGAAATGAGATTTCCGTTGTTCGGTGCAGGGCCCCCGATCGTGACGCTGACGTCGGTACCGGCCGGGTCGGCTTCCGAATAGACCCCGGGGCCGGCATCCGCCAGGGCGACCGTCCCAGAGACGTCCGTGCCGATCCGATTCCCGATCACGTGAAGACTGGCCAACCCGGAGAGCGACACACCACCGAAGCCGTTTCCCGAGATCAGGTTGCCCGCCGTCGGATCCGCCGATTCGACGCCGATCGACGCGTTTCCGTTCGTGACCTCGACGCCCCAGCCGGCGTTGCCGGTCGGCGCACCGACAATATCCGTCGTTGCGGTTCCGAGCCGATTGGTACCGATCCGGTTGCCCGCGAGCAGGGCGAACGCGTTCGAGATTCCCACGCCCGCGCCGCCATTGCCGGCGATCAGGTTTCCACGCCCGGTGCAGCTCGTCTCGTCACAGGTCCTTCCGACGACGACGACCTTGTTGACGATGAAGATCCCGGCGGCCGCGTTGCCGATCGCCTGCCGCCCGAGGGACACACCCAGGTGGCAGCCCTCGATCGTGACCGTTTGCGCGCCTGTGGTCATGAAGATCTCGCTCCTCGGGAAGTTCCAGATCGCGAGTCCGCGAACGACGGAGCCATCCGCCCCGATGATGTCGAGGCCGTCCTCCTGACTGCGCAATTGGGTGCCGTCGATCTGCACGACGGGCGTCGCGTCGGGATCGCCCCCGTCGTACCCGGGCGCCGAGTACCCATCGATCGTCAGCTCTTCGAAGACGGTCGGCAGCTCACTCGTTGGCTGGATGATCGCGAATCCACTCGCCGGCGTCGGAAGCGACGCAAAGTCGATCACGTCGGCGCCGGACGAGGCATTGGCCTGCTCGATCGCGGCCCGCAGCGTGCATTCGTCAGCCGGGACGCCCAGCCCGACGTCAACCTGCAAACCGGTCCAACAGATGCCATCCTGGTCATCGAGGTCACTCCCGTCGCCCACCGAGTTGACGCTGAACGTGGCGGCCGGTGCGGCACCCGGCCGAGCGAGGCCGAACAGGCAGCCCATCAGGGCGACCGTGCGGATCACCCACAGCCGCCGCCTCAGGGCAGGATCATCCGTCTTCTTATCGTTCTTCTTGTTCTCTCGTCCACGCGCGGGAAACGGCTCGGCATCTCCACGAAGGGCTCGTCGCATCGTCCGTTCCTCCTGATCGGCCGGCTCGACAGCCTGGACGGCACCCGCTCGAGAGAGACGGCACACGCCCGTGCCGCATCGGCCGAGCGAAACCATCGGCGACACGCGCTACTCGCTCATTAACGACGAAACCCTCTGAGATCAAGGACTTCCGAGGTCGCGAGGGCCGCTCAGACACGCTCGGGCGCCTCGGGCGGCGGCGAACGCGCTCCTTCCAGGCTGACCCGCCCGGCGCTCCCCAAGCGAGTGGGAGGGACAGCGGGTCTTCTCGGAATCGGCGCATCGTTTGACCTCCCGGTTTCACGGTCTTCGTTGTGGGTTCGGCAGGTTGGCACCACCTAACATTCAACGATCGGCAACGAATCGGGAACGGCGATTGCGCCGATTCCACTTTCAGACCAGTGATTTACGAGTTGTCGGACGGGAACTAGGCCAGGCTAGGGTAGGCGCGCCAGAGTCGGCTGAAATCAGTGCTCGCGAGGAGTATTTAACCGACTGAATCGGCCGGAACGCATCTCATGAATGCGTCGAGGCCGAGTCGCGCTCGCTTTGGATTCAGCGAGCGACTGGCGCTTGCGATCGATCCCATCCCGCAAGATCGGGGTGTGTCCGTTGGATCGCACGGGAGAGCAGTGAGCTTTCGTCGTACCGCTGATTCCCAAGCCGAAGGCGAGGCCCGATGGCAGCGGGCGGTCGTGGCGCGACCCTCGTGACGTGCTCGACGGCATCCTGTGGATCTTGCGAACGGGGGCTCCCTGGAAGGATCTTCTAGCCCGCTATCCGCCGTATCAGACTTGCCTCCGGCGCTTCCAGCAGTGAGCCCGCAATGGGACGGTCGAAGACATCCTCTACGCGCTTGCTCGAGATCTCGAGGAGCGAGGCGAGATCGATATCACGGAGGCCTCCATCGACGGCACCTTCGCAGGGGCCAAAAAGGGGGCCCTGCGGTCGGGAAAACGAAGAACGGCAATCGAGCTGATATCCCGAATCGCAGTAATCGGAAAGTCCGGACCCACGACGGCCGTTCGCTAGGTCGATACAGGCGACGATGGAAAGCGGAGCGCCTCTTCGCATGGATCCAGAACTTCCGAAGGCTCGTCACTCGATCCGAGCGACACGAAGACGACTTCAGAGCCTTCGCCACGCTCGGATGCATGACCATGTTGTTGCGACGTTCATGAGATAGCTTCTGGTGTCGAGTGGCGTTCTGGGCTTGGACGCAGGTCGGAGCGTTGCTCATTCGTATTTGGAGGACCGGACCATGATCAACCGCATCCGATCTCGGGTCGTCGCCCTCGGTGTAGCGTGCATTTTCTTCCCAACCCTCGCCCTCGCCGAGGAGGACGTGCAGCCCCCGCACTACTCGCCCTACGCCGGCGTCGAGCATCCGACGCGCGTCCTCTGGGGCGACACGCACCTCCACACGACGAACTCCTTCGACGCCCGTTCGCTCGGAGTCACGCTCGACGCGGAAGCCGCCTATCGCTTCGCGCGGGGCGAAGAGCTCGTCTCGTCCAGCGGCCTCAAAGTGCGCTTGTCGAGGCCGCTCGATTTCCTAGTCGTCACGGATCACTCGGACGCGATGGGCGCGGTCGATGAACTCTTCAAGGGGAACGAAATGCTCATGGCGGACCCCGGTCTCCGCGCGGCGCGAGAGAAGATCCTGAAGGGGGGCACGGACGCCGCCGAGGGCTTCGTCACGCTCGCCGCCGGGCTGCTCGATGGAGACGACTCGAGTCCGCTCCTCTCCCGCGAGATCATGCGGACGGTCTGGGATCGCCATGTCGAAACAGCCGACCGCTTCAACGAGCCCGAGCGCTTCACGGCCGTCATTGGGTACGAATGGACGCCGACCCGGGCCGGCGACAAGCTCCATCGCAACGTGCTCTACCGCGGCGACGCGGCCTCCGCCCGTCGGCCGCTTCCCTTTACGTCGATCGAGAGTCCGAATCCACAGGATCTCTGGAAGTGGATGGAACGCTACGAGGAGGAGTCGGACGGGCAGATTCTCGCTCTGGCCCACAACGGCAACCTGTCGAACGGGCAGATGTTCCCGGTCGACAAGAACCCGGATACCGGAATGCCGCTCGACTCCGACTATGTCGAGACGCGCAGCCGCTGGGAGCCGCTCTACGAGGTGACGCAGATCAAGGGCGACGGTGAGGCGCATCCCATGCTCTCGCCCGATGATCCCTTCGCGGACTTCGAAACCTGGGACAAGGGCAACGTCACGCTCGAAACGCTCAAGACGCCGGACATGCTGCAATACGAGTACGCGCGTGAGGCGTTGAAGAACGGGATGAAGCTCGAACGGCAGCTGGGAACGAATCCGTATCGCTTCGGGATGGTCGGGTCGACGGACAGCCATACGGCGCTGTCGACCGCGGCGGAGGACAACTTCTTCGGAAAGTTCGCCGCGAACGAGCCGACGCAGAATCGGGCGGCCGAAGAGCCGTCTCTCGTGATCGAAGGGCGCACGCTCTGGCAGACCTGGGAGACGAGCGCGTCCGGATACGCCGCGGTCTGGGCGACGGAGAACACGCGCGAGGCGATATTCGACGCCATGCAACGACGTGAGGTCTACGCCACGAGTGGTCCGCGGATGACCGTCCGATTCTTCGGCAGCTTCGACTTCGAGAAGGGGGACGCGAAGGCGCGGGATCTCGTTCGTGTCGGATACGCGAAGGGCGTGCCGATGGGCGGGATCCTCGAGCACACGCAGGGCAAGGGCGCCCCGACGTTCCTGGTCGCGGCGCAGAAGGACCCGCTCAGCGGGAACCTCGACCGAATCCAGATCATCAAGGGCTGGCTCGACGAAGAAGGCAAGACGCACGAAAAGGTCCATGACGTCGTCTGGGGCGATGCCCACCGACGCCGGATCGGTTGGCGCGGCAAGCTCAAGCCGGTCGGAAGCACCGTCGACGCCGAGAATGCGACCTGGACGAACACGATCGGCGACGCCGAGTTGGCGACTTTCTGGTCCGATCCCGATTTCGATCCGGCGCAGCCTTCCTTCTACTACACGCGGGTCATCGAGATTCCGACGCCTCGCTGGACGGCCTACGACGCGAAGTTCTACGGCGAGTCGCTCGCGGACGACGTGCGCGCCGAGATCCAGGAACGCGCGTATACCTCGCCGATCTGGTACCACCCGTAGCCGACGCCACCCGAACTCGAAAGGAATCCCCATGAACGACCTGCTCGATGCCGTCACGATCACGCCAATGTACGGCGCTCTGCTCGGTCTCATTCTGCTCGTCCTGAGTGGCCGTGTGATCGTGGCCGTGCGCGCCAAGGGAGTCGGGCTCGGCGACGGGGGTGATGCCCAGAACCTGACGCTCATCCGCAGCCAGGCGAACTTCACGGAATACGTACCGCTGATCCTCATCCTGATCGGCTTCGCCGAGGCGGGTGGGGCCTCGGACGGTTGGATCCACGGGCTGGGCGGCGCGCTCGTGTTCGGGCGCATCTGTCACCCGATCGGTATGTCGCCCGACCCCAAGCCGAACCCGTTTCGTTTCCTCGGAACGGTGGTGACGCTGCTCGTGCTGCTCATCTCCGCGATCCTCGTTCTTTCGCAACGCCTGGGATGATCCAGTCCGCGAGGAGGCGGACGCTGCTCACGATCTACGGACTCGCTGGTCGTCAGCCTTAGAGCCCGTCCCAAAACCCCCGACCGAGTGAGCCGCGTGAATGTGGCTCGAGATCAAGGCGCGAAATCGCAGGCGTAGCCTTCGCTACTTCAAGATTTCGCAACGCCGAGATCGGGTCACAGGCGCGTGGATCACGACCGAGGGGGTATTGGGATGGGCTCTTAGAGGGCGGCCTGGTGGACCTGCGCCTCATCAAGGATCTGCCCTTCGAGTTGTGTACGGTGCGGACAAGCGGTTCAAGCTGCCTTTACGCCACTACCGATACCTAGCGATGACAAGTACGCCTAACCGGGGCGAATCGGGCCCCTTCCGGAGCTTCACGCCTAACAGGATGCTGACAATGTCCCCTGATTCTGGCATATCCAGATCGGGGGGTGCCGGAGATGATGGCAGAGCCCGATCCGCAGCGATCGATATTCTACAACCCGTCGATGGAGGGCTTCGTGCCAGCGGATCATCGTCTGCGCCGGATCCGGCCCTCGATCGATGACGCGGCGATCCGACGGATCTGCCGTCGGCCGTCGGCTGTACTCGGAGATCGGAAGACCCTCGATCCCGCCGGAACAGCTCTTCCTGGCCCTGATTTGGGGCTATCTGCTGGGCGTTCCGAGCGAGCGTAATCGTGATGGAGCTGCAGTACCGTCAACGCGCTGAGGGAGAACCGGAACCGGTTCCTGCTCGGCATCGGAGTCGAGATCTTCCGTTCGTCGGCTTCAGAGACGCAGGGGAGCCAGTCCCTGTTGGCTCGTGTGCGGAGAGGTCACGGCTTCCATCCGACGACGTTCGGTGGAGACAAGGGCTCCTTCTGTCAGTGACCCGCTAAGAAACCTCGGTGCTCGCGACCAACCCTACGCTCTTTCACGAAGAATCGAAGAATCTCGCCGAACCGCTCGCCCGCGCCGTCCGTACTCCTCTCGAATACTCGAAGCGGAGAACGGTCCATGAAGCGATGCAGTCGCGTGCGCGTACTCGCGAGTGTGCTCGGCCTCGGCTCCCTGCTCGGAGCCAGCCTGGCCAACGCCGTCGTCGTCGAAGCGACGGTCACACAGGCGAGTCCCGGCGCTTTCCTCTATGCCGTCAGTGTGACGAACGACGAGTCGGTCGATCTCGCGCTCGTGAGTCTCTCGGATGCACCTGTCGGCGACACGGCCATCTCGAGCGGTTTGAGCGGACCGATCGGCCACTCGGCGCTCTACGACCCCGACTTCGGGATCATCCATCTCGTCGATGACGACGACGCGTTCGCGAGTGGTACGACCGTGGCGGGCTTTTCGTTCACGAGCGAATCGCTCGCGACGACTGGTGTCTTCGAGCGTTTCGACGCGTACACGACCGAGGCAGACGTCATCACAGGCACGATCGACGTGACCGTGCCCGAGCCGCAACTCGCCGGACTGGCGGCGACTGGCTGCCTCTACTTCCTGTTGCTGATCGGGCGCGATACGCAGCGTGTGAGCTGTGCTCGCGCGGCGAATTTCTACGCTCGACGGAGGTTCATCTCATGATCCCGCCGCGAAGATTCACCTTCCTGACCGTTTGCTGTTCGTTCGTCCTCGCTTCGTTCGCGCTGCCGGCTTTTCCTTCGAGCCATCGCGAAGCCCCCGCCATCGCGCAGGACCCGATGGCCGACAATACCGATGTGTACGCATTCATCAGCCCGACGGATCCGGACAACGTCGTTCTCGTCGCCAACTCGATTCCACTCATGGTGCCGTTCAGTGGGCCGAACTTCTACAGCTTCGCGGACGACGTCGCGTACGAGATCTGTATCGACAACGACGGCGATGCGTTTCGCGACCTCTGCTACCGCTATGACTTCGAGACCACGATCCAGAACGGAGCGACGTTTCTCTACAACACGGGCGAGGTGACCAGTCTGACGGATCCAGACCTGAACGTCCGACAGAACTACGACCTCACGCGGGTCGACTACACGGGTGGACCCACCGACTACCAGACGTCGGAGTCGTCGATCATGACCGGCGCTCCTGTTGCGCCCTGGTACAGCGGGATCAGGAGCTTTCCGAATTTCGTCTACGATTCGGTCGCGCAGGAGGCCGTCACGACCAACGGTACGACGACCAGCTTCGCCGGTCCGCGCGACGAGCCCTTCTTCATCGATCTGACGATCTTCGACCTACTGAGTCTCGGGAACAACCTACCGACGACCCAGGGCTCGAACGTGATGACCATCGCCATCGAGGTCCCGATCGAAGACATCGTGGCCGGCGGGGTCCGACCCGCGGCGAGCGAGACAGGCCCGACCAGCGTGATCGGAGTCTACGCGCGCAACTTGCGGCGCCTCGTCGAGATCCGGAGGCGCTCGGGCCCGAAGACGAGCTTCGGTCGATTCGTGCAGGTCTCCCGTTTGGCCGTCCCGCTCGTCAACGAGGTCGTGATTCCGCTTCAGGACAAGGACAATTTCAATCGAACCTCTCCCCACGACGACGTCGTGAACTTCGGCAGCTACATCCTCGACCCCGAGCTGAACGGACTGTTGTCCTCCATTCTCGGGCTCGCCTGCCCACCGACGCCGCCTGGCGGACGCACCGACTTCATCGACCTCCTGTCGCCCAACGGTACGCAGGCCGCTGATCTACTACGCCTTGACGTCACGGAAGGCCAGACCTTCGCGGACAGCGGATTCCCGAACGGTCGTCGTCTCGAGGACGATGTGGTCGACACGATGCTGTCGATGATCTGCAGTGCCGACCAGTCCATTCCGGTCGGGGATGGCGTGTTCGCGAACGAATTTCCATTCAACTCGTTCTTCCCGTACGTACACCCCCCGAATACCGGGAATCCGTTTCCGTAGCCATGAACGAGAGAGCTCGCGGAATCCTGGTCGTTGCCTCGACCATGCTGTCGGCCTGCATGGTCGAACGCAGCCAAACGATCGTCGATTCGCCCGACGTGCCAGCGAAGCTCGCAGCCGAGCGGAGCGGAGCGATTCAGCCGCTCGAAGCGGGCCCACGCCCAGGCTCGCTGCTGGCGTCCGCGGCGATCGCGATCGAAACTCATCGCTTTCGCGAGGCCGCCGATTTCGCCCGCCGGGCGACCGAGCAGGCGCCGGACGACTCGACCGGATCGCTGTTGCTCGGAGACGCGCTCCTCGAGCTCGGCGAGTACGAAGCTGCCGCGTCGACCTACCAACGTGCGATGGACATCCTTCCCGATTCACGTTCCTTCGCGCGGGCGGCGCGGATGCGTTGGCTCTTCGGCGACGCGGAGGGCGCGCAAGCGCTGATGCGTGCAGCAGTCAGGATGAGCGGGGCCGAGGCGCCTCGGCCCCGCCACGGTCGGGCGCTTGCTCTCGAGACCACGGGTGCAACCGCCACGCCGCCGGTCGTCTGGTATCTGGTAGAGCTCGGAAGCTTGTTGCTCGAGACTGCGGAAGACGACAAGGCGCTCGAAGCTGCGGAGGCCGCGCTCGGCTACGCGCCGGACGACGCGCGCGCCCGACTCCTCCGTTCGCGTGCGCTTCGTCAGCTGGGTCGGTACGACGAGGCGATTGCGAGCCTCGACGCCTGGGCCGACGCCCATGCAGACGTGGCCTCGCTGGTGGAGCTGGCCGACCTCCTGACGGAGGTCGGCCGCGAGACCGAGGCGCGCGACTGGCTGCGACGAGCCGAGATGCAGAGGGACGAGGATCCGGCCGCGCTCGCTGTCCACGATTTGCGGCACGCGCTTCGCCTCGAGCAGGCACTCGAATGGACCGAGTACAATCTACGCGTACACGCAACGATCGAAGCGCACGCCATGCATGCCCTGGCGCTCTGGCGATCTGGTCGCCTGGACGAGGCCCGCGCCGCGTCGGAGCGTGCACTCCGGCTGGGGACGCGAGATGCCGAGCTGTACCTGCATCGGGCATTGATCGAGCGCGACGCGTACGATATCGCGGGCGCCAGAGAGTTCGCTGCGCTCGCCTTCGAGATCAATCCGAGTGTCGATCCGCGTCTCGCGAGAGAGCTGGGCCGTGATCTGCGATGGAAAACCCCGTGACGGGCGTAGGCCGAAGGGCCTGTGGCGTCGTAGCCTCCCTCGGTCTCCTTGCTGCCACAGGGCTTGGCTCGACCTCGGCAGATCGAGAACGTCGGTCTTTGGAAGGGGAGCTCGACCCACGCGATCAATACGCGTTCGCCCCCGCGCTGCTGCGGGCCAAGTCGATTCCCGACGAGGCGGAGCGGGGCGAGGCATTCATCCGCCTCGAATCGGAGTGGACGGGTCGGCGCTATCGTTGGGCCGTTCGCATCGTTCCGAAGCTATGTGACGCCGCCGCACGCGTCTGCAATGCCTTGCCCTTCGACCACACGCGATTCGCGGCGCCGGTCGTTCAGGGCTGGCTTCCTCGTCTCGCATTCGCGGGTGAGGCGGAGTACGCCGATTTCGAGCTCGCCTGCGCAGGTTTCGGGCGCGGGGGCTGCATCATCCGCTTCGAGGGGCGGCTCAGCATGCTTCAGGTCTCCGATTGGCTTCCGACGTCGCTCGCGTTCTCCGATGTGCGAATGCTCGACGCTCGTTCCGCTGAGCTCTCCGGTGTCTGGATACGCGGTGCGAGGCGCTGAGTGGACCTTCGTGTCGACCGGAGACGATCGAGACGAGCGGGTCGCGCCGGGGCATGTCGGAATGAGAACACCCAATACGGTTACGAACGAGTTGGGAGAGCGGTTCGCATGCGGACTCGAAGATCTCTCGCGCAGCGCACCACACCATCGATCGCGGGCACGAATGGAGGAGAAGTGGGCTCCAGCGTGCGTTCCGATGCGAACTCGAGCGATCGGGGGCTATTCTCCGCCTCGAGGGCCGGAACGACGCGCGGACAAAGATCGAGGACGCGAGTGGGTGCCAGCTACGAAGAACGTGAGCAAGAGGCTCCCCGCGAGCCGATGAACGACGGAGCGTCGTTCGAAGCGCTCTACGACGAGCATGCCCCGAGCATGCTCGCACTCGCGAATCGCATCCTCGGCAGTCGAAGCGACGCCGAGGATCTCGTGCACGACGTCTTCATCGAGGCGTGGCGCAATGCGAAGCAGTACGATTCGACGCGCGGAACGATCCGTGCGTGGCTGATGGTTCGCATCCGCACCCGCGCGATCGATCGCTTGCGCTACCTGCAGATGGCCCAGCGAAAGGGTCTCGAGCTGTCGCGCGCAGACGATTCGGTCTCCGCTCCGAACCCGGATGCATCCCGCGCGCGCACGGCGGTCCAATTGCTGACACCTACGCAACGGTCGGTCATCGAGCTCGGTTACTTCGAAGGCTTGACCTGTCGCGAAATCGCAGAGCGTTGCGACGTGCCGATTGGAACGGTGAAGTCGCGTCTCGCGGCTGCGCTGGGGAAGCTGCGCGAGCGGTTCGCAGAGGGTGGACCGGCCGACGAGGTGCGACCATGACGGACCTCGAGCTGCGAATCGCGGAATACGCGTTGGGCACGCTCCCCGAGATCGAACGCGCGGACGTAGAGCGGGAGCTTGCAGATTCGGAGGTGGCGCGGGAGCTGCTCACGGAGCTCGTCGCGGCGCTCGAATCCGTCGAGCCTGACCTCGAGCCGCTCGAGCCGAGCCCTGAGCTTCGCGAGGCCGTGCTCGCGCAGGTCGATCCCGAGCGGAAGTACGATGCCTTCGCGCCCCGCCTCGCACGTCTTCTCGATCTCCCTGGCGAACGGATCGACGATCTGCTCGGTATCCTGCGCGATCCGGAGGGCGAGTCATGGATCGATACCGGCTTCGCCCAGACCAGGATCTTTCATTTCGAGGCTGGTCCGCGCCTCGCCGAGGCGCATTGCGGCCTGGTGAGTGTCGCGGGCGGCGAGACCTATCCGGCCCATCGTCACCTCGGCGACGAGTGGGCGTTCGTGCTCTCCGGCTCCGCTGAGGACTCGAACGGTGAGCTCTGGCGTCCGGGCGACCTCGTGTGTCACCCGGAAGGCAGCGACCATCGATTCACCGTGCATGGTGACGAGCCGCTCGTCTTCCTGCTCGTCCTCTTCGGTGGCATCGAGCTGATCTAGCGAGCGCGGGAGCGGACGGCGAAAGTCCGGTCGTTCGATCTTCGACGCCGCGTTTGCGTCGACCGTTTGCGAGGCTGATCCGAGCAGCTTCGGGGACGCGACCTCCTGCCGCCGGAGGGTGGCACGAGCGGTCGCGACCCGAGCCGGAAAGAAGCTTGGTCGGCCCGCCACCGCTCGGGCGTTCGACCGGCCGCACGTTCCGGCTCGGGCTGACAGGTCTGTCACGATGTTCGATGATCCAGGGGAATCGAGCCGAGTCTGCCGAGCCCTATGGAGTCCGAACACATGGCCACCGACGCGTCCGCTCCCGCAACCGAGCCGATCATCCCGCCGCCCGAGGCGCTCGGCTTCGACTTTCTGGCGATCAAGGCGCGCTACGCGAGGGAGCGCGACAAGCGTCTGCGCGACGATGGAAACGACCAATACGTCGAGGTGAGGGGTGAGTTCGCGCGCTACGTGGACGATCCCTACGTCGCGGGACGACTCGAACGCGAGCCGCTTCGGGACGAGGTGGACGTGCTGATCGTCGGCGGTGGCTTTGCGGGTCTGATGGCCGGTGCCCGACTGCGCGAGGCAGGGATCCAGGAGATCCGCATCATCGAGTCCGCGGGCGATTTCGGCGGCACCTGGTACTGGAATCGCTACCCCGGTGCCCAGTGCGACATCGAGTCCTACATCTACATGCCGCTGCTCGAGGAGCTCGGCACGATCCCGACCGAGAAGTACGCGCACGGACCCGAGATTCTGGCCCATGCTCAGGCGATCGGTCGCCACTACGACCTGTACCGCGGCGCCTGCTTCCAGACGCAGGTCGCCGGGCTCGAGTGGGACGACGCGAGCCATCGCTGGACCGTGCGAACGGATCGGGACGACGCGTTTCGCGCGCGCTTCGTGATCCTGGCGAACGGTCCGCTGAACCGGCCGAAGCTGCCCGGCGTTCCCGGCGTCGAATCCTTCGAGGGGCAAGCCTTCCATACGAGTCGCTGGGATTACGACTATACCGGGGGCGACACGACGGGCGGGCTCGACCGATTGACGGACAAGCGCGTCGGCGTGATCGGTACCGGCGCCACCGCCATCCAGTGCATTCCGCATCTCGGCGAGGCGGCGCAGGCACTCTATGTCTTTCAGCGCACCCCATCCTCCGTCGACGTGCGCGGCAACCGTCCGACGGATCCGGACTTCGTGGCGTCGCTCGAGCCCGGCTGGCAATATCGCCGAATGGAGAACTTCACGAATATCGTGGGCGGCGGCTTCGAGAGCGAGGACCTCGTCGGCGACGGCTGGACCGCCGTCTTCCGGATCATCATGGCCGGGCTTCGAGATACCGACGTAACGAGCCTCTCGCCCGAGCAGATCGCGCTCGATATCGAGATCGCGGACATGAAGAAGATGGAGGAGATTCGCAATCGCATAAGCACCATCGTCGAAGACCCCGAGACCGCCGAGGCGCTCAAGCCCTGGTACCGCCAGTTCTGCAAGCGCCCCTGCTTCCACGACGAGTACCTGCCGACCTTCAATCGACCGAACGTCCACCTCGTCGATACCGACGGGAAGGGCGTGGAGCGGATCACGAAGACTGGGCTCGTCGCGAGCGGCCGGGAGTACCAGCTCGATTGCCTGATCTATGCGACGGGCTTCGAGGTCGGCACCCACTTCTGGCGGCGGGCGGGCTACGACCTCGTCGGCCGAGGCGGGCTGAAGCTCTCGCAGAAGTGGAAGGACGGTGTCTCGACCTTCCACGGCTTCCACACTCGGAGCTTTCCGAACTGCTTCTTCATGATGGGCCTGCAGAGCGGTCTCACGCCGAACATTCCGCACGCACTGAACGAGCAGGCGCTCTATCTCACGCACGTGATCGGCCGCGCACTCGAGGGGGGCTTCGAGACCGTCGAGGCGAAAGAGCAGGCGGAGCGCGACTGGGTCCATCTCATTCGGGACTCGCCGTCGCGTAACGGCGACTTCTTCGCGACCTGCACCCCCGGCTACTACAACAACGAAGGAAAGCCCGACGAAGGAGATGGCTGGCTCGCGGGCTTCCATCCCGAGGGCTTCACGGCGCTCTTTCAGGCCTATCGAGAGTGGCGCGAAGCGGGAAAGCTCGAGGGTCTCGAGCTCGCTTGAGCGCCGAGCGAAGCGCTCCGGCCGAACCACGGCTCGTTCAGGATGTCGGGGCGAACGGGTCCGATCGCGACGCTCGTGAACGACGTGGCGAAAAAGCCCGAATTGAATGCATAGGTCGCGAGTGCGTCGCCGGTCGTGGACGCATCGAGGTCGGCGTCAATGCGTGAGGATTTCCGGTCCGCGGGGGACCAGCCCTGCGATCGATCCGCCGCTCGATCCCTCGCGCGTGCCGCTCGGCGAACGCGTGCCGCTCGGCGAAACGTGCAACGAAAGCGCAGCTCCGCAGCACGCGGCCAGCTCGTGGAATCGACCTGGCTTGCCACGGGTCGGCTGTGCATAATGATGTCATGTCCAGCCCCGCAGTCTCGCGCGTCGCACCTCTCATCCTCGCCGCACTGCTGGCGGGCGCGCTCCCAGCGTCGGGCCAGGACTTCACCAGGGTCAACGTGTTCGGCGACAGCCTGTCGGATGCGGGTAACGGCTGCACCGTGCTCGCCATCGCAGGCTATCACCCCGGGCGCTGCTCGAACGGTCCCGTCTGGTCCGAGCAGTTTGCCGGGCTCCTCGGCCTCGAGGCCGAGCCGTCGGTTCTGGGCGGGACCAACTTCGCGTTCGGCGGCGACGAGACCGGCGACCTCGCCACCCAGATCACGGCGTTCTGGCTGAGCATCTTTCCCGACTCGGCGGATCCCGAGGCGCTCTACGTGATCTGGCTCGGTGGCAACAACATCCTCGGGATCCCCAGCTCGCCCACTGCCACTCAGGACGCCGTCGACGACATCATCAGCGGCATCCGCGACCTGCAGGACATGGGCGCCCAGCACTTCCTGATCGCCAACCTGCCCGACATCGGCCGCGCTTATGGCGACTTCAGGCTCCCGGCGGGCAGTGGTGCCGCCTTCACGCCCGCCGAGCGCGACGCGGTGACGGCGCTGAGCCTGGACTTCAACGGGCGCCTGGCCAATGCCCTCGCCGCCGAGCCCATCACGACCCTCTACGAGCTCGATATCGAGGCGCTCGTCGAGGCGCTCTTCGCCGATCCGGCCGCCTTCGGCGTCGTGCCCGCCGCCATCGACACCAGCAGTGACGATACGGACTTCGGGATTCCCTGCCTCGTGGACCCGGCCTGCGTTCTGGATCCCCAGGGCGCGATCGCCGACGGATTCTTCCTCTTCGATGCGATCCACCCGACCACGAAGGTGCACACCGTGATCGCCCAGCAAGCTGCCCAGCTCGTGCCGGAGCCGAGCAACGCTGCCGGCCGTGCAGCGGGCGTCCTGGCTGTTGCTGCACTCGCGGCACGACGCGGCCGGCGACGCAGCGGATCCAATTCGATCTCGCCGAATCGGGAGCCCGCGAGAGCGGCTCCGTCGCGCGGACGTGGATGAGTCGCCTCGCGGCTCAAGTTGCGAGGCGTCGAACCCAGCGCGCGCACGAGTCGAGCTCTCGCCTTCCGCACCTCACAACGGTCGGGTCGCCACCGCTCGACCGCCTCCCGACGAGAGGATCCGAGCCCGTTGCGATAAGAGTGCGAGCGCCGCGAAGCCGATCACGACGAGCAGCGTGAATGCGGGCTCGGGCACGAAATCGAGGGGAACGCTGGCATCGGAGTCGAGGTCCGCCGGATCGAATTCGGGTGGCAACGCGATCTCGAGCGTGGCCGTGTTCAAGAAATCCGCGGTCGCCGCGCCAGCATCGAACGCGCTGGCCGTCGTCGACAGCACAAAGCTCAGCGACATCGTCTCTCCCGGAGCGAGCGTTACCGAGGGCATTTCGAGGTCGTACGCCACGCGATCGAGCGAGCTCTCGTACTCGACGACCCCCGCGCCGTTCGTCTCGAAGGCGGGCGTGAAGGTCTCGGCCTCGGTGACGATCGCCCCGTTTCCCGACACGTTGCGCGCGACCGTATGGTCGGCTCGTGCGATCGCGCCGCGAGGAAGGTTCGGCGTACTGAGCGAGAGGACGCCCGTCGAAGACGCCTGCTGCTGGGAATCGAGCAGATTTCCCAGCAGGTAGGTTCCGTCGATGCGTGCGACGATCGCACCGGCCGGGAGGACGAGCGGCGCGTTCGCGTTGTTCGTGAAGCTGACGGGTAGGAGTAGCCCGGAAGAAGCGTTCTGCGCTGGACCACCCGACGGTGCGGTCGAGAACGCGCCGAACTCGCCCGCTTGGAGATCCGCATACGCCTCGTATCCGGGGCCCATCGCGGATGCAAACACGGGGTCCTGGACGACGTTCGGCCCGTCGAATTGGACGTAGACGGTGACTGCGTGGGCGACGCCACTCGAGATCGCGAAGCTTGCAAAGACGAGCGTGACCAGGCCGCTCGTGAGACGGGATCGATTCGATACGCATGGAGTCTTCATTGTGCTCTCTCCTGGGCCTCGGCGTCGTCGATCGGATCGAGGCGCACGCGATCGAGCTCCGCGTGCGGAGGACCGTCGGCCTGGCCCTGCAGCTGTCCCGTTCAGGAGGTACCCGGAGGCGTTGTATGCGCGCTTGACCATTCGATGACCATTTCGCGTCCCGCATGGGTCCCTGACGCGGGTGGGTCGGAGGAGGGCGTGTCGTTGCGCGCGCGACTGAGCCGGGGAGCACGCTCGGGATCGAATCCGGGCGCCTGGCCACGCATCGGCGAATCCCGGCGGGTAGCCAGAGCGAGGCCTCGACCGTGGACAGCCGCTCGGTTCGTCTGCATGCTAGTGATCGAGCTCGAAGGTCGATTCGGAGGGGCGACTTGGCTGGAGCCGGGCTGGCGCAGCACGATCCGATTCGCGCGACGATCGTCGCCTGGGTCCGTGCGCTCGCGTTCTTCTCGGCGATCGTACTCGGCTTCTTCTTCGTGCCGCAGTGGATCCTGACCGAGCTGTCCGGGCCGTCGCGCGGCGTTCGGATCTGGCTCGCGACCGGCTGGATGTTTGCGTTCTTGGCCGGGCTCGGCGGCTGGGCATGGCGGTCGACCGGTACGCGTGACGCGGAGCGAACGCCTCCGTGAGCGTCGCGAGCGGAGAGGATCTCCCGGTCGATCCGGGTGCGTGCGAGGGTCCGATCGAGCTGGGCTCGACGGCGCCCTGTCGCGGCGCGTGCCCGGTCGGAACCGACGCCGCAGCCTACGTGGCGTTGGTCGCCGAGGGCCGAATCGCCGAGGCCTACGACGTCGCTCGTGCACCGAATCCCTTTCCCTCGATCTGTGGGCGGGTCTGCGCCGCGCCCTGCGAGCGGGCGTGCCGACGCGGCGTGCTCGACGGTCCCGTGGCGATTCGCGCGCTCAAGCGGGTGCTTGCGGAGGCACACGGTATCGAGGCAGGTATTGCGAGTCGCTGGTCGCGAGCGGTCGGTTCGGTGCCCCCGGCCAGCCGTCCCTCGGTCGCGATCGTGGGGGCGGGACCGGCCGGTCTCTCCGCAGCCCACGATCTGCGCTTGGCGGGCCACGCGGTCACGCTGCTCGAGCGGGAAGCGCTGCCGGGTGGGATGCTGGTTCATGGAATCCCGCACTTCCGATTGCCCCGCGAGCTGATCGCGCAGGAGATCGCCGCATTGGTGGCACTCGGCGCCACGCTTCGGACCGGCTGCGAGGTGGGGCGTGACGTCTCGATCGAGTCGTTGCTCGACGAACATGCCGCCGTACTCGTCACGGTGGGCTGTCGCCAGGGGCGTCTGCTCGAGACACCGGGTGCAGGGCTCGTGGGTGTCATTCGCGCGGTCGACTTCCTGCGCCGGGCCAATCGCGAGACGTCGGGCGGGTCCGACCCGGTCGCAGGGCCCGTCGTCGTGATCGGCGGCGGGAGCGTCGCCTTCGACGCCGCGCGGAGTGCCTGGCGCTTGCAGGGGGCGCGTGATGGCGACGGGCAGGCGATGATCGACGCGGCGCGGACCGCCCTTCGGGCCGGCGTCGACGCACGGAGCGCCGCCACGGCGGTCACGCTCGTCGCGCCGGAGGCGCGTGCCCAGCTGCCCGTCCCGACCGAGGAGCTCGACGAGGCGGAGGCGGAGGGCGTGCTCGTGCGCGATCGGGTCGGGGTCCTGCGCATCGTCGGCGAGGCACGGGTCGAGGGCGTCGAGGTCTCGCCCGTCCGGTCGCTCTTCGACGAGGCGGGACGGTTCTCGCCGCAGCTCGACGAGACGCGGAGCGAGATCCTGCCCGCTCGCAGCGTCGTGCTCGCGATCGGGCAGCAGGCCGATACGACCTTCCTCGAAGGCGTGGAGGACATCGAAGCGACGCCCTGGGGTGGACTGGCCGTCGATGGCTGGGGCCGGACGACACACCCGCAGCTCTTCGCGGCCGGCGACGTCGCGACCGGCCCCCGTGATCTGATCGACGCGATCGCGGCGGGCCAGCGTGCGGCCGCCGCCATCGTCGACGCGCTTGCGGACGGCGACGTACGCAGGGATCTGCCGGCCCGAGCGATTACACCGCCGCCGGGCGTCGCGTCCGCGCCACCGCTGCGCGAGGCCAAGCGCTTCTGGAGCGGCTACGACGTGCGCGATCGGATCACGCTGCCGACCCGACCGACCGCCGAGCGCGCGGTCGGGGCCGAAGTCGAAGGCGTCTTGTCGCGCGAGGCCGCGGCGAGCGAGGCGAGCCGCTGTCTGCGCTGCGACGAGCATCTCCAGCTCGCCCCCCAGCGGTGCATCGCGTGTGCCCTCTGCGCCGACGTCTGTCCCGAAGCCTGCCTCGCCTTCGAGGCGGCGGGCTCTCGCGTCGCGCTCGTCTTCGACGACTCGACCTGCATCCGCTGTGGGCTCTGCGTCGAACGCTGCCCGACCCACGCGCTCGACTTCGCGCTGGCTCCCGCCGACCACGATGCGCGCGGCATGCGTCCTGCGGCGGCGCGCGACCAGGGGATCGCAACCGCCACGCTGCAAGCGACATCGACGGAGGCCGATCGTTGACGAGCGAAGCGCGACCGAGCCCGGATCCGAAGCCCGCCGCGCGGAGTGAAGGCTCCTCCGGGAAGACCGGCTGGCGAGCGCGATGGCACGACACGGCGCTCTATCGATCGATCGTGCGCACCCCGCCGAGCGACACGCCTCGTGGCCGCGCCCAGCGAAGCTTCGGCAACGTCTTTCTCCATCTCTATCCCGTGCGGGTTCCCC
Source organism: Myxococcota bacterium (assembly GCA_965223565.1). GTDB lineage: Bacteria > Myxococcota_A > UBA9160 > UBA9160 > UBA4427 > UBA4427. The sequence continues at coordinate 166,883 of CBDCWV010000016.1, read as the reverse complement.
GGGCCCTGCTGCGGCTGCGCTCGACCTATCGGCTCGGCTTCATCTCCACGGTGCTGTTCCTGATCCTGCTCGTGACCGGCATCTATCTGATGTTCTTCTACACGCCGGCGATCACGATGGCCTACGGCGACATGCAGACTCTGAGGACCACCGTCGGCTTCGGTCAGCTGATCCGAAACGTGCATCGCTGGAGCGCACACCTGATGGTGCTCGTCGTCGTGCTCCACCTGGTGCGGACCTTTCTGGACGGCGCCTACAAGGCGCCGCGCCAATTCAACTGGGTGATCGGCGTCGGTCTGCTGATCGTCACGCTCGCCTACTCTTTCACGGGCTATCTGCTGCCGTGGGATCAGCTCGCCTACTGGGCGGTCACGGTCGGCTCCGATCTCGTCCAGTATGCGCCGGGTATCGGCGGCACGCTGCGCGATTTTCTACTCGGGGGCTCGACGATCGGACAGGCGGCGCTTCTCCGATTCTACGTGCTGCACGTCGCCGTCCTGACCGCGGCCTTCTTCCTGCTGCTGGCCGTGCATATCTGGCGCGTGCGGAAGGACGGCTTCGCGATGGCACCCTGGCGCGATGGCAGTCGACCCGACGCGACGACCCGAGATCCGGCGGCCACGGCCGAGACCGAGTCGGGTTCGCCGAGCGACGGAATCGCCGCGACAGACGCTGCGACGGAGTCCGGGCGACCGGATGGGCGGCGTGTGCTCGGCTGGGTCGACGTGCCCCCCGAGCACGCGAAGCTCTCCGACCCGGCCGACGAGGTCTTCAGCTGGCCCCATCTGATCGTGCGCCACCAGGTGGTGGCACTCGCGACGGTCGCCCTCGCTCTCGCGCTCGGGATCGCGTTCGAGGCGCCGCTGCGCGAGCTGGCGAATCCAAACCTCACGCCCGAGCCAGCGAAGGCGCCCTGGTACTTCGTCGGCATACAGGAGCTGCTGGCCCACTTCGACGCCACGGTTGCGGGTGTACTGGCACCGGCGGTGCTGGTGGGAGCGCTGTTGATCCTGCCCTATGTCGATCGCGATCCCGCTCGACATCCGAGGTCGCGCCGATTGGCCCGCGCGCTGTTCTGGCTGATCTTCGGATCGCTGGTCGTGCTGACGGTGCTCGGTGCCTTCTTCCGCGGGCCGGGATGGGCCTTCGTGCTGCCCTGGGAACATCTCTACTTCGAGCCCTGATCCGCTCGGGGCCGTCGCCCGCGCCAACGGGGGCGAAGACGACAAGACCGATACAGGGGGAAGCGATCGTGGAACGGACGCGACGTCAGCTGTTGGAGAGTGGCTGGAAGGCCGGCGGGAGCCTGCTCACGCTCGCGGGTCTGTGGACGACCTGCGAGGCGCTCCGGCCGCTCGCCGGCGTGGGTGGCGGCGGCCTGGTCGGCCTCGCTGCGCCCGACGCCTACCGTGAGGGCAGTGCAACGTACATTCGTGAGGCGCGGCTCTACATCACACGGGTGAGGGGCGAGCTCTTCGCCGTCACGCAGAAGTGTCCGCACCTCGGCTGTCGGGTGCCTTTCTGCGAAGCCTCGGGACGCTTCGAATGTCCCTGCCACGGATCGTCCTACGACCTGGCGGGCGAGTGGATCGACGGCCCGGCGCCTCGCGGAATGGATCGCTTCCCGTTACAGATCGTCGACGGTCGCGTCGTCGTCGATACGGCGACGATCGAGCCGGGCGCCCCACTCGGAGCGGACGATTATCTGACGCCGGCACGTGGAGGGTCCTGCGCGGTCCCGGGAGCCGAGGTCGAGACCTGAGAAGAGCGCCGCCGCCGGAGTCCGAGCATGCCCACGCCCTCGCCCCTCGACACGCCCGAAGACGAGCGCTCCCTCGAGCGATATCTGATCGTGGGCCTCGTGCTGATGATCCTGCTCGTCGTTGCCTTCCCCTTCTACCGCGCGACGGAGCCCCAACGCCGGGCCCGGGCCTTCGAGGAGATGGAACGGCAGAACGTCGACCTCGGTCGGCAGGCCTACGCGCTCCACTGCGCCGCCTGCCACGGGGAGGCCGGTCGTGGTGGGCGCGGCATGCCGACGCTCGCCGCGAAGGAGTTCCTCGGCGACGTGAGCGATGCACAGCTCCGCTGGCTCGTCGCCGGTGGCATTCCGGGCACGACCATGTCCGCCTACGACCTCGATCTGGGCGGTCCCTTCACGGCCCAGGAGATCGACCGGGTGGTCGCCTACCTTCGTTCGCTCGAAGCCGAAGCGACCAGCGTGCCCGACTGGTGGGCGGGGGCCTCCGCCCCGGTCGTCGCGGCGCGCTCGATCGATGAGGCGGTCGCCGCCGGCCATCCGGCCGCCGCGGAGCGAGCGCAGAGCGGGGGGGATGCGTTCGCGGCGGAGACCGCGGCAACGGCTCGGGCGAACTACCAGACCTACTGTCCCGCCTGTCATGGTGCGGCGGGCGAGGGCACGCCGATCGCGCCGGCCGTTCGTCCACCGCGTCCGCCGCTCGACGAGGACTTCGACGCGTTGGTCGCGTCGATCGGTCGGGGTCGTCCCGGCACGGCCATGGCGGGCTTCGATCGCGCCGTGGGTGGACCGCTCGAGGCCGATGCGATCCTCGAGCTGGCGCGCTGGCTGTTGGCCGTCGAGGCTGGATCGGAGGACTGACCGGAGCCGCAGCGAGCGCGCCCGCGAAGACGTTCGGCGTCAGTCCGGGAGACTCGTCGGCTCGAAGCGGATCGGGACGCGGTGGAAGCCGGACAGGAACTCGCCGTATACCCGTTTGCACGCGTCGGGCTCGAGGCTGAAGCTGCCGACCGCTTCGAGCAGCTCCTCCAGCAGGATCACACCCATCGCCATCCCGAGATGCTCGCCCAGGCACTTGTGGACGCCGTGCCCGAAAGAGAGCGTTCGACGCGGGCAACGCAAGACGTCGTAGCGATCCGGCTCCGGAAACTCGCGCTCGTCGCGGTTCGCCGATGCGTAGAGGAAGAGCACTCCCTGTCCCTCACGAAGCTTGCGTCCGCCGATCTCGACGTCTTCCTTCACCCGACGACCCAGCATGTTGGTCGGTTGGTCGATTCGGAGCGACTCCGCGAACGCGTTGCCGACGTGAGCCAGGTCGCCCGTTACGAGCGCCTTCTGGTCGGGATTCTGCTCGAGGTAGTAGAGGGTTCCCGCAACCGAGAGCGGCGTCGTCTCGGAGCCCGTGATCACGAGCGAGAGCAGGTTGGCCACGATCGCATCGTCGTCGAGGCGGCTGCCCTCGATCTCGGCACCGACCCACCTCGCCAGATGCCCCTTCGCGCGTTCGGGATGCTCGCGGCATTCCCGGGTCAATTGCCGGAAATAGCCGTCGAGCTCGCCCGCGAAGGCGGCGTTCGCCTCGGAGGTTCCGATCTGTCCGTCTTCGCGTGCGAGGAAGCCGTCGATCCAGGTGCGCACCTGCTCGATGTCCTGCCGCGGCACGCCCGCCATGTGGCCGGCGTTCAATGTCGTCACACGATTGGCGTACTCGGAGTAGACCTCCATCTCGCCCCGTGTGAGCAGCGGTGCGAGGATCTCTCGTGCGAGCTCACGAATGCGCGGCGCATCCCGCTCGGCCGCGCGTCGCGAGTACTCGGCACCGATCAGGCCGCGATGGATCCGATGCTCCGGTGGGTCCATCGTCATGAACGTGTGCGGGATCGGCTCCCGCAGCAGGATCTGGCCGGGTGATTGACCGTTGCGCGCCGTGAAGTGCTGCTGGTCGAGGCTGGCGTTCCAGACGTCCTCGAAGCGCGCCAGAGCCCACGTGTCGTATTGCTCGATGTAGTAGACCGGCTCTTCCCGTCGCAGGCGTGCGTAGAGGTCGAAGGGGTCGGTCATCGCTTCGTGCGAATAGGGGTCGTAGTCGACCATCACGGCCTCCCGGCGTCGGCGGAGGCCGCGATCGCATCCGCCGTCAGCCCGCGATGGCCCCAGACGTCGCCTTCGCAGAATTCGTGTGCCACCCAGTCATCACCCACACGGAGACCGCCGGTCCCGATCTCGACATCGAAGCCGCTGGGACTCTCGAAGTAGAACGACAGCATCCGGTCGTTCTTGTGGCGACCGAGCGTGGAGGTGATCGGAATCTCCGCATCGAGTACCCGGTCGAGGGCCGCGCCGACCGCGTCGGTCGTGGCGACCTCGAGCATCAGATGATGGAGGCCCTGGACGTCGCCCACACGTGTGAGGCCGAGCGTATGATGGCGGGGATTGCAGCGAAGGAAGTGGGATGCCATGCCCTGTCCGAACTCGATGAAGTCCGTGAGTCGGAATCCGAGGACCTCCGAGTAGAAGGATCTGCAGGCCGCGAGATCGGACACGAGCAGGTTCACGTGCCCGAGTCCGAGCGCGCCGGTCACGAAGGCCGCGTCGCAGGGCGAAACGAAGTGCCGATCCGAGACGGGCAGACAGAAGAGCTCGAGCGCGTTGCCTGCCGGATCCGCGAGCGTTGCGAGGCGCCTGACACCGCGCGATCGCGCGGCCTTCTCGTCGGCCAGCTCGACGGGAACGCCGTGCCTAACGAGCTGCTCGAGTGCGGCGTCGAAGCTGCGTTCGTCAGCGAGCTCGAAGCCGAGATAGGCGAGTCGCGCGCGCCCGCCCGGGTGGATCGCGATCCGCCACTGGCGATCGTCGGCCTTCAGGAAGACCGAGCCATCCGGTGCGATTCCCGCTCCAGCACTCGGCGGTCCCGAGCTCGGCCGACCCGCGACCGAGAACGCTTCGCCCGGCAGCACCCGCGACGGCATCAGGCCCAGGATCCGGGTCCCGAAATCGAGCCAGTCGCGCGGCGAGGGACTCTCGAGACCGACGTAGCCGAGTCCGACGATCTGGACGCCGCTCATGCTGCAATCCCTCCGGGTCCGGGGATCCTCATTACGGTACCAACAGTACCCTATTGAGCGAGATCGTCTAGCGTTCGCGCATCCAGGCTCGAGGAGCCGATTCGAGCATCGACACCACGTCGTCGATCAGGACCTCGATGGACTCGGGATCCGTCGCGCCGCCGAAGAAGAGGCGAAGCATCAGCGCGCCTCCGAGCAGCTCCGCCCCGCGTGCGGCGTCGACCCCCGGAGCCAGCTCGCCGCGTGTGACCGCTGCCTCGATCGCGCGGCGCACCGGAGAGATCCGCTCCTCGACGAACGGATCGAGGGTCCTCGCGAACTCCGCTCGACGCAGGCGTTCGGCGACCAGAGCGTTCAGCAGCTCGAGCAATGGCCCCTCTTCGACGACCTGCATGAACTGCCGGAGGAGCGTCCGGAGATCTCCGCGTAGGGTGCCCGTGTCGACGGGCTCGAGCGGTGGGGTCGTCGCGAGCGCGGCGAGCACCAGATCGTGCTTCGTCATCCAGCGCCGATACATCGTGGACTTGCTGACCCGCGCACGATCCGCCACGTCCGCGATCCGCAGCCCCTCGAAGCCGCGCTCGGCGATCAGCGCCAGCGTCGCCTCGATGATGGCGTCGGCCACCTCCGGATCGCGCGGGCGACCGACCTTCTTTCCCTCACCCTTTCCCTCACCCGGCATCCGGACCTCGCGCGTAGCGGACGTGCCCGATCGTCACACATCGACCATCCGTCGACTGTTCGAGAGTACCGGAGGTTCGGGAGCCGCCCGTCGAGCTCGAGGGACTGTGGCGATCTCGAGCCGAGGCGGTCGATCGATGCCCAAAGAATGCCCACCGCCGATGGACAGATTCCGCGTTCCCGATCGACTCCTTCTGGCAAGGGGCGAAATCGGCGGATCCACTCGCAGCTCGCCCCATTTGCGGCGGGCTTTGCCTGCGGCGGATTCCACGAAAAGGAGATCACTGAAATGACGGCTTCGAATCGAAAACACTCACGACGGGGGCGAATTCTGGCGGGGCTGGCGCTCGCCGCGACGCTGGTCCTTCCCATGACCGCGAGCGCGCGGCTCTCCTACAACGGGCTTGCCTACAACGGCCTTAGTCTGAACGGAATGAGTATCAACGGACTGACGATGAACGGCTGGTCTGTCAACGGCATCTTCTACAACGCGATGACCTTCAACGGTTCGGAGCTGAATGCCGAGAACCGGGAGAACGCTCGGCCCGACGAGGCGGGCCACGCTGCCGGCTCCATCGAGCCGACGGAGATTCCTTCGGACGAGCGGCGTCCATCCTCCTGGGAACGTGGGTTCGAGGTTGTGGACATTCTCTTGCCGGTCGTCCCTTGATCCGGGCGACTCCATCGATTCCGGCGGCGAGGCGAACGCCTCGTCGCCGGGTCGCGGTCGCTTGGCTTGGCGCCCTGGGAGTCCTTTTGAGCGCCGCCTGCCATCTCGGCGGGAGCTCGAACGGGTCAGCTCGAGCGACCGATGCCACCGGTCTTTCCGTTCGTGTCGAAGCGACACGACTCCTGGTCGAACGACCTGACGGAAGCGTCGTCTCTCCGGATGAGCTGATTGGGGCCGTCATTGTCGCGCGCGACCCCGACGGTTCTTCCAGGCGAATTCGGATCGATGCGATCGATTTCGAAGACCCCGAGGACCCCGATTCGACCTGGCGATATGGCTTTGCGACCCAGCTTCCCGGCGTGAGCCAGTGGGAGAACCCGTGCCCGCCGGGACCCGATGGACGTCGTCAAGGGACGCTCTACCGCGGATTCTGGCGCGACGGCACCTTCGTCGAATCGGCGAGTGAAATCTCGATCGCGTGCAGTGCAGGCACTGTCGGCAAGTGCATCGAGATGGGCTACCTGCCCGGGTCCGAGCACGAAGAGACCGGGACGGATCTGCGCGCCTACCACCAAACCTGCGTCCGTCTCCTCCGCGCGGACTATTGCGGCGATGGCGTCGCCCATACCCGCAATGGGACCGTCGTCGAGCTATTCGATGACCTCGCGATCCAGGTGGATACCTCCGCGCCGGGGCTTCACTTCGAGGCGAGCTGGAATGAGCACGGTGCGGTCTGCATCGAGCGCCTCCGAATTCCCGAGCCCGCGAGCCTCGAGTACGTCGAGCACGTCTGCCCGGGACGGCTGGCGCGTAATCACACGGACGCTCGTTGTCCGTCGGGCCTGGGCCCGGCCGCGATGGGCGCAAGAATGATCAATCGGTCCGCGGAGCCGTAGCCGAGAAACGCCACACGGCGGGTACGCCGCTCCTTTCCGAAATCCGAGTCCCATTTTTTTCGAGTACATGGACGATTCTGCGTGCGATTCGAGACTCATCGTTTCGGAGTCCGCCGAGCACTACTCGGGCGGCTGTGTCGCGATCGCGATTCTCTCGGCGCCCGCCTCTTGGGCGAGATCGAGCACATTGACCGCTTGTCCGAGCAGCACGCGCTTGTCTCCCTTCAGCACGACCACCTTGTCCTCTGCCCCTGAGACCGCAGCAGTCAGGCTCGCGAGGAGCAGGTCCTCGCTCGTGGTGACGCCGTCCACCTTGATCACGCCCTTGCCGTCGACCTCCACCGTGACTCCGTTGGGTGTCGTCTCCGCGCTGACCTGCGCCGACGGCAGATCGATGTTCTTTCCTTCCTCGTAGGCCGCCGTCGTCGTCACCATGAAGATGATGAGTAGGACGAGAAAGACATCCGTCAGCGGGGTGACGTTGATCTCGGCGATGATGCCGCTCTCTTCGTCGTCTGCATCGACGTGGACACCCGGTAGGCCCGTGACCGCCACTACACCTCTCCTCCGGCGGTGTCGTTTCGGCCATCCGCATCGACATACAGGATCGCTTGCACGAGGCGCTCCGCCGCACGGGCGTAGGTACCGGCAAGTCCTGCGACGCGAACGTTGAGGTAGTTGAACAATGCGAGCGCCACGATCGCCACGCCCAGCCCGGCGGCCGTCGCGATCAACGCCTCCGACAGGCTCGCGGCCACGATCGTGAAGCCACCACCGCCCCCCTCCGCCATGTCACGAAAGGCGCGGATGATGCCGACCACGGTTCCGAACAGCCCGACGAACGGAGCCAGGGAGCCCACCGTACCGATGATCCAGATTCCCTTCCGCATCTCACTGCTCATGTCCGCGCGCAGTGTCGCAAGAATCCGCTCGTAGTCCTCCACCGCGATGTTCTCCCAGCGCAGCGCCTCGAGGATCATCTTGGCGACCGGTAGATCAGATCCCTCGCAGAGGCCGCGCGCGCCCGCCAGGTCGCGGCCTACGAGGGTCTCGATCACGCGGTTGGCGAGCGCCCGACTTCTGCTGTCGAGTCCGCGAAACTTGCGGAGCTTGTCGACGAAGATGGTGATCGAGAGGATCGAACCGATCGCCAGTGGCACGTTGGACATCCAGCCCATGATGAGCAGATCGATCAGATGCTCCGCCGTGAACATTCGTCGCCTTCCGTCCTTCTCTCGTTGAACGGCGCGGTCGGGCACGTCGACCGCCGAATCGTGCTGGAGCGTACCCGAGGTGCACTTGCATCGCAGGATCCAACGCAACACCCACGAACGTCTCGAACGAACGGCGATTCGCTACGATCGCCGAGCTCCGAGGGGGGCCGAGGCGCATCGGATTCGTCTTTCATGAGCCAACAGCCATGAGCGAGCAGCTGAAGATCAGGAAGCGCGACGCGCATCAGCGACTCCGAGCCGGAAAGCGCTCCGCCGCGCGACGTCTCGCCGCGAAGCCGAGAGCGGCGATGGCGAGCCTCGGAGCGGCCGCGCTCGGAGCTCCCGCCCCGACGCTCGTCATGCACGAGCCCGAAGGGATGCGTTCGACCCTGGTCACCGGATCGATCACCGCACTGATGCATCTGGCGGGTGTGCTCGTACTCGTTCTCGTCGCGACGCTCGCTCCACCCGAGCTGATCCCGAAGATCATCCCGGTCGAGACGTTGCGGGACATCACGCCGGTCGAGCTCCGCGGCTCCGAGCTCGAGCCCGCGCACACCGGACCCAAGTCCGTCGGCCCGCTCGCGCCGAGCACTACCGCCACGGTGGTGAGCCAGACGCTCTCGCCGGACCAGGCCGAAGCCGTTCGCCAGGCCGCGCTCGAGTCCGCGCGCCGCGCCGTGCAACATCGGCAGCTCGCGGCACGACAGGGGACGAGTCTTCCCACGCAGCTCGACCGCCGCGAGGTGTCGGCCGACCGCCTCGCCGCTCGAGCCGTCGCGGAGAGGCCCACCGCCCCAATCGACTTGAGCGCCATCGAGGCCGTCCAGATCGATCCTCGTGAGTTGGCGGCAGTGCGCGTCGACACGAGCGGTCCGCGCGAGATCGACACCGCTCGCGTCGGCGACGCCTCGGCGCTCGAGACCCTCGCCACGCTGTCGGCGCTCCGCGCGCCGGAGTACGTCGAAGCCTTCTCCGCATCCGACTTCGATGCTGCCCGTGCGGCGGGCATCGCCCGGAGCGCGGAAAGCGACGGCGTGGGCACCGACGGCTCGGGTGGTCGGCCGGGCGATGGCCAAGCGGGTCGCGATTTCGGTGGTGGTGGATCCGGCGGCGCCGGCGACGTACTGGGTGTCGCACGCTGCATGGAGAGTGCCTTCGTGGCGCGATACCTCGAGGACTTGGAAGCGCGCACCGTCGAGCGCTGGATCGTTCCAGACGAGATTCCGCCTAACATGCAGGTGCGCCTCCGATTCAAGCTCGACGTGGCGGGCGAGGTCAGCGAGATCGAGGCCGTCGCCGTCGAAGACGAACCCTTCGCCAGCAGCGCGCGCCAGGCGCTCCGCGCAGCCGCGCCCTTTCCGCCGTTGGATGACGACGTACGCTGTATCGCCGACAAGCCACTCAGGGCCACGTTCGACGTTCCCAGCGATTGAGCCCCATGCGTTCGCTCCGACCGCTCAGTCACGCCACTGACATTTCTCACCTCGTCGCGAGGCGCTGTCGCAGCGCGCTCGGTCTTGCGCCGCTCCTGCTCGTCGGCTTCGTCGTCGGCGCGGGGGGCGAATCCCCTCTGCCCATGGAAGGCACGCCCGACGCCACGACCCCGATTGCAGCAGGGCGCTCGAGTCGGCAGGAGGAGGACACGAACTCGGACGGCGAGCCCGATCGCTGGACCATATATCAGGGAGACCACCCGATCCGGATCGACCAGGACAGGGACTTCGACGGCCGGATCGACAGCCGCGCTGAGTGGGGGCCGGGGGGTGAGAAGCTGCGTGAGCTTCAGGACAGCAATGGAGACGGCTCGCTGAATCTCACGATTCACTACGAAGGCGGCGTCCGTGTTCGTGCCGAGGAGGACTCGAACGCAAGCGGTCGGGTCGACGTCGTCGTCCACTATGGAGAAGGAGGCGCGGTCTCCCGTCGCGAGGTGGACACGACGGGAGACGGACGGTTCGACACGATCGGTCACTATCAGAACGGGTTCGAACGAACGCGGGCCTTCGACACGGACGACGACGGCGTTCCCGAGATCATCATCCGCCTGCGGCCGAACGGGGACGTCGAGCGCGAGGCGATCGACACCAGGCGACAGGGGAGGTACGACCTCGTTCGCTACTACGAGGCAGGGAGGAAGATTCGCGAAGAGGAGGACCGTGACGGCAACGGGAAGCCGGAGGTCGTGACTCGCTTCGTCGATGACCTCGCTACCCGTCGCGAAGCCGACACAACGGGCGATGGGAGAATGGACACGACGATCGAGTTCGCCGAGGGCCTGAAGACGGAGCAGCGCGAGGACCGCAATGCGGACGGTGACCCCGACAGGATCTATCGCTTCAGCGTGATCGACGGTAAGGCGGTACTCCTGCTCGAACGTGCCGACACCGATTTCGATGGACGCTTCGAGACGGAGGTGGACTTCGACCGCGGCACGCTCGCGCGGCGACGTATCGACAGCACCGGCGCCGGCAAGCCCGATCGCGTCGAGTACTACGAGGCCGGGAAGCTCGTGCGCGTCGAGCTCGATCCCGACCAGGACGGCCGCATCCAGGTCTTTAACCACTTCGACGACGCGGGGAGGCTCGTGCGACGCGAAGAGGATCGCAATGCGGACGGCCGGGTCGATCGCTGGGTCTTCTTCGAGCGTGGCGCGCCCGTCCGTTACGAGGAGGACGCAGACTTCGACGGTGAGGTCGATGGACACGGCGCCATTCGCTCTGAGAACGCAGACGATTCGTTCGAGCGCGACACGAAGGGCGATGGCCGCTACGACGTGGTCACACACGAGGAGCAAGGGACCCACTTGCGCCAGGAGGTGGATTCGAACGGAGACGGTCGCGTGGATACCGTCCTCACCTTCGAAAACGACCGGCAGACGCTCCAGGAACGCGATACGACCGGCGATGGCAAGATGGACCTGGTCATCCACTTCGACGCCGAAGAGCGGCCGGCGCGCGAGGAGTTCGACACCAACGCGGATGGCCGCGCCGACGTGCTCAAGGTCTATGAGGCGGGCGTGATCTCTCGCGAGGAGACCGACAAAGATCTCGACGATCGCTTCGAGCTGATCTCGACGTTCGAGAGCGGAGTACTCCGGCGCTCCGCGGCGGACCGAGACGGCGACGGCCGGCCCGAGCTCGTCGCGTTCTTCGATTCAGGGGGACGCCCCTTGCGCGTCGAAGAGGACAGCACCGGGGATGGTCGCTTCGAGACCGTCCAGCACTTCGAGAACGGCATCGCCTCTCGTGTCGAGCGGGACCCCGACGGTCGCGGCTGCACGACGCTGATCGGCTGGCTCGACGAGCGGGCCGTGGTCGTGGCCGAGGAGAAGGACACGACCGGCGACTGCAAGATGGACACGTGGAGCTACTACGACGGGGGAGGGAAGCTCTCGCGACAGGGTCGCGACACCACGGGCGACGGGCGGGGGGACCTGCTCCTGCGGTTCGACCGCAATCTCGCCCCATCCGTTCAGGAGGTGGCGGAGACGACGAGCGGCCGCCCGCACCGAAAGGTCTTTCTCGATGCGGCGGGCGAGGAGGAGCGCCGGTGTGTCGACTCCGACGGGGATGGTCGCTTCGAGCTCGTGCGGATGCGTGACGGAACACAGGTGCGCGAGATGCTGCTCGATACGAGCGGCGATGGCCGCGCCGATCGACGTTATGTGTACGAGGGGGGACGGCGGATCCGGCTCGAGATCGACACGAACGACGACGGAACGCCCGATGTCGTTCAGCATCTGTCCGAGCAACATCCGAGTCGGCCTGGAGAGGGAGGCCGCGTCTTGCGCCAGGAGGAGGACTCGGACTTCGACGGAATCCTGGACCGTGCCTTCGAGGGGCAGCAGGCAGTGTCCGTGGAGGGAGCGCCCGCGGTGCCGACCGTCCTGCCCGTTCTCGACTGCGGATCCTTCGACTCGTTCTGGAAGCATCACTGACGCATGCGTCGGTCGCGACGCGACTGGGGGAATGGAATCGGACGAAGGCCTCGAGCGTCCTTCCCTTCGGGTCTCTCCAGCTCGATCCGAACTCGGCCTTCGCGCTGGCGGACGTATTCGAACGTGCGGTCGAAGACGGCGACGAGCGTGGCACCGCTCGAGAGCACGGCCGCGATTCGGATGCGATTCGCGCCGGACTCCAGGGGAAGGCCGCCGCGGAACCCGCCTCCCCCTGCCAACTCGACGTCCGCCGCGAGAATTCCGTTGCGCTCGTTGATGAGCTCCAGCCGCGTGAGACGTGGGGCCTCGATATTCGAGAGCGGCTCCGCAAGCGATCGGTCGAGGGCGTTCTGCGATGGCCCTTCGTGCAGCTCGCGGGTCTCGAGAACGTAGACCTGGCGATGAGCCGGCCGGGTCGCAAGCCTCTGCCTCAAGCGATCGACGAGCTCGTCGAGCGCCGACTCGTGACGGCCGATGAGAACGTATTGCTGATCGACACCCAGCGAGCCGAGTGCGCCGACCACGTCGAGCAAACGCGCGCGATACGCCGGGTCGTCTCTGGCGGCGCCGCCAAAGGGCATTGGTGACTGACTGTTGACGTAGACAACGAGCGACCGCCGGACGCCACTCGTCTCCGCGGTTGGACGCCACGCCCGGCGGACAGTCGCCAGGGCATCGACGAGCCCGCCTCGCCCTTCGCGCCCGCTCGGCCCCATGCCACGTCGGAGCCGTGACCGGAGAGACTCCACGGCGTCGTCGAATACGATCGTTGGGTGCTGCGGGTCGCCCGGTCCATCTGCGCCATGCGGGCTCTTGGGCCGCCGCTCGTCCGCAGACGCAGTGTCGGATCGAAAAGCCAGCCACGCGATCCGGAGGGAGCCAAGCTCTTCCCGTCGTTCGACCAACAACTTTTCCAGCGCGTCCTCGAGCGCTCGCGAGGCAGTGGGACCGAGCGACCGGTCGATCAGGATGATGAGCTCGGATTGCAGCGCTACGCGCCCCCTGAACTCCGTCTTGGCTTCATGACTTCGGATGGGCGCATTCGGTGCGGGAGACGAGAGCTCGATTCGAGGGCTCGACTCGCCCGCCATCGGCGCGACGGGCTGCTCGCAGTCCGCCTCCTCCCGCAGCTGGCCCAGCGTGAAGCCGACCTTCCATGCCGGCCGCGAGTCGGGCGCGGCCGGACTGCGACTCCTGCTCGAATCGACGCATCGCGTGCGTACCTCGTTCAGAAGTCCGCCCGCGTCCTCCCGCTGACAGCTACCCGCGAGAATTCTCGAGTGGTGCGGATGCGGCTGCCAGGCGGACTTCGATCGATTCCAGACCTCCATCTCGAGGATGCCCGACTCGCATCCTTCTCCCGGGTGGTAGACGATGTAGGGATCGACCACGGGGGGGCCCGCAGCGAGCGCGGGCCCGGCCCATATGACCGAGGGGCCCATCGACAGCAGGAGCAGGATCCTGCGCCGGTCGCTCGGCATGACCGGACGAGCGCGTCGTCTGATCCAGCACCCGAACGATCGACGCACGAATGTCGAAACGAATTCCATCGCCTGAAACTATCGCTGATGTAGCCGGGCCGTTCAGCAGAGAGGTGACTGGGCGAGTGACCAGAGCGAGATTTCACAGCTGGATTTCGCTCACGGATTTGCCCCTGGCTTGAAGCTGCGGAGAAGCGAATCGAGGTCGGTCATCGTGTCCGGCCGATTGCGGAACGGAATCGGACGAAACATATTGAGAGGCCGGATCGCGCGACGCGGCCGCGGTCGTGCGGGTCTGGACACTTCGGCGAAGGCAGTGATCGAGAGGTGGTGAGATGGCCCAGTACGTCCCCAGGCTCGAATGGAGCGATCGCGCGTTGCGCGTGCGCCAGTTCGTGTTCGATTTCTGGGCCGAGACGGGGCGGGCTCCCAACCTGCGTCAGGTCAAGGAAGGAACCGGCTTCGGCCGACGCGATATCGTCCAGGCCTACAAGGAGCTTCAGACCGGAATCGTCGTCGTCGTCGACCAGGACTCGCCCAACTGCGACCTGCTGAAGGCCCCGCCGTACTCCGCCTTTCCCAGCCAGGTGGAGATGTACGTCGACGACCACTTCCACAGCTTCATCGGATGCGCGCACGAAGCGGTAGCGGTCTCGAAGATGCCCCACTTCGAGGACAAGGAGGTCCGGCTCGAGTCCTATTGCGCTTGCTGCCTCGACCCGATCACCCTCTGGTCGAAGGGATTCGAGATCACCCGGACGGAGCCCGCGGCGCCTCTGGTCCATTGCGCCACGCCCGTCTGGGACTGGGTCCACGAAGACATGAAGAGCATGTGCGACAACGTGAACCTCGTCGTCGACGAAGAGCACGCCCGGCGCTACGAGCACCAGATCGGGAGGCGGGGCATCCTGTTTACGCTCGACCAGGTCAGAGACTACGTCGAGCCGGCGGTCGGGATCCGAGGCTGGGACTATCACTGGCCGAGTCAGTCGATGGACCCCGAGCGATTGATCGGTCGCCTGCGGGCGTTGGGGATCGATCTCTCGCCGTGGGGACTCGAGGAGGACGCGTCGTGAGCGATGCCAGGCGTTGGCACCTCGACCGTGTTCTGATCGGTGGAAGCTGGGTGCCCGCCGGCGCGGGGACCTATCCGGTCGTGGATCCGTCGACCGAGGAGATCGTCGGCGAGGCGCCGAACGCATCGACCGACCAGGTTGGAGCGGCCTGCCGGGCCGCCCGCGAGGCCTTCGAGCAGGGCCCGTGGCCAGACATGTCCGGCCGGGAGCGTGGCGACTGCCTCGCCGCGGCGGCCGAGCGGCTCGAACGACGCACACCCGAGCTGGTCGAGCTGGCGATCGCGGAGACCGGATCGACCCGCGCGCACTCCGAGCAGTCGCAGGTCGGCGTGGCCGTCGAGCGACTGCGCATGTACGCCGAGCTCGCGGCGGAGAGCAACGAGATCGCCATGCCGCCGCTCCGACGCGAGCCGATCGCGGGCAGCAGTGCCCAGCTCGCCTCGGGCGTCACGACCCGTGAGCCCGTCGGTGTCGTCGCTTGTATCTGTCCCTCGAACACGCCGGTCACGAACTGCGCGGGAAAGATCGGACCCGCGATTGCGATGGGAAATACGGTCGTCTTGAAGCCGCCCGTCCAGGATCCGCTGGGCATGGCCGAGCTGGCCCGCGAGCTCTCCGAGTGCTTCCCGCCCGGGGTCGTCGGCTACGTGAGCGGTCGGGCGCCGGAGCTGGGCGAGGCGCTCGTCGAGTCCGCCGACGTCGACATGATCTCCTTCACGGGGAGCACACGAGTCGGCCAGCGGATCGCCGAGGTCGCTGGCCGCACGATGAAGCGGCTGCTCCTCGAGCTGGGGGGGAAATCCGCGAGCATCGTCTTCCGCGACTGTGACGTCCCGGCGGCGATCCGGGGCTGCGCGACCACCTGGACGTTCCACTCGGGTCAGATGTGTATCGCACCCACGCGTCTGCTCATCGAGCGGGACTTCTTCGAAGAGTTCGTCTCGCGGATGGTCGAGCACGGAAAGTCGCTCGCGGTCGGGTCCGCTCACGATTCCGAGACGGTCGTCGGCCCGATGATCTCGCAACCACACCTCAGCCACGTGGAGTCGATGGTCGAGCGGAGCCTCGCCGCCGGCGCCAAGCTCGCCTGCGGCGGGAGGCGGCCAGCCGGCATCGCGAGGGGTTTTCTGTACGAGCCGACGCTGCTCACCGAGGTCGACAACGACATGGAGATCGCGCGGGAGGAGATCTTCGGACCGGTCATCGCCGCGATCCCCTTCGACGACGAGGACGAAGCTGTCGCGATCGCCAACGACTCCTCCTTCGGTCTCTACGGCTACGTCTGGTCCGGCGACACGTCCCGCGGTGTGCGCGTCGCCAACCGACTCCGCACGGGCACGGTCCAGGTCAACGGCGCCCCGCCCAATCCCTGGGCGCCCTTCGGTGGCTTCAAGCAGAGCGGCGTCGGTCGCGACGGCGGTCGCTACGGAATGCAGGCCTACAGCGAGCTGAAATACGTGGGTTGGGCCTGCTAGGCCAATCGATTCGGACGAGCGATCTCGTCATCGACCGCGTCGGGTGCCCGCGGATCGTCGGTGTCGAACGGTGAAGGTCTCCTTCGTTCGTCGTGATCTTCCAACGAGCCGCGGCAAACCCCTCCGACCGGCGGCGGCGCAAAGAACGACGCCCAGCGAGAGCATCGCGCCGAAACGGGCCTCGGGAACGAAGATCGCCTGGGTACTCAACTCGCTCGTATTCCCATCGGCGTCGGTGGCAGTCGCGACGAGGGCGCCCGCGACCGTGATGCCGGACAGCGGGTCGACCGCGACCAAACGATAGAGCGTCGCCGAGGCTGTCGGATAGAGATCCGAGCCGATGTAGACGCCCGCCTCGTCGTCCGACGACTCGCGCAGGTAGAAGTCGATCTCGAGGGGATAGGCGGCGTCGGCGAGATTCGACGTGACGCGATAGCGGACCTCCAGCTGATCGGTCACGTCGTTGTACTGCGTCTGGGCCTCGTCGAATTCGGGATGGTTCTGGAGCCCATTCGCGCCCGTGTCGACGTCCCCGAGATCGTTCGGGGTCGACCCGTCGTTTCCCAACTCGATCCCGAGTGCGTTCGCGAAGAGCTCGTTTCCGCGCGCTGCGTTTCCAGCGCCGCCGGCGGCGACTCGGATGCCGTCGTCGGGGTGGAAGGCGATGACGTTTCCCGTCGCCCGGACCGCTCCGTCGGAGGATGCCCATCCGCCCCCGATCCCGTTCGCGGAACCGGAGACGAGAATTCCCGTATCGTCGTTGCCGAGATCCTCGCCCGCGGCGTTCGTCCCGATGAAGTTGCCGAAGACCTGATTGGCGCTCCCCGTGGATCCGATCGCGACGCCGTCGTCCCCGTTGAATCCGATCGTATTGCCCTCACTGTTCGTCAAGCCGTCGAAGCCGCCGATCAGGTTGAAGGAGGAAGCGACTTCGATTCCATTGTCGAAATTTCCGATGTCCGCGCCGCCGGGCGTCACGCCGATGAAATTGCCCTGGAGCGTGTTCCCGTCCGAGCCGGTCGCCAGGTCGATTCCGTCGGCGTGAAACCCGATTGTGTTGCCGGCTCCGGGCTCGCCGATCGTGGAATCCGTGCCGCTCATCGCGATCCCGTCCAAGCCGCTCCCGAGATCCGCGCCGAAGGCGTTCGTCCCGATCGTATTGCCCACGATCAAATGCTCGAATCCGCTCACTGACAGGCCATGGGTCGCGTTGCCGGCGATCGTGTTGTCGGCGACGGTCGACTGGAATCCGATCAACACGATGCCCTCCGCTCCGTTGCCGAGCGCGAACGAGTGATCGAGGCTCAGGCCGATCGTGTTGCCCTCGATGACGAGGAGGCTCTCCCCCACGATTCCCGCTCCGGTGTTTCCGGAAATCAGATTGCCGTCGTTGGCGCCGGAGCCGCCGATCGTCGAGATCGAGAATGAAGCGCCGACGTCATGGAAGACGCCGGGCCCGAGATTGGGTAGCGCTTCTGTTCCGGCCGCATTCGTTCCGATCCAATTGCCCCTGACGTTTACGCCCCCGCCCATGCTCACGCCGCCCAGCCCGTTTCCCGAGATCAGGTTGCCCGCCGTCGGATCGAGACTCGAAGGGCCGATTCGGCTCGGGCCAGAAAGTTCGTTGCTGTAGTCGATGCCCCATTCGGCGTTGGCGGTGGAGGCGCCGATCGAGTCGACGACCGTGCCTCCCGTTCGATCGGTCCCGATCCGATTGCCCGCGATCGTCACGATCGAGTCGACCGCGGAGATGCCCGAACCGGCATTGCCCGAGATCAGATTGCCCCGGCCTGAACAGGTCGTCGCCTCGCAATCCCTGCCAACGAGCGTCTCTCGGTTGCTGATCGCAACTCCCGAGCCGCGATTGCCACGGACCTCCAGGCCATTCCGCACGCCGATGTGGCATCCCTGGATGGTGACCGTGCCCGCGCCGTCTTGGACCGCCATCCCCGATCCCGGTGCGTCGAAGATCGCGAGTCCGAGCAGGGTCATGTCGGCGTTCCCGCCGACCGCCAAGCCCTGACCGCCGATTTGGATGACGGGAGTGGCTTCCGGATCACTCGTGCCGTAGCCCGCGGCCGAATAGCCGTCGATCGTGAGCGGTTGCGTGATCGTGGGGAGCGCGCTCGTCGGACCGATGTAGCTGAACGAACCGCTCGAGGGCAGGAACTCGCCGAACTCGATCACGTCGGGCATCACGGAGGCGTTCGCCTCTTCGATCGCCGCCCGTAGTGTGCACTCCTCCGCGAGCGGGGGATTCGTCGGCAGCACGACGAACGAACCGGTGAAGCAGGAGCCGTCGCCTGGACTCGCGTCGGTCCGATCGTTGATGGAATTGACCTCGAAGAGGTCGGCACGGGACGATCCGACCGCGCCGATCACGCCTACCACGAGAAGAATCGTCGCGAGACGCCATCGACGACGTAGGCCTCGCGCAGGCTCGCGCGGTAGAGCGGGGGCGGCGGGGAGATCGGTAAGATCGAGCGCAGCGGAATCGCGCATGGGATTTCTCCTTGGATCCAGTCGGCGACGCGCGGGGCGTCGCTCGCAGGATCAGGATGCAATCCGCTCATTATTCGACCGTTATCGAAAAACGCCTTCCAGCACGAGGACTTGGGCCGGAAGGGAGGCCCGCCTCGGATCCGCGGCATGCGCGGTCGACCGAGACGGAAGCGACCGAACACGTCGCGCTCAATCTCGTTCGTGCCCGCGCCGAAGGTCGGGATCAAGAGACCTCGATACAGCATCTCGACTATCCCAATCGCGATCCCCGCCACCGACTCGGATCGCAGGTCGCCACCTGGCCCATCGCTTCCGACGTGAACCGAAACGCGTCGAGGGAGAACTCGGTTCCGAATCGGAGACGCCCGCCGGAGGTTCGCGGCCAAAGCCGGCAGGCTGGTTGCTGGAACTGGCAGGGCTCAGGGTCTCAGACGCCGCCAGATGCGCTCGGGTCCTGGCACATCCCTTGCTCTCTCGTGCGTCGGACGCCGCAGCATTGCGGGGAGACGGTCGGGAGGACGCGTCGCCGTGGCTCGTCCTACCGACCGTTGGAACGTCCCATTGAGGAGACGAAAGAAGATGACGAATCACATACGCTGGAGTGGGGTGGCGCTGGCAGGCCTCGCTTTTGTTCTCGCTCCGTCCGCATGGGGTCAAGCGCTCGTACTCGACGAGGCCGAGCTCTTCTTCGAGTTGAACGACACGGACGGGGATCTCGGAATTCACAGCTCCATCGACGGCGGTCCCTATACCGAGCTGGAAATCGAGGACCCGCGCGGCCGTACGATTCTCGAAATCGAGGCCAAGAAAAGGCTGGCGAGGCAGGGCCTCACCCAGCTGTTCTTCGAGAGTGCCGAGCCGAGATTCGACGAGCTCCCGCCCGAGAAGTTCTTTCGACGTTTCCCGGAAGGCACTTACACCATCGAAGTCGAGCGGGGACGCCGGGAATTCGAGGTCGAAGTCGAGCTCAGCCACGTGATGGCGGCCCCAGCGCCCAACGTCACGGTGAATGGGCAGGAGGCTGCCGAAAACTGTGATGCGCTGCTACCGGTCGTCGAGGCGCCCGTGCGCGTCGACTGGGACCCAGTTGAGGAGTCACACCCCGAGATCGGCCGATCGGGTCCGGTCGAGATCGATCGGTACCAGTTCTTCACGGAGCAGGGCGATGTCAAATTCGCGATCGACCTGCCCCCCGAGATCACCGAGTTCGAGGTGCCGGAATCCATCACGGCCGAGGGCGGTGTCTTCAAGTTCGAGATCATTGCCCGTACGACCGATCTCAACAACACCGCAGTCGAGAGCTGCTTCATCGTGCCCGAGTAGCGGGCTCCCGATCGGATGGAGGTCCCGCCGTCGCCGGCGGGACCTCTACAGGTCGCGAGTGATGCTCCGGCGGTGCTCGCAGGCGAAGGCCCCGGCGATCAAGCCCTTTCCGACGCCTGGCTCGTGCAAGGGCGGAAGGTGAGGAGCAGATACGGCGCCGACGCAATCGGCTGGATCATCCTCAGGCGGTCATGGACGCCAGCCGCTCCTGCATGATCCCCTCCGCCTGGCGCACGATGTTCGCCACCAGGTCCTTGCAGCTCGAGATCTCGCGGACGAGTCCCTGGCTCTGGCCCGTCGTCCAGATTCCACCGTCGATGTCGCCAGCGCCGAGCACGTTGGTGCGCCCCCGGGCGCCGGCGACGAGATCCTTCACGTCCTCGAAGGTCGTCGACGGATCCCGCTGGATCTCCACGACTTCTTCCGAGACCGCGTTGCGGGCGACCCGCGACGTGTTCCGCAGGTGGCGATTGATCAGGAGCGTGTCGCGCTCGCTGTTCTCGACGATCTGCTTCTTCACGTTCTCGTGGATCTTCGCCTCGTGGGTGGCGAGGAAGCGGGTGCCCATGTTGATGCCGTCGGCACCGAGCGCGAGGGCCGCTACGAGACTGCGCCCGTCCGCCATCCCGCCGGAGGCGATCACCGGGATATTCACCGCGTCCACGCAGGCGGGCAGCAACACGATGATCGTCACGTCGTCCTCGCCGGGGTGACCGGCACACTCGAAGCCGTCGATGCTGATCACGTCCACGCCCAGTCGCTCGGCAGTGATCGCGTGGCGGACCGAGGTGCACTTGTGAATCACCTTCACGTCGTGCGCTTTGAAGTCGGGAAGGTGCGGCTCGGGCGAGCGGCCCGCCGTCTCGACGATCTTGATCCCGGCTTCGCAGATGGCCTGGCGGTACTCGTCGTAGGGAATCGGGTTGATCGCCGGCAGGATCGTCATGTTCACGCCGAAGGGGCGGTCGGTCTGATCGCGCACGCGCTGGATCTCCGCCTGGAGCGCCTCGCCGGAGTCGAACATGTGCGCGGTGAGCATGGCGAGGCCGCCGGCGTTCGCGACGGCGGCGGCCAGGTCGGCGTATCCGACGCCGGTCATTCCGCCCATAACGATGGGCGTCTCCACGGCGAACATCTCGGTGAGTCGAGTCTTGATCATGATGCATGCTCGTTCTGCTGGGATTCGAGTGGATCCCATCTCTGTTGCTCGGCACGTCGCGCGGCGCGGTCCGCCATCACGCGCTCACGCATTCCCGGAGCGAAGATGGCGTTCTCTGCGACGAAGTCGAGACGCACCTCGCGGTTTGCGATCAGCCAGCGTCCTGCTTCCTTGCGAAAGCGGTCCACGTAGACCCCGGAGTGGTCGGGGCCGATATCGGTCACGACGAAGAAGTAGGTGCGACCCCGTGCCTCGACGGGACTCGTGAAGCCGATCCGCGAGGTCGTGAGGTTGTGGCGCAGGAAGCTCAAGCGGGGCTTCTCGGATCCCGGCTGGGATCGATCCGTGCGCGCGAAGAGACCTTCGACGATCGCGTCGCGGCCTTCGTAGCGGGAGAGCGGCGATTCGAGCACGGCGTCGACGGTGAAGACCGACTCGAATAGCTCGCGCTTGCCGCTGTCGCCCGCCTGGTTGTAGGTCGCCATCAGATGGCGGATCTCTTCGCGCGCAAGCATCTCTTCGACGTCCATGACTTCAATCCTCTCCACCTTCGGATCGCCCGGATCGTGCGCTTTTTCGTTTTCGACCCGATAGGCCGGTGTATTCCGGCGGGCGCTTCTCGAAGAAGGCGGTCATTCCCTCCTCGAGGTCGTGGCCGCCCAGGCTCTCGTTCACCTTCATCGCGTAGAGCTGATGCGGGAGGTGCTCCTCGTAGGCACGGCGAATCGGAGTCTGTATCAAGTATTTGCTCAAGCGGTTGGCAATCGGTGGACCGGCCGCGATCTCGCGGGCCAGCTCCATCACGTGATCCATGAGCTCGGGGTGGGGAACGACGCGGCTGACGAGACCGATTCGATCCGCTTCCGCCGCGTCGATCTTGCGGCTCGTCCAGACCAGCTCCATGGCGCGGGACGTTCCAATCGCCGCCGGAAGCAGCACGGCGTGGCCGTCGATCACCGGAAGGCCGGTCCTCGAGAAGGCCGTCGAGAATTTCGCCTTCTCCGAGCAGATCCGGATGTCACACTCGAGCGCGAAGGTCAGGCCACCACCGGCGCACATTCCGCCGATGGCGGCGATCGACGGCTTGGACATCTGGAGGAGATGTCCAAGCGTCCAATTTCGCCAGGCGGGCTCGGGAAAGCGAGGCCGGCGGTTCCGCTTGATACCGGTTGCCTCGCCGTGCGCTCTCTCGGAGCGGTCCGCGCCAACAGAGAAGTAGTCGCCGTTCGCGGCCAGGACGACCACCCGCACGGCGTCGTCCTCTTCCGCTTCGAGAGCGAACTGCGCGACGGCGTCGATCATCGTCCTCGTGAGGCCGTTTCGTCGTTTCGGGCGATTCAGTGTGATGGTAGCGATCCCGTCGCTCTTCGAGAGCAGGACGTCCTCATACCGATCGCTCATGACGTCGTCTCCCTATCGATACCCGACGGTCAACGAGCATCTCTAGCACTGCCACGCTCAGCTCGGTAGCTGGTCGAAAGGCACACCCTTGTCGGCACGCGGCTCGCTCGGCATTCCGAGCGCGCGCTCTGCGATCTGATTCCGGAGCACTTCGTCGGCGCCGCCGGCGATGCGATTCCCCGCGGCGGTCAGGTAGTCGTAGAACTTGTCCTGCTCCGGCTCGGTGAATTGAACGATGCCGCCCGCTTCTTCGAGGTCCATGCGGAACGCATGGATCTGCTGGAGACGATTCGTCGTCGTCAGCTTCATGACCGGCATCGCGGATGGGAGCTTTCCGGTCGCGGCGAGCTGTTTCTGGAGCCGCAGCGTGAAGTTCTTGATGCCCTGTGCCTCGACGTGGAACTGGGCGATTCGGCCGCGGACGGCCGCACTGTCCGCCGCGGTTCGGCCGTTCTCGCGAGGACAGCTTCGCGCCAGCTCGAGCAGGCTGCGAGTCGACGTGCGCGACACCCCGCCGCGTTGGTTGTCGGCGGTATTTCGTTCGTGGCCGAGCACGGTCATGGCGACGGCCCATCCACCGCCTTCTTCACCGATTCGATTCTCGTCCGGCGTCGTCGCGCCATCGAGGAAGGTCTCGCTGAACTTCGATTCGCCGTTGATCTGATGGATCGGTCGGGTCGTGACGCCCGGCTGGTTCATGTCGAGGATGAAGAAGGAAATGCCCTGGTGCTTGGGCACGGATGGGTTCGTTCGCGCGAGCAAGATTCCATAGTCGGCGAACTCACCTCCGCTCGTCCAGACTTTCTGGCCGTGGAAGGTCCAGGTGTCGCCGTCTCGTGTCCCTCGGGTCCGCAGCGCGGCGAGATCGGAGCCGGCCGCAGGCTCCGAGAAGAGCTGGCACCAGGTCGCTTCGCCCGAGTGCGTGAGCGTCTCCCACTTCTTTCGCTGCTCCGGTGACGCGTGGTGCTGGATCGCGGTCATCGCCTGGAAGTAGCCGGGGCCGAGCCGCACGCTGAACCCGGCGGCTGCTTCCTCTTCGCGAAAGATCCGGGCCTGTCTGCGCGTTCCGCCGGCGCCACCGAGCTCCGCCGGGGTGTCGATCGACGCGTAGCCCGCCTCGAACTTGAGCTTCGCCCACGCTCGAGCGCGCAGCGTCTCTTCCTCCGAGTGGGCGCGGGGAGGCTCGGTCCAGGACTGGGCAGCTGCCTGCTCGCGAATCCACTCGCGAACGCGCTCGCGATAGGCGCGGTCCTCCAGCGATTCGTCCGGCTCCGACTTCGATCGCTGCTTCCCCTTGGATTCGGTGATGGTCGCAGCTTGGAGTGAGTCGACGGAATCGATCAGTCGGTCATTCCAGTATTCGGACGAGCCGAGGCTCAATGCCAGGAGTCTGGCTCGCCGGTAGTGATGGTGGCAGTCCGACTCGATCGTGTACCCGATACCACCGTGGAGCTGGAGTCCTTCCCGTGCCGCCGCCTCGTAGGCACGCGTCGCACCGATCCGCGCCGTTGCCGCGGCGGAGGCGAATTGCGGTCGATTCGTGTCGAGCGCTTGCGCAGCGCCGAGTGCGTTGCACTGCGCGAGCTCCACCATCGCCAGGATATCTGCGAGCTTGTGCTTCACGGCCTGAAACGAGGCGAGCTGGCGACCGAAGATGTAGCGATCCAACGTGTAGTCGCGCGCCAGGAACATCGCCGCCTCCGCGCCGCCGACCTGCTCGAAGGCGCGAAGCGTCACGGCGCGATCGAGCAGCTGGTCGAGCGCGCTCTCGGCGAGGGCGGCATCCATCAGCTCCGCCGAGGCACCCGAGAGATCGAGGCGGCATTGCGGGCTGAGCTGGTCGATGCTCGGCAGCACGGTGCACTCGACACCGGGCTGGTCCAGCTCGACGAGGGTGAGACACGGTCGAGAACCATCGACGGCAACGACGACGCACAGGTCCGCGATCGAGCCATCCGCCACGGGAAGCTTCGAGCCCGTCAGGCGTCCCGATTCGTAGCGGGTTGCGACGAACCGAGTACTCGGAGCGGTCGGTCCTTCGGTCCATGCCAGCGTGCCCACGCTCTCGCCCGAAGCGAGCCGAGGGAGCCAACGTTCCTTCTGCTGCTCGGTTCCGCTGATCATCAGCGCCTCGGCTGCGAGACAGATCGAGGAGAAGAAGGGAACGGGTGCCAACGAGCGACCAAGCTCTCCGACGACGAGACCGAGCTCGAGAGCGCCGAGTCCAGCGCCTCCGAAGGACTCCGGAATGTGAACACCGAGCATTCCGAGCTCGACGAGCTGATGCCACAGCGCCGAGCTCCAGGATCCCGGCTTGTCGGCGATCGTGCGGAGCGATTCGGAGGTCGTGTGTTCGCTCAACAGGGACCGGAGCTGCTCGATCAGGAGCGTTTGCTCATCATTGAGGATCGTGCTCATCGGTTGGGATCCTTTGCGAAGGGCGCTTGTGAGTCGAGCGGCCCGCTTTCACGCGGACGAACGCTCGTGGCGGAGTCGCCTGCGGAACGCCCCTCGAGCTCTACCCGTCGAGGAGCCCGATTCGCCACCGGACAGCGAGCCTACGCGCTCAGGTCCAGCTGAGCGACTTGACCTCCGTGAAGTCCTCCAGCCCGAGGCGACCCCACTCGCGCCCGATCCCGCTCTGCTTGAACCCGCCAAACGCTCCGCTCTGGCCGAATCCCGCGACGGGCTCTCCCCAGCCGGGCCCCTGCCCACCGCCGGCGCCGGGATTCGCGGCGCCGAATCCACCGACGCCTTCGGCGGCGACCGTCCCCGCCCGGATCCTGCGAGCGGCGTTGAAGGCACGCGCCGTGTTCGCGGCGACGACGCTTCCTCCCAGGCCGAAGATCGAGTCGTTCGCGATCCGAACGGCCTCCTCGTCCGAGCCCGAGTAGGGAATGATCGTCAGGACCGGACCGAAGATCTCTTCTTGCGCGATCCGCATCTCGTTCGTCCCGACGAACGCGGTCGGCTCGTAGAAGAACCCCTTCTCCAGGCCGTCGGGGCGCTTTCCGCCGCAGACGAGCGTGGCTCCCTGATCGATCCCCGAGGCCACGTAGTCCTCGACGCGCGCGCGTTGTTGTTCGCTGATGAGCGGCCCCAGCACGGTCGATGGATCTCGGGGATCTCCGATCTTGACTCGGGCCGCGCTCTCCTCGATCCCTTCGACCAGCGGATCGAGCAGTCTCTCCGGTACGAGCAGTCTCGTCTGCAGGGCGCAGCCTTGTCCGCAATGCGTGAGCATCTTCCCGAAGCCGTGCTGGCGCACGAACTCTTCGGGTACGTCGTCGAGCAGGACGCGAGCGCTCTTTCCCCCCAGCTCGAGCTGCACACGCGCGATCCGCTCGGCCGCACGCGCCATGATCCGTCGCCCGGTCACGGTTGAGCCGGTGAATGTGATCATGTCGACGAGCGGATTGCCCGTGAGCTCGTCGCCCACCTCGGCGTGACCCGTGATCACGTTGAAGACGCCCGGTGGGATACCGGCCTCGTCCGCTGCCCGCGCGAGCTCGAACGCGCCGAGCGGCGTCCACGGGTGCGGCTTCAACACGACCGGACAGCCGACGGCCATCGCCGGCATCGCCTTCACGGCATTCAACAGGAACGGGAAGTTGAAGGGGGTGATCGCAGCGACGACACCGACGGGCTCGCGAACCAACGCACTACCCGCCATCCCCGTGGATCCGCCGGTGGGCGGCGATACCTCTGCCCACTCCAACAGGTCCTGAACCCTTTCCGCATTGAAATGACAGACCCCGATCGCCCCGCCGACCTGCAGCGGCTCGATCAGCTGGGTGCAGACGCCCGCTTCCGCGACGACGATCTCGGCGATTTCATCCGAGCGCGCGCTCAGGATCTCGGCCATCCGCTTCAGCGCAGCCCCCCGCTCGGCCGGCTTCATGTAGGGCCAGGGCCCTTCGTGGAAGGCGCGGTGCGCGGCCTCGATCGCGGCGCGGGCGTCCTCGACTGTCGCTTCGGGCACACGACCGACGGGCTCTTCGGTGGCGGGGTCGACGACGGTGATCTCGCGCTCTGCGTGTCCCCGCGTCCATTTCCCGTTGATATAGAGGTCGTAGCTCCAGCGCGTGCTCATGCGGGCTCCTTCGGATGGGCATCGAGCGCTTCCCTCGACATGGCTCATCGCGGGGGTGATCGAGCGTCGGGTCCAAGGTATATATACAACTTAAATATCTAAAGATCGATCGGTGTTTCGTGTCCTTTGGGCCTCATGGCCTCACCTCGGGAGAACTCCATGAGCATCGACCTGCTCAAGTACGACGGAAAGCGCGCGCTCGTGATCGGGGGTGCGACCGGCATGGGCGCCGCGACCGCGAGGCGCGTCATGGAACTCGGTGGGGAAGCGATCGTGATGGACGTCGCCGAGATCCCCTTTCAGGTCGCGCAGAGCATCCACGTCGACCTAACGGACTTCGTCAGCGTCGAAGGCGCGCTCGGTCAGGTCGAGGGCGAGGTCCATGCGGTCTTCGCGTGCGCGGGCGTCGCGGATGGCACGCCGAACCTGATGGCGATCAATTTCACGTCGCAACGCTTTCTGATCGAGCGATTGATCGAACGCGATGCGCTTCCGCCGCGGTCGGCGATCGCGATGATCTCGTCGGTCGCCGGGATGACCTGGCAGCAGGAGCTCGAGACATTGAACGAGTTCCTCGACGCGCCCGATTGGACCGCCGCCACCGATTGGATCGCCAAGCATCCCGATTGCGAGACCTACCGGTTCAGCAAGCAGGCCATGAACGCCTACGCTGCGCGACAGGCCCTCCTCCTTTTGAAGCGCGGCCTTCGCATCAACACGATCGAACCCGGGCCTACCGATACACCCCTGGCGCGCGCGAACGCCGAGATCTGGCTCGGATACGCAGAGGCCTACAATCGAGCGGCGGGCGTCGAGACGCTCACACCCGATCACATGGCGAATGCGCTCGTGTTTCTCTGCAGCGACGCTGCCGCTGGAGTCAATGGAACGTCACTCCTCGTCGACCAGGGCCAGGTCAACGCGACCGTGAGCGGCGGATACCAGCCCGAGCCCGCGTAGTCACCGGATGGCGGTGCTGCACGGGAAGGAGAGGTTGAAATCATGCTGACCGGTCGGAAACTGCTCGTGATCGGAGCCTCGTCCGGAATGGGGCGGGAATCGGCGATCGCGATGGCCAGGGGCGGAGCCGACGTCGTCTTCGCCGCGCGACGTCTGGAGGCGATGGAAGATGCGATTCGAGAGGCGGGCTCGGGTCACGCGATCGCGATCGACGTCACCGATCCCGACGCGCTTCGCGCGGGCATCGACGACGCAGCGCGACATCTCGGCGGACTGGACGGGCTGCTCTTCACTCCGGGGCTCTCGTATATCGAGCGGCTCGCGACGATGAGCCCCTCTCAGTGGCAGACGACGCTCGCAGTCAATCTCGTGGGCCCCAATCTCGCGATCGCCGCTGCCCTCCAACACCTCTCGCCCGAGGGCGTGATCGCCGTGGTCTCTTCCGACTCCGCCGACCAACCGCGACATTCCCTCGTTCCCTACGCCGCCTCCAAGGCCGCACTCCAAGCGACGATGGAGGGGTGGCGTACCGAGGAGACGGGCGGGCGACGATTCGTGACGATCGTGCTCGGACCGACGCGCCCCTCGGAGTTCCGCCGCGACTTCGACCCCGAAAAATTCGATGCGCTCCAACCCCACTGGCGTCGACAGGGATTCCGAATCGGTGGACTCGCTGCGAGCGAAGTCGGGGCGTTCCTGGCCCAGAAATTCGCGTTCTTCCTCGACAATCCGGGCTTCGGGATCGACAGCCTGCTGCTCCGTGCACCCGAGCCGGAAGAGGTCACGGTCGACTTCGGCGGCAAGCCACTCACTGCGGACCGCTCGACGTAGTCGCTTCGAAGCCTGGCGAGGAGGGCCTCGAGTACCGATAGTTATCTAACTAACTTGACGTATTATGCCTACTGATGTAGCAATCGCGAGGGCACCGGAGGTCGACCCGTGGAGCAATGGCAGCATCAGGCCTGGCATGCGATCCGCGACACGATCGCCCGGTATACCTGGTGCGGGGATTTCGGCGAGGTCGAAGGCTACGTCGGCTGCTTCACCACGGACGCCGTGCTGGAGATCAAGCACCACCAGCGATTCGAGGGACACGACGAGCTCAGACACCTCGGCGCCCACGGGACCGCGACGCCGAGTCAGTCGGCCGCCCGCGCCGCCGCCGGCCCGCGTCGACATCACGTCTCCAGCGTGCGGATCGAAGTCCCCACGCCCGACACGGGAAAGGCCTGGTCCTATTTCCTCGTGCTCGGGCGTCTCGGCCTGGATCACTGGGGACGCTATTCGGACGAGCTCGTGCCGGAGGCGGATCGCTGGCTGCTTCGAAGGCGCCGCGTGAGTATCGACGGCGTGTGTCCCGATTCGGTCGTCTTCCCCGATGGCCTGCCCTCCGCCGATTGAATCCCCGCCCCTGTCTCGATCGAGGAACCCCCATGCGTCTCGGTCTCGTCATCAACAACAACGGCGCCTCCGCCACGTCGGCGGTTCCGCGTATGGCGAAGGAGGCGGAGGCGCTCGGCTACGACGCGCTCTGGTTGACGGATCACGTGATCGGCGTTCGTTCGTTCCGGCCCGTCTACGGCGCGACGTGGATGGAGCCGATCACGAGTCTCGCCTGGATCGCCGGCAGCACCTCCAAGATCCGGCTGGGGATCGGCGTCCTGGTCGCCCCCTATCGCGACCCCGTGCTCACGGCGAAGATGATCGCCACGCTCGACCAGCTCTCCGGGGGGCGCGTCGATCTCGGGATCGGAACCGGCTGGTCACGTTCCGAGTTCCACGCCCTCGGCCGAGGGGAAGTCTTCGGCGATCGAGGCGCGCTGACAGACGAGACGATCGACGTGATGCTCCGTTGCTGGCAGGGCGGCGAGTTCGGATGGAGCGGGAAGTTCTTCGAATTTCGCCGGATCCAGTTCGATCCGGTCCCGATCCAGCAGCCACGCGTCCCTCTCTGGATCGGGTCCCGGACCGACCAGATGCGCCCCATGGCGCGCGTCGCGAAATACGCGGACGTCTGGCATCCGACGGGACTGAGTCCGGACGAGCTCGCGGTCGCGGGCGACGAGCTCGACGATCTCGCGGGGCGGAAGATCCGTCGAACGGCTCGCCTCAGCTACAAGCTGGCCAACTCGCTCGACGAGTGGATCGACGTCCTCCACGCCTATCGCGAAGCCGGGTGCGACGAAGTCGCCATCGATCTGGGTGGGCTCGATGCGACGCTTTCCGAGCCCGGTGCACTCGATCGTACGCTCGACGATGCCCGCGCACTCGCCGAACGACGTGGAGAGCTCGACTGAAGGGTGATCGAGCGAATGACAGATCGTGCGACGCGAGGCTGAGGCAGCTCGAATCGCGACAATCCATTCTTTCCAACGCCTCAGGAGATCCCCCACGTGTCGAAGCCCCTTTCGGGAATCCGCATCCTCGAAGTCGCCGCCTGGACGTTCGTCCCGGCGGCGGGCGGGATCCTCGCCGATCTCGGGGCCGACGTCATCAAGGTCGAGCCGCCGACCGGCGATCCGCAGCGCGGTCTGAAGAACATGCTGAACTTCGACGTCACGGGTCCCAATCCGTACAACGAGATTCCGAACCGGGGGAAGCGGAGCATCACGCTCGATCTGAAGACCGATGCGGGACGGGAAGCCCTGCTCAGGATCGCCGCCGAATCCGACGTCTTTCTGACGAGCTACCTGCCGGAGCTGCGCAAGAAGATGCGGATCGACGTCGACGACCTACGGAGCGCCAATCCAAACATCGTCTATGTGCGCGGCTCCGGGTGGGGAAGTCAGGGGCCCATGCGTGAGACCGGCGGCTACGACATGGCGGCCGGTTGGGCGACGTCGGGCATGGCGATGTTGATGATGCGCGAGGAGGACGGCCCGGCGCCGATGCCATCGGCGTTCTTCGACCTTCAGGGCGCGAATACGATTGCGGGCGCGATCAGCATGGCCCTCTTGCAGCGGGAGCGCAGCGGCGCGGCTCCGATCGTCGACGTCTCGCTGATGAACGTCGGCCTGTGGGCGATGGCGCCGGCGATCGTCACCGCTCCCTACCAGGATCAACCGCGAGTATTGAATCGGAAGTCGCCGGGAAATCCGATCACGAATTGGTACGAGACCAGGGACGGACGCTGGATCTATCTCGTCATGCTCCAGGCCGATCGTTTCTGGCCCGAGGTGTGCCGCGTGATCGGACGCGAAGACCTGATCGAGGACGAACGCTTCGTGACGGCAGACGTCCGCTTCACCAACCGGGAAGAGTGCGTGCGAGAGCTCGACGCCACCTTTGCGAAGCGGACCTACGCCGAGTGGATGGAGATTCTGCCGCAGCTCACGGGCGTCTGGGCCCCCGCGATCGACGTGAAGGAGATCCACGATCATCCGCAGGTCGTCCCGAACGGATTCCTTCCGGAAGTCGTGGGCCACGACGGTGCGAGCTTCAGGCTGGTCTCACCCCCGATGCATTTCGACGAGCAGCCGACTCATCCGTCCGGTCCCGCCCCCGAGCTCGGCCAGGACACGGAGACCGTGCTCATGGACGTCGGAATGGAGTGGGACGAGATCACGGCGATCCGCGAGCGCGGCGGGCTGGGCTGACAGGCCCGCATCAACCATGCAGGCGACGCGTCACGAGACGCGCGTCACGAGGAGGAGCTTCTCCAATGCAAGCCGAAGACATGATTCTGATCAGTATCGACGACCACATCATCGAGCCGCCGGGCCTATTCGATCGCCACATGCCGGAGAAGTTCCGCGATCAGGCACCGCAGATGAAGCGCGGTGAGGACGGCGTGGACGTCTGGATCTTCCAGGGCCAGGAGGTGGGTACGGCCGGCCTCGCGGCCGTGGCTTCGTGGCCGACGCACGAATGGGACATGGACCCCACCGGACTCTCCGAGATGCGGCCCGGCTGCTACGAGCCGAAAGAGCGTCTCCGGGACATGAACGCCAATGGACTGCTCGCTTCGCTGAACTTTCCGACGATGCCAGGCTTCGCCGGGACCTGGCTCGCGAGCTGTGGCGATCGAGCCCTCGCAGCCATGGCCATCTCGGCGTACAACGACTGGCACATGGACGAGTTCGCCGCGTCGATGCCGGGTCGGATCATCCCGCAGGCGATCGGGCCCCTCTTCGATCGCGACGCCCTCGTCGAGGAGATCCATCGCTGTGGCCGAAAGGGCTTCACGTCGATCTCGCTTCCGGAGACGCCCTATCAAGTCGGCCTGCCGAGCTTCTACGGCGATCACTGGGATCCCGTGTTTCGTGCGCTCTGCGATCACGACATGGCGGTCAACATGCACATCGGAGGGGCCTTCCGTCTTCTCCAGCTGCCCGAGGACGCGACCATGGATCAGAGGATCGTCCTCTCTCCGCAGCTCTCGGCCGTTGCGGCCACGGATCTGATGGTGAGCGGCACGTTCCGAAAGTTCCCGGATCTCAGGGTGGCCTTCTCGGAAGGCGGGATCGGCTGGATTCCGTTCCTGCTCGATCGCGTCGACCGGCACGTCGCCAACCAGAGCTGGACCGGGCTCGACCTCGGCGCCGAAAACGGCACGGAGCTGTGGCGCCGGAACATGTTGGGTTGCTTCATCACGGATCCGTCCGCGCTCCGCATGGTGGATCGGATCGGAATCGAAACCGTCGCCTGGGAGTGCGACTACCCGCATTCGGATTCGACCTGGCCGCGTTCGCCGGAGGATCTTCTCGCCGAGTTCGAGGGCGCGGGATTGTCCGATGACTGGATCCACAAGATCGCCTGGGAAAACGCGGCTCGCTTCTATCGCTTCGACCCCTTCGAACACCTCTCGCAAGAGGAGGCGACCGTCGGCGCGCTTCGAGCCCAGGCCACGGACGTCGACACTTCGGTGACGTCGCGTAGGGTCTATCGTGAGCGCTACCTCGAACGAATGGCGAGCTGACACATCATGGCGAACACGAACGACACGATCTGGAAGCTCGAGATCCGAGGAAGGCTGCCCCACGAAGCGCCGATCCCCGCGCACGTTCCCGACGAACTCGTGATGGAGCCCAATTTCGAGGCTCCCAGCAACTTCGTCGACCCCTACGAGGTGACCGAGCGCGTCTTCGACGATCTGCCTCCGGTCTACTTCTCGCCCAGGGCGTTCCCGCCGATGTTCGAGAACTGCTGGTGCGTGACGCGCTACGAGGATATTCGTGCCGTCTACCAGAACCAGAAGCTCTACTCGACGGAGGGCGTCGCCGCCTTTCACCAGTTGGCGGGTGAGAGCTACCCGGCGATTCCACTCGGAATCGACCCCCCCATGCACGGGCACTACCGGTCGTTCCTGAATCCACATTTCACTCAGAAGGCCGTCGACGCCCTCGAGCCCCGGATCCTCGCGACGATCGACGAGCTGCTCGACGTGTTCGCCGACACCGGTCACGCCGACATCGCCTACGACTTCTCGCGTGTCTATCCGGTCCGCGTCTTCCTCGACGTGATGGGCTTCCCGCGCCAGATGCTGGAGGAGTTCCTCTCGTGGGGCTACGCGATTCTGCACTCGCGCGGCGATGCCGAGAAGGTCGGGTGGGGGATCGGGAACGCCGTGAAATGGATCCGCGGCTTCGTCGGCGAGATTCGCTCGAAGCCGCGAGAGGGACTCGCTTCGATCATCGCTCACGGGGAGGTCCAGGGACGTCCGATCCGGGAGGACGAGGTGATGGGCACGCTGACCTTCCTCTGGCTGGGTGGCCTCGATACGGTCGCGGCCATCTCCTCGCTCATGTTCCGTCGACTCGCCCTGGAGCCCGATCGGCAGCAGGAGCTCAGGAACGATCCCGATCTCCATTACTCCGCGGTCGAGGAGTTCCTTCGCGTGAGCCCCGTAGTCCAGTCGCCGCGCAAGGTGATCGCGGACCACGAGATTCGCGGAGTCAAGATCAAGGCCGGCGACTGGATCCGCTGTATGAACAGCGCGGGGAATTTCGACCCGGATGAGTTCCCGGATCCGCGATCCCTTCGCTTCGACCGCGAAGTCAACCGCCATTTCACCCTGGCGGGCGGACCGCATCGCTGTCTCGGCTCGCATCTCGCCCGGCGCGAGCTACGCCTGGCGCTGGGGCGGGTCCTCGAGCGGATCCCGCCTTTCCGGATGGCCGAAGATGCGGATCGAACGGTCCATGCCGGTCTCGTCGCGGCTCCCCACGTCCCCATCGTGTGGGACAGCTGAGCCTCGACGCTTGGCGAGGATCGCGGGCGAGTCGACTCCCCCGACGGCGGACCTCGGCAATAAGGTTCAGCTCGACGGCTTGATCCCCAGGATCTGGCGTGCGGCGTTGTTGCGCTTCACCTCGTTCGTCCCGCCGGCGATCGTCGCGGCCCGCTGGGCCAGGTAGTAGGGCATCGGCGTCAGCGCGTGGTCCGGGCCGACCGCCTCGACCCCCGAGCCGACGACGCGGGCCGCCTTCTGGAAGGGCAGGCCGGCGCGAGCCGTCGCGCGCCAGCAGCTTCAGCTGATCGTCGGCGGCGGAAGCCGCCTGCACTTCGATCGCCAGCTCCGCCAGCTGTCGGGAGAAGTCCGGATCCTCGAGCAGTGACCGCCCACGGCCGTCCGTCTCGAGCTCCGCGATCTCTCGCAGCCATCGGAATTTCTGCGTGAAGCTCGCCGACCGTGCGATCAATCCGCCATGCTCGTAGCTGAGGAGATAGCGAACGACCGACCAACCGTCGTTCTCCGCGCCGAGCACTCGGGATCTGGGTACCCGAACGTCGGTGAAGAAGACCTGACAGAACTCGTCGTCGCCGGCGATGGTCTCGATCGGACGGACCTCGATCCCGGGCGAGTCCATATCGGCCAGCAGGAACGAGATGCCCTGCTGCTTCCGCTCTCCGCTCCCCGACCGAACGAGGAGAAAGATCCGATTCGAATGCTCGGCGTGGGACGTCCAGATCTTCGAGCCATTGAGGACGAACTCGTCGCCGTCGATTGCCGCCGATAGCTGTAGAGCGGCGAGATCGGACCCGACGTCCGGCTCGGAGAAGCCCTGCGCCCACCAATCGTCGCCCCGGGCGATCGCGGGCAGGAATTCGGCCTTCTGCTCGTCGGTTCCGAATTCCATGATGCACGGCGCGCAGAGATCACGCCCCATGTTCATGATGGAGGGCGCGCCGGCCATGACGCTCTCGACGTTCCAGATGATCTGCTGCACGGGGGTCCAGCCCAGCCCGCCGTGCTCCTCGGGCCACATCGGCGTGCCCCATCCACGCTCGTAGAGTGCGCGCTGCCACCGCTTCCCGTATTCGAACTCCGAGATGACCCACATGGTGAATCGGGCCGCCGCGCGCATCTCGTCGGTCAGCGCCTCCTGCAGGAACCCGCGAACCTCGTCGCGAAACGCGAGGTCCTCGTCGCTCAGATCGCCCAGCAGCTCACTCATGCCGTTGCCCTCATCCAGGACGATGTCGCCGCGAATCGTCGGACGTGATGATCGCGATCGCCGAAGAGGTTCGCGATCGCCACGAGCCGCTTGAAGTAGTGCCCGATCTCGAACTCCTCGGTGAGGCCGATCGCGCCGTGGAGCTGGACCGCGTTCGTCCCGACGAAGTCCGATTCCTTGATCACCTGCGCCATCGCGGCCGAGACGGACGAGGGGTCGAGACCTCCCGATACGTCGGCGCTCCGGGCCGCTCGCATCGTGATCGCCGCCGCGTGCTCGTAGGCGACGCGCATGTCCACCATTCTGTGCTGGAGCACCTGGAACGAGGCGATCTGGCGACCGAAGGCGTGACGTTCGAGGCAGTAGGCGAGCGTGAGGTCGTTCAGGACCTCCATGATGCCGACCGCCTCGGCACAGGTTGCGAGTGTGGCTCGGTCCACAGCTGATTCGACCAGTGGCAGAGCGCCTCCGATCGGCCCCAACGGCTGCGCCTCGCAATCTCCCACGAAGGAGACCTCGGCCGCCGGGACGCCGTCGATCGTCTGGTAGGGCCGCAGGCTCACGCCGTCGCTCTTCGGATCCACCACGAAGAGGGACAGGCCCCCTCGATCGAGTTCTTCGCCGTCCGTGCGCGCTGACACGATCAGCGCGTCGGCGATCGGCGCGTAGTAGACGACGCTCTTCTCGCCGGCGAGGTGCCAGCGGCCGTCTACCTCGCGCGCACGCGTCGCCACGTTCGCGAGATTGAAGCGACTCTGGACCTCGTGGAGCGCGACGCTCAGGACGCGCTCGCCCGTCATCACGGACGCGAGAAGCGCGTCGTGCTCGCCGTCGGCCTGGAGCAGGCTGCCCCCCAGAAGAGCCGACGAGAGCGCGGGCTCGGCCAACAATCCCCGCCCGAGCGCCTCGAACATCAAGTACAGGTCGACGGCGCTTCCTCCGGCGCCGCCTCGGTCCTCGGCCACGGGTAGGGCGAAAAGTTCGAGGTCCGCGAGCTGAGACCAGACGCCCTGGTCGACACCGCGACCGCCCTCGAGGTCGAGTCGTCGCCGTCTGAAGGGATACTCCGCCTCGACGAACCTGCGGAGCGTCTCCGCGAGGAGCTCTTGCTCCTCATCGAGTAGGAAGTTCACGAAACCTCACCTATCGCCAGATCGCCAGCGTCGACGCGCTCGGAGCCTAGAGGCCATCTCATAAACCCCTCGGTCGCGATGCACGCGCCTTCGACCCGATCTCTGTGTTGCGAAATCTTGAAGTAGCGACGGCTACGCCTGCGATTTCGCGCCTTGAGCTCGGGCCGAATTCGCGCACCTCGCTCGGTCGGGGTTTATGAGATGCCCTCTAGTCGTCGAGGAAGAGCGCTCTCACGGCGGGTGCGCTCGGCTTGAGAGACGGTGTGCGGGGGATCGCGTCGACCGCGAGGAATCGGGTCGGAACGAAATAGCGGGTGAGATGCGCCTTTGCGAAGTCGGACAGCTCCTCCTCGGACGGCGCCTCGACGTCGCCGCGAAGCTCATAGACGGCGACCGGCACCTCGCCGAGTCGCTCGTCGGGAAGTCCCACGACAGCGGCTTCGCGTATCGCGTCGTGGCACTCGAGCGCTCGTGCGACGGCCGCTGGGTCGACCTTGAAGCCCCCCCGGTTGATCACTCCGTCCGCTCGACCGAGGATCCACAGGAATCCATCCGAGTCGATTCGCGCGAGATCCGACGTCCCGACCCAACCGCTCTGCGGAAGCTGCTCGCCTTTGACCTGCAAGAGTCCTTGCTCGTCGGTGCCGACGGGCCCTCCCGACTCGGGATCGACGACGCGCAGCTCGCAGCCGGGATGGGCCCGGCCGACGGATCCGCGCTTCTCCCGGCCGAAGTCGCGATGATCTCGAATCGACCAACCTGCCACACCACCGGCGAACTCGGTCGCCCCATACATGGCGAGCACCGGAATTCCGTAGCGTTCCTCGAATGCCGCCTGGAGCTCCGGCGTGAGTGGAGCCGTCCCGGAGGTCACCGCGCGCAGACTCGTCAGGTCAGCCTTCGGCACGTTCGCGTCCATGACCATCTTCATCGCGGAAGGAACGAGGCTCGCGACCTTCGGACGATGCCTGCGAATCGCCTCGCGCCAGGCGGCGACCGAGAAACGCTCGAGGAGACAGATGGGACGCCCGTCGACGGCCGCCTTCAGACAGTGAAAGATCCCGCCGACATGGACGACGGGACTCGAGAGAATCGCGAACGTCTTGCGGAGCGTCGGCTCGGCGGGGCGGTTCAACTCGTAGTGCTCCGCGCTGAGCAGAGACTTCGCGAGCGCTTCGGCGCGGAGCTCGATTCGCTTGGGTGGTCCGGTGGTCCCGCTGGTGAGCATCTCGACGGCGACACCCGACGAAGCCCGGTGGTGCGGCCCCGGACCGGGCTGCTCGAGCGTGGTCACGCGTCGAACGGGGAGCTCGGCCTTTCGATCCAGGACGATCGCGACGCTCCCGGCAAGATCTGCCGCTTCCCGTACCGCGCTCGACGTCCAGTCCTCGACCGTGCCGATGATTGCGGATACCCGGAGCGAGCCGATTTCCTCCGTGAGCTTCGCCTCGCCCTGCTGAGGATTGATGGTGACGATGCATCGTTCGTTCAGGATGGCGGCGAGCATGGCCGCCACCATCTCCGGACGATTTCGAAGCAGGAGACCGACCGACTCACCAGCCGCCACCCCGGATTCGAGCAGAGTGCCCTCGATCCCGTCGACCAGACGCGTCATCATCGCCCAATCGACTGGCACCCCTTCGAACTCGATCGCGACGGCGCCGGGATCGATCGCCATGACGCTCCGAACTCGCTGCCCGAGATCCATCGCTCATCCCTCGGTCCCCTTGGGGCGGAAGCGCCCGAATCTACATCCGCTCGAGGACAGTCTGGCAACCCATGGACGCGTCGCCGCGACGACTCGGTCACCCGCTCGGGGGAGCCGATCGAAGAGGACTCCGTGGCATCCAATCATCTAACCAACTTGTGAAGTTATAGGATAGAGTTCGTGTACGCGTCCACCCATCCCCGCGGCACACCCGAATGAGGCTTCGTGAAAGAGGCCCTGCAATGAGGCCATTCCAAGAGAGGCCTTTCTGAAATAAGAGGAACTCGAATGCCCCGTCGCCCTACTTCTTCTGAGCCGGAAGACGCTTCGCCTGAACGAGCTCGCTCGAACGCCGATTGGGTCAGCGTCCCCAAGGTGGCGGACGTCGTGGCCTCGCGGATCCGACGCGAGATCGTGACGGGCGAATTGCGAGAAGGCGAGAACCTCGCCCCGGAACGCATGCTCACCGCTCGATTCGGCGTGTCTCGGCCCACGCTTCGAGAGGCGATTCGGATCCTCGAGTCGGAGTCCCTGATCTCGACGAAACGTGGCTCACGTGGCGGCGCACAGGTTCACGCCCCCAACCCCGCCACGGTCGCGAGACACGCGGGGTTCTGTCTCCAACATCGAGGCACGACGCTCGAAGATGTCCAGGCGGCTCGCATCGTCATCGAGCCGCCCGCGGCTCGCGCGCTCGCCCAACGCCGCGATGCGCAGGCCTGCGAGCGACTCCGTCGCTCGATCGAGGAGGAAAAGGCCGCACTGGATGACCCCGATCGCTTCGGAGCGCTGACGACGAGATTTCACGAGCTCGTGATGGAGTGCGCAGGCAACGAGACGCTCGCGTTGATGTTCCAGACACTGAGCGAGATCATCGATCGGCATGTCGAGAGCTCGATGTCCGTCTACTCGAATCCGAAGCAGGCGCGGAAGGCGATCCGCTCGAAGGAAAAGCTGGTCGAGCTGATCGAAGCGGGGGACGAGGAGGGCGCCGAAGCGCACTGGCGGCGTCACGTCCAGAACGCGAGCGAGGTCCTCCTCGACCGCGCCGGCAGGAAACGAGTCGTCGACCTGTTCGAGTAGTCGAGTCGACGCTCACGTCGATCGAGCGCACGTCCGCACGCCTGGCTCCCGAGACTCCCAGCACGAGTGCTTTGCACCCTATGTCGATTCACGGCGGCACGATCAGAGTCTCCAGCCGCGCCACGCGACGGCTGATCCGAGTCGCGGATCGC
The DNA here is from genome assembly GCA_965223565.1 of Myxococcota bacterium. Lineage (GTDB taxonomy): Bacteria > Myxococcota_A > UBA9160 > UBA9160 > UBA4427 > UBA4427. The sequence goes on along the minus strand of CBDCWV010000016.1, from coordinate 127,715 downwards.
ACGGCGCTCGAGGTCGCGCACGCATCCTCGGTGTCGCCTTGCGCGAGGCGACCGCGATCGCGGTCGGAGGCGGTTCGATGAGCGTCGCCGCCTTTGGTCGGCAACCCGCGCGGAGCGACTCGACCTGGGTATGGAGTCGGTCGTTCGACCTGCTCCTCGGATGCGGGCTCGGGTATATGCTCGTCGTTCCCCTGCTCGTGAGCTTCGCGATCTCGGAAGACTGGATGCGATGGCCACCCATGGTCGTTATCGCGATCGGCACGCTCGTGAGTGGCCCGCACTATGGCGCCACGCTCCTCCGCGTCTACGAGAAACGGTCGGAACGCAAGAGATTCGCGACCGTCGCAGTCTGGACCTCGCTCGCTCTGGTGGCACTGACCGGCATCGGGGTCCACGCGACCTGGGTCGGATCGCTACTGGTGACGGCCTACGTCACGTGGGCGCCGTGGCATTTCGCCGGCCAGAACTACGGTCTGGCCCTCATGTTCCTCGGGCGCCGGGCCGTTCCGATCGACCGTCTCACGAAGCGGATCTTCCACGCCAGCTTCGTCCTATCCGCATTGATCTCCGTTCTCCCTCTGCACGGCGGCGTCCAGCGAGTTTCCTATGCGGTCGAGGTCACGGGTGTGACCGATTCCGTCCAGCTCCTGCGCCTTGGTATCCCGGAGGCGTGGATCGCTCATGCCGTCTGGTACCTCTTCGCCCTCTACGGCGCGGGGCTCCTGTTCGTCGCATATCGACTCGTTCAGCGGTCCAGGCATTGGATCGACCTCGTGCCGCCCGCGCTCCTCGTGTCGACGCAGGCCCTCTGGTATGCGATCCCACGCGTCGTCGAGAGTACGATGGCCTCCTCACTACAACCGATCGTCCTGATGTCGATCTGGATCAGCGCCGCGCATGCGCTTCAGTACCTCTGGATTTCGAGCCACTTCGCACGCCGCGAATCGAGCGCGTTCCGCCTCGATCGCTATTTGATCAAGGCGACCCTTGCGGGAGCCGCCATCTTCTTCATCCCCGCGATCGCGCTTTCTCCTTCCCTGCTGGGCAATCTCCCCTTTTCGATCGGGCTCTTCTCCGTCGTGAGTTCCGCGGTCAACCTGCACCACTTCGTCCTCGATGGGGCGATCTGGAAGCTGCGAGATTCCCGCGTGGCGGAGGCGCTCCTGCGTACCTCCGATCGCTCGAGGATCGAAGGCGATGACCCGCCGAAGATCACCGAGGGTCTCGGTACGCCGGTTTATGTGGCCGGACTCTGCGGCCTCGCCACGACCGCGTATGCGCTGCATCTCGGCCATGTGATCTACTCGATGGACGTGGACCATGCCGCCAAACGCTCGGCGGCGGAACGACTGGCGTGGATCGGACGGGAATCGCCTGACGCCTTCGCGTCGCTGGCGCAGGCGCGACTCCGTGCCGACGACGACGAAGGTGCCATCGCGGACTACCGCCGCGCCGTCGAGATCTTTCCGCGAGAAGACGACCTGCGGCGACTCGGCATGCTCTTCGAACGCAATGGACGCCTCGACGACGCGCTGGACACGAATGCTGCGGTTCTCGACCTCTCGCCGGACAATCCTCGCGCACGGGTCCGCCGCGCGATGCTGCTGGATCGGCGCGCCGAAGTCTCCGAACCGAGCGAAGCGGCTGGGCTTCGCCGGAGCGCGATCGCGAGCCTCGAAATCGTCCTGGATCGCGTGCCTGGTCATGCGGTCGCGGCTCGTGCGCTGAGTCGCCTGCTCGCCGAGCTCGGGAAGCTCGATCGCGCAGTCTCGGTACTCGAATCTGCAGAACGACATTCGCGTGGCGTCGACGAGAGATTCGAATTGAGACGCGAGGCCGAGCGTCTCCGCCGGCAGTCTCGAGAGAAGGGCCAGTAGCGAAGATGCCGGCGCTCAATCCCATTCGCTGCTCGAGACGTTCGCCGTTCGACCGGTGCGCGGGTTGCCGGCGGTCGCCCGCAACCTGGCGTCCCCGCGTTCGTCCGGCTCGGGTCTCCGTCGCTGCCCTTGCTGCGGCTGTCCTCGTTCTGCCCGGTTCGCCCGCTCGAGCACAGGACGACGCCTCGGGTGGCGAAATCGACGATCCCTGGGCTGGCGTCGAGGAGATGGTGGTCAGCGCGACCGGTGTGGCTGGACTGATCTCGGACGTCACGACCTCGGCGATTGCCTTCGACTCGAGCGAGCTCGAGGCGATCGGCGCGCAAGACGTCTCGGACCTCGCTCGATTCACGCCAAATCTCGAAATCAACACGACCGCGGCGACGACGCCGACCTTTTTCATCCGAGGCGTCGGACTCAACGACGCCAACTCGAATGCGGCGGGCGCGATCGCGATCTACGTCGACGACGTACCGATCAATGCACCCGCCATTCAGCTGACGAGTCTCTTCGACACGGAGTCGGTCGAAGTCCTGCGCGGACCGCAAGCCCATATCGACGCCCGCAACGCCTCGGGCGGCATGATCAACACCATCTCCAGGAAGCCTGACGGAGAGTACTCGGCTTTCGTGCGCTCGGACTTCGGACGTTTCGAGTACCGCGACATCGAAGGTGCCCTCGGCTTTCCGATTCTCGGCGAGCGACTCTCCGCGCGGTTGGCGTTTCGTAGCACTGCCCGGAATGATCTCGTGGGAAATCGATGCGGGTCGATCGTTGGCGACGTCGTCGGCAGCAACGTGTGCGGCGAGTCTCGAACCGTGAGCGGCGTGATTCCGGACAACCTGCCTTCCGAGACCAACGATTTGAACCGGTGGGCTGCGCGTGCGCAGGTTCGCTACCGGCCGGAGCTACACGCATTCGAGCTCGACGTCCTCGTGAACGGACATGTCGCCCGCATCGATCAGAAGTCCCCCCTCGGCCAGGTGGTCGGGACCGCGCAGGGCGCCGGTTTGACTGCCAGCCGCTACGTCGATCCCGCCGTCGCGCGACTCTTCGAAGAGCAGCGCGATTTGCTGAATGCGAATCCACCCCCGGGATCGAACAACAACGATCGGGTGACGCTCGCTCGGAACATCACGCAGGACATCGTCACGCGCGACATCGAGAAGGCCGACCCCTTCGAGAACGACTACGACCTGATCGGAGACGAAGTTCTCACGCAATTCGGGGGCTTCGTTCGATTCGACGTGGACTTCGAGGACGTCACGTTCAAGTCAATCACTGCCGTCGAGCGGTACGATCGAGAGCGCGATACCGACTTCGATTTCGGCCCCAATCCCTCCATTCACACGTTTCGCGAAGACGATTCCCTGCAGCTCAGTCAGAATATCGGGATCAGCGGTGGACTCGAGGATCTGGGAATGACTTTGAGTGGCGGCGCCTACTTTCTCGCCGAGATCCTCGAGACGGAATCGCTGATTCTGCTGGAGACGTCGCAGTCGCCCCGACGCGAACTCATTCAGGTCTATGACCAGGACCTCTTCAGCTTCGGCGTCTTTGCGAATGCCGAATGGCAGATTCGCGAGGACCTCACGGTAGAGGGAGGCGTGCGAGTCAACTGGGAGCGCAAGGACTTCAAGCTTGGTGTCCAACGTATCCAGAACCGCAATCGCCCGCCGACGCCTTCCGACCCGGCTGAACTCACGCGAACGTGGTCGGCACCGACCTTCGGTCTACAGGTCACGCACGACATGACCGAGGATCTCTACGCCTTCGCGAAGTACACACGGGGCTGGAAGGCCGGGCACATCAATGCGAGCGTGCTCGAGGTCAGGACGACCGATGGACGGAACATCGCAACGAGCACGCCGACGGTCGCCAAGCCAGAAACGATCGATGCCATCGAGGTTGGATTCGGAGCAGACCTCTTCGACCAGGCTCTCGGTTTCTCGGTGAACTCCTTCTACTACAAGTACGCCGACTACCAGGTCTTTCTCATCGAAGCGCAGGCGGGCTCCCCTCCGCAGCTGGAGGTGATCAACGCGAACGATGCACGAATCTATGGCCTGGAAGCCGATCTGGAGCTCAAGCCACTGCTGAACCTCGGCTGGGTGCCCGAACAGATCTCCGGGCTTCGGCTGACGATGAACTTTGCGTGGCTCGAGAGCGAGTTCCTCGACTTTTCCGACATACGCTCCTTCCTTCTTCCGAGCAATGACCCGCTCGTCGTGCGAGTCGGGTCGGCGCTCGTCGACTTCACGGGCAACCGACTCCCCAATACGCCCCAATTCCAGACGACCGTGGCGATCGAATGGCGGCTGGAGCTCGGATCGCTCGGATCCCTGACCCCGCGCTGGGACATGACGTGGAAGGACGACATCTTCTTCGACCCGTCGCAGGGACGAGGCACGCCGAACGTCGTCACGCGGGAAGAGCTCTCGGAGTACGCGGTCGGCCAGAGGGCCTACGCGCTCCACGACCTACGCCTCACGTACGAGGACGCCAGCGGCATGATCTCGGTCGCGGGCTGGGTGCGAAATCTGACGGACGAGGTCTACAAGCGGAACGTGCTCGACGTGAGTACGGCCTTCGATCAGGTGAACAGCTTCGTCGGAGATCCGCGGACGTACGGGATCTCCGTCGGCGTGAAGTACTAGAACGCCGGGTGCGTGGTCGCGTGCTAGATCTTGTAACCGAGCGCTCGCAGGTGATTCAGTTGCATCTCGTCCAGCTCGACCGTCGGCGCGTCGTCTCCCCAGGGCGGAGCCGGGCTCTCCTCGAGGTAGGCACGAGCGGCTTCGCGCAGCGCTTCTGCGACGTCGTCTCGCGCCCGAAGCACGTCGGTCAGCTCCTTCGGGTCGGACGCCGCGTCGTAGAGCGCTTCGACCCGCCCGCCCTTGGTCCAGAGGAGGTACCGATAGTCGCCTTGCGTCGCAGCGACGGTCGGGGCGTACTCCTCCGAGGGTCGCCCCCAGTGCTGGTCGAGCTCCGCGAACGATGGCGAAGACTCGTCGTCCGGTCGCTCGCCGCGCGCGGCGGCTCGAATGATCGGGAGCATCGATTCGCCGTCGACGTCGCTCATCTCGGGCAGGCCGAAGAGGTCCAGAAGCGTGGGCCAGATGTCGATGTTGCGCGTCCGCCTGCTCACGACGATGCCCGACTCGAGACGGAAGGGGAACGAGACGATCAACGGCACTTCCGTGGTTTCGCGGAAGACGTTCTGCGCATGTCCCTCGAATCCGCGCTCCCCGAATGCCTCGCCATGATCCGATGCGATCACGATCACGGTTTCGTCGAATACGCCGGCATTCATCAACGCGTCGACCAGCGCGGCGACGACCGTGTCCTCGCGTCGCACCGAATTGTCGTAGACATCCGAAAAGGTCGTCCCGAAGAGGGCCGAATCGCTGTCGTAGGTGTACTGGTGCAGGTCCATCAGGTGGAGGTACATGAACCAGCGGCGCTCGGGCGGGGAAGACACGAGAAAAGAACGAACCGACTCGAGCAGTCCCTCATCGGAGCCCGCCGCGACCATCGTCGGGTTCTGGCGGAGCTCGGACTCGCCGAGGGGCAGCGAGGCGGGTCGATGGTAGATGTCGAATCCCTGCTCGAATCCGAACGTCGGCGCGACCCATCCGTTTCGCCAGAGGCCGACGGTCCTGAAGCCGGCTTCTCGGAAGATCTCGGCGGGCAGGGTGGCTTCCGGCGAGATCACGTCGTTGAATCGGCGGACCCGCGTACGCTGGGGGTAGAGAGCGGTCCACATCGACGCCTTCGTCCACGACGATTGCGAGAGATGGCGGGAGAAGCGGATCCCGGACTCGGCGAGCCAGTCCATGGTCGGGCTGGTCTCGCGCTCGTACCCCCAGGAGCCGAGTCTCTCGGCTCGCAACGTGTCGATCAGCACGAACATCACGTTCACGTCGCTTCGCGACGCGAGGCGCTCCACGTCGTCGAGGCTGCCGATCGGTCGGGGGTCGAGGGCGCGACGCTCTACGAGACTGAGCGCATAGATCGAAATCAGAAGCGCGGCGGCGACATACCACGGCCATCCACGGTCGAAGACTCCTCGCGACATTTCGCCAGCGTAGCAGCGATGGCCGGCGCGAGGACGCGCGGCCGAGGCGCCGGTCGCGAGACCGGGTGGCTGGGCGTCAGCCTGGGGGCGTGACTCGAGGAATGGAAACCGACATGAAGTGCCTCCGCCGACGGGAGCCGGGCCAAACGAAGAGCCGAGTGCGACACGCGCCCGCGAGCATGCCGATCGCGGCGATGCTCGTCGTGCTCGGCGTGGCCTGCAGCCGCACCGAGCCGAGTCGTGAAGAGATCGTGGCGCTCTTCGAGCAGGGTAGAGTCGGCGAGGCGACCGAGTTGCTCCAGGGCTTCCCGGAGACGATGAGCGACGATCCCGAGCTGTTGTTCCTCTATGGCCAGGCCAACATGGCGATCTCGCGACCGAGTCTCGCCGTGTGGCCCTTCTTCGTGGCGCGCGACGACCCGGCGTGGTCCGAGCGGGCGGGCATCGCTCTGGCACGCGCCGCAGCCGCCAGTGGCGATCGGGATCTCGTCCTGCAAGCGACCGACTACCTGCTCGACGCGGATCCGGACAAGATCCCGGCCCTGCAGATCAGGGCGGAGGCGGAGATCCTGCTCAATCGATTCGACGTCGCATTGGAGCACGCCGAGCGCATCCTCGATCAGGAGCCGAAGCACGTCTCTGCACAGATCGCGCGGCTTCAAGCGCTGATGGGTCTCGAGCGAATCGACCAGATCGAAGAGGGCTTCGACGAGCTCTCTTCGATCTGGTCTGGCCCCGACTTTCCGCGAGACCTCGCCGAGCGGTACTGCGGTGCACGCGCAGTCTTCGCGCACGAAAACGGTGATTCGGAAGAGGCCGAACGCCGTTTCTCGGAGTGTCGCGAGACCTTTCCCAACTCACGCACGCTCTTGAGCGCGACGGCTTCGTTTCTCGACGCTCTGGGCAGGCATTCCGAGTCGAACGCGGTCTTCGAGGCTGCGCTGGAGATCGAGCCGGATGCCTTCGATCTCGCCAGGATCCTCGCGCAGAGACTGATGCATGCCGGTGACGAGGAGGCGGCGACGCAGGTTCTGGTTCGATCTGCCGAGGCCTCGGGCCCGGACCAGGGAGCCGCCTGGACGGAGCTCGCCCATCACTACCTGGCTCTCGGCGCGCCCGAGGAAGCGGTCTCGGCCTGGAGGAAACGACTCGCGAGGCCCCCTGAGCCGGACGAGAAAGTGCTCTTCTCGTACGCGGAATCGCTCGTGCAGGCCCATGAGTTCCAGGAGGCCGAAGAGATCGCAACGCGGCTACCGGAGTCCCTCTCGGCCCTCACTCGCGCGCTCGTGCATCTCGAGCGACGAGAGCCCGAGCAGGCGCTGCGATATTTCGACATCGGTCAGCGGTTGTGGCCCAACAACGCGACGGCACGGTACCTGGCTGGTATCGCTGCAGAGCAGGCGCTCGAAATCGATCGCGCGATCGAGGAGTACCGACAGTCGATTCGAATCGAAGCCGCCGAAACGCCAGCGGCCTACCGGCTCGCGCTCATCCGCGAAGCCGAGGGGAGCTTCGAGCGAGCACGCACGGCGCTATTCCACTTCGTCGAAGGCCACCCCGGCGACCTCGACGGACGGTTGGCGTCGCTGCGAATTTCGGGTCGGCTCTACGGGGCGGAGGCAGTCGTGCGTACGTTTCGGGCCGCGCGATGGCCCCGCGAAGAATCCGACGAGACCCTTGCGCGGGCGGCGGAGAGCGTCTGGGAGACGGGAGGCGCGAGCCAGGCCGTCAGCTTCTTGCGAGCGCAGCCGGACGTCGACTTCACGCACGCCGACCACCTCGCCTCGGCGCGAGTGCTGACGCATTCGCTTCACGCCGCGAGGCGGACGGACGAAGCAATCGCGTTGGCCCGAAAGGCGGTCGAGCAGAACCCGCAATCGGCGGCCGCCCATGAGGTGTTGGCCTTTGTGCTCGGGCTCGATGGATCGCCAGCTCGCGACGTTCGTGACGCCTTCGAGGCGGCCCTGATGCTCGATCCGGATCACGCGCGATCGCTGGCAGGTCTGGCCGCTGTGGCCGAGTCGGCGGGTCGGATCGCTGAGGCGCGCACTCTGTATGCCCGCGCGATCGAAGCCGACCCGTACGACTTCGACGCTCGCCGGCGGGAAGCGCTGCTCATTGCGGCGGCTGGCGACCGCGCGGAGGCGATCACCCGCCTCGAGGGGTTGCTCGCCGATGTCCCGCAGGATACCCAGACGATGATCGCATCGGCGCGCCTGCTACACGAACACGATTCGGGCTCGCGACGAGCCGTGCGTCTCGCGAGTACGGCCGTGCGTTTTCGGGGCGGAGCTCCGGCGCTATCCACGCTGACGGAGATCTTGATGGAGAATGGAGCGCCTGCCGACGCGTTGACCTCACTTCGAAGGGCGGCTGAACACGATGCCGGCCCCCATCTCCACTATCACATGGGACGCGCGCTCCGGATCGCGGGACATCTCGGCGCAGCGCGGGATTCCTTCGTCCGGGCCGTGGAGCTCGGGGCGAAGGCGGCCTTCCCCGAGCACCTCGAAACCGTGCAAGCGATCGCGGAGCTCTCACGCGACGTGCGCGTGGGCAGCTGAATCTCGATCCGGTTCTGTCGAGGCGCTCCGTAACACTCGAGGTCCTGATTTGTTGCAACGACTCGTACACGGCATCGTGATCGCAGGCCTCGTCGCGAGCGCCTATCTGATCGGCGGCGCCGTCGCCGAGCGAATGTCGACACACGACGACGAGGCAGGGGGGAGCTCGTCGCAGGTCGGGCGCGTTCGAAACGCTCTCGAAGATCCCGACGCGCTCTCGCGGCTTTCCGCTCTCTCCCAGGTATTACGAAGCATAGGCGCCGCCGAGATCGGAGAAGTCGTGCGTGCCTACGAAGAGCGGATCGAGGTCGTGCCGGTCGCGAAATCCGACCTCGAGCTGCTCGGAGACCGCTGGGCCGAGATCGATCCGTCGGGCGCCGTCGATCGAGTCTCGCGCTGGCGGAATGCCGAGATGCGCGCACTGATGATCGACGCCGTCGTTCGAAGATGGGCTCATCGTTCGCCGATGGAAGCCTTCCATTGGGCGGAAACGCGGATCGGGGAGGACCGGACCGCGGCAATGGATTCCGTCTTCCATGGTTGGGCCGAGACTGACGACCCCGAGGTCTGGAAGATCTTGCGGAAGCTGGACCTCGGGATGCCCCGAGAGTCCGCGACGAACATCGTCATGAAGGCCTTCGTCGAGAAGGAGGGGTTCGATGCGCTCTTCGAGCGTGTCGCCGCGATCGAGCCCGACGTGCGCCCCGGCAGCCCGAGAGACTGGAAGCTCTCCGCCCTGCGTACGGCGATAGGGCTCTGCGCCTACTATGACCCGGAGAGAGCCCTCGCCGAGGCACGTCGCTATACGGGTGGTCCATACGACAACGGGCTGCTTCGTCGGGTCGCGATCTACTGGGCGGTCAAGGATGGCCAGGCAGCGCTCGAGACCTTCGCGGCTCTCCCGAATTCCGTCGAGCGCGACCGCGCTCTGCGGGACGGCTACCGGAAATGGCTGCTGACGGACCGCGACGCCGCGCTCTCGTGGATGCCTGAAGAGGCCAAGATCGATCCCCGATTCGACCCGCTGCTCGATCTCTACGTTGTCTCTCTCGCGCGACGTCCGAAGGGCGACCGGGAGGAGAATATTCAGGCATCCGTTCGATGGGTCGAGGGCGTCGAAGACCCCGCGAGACGTGACGCCGTCGCCGCATTGGTCGGCGCCGTCTGGCAGCAACACGACCCAGAGGCCGCGAACCCTTGGATCGAGCAGCGGGGCCTCGCCGAGCGCGTCGCGGCCGAGAGGCGCCAACGGGTGACGCGAAGCCCGACGAGTCGCGCGGCTCGACCGGAATCGACTGCGTCGCCCCCAGATTGATCGCGGCCGCCGGTCAGGGGAAGTCGAACCGGTAGCGGAAGCCGACGTTCCCGCGATACACGACCGGGTCGAACGTCGCGCCCCAGGTCGCGGTATCAGTGCCGTCGCTCGCGGAGAGCTGGATCGATCGGTTGCCGATGATCCGGTAGGCGTGAATTCCCGCCAGCATGGAGAGGGTCCCCCTTCGCCCGCGTAGAACGTCGATCTCGACTTCGAGTCCGCCGCCCAGACCATGAATCGTCTTCTGCCCGGTCGCTCTGAGCGTCAGCAACGAGAAGTCCTCGATGACGACACCCGACTCGACGAGTTGACGGCCGTCCGCATCGAGTACGGTCCCGTCGAGCTCCACGCGCTGCATCAGGTATTGGATCGACGGTCGGAATCGAAATCGTTCGCCCCATCCGTCCGCGGAGAAGGAGACTCCGATCCCCGCTACGAGTGCGGGCGTTCGATACTCCGCCTCCGTCTTGAGACCCTGCCCGCCGACGCCAACCTCGGTGATGTCACTGTCGCCCGAAGGCGGTAGCTCCGGGATCATGAAGCCGTTCGGGCTGCCCTCACGCGCGGCATCGATCTCGAGTCCGAGCGGTTGGGAGACCTCTACGAAGGCGACCGGCTGGGGCTGCCCCGGAACGTCTGCGATCGAAGGTGCCATCACGTCGAACGCGAGTCCGAATGCGTACTCGACGAGCAGCTTGGAGCCGTACTGAGGCGTGCCCTCCTGGTTCCGGGGGCGTCGGCTACTGACGCCGCGGCCGTGGACCTCCTGGCGGAGGAGGTTGATGCTGAACGTCCCCGCGGCACTCCAGCGCTCGTAGTACGCGAGCGGCGGCGAGCGAGCCTCCAGCTCCTCGCCATGAGACCCAGGCTGGGCGTTGCCGCAGAGGGGCACGAGAAAGATCACGGCGAGCGTGACCGAAGCGAACACTCGGCTAGACGCAGCCGACGTCGGTCGCAGCCCGACGGTCTCGGCAGGGGTCCTCTTCGCGTGTGGCTCGACACGAGAGCGGATGCGTCTCACGAATCGTCCCTGGCTTCCGCCCCACCGCCCGTCGCACCCTCCAGCGCATGTCCGAGTACGCGGCGGATTCGCGCGCGGCGGCGAGGGTCTTCGATCTTCTGGATCGCTTCGACCGCGCGATCGGGATGCGTGCCCGCGACGGCCCGCGCGTAGATGTCGAGCACGGCGTTCATGACTCCTTCCGGCTGGGACTCGACCCATGCGATGGCCTCCGCGCCGGCTTCCGACCGCAGAGCCCAGGATTGGAACGCCAGACGAAAGGCGGCGTCTCGATCCCGGCTCGGGTGACGTTCGACGAGCCAGAGCGTGGCGGCTTTCGGATCGGTTTGTCCCCAACCCTGGGCGAGTGCCGTCATCGGGCGGAGAGAATCCACTCGCGCCGAGGCGCGATATCGCTCGATGAGGGCGATTGCTGCCTCGGGATCGCGCTCTCCGCCGAAGCGGATCGCTTCACGAAGCGCGGGAACGAGCTGCTCGCCTGGCAAGGCTTCGATTCGACTCGCCATCCGGTCGAGTCCCTCGTGGGCGGCAACGGCTCGCATGACCCGATCCAAACCGCCTTGCCCCTTCGGCCAGCGCTCCCAATAGGCATGCCACGCGCGCTCGACATCGGAATCGAAGCGTCCGTAGGCGACGGATTGCTCGGCGACCTTCCGCAGCACGTCGTCGTCGACGGCGTCCGCTGCGGTCTGGGCTCCGACGCCGTCCCGCCGCGCCCATGCCCGAAAGAGATCTGTCGCGAACACGCGCGCCCAATGAGGGTCCCAGCCTTGTGCGCGGGCGAAGCCCCGTGCGGGCGCTTCTCGCGCCCAGGCCTCGGCCAGCAGCTCCGTGGCCGCGGATCGCGGACCGATGCCCCAATGGGTCGACTCGTATGCGCGGGTGACCGGGTCGAGATCCTCGACGCCCGCGCGATCCAGGATCTCGACGAGCTGGTGGGTCTGCTCGGTGGCTGAGATCCGACCGAGGGCCTCGCGGGTCACTTCGAAGAGCGCCTCGCTGGAATCGGGTCGTCTCTCGGCGTCCTCGCCGAATCCGCCGGCGAAGCCCGCAGCGAACGCGACAGTCAAGACGAGCGTCGTCCCCAAACCTCTCACGGCTTCGCCCTCATCAACGGATCCTCATCGTTCCGCGTCCAGGGCGGGGCCGTGCGGTCGGGTCGGGAAAGCGAGGTGCCTCGGACCGGGGCCGCTGCGGTCCCAGTGTGCTCGGCCCGCCGATTTTGCCCCGCGGGGCCATCTGATTTGCTCGAGCCGGCCCATTCTCGCAGAAACCGCCTAAACAAAATGCTGGATCCCTGCCTATCTGTCGTGGTAAAGATGTTTAGACGATTTAGCCAGCGTTGCCGTGTTCGACAAGCGGGAATCGATCCTCCACGCGAGAGGGGCCATGGATTTCTCGATTCGGGCAACGGGCACCCAAGAAATGTGAGGCTCCCATGCTGAAGAAATCTCTCTCGATTGTTGCGCTCGCAGGCGCATTCCACGCCGGAATGCCCGAATCCGCGATCGCGCAGCAGACCTTCGCCATCAGCTCCGTCTTCCGACAGTTCTGCTGTACGGACTGGGAGAACCGAACGGCGACTCCGACTCCCGAGCCGAATCCGGGCGGCGGCGGACCGGTCCTATTGGGCGGTGTCGTGAATCAGCCGGCGACCGTCGGGCGAACCATCAGTCAGGCCATCACTGGGTCGGCGCCCTTCGACCTGACGATTCCTGCTGGTCTGATCGGCGCGACCACGAGCGCGGTTGGCCTTCCGCACCCCAATCCCAACTTCTTCTCGTTGACCCTGATGCACTCGGCGTTCAACGAAGCTGCCGTTCTATCCGAGGGTGGTGGCCCCGGCCAGTTCGAGTTCTGCCCCGAGGCGGTCGGGCCCGCCGTCGGCGCATGTTCCGGCGCCGGATCCGCGACCTCGGGTACCCAGGGCTTCCCGTACCATGGCCGAATCGCCGTCACGCCGGGGGCGAACCAGTTCGGCGGCGCCATGCGCATGCTGGGGCCAGGCTCGGTTGGCCTCCTCAACCTGCAGAACACCCAGGGGACCCGGTGGACCTCGCTCTTCTTCGCGGCCCCGTTCTCTTTCATCGGTGGTGGATCCGCCGCCAACCCCGTGACGCGCATCGACGTCGCGGGAACGCAGCTCCGCTACTCGACGCCCGCGAAGATGCCGGCCGCCCTCCTGTCTTCCGTCATGACGCCCACGGCTGCATTCGGAAACATGTGGACGACGGGCATGCTCACGGTCTCCCAGACGCAGTTCGGCGTCCCGCCCTTCCAGGCGGTGACGGTCACCGGCAGCGACGACCGTGTGACCTCCGGACCGAACGCCGGAACGGGCAATATCACGCTCGTTTCGCCGCTGCTCTACAACACGCTGACCGGCGGGCGTACGCTGGTTCGCGCCAACGTGCTTTCGATGAACGTTCCCGAGCCAGCGGCTCTCGCGGGCGTGGGTCTGGGCGCATTGGCCCTCGTCCTCGCGGGCGTCTCGCGCAGTCGACGGAAGTAGTCGAGAGTCTTGCGGCGACGTCGTCGGGTCGGGTCCGACCGGTGCCCGCCTGACTCGACGCGCTCGGCGCACCGGAAACGTCGAAGAGCGGCACTCTCTGATGGAGAGTGCCGCTCGCTTCCTTTTGCGCTTCCTTTCGCAAGCGGGCGCCCACCGCGATCGAAGGCCGCAGCGATCGTAGCCCCCGACGGACGCCAAAGGGAGTCTCCACATCATGGATCGACTGGCTCGAAAGGTCGCCCTGATCACCGGCGGCGCGGGGGCGATGGGGCGAACGGCGGCGAAGCTCTTCGCCGCTGAAGGGGCCCGAGTCCTCATCGTCGATCGGGACGAGCGCGGCCTGGAGATGGCGCTTGCGGAGATCGGGTCCGACGAGGTCAGCGAGTTCGTCGCCGACGTCACGAGCGCGAAGGACAATCTGGCCATGGTCGAGGCGGCGGAGGCTCGCTATGGCGGCCTCGACATCGTACTCGCGAACGCCGGGATCGAGGGGGATCAGTCGCCTCTGCTCGAGATCAGCGAAGAGAGCTTCGACGAGGTGATGAACGTGAATCTCAAGGGGCCCTTTCACGCGATCCGCGCAGCAGCACCTGCTCTGGAGCGACGAGGCGGCGGGAGCATCGTCGTGACCTCCTCGATCGCCTCGACGCGAGGAGGCGTCGCCGCCTACACGACCAGCAAGACGGCCGTGACGGGCCTCGTTCGCTCCGCAGCGAAGCAGCTCGCGCCGATGAACATCCGCGTCAACTCGATCAATCCCGGCCCCACTTCGTCGCCGATGCTGATGCGGATCGATGAGAAGGTCAGAGAGCAGCTGCTTCCCAAGATTCCCATGGGACGCTTCGCCCAGCTCGAAGAGATCGCCAGTGTGATGCTCTTTCTCGCGAGCTCCGACAGCAGCTTCGTCACGGGCAAGTCACATCTCGTCGACGGGGGCGAAGCCGCCAACTAGCCGCTGTGGGAACAGCATCGATCGACCGCGGCGTGTGGCGAAGTTGCCGCCGTCGACTTCGCCAACTCGACGAACGCTTCCATCTCTCGCTCGAGTCGCGGATTGAGACGGAGGTCTCTTGATTGGAGCCGCACACGCGCCGGCATTTCACTTTCGCGATCTTGTGCGCAGCCGCCGTGCTCAACATGGTGGATCGACAGATCATCACGATCGTCCTGGATCCGATCAAAGAAGATTTCGGTGCCTCGGACACGGCGATGGGCCTTCTGACGGGTCTGATCTTCGCCTCGTTCTACGCCACGGCCGCATTCCCCCTGGCTCGGTGGGCAGATCGCGGATCACGCAAGGTCGTGCTGGCCGCGTGCCTCAGCTTCTGGAGCGCGATGACGACGCTCGGCGGCGTCGCGCAATCGTTCACGCAGCTCGCGATCACCCGCGTCGGCGTCGCGATCGGTGAGGCCGGAGCGAATCCGACGAGCCAGTCGATCCTCTCGGATCTCTATCCGCTCGCCTCTCGCGCGACGGTATTGGCGATTCTCTCCGCGTTCAGCTCCTTGGGCGTCGGGCTCGGCGTCATCGCCGGCGGATGGCTCTCGGACACGTTCAGCTGGCGAATGGCCTTCTTCATCGTCGGAGCCCCGGGACTGCTGCTCTCCGCGGTGGTCTATCTGTTTCTGCCCGAGCCCGTCCGCGGCGCGGCCGATGGTCTCGTCGACGACCAGGAGAGCCCCGAGATCGGGCAGGCCATTCGCTTCCTGACCCGAATTCCCACCTATCGATACGTCGTGCTCGTCACGGCCTTCGTTGCGCTCTGTGGCTACGGCCAGCTGATGTGGGGGCCCACCTTTTTTCGCCGAGTACACGAGATGTCCGGCACTGCTGCGGGTGTGGGCTTTGGCCTCGCCACGATGGCCGCGCTCATGCTCGGAAATATCTCCGGGGGGCTGATCTCCGATTGGGCGGGAAGGAGGGACATCCGCTGGTACATGCGCATCGCGGCAACCGGTCCCGCCATCGGATTTCCCTGCGGTCTGGTCTTCGTCTTCGCAGAGAGCGTCAACGTGGCGCTCTTCGCGTCGTTCCTCTTCCAGTTTTTCATCTCGTTTCACATCCCGCCTTGCTATGCCATCGCGCAGACACTGTCGCCCTTGCGAATGCGTGCGATGGCGATGGTGATCATCGGACTGTTCCAGAGCCTCATCGGGATCGGACTTGCGCCGCTCTTGATCGGAGGTGCGAATGACTACCTGCAGCCGAGCTTCGGTCGCGAGGCTATTCGTTACTCCCTGGGGCTCGTGATGATCGGCGCTCTACTCGCGGCCGCGTTCGCGCTACGCGCATCGTTCACGATCACCACGGACTACCGGGCCAGGCAGTAAGCCTCCTAATCGGCAGACACGTGCGCACGATCGGTGCCGAGCGCGAGCCCCAGGCCGTCGAACGCGGCGATCAGATCTCCTCGGGTGACGAGTGCTACCGCATCACGACTTCCGTCGGCATGGCGCTATACCCCGACACGTTCGAGGCGTAGGTGCGCTGGAGACCGTCGGGGAGCAGCTCGTAGTCGGGGTAGCGACGAAGCAGCTCTTCCGTCGCGACGCGGCCCTCCAGCCGAGCGAGCGACTTGCCCAGACAGATGTGGTGCCCGTAGCCGAGCCCCAGATGCATGGCGGCGACTCGGTTCTGCCACTGGGAGGGGGCGTCGTGGCGGAGCGACTCCTCGACGGCCGCAGGAATCAGCGAAGGATCGCGGACGAGTGCCGTGCGCTGGTCGGGATTTCGCCAGAGCTCGAAGACGAGATTGTCGATCAGCTTCGTCGTGGTCTCGTTACCCGCCGTGGTCAGCATCAAGCCATTCTCGCCGAACTCCTTCTCGTCGATCGGCCCGATCTCACCCGCCTGGTGCCGCACCTCGCCGCCGGCCAGGCGCGTCAGAAGGTCGTCGCGCGGATTCGCGCGACGATCTCGATCGATCGGCGCGAAGTAGTCGAGGAACGCCTGGTAGGCGACGGCCGCGTCCGGCGCGGGCGTGCGCTCGCCGGGGTCTCGCGCCAGGTAGCGGTCGCCGAATGACTGCAGCCGTCCCCGGTCCGCCTCCGGAATGCCGAGCATCACACAGATGACCTCGAGTGGGAGCTTCTGCGCGAAGTCGCCAATCAGATCGAACCGCTCGCGACCCTCGAGCGCGTCGTGGTGCTTCAGCGTGATCTCGCGGATCCACGGCTCGAGCCTCGCAATCGCACGCGGCGTGAACACGGCGCTGATGAGATTTCGCCGTGGCGTGTGGACCGGCGGGTCGACGTTGATGAACATGTTGCCCGGCCCGCGTCCCCCCACCTGGGACGAGTAGGTCTTCGGGTCGAGGGTGGCGCCCAGCACGTCGTCGAATCGCGAGAGCGCCCACATGTCAGTCGACTCGTTGTGATAGCAGGGCTGCTCGTCACGTAGCCAGCGATAGATGGGATAGGGGTTCGCCTGTGCCTCGTGCGAGAAGGGGTTTCACTCCATGCTCGCTCCATTTCTCGACTACGGTTCTGCGCGGTCGCTCGATGCCGCCTCGTGTCGCCGACCTGTGTGGGGGAACACGGCAGCCCCCGTATCGCAAATGCGCCGAGATACCGATCGGGCGGCGTGTTCGGCTCCCTCCCGGAGAGCGCTCAGAGGTTCCCGACCTCCGCCTCGAGGAGCTCGGCGAAGCGCGCACGCGCCTGCTCGCGGAGCGTCGGTAGATGGGTGCTCGGAAAGAGCCCCTCGTGGGCCTCGTGGTCGCGAAGGATCTGCTTGGCGAGCGTCACCTTGTGAACCTCCGTCGGTCCGTCGGCGATTCCCATGTTGTACGCGCCGATCATCATCCGCACGAGCGGCATGTCGTTCGAGACGCCGAGCGCACCGTGGAGCTGGAGCGCACGCTCGGTCACGTCGTGGTAGACCTTGGGCATGGCGACCTTGATCGCCGCGATATTGCCGCGCACCTTCTTGTAGTCGTTGTACTTGTCGATCTTCCACGCCGTTCGCAGCACGAGCAGTCGAAACTGCTCCATCCGGATCCAGCTGTCGGCGATCTTCTCCTGTGTCATCTGCAAGTCCGCGAGACGTCCGTCGCGTACGGTTCGGGAGAGCGCGCGCTCGCATAGCAAGTCGAAGGCCTTTCGGACCTGCGCGACCGTTCGCATCGCATGGTGGATGCGACCACCGCTTCTGCTCGGGCGAGCCGTAGTGGGCCAGGATCTCGGCGTTTCCCGTATCCGGGGCCTGGCAGCCGAAGACCAGGGGGGCGAAGCGCGAGCGACCGAGGATCTCGTTCATCAACGCGAGCTTCAGCTGGCCGTAGCCGGGGCCACCGAGCTCCGGCCCGAGATGACAGGCCCAGAGGCCCCGCTCCTTCACCTGCTTCTTGAGCGGCGGCAGTACCTTCTGGGCACGGGGATCCGACACGTCGAAGGCGTGACCGAGGATGAGATCGAGCGGCTCGACCTCCTCACGCACGAACTCGTCCATCCAGTCCAGCTCACGTTGGAACTCGGGCTCCGTGTCGAAATCCCAGGCGATTGCCGATCCTCCCTCGAGTTGTCTAACCTATTTATACTGTCGCAAGCGGCGAGGGCCGATTAGAGATTCGCGCCCGGCACGGGCCACCGAAGAGCCCCTGGCCGGCGCCCGTCCAGTCGCGTCCGAGGTGCCTGATGGCTGAAACGAGTGCCGGCCCGGCGATTGCCCCCGAAGAGCTCGCGCGCCGGGCGGAGCAAGCGACCGCGGCGCGACGAGGCGGCCCCGTGCGCGTGCGGGATGTCGAGCCCCTGTTAGGTGGTAACTCCAGCCTGACCTACTCGGCTCGGCTCATGGGCACGCCCGAGGAGCGAATCGTGCTCAAGGTGGCGCCTCCCGGCCTCGAGCCCGTCCGAAACCGGGACGTATTGCGCCAGGCGAAGGTATTCGACGTGCTCGCTGAGGCGCCGGGCGTCGCGGTGCCACGCGTCCTCGGCACGAGTGAAGGCGATCCTCCGGAGATCCCGCCGCTCTTCGTAATGAACTTCGTGCCGGGCGAGTCCTACGAGCCCGTCCTGAGTCCGCCGCGACCGGACCTCTCCGCCGAGGTCATCCAGTCCCGCGCATTCGCTGCCGCGCGCATGTTGGCTGCGCTGCATCGATCCCCTGTGAGCGCGCTGTCGGACGAGCGCGAAACGGATCTCGTCCGTGAAGTCGGTCGTTGGACGAAGGCCTTCTCGACCGTCGACGACGACCTGCGCGGCGGGAGCCGCGCGCCTCGCGCCCAGGAGAAGCTCGAGAAGGCCCTGCCCGAGTCGCTCCCGCCCGTCATCCTTCACGGCGACTATCGGCTGGGAAACATGCAGATCGAGGGAACGCAGATCGGCGCGCTGATCGACTGGGAGATCTGGTCGCTGGGCGATCCCCGGCTCGACCTCGCCTGGTTCCTGCTGAACAGCGACCCGCGTCATCCGACCTCTCGTGCCGAGGGGCAGGCCCGGATGCCGACCGCGAAAGAGCTCGTCGCCGCCTACGAAGAGGCTGCCGGCCGCAAGGTCGACGACCTCGGGTGGTTCGGCGCGCTCGTCCGCTACAAGCAGGCGGCCGCTTCGGCGTTGATCGTGAAGAACAATCGGCGAGTCGCCAAGGAGGGTGTCGACGTCGACCGAGTCGAAGCCAGCATTTCGCAGCTGCTCGACTGGTCGCTCGAGATGCTGACCTGAGCGCGCGGCGAAAGGGGGTGCCGGCGATCATCATCGAATGGATCTCGGCGGGGGGCGGTGAGATTGGCAACGCTCGAAGGCAGGACGGCACTCGTGACCGGTGGCTCGCGCGGCATCGGCCGCGGGATCACCGAGCGCTTCGCGCGAGACGGCGCGCGCGTCGCATTCACGTATGTCGCGAACGCCGCGGCGGCGAACGACGTCGTCCAGACGATCGAGCGGGGCGGTGGATCGGCGCTCGCCATCCGGGCCGACGGCTCGAAGCTCGAATCGATCGAGGCGCTCTTCGAAGAGCTCCGCGGACGCTTCGAGACCCTCGACATCCTCGTGAACAACGCCGGCTGTGGCTCGGACGGCTTTCCGAGTCTGCTCGAAATGACGCCCGAGAGATACGACGCGTGCTTCGACCTCAACGCGCGGGGGCTCTACTTCACGACCCAGTACGCCGTCCGGATGATGCGTGAGGGCGGTCGGATCATCTCGATCTCGAGCATGGCGTCGAGAATCCGACAGGCCGGTCTCTCGGCCTATACCGGGAGCAAGGCGGCCGCCGACGCCTTCACCCGATGTCTCGCCACGGAGCTCGCGCCCCTGGGCATCACGATCAACACCGTCAACTGCGGCATCGTGGACACCGACATGGTCGCCCACATCCAGGGCGAGGCCCGCGACCATCTCCTCTCGCTCATTCCGATGGGCCGGATCGGCCAGACCGAGGACATCGTCGACGTCGTCGCATTCCTCGCGAGCGAGGCCTCGCGCTGGATCACTGGCGAGGAGATCGCGGCGAGCGGCGGAGAGTACACCTGAGCGCCGGCCTCGGATGTTTTCCGGGGGATCTCCTCACCACATGGCAGCCAGCGATCAGCTTCGCAAGCGACACCACTGCCGTCGCGAATGACGGGCGAACGTGAAGGAGAGCCGGGTCGTTAGGCGTGAATCGACTCGACCTTCGCGAGATTCACCTGCAGTCACTCTTCGCCGACGATCGCGCCGCGAGAATGTGCTGGATATCCTGTCCGTCTCCAGAATTTGTCCGGCCCAGAATCATTGAGCTCTTCCGACCCCGTGCTCGAGCGATCAACGGGCCATGGTAGTCCGGTCGCGAGCGAAGATTCAGTCTCGTACTGAGTCTCGAAACCGTGCAGAATGCGCCTCGCGATGCGGCACCTGCTCGAACTCGCGACGATCGTTCTTCGCTGCATTCCCGCACTCTTCCGAAGCCGAGCCAAGCAGGCCATCGTCGAGCTCGCTCTTCGCCAGCAGCTCGCAACCTTCGCAGAGAAGGGCCACCGGCCACGGATCACGCCAGTCGACCGAGGCTTCTGGGTCATGCTGTCTCGGACTTGGTCGGGATCGAAAGAAGTCCTGGTCATCGTCCCGCCGGACGCCGAGAAATCCTCCACTTCGATGTCACCGAGCACCCGACCTCATCGTGGGTCAGGCAACAGCTTCGCGAGGCGTTCCCAGACGACACGGCTCCTCGTTTCCTCATCTTCGATAACGATTCCATTTTCTCAGACCGGGTCGATGAGGCAATCCGAAATCTCGGGATCGAGCCGCGGCGAACGGTATTCCGGAGCCCATGGCCGAACGGGATCGCCGAGAGATGGGTTGGGAGCGCCCGGAGAGAGTTGCTCGATCACGTGATCGTTCTGAACGAGCACCAGCTTCGACGCCTCCTCCAGGAGTACGTCGACTACTACAACACCGACCGAGTCCACACGGAGCTGCGGGATTCACCGAAGGGTCGAGCCGTCCAGTACCAATCTTCGCCGACTGTCCAAGCCGTCGGCATTCCGAGAGTCGGAGGGGCTGCATCATCGCTACGAATGGCAGGACGCGGCTTGATCATCACGTCAACCCAGCCTCCGACCAGCCACGATCCGGTCCGGACGAATTTTGGTAACAGACACGGTTTTGGTGCGGGCGGCGTTGCGTTGGACGAGGGATCCGTCGAGTACCTGGATTCCGTCGCCGCCGTTGTTGCGCGCCACGTTGTTCGTGAGCGATGCGTCGTTCCCCGTCTCGAAGCCGCTACTGCCGGCTTGCGTGCTGACGTTGTCCTCGAGGCGACAGTCGAATCCCGCCTCGAATCCGACTCCGTCGTTGCTCGACGCTGTGTTCCCGCCCGCGTTTGCAGCGGCAATGGCGTCATCGGCCAACGCTAGTCCCGTCGGGGCGTGCCGATATCGTCTGAAGTCGGCATTCCGGTCGAATTCTCAACCTGTTGAACCTACCTATGAAATCGACGGGCTGAGTTTGGCACACTACGGGTGATGCGAACTTCGATGGGCTTCCGGGAGTGACGTTGATCGGTTGGTCCGCGGGCTCGGACCGCTACTCGCTGCCTTGCCGTGCGATCTCCCCCGCGAACTTCCGAAAGTCCTCGACGTTGTCCTGGCAGAGCCGGTGGACGATCTCCCAATCGATTCGCCGGTGGGAGTGAACGGCGATGTTCCGAAACCCGACCGCGGCCTTCATTTGAGCCGCAAGCGCCTCGTCGATCACGCCGAGCTCCGCCAGCGCGTCGAATGCGCCGCCCATCGGCTTCGCCGCTCCTCGAGGATTCGGTTTCGGTAGGGCAGGAAATCCGTCGCGTCGAAGAGATGCTTGCGCAGGAGCTCAGCGTAGGCGGAATCGTCCCTAGAAAGCACGCGCACGCCCTTCGAAAGCACCTCGCCGAGCAAGGGATCGCCAGCCAGTCGCAGATCGATCAGGTCGATGGGGCGGCCCGTCTCGCGGGCGAGCGCTTCGATCATGGCGGATCGTAGCTCGCGAGAGATCGCCTCGTCGCATAGCACCCCGACATCCAGATCGCTGGTATCGGTGGCGAGCCCCCGAGCGATCGACCCGAACGCGATCGCGAATCGACGGCGAAAGCGAACCGCCGAAGTCGCCCACAGAGAACGCCGCCGAACGACACCCCGTCGATGCCCGAATCCGAGTCTCCGCGGGTTCGCTTCAGCGACCGGCGATCGCGCAGAACCCCGCGAACCCACGAGTTTTTCTGGGCCGGCGGGCGACGGGATCAGGGAAGTCTCTGGAGCGAGAGACTCGATGGCGGAGAGGGTGGGATTCGAACCCACGGTACCCTTGCGAGTACACCTGATTTCGAGTCAGGCACGTTCAACCGAGCTCCGCCACCTCTCCGCGGGCGCGGAAGTTAGCAAGAAGTCGCACGAATGGTGAAGCGTGGGACTCGACGCATGCGCGTGTCGGGTCGCCCAGGGGCCGTTCGCCGCTCCCCGGCCCTCGTGCTAGCCTGCGCGCGTCCCGAGCGGGCTCGGCCGCGATCCGAGGCGATCCGATTCGGGGTGAGCAGGGTAGGGAAAGGACCGTTTCGATTTGGCGCGTGATGATCTGATACAAGCGACGGGGAGCGTCGACAAGATTCTGGGCGGCGGTCGCTACCAGATCACGCTCGAGAATGGGCAGCAGGTGACGGCTCAGCTATCCGGTCGCATGCGTCGCTTTCGGATTCGCGTGATCCCCGGGGATCGCGTGACAGTTGGCCTCTCGCCCTACGACCCGACCCATGGCTTCATCACCTTCCGGTTGAAGGAAGGGCAGGCGGCGCCCGGTTCCTCTTCCTGAAGTCTCGCTCCCTGGCGAGCCTGCCCACCGGTCCGCCCGCAGCCGCTCGGCGTCCGTCTCGCCGGGTGCCCGATCGGCGGGCCGAGGCTCGCGGTCGCTCAGCCGAGGAGCCAGCCGGATGACGGCGCTCTCGACACGGATTCGGCTCAAGGCGATCCAGGCCTTCGATCGCGCGCGCCTGGCGCGGCGGGTTGCGCGCCATCCGGGCCTCACGATCGACCCCGAAGCGAGCAGCAATCTCGCGAGTGCGCGCTTCGAGCTGGCGTCGACGGCGCGGCTCACGATCGGGGCTCGCGTCTATACGGAGCGGCGGACCCGCGGTCTGCACGTCTCCGTCGCCGACGGGGCGGAGGTCGAGATCGGTGCGGACACCTGGCTCCGAACCGACATCGCACCCGTCCTGCTCTTCGCGTTCCCGGGCGCTCGGCTTCGGATCGGTCGCGAGGGCTTTCTCAATGGCTGCCATCTGAGCGCCAAGCGGGCGGTCACGATCGGCGACCGCGTCTGGATCGGCATGGGCTCGCGGGTCCTGGACGCCGACCAGCATGCGCTCGATTCGGAGCGGCCGGAGCGGATCGCGCCCGTTGAGATCGGCGACCATTGCTGGCTGGCGGCGGACGTGACGGTGCTGCGCGGAGTCGAGATCGGCGAGCAATGCGTCGTCGGGACCCGCTCCCTGGTCACCGCTTCACTGCCGCCGCATACCCTCGCCGTCGGGCAGCCCGCCCGCCCGTCGGGCCGCGTCGGTGACCGCAGCCGGGTGCCGCTCTGAGGGCGGCGTGTGCTGCCAGCCGCGGGTCTCTCCGAAGACGTGCGTCGGATCGATCGACGCGAGACGCTCAGCCGGTCAGATCCTCGCGATGATGTGGTCGCGCGAGGTCGAGCGTGGGGCCGATGGGCACGATCGCCGTCGGGTTGATCGTGGTGTGGCTCTCGTAGTAGTGACGCTTGATATGTGAGAAGTCGACGGTCGGGGCGAATCCCGGTGTCTGGTACAGGTCGCGGAGGTACGCCGACAGATGTGTGTAGTCCTCGATCCGCTGGCGATTGCATTTGAAATGGCCGACGTAGACCGCGTCGAAGCGAACGAGGGTCGTGAACAGGCGCACGTCGGCTTCCGTCAGGCGGTCGCCGACGAGAAAACGTTGCGAGGAGAGACGCTCGTCGAGCATGTCGAGCGCCTCGAAAAGCGCGACGAAAGCCTCTTCATAGGCCGCCTGTCGGGTTGCGAAGCCGCAGCGATAGACGCCGTTGTTCACGTCGCGATAGATCTCGGCGTTGATCGCGTCGATCTCTTCCCGGAGTGACTCGGGATAGAGATCGGGGGTCGAGTCGGCGCCGCTGGTATTCCGAAATTCGCTGTTCAGCATGCGAACGATCTCGGCGGACTCGTTGTTGACGATCGTCGAGCGATGCTGGTCCCAGAGGACGGGTACCGTGACGCGGCCCGTGTAGTCCGGGTCGGCTGCCGTATAGACTTCGTGCAGGTAGCGGCGACCGTGCAGCCGGTCGCCCGAAACACCCGGCGTGGCGTCGGGGTTCGAGAACGACCATCCGTGCTTGCCCATGTACGGATGGACGACCGAGACTGCGACGACGGTCTCGAGCCGCTTGAGTGCACGCACGATCAGCGTTCTGTGTGCCCACGGACAGGCGAGGCTCACGTAGAGGTGATAGCGGTCGGGCTCCGCCGGATGGGGCGTCGAGCCGTCGGCGCGGATCCACTCCCGAAAAGAGCTCTCCTTGCGCTCGAATCGTCCGCCGGTCGCCTCCGTGTCGTACCACTCGTCATGCCAAACGCCGTCGACCAATCTGCCCATCGATTCCTCGCCTTCTCGCGCCGCGACGCGCGTTTGGATCATCCGCCCTCATGTCCGACACGCGCGGGATCACGCACCCGATCGCGGTCGCCGAGCGCTTCGTAGAGGGCCTCGACGAGCGCATTCGTACGGGGCGTCTGCCAGCGCTCGCCGGGGCGGTTCATGAGATAGCCGAAGGCGACGCCGCTCTCGGGGTCGGCGAAGCCGAGCGTGCCGCCGTAGCCGAAATGGCCGAATCCGCGCTCGCCGAGCCCGATCGGGCGCGTCGGCTGGCTGAGCTGGAAGCCGAGGCCGAAGCGCGAGGGCTTGCCGAGCACGCGGTCGGGTCCGTCGACGACGATCGAAGTCGCTTCACGGCGCAGGCCGGGACCGACGATTCCGTCCTGGCTCGCATCGCGCACCATGAAGAGCTCGTAGAGCGCGGCGACGGCCCGTGCCGTTCCGTGGCCGTTGGTCGAAGGGATCGAGGCGCGTCGCCAGTCGGGGCGATTCACGTAGCCGGCTCCCGACAGCCCGATCGGATTGAAGTAGACGTTCGCGAGCATCGCGTCGGTCGCGTCGTCGCCGCTCCCGAAATGCTCCCGCGCCGTCGCTCGAGGATCGACGACCTCCGAACGGGCCGGCGTCACGATCGAGGCGACGCGCGGGTGCTCGCGGCTGGCTAGGCCGATCCAGAAATCGATCCCGTGCGGCCCCGTGAGTCGTTCGTGAAGTGCGGTCGCGAACGGCACGCCGAGGCGCCGTACGAGCGGCTCGCCGACGAGGAATCCATGGGTATTGACGTGATAGCCGTGGGCCGTGCCGGGTGGCCAGTAGGGCTCGGTCTCGGCGAGTGCGGTCGTCATGGTCGACCAGTCGAGCATGGCGTCGGGCTCGAGGCGGTGGCGGATGCCCGGCAATCCCGCCTGATGGGAGAGCAACATGCGAAGCGTCGTCGCGCCCTTGTCGTGCGTCGCGAACTCGGGCCAGAGGACATCGATCGGCGCCTCGAGGTCGAGCTCGCCGCGCTCGACGAGCGAGAGGACGAGCATCGCGGTGACGCCCTTTCCGACGGAGTAGGCGTTCACGAGCGTGTCCCGTTGCCAGGGTCTGCGGCGGTCGGCGTCGCAATGGCCGCCCCAGAGATCGACGACGGCGCGACCCGCGATCCGCACGCAGAGCCCGGCGCCGATCTCGTCCCGTGAGCGGAAATTCTCGGCGAAGGCGTCTTCGACGGCACGAAAGGCGGGGTCGCAGTGGCCCTCGATTCGAATCGGGGCGGCGGCCTCGTGGGCGTGCCGGGAGCGAGCGTCGGCCGTGGTCATCTGTGCACGATACCGGGTCGTGCGGATTCGTCCGCGTCATACGTCTGCGTACCTGCGGATCGAGGTCCCGCCGACCGAACGCACGAGCGACGGGCGCTCGCGCCGGTCGCTCGTGATATCGTCCGGTGATGTCGCTTCGCATCGCAGTCTTCGGTCAGGCGCCCTTCGGTCGGGACGTGACGACGCGTCTGGCCGAGGCCGGCCACGAGATCGTGGGCGTGCACGTGCCGCCCGATGGCGGGGGTCGCGCCGACCCGCTCGCCGCCCTCGCGGAAGAACGCGGCTGGAAGCTCTTTCGCTACAAGGGCTACCGGCGAAAGGGCCGGGCGATCGTGGAACGGGTCGACGAATACCGCGCGCTCGGCGCGGAGCTGAACGTCCTGCCGTTCACGACCGTGATCCTGCCGCCCGAGATCGTCGATGCGCCGCGAGCTCGCTCGGTCTGCTTCCACCCCTCGCTCCTGCCGGCCTATCGCGGCGGCGCCGCACTCGCCTGGCAGATCATCGAGGGAGAGCGGGAGTCGGGCATCTCGATCTTCCAGCCCGACGAGGGCGTCGATACGGGGCCACTCTATCTACAGCAGGGTGGGGTCGCGATCGAGCCGAGCGATACGATGGCCTCGCTCTACTTCGACAAGCTCTATCCGATCGGCGTCGAAGGGATGGTCGAGACCGTCGCGGCGATCGACGCGGGCACGGCGCGACTGACGCCCCAATCGGAAGCGGGGGCGAGCTTCCAGGGCTTGATCGACGACGCGGCCGCTCGGCTCGATTTCGGCTGGGCGCTCGATGTGGTCGACCGACGCCTGCGCGGCTGTGATCCGAGCCCGGGTGCCTGGGCGGAGCTCGACGGCGAAGCGGTGCGGTTCTTCGGGAGTCGCATCGCGTCGCGCGGGGACGCGGGGCAGCCGGCCGGTACGATCCTGTCCCTCGATTCCGACGGCCTCGGTCTGGCGGTGCGCGACGGCGTGATCCGGATCGCCAAGGTGCGGCGCGCAAAGGGCGGGAAGGTCGCAGCCGCGGAGGCTGGCCTCGTTCCCGGCGCTCGCTTCGTCTGAGGCGACGCAGTTTCGCGTCGCGCATCAGCGGGGCTCGAGCTCGGCACTAGCTTGCCTGGCTGCCCCGAGGGGAAGTGCCGGCCGAGCGTCATCCGATCGTCCGAGAGGGGGCCCGGGGCTCGATTTTCCAGCGTCGTCCCGCTAATTTGCGCGCCCTGAACGGGCCGGGTCCCCCTGTCGGCCTCGATCGGAACACACGCCGAGGAAGAGCACTCCGAGCGCTACACGCGAGCGCGAGAGTGGCTGCGCGACGCCGCGATCGGCGGCTGCGAGCCGGTCTCGCTCCGTCGATGTTCGCGGGGGTGGTCCGGAATTCGGGCCTCGGCTGGCTCGAGCGGGTGCGATGGGGACGACACGCAGTCGTGTGGCCGCATGCTCGCTCGATCGAGAGCGCCGATCGCTCAAGCGGGCGGTGGGGGCGGACGTAAGGGCCGACAGGAATTTCCGGGTCGCCGGGGCGAGCCGACGACGAGCGATCGACAGACCACGGCGAGAGCCGGACGAGAGCAAGACCAGAGGTAGAGCAGATGCTCGGTGACATCGAAAAGGTCCGAAACATCGGAATCAGTGCGCATATCGACTCGGGGAAGACGACCCTGACCGAGCGCATCCTCTTCTATACGGGGAAGATCCACGCGATCCACGAGGTGCGCGGCAAGGACGAAGTCGGCGCGACGATGGATTCGATGGAGCTCGAGCGCGAGCGCGGCATCACGATCGCCTCGGCCGCCACCTACTGCGAGTGGGCCGGCAACCAGATCAACATCATCGACACGCCCGGCCACGTCGACTTCACGGTCGAGGTCGAGCGAAGCCTGCGCGTGCTCGACGGCGCCGTCCTGATCCTCTGTGGCGTCGCGGGCGTGCAGAGCCAGTCGATGACCGTCGACCGACAGATGAAGCGCTACAACGTCCCGCGTATCGCCTTCATCAACAAGCTCGACCGCTCGGGCGCCGACCCCTTCAAGGTGACGGCCCAGCTGCGCGACAAGCTCGGCCACAACGCGATCATGTGTCAGATCCCGATCGGCCTCGAGAACGACCTCGAGGGCATCGTCGATCTGGTCGAGATGAAGGCCTACTACTTCGACGGCGACAACGGCGAGCACGTGCGCGAGGAGGCGATTCCGTCGAACCTCGAGGATCAGGCCGAGGAGTATCGCGAGATCATGCTCGACGCGGTCTCCATGTTCTCCGACGATCTGATGGAGGCGATGCTCGAGGAGAAGGTCGAGCCCGAGATGATCAAGGACGCGATCCGTGCGGGCACGTTGTCGATGGATCTGACGCCCGTCTTCATGGGCTCGGCGTACAAGAACAAGGGCGTGCAGCCGCTGCTCGACGCGGTCAATCGCTATCTCCCGAATCCCAAGGAGATCAGGAACACGGCCGTCGACCTCGACAACGACGAGGCCGAGGTCGAGGTCGTGACCGAGAACGACAAGCCGCTCGTGCTGCTGGCGTTCAAGCTCGAGGACGGACGCTACGGCCAGCTCACCTACGTGCGGATCTACCAGGGCACGCTCAAGAAGGGCGACACGATCTACAACATGCGGACCGGCAAGAAAGTGAAGGTCGGTCGCCTGATCCGAATGCACTCGGATGAGATGCAGGACATCGACGACACCTCTGCGGGCGACATCGTCGCGCTCTTCGGCGTCGACTGCGCCTCGGGCGATACGTTCACCGACGGCAACATCAACGTCGCGATGTCGTCGATGCACGTGCCGGACCCGGTCATATCGCTCTCGATCAAGCCGGTCGACCAGAAGTCGGCCGACAACATGGGCAAGGCGCTCGGTCGCTTCGTACGCGAGGATCCGACCTTCCGGAGCGAAGTGGACCAGGAGAGCAACGAGACCGTGATCTCGGGGATGGGCGAGCTCCATCTCGAGGTCTACGTCGAGCGCATGAAGCGCGAATACAGCTGCGAGGTCGAGACGGGACAGCCGCAGGTCGCCTATCGCGAGACGATCACGAAGCCGACCGAGTTCTCCTATACGCACAAGAAGCAGTCCGGCGGCTCGGGCCAATACGGCAAGGTCGCGGGCATCGCCTCGCCGATCGGTCCGGACGAAGAGGGCGACAAGGACTTCCAGTTCGTGAACTCGATCAAGGGGGGCGCGATTCCGACGGAGTACATCCCGGCGGTCGAGAAGGGGTTCCGCGCTTCGCTCGAGAAGGGCCGCCTGATCGGCTTCCCCGTGATCGGCGTCAAGGTCGAGATCAACGACGGCCAGTCGCACTCCGTCGACTCTTCGGAGATGGCCTTCCAGGCCGCAGCACGGGGTGCCTTCCGCGAGTTCTACGGACGGGCCAAGCCGCAGATCCTCGAGCCGATCATGAAGCTCTCGGTCGAGGGTCCTTCGGAGTTCCAGGGCTCGATCCTCAAGACGATCATGCAACGCCGCGGTCAGGTGATCGGTTCGACCGAGGAGGACGGCTTCTCGACGGTCGACGCCGAAGTGCCGCTCTCCGAGATGTTCGGTTATGCGACGGACCTGCGGTCGATGACCCAGGGCAAGGCGGAGTTCTCGATGGAGTTCGAGAAGTACATGCCGGTCCCGGCGGAGACCTCGGCCGAGCTCAAGAAGAAGTTCGAGAGCAAGATCGTCGACGACGACGACGATTGAGATCGGTTCGCGGGGGTGCCGTTCGCCGGCTGACGGGCAGCACCCCTCGCGCCTCGTGCTTTGCGAGCCGTCGGGCGCACCCGGCCTGTCCGATCACGTTCCGCGATCGCTATCCATCGTCCGCGTTCGTCAACGCCCCGGGGCTTCGATCGCGGCCGCACGTGCGCTGGGCTCGAGCCAGAGCTCTGGATCGAGATTGCGGTCGCGCCACTTGAGGCGCCAGCAGAGGTGGGGTCCCGTCGAACGTCCCCTCGCGCCGACGGCGCCGATCGGGTCGCCTCGCGCCACCCGCTGGCCGACCTCGACGTCGATTCGGCTCACGTGGAGGTATTTCGAGAGGAAGCCCTGACCGTGATCGATCACGATCATCGCCCCTTCGAAGTAGAGGTCGTCGTCAGCGAGCGTCACGATCCCCGTGGCCGGAGCGCGGATCGTCGTGCCGCGTGGCGCCGCGAGATCGACGCCGAAGTGGGGACGCTTTGGCTTGCCGTTCAGGATGCGCTGTGCCCCGAACGCGGAGGTCCTGCGTCCCGCGAGTGGCATCTGGAATCCCTCGCGAAAGCCGTCGAGCTTCGCACGCGAGGCATCGCCTGCGCGTTTGCGCGCCGAGGAGGACTCGATACGCGCGAGCTCTGCCTTCGTGAACGTGTCGACCTGGGAGGGCGGCAGCCCGTCGATGCGTGAGATCGCATAACGTCGTGGCGCGATCTCGAGCATCCGTTCGATTCGCCGCCCGTCGGGCAGCAGGAGCTCGACACGCTCCCGCACAGGTGCGTCGCGATCGAAGCCGAGCACGAAATCACCGTTCTCGCCGCTCGCCGTCGTCGTCGCCTCGCCGATCCGGATCCGGGTGCCGGGCTCGCCGCGGCAGACGGCCATCCCGCCCTGCATGAAGACGCCCGCGCAGCCGACGTTCTCGTCGAGCCGGATCGTCGTGCGTCGCGTCGGTGCGGCCGTGGCTTCGGCCTCGCTTGCCGCAGCGCGCTCGGCGACGCCGGCTGGCGCGATCGCGCACGCAACGAGGACGGCGAGCGACGCGCGACGCGGTGCGGAGCGTCTCTTCGCGCATCGCGCCCGTCGGCCATCGGCTTGGAGAGGGGCATCGGGGAGAATCGGCAACACCCGGATTCAACTCCGCGTCAAGGAACGACGATCACGTTAGCTCACAGCCTCATCCGACGGAATTCGGGTCGCTCGTGAACGGAGCGTCGGCACGCGCTGTCCATCCTCGGACGATTGATCACCGAGCATTCGGTGGGAGAAGATCGACATGCTTCGTTTCGTGATCCGCTCGACCGCGCTCCTGCTCGCCATCGCAACGGTCCTCGTGATCGTCGGCATCTTCGACGCGACGCTCGGCTGGGACATCTTTGGTCCCGTGCTCGAGTCGGTTCTGGTCGGGGTCTTCTGCACCTGCCTCGTACTCGCGACGACGGGGATCGCGCTCAGCCTCGTTCTCGGGCTCGAGGAGCTCGTCGATCTGATGCGCGCTGGCCACGACGGACGAAGGCTCGATCCGCCGCGCGCGATGTCGACCTATCTGCGATGGGCGGGGCTCGGGACTGTGGCGCTGGCCATGTTGATCGTCGTGCTGTCCGCGATCAATCATCGGATCCAGCTCCACCGACACGGCGTCTTCAAGGAGATCGCCCACGAGCGGGCACTCGAAGCCGCGGATCGAATCGCGCGCGATTCCAGCGCGATTCGAGAGCGGCGGATCGCACTGGCGTTGCGCGATGCGATGCTCCTCCTCCAGGATGACCCGGCCATCCGATCCGCGGCCGTCCTCGCCGCGGATCCCGCGGACCCCGATATCGTGTGGCGCTATGCGCCGAAGAACTGGCATCAACCCGAGAAGCACCGGTTCGAGCGGTCCTTCGCAGGACGCGACCGCGAGCGCGTCGCGCTCGAGGGCTTTCGCGGCGATCGGTCGGCGATCGACGCGTTCAATTCCCGAGACGGCTTCGATTGGATCGAATTCGTGCGGCCACCCGAAGGACCGCCCTACGTCCTCGTCCTACGAGGCAACCCCAGCCAGAATTTCCGCGTCTATTCGGGCGGTAGCTGAGCTGAGCTGAGCGAGCGCGCGGGGTCCCGACGGGCGAAGGGCCGGGCGGGGCGGCTGCACGTCCGCAACCCGCCCGGCGTTAGCCAGCCACTCGTCAATCCTGGATCGGCAGCGCGTCGCAGCGCGGGTCGAAGTTGCATTCGACCAGCGGGACGTACTCGCCGTCGTCCGGCTTGACCTCGAGGAACTTGCCGAGGCCGAGTGCATAGTATTTCCGCTCGAATGCGTCCGGTTCGAGCGTCGAGCGATCCTCGATCACGACGCAGTCGCCGTTGCCGCACATCAGCTCGGCGAGCGCCTCGGGCACGAACTCGTCGAGCTCGTCGTCGTTTCCGTAGCGGTAGTGGGTCGAGAGGACCCGGCCGACATCTTCCGCATTGCCCGGGTCCCATTCCTGGCGATAGCTCGTGCCTTCGATCGGATCTCCGAGGAAGGCAGTCCCGGATTTCGCCAGCCCGACGCCGACCTTGAAGCGGCCATCGATCGAGGTCAACTCGGGCGCCTCGGGATCGTCCCCCTCGAAATACTCGAAGTCCTTCACCTCTTCGCCGCAGTACACGACGTCGCCATTCCGGCGCAGACCGAACCAGTCGTCGGTCGCCTCGACGAGGAGACCGTCGCTCGTCACGACGTCGCGAAAGACGATGCAGTCGATTCCGGCGATTCGCTTGCTGGCGTCGAGCACTTCGATCTCGATCTGTTCACCGTCCTCTTCGAATACCCAGCGATTGCCGATCTCCGTCGGGAAATAGGCGTTCGGTCGACTCGGCTTGCGGGGATCCTGGAAGAGCTCGGGATTCATGTCCGGTGCGTAGGGCGCCTGACCGATCGCGCGACAGAGCGACCGGCGTGCCCGTCTTTGGGAGCTGCAGAGGCGCGCGGCCTCACGTGTATCCTGGCTGAGCTCGCGACGGCAGGCGCGCTTCTCGCCCGGCCGATTCAAGCAGGCTGCCTTCCCCGTGTAGTAGTCATCGTAGAGCGCGGCTGCGCAGGCGCGGAACTGGAGATCCGCGGTCTCCGAGCAGACGCGCTTCTTCGAGTGCGAGCGTCTGCCATGACGACGATCCCTGTCGTCGTCGCCGCCGCTCGCGTACGCGTTCGGGGCGAGAGGCACCAGCAGCAGGAGCGCCGCCAGCAGGATTGCAGTATCGACCGCGATTCTGGAGATCGACAGCCGAGAGCGATCGGGTGGGGTGAGTTCGGTCATTTCAGTCGTCCTTCCTTGGAGCATGTGCATCTCGCACGTCGGAAGACGACCACTGCACGCGCAGCGACCGTCCCGTGCGATCTGCCAGGACGAAACTGCAATCGATATGCCTTTGGAGAGTCGAGCGTGCGGGGTTGACACGCGTGTGCGGGCCGCGGGCGGACTGCCGAATTCGGCAGTCCGCACCCAGGGCACCGCCGGGTCCGGCGGATCAGCGCATCAGCTTCCGCATCAATGCGGCGCGGGCCGGATTGCTGTACTTCACGCCCCCCGAGGCCGACTGGGCGTCGCCCTCCGCGGCGCGCGACCCGGACTGCAGCAGGCGTGCCGCCACGATCGTATTGCGCGTGCGCACGAGCTCGCCCGAGCTCGCGGGGACCTTCTTCGCGCTCTTCGGGCGGGACGTCTTTCCGCCGGATCGCTGCTTGGTCGTGCTCGCTCGACGGCGCTTGCCCTTCGCCGCCTGCTTGCGCCGGGCGCTGCTCTTTCTGCTCGCCTTCTTGCTCGCTCGCTTCTTCGTCGAACGCTTGGCCGCCTTCTTGCGAGTGGTCTTCTTGCGCGCGGCCTTCTTTCGCGTCGCTCTGCGCTTGGCGGCCTTCTTCTTGCTCGCGCGCTTCTTCGCCGTCTTCCGGCGCGCGGTCTTCTTCGCGGTCTTTCGCGTGCTCTTCCTTTTCGCGCTCTTCTTGCGCCCCTTCTTCTTGGCGGCCTTCTTCTTCGACTTCCGCCTGGCCTTCTTCGCGGCGCGCTTCGGGCCGCGGCGCGCACCCCGCTT
This sequence comes from Myxococcota bacterium, assembly GCA_965223565.1. GTDB lineage: Bacteria > Myxococcota_A > UBA9160 > UBA9160 > UBA4427 > UBA4427. Next base: position 94,228 of record CBDCWV010000016.1, on the reverse strand, counting down.
GGCGGCGGTCTTGCGGGCGCTCTTGCGTTTCGTCTTGCGTGCGGCCATCGATCATTCCCCCCGGTGACGCGGACTCGAGCCGCGCCAAAATAGCGGATCAGCGCTCGCGCGGAAGTGCCTTCAGCGTTCCGAGGTACTGCTTGAACTCGGCGCGTAGTGCGATCACGTCCTTCTGGGACACACCGATCGCCGTCGCGATCTCGAAGATCTCGTTGTCCTCGAGCGTCGTGATCGTCGCGTCTGCCGCGGCGACCGCGTAGAGACAGCGCAGCAGGCGCAGTCGCTCCGCGTGGTCGCTCATGTCGCGGAACGCCCGCGCGACCAGATGATCGTCGGTCGCGCCGAAGCGGTCGGTGGCCGCGAGTGCGACGTCGGCGAGGAGCGTTGCACGGCTGGCCTCGACTTCGCCGAACTCGACGAGGTGCTCCGCGATCGAGGCGCGCTCGTCCTCCTCGATGCGCAGATCGGCCCCGGCGACGCGCGCCAGCAGGTAGGCGAACGCGGCGGTGAGGCGCGCCGCCTCGGGCGGCAGGGACTCGAGTGTGCGGCCGATCTCGGACAGGCTCGCCGGCTCGACGTCCCGGCCCGCTGCTTCGCTGCCGAGGCCGAGAAATCGCAACAGAGACATCGTTCGCTCCCTCGCAAGCCGACGCGCAGCATGCGCCCTCGCTGGGCGGTGCCCGGTCGGGGCCTCTGTCTAGCGTCCCGAGCCAGAGCGCGCACGAGAATCTGCGACGGGCGGCGGCTACGCGTCACCTCGACACCCGATTGCGCGTGCTATGAAGAGCCGAGTCGAGCGCGGTCGCAGGCTGACCGCGGACGACTGCCAGCCGGAGATGCACGAATCATGAAGCTACCGACCTCACGAGACGAGACGCTCCTGCTCCACAATCCCAAATGCTCGAAGAGCCGGGCGACGCTCGCATTGCTCGAGGAGCGCGGGATCCGCTTCGAGACGCGGCGCTACCTCGAAGACCCCCTCTCGCCGGATGAGCTCGAGAGCCTCTCGCGCCGTCTCGGGCTACCGCCGCTCGCCTTCACACGTACGGGCCAGGCGGAGTTCGAGTCGGCAGGGCTCACGCAGGATTCCTCGCCGGCCGAGCTCGTGCGCGCGATCGCAGCGGCGCCGATCCTGATGGAGCGGCCGATCGTCGTACGCGGCGAGCGCGCCGCAGTCGGACGTCCACCGGAGAACGTGCTCACCCTCTTCGAGCATCTCTGAGTCCGGATCGCTCCACTCGGGCGCTCACCGGGCCGGATCGACGCCCCCCGAGCCTCCGTCCGCCGAACGGCCTTCCGTCGGATCATTGGGCATCGGCGAAGGGGATGACTTCGCCGGCCAGTCGGCGGGTCTGCTCCATCATCTCCCGTGTATCGCTGGCCAGGGGGATCGCGACGAACTTCGTGACGCCCTGCGCACGGAACTCGCCGATGCGTTCGAGGACGGCTTCGGCGCTGCCGATCGCCTGAACGTGCGCGATTCGAGCCCGCAGGGTCTTCGCCGAATCCGGGTCGTCCCCGCCTCGGGTCGCATGGCGCGGGCTGTCGGCCGCCTCGACGTCACGGCCAGCCGTCGGGTCGACGATCGCGGGGTCGACCTTCGCGGCGGGATCGCCGATCCGGTAGAGGATCGTTGCGCCGTAGTGGTCGTCCGGAATCGTGCGCCCGATGCGGGCACATTCTGCGCGGATCGCGGCGACCGTCACGCCCGCCTCGTCGGGCGACTGGAGGGGTGCGAGCCAGCCGTGGCCGTATCGCGCCGTGCGTCGGATGGCGGCCGCCGAGGCGCCCCCGAGCCAGAGCGGCATCGGCTGCTGGCGCGGCCGCGGGGCGATCGTCGCACCTTTCAGGGAGTAGTACTCGCCCTCGAAGTCGGCCGACTCGCCTGCCCAGAGTCGCGTGATCACCTCGAGTGCCTCGTCGGCGCGGCGCCCGCGACCCTTCGGGCTGCGCCCGGTCGCCTCCCATTCCGGTGCATCGCCGCGTCCGATCCCGACGGCGGGAAAGAAACGACCCTCGCTCAGGAAGTCGAGGGTCGCGCATTGACGCGCGAACGCGACCGGATCGCGAAAGGGCAGTACGATCGCGTTCGTGCCGAACTTGAGTCGCCGCGTCGCGCCGGCGACGACGGAGAGCAGGGCGAGGGGCTCGAGCGCGGGATCTCGCGAGACGACGCGATCGGATTGCCAGATCGAATCGACCGCCGAGTCCTCGCAGAGGTCGACCCAGTGCCGGAAGGCATCGATCGAGTCGAAGGGAAAGCCGCCGAGGCCGAGCCCGATTCCGATTCGCACGGCCATGGCGCCGATCCCTCCTGCCTCGCAGGCTAGCAGCTCTGCGAAGGGGTCCGGACCTTCGGATGAGCGCGTCGCGCGAACGCGTTCAGGTGAGTGCGCCGCCGCAGCTCGAGCCGGCGCCCGACGTGCAGCCGAAGCAATGGGCGGCCGTCGCGATCGGATCGTCCGCGAGCTGAGAGAGATCGTCGAGGTCGTAGATGGTCCGCGCGCCGGCGGGTGGCTCGATCGCCAGCGCCTGGTTGAAGTCACAGTCGTAGATCCGGCCGTCGTAGGCGACGCTGAGCAGGCTTCGACACATGAGCGCGTCGAGGTTCTCCGCATTGAAATGATCGACGAGCAGGCGCATGTAGGCCTCGTATTCCCCGTCGCGAATCAGCTCCTTCGCGAAGCGCTTGATCGGCATGTTCGTGATCGTGAGCAGGCGGTCGAATTCGATACAAAACTCGCGGGCCAGGGCGGACCGGTATTCGGCCTCGAGGCGCGACTGGGCCGGGGGCAGGAAGGCGCCGACGGGGTTGTAGACGAGGTCGAGTCGAAGCTCGCCGTTCGATCGGCCGTAGCCGAGCGCATTGAGCGTGCGCAGCGCGCGGATGCTCGCGTCGAAGACGCCCCGTCCACGTTGGCGCTCGACGTTCTCGAGGCTGTAGCAGGGGAGGCTGGCGACGATGTCGACGCCCTCGGCGGCGAGGAATTTCGGCGTGTCGGCCTGGTCCGGCTCGAAGAGGACCGTCAGGTTGCAGCGGTCGATCACGCGCCGATCCAGTCGGCGTGCGCCTCGGACCAGCGCGCGAAAATGGGGATGGAGCTCGGGTGCGCCGCCCGTCAGGTCGAGGGTGTCGACGGACGGGTTCCGTTCGAGCAGCTCGAGGATGCGTTCGCAGCCGCGCTCGTCGAGTGCTTCACGGCGCTTCGGTCCCGACTCGACGTGACAGTGGTGGCAGGCGAGATTGCAGCGGAGGCCGATATTGACCTGGAGCGTCGTCACACGTCGGCGTCGCAGGCGTGGTAAGCCGGCGCGCTCGAGGTGGTCGTCGAAGCGCCTAGCCTGGGAGACGCTCGTCCCGGTCGCGACTAGCAACACGACTCCGACGCGGCCCGATTGACCTTGTAGTCACCACCCTTCGTCTCCCTCGGGTCGCGCGGGGCCGTGCGGCTGCAGTCGAATTCCGCGCGCTCCGCTTCCGGAACCGGCTCGAAGGGCTCGATGCCGATCGTCTGGCCGTGATAGGGCTCGCTCGTCAGGATGCGGTGGGTCTTGGCGCATACGGCGGTCCGCACACCGCGTTCGAGAGTATGCCCGTCGTCGTCGACGACGCGCTTCCAGGGACCCTTGTAGACGACGGCTTGTCCGGCCTCCAGACACGGGCCCTGCTTGCCCTTCATGGCCGTGATCGTGACCGAGCGAAACTCGATTCCCTCGACGACGGCGAAGGGCTCGGTCTCCCATTTGTCGATCTCGATGCCGTAGAAGCCAGCCGCTTCGAGGCGCCGCAACAGGTCGAGCTCGTGGAAGGCGCCCGAAATGCAGCCGCTCCATAGCTCGGGATCCCGTTTCAGATGCTCGGGGACGACCTCGTCACTCACGATATCCGAGACCGCGATCCGGCCCCCCGGCTTCAGCACGCGGTACATCTCCCGGATCAGCTGATCCTTGTCGCTCTCGCGGACGAGATTCAAGACGCAATTCGAGACGATCAAGTCGATCGCGTCGTCGGCGACGAGCGGCGCGCGCTCGACGAGCCGCTCGCGCTCTTCCTCGAGGCGAGTCAGATCGGCCAGGCTTCGGGCCGGATGCTCCCTCAGCCAGGATTCGAGCCGATCGACATCGAGCGCGAGGTCCTGGATCCGACCCCTGCGGAACTCGACGTTCGCGTAGCCGATCTCCCGTGCCACGATCGGCGCGGAGCGTCGGGCGAGGTCGAGCATGTCGTCGTTCATGTCGATGCCGATCACGCGGCCCTTCGGACCCACGATCTGCGAGGCGATGAAGCAGATCTTGCCGCCGCCGCTTCCGAGGTCGAGCACGGTCTCGCCCTCGCGGACGTAGCGCGAGGGATCTCCGCAGCCGTAGTCGCGCTCGATCACTTCCTCGGGAATGGCTTCGAGTCGGCTGGCGTCGTACTCGACGGGACAGCAGAGCGCGGCCTCGCGCTCGCGGGCCGCCGCGCTGTAGCGGGCTCGGGTCGCGTCTTCTGCGCCGGGCAGAGCGGCTTGCGGCCCGGCGTCGGCGGGCGGGGAGATCGTGTCCATGGGGTGTGATCCTCGAAATGGATTCTGGGGCTCGTGCGCTGGACAATACGCTCTGCCGCTCGACCGGGTTACCGCCCGAGCAACGAAGAGCCGAAATCAATCCCCCGCCCGCCTGGCCGGGCCGAGCAGCCGGAAATCGGCGAACTCGGCGAGGGCATGTTGGCAGGTGGCGTCGGCGTCGACCATCAGGCCGATCGCGTAGGGAGCGCCCCGAGGCGGGGGGTCGAAGAGCCGCGCGGCGTCCGCGACGAGGTCGACGACCGCGCTTCGCCAGCCGGTCGGTGCATCCGATCCGGAGTCGGTTTCGAGCGCGACCAGTCGGACCTCGGATCGGACCGGGCTCTGCCAGCTCGTACCGCGCCGGGCGCGACTCGCCCAGACGTAGTTGATCGTCTCGCCCGGGGCCTCGCTGGCGAAGAGGCGTCGGCCGAGCCCCTGCTCGATTCGTCGCCAGGCGCTCGCGCGCTCCGGGTCGAAGCGGAACAGGACGTAGACCCGTGCCGCGAAATCGTCGCCCGCCGCGGTGTGCTCGTCCGTCACGGCGAGACCACGCTCCAGGCGCCATCGCCAGGCGAGCCGCGGCGTGCGTGCGAGATCGATCTCGTCTGCGAGCGACAGCACGAGGGCCGAGGCGCCACAGCGGCTCTCCCCGCGATGGAGCAGGCGACCCGCGTCGTCTCGGTCGACTTCGTAGTCCGAGGTGCGTTCGATCGAACGGAAGACCAGTGGCTGCCAGGCCGGATCGCCTGGGGCGGGAAGGGGTATCTCGAGCGGGAGGGGGCTCGTGCCGACGGGCTCCGGCCTCCGAGCGGTCGCGCCGGCGCCCGGCGGGGCCGGCTGCGACCGAGCGGCATCGGCGCCGGGCGGGGGGCCTCCCCGCGCGCCCGCGACGGGAGCGATCGCGAGCGCGAGTGCCAGGATGCAGGTCGCACGGCCGACCCGTTGGGCCTGGCTCGGGTCGGTGGGCACGGCGCGGACCGCTGCGGTCGCTTCTGCTCGCCCGGCGACTCGCGGTCGACGCGGGCGGCGATCGCGCTGCGGGATCGCTGCTATGGTCTGCGGCCGTTTCGAGGGATGGGTCATCCGGCTACCTCGCTTCGATCACGCGACCCCGGCTCGGTCATGGGCCGATCCAGCAACCCCAGCCGATGACGCCGAGCCCCCGAGGCTCGCCATCGGAAGCCCGAGGAGTCTAGAGCATGAGCGAGATCCGCTTCGACGATCGTGTCGCCATCATCACCGGAGCCGGCGGCGGTCTCGGCAAGACCTACGCACTCGAGTTCGCCAAGCGAGGCGCCAAGGTCGTCGTGAACGACCTCGGCGGCGCCGCGGACGGGAGCGGTGGCGGCTCGAGCATGGCCGACCAGGTCGTGAAGGAGATCACCGAGGCCGGTGGGACCGCCGTCGCCAACTACGACTCGGTCGCGACACCCGAAGGCGGCCAGGCGATCACGCAGACGGCGCTCGACAACTTCGGACAGGTCGACATCGTCGTGAACAACGCCGGCATCCTGCGCGACCGCTCCTTCGCGAAGCTCTCCGTCGAAGAGCTCGAGATCGTGCTCGACGTGCATCTCCGCGGTGCGTTCTACGTGTCGCAGCCGGCCTATCGCGTGATGAAGGAGCGCAGCTATGGTCGCTTCATCTTCACGGCCTCGGCGGCCGGCATCTTCGGCAACTTCGGTCAGACCAACTACGGCGCGGCCAAGATGGGGCTGGTCGGTCTCTCGAACGTGCTGGCGGTCGAGGGCAAGAAGAACAACATCCTCTCGAACGTGATCGCGCCGGTCGCCAATACGCGCCTCACGGAGGATCTCCTCGGGCCGATGGCCGAGAACCTGAAGCGGGAGCAGGTGACGCCGCTCGTCACCTACCTCTGCTCGGAGGCCAGCGACGTCACCCACTCGATCTACTCGGTCGGCGGCGGCAAGTACGCCCGCATCTTCATCGGCATGGGCAAGGGCTATTTCGCCGGCGTGGGTGAGGTGCCGAGCGCCGAGGACATCGCGGCCAACTGGGACACGATCCACTCCGACGCGGACTACGTGATCCCGGACTCGATCGCGATCGAGATGCAGTCGCTGCTCGCGGCCTTCAAGGGCGATCAGTAGTCGCGTCGCCGCCGGCGTCCTCGCGATCCAGCAGGTCGTCGAGTGCGGGCCAATCGATCGCAGATTGCGCCGAGAAGACCCGGAGCAGCAGATCGCGATCTTCGTCGCTGTCGCCGCCTCGGAACTCCGCGACCTTCTTCTCGAGCTCCGGCGTTTCGGGGCAGGGCACCTCGTCCTGCGTCAGGATGCCGTCCTCGTGCTCGAGACCCATCAGGTCGAGCCATTCGCCGAGCAGCGTGGCGCGGCACTTGAGGAAGTAGACGGCGAGCAGCTTCTCGGCGAGATCGTTCGCGCTCGTGCGACTCATCGCCCGCTTGACCGACGCATAGCGCTTCGTCACGGGCTGCTTCAGCAGGAATTTCGGGCGGAACTTGAGGATCGTCGCGGCCGCGGCCGTCGTGCTCTGGACCGCCTCCGGCGATTCCTGCTTGAGCCGCGTCAAGAGTCGCTCGAATCTCTCGGCGCTCATCGCCGCGACGATCTGGTGGGGTCGCATGGATCTCCTCGTGCGTGGGCGTCGCGCGGCACGCGAAACGAGCAGGATGTAGCACTGCCGCTCAGCGCCTGCCGGGGTGTCGCCAGGCCTCGCGCGTGGCGACGCCGATCGTGCAGACGAGCGCGGCGGCCAGGGCCGAGTGGAGGGCCGTGACCTCGACTGGAAGACGCAGCAGGACGTTCGTGATCCCGACCGCGACCTGCGCCAGGGCGAGACCCGCCGCCACCGCGAGCCAACGCGCCGTCGCCGCGTGGTGACGGCCGAGCCAGGCGGCGACCGCGATGGCGACGACGACGGCATAGCCGACGCTTCGATGGAAGAGATGCAGACCCTGGATGCCCGACCAGGTGGGGAAGTACACGCCGTCCATGCAGGTCGGCCAGTCGGGGCAGACGAGCCCTGCGTAGCTCGACGAGACGAGCCCCCCGAGTACGATCTGGACGGCGAGCAGACAGGCAGCGAGCGTCGTCGTGCTTCGGGCCCAGAGGCCGAGCATTGGCGCCGATGCCGCCGAAGCGCGACCCGCGTCGAATGCGGTCTCGCCCGCGAGCCGCGCCAGCCGTCGACCGAGCAGGACGATCGCGAGCGCGAAGGCATTCCCGGTGACGAGATGCGACGTGACCGTCCAGGATGCCAGCAGCTCGAGCACCGTCAGTCCACCAAGCACGATCTGTACCACCAGCAGCAGCGCCGCGACCAGCAGCCCCGTCCACATGCGCGGACCGAGACCGGGTAGCCGCCAGGTGAGCGCCGCCAGCACGAGGAAGGCCAGACCGACGCTGCCGGCCAGCGCGCGATGGCCCCATTCGAAGGCGATCTTGAAGTCGAATCGGGGGACGAGCTCGCCGAAGCAGAGCGGCCAGTCCGGGCAGGCGAGGCCTGCGCCGTGCGCACGCACGAGCGCACCGAGCACGATCAACACGTAGGTCAGGGCGGCGAGCGCAAAGAAGCCCCGGACGAGCGCGCGCGGACGGTCGAGTGGGGCAGTGGCCCCTGATCGGGTCGGTTTCGTGGCTGGCATGCCTATCGCCCGGCGCTCGCGAAGTCGGCTGCATTCCGGCGAGCACGGATCCCGGGCGCGCGGACTCTAGGAAAGCCGCTCGCGTCGCGCTCGAATCGCTGTGCCGAAACACGGCTTCTTTCCCGAGGGGTTCGTGGTGCCCCCGACGTGTGGGATCGAGACTTCAGAACTCCCGAGCCCGCGTCGATACGGAGGCTGATATGGTCGAAGCACAGATGACGCGTGATACGAACGACGATCCCCGTAAGCTCTCGCACATGATCGCCCGTGTCTCGGAGCTGGCCGAGGCGCACGCGGTCAGCTCCGTCGTCGTCGGCGTCGCCGCCGACGAGGGCGATCTGCTCTTTCCGGACTATCTGGCCTACCTCGAGAGTGCCCTGCGCGTCGAGGATCAGATCTTCCGCATGACGCGCGAACGCGCCGTCCTCTATCTAGCGGACGTCGATGCCACCGGCGCTGCCGAGGTGCTGGTACGCATCTTCGGCGAGTTCTGCGACGAGTTTCCGAGCGCCGACGCGCCCGAATTCGAGCAGCGCATGATCGAGGTGAAGCCGGGCGTCGGTCCGCTCTCGGTCAAGGACGTGCTGGTCTCGGTCTTCGGGACGAAGGAACACGTTCACTGAGGGCACTTTGGCTGCGTTCGATCCAAGGGGTCGATCGCATCCGCTCGTGCACGGCGCGGGCGTTCTCGAGCAGGCGGAGCGCCGTGTCCTCGTCGCCGAGCTCACGCGCGAGCAGCCCGACGAAGTGGCCGGCGTTGCCGAAGAAGAGCGAGCCGTGGCCCAGCACGACGTTCACCCGGGCGTGGGGCGCCAGCGTCCGGTAGAGCTCGGCACAGAGATCGGTGTCGCCGATCCGGATCGCCGCCTCCGCGGCGAGCGATCCCGCGGCCAGCCAGTTGCGGTCGCGCGGGAGGTCGGCGAGCGGTCCGGCCCGTCGCAGCTCCTCGTGGGCTTCGGCAATGCGCTCCTGACCGACGAGCAATCGCGCCATCGCGTAGCGCCAGGCCGAGATGCCCGGCGTCGTCTGGACCAGGCTCCGCGTCGCGGTCTCGAGCTCGCCGATCCGATTCGTCTCGAGTCGGTGGTAGAAGAGCTGGACCGATGCGAGCGGGAGGATCGCCGGCAGTCCACTGGCGAGCGCCGCCAGCGCGTGTGCCTCGCCCGCGTCGAGCTGTCCGTCGAGCAGGGCGATCGCGCCCGCGTGCAGCTCGCAGACCGCCCGCAGGTAGGGTGCGGGCGCCGTCCGGGCCAGCTCGCGACAGCGCGCCATCTCGCGTTCCATGCCGTCGCGGTCGCCGATCTCCATGCAGCCCGTCGCGAGTCCCTTCACACCACGAAAGAGCAGCCCGAGGTCCCGCGCTGCGCTGGCCGCTTCGACGATCTCGTGATTCAGCCGGATCCAGCCCTCGGGATCCTCGACGCTCCAGCGAATGAACGAGGCGTCCTCGAGGACGCGTGCGAGTCCGCCGGCGTCGCCGCAGACCCTCGCGAGGGTGACCGATTCATCGATCAGCTCGAGGGCGCGCCCATACGCCCCCGGCTGGTAGCGGATCTTGAGCGCGAGGGCCGAGAGCAGACGGATTCGGTCCGGCGAGGCGGGCTCGGCGAACTCGTCGATCGCTTCTTCGAGGAGCATCGCCACGTCGTTCTCGGCGACGCCGAGGATTTCATCTCGATAGGCGAGCCCGAGCACGCCGCGGCAGAAGCGATCGCCGAAATCGTTCTCGCGCGCCACGTCGATGGCGGTTCGTAGCAGTCCGCGCGCCTCGTCGGCACGCGTATCACTGACGGCGCTCTCGCCGGCTCCGATCAACAGGTCGCAATAGAGTGCGGCGTCCTCGAGCGCGGCGCGCTCGAAGATGGCCAGCGCCTGCTGATGGAGACGCCAGGCCTCTTCGCCGTCGTAGACCGAAGCCGCGTGCTCGGCGGCGCGGCGGAGGTAGTCGATCGATCGCCGTGGCTCGCCCAGTGGCGCCGCCGCGCCCAGGTGATGGGCCACGCCGAGCAGGTCGTCCGGATCCTGCTCGAGGAGCGCCTCCGCGATCCGCAGGTGCACCCTGCGCTCGTTCTGCTCGCCCGATTCGCGGATTTCCTGATGGATCGCTTCCCGTACGAGGTCGTGGGAGAAGGCGTAGCGCCCGCGATGGGCTTCGCTCTCGACCAGTAGGCCGGCGGCGGCCGCTTCGTCGAGTGCTGCGGGGACCGTCTGGTCGGGCTCGACGGCGCTCAGCAGGGAACGATCGATTCGGCCGCCCAACAGAGCGGCGCTGCGGAGCACGTGACGCGTCGATGCGTTCAGGCTGCGACAGCGGTCCCCGATCAGCTGGCGGATTCCATCGGGCAGCCATCGTTCCGCCTCGCCGGGCTCGACGGAATCGGCATGCTGGCGGAGGCGGCTGTCGATCGCGTGTGCGATTTCGATCGCGTAGAAGGGATTCCCACCGCTGTGCTCGGCGATCCGATCGACGAGCGAGTCGAGGTGATCCGTGTGCAGGTGAAGCCCGATCAGCTCACGGGTCTGCTGCGTGTCGAGCGGCGAGAGCGCAATCGTGCGCGTCGTGCCGAGCTGTTCGATCTCGCCGATGAAGCGCGCCGCCTCCGGATCGCGAAGCAACTCCGCCTGTCGGTAGGTTCCGACGATCATGATCGGCGTCGAGCCGATCTCGGCGGCGACGAAGGACAGCAAGGCGAGGGCGGAAGCGCCCGCTTCGTGCAGGTCGTCGAGCAGCAGCATCAGGGGGCCGATCTCACCGATCCGGATCAGCGCCTGCGAGACGCTGTCGAAGATCCGGAAGCGCTCGGTCTCGTCGGCCGTCTGCTCCGCGACGCGTTTGGGTGGATGGCTCGGGTCGAGCAGCTGCGGCATCAGCGATTCGACCTGGTCGCGAAGCCGACGCGTCGGACGTGAGGTCGAAAGGTCTCGGATCAGCCGGATCCAGCTCCAGTAGGGCGGCGCACCCGCGCGCGCGACGCCGGTCGAACGACCGACCCGTACACCGCGCCGGCTGGCCCGTGCGGCGAACTCGGACGCCAACCGCGTCTTGCCGATCCCGGGCTCGCCGCGCAGCAGGACGACCCGGCCCGCGTGCCGCATCGTCGTTTCGAGCTGGTCGGCGAGCTCCCCGAGAAGCGCCTCGCGGCCAACGATTCGCGCCGCGTCCTCGCGTACCGCTTCGGGCGCTTCTTCGACCTCGGCCACGAAGCGGTAGCCGCGGCCGCGGACGGTCTTGATCACACGCTGGGTCGAGCCCGAATCACCGGTCGCCCGGCGTGCGAGCTTGAGCGCCTGGTGTAGCGAGGTCTCGCCGACCGCGACACCCTGCCACACCTCGCCGAGGAGCTCTTCGCGCGGAACGGTGCGGTCCCGATTCTCGGCGAGGTAGATGAGCAGCCGGAGCGTGAGGGGTGCCGTCTCGACGAGCTGACCCGCACGACGGAGCTCCAATGCGTCGGGGTCGAGTCGGAATTCCCCGAAGACGATCGTCGATTCGCTCATGAGGGATCCTGCTGGTCGCGCAGGTCCACCGCAGAACGTGCGACTCGCCGACGGTCTCGAATGCATCTCCGGCCGGTAACGTGACAATTCATCCGGCTGCGAGCAAGCGAGCGTATCAGTCTCGCCCGGGACGAGGCCGCCCAAAGACCTCGCGCAGGAGCCGGAGCCAGGGACGCGCCTCGAGGTCTGGCTTGCTGCCGTCGGAAAGTGAGGCGATCGGAACGACACCGCGGACGACGTTGATCGCCGCGATCGCACGGACCTGGTCGAGCTCGCCCAGTCGGATCCGTATCTCACCGAGCTCGGGCAGACACTCGCGCGCGATCGCGAGCCCCAGACCGGCCACGGCGCCGAGCTGCGGATCGGGCGTGACGAGCCGGGCGCCGCGCAGCTCGATCAGGAGATTGGAGCGGGCACCCTCCACGAGATGGCCGTTCGCGTCGCAGAGCAGCACCTCCTGGATCTCGGGATCCGAGCGGATCTCCTCGCGACCGATCTCGTAGGCCTCGACGCCGATCGATTTCGTGTTGGCGCGTTCGCCGGGGCCCGGATGGACGGCGCGCGACACGCGGGCCCGCCAGAGCTCGTCGTCCTCGCCGAGCGGACGCGTCGTGGTGTGGAGCGCTGGCTCTTCGCGCGGTCGACGTGACCATTCGATCCGGATGATGCCGTCGCGCCGCGGGAAGGCACGGCCGGCCGCCTCGACGAGCGCGCGCTCGACTTCGGATCCCTCGGGCGGTGGCAACCCGAGCCGGCTCGCGTCCTCTTGCAGCCGTCGCACGTGGCGCTCGGTGCGCTCGACGCGTCCTTGGCTCACGCGTGCCGTCGTATAGGAACCGATTCGCGCGGATGCGTCGTTCGACATGACAGGAGGCTTGGGGCATCCGGCTCCCCGTACGGTCTGCGTTCGAGACGACGCCGACTGCGCCGTACGGGCCGTACGGAAAGGGTTGGCCTGACGCCTAACGCTTGGCGATCGGTGTATAGGCCGTCTTCGGCGGCCCCGTATAGATCTGGCGCGGTCGCCCGATCTTGAAGGCCGGGTCCTCGTGGAGCTCCTTCCACTGCGCGATCCAGCCGGGCAGACGACCGATCGCGAACATCGCCGTGAACATGTTCGCCGGCGTACCGATCGCGTTGTAGATCACGCCCGAGTAGAAGTCGACGTTCGGGTAGAGCTTGCGCTCGACGAAATAGTCGTCCTTGAGCGTGATCTCCTCGAGCTCCTTCGCGATCTCGAGCAGCTGGCTATGGATACCCATGCGCTCGAGGACGTCGTCGCAGGCCTTCTTGATCACCTTCGCGCGAGGGTCGTAGTTCTTGTAGACGCGATGGCCGAAGCCCATCAAGCGCGCGCTCTCGTCCCCGCTCTTGGCGCGCTCGAGGTATTCCCGCGCGCTCTGGCCCTCTTCGGCGATCGATTCCAGCATCTCGATCACGGCCTGGTTCGCGCCCCCGTGTAGCGGCCCCCAGAGCGCGTTGATCGCCGCGGAGATCGTTCCGAAGAGATTGACCATCGAGGATCCGACCAGACGCGTCGTGCTCGTCGAGCAGTTCTGCTCGTGGTCGGCGTGGAGGATGAAGAGCAGGTCGAGCGCTTTCTTGACGACCGGGTCGACCTCGAACTCCTCGCAGGGATTGCCGAACATCATGCGCAGGAAGTTCCCGACGTAGTCGAGCTCGTTCTTCGGGTAGAGAAAGGGCTGACCGATCGAGTGCTTGTAGGCGTAGGCGGCGAGTGTCGGCAGCTTCGCGATCAGGCGGTGGGCCGAGATCTCGACCTCGGTCGGGTCGCGGGGATCGAGCGAATCCGGATAGAACGTCGCGAGCGCGCCCACGAGCGCCGAGCAGGCCGCCATCGGATGCGCGTCCTTGGGCAGTGCCGAATACATCTTCTTGAAGTCTTCGTGGAGCATCGTGTGGCGACTGATCGTCGCCTCGAAATCGTCGAGCTCGGCACGAGTCGGTAGCTTGCCGTAGATCAGGAGGTAGGTGACCTCGACGAAGCTCGACTCGGCGGCGAGCTCTTCGATCGGAATGCCGCGATAGCGGAGGATGCCCTTCTCGCCGTCGATGAACGTGATCGCGCTCTGGCAAGAGCCGGAGTTCGCGTAGCCGGGGTCGAGTGTGATGAAGCCAGATTGGGAGCGGAGCTTCGTGATGTCGACGGCGCGTTCCCCTTCGCTCCCCACGACGATCGGGAGTTCGACGGTCTGATCTCCGAGTCGGAGTTCGGCAGTTTCGGACATGTCTGGCACCTCTCTCTTCTCTTTGATTGTCGTGTCGGAGCGCCGCCTGGGACGCATCGCGTCGGTCGGCCTCGATTCGCCAGCGACTTCGCGAACGCGTTCGCTTCCAGGGCGGCACGCCGAGCGAGTCGTTCGGCGTGGGCTCCGCGGCTGTCGCGTCGCTCCGCAGGACGCGGGGCGCAGGCAGCGGGGGCAGGGGAGCGAGCCGGTGGATCTCGTCGGGGGCCTGACCCGTCGTCAGTCCCCGATCGGAACCACGGGATGCAACGAAGGGTTGCGCTCGCGTTCGGGAGATCGGGTTCGGCTGGGGTCCGGACCGCGGGCAGGTTAGCGAAAGCGTCTGCTGATGGGAGGGGTGGCACGATCCGAAAACCACGCCCGTCCGGGGATATAGCCTGATCTTCGCGTATCAATCCCCTAGGGGAATCGCCTGATCCAGGGCGAATCGTGTCGTAGCGAGGGTCAATTGCCTCGCTCCGGATCGGAATCGCGCGAGCGACTCGAGTCCCAGCTCGGCGCCGAGGTCGTCGAAATGCCGCGCACGGAGCAGCACGATCCGGCCCCCGGTCGCCAGGAATCGCGCCAGCCCGGCCTCGTCCGACAGTGGGGTGATCTCACGCCCGCCGTAGTAGGCGAGCGCGCCCTCGAGCGGCTCGAGGCGATAGACGCCGATGCGCTCGTTCTCGTCGGTGAGTGCGGTCGCACGCTCGGCGATGGGTCGCGGCGACTTCTCGGCCTCGAGCCGTGGCGCGACGAGGGTCGCGAGAAGCAGCTCGATGAGCGCCACGAGCGCGATCACGCCACCCGTGCGCCGGATCAGGGGATTTCGCCGCGCGGCCTCGAGGGAGAGAGCTCGAAAAGGCCAGGCGAGCAGGAGCGCGAGCGCTGGAAAGATCGGCAGCAGGTAGAGCCCGCGCTTGCCCGCCGAGAGTGTGAAGAAGACCAGGGCGACGCCGATCCAGCTCGACAGCAACCGCACTGCGCGTGCGTCCTCGTCGGCGCGTGCGGGATCGCTCGGCGGCCCCGCCGCGTTCGGCTTGTGCCGGGAGAGTAAGAGCCAGATCGGTAGCCCGAGCGACCAGGGCAGGAAGTCGAGCGGGAGTTGATAGGCGTAGTAGTAGAACGGCCTGGCGTGCGCGGTCCCCGCGAAGAAGCGCCCCAGGAGGTTGTCGCTGATCGCGACCTCCGCAAAGCCCGGTGGCGCGAGCAACACGGCGGCGCTCGCCCAGACCGCAAGGGGTCCGAGCGAGAGCGGCCACGCCCAGGCCGGCGCGATGGCTCGGAAGTCGCTCGCCCGTCCGACGCCGATCAGGTAGACCGCGATCACGGCCAGCGGAAGCCAGGCGACGGGTCCCTTGACGAGAGCCGCCGCGCCGAGTGCTGCGTGGATCCCGGCGATGGCGGCGACCGGCCGACGCGATCGATCGTGTGGCGCTTTCCGCTCGTGACTGCGTCTGAACTCGAGTGCCACGAAGAGGGCGATCGCGACGAGCTCGAGGCTGGTGAGCAGGACGTCGAGCTGCACGCGGCGCGCACTCCACACGAAACGAAAGCTCGTGGCGAGGAATCCCGCCGCCAGGATCGGCGCGACCCCACCCCCCAACAGTCGACGTCCGACCCAAGCGGTCAGAGCGACGCTCACCACGCCAGCGAGCGCCGAAGGCAGGCGCGCGGCCCACTCCGTGACGTGTCCGAGCGGCCGACCGATCGCCGCTGCCAGCCAGAAATAGAGTGGCGGCTTCTGGCTGTAGGGCGCGTCGTTCAGATGGAGCAAGATGCCGCCGCTCGGACCGTGGCGACCCGAGCGCAGCTGCTCGGCGATTGCCGCATAGCGCGGCTCGTCGGGAGCCCAGAGATCGAGCGTTCCCAGGCCGACCCCGTAGAGCACCGCGGTCGCACCGATCAGGCCGAGCCAGATCGAGACGGGCCAGGGGGCCGGCGGTCGCGGATGCTGGTGTTGCCGGTCCGGGTCGTCGTGCACCGATGCCTCCGAGTGACGCCGAGAGACTCGGGCGTGGGTTGCGCCGTTGGCGGTCTCGTAGCCGCGACTGATTCGGGCGGCGATCGACGGTACCCTTGGCGATGCCGAATTGCCGACGCGTCCTGGTCCGAGTCGGGTAGCCGCGAAACGGTTCTCGGGGTACCGGGCTCGGCGTCGATCGCGACGGTGCGGGCGGCCTGGACGCCGCGATGGTGGTGGCGGCGCGGTGGTGGCGGCAAGAGGGGAGTCGGGATGGAAGGGGCGAACGCCGTCCGATCGGATGACGCCGAGCTTCGTGAACGCCACCTCGCGCTCACCCGGCAGCTGGCGGACCCCGGCGCGTCGCCGGCCGGCCTGGCGAAGCTCTTCGACGAGGCGGACGGCGCCATGCGCACGGCGCTGGTCCGGCGCTTGAAGCGCGGCGAGCAACGCGCGCTCTACGCTCGGGTCGAGGGCTTCGCGCCGCTCTCCCTCGCGGACCTCGTTCCGCCGGATCGCTCTGCGCTCGAGCCCGTGCGGCATTTCGGTCTGAATACGCTGCCCGCCTTTCGCGTCTTCGAGAAGCGCTTCTGTCGTCCCCCGGACGAGGATCCCGACGCGCCCGCGCGCCTCTCGGGCTACAACCACCAGACGATGTCCAAGCTGACGGGTCCCGGCTATTTCGTCGCCGTTGCCGATCCGGCCGGACGCGAGGTGCTCGTCGACTATCGACGCCTGCCCGAGCGAATCCCCGGCGATTGGCCCGCCGTGCGCTCGAACGAGGTGGGCCTCGCGCGTTTCGTCTACGGCTTCATGGTCGACCGGCTGCGGCGTGTCTCCGAGCACGTCACGATCGGCTCGGCCGCGCGGAACGGGCGCGAGCTCGGCAGCTATTTCGCGCTCAACCGGGCGGCTTGATGTCGCACGCGCAGCAGGATCCATGGCTCTCGGTCGTGATTCCGTTTCGCGACGAGGCGGAATCCCTCGTCGCGCTGCACGCCGAGCTGGCGCACGTGCTCGACGCCCGATCCGAGGCGAGCGAGATCCTCTTCGTCGACGATGCGAGCCGCGACGATGGGAGCCGAATCGTGCGCGACCTGGCTCGGGTCGATCGACGCGTCCGGCTGCTCACGCTCGTGCCCCACGCGGGGCAGTCCGCGGCGCTCGAGGCGGGCTTTCGCGCGGCGCGCGGACAGATCGTGGCGACGCTCGACGCCGACGGGCAGAACGACCCCGCCGACCTGCCCGCCCTGCTCGCGGAGCTCGCGCGGGCCGATTGCGTCTGCGGCGTGCGCGTCGATCGTCGGGATGCCTTCGCCCGGCGTCTCGCTTCGCGCGTCGCGAATGCCATCCGAGCACGCGTGTTAGGCGACGGCGTGCGCGATATCGGCTGCTCGATCCGCGTGATGCGGGCGGATCAGCTCAGGCGAGTCAAGCTCTTTCGCGGGGCCCATCGCTTCCTGCCGTCGCTGCTGGCCGCCGAGGGTGCGCGGATCGTCCAGTGTCCGGTTCGCCACCGGCGCCGCCACCACGGGCGTTCGAAATACGCGATCGCGGGGCGTCTCGCTGTCGTCTGGCTCGATCTGCTCGGTGTTCTCTGGCTGAGAAGACGGACGGACCGCTACGAGGTCAAGGAGCTCAACCGGCCTTCTTGACCTTGAAGCCGCGCCTCTCCAGCTCTTCGACCAGTGTGTCTCGATGGTCGCCCTGGATCTCGATCACGCCCTCCTTGAGCGCGCCGCCGCTGCCGCATCGCCGCTTGAGCTCGCCCGCGAGCGCGAGCAGCTCGGCTTCGTCGATCGCGACGCCCGTTACCGTCGACACGATCTTGCCCTTTCGGCCCTTGGTCGAGCGACCGACACGCACGATCCCGTCGCTCGGGCGCGCGGCCGCGGCCTCCTTCG
This sequence comes from Myxococcota bacterium, assembly GCA_965223565.1. Taxonomy (GTDB): domain Bacteria; phylum Myxococcota_A; class UBA9160; order UBA9160; family UBA4427; genus UBA4427. Next base: position 76,442 of record CBDCWV010000016.1, on the reverse strand, counting down.
CCTGGATGCGTGCGCGGGCCGACCGGCCGCGACAGCGACAGCGGGTCTGCGTGCGACCGCAGCCGGGGCAGACGCGACCGTGCTCGCTCGAATAGACGAGCCGGTCGCCGTCGCGGCTCACGATCCGCCACCCGCGCTCGAATCGCGCCGCGCGACGAGACGTCGATGGTCGACCATGATGCAGCGATCCTGAACGACCTCGATATTCGCTTCGCGCAGTCGTCCCGCCGCCTCACCGTGATGGATGCCGAGCTGCATCCAGACCGCGCGCGGCTTCGGCTCGAGAGCCAGGATCTCGTCGACGTGCGCCGGGACGTGTTCCGAGGCACGAAAGAGGTTGACGATGTCGATCGAGGGCCCACCCGATTCGTCCGCCGCGTTCGTCAGCTCGGAGAGGCTCGCGTAGGCGCGTTCGTCGAGCACGCGCTCGAGCTTGGGATTGATCGGAACGATCCGGTAGCCGCATTGCTGCAGGTAGTGCGGAACCCGGTAGGCGTCCTCGTTCGGATCGCTCTTGATCCCGACGACGGCGATCGTCCGGGCGTCCCTGAGCAGGCCGGCCAGATGCTCGTCGCGCAGCGCCGCAGCCTCGGCGGGCCGACTGCGGTTACGGGTCCCCCGGCGTTCGAGCGCGTCTGCCACGATCCCCCTCCGTGATCGATCCTCGAGCGTAGCCGTTCTCGTCGCCCAAGACCGCGGGCCCGGCCCGCCCGGCAGCCACAGCGTGCTCGACACCTCCGGACGCAACCGATAGGGTCCCGGGCCATGACGAATCGCTCTGCCGCTCTCCGGTCGGTCGCGGCACGTGCCTTCTCCACAGGATCGATACACCCGCGGCTCCCAGGCCGAATCGTTCGCGGTCTGGCGCGCGGCAGGCTTCGGGCCGCCGGGCTGATCTGCCTGCTCGCGCTCGGGACGGGCGGAGTGGGTGGGCTGGGCGCGAGCTCGGCGCAGGCGGAGGCGTCCGGTCGCGCCGGAACCCGCGTGCGCGACCCGGCCGAGGGTCTGTTTCGGACCCGACTCGAGAACGGACTCGAGGTCGTGCTGCTCGAGGACCACCGTACGCCGGTCGTCGCCGTCCAGATCTGGGTCGATGCCGGCTCTGCCGACGAGGCGTTCTATACGGGAATCGCTCACCTCTTCGAGCACATGATGTTCAAGGGATCGAAGAACGTCGGAGAGGAGATCCACGCCCAGCTCATCAACGAGCGAGGCGGTCGGATCAACGCCTATACCAGCCGCGACGTCACGGTCTATCACGAGGACGTGACCGCCGAGTCGCTGCCGCTCGTACTCGATCTCGAGGCCGAGCGGTTTCTCAATCTCGATATCTCGGAATCGACGCTCGAGAGCGAGCGCGAGGTCGTCCTCGAGGAACGGCGCATGCGGACCGAGGACACGCCGGACGGTCGCGGCTTCGAGGCGCTGGCGGCGCTCGTCTGGCAGGCCCATCCCTACCGCTGGCCGACGATCGGTTGGCGTAGTGACATCGAGAACGTCACCGTCGCCGCCTGCCGCGAGTTCTTCGACACCTACTATGCCGCGAACAATCTGACGCTCGTGATCGTTGGCGACTTCGAGACCGAGCCGACCCTCGCGCATATCAGGCGGGTCTTCGGGCGACTGCCAGCCGCCGAGGAGATCCCACGCAACCCGACGACCGTCGTTCCACAACGCGGCGAGCGTCGCGCCGAAGTCCATTTCGAAGCGCGCAGTCCGCTCTTCTTCGCGGGCTGGCACACGCCGCCGACGGGTCATCCCGACGGTGAGGCGCTCGATCTCGCCAGTCAGATCCTCTCGGGCGGCCGCTCGAGCCGCCTCTACCGGTCGCTCGTGTACGAGCAGGAGAAGGCACTCTACGCCCACGGCAGCTACTGGGAGCTGACCGACGCGGGCATTTTCTACGCCTCGGCCGGTGCACGGCCCGGTGTGCCGCTCGACGAGATCGAGCAGCTCTTCCTGGCCGAGATCGATCGCGTGGCGCAGGAAGGCGTGACGCAAGAGGAGCTCGCGCGCGCCAGACGACAGATGGAGGTGGCGCTGCTCAAGGGCTTTTCGGCGAATCATTCACAGGCCAGCCGACTCGGCCGCGAGATCGTCGCCTTCGATCGCGTGCGTCCACTCGCCGAGCGGATCGACGCGATCCGGAAGGTGACGGCAGCAGACGTCCAGCGCGTCGTCGCGGAATACCTCCGACCCGAGCGTCGCAGCGTCGTTCGCGTCGTTCCGCCACCCGATCGAGTGAAGGGCGCGCCCGGGGAGGACCGGCCGTGATGCGCCCGGATTCGATCCGTCGGCTGCGCTTGCTCGCATGGATTCCCGTCTCTGCAACGGCGCTGGTCGTCTTCGGATGCACATCGCTCTCGGATGGCCTCGGCCTGGTCGAACGGCCGGCCTGGGAGCGTCCACCACCCCCCCCGGTCGAAGGACCGATCGTTCCGGCCGGGGCGCTGCACCGCGCGAGTCTGGCCAATGGCCTCGAGGTGCTGGTGCTCGAGGACGACCGGCTTCCACGCGTGGCACTCGGTCTCACGCTGCGGCGCGGCGCGGGCAGCGTCGATCCGGGTCGGGCCGGTGTCGCGGCGATCGCGACCGAGGTGATGCAGCGGGGTGCCGGCGACCGCGACGGTCTCGCACTCGCCAAGGTGGTCGAAGACGCCGGGGCGTCGCTCTCGGTCTCGGCTGGCTGGGACACGACGGGGATCGCGCTCTCGGGTCTCTCGGACGATCTCGGGCTGTTGCTGGAGATCCTCGCCGACGTGGCACTCAGGCCGCGCTTCGCCGAAGCCGAGTTCCGCAAGGCGAAGGCCGAGCATCTCGCCGGGATCGAGGCGGCGCAGGACGACCCGGCGACGCTCGTTCGTTGGCATACGCTCCGCACGCTCTACCAGGGCCATCGCTACGGCCTGCCGCGCGACGGAACCGCCGAGACCGTGTCGCCACTTTCGGTCGCGGATGCGCGCGCCTACTGGGAGGATCGCTTCGTTCCGCGCCAGGCGATCTTTTGGGCCGTCGGTGACGTCGCTGCGCGTGAGATCCTCGCCGAAGCCGAGCGCATCTTCCTCACCTTGCCCGATGGGCCAGGCGTCCCGCAGACCCGGGCGACACCCGGGCGCGTTCCAGAGGGGCCGGCAGACGAGCGCCGGATCGTCGTCGTCGACAAGCCCGAGCTCGGCCAGGCGCGGATCCTGCTCGCGCACGAGGGCATCGCGAGAACCGAGCCGCGGCGGATCCCGATCAGCCTGATGAACGACGCACTCGGAGGTGCCGGCTTCTCCTCGCGCCTCATGAAGAAGGTCCGCAGCGAGGCCGGGCTCACGTACGGCATCGGCTCCGGCTTCTCGCCGCGCCGGGTGCCGGGTCCGTTCTCGGTTGCGACATTCACGCGCGTGCCGGAGGTGCGGCGCGTGATCGATCTGGTGCTCGCCGAGCTCGAGGCGATCCAGGGCGATCGCGCGATCGACGCAGAGGAGCTCGCGAAGTTCGTGAGCTACGGCGTCGGCAGCTTCGGGCTCGCGCTCGAGACGAGCGAAGCGGTGCTCTCCTCGCTCGTCGATCTCGAAGTCTACGATCTGCCCGACGATTCCCTCGATACCTATCGCAGTCGCGTGCGCGCCGTCACGCTCGACGACGCGCGCTCGGCCGCGCTCGACTATCTCCATCCCGAGCGCGCCGCGATCGTGGTGCTGGGCCCCGCCGACGCGATCGTGCCGCAGCTCGAGGATCTAGGCCGGGTCGAGGTCCGTCGGCCCTGAACGCCCGGACCCGCTCGAGGGGGCTAACAACTGCGGAAAACCCTCCGGATCGTGATAGAAGATGGTCCGGGGGGTGTTGGATACATCATGCGGCCCGCCCGCGCGCCGATCGGGTTCAGAGCATGGGGCGGCCACCGGACGGGACGCCCTGCACGGCAGACCTCGGCGTTTTTCCGCGGCCGGCTAGCGACCGAAGATGTCGAGGATGTCACTGCCTCGGACGTAGCGCGACGGATGGATCGTCTCGGCGAGCTCGTCGAGTGTGATCCCGTCGGGCTTGATCGAGCGAAGCCAATCGCGTTGGATGCGCCGGTATTCGCCGGGCGAGAGCCCGAGTCGGCGGTGGTAGCGGAAGAGGGTGTCGAGATCCTCGAGCGTCGTGTAGGCCTCGAGGAGCGTGCTGGGTCGATTCTTGACGAAGCGTCGCAGCTCGAATCCGATCACCCGCCGGGCCCGCGTCGTCTCGAGGTAGCGGTCGAGTGCCGATTGGAGGACCTCCCGGACGTCTCCGGCACGCTCGCCCTCTGAGCCGAAGATCTTCTCGTGGAGTGCGATTGCCGACTCGGAGTCGCGCGCGTCGAGCCGAGCGGCCGTCACGAGTGGCGTCTCGTCCTCGTCGCCCGCGAGCGCCTGGCCGTAGTCGTCGATGATCGCGGCGCCGCGCACGGAAGCGAGCCGCACGTCGGCGGGCGTCGTGCGCGCGTCGACGTCGAGCTCGAGCAGCCGTTCGGCATCGCGAAGGGGAGGGCGTTCGCGCATGGGCCGGCCCGGAATCGCGACGGCGATCGGTCCGAACGCGCCCGTCAGCTCCGAACGCGAAGCGCCGCGGGGCGTCAGGCCGATCACCTGGTCCGCGCGGGCACTGCCTTCGAAGGCAAAGTCGTCGACGCCGAGAGCGCCACCGTCCGGACGGGCGGCGAAGACGGCGAAGCGTTCGAGGCCCGCCGTCTGGTCGGCCGAGAACGGATTCTGGACACCGAAGCGCGGGTCCCTGCCGCGACCGAGCAGCCGGAGCGGCGCGCCGCCAAAGTCGATCGTGTTGGCGAGGATCGAGACGCCCCCGTCCTGGAACGAGTCCCCCTCCCTGTCGAAGGAGACGACCGGACTGCGGCGGAAGATGCCGACCTCTGCCGCTTCGGCGACGAGCTCGATCGCGGCGGCGTCGCCGATGGTCATCAGGTCGCCGGCGTTCTCGAATGCAAGCCGTCCGCCGACGGCGATCTTCTCGCCGCCTCCCGCGAGAAAACGACCCACGGGCCCGTTCGCGAAGGTGAGGTCGCCGGCTGCCTTGCCGATCGTCGCGATCGGCGCGCCGTTCGGACGACCGACCTCGAATTGCTCGAACGCGGACTCGATCTCGGCGAGGCTCGTCGCGGCTTCGACCGCGGCGCGGAGATCGCGAATGCGATTGCCGTCATCGGGATCCTGCGGATCGTCTTCGGGACTCGCCGGCGTCGCAAGCAGAACGGTGTCGCCGACGACGTCGACCCGTTGGTCCGGCATGTCGACCATGCCGTCATCGTCCTCGTCTTCGGTCGGCGCGAAGAGGAGCGCGGGCGTCGATCCCCGGGTCTCGGCGTCGAAGAGGACCCAGAGATTCGCGAGCGCTTCGCCGCTCGGATCGTCGGTCGAGCTGCCGACGTTCTTCTCGAAGACGACCGCGCCCGTTGTCGAGACGGTGAGTCCGGCGTCGGCGCCGGCGGCCGAATAGACGTCCCCCGTCATCCGGATGTCGTCTCCGATCGTAGTGAGGGCATGCTCGAGCTCGAGGTCGCCCGCGAATCGCTGGTCGCCGGCCGTCTCGAGCGTGCGATCGGCACCGTTTCCCGCGACCGTGAAGGGTCGGATGCGGATGTCGCCTTCGCCGCCGTTCGCGTCGAGGTCGAGCGAGTTCAGCTGCAGCGCCGCGAAATCCGTGATCTCGATGTCGGGCGCCGCGAAGTCGTAGTCGCCGAAGCCGGGCGTCGGCCCGTCGTAGTCGAGCAGGATGTCGCCGGCGGAGACGAGCGCGAGGTTGCTCATGAACGTGCGTTCGCGGATCGCGTCGCCCAGCACGAGCGCGGCCCCGGTCGACTCGAGCGCGATGTCGAGGTCGGCGAGGCTGTCGAGCGGCCGTTCGAACTGCTCGCTCGTGAAGGGGTCGACGAGCCGCTGGAGATAATGATCCGGTCGCGGCAGCTGGGTCGCGGCGAAATCGCCGGGCTGCACGATCTGGATGCGGGCACGCTCGGGCGCATCGGGATCGCTCGCGAGCCGACCGAGATCTTCGGGTGAGGCGCCGATTTCGCGGAGCAGGTTGCTCACGATCCGCAGGTTCGGACTATCGAGGTCGAGCTCGTTCGGCCCGGCGGCCTCGAAGCGGACGTCGTTCGACTCGATCCGCACCGCGCCCTCGAAGCCAGCCACGCCGCTCGGGTCCTCGAAGGGCACGGCGAGCTCGGAGAGCACACGGACCGAGGCGAACTCGTTCGCGCGGCCGAGCACGAGCTCGTTCGTCTTCGTGCCGAGCGATGCCAGCCGGTCGACGGAGGTCGCCTCCTGTACCGATGCCAGGTCGATCCGATCCCACTCGCCGGCGCTCCCCGCGGCGAGCGGCGTGATCGCATCGCCCGCACCGCCCGCGGCCGACGTATCGAGGGAGTGGCTCTGGAGCAAGGAGAAGACCGAGGTCTCGCGGATGCCCGACCAATCGACGGTCGCGAGCCCGCGCAGATCCACGCGAGCGAGTGCATCGTCTTCGATCCGATCGCGCTCGCCGTCCTTGGCGCCGACGGTGCCATCGGGATTCGTGATGACGCCGCCGCGTCCGGCGGAAAGCCGGATCTGGTTGGCCGTGAGCGAGGTCGTGCCACCGGCCGTGTCCTCGAAGACGAGATCGGCCATCGGATTCGTCGTCGTGATCGCCTCGCTCGCCTTCGGCTCGAGGTCGACGAAAGCGGCGGCGAGCAGGATCTCGCGCTCGACGTTCATGACGATGCCGTCGGCGACCTCGATTGCTCCTTCGCTCACGGCAGTCACGTTCGCGAGGTCGAAGAGATTGCTGCCTTCACCCGTGACGTAATCGAAACGGATCGTCTGCTCGCTCGGCCCGATCAGGCTGCCGATTTCGAGTGCACTCCCGCTCACGTTCTCGGAGCGGACCGTGGTCGTGCCGTCGCGACTCGTCAGCTGGTAGGTCGTCGCGATCGGTGCGTCCTCGGGATCGTCGTTCAGACTTCGCGCGAGTCGCCCCGAGAACGCATTGCGACGCGCGAGCTCATTCGGCTCGATCGCGTGGTTCTGTTCGAGCGTGATCGTCGTCGGGCCGCGTCCGGTCGCCAGATCGAAGCTGCCGGGCATGTCCTCGACCTGCGAGACGGCGGTCAGGTTGTCGGTCGAGGCGAGCGCGCGCTCGGCGTCGAACGCCTCGACGAGCAGGCTCTCGTCCGAGAACGTGTCGTCGCTGCCGGCGGGAAGCGGCGTCGCACTGTCTCCCGCGCGCAGGCCCCAGAGTACGCGCGCCGGACCCGTCGGCGTATCCGAGCCCAGGGCCTCGAGTCGGAGCGTATTCGTGCGCAGGCGAAGGCGGACGTTTCGCAAGGGGTCGGTCGCGGGGTCGGGCGTCGCCTCGGACGCGGTGAGCGCGAGATCCTCACCGCGCGATGCCGAGAGCGTGATCGCGTCGGCCTCGAGAACGAGCCGTGCCGGTACACCCATGCCGCCGCCATCGACGCCGTCGAGCAGCAGCGGCAGCTCCGTGATGTCGAAGCCCGAGAGGTCGAGCGCGCCATCGTCGCTCCGCAGCGCGAGCAGATTCGGGAGCGCGCCACCGACGAAGTCCTCGACGTCGGGCAGATCGCTCACGCGCAGCGTCTGATCCTCCTGGAAGACGAACGCACGTTCGCCGAGGTCGCCGTCCGAGAGGTCGAAGCGCGCACTGCCGACCGAGATCCGGCCGCCGGTCGATCCCGTCGGCCCGTCGCCCGCGACGAGCTCGATCCGCGGCGCGCGCACGACCACTCCGGATTCGAATCCGAGCGTGCCCGATCCGCCGAGTCCGGCCCGCAGGCGGATCTGCTCCCTGGCCTGGTCGGGATTCGCGATCGGATCGCGATTGAATACGTCCGCCAGGGCCTGGCTGAACGTGAAGGAGCCGATCCCGCCGAGCTCGATCTCGGGGCCGATGAAGCTCGCGCCGTCGTCGATCTCGATTGCGGAGGTACTGCCCGATTGCAGCCCGACGAGCGAGAGCGCCGCGTTCTCGAAGCGGCCGAGACCGAGGACGTCTCCGCGCAGATCGACCGTCCCCGCGTCGGAGCGAACCGAATAGCGAAACGCTGGATTGGCGCCGGGTGCCGTCGAGTCGACGAAGGACGTGATCGTCGCCGCACTGAAGTTGTCGAAGTCGGGGAGATCGACGTCCGAGTCGATCGCGGCATCCTGACGGAACGTGAAGGCCAGATCCGATCCGGTTCGCCCGTCGAAATCGGCACCACCGGCGTCGCGAAGCTCGATGTTCGCGCCGACGCCCACGATCTTCGAGTGCGTGTCGGCCGCACCCGCATTGAGACTGGTTGCCCCCGCACCGGCCCGCAGCTCGATCTCGTCGGACTGGAGCGTCGTGGCCGCACCGTCGTTCACGACGAGATCGCCGAAGCCGCTCGCACCGGCGCGCAGCGAGAGCCGTTCGTCCGCCTGCAGGGCGACGCCTGCCTCGAGGGTCAGCTGACCGTCGCCTTCGGCGCCGTCGACGTCGAGACGACGCCCGGCTTCGATCTCGAGCGTCTCAGCCGAAACGATCGAGCTGGCGAGCGCGTCGGTCACAGTGAGATTGCGGGGCGTCGTGAGTGTCAGCGTCCCGACCGAGAAGGCGTCGTTGCCGACGAGCGGTCCCATGACGAGGATCGAATCCGAGCTCGGCTCCGTCGCCATGTCGTCGTCGGGTAGCAGCAGCCCGCCGTGAAGCGTCACGAAGCTCTGGCCGGCATCGCCGCCCGGCGTCGTCGTGTCGCTGCTCAGTCCGCCGGCAGCGCCGATCGTGAGCAGTCCGTCGGCGCTCTCGAGCGTGACGCGCTGACCGTTCGCGCCGATGCGCGCGTCGCCGAAGACGCCTCCGGTCGATCCCGTGCCGGAGCGGCTGCCGAGGAAGATCTCGCCCGCGCTCGCGGCGGCCGCAGCCGTGATGGTCAGGTCGCCGTCCTGCTCGAGGGAGAAGCTCTCCGGTCGCTCGTCTCCGGCGCTGTTGCGAAGCTGAAGTCCAGCGTAGTCGCCGCGACTTCCGCGTTCGAGGCCGAAATCGGTCGGCGCGGCGTCGGTTCCCGGATCGACGAAGGCGAGGCCGTCCGACGGCGTCGTGCCGTCGCCAACCGAGAGCGAGATGTCGTCGGCTGCGAGGCGCACGCCCGAAGCGATTGCGTTGCCGCCCGTGCCCTCGAAGACCAGTCGCGTGAGTGCACGTTCTTCGGCCGGGAGCATGACGCCGAGGCCGTCGGTCTCCTCGACGTTCAGCTCGAGGGGAAGCGCCGCCGCCTCGACCTGGATCGCTTCGGCCATGAGGCTCGTGTCGCGACCGAATCGGATCGTTCGCCCACCCTTTACGTCGATCGCGCCCTCGCGAACGAAGGCCTCTTCCGTCGCGACCACGCCGAGGGCCGTCGTCGTCGTATCGAAGCCGAGATCGACACGCGACAGGCTGGCCGTGGTCTCGCCCGTCGCCTCGATCCGCACGGAATTCGGCGTCTCGCTCGAGGTCTCGATCTCGCGTGCTTCGAGTGCGATACCGGCCGAGCGAAGCGTCGTGGCGGCATTCGTGCCGATCCGAATCGCGCCGCGCCCGTAGCGTGCGTCGCCCGGGTCGACCGCGCCGCGGTCGCCTGCCGCGATCGCGAGCAGACCCTGTTCCTGACCCGGCCCTCCGGTCGTATCGACCGTGCCGTCGACCGAGACGGCATGCGTGAACGCGGAGCCGATCTGTGTCGTGCCGCCTGCGGACGTGATCGTCGCTCCGTCGATCGTGATGCTCCCGCCCTGGTCGCTGCTGCCGCCCGTGAAGATCGGATCGAAGCTCCCGACATCGGCCGAGGGGTCGACGCGATTCGCGTCGAGCGTGATGTCGCCGCCGGCGGATTCGATCCCTGCACCGACGACCCGCACGTTACCGGCGAAGAGCTCGGCCCGCGTGCCGCCGGCGAGCGTGATGTCGCCCCCGCCCGCAGCGCCGACACCCGAGACACCGGATCGCAGCGTCCCCGTCACTTCGAGCTCGCCGACCTCGGTTTCGACCGGGTCGTCGCCGCCCTGTTGCGTCTGGACGAGGAGTCCGTTCGCCGTGAGCGAGAGATCGCCGCCCTGCTGTGTGCCGTTCGAGGTGTCGATCGTACCCGCCACCACGATCCGCGGGTCGTAGCTCGTGGGCTCGGACATCGGATCGCCCGGATCGCTCGGCGGAAACGCCTCCGGATCGGAGCGTCGGCGCAGGATCGTCGCCCGCGTGTCGTTCCGCCCCAGACTGCCCGACGTGAGGGTGACATCACCGCCGTCCGTCTCGATCGTATTGCCGGCTGCACTCTGGAGGACGGAGACGCCGGAGGCGACGAGGTCGCCACCGCCGGTCCGGATGTCTGCGTTCAGGTGGACGTCGCCGCGCAGCTGATCGTCCGCGAAGTCGAGACTCGCCGATCGCTGTGCCTGGTCGTTCGCGCGGAGCTCGACCGAGAGCACCAGATCGGCCGGCGTCGCGGCACCGGCATCGCGTGTCGTGATCGCCTCGTCGACGAAGATGCTCCCCGCCGCACGCAACGTCAGTCGCGCCCGGGTGCCGACGAGGGTGTCCTCGTCCCGAAGCGTGATCGGTGCCGAGATCCGGATGTCGCCCACGCCCCCACCCTCGGGCGGATCGTTGCCGTCGAGCCGGAACGACTCCGTCGAGAGCGTGAGGTTCGTCCCGACGGCGAGCGCGCGTTCGAGCAGATCGACCGACAGCGTATTGGGTGCCGGGACGTCGCCCGTCGGCGCGACCGAGCGCAGCACGTCGTCGAAGTTCGCGGTATCGAAGCTCGGTGCCAGGATCGCCTCGACGGCGCGGTTCAGGCAGGACTGGCCGGCGCCGAGGCAATCGAGTGCGGGATCATCGGCGACGATCTCGATGCTGTAGGGATCGATCAGCCAGTCGCCGGCCTCGCCGGCCACCGCGGAGACATCGGGCGTCGTCGCGATCTCGAAATGTGCGAGACCCGAGGTCTCGACGAAGCCGCCACCGCCGCCGTTCGCGCCGCCGCGCGCCGAGAGCTCGCCCGCGATCGACGTCAGGTCCTCGGCGAAGACGATCACGCGACCCCCGTCGCCCCGCTCGCCCGCGTCGGCGCGGATCTCGCTTGCGGCGTCGACGACGACGGCGCGAGCGCGGGGCAGGTCGCCTCCGCCCTGCTGCTCGCCGCCGATGTGGATCGTTCCGCCACCACTCGCTCCCGATGCCGTGAGCGTCGCGTCGCGCAGCACGATGAAATCGCCCGTGACATCGATCCTGCCGCCGACCTCGCGCGGAGTCGCGTCGTCGGATGCCTCGTCGGAAGCGGTGTCGACGCCGCGGCTCTCGACGGCTCCGGCGAGCTCGATCCGCCCGTCTTCGCCGCCTTCGATCGTGATCCGTGCGCCTCGCGTGGCGGCCGCTTCCGTGCCGGCACCCGTTCCCTGGCGAATCGCCCAGCCGAGCGGGTCGGACGCGGCCAGCCGCACGTGGCCGGCGCCGGCGTCGAGTCGGCCGTGATTCTCCACGCGTGCGCGGGTATTCGATTCCGTCTCGCCGGGCGCGTCGGTCTCGACCGGCGCGCGATGGGGCAGCCGGACGAGGACGGGGTCGTCGAACGCACGCAGGTAGACCGCGTCGGCGCCCAGCATCATGAGCGTGCCGTCGGCCACCTCGATGGCGCCCTGATTGAGGACGCGACCGCCCAGGAGCCGTGCCGAAGCGCTCTCGATCGCTCCCGTATTCGTGACTTCGCCGCCTCGCATGCGGGCGTAGAACGGCTTCGCGTCCAGCAGCCCGGCGACGACGCTCTCCGTGTCCTCGAAATGCACGGAGTCGGCGGCGAGCATCAGCAGCTCGCCCGTGCCGGTCGAGATCTCGCCGCGATTCTCGACGTTCCGGCCCAACAAGAAGACATCGCCTGCGGCCCGGATCGCACCCAGGTTCTCGACCGACGCGTCGAGCAGAAGATCGCTGCCGCCGTTCAGTGGGTTCGGAATCGCCTGCCCGCCGATGGCGACCAGGCTGCCGACGTCCAGGACGGCTTCGCTGCCGACGAAGACACCGAAGGGACTGTTGAAGACGAGCGTCGAGTCCTCGGGCGCGAGGACATTGCCGCGGAGGTGGATGTCGAAGCCGGCGCCGACGCGATTGGTATGCGTCGCGCCACCCGGCAGGTCGAAGACGAGCGTGTTGTCCTCGGGCTGGTCGAGTCCGCCCTTCCAGTCGGTGATGCCGTCGTCGACGAAGGATTCGATCCTCGTCTCGCCGGCGACCGAGTTGTCGATCGTCCCCGGCGTCACCATCACCGCCTGGTCGGCGTCCACGAACTCTGTGCCGGCCAGACCGGTCGTCGGGTCGAGCAGGATCATCGCGGCGACGAGCAGGCGCGCGATCACACGGCCCGAAAGTCCGATTCGCGAACCCTTCCGACTCGCAGCGCGCCTAATAGAGGATGCTGAAGAGGACATGGATCTCGCTGTCTCCGACATCAGCGCCGTTGGCGACGTTGCCGATCGTTTCGTTGAGTGCGGTTGCCCAGTCGATGCGCGCGCGAAAATTCGAGCGGATCTGGAGCTCGGCGCCGAGGCCTGCGCCGATCAGGGTCTGATTGGATTCGAAGACGCCAGCCTGGACGCTGCCCTTGTCGTTGCGGATCGTGCGTCCGACGTCGACGAAGGCCCGCAGCGTGAGATCCCAGTCGGGTCGGCCGTAGACCTGCTGCGGCGCGACGCGGAAATCGCCGACGAACGGGATGCGCAGGGGCTCGCGCGCGACGGGCAGGGCGCGAGGCAGATGGAAGCGGTACTCGAGCGAGCCGATCACGATCGAATCGCCGACCGCGACCGATTGGCTGTAGCCCCTGACGCTGTAGAGGCCGCCGAGCACACCGCTCGATTGGGGAATCAATCGGTAGTCGAAGCTGTATTGCCCGCGTACGCCGAACGAGATTTCGTGGGCGAGCGTCGAGCTCAGCTCCGTCGACGGATCGCGCCAGGCGGCGGGGTTGAAGACGGGCTCGAGATAGGTCGAGTAGCCGAGATTGAAGTCGAGCAACGCGTAGCGACTGTCGGTTCCGTCACGACCGAGGGCGTCACGATTCGAATCGTCGATCGAGTTCGATTGGCCTTCGACGAAGAAGTCGACGCCGAGGGTCGAGACCTGCCGGATCCGTTCGCCGTGGATGCCGATCCGTGGAAGCACGAGCAAAGCGTTGCCGACGCCGTCGCTGATCTCGTTCTCGACCTCGACGTCGCGCAGCCGCAGTCCCCCCCAGACGTCGAGGAAGAAGTCGCGGTGTTGATAGACCTCGTAGACGAAGCGGCCGCCGTACTGGAATTGGCGACTCACGATCTTGTCGTTCGCGAGCCCGACGCGCGTCGCCGAGCGGCCGGCCTCGGACTGATTCCAACCGAATTCGAGCTCCCAGCGCAGCCGGTCGACGCCCCACCAGGGGATCTTCTCCCGCGGCAGCCAGTCGAGCCATTCCGGGTCGCCGCGGCGGCGGGTGAGCCAGGCGGGTCGATCGGCCCGGAACCAGGGCGCCTGGTAGCGGGCGCTCACGCCGTTCACGTCGTCGAAGCCCGCGTTCAGATACTCGAGGCTGAGGATGTCGTCGCGGCCCGTCAGCTGACGATGCGTGAAGCCGAGCCGGGTCTGCCAGGGGTTGGTCCGCCGCGTTCCCGTATCGGTCACCTGCCCGAAGACGTACCAAGGCTTTGCCTCCATCACGCGATAGTCGAGCACGGCCTCCCCGGCTGCCTCGCCGGGTGAGAGCGCCGCCTCGACCCGGCGGCCGGGGTGTCGATTCAGGCGGTGGAGATAGTCCTGGAGGGCACGGCGGTCGATCAGGTCCGTCGCCGCTTCGTCCCCTTCGCCGATCGGTTTGAGGGGGGACTGCTCGCGGATCGTCGCATGCATCGCATTGTCGATCTTCCAATCTCCACGCACGCGATCGCCGATCGCGATGCTGCGAACCTGCGCGATCCGCCCGACCCGCACGACGAGGGCGAGGGCGTCGCGGTCGGGCGGCCGCAGGTCGCGCTCGGTTTCGAGATCGATATCGCGGTCCGCTGGACGCACGTCGACGCCATAGAGTCCTTCTCCGTGGAGCTTCTCCACCAGCGCGCTCAGGACGCGAACCAGTCCGCTCGCTTCGAGAACGACGGGTGGTCGAGTGGGATCCCCCAGCACGACGGCCTCGCCCGCTTCGCCGGAGCGGGGCGCGGTCCACCCGTGCTCGCCCGCACGCAGCCGCACGCGGAGCGGTAGGAATCGAGTCAGCGGGGGAAGATCGGGATGCGCGGTGGCGTACTCCAGCTCGAGTGCACCGACGCGGAACGTCGCGGGCGCTTCGACCGGGGGCAGCAGGAGGACCTGAGGAGCTGCCGCCCCGCCGATCAGGCAGGCGGCGAGGCAGTAGGCGAGGCAAAGGGCGAGGCGGGACGGCCCGGTGATCGCGCTAGGCCGGGTCATCCGTGCCGACGGATCGAGCGGGGGCTCCTCGTTGGCATGGCTCGATAGGCGTCGCGGCCTGGACATCGTCGGGCGTTCTCGTCCTCGCGCTCGGGGCGCGCAATTGAGCAGGGGACGCTCGCTCGGGTCGCTCCAGCCGCTCGGCGCGGCCGGACGATAGCGAGAAGCGACTGGCAACTCCTGCTCAGCGCGGGTGAAAACGCAGCAGAATCGAGATGCCCGGGCAGGCCCAGCCGATTCGCATCTCAGAACGCGCCGCGAGCGGTTCGGTTCCCTCCGGGTCGACAGCCGATTGCCCTTGCCCTCTGCCCCTTGCCGACCGACCGGTCGGTCGGTACCCTCGGCCCATGCCCAACGCCGCGCATATGGCTCGCCCGCCCGACAGCCGCGACAAGATCCTCGAGGTCGCGGAGGCGGCCTTTGCCGTCGCGGGCTACGCGGGTGTCGGCATGCGCCAGCTGGCGGCCGAGACCGGACTCAGCAAGTCCGCGCTCTTCCATCACTTCCCGAGCAAGCTCGATCTCTACGTCGACGTGCTCGACCGGGTCCTCGAGCGGATCGAGGCGGGGCTCGATCTCGGACCGAATGGCGCGGTCGATCCCGAAGCTCGGCTCGAGCGCTGGATCGACGCCGTCGTGACGACACTGTCCGAAGATCTGCCCGCGGCGCGGCTGCTGCTGCGTACCCTCGTCGAGGAGGGGCCGCTACCGGTGCTGCGACTCTCGGCCGAGGCGATCGACGCGCCGCTCGATCGCCCCCTGATGAGCTGCGAGATCAGGCTCGCACGGATCATCGACCGCTTTCGCCACCTGCTCGAGGAAGGCGTCGAGACGGGCGCCTTCAGGGCCGTTTCGATTGGCGACGCGATCCTGAGCGTGATCGGAACCGTCGTCTTTCATTTCGCCTCGGGAGAGCTCGGCGAAGCCGTGATCGGCGAGTCGATCTTCTCGGGCTCGGCGGTCGAGCGTCGTCGTCGCGAAGTATCGACCTTCATCCGGCGCGGTCTACGCGCTTGACCGAACAGACATGCCCCTCGAACGCGTGAGAACGGAGGACACCGTGCAAGCCATCGCCCTGGACGACGCCAGAGAACAGACCACAGGTCGGACTGCAGAGGCCGCCGCCGGCTCCGCCGACAAGCTGCTCGCCGACTACCGTCGACCACTCGGGAGCTTCGAGGTGATCGATTTCGTCGACACTTCCGCCGTCGACGAAATCCGGGAGCACACCTCGCTCGAAGCGTCGGTCGAGCTGCATTGGACCTGGCGCTACGAGAGCGAGGTCGAGGAGCTGCGGCGACTCTACGAGAAGGGGAAGGCCGGCCAGTGGAACGCACAGACCGATCTGGATTGGTCGCTGCCGGTCGAGCGCGATTGCTGGACGCTCAATCCCGAGGCCTCGATGTTGGCGAACGTCGTGCGCCTCGGGGGTGGGAGCGAGGCGGCGCAGCAGGAGGCGACCTTCGACGAGGTTGCCTACCTGCTCAGCCAGCTGCTGCATGGCGAGCAGGCGGCGCTCCAGATCTGTGGCCAGCTGACGAACGTCTGCGACGAGCTCGATCAGAAGCTCTACGCCGCGAGCCAGGTGATCGACGAGGCGCGGCATATCGAGGTCTTCGCGAAATTCCTCGGCGAGAAGATCGGAACGATCCATCCGATCGGCGGCGGACTCAAGACGCTACTCGACATCCTGCTCGAGGTGCCCGGCATGCAGAAGAAGCTGCTCGGCATGCAGACGCTCTTCGAGGGGATGGCCGTCGGCATCATGGACACGCTTCGCCAGGAGAGCCGCAATCCGCTCCTCACACGCATGCTCCACCGCGTCGAGCAGGACGAGTCACGCCATGCAGCCTTCGGCGTACTCAACATGCGAAGAATCGTGCGGGATGCGTCGAAGGCCGAGATGGAGGCGATGGAGGACTGGGCCTTCGAGCTGCTCGAGACGCTCAATGCCAATCAGCAGCTCGAGATGCTCCGTACGTTCTCGGACAAGTACGGCTACGACCCGGAAACGGTCGTCGCGATGACGACGAGCCTGCCCAACTTCGCGGAGCTGAATAGCCCGATCTACATGCACACCGTGATCCCGAACCTGCGCAATCTCGGCCTGATCACGAAGCGCACGGAGGATCATTGGCGGCGCCTGGGGATGCTCTACGAGTCGGCCTCGGCGTAGCGCGCCAGGGCGGTCTCGAGCGAGGCGCGTACCTCGCGGCGAAGCGATTCGGGCTCGAGCACCTCGGCGCCACCGCCGAAGGAGAGCACCCAGTTGGCGAGCTCCTGGCTGCCGCCCACCTCCATCTCGAGCTCGAGGCCCCCGTCCGGCAGCGCGGTCGTATGCTGGCTGGCGTGCCATTCGCGCTCGCCCACGTAGGAGGCCCATTCGGCGCTGAATCGGATTCGGACGGGGACGGCGGGCTCGGCGACGACGCCGAAGCTCGAAGCCGTGTAGGCGTCGAAGTCGAATTCGGGGTCGACCTCGAACCTCGTTTCCGTCTTTTCGATCGCCTGCACGCGGTCGACCGCGAAGGTGCGGATCTCCTGCGACCGATGGTCGTGGCCGATCACGTAGAGCGCCCCGCCGTGGTACCAGACCTTGTAGGGGTCGATCTTGCGCGTCGATTCTTCGCCCGTGCGGCCCGTGCGATAGCGCATCGCGAGCGTCGTGTGGTCGAGCACGCCTTCGTTCAAGGTACGGATCGTCTCGCGAAACGCGGCGTAGCGCTTGTGGGGACCGGGCAGGACGCGGAAGGCGTCGCCCAGTCGCTCGAGATAGCTCGACAGCTCGGGGCCGAGCCCGGCGCGCACCTTCGCGAGCGCGGCCTGGATCGAGTCGTGGAAGACCGTGCCTTCGAGCGTCTTGAGCAGGTCCTCGCTGAAGGCGAGGGCGAGCAGCTCGTCGGGCGTGAAGGGGACCTGACCTACCTCGAACGTGTCGAGGAAACGATAGTAGGCCTTGCCGTCGCGTTTCTCGCTCGTCACGGGGAAGCCGGCGTACATCAGTGCGTCGAGGTCGCGGTAGACCGTGCGCCGCACGCAGCCGAGCTCTTCGGCGAGCTCGTCGAGCCCGGCTCCGGCGCGACTTCGTGCGAGGCGTTGGATCAGTAGCCACTGTCTTGCGAGCTGATCGCCGCGCATCAGTCGCCTGCGCCAAAGAACGCGGCCAGCTCCTTCTCGCGCTGCTCGGCATCCCGGTAGCCGATCTCGGCGAGGCGTTTCGCGTAGGTCGCGTCGAAGAGCAGGTAGGAGAGGAGGTCCGCCTCGCGCGCCGTGCTGCCCGCGCCCGTCGCTCGTCGAAGCATCCCGAGGAATGCGCCGAAGTCGAGCTCGGGATCGTCGCGTACGACCTCGGAAGCCAGCCGGCCCAGATCCTCCGAAGGGCGGATCACGAGGTCGTCGATTCGTTTCAGCTGGCGTTCTCCCGTCGGGTTGAGCTCGGCATTCAGACGCTCGAAGAACTCGGGACCGTAGGCGCGTTGGCCCGCCTCGAGGATGTCGTTCACGAATTTCAGGCGATAGACGTCCGTCTCGATCGGCGAGAGCATCAGCGCATTCAGCACCTTGCCGAACAGGTACATCGGATTGCCGAACTCGGCGGTGCGCTGTTGCGCGGAGGCTTCGTTCGCGCTCGCCTCGAGCTGATGGGTCAAGCCGATCACGAGGATCTTATCCGCGCCGAGCCGCACCGCCGGCGCGAGCGGCGTGTTGAGCCGCAGGCCTCCGTCGGCGTAGTAACGCGCACCGACGCGCACGGAAGGGAAGAGCAGCGGGATCGCGGCCGAGGCGAGAGCGTGCAGCGGCGACAGACGGATCCGCTGCATGCGGAGATTGCTGTCCTCGGTCCAGGCCGGCAGGCTCTTCCGCTCGGAGTCACAGAAGACGACCGCGCGGCCGGTCGCGATCTGCGTCGCGGCGACGCAGACCGTGTCGACGTGGCCGGCGCGCAGATTGCGCCGGATCCCGTCCCAGGGAATCGACTCCAGCACGAGCCGTTCGAGCGGCCCCGTGTCGAGCAGGCCGTAGAGGCGATCCGGTCGTTGGCCCTCGCGCAGCTGCTGGGCGACGCGCTTCACGCCGAGCATCCGCCGCGGGAGTCGCAGGAAGTCGCGTGCGGTGAAGTCGAAGATCTCGTGGACCCGCATGCGGTTCCAGATCTCGACGAGCCCCTCGCCGCGGCCCTCGCGCTGGTCCGCGGTTGCGGCCAGGTAGCAGGCGTGGATCGCGCCGACCGAGGTGCCGCAGACGATCTCGAACTCGGGCGTGATTCCCGTGCGTGCGGGCAGGTCGTCGAGGATGAAGCGCAGCACGCCGGCTTCGTACGCACCGCGGGCGCCGCCGCCCGAGAGCACGACCGCACGCTTCGTGCGGGTCTCTTGCCGCCTGCCGACTTCGCCACGGTTGCAATCGCGACGAGCGGGGCTCGCGCGCGGAGGGGCGGCGCGGGGCGGCGGAGGACGGTCCGAATGTTCGGGCGGCATGGACTTCTATCGTCTCGCGCCGTGAAACGGATTAGCCGTTTACGCGCTCCGAATACTCTCCGGTTCGGGTGTCGACGCGAAGCACGTCTCCCTCCTTGATGAAGAGCGGCACGTTGATCGTCGCACCGCACTCGAGGGTTGCCGGCTTGGTCGCTCCGGAGCTCGTATCGCCCTTCACGCCCGGATCCGATTGCGTGACCTTGGCCTCGATGTAGTTCGGCAGCTGCACGTTCACGGGGTTACCCTTCCAGAAGAGCACGTCGACGTTCATGTTCTCGAGCATGAAGTCGATCTGGTCGCCGATCACGTCCGGCGCGATCGGAATCTGGTCGTAGGTCGTCTGGTCCATGAAGACGAGATTCTCACCGTCGTTGTACAGGTACTGCATCGTCTTCTCTTCAATGTCCGCGAGCTCGGCCTTCTCTCCGCTCCGAAACGTGCGTTCGATCGTGCGCCCGTTCAGCAGATTCTTGATCTTCGTGCGAACGAACGCGCCCCCCTTGCCGGGCTTCACGTGCTGGAAATACGTGATCGTGAAGGGCTGGCCGTCGAGCTCGAGCTTGAGGCCGTTTCGGAACTGCGAGGTGTCGGTCGTCGCCATGGTCGGATCTGCCCTGATCTGGATCGAAGCCACCAGTGCGGGCCGTCGATCGGTGGTTTTCGGTGCTGGCGCCAAGTCCTGGTCGGCGCGCTCGCCGCCGCCGGGGAGGTCGCCGGCCCATCCTCGCGAGCCTCGGTTCGAATCAGGCGCGCGAGGCGCCGCCGTCGCGAGCCGGTTCGAGTCACGCGATCGGGGAGGATAGCGGAGGGCGATTCGCTTGCTAGAAGCGCCTTCGTGCGAGGCCGGTGTCGCGCGACGCCCGCGCCGGCTCGCGCGAATGCCGCGCGACGAACCGGCCGCCTGAGATAGGCTCTGTCTCTGTCCGGGAGCGCAAGTCGGCTGCACTGATATCACGGAGGATTTGTCCCATGTCCATCGATCCGAATCGGATCCCCGTGCTGGTCGGGATCGGTCAGTCGATCGAACGCGACGAGATCGTCGACGTGACCGAGCTGGTGACGCGCGCGGCCCGGGCGGCCTTCGAGGACGCGCCGGGGCTCTCGGATCGAATCGAGCGGGTCTCGATGGTGGCGATCTCGTTCTCTCCGGCGAGTCTCGCGCCGGCGAGCGAGGTCGCCGATCGACTCGGCCTCGCGAAGGCGTCGCGAGAGGTGACGACGCCCGGCGGCAATACGCCGCAGTGGCTGATGAACCGGGCCTGCGAGCAGATCGCAAAGGGCGAGCTCGAAACGACGTTGATCGTGGGCGCCGAGGCGACCCGCTCGATGCGGCTCGAGCATCCGGGCGCCGATTTCCTCACGGCCGCGACGCGCGATCGCTCGCAGGAGGCGGGACCGAGGGATCCCATCGTCGGCAAATCCGTGCGCGGGATGCTCGCCGAGGCGGAGATCGAGGCGGGGCTGATGCGCCCGGCAGACGTCTACCCGGTCTTCGAGAGCGCGCT
Organism: Myxococcota bacterium; assembly: GCA_965223565.1. GTDB lineage: Bacteria > Myxococcota_A > UBA9160 > UBA9160 > UBA4427 > UBA4427. The sequence continues at coordinate 56,006 of CBDCWV010000016.1, read as the reverse complement.
CTCGGCGAAGCTCGGCGCGGATCCCGAACGGACGCGCCGACGGATCGCGGCGTTCATGAGTCGCTCGAGCGAGGTCGCCGCAAAGAACCCCTTCGCCTGGTTTCCGCAGGTCCGGACCGAGAGCGAGATCGCCGAGCCGACGGCGGCGAATCGCGTCACGGCCGAGCCCTACACGAAATGCATGAACAGCTTTGCGAACGTCGACCAGGGCAGCGCGCTCGTCGTGACGACGCTCGCCGTAGCGCGACGAGCCGGTCTCGCCGATCGGTGCATCTTCGCCTGGTCGGGGGCATCGAATTCCGACGTCGTGCCTGCCGCTCGCCGCGATCTCGGGTCGTCGCCGGCGATTCGCGCCGCGGCTGCGGCCACGTTCCGCGCCGCGGGCGTCGAGCTGGGCGAGATCGACTTCTTCGACCTCTATTCCTGCTTTCCGGTCGCGGTCGAGATCGGCGCCATGGAAATCGGCCTCGCGCTCGACGATCCGCGTGGGCTCAGCCAGACCGGCGGGATGTCCTTCTTCGGCGGTCCGGGCAACAACTACACGAGCCATGGTATCGCCGCGGTTGCGAATCGACTGCGCGAAGGCGGCCGACTGGGCTACGTGTCGGGTAACGGTGGCGTGCTGTCGAAGCACTCGCTCGGAATCTACGGAAACGAGCCGCCGCCCGAAGGCTTTCGCCTGGCGGAGACCTCCAAGGAGCAGAGCGCGATCGAGTCGGCCGCGCTCGAGGTCGTCCACGAGGCCGAGGGCGAAGCGACCGTCGACGGCGGTACGGTCGTCTACGACCGAAGTGGCGTGCCCGCGGCCGCTCCGATCATCGCCCGTCGCGAAGACGGACGCCGAATCGTCGCCGTCGCGAATCCCGAGTGCCTGCCCGGGCTGGCAGGTCGCACGCTCGTCGGTGAGCGGGTTCGGGTCTCGGGCGCGCATCCGCCGGTCTATTCGGTCTGATCCGCCTGGGCGAATGAGTCTGCGCGCGATTCGTCCCAAGCGTCGTCGTGAGCGCCGGGAATCATCTCGGCGTGCACGACGAAACGCAGCGGGCCCCCCGGCATGAGCGCGTCGAAGGGGTAGCAGGTGACGAGCGTGAGCTTGGCTCGCGCCCCGCGCTCGACCAGGTCGACGCGTGATTCGTGCACGACCTCGGAGCCCGTGACGCGATAGTGATGCCGCGTCGTCGCGCTCTCGAGGATCAATCGATCCCCGACCTCGAGCTCGCGCAGGAACGCGAAGTGCGTGTCGCGATGGCCGGCGAATGCGACGTTGTCGCGTTGGCCGGGGGCGGCGCTCGACGCGATATGACCCGGGCCGAACGCGAGCGCCTCGCCGCTCGCGCCCGCCAGCGCGAAGAGCTCGCGCGTTTCCGGCCTCGCGGGACCTTCCCGATTCGGCGCGACAACCAGGCGGGCGACCGGCCAGGTGTCGGCCCAGGGCCACGGACGCACTTCGGACTCGCCGCGCAGCGTTGCCCGCCAGGCGGACGCGATCAAGCGTTGGGCGAGCCAGGCCTTGGCTGGAATCCAGAAGCCGTGCACCACGAGGCCGAGCCCGACGATCGCGAGCGCGGATGCGAGTCCGACGCGTCCCGCCGCGACGCGTCCGACGATCCTCCGGCCTCGCGTCATGTCCGATGCGTGTCGGCGTGTCGCGACTGCGTGGCATGTGTGCCTCGCCGGCGATGCCAGGGGCGCGTGATTGCGGTTGCGCTCGCCAGCAGCAGGCCGCCGAGTGTGACCAGTAACGCCGCAGGCGTTCCGCCCTGTGGGAGACGACCGATCGTGCTCGCGGGAAGCGGCTGCGCGACCAGGGCGTGCTCGCTCCGCCACCCCTTGGGCAGCAGGCTCGGCACGGCGCGCGAATCGGGCTCGACGTTCGCTGGTGCACTCGGCGTCACGTCGACGGCGACGAGGCTCGACCAACGCGTCACGAGCTGGTGATGCACGCCGAGCCCAGCGACCTCGTCGCGGACGCGATCCGCATCGGCGCCGCGGTGGAGTGTGTCCATCAGTGACGCGATCTTGCGTCGAGCCCAGAGCCGCGCGATGCCCGCATGGTGCGCGCCACCGGAGAGCGGGAGCTCGAGGCGAACGTCTTCGCCGTCACGCCGGCCGCGGAGCGCGACACGACCGAGCTCACCCTCCACGCGTACCGCGACGACGACCGGTTCGCCCAGGTAGACGTCCGGAATGCGTCTCGGCCAGGCCTCGACCGCGTTGGCCTCCCACTCGAGCGCCAGGTCGTGCAGCACGGGCGATTCGAGCTTGCGGAAGAGCGCACCCATCTTTTCGGCCACCTCGTCGGGACGCGCCACGTAGGTGAACGTGCCGCGGCCGACCTCCGCCGCCTTCGTCATGAAATGCGAATTCGGCGCGGAGCCGATTCCGACCGTGAACAGGCGCGATCGGCCGAGCTTGCGCTCGATCGTCTCGAAGAGCGCGCGTTCGTTTCCGACGGCGCCGTCGGTCACGAAGATCACCTGGCGGACGGCGCGCGACCGCTCGCCCGGCTCGAGGGCGGCATCGAGTGCCGGCAACATGTTGGTGCCGCCGTCCGCCTCGAGTCGTTCGACCCAGCCGCGTGCGAGCCCGAGCGCCTCCGCGGTCGCAGGACGCGAGTCGGCGAAGAGCCGAGAGAACGACGAGGCGAATCGGATCACGTTGAACGTGTCCTGCGGGCCCAGCGTATCGAGCGCATGGAGAACGGCGCGACGCGCCTGAACGATCGACTCTCCGTCCATCGAGCCCGAAGTGTCGATCACGATCAGCGTCTCTCGCGAGACGCGCGCCGGCCTCGCCTGCGCGGTCGCGGAGCTCGCGGGGTTCGGGTCGGGCGGCAACACCATCACGAGTGCGTATTCGTCGCCTCGCCAGGTCTCCCGAAAGAGCGCGGCGCCGGGGGATGCACCGACGCTGGGCGTCCATTCGAGGACGAAGTCGGCGTTCGCGGGTGTCGCTCCCGCTCGCAATCGAACGGCATGGATGAGGTCGGCCTCCGCGACGACCGAGATCGCATGGCTCGGGCTCGTGACTGCGGCGAGCGGAAAGCCCGCATCGAGGCGGACGTGGATCGCGACCGGGTTCTCGTCCTGCGCCTCCGAAGCGAGGGTCGCCGCGGGGTCGACGACCGGCGGGGTGATTCGTTCGGCGTCCGGCACCTCGTTCGTGTTCTGGCCCCAACCCGTACCGGAAAAGCCCGCGACCAGTCGGTTCCCGGGCACGAATCGCGGCGCGACGACCATCGGAAAGCGCATCGAGAATCGGCCCGCGTCGTACCGCACGTCTTCCTGGAAGCCGAGCGTCACCTCGACCTCTTCGCCCGGACCGAGATGGGCGACCGAGGTCGTGAAGATGTTGGGTCGCTCCTGCTCGACGAGCGAGGCCTTGCGACCTTCGTCCTTCGCTTTCTGGTAGGTAGCGCGCGCGCGGGCGCGCTCCTGGACGCGGCCTTCGATGGTCCGATCGCCGATCTGCATGCGGAGCGAGTCGACGGCCGCGCGTTCGGGCAGGGGGAAGACGTAGATGCCTTCGACCCAATCGGGTGTCGGATTGCGAAAGCGCTGCGTGAGCCGCGTGCGCGCGATCATGCCATGGACTTCGATCTCGACATCGGTCTCGAGCGTCGGTGCTCGCCGGTAGCCGTCGGCGGCGCGTAGGAGCAGGCTGCCGGACTCGACTTCTGCGGGCACGACGCGCGGTCCCAGCTCTCCGGCGGGCTCCGCGCGCGCGGGTGCGGACCAGGCGCATGCGGACGCGAGGGCGAGCGCGAGCGAAGTGGAAAACGATCCCGCGAGCAGGGACAGGGCACGAGAGAGCGAAAGGGCGCGGTGCATCGACATCTCCGGACGCACGCAGACAGCCTCGATCCGGAGATCGACTCGGCGGGCTGCGAGCGGGTGCCGAGCCGGCGGCAGTCGCGTCGGAGCACGTCGGCCGCCCGGTCGGAACGTCATCGAGTTCGGAATCCGGGTCGAAGGACCCCGCGTCTCGTGTTCCGGTTCTCGCGTCCAGCGCGCGCCAGCGAACGGCGGACCTCGACGCCCACGCTATCCACGCCCATCCCGGCTTGGGTTCTGGTCGAACGGGTGCTAGTCGGGCTTCGCGATCTGGTGTCGGGAGATGACGGAGGCGAGTAGCGCGTCGATCACTTCGCCCGCCTCGGGGTCGACTTCCCGGAAGGAGACACCACAGACGCTCAGGGCTTCGTTCTCGTCGGGTGAGGACCAGGCGGTGCGAATCGGGAGCGAGACCGTCTTGTCTTCGATCTCGAGGACGAGCTCGCCCGGATCGCCGATCTCGCCGGCGAACCCGCCTAACAGGCAGGCGCCGCCGAGCGCGATATCGCGAATGGTCGTCTCGGATTTCTTCCCGCCGACTTCGAGTCGCGCGGGAATCTGAACGGGAACGCGCAGGTGATAGCGCAGCTCCATCGGGTCGTGGTCGAAGAGCACGCCCGAGATCACGAAGCGGATCGTCTCGTCGGGCGGGTCGTCCCAGAGGTGCCAGCGCACCCCGTGGTGCGCGAGTGCCGCGATCACCTGTTTGGGCGGCTTGCGTCCGGCCGGAATCAGGGCTCCGGTCGGCACCTTGAAGCGCGCGGCCAGCGCGGGTACGCGCTCCATTCCCAGGCTGGCAACGAAGACGACGACGTTGATCTTGCGGTCGGCCTCGCTCGCGATCAGCTGCGCCTCGTCGAGGTCGTTCGCATAGTGGATGTCGTACTCGCGCCCGAGCAGCTCGAGGGCGAGCTGCTGGAGGTCGCCGTCGGGTCCGTCGACGATCAATATGCGGCGGTCGATGTCCACGCCCTGCGCATCGGCCGGACCGATCGTGAGCGTTACCGCCCTTTGGTCGAATCCGGGGGAGTCCGGGGACAGGCTGGGGTATTCACCGCGCCGAGGCGGCCTCAGCCCTTCGCGGCGTTCACCGCCTCGGTCAGTGCCGGCACGATGTCGAACAGATCGGCGACGACGCCGACGTCGGCGACCTCGAAGATCGGGGCGTCGGGGTCCTTGTTGATCGCAATGATGAAATTCGACGCCTTCATGCCGACCAGGTGCTGGATCGCGCCGGAGATACCCGCCGCGATATAGAGCTTCGGCGCGACGATCTGCCCGGAGGAGCCGACCTGGTAGGGGTGATCGAGCCAGCCGGCATCGACGACCGGTCGCGACGCGCCCATCGCGCCGCCGAGCGCGTCGGCCAGCGGCTGGATCACTTCCGGGAACTTCTCCGGGTCGCCGACGCCGCGGCCGCCCGACACGATCACGTCGGCCTTCGTCAGGTCGACACCGGTCGATTCGGCCACCTTGACCTCGACGAACTTGGCCGACGGCGCGAGATCGACGGAGAGCGCCTCGGTCCCGCCGTCGCTCGCGCCCTCGAAGGCCGCCAGGGCCCCGGGCTGCATCGTCGCCACCGTCTTGCCTGCCGCCGTGATCTCGGCATCGAGCTTGCCGTTGAAGACGCGACGGACGAACTTGAAGTCGCCGCCGGCTGCCTCTGCCCTGATGCAATCCGAGACGAAGGCGCAGTCGAGGCCGGCAGCGATTCGCGGTGCGACGTCCCAGCCCGACGGGGTATTCGACAGCAGGATCAAGTCCGCGCCCGATTTTTCCGCCGCGGCCTTGATGGCCTGGGTCCAGGCACCGACGTTGTAGTTCTCGGCCGCCGGATCATCGACGACGAAGGTCTTGCCCGCGCCCTTGCTCGCAAAGTCGTTGGCGAGGTCGCCGACGCCGGACCCGATCACGAGACCGTTCACGTCGTGGCCGCCGCCCTCGGCGACCGCGCGAGCCGCCGCGACGAGCTCGTAGCTCGCCTCGCGGATCGCCCCCTTCTGAATCTCTGCAACGACGAGAATCGTCCCCATCGCAATCTCCTCTTTCTCAGTCTCGACGGCCGGCTTCAGAGCAGACCGAGTTCTTTGATCTTCGTCGTCAGCTGGCCGACGATTTCGTCCGTCGAGCCAGACAGGATCTCGGCCGTATCGCCCTTGGGCGGCACGTAGATCTTCTCGATCGTGGTCTTGTTCTGCGCGGCGCTCGCCGTGTCGGCCAGGCCGAGGTCGGCCAGCGTCTTCACGTCGACCGGCTTCTTCTTGGCCTGCATGATGCCCTTGAGCGACGCATAACGAACCTGGTTGGCCCCCGACTGGATGGCGATCAGGCACGGCTTCGGCAGCTCGACGACCTCGAGCGCGCCGCCCTCGAGCTCGCGCTCCACCTTGACGCCGTCACCGCTGTAGTCGGTCGCGAGGACACCGGTCGCCGACGGCATGCCGAGCAGCTCGGCGACCATCGGCGGAACCGCCGAGGCGTTGCCGTCGTCCGACATCAGGCCGGCGAAGATGATCTCGGCGCCTTCCTCCTTGGCGATCGCGGCCAGGATCTTCGCCGCCCCGAGCGCATCGGCGCCCGTCGCACCGTCGTCGTTCACGTGGATCGCGCGGTCGGCGCCCATGCCGAGCGCGGTGCGCAGCGCTTGCGTCACCCGGTCGGGACCGATCGAGACGACCACGACTTCGGCGTCGCCCTGGTCCTTCAGACGGAGGGCCTCCTCGACCGCATAGGTGTCGTAGGAGTTGATTTCGAACTTGATGTTTTCTTCCTGGATCCAGGTGCCGTCGGAATTCACGTCGAGACGTGCGTCCTGATGGGGAACCTGCTTGAGACACACCATGACCTTCATGGGGGACGAGCCTCCGGGTTGCCTCCCGTTGGATACGGACCGCGCACGGTCGCGAGGCGTCCGTCGGAGTCGGGAGGTCGAAGATGCGTATTGTCGGCTGAGGCCCAGCGCGGGAGGGCCGGGATCTCGAACGCGGCGGACTCTAACGCCCGGGGGTGCCGATTTCAATGAGATCCGCGCGTGCGGCGACGGTCTCGACGGTCGCGCTCAATAGCCCATGAAACCCAGGAAGGTCTCGACGCTCGCTGCGCGCAGATAGGGATTCGAACGCTTCTGGTCGCCGAGGGAGTCGTGCCCCTCTGGGGAGTAGAGATGTCCCGGATAGAGCGTCGTGTCGTCTGGCAGTCGCTTGAGCGTTTCGAGGCTCTCGAACAGCGCTCGCGGATCGCCGCCGGGCAGATCGACCCGACCACAGCCGTTCAGGAAGAGCGTGTCGCCCGAGACGAGCTGACCCGAGCGGTCGCGTTCTTCGACGTGGAAGCACTGGCTGCCGGGGGTGTGCCCGGGCGTGTGGACCAGGCGCACGCCGATCGCACCGAGCTCCAGCAGGTCGCCTCCCTCGTGTTGCACGAGGTCGCCCTGGGAGACGCCGGTGACCTTGATCAGCCCTTCCGCCTCGTGCTTGTTGACATGGATCGGCATCGGCTTCGACGTCATCAGCTGCGACAGGCCTTCGATCTCGTGACCGAAGATCTCACCGCCGACGTGATCCTGGTGATAGTGCGTGACGAGCGCGCCGACGACCTCGACGCCGTCGCGCGTCGCCAGGTCGAGCAGCCCCTGCACGTCCCAGGCGGGGTCGACCACGAAGGCCTTGCGTTCGCTCCGGCTGCCGATCAGGTAGGCGAGGTTCGCCATCTCGCCGACCGCTTGCTGTACGAAGTAGAGATCGCTCGCTTCACTCATCCAATCACCTCGACTCCCGACTCCCGACCCTCGACTAGCGCAACCGGCGCGCGATCCAATTCGAGAGCACGCCCAAGACCTCCGCTTGCACCTCCTCGTTCGTGCGACCGGATCGGCGCGGGACACGAAACGCCGAATCGGCCTTTTCGACGTCGTAGAGCTCCATCGGCGCACCGACTCGACGCAGGGCCGCGCGCAACGCGTTCGGCTCGCAGCGACGGTCGCGCGTGCCCTGAACGAAGAGCGTCGGCGCCGTCGCGCGGTAGAGGACCTCCGGATCGCTCTTCTCGGGCTTGCCTTGCGGATGGAGCGGGAAGCCCAGCAGGAAGAGGCCATCGGCCTCGAGCCGATCCGCCACGAGTCCCGCCGCGACGCGTGCCCCGAGGCCCATCCCGCCCACGATCAAGCGCGCCGGTAGCGCGGTCGGGTCGCGGCCGAGGATGTTGAGCGCCGCCTTGTAGGCGCGCTCGAGCTGCTCGGGCGAATCCGCCGTCGTCCGCTTGCCGGCCTCGGCGAAGGGGAAATTGAAGCGCAGCGTGAGGTAGCTGCGCTCCGTGAGCGCGTTCGCGAGCGAGACGAGCAGGGGGTCCGCCAGGTCGCTGCCGCCGCCGTGGGCGAAGACGACCGCGATCCGTTCACCCGTCGGCCACCACTCGGGTACGCCGAGGACGCCGCTCAGGTGATCGAGCCCGTGAATCGGCTCGGGCAGCGGGATTTCGACTTCTTCGTAGCTGGCGCTCGGCTCCATGACGCGGACGAGCTTACGCGATCGCTTCCGGGGAGGCTCCCCCGAAGGCCTGTAACCCATTGGTTTCAATAAAGAAAATTAGTCGTCTCCGAAAAAGGCGCGGTTTCGATTCGACAGCGCAGAGACCCTCCCGCATGGTAGGCACGCGAGCCCCGCGACGGGCCGCGCCAGGGGGACGCTTGAGAGGACGCTCGGGAAGGGGAATCGGCAACGCGGTCGGCTGGCTCGCCTGCGCGGCGCTCGCGACGGCCTGTGCGACTCCAACGCTTCAGGACCAGCGCGTCGCGACGCGGGAATTCAGTCCGGGCGCGCGCCGCGCGCCAGGCCCCCCACGGCGGGTGCTGCTGCTGACCGTCGCCGGACTCGAGTCGATGGATTTTCTGGATCCCTGGGGTCAGGCCGCCGCCGAGGGCGCCGGCGTCCGAATGCCGAACCTGGCCCGTCTGGCTCGCGAGGGCGCGATGGGGATCGCCGCGCGACCGCCGACGCCGGGCTCGAGCTTTGCCAGCCACGCGACGATCGCGACGGGACGCCTGCCCCGATCCCATGGCGTCGTGGCCGACAGCGCGATCGAAGCGGACGGAACCGACGCGATTCCCTTTCTCGATAATCGACTGCTGCGTGGCAGCGCGCTCTGGGACGCAGCGATCGGTCGCGGGGTGATCGCGCTCGGCTGGCCGACGACGGCGGGGGCACGCATCGAGCTGCTCGTCCCGGCGGTCGCGAGCAGCGGCGGCGGCGACTGGCTCGATCGCGTCCGACTGCAGGCGAGTCCGATGCTCGCGCAGCGGCTCGAGACAATCGCAGACGCCGACATCGAAGGGGAATCGGCGGCGAAATCGAAGCGGCGCGGCAATCTGGCGCGCACGCGCGCGACCTGGCCGACGCCGGCCGAGAAGGACGCGGCCTTCGTCGAGCTGGCCTGCGGCATCGCCGCCAGCGAGCGCGATCCCGGCCTGTGGCTGCTGCACTTCGACCAGAGTGGCGCGGCCCAGCGCCTGGCAGGCTACGGCAGCGTCGAGGTCGCCGAGGCGCTTCGTCGGATCGACGACGGGATCGGGCGCCTGCTCGGCTGTCTCGACGAGGCGGGGCGCCTGGCCGACACGGCCGTCTTCGTCGTCGGCGACGTCGCCTACGCACCCGCCCATACCCGGATTTCGCCGAACGTCGCGCTCGTGCGGACGGGCCTGATCGGTCGCGATCCGCGCTCGGCGACCGGCGTTCGAAGCTGGCTCGCCCTGGTTCGCTCCCACGGTCGATCGGCCTACGTCTACGCACGCGACGCTGCCCACGCGCTCGAAGCGCGCAAGCTGCTCGAAACGGAGGCCGAGCGCACGGGCGCGTTCGAGATCGTCACGGCGAAGGAGCTCGCTCGACTCGGTGCCGATCCGCAAGCCTGGTTCGGCCTGCGGGCGCGACCGGGATACGTGCTGGGCAACGAGCTCGTCGGCTCGCCCAGCCACCCATCCGAGGTGCGTGGTGCCGCGGGCGGGCTCCCGGGAGCGGACGACGCCGGGATCGCCGTGCCTGCGACCCGCGTCGGCTTCGTCGCCTGGGGTCGCGGGATTCGCAACCAGCTCCGGCTGCCGCGCCTCGAGCTCGCCGATGTCGCGCCGACAATCGCGACGCTGCTCGGCCTTCGTCTCGACGACGATGTCGCCGGCGAGCCCCTCCACGGCATCTTGCGGGCTGCCGTCGCGCCGCCGCCGCCGGGGCCGAAACGGCTCGATGCGGGCGAGAGTGGTGACGTCAACGAGACCCTGCGCCGCTTGAAGCGCGAACGCGAGCGGCGACGAGACTGAACGGAAGCGAACGATGGAGCGAACGCCCATCACGATCGAGCTCAATCCGCGGGAGAAGCGACTCTACGATCGCCTGCGTGATCGGCTGGTGGCTGCAGCTCCGCGGGACGGATCGACGCTCGGTGATCTCGTGCTGCTGCTACCCGATTTCACGATCCTGCTGCTGCGGCTGCTGCGCGACGGTCGCGTCCCCCTGCTCGAGAAGACGATCGCGCTGGCGGGCGTCGGGTACGTGCTGTCACCGATCGACGTCCTGCCCGCGATCGTGCTCGGTCCGGTCGGTTGGCTCGACGACCTGTTCATCGTCGCGGCCTGCCTGTCGCGTTTGCTCAACCACGTGCATCCGGATGTCGTTCGCTTCCATTGGTCGGGTCGGGGCGATGCGCTCGAGGCGATCCAGAGCACGACCCAATGGTTCGAGCGCGAGCTGAAGCTGCGGGTCCGTGACCTGCGTCGGGTCCTCGCGGAGCGGCGACGCAGCTGAGGCGTCGCAGCGCCGCGGCCACGACCGTGCTTCAGGCGGGCTCGCCCGTCTGCGCTGCGGCGCGGGCGAGCCGTACCCGGTCCGGCTTCGGGATCCGACGTACGCGACCGGTCTCGTCGACCGACGCGTGCTCGGTCCGGCCGACTACGAGTCGCTCCCCCGCGCGCTCGATCCGGTAGGCCATCGCGAGCGAGGCGCCGCGCACCCATGCGAGCCAGCAGCTGACGTCGAGTCGATCGTCGAAGCGGGCCGGGCGTTGGTAGTCGAGCTCGACCCGCGTGACCGCGAAATGCAGACCGCGCTCGATCCAGGCCGTATACGGCTCGTCGTGGGTCTCGAGCCAGGCGACGCGCGCGTTCTCGCAGAAGCGCAGGTAATTCGAGTGGTGGACGATGCCCATTCCATCGGTCTCGTAGAAACGGACGCGGTGGCGAATCGTGATGCGGGGGGCGTCGTCGGGCATTCCGCGCGGACTAGAAGGCGTCCTTGAGGGTGCGAATCCGGCCGAGCTCCTCGGCGTTCGGCGCGCGCATGAAGGGGTTCGTCGCCTTCTCGAGGCCGATCGTCGACGGGATCGTCATCTCGGCCGGCGTTGCGTCGTGCCAGTCGTTCGCCGCGCGCGAGCGGATCTCGCGGACCTGCGCGAAGCGCGTCTCGATGTCGTGATTGCCGGGCTCGACCGTGCGCGCGAAGGCCAGGTTGCCCTCGGTGTACTCGTGGCCGCAGTAGACGAGATAGTCGTCGGGCAGCGCGGCGAGCTTGACGCAGAGCGCGTCGTACATCATCTGGGCGTTGCCTTCGAAGAGCCGACCGCAGCCGCCGGCGAAGAGCATGTCGCCCGTGAAGACGGCCTTCGCCTCGTCGAAGACGTAGGCGAGGTGGCCGGTCGTGTGGGAGGGGATGAAGAGCACGCGAGCGGTCTGTCGGCCGACCTCGAAATGGTCGCCTTCGTCGACACCTCGGGTCATTCCCGGCAGCCGTTCGGCGTCCGATTTGTGTCCGTAGACGGGGACGCCGTAGCGCTCGGCGAGCTGCGGGTTCGCCATCGAGTGATCGAAGTGGTGATGGGTCGACAGGATCAGCTTGACGCGGGCGCCCGTCGCGTCGACGCGCGCGACGACCGGATCCTCTTCGGGCGCGTCGATGATCGCTGCTTCGGAGGTCTCGTCACAGATCACGAGGTAGGTGTAGTTGTCACCGAAGGTCGGAATGCGTTCGATTCGGAGGGCCATCACTCGAATCTAGCAGAGCGGCGGCGAGGGGTCGGCGGACGGATCCGATGCCGGCCCGCGATCCGACGGCACACGCGCGATCAGAGCAGACTCAGCTGCTCGTCCTCTTCGGGGGCGACGGAAGTGGTGACGTCGCGCCTGCCCGCCGCCGCACGGGCCCGATCGCGTGCCTCGATCTCTGCCAGCTCGTCTGCGGCCACGTGGAGCGGGCAACGCGGCTTGTACTCACACCAATTGCAGAGCGAGATCCGGCGTGGCTCGAACTCGGTCGCGGCTTCGATCTCGTCGATCCGTGCGATCGTGTCGCGGCGAAGCGCGGCGAGCTCTTCCGGCGTGCGCGTCGAGGTGCAGGTGCGGTTCTTGGCGACGTAGTGCCAGACGAGCCGAAACGGCGTGTCTTCTCCGAGCTCGCGCGCGAGCCCGATCTGATAGAGCGCGAGCTGGCGGTCCTGGTCGAGGATGCGCTGGGAAGGGACGCGGGCGCCGGTCTTGTAGTCGTGGACCTCGATCACGCCGTCGCCGGCGCGGGAGATCCGATCGATGATGCCCTGCATGCGGTAGCGCCCGGCTTCGTCGAGCGGGAACAGCACGCGTCGCTCGACGCCGAGTGTCTCACCGTCGTCGAACGGGTAGTGACGAAGGTAGTAGCCGCGCAGGCAGTCCTCGCCGAGGCGACGATAGTAGGCGAGCGGCGTGCCCTCGCGAACGATGCGCACGCGCTCCGGGTCGTAGGCCTCCTCCCAGCGTTTGTGGTAGCGATCGACGACCTTCTCGATGCCCGGAATCTGGCCGCGCTCGACGAAGAGATAGAGTCGTTCGAGGATTTCGTGGACGCGCTTGCCGACGAAGGCCTCGATGCCCTCGGTCTCGCTCGGGATCTTCTTGATGTACCGGAACTCGAATTGCTTCGGGCAGTTCTCGAAGGACGCCAGTCGCGAATGGCTGTAGATCGTACCCATCGGGACGTCTGACCTCGTCCGCTCTCGGCCGACTCGCGTGTCGAGTCTCGGGACCGATGGCGTTCGGTTGCGGTCGGCCGGAGAATAGAGGCTCAGCGCGGCTTCTGCCGGTGAGTTGCGTCTCGACGGCTCCCGACGGGTCGGGTGTGACGGCGATCGATGTGCGGCATGCTATTGCCCGCGGCTGGTCGGAGCGCCCGTTGGCTCCTCGGTCGAGCATCCTACGCGCCCACCGATTTCGTGTCGCACGATCGAGACGCCGACTCCGCGCGTTCGAGCGCGTGGACGCGCAGGGAGGAATCGAGAAGATGGCGAGCGATTCGGCGCGATCCGGGGCGAGGGTGATGAGCGCCGGCGATCGATTCAGCTGCCCGCTCGACGTGATCGAGGCCGCCGTCGAGGGACTGGCGGGCTGCGAGGAGACCGTACTCTCCGAGACCGTCTGTGGCGGCATCCTCGATCCGAACGAGGTCGTCGACTGGGTCGATCGCACGAAGCGCCTGCTGCGCTTCCGGGTCGACGAGGCGGAGCTCCGTGCAGAGGTACCCGAGGTCGCGGACGGACTCCATGCGCTGCTCCTCCAGGTCGACCTGCCCGAGGACGGCTCGGCCGAGGCGATCACGATTCGCTTCATCGAGCGCCTGGTCGAGCTGCGTCAGAAGCTGTCGCACGACGTCGAGGCCGCGTACGCGGGCGATCCGGCGGCTGCGGGCTACGACGAGATCGTGCTGGCCTATCCGGCGATCCGCGCCCTGGCGATCCATCGCATCGCCCACGAGCTCTACAAGGAGCGGGTGCCGCTGCTTCCCCGCATCATGAGCGAGTACGCCCACGATCGCACGGGGATCGACATCCATCCCGGTGCCGAGATCGGTCGCTACTTCTTCATCGATCACGGCACCGGTGTCGTGATCGGAGAGACCGCCGTGATCGGCGATCACGTGCGCCTCTATCAGGGCGTGACGATCGGTGCGGCATCCTTGCGTGACTCGTCCGCATTGCGCGGGCGGAAGCGCCATCCAACGGTCGAGGACGACGTGACGATCTATGCCGGGGCGACGATCCTCGGCGGCGAGACCGTGATCGGCCGCGGCAGCATCATCGGCGGCAGCGTCTTCCTGACCGAGAGCGTGCCGGCCGGCTCGCGGGTCATGGCGGAGGCGCCGCGTCAGCTCATGAAGGGCGCCCGCGGCACCGACACCGAAGAGGCGATGCAGCTGCATTGGGATATCTGAAGCGGGCAGGGCGGCGCGTGATCGGATTGCGGCCGGACGCTGGGTTGCGGCGCGTGGCGTCGCTGGTGCTGACTGCGAGTCTGCTGCTCGCGGCGGGTGCGTCGCTCGCCGAGGGCTGGACATACGATCTGGCCGCCGAGCTGATGAGTCCCTATTGCCCGGGTCGCACGCTCGCCTCGTGTCCGAGTCCGCAGGCCGCCGAGCTCGTGCAATGGATCTCGACTCAGGAGGCGGCGGGTGTGAGCCGCGAGAACGTGGTCGAGATGCTGATCGAGCGGTTCGGTGAGGAGATCCTCGGCGCGCCCCCGGCCGAGGGCATCACGCTCTGGGCCTACGTCTTCCCCGTCGCGGGCTTCCTGCTCGGGGGTGTCGTCGCCGCCTGGGCCCTGCGCCGAATCGTCGCGGGCACGCGCGAGAGCGCGGCAGACGTCGCACCCGTCGTCGCCGACGCGATCGATGTCGCTCCGACGCACGTGAGCGACGAGGAGCTCGCGCGACGGGTCGACGAGGATCTCGCGCGGCGCGCCTGATCCCGCGGCCCGGGATCCGGCTACCCTATGGCCCGTGAAGATCTATACACGACGAGGCGATACGGGTCAGACGGATCTCTTCGGCGGCGAGCGCGTCGGCAAGGACGCGCTCCGCGTCACGGCCTACGGAGACGTCGACGAGCTGAACGCGACGGTCGGGCTCGCGGCGGCCTCGGGTGCGGACCCCGCGCTCGCGGAGGACCTCCGTGACATCCAGAGCGCGCTCTTCGATCTCGGTGCGTCGCTCGCCACGCCCGACCCGCGCCATCGCGAGAAGGCGGCGATCGGCGGCGTCGGAGACGTCGACGTCGAGGCACTCGAAGCGCTGATCGATCGGCTCGAGGCGGCGCTCCCGCCGCTCGCGACCTTCATCCTGCCGGGCGGGACGGCGTCGGCCGCTGCCTTCCATGTCGCCCGCACCGTCTGCCGCCGAGCCGAACGCGCGGTCGTCGCGTTGGCGCGCCAGTCGGACGAGTCGGTCGAGGAGAGTGCTCTGCGGTATCTGAACCGCCTCTCCGATCTGCTCTTCGTGCTCGCTCGCCACGAGAACGCGCGTCAGGGCGTCTCCGACGTCGCGTGGACCGGGCGAAGCGGATGAACTTGCTGCCTGCGGCGGGAGCGTCCGCGCCGCCGGACGCACATGATCTGGCCCACGCCGTTCGCAGCGGGCGGGCGTCGCCACGCGAGCTCGTCGAGGCGGCGATCGAGCGGATCGAAGCGCACGACGAGGCGGTCAATGCCGTCATCCATCGGCGCTTCGCCGCGGCGCGGCGCGAAGTCGCGGCCGTCGATCCGACACGTCAGCCGTTCGCGGGCGTGCCGATCCTGCTGAAGGACGCCGGCTGTCCGATCGCCGGCGAGCCCGATCATCTCGGCCTGCGTGCGTTGGCTCGCGTCGATGCCCGTGCGAAGCGCAACGCCTGGCTCGTCGAGCGCTTGCGCGCGGCGGGCTTCGTGATTCTCGGCCGGACGAACGTCCCGGAGCTGACGTCGCTTCCGACGACGGAGCCGCTCGCCTACGGTGCGACTCGCAATCCCTGGCAGCTCGACCACTCGACGGGTGGCTCGAGTGGCGGATCCGCGGCAGCCGTCGCCGCCGGCTTCGTTCCGATCGCGCACGCTTCGGACGGCGGCGGCTCGACCCGTATGCCCGCGAGCTGTTGTGGACTGGTCGGCCTGAAGCCGAGTCGCGGTCGCCTGACCCGTGGCCCGCAGGAGGGGCTCGGCTGGGGTGGCCTCTCGATCGACGGGTTTCTGACGCGCAGCGTGCGGGATAGCGCCGCGGTGCTGGCGCACGTCATGGGTCCGGGTCCGGGCGATCCCGAAGCCGCGCCGCCCACGCGGCTCGGGCTCGTCGCATCGCTCGCGGCGTATCCGGGCTCGCTACGGATCGGCGTGCGCACGCGTGGCTTCGTCGGCTCGGACGCGACCCATCCCGAGATCCGCGCGGCCGTCGAACACACGGCCACGGTTCTCTCCGAGCTCGGCCATCGCGTGAGCCCGGGCGGTCCCGAGGCACTCGACGACCCGACGCTGCCCGCCGCGCAAGGCATCGTCGTCGCGACGGCACAGGCGTTGGTCGTCGAGCAGATCGCCGCGCGTCTCGGCCGCCCGCTCTCGCTCGCGGAGCTCGAGCCCGTGAACGCGCGCACGGTCGCGGCGGGCCGTGCCTTCGAGGCGATCGACTATGCGCGGGCGATCGCATCCTTGCACGCGTATACGCGGCGCGTCGCCAGCTGGTTCGAGCAGAACGATCTGCTCCTGGTCCCGACGATCACGGCGCCGCCGCCCCGACTCGGCGAGATTCGTGGCGACGCGAGCCCCGAAGAGCTGCACGCCATGCGCCGGCGATTCGGGTGGCTGACGCCGCCCTGGAATATCACGGGCCAACCGGCCATCTCGCTGCCCGTCGCCTGGAGCGAGGCGGGGCTTCCGCTCGGCGTACAGCTGGTCGCGCGATACGGGCGCGAAGACCAGCTGATCCAGGTCGCCAGTCAGCTCGAGTCTCAGCTCGGCTGGCGCACACGAATTCCAGAGCACGGCGCGTTCGCGTGATCGCGATGGAGGAGAACGATATGGGTCGAGCGCCGAGGCCGAGCGAACCCGATGCGAACAAGACGCTCGTGCGCCGCTATTTCGATGCGCTCGAACGCTTCGACCTGGAGGGGCTCGAGCGGCTACTGGATCCGGCGCTTCGATTTCGTTGCGCGGGTGGCACGGGTGCCGAGGATTCGGTCGTCTTCGGGTCGCCGGCCGCGCTGCTCGAGGATCTGCGCGAGAACGTTCGCGTGCTCTACGACCCCGAGACGGGGCTCGATCCCGAGATCCTGAATCTGACGGCGGAGGACGATCGGGTCGCAGCCGAAGTACGCATCCGAGCGCGCTCGCTCCAGACGGGTGAGGTGTACGACAATCTCTACGCGTTCGTCTTCTGGATTCGCGACGGACGCTTCGTCGAGATCCACGAACATCTCGACACGCAATACGTCTCGCAGAAGCTCCTCGCGCCAGCCGGCATCCAGTCGGGCGCGGAGATGCCGTGGCTCACGCGGGACGAGTCGTAGCAGACCCTCGAACGACCCTCCATTCGACCGGCCGCATCGGCGTACTCAGTCGGGCACGACCACCGTTTCGAGGTTCGCATAGGTTTCGTCCTCCCATGCGGACTCCATCCCCAGGCCCGAGAGCCAGGTCTCGACGAGCTTGCCCTGCTCGACCCGGAAGGCCTGGACCCAGTCCATCTGCCTGCCGTTCACCTTCCAGCTGCCGATCGCCACGACCTTGTCGGCCTCGGCGACGAGGCTGTAGCGCATGTCGGCGATCGTCCAGTCGGCGGCGACCTGCGCCGTCTGGTCCCGATAGTCTTCGGCACTGATCGTACGCGTGCCGCCCATCTCGTGGCGCACGTAGTCGGGTCCGGCCAGCTCCGGGATCAGATCGAAGTTCTTCTTCGACCACATCTCGTCGTACCAGCGCCGCAGCACCGCTTTCGGATTCTCACTCGCCATGCATGCGCTCCTACGCTCTCGCGATCGTGACAGGGGTCGGCTCTCGAGCGAAGCGCGAGCGTGACAACGATACGACGTGCTCGCAAGCGGGTGCAGCGGATGTCTCGACCACGTATCGAATCGGCCGCTCGAGCTCGCGGCGAAGCCAGGTCCCGATCAGCAGACCGAAGAGGAAGGCGATCAGGAGCGCGACCGCGATCGTTCGCCCGAGTCGACGGGGCATCTCAGCCCTCCGCTCCGGGCGGCCTGGCGAGCGCCGCCTCGATCCCGTGGCCGAGGGCTTCGATCGCGGCTTCGACCGAGCTTTCGGCGTGGTCTGCGAGCCAGGCTTCGATCGCGGCGACGCCCCCGAAACGCTCGAGTCCGAATCGCCCGTAGCGCGTCGCGAGCGCGGTCCGCACCCGGGCCAGGCGTCCGGCCCGGCGTCGTGCATCGCCGCGTCCGGACGCCGCGAGGTAGGCCGCGTGGGCGTCGATCGCATCGAGCAGCGCCTCGATACCGACGCCATCGCGCGCGGACCCGGCGAGCACGGGGGGCTCGAAGTCCGGGTCGCGTCGACCGCCGAGATCGAGCCCGGCGCGCAGCTCGACGACCGCACGTCCCGCGACGTCGCCGAGATCGCTCTTGTTGACGAAGAAGACGTCTGGCCACTCGAGGATGCCCGCCTTCATGAACTGGATCAGGTCGCCGGCCGCCGGCTGGGCCACGAAGACGAGCGTATCGACGAGGTCGACGATCTCTGACTCGGACTGCCCGACACCGACGGTCTCGACGAAGATGGTGTCGAAGGCGGCGGCGAGCACGTCGAGGCTCGGTCCGGTCGTCTCGGAGAGTCCGCCGAGCCGCTCGCGTGCGGCGAGTGATCGCAGGAAGACACCGGCGTCGCGCGCCGCCGAGCCGAGTCGCATGCGGTCGCCGAGGAGCGCCCCGCCGCTCTTTGCGCTCGAGGGATCGACCGCCAGCACGCCGACCGATCGGCCCTGCTTCCGCGACTCGGACGCCAACGCGTCGAGGAGCGTCGACTTGCCCGCACCCGGTGCCCCTGTCACGCCGACACGCAATCCCCGCGCATGCGGCGCCAGCGCGTCGAGCAGTGCGAGCGCATTCTCGCGCCCGGCTGGCCGCCGGTCGTCGACGGCGTTGAGCGCCGAGGCGATGGCTGCGCGATCACCCGCCAGGACGCGATCGACCAGCGCCCGGACGGCTGCGTCCTGCACGGGTGGATGCCCTCCTGCACGACGCGACGAATCGCTCTCGCTCCCGCCCGCGCGCTCAGGCGGCATTCGACTCCGAGACGACGTCGACGATCTCCGCCATGATTCGTGTCAAATCGAAGTCCTTGGGCGTGTAGACGCGCCGCACGCCCGCCGCGGCGAGCTTCGCCGCGTCGTCCTCGGGGATGATGCCGCCGACGATGACCGGTAGCGCACCGAGACCGGCTTCGTTCAAGCGCTCGACGACATCGGTCACGAGCACACCATGCGAGCCAGACAGGATCGACAGGCCGATCACGTGGACGCCCTCGTCTCGTGCCGACTGGACGATCTCTTCCGGCGTGAGTCGGATACCGTCGTAGACGACCTCCATGCCGACGTCGCGCGCCTTGACGGCGATCTGTTCGGCGCCGTTGCTGTGGCCATCGAGTCCGGGCTTGCCGACGAGAATCTTGAGGCGCCGGCCGAGGGCGTCGGAGACGGCGTCGACGCGGCGGCGGACCGTCTCGACCTCCTCGCTCCCCGGGGAGCGAGCGGCGGCCGTGACACCCGTCGGGGCGCGATATTCGCCGAACACGTCGCGCAGGACGCGGGACCATTCGCCGGTCGTGACGCCCGCCTTCGCGGCTTCGATCGAAACGGGCATGATATTGCCGCCCTCGCGAACGACGTCCTCGAGCCGTCGGAGCGCGCGGCTGGCTTCGTCGGCGTTACGCCGCATGCGGAACGCCTCGAGTGAGGCGATCTGCTCGCGTTCGGCCGACTCGTCGACCTTCAAGATCGAGCTCGAGCCCGCCTCGACCAGGGGCGACTCGACCGTCTCCTGGTAGGCGTTCACGCCGACGACCGTGAGCTCGCCCGATTCGATCGCACGCGTGCGCGCCGTGTGACTCTCGACGAGCCGCTGCTTCATATAGGCGTTCTCGATCGCGACGACGGCGCCACCCATCTCGAGCACGCGATTCATCTCCTCGCGCGCGGCCTCGAGCAGCTTCGTCGTCTTGCGTTCGACGACGTGCGATCCATCGAAGAGATCCTCGTATTCGAGCAGATCCGACTCGTAGGCGAGGATCTGTTGCGTGCGGAGCGAGAGCTGCTGGTCCCAGGGCCTCGGCAGACCAAGCGCCTCGTTCCAGGCCGGCAATTGCAGCGAGCGCGCGCGCGCACGTTTGGAGAGCGTCACGCCGAGCGCTTCGAGCGCGATGCGGATGATGTTGTTCTCGGGCTGAGCCTCCGTGAGTCCCAGGCTGTTGACCTGGACGCCGTAGCGTAGGCGCAACATCTTCGCGTCGTCGATTCCGTAGCGCTCGCGCCCGATCTCCTCCCAGAGTCGCGTCATCGCACGGCACTTGCACATCTCTTCGACGAATCGGATACCGGCATTCAAGAAGAAGGAGATCCGTCCGAAGATCCGCGACAGCGTCTCCGAGTCGACCTCGGGCCGATCCCGCACGTAGTCGAGGATCGAGATCGCGTTCGCCATCGCAAAGGCGATTTCCTGGACCGGTGTCGCGCCGGCTTCCTGCAGGTGGTAGGAGCAGACGTTCACGGGGTTCCAGTTCGGCACCTCGTCGACGGTGTAGGAGACGATCTCGCTCGTGAGCCGCATCGACGCTTCCGGGGGGAAGACGAACGTCCCACGCGACAGATATTCCTTGATGATGTCGTTCTGGGTCGTGCCGCGGAGCGCGTCCGGCTGCGTGCCCTGGCGCTCGGCCGTCGCGATGTAGAGCGCCAGCAGCCAGGCCGCGGTCGCATTGATCGTCATCGACGTGTTCATGCGCGCGAGCGGAATCTCGTCGAATAGCGCCTGCATGTCGTCGATATGACAGATCGGAACACCGACCTTGCCGACCTCGCCGCGCGCGAGCGGGTGATCCGAGTCGTAGCCGGTCTGCGTCGGTAGATCGAAGGCGACGGAGAGCCCCGTCTGGCCCTTCGCCAGATTGCTCCGGTAGAGCGCGTTGCTCGCCCGCGCGGACGAATGTCCCGAGTAGGTGCGTATCAGCCAGGGCCGGTCGCGGTCGGGCGAATCGGGTGCAGTCTGCTTGGACGGGTCCGAGTCCGGGGGCATTTCGAGTAGGCCAATCGATTGGATGGGGAGTCGGGAATCGCGTGGCCTTCGAAGCTACTCGACCGGTTTACACGGGGCAAATCGCGATCGCGTTATCTTCGGCCGATGGCTGACGACCTCGAGGAGTTCTTCTTTCGCCTATCGCCCGAGCGTGTGCTCGAGGCGGTCGAGACGGCCGGGTTGCGCCCGTCGGGACATTGTTTCGCGCTCAACGCCCTGGAGAATCGCGTCTACGACGTCCGGCTCGAGAGCGGAGAACACGTCGTCGCGAAATTCTATCGACCCGGGCGTTGGGCGCGTGACGCGATCCTCGACGAACATCGGCTGCTCGCCGCACTGGATGAAGCGGAGATTCCGGTCTGTGCCCCGCGATCGTTTCCCGACGGTGAGACGCTCCACGAAATCCTCGACATCCATTACGCGATCTGGCCTCGCACGGGGGGACGCTCGCCCGACGAGCTGGCGGACGACCAGATCGAGGTACTCGGGCGATTGATGGCGCGCATCCATGCGGTCGCGGCCGACCTCGGTGCGCCCAATCGTCGTACGCTCGATCCCGAGAGTGTCCCGCTCGAAGCGCTCGAGCTGCTCGAGACCGGAGGTTGGCTGCCGCCGAGCTGTCGGCGACGTTATGTCGAGGCCGTCGAAACCCTCGTCGAGACCTATCGCACGCGCAGTCGAAACCTGACGCTGCAACCGATCCACGGCGACTGCCACATGGGCAATCTCCTGCTCGGAGACGCGGGATTCTGCTTCCTCGACTTCGACGACATGGTGATCGGCCCCCCGGTCCAGGACGTCTGGATGCTGCTTCCCGGCCGCGACGTCGAGGCCGATCGCCAGCGCCGCCTGTTGGTCGAGAGCTATCGCCAGTTCCGTTCCTTCGAAGACGCGAGCCTGGGGCTGATCGAACCGCTGCGTGGATTTCGTTTCGTCTTCTATGCCGGTTGGATCGCAAAGCGTTGGCGAGACCCGGCCTTCCCCGACGCGTTTCCCCATTTCGGAAACGACGAGTACTGGGAGACCGAGACGCGGGACCTCGAGGAGCTCGTCGCGCGGCTCGTCGCGGGTGACGATCTGCTTGCGCCGAGTGAGCGTGTCGAGCGGCGTGCCGCGAGTGGCGAGGACGATCTCACGAACGAGGATTTCTTCTGGGATCTGTAGCACGCGGCGAGGACTGGCCCGACGCGCTCATCGCCGTGCCTCGATCAAGACGACGCGGTCGCGCAGATAGGCGTAGTTGAGCGGGCGGAACTGGAGCTCACCTCGCTCGCCCGCGCCAGCCAACGCTTCGAAGTCGAGTCGTTGGCCGGGGTTCATGAGCCAGGGCGTCTGCGTCGGTCGACCGTCTGGATCGATGTTATGGGCGTAGACCTCGACGCCCTGCCACTTCTCCCGACCGCCGCCGAAGAGCCCGACCGCGGGCCGACCCTCGGGTACCAGGCCGAGCGCGTGTGCCGCCTCGTGTGCCATCAACGTGCCGAGCGCGCGCCCGAAGACCGCAATCGCGCGTTCGATCGCGACCTGCCGTGGATTCGCGTCCGAGTCGGTACGCGATCCGTCCGGCTTGCTCCCTTCGCCCCGCTCGTCGGATCCATCGACCGCGGCCAACACCTCGCTATCGCCCGCTCTCCCGCCGATCGGAACGCCTCCATCTTCGCGTGAGAAGGGGTCGAAGCTCGCGCGATACAGGGTAGAGGTTGCGTAGATCGCGAGGCCGCTGGGAAAGATCCCAGCGGGCGGATCGCCGCCGCACTCGCTCGATGCATGGCGCGCGTTGGCCGGATCGAAGCGCACGTGGCCGAGTGACTCCGGCCGCTCTGGCTCGACGCCGCCGACACAGATCCGCGTCACGAAGGGGCCGGCCTCCGGCGCGAGCACGAAGCGCACGCGCACCGGGTCGCGGGGGCGACCGGTTCGATTCGGATCGTGTTCGCCGGCGTAGGCGCGCTCGACTCGGGCGAGCGCGATCCGAGCGACGCGTGCCGCCAGCCGCCGTGCGAGCTCCGGTCGCTCGGGCGACGCCAGCCCGAACCGCTCGAGATCGAGCTCGAAGTCGGGCCGCCCGTCGTCGTCGCGATCGACCGCGAAATCGAAATGGATCGTCTGGCGAGAACCGATCGGCGGGCCGCCCGGCCAGTCGCGGATCCGCACGCGCCGATGGGTGTCGAGCGTGCGGCCCTCCTCGTCGCGGAGGCGGGCGTGGATCGAGAGCAGCCCCGTCGGTAGACGCAGCGATTCGGGCATTACGAGCGTCGCTCGCTCGGCTCGCGCATCCATTCGGTCGGCGACCTCGATCTTGGCGCCGCTGCGCTCCTCGCGGAGCGTGACGGCAAGCGAGTCGCGCACGCGGCGCGGAAGCCCCGCCGGCCAGCGGACCTCGAGCACCCAGCCCTGCGGCGGGAGGACGAGGTCGCGGGAACGCCGTGCGTCGACGCCATTGACGCCGATCTCGAGTCGGGCGTCGGGCAGGTCGGCGAAGCGGCCCGCCCCCTGGACCAGGGCGATCACCAGGGCCCCACCGGCTAGTCCGACGAGCACCGCCAGCCAGGGCCGCGTCCAGGGCTTGCGGTCATCGGGTGCGGTCATCAGGGGGTGGGCTCCTCGGGTCGCGCCAGTCGCCGCGCCAGGTGGTACTCGAGGCGCGATACCGGGCTGTCGCTCGCGAGGACATCCGAGCGCCACGGACCGAGCTGCAGGTGCGACTCGGATGGGCTCCCAGGGCGTGCGCGGCCGCGAATGACGCGTGCGAATCGGGCGTCGTGCGCCTCGAGACGATCGGTTGCGACGGGCTCCCCGGTTCCGTCACGGCGGCTGCGCGCCCGCACGTAGAGATGCTCCTCGGTCGCGAGTCCCACCTCCCCGGACAACCGCTCGGTCGCGTCCGGGGCTGCGGTTGCGTCGGCTTTGCGCCCGTTTCGTGCGTCGGTCGCCCGGTCGCCGGATCCTTCGGACGTCGCGGCGGGCTCCGGTGGCCTGCCGGCGCCACGCGGTCCGGGACTCGGCCTGTGTCCGGTCGGCCCTGCCGTACTCGGCTCGGCAGCGAGTCGCGTGGTCAGGAGGACATAACGTTCGGGCGTGCCGCCTTCGGGCCGGCGCCCGGCGCGGGCGAGCTGCGACAGGTCGCTCGCACCGAATGGCGCGACGCGCCTCATCCGTGAGGAGGGCGGGAGACCGGCGGCGTGGGCGAGTGTCGGCGCCAGGTCGGCGAGACTCGCGAGGCGCGTGGTGACGTTCACCGGCGCGACGTCCGCATCTTCGCCGAGCCGTGGCGGTCGCCAGATCAGCGGGATCCGATGCGTCGACCATTCGATGCGCGCGCCCCCGTCGCGCCCGCGGAGATCGCTCGGCTCGCCGC
The DNA here is from genome assembly GCA_965223565.1 of Myxococcota bacterium. Classification (GTDB taxonomy): domain Bacteria; phylum Myxococcota_A; class UBA9160; order UBA9160; family UBA4427; genus UBA4427. The sequence goes on along the minus strand of CBDCWV010000016.1, from coordinate 31,769 downwards.
GGAGCGCCGCGAAGAGCAGGCCGGTCCCGCCGCCTTCGTCGCCGAGGATGGGTCCCAGGCGCGAGACCAGACGGTCGAGCTCGGTCGGTCCTTCGCGCGCACCGACGTGGATCCAGACGAAGCGGGGCGGCGCGGTCGCCTGCCACCAACGCTGGAAACGGGTCGCGAGCCCGATCGCACCCCGCTCCGCTTCGCGTTCGGGGGCGGCCAGCAGATCGTCGAAGTGCGAGAAGCCCTGGTCGAGGCGTCGGCTCTGGTTGACGCGTGGGCTGTCGACGAATGCGGCGGTGGCATAGCCGGCGGCCAGTAGCCGCTCCGCGATCGACTCGTGATCGCTCGCGAGAAAGCTCACGCCGTCGTCCCGGATGCCGTGATCGCCGACGGCCAGACCGGTGAGAGCGCTGGCTGCGCCCGATGCTTCGCCGAGACCCGCCGTAGCGGCCCAGGCGAAGCGGGTGCCGCCGTCGGCGAGGGCACAGATCGAGCGCCCGGCGTCGGATGAACCACCGAAGCAGGCCAGTCGATCCGCGGCGAGCGCATCGCTCGTGATCAGGACCAGATCCGGTCGCAGCCCGGCCTCCTCGCTGCAGCCTGCAGCGAGCAGGGGAATCACGAGCATCGCGGCCCGCGTGAGCGCGGCTGTGGTGGGTCGCCGTCCGCCCGATCGATCTGGCGCGACCGCGATTGCTCGCGTGTCGTCGTCCGGATCGAACGGGCGCGGGGCCGCGGAGCGGAGCATGGGGAGGAAATAGCGAAGGTGGGCGAATCGGGCATTGGGGGCGAGACGTGCCATGCTTCCCTGGTGAGCTCGCTCGAGACGCCTTCCCCTTCGTCGCCGCTCGTCGATGCGCTCCACAGCGTGATCGTCGAGGTGGACGAGCTCGAAGACGGTCTCGCGGATTACACCCGTCTGCTCGGCCGGAGAGCCGACGCGGTCGAATCGGCCGCGGGCGACGGGACGCGCCGTGCCTGGTTCGCGCTCGACAACACGCGGCTCGAGCTGCGCGAGCGAAGCGGCGCGACGGGTCGTTCGGATCCCACGATCGCTCGCGGTCTCGTCGGACTCCGCTTCGAGGCCAGTGCGGCATTCAGCGCCGCCGCGCTCTCCCGCCGCGGTGCGAAGCTCGAGCGGGTCGCCGGACCCGGTCGATTCCCGCGGATCGAGCTGGCCTCGAGTCGCGGCCTGTCGGTCGAGATCGTGGACCACCCCTCGGCGCTCCCGTCGGCCGCCACCCCCCCAGCCGTCGCCGACCCGGTTGTGGTCGATCCCCGCGCCCGCGTTCGCTCGCTCGACCATGTCGTCGTGCTGAGCACGGCCCCCGATGCGACACGTGCCTTCTATGCGGACACGCTCGGGATCCGCCTGGCGCTCGACAAGCGCTTCGAGGAGCGGGGCGTGCGATTGATCTTCTTCCGCGTCGGAGGGACAACCGTCGAGATCGGGAGTCGGCTCGGTCCGGCGCCCGCGCCCGATCGGCCCGATCGCTTCGGCGGGCTCGCCTGGCAGGTCGTCGATCTGGCGGCGATCCACGCGCGGCTCGTGGCGGCGGGCTTCGAGCTCTCCGAGATCCGTACGGGTCACAAGCCCGGGACCCGCGTCTGCACGGTCCACGCGCCCGTCCACCGCGTGCCGACGCTCCTGATCGAGCCCGTCGCCTGAGCGAGTACGATCCGTCGGCCGCGCCGCCGCGCGGAGCCCGCAGGATTGGTACGCTCTGCGCTTCCCGGCGCGGGGGCCACCTGCGCCACTGAGCGCGCCCCAGAGCTGGAGCCCAAGACCATGTCCCAGGACACCCCGAACGCCGCTCGCCCAGCGGATCTCGAAGCCGCGATCCTCGATCTCAAGCGCGAGAAGGGCGCCGTCGTGCTCGCCCACTACTACCAGGAATCCGAGGTCCAGGACCTGGCGGACGTGGTCGGTGACTCGCTGGCTCTCGCGCAGGCGGCGCAGGATGTCGACTGTCAGCTGATCGTCTTCTGCGGGGTCCATTTCATGGCCGAGACGGCGGCGATCCTGAATCCCGGCATCCCCGTCGTCGTGCCGGATCTGGAGGCGGGGTGCTCGCTCGCGGACGGCTGTCCACCCGACGAGTTCAAGGCCTTCATCGCCGAGCATCCCGGCGCCAAGGTGCTCACGTACATCAATGCGTCCGCGGCCGTGAAGGCGATGAGCGACCTGATCTGCACGTCGTCGAATGCGGTTCGAATGGTCGAGTACTTCGAGGGCGAGAAGCTGATCTTCGCGCCCGATCGGCACCTGGCGCGTTGGGTCGCGAAGGAGACGGGCCGAGACGATCTGATCGTCTGGCAGGGCGCCTGCATCGTCCACGAGCTCTTCAGCGCCAAGGGGCTCGCGAAGCTGAAGCTCGAACACCCCGACGCCGAGGTGCTCGCCCACCCGGAATGCGATCAGGCCGTACTCGACCAGGCCGACTTCATCGCCAGCACGACGGGCATCATCAATCGGGCCGTCGAGACCGCGGATCGCCCGTCGATCGTGGCGACCGAGGATGGCGTCTTCCATGCGATCAAGCAGCGCGCACCCGAGAAGGTGCTCTACCAGGCGCCGGGCATGGACGAGAGCTGCGTCTGCAATCGCTGTCCCTACATGCGACTCAATACGCTCGAGAAGCTCTACGATTGCCTCGTGAACGAGGCGCCCGTCGTGAGCGTCCCGGCGGAGCTCGCGAAGCAGGCGCTGCTGCCGATCGAGAAGATGCTCGAGCTCTCGAAGTAGCTGCGCATCGGAAGCCCGATCGAGTCCGCCCCGGTTTGGAGGCGCGCGTCAGAGTCCGGCGAGCCAGTCCGCGATTGCGCGGCCGATTTCGTCGGGCGAATCCTCCTGGATGAAGTGGATTCCCGCGACGCGGACCTCTCGTTGGTTGGGCCAGCTGCGACAGAAGTCGCGCGCTCCTTTGCGCAGGATCGCACCGGGGTCGGCATCGATGAAGAGCTTTGGGACGTCGCTCACCGCCAGCCAGTCGGCATAGTCCTGCACGATCTTCGCGACGTCCGCGGGGTCGCCTTCGATCGGGATCTCGCGCGGCCAGCTGAGCGTCGGGCGCCGGGCCTCACCGGGCTCGGCGAAGGGGCGGCGATACTCGTTCATCTCCGCGTCGGAGAGTGTTCGCAGGATCGAAGCGGGCAGGACGGCTTCGATGAAGAGGTTCTTCTCGAGGATCATCTCCTCGCCCTGCGCCGAACGGAAGCCCTGAAAGACCGGCTGGACGGCCTTCGGCCAGTCGGACCAGCTCGCCACCGGCTGGACGATCGCCTCCATGTAGGCGATCCCGCGGACGGTGTCGCGATGGCGATTCGCCCAGTCGAAGCCGAGCGCGGAGCCCCAATCGTGGATCACCAGTGTCACGTTCTCGCGTACGCCGAGCGCTTCGAGCAGGGCGTCGAGAAAGCGGCGGTGCTCGACGAAGCGGTATCGATCCGGGCCCGACCCCGCGAGCTTCTGGGAGTCCCCCATGCCGATCAGGTCGGGGACGAGACATCGCCCCGCCGCCTCGAGATGGGGCACGACGTTTCGCCACAGATACGACGAAGTCGGATTGCCGTGCAGGAAGACGATCGGATCGCCGCCGGCATCGCCGCGCTCGTGATAGGCCATGCGATGGCCGAGGATCTCGATTTCTCGCTTCTCGAGCGCGGCGTCCGTCGTCATCACTGGAGTGTCGCGCCGGCAGTCGAGACCAACAAGTGACGCCGAGTCTTCGGGTCAGCCGCCTCGCGGCGATTCGAGCCGAACGCGACGCGTGACGAGCCGGCCGCGGCGGGCGAGCTCGACCGCCCACTGGATCGCGAGGGCGAGCGCGACGCCGACACGGGGCTCGGGGACGACCGCGACGATGCGCGGTGGGATCGGAAGTGCTCTGCCAGGCGAGCCCCCCTCTCCGCTCGCGTCGACGAAATGACCGCCACTGAGGAGGACGTAGCCCTCGAGGCCACTCACGTGAACCGTTGCGAGATCCCGGATGACTGCGAAGTCGCCCTGCAGGTCTTCGCCGCCCGTGAAGCGAATCGCCTTGCCTCCACCGATCTCCTGCGGTGAGTAGAGACAATCGACGAGCGGACATTCGAAGTCGGACGAATCGAAGAGCAGGTCGCCCGTCGCGACGAGCGTGACCTCGCTCATGCCGTAGATCCCGCCGCCTTCGCCCGTGATCGGCAGGAAATCGAGGTCGATCGGCACGCGCCAGGCGGGTGCTGGGATCGGTCCGGAGGCATGGCTCAGGTCGTAGATCAATAGACTGCTCGGACTTGCCCCCGTGCCCGCCGCCGCGACCTGGTTCGTGGAGCCGATCGTGGCATTCTCGCAGTTCTCGCCGAAGCCGGGGAAAGGCAGGCCACGGGACGCGTGTCTGACCGCGGTGCCGTCGGTTCCGGTACACGCGCCATCGCCCGTGACGTCACATTGGCCGGCCGAGACGAAATCGGGCGCCGCGAGGCCGAGCGCGAATCGTTTGATCAGGGTCGCATCCCCGTCTTCGACCTGACCATCGCCGTTCACGTCGCCGCATTGGCAGGCATCACCGATTCCGTCCGGGGCACTGCCCGCGCCCAATCCGCCAGAATCGAGCTGGCTCGGATTCGTCGTGAACGGACAGTTGTCGACCGCATCGGCGAAGCCGTCTCCGTCGCTGTCTCCAGCGTCGATGCCGGTGACGGATTCGATCCAGGAGAGCCGATCGTAGATGCGGGTCGCGAGCAGGACACTCGACTGGTCGTCCTGTTGATCGGGCAGGAAGAACTCGGCGCCGGCCGGGCCGATCCAGAGTCCCGCGAAGTCGACCATCGCGCCGTCGAAGACCACGCCATCCGGGCTACCGTCCCGGTCGCGCTGGAAGGGACCGGTCGTTGCGAACGAGACGCCCGTCAGACGCAGCGCGCCCGAGTCGTCCGGTACGAACCATCCGCCCCCGGAGTCGCCGTCGGTCAGACCGGCCTCGGTCGGCAGCCCGGCGCGATTGAAGCGCGCCTGCAGCTGGTCGCCGCCGACCGTCGCATTGACGACGTTGTGTCCCCAGCTGATCGCGCCGCCGGGCGTACCCGCACGCCAACCCTTCAGCTGCGCGTCGACGACGATCGTCTCCGCCGGTGCACCTCCGCGGCCGAAGAAGATCGCGGTCCGTCCGCTCTCGTTGCCTTCGTAGTCGAGGCGTGCCCACGAACGGAAACGGCCATCGATCTCGACCACCCGCAGATCCGATTCGGGATCATCATGCCAGGCGAGGATCGGATAGCTGCCGCTATTCGGGCCGCGCGAGAAGACGATCCAGTCGGACGCCGAGATGCCGATGTGTCGGGCGGTCAGGAAGAATCGATCGCTGATCGGTGTGCCGACGAATCCGCGAAACCGCCCCTGTAGGTCGTACGCTGCCAGCTCGGCCAGGGAGAGCGCGTCGGTCGAGGTGTTGCGGATCCCGAGGGATCCGCCCGCGTTCTGCAGCACGGCGCCCGCCTGTGTGGGCAGGGCGAGCAGCATCAGGAGCGTCGACGCGAAGACACGCCAACGGGACCGACGGGAACCTCTACGCGAAGCTGGGGCGATCATGTTCCTCGAGGTCCCAATCCGATCCGCTCCGCTGGAATCACCATCGCCCGTGCGCGGGTCGTATTCACGACCCGACGCAGACCACCGGCATGCTCGAGGGGTCCGGTCGAAGCCGGGGTCCACTCGTCACACTCGCCTTGCGCGAAGCCCACAAACGAAACGACCGACAGCGCTTTCGCACCACCGGCCGTTCGACATGCGAGATCCGCAAGATCGCCGCGTCTCGCGGCGAATCGACGCTCGCTGCGGTCAGGCTCGAGTCGGCTGGCGACGTGCCAGCAGCGACAGTCCCAGGCCGAGCAGCAGCGCCGTGCCGGGCTCCGGGATCACCGCCATCACGTCCACCTGGTGAACGAAATGGCGCGTATTGCCGTTCACGCCGGTGTTGAAGTCGTCGGCCGCCGTGAAGTTCAGGCCGCAGACGAGTGAGTCACCCGGCGTGCCCGTGCAGAGTCCACTCGTATTGACCGAGACCGCGTCGAAGACCTGCGCCGCACCCGCGCCGATCGGCGTGACCGTGCCGGAAATCGTGGAGGTGCCGCTGATCGAGTAGCCATTGGGCGACTGGTCGGTTGCGGACACCGAGCCCGAGTAGGTCACATCGCTGAACGTCAAGCCCGTCACGGCGCCGTCCGTGCCCGAGAGACTCGCGCTCGCCAAGGTGATCGTGAAATCGAGCGTGCCACCCGACAGCTCGAGTGTGCCTCCGACGGGCGCCGACGCGTCGAGGGCGAAGATCTCGGTTCCGACGACGCAGAACGTGCTCGAGCAGCCGAGCGCCTGGTCCAGACCGCTCTGGCTCGAGTCGATCGTGAGCGCCTGGGCGGAGCCGCTCGCGATCAGGGCTGCCGCCGCGACGAATCCCAGGGCCAGATTCTTCCTCGTCCGTGCCGCCCCCATCGTCGCCTCCGCTCTCTCCTGCTCGCGCTCCTGCGGTCTCTCCAGCCGGATCTTCAGCATTCGGATTCGCATCAACTCGGTCCCCTCGCTCGGATTCAGTCAGGTTCAGCCGGATGATCTTCGGTTCAGCTCGTCTGCTCAGTTCTGCTCAGTCAGTAGGTCGGTCCAGGATCGATTCAGCAGGCGCTCGGGCAGTCAGAATGTCTTTCGAGGCGTCAGCGATTGGCAGTCTAAACTACGAGAACGCGAAAATGTCAGACTTTTTCACGCCGTTTCAGCAAAATCTGGTCCCCCGAAGGAAGGCAGCGGATGCCGCCTTGGGCTCGTCTCACGGCTCGGGGGTCAGCGTGCTGCTCCCAGGGGGCGCCAGCCAAATGCCTCGCAGTCCTCCGTCGCTGGGGCGGGCTTCTCAGATTCCCCGCCAGCTCCCGTCCTGCGAGCCGCGACGGACCGAGGCGAGACCGGCCAGGCCGAGCCCCAGCAGCAGGGCCGTCCCCGGCTCCGGGATCACCGCGCCACCCAGGAACGTGAAGTCCGCCTTGACGACGATCTTCGGTGCGTTCGGATCCGGATTGCCGAGCTGCTCGAAGCGAGCCAGGTTCACGCCGACCATACCGAGCTGGATCTGATCGCCCGAGAACTGGATGTTGCCCGACGTCGCGCCGGTCACCTCGGTCACGAAGGTGGTCGGGAAGGGCGGATTGATGCCCTCGACCCAGGCCTTCATGCGCGTATCGAGAAAGAAGTTGCCGGAAGCGTCGAGGTCGGCCGTCGCGCCACCGAGCTCCTCGTTCAGCTCCGCACCCCGCACCTCGATCAGGTCGAGCACGCCACCCGTCGCGGCCTGGTCGAGATCGAGCATGAAATCCGAGACGGGGATCAGCTCGAGACCCGTGACCGTGCCGTAGGTGCTGGCACCGAAATCGACCTCGATGAACGTGCCGCCGAGGGGGATCGTGAAGGGCACCGGGCCTTCCAGCACCGAGGTGGTCGTTCCCTCCAGCGTGGCACGGATCTCCACCGTGCCGGCCGTAAAGTTGTAGGTCGTTGCCCCGGCGACGGCCGGAAGCAGGATGAGTGCGACCGCGATGAGGCTGCAGCGACTGACCCAGTTCTTCAACAACATTGACTTATTTCCCTCGGTGCGACCCGCGTCTCCCGAACTCGGACTGATTCGGAATGGGAGAATGCGAATGCGTTTGTCTCGCTTGCCCGGACCCCGCGAACCGTGATGCCCTGGCGAGCCGATCCGCGTTTCGAGTTCGATTCTGCGAGCCGTGCCTCGAGATTCCTCGAAGCGAGACTCATGCTGCTCGTGCTGAAGAGCGAGGACGCACCTGGCGGGGACGAGCCGGGGTCCGGCGCCGCGCGGAGGTCGAGATTCCGCGCGCGAAGCCGAATTCGCGCTGCCTTCCCAGGTGCCGACTCCGCTGGAATCAGCTCGATCACTCTACACGAGTGGGCAGGAGAAGTGGGAAAAAACGACTCGGATGCGTATTTTTTGCCCATCGGAACCCGGCTGGATCCGGGTCGGCAATTACATCCGTAACTAGCTGAAATTTGGCGTTTTGAGATGTTTCCGACCCGCTGTCAGGTCAGCCAGTGGAAGCGATCGGCCGGCAAGATCAGACGCATTCGGCAAATGGGTCTGACAGAAGCCTGCCACAAAAGTCGTTTCCACGTTCGCGGGCTCGGCGGGATCCGGTCGGTCAGCTGTCTTCGCGGCCGTAGATGTCCTCGAAACGCACGATGTCGTCCTCGCCGAGATAGGAGCCCGACTGCACCTCGATCAGCGTGAGGTCGATCTCGCCCGGGTTCTCCAGGCGATGCGTCGTCCCGACCGGGATATAGGTCGATTCATTCTCGCCGAGCAGCTGCTGCTCGGCGCCCCGGGTGACGAGTGCCGTGCCTTCGACCACGATCCAATGCTCGGCGCGATGGTGGTGCATCTGGAGCGAGAGCTTCTCGCCCGGCTTGACCGTGATCTGCTTCACCTGGAATCGCTCACCCGAAGCGACGCCTTCGTAGCTGCCCCAGGGTCGATAGACGCGCGCGTGCAGGTCCGCCTCGCTGCGTTCGGCTCGGTCGAGCGACGCGACGATCTCCTTGACGTCCTGGGCCCGGTCGCGTTTGGCGACGAGGATTGCGTCGTCGGTCTCGACGAGCACGAGATCTTCGACGCCGACGGCCGAGACCAGACGTCTCTCGCTCCGGACATAACAGTTCTTGACGTCGCGCAGGACGACGTCGCCGGCGACGACGTTGCCCTCGGCATCGCACTCGCCGATCTCCCAGAGCGCGCCCCAGGACCCGATGTCGTTCCAGCCGAAGTCGCCCGTCACGACGGCTGCGGCCGCCGTCTTCTCCATCAGGGCGTGATCGATCGAGATCGAGGGTGAGGTCTCGAAGGCCGCTGCGTCGAGTCGCGTGAAGACGAGATCGCGCTTGGCCTTGGCGACCGCATCGCGACAGGCGGAGACGAGCTCGGGCTCGACGCGCTCGAGCTCGGCGAGCAGATCGCGAACGGGGAAGACGAACATGCCGCTATTCCAGGCGTACTCATCGGATTCGACGAAGAGGCGCGCGCGCTCCGAATCGGGCTTCTCGACGAACTCGGCGACGCGGTGAGCGTCCGGCTCGTCGTCGAGCGGCGCGCCACGTCGGATGTACCCGAAGCCCGTCTCGGGATGCTGGGGAACGACGCCGAAGGTGGTGAGCGCACCGCTGCGTGCGGCCCGGCAGGCGATGTCGACGGCACGGCGAAAAGCCGGGACGTCGCGGATCACGTGATCGGAGGGCAGGACGAGCATCACGCCAGCTGGATCGCGTTCGGCGACGACGAGCGCAGCCGCCGCGATCGCCGGGGCCGTATTGCGCGCGACCGGCTCGAGCGCGATTGCGAGCGGCTCGATCTGCTTCACGCGCAGCTGCTCGGCGATGATGAAGCGGTGGGCGTCGTTACACAGGATGAGTGGGGGAGCGAAGACGCCGGGCTCGTGGACACGCAGCGCCGTCTCCTGGAGCAGGGTGTTCGCACCCGTGAGCGGCAGCAGCTGCTTCGGGTAGGACCGGCGCGAGAGCGGCCACAGGCGTGTGCCGGATCCGCCGGAGAGGATGACCGGATAGACGAGCCCCTCTGCTTGCTGCGCTTGCTGCGCCATCGATCGAAGATCCCTCCTACGACGGTCATCGCCGTCTCTGCAGGCTCACCGTCGGCGCCGCCGATCCTCCTGGCGACGAGGATTGCTCGTCGGCCACGCCGTTCGAGTCGGCCTCGCGCGGACCGCCCGCTCGAAGAGCCTGAGCCGCACGCCACCGGTTGCGTGTCGGAAGGGGCCGGACGCTACCTGAGTTCCCAAACGCGACAAACGAGGTCCGGGCCCGGATCGCAACGGGAATGTGTCCCGCTCGAAGACGTTCGGTTGCGGCTTCACGGAGTCGGTCGATCTATGTAGTGCGGCCCTTTGCCCTCAGGCGGGGCATCGCCGGCAGCGCCAGCAGTACGCAGAGCATCTCCGCCACGCCCGCCACGACGAACGCTGCCTGATAGCCCGCAGCCGCACCGTGGCTCGCTGCGACCGTCTGGCTGACCAGCCCGCCGGTCACGGGTCCCAGGATGAATCCGAGGCTGCCGGCCGTATTGAAGGCGCCGAGTGCCGTCGAACGGATCTCCGGCGGCGTCAGATCGGTCGTCATCAGCATCGAAGGCACGAACATCACGGCCGCGGCTGCGCCGATCACCGCCATGCCCGGCCCGATCATCTCGGTCGACCAGAAGCCCAGGCTCGCGGTCAGAACGCCGTAGATCAGGCTCCCCCCGCAGAGCAGGAATGTCTTCGAGACCCGATCGGCCAGGACTCCGAAGGGAAAGGACAGCAGCGCGAAGGGCAGCATGAAGGCCGTGATCCACAGGCCGACGCGCGGCGGATCCGCGCCGTGGAGCCCCGAGGCGAAGAGCGAGAACGTCGTCGTGTAGAAGCCGACCGTGAAGCGATCGGCGAACGCGAAGAGCAATGGCGCCACGATCGCACGATGGCGCCGGATCGCGTGCCAGATCGCGCCCAGGCCGGGACGCGTCTCGGCCTCACTGGATTCGCGCAGCGTCAGCGTGGCCAGCAGGGCGGCGCCCAGCAGCAGCAGCGACCCCGCGAAGAGCGGACGCAGCGTGTCGATCCGGCCGAGCACGCCGCCGATCGGTGCACCGAGTGCGACCCCGAGCATCATGCCCGCGCCGGTCACGCCCATCGTGCGGCCGCGCCCATGCTGACCGCCGAGGCTCGCGGCGATCGAAAGCAGCAGCGACAAGGCGAAGATATGCGCACAGCCCTCCACGAGGCGGATCCCGAGGAAGGACGCAAAGGACGTGTCGAGCGTCATCGCGAGGAAGCAGGCCGCATCGACGAGGAGCGCACCGATCACGAGCGGCCGCCTGCGTCCGAGCTTGTCCGCGAGCGCGCCTGCGATCGGTGCGGCGACGGCGGCGCCGATCATGTTGATCGACATGAAGAGCGAGGTCAGCAGCTCCGAGACGGCGAAGCGTTCGCCGACCAGCTCGCGCAGGATCGGCACGGGCAGCGTCACGGGCATCATGATCGTGATCGCGAGCAGTCCCATCGAGGCGAGCCGTGCCCGCGAGGGCAAGGGCGTCGGCGCGCGGGTCGCGTCGGGGCGCCCAGCAGGATCCATCCGCGCGCTCCGATCAGGCGGACCGAGCGGGCCGGAAGAGGGCGGCGCGGCCCATGCCCTTCACGCAATGGGGTCGATAGGGCGCCTCCAGCCGCTCGATCTCCGCGTCGTCGAGCGTCAGGTCGAGCGCGGCGATCGCGTCTTCGAGGTGGGCGAGCTTCGTCGCGCCGATGATCGGCGCCGTGACGAAGGGCTTCGCGAGCATCCAGGCCAGCGCGATCCGCGCCGGTGCGACGCCGCGTTCCTTGGCGACGGCGAGCACGGCTTCGACGACGTCCCAATCGGCCGCTTCGTCGTAGAGGAAGTCGGTGATGCCGTCGGTCTCCTGCCGCTTCGTGCCCGCCTTGTCGTCGAGGGCCTTGCGCGAGCCGGCCAGTAGACCCCGCGCAAGGGGAGACCACGGGATCACTGCGATCTGCTCCGTCTCGCAGAGCGGCATCATCTCGCGCTCTTCTTCGCGGTAGATCAGGTTGTAGTGATTCTGCATGGTTGCAAACTCGGCGATTCCCTCGCGGCGTGAGATGCCGAGCGCCGTGGCGATCTCCCAGGCGTAGGAGGAGCTGGCGCCGATATGGCGGACCTTGCCCTGGCGGACGAGATCATCGAGTGCACGCAGGGTCTCTTCGATCGGCGTGTGCGGGTCGAGGCGGTGGAGCTGGTAGAGGTCGATCGCCTCGACGCCGAGCCGACGAAGGCTCGCTTCGCAGGCCTGCTGGATGTGTTTACGCGAGAGCCCGCCCATGTTGGGTCGGTCGTTGGGGGGGAAGAAGACCTTCGTTGCGATCACGCATTCGTCGAGCTCGCCGAGCTCGCGCAGCAGGCGACCCGTCACCTCTTCCGAGACGCCGAGCGAGTACATGTCGGAGGTGTCGAAGAAGTTGATTCCGGCCTCGAGTGCTCGCTTGAAGAAGGGGCGCGCCTGATTCTCGTCGAGCACCCAGGGACGCCACTCGGGCGTGCCATAGCTCATGCAGCCGAGGCAGAGCCGCGATACGCGCATACCGGTGCGTCCCAGGATCGTCGTTTGCATGAGGCCTCTCGTCGTTCGGGCGGGTGGCGCGTGCTGCCAGTCGAGCGTCTTGCGTGGCGATCGGGCTACGACCTGGAAGCTCGACGGTCGAGGCCGCTTCGGAGGCATCGAGTCTAGACGATCTGCTGGGCTGCGGACGTGTGTTACTGCTGAATCCTCCTTCTCAAGCGGGTGAGTCGAGCTGTCGAAACGCTGGGGATGATGCGCTTCGGCGTCGCTGTCGAGCTCGCGCCGCGGTGCGCGACGGATCTGCTCTGCCGCCCAGACGGTTCGAGTCCGGCGTGATCCGCTTGAGTCTGCGCTTCCGGCTGCTCGGCACGGTCCTCGTCCTGATCGTCGGTCTGCAGATCTCGACGAGTCTCGTCGTGCTCGAGCGAACCCGCGCCGAGGGTGAGGCGCGGGCGCGATCGGAGCTCGAGGCGGGCGGCCGCATCTTCGCCCGCCTGCTGCGCGATCGCGAGCGTAGTCTGCGTGATCGAATGCTGGCGTTGGCGGCGGATCGTCGGCTCCGGCGGGCGATCGCGACGGGCGAGCCGGCCGCGGTCGAGGCGGTTCTCGAAGATGGGGCCCGGCGCATCGACGCCGATGTCTCGGCCTGGATCGACGGCGCCGGGCGGCTGCGAGCGATCGTGCCGACAGACGCAGGGCAGGGCGCGGAGAGCGCGGGCTTCGGCGAGCTGCTCGCGTCCGCGACACGCGCCCGGCCGGCGAGTGCCACCGGCTTGTTTGCGGACAGGCCGCATCAGCTCGTGCTGGTTCCCGTCCCCGTCGCGGAGTCGAAGGACACGCTCGGCTATCTCGGGATGGGCTTCGAGCTCGATGTCGGCCTGGCGGGGGAGCTGCGTGAGCTGACGGGGCTCGAGATCACGTTCTGGTCGCGCCGCACTGGCGACGAAACACCGCGGCTGGTCTCGACCCACGCACGGACGGAGCGGGCGCGATTGGTCGAGTCGCTCCGTACGGCTGAGCTGGGCGCGGCGACGCGTGCGCCCTTCCTGCCGCGCGAGGGTCGCTGGATCACCTACCCGATCGTGATCGACAAGGGGCCGACGAACGAGGTCGGTGTCGTCCTGCAGACGAATCACGCCGAGGCCATGGCGCCCTTCGAAGCCCAGCGGGCCGAGCTCGCGACCTTCTTCGCCGCGGGCCTCGCACTCGCGCTGCTGGCCGCACTCTGGCTCTCTCGGCGGGTGACCGAGCCGATCGACGCGCTGGCACGAACGGCGCGGGCGATCTCGAGCGGCAATCTGCATGCGGATCTCGCGACCTCCGACTCGAGCGACGAGATCGGTCAGCTCGCCAGCACGTTTCGGGTCATGCAGCAGGCGATCGTCGAGCGTGAGCGGCGCATCCTCCACCAGAGCCTGCACGATCGTCTGACGGGTCTACCGAATCGCCAGGCGATCGACGCCGAAGTCGACGCGCGCATCGAACGCGGCGATCGATTCGCGATCGCGATCATCGACGTGCGCCGCCTGAAGGACGTGAACGATTCGCTCGGTTCGGGCCTCGGCGACGAGATCCTGATTCGAACCGGCGGCCGCCTCTCGTCGATCGAGTCCGTCGAGTGGGTCGCCCGACGCGGTGGCGACGAGTTCTTTGCGATCGTCTCCGGCTCGAACGAGGACGAATTCGTGATCGCGGCGCAGGCGATCCTCGAGATCCTCGAGGCACCGCACGAGATTCGCGGGGCACAGGTCGCGCTTCGCTTCGTCGTCGGTCTCGCGGTCGCCGGGCTCGACGGCGACGACGCGGAGACGTTGGGCAGAAGGGCGGAGATGGCCATCGCGCTCGCCAAGTCGAGCCCGGCGCCGATCGCGCGCTACGTACCCGGTCTCGAAGAAGCGAACCACCGTCGCGTCGGAATCCTGATCGAGCTCGAACGGGCACTCGATCAGGGCGACCTCGAGCTCCACTACCAGCCAAAGATCGACGTCCGAACGGCGCGAATGGTCGGAGCGGAGGCGCTGATTCGCTGGACGCACCGGAAGCTCGGAAGCATGAACCCGACCGAGTTCATCGGCGTCGCCGAGCAGACCGGCTTCATCGGTCGCATCTCGAATTGGGTGCTCGAGGAGGCCGTGGCGCAGCTGGCGACCTGGCGGGAGCACGGCATCGACCTGTCGGTCAGCATCAATCTCTCCGCGCACGACGTGTCCGAGGACTCGCTCCCCGCACGGATCCGGCGCGCGCTCGAGCGAAGCGGGGCGAGCCCGGCGAGCCTCGCCATCGAGGTGACCGAGAGCGTTGTGATGGAGAATCCCGAGCACGCCGCAGAATTGCTCCAGCGCGTGCGCGATCTCGGGGTCGGGATCTCGATCGACGACTTCGGCACCGGGCATTCCTCGCTCGCCCAGCTGCGCACGCTTCCTTCCGACGAGCTGAAGATCGACCGGACGTTCATCCGACAGCTCCGCGTCGGCACGCCCGACGAGGTGATCGTCCGCACGACGATCGAGCTCGCGCATAGTCTCGGACTGCGGGTCGTCGCGGAGGGCGTCGAGGACCGGATCACGTGGGAGATCCTGGCGCGACACGGATGCGACGTCGCGCAGGGCTATTGGATGGGTCGTCCGATGGCGCCGTGCGAATTCGTCGAGTGGCTCGACCGCTTCGAGAAGCAGGGACTCGGGGGCGGAGCGCTCGCGGACTAGAAGCCGTACGCCTCCGCGAGCTCGGGATCGTTCTCGCAGAGCATGCGAGCGAGTTCGACCATCACGCGACATTGCTTCACGGTCGCGTCGTCCTGCATCTTTCCGTCGATCATTACGGCTCCGGTTCCGTCGCCCATCTCGTCGATGACGCGTCGGGCCCAGCGGACCTCGTCGACCGGCGGCGAGAAGACCTTCCGCGCGATGTCGATCTGGACGGGATGGAGACTCCAGGCGCCGACGCAGCCCATCAGGAACGCGTTTCGGAACTGGTCCTCGCAGGCGACCGTATCCTTGATGTCACCGAAGGGTCCGTAGTAGGGCAGGATGCCATTCGCGTTACAAGCATCGACCATGCGGGCCATCGTGTAATGCCAGAGATCCTGCTGTGCCGTCGTTCGCGGCGCGTCGTCGCTGGCTGGATCGGGGTCCGACCGCACGATATAGCCGGGATGACCACCACCGACGCGTGTCGTCTTCATCCGGCGACTCGCGGCGAGATCGGCCGGACCGAGCGACAGGCCCTGCATCCGCGGGCTCGCCGCGCAGATCTCCTCGACGTTCGCAACCCCGAGTGCGGTCTCGAGGATCGCATGGACCATCAACGGCTTCTCGAGTCCGGCACGCGCCTCGAGCTGGGCGAGCAGTCGATCGACGTAGTGGATGTCCCAGGCGCCCTCGACCTTGGGGACCATGATGACGTCGAGCTTGTCGCCGATCTCGCCGACCAGCGTGAAGACGTCGTCGAGGAACCAGGGCGAGTCGAGGCTATTGACGCGGGTCCAGAGCTGGCAGGCTCCGAAGTCGACTTCACTCGCGATCTTCACGAGCCCTTCACGCGCGGCGATCTTGTTGTCGGCCTGGATCGCATCCTCGAGATTGCCGAGCAGGACATCGCATTTCTTCGCCATGTCCGGGACCTTGGTCGCCATCTTGGCGTTGCTCGGATCGAAGAAATGGATCATGCGCGACGGCTTGAAGGGGATCTCGCGCATGGGCGTTGGCGCGCCGAGAGCCAAGGGTTGGAAGAAGTCTTTGGCGCTTCGCATGGGTTTCGTCTCCGGGTTGGGGGCGCGCGTCGCCGCCGGCCGCTCCCGCCGACGACAGCGTGACTTCGAATCCGAGTCAGGATTCGTAGAGCTTGACGATCTCGAGTCGACCCTTCGGTGCGGCTTCGAGACAGAGATCACAGAGGACGCATTCGTCGAGATTGCCCTGCTCGATCTCGACTCCGGCCGAGGTGGCACGAAAGATCGAGACCGGACAGATCTCTTCGAGCTTCTTCGCGAGCTCGGCGTCGCGCTCGATCGCCGGATCGACGCGAACGTCGATGAATTCTCCGCCCATGGTCGTTCCCTCAGCGCTTCTTACGCGCCAGCCGTTTGCGGATCAGGTCCGGGATCTCCTCGATCCTCTCGGCGACCGAGATGCCCGCCTCCTCCATCCGCTTGATCTTCTCCGCCGTCGTGTCTTCCTTGCCTTCGACGATCGTACCTGCATGACCGAAACGCATGCCCTTCATCTCGTCCATGAAGCGACCCGCCATGAAGGCCACGATCGGCAGTCGCGACTCGTGCTCCTGGACCCATTCGGCGAGCTCCGCCTCCATGCGCCCACCGGGCTCCGAGTAGATGGCGATCGCTTCCGTCTTCCGATCCGCTTCGAATAGCGGCATCAGCTCGGCGTAGGTCGTCCCGACGATCGCGTCGCCGCCGATCGAGACGCAGGTCGATTGGCCGAGACCTGCCGCCGTCAGGGTCGAGGCGATCTCCGTCGTCATGCCGCCCGAGCGCGACATGACACCGATTCGCCCCTTCTTGTAGGCCTGGCGCGTATTGGCCGCCGGGCCGCCCACGCCGCCCATCTTGCCCTCGCCGGGGGAGATGATGCCGAGGCAGTTCGGGCCGATGATGCGTGCGCCGCGCAGCTCGGCGAGCTCGACGGCGACCGCGACCTGCTTGCGGGGCACGTTCTCGGTCACGACGACGATCAGCTCGATTCCGTTCTCGAGGGCCTCGATGATCGCATCCTGGGTGAATTTCGGAGGCACCGAGACGATCGAGCCCTCGACGTGACCGCCGGCCGCAACCACGGCATCCCGCACGGTATCGAAGACGGGGACGCCGTAGACGTCGCGCCCGGCCCGCCCCGGCGTGACGCCGCCGACGATCTTCGCGCCGTAGTCGAGGTTCTCGCGTGTCAGATTGATCGCCTCGCGCCCCGTGATGCCCTGGACGATGAAGCGGGTCTTCTCGGTCAATAGGATCGACATGCTCTCGCGACTCCGCCGGTTTCAGGCCCGCATCTTCGCGACCGCGCGACCGGCAGCGTCGTACATGGAGACGCTTCGGTCGCAGTAGTCGACGCCGTATTTCTCGAGGATCTTGAAGCCTTCCTCTTCCCAGGCCCCCGGTATGCGGAAGATGGCGATCGTCTCGGCCGGGTCCTTGCCGGCCTCGAGACAGCCCTTGATGACGCCTCGTGCGACGATGTCGACGCGGGTATTCGAGACGACGTTCATCATGACGGCCAGCTTCTCGACGCCGGGCTTCGACAGGATCAGCTTCGTCAGCTCCTTCGCCTTGCTCATCGACGGATTCCCGCCGATTTCGCAGTAGTTGGCGGGTCGGCCACCGTGCTTGCGGACGGCATCGAAGAGCGTGAGCGAGCCGCCGCCCGCGCCGATCACGAGGCCGAGATTGCCGTCGAACTCGACGACGTTGCCGGCGACGCCGCGATGGTCGGCGGCGTTGACGCGGGCACCCGCCAGCTCGAACTCGGTCGGTGGACGCGCCTGACGTGTTTCGTCGTCGCCGATGCCGAGCTCCGCGAGCAGGGCGCGATGGTCCCCTCTCGCCTCGGCCTCCATGTCGATATGGCCGTCGAGTACCAGGAATCGACCATCCTCGAGCCTGGCCAGCGGATTGATCTCGGCCAGCGTCAAGTCGTATTCGAGGAAGATCTTCATCAGCTCGAAGACGATTGGCGTCAGTCGGTTGAGATCCGATCCGGTCACACCGGTCGCCGAGACGGCCTCTTTCGCGACACGCGGCGTGAGCGGAAGGATCGTCGAGAAATGGGTCTTCGAGACGTGCTCGGGATGGGTCTCGGCGACCTCCTCGATGTCGATTCCGCCCATGTCGCTGAAGACACAGACCGGTCGCTTGGCACGCCCGTCCCAAGTGATGGCGACGAAATACTCCTGGGCGATCGGGCTCTTCTCCTCGACGAGAATCGAGCGACAGGCCTGGCCGTTCACCTCGATCGGCGCGATCGCGCTCGCCGCTTCGGCGGCCTCGTCGGCCGTGTCCGCGAAGCGGACCGCTCCGGCCTTCATGCGGCCGCCCGACAGCACCTGGCTCTTCAAGACGACGGGCCCGCCGCCCAGTCGCGCGAATGCGGCGCGCGCACCGGCCGCATCGTCGACGATCTCGCTGCGACCGAGTGGCATGCCATGACGCCGGAAGAGGGCCTTGGCTTCGTACTCGTAGAACCGCATCTCGCAAGATCCTCCGATTCGGCGCGCTCGAATCGCATCGGGCCGAGGGATCGACCGGCGGCCCGACGTCGGGTCGCCGCACGATCGGGTGCGCGTCGCGCGTTGGCTCTGCGAGTGCGAGACGAGTCGAGCGGCCGTGCGACGGCCCGCCCGTGAGCGCCCGGACTCTATGACTTCTGGGTTTTCTGGGCAACAACGCGGGCGTCGACCCGCGTTCCGCGCGCAGCGTGGACGCAGCACGGAGCAGCCACGGCCGGGCCCGGCCGGGTTCGCTCAACCGCTCGTCGAGGGCTTCCGATCAGTCGAAGGCGAACCGAGGTGCGGATGGCCGAGAAGATCAACGTGCTGCTGGTCGACGACAGTCGCGCCAGACTCGCCGAGTTCGAACGCGTCTTCGCCGATCTCGAGGACGTCTCGATCGTCGGGATGGCGAGTGACGGTGCGGCCGCGATCCGAATGGCGAACGACGCTCGGCCCGATCTCGTTCTGATGGACCTCGCCATGCCCGGCCTCGACGGCCTCTCGGCGCTGCGCACGATCAAGACGCTTCATCCGGAGATCGAGGTCGCGATGATCGCGACCGCCGGAGAGAAGGCGCGTCGTGCCGCCGAGGCGTTTCGACTCGGCGCCTGCCAGGTCCTGGCGAAGCCGGTCGACGCCCAGCTGCTAGGCGGCTTGATCGAGAACGTGAAGATCGTCTCCGGCAAGGCGAGTCGCGTTCCGGCGTAGCCCCGCTTTCGTGGTACGCTGGCCGCATGCCGAATCCGCAGAAGGACCACGGCCGGACGCTCGAGAAGTGGGCGACCGAGGGTAAGGAAGGTCTGCCGCCGGTCCTGGCGGCGACGGTGATCCTGCTTCGAGACGGCGCACGCGGTCTCGAGACGCTGATGTTGCGACGCAACTCGAAGATCGTCTTCGGAGGGATGTGGGTCTTCCCCGGTGGGCGACTCGATCCGGAAGACTGGCACGGCGTGGCCGACGACGACGAGCTCGCGGCCTCGCGGCGCGCCGCGATTCGTGAGGCGCGCGAGGAATCGGGACTCGAGATCGATCCCGAGACGCTGCTGCCCTATTCGCATTGGACTCCGCCGAAGGTGACGCCCAAGCGATTCCTCACCTGGTTCTTCGCCGCCCGCGCTGCCGAGGGCGATGTCGCGATCGACCACGGCGAGATCCACGAATCGGCCTGGATGGCTGCGGCCGCCGCACTCGAGCGGCACGCCGAACACGAGATCGAGCTGGCGCCGCCGACCTACGTGACGCTCACGGAGCTCACGCGCTTCGCGAACGTCGACGAGGCGCTGCGCGTCGTCGCCGCACGGAAGCCGGAGCGCTTCCAGACTTCGATCGGCGTGCTCGACGGGGTCGGCCCGGTCGCGATGTGGCACGGCGACGCGGGCTACGAAGCCGGCGACGCGACGCGCGACGGCGCGCGGCATCGCCTCACGATGGTCAAGGGCGGCCCCTGGCGCTACGAACGGTCCTAGCCGCTCGCAGGTCGCGGAAAGATCCGCGCCCGTCGCGTTCTAGCGGCTGTCGCTGTGCTGGCCCTGTGCTGGCCCTGTGCTGTCCCTGTATAGTCCCCGCATGCGAACGCCGCTCTCGGCCCCCCTCGTCGTCGCGATCGTGGCCGTCGCCCTCGTGGTGGGATCCGCCCGGGCCGCGCCGCGGGCTACAGACGCGACGGCTTCGTCGGGGTCTGCGAGCGAGCAAGCGGCGTCCGTCGCCTCCACTACGCCGACGCCGCCGAAGGGTCGCTTCGGTGGACAGATTCGTCTGCTCGGAGAGCCGATCCCGGTCCCCGACTACGTCTTTCAGGAGCGTCTGGCGGGGGGCGAGCGCGTCGACCGCGCGATGCTCGAGTTCCGCGGCCGCGTCGTCGTGTTGAATTTCTGGGCGACGTGGTGCGGCGTCTGTGCGAAGGAGATGCCGAAGCTCGATCGCCTGGCGGGGCGCCTCGCGGCGACCGGCGTCGATGTCGTCGCGCTCTCGATCGACGACGACATCGATCGGGCCGGACAGGCGCTCGCGAAGCGGGGCCACACGAACCTGCGCGTCTTCCACGATTCCCAGGCGGTGTTGTCGGCGCTGCTCGGAATTCGCGGCGTGCCGACCACGTTCGTCGTCGGGCCCGGCGGTCGCGCGGTCGCGGTCGTCCAGGGTCCCGCCGACTGGGGATCGAAGGAAGCCGAAATCTGGCTGCGATCACTGGCGCCGGGAGGCGACGGAACGCCCGCGGCGATCGAGGCGCGGGCGCTTCGGCTACCGACTGGCCACGTAGTCCTCGACGACGGTGCCGCGAAAGAAGTCGGGACGCGCACCGGCGAGTAGCGAGATCGCATTGTCGCAGCTGAAGGCCCGGAAATCGTCCAGATCGAGGTGACCGTCGGCGACGAGCTCCCATGCCTCGGGCAGCACCTCCCGGAAATCGGGCACGTCCCAATGACCGATGTCGCTCGCGAAGACCGCATTCAGGCGCGCGCCCATCGGGATCTTCTCCCGGTCGAACGCGATCGCGTTCATCGGATCGTCGGCCTCGCAGCCGAAGAAGAAGCGCTGCTCGAAGAGCGCCTTGATGTCGCTCTTCGACTCGACCGTGGCATCCCGGAATTCGTCGATCGCGTTCCGATCCTCTTCTGGATCGCTGAGCATCAACAATGCCTCGTCCAGTCGATCGAGTGATTCCCTCACCTGCGGCGGGGCATGCTCCTTCATGAGCTGGGCGAGCAGGCCATGATCGAGCTCCTCCGGGTCGTAGTGCGCGATCGTGTCGCGGTTGCGCTTCTCGTAGTGGCCGAGCAGGTCGGAGAAGAGGTTCGCGGCCCACGCGACGCCACCCTCGAGAAAGCCGAAACGCAGCTTCGGGAAGCGTTGGGCGACGCCGCCGAAGAAAATCGAGCGGCAGGCGGCCTCGCCAGCGACCGCGAAGTTTCCGATGTGGTTGTACACGTAGTTCGTCCGTGACATGCGCGTGCCCCAGCCCTGACCACTGGCGTGGAAGGTCACGGGGACGCCGAGCTCCTGACAGCGTCGCCAGAGCGGGTCGTAATCGAAGTCGCTGTCGTGACAGAGCGTGTCCATCCAGGTGGCGCCGCGCACGTCCTCGGCGCCGGGCATCTTGCGGGAGATCACGCCGGAGAACATGGCCGCCTTCAATCCCAGCTCGCCGATCGCGTGGTCGAGCTCGGCGATCGCCTCTTCCGGGGTGAAGCAGGGAATCGCTGCGACGGGCTCGAGGCGATCTCGGAAATCGCCATAACACTCCGCGTAGTAGCGATTGTAGGCCCGCGCGAGGGCCGGACGTAGCTCGTCATCGGGCAACGCCGTGACCGTCAGCCCGTAGGTCGGGAAGAGGAGCGCGTAATCCAGGCCGAGCTCGTCCATTCGTTCGTACATGAGCTTCGGCATCATCGCCGTCGCGCGGTCGAGCGTGTTTCGGGTCGGCACGCCCCACCACGCGAAACGCGTCATGCCGAGGCCGCGCTTCGCCTCGAGCGGCACCTGGCGCGCGAGTGCGCCGCCCTGCTGCATCGTGTCGAAGCTCTGGGCGACCTCCTCACCCGCGAGCTCGACCAGGAAATCCCGCACGAGCGGCGTGTACTCGATCAGGTGTCCGTCGCCGTCGATCACGGGATGGTCGAGCTGACCACGGATCTTCTCGACTGCGTCGCTGCGTACGAAGTTCATGTCGTCCCCGCTCCTCTGGCGACGGGCCGATCGAGACGTCGCTCGCCGTCGCGAATCGGTCGGATGCTCAGGTGACGGGCGGCGCGCCGTTCTCGCCGGGCCAGCGCGATCCGCCGATCGTATCTGCGAAGGGCCAGAACTTGTCGGGATCGATCGGGTCGCCGAGCGTGATCTTGCGATCCAGGAAGATCGGCGACCAGAGATGGGCCGAGACCAGCTCCCGCTGTGGAAGAAGCGTCGCGATCGGATCCCATCTGCTCTCGCGCAGGATCAGATCCCCCTCGACCTTCTCGAGATGGGCAGTTGCGAATTTGCTGTAGACGTTCACGAAATGGGGGGCGAAGTCGTATCTGCCGGGTGTGAGGTCGCAGTCCCGCATGTACTTGACCCAGAACTCTCGCTGCTCCGCCTCCGGCAGGGGCTCCTGCTGTCCGACGACCCGGCCGACGAACTCGGCGAAGGTGTGGCCGTAGTGGATCGTCCGGGCTTCGACGACGTTGCCGAGACGCCAATACTGGGTGTCCGCGTGAAATTTCGGCTGGCCCCAGCGTTCCTTGCTCGGGTAGACGACCGTTTCCTGGTTGATCCCGATGCCCATCGTGTACTCGCCGGCTGTGCCCTTGTAGTTGGCGGCGATGTTGATGGCGATGCCGTACTCGGGCGCGTTCTGGATCGGCAGGTTGTAGAACGTGATCAACACGAGCGACGCGTCGTCGGGCTCGAGGCCCGGCGGCAGGAGCGTTGCGATTCGATCCTTGTCCGTCCGATAGGCCACCTTCAACATCGGCCAGCCCGAGAGCTCACCGGGGTTCTGCTGCGGACCCTGGGCCTCGATCAGCGGATTGTCGTAGGCGGCCGCGAGCAGCCGGTTCTGGGTCGTCGCCTTGCTCATGGGGGACCTCTGTCTGCGCTGGATTCGAGGCAAGCATAGACAGCCCCGGGCGCCGCCGTCAGGGTTCGCCGCCCGTTCCGTCGCGCCGGGTCAGGTGCCAGGCTCGGGTCTGAGGTGGCTCGGGTCTGAGGTGGCTCGGGTCTCAGGTGGCTCGGGTCTCAGGTGTAGTGGGAGCGCCGCTTGACCGCGAGCTGCCGGTCCAGCTCGAAGATCTGAACCCGCTTCCAGCCCGTCGGCGCGTCGTCGGAGGCCTCGCTCGCGTCGCCCTCCGTGCGAACGAACTTGTATCCGAACAGGCGCGTCGACACGAGACCGAGATCGTCGCGACCGGGGAGATCGCATTTGTCGAGGATCTGGGTGGCGGCGAAGACGGTGTCACCGGCCTGGAGCGGAGCGGTGTGTCGCCCGGTCGTGTAGATCACGTCACCCAGCGCGTTGTCCCCGACATCGGAACACGACAACCCGAGGCAGAGCGTGAAGGGAATCCCACCGAACACGATCAGCTGACCGCCGACGTATTGCTTCGGGTCGAGATCGATCATGAACTGGTTGCAGTGGACCTGGCTCGTATTGTCGAGGATCGCGGTCATCGCGATATGCTCTTCGGTGATCGTGCGGCCGCGCGAATGCTCGATCCGGCTGCCGACCTCGAGATCTTCGAAATAGCTGTCGGCACTCGACAGGTGGGCGAGCTCGGCGAGACCGGCTCCGGGCTCGTAGGCTGGCAGCCAGAGATCACACTCGATCTCGTCCGCGGGGATCGCGAAATCCTCGACGACGGCCTCGTCGTCGCCCTTGTAGACCTGGACCTTGCGCTGCCAGGTCGCGACGATCGCCTCGCTCGCTTCCCCGATGTTCTTGCGCGCGGTCGACTGCACGTGGACGATGCCGAGATTGGGTCGGCTCGACGAGACACGTACGCCGAGCACCTTCGTCTCGACCTCGATCGTGTCACCCAGGTAGACGGGCGCGCCGAACCGCATGTCGATGTACTCGAGGTTCGCGCGGGCGTTCTCGGAGACGTCTTCGACCGTCTGGCTGAAGGCGACCAGCATCACGAGGCCGGGCGGACAGACGAGACCCTCGAACCCGTACGCGCGGGCGTAGCGCGCGTTCTTCGCCGTCGGGTGCGTCGTCATGGCGAACTCGGTGAAGGTCGTGAACAGACCCTCGGTAATCGTCTTGCCGCCCTTGTGTCGGAAGATCTGACCGGGCGCGAAATCCTCCAGGAAGTTGCCCGTCTTCTTGCGGATTATGCGCGTGGGTTCGGGGGTTTCGGCGGGCTTGGGCATGCGGCTCTCCTCGAGGGGCGCGCAGTCTAGTCAGACGCTTGCGGCGTTGCCAGCGACGCGCAAGGCGGCTGGATTCGGATAGGCTCTGCGCGGGATCCGCATGGCGATGCGGAATCCCAGCTTCATCCGGGAGGGCGATCCTTTGTCTTCGAGCGCGCGAAACGTCGAGATCGAGATCCAGGAGGGGCCCTTCGGTGGGCTTCACCGGGAGGGCACAGGGGAGCGGCCGCAGCCCGGCGTCGTGCTGATCCACGACGTCTGGGGGCGCTCGGAGCACAGTCGCGCACTCGCGACGGACGTCGCGCGCGAGGGGTTCGCCGTCCTCGAGATCGATCTCTATCGCGCGCTCGATGCCGGCCCCGTCGAAGATCCGGGCGAGCGAATCCGCTCGCTCCGAGACCCCGACGTGATCGCGGATCTCGAGGCGAGCGCGGATTGGCTGGCGGACCAACCGGCTTCGCAGGGGCGCGGGATCGGCGTGATGGGCGTCTGCATGGGCGGGACGTACGCGCTGCTCGCCGCTTGCCTCTCGGACCGCTTTGCGGCGGCCGCGCCCTTCTATGGTCTGCTCTCCTACGACCACGGCATGTTGGTCGAAGGAGCCGGCCGCGACCGCGCGAAGAAGCCGCTCTCGCCGATCGAGGCGGCGGATCGTCTCCGCACGCCTCTTCTCGCCTCGTTCGGTCGCGAGGATGGCTTCGTGCCCGAGGCGGATGTGGACGCGCTCGCTTCCGGACTCGCGAAGAGCGGCGTGTCCTTCGAAATCGATCGCTACGACGGAGCGGGTCACGCCTTCCTGAATCGCACGCGCGAGGACGCCTATCATCCAGCGTCGTCCTCCGCGGCGTGGGCGCGCGTCGTCCCGTTCCTGCACGCTCGGCTCGACTGAATCGTCTGCGTCGGACGCGCGCTCGTGCGGCGTGGACCCGGCGCGCCGCATCGCGTACCGCGTGCGGGGGATGCTCAGACGTCGGGTGATGCGACTCCGTGCAGGGACGGCGGCGTGGGCGCTGCTGCCGGATGGGCGTCGACGAGCGACTTGACCTGCGTGTCCGGTCGCGCGAGCACGAGCGCGAACGTGCGATTGCTGCGCAGATAGCGCGTCGCCGAAGCCTCGAGTCGGAGCGGGCGGCCCTCGCGGTCCTTCATCGCGGCGCGGAAGACGATGTTCTCCTCGCCCTCGGCGAGACTGTCGAGACAGGTCCACCAGGAGCCCTGGAGCTCGGGTGGCACGAAGGCGGTGAACTCGATTCCGATCAGCGCGTCTCGCGCGACGCCGAGGGCGGAGCCGGCCGCGGGGTTGGCGTCCAGGATCTCCCCCGAATCGACGTCGAGGGCGAAATAGAGGTCCGCGACCCGATCGATCGCCGCCGTGATTGCGCGCCGCGTCGCGCGCGGCCGGCCGCTCGTCTTGCGTTTCGTGCCCGTCGTTCGAATCGCGAGGCGGAAGGCATCGAGCAGTGGTGCCAGCGCTTCGCCGACGGCACGCGCGTCCGGCCCCGCCAGCTCGCTCGCCGACTCCGCCCAGGTGACGAGCAGCGCCATCACACGACGCTCGTTCGGGCGTAGCCCGTCGAGCACGGGGCGTGGCGCTTCGCCGCGCATCAACGCCGTCGAAGCGAAGGTGCGGAACCGTCGCAAGGTTTCGGCCTCGGGACCCGCGGCGGCCGGGCTGGCTGCACCGAGCCGGCTCTGCATGACCCGCTCGATCTCGAGCCGATGTGCGACCAGCCAGTTGGCGAGATCCCGATTCACGCTGCCGGTCACCGCGTCTTCCACGCTCACAAGCTAGCAGGCCGCCCCGAAACTCCCCGAGATCGGGAGGAAAATGGCACACTTTCTCGATTTGTTTTTCGTGTCGAACGAACCCATTCCTACGGGGAAACGTCCGGTTCGGGGTGCCCATGCCTCAATTGGATCGAGCAATCGCCCGATTCGACTCCATATGGACGATTTCGATCGAGTGCAGCGAGCCCGGGATGACGCCGGCGTGGGCGGGCTCGATCCCGCATCCCGCGTCGGCGGCCGGGCCAGAACGATCGTGTATTTCGCATCGCAGGAGGCGCTCGGTCCGATGACGGATGTGCTGCTGAGCCGGCTCGGCTACGAGATGCTCTCGCCCGAGCTCTTCGAGCGTGTCCGTCACGAACGGCCGGGCACGCGCATCGAGATGTTCGTGGTCGACGAGCGGCGTGTCGCCGACCTCGATGCCTTCTCGCAGGCGCGGCTCGGCGCCGCGGTCGACGAAGCGACGGATGAGCTGCCGGTTCTGCTGCTGACCGGGCGAAACGGCGTCGTCGAGGCGGATTCGCGAATCGTGGGCGCGGTCAAGCGACCGGCGGGGATCCACGAGCTCTTTCGGCTGATGCAGCAGGTCTTCGAAGACACGCCACGTTCGACGCCGCGCGTCACGACTTCGCTCGCAGCACGCTGTCGCGCGAGAGACCGTGTCTTCGAGGGCCGTGTCGTCTCGCTGTCCGAAAACGGGTGTCTGCTCGAGAGCGAGGGCGAGATCCCGCTCGGCAGTCGACTCGATCTCGAGCTCAGCCTGCCCGGGGAGGCGGCACTCGCCCTGCGCGGCGACGCGACCTATCAGCTGCTCCCCGACACGGGGCTGGTCTTCCATGGGATCGAGCCCCGCAGCCGCGACACGCTGGGGCGCTATATCGCGCAGGCACTCGTGGCGGGCTGAGCGGGGCGCCGCGCGAGCTTCTAATCCCGACGGGCCGGGGTGCTAGCATCCGCGCCCCATCCGAAATTCCTACCCGTCCGCGAAGCAGCCTGCCGCGGACGGATTCGACGACGAAGCGAGAAACCCGTGAGTGATCGCAACAGCCAGCTCGAGAAGATCCGTTCCCGGGACGGATTCATCGCCGCGCTCGATCAGAGCGGCGGCAGCACCCCCAAGGCCCTCCGGCTCTACGGCGTTGGCGAGGATACCTATTCCGGCGACGCCGAGATGTTCGACCGCGTCCACGAAATGCGCGTGCGGATCGTCACCAGCCCGGCCTTCGGCGGCGACCGGATCCTGGGCGCCATCCTCTTCGAGAATACGCTCGATCGCGACATCTCGGGTCAGAACTCGGCGAGCTACCTCTGGAACGAGAAGCAGGTCGTGCCCTTCCTGAAGGTCGACAAGGGACTGGCCGACGAGCGTGACGGCGCGCAGCTGATGAAGCCGATTCCGGGACTCGCCGAGCTGCTCGACAAGGCCAACGCGCGTGAGGTCTTCGGGACCAAGATGCGTTCGGTCATCAAGTCCTCGAACGAAAAGGGAATCGAGAGCGTCGTCGATCAGCAATTCGAGATCGCGGAGCAGATCTGTGCGGCGGGTCTGGTGCCGATCATCGAGCCCGAGGTCGACATCAACGCACCGGACAAGGCCGAGGCCGAAGCGATCCTCGCCCGAAGTCTGATCGCGCACCTCGACCGACTCGACGCGAGCCGTCAGGTCATGCTGAAGCTGACGCTCCCCGAGCAGCCGGGTCTCTACGGCGACCATGTCGCACACCCGCGAATCGCGCGAGTCGTCGCGCTCTCCGGCGGTTATTCGCGAGAGGAGGCGAATCGACGCCTCGCCGAGAATCGCGGCGTGGTCGCGAGCTTCTCGCGCGCGCTCACGGAGGGGCTCTCCGCTCAGCAGACGGACGAGGAGTTCGACCGGACGCTCGACGCTTCGATCGAGGCGATCTATCGCGCCTCCTGTACCTGATCGACGCGCGTGTCGAGCGATCGCAATCAGGCCGAGATTCGCCGCGAGATCGGACGCCGGCGCACGTTCGCGATCATCTCGCATCCCGACGCGGGCAAGACGACGCTGACCGAGAAGCTGCTGCTCTACGGCGGCGCGCTAAGGGAGGCCGGGGCGGTGCGCGCGCAGAAGGCCGCTCGTCATGCGACGAGCGACTGGCTCGAGCTCGAGAAGCAGCGGGGCATCTCCGTCTCGAGCTCCGTCCTCCACTTCGAATTCGAAGGCCACCGCGTCAACATCCTCGACACCCCCGGCCATCGTGATTTCAGCGAAGACACGTATCGCACGCTGATGGCTGCGGATAGCGCGGTCATGCTGATCGACGCCGCTCGCGGCGTCGAGCCCCAGACGCGCAAGCTCTGCGAGGTCTGCCGGCTGCGCCGGATTCCGATCTTCACGTTCGTGAACAAGATGGATCGGCACGGGCGCGACCCGCTCGAGATCATGGGCGAGATCGAAGACGTGCTCGGGATGGACGTCGTGCCGGCCAACTGGCCGGTTGGCGCCGGCAGCGATTTCCGGGGCGTCTACGACCGCTTCGGGCGACGGCTCGTGCTGTTCTCGGGCGGTGACCACGGCACCCATCGCGTCGACGAACGCGTGATCGAAGGCGAGCCTTCGTCACCCGAGATCGTGGAGGCGATGGAGCCCTTCGCGCAGGACGTGCTGGACGGACTCGAGCTCCTCGAGGGTGCGGGTGCCGAGCTCGATCCGGCGCTCGTCGCGAGCGGCGACCAGACACCGATGTTCTTCGGGAGCGCGCTCACGAATTTCGGTGTGCATCCCTTCCTCGAGCGCTTTCTCGAGATGGCGCCCGGACCGGTCGCGCGGACGAGCGAGGGCGTGCGGATCGATCCGAGCGAACGACCCTTCTCCGGCTTCGTCTTCAAGATCCAGGCGAACATGGATCCCGACCATCGCGACCGCGTCGCCTTCGTGCGTATCTGTTCGGGGCATTTCGTGAAGGGGCTGCAGACTGCCCACGTGAGAACGGGCAAGCCGATTCGACTCACGAACTCGACGCTCCTGATGGGCAAGGATCGCGCCGAGGTCGAAGAGGCCTTCGCCGGCGACGTCGTCGGGCTCTTCGACCCCGGGATCTTCCGCATCGGGGATACGCTCGCCGACGACAAGGAGATCGTCTACGCGGGCATCCCGAGCTTCGCCCCCGAGTCCTACATGCGGGTCGAGGTCGCTGGCGTCGAGAAACGCAAGGCGCTCGAGAAGGGGATCGAGCAGCTCGTCCAGGAGGGCGTCGTACAGCTCTTTCGCGATCCCGAGGGCGGCTCGGCGAGCTGGATCCTCGGGGCGATGGGGCCACTGCAATTCGACGTCATGAAACACCGATTGAAGACCGAGTACGGCGTCGAGCTCACGCTGTCGGCCCTGCCGTACACGCTCGCCCGCTGGCCGCAGGCCGGATTCGATCCCGAGGACTACCGCTATTCGGAGCGAATCCGGGTCGTTCGCGATCGCGACGACAACTGGGCTCTGCTCGGCCAGAGCGCCTGGGACTTCGATCGCCTGCTCGAACGGAACGACGCGCTCGTGCTGGCCGAGACGCCGGACCCGGCACTCTTCGAGCGGGCCGGCTGATCGGGTCGGCCGCGGGCCTGCGGGTCGACTCGGGTCAGGCCTCGGCGGCGGCGTGGACCGCCTTCGCGAGGTCCTCGAGCGAGAAGGGCTTTTCGAGGAAGCCATCGATTCCGACCCTTGCGGCCTCGGCCTCGAGATCCGCCGTGGGGAATCCGGTCATCAGCAGGATCCGGAGGTCGTTGCCCTCCGCGCGCAGGGCCTCGCCGACCTCGATGCCGTGCATCTCGCAGCGCAGCATCCAATCGGCCAGCAGGATGTCCGGGGCGAACTCGCGCGCGATCGCGATCGCCTCGACGCCCGTCTCGGCGGTGCGAACCTCGAGGCCCTCGCGGGTCAGGAAGCGGTCGAGATACTCGCGATAGGTCGCTTCGTCATCGACGATCAGGATCCGTGTGATGACCGGTCTCCTCTGCTGCCCTGCCGGACCGTCAGGCTAACACGACGAGCTTGCCGATTCTCGACTCTTTTCGAGCGGCGAGCGAGAACGCCTCCGCGATCTGCTCGAGCGGCATGCGATGTGTGATGAGTTCGCCCAATCTGTCACGTTCGTGGGCCAGAATCCGCAACGCGCGGCGGAAGTCGCTCTCGTGCGTTGCGGGCGATTCCGCTCTTGCGACGGATTCGACCCGCGGTGCCGTTGCGCTACCGGACTCTTCGCGCGCCGTGTACGGCGTCTTTCGACGATGCGCCGCGCCGCCGGCGCTGGCGTAACAATTGGACCAGACCAGTGTGAGCTCCTTGGCGAGCGCGAGTCCCGGGTCGAGCGCCGGATCGCGACCGAACAGCCCGAGCACGGCGACGCGGCCGCCGGGCCGCGCAGCGCGAGCCGCTTCGACGAGCGTGCTGCTCTCGCCGCCCACTGTTTCCAATACGACATCGAAGCGATCGGCCAGACCGTCGGCCTCGATCGGTTGCTCCGTCGAATGGACGAATTCGATGCCGAGGCGCCGCGCACGCTCCGCTTGATGGGGGTAGCGGGCCCGCAGCGTCACGCCACGACCTCCCGCGTGCCGGGCGGCGAAGGCGCAGAGCAGCCCGATCGGACCGCCGCCCAGCACGAGCACGCGCTCGCCCGGAACGAGCGCGATCCGGTCGAGCGCGTGAAGCGCCACCGCGAGGGGCTCCGCGAGCGTGGCCAGATCGGCCGCGATCGCCGGGTCGTAGGGATGGACGCGCGCGATCGGTGCGACCGCGTAGGTGGCGAATCCGCCGGGGCGGTCGACCCCGGCGATCCGGAGCGAAGGACATTGCGCGTCGCGCCCGGCCAGGCAGGCGTCGACAAGCGCCGCAGGTTTCGAGCGGCTCGAGCACGACCGGCGTCCCCTGTTCGAGCCGCGGGGGGAAACGTCTCCGACGGTTGGGGAGTAGAAGGGGCCGCGCGAGCGAGCGGACCGAATGCGTCGATCCGCCCCGCGATCTCGTGGCCCGGAATCGCACCCGCTGGCCAGCTGCCGCGCCGCATGGCGTGAAGGTCGCTGCCGCAGAGGCCGCAGGCCTCGACGCGGATGCGCACCGTTCCCGGTCCGGGCTCGGGGATCGCACTTTCCCGCACGTCGAGGCGGCCCGCAGAATCGACGATGGCAGCCCGCATCGAATCGCGCCCGGCGCCTGCGTGGTACCCGCGAGCCTCCGGGTCTCGCTCGGGATCGTCGTCGCCCCCAACCGTCATCGGCTCAGTCGGCTCGCGAACGGCCAGCCGCCGCGCCGTCGAGTCGCTCGATCACGGCGCGGACCAGGATCGGCCAGGCGATCGTGGCGTCGGAATGCACCTCGACGTGACGCCCGCCCTCGCTCTCGGGCACGAATTTTCCCCACGACACGCCCTCGGTGTAGCTGCAGCCGGAGAGCCCGCCCCAATGTTCGGGCTCGGGGCAGATCCGGATCGCGTAGCGATAGCGGCGGATCGGTTCGTTCGTCGCCAGTCGGTCGCTGCTGATCTCGAGGTAGGGCGCGACCTGTTGTGCCCAGTTGCGGGGTACGCCGCCGCCGATGGTGAAGATGCCGAGCGTCTCGTGTCGACGCACGCGGTCGGCGAAGTCCTCGAGATCGAGAAAGGGATCGAAGCCGAAGGGCGCGCGGCCGGCGGCCGCGAGGCGTCGGTTGTGGATGTGGAAGTCGAGGCCGAGCTCGGAGTCGCTGAAGGCGGGGACGTAGATCGGAACGCCGTGCGCGACGGCGCTGCGCAGGATCGCGCGCCCCGATCCGTCGCGTTCGAGTCGACGACC
>CBDCWV010000015.1:0-820398 GCA_965223565.1 Myxococcota bacterium | reverse complement strand
GCGAAGTGCCTCGTCGATCGCTTCCGGGTCCGGCTCCCGTCGGCCTCGACGCGCGCACGCTGCTCGGGATGCCGATGGAGGAGCACGATCGCATTGCCGAGCAGCTTCGTCGTCGTCTCGTTTCCGGCGGCGGCCAGGAGGTTCAGAAAGGAAACGATCTCGTCCTCCGACAGCGCTGCTCGCGCACCGTCGGAATCGATCTCGGCCCGCGTCAGCACGCCGATCAGATCGTCCTGACCATTGCCCCGCTTCGCCTTCACGAGGGATCGCAGATATCCGCGCAGGTTGGCGTCGGCCTGAACGGCCTCCTCCGGTGGCTCCGGACGGCCGGGCTCGCGATGCAGGGAGGCGTTCGCCCAATCGCAGATCGTCGGTCCCATCTCGAGCGGGATCCCCACGAGCTGACAGATGACGGTCATCGGCAGACGCATCCCGATCGAAGCCTGGAAGTCGAAGGTCGTTTCGGCTTCGAGCTCGTCCAGGAGCGCACGCACCACGGCCCGAATGCGAGGCTCAAGCGCACCGATCCGGCGCGGCGTGAATCCCCGACTGATGACGTTTCGCAGCTGGGTGTGTCGCGGCGGATCGATCCCGATCAGCGAGAAGTCCTCACCGCGACCGGAGAGCTCGAGAGAGGGGCCATGGGCGGAGCTGAACCGGCGCCAGTCGACGAGCGCATTCCAGCAGTCCTCGAAGCGCGACAACATGTAGGCCCCGACCGTTTCGTCCAGATAGCAGGGCGCGTCGTCCCGCAGCCGCGCGTAGTGGGGATAGGGATCCCGTAGAACCTCCTCGGAGAAGAGCTCGAACCGCATCGATCGCGTGGCCTCCCTCGTCCCACCGCTGCACGCGGACGCTCGTCAGTCCCAAGACCTCTTCGCGCGAAAGACGGTTGACCGACCGCCATGCCACACTTTACTCTTCGAGAAACGGATTCTGCAAGGCGGAATAGACGGGAGGCCCGTCCATGGGCATGCAAGCGCCGGAACCCGGGCGTCGCCGCCGAATACGACGCGGCGGGGCAATGGACCGGCTACCAGGCTTATGTCCTGACGATCCTCTGGCTCGTCTACATGTCGAACTATGCCGACCGGCACCTGCTCTCGGTCCTCATCGAACCGATGAAGGAGGATCTCGGTACGACCGACACGCAGATGGGACTGCTGACGGGAATCGCCTTCGCGATCTTCTACGTGCTCTTCGGTCTCCCGATTGCGCGATGGGCCGACCGGGGAGATCGTCGCACCCTGCTCGCCGTCGGGATCGCCGTCTGGAGCCTGATGACGGCTGCGACCGGGGCCGCGCGGAGCTTCTTCCAGTGCTGATCGCGCGTATCGGTGTCGGCGCGGGCGAGACGACCTCGGGCGCTCCCGTCCATTCCCTGATCTCGGACTACTTTCCGCCGAGCCATCGCGCCACGGCGCTCGCGATCTATACCTCCGGCGCACAATTCGGCGCCATGCTCGGCATCACGGCGGGCGGATGGCTCGAGACCCAGTTCGATTGGCGCACGGCCTTCGTCGTATTGGGACTGCCCGGTCTGCTGCTGGCCGTCCTCGTCCGAACGACGATTCGGGAGCCGAGCCGCGGCCGATTCGATCCCCCTCGCGAGACGACGCCTCCGTCCACGCGAGAGACGCTTCGCTACCTCGTTCACCGCCCGACCTTCCTGCTCGTGACGTTCGGGTTCTCGATGTGCATCTTCGCGAGTGTCGGTGCGGCCGCCTGGCAGCCGACGCTCTTGCGCCGGGTCCACGGCATGTCGGGTGCCGAGGTGGGCTTCTGGCTCGGCGTCGTCGCGGGTGGCTCCGCCATGATCGGCGGAATCCTCACGGCTGCGCTCAGTGACCGGCTCGGGAGCCGGGACGCCCGCTGGTATCTGCGGCTGCCGGCGATCAACACGCTCCTCTCGGTCCCCCTCACCATCGCGATCCCGTTCTGGCCGGAAGGTCGCGAGGCGGTCTGGTTCCTGCCCGCCTGGTCGATCCTGACCGGCAGCATCGCCGGACCGATCTACGCGATGGTGCAGAACGTCGCGCGGCCCGAGATGCGCGCGACCGCCGCCGCGCTGAATCTCTTCCTGATGACCCTGATCGGCATGGGACTCGGGCCGACCTTCGTGGGGATTGCGAGTGACGCCCTGTCGACGAGCTACGCGGACGACTCGATTCGCCATGCGCTCGCCGCTCTCGCCCCGGCACAGGTAATCGGTGCCCTGCTCTGGCTCGGCGCAACGCGCACGTTGCGAGACGATCTCGATCACGACACCCACTAGCGCTCGGTAACGGGCAGGAGGGACTCTACATGGACAAATCCGAACTCTTCTGGGAAACCGCCTCGATCGACTACCCCGTCATCGACGCCGATGCACACGTGAACGAGCCGCCGGACCTCTGGCAGAAGCGCGTGCCCAGGAAGCTGCTGGACCGAGCCCCCAAGCTCGAGTCGACGGATGACGGCGAGGTCTGGTCCTTCGACGAGGGAAAGCGCTTCCGCCCGCTCGGCCTCACTGCGACGGCCGGACTCGGATTCCCCGATTTCCGACCCCGCGGCCGCACCTACGCCGACATCCGTCCCGGTAGCTTCGAGTTGAAGCCTCGGCTCGAAGACATGGACATCGACGGCATCGACTACCAGGTCCTCTATCCGAGCATCACGCTCACCGGGGCGGCGACCTACGCCGAGGACGCAGAGCTGCAGCACGCCTGCGTCCGAGCCTACAACGATTGGCTGATCGAGCTCTGCGAGCCGTCGGGAGGCCGACTCCTTCCGCTCGCGATCATTCCCACGACCGGAACCAAGGACGCTACTGAGGAGCTGCTGAGAGCGACACAGGACGGCCACCGCGGGGTCATCATCTCGGCGTTTCCCAACGGCTCGCTCGAACCGATGGACGAGGACGACGCGTTCTGGGAGGCGGCGGCCTCTGCGAACATCCCGATCTCGATCCATATCGGGAGCTTCTCCCTCAACACCTCCGGCGGCCGACACCCCGAGTACGAGTCGCGCGAATTCCTGGCGGGCGCCGGCGCCACCAAGGCAGGCATGCACGCGATGGACACCGCCTCGTTACTGATCTACTCGGGCGTCTTCGAGCGGTTCGCCGACCTGAAGCTCATCCTCGTCGAGTCGAACATCGGGTGGATTCCGACCTTCCTCGAGCAATCCGACGACATGTTCCGTCGCTACCGATTCTTCAGCCAGGCGCTGCACCAGATGACTCGAATGCCGAGCGACATCTTCCACTCGAACATCTGGGCCACGTTCATGATGGATACCGTCGGTCTGGAGCTGCGTCATCGCCTGAACGTCGACCATCTCATGTTCTCCACCGACTATCCGCACTCGGGATGCGACTGGCCCATGTCGCGCGGCGTGATCGAGAAGACCTTCCGGGGGATCCCGAAGACGGAGGTCCGCAAGATGCTCTGCGACAACGCGGCACGCCTCTACTCGATCGACATCGACTGATCCAGTGACTCGCCCAATGTCCAGGCACACACCCGCTGCCGCGCGAACGGCGGAGATCCCATGAGCGAAGTCCTCGCCCGATGACACTGGATGCGCTCTTCACCGCGGGGCGGATCGGCACGCTCGAGATCCGGAACCGGATCGTCATGGCGCCGATGGGAACGAATCTCGCGGAGGCCGACGGCCGAGTCGGGGAGCGGAGTCTTCGCTTCTACGAGGCGCGGGCGCGAGGCGGCGTGGGCCTGATCGTGCTCGGCTCGGTCGGCGTCTCGTGGCCGCGCGGAGCCACCAACCCTCGCCAGCTCGCGCTCTCGGACGACCGTTTCATTCCCCCCCTCGCGCGGCTCGCCCGATGCGTCCACGCCGAGGGCGCTCGTCTCGCGGTTCAGCTCCACCACGGCGGCCGGAACGCAGTGCTCGACATCGCTGCCCGACGCCCCCTCTTCGTTCCCAGCCTTCCCGGATTCCAGGGCGCCAACGACAAGGCCGCGGCCCTCAGCGACGTCGAAGCCGCCCGAGCCGAGGGAATGCGCGCCGGGGGGAGCCCCATCTTCGAGGCGGTGGACCAGGCTCGCATCGATCGACTCGTGCAGGATTTCGCCCTGGCGGCGGAACGCGCGCGCGACGCGGGCGCGGACGGCGTCGAGATCCACGCCGGACATGGCTACGCGATCGCGGGCTTCCTCTCGCCCGCGTGGAACACCCGGCAGGACCGCTATGGCACGGACACGACCGGGCGTACGCGACTCCTACGTGAGATCCTTCACGCCGTCCGCTCGAAGGTCGGGTCGGAATATCCGGTCTGGTGTCGCCTGGACGCGAACGAGTTTCGTGTCGGGGAAGGAATCACGCCCGAGCTGGCGGTGGATCATGCGAAACACGCGGCGGGGGCCGGGGCGGATGCCATTCACGTAAGCGCATACTCGGACGGGACCTCCGGCATCGGCTTTACCGAGGGCCCGCTCGTGCACGAGCCCAACGGCTACGTGGGCTACGCGAAGAAGATCCGTGCCGAGGTCTCGGTGCCCGTGATCGCCGTCGGGCGACTCGACCTTCGGGATGCGGGACAGCTCGTCGCCGAAGGCGCGGCCGACTTCGTCGCCCTGGGCCGACAGCTGATCGCGGATCCGGAGCTCCCGACCCGGCTCCGCACCGGCGGCCCCGCGCGCCGTTCGCCCATGCGTGCATTGCTATCGATGCGTCGGGGAAGTCTGTGTCGGGCGCAGTGTGCGATGTGCGGTGAATTCCCAGGCGGGCAACGAGATGCTTCGCCGGACGCACGGCGTGCCGGCTCGAAAGAACCTCGTCGTCGTCGGTGGCGGCGTCGCGGGCATGGAGTCCGCGCGACTCGCGGCCCGCGCCGGCCATCGCGTCACGCTCCTCGAGCGAAACCCTCGGCTGGGTGGCGTCCTCTGGGACGCGGAGCCCTTCGACCGAAATCTCCTCCCGCTTCGCGCGGTGGCTGCAGGCGGAGATCGAGGGCGGCTCGTGTCCGACGTCCGCCCTCGGGCAGGCG
Source organism: Myxococcota bacterium (assembly GCA_965223565.1). Lineage (GTDB taxonomy): Bacteria > Myxococcota_A > UBA9160 > UBA9160 > UBA4427 > UBA4427. The sequence continues at coordinate 815,411 of CBDCWV010000015.1, read as the reverse complement.
GCGCAGGCGGAGACCGTGAGCGCGCTTCGCCCGGGACGCGCTGATCGTCGCGACCGGCGCGGCTCGCCGAATATCGCGGCCCGCGCTCGAGACACGACCCGATCGCGAAGGACGTATTCCCGAGCCACGATCCGGAGCGCAGCTGGCCGAGATGGTCCGCCCGCGAATCATTGGACCCGGGCGACGCGATCATCGTCCTGGACGCACGCGGCGAGGGACTTCGCGTCGCCGAGTGGCTCGCCGAGCGTGGCTGGATCCCGACTCTGCTCGCTTCGGACGCCTGCGTCGGGATCGACCTTCCCGTCCCCGCCCGTTGGCGCGCACTCCATCGGCTCGCTCGGATCGGCGCACCGATCCTCACCGGCGTCCGGACGATCCGCTGGGATGGCGAGCGCGCCCGGGTGGAATCGAGCTCGCATCCTCCCTTCGAGCAATCCGCCCGATACGTCGTCGATCTGGGCTCGGCGGGGTCGGCGTCGGGATCGACGACAGGGCCGCCCGAGATCGATGGGAATCGAGCCGCTCTGCGCGGAGATACACCGAGTGGGGGATGCTCGAGGGGGCAGCCGCATCGAGCATGCGATGCGCGACGCCGCCGAAGCCGTACACGCGATCTCGGGATGGAGCGATTTCGATGCCCGATGAGCGCGTCTTGGCCCCCCGAACAGGACCGCAGAGGATCGAAGTCCAGGTTCGAATCCGAGGCCCGCATCCCGATGCGTGCCCTTTGCATCGGACTCCTCCTCGGCACGTCGTTCCCTTCTGGCGTCGACGCCCGCCCGAGCCGGATCCGACGAGAAGGCCCCCGACCTGCGACGACTACGTGGCTTCGCGGCAGCCCTACTTTGGCGATCTGCACGTCCACACCAGGCTTTCGCTCGACGCGGGGACGACCGATTCGCCGCGCGACGCCTACCTCCATGCTCGAACGCGAGCACGGCCCCTGGATTTCGCGGCCACGACGGACCATGCGGAGTGGCTCGGCGAGGTCGCGATCTGCACGGACCCGAGCCACCCGGAGTACGACTCCGACGTGTGTTGGTACTACAACCAGAGCCGGCTGCCCGCGATCACCATGCTCGCGGAGAAGACCCGTGCGCGGGGACGTTACGGCTTCTGCGGTCGAGGCGGCGCAATCTGCCTCGAGGCCGCTCGTTCCGCCTGGCAGCAGACCCTCGCCGCGGCCCAGGAATCACTCGACACGACGAGGCAATGCGAGTTCACGAGCTTCGTGGCGTACGAATGGACCGGTACGCCGGGCGCAGGCATCAACCTGCATCGCAACGTGATCTTCGCCGGCCACGAGGTACCCACCGTCCCCGCCAGCTACGTCGACGCGCCCTCGGCGCGGGCGCTCTGGGATTGGCTCGACGCCGAGTGCATCGAGGCCGACGGCGCCTGCGATGCCATGGTCATCCCGCACAACTCGAACCTCAGTGACGGACTGATGTTCGCGAGCGCAGAGCTCGAGACGCCCGAGCAGGTCGACCTCCCCATCTCGCGGGCCGAAGCGATCCGCCGACGCCGGCTCGAGCCGCTCGTCGAGATCATCCAGCACAAGGGGGCCTCGGAATGCCTCTATGGCGCGGACACGCGAGACGAAGCGTGTCGCTTCGAATCGCTCCCCTATCGGAGCTTCGCGGGGGCGGCGTCGACGCCGGACGCCTGGCCGTCGATGCGACCCACAGGAGCCGGAATGGTGCGATCCGCCCTCAAGAGGGGCCTGCTCCTCGCGGAACGTCTCGGCGTGAATCCATTCGAGTTCGGATTCATCGGGAGCACGGACACCCACATCGCGCGTCCGGGTGCCGTCGAAGAAGTTGGCTACGCGGGACACACGACGACCAATCGCGGCGTCATGAAGGGCGCTCTCGCCGACGTCGTCCAGTACAACCCGGGTGGCCTCGTCGTCGCCTGGGCCGAAGAGAACAGCAGAGCCTCGATCTTCGCGGCGCTCCGCCGCCGCGAGACCTATGCGACCAGCGGCCCGCGAATCGTGGCCAGATTCTTCGGCGGATGGGAGCTCGGAAGCGACCTCTGTGGCAGGGAGGCCTTCGCCGCGAGGGCGTATGACGGCGGCGTCCCGATGGGCTCGCGACTCGAAGCGCATCAGACCGGCGCGGTCGAGTCGCCTACGTTCGTCGTCCACGCGCTCCAGGATGCCGGTGTGGAGGGGAGTCCCGGGACCCCCCTACGCGAGATCGAGATCGTGAAGGGCTGGGTCGAAGACGGCGTCGCGCGGGAGCGGGTCCATTCGATCGCTCGCGCGAAGCACGAAGCGCAGGTCGACGAGCGGACGTGCCAGCGGAGCGGACACGGTGCGACCACGCTCTGCGGGACGTGGCGCGACCCGGACTTCGACCCCGACGAGCCCGCCTTCTATTATGCCCGGGTGCTCGAGGATCCGAGCTGTCGATGGAGTCAGCTCGTCTGTGTCGAACGGGGCGTCGATTGCGCGAAGCCCGAAACCATCGGTCCGGGGCTCGCGCCCTGCTGCTCCCCGGTCCATCGGCCGACGATCCAGGAGCGCGCATGGACGTCCCCCATCTGGTATTCGCCTCCTGACTAGAACCCGGCGTCTCGCGTGGAGCCTGTTTCGTCGCCGGGGCTCCGTTCGCGTGATTCTGCTCTACCGACTCGTTTTCGTTGTTGCAGAATACCGGGTACGGGGCGGATCGACTTCGCGATTCGCGTCGGGAGTGTGCGCTCCCTCATGCCGATGAACACCCTCGAGGACCTCGTCGCGATCGTCACCGGAGCGGCCTCTGGCCTCGGAGCGGCGATCGCGGGCGAGCTAGGACAGGCCGGGGCCCACGTGGTCATGGCCGACGTCGACGACGAAGGGCTCGAGCGGTCGGCGGAGTCGCTCCGCGCCGGGGGCGGCGCCGCCAGCCCGATCGCCGTCGACCTGCTCGATTCGAGGTCCGTCGACGGGTTCATGCAGACCGTGGAGGCGCGATTCACGCGGCTCCACCTCCTCGTCAACGCGGCCGGCGTGATGCCCGTCGTGCCGCTCGAGGCGACGGCCGAAGAAGATTGGAGCTGGGTGCTCGGTGTGAACCTGTTGGGCCCGGCGCGGATGGTGCGCTCCGCCCTTCCGCTGCTGCGACGAAGAGCAGCCGGCGAGCTCGCGCGGATCGTCAACATCGCCTCGATGTCCGGACTCTCTCCCTTTCTGGGATCTGCGATCGGGGCCTACGCCGCGAGCAAGAGCGCCTTGATCACCTACTCCGAGGTGCTCGCCGTCGAGCTCGCGGCCGAGGGGATTGCGGTCTCGGTGGCCTGCCCCGGCGGCATCGCGACACGGATCTTCGACTCGGAGCGCTCCCGGCCCGAGAGCATGCAGCCACCCACTTCGGACACCGCCACGCGAAGCAGCCCATCACCGCAGGCTCCAGAGAGCCTGATGTCTGCCGAAGAGGCGGCGCGACGGATCGTCGAGGGAATCCGAAGCGGTCGCTTCTATCTCTTCAGTCATCCCGCGGATCGCGCGCGGATCGAGCAACGTCATGAAGCGCTGATCGACGACATGGAGTCAGCCCAGGAGTCGGTCGATGCAAGAGACGCGGCGGCCCGTGCGACCGTTGTTCGCCGCGCTTGACCATCACCGACCCGATCCTCAACCGAAACGACCCGCGAAAGAAGACCTGAAATGACGAAGGTTGAGCTCGGACTCGGGGTCGAGTCCTGGTCGAGTCCGATCGCCGAGATCCCGATCGAGCGAATCCGGCTGGCCGAATCGCTGGGCTACCACTCGGTCTGGACCGCGGAAGCCTTCGGCGCCGACGCGCTCGTTCCCCTGGCGCATATCGCGGCACACACGAAGCGCATCGGCCTCGCAGCCGGTCTGCTGCAGATCTCCGCGCGCCCGGCGGTGACCGCTGCCATGTCCCTGGCCGCCCTCGCCCATCTCGCGCCGGGACGGCAGATCATCGCAGGCCTCGGCGTATCCGGGCCCCAGGTCGTCGAGGGCTGGTACGGACTTCCATGGGGAAAGCCGATCACGCGACTTCGCGAGTACGTCGCCGTGATGCGGCAGGCGATCGCGCGGGCGGGTCCGATCTCGCTCGCCGGTGAAGAAATACAGCTGCCCTATCGGGGTCCGGGGAGCTCGGGCCTGGGCAAGCCCCTCAAGCCGATTCTTCACACGCCGAAGAACGCGATCGAGATCTGGCCCGCCGGCGGCGGGCCGCGCGCCGTCCGCCAGGCTGCCGAGATCGGGGACGGATGGCTGCCGATGGGCTTCCGGCCGGGCATGATGGAGACCCGCTACGCAGAACAGCTCGCCGCAGGCTTTGAACGGCGGGGCGACGACGACGCGCGAAAGTCGTTCAAGATCTGGCCGATCCTCCCGGTCGCGCTCTGCAACGACGTCGCGGCGGAGCTCGAAGCGATGAAGCCGGCAATCGCCTTCCTGGTCGGTGGATACGGGGCACGCGGAGTCAACTTCCACATGCAACAGATGGCGCGTTGTGGGTTCGTGGAGGCCGCCGAGCGCATCCAGGACCTGTGGATGGACGGACATCGGGACGAAGCCGTACGCAGCGTCCCCGAAGATTACGTCGACGCGACGCGTCTCGTCGGCCCGCCCGAGCGAATTCGGGAACGTTGGCCCAGCTGGGCCGGCGCGGGCGCGACCGGATACACGATCTACACCCAGTCGGACGAAGCCATGGCACTGCTCGCGGAGCTCGCGGGGACACGCGACTGACGCGAGACCGGGCCGCGTCGGTCGCCCGATTCGCAGCGACGAAGCGGTGATCGCGGTCGAGATCCTCGAAGTCGACCACGTGGCGATCCTTCGCCTGAACCACCCAGCCCAGTCCAGCACCACGTGTGGTCACTCGCAATGGCCGACGCGCTCGGCTTGGCCACGGCTGCGTGCCCCGGGTCCGACGTGCTCAGTGCCTCCCGACGGCACCGAAGTCGCGCATGTGGGCGCGAGCTCGTCGATAGCGCAGGGGATCGGGCGGACCTCGATCAGCTCGACATCGTGAGGCCGCCACCCACGGACAGGACTTCGCCGGTGATGTACTCGGCGGCCTCGCTCATCAGGAAGTCGACCGCCGCGGCAACGTCTTCCGGAGCGCCCAGCCGGCCGAGTGGGATCTTGCGCGCGAGCTTGCTGGCCATGTCCATGTCGGTGGTCGGCACCCGGATGGTCCCCGGAGACACGCAATTGACCGTCACCCCCGTGCGGCCCACCTCCTGGGCGAGACTCTTCGAGAAGCTGAGCAGGGCACCCTTGGTGCCCGAGTACACCGCCAGCCGGGCGGCGCCCGTGCGGGACGAGTCGGACGTGATGTTCACGATTCGTCCCCATCCCGCTTCGATCATCGCGGGGAGGACGGTTTGGCAGGCGATGACCGGAGCCAGGAAGTTGACGTCGACCTGCCGCCGCCAGGACACCGAATCGCTATCGGCGAAGGGCTCCACGGGGTAGAAGCCCGCGCAGTTGACGAGCCCGCGCACCGGCTCGGTGTCGAGGAGCGCCTGGAGGCAGCTTCGCAGCTTCGCCTCGTCAGTGATGTCGCACACGACCCGTTCGCAGAGCGGAGACGCGACATCGTCGGGAAACGCGAGGTCGATCCCGAGCACGCGCCAGCCACTGGCCGCGAGCGTGCGCGCGATGGCGCCGCCGATGGCGCCGCCCGCTCCCGTAAGAACACAGGCCTTCATGTGATCGCTCCTTCGTTTCGTGAAATCGTTGTCACGGTGTCGCGTAGACGGGAGCACGCCGGGATCGCCGGAGCCGCGTCCGCCGCCGCGGGAACCGGGGGTCCCCGGCCTCCTCGACTTGCTGCTTGCGAGGGGCGTAGACCGGTTCGGTCATCCGCGTCAAAGCCAGGGGCCAGATCGCGTTGCAAGGGATGCCGTAGCGGAAGAGCTCCTGGGCCCTGGTGAAGGTCATGCCGACGACGCCGGCCCTGGCGGCGGTGCACAAGGTTAGAGCAGGTCTTCGGCGTCGTCAGATTCGTTTCGCAGAGGAGTCCGACGCCTCGTCCGACCCAGTCGCCGCCTAACGTCCTTGATATTTCGGCTCACGCTTCTCCATGAAGGAGAGCAGGGATTCCCGAAAATCCTCGGTCCGAAAGAGCTGGAGAATCTCCGCCATGACGGCATTCGAATTCGCCTCGAAGGTCGAGTCGAGGCCCAGCCGCATGGAGCGCTTGGCGGCAGCCATCGCGAGCGGTGCGTTCGAAGCGAGTTCGTTCGCCCAGGTCATCGCCTCGTCCATCAAGTCATCGTGCGCCACGACGCGATTGGCGAGTCCCAACCGCTCGATGTCCTCGGCGGTGAGCGTGCGCGCGAGGAGCGTGATCTCGCAGGCCTTGTGCCAGCCGACGAGTCGCGGCAAGAGCCATGTCCCCCCGCTCTCGGGGATGACGCCGCGGCGAACCGGCGGTACGAATTTCGCGCGGTCCGAGGCCAGTACGAAATCGCAGCCCAGCGCGAGATCCATCCCATAGCCGGCCGCAGCCCCGTTGAGCGCGCATACGATCGGTGTGTCCATTCGCCGCATGACGAAGGGCGGGGTTTCGTTGATCTTGAAGCCGGAGGTAGTTCCGGCGACGTCGGTCGTGCCCGAGGAGACGTCCTTCAGATCGAGTCCGGAACAGAACGCACGCCCCGCGCCCGTGAGCAGGATCGCCCGCACGTCCGAGTCCATCTCGCACCGCAAGAAGATCTCGGAGAGCATTTCGATCGTCTTGCCGCCGATCGAGTTCATTCGATCCGGTCTATTGAGCGTCACGACCTGAACATGACCCGTGCGTTCCGTGAGGACATCCGCAGAGGGGGAAGGACTCGTTTCTCTGGATGGGGCGGCAGACATATTGTCTCCTCAGTCGGAAATCCTCGAGTTGGGAGTACAGCAACACCCAACGAGAGAAGGGGAGCTGCCGGTAGGCAGCGAGTGCGACACAACGCTACATCGGGTCGGACGTGCACGCCGCGAGCTGCACGCTGGCGGTGATTTCCGAGAAGAGTGAAGTCCTTCACGGTGCGATCCGCGCATGGCGAACATCATCTTCCCACACCCTATCCACGTCGCCGCGACGAGCCGACGACCGCGCCGGAGGTCTTCGCCGATGCCGTTTGCGTCCCGTGTCCACTCGGGCTTCGCCGCCTCGCTGACTCTCTTCCTGTCGCTCACCCTCGCGATCCCGGCTGCCGCCGACCCGCGCGGGACCCTCCAGCCCGTGGCGATCGCGTCGGCGCCCCAGCCGATCGACGTGTGGGAACGCGTCGAGGTCGACGGCGGAGCGGTCGCCGGCGAGGCCGCGCTGCGGAGCTACGACGAGGCATCGCAGTCCTACGTCGTGGCCTTGCTCGCCTCCGAAGACGCACGGATCTCGGGCGCCGACCTCCTCCTGGCGTTTCACGTCGTCCGAAACCTCGAACCCGGCGAGGAGCGACGGGTCACCCTGGACGCACCGATCGACCGCATACCGACCGGCTACGCCAACGTCGGCATCCGCGTCATGAGCGTGGAGGACGAGTACGCCGGCGCCCTCGAGCACCTCGAGGTCGAACGCGGGACGCACGGGTCCGTGAGTCAGGGCCTCGTGTTCGGAACGATCTTCGGTGGCCCGCTCATCGGAACCCTCATCGGCAACGCCATCGGGGACGCGGCCAACTCTGACAACGCGGGGGACGAGGAAGCTGCCGAGAAGGCCAAGGCCAAGGGCTTCGCAGACGCGGAATCCTGCATCGCAGCTCTCTCCGAGGCCACCGGAGAGCGCGAACACGAAGCGGCGACGGTGGCGCTGGCGCGGGCGTTGATCGTCGACGGGATGATCGAGCGAGGTGATGACTCGGACGAGGACGAATCGGACGACGGCGACTCGCGGTAGCATTCGCCCCGGCCCCCAGCGGTCGTCTCGACCCGCGAGCGATGCGCCCCGCCGGCGAGAGCGGGACGCAGATCTCGCCCTGGGGCAGCACGCTGAGACACACTCCGGCGGGCGCCGCGAGGCACACCCGCCCCTCACTGAGGACCCTGCCCTCGTAGAGGTCGATGACGCCGGCGCTGACCTTACCGTCCTCGATCCGAGCCGTGGCCATCGGACTCATCTCGACTTCGATCGTTTCAGATCGTCGACCGGGCGCTTCGCGACCCCGACAGCCGACCAGGCGGCGTCGGCCGTCCAGCGCGCCGCCTCGAGGCCGGCGCTCGCGACCGTGAGGATGCCGTCGAGCCCTGAGCGTATCGTATGTCGGACGACTGCGGGCGTGCTGGCAGCTTGAACGCACCGCAACTGCAGAAGCGCGTTTCCGGGGTCGCACTGCGTTGGGATCGTCGGGCGCGTATGCACGCGGCAGCAGCGCGCACGTAACATCACCTGGTTGGGTCGACGACGGCGTGATTTGTGTCGCAGAAATCAGTGTGCGAACCGATGAGATCCTGAACTACCCCTCGATCCGGATAGTGAGTATGGACTCCACGCGTGTCGACAAGATCGCTCACCACTGAATGTAGATCGAATTCGTCCCGCCGAGGGCGTTCGGGCTTCACGCTGATCGAGCTGATGGTCGTCGTCGCGATCATCGGCGTGATCGGATCGATCGCGCTGCCGAGCTTGCAGTCGTACGTATGGCGGGCCAGACGAAACGAGGCATTCATCAACCTGAACGGCATCTACAAGAGCCAGATGACGTACCTGATCGAGAACGGCCGCTACGGCAGCACTTTCGACGACATCGGGTTCGAGATCTCGGGTGCCACCCAGCTCGATCCGAACACGATCCAGTCCCAATACTACACCTATACGATCCAGGCGATCGAAGTCGACGGCGTAGCGAACGCGAACTATTCCGCGGTTGCGACCGGCGATCTCGATCCGAGTGACGCGATGCTCGACATCATCATGATCGAGAGCGGCGTCGTCGTGACCGACTGAGCCGACGTCGTTCGAAGGTAGCGACGCCAAGTCCCAAACCCTGCACAAGGAGTCCCCCATGAACATCACCAAGAACTCTCGTCTCGGACACGGTCTGCTCGTGCTCGCTGCCGTACTCGCCCTCTCCACATCGGCCGCGTGGGCGCAGGACACCAGCGACAATCTCGAGTTCATCATACTCTCGGATGACATCCGCAAGCAGGTAACGAACGTCGAGCGCCCCGACGGTTCCGAGGCCTCGAACCCGCCGGCTGCACCCTCTGGCGATGGCAACGGAAATGGCAACGGCAACGGCAACAACGGACATGGCAACAACGCCGACGGCGTCGACTCGAGCAATCCCGGTCAGGGGGGCGGCGGACCGAACGGGGGAGTCGACCCTTCGGGCGACGTGGACGATGAAGCTGGGGGAGGCGGTGCCGCGCCGAGCCACAACAACGGTAACGGCAACGGGGGCGGGAACGGGAACGGTCGGAACTGACCGTTCGAGATCGATCCTCCCGCTCGGTCGCGTGGACGATTGCGACTGAGCGGGATCGTGTGAGGGAGTTCGAGTGACGCTGGCCGACGGGGGAGAGGCGCCCAAAATCGACGTCGCGTCCGAAGGTGTCGTGGCGGTGCGCGCGCGGGTCTCGCGATTCACGCAGATTCGATCCGCGCTGCGATCGCTGCCGCTGACGGCCAGCGAAATGGAGCAAGTCGGCCCAGACGATGCGCTCGCGGCGACGGTCTACGATGCGCTGAAGCCGCTCGCCGACGATCCGGCGCTCGCCACACGCCCGCTCGAGGGCTTGCTATCGGAGCTTGCGCAAGTCGATCTCGGCCTCGATCGCATGGCCGAAGCGCTACTCGGGCGGCTCGACCGTGTCCCATTCGCCGAGCTTCGCGCCTCCATTCCGCGGGCCGTCGAAGCGCGGCGTCATGATGTTCTCGGACTCGTCGACATCATGGTCCAGGATCGGGACAAGCTCCTCGACCGCCTCTCGGTGCTCGAATACTTCGTGACGAACCTGGCGACCGAAGAAGTTGGCCGGGATCGCAAGGTCGTCCACGATCCCGTGACTCTGACGCCTTCGCTGGCTCAGGTCGCGAACGAGCAGGACGCGAGCGACGAGGCGGAAGCGGTCGCACTCGAGCTCTTCCAGGCGGATCGTCCGGACGAGCCCGGAAACGATCTCGATTGGCTCCGTTCGACGCGCGCGCGCAAGGACGCCCTTGGCATGGCGCGCCTCGCTCCAAACGTGCTGCGGGCAGTCGTGACCTACAACGCGCGGGTGTTCAACCGACTTGCGGCCGCGGCCGACGGCGACCCCTTCCTCGAGGCGATGGTGGGAGACCCGTCCACCGCGACCGGAGGCGATGGCGCGCCGGCCGTGGGAGCGATCGACGACACCGACGACATCTGGACACGAGTCGGTGTTCCTGAGGAGGCGGAGTCGCTCTTCGATCATGATGGCCTAGCGAGCGTGCTCGACGCGCTCCGCCAACGGCTCCAGGGAGCGGCCCTCGGCCAAACTGCCGCGGAGCGCGTGGGAGTCGCGCTCGACGTCGCCCGACTAGAACGGATCGAGATCGACGCGATTCTCTCTCGAGACCCCGACGAGGCCCAGACGGTGCTCTCGTATTCTTCCGTGATCGGGCTTCTGCTCGGCGACGTCGGAGTGATTCGCAGCCAGCTCGTCGATCTTGGCATCGTCGAATCTACGCTCTCCTACACTTGGCTCTTCGAAATCGAGCGGGCGCTCGCGGCGCTCATCTCGTCGATGGTTGCCGATGCGACTCGATACGACCTAACGAGCAAGCTCTCGGGCATCAAGGCGAAGCACTTCCTGGCGCCAATGCAGCGGATGCGCGAACGGACGCCGGCGGCTCCCGTCGATGGCCCCGAAGCAGATGTAGACGATCCGTCCGAAGCGCCGGAGGGCAACATCGAGCGTGCACCTGCCCGGCACGCTCGACGCGGACCGCCGACGGTGCGGCCAGAGCCCGACGCGCGTCGTCCGTCGGTCCTTCTCCGTCAGGTGGCGGCCAGCCGCCGGGCGCGAGCTGCACTCGTCGCCGCGATCGCTACGATCCTCGCGATCGTCGGTGCGAATCGACTCTCCGATACACCAACCAATGTCGCGAGTCTCGAGGATCGCGACCTGGCGCGACTGTCTCCGTACCTGACGTCGGCGTATCGGAACGAAAACGGGGAAGGAGCGATCGTCATCGGACGTGTCGATGCCGACTTCGAAAAGCTGTCGCCGCCCCGCCAGGAGGCGATGGCACTCGATCTCGTTCGACAGTTCGAACGCGACGGCGCGCGCGAAGTCATGGCATACGGACCGAAAGGACGCATGCTCATCCACTACGTCGACGGCGTACTTCGGCGACCGCGACGGTTGGCGTCCGCGGGTCGGGGGTAACGGCCGCGGAGCGTGGACGACGAGCGTCGCTCGTCGCGCGATCCTGAATCATCGCGGCAGAATTGCGGGAGAGTGTCCGGGAGACGACCTGGCTTCCGGCTCCCTCGACGGTCGTTCGCCGCGGCGTGCGCATCCACCCCGACCTCCTCTTCGCAGCTTCCGCGGGCATTGAGGCCGCGGCCAGCATCGCCAGCAGCACCTCGCTCGGGAGCCGTGCGTTCCAGGCATAGCGATCGCGGAGCGGATAGGGAAGCGCGAGCACCCACTGGCGGACGGGCACTTCGGGCAGGACCCGATCGACGAGATGGGCGGTCGTATCCGCCATCCTTCGCCCGCCGCAGCACGGACAGAAGCCACGCCTCTTGCACGAGAAGGCGACCGGCGCACCTGCCGACCGGGACCGGTCGAGGAGAGGCTCGAGGTCTTCGCATACGACGCGGTGGAGTGGCGCCTTCGCTAGCTCGTCACGTTCGTAACGAATCGCGGCGGCTTCGCCCGGACTGAATTCGAGCCGCAAGGGCTTCGCAATCGCCGTGCCGACTGCCGCCTCGACGGGCGGGAAATCTCAGGAGGTATGCCGAGTTCGCGGCGGGCGATCTCCGTCAGCCAAGCGTGGACGACAATCCATCCAGGGCGACTTGCCAGTGTCGCTCGAACGCACTTGGCCGATGATGCAAGCACGTTCCGATCACGCGAATGCGTGGCGAATATGTCCGTCGGACACCTGGTCCTCGCGTCCCCTCACTTGACTCCACGCCGAGGTGGAGCGTGCATGGGGTGCCTGCTCCGGTGGTCCGCGGAGCGAAGTGCCACGTCGAGCGTCGAGGCCGTGCCTCCTCGCCCGCCCGCCGGGGTCCACACCGCGAGGTCACGTTTGAAGAAGCGCAAACGCTCTCCCGAGAAGGTCGAGTCAGAGTCGGTGCCCGGGAGAGCCTCTCTCATCCCGAGCTCTAAGCACGCTGGGTCGAGATCTGGCCTTCGCCCTCCTCCGTCGCCCGATAAATCACGGACGGTGGTCGGGGCCGCGGTTCCCTGGACTCAACGAGGCGACCCGTGGCCAGTATCACCCCGAAGCTCACCCGCTGCGCGGTCTACACTCGCAAGTCCTCCGAGGAGAGTCTGGAGCAGGCCTTCAACTCCCTGGACCCTCAACGCGAGGCCTGCCTCGCCTTCATCCAAAGCCAGAAGAGCGAGGGCTGGAAGGCGATCCGCACCCACCACGAGAGAGGATTCTCGGGTGGGAGCATCCGCAGCCCTGCCCTTACCCGGCTTCTCGCCGATATCGAGCCAAGGAGGATCGGTACCGTCGTCGTCTACAAGGTCGACCGACTGACCCGATCTCTGGCCGACTTCGCCAAGATCGTGGATGTGCTGGACTCGAACGGAGCCTCGTTCGTGTCGGTCACGCAGCAGTTCAACACGTCGACCTCGATGGGGCGGCTCACGCTCAACGTGCTGCTCTCGTTCACCCAGTTCGAATGCGAGCCCGCCGGAGAGCGAATCCGGGACAAGATCCCGGCGTCGAAGCGAAAGGGCCTCTAGATGCGCGGGCGGGTACCGCTCGAGTATCGAGCCGACGGTCGAATCCTCGAGATCGACCGGAGCGAAGCCAAGACCGTCGAACTGCTGTTCGCTCTCTATGTCGAGCTGGGATCGGTTCGTCAGTTGAAGTAGGAAGCCGACCAGCGAGGACTACGAACGAAGACCGATACCGACAAGACCGGAAGGACTTCGGCCGGTCGACCCTTCGGGCGAGGGAGCCTCTATCACCTCCCGATCAACCCGATCTACGCCGGTCATGTTCCTCACAAGGACGAGAGCTTCGAGGGGCAACACGAGGCCATCATCGACGCCGAGACCTGGAAGGCGGTTCAGAAGCAGCTCGCAGACCACGCTCCACCGCCGTCATGCACCGACGGCGATCGCGGCCCGAGTCCGCTACGCGGGACGCTCTTCGACGAATCCGGTGCCCGACTCACCCCGAGCCACACCGTGAAATCGGGGCGGCGATATCGCTACTACGTGTCGCAACACGAGACGGACGGAGCGGCGTCGATTTCGTCTGGGGATGCGTCGAGGTCGCCCTGGCGACTCCCTGCACGCGAGATAGAGCGAATCGTCGAGCAGGCGGTCCTGGAGCTCTTCCGCAAACCTGAGCCGCTTGCACGGCTCGCCCGATCGGCACGGTCTCTCGAAATCGATTGCCGACGCTCATGGAGCAAGCGCGCTCCGGCATGCACGAGCCTTCGAGCCTGGTCGAACGCGTCGACCTGACGAACGACGGGGTCTCGATCGAGATCGGATGGCGCCGCGACTGTCGGGGCAGCTCAAGAGCCTCCGACTTGCCCTGCCGGCTTGTATTCGCCGGCGCGGTGTCGAGCAAGAGCTGGTCATGCCGAGCGGCAGCTCGGGTGAAGCCACCCGCAGTACGGACCTCACGCTGCTCGGGCTCGTCGCGAGATCTCGCGGCGGGGTGTAGTCCATCGCGTCGGGCGGGGTCGCCTCCTTCAAGGAGATCGCCAAAGCCAAAGGAGTGAGCGAGCCGTTCTTGAGCAGTCGAATCTCGCTTGCATTCCTCGCACCGCAGATCGTCGAAAGCACCAGCGCGGGTACCCAGCCCGCAGACCTCACCGCCGATGCGCTCGTGAAGCGGATCGAGGTTCAGCCCTCGTGGTCGGAGCAAGAACCGCAGCTGCAGCCGAAGGGCACACTCGAGGGATGAACCCAGGCGGCACACGAGGCCCCGCCAGCCGACGCCCCAATCACGGCGCGGTCGTGGAAGCCGCTCAGTCCACCGCCAAGACTCGCTGCAGAGAACTTCCGCTCGTGATCCCCCAATCGGGGCCGCAAGCGTCCCGTCTCCGGTGGGCTCCCGAAACGCGATTCACCCCAAGCCCCGCGGATCCGCCCGAATCCCACCGATTCTGATTCGGGGCGCGCAATCGTCTCTGCACCAGCAGCCCGAATGGCGGTGGTAGAAGTCCAGAGCGAACTCGTCGCTACGGTCCGTTCCCTGATACGCAGGGCAAGTACAGGGAATCGAGACTCGCTGCTCCGGCAAACCCGGCGTGGTTCACATCGACTCTAACGAATGAGCCGGGGCGCGGACCGTCCTTGGCCGCGGCCCCTCGTCCGGCGTCAGGGACACTGAGGGGAAGACGGACCGTCGCAGACGTTCAGCAGAATGTTGAACCCGCCGCTCACGGTTCCACCCAGGTTTTCCGTGATGACGTTGGCCCCATAGCCGGACCCGGTCGCCAGGACGATTCCGAAGTCGTTGTTGCTCCGCGCTGCGTTGTCTCTCACGAGACAGCCCTGGCCGCAGCTGATTCCGTCATCTCCGTTGTCGGCCGCCGTATTCCCCAGGATGGTCACGCCGGCGAATCCAAAGATACCGTCGGCCCCATTCAGAAGAGTGGAATTGCCGGACACCGTCGAATCATTGCTGACTCGGATCCCATCCGAACCGTTCTGGGAGGCCCGACAGCCAGAGACGATCGAGTTGGTCCCGACGTTGATCCCGCCCAGCCGGTTCGACCGGGCGTGCAGACCCGTCACCTCGGTCCGACTGTCGAGAAACACGCCGTAGCCCCCCATCCCCCGGATGGTGCCGTTGCGGACCGAGATCCCGGACACGCTCGACGACGGGCGGGCCACTCCGGTCCCGCCCCCTGAATTCGGAGCACAAACGATCGGGAGACCGCTGCAGACGATCGGGCCCTGAATCGCGAAGCCGCTCAGGTCGATGCTCACGTCGTCGGCGGAGATCTCGATGGCCGAGGTGTTCTCGTCGGAGATCGAGAGTTGACTCGTCAACCGATAGCTCGTGCCTGGCTCGGTAATCGACACGGGAAAGCCGGGCCCATCGCCGTCGAAGCATCCGGTCTGGACGGCGCACGTCTGGTTGATCTCCAGGATGCCGTCGGATCCGAACGCGGCGCGGGCGAGAAAGAAGAACAGGAGAGTCGTGATCGATCGCATGGCGAGTCTTCTCTGACGGATGGAGCCTCTATTCTGCAACGCCACGGCGATCATGACGACAGGGACGAGTAAGGCCCCATGAAGTGACCAACTGCGCTCGCACCGTGGCGATCCACGGGTGAGCATCCAATCGCGAATTCCCGGCAGGCGGACAGAGCCGTATTCGAAGGAACCGGCCACGGACGAGGGTACCACGAACGCTAGGCGGTCGGCGCTTCGAATCCTTCCCCGATCCCGCCCTAACGGGATCACTTCTCCAGCTCGAGCCCCTCGAGATCTCCCTTCGCCCGCCACGCCGCCAGCAGCTCCTTGAAGCCGAAGTAGTCGCCCATACCGCCACCGTAGTTCGAAGCGAGGGCGGGGATGCCGGCGGGGTCGCCCTCGTTGTTGATTCGCGACGGCGGACACAACGACATGATCGGACTGGTGTCGACCCGCGTCGCGAGGATCTTCTCACACCAGTCTGCCTCAGCCGCCTCGCTCACGTCGAAGGCGGCGACACCCCGCTCCTCGAGGCAAGCCACGATCTCGGCCACGTGCGCCGCGAATTCCGTCGTCGCGAGCGTGAAATTCGCCGTAACGACCGACTGTTGGAAGGGACAGGGCGAGATGAACAGGTTGGGAAAGCTGCGGCTCATCATGCCGAACAACGTTTTCGGTCCGTCCGCCCACTTCTCGGCGAGGTCGACCCCGTTGCGGCCGACGATGTCATGGCCGGCGCGCCGGTAGAAGGGCGTGACCTCCCCTTCGAAGCCCGTCGCATAGACGATGCAATCGACTGGGTACTCCTCGCCGTTCACCCACAGCGCATCCTCCGTCACCCGCTCAACGCCACCAGGACAGTCGATGAGTTCGACGTTCGAGGCGTTGAAGGTCGGGAAATACTCGTCGTGCCAGAGCGGCCGCTTGCAGATGTACCGATAGTAGGGCTTCAGGATCTCGGCCCTTTCCGGGTCTTCGACGATCTCTTCGATTCTCTGGCGATGCTCCTCCATGATTTCGAAGTCGAAGGCTTCCGCAGCTTCCGCATATTCTTCATCAGACCAGCTCGGATCCCGGGGTGGGTATTGGACCGGTCCGAAATGCCACGTCCAACCGTCGTCGACGAGATCGACGTCGACGGGACGTCCCTGCAGGATCGATTGAAAATTCTCCATCCGTTCCCGCTGCCACCCCGGCTTCAGGCTCCGCGTGAACGCCTCGTCGGTCGGTCGGTTGCCCCGTACGCCGATGGCCGAGGGGGTCCGCTGGAAGACGAACAACTTCTTCGCGCTCTCGGCCAGGTGGGGCACGCACTGGATCGCGCTCGCGCCCGTTCCGACGACGGCGACGGTCTTGTCCGTGAGCCCGGTGAGGCCGCCATGGACGTCGCCCCCCGTGTACGCGTAGTCCCATCTTGCGGTGTGGAACGACTTGCCGCGGAAGGAATCCATTCCGGGGATCGCAGGCAGCTTCATCAGGTTGAGGATCCCGACGGCCATGACGACGTACTTCGCCTGGATCTCGTCGCCGTGGTCCGTGCGAATGCACCAGCGCCGTGACGTTTCGTCCCACTCGCTCCTCTCGACGCGCGTATGGAAGACCGCGTCGTCCACGAGATCGTATTTGTCGGCGATCGCCTGGAAATGGGCCAGGATCTCGTCGCCGAAAGCGTAACGATGCTTCGGGACGTAGCCGAGATCCTCCAGCATCGGCAGGTAGATGTAGGACTCGATGTCACACATCAGACCCGGATAGCGGTTCCAGTACCAGGTCCCGCCGATGCCGCCGGCCTCGTCGATGATGCGGATGCGGCGCAGCCCTCGCTTGCGCAGCTCGGCCCCGGTGACGACACCCGCCAGCCCGCCCCCGATGATCACAACGTCGACCTCGTCGTACAGGGCCTCGCGGTCCTGGTATTCGGTAAACGGGTCGCGCAGATAGCACGCCGCGTCGGCTTCGCCGCGGAGATCCCGGAGCGCGGATCGCCTTTCGACGCTGAGTCGCTTGTCCCGCTCTTCCAAGTACTTCGCGCGCATCGAATCCGGGTTCGGTCCGGTCGATGTGTCGCCGCTCTTCGTCATCTCGATCCCTCCAGGAATGCACCGACGCGGGTGGGAGATGCGAAGGGCGCTATTCCTCTCGACTGGCCTCCGCCAACGCGCCCCACGCAGATCCCGCGAATTCGAATGCTACCAAGGGGCGGGCACGGATCTCAGCGTCGATGAAAACCCTTCAAGCGCTCGCCCATTTAGAGCTCGGCCGACCCATCGCATGCCGTGGGCCGCCCTCGGACTTCCCTCACCCGACCTTCCTCGTGATCGGCGGGGCGGAAATCCGATCGCCCCGAATCGAACGCCTCCGATAAAAAAAAATCGACCCGATGGGTCTCGGCGTCGCGCTCGAGAACCCCGAGGTCGAGATCCACCTCGTCGTGCGAGACCACGGACGTCGCGTCTGGGGCGGCCAGCGCGAACAGGTGACGAACTTCCTCGCGCCCCACTGCCGTGACCCGCGTCTGATGATTCCGGGAGGCAAGAACGTTTGCCAGGACGTGCAGTTCGCGGTCTTCCGACAGGGCCAGCAAGGCGAGACGAAGGTGTTTCGTTCGCCGATGGCCAACCGGTACGCCGCGCGCGAGCCACGCTGATTCGCCAGGGCGACGTGGTCCAGGCCGTCATCGAAACACGGGCTCGCGACCCGAAGCGCCGTTAGTCGGCGCCGAGATGACCGCCCGAGGGCCGCCGCGTCGGAGAGAGATCCCTGACAGGCGGCCCGACCATGGGCCGCATGCCATTCGATTCAAGACGCCGCGCACGACGCGAGGAAGATTGATCGGCCTCCGACCCTATGGAAGGAACTTCAAGCTCGGTTCTCGCTTCCGCCGCAAAGAGCCCGTCCCAAAACCCCCGACCGAGTGAGCCGCGTGAATGTGGCCCGAGATCAAGGCGCGAAATCGCAGGCGTAGCCTTCGCTACTTCAAGATTTCGCAACGCCGAGATCGGGTCGCAGGCGCGTGGATCACGACCGAGGGGGTATTGGGATGGGCTCTAAGTACGTTTCTGACAACGAACCTCCGCCGCGGAGAAAACGGCCCTTACCGGGCTGTCGGAGGTCGGGTACGTCGAGGTCATGGCCTTCGAAGGCTTCTCGTGGCAGGCGGTCGGCTTCGAACTGATCGCGCAGCGCGCCGATGCCGTCTTCTGCTTCACGCCGGAGGCCTTTTGCTACTACCTGCCCGGCCTGATGGCCGCGGGCCTGAGGGAAGGCCGCACGGACTCTAACGCCTACGACGCGATGATCGGCTGCCTCGACCGCAGCCCAGAGCCTGCCTACTGGGACGAATTTCTCGCGCCCCGCTGGACCCTCTTGAGCGCCGCAGAGGTCGACGCGGTGGGCGCGTGGTCGCGCTGGCTGAAGACCCTGGAACCGGAAGCCTTCCAGCCCAACACGTACGAACGGATTCGGGCGATGCTGGCTGTGTGTTCTCAATATTCGTCCGCTGCTCAGTGACACAGGGTCTCCTCCCCAAGAGACTACCAGGGACGTCCGTCCAGATTCAGACTCGATTTCGTGAGCGCGTACCTTCAGAATGCGACGGTGGCTCGGGTCTTCATCACCTACGCATCGATTCTCGTCGCCAGTGTGCCGGCCTTGTTTCGCTCTCAACGAGAACAGGCCCTCGTCGAGCTGGCCCTCCGCCAGCAGCTCGCCATCTATGCCCAGAAGCAGCCTCGTCCTCGGATCACCAACGCTGATCGGGGATTTTGGGTCGCCCTCCTCCGGCTCTGGCCGCGCTGGCGAAGCGTCCTCGTCATCGTCCAGCCGGAGACCGTGGTTCGCTGGCATCGGAAGGGATTTCGGCTGTACTGGCGCTCACGTTCGAGGCCTGGAGTGGGCCGCCCTCGCATTTCCCCCGAGGTGCGGGAGCTCATCCGTCGAATGGCGACCGAAAATCCTTGGCGGGCGCGCAGGATCCAGGCTGAGCTCGAGAAGCTCGGCATCAAGGTCAGCCTCGCGACGGTGTCGCGCTATCTACCCAAGAGGAAGCCCGACCACGATCAGCGCCAACGCTGGAGGACCTTCCTGCGCAACCATCGCGACGCCATCTCAGCGATGGACTTGCTTGTGGTCCCCACGGTTCGATTCGAGCTCCTCTACGTTTGGTTCGTGATTGGGCATGGACGCAGGAGAGTCCTTCACGTCAACGTGACCGCCCACCCCACTTCAGCGTGGGTAATCCAGCAGCTTCGGGAGGCGTTCCCCGACGAGACCTCGATCCGCTTCCTGATCCACGACAACGACTCGATCTTCTCGGATCGCGTCCTCGATTGGATCGCGCAGCTCGGAATCGAGCCAAAGGCCACGGCCTATCGATCCCCCTGGCAGAACGGCGTCGCCGAGCGCTGGATTGGAACGGTTCGTCGTGAGTTTCTCGACCACGTGGTACCGATCGATGAACAGCATCTCCGACGGCTTCTTCTCGAATACGTCGAGTATTACAACCGGGAGCGCGTGCACACGCGCCTCCGCGACTCGCCCACAGGGAGACCTGTGGAGGATCGACCATCCTCTCACGCCCAGGCCGTCGCACTCCCCCGCCTGGGAGGACTTCACCACCGATATGCGTGGAGCCACGCTGCATGATGACGGCATCCGTGCTTCAGATCTTCGCCGCAGAGGACGCGGATGATTAATGAGAACACACAGTGAGTCTCTGCTCGGGCAGACTGAATGGCGGAGAGAGTGGGATTCGAACCCACGGTAGGTTGCCCTACACACGCTTTCCAAGCGTGCGCCTTCGACCGCTCGGCCATCTCTCCGCGCCGTTCTTCGTGCCGTCGGTCGGTGCGTCGCACGCGGTCGTCGACGTGCGGCGCGCGCGCCCGGTTGGCTCGACCGAACCCGGGAGAGATTACCGCGCCTGCTGACGTGCTGCCTCAGATCCCGAGCTGGCTCAAGCTGAATGCGATCCGCCCGAGAATCACGGAGAGGTTGGGTCGGGTCTGCTCGACCCGAACCGAAAGCTCCTGGAGCTCTTCGTAGAGCGAGTCGGTCAGGGAGCCACCGCCCTCCTCCTCTTCGTGCTCCTCGCGGTCGAGGCGGGTGGCCACCTCGGCGAGCGTGCGGTCGAGCAGGGCGCGGTCGGACTCCGAGAGCGGATCGCCCTCGGCGAGCTCTTCGCGCAGGTGATCGATCGATTCACGCAATTGCTCTCGCGGCGGCATGGGACCTCCCTGTTTCGCTCGGATCGCGGCCTTGCGGCCCACCTCGACTTCATTCTACAACTGCGGCGCGAGCGGCGCGCGTCGCCCCCGATTCCTCGACCGCACGCGCTCCAGCGGGACTCACCGGCGGGATCCGCCGCGATGGACGATTCTCTTTCACAGCCCGAGAAGGAAGGGAAGCCCAGCATGCCGCGCAATCGCTCGGGTCAGGCTCGCGAGACTCCGTCGCGCAGTCGCTCGCGTCCGCCTTCCCTCACCCGGACGATTCTCGCTTCCCTCCCCTTGTCGGTCATGATCCTCCCGCTCGCCGAGCTGCCAAATGCCGAGGCACAGGAATCGACCGAGGTCGTCGAAGGCACGATCGAAGCGGGCGTCGACCGGGCCGCGGACGGTGAGATCGAGGAGCGGTTGCGCGCGACCTTCAGTGCGCTCGACGAGCTGGCGGGTGTCGCGGTCGAGGTCGAGGCGGGAGTCGTCGCCTTGACGGGTGAAGTCGATACCGCCCGCTCCCAGCAGCTCGCGGGCGATCTGGCGGCGAAGGTGGGGGGCGTGACGGCGGTCGAGAACGCGATCGTCGAGACACGCTCGATCCGCCGGCGACTGCGATTCGCGTTCGAGCGTCTGGCCGACAGGACCTTCGAGCTGGTCGATCGTCTGCCGCTGCTGCTCGTCGCGTTCGCCGTCTTCTTGGCGAGTGTGGCGCTCTCGCGACTGATCGTCCGGATCGAAGCCCCGTTTGCCTGGCTGACCGAGAACGTATTCCTCCAGGACCTCGCGCGTCAGGCGGCGCGATTCGGCGTGATCGTCTGCGGCGCACTCGGCGCGCTCGAGATCCTCGACGCGACTGCGCTCGTCGGTGCGGTACTCGGTGCGGCCGGTGTCTTCGGACTGGCGGTCGGCTTCGCGTTCCGCGATCTGGTCGAGAACTATGTAGCGAGCGTTCTGCTGAGCCTGCGGCAGCCCTTCGTACCGCGCGATCATGTCAAGATCGACGGCTACGAGGGGTACGTCGGTCGCCTGACCTCTCGCGCGACGATCCTCATCACGTTCGATGGCAACCATGTACGGATCCCGAATGCAACCGTCTTCAAGACGGCGATCGAGAACTTCACGCGCAACCCCGGACGACGCTTCGATTTCGTCGTCGGCGTCGGAGCGGGCGAAGACCTCGTCTCCGCGCAGGAGTTGGGGACGGACGTCCTGCGCTGCATGACGGGCGTGCTCGACGAGCCCGCACCCTTCGCTCTCGTCGAAGCGCTCGGCGACTCGAGTGTGACGCTTCGATTCTTCGGCTGGGTCGACCAGCGCCACACCGACTTCGGCAAAGTAAGGAGTGAGGCGATCCGCCTCGTGAAGCAGGCCTTCGATCGTCGCGCGATCGAAATGCCCGAACCGATCCAGCGAATTCACATCGACTCGATGCCGCAGGACGCGGCTCGACGGGACTCAGCGGCGATCGACGAAGCGGACCTCTCGCCCCCCGAGCCCGAAACCCGAGCGGTCGCGGACGCGCGTAGGGCTCCGCCGACGGACGAGGTGGTCGACATCTCGATCGATCGACACCTCGAGGAGCTGGTCGACGAAGAGCGAAGCGGAGCCGGAGGCGATCTTCTCAGGGAGACCGCGCCTACGGAATAGTCGCCCGCGTCGCCGAAATGCACCCGTCTGGTCTCGCGCAGACGAACGGCTTCGACCAGCTGGCGGGTCGAGACGAGCACCAAGGACGCGTTCGGGCGGAGAGGATTCGAAACCGAGCGCCACCAGGGAGGAATCGAATGCAGGTCCAGATCAGCACGACGAACGCCGTCGAGGGAAGTCTGTCGCTCAAGGAAGACGTCGAGCGGATCGTGCGTCACGCGCTCCACCACGTCAGTGCTCACCTGACGCGCGTCGAAGTCCATCTCGACGACGAGGCAGCCGGCAAGGAGGGGCGGCGGGACATGCGATGTACCGTCGAAGCACGCCTCGAGGGGCGCGATCCGACCGTCGTGACGGAGAATGCCGAGACGCTCGAGGAAGCCGTGCGCAATGCGGCCGAGACGCTCAACCGGGCGGTCGGCAAGACGATCGAGCGACGGCGAGGACATTAGCGGGAGCGAGAGGGACGCGAACGAGAGGCAGGTCCCGGACGGAGCATACGCTTCGGGTCGACCCACCGATCGAAATCCCGATCGCCAACGAGACCCAGCTCGATCGCGGCAGCACGAAGCGTCTTACCCTCGGCGTGCGCATGTTTCGCGATCCGGGCGGCGGCGTCGTAGCCGATCTCCGAATTCAGGGCGGTGACGAGCATGAGGCTCTCGTCGACCAGCGCTGCGATCCGATCTTCGTTGGCCTCGATTCCGACGACGCAACGGTCGCAGAAGCTTCGACTCGCATCGGCGAGGAGCGTGATCGATTGCAGGACGGCGTCGATCAGGACCGGCTTGAAGACGTTCAACTCGAGATGCCCATTCGATCCCGCGATCGTGACCGTCGTGTGGTTGCCCATCACCCGCGCACAGACCATCGTCATCGCCTCGCATTGCGTCGGATTCACCTTGCCCGGCATGATCGAGGAGCCAGGCTCGTTGGCCGGCAGCCCGATCTCGCCGAGACCGCAGCGAGGACCGGAGGCGAGCAGCCGGAGATCGTTGGCGATCTTCATCACCGAGACGGCGAGCGTGTTGAGGGCACCGGATAGTGCGACGAGCGCGTCGTGTGCGGCGAGCGCGGCGAACTTGTTCGGCGCGCTCTTGAATGCGAGACCCGTGAGCTCCGAGATCTTGGCGGCGAAGAGGCGATCGAAGCCCCGCACGCTATTGAGTCCCGTCCCGACCGCCGTGCCACCCTGTGCCAGAAATCGCACGTCTCCCTCGGCGGCCCGCACACGACGAATTCCGCGCTCGACCTGATGCGCATAGCCGGAAAACTCCTGGCCGAGCGTGAGCGGCGTCGCGTCCTGTAGATGCGTCCGTCCGATCTTCACGAGCTTGCCGAAGGTTCGCGCCTTGTCGGCGAGGCCCGCTTGCAGCTGCTCGAGCGCCGGCAGCAGCTCCGTCGCGACCTGCTCGACCGCTGCCACATGCATCGCCGTGGGAAAGCTGTCGTTCGACGACTGGCCGCGATTGACGTGGTCGTTCGGATGAACGGGATCCTTGCTGCCAACCGTGCCGCCGAGGATCTCGATTGCGCGATTGGCCAGAACCTCGTTCACGTTCATATGGCTCTGGGTGCCCGAGCCAGTCTGCCAGACCGTGAGTGGGAAATGCGAGTCGAGCTCGCCCGCGATCACCTCGTCCGCAGCACGCACGATTGCGCGCCCTCGCCGACGATCCAGCTCGCCGAGCTCCATGTTCGCGAGCGCCGCAGCCTTCTTCTGCAATCCCATCGCGCGAATGAACGAGCGCGGCCACGTCTCGGTTCCGATCCGGAAATTCTCGAGACTCCGTTGAGTCTGAGCGCCCCAATAGCGATCGGCGGGCACCTCGATCTCACCCAGTGAATCCATCTCCTGCCGTGTCGGCTGATTGCCCATCGATCGACTCCTCCTTGGCTCGGCGACCCGGCGTCGTGGACCCTCTCGCGACCAAAGATCGAGATCCGGACGCGATGCGACCCCGTCGCGCGTTCATCAGGGACTTCGCGTGGATTGGCACGAGCCCATCCAGCACGCCGACATACACGATGCGACAGTTCGGTTCGAATGCGAGCTTCGGGAATTCGGCGACGGTCCGCGCGGCGCCAGACCGCCGATCCTGGGTCAGGTCTAATGCACCCGCGTCAGATACTGCGCATCGACCATCGTGACCTGCGCCCACAGCTGCTCGCCCGCGCGCAGGAGCGTGAGCTTCGCTTCTTCGCCGAAGGCAACGGCGCCCGACCCGGTGTCGACCTGGCCGACGAGGTCGACGCGATCGGCGTCCCAGTAGGTGACCCGGTAGGGACCCGTCACGTGGACGGTCGCATTGCGGTCGGTGTCATGGAAGGAGAACTCGAGCTCCTCGAGCTCGGCGAGTGCGGTCCATTCGAGCGCGGCGAGCGAGCGGGCCTGCTGGCGTTCCTCGCCCGCTTCGCTCGAAACGGCGACTGAATCCGCGACGCGCTCGCGCGCGGGGCTCGAGGGCCCGTCGATCGCAGTCGACCCGACCGCCGCGCAGCCGATCGGACCCACGCAGGCGGCGAGCGCGACGATCCCGAGCGCACGAGCAAGGCGGACGCGCGTCGCAACGCCAGCACGCGCAGCGCCGTGCGGGGACGAGACCGGCGGGGGGGGAGACGAGGATGGCGAGGTGCCGGGGCTGGCATGGTTCTTCATGCCCCCACTGATCGAATCTCGGACCCGCTAGCTTGATCGGAACCTCGACGTGATCGGGGGTCACGACCGGCGCGCCCGACGTGCCGAGGCCCCGTGCAGCACGGATCCGCAACCGAAGCGCGCGGCGCGAGCGTGCCAGATACGCGAGAGGGCCGCCCGCATCGTTGCGGACGGCCCTCGACGGCGAGCTGCTGATCCTGTTCGAAGCGAGCGAAACGAAAGGGGAAAACCCCGGGCCGCCCGCCTTTTCGGTCGGCTAGTTCGTCTTCAGGCGGATCCCCAGCGAATCGAGCGTACTCTTCGTGAGACCCCCGCGGGCGAGACCCTTTTTCGTCTGATAGGAGTCGATCGCTGCGAGCGTCTGGCGGCCGATCCGCCCGTCGATCGGGCCCGGGTCGTAGCCGGCCGTCTTCAAGGCGCGCTGGATGTCGGTCACCATTCCCGGTGTCGCGTTCGTCTCGCAGAGCACCGACCGCCAGACGAGCTTCTCGTCCGCGACCTTCTGGCGTTGCTTGACGATCCTCGTCTCCTTGGGAATCTCGATCCGCTTCTCGGTCGCGGGCGACACGAGCTTGCGGACCTTGACGACCTTGGTCTCGGCCGGGACATCGATCTTGTTCACCGTCGCCGGCACGTCGACGACCTGACGCGTGATCTTCTTCGTCTTGGCCGGCAGCTCCGCCCGACAGAGCTTCTGACCCGTGAGTGAGCCGGGACCGTCGGTCCCGACCGGACGCCATCCGAGTACGGCATCACTCTTCTTGATGCGCGTCTTGTAGGTCGCCTTCTTCGCCTCCAGATCGACCGCCTTCTGCGTGGGCGCCGTCACCAGCTTCTGGACACGCACCATCTTGTACTCGGCCGGAATCTCGACCGTCTTGGTCGTGGCGGGCGTCTTCACGACGCGACGCTTGACCTCCTTGTACTCGGCCGGCACCTCGACGCGACACATGATTTCACCCGTCGAATTGTCGACGCGTTCGATCAGACCACGCCCCTTCTTCCAGGTCGTGTAGGCCGGTCGAACGAGCACCTTCTCCGTCACCGTCTCGTAGACCGCCGGCACCTCGACCTTCTTCGTCGAAGCCTCGCGCACGAGGACCTTCTCCTCGACCCACTCGTACTTGGCCGAGCCGGCCTCGAACTTCTTGGCCGCCTCGCGCACCACGATCTCGTTGCTGCGATCTTCGTACTGCGCGGGCTGGAAGAACTGCGCGTAGCATTGGCCCGCTTGTGCAGTCGCCGGCAGACCGGCGGCCAGCGCGTTCGCGACCGTCAGCTCCTTGGCGATCGCCGATTTTCCGGCTCCCACGCGCCAGACCAGTCGCGCGGGCTCGATCGTGACGGTCTCGGTCACCGTCTTCATCTTCGCGGGTACGGGCACGACCTTCTGATAGGCGGGCCGAACCACCACCGTCTCCTCGACGGTCTGGTACTTGGCGGGAATCACTTCGATCTTGGCCGCGGCCTCACGCGTGACGACCGTCTGCTCGACGTCCTTGTACTTCGCCGGCTCGAGCACCTTCGCGAAGCACTCCCCCGGCTGGGCGTCGGGCAGCGCTGCGAGATCCGCCTGCGCGTTCGCACCGTAGGCCACCATCGTGGCGCAGAAGAAGCTGAAAGCCGCAGTCCATGTCTTCGACATATTCCGTCCCATTCCTATCTGACCGTCTCGTTTTGGTTCGCGTCGTCCTGGTTCGCGTAGATCGCGTACGTAGATGACGTTTATCCACGGAGGATGACCGCTGAGCGGTTTCCGTCACTGGCCGCAATGGCCCGAACACGCGCGTTCGATCACGGGTACTCGGTCGCCGCTTCCGGGTCGGGCCCGAAGCACGCCGACGCGGCCGAATCTTAACGCTTTCCTCCCCGGATTGGGCACGACCGGAATAGATTCCCGGATACTGGACGCGATCGCCCGCGACGCGCGTTCGGGCGGCCCCGAGCGATCGCGACGACAAGACGCAGACGTTCCTAAAGCCTCGGATTCTGTGGACTTTCCGGTCGTGCCTCCGAGTCGGAGCCGGGCTGGACGCGCCACAGAACGTGTTTCCCGCCGGCCGGGCCTTCAGCCATGCCCGGCGGGCGCGACCGTCACGCGGAGCCCCGACAGGAAGGCCATGCCCGAGAGGGGGTCGATATTGTCGACGCCGTCGGGAAAGAGCGCGTTCACGTTCACACCCGGCGTCGCTCTCGCGACCGACAGACCGTCGGCGTCGGCGTGTCCCCAACCGAATGGCAACGCGACCGTGCCCACCATCACCTCGTCGGAGATCTTGACGGGCACACGGAGCGAGCCGGCGCTCGACGTGACCGCGGCGGCCCCACCCTCGACGAGCCCATGGCGCTTCGCATCCTCGGGATGCACGTATAGATAGTTGGTCGTCGCCTTCGTGAGCGATGGATTGTTTCGCATCCAGGTATTGAGCGACCGCAGCTCACGCTTCGAGATCAGCTTGAGCGTATCCATCGCCCCGAGCTCGCTCGCGTAGAGCTCTTCGAGGCCGTCGGCGGCGGCGACGAGCTCGTCGGGTGCCAGGTGGACCAGACCGTCGTCCGTCAGCACCCGCTCGGTCCCGAGGAACGTCCCCGGCTCGTTCTCGCCGAGTCGGATTCCATCCGGGTGATCGCGCATCATCCGTTTCGCCGACGGCAATCCGGCCCGCTTCAGCATGCTCGAGATGATGCGCTCAGGCGTCATCGCGAAACGGCGCAAACGGGGACGGATGGCCGCGCTCGCGTTCCACTGCGCGAGCCGATGGAAGAGCCGATTTCCGAAGAGGTGGACGCCCGCAGCCTCCGCGAGACGCGTCCAGATCCACCATTCCGAACGGACGTCGGGCGGCGCCTCGACCACCGGATCGGAGTAGGTGATGTAGGGAATCGGCATGTTGCCGGCCATACTCTGGAGCGCGTAGGGAATCTCCGGCCGCTCGGTAAAGAGCATGGTCGGTAGGATGTAATGGGCCAGATTCGCCGTCTCGTTCCGAAAGGGATCGATCGCAACGATCAGATCGAGCGACTCGAGCGCCTTCGTGAGATGGCCACGCGGATTGGGCGCGACCAGGACGGGATTGGCCGCCTCGACGAAGAGCGCGCGAAGTCGCGGCTCGGGTCTTTCGAGTACGTCGTCGGCGAAGAGATTGCTCGGCTGTGCGCCGGCGATCGACGGGAGACCATCGGGTCGCCAGGAACGCCGCGTGAATTGACCGGATTTCTTGCCCTCGGCCGCGAAGTCGACGATCCCGCGGCTGCCCATCAGACTCCCACCGGCGCGATCGAGATTGCCCGAGACGGCATTGATCGCCTCCTGCAGCCAGAAGCAGAGCGACCCCGAGCGACCCTGGTTGACACCCGTCGACATGTAGAGTGCGGCCGCACCCGAGCGGTGGTGATCGTGCACGAGCTCCGACAGGAGGTCGGCCGGCACGCCGGTCACGCGTGCCTGGCGCTCGGGCGTCCATTTCCGCGTGACCGACTCGAGCCCCGCGAGCCCCGACATCTTCCGCTCGACCGCCGCGCGATCGAAGAGCCCCTCGCGCAGGATCTCGCCGAGAAAGGCGAGCAGGAAGAAGACGTCCGTATCGGGGCGGATGAAGACCTGCTCTCCCGCGATCGAGGTCTCGGTCCGACGTGGATTCAGGAAGACGACACGACCCCCGGCGCGCGTGATCGCGCGCAGACGCGAGACGGCGTGCGGCAGGTGGAAGAGCGACGTCCCCGAGACGACCGGGTTGGCGCCGATGAACATGAGAAAACGGCTGCGATCGACGTCCGGGAAGGGGAGCCGGAACGGGGAGCCATACATGTCCTCGCAGACCCGGAACTTGTTCGAACAATCGAGTGACGCGTTCCCATAGAAGGCATGCGAGCCGATCGCTTCGAAGAAGGCACCGCGAAAGAACGGCGCAACGACGTTCACGCCGCCGGCCGCGCCCGACCAGTGCGCGATCGATTCACCGCCATGCTCGGCCCGGATTCGCTTCAGGCGATCCCCGATCTCCGCGAGCGCCTGGTCCCAGGAGATCGACGTCCATTCCGACCCGACGCGTTTCTGGGGCGACAGAATCCGATCCGGACTGTGCTGCGTGTCGGCGAACGACGTGCCCTTCACGCATGCATAGCCCTGGGTCGCGACGTGATCCCGGTTCGGACGGATCGCTCGAATGCGGTTGTCTTCGACGTCGACCTCCAGGCCGCACATGCATTCGCAGATCCGACAGAACGTCTTGCGTGTTTCCATGGGGCACCTTCCGACGCGTTCGTCGCATCTCGAGCGTCGAGTGTCGCACGCCAGGCCGCGAGACGAACCACGTTTGACCGAAAGGCCAGAAATCGCGCGGCGCGGCGAAATCCGACTAGAGCGGTAGCGCGCGCACGTGGCATTCTCTACGGGCGATGCTGAAAGACCGAACGATCGTGATCGCGGGGGTCGGACCGGGCCTCGGCGAAGAGACCGCGCGGGTCGCGCTGCGCGAGGGCGCCAACGTCGTTCTCGCCGCGCGCCAGTCGGAGAAGCTCGCGGCGATCGCCGACGGCCTCGATCCCGACGGGAGCCGGGTCGCCTACGCCCCCTGCGATCTCGAGCGCGAAGGGGATCCCGAATCGCTCGTCGCGCTTGCCCGGGATCGCTTCGGGCGTCTCGACGGCCTCGCCTGCGTGGCCGCGCGGATCGACGTCGTCGGCTCGATCGAGACGACCCCGATCGAGCGCTGGCGGGACGTCTTCGAGACGAACGTGATCGGCACGGTCCGAATGATCCAGGCGGCGATCCCGGCGCTCAAGTCGACCCGCGGCGCGATCGTGATCGTCGGCTCCCAGTCCGAGGTGCATCCGGACCCGGCCCCCGGCTTCATCGCCTATGGCGCGAGCAAGTCCGCCATGCACTCGGCGATGATCTATATGGCGGATCAGCTCGGCCCGGACGGGATCCGGGTCAACCGCGTCGTGCCGAGCACGATGTGGACGCCGACGCTCGAGGGATTCGCCAAGCAGATGGCCGCCGAGCAGGGCCGCTCGCTCGACGCGGTGCGAGCGGACTTCGAGTCCGAGATGCCGCTCGGCCGGATGCCCTCGGGCGCCGACGTCGCGGAGGCGATCGCCTTCCTGCTCTCGGAACGGGCGGCCGCGATCACGGGTCAGGCGCTCTTCGTGAACGCCGGGGAGTGGATGGCATGAGCCCGAGCGACGAAGCGAGCCAGCGCGCCGAGAACCGAAGCGTGATGACCGAGCTGCTGCGCCGACTCGGCAGCCAGGATTTTCGCGGCGCCTGCGCGCTGCTCTCCGAAGACGTCCTCTGCGATTGGCCCTATCCGCCGACGCCCGAGACGCCGCGCGAGATCCGCGGACGCGACGCGATGGAGGACTTCTTCAGCGGCGGCATGCTCGCCTTCGACCCCTACCGCTACGAGATCACCCGGGTCTTCGAGCTCGTCGAGCCGAGTCGGCTGATCGCCGAGTACCACTCGAACTCGCGCTTCAAGCCGAGCGGCGCTCCCTACCGGAACGACTATCTCGGCATCTTCGACTTCGAGAACGGCCTCGTCACGTACTGGCGCGAGTACATCAATCCCGTGGTCGTCGCGGATGTCCTGGCGACGGCCGATCCGGAGAAGGAGGCGTGACGATGGTCGACGCGGGAAACAGCTACAGCCATCTCCTCTCCCCGGGCCGCATCGGCCGCCTCGAGACCCGCAACCGGATTCTGATGTGTCCGATGGGCGACAACCTGGCCCGCGACGACGGCGAATTGAGCGACGCGTCGCTCGACTATTTCGAGGCGCGCGCTCGCGGCGGCGCAGGCATCCTGATCGTCGGCAGCGTCGCTGTGTCGTGGCCCGAAGGCAGCTACAACCCCAACCAGAGCGCGCTCTCGGACGATCGGATGATCCCCGGCTTCCGCGAGCTCGCCCGTCGCGTCCACACCCACGGCACGAAGCTCGTCGCCCAGCTCTCGCACGGCGGCTTGACGGCCGTGAACGACATCCGCGATGGGCGACCACTCTGGGTCCCCTCGCCGCCCGCACCCGCCTCTCCCGACCCCTTGATGTCGATGGTGACGCCCGAGGAAGCGGAGCTGCAATCACGTCCCCAGCGCGCGCCGACGGCGCGGACGGCGATCCACGAGATGACCCGGGACGACATCACCTGGCTGATCACGCGTTATGCCGACGCCGCCGAGCGCGCCCAGCGCGCCGGACTCGACGGCGTCGAGATCCACGCCGGCCACGGCTACATCATCTCGAGCTTCCTCTCTCCCGCCAAGAACAAGCGCGAGGACACCTACGGCGGATCGTTCGAGAATCGAACGCGGCTGCTCGTCGAGACGATCGAGGCGATTCGAGATCGCGTCGGTCGCGACTTCGCCGTCTGGTGTCGCATCGACTCGATCGAGTTCGGTGAGCCCGGCGGGATCACGCCCGAGCTGGCGGCGGAGACCGCGCGCGTGATCGAGGCCGCGGGTGGTGACGCGATCCACGCGAGCGCGAATGGCCGCAGCGCCGACGCACTCACGTATACCGAGGGCCACACGGTCCATGCACCGGCCCACCTGCTCGATCTGGCGGCGAGGATCAAGCGGCGCGTCGGCATTCCCGTGATCGCGGTCGGCCGGATCGAGCCCGAAGTCGGCGACGCAGCGATCGCCGAGGGCAAGATCGATTTCGTGGCGATGGGTCGCAAGCTGCTCGCGGACCCGGATCTGCCCATCAAGCTGGCACAGGGCCGCCCAGAAGACGTACGCCCCTGCATGTACCACTACAACTGCATCGGTCAGATCTTCCTGCGCGAGCCCGTCCGCTGTTGGAACAACCCGGCGACCGGTCGCGAAGCCGAGCTCCGGACCCAACCCGTGGAGCAGTCGCGTCGTATCCTCGTCGTCGGGGGTGGACCTGCTGGCCTCGAGGCGGCACGCCTCGCGCGGCTGCGCGGCCATTCGGTCGCACTCTGCGAAGCGAGCGATCGTCTCGGCGGCCGCTTCGCGCTCGCCGCGCGGACCTACGAGCCGAACGCGCGCATGCTCGCCTGGCTCGAGCACCAGGTCGGAAAGCTCGGGGTCGACGTCCGCTTGCAGACGCAGGTCGACGCGAAGGATCCCGCGCGGGTCGATGGTGGCGCGCCCGACGCGGTTCTCGTCGCGACCGGCGCCGAATGGCCGACCCCTTCGATCCCGGGCGCCGACGCCGAGCACGTCTACACGGTCGACTTGCTGCGTCCGATCGTCGAGGGCACCGCGAGCCTCGGCGAATCGGTCGCGATCCTCGGCGGCGGCCGCGCGGGCGTCGGCCTCGCGGATCTTCTGCTCTCACGCGGCCATCGGGTCACGCTGCTCGAAGAGAGCGGCGTCTTCGCGGCGCAGATGGGCCTGCCGGGGCGCTGGCGCATCGTCCGCGAGCTCGAGCGGTCGGGCGCCCGGCTCCTCGCGAACGCGCGGGCGAGCGAGATCAAGCGGGGCGAGATCCGCTACGTCGATGCGGAGGGCGTCGAGTCGGCGGCGAAGGCCGACAGCGTCGTCGTGGCGGGCGGCGCGCGGCCCACGCCCACGGCGCGCGCGATCGTCGGCGACGACGGGATCGAGACCCACCTGATCGGCGACTGCGCGGAGGTGGGCTTCGTTCGCGGTGCGATGGAGAGTGCGGCGCGCGTGGTTGCGGCACTCTAGACGGCGGAGATTTCGGGCGACGGAGATTCGATGCGATTCGAGGACAAGACGATCGTCGTGACCGGTGCGGCCTCCGGGATCGGTCTCGAGACCACGCGTGCCTTTGCGAGGGAGGGCGCGCGCGTGGTTGGGATCGACATGAATGCGGACGGCGCGAGCGCGTCCGCCGAAGCGCTTGGTGAGCTCGGCGGCCGGGTCGACTTCGAGATCGCCGACATCTCGACGGCCGGGGCCTGCCATGCCGCGATCGAAGCCGCCCTTGCGCGACTCGGCCGGCTCGACGTCCTCTGCAACGTCGCGGGCTTCGCCGCCCTCGTCCATTTCGGCGACGTGACCGAGGCGGACTTCCAGAAGATGGTCGCCGTCAATCTGGGCGGCGTCTTCTTCATGACGCAAGCGGCCATGCCCCATCTGATCGAGACGGGTGGAAACGTCGTGAGCGTCGCGTCGGTCGCGGGCCTCGCCGGCAATCCCTACAACGCGACCTATTGCGCGACCAAGGGTGCCGTCGTCAATCTGACGCGCGCGCTCGCCGTCGAATTCAGCAAGCGCGGCGTGCGGATCAACTGCGTCTGTCCGGGCTCGGTCCTGACCGAAGCGACGAAGACGACGCGGATCCCGGAGGAGACCGATCCCGAGCTCTTCCGCGTCATGACGCCACCACTCGGCCATTGCGACGCCGAGGACATCGCACACGGCATCCTCTACCTGGCGTCGAACGAGGCGCGCTACATCACGGGCACGGCGCTCGCCGTGGACGGCGGCCGTACGGCGATCTGACCGGCTGCAGCCCATCCGCGGACGACACCTGGCCCTCCCGCCCGGTACGACGCATCGCGTCGAGGATGAGTACGTCGCCATGGTGCCGACAGATTCCCAGACCGGACGCGTCGTCCTCGAATCGACGCGGGCGCGGGTCGAGGTCGATCTCGACGCCGGCGGCCGGCTGGCCTCGCTCGAGGTCGACGGACTCGAGCTGCTCGTCGACGCGGGCAGGAGCGCGCTCGATTGGGGCTGCTACCCCTTGGCACCCTGGGCCGGGCGGATCCGGAACGGCGTCTTCGCGTTCGAGGGCGAGGCGTATTCACTTCCGCGTCGCGCGCCGCCACACGCGATCCACGGCACCGTCTTCGATCGCGGCTGGCGCCTCGATTCACGAGACGCCTCGGCGTGCTCGCTCTCGATCGATCTGGGGCGTGACTGGCCCTGGCCGGGGCGCGTCCACCAGCGGATCGAGCTGCGTGAAACGGAGCTCGCGCTCCAGCTCGAGCTCGCGGCGGCGCGCGAAGTGTTCCCCGCCTCGATCGGCTGGCATCCCTGGTTTCGGCGCCAGCTCGCGCGAGGTGCTCCGGCGAGACTCGCATTCGAGGCCGCCGCGGTCTACCGGCGTGACGCGCAGGACATCCCGACGGGCGAGACGGCGCCGCCCGGTCCCGGTCCCTACGATGATTGCTTCACGCGGCTCGTCTCCGCGCCCGTCCTTTGCTGGCCGGGTGCGCTCGAGGTCAGGCTCGGCTCGAGCCTCGACCATTGGGTCGTCTACGACGAGCCCGAGCACGCCCTCTGCGTCGAGCCCTGGAGCGGCCCGCCCGACGCGCTCAATTCGGCGCCGCGGCGCGTCGCACCTGGAGACCCGCTGGTCGGCGAGTTCCGGCTCGCGTGGTCGACCGCGACGGTGTGATGGGGCGCGCCGATGCCGAGGGCACTTGACGCGATGCCACTAATCTGGCATTCACTTGCCATCTGGCAGTCGATTGCCAAGCGGGCACCCGAACGCGAGCCGCACCGCCAGCCCCGAGTCAGCCATGCCGCAAGCCATCCCCGCAACCGACTCCGACACGGGCGCCACCCCGGCGGCGCCCGCTCCGCCCTCGGGACGCGTCGATCGTCGGGTCCGCGAGTTCAGAGCCCGCGTGCTCGAGACGGCCGAGGCGCTCTTTGCCGAACGCGGCGTCGAAGCCACCAAGGTCGACGATATCTGCGCGGCGGCCGACGTGGCCAAACGCACGCTCTGCAACCACTTTCCGACCAAGGCGCAGATCGTCCAGGCACTCTCGCGCGAGGCGGTCTCACGGCTGGTGGCGCTGGTCGACCAGGCGAGGGACCGCGGCGGCAGTAGTCGCGAACGACTCGAGCTCCTCTTCGAGGGCCTCGTCGAGCGCGCCCTCGAAATCGGCCCCGTCCATCGCGAATCCGTCGGAGCCTTCTTCGGTGTCGCCCACGGCACGCCCGATGCGGCCGACGACGAGATCCGACTCTCGGCGGCCCTGTTGGCGCTCTTCGAAGCGGGCGGCCCCGAAGAGCTCCCGACCGGTGTGTCGCCGCAGACCTTCTCCGAGCTCGTGCTCGGCGCGATCTACTCGACGACGCTCGAGTGGATCCATCGTGACGACTACGACCTCGAAGCCCGTACGACGGAGATCGGCCGCTATCTCGTGAGTCTGCTGCCCGCGAGATGACACGATCCCCTGGAGCGCACGATCGCGCGCAACACCGAAATGCGACACAACGACGCGACAGGAAAGTAAGGTATGACGACCCCCTCGACCGCTTCCGAATCCGCTGACCGAGAGAACGACGCCGGTGCGAGTGCCGGTGAGGCGAAGAAGGTGCTGATGCTCAGCTCCGATTGCCACGCAGGCACCCTGCCCTCGGGCTACAACGAGTACATGCCCGCGGAGTACCACGATGCGGCGAACGCGTGGTGGGTCAAGTACACGCGCGAAATGATGAGCCGCGTCGGGACGTTCTTCGATCAGGAGGCGGTCGAGGCTTACGGCGAGGGGGCGGGCGATCAGGGCCGCTACCGCATGCAGGCCATGTCGGATCCGAGCTTCAGTCCGAGCGACAAGGATCTGCTCGACATGCTGTCGGATCCGTCGAATCCCTTCGCGCCACGTCCGGGCGAGTGGGACGCCAAGGTACGCATGCGCGAGCTCGACGACGACGGCGTCGCGGGCGAGGTCATCTTTCCGCAGATGGCGCCCTTCGGTGCCGGCTTGATGCAGTACCGGCACGACGTAGCGCCGGAGCAGAACCTCGCGGGTATCCGTGCCTACAACCGCTGGCTGGCGGACTTCTGCAAGACGAATCCGGAACGCATGGCGGGTGTCGCGCTGATCAATGTCGACGACATCGACGTGACCGTCCAGGAGATTCGCGACGCCAAGGCGATGGGCCTCTGGGGTGGCGTGCTGCTTCCGACGAGCACCGGCGTGCATCCTTTCTATCACCATCCGCGCTACGAGCCGATCTGGAGCGTCTGCGAGGAGCTCGGGATGCCCCTGCAGTCGCATTCTGGCTGGTCGCCCGACTACGGTGATCTCGAGTGTGCGACGGCGATGTTCATCAGCGAGGTCGACATGTGGGCCCAGCGTCCGTTCACGGCCCTGCTCTGGTCGGGCGTGTTCGAGCGACATCCCGCGCTCAAGTACGTGTTCACCGAGGCGGGCGTGGGCTGGATCCTCGAGAAGCTCCGCGTGCTCGAGTTCAAGGCCGCCGATCCCATCTTCAAGCACTTCACGAAGGACCTCTCGCTCGGCCCGACCGGCTATTGGAAGCAGAACTGCTGGATCGGCGCCTCGTTCCTGCCGCCCCACGAGGGCAAGCTCCGGCACGAAGTCGGAGTGGACAAGTTGATGTGGGGATCGGATTATCCCCATCTCGAGGGGACCTGGCCGAATACCATGAAGGCGCTCCAGGAGACCTTCGGCGACTATCCCGAGCGGGAGATTCGCGACATTCTCGGATCGAACGCCGTCCGGGTCTACGGCTTCGACGCAGAGGCGCTCGCGCCGATCGTCGACGAGATCGGACCGACGATCGGCGAGATCCGCGGAAACCGCTAGCGCGGCGAGTCGGGAACCGACCGCAGCCAGAGGAGAACTCCCATGGACCGATACCTCGTAATCTCGTCGGATGGCCACGCCGGTCTGCATGCCGCGGACTATCGACCCTACGTCGATCCGAAATACCGCGACGCATTCGACGCCGCACTCCCGATTCAGATCGAAGCGACCGAGCGCATGAGCGACTACTTCCTGATCACCGAGATCAACGAGGAGTGGCGCCGCGGACGCGACGAGGAGCTGGCCGGGGCATGGGATCCGACGGCGAGGGACAAGGTGCTCGACGCGGATGGCATCGCCGCGGAGGTCCTGTTCCCCGACGGCGTCACGGAGATGAACTCGCCGCCCTTCGGCGCCGGCTTCAGCATGCGACCGGACGGGGCCGATGCCGAGCTGATGTGGGCGGGCTGCGACGCACACAATCGCTTCATCGCCGAGTTCGTACAGACGGCACCCGAGCGTCGAATCGGACTCGCCTGCATCCCCGTCTACTGGGACGTCGACCTCGCGATCGACAAGACGAAGGCCGCACGCAAGGACGGACTCACGGGCGTGCTGCTGCCGCCGATGTGGGGCGACTTCGACGCCTACCACCACGCGAAATACGATCCCTTCTGGGCCGTCTGCCAGGATCTCGAGATGCCCGTGCATTTCCACTCGGGCCCGGCACCGATGGAGCAGTTCTTCGGACCCCTGCCGCCGACGGCGAATGGCGCCGTTCCGACCGGTGCCGTCGGCGCCTACCTGATGGAGGTCCATCTCTGGCTGACGCGGCCGCTCACGTTCATGCTCTGGGGCGGCGTGTTCACGCGCTTCCCGAAGCTCAAGGTCGCGATCACCGAGGGAACATCCGCCTGGGTGCCCGACTACATCGACCGACTCGAATTTCATTACCGAGAGAGCCGCGAGTCACAGAAGCTCGGTGATTTCCGGGGACATCTCGCCGAATCCCCCGTCGAGACCTTCCGCAAGAACGTCATGATCGGGGCCTCGTGCATGTCGCGACGGGAGGCAGAGATGCGGCACGAGATCGGGGTGCACAACATGATGTGGGGCAGCGACTATCCCCATCCCGAGGGCAGCTGGCCCGTGACCCGCCAGCAACAGCTCGACGCTCTCCACGGCATTCCCGACGAAGAGCTCGAGGCGATGCTCGGGGGCAACGCCGTCGAGTTCTACGGTCTCGACGCCGAAAAGCTCGCGCCGCTCGCGGCGCGGATCGGTCCCGAAAAGTCAATCTTCCAGGAGCCCCGACCATGAAGGTGAGCGTCGACCAGTACTGCATCAACGTGAGTGATCTCGAGCGAAGCGTCGACTTCTACGAGAAGGCGATCGGCCTGAAGATCACCCATCGCGTCGAGGAGAAGGAGTTTCGCGAGGTGATCCTCGCAGGCGAGACGGGCAACCGCATCCAGCTGGCCTGGCAACGCAACCAGCAGGGTCCGATCGAGCACGGCAACGGCTTCTGGAAGCTCTATCTCCAGACCGACGATTGCAAGGGCCTCTACCAACGTTGCATCGACGCCGGTGCCGAATCGGTCACAGAGCCCGTCGAGCTCGAGCAATGGCCGGTGATCGCGGCCTTCGTGAAGGATCCCGATGGCTATCTCGTCGAGATTCTCGAGACGCACGGCGAATCGCCCGAAGTGAGCGGATCCGAAGCCTGACAGACGGCGAAGTCAGGGGTCCCCCCAGGTTGCCACGCGCCGCCGTAGCATTGCTACGCGCCGCGTGGCGTCTCCTCCCGCAGGGCGGAGAGCGGCTGCGAGTGTCGCTCCCCCGCTAGCAGGAGGAGGACCTCATGACGCTTGGCATCATCATCCGGCGGCTCGCCGTCGGGCTCTCGTCGTTCGCACTCTGCGCGTTCGCATGGGAGCCCGCGAGCGCACAGTCGCTCGAGCTCTCTCTCGACGTCGACGTCGGACTCGACTCCGGCTTCGTCGAAGACCACCAGGTCTTCGCACTCGACGCGCCAGCCGAAGACGTCGGGCTCGTTCCGGCGAACGTCGAGGTCGACGCCTACCACCACTTCGCGGATGGTGGTGAGCTCTACTCGACCGCGAGCGCCTTCGAGCTCGCGGCCGGCGGCACGGCCGAACGCGGCGACGTCGTACGCTTCGACGGCAACGTCGAAGGGATCGAATTCGACGCGAGCAGCCATGGCCTGCCCGATTCGATCGATACCGATGCAGTCGCCGTCGACGCCGGCGGCCAGCTGCTGCTCTCCTTCGATACGGGGACGAACCTCTCGGGACTCGACGTGCGCGACGAAGATCTCGTGCTCTTCGACGGCGCGATCTTCTCGCTCTTCTTCGACGGATCGGCTCAGTCGGTCCCGGAGACGCTCGATCTCGACGCGGCCGAGCGCCGCGAATCCGACGGCGTGCTGCTGCTCTCCTTCGATACGGCAGGCGAGATCGATGGCGTCTTCTTCGAGGACGAGGACGTGCTCGCCTTCGATCCGGGATCGGGCAGCTGGACGCTCGAGCTCGACGCGTCGGCTGAGGCGTCCGCCCTCGCGAACGCAGACGTCGACGCGATCGCCATGCCCGAACCGAGCTTCGCACTCGCATTCGGCGCAGGCGGCCTCGCGCTCGCGCTCTTGCGTGTGCGCCGCGACCCGTCCCACCAGGAATCGAGATCACGGGCGACGCTCGCTTGACGCGTCACGATCGAGCGCGACTCGAACCCGCGTCGCGCCCCGCGCGCCCAATCGCGACCGCTCGCAGCCGGGATCCGGCTCGGGCGAGAACCTTCCGACCAGCAAGACGATTCGAAAAGGAACGAACATCATGACCGACCGAAACCGAATGCCCTTCACGTCCAAGTCGACGCTCCTGTCCACGCGCTTCGCGAGCCTGATCGCGGCGAGCCTCCTTCTCGTGCTCACCGCCGGAAACGCCGCAGCTCAGGGTCAGGGCGAGATCAACCAGGCCTTGATCGACGCGCAGGGCGGCTTTCCCTTCGTGATCGACACCCCCGGCAGCTACATCCTGACGAGCTTCGTCCGCAAGCCCGCCTCGGCCGGTGCCGTCGACGCGATCCGGATCGAGAGCGACGACGTGACGCTCGACCTGCGCGGCTTCGCCGTCGCGGGCGACGTCGTCTGCACCCGAAACGACACGAGCTGCGCCGTCACCTGCTCGGGCGGTGCGCCGGGCGTGGGGATCAACGTGCGACCCGGATCGGACCGGGTGACCGTCAGGAACGGCAGTGTGCACGGGTTCTTCACGGGCGTGAACGCATCCGGTCGCGACATCGAATTCTCGGACCTCACCGTCGTCGACAACGCATTCAACGGCATTCTCACGGCCGGTCAGGGCGCCACGATCCGCCGCGCGATCGTCTACCGAAACGGCGACAACGGCATCGCGATCAGCAACGGGGGCCTCGTCGAGGACTCCACGATCGCCTTCAACGACAACGCCGGGATTCTGGCCGACCCGAATGGACTCATCACCGGCAACTCGATCAGCGAGAACGGTGGCAACGGGATCTCCACGATCGCCGGGACGACGTTCATTCGAAACGGACTCGTCAAGAACTGCACGAACCCACCCGTGCTGGGCGGAACCGACGGCGGACTGAACGCGTGCTCGAACGCAGCGGGCACCGTCGGCAGCTGTCAATAGCGGACCGGAGCCGTGCGGCGGGCGGGCGCCGATACCCGCCCGCCGCCTGACCCGCCTCGCCCCACACCCCACCCGCGACCGAATCCGGTGGAATCGAAGATTCTGCGACAAGAGATGGGGGGTTTTGAACTCTTATTGCGACGAATCGACCTCAGATATTTGACAATTCTGTGATCTGCTTCATTTTTTCGTGACACAAACGAGCCGAAGATGACGACAATAGTCGAGGGAGACCCAACCATGAAGCTCGTCCAGAAGATTGAATCCGGAATCTGCGTCACGATCGGTATGTTGCTGCTCACAGGCTGGGTCGTCGCACTCGGCCAGCTCTTCCTGCCGGGCGTCTGATCTCCACGACGCCAGCCGCCTCTCAGCTCTCGTCGCGTCGTCACCTTCGTCGTCGCCTTGATCGCGATCGACGTCGTCCCCGCGAAACGGCCGCCATCGCGCGGAGTGCGGTCCGCCGATCGCCTCGGGCCCTCGCCCCCTACCCGACCGCGTCAGGCTTCCCGGACCCGGCTCAGTCGAGACGGCGATGGGTCCCGTCGCAGAAGGGCGGATTCGCCGTCTTCTTGCAGCCACAGAGAAACTGGCGGCCGGCCTCGTCGACTTCCACCCGTAGAGGCGTGAAGCCCGTTCCCTTGTGAGACCCATCGCAGTAGGGCTGATTCTGGCTGCGACCGCAGGCGCACCAGAATTGGGCCTGCCCGGCCTCCAGCTCGACCTCGTAGGGAGTTTTCTGGGCGACCACGGGCTCTCGATCGGACATGGCTAGTGACCTCCTCATCGATCGGCCGAGGCTAGCGCGTAACGTCCGGGTGGCGCGTCCCGTCGAGTCGCCGTCCCCGCCTCCCTTGCCTGTCTGATGTTTCCCTGATGATCCGCGATCGGGCGACCCAGCGGGGCCGAATCGCGGTGCAGTCCTGTTAGGGTCGTGCGAGCGAGCCCGCCAGCAGGACGGCACGGCGCCGAGTCGACGACGGCCTCGCCCAGGCGAGCCGGATCGATCAGATGAAGCCACGCGACGGGTTCGATTTCGTATGAACACCGAGACGAGCGCTCGCGCGTCTCGACCTGAAAGATCGCCGCGGGGGCGATCCGGGCGAGGCTTCCTTCGCAGATTCGCCGGATCCGCTCGATTCGCTCGCCCGCTCCTTTCGCTCGAGCTCGTTCCTCTCGGGCTCCTCGCGCTCGTGCTCCTCACCGCGAGCGGCACGACGCAGTCCGCCGGCGCCGCGATCGCGCTCGTCCGCGTCGAGGCCTCGTACGACGTCTCCGTGAGCGGCAATGCTCTCCGCGTGCGCGACCACGAATGGCTCGTCGATTCGCTCGACGGTGGAATCGCACTCGGCGAAATCGCCAATCTGCCGCCTGCAGCCGATCTCGTCGCGTACGACCGAATGGGCGACACCGAATATTTCGCGCTCGACGCGTCCTACGTCGCCGGCGGCTCGCTCGTCGTGCGGAGAGGCGACGTCGTGCGGCTCGAGGCCGGCGTCTTCTCGCTCGCCTTCGACGCGAGCGCGGCGGGTCTGCCGGCGGGCGTCGGTATCGACGCGATTGCCCTCGCTGGAGCCGACCTGTTGCTCTCGTTCGACGTCTCGACGGAAATCGGCGGCTTGCGCTTCGCCGACGAGGATCTCGTTCGCTGGGACGGCGTGACGACTTCGCTGTTCTTCGATGCGACGAGTGCTGGATTCGATCGACGACTGGACCTCGACGCGGTGGACTACGCAGCCGTGGCGGATCGACTCTTCGTCTCCTTCGACGGCTCGGGTGAACGAACCGGCGTCGCGTTCGACAGCGATGACGTGCTCGAGGTCGAGCTCGCGACGGGTCTCGTGACGTCCGTTTACGACGGCGCGAGCGCAATCGAGCGGCCTGCCGACGTCGACGCCCTGCGCGTCGACGCCGATTCCGACGCAGACGGGCTCTCGGACGATGCTGAGCTCGCGGCGGGCACCGATCCGGCCGATCCCGACAGCGACGGGGATGGACTCCTCGACGGCGTCGAGACGGGGACCGGCATCTTCGTCGACGCGAACGATACGGGGACCGACCCCCTGGTCGCCGACACGGACGGCGACGGGATCGACGACGGGGCCGAGGTCGCCGCGGGTACGGATCCGACGATGCCGCCCGTCGTCGACGTCCCGGGAACGACACCGCTTGGTGTCGTCCTGCTGGTCGGCTCGCTTCTCTGCGGCGCGACGATTGCGCTGCGCCGCCGAACCACATCCGATGGTCCGAGAGACCATTGAGCGACCGACGAGCGAAAGGATTTCGACCATGCTGAAGCAACCGACCCCGCGATCGCGTGCCTGGGCCCCGTTCGGGCTCGCATTCACCTCGCTGATCCTTCTCGCCACGACCTCACATGCCGTCGACGGCGTCGTCGAGATCAACACGACCGACGTGGCCGACGGCGGGATCTCGGCAGCCGATCTTCCCGGCTATCCCGTCACGCTCTCGGAAGCGGGTAGCTATCGCCTGACCTCGAACCTCGACCTGCGCGGCGAGTCCGGCGCGAGCGACGTGACGGCGATCGAGGTCACCGCGGATTTCGTCCACCTCGACCTGAACGGCTTCTCGATCATCGGTCCCGCCCTGTGCGGCGGGGATCCCGTCAGCTGTGCCGGCCAGGGAAGCGGACTGGGCGTGACCTCTTCGGCCACGCATACGACCGTCACGAACGGAACGATCACGGGGCTCGGCAGCGGCGGTCTCTCGCTCGGCGACCACGCGACGGTCGACCGCGTACGCGCGACCGGGAACGCCGAAGCCGGCATCTCGGTCGGCGCGTTCGGCAGCGTCGAATCCGTCCACAGCGTCGCGAACGGCGCCGCCGGTATCGTGGCGGGCGCGAGCAGTCGCGTGCAGAACAACTCCGTGTCGGGAAACGGGAGCGTCGGGCTCGATCTCGCCGCGGGCGTCGGCTACGCCGACAACGTGCTCGCCGGCAACAACGGCGGCACGGCCAATCCCCAGATCGTCGCGACGGGTCTCACCCTCGCGCTCTCGGGCAATGCCTGTGAGGGCGCCGCCTGTGCCGTCTGCGGCGACACGATCTGTGACGCCTCCGAGGATTGCAATAGCTGTACGGGCGACTGCGGCATCTGCGTGACCGCCGTCCATGTCGCACCGACGGGGATCGACACCGCAGGCTGCGGCTCGACGGCCTCGCCGTGCGCGACGATCAACTTCGCCATTGGCGAGGCCTCGATCGTCGCGCCGGCAGAGGTCCGCGTGCAGGCGGGAACCTACGCCGAGACCGTCTCGATGCTGGGCGGGATCGACGTGATGGGCGGCTACGACACCGCCTGGAGCGGGCCGGGGATCGGTACGACGCTGATCGCGGGTGACGACCGCGGCGTGATCGCGGACGGCGTGGCGTCGAGCGCGACCCTCGCGCACGTGCAGATCGCACCCGTGAATCCGACGACGCCGGGCGGCAGCAGCTACGGCGTCTGGATCCGCAACTCGCCGGCCTTCCTGCTGTCGCAGGCCGTCGTCGTCGCGGGCGACGGGCAGGACGGTCTGGACGGCGCGGCTGGCGCGGTGGGCGCGAGTGGTGGGAACGGCGGGGCGGGCGCGAACGGAACCGGATCGAACGGCGGAGCCGGGGGCGCGGGTGGATCGAGCGCCTGCGGCGTGCCGGGCGGCAGCGGCGGGATGGGAGGCGACGACCTACCAACGACGGGCAACGACGGCGCTGACGGTGCGGGTCCGGGCAGCAACGGCGGGGGTACCGGGGGACTGTACGGCGACGGCAACGCTGGTCAGCCCGGTCAACCCGGCGGCGACGGTAGCGACGGCAACAACGGAACCGAGGGACCGGGCGGATCGGGCGGCGGCGTGGTGGCGGATCTCTGGTCGGGCTCCGATGGCCAGGCTGGAGCTGCAGGTTCCTCAGGCGGCAGCGGCGGCGGTGGTGGGGGAGGAGGTGGCTACGAAATCTCTATCATCACCACCGTGAACGGCGGCGGTGGTGGCGGAGGCGGCGGTGCCGCAGGTGGCTGCTGGGGCGAGCCCGGAACGGGCGGTGGCGCCGGCGGCGGCTCGTTCGGGGTCTTCGTCGTCGGCGACGGCGGTGCGATCGATCAGGTCTCGATCGCGCTCGGATCAGGCGGCGATGGGGGCGACGGGGGTGCAGGCGGAGCGGGCGGAGCGGCGGGACTCGCCGGAGTCGGAGGACAGGGAGACAGCTCGGGGCTGGGGGTCGCAGGCGGCGACGGAGGCGCTGGTGGATCAGGCGGCACGGGTGGCGAAGGTGGCGGCGGTGGTGGTGGCGCAGGCGGTCCGGCCTACGGGATCTTCCGCGCGCCGGGTGCCACGCTCGCCGATTCGAATCTGACCACGAGCGGCGGTGCCGCCGGCGCGGGCGGTCTCGGCGCGGGTACCACCAACGATGGTGCACCCGGGGTGGTCGCCGCATCGAATTGATCGCGTCCGAAGCAACGCGGATCCGTCCTCCAGCGGGTAATCCGCTCTTCGTACGCGATCAGTCTTCCTGGGGATCGTGTGGCGTCGTCGTCACACGCTCCCAGATCGGAACGACGCGACGACGGCCCGCCAGCTGATCCGCATCGGCACCCCCGAGCGCGTGCACGGGTCCGGGCCAACCGATCGTCTTCCAGCCGACATAGTCGCGATTGCCGCCGTGCCGCGGATCGAGCAGGAAGCCGAGAATCGTGTGCATCCGAATCGTCGCGAAGAACGCCTCGGGCTGCGCTCCGTCCGCCTGCCAGCGCTCGATCCTTCCCGTCTCGAGCTCGA
Organism: Myxococcota bacterium; assembly: GCA_965223565.1. Classification (GTDB taxonomy): domain Bacteria; phylum Myxococcota_A; class UBA9160; order UBA9160; family UBA4427; genus UBA4427. The sequence continues at coordinate 770,699 of CBDCWV010000015.1, read as the reverse complement.
CGAGCACGGCGTCCTGGATCTCCGTCCCGAGCTCGGCAAAGGGAAGCGCGAAGCGCTCGCGGCAATCTCGATCGAGCGCCGAGAGTGCCGCGCGATAGGCGGGGAGTGCATCGGCATCCTCCGCGGCGAGCGCCTTGTCGATGAAGTTCACGCAGCCGGCCTCGCGCGCCCCGGGCGTGTCGTCGGTCGGCAGAATCCGCATCGTGATCGCTTCGACGCATCGCCACTCCGCGGTCGTGAGCGTCGAAGGTGCTGCGCTCGCTGCTGCTGCGGCGGCAGTCCGAGGGCGCGGCAGCGCGACCGAGATCCAGAGACCCGTGGTTCCCGCCAGAAACGCGCGACGCGAGAGGGGTCGTCGGTCGTCGCGCATGTCAGGCCTCTTCTGCGCGCTTGCGGCGCGCGAGGAACCTCGTCGCGGCGCGCTCCGCATTCGCGAAGATCGTGAGCGTCGGGTTGTAGCCCGCCGAGGTCGGGAAGCAGCTCGCATCTGGCACGTAGAGGTTCGGAATCTCGTGGCTGCGGCAATCCGCATCGACGACGGAATGCTCGGGGTCGCTGCCCATGCGACAGGTCCCCATCAGGTGTCCGGTGCCGCCCTTCGCGAACTTGAAGTCGAAGCTCCAGGTCTTGACGGCGCCCGCGGCCGCCGCGATCGCACGCGAGCGCTCCTCGAAGTAGGCGACGAGTGCGAGATCGTTCGGGTGACTCCGATGGGTGATGCGAGCAAGCGGAATGCCCTGCGAATCGACGTGATCAGGATCGAGGTCGATGCGGTTCTCCAGCTGGGGCAGGTCTTCGCCGATCGAGATCAGCCCACCGAAGTGCGGAAAGCGGCGCAGATAATCCTTGAGCGGCTTGCCCCAGGCACCCGTCGACGAACCCAGGTAGTCGGGCGCCTTCAAGGCAGCCCAGAGCGGCCCGGGCTCTGCGGCTTCGAAGATGACGGCCCCTCGCGCGAAGCCGCGTGTGGCATCGCTCGGATGCAGGTCATCGATCGCGACCATGCCGTTCGGCCCGAGTGCCCCCAGCGACGGACCCGGCAGCTCGAAGGCGACATAGGAGAAGATGTGGAACATCAGGTTGCGACCGACGAGACCCGAGGCATTGGCGAGGCCTTGCGGATGGCGGGCGGTACGCGAGGCGAGCAGCAGGTGCGGGCTGCCGATGCCACCCGCCGCGACGACGAAGGTCCGCGCGCGTACTTCTCTCTCCCTACCGGACGCGTCGACATAACGCGCCGACTTCACGCGCCCATCCGCCCCGACGACGAGCTCTGTCACGCGCGCGTTCGTGCGCAGGTCGAGGCGCCCCGTCGCGAGCGCCGCCGGCACGTGAATCGCGAGCGTCGACGCCTTGGCGTGTACGGGACAGCCGAAATTCGAGCACTGCCCGCCGTTCATGCAAGCGGCGCGGCCCCCGTAGGCTCGGGAGTTGATCGCGATCGGCGTCGGGAAGGGGCGATAGCCGAGCGCCTTGGCGCCGCGTTCGACCGCAACGGTCGCGAGCCGGGGCGGATGGGGCGGATTCGGATAGGCCACGCCCCGGGGCGGCTCGACGGGATTCGAGCCGGCACGCCCGGCAACGCCGAGGCGCACCTCGGCCCGATCGTAGAAGGGCGCCAGATCTGCGTAGCCGATCGGCCAATCGGCGACGTTCGCGCCGGAAATCGCGCCGCCCCGCGTACGAAGTGCGAAATCGTCTTCCCGAAAACGCCAGCTCACGGCACCCCAATGGGCCGTGCCCCCGCCGACGCACTGCGCGAGCAACGTCGACCGACCGAGCCGTGCATCCTCCCCCGCCTTCGTGCGAAGCGTGTCCCGCCATTCGGGCGCGAAGCCGTCGTTGCGATAGATATTGCTGAATTCGTCGTGCGTCGCGAACTCGGCGGGCCCGAGCTGGGGTCCGCGTTCGAGCGCGACCACCTCGAGTCCCACGCGCGTGCAGACGTCGGCCCAGACACCGCCCGCCGCGCCCGTGCCGATGATGCAGACGTCCTTCGACTCGCGCAGCGGGGCCATCGCGAGAGACTACCTCCGCCCCTCGTCCTCGACCCGATAGAGCCTGGCCATGTGCTGCGAGATCAGACCCGCGACCGGCATCGTGATCCCGGATCTGCGCGCCAACGCCAATGCCCAGGCGAGATCCTTCTCCGCGATCAACAGGTTGCGACGGAGGTAGGCCTGCATGTCTTTCGAGCCGACCTGTTCCGGCGTCGCCTTCACGATTCCGTCGAGATAGGCCTGCATCATCGGTGTCAGCTGGCCATTCGACCGACCCGCCTTCTCGAGCAGCTCGATCGGAAGTCCCGTGGCGACGGCGAGCTGCGCCGACTCGAAGGCCGCCGCCCACTCGATATAGGTGATCGTATTGAGTGCGAGCTTGAGGCGACAGCCGTTTCCGATCGCGCCGCAATAGAGGACCTCGAGATCGGTCGTCGCTTCGAAATAGGGCCGCACGCCCGTGAGCTCCGACTCGTTTCCGCCGACCATGTAGGTCAGCTTCCTTGCGGCCGCGCCCGTGTCGCTGCCCGAGACGCAGGCGTCGTACAGACGCACCCCCTGGGCTGCGGCCGTCTCGGCCAGCTCGGCGATCGTGTCGGGCTGCACGGTGCTGTGCACCAGCACGACCGTGCCCTCGGCCGCACCAGCCAGCACACCCTCGTTTCCGCCGAGGACGGACCGGACATGATCGTCCTCGGGAACGCAGATGCCGATCACGTCGGCGCCCTCGCCCACCTCGCGCGGCGTCCGGGCCGCGCGCGCACCCGTCGCAACGACCTCGCGAACGGGCGCCTCGACCAGGTCGTAGACGACGGTCTCCAAGCCGGCGGGCGCGAGGTGCGCGGCTATGGGCTTTCCCTGCATGCCCAGCCCGATGAAGCCCGTACGAATCACCATCCGTCCCCCTCGCGAGGCGTGCCTAATGCGCCCGCTCGAGCTCGCTCGTCTTCACGACCCGGGTCTCGGGCTCGACGAGCTGCGCCGCGCCAGTCAGTCGAAACAGGATCGTCCCGTTCGCGTGTCCCGCGGTCGTGATCCAATTGGAATGGCCGGGATCGCGAGCCGCGACGATGATCCGTACGCTGCCGTCGGGCTCGACGCGCGCCGTTTCCTTGTTGACGTTCGTGCGATGGTATCGATAGTCGAGCGATTCCATCCAGTAGTTGCAGACTTGAAGACTCCAGGCGCGACATTCCGGTACGCGTGGGAGCTCGACGACGAGCGCTTCGTCTTCGGCCAACGACCAATAGGAGTTGAAGTAGGCGATCGCCGGATCCCCACCGACACGACGGCAGATCTCGGGATCCTCCTGCGGGAGCGCGTTGGGGTGTGCCTGGTATCGCTCGGCCCAGTCGCAGAAGAGATTCACCGTGCCGTCGAGGAAGCCGACCGCCGCGTCGAGCCCTTCGACGAATCTCTCGGGATCGAGCGGATCGGGTGACGACCGGCCGTGCAGGCATTCGATCTGGATCTGCGCGATCTCCTCCTTCGATCGATCGCCGAAGGTCTGTCGAATCAGCAATGCCTGGCTATCGGGTGTCATCGGCAGCCAGTTGCCGGGGTGCTCGCGCGCACTCACGACGATCTCGAAGGTCCCGTCGGGCTCGACGACGAGGCGATCCGTGTCCAGGAATCCGGTCGGCAGCATCGTCCCGCCCTGGCCGAAATTGCTGCCCTGAGTCAGGAAGCTCACGGCTTGGACCGTTCCCCGCGTTCCCCGGATTCGATAGTCGTAGTCGCCCGAGACCACGCATTTCTGGAGGTACTTGTCGGGATCGTCTCCACCGTATTTCACCACCTCGTCGCACGGGCGATAGAGAACGGGAAAGAGGGGATTGGCATGCTCCGTAAAGATGTCGAAGGACGATCGCAGAACGCGCGTGAGATATCGGTAGCCCTCGGCGCGCGTGAACGGATCTGCCGGTACCTCCGGACGCATGACGGAACGACCCACCTCCTTCAGCCGATCGCAGAAGTCCTCCCATGCCGTGCCGTCCATCAAGCGGCTCTCGGAATCGTGCGTCATTCCGTGCTCCCCGCGCGGATCGAGGTTCCCGTCGCACCCCGATTCTCCCAGATCGCGCACGGAATCGCGACGCGCCCCTATCGCACCGCGTCGCTCTCGAAGATCGTGAACGCGTGTCGCGACGAAGCGAGCGCGGGGGCTGGCTCGCTGTCAACGGTGATGACTCAGCGTTCGTGTTGGGCTATCCAGAGGCGACCGATGTCCCCCGCGTCGCGACGGAAATCCAGCCGGACGAGCGCCCACTCGAAACCGCTCACGCGCGAGAAGATCGCGGCCGCGGCCATCGAGATCGTTCGCCGAGAGGGCGCCTCGGCATTGTCGATGCGCAAGGTCGCCGGCTTGTTCGGTGTCGATGTCGCCGCGCTCTATCGCCATTTCGAAAACAAGGACGAGCTGCTCGTGGAGGTGGGTCGTCTGGCCTCCGAGATCGTGGAGCTCTCGGCACCGACCTCCGGCAGCTGGGAGAAGCGCTTCCTCGAGCTCGCGACGGCGATTCGCGACCGCATCGCGCGTCACCCCGAGCTCGGCATCTACGGCGGCGGGTCACCCTGGGCCACGCCCTTCATCGCGCGGGCGAACGGCCTGATCGCAGCACTCCTGTGTGAAGCGGGCCTTTCCGGCAAAGACCTCGTCTTCGCAACCCAGACCGTCCTGCATCTCGTGACGTCCGTCGCTCAGAGCGAGGTCATGAGCCGCGGAACACCGAGCGAGACGAACCGGGCTTTCGCCAGAACGATCTTCGACCAGCTTCCCGAAGACGCACGCAAGGTCTGGCCGATCACGCGGTCCGAAAGCGCCTGGTCGATCGACTTCGACGAGTTCTTCGACTACGTCCTTCGCGCCATCCTCGAGTCCGTCGCACCGGAATCCGTACGCACGCGCTAGGCGACCCCTGCCTTGGCGAGATTCACGGGAATCGCACTCATCAGGGGCTGACCCGAACGGGGGTCGAGTCGTCCAGCAACCGAGCTGAGGCGCCCCGTATTCGACCCGATCGTGCGAAGCTTGTCGTCGTCGCTCGGCGCACCACCCCAGGCATGCGCCATCGAGACGACGCCGCGACGCACGTCCGAGTCGGGCTCGACGATCCCCTCGATTGCGCCGTCCGCCGAGCGGATTTCGATCACCTCGCCCGACGAGAAGCCCAACGCCTCCAGGTCCTCCGGGTGCATGAAGGCGGGGTTGTAGGAGAACTCGCGCGTCAAGCGCTCGATATGCTGGCCGCTCGAGTTGTAGAAGTTGTGCATGCGTCGACTGATCAGACGATGGCTGTAAACGGGCGTCGCGTCGTAGCCGGCATGTGCGAAGAACGCTTCGTCACGCACCTCGACCAGCTCTCGCATCATCTCGGGCGATCCCACGTCGAGGCGAGTCGACCAGCCCTCTTCGCGTGGCGTCGCCAGGACCGGGGGGTCGTCGAAGACGTGTCCATTCGGGTATCGCTTGACTTCGTCGAGCGGAACCCGCGAGCCGACGCAAAGGAGCTCGATCAGCTCGTCGCTCGTGGGCTTGCGCGTCATGTCGAGCGCGTTTCCGCGAATGTCGAGCGCGAGACCCATCCGTTGGCCGAGTCCGTAGAAGAACTCCCACTCCTCGATCACCTCGGAGCCCGCCGGCGGATCGACGACCTTGCTCGCGTATTGTGCGTAGGGAGCCGGGTAGCCGTGCGAGACGCCATAGAAGCCGAGAAGCTCGTGCATCTGCGTGATCGCCGGTGACTCGAGCGATAGCTTCGGTCCGACGACGTAATCACACAGCTTCGCCGTCGCCGACATCGTGAGATCGAAGCTCAGGGAGAGCTCGAGCGCCTGCAGCGCGCGATGGGTGCGGAGCTGGTCGGGCCAGGCAGCCATCGGATTGCCGCCGAGCACGAGCAACGCGCGGATCCGACCCTCGCCCTCGAGCAACATCTCGTCGGCCGCCGCCGAGATGGGAAGGCCCGCGAGCGATTCCGAGAGACCGCGCACGCGCATCTTCTCTCCGAAGCCGTAGACCTTCTCCGGCCGGGGCAGCGCCTGCGCTCGCCACGACATCGGCGGCAGCGTCACGAGCGGATTCGTCACCCGCTCTCCCGCGCGAACCCAGCGGCCGCAGAGCGTATTGAGGACGAGGACCAGGTACTCGGTCAGCGTCCCGCGGCGCGCCATATTGGGCCCCGTCCCACAGCTCACCATCCCCCGCTCGGCGGCCGCGAAGACCCGGGCCGCCTCGACGACCCGTTCTTCCGGCACGTCGGCCCGGGCGGCCACGTAGTCGGGGGTGAAGCGCGCGACCGCCTGCCTCAACCCATCGAGCCCCTCGACGTGCTCGGCCAGGAAGTCGTGGTCGAGTCGATCCTCTTCGAGGATCACCCGGATCATGCCCGCGAGCAGCGTCGGATCCTCGCCCGGCCTCGGCTGCAGGAAGACGTCGGCCTTGCGCGCACAATCCGAGCGCCGCGGGTCCACGACGATCAGCTTCATGCCCCGCTGCTTGGCGTCATGAAGCTGCTTGGCCGGGTTCGAGTGGGGAATCCCGCCCCAACGCGAGACGATCGGATTCGTCCCGACGAGCATCCAGACGTCGGCGTCCGAGAATGACTGCGGCCCCGCCTCCCAACGGCCGTGGAATCCGAGGGAGAGCGGCTTGCCCGGTTGGTCCATCGTCGACGGATCGAGCAGCATGGGTGACCCGATCGCGCGCATGAACGACTTCGAGAGCTCCGCGCCAGCCGTGTATAGATAGGAGTAGGTGCCCGAGTAGAGCGCGACCGACCGCGGACCGTGTTCGTCGATCATGCGAGCGAGCCGATCGGCCACCTCGTCCATCGCGGTCTCGACGGAGATCCGATCGTGCCCCCCGCCCGCATTCCTCTGCAACGTGTGCAGGATGCGATTCGGATCGTTGTGCTGATCGGGCAGCGCGCGACCCTTGATGCAGGTGTAGCCGGCATAGAGCTCGTTTTCCTTGACGCCGACGACGCCGGTCGCGCGACCGCCCTCGACCGTGACACGGATCGGACAGAACGCACCGCAGAAGCGACAAAGCGTGACGTGCTCTTCGGACATGATGGACTCCTCGGATCGCGACGAGAGGATATCGAAACCCGCATGACGCGATGGAGCTCCCCGAGAGACAGAGCGAGCCGAACGCTCCTCACGCGCGACGGCGCGCCCTTCCGAGCAGCCACGCAGCCCCCGCCAGGAGTCCGATCGCAGGAGCGGGCTCCGGCACCTCGACTGCGCCGACGTCACATCGCGCACTGCCGTCCTCGTCACCATCGAGCGGTCGTGGTAGACCGCGTTGGTCGTACGTGGGGCAGCCCGCATCGTCCCCCCCGTCGATCGCCAGACTTCCGGGGAGGGGCTCATGGGTCGCGGTCAGTCCGAAGGTCACGGTCAATGCGGCCAGCTCGGGATCGGTCTCCGTTAGGTCCGTTGTGTCGTCGAGTGCGCAATCAGCGGCGTCGGTGTCGGAGATGTTGTACCCGAACGAGGTCGAAGCGGATGGGTTCATCGAGCAATTGTCGACCTGCCTGCCCTCGCCCACGTTATTCGCGATGATCGTGTTGCGAAAGATCGAGTGCTCGAGCAGGAACACGCCGCCCGATTCGAAGTCCGCCGTGTTGTCGTAGATCGTGCTGTTCTCGATGATCGCCGAGCCGGCGAAGAAGGCACCGGTCGCGCTCGCGTGATTCCCGCTCACCGTGCTGTTTCGCATGCGCACGCGAATGAATTCGCCCGCCCCGCCGTTGCGGCTGACGTCCTGCAGGTTGTCGACGAGACTGCTGCTCTCGACCCGGGCGTTGGCGAGATAGAGCGGCAGGGCTCCGCCGTTCCGAGCGATCGTCGTCCCGATCACCTCGACGGGGTGGTCCGAGCCGCTTGCGAAGGAGCCGTCACGGTTGCTGGCGATCGCACTGCCACGACTCGCTCGATTCCCGCTGATCTCGAGATTCTCGACTCGCAGCGCGTCGCGAGCCAGAATGCCGGCGCCGTTCTCGTCGCCCGCGTCGCCACCGACGATGCGGAGGTCCCGCAGGAATGTCGTCTTGGGCCGGAAGTCGCCGATCGGGATGACGTTCTCCGGCAGGCCGAGATCGAAGACCCGGTCGAGCTCGCCCGCGTCGATCGTCGTCGCCGCGACGCCGGCACCCACGATCGTGATCGGATGGTGGACGTCGAGATCGCCGGTCTCGGACTCGCCTTCGTCGGCGCCGGGGATCGTGAGCACGTGATGGCCAGGGCCGAGCCAGACCTCGACGCGCCCGTAGATCTCGTTTGCTTGCTGGATCGCCGCGCGTAGCGTGCACTCGCCCCCGACCGTCCGACACAGGTCGTCGTCGGGGTCGGCATCGACGGCGTCGACGAGACTGTCGACCACGAAGGGATGACTCGCCTCGAACGCGCCGATATCACACCAGAAGACGTCCTCGTCGTTCGCGTTCTGCGTGCGCGGCCGGCCGCGATGGTAGGCGCGCTGGTCGACCATCTTCTCGCAATTCGTACGGATCTCCGTCGACACGACGTCGATCGCCGGGCTGCCCGGCAAGAGCGCCAGCGTCGGCGTCGGGCCACCATTGTCTCGCAGCACGTCGAGCATCGGGTCCGTGGCCGGAAAATTCGGCACCTGCAATGTCGACACGAGACCGCAGGTCGTGCCGCTGTCCATGTTGTAGGCGCCGAACGCGACCGGCTCGCCACCGCAGTTGGCGATCGTGTTCTCGGCGACGATCGTGTTCTCGAGAAAGACACCCGCGACGTTGTGAATGCCGTAGCCCAGATTTCGAGCGATCGTGTCCGAATCGAGCAGGGTCTGGTTCGTGTCGGCGTAGACCCCGGCTCCGAAGGGCGCGCTATTTCCCGTGATCGTACTGAAGCGGATGAACGCGCCGAAGCCATCGTAGACGCCGCCGCCCTTCGAGGTCGCGACGTTGTCGACGAGCGTCGATCGCTGGAGCTCGACCATCGCGCCCAGGTGGATGCCCGCCCCCTCGCTCGCGCGATTGCGCGCAATCTCGAGATACTCGCCGAAGAACTGATCACTCGCGACGAAGAGACCCCCTCCCTGCGAGCCAGCCACGTTGTCGTTGATCTTCGAGCGCGCGATCTCGCACAGGCCATTCAGGCAGTAGACCCCGCCACCGGACCGATGAGCCTCGTTCGCGACGATCTCGCTATCGAGGACCACGAGCTGGGCTGCAGAGCCACCGCTGAAGACGCCGCCACCATGATTGCCGCCTTCGATCGGCAGGGAGACGACTTCGTTGCCCACCACGCGGCTGCGATCGATTGCGAGCGGCCCCGTGTTGTAGATTCCACCTCCGATGCGGGCCTTGCCGCTCGTGAGCTCGACTTCATGCAAGCTCGTTTCGCCGTCGCCGCTCGGCCGGTTGTACAGGATCCCACCGCCGAAGCCGGTATTCGTCGCGTCGCCGCCTCGTAGCGCCAAGCGCTCGACCGAGACGCGACCCGACGCGTGTCGGATCTCGAGCAACCGTTGATTCGCGCCCGGGAGCGCCTGGACGACGCTGTAGTCCGCGGCGGCGCCCGCCAGGACGACTGCCTCCGTGATCTCGAGCTGGCCGTTCGGATCGCCGACGGCGCCACTCAGATCCACGAGATGGGTCCCGGCAGAAACCAACACCCGGTCGACCTGGCTACTCGAGCCCGACCCGCAAGCATCGACGGAGAGGTTCGTGTTCGCGGCCAGAATCGCCTCGCGGAGCGTACAGGTGCCGTTCGACGTGTCCGTATCATCCACGAAATCCGTGACGCGGAGGATGGCGGCCCGAACGCCGAGCGGAATCGACAGGATCAGGATCGCGAGCGCGGTCGCTCGCAGGTAGGGGTATCGACGCAAGCGGGACGAAATGGCCATCGTGGACTCCTTCTCGGGTGGCGTGAGAGGGAGGTCGGCGATCGGGCCGAAATCTGTCCAACTCTGACCACGCAGCCCAGGCCAGCGCCAGCCGCGGCGCAACGTACCTCCCTGTGCATCGCAGGCGATCTCGATGCGCTCGCCCGACGACAATCCGGTCGAGTGATGGATGCGGTGGATCTGTGGCGTCGAGAAGAAGGGGGCGATCCGATCAAGGGCGTCGATTCGAACGTTTGCGTGGATGAAGATGTCCCAGATCGGAGGCAGGAACCCAGCGGCGACCGAGCAGCAGGAAGACGGGCCAGCTCACGACGAGCATGAGCGAGGCATAGAGGATGATCGTCGCCGCGGCTGGTAGCTGGTCGAGAAGCTCGGTCAAGAACGCGCACATCGTCGTCGTCCCGATCTCGTCCTACCCGACGCCGTGAGATCGTTGCACTCTCGACGAAGGCGAAGGAGTCGCACGGCCCGCGAGGACAGCGCGGGAGACGCGCGTTCGAGTGCGGGATCGTCCCCGAACTCAATCCCAATCGAGCGCGAATCGCTCTACGTAGAACGCGAACCGGGCCCTGATGTCGTCCAGGGAGAGCCCGTACTCCGCCAGGTCGTAGTCGTGCTTGCCATGGCCGTGCCGCGGATTCTTGCTGAGGTGGGTGTCCATCGCCGAGAGCGTTTCGCGTGAGAGACCAACGTCGAACTGGCGGTAGATCCGTTCGACCGACGCGAGGCTCGCGTCGACGAAATCGTCGTGGTAGATGTCGACGAAGCGATCCGGGTCGAGTCGATCGCGGGTCGCGAGTCCCCGTTCGAGGGCTGTCGCATAGAAGTCCATCACGACCGGACCGAGCTCCGCGAGCGCGAGATCCGTGCGTGTCTTCATGAGTGTCGCGATCATGCTGCACATCGAGGCGATCGCCTCCGCGGGCGCTCGGTGGCTCCAGATGATCGCCGCGTCGGGAAACGACTCGAGCAGGGAGTCGATGCCCCACAAGTGGGCGGGCGACTTGAGCAGCCAACGTTCGCCGGGGCGTTGCCAATCGAGCAGCTGCATGATCTTGCGCTGGGTCTCGTACACGACGCGCTGGTCCTGTTCACGGAACCAGGAAGCGTAGGGCTCCATCATCGCTTCGATTCCGTGCTGCACACCCGCGAACGAGTAGAGCTGAATCAGAACGCATTCCTCGGGCGTGTCGGCGCTCGCGAAGTGGATCCGAGTGAAGTCGGGGTTCTTCTCGCGGCCGCGTGCATAGTAGGCCTCGATCGCGTCGCGACGTGGATCCGGCTTGCCGCGATCCACTTTGCTCCAACCCTCCGGCGGATAGGGAAACTGGGTTTCCCACAGCTTCAGCGATCGCGCAGCCCGATCCGCGGCCAGGACGTTGAAGAGCGCGGAGGTCCCCGAGCGCGGGAGCCCGGTCAAAACCCAAGGCGCGACGATCGGCCGATCGAGCACTTCGGGGTGCCGTTTCCACCAATCCTCGAGCCAGAGACGGGTGACGAGCATGCCGGAGAGGCGTCGCCGGTTCCGCTTGCGCCCTCGCTCGTCGAACTCGTTTACCTGATAGGTCTCGATCAATGCCGCTAGCCCCGGTCGGAACTCGTCCCCTCCGAGATCGTCGAGATCCGTGGTCTCGCAGGCGGTGGCGATCAGCGTCTCGCTATCCAGCGAATCGGCGTCAAGCATCGGTGTGCACCCCCTCGTCTTCGAGCTCTCGCGCAAAGTCGCCGAGGGCGAGCAGGCGACAGGTCGGTTCGGGATGCTCCTTCGCTCGAACCCATCGCCAACACATGGTGCCCTCGACCCGGCCGTCGAGATCGAGCCAATTGCGGCAACCCGGATCTTCGTGAGCGAGGACGATACGAACGGATCCGTCCGGCTCGTAGACCGCCGTCCCCTGATTCAGATGTACGTCGGCATGACGATAGTCGAGGGATTCGAGCCAGTAGTTCGCGAGCTGGAAATTCCAGTAGTCACAGGCGGGCGGCGTCGCCTCGATCACGAGCACCTCGTTCGGCTGGACCCGAAAAGCCGAGTGGAAGTACGCGATATTCGGGTCGCCTCCCGCGAGCGACGCCTTCTCGGGTGAGAATCGCGGCAATCGATTGACATGTTCGGCGAATCCGTCGGCCCAGCTCTTGAAGAGCGCCGAACATCCCCGCACGAAGCCGGCCGCACCCTGGAGCATCCGATCGAGACGAGCGGGCTCGAGCGCACGCGGTTGGGCAGGTCCGTCGATCCGGCGGATGTCGACCTGCGCCAGCACTTCGTTTCGGTGATCCACGCGCGTCTGACGGATCTGAATCATCCGCGTGTCGGGTTGCATCGGCAGCCAGTTCGAGCCATCGCCCGGCTCCTCTGCCGAAGCGACGACCCGAAACGTCCCATCGGCCTCGATCTTCATGTTGGACGCGTCGAGGGATCCCGTCGTGTTCAAGCTGCCAGTCGCGCCGTAGTTTCCCGCCTGCGTACCGAACCCCAGGTAATGCACCGTGCCGCGCCGCCCGGTCAGCTCGTATACGTACGTCCCGTTCACGGGCGCATTCAGGTAGACGTTGTCGGGATTGTCCATCCCCATCTTGATGGTCGGACCCGTCGTCTGCTGGAACTGAGGCGCCTGTGCATCGGACGCCTCGACGAACGTCTCGAGCGCCGCGCGCGTCAGCCGCGTGAGGTACCGCCAGCCCTCCGCCCGTACGAGCGGATCCCTCGGCGTATCTTCGGCGAGGACGACCGCGCCGGCTGCCTTGAGCGCGTCGCAGAACTCTTCCCAGGTTCGTCCATCGACCACGCGCTCCACGACTCGCGCATCTTCGCTGCTCATTCACACCCCCGTCGAATGAATGCCGCGGTCGACCCTCCGTGCTTCGTTCAACCGTTCGATCGAAGGCCGCCCATCGGCGCAACCTAGCGGAGCGCTGCGCGAGCGAGGCCGCTAAAGGCCAACTCATCCCGGCCCGGAGTACAACGGACCCGAAGATTCCCCAGACCCGGCGACCGCGAGAGTCCAAAGTCGGAGGCTTCGTTGTGGCGAGCCTTCGCTTGCGTAGACTCCATGAGGACGGAGCCGATCGCTCGGCAGCTTTCCAGGGCGATCGACCCGGAGAGGGTGACAGCCAGGTGAGAAGACTCGCAATGGGCGTGCCGCTCCAGACGGTCCCCCTCCATGCACAGCGGGAATGGTTCGTCGAGCTCGAGCAGCTCGGCTATACGGATCTCTGGTCGAACGAGGCCTACGGCGTCGACGGCTTCACACCGCTCGCGCTCGCCAGCTGCTGGGCGCCGTCGCTTCGGCTTGGCTGTGCCTGTCACCCGGTCCAGACGCGCGGTCCTGCGATCCTCGCGCAGAGCGCGGCCGGTCTGGCGCAGGCGGCACCCGGTCGCTTCGTGCTCGGAATCGGGGCCTCCTCTCCCACCGTCGTCGAGAGCTGGAATGCCCAGCCGTATGAGAAGCCGTACCAGCGGATGCGCGATGGCCTGCGCTTTCTACGGGCAGCGCTCGCAGGCGACCGCGTCGACGAGCAATACGAGACGTTCAGCGTACGACGCTTTCGGCTCGCCGCGCCCTGCGATCCGCCCCCGCCGCTCTTCGTGGCCGCGCTGCGCCCGCAGATGCTCCGCCTCGCCGGACGAGAAGGAGACGGCGTGATCCTGAACTGGATCTCCGTGGACGACGTGGAACGTGTGACCTCGATCGTGCACGACGCGGCGGGCCACCGGGAAACGGAGAGCGTGCTCCGGATCATGGTCCTGCCGGGTACCGACCTGGCCTCGACGCGCGAAGTCGCCCGCTATGCGGTCGCCGGCACACTCACGGTTCCCGCCTACCGCGCCCACCAGGAATGGCTCGGACGAAGCGACCAGCTTGCCGCGATGTGGAGCCACTGGGAACGAGGCGACCGCAAGGCGGCGCTTGCGGCGATCCCGGAGTCTCTGCTCGACGCGCTGATCATCGCCGGCCCGGTCGAACGCTGTCGCGAGCAGATCGAGCGTTACTTCGAGGCGGGCATCGACACGATGATCCTGGAAGTCGGGGCGCTGCCGGGCGACGCAATGCAGGCAGCGCGGGATCTGGCGCCGTAGGGACACGCCCATGCGACGCGCCCTTCCCGTTCGAACGCATGCCATTCGCCGGCATGCGTATGCTCGCCTCGCAGGACCGTTGCCCCCGCTTCGGGTCGCGGAGCTTCGTCGCCTTGCGATAGCGAAACGGTCGAGGTATCCCGACCCGAACGCAACACACGACCCGGCCGCGCGCCCGTGAGCTGACCACCTCGCACGACGTCGACGCCTGAAACGACGACGGCCTCGACGCCTTCGGCCTCGGCATAGAGCCGCGAGGCGCCGCCGGGGAGATCCGCGCGGCTCTCGACGGGACCGCGGTCGACGCGGTCCGCGTCGAAGACGACCAGATCGGCGACCGCACCCTCGCGAATCTCGCCCCGATCGCGAAAGCCATAGAGTCGCGCCGGGACCTGTGCGAGCTGCTGGACCGCCTGCTCGAGGGTCATCATTCCCCGCTCGCGGACGCCGTCGCCGAGCAGCCGGGTCGAGTAGGCGAAGGCCGTCCCAATATCGAGATGGGCGCCGGCATCCGAAGCACCGACGACGACGCGATCGTCGAGCAGCAGCTCGCCGCGGATCTTCCAGCTCGCTTCGTCGTCGCCGACGCGCACCGGTACGAAGAGCGTCCGAAGGTCGTCCGCGAGTGCCACGTCGAGTAGCGCGTCGACGGGCTCGAGGCCGCGCTCTGTCGCCACGTCGCCGAGGATCCGCCCCGCGAGTCCTTCGTTGGCCGGCCTGGCCGTTCGCGCGATCTCCATCCGAGCGAAGTCGACGTATTCGGCCAGCGGGCCTTCGAGTGCCTCGGCGACCGCGCGCTTGATCTCGACGCGGCACGAAGGATCCGCGAGGGCGCGCTTGCGTTCGGGGATCGGGAGCGTCATGACGTCGCCGAAGCCGGGCAGGCCCCCGAAGAAGAAGGGGCTCACCAGGTCGACGAAGAACTCCATCGGATGAGGCACGGAGAGCGGAACGACGCGCGCGCCCCGGGCCGATGCGCGATCCGAGAGGGCGAGCTGACGTCGGTATTGCTCGGGCCGCTCGGCGTTCACGATCAGGACGTTCCAGTTGATCGGTCGATCGGCCGCGAGCGACATGGCGATCATCAGATCACCCGTCGCGTCGAAATCGGCCAGGGATGGCGCGAACTCGAGTGTCGTGCCCGGGTGGCTCCGCACCGTTCGACAGAGCGCGAAGAGCTCCTCGTCACAGGCGTGGAACGAGGGAACGGGGTCGCCCTCCCAATCGCGATGGACGGGGGTTCGCCCGCTCGAGAGCCCGAGGCCCCCTGCGCGAAGACAGCGTCCGAGGAGGGCGGCGATCGCGTCGATCTGATCGGCGTCGGCCGGCTCGCCCACGGCGGCCTCGCCCATGACGGCGCGCCGGATCGCGGAGTGGCCGACGAGAAACCCCGCATTGATTCCGAGGCCCGAATCCGCCGGATCGGCGTCGCCGTTCTTTCGGCCGCCCTGCTGCCGGTCGAGCCGATCGAGATATTCGGCGAACGTCGACCAGCCCCACGCCCCCGTCGCTTCGAGGGCCTCGAGCGGCATGCCCTCGACCCGCGCGAGCATGCGTCGCAGGTAGTCGCCGCGATCGTCGCCGAGCGGCGCGATCGTGAAGCCACAATTGCCGCCGACGACGGTCGTGACGCCATGGAAGCAGGAAGGCGTCGCGGCCGGATCCCAGAGCAGCTGCGCGTCGTAGTGGGTGTGGATGTCGATGAAGCCCGGTGCGACGATC
Organism: Myxococcota bacterium; assembly: GCA_965223565.1. Classification (GTDB taxonomy): domain Bacteria; phylum Myxococcota_A; class UBA9160; order UBA9160; family UBA4427; genus UBA4427. Next base: position 755,011 of record CBDCWV010000015.1, on the reverse strand, counting down.
GCGCCATCGGCGTCGAAGGTCTCGCGGGCCGATTCGTCGACGCGACCGACGGCGACGATCCGACCGTCGCGAATGCCGACATCCGCCGTGCGGCGCGCGGCGCCGGTCCCATCCACGAGCGTGCCTCTGCGAATCAAGCGATCGAGCATGCGCGCCTCCCGTTGGCACTCGACGCTTCGCGTCCCGCGCCGGCTACCTCTGGACTAACGTCCGGCCTTGTCCACGATCTCGGCGAACTCCCGAGCAATCAGGTCGCTGGCATGCCGTTGGGGGCCGAGTCGCCATTCACGCCAGGGCAGCCAGTCGTACCAGGCCGCAAGCTGATCGAAATTCAGCGTGGCGACGATCAGCTCCTCCTCCTTGCCTGCCTCCGCAAGGAGCTTGCCGAAGCCCGGGAAATGGGGGCCACCGATCGCGCTGTTGCCCGCCCAGCGGGTCCCACCCTCCTCGCCGACGCGATTCGCGGACACCGCGTAGACGAGATTCTCCTGCGCCCGAACGAGGGTCGTATAGGTGATCATCGGCCCCTTGCCCGGAAGGTCGCTGCTCCCAGTCGGATTCACGAGGATGCGCGCACCCTTGAGGGCCAGGATTCGCGAGAGCTCCGGGTTGTTGTAGAAGTCGTAACAGATCGAGATGCCGATCGGGCCTATCCGGGTCTCGAAGACCGTTACCCGATCGCCCGGTGTGAATCGATTCGTCTCGAGCGGAATGCCGAGGTGGATCTTGCGATAGGTCCCGACGAGCCCATCCGGCGCGATCAGCACGGCGGCGTTGTAGAGCGTGCCGGGGTCGTCCGCGTCCCGCTCTTCCATACCGAAGATCACGTGGATGTCCCGCTCACGCGCGACCGCCGCGACTGCCTCCGTCGACGGGCCGGGAATCGGCTCGGCCTGCTCGAGATGCCAGGCACAGGGGCTCCGCTGGGCAGCGCAGTCGGGACACTCGGCACAACCGCCGAGTGCGAGCTCGGGAAAGACGACGAGATCGCAGCCCAGGTGGGCCGCGTCGCAAACGAAGTCGATCAACTTCTCGCGTGTCGCGGTCTTGTCGCGTGGGATCGACTCGAAGTTCGCGGCAGCCACCGTCACCAGCGTGGGCAGGCTCGGATCGTTCACGGCGTGGGACATGGCGGGCTCCTCAACTACCTGAAGTATAACCGGAAAATAATTTTCCTGGAAAGTTTTCCCGGAAAGTAATAAGCTCTCTCGATGGTCACACAGCGCGCTTCGGAATGGCTGGCCCAGATCGCAGAATATTGGCAGGAGGAGTATCCCGAGCGTGAATTCGCGCGCGTGCAGCCACTGCTCTGCTTGGCTCGCCTCTCCTTCCAGATGCCGGCTTTCCAGAAGAGGGTACTCAAGCCGTTCAGCCTGTCGCCGAGCGACTACAGCATCCTCGGTGCGCTCCGACGCGCCGGCGGCACGCGTACGCTCGAGCCCGGCGATCTCTACAGCGCGCTCGGCTGTACCCCCGGTGGCCTCACGAAGATGATCGCGCGCCTTGAACGACAGGGACTCGTCCAACGCCTCACCGATCGGGAGGACGGGCGCCGCGCTCGCATCCGGCTCACGCAAAAGGGTGCCTCGGTCGAGCGCAAGGCCGGGACGGAGTACGCGGACAGCGCGAATCGCCTGCTGTCGAAGCTGTCGACGGAAGACCTCGAGCAGGTCAGTGCGGCACTCGTGCTGCTGCTCGATTGCTTCGAAGGAGAAGAAGCATGAAGTTCGATCTGCTCGTCACGAACGGCCTCGTCATCGATGGCACGGGGCTGCCACGTCGCCGCGCGGATGTCGCGATCCACGATGGTCGCATCGTCGGCGTCGGTCGCTTCGCCGCGACCGAGGCGACGCGTGTTCTCGATGCGGCGGGGCGCGTCGTCGCACCCGGCATCATCGATCCGCATACCCATTACGATCCACAGCTCACCTTCGAGCCCTACGGCACGTCTTCCTGCTACCACGGCGTCACGACGGTCCTCGCAGGCAATTGCGGCTTCTCGATCGCGCCTGCGAAGCGAGCCGACCGCGGCTTCATCACCCAGATCTTCGCCCGCGTCGAGGACATGGCCCCGGGCTCGCTCGAGGCGATTCCCTGGGACTTCGAGTCCTTTCCCGAGTTCATCGCGAATCGCGAGGGCCAGCTCGGCATCAATGCGGCCTTCTACGTCGGACATAGCAACATCCGCCGCTGGGTCATGGGCGACGACTGCACGGAACGCGAGGCGACGGATGCGGAAGTCGAAGCCATGTGCGTGCTCGTGCGCGAGGCGATGGCCGCCGGTGCGGCCGGCCTCTCTTCGTCTCATGCGCCGACGCATCTCGACGCGGCCGACCGTCCGATTCCGAGCCGGCTGGCGTCGAAGTCCGAGCTCGACGCACTCGTCCGCGAAGTCGGCCGCACCAATCGCGGCTCGATCTCCTACCTGCCCTATAGCTCGATCGGAGGTCTCGACGGCGACGACGAGTCGTTCCTGATCGAGCTCGCGCTCAACAGTCGCCTGCCGATCATCATCCAGGGGCTGGGCGCGAGGAGCAAGGTCGACGCGCCGACGGCGACCTGGGATCGTACGAGCGAGTACCTGGACCGGGCACGACGCGAGGGCGCCGGCGTCTACTCCATGCTCATGTCGCGGCCGTTCAATCGACGCTTCAGCCTGAAGGAGGGTACGAGCCTCTTCGAAGGCGTGCCGGCGTTCCAACGCCTCTTCGACGATGCGAGCTCCGTCGAGGAGCGCGTCGAGATGCTGACGGATGCGAGCTTCCGCGACGAGATCCGCTATTCGGTCGAGCATCCGAATCGCGATGCCTCGAAGGGATCGACGCTGCCGCCACCGCATTTCGACGTGCTCCATATCCACCACGCCGAGAAGCCGGAGAACCAGAAGCTGATGGGACGCTCGCTCGCAGAGCTGGCCGCGGAGCGCGACATGGCGCCGATGGACCTGATGGTGGAGATCGCGCTCGCCGAAGACCTGGGCGTCGAATTCATCTGGCGAACGGAGACGGAAGAGTGGCGACAGGGAACACTCGTCGCCTCTCAGCATCCACACATGATCATCGGGACCTCGGATGGTGGTGCGCACCTCGGACGCGACGACGGCGCCGAATGGAGCTCCTGGTTCTTCCGCTACTGGGTGCGCGAATGGGGCGCGTGGGATCTCGAGGAAGCCGTCCGGCAGATGACGCAGCAGCCCGCCGCGCTACTCGGACTCTCCGACCGCGGCATGCTGCTGCCCGGCTACGCGGCGGACTTGATGATCTTCGATCCGGACGAAATCGGTCCGGGCTCGAAGGAGTTCGTGAAGGATTTCCCGAACGGCGAGGGACGTTGGTCGAGCCGACCGGTCGGCGTCTACGCAACGATCGTGAACGGGGTCCCGATCGTGATCGACGGAGAGCTCGTGCCGGACTGCGGTCTGCCAGGCAAGGTCGTTCGACCCGGCTGACGAAGGTCCGGCCGCGAGGCCCCGGATGGATGGATTCGTCGCGTCATCCAGGAGATGACACGTAGCGAGGAGAAGACCATGAGTGAAGTGACGCCTCAGGAACAGGATCTGCCCGAGATCATCTCGGTCGACGACCACGTGATGGAGCCGAAGACGCTCTGGCAGGAGCAGCTGCCGGCGAGCATGCGAGATCGCGGGCCGCGCGTGTCCCGGGAGAAGGTGAAGCTCGACTTTTCGGGCGGCCACTACGGATTCACGCGCAATGTCGAGGACGGGGACTGGTGTGACGTCTGGCTCTTCGAAGACCTCGCGACGCCGACGGGCCTGCTCCACGCACCGGCCGGCATCCCGAAGAAGCAGCAGCGCAACGTGCCCGCGGTCTACGAAGACATGCGCCCCGGCACCTACGACCAGGCCGCGCGACTCGAGGACATGACACTCAATCACGTCCAGGCCGCGATCAACTACCCGAACATCTTCCCCCGTTTCGCCGGTCAGGGCTTCGCCGAACGCGAAGACAAGGCGCTCGGCCTCGAGTGCCTGAAGATCTACAACGATTGGATGATCGACGACTGGTGCGCAGGTGCCGGCAAGGGACGACTGATCCCGCTCACCCTGGTGCCGCTCTGGGATCCTCAGCTCGCCGCCGCCGAAGTCCGTCGTTGTGCGGCGAAGGGGAGCTATGCGATCGCCTTCAGCGAGAACCCCTCGAAGCTCGGATTCCCGAGCCTCTACACGGGCGACTGGGACGTTCTCTGGCAGGCCTGCGAAGAGACGGAGACGACGGTGTCGATGCATATCGGATCGTCCTCCTCGATGCCGACGACGTCGCCCGATGCGCCCCTTGCGACCAGCATGTCGCTCTACGCGCACAACGCACAGGGCTCACTCGCCGACTGGATCTTCTCTCAGACGCTCTCGCGCTTTCCGCGACTCAAGATCGCCTTCGCGGAGAGCCAGGCGGGCTGGGTGCCCTTCCAGCTCGAGCGCATGGACAATGTCTGGCGCGACGGCGTGGGCGGCGTCGAGTTCCCGATCGCACCGAGCGAGCAGGTGAAGGGTCGGGTCTGGTCCTGCATCTTCGACGACCTGACTGGACTCAAGAACCGGGACGAGATCGGAATCGAGATGATCGTCTTCGAGACCGACTACCCGCATTCGGACGGCACGTTCCCCCACTCGCGGAAGATCGCCCACGAGCTCTTCTCGCAGGCGGGCATGAACGCCGAGGAGTGCAAGATGGTGCTGCGGACCAACGCCATCACCTGCTACGGGCTCGAACGATTCGGGATCACCGAGTAGCCGCGACCGTCGACACGACCGCTGAACGTTCGAGCGGGGAAGAGGAAACCTTGAGCTACGGCCGATTCGACGATTCGCGCGACGATGAAGGCAATCGGAAGTTCGTTCGCGTCTCGCGACCCCGGCCGGGCACGACGCTCATCACCATGGACCGTCCAGAGCGGATGAACTCCATGGCCTTCGAGCAGGTCGTCCCCGTCCATGCAGCCCTCGAGGAGGTCGCCCACGACAACGAGACCGGCGTCGTCGTCTTGACCGGAACCGGCAGGGGCTTCTGCTCCGGCGCCGACACCCAACATTCCGCTCCGCCTCCGAATATCGACGGTCTGACGCTGACCCGAATCGCGACCCGCTCCATGTCGATTCTCGCCGATCTCGTGCCAGCGATGCGTCGGATGCCCCAGCCCGTGATCGCAGCAATCAATGGTGCGGCGATCGGCGGCGGGATGTGCCTGTCGCTGGGCGCGGATATCCGGATCGCGGCGGAGTCCGCCTATTTCAGGGCCGCTGGCATCAACAACGGCCTCACCGCTCCGGAGCTCGGCCTGTCGTTCCTCTTGCCACGCGCGATCGGATCGTCTCGTGCCTTCGAGATCATGCTGTCCGGAAGGGACGTTTCGGCGGCGGAGGCAGCGGAGATCGGATTGGTCTCGCGTTGTGTTCCGGACGCGCAGCTGCTCGGCGAGGCGCTCGACCTGGCAGACCGGATCAATGGCTGGAGCACGAACGGAGTCCAGCTCACGAAGCGGATCATGTGGGCCGGGCTCGAGTCGGGGAGCCTCGCGAATGCCGTCGAGCTCGAGAGCCACACCCAGCTCTACGCTCGACTCACGACGAAGAACTTCGAGGAAGCGATCCTGGCGCGCAAGGAAGGTCGCGCGCCCGACTTTCAGGATTGACCTCGGCCAAGAGCGACCCGCCTCCAGCCAGCGCCGTCCGAATTGGCGCGCCAGATCCTGCCGCAGTGGGCGTCCGCCGTGCTGGTTATCCCCAGCCGCGCTCGCGCGTGCTCGATCGGCAACGTCAGGAGCGTTTCCCAGTGCGTGGCACCTCCGATCGACGAGCGACGGCCGCGGCGCCAGGCACGAAACGCGTCGACAAGGAACGCGGGCAGGTGTCGCGGGGGGACGCCGAGCAGGCCTAGCAGGAAGCTGACGGGAAAGATCCGCTTTGGGTTGAACGCGTGCGTGAAGGCGATCACGAGCAGCTCACCCGGCACGTCCCGCTCGTAGTCGGTCAACACGTGCAGCAGGTCGTGGCTCGCGACCTGTCGCGCATTCAGCCAGGCCCGGACGGGATCACGCAGGCCGCCCTGCTCCGACGTGAGTGCTTCGTCGGCGGCGACGAGATCTCGTGCCCGGATCCCGTCACGCGCGGCCAGATCATGGTATCGCCGCCCGAGCGAGCCATCGGGAAGCGTCGCGAGCCGGTCCCAATCGTCGAGGGCATCGGCCAGAACGGGACGCGAGCGGAGCAATGCGACGCTCGCCGGATCCGCCAGAAATCGCTGGAAGGCCTGCTCGACCTCATCGCCTTCGAGCGCCTGCTTGAACTCCATCGCAGCACGGTCGTCATAGCCATGTCGCAGCCGGGCCATCGCCTTCATCGCCGCCCGATAGCTCACGGGCGGACATTCGACGCAACGCGGATCGAAATCGACGTCGAGCGCATCGGCCGCGTGGGCCGGGTGGGAATCTGCCATCGTGCCTCCTCCGTGCCGAGACCGAGTCCTTGGGAGCCCCCGCCTCGTGTCATATGATCGAATTCGATTCGCGAGCTTGCGACTCGCTTTCGTGGCTGCGCACGGTCGCTGCACCGGAGGACCCGATGGCGGCAAAGAAGCCCGAATCTCCTCGCAAATCGCCCCGACAGGCACGCGCGCGGGGCACCGTCGACGCGATCCTCTTCGCGGCAGCTCACATTCTCAAGACGGAGGGACAGGCGCGTCTCTCGACCAATCGGATTGCCGCGCTGGCCGGCGTGAGCATTGGCTCGGTCTACCAGTACTTCCCGAACAAGCAGGCGATCGTCGAATCGCTCCGCGAACGGCACGAGGCTTTCTACCTGGAGGCCGTGCAGAACGGGATCGAGAGCGCGACCGGCGCCGAGCTGCGTGAGAGCCTCGCGACCATGATTCGCCGCATGACCGATCTCCACCGCTCGGACATCGCCCTGCACGGCGAGCTCGGCAGCGAAGCGGCCTTGACCGAAGAGCGTCGGGCCGACTACGTCGAACGCCTGCGTGCCTACCTGGTCGAGCACGCGGCCGAGCTACGCGCGATTCCAGATCCCGAGCTCACCGCCTACGTGATCACGAAGTCGCTCGAGCACCTGATCCACGGGATCGCGCTCGAGGAGCCCGCGCGGCTCGAGAACGCCCACTACGTCGACGAGCTCGTCGAGCTCGCGGCGCGTTACCTGGGCGCATGACACGCGGAGGCACGGGCTCGACCCTACGCGCCGCATCGCGACGCCTAACGAGCACCCGGCGAGGGAGTGGGACCGGCCGGGCCGACCACGCGGACCGGCGCATCGACGCCGTTCACCGCGACGTCGAGCTCGGCCAGCAGTCCGCAGAGCTGTGCAAAGCGGGCCTCGCCCAGCTCGGCGGCAAAAGCTCCAGTGATCTCGGCCGTGATCTCCTCGATATCTCGGAGCAGCCGGCGGCCGCGGCGAGAGAACACGACTCGTCGCGCCCGCCCGTCATCGGGGTCGGGCAGGCGCTCGAGATAGCCGACCTCCTCGAGCTCGCCGACGAGCTGTCCCGTTCGCTGGAGCGTGAGTCGAAGGCGCGCCGCGAGCTCGGACATCCGGAGCCCCTCCGCCGGCAGGTTCGGGATCACCTGCGCCGTCGAGGGTCGCAGGTCGTGTCCGCGCTCGACGAGGCCGCTGCTCATGCGCAGCCGGATCGCCGTCGAGAGCCCGATCAGGTGCCGGCCGAGTCGTTGTGCGTCTGGATCCGAGGCGACACTCGGCGACTCCGCTCGCTCGATCGGCTGCCGCCGTCTCACCCGCGCTCGACCCATCGCATGTTCCTCCGGAGCTTGCGAATTTACCAAAGTCACTTTAGTATTTGCAACCTCGCCCGTGTCCCGAACGTCCGACCCGAGCTCCGAGGCCCCCCGGCATGAACGAACCCTCCTCCGAGCCATCCGACACGACAGCGTCGCAGACCGGCGTCCCGTTGCGTGCGCGCTGGTCGTTCGATGTGAGTGATGCCGTACCCGTCGATGGCCGGTTTCAGGTCGCCGCTTCGCTCGTCGTGCCCGCCGGACTCGCGACCGGTCAGGAGGTCACCCTTCTCGTCTGCCTGCCCGGCGGCTTTCTCTCGCGCCGCTACTACGACCTCGAGATCGAGGGATCGCGCCGATTCAGCTTCGCCGAGGCGATGGCGGCCGCGGGTTTCGTGACGCTGGCATTCGACCATGTGGGTACGGGCGACAGCTCGCAGCCCGAGCCGCTCGAGCTCGGCTATTCGATCCGCGTCGCGGACGTCGCCCGCGCCAATCAGCACGCGCTCGTCGCGGCACGCGCTCGGCTCGCGAGTGGCGATGCAGCAGTGGGCTTGCCGCCACTCCATGTCGGACGATCGGTCGGCGTCGGCCATTCGATGGGCTCCCTCTTGACCGTGCAGCAGCAGGCGGACGCGAAGCCGCACGACGGTCTCGTCCTCTTCTCCTTCGGAACCCACGGAACGCCGCGCTTTCTGGACGACCACATGCGCGCCTACGCCGACGAGCCCGCGCGACTCGCCGGGGAGGTCGGCGAGCTCGCACGCCGGGCCATGGGTTCGCCCTATCCCCAGCGGGCGAATGACAGTGAAGAGAACCGTCGCGCCGCGTTCGGCGTCGGGACGGCGCCGGCCGATGCGGAGGAAGCGCTCCACCTGGCCGCCACGAACCTGCTGGCCGTGGGTGGACTGACCTCGATGATCCCCGGCGGCTTCGCACCGGCGGCCGAGCAGATCGACGTCCCCGTGCTGATGGCCTACGGCGATCACGATCTCCACGACGCACGTCACACGCGCGAAGAGCTACCGCGCGTTCGCGACCTCACGATCTTCGAGCTCGAAGACGCGTGGCATTGCCACTTCGTCGCCAACACGCGGGAGCGGCTCTGGCGAGCCGTTTCCGACTGGATCCACGCACACGCCTGACTCGTCCCGTGGACGTAGACAAGGAGGACCATGATGAACGAGACCGACACGAACGCTGCCGCGAATCGACGCCTCTTCTCCGCCGATTCTCATTGCGTGATCACGACGGATCAGGTGAAGAAGAACCTCGCCACGAAATATCACGACGCGTGGGACGCCGGCATGACGAAATTCGATGCACGACGCGACGAGCTCCAGGCGGGTGAGCAGCTCGAGCTCGAGGACTTCGTCGACCTCGAGGCCGCGCGCCATCCCGGCTACTTCGATTCGAAGGCGCGGCTCGAGGCGATGGATGCCGACGGCGTGCAATGCGAGGTGATGTATTCGGAATTCGACTTCACGAGCAAGGTCTACCAGATCGGCGACGACTGGCGGCCCTGCGCCACGGCCTACAACGACTCGCTCTACGAGTTCGCCTCGATCGACCCGAAGCGCATCCTGATCACCTACCAGATGCCGCTGATCGATGTCGACTACGCGATCTCCGAGGTGTTCCGGCTGGCGGACCTCGGCGCCCGGTCGATCCAGATCCCGAACTTCCCGAGCGAGGTCGGAATGCCCGACTACCACGACCGCCGCTACGAGAAGCTCTGGAGCGCCTTCGAGGAGACGGGGATCGTGGTGGCCAATCACCTGACGCTCAAGGACTCGCTCTGGGACGTGTTCCGCCGCGATCCGACGCCGCAAAAGGGCATCTTCACCTCGCTACCGGGCTTCGCGATCGCAGAGACGCTCGCCTGGTATATCCTCACGGGCGTGCTCGAGCGCCACCCGAGGCTCCGGGTCGTCTTCGTCGAGCCGGGTCTGTTCTGGCTACCCGGCTATATCCGTTTCCTCGACAGCCGGATGGACGAACACTACGAATTCCCGGGCGTCGAGCTGCGACCCTCCGAGTATTTCCACCGCCAGATGGCCGCGACCTTCGTCTACGAGCCGGAGGCGATCGAGCAGCGTCATGCGCTCGGCGTCGAGAACGTCCTCTGGTCGACGGATTTCCCCCATCCGGCCTGTAACTGGCCAGACGCGGCCTCGAAGATCGAATCGCTCTTCGATGGCGTGCCGGCGGAGGAGATCCACAAGATCACCTGGCAGAATGGTGCCAATATGTACGGGATCGACTGAACGGCGGAATCGACTGGCTGGGCGGCTCGCAAGTCGACCCCGAGCAGGGCGCGAAAGGGAGGCACGATTATGGCAGGTGTACTGGACGGAATCCGGGTGCTGGATCTCACCCGTGGAATCTCGGGGCCGATGGCCACGATGCTGCTCGTCGACCACGGCGCGGACGTCGTGCGGATCGAGGCGCCAGGTGAAGATCCCTTCCGCGAGCAGCCCGGCTACAAGGCGTGGAACCGCGGCAAGCGGAGCGCCGTGCTCGACCTGAGGGATGCAGGAGACAAGGCGACATTCCTCTCGCTCGCCGCCTCGGCAGACGTCGTGATCGACAGCTTCCGACCGGGAAAGGCCGAGCAGCTGGGCGTCGACTACGCGTCGCTTTCGCAGACGAACCCGCGCTTGATCCAGTGTTCGATCACGGGCTATGGCCGGGGCAACAGCCACTCGGATCGCCCGGGCTACGACGCGCTCGTCGCTGCACGCACGGGTCTGCAATGGGAGCAGCGTGGCTGGGTCGGCGGCTCGGCACCGCATCTGGCCGGCAAGCCGCCGCTCTTTCCCGACTTCGAGATCGGCTACGAACGACTCCAGGGCGCGCCACGCGAGGGACCGATCTTTCCGGCCTCGCGCTTCCCGAGTCTCGGCGCCGCTTACGCCGCAGCACTCGGGATCAGCGCCGCGCTGCGCGCCCGCGAAGTGACGGGTCGCGGTCAGCACGTCGAGACCTCACTGCTTCAGGGCGCGCTCGCCGCGGGCGTGATGGCCTTCGGTGTCGCCGACAACCTCGAGGCACCCCATTTTCTGTCCTGGATCGGTGACAGCCGCTCGCCCAAGGGCCTCTTCGAGTGCAAGGACGGCCGCTGGGTCCACGCATGGCCACCCAATCCCCGTTTCATTCTCTCCGCCGCGGAGGGAGATACGTTGAACGCGACGCCGGACCTGACGCTCCGCGAGGACCCCACGAGGATCGGTCTCGGCGTGGAGGAGATCTTCGTCCTCGATCACTACTGGGAGCCGATGGCGAAGGCGGTCAAGAAGTTCACGGCCGACGAATGGACCGAGGCTGCCGCGATTGCCGGTGTCTGCATGCAGAAGATCCGCTCGCCCGAGGAGGGGCTCAGCGATCCGCTGCTCTTCGACGATGGCGTCGTCGCCGAGATCGACGATCCGGAGCTCGGTCCGATCCGCACGGTCGGCGTGCTCTACAACCTCGACACCTCGCCCGGCGAGGTCTGGGGTCCGGCACCGCGCCTCGGCGAACATACCGACGCGATCCGCGCCGAAGCGAAGGCCGCCAAGCCTGCGCCGGCGAGCGACACGGGTCGCAAGCTCGCCGGCCCGCTCGAGGGCATCCGAGTGCTCGACTTCGGTCTCGCAGTGGCCGGCCCGTACGGGACGCAGATCCTCTCGGATCTCGGTGCCGAGGTGATCAAGATCAACGCCCTCTACGATTGGTACTGGCACTCGAGTCAGATAGCGATGTGCTGCAACCGGGGCAAGAGGAGCATCGCGATCGACCTCAAGCACGAGCGCGCGAAGGAAGTGCTCGACCGACTGCTCGAGACCGCGGACGTCGTCATGCATAACATGCGATACCACGCCGCCGTCAAGCTCGGCATCGACTACGAGTCGCTCAAGGAACGCTTCCCGCGACTCGTCTATTGCCACACCCGGGGCTTCGAGCACGGGCCACGCGAGGCGCTGCCCGGCAACGATCAGACTGGCGCCTGCCTCGCCGGCGTCGAGTGGGAGGACGGTGGCTGCGGACGAGGCGGTCGACCGATGTGGTCACTGACGAATATGGGCGACACGGGCAACGGCTTCCTCGCGGCGATCGCCATCTGTCAGGCGCTCTACGAGCGCGAGAAGACCGGTCGAGGCCAATGGTGCGAGACGGCGATCGTGAATGCCCAGCTCTTCAACACGAGCCATACGATCGCGCGACCCGACGGCGAGGGAATCGAGCGGCCGATGCTCGACGACATGCAGACGGGCTTCTCGGCGGGTGTGCGACTCTATCCGACGGCCGACGAGTGGCTCTGTCTATCGCTCCTGACGGACGCCCATTGGCACGCGCTCGGCGAGACGCTCGGTCTGGACGAGCTGCGACCCGGCGGACGTTATGCCGAGCGGTCGGCGCGCCAGGCCGAGGACGACGCCGTCGCGAAGCTGCTCGAGCATGCGCTCGCGACGCTGCCCGGACGGACGGCCTTCGAGCAACTCGATGCGGCGGGCGTCCCCTGCGAGCTCGCGCCGGGCGATGCGGCCCTCGGTCTCTGGAAGGAATCACGCCTCGTCGAGGACGAGCTCGTCGCCTCCTACGACCATCGCATGGTCGGGCACCTCGGCCATCCGGGCCTCGCCTGCCAGTTCTCGGACACGAAGACGACGGTCCAGGGTCCCCCGCTGCTCGTCGGCGAGCACACGCGCGAGATCCTGGCCGACCTCGGCTTCGACGCGGCGACGACGGACGCGCTCTTCGCGGCGAACGCGGTCGGCGACGAGACGATCTACCCGGCGCTTGCCGAGGACGCCTCCCAGGTCGCGGCCTCGCCCTGGGATCCGGAGACCGCGAAGGACTGAGACGAGGATCGAGATGACGTCGCAGGAAGAGATCCAGTGGCAGCGGCCCCAGCCCCTGCCGTCGCGCAACAGCGCGTTCTTCTGGGAGGGGGCGGAGCGCGGCGAGCTGCTCGGCCAGCGCTGTGTCGAATGCAAGCGCTTCCGACATCCGCCACGACCGATGTGCCCCGGCTGTCAGTCGGTCGAGCAGGAGGTCGTACCGCTCTCGGGCCGCGGTGTCGTCTACGCCTGGATGCAACCCGTCCACCCGAAGCTCCCGATGTTCGAGGATCCGCTCGTCTGTGTCCTCGTCGACCTCGAGGAGGGAATCCGGATCTTCTCGAACCTCTACGAATGTGAGCCCGAAGAGGTCGCGATCGGGCTCCCGGTCGAGGTCTTCTTCGCGAAGACGAAGGGCGACAAGGCCGTGCCCGTCTTTCGTCCGCTGCGGGAGGCCGCGTCGTGAGCAAGGCCGTGATCGCGGGAATCGGGCAGACGGAGTTCTCGAAGAACTCGGGCCGCAGCGAGCTCCAGCTCTGCTGCGAAGCGATCAAGCACGCCCTCGACGACGCGGGACTCGCCCCCGCCGACATCGACGGCCTGTCGACCTTCACGATCGACAACAACGAGGACATCGACATCGTGCGCTCGATGGGGATCGAGAACCTGCGCTTCTCCTCCCGCACCCCGCATGGCGGCGGCGGCTCGATCGGCACGCTCGCCCATGCCATGGCCGCCGTCGAGTCGGGACTCGCGAATGTCGTCGTCTGCTATCGCGCCATGAACGAGCGCTCCGAGGCCCGCTTCGGCATCGCGCACATGGAGCCCAACTCGAACATGACGGGCTCCGGCTCGGGCTTTCTCGAGTGGAGCATGCCCTTCGGTGCAATGACCCCCGCGGCCTGGACGGGCGTCCAGGCCCAGCGCTACATGTCGACCTACGGCCTCACGAACGAGGACTTCGCGCCGGTCTCCGTGCAGCTTCGCGCGAACGCCGCGACGAATCCCCTCGCGTGGTTCTACGAGAAGCCGATCACACTCGAGGACCACCAGCGCTCGCGCTGGATCGTCGAGCCGATCTTCCGTCTGCTCGACTGCTGCCAGGAGAGCGACGGCGGCGTTGCGCTGCTCGTGACGACCGAGGAGCGCGCGCGCGACCTGCGCCAGACCCCCGCACGAATCGTCCACGCGACCCAGGCCGTCCCCTTCGAGACGGAGACGGTCACGAATTTCTACCACCCCGACCTCACCGTCTTCGATAGCGGCGAGAAGTGTGCGGCCGAGCTCTTCGGCCGAACCGGACTGCGCCCCTCGGACATCGACGTCGGCATGCTCTACGACCACTTCACGATCGCCGTCTACTGGCACCTCGAAGCGATGGGCTTCTGCAAGCGCGGTGAGGCACGCGATTTCATTCGAGACGGCCACCTGGCCCTCGACGGCTCGCTCCCCCTGTCGCCGAACGGCGGCCTGATCGGCGAGGCCTATATCCACGGCATGAATCTCGCGACCGAGGCCGTGCGCCAGCTCCGCGGGACGGCGTCGAACCAGGTCGCCGACGTCGACCATGTCCTCCTCTCGGCGGGCATGAGCGGGGCGATCCTGGGGCGCTGCTGAGGGGCGGCGCGACCAAGCGAAACGAGCACATTTTCCCGGCCTCACGACCACAGTGCATTTGTTCCGTGCGCCGTCGGTCGGGGGAACCGTGGGCACCGGGGAGCTGGACGCGGGCTACGATGGCCGAATAGGCGGCCCGCAGTTCCAGATCGTCTTCCGCGCAGTCGGACTCGGTCGAACGCAAATCGAGTTGGGTGAACCATTCGGGGGCGGGCTCATTATCGCAGGTGGCGCTCGTGGCGTGGTGCACGGTACGACCGTCGATCTCAGAGTGATCCCAGAGCCCGGCGCCGCCATGCTGATCGGGCTCGGCCTCGCGGGGCTGACTGCGGTCGGTCGTCGCGCCTGAATTCGAGCGGAGAACGCGGGCCGCTACCTCGAGCGCCTGCGCCGCGTGAGCAGCGCGAGTCCGACCAGCCCGGGCCAGAGAAGCCCGGTCGGCTCGGGCACGGCACTGAACTCGAATGCGAAGTAGTCCTCGAGCGGGAAGCTCGCGAAGCCCTGCTGCGCCGCGTAGTCGTCGAAGGCAGCCTGGTCGAAGCGGAAGACCGGATCGACGTAGGCGTCGGCACTCGAGGTCGAGAGTGCGAGGCCGCCGACACCGGCCCAGGCGCGGACCGAGGCCGCAGCCGACAGGATGACCTCGAAGACCGTGCCGACCTGCAGGTTCACGAGACTGCTCACGTTGAACCCATCGGAAGCTGGACGGAATGGCGGAAGCGGAGGAGAGCTGGCGCCGATCGACTGCGAAAGGACCGGCGGGAACGGGTTCGCCGCACGCACGAACTCGAAGAGCACGTCCGCCTGGCTACCTCCACCACTGCCGGTATGGGCCGTCGTGACCGAGCCGATTGCGCTGATCGTCGCAGGGATCAGCGTGACCGCGACGGGCGGCACGTGCGTGACGAGCACCTGCACCTGGTAGCTCAACCTCGCCTCGCCGTGGCCACTTCCCGCGATGCCCTGGATCACGATATTCCCACCCTGGAAGTCGGCGGAGCCGACGGCGCTCGTCGTCGCGAACGGCGCGCCGCCGCCCGGTCCAGTCGCGACCGAGATCGTCGCCGTACCAGTCGCCTGGATGTCCGGCTGACTGATCACCTCCGAATTCAGGCAGCTGTTCGCGGCGTAGCTCTGGATCTGGATGAAGGCGGACTCGCCAATGCAGCTGGTCGTGAGCTCGCTCTCGATCGGTTGGAGCTGAGCACCCGCGACGATCGGCTGGAGCAGCACGAGTGCAGCGAGTAGCGCGGAGTCGCGTGCGCCTGTGGAGAATCGAGTCCGGCGTTTCATGGTGCTCCCCCTCTGTCATCCCTGTCGTCGTCGCACCCACGTCGATCTTTTGCGGGACGCGGCGTGGGGCGCCGCAGACGCGACCCGGGAAGAGAAGTCGACACAGAGAGAGTGCCCCCAACGAGCCACCGAGAACTTGACCATTCGATGACCAATCGAGTGAGGCAGCACGCGTCGTAGCCGTGATGGGACCCGATGCCACATGATCCCGGGGGTCGGCCGAGCGGCGCGAACGGGCAATCGATCGCACCCACACGGACGCAGGTGCACGGGGATTCGCTGTACAGCCGACCTCGTCCGGTGTAGGGTGGACGGATCGGCTGAAACGGAATCGGAGTCCGCCATGCTCGTCTGGGGCGAAGCCAACTGGGGAGAAGCCGTCTGGTCCACACTCGGTCTCGACGTGCCGATCTCCGACGGGCTCGGCGTCCTCGTACTCGTGTGCGCTCTGACGGGAGTCGCGTTTCTCCTGTTGAGACGACACGCCGTAGCCGCACCGATCGACGCCGCCAATCTCGAGAAGCCGTCGCACGAGAGGAGGAAACGAGATGAGTCATGATGAACATCTCTCCGAGCTGAAGGATGAGATCGCGCGCCTGCGCACTCGGCTCGAGGCGATCGAGGCGAAACCCGCTTCGAGACCCGCGCTCGCAAGACGGCGACGCTCGGCTCGGATCGGACTCGTGGTCGCCGCTTGTCTGCTCGTCCCCCTCGTGGCGTGGGCTGTGAACGTGCCATTCACGTTCGTGAACGGCGAAGTCGCCGACGCCACGGAGGTGAATGCCAACTTCGATTCCCTCGCAGCGGAGCTCACGAATCACATCGAAGACCCGAATGCGCATCACGTGGCGATCACGAGCGTCGATGGTCTCGCGGGGGGAACGATCACGGGCGCCGTGACGGTCACCGACAGCGTAAACGTGCCGACCATCCAGTCGCCCACGACGCTCTCGATCACGAGCGGCGCCTCACTCGATCTCGGATCCGTGGTCGTCACGGTCGACGGGACCAGCCGGCTCGACCTGAACGGCGGCCTGATCGAGCTGAACTGATGCGTACGCACTCCCCCACGATATCCAGGCGTCGGCCCGCAGCGACCTATGTCCTCTTCGTGCTCGTGCCGCTCCTGCTATCCGCCGCGGACGCGCGGGGTCAGATGCCCGCCGCGCGTGTAGGCGACAGGACGACGCATGGCGGCACGATCCAGGCGGGATCACCCAACGTGCTGATCGGGGGGATGCCGGCGGCGCGTCTCACTGACTTCGTCAGCTGCCCACTCGTCTGCGCCACGATTCCCGACGTGGGGGGAACGATCACGCTCGGATCGAATAGCGTCCACGTAAACGGGCTGCCCGCCGCTCGGGTCGGCAGCCTGATCGCCGAATTCGGCGGGGCGTGCGGTCCGTCCCTCGTCAACCTGGGGACTCCGACCGTCCTGATCGGAGACTGACGGCGTTCGGTTCAGAAATGCGAGCGCGGTGGTGCCTGACGAGCGAGGCCATCCTCGGGTCTGCACGCTCGAAGAGACACCGTCGTCGACCCGTCATTCCTTCAGTCCGATCGGCGATCCACACCCCCTATCGCGAAAGCGACGGCGACGGCCGCGCCCAGGCCCACCATCGACCCTGCGACACAAGCGAGCCCCGGGGCTCCTGCGATGCCCGCGCGTCCGATCAACTCGCCCAGCGACGTCGCCTGCGTGGGATGCGTCGACAGCTTCAGCATCCAGGCCAGCCACTGCGCCGCGAACAGATAGAGATAGACGCGCCGCAGCCGACGCGCAGTGGCCTTCCAGATCGGCATCGTCGGAACGGTCCGGCCGAGCTCGCGATCGAGGGTGGCGACGATCGTCGGGTCCAGCTCGATCACCTCGCGATCCCCTGGTGCCGCCAGCGCCGGCTGGATCATTCCCCGCTCGAGCTGTAGGACGCGATGTTGCCAGAGGTGGTAGAAGGTGAGCCGGCGCGCCTCGAGCATCAGAAAGCAGAGCGTCAAGAGCGATGCGATCAGCACGACGTAGTGCGGTAAATCGGGGTTGCCGAGCGCGAAGGAGCCGACGGCGGCGGTCGTGCCAATCGCCCAATTGGTGGTCGCGTCCATGCGCATCCGCCAGATGTCGGCGCGACCCACCATGGCGCGATAGAAGTGGATGAAAACCGTCGCCCGATCCCGCAGCTCGATCGATGCCATGTCCAGCACCTCCCTCCCTCGCCAGACTAGACGCTAGACCCTCGCCCGCATCGGCGCCGACGGTCGGAGGCGGCCCGCCCGCAGCCCGGTCGTCCGTCTTTCAGGTGCGGCACGGATCGACCGATAGAGGGGATGTCTCATGAGGAGCATCGATCGTGCGTCCCGTCCACGCAGCCCTGATCGCCGGCGGCGTCCTCGTCCTGGCCGTGCTCGTCGCGGCCCTCGCCGGATCGCGGCGCTCGACACCCGAAGCGCCGTCCGCGCTCCCGACCGACCTCGCCGCCTTCTCGCTCGAGGCGCGCCCACAGCCGAATCGGGTGCTCTTCGATTACGCCGGGGCGGTTCGGAGCTACGAGGAAGGCACCCAGCGATACCTCGCGCACATCGCCGAGCGCTTCGGAATCGAGGCGTTGATCGTGAGCCTGCCCGCCCTGCCGGATGGCTTCGATCTCGAGCGGCTGGCCGTCGAGCTCGTCGACCGTTGGCGCATCGGCGGCGAGCACGGCGGGCGCGGCCTGCTACTCCTGCTCGTCGACGACGACCGAGCCGTGAAGCTCGAGGTGACCTACGCGCTCGAAGACGTCTTCACGGATGCCTTCAGCCGGCAGATCTCGGATCTGCAGCTCGCCCCCAACGATCGTGCGGGCGAGGTCGGCACGGGGCTGCTCGCCGTCATGGAGATGATCGAGGAGCGCGCTCAGATCGAGCGCCTGGGCCGTCACACACCGGACGAGATCGGCGAGCTCGATGCGCGTCTGCTCTCGGGCGGCGCCGGCGTGACGCACAGACTCGATCGTGATGCACGGGGCGAACGCGGTATGGCCGCGACCGACACGCACCCCGGAGCCGCAAGCCCCGAAGAGGCCTGGCAGATCATGCTCAGCCAATGGGCGGGCGAAGGACGCGACGTCGAGGTCGACGTCTATACGGAGATGACGCGGCTGGCGATGGGCGATCCCAACGACCCGGATCCCCGCACGCGTCGTTCGCTCCCCCATTGGCGCAACGCCGACTACGAGATCCGTCGGGACGGGGACCACGCCGTCATCTGGTTCGGCGCGATCGACGGCTGGGAGAACGCGCCGTTCTTGTTCTGCGATACGGGCGACGGCTGGAAATTCGACATCGTCCACCAGCGCCGACTGATCGCGATGGCCGAGGCACCGAGGTGGCAGGTCGAGCAGGGACCCTATCCCTATATCCGCGTGATGCGCGAGGCACGGCAGTCGACGGGCAAGAATCTGCCTCTCGCAAACGACGATCTCTATCGCTGTCGCGAGGATCGCGCGATCGCGCGGCGGATCGAAACGCTTCGATCGAGGCTCGCGCGCGACGAGGACGACCTCGAAGCGACCCTTTCGCTCCTGCGCCTCTACGTGATCACGGGCCAGCGACCGAAGCTGGTGGCGCCCCTCCTCGAGCGCGCGAAGGCCGAGGCGGCCGATCGTCCAGAGCCCTGGCGCTACTCCGCCATCTACAACGTCAACAGCTTCTTTCAATATCGGACGGCGCTCGGCGACATCGAGCGCTACATCGCGCTCCGTCCCGACGACGCCTTCGGCCACAACGTGAAGGGCTTCCTTCTCTATCGACTGGCGAGCTACGAAGACGCGATCGCCGCGCTCGAGCGAGCTGCGGCACTCGCGCCGGACGACGACTACGCGTCTTCGCTATTGGCCCGCTGTCATGCCTTGCTCGCGCGCGTTGCCCGAAGCTGAAGTGTCCCTACCCCGCCCGACCAGTCGACGAGGGTGAAGCGCTCGCCCGTCTCGAGCCACTGTCCATGCTGCGACGCGCGATCGACGAACGCGTCCGGCCTCTCGGGCGATGTCAGTACGCCCCCGGCATGCACGAGACCGTGCTCCCCGCGCGCGAGGTGGCGCGAATAGGGATCGCGCCCGCCCGGTCGGCCTGCCACGATCTCGACCTCGAGTCGACCCGCGACGCCCAACACACGCTGGAGCTTCACGTCTTCGCCGTCCCAACGAAGCGTCGCCGGCTTCGCGACGCGGTTCCGCCATCCGAACGCGCTCGCGAAAAAGTCGAGCGTCTCATCCACGCGGTCGGTGACGAGGGTCGCGCGATCGATTGCGACGCGGGGTGTCGCACCGGGTTCGGGCACGACGGCACCACCGCCACTCGGCCTGCCGGAGGTCCGATCGACGAGCTCGAACAGGCCGGGTCCTCCTGGCACGTCGACGAAGGCGATCCTGATGCCCTCGAACTCGTCCAGGTGGTCGAGACGGGCGCCCAGCTTCTCGAGCCGTTCGAGGGCGACGCCGCGGGAAGGCGTGTCGATGCCCAGGTGCTGAAAGCCGCGTTCGTAACGCCCCTGATAGGCAGCGAGGCAATCGACACCTTCGTGAACGTGAAGCAGCTCGACCTGCACCCCACCGGCCATGCCGAGCGCGACCTCCGCCACGCGCCGGGCCGGACGGCCGCGGTACTCGAGCGACTCGACCGTCGCACGGAAGCTGCGGAAGGGGCCCCAGCCGAAACGCGCGGCGCATTCCGCCGCGGCGGACTCGACGGCATCGACGACGAAGCAGACCTGGTAGGGCGAGAGACGCCCCGCGTCGTTCGCGTCGTTTTCCGACTCAGCTGGGCGAGTCTTCGTCGCGGCCATAGCCGAAGGTCCCCGTGAGCTCGCCGTCCTCGACGGGGTGAATCGCCGCGAAGCGACGAATCGCTCCGGACGCGAGCCGCCCGACGTATTCCGCGAAGATGTACCAGTCGGTCGCGAGGCGGGTGGCGAGAGCGACGTCGTCGAGCCCGGCGAAGATCGACGCGAGCGCCTCCTGCGCAGCATCCCGACCGCGCCCGGACTCGATTCTCGGCTCGGCTCCGAGCACGTCCAATCGCGTCGCGAACGTATGTCGATCGGAGAGCAGCCCCGCGACTGCGGTCGAATCTTCGCCGCGCAGGGCCGCGAGAAAACGATCGAGGAGCGTCGCGTGCTGCCACTCGCGCTCGGGAAAGCGCCCGTCGAGTGCGGGCAGGACGACCGCCGTCCCGCGGACCACGTCGTCGAAGGGATGCCGCGTGACGCAGATCTCGCCGCGGATGCCGTCGCTCGCAGTCGGAAAGAGCACGGCCGAGTTGACGACGAACTCGCGACCCGTCGCGTCGACCTCGCCGATCGGACCCGTCCCGCAGAGCGTCGCCGCGCTCTCGTTGAAGACGTACCAGTCGCGGGCCGTGCTCTTCAGCTGCCGCGAATCGCGCACGACGTAGGCGCCGGCGCGGCCCGCGTAGTAGTCGCGCACCGCTTCGTAGCTGGTGAGCACCGTACCGGGCGGTATCAGGTTGCCCTCGCGCGTGCGGTGGGGCACGGCAAAGAAGACGTCCCGCGAGACCGTGGCGCAGATCTCGTCCGTATCCGCGGTCGTCTCGGCGGCCACATGTCGGCGCGCCGTGAAGAGCGACCGCTCGCCGACGTCCTGCAGCCAGTCCTGTAGTGGAGTCGATGTGCTCACACCCCGGAGCGTCGCTTCCGGTCTCGCGGTATGCAAGCGGGTCGCGAGCCACCGACCCGAACGGCAGCTGTCGAGCTTCGTCCGCCGCGCAGGATCGCGCTATCAGGCTCTTGTGCCAGACAGCGGCTGAGCGTCGATCATCACGGCGACCATCCGACAGGGTGCGTCACTGCGGTTGCTCCACGCGTGGCGGGTGCCACGCTGGACGAGCACGTCCCCTTCGCGCAGCAAGACCTCGGCGTCGTCGACCATGGCGAAGACCTCGCCGCTGATCACGTAGATGTAGTCGACGGTATCGGTGGTGTGAAAGCCCAGATCCGTGTCTGGCGCCTGAGGTGCGATCTCGAAGATGCGAAGCAGCGTGCCGCAGGGATCCGGCAGCAGACTGTGGCTGCGGCGGGCGGCGTCCTCTCGCGACGCGTTCGAGGCGGGGGATTCGGTCGTCGCCCAGAGCTCGGCGATCGAGACACCCTCGCTCGTAGCGGCCGCCTCGACCTCACCCTCGAAGAGAAAGGTCGAGCGACCATCGGCCCTATGCCCCGTGACCATTCGTCGAATCGGCTTCATGGAGACCCCGTGCGCGCTCGAGTCCGACGGATCCCGGCACGACCGAAAGCGTACCGGATGTCGCGTCGGTGTTAAGCTGCACGCGTGACGAGGGTACGGCATTGGATTCCGAGAGAGAGGGCGGCATGGAGAGTCGAATGGAGTACAGGAGGCTCGGAGGTTCCGGACTGCGTGTTTCTCTGGCGGGCCTCGGCTGCAACAACTTCGGCCAGCGAATCGGAGAGGCCGAGAGCGCCGAAGTCGTCCATGCGGCGCTCGACGAAGGCATTCGCTTCTTCGATACGGCGGACGTCTACGGCGGGGGTCGATCCGAGGAGTTCCTCGGCCGTGCCCTGGGCGGCCGCCGTCACGAGGTCGTGATCGCCACGAAGTTCGGCTATCCGACGGGACCTGGATCGCTCGAGGGGGGCGGATCCCGCCGCTACGTGATCGCGTCCTGTGAGAAGAGTCTCGAACGCCTGGGGACGGACTATATCGACGTGTACCAATTGCACGTCCCCGACGCCGAGACGTCGATCGAGGAGACGCTCGATGCGATGGGCCGCCTCGTGGACGAGGGCAAGGTCCGATACCTGGGATGCTCGAACCTGACCGGCTGGCAGATCGCGAACGCCCAGGGCGCCGCGCGCGTGCGCGGTCTGCGCGGCTTCGTCTCGGCGCAGAATGCCTGGAGCCTGCTCGACCGACACATCGAACGCGAAGTCCTGCCCGCCTGTGAACACTACGGGCTGGGCATCCTGCCCTATTTTCCGCTGGCCGGCGGCGCGCTCACGGGCAAGTACCGACGCGGCGCGACCTTCGACGAAGCGAGCCGCTTCGGCAAGAGCGAGGCGCGCGAGGGCATGTTCGGTCACTTCGTCTCGGACGCCTCGCTCGCGCGAGTCGAGCGCCTCGAACGGGTGGCCGCGGAGACGGGACGCTCCCTGCTCGAGCTGGCGCTCTCCTGGCTCGCCAGCCAGCCTGCCGTCTCATCCGTCATCGCAGGGGCCACGCGTCCGGATCAGGTCGCACATAACGTGGCGGCGACGCGCAGCGATCTCGGCGCGGAGGTCCTCGAGGCAATCGAGAAGGCGCTCGTCGATTGACGGACGACCGATGCGAACGGTTCGACGGATACGCCGGCCGATGCAGCCCGCAAGCGCGAATTCGGGGCTCGCGCCGAACGACGCGCGCCGGTCGAGCACGCACGCTCCCAGACTAGCTACCTTGCGGGCGTTGTTCCGGGACGGGCTGGCATTCGGTCCGGCCCGGCTGTGCGTGACGGGAGGAGCCATGTCTTCCACGGTCGGAACACCCCTCGGCGTCGGACCCTACCGCCTGATCGACGCGGATTCGCATGTCAACGAGCCGCCGGACCTCTGGACCTCGCGCGTTCCAGCCCGATTTCGGGACCGCGTGCCCCGCATCGAGCGATTCGAGCAGGGTGACGCCTGGGTAATGGAAGGCGTCGCAGACCCGATCAACTTCGGCAAGAACGCCTCGGCCGGTCTGCCCGTCGAGGAGCGCAGCGCCTGGGTCCGCTGGGAGGACATCCGACCAGGCGGCTACGATCCGGCCGCTCGCCTGCTCGAGATGGACGAGGATCTCGTCGATGCCGCCGTGCTCTACCCGACGCCACGCGTCTCCCAGCTCGTCTTCGGCACGCGCGACCCCGAGCTCCACCTGGCGCTCGTACGAGCCTACAACGACTGGATCGAGTCGTTCGCAGCCCATGAACCGGCCCGACTCGGCGGCCTGATGTTGGTCCCGAACCGTGGCGTCGCGGACGCCGTCGCCGAGATCGAGCGGGTCGCAGGCCACCTCGGAATCGTCGGCTGTCTGATCGGCTGCTATCCCCACGGCGACCTCGACCTCTCCCCGGACGACGACCCCGTCTGGGCCGCCATCGCCGCCGCCGGTGCCGCGCTCCACATCCACGTCAAGCTGGTCGACGAGCTGCCCAGCGACATCTACCGACCGGGCGTCGTGTCCGATGCGCTGGCGGCCGCCGACCTGCGTTTTCTGGGCGCGCCGCAACGCATGGCTCAGCTCTTGAATGGCGGCGTGTTCGAGCGCGTGCCCGATCTGCGCGTCGTCCTCGCGGAGGTGGATGCGGGCTGGGTGCCCTATGTCAAGGAGCAGCTCGACAATCGTCTGCTACGACGTCACGCGGGTGCGGCGCTACGCGAGATGGAGCTGCCGAGCGCGATCATCGATCGCCACTTCGCCTATACCTACATCACGGATCACTTCGCGATTCGAAATCGACACGCCATCGGTGTCGACTCGCTCATGTGGTCGAGCGACTATCCTCACGGCGGCAGCGACTGGCCTCACTCGCGACGCACGATCCATGCGGACTTCGCCGATGTGCCGGCCTTCGAACGCGATCGGATCCTCGCCGGTAACGCGCTCGAGCGCTATCGCTTCGACTGCCACGCACGGGGTCGAGCCGCCCTCTCGTCCGTCGAGACGGCGACCGGGTGAAATGCGCTACCTCGCGTTGACCGGCAACCTGGGCGCGGGCTTTCGCGAAGCGTCGCTCGCGGCCGCGATGGAACGCGGCGTCGCGTTCATCGGTGCCGACGCCGGCTCGACCGATGGCGGTCCCCACTACCTCGGAACGGGCGCCTGGATCTGGGCGCGCGAAGCCTACGTCCGCGACCTTCGCCTCGCGCTGTCGGCCACGCGTCGCGCAGGGATTCCGCTCGTGATCGGATCCTGTGGCGGCGGGGGGAACGACAGCTGTGTCGACGGCTTCGCCGAGCTCGTCGACGAGATCGCGCGTGCCGAGGGGCTCGCACTCGACGTCGCGACCATCCATACGGAGCCGCCGCGCGACTATCTCGTCGAGCGCTATCGGGCGGGCGCGATCCGACCGCTCGATACCGCGCCACCGATCGATGTCACCACGTTCGAAGCGCCGGGACATATCGTCGCCATGGCGGGCGCCGAGCCGATCCAAGCGGCGCTCGAGGGTGGTGCGGACGTCGTGCTCGTCGGCCGCTGTGCCGATGCGGCCATCTACGCGGCCCTGCCCCTGCTGCGCGGCTTCGATCCGGCACTCGTGTGGAACGCAGCCAAGCTGATGGAGTGTGGCTCGGCGCCGGCGGAGAATCGCCGCGGACAGGATTGCCTGTTGTGCACGATGGAGGAGGACGGCTTCGTACTCGAGCCGCTCGATCCCACGACGCAGTGCACGCCGCGGAGTGTCGTCGCGCACACGATGTACGAGACGGCTGACCCCTTTCGGCTCGTGATGCCGTCGGGCGTGATGGACTCACGGGAAGCGGTCTACGAGAGCGTCGATGCACGCACCGTCCGCGTGAGCGGTGGACGCTTCGAGCCGGCCGACGTCTATACGGTCAAGCTCGAGGGCGCGGCGCCCGTCGGTCACCAGTCCTCGTTCTGGGGCTCGGTACGCGATCCCGCGATCCTGGCCGACCTCGACGCCTGGCTCGAAGGCATGCGTGCCCGCGTCGTCGAGCGGCTGGCCGATCTCTACGACGTCGACTACCAGCTCGAGCTGCGTGCCTATGGTGCCGACGGGACGGTCGGGATCGATACGCGTCGGATCGTGCACGAGGCGTTCGTCGTCTGCGACGTCGTAGCGGCCGATCCCGAAGTCGCTTCCGGCATGGCGCGCGCCGCCTATCATGTCGTTCTGCACTGGCCCGCCAAGGCCTGGAGCGGCGCCTCGATCACGGGCATCGCCCACCCCTACAGCGCGCCGGTCGTCGATCGCGGCCCCGTCCATCGCTTCACGCTCAATCACGTTCTCGCGCTCGAACGTGACGAGATCGCGCACCTCTTCCCCATATCGACGCTCAGGGCGGGCGGGGCATGAGTCTCGAGGACGTCGTCCAGGCGTTTCGACTGATTCGGAGCAAGAACGCCGGTCCCTTCACGATCACGATCGATCTCTTCTTCGAGGATCACGCCAGCTATCGAGCGCTGCGCTCGCTCGACGAGCTCGGTGCCGCAGCGATCGCGGAGCTCTACGGCGTCGACGTCGAGGCGGTCGAGATCCACGACGTGCCGTCGATCGATGCGCTCAAGATCAGTCTGCCGCGACGCATTCCGGGCGGCACGCCGGGTGACACGGACGTGACGGGCGGACAACAATACGGACCGCTCGTCGAGCGACTGGCCCGAGCGGATATCGCCGGACGCTTGCGCGGCGAGCCGAGCGAAGGGCCTGGCGACCAGCCTGTGGGCACCACCGATACCAACTCGCGTCGATCGAAGGAGTAGAATCGTGTCCGAGATCAACCCCGACCATGGCTGGCAGAACGTCGAGAGACACCTCGCGAAGATTCGCGATCCGCGTCGGCGAGCCATTCTCGCCTGCGTGCGCGATCATCTGAAGGCGGAGGCCGAAGGCGACTTCGCCGGGATGCTCGGCACGCTCGCACCGGATCCCAACTACCACTTCTGGGTCGAGGGCAACGGCTTCGGAAACGGACCCAAAGGTCGAGATGCGGTCCAGGCGCATTACGAGGGTCTCTTCGCAGAAGGTCGCCACGTCTGCGATTGGGACATCGATCGGATCGTCGTCGACGAGGACACGGTCGTGACCGAGGGCTGGTTCGAGCAGCTCTTTCCTGGCGAGGTGCTCGCTTCGCGTGGCGCGCAGGTGGACGACGCGGAGGCGGTCTATGCGCTGCGCGTCCGGATGGTGATCTTGTGGCCCTTCGACGAAAACGCGAAGCTCGTCGGCGAGGACAGCTACATGAACGGCTCGATGTATGCGCCGGAGAACCTGCGGAAGCTCTCGCCGGAGAAGGTACCGGCGCGGTTCTACGCGCTGAAGGGAGCGGCGACCACATCCTGAGGTCCCTTCGCTCATTGCCCGAGCCTGGAGTCCATCTCGTTGGCGCGACTCGCGAAATGCCTGTTGGTCCTCGTCGCGTTCGCAGCAGGCGTCGTCTATTGGATCGGCGCGGGCGGCTCGGGCAAACGCTGGCGAGAGGCATTGCCGGTCGAGCGAGCGGTGTCCGTCGAGACGATCGAGGTCCGCGAGCGGGCGCGGGCCAGGGCGAGCGTGAACCTCGGCGTCCCTTCGGCCAAGCAGATCCTGTTCGGCGACCTCCACGTTCACTCGACGTTCTCGCTCGACGCGTTCGCTATGGCGCTGCCACTCGCGGGCGGTTCCGGATCCCGCCCCGTCTCGCAGGCCTGTGACTTCGCGCGATTCTGCTCGGGGCTCGACTTCTGGAGCATCAATGATCACGCGATCGGGCTCACGCCCTGGAAATGGTCCCAGACCGTCGACTCGATCCGGCGCTGCGACGCCGTCTCCGGAGATGCGAAAGACGTGACGCCCTTTCTCGGCTGGGAGTGGACACAGGTCGGACTCACGCCCGCGAATCACTACGGTCACAAGAACGTCGTCCTTCGCGGCCTCTCGGACGGAGAGATCCCCGATCGTCCGATCGCGGCGCTCGACGATCGCGGGCTCGACGATCCCGATTCGAGCCGACTGCTCTCCGGACTGCTCGGCGTGATGAAGCCGAGACAGGACATCTTCGACCTGCTCCTGACCTTCGACGAGACGGCCCGCTTCGAGGATTGTCCGCCCGGCATTCCGGTTCGAGAACAGGCGCCCGGCTGCCGCGACATCGTGGCGACGCCAGCCGAGCTCTTCGAGCGACTCGACGACTGGGGCTTCGACTCGATCGTCATCCCACACGGAACGACCTGGGGTGCGTACACGCCGCCGGGATCGAGCTGGGAGAAGCAGCTCGTCGGCGCGATGCACGACCCCGCGCGACAGAAGCTGATCGAGATCTTCTCCGGTCATGGCAACTCCGAGGAGTACCGGCCCTGGCGCGCTGTCGAGACCGACGAGCATGGCCAACCGAGCTGCCCCGCACCGACGGCCGACCATCTGACCGGTTGCTGGCGCGCTGGCGAGCTCGTGGCCGAGCGTTGTCTCGCCGTGGGTGAGTCTCCTCAGGAATGCGGACGACGAGCCGAAACGGCCCGCCAGAACTTCGTCGAGTCGGGACTCCCGGGACATCGCACGGTGCGCGGCGCGCGCGCCGAGGAGTGGCTCGACGCGGACCAGTGCAGCGACTGCTTCCAGCCCTCGTTCCGCTACCACCCCGGCAGCTCGGTGCAGGCGATCCTCGCAATCCGCGACTTCGCGGATCCGTCGCGGCCCCGACGCTTCGAGATGGGGATCATCGCCTCGAGCGACAATCACACGGCCCGCCCGGGCACCGGCTACAAGGAGTTCGGACGCAGCGAGATGACCGACGCGCGTCTCATGCAGCTGGGCCAGGTCCTCTCCGGCGAGCAGCCCGAGAGCGAGCGTCCGGCGCGCTCCTTTCCCTACGACACACAGGGTCGTGCACTCTCGCCGCTGGACGCCGACGCGGAACGCGCGGCCTCCTTCTTCGGAACCGGTGGGCTCGTCGCCGTGCACGCAGCGGGACGCGGGCGGGACGCGGGCGGGACGCGGGCGGGACGCGATCTGGCAGGCGCTCGAGCGCAAGGAGGTCTATGGCACGAGTGGGCCACAGATCCTGCTTTGGTTCGACCTCCTGAATCCGCCAGACGCGACCGGCGAGACGCTACCGATGGGCGGTTCGACGGCGCTCGCGCATGCGCCCGAGTTCGAGGTGCGCGCGGCAGGCTCCCTCGAGCAGCTACCAGGCTGCCCGAGCGAGAGTCTGTCCGCCTTGGGACCAGAGCGAATCGAGCGCGTCTGCGGCAACGAGTGCAATCACCCGAGTAACTTACGACGACCGATCACGCGCATCGAGATCGTCCGCATCCGACCCCAGCTGCGAGCAGACGAACCACTCGCCCCGCTCGTCGAAGACCCCTGGAAGGTGATCGCCTGCGAGGGTGACCTCGAGGGATGTGTCGTTCGCTTCACCGACGACGAATTCGAGGCGGCGCAACGGGACACGCTCTACTACACCCGTGCGATCGAGGCGCCCGGACTGGCGATCGGTGCGAACGCGCAGGGCTGTACGCGCGACGCCGACGGTCGTTGCACGACGCTGGACCCCTGCAGCGAGCGAGCGAATCGCGACGACTGTCTCGCACCGAGCGAGGAACGGGCCTGGTCTTCGCCCATCTTCGTCGCATATGGTCCGCCGGCCGACGACGCACGGGACTGATCGGGCGGGGCGGTCGGTGGGCGCTTCGAGGCTTCGGGGCTTCGCGAAGATCCCCCGCTCCCCCATACCCCAATCCCTATCTCCTTACGCGTCGGCGATCGCAGTCCTCGCGGCGGGCGAGCACTCGAGCACGCGCTTGCGTGCCGCGGCCGTACGACTCTCGTCACCCGGCTGCCAGCCGGGGGGCTTCACGAGGTAGCCCAGCCTGTCCGACCAGCTCGCCGCATTGCGTACGTCGCGAGCGAGCAGCACGAACTCGCCGAAATGCACGTCCCAGAAGCTCCCGGTATCGACCGCGCGCGTGATCCCGTAGGTGGGGGGCTCATCGTCGCGCAGTGGCTGGAGCGTTCCCAGCAGCCAGTCCCAGAGGAGCGTGATCGAGTTGTAGTTCATATCGAGGTAGCGGACGTTCTTTGCATGGTGAACACGATGGTGTGCGGGAGTCTGGAGGAAACGACCGAGCACGCCGTAGCGACCCGCGGTCACGAACTCGTCACTGATGTGCAGGAAGCTTCCCCAGATCGAGTCCACGACGTTGATGCCGAGACAAACCAACGGATCGACACCGCAGAGCGCCGGAACGAATCCGGCAAAGAACGGAAGATAGAAAGTGCCCTCGAGGACGTGATGGTTCGCGCCCACCAGCATGTGGAGCGACTGAGGGGCGTGATGCGGTGAGTGGATGCACCACAGGAGCCGCACCTTGTGCGCAGCCCAGTGTTGGATCCAGTACCAGAGCTCGTAGACGAGCCAGCCGTAGATCCATCCGAGCAGCCCGAGACCGAACGAGTCGATCGGCGTGAGCGACGATCCGGCCGTCGCCATCAGTGCGACGCCGAATGGACCCCAGAAACGGGCGATCAGCCCGACGACGAGCGCGTTCGAGAGCAGACCGAACCCGGCCGTACGCGCCTCGGCGAGCCGCAGTCGTCGGCGCCTGAAATGGAGCAGCATGAGCTCGATCAGCAGATACGCGAACATCGTCGCGACCAACACGGTTACGAGGGTCGCGGTCGGCTCCGAAAAGGCGGGGAGCTCCATCTCTCGTCAGACCCGGGCCGCCGCGGGTCGAACCGCTCGCCCGTCGTCCTCCCTCCGCCTCTTCATCGGAATCGACCTCCTCGGGCGGGCCGATTCGATCAAGCGGCCGAAGGCGGAGCGAGCGGTGGCGCGGCGAAGCGGCCGCCCGCCGCCATCCACGCCTGGAAGCTCGCGTCCGCCTGCTGCGACGAGAGCGTCACGTCCTGCTTCAGGCTCCAGAGGCGATCGCCCGCGTAGCGATGGCGCGACCAAACGTCGACGGCGAAACGGTCGCCCGTCCAGCCCTCGGGCTCCGGCAGGATCATGTATTGAAGAAAGATCACCTCGCCGCGATCGACGTCGATCAAGGACCAGTCCCGCTCGTAGCGCAGGTGTGGAAACGGCGCATGGACGCGCACCACGAAATCGGCGACGGCGGCCCGGCCGCGGTAGCTGCCGTAGACCGTGTCGTGAAACTCGACATCCTCCGTCAGGCATTCGGCCCAGATATGCCAGTCGCCGGAGGCCGAGGACTTCGCTCGAAGCGTATCCATGTGATCGAGCGCGTCTTCGATCTCCCTGCGGTCGAAGCGCGCCAAGCTACCGCTCCCGGCCGACGGGCGGATGGATATCACCTTCGAGCTGCGGCCGCTCGTACTCCCAGAACGCTCGCAGCGAGAGGATCTTCCCGTTCTCGTCGACGCGATAGAGGAAGACGCCCTCCGATCCATTCTCCGTGCCGTCGGGGAGCGTCGTGTAGACCGTTCCGATGAACGCACACTCGTTGCCGCAGGCATACGATCGGGGATAGTCGAAGCTCACCTTCACCTTCGAGATCATGTCGTCGTAGAACGCCGTGACGGCGGCCTTGCCCTGATGGCCTTCACCTTTGGGATCGAAGGGAGAGATGCCGACCGGGTCGGCCAGCATGCCGTCGTCGGCCCAGAGCTCGAGCCAGGCTTCGCGATTGCCTTCGGAAACGTATTTCTGGGACAGGAGGCCCGCGCGTCGCGCGGGGTGTTCGGATTCGGCCATGGTCTTCTCCTCGTTCGCTGTGGCTGGATCGCGCTAGAACACGCGGAAGCGTTTCTGCACGTGGCGTTGGCGGATACGAATCGCCTCGCAGCGCTCCTCGGGACTCACGCGCGGCTGATCGTCGGGGAAGCACTTCGCAATCTCGTCGAAGGAGATCACACGGCAGGAGATCGTCGGCCAATCTTGCTTGTCCGGCAGCTGCGAGTAGGCCCAGCGATGGGAGAGGTAGCCACTCGGTAGCCCGGTCGTGTCGATCCAGTTTTGCACGCCGGGATCGCGATGGGCGACGACCCATCGCTGGACACCGTCCTCGCCCATGTACATCTGGTGGTGGTTCAGGCTGCTCTGGTGGTTCGCGTAGTCGGGCGACTCACCCCAGAGGTTGCCGAGATGCATGCTCGTGTAGACGGGCTCTCCCGTGAACGTTGCTTCGATATAGAGCGCCTCGTCCTCGCCCAGGTCGTAGATGCCACCTGCATAGATGTTCGTGCTCATCCCGCCGCCGGTGTCGGCCGAAGCCGCGTTCGGCTGATTGTAGGCATTGATGGGCATGAAGTAGGGTCGGCCGTCGTGCTCGTGGGTCTGGTTGCAATTGAGTACGACGTCGTAGAACTCGAGCCAGAAGCGCATTTGGCCACGGATGATCCCACCCATGCGACGCAGATTGGCTGCGGCCTTCTCCGGCGTGAGTGCGGGCGGATGATCGCCGGCCGTATCGAGACACTCGATCGAGAGATGGATCGGCTCCTCGTTCTCCCAGTCGTAGAAGAGCTGGCGACCGCTCACGTAGTCTGCATAACGATCTCCGGCCTCGGGATCGCGACTGCTCGGCGGCTTGCGTGTGCAGATGAAGTTGCCCTCGTAGCCCGTGGGCTTCTCGGGACCCAGGACCAGCTCGAAGGAGCCATCGGGGTCGACCTTCAAGGAGGAGGAGTCGAGCGTGCCGAAGCCCGTGCGATATCCGGGTGAGAGCTCGCGCAGGTCCCCCGTATCGCCCGCCATCGGTCCCGTCGCCACCTCGAAGATCAGGTACTGGGGTGCCTTCGCACCCGAGTCCGCCCGGGGCTCGCCGCGCCAATGGCGGCAGTCCTCGGCGCGTCCCGTCACGCGATAGCTCTTTCGTCCGTCGATCGGCGAGTAGAAGTAGATCGCATCCGAGTTCTCGATCGTCGATTTGTTGAAGATCGAGAGCGCATTGCGAAACGCCGGGAAGTCGGGGTCTTCGTGGAAGCTGCGCTCGATTCCGTGGTGGACGAAGCCCGCCAGATAGCGATAGCCCTCGGCCAGATTCCGCGGCGTGGGCGGCGGCGGGAAATATCTCGGATCGTCGATCGTGTCGCGCGCGGCCTGCAGCTCTCCGATCAGATCATCGAACGCTGCGCGCAGCTCGGCGCGCGCCTCTCCTTCGTCACCCTGCGCGGTTTTCTTCGTCATCGCGTGACCGGCTCCTTCTCGGCATCCTTCGCCGTTGGCTCTTCGTCCTTCTCGTCCCAGCCGATACGCTCGAAGAGGTCGCCGAGCTCCTCGAGCGGATAACGATAGTTGTACCACGACTGGTCGACGAGGACGTCCAGGCTCTCCTGCTGCCGCGCAGGATCCCAGCCGGGGCGCTTTCAGGGCAACTTCGTCATCCAGAAGCCCGAGGCCATCGAGCAAGAGAGCGAGAGATCGTCTTCCTCCAGCGGATCGAGGGCGGCGCCGGTGCGGATCACGTGCTTCTGGGGCATTGACGGGAAATAACATTCTCGGAGCAGGAAGGAGCCGTAGCGGCACGTCCGTGGGCGAGCGTGACGAGGGGCGGGCAAACCTCGATCCGACGCAGCTCCGGCAACGGGAGCGTCTTCTCGCATGCGGCGAGTCCGAACATCACGCCTGCGAGCTCAGTCCGTTTCGTCCAGCAACGACGGTGCACCGAGCTCACCCAGGGCCTTCGCGATCGCGGGACCGCGGAGGGCGGCGTCGGATAGCCAATCCGGCCGCGGATCGTGCTCGGCGAGCCAGGCGACGACGCTCGCGATCGCGGCCGCGGAGCACGGCTTGAAACGCTTCAGGACCGCCTCATCGATTCCGGCGGCGCGCATGGTCTCGGTGATCACCGTGCCGGGCTCCAGATTGAATACGCGGAGTCCGGCGTCGGGATGCTCGACCCGGAGCGAGGCCGCCATGCGCGCGAACGCGGCCTTGGAAGAGGGGTACGCAAAGCCCCAGCCGCCCTGGTCGGCGGGTGCCGGCGGGTCGTGGAAGGCGGCGTAGGAAACCATGTTGAGAATGGTCCCGCCGCCCTGCGCGAGCATCCCGGGGAGTAGTGCCTGGATCAGGGCCAGCGGCGTGAAGACGTTGCCCTGATAGATCGCCTGGAGCTGATCGCTCCGGACGTCGAGCACCGGCTCCTGGTTTCCGGGTCCCTGGTAGACCGCGTTGTTGAGGAGTAGATCGACCCTGCCGAAATGGTCGAGCGATGCGCTCGCCGCGTCGACGACGGTCGCCGGCTCGAGGATGTCGGCTCGCAGACAGAGGGCCTCGCGGCCCTCACGGCGAATCGCCGCCGCGGTCGCCTCCAGGCTTCCCCGAAGCGGTGGCGCGCCTCCCGCCTGGTCCGGTCGATCGTGCTCGGAGAGGGTGCGGGCGGTGATCGCCACGTCGAAGCCGACCCTCGCGAGCCGCGCGGCGCTCTCGGCGCCGATTCCCCGACTCGCCCCCGTCACGAAGGCAACCCGTCTCGTCATCCCTGTCTCCTGGCGGAAGGTGCGGCTGCCGAGTCTGAGCCGGGTCATCGGCGATGTCAACATTGTTGACTCAGACGCTGGCTTGGGCTACGCCTGAGCCACCCATGCGGAGCCACGCATAGCCCGATCGCCGTCGCCGCGACACGGCCAGCGCAGCATGCCATGTTCGCAGTGGACCACGGAGCGACGGGGACGACATGAAGCTCGAGAACAGGGTGGCAATCGTGACCGGCGCGGCCTCGGGGATCGGACGTTCGACGGCGCGCCTGCTCGCCTCCGAGGGCGCTTCGGTCGTCGTGGCCGACCTCGATGGGCCCGGCGCCGAGCGCGTCGTCGGCGAAATCGAGGCCGAGGCCGGAAAGGCGCTCGCCCGGGTCGTCGACGTATCCGACGAGAAGGACGTTCGCGAGATGATCGCGACGGCCGTCACCGCCTTCGGCGGGCTCGACATCCTACATAACAACGCGGCGGCGTTGGGCGCTACAAGTCCCGGACGCGATACGGACGTCGCTTCGATCGATCTCGGGGTCTGGGATCGCACGATGGCCGTGAATCTGCGCGGCGTGATGCTCGGCTGCAAATACGCGATCCCGGCGATGCTCGAGCGGGGCCGCGGCGCGATCGTGAACACGACCTCGGGCTCGGCCCAGCGCGGCGATCTCACGAACCCGGCCTATGCGGTCTCGAAGGGCGGCGTCGACACGCTCACCAAGTACGTCGCCGCGCAATACGGCAAGCAGGGCATCCGCTGCAATGCGATCGCACCGGGGCTCATCCTGACGCATGGCGTGGAGAGCTTCGGCGGTGAAGCCTACGTCCGGATGCTCGAGGAACATCACCTCACGCCGCGCGTCGGCCGGCCCGAGGATATCGCCGAGGCCGTCCTCTACCTCGCCTCCGACGCGGCCGAGTTCGTGACGGGGCAGATCCTGAACGTCGACGGCGGCATCTTGAGTCACGCCCCACCCTTCGCGGACATCCGCCGGATGGCGCGCTGACCGACGGGCACACGGCCGACGAAGGGCACCGGATTCGTCCCGTCGCATCGATCCACGGAGAACCACGAAATGATCCTGCAGAACAAGACGATTCTCGTATCGGGCGTCGGGCCCGGCCTCGGTCGGGAGATCGCACAGCGCGTGCTGCGCGATGGCGGTCGCGTCGTGATCGGCGCCCGCAAGGCGGAGAGCCTCGAAGCGGCTGCCAAGGAGCTCGACGCGAGCGGTGAGCGGATCCTCGCCCACGCCTTCGACATCACCGACGAGGAAGCCTGTCGCGGGATCGTGTCCGCCGCCGAGGAACGCTTCGGTCGCCTCGACGGTCTGGCGCAGGTCGCGGCCGCCGAGCCGATGGGGGATCTCGCGACGACGCCCCAGGACGACTTCCGGATCTCGAACGAGGTGAACGTGATCGGCTCGGTCCAGCTCGTGAAGGCAGCCGCCCCGGCGCTCGAGCGGGCCGGGGGTGGCTCGGTCGTGCTGATCGGATCGCAATCGACCGAGCTCCCGCCGCCGTCTCCACAGCTCGCCTACTCGGCCTCGAAGGGCGCGCTGCGTGCCGTCGCGATCGCGTTGGCAACGGAGCTCGGTCCGAAGAAGATCCGCGTCAATACGGTCGTCCCGACCTGGATGTGGGGTCCGCCGGTCCAGGGCTACATCCGCTGGCAGGCACAGGAACGCGGCATTGCCGAGGACGACATCAAGCGAGAGCTCGAGTCGCTGTTCCCGATCGGCGAGATCCCCGCGGACGACGACGTCGCCGAGGCCGTCGTCGTCTTCCTGAGCGATCGTCTTCGCATGGTGACCGGACAGTTCCTGCGCGTCGACGGCGGTCAACTCAAGCGACTCTGACTCGAGACCCCGTCCCAGACTCCCGGCCTCATCAAGGAGCTCGAAGCCATGGATGCGATGCAGGAACTGGTCGAAATCGAAGCGATCAAGAAGCTGAAGGCGCGCTACCAGCGCGCCGTCGACACCAAGGATTGGGACCTGATGCGAAGCGTGCTCGCCCCCGATGCGCGCAGCGTCTACAGCGACGGGAAGCACGCCTACGAGGGGCGAGAGGCGATCGTCGAGTTCCTCTCCGACCCGAAAGGTCTCGGAAATACCGCGATCCAATCGATGCACCACGCCCATACGCCGGAGATCGAGATCACGAGCGAGACGACGGCGAAGGGAAAGTGGTACCTCGAGGATTTCGTACTGACGGCAATCCCGAGCGATTGGGCGCCGAACGGTACGGTGATGCACGGCACCGGCATCTACCGCGACGAGTACGTCAAGATCGACGGTGCGTGGCATCTCCAGCAGACCGGCTACGAACGGATCTTCGAGGATCTCCAGCCGAGGGGCGACGGCTCGCGGCTTCGCACGCGGTGGGACAAGAAGGAGCGGTAGTCCGAGCCGAGCCGCGGCGGCATCGTCGCACGTCAGCGCGATCGCCGCGTGTCGATTCCGAGGATCATGTCGTCACACGCCGGAGCTGCAGGCTCGTCGACCCGCCCGACCAGGCGTAGAGCGCGAACGCCTCCCCCTCTTCGAGCCACTCGCATTCCAGCGAGGCGCCCTCGGGCAGGATGCAGCTCTGCGTGACGCCACCTGCGTGAACGAGTCCATGATCACCGCGGGCGAGGTGGCGTGCATAGGGATCGTCGCCAGCCGGCGGGGGCTCCACCAGCTCGAGCAGCAGCTTGCCGGCCTGCGTGCGCACTCGGCGGATGGCGCTCTCCGTCGTGCCGAAACGAAGCGTGCGCGCTTCGATCTGCGGGTCCTCCCAACGGAAGGCGCGCGCATAGAAGTCGAGCGCCGCGTCGAGATCGTTCGTCGCGATCGTCGCGCGGTCGAGCCTGACGCTCGGCGACGGTGGATCGACGGACTTCCGATGCGAGTCGGTCGTGGCACCCGGAACCGGGACCTCGCCATCGGGCTGGAGCAGCTCGAACATGCCGGGCCCGGTCGGTGTATCGACGAAGGCGAATCGGATTCCGGGATACTCGCCCTGGTCGTCGACCGTGCTCCCGATCGCCACCAGCGCCGCGATCGCCTCCTCGCGATCGCGACACTGGATGCCCAGGTGCTGAAGACCCGCGCCGTAGCGTGATTGATAGACCTCGACGGTGTCGTGTCCCTCGTGCACGTGAATCAGCTCGACCTGGACCGGGCCAGCCATACCGAGAGCCACGTCCGTCCGTTTCGGTCCGCTCCAGTCGCGATACTGCGCCTCGGGCACGGGTGCAGTGAACTGGTAGAAGGGTCCCCAGCCGAAGCGCGCGACGCATTCGTCGACGGCCTTCGCGACGTCGTCGACGACGAAGCAGACCTGGACAGGATGGAGGTGGGGAAACGGATTCGCGGCCACGATGGCACCCCCGAACGAGCGTCTTCAGGACGCATGGGATCCGTCGGTCGACACGACTTTCGGCATGCCGCCAGCAAGCGGGAGACGCGTCGTTAGGGACAGGTCGCGCTGCTCTCGCAGACGTTCCCCCCGGTGTTGGTGGCCGCACCCACGGTCCCTCCGGTGTTGGCGCCGATCGAGTTGTCGCCATAGCCAACGGAGAGCGCGCCCGTGATGCCGAAGCCGCCATTGAAGGCGGTGACATTGCGATTGATCCGGCCGTTGCCCGCGACGAAGATGCCATTGCCGCCGTTCGACGAGGACGTGCTGTCGCTGACATTGGTTCCGGGTGAGCCGAAGATGCCGTTTCCGCCGTTCTGAACGCTGGTCGAGCCGTTGACCGTGCTGGAGGCGCCGACGAAGATGCCCTCTTCGGCGTTCGAGCGCGCGATACTCGCAGCGACCAGGCTGCCCGTTCCGAGAGAGAAGCCGCGACCATCGTTCGAGTACGACGAGGTCCGAACGACGGCGGCGCCGAGCGTATTGTTCGGCGTGGAGACCCCGTGTCCGCCGTTGTCGGAGGTCGTGCAGCCCGAGGTCGTCGACCCGATGCCCACCATGATGCCGTCCGAGCGATTGCCGCGTACGACTGAATCGGTGACGAGACTTCCGGAGCCGACTTCGATTCCGATGCCGCCGTTCGACACCACGCGCAGACCGTCGACCCGCGCACCGTCACCGAGGTCGACCCCATTGTCACCCATGCCCCGGATCAAGCCATTGCGGACCTCGATCCCGGCGAAGATCGAGAAGACACCTTCGCCGAAGCTGTTGTCCGAGCAGGTGGTCGGTGTCCCGGAGCAGACGTTCGGGCCGCGAATCGCGAAGCCGTTCAGATCGATCGTGACGTCGCCGGCATCGACTCGAATACCGTTCAAGAAGCTGGCCGCCACCTCTAGATCGCTCGTCAGCACGAAACGCGAGCCGCTGTTACCGTCGATCGTGACAGGGAAACCCGCGGTGTCACCCGGAAAACAGCCTGTACTGGCGCAAGTCTGATTGATCTCGAGCGCGCCTTCGACCGCGAGCGAAAAGCCGGGCGCGTAGATCATGATGAACGTCAGGAGAGCGACTCGGATCCGCATGATTCATACCTACTCGGTTCTGGACGACATCGTCCATTCTACGCCTCATCAGGCGGATCCCTCTGAGAATCGATGCGATCACGCGCTCCAAAACCCGCCGAACGTCCGCCCGTACGAACGATCTGCCGGGGAGCTAGGTCAGGATATCGACGGGCAGATTGCTCATCACCGGCATCCCCGAGTAGCGATCCCACGCGTCCGTCGTCGACGCCAAGCGGTTGGTATTGCCACCAATCTCCGCGACCTCCCCGTCCCGATCGGGTGAGCCACCCCAGCCATGGGACATCGAAACGACGCCGCGTCGGAGACCCCGATCGAAGGCCACGATCGCCGGCGTGCGTCCATGATCCGAGACGATCGTGATTTCGTCACCGGGTCGAAGACCCAGCGCCTCCGCGTCTTCTGGCGACACGAAGGCCGGGTTGTAGCTGCACCCGGCGACGTCGGCGGCGAGGTGCGTCC
Source organism: Myxococcota bacterium (assembly GCA_965223565.1). Taxonomy (GTDB): domain Bacteria; phylum Myxococcota_A; class UBA9160; order UBA9160; family UBA4427; genus UBA4427. The sequence goes on along the minus strand of CBDCWV010000015.1, from coordinate 716,448 downwards.
CGGTCGAGTTGTATACGTCGGCCATGCGACGCGAGACGAGTCGGAAGCCGCGCGGCTCGACTCCGCTCGCTTCGGCCAGTCGCTCCCGGCCGAGCGTCGCCAGATCGGCCATCATCTCCGCGTTGCCGACGTCGAGGCGCGCGTCGCAGCGCGGATCCTTCGGCGCGACGACGACCGGCTCTCCTTCGAACACGCCGCCCCCCTCGACGGCGGCGACGTCGTCGAAGGGGATGCGCGAGCCGGTGGTCAGGTGTCGAAACAAGGTCTCGGAGGTCGGCCTCTCATTCAGGTCGAGCACACCCTGCCCGAGCGCGGGCGACACGCCCATCCGCTTCGCGAGTCCGTAGAAGATCTCCCAGTCCTCAACGAGATCGGCTCCGGCCGGTGGCTCCGCGATCGCAGGCGTGACTGCAGCCCAAGGCGCCGGAAAGCCGTAGCCCGTCTGGAGCACGGACTGGTGGTCGACGAGCTGCGTCATGCCCGCCATCTCGAAGGGCATCCGGGTCGCGAGCACGTAGTCGGCTCGACGCGCCGTCTCGCTCATCCGGTTGTCGATCTGGACGACGAGCTCGGCCGCCTCGAGGGCCGCGAGCGTCTTCGTTTGGTCGGGCCAGGCGTTGACGGGATTGCCGCCGACGCTGATCAAGGCACGCACACGGCCCTCGCCTTCGAGGATCATCTCTTCGGCGAGCGCGGCCGTCGACAGTCCGGCCACGGTGTTCTTCAAACCCCGCACACGAAGCGGCTCACCGAAGCCGTAGGCGGGGCGTCTCGGACTCGCTTGTGCCTTGTAGTCGAGTGGCCGCACGAGGGCCCCGGGATTGAGCACACGCTCGCCCGCCCGCAGCCAACGACCGCAGACGGTCATCAGGCAGAGCGTCAGGTACTCGAGCAGCGTCGATCCCGGCCCGTTCATGTTGGGCCCCGTGCCCACGACCGCGTAGCCGCGCTCCGCCTCGCCCCAGGCGCGGGCGACCGAGCGCAACGCCTCCGGCTCGACCCCGCAGACGTCGGCGACGGCGTCGATCTCGAAGGGCATGACGGCTTCCCGCAGCGCCTCGACGCCTTCGACCTCGGCCTCGAGAAAGTCGCGATCGACCCGCTCCTCCTCGAAGAGGACACGCAGGATCGCCGCCAGCAGGAGTGAATCACAGCCCGGGCGCACGCGGACATGTACGTCCGCGAGACGGGCCGTCTCCGTCTCGCGCGGGTCGACCACGACGAGTCGACAGCCGCGTGCCCTCTGCCGCTTCAGCCACAGCCCCGGATTCGCGCAGGGCAGACCCATGTGATTCGCGACGAGCGGATTGGCACCGACGAGGAGGATCATGCCCGGCCGGTCGAAGCACTGGCCGGGCGCCTTCCAGATCCCGTGCAGCGCCTGCGCCACGAGCTTGCCGGGCTGATCGATCGTCAAAGCGGAGAAGTTCATCGCGGAGCCGATCGCGGCGTGCCAGGCCAAGGCGAGCGGACCGGTCGCCGGATGCGCCGCACACTGGGTCCCGAGATAGAGCGCGACCGATCGCGGACCGTGGTCGGCGACGATTCGCTCGATCCGCGCTGCGATCTCGTCGAGCGCCGACTCGATCGAGATCGGTTCGTAGCCACCGTCGCGCCCACGTTTCCGGGACTCGATCAGCCGCCCCGGATCGGCATGCATCGCGGGGTAGGCGCGACCCTTCGCGCACGTGTAACCGCGATAGAGGTCGTTGTCGCGCGCGCCACGGACGCGCACGACTCTGCCGCCCTCGACCTCTGCCTCGATCGGACAGGCGCAATGACAGAGCCGACAGTAGGTCTTTCGAATCTCGCGCATCGTCGTGCCTCTCGCAGCCGACCCGTCTCGCAGGAGGATAGATCGTCGCGGCCGAGCCGCTCGTCGTGTTTTCCGCTCTTCCCCGTCGCGATAGGATTGGCGGCAGGGAGCCAGCAGATGGCAGAAACCGGTATCGACACCGACACGCCAACGAGACCCTTTCCACTCGACGAAGTCGAAGTCTGGCACGAGACGGTCGACGTGCTCGTCGTCGGCTATGGCGCGGCGGGCGTCTGCGCAGCGATCGAGGCTGCCCAAACGGGTGCCGAGACCCTGGTCCTCGAACGCGCCAGCGGCGGCGGTGGAACCACTGCGCTGGCCGGCGGCGTGATCTATCTCGGCGGTGGCACGCGTGTCCAGAAGGCTTGTGGCGTCGACGACTCGGCCGAGGAGATGTTGCGCTACCTCGAGTTCTCGACCCCGGATCCCGACCCCGAGAAGTTTCGACGCTATGCCGAAGGCAGCGTCGCTCACTTCGACTGGCTGGTCCGCCAGGGCGTGCCCTTCAAGGACGCGATGCACGAACATCGCGTGACCCAGCCCGACAACGACGATTGCCTGTTCTGGTCGGGCAACGAGAAGTCCTGGCCGTATCGGGAGATCGCCAGACCCGCCCCCCGTGGTCACAAGGTGCGAGGCGAAGGAGACGCCGGCCCAGTGCTCTTCGCTCGGCTCCATGAAGCGGCGGCACGCTGCGGCGCGCGCGTCCAGTACGACACCCGCGTTCTGAAGCTCATCCTCGACGAGCGGGGCAGGGTCGTGGGCTTGATCGCGCGCCAGGCCGGAACCGATCGCGCCTTCCGGGCGCGCGCCGGCGTCATTCTCTGCGCGGGCGGCTTCGCGATGAACGAGAAGATGTCGCGGCGGCACCTGTCGCGACTGGTGGGTCGCGCGACGCCGATCGGCAACCCCTACGACGACGGGACGGGCCTCCGGCTCGGCATGAGCGCCCGCGGCGCCGGAATCCACCTCGACCAGTACCACATCACCGTGCCCTACTATCCGCCCGAGAGCCTGACCTACGGCATCCTCGTAAACGGTCAGGGCCAACGTTTCATCGCCGAAGACGCCTACCACGGGCGCATTGGGGAAGCGGCTTCCCGCCAGCCCGAGGGTCGCGTCTACCTGATCGTCGACGAGCCCAGCTTCGGAAGACCGATCATCGACGGCTTCGAGATCGCCGCCGTCGAAGAGACGATCGCCGATCTCGAGGCGGCGCTCGCACTTCCCGGGCTCACGCTCCAGCGAACGGTCGAGCTCTTCAACCGTTATGCGAAAGACGGCGAAGATCCGATCCTTCACAAGCAACCTGCCTGGCTGAGACCCATCGCCGAAGCGCCTTTCGCCGCCTACGACCTGTCCTTCGGCAAGGCGCCCTACATGGCGTTCTCGCTCGGTGGTCTCTGGACGAGGTCGACGGGGGAGGTGCTCACCGAGGATGGCGAGGTCGTCGAAGGACTGTTCGCCGCCGGCCGGAGCTGCTGCGGCATCTCGCGCTCGGCCGAAGGCTACGTGAGCGGCACGTCGATCGGCGACGCCACCTTCTTCGGACGCCTCGCCGGAAGAGCCGCCGCGGCTCGACGATCCTCGGGTGACGACGGGCCCGACTGAGTCCCGGCGAGCGAGCGATTCGCCTCCGCGCCCGGCCGATCACGCAGGTCGTCGAGCGGTCCCTTCTTTGCCGGGTGCCCGAGCCTCGCCCTCTTCGACGCGACGCTTCGCATTCAACCATCGATCGAGCATGGCGCGCATCCGTAGCGGACTGTAGAGATCCTCTTCGAGGCTCCACTGGCCGTTGCCCGCATACACGAGTCGGGCATAGCTCGATTCTTCGTAGCGCCGCCCATCGCCCGGATCGCTCATGCAATTGCGATACTCGAGCAGAACCCAGCCCCTCCGCTCGTCGATCACGTACCAGGGAATCGGGAAATAGGTCATCTGGTCGATCGGATGGATGTCGCAATGCGCATCGATCCAGCGCCGCACGGCATCCCGCCCGTGGAGCTCCTGCTCCCAGCCGTACCCGAATCCGAGCTCGCGATGCGTGACATCATCCGTGTAGCAACGGAGCCATTCTTCGTGGTCCGAGCCGAGAAAGGCACGATTGCCGACCGCTTCGAAGTGTTGGACCGCGCGCTCGATCTCGTCGCGCGCCCAGCGGGAGTCGCCCTCTCCCTCCCAGACCGCCGCATGCGCGCGTTGCACGTCTTCGAGACCGACTTCCGGAAGCGCGATCCCCTGCGCCTGACATCGCCTTCGCGTATGCAGCCAGATGCTCTGCATCGTGTGTAGACGCACGGGGTTGTAGACATCCTCCGCGAAGGACCATCGCCCAGCGCCGGCGTAGCCGAGCCGGCTGTAGCACCTCTCCTCGAAGACCTCGCCCGTACCGGGATCTCGCATGCGCAGGCGCCGCCCGCAGACGACCCAGCCGCGATCCTCGTCGATCATCCACCAGGCGACGGGTGCCAGGCACATGGCGCGATGGGGCTCCATCCCGCGATACGCCTCGACCGAAGCGCGCACCTTCTCCCGACCCCGACATTCGACCTGCCAGCCATTCTCGAAGCCGTGACCGAGGTCGCGGTAGGTCACGTCTTCGGTAAATCGATCGGCCCACGCTTCGAAGTTCCCCGAGAGCAGGCAGCCGTCGACCGTTTCGGTCAGCGCGTGGAAGGCTGACTCGAGCTCGTCTCGCGACCAATCCGACATGATATTGCTCCTTCCTCGACCCCGGTGACGGCGCGACGTGCACCCACTCGTGCTCCTGCGAGATCTTCGATATCCCCGAATCGACGATCGTAGACCGATCGCCACCCGTAGGTCGACGCGACGGAGGGCTCCTCGTGCGCGCTCGTCCACCATGGCCGACCGAGACCCTCTACACTCGCGGCGACGGCGCGACTCTTGCGTTGCGCTCGAGTACGGTCGGGAGCCGAATATGGGCGAGATTCGAACCTCCATCTGTCGTGTCTGCCACGCCCATTGCGGTATCAAGGTCGAGATCGAGGACGGCCGGCCCATCCGGGTCCATGGTGACAAGGACAATCCGGTCTACCACGGCTACAGCTGTGCGAAGGGACGTGCGCTGCCCGAGATGCATGCACACCCGGATCGCCTGCTCAGCTCGATGAAGCGACGCCAGGACGACAGCTTCGAACCGATATCGAGCGAGCGAGCCCTCGACGAGGTCGCCCTGCGAATCCAGACGATTCTCGATCGCTACGGCCCGCGCTCGGTCGCCGTCTACCTGGGCACCTACGCAGCCTTCTATCCCGCCAGCATTCCCATGGCGACGAGCTGGATGCGCGAGATCGCCTCGCCCATGCTCTTCACGAGTGCGACGATCGACCAGCCAGGCAAGCCGATCGCGACCGCGCTGCACGGTCGCTGGCAGGCGGGTCCCTACCTCTTCGACGAAGCGGACGCGTGGATGCTCGTCGGATCGAACCCGCTCGTAGCCATGTCGAACGGGATCCCGAACTCCAATCCGGCGCGCCACCTTCACCACGCGAAGAAGCGGGGCCTGAAGCTGATCGTAGTCGACCCGCGCGTCACGGAGTGCGCGAAGGCGGCCGATCTGCATCTACAACCCAGACCGGGTGAGGATCCGACCCTGATCGCGGGCCTGATTCGTGTGATCACCCGTGAGGGTCTGCACGATTCCGGCTTCGTCGCGGACAACACGACGGGATTCGAGGCGCTATGCGAGGCCGTCGAGCCATTCACGCCCGAGTACGTCGAACGCCGCGCGGACGTCCCGGCCGCCCAGCTGATCGCGGCCGCGCGCCTGTTCGCCGGCGCGCGACGTGCGGGTGCGAATGCGGGAACCGGCCCGAACATGGCGGGACGCGGCAATCTGACCGAGTACTTGATGCTCGCGTTGCAAACGATCTGTGGCTATTGGCTGCGCGCCGGGGAGGATTTCACGAACCCGTTCACCCTGATGCCGCCCTACACGCCAAAGGCGCAGCCCGATCCGCCCTGCACGGCCTGGGGCTACGGCGAGAAGCTGCGCGTACGGGGCCTCTCGGATGCGGTCTGCGGAATGCCGACCGCTGCGCTCTCGGACGAGATCCTGCTCGAAGGCGAAGGGCAGGTCCGCGCGCTGATCTGCGTGGGCGGCAATCCGATGGCGGCCTGGCCGGATCAACTCAAGACCCACGCGGCCATGCAGGATCTCGACCTGTTGGTGACGCTCGACCCGAAGATGTCGGCCACGGCCAAGCTCGCGGACTACGTGATCGCACCGAATCTCTGCCTCGAGGTACCGGGTCTCTCGTTGATGAACGAGGCGCTCTGGTTCTACGGCGTCGGTCTGGGCTACCCGGCTCCCTACGCCCAGTACGCCCCGGCGCTGGTCGAGCCACCGCCCGGCTCGGACCTGATCGAGGACTGGGCCTTCTTCTACGGGCTGGCCCACCGCATGGGACTGCAGCTACGGCTGGACGTGACCCACGTCTGGGATGCGAGCGACAGCGGCCCGAGCTGGGTCGACGTCGACATGAAGAGCCCCCCTACGACCGACGAGCTCTTCTATCACCTGGTGAACGGCTCCCGCGTCCGGCTCGAAGAGGTCAAGCAGCATCCGCACGGAGCGATCTTCGGCGACGCGACGCAGAAGGTTCAGCCGCGAGACGCCGATTGCGAGGCGCGTCTCGCGCTCGGCAATTCCGTGATGCTCGACGAGCTCGAGCAGGTGAGCATGGAGCCCGCGGAACGCGATACCGGGTTCCGATTCCGGCTCGTCAGCCGCCGACTACCCGACGTCTTGAACTCCTGCGGCCACGACATCCCAAGTCTGACACGGAAATACCGCTACAACCCCGCATTCATGAACCCCGGAGACCTCGACGCGCTCGGACTCGACAGCGGTGCAGTCGTGGAGATCCACTCGGATCATTCCTCGATCCTCGGCATCGTCGAACGTGCGCCCGACGTGAAGCGCGGCGTCATCTCCATGACGCATTGCTTCGGCGACGCGCCGGGTGACGATGGCGATCTTCACTCGATCGGGAGCAACACCGGCCGGCTGACGCCCGTCGAACGAGAATACGATCCATACACCGGCATCCCGCGCATGAGCGCCATTCCGGTGAACGTACGGCGACCCGGAAGACCAGTCCCCGCCTGAGCCAGACCTCCGCTGGATCGCGCCAAGCAGGCACCGATCCGGCCCACGGCCTCGAAACGCGCATGATCGCGCGTGGCGAGGAAGATTCGCATAGACGAACGTCCAGCTCCAATCGACGAACGTCGCCGTTCCCTCGACGCCCGACTCTCCGGTCAGGCTCCAGGCGTCGATCGTCTGTCCGGCGCTGAGCGTCAGCCCGAGGAGCCCTGCCAGAACCGGTCGAGCAACGAGCGGCTCGCCATCGATATTCGTAGCTGGCGGATCTGACGCCCCACTCCCCCGCGCTCCTACCGATAGCCCGTCGTAGTCGGCCTCCGCGGCAGCGTCCACCAGACGCCGTCACAGATCTCGCGCAGCTCGTCGTCCAGCTCGACGTCGAGCGCCGCCAGATTCGCAGTGATCTGGTCGGGGCGGGAAGCTCCGATGATCACGGTCGAGACCCCTGGCTGGTCGAGGACCCAGGCGACGGCAACCGACACCAGGTCGAACCCGCGCTTCTCGACTTCCGCCTTGAGGTGCTCGACCGCCGCGAACTGTGCTTCTTGCCAGTAGCGCTCCCGGTACATCGCGGCAGCGTTTCCGAGCGTGAATCGCGTTCCCTCCGCCGGTGCCTGCCCCGTCTCATACTTCCCCGACAGGAGCCCACCCGCGAGCGGGTTGTAGACCATCAAGCCGACCCCTTCGTCCTGGCAGAGGGGAAGCAGCTCGGTCTCGATCTCCCGATAGAGCAGGTTGTAGCGGGACTGGATCGTCATGTAGCCCGCGATGCCGAGACGGTCGGCCGTGCGCAGCGCTTTCGCGAGGCGCCAGGCCGAGTAGTTCGAGCAGCCGACGTAGCGCACCTTCCCGGCGGACACGACGTCGTCGAAGGCGCGCAGCGTCTCGTCGAGCGGAGTCGCAGCGTCGTCCAGGTGAGCGAGATAGAGATCGATGTGGTCCGTCCCGAGTCGCCGAAGGCTACCGTCGATCGCGTCGAGAACGTGCTGTCGCGATAGGCCCCAAGAATTCGTCGGTCCAGTCCGTGTCGGAGCGAAGCATTTCGTCGTCAGGAGGAGGTCGTCGCGATTCCTCTTGTCCTTCATCCAGCGGCCGAGGATCTCTTCCGTATCGCCCGCGGTCTCGGTCGTCCCACCGACCGGATACGCGTCGGATGTATCGAGATAGCTGAGGCCGTGCTCAACCGCCTCGTCGAGAATCGCGCGGGAGCCCGTCTCGTCGACCTGCAGCCCGAAGGTCATCGTCCCGAGACAGAGCACCGGCACTTCGAGACCGTGGCGGCCCATCTTTCGCGTTTCCATCTCGACGCTCCCTCGGCCGCCGCGGCCGCTTCGATCCGAATCCGGTCGGCTTCACTTCGACCCACGAGCATAGACGAAGCAACCGAGGCGCCCCGGCTGCTCGACACCTCATCTATGGAGCTGACCTAGTCTCCCCTACTTCCACGCCACGGCTCCGGCGGAGCCGCAATCGGAGGGGCCATGTCCACCCAGGAAGAAATGCGGTCAATCGTCCGTCGACACATCCACCTGTGGAAGACGGCGAGCCATTCCGAGTGGCGCGCCCTCTTCACGCCCGACTACACGATCGAAGATCCCGTCGGTACGGGCGAGCGTCTGATGGGCAGCTATGAAACCGAGTGGCATAACATGCACACGGACGAGCTCCGGCTCGATATGGAGCCCTACCGGCTGATCGTCGGTGGTCGCGAGATCGTCGCAGACCTGCGCGCGGTCACACATCTCGGCGAGTCGGGTGTCGGACCCGACTCGGAGACGGAGACGCGCAACACGCTCAGCTATACCGGCATCTATACCGTCGACGACGCGGGACTGCTCTGCGCCAACCGGACCTTCGCCGACCCCGTGCCGGACCACTTGTGGCAGGCGTTCTACCCGACGCTGCCGCCGCCGAGCGAACGTCCCCCTCCGGCACTCGATGGCCGCCAGATTCGGCAGGCGATCGAGGACCACCTCTATTTCTGGAACTGCGGCAGCTGGTCGCAGTGGCGAGGGCGCTTCCGCCCCGACGCGACGATCGAATCACCAGTCGGCACGGGCCCATCCCCCGTCGACACCACGAAGGATGTCTGGGAGCAGACGCATCGACCGGAGCGCCGCCGCCTGCTCGGCTGCCACCGGGTGATCGTCGGCGGTATGGAGGCCCTCGCGCATGCGGTCGCCGTCGACGAGTCGCCCGGTCTCGCGCCGCGTGCGGCGTCGAGGTCGGAGATCTTCGCCTTCGACGACGAGGGATACATCGTCTCCTGGCGCGTTTTCGAGGACGAGCGATGGCCGGGCGGCACGAGCTCTCCGGCGTAGGATTTCGGAGACGTCCTGGGAGTCTCCGGCAGAGGCCGACCCCTTGCGACACGAACTTCACAAAGCCCATCCCGTCTGCTTCATCTTGTTACGTGGCGATCCTGCGATGTCACATGAGCGTGCGAAGCACCAGAGCTCGCCATGCTGAAACGTCATTCCAGCTGGCGCTTGCCGTCACACGAGCTGATTACATTCCCCGTCCATTATGAGACGGACGATTGGACGACGAATTCGGAAGAAGCGAAGATCGGGGTGGACGACGAAAGACCAGCAGTCGCGCCGAGTCGCGATCGCCCTCGCATGCGCTCTGCTGATGTGTGCCTCTGGCTGCGGTACTTCCCGCATGGGAGGCGATGGATCCGCGAGCGACGATACCGAGACCAGGTCTCCGGCATCGGGATCCAGCCACGGCCTGCGCGCCGACGACTACTCCTACCAGGACGTGCTCACGTTGCTTCGCGAGGACGATGCGGTCGTCCCGAAGAGGCCACCGATCCATCCCTTCCACACGGTCTACAACCGCGAAGCCGTGATTCCACCCATGTGTTACACGCGGACCGAGGGTCGTTACAACCCCTGTTACGTCTGCCATCAGGGCCGAATCCCCGGACGGCCCAACGAGATGGACGACGTCGGTCTTCAGCTCGCCTACAGCTTCAGCGATGTCGGTCTCACCAACCACTGGCACAACCTGTTCGAGGATCGGACCGACCGAATCGCCAAGATCTCCGATGAGGAGATCCTGGACTGGGTGGAGTTGAGTCGGTTTTGTAGACACCTCGATAGGGGACATACTTTGTCCCCTGGAGGAATGTCTGATGCCGACCCCCCGCCGCCGCTACACGCGTGAGTTCAAGCTCGACGCTCTGCGGCTCGTCGACGAAGGCCGCCCCGTTGCCGAGGTTGCTCGCAACCTCGGCATCCATGTGAACACGCTCCACGGCTGGCGACAGCAGTTCGCCTCGGATCCGAAGTCTGCGTTCCCCGGCAACGGGAAGACGCTGGGCAAGGACGAGGAGATCAGACAGCTGAAGCGGAAGCTTCGGCGCGCCGAGCAAGAGCGAGACGTGCTGAAAAAAGCCGTGGCCTACTTCGCAGAGGAAAGGGACTGAAGTTCCGCTTCATCCGTGCCCATCGGCACGTCTTCGAAGTAGGCCTGATGTGTGACGTCCTGGAAGTCTCGCGGAGTGGCTACTACGCGTGGACCCATCGTCCACCGAGCAGACGCTCACGTGAGGACGAAGGACTCCGTCCGCGGATCCGAGCCATCCATGAGGGCAGCGGAAAAACCTATGGCGCGCCTCGGATCCAAGGGGAGCTCGCCGACGAAGGCAAGCGCCACGGCGTCAAGCGGATCGCGCGTCTGATGCGCCAGGAGGGTCTCAGGGCCTCCTGGAAGAAGCGCTTCCGGCCGAGCCAGGGCTCGGACCACCGGATGCCTACGTTGCCGAACGTGCTGGCTCGAGACTTCACGGCGAAGAGCCCGAACGAACGTTGGGTCGGAGACATCACGTACATCCCGACGTTCGAGGGCTGGCTCTACCTGGCCGTGCTGATCGACTTGCACTCGAGGCGGGTCGTCGGCTGGGCGACGAGCGAACGGATGACCAAGCAGCTTGCGACGGACGCGCTCCACGCTGCCCTCGGGCAGCGTGATGCGCCGAAGGGCCTGCTGCACCACACGGACCGCGGAAGCCAGTACGCCTCGAACGCCTACCAGCGGATGCTCGGCACGCATGACTTCGAGGGAAGCATGAGCCGCCGGGGCAACTGCTGGGACAATGCCGTCGCGGAGAGCTTCTTCGCAACGCTCAAGAAGGAGCTCGTTCATCGCGAGCGCTTCCGCACCCGGGCTTCAGCCCGCGTGCGGTTGTTCGATTACATCGAGTTGTTCTACAACCCCAAGAGACGACACTCCTCGCTGGGAGGGATGTCGCCCGTCGAGTTCGAAAAGATCACAGAACTCGCTTAACTGCGTGTCTACGAGATCGACTCAACTCCAGGGTGGCTGATGACAACTATTCGGATCTCGCGCATCGCCTGAGAGCAGTCGATTTCCGCGGCTATGTACCCGATCTCGACGGTCTTCAGAACGCATCAAGGGCCTTCGACGACGAAGGCTTCGCACGCGACGGAAGCCACTGGGTCGCCTTCAACTACAAGCCGATGCCCAGCACGTTCTGGCCGACGAACGGCTCGACCGACGACGTGATGATTCGACTCGCCGAGCCCTTTCGTACGACGGCAAACGGTGAGTACTCGCGCGACGTCTACCAGGCCAATCTCGCGATCGTCGAAGCGAATATCAAGGGCCTCACGACGATCGGCGTACCTTCGATCGACGAGTCCGAGGTCGGTACGGACCTCGACGAAGATGGACGACTGAGCCGAATCGACGAAATCACCCGAACGGATTCCTACGTCGGTGCTGCGAGAAACGCGCTCAAGCTCCCCTACCTCTACCCGATCGATACGGAGTTTCTTCATTCCGTCCGGTACGTGGGCGTCGATGAAGAGGGGAACGTCTACAACCCCCCGCGCATGAAGGAGTTGCGGTACATGCGGAAGCGCTGGTCGACTTCCGTTCCCCAGCTCTTCGAAGCCTACGAGCAGGAGAAGCACGACAAGTACGTCGGGAATCTCCCCGGCTACATCGACCGCGGAGACCACGGCCTCGACAACGAGATGGGTTGGGTCCTGGCCGGGTTCATCGAGAATCAGCGCGGACAGCTTCGCGTGGCGAACTACGAAGAGACGCTCTTCTGCATGGGGTGCCATACGTCGATCGGCTCGACTATCGACAGCACTTTCAGCTTTGCACGCAAGATCGACGGAGCCGCGGGCTGGGGCTACGTGAACCTGCGTGGAATGCCGGATGCACCGACTTGGGGCGAAGATCGCGGAGAGATCGCGACCTATCTCGAGCGCGCGGGTGGCGGCGGGGAATTCCGTAGCAACCCCGAGATGGAGTCGCGTTGGTTCACGGAGCCCGGCGTAGTCGATCGCGATCGAGTCGAAGCGACCCGAGACGTCTATGACCTGATCACGCCGTCGCGAGAGCGGGCACTCGCGATGAACAAGGCCTATCGCGTGATCGTGGCCGACCAGGATTTCGTATTCGGTCGCGACGCGACGGCCGCTCCCCCCACGAACGTGTATCAAGAGGTGGACAACACGACGGCTCCGACGCTGCCCCCCGATCGCGTCTACGAATGGGACATTCGTCTCGACTGGAGTCGGGTCGAGCACGCGTTGTCGTCGCACGCGACTACGAGCGCGAGGAACGACTTCTCGATTCGTGAGTAGTGAACACGATCACTTCAACAACCAAGGAACGGAACGAAATGATGAGACAGAGACTTGCTCCATCGATCGCGGTGATCGCGATCTTCGCGTTCGCAGGCTACGCGAACGCGGGCACGATGCCCTACTTCACGCCGATCACCGAATCGGCTCCGGTGACGGCACCGAACAGCGACGAGGAGCTCTTCGAGCCGTGGGTCGTGCCAGCCGGCATCAGTCAAGACAACCTGACGAGCATGGCGGAGATCGAGTCCGATCCGACTCAGAGTGTCGGTCGCGCTCCCGACATTTCCGTACCTGGCAGCGGCGAGCAGGACGTAACCGCCGGCGCATCCCAATCGATGTGGGACATGGCCGCCTTCGACGCGACGGGGCGATTCGTCTTCGTACCCCATGAGTCGCCATGGTCGGCTGGACTCAGTCGCTACGACACTCGGCGAGACCGAAACGAGCTGTTGTGGAGCGGCGATGGCCAGGGCGCGCTCGGCGACTGGACGAACGACTATGCAGCCTTCGACCCGGCGACCTTCACCCCGAACTGTACGGTTTTTTCGGCGGAGGAATGGTCGGGCGAGGGACGCCTGTTCGAGACGCTGAACCCATTCGCTCCGGTCGAGAAGGTGAAGTTTCGCGAGCTCGACAGCTTCCCGAACGTCGCCCACGAAGGACTCCGGTTCAGCCACGACAAGAAGACGATCTACTTCATCGACGAATGGCGGTCGGGCTCGATCTACAAGTTCGTCATGAAGCGCAAGGGTGATTACACCCGCGGCCAGACCTTCGTTCTAGCGGTGGACGATTTCGCCGGCAACCCGGCAGATCTCTTCTCGGACGACAGCAACGTCGATCAGCCGCGAACCGGGCGCGCCACATGGGTGCCGATCACCGATCGACGGGGGAGGCCCCTCACCAAGGTCGATCCATTCCGGAACGGGCCCACGAACGATCCCCGCACGAACGACGATACCCGCGGTGGACGACCCGCGGCCGACGAGGTCAACGGCACGCCGTACGGGCGACCTGAAGACATGGAGATCGGCCGACTCGCGAACGGAAACGAGGTGATGTACTTCACCGCGACTTCCGAATCCTCGGTCTACTCCGTCGAGATGCTCGGCAAGAGAAAGGCGATGGTGCGCAAATTCGTCGGCGTCGAGACACCTACGAATTCCGGCTTCGCACCGACGACGGGCTTGCTCAACAGCCCCGACAACCTCGCTCAGGATGCCCTCGGCAACATCTTCATCATCGAAGATGCCCCGAACAGCTCGTCTACCGGAGGGGACATTTGGTTTGCTCGTGATACGAACAACGACGGCGTCGCGGAGTCGATCGATCACTTCATGAGTCTTCGTGTCGCCGGTTCGGAGGCGACGGGAATGATCTTCGACCCGCTTCGACCAACCGAGTTCATCGTCAATGTGCAACACCCCACGAGCACCAACCTCGACGAAGTGCCGGACGGGTTCGGGGATGCCATGTGGCGATTCGATGTTCGGGAAGCCGCGGGCCGCCGGGTCGCCCGGAAGCTCTACTTCGCGAACGTGCGAAACGTGTTCGACGACTTCCGGACGTTCTGGCGATGCGCCAGGGAGATCCGAAGGCAGGCTGGCGGCCACAAGCACGCCGGTCGCCACAGGTACTAGCCGGAGCGCGATCAGATTCGAGGCAAGCGGGCGAGCTCTGTCTCGAATCACCTGGCAAATCGATCGCGATTCTGCACGAAACACCGCCGCGAGCACGCGCTCGCGGCGGTGTTTCCGTTTGTAGGCACGCGTGGCTGCCGCGCGTCCCGTCGAGGCAGGCGCGTCCGAGGCTCCGCGCCTATCCTCCCCCGAGCGAGTGCGCGGACTGGGCCTTCGGCAAAATCCGGAACGCACCGCTGAAGAAAGTCCTGCGGGACACGCCGGCACGGATCTACGGAATCGAGGAACAGGCACCAATACCCATGAAGACCCTCGAAGGCCGCGTGGCAGTCGTCACAGGCGCGAGCAGCGGGATCGGACTCGCCGTCGCAAAGGATCTCGCCCGTCAGGGCATGTCGATCGTGATGGCGAGCCAGAACGCCGAACGCCTCACTCGGGCCGAAGCCGAGGTCTCGGCACTGGGAGCGGCGGTCCTCGCCGTTCCCACGGACGTCGAGAAGAAGGAGGAGGTCGACCGCCTCGCGGCACGCACCCTCGATCGTTTCGACGCAGTCCACGTGCTGGTGAACAACGCCGGTGTCTATGCGCCTGGATTCGCCTGGGCGCTCAGCGACGAAGAATGGAAATGGGTCTTCGGCGTGAACCTCTGGGGCACGGTGTACGGTGTGCAGGCCTTCACGCCGCACCTGCTCGAGCAGGACGAGGGCCATATCGTGAACGTCGCCTCGGCCGGCGGGCTGATGACCGCGCCCTGCCATGGGCCCTACACCGCGAGCAAGCACGCAGTCGTCGGCCTCTCGAAGGGTCTGCGCGCCGAGCTCGCGATCAAGCAGGCGAACGTCGGCGTGACGCTCGTCTGTCCTGGCGGCGTCGCCACGAGCATCAGCTCGCAGCTCGAGACGACGGGCCCGGGCGGGAAGCCGCGCGAGAACGTCTCGCTCGCACCCGAGGTCGCTGCGATCTTCGATGCGATCGACGAGACCGTCGAGACGGGCGTGCCGAGCGAGGCCGTCGGTGAGATGGTCCGCCGCGCGATCCTCGAGGATCAGTTCTGGGTCCTGCCGAACGCGGAGTGTTATTTTCCGGTCTTCGACTCCGAGCTGGCGGAAGTGAAAGCCGGGATCTACAGCTAAGGGCGGGCAGCACTTGGCCGAACCATTGATCATCTCCGCCTTCGTGATGAACACGGCGTCCCATATTCTCCAGGGCCTGTGGCGACAGCCCGAGGGACACCAGATCGACTTCAACTCGCTCGATTTCTGGGTCGATCTGGCGACGAAGCTCGAAACGCACGGCTTCGACCTGATCTTCTTCGCGGACGTCACGGGACTCTACGAGGAGTTCGAGGGGTCACACCGCCTGCACCTCGAAACGGGCCTGCAGATCCCGAGCAACGACCCGTCGGTCATCCTGTCGGCGCTCGCCTACAACACGGAACACCTGGGCCTCGCCTTCACCAGCAACATCCTGCAGGAGCATCCCTTCAACTTCGCGCGCAAGATCTCGACGCTCGATCATGCCTCGCAGGGGCGGATTGCCTGGAACATCGTCACGAACCTGCAACGCAACGGCGCCCGCAACTTCGGCCAGGAGCTGACCGAGCACGACGCTCGATACGAGTGGGCGCACGAATACGTCGATGTGACCTACAAGCTCTGGGAAGGTTCGTGGGACGAGGGTGCGCTCCTGCAGGATCGTGAGACGGGGCTTCACGCCGACTACACGCGGGTTCACAAGATCCATCACGCGGGCGAGCGCTACTCCGTCGAAGGGCCTCATCTGGTCGCGCCATCCCCACAGCGAACGCCTGTCCTCTTCCAGGCGGGCTCGTCCGAGGCCGGCAAACGGTTCGCAGCGGCGCACGCGGAGGCCCAGTTCCTCGGCGCTGCAACCCCGGAGCTCGCCGCCGCGTCGATCGAGAGCGTGCGCGAGCTGCTCCGCGAGAGCGGTCGTCGTCCCAGTGACCTGAAATTCGTCCAAGGCCTGTCCTTCGTCGTCGGCAGTACCGAAGAAGAGGCAGCTCGGAAATCACGCGAGCTCGACGAGGCAATCGATCACCGGGCGATGATCGCCCATCTGACCGGCTCGATGGGCGTCGATCCGGGTCTTCACTCTCCTGACGAACCGCTCTCCGAGTGGAACGTGCAGGGCGTGCAGAGCCTGCTGGAAATCGTGCGCGCCGCCGTCGGAAAACGCGAGCCGACCGTCCGCGACCTCAGCCTCCTGACCGGTCGATCGAGTCGCGTGACCGGAACGCCCGAGCAGATCGCCGACGAGATCGCGCGTTGGCGGGCGGCGGGGATCGACGGGATCAACGTGATCAACGCGACCCTGCCGGGCACCTACCTCGAGTTCGGGGAACACGTGATGCCCGTGCTTCGCGACCGCGGCCTCGTTAGAAAGGCATACAGCCCCGGCACCCTTCGGCGCAAGCTCTTCGGAAGCGACCGGCTTCCCGCTACGCATCCGGCCGCGGCGTACCGCGACGCCTTCCACTAGAGGCCGTCTCATGAATCCGTCGGTCGCGATCCTCGTTCCGCGAGCCCGATTCGCCGTGCTCGGATGGCGAGGCAGAACGGCCGAAGGAGTGCTACCGCATCGGTTCCCCGCCGCCTCGAGGCCCGAGGACTCCCGTGCACCCGCAGCCCAAGCCAGCCAGCAACCCGCGCCGTCTGCTCGAGAATGCGCTCGCGCGGGTCGGCCTCGGCGCCTGGCGCCATCCCATCGTGACGATTCTGGTCGTCCTCGCCAGTATTGCCGGTCTCGCATCCCGTCTTCCCGAGATCGAATTCGAGAACGACGTCGATCGATATCTCGAGCCGTCCGACCCGGTTCGCGTCGCCTACGACGCGCTGCGCGCACAGTTCGGCCGAGACGACGTGCTCTATATCGCGATCACGCCGCCCAAGGTCTTCGATGCCCACTTCCTCGAGACGCTGCGCGCGCTCCATGAACGTCTGGAGGACGAGCTTCCCTGGGTGAACGAAGTGCGGAGCCTCGTGAACGCGCGCCAGACACGCGGCGTGGGCGACGAGCTGATCGTCGACGAGCTGATGGAGGAGTGGCCGGAAGGACCGGAGGCGATCGCCGCGGTCGAGCGGATCGCGTCTGCGAACCCCTTCTACCGAAACCTCTTTCTCTCCGACGACGGCCGTACGACGGGCATCGTCGTCGAGCCCATGACCTATCAGCCGGGAGACGTAGACGGCTACGCCGATTTCGACGACGAGGTGACAGCGAAGGAGTCGGAGCCCACCTTCATCGCCGGCTGGCAGACGGCCGAGCTGGTGTCGCAGGCCCACGACTTCGTCGCCTCGGCCGGACTCGGTCCCGATACCAAGATCCATGTCATGGGCACGCCCGTCATCAATGTCGAGATTCAGGAGCAGACCGCGGGTGACATGGCGCGCTTCTCCGCCCTCTCCCTGATCGCGATCGCCCTGCTCCTCGGCGTCGTATTCCGGCGCTGGGTTGCGATCGTGCTCCCGCTCCTGCTCGTCGCACTGTCGGTCGTCGCGGTGGCTGGTGCGATGGTCCTCGTCGGCCGGCCGCTGACCTTCGTGAGCCAGATCGTCCCGTCGTTCACGCTCGCGGTCGGCGTCGGGTTCTCGGTCCACGTGCTGGCGATGTTCTTCCAGGGAATCGACGGCGGGGTAGGGCCCGCCGACGCGCTCGAGTACGCACTTCGCCACTCGGGAC
This sequence comes from Myxococcota bacterium, assembly GCA_965223565.1. Classification (GTDB taxonomy): domain Bacteria; phylum Myxococcota_A; class UBA9160; order UBA9160; family UBA4427; genus UBA4427. Next base: position 698,532 of record CBDCWV010000015.1, on the reverse strand, counting down.
CCGCGATCGTCATGAGCAGTCTCACGACGGCCGGCGGCATGGCCTCGTTCATCGTCTCGAACCTCGCTCCCATCCGTGACATCGGGATCTTCGTGCCCTTCGGCGTGCTGGTCGCCGCGGCCCTGTCCCTCGTGTTGCTACCCGCGTGCCTGGCGTTGCTACCCGTTCGCCCCCGCAATCGAGCAGACGACGCGCGAACGCCGACGACCGAGCGCGTGCTGATGGCCTGCGGCCGTTTCGGAACACGCCATCCCATCCCCGTCCTGCTCGCGAGCCTCACGATTCTCGCGATCGCCGCGGCCGGCATCCCCTCGATCAGCCAGAGCTACGACCCGCTCAAATGGCTGCCCGAAGACAACCGTGCCCGAATCGCCAGCGAATACGTCGATCGCGCGCTGGGCGGGTCCGCGGGCATGGAGATCGTCTTCGACGCCGGTCGGGAGAACGGTCTGCACGAGCCCGCGACGTTGGAGACGATCGAGGCGATCCAGCGCTATGTCGAACGCCATCCCGGAGACGACTTCTCGATCCGAAAGACGACCTCGGTCGGAGACATCGCGAAGGAGATCCACCAGGCGCTCCACGCGGGTAATCGCGACTACTACCGGATCGCCGACGATCGGCGCACGCTTGCCCAGGAGCTCTTTCTCTTCGAGAGCTCGGGCAGCGACGACCTCGAGGACGTCGTCGACTCGCAGTTCCGTCTCGCGCGCATCTCACTCAAGGGCGAGCACACCGAGGCCGTCCACTACCTCGAGTACCTCGAGAAGCACGACGAGAAGCTCCGCGCGCTCGCTGGCGAAGGCGAGCTCACGATGACGGGCTTCTTCGCCCTCGCTGCCCATGTCGCCCAGCTCACGGTCCAGACCTCGATCCGCTCCTACGTGCTCGCGTTCCTCCTCATCACACCGCTCATGATGCTCTTCATCGGTAGCCTGCGAACCGGCATCATCAGCATGGCCCCGAACCTGATGCCGATCGCGATCGTGATGGGGGTCATGGGCTGGGTCGGTGCTCCCCTCGACGTCTTCACCGTCCTGATCGGTGGCATCGCGCTCGGCCTCGTCGTCGACGATACGATCCACATCCTGCACGGCTTCCGAACCCATTTCCTCGCGACCGGCAGCGTCGAGATCGCGACCGCCGCGACGATGCGCACGACGGGTCGCGCACTCTTCTTCACGACGATCGTCCTCACCAGCGCGTTCTCGATCTACGGCTTCGCCTCCGCCACGACCGTCGCCAACTTCGGCCTGCTGAGCGCCCTCGCCGTCTTCCTCGCCTTCGGCTTCGACATCTTCCTGTCCCCGGCGCTGTTGGCACTCGTCTACCGAGGGCAGGAACGCGACCCGAACGCGTAGGCCAGCCAGGGACGGGGGATATCCGATCCACCCTGCGATCGCGCGATCCCTCGAGGTGGCGTGGCTCGGGACTGCACCGTAGGTTCGCGGGCGGACCCGGTCGCTCCGGGTCGGAGAACCGCACATGCCCGACCTGCCGACGATTCCGATGGACGATGCCGACTACTGGCAGGATCCCTACCCCGTTCTCGCCGAGATCCGCGAACGCTCGCGCGTCGCCCGAACCGACGAGGGGATGCTCGCCGTCCTGCGCTGGGACGACGCCGTCGAGACGCTCAAGGGGACGCAATTCATCGCCGAGGGCATCGAGGTGCTCGAACGCAAGGGCTTCTCGCCCGGCGATCCGATGCACACCTGGCGCAAGCACGCGATCGGCACGATGGAGGGAGCCGACCACCGACGGGTTCGCTCGCTCGCCGCCAACGCGCTTTCGAAACGCCGTATGGAAGAGCTCCGACCGCTGATCCGCCGACATGCCCACGCACTCCTCGACGAGAAGATCGCGAGCGGCGAGCTCGAGGGCAGGCTCGACTACGCCATGCCGCTGCCACGCCGTGTGATGATGGACTTCCTCGGTCTCGAGGCCGACGAGCTCGCCAGCTCGCAGAAGCCGATGGCCAGCGTGAACATCGTGGACTGCTTCGGCCCGAACGTCACGCCCGAGCTCCGCGCCGAGGCGAACGAAGCCATTCAGAAATCGATGGATCACACGGCCGCGCTCTACGCGCGTCGGCGTGCGTCACCCCGCGACGATCTGCTCACGCATCTCGTCCAGGCAAAGGACGAGCACGGTCAGCTCTCCGAAGGCGAGCTCGTCACGCTCTTCTCCACGATCTTCGGCTCCGGCGCGAGCACCGCCAGCATCATCGCGAGCGGTCTGCTCGAGCTCGCCCGCCACCCCGAGCAGGCCGAGCTGCTCCGGAAAGAGCCGGAGCGATGGAAGAAGGGCGCGAGCGAGGAGACGCTCCGCTATCGGCCAGCGATTACCGCGATCGGTCAGAAGTCGGCGACGGCAACCCGGGCCTTCGATCTCGATTTCGAGGCCGAGACGCCGATCACCGTCATCCTGGGGTCGGCGAATCGAGATCGGCTCTACTGGGACGATCCGGAGCGGTTCGACATCACGCGCGATCCCAAGAAGACGTCGCTTACGTTCGGGATCGGCGCGCATGTCTGTCTCGGGCACGCGATGGCCCGGGCGACGGTCGAGGAGGCGCTGGCGGTCTTCGTGGAGCGGTGTGAGGAGATCGAGGTTCGGGGACAGGCGCGCTGGATCCCCTTCGTGATGGAGAACAAGCTGGCGGGTCTGCAATTGTCGTTTCGAGGGGTCGAAGCGTGATTCGACGACACGCGCCCCGTCCAACCCACTCCTGGCGATCGATCGCGGCCAGACGCATCGCCGAAGCACACACGTGCCGCCAAGCCCCTGGTTCTGAAAACGATTTCCGCTAATTCCCGAATAATGCAGGATCGCGACGCTGTCTCTCGTATCGCGTTGCTGCGGTTCCGATCGAAGGTCCGAAGGGGAGCCTCGCCCTCTCTCGCCCTCGAGACGCCGTGCCCGACGGCTCGATCGGTCCGCGCCGCTTGTGGGAGATGTCATGCCCTTCTCGAAGTTCTCGTCGAAATCCTCGTACCCGAAGATCGCGCTCGCCGACGGCGGCGGGGTCCAGAGGCTCCTCTTCCTTCTGTTTTTCACGCTGATGTTCGCGTCCGCAGCCCAGTCCGATCCGCTCCGAATCGCTCCCGGCATCCATCGCGAGCTGATGAATCGAAGCACGAACGCGATCGAACGAACGCCGCAGCCAAAAGGAAGGAGCGCTCGATCCAGCACGGCCGAAGCAAGCCCCTCCGACGAGCGGGAAGGAAGGCGCGCAGAGCAGCACCTCAACGTCACCATCCACTTCGCTCGCCCCCTCGAGCCGGAAGAGGTCACGGAGATCGAGGCAAGGGGCGTCACGTTTCATCGCCTGCCCGACGGCCGGCTCGCCCGCATCGACCGCTTCTACCCCGCCCACGTGAGCGAAGCGGCGCTCAGCGACCTCGCCGAGGATCCACGCGTCGAATACATCGAGTCGGGTCGTGTCGAAGACGTCTCGGCCCCGCTCGAAGCGTCGCTCGGCGAGGTGCAGGCGGATCTGCGACACGTGGAGCCGCTCGGCGACGACGCCCTCGTGCGGAATCGGGGACGCGGCGTCGTCATCGCGGATTTCGACTCCGGGATCGACGTCTTCCATCCCGACTTCTTCCACGTCGACGAGAGCGTGACGCCCTACGAGTGGATCGATACGGGAGGCGACGGCGCCTTCGACCCGGGGCTCGACTGCGTCGATCTCGACCGAAACGGAAGCTGCAGCTTCACGGAAGACCTCGAATGGTGGAGCACCTCTCCCAATCCCTTCGTGATCGATACGCGATACAACTGGTTCTACAACGACGCGAACAGCGACGGTGTCCGCAACTACGGCCCCGGCTCGGGCTACGACGAGCTCGATCCCGGCTACGGCGAGCTCGTCTTCATCGTCCTCGACCACGACCAGGACACGCTCCTGGGACCCGGCGACCAGCTCGTGCCACTGGGCGAATCGAAGATTCGGGCCGCACTCGACGATGAGGGCAACGAGTACTACCGCGGCGTCAATCTGTCCGAGTTTCCGAGCGATGACCGCAGCCATGGGACGAGCGTCGCCAGCATCATGGTCGGACAGGCGGCAGGCTATCGGCGCGCGGCGGTCGGGATCGCGCCGGAGGCCGAGCTCGTCATGGTCGACCGCTCCGTCGGCAACAACGGCGGACCCTACAATCAACTGAGCGCGCTCAGCTGGGCGCGCGCGCAGGGTGCGAAGATCGTTCTTTGGGAGTTCGGCGCCTGGACCGGGCATTTCCTCGACGGCAGCAGCGCCCACGAACAAGTCATCAGCCAGCTGACGGAGACCGAAGACACGCTCCATGTCGTGCCGAACGGGAACGTCGCGGCCGCAGAACGCCATGCCATGGTGACGCTCGATCCGAACGAATCGGTGATTCGGAGCGTGTCGGTGCCCTCGACGATCGACCCGACTCGGATTTCGTTCAGTCTGCTTTGGCAGGACGAGATCCAGACGATCGAGCTGGGGGTTCGTCGCGCGGGCGGCGGTGCGTTCACGTCGATGCCGATTCTCCCGACCAACGTCACGCTGGACGCGACCCATGACATCGTCTCGATCCGCACGACCTCTTCTCGCTCGACGACGCGCTGGGACGGATATCTCTCCACGAACAATGCCAGCCCGATCGACAACGCGATCGACTGGGAAATCGAGCTGACGAACGAAGGAAACGACCCGGTCACCGTTCATCTATACGTGCGGGACGACATCACGAGCTGGAGTGGTGGCGTCAGCTGGAACGGTCAGACCGAGCCGGCCTATACGATCACCTGGCCAGCAACGGCAGATGGTGCGCTCAACGTCGGTAGCTACGCACTCGACGCACCCGATTCCGGTCAGCTGAGCGATTTCAGCGGCCGGGGTCCGCGAATCGACGGCTTCGACCTCGCGGACCTGACGGCACCCGGCCATCGCGACATCCGCGCCGCGGCCTCCGACGTGAGCGTCGGTCGCTGGGCGAGCTACGACCCGAATTTCGGGGGCACGAGCGCTGCCGCGCCGCACGTCGCCGCGGCGGCGGCGCTTCTCTTTCAAGCGATTCCGCTCCCCGACGTGACCGACGTGCGGGACGCGCTCGTCGACGGCACGCTCAAGGACGCCTCTACGGGGACCAACTACTCGAACGACTGGGGTGAAGGCAAGCTTCGGGTCGAGGATGCCTACCGACTCCTGGCCGATCGACTGTGTCCCGACGTGGGTCTCGCCGCGACGCCTACGCCCACGAACGGCGCATCCTCGCAATCGAATGGGGGCGTCGTGCTGAGCTGGAACGCGAGTCCAGCTGCCCAGTACTACGACGTCTACCTGGGGACGACGACGCCCCCGCCGCTGGTGGCCGCCAATCGAACCAATACGATCTACTCGACCGGACCGCTCCAGGGCGACCAGCAGTACTACTGGAAGATCGTGACGCGCGACGACTGTGGTGATCCCGGGGACCTCGACGACGGCGGCGTTGCCTGGACGGGACCCGAATGGACCTTCACGACGGCACCCGTCACGGTCTCGGACATGCGCCTCTTCGACGAGTCGTTCACGCCGATCGGCGACGGAGCGACTGCGATCCTCGGACCCAAATCGGGACCGACCCGCGACTATACGTTTCATATCCAGAGCTCGGGTGCCGATCCACTGAACCTGATCAACACCCTCACGCCGGTCTTCCTGAACAACCTCGGTCCGACCTTCGAGATCCTCAGTCAGCCGACCTCCCCGATCGCGCCGGGAGACTTCACGAGCTTCGTGCTACGCGCCAATGACAATGGAGGTGTCGACGAGTCGACGGGCGTGTTCATTCCGAACGACACGCCGAACGGTGCCGCCTTCAGCTTCACGGTCGACAAGCCCGCCGAGGCGGAGATGGAGCTCCGCCAGAACGCGACGATCCTGCCCCATTCGACCGAAGGCGAGGAGACGACCTTCCAGTTTCCGTCGCAGCCGATCGACGCCACGGCTCAGGTCTTCTTCCAGATCTTCCCGACGGGCGTCGCCCCCCTCGAGCTGACGGGCAACCCCATCGTGGGCATCTCGGGAGAGCACGCCTCCGATTTCGTGGTCGCCGTCCAGCCGAGTACCACCGTACTCAGTGGCGGGAACGAAGCGTTCCGGGTCGACTTCACACCGAGCGAAGGCGGCATTCGAGCGGCGTCGCTTCACATCAGCAGCAATGCGAACTCGACCCCCATCTACTCGATCGATCTGGTCGGTGTCGGCATCGGCTGCGATCCCGCAACCGACGTCGATTGCGATGGACTGCTCGACGGCGAGGACAACTGCCCATTGGCCTTCAATCCGACCCAGATCGACCGCGATGGCGACGGTCTCGGCGACGAGTGCATCGTGCTCGAGGTGGCACGCTTCGACCCGGTCGTCACGGCACCGACCCACGTGGTCGGCGACACGGCGCTCCTTCCGCGTGGCTCGACGGGCGTGACCGTGCTCGACGTGACGGATCGTAGTCAACCCGTCGAGTTGCTCACGATCGATCCGGGTATCGCAAACCACGCGAGGCAGCTCTCCGACGATCGCTTCGTCTCGACGAGCTTTACGGGCGGCGTCAGCATCCGCTCGATGGTCGATCCGAATGCGCCGGAAATCGACAATGTCCCTCTCACGAATCCGAGCAAGATCCGCACGCAGGCCGATATCGCCTACGTACAGGCGGAGGGCGACCTCGTGATCCTCGACCTCGCTCCCGGAGTCGCGCCCACGACCCTCGACACCGTCCTACCGACGGGCGCCGTCAACTCGATCGACCTCGAGGGTGGAAGGGTCTATCTGGGCGAGAGTCCCGGACGGGTCACGATCGTCGACGTGGACGATCCGAGCGACGCTCAGATCCTCGGCAGCTTTCCGACGACGCGATTCGTGAAGGGGATCTCGGTCGATCAGGGCAGGGCCTATGCCGCGCTCGATATCGACGGATTCGTGATTCTCGACGTCTCGAATCCGGCCGCGATCACGCAGCTGGGTGCCATGGACACCGAGGAAGCCGAAGACGTCGAGATCGTCGACGACCTGCTCTTCGTCGCCGACGATTTCGTCGGACATCTCAAGGTCTTCGACGTGTCGAATCCGGCCGCTCCCGTTCTCAAAGCGCAGATCGACAACGTCGACTTCCCACGCGCGATCGAGCGGGATGCCGACTACCTCTACGTCTCCGACGCCGACTTCCGGATCTACGATCTGTATCCCGACAACGACGGCGACGGCCTCGAGGATCGCGAAGAGAAGTCGATCGGGACGGCCGTGCTGAATCCGGACACGGACGGCGACGGACTGAACGACGGCGACGAGGTCAACGTCCACGGCTCGAGCCCGACGGCGATCGATTCCGACGGCGACGGCTGGGACGACCCGACGGAGATCTTCGGGAGCGGGTCGAACCCGAACCGCGCGGACACGGACTTCGACGGGATCGACGATCCCGAGGACAACTGTCCCCTGGATGCAAACGGTCCACTCGCAGGCACCGACATCCAGGACGACACGGATGGAGACGGGCTCGGCGACGTCTGCGACCCGACGCCGCTGCCCGAGCCGGGTACGGGACTGGGAGTCGGAGCCGGCATGCTGGCGACGGCCTGGCTATCCGCGCGGCGGCGCATGCGGGGTTAGCGCGGGACGTCGGCGCAGGGCGCTCGGGGCTCCGGGCGCCCTGCGCCGACGCTCGTGCGCGCGACACCCACCTCCAGGGTCCCATCCCGAATCTCGAGATGATCGACGGACGCCTCGCGGTTCGGCACCCTGACGACGGACACGAGCGGGTGCGTGACCGCGTGCGAGACAGAGCGCACGGGTTCCAATCTCATCATTCGCGGGGACGATTCATGGCCGAGCTCGAACGACGAATCCGCGCTGCCTGGCAGGGAAGAGTCTCGGGGTGCATGCTCGGAAAGGCGGTCGAGCTCCTTTCGATGACGGTGGGTCGCGATGAGCTCCACGCCTATCTCGACAAAGCGGATGCCCTGCCGCTTCGCGACTATGTCCCCCATGTCGCGGGGGCGCCGAACGTGCTGCTCGAAGACTGCTGCCGCGGTCGATTCGAAGCGAGTGCGCCGGACGACGACATCAACTACTCGGTTCTCGCGCTCGAGCTCCTCGAGGCCCACGGAAGGGACCTGACGACCGAAGACGTCGCCCGCGCCTGGCTGAATCGGTTACCGGCAGGAATGACCTTCACGGCAGAGCGCGCCGCCTATCGTTGTCTACTGAACGAGGGCAGTGAATGGTTCGGGATCGGCGCGTTGGCGCCCGGCTTCGATCTCGCCCACTGCTCGGACAACGAATACAACGAGTGGATCGGCGCCCAGATTCGCGCGGACGTCTACGGCTGGGTCACGCCGGGCAATCCCGAGCTCGCCGCCTCGCTCGCCCGGGCCGACGCGGCGCTCTCCCATCGCGGGGACGGAATACACGGTGCGGTCCTGGTCGCCGCCTGGGGCGCCGCGATTCCGGAGGCGTCGAGCCCTGCGCAGGCGCTCGATCGCGCCTCGACGATGATTCCGAAGGACTCGGGCGCGGCGGCGGCGATTGCGCTCGGTCGCGAGCTCGCCGAGTCGCACCGCGAAAGCGATCCGATTCACGAGCGCTACGCGAATCTGTCACCCGTCCATACGCTCAACAATCTCGCGCTCGTCGTCTGGGCACTGCTCTCCTACCCCGACGACTTCGACGCGGCGATCGGAGAGGTCGTCGCGACGGGCTGCGACACGGACTGCAACGGCGCGACGGTCGGCGCATTGTGGGCGTTGCAAGGCAAGCCGATCCCGGAACATTGGACGGCACCCTGGCGCGGTCGCATCGGCGTCTCCCTCGCCGGGACCGCAGAGCTTCGGCTGGAAGATCTCGTCACGCGGACGGTCTCGGTGGCACGCGCGCTGGCGTGAGTCCTCCGTCTCGCCGTCGGCGAAACGGGTGTCAGGGATTCGAGTCGACGCATACCGCGTTGGCCGAAAAGCTCCTCACGGCTCCACGGTTGTCGTGCATCGTGACTCGGTCCTTCTTGGTTCTGCGTAGTCGATCCGGCAGCGAGCAGGCAGCTCACTGCGTGGGGCGCCCGGCGACGATCCTCCGGCACGCCTCGCCCGGCGTCGGATCGTCCGTCCAGTCGCGGAGCATATTGTCGAACCAGATGATCGCGCTCGCCATGCCATGACCTTCGTCTTGTAGTCGTGGGTCGAATCGGTCGGCCATGCTGCGCCACTCTGCCTCGCTGTACTGGTCGAGCAGCCCGACGACGACCTCGAGAATCGTCCCGATCGCGGTCGAGAACACGGAGGCCTTGAGCTCGAAGAGGAGTCTCGCAGGATCGAGTCGAGGGCCGCCCTCGGCCTCCAAGCGCCGCACGAAGTGCGCGATGACCGATCGCTGTAGCGTGAGGTAGCGCTCGGGGTCGGGCATCATCAACATTCCACTCAGCGCCTGCGCGATACTCAGCTGACCGAAGCCGCCGAAATCGATCAACCCGACCTGGAGCTCGCCTGCCTCGTCCCGCCAGTACCACGCATTGTCGATGTTCAGGTTCGGATGACATAGACCCGTATAGTCCACGTCGGCGTTCAGGTACTCGATCACGTTGTCCTTGTACTCGAGTCCGAAGAGGAGATCTTCCCGCCATCGATCGAGGAAGTCGCGCTTCGTCGTCTCCGGAAGGAAGAGATGTGCGCCTACCCGTCCGACGAAGTCGATCAGCCGATCGACTCTCTTCTCGGCTTCCGCCGCAACGGCGAAATTCCTCCTGGCGCGTGGAAACGGAAACTCCTCCTCCAGGTCGTAGCCCAGCGCACCACTCTTGTGCGCCGCCACCAACCGAGCCTGCGCCTCTGCGAGCACCCGGTAGTGGTCGTCGATCTCGGGGATCTCGTGGTCCCTTCCCTTTCGGTAGGCGGGCTCGATCGGCTCCTCTCCATAGGGAATACGTTCCGTGATCAGGATGGAGTTCGTCGTCGCCGAGCAGTAATCCCCGAAGTAGTACTTCGCGACGGGCACCGGCAGGAGCCCGTCCCGCGAACGCCGTGCGATCGCCACCTCTCCGTGTGACATCGCCGACAGCCCGAACTTGTAGTCGGGCTCCTCCGGTGGAAGCTTCACGAAGAGCTGCGTCGACAGTCCCGGCTCCGGCTTCGCGTAGGCGACCGACAGGAACGCATTCGAAGACGCCCCGAAGAGCCCGAGCGATTCGAGGGCGACGATGTCGGTCACACGATTGCCCGCCGAGATCGTCCCGGCCGCGCGGAATGCGTCGGTCAGGAACTCCGGACCGGCGGTACGCAAGGCCTCGAGTGTGATCGGAAACGGGAGACCATATGTATCGCCCGCCGCCACCTCGCCCTGCCTCGCCATGAAGCGCTCGTAGTCGAGGCGTAGCGAGGGGACGGGAACCTCTTCGCCGAGCGCCTCCACGTCGACCCAGCCGGCGGGACTCGATAGCCGCGCGCGCGACTTGCCTGCCGCGCTCGCAATCTCGGCGACGACCACGACCGTCGAGCGTGGCAGGCGATGTCGCGGAGGCGTTTCGCCGGAGCGGTCCTGCGTGACGACGACGCCGGAACCTCGCACGACTCGATAGCGTCGTCCGGGACGAACCCGGGAGGCGTCGAACATGGGTGATCGTGCTCGAATGTGAGAAGTCGTCTCGCTCTCTTCCGCACTCACCTGCATTCATTCCGATCGCATCGAGACGGCCCACACCGAAAATAGACGAAAATGAAATAGAACGTCTATGCTGATCAGCAACTTCGTGTCGGATTCCCGGTGCTCGCAGGAGCACCATACGGCGCCGACCCAGTCAGGAGTCCTCCAGCAGATGCGCGTCGGATATATCGGACTCGGGAACATGGGCCGACCCATGGCCTCTCATCTCGCCCCTGCCGGCTTCGAGACGACGGTCTTCGACCTCGTTCCAGAAGCGGTGGAGGCCCTGGTCGAGACCGGCGCGAAGGCCGCGGGCTCGCCTCTCGAGGTCGGCCGGGCCTCCGACGTCGTCTGCGTCTGCGTGCAGACGGACGACCAGGTGCGGTCCGTTCTCCTGGGCGAGAACGACGCTTCGGGCGCGCTCGACGGCATGAGCGCCGGGGGCGTCGTCCTGATCCACAGCACGGTCTCCCCGGATACGATCGAGGCGCTTCAGTCGGCCGCGCTCGAGCGGGGCTGTTCGGTCGTCGACGCGGCCGTGACCGGAGGAGCGGCCGGTGCGGCGGTGGGTGAGCTCGTCTTCATGGTCGGAGGTGAAGACGAAACCATCGAACACATCCGGCCCGTGCTCGACGCGAGCAGCAAGCTCGTCATCCACGCCGGTCCCCGCGGCCAGGGCGTCAAGCTGAAGCTCGCCGTGAACGTGTTCCAGTACATCCACTTCGCCGCGGTTCGAGAGGCGTTCGCGCTCGCGGAGGTGATGGGACTCGATCACGACGACCTGATCGCGGCGACGCGCGCGAACGGGCACCTCTCCGACGGAGAGATGCAATTCGTCCCGAGCGCCCGATTGCCCCAGACGACGAGCCTCCCCGAGGAGGTGCAATCTCATATGATGACCCAGCTTATCACGGCGGAGAAGGACTTCGGCCACGCGCTGGACCAGGCTCGTCGCGCAGGACTCTCGCTTCCGACGGCGTCGGTCGTGAGCGCCATGATGGCGCGCATCTACCGCGTCGAAGATCCGAGCCGGCGTTAGGCCCTCCTCGCGACCCGCCAGAATGCAGCGGCGAATCGGGTGGACCCTCGCGAGCAACGAGACCGAGCGCCGGCAGCGGCAAGCCGCCTGGCGCGTGACACGAAACGAGTAGAGAAGGAGGAGTGGACGATGAGTGACGTATTGGGTTATGCCGGGAAGCGGGTCGTGATCACCGGCTCGGCCACTGGCATGGGAGCGTCGGCGGCCGAGATCGTCTGCGACCTCGGCGCCGAAGTCTACGCCCTCGACATCAGCGATGTGAAGGCCCCCGTCCATCGATTCATCCGCACGGACATGAAGAGCAAGGAGTCGATCGACGCGGCACTCGCGGAGCTCCCGACGGAGGTCGACATCCTGTTCAACTGCGCCGGTGTTCCTCACCCGCCGACCCCGGCCTTCGAGACGGTCATGATCAACTTCGTCGGTCTGCGGCACCTGACCGACGCCCTCCTCCCGCGAATCCAATCGGGTGGCGCCATCGCTTCGATCTCGTCGACCGCCGGCATGGCCTGGAAGAGCAACCTGGATCTCGTGCGCAGCTTCCTCGATCTCGAGACCTTCGAGGCCGCCGCAGCATGGCTCGAAAAGACGCCCGATCTCAAGGCGGACGCGTACGGGTTCTCCAAGCAGGCCCTGATCGTCTACACCCAGCTGCTCGCCGGAGTGCTCGCGAAGCGGGAGATTCGCATCAACTGCATCAGTCCGTCGCCGACCGACGGGGTGTTCATGGACAAGCTGACGAAGGAAATTCCGCAGGCCGCGGTCCAGCCCTTTACGCCGGCTCATGGTCGGATCGCCGAGCCCGCGGACATGGGACGCGTGATGGTGCTGCTCGGAAGCGACCTCGCGGGCTTCGTCTCCGGCGTGAATCTCCCGGTCGACTTCGGCTATTGCGCAGAGGTCGCCATGGGCCAACGCGACAACCTCATGAACATCTCCTGATCGATGCGCGACGGGATCGCTCACCGCGAGATGGCGAAGAAGTAGAGTCGGCGAGCTCGCGCCGCGTATCGGATGACGTCAGGACTTGGTCAGGCGACGAATCGTCTCGACTTCGTCGGCGTCGAACGGCGATCCATCGGCGCGTAGGACGTCGTGGTGCCAGACCTCGGGCTCGGGCGTCCCTGGCCGATCCCCCCAGCCGTGGATCGTCTGCGTCCGACCCGATACGAGACCCCAGCAGTAGCAGCCGACCTTCGCCTCCTCGAAGATCGGAAGGTGCGTCGCGAAGCGGCTCTCGAGCGGTCGTGCCATCCACTCCGTGCAGAGCACCGGCCGTCCATGGGCCCGTTCGAGCTCCTCGATCCGCGACCTCAGCTTCTCGGCGGCTGCGTACTGATGGAACGAGATCACGTCGGAGGCCTCGAGCTGGAAGCGGGCCAGCCGCGGAATCGGCGCCCAGACGCCCGCGGTCAGGGGCTGCGCCGGTGCAGCCGAGCGCGCCCAATCGAACGTCGCTTTCAGCAGCGCGAGCGTCGGGCTCGGCAGCACGAAGTGGCGGAACGCGCGGGCGATCGCGCGGGGCGTCGCCTGGTAACCGGGCAGCGAGGCGAGGGGAAGGAAGGCATTGCCTGGCTCGTTGTACACGTCCCAGACGCAGACCCGCTCGTCCTGCCCGAAGGCGCCGACGACGTCTCGGACGTAGTGCTCGAGACGCGGCCATTTCGTCCGGTCCCTGACCACGTCGTGTCCTGGCGACTGTGCCCAACGCGAGTTGTGGACGCCGGGCACGGGGTCGGGCTGCGGACCGATCTGCGGCGGAAACCAACAATCGTCGAAGAGCACGAGCATCGTCCGAATTCCGACCTGCGACGCCAGACCGAGGAACGCATCGATCCGCGATTTGAAGCCGTCGGGGTCCGTCTGCCAGACGAGGTCGTGCAGGAAGACGCGCACGCTGTTCATGCCGATGTCGGCAGCCCAGCCCAGCTCGCGTTCGATCGTCTCCGGATCGAAGGTCTCGGCCTGCCACATCTCCAGCTGGTTGCTCGCGGTGCTCGGCGAGAAGTTGCAGCCGACCAGCCAGGGCTGCTCCGCATACCATCGCTCGGCCCGGTCGATACTCCAACGTGCACGACGCATGCGCTCCCTCCCCGCGAAGACGCTCCGAGACGGAACGTCGCTGTCACGAACGAGAAGGCGGCACCACGAGTGCGACCCGAGCCGGCGGCGACCGCGATTCCAACGCGACATCGATCGCCGCCAGCACGCGGCCCAGCAGGCCCAGCACGATCGTCCGATCTACGACGAGCCAGCGCGGGGTAGGCCACTCGGCTCCACGACGCGCTTCGCCACCGCCTGCTCGACCGCCGTCCCCACGAAGAATGCGGGGTTGGTCTCCGTGTAGAAGCGGGCGGCATTCGCGAACGCGAAATCCTCGAATGCCGCTCGATCGAGCCCACCGCTCTCGACGTTCTCCCAGGCCTCGCCGAGCACCTCGAGCATGTCGGGCACGTCCCAATGACCGATGTCGGAGCTGAACATCGCGCGGACCGGACGGTGCAGCGGCGTGCGGGCAGTATCGAAGGCGGTCGCCGTCATGGGATCGTCTGCCTCGCAGCCAAAGTAGAAATGGGGCAGGAAGCGGTCGCCGAGCTCGCTCGCGCTGGTCGCCGCCAGGCCTTCGAACTCGTCGAAGGGACCGGCCTGGGCAAAGGACGACGCCGCGACGCCGATCTCGCTGCTCTCCCCGAGCGCGATCAGCCGTGCGCCGTGCTTCTCGAGCAGGCTTCCGACCTCCGCGACGTCGATCCTGCTCGGATCGTAGGTCTGGACCGCGTCGATGTTGCGCTTCTCCCAGTGGGAGACGAGATCGCCCAGCAGGCCGACGCCCCAATGGACGCCGCCTTCGAGCAGGGCGAGGCGAAGTCCGGGGATACGCCGCGTCACGCCGCCGAGAAAGAGTGATTTCGCGAGGGCTTCGCCGGCGGCCGCGAAGTGGCCGATGTGGTTGTGCACGTAGTTCGAGGGAGAGCGCCGGAAGCCGATGCCCATCGTGCCCGAATGCGAAGCCAACGATACGCCGAGCTCGACTGCGCGCCGCCAGAAAGGATCGTAGTCGTAGGCGCTGTCGAGACCGTAGGTGTCGAACCAGACGTTGTAGGGCGCTCGGCGCTTCCGGTCGGCGGGCGTTTGGGGTACGGGACGTTCGACGAAGCTCGGGATCATCGCGGTCTTCAGTCCGAGCTCACCAACCGCATGCTCGAGCGCCTCGATGCCCTCCTCCGGTGTGTGGAGCGGGATCGCGGCCGCCGGCGTCAAGCGGTCGGCAAGGGGGGCGAACATCTCCGCGGCATAACGGTTCAGCGCACGGCAGGCGCCGCGTCGACGCTTCTCGTCGCAGACGTGTGGAAAGATCAAGCCCGCACTCGGATACATCACCGCGAAATCGAAGCCGAGCTCGTCGAGGCGCTCATAGAGGAGGTCGGGGATCAGCGCCGTCGCGATGTCTCGCGCGTTCTCCGCCGGAATGGCCCACCAGGGTCCCCGCACGGCCTGGCCCCGATCCCGTTCGGACGGTGCGAGCCGCTCGATCCCGAGTGTGCCCGTTCCGCAGCTCGCATCGGCATAGAGCTCGGTCGCATCCCCGATGCCCTCCTCGCCGAGATAGCGCGCCAGCGCCGGGCCGTACTCGACGAAATGCCCATCGGCATCGATCACCGGATGGTCGAGCGAGTCGCGGATCTCACGCGCCGTCGGAGTCCGTGCAGTCGTCATGTCGCGTCCTCCTGCCCCGAATCCGGAGGTGCCGAACGCGGCCGAACGGTCCGGAGACCCGCGAACGGTCTATCTCGAGGCAGACGCTACGCTAGCCGAGAAATCCGGAGTCCGAGGCGCCACGTCGCCGCGACGCCGCTACGCTGGGACTCGACCGCGTCTGCGGAAGCGGGCGACCCGGCGTCGGCCCACACCGGACACGGTAGACGACGAGAGAAATCGCCCGCGGCGGGCGCATCGCCGCGCAGCCACCCCAGGAGACGAATCCATGCCCGACACGATCTTCGATCGCTACAAGGTGATCGACACCGACACACATATCACCGAGCCCGCCGATGTGTGGACCGACCGCGTCTCGAGCAAATGGGGCAACAAGGTCCCCCATATCCGGCGGGTCGACGGCCGCGACATGTGGTTCATCGCAGACGAGCCGGCCGGCGGTCCCGGCTTCTACACCATGGCCGGCTGGAAGGACACCTTCCCCGACGTCCCGCTCGGCTACGACGACATCCCCGCGGCGTCCTATGACGCCAAGGCGAGGCTCGAGCTGATGGACGAAGAGGGCATCTACGCGATGGTCCTCTATCCGAACTTCGGCGGCTTCGGTTCGGGCGGCTTCCTACGGCTCGGGGAGCCGGAGCTGATGCTCGAGTGCGTTCGGGCCTACAACGACTTTCTCGTCGACTGGTGCAGCGCAGACCCGAAGCGTCTGCTGCCCGCGATGGCTCTGCCTTTCTGGGACGTCGAGGCATCGGTCAAGGAGATCGAGCGATCGGCTGCCAAGGGCCATCGCGCGGTCCTCGGCTCGAGTCGGCCGGAGGCCTTCGGTCAGCCCCCGCTCGCGCACAAGCACTGGGATCCAATCTGGGCGGCCACGCAGGCCGCGGGCCTGTCGATCAGCTTCCACATCGGAGCGGGGGACATCAGCGACATCGTGAACGACGCCTCCGAGATGGGCACCAAGGCGAACTTCTCCCGCGCCGGCTCGCTCGCCCTGCTCGACAACCAGAGCTGCCTCGCCAATCTCTTCTTCGGCGGCGTCTGCCATCGTTTCCCGAATCTGGACTTCGTATCGGTCGAGAGCGGCGTCGGCTGGCTGCAATGCGTGCTCGAGATGTTCGATTGGCAATGGGTGAACGGCGCTGTCTCCCAGGAGCATCCCGAGTATGACCTGCTGCCGAGCGAGTACTTCGAACGACAGGTCTACGGCTCGTTCTGGTTCGAGAAGAAGGGTCTAGACGAGGCGCTCGGTGCGTTCCCGAACAACTTGATGTGGGAGACCGACTACCCCCATCCGACCTGTCAGTTTCCGGGGCCGGCCACGTCGGCCAAGCGACCGAGCGAGTACGCCGAATGGGCGCTCGGCGACGTGCCCGAAGAGACGTTGAAGAAGGTGCTGCAGGACACCCCGGCGCGGATCTACGGCGTCGAGGTCGAGTGATCTACGGGGCGGCGCGTGATTGCGACCGGCGTGGTCGACATCCATAGAATCGACCGACACGACACGTCGGCCACGCAGCCAGAGAGATCGATATGACCTACCGAGTGATTCAATGGGCCACGGGCGGCGTCGGCCGCGCGGGGATCGAGGGCATCCTCTCGCATCCCGATCTCGAGCTCGCGGCCGTCTGGGTCCATAGCGAAGAGAAGAATGGCAGGGACGTGGGCGAGCTGATCGGGCGCGGTCCAATCGGCGTGAGGGCGTCGAACGACGCCGAGGCGCTGCTCGCGCTCGATGCGGACTGCATCCACTACTCGCCTCTGCTGGCGGATAACGCGAT
The DNA here is from genome assembly GCA_965223565.1 of Myxococcota bacterium. GTDB lineage: Bacteria > Myxococcota_A > UBA9160 > UBA9160 > UBA4427 > UBA4427. Next base: position 681,350 of record CBDCWV010000015.1, on the reverse strand, counting down.
GGTCGTGCGCATGCTCGAGGCGGGGAAGAACGTCGTGACGCCACTCGGCTGGTTCTACCGCGGCGACCGCGACTGGACCGGTTTCGAAGAGGCATGCAAACGGGGCGGTACCACGCTCCACGGCACGGGGATCCATCCGGGTGGCGTGACGGAGCGAATCCCGCTCGTACTCTCGGCCTTGAGCAGCGCCGTCACGCACGTGCGCGCGGAGGAGTGGTCGGACATGCGCACCTACGACTCGCCCGGTGTGCTCGCCTTCCTCGGCTTCGGCAAGCCGCCCGCAGAGGCATTGCGACCGAGCGGCCCGCCGCCGCCGTCCGAGGACATGTTCATCCAGTCGATCGACATGGTGGCGGACGCGATGGGGTTCGATGCCGATCCGGAGCGCCGCTTCACGCACGAGGTCTCCGCGGCGTCGGAGCCGATCGACACGCCGATGGGTGTGATCGAGCCGGGTCTGGTCGCAGCCCAGCGCTTCACCTGGGAGGTCCTGGTCCGAGGCGAGCCGGTGATCACGGCGCGCACGAACTGGTACATGGGCGACAAAGGGCTCGAGGAGGGCTGGACCTTCGGCGAACGCGGCGTCCGCTACGAGGTCGAGATTCAGGGTGACCCGCCTTCGCTCACGATCATGAAGGGCTGGAACGCAGACTCAATCGAAGCAGGTGTGGAGCGCAACTGCGGCATCGTCGCGACCGCGGTCAACGCCATCAACGCCATCCCCTCGGTCTGCGAGGCGGCGCCCGGCGTCAAGAGCTACCTCGACCTGCCCTTCGCGACCGCAAAGGCGGCCCCCGAGCTCGCGCGCAAGCGCTGACTCGAACGCACGGGCGGCCCAGCACCCTATCCTTTCGACCGGAGCGGCTGACACGATGCTGGGACCAAGGGACCTGCTGCTGAGCTCGGGCGCGATCGAGAATCCGGACGCGGAGGTGCTCGTCGAGGCCGCCGTACACGGCGGCTATGCCGGCATCGTCCTCTGGCCGGGCGCCTATCATCCAAATCGTCGGTCAGGCAGCGACCTCGCCGAGCTCCGGAAACGCTGCCAGGGCGAGGGAATCGTCATCCATGACCTCGACGCGCTCGTGCTCTGGGCCGGCCCCGACGACCCGGGTGGTCCCTATTTCGAGGAGGCACCCGCGACCGAGGTATTCGAGATGGCCGCGTCGCTCGAAGTCGACGGCATCAACATGCTGCTCCACTCGGGAGCCGACATCGACCTGGACGCCGCGACCGCGGCCTTTGCGAAGGCCTGCGACCGCGCCGCCGAGCTCGGTGTCAAGCTCCACCTCGAGTTCTCGCGCTCGCGCGTCCCGCGCAACATCACCGAGGCAGCTCGCGTCGTCGAGGACGCCGGTCGCCCCAACGGTGGCCTGATGATCGACGCGTGGCACGTGCACTGGGGGAGCGGATCCTACGACGACCTGCGAGCCGTCGCGGGCGAACGCATCACCGGCGTCCAGCTCTGCGACGCCCCGCCCGAGGAGCCAGAAGACTACGGCCGGGCGACTCGCCACCAGCGCCTGGCTCCTGGACGCGGCGCGGCCGACCTGTCTCGCCTACTCCGCAACCTCCGCGCAATCGGCGCTTCCGCACCACTATGTCTCGAGGTCTTCGACACGTCACACGTCGAGACGATCGGGCCCGTCGCCTGGGCCAAGACGATGGCCGACTGTACCCGCGAGCTCCTCTCGCGAGTCGACCGCGACGACTGATGTTCGTGACCAGCGGATGGTACGACGACGAGCTGTCGCGCGTCTCCGCCGGTTGGTGCATCACGCGACGCGTCGGCACTGCCGTCTGGTGCGACGGGAACCCCGCCGTGCTCGGCTTCCCCGACCTGCCCGGCGGTCTGGAGTGGGGGGAGAGCCGTCGCTGTCCCGACTGGCTGTCGCCCGACTGAGGCGCGCCCGAACGGCGAGCCGACTCCTCGCGCGCATGTCTCGAGCTCAGAGCCCCCCTGCAGCCGTCGTGGGCAGGTGCTGGTACGTCCGGATCCCCGGCTCCGCCGCGCAGACGGCCGGAATCGCGTTCACTGCGGGCATCGCCGTGATCTTCATCCCGTGGGCCTGCTGCTGCTCCATCGAAATGCGACTCGGGTCGCCGCGCGGAATCGGATTCATGACGTTGTGCACGATCGGATCGCCCTGGATGTCGACGACGTAGCCATGGCTCTGGGGGATGCCCCAGGCCTCGGTTCCATCCGCCTTGCCGCCACAGACCCAGATCTGGCGATTCTCGAGCACGGCCCGATCGCCACGGAGCCCCTCCCACCGAAGGCGCACGCCCGCGATGGTCCCCTTTTCGATCGGCCCGCCGGGCGTATCGAAGTCCTCGCTCGCGGGTGCGAGATCCGTGCGGCAACGGATCTCGTCGAGCTCGATTCCCAGCACGGCCGCCATCATCTCGATCGCGTCGCCGAAGACGGCCGACTCCCTCGTCTGCCGCTCGAGCAGGCCGGCGCTATCGAGTGGCCGCCCGAATCCGAACTCGGCGATGTTCGGATCGCCCAGGAAGGGCTCGATATGATGGACGACCTCCGACACGAGCACGTGATCGACTTTCTCGCAGAGCGCCGACATGATGCAGGCCTGATAGTTCACGTGTCCGGGATTGATGCCCGTTCCAAAGATCGAGGCACCGCCGCGCAGGGCGGCGTCCTGCACTCGGGCGCGTGCGTTCGGGCCGTAGCGATCCGGGCAGTAGTCGAGTGCCCAGCCGGTCAGGAAGTTGCACGTCGTCACGATATCGATCCCCGCCTCGAGCAGCTTCACGAGATGATCGACGTCGGGATAGAGAGGGTTGTAGCTGACGACGTCCGGCGCGAGCGCGATCAGTCGATCGACGTCGTCCGTCGCCTCGAGGCCGAGCCGCTCGAGGCCACAGAGCTCGCCAGCGTCTCGCCCGATCTTGTCGGGCGAGAAAGCGAAGAGACCAACCAGCTCCATTCGTCGATCGGACAGAACGGCGCGAACGACCTCGTGCGCAACGCCTCCGCTCGTCCACTGCACGACCTTGAAAGTCATCTCCTCCTCCTCCTCGTCTCGATCACATCGGGTTCTATCAGATACCGCCGAGCGGGGTCGCCCTCATGACACCGCTGCCTTCTGGAACCCCGGCCGCGCCATCGCGCGATCGCAGTACGCGCTCACGCGGGGCGTCTCGTCGTTCACGAAGTCGAGGTGACGGGCGATCCCGAGTCCGTAGACGAGCATGATGTCGGACGCACTGAACGTCGCTCCGAGGATCCATTCGCGATCGCCGAGCGCCCACTCGACCACCTGGACGAGCGAGGGCGCGATCTCGCGCCCACGATCGACGAGTGCGGGGATCCGCCGCTCCTCCGGCATCGGACCAACGTGTGCGGCGATTTCGCCCATGATGACCGTAAGCGGATTCTCCCCGTACTCGAGCCACTGAATCGCGAGCGCGCCGGCGCGCGTATCTCGCGGCGGGATCAGCCTGCCTTCGCCATAGCGGGCGTCCAGATACTGCATGATCGCGCTCGTCTCCCAGAGGACGAAGCCATCGTCTTCGATCGCGGGCACCTTCCCGAGCGGATGGACTGCGAGATATGCCGGACGCTTCATCGCGTCGCTGAACATCTCGACCGGCTCGAGGCGATAGTCGAGACCGATCTCCTCGCAGAGCCAGACGACGCGAAGCGAGCGGGATCCCGGCGAGTGGTGGATCGTGATCGGATTCGGCAAGAGTACTCCTCCTCTCGATGGATGCATACATCTTTGGGTCGCGGAGACGACCGACCGGAAATCGAGGACAGCGGGCATCGTCTACCGCGGGAATCAGGACCGTGCGCTCCGCCCGATCCCCTCCGTGATCGCCGATCCGAATCGCTCGAACTCCGCCGCGCGCATCGACGAGGGGCGCCAGGCGAGCCCGATCGTACGCGCAGGACCGCGTGCACCGAAGGGAATGACTTCGACCGACCGGCTCCGCCCCACCTCGACCTTGGCCGAGAGGCCTGGAATCAGTGTGATCCCCACTCCTCCCGCGACCATCTGAACGAGCGTCGCCAGACTGCTGGCGCGACAATCCGCCAGCTCGCTCGCGCCCACTCGATCGCAGATCGAGAGGGCCTGGTCACGCAGACAGTGGCCATCGTCGAGCAGCAGGACGGGCTCCGACTCGAGATCCTTCTCGCTCACCCGCTTCCGTCCCGACAACCGATGGTCCTGGGAGACGGCCAGCAGGAAGGGATCGCTGAACAACGGAAGCGTCTCGGCGTCCGACAGCTCCGCCTCGAGCGCCACCAGGATGAGGTCGAGCGAGCCATCGAATAGCTGATCGACCAGCTGTTCCGTCCGGTCCTCACGCAACAGCAGCCGAAGATTCGGATAGCGCTTTCTCACCTCTTTGAGTGCACGCGGAAGGACGTAGGGAGCCACGGTCGGGATCACGCCCAGCTTGAGCGTACCCGCGAGGGGCTCCTTGTGGATGGCAGCGGTATCGGAGAGATCCCGAAGCTCGACGAGAATCGCGCACGCCTTGTCCACGAGCGCGGCACCCGCCTCCGTGGGCACTACGCGGCGACGGTCGCGCTCGAAGAGCTTGACCTCGAGCAGGTCTTCCAGCTGTTGGATCTGGGCGCTGAGCGCAGGCTGCGTGATGTGGCAGCGCTGTGCTGCCTCGCGGAAGTTGAGCTTCTCCGCGACGGCGACGAAGCACTCGAGCTGACGAACCGAGGGCAGATCCATGATCACTATACCTTATCACGATAATCATTATTTTCGATTTTACTGATCAGTCGGACTGGGCGATGGTGCTCCTGACGCGAACGAAGAACGCGCCCGAACACGAGGAGAGCGAACCATGAGCTCGAAGAGCACGCTGACCACCGCGAGCGGAATGCCCGTCACGCACGACGACACGAGCCGAACGATCGGAGCGAACGGCCCTCTGGCGGCCGAGAACATCCAGCTCTTCGAGAAGCTCGCCCACTTCAACCGTGAGCGGATCCCGGAGCGGGTCGTACACGCGCGGGGCTCCGGGGCCTACGGGACCTTCGAGCTCACCCGGGATCTCTCACAGTACACGATCGCCGACTGTCTGACGGGTGTCGGGAAGGAGACCGACGTCTTCCTACGGTTCTCGACCGTCGGCGGTGGACAGGACTCGAGCGACTACGCCCGCGACCCGCGCGGCTTCGCCGTCAAGTTCTACACGTCGCAAGGCAACTGGGACATCGTCGGTAACAATACGCCCGTCTTCTTCTTGCGCGATCCGATCAAGTTCCCGGATTTCGTGCACAGCCAGAAGAAGAACCCGCGCAGCGACCTGCCGGACCCGAAGGCCGTCTATGAGTTCTGGGCCCAGAGCCCGCAGTCGCTGCACCAGATCACGATCCTGATGTCCGACCGCGGGATTCCGCGTTCCTACCGGCACATGAACGGCTATGGCTCGCATACGCTCAGTCTCTGGAATGACGAGGGAGAGCGCACGTGGGTCAAGTGGCATTTCAAGACGGATCAGGGCATCGAGTGCCTGACCGACGAAGAAGCAAACGTGCTGCCTTCGCACGGCGCTCAATCCGACCTCGTCGAGTCGATCGATCGCGGCGACTTCCCGAGCTGGACGGTCAAGATCCAAGTGATGAGCGAGGAGCAGGCGCACTCGGTGGGCTTCAACCCCTTCGACCTCACCAAGGTGTGGCCGCACGCGGACTACCCATTGATCGAGATCGGCAAGCTCACGCTCGACCGCAACGTCGACAACTACTTCGCAGAGACCGAGCAGTCCGCCTTCAGCCCGAGCAACGTCGTCCCCGGGGTCGGCGTCTCGCCGGACCGGATGCTGCAGGCGCGACTGCTCGCCTATCCGGATGCCCATCGCTACCGGCTCGGCGCGAACTATCAGCAGATCCCGGTGAACGCCCCGCGAAGCCAGGCGCAGACCTACCAGCGCGATGGTGCCTTCGCAGGCGTCGGAGTTCGCGCGAACGGTTCGGTCAACTTCTTCCCGAACGATCGGACGACGGACGGTGCCCCGGCACCGAGCGAGCTGCCGGTCGAGCCGCCGCTGCCGACCGAGCCGGAGGCGGCCGTCGGATGGTACGACAATCGCGAGGAGGACAACTTCAGCCAGGCGGGGGACCTGTTCCACATCATGTCGGACGCGCAGAAGCAGCAGCTCTTCGACAACATCGCGGGCGGACTCGCAAGAGCCACGCCGAGCGCTCGACAGGCCATGCTCTCGTACTTCGAGAAAGCGGATCCCGACTACGCAGCCGGGGTGCGGGACGCGATCGAGACGACGTGAGCACGGGCGATCACGCGGTCTGTCGCGCCCTCTTCTCGAGCCAGCTCTTTGGCATCTGCGCGATCAGAGACGGCATGTTCCAGAACTCGTGCCAGCGCTTGATCTTGCCACCTTCGATCTCGTGAAGACAGAGCACCGGGAGCTTCGCGACCTCGCCGGTCGCGAAGTGCCACTCCTCGGTTCGTCGCGTCGTGACGCGTTCGGCGTCGCCGACGACCGTGTCGATCCCCATGATGAAGGCATCCAGTCCAGTGATCGACGTCGCGAGCTTGTCCGTGACGCCTGCCGGACCGGTCGCGTCCATTTCGCGCGCAGGCTCGTCGCAATAGACGCCGTCGTCTGCAAAGAAACGACCCGAGGCCTCGAAATCCATCGCCTCGAGCGTCTGGAAGAACGCCTCGACGAGGTCGATGCTTGCCCGGGCTGCGGGCGTCGCACGAGAGCGGGCTTCGTCGAAGGGATTCATTGGGCCTCCTCAGGGATCGTCGGGGTAGGCCATGGGGATGCCTTCGAAATCCCAATCGAGCTTTCGTACCGACGGATTGGGCCTACGCTCAGCAGGCTCCTCGCACGAGCCGACCCGGGCGCTCGCCCGTGTCGCGGTCGTCGCGTCTCACGACCACACCCGCCACGATCGTCGCCTTGTACCCGGTTGCTTCTTGCAGCAGGCGTGCACCGCCGGCCGGCAGGTCCTCCACGCGCCTGGGAGGCAGGAGGGCGAGGCGCTCGAAGTCGATCACGTTGACGTCGCCACGCTTGCCGACCTCGAGGGTGCCGCGGTCGTTCAGGCCGTAGAGCGCCGCCGTTTCCTTCGTCTGCATCTGCACGGCGCGTTCGAGCGCGAGCTTCGGGCCGCGCTTGCGGTCCTTCGCCCAATGAGAGAGCTGATACGTGGGCATCGACGCGTCGCAGATCGTGGCGAGGTGGGCACCGCCGTCACCGAGTCCGAGTACGGTCGCCGGATGCTCGAGCATCTCGAGAATCACTTCGTGATCGCCATTCGCGTAGTTGAAGAAGGGAACCAGGAACATCCGCTCGCCTTCGTCTTCGAGCATCAGGTCGTAGAAGAGCTCGACGGGCGTCGTACCACGCGCCTTCGCGAGGCCATCCATCGATCGCTCGGGCGTTGGCTCGTAGTCGAGATCGTCGAGCAGCGGATAGACCATCGCGGGCATCTGGCCCACGAGCGCTCCCATCGTCTCGAACTTCTCACCCGTATCGACCGTGTCCTCCTCCGACAGGATCGCTACGCGATTCTCGGGGCGGCGAAGCTCGCGCACGAGCTCCCCGAGCGATGCGCTCGACTTCGCGAGTCGGTCGAAGGTGGGTCGCTTCAGGAACGGGTGCCGAGTCGTCAAGCCCAGCAGCATGCCGAAGGGACGATTCGCGATCTGTGCGCGCAGCTTTCCGCCTTCCTTCTCGGCCTCGATTGCGGAGTCGAGCAGCTCCTTCCAGAGATTCGGGGCCGTCAGCGACTGGAGTACGAGAAATGAGACCGGGATCTTCAGCTCCGCGGACAGCTTTCGCATCCACGCCATCTCGGACAAGGCATCGTTCGGGTCCTGTCCGTCGACGCCCGCCTCGGCGACCTGAAAGACGACGGGGCGGCCCGTGTCGGCGATCGCGCGCCCAATCGCAAAGAGCTCGTCCTCGCCGGCGAGGGTTCCGGGCACGGGGTCACCTGCGAGGGTCGTGTGTGCCTGGACGCGCGAGGTCGAGAAGCCGAGCGCGCCGGCTTCGACCGCCTCGGCGGCAAGCTTCGCCATGGCGGCGATGTCGTCGGGCGTGGCCGGCTCGTTCGCGACGCCGCGCGCGCCCATCACGTAGGTCCGCAAGGCGACGTGCCCGATGTGGGCCGCGACGTCCATCGCGAATCCGCGGCGCTCGAGGGCGTTGAGGAATTCGGGAAAGGTCTCCCACTCCCACTCGAGCCCGGCGCGGAGCACATCGCCGGGAATGTCCTCGACCGATTCCATCGTGGTCACGAGCAGATCGTGGTCGGCGGGCCGGGCCGGTGCGAATCCGATACCGCAAACGCCGAGTACGACGGTCGTCACGCCGTGTGCATTGCTCGGCGAGAGCGTGTCGTCGAAGAATGCCTGACCGTCGTAGTGGGAATGGATGTCGACGAAGCCCGGCGTCACGACGAGACCCTCGGCGTCGATGATATCGCTGGCCTCGCCCGAAACGTCGCCTAGCGCAGCGATCAGTCCGTCGCGGATCGCGACATCGCCCGCGTAGGGCTCGCCGCCATTGCCGTCGACGATGGTTCCACCCCGTATCAAGAGATCGAATCTCTCCCCCATGCTCTTCTCCCCTTTCGAAATAGAGGCCGAGCCGCGGTCCCACACGCGCGAAATCGTGCTCCCGGTACTCCCTCTTACTTCGTTCTCCCCGATCCGCCCAGCCGCTCTCCCGCACGATCTGTTAGGATTCGCTCAACATAATAGTTTCCTCGAAAACTTTCCAGCAAGACTTTTTTCTCAGCGAATTCCAGCTGCTCGATTCCCATCGGATGCGTTCGATCGAAGTCGCCGGAAAGAAGAGCTTCGAGCTGGATTCAGAAGGAGGGATCGATGTCGAGTTCCGTGGGCCAATACTGCATTGCGGTCTCCGATCTAGAGCGGTCCGTCCGCTTCTACACGGAGATCATGGGCCTCGAGGAGAAGGGCCGAACCGAAATTCCGCACGTCCACGAGGTCCACATCGCCGGTCGCGAGGGGGGAGGCAGGCTCCAGCTCGCGAAGTTCGCAGAGACGATGCGTCCGGGCCCGATCGATCACGGCTTCGCATTGTGGAAGATCTACATCAACGTCGATGATGCCGCGGCCACCTGGAAGAAGGCCGTGGATGCCGGCTATGAGTCCGTGATGGAGCCCGAGCGCCTCGATCGCTGGCCCGTCGTCGTCGGCTTCGTGCTGGACCCCGACGGCTACCTGATCGAGATCATCCAACACGATGGCCCGCGGCCCGGAGAGTAGGTACGAAGCGCGCGACGGGACGTCGGACCCCGAAGCGCGGGACACGTCGAATCGCACACGGGTTGCCACGCGGGGCGCCGGGCGCGCATGCCTTCCAGCCAGGAAGACTGACGATCGAAGCGGTCGAGCCCACCGGGAGCAGAGACGATGCCGGAACGATCCGCGCGGAACAGCGATCCCGCCGCCGAAGGCGACGAAGACGGAGAGCGGTTCTCGCTGATCGAACGTGTTCGCGCGCTGGCGCCGCTCGTAGAGAGCGAGGCGGAGCAGGCCGAGCGCAACGGCACCCTCTCGGACGCCGTCGTCGAGGCGCTCGCGGCGGCGGGTGTGTTCCGCATGCTGATTCCGAGGGCGGCGGGGTGCGAAGGGGTCGGCGCGACCGAGGCCATCGCCGTGATCGAGGAGCTGGCACGCCAGGACGCCTCGGTCGGTTGGTGCTCGGGAACGGGGACGCTCAACTCGGGGGTCGTCTACGCGCGGGTCGGCGAGTCCGCACTCCCGGAGATCTTTCGCGACGCACGCTCCGTCTGCGCCGGTGTGCTCTCGCCCTTCGGCCGGGCGCGGCGGGTCGAAGGTGGCTGGCGCGTCGCGGGCCGCTTCAAGTTCGGGAGCGGCGTGCGATTCGCGACGACCGTGACCGCGGGCTGCGTGATGGTCGACGCGGACGGCGAGCCCCTCGCGAGTGGCGACCGCGCGCAGCTCGTCGCGGTCTGCGCGCGCCCCGAGGACGTCGAGGTGCATCTAGACTGGTCGGTCTCCGGGCTCGAGGCAACAGGGAGCGGCGACTTCAGTATCCGGGACCTCTTCGTGCCAGAGGACCGGGCGTTCATGCTCGACGACGTACCGCGTCGCGGCGGCTGCCTCCTCTCCCTGCCCTTGATGTCCTCCGCCTACTTCTGGCACATGGGCTTCGCCCTCGGTGTCGGGCGACGGGCGCTCGAGGAGGTCCGGACCCTCGCGGCGTCGAAGGTGCGCCTCGGGAGCCAACACATACTCGTCGAGCGTCCGACCTTCCAGCGAGATCTCGCCGTCCACGAGGTGGCTCTGCGTGCCGCCCGGCTGCTCTGCCTCGACACCTTTTCGCGCATCGAAGAGACCCATCGACCCGGCGATCCCCTGCTCCTCGAAACACGAGCCGACATCGCCCAGGCGGCGATCCACACGGCGGACGTCGCCACCGCCGCCGCCGAGTTCGCCTTCCGCGCGGCGGGGGCGCATGCCGTCCAGCGCGACACTCGCATCCAGCGATGCCTGCGGGACATCTTGACCGGCCGCCAATCGGCAGCGATGTGCGACGAGGTCTGGGAGCGCGTGGGCCAGGTGCGGCTCGGGCGGGCCGACGACGACGTCATGCTCTAGACGCGAACGGTCGTCGTTCGCCTAACGTTGATCCGACTCGAGGGCTTCGAGCAGTCGGCGCACGCCGCGGTCGACCGTTTCCAGCTCGGCGGGGGCCATGTCGGCGAGGATCCGCCTCTGGATGCCCTCGTAGACGTGGCTGCCCTGCCGAGCAACGCGGCGGCCCTCGTCTGTGATCGCGATCAGCACCATCCGGCGATCACGCGGGTCGGGGATGCGCTCGACGAGATCGGCCTTCGCCAGTCGATCGAGGATGTGGGTGATGCTGCCCATCGGACGGAGCACCAGCTGGGCGAGCCGACTGACCGGGAGCCCAGCGTGGGCGTCCTCCTTCTCGAGGGTCGCGAGCACGGTGAAGTCGCTGTACAGGAGGTCGAGACCGTCGATCGATTCCTCCTGCAGGCGCGCCAGATGGAGGGCGGCGCGGGCCAGCCGGGTGAACAGTCCCGCGGGGGGCGGGGCGGTCAGATACGCTGGAATGGGCTCCAGGGTCGCTTCACGTCGATCCATGGTGGAATTCTAGCTTGGTCTGGGCCCAAACGGTCTTGACCCATATACTCTGCATCAATAATATCTTGACTGAGATTAAAATTCGAGGCCTGCCCTCAGCGCAGGTCCTCCGCCCGAGGAGCTCCGTCATGGCCGCGTCGCCCCGTTACACCATCATCGACTCCGATACCCACGTCACCGAGGCGCCCGACCTCTGGACCAGCCGCGTGCCGGCCAAGCTGAAGGATCGCGTGCCGCGGGTGGAGTGGGACGAAGAAAAGAAGGAGCAGGCCTGGTACATCGGGGACGAGTGGATCAATTCCGTCGGCATCACGGCCGTCGCCGGCTACAAGGATCCCTATCCCGCACATCCTGCCACCCTCGAGGAGGCACATCCCGGGTCCCACGATGCCAACGCGCGGCTCGAGTACATGGACGAGATGGGGATCTGGGCGATGGTCCTCTACCCGAACGTGGGCGGGTTCGGCAATCAGGTCTTCGGCCGGCTCGACGATCCGGAAGCGAAGCTCGCCTGCGTCCGCGCTTACAACGACTTTCTGATCGACTGGTCTGCGGCGGATCGTCGAAGGCTGATTCCGATCATGACGCTTCCCTATTGGGACGTGGAGGCGAGTGTCGCGGAGATCGAGCGCTCGGCGACCGCGGGCCATCGGGGCGTGCTCTTCACCGGCGAGCCCCAGAGCTTCGGCCTCCCGCTGCTGGGACATCGGCATTGGGATCCGATCTGGGCCGCCGCCCAGGACGCGAACCTTCCGGTCAGCTTCCACATCGGGAGCGGCGACTTCGGCGACGAGTTCTCGGACGACCGCGTCGAGGTCGAGGGCTATGCGGCGACCTCTGCACGGGCCGGTGCCAAAATCTTCATGGCCAATGGCGCGCACGTGCTCGACCTGCTCTTCAGCGGGATCCTCGAGCGATTTCCGAAGCTCCGCTTCGTCTCGGTCGAGAGCGGGGTCGGGTGGCTGCCCTTCCTGCTCGAGGCGGCGGACTATCAGTACAAGGCGATGGCGGTCGAGGGGGAGCGAAGCGACTTCAAGATGCTGCCCTCCGAGTACTTCAAGCGTCAGGTCTATGCCTGCTGCTGGTTCGAGACGATCACCTCCGACGCCATCGTCGATCGGGTCGGTGAGGACAACATCATGTTCGAGACCGACTTCCCCCATCCGACTTCGATCTACGGCGACGAAGTCCAGGAGACGATCGATTCGAAGCTGGGCGGGCTCTCCGACGCCTTGCGTCACAAGCTGATCTGGCAGAACGCGGCGCGGCTCTACGAGATCGAGGAGCCCGCTACGAGCTGAGCGAGGAAACGCGAACGGGATCGCGAATCTCCGTCGAGCATCCCGGGCGGGTCAGGGAGGACCAGATGGGCGAAGAGACGAAGATCGGAATCGTCTACCAGATGCAGCCGGAGCCGCCGGATGCCGAACATTGCCGCTGGCTGGAGGCGGGGGCCATCCGGCTCGGACTCGAGCATCGCACCGTCGATCCAGCACGGCTGGCCGAGGCCTATGCCGGAAGCGAGGCCGACCTGGCCGAGCTCGAGGCCCACTCGCCCGAAGGCGGCTTCTACGGCTCGGGGGTGTCGATCCACGTCGTCGGGGCCGAAGACGGCCACGAGTACCTCCGCTTCGACGCCTTCGACGACGATCCCCACTACCACTACGTTCGACCGACGGGCGATCACAACCATTGGGTGCCCTTCGATCCGGTAGCGGGAGGCGACATTCTGGACTTCGCGATCCGCAGCCTGCGCGATCGCCTCGGTCCGATGCTCCGGGAGGCCGGTGGGGAGAAGGTCGCCGAGCGGCTGGATCCGGCGGAGCAGGGCCCGGTGATCGACGAGCTCGAACGCCTGGCCTACGAGGCCCGCAAGCAGACCTGAGGGTCGAGAGTGGGACGGCAGGGAGAGCCCGAGAGGAGGTCGACGTGGCGATCGAAGTGAAGCGCGTGACGAACGTGATCGGGGCCGAGGTGAGCGGGATCGATCTCTCGAAGCCTCTCCGTCCCGAAGAGAAGGACGAGATCGACAAGCTCCTGCTGGAACATCTCGTCCTCGTCTTCCGGGCCCAGCCGATCTCGATCGAGGAGCAGGTCGCGTTCGCGAAGCAGTTCGGCGAGGTCGCAGAGCAGCCCTTCAACACGCGCTACGCGCCGAGCCCCGAGTACATCGTCCTCGATCAGTCCGCGCCCAAGGGCGAAGGGGCGGACAGCTGGCACAGCGACAACTCCTTCATGGCGGAGCCGCCGAAGGCCGCGATTCTCAAGGCGGTCAAGCTGCCCGAGGTCGGCGGAGATACCTGCTACGCCAACATGTACGCAGCCTTCGAGGGCCTCTCGAAGCCGCTGCAGGAGATGCTCGACGGACTGACGGCGATCCATGACATCACCAAGCCACTCGAGAAGGCGATCCGCGCGGGCCATGCCAAGCCCGATGCCGACCTGCGAAGCGCTCAGGAGGCGTGGCCCCCGGTCGAGCACCCCGTCGTCCGGACCCATCCCATCACCGGCCGGAAGCTCCTCTACGTGAATCCGAACTCCACGACCCGGATCCTCGGAATCACCGATCGGGAGAACGACCTTCTCCTGCCCTTCCTGAACGACCACGTCCGCTCACCCGACTATCAATGCCGCTTCCAGTGGGACGAAGGGACGGTGATCTTCTGGGACAACATCCCGGTTCAACACTTCGCCGTCGCGGACTACGCCGAGCGGCGCGTGATGCATCGCGTGGCGCTGGCAGGCGATCGCCCTCGCTAGCGGCTCGGCTGACGTTCTCTGCCGGACTTCGGCGGCGATTCGAAGGAGCGCTACGGCACCAACGACACGTTCGGCTACGACGACTATGATTCGCCCGGGCGCATCAGGCGCCTTCCCGGGCGGGTGGCAACATGTTCTACGGATGGCGCATCGTGGCGGTCGCGGCCGCGTCGCAGTCCCTTGCCGTCGGCACGACCTTCTTCTCGTACGGCGTCTTCGTGAAGCCCCTGGCCGCCGAATTCGAGGCACCGCGCCTCGCCGTGGTGCTCGGTCTGACGTTGTTGATGCTGGTCCAGGGACTCGTCTCGCCCTTCCTCGGCCGCCTGCTCGACGTACGTTCGCTACGGGCGGTGATGGGATCGGGAGTGCTCGTGTGCGCCGCGGGCTTCGCCGGACTCGCATTCGCAACCTCCCTCTGGCAGGTCGGTCTCCTCTTCGGCTCGTTCATCGCGGTCGGGTCACACATGTTCGGTCCGCTCGCGACCTCGACCCTCGTCGCGAACTGGTTCGTGGCGAAGCGTGGGCAGGCGCTCGGCGTGACGGCCGTCGGCGCGTCGATCGGCGGGCTGGTCCTTCCCGTCGCGGCGACGCGTCTGATGGAGGACGTGGGTTGGCGCGGGGCCGTATTGGCATTCGCGGGCATGCTCGCGCTCTTCGCCCTGCCCCTCTGGCTCGCCGTCATCGATCGGCCCGAGCGAATCGGTGCGCGCCCGGACGGAGTCGACGTCGATGACTCGCCGGCCGGCGCGGATCTGCTCGGGAAGCGCGTCGAGGCATCCGCGCCCGCGTCCCTGCTCACCTCGCGCAACTTCTGGGTCATCACCGTGGCGATCGGGCTCGTCTTCTGTCCGACGAGCACGATGATCGCGCACCTGGTGCCCTACGCGACGGATCTCGGCTTCGCACCACAGCGTGCTGCCCTGTTGATGTCGGCGTACGCGGGCGCCGGAGCGCTCGGGCGACTGGCAATCGGCGCTCTCGCGGACCGGATCGAGAAGCGCCTCGCGTGTTGGGGGGTCCTCGCGATCCTCGTCGCCGCGTGGATCGCATTCTTACTGACTCCGTCGTACGGGGCCCTCCTGGCCGCCAGCGTGGGCCTCGGTTTCGGCGTGGGGGGGATCATGCCTCTCTGGGGGGCGCTGACGGGCGCCTGCTTCGGGCGGGCCGTCTTCGGTCGGGCGATGGGGCTGATGACTCCGCTCATGCTCCCCTTCAATCTCGCTGGCGCGCCGATCGCCGCCTATTTCTTCGACCGAACGGGAAGCTATACGGGGGTCCTGTCGGCCTTCCTCGTCGCCTTCGTGTTCTGCGCGATGGTCGTCGCGCTGCTGCGTATTCCGCAAGTCGAGCCCGGGCGTCCCGGCTGAAACGAATCGTTCTGCGCGTCCTGGACGGTCCATGACGCCACGATCCCCGTGCTAGGGTCGCAGCCGGGAGGGGACCATGGTCGAAACTCGTCGCGAGCCCGCTCCCGAAGGCGTACGGGTCGGACCCGTCGCCCATCATCTGCTCTTCGAGAATGCGGACGTCAAGGTCTGGCAGGTCGACACGCCGGCCGGCGAGACCTTCTGGCACCACTACCACGATCTCGACTATGTGCTCTTCCACGTAAGCGAGATATTCGGCGCCGTCTACCACGCGAACGAAGAGCACGATCGCGTCTGGCGGGCGAGACTCGAGGCGGGCGAAAACCTCGATGAGAGTCTGGGCGGCTGGTGCTACGAACACGGCGTGAACTTCATCCCGGGGACGGGCTTCCTCTCTCCTGGCTATGCCAACGTCGGCCAGACACGCTTCGTCGCCGCGCTGATCGAGGTCAAGCGCGCACGGCGCCCCGACCAGGCGGACGTCGGCTTCTCGCGCAGCGATGCGCTGGTAGGGCTGCCACCGCGTCCGGGCGCCACGATGTTGCTCGAGAACGATCGCGTGCGCGTCTTCGAGACCGCGCTCGGACCGGGTGAGCGAACCGAATCGCGCAATCGACTCGACACGGCCGTCTACGTGATCGACGGCGGGTGCGTGCGCGTCCACGAAGCGTCGGACGCCCCCGACACCCCCGACGGCCCTTCCTCGAGAACGCGCGACGAAACGAGGGAGAGCACGAGCGGTCATTGGCTGCCCGCCGCCGAGGCCTACGTCCTCGAGAACGCCGGTGCGGGGCATTACCGCGAGATCAGCGTGGAGCTCAAGTGACGCGCGACCGCCCGTCGCCCGCGACGAGTACGAAGGGCGCGCGCATGATGCTCTCGTTGCTCGTGCTGCTCTACGTGATCAACTACATCGATCGCCAGATCCTCTCCGTCCTCCTCGAGCCGATCAAGCAGGAGCTCGAGGTCTCCGACACAGCGATGGGTCTCCTGACGGGCCTCGCCTTCGCCCTCTTCTACACGACGGCCGGGATTCCGATCGCCCGCTGGGCGGACCGGGGCAGCCGCCGAAACGTCGTCGTCATCGGCGTCGTCGTGTGGAGCGCGATGACCGCCTTATCGGGTCTGGCCCGCAACTTCGCGCAGCTCGCCCTCGCCCGAATCGGCGTCGGGGTCGGCGAAGCGACACTCAGTCCAGCCGCCCACTCACTGATCTCCGATGCGTTCCCTCCCGAACGACGCGCGACGGCCCTCGGCATCTACAACATCGGCGGCAACGTGGGCATCATGCTGGGCTTCATGCTAGGCGGGTGGATCGGCGACACGTTCGGGTGGCGAATGGCCTTCCTGGTGGTGGGCCTGCCCGGACTCGCAGCGGCTGCGCTCGTCCAGGCGACGCTTCGCGAGCCCATCCGCGGCGGACTCGAGGGCGTGATCGACGATGGCGACGAAGCCGGCCTCGGAGACGTGATCCGCTACATGCTGAGCCAACGCACCTTTCGCCATCTCTGTCTGTCGAGCGGCCTCTACGCGTTCGCCGCCTACGGCTTCACGATCTGGGGCGCCACGTTCCTGATTCGGGTCCACGAGATGTCGCTGACCGACACGGGCATCGCAATGGGTCTGATCCAGGGCCTGGGCGGCGGGCTCGGCACCTACCTCGGCGGGGCGCTCGCGGATCGATTCGCCCGCGAAGACGCACGCTATCTCGTCTGGGTACCGGCGCTCGGGGGCGGATTGGCGTTGCCGCTGCTGGCGATCTTCCTGTTCTGGCCCGATCGGAACGGGGCGCTCTCGGCGTACGCACTCGCCATGATCTTCTCCGTCTTCTTCGTCGGGCCGTGCTACGCGATCGCCCAGGGCCTGGCGCGTCTCCGCATGCGCGCGCAGGCGGCGGCGATCCTGATGTTCGCGATCAACCTGATCGGTCTGGGGATCGCGCCGCTGGCAGTCGGCGTCCTGAACGACGCCCTGGCCTCGACCTACGGTGACGAGGCGATCCGGTACTCGTTGATGATCACGGGCGCCGCCTCCGTTTGGGCCGTCGTCCACTCACTGCTCGCCGCGAGAAGTGTGCGCGAGGAACTCGCCGCCGCGGCGACTACCTTCGAGCGGGCATGAGCGAGGACGAGGAACGATGAGCCGAAATCCGATCGACGAGTGGAAAGAGGCGGCGGCCGCGGTCGGATTCGTGGTGCGCGATCGGAGGGACATGACCACGCGGGGATCGAACCTTCAGATCCCGGTTGCCATTGTCGCGACCCTTCTGATCGCCGGCCTGTCGGGCTGTGTCTCGCGGGTACGGGAGCCGGTGCCGGTCTACCCGGTACTGCGTCCGGTGATCTCCGAGGAGGCGATCCCGGTCGAATCGTTCGGGCCGGTCGCAAGCGACGGCCATCGCGGAGAGGGCTTCCTGCGTAGGCCACCGGGCGCCGGCCCGTTCCCGGCCGTGCTCCTGATTCACGGCGGCCTGCCGCGCCGTTCGACGGAGAGGATCCGTGCGTACACGCTCGGCACGCATGCATCCCGCTTCCTCGAGGCGGGCTACGTCGTGGCCGTCATCACCTACCGAGGGCGCGACGTCGCGCCGCGGGACCAGACGCCTGCGACGGTGCTCGACTGTGTGGCCGCGGTCGAGGCCTTGCGGGCGCTTCCCTTCGTGGATTCGACTAGCATCGCGGTGACCGGCACGAGTGGAGGGGGAGATCTCTCGCTCGAGGTAGCGGCCGCGACCGAGGTAGCGGCGACCGTGCCCGAAGAGCCGGCGACCGTGCTGATGGCCGGGCTGGTCAACGAGAACTCGGAAGCCGCTCGTGCCGCCGACTACCTCGCCCTCTATCGGACGCAGCCGGATCACTCGGCCTTCCTGGCGAAGCTCGCCCGAATCGAGAGTCCGATCCTGATCATCATGGGGACGCATACCACCCACTCGGGAATCAATCAGTGGAACGAGGCGATTCTTATCCCCGCGCTTCGCGCCGCCGGCAAGTCGGTCGAGGTGATCACCTTCCCCGGCGAGCCCCACGCGTTCTCGTTTTCGAGCACCCCCGACCGCACGCCCCGTCCGGCCGCGGCGCAGAAGGCATTCCGCGACATCGCTTCCTTCCTGCAGCGACACCTCCCAACGCTCCCCAGACCGCTCGACCCCAGCCTCGTCGAACACGAGCCGATCCCTGTCGGGCAGTGAGCCGAGCGCCGCGCGGGGCTTCAGCCCGGCCGCCCGGCGAAGGGATCGGGCGAGGCCGCTGCCTGCGCTGCGATCGCCGCGTCGTAGTCCTCGCGTCGCGTGCGGAGCAGAGCCTCGTCCTCGGGATGAGTGAGGATCATGAACCGCTCCGCCTCGATCCCGTCGGCGATCATCCGCCCCACCTCGTCGGGCTCGATCGGTCGCTGCATGTGCTCCGGGAAATGGAGAAAGGTCGCCGGGTCCTCGACGCCCACGATGCGCGCGTTCTCGCCGAGGTTCGTGTTCACGAGCCCGGGGCAGACGACCGAGACATGAATACCGCGGCGCCGCAGGTAGACGGCGAGACCCTCGCTGTAGCCGACACATCCGAACTTCGAGGTCGCGTATGCAACGGCGTCATAGCTGTACGCGTAGAGCCCGGCCACGGACGCCACGTTCACGATGGCGCCGTCGGCACGCTCGATCAGGTGGGGCAGGAAGGCCTTGCAGGTCCGGATCACACCGAGCAGGTTCACCTCGAGCTGCCAATACCACTGCTCCATGTCGATGTGCTCGACCGCGCCGAGAAGCGATGCGCCTGCGCTGTTCACGAGCAGGTCGACGTGGCCGAGGGCCTCGAACGCGGCATCTCGCAGGCCGTCGACGTCCGCATCCTTCGTGATGTCACAGCGAACGCCCCGCGCACTCCGACCCAGCGCCTCGACCTCCCCGACCGTGCGAGCGATCCGCTCCTCGTGGATGTCGGCCAGCACCAGATCGCAGCCCCGTCGCGCGAGCTCGAGCGCCGTTCCTCTCCCGATTCCGCTCGCCCCGCCGACGACGACGGCGCGCTTTCCACTCAGCTGCACTTCGGACTCCTCCACTCGATTCACCGACTCGATGATGAACGACCCTAGCAGGCGCCGCCGACTTCCATGACTCAGCGCCGACTGAGGCCATAACGGCGCTCGATCGCGGCCTGTCGTTCAGCGATCTGATCGCGACGCTGAGTCGCATCGAAGACCGGTTCGTCGCCCGGAAGGAGCGAACCCACCGCAGCGAGGTCGACGAGCTGAACCCTCGGTTCGTGTTCTGGACCCAATTCGCCCGCACCCTGCCAGCGGAGCAGCATCTGGCCCGTCGGCGCCCCGGATGCATCCAGCCAGTTCGCGACGC
The DNA here is from genome assembly GCA_965223565.1 of Myxococcota bacterium. Lineage (GTDB taxonomy): Bacteria > Myxococcota_A > UBA9160 > UBA9160 > UBA4427 > UBA4427. Next base: position 661,755 of record CBDCWV010000015.1, on the reverse strand, counting down.
CGGGATCGCGGACGCTGATCACGAAATGATAGAGGCCGTCGGAGCTCAGCTTCGCCTGGGTCGTGTTCAGACTCGTCGTCTGATTGACGAAATCGAGCGCCTCGAACCATTCCGTCCCGATCTGGAAGCCCTGATAGCGAGCCTGCGAAGGACGCGTCGTCACTACGAGCGCCTGATCCTCGCGAAGTCGATAGCGTCCGCTCGCGTTGTATTGGCTCTCGAGTCCGCCGGCGGCACCGGATAAGCGGCGCATCGGACGGAGCGTGTTCGTGGGAATGCCCGAATAGACGGCGTCGACGATCTCGAGATAGCCCGTCAGCGCATCGCCCAGATAGCGCGCCGCGGCTTCGATCCGCTTCGCCACGACCGCATCGGGTGCTGGCTCTGCCCGCGTGCCGCGGGTCCCGATGCGTTCGATCCCCAGCTCCCCAGCCTCTTCCGTCGCCCAATCTCCGTAGGTGAATCGGACCAGGATGCGACGGGTGTCCGGGGCCAGGGGAATCCAGTTCTTCTCCCGTGGCGCACCGCCGACGATCACCTCGAAATATCCCTCTTCGTCCGTTTCGATCTGCGGCAAGCTGAGGGCGCCGCTCGCCGACATGGGCCGCCCAATCCCCGGATATCCCTGGTAGAGCTGAATCGTGAAATCGGCGGTCGTCCCGCGCCGTCCTGAAATTCGATAGACGGCGTCGTGATCGACGCGGGTCACGAGATAGAGGTTGTCGGGGTTGCCAAGAGCGAGCTTCGCATAACGTTCATCCTGGGTCTGGAAATACGGGTGCTGCGTATTCGCCCACGCGATTTCCTCATCGATCGCTCGACGCATCAGCCGCAGCACGTGAAGCGCTCCCTCGCCTCGACCAAATGGCACGGCTGCGGCATCTGCCCCGCTCGCGACCCCGGCGGACACGGTCAATTGCTCGGCCAGCCGCGTCAGCGCAACGAAGGGATCGGCCGTTCCCTCGTCGGGCAATTCGACGGCGGGCGTCGTCGAGCACGCAATGGCGGTCAGGCAGAGGGCAAGACCGATCCGAAGCGAGCAGTGTCGAGACACGAGATCCTCCTTTTCATACGGGCCAATGACGAATTGTCGGCTTCCAGGGGGGCGATGGCTAGCCGAGGGGCAACGGAGCGTCCCGTGACGATCAGCCGACGCCTGATCCGGCAGCCAATCGAGCTCGCTCTTCGCCCCCCGACCGATATCAATCGCGACCCCGCGTCGTCTCCCGATCGAGCCGCACAATCTGATCTGTGCGGGGGAGATCCCGATGCAGTCGACCCTCGAATCGATCTCGCTGCCTTCTGGCGTGGGCCTCTCGGCTTCCCGTCGGCCGCGGCGTCCTCGCGTCGCCCTCGCGGCAGTCGTTCTGGGATTGACCGTCCTCGGCCTGATGACGGCCACCAGCGCGAGCGCACGTACCTTCGTGGTGAACTCGGTCGGAAACGATGGCGACTTGCTCAACGGCAACGGGCAATGCGGAACGGGCGTGCTCCTGCCCGGACCCATTGGGGGGCTCGTTCCTGAATGCACCCTCCGCGCTGCGATCGAAGAGTCGAATACCTTCCCGGGACGGGACCGAATCGAATTCGCCGACGATCTCGAGAACGCCGCGTCGGGCGACATCTCGGTCATCTTCGTCCCGTCGCCGCCGCTCGCCCCGATCACGAATCCCGTGGATATCGACGCGACCACGATTGCCGGCTTCGTGCCCGGGCCGAGTGGTGCGCCGCAGGTTGCAGTGATCAGTACGGGTGCAGACGACGGCCTGGTGCTTGGCGGCGGATCCGCGGATTCGACGATCCGCGGCCTCGCTTTGATGGACTTCGACCACGGCATTCGCGTCGACAAGGCGAACGGCGCCTGGATCGACGATTGCGATCTCGGCTTCTTCGCACCTTCGTCGTCGACGACGCCCTATCTGGTGGGCGACGGGGCCAACGCCGTCGGCATTTACGTGGGACCTCAGGCAAAGAATACGACGATCGGTGCCAGGATCGAAGGCACTGCCTTCGTGGGTGACGGGAATGACATCTCGGGAAACGGCACGGGGATCGTCAACTTGGGACGCGGCACGTCGATCGCAGGGAACCGAATCGGCACCGATCGAACCGGCGGCTCGGTCACGACTTCCCACGGTGACCCCATCGGAAACGGCATCGGCATTCATATCCTGAGCGGAAACGGACTGCGGATCGGCCGTCGTATCACCCAACCCATTTCGAAGCCGCCCTTCTCGGAGGTCGTCGACACACTCGGGAATATCGTCTCCGGAAACCTGGGCGACGGTATCTGGGTCTCCGATCTGCTCAGTGATCCGACGGCAGACGGGCTCGAAATCGTCGCGAACCAGATCGGCACGGACCCAATCGGCCGCAGCGGGCTCGGCAACGGCGCGCGTGGGATCTTCGTCGACGCGACCCGCGCCAATCTCAAGATCGGCGTGGCCGGTGCCACGCCGAACCTCATCTCCGGAAACGTCGGCGCAGGAATCGAGGTCGGCCCAGGTGATATCGGCGAGGTCACGATTCGGGGCAATTGGATCGGCATCGACGAGCTCGTCTCGAACGTCCTCGCGAACGGGGGGCCCGGCATCGCGATTCGAAACGCCGAGTCCCTCCTGGTGACCGAGAACGTGATCGGCGGCAATGACGACGCCGGCATCCGGGTCGAGCTCGGAGACGACCGCAAGCCACTCGAGGGCGTTCGAGTGGATTCGAACTGGATCGGCACGAACGAGGACGGGGTACCCCTTCCGAATCTGGGACCGGGCATCCACGTCCAGTACGACGGCGTCGAGATCACGGAAAACACCATCGGACACAACCTCGCCGACGGGATCTTTCTCGGCCACCCGAGCATGTTCACGTCGATTCTCGGAAACTCGATCGGCACGAATGGAGACGGCGCACCCCTCGGCAATGGGGGCCATGGAATCCAGTCGCTCGGCCTCGGCGGCTTCGTGCAGATCGGCGAGCCGACCCGCGGCAACCGAATCGGATGGAATGCCGGCAGTGGGGTGCAGACGCTCAGCAACCTATTCGGCACGACCATTCAGGCGAACTGGATCGGAGCCCATCCGGAGGTCGGGATGATGCCGAACGGAGAGCACGGCATTCGACTCATGCGTCACGAGAGCCATGAGGGACGCGATGAGATCGGCGGCAATCGCTTGTCTCCCGAACACGAGCTCGCCGAACGCGCGAACGTGGTCGCGTACAATGCACGCGACGGCATCTCGCTCGAGGACGGAATGCACGCCGTCATCCGCGGCAACAGAATCTCGGAGAACGGCGATATCGCCATCGACCTGAACGAAGACGGTCACACCCCCAACGATCCCGGCGACGGCGACGACGGCGCGAATCAGCTGCAGAACCATCCGGTGCTGTCTGCGTCGGCGTCAGGAATCGACGCGGCATCGGGCGAGCTCGTCGTGCAGTACCTCGTCTCTTCCGAGCTGGAGAACGCGGCCTACCCCCTCGAGATCGACTTCTTCCTTGCGGACGCCACCGGTCTGCAACCCCGCGAGTACCTGGGCAGCGACCAGTATCCAGCAGAAGATGCCGACACCTGGCGGACCGTGCGCATCGACCCCCTCACGCCCTTCCCTCCCGGCGCGTCCCATTCGATTCTCGCCATGGCCACCGACGCGAACGGCTTCACGAGCGAAGCGGGCAGCCCGATCAGCGTCCCCGAGCCCCATACGGCCACGGGACTGGCCATCGGCATGCTCACCCTCGTCGCGCGCGCCGCTCGAGGCCGCACACGATTCGACGGCGGGCGGGATGGACGTCTTCGTCATCCCGGCGCTCGCCGCTCATCGCTCGCTCAGGCGATCGACGCGGCGCGCGCGGCGGGACTCCAACCACGGGCAATCTCCACCGACGGCACGACATAGCCGAAGGAGATCTCGAGCTTTCGGAGCGACGCTTCGTGACGGGAAGGGTCGTAGTCCGCACAGCAATCCGCGGCGGTCACGACGTAGTAGTCGTGGAAGAGGGCATCTCGGATCGTGGATTCGACGCAGCCGCTGGTGGCCACGCCGGCGACGACGAGGGTCTCGATCTGATGGCTGCGGAGGAGCAGGTCCAGCCGAGTCCCGGCGAAGGCGCTGTAGCGATACTTGTCGACCGTGATCTCACGCTCGGAGCCATCGGGAGCGACCGACTCGTGGAAGTCTGCTCCCCAGGTTCCCTCGAGCGTGCAGGCCGGCCGCCCCGGTCCCTGGAGACGCCGGTACTGCGCGATCATGGCCGGCGAGAGATAGCGAAGGTCGCCGAGCATGCGAACGAAGATCCGCAATACGTTCGCCTGGCGGGCCACCGCCAGCAGCTCGGCCGTCGCGGCGACGGCCTCGGGCACCGTGGTCGAATCCAGATAGCCGGGCATCTGCTGCCGGGCGACCCAACCCTCCGGATGGACGAAGTCGTTCTGGACGTCCACCAGGACGAACGCGCTATGGGCGGCACCCAGCTGGTCGGCCAGCTCGTAGCGAACACGGCGTTCGTCCGGCACGGCGGGACTCGGTTCGATGCTCATGGCGCCCTCCAAGACAGTCGTTGATTCCGCCTGTCGCTCGTGGCCCGAATCGGTAGCATGGCCATCGGCGATTCGACTCGCCCGAGAGGACGGCCCCGTGGATCGAGACGCAGACGCGAACGTCCGTGCGCTCCTCGCCGCCGCGGGAATCACCCCGCCCGAAGACGAGATCCTCGAGATGATCCGCACCTATCCCGCGCTGCGCAACGCGGCAGATTCGCTCTACGTCGACGAGGTCGCGGACTTCCTCCCGGCGTTCTTCCCGACGGACGCCGACCTCGAAGCGACGTGAGCACGAAGAGCGACGCCCTCCCCTCGACGATCGCGGATGCAGCCACCGCGCTGCGCGACGGTCGCCTCACGAGCGAAGCGCTCACCCGCACTCTGCTCGCTCGAGCCGACGCGCTGGACGCGAGCCTTGGCACGTGGGTCGTGCGTTTCGACGAGACCGCGCAGGCGGCGGCCCGCCAGGCCGACGCCGAGCTCGCGAGTGGTCTCGACCGCGGCCCGCTCCACGGGATCCCGCTGGGCGTGAAGGACATCATCGCGGCGCGCGAGGGTCGGACGCGGGCAGGCAGCAACGTGCTCGCGTCGGACTGGTGTCGCGGGGTCGATGCGCCGGTCGTCGGACGCCTACGCGAGGCGGGTGCGGTCATCCTCGGCAAGACCGCCACGATGGAGTTCGCCATGGGCGCGCCGGATCCCGATGGGCCCTTCCCCGTCCATCGCAATCCCTGGGATCTCGAGCGCTGGCCTGGCGGCTCCAGCTCCGGTACGGGCACGGGCGTCGCGGCCGGCCTGATCCTCGGCGGGCTCGGAAGCGATACCGGCGGAAGCGTTCGCATTCCCTCGGCGCTCTGCGGAATCTCCGGACTGAAGCCGAGCTTCGGGCTGATCCCGAAGTCGCGCGTCGTGCCGCTCGGATACAGCCTCGACACGGTCGGCCCGATGGCGCGAACGGCGGAGGACTGCGCCTTCCTCCTGCAGGCGATGGCGGGCCACACGCCGGACGATCCGACCTCGAGCGAGCGACCGGTCCCCGACTACTCGGCGGCACTCGTCGGCGACGCCTCGGGTCTCCGCGTCGGCGTCGAACGCCACCATCACACGCTCACCCCGGGCTTCGACGAAGCCTGCCGAGATCGCTTCGAGGTCGCCGTGGACGACCTCCGACGTGCGGGCGCCGAGATCGTCGAGGTCCGATTCGACGGCTACCCGACGATCACGACCGCCGCCCTCGTTACGAGCGCAGCGGAGTCTCATGCCTACCATCGCGAGGGATTGCGGACACGCTTCCTCGAGTACGGCCGATCTGCTCGGGCCTCGCTCACGATGGGCGCGCTCTATGGCTCGGCCGACTATGTCCAGGCCCAGCGAGTGCGTGCCTGGGGACTCTCGACGTTGCGCCGGCTGAGAACCGTGTGCGACGTGATCGTGACGCCGACGATCGGATTGCCGGCCCCGCGCCTCGACGAAGACTTCTGGGCGATGATGCAATGGACCTACACACCCGCCTGGAATCTCCTCGGCGCGCCGGCCATTTCCGTCCCGATGGGTCCGATCGCGAACGGCCTGCCATCGGGTCTGCAGATCATCGGCGGTCGCTTCGAAGACGCGACGGTGCTGCGGGTCGCGCACGCCTATCAACAGGTGAGTGACTGGCATACCCGAATGCCGGCGCTCGCGGCAGACGACGCTGGCTGATCGACGACACCTCCGGACGGCAGGTGGTGTGAGGAGGCTGCATCACCGCGGCACGCCTGGCCCGATTACGAGCGGGCGTGAGATCTCACGGTGCCGAGCCGCGACGCGAAGAAGCGGGCCCACGGATTCCTCGCCCGATCGAGGTTCTCTCCGTGGTCCCCGGGATAGCCGAGTACCCATTTGTCTTCGCTACCGAGCGCGTCGAAGAGGGCGAGGCCCTGCTCGCGGGTCATGAAGTGATCGTCGAGGTTCATCGTATAGAGCACGGGGCAGATCACACGGGGAGCGTACGCGAGCATCAGCGGCACGGCGCTGTTCAGGCCGAGCACGGCGGCCTGAACGCGACGCTCGAGGGCCACGAGGGGCAGCCCGAAGGTCGTGCCCCCTGAAAGTCCCCAATAGCCGATTCCTGCCTCGCCCAGACCCCAGGTCACTCGCGCGTGTTCGAGACAGGCCTGCCAATCCCGCGCCATCTCCTCCACGAGCTCCCGGGTCCAGAGCTCCGCGATGGCTCGATCGATGCTGAGCTCGCGGCGACGAGCCTGCTCCTCTCGAGCACCAGGTCGATCACCACAGCCCGGCTGGTCGATCGCCAACGTCGCGATTCCGTGGCCCGCGAGCTCGGCTGCGAGATCGACGATCGCATCGACCCGCTTGTGTCCCTCCGTCCCAAAGCCGCCGCCGTGTCCCGCCAGCACCAGCGGCATTGGCGTCTCCAAGTCGTGCGGATGCCAGACGATGCCAGGGACGACCCTCCCCTCGACCTCGAGATCGAAGCGCTCCTCTCGTGGCCTGGCCGCGGCGGGCCGAGTGGGAGCGGAGGGCGTAGCCGCTCGGGTGGGAGAGCCAGCCGGCGAGGCGGCGCCCACGAAGCCTGCAGGATCGCTCGGGAGCATCCGTTCAGTTGCGCGGAGCGCTCGGGCGCGCGACATCGTCGACCAGCTCGAAGGTGTTGATGTAGTCGACGACGAGCTGGTCATGGACCTGCCAATTTCGATAGGCCTCCGTGTCGATCCCGCCGTACCACGCCGGTACGGCGTGGATCTCGGACTGGAGCGCGGATTCGGCGTAGCGGGTCGCCGTCTCGTAGAGGTGCATGAAGCGCGGCGCGCCGCCCGTCACGTTCTCGTAGGGCGTGATCATCTTGAAGCCGATATTCCCGACCGCGAGCGGAGGGATATGGACGAAGTCGGCCCAGTCACGCAATGCCTGAGCGCCAGACTCTTCGCGCGGCGTCACCAGTACGAGCATCAGGCCCTGCGTCTTCTCCCGCGTCAGGAAGCCCTGGCCGGGCCTCGGATAGTGCCGAAAGTGGAGGCTGCGAATCCCCTCCGGCACCTTGGGCGGTTCCAGATCGAGCTGGGCTTCATAGACGGCCAGAGTCTTGAAGTCCGGCACTCGGAACACGAAATCGGGCTCGAAGTCCTTGCGATGGGGCTGCAGGTTGCGCCACCAGGTGGCCCGGTCGATGCCCGGAACTGCGAGGACCTCCTCGACACGCGACTTCGCGTAGTCCTCGGGTGCCAGGTCAGAGAGCTCTAGATAGAGGGCGGGCGAGATCCGATCATCCACGGGGAGCCTCGGTCGGGTCTGGGTCTGTCGACATCGGGATTCCAATCCTATCGAAGCGCCCCCCAATCTGCTTTCACCCGGTTGCACACGCTCCCACAACACCCCACCCACCGAACGAGAGCGAAGCCCCCTTCAAGCCCTTCCGGGGCTCCTCGGCCTGCGAAGGGTGCATACTGCGGGCTGTGAAGTGCTTCACACCGAAATCAAGCAAAGCGCTCCATACTAGACCGACCACCGTCACCGACCGGGAGGCACCGAAATGCTTCGAAACCTGCTGATTGCAACGCTTCTCGTAACCGCCACCGGGCCCGAGGCCCGTGCCGCGCTGATCGATCACGGCGCTTCGGGGGAGTACTTCCTCCAGGAATCGACCGGCCTTTTCTGGTTCGATCCGGCCGAGTGGTTCGACACACCGCGCGCCGACGTCCAGGCCTTCGTCGACGGGACGACCCGGTGGCGCTGGGCGACGAGTGCCGAGATCGGCGCCCTGGTCGGGGAGCCCGCTGCGGAAGGGACCCTGCAGGACGTGATGGGAGAGCGCAGCCGCAGCCTGACCGGGAACGCATCGCGCTGGCACGGCTTCTACGCGGAACTCGACCCGAGTGGGTGGCTGGTGCAGGACGCCGTCGCGGACGGCACGGTGCTTGCGAGCTCCGGTTTTCAAGGCGGCGTCGAGAACCTGCAGAACGCTGGCGCCTGGCTCGTCGCCGACGTCGACCCGGAGTTCCAGAGGATCACGTTCGACGGTTTCGACCCTTTCGACGTCCTCGACAGCCCCTATCAAGAGGACGACCTGCAACTGAGCCGCGTCTCGTGTGGAAGTCTGATCGCGCGCTTCATGCCCGTGAACACACCCGGCTTGATCTCGAACTCGAACCCGTGCGTGATCCGGCTCGAGCGCATAGACGGTGAGCCGTTCGACTTCCTCTCCGTGACGCTGACGGGTGTGACGACGACCTCGCCCACGGTGACGTTCACCGGCTTCTATCCGGCGGGAGGCTTCGTCACCCACAGCGTGACGTTGAACAACGACTTCTTCCAGGTCGAGAACTTCTCCCTGCCGGATACATTCCGCGGCGTAGAGGGCGTGGAGCTGGATATCGCGGGCGTGTTCTCGGACGACTACGTCACCGTTCCCGAGCCCTCCATCGCGCTCGCGCTCCTGCCGGGCGTGCTCCTCCTCTGCCGCCTGCGCTCGCGTTGGAGCCGCCGCTGCACATGAGCCCTCGGGCCTTCGCGACGACGCAGCTCCACGCCTCGATCCGCTAGAGGGCATCTCATAAACCCCGACCGAGCGAGGTGCGCGTCTCTTGATGAGGAAAAGAGGGGCCCGAGCTCAAGGCGCGAAATCGCAGGCGTAGCTACTCGGAGCCTGTCGGCTCCTCCCTACTTCAAGATTTCGCAACACAGAGATCGGGTCGAAGGCGCGTGCATCGCGACCGAGGGGTTTATGAGATGGCCTCTAGCCTCCCCGGAGCGCGCCCGGGGAGAATCAGCCGAGGCCGGCGCCGCCGCCACGGACGTCGTCGTCGCCCAGCGGAATTTCAAGCCCGGTTTTCGGCTTGAGTTCCGAAAAATCTCCGCTGTTTCAAGCAGGGACGCGAGGGGATCAGAGCTGCGTTCCAGTCTTCCTGCTCGTCAGGATTCCGGGCGTCCGTCCGCTCTCTCACTATGGGACCGACAGGAGACGAGAGATGAACCGAAGACTTCTGGCGCTGCTCGGGTTGGTGTTTCTCTTCTCGGGGAGTGTGTTCGCGGAAGAGGCCAGGACTCGGATTCGCCCCCTGGCTCCATCGGAGTGGAGCCCGGAGGTGGCCGCGGTGCTCGGCGCCACTCGAGAGAGCGTCGCAGCGCTCGAAGGATCTGCGCCACCGCCCAACGACCAGCCGAAGACGCTGAACATCCTCACGACCATCGCCCATCACGAGAAGCTGCTCGGGCCTTTTCTGAAGTTTGCGACCGTGCTCGGCCGGGACGGGACGTTGTCGCGGCGCGATTCCGAGCTGCTGGCACTGCGAACATCATGGAACGCCCGAAGCGAGTTCGAGTGGGGCCACCATGCCCAGTACGGGCGTGCAGCGGGGCTCTCCTCATCGGAGATCGAGCAGATCGTAGTCGGTCCGGATTCGCCCGCGTGGTCCGCCGAAGATCGCCTGCTGCTTCGCGCGGCAGATCAGCTCTGCGCCTCTCAACAGATTTCCGACGAGACCTGGCAAGCTTTGGCCCAGCGTTATTCGGAAGCTCAGCTCGTCGAGATTCCCTTCCTGGTCGGCCAGTATACGATGTTGTCCATGGTCGCGAATGCGTTGGGCGTCGAGCTCGAAGACGGGTACGATCGGTTGCCCCAGGAGCAGGGAAGCGCCGGCGCGGAATGAGCGGCGCGCGGTAGGCTCCGATCATGCAGTGGGCGAAGAGGGCGAAGAGACCGATTCTCGTCGGGGCAGCCGTTCTGGGAGCCTTCGCCATGTGGGGCCGCCTCATCGACAGCATGATCTTCCACCCCACCCGGGGTGTCGACCTGCGCCCGGAGCAGGTCGGCTTGAACGGTCACGACGTGTTCCTCGAGACGGAGGACGGTGTGCGCATCCACGCCTTCTGGCTGCCCGCCGCCGGGAACGACCGCGCCCTTCTCTTCTTGCACGGAAACGCCGGCAACGCCTCGCATCGGCTCCCCAACGCCGCCCACCTCGTCGCGATGGGCGCGAGCGTCCTGCTCCTCGACTACCGCGGATACGGACTGAGTGACGGCGTCCCGAGCGAGCCTGGCGTCTATGCAGATGCGCGGGCTGGCCTTTCACACCTGGTCGAGGCGCGCGACTTCCCGTTGCATCGCATCGTGGTGTTCGGGCGATCGCTCGGCGGCGCCGTCGCCGTCGATCTCGTCCAGAGCCAGGAGATCGCGGGACTCATCCTCGAGAGCTCGTTCCCCTCGGCCTCGGCCATGGCAACCTCGATCTTCCGGCCGGCGGCGGCCCTGCTGCGCGGTCGCTTCGACTCGACGAGCAAGATCGCGCGGCTGCGGGCGCCGCTTCTCTACTTCCACGGCAACCGGGACGAGATCGTTCCACTCGAGCTCGGGCGTCGTCTCTTTGCCGCCGCGCCCGAGCCCAAGGCCTTCGAGGAAATCGACGGCGCCGGACACAACGACACGACCGAGGTTGGCGGGAGCGCCTACTTCGAACGCATCCGGCGGTTCCTCGAGGAGGTCACGCCCGCCATCCCCTAGACTGGAGTCGGAGCTGCGCCATATATGAGGCGCAACAAAAAAAAGGGAGGATCCGCGATGCAGATTCCGTTCTATTTCGACTACGCGTGCCCCTGGGCCTACCTCGGCAGCTGTCGTGCGGAGGCCTTCTTCGGCGAGCTCGGCGGTCAGATCGACTTCCGCCCGGTCCACCTCGCGGACCTCCGGGAGCCCACGAGTGGCCCCCAGAAGGCTCCAACCGGCGAACGACGGGGACGCTGGTATATGGACGATCTGCGCGCCTGGTCCGAGATGATCGGGGGCGACCTCAACCTCGCAGCCAAAGAGCTCGTCGGTCGGCCCAGCCGCCTTGCGCTCTGCGGCGCGCTCGTCGCCGCCGAGGCGGGGAAGCTGCGCGAATACCACTACCCCACCTACCGCGCGCGATGGGTCGAGGCGCGCGACATCGCCGATCCCGAAGTCGTCCGCAGCCTGCTTGCGGGCGCAGGACTCGATGCCGACGCGGCACTGACGCGAGCGGGCTCCCCGGAGCTGGAAGCGAGGCTGGATCAGGCCACTCGAGAGGCCATCGACCGTGGCGTCTTCGGCGTACCGACCTACTTCGTGGGCGAGCGGATGTTCTGGGGCAACGATCGCTTCGAGCTGGCCCGCTTCTATCTCGAGAAGGCGGCCTAGCTCACGAGGGCGAGTTGCAGGCGCGGCGGTGTCACGCTCGCAATCGAGAATCCAGCGGAGGTCTGCATGGAGATCGGCGCTACCCCACCCCGTTCAGACTCTCTGGTGTTGGACGCGGTCCGTCACGAATGAACAGGAGCAGGATTCCCGCGACGAAAAACACCGGCAGGAACGCACTGAACGCCGTCGCGTAATCCCCGGTCGTGTCGTAGACGTAGCCGGCGAGCGGTGCCGCGATCAGCTGGAAGGGCAGCTCCGCCAGGAAGATGAGCCCCATCGCCCGCGAGAACGAGGCGCGCCCGAAGGCTGCCCCAACCAGCGCGGCCCGGAGCGGAAAGGCCGCGGTCGTGAAGCCGATCGCAATGCTCACGAGGACGAACGCCCACGCATCGGTCGTCCGGATCAGGAGGGACCACAACAAGATCTGCGAGCCGACGACTCCCCAGAGCACGGGCCGGCGACCCACCCGATCCGAGAGGGCGGTGAGCATGATGCGCCCGACCAAGCCCGCACCCGAGCGCGCCGACATCAGCCAGGCAGCCTGCTGCAGATCGAGACCGATCTGCTGCGCGAAGGGAACGGTGAAGAGGACCGAGACCAGCCCCGCGGCGAAGAGAAGGCCGAAGGTGACCGCAATCAGCCAGAAGCTTCGGTCTCGAAGCACGCGGCCCATCTCGACCGGGGCCGCCTCCACGATCGGATCACTCTCGTCGAGGGCCAGCCGACCATCGGGGCGCTCACCCACCTGCTCTGGTCGGTCGATCACGAAGGCCAGCAGGATCGGCATCACCAGGACCAGCGTTCCGAGACCTAGCAATACGAAGGCCTGTTGCCATCCGAAGCGCCCGATCAGCCAGGCAGCCAGCGGCGGGAAGACGAGACCGGAAGCGATGGTACCCGCGCTGACGATGCCGAGCGCGCGCCCCCGCCGCTCGTCGTACCAATTCGTGACCAGGGTCATGGCTGGCAACGTTCCGACCATGATCGATCCGATCGAAACGAAAAGCGCGTAGACGAGCCCGGCCTCGACGAGCGTCCCCGCACGGGAGAGCAGCGCGAGACCACCTCCGAGGAGCACGGCGCCCAACGCCATCACGTTTCGAATCGAAACACTCCCGAGAAGTCGGCCGAGGGGAATGTTCAGGAGGCCGTTGATGCACTGCCAGAGCACCGGCGCAAGCGCCATGACCGCCATCGTGGCACCGAGGCTCTTCGCGACCGGCTCGACGAAGACGCCGAAGACGTGAAGGGTCAGACCGAGCCCGGCGGCATTGCCCACGAAGGCGGCGGCAAGCACGCTCGCCCCCCGCGATCGCGCTCCGGCACTCTCGCTCAATGAACCACGCCGATCAGGCGATCCTCTGTCATTCGCCTCATCGTAAACACATTCCCCCGCACGAGCCGACCCGCTGCGCCCGAGCCTAACTCAACCGAAAGGGTCCGAGCCCCGTTCGATCGACTGGCGACAGGACCCGCTACGGATCGAGATCGCCCGGGACGGCTCGAACGACTTTGTGTGACACGCCAGAGAGTCTATGCTCGAAGGCGTCGATGAAGCGACCGATTGGTCGGAAAGCGATCGCGTTCATGACGCTCCGTACGACCGCACTCCCGGGAAACATCGCAGTCCAGATCGCCGTTGAAGAAGACGTGGGACTGAACCGACTCTCTTCGCGCGACCGTGAAGCGCTGCGCACTGCTTTTTCGAATCACAGCGTCCTCCTGATTCGCGGCTCGACTCTCGACTCCACCACACTCCTCGCACTCACCCGAATCCTTGGCGAGCCCGACATTCATCCGGTCGAGTCGATCCGCTTGCCGGACTGCCCGGAGATCATCGAGATCGCACACACGCCGGAGACGGTTCCAGCGGGGTCGCATCCCGGCGGTCCAGACGAGATCGTCGGGAAGCTCGGCTGGCACGCGGATCTGATGTACATGCCCAGTCCGAGTCGGGGTGCGCTGCTCCACGCCCTCGAGGTCCCTGCGAAAGGGGGCGAGACGGCCTTCGTCGATACGACGCTCGCCTTCGACGCGCTCGACGAATCGCTCAAGCGAGAGCTGGTCGGTCGGAAGGCCGCCTATCGGTTCAGGGGAAAGCTCTTCCGTGAGCGCAGCCGAGCGGTCGACGACGAGCGCTTCTCCGAGGTCCTGCATCCGCTTCTGCATCGCGTGCCCGACATCGGGAAGCTCGCCCTTGCCGTGAGTCCGGCCGCCGTCCGAATCGATGGACTCGCGGAGCCAGAGAGCGATCGCCTGCTGAGCGAGCTGAACGAGCATATGACCCAGGAGCGGTTCGTCTACGTGCATCCCTGGCAGGTCGGCGACCTCGTCATCTTCAACAACCTGCGATCCCTCCACTCCGCCTATGGACACGAGCGGAGGTATACGCGGATCCTTCATCGGACGACCCTGAAGGGGAAGCCGCTCGAGCCGATCAGCCCCGTAATTCTCAGTAGTAGATGGAATCGCCGACGCCGCCGCCCGCGACCACGGCATCACCATTGATCGCGATCGACTTGGGAGAGGAGAGAAAGGCCACGACCCAGGCGACCTCGCTCGAGCTCAGAAAGTGACGGATCGAGTTGCCGGCACCGAGCTGCGCTTCCATCGTCTCCGCCGACACGCCCATCGCCTCCGCCCGCGCCGCGATCACCGCCTCGGAGGCTTCGGTCCTCGTCGCGCCCGGATGGACCACCGTCACATTGATGCCGTCGGGCCCCAACATATCGGCCAGATTCTTGGTCATCGCCGCGACCGAGACGTTTCGCATGCTCCCCACGATCGACCGGGAGATGCGCGCGGCGAGGCCCGAGATATTGATGATCCGACCCCAGCCTCGCTCCCGCATCAATGGGGCCACTGCCTGCGCACAGCGCAGGTAGCCCATGACCTTGACGTTCATGTCCGCCCAGACGATCTCCTCGCTGAGATCCTCGAGCGCTGGAACGGGCCCGCCGCCTACGACCGCGGCGTTGTTCACGAGAATGTCGACACCGCCGAGCACCTCCCGAGCCCGTGCGACCATCTCACACACCGAGTCGTCGTCGCCGGTGTCGACCTGGACCGGCACGACGCGGCGACCGGTCTCCGCAGAGAGCTCCGCTGCGCTCGCTTCGAGGGCCTCGAGGCCACGTGCGGCGATCGCCACGTCGACGCCCTCGAATGCGAGCTCCCGCGCGACCGCCTTGCCGATCCCTCGGCTGCCACCGGTCACGATGGCCGCCTTTCCTTCCAGCTGGAGATCCACCTCTCACCTCCGATCTCTTCATGAGATTCCTTGGCTTCGGGTATCACGTTCGAGCGTCTCGGATCATGACGTTGTCCCTTCAGCTTCCGCATGCTCCGAATCGCCGAGCTCGGAACGCGCAGCACGGACAGCCCGGCCCACTATTTCTTCGACGATTTCGGATTTCGCATCCGCGTAGTCCTCGACGTGGCGCCATCTGTGGGCAGCAAGCTCGCGCTTCCTGCCCTCGTAGCGCCGGCGATCATCGTCGTGGTCTCGCAGCCAATCACGAAATATGAGCATCCGTCGCGTCTCCTCGCACCCCGCCGAGAAGACGTGCAGATTGCTCACGATATCTACGCCTTTGAACAGCCGATGTTCGAACCAGTCTCTCTCGCGAATCCTGAGCACGAAACCCTGCGCCTCGAGAGCCGGGACGTAAACGCTCTCATTCGAAGAGTCGGCGACTGTCAGAACGATGTCGATCACCGGCTTCGCAGAAAGGCGCGGCACGGAAGTCGACCCGACGTGTTCCAGCAGCACGATAGAATCGCCGAGCGCCTTTCGGATTCGACCCGCGAGTACGTCGAAATGATCGGGCCATCGATCATCGTATGCGACGAGATCGATCCTTGCGTCGTGAGGCGTGCGCTCACCAACAGTGATTGCGTGGAGTCGCGCTTCGCCGGAGGACGCAGCCTGGCGCTTCTCGGACTTGTTCACGTCATGACGAGCATACCGTTGGTCGAGCCGGTCGCAATCGAGATGACCGCTAGGCACTCGACGCCGTCCTTTCGTGCGAGAGTGCGGCCAGGTCCGGTACGCTGAAGCGTGGGAGGGGCAAGCTTGCGCATTCTGCAACGCAACACTGTTCGATCGTCCGCGGATCGAGCGTTCTCGGTTCTCGTGACCACCCTGCTGTTGACCATCTCGGCCTCGTGTTCCGTGAAGATCCCGCCGGATGTCGAGCAGCTTTCCCGTGACGTCTACGTGGAAGAGCTCGAGCCAGGGTTGTGGCGCCACGTGTCCCACCGCTTCTACCCGGGCGCCGGCTACTTACCGTCGAACGGGCTTGTCGTGGCCCTGCCAGATGACGGTGCACTGCTTGTCGACACCGCGTGGACGAACGAGCAGACGGCCATCGTTCTAGACTGGATCGGGGAGGTGGTCGGAGAGCCTCGCGCAGTCGTCATTTCGCACGCTCACGACGACCGAATGGGTGGAATCGAAGAGGTACACCGCCGCGGAATCGCGTCATACGGCCTCGAATCGACATCTCAGAGGGGCGTCGCGCAAGGCTGGCCACCGCTCTCGAACACCTTTTCCGGTCGCTTGTCGCTCGACACGCTCGGCGCTCGCGGTGAGATCTTCTTCCCCGGCGCGGCCCATACGCCCGACAACGTAGTCGTATGGCTCGAAGACCATCAGACGCTATTCGGTGGCTGCATGGTTCGTGCGAGCACGAGCGGAATCGGCAATCTTGGCGACGCGGTTGTAGGAGCATACGCCAACTCGGCCGAGACCCTCGTTGAGCGGTATCGATCCGCGGCACGCGTCGTCCCGGGTCACGGAGACCCAGGAGATGCGTCATTGCTGAGACACACCGCCAAGCTCGCAAGCGGAATCGATTAGACCCGAGATTGCCAACCCATCCGCTCGACTCGCTTTCTCGTCTGGAACGCCTCGACCGAGCCAGCGGAGAGGACTTACGAGGATTCGTGTCCCGTCCTGGGGTACGGTGCCGGGCCGACGAAGGGTCGCGGGAAAGGGCCCGTATGCCATTGCTTCGCCGTCTCGCGGCGGATGATCTTCCAGTCGTCGCCGACACGAACGAGATCGTCCTGGTAGCGGAGTCCCAGCACCAGATGTTCGAGCGGGCTGTCGTCCGCCTCCATGTGATAGCCGACGACCCAGCTCTCGACGAATCCCTTGTCGCCGTCGATCTCGACGTACTGGTTGCCCACGAAGTGCATCGACGCGTCCCACGCGTGCAGCGCCTCCTCCATCCCGTCGAGGTACTCGTCGAGCTGTCCCTGCTCGGCGGTCCCGACGCAGACACAGTCGGGATGAAAGACGGTGCGCACCAGGTCGAAGTCGATGGAGTCGACCCCGTAGGCGTAGCGGCGGTAGAGGTTCTTGATGACCTCGCGATCCCGCAGCCAGCGGACGGTCGCCTCGAGGTCGTCGGCCGGGGGCGCCGAGCATTCCCGGAACTTCATGATGCGGCGCTTCTCGTTTCGGATGTCCTTCTGGGCCATGTCTTCCCCTGGTGGTTGGATCGCGTTGATCACATTTTCGTCGATCGTCTCGGCCCCTACGGGCCGAACTCCAGCTCGTCGCGATTCGGGGCCTTTTGCATCGCGTAGAGCTCCGCCGTCTCGTAGGGCGTGTTCACGAGCAGTCGGCCCTCCTTGTCGACGTAGTAGTTCCGCTCGACGGACTTCGTGTCCTTGATGAAGGCGAGCTCCGACCCCACGGCATCCTGCTCCGCGTTGAACGCCTCGAAGGCCTCCTCCTTGACGACGACCTGCGCGTGCCCCTCTTCGAACATCGTGTGGAGACATTGTGCGATATAGGCGGCCCAGATCTGGAACCACGAGGGGAGCGAGACACCGCCCGAGACGGGCTGAGAGTTCGGTCCGTAGAGCATGAAGAAGTTCGGGAAGTGCGGAACCATCATGCTCAGATAGGCGCGCGGGCTGTGCGGCGCCCAATAGTCCCGGAGGCTCACGCCCTTCTGGCCGTGATACTCCGCGGGCCAGAGAAACTGGTCGACCTCGAAGCCCGTCGCAAAGACGATGAAATCGACCTCGTGATGTTTCCCGTCGGCCGTCTCGATTCCCTTCTTCGTGAGGCGCACGATGCCCGACGTCACGAGATCGACGTCGTCCCGGGTGAGCGCCTTGTACCAGCCGTTGTCGACGACGGGCCGGCGGACCATCGGGGCGTAGTCGGGGACCAGCTTCTCGAGGAGATCCGGCCGGTCGCCGATCTGTTCCTTGATGTAGCCGATCAGGAAATCACGCAGCTCCTCGCTCTTCTGTGTGATGTGACCGCCCTTCTTCTCCCACTCGGGATCCGGAATCAGGAAGTCCTCGTGCCAGGTCATCAGCCCGATGATCGAGGTGTAGCGACACCAGTTCCAATAGCCCGGGACATTGTCGAGCAGCCACCGGACCTCGGGCTCGACCTTCTTGCCGTAGTTCGGCCGCGGGGCGATCCATTGGGGGGTGCGCTGGAAGACACTGACGTGCTCGGCCTCCTCGGCCACCGGCGCCACGAGCTGGACGCCGGTCGAGCCGTTGCCGACGACGGCAACACGCTTGCCGCGCACGTCGTGCTCGCTCGTCCACTGGGTGGGGTGGAGGATCGTACCCTCGAAGTCCTCGACCCCGTCGATGTCCGGCAGCTTCCGCTTCGCGAAGAGCCCGGCCGCGCTCACGACCACGTTCACGTCCCGCTCGACGCGCTCCCCATCGGGCCGCTTGAACGTCAGATGCCAGGTCGAGCTGTCGTCGTCGAAACGCGCGTCCTCGAGATCGTGGTCGAGGCGAACGTGTTCCCGCACGCCGTACTTGTCCACGATGAACTCGAGGTAGCTCCGAACCTCCTCGCCTCGGGCGAAGTACTCGCTCCAGGGATACTCGTCTTCGAAGCTGAACTCGTACGTGATGCTCAGGGTGTCGACCCGGATATCCGGGTACTTGTGAATGCTCCAGGTGCCGCCGATCTCGCTGCGCCGTTCGTAGAGGACGTAGGGGATGCCGAGTCGACCGAGCTGGACGGCCATCGAGATCCCGGCCGGGCCCGCTCCGATGATCGCGACCTCGAAATCCTCTGGTACCGGAGCGGCGCCTTCGGGGCGCTCGAACTGGAACGGGTACGGCGTGAAGGCGAGGAACTTCTTTCGCACCTCGAAATGCTCGTCCCGCGTCGGCACGCCGAGCACGAGATCCATCAGCTTGCGGAGCTCATCATCCGAAGGGACCCGCCGCTCGAAGCCCTCGATCCCAGACTCCAGCAGCTGGCATGCCCGCTCGGCCAGGCGCGCGCGATCCTTCTCGTCGAGTGTCGCGACGGGGCCGAGCTCGGCCAACACGGAATCCCCTGTGGCCTGATAGAGCGCCGCACGAAGCGCGGCCAGGTCGCCTACCTCGACGGCCCGCCGGATGAAGGTCGCATCAACTTTCTCGTCCATTGTCTCTATGTCCTCGATGGCGAGGGAATCGCCTGCGATCGAGAGTTTGCGCGGCCTGTCTGCCGACAGTCTATCGCAATGGCAATACTTGTATTGCAATCGTAATATCTTGCCATCGTGTCCAGACGAGCCCTCTCCGCGACCCGCGCCGCCGATCTGCTGAACTTCCTGGCGGCGCATCCCGACGAGCGCCTCTCCTACTCCGAGCTGTCCAGCCGGCTGGGGATCAACCAGGCGTCGACCCACAATCTGCTGATGGCGCTCACGGAGTGCGGCTATCTCCGTCGCGACCCGAACAACCGCACCTTCTCCCTCGGCGCCGCACTCGTCGCGATCGGCGATGCCGCGTTGCGCGAGAATCCCCTCGTCGACGAGACGCGCGTCGAGATGGCCAGGCTCGCGAAGGAGCTGGACATGGGGGCGGCCGCGCTCGTCCGAGCTGGCTCCGACGCACTCTGCGTCGCGCGCGCGGGACCACGCCGAACACAGGTCGACCCCCCCGAAGTGGGTCAACGCATTCCCATCATGGCGCCCCTGGTCTCGGCCTTCGTGGCCTGGTCGCCCGAAGAGGAGGTCGAGCAGTGGCTCCTGCGCGGAGGCACGTCGGCGGAGGATCAGCCGAGGACCCGAGAGATCCTCGAACGGGTCCGAAACCGTGGCTACAGCGTTGCGCTCGAGGTCCCGGGCCGGCGCCGGCTGGGAAGTCTGATCGCCGAGCTCGCGGAGAATCCGCACTCCGTCGACCTGCGGCACCAGCTCCACAGGACGATCGGGGAGCTCGGGCGGACGTCGTACCAGCTCCGCGAGGTCGATGGTCAGAAGCAGAGCATCAGCACGATCACCGCGCCGGTCTTCGATCGCCACGGGGAGGTCGGTACGGCCGTCTCGCTCCAGGTATTCGCTCGTGACATGGAGCCTGGCGAAGTCGCGGCGATCGGCGATCGCCTGCTGGACATGACGCGGACGCTCTCTCGCAGCTAGCGGTGGGCGTCGACGTGTCGAGCGCACAGCCCTGGTCGTCCGAGTGCGCTCGACGGACGAGCCGAGCAGCTGGGTCGATCCGCTCAGGCCTCGCGACAGAACTGGGCGAGGCTGGCCGCGGTCTCCCGACTGATGTCTGGACAGGCCATCTGAAAGATCTCCGTCGCGTGAATCGTGCCCATCATCTGTCGGCAACGCGCCGGGACCCCCGCCCGCAGCAGCGTCCGGTAGAACTCGATCCCCTCGTCGCGCAGCGGGTCGCACTCGTTCACGCTGATCACCGTCGGTGGCAGTCCACGCACGTCTTTCTCCGTCGCGAAGGCGGGCCAGGCGAGTGGATTTCTTCGCCTGAGCTCTTCGATCCCGTAGGCCATGGCAGGACGATTGTTATGCAGGTCGAGGAGGAGCCCGTTATTCAGGGTCGACGAGGGAAAGCGCTCCTGCGGCCAGTGCCCGGCGATATAGGGACAGAGTGCGTAGAGACCCCGCACGAGTCCGATGTCGCCCTCCTGCATGAGCCGCATGCCCGTGGCGAGCGTGAGGTTGCCGCCCCCACTCTCGCCGGCGACGACGACATGATTCGGATCGATCCCGAGATCCAGGGCATGGGCCAACAGCCAGCGCACTCCCGAGACGCAGTCGTCGAGACCCGCCGGGAAAGGCGCGACCTCGCGCGCAGAAGACGCGAGGAGGCAGTTGCGGAAGTCCACCATCGCGACCGCCACCCCCTGTCCGGCGATCGTCCGCCCCCAGGCTCGATAGATCCCGTCGAAGCAGGACTGGGTCTGCATGCCACCGCCATGGAAATAGACGACGGCGGGCTGGGGCGAAGCCTCGTCGGGGCGAATCAACAGGACCTGGATCGTGTTGCCGTCCGGAGAGGAGACGAACTCGTGGGTCTCGCTGACGAGACCGCGTGAAGGGGCGATCTCCTCCGAGTCGAGGGTATCCATGGCGGCCTTGAGCTCCGCGGCCGCAGCCTGTGCCGCCGGGCTGTTCGCCTCGGCGAGCAGCGCCTCTCGGCTCTCGGCGTCGGGACGCGGAGCCGTCGGGAACGCACCCATCGCGGCCTTGATCCGGGGATCGATCCGCGGGTCTGCCTCCATCTTCGTCGTCACGATCCTTCTTCCTTTCTCGACGCTCAGACGTTTCGGAGGGCGAGCACGCCGCGGGCGAGCCGGCCTGCCTCCATGTCCTCGAACACGTCGGCGATCGCGTCCATCGGGTAGATCTTCGTGACCAGCTCGTCGAGCATGAACTTGCCGGCGAGATAGAGATCCGCGTAGCGCGGGATGTCTCGCTGGGGACGGCTCGACCCGTAGCGACAGCCGAGGATCGATCGGTCCAGGAAGAGCGCCTCGGGCAGGAACTCGATTCCCGTTCCGGAAGGCGTCACGCCGAGGATGACGAGGCTGCCACCCCAGTCGAGGTAGCCGAGCGCATCCTCGATCACCTGCTTGTGCCCGACACACTCGAAGACCCAATCGGCGCCGCCACGCGTCAGGTCAGCCACCGCTTTTGCGGCGCTCCCCGCCGTCGCGTCGACGAAATGCGTCGCCCCGAACTGAAGCGCCAGCGCTTCTTTTTCGGGATTCGCGTCGACCGCGACGATGGGATCTGCGCCGACGAGTCGGAGCGCCTGAATCGCGTTGAGCCCGATCCCACCGACACCGACCACGACGGCTCGCTCTCCGGCCTCGACGCGGGCACGATTGAGGACGGCACCGGCACCGGTCAGCACCCCGCAGCCGATCAAGCAGGCAGAGGCGAGCGGAACCTCTTTCGGGATTGGGACGGCCTGGGTGGCCTTCACGACCGTGACTTCCGCGAACGAGGAGATATTCGCGAAGGCATAATGCGGCGCTCCGTCCAGCACGAAGGGCGTCGGCCGATGGCCGAAGGTACTTCGACACATCGTGGGCCGACCGCGATCGCAATGGGTGCACGTCCCGCAATTTCCGAGCGTAGAGAGCACGACGTGGTCGCCGGGTGCGACGTGATTCACGCCCGTCCCGATCTGCTCGACGACCCCCGCGCCCTCGTGCCCGAGGACGACGGGCGTTTCGAACGGAATCGTGCCGTTCATGACGCTGAGGTCGCTATGGCAGACGCCGGAATTGACGATCCGGACGACCACTTCGCCCGCGTCCGGCGCACGCACTTCGAGTCCCTCGCGCACGCGCAGCTCGTTGCCGTCGAAGACGATTCCCTTCATGCAAATTCTCCTTCGCTCGTGCCCGGAGCTGCGCAGTCCTCTCGCGAGGCGTTCGCGTGTCCGCCCTCCGCAGAACGGCACGCCGGCCTCCATCGCCACCGACGTCGGAGACGCGTGTTTACTTGTTTTACCAAATACGTATACTTCGACTATGCCCTCGGCCGATGACCGATTTCCTCCCCGCGACACCGCAGCCTACCGCCGGATCCTGGCCTCCGCCGAAGCCTGCTTTGGCGCACTCGGATTCCAGAAGACGTCGGTCGTCGAAATCGCGGCCGCAGCGCAGGTCTCGAAGCCGCTCGTCTACCGCTACTTCGAGTCGAAGGAGCACCTCTACGAGGTCGTGATCAGCCGGCTCGTGCAGACCTGGAACGAAGAGCTCGTCGACGAGCTCTCGTTGGCCACCGAGGCCTCCTCCACGACGAAGAAGGGTGGCGTCGCAGAGGCGCTACGTCGAATGCACCGCGCCTCACTCGAATTCGCGCGTCGCAGTCCGCTTCTCAGGGGGCTGCTCGCGAAAGAGAGTCGATTGTTGCTGGCCTCCTACAGCGACGTGGTCGAACGGACCAATGCGACCTTGACGGCCCAGATCCGGCAATGCCTCCAGTATGGAATCGATTCGGGCGAAGTCCGACTCGACCTACCGGTCGATGCGATGGCAGACGCGGTCACGGAGATCCACCTGGCCTACGTAGAACGCGTCGTGTCCGGCACGGAGAAGCCCGACGCCGAACGTCTCTCTCTCGACGCGTTCGAGTGCCTCCTCTTCGGGATCTGCCTGAAAGAAGACGATTCACTGACCATGCCAACCCAACGACGGAAGCGATCGCGATGAAGCCCTCGAAACCGGATGCGGGAGATCTCCTCGAGCTGGACGCCGATCTCGAGGCCGTACGCGAGAAATACCGACGGGAGCGCGAGAAGCGGCTGCGCGCGGATGGCTCCTCGCAGTTTCGCGAGATGATGAGCGAAGGGACGCATAACGACGTCGACCCGTACGTGGAGCCGGGCTTCACTCGCGCGCCGATCGAAGAGGAGACCGAGGTCCTGATCATCGGCGGGGGCTTCGGAGGCCTCCTCATGAGCGTTCGACTGCGCGAGGTCGGGATCGACGGTTTTCGAATCGTCGAAGCGGCCGGAGATTTCGGCGGCACCTGGTACTGGAATCGCTATCCGGGGGTCCAATGCGACGTGGAGTCGTATGTCTACATGCCGCTGCTCGAGGAGCTCGGGTATATCCCCACGGAGAAGTACGCGCACGGGCCGGAGATCTTCGCGCACGCCCAGGCGATCGGCCGCCACTACGACCTCTATGAGAGCGCCCTCTTTCAGACTCAAGTGAGTGCGCTCGAGTGGGATGAGGAAGCGAGGCGTTGGATCGTCAGCACGGACCGGGACGATCGCATTCGCGCGCGCTTCGTCTGCATGGCCAACGGGCCCTACTCGAAGCCGAAGCTGCCGGGCATTCCGGGACTCGGCGATTTCGCCGGGCATACCTTCCACACCAGCCGGTGGGACTACGACTACACCGGAGGCGACACGACCGGTGGTCTCACGAAGCTCGCGGACAAACGCGTCGGCGTGATCGGAACCGGCGCAACGGCCATCCAGTGCGTCCCCCATCTGGGGCGGGACGCGGCCCAGGTCTATGTGTTCCAGCGCACGCCGTCCTCCGTCGACGTCCGCGACAACGCGCCGACCGATCCGGACTTCGCGAAGACGCTCGAGCCCGGCTGGCAGAAGAAGCGCATGGACAACTTCAATATCCTGATGGACGGGGGACCTCAGGACGAAGATCTGGTCGGCGACCGCTGGACGGAGCTCACTCGCGGTCTGTACGAGGTCCTCGAGTCCACCCCCAATGCGGCCGACCTCACGCCCGAAGAGATCGCCCTCATCGCCGAGCGCGTCGACCTCAAGAAGATGGAGCGCGTGCGGGCGCGCGTGGACGAGATCGTCGAGGATCCGGCCACCGCGGAATCCCTCAAGCCCTGGTACCGCTATCTCTGCAAGCGCCCCTGCTTCCACGACGAGTATCTACCGACCTTCAATCGGCCGAACGTCACACTCGTCGACACGGAAGGAAGAGGCGTGGACAGGATCACCCCTCGCGGCGTCGTCGCGAACGGCCGCGAGTACGAGGTCGACTGTCTGATCTTCGCGACGGGGTTCGACGTCAGCACGAACTACACGCGACGCGCCGGCTACGACATCGTGGGACGCGGAGGACGGAAGCTGAGCGAAAAGTGGGCCGACCGCACGTCGACGTTCCAGAGCTTCTTCACCCGAGGATTCCCCAACTGCTTCTTCATGATGGGATTCCAGAGCGGCCTCACGCCCAATATCCCTCACACCATCAACGAGCAGAGCCAACACCTCGCCCACGTCATCCGCGAGGCGCTCGATCGCGGCGCCACGACCGTCGAGCCGAGCCAGCACGCCGAAGACGCCTGGGGCGCCGAAATCGACAAGGGAAGCAGCTTCCTGGAAATCCAGGCGAACTGCACGCCCGGCTACTTCAACGACGAGGGGAAGGTCGGTGAGAGTCAGGGCTGGCTGGCCGGCTTCTACCCGGAAGGCTCCGAAGCGTTCTTCGCCCTGCTCCGGGATTGGCGAGCC
The DNA here is from genome assembly GCA_965223565.1 of Myxococcota bacterium. Lineage (GTDB taxonomy): Bacteria > Myxococcota_A > UBA9160 > UBA9160 > UBA4427 > UBA4427. Next base: position 636,817 of record CBDCWV010000015.1, on the reverse strand, counting down.
AGCGGCAAGCTCGATGGGCTCGAGCTTTCCTGATCGACGGTCGGAGGGCTGGCGTCAGGGGGAACATCCCGCGAAGCTAGGGCACGCGCGCTCTCCCGGCCGGAGACGTCGCGATGGTCTTCATCGCGGATGGGCTCCGCCGCACCACCAACAGGAAGCCCCCCGAAATGTCGACGTTTGCCGAGGTCCCCTGGATCGCTGAACACATCGAGCTCTACAAGACCGACCCCGAGAAGGCCCACATGTGGGACTCGACGGCGCTCGGCGGGCCGGGTCTGCTGCCGACGCTGCTGCTGACGACGACCGGGCGCAAGTCGGGAAAGAAGCGCTCGCTGCCCCTGATCTACAAGGAGATCGACGGCGCCTACGTGATCATCGCGTCGAAGGGCGGCATGCCGAACCATCCGGTCTGGTTCCTGAACCTCGAGGCCAATCCCGTCTGCGACCTGATGGTCGGGGCCAAGCCCGTCAAAGCCCGCGCGCGCGTCGCGGAGGGCGACGAGCGGCAGCGCCTCTGGGACGAGCTCGAGGCGATCTACCCGCCCTACAAGCAGTACCAGGAGAACGCCGGAACGCGCGTGATCCCGGTCGTGGTACTCGACCCGGTCGACTGAGGCCGGCACGCCCATCGGACGCAACCGACGTTCGAGCCCGGTAGGCGAAGGCGAAGCCCCGGGCGGGGAAGGAAACGCCTTGAACGGCATCGAACGGCTGCCGACCCAAGCCTTGATCGGCTATGGGCTCGCGGCCGCCCCCGTCATGTACGCGTACATGTTGATCCTCATCATGTACATGAAATACGCGGTCGACGATCTCGGGGCGAGCCCCGCGGCGGTGGGTGCGATCTTCTTCGTCGCCAAGATGTGGGATGCGGTCTCCGATCCGATGGTCGGCAACCTGAGCGACCGGACGATGCGGCGCAGCGGGCGAAGACGCCCCTGGATCCTCGCAGGTGCTCCATTGCTCGCCTTCTTCGGGCTGATGGCCTGGTCGCCGCCTGCAGGATTCGAAGGCGCTGCCTTGATCGCCTGGATCACCGTCGCGGTGCTCGGCTTCTATACGGCGTACACCGTCTTCGAGGTGCCTCACATGTCCCTCGGCGCGGAGCTGTCGCTGGATGCCCGGGAACGCAACCGGATCTTCGGCGTGCGACAGACGATGCGAACCCTGGGCATGCTCGGCGCGGGAATTCTCGGAACCTGGGTCGTCGGCCAGGGAGTCGCCCACGCGACGACGATGGCATGGGTCGTCGGCGGTGCGACGCTGTTGTTCGTGTTCACCGGGGTCTCTCTGCTTCCGGCCGAGCGCGAGGAGTTCCGCGGTCGCGGCGGCGAGAATCCGATCAAGGCCGTTCGGGACGTCCTCCGGAACCCACACGCGCGGCTCTTCCTGATGGTGATCTTCATCGACGCCATCGGCGCCGGCGGCATCGGCGTCCTCATCCCCTTCGTAATGGAATACGTCGTGGGCGACCCCGAGCTCACGATCGGCGGTCGAGCCCTCGCACCGTCCGATCTCGTGCCCTTCCTTCTGGGTATCGCCTTCATCACGGCGCTCGCTTCGATTCCGCTCTGGCTACGTCTCGCGCACTACATCGAGAAGCGGCGGCTCGTGCTCCTCTCGATGGTCATGGCCACCGTCGGATACGGTTCCGTCATCTTCGTCGGGCCGGGAGACTGGGAGATCATCGCGTGTGCGTCGCTCCTCTCCGGAGCGGCGAACGCCTGCGCCAACACCCTCGGCTACACCCTCAAGAGCGAGATCATCGACTGCGACGAGCTCGAAACGGGCGAGCGCAAGGAGGGGGCGTACTTCGCGGGCTGGAGCTTCGTGAACAAGCTCGGGGCGGCGATCATGGTCGGGAGTGTCGGGATCGCCCTCGACGCCTCGGGCTTCGTCCGGAACGAGCCCGACCAGACCGAGATGGTGAAGACCACGATGCTCGTCCTGATGGGTGGCGTACCGATCGTCTGCTACGGAATCGGCGCCCTCGCCTTCAGCCGCTACCAGCTCGGCGAGAAGGAGCACCTGCGCATCCGCGCGGCCCTCGATGCCCGGGCGGCCGCAGCGAATCGCCCGGACCCGGCCCCTTAGGCGCCCTCGATTCGTGCGATCGCGAGCGCCGGGGCCGACGACGACGTTGCACCCTCGGCGCGAAGCGGCGTATGCGTCAAGACGAAGCGATCCGCGCCGCTGTCGGCGAGCTCTTCGAGCTGGAAGCCTTCGCCGAAGCGGATCCCGAAGCGCATGTTGAGCTCCTGATGGCAAGCGTTGTAGAAGCCCTTCGTCGCTTCGGGATCGAGAGTGCCCCAGACCCAGGAATCGATCGCGAGTAGCGCGGGGCGATGGCTCGCGAGCCAACGGGTCTCGCGGAGCCACGGGCCGGGGGAGCCCGAGAGGAACTTCTCCGGATCGGCGCGCACGAGGTTGTTCCATCCAGTTCGAAGCATGATCGCGTCGCCCGGCTCGAACGCCGGCAGTCGCTGTCGAATGCAGGCGGCTTCGAGGTCCTCGAGTGTGACCCGATAGCTCGGGTCGAGGACGGGCCGCCCGTTCGCCTCGAACACGTCCTCGCCGCGCTCGGCCTTCAGCCCCACGACATCGATCAGGAATCCGCGGGTCACGAGCGGCACGCCCCAACTCACGACGTCGAGGGCGCTCGTTCCATGGTCCCGCGCGATCTCGCTGCCGCGGAAGCCGTTGTAGAAGAGCTCACCCACGCCGCAGTGGAGGAGCCCGTTCACCTTGCTCGCGATGTTGTAGGTAGTCTGGACACGTTCTTCATGGAAGCTCAAGCGCGTCGTCCCCATCGGCTCCGATATGTGGTTGATCCCGGAGAAGCCGTCGGGCGGCGCATAGCCGGCAATTACCAGCTGCTGCTGGTAGTCGCGGTCGCCGAACCCCGGATAGCCATTGAACAGGGTGTCCCCCAGATTGATCGTCTGCAGGCGCGTCGCGCCTTCGAGGACGGACCAGGCCGACGCGCGCTTTTCGGGCGTGACCTCATTGTAGGTGCCGAGCTGGTCGCCCTCGCCGTAGGGGCCGGGAACCCAGGCCCCGGCGGCAACGGCCTCGATGTCGTACATCTCGTCGTCGATCGCGATTGCGTCCATGTCGCCTCGTCGTCGCTGGCTCGAAGAGAGCATCGCGGAGATCCGGGACGAAGTCCGCCCCTTGCGCGACGCCCGCCTCACCGAAGGCGACACGACTCGTCGTGATCGCCGATCGCCGCGAGCGGTGTCTCGGGGAAGCGGTCGCGCTCACACTCGAAATCGATTGCAGTCCTCCGACCGCTGTCCTTCAATCCGAGCTGCCCACGACCAAGAGGAACACGCCCGTGCGAGGAGTTCGTCGAACCGAGAACGGCATCGAAGTCGTCGACCTGCCGAGTCCCTCTGGCGACGGCGTCCGTATCCGGGTCGAGTCGATCGGGATCTGCCAGACCGACCTAAACCTGTCGCAGATGGGGCCACTCCAATTCACGATGGGCCACGAGTTCGCCGGCGTGCTCGACGACGGCACACCGGTCGGCGTCCAGCCGACGGTGCCTTGCGGGCATTGCGCGCTCTGCCGGCGGGGTGAATCCGTCTGGTGCGTCGAGGGCTACCAGCGCCTGATCGGGATCGGGCAGGACGGCGGTATGGCCGACGAGGTGATCGTGCCTTCGACCTCGATCGTCCCCTTGCCTCGGGGCCTCGACGCGAAGAGCGGCGCGAACCTGATCGAGCCGCTCGCGATCCACCTGCATACCCTCGATCTGACGCACGCGACCGGGCGCGATCGGATCCTCGTCGTCGGGGCGAACCAGTCGGGCTTCGGCATCCTCGCCGTTGCCGCGGCGATCGCCCGCGGCGGCGAGCACGTCGACTTCGAGGGCGAGCGGGCGTTCCAGCGCGATGCGGCGGCCCGCCTGGGCGCCGGCACCCAGCCCAGCGGGCAATACGATCTCGTGATCGAAGCCGAGGGGACCGAAGAGGCGATCCATCGCGCCGCAGAATGGTGTCGCCCGGGCGGGACGCTCGCGCTCGTGGCCGGCTACTACACGCCCAAGACATGGAACTTCACGACCGCGTTCGTGAAGGAGCTCACCGTCGTCTTCGTCGCATTCTACGGCCACAGCGCGACCGGGCGCGACGTCGACGCGGCCGCAACGCTGCTCGGTCGGAATCCGCAGATCGCGGAGGTCGTGAATACCCACCGGTTCCCGCTCGACGCGGCCGCTGACGCGTTCGCGTTCGCCGCGAGCGACTCGGAATCCCTCAAGGTCGTGATCGAGCCCTAGTGCGGCCCCGATCGATGCCGCGAACGCGCGAGCGTTCGGCCGGCGGCGGGATTCATCGCGCCTGCCCCGCGGCCATCGGCGGCTGGCCGTAGAGCCGCATGACGTCGACGCCCGAAGCATATTTTCCGACCCACTCGTCGTAGTAGTCGGGCAGGGGTTGATGGGTCGGATCGTGCCACGGCATCTGGGACGCGAGAATGCCGACGGCAGAACGCATCGTGGCGGCGCGCGGCACGCTCGCGAAGGGGTTCCCCTCGTAGGCGTCGTGGGACACGTCCGGGACGTGCTTCTTGAACTCCTCGATGGCCATCGAGAACAGTGCACGTACGTGCTTGCGCATCGGGCCGGCGTTCTTGAATCGATACCAGTAGCTGTTCACGACGTGGTCGTAGACCATGAGCGCCGAGCTTCGATGTTCGATCTCCTCACAGAAATGCCACAGGAGCATCGACGACAGCCGCTCGTCCCCGCCGCTGAAGAGGATCTCTCGATTGTCGAGGACCATCTTGAAGAAGGGGGTGAAGATCGCCTCCATACCGCCGGCATAGGCCAGGTGGTACTCGAGCGACTGCGACTCGAACTGCTCGTCGTAGCTCTCCTGGCACTTGTCGAGGATCGTCTGCAGACCCGGATACCGGGCGATCAACGCCTTGGCATGTCTCTGGTGGGCGGCGGCATGCACGCCCTCCTGCTGTCCGAACAGGCGGGCCTCGATCCTCACTTCCTCATCCGTGATCCGCGACTCTGCCGCGCGCATCGCCTTCGTGATGTAGCGCTCGAAGCTGATGATCACGAAGGTGATCTGATTCATCAGTACGGAGAAGCGCGGCTGCCCCGGATTCCAGATGAAGGGAATCCCTTCGAAATCCCAATCGAATTTTCGTACTTCCAGATTCGACATGTCGTCTATCTACTCCCCGCGCGTGCCATCCGGACCCGCGTGCTCGACGCAGTCGCTGCGCGTGGCCGTGCCGTTGACTGGGATTATATACACCTTTACACCTCGCGTAAGTTGTATAGTTCGGGCCGAGGCGCGACCGAGCACGGCCGCGGAGGAGACAGCGATGAGCCGACGAGGCGCCTGGAAGGGAGCGATCCCGGAATCCAGCACCGCCGCGCGAAAGCATCTGCTCGCGGTCGCGCAGGCGTGCATCGAACGTCATGGCTTCTCGAAGGTCACCCTCTCCGACGTGGCCGCGGCCGCGGGCGTCACCCGGCCGACCGTCTACCGCTATTTCGGGAGCGCCGACGAGCTCTTCAATGCCGCCGCCGTGACCGCGAGCGGCGGCTACCTCGAGCGGGTGCGTTCGCGCGCGATGCGACTCGACGACCCGGTCGAGCGCGTCGTGGAAGCCATGGTCATCTCGATCTCCGAGATCCCCGACGACCCCTACGTCCAGGAGCTCTTTCAGATGCGTGACGCAGTCTCGGTTCACGCGGCGGGCCAGAATGCGTTCGTCTCGGGTGAGCTGCGACTCTACTTCGGCGACCGTTGGCAAGGTGACGAACAGGAGCTCGACGAGCTCGCCGAGATCCTGCTGCGTCTGCTGAAGAGCTTTCTCGACGATCCCGGCCCGGAACGAAACGTCGCCGAGCTGCGGCGGTTCCTGTCGCACTGGCTCGTCCCGATGCTGAAGCCGCGGTTCTTTTGAGTGCGTACGAAGGAGAGATCAGGGCAATGGACATGAGCACCGAATCGATCGGCGAGCTGCGACTCACGGACGAGGATCGAATGGCCGCGGAGGGATATCCGTGGGGGGAGTGGGATCGGCTGCGCCGGGAGGCGCCCGTCCTCTGGTACGAGCCGCCTGGCGACTACGACCCCTTCTGGTCGATCACGCGCCACGCCGACATCCTCACGATCTCGAAGCGCGCCGACGTGTTCGTGAGCAGCCGGCGGCTGCGTCTCTTCCAACGCCCGGTCGAAAACCACATGCGCGCCGCGCGCGAGGCCCTCGAGGCGCAGTTCGGGCCGGCCAACGGCGCGCCGCTGTCGTTCAACGACATGGACGCCCCCCATCACCTGAAGTATCGGAACCTCACGAGCAAGCACTTCACGCCGCGCGCGATGCGGGCCTTCGCACCGAAGATCGCCGCGCTCGCGAAGGATCACGTGGGCCGCTTCGCCCGCCGCCTCGAAGCTGAAGCCGGAGGCGACGCGCCGCTCGACCTCGTGCAGGAGCTGGCCGTCAAGGTGCCGACGGCCGCGATCTTCCAGATGCTCGGGGTGCCGCCGGAGCAGCACGACGAGCTCTTCACCCTGTGGGAGGCCACCGTCCGGAGCTCACCCGAGGAGCGGCAGCGCGCGGCAGACGAGGACGCCGCGAGCGTCTTCTTCCATCCACAAGGGAAGGGCCAGCGCTACCTCGCGCAGATGATCGACGACGCGCGCGAGCGCGGAGCGACCGCCGACGACCTCCTCTCCGCTCTCCTCGCGGCGCGGGTGGACGGAGAGCCGCTGCCCCAGCAAGCGCTCGTCTCCTACGTCATGCTGCTGATCGCCGCCGGGCTCGACACGACCCGCCACGCGACGACCGGTGGAGTGAGCCTACTGCTCGAACACCCGGACCAGCTCGCGCGCCTGGCTGCGGACCCGTCGCACATCGATTCGGCCGTCGAGGAGATCCTCCGCTTCACGTCGCCCGTCATCCACTTCATGCGAACCGCAGTCGCCGACTTCGAGATCGGGGGACAGAAGATTCGCGAGGGCGAGTCGGTGAGCCTGTGGTATCCGTCGGCGAACCGCGACGAGGAAGTCTTCGATCGGCCCTACGAGTTCGACATCGCCCGCGACCCGAACCCGCATCTGGCATTCGGCGGCTACGGACCGCATTTCTGTATCGGGGCGCATCTCGCGCGCACCCAGCTGCGCGCCATCTTCCGCGAGCTACTGCCGCTCCTACCCGAGCTCGAGGTCGCCGGGGACCTCGTCCGCATGCGGAATCTGCACGTCGGGGGCTACACGGCGCTGCCGGTGCGCCGGCGGGAGGCAGCCTAGAGGCCAACGCGCCGACGCGGTCCGACTGGCGGCGCGGATTCTACCCGACGGCCGCGCGCGCGAACGCCCGAACGTCGTCGACGAAGAAGCTCGGGTTCTCGAACGCCGCAAAGTGCCCGCCACGCTGCGCCTCGGTCCAATGGACGATCTTCGAGTACCGCTTCTCGGCCCAGACACGCGGCGTCTGCAACATCTCGCCGGGATAGCGGCAATAGCCGACAGGAATCTCGACCCTGCCCGACCAGGGATCCGCCGCATAGTTGCCGGCCCGCATCGACTCGCAATACAGGCGCGAGGCCGAGTTCGCGGTCTCCGTGAACCAATAGAGCGCGACGTTCGCGAGGACCTGGTCCTTCGAGTAGGCCTCCCGAATCGATGCGTCGCTCCAGGCTTCGAACTTCTCGACCTGCCAGGCGAGCAGTGCGACCGGAGAATCGTGCATGCCGTAGGCGAGGGTTTGCGGCTTGGTTCCCTGAATCGCGCTGTAGGCCGTGCCGTCCGCGATCGCCGCGCTCGCGCGCTCGAAGGCCGCGCGCTCCTCGGGCGTCACACCCGCCCAGGCCTCAGGCGAGGACATGTCGTCAGGGAAGGCGAAGAGCATGTTGAAATGCGCCCCGATCACGTGTTCGGCGTGGGCTTCCGCCAGGCGCCGCGTGATGACGGCGCCCCAGTCGCCTCCTTGCGCGAGGTAGCGGTCGTAGCCGATCTGTTGCATCAGGTCGGCGATGGCTGCGGCCGCACGATCGACGTGGAAGCCCGGGGTCCGGGTGGGGCCCGAGAAGCCGTAGCCCGGGATGTGGGGGCAGACGACGTGGAACGCATCGCTGGCGTGGCCGCCATGGGCCCTGGGGTCGCGGAGTGGATCGATGATGTCGAGGAATTCGACCACGCTGCCAGGCCAGCCATGGGTGATGACGATCGGCGTCGCGCCGGGCTCGGGCGACCGCGCATGGACGAAGTGGATGCGCTCGCCTTCGGCGTTCGCGATTCCCTGCTCGAATGCGTTGAAGCGTGCTTCGACGGCCCGCCAATCGAAGTGCTCACGCCAATGCTCGGCGTACTCCCTCACGGTTTCGAGGTCGGCGCCGTAGCCCCAGCCCGATTCCGGCAACGCGTCTGGCCAACGGATCCGGGCGAGCCTCTCGGCGACGTCCCCGAGGTCGGCATCGGGAATCGAGACGCAATAGGGTTCGATCGACATTGGGGGCTCCAGCGTGGCGATGAGGGGCGTGGAACAGCGTCAGCATGATTCGTCCGTCGGGTCGGGACTCGCGCCATCCGACGAGCTTGCCTCCGAGGACGGCCGAGAACGTCCTGCGATTCGAGCCCGCCGCATGATCGGCGCTAGGCGCTTCGCTTCGTCGGTGTGAACTCCACGCGCACGGCGTCCGGCGAGCGTGCGAAGCAATTCGGCATGAAACGGGGCTCCGTGCCCGGGGCCAGCCGCATGTCGGGGATTCGCTTCATCAGCTCCTCGAACATGAGCCGGATTTCGAGTCGCGCGACGCTCGCGCCGAGGCAGAAATGCGTCCCCCATCCAAAGGCGACGTGCTGGTTCGGCGTGCGCTCCACGTCGTAGACCTCGGGCTTCTCGAAATGGCGTGGATCCCGATTCGCCGACGGGTACATGAGCAGCAGCTCGTCGCCGGCCTCGAGCTTCTGTCCATGCAGCTCGTGGGACTTCGTCACGGTCCGCTTCATGTTGAGGACCGGCGATACCCAGCGAATGAACTCCTCGACGGCGACGCGCATGTGCTCGGCGCTCGGATCGTCGATCAGCTTCTGCCGCTGGTCGGGGTGCTGGATCAGGTTCCACACGGTCGTGGCGATCACGGCACGCGTCGTCTCCGCGCCGCCGTTCTGGACCAGCAGGGCCTCGGAGACGATCTCGTCGTCGCGGAGCGGTCCGCTTTCGGGCTCCGCGTGCACCCACATCGAGATCAAGTCTTCCTGGGGATCGCTGCGGCGCTTCGCCGCGATCTCGAGGGCCGCCTCCTTGAACTCCTCGACCGCGGCCATCGCCCCCGCGACGTCGTCGAAGGTCATCTCGCCCGTCTCGGGATCGTGGATCCCCCCTGCCTTCATGGTCACCTCGGACCACCACTTCACCCGGGGCCACAGCTCCTGCGGAAAGCCCAGCCACTCGTTGATGACCATCGAGGGCAGGGGCGCCGCCAGCTGCTCGACGACGTCGCACTCCCCCTGCTCGGCGATCGCGTCGATCAGGTCCGTCACGAAGCCCCGCACCCGCGCCTCCTTGCGCCGGACGGCTCGGGGCGTGAACTGGGGCGAGATGATGCGACGGCGCAGGTTGTGATGGGGGTCGTCGGTGTTGATCATCGACGGATCACCGTCGATCCGCGGCCGAGATCCGCGAGACGACGTGTAGAGCGCCGTGTCTTTCTCGACCGCGACCACGTCGTCGAAGCGCGAGATCCCCCACACCTTGTGCTGGGCGTCCCAGTGGACCGGCGAGTGATCGCGCAGCCAGGCGTAGGTCGAATAGGGGTCACCCGAGTAGAACTCGGGGTCGAGGAGGCGGATTGCTTCGGGATTCATTGCGTTGGAGCCCTCGTTGTTGGACATCGCCAGCCCCTCGTCGATCCGCGGGATCGTGTCCCGCATCGATCGTCTCGGGCGTCGCTCTATGGCTGCGCTCGACCCGTCTCGAAGGATGAGAGGTCGTCCTTCGAGACTCGCTCGTCGTAGACGGCGAAGCTATGTGGCCACTGCGTCACGATCCGGCCTGCCGCCGTCCGATAGTAGTCGTTGGCGCCGACCTGCCAAACCGAGATCCCCTGGAGCTCCTTCTGCAGGCCCTCGTTATACGCGTCCATGACGTCGCGGCGGACGTCGATCCAGTCGACTCCGGCATCTTCGGCCTCGGCGATCAGGCGCGAGATGTACGCAACCTGGTACTCGAGCATCAGGATGATCGAGTTGCCGCCGTTGGTGTTCGGGCCGTAGAGCATGAAGAGGTTGGGAAAGCCACTCGTCGTGACGCCGAAGTAGGCCTCCGCGCCCTTCTCCCAGGCGTCTCGGATTCGGAGGCCGTCACGCCCCTCGACGTCGATCACGCTCACGTACTTCTGGGTCTCGAAGCCCGTCGCGAGCAGAATCGTGTCGACCTCGCGCTCGCGTCCGTCCGCGGTCACGATGGTCTTCGACGTCACGCGCTCGATCGCGTCGACGACCAGCTCGACGTTCGGTCGGTTGAAGGTCGCGAGGTACTTGTTCGAGAGGAGCGGGCGCTTCGCGCCGAAGGGGTGATCGGGCGTGAGGAGCGCCCGGAGCTCGAGATCTTCGACGACCTCGAGTGCCTGACGTCCCATCGCCTCGGCATCCTTCCCGAAATCGGGGTCTGCATAGGACAGCGACTTCTCCACCACCGTGTAAAGGTCCTGTCGGGCCCCGGCGAGGAGCTCCGGCTGGTCGCGGAAGGCGCTCTTCTGCGCGTCGGAGTAGGGCTCGTTGGCCTTCGGCAGGACCCAATTCGGCGTCCGTTGGAATACGAAGAGCTCCTCGACTGCGGGCGCGATCTCGGGAACGAACTGGACCGCGCTCGCCGCGCTGCCGATCACGGCCACGCGCTCGCCGCGCAGGTCGTGATCGTGGTCCCAGCGAGCGGAGTGGAACATCGTGCCCTCGAAGCCCTCGAGTCCCGGGATCTCCGGCACGACCGGAGCGCCGAACATTCCGACGGCGCTGATCACGAACTGCGACTCGACCTCGGTCCCGTCGTCGAGCGTGAGCTGCCAGCGGGCGCGCGGCTCGTCCCAACGCGCGGCGACGACGCCCGTGCCGAGACGGAGATGGGGCTCGAGCCCGGCGTCCAGGGCGACGCGCTCGAGGTAGTCGCGGATCTCGGAGTGCGGTGGGAAGGGGCTCGACCAGTCCGGGTTCGGTGCGAAGGAGTAGCAATAGAGGGGCGACGCGATATCGCACTCGAGTCCCGGATAGGTGTTGCGCTGCCAGGTGCCCCCGACCCGCGACTCGCGGTCGAAGATCAGGAAGTCATCCTGGCCCGACTCGAGGAGCTTGATGCCCGCGCAGAGTCCGCCGGCACCCGCCCCGATGATGGTCAGCCTCGTCGTCTCGGCCTGCGACATCGACTCTTCTCCTCGCTCATATCGTGTACCAAGCTGCTCGGACGCATTGGGGAGTGCGCCGGGGACGGTGGCCCTGGGAAGCCACCAGTTACCAGGGTATAGCCTTTGTCTGACGGACAGCTGCTGGCGATTCGCTCGCGACGGCGTCAGCGACTGCGCGGCAGGTCGAGTGCGTCTTCGGCGATCATGCTCCGAAGGATCTCCAGCGTGCCCCCGTATATCGTCGCGACGGGCGTCTCGCGGAACGCGTCGACGAAGACACCGTCGGCTGGTGCGCTCGACTCGGTCCGTTCGAAGGACCCGAAGGGGCCGAGCAGCTCCATCCAGGTGTCGGCCGCCGCGAGATAGGCCTCGGCGGAGAAGGCCTTGGCCATGGCGCCCCGCGAGCCGAGGGGGCGGCCCTCGGCGGCCTGCCAGGTCGCGCGATAGCGCAGCAGCCGGGCGACCTCCGCGTCGACTGCAGTCTGTGCCAGCTGTTCCCGAACGCGCGAATCCCGCGCGGGAAGCCGCCCCTGCGCGTCGCTTCGCCGCGCCCACTCCCGAGCCCGCTCCAACAGCGCCTCCATCCGATCGGCGAAACCGATGGCCTGCTCGAGGCCGAGCGCGTAGCGGACGACCGACCAACCACCATCGACCCCGCCTACCCGCGCGGAATCGGGGACACGCACGTTCGATAGATAGACGGCGTTGGTTCGCTCGCCGCCCAGGGTCTGGAAGGGATGGATTTCGATGCCCGCGGCATCGGTCGGAACGAGAAAGGTCGTGAGACCTCGATGACGACTCTCATCGGGATTCGTCCGCGTCAGCGTGAACACGAAGTCAGCGACGTGGGCGGTCGTCGTGAACATCTTCTGTCCGTCGATGATCCATTCATCGCCCTCACGCCGCGCACTGGTTCGGCAGGCAGCCAGGTCGGAGCCCGCCGAGGGCTCGGTGTAACCGAGGGCGACGAGGATCTCACCGCGCGCGATTCGCGGGACGATCCGCTGCTGCTGCTGCTCGGTTCCGAGTGCCATGAGCGTATGACCGAGAAATCCATTGTTCAGCAGTCCGAACCACGGAAAGCCCACCTTCGCCAGCTCCCAGTAGAGGACGAGCATCTCGTAGGGGTCGCGGCCTTCGCCCCCGAGCTCGCGAGGCCAGCCGGCGGAGACCCAGCCGCGGGCCGCGAGCTTCCGGTAGAGTGGCCAATCGTGTTGATCACCCGTGGTCCGGGCGCGCTCCCGCTCCTCGTCGCTGAACTCCCGTTCGAGAAACGCGCGGATCTCGCTGCGAAAGGCCTCGGCGGAAGCCGGCAAACGGAAGTCCATGCTAGGCGGCTCCCCCGTCGTCGATGGGACCACCCAGCTGGAGGTCCGCGAGATGCTGGAGCTCCTGCCGCGCACCACCGGCGACGAGCGACCAGGCGCAGGCACGGCGGTAATGGAGCTGGATATCGTATTCGAGAGAGACTCCGTAGCCCCCGTGCGTGTGGAGACTCACGGCAGTCGTCCGCCGCGCGGTCTGAGAGGCGAAGACGAAGGCCATCGAACAGAGCTCCTCGAAGCGTTCGGGTGCATCGCGCTCTGCCCAAGCGGCCTCCCGGACGAGGAGCTCCGCTCCGTCGACCCGCGTCGCACAGTCGGCGAGCGGCTGAGCGATGGCCTGGAAGGATCCGATCGGAGCGCCGAACTGCTCGCGGCCACGCGCATACTCGGCCCCGATGGCGAGCGCCTGCCGAGCGAGGCCGACGAGACCGAACGCGACGAGGAGCTTCCACTCGGCCACTCCCCGATCGAAGGCTCTTCGGGCCGATGCCCCACGCCCGAGGAGGCGCCGTGTGGGCGCGTCAGCTCCGTTCATTGGCCAGAAAGCATGGGCGCCATCGCCGAGATCAGCGATGCGCTCCAGTGGACGGCCATCGTTCGCGCGGGTCCACAGGATCAGCTCGTCCCCGTCGAGCGCGACGACGTGTCGCGCCACCCGTCCCGCGGGCACGAAGAGGCCGCGCGCGGGATCGATCGCCCGCGGATGGGGCGCGATCGAGATGCGCTCCTCGCCCGCAGCGATCCGCTCGAGCAGCGGCGCCTTCGGCAGCTGACCGGCGAGCAGGCGACTGGCCGTGGCAACCTCCGCGAAGGGCACGGGCGCGAGGGTGCGGCCGCAGGCTGTCGCCACGATTCCGAGCTCGAGCATTTCGGCTTCGACCCCGCCAACGGACGTGGGAAGCGCCATGCCGAGTGCACCAACCGCCGCGAGCCGCTCCCAGAGTGCTGGCGAGAAGCCGCTCTCCTCGGTCTCGCGTACCAGCGCGGGCGGGCATTCACTCGTGAGGAGGTGACCAAAGGTGTCGGCGAGAAGCCGCTGGGATTCGTCGAGCTCGAGATCCAAGTCGCCTCCGGACGAATGGTCTCGCGTCGTGGACAAAGTTCGAGACGCGCCGACGATCGGGCGTCCTTTGGGAGGCCCAGCGCGACACGAGACCGGTGACGAGGGTAGATCCGAATTCTGCGCCGACCTAGACTAAATCGCGCCCTGATCCCGTCTTGGTGTCCCGTCGGTGCCGCCGCCCGGGTCGCGCCCGGTCGGCACGACGGGTCGATCTGTAGTCTCCCTTGGAACGCTCGTGGTCGAGCGTTGAGCGGACCGTCCATGCGATTCGGGATCTTCTACGAGCATCAGCTCCCGCGGCCGTGGGAGGCAGACGACGAACGAAAACTCTTCCAGGACGCGCTCGAGCAATGCGAGTTGGCTGACTCCCTCGGCTTCGAATACGTCTGGGCTGTCGAGCACCACTTCATGGAGGAGTACTCCCATTCGAGTGCCCCCGAGATCTTCCTCGCGGCGGTCAGCCAGCGCACGCGCCAGATCAGGCTCTGCCACGGGATCATCCAGACGCCGCCCAGCTACAACCATCCGGTCCGGGTTGCAGAGCGGCTGGCGACCCTCGATCTCCTCTCGAATGGACGCGTCGAGTTCGGATCTGGCGAGTCTTCGTCGGCGACGGAGCTCCTCGGGTTCGGGCTGGATCCCGACGAAAAGAACGCCCAGTGGCGGGAGGGACTCGAGGTCGCGATCCGATGTATGACGGAGACACCCTTCACCGGCGTCGATGGCGAGTTCGTCCAGCTGCCGCCGCGGAACGTCGTGCCGAAGCCCTGCCAGAAGCCACATCCGCCCCTCTGGCTCGCCTGCACCCGACGTCAGTCGATCTTGCGGGCCGCGGAGAACGGGCTGGGGGCGCTGGCCTTCTCGTTCATCAACCCCGACGACGCCGCGCGTTGGGTCACGGACTATGAACAGGCCTTCGCCGAACGCTGTGTTCCGATCGGCCGGGCAGTGAATCCGACGATCGCCTGTGCAACGAACATGATGTGTCATCAGGACGAGCGCGAGGCGACGAGGCGGGGGCTCGAGGGAGCGAATTTCTTCGGCTACTCGCTCGGTCACTACTACGTCTACGGCGAGCACCGACCCGCGACCACGAATCTGTGGCGGGACTTCCAGAACCGGAGGAAGGCGCGCGGGCACGATGCGGCGGTCGAGGCGGCGCTCGAGAGCGAGATGCTCGGCGCGGAGCTCGCGGACCAGGGGACCGCGGGCGTGCGTGTCGCGATCGGAACACCGGAGCAACTCCGCAAATTCCTGCGGCGCTATGAAGCGGCGGGCGTCGATCAGATCATCTTCGTCCAACAGTCCGGACGGATTCCGCACGAGCACATCATGGAGTCGCTCGAGCTCATGGGACGCGAGGTGCTACCCGAGTTCAGGGAGCGAGACGAAAAGCTCCGGGCGGAGAAGGCGAAGCGCCTCGAGCCGGCGATCGAGGCGGCGTTGGCGCGTCGGGCCGATCCACCGCCGATGCCCCCCGGCGACCACGCGATCGACGCCTTTCCGCGGCAGGGTTTGAAGGCCGCTGGAAAGGAGGAGGAGCTCCAGGAACTCGCTTCGAATGCGGCGGTCGGTGAATAACAGGGCCAACTCGTCGAACGCGGGGAGCGACGACGACCGACTCGAGGCCTCGACGCTCTGGAGACTCGTCGAGCGGCGTGCGGAGCGGACACCCGACGCGCTCTTCGCGATCGACGACGCCGAGGCGGCGCTCAGCTTCGCCGGCTATCGCGACGCCTGTCTGCGCGTGGCCGCTGGCCTGCGAGATTCCGGTGTGCGCGAGGGGAGCGCCGTCGCGTGGATGTTGCCGAGTCGGCTCTCGACGCTCGTCCTGATCGGAGCGCTCTGTCGACTCGGAGCCGTCCAGATCCCGATCGTCCCGATCTATCGCCATCGTGAGGTCCGCTTCATCACGCGGCAGACAGGGGCCGGGCTGCTCGTCGTTCCGCGCCGGTTCCGCGGCTTCGACTACGAGTCCATGGCGAGGGAGCTGGCGTCGGAACGTTCCAATCTCACGGTGCTCATCGAAGACGACGGGCTGCCCGAAGGCGACCCGCCGTCGCTGCCGCCCGCGAGCCCGGCCGATCCAAGCGATACGCGCACGCGTTGGATCTTCTACACATCCGGGACGACGGCGGATCCCAAGGGTGTGCGGCACACTGACGAGAGTCTGATGATCGCTTCGATGTCCCTTGGCAGAGCGCTGCAGATCCGTTCCGACGATCGCATTGCATTCGTTTTTCCCGTAGCCCACGTATTCGGCCCGGGCTGGCTGATCGCCGGACTCTCGGCGGGATCGGCACACCTGGTCGTCGAGCAATTCGATCCGCCGCGGACGATTCCCTTCCTGGCGAAGCACGGCGTCACGCAGGCCGCCGCCGGCACCGCCTTCCATCAGGCCTACCTCGCCGCCCAGCGAGCCCATCCGGACGCCCGGCTCTTTCCTGACGTTCGTGCGTTTCCCGGTGGTGGTGCGCCGAAGCCCGAGCGGCTCCACTTCGACCTGATCGAGGAGATGGGCGGGGTCGGGATCGTCTCCGGCTACGGAATGACGGAGTGCCCGACGGTGAGCATGGGGAGTCCGACGGACCCGACCGATTCGCTCGCACGCTTCGAGGGCCGCGTGGTCCCGGGCGTCGAGGTTCGGGTGGTGGGCCTCGATGGTCGCGTGCGAGGTCCAAACACGGAAGGCGAGCTGCACGTTCGGGCTCCACAGCTATTCCAGGGCTACGTCGACGCGAGCCTCGACGCGGAGGCATTCGACGAGGAGGGGTTCTTCCGAACCGGCGACCTGGGCTTCATCGACGAGGGTGGCCACGTCGCGATCACTGGGCGGCTGAAGGAAGTGATCATTCGAAAGGGCGAGAATATAAGCGCGAAGGAGATCGAGGATCTGCTCCACGACCACCCCGAGGTCGCTGACGTGGCCGTGATCGGAATCCCAGACGCGAGCGTCGGCGAGCGGGTCTGCGCCATCGTCGAGCGCACAGATTCCGAACGGCCTTTCACCTTCGACGAGATGTTCGAATTCCTGCTCGCCCAGCAGCTGATGATGCAGAAGATCCCCGAGCGGCTGGAGATCGTCGATCGCATCCCCCGGAATCCAGCCGGGAAGGTCCGCAAGAACGAGCTGAGGGAACGCTTCGCCGCTTCGCGCGCCGAAGGGACGAACGCCGCCGCGAAGGTGGTCCGAGAAGGATGAGCTTTGCCACGTCACGCGTGGGCGGACGCTCGTTCGACTTCCCGGTGATCGACTCCGATGGAGGTCTCGTCGGGTTTTCCCGGCCATCGCGGACGATTTCCGGGCGGACGCCGCGATCGGGATGGCCGACCGCTGCGAGGCCGAGTGGAACCGCGCATGTCAGAGCACGGCGTGGTAAAACGACCCGCCCGCAGAGCGGCGGCGAAGGCGACTCACGCGACCGGGCTTCTGGAACATCCCGACGCGAATCACGCTCGACCTGGCGACGGCGATCCTGCCCGGGCGCCCAAGAGAGCGGCTCGACGAACTCGGGTCGGACTTCGTGGACCTCCATCCGGGGCTGAGACTGATCGCACCGGGTTTTCGCGACGAGGAGATCCGTCGCGCCTCCTGCCGGGCACCCAACCGGAAGTACGCGGATCTCTCCGGAGATTCCTCGAGCGTCCACGGTTCGCCATGCGTCGGCCCACCGAGCTCTAGTAGGTGGAAGCTAGCCGCATGCGAACAGCGCAGACCGTTGGAGAACCACTCTCCGTAATAGGACATCAGATCGGCGGCTCGCCCTCGATGGTGACGCGATGGAGCGATCGTTCGCCGCGCCCGACGTCCGCAACGACGGCGTGCTGCACGCTCGCGTTGTCCCACAGCAGCAGGTCTCCGGCCCGCCAATGGTGACGCCAGGTGTATTCGTTGCGGCAGGCCTCGGCGTAGAGGAACTCGAGCAGGGGTCGACTCTCCTCCTGTGTCATGCCTTCGAAGGATTTCGTGTAGTCCCGATTGACGTAGAGCGCTGGTCTTCCCGTCTCGGGATGGCGTCGCACGACGGGATGCACCGATTCCACGACGGACCGCGGCACGCCCGCCTCGTCGGCGAGCTCCGTGCCTGCGTGGGTCGCGCGGAGTCCGTCGAGCAGCTGCTGCATCCCGGGAGAAAGCCCGTCGTAGGCGGCGTGCTGACTGGCGAATAACGTGTCGCCCCCGAACTCGGGCACGCGCCGCGCGAGCAACAGGGACATGCGCGGCGGCGCCTTCGTATGACTCGTGTCGGAGTGCCAGTTCACGGTGATCGGCTGGGGATCCGCCACCTCCATGATCCCCGGGTACCCATCGATCGACGGCACGTAGGGATGATGGAAGATCGGCCCCCAGCGCGCCGCGAAGTCCAGCTGCTGACGCGGCGTGATGTCCTGGTCGCGAAGGCAGATGACGTGGTGCTCCAGATAGGCGTCGTGGAGCGCCGCGAAGGTCGCGTTCTCGACCGGCCGCGACAGATCGACGCCGGTCACGTAGGCGCCCAACGCTCCCGCCTGACGCTCGATCTGCAAGCTCATCTGCGCGGCCTCCAGGGTCGGGGTCGATTCAAATCTACGTGGGCGCCCGGAGCGTTGTCAACGCGCGCGCCGCGACGAGCCCGCGGGTCGATACGTGGCGGCACGGCTGCCATTCGAAATCGCGACGAGGTGGCAGACGAGCGGTCAAGTGTACGGGGAGCGAAACGGAAACGTCCCTCGTGCCAGCGTTTCCTCTCGCTGCCGCGGCCATTGCTCTTCGAGGAAGCGTCGCTGTGCGGCTGCGGCCTCGGCGAGACTGACCGGTCGCCGCGGACCGTCGTTCTCCCAGAACAAGCAATCCTGCTCGAGAGCTCGCCAGCCGATCGCATAACGAATCCAGCGCGGGTCGCCGGATCCGCTCGTGTCGAGCGCGTCGTCGTCCGCCTTGCCCGAGCGGTCGGCCGATCTCGACCCGGTCGCCGGAACCCCGTGGCGATAGTGAATGTTGTCGAAACGAAGCAGCTCGCCGGCGAGCGCACAGGTTTCGGTGACCTTGTCATCCTCGTCGTGCAGCGTCGTTCCGATCCCAGCCGTGTCATTCCGCAGCGTGAGGAGCGCGACTTCCGGGGGGCGCAATCCGCTGTGAACGACCGTGCTCTGGCCCGGGATCACGTCGAAATCGAAGAGCTCGCCATCATGGTGCGGACTGATCTCGTCACAATTCTCGGGATAGCGACTGATGTTCAGGAGCACGCGTCCTGAATGGATACCTGTATGAGTGCAGATACGCTCGCTCAGCTCCGCCAGCGGCGCGGGCAGCTCTGCGAGATCGAATCCCGGTAGGGCGTCTGTCTCGGGTGAGCCGGGACAATGCAGCGCGAACGCGAACACCTCCATCGCGACGGCATACTCGTAGATGTACGCCTTGCGGATCGCTGCGTTCTCGCGGGTATAGGCCGCATCGATAAACCCGTTCACGGTCGAGATCATGTCTTCACAGACATTGGGATCGAGGAAGGGCTCGATCGAATGAGACATGTTCACCTCGTTTCGCTTCGAAGGTCGAGGAATGACAGGGAGAGGACGTACAGCCATGGCACGAATCGATCGGCTGGCTCGACGCCCATACCGAAACCGCTCGACCCCGTAGGATACCGTCTTCCCGTATACTCGTGGACCCCAACGCCGCGGAGGCCTCATGCTCGACATCCTCATTCACGGTGGCACGTTGATCGATGGCACGGGGGCGCCAGGCCGTCCGGCCGACGTCGGACTGAGAGGCGGAAGGATCGTTTCGTTAGGCGAGGTACAGGAGGAGACGCGGAAGACGATCGACGCGAGCGGACGCGTCGTCGCGCCGGGCTTCATCGACCCCCACACCCACTACGATGCCCAGGTCTTCTGGGACGGAACACTCTCGCCCTCGTGCTACCACGGCGTCACGACCGTCCTGGGCGGCAACTGCGGCTTCAGCATCGCACCGCTATCGGACGTGGCGGCGCCCTACCTCATGTCGATGCTGGCCCGGGTCGAGGGCATGCCGCTCGAGAGCCTGCGCGAGGGAGTGCCCTGGAGCTGGCGTTCCTTCGGCGACTATCTGGACTTGCTCGAGGGAAGGCTCGCCATCAACGCCGGCTTCATGGTGGGGCACTCCGCGATTCGGCGCAGCGTGATGGGCCCCCGCGCCGTCGGCGAAGAGGCTTCCCCCGATGAGCTCGAGGCGATGAAGGCACTGCTCGCGAAGTCCCTGGGCGAAGGCGGGATGGGCTTCTCCACGGCGGTCTCGCCGGCCCACAACGATGGCGATGGCAGGCCGGTTCCGTCGCGCCATGCGAACCGTGACGAGCTGGTCGCCCTGGCGGGCGTATGTCGCGACCACCCGGGAACCAGCCTCGAATTCCTGCCGGGGCCTGCGGCCTTCACGGACGAGGTTCGTGAGCTGATGACGGACCTCTCCCTGGCGGCCAACCGGCCGCTCAACTGGAACGTGCTCGCGGCGGACGCGTCCGACGCGGAGGGCGTCGCGGGGCGCCTCGCCGCCAGCGACCATGCGCGGGAGCGGGGCGCCGAGGTCGTCGCGCTCACCATGGCGACGCCGCCTCGCGTGCGGATCAACCTCGTGACGGGATTCATCTTCGATGCCTTCGCCGGCTGGGCCGACGTGATCGCCTTGCCAATCCCTGAACGGATGGAGCGCTTGCGCGACCCGGAGGTCCGAGCGGCGCTCGACCGCGGCGCGAAGTCGAAGGAGTCGGGCATCCTCCGCAGCTTCGCCAAGTGGGAGGAGATCCAGGTCGACGAGGTCTTCACCCCGGAGAACGAACGACATCGCGGTCGGCGCATCGGCGAGATCGCTGCCGAGCGCGGAGTGGAGCCCTTCGACGCCATGCTCGATCTCGCCCTCTCGGAGGACCTGCGCACGTCGTTCATGCCCGACCCGATCGGCGACGACGAGGCCACCTGGAAGCAACGGGCTGAGCTCTGGCGCGACGACCGCACCCTCATCGGAGCCTCCGACGCCGGCGCCCACCTCGACATGCTCGATGCATTCGCGCTCACGACCCACCTGCTCTCGGATGGCGTGCGCAAATTCGGCCTGATCGGGCTCGAGGAGGCGGTGCACCAGATTACCGAGAAGCCCGCGCGGCTCTTCGGCCTGCGCGAGCGCGGGCGCGTCGAGCAGGGCTACCGCGCCGACCTCGTCGTCTTCGACCCGGATACGATCGCCTCGGGTCCCGTCTACACCCGCACCGACCTCCCAGCCGGCGCAGGGCGGCTCTACGCCGACGCCATCGGCGTCGACCACGTGTTGGTCGGCGGCACGCCGATCGTCACGAAGGGCGAGTATACGGGTGCGCTACCGGGGAGCGTGCTCCGCTCGGGGCGGGACACCGAAACCGTGACGCCGTAGCGCGGGGGTTCCGGCGCGAGGCCGCGGTGAAGAACGAGATCCGGCGTCAGGGGCGGCTGACCTCTCGAGCCACCCCGATTTCCCGCGCGATCTCGCCGACTCGACGCTCGGCCGGGGCGCCCCGCCGAACACCACGATCGCGACGCGAGTCAGTGGCGAAGGGGCTGGGACTCGAGCCGTCGGAACTCTCAAGCGAATTCAGAGCGATCCTGAGCCGGAACACGGGCGAATTCGGTCCACCCGCCGGTCCGCCGGGGTAGCGTCCATGGATTGGCATCAAAGCATCAGCTGATATATGCTTTGATGTGTGCGGACGACACTGACGCTAGACGACGATGTTGCCAAGCGAATCGAGCGGCTGCGAAAGCGGCGCAACCTGTCCCTGCGTGACGTCGTGAATCAAGCGCTTCGAGAGGGGCTCACCCGTCTCGAGGCCCCCCGGCGTCCGCGAAAGGTGCACACGACGAAAGAGGTGTCGCTCGGTGGCTGCTTGATCGGCAACATCGACGACGTCGCCGAAGTACTGGCCGTTGCCGATGGAGACGAGCTCCGCTGATCCTCGTCGACGCCAACATACTCGTCTACGCACACGTCTCCGATTTCGACCAACACGCACCCGCGCGTGAGTGGCTCGACGATCGATTGAACGGTCGGACGCGTGTCGGTCTGCCGTGGCCGAGTCTGCTCGCCTTTCTCAGGCTCGTGACGAACCCCCGGGTCTTCACACGGCCAGAGCCCGTCGGGTCGGCATGGCAGCAGGTCGAGGCGTGGCTCGATTGCACGTCGGTCTGGATTCCCGAGCCGTCAGAGCGGTATCGCGAGATTCTTGCGGACCTGGTCACCCAGGTCTCGCCGACGGGGAACTTGATTCCCGACACGCAGCTCGCGGCGCTCGCGATCGATCACGGCTGCGGCGTCGCTTCGACGGACGGGGATTTCGCCCGATTCCCGGAGCTGCGTTGGGAGAATCCGATCGCCGTCTAGCGCTCGAACGCGTGACGGGACCTCCGAGCGATCGCAGAGCTCGGCCCCACGCGAAGTCGGTGGATCGCAAGGGGCATGATCTGGAGCCCGCGCCCTCACCTTCACTCACCGTCACGGAGGTAGGCGCGGAGAAGGCCGGCAGCGTGATGCGTGTTAGAGCGGTCGCGTCGGCAGACGGACCCAGCCCTTCATGAATTCTGTCTGGTGCTTCTTCAAATCGGAATCGTCGACGACGTAGTGGGGCATCCGCTCGAGCAGAATGCGCGTGAGCATCTCACCGAGGAAGGGCCCGAAGTTGCGGCCGGCGCAGGTGTGCTCGCCAACGCCGAACGAGATGTTGCGCTTCGGATTCCGGTGAATGTCGAAGGTATCCGGATTCGTGAATTCCCGTTCGTCGCGCGAGGCCGAGGCGAGCAGGAAGAGGACGCCCTCGCCGGGCTGCATCGTCTTACCGTGGAACTCGATCGGCTTCGTCACGATTCGCCCCAGAGATTGGGTCGTCGTGTCGATGCGAATCGCCTCCAGGAACGCGGGGCGGGCGAGATCGGGATTCGCCACCACTTCCGCCCGCTGGTCGGGATTCTGGAAGAGCCGGTAGACCATCGACGGGAAGCCCTTCGGAAACTGTGCCGGAGCGCCGAGCAGGAAGTTCAGCAGATGATTCGCGATGACTTCGTCACCCGTATCGTGTAGCTCGCCGGCCTGCTCGAGCCGCCCGAAGACGGCGATCAGGCTGTCCCCCTCGAATCCTTCGGCTCGGCTCTTTCTGACGTGGTCCATGGCGATCGCGGCCGATTGTTCGTAGACGCCGACCGCCCGCTCGGCAATCTCGTCGATTCCGATATGGGCGAGACGGTGGATTTCGGTCCCCAGCTCGTCGGGGAGTCCGCAGATGAGCGCGGTGAAGCGCGAGATGAAGGGCCAGGCGACGTCGTGCACCATGTCGAACTCGCCGCGGTCGAACGCCGCATCGATCAGCTCGCGTCCGATCTCCTCCATTCGCGGCTCGATCCGGGCGATCGCCTTCGGTCCGAGCGAGCGACCGAGGGTCTTCATGATCTGCCTGTGCTCGACGTAGTCGAGATGGGAGATCATGACGACGGCAGGCTCGCGCGGCTCCTTCATGACGAGATTCGGGATGTCGCCGAACTTCGACGTGAAGCGTTCGTTCTCACTGAATCCGTCCCAAACGTCCTGGAATCGCGACAGGGCCCAGCAGTTGCGCTTCTCGATGAAATAACACGGCGCCTCGTCCCGCAGTCGTTTGTAGATCGGAAGCGGATCGTCGAGCGCTTCGGGTGAATAGGGATCGAAATCGAGCATGGGGCTGACTACTCCGTGTCCGTGTCCGTGTCCGAAACGAATGGTATGACGGGAAGAGGCGAGGCCGCTCGGTCCTCACACCGAGCCCGCACGGTCCTGGATACGCCTATTCCTCTGCATGCGCCGTCTGGGTTGCAGATCCATCGCGATGTCTTCCCGCGAGGAGCCCTTAAGCGAAGTTGGTTATTACAATCATGATGAAATTTATCAATCCCTTTTTCGTCGTTGATGATTTTCTTCGAGGTCGATGACATTTTTCGACCTGATCGTATCATTCGGAACGTTCGAGCGTGCGCCGTGTGGGTCCGGGTGGCCCTGCGAGTGGGTGCGCGCTTCGGACGGATCTGGAGATCGTTCGAATGGTTGAGCTTGGAACCAACTTGCCTGAGAACCTGGTCGGTTCCGATCACGGCGCGATCGTGGAGTACCTGCGGGGCGTCGAGAACCTCGGCTACTCCTACATCACGCTCGGAGATCACGTGCTCGGCGCGGACACCGAGGCCCGTCCGGACTGGCGCCCCTACTTCGGCAAGCCACCGCTCTACACCCGACACCACAAATGGAACGAGCCGCTCGTCATGTTCGGCTATCTCGCCGGCCTGACGCGAACGCTGGAGCTCTGCACGGGAATCCTGATCAGTGCCCAGCGCCAGACGGCGCTGCTGGCAAAACAGGCGGCGACCGTCGATACGCTGACGAACGGGCGTGTCCGTTTCGTGATCGCGGTCGGCTGGAACGACGTCGAGTACGAGGCGCTCGGCGTCGACTTCTCGAAGCGCGGTGAGATCATCGAAGAACAGATCGAGGTGCTTCGCGAGCTCTGGACCAAGGAAGTCGTGACCTTCGACGGCAAGTACCACACGATCACCGCGGCCGGCATCAATCCGCTCCCCGTTCAGCGTCCGATTCCCCTCTGGATCGGCGGCCAATCGAAGCCCGTCCTGCGCCGGACCGGGCGAGTCTCGGACGGATGGTTCCCGACCTATCCCTATTTCAACGAGGATCAGATCCGCGAGGATCTCGGCGTGATCCACGACGCCGCGCGCGAGGCCGGACGTCGCCCGGAGGACATCGGGATCGAGGGCATGATCTACTTCGCCGATCCGAGATTCGAAATCCCGCCGGGCGCTCGGAAACCGCCGGTCGAGATCGACGATTGCGTCGAGTACGCGCAATGGTGGAAGGATCTCGGTGCGACGCGATACTGGGTGACCGCGCCGTGGGCGGAGCTCGGGCCCGACGAGACGGGACAGCGGCTCCCCGAGAAGCGGGACCTCTACGCCGGCGTCGAGACGCGCCTGCGCGCGCTCGAGGATTTCAAGAAGGCGCTGCCGTCCGACTTTTGAATGGCAGGTCGAACGCCACCCCCGAGAGCGCCCTGATTCGCGATACTCCCCCGTGTGGGCCGCAGCTCCGCGGCGCACGCTCCTGGATCGAGGGAGTTCCAGAATGATCGAGAACGAGAAGATCCTGATCACCGGCGTGACAGGCGCGATCGCGCTGCCCGTGGCGCGTTACCTATCCGAGCACAACGAAGTCTGGGGAACGGCACGCTTCACCAACGAGGCGGCGCGCCGCGAGCTCGAGGAGTCGGGCGTGTACACCGCTCCGCTCGACCTGACGTCGGGGAAGCTCAGCGTGCTGCCCGACGACTTCTCCCTCGTTCTCCACTACGCGTACACGCGCATGGCGTCCGGCCAGTTCCACGAGGCGATCGAGCTCAATGCGATCGCGGCAGGGCGCGTGCTGCAGCATTGTCGGAATGCGCGGGCCGCGCTCGTCCTCTCGGCGGCGACGCTCTATTCGCGGAACGAGGATCCCAACCATCCGTACGTCGAGACCGACGACATCGGTCTGGTCGCTGCACCCTGGGCAGCCTCGAGCCCCGTCTCCAAGGTGACGCTCGAAGCCGTCGCCCGTTTCGCCGCCGAGGCCTTCGATCTTCCCGTGACGATCGCACGCCCCGCGTGTCCGTATGGCACGCCGTTCGACGTGGTCACGACCGTGATCGATTCAGTTGCATCGAGCCAGCCCGTCTACGTCACGAGCGATCCCCAGCCCTATTCGGTCATTCATATCGACGACATGTGTCGCCAGATCGACGGCTTGTTGTCCGCCGCAGCGGTACCCGCGATGATCGTCAATTGGGGCTCCGACGAGGTCGTCTCGATGCAGGAGATCGCAACGCGGACGGGCGAGATCCTCGGCGTCGATCCGAAGTTCGCGACGATCCCCGCGCCCAACGTCGCGCTGGGCGGCGTCCTCGATACGACCCGGCTGAAGTCGATCGCAGCGCCTTGTGAGATCTCTTTCCACGACGTGTTCGAAGAGATCTGTCGCGCACGCGTAGCGGAGCAGGCCGGCTGAGGACAGGGCGAGGACCCGACCCCGCGCTGGACCCCGGCGCGCAAAACACCCTCGAGCAGCCTTCGAAGCATCGCGCTTCCCTTGTCGACTACGCCCCTGTATCCCGGGAGTCGCGAGCCATGAGTCCTCGGTGCACATGGCTGTCACGCGCGTCAAGCTGAGCTTGGAACGCCGGCCGAACTCATGATGTGCATCGACGGGATGCCCCAGACCTCGGCGATCTGGCCATCGACCATCCGCCAGACGACGACGACGTCGACGGCAATGGGCTGATTTCCGAGCGTCAGCGAATTGCGGGTGTGTGCGACGACGAGCTCATCGCCCATGGCTTCTGCAGAGATTGGATGGACTGCGAAGGTGTTGTGGGTCAGAGCCGCGAGCCTCTCGAAGAGCGACTGGATTTCAGCCCGTCCCACGTAGTCCCCCTGAAGGTCCGGGAGACGCGAGTCGATGAAGTGGAACACGGCGTCTTCGGCGAAGACGTCCACAGTCGCGGGCACATTATTCGGGTTGAACCGCATCAAGAGAGCGACGTTGGGGTGCACTGGCGGTTCCTCGTGCACGCGATCCGGCCCGGACTCGTCGCGAGCGATTCGGTCGATGACCTCCTGCACCTCGGGTGTGCTCGAGCGGATCTGCGTTGGGGCGCCTCGCTTGAAACGAAAGTCACAGTGGCTGCATCCGTCGGCGAGCGTCTTCGTACGAATGAGGCCCCAGTCGAACGCATCGCTCAGCGCGATGTCCGACATGCAGATGTACGGAGCAAAGGCCTCCGCCCCGACCTCTCGCGCCAGCTCGAGATTCCCGCACCGCACGTAGTCGATCCCGAGATCGAAGTCGCTGCCATCGCCGGTGATCGAGCGGGTCTCGAATTTTCCCGCCCGCAGGAGCTCTTGTCTCGCCTCACGTCGCTGGACGATTCGCCACACGAGGCCCGAGAAGAGCAGCCGGCTCATCAGCCAACGCTTCCATCTGGGCGTCTCCGCGAGCTGGAGGCGAAGCGCGCGATGACACAGCTCCCACGCTTCTGCCGCCGTACCGCCCCGCGCCTCGACGGCCTGATAGACACAAATCTCCTGCGCCGTGATCCTCAGGAAAGCGTTGAAGACCGCACCGCGGCGTCCCTCCACCCATGAGACGCGGGGCAGCAGGTCGGCGTACCTCGACTCCGTGTCGCGAAAGAAGGCGTCCGCCTCAGTCTCGCCGTAGCGATCGACGAGGTGTCCTCGCAGCAATTGGGCCGTATGGCCGAACGCCTGGAGAGGCTTCCTCATCCAGCGAGGCCGTGGTTGGGTGCGCGGCGCCGGGGTCGCCATGTCGGAAGTCATTCCACACCTGTGTGTTGTCAGTCACCGTCCGTGACGGGGCGTGACAGAGAATCTTCTACCGTAGAGCCTAACCGGGCCAGCATGCGAGATCGTGAGTCACGTCGAGCGACCTCGTCTCGGCGGGCCTCGCCATGCTCATGAGTGGCAAGCAGCCGCGTCGTCGCGTGCGATCTCTGCGGTCGTCGAATCGCTCGTTTCGCCGAGGCTCGGCGTCGGTTGTCGAAGGCCCGATGCGGGCGCCGCAGTCCAGCGGCAGCCCGCCACGCGCGCTGCCAGCGCCTCCTTCGCGAACGCCCGGGAATCAGCACCCACCCGCGACGGGGTTCGGGGGTTTCCTGAGCGATTTCAGCCCCTTGAACGGCTCCATCAGATCTCCAGACCGTCTCCAGGACTCATCCGGTCGCTCCGCGCAGAATCCTGCTCGAACAACGATCCACCGGCCGGATTGGCCGTCCAGGAGAAGACCCATGCAGATCGATCGAACTCGACGTGTCACGACCTTGCTCGCCCTGACGAGCGGCTTCCTCGCCTTTTCAGTCCTGTCTACCGGCAAGGCGCTCGCCGTGGACGGCGTGATCGAGATCAACCAGGCCAGCGCGGAGGCGGGCGTCGCTCTCGGAGACGCACCCGGCTTTCCGGTCACCCTGATGCTCCGCGGCAGCTATCGCCTGACCGGCGAGCTGAGCCTCCCCGCCGACACTTCAGGCATCGTCATCCAGAACGACAACGTCCACATCGACCTGAACGGCTTCTCCATCGTCGGCGGCGGTGGCGTCAGCGGAGACGGCGTCGTCACGGTCACGGCCAGCCCGCGCGACGTACGCGTCTCGAACGGCACGATCCGAAACATGGCGCGCGACGGCGTGCGGCTGGGAGACCATGCGGTCGTCGAGAACGTCCTGTCGATGGACAATGGAAACATCGGAATCCAGGTCGGGGCATTCGGCCGCGTGCTGCGCAGCACCGCGTCAGGGAGCGGTGGCGACGGAATCGTCGTTGCCGGATACAACGGTCTCGTGCGCGACTCGGTCGCCACGAACAGCGGCGGAAACGGAATCGACACCGAGGGGCTCTGCATGGTCGAACGGTCGAGCGCTGGGGGAAACGCTGGCGATGGCATCAACGTGCGGTCCGGCAGCCGGATCAGCCAGTCGAGCGCGAGTTCGAACCAGGGCTACGGAATCCGAATCACGGATGGCAACGTGACGGATTCCTTTGCCGACCACAACCAACTGGTGGGGATCTACTCGCCGTTCGGCAGCTTGATCACGCGGAGCTCTGCTCGAGGCAACTCTGGTCACGGAATCGAAGGCGGACGCGCAGCCGTCATCTCGCGCTCGAGTTCACGCAACAACGACGGCGACGGCATCGTCGCGCGGGACGGCGGTCTGGTCATCGGGAGCGTGGCCCACTCGAACGCCGGCTACGGGCTCTTCCTGGACCACACCTCCGGCTTCACCGACAACACGCTCGACGACAACAACGGCGGCGGAAGTCAGAAGCTCGGTGGGCAGAGCATGGGAACGAACCTCTGCGGCGCTTCGACGAACTGTCCCTAGGATCGCCCTTCGATCGAGCCCGAGCCCGCCCCGTGTGGGCTCGGGCTCGCGGACCGGACCGCGGTAGTGTGAACGCCCGCGCTTGCGGGCGCGAAGACCGATCCGCGACACTTCCCGTGTGGTCCACCGATTCGAAGAATTCGAGCTCGATCTCGACCGCCGCGAGCTCCGGCGCGCCGGCGAGGCGATCCACCTCGAGCGCCAGGTCTTCGACGTCCTCCTCTACCTGATCGAGCACGCCGATCGCGTCATCTCGAAGGACGAGCTGATCGATTCAGTCTGGGGGCAGATCGTGTCGGAGTCGGCGCTCACATCCCGGATCAAGACGGCGCGCGCCGCGATCGGAGACGATGGCCGCGCCCAGCGCCTCATCAAGACCTATCATGGGATCGGCTACCGATTCGTCGGCGAGCTCGAGATCGACGCAGACGAGCGGGCCAGGACCACTCCCGAAGACGCCGCCGCGGCTCCGGGCCCGTTCGACGGAACGATCGCCTCGACGCCGCTCGCCCTCCGGCTCGCCGTCGACGCCGAGTTTCCCTTCACTGGACGTTCGGCCATCGTCTCCGACGCTCTCGCCCGGTTCGCGGCGGCCTTCGAGGAAGCGCGCTCCGCCGCTCTCTTGATCGGAGGCGTGCCCGGAATCGGGAAGTCGCGCGTCGCCATCGAGATTGCGGAGCGGTGTGCGGAGGACTTCGGCGCAACGGTCCTCGCCGGACGCAGCGACCCGCTCATGACCCGCGCGCTGGAGCCATGGGCCGAGATGCTCCAGCAGGCAGCGTCCTTCCAGGGGGAGCGAATGCTCGGGTGGGCGCGAGGGCTCGGGCCCCTCCTCGGCGGTCTCAGTAGCGAGCTCGCGAGCCTGCTCGAGGTCGAGTCGGCACCTGTCGATACCTATCGCGCGATGGACGCGCTCTGTACGTTCGTCGACAGGGCCTCGGCCGAAGGGCCGATCGTGCTCGTCTTCGACGACGTGCAATGGAGCGACGCGCCCAGCCGAGCGACCGCCGCACAAGTCGTTCGCCGCCTGGGCCATCGTCCGATCGCGCTGCTCTTCACGTTTCGCACGACGAAGGGTGATCTCCCGCCGGAGGTCTCCGGCTGGCTGGTCGAGGTGCTGCGATTTCCGCAGGTGCGGCGCGTCGACCTCGGCCCGCTCGACGAACGCGATGTCGAGCAGCTCGCGACGGCTTCTCTCGGTGCCGAAGGGCCGAGGGAGGCGCGCGCGCTCTTCGACCAGACCGAGGGTCACCTCCTCTTTCTCGTCGAGGTACTTCGCGATCGCGCACGCGGTGGTGTATCGACGCAGCTGCCCGACTCGATCGCCGATCTCGTCCTCTCTCGCGTGGACCGGCTCGAGGCACCGGTCCGAGCCCTCGTCGAGGCAGGCGCGCTACTCGGACACAGCTTTCCGCTCGCGGTCGCAGCCCGCGCGACAGGCCTCGAAATGGAGTCGGCGCTGGCAGCGTCGGATATCGCGATCCGAGCGGACCTCCTTCATCCGGGATCGTCCGCGACGAACCTGCGCTTCGCCCATCAGCTGATTCCTCGCGCGGTCCGGGAGTCGATGACGCCCCCGGCGCGTTGTGCGCTGCATCGGCGATGCGCCGAAGCGCTCGGCTCGGTCGACGCCGACGAAGCCGAGATCGCGCTTCACCTGTTGGGCGCGGTGCCGCTGATCGCGATCGGCGACGCGATCGACCGAGCGCGGGAGACGGCAGCGGCCGCCGCGGCCAACCTCTACTTCGATCGTGCCGCACGCCTCTACGAGCGGAGCCTCGAGCTGGATTTCGATAACCGACGCCGGTCCGAAATCGAGATCGAGTATGCGCGGGTGCTCAACGCGGCAGGACGGGTGCCGGCCGCGCTCGTTCCGTTCGATCGCGCGATGTCGCGTGCGCGAGAGCAGGGCTGGCACGATCTCATGCTCGAGGTGGCGCTGTACCGGGGAGCCGGCAGCCCCTACCGGAAGCCCGGCGAAGAGACGACGTTGCGTGCTCTGGAGGAGGTGCTCGAGACGCACCCCGACCTGACTCCGCTCGACCGCGCGAAGCTGCAAACTCGGGTCGCGGCTTTTCGCAGCTTTTCGTGGCGACTCGCCGAGCGAGACGCCGTGAGTCGCTCCGCACTCGAGGCGGGCATCTCGGCCGGCGCGGACGACGTCGAGCGACTCCAGATGCTCGAGGCGCGATGGGTCGCAGTCGGATGTCCGGCGGGCGCTGCGCTGTTGCCTCCGCTCGACGATGAGATTCTCGTCCTCACGGATTCCACTCGACATGCAGCAATGGATCCGGCTACGCCCGAGGTCTCTCATCTTTGGCTCGCCAACGGAGAAGCGTTTCGGCACGAAGCGGACAATTTTTTCGTCGCGGACGGCTTTCGACGCGAGATCGACATCTGGCGACACCATTCCATCTCGGGCTCCATCGCGTTGTTCGAAGGTCGATTCGACGCGGCGCGAGACCGGTTCGACGAGGCGATCGTGCTGGCCGAGGCCTGTTGGGGAGACTCGGGGCCCGTGCTGTATGCCTGCGCGCTGCTCGCGTGCGACGCCTTGAGTCCCACTGAATCGAGTCTGGCGCCACTCGAGCTGCTATTCGACGTGAGTGGGGTTGGCATGCTCCGACCATGCCTTGCCTGGTCTCGCGCGCTCGCTGGCGATCTCGAAGGCGCACGAGAGATGCTGGACGACTTCGGGGTCGAATCACTCGCTTGGTATCCGGAGCACCTGATCGGCGGCAACTGCCTCGTCGCCGCGGCCGAGGTCGCGTGCCTGCTCGACGACGAGGCACTCGCGAACGCTGCACGGCCAGCGCTCGAGGGCATCTCGGATCTCGTATTGGGGCTGCCCTGGTCGCCTTCGTTCGCCGCTGCTGATGCTCTCTTCAGTCTCGCTCGATGGCGCGGCGACGAACGCGACGCGACGCGCTGGGCCGACATTGCACTCGATCGATACGATCGACTCGAAGCACCTGCGTTCAGCGATCGACTCCAATCACGGACGGGCTAGTCGAATAGCCCCCGCTTCGATTGCCCGAAGACGTGTCCGATCAAGTCGGAACTACCGAAACGAACGGGTCTCCGATATTCCCGGCGTGGTTCACTCTATTTGCCCAGACAAACTTCGACGTCGTCAAGGAAGACCTGGTCCTGCCGTCCCAGCCGCGAGCTCCCGAGGAACCGAATGCTGGTGGTGGAATCCAGGAATCCGGAGATATCGAAGCTGACAGATTGGAACGCAGTATCTCCGTCCGGGCCGGCAAAGCGAGCGAGCTCCGACCACGACTTGGATGCATCGTCGTAGACCTCGACCGCGACGTAGTCATCTTCGTTGTCCAGCCCCGAGCGTTGGAAGGACAAGGAGAGCGTTGCCGTCGTGTGGTCCGCTCCGCTAAAGGACCGCATTGCGCCTTCGCCTCCGCCATCGCTGTCTCTGATGCGAAGGACTTCTGTGTTCAGTTGGTTGAGGCTGATGACTGTGACATCGCCACCACCCGGCCCATCGCTCTCGTTGATCTCTACCCAGTCGCCCGACCATGGAAGCGAACCCGTATCTCCGCTGAAGTCAGACGTCTCGAAGTCGTCGGCAACGGTTGCATCGCAGCCTGCGACGTCCCCGCCGTCCCGACCGCTTTCTTCACCTCCTTCGACTTCAGTCCCGCCGTCGGCAAGGCCGGCAATGCCGGCAATGTCGTCTGCACCGAGTGCTTGGCCATAGAGCCGCACGTCATCGAGTGCGCCTTCCCAGAACTTCGTTCCCTCCCAGTTCGACCCGATGAGAATCGGGTCGGTATTCGGGGAGAGTGTCGCTGTCGTGTTCGCTTCGAGCACCTCAGCTCCATCCACGTAGATGCGAACAACCCCCATGACCGGGTCGAAAGCGGCTGCCACATGGTGCCACTGTCCAGGGTTGAGCTCGCTCGTCGGGCTGAAGACGTCACTCTCGACTCCCAGCCGGAGCCTCCGATTCTGAACGCTGAACCAATAGTTGTCGTTCTGACCGGCGCTCTCCTTGCTGAGGATGCGGTCGCTTCCGGAAAACGAGGAGGCGTCGTTGCGGACCCAGGCGGCGATGGTGAAGCCGTTCACCAGGTTCAAGTCGTCGGAGTGCGACACATTCACCTGGTCGTCCACGCCGTCGAATATGAGCGCGCCACCCACCTTCCCGTCCGCCGTCCAAAGGGGTCCGTTCTGAAGGCTTCCCGTATGACCACCTACGGAATCCAGAGCGACACTGCCAGCACCGTCGTCGAGCTTCCAATGGGCCTTCGGCTCGTAGGTCAGAGTTGCGCCCAGGCCCCACTCGATGGCTCGGCGCGTGATGGACTGGCCCGTCGACGTGAGCGCCGAGACATCGAACGTGTCCCATGGGAGCTGCGCACGACGGCCCGCAGCAACGCTCCCGTCGAAGAGCTGCGCGCCGGTTTCCACTGCAGCTACCGCGGGGTCCCAGTTTGGACCCACGTTGTTCATCTCTGCGAGGGTCTGTGCTCCAGATGCCGACGAGACGACGAGACCGCTTGCCTGGGCGCTCGAGTAGACCGACTGCTCCCCGAGCGGAAGGTCGGTTGTGATGTAGTGGCTGTTGCTCGTGACGTTCATGACGGAGTTCTCGCGGCGAGCCCAAGTCCCCGAGATGCCCATCGCGACCGCAACAGCTGGATGCTCGTTGATGACGCCCACGGTGGCCGAGACGAGCTTGTCTCCGAGCTCCCCTTCGGAAATCGTCCCCGGAACGTACACCGCTTCTGCGCTTGCCATTGCGCTCGCGAATGCGCTCGGCGATGCCGAATCGTCGATAAGCGAGACGCGGTAGTCCCAGGACTCGATCAGCGCGCGCCGTGCGTCCTCTTGTGGGTCGAGATTGAGCGGGTCACCCACGACAAGGAGGACCTCGGGGAACGAGGCAGGTGCGCCGCAGTCGAATCCGCACTCGCAGGCGTACACGAGCCGAAGCCTGGGGGTGAATCCTTCTACACCGTCACCACTCGAGAACTTGACCTCTTCGACGTTTCCGCTCCCCTGGGTCCGGAGCAGCAGCCCGTAGTTCGGCGCGGCTCCGTCCACCCACGCCGCAACCAGTGATGTGATATCCCACTGATGGAATCCAGGGATCGCGGTTCCGATCGTGGTCGTCGCCGACGCGCTCGCATCATAGTCTCCACCTGCGTTCGACCACCAACTCAAGAACTTCGAGCCATCATACTTTCGGTACGTCGCACCCGGTGTCGTCGGAACCTCATCATCTGATTCGCCTTCGAACCATTCCCTCGTGATGCGATGTACGTCGAACACGCCGTTCGTGAGATCCTGCGCAGACTCGAGATTGAGCTCGAGCAGAGCCGAGACCGTCCGTCCCGGAGGAAGCGCTGAGAGGTCGAAACGAAGCAGGCTGACTGCCTCATCGCCCGTGTTGTTCACGACGAGATGTCCATTCGCCCCGAAGTTGTGGTCTTCGCTTGGACCGTCTCTCAGATATGTATCTTCGCCGGCCGGTCCGGGCTGGAGAATGATGAGACTGGGTGGTTTGTAGGCCTTGACGGTTCTCGTGAGCGTTCGTCGCGCTCCCGTGGAAAGGATGCCAGTGGACGCGAGTGTTACCGGGCTCCCGTCTGCGGGAGATACCGAGACCGCATAGCTATGGCCTTCGAACGTGGTTGCGGGAACATCCGAGTAGCCGGCGCAGGTTCCGTTCTGCGCCAGTAGCCACGATGCTCGGCTGTATCCGGCCTCGGCAAGGTACTTGGCTTGGCTGGATTCCAGCTCACGAGCAGCCGCGTTCGTGCTCTGTGCGCCCTCGAAGCCAACAAAAAACGACACGGCCGCGACGACGACGAGCATCATGACGACAGGGACTAGAACGTATCCTCCTACGTGCTGACAATCCCTCGAATGAGTTGAGGCCTGCCCCAGACGTTGGTGCGTAGGCGACACTACCTCGGTCCGCCGACGCGCACGCGCTGCTGAAAGCGAACCGACGACTCGCCAGTCGAGAGCTCGAGCGTAATGTCGACGAGCTCGGCTCGGTTGGTACCCCTAGGCAAACGCTCGATCCTGAACGTCGAGACGTTCTCAGCAAGGATCCGTTCCGTGTAGTCGGTCCCGTCGGTCGGGTCGAGATTGGGAAACCGCTCGAGGAGTTGGCTTCCGGAGAGGAAATAGACCACCGCGTCGATCCAATCCTCATCGGCGGTCCCGTCCTCATCGTCGTCGTCCGCACTTCCTTCGTCGACCGACCCGTCGCCGTCGTCATCGACGAGGGCGACACCGGGAGCACCGTCGCCATTCATATCCGCGGGCGCGTCCTCGTCGACTGTTCCATCCCCGTCGTCGTCGGTACCGTTGACGGGGTCCTCGTCCGCGAAGAGTCCCGTTTCGTCATCATCAGCACTGCCAGCCAGAGAGACATCCGTGATGCCGCTATTGTCATCATCGATTCCGATGATGCCTGGCTTTCCGTCGTTTGTGGCGTCGCGAGGCCAATCCTCGTCGACGCGTCCGTCCGCATCGTTATCAGCGTCGGCAATCCCATTCAGGTCGCGGTCGACTTCGGGGGGAAGTGACACAGCGAGCATCCCCGGGTCGATCAGCGATTCGCTGTACGGGGTACCCGCGTCTTCCGCCAGGGGCACCAACAAGCGTCTCGTAGTGCCGACGATGCGGACGATGCGGCTCAGCGCGAATCGTCCGTCGCGAGCCAGCCGATTCCGCTCCTGGGAATCGTCGTTCACCGCAAGGGCGTTTCGCACGACCCCCGCAAGCGAGAGCATCAAGAGGCTCGAAATCGCAACAGCAATCAAGACTTCGACAAGGGAGAAGCCGTTTTCGCGCCGTCCGTACCGAGCTGACCGGGGCGATCGCCGTCGTGGAGCGCGCAGACGACCGATCGGTGATTGGAGCGAACCCATGCCGGGTTACCTCGCTGTCAGCGTCGAAAGCGCGCGGTGGGTGTTCTCGACCTGGACGCTGAGCCAGAGAAGACCCTCGTCCGTCCCAGTGAACCCGTCTCCATCGCCATCTGCGTCGTCTCCGTCGTACCGAGCGACGAATACGAGAAGCCGAGGGCTCGTACCGGGTGCGTCAGAGAAGACCGTTGGGACGGTGGACGAGCCGACGGCAAGGGCCTCTGCATCCAGGACGTCGAACGGCTGCGCGAGAAGGTCCTCGAGTCGTGAAGCAAGCGAGAGGTCTTCCGTTGCGCTGGCGATATGAGCTCGCGTACCAAGAAGACCCGTCGATAGGCTCTCGAGCGCGGGAATGAGCGCAAGCACGACGAGCGCCGTCGCAACAAGCACCTCGACGTAGCTGTATCCCGCTTCTCGCCGCGTCGAAGAGCAGGTCATTGGACCGTAACCCTGCCGGTCTCACCATCAACAACGATGTTCCGAGTGTGGGATCGATAGGTGAGCGTCACGGTGGCTGTCAGAAGTGTCGTCGCCCAAGGGTTGCCGCAACGAGGCCTCCCGTCCGAGTCGAAGCCGAGAAGGCCCGGCGTTGTGCAAGCCGCCGACCAGCTCGGGCTCGAGGAGACCGCTACTCCGGCAATACCCGGGAGTGCGTCCGGATCGAGTCGATAGACCTGCTTCGTGATCGGGTGGCGAACGTCGTAGATGGGAATCGGAGGGTTGGTTCCGGGGCTCGCGCGAAAAAGGCGAATGCTTGGCTGCACGGTATCGAGGTCGACACCGTGCGGATTCTCGAGGCGTAGAGACTCCGTCCGTGCGTATCGGATTGCCGACGCGAACTCCTTCGCCGCGAGCTCCAGCTTGTACGGGTCAGCCGAATCGAGGGAGGGGACGACAACGAGCATTCCAATCGACAGGATGCCCAGGACCATCAAGAGCTCGACGAGCGTGAACCCCCCAGAGGACCCCAGCGCGCGCAATCGATGCGGTCTTGCTGCATGCTGCACGCATCCAGCAAGCGCTACCTGCGCAGAGAGCCCGCACAGGGCCCGGAGGTGGCTCGCGATCTTCGCGCTCACACAAGCTAGGTCGGCAGGCTCCTCGCTTCTCGCGATCGAGCAAAGCCTCGATTCGACCTGGGTCGAACCATCGAAGAGGTCCGATCGACAGCCAACTCAGAGAAGCGATCGTTCCGATTGGCCGCGAGATCGGTGCATTGCGGTCAAGGTGTCCCACGAGAGCCCGAACCGCGCCAGGTACTTCCGCAATCGATCCGCGTCGTTCGTCGTCGCTCGACGCGCTCGCGACACGTTGAAGAGTCGACGCCCCGCCTCTGATAGTGAAGAAGATGCGGTGCAGACCTCCACCACGTAGGCGAGCTGTGCCTTGTCGAATTCATCGATCTCGGCGAGCCGTCTTCGAGAGAGAACCCGTGATAGATCGAACGCGAGCTCGTTCGTAACGCCGCCTGACCAGCCCGATCGAAGCCGCTCGACCTCCTCGGCAACGAGCGCTTCATCGATTCGCCCGCCCTGGGCGAGCGTCGCCATACGCGTCACCGCCGCATTGAAGTCGCGAAAGTTCCCGCTCCACGCCGCGCCCGCGCCAGTTGCGAAATCGAGAAACCGCCGACGCGCCTCCTTGTTGAAAGCGACGCGGCTCCCGGCTTCTCGAGTCCAGCTCTCGAGCTCGTAATCCAGATTCGGCTCGATGTCCTCACGGCGATCGCGAAGCCCTGGAAGCGCGAACGTCCAGAGGTTGATCCGAGCCAGCAGGTCCTCACGGAATTCCCCCTCCTGAACGCGCGTAAGCAGATCGCGATTGGTACCCGCGATCAGCTGAAAGTCGCTTGCGACCTCCTCGTCGGTACCCACTGGAAGGAAACGCTTCTCCTCGACCGCTCGAAGCAGCATGGCCTGCTCGTCGAGTCCGAGCTCTCCGATCTCGTCGAGGAACAATACGCCCCCGTCCGCAGAACGAAGCAGACCCGGACGATCCTTCGCCGCCCCGGTGAACGCCCCCTTCACGTGCCCGAATAGCGCCGACATCGCCTGGTCACCGCGCAGCGTCGCGCAGTTGACCTCGACGAAAGGACCGTCGACCTGACGCCGCCGCTGCTTCAGCTCGTAGATCCGCCGCGCGAGCTGGCTCTTCCCGGCACCCGTCGGTCCGGTGAGTAGGATCGGAGCGGTGCTCGCGATCGAGACCCGCTCGATTCGCTCGATCAACGTGTTGAACCGTTCGTTCCGGGTCTCGATTCCCGACTTGAGGAAGCTCAGGTCCGCTTGCTGCTCGAGCTGGAAACGCGATGCGAGCCGGTCGTACTTCGAGAGATCGAGATCGATGATGCTGTAGCTGCCGGGCCCGGCGCCCTGTCGCTGCCGTCGCGGAGGGGCCGTCTGGACGAGCTTTCCTGGGATGTGATGGGACTCGGCGAGGAGAAAGAGGCAGATCTGGGCGACGTGCGTTCCCGTCGTCATGTGAACGAGGTAGTCCTCGGTCTCGGGGTCGAAGAGATACGCGCGCGAAAAGTCGTGCAGCCGGCCGTAGACCTCCTCGAAGTCCCAGGGATCACGAAAGGGAACGTCGTGGATCACGACCTCCGTCTCCGGAGAAACGGAAGCGATGTCTTCCGAGACCTGGCGGGCGAGGCTGTCGAATCGTCGCTGGGACAGGAGCTCGAATCGATCCACGACCAGGTCCTCGAAGCGGCAGAGCGAGACGCTCGGGCGCCAACGCTCCCAGCGGTTCGGCCCCTTTCCGAGGTCGAGCTGGGTCCCCAGGAGCCCAACGACGACTGTCTTTTTCATCTCGACCTCATGATGACTCGCTAGATTTATAACTCTTCGCTTTTCATATCAGAATACTTGATCCACCCATCCCGGATGAACACTGCCCAGAGCGGCAGAACGGCCCGTAACACCTTGAAGTAAAGAAGTTTTCGAAAACCTGACACGATCGGGCTCGCGATTGGCACGTGTTTCGCTTTAGGGAGCGAGCAAGAGACGAGAGAAAAGAGAGAAGTGGCCGCCGGGGCCGACCCACTTCCCGGCCCCGGCGGCACGATTCCCTCTTCTCGCCTCCGACGCGAAAGGAGATCACGATGAGCGATTCGCGCTACGAGGTCATGACGGTCGAGGGCGGCGTCCCGGTGAAGTCCTGGACGCGGGGCGTCCCCTTCGAGGACGAGGCGCGCGCGCAGCTCCAGAACGTTGCGCAGATGCCGTTCATCCATGGCTGGGTCGCGGCGATGCCCGACGTCCACTGGGGAATCGGAGCGACCGTCGGATCGGTCATCCCGACGCGCGGAGCCGTGATCCCGGCCGCGGTCGGCGTCGACATCGGATGCGGGATGATGGCCGTTCAGACGAGCCTGAAGGCCGAACATCTCCCGGATTCCCTTGCGGAGGTCCGGAAGCGCATCGAGAAGGCGGTTCCGCACGGCCGGTCTGGTGGACGCGGCAGGTCGCGCGGCTCTTCACGGGACAAGGGCGCGTGGGGTCGGCTGCCGGGCCACGTGGAAGACGCGTGGGCGCGCTTTGCGCCCGGCTTCGAGGCGATCGTCGCGAAGCACCCGGGCGTTCGGAAGGCGAACCATGCGACGCACCTCGGCACGCTCGGCACCGGCAACCACTTCATCGAGGTCTGCCTCGATGAAGCAGATCGGGTCTGGCTGATGCTCCACAGCGGTTCTCGCGGCGTCGGGAACAAGATCGGTCGCTATTTCATCGAGCTGGCGCGAGAGGACATGCGGAAGTGGATGATCAACCTCCCGGATGTCGATCTCGCGTACCTCCCGGAGGGCACGGATCATTTCGATGACTATGTAGAGGCGGTCGAGTGGGCACAGGCTTATGCAATGGCCAACCGTGAGCTCATGATGGAGGCCGTGATCGCGGCGGTTCGCGACGCGGCTGGAATTCCGCCCTTCGAAGCGAAGCTCCAGGCCGTGAACTGTCACCACAACTACGTGAGCCGTGAGCATCACCTGGGCGAGAACGTTCTCCTAACGCGAAAGGGTGCCGTTCGGGCTCGAGAGGGCGATCTCGGCATCATCCCGGGCAGCATGGGTGCGCGGTCGTACATCGTGCGTGGAAAGGGGAACGACGACAGCTTCCACAGCTGCAGCCACGGCGCGGGACGCAAGATGTCCCGGGCCAAGGCCAACAAGACCTTCTCGCTCGAGGACCACGCGAAGGCGACCGAGGGAATCGAGTGCCGGAAGGACGGAGGCGTCCTCGACGAAACGCCCGGCGCGTACAAGTCGATCGACGACGTGATGTCGGCGCAGAGCGACCTCGTGGACGTGGTCCACACGCTTCGGCAGGTCGTCTGCGTCAAGGGATGAGCCGGAGAGTGAAGGAGACAGAACGATGCTGACCATCGACGGCTCCATGGGCGAAGGCGGAGGACAGATCCTCCGCACGACCCTCGCGCTCTCCCTCGTGACGGGGCGGGCCGCTCGGATTTCGAACATTCGAGCGGCTCGCCCGAAGCCGGGATTGCTTCGTCAACACCTCGCTTCGGTGCGAGCGGCAGAAGTCATCGGCGCGGAGATCGACGGCGCCGAGATCGGCGCCAACGAGATCGTGGTTCGGCCTCGCGAAATCCGTTCCGGCGAGCATCGGATCGGTATCGGTTCGGCGGGAAGCACGTCGCTCGTCGTGCAGACGATCCTGCCCCCGCTGCTCGTCGCGGACGGACCGAGTCGCGTCGTCGTCGAAGGCGGAACCCACAACCCCTTCGCGCCGACCTTCGACTTTCTGGATCGGGTCTTCCTACCGAGGCTGCGTGAGATGGGCGCTGATGTGTCCGGGCAGCTCGAACGTTCCGGCTTCTACCCCGCCGGAGGTGGGCAGATGGCGGTCGAAGTGCGGCCGAATGGACGGCCTCGACCGGTGGAAATCGTCGATCGAGGAGAGGTCTCGTCGATCCGCGCGACGGCGCTCATCGCCAACCTGCCGGTGACGATTGCGAAGCGTGAGCTCGAGGTGCTGCGAAAGCGACTGAATCTCGAAGATCCGGATCTACGGATCCAGCAGGATCCGCGCTCCAAGGGCCCCGGGAACGTCGTGTTCGTCGAGGGAGAATTCGAGGGAGGCTCGGAGATCTGTACGGGGTTCGCCGAACGGCGAGTACGTGCCGAGAAGGTGGCCGCACGCGCAGCCGAGGAATTTCAGCGGTTTGTAGCGGCAGATGCGCCGGTCGGTGTTCGACTCGCGGATCAGCTGATGATTCCGATGGCGATGGCCGGGAAGGGGGCGATGCGAACCCTCCCGCTGTCGCAGCACAGCCAGACGAATCTGGAAGTGATTCGGCGATTCCTGGAAACCCCTATTCGCGTCGAGCAGGCAGATCGATCAGTCGTGATCGAATTCGGGTAGCCATCAGGCGGAGCACGAGAGGCCTAACAGAAAACGCGGGGGGCGAGGCGAGATCGTCGTTGACAGATTCCAGATCGACGATAAGTTGCCGCGCCACTCGAGACGAGGTACGAGCCATGTCCGACATCATGACAGTGGACTCGATGACAGGATGGAATCACGTGCGGCGGCAGGCTGATTCGGGATCCGACCTCGTCGCGCTCTCCTCGTAGGAAGAGCGCCTTCGATCGAGTTGGCTGCAGCAAGCGCCGCGCACGAGCGGCGCGAGTGCACCAGAGATTGGCTCCCACGTAGGCCCGCCCTGCTGTGACGTCTCGCGGCTCGCACCGCGATTCGGGATTGCTGCGTTCGCGAAGTAAGACGCGCGCGCTCGACGGGACCGGTGCGTCCAACGCGAGCCGTTGGCCACCACGGATCCGCATGATCGATGGCGAGCCTGGTACGACGGTAGAACGCCGGAACGTGGATCCGGAGATGTCGGGTTCGATTCCCACGGTTCGCACCATTCATTTCGGATGAACTCGAAAGCCAAGAAGGAGAATCCGTATTCGAGCACCGTGAGGCGAGCGTCACCTGAGGAGTCGGTTCTGACTGCCGACCTGGGGCACGAGGGCACGTACTCGTCGTGTCTACCGGGACGATCGTTTTCGCGAGGCGCCAGCGTGGATAGCTCAGTTGGGTCAGAGCAACGGACATTGGATCCGTAGGTCGCAGGTTCGATTCCTGCTCCGCTGCACCACAGAGGTGTATACGACTGGTCAGTCCGAAAGGACCGGGGTTCGAGTCCCCACCATGGCCGGGTTACGGCCCCATTAGGCGCGAGGCCCTCTTGTCATCCCCGTGCATGGATCCGCTCTTGGGCGGCTCGAGCGACACGGAATGGCAGCGCGGAGGATGCTTTGAGCGCTGGCCCCTGTGGCGCACCCGGAGTGTGGACGAAGGGCCGCCGCGATCGGCAGCAACGATCGACGAGAACTGCTCGTGAGCGGGGATTGGAGGTCGTTGCGAGCCAGCTCGCCGCGACTCGGGAGAGGCAATCCCAGTGTGCGCAAGCCAGCGACCGCTCCTCCACGTCGGAGGGCCTCGCCATCAGACCCGCCGGTTGGGATGAGCCCGACCTTCACTGCCGAGAGGGTTCGAGAGAGAACGGAGGAAGACGACATGTGGATGATCAAGACCGTCAATATCGCCGAGCACGAGCGAGCGCTCCTGTTCCGCAACGGGCAGTTCGAGCGCGTGCTGCGCCCGGGTCGACACCGAGTGGCCTCGGTTCGGCCGGGAAAGCGGATCCGCATCGAGAAGTTCGATCTGACCGATCCGTTCTTCGACTATCGACTGGGCGAGTTCCTCGTGAATGCGCACCCGGAGCTCCGTCGGGACGTATTCGAGGTCGTCGAGACCGGCGAGGCGGAGGTCGCGCTGATTCGGATCGACGGACGCGTGCGCGAGATCGTCGCGCCGGCGGCGCGTCGAATCCTCTGGCGTGGCGTCCACCGGATCGAGGTCGAGCGATTCGACGTCGCAGAGACCTTCGAGATCGGGGACGAGGCGCTCGGCGTGATCCGTCAGCTCGCGCTCGTCGATCGGGCAGCCCTCGCCGAGTCCATCAGCTTCGACGAGGTCCCGGACGGCGAGGTCGGACTGCTCTTCGTGAACGGCCAGCTCGATCGGGTCCTCGACCCGGGTCCGCACGCGCTCTGGAAGTTCAACCGAACGCTGCGGGTCTTTCGGGTGCCGACTCGGCTGCAGACCGTCGAGGTCGCGGGCCAGGAGATCCTGTCGAAGGACAAGGTCTCCCTCCGGCTCAACCTGACGGCGAGCTACCGGGTGCGCGATCCGGTCGAGGCCTATCGGGCAACCACGGACTACGGCGACTTTCTCTACAAGGAGCTGCAGTTCGGTCTGCGCGAGGCCGTGGGCGGGCGAACGCTCGACGAGGTGCTCGCACAGAAGGAAGAGCTCAATCACGCGGTCGAGACCCGCGTTCGCGACCGCGTCGCGG
This sequence comes from Myxococcota bacterium, assembly GCA_965223565.1. Lineage (GTDB taxonomy): Bacteria > Myxococcota_A > UBA9160 > UBA9160 > UBA4427 > UBA4427. The sequence continues at coordinate 593,822 of CBDCWV010000015.1, read as the reverse complement.
ACTACGGCCTCGATCTCGTGAGCGTCGGTGTGAAGGACATCATCCTGCCGGGCGAGATGAAGGCCATCCTGAACCAGGTGGTCGAGGCGGAGAAGGTGGCGCAGGCCAACCTGATCCGACGGCGGGAGGAGACGGCGGCGACGCGGTCGCTCCACAACACCGCAAAGATGCTGGAGCAGAGCCCGGTGCTCGTCCGGCTGAAGGAGCTCGAGGCCCTCGAGAAGGTCACCGAGCGGGTGGGTTCGCTCACCGTGCTGGGTGGCCTCGACGGGGTGCTCGATGGACTCGTGAAGATCCGAACCGAGAGCTGATCCGTGATCGGCACGGAGAGGATCGGTCGCGAGCCGACGGGAACGGCCCGGTCTCGCATGGCGCGGGGCCGGGCCCATCCGGACAGCCTTCTTGGGTTTGTCAGGAGAACCGATCGATTTGCGGGAGGCGTGACCCCGCGTTGGAGCGCTTCGAGCGAACGAGATCGCGCGTCCCCGCTGGCGTGGGTGTTGGAAGGCAAGACCGCCCTTTATTCCGGGACCCTGAACACGAGCAATGCGTTGCCCGGTCGAGCCTGCGAGCTCGCGCCCGAGGTGACGTAGACGTGGCCGTCGACGACCTGGACCGGATAGCCCGCGACCTGTCCGCCCTGTGCCTTCCCGTTGATGGCGTCGAAGCTTCGACCCGTGTCGAACTGCCAGAGCAGTGCGCCCGTGTCGCTCGCGTGCGCGCGAACGAATCCGTCCCAGGCGGACGCGAAGACGACACCCGGAATCGCCGTCGGCGCGGCCGACTGCGCCCCGACGCAGCTCTCGTCGTCTCCCCAGCTGCAGACGGGATGGGGTTGCTTCGCGCGCCACTGGACCGTTCCGTCGTCGGGGTCGAGCGCCACGAGGTCACCAGGGCGATGGGGGAGCTCGACATGGAGATCGGAGATCGGGACGTAGAGCGTTTCCCCGTCGTCCGCGAGGCCGTACATCACCCCGCCGAGTGCACCCCCTCGCGCGACGCGACGCTTCCAGACGATCTCGCCCTCACGATCGGGGTCGAGTCCGTAAACGAACCCCCACTTCTGACCGACGGCAAGCAGATCCTTCTCGTCTTCGCCGTCGTGGCTCCGATGGACGACGACCGAGGTGCCCATCGAGAAGAGGTTCCGGCAGTCTGTCTGGTCCAGCCCGACGCACGCCTTCTCCCGTTCGTCTCGTGCGGGAAAGAACTGACGCTCCCAGAGTCGCGCTCCCGTCTTCATATCGAACGCGATCACCGAATAGGCCCCCGGCGAATCATCGGCCGTATACGCCTCGCCGGTGCTCGCATATACAGCGCCACGCGCCGCGTCGATCGCGACGGGCGTGTAGACGGACCCACCGGCGGGGCTATGCCGGGCCGACGAAGTCCCTTCGACGCCAGCGACGAGCGTCGGTGCCGTCGACACGGTGTACTGCTTCCAAAGGAGCTTGCCAGTCTTCGCGTCGAGCGCCGCAACGCTTCCGCGTGACGTGCAGCAGGGATAGGTCGGGTCGTGCGTCAGCGGATCTTCGATCGAGGACATCGCGACGTAGACCCGGCCGTCGTAGATCTTGGGTGCGGCGGTCGCCCGGTTGAGCGGATTCTCCTCGACGCGTGTGATCCAGCGGGATTTCCCGGTGATCGCGTCGATCGCATGGGCGCGGCCGAGATCATCAGCGAAGAAGAGGAGCGGGCCGGCGCCCGTCTCGAGCCCGCTCGCGAGGGCGAGCGTTCGGACGTTTCGGTCGTGCGCAACGCTCCAGTGCGTACAGCCTCGGACCGCATCGAGCGCGAGAATCCGCCCACTCCCGCTCGAGATGAAGAGTCGGCCGCCCGACACGACCGGCGGCCCCGAAGCGCCGCCGGGAATCCCCAGAGCCCAAGCGAGTTCGAGCTTTGGGACGTCTTCGGGGGACAGTCCTGGGAAGGGCTGGTAGCGCGAGTTCTCCGCGTCGCGACTCGTCGACCGCCATCCCGTCGCGTCCCCGCCGCCGAGCGTCCATGTCGTTCGATTCGAGTCCGACGGACAAGGGCTGGGCTCCGCCTGGTGAGGTCGGTCGGGCAAGACGCTCAGATGGACCGCCAGGTCGTGAATCTGTTCCCCGGACAATCCAGCCGCCATGGGCTTCATGCTGCCAGTCGTCAGGGCACGCTCGATGACGGATGGAGGGACGAAGGCCAACGCGCCGCGGGGAGGCGTTCGCCCCGTCGCGACGTCGTGGCACTCCGCACAACGCTCCACGTAGAGCCTCTCGTCGCTCGACGAAGTCTCTCTACCCAGGTGTTCGTCGCGGTCGATGGGCGCGGCGAGGAGCAGACCGGCCGACCCTGCCAATGCCATACCCGCCAAGGCCATCGTTCGTCTGAACACGGCAGCCCCTTTCGACCTTCCTCGCTCGCCCCTTTACAGATCTCTCGAAGGCGAAGCGTCCTCCGACTTCGAAGACCAGGCTCGAGGGCGCGCGTTTCGCTTCAGGCCCGGAACTCCGGGACGAGGAACTTGCCCGTCGTCCGCAGGCTTCCCATCACGGCTTCGTGGGAAAGCGTTCCGAACTGCATGAGACACATCAGTCGATCGACGCCCATCGACTCGATGCGTCGAAGCTTGCGCCGGCAGCTGTCCACGTCGCCGATCATGACCGAGTCGAACGACTCGACGGCTTCGAAGGCTTCCTCCGGATCGAGGGTTTGCCCCGCGCGAAGTCGGTTCATCATCGCGATCACGGGAACCGGATCGTTCAGCTCCTCCTCGGTCGGCGGCGGCTCCGGGCCGTCGAGCATCGAGCTGGCCGCCGCGCCCTTTCCGATCTGACCGCGAATCAGGTTCACCCAGTTGCTGCGTTCGACCCGAAAGACCCGAGGTGCTTCGTTCATGAACCAGAGCGCCGCTTCGGCGGCGCGGTTCTCGATTGCCTCTTGCCTGGTCTCGGCACAGTGGACGAAGCTGAAGATCGCTCTCTGCGCGTTCCGCTCCGTCGGCGCGCGACTGCATCGCTCGAGGCCCTTGGCGTAGAGGCCCAGGCTGTGCTCGAGAAGCTCGAGGGGCGCGAAGAGCGAGCTCCCGAGCATGCCGACCCCGAGCTCCCCCGCCGACTCGCACGATTCCGGCCCGGCGACCGTCTGCCAAAGTGGAGGGTGTGGCCGTTGCACGGGCTTGGGGACGAACTCACGCTCGGGGATGCGCACGACGTCGCTGTCCCAGGAGAAGGGCTCCTGACTCCAGATCCGCGGCAGCATCTCGAGCGCTTCGCGGAGCTGCTGCCGAGTGGAATCGGGATCGGTCCCGAAGGTCGCCCACTCGGCGCCGCCGGATCGCGCCAGGCCGAGCTCCAACCGTCCGTCCGAGAGGACGTCGACGAAGGCGGCCCGCTCGGCGATTCGCACGGGATGGTTGATCTCGAACGGGGCCAGGATGCCAGCCGTCCCCAGGCGAATCTGCTGCGTGTGCTGAGACAACAGCGTCAATAGCAAGTCGGGCGCGGAGCTCATGCTGAACTCCGGCGAAGTGTGGTGCTCCACCGTCCACCAGCAACCGAATCCCATCTCGTCGGCGAGCTTCGCCTGCTCGACGGCGTTCGAGAGAAGCTCGCGCGCGTCGAGGTCGCGCGCGCCGACGGCACCCTGCAACTCGCTGAACACGTCGAGAATCATGTCAGCACCCGGGCGTCGGACCCGAACATGATCTGGTCGTAGTGGTGCTGGTATCGAGTGCCATCCTCGCGAGTCGACCACCACGACATGTCGCCGTTCGAACGAACCGATCCGTGTAGGCGTTCAGATTCGAACTCCGGATCGGCAGCTTCACCGGCTTGATGCCAGCTCACTGCAGACTTCCGGCGAATGCATGTGTGAACAATGGGTCGCGATCGTGGATCAGGTGGCGACTACTCGTGAGGAAGCCTTCTTCACAGTCGACCAGATTTCGAGCGATCTGCTGCATCCAGTCCCCGCTCGGCGTCCCCGTGATCCCGGCGATCTCCACGCTACGGCTCTTCGAGTCGATCACGAAGAGCACGAAGTACCAAACGAGGCCTCGCCGCGTCACGACCTCAACAGGGAAGAAGTCGGTCGCCGCAATCACTCCCCAATCCGCTCGCAGGAAGGTGCTCCAAGCCGTCGGACACCGAGCGACCGGATCGATTCCGTTCTCGGCAAGCACGCGCTTGACCGTGTTCCGGCCGACTTCATAGCCGAGATTCATCAACGAGCCGCGAATTCGCGAGAATCCCCAGCGCGGATTTCCGATTGCCACTCGAACGATCGGGCGTTGAATCTCGCCCTCGATCCGCGGACGCCCGGGTCTCCGCTTCGAGCGCCCGTCGTGCTTCGCTGCGGCCAGCTCGCGATACCAGTGAAGCAGTGTATCGGGCGCAACGAGGGTCGATATCTCTCGGAGCCGACGTCGTCCCAATCGCTTCGCTCCACGTGCCAACCTACGCCGCTGTGTGTCCGAAGATCGCAGGTGTTTCCCACCGAGCTGCTCGCGGAGAACACGGTTCCCTTCCTGGAGGTACTCGACCATCTCCTGCTGGTGGTGACACAGCCATCCGGAGAGAAGGAAGACCAAGAGTTGCGGCGGCGTCGCCATCGAGTAACGCTAGCTCCGTGTCAGCGTGCCGAAATCGGCTGTCATCAGTATTCCCGCGGAACGGTCAATCCCTTGAATCCTCTCGCGAAATTCGGGGGCTGAGTCTCGGCACACTACGAGACCAGCATGAGGTGAATCCCCTGGGGCCGCTTCCGAGCCGCACGCGAACCGCGTAGAATCGGTCTTGGACCCTCGGGCAGCCGGGACACGGTGTGCATGTCGCCGACGATTCATCGAGAGCGCGGATACCGCTTTTTCTTCTTTTCGCGAGAAGAGCCTCGAAAGCACGTCCACGTGATCTGCGCCGACGGGGAGTCGAAATTCTGGCTGGATCCCACGATCGCGTTGGCCAGAAACTTCGGAATGAGCGACCGACAGCTCGAGCAGGCAAGGGCAATCATCGAGGAGCACGGCGATGAGTTCAGAGCCGCGTGGCATCGGCACTTCGACGGCTGAGGTCACGAACATCACGACGCATGGCGTGTGGCTGCTCGCTGGGGAGCGAGAGCTGTTCATGCCCTACGCGAAGTTTCCCTTCTTCAAGGATGTCTCGGTCGCGAAGATCCTGAACGTCGAAGAGGCGACGCCGGGGCACTTCTACTGGCCCGATCTCGATGTCGATCTCGGGATCGAGACAATCGAAGACCCGGATCGGTATCCGCTGATCGCGAAATTCGAAACCTAAAGACGGGATGCAGGGATTTCGGCGATCCGCCGCCTACGGAGTCTGTTTGACGACGCGGCGGTATGAGCAATCGAGATGCAATCAAAGCGGAAAAAGAAGAAGCCCAGTCGGCGGAAGGAGCTTCGCTCGCGACCCTACGCGGAAACCGCGACAGGCGCCGCTTGGTACGATCGTCAGCAGTGGGATCGATTGAAGGAGGTCGCTGCCGATTCGGACCAGCTCGAGGATTCGTACGACGCGTGGCTCGAGGCGGCTGAGGAGGCTGTTCGTGGTCTAGAAGCGACCGGCATGCTGATCGAACGGGTACGTATTGACCTCGAAGAGCTGATCGCCTGGTGCAACGACACGGGACGCGCGATCGACGGTGCGGCGCGGGCCGAGTTCGCTAGACGAACGCTCCAAATGATGCACAAGAAAGAATGTCCGTCGGTATCGACGAACTCACCAAAGAAGAGCTGATCGAGCTCAACCACGAGATCGTCGAACGGCTTCGGCTCCCGCGTCAGATGCGGGACCATACTGCGATGCTGCGGTTCAGCATCGGTCAGCGCGTTTCCTTCGCCGACGCCGATGGCCAGTCCGTGAGCGGTGTTCTTACTCGCTACAACAAGAAGACCGTGACGGTGATCTCGGAGGACGGGCATCGATGGAACGTCGCCGGGATTGCTGCGAGAATCGGTCGAAAAGGACGTCACGCCGGGGTCCACCACAGTCATTCCAATGAGACCGCGATCGTAGACTGCCATTCGTCACCGCCCCCAAGAAATTGAAAAGTCCGCAGACCCGACGGGCTACGGCTCCAGCCGCCGCCAGAAGCTGTATTTTCGGCCATGCGTTGCGCGCATCTCTTCCATGAACGCCGTATGCGTAGTCAAATCTCCATAGTCGGAAACGGTCCGATCTGCTGCTTCGAGGTGCCGCGCATAGTCCGCAGCGTGGTGGTAGGCCTTCGAGCGCCCCTGGTCGAGTATCTGGACGAGAAGGATCCGGTAGCAGACGATTTCGGCGAGTGATTCACCGACCTTCGAGAAATCCTGCGCCAACTCGAGCAGATCACCGTAGAAAGCGGATTCGAGCTCGCCTCGGTCACGAAGGATCACCTGTGCCGCCCGCTCACCCTCGCCGAGATGGAAAAGGAGGCGAGTGGCGGGAACCGGCTTCCCACCAGCGGTAGCCCTCTCGATCGCAGACCGTCTCGCCGCCGCGCGTTCTGCGGGTGGAAGCACTCGAAGCAACTCATCCAGTGCTGCCCGTGACATCGACTGCTCGCTGATCACGCGTCGCGTTGTCATCACCTTTTCGCGATGGCCCGCCTGACCATATGCCTCTGCGAGCAGCTCCAGACGCTCACGATCGGAACGCTCATCTCGTTCGTGCATCTCGAGCCACTCGATCGCCTTCTCGACCGGACCAAACGCCAGGTAGCGCTTCGCGATACTGATGGCTTGCAGCGCGTTCGGCTCCGGCGAGCGCATTTTGACGACATCTTCGTACAGTCCCGCATCGCGCAGCGTGCCGGCAATCTGGCCCATGGCAGTCAACGCCGTGCCTCGCTCGCAACGAAATTCGTTGCCGTGGTACCGCTCCGCCTGATCCCGAAAAAGACGCAGGAGGCGTCGGAGCTCTGGCTCCGGGAGATGCGGCCCCGCATGATCGAGGAGCGCGTCGCGCACGCCGTAGTCGTTGGTTCCGTAGAGGGAGTGGAGCCTGATCACCCAGTCCTCGTCACTCGGATCGAGCGCCGCAGCGACGTGCCAGAGCCCGCACGCACGACGAAATGTGTCACCCGCGGCACCATCGGAATCGTCTACGGACTCGATGATCTGCTGGTCCGCTCGGATGAACTCTTCGAGGAGATCACACGCCGACCGCGCATCACCCGGAAGGAAGGCGTGCGCCACGTCTTCGATCCAGCTCTCGATCTGCGCGACGTAGCTGGGAGCCTCGCAGTACGTGTAGTAGTCGTCGACGTTCTTGATCCGATCGAGTCGCTTCCGAAGCTTGGTTCTCACCTTCGCTCTCTCGCTCGGCGGACCCGACAGGGTCTGAATTCGGTCATGGAGCTCCACACCATCCGAAGCGAGGTGCAGCAGTAGGTCGACCAGCCGGGGCGCGTCGAACTCCTCCAGTTGGGTCCGGAGCTCGCTCAGCGCTGGGTGGTCGCCGGGCGCATTATTAGCGGACTCGAGGGAGCGGCCGCTCTTCTTCATCGAAGTGGGGTCCTCGGGATTTCGGAGCCGACATATCGCTGGGCAGTCGCTCCGTTCTCGGAGCATCTAGGCATCACCCGCCCCGCGCGCGAACCTTCTTCGCGGAAACGTAGCCGAGCTGCTCATTTTCCCGTTCTTCGTGAGCCCCTGCGGAATCCGCCGGGCTACGGCTCGCCCGCTACCTCTTGCTGGCGAGATGCCTGGCCGCCGCAAGTAGCTCTTAGGCCGCATCCGCTGTGTGCCGCCTGAACAGGATGTCCGAATCTACACCCGACTGGACGGCACGGAGCCATTCACGAACTGGTTTCGCAATCTGCGCGACGGACAGACACGCGGCCGTATCCGACAGCGGATCGCGCGTGTTCGGCTCGGGAATTTCGGAGACTGAACCACCCCGGGTTTGCCGGAGGCTTTGCCTGCGGAGGATGTCACGGCGGATCGGTCGCGCGGCGCGAGATCTGAAGACTGCCGCGAGGAGGCTATTCCTCGCTCGAGCAGCTTCGGTTCAGATCGAGTCCTCCCGATCTCGTCGACCAACCCGCCCGAAAAGAGCCAGCACGCCGGTCGAGATCGCGCGTCCTGCAGTCGTGTCTGGCTCCGGGAGCGACAACGCGATTCCTGAATCTTGCGAGTACACGGCGGCGACAGGGATCTGAGCGTCTCTACTGCCAGAAAAACCCTCGTTCGAGCCAAGACCGCGCGTTCGCCTTGATCGTCCAACAACGTCGACACTTCCCTTCGAAGCCGAGATCCAATGACGGATCAGGGCTAGCTCATGCCTTTCACGTAGGTGCCGAGATCGAAGTAGTCGCGCCACACCTTGATCTTCCCGTCCTGCATCTCGAAGACGCCCGTACAGGGGAGGTCGACACCCTTGTCGCCGGCCTTCGTCCGATCGAGACGCTCGGCGATCACGACGTCACCGGCCGACATCAGGTTGAGGACATCCCAGGTCGTCTCTGTCCACGAGGCGATGAAGCCGGCGATCATGTTCTTCACGTTCTCCCGACCGGCGACCGGGCCGCTCGGCATGTTGTGGTACACGCCGTCCTCGGTGAAATAGGCGGCGAGCTCTTCCGGGTCGAGTCTCGACCAGGCTTCGATGAATTCACGGATGATCTTCTCGTTGTCCACGGGTTTTCTCTACCTCAGCTTCTGGGGATCAGGCCGAGACCGACGACCTGGTTGAGCGTCGTCAGTGCCTGATCCAGGGGGATCTCGCTGTCGCCCTCGAGCGCCGTGCGGACGACGGCCCAACCGATCTCGAAGAGCACGGCGGAGGCCGATCCGACATCGATGTCCGAGCGGACCGAACCTTCTCGCTGGCCTCGGGTGAGGAGCTCGGCGAGCAGGGCGCGGATGCGCGTCCGCTGGTGGTCCGCCGCGATTCGTGCGACGTCGCCGTCGACGAGCCCCGCCTTCCCGAAGAGCGACGCGCCCAGCAGCTCGTCCTCGCCGTAGTGCTCGATCGTGAGCTCGACGAGCTCGCGCAGGCGAGTCGGGACGGGCGCGTCGCCGTCGAGCAGGTGCGAAGCCGCCTCCACGAAGCGATCGAGAGATCGTTCGACGACGGCCAGGTAGACCGACTGCTTGGATTCGAAGTGCAGGTAGAGACTGCCCTTGCCGGTGCCGGCCTCCGCCGTGATGTCGTCGATCGTGGTCCGCCGATAGCCGAAGCGTCGAAACTGGGACTCGGCCGCCTCGATCAGCCGGCGATCGGGTGCCACGGGGAGGGCCTCGCTCATCGGGTTCTCGCTCCTCCAGCCACTCTCATTACCGCCAGTATCGCTGCCAGTTATTACTGCCAGTCAGCCTATTAGATCTCGATGAGGTTGACTAGGACTGACTGTATTAGCATATTGGTCATAAGTCAAAGCGATCAGGAAGCCCATGGCCCTCCCTCGTCCCCCCTCGATTCACCTCGGCGAAGAGCACGAGGCGATCCGCATGAGCGCCGCAGCGTTCGTCGATCGGGAGATCCGACCCCGAGCGTCCGATTGGGAGGCGCGGGGGGCCCCGCCCCGCGAGCTCTATCGCGCCGCCGGCGACGCCGGATTCCTGGGCATGCGATACGAGGAGCGCTGGGGCGGCAGCGAGCTCGACTTCCTCGCCACCTGCGTCCTCTGCGAGGAGCTCGCGAAGGGAGACTCGGTGGGGACCGCGGTCGGGCTGATGGCCCAGTCCGAATTTGCCCTCTCCGCGATCGCGGACGAGGCGAGCGACGAGCTCAAGCAAGCGTGGCTCGTGCCGGCGATCCGCGGCGAGCTGATCGGCTCGATCGGGGTCTCCGAGCCGGGGGCAGGCTCCGACGTCTCGGCCATCACGACCAGGGCGCGACGCGAGGGCGGAGATTTCGTGATCAGCGGCCAGAAGACCTTCATCACGAACGGCACACAAGCAGACTTCATCACCCTCGCGGTCCGAACCGGAGAAGCGGGGGCGCGCGGGATCTCGCTCGTCGTCTTCCCGACCGACACGAAGGGCTTCCACGTCGGCCGCCAGCTCGACAAGCTGGGCGCCCGCGCGTCCGACACGGGCGAGCTCTTCTTCGACGAGTGTCGCATCCCGACCTCCCACCTCGTCGGCGAGGAGGGGCGGGGCATGCGATACATCCTCTCGCACTTCGGCGGCGAACGTCTGGTCATCGCCGCTTTCGCCGTCGGCATCATGGAGCGTCTGATCGAGCTCGGCCTCGACTACGCGCACGACCGGAAAGCGTTCGGGGCGACGCTCCTGGGCTTCCAGACCTGGCGCCATCGACTCGCGGACATGGCGACCCAGCTCGAAGCGACCCGCTGTCTGAACTATCACGCCGCGCGCCTGCTCTCGGATCGCGACCCCACCGCCGACATGGTCGTGTCGATGGCGAAGCTCCACGCCGCTTCGGCCGTGCAGTCGGTCGCGTCGGAGGTGTTGCAGCTCCATGGAGGCTACGGGCAGATGGAGGAGTCTCCCGTGCCCCGCTACTACCGCGACGTCGCCGGCTTCTCGATCGGCGCGGGGACGTCCGAGATCATGCGCGAGATCATCTCGCGTGCACTCGCAAGCACGAAGGAGGTCGTATGACGAGTTCCGAACGCGTAGGTGCCATCGATGCGTGGATGTCGATCATGGCGCCCGAGACGGCGAGCCGCTGGCCGGACTCGTTCTGGCACATCTTCCGCAAGTACGGCGTCGAGGAGCGATTCCGCAAGGGGTTCACCCTCGACGCGATCATCGACGAGATGGATGCGGCCGGCGTGGACATCGGTGTCGCCTCGTCCTTCAAGTTCCTCGACACCTGGGTCGTGGACAACGACGAGACGGCGGCCTACGTCAAGCAGGCGCCCGATCGCTTCATCGGCTGCTTCACGGTCGACATCCGCGATCCGATGCCCGCGATGAGCGAGTTTCGACGCTGTGTCGAGGAGCTCGGCTATCGCGCCTTCCGTCTCGAGCCCTACCAGTACGGAGACGGCCGAACGACGGCGCCGCCCCCGACGGACCGGATGTACTGGCCCTTCTACGTCGCGTGCTGCGAGTACGACATCCCGATCGCGATCCAGGTGGGCCATACCGGTCCGCTGCTGCCCTCGGAATGCGGTCGGCCGATCTATCTCGACGAAGTCGCCCTGACCTTCCCCGAGCTCAAGATCCTCGGCACCCACGTGGGCAACCCGTGGGAGGAGGAGATGATGATCCTCGCCTGGAAGCATCCGAACGTGTACGTCGAGTCCTCTGCGCGACCCGCGCGTCAATGGCCCGAAGGCGTCAAGAAGTTCGCGGGCGGCTACGGCCAGGACAAGATGGTCTGGGGGACGGACTACCCGCTCCTGCCCTTCGACCGCACGGTCGAGGACGTCTACGACTGCGGCTTCTCCGCGCAAGCCACGCGCAAGATCCTGCGCGATAACGCGGCGCGCATCTTCAAGATCGATGGCTGACTTGCTCACCCTCGACCGCGACGCGCGCCGAATCGACCGGCTCACGATTCGTCGTCCCGAAGTCCGCAACGCACTCGACGAGCAGGCGTTCGACGATCTGATCGCGGCGTGCGAGCACGTCGGCAAGGATCCCGAGGCGCGGGTCCAGGCGAATCGTGTCCGTTCGAAGGCGTTCCGCGAAGGACTCGACGCCGCTCGAAACAAACGTCCACCGGTCTTCCAGGGACGTTAGGGAGGAGAAGCCATGGACGTCTATTTGTCCCCCGAGCAGCTCGATCTCCGTGCCGACGTCCGACGCTTCCTCGACACGGAGTACCCACCCGAACGCATCCTCCAGATGGAGGATGACGAGGAGTACCCCGACGACTTCTACCGCGAGTGCGCGAAGCGCGGATGGACCGGCATCCCCGTGCCGAAGGAGCACGGCGGCTCCGACGGCTCGGTCCTCGACCTGTGTGTCTTCGTCGAGGAGGTCGGCCGAACGTCGATCTCGCTCTCGACCCTCTATATCACGGGCACGATCTTTGGATCGCATGCGCTCCACATCTGCGGCTCCGAGACTCAGGCGGCGCGCTATCTGCCCTCTATCGTGAGCGGCGACAAGCGCTTTGCGCTCGCGATGTCCGAGCCGGGGGCGGGCTCCGACTTTGCCGGGATGGAGACCCGAGCAGAGCGCGTCGAGGGCGGATGGCGAATCGACGGTGTGAAGGGACCGATCTCGGGCGCGGAGCGCGCCGAGGTCATCATCACCGCCGCCCGAACGGCGAGCTACGCGGACGGGCCACGACAGAAGGGAATCAGTCTCTTCCTCGTCGACAATGGCCCGGATGGACCGCGCTTCGAGCGGAAGCGCTACGCCGCGATGCGCGCGCTGATGGTCAACGAAGTCCACTACGACGGCGTCGTGGTTTCCGACGATGCCCTGCTCGGTCCACTCGACGAGGGCTGGATGAATCTCGCTCGACTGATGGACCCGGAGCGCCTGGCCAACGCTGCGCAGACGATCGGGGTCGCTCAAGCCGCGATCGACGACGGTGTCCGGTACGCGACCGGCCGTCAGCAATACGGCAAGCCCATCAGCCGCTACCAGGCCGTATCCCATCCGCTCGCCGAGGCCGAAGCGGAGGTCGCCGCCGCGCGGCTGCTCGTCTACGCGGCGGCGCACAAGCGCGACGTCGAGGGACCCTGCCCGAAGGAGGCGTCGATGGCCAAGATGCTGGCCAACAACGTGGCGGCGCGGGCGACGAGCGCCGCGATGCAGTGCGCCGGCTCTCGCGGCTACGAGCGCGACTCCCACTTCATGCGCCGCGTGCTCGAAGTTCGCGGCTGCGAGCTCGGGGGCGGCACGAGCCAGATCCAACGCAACATCATCGCGCGCTTCATGGGGATGGGATGAGAGCGCTCGTCTATCAGGGCCCGGGGGAGCTGGCCGTCGAGGAGCTCGATGCGCCGGTGCCCGACGAGGGCGAGGTCCTCCTTCGCGTCGACGCGGCGGGCGTGTGCGGAACCGACCGCCACATCGTGGCGGGGGAGCTCGGTGTACCAGCGGGCACCGTGCCGGGACACGAGATCGCGGGGACCGTCCTGGCGACGGGCGCGAAGGTCGAGGGCTGGCAGATCGGCCAGCGCGTCGCGTGCTTCGGTCAGGTGACCTGCGGCGTCTGCCCGGCCTGCGTCGCGGGTGCCTCCAATCGCTGTCGCAAGCCGGCCGTGCTCGGCATGGCGAGGCCCGGCGGATTTGCGGAGCAGATCGCGCTGCCGACGAGCTGTCTCGTATCGCTGCCCGAGGTCGTGCCCAGCCCGATCGGGGCGATCGCCTCGGACGCGATCGCGACCCCCTTGCATGCCGTCTGGACCGTCGGACGACTCCGTCCGGGAGAGACCGTCGTCGTCCTCGGAGCGGGCGGACTCGGCCTCCACGCCATCCAGCTTGCACGCATCGCGGGCGCTGTGTGCATCATCGCCGTCGACCCTTCGGAGCCGGCCCGCAAGGAAGCGCTCGCCGTCGGAGCCGACGCCGTGCTGGATCCGAGTGTCGAAGACGATCCCGTCCGGGCGCTCCGCCGTCTGGCGCGGGGCGCGACATTGGCACTCGAGTGTGTCGGTCGTTCCGAGACGGTCGAGCTCGGACTCGGCGCACTCGCCACGGGCGGTCGACTCGTCGTGGTCGGCGTCGGCCAGGCGCGACCGATCCTCCCTCCCCTCGCCCGCTTCGTCGGGACCGAGCTCTCGATCCTGGGCTCCTTCGGCTCGACGCCACGCGAGATCGCGACCGTGCTCGATCTGATCGGTCGCGGCCGGCTCGACGTGTCGCGATCCGTCCAGCGCGAAGTCACGCTCGAGGAGGCACCCCGTCTCTTCGACGCCCCGGGCGGCCCGGGGCGTACCGTCATCCTCCCCACGACTCCGGAGCCATCCCGATGAGCGACGAGATCCTGGTCAACGTCGATGCGGGCATCGGCACGATCACGCTGAATCGCCCCGAACGCCTCAACACCCTGGCGATCACGACCGTCGATCGACTCGTCGCGGCACTCGACGAGCTCGCCGAGCACGCTGACGTGCGCGTCGTCGTGCTCGCCGGCGCCGGCAAACGCTTCTGCGCGGGAGCGGATCAGGCCGAGATGGTCGAGCGGGAGCCACAGGCCTGGGAGCCGATCGTCCGTCGCTACCTCGACCCGGTTCGGTCGATCGTCGGAATGGACAAGCCCGTCATCGCCGCGCTCCACGGGGACGCCGTCGGCGGAGGCATGGGACTCGCCATGGCGTGCGACTTCCGGGTGGCAGCGGAGGGCATCCGAATGGGCGCACCCTTCACGCCGATCGGGCTCGCGGGCTGTGACATGTCCGCCGGCTGGTTCCTGCCGCGCCTCGTCGGCCTGGGCACGGCCACGGACCTGATGTTCACCGGCCGACTCGTGTCCGCCGCGGAGGCCCTCGAGATCGGCCTCGTCCACCGGGTCGTGCCGCCGGACGAGTTTCCGGCCGCGGTGGCCGGCCTCGCTCGGCAGATCGCAGCAGGACCGCCGATCGCCCATCGTTGGACCAAGCGCGCGATCCACCGCTCGCTCGGCGTCGACATGGACGCCGAGTTCGAGTTCGAGATCTTCGCGCAGGTGCAGTGCATCCAGACCGAAGACCACCAGGAGGGAGTTGCCGCCTTCCAGGAAAAGCGACCGCCCGTCTTTCGTGGACGCTGACGGAGAGCACCGATGGCCGAAGCCGACTTCTACTTGAGCGACGAGCAGCGGGAGCTCCAGCGTGCGCTCCGTGACTTCGTCGCGAAGGAGATCACGCCGCTCGCCCCCGCTTGTGACGAAGAGGAGCGCTATCCCGTCGAGCTCTTCCCGCGCCTCGGCGAGCTCGGATACCTCGGTCTGCCCTTTCCCGAGTCGGTCGGTGGCGTGGGCGGGACGAACCTCGACTACGCGATCCTCTGCGAGGAGCTCGCCTACGGCTCGGGCGGCATCGCGCTCGGCATCTACGTCCACATGGCGCTTGCCTGCGCGGCGCTCCACGCCTTCGCCAGCGAGGAGCTCCGGCGCGAGTGGCTGCCGACCGCGCTGCGTGGGGACCGGATCGGAGCGTGGGCCTTCGCCGAGGCCGGCGCCGGATCCGACGCAGGGGCGATCGTAACCCGTGCCGTGGCCGAGGGCGACGGCTACGTGCTCGACGGATCGAAGCTCTTCATCACGAACGGCCCGATCGCCGACTTCCTGGTCGTCGTCGCCTCGACGGCACCCGACCGGGGCATCAAAGGCCTCTCTCTCTTCCTCGTCGAGACCGACCGTCCGGGGTTCCGCCTCGGCGCCTCGCTCTCGAAGCTCGGTGTGCGCGCGTCCGAGATGGGCGAGCTCGTCTTCACGGGCTGTCGCATTCCGTCGAGCCACCTGATCGGTCGCCTGCACTCGGGATTCCTCGACTCGCTCGCAACGCTCACCCTCGGACGCATCGCCTCCGCCGCCTTCGCGATCGGCGTTGCGCGGGCAGCGTTCGAAGCCACGGTTTCACACGCCGGCGAGCGTATCCAGTTCGGCCAGCCGATCGGCTCGTTCCAGGCCGTTCGCTTCGGCGTGGCCGACATGGCCGTCCAAATCGAGGCGGCGCGACTCCTCTGCCACCGTGCGGCCGTCGCGGCAGATCGAGGCCTGCCGCACTCGCGCGAAGCCTCGATGGCGAAGCTCCACGCGACGGAGACGTGTACACGGATCGTCGAGCGCGCACTCCACTACCACGGGGCGAGTGGCTTCATGAGCGATTCGCCGATCCAGCGCTACTACCGTGACTGCAAAGTGTTCGAGCTGGGCGAAGGCTCGAGCGAGCTGCAGCGAAACATGATCGCCCGTGAGGTCGGGCTCTAAGGGCCGCCATGGAGCCTGACTACACGGCACTCGCGGGACCTGCCTATTTCGCTCTGATCGGCGTCGAGCTCTGGATCTCGCGACGAAGGCGTCTCGGACACTATCGCGTCGACGACGCGATCAACGACATCAGCACGGGCTTGCTCATGCAGCTCACCCTGCTGCTATCGAGAGGGATCGTCGTCGCGGGCTTCCTCGCGATCCACGAACACCTGCGGATCGCCGACCTTTCCGCTGGCGAACCCGCCGTCTGGCTCACCTGCTTCGTCGGCGTGGATCTCGCCTACTACTGGTTCCACCGACTCAGTCACGAAGTCAATTTCCTCTGGGCGGCGCATGTCGTCCATCACCAGAGCGAGGACTACAACCTCGCCGTCGCGTTGCGTCAGAGTACGCTCCAACCCTTCCTGGGGTGCGTCTTCTACTGGCCTCTGGCCTTCCTCGGCTTTCCCCCAGCTGTCTACCTCGCCTGCTTCTCGATCAAGACGATCTACCAGTTCTGGCTCCATACCCAGATGATCGGAAGCCTGGGACCACTCGAGGCCGTGCTCGTCACGCCGTCCCATCACCGCGTCCACCACGGTCGCAATCCGATCTATATCGATCGCAATCACGGCGGCACCTTCATCGTCTGGGATCGACTCTTCGGCACCTTTCAACGCGAGACCGAGCCCGTCATCTATGGGATCACCACGCCACTCGAGAGCTGGAATCCCATCTGGGCGAATCTCCACTACTGGGTGGAGCTCGCGCGAACCGCCCATCGCACCCGGAACCCACTCGACAAGCTCCGCACCTTCCTGAAGCCACCGGGCTGGTATCCGCAGGATCAAGGAGGCGTTCGCCCGCCCCCGCCGATCGAGGAGCCCATCAGCAAGTACGGACTCGCCCATCCGCCCGAGCTGGCGGGCTACGCGCTGTTCCAGCTCGGGTTGCTCGTTCTCGCGACGGTCGCATTGGTGTTCTTCGAAGGCAGATACGGAATCGAGACGAGGGTCATAAGCGCGGGACTCGTCGTGTGGGGTCTCATGAACCTCGGGGGGCTATTCGACAGAAGGCGCTGGGCGCTTGGATCGGAGTTGGTGCGCGCGAGCGTCATGCCGCTCGCGCCCTTCGCACTGTTGGGTGAAACGACCGCCTGGAGCGTCGCGCCGATTCTCGGCACCGGCTTCGTCTGGCTCGCCATTCGTTGGAATCGGTTCACGCGATTTTCCGGCGGGACGATCCGATCGTCGCGCCGCCGACGAATCGTCGAGTCTCGACGATAAGCGCAACGCATACGAGTTCGGCCGAAGACCGTCGACGTCGCGCGCGGATCGGTCGACGGCAATCTGGCTCAGCCGCACAGCGAACCGCGTCCCGATCTCGTCGTGTCCGCGAACGAGAGAATGTGGCCCCAGCGAGCCAGGCGGACGTTCGAATCCGAATCTCCGCGCACGCAAGCGCCCGCGGAATCGCTTCATTCCCGCGACCCGCCCGCATTGCGCTCGGCCAAGACCAGACTACAGTCTAGACCATGGTACAGAATTCGCGTGCCCAGCCCGGATCGGGCGGTGTTGCCACCGTCGGTCGACGCCTCACGCCAGCTCAGGCGTCCCGGCGGGCGCGGCTCGTCGACGCGGCCTACGAACTCGCGCGGACCGGCGGGTACGCGGCCGTGACGATCGATGCCGTGCGCGAGCAGGCAGGCGTCGCCCGCGCCACCGTCTATCACCACTTCGGCTCGAAAGACCACCTGATCGCCGCCGCAATTCTGCGCTGGGGGCAGGAGATCCAGGAGGCGATGCGCTC
The DNA here is from genome assembly GCA_965223565.1 of Myxococcota bacterium. GTDB lineage: Bacteria > Myxococcota_A > UBA9160 > UBA9160 > UBA4427 > UBA4427. Next base: position 576,261 of record CBDCWV010000015.1, on the reverse strand, counting down.
CGCGCCCCCCGCGAAGGGGGAGCTGCTGGACCGCGTGATCACGACCCTGCGAGCGGTCGTCGATGCGGCGGAGGCGGAGCCCGAGCTCCTGCGCGCCGCGATGCAGGCGGTCGCGACGCCGGACGTCGGCGTCGACGTGACACAGCGGCAGCTCTCGTCGATCGTGAGCGGCTACCTCGAGACCGTCATCGATCCCGAAGGCGAGCTCGATACGGATCTGCTCGGCATGGTGCTCGGCCACGTTCTCTTCTCGTCGCTGATCCAGATGGCAGCCGGGCGTCGAACGCCGGAGGACGTCATGCAGGATCTCGCGATCACGGCGGAGCTCGCCCTGGGCCGGCGATGAACACGCACGCGCCCTTCGCGCGTGCCGATCGGAGGAAGGAAGATGGCGAACGATGGAAAGACGAACGATCTGCGCTTCGTGATCATCGGCGCGGGGATGGCCGGCATCCTCAGTGCGATCAAGCTGCGTGAGGCTGGATTCTCCGACGTCACGATCTACGAGAAGGCCGACCGGATCGGGGGAACCTGGCGGGAGAACACCTACCCGGGTCTCACCTGCGACGTGCCGTCGCATTCCTATACCTACACGTTCGAACCGAATCCCGACTGGAGCCATCGCTATCCACCCGGCGACGAGATCCAGGCCTACTTCGAGGGCGTCGTCGAGAAATACGGCCTCGGCGAGACGATCCGGTTCGAGGAGGAGATCGCCCGCGCCGAGTTCCTGGACGGACGCTGGCGACTCGAGACGAAGCGTGGCGGCAAGGACGTTGCCGACTTCTTGATCGCCGCAACCGGCGTGCTCCACGCACCGAGCTATCCCGAGATCGCGGGCTTGGACGATTTCGAGGGCGCCCTCTTCCACACCGCCCGTTGGGACCACAGCGTCCCACTCGACGGCCGCCGCATCGGGATCGTCGGCAACGGCTCCACGGGCGTCCAGATCGTCTCGGCACTCGCGTCGCGAGCCGGGGCGCTCTACCAGTTCCAGCGCACGGCGCAGTGGATCATGCCCTCGGAGAACCCCGCCTATTCCGAAGAAGAGAAGGCCGAGTACCGCGAGCACCCGGAGCTGCTCCGGGAGATCCGATCGGCCTTCGCTTCGGACGAGGGCGTCGGGCGTTTCACGTACGCGATCACCCATCCGGACTCCCCCGAAATGGCGGAGATCGAAGCTTCGGTGCTCGAGAATCTCGAGCAGAGCGTCGCCGACCCCGCACTTCGCGAGCGGCTCCGGCCGACCTATCGCGCGGCCTGCAAACGCCTGATCTTTTCCCCCGACTACTACGAGGCGATCCAGCATCCGAATGCGGAGCTCGTCACGGACCCGATCGAGCGGGTCGAAGCAGGCGGTGTACGCCTGGCGAACGGCCGCCTGGTCGAACTCGACGTCCTCGCGCTGGCGACGGGCTTCCGGGCGGACCGCTTCATGCGACCCATGGAGATGGTCGGGCGAGATGGCGTCACGCTGGAAGCCGTTTGGGAAAAGAGCCCGCAGGCCTACCTGGCGATCTCGATCCCCGACTTCCCCAACATGTTCATGCTGAACGGACCCAACGGGCCCGTTGGCAACTTTTCGTTGATCGATATCGCGGAGCGGCAGATGGAGTACATCGGGCAGCTGATCGATCTCGTTCGCGAGGGGCGCTGCCGCGAGGTCAGCGCGAGCCCGGAAGCGATGCGTCGATTCGAGGCCGAGCGTATCGAGGCGGCTCGTAATACCGTATGGGCTTCGGGCTGCAACAGTTGGTACCTCGACGCCGACGGAGTGCCCGCAAGCTGGCCGTTCAGTTGGCAGCGATTCCTCGACGAGATGAGCCGGCCGAAGCTCGAGGACTTCGAGCTGATGGCCTGAATGCGTGAGCGGTGCGCCGCCCATGAGGAGACCGAACCGATGACCACGACCCCCGCAGCCGTCGACCAGGAACCGATCCAGGACTGGGTGATCGACAACGATACCCACATCTCCGAGCCGCCGGACCTCTTCACCAGCCGCCTACCCAGGAAGTGGCACGACAGAGCGCCGACCATCGAGCGCGACGAGGAGCGCGGCTTCGAGGTCTGGGTGATCGGTGACGAAAAGCAGGCAGGGATCCCGGTCGGTCATACTGCCGTCGCCGGTTGGCCCGAACCCTTCCCCGCCGCGCCCGCCGGCTTCGACGAGATCCCGAAGGCGGCACACGACGCCCACGCTCGCCTCGATTACATGGACTCGCTCAAGATCTGGGCAATGGCCCTGTATCCGAACGTCGGCGGCTTCGGCTCCCAGGCGTTCCTGGCACTCGAGGACCCCGAGCTGATGCTCGCCTGCGTGCGGGCCTACAACGACTTCTTGACCGATTGGTGTGAGCCGGCGCCCGATCGCTTCATTCCGATTACCGCCACGCCGTTCTGGGACGTGGAGGCCACGGTCGAGGAGGTCGAGCGCTGTGCAAAGCGGGGACACAAGGGCGTGCTGTTCACGGGCGCCCCACAAGACCACGGCATGCCCGCCCTCGCCAGCCCCCACTGGAATCCTCTCTGGGAATGCGCACAGGCGCACGACCTGCCGATCAGCTTTCACATCGGCTCCGGCGAATTCACCAGCAACGACTGGACCCCCGAGCGTCTCGCGCTCTACGGACCCGGCGGAATCAACGCGCAGACCTCGATTGGCCTCTTCCTCGAGAATGGGCGGCAGCTCATCGACCTGCTCTTCTCGGGCGTCCTGCCGCGCTACCCGAACCTCAAGTTCGTCTCGATCGAGAGCGGCATCGGCTTCCTTCCCTACCTGCTCGAGGCCGCGGACTACACCTTTGGCTACGGCCAGGTCGCACAGCAGCGACCGGAGTTCGACATGAAGCCCAGCGAGTACTTCCGACGCCAGGTATACGCCTGCTACTGGTTCGAGGAGTTCGCCCCGCGTCACCTGCTCGACCTGCTTCCGGTGGACAACATCCTCTTCGAGACCGACTACCCACACCCGGTCTGTCTCTACGGAGACGTCCGGGAGCGAATCGACGCCGGCCTCGCCAACGCGACGCCCGACCATCGCCGCAAGCTCCTCTTCGACAACGCCGCACGGCTCTACAACGTCGGTCAGCCCGCTTGAGTCGCGAACATTGCCGACGCGATCCATGACCGACACGAGCCGGGCCGTCGAGCGCATTCGAAACGCCATCAATCACTCGATCATCGACGGCTGTAGAACGACACTGCATTCTGTCGCTAAGGCGACACCCAGTCTTACGAGCCTGAGAGAGTGCTCGCGGTGCGAGTCTCTCCCCACGGTGGGGAGGGTCTTGGATGGCGGGCAAGCTTGGACTGGAGGCTCGGATGACGATTGGAGAACTGTCGCGGCGAGGGATCGCGACGAGCGAGATTGCTCGGCAGCTGGACGTGACGGAAGGCGCGGTCCGGTACCACCTGCGGCGCCAGGCCGCAGGGGCCGAGGATGGAAGGGCCCGGCAGCGATGCCGCGCCGAGGACTGGGCGTCGGCGATCGAGACCTGGCTCGAGCGACGGGATGACCGCGATCGGCTGAACCTGGCCGCGCTCCACACCTGGCTCGTCGAGGAGCACGACTACCCGGGCAGCCTGCGCTCGGTTCAGCGCTTCTTCAAGAAGCGCTATCCGGTCCCGAAGCAGCGGGCCCGCCGTCGCGTCGAGACGCCGCCCGGCGCGCAGGCGCAGGCCGACTGGGGCGAGTTCCGCGGGCTCCAGGTGGGTGGGCGCGAGATAACGCTCTACGCGTTCCACCTCGAGCTCTCGCACTCGCGCTACGACGCCGTCGTGTGGTCGGCACGCAAGCACGAGCTCGCCTGGCTCCGTGTCCACAACGAAGCCTTCTCCCGACTGGAGGGCGTCCCCGCGATCGTTCGCGTCGACAACGAGAAGACGGCCGTCTCGCGAGGCGCTGGCGTCTCGGGCACGGTTCATCCCGCCTATGGCCGCTATGCGACGATGATGCGCTTCCACGTGGACGTGTGCGCGCCGCGATCGCCCGAGCACAAGGGCAAGGTGGAGCGGCTGATCCGGCACCAGCGGCTCGATGCCAACCCCTACGCGCAGCACTGGCGCGACGTGCGAGAGCTGCAGGCCTGGACGGACGACCGGGTCGTCCGGTCGAGCCGGCGGCGGAAGTGCCCCGCCACGGGGCAGAGCGTCTACGAGAGCTGGCAGGTCGAGAAGGCGCACCTGTCGTCGCTTCCCGTGTACCTGCCCGAGCCCTTCGACCTGTCGGGGACGCGTCCCGTCTCGAAGGACTGCTTGATCGCGTTCGAGGGGCGCCGCTACTCCGTGCCGTTCCGCCTCGTGGGCAGCCGCGTCGAGGTCCGCGGCTGCTCCGAGACGGTCCAGGTGATCGCCGAGGGCGATATCGTGGCCGAGCATCCGCGGCACACGGAACGGACCCTGGTGCTCGACGAACGTCACTTCGAGGGCGAAGCCACGGAGCGGATCCTGCCGCCGACGCCGCTTGGGCGGATGGGAAGGCGCCTGCAGGAGATCGCGGCGATGGCACCTGAGGCGCGTCCCATCGATCAGTATGCCGCCTACGCGGAGGTGGCCCGATGAGCAGCCCCACCACGACGACGACCACGACGAAGAAGCCCCCGAAGGTGGACCTCGACGCGACGCAGGAGCGGCTGGTCAGGCTGAACCTGCAACACGCGGCGGACCATCTTCAGGAGCACGTCTCGGACGCCACGAAGCACGATCACGCGCCGCACCGGTTCCTGGACGAGCTGCTGGATCGCGAACTCGCGATCCGAGAGGAGCGTCGCGTGAAGACCTCGCTCAAGCTCTCGGGTCTGCCCACGGGCCAGACGCTCGGCAACTTCGACTTCAGCTTCCAGCCGGGTGTTGAGCGAAGCCGGATCGAGACCTTGGCGACCTGCGCGTTCATCCGCGAGAAGGAGAGCTTGCTGATCCAGGGCCCGCCCGGCGTAGGCAAGACGCATCTTGCCGTCTCGTTGGGCGTCCGCGCGATCGAGAACGGGTTCTCGGTCCTGTTCATGCGTCTCGAGGATCTGCTTGCGGCGATGAAGCGCGACGCCGACGCGGGTCCCTCACGGCTGCGCCGCAAGAAGTACATGAACGTGGCGTTGCTCGTGATCGACGAGGTGGGCTTCGAGCCGATGGACCGGACCGAGGCGAGTCTGTTCTTCCGGATGGTCTCGTACCGCTACGGGCGGGGCTCGATCCTGATCACGACGAACAAGGGGATCCGGGACTGGCCGGAGATCCTGGCGGGCGACGAGGTGTTGGCGACGGCGATCCTGGATCGCCTGCTGCACCACAGCCACGTGCTCAACATCAAGGGGCGCAGCTACCGGCTGCGCGACCTCGAGCAGGCCACGGAGGCCCGGGGATAAGAGGACACCGAGGCCGCAGGCCTACGGCCGCCCTCCGGGCGACCTCCAGCCTGCGGCCTCTGCTACCGCGACACTTCGTAAGAGTGGGTGTCGCCTTAACTCGTAGGACTGGGTGTCGCTTGACAAGAGCTACTCGATCACGTGATCGTCCTGAACGAGGACCACCTTCGGCGCCTTCTCCGGGAGTACGTCGACTACTACAACGCCGACCGAGTCCACACGGAGCTGCGAGATTCTCCGCGGGGCCGGGCCGCCGCATTCCGACCCTCGTCGACGGCCGAGGTCGTCGGCATCCCGAAGGTCGGCGGGCTCCATCATCGATACGAGTGGCGAGAAACAGCTTGACCATCGCGCTACTCGATCGGGAAATTGCGCCGGAATCTGTCCGGACGAATAATGGGAACAGACACCGGCTTGATTCGCCTCGACAGGCCCAATTTGAGCGACCTTATCGAGTTTATCCTGAATCGATAAACTCTCGATCGGGCCTCGCCGTTCTGCGCGCGAATCCGGACGCCTCGATTCTCGACGTCCGATGACCATCTGATTTCCTGGCGCGCCACGCTCGCTCCGGAACCAAGCTTCCGGAGCGACCGAAGCTCGAGGCCTGCTCTCCCCGCTCAAGATTGCGTGCAGGATGCCGGCGTGCTGCCGCGTCCGTCCCGCGGCTCAAGCTCTCAGCCCGAGATCCGATATTAGCCTTGACTGATTATTATTCAGCCCTAATATCTCTGACCTGGCGGGGAGCGCCACTTTGACCGAGGTCGAGTACACGGACGAGTTCGGCGCCTGGTGGGAAGCCCTCTCCGAAGCCGAGCAAGAGAGCGTCGCGTATTCGGTCGGGCTCCTCGAAGCCAAGGGAACGGCTCTCGGTCACCCACACAGCTCGAAGATCAACGGCTCGAGACACGCGCACATGCGCGAGCTCCGGGTCCAGCATCAAGGACGACCCTACCGGGTCTTCTACGCATTCGACCCTCTGCGGAAAGCGATCCTGCTCATCGCCGGGGACAAGACGGGCGATGGTCGTTTCTACGAGAGGATGATCCCGGAAGCAGACCGGGTCTACGACGAGCACCTGGAAGAGATCGCACGCGAAGTGGACGACTAAACGGCCACGGTTCAGAACGAGGTAACCCCGACATGGCGAAGTCCTTCAAGAAGCTACGCGACAAGATGAGCCCCGAGGCCCGCGAGCGCGTCGACCGACGCGTGCGCGAGACGCTCCTCGAGATGACGCTTCAGGAGCTCCGGCAGAAGGTGTCGGGCAAGACGCAGGTCGAGTTGGCAGAGCTCCTCGAGGTGACCCAGGGCGCCATCTCCCAACTCGAAGGTCGCGACGACATCCTTCTCAGTCGGCTCGCGAAGTACGTACGCGCGCTGGGTGGCGATCTCGAGCTCATCGCCCACTTTCCCGACGCCGACGTCCGGATCGCCCAGTTCGACGAGAAGGACGAGGAAACGGCAGCAACTGGGACTTGAGCGTCTCTACCGCCGAAAATCGCTAGATCGACGCGCAATCGTGCATTTCGCATCGGTCTCCGAAGCCTGGTAAGACGAGCCCCCGTTGCATCGAAAGCGGCGACTCATCGCCCCTTTGACGGCACCGATCATTCACCTGCAACGTCCGGAATCTTCGGGCGATTCCCGCGCGGGACGATTCTACGGCCGCCTCTCCAACGTTAGTTCCGGCGCACGTTGGTTGGTCTGGACGCGAACTTGCATTGCCGCTCTCTCGGGATCTTCGGCCGCGCCAACCCGAAGCGCCGAAATGGCCCGCAGAGACAACCGACTAACATTCGCCGAACAGGCTGCAATTCGGCCGGTCTCTGGTTCGCGATCGAAATCACGAAATCCCCAACACCCCCCCGAATCGCGCGCTATTCGGGTATTGTTAGTTTTCGATGACGAGCAGTCTCTGCTCCAGTCACCTGGGTGGCGGAGAGGGAGGGATTCGAACCCTCGATAGGGGTTACCTATACACCCTTAGCAGGGGCGCGCCTTCAGCCACTCGGCCACCTCTCCGCGGGCTCGCGAGCTTACCGAATCACCCGGCAGAGGCGACTCTGCCGAGGCCCCACCCCGGCGAGACCCCGGTGGCGCCGCCTGATGCCGCTACGGAACCGATCTCGACCCGATTCGCTCGACCCGCCTGCGCGCTCCGTTCCGAGAAGCCTGCGGGTCCGCGGCCCGCGCGCGAGTCGCGCCCGGCCGGCCCGTCATCCCGGCCCGTCGCCGATCACGACGTGCTCGTCCTCGGTCACGATCCACACGTTCTTCTCCGGGTCGGAGAGCCGCTCCTCGTCGGGGCGGATCTGTTCGAGGTAGGCGGGCTCGCGGAAGAGGGCCTCCATCGCGGCGCGACTCTCGTAGCAGGCGATCGCGACGCCGTCGAAATCGACGTCGCTGCGGGCGTAGTCGTCGCTCGAGCGCGGGTTCTGCTCGTAGTGGAGAATGTGGCGGGCGACCGAGGGCGTGTCGGCGACGAGTCGCGCGTGCACCTCGCGCCAGTGTCGTTGGAACGCTTCGGGTGTGAGTGCGGGATTGCGTTTCACGAAGACGATGACCTTGACCATCTGCGCTCCCTCGCGACGCGCGGGCTCAGTCGAACACGATCACCTGACGCGCCGCCTCGCCTTTGCGCATCGCATCGAACGCACCATTGACCTCATCGAGCGAGATCCGCGCCGAGATCATCTCGTCGAGCCGCAGTCGTCCGTCGAGATAGAAGTCGATGTACTTCGGCATGTCGAAGCGGAAGCGGTTCGATCCCATGATCGAGCCGGTGATCTTCTTCTCCTGGAGCGTGAGATCCGCCGCATTGATCGAGACGTTCTGCGTGACCGGCACGACGCCGACGAGCACGGTCGTCCCGCCGCGGCCAGTCATCTGGACCGCCTGCTCGACCGTCGGGACGAGACCGATGCACTCGAAAACGAAATCGGCGCCGCCGGCCGTCAACTCGTGCACGGCTTCGACGGCGTTGCCCTCGGACGCGTCGACGCAGTCGGTCGCGCCCAGATCGCGCGCCAGATCGAATTTCCAGGCCTGCGCGTCGACGGCGATGATCTTCCCGGCGCCCGTGATGCGCGCGCCCTGGAGCGCCGACAGGCCGACGCCGCCGCAGCCGATGATGACGACGCTTGCACCCGGCGGAATCTGGACCGTGTTGAGCGCGGCGCCGATTCCGGTCGTGACGCCGCAGCCGATCAACGACGCCCGATCGAGCGGCATGTCCTCACGGATCTTCACGACCGAGCGCTCCGGCGTGAGCATCTTCTCGGCGAACGACGAGAGGCTCGCGAACTGGCCGACGGGCTCGCCCTTACCGTCGCGCAGGGCGGGCGTCAGGTTGCCGCCGGGCCGTCCTTCATACGAGGTCAGACAGAGATAGGGCCGACCCTCGGTGCAGAACTTGCAGACACCGCACCATCGCGAGATGCACGCAATCACGTGGTCGCCGGGCGCCACGTCGACGACGCCCGGACCGACGGCCTCGACGATACCTGCCGGCTCGTGACCCAACACGCAGGGCGGCGGCATGGGCAGCCCCCCTTCGATCACGTGGAGATCGGAATGACAGATGCCCGAGGCCGCCGTCTTGAGCAGCACTTCGCCCGGGCCGGGATCGTCGATCTCGAGCTCCTCGATCTCGAGCGGTGCATCGTTCGCGCGCATCACGGCGGCCTTCATCCTGGTCTCCTCGGGAATCACGGTTTGCGTGTCGAAGGAGCAGAGCCTCGCAAACCTCCGTGGCGCCATCCAGTCGGGCCCCTCGCACATCACGCGAGCGCCTCGGCGATTGCAGCGACCGCACGAGCCGACCCGTCGCTCCCTCAGCCTCCGCAGCTTCCCGACCGACGTCCCCATGCTCCTGGCCATTCCCATGCTCACGCCCGCGCCCACGGCGACACGCGCGAACGGAGAGACGGCCCCGCCCTCTTCCGCAACCCGCGGTCGAGGTTCGAGGCCGCCCTCCTCTTCGAGCCCTGCCATCGCGCGCGCTAGCGCTTCGGCCGAAGAACGACCCGCAGATTCACCCCCGCGGACGGATTGAATCCGATCATCCGCTGGGTCGAATCGCCGCGTGCATTCTTGAAGCGGCCCGTACCGCCGGTGATGGCACGATCGATCGGCGCATTGAGGTCGACGACCTCGTAGCCTTCCGTCACGATCGTGCGCTTGCCGAAGCGCTCGGCCAGATCGAAGAGCTGGTTCGTAATGACCCAGGGACCCGTCTTCGTCTTGGCGCCCTCGCCGACATGCCAACCGCGGCAGGTCCATCGCCCGACGACCTCGGCCGGGAACGTGGGGTTGCCGTTCTCGTCGACGCCCTCGCGACCGTCGAGAAAGCCGTAGGGGTACAAGAACCCTTCGGTCACGAACTCGCCGCCGTAGGCCGGCAGGCCGTCCTCGTCGAGCGGGTCGCTGTCGAACGAGAAGCGCGCCCCGTTCTCGGCGATGTCGAAACGCAGGACCTTCGCCTGGCCATGCCACTTCCAGCGATCGAATCCGCTCGAGACCTTGGTCGCCTTGGCGGCGCTCGCGTCGCCCTCGCCCTTAGCCTCGGCAAAGGCGATCGGCGCCGCGGCGAGCGCCAGGAGTGCGGCGGCCATCCCGCCGGCCAGAACACGCGCGATCCGAGCTCTTCGGTTGATTGCAAACATCGTCCTTCTCCTCCTGCCGACGAGAGATCGCCGGCCGTCTCTGGCTCGAACGTCGAAACGCACGAGCAGTTGGCCCGCGACGACCTCGCCGCGGGATCTGCCGGCTAATGGAGCCGGTAGAGCCGAAACATCGGGTGCTCGATCGGGAGCACGTCGCAGGCGGCAAAGCCCGCCTCGCGCGCGAGAGCGCGCACCTGCGCAGGGCGCATTACGGTCCCGAGCGCTGCACTGTTCGGCGTCGCCATCGACGCCGGCAGGCAATGCGAGATGCTGTAGCCGTACATGAGCCGCTCGAGGTCATCGCCCGGCGCGACGAAGCGCTCCGCCACGCGCTCGTCGACCACGAGCACGCTCGCGCCGGGCGCGAGCGCCGCGCGCGCCGCCGAAAGGACTGCGACCGGATCCGCCAGGTCGTGCAGCACCTCGAGCAGCAGCACGAGATCGACGTGTCCCGCGCCGACCGCGGACTCGATTCCTCCCGCGACGAAGCGAGCCTGCGAGCCAACCTGCTCCGCGTTTCGACGCGCGTCCTCGATCGAGGCGACGTCGAGATCACATCCGATCACGTGCGCACCCGGATAGGCGTCGGCGAGCGCGATCGTCGCGAAGCCCGAGCCGCAGCCGACGTCGAGGATGCGCGCGTCTCGGCGCGTGCGAAGCGTTTCGTCGAGACCCGGGATGGCACCCAGCCAGCGCGAACACAAGTCGTGTGCGCAGGCCGGGCGGTTGATTGCACCCTGACCCTCGCGGAAATAGACGCCGTAGCGTTCGTAGGGAACACCGCCGCCCGTGCGGAAGGCCTCGACGACCTCCGGGAGAGCGCTTGCGATGCCGACCAAAATGTCGGCCAGCGCCGCCACGAAGTCGGGCGCTTCTTCGTCGCAGAGCGCGGCTGCATTCCGCGCCGGCAGTGAGTAGCGTCGTCGCTCGGGCGCATCCGCCAGCTCGCGTACGACGAGCACACCGGCGACCGCCTGCTGCTCGAGCCACTCCCGCGCATAACGCGGATCGATTCCGCAGCACGTTGCGACCTCGCCGACCGTGCGCGCGCGCCCGTCGCGCAGGGCGTCGTAGATCGCCAGCCGCCGGCCGAGGAAGACACCGAAGAGCTCGAGTGTCGAGAGCGCCCCGCGAGCGAGCTGCTCCGCGAGGGGCTCGGATAGAGGCTGCGCGGCCTCCGAAGAATCGTCACGGCGCCGCTCGCGCCGGATCTGGTGGGAAATACACATCACTTGCTCCGGTCGTGTCGCCCACCGGGGTCGATCTCGAGACCGCTCTCGGGATCCGCTGCCGGCCGGCTCGGGTGGGCCGCTCGCGCGCCCCTCGCCCGACCAGGCGTGAGATCGCACCTCACGACGTGAGGCCGGACGTCACGCCCGCATGGACGAACGAGAACTGGGACGTGCGTCCTCCCGGAAGGGAGGAGCCGGTCGGCGCCATCGAGGGCGTCGGGCGGTCGCTCGACGCCGCACGAGCCCGAGACCGAGACCGAGGAGTCCGACATGCGACCCATCCGACGACGAAGCCAGACCGCCCTCCTGCCCGCGCTCGGCGCGAGCCTCCTTCTCACGAGCGCAGGCGCCGCCCAGCAGATCGACGGCACGGCCGGGAACGACGTGCTGATCGGCACGCCTCTGCCCGAGACCGTCCGTGGTCTGGCGGGCGACGACATCCTGCGTGCCCGCGGCGGCGACGACCTCGTGTTGGGCGGCGACGGAGACGATCAGATCTATTGGAATTACGGCGACGCCAGCGACGCGATCGATGGCGGGCCGGACTTCGATCTGCTGCGCGCGTTCGCTGGCATCGCGACCCCGACGAGCTTCTTCGTCCAGAACGACGAGGCTGGAGCCCGGGTCCTCGTCGAAACGAACGGCCTCGTCGATGTGCTCATGCTCCATTCGATCGAGGAGATCCGCGCGCGGGGGAGCGACGACGTGGACCGGATGGACGCGCGCTCCTTCTCCGACGCGACGATTCCGATCGTCTTCGAGGGCCAGGCCGGCAAGGACGAGATCGAAGGGGGTGCAGGCCCCGACGAGCTCTTTGGCGGGAGCGACGACGACGAGCTCGCGGGCGGCCCGGGCAACGATTTCGTGTCCGGAGGTCCCGGTAGTGATTTGTTGGTCTGGGTCGAGGGGGACGGCAGCGATCTCCTCGACGGCGGTCCCGACAACGACGGGGCCAACCTCTACTTCGACCGCGGCGACGACGATCTGATCTGGATCCGCCGCGCCGCCGAGGCGGTTCGTGTCGAGGTCGGAGGAATCACGCCCGCCGAGATCGACTGCGTTGGCATCGAAGAAATCCTGCTCGAGCTCGGGGACGGAGACGACTTCGTCGATGCGAGCACACTCGAGACCGACCTCGCGGTCCTCGTCGAAGGTGGCGACGGCCGGGACGTCCTGATCGGTGGACCCGCGTTCTTCCAGCTCGACGGCGAGGCGGGTGACGACGTGCTCGAGGGTGGGCCGTTGGTCGACGTCCTCCGTGGACGAGCGGGACGGGACCGCATCATCTGGTCCGCCGGCGACGACGCCGACCTGATCTTCGGCGGCGCCGATCTCGACACGCTCGAGATCCGCGGAGCGGACGACTCGAACGACGCGCTTCTGGTGTCGCTTCGCGCCGGGACGGCGATCGTCGGCCGCATCGGAATCGACGCCGTCCCGCTCACCACCGATTCGATCGAACGCGTCGTGCTCGCCGGCTACGGCGGCGACGACGTGATCGAAGGGGTCTCGCTCGATTCGCCCCTCGTTTCGAGCCTCGAGCTCGAAGGCGGCGAAGGCAACGATCGCCTGCGCGGCAGCCTCGTCGCCGACCGGCTGAGCGGCGGACCGGGCGCGGACGTCTTCGAGCTACCCGCCAACACGGGAATCGACACGATCGTGGATCTCGAGCCGGCGGATCGGATCGATCTGCGCGAGGTCTTCGCCGCCGCGAACGTCACGCTCGCCCCGGGCGAGGACGTCGTCGACGCGGGCTACCTCGTGCTGCGTCCGATCGGCAGCAATACCTACCTCGATCGCGTGAACGACATCGGGACCGAACGGAGGATCCTGATGCTCGAAGGCTTCCAGGGCACGCTCGGGAGCGATCCGGTCGATCCCTTCCTCGTCCGCGTGTCCGTCCCCGAGCCGACGGTCGCAGGCGGGATCGCGATCGGCGCGACGGGACTCGGCCTGGCAAACCGTCGGCGTCGACGACGGTCGCAACGCTAGGCGAAGCCAGGGCTCGATGCTCCGCGCAGTCGTGCGGCGCTACCCTGGCGGGATGGCTGGGCTGATCGGTCGAGACGAGGCTGCCGAGGACCTCGCCCGGATTCTCTCCGGCGAGGCGCGGCTGGTGACCGTCGTCGGGCCGGGCGGCGTCGGCAAGTCGAGTCTCGCGTACACGGTCGCCTTCGGCCGCGCGGAGCTGCCCCGCGTGGCGGAGCTCGCTCCGCTCCGACGGAGCGAGTCCGTCACGGCCGTCGTCTGCGAAGCGCTCGGACTCGCGGACCTCGGCGACCGCGAGGATTCGGCGCTCCCAGCCGACACGCTGCTCGTCGTCGACAATTGCGAGCACGTCCTCGACACGATCGCGGACGTGCTCGCAAAGCTGCTCCGGGCGTTTCCCTCGCTCGGCATCCTGGCCACCAGCCGCGAGCCCCTCGGCGTTCGCGACGAACGCATCTTTCCCCTGCAGCCGCTCGCGCTCGCCACGAGCGAAGACATCGCGGAGATCGAGGCCGCACCAGCCGTCCGGCTCTTTCGCGAACGCGCCGAGCAGGCAGGTGCCTCGACGACGCACTCGCCCGACGATCTGCGCACGATTCACGCGCTCTGCCGACGTCTCGACGGCCTCCCGCTCGCGATCGAGATCGCCGCCTCCCGCGCGCGGAGCTCGACACCGCGTGAGACGCTCGCACGTCTCGAAGAGAGTCTCGCCTCCCTCGTATTGAAGCCCCGTGCCGAAGACTCGCGACATCAGACACTGCGCGCGACGATCGAATGGTCCTATGCATTGCTCGACGAGGACGATCAGCAGCTCTTCGATTGTCTGAGCATCCACCCCGGCCTGTTCTCGATTCATGCGGCGGCCAGGATCTGCGCCGCGCTCGGTCGACCGCGGGATGTCGCCCACGACGCGATGGACCGGCTCGTCAACCGCTCGCTCGTCGTCGCGGAGCCGATCGCCGACGGCACCTGGTATCGGCTGCTCGAGACGCTCGCCGCCTTCGGGCGAGATCGCCTCGTCGAGCGCGAGCAGCTGGACTGGGCCCGCGACGTCTGCGTCGACTACGCCGTCGCGCTTGCAAACGAGGTGCGTGAGGCGGCACCAGCCGGGATCCCGAGCGAGCTATTGACGCGGCACTATCTGAGCGCGGCGCTCTTCCGCGAGGCGATCCTGACCTGTCTCGAGCGCGACGATACGCCCGATCGTGCCTTCGCAGTCGTGATCCCACTCTGGTCGATCTCCGTTCAGGAGAACGCCGAGGAGATCGCGGATCTCTCGGAACGCGTCGTCAGGCGATGGCCCGACGCGAAGCATGCCGATTGGGCGCAGGTGCTCGCCTCACTCGCAACGACCGTCGGTGTACTCGGTCGCGGCGAAGAAACGCGGGCACTCGCGCAGACCATCCTCGAACGCGAGCCCGAGAGCGAAGCGGATCACGTTGCACGCGTGATCGCCGCACGAGCCGTCGCCGAGCACTGTCTGCGCGAAGGCGATCCGGAGGGCATCGCCTGGGTCGATCGCACGCTCGAGGAGGCAGAGCGAAGCGCGCCCGGCTTCGTGCCCGAGATGCTGCTCACGCGCGGCGAGTCGCTCAGTCAATCGGGACGAATTGCCGAGGCGCTCGCGACGATCCAGGAAGGCCTCGCGCAGGCCGAGGCGCTCGGGATCGACTACGCGATCAGCTGGGGACGGGTCGCGCGCGCCTGGGTCCGATGCGTCTCGGATCCGGCGTCGGCGCTCCGCGACGCCACCGCCGCCCTCGAGCTCGCCGAGCGGATCGGCTTCGCGCTCGGCGTCGGCCACGCCCATCAAGCGATCGCACTCAGCCAGCTCGGTCTGCGTCGGCCAACGGCGGCCGCCCAGGCACTCGGCCGCGCCCTCGCCCATTGGCGGCGCGGACAGATGGCGGGCGAGATCGGGGCCGTCTTGCGAACGGCCTCGACGCTCTTCGCCCGGATCGGTCGACTCGAGGATGCGACGGAGGTACGGGCCGCGCTCGGGACTTCGGGGCGGGTGCGTGCGACCTGGGGCGAGGAGCCGCAGCTACTCGCGACGCGCGACGAGGCGATCGGCGCCCGATTGTCGCAGGACCGGCTTGCCGCGGCGATCACGCGAGGGGAGTCGTCCACGCGACGAGAGACGGTGGAGTGGGTGGCCATTCGACTCGCGGAGATCGCGCGGGATGACGCGGTGTCGATCGAGGCAGTCGACACGCGCCCGGTCTCGGACGAGACCGAGGAACCGAATGAACCCGTCGGTCGGGCTTCGCCCGGAACCGATCCGCCCGACGAGGAAACGTGGTTTCGGCCGGAGGGCGATCTCTGGCAATTGCGTTTCGAAGGGCAGGAGTGCTTCGTTCCCGCGCGCAAGGGCATCCTCGATCTCGCCCGCCTGCTCGCCCAGCCGAACGAATCGCTCCACAGTCTCGAGCTCGCCGGTCGAACGGCGGCGAGCGAAGACGGAATCGATGCGCTCGACGATCGGGCGCGCAAAGAGATCCGCGCGCACGCCGATCGATTGCGCGCGGAGCGTGAAGACGCAGAGGTCCGCGGCGATCAGGCAGCGATCGACCGAGCGCGCAGCGAGCTCGAAGCGCTCGAGGACGCCCTGGCTGCGAGCCTCGGGCTCGGCGGACGCTCGCGCCGCGTCGGAAGCGAGGCCGACCGCGCCCGCTCGACCGTCACCGCCCGCATCCGCGCCGCGATCCGCCAGCTCGAGGGCGTCCATCCCCGCCTCGCTCGCCATCTCGCCGCGAGTGTCCGGACGGGTACCTGGTGTGTCTACGCCCCCGAGACGCCGACCGAGTGGCGAGTCGATTGAAAGGAACGTGCGCGGCGCCAGCCGATCCGTCTTCCATCGCGCGCCACCCGAACGCTAAGCTCGCCGCATGACGAGCGATGCGACGAGCCCGAGCCCCGCCGGTCGCCTGCTCGTCTACGGCGCGACGGGCTACACCGGCCGACTGATCGCCGCCGAAGCTGCCGCCCGCGGCGCGGCCGTCGTGCTGGCCGGGCGGAGCCCCGAGAAGCTCGAGCGCGTGGCCACACCGCTCGGTCTCCCGAGTCGCGTCGCCTCGCTCGACGACCCGGCACGGCTCGCGGCGATGCTCGAGGATTTTTCGGCCGTGCTGCACGTTGCGGGACCCTTCTCGAAGACGGTGCGGCCCATGCTCGACGCCTGTCTCGCGACGAACACGCACTATCTCGACGTCACGGGCGAGATCGACGTCTTCGAAGCGATCGCGCGCCGCGACGCGGATGCGCGCAGTGCAGGCGTCGTGCTGCTGCCCGGTGTCGGCTTCGACGTCGTGCCGAGCGACTGTCTCGCGGCGCATAGCGCCGCGCGGGTCGACGAGCCGATGCGGCTGCGGCTCGCGATCGGCGGACTCGGCGGTGGCGTCTCACGCGGCACGGCGAAGACCCTCGTCGAGGCCTTCGCGGACGGCCTGCGCATTCGTCAAGACGGGCTGATCGTGCGTCGACCGATGGGCAGCCTCGAACGTCATTTCGATTTCGGTGCGGGTCCGGCGCGCGCGATCGGCATGCCCTGGGGCGACGTCTCGACCGCGTTCCACTCGACGGGGATCCCGAATATCGAGGTGTATTTCGTGCTGTCGGGACCGATCCCGGGCCTGCTCAAGGCGAGTCGCTTGATCACGCCGCTCCTCCGGATCGACCGGCTGGTCGACGCGCTGCAACGGCAGATCGACCGCGTGCTGCCCGAAGGCCCGAGCGAGGCCGAGCGAAGCGGCGCGCGCAGCTGCCTGCTCGCCGAGGTCGAGGGGCGCGATGGCCGCGTCGCCCGGTCGATGCTCGAGACGCCGAACGGCTACGCCCTGACACCCGTCGCCGCCCTCGAAGCGGCCCGGCGTGTCGCCGACGGAAAGGTCACAGCGGGCTTCCAGACGCCGGCGACGGCATTCGGCGCGGATTTCGTGACCGAGCTCGAGGGCTGCATTCGAAGCGATCTCGCTTGACGGGCACGTGCGGAATGCGTGTCACACGTCGCGGACCGGAACGCGCACGCGCGCGGCTAGGACCAGCCGACGGCATGCGGCGCCCGCCATGCCGCTTCGTCGTTATTCGCCCGTGAAGACCGGCGACCGCTTCTCGAGGAAAGCACGTGGGCCTTCGACGGCATCCTTCGAGGACATCACGGCGAGCCCGTGCTGCATCTCGATCTCGAACGCCTCTTCTTCGGAGAGCGTCTCGGTCGCACGCAGGGTCGCGAGAATGCCCGCGACCGCGAGCGGCCCGTTCTGCGCGATCCGCTCCGCGATCTCGCGCGCCTTGGTGAGCGCCTGTCCATCCGGCACGACGTGATTCACGAGCCCGAGGTCATAGGCACGCCGGGCCGGCAGATCCTCGCCGGCGAGCAGCATCTCGGCCGCGATCGCATACGGAATCTGCCGCCGCAAGCGCACGGCCGAGCCCGCCATCGGAAAGAGCCCGCGCTGGACCTCGGTCACGCCGAACATCGCGCTCTCCCCCGCCACGCGGATATCCGTCCCCTGCAGAATCTCCGTCCCGCCGGCCCGCGCGAAGCCTTCGGCCGCGAGGATCACGGGCTTGGTCGGCCGATAGGTCTTGAGCCAACAGCCGAGCGAGATCCGCTCGTCGGACATCACGCGTTCCATCCACTCGTTCTCGGGCTTGCCCGTCCGCAGCTTCGGAATCTCCGACAGGTCCATCCCCGCGCAGAACGTATCCCCGTTCCCCGTCAGGATCGCGACGCGCAGCTCCGAATCCTCGTCGAGCTGGACCCAGGCATCGAAGAGCCGACACATCACCTCGGAGTTGACGCAGTTCTTCTTCTCGGGCCGATTCAGGGTGACGGTCAGGACCGGGCCTTCTTTTTCGACGATCACGGCGGGCATGGCGGGCATGGCGGGGGGCTCCTGGTCGGGGGGACGGGTGGGCGATTTCGAGGGCGCCGATTCTAAGCGACGCCCCGGCCCGAGGACAGCCGGTGGGCGCGATCCGGCGGGCCCACCTTGAGGAGCGCGCCGCCATCCGGTACAAACCGCCCGCACGGCCCGATCCCCGATCGTCTAACGGCAGGACAACAGACTCTGAATCTGTGAATCATGGTTCGAATCCATGTCGGGGATCCACCTTCTCTCTCGGGCGGTTACGAGCGCTCCCGCTGGCCCCTGAGCACCGCCAGATCGCCCGAGAAAGGCTCGAGTAAGAGGGCCGGAATTTCGGCCCTTTCGGGTGAATTCTCGGCCCGGCGCGCGGCCGTAGGGTCCGCTTCGCTCGTCACCCATGGCGCTCGAAGACGAGAGCACTGCCGCGGTCGAGGCCCCGCCTACCCGGGCCCTCGGCAATGTGGCGGAGGGTGGGATGGCGAAGCGTTGGGCAAGGCGGCCGCGCTTGGTCCTACGCCCCGGAGAACGCGTTCTCAGCAGCCCGTCGTCGATCCCGCGCAGACGTTCGATCCGAGAGAAACGCCACCGGAGACCTGGGTTGGACCGCCGGAATTGTCCAGGAAACTGTTGTCGCCATAGGCCGTACTCGAGCTCGCAACGAGACCGAACCCGCCGTTCGACCAGACACCGTTGCCAAGGATGGGGCCTCCGACGGCTCGAATTCCATGGCTCCCGTTGCAATTCGCATTGCAGTGGGTCACGGTCGTGGAGCACCGAGCGAAGACGCCGATGCCCTGGTTTTCCCGCGCGTGACTCTGGCTGACGACGCCGCCGTTCACGACGATGCCGTCGCTCGCGTTGAAGGAGGCGATGCACTCACTCACGACGCCACTCGTCCCGCCGCCGCCGACGATCGAGAACCCGTTCCGATCGATGTGGAGCTGGTCGTTCTGGGTCACGATGCCCGTCGTATCGGTCGGTACTGCGAGATCGCCCGTTAGGCGGTAGCCGCCGCGCAGCGTCAAGGTCACGGGAAGTCCGGGCGCATCGCCGGGGGCCACACCCGCTTCCGCGCTGGCCTGGTTGATTTCGATCACGCCATCCACGGCGAGCGCCGGACCGGCGAACAGCACCGCGAGTGTGAGCGCAAGAAAGCGCCTCCCGTGGGCGAGAAACGAAGTGAAGTGTCGAGCTCGATCGTTCTGCATGGTTCTTCTCCTGGAGGCCGCTGAGGGCATGCGATCGCGCGACAGTGGTCGCCTCGGCGGCGCATGCGCGAGCCCAGCGAAAAGGACGGATGCGCCACGCACGCACGCGACGACGGGCGCCCGTGAAGAGAAAAGGAGGTCGAAATTCCGAAACGATTTCAGGGGCTTGCCTGTCTCCACCACTTCTCCATGACGTCTCCAAGCCGATTCGCCCTGGCTCCCGCATCGTGTCCCCTCGACGAACGCCGACACCCGGCGAAAGGAGCGACCCGATGAGCCCGCAGACCGATCTCACGCAACGAGGCCTCTTCTCACGACTCGCCATGCTGGCCACTCGATTCGCCTACGACCTCGGAGTGCCCGCGGTCCTTCTGGCACTCGTTCTGCTGCTGGCGCCCGGGCAGGCCAGGGCGCAGGCGAGCGTCGATCTCGCCCCGGATATCTCGATCCTTCTGGCTGGCTCCACCTACGACGACCACGAGATCGTGGTCGACGCCGGATCGGGCGGGCTTTCAGTCGCGATGTTGGGGGGACTGCCAGATCGCGTCGGCGTCGACGCCTACCACCTTCTCCCAAATGGCGACGAGCTTCTCTCGCTCGATATTTCCACCACGCTCGCCGGCGGTCTGACGGCGACCCCGGGCGATGTCGTAGGCTGGGACGGCACGCGCTACTGGCTCGAGTTCGATGCCTCGGCGGCGGGGCTCCCGAGCTCGGTCGACACGGATGCCGTTAGCCGCGTGGGTACATTGCTGCTCCTCTCCTTCGACGTGGATACGCGAATCGGAGGCTCGACGTTCCCTGACGACGCGATCGTCGCCTTCGACGGGAACGACTTCACGCTCTATCACGACAATCAGCTTGCCGGTCTCGCCGGAAGCCTCGATCTGGACGGACTCCACGCCCTGTCGAGCGACCAGCTCGCCATGTCCTTCGACGGCAGCGGGCACGTCGATGGGATCCCGTTCGACGACGAGGACGTTCTTCTCTACGACCGGAGCACGCTGGTCTGGACTCTCGATCGAGATGGCTCCAGCAAAGATCCGGCGTGGCGCTCGGCCGATGTGGCAGCCGTCCACATCGTACCCGAGCCCAGCGTCGGACTGGGTCTGGCGGCATGCATTGGCGTGCTTGGCGGGCTCGGTCGTCTGCGGCGGGCGACGGGGCGCGGGCGACGAGAAGGAGCCTCTTTGCTGCTCGACGTTCGCGTCGTCGGGCGTCATTGCATTCGGAGACCACGTGGAGCGTCGCCGTGCCCGCGGCCTCGTAGGCACACGACGGCGGCTCCACCGATCACGAGTGCGAGCGTCGTCGCGGGCTCCGGGAGGGCGATCGGCTCGCCGTACTCACTCGTGTTGCCGTCGACGTCCGTCGCGGTCGCGCGGACCTGGTACGGAATTCCCGTCGTTGGCGCATCGAGCACGACCGAGAGAGTTCGCCCGACGTCACCATTCTCGAAGCGGTCCGAGCCGATCCACTCCTCGGTGCCCGAGGTGGTCGAAGCGTAGAAGTCGACCGTCACGGGAAAGCGCGTTCCCGTGTCCAGGACATACTCGGTCGAAATCGTCCCATCGTAGGGATCGAATTCCGCCGGGGCGGGCCCCAGCACGGGATGGTTCATGCCGAGGTTCGTGCCTTCGTCGATATCCAGGAAATCGTTTGACCCAGGACCCGGCGCATGGAGATCGATCGCGAGCCCGCCGTTGTCCCGAATCGCGTTGCCCCGGATGACGTTCTCCACGGCGGGTGCGAGCGGGGGCAAGCTCTGACCGACCCTCACACCTACACCGCCGTTGTTGTAGATGTGATTGGCGTGACTCGCGACGTTCGCGGCGAGGGTGTCGAGCCCGGCGCCGACCTGAACGCCGAGCGGTGCGCTCAAGCTGAGCGGAAGCGAGACGAGATCGATCCCCACGCCGAGATTGCCGAGATCGCGGCCGAAAGCATCGGTGCCAATCCAGTTGCCCACGATCTCGACAGTCGACGGCACGCTCAGGCTTCCACCCGCCACGACGATCCCCACGGAGTTGAAGCCGATCACGTTGCCTTCGCCCGGAAGCGCGCCGCCGATCGATGCGCCGATCGCGATCGAGAGCCCGGGCCCCGAGTTCCCGAGATTGCGGCCGTCGACGTCGGTGCCGATGTAGCTCCCCTCGACGCGGAGCACCCCCGCGCTGGGGTCCATGTGAATGCCCGTCGCGTTGAATCCGATCGTGTTGGCGTCGCCAGGCGTCGCACCCCCGATCGTGTGGGTGTTGTCTCCAATGAGGTGGATCCCGTGGCCCCCGTTACCGAGGTCCGCACCCGCCTCGTTCGTGCCGATCCAATTGCCCACAAACGTCGTCATGGGCCCCGGACCGGGAGCGTCATTGCCGATGATCACGATTCCGCTCCCCGCGTTGCCTCCGATCCAGTTCCCCTCGAAGTGCCCACTCGGGACGCCGATCCCGCAGTCCCCGTTGGCCAGCGCGGCCGTCGCGTCACCCGTGACCCCGATCCGGTTCCCGACGAACGTCGCACCGGTCGGGTGGCCTCCCGCACGAATCCCGCAGTTTCCGTTTCCCGAGACGACGTTGTCTTCGATCAGCGACGCGTCGGCGTCGTGGAGTACGACTCCGTCATGGCGGTTTCCAAGGCTGCCGTCGCCCGCGTCGCCGTCGATGCTCGTACCGACGAAGTTGCTACGCAGGACGGCAGGGCTGGATACAAATACGCCGCCTCCGTTCGCAGAGATCACGTTGCCGAGCGAGACTTCGCTCCCGGATGCCAACATTCGGGCGTATCCCAGCTCCGACGTTTCTCCCAGATCATCCGAGACCATCACTCCGGTCTGGTTGCCGGTCGGGATTCCGCCGATCTGTGACGCTCGTCCGTCGGGCGTCGTCCCGATCCGGTTGCCGGCCGCGCGGTGGCCTCCCCCTCCGAGAGCGAGGCCTCGCGCAACCCTCGTACTCGTGGATCGATTGCCCACGATCACGTTCCCCGCGCCATGGAACCCGACCATGGGATCGAAGTCCGCTCCGACTACGCCGCCTCTGGCCATTAATCCGAACTCGATTCCATCTCCTTGGTTTCCGAGAACGAGATGGCCTCCCTCGAGACCGATGTGGCAGCCCTGAATCAGCCAACCCGTGCCGCTCTCGACATGGATGCCGCTCCCGCCGAAGTCGACGATGGCGAGCGCATGAACCGTGCTGCCCCCGGCGCCGGCGGTGAATTTCAGGCCGTCGTGCGGGAGTCCTCCGCCCGTCAGGTGGACGATCGGTTGCGGAATCTCCGGCGTTGCGTCGAAGTTCGGTGCGGTCCGCCCGTCGATCTCGAGGGGGTCGGTCACGATCAGCGGCGTCGCGGGCGCAATGCGCGCGTATCCGTCGGGGTCGAGGGGAAGCGCGCTCGAGAAGACGACATGGTCGAGACCCGGCAGGGCGTTCGCCTCCTCGATCGCGGCGCGCAGCGTACAGTCCTGCGTGTCGATGCTGCGACAGATCCCGTCACCCGGCGCCGTGTCGCCGACGGCCGAGGTGGAATCCACGGAGAAGACGGCGGCCGCACCGGGTCCCGCGAAGGTGGAGAGCACGGGGAGGATCAGTAGCCAGACGGCGAACCGAGCGAGGAGGTCCTTCGAGATCATGTGCGTTCCCTCTTTGGCTTGGGCTCGGCCCCAACGAGAGCCGCGACGATCGGCCGAGCTCTGCGACCCCGGGACCCGGCGCCTCGTCCTGTAGGACGGATCGCGGACGGAAGGGACGCAAGAGAATGCCCCGGGGAAGAATCGTCTCGGCGTTTTCGCACCTCCTGCGGGGCCAGATCGAAAATCTCACCCCACGCGAACGAAATCGCTGCGTCCCTTTCGAGGGTCGTGCGTCTTCTACTTTGAAGGTGCTCGAGCCCTCCCCGATCGCGCAGCCCGGCGAGGGTTGGCCGTCCGCTGGCGCTGGACCGCGGCGAGCGGCGAATAGCAGCAGTCGGGCTGTGGTGAACCACGTGCTCGCGGCGACTGGGGTATCCTGATGAGAAGGCAAGCGAGGCACTCGCAATGGCTGATGTGGATTCGGCAATGACCGACGAAATCGCCCGCGACGACACCTGGGCCGACATCGTCGTGCGGCTGCGCGCGTATCTTCGCCGCCGTGTACAGCCTCGATTCGTCGATGACCTGCTCGGCGCGCTCATGCTGCGTCTGATCGAGCACGAAGAGCAGTTTCGCGAGGCAGACAACCCGTCCGCCTGGGTCTATCGCGTGGCCTCGAATGCGGTGACCGACCACTACCGCCGAAACGCGACGGAGAAGCGTTCTCTCACGCAGCTTCTCCGATTCACCGAAGCCGGCGATCCGATCGTCGTGGCGGATCCGGCTCCGCCGTCGGCGTCGGACGACTCTGCATTGACCGAGCTGACGGAGTGCATCCAGCCATTGCTCGAGACGCTGCCCGAGACCTACGCGCAGGCCGTCAGGCTCACGGATCTGGGCGAGCTCACCCAACGCGACGCCTCGCGCGAGCTCGGCTTGTCACACTCAGGGGTCAAGTCACGCGTACAACGCGGTCGTGTTCAACTCAAGCAGGCAATCGAGCGTTGCTGCGCCGTCGAGCGGGACGCGTCGGGACAGGTCACCGACGTCGTGCCGCATGACGGTCGGCGCCGATGCAACGGCGAAGGCGCGTCCTAGGAATTCGTCGCGAGCTCGACACCCGATCGGCCAGCGGCAGACTTCGTCTTTGCGTAGAGGCTCGATTCGCCGGATCGACGTCTCTGCTCCGTGAGCCACGGGTGGCCATGAGATCTCGCCGACGGCGGCCGACGGAGCCATTCGTCGTAGCCCAAGCGCGCGACCGCCACCCCAGACCCAGCGGCCGACCACCCCGCCGCCGACCTGCCGCGCAGACACCCATCCCCGAATGGAAATCCCCCCAAAATCGCTTTCAGGCCATCGCCCGCGGGCTCCTGCTTCGCCCATCGAGAAAAATGATATGACGGAGTGAAATCCAGTCCCGTCTTCGATCGGGCGGGGAACCACTTCCCGTCGCTCGAATCGGGCGGGCCCGGTTCGTGTGAACGGGGCCATGGCAAAGGCAGGCGAAATCGATTTCGTCCGCCGCGCCGAACCGATCTCGCGCGGCGTGCCGAACGGCGGATCGGCCTGACCGGAGCCCGCCCGCCGGCGACACGAATTGGAGGACCTGCCCAATGGTCGACCGAAACCGACGCTCTCGCCCGATCGCTTTCTTCTGTCATGTGATCACCCTCGCTACGACGATCTGCCTCGGTGCGACGAGCCCGCCGACCGCTTCGGCCGCCTCGCCTCGCGAGACCGCCTCCGGCCTCGGATTCCTCTCCCAGGTCGCCTTCGAGGAGAACCGCGGTCAGCTCGCCGCCACGGCGCGTTATGCGAGTCGGGCCGGGGGCTTCGGCGTCGTCGCCTACGACGGCGCCCCCGCGATCCGCGCCCGACGAAGCGACGCTCGTCGCGACGCGACCCACGCCGAACGTGCCGCCCATTCGCCGGCGTCCGAGATCGTCGAGCTGCGAATGCGATTCGTCGACGGGGATCCCTCGGTTCGGCCGCAGGGTGAGTCGCGGCTGCCGGGCGTGGTCCACTACTACCGGGGCGACCGCGACGTACGAAACGACCGCGACGATTCCGCCGCGCGCGAGGCGGGGACCACGCGACGCGCGACGCACGTCCGCCGCTTCGCGCGAGTGCGTTATGCGAACGTCTACCCGGGAATCGACGCGATCCTGCACGATCGTGCCGGCCGGGTCGAGCTCGATTTCGAGCTGGCGCCGGGCGTCGACCCCTCGCAGGTCCGCCTCGCCTTCGAGGGTGCCAGCGATCTGCGGATCGAGCCCGACGGCCGCCTCGCCGCACGCATCGCGGGCGACTGGTTCCGCTTCAGTGCGCCCGAGGTCTACCAACGAAACGGCGAGGGACGCGAGATGCTCGGCGCGCGCTATCGCGAGACGGGCGCGGGCGAGATCGCTTTCGCGTTCGGGCCCCACGACGTCGCTCGACCGCTCGTGATCGATCCCGTGTTCGTCGGGTTCTCGACCGTCCTCGGCGGCTCGGGGGTCGACGAGCTACGCGCGATCGATACCGACGCCGCCGGCAATCTCTATCTGACGGGGGCGACCTCGTCGTCCGACTTCGCCGGCTTCGCGCACACGCCGGTCGGCAAGGACGTCTTCGTCGCGAAGCTCGACGCGTCGACCCAGCAGCTCGACTACGTGGCCTTCTTCGGCGGCGACAACGTCGACGAGGCCTGGGGGATCGAGGTCGATTCGTCCGGCGCGGCGCATGTCGCGGGCTGGACGGAATCGACGACCTTTCCGACGACGCCGTCCGCCTATGAAGACACGGTCGACAACGTCGACGCGTTCCTACTCAAGCTCGACGCGACGGGCACGCTCCTCTACGGCACGGTCTACGGGAGCGATGATCTCGACGCTCAGTTCGACGGCGGGATCGGCGTACACGAGCCGAGCGGCCGCGTCTATATCGGCAGCCGCACGGACTCGACCAATCTCCCGCTCGAGAACGAGTTCTCCTCCTTCTGTAATAACGGCCCCTGCGCGTTCATCGCAGGCTTCGATCCGAACGCCTCGAACGCCGCTTCCTTCGTCTATGCCAGCTATGTGACGGACCCGGCGGCGGCCATGAACGCGAACGAAGGCGGAGGCGTCGTCGATCTCGAGGTCGACACGAACGAGAACATCTACGCGTTCGGCTTTCTCAGCCCGGGCTCGAACCTCGTCGTGGCCGGCCAGGGCTTTCTCGACGGCACGAACAGCCTCGAAGACGATCATTTCGTGATCAAGCTCGACCCGTCCCAGATGGATGCCGCCCAGCGTCTCTACTCCACCTTCATCGGTGGTGCCGGCATCGAGGGCGAAACGGGTCGCATCGTGGCACTCGATTCGGGTCGCGTCGTCGTCGCGAGTCGCACGGGCTCGGACGAGATCCCGGACCAGGTCGGAGGGCAGACCGTCCCCGGCTTCCCGATCAAGAACGCGATCCAGCCCATGAGCGAGGGCAACGAAGAAGGCTATCTGCTCTCGATCGACACGACCCTGACGGGTGCGGCGTCGCTCGAGTGGAGCACCTTTCTCGGTACGCCCGTCGACGACGGTCTGAGCGACCTCGCCTTCGACGCGTCGGGTGATATCTGGGTGGCCGCGCAGATCACGGGCGGCGACAGCGCGCTCTTCCCGAGCGTCGATCCGATCGCCGGCACGCCGATTCCCGCGGAGGACGGCGGTGCCGCCGTCGCCCGGATCTCGGGGGACGGCTCGACGCTCGAGTTCGCCTCGCCGGTCGCCGCCGGCGGTCGCGTCAAGCAGCAGGGGATCCGTGTCCTGCCGAGCGGGCGCGTCGTCGTCGCCGGTACGCGCAATGACGACCGCTTTCCGCGCCTGGGCGGCCTGCCGCTGGCGGCTTCCGGCGGCGCCGAGATCGCGATCGTCGGCCTCGATGCACGCCCCGATCGCGGCCTCGTGCTCGAGGTATCCGATACGGTCGATCCGGCTCGGACGGGCGAGGAGTTCGCGTTCGAATACCTGATTCGGAACGAGGGTGTCGGCGATGCGGCGAACGCGTCGGTCGTCTCGACCTTTCCGAACGGACTCGTCGCGACCGCCACGTCGGCCAACTGCAGCGTGCCCGGCACGTCGTCGACCTGTGATGTCTTCGAGGACATCCCGCGTGGCGGGAGCCTGCCGATCTATCTCGTCGCGCAGGCGACGAGCGACGGCAGCTACACCGTCGATGCCTCGGTCACGAGCGATCTCGTCGACCCGAGCCCGGCGGACGATATGGATGCGCAGACGATTCAGACCAATGCGACCGGAACGGCGCCGGCGGCACTCACGCTCGCCGACTTCGATGCGGTCGCGACCTCCTTCGATATCGGCGGCTTCGCGCTCGACACGCGCTTCGGCGTTCTCGCGACGGGCAACGGCAGCCTGCAGGAGATCGTGAACCTGATGAAGTTCGACGGCGCGTTGCCGTTTCGGATCCAGTCGCTGCTCGGCCAGGGCGAGGTCGCCTTCGGCTTCGTCGAGCGCACGACCTGGACGCCCAGCACGGGCGACGGCTCGGACCTCTTCGGGCGCGACTTCAATGCCTCGGCCGACCGTGTGTTTGCGATCGTCGACGATCGGGGACGGGTCGAGCTGCGGAGCGCCGCCGCCTTCGACGCCGGTCGCGTCGTCGCGACGGGCTACCTCCCATTCGGTCGCGCGGGCCTGATGACGCTCGACCTGAGCGGCGGTATCGCAAGCGTCCTCTTCGACGGCACGGTCGTCGCCTCCGGCGATCCGTTCACGAGCGACTTCCGCGACGCCAACCCCGCGAACGTCGGCGACGACTTCGTGATCAGCGTCGGCTACGGCACCGAGGATCGCGGCTCCGCGGTCCTCGCGGTACCCGAGCCGCAGCTCGCGACGAGCATCGCCCTCGGCGCCATGCTCCTCGCCCTGTCGACGACGCGATTCGCGCGCCGGCACGGGCGCGGGATGTAGGCCGCGCGGCTCGCGCGCGGGGCGTCGATTCGGCCGCCCCGCCGCGCAGCCCGACACCCGAACCAGACGAACGAGCCCGCCACACGCGATCGACGCGTGCGGCGGAGGAACGACCGCGCCCGTCCGCATACCTGCGGCGGCGTGGATCGCAGACCGAACGACGAGCTGGATCGCCTCGGCAAGCGCGCGTCGCACGCCGCAGCCCAGCTCCGGAGCATCCCGCGTCGGAATCAGACGAGAGCCGATCTCGTCCAACCACCCAGCGCGAGATTGGAGGATGACATGAGAGATCGTAACCCGACGAACGCGCCGCCTCGGCGCAAACACTGCTCGACTCCCGGCGCACCCGCGACCCGGCGAACGGGCGCGATCGCGACTCCGTTCGCGGCCCGCGGCGTCGTAGCACGCGTCGCGATGGTATGCGTGCTGGCGCTCTCACTCGCTGGCTCAGCGGCACACGCAGCCATCACGAACGGTGGCTTCGAGCAGGCACCCGGCCCGCTCGGCACGACCTGGTGGACGACCCAAGCGACGAGCTGGTTCGGCGGCGGCGTCTGTGGCGACGCGCCGATCGCGGAGGACGCACAGGCGCATCTCGACTCGACGGGGGCGATCGACGCTTCCGGCGCGGAGCAGGTCCTGCGCCTCGCGCCGGGCTCGATCCTGGCGGCGAACGGGGTGCTGGGCGCGCAGACCCATGTGCTCTGGCAGACGATCGGTGCGAACGCGGGCGATGTCGTCCGCTTCGAGTACGACTTCCTCTACAGCACGCTCTTCGCGAACGACTTCGCGTTCGTGACGCTCTCGAACGGCGCGGGCGCACAGTCCGTCACACTGTTGCCGCGCGGCCCGCTCACGACCTGCGGCACGCCGCGCGTCTATCGCGGCGGCGTGAACTCGTTCGAGGTAACGATTCCGGAGGACGGCCTCTTCACGCTGGGCTTCGGCGTCGCGAAGGCGACTCGCTTCGCGAGTGACGTCACGCTCGTCGTCGATCGCGTCGAGCTCGTCCCGACCGCCGCGGATCTCGTGCTCGAGGGCGACGCGACCGCCCGCGTGCTCCCGATCGGCGAAGGCTTCGTCGTATCGATCGATGACGGCGTGGGTGCAACGCTCGTGGGCGGACCCCTGGCGGACGCGACGGGGGACGGTGCGCTCGCGCTCGACGTACAGGATACGGCGATCGTTGGGCTGCCGGTCGGCTCCCCCGACACGATCGTCGTCGAGGA
Organism: Myxococcota bacterium; assembly: GCA_965223565.1. Classification (GTDB taxonomy): domain Bacteria; phylum Myxococcota_A; class UBA9160; order UBA9160; family UBA4427; genus UBA4427. The sequence goes on along the minus strand of CBDCWV010000015.1, from coordinate 547,188 downwards.
GGGCACGCCCGTCACGATCCGCTCCGAGGTCGCGGGCGGCGAGGTCATCCTCCTTTCGAGTCAGCTGATCGACCCCGCCGGCTGGTCGGACGAAGACGGAGACGGCGTGCCGTTCGGATTCGACAACTGCGTCGAGCTCGCGAACCCGGATCAGGTCGATGTCGACGGCGACGGCTTCGGGAATCCCTGCGACCCGGACTACACGAACGACGGGAACGTCGACGTGCTCGACTTCGGCGTCTTCCTCGCGCATTTCGATCAGATCAGTCCGGCCCACGATCTGGACGGAGACGGCAAGCTGACGGTCCTCGACTTCGGCTTCTTCCTGCGCCGCTTCGGCGACGATCCCGGTCCTTCGGGACTCGCCTGTGCGGGCACGACGTCGTGTGTGCGCAACACACATCTCGAGCCGAACGCGATCGCGAACGCCGCGTTCGCAGCCGGCTTCGACGACGTCGACGACGCCGCGGGCGTCGGCCAGCGCGCGACGGACTGGTGGCACACGAGTGCTTCGGCCTCGCCGCTCGCCCTCGAAGCGTTCGAGATCGATGGCCGCATGCGTCAGCTCGTACGGGTTTCGGAGGTCGCCGCGAGTCCGCGCGATGGTGTCGGCCAGGACCTCTCGGGGCTCGCGATCGGGGTCGAATACCGCTTGCGCGCGCGCATCAACGTCGCGGCGGGATCCGTCCGGTTCGGGATCGGTCCCGTCGGTGCCGCTTCGATCGCGTGGGTCGACTCAGAGACGAATGATCGCTGGGAGACGCTCGAGCTCAGCTTCACGCCGGAGACGAGCCAGGCGAGCGTCACGCTGCTCGGCATGACGCCCGGCACCGCCTTCGAGATCGACGCCGTCTACGCAGCGCCGGTCGATCCGACGCTCGTCTTCGAGGGCGAGGGGACGATCGAGACCCGTTGGGTCGGTGAGGGTCTCCTCGTCGAGATGGTCGCCGGCGAGGCCGTGCGCGTCGCGGGCCAGCTGCTGGCGCCCACGACGATCGGCTTGTTGCCCGGCGACGCGATCCTGCTGGGCTACGGCCGTCCGACGGGTCGAATCGAGACCGTCGTCCCCGGTTCGCCGATCCTGCTGGGCGGCGGCTTCACGACCTCGCAGCCGCCGATCTACCTGGCGAGCACGCTCTACGCCTACGCCAAGTTCGCGGGCAAGGGGGCGGCGACGAATGGCGCGCCGACGACGTGGAAGCCGATGACCGGAAGCAATACGGGACAGTACGAGATCGATCAGATCCACAGCTGGACCCAGAATCGCAGCACGCTCTACACGGGGATCCTGCGCTTGAACTACAGCTGTGGCTCGTCCGAGCTGACGGCGGCACAGATCAAGACGATCTGTGCAGCCTGCGACGACAAGCCGACCGACCAGGAGAAGATCTTCTGCATCGGTGATCAGCTGCGTACCGCCTGGCTCGACCAGGACGACAACGTCTGTCGCCACTGGGCCTGGGCCATGAAGGAGCTGCTCGACAAGAAGGGCTTCACGACGACGCTGCACGCCGGTCGAGACGGACTCGTCGGCCACGCCTGGGTCGAGACGACCTGCGACGGCAAGAAGTGCATCGTCGACGCTTTCACGAACGCCTTCGTGATCATCGACGAGCAGTAGCGCTCACACGTCGCCGACACGCCCGATCGTCAGCCGGCCTCGGCGGACGCGGGGGCGTCGGTCGCGCTCCGGGCCGGCGACAGGGTCGAATCGACCGTGTCGCCGGCCCCTGGCGTGTACCAGATGGGCGAGGTCCAGGCGCGCTCCTGGATGATCGGCGAATAGAAGGGCTCCTCCTCTTCGCGCAGGCAACACTTGCCATAGACGTCGCCCTCGGCGCCACGTTCGTGCGCGAGCGCGTTCTGCTCCTCGGCCTGCGCCGGGCATTGCTCGGCGAAGGGATTGACACCGGCGGCCTGACATTGGAGCGTGCTCCAGCGACAGGTCGGATTCTCGAGCACGCGCACGTAGTAGAAGGCCGGTCGGTCGGGATCGAAGTCGGGATCCTGCCAGACCGTGCAGAGCGAATCCGCCCCCTCGCCGACGGGCGCGCAGGTCTCGCGATCGACGCGGGCGCCGTTGTCGGCACGACCGGCGACGTCGTAGACGCGTTCGTGCGTGGAGCCGTCGGGCTCGACCCAACCCTTGATGATCTGCACGCGCTGCAGGTCCGTCCCCGGACGGTCGGGCAGACCGGCATCCTTCATCGCGCTCACCAGGAAGCGGAGCCGCGCGGGCTCGGACGTGGACTCGCTCGCGTCCGGACTCTTCGCGTCGCTTGCGGATCCGCGCAGATCGCCGCCGCCGATCTCACCCCCCATCGGCACACCGTTCGCGTACGCGCGTGCGATCATGTCGGACGCCTCACAGAGATCGGGCGCCAGGTCCGCGCCGCCGAAGAAGCGCACGATCGGCCGCGTGCCACTCGTCGCGTAGGTCTCGCGGCGACGCAGGCCCTCGAAGATCGCGTCGCGGGAGTTCTCCTCGGCCCAGACCACGGCGTGACCGCCGGGATTCGAGAAGAGATGGTCCTGCACGTTGCGATAGCCGGCGTCGCGGCGACCCAGATGACCGACGTAGTTGTCCTCTTCGGCGGCACCGGGTGTGGCGCTATGCGAGTCGGTACTGCCGATGAATCCCATCCGGAAGGGATTCAGGCCGCTCGATTCGCCGATCGACAGACCGTCCTTCAATACGTTCCGGACCATGTTGCGGCGCGCGAACTCCTCGAGCGGAACGGCCGCCGCACGCTCGGTCCGCACCTCGCCGTGCACGCTGCCGAGCATGGACAGGTTGTCCGCCACGACCTGCTCGAAGCTGCACTGCTCGTCGTTCGTGCCGACGCCGCGACCGGCCAGCCGATCGAAGCGACACTCCGAGGCCGCCTTGTGCTGCACGAGCTCGACGACCGGCTCGAACGCGAGCCGATCGGTCGCCTCACGCGGGGTCTCGGGATCGCGGAACATCAACCCGCCCGCGAGGTTCGAGTTGTGCGGAATCGCCAGCACGTCGCAGCCCGTGCCGGCGTCGGTGCACTGCTCGCGCAACAGCTCCCAGAGGCGTGGAAAGTTGTACATGCCCGTCTCGTAGGTCGAGATCGCATTCTCGGTCACGTGTTCGTTCCGGAAGATGACATTGCGATGCATGTTCGCGCTGTTGGGCGAGTCGGTGTACTCGTAGCCGACGAAGGTCGTGAAGCGGCAATCGGCCGAGCGATCGTACGCCGCTTCGGCGGCGTCCTGGAGGTCCTGCCAGGTCTCGGCGCGCGGGCCGTCGCAGTCGCTGAGCGTGCAGGCGAACGTACGCTCGGGATCGCCCTCGGAGTGACCGCCCAGCACGGTCCACCATTGAGCGGCGACGAGCTGGAGCCATAGATTCGAGGCGCGCGTCATCATGCAATGCGGCCACCAATAGCCGAGGCGACTGGCCGAGCGGGTGCAGACGTTGATCGCGCCGAGGTATTCCGAGTGGTCGGTCACGGCGGCGAAGTCGAGCGGGCGGCCAATCCGTGCCTCGACGACCTGCGCGCCGTCCTCGTCGGGCAGCGTGATCGACTCGCCGCGTGCATAGCGGTAGGCATCCGTGGGATCGTTGCGTTGGCTCGAGATGTAGGAATCGAACGAATAGCTCGTGTGGACGTGGAGGTCGCCGAAGAGCGGGCGTCTCTGCGGATCGTGGTGGCGACAGGGCTCACGCTCCTCGGTCCGCTCGAACGAGGTCGATTCGTTCGGGACGACGGCGGACAGCAGCACGATCGCCACGGCCACACACGCGAGGCGCGACGCACCGATCGTGTGAACGCAGAGGCGGGCGGGTCGCGTCGCCGTAGCATCGGGACGGCGACGAGATCCCACCTTCGAGGTTGCGTAGCACGCCATCGACCTACGGTAGCGCCCAGCGCGAAGGGATCCTCGGGGCGCTCGTCGCCACCGTAACCGCGCCGTGGGCGTGCTCACGCCTGGCGTTTCGACGAGGCCCGGCGCCGTAGCCAGGCCAGCCAGGCGGCCGTCGGAAGCCAGACCGCGGCACCCGTGGGCTCCGGCACGAATTTCCCGTTGAAGGCCTGGAAGCCACTCGAGAAGAGGAAATCGCGGCCCCCGCTCGTCGTCCGGTCGTCTTCCTGGAAGAAGAGATCGACGAAGGAGAGCTCGAATACGTAGCTCCGACCCGGCAGCACGCTGCCCGCCATGGGGCTCCAGGAGGTCGTCGTGTGGTCGAAGAAGAAGGCCTCGTCGACGCCGCTATCGGTCACGAGGTCGACGAGATCGACCACCACGAGATCGACCCAGCTCGGCGGATCGACCCACTCGAACAGGCCGCTCGGCGGGAGCGTGTCGTCCCCGACCGCAGGCGACAGGATCGTCGGTACCCCCGACTGGCCCGAACCCGGCGCATAGTCGGCGGCGGGCACGAAGACGCTGTCCGTCTCGCCGTTCTCGCCCAGGAAGTCGAAAGTCAAGTTGCCGATCGCATTGATCTCGGCGAGCGACGTGAAGTTCTCGCACGGCTCGCTCGGAATCGCACCATCGCAGGCGAACTCGTCGTCGTCGACCTCGACGAAGTCGATCGTCGTTCCGGATTGGATCGTCACGCTGACGGCCGCGATCTCCGAGCCGAAGACGACGGGGTCGATGAAGAAGTCCGTGAAGCTGCCGTTTGCGTAGGCGGGGCCCGAGGTGATGATCAGGTCGTCGATCGCCATCTGGGCCGCGACGGGCATGGCGAAGGCGAGAGCGAGCAGACTGAGAGCAAGAGCGAGAGCGGATTTCATGGACATGTTTCCTTTCGGGCCGGGCGCGTGCGGTCTGGTTACCAGTATCAGTCGCTCCTGACGGCCCGTGTGCAAGTTTTTCCGACCCGGTCGCGGGGGATCGCCGCAGCGACGGCGAATACTCCGAATCGCCGAACGAATCGAGCCCGGGGGGTCGAGTCAGGAGCGGGGGGCGACGGGCGGAAGCGAGTCGGCGAAGGCACGCGCGTAGACGTCCCAGAGCGTCACGAAGATGGCGGCCACGATCGGCCCGACGATGAAGCCGACCGGACCGAAGAGCGAGATGCCGCCGAGCGTGCTGATCAGGATCATCAGGTCGGTCATCTTGGCGTCGGAGCCGACCAGACGCGGACGCAGCAGGTTGTCGATGCTGCCGACGAGCAATGCGCAGTAGGCCGCGAGGACGATCGCGGCGACCGAGGCCCCCGTCGAGGCGAGCCAGAGGACGGCCGGTATCCAGACGAGTGGCGCTCCGATTCCCGGGATGACCGACAGCACGACGACGATCGTGGCCCAGAACGCCGCGCCCGGAACGCCCGCGGCCGCAAACCCGAGCCCCGTCAGGACGCCCTGAATACCCCCGATCAGGAGCGAGCCCTTGAGTGTCGCGCGCGTGACGGAGAGGAAGCGCTCCATGATCCGCTCCTCGTCCTCGTCGTCGAGCGGGCTGAGATGCAGGATCCGATCGAGCGTCTCGCGGCCGGCGAGCAGGAAATAGAAGACGGCGTAGAGGAAGATGAAGAGCTGGAGGAAGAAGCGCGCCGTACCGCGACCGGCTGCCGCGAGGCCCTCGACGACGATCGAGCCGACCGATTGCACGGCGTTGCCCGCGACTTCGATCACCTTCTCACGATCGGGGAGCAGGTCGATCGGCAGGCGATCGCGGAAGGGGAGCTTGTCGAGCAAGAGGGAGAACTCGTCGGGGTTCTCGATCCTTGCCTCGACCCAGGGCCGGATCTCCTGTGTGATCTCGATCGCCTGAGCGACGACGACACCGAGCAGCCCCGTGAGCGGGCCGATCACGAGCAATACGAGGCCGGCGATCAGGACGACCGTCGCCACGATCCGACGACCCCGCAAGAGCTCGACCAGACGCCGATGGATCGGTTGGGAGAGTCCGGCCGTGATCGCGCCCAGCAGCAGCGCCATCAAGAAGGCCTTCACCATCCACAGGAACAGGCACGAGACTCCGCCGACCAGGAGCAGCAGGAAGCTGCGTTGGAAGCGATCCGGGATCTCCGGTAGGGGAGCGGCCATGCGCGCGGAGTCTATCAGAATCGCGCAGCCGAACCGGCGCACTCGACTCGCTGCGTCTCAGACCGCCTCTGGTCGACCACTTCCCTTGCCGCGACCGAACTAACGACAGTTCGGGCGACGGCCGGCCGACTGAGCGCGACGATAGGCCTCCATCGCCTCGGGCATCTTCTCCTGCAGACGGGTGATGCGCGTCGCGTGACTCGGATGCGTCGACAGGAATTCGGGCGGCGCCTGGCCGGCCGAGGACCGGCCCATGTTCTGCCAGAGCGGAATCGCCTCGCGCGGGTCGAAGCCCGCGCGCGCCATCAGCTCGAGTCCGATCTCATCGGCCTCACTCTCCTGGGTGCGGCCGAAGGGCATCAGCACGCCGTATTGCATGCCGAGCCCGAGCGCACCCATCAAAGTCTGCTTGGCCGCCGTGTCGGCACCAACGAGTACGGTCGCCAGATTCATGCCCGTCTGCGCGAGGGTCGTCTGGGAGATGCGCTCGTTACCGTGGCGCGCCAAGACGTGAGCGACCTCGTGTCCCATCACGGTCGCGAGCTGCGACTGGTTCGTCGCCACGTCGAGCAGCCCCGTATGTACGCCCATCTTGCCGCCGGGGAGCGCGAAGGCGTTGGCGCTCTCGTCCTCGAAGAGCTCGACCTCCCAGCGATCGACGACGATCGAGCGCGTCTCCTCGGGCCGCAGCACACGCGTGATTGCGTCGGCGACACAGCGCACGTAGCCGACCTGCGCCGAGTCCGAGGAGACCGGTGTCTGGCTCTGCATCTCCTGGAAGGCGGCTGCGCCCATCTGGGCCATCTGCGGCGCCGAGTTGAAGATCATCTGCGTGCGACCCGTTGGTGAGGTCGCACAGCCCGCACTCACGAGAGCAGGGACGACGAGCGTTGCAAAGAGCGCGAATCGAAGCTGGCCCGACATGGATGTCTCCTCCAATGGGACAATGCCGCAAGGGCAAAAAAGAGAACAATGGCGGAGAGGGTGGGATTCGAACCCACGAGAGCTTTCACTCTGCCGGTTTTCAAGACCGGTGCCTTCAACCGCTCGGCCACCTCTCCGTTTCGCGCGCGCGAGCCGGCGAGTCCGAGAAGTTAGCAGCCGAGCGAAGCGAGGGCCGTCGCGTCGGACACACGCTCGGTCCGGGCACGTCTTCTCTCGTGACCCGTCGGCCCGCATGACGCTACGCTCGCGCTTCGACTCGATCTCGCACAAGGACCGCCGAATTGGATCTCGAACTCGACGGAAGACGGGCACTCGTCACGGGTAGCTACCGAGGCACGGGCGCGGGACTGGCTTGCGTGCTGGCGCGCGAAGGCGCGCGCGTCGCGGTGCACGGCTTCGAGCTCGAGCCCGCCGAGGCCGTCGCGCGCGCGATCCGCGACGAGGGCGGCAACGCTTTCGCCGTCGCCGGGGATATCCGAACCGACGCGGGCGCGGGGAAGGTGGCAGATGCCGCCGGCGAGACCGACATCCTGGTCAACAACTACGGCGTCGCGGAGGGCGGCAGCTGGCAGAGTCCGACCGACGACTGGATCGACATCTACCAGAAGAACGTGCTCTCGGGCGTCCGGCTCGTGCAGGCGTTCACGCCTGGCATGAAGGATCGGGGCTGGGGCCGCGTCATTTTCGTGAGTACCGTCGGCTACGTCCGCCCGAACGCGCGCATGCCGCACTACTACGCCTCGAAGACCGCACTCGTCAACATGACCGTCTCCCTCGCGAAGGAGCTGGCGAGAACGGGCATCACGGTCAATTGCGTGAGCCCGGGTGTGATCGCGACGGAGGAGATCCGCGCGCTCTACCGGCGCCGTGCCGAAGAGGCCGGTGAAGCGACCGATTGGCCGAGCCTCGAGGCGAAGATCGCTTCGGGCGACATGGCCAATCCGGCCGGCATCGTCGGCGACCCGGAGGATATCGGCCACCTCGTCGCCTTCCTCGCGAGCGACAAGGCGCGCTACATCAACGCCGCAAACCTGCGAATCGACGGCGGCACGGCGGACTCGATCCAGTAGGTCTCGGACGGTCGCCGTTCGCCGCGCTACCGCGATCAGCCACCGCTCGCCTGCTCGACGCTCGGCGACGACGCGAAGCCGCCCGCCTCGCGTCGGCGGCGATCGAGCTCCGCCAGGATCTCGCGATGGCGCAGGCGACCGAGCGTGTAGCCGCGCGCCGCGAACGCACTCGCCAATACGAACATCGCCGGCACCAACGCGGTCATCCCGCGCAGCGTCCAGAGCACCTGCTCCGGGTTCTGGCGACCCGATTCAAACCCGACCCAGTCGAGCACGGCGAAGGCGCTCGCCACCCCGATCGCGCCGGCGAGCTTGCGCAGGAACGTAAAGACGCCCACGTAGAGCCCTTCGCGTCGCTCGCCCGAGATGATCTCGTCCTCGTCGGCGATGTCCGCGACCATCGACCAGGGAATCATGTCCGCCGCCGCGTACCCCGCCCCCGCCAGCCCGGCCACGATCAGGATGATTCCGAGCGGCCACTCGGGCTGCAGCACGAAGAACGCCACAAAGGCCAGGAACCAACCCACGCAGGCCTGGTTGTAGACGGTCGCCTTGTCGCGTCCCTTCGCGAAGCGCAGCCAGAGCGGCATCGCCAGCACGGTGCAGACGAGGAAGGTCCCCATCACGGGCTCGAAGACCTCCGGCTTCCCGAGTACGTAGGTGAAGTAGAGCAGGAACAGTGCCATCGGCAGATCGATCGCAATCCGGCCGAGTGCAAAGAGCGCGAGCAAGCGCCGAAAACTCCGGTTGCCCACCAACGCGGCGAAGTACTCCCGCGTCGTGAGGTTGTGCTCCGGCTCCTCCCGCGGTCGCTCGTAGGTCACCCACCAGATGGGAAACCACGGCCACAGGATCCAGAGCGCGAGCACGCCGCCGCCGATCGCCCAGGCGCGCGCATCCCCGCCGAGTGCCTCGACGAGCGGCCGGAAGCAGACGAGCGTGAGCAGCGTCCCCAGCAGCGAGGAGACCGATCGGAACGTCGCAAGCGAGGTCCGCTCGTGGTAGTCCTCGGTCAGCTCGGGCAGCAGCGCCTGGTAGGGCACGGCCACGACCGTCATGCTCACGCTGATCGCGACGTAGACGGCGACGTAGTAGGCGAACTCGAGCGCGCTGCTCTCGATCGGAGGTGCGGCCCAGATCGCGGCGAACGCGAGCGCGAAGGGGATCGCCCCGATCAATAGATAGGGCCGCCGGCGGCCGGCCTTCCAGCGTGTTCGATCCGAGAGTCGGCCCATCAGGACGTCGGAGAGCGCGTCGGCACTCCGACCGACGAGTGGTACGAGCCCCGCCAGCCCGATCCGCATGCCGACGATCTCGGTCAGATAGAAGGGAAAGATCATCGTCAGCGCGACGAGCGCCACATTGACCGAATGGTCGCCGAGACCGTAGATCAGCTTCAGATGGAGCGGGAGTGGCTCGTCACGCACCCGCAGAGCCTACCGGAATCGGGCGGGCGAGCGGTATCGCTCGGGTTATCTTCGCCGGACCCATGGCCAGCTTTTCGACGAGTCGAATCGCCGCGATCGATTGGATGCGCGGCTTCGTCATGATCCTGATGGCGATCGATCACGCCTCCCAGATGTGGAACGCCGGTCGTCTGAACGCCGACTCGGCATACCTGCCGAACTTCGACCTGACCGGTCCGATGTGGCTGCCGGGAACGCCGCTCGACGAGGCTCAGTTCTACACGCGCTGGATCACGCACCTCTGCGCGCCGACCTTCCTCTTTCTCTCCGGCACGTCGCTCGCCATGAGCTTCGAGAAGCGCCGCGGTCTCGGCATGAGCGATCGCGAGCTCGATCGACACCTCCTGATCCGAGCGCTCGTCGTGCTCGCCTGCGAGGCGCTGCTCAGCCTGATGGCAGGCGTCGGCATCGCCATGCTGCAGGTGCTCTTCGCGATCGGCACGTCGATGCTCGCGATGATCGTATTGCGCAGGCTGCCCATGCGCGTGCTCTTCGCGATCGGCCTGCTCTGGCTGGTCGGCGCGGAGTGGGTGTTGATGCAGCTCTTCCCGGCGCCCGATTTCGCCGCGATCGCCACTGTTGGCGCTGGTCATGGCGCTGCGGCGTCGAACCTCGGCGAAGCCCCGCTCGCCGGATGGTATCGCCTGCCGACATTGCTCCTGTTCGTGGCGGGCTTCTCGGGCAAAGCGTACGTGCTCTATCCCATGACCCATTGGCTGGCGATGATGCTGCTCGGCTGGGCCTTCGGACGCTATCTGCTCGAACGCCGACCGGACGAGCACGGTCGCCAGGAGGCCGAGAAGCTGCTGCTCTTCTCGGGCCTCTCGGCGCTCCTCTTCTGGGCCTTCCTGCGGAGCGCGAACGCCTACGGGAACATGGGTCTGCTGCGCGACGACGACACGATCGTGCAGTGGCTCCACATGAGCAAATATCCGCCGGCGCTCGTCTACTCGCTGATGGAGCTCGGACTGATGGCGCTCTTCCTGGTCGTCTTCATGCGCTTCGAGCGGCGCATGAAGGGCGTGGCGAATCGCTGGAATCCGCTCCTGCTATTCGGGCAAACGGCGCTCTTCTTCTACATGCTGCATTTCATCCTGCTCGGCGCCTCGGCGATCGTGTTGGGTGGCGGCATGATGCAACACGGCCTGCGCGAGACCTATCTCGCGGCGACGGCTGTGCTGGCCCTGCTCTATCCGATCTGCCTGGGCTTTCGCGCGCTCAAGAAGCGCCATCCCACGAGCGTGCTGCAATACATCTGAAGCGCCGAGCGAACGATCCGCAGCGGTCGCTGCGCCCCGCACGACGCGGTCGCGGGCGATCAGGCCTTCTTCGCCTCGATCTCCTTCTTGCGTTTCATCCAGCCCTTGATCATGTTCGCGAAGTGGGCCGGGTTGTAGGCGTCCTCTTCATAGGACCATTTCATGTCGCCTGCATAACGCAGGATCGTGATGTTGTGTTCCTGGTGAATGCTGCCGTCGCCGGGATCGACCATGCGATTCCAGACCTTGGCGATGATCCAGCCGCGATCTTCGTCGATCGTGTACCAGTCGATCGGGAAATAACGCATGTCGCGGTTGATCCCCTCCGACATGGTCGTCTGGATCCAGTTGTAGATCGCCTCGCGTCCGCCGAACTCCCCGTAGTGATGCTCGATATAGGTCGCATCCTCCGTGAACATGTCGGCCCACGCGCGCCAATCGCCGGACGTGCCGGCCTTGAGCGCCGTCTCCTGATAGACCTGAAAGGCCTCTTCGAGCTCCTCGCGACTCCAGCGTCCCATTCGACTCCTCCTTCTACGACGGCCGGATACCCGCGCTCCGTCGTGCACGCGATCGCGTCGTGCCGCCCGGATCTCGACCGACTGGAGATCGATACTACGAGGCCGACGACGGCTTGGAAAGCAGCCCCGGTCCATCACGCGACGGCCGCCATGCGGACGCGTTCGGCCGAGGTATGCTCATCCGATCGACGCGCTTCGCAGAAGGAGCCCTCCGTTTGACCGACTACCGTGCCACTCCCGAGGTCCAGTTCGAGCGCATCGCGAATTTCCGCGATCTCGGTGGCCACACGACGCACGACGGCCGCCGCGTCGCGAAGGGCCGCCTGCTGCGAAGCGGCCATCTCGGTGCCGCCTCTGATGATGACCTGGCCAAGCTCGAGAGCTTCGGCCTGCGCCGCGTCTTCGATTTCCGAACGCCGACCGATATCGCGCAGGAGGGCGCCGATCGCCTGACGCGCGGCACCGAGAGCGTCCTGCTGCCGATGCCCGACCCCGCACGTGGCAACGATATCCGTGCCCTGATGGAGAACGCCAGCGTCGACCAGCTCGACGAGATCTTCGGCGGGGGCAAGGCCGAGGCGATGATGCGCGAGTCGGCGGCCGGCCTCGTGCGCGAGCGCCGCGAGCCCTACGCGCTCTTCCTGAAGGCACTCGCCCGAGTCGACCACGTCCCCGCGCTCTTCCATTGCTCGGCCGGCAAGGATCGCGCCGGCTGGGCGGGATCGGTCGTACTGCTCGCGCTCGGCGTACCCGAAGACCAGGTCGTCGAGCAGTACCTGCTCAGCAATCGCGCGAGCGAAGAGATCATCGAGCGCCAGCGTCAGATCGGCAACGCCTTCTGGCACGACGCCCTCGCCCCGCTCGTCGGCGTGAGAGAGGAGTACATCCAGAGCTCCTTCGATGCCGTACGCGAAGATTGGGGCGATTTCGACAACTATCTGGCGAAGGGACTCGGCGTGACCGACGCCGAGCGCGAAGCCCTGCGCGAGAACCTGCTCGAATGAGCCACGGGGCGAGAGTCCGATGAGCTCGAAGTCGCGGGACTACGAATCGATTCGCTTCGAGAAGCGCAGTGACGGCATCGCCCTCGTCACGCTCGATCGACCGAAACGCCTGAACGCGCTCTCGGGCCCCCTGCTCGACGAGCTGGCCCACGCCGTCGAGCGAATCGAACGCGATCCCGAGATCCGGGTCTTCCTGTTGCGCGGTACGCCCCGTCCCGACGGACGCCCGTGCTTCAGCGCCGGCGTCGACGTCCAGGCCTTCGCCGACAAGGAAGGTGTGACGGAAGAGCAGGGCTTCGCGCTCACGAACCGGATCGATGATCTGCTGACGCCTTCGATCGCCGTGATCGACGGCATCTGCACGACCGGCGCCGGCGAGATCGCCCTCGCCTGCGACTTCCGCCTGGTCGCACACAGCGCCGAGATCAGCGACTGGCACCTCGCCAAGCTCGGGACCGGCCTCGGCGCCTGGGGCGCCAGCACGCGCTGGGCACGCGAGTGCGGCGTCACGAACGCGAAGCAGATGTTGCTCACGGGCCGCGTGATCGACGGCGAGGAGGCCTTTCGCATCGGCTTCGCGAGCGCCGTCTTCGACTCCGCCGACCTCGAAGCCGCCGCCCTCGAGATGGCCGGCCAGATCGCGGGCATGAATCGCGACGGCGTCCGCCTCGTCCTCGCCCACCTCGACCGAATCGCCGACATGAGCCGCGACCAGGCCCTCAACTGGGCCAAGCTCTCGGGCGAGTGGCTCGGCGTCGGTGTGACGGAGTCAGAGCTCGAGGGCAAGGTGCTCGGGGGGAAGGTCGGCGGAAGAGAAGATTGAGACCGGGGCGAAGTCGCGTTCAGGCTAGGCCGCGACGATCCGATCCACGATCTCGTCGACCGCCCCGTCCGCGATCACGCGCATCTCATCGTCCGTCCGGTCCTGGATCGGATGCTCGACGTATACCGCGCTCGGTTGCGTGCCGAGTGCCTTCGCCTGGGCGTCGGCGCCGTCGACGAACTCGACCGTCGAAACGAAGACGGTCGGGATGCCGCGATCCTCGAGGTCGACCGTGTCGTGCACACTGCACGACGTGCAGCTGCCTCAATCGGCCAACGCTTCCACGACGGCGTCACATTGCTCGGCGATCTCATGGCGCAGGTCGACCGGGGCGGGCTTGGTGAAGGTCGGCTTCGCATAGCGGATCACCTTCGCGCCGCGCGCCGCGAGCTTCTCCTCCAGTCGATCGAGGAAGACGTCACCACGTGCCTTCGCGATATCGAGCAGGCCGATCGTCTGGCCTGCGAGCTTTTCGAGTCGCGCCGCGCGCGCGCGTTCGGCGGGCACCCGCTCGCTGGTCGGATCGAGGAGGATCGTCATTCGTCGTGCCCTTCCTTCAGCTTCTCGTCGTCGCCCGACGACGCCCGCTCTTCGCGCGCGCCGCCTTCCGCGGTGCAATGCGCCAAGACGCCGTCACGGCCGAATCTCGCGACAGACGGGCGCACTACCCATCTCGCCGTTCGCCCATCCGGGGATGATCGCAGAGAAGAGTCCCGCGCCGCCACCGGCGTGCACGAGATGGATCCCGTCCGCACGGAATTTCGGCAGCTTCTTGCCCCTCACGGTCTCGGGAAAGCCCTCGGCGATTCCGCCGGCGCCGCGAACGAGATCGTCACCGTCCATCAAGCACAGCTCGTGGAGCTTCGCGAGGAGCTTCTCGCGAGTCCAGCCGGCCTGCCGGAACACGCGGCTGTGTTCGGGTGAGACGATCAGGATGACGTCGAAGGCCATCACCATCTTGGGCGTCAACATCGACTTCATGGCCGCAGCGAACGAACGCGCGAGCGGCTCGGGCTCCCTTGCGATCTGGTCGACGATCGTGCGTGGACCTTCGCCGGGAAAGAGGAAGACCGTGTCGGTGCCTTCCTCGAAGCCGAAGCTCGACGAGAGGGGTGTCCAGGGCGATCCCTCTTCGTCCTCCGCAAAGCAGAAGCCGACCTTGCCCGGGTTGCCGAGCGTCGCGCGATCGACTTCGCCCGGACGTCCGCCGCCCACGTTTCGGATCACGAGCTGGAGCGCGCGACCGATCGTGCTGTTCGCGCGGTTGCCCTGGCCGAACACGTTCTTGCCCGCGTTCATGCCGATTCGCTTCCGGATCGGGCCGTTCACGATCAGCACGGGCCCCGCCGACATCGTCGTCGCGAGCAGACCGTGCACGTTGAACTCGTTCGTGCAGGCCGCTTCGACGGCGGTCAACACGACGGGCAGGTACTCGGGCTTGCAGCCGGCCATCACGGCGTTGATCGCGACCTTCTCGACCGTGCAGGGCGCGAGATCCGGGGGCACGACGGCAACGAGCTCGTCGGGCGCGCGCCGCGTGCCTTCGAGCATCGCGAGCACGCGCGCCTCGGTCGGAGGCACGATCGGCAGACCATCGCTCCAGCCGCGATCGAACCCGGCCTCCCACTCGTCCTCGAGACGCGCGATTTCGACGCGCCGCGCCGCGAGCTTCGAGCCGCTGTAGCGGACCGCGAGCGCGTGGCTTCGCGCGGGATCGACGGAGAGCGAGCCACAGCCGGGCCGCGAATCGGGCAGGTCCGGGCCGAGACCGTCGACGCCGGTCAGCTTCTCCCAATCCGTGCGATGCCAGCCGAGCACCCGCTCCTGCTCGCGACCATTCTCGACACGCAGGAGCGTCGGGACGGCCTCGATCTCGTGGTGCCACGAGGCGGCCAGCTCGCGATCGTCCACCCGGTCGACACCGTCGGGGAAGGCCGGATCGTCCTGGCTGTAGACCGTGACGTTCACCCGATCGGCTAGCGCCGCCAGCACCGGCGCGACCAGCTCGCAGGTCGGGCAATCGCGCTTCACGAAGGCGACGATCCCAGTCGGGAGCGCGGGCTTCTCGGCGGCTTCTGGGGAGTCGGGAGGTGGACTCATGTCACCAGCATAACGAATGCCGAGCCCCGCGACGCCTGCCCGCAGGCAGACCGGGACCGTGCGCAAGAGCGGCCTGTTAACCTAGTCGGGCACCCGATCCCCATCCGATGCACGACCTCGAGGGGCACGAAACGATGCAGATCGCCCGCTACGCCAAGGCCAGCGCCGCCCACCTCGCGGCGAGAGAAGAGCTGCTGCGCGCCGAGATCGCGCTCAAGGAGCAACGCGAGACGGTTGCGGCCCTGCGCCGAAAGCTCCCGAGCGATCCCGTCGCGGACGAATACGTCTTCCACGAAGGCCCGCCTTCGCTCGACGAAGACGAGCCGATTCGCGCCGTGCGTCTCTCCGAGCTCTTCGAAACACCATCGAGCCCGCTCGTCGTCTATCAGCTCATGTACGGCGGTGCACAGAAGAAGCCCTGCCCGATGTGCAGCTGCTGGATCGACGCGCTCGACGGGATCGCCCACCACGCACGCCGTCGCGTGAATCTCGCCGTGATCGCGCGGGCGCCGATCGAATCGATCCGAAGCTGGGCCCGCGAACGCAGCTGGCATAACATCCGCCTCGTGTCTGCCGCGGACACCACGTTCAAGCGGGACTTCGCCTTCGAGAACGACGCGGAAGAGCAGATGCCCGGCGTGAGCGTCTTTCTGCGCCGCGACGACGGATCGGTCGAGCATTTCTACTCGGCGACCGCGCCGATGGATCCCGACAATCCGGCGCGGGGTCTCGACCGTCTGAATCCGCTCTGGGAGCTCTTCGACTTGACGCCGGAAGGGCGCGGCGACTTCATGCCGACGCTCGAAGATTCGCGACCCCCGAGCCGCGTCGGGCGCGCCCCGGCTCCGATCGGCTAGCCTCCCCGTCTCCACCCCAGGAGCCCCCCGCCCATGCCCGGTCCGCTCGACGGCTTTCGGATCGTCGACCTGACGACGATGATCTCGGGTCCGATGGCGACCTGTCTGCTCGCCGACCAGGGTGCCGACGTGATCAAGGTCGAGGCGCCCGATACGGGGGATCTGGTCCGCCGTCTGGGCGCTTCGCGCGAAGGCATCACGGCGACGTTCGCGACGGCCAACCGCAACAAGCGATCGATCGTGATCGACTTGAAGACCGACCCCGGACGAAGTGCGTTCGAACGACTCGTCGAGACGGCCGACGTCTTCGTTCAGAACTTCCGCCCCGGTGTGGTCGATCGGATGGGTATCGGCGAGTCCGCGCTGCGCGCGCTGCGGCCGGATCTCGTCTACGTGTCGATCTCGGGCTTCGGTGAGCGCGGACCCTATGCCGGGAAGCGCGTCTACGACCCGGTGATCCAGGCGCTCTCTGGCCTGGCGACGATCCAGGGCGATCGCGGACGCGGACGTCCGCGCATGCTGCGTGTCGTGATCCCCGACAAGGTCACGGCGATCACGGCCGCTCAGGCGATTACGGCGGCGCTGCTCTCGCGCGAGCGCACGGGCGAGGGCCAACACGTGCGACTCTCGATGCTCGACGCGATGATCGCGCTGGCTTGGCCGGAGGGGTATGCGGGTCATACGTTCGTGGGCCACGAGGTCGACGTCCCGCGAAACGCACTCGCGCAAGATCTCGTCTTCGAGACGAGCGACGGCTACATGACGACGGGTGCCGTCTCGGACTCGGAGTGGCATGGGCTCAGTCGCGCGCTCGACCATCCGGAATGGCTCGACGACGAGCGCTTCAAGACGGCGAGTGGTCGCGTCGCCTACGCGAAGGAGCGACTCGATCAAACGGCCGACGTCCTTCGCAGTCGGACGACAGAGGAATGGCTCGCTCGACTCGATGCCGAGCAGGTCCCCTGCGCTCCGATCCTGCCGCTCTCGCAGGTTCTCGAACATCCCCAGATCGTGGCGAGCGAGCTGCTCCGCGTGAGCGAGCACCCGATCGCGGGACCGATCCGTCAGCCACGGGCCGCCGCGCGTTTCGATCGCACGCCGACGCGGCTCGATCGGCCGGCACCCACGCTCGGCGAACATACGAACGAGATCCTGGCCGAGCTCGGACTCTTGCGGCCCGACCATCCCGGAGACGGACGCGATCACGGAGCGAGAACTCGAAGGAGACACGGATGACGAGAACGAACGGACAGTGGCGACTCGCAAGACGACCGGTCGGCATGGTGAAGGAGTCGGATTTCGAGCTCGTTCGCGAGCCGCTGCGGGAGATCGAGCAGGGCGAGCTGCTCGTGCGCAATCTCTACTTCTCGTTCGAGCCGGCCATGCGCGGCTGGATCGAAGACGTGCCGAGCTATATCCCGCCCGTCGCGATCGGCGAAGTGATGCGCGCTTCGACGGTCGGGCAGGTCGTCGAATCGAAGCACTCCGACTTCGAGGCCGGCCAGCTCGTCTCGGGCATGCTCGGCTGGCAGGAGTATTTCCTGACCGACGGCACGCCGGGTCCGTTCGGCGGCCTGTCGCGCGTGCCCGACGGCGTCCCGCCCGAGAAGGCGCTCGGCGTTCTCGGCGGCACGGGTCTGACCGCCTATTTCGGCATCCACGACATCCACCCCGTCGAGCCGGGCAACAACGTCCTCGTCTCCGGCGCGGCGGGCGCGACCGGCTCGGTCGCCGCCCAGATCGCCCGGATCCGCGGTGCCGGCAAGGTCGTGGGCATCGCCGGCGGAGCCGAAAAATGTGGCTGGCTCACGGAGCGGGCAGGCCTCGACGCCGCGATCGACTACAAGAACGAGCCCGTCGGCCGGCGCATCCGCGAGGAGTTCCCGGATGGTGTCGATCTCTTCTTCGACAATGTCGGCGGCGACGTCCTCGATGCGGCGCTGCTCGGCATGGCCGACCACGGTCGGATCACGATGTGCGGCGCGATCTCGGGCTACAACGAGGCCGATCCACCACCCGGCCCGACCAATATCCGACAGACCGTCGTCAAGCGGCTGACGATTCGCGGATTCATCCTCTTCGATCATCTCGCGAACGCCGGTCAGGCGATCGGAGACCTGTCGAAGTGGTTGGAGTCGGGTGAGCTCGTCGTCGAGGAAGACGTTCAAGAGGGCTTCGAGAACACGCCGAAGACGTTTCTGAGACTCTTCCAGGGAAAGAATCTCGGCAAGCAGCTGCTCAAGCTCGGCGATCCCGAGTAGAGGACGTGATCGGCGAGAACTTCACGGACGAGACGAAGCGCGGAGCGATACACGATGGCGAACGATGAACAGCCGCAGCCTCTGACGGGCTTGCGGATCCTGGCGGTCGAACAGATGCAGGCGATGCCTTTCGGCACGCAGCTGCTGGCGCGCATGGGCGCCGACGTCGTGAAAGTCGAGCATCCAACGCGCGGTGAGTCGGGTCGCGCGAGCGCACCCACCATCAAGGACGTCGACGGCTCGGAGCCCGGCGCGACCTTCCTGCGCAACAACCTCTCGAAACGCAGCCTGGGCCTCGACCTCAAACACGAGAAGGGTGCCGCGCTCTTCAAGCGACTCGTCCCCCACTACGACATCGTGACCGAGAATTTCAAGCCCGGCACGATGGAGCGACTCGGGCTCGGCTACGAGACGCTGGCCGAGCTCCACCCGCCACTCATCTACGTCGCCGTCTCGGGCTTCGGCTCGCTACGCGAGACGCCCTATGGCCATTGGCCGGCCTATGCCTGCGTGCCGGAGGCGATGAGCGGCTTCTACTCGTTTCGACCCGAGCCCGGGCGACGCCCGAATATCGGTGTCGCGGGCGCCATCGGGGATATCGGCTCGGGGCTCTTCGCGATGGTCGGATTGCTCGCGGCACTCCAGGGGCGCAACCAGACGGGACGCGGGCAGAAGGTCGATATCGCGATGCTCGACGCGATGATCTCGATCATGGACATGGTCGCCTTCGGCCCCTCGATCGGTGTCCACGACCAGAGCGTCGCCGCCTGGCCCGGCATCCTCCAGAGCTTCGCCGCGAGCGACGGACTCTTCGTGCTGCAGGTCGGTCGCGAGCACCAGTTCGAACGCTTCGCACAGATCATCGGCCACCCGGAGTGGCTCGAGGACGACCGCTTCGCGACACGCGAGGGCTGGAGCGAACACACCGAGGGTGTGATCCGCCCCGCCGTCGAAGCCTGGGCGAGGGACAAGACCAAGCTCGAGGCGTGTCATCTGCTGGCGGATGCCGGCGTCGTCGCGGGGCCGAGCTACGAAGGCCACGACCTGCTCGTCGATCCGCACGTCCAGTCCCACGACATGATCTGTGAGATTCCGGTCGAGGGGCGCGACGAGCCGGTGCGCGTGCACGGCAATCCGATCAAGTTCTCCGGTAGCGGTGAAGGTCCCGCTCGAAAATGGCCGCTCATCGGCGAGCACACCGAGGATCTCCTGCGCGCCGACCTCGGGCTTTCGCAGGCGGATCTGGAAGCGCTACGCGACGAGCGGGTAATTCGCTAGCCGAGCGCGGCCACCTCCACGGGAATGCCGTTCAGCACGGCGTTTCCACTCGCCGGATCGATCACGCCATCGTCGCTCAGGACGTTGCTGGCGACACCCGGGTGCGCCTGCGCCACCCGCATGCGCACCCCGTCGACATCGTGTCCCCAACCATGCGGCAAGGAGACGACGCCCGGCATCATCGCATCACTCGTTTCGACGACGACCTCGAGCCGCCCGACGCGCGAGCGGATCTCACAACGCGCGCCGTCGTCGAGGCCGCGCGCCGAAGCATCGCCCGGATGCATCAACAACGTACAGCGCGATCGACCCGAGACGAGACGCTCGACGTTGTGCATCCAGGAGTTGTTCGAACGCACGTGCCGGCGTCCGATCAGAAGCAGTCCTGCTTCGCACGGATCGGCCGGTTGCTCGAGACGTGCGCGTACACGCGCCCAATCCTCGACGAGATGGGCTGGCGCGAGCTCGAAACGACCCGATTCCGTTCGGAGGCGTGCCGGAAAGCGCTCGACCATCGGCCCGAGATCGATCCCGTGCGGATGCTCGGCGAGCTTGCCGAGCGAGATGCCACCCGCGCGGCCGCCGAAGAGGTCCCCGTGCCAGCCCGAGCGCAGGCGCAGGTCGAGCAGCTTCTCGACCGGCGACCGGCCTTCGAGTGGCGCCCGGATCTCCTCGCGACCGACGTCCGCCAGACCCTCGGGCGGATCGTCGACGAGGCGTGCGATTGCCGCCTCGAGCAGCTCCTCGTGCACGCGCGCGGGGTCGCAGCGCGAACCTTCCCCGCGCAAGAGCCCGATCAGACGCGCAAAGATGTCGGCCTCCGACGGCCCCTCGCTCGGAAAGACGGGCGGCGCGAACTTCGCGAAGCTGCGAATCGCGTTCGCCATGAACGTCAGCTCGTAGGCCGGCTCCTCGAGTCCGGACGGCGCCGGCAGGATCACGTCCGCGTGCCGTGTCGTCTCGTTCACGTAGATATCGAAGGCCACGAAGAAATCGAGTCCTGCGAACGCACGATCCAGACGGGTGCTGTTCGGGTAGGAGCGAACGGGATTCGTCGCGACGCTCAGCACGGCGCGAATCTGTCCCTTCCCGGGTGTCTCCATCTCGTCCGCCAGACCCGCGGCCGGAAACTCGCCGTTGATCTCGGGATGGCCGTGGATTCGACTGCGCCACCGGCCAACACGGTAGCCGCGGCCGCCCGGCTCGCCGTCCGCGATCCGCGATGCGACCGGCGACGAGGTCATCACCCCGCCCGGTCGATCGAAGTTGCCCGTCAGTATGTTCAGCAATGCCGCCATCCAGGCAGTCGCCGTCCCGAATTCGACCGTGTGGTTGCCAACCCGCCCGTAGACGGCCGCGGCCGCGGCACCCGCGAGTGCCCGTGCCTGCCGGCGCGTCGTCGCCGCATCGATCCCGCAGATCGGTGCGACCCGTTCGGGCGTGAAGGACGCCACCAGCCCGCGAATCACGTCGACGCCCTCGACGTGTTCTTCGAGTCGGCCGATCGCGACCCCGTCTTCCTCGAAGAGCGTCTGGACGAGCGCGGCGAGCCAGAAGACGTCCGTCCCCGGCCTGATGAAGAGGTGCTCGTCGGCACGTTCAGCCGTCTCCGTGCGCCGCGGATCGACGACGACCAGGCGGGCGCCGCGTGCAGGCATCTCTCGCAATCGACCGGGAAGATCCGGAGCCGTCAGGAGGCTCCCGTTCGAGGCGATCGGGTTCGCACCCAGCATCAGGAGGAAGTCGGTGCGGTCGATGTCGGGAATCGGAAATGCGAGCGGATCGCCCCAGAGCAAGCCCGACACGACGTGCTGCGGCATCTGGTCGACGGTCGAGGCGCTGTAGAGATTTCGCGTGCCGCTGGCGCGCACGAGTGGACCGATATAGAAGGCAGGTGCCAGATGGTGCGTGGTCGGGTTGCCGAGCAGGAGTGCGAGAGATTCGCGGCCATGCGCTTCGAGCACGGGGCCGAGCCCCGCCTCGATTGCGTCGAAGGCCTCGTCCCAGGTCGCCGGGCCGAGCTCGCCGTTTCGGCGCACGAGCGGCGTTCTCAATCGGTCGGGGTCGTCGTGCAGCTCGCCGAGCGTCGATCCCTTGGGACAGAGAAAGCCGCGGCTGAAGACATCCTTCGCATCGCCCCGAACCTTGACGACGCGATCGCCCGCGACCTCGATCGCGACGCCGCAGGTCGCCTCGCACAGCGGACAGGTCCGAAAGTGGGTACGCGGATCCGATGGCTCCGGTGGCATATCGAGGACGACCTCCCCGGGCATTCTAGTCGAACGATGTCCACGGCTGTCGCGCCGTCGCGACCCACGACGTTTGACACGCGTGCCCCCGATTCCTAGCGTCCGAGGGCGCCCATATCAGGTCGCGCACGCCGCTCGGGCGCCGAGGCGATGCCGATCGCGTTTTCGCGTCTTCTTCGTGTGCCCCGCACACCCGCGAAGACCGCACTGGTGGGCCTTCCGCGTCGAATGGGCGGGTCTCCCAAATCGAAAGTCGCTCATGCGATCGTCTCGCTTCCTGCCACTGCTGATCCTCGTCGCTTCGTTCGTGACGATCGGACTCCTCTTCCTGGCCCGCCGCACACCCGAGGAGCAGCCTCGACCCGACCTCGCGCCACTGGTTCGCGTGACCGAGGTGGCACCCGAGCCCTACCGATTCATCGTCCGCGCGAATGGCTCGGTCTCACCCCGCACGGAGAGCGACCTGATCCCGCAGGTCTCGGGCGAGATCGTCGAGATGTCACCCGCCCTGGTCGCCGGCGGCTTCTTCGAGAAGGACGACGTACTGGCCCGCATCGACCCGGCCGATTACCGCGTCGACCGGGAGGCGGCACGTGCGCAGGTCGCCCGGGCTCGTAGCGAGTTCGCGCGTGCGAAGAAGGAGCAGGAGCGGCAACAGCAGCTGGCCGATCGCTCGGTCGCGAGCCAGTCGCGGATCGACGACGCCGAGAACGCGTTTCGCGTCGCCGAGGCCAGCCTGCGCGAGGCCGAAGCGCGGCTCGAGCGCGCGAGTCGCGATCTCGCGCGAACGCGGATCCGAGCGCCCTTCCGCGGTCGCGTACGAAGCGAGCAGGTCGACCTCGGGCAGTTCGTGAATCGCGGCACGCCGATCGCGCGCATCTACGCGACGGACTTCGCCGAGATCAGGCTGCCGGTGCCCGACCGCGAGCTCGCCTATCTCGACGTTCCGCTCGTACCGACGGAGATAGGCGACGCAGACGCGCCCGTCGGCGCACGCGTCGACCTGAGCGCCGAGTTCGCCGGCGGACGACATACCTGGCAAGGACGTCTGGTTCGCACCGAGGCCGAGCTCGATCCGCGCAGCCGGATGGTCCATCTGGTGGCGCGCGTGCGCGATCCGTTCGGCCTCGAGACCGAGCGGTCGGCGCCGCTCGCGATCGGCCTCTTCGTCGAGGCCGAGATCGAGGGAGAGACGGTCGAGCGCGCGACGCTGCTTCCGCGCGAGGCCCTGCGTCCCGGTGATCGCATCTTCGTCGTCGATTCCGAGAGTCAGCTCCGCTTTCGCGAGGTCGAGCTGCTCCGCGTCGAGCGCGATCGGATCGTGGTCGGCCGGGGGCTCTCGGCCGGAGATCGCGTCTGCACCTCTCCACTCGAGGCCGCGATCGACGGCATGCAGGTCCGCGTGGCCGATCCGGCGCCCGAGCGCATGGCGGAACGCGTCGAAGACGAGTCGATCGCGGAGGCTGCTCGATGAGTCGCGCGATCGCCTGGTTCGCGCGCAACCACGTCGCCGCGAATCTGCTGATGGCGCTGATGTTGATCGGTGGACTCGTCAGCCTGCCGCGAATCCAGCAGAAGACCTTTCCCGATATCGACGTCGACGTGATCTCCGTCGCCGTCGTCTATCTCGGCGCGGCGCCCGAAGAGGTCGAGCAGGGCGTCTGCGTTCGCATCGAAGAAGAAGTGAACGGCCTGAATGGCGTCGAGGAGATCACGTCCTCTGCGGCCGAAGGCGCCTGCGGCGTGAGCGTCGAGCTGATGAGCGGCTACCCGGTCGACCGCGCTCTCGCGGAGGTCAAGAACGCCGTCGACTCGATCACGACGTTCCCCGACGAGACCGAGAAGCCGATCGTGAGTCACGTCGAGATTCGGCGCACCGTCCTCCAGATCGCCATCAGCGCCGACACGTCGGAACGCTCGCTCAAGGTCTTCGGCGAGCGCATTCGCGACTCGATCGCCGGGCTCCCGAACGTGACCCAGGTCGATCTCGAGAACGCACGCGACTACGAGATTTCGATCGAGGTCTCGGAAGACACCCTTCGCCGCTACGGACTCACCTTCGACGAGGTCGTCGCGGCCGTCAAACGCGGCTCGCTCGATCGGCCCGGTGGCTCGATCAAGACGACGAGCGGAGAGATCCTCCTGCGCACGAAGGGGCAGGCCTACGTCGGCTCCGAATTCGAAGAGATCGTCCTGCGCACCGAGCCAGACGGCACGCGCCTGCTGCTCGGCGAGGTCGCGAACGTCGTCGATGCCTTCGACGAAGACGATCGATACGCCGTGTTCGACGGAGATCCAGCCGTCTCGGTCAAGGTCTACCGGGTCGGCGACCAGAAGGTCCTCGAGCTCGTCGATGCCGTCCGGGCTCACCTCGTCGAGCTGCAGCGAAGTCTGCCCGACGGACTCACGCTCACGGTCTGGGAGAACTCGGCCAAGACCCTGCGCGACCGTCTGGACATCCTGATCCGCAATGGCGCCGGCGGCTTCGTGCTCGTCTTCGTCGTGCTGGCGCTCTTCCTGCGTCTCAAGCTCGCGATCTGGGTGAGCATCGGCGTGCCGCTCTCGATCCTGGGTGCCCTCTTCGTCTTCCCCTACGCCGACATCTCGATCGACGTGATCTCACTCTTCGCCTTTATCATGGTGCTCGGCCTGTTGGTCGACGATGCCGTGGTCGTCGGTGAGAACGTCCACCGACATCAGGAGAGTGCCGAAGACCCGCTCGAAGCGGCGATCGAGGGCACCCGCGAGGTCTCGATCCCGGTCATCTTCGGCGTCTTGACCACGATCGCCGCCTTCGGGCCGATGATCTTCGCGCCGGGCGAGATGGGTCAGATCTTCGGCGTGATCGGCATGTCCGCCGTCCTCTGTCTCGTCTTCTCCGTGATCGAGTCGCAGCTCGTCTTGCCCGCCCATCTCGGACACATGGGCCACTCCGCCGTACGCGAGCTCGACGGCAATATCGCCGACCCCTCGCTCGCGTCGCGCTGGCGGCGCTTCCAATCACGCATGGCCTCCGCCCTCGCCCGCCTCGCGAACGATCGCTACCGCCCGGCGCTCGACGTCGCGCTCGCCAATCGCTACTCGGTCCTGGCGGGCGGGCTCGGTCTGCTGCTCGTCGCATTCGCGACCGTCGCGTTCGGTCTCGGCCAGTTCAAGATGAACTTCTCCTTCTTTCCGCCGATCGAGAGCGATTACGTGACCGCCTCGATCGTGATGCCCCAGGGCACGCCGATCGAGGTGACGGAACGCGCTGCGGAGGAGCTGCTCGCTGCCGCGCGGCGTACGAAGCAGGAGATGGACGACGAGGGACTCGAGGTCGACGGCGAATCGCTCGTTCGACACATCCTGATGTCGGTCGGCCAGCAGCCCAATTCGGGCGATGGCGGTCCGGGTGATCCGGCCAGCGCCAATGGCAGCCATCTCGCCGAGGTCAGCATGGCGATCCAGTCCGGCGATCAGCGTCCGATCAGCGCGGCGGAGATCAAACAACGCTGGCGCGAAAACACGCCGCCGATACCCGATGTCGTCGAGTTGTCCTTCAATGCCGCCCTCTTCAGCGCGGGCGACCCGGTCGACATCCAGCTGCGCAGCAACGACGTCGACCAACTCGTCGAAGCGGCCGATCGACTCAAGACCGAGCTCGAAGCGAAGAAGGGCGTCACCGACATCGCCGACTCCTTTCGCGCAGGCAAGCAGGAGCTCAAGCTCGATATCCTACCCGCCGCGCAATCGCTCGGCCTGACGCTCGACGATCTCTCGAGACAGGTCCGCCAGGCCTTCTACGGCGAAGAGGCCCAGCGGATCCAGCGCGGCCGTGACGATGTCCGCGTCATGGTCCGCTACCCGTACGACGCGCGTCGCTCGTTCGCCGACCTCGAAGACCTTCGCATCCGCACGCCCGACGGTGGCGAGGTGCCCTTCTATGCGGTCGCGCGCGCCGAGCTCGGCCGCGGCTTCTCGACGATCAAGCGGGCGGATCGCTACCGCGTGATCCACGTAACGGCAGACGTCGACGTGAAGCAGGTCGCAGCGGGCGACGTGATCGCAGAGCTCGAACGCGACTTCCTGCCCGTCTTGATCGCCGACTACCCCGGCATGAGCTACACGCTCGAAGGCGAGCAGGCCGAGGAGGCCGAGAGCTTCGCTGGTCTGATGCAGAACTATGTCATCGCGCTCTTCGTGATCTACGCACTTCTCGCGATTCCGCTCCGCTCCTACATCCAACCCCTGATCATCATGGCCGTAATCCCCTTCGGGCTGGTCGGCGCGATCGTCGGCCACTGGTTCATGTTCTTCGCCCGCGAGCTGTTCACGGACCAGTCGTTCAACTTCTCGATGATGTCGGTCTTCGGCTTCGTGGCGCTCACCGGGGTCGTCGTGAACTCGAGCCTCGTACTCGTTCACTACATCAACGAGCGACGCGACGCCGGTGCGGCGCTCGAAGAGGCGGTCCGAAGTGCCGGTGTGGCGCGCTTCCGACCGATCGTGCTGACGTCGATGACGACCTTCGTCGGGCTGACGCCGATCCTGCGAGAGGGCAGCGTCTCGGCGCAATTCCTGATTCCGATGGCGACGTCTCTCGCCTTCGGCGTGCTCTTCGGCTCGACGATCTCTCTCTTTCTCGTCCCGAGCGCCTACGTCGTGCTCGAGGACATCAAGACGCGCTTCACGAAGCGAAAGGACGGCCCGCCGTGCCACGACTTCCTCGCCGCCGCGGGATCGGAGCTCGAATCCAGCTGATTGCACGGCGAACGCGGGCCGCGCCCGACCTCAGAGCAGCTCTTCCGCCAGCAGCTCGAGCGCCTCGGGTTGACTCGCTCCAATCTGCATCGTCGTGATCTCGCCGCGTGCGTTCGCCGCCTTCCAGGCCTGCAGGCGGTCGCGGATCTTCTCCTTGGGCCCGACCAGATGGACGGCGTCGACGAGCGCATCCGGCACGGCTGCCATGGCCTCCTTCTTCTTGCCGTCGAGAAAGAGATCCTGGATCTCGGTCGCCGCCGCTTCGAAGCCCATCCGCTTGGCGTAGTCGTTGTAGAAATTCTTGTTGCGCGCGCCCATGCCGCCGATGTACTGGGCGAGATTCGCCTTGACCGGCACCATCGCCTGCTCGACGTCGTCACTCACGATCACTGTGCACGAGGTCATCACTTCGAAGTCCGCCATGCCCTTACCGCCGCCGGCCCTGGCGAATCCCTCCTCGAGACTCGATCGTAGAAGCTCGTCGTAGCGATCCGGGTCGTACATCATCGGGATCACGCCGTCGGCGACCTCGGCGGCACAGCGCAGTCCATTCGGGCTGATCGACGCCGTGAAGATCGGAATCGAATCGTCCGTGTGGAGTATGCACTTGAGCGGCTTCCCGAGACCGGTCGTGCCCGGGCCCTTGGCGGGAATCTCGTAGTGCTCACCCGAGAACTCGAGCGGCTTCTCGCGCGCCCAGATCTGGCGGATGATCTCGATGTACTCTTTCGTGCGCGTGAGTGGCTTGCCGTAGGGCACGCCGTGCCAGCCCTCGATCACCTGCGGCCCCGATGGGCCGAGCCCGAGGATGAAGCGCCCCTCCGAGAGCTGCTGGAGTGTCGTCGCCGTCATCGCGGTCATCGCCGGCGTCCGGGCCGGCATCTGCATGATCGCCGTACCGACCTTGAGCTTCGTCGTCTGCGCGGCCACCCAGGTCGCCGTGGTGACGGCATCGTTCCCCCAGGCCTCGGCCGTCCACGCCGAATCGAAGCCGAGCGATTCGGCATGCTTGATCAGGTCCATGTTGATCCGAATCCGAGGACCGAAGGTGAGCGCATTGATCGCGAGCTTCATGGCGGGCTTCCTTTTCGTTTCACTGCCAGCCCCGATGGAGCCGCGTCGACGCGAGTTCGTCGCGTTGGGAGAGGTCGAGCAGATTGCGCTCGACTCATCGCTGGAGTGTCTTCTGCGCGTTCCTGGCGAAATCGTTCGCTGCCTGCTCGTTCTCGATCATGTTCGGTAGCTTCACAGGCACCTCGATTCCCCGCTCGCAAGCCGGTCGCCCGCGAATCGCGTCGAGCCAGCGGCGCAGATTCGCGAGCCCATCGATCGACACGCCCGACCATTTGTAGGTGCGCACCCAGCACCAGTTGGCGATATCGGCGATCGTAAACTGGCCTCCCGCCAGCCATTCGCTCTCGGCAAGACGCCGTTCGAGCACTTCGAGCAGCCGCCGCGTCTCGTTCTGATAACGATCGATCGCAGGCTGGATCTTCTCCGGGAAATAGCGATAGAAGACGTTGGCCTGCCCCATCATCGGTCCGACGCCGCCCATCTGGAACATCAGCCACTGCAACGTGCGCGACCGCCCCTTCACGTCCTGGGGCAGCAGACGCCCGGTCTTCTCCGCGAGATAGACCATGATCGCGCCGGTCTCGAAGACCGCGAAATCACCCTCTTCGCGATCGACGATCACGGGGATGCGCCCGTTCGGATTGAGGGCGAGAAACCACTCCTGCTTCTGCTCCTCTTTCGCCAGGTCGATCGGATGGACGTCGTAGGGCAGACCGAGCTCCTCGAGCGTAACCGAAGCCTTGTGTCCGTTCGGCGTCGCTGCCGTATAGAGATCGATCATGTGCGCTCCCCCGCAGTCGACCGCATCCCGGTATCCGGTCGTCCGACCGGCCCGGGAAGCGAGCGGATCCGCCTATGCCGCCCGCATCGCCGCCAGGCAGCCCGCCCGTTCGAGCACGTCGTCGAGGACACCGCTCTCGTCGACGGCTGCGTATTTCTGCTGCAGAGCGCGCAGTGATTTCGCGTGGTACTTCTGCGGCTGTTGTTCGAACGACCGACCGGCGAGCTCGACCGAGAACGAATCGGCTCCCGTCGCGATCGCCTCGGCGTTCGCGACGGTCCAGGGGCAGAAGAGCGCGCCCACCTGATCCCGGAGGAAAGGCAGGAGCGTCGCCTCGAGTGCGGACCACGACTCGAACTCGCCTTCCGCTGCCGGCCAGAGCATCCGCTGGATCCAGGCCAGCACGTTCGGCCCGCCGGCCTCGACCCAGGCAGCACCGGTCGGATCCGTCCAGGCATTGTAGATCTGGCCCCAGAGTCCGAAGTCTGCGAAGGCCGGGCGGCCTCCGAAGAGGTAGGGTCTGTCGGCGAGGTGGCGGTCGAGCAGATCGATCGCATCGCGAAAGGACTGCTCGATCAAGGGCGCATTCGCGTCGCTCGATCCAACGAAGTGGACCCGCCCCTTCATTCGCTCGATCACCTGCGCCCGTACGGCGATCCGCGCCGCTTCGTCCTGCTCGGCCCCACCGCGGTTCTCGTCGGGCAGCATCAAGACCGCCAGACGCCCCGCCGCCGAGAGACAGTCCTCCTCCCGCGCCCAGCGCAGGTGGAACATCCATTTATTGCCCCACTCGTCGCCGAACTCTTCGAGCAGACACGACACGAAGCGTGCAACGGGGTCGGGCGGCTCGATCGAGGGTGCGGGATTCGCGCGTTCGATCGACTCCATGATCGGAGTCGAATCCTGCATTCCCAGCGCGTCGGGCGTCACGACGAGCGGAATGATCGGAAGCTTCGCGTACTTCTGGAACTCGGCCATCGTCGCTGCATCGCGCTGGATCCAGGCGTGCGGAATCTGCTTGTACCGAAAATACGAACGCACCTTGACCGAGAAGGGCGAGAGCTCCGCCCCGAAGATCCGATGGATCGGCTCGTCGTGTGCCATTTTTCCCTCCCCGCCTCGCCATCCGCCGCGTCGCGATCACGATCGCATAGGGCTTCGCCGACGCCAACAAGCCGTCGACCCGTCCTGGGCGACTCAGCGTCGCAAACCCTGCCCTGCCCGATCTCAGCTCCGCGGCACAGCGTCGGGCTCCACCTCGAACCACACGCCACGCGCGCGACCGCGGCAATCACCCGCCTCGCCGAAGAGCGCCGAAGCGGTCTCGTGCTTCCGCCCCTCGTGTTCGATCTCCCAGCTTGCCAATACGCACCGCTCTCCCACTCGTACCGTCCCGTCGAGCACGACCTCGATCTCGCCTAACAAGACGATCTTGCCCTCGGGCTGGGCGAACGCGAACGCACCGGGACAGTCGAGCGCGGCCCACGATATCTCGTCGGGAACGACGGCCCCTCGGCCCGAATGATCCCGCACCGCCCCGATCGGAGAAGCGCCGGAGCCTCCCAGCCTCGACTCGTCTGGAACCAGCGATCGGTCCGGTACCCAGGGCGCCGCGAAGAGACCCGACCGATCGGTCTCGCCCGAGAAGATCCGCAGCCCGTCCCCGATCTCTCGCTCCGTTCCGCAGACGAAGCAACCGGGGAACACGTGCTCGTCGAAGCCCCGGAAGGAGGCGGCCGCGGCCCGAGCCTGCTCGAATGTCGGCGGAGTCGGAAGGGCCAGCTCGAGCTCGCTCGCGCGGGCCTCGGCGATCGGCCTTTCCGTCTCTCCCGCCTGCGCAGGCGCATCGAGAAAAGCCTTGTTCTTCTCGCATCGAACCGGAAGCGGGACTTCGAGAGGCGGAGGCCGATTCAAACGAACGGCCACGGATCGACCCGGAGCGTCGACGAAGCGAGCGAGACGGCCCGCGACGTAGCCGCCGTTGCCCGATCGAGGCGGGCCTCTGAATCGCCGTGCGATCACGATCGTCGCGGTCGGCGCGGATGCCGACGACGCGTCCCCATCCACCCCGCGCATCATCGAACGACGATCCGGTCGTCGTGCGCGGGCAACGAGAGTGCCGTGCCATCCCGCCCGAGCGTCACGTCGCCCGAGAAGGCCTCGCGCACGCCGTCGAGAAAGACGGCCGACAAGCCAGGGATCGGCATCGGTGGGACGACGTGATAGAAGAGCAGATGATCGGCTCCGACCGCTTCGGCCGTCTCTGCGACCTCGACCGGCGTCGCATGATAGTCGAGCACGTCGCCGGCGATCTTCTGCATCGTGCGATTGCCCGCACGTCCCGCGGCTTCACGCACGACACTCATCAGCTCCGGAGAGAGCGCGTCGTGGACGAGCAGATCGACGTTTTCGGCCGCGCGCGCGAGGTTCTCACTGCGATCGGTGTCGCCACTGATCACGACCGAGCGACCGGCGTACTCGAACCGGTATCCGACCGCGGGAGAGATCGGCGGGTGATCGACGCGAAACGCGAGGACCCGGAGTCCCTCGCGCTCGAACACGACGGACGATTCTCCCATCGCCGGCTCGACGAAGGGCCGAGCTCTCAGCCCGGCACCCGTCGGAGGCGTCGTCTCGGGTCCGTGATGCGCCGTGCGATAGCCGGCATCGAGTCGGTAGACCTGGCCCAACCCGAGCGTCACCTCGGAGACACCCTCCGGACCGTGGACCGGTAGCGGCGATCGCGCACTCCCCCCCGTCCAGCGCAGCACGCCCAGCTCGCCCAGCCCATCGATATGGTCCGAGTGGAAATGGGTGAGAAAGACGGCGTCGACATCGGGCGGTCGCAGCCCGACGGCCGCCAGCGATCGCGCCGCACCCGAGCCCGCATCGACGACGTAGAGCGAACGGCCCGCGATCACCGCGACGCACGGGCCCGACCGGATCGGATCCGGCAACGGACCCCCCGCCCCACATAACGTGACGTGCAATCCATCGGGGAGACTCGCGAACGGATCGCGCGCGAGATTGCGTTCGAGACCGGCCGCCATCACTCGCTTGGCGATCGGTCCACGAAAGAACGTCACGACACTCACGACGAGCACGAGGAAGATCAGGACGTAGACGCCGATTTTCCGCACACGATCCTCCCCGTCGTCATGATCGCAACCCGTCGCAAGCCCGGTGGACTTTGCGAAACGGAGTATGCCATGCTCCGCGTCATGCCGGACGATTCGCCGCGCGTCGGGATCGCGGCCTGGAGTGGAGCGCAGCACGCCCGGCCGTGCGAGAACGAGGAGCGCCCATGACGGCGGGACCACTTCGGATCGTCGGTGTCGTCGGATCGCCCTACAGCCGGAAGCTGCGCGCCGTGCTGCGCTACCGACGCATTCCCCACGCCTGGATCCACGCGGGCCACCCCGAGGCGAGAGCGCTGCCCCGGCCGAAGGTGACGCTGCTTCCGCAGCTGATCTGGCCGGCGGACGACGGCAGCTTCGAGGCACGCACGGACACGACGCCGCTGATCCGCGACCTGGAACGCGCGTTTCCGAACGAACGCACCGTCATTCCCCCCGATCCAGCGATTGCCTTCCTGGACGCGCTCGTCGAGGACTACGCGGACGAATGGCTGACGAAGGCGATGTTCCACTATCGCTGGGCACATTCGCGGGACGCTGCGAAGGCGGCGACGATCCTGCCACTCTGGTCGGACCCGGGACAGAGCGACCCGGACCGCGAGGGGGCGGGCCGTTCCTTCGCGCAGCGACAGGTCGGACGGCTCGGTGTCGTCGGCTCGAACGATTCGACCCGTGCCGTGATCGAGGACAGCTATGTCCGCTTTCTCGCCGTCTACGACCGACTCCTGCGCCGTTCGGACGGTCCGGGTAGCGGACGCTTCCTGCTCGGCGGACGTCCCGCCGCGAGTGACTTCGCGATCTACGGCCAGCTCACCCAGCTGGCGCTCTTCGATCCGACCCCCGCCGCCCTCGCGCTCGACCGGGCGCCGCGCGTCGTGGCCCATGTCGATCTCGTAGAGGACCTCTCGGGACTGGAGCCCGAGGCGGGAGATTGGAACACGCGCGCGACGCTCCCCGACTACCTGCGACCCCTCCTGCTGGAGATCGGCCGAGTCTATTCGCCCTTCCTGCTCGCGAACGAACACGCCCTCGCAAACGATCTCGAGCGCGTCGAGTGTGAGATCGATGGTCGAGCCTGGACCCAGGTGCCCTTCCGTTACCAGAGAAAATGCCTCGACTGGCTGCGTCGCGACTACGCACGACTCGACGTGACCGATCGGAGCTGGCTGACGAGCTGTCTGGAAGACACGCGGTTGCTCGATCTCTTCGCTTGAGCGAGCTGGCGATCGTCCGGTCCCCTCGGCCAACGAGCGCCTCAACGTGCCGAGCGAAGCACTCCCATCGCGACCGTACGACGCACCTGGTTCACGAAGATCGGGGACGACCAGGCGCGCTCTTCGGTCTGGGCCAGACACTCGTCGTCATCCGGTCGACCGAAACACGGATCGACCTGCACACAGCGCCCCTCGGCGTCACGACGACAACCGAGCGGATCGGCCGCCACCGCTTCGCTCGGCTCTTCGATCGCGCGGGCATAGTAGAGAACGTCGCGACCG
Source organism: Myxococcota bacterium (assembly GCA_965223565.1). Lineage (GTDB taxonomy): Bacteria > Myxococcota_A > UBA9160 > UBA9160 > UBA4427 > UBA4427. The sequence goes on along the minus strand of CBDCWV010000015.1, from coordinate 514,098 downwards.
CTCGAGACGTAGTCCTCGTCGACGAAGGTCGCGACACACCCCGCCGGATCGCCTTCGCACGGAATCACCTTCCAGGGATCTTCCACCAGACCGACGATCGCCTCGTTCGGCTCGCGTTGCGGCCGGATGCGGATGATCTCGATCCGACTGATGGCACGCCGCTGGGTCGACGGGTTGTAGCACTCACCCTGACAGAGACGAGCGAGCCGCTCGGGCCCGAGTGCCTGGGTCGCGTCGGGACCACAGCCGGGATTCTGCTGGAAGGAGCCCACCGCCTTGACCTGAAAGATCGGATTCTCGCCCAGCTCGACCTGGCTGCCCATCGGTGATGGCAGACGGCCCGGCGAATTGAGCAGATCGAACCAGAGCAGGATTCGGGGACCACTCGTGCCGTAGACCTCCTTGCGCTCCATCGCCTGCCAGATCGCGTCCCGATCGCGTCCATCGGCGTGCACCGCGGCGAGCCCACCGTTCAGGAAGAACGATGCAGCTCGTTCGACCTCGAAGGCCGAGAGCGGCCCCGCACTCGAGGGATCGAATTCGAAGGGAACGGGCTCGGCGCTGTATTCCGGCTGCTCGTAGACGGCCCCGATGGGCGTGTCGACGAAACTGCCGAAGCGTTGCTCGGTGAATTCGGTCCTCGCGACCTCCTTGTAGCCGGTTCCGGGACGCGCCGAATGATTGTCGCTCGCCGCGATGAATCCGAAGTCGAATCGGAACGGTCCGCCCGTCCCGTCGTCGCGCCCGAGTGCCATGATGTACTGCACGGAGCTGCGAGGTCGATAGTTGAACGAGGGCTGGAAGCAATCGCGACACTGGCCCGCGTCCTGCCAATCGACGACCTCGGTCTGCGTAACGACGTTCGTCCCCCCGTTGTTCGAGGCCTCGACGGAGAGCTGCCGTGCTCGCGCGGCGCGGTCTGCACACGCCTCGGGCGACGTACCCTCTTCTGCGAGACAGCGCTCCTCGATCAGCTCGCCGGCGCGCCAGCAGGTCGGAAGGAATCCATGCGCGGGCTCCGGGCAGCTGGGTCGACCGTCCGCGTCGAATACGACCTCTTCGAAGGGTCGAAACTCCTCGGAGTTGCCGTGGCCCGAGAACACCTCGATCAGCTTCTGGCGATCGGGATCGTGGTCGACGGACGTGAGCTGTTTGTCCCAGGAGGAGCCGAGCGGCGTATAGAAGCCCCAGGTCGTGCCGTGGGGAATCACGAGCGAATCGAAGCCCCAATCGTCGAGCTTCGCGAAGAGCTCGCCCGGCGTCGCTGCGGATTCACGACAATCGCTCGGCAGCTCTCGGACGGGCACGCCACGCGGACAATCCTCCGGCTCCATCAGCTCGGCCTGATAGTTGGCGAAATCGACGCCGCCACGGGCCCGGTCGTAGAGTCCGTAGGCACCCATGACGAACGGCGACGGCAGCTCGGCATTGATGTCTTCGATTCCGAGCGGGAGGCCCGCCGCGATCGGGCGGGTGGGAATCTCGACGTCGTCGAGACCACGCACGACCACGTTCTTGTGGCCGTAATGCGTCTCGGGCGTCGCACCGACCTGCGTCCACTCCCAACCGAGATAGGTCACGAGATCGGGATTCGCGTCCGAGCCCGCGACGGCATTGCACTGGCGGATCGCGTCGACGGTCTCACGCCAGCGTCGCGGCGTGAGCGTGATCGCATGATCGTTGATCGACCAGAAATCGAGCGACGAGCAATGGCGTGCATAGTCGCAGGCATCCGAGACCGGATGTGCGCCGTCGCCGCCGGCCATCGGCAGGCTCAACGTGAACGCATCGAAGGAGAACGTCGAATGGACATGGAGATCACCGAACAGAATCTGCTTCGGCCGCGCGACCCCGACGTCGAGTCCCGCCGCCCGGACGGAATCGATCTTGAAGTCGACGACGGCCTGGGACACGGCGGGCGCCGACGGCGTCCCGGCGTGTTGGTCTTCGCCGAAGAGGCCGATGCCCGTTCCGTAGACGATCGCCAGCACCAGGAGTGCCAGGACGACGACGGCCAGCAAGAGCTTTCGAACCATGCTCGCATCCTCCGATCCATGATCGCGGGCGTTGGGCGGGCGACCGGGGCGAGGATTCTAGCGAGCAAGGGCGGGAGCGGAACGCGTCTTCACGACCGGCGTCGTGCCACCACGCTCCTGGTCTCCACATCGCGCCGTGCTGGCTCGGCGAGATGCGGGATGCTAACCGACTGGCAGTGATGGTCATCCCCAACGCGTTTCATCGGCTCGCACTCGTCGCCATTGCCGCGTTCGCGCTGACGATTCCCGCCACGGGGCTGGCGGACGACGCTCGCTCGGACGTGGCGTCCGGGGGCGCGACCGCTCCGTCTCGTCCCGACGAACCATCCGCGTCGACCGAAGAAGCCGGCGTCGAGCGGTCGATTGCGGAAGACGTCGTCCCCGAGGCGCTGCCCGAGCGACCGAACGCGCGGGAGGCCAGTCTCGCAGGCGTCCTCGCAGCGCGCCGGCGACTCGAAGAGGAGCTGCTCGACCGCCAGGCGCTGCTGGGCTCGGACGCGGCGCGAGGGCGCGAGGGCGCGATCGAGGCCGAGATCCGGGCGCTCTCCGACGAGCTGACCGAGCTCGACCGCAACTTCTCGGAGCTCGCGGCCGGTGTCGATCCCGTGTCGATCGAGGACGAGGAGTCGCCCGAGCAGCTGAATCTCACGAACGAGGTGCGCACCCTCCTCGCACCCCTGATCAACGAGCTCAAGCGCGCGACGAGCCGCCCGCGCGAGATCGATCGCCTGCGAACCGAGATCGCTCAGCTCGGGGAACGCCTTGCCCTGATCGGCCGCGCGAAGGATCGCCTGGCGAAGGTGCGCACGACGGTCTCCGACCCGACCGTCCTCGACGCGCTCGACGAAGAGCTCCGCGACTGGGAGCGGCGACGCGGTCAGGCCTCGACCTCGCTCAAGGTCGCAGAGCAGAAGCTCGCGCTGCGACGCGGCGAGAGTCAATCGTTTACCGAGGCGGTCGAGAACGTCTTCCAGATCTTTTTCAAGAGCCGCGGCCGGAACCTTCTGATCGCGCTCGTTGCGAGTGCGGGGTTCGTGTTCGCAATCCGGCGTCTGCGCGTCTTCCTGGCCCGCCGCCCGACCGTTTCACGCCGGGCCTCGAGCTTCCAGGGACGCGTCTTCGGCCTGGTCTATTCCGTCTTCGCGGTCGTCGGCGCGATTCTCGTCTTCCTGATCTGCCTCTACCTCTTCGGCGACTGGGTCCTCTTGATCCTCGTCCTGCTGCTGATCCTGGGCCTGATCTGGACGTCGAAGCAAGCGATCCCGCAATTCTGGAAACAGACGGTCTTGATTCTCGACATGGGCGTCGTCAGACAGGGTGAGCGCGTCGTCTACAATGGTCTGCCCTGGCGCGTCGATTCGATCTCCTTCTACTCGGACCTGTCCAATCCCGCACTCGTCGGCGGCGAGATCCGCCTGCCGATCGATGATCTCTCCGAGCTGCGGTCGCGTCGTCACCACCCCGACGAGCCCTGGTTCCCGACGGAGACGGGTGACATCGTCCTGCTCGACGACGGAAATCCGGCGCGTGTCGAGTTCCAGTCGATCGAAGCCGTACATCTCCGCGAGCCCGGCGGTCGCCACTCGATCGTTCCCGCCGCGGAGTTCACCGGTCAGCGGGTCGAGAAGCTGTCCGACGGCTACCGCGTCGATATCACGTTCGGTCTCGACTACGGCGACCAGGCCGAGATCACGACCACGATGCGCGATGCCATGGAGCGTGGCATCGACGCACGCTGGCGTGAGTCGCGCTGGTCCGAGTCTCTGGTTTCCCTCTCGGTCGAGTTCGCGGAGGCGGGCGCCTCGTCGCTCGACTACTTCGTCCGCGTCGATCTGGACGGCTCGGTCGCTTTCGATCTCCAGGCGCAAAAGCGCGCACTCGCGCGATTCTGTGTCGACATCTGCAACGAGCACGGCTGGGTCATTCCCTTCACCCAGCTCACGCTCCACGTCGCAGGATCGGAACCGGACGCGTCCGCGCCCGATGCGACAGGACCCATCTCTCTCCACGAATCAACGGGCACCGAAACGCCCGACAGGGGAAGCGTTCCGTGAACAAGCAAGAGCTCGATGGCCTCTTCGATCTCGAAGGTCGCGTCGCGATCGTGACCGGCGGAAGCCGCGGGATCGGCCGCGCGATCGCCGAGGCCTACGGGTTGGCCGGTGCCCGGGTCGTCGTCGCGAGTCGAAAGCCCGAAGCGTGCGAAGAGACGGTCGCCGCGATCCAGACAGCGGGTGGCGAGGCGCTCGCGATCCCGACGCATATGGGCGAGCTCGACCAGCTGAAGCGCCTCGCCGATCGCACGCTCGAACACTTCGGCGCGATCGACATCCTCGTGAACAATGCGGCGAATGCCCTGGCCCAACCCTTTCGAGAGATGACGCCCGATGCCTGGGAGAAATCCTTCGCCGTGAACCTGCGCGGCCCGGTCTTCCTGACCCAGTACTGCCTGCCGGGTCTCGACGCGAGCGATCACGCGTCGGTCATCAACGTGTCGAGCGCGGGTGCCTTCCTGTTCTCCGCCTTCACCCACATGTACGCCGCCGGCAAGGCCGGGCTGCTCGCCTATGTCCGCTCGAACGCGGCCGAGCTCGCAGGTGCCGGAATCCGCGTCAACGGAATCGCACCCGGCACCGTCGACACCGACATGGTGCGCAACAACCCGCCCGCCACCCAGGAGGCGATGGCGAAGGCGTCATTGCTCGGACGGGCGGCCCACCCGGACGAGGTCGTCGGTCTCGCGATCTTTCTGGCGAGCGATGCGTCGAGCTTCGTTACGGGGGCGACGTTCTTGATCGATGGTGGCCTGGTACCGCGGTAGAGGGATGCGGGAGACCGCCGTTGGCTGCCGACGACGAGCCGTTCCGCCGTCCGCGGCTCATGTCATGCCACCGTCGACCGAGACGGTCTCTCCCGTCACATAGCTCGCGTCGTCCGAGAGCAGGAACCCAACGACGGCCGCCACCTCCTCGGGTCGACCGAGGCGCCGCATCGGGATCATTCGTGCCAGCTGGTCGGTCGGGAGCGCGGCGACCATGTCGGTCTCGACGAGACCGGGCGCCACGCAGTTGACGGTGATCTTCCGCTTGGCGAGCTCGAGCGCGAGCGACCGGGTGGCGCCGATCAGGCCCGCCTTCGATGCACTGTAGTTGACCTGCCCGCGATTGCCGACGAGACCCGCGACCGAAGAGAGGACGACGATCCGACCGCCGCGCTTGGCGCGAATCATCGGCATGACGAGTGGATGCAGGACGTTGTAGAAGCCGTCGAGGTTCGTTCGCAGAACGCGATCCCAGCCGTCGCCATCCATACCGGGAAAGGGCGCGTCCGCTGTCACGCCGGCGCTGCAGACGGCGCCGTAGAAGGGGCCCGCCGAAGCGATCTCGGCCTCGAGCACGTCGCGACAACCCGTGCGATCGGCGACATCGAGCTGTAGCAGACTGCCGACGCCACCGACCGATTCGATCTCCGACAGGACTTCTCGCGCCGTCGTCTCGCGTTCCCGATAGCCGACCGTGACGGCGAATCCGGCTGCGCCGGCTCGGAGTGCTACGGCCCGTCCGATTCCGCGACTTCCCCCCGTCACGAGGACCCGCCGCGCCTCCCCTCCGCTCCCAGCATTCGTCACGACGGGTCCGCTCGTTTCGATCTTCTGACCATGCTTACCCGATTGCCTCGCTCACGCCGTCGCGCTGCGTCGACGCGCTTCACCTCGTTCGGATCGGCCGACGAGCCGACCGCACCCCCGATCGATTCGCGTCAGTCTAACCCGCCGATCCGCACCGCGGATCGGGACCGATCGGGGAGAGCGGGGGGCTGTTAGAATCGGCCAGTCCGAATTCCCGCGACCACCAGTCGAGGTGCTGCATGCCCGAATCCCGCTCCCCCGCAAACGCCGAAGCGCCGGCCTTGACCGAGCGCGACGACGCGGGCGTCTTCACGATCACGATGAACCGACCCGAGCGGCGCAACGCCATGAATCCGGCGGCCTTCCGCGCCGTGGGCGAGGCGTTCCTCGAAGCCGCGAACGATCCCGCAGTCGCGACGGTCCTGCTGACGGGCGCCGGCGACGATTTCAGCTCGGGGCTCGACCTGACGGCCGGTCACGACGAGTCCGCCGGCGCGAATCCCTTCGATTTCATGATGGACGCGATCGTCGCGCTCGACAAGCCGCTCGTCGCCGCCGTTCGCGGCTGCGGGATCGGTTACGGCATGACCGTGCTCTTCCACTGCGACGTCGTCTACGTCGGCGAGAGCGCGCGGCTGCGGATGCCCTTCGCGAACCTCGGCCTCGTGACCGAGGCGGCCGCTGCCTACATGGCCCCGCTCGTGATCGGCCACAAGCAGGCCGCGGAGCTTCTCTACACGGCGGATTGGGTCGACGCCGAACGCGCTCTCGAGTACGGCATCGCGACGCGCGTCTACCCCGATGATCGCGTGCTCGCGGAGGCGACGAGCAAAGCGCGTCAGATGGCGCAGTGGCCCGTCAGCTCGCTCGTCGAGATGAAGAAGATCCTCAAGTCGTTCCATCGCGAAAATATCGCCAGGGCACGAGAGGCCGAGAACGAGGCGATGTCGCGACTGTTCGGGGGACCCGAGAACAAGGAAGCGATCGCGGCCTTCGTCGAGCGCCGAGAGCCGGACTTCAAGCAGTTTCGGAAATAGCGCCCGCAATCGGCACGGGCATTCGAAACGGAGAGCGCCTCAGTCGATCGCGTCGAAGGACTTGAGCGTCTGGTAGCGCGAGACGTGCCAATCCGCATCGCCGAAGAGCGCGCCGAGAGCGCGTAGGCGCTTGAAGAAGAGTCCCTCGTCCTGCTCGTCGGTCACGCCGATGCCACCGAAGAGCTGGATCGCGTGCTTCTGGACGAACCAGCCGCCCTCGGCGAGCTGGAGCTTCGCCGCCGATACGTCGGCCTTGCGAACCGTCTCGTCCTCGTGGTCGACCTGGATCGCAGCCAGGATCGAGGCCGACTTGCAGAGCTCGACCTCGGCGTACATGTCCGCCGCTCGGTGTTGCAGCGCCTGGAACGAGCCGATGGGCACGCCGAATTGCTCGCGTTCCTTGAGATACGCGATCGTTCTCTCGAAGAGCTCGTTCACGCCACCGAGCCCCTCGGCGCAGGCCGCGGCCGCACCGCGATCGATCGCCCATTCGATCGCGGCGAACGCCTCGCCCTCACGACCCAGCAGCCGATCGTCTCCGACGGCGACGTCCTCGAGCTGCAGCAATCCCGTTCGATGGCCGTCCATGCCCGGTACGCGAAGCCGCGTGAGCCCTTCCGCGTCGCCATCGACGACGAAGAGCGACAGGCCCGACGGGTCGAATTGGGCACCCGCGGTCCGCGCGACGACGACGATCTGGTCGGCGGCGTGCCCGTTCAGGACCCAGACCTTCTCCCCCGTGAGCTGCCAGCCGGTCGACGTCCGCTCCGCTCGCGTCAGGCAATCGTTCGGCTCGTAGCGACCCTGGCGTTCGGCATAGGCGAAGGCCAACGAGGTTCGACCTTCGATCATCGGCGTGAGGAACGCCTCCCGTTGGGCCTCGTCCCCCTGCGCCGACAGCAGACCGCCGGCGAGCACGACGGAGGCGATCACGGGCTCGGGCACGAGCCCGCGTCCAAGCTGCTCGAGGATCAAGGCGAGATCGACGAAGTCGCCTCCGAAGCCGCCCTGGTCCTCGGGGAGCGCGATCGCGAGCCAGCCCTGCTCGGCCAGTCGGCTCCACATCTCGGGCTCCCAGCCCCGTTCTGTCTCACGCAATCGGCGGAAACGTTCGACCGGCGACTCGTTCGCGACGAACTTGGCCGCCTGATCGACGATCATCTGCTGCTCTTCTGTCAGATCGAAATTCATACGCGTGTCGGCCTCAGGACGTGGGCAGTCGAAGCACCTGCTTCGCGATGATGTTCTTCTGGATCTCGTTCGAGCCGCCGTAGATCGTCGCGGCCCGGTTGTAGTTGAACTGGGAGGCGACCGCCTGTTGTTCGCGTGGCAGCGCTTCCTCGGGCGAGTCGAGCCACCCGAGCGCGTTGTGACCCATCGCGTCCATGCAGAGCTCGTCGGCTTCCTGCTGCATCTCCGTTCCGACGATCTTGAGTACCGAGCTCTCCGCGCCCGGCGCATGCCCGAGCTGCGCCGCGGCGAGCTGCCGCAGCTGCATGATCTCGATCGAGCGCAGGCGCATCTCCTTGCGTGCGATCCGGCGTCGGAAATCCGGGTCGTCGAAGAGCGTTGCACTCCCGACCGGCGTTCGTTGCGCGATCTGCTTGGCCTTCTTGAGGCCCCGAGCCGACTCCGCGATTCCGCCGATCCCCGTTCGCTCGTGCGCGAGGAGCGCCTTCGCCATCGACCAGCCACCGCCCTCGGGCCCCACGCGATTCGCTTGCGGCACGCGGGCGTCCTTGAACCAGGTCTCGGAGAAGGCGAGCGTACCGCCCGTCGTCAGGAAGGGCTTGACCTCGATCCCCTGCGTGTTGCGCATGTCGGCGAGCAGGAAGGTGATGCCCTCCTGCTTCTTGCCGTCACTGCTCGTCCGGCACAACACGAAGATCCAATCGGCATATTGCGCGTAGGTCGTCCAGGTCTTCTGGCCATTCAGGACGTAGTCTTCTCCATCCTTGTCCGCACGGAGCTGGAGGCTGGCGAGATCGGAGCCGGCATTCGGTTCGGAATAGCCCTGGCACCAGACCTCTTCACCCGAGAGGATCTTCGGAAGAAAACGCGCCCGCTGTGCGTCGGTTCCGTATTGGATCAGGAGCGGACCGACCATGTTCAGGCCGAAGGGCGAGAGGCCCGGCGTGTTCGCGCGAACACATTCCTCCTGGAAGATCGACCGCTGGGCGATGTCCCAGCCCGGCCCACCGAATTCCTCGGGCCAGTTCGGCGCAATCCAGCCCTTTGCATAGAGGATCTCGTGCCACGTCATGATCTCGGCCTGGTCGAAATTCGCGCCCTCCTCCGCGCGCCTACGCATCTCGGGCGGCATCGCATCGGCGATCCAGGCGCGCACCTCCTCGCGAAATCGATTCTGCTCGTCGCTGTAGGAAAGCTCCATCCCGACTCCCGATCTCCGCGGCCGATCCGCCTCGACTGCGTGCAATCATACCCGGCCGCACTACGGCACGGTCACCCTCTGCCTGACCCGAGGTCAACCGCGACGTCGGACCGCCCAGCTCAGGCCAGTCCGGAGACGACGCACTCGATCCCCCGCGTCAGCTGTCGAAGGTCGTCCGCAGCGATCGTATACGGGGGCATCGTATAGACGAGCTCGCCGAAAGGCCGGATCCAGATTCCCTGCTCCACGAAGGCGGGCTGAACGACGTGCATGTCGACGGGCTCGTGGAGCTCCACCACGCCGATCGCGCCGAGAACGCGCACGTCGGCCACGGCCGGGAGCGATCGACAGGTCTCGAGCTCGCTGGCCAGCTGCGCCTCGATCGCTCGTACCTGATCCGGCCAGGCACCTTCGTCGAGCAGGTCCAGACTCGCGCCGGCCGCCGCGCAGGCGAGCGCATTGCCCATGAAGGTCGGGCCATGCATGAAGACACCCGGATCCCCCTCGCTCAGCGCCGTGCATACGTCCCCGCTCGCGAGCGTCGCGGCGAGCGTGAGGGTGCCACCCGTGAGCGCCTTTCCCAGGCAGAGGACGTCGGGCGTGATCCCGGCATGCTCACAGGCGAAGAGTCGGCCGGTTCGACCGAAGCCCGTCGCGATCTCGTCGGCGACGAGCAAGACGTCCGCCTCGTCGCATAGCGCCCGCGCCCGAGCAAGAAAATCGGGCGAGTAGAACCACATTCCGCCCGCACCCTGCACGATCGGCTCGAGCACCAGCGCGGCGAGCTCCGACCCATGTCGCTCGAGAACGCGGGAGAGATCCGCCATGTCCGAATCGGAACACGGGTCTTCGAAGCGACATGCGGGCCGCTCGACGAAGAGATGCCTGGCGAGAACGCCCTCGAAGAGGCCATGCATGCCGGTTACGGGATCGCATACGGCCATCGCACCGAACGTGTCACCATGATACCCGCCGCGCAGCGCCAACAGGCGTCGCTTCTCGGGTCGCCCGCGCGCCTGCCAGTATTGAAGCGCCAGCTTGATCGCGATCTCGACCGCGACGGAGCCCGAGTCGCTCAGAAAGGCACGCTCGAGACCGGGCGGCGCCATCGAGCCGAGTCGCTCACAGAGCGTGACGGCGGGCTCGTGGGTCAAGCCGCCGAACATGACGTGGGGCAGGCGACCGAGCTGATCGACCACGGCCGCCTCGATTCGTGGGTGGCGATAGCCGTGGATCGCCGACCACCAGGAGGACATCCCGTCGATCAGCTCGCGACCATCCTCGAGCCGGATCCGCACGCCATCCACGCTCGCGACGCCGAAGAGAGGATCGGCTTCAGGAGCCGAATAGGGATGCCAGACGACCTGGCGGTCCCGTTCTACGAGCGTGGCCATGCTTCATCCCCAACGCTTGCTCGCGCCCATACGCGATCCCCAACGCCGCGAAGACTAGCGCGACGGCAAGCGCCGCAGCCGAGTCGCGCTCGCCTATACTTGTCGTCACCGCACTTCTCGTCGGGGGTCAGCGAATGAGTTCGGGCCTCGCTCTCGCCGTCGCCTGCCTGCTCGCGCTCAGCGCCCTGATCTCGTTCATCGCGTTCACTGCCGAGCGATCGGGAAGCCGTGCGTTCGCCGTCTGGCTGCTCGCCTGGACCGAGGTCCTGTTTTCCGCGGGCATCATGCTGGTCGCGGTCGAAGATCCGCTCGTACGTCCGATCGCCTACTACTTCTTCTCACTGGTCGCGCCGCTGATGGTGATCGGCGCCTACCTCCACGCCGAGCGCCATCCGCCTGGATGGCTGCCCGCACTTGCAGTCATCACGGGGTCCGCACGCGTCCTCTTGTTCGAATATTCGGGCCCCGAGCTTCCCGCGATCGTCGCCGCCAGTGTCGAGCCCAGTCTCGCGATCCTGGGTGCGAAGATCCTGTTCGAGCGCGACGAGGCGCGATCGCCGGGAGGCGCGGCGAGCGAACGATTCCTCCCGATCGGCTTCCTGCTCTACGGAGCCGCCGAGCTGATCGACGCGGCGTTCGAGCTCTCGGGCCGTCCGCTCTGGATGACCTGGACGGCCTGGCTCGCGCTCGGAGCTCCGCTCTTCGCAGTGCAGGTCGTACTCTCGATGACGCATTTGACGAGACGACTGCGGACGAGCGAAGAGCGCGCGGCGCTCCAGGACCTGAGGCTACGCGTCCTCGGAGAATCGAACGACGCCTTCGTCGTCGAATACGACGAACACGGCACGATCACCTACGTGAGCCCGGCGGCCGAACGCCTCTTCGGGCCTTCGAGGCAGGCGATCGTCGGTCGCAGCGTTCTCGAATTCGTCGACGACGCACAGGACTCGCCGATCAAGCGCGCTCTCGCGAGCATGGAGCACGTGACCGAGTCCGACGTGACGCGCCATTCGGATCGACCGGTCCGCACGAAGCTGGCAGACGGCAGCATTCACTGGCTCGAAGCCACGCGATCGACCTATCGGATGGAGGACGGCACGCTCCGAATCGTCTCGTTGATGCGCGACGTGACGGAACGGATCGAACGGGAGCATGCACTTCGCGAGAGCGAGCGCCGCCTCAATCGCGGCGAGGAGATCGGTCGGTTCGGCAGCTGGGAGTACCGCTTCGAGAGCGGCGAGCTCTTCTGGTCGGCTCAGCTCGCCAGGATGCACGGCCTGACGCCGCTAGCAGGACCGGTCGATTTCGCCGAGCTCACGCGTCTGATCGACCGGGACGACCTCCTCCGACTTCGCCGGGAGATTCGCCACCTACACGAGGGGATGGCGTTTCCGCAGATCGACTACCGCATTCGACGCGCCGACGACGGCGAGCTCCGCCATCTCGAGATCGCCGGCGAGGTCGAAGTCGGACCCGACGGCGAGGCCGAACGGATCGTCGGTGCAATCCGCGACATCACCGAACGCGAAATCCTCGAGGCGGCGCTCCGACGGGGTCGCCAGCACCTGGATCTATTGGTCGAATCGAACATCGTCGGTGTCTTCTACATCGATCGACACCGTTTCATACGCAGCGCGAACGACGCCTTCCTCTCTCCGCTCGGCTATTCGCGGGCCGACCTGCCGCTCGATCTCCATCGGATTCAATCCCGCGAATCGCGCGTCCCGCAGGCCCGGGCGATTCGACGGCTGCTTCGCGAAGGCGTCGTCCTTCCCTTCGAGACGGAATTCGTGGCGCGCAGCGGGACGAAGATCGCGATGTTGGTCGGGAGTGCCCAGCTCGACGACGAGCAGGCGATCGTGATCGCACTCGATCTGAGCGCACGGAAGCGCGCCGAGGCCTACGTCGCCCGACAACAGCGACGCCTCGAAGAGACGATCGCGGACCGCACCCAGGAGCTGCTGCAGTCGCGCAGTCGCCTGATCGAAGCCGAGCGGCTCGCTTCGGTCGGCACGCTCGCTGCGGGCGTGGCGCACCAGATCAACAACCCGATCGGCGCGATCCTCAACAGCGCGGAGTTCGCGCTGCGTTGCGCCGAGGACGACGATGCCTCCGAGACCTTCCGCCGTGCGCTCGAGACCAATCTCGTCGAATCGCGACGCTGTGCCCAGATCGTGAAGAGCATGCTGCAATTCTCGCGCGACGAGCCGCCCGAGAAGTGGGTCGACGACGTCGCGCCGCTGGTCCGGCGCGCGCACCGCGCGATCAATGCCTACGCCCAGGATCGCGAGGCACACGTCGAATTCGAGGGACCGGACGAACCACTCTACGCCCTGATCTGTCCGATCGAGATCGAGCAGGCGATCGTCAATTTGCTGCGCAACGCGATCGAGTCACGCCCGCACGGCGCACACGTGACGCTCACGCTCGCCCGACGGGACAAGTCGGCACTGATCGAGGTGATCGACGACGGACGGGGGATCGACGACGACGACCGCGACCGCCTCTTCGAGCCATTCTATTCGACCCGGACCCGCGAGGGTGGCACCGGCCTCGGGCTCTCGGTCGCTCACGGCATCGTCGGCGATCACGGCGGCGAAATCCAAATCGAATCGCTCGCCACGGCGGGCACACGCGTCGTCGTCTCGCTTCCACTCGTCGAACGGTCCGCCTACATGGACGGCCGCAACATGGACGGCCGCGGCGAGTTTGACCCGAAGCGCGAAAGGGCTCAGAATCAATCCAGGGACGCACGCGCATCGCAGCGAGGAGACTCCGCATGACCTCGAAGGAAACGAACGCAGCAAACGGCACGGCCGACCGCGAACGAGCTCGGACGCTCGCCGAGCAGCGCGTGGTCGACGGCACGGTCTGGCGCGAATTCTGCCGCAATCTCGAGAAGGCGGGCGACACGATCTTGAGGGAGTCGACGCCCGCGAATCCTTTCGATCGCGCCGAGGGCTACCGCTATCTGACGCGAATGCTACGCGCCGCGCTCGAGAGCCAGGTGGAATCGGGAGACGTGCGCTATCCGCGCTTCTATCAGCTCTCCAATCAGACGATCAAGATCGGAAACGACAACCCGGACAATACGTATCACAATTGCAACATCTCCGGACGACACGACTATCGCATCACGGGAACGCGGGGCACGGTGCCCTATCTCAGCTTCGGCACCAAGGCAGGCAGCTACGAGAAGGACGGAGAGATGTGGCCCACCGGCCAGATCGACTCGAACCAGCTCGAAGTCGACCCCGATGGCACGTTCGAGATCCTGGTCAGCAAGGACGAAAAGCCGGGGAATTGGCTCCCCATGCGCGAAGAGTCGGGCATGATCATCGTCCGCCAGCTCTTCACGACACGCGTCGACGAGATCGAAGCGACCTACGACATCGAGTGTCTCACGCGCGGCGACGCCGACGACGCTCTCGTCCCCGCCGAGCTCGAAGGGGCCCTGGGTCGTGTGACGGACTTCGTGACGAACACGTCGAACCTGTTCACGGACTGGATGGAGATCTACACCGAGCATCTGAACGCGCTGCCGTCGGACGACCAGGAGCGATGCCAGCGAGCCGGCGGCGACGCAAACATTCACTATCTCCAGAGCCATTGGCGGCTCGGCCCGGACGAAGCGCTCCTGATCGAGGCCGATCGCATCCCGGAACGCGGCCATTGGAATCTCCAGATCAGCAATTTCTGGATGGAGTCGCTCGACTACCGGTACCACCGAATTCACATCAACAAGTACACGGCACACTACGAAGCGAATGGCGGTGTTCGGATCGTGCTCGCACACGACGATCCGGGCGAAGCCTTTCCGAACTGGCTCGAGACGTGTGGACACAGCTCCGGCGGCATGCTCTTCCGCTGGATCGATTCCGGCGGCGACCATCCGCCCGTGCGCACGCGTGTCGTTCCTCTTGCGGAGCTCCGTGACGGAAGCCACTGAATCGACGGTGGGCGAGTCGGAGCGAGCGCGAGAGCAATCGACGCCGCGACCGAGTGACGGCTGGACGGGGGGCCAGTACTCGTTGCTTCGCGTCGGAATCGCCGGCGCGGTCGCAGCCGCCTTCGTCTCCCGCCTGGCGGCGGCTTCCGCCCCGAGTCGCGTGCTTCTCGCCGTGGGAATCGCGTTGTCCGTAGGCCTCGCGATCGGCTGGCGCGACCGCGCCGTGACGGCGAATCTCCTCCTGCTCGTGCTGCTGGTGGGCGCCGCGGTCGACGGTGCACCCCTGGTGCTGCCGCGCTCCGACATCGTCATGACGGGTCTGCTGCTGGCGCTCCACCTCTGCGTGCCCATCGCGCCCTTTGGTGCCTGGGACGCGCGTGCCCGAATCGATCCCCGCGGTGGCTGGCAACGTCCCGCCTGGCTCGCGTCCGCTGCCTGGCTCGTCGTCTCCGTGATCCACGTCGAGCGCGCCGTGACGCGCTTCGAGCAAACGGCGCGCACCCCGGCCGAGCTCGATTTCGCGATCTTGTCCGCGCTCACGGCGCTGCTCGAGATCGCCTTCGCCCTGGCGTTCTTCTTGCCCCGCTTTCGCCCCCCCGCCTGGATCGCGCTCACGCTCTGGCAGGTCGCTTGGCTGGCAGCCTTCGGCGCGCGCGACGGCGACGCAGCGCTCCTCCTGCTGCATCTGTTCGCAGCGGATCCCGGCTGGTGGCCGGGTCGGCACTCGCATCCGCTCGAGACGCGCGAACGAACCGAGCTCGACGCACCGGCCGATTCTGCCCGCCTCTTCTACGACGGAGATTGCGGCTTCTGCCATCGAAGCGTGCGATTCATCCTCGCGGAAGAAGCCAACACACCCGAGCCCTTGCAACTACGCTTCGCGCCACTCGGTGGCCCGACCTTCGCGAGCGCACTCGCAGCAAGCGAGCTCTCGTCGGACGATTCGCTGCCCGACAGTCTCGTCCTCGCCGACGAACGCGGTCGGCTCTGGACGCGTTCGCGGGCCGTGCTCGAGATCGCCGCGCGACTCGGCGGCATCTGGCGAGCACTCGCGCTCGTCGGCCGACTCGTCCCCGAACGCCTCTTCGATCGCGCATACGATTCGATCGCCCGGGTACGCAAGCGTCTCTTCGACCAGCCTGAGGATGCGTGCCCGATCCTGCCGCCGGACCTCCGCACCCGCTTTGACCCCTGAGACGTGGACCGAAGATTTCACCTCCGCGTATTCAGTCGTGGCCGGCGAGGCCGGGGATCGCCCGCTCTCCGTTAGATCGCGTACCTGGCCTGATGCACGACGCCGCCACCGAGGGCCCGCGTCGGGATCCGCCCGAAGTAGCACGCCCGCAGCCAACCCCGGAGCCGCTGGTGATGCGGAAGGCGATGCGGAAACTGGCGCCGGCCCAGGATCTCCCGCAACCTGAGCGCCCGCCGCGTGATCCCCAACGCCTGCGCCGGCGTCCCCCGCTTCCGATTCTCCGACCGGTCCTTCATGTAGTTGCGCCACACGACCCAGATCGCCATCCGGTACAGCACGGACTGCCGCCGCTTCGAGAACGCAATCGTCTCCCGCTTGTGGTTCGCACTCGAGTGCCGAATCAGCATGTCCGACAGGTTCACGGGGAACAGGGGATTGTCGGGCGTGCGCGCCCGCTGCGCGCTCGTCCGAACGTGGCGGAAGCGACGATCGCGCAGGCGGGCGATCGCGCGGGGATACGCGATGTGTTCGTCACTGCGCAGCTCGACCGATCCGCCCCGTGGCACGACCCGCCGAAGCAGCTCCTCGATCCGTTTCCGTGTGGCCTGGGGATCCGGCCGGCCGAACCGCTGCTCGAGGATCGCCCGCTTCACGGCCTGAGCGGGCCGCATCGTGCCACTTCGGCGCAGCTCGGCATCGTTGAAGCCGTAGACGAACAGGCTCGGGCCCACGACCAGGTTCAGGTCCATCGGCCAGTACTGGCTGTGCTCGAAGGTCCGGAAGCCGTCCAGGACGAGGGGCTCGGTCGGGCAGGTGCGAGGCCGCATCGCCTCCTGGAAGAGCAGGCAATGTCGACCGAGCCGGTCGCTCAGGCGGCGGATCGTCGAGTGGGAAACGCCCCGGGTGCGGGCGATCTGTCGGAAGCTGGCGCAGCTGACGAGGGCGTGGAAGACGGCCTCGAGGCCGTCGGCGCGGCGGAGCCAGTAGGCCGGGGAGAAGGAGGCGGCGCTGAATCCACGCCCGCAGTGTGAACACTGGTACTTCTGCACGCGGTGGGGGCTTCGTTGGCGGACGTAGAAGCCCTTCTTGATGAAGCGCCAAGGGGTTGAATGCGCTCGGGAATCGCATCGGGGGTTGGGGCAGAACGGGGGGCGGCGGAGCGCGGAAATGGCGGCCATCCCCCACCCCTACGCAGATCCCGTGCCAGGTGAAATCTACGGTCCACGTCGCTCGGTCTCGAATCGATGTGTGCGCACGGCAGCAACCCGATAGCCGTCCGCCTCCAGCGGCTCCGCCCACGCCGAGAGCGAAGCATCTTCGGCCGCGCGGACCTGCAGCAGGGCATTCCAGGGCAGCGGATCGTCGGTTTGCGGGCTCGAGCTCGCTTGGCGCACAGGGAAGGCGTCGCGCGCGAGGGCGAACTCGACGCCGCGAAATCGATCGAGCAGCTTCGGCCAGCCGCGCCGCAATAGACGCGCCGAACAGTCGGCGCGCGTGATCGATTCCGGCTTCCGGACGAGCACGAAGAGATGCGCGTCGCCCTCGTCGCCCTCGACCAGGCACGTCTCGCTTACGGAGAAGAAACGGTTCGACGGCTTGTCCATGAACTTGGCCTCGTCGGCGAGGATCGGCTTGCCGGCCTCGCCCGCGAGGGCATTCATGCTCGCGGTGACGGATTCGGCGTCTCGGTAGCCGAAGGCCGAGAAGACGTCACAGCCGACCGAGCCATGCACCTCCGCCGCGTCTCCGTCGAAGTGATATCGGACGTAGCGGACGAGACCACGCATCAGCGGCAGGGCAAGGGGGGCATGGGTCGACTCATAGTGCTCGCGGAACGCGGCGCGCGAGACGTCTTCACGGCGTTTGATGAGCGCGAATGTCCTGATCACGACTGACTCCTCGGGTCGAGTGCGAGGCGACGAGCCGGATCCTCACGGTTCGTCGCAGGCGAGTATGCCGGGCTCGCGACCGCCCTCGCCAATCGGGCCGGTCGGCCAGGAGGGTGCTCGAGGAAGGCCATTGCCGCCCTTGCGTCGTGAGTCCACACTCGACACGTGCCGAGCCCACCTGCGCAGCCAGATGCGGTGCCCGAAGCGACGGGTGCGTTCGAGGCGCTGCGTGCGATGGGACCCTATGCGGGACTCTTCTTCCTGCTCTGCCTCGCCACGTTCTTCGAAGGCTTCGACACGAAGCTCGCGAGTCTCGTCCAGCCCGTGATCGGACGCGAGTTCGGTGCATCGACCGAGGCCTTGGGGACCGCGCTTGGAATCTCGAGCTTCGGCATGGTGCTCGCCTTCTTCGTGAACCTGCTGGCCGACGCCTTCGGCCGACGTCCAGTCTTTCTCGCCGCACTGCTCGGCTACGCGGGACTCACGCTCGCGACGGCCTACGCCTCGAATCTCGTCGTCTTCACGGCGCTGCAGTTCTTCGCGCGCATGGCGATGGTCGTCGAGCTCTTTCTCGCCTACGTGATTCTTTCAGAAGAGATGCCTGCAGCAATCCGCGGTCGCGTGAACGGCCTCTTCGCCTCGACCGCTGCGCTCGGCGCGGCATTTCCCGCTGCATTGCTGGCACCACTCGAAGCCGCGGGTCCCGGCTGGCGTGGTCTCTTCTGGATCGGATCGCTTCCGCTGCTGCTCTTTCCTCTCTACTTCCTGCGAGTGCGCGAGACGCGCGCGTTCCTGGAGAGCGATGCGAGCACACGACGTTATGGCGCGGCATTCAAGGAGAGCCTCCGCGAGCTCTGGCGGTCGACCTATCGCGCGCGGCTTCTGCGTGTGAGCGGTCTCTGGCTGGCCGTCAACTTCTGGTCCGGTACCGCGCTCTACTTCTTCACGATTTACGCCTACGGCGAGCGCGGCTGGGACGCGACCCATCTACAGGCGCTGCCGTGGGGAACGATTCCGTTCGGGATGGCGGGCTACGTCCTCTCGGGCTTCGCGATGGATCTGCTGGGGCGACGACGCGCGGCGACGCTCTACCTCGTCGCCGCCTGCCTGGCAACGGTCTACTGCTACCGATCGACGACCGAGCTCGGCATCTACCTGGGCTTTTTCCTGCTGAACGGGCTCGGGGGCGTCTGGACGATCGTGACGACCTGGACGACCGAGCTCTTTCCGACGGAGACCCGCGCGACGGCCCTGGGTGTGGCCAACATGCTGATCGGACGGCTGGGGCTCGTGCTCGGTCCGATCGTCGCTGGCTGGCTCTCGACTCGTATGCACTCCACCTCGGACGCGATCAGTCTGCTGGGCGGCGTCACCCTGCTGGCGATCCCGCTCGTCTGGACCCTGCCGGAGACCAACGCGGTCGATCTTCGTGACGCGCCGAAGCGAGGCGCCGAGGCCGAATCCGGCCCGTCTGCCCGACCCTGAGCCAACGGTCCGTCAGGCCGTCCATTCGGCCTGCGGGTCCGGAATCGTTGCGAAGGCATTATGTTCTCAGGGGTCCCATGTCGACCGGAGTCAGGATGAATCGAGCCCAGCCCAATCGCCCACGATCCCGCAATCGTGCTGACAGCACCCGACACGCGTCGAGCCAGCGACACCCGTCGTCACGCGCTTCGATTCGCCGTCGCGGGATCTCGCTCCTGCTTCTCGCGTTGGGGCTCGCGCCGCTCGGCTGTCGCACGATGTGGGATCGCGTGCGCGAGAACGAGCGCGAGTTCGCGATGGAGGCGGCGAGAACGCAGACGGGACGTGGCCAGTGTCGCGAGGCGCTCTCCTCGATCGATCGCGCGCAGGCCCGCCTCGATCTCGGGCTCTATGCACGCGAGTCGACGCTCGCA
This sequence comes from Myxococcota bacterium, assembly GCA_965223565.1. GTDB lineage: Bacteria > Myxococcota_A > UBA9160 > UBA9160 > UBA4427 > UBA4427. Next base: position 494,680 of record CBDCWV010000015.1, on the reverse strand, counting down.
CGCGCTCGATGTTACGAGAAGCTCGGCCAGGACGCGCTCGCCACGGCCCATCGCCGTCTGCTGACCGATTTCTATACCGACGAGCCGATGGCGCTGCCGGAGGCGGATGGATCTTCGGTCTTCCGGGTCAAGTCGATCCCGAGCGGCGGATTCGACAGGCCGCCCGCCTGGCTCAAGATCCCACCCCCGCGCTACACGCCCTACGCCCAGAGATCGAAGATCGTGGGTCGGATCGTCATCTCCTTCGAGCTCGCGAAGAACGATCGACCCAAACGGATCCGCGTGCTCGAGATGTCCCATCCGCTTCTCGCCACCTGGGCGATCGAAGCGATCGCCGCGTCCGAGCCCAAGAAGAAGGACGACACACCGAATCTGATGCCGGGCGGCCGTTACGTCACGACGTTCCTGTTCGAATGGCGCTGGGCCAAGGAAGTTCCGCAGAACGAGCTCGACTCCTGAGGACGCGACGAGCTCGACCCGGCCCGCGCGCGCTCGGTTCGACGCGCCGCGGGACCCATTCGATCCTCAGAGCTCGACGGGAAGCTCGAGATATTCCTCGTAGACGAAGTCGCGATGGGCGATCAAGCGATCGTCGAGGGCCGCGACGATACCGGGCTCTTGCGCGGTGAACGCAGCCCGCATCGATTCGGCCAGCGTCGGCATCTTCTCCGTCGAGAGCGGCCGCATCAGGTTCGAGAACGTCGCCCAGTAGAGATCGAGCGCCGAGAGCTCGCCACCCATCAGAAAGCGATGGCCTTTCGCCTGGGCCGACGCGAGCTGAGCGGTCAGCAGCTCGAGGATCTCGATCGCACGTCGCTCCGCCTGCGCGCCCTCCTCGGGACTCGAGCTGTATTTGTCGTACATCGCCTCGAGACCCTTCGGCGGAGCCGCGGCTGCGAGCCCCATCGCCATCAGGCGGCGGCACCAGCCGAGCCCCATCTCGCCGCAGAGCTCACGCGCGAGACCGAACATCCGAACGCGCTCGTCGGGATCGGCAGGGATCAGGCTCGGCGTCGGCGCCAGCCGCTCGGCGAGCCAGAGAATCTCCTCCCAACCCGTTCGCGCTCGCTCTTCCTCGTACATGGCGGCGGGAAACGCATCCTGACCCGTCCACTCCCGCAGCAACGAGCGAGGCTCGTCTTGACCGAGCATCACCTTCTGATAGGCGATCCCCTTGACACGGAAGATCGCCTTCGCCGCCTGTGACCAGGGACTCGGCAGGCCGCGCAACAGCACGAGCCGAAGACCCGGAAGCGCGCGCGCCTCGCCGATCGTCTTGAAATCGTCACTCATCACTCGTCCTCTTCCAGCTCGACGCCGTAGGCCTCGACGTAGGCGCGGGTCTGTTCGCGGATTTCTTCACGCGAGAATCCCCAGTCCTCGAGATCGTAGTCGTGGCTTCCGAACTTGCCCTTCGGCTTGCGGTCGATGTAGTCGCGAACGCGGCGTGCGTGGGAATCATCGAAGGGTCGACCCATCTTGGCGTAGGTGCTTCGAAGCCCCCCGACCGGATCCCGCAGCTGGTCGAGGAAATGCACGTCGACGATCTGCGCGTCCGGCAGCTCGCCCGCGTCGCGCCGTCGCTTCACGTCGACCATCAGGTCGTAGCTCGCCGCCGCGCCCTGCGTCAATCGTTCGAGGTCGACCGACTCGCTCCTTTGCCAGCGCACCGAGGCGAGCGTCGACATGCCGGAGGGCAGCGTCCGGAGCGGATCGCGATGGGTCAACAGGACCCGAGCGTCGGGGAAGAAGCGAAAGACCAGGTCGAGAACGGGCAGATAGACGGGCGTCTTCAGGACCCACGTCTTCTTCGCCCGCCCGTATTGGAGGATCTTCAGGAAGACGGTATGGAACTCGAGCGCAGCGACGAAATCCGGCAGCCAGCCCGAGACGTCGTTCTCGATCCACCACTGGAAGCTCGCGAAAGACGGCAGCATCGCCGTGATGCACTCGACCGGGAGGTCTGAGCGGTGTTCGTGGACACGCGCGTACTCCGGTTGTACGTCGGCCCAGAGCTCCTGCTCGCATTCCGTCCTTGCCATCAGGCGCGCGACGTCTTCCGTGTCGGGCACCGGATGCGTCGCCTGCCAGGCGGCGATGCTGCGCGCATCGGGGTCGAGCGAGAGCAGCTCGAAGAGAATCGACGTACCCGAGCGGCCCTGACCGGTCACGATGATCGGCGCCTCGATCTTCTCGTCGAGGATCGCGGGGCTCCGCCGGAGGGCTTCCGTCATGCGGAGTCGGGTCTCGAGCGAGCGCAGGATCTCCTGGCGCGTCATCAATCGACCGATCACGGAGAGCCGCGCTTCGCGCTCGATCGCGCCGACCAGGCGCTCCAGTCTGCCCCGCCAATCGCCGTCGAAGTCGCCGAAATCCGCCAGACCCGTCACCGACCGGGCGATCGCGGTCAGCTCCGTCGAATCGAGCGAGACGAGATGCTCCGCACCGCCCACGGCGTCGCCCATCACATTGATGCGCCGTACCCAGTCGGGCCTCGGCGTTCGTTCGGACATGGGCCTCAGCAAGCGAGTTCTCCGCCATGGGTCGCAGCAGCAGCGGGAGCCTAGCAGTCGGCTACGCTCTGCGAGACAAGGAGCGTACCACCATGAAGATCGCCAAACGGATCGGAATCCTGTTGCTGGCCTACGTCGCGCTGGTCGTCGCCTTCGAGTCGATGATCGGCATCATGCAACCACGAGCGGGCGACACGCTCGTCATCCACACCACGGACGCGGGTGGCGAGACGAGTGATCGCGTGCTCGCTCACCTCGAGAGCCAGGGCAAGATCTACGTCGCCGCCAACCACTGGCCCCGCGCGTGGTACAACGAGGCGCTCGAGAACCCGAAGGTCGCCGTCACGCTCGTGAACGAGGACGGCAGCGACGGACCGCGCGGCGAGTATCTCGCGGTCCCCGTCAGCGACGAAGAGCACGCGCGTGTCCACGCCGAGAACAACCCCGGCCTCGTCTTTCGTTTCCTGACCGGCTTTCCGCCACGCGAGTTCCTTCGCCTCGATCCGCGCGTCGGCTGAGGCGAAGCACCAAGAGAACGAACCAGGAACGGAAACGGGCATCCCCCGACCCTCGAATCGAGCCGGAGTCCGATCATGGAGTTCGACAACCGCGTGACCCGCGACCTCGGCGTCTCGATCCCGATCGTGCAGGCGCCGATGGGCTGGATCGCTCGGGCCCCGCTGGCTTCGGCGGTCTCCCGCGCCGGCGCCCTCGGGATCATCGAGACCTCGTCGGGCGAGCTCGACGCCGTCCGCGGCGAGATCGCCAAGATGAAGGAGCTCGGTCTGCCCTTCGGCGTCAATATCGCCCAGGCCTTCGTGCGCGATCCCTCGATCGTCGAGTTCGTGGCCGAGCAGGGCGTCCGGTTCGTGACGACCTCGGCGGGCAGCCCCACCCAGTACACGCGCGCGCTCAAGTCGAACGGACTGACGGTCTACCACGTCGTCCCGACCCTGCGCGCCGCACGCAAGGCCGTCGATGCCGGCGTCGACGGCCTGATCGTCGAAGGCGGAGAGGGCGGCGGCTTCAAGAATCCCCGCCCGGTCTCGAGCCTCGTGCTGCTGCCACTGGTCCGTGCGCACGTCGACGTGCCGATCGTGGCGGCAGGCGGCATCTGCGACGGCGTCTCGATGGCCGCTGCGTTCGCGCTCGGGGCCGAAGGCGTCCAGATGGGTACACGCATGGTCTCCGCCCGCGAATCACCCGTGCACGCCAACTGGAAGGACGCGATCGTGGCGGCCGCCGAGACCGATACCTGCTTCCTGCGAACCGAGGGCGGGCCGGCGCTCCGTGCCTTGCGGACCGAAGCCACCGAGCGATTCGAAGCCGGCGACGGAAACGCCTTGAAAGGCCTCGGAGACGGCGTCTCCGCCGTCTACTTCGAGGGCCGATTGGAGCGGGGCGTCGCCTTGTCAGGCCAGGTCGCCGGTCGCATCGACGCGGTCAGCCCGGTCGCCGAGATCATCGCCGATACGATCCGCGAGTTTGCCGAGACGATCGACGGACTGCACGACGCCTACCGCAGCTGAAGGCATCCGCCGCACGCGCTCATCGCACCCGCTTCTCCAATACGACGACCGGAATCCGCCGCTCGGTCCGTTCGCGGTAGCGCGCGTAGTCGGGTGAGAGCGCGATGATCTGGTCCCAGATCGCCTCACGCTCTTCGCCCTCGGCGTCGCGCGCCTCGACGGCGCGGCGCTGGCTGCCGATCCGAATCGAGATCTTCGGGTCGGCCTTCAGGTTCAGGTACCAGGCGGGGTGGTTCGGCTCTCCCAGGAGCGACGCGATCACGACGTACCCGCCGCCTTCGGGATACGGATAGGGCATGTAGGTGAGCGCCGTCGTGCGTCGTTCCCCGCTCTTGCGGCCGATCGTTTCGATCAGCAGAACGGGCAGATTGGCCAGCTTGCCGCCGATCCGACCGCCGGTGAGCCGGTAGAGCTTGGGATGCCATCTCCAGAAGAGCTCGACCCAGAAATTCCGTTCGATCGCCATCGCCCGATCCCTTCGAAGTACGACTATTGGCGGCGGGCCGCGGCGTTCGTCGACCCCGACCGATTCGACGGACTCGGCGTGTACCAGATCGGCGAGGTGTAGGCGCGCGCCTGGATCGTGCGCGGAATCTCCGGAGCGAGTGTCGTTCCCAACCGCGCCGCATCGTACGTCGTCCAGCGGGGCGTCGGGATCTCGAGCGCACGCACGTAGTAGGCGGCGCGTCGGGCTGGATCGAAGTCCGGATCCCGCCAGACCGTCGTGAGGAGCGCAGCACCGATCGAGTTGCGATAGGTGGCCCGCGCGACATCGACCGTATCGCCGACCGGCGTGCGACATCGCCCGTCCTGCCCGATCTCGCGGGAGCCGGAAACCACGACGTCGTAGACCCGTTCCTGGCGCTTGCCCTGCGCGTCGACCCACAGCTTCACGATCTGGACGCGATCGAGGTTGGCGCCGATGGGATCCCGCGCGACCGATACGAGAAAGCTCGGAGCCTCGCGCGGAGCCGCGCTCGGCGGCGGCGTGAGCGTCGAACCCATCGGCCGACCACGTGCGTAGCCGACCGCTGCCAGGTCCGGTCGATTCGCGTCCTCGGTCTCGAAGTCCCAGCCTCCGAAGAAGCGCACGGTCATGCGCGGCCCCGTCGTGGCATAGGTCTCGCGCCGCTTCATCGCGTCGAAGATCGCCGCCCGCGTGTTTTCCCTCGCCCAGACCGCCGCATAGCCCGAGGCGACGAGGGACCAGGTCTTGGATTGGTCACCGACGAGCTGACCCGAGAGCCGGGCGCCGAACTGCTTGCCGAGCTCCGAATCGGGCGAGATCTCGAAGGCCGCCGCCAGGCCGTCGAGATCGCGCACCGACGGCTCGTTCGCCGAGAACTTGCCCCAGAAGTCATCGTCGTCGGCCGTCGCGAGACCGGTATGCGCGTCGGTGCTCCCGATCAGGCCGAGCTCGAACGGGTTCGCACCGAGCCGTTCGGCCTCGACGAGACCGTTCCCGAGCGCCGAACGCACGTACTCGAACTCGTACATCCAGTCCTCGTGCTTGCCGATGCCCATACCGCGGGATCGATCCCAGGTTCCGAAATCCGCGAACTCGTCCTCGGGCGACAGATGAGGCGCCGTCTCGCTATCGCCCTTGATCTGCGTCGCTTCGACGAGCGGCTCCCAGCGGCTGCGCGTCCTCGCGTAATCGGAGCTGAAGGCGGCTCCACGCATGTCCTTCAGCTCGAACATCCGGCCCGCGCTGAGATTGCTGTTGTGTGGAATCGCGATGATGCCGCCGCCGGTCTTCGTCTCGTAGTCGGCCATGTAGCGCCAGAGCGCTTCGGGATCTTCGCTATCGACCGAGCTCCAGGGGACGACCTGTCCGACACGTGCCGCCCCGTCGCGAAACATCACGATCCGATGCAGATTCGCGCCGTCGGGCATCGACGTCCACTCGTATCCGATGAAGGCGCTGAACACGCCCGGCTCGTTGTGCCGCTCGGCGTTCGCGATCACGCGATCCCAGACGCGCCGCGCAATCGAGTGCTTCGCTTCGGCCGTCCCGAATGGATTGCGACCCGTCGCCAGGCCCAGTGCGAAATCGAGTCCGATCTCCCCCCACTCGCCCGACTCGAGCATCGTCCGCCACTTGCGTCCGTTCGGGGTCGCCAGCAGGATCGCGTCCTCCTCCTCGAGCAATGGATAGAGCCCGAGTGCCTCGCTGTGATCGGCCACGACCAGGAAATCGAGCGGTCGACGCAGCGCCACACGCTCGCCGTGCTGCCCGGTTACCGTCTCTCCGCGTGCGAACCGATAGGCCTGCTCGGGCGTGAGCAGCCGATTGCCCGTGCCGCCGGCGTCGGGCGACCAGCTGCTGTGGAGATGTGTGTCCCCCCAGAAGACACGATTCGGGAATTCGCGATCGACGTAGGGAGAGTAGGGCTCGCGCTCTTCCGCAACGGCCGACGCATTGGGAATCGAGAAAAGCAGAAGAAAGAGTCCCGAGACGAGTCGAATCCGCGCGGCGCGGCGGCGTTCACCCATCGCGATTCAGATCCCGCACGACGTCGTCCCAGAGGTCCGGATCCCGCGTCCAGTGGGCGACGAGACTGACGCGGTCGGCGCGCCCCAGACACCGCTCTCGTACGCGTTTCGCGACGTCCCCGATCGGTGCACACACGGCGATCTCCTCCAACACCTCGTCGCTCACGAGCGCGGTCATCTCGCTCCAGCGACCCTGCTTCGTGAGCGTGTTGAGCTCGGGCTGCAGCCCGCCCCAGCCATGGCAGTCGAGCACCGGTCGATAGGCGGGCGTCGAGCCGTAGAAGGCGATCTGTTGGCGCGTCGACTGACGCGCCTGCTCGATCTCCTCGTCGTTCGCGCCGGTACAGACCATCACCTGGAGTGAGATCTCGAGCGCCGACTCGGCACGGCCACTCTTCGCGAGTCCACGATCGAGGGCGGGAAGCGTCAGGGTCTCGAGCGAACGCGCAGTGCTGAAGGGATGCAGGAAGAAGCCATCGGCAACCTCCCCGCAGACCTCCGTCATGCGGGGCCCGACGCCAGCCAGGAAGATGGGCGGCAAGCCGAAGGGCGCGGGTCCGGGATTGAACATCGGCGTCATCAACGTGTGCTGGTAGATCTCACCGCGGTAGTCGAGCCGCTCGTTCGTCTCCCAGCAACGCCAGATCTCCTTGATCGCGAGCACCATGTCGCGCATTCGCGCCGCCGGCTTGGACCACGGCATCCCGAAGCGCTTCTCGACGTGCGGCTTGATCTGGGTGCCGAGTCCGAGCAGGAAGCGCCCCTTCGAGAGCGTCTGTAGATCCCAACCGATATTCGCCAGAATCATCGGATTGCGAGCGAATCCGATCGCGACGGCGGTATAGAGATCGATTCGGCTGCTCGCGCGCGCGGCGAGAAGCAGCGGAAAGAAGGGATCGTGTGGCCCCTCGTAGGTAAAGGCGCCGGCATAGCCCTTGGCCTCGAGCCGCTCGATCTCCGCCTCCGGCGCATCGAAGGAGTAGAGGGGTGCATCGACTTTCATTGGCCGGAGTCTAGCCAGCTCGACTACGCTCCGAAGCGTTCGCCTCGGGAGAATTTCGAAAGGAGCCCGCATGATCACGCTCTACACGGCGCCGACCCCGAACGGCTGGAAGGCCTCGGTCACCCTCGAAGAGCTCGAGATCCCCTACGAGACCCACGCGATCGACATGGGTGCCAACGAGCAGAAGGAGGCGTGGTTCCTCGAGATCAATCCCAATGGACGCATCCCCGCGATCGTCGATCACGACGTGCAGGACGCCGAGGGCAAGGATCTGGCCATCTTCGAGTCGGGCGCGATCATGCTCTACCTGGCCGACAACGCCGGCCGCTTGATTCCGAAGGACCCCGTCGGCCGCTCGCGCGCGATCCAATGGCTGATGTTCCAGATGGGCGGCATCGGGCCGATGATGGGCCAGGCCAACGTCTTCTACCGCTATTTCCCGGAGAAGATCCAGGCCGCGATCGATCGCTACCAGAACGAGTCGCGGCGGCTCTTCGAGGTACTCGAGCTAAGGCTCTCGGAGAGCGAATGGCTCGCGGGGGACGAATACAGCATTGCCGATATCGCGAACTGGTCGTGGGTCCGCATCCACGGCTGGTCTGGAATCGAGACGAGCGGCCTCGACCACCTCGAGGCCTGGCTCGGCAAGCTCGAAGCCCGCCCCGCCTGCCAGCGCGGCCTCGCCGTACCGACGCCGATGACGACCCTCGACGAAGAGCCGGACGAGGAGACCGCGGCCAAGGTCGCCGAGCAGGCGCGCAAGATGCTCCAGCGCTGAGCACACCCGGGACCGGAGCCCGTTTCTCAGAGCGGGGGTCGCGCGTGATGGTAGTCCGTCGCGTTCTGATAGGCCTCGCCCAGCGCGAGCAGCTTCGATTCCTCGAAGTGCGCGGCGACGAGCTGGAAGCCGATTGGTGCACCGTCGCGATCGAAGCCGCAGGGCATCGTGAGCGACGGCGAGCCCGACAGATTGAAGGGGGACGTGAAGCGGACCGCGTGCGCGACCGCCGGATTCGCGTCGACGTCGGAGAGATTCGTATTCGCCGCGAAGAGCCCCGGGATCACGGGCGCGATCAACGCGTCCAGTCCCGCCGGTGCGTCCGTTGGACAGGTCGCCGCACCACGCTCGAAGCAGCCCGCCAGGCGGCGCTCGAACGCGATGCGTGTCTTCCAGGCATGCGCCACGTCGCGACCGCTCACGCTGCGCCCCTGCTCGATCGTCGCCGCGAGCGCCTCGCCGTATTCCGCCTTGCGACTCGGGTAGGTCGCCTCGTGCGCACGCGCGATTTCGGCCGAGCCGAGGGCAACCCACGCGCCGATCGCCTCGTCGATCGAAGGCAGCTCGAACTCGACGATCTCCGCCCCCAGAGAGCGAAACGTGTCGAGCGCCCTGCGGAGAGCGTTCGCGACGACCGGATCGACCTGCTCCTCGCAGTAGCCCGCATCGAATCCGACCTTCCAGCCCTGTACGGCGCCCGCGCGGGAGGCAGCCGTCGAGTCGCGCGCGGGATCGTGCGGCCAGCTCCACGGATCGCGCGGGTCGTGGCCCGCCATGACCGCGTAGAGCGCCCGGCAATCCGCCGCGGACCGCGCCATGGGTCCGACATGATCGAGCGAATCCGCGAGGGGATAGATCCCCCGAAGCGACAATCGACCATGTGTCGCCTTGAGGCCGCTCAGACCACAGGCCGCCGAGGGATAACGGATCGAGCCGCCGGTATCGGTCCCGAGCGCCGCCACACAGAGCCCCGCCGCCACTGCGACCCCCGAGCCACTCGACGAGATTCCCGTCCAACGGGCGGCATTCCACGGATTCACGGGCGGCACGACCGAGGGGTGATGCGACACGAACGCCCCCTCGGTCATCTTGACCTTGCCGAGCACGACGGCCCCGGCCGCCTCGAGTCGATCGACGACCTCCGCGTTCTCGCTCGCCGGGGAATCACCGAGCGCGGTCGTCCCCGCCCGCGTCGGCTCCCCCGCGACATCACAGAGATCCTTGAGCGCGATCGGCACTCCGTGCAATGGACCACAATCCGCGCCCTGCGCCCGAGCGCGATCGAGCCCGACCGCACGCTCGCGTGCGCGATCCGCGAGCAGCGCCGAATAGGCCTGGAGCTCGGGATCGAGACGCTCGATCCGATCGAGGAAGGCTTCGGTGACCTGAATTGCGCTGAGCGATGCGTTCGCGATTTCCTGACGGAGCGATGCCACCCCCTTCCAGACCAGCTCGTCCAAGGTGCTCCTCCCGTGGCCGCTCACTGGGTCGGCGTGATCCGAACGGCACGATGGTGGACCAGCTCGTCGCTCGATTCGAGCCGATCTGGGACGCGATGTGGCGGATCCCCGCGTCGCTCTTCGCGTGGGACGTCGGGCTGGGGCACCCCCGCATCGCGGGCGGGGAGCGAGCCTGGCTCGATCTACGGTACACCTGGGACAGGAGGCACGTCTTGGGCGAGAGCGCACCGGCAGGCGTCGAGCTCGAGCCCGATCAGCTCTCGGAGTCAGCGCTTCGAGGTCTCGTCGAGGAGTTCGTGACGCGGGAGGGCACCGACTATGGCCTTCCGGAGGGCCTTCCGGAGGGCCTTTCGCAGCGCCTGCCAGAGGGCCTCCCGAAGCGCCGTCGTTCGGAGACGCCTCGTGGTATCGGTCGCGGGCGCGGCGATCGCGAGCCCGAGTGGTCGCTCGAGGAGAAGGTGGCGCAGGTCTATCGCCAGCTCGAGCGCGGCGAGGCGCGGATCGTATTCGATCTGGAGACGGAGACCGCGAGCATCGTTTCGACGCGGGAGTCGACGCGGGCGAGGTCGTAGCGCCGTTGCGCGGTCAGCTTCCCGTGGCGGCGCGGCCCGGCTCGGAGCGGGGCTCGGCCTCTCGCTCGGCTTCGAGCTTGCGGATGCGCCGCCACAGGACGAAGACGAGAGTCCCGATCGCGAACAGCGGCATCAACGACATGAAGATCGTCGTCAGCAGGTAGGCCAGCTGATTCTCTTCCTCCCGGCCGGCGGTACAGACGGCGCAGGCGCGTGCGATTCCGGGCGCGGCGACGAGCAGCCAGATCGCCAGGGCGGAGAGCCACGTTGCGACCCGGGTGGCGACTCTGGAGACCCTCCGCGCGGCGTCTCGGCGCCTCCGTTGCGGAGGCGGGAGCGGGGACGGCATGGACACGTGCGGAGCGCGCGCGCTCACAGGTAGACCCGCCAATAGATGAGGGGCCAGGCACCGACCACGAAGTACCAGAAGACTGCGACGGTGGCGAGCTGGCTGGGCTGCAGCCAGCCGCTGACGAGCCGGCGCCAGGCGTGGACGAGCAGACCGATCGCCACGATCGCGTGAAGCGCGTGGGCGCCGACGATCAGATAGAAGAAGCTGCCGAGCGTCGACGAGGTGAGCGTGAGGCCCTGCGCGAGCATCGATGCCCACTCCCACCCCTGAAAGAGCACGAAGAAGCTGCCGAGCGCGATCGCTGCCAACAGCGGCAGCTTGGCGGATGCTCGATCCGTGCTGAATCGACGCTGTGCGAGATAGAGGCAGAGGCCGGAGAGAAAGAGTGCGAACGTGTTGATCGCGGTCTCTTCGATCGGGAGGCGGGGCTGGTTGGGCGGGGGCCAGATCGGCGACGACGCGCGCACGATCGAAAAGGCGCTGATCATGCCGGAGAAGAGCATGATCTCGGTCAGGGTGAACAAGATCATCCCGAGCACGCCGTTCGAGATGACCCGCGGCTCGCCGCGTTCCTCGGCGACGAGGCGGATCGGGGGGGATGGGGAATAGGAACTCAAGTCAGTGGTGCTCCGTGTGGCCTCCGACCTCGCCGGATTCGTAGGCCTTCTCTGCAGCGATCCAATCGGGCTTCTCCCAATTCGTTCCCTGGTTCTTCATCACGTCGGGCGCCGTTCCTGCGAAGAAGAGCAGCATGAAGACGAGTGTCGTCGCGACGGTGTAGATCACGAAACGTGGGGTCAGGTTGATGTGCATGAAATTGACCGCCACGAGATAGGCCTTCACGATCGCGATTCCGAAGGCGGTCATCAGGGTCAGCCACTGGATCTCGGCCATCGGACCGACGAACGAGATCGCCAGCAGCACGAGCAGGATCGCCCAGATCTTGATGTAGTGGGAGTCGCCGTGTTCTGCGTGTTCACTCATGCCGTTTTCCTGTCGCCTCCCCGCACGCGTGCGCGGTCTTCGGTTCGCCCTCGGTATTCGCCTGCCTTGGACCCGTTTCGTCTGCTCTATTTCGCGATGTAGAGGAGCGGAAAGAGGAAGATCCAGACGACGTCGACGAAATGCCAGTAGATGCCGATGATCTCGACGCGGTGGAGCTCGAGATTCTGCTTGGCGGTCTGCGCCACGAAGAGCATGATGATGCAGCCGGCGACCACGTGGGCGGCGTGGATTCCCGCAGCCGTGTAGTAGAACGACCAGAAGGTGTTCGCCGTGATCGTCATGCCGTGGCTGATCTCATACGACCATTCGTAGGCCTTCACACAGAGGAAGACGAGGCCGCCGAAGGTCGTGGCGTAGAGGAGGTTCGCCGCACGCGGACCATCACCCCGCTCCGCCGCCTGGTGGGCGAGGACGGCGGACAGACTCGACGTGAGCAGTACGAACGTATTGAAGAGCCCGATCCAGGGATTCGTGTTCGCGGCGTAGTCGGCCCAGATGCCGTGCGCGAGGCGGTGCATCACGTACGACCCGAGCAGGCCGCCGAAGATCACGATCTCCGAAGCGATCACCCACCATACGGCCAATCTCGCCGTCGGAATTCCGGCAGCACTACGCGTCGTTGCAATCGGTCTCGCGGACATTCGTCTCTCCGTCTCGCTGTCGCTTCGTTTGGGCTTCGGTCGACCTGGCCTATCGAGGCCAGATCAGGCCGGCCCGTTCTGCGGCCAGTAGTCCTCTTCGCGATCCGGGTGGCTGTACTCGTAGGGGCCGCGGTAGCAGGTCGGCAGTCCCTCGGGCCAGTTGCCGTGCGGCGCGGGCGAGGAGGTCGTCCACTCGAGCGAGTTCGCCTTCCAGGGGTTCTTCCCCGCCGGCGTGCCCGACATCCAGGACTTGATCACGTTGTAGAAGAAGATCAGCTGCGCCCCGAGCATCACGCAGAGCGCGATCGTCGCGAGCTGGCGAAGGTCCTGCATCCACGGCAGCGCGAGCTCCGGGAAGTTCTCGTAGTTGTAGATCCGGCGATGCTGGCCGGCGGCGCCCAGTACGAAGAGCGGCAGGAAGATCAGGTTGAAGGGGATGATCGTCAGCCAGAAATGCAGCTTTCCGAGCGAGTCGTTCATCATCCTGCCGAACATCTTCGGGAACCAGTACGTGAACCCCGCGTAGGTCCCGATGATCGCGATCGGATAGAAGGTGTAGTGGAAGTGGGCGAGCACGAAGTAGGTGTCGTGCATGTAGATGTCGTTGCCCGACGCACCGAGGAAGATGCCCGTGATGCCGCCGATCAGGAACTCGAAGATGAACGCGAGCGCCCAGAGCATGGGCGTGTTGAGCGTGATCGAGCCGCCGTAGAGGGTGGCGATGTAGACGAACATCATCTCCGCGATCGGAACCGAAATGAGCAGGGTCGTGACCGTGAAGACGTTCGCCATCCGGGGGTCGATTCCGGCGACGAACTGGTGGTGGGCCCAGACCGTGAAGGAGAGCACGCCGGTGCCGATCGCGGTGTAGAGCACCGTCTTGTAGCCGAAGAGCTTCTTGCGCGAGAAGGTCGTCATGACGTCGGCGACGATGCCGACGGCCGGCAACAGCACGACGTAGACCTCGGGATGACCGAAGAACCAGAACAGGTGCTGCCACAGAATCGGGTCACCACCCCGATCCGGATCGAAGAAGGCCGTTCCCAGCTGTTGGTCGAAGATCATCATGATGCCGCCCGCGAGCAGCGGGCCGACCGAGAGCATGAAGAGGATCGAGGCGATCACGATCATCCACACGACCATCGGGATATCCCACATCTTCATGCCCGGCGCGCGACTGTTCATGGTGGTCGTGATGAAGTTGATGCCGCCGAGCAGGAACGCGACGAACTCGAGCGCCACGGCCGTGATCCACATCGTCGCACCGATTCCCGTCAGGCTGTACTCCGCCTTCGTCGCCAGCGGGGGATAGGCCGTCCAGGCACCGCCGAATGCACCGCCCTCGACGAAGAAAGAGGCGAGAATCACGATCGCCGAGAGCAGGAAGACCTGGTAGCTGAGCCGATTGACCTTCGGGAAGACCATGTCGTCGGCGCCGATCATGAGCGGGATCAGGAAATTGCCGAAGGCCGCGATCAGGACCGGCATCGCGACCCAGAAGATCATGATCGAGCCATGGCTCGTGACGAGCGCGTTGTAATCGGCCGGCGAGACCTGGCCCCAGAAAGGCACGTCCATTCCCGGGTATGCGAGCTGCATGCGGAACGCGTAGGCGAAGAAGCCGCCGATCACGGCCATGAACATGCCCGTGAACAGGTACTGCATCGCGATCATCTTGTGGTCGAGCGGGAAGATGTACTTCTCGCTGAAGCTCTGCTCGTGGTGCTCGTGACCGGCGTGATGATCGGCGTGCTCGACGGGAATCGACTCGGCCATGTATCTCGTCTCCTCGGGACCCGCGACGGCCAGGGGCGCTCGACGCGGGGGACAATCAGGGCAAGCCGGTCGACCACGATCCGCGCGCGGCCAGCCGGGAATTCAGGACGTTAAAGCGCGGCCAGGCGAGCGTCGCCCACGGACGGCATCTCGCCGAGATCGATCGGCTCCGCCGGAGCACGCTCGTCCGGCACGGTCTCGTGATGACGCCGCGCGACCGCGAGCGGCGAATTCTCGGCTACCCAGGCGGCGTGCTGCGTCGGACTCTCGATGATGATCCGGGCCGGCATCAGGCCGTGGCCGATTCCGCAGATCTCTGCGCACTGGATGTCGTACTCGCCGGTCACCGTCGGCTCGAACCAACCGGTGATCACGCGGCCGGGGATCGAATCCTGCTTCAAGCGGAAGACCGGCACGGAGAAGTTGTGCAGGACGTCCTTCGACTCGAGCTTATAGTGGTAGAGCGTGTCCTTCGCGACGTGAAGCTCGTTCACCGTCGTGATGTCGTCCGCCGTATCGAGCACGTTGTCGGGTCCGGGGTGGACGAAGGTCCAGGCCCATTGTTGCGAGATCACCCGAACCGTCGATTGCGCTTCGGGCAGATCCTGCTTCACGTCGTACCAGACGTTCACGGCCATCACGACGATGATGACGTCGAAGGCCATGATCGGCACGTGGGCCCGATGGATCCACTTCATGTACTGGTGCTCGGTCCCCGTGATGTACATCGCCTTCTCGCCGTCCTTCGCCTTGAAGCGCAGGATGAACGAGAAGAACAGATAGGAGGCGATCAGGAAGGGGACGCCGACCAGCAGGGTGATGACATCGAAGAGCTGGTCGATGTCGGCTGCATAGGTCGAGGCGGTCGCCGGTAGGAGTGCGTCGAGGATCATGGTTTCGGCCTTTTCGCTTGGACGATCTGGTCGGAATCGACGGTTCGCGCTCGATTCCGACCGAGACCGTTCGTCCCGGCGGAGCGAGCAGCATGAAGGTCTAGATGATGAAGATGAAGACGACCGCGATGAACCCGAGCACGCCGATCATCGAGATGGCGAATAGTCGGTTGGCGAGGTCTTCGGCCGCGGGCGGCGTCGGTTCGACGTGATGCTCTTCGTCGGACATGTCGTTCACTCTTCCTGATTCGTTGCTGGTTCGAGCCCTAGGGCTGCATGCTCTGGATATGCGCGATCACGTCCAGAATGGCGTCGTCACTCGGCAGGGTTGCGACCATCCCGATCATCGCGGGGCCGAGCGTGTCGCCCGGCAGGCTGCCACGTACGGAGTCCTTGTACTTCTTGATCGACGAGAAGAGGTACCAGTCGCTCTGACCGGCGAGCGGCGGAGCGCCCATGCCCTCGTTCCCCTCGCCCTGCACGCCATGGCAGGCGCTGCATACCGCGTAATAGCCCTGGCCCGCCGACGCGTTGCCCCGGGCTTCGAGCGCGTTCGTGGGTGGCACGGCGGGCAGACTCGCGACATAGGCCGCGACGGCCTTCTGGTCGGCCTCGCTGCGTAGCCAGAGCGACATGGGGTACATGCGCAGGCCGCCCGTGTCCTCGGCGTGCAGTCCGCGGACGCCGTCCTTGAACTTCTTCAGCTGTCCCTCGACGTACCAGGCGGGCATGCCCGCAATCGCCGGGGCCAGCGCCTCGGGGTTGCCGCCGCCGTTCGCGCCATGGCATTGCGTGCAGAGCTCGAAGAGCTGCTCGCCGCGATCGAGATCCGCGGGTCCGTCTTCGGCCGCCGCCCCGCCCGACGCCACGACGGCGAGGGCGAGAGAGAATGCGAACGATGCGACACATGTGCCGACCAACCGGACCCGTGACGTCGACGCGACGGTCACGGGGGACGCAGGGTGCGTCGTCGGAGATTCAGCGGCGCACAGCGCGCGCCGCGTTCCAAGCTGATTCCGAAGCAAAGGTCGTTCCTCTTGGTTCCTGCTCGAGTCAGTTCCTGCTCGAGTCCCGCTCCGCTCGACCGAAAAGCCGACTTCGCCCTCGCTCGGCCGGAGCCAGTGGCCGGCGCCACGACCGATACGGGCGAGTGACACGCGACGGATCCGCCGAGACGCGCCCGTCCGAGTGCACGCGAACGCCCCGGCAATCGGCTCGTCGCCCGCGCCTCACCCGTCTCACCCGCCTACCGGCCCGCCAAGGCCGCCCGCGAGGTAGCCCATCGCTTTTCGTTTCGTCAAGTCCGACGCGGGCTTCCGGCGATTCGAACGCATTCGATCGAGCCTCCCGACGATAGCGTCCCGGTTCCACAACCGAAGCGCTACGGGCGCGAAGTTTGCGTATTCGACGCAACGATTCGCTGCATCGTCTGCGGCGTTCGAATACGACCGCCCACTCGTGGTGCGAGTCGACACGCGCCGCGCACGACCCCCTGCGCCGAGCCGATGGCCGCGACCCGCGAGATGGACTCCGTCGATCGCCGAGTCGCCCCTTCGACGACCACCGGCGGATTGAACGGATAGAGCAGGAGGTAGATCAACACGCCTGTCACGGACACATAGATCCAGATCGGCCAGGCGATGCGTGCGATTCGGCGATGACGACCGCGTTCATCGCGCAGACCCAATCGGATCAGCCAGATGGCAAAGAACGGCACCGTCATGGCGAGCAGGACATGAGAGCCGAGCAACACGAGATAGGCCTGCTTGAGCAAGCCATCCGCGTTGAACGTCGTGTTCTCGAAGTTGCGTGAGACTTTATGACTCACATAGAGGAGAAGGAACAAGCTCGAGACCAGGAAGGCGCCGAGCATGATCAGCCGATGACGCTCGACCTCGCCTCGCCGAGCGGCTCGGCGTCCGAGCACGAGCAGGACCGTCGCGCTGGCATTGAGCAGGGCGTTGATCGGCGGAAGAACCGAAAAATCCATGATTCCCGGCAGGTTAGCAACGGCCCGGGCGCGATGGACGCAACCCCGTGCTGCGTCGGAGGGCACCGCACGGCCGCGCGGCAGCCGATTGCACGCTAGAGCAAGGCCCGAGCGCGCTCGAAGAGTGCGACGGTCGTGGCGTGGAGCAGATCGCCCACGGCGCGGTCTGCCCGCCCCGCACAGGCGCGCGCATGGGTGCCTTCGAGGATGATCCCGAGTCGATAGCAGGCGAGCACGACGTACCAATCGATCGCGTCGAGGCTGCGGGACGAACGCTCGCGGTAATAGTCGATCAGCTCGGCGGCAGTCGGTAGATCCTCGATGGCGTTGCCCCCTTGTCCGAGGGGTGAGCGTCCCTGCTCGTCGGGCCAGCTCGCGACGAGCGCGCCGAGATCGAGCAGCGGATCGCCGACGGTCGCCAGCTCCCAGTCGACGATCGCGGCGAGCTCCGGGCCATCGAAGCTGAACAGCACGTTCGCGATGTGATAGTCGCCGTGCAGGAGGCCGGCGCGGGACTGCTCCGGACGATTGGCTTCGAGCCAGTCGGCGACGGGCTCGACCGCCGGGATGTCGGGCCCGGGGTAGCCCTCGAGCTCCGAATAGCCCTCGAGCTGATGACGCCATCGCGACACCTGCCGTTCGAGATAGCCTTCCGGGCGGCCGAGCCCCTCGAGACCGACGGCCAGCGGATCGACTGCGGCCAGCCGCGCGATCCCGTCCGCCATCGAGAATCCCATGGCGCGCCGGATCTCGCGGTCGCCCGCGTGCAGCTCGGGTAGACCCGAACCCGCATTGAAGCCGTCGATCGGCTCCATCAGGTAGAACGCAGCGCCGAGCAGCGCCTCGTCCGAGCAAGCGGCGATCAGCCCCGGATGGGGTACGTCGGTCCCGGCCAACGCGGCGAGCACGCGCGCTTCGCGACGCATCGTCTCGTCGCTATTCGCACGCTTGTGGACAGGGGGCCGCCTCAGGACGTAGTGCCGTCCGCCGCGCTCGAAGCGGATCAGGATGTTCTGCGTACCGCCGACCAATCGATCGACCAACCCGATCTCGCCCGCTGGCAAGCCCTGCTCGTCCATCCACGCATCGAGCATCTCGAGATCGACACCCTCGATCTCGCGCTCCGCCGACGCCACCATAGACTTCGCTCTCCACGCCTGCACGGTCGAAGTCGCGACGATACCACCCGCGCGCGGGCGAGTCGCTACGCTGCCGCGCGATGGAACCCGCCTGGCGCGTCACGGTCCGCGCGCGGCTCGAAGCGAGCGGCCGATTTCGCGTCGCGGTGCTGCTGACCGCACTCGCCGGCATGTTCGCCACGAGCTTCCCGATCACGATCCTGGCGGTCTCGCTCGCGCCGATCGCGAACGAGTTCGATGCCTCGGAGACGACGATCGCGTGGGTCATCTCGGCGCCGATGCTGCTCTCGGCGGTCGGTTTTCCCCTGCTCGGAAAGCTCGGCGACCTGCGAGGCCATCGCACGATCTTCCTGCTCGGCTTCGCCGGCGCCACGCTCGTCGCGGCGCTGACGGCACTCGCGTGGGACGCGGCCTCGCTGATCGGTCTTCGCACGCTCGCGGCCGTGCTCGGCGGGGCGACCCAACCGACGGCGATGGCGCTGATCTTCTCCGTCTATCCCCCGCGCGAACGTATTCGCGCGATGGGATGGTGGACGATGACGACGGCCGCTGCGCCGGCGCTCGGACTGGCTGTCGGGGGACCGCTCGTCGATCTTTTCGGCTGGCGGATCGTCTTCCTACTGCAAGCGGGGCTCAGCCTCGTCGCACTCGCTCTCGCGTGGATCGTCCTGCGCGAGACGCCCCGCAAGACCGTGCGCTTCGACCTGATCGGTTCGCTCGCGCTCGCGCTCGGTATCGGCGGCTTCATGTTCGCGCTCGGCAGCTTGCGCGACGCTGGCGAGACCCTCGACCGAAGCCTGATCGGCGCCGCAATCGGCACGTTCGGGCTCGTGCTCTTCGTCCTGATCGAACGGCGCGTCGAAGCCCCTCTCCTGCCGCTCGAGTTCTTCGCCTCACGCAACTTCTCGGCGACACTCGCGACGAATGCGCTCACGAGTGGTGGCTACATGGGCGCATTCATCATCGCCCCGCTCTTTCTCTTCTCCCAGGGCTTCTCGGCCACGACCGCATCGATGGTGATCCTGATGCGCACGGCGACGCTCACCCTCTGCTCCCCGCTCGGCGGGCGGCTCGGAGAACGCGTCGGTGAGCGCGCCGCGTCCTTCTTCGGTTGCAGTCTGATGACGGCCGGATTGGCGGTCACCGCCTGGGGAGCCCATGACCAGAGCCTCCCGCTATTCGTGCTCGGTCTCGTCGGTCAGGGCGCCGGGCATGGGCTCAGTCAACCGTCGATCACCTCCGCAATCTCGCGCTCCGTCGACGAGTCCGATCTCGGAATCGCCGCGGCCTCGAATCGGTTGATGGGCCAGGGCGGAGCCGCTTTCGGCATCACGCTTCTCACGCTCGCCTACGGCGACACGCCCGCTCCGCGCGCGTTCGCGATGGCCTTCATCGCCGGCACCCTACTCTCGGCGCTCTCCGTTGTGACGACGCTCGGCATGGGCGTGACGCGCACGCGAGATCGAGGGCGCGCGGAATCGATCGGCTGACCCGACCTCTCGTGGGAGCGCGAAAGGCCGAAGGCACCATCCGTCCCGAGCGGGCTCGAAGCCCGGGGCGGCCCTCGGA
Organism: Myxococcota bacterium; assembly: GCA_965223565.1. Classification (GTDB taxonomy): domain Bacteria; phylum Myxococcota_A; class UBA9160; order UBA9160; family UBA4427; genus UBA4427. The sequence goes on along the minus strand of CBDCWV010000015.1, from coordinate 474,964 downwards.
CGGGACACCCTGCACGGCAGACGACGGCGTCCTTTCGCGGACCGCTAGAGAAGCTGCATCTTGACGCCCTTCAGCTCACGAGCGACCGGCTCGTAGAGCGCCTCCTGACGCAGACAACGCTTCTGGAAGAGCTGCATCAGCTCGTCCTCGCGCGACTCGCCGTGCTCGAGAACGAAGGCCTCGAGCTCGGCCTCGCGGTCGAGCGGCTTCGAGACCCGCCCGAGCAACGTATCGATCTCGGCGGCCTCCTCCTTCTCCATCTCGGGCCAGATCGACTCGACCCGTCGCAGGTAGCTCGCGTTCCGCCAGGTCGTGTCGAGCTCGTACCGCAGGAAGTCCTCACTTCCGCTCCGGAGCTTGCCGAGCTTGTCGACGAGTAGATCGTGTGCGCTTCCGTAGGGCGTCCGCGTCGGCTCCGGAATCGTCGGCGTAGGCAGGGCGAGGCCCTTCATGTCGGCCATCACCTCGATGCAGGCTCGCGACCAGACCCAGTACCAGCCCAGGTACTGCACGAGGTCGACGCTCTCGGGCGGCTCGACGATGAGCGGGGCACAGGTCGTCGGCGTCGCGAGATTGAAACGCACCGTGTGATAGTCGATCACCTCTTTCGGGATCGGCTTGCCCGTCTTCGCGAAATAACGTTCGAAGGCCGGCTTGAGATCACCGAGGGGCTCGGCGAGATCGCGTCCACGCATCCCCGCGAGATCCGCGGCCGGGTCCCCGAGACACGCGAGCTCCAGATCGAGAAAGGACGTGACACGTCCGTCCTGGAAGAGGAACTGCGCCGAGTCGACCTGCAGGCAGGAGACCTCGTACCGCTCGGTCGGCACATTGCGACGCAGCCAACCGAAGACGAATTCGATGATCGGCTCGGGGCGATTCTTGGCCGCGCGGTAGCTCTTCTCCCAGCGATGGAGATCCGCGAGTCCGAGCGCCTGGGGGTCGCGCGGCTTCTCGACGCCGATCTCCTCGAACCGTGTCGGGTCGATCGCGTGCAGATCGGCCAATAGATCCATGTAGTGGCCGAGAACGGAGACGCGCTCGGCCTCGTTTTCGGCCGTCGACAGGTCGGCTCGACCCGGCATCTTGTCCATCACGATCATCTTCGGATCGGGACTGATGCCGTAGATGTGCGGAACGGGCAGTCCCTCCGCCTCCATCACACGCAATACCTTCGCTTCGTGCTCGAAGGGATAGGCGCCGTGATCGAGCTCGCCGCGCTCGCCGCGCAGGAAGAGCGGTAGTGATTCTCCGTTGCGATCCGTTTCGACGAAGAACGCCGGGCGCCATCGTGGCTGCCGTTCGAAGGACCAGATCGAGACTCCGAGCTCACCCTCGACCCACTCGAAGGCGCGCTGCCACTCGGGCTCGAGCGCGTCGCGGGGTTGCGGATTCGAAGGGCTGTAGTCGGACGGGTCGCGGGGGGTGTGCTTTGGCATTCCAAAAGCCTAGACGAGATCTGTGCGGCTGCCGATCCCGGTCCGTCACGTCGTCGCATGCGTTTCGTGTGGGCATTCGTGTCGGCCTTCGATGCGGTCCAGGGTCCGGCTCACCTCGCGCAGAGCGCTGGTCGATCGGTCGCTATGGCATAATCCGACGACGCCTCGGCGACTGCAGTGACACCATGACCAGTGACACCATGACGCGAGCTGCCTCGGAGAACGGAAGACGATGATCGGTCGCGTCACGCATATCAGCCTGGGCAGCGAGCACGGGCTCAGCAAGACGCCCGTCGAAGCGGCCCGCCTCGTCGCCGGCTTCGGCGTCGCGGGCGACCCGATTCGCGTCGCCTTGCCATCCGAGCCCCGTCGGACGCTGGATCGGGTATGAGCGACGAGGACGTTTCGGCTCGACCGGCTCCGTCCGACGCCGCGGCACTCGCGAGTGCGCGCGACCCGATCCTCGAAGCGACCGAGCTCGCCTGGCGCTGGCACGGCGACCAGCGACGCAAGGGTCGAACGACCTCCTATATGAGTCATCTGCTGCAGGTAGCGGGCCTCGTGATCGACGCCGGGGGCGGCGCGAGCGAGACGATCGCGGCATTGCTGCACGATGCACTCGAGGACGCGGTCGATCCGGCCGATCGCGCGCGACGGACGGAGACGATCGAACGGCGCTTCGGCCGCGACGTGCTGGCGATCGTCCTCGACCTGACCGACACGACGCCCGCCGAGGCGGGCGATCGCAAGGGACCGTGGCGCGAGCGCAAGGAGCGCTATCTCGCCCAGCTGCGCCGCGCGCCGGCGACCAGCCGACTCGTCGCGGCCTGCGACAAGCGACAGAATCTGGGCGATCTGGTGAGCGACCTGCATGCCGAGGGATTCCGCACACTCGAACGGTTCAACGCGGGGCCCGACGAACAGCTCTGGTATTTCGAATCACTGGTCGCCATCTGCCGCGAGGGGACGCCGCCGAAGCTCGCGAACGAGCTCGATCGGCTCGTCGCAGATCTCCGGTCGCTCCTGCGCAGCTGAGAGGCAGGCCGACTGCGCGGGGAGGCCGAGAGGCCGGTCGCGCAAACAACACGAAATTTTCGGCTCGTCACCCGCGCGATTCGACCGATCCAGATCGCAACCCCGGTCGGCTTCTCCGGTTCGAAGATCCGAAAGGCCCTGGAGCGGCGCCCGAATGAGCGGGTCGACCCACGGGACCCAACCCGTTGCGAGACGACCTCGAAAGGAAGAGAGAATGCGCAAGATGAAACGTATCGGAATCGTGATCACGAGCCTCGTGTTCGCAGGTGCCTACACCGGGGCGGCGTTCGCAGAAGACGACCCGGAGCGCGGCGACCGACTGCGCGCCCGCGGCGACCGGATCGAGGAGCGTCTCGATCGCAAGGGCGATCGGCGCGAGCGCAAGCTCGATCGCAGGGGTGACGCAGCCGAGCGTCGACTCGACCGACGCGCGGAGCGGGTGGAACGTCAAGCCGAGCGACGCGCCGACCGCCTCCGCGAAGAAGGCCATCCGGGCAAGGCCCAACGAATCGAGAATCGCGGTGAGCGACGCGCCGAGAAGCTCGAACGCAAGGGCGATCGGATCGACCGTCGCCTCGACCGCCGCGGCGAACGTCAGAACCGAAAGCTCGAACGCAAGGGTGATCGCGCCGAACGCCGACACGACCGGCGAGCGCGCCGCGCCGATCGCCGCTAGCCGGCTGCGGAAGATCTCCGGACCGAGCCAGGTGCGCGGATTCTCGGCTCGATCAAGGTGCGAAAGCTCGCTGGGGTGAACGCGAGCGCGCTTTCGCAACGCAGCGTGAGTCGAAAGGACGCGAGCATGGCAACCGGAGTGGGCCCTGCCCCGTCCTGCTAGGCTCGTTCGGGTCATGAGTGACTCCGAACGGCCCGGCTATCCGCCGGAATTTCATCTCGTCCGCGACCTCGCACCGATCGTCGAGCGGGACGCGGATGGGTCGGCGATTCTGCTACCGATCGTTCCCGCGCTCTTCGACGACGGCGGCCGACCGCATCTCGGCGTCGTCGCAACGGTGGTCGACGTGATCGCCGGTGAGACGGCCGTGCGGGAAGTACTGCCGCGCTGGATCGCCACCTCGAACCTGTGTCTCCAGGTCGGCGACCTGCCGGACGCGGGCACGATTCGCGCCCGCCCGCGTGTGCTCCGTAAGGGACGAACGACGCTGGTGATGGAGGTCGACCTCGATCATCTCGCCCGGGCCGGAGTGGGCGGCGCCGATGGGCGCGACGGGTCGGCGACGACCCCCGCCACGACGAGGCTCGGGTTGGCGACGGTCGGGTTCTCGATCCTGCCGAAACGCAACCCCCTGCAGGCGCGCGTCGACTGGGCCGAGACGCCCGAGCCGCGCAGTGAGTTCGCGACGTCGACGTCGGGCTTTCGCAAGCCGCTCTACGACACGCTGGGGCTCGAATTCGACGCCCAGGCACCCGGCATCGCCCGCCTCGGCGTCGAGCCCTACGTGATCAACACGCTCGGCGCCATGCAGGGAGGCGCCGTCGCGATCCTGATCGACGCGGCCGCCGACCACTTCGCGGCAGACCGATTCGGGACGCCGGCACGCGTACGCGGGCTCGAGATCCACTATCTGAGCCTCGCGCGCTCGGGACCCGTTCGCGCCGAGGCCCGCGCGCTCGGCCCGATCGGTTCGGGGCTGCTCGTCCGCGTCTCGCTCTTCGACGAAGGGGCGGACGATCGCCTGCTGACGGTCGCGACCGCGACCGTCGACCGGGCCACGAACACCGCGGCACCCGGCACGCCCGGCGCACGAGCACGCGCGACATGAGGATCGGCGACGGCCGCCGCGGATCCCGCGTGATCGCCGCCGCACTCGCGATCGCGGTTGGAATTGCTGGCCCCGCGATCCCCGTCGCCCGCGCCCAGGTCGTCCTCGACCCGAACTTCTCGAACGAGACCATCACGGCTGGCGAGTACGCGCCCGGTCTCGCAACCGACTACCTGATCCGCGAGTCCTATGGACGCCGCGCCGGCGACAATCTCTTCCACCGCTTCAGTCGCTTCGACATTCCGACGGGCCAGAGCGCGACGTTCGTCGAGGATGCGGCCGGCTCGGGCATCCGCCGGATCGTCGCTCGCGTCGGCGGTCTCTCCGCGTCGCGGATCGACGGCGTGCTGCGTTCGACGATTCCGAATGCCGACCTGCTGCTCTTCAACGCGCGCGGCGTCGTCTTCGGCCCGAACGCACAGCTCGACCTACTGGGCTCGTTCCAGACCGCGAGCGGCGATTTCATCCGCTTCGCAGACGACGCGCGCTTCGGCGATCTCGCGTCCGGGCCTGCGGTCACGCTCAGCGCGGCGGCGCCGTCGGCCTGGGGCTTCTTGAGTGCGGCACCCGCGGAGATCGCCGTCGAAGGCAGCACGCTACGAACGCCCGACGGACGCGACCTCTCACTCGTCGGGGGCGACCTTCGGATCGAAGGCCCCGGCTCGTCCTCCACGCCGACGCTCGCAGCGCCCTCCGGCGCATTGCGGCTCGTCTCGCTCGGCGCGGCGGGCGAGGTCCCGGTCGACGCGAGACAACCGTCGTCCCTCGACGGGCTCGAGTCGCTCGGCGCGATCCGGCTGACGGCGGATGCCGTCGTCGACGCGAGTGGAACGGGCGATCAGATTCTGATCGTGCGCGCGGATTCGCTCTCCCTCGACGATGCGACGATCATCGCCGATCACCTGGCAGCGATCGATTCGGGCGCGGGCGGCGGCGACGACCACTCCGGCATCGCCGTCGACATCGACCTGCGCGGCGCGCTGCGGATCGGCAGCCGCGGTGATGGAACGAGCGGAAGCGTGACGAGTCTGGCGTTTCGCGACGAGAGCGCGCCGGGCGTGCCCGGACCCGACGTCGGCGACGGCGGTGACGTGATCATCACCGCCGACTCCTTCGTACTCGACGGCCCCGGTAGCCAGCTGATCGTCGGTAATGGATGCGTCGGCACCAACCTCGTCTGCGCGCCCGGTACCGCGCCGGGTGGTGCCGGCGGCCGACTCGAGATCGACGTCGATCGCTTCGCGATTCGAAATGGCGCGATCGCCGTCGTCCAGACGCTCGGGCCGGGCGCCTCGAGCGATGCGACGGTCCGCGCCCGCCGAATCGAGATCGGCAACGACGCCGACGCACCCCGACCGGGCGGCGAGCCCTTCGACACCTTCCTTCTCTCCTACAACGGCGGCTCGTTCGCCGACGGATCGACACCTCCACCCGAGCAGGCCGCTCGTGGGGGCGACCTCGCGCTCTTCGCGACGGAACGACTCGAGCTCGAGAACCGCGGCAGCATCAGCTCCCGAACCTTTGGCAATGGCCGTGGCGGCGCGATCCGGATCGAAGCCGGCGATCTGGTCATGCTGGACAGCCTGCCCGAGCCGGCCGGTACGCGATCCGGCATCCGCAGCGACACGAATCGCGCCGACCTGCTGCGACCCGAGCTCGACGAGGGTCGCGCGGGCGGGATCGACGTCCTCCTCTCCGGCGATCTCCGGGTCGAGCACGGCTCGATCCGTTCGAGTGCCGCGCGCGGCGCGAACGGGCGGCCGGGCGAGATCTCGCTCCAGGCACTCGACGGGACGATCGACCTCGGCACGCGCGCCGTCGTCTCGAGCGAGATCGAGACGGGCGTCGGCGCGACGACGACCCTCGTGGCCGACCGGATCGTGCTGCGCGACGGTGCCGCCGTACAGTCGATCACGCGCAACGACGGCGCCGCGGGCGACATCGTCGTCGCCGCCCGCGAGATCGACCTCGCCGGCGTCTCAGCGGCGGCCTCGCGCACGGGCTTCTTCTCCGAATCGATCGACAATGCCGATCCCCGTCCGAACGGCCCGAGCGGATCGGTGATCATCGAAGGTGGACACCTGCGCGTCACGGACGGTGCGACGATCAGCGTGACCGGCTCGCGCGACGGCGCCGCCGGCCGTGTCCGAATCGGCGCCGAGACACCAATGGCTTCGCTCACGCTCGATCGCGGCGGCACGATCGAGGCCAATACCTTCGGCGCGGACGCCGCCGGTGGTGACATCGAAATCGACGCGCGTCAGATCCGACTCGATCGCGCGGGGGCGATCACGGCATCCAACTCGGTCGTCGGGGGCACGGGCTCGATCCGCCTCGACGGCCGCGATCTGCGCCTGCTTCGGGGCGCCGAGATCCGGGCCACGTCCGGCGTCTCGGGCGTCGGCGGCGACATCACGATCGACATGACGGGCAGTGTCGTCGCCGACGCCGCTCGCCTAACGACCGACTCGCAGGGCTCGACGCCGACCAATCAAGGCGGCAATATCGCGATCGATTCCGAGCTGTTGCTGCTCTCGTCGACCGCGCTCCGCGCCAGCGCTCCTTCGGCCTCGGGTGGAGAGATCCGGATCGTCGCAGGGCGGTTCCTGCCCACAGCGGGCAACCCCCGCCCCGACGCTTCGGGCGGCGCGCCCGAGCTCGACGGCGTCGTGAGTGTGCTCGCGGCAGAGACGAACACGCAGAGTGCCGTACCACGGCCGAGCGTCGCCTACGTCGATCCGTCACAACGCCTCGCCACGGGATGCGAATCGAGAACACGCGCGCAGGGAAGTCTCTACGTCCTGCCGCGACCGAGCGCCGCGCCGCCGACGCCACTCGCACGTGCGGATCTCGCTTCGCACGATCGTTTCGAGACAGCGATCGCGAACGCGACGCCCCGCGCCCGTGCCTTCGCCCAGGCACAGCGTGCCGAGGTGTTGCTCGAGGCGCATCAGGCGGAAGAGGCGCTCGCGCTGGCCCGACGCGCCTTCGCGACCGCCGCGAGCGCGGACGACCCCCTCGCCCGTTTCGAGCTCGGCGCGACCCTCGCGCGCGCGCTCGAAGGTGTCGGCGACCGCGCTGCCGCCCTCGACCTGCTGCGTCACTCGCTCCGCCTCGGCGAGGCCCTCCGCCGCGATCAGCTCGTCGCACGGGATCGCACGGCCGCAGGCACAGCGGAGTCGACCGACACGAGAATCGACGCGCGCACTCGCTACGACGAGGTCGCCGCCCGCTTGATCGGCCTGCTGCTCGACACGGTCGAACGCGACGCGTCGGCGCCGAACGGGGCGGACACGCAGGCGATCCTGCTCGAGGTCCGCGACCAGGTCGAGACCTGGCGCAGCGCCGAGCTCGAGAACCACTTCGGCGACGCCTGTCTCGCCTCGGGTCGCCGGCGTGGACTCGACCCCGTGCCCGGCGCGCTCGTGCTCTACCCGATTCTGCTGCCCGATCGGGTCGGTCTCCTCACCAGCTTCGAGGGCCGCTTCGCCTATCGACGCGCCACGATCTCCCGCGAAGCGCTCGATCGGAGCGCGAGCGATCTGCGACGCCTGCTCGAGAAGCGCACGACCAGGCAATATCTGCGGCCCGCGCAGGCTCTCTACGACGCGATGATCCGACCGCTCGAGGCGCAGCTCGATTCGGAAGTCGTCGAGGCGCTGGTCGTCGTACCCGATGGGGTGCTGCGCACGATTCCCTTCGCCGCGCTCCACGACCGCGAGCGGGACCGCTTCCTCGTCGACATGAAGGCCGTGGCCCTCGTGCCGAGTCTGAGACTGGTGGAGCCAACTCCGATCGCAGCGCATCCGATCCGGGTCCTGGCGGGGGGCATCGAGCGCGCGACGAACGGCTTCGAACGGCTCGCCTTCACGCGCGAAGAGATCGCGATGCTGCGCGGGCGCTTCCCCTCGACGAGGGTACTCTTCGGCGAGGATTTCCGTGTCGAGGCATTCGCGAACGAGATCGAGTCCCGCCCCTACTCGATCGTTCACGTCGCGACGCACGGCCGCGTGGAGGCCGAGGGCGACGAGAGCTTTCTCGTCACGCACGACGGCCGACTCGACCTCGATCGTCTCTCGGAGATGATCTCCGCCACGCGCTACCGACGCGAACACCCGCTCGATCTGCTGACGCTCTCCGCCTGCGAGACCGCCGCCGGGAGCGAGGATGCGGCACTCGGCCTGGCCGGCGTCGCCGTGCGCGCCGGCGCACGCAGTGCCCTCGCGACGCTCTGGCCCGTGAACGATCAGGCGACCGCACGACTCGTCGACGTCTTCTACGCCGAGCTCGATCGCCCGGGCCAGACCCGCGCCGGGGCGCTGCGCGTGGCCCAACGGCACCTCCGCGAACAGGGGCGCTTCGACCATCCGGGCTACTGGTCACCGTTCTTGATGATCTCGAGCTGGCTGTAGTCGTCCCGATCGCTCGCTCTCCTCCTCTCTCAGAAGACGGCGAGCGTGGCTTCGAGATGGAGTCCCCTGTTCTGGAGGACGTCGCCCGCCGGACTGCGATCGTGAAAGAAGGGCTTGCCCCAATAGAGCTCGAGCGCGAAGCGCTCCGCATAACGATAGACGAGCCCGAGCCCGAGACTGGCGTAGAGCTGGTCGAAGCGCTTCGCATTCGGATCGACGTCGTCCCAGGCGAAGCCCAGATCGAGAAACGGCGCCACGAAGAGCCGATGCGGTCGCCAGCCGGATGGCAGGAACGGAAGCCGGAGCTCGAGCGACGCGAGGGCACCGTTGTCGGTGACGACCGCGTTCTCGTGATGCCCGCGCACCGTCGAAGCGCCTCCCATCGAGAACGACTCGAGCGAGAAGAGCGATCCGCTCGCCCATTGCAGATCGCCGCGCGCGACCAGCTCTCCATCACCGAGCCAGGTCGCGACCCGCCGTGCGTATTGGAGCTGGAGCCAGACGGCCGTGAACTCGGCATCGGCGAGCGTCGGCTCGCCGAAGGGGGTGTCGTTCGGCGCCGTCGCATTCCAGGCGTCGAGACCGACCGTCGTCCGTACGCGCGCGGCGAAGACCTGGTCGAGACCACGATGGAGCCAGTCGGCATTCAGCCGAAGGAGCAGGAGCCGGATGCGGCTATCCCTGCCCGGCGCCGTCTCGAGCGCGAGGGGCAGGTCCTCGTCGAGAAAGGTGAGGCGACTGGTGCGGCGCTCGAGCTCGAGCGAGAGGCGCACCTCGTCGGCGAGCGTACGCCAGACCGGCTGGCTGAGACGCACCGCGTAGCTCGCCAGCTCGTTTCTGAAGTTCTGATCCGCGAACACACCCTCGACGACCTCGCCGCGGGCGAAGCCGCCCCGAATCTCGAGCTCGGTCAGCCACGGGGAGACCGGAACGCGGTACCCCATTTCCAGATCGAAGAGACCGCGCGCCCCGGACACGGTCGCGAAGACACTGTCGCCCAGCCCGAAGACGTTGCGATGGCCGATCGATGCGCTCCCGCGTCGGCCGCCGAGGGCCGGTGCGAGATCGTTCGCGACGCGCAGATCGGTCGTCCAGGGACTCGCCTCCGTGACCTCGAGGCGCAGCAGGCTCTCGCCGCGATCTCTCGCCGGCATCAGCACGGCGTCGACGCGTTCGACGCGCGGGTCTCGCTGGAGCAGCTTGAGACTCGTCTCGAGATCGTTCAGATTGATCGGCGTCGAGAGTCCCGCGCGCAGGCGTGGCTCGAAGAAGCTGCGTCGCAGACGACCCTCGCTCTCGATCTCGAGACGCGCGACTCCGCCTTCGACGATCTCGATCTCGAGCACGCCTTCGGCCACGACCTGATCGGGCACGACGGCACCGGAGCTGATGTAGCCCGCCTCGACGTAGTGGGTCGTCAATCGATCGGTGATGGCGGGCAGCGACTCGGGTCGGATCTCGCGCCCCAGAAAGGGAGCGAGCAGGGCTTCCAGCTCGGCATCGGCGAAGACGCTGTTGCCGCGAATCCGGAAGCCGCGCGCGACGAAGCCCTCGGCCCACGGCGCGGCCTCGTCGGCAAAGCGACCCGGCGCTCGCTCGGGAAGCGACGGCGTCGCCGGCACCTCGATCCGTTCGTCCTCGCCGTCGCGCTCGTATTCGGGCGGCTCGATCCGCTCGCGGTCGCGATCGGGCGGCAGCAGGTCCCGGCCGAGCGGAGTCTGCGCGAAGCCGGGCGCCGCGCATCCGAGCAGCCAGCCCAGCGCGAACGCCAAGCGCGCGCCACGACGAGCGGCGACGCGGGCCGTCGGCCACGGCCGCTCCTCGCTCACGCGACGCATTCACCCGCGTCGCGGCCTCCTACCTCGACCGCTTCGTGGCCGGGTGCCCCGCCGACGCCGTCGCCGCCTGGCTCGCCCGCGATGTCCTTGCGTGCCGCGACGATCCGATTCGTTCCCGACGCGACCTCGAAGACCGCGCCACAGCGTGCGCGTCGCGAGGGTCGCTCGGCCGGCTCCGTGAACACGAACTCCGCTCGGGCACGCGCCGCGCTGAACTCCATCAACAGAAAGCCCTGCTCGTCGAGATTCATGTATCGCAGGTGCGGAAGCTCGGCCTCTACGTCGTCGAAGAGCGCGCGGATCTCCGGCGAGCGACCGAGCGGCGGCGAGCTGACTGCCGGCGCGACGAACTCGACTGCGGCCGATTCGGCGGAGACAGCCGCGGACTCGGGTGCCTGCTCGGCGACCCAGGCGGGGATCTCGAACGCCCAGGCGCTATGGACGTCGCCCGTCAGGAAGACGAGGTTGTCGATCGATCCACGCTTCACGTGGTCGAAGAGCTGGCGGCGATTCTCGCGATAGCCATGCCAGCTGTCGGGATTGAAATCCGTCCCGTTCGGCGAGATCGGTGCCACGATCACCTGCTGGCCGACGACGCGCCAGACGGAGCCGGCCCGCTTCGAGCGCGTCAGTGCGTCCTGCAGCCAACGGGTCTGATCCGGACCGAGCAGACTGCGCCCGGCGTCGGACGCGGTCGCGAGATCGCGCTGCTTCGCCTGCAGGTCGCGACCGTGAAGGCGCGTGTCGAGCATGACGAGATCGAGCAGCTCGCCGAATCGGAAGCTCCGGAACAGGCCCGTCGGGAGCTCTCGGATCGGCATCCACTCGTAATAGGCACGAATCGCGGCCAGCTTGCGCATCTGCCAATCGCCCTCACGCTCGGGATCGTGATTCTGGGCGCCATCGGTCCAGGCGTTGTTCGCGCTCTCGTGATCGTCCCAGACGGTGATCCAGGGATGGCGGGCGTGTGCGGCCTGCAGGTCACGATCGGTTTTGTAGAGCGCGTGGCGCCTGCGGTAGTCCTCGAGCGAGATCGTCTCGTGCACCGGATCGGGGACGCGCGCGAGCGGCGTGCCGTCGCCGTACTCGCCGTTTCCGTACTCGTAGAGGTAGTCGCCGAGATGCAGCACGAGATCGAGATCGGCCCGGTCGGCGATACAGGCGTAGGCGTTGAAGAAGCCCTGGGGCCAGTTCGAGCAGGAGACGACGGCCATTCGGACTCGGTCGACGTCGAGCGCCGGAAGCGTCTTCGTGCGTCCAACCGGCGACCGCACGCCGCTGCTCAGGAAGCCGTAGTAATAGCTCCGGCCGGGCTCGAGCCCGCCGGCGTCGACCTTGACGGTGTAGTCGCGCTCCGGTCTCGCTTCGACGTCGCCCCCGGCGACGACGTCCTGTCCCTGCGCGTCCCGCGCGAGCCACCAGTGGGTCTCGACCGGTTCGCCGAGCCGTTCACGGAAGGGCGAGACGCGGGTCCACAGGATCACCCGGTCCGCGAGTGGATCTCCGCTGGCCACGCCGTGGCGAAAGGGATTGCCGCCGCGGGCGATCGCTGCGGCGCCCGGATGGAAGGCGGGACCGCCGAGTGGTGCGCAGCCCGAGGTCAATCCGACGAGCGCCGCCTGCAGAGCGCTCGCCTTCAGGAATTTCCTGCGCCCGATCGCCATCCCGCCCCCACCGCCAGGCCCGCGACGACCGCCGCGGCGCGGGGCGAATGATAGAGCGTCCGCGGCGAATCAGTTCGCGGCGTGGAGCTTGTAGCGGATCGGCAGGCGCTTCAGACCCCCGACCAGGCTCGAGTGCAGCCGATCGACCGGTCCCGCCAGCTCGATCTCTTCGATCCGCGGCAGCAGGTGGCGATAGGCGACCTCCATTTCGAGCCGCGCCAGGTGTGCGCCCATACAGAAATGCTCGCCGATGCCGAAGCCGAGGTGGCGATTCGGCTTGCGATCGATCCGGAACGTGTAGGGCTCCTCGAAGACCTCTTCATCCCGATTCGCCGAGGGATAGAAGAGCGCGACCGAGTCGCCCTCGCGGATGATCTTGTCGCGCAGGGGATAGTCCTGCGTCGCCGTGCGTCCGAAGTGAATGATCGGCGACGTCCAGCGCACGATCTCTTCGATCGCATCCCGCAGCAGGCCCATGTTCTGCTGCAGCCTGCGCAGCTCGTGCTGGTGCTGGATCAGAGCGAGCATCCCGCCCGTCGTGCCGTTGCGCGTCGTCTCGTTCCCGGCGACGACGATGATGAAGCACCAGGACAGGACCTCCATGTCGTTCAGCGGTCGACCCTCGTATTCGGCCTGGATGAACGCCGTGACGAGATCGTCCTGGGGCTGCTTGCGGCGCGCCTCGATCAGCTTCGAGAAATACTGGTAGAGCTCGATCTGCGCCGTCTGGGCCGTCTCGCGCGCGTCCTTGCCCTCTTCCTGGTACTCGGGATCGCCCGCACCCAGCGTGCGATTCGTCCAATCGAAGAGCATGTCCCAATCCTCTTCGGGCACACCGAGCAGCCAACCGATCACGGCGATCGGCAACGGCGCCGAGATCTCCGCGACGAAGTCGCATTCGCCCTCGTCGCCCTTCGTATAGAGCTTCTCGACCAGCTCGCGACCGATCCGTTCGATAGGCTCGTGGATCTTGCGCAGCATCCGCGGCGTGAAGCGACGACTGATCTGCTGGCGGAAGTCGCCGTGCATCGGCGGATCCATCTGGATCAACGTCGGCGGGAGATCGCGGATCTCCTCCTCCATGTGTTGGATCACGAGCCGCGGCCCGGACAGGAAGAGGTCGGGTCGTTTGCTGATCGCGGTGATGTCGGCGTGCTTCGTGATCGCCCAGTAGTCGACGGCGTTGCCCGGCTGGGTCTGCCAGGAGACGGGCTCTTCGGCGCGTAGGCGCGCCCAGATATGGTGCGGATAGCCGTGCTTGGCGTAGTCATCCGGATGCACGATCCGGAAATCGGCGGGTCCGGCGTCGGGGGTGGACGGGATCTCGGGGCTGGCGGCCATGGCTTGCCTTTCTTGCGACTTCCTGCGGCTTCTTTGGGGCTCGGCGCTGGGCGGGCGGACTGGCTCGGGGGTCTGGCGTGCTCGAACGAGCGCGAGACGCACCCCTCGCGCCGTTTCGATCATCGCTGAACGAACGCTTGTTCGTCAACCCTTTTGGCGTGCTTTTCGGCCGAAGCGCGCGCCGACTTGATCGCTCGCAGCCCCGAGCGTCGCCGAGCCCGGTCTAGGCCGCGAGCTTCCGGTACCCGAAGAGGAGCAGCAGGGCACCGCCGATCGCCGTCAGGATGCCGCCGAGGCTGAAGCCACCCGTCGTGGCGATCCCCAGAAACGAGGCGATGAAGCCGCCGACGAAGGCGCCCGCGATTCCGATTCCGATCGTCACGAAGATCCCACCCGGATCCTCTCCCGGCATGATGAACTTCGCGAGTGCACCCACGATCAGTCCGAGTAGCAGCCAACTCAAGATTCCCATTCTTACGACTCCTTCGGGTTCAGACCCCCGAGCGGTTCAATGTCTCGCGCGTCCCGTCCGTCACGCTCGCTTCTGGCTCCGTGCGCCGCCTTCGACCAGTCTCTCGGGCCCGGACGCATCGACGATCGCCGAGCGGGACTCAGCTCGGATCGGGGGCAGGTGTCTCCGGCCCGCTCGGCGGGAGCGTCGGCTTTGCGACGTACTCCGCGTCGATCCGTCCGGTCAGGCTCCCGAGAAACGCGACGATGTCCTCGATCTGCTGATCGTCGAGGCTCTGACCCAGCTGGTGGTAGCCCATGATGCGGACGACCTCGGCCAGCTCGGTCTGCGAGCCGTCGTGGAACCAGGGGCCCGTCTCCACGACGTTGCGAAGACCTGGCACCTTGAACACGTGACGATCGGCGCGGTTGTCGGTCAGATTCTCGCGCCCCTTGTCGTTCGTCGCGAAGGGATAGATGAAGCCGAGCTTTCGGAAGAGCGTGCCGCCGACCGCGGGACCCATGTGGCAGGTCGCGCAGCCGACCGCGAGAAAGGTCTCGAGTCCGCGCAGCTCCTGCGCCTCGAGCGCGGCGTGATCGCCCTCCATGAACGCATCGAAGCGTCCGGGCGTCATCAGCTTGCGTTCGAAGGCCCCGATCGCGCGAGCGAGATTGTCGTAGGTCACGGGATCCGCCTCACCGGGAAAGGCGGCGGCGAACGCCTCGACATAGCCCGGAATCGACTTCAGGAGCGCGATGACCTCGGCCTCCGAGGCCGACGCCATCTCGACGGGATTCAGGATCGGCCCCTTCGCCTGGGCCTCGACGTCGGGCTCGCGGCCATCCCAGAACTGGGTCGCGTGGAGCGCTGCATTGTAGACCGTCGGCGAATTGCGCTCGCCGCGCTGGCCGCGGTGGCCCGGCGAGGTCGGCTCGTTGTCGACGCCGAAGCGGTCGAGCTGATGACAGGAATTGCAGGCGATGTCGTGGTTCTTCGAGAGCCGGGTCTCGTAGTAGAGCATGCGACCGAGATCGATCTTCGCTGGCGTGAAGGGATTCGCCGGATTACCGACATGGGCCGGCAGCGGGCCGAAGATCGACTTCGCTCGTTCGGCGAGCGCCGGCGCATCGGAATCGCTCGGACGCTTTTCGAGGACGGCGGGCGGGCGGTCCGCCGCGGCCGTCTCGGCCGGATCGTCGTCGCCCGCATCCCCACAACCGGCGAATGAAGCCACGACCAGCGCCGTGAGCAGCACCCGCACGCTCGGGCGCACGGTTCGCCATGCGTGAAGGCCGAACCTTCGACTCGACGTGTCGTTCGTCATCTGACTTCCACCCTTCGTGGTCCCCTCATCCGTCTTCCCTGGGCCTTGCCTCATGCGAGCACGGCGATCGCGATCGAACGCGTCTCGATCCGACGGCTCCGACTGTAGAACCCCTCATGGTTCATGGCATGGCCTGGGAGCGTGTGCTTCCCTACGCCTCCATGTTGGATCCGCGCATTCTGCAAGATCGACGAGAGGAAATCGTCGAGAGCTGCGAGGCGCGGCGGATCGACGTCGACGTCGACGGCACGATCGCGTTGCACGAGCGGACCAATGCGCTCCGCACCGAGCTCAACGAAGCGAACCGCCTGCGCAACGAACATCAGAAGGCGGGTAAGCAGAAGCTCGACGAGGCGGCGCGAGAAGCCCACACGACCGAAGGACGCCGGCTGAAGGACGAGGTCGGCCGGGCCGAGGAAGCCCTTCGCGCAGCCGAGGACGCGCTCGCCGAGGCCCTCCGCCAGCTGCCGAATCTTCTGCATCCCGAGACACCGCGCGGACACGAAGAGGATTTCGTCGTGCTGGCGACCTCGTTTCCGAATGCGGCGGCCGCGCTCGAGGACGCCGAGCCCGAGCGCATGGGCTTCCCGGTCGAGGACCATCTCGCCCTCGCGACCCGACTCGACCTGGTCGACTTCGAGCGCGCGGCGAACGTGGCTGGGCAGAAATTCTACTATCTGAAACGCGAGGCCGCGCGCCTCGAGATCGCGCTCCAACGCTTCGCCCTCGATCTGCTCGAGCCCGAGGGCTTCGTGCCGATCGTGACACCCGACGTCGCTCGGCCGGACGTGATCGAAGGTCTCGGTTTCAGCCCGCGCGGAGAAGAGACCCAGATCTACTCCGTCGCCGACCAC
The DNA here is from genome assembly GCA_965223565.1 of Myxococcota bacterium. GTDB lineage: Bacteria > Myxococcota_A > UBA9160 > UBA9160 > UBA4427 > UBA4427. The sequence continues at coordinate 458,822 of CBDCWV010000015.1, read as the reverse complement.
GACCTCTGTCTGATCGGCACGTCGGAGATCACGCTCGGCGGAATGTACGCCGACACGATCCTCTCCGAGGACGAGCTCCCCCTGAAGCTCGCCGGCGTATCCCATTGCTTCCGGACCGAAGCGGGTGCCCATGGTCGTGAGAGCAAGGGGCTCTACCGGGTGCATCAATTCACGAAGGTCGAGATGTTCGTGTTCTGCCGACCCGAGGACTCCGAGGCGCAGCACGCCGACCTGTTGAGAATCGAACGCGCGATCTGGGACGCGCTCGAGATCCCCTACCGCGTGCTCGACATCGCAAGCGCCGACCTCGGCGCGCCCGCCTATCGTAAATTCGATCTCGAAGCCTGGATGCCGGGCCGCGGCGAAGACGGTGAGTTCGGGGAGATCACGAGCACGTCCAACTGCACCGACTTCCAGGCCCGTCGACTCAAGATCCGCTTCCGACGGTCCGGGGGCGACGAGAAGGCGAAGAAGAAGAACGAGCTGGTGCACACGCTGAACGGCACGGCGATCTCGAACGCTCGCGCGATCGTGGCCCTGCTCGAGAACCATCAACGCGCGGACGGCAGCATCCACGTTCCGAAGGCGCTCGTTCCCTACCTGGGAACCGACCGCATCGGTCCGCGCTGAGGCCGATGGTGGCGGGCGACTCCCAGGCGCCGAGCCTCGTCCTCGGCACCGCCGGCCACATCGATCACGGTAAGACTTCGCTCGTCCGCGCGCTGACCGGTCGTGACCTCGACCGTCTGCCCGAGGAGAAGGCTCGCGGCATCACGATCGAGCTCGGATTCGCGCCGCTCGAGCTCGACGACGGCCTCCGCCTCGCGCTGGTCGACGTGCCCGGACACGAGAAGTTCGTCCGCACGATGGTGGCTGGCGCGAGCGGGCTCGATCTCGTGATGCTCGTCGTCGCGGCCGACGAGGGCGTGATGCCTCAGACGCGCGAACACCTCGCGATCTGCGAGCTGCTCGGCGTCGACCGCGGACTGGTCGTCCTGACCAAGGTCGATCTGGTCGACGAGGAGATGCTCGAGCTCGCCACGGAAGACGTACGCGAAGGGCTCGCGGACAGCCCGCTCGCGAACGCGCCGATCTTCGCGGCCAGTGCCGAGACCGGCCAGGGCATGGAACGGATTCGGGAGGCGCTCGCCGAGCTCGCCCGCAGCACACCGCCCCGCGGCGACGACGAGCGACCGGCCCGGCTCTTCATCGACCGTTGCTTCACCAAACATGGATTCGGCGCGGTCGTGACGGGGACCTGGTCCGGTCGCGCGCTGCAGGTCGGCGACGCGGTCGTCCTCGAACCGGGCGCGCGCAAGGCCCGCATCCGCGGTCTCGAGCGCCACGGCGAGAGCGTCCAGTCGACCGAGTCGGGCGCACGCATCGCCGTCAATCTGCAGGGCATCGCGAGCGACGAGATCCGTCGTGGTGACCTCCTGACCGAGAGCGACGCCTTGCTCGCGACCGACACCTTCGACGCGCGTGTCCGCCTGCTGGGCCAGAAGACCAGACTCGACGATGCGCTCTCGGTCGAATTGCTGACGGGAACGACCGAACGTCGCGCGCGCGTGGCGCTGGTCGGCGACCGGGCGATCGTCGCGGGCGAGGCAGGCTTCGCGCGGATCCACATCGAGGGCGAGCCGCTTCCGCTGCTGCCCGGCGACCGTTTCGTCCTGCGCGGCTTTGCCCGCGACGCGGGCGTCGGCGCCACCCTCGGAGGCGGCCGCGTCCTCGACGTCGCCCCACCCCATCGACGTCGGCGCGACCCCGCACTCGTAGCCGAGCTCGCCCGCCTCGCCGGCGGCGATCTGGCCGAATCGATCGCGATCCGCGTCGATCGCACGGGACTCGCCGGTAGCCAGCCGGCGCGACTCGCGCTCGAGATCGGTCTCCCCCGCGAGCGAATGGAGAAGACCCTCGACGGACTCGCCGAAGCGGGACGACTGGTGCGCGTCGACGCCGGTCGGGTGCTGGCGGCCGACGCCGTCGCGCGTCTCGAGTCGGATCTACTCGAGCGTCTCGAGGCTTTTCACGCGCGCGAGCCAATGCTTCCGGGCATGCCGCGCGCGGCGCTCGTCGGCACGCTCGCCGAGAACGTGCCCAGGGAGGTCGGTGCTGCGCTGCTCGCGCGTCTGGCCGCGCGCGGCGAGCTCGCGATCGAGGCCGAGACGGTGGCGCGACGCGGCTTCGAGACGCGCCTCGACGAGACCGAGGGCGAGCTCGCCGAGCGCCTGCGGGAGCGATTCGCCCAGGCGGCACTCGACGCCCCCACTCTGCGCACCCTCTCCGAGGAGTCGGGTGAGGACGAGAGGCGACTGCGCGCGGTCGCTCACTATCTCGAGCGCGAGGGCGCGCTCGTCGCGGCACCCGAGGATCTCTTCTTCGACCGCGCGAGCGTCATCGCCTTGATCGAACGAGTCGTCGCGCATTTCGTCGATCACGAGGAGCTCGATACGCAGACGCTCAAGACGATGATCGGGACGAGTCGACGGACGGCGATGCCGCTGATGGCCCTGCTCGACGATCTCCAGATCACGCGACGAGACGGCAGCCTGCGACGTCTGATCAACGAGACACCACGCTGGTAGCCCCTGCTCGACGGCTCATTCGCGCAAGGACGAGACGGCGCCAGCGATCCAGGCCGAGACCGGCTCGGAGATCGACGACTCGCCGAGCATCGGCGCCCAGCCGAAGAAGAAGACCGTCGCACCGCAGATCGCCAGCACGAACTGCTCGTTCGTGAGCGCGCGACTCCCTTCGCGCCGATCGTCGACCGGTCGCAGCATGGCGAGCAGCGGTCGCCCGACCGCCGAGAGTGCCAGCACCGTCGCGACCAGGCCCGCCAGCATCCATTCCCGATGGCCCGCATGTTCGAGCGCCGCCAGGATGCGAAACCGCGCGACGAACCCGACCGTGCCGGGCAGACCACCGAGCGAGAGCAGGAAGAGCGCCAGCAGCGCCGCGCGGATCGGACTCGTCTGCATCATCCCCGACAGGTCGCCGACGTTCTCGCAGGCGCGCTCGTGGTGGCTGAGCGAGCTGAGCGTGGCCATGATGCCTGCGATCGCAATCGCCGAGGCGAAGAGCGCCCAGACGAGCGCCTCGCCGCCGGCGCCACGCGCGTCGACGAGCGCGAGCGTGAAGAATCCCGCCTGACCGACCCCGAGCCAACCGACCAGACGTCGCAGCCCGACCTGGACGAGCGCCATCGCGTGACCCCACAACAATCCGATCACGCCGAGCCAGCCGAAAAGGGTCGGAATCCGCGCCGCGAACTCGTCGCCCGCCGGCGGCGCGACCGCGTGGAGCAGACGCAGCAGGACGAAGAAGCTCGTCAGCTGGGCGACCGTCGCGACATGCGTCGTCACGAAGCTCGGCGCGCCCTCGTAGACGTCGGGCGACCACGGATGAAAGGGTGCGATCACGGCGCGCGCCATTACGCCGAGCAGGACGAGCGTCGCACCGACGGAGAAGAGCAGCGTCGGCCCTCCCGCCGCAGTCTCCGATTCGGCGGATCCATGGGCGAGCGCCGACATGTCGAGTGCGCCCGTCGCGCCGAATAGCATGGCCACGCCCTGTGCGAACACGAGTGACGCGAGCGCGTGCGCGAAGAAGGCCTTGAGGCTCGACTCACTGGAAGACAGTCTCCGTGAATCGATCGCGATCAGCGCGACGACGGGCAGCCAGGCGAGCTCGAGCGCGACCATCAGGGCGACGAGATTCTGCGTCACGATCGCCGCCAGGGAGCCCGACCAGGCGAAGAGCAGGAGTGCGAGCGGCTCTGCCGGCCGTGAGCGCTCCATGCCGAAATGCGTGAGCGAGAGACTCAGGACGAGGATGCCTCCCGCGACGATGGAGACGATTCCGAGCACACCGAACGCATCGACCGAGAGCAGACCCTCGGCGGGTCCGCGATGGCCGCGTCGCAGCAGGAAGACGACGCCCGCGAGCGTCGCCAGGGCGACCGAGCCCAGGCGGATGCCCGAGAGAGCCGCATCACGGGCGCCCCGGTCTGCGCGCGGCCCCGGTCGCGCGAGCAGATCGAATGCCAGCACGAGCAGCGCACCGTAGGCGGGGAGCAGCACGGGGTTCATGACGCGTCGCCCTCAGCGGTCTCCGTTATCGGCTCGGAGGCGGGCTCGGAGGCGGGGAGCGGGATCGAGCGTTGCTCCATGCGGTAGAGGATTTCGAGCACGGTCGGCTCGACGCGTCGCAAGACCGGGTTCGGGTAGACCCCGATCATCACGATCGGGATCGCGAGCGCCACGAGTACGCCGCGCTCGACACGATCGAGATCGATCAAGCCGCGGTTCGCGGGCTCGTCGACGGGCCCCAGAAAGAGCTGTCGTTGCACCCAGAGCAGATAGGACGCGGCCAGCACCATCGCGACGAGCGCGATCGCCGAGAGCTCGCGTCGCGTCTCGAGACTCCCCAGCAGCACGAAGAGGTCGCCGACGAAGCCGCCGAGTAGTGGCAGACCCATCAGCGACAGAACCATCAACGCGAAGAAGAATGCACAGACCGGCATCGGCTTTGCGAGCCCCCCGAACGCCGCCACCTGCGTCGTACGGCGGCGCACGGCGAGGAAGCCGATCAGGATGAAGAGTCCCGCGATCGCCAACCCGTGCGTCAGCAGCTGGACGACCGCACCCGTCAGACCCTGGACGTTCAAAGTCGCGATTCCGAAGACCGCGAAGCCCACGCTCCCGACCGACGCGTAGGCGACCAGTCGCTTGAGCTCCTTCTGGACGAGCGCGATCAGGGAGGCATAGACGAGCGCGAAGATGCCGAGCGCGGAGAGTGTCGGACCGGCGGCACGCGCGGCGTCGGGAAAGAGCGGCAGCGCGAAGCGCAGCAGGCCGACAGCGGCGGTCTGTACGAATCCAGTGGCGAGCAACACCGAGAGTCCCGTCGGAGCGGCAGCCTGCGCCGCGGGCAGCCAGAAGTGAAAGGGTACGAGTGGAAGACGCATCGCCAGCCCGACGATCAATGCGAGAAAGAGCACCCACTGCTCGTCGCGCTCGATCGATACGTCGAGCAGATTCCGGCCCCCTTCGAGCCCGACCGTCACGAGGTCGAGATTCGACTGACCGAGCGCGAGCGTGCTCGATTCGTGCAGGACGAACGCCACGAAGAGCAACGCCGACAAGCCGATCGCCTCGAGCGTCCAGATCCGCGAGGCCGCGCGATTGCGACCGCGACGGCCCCAGCGGCCGAGCCAGATCAGGATCGGAACGATGCTGCCCGCCCAGAAGAAGACGAAAGCCAGAAAATTGGCCGAGGCGAGCGCACCGAGCAGCGTCGACTCGAGCAGCAGGCAGAAAAAGACCCACGCACGCACGGATTCGCCCGCCGCCGGCGCCGTCGCGAGTTGGACGAGCGTCACGAGACCCGCCGTCGACAGCAGGAAGAACAGACCGATGCCGTCGACCCCGAAGACGAGGTTCGCGCTGAAGACCGTCGAGCGGATCGGCGTCGCGACGATCTGGAGACCGAGCCGCTCGGGATCGAAGCCGGGCAGGATCGCCAGCAGGATCACGCCGAAGACCAGGAGCGACGTGCCCAAACCGACCGCGCGCCAGATCCATTCGGGCAGGGGTCGCAGTGCCACCACCGGAAGCAGCAGACTCGTGGCGAGTAGCGCGAGCGCTACGCCCGCCGGGAGCGCGATCACGCCGACGAGGAGTTCCGACAGCAGCTGCTCGCCGGGGATCACCATCGCGCTAGGCCACCATCCAGCTGACGACGACGAGCATGGCCAACAGAGCGAGCAGCGCATAGCTCTGCAGCAGACCGTTCTGCAGCCGCCGCACGATCGTCCAGACGAAGCGTCGAACCAGACCCGACCCACCGGAGACGACGACGCGATCGATCAGCCGGTTCTCGATCGCGCCCTCGAGCGCGACGCGCGACAGACGTCGAATCGGACGCACGAGCGCGATCGTGTAGGCGCGCTCGAGAAAGAGCATCTCGCGCAGCGACGTAATCGCGAGTCGGCTCGCCGCGCGCTTCGGCTCGCCGCGGTAGCCACGGGTTGCATAGCGCGCCGATGCGACACCCAGGCCGAGCACGATGCAGGCGAGCAGCCCGAGGATCGATCGCCAGCGTGTGAGGCCTTCGATGCCGGGATCGGGGGTTCCGGGCAGGAAGGGTGCCAGGAAATGTCCGATCGAATCGGCCTCGGAAGTCGGTGCGCCGAAGAGCTCGGCCCAGAACTGCGACGGCGAGAGCGGACCGACCATGAAGAGCAGCAGGGCGAGGAAAGTCAGGCTCTGCTGGACGAGTCCGCGTGGATCCTGCAGGTCCGCATCGACGCGGCCGCCGGGCCGCACGTTTCCCCAGAAGATCAGGAAGTAGGCGCGCGCGAGGGCGAACGCGAGCAGGCCCATGCTCGCGCAGGTCGCGAGGACGAGCGCCGCCGCGCCGGGCCGCTCCGAACGCGTGAGGAAGGCCAACAGCTCCTCGATCGGGAAGAAGTTCGCGAGTGGCGCGAAGCCGACGAGCGCCAGACCGCCGAGCGCGAACATCGCCTGCGTCCATCGCATTCGATGGGCGAGGCCACCCATTCGACGCAGATCGGTTTCGCCCTGGACGGCGCTCACGAGGTGGCCCATCACCAGGATCAGGTGGCATTTCACGACTGCATGTGTGAGGACGAGGAAGCAGGCCGCCGAGTAGGCACCGATCCCGATGCCGATCATCACGAGCCCGAAGAGGCTCGAGGTCGTGTACGCGATCAGCTTCGGCAGATCGAGCTGAGTCGCCGCAGCCAGACTCGCCAGCACCATCGTCGTCGCCCCCGCCACGACCAGCACCGTCTGCGCATCGAGCGTGTGTTCGAGCAGGAAGGCGAATCGCAGGAGCACGTAGACGCCCGCGACGACGGTCGTCACGGACTGCATCAGCGCATTGGCGGCAATCGGTCCGGCGGCCGCAGCGGGCAGCCAGAAATGCAGCGGCAGCTGCGCGCATTTCGTCAAAGCCGATAGCACCAGGCCCAGACCGACGATCTCGAGCAGGAGCGGTGCCTCCCCCGTGCCCCAGGCGAGCCAGCCGACGTCCTGGCCCTCGAGCAGGCGGAAGGCTGCCTCGATCCCGCGGAAGGTGAGCGACGGCGCGCCCGCGCGCGACAATCCATCGAAGAGCAGCAGCATCGCGCCGAGCAGTCCGAGGTCGCCGATCCGTCCGAGTACGAAGGTCGTCGCACCCGCTCGTGAAGCCTCGCGATCCTCGAAGGCGAAGGAGGCGAAGAGCTGCGAAGCGATCCCGACGCCGGTCCAGCCGAGAAAGAACAGGAGCAGATTGTCGGCCAGGATCAGGACGAGCGTCGAGCCAACCAGGAGATCGAGCAGGGCGAAGATTCGGTGGCCATCCTCGTGGCCGACGATGCCGTACTGGACGCGACCGATCGTGCACAGGTAGACGACGAGCGTGACCCCCGTGACGCAGATCGAAAAGACCGCCGAGATCGGGTCGTATTGAAAGGTCAGCTCGGAGCTGAAGCTGCGCGCACCGACGCCACCGCCGATCCAGGGTGCGACGGCGTCGAGCTGAGGCTCGAGCGCACCCGCGGTCACGAGGTCGAAGAGCGAGACGACCGCCATCCCGAAGGACGCGAAGAGCGCGGAGAACGAGACGAGCCAGATCGTCGGATCCGAGATCCGGGCGCGCAGGAGCCCGATCGCGAGGCCGTGGAGGACCGCCGCCAGCAGCGGCAGGATCGCGATCCAACGCAGGAGCGCCGCGCTCAGGCTGTCATCCCAGTGAAACACCCGCCGGCTCCCTCCCCTTCAGCCTTCCAGTAGGTCGGCTTCCTGCGCGTCGAGACTGCCGCGACGCGCCACGCGTGCCACCACGATCGTGAGTCCGAGCACCAGCTCGAGGCAGGCGACGAGCGTCACGCAGAGGACGAAGACCATCGCCCCGGCCGCGTGCTCGTTCGTGGCCGACCGACCGAGGAATCCGATCCCCGCGACGGCGACCGAGATCCAGCCGAAGAAGATTCCGACGAGCATGCCGAGCAGACTCCGGCGCCAGAGCAGGCCGAGCGCCGCGATCCAGAAGAACGCCGTCGCCGTGAGCGTGAGCCAGTCGATCGTGTCGGGTGCACCCGGGACCAACTAACGTCGCTCCCGTTCGTCGTCGAACAACATCAGCGTTCCGAGCAGTACAGCGCCGACCGCCAGGCCACAGAGCGTCGCCAGCTCGTGCCAGTCGCCGAAGATCCGCCGACCGAGTCCGGGATCCTGGAAGGTTGCCGTGGCAGATGCTGTCGCTATCGCTTCGACGCCACGCATCAGCCCGAGCGCCAGCAGCGAGAGCCCCGCGCCGAGCAGAGCGAATGCGAGGAGTCGTGCGATCCAGGTGCCCAGATCGGGACGGGGCACCGAGTCCCGGTCGATGTCGACGAGCATCACGCCGAAGGCCTGGAGCAGGATCAGGAAGAGCAGCGCGAGTCCGCCGAGCAGGAATCCCGCACGGCCCAGTCCGACCGCCGCGAGCGCGGTCGTGAGCCCGGCGACCGCGATCACACACGCGACGAGCGAGCGCGTCAGATTGCGTCCCAGGACGATCGCTGCGAAGCCCGCGAGGAGCGAGACCGAGAGCGCGACCGCGAAGGTCGATCCGCCGTCAGCCGGGATGATCGATATTGGCGCGTTCACGAGGCGGCCCCATCGCCGAGCAGGGTGAGCGAGGCCACCAGCAGCAGGTTCGCCCAGGCGAGCGGCAGCAGGCGACGCGTCGCGAGCCGAATGCTCTGGTCGTCCCGACCGGACGCGATCGCCCGCCGCGCGTACGAAGCGAGCGCGAGCGTGGCCAGCCATTTCGCGGCGAACGAGGCGAGCTGGCCCAGCACGAAGAGACCGGTCGCGAATCCGATACCGACGAAGGGCGCGAGTCGTGACGTGAGATCATCCAGTGTGACGAATGGGATCGCCCCGGCGCCGAGAAAGAGCGCGACGAAGAGCGCCGATCCGAACAGACTCACGAGCCGCGTCTCGAGTCGAAACCAGTAGAGATCCCGCACGTCGGCGTCGAGACCGATTCCCGCCACGGCCACGGCGCCACTCGCCGGCGTGTCGATTCGCGGATCGCCTAGCATCAACACCAGCGCCGGCCCGAATAACAGGGCGGTCAGCGGTTGAACGAAGAGGTTCCAGGCGGGCCAGCGGAACGCCGCCGGCCCCGTGATCGCATCGCGTCCGACTGTGTCGGCGAGCCAGGCGAGCGGAACGATCGTGCCCTGCTGATGGGCGACGATGTCCTGCAGACGAAGCGAGCCCGTCGTAAAGACGAGCGGTGCCAGCACCAGAACCAGGAGTGCCAAAGCGGCGACGGCGCGGCTCGCCTGGCGCACCCCCGAAAGCCGCGACCAGAGATTGCGTTCGGAGAGTCCGACGACGACACGCGCGAAGCACACGAAGAGCAGACTCGCGAGGATCGCGAGCAGGCCGCCGTCGAGATCGAGGGGCGCGAGCGAGATCGGAGCCGCCGAGGCGTCCACAGTCGAGCGTCCGATCGACGCGAAGGGAATCATCGCCAGCCCGACCGCGAGCGCGAGGCAGCCCCCGAGCTGACCCGTGCGGCGAAGCCAGCGGCGCTCGCCTTCGACCCGCGTGCGACTGCGGACGAGCCGCGCGAATCCCGCCAGGCCACGGGCCGCGAGCGCGTGGGCGGTCGGAGCCCGTCGTTCGCCGCCCCAGGGCGCACGTGGCGGTAGCCACTCGGGCCGATCTGCGCGGGGGACGAGTCGCGCGCGCCGCTCGAGAACGGCGCAGGCGGCCAGCATCGCGCAGACCGTCGCACACCAGACGAACGACACGACGAAGGCCATCATCGCAGCGCCTCCGCTCGGCGGCGCGCGGCGTGCAGCCCGACGAGCAGGATCGGCAACACGAACGCGATCGCCCGCGTGAGCATCGGCGCACCGAGCGCGCGTGCACCCGGGAGCGCGACCAATAGGAACAGTGCAACGAGCGCCATCAGGAAGGCGCCGACGAGGGCGCGGTAGAGCAGCACCGCGTGACGGGGCGCGGGCCGCACGACGAGCGACGTACCGAATCGGACGGGCGGCACGCGCGCCTTGCGAGTCCGCCGCGGCGGCAGCCAGCTGCCGAGCAGGTTCGCCGCGATCGTGACGGAGAGGAAGAGTCCGAGCAGCAGGACGAGGAAGAACCCGCCCGGCCCCGCCGCGAAGCCGGTTGCTGCAGCGGTCACGGTCTCGACGCGTTCCGGCATGCTTCGCATCCCACCGGCCGAATCGTCCCCGTCGCCGGACGCCAGCCGGCCAGCCGGCAGTCGCATCGACACGAGACACGTTCGTCGATCGCATGCACGGTCGACCGGAGCCGGACGAGCTACGCCGACCGACCGACCACGCGCGATCGAAGATTCGGGGGGAACCTCCGGCCACACCACACCGAAGGCAGCCCTCAAAGTAGCCGTAGCCCCCCAAAGGGTCAACGAACGGGACGGTCTCGAAACGCCGGGCCGGCCGCGCACGCTGGCTTCGCGACGCAGGTTCGCTGGCGCCGCGACGATCGGTGGTCGGTCGACAGTGATAGAGTTGCGAGCGTGCGTACTCCGACGGCCGTGCTCGGCGCGGGAAGCTTCGGCACCTGCCTCGCGATGCTCTGCGCCCGCGAAAACGACGTGAAGATCTGGTCGCGGCGCGAGGACGTGAGCGAGGTGATCAATCGCGACCACCGCAATCCGCGCTACCTGAGCGAATTCGATCTGCCCGCCGAGATCGAGGCGACGAGCGACCTGCACGACGCCCTGGCCGGTCGTGAGCTCATCGTCGTCGCCGTCCCGAGCCACGCGCTGCGTGACGTGATGCGCGAGGCCGGCCGCTTCATCGAGCCGGGCGCGATCGTCGTGTCGGCCGTCAAGGGCATCGAGTACGAGACGGGCCTGACCATGCACGGGGTGCTCGAGGAGGTGTTGCCCGCCGAGCACCACCCGCGCATCGTCGTCCTCTCGGGGCCATCGTTCGCCGCCGAGATCGCCCGCCGCCAGCCGACGGTCGTGACGCTCGCCTGCCGCGAGGAGGCGTATGCGATCTCGGTCCAGGCGACGCTCTCCTGCCCGTGGTTTCGTTGCTACACCCACGACGACGTCGTGGGCGTCGAAATCGGCGGCGCGCTCAAGAACGTGATCGCGATCGCGGTCGGCATGTCGGACGGACAGGAGAGCGGCCACAACGCGCGGGCGGCGCTGATGACGCGCGGACTCGCCGAGATCACGCGGATCGGGGTCGCGCTCGGCGCCGAGCCCGAGACCTTCCTCGGTCTGTCCGGCATGGGCGACCTGCTGCTCACGTGTACCGGCGACCTCTCGCGCAATCGGCGGGTCGGGCTCGGCCTCGGTCGTGGGCGGCGGCTCGAAGAGATCGTGGCGGAGCTGGGCGAGGTCGCCGAGGGCATCCAGACGACCCGAGCGGCCGTTCGCCTGGCGGCGCGGCTCGGCGTCGAGGCGCCGATCTCGAGCCAGGTCCGGATGGTGCTCGATGGGGAGAAGACCCCGGTCGAGGCGGGCCACACGCTGATGACGCGCCAGCTGCGCAGCGAGCGCGACGCCAAGCTCGACCGCTAGCCCGCCCGGGCACAGCCAGCGACCGCAAGCCCTCAATGCGAACCTGTTCGCAATTTTTTCTCCCCCGCCCAGCGGGCGAAACGCAATGAAATCGCTAGCTTTGGCGGTTGACGGAAACGAAATTCGTTTTCATTTCAGGCCCGCGCCGACGCGTTCGCGCGGCCCGAGCAGCCTCGGGGCGCGCCACACGGGGCCGGCAGAGCCCACGCGGCGACGGCTGCATGGCGAACGCGATGGCGACGCAGGACGAGAATCGCGACCGGACGAAGACGCACGACACGCTGGACCGCAGCCCGCGCGGCGCGCGGGTGCGCGTGCGCGGCGTCGACGGCGGCGACGCCATCGCGCGCCGACTCGACGACCTCGGCATCCGTCGGGGTGTCGAGATCGACGTCCTGCGCCGCGCCCCGCTCGGCGACCCGACGCTGTTCGAGCTGCACGGCTACCAGCTCTGCCTGCGCAAGAGCGAGAGCGCGCGCGTCCGCGTCGACCCCGTGCCGGACGCCGATCGTCCGTGAGCGCGGCGTCGACGGCCGCGCCGCAACCGGCGGAGCTCGAGCTGGCGCCGCGACGGGTGTTCGGCCTGCTCGGCAGCCCGAATGCGGGTAAGACGACGATCTTCAACGCGCTGACGGGTCTCCACGCCCGGGTCGGGAACTACCCGGGCGTGACGGTCGAACGCCGCGAGGGCGAGTTCGCGATCGACGGCAGGCGGGCCGTCATGGTCGATCTGCCGGGGACCTATGGCCTCGAGCCGATCTCGCAGGACGAGGCGGTCGTCGAGCGGGTGCTGGCCGGCGACATCGAGGGCGTCGCACCGCTCGACGCGCTGGTCGTCGTCGCGGACGCCTGCTCGCTCTCGCGCTCGCTTCCCTTCATCGGCGAGACGCTCCACCTCGGGCGCCCCGTCTGCCTCGTGCTCACGATGCTCGACGAGCTGGCCGCCCGCGGCGGTCGCCTCGACCTGCCCCGCCTCGAGGCCTCGCTCGGCGTGCCCGTCATCGGCGTCGTCGGCCATCGCGGCCGCGGGCTCGACCGCCTGAAGGCGCTGCTCGTCGCGCCCGAGCGCTGGTCGCGACCCGCCATCCCCCCGCCGATCGACCGCAACGAGCGCGCCGACTGGGCGGATTCGATCGCGGCCCACGTGATCGAGGCGCCCCCCGCGCGTCATCGCATCACGGCGGCGGTCGATCGCATCGTCCTGCACCCGCTGTGGGGCTCGCTGCTGTTCACCTTCGTGATGGTCACGTTCTTCCAGCTGATCTTCAGCGCCGCGGGCCCGGCGATGGACGCGATCGACGACGCGATCGCCGTGCTCGGCGAGCTCGCCCGCGCGGCGCTGCCCGCCGGCTGGCTCGCCGATCTGGTCGCCGATGGTCTCGTCGCGGGCGTCGGCTCGGTGGTGATCTTCCTGCCGCAGATCGTGATCCTGTTCTCGCTCCTCTATCTCCTCGAAGATCTCGGCTACATGGCTCGCGCCGCCTTCGTGATCGATCGCGTCATGGGTCGGATCGGGCTCGAGGGTCGCTCCTTCGTGGCGCTCCTCTCCTCCTATGCCTGCGCGGTACCCGGCATCATGGCGACGCGCACGATCCCGTCGCCGCGCGATCGACTGGTGACGATTCTCGTCGCGCCGCTCATGACCTGCTCGGCGCGACTTCCCGTCTACGCCCTGCTGATCGCCGCCTTCGTACCGGCGCGGAACGTCTGGGGACCCATCGGTCTACAGGGTCTGGTGCTCCTCGCCCTCTACGCGGGGGGTGCGGCGGCGGCCCTGGTCGTGGCGGCCGTGCTCGAGCGAACCCTGCTGCGCGGCGATGGACTACCCTTCGCGATGGAGCTGCCGACCTATCGCTGGCCGACGTTCCGTGTCTGGGCGAGTCAGGTCCTCGAGAGCGCCTGGGCATTCCTGCGCCGCGCCGGCACGATCATCCTGGCGGCGTCGATCATTCTCTGGTTCCTGCTCAACTTTCCGCGGGTCGAGCCGCCGCCCGGCCTGCCGCCGGATCAGGTCACGGCCCATGCCCTCGAGCACAGCGCCGCCGGTCGCCTCGGCCATGCGATCGAGCCGGCGATCGCCCCGCTCGGATTCGACTGGAAGATCGGAGTCGGTCTGATCGCCAGTCTCGCCGCGCGGGAGGTGATCGTGGCAACGCTCGCCCAGATCTACGCGACGGGCGGTGACGAGGCCGGCTCGCTGCGCGAGGCCCTGCGACGCGATGTCCATCCCGAGACCGGTGTGCCCGTCTTCACGCCGGCGACCGTCGGCGCGCTGCTCGTCTTCTTCGTCTTCGCACTGCAATGCACGTCGACGCTCGCGATCATGCGGCGCGAAACGAACTCCTGGCGTTGGCCGGCCTTCGCCTTCGGCTACCTCTTCGCGATCGCGTATCTCGCGAGCTTCGCGACGCATCGGCTCATCACGGCACTCGGTGCGAGCGATTGGCTATCCTGAGCCGATGCGAAAGCACGCGTCCTCCGGTCCCGACCGCGTCCCGACCCGCCGTCTCCTGCTCGCCGTGCGCGTCGCGCTGTGCGTCGTCGTCCCCTGCGTCTCGATCATGGCCGTCGGGACGGGCTGTGCCACGCGCACGGTCCGTCATCCGATCATGCGAAGCCACCTCGTCGAGGTCGATCTCGTCCGACAGGTAAAGGGCTTCACGAAGCAGCCTCGCGGCTTCGAGCACCCGGCCGCGATCTCGGTCGAGCGACTCGGAAATATCCTGCGCGCGATCGAGATCGAAGCGAAGGCCGACGAAGGCGGAACGATCCGTCAGCCCGCGTTCCACCCCGAGATCGTCGACCGTACGGCCGAGGCACTCCATCGCGCCTTCCGCGAAGCGGGTCCCGACGACGAGATCGGCGTCAACGTCATCCGCAAGCAGGCGCGCCTCGGGATCCTGCACACGAAATTCCTGACCAGCTTCCTCACCTACATGGAGAACGACCAGCTCTTCCTGCTCTTGCGTCGCGTCGACTGGCCCGTCCCCAAAGCGCGCGAGAGCGAGCCGCTTCCCCGCCCCCAACGAAACCGGAAGCCGATGGACTTCACGGTCGTGACCGGCGACCCGATCTATTTCGCGGGCCTCCAGGATCTCGAGATCGACTGGAAGAACGCCGTCTTTCGCCAAGCGTTCCGCCTGCCCGGTACGACCCATGGCGAAAAGCGACGGCGCGAGGTGCTCGACCAGGTTCCCGTCCCGAAGACCGAGCTCGACGAGGCGGGCACGGGTGACGTCGGCCTCGGCGGACTCAGTCCAGAGCAGCTGCGCGCCCTGGCCGATCTCGAGGAGGAGCGGCGAAACGGGACGCTGACCGAGTCCGCCTACCAACGCGCGCGCCGGCAGCTAATGCGCGAGCGTTGAGCCCGCGCCCGCGCCGGCATCCGCTTCGCACCCCTGCGAGATCTGCTCGGCGATCCGTTCCGCATAGACGACCGACCCGAGTGTGTCGGCCCACTCGGCCGCCTGCCGCAGGAGCCGCGCCCGCTCTTCTCGATCCTCGCCTGCCTGCGCGGCGATCAGATAGAGCGCGGGCAGATTGTTTCGCTCGGTCGTGCGCTCGGCGAGAGCGATACCGACCCGACAGAGATTCGTCGCGTTCTGCCGCTCGCCCGCCGCGAGCTCCCGCTCAGCGAGCAGACTGAGAAAGAACGTGCCGCCGAGTCCTCCGGAGCGGGCCATCCGCTCGAGCGTCGCGCGCAGATCGGGCAGATGCGCGGGATCGGGTGGGTCCGCGCAGATCTCCATGAAGCGCGAGACCTCGGCCCAGAGCGTGAGATCCGCCTCCTCGCTCACGCGGATCCCCGCCTGGGCGTGTTCACGTTGGCGTTTCGAGTCGGGCAGCCTGAAATAGAAGATCGACGTGAACGCCTCGGCCATCCCGAGCGTGAAAGGGTGGGCGAGCGAACGTGCGCGCGCGATCGTTCGCTCGGCCAGCTCGCGGGCGGCTTCCGAATCGCCGAGATGCCAATGGGCGAGGACGGCATAGACCCCGATCGTCACCTCGATGTCCTGCATGCCGTTGAAGAGGACGAGCTCCTCGCGACCACCGCCCCTGGCGTCGAGCGTCGCGCGGGCGTGTGCGACGCAGTCGGCGAAGCGACCCTGGAAATACGCGATCGCCGTCAGAATCCCCCAGGCGAATTGCCGATAGCGCGTATGCCCGCTCGCCTCGGCCAGCTCGAGCAGGCGCTCGGCTTCGCTCTTCGCCGCCTCGATCTCGCCGCGCATCTGCAGCGACGCCACGAGTCCCCAGCTCGCCGCGATCTCGCGTGTCGAATCGCCGAGGCGCCGCGTGAGGGAACGGGCACGCTCGAAAAGCTCCTTGATGCGGTCGTCGGCGTAGCCGTCGAGGTTCGCGAGCGAGAAGCCCATGGCCATGCAGAGGTCGGCTTCGACCGCGTCACGGCGATCGGGCTCGATCCACTCGAGCGCCTCGAGGCCGCGCTCCGCGTGATGCAGCGCCTCACCGACCGCCTGCTGCGCCGAGGCGTGGAGAGCCGCCGCGACGTGGTAGGGCGCTGCCTGCGCACGCGCACCCCCGCGTTCGAAATGCGAGGCGATCGCAGACGCCGTCTCGCTCGGCGCGAACGCCGAGGTCGAAGAGGCGCCCGCGAGCCGCTCGGCGATCGCGCAATGCAGCCGGGCGCGTCGGCCCGGCGGAATCTCCGCCGACAACGCCTCGGCGAAGAGCGCGTGGCGAAAAGCGAAGACGGCGCCGTGGCTCCGATCCGGCCAGGTCTCGAAGCCACGAAATTCGAGCCAGCCGCGCGCGCAGAGGCGATCGGCCCCATCCTCGACGTCGGTCTGGGCAATCTCCGCCTCCGCGCTCGCCGCTTGATTCGCGGCCAGCGCCGCCGCGACGGCGCGCAGATCGAAGACCGCACCGACAACACTCGCTGCATCGAGCAGATCGCGATCCGGCACGTCGAGCGTCGAGAGCCATTCGCGTAGGAGCTGGCCGAGCGTCGCAGGGATGCCGGCCGCCTCGAGTCGCGCGACGAGTGTGGGGGCGGACTCGGTATCGGGCCGATCCCGCCCGGGCTCCGCGACGCCGAGCCAATCGCGTTCGGTCAGGTGATCGACGAGTCGCTCGAGGAAGAGAGGATGACCATCCGTGCGCCGGTAGATCCAATCCGCCACGAGCGAGCTCGTGTCGGACGGCAGCCGCTCGGGCGACTGCGCGAGATAGGCCTCGACGTCCTGCTTCGAGAGCGGACCGGTCTCGATCTGTTGTGCACTCTCGACGAGCGCCAGCTCCTCGCATAGCCGCTCCAGCGCCGGGACCCCGGCGATCTCGTTGCTGCGCATCGTGCAGATCAGACAGAGCCGGGTGTCGAGGCTCCGTCGCGCGAGCGAAGCGATCAGGGCGAGCGTCGAGTCGTCCGCCCAGTGCAGGTCCTCGAAGAAGAACACGATCGACCGGTCGCGGCCCATCCACTCGAGGGCCTCGAGCATCTCCTGCGCCATGCGCGAATGCGGCGGCTCGCTCACCGGACGCGGTACGTGCGCCTCTTCGGCCGGCAGCGCAGGAGAGGGTGCCGGCGGCTCGATCAGTGCCGGCAGCTCGACTAGCGCCGGCAGTTGCGATCGCCAGCTCGGTGCGGTCCGCTCGATCGCGGTCGCGACGAGCGGATCCCCCACCGCGTCGCATTGATCGGCCAGATTCGCGAGCGCCTCGCGCACGGGCAGGTAGGGCGTCTTGGCACCGAAGATCGCGAGGCAGCGGCCTTCGGCCACCAGCAGGTCGCCCACCCCGTCCTCGCCGGCGGCCTGCGCGAGCGCGTGCCGCACGAGCGCGGTCTTGCCCGAGCCCGGCTCGCCGACGACCGTGACGACGCGCCGCTCGCCGCGACGGCAGGCATGCAGGCTCCGCGCGATCACAGCGCACTCGGCCTCGCGACCGACGAAGGGTCGCTTCGGCGCGTCGTCCGAAGCGAAGGCGGCAGAATCGATGGGCGCAAGGGGCGGCGGCTCCGCCTCGACCTCGAGTCCGAAGCGATAGCCGTAACCGCGTACCGTCTCGATCGCGTCGTGCAGATCCGGATCCGACTCGAGCGCCGCACGCACTCCGCGGATGGCACGCGACAGAGAGCCATCGGCGACCGTGACACTCCCCCAGGCATGCGAGAGCAGCTCCTCACGTGATACCGCACGATCCGAGTGCTTCACGAGATGGCATAACACCTTGAAGACGCGCGGCTGAACGTGCACCTGCTCCGAGGCGAAGCGGAGCTGATGCAATCGCATATCGAGCTCGAAGCGACCGAACCGGTAGACCATCATCGGTCAGGATACCGCGTCGTCATGTCGTTGCGCGTTCGGCCGCGCCACGATCGCGTGTCGCATGTCGCGCCGTCGAAGCGACTCTCGCTAGGCGCCGACGCGTCGCTTCGAACGAAGGCCACGGCGCGACCTCCCGAGCGAGCCACGAAGCCGACGCGATCGGGCGCGCGATCCGAGCTTCGCGCTGGGTCGGCGATCCGACAGACACGCCGGATGACCCTACGCCGACCAGCGACGCGATCGCGGACGTCGAGCCGGCCCCCCTTCGATGCGACGGCGCGTGGGGCGAGAGCCGGCCCGGGCGTCGACGCTCCGGCCCCGACGACCGCCCCCCTGCCGACCGCGCATTCGAGCCGCCTGCGCGCCCCGTACCCAGCCGCTGCCGCCGTCTTGCGGCTCTTCGCGCGAGCTCGCTCCTTCACGACGATTCGGCGCGATTGGCCCGCTACCTTCCCGCGCCTTCACCCCACTCACCCGAGATCGGCCGCGCCCCCGCGCGCGGACTGGATCGGAGGAGACCGCGCTCGATGACGACCCTTCTGCAAGCCCTGGTGATCGCGATCCTGGCCATCGTCGGCCTGCGCATGCCGAAGGGACAGACCCGCAGCCGACTCTTCACGGCCCTCAAGGCCTGGTTCACGATCCTCTGCTTCTGGGCCCTGCTCACGCATCCGATCGAGGTCGAATCGGGCGAGAAGGTGATCGCGCTCCAGCTGATTCGGGATCAGCTCGCGCGGATCGACGCGGGCACGTTCTGGCTCTTCGTCGGCCTCGCAACCGCGATCAAGGCGATCGGCATGCTGTCGTCGATGTACCGCTGGCAGCTGATGCTGCGCGGTCAGGGCATCGAGCTGCCCTTCAAACACATCTTCGGCTCTTTCCTGATCGGTCGTGCGATCGGCACGTTTCTGCCGAGCACCGCCGGTCTCGACGGCTATACGCTCTTCGACGCCGCGCGCTTCAGCGGTCGCACGGTCGAGGTCGCCGCCGCCAAGTTCGTCGAGAAGGTCTGCGGATTCTCTGGCGTGTTCATGACCTTCCTGGTCGCCCTGCCCTTCGGCATCGGCATCTTCGGCGACAATGCCCTCCTCTTCGCGTCGATCACGATCCCGATCGCCGCGGGCGTGATCGCCGGGCTCGTCATGGTGCTGCTCTTCCCGGGCGTCGTGCAGTGGATCCTCGAGACCGTGCCGCTACCGGCCAAACAGCGCATCAGCGGTCTCGTCACACGCGTATCGACTTCGGCCGCGGCCTATCGCGGACATCCCGCGCTCGTCTTCCAGATCCTCTTCCTGTCCTTCCTCGTCCATTTCACGACCGCCGTCATGTACTACTACACGGCGCTCGCGATCGGAGCCGAAGGCGCGGACTTCTGGAAGATCACGTTCGGCTCCGCGATCCAGATCTTCGCGACGGTCGTGAGTCCCTTCACGATCGCTGGCGAGGGAATCCGCGAGGCCGCGCAATATCTCCTGCTGGGCGAGCTGATCGGCCCCGCCGCAGCGATCGTCTCCGCTGCCCTGGGCTTCTGGGCGGCCGAGGCGCCGACGATGCTGGGATTCCTCTTCTGGTGGGCTCGCAGCGACGACTACACGCCGGACTACGCCCGGGTCGACGGCGTCCAGGTCGACTACGAGGAGGCGGCACGCGCGGCCGCCTCGCTCGAAGAAGACGTCGACGAAACGGCGGGTGAGGAAGGCGCGACGCCGCTCGGTGAGCGACTCTGGCGCGCACCGTCGGCCGGTGCCTTCGCCGGCATCGCCGCCGGGATCGTCCTCGGTCTCGGCGAAGCCTTCGTGATCGCACGCGGCGGCCTCGGCACGGAGAGCCAGGTCTTCTGGTTCGGGCCCATGATGTGGGCCACGGTGCTGGGCGGCCTCGCCATCCTGGGTGGTCTCTTTCTCGCCGTATTGCCGATGGACAAGAAGGAGATCGGGAGCTGGGTGCCGCGCCTCGGCTTCGGTGCCTGCCTGATCCCCTTCGGCCTGTTCGTCGTACTCTTCCGCCTGCGTCGCGACGTCTACCTCGAGCAGATGCCGCCGCTCGGTGTGATTGCGCTCGTGCTGATCGCGGCTGCGCTGCTGCTGCTGCTGATCCTGGGTCCGGCCAAGCGCCTGCTCGACCCGATCGCCGTTCGGCTGACGACACCGCTCGCCCCGATCGCCCTCTATCTGGTCGGCGTCTTCGGACTCGGTGGGCTGCTCTCGCTCGCCTTCTCTCCCGAACGGGCCGAGGCGACCGACCGCACTTCGATCTCCGCTGCGCTCGAAGCGAAGCCGAATATCATCCTCGTGATGGTCGACACGCTGCGCGCCGACCAGCTCTCCTGCTACGGCGGTCCGGTCGAGACGCCCAACCTCTGTCGCCTGGCCGAAGACGGCACGATCTACCAGGGCTTTTCCCACGCCTCGTGGACGAAGCCGGCGACGGCCTCGCTGCTCACGTCGACATTGCCCTCGACGCACGTCGCGATGTCGAAGCCGGCCTCGCTGTCGGACGATCTGGTGTTGATTCCGGAAGCACTGAAGACGGCGGGCTATACGACGGGCGGCATCGTTTCGAACGTGAACCTCGCAGAGAGCTTCGGCTTCGCCCAGGGCTATGACGACTACTACTACCTGGGTCCCGACTACCTCTTCGGTGCCCGGGAATCGAGCTCGAAGCTGATCGTCTACCAGCTCGGGCGCCAGCTCGCGCTCGGTCTCTTCGGCGGCGACGAGGTTCGCTTCAACGACTTCTATCAGGACTCCGAGGTCGTGAACGACGTCGCCTTCGACTGGCTCGAGAGACGCAAGCAGGACCGCTTCTTCCTCTTTCTCCACTACATGGATCCGCACGATCCCTATTTCGAGCATCCCTACAACGGCGTCGGTATCGCGCGGGTCTCGCTGCCCGAGCCCGAGCCCGAGCCCGAGATGGCCGAGCGCCTGCAGGCGCTCTACCGCGGCGAGATCGCGTACCTGGACCGCAATTTCGGCCACCTGCTCGCACGCCTCGAGGCGCTTGGCCTCTACGACGAGACCGCGATCGTGTTGACGTCCGACCACGGCGAGGAGTTCGCCGAGCACGGCGGCTTCTGGCACGGCCTGACCCTCTACGACGAGCAGATCCACGTGCCGCTCGTCGTCAAATGGCCACGGCGGGCCGAGCGACCGGCTCGGGGCGCCGAGTCGGGCGTCGCGCGATTGATCGACGTCGGGCCGACGCTGCTCGGCCTGGCGGACGTCCCCGTGCCCGACACGATGCAGGGCATCGATCTGCGAACGCCGTTCTCCGCACGACTCGAAAAGGATCGACAGGTCTTCTCCGAAGAGGACCACGAAGGCAACGTGCTGTGGTCGCTGCGAACCGAAGACGAGAAGCTGATCGTGGCCAACGCCGGCAATCCGCGTGGGCTCCCCGAGCGGGCCTACTTCGACGTGTCGAGCGACCCACTCGAGCAGGACCCCTACCCCGATCCCGAAGCCGAGGCGCGGCTCGAGGAGATGGCGGAGCTCCAACGCCGCGCCGCCGAGGGCGAGGCCGTCGAGGGCGGTGCCGTCGAGATGGATCTCGCCACCTGCCAACGGCTGATGGCGCTGGGCTACGTCGACGACTGCGACCATCTGAAATAGCCACCTCGCCGAGGGGACATCGTCGCGTCGCCGCGGCGTGAGGACCTCGCCCGACATGCGTTAGCGTCTGACTCGAAGGAGATCGGTTTGTCTCGACCCGGCCCCGCTCCGCGCAGGTCCTCGGCGATGCAGCGGCGCCTGTCGAATACGTTTCTCACGCTCTGTTCGTTCGCCGTCGCGACGGCCGGTATCCCGGCCTCGGTCGCAGCCGAGCCCGGTGGCGGCGTGTCGGGCACCGACTTGGACACGGCAGGCGAGGAGAAGACGACGGGCGACGGGCCGATGATCTCGCTCGATCCCTTTGCGATCCAGCCGCCCGGGCACGTCGAGCCTCTGCGCTTCAACATGCTCTTGACGCTGAACGGGTACCTCGGCCCCGAGCGCGTCAACGACAGCGACGCCGGCTTCGAGATCGGAGACGCCCGTCTCGTGATGGGCGGCGAGCTCGAGCACGGCTTCGGCTACTTCCTGCAGGCGAACCTGATCGATTCGCGGCCGTTACTCGATCTGATCATGGACTGGAAGACCCGGCGGCAAGCCGAAGGCGGCATCGGCTTCGGCATCCGTGGCGGATTCTTTCGGACGCCCTTCAGCGGCGAGCTCTTGATCGCGGCGCCGAATCTCGACTTCATCGATCGCAGCCAGATCGTTCGCGCGCTCGCACCCGGACGACAGATCGGCCTCCAGATCGATCAGCAGATCCTGGGCGATCGGCTCGTCGTTCGCGCCGGCGCCTTCAACGGCAACGGCTTCGGTACGAACGACGATGAGCGTCTGCTCTACGTGCTGCGATTCGACGGACGGATTCGCACGTCCGAACGACCCCACGCCGGCAGGTCCGCCGCGTCGGCCGACACGGTACTTCGCGGAGCTCACGAAACGGTCTTCGAATACGGGCTGAACGGCGCCTACTCCGAGGAAGACGACATCGATTTCGGACTCGATCTGCCGCGCGACTTCGCCGGTAAGCGCTGGCTCGCCGGGGCGGATCTCCGTGTGACGAGCGGACCGGTCTTCTTCTCGGCCGAAGGACTCTACGGCTCCCTCGATCCGAACGATGGCTCGAGACGTGACGTCTACGGCTACCAGACGAGCATCGGCTGGGACGTCACGAAGCTCGTGCAGCTGCTGGCGCGCTACGACGCACTCTACGCCGGATCCCTCCAGAGCGATCGCGATCTCGCGATCGGGTCGATCACGTTCCAGTTCACGCGGATCGTCTCGCTACAGCTCTCGATTCGTGTCCCGACGCGCGGGGAGGATCCGGAGCCCGGCGGCGCAGCGGATCTGAGCTTCACGTTCTAGCGCTCGCGACCCTCTAGAGCTCGAATCGAAACGACACGCTCGTCGTGAAGCTCGGGTCGCGGTTGACCCGAGAGTCGACGTCGATGCCGTCCTCGTCGATGACCGTGAGCTCCTCGTCGAGGATCAGGCCGAAGCGACCACGAATCCGCAGCCAATCCGTCGCGCGATGGACGACGCCGAGCTCCATGCCCTTCTGCCTACGCTGGAGCGTGCCGTCGCCGAGACCCTGCGGCGGACGCGAGCGTCGCTCGAGCTTGTATTGCGTGCCGTCGGCGCCCCCCGTGAGCGAAACGGTCGTCCGAGGCGTCGCCTCCCACTCGATCGTGCCGTTCAGACCGCTCGCTTCGAGGACGAGTCGTTCGAGTGGTCGCAGCTTGATGCGATAGACGGGCGAGACGCGCAGCTGGCCGTCACCGAGGTCGGCCCCGAGGCCAACGCCCAATCGCAGACGCAGCCAGCGTCCGCGGCGATAGGTCGCCGCGATGCTGCCTCCGAAACGGAGCGCCTCGTCGAAGGCCGCTCCCTTTTCCTGTCGTACGCTCGCGCCGGTGACGGCTTCGAGACCGAAGCCCTTCGGCAGCTCGTAGTCGGCGCCGATGCGGAGCGCACCGTCGATGAAATCGGTGAAGCGGGTATCGCGCCCGTTCTGGGAGGTGATGAAATCGCTCGAGCCGTCGATCTTGAGTCGCTCGACTGCGATCGTCGGTGAGATCCCGAGGTTGATCTTGTCGGTGATCGGCAGCCCACCCTGGATTCCGAAGCCAGAGCGAATCCACCACGTGCGGGCGCCGTCGAACTCGCCGCTGCTGACGAGCCCCTGCTCGAGCTGGATCCGGAGACCAGCGATGTCTCGGCGGAACGTCTGCAGCGCCGCGAGGATTCCCCGCTCTCGCTCGGCCACCTGCTCCCGACTCGGCCCGAGGTCGTCGGCCCACGCGGGCGATCCCACGAGCCCAACCCCGCCCTGCAGGACGGCCAGGCAGACGCCCATGCCGACAGCGATCACCCGACTGACTCGGCGACGGCGGCTCGCGTGCGAATACTCGGCCAAGATCACTCGATTCGGGCGTCGACGCCCTCGGCACGGGGGAGCGGTCAATCGGGACGGAGCGCCGGAGGTGTAGCGCGGCGCCCCGCCGCGATCATCTTCCGCATCGGTCGTCGAAGACGACCTGGTGAGCGAGAATTTCGCCCATGACCGAAACGCATGCCTCGCTCGATCTGTTCGGGATCCTCTGGCGCCTCGGTGCGACGCTCTTCTTCGTCGCCCTGAATGGCTTCTTCGTCGCGGCGGAGTTCGCGCTCGTCAAGGTCCGCGAATCCCGGATCGCCAAGCTCGTGCGCGAGGGGCGGGGAGGGGCGCCGACCGTCCAGCACATCCTCTCGCATCTCGACAAATATCTCTCCGCCTGCCAGCTCGGCATCACGCTCGCCAGCCTGGTCCTCGGTGCGCTGGGGGAACCGGCCGTCTCCGTGCTGCTCCTGGCGGCCGCGGAGGGAGCCGGCTTCGAAATCGATCCCGACGCGAGCTGGCTGCCGATCCTCTCCATCGCGATCGCGTTCACGATCATCACGATGCTCCACATGACGGTCGGCGAGCAGGCGCCGAAGATGTGGGCGCTGCGCCGACCCGAGACGACGGCCCTCGCGACGGGACGCACGCTCTGGTTCTTCACCCTCCTCTTCGGTCCGTTCATCACGATCATCAATCGCGTCTCGAACGCGATGCTGCGAATGGTCGGTCTGCCCGCGGATCTCGGTCACGAGTCTGGACATAGCGCGGAGGAAATTCGCAGCATCCTCTCCCTGTCCGCGCACGCGGGACACATCTCCGAGCTCGAGCTCGAGCTGACGGAGAACGTCTTCCGCATGATCGAGCTCGAGGTACGCCACATTCTCGTGCCGCGCCTCGACATCGTCTACCTCTCGCTCGACAAGCCGCTCGACGAGAATCTCGAACGCGTCCGATCGAGTGGCCATTCTCGCTTCGCGCTCTGCGAGAGCGGGCTCGATTCGATCGTCGGCATCGTTCATGCGAAGGACGTGCTCGGCGCATCCCTGCGTGGCGAAAGACCGGACCTGCGTGCGATCGCGCGCGAGCCCGTCTTCGTGTCGGATACGATGGCCCTGTCCGATTTTCTTCAGCAGCTGCAGAAGAAACGACAACATTGCGCGGTCGTCGTCGACGAACACGGTACGACGATCGGAGTCGCATTCCGCGAGGATGCCCTCGAGGAGATCGTCGGCCCGCTCGGCGACGAATTCGACGACGACGTACCGGGCGTCTTCGAGGCGGGCGAGGGCATCTTCGACGTACCGGGCAACATGTCGCTACCCGAGCTCGAAGATCGTCTCGACTTCGTCTTGCCGAACGACGAACGCGAGGAGCAGGGCACCGTCGGTGGTCACGTCGTCGCACGACTGGGACGCCTCGCACGCGAAGGCGACAGCGTTCGCGTCGGACCCTATCGCGCGACGGTCCGCAGCGTCTCTCGGAGGCGCGTCGGACGCGTGCGGCTCGAGCTCGACGACACGGATGACGACGCGTCCGAAGCGGGCGACGAAGAGCCGGTGACGGCTTCGGCCTCGCCACCCGACCCGGAATCTTCGACGGCCTGAGACGCACTCGCCACTCCACCTCTCGTTCGGTCGTCGCTCGAGGAGCATCTTCCATGTCCGGTTGGATTCCGATTCCTTCCCTGCTCGATCTACTCGATATCGTGCTGGTCGCGAGCTTCGTCTGGATGGCGATTCGCTTCTTTCGCCAGACCCACGCGCGACCCGCCTTCGTCGGACTCGCGCTGATCGGCGTCGTCTACGTCGTCGTCCTCGCACTCGAGCTGCGCATGTCGGTCGCGATCCTGCAGAGCTTCTTCGCGATCCTCGTCGTCGTGCTCGTCGTCGTCTTCCAGCAGGAGCTGCGGCGATTCTTCGAGCGACTCGGCACGTGGCGATCGTTCGTCGAGGGCCGCACGCCGCCGGGCAACGCGCGTCGGATCGCGATGGAGTCGCTCGTTCGCGCCGCCGCGCGACTGGCGGCCGAACGGACGGGCGCGCTCGTCGTATTGCCGCGTAGCGAATCGATCGAGAGCCATATCGAGGGCGGTGTGTCGCTCGACGGGCGCGTGTCGGAGCCGTTGCTTCTGTCGCTCTTCGATGCCAGCTCGCCAGGACACGACGGCGCCGTCATCCTGCGCGGCGATCGCGTCGAACGCTTCGCCGTGCATCTGCCCCTCTCGTCGAACCGCAGCGCCCTGGGCCCCGGCGGCACCCGACACGCCGCGGCACTCGGCCTCTCCGAGCGCTGTGACGCGCTCTGCATCGCGGTCTCGGAAGAACGCGGCACGGTCTCGGTCGCGCGCGACGGAACCCTCGAGCAGCTGCGTCGGCCGGAGGACCTGGCGACGATCCTGCAGAGGGAGCAGGCCATCGAAGCCGGTCGCGCCGACGCCGCGGGGACGAGCCTGCGCGAGCGCGCTCCGCTCGACGCCCTGCTCGCCGTCGCCGTCGCACTCGCTCTCTGGACGCTCTTCGTCCCCGGCTCCGACGTCGCGGATCGCCGGATCGCAGCCGCGGTCGAGGTCCGCAACCTGCCCAAGGAGCTGGCACTCGAATCGGTCGATCCGGAACGGATCGAGGTCACGCTCCGCGGCGTGCGCCGCAGCCTCGTGATGCTCGAGCGGGACCCGCCGACCGTCGTGGTCGACGCCTATCTCGCCCGACTCGGGCGTCGCACGTTCCAGGTCGAATCGGCGAACGTCCATTCGCCGCGAGGCCTCGACGTCGTCTCGATCGATCCGGACAAGGTGAAGATCTCCCTCGTCCCGAGCGAGACACGCGGTATCTCCCCGGCCGACGCGGGGGAGTAGCCTCGCATCCCGACCGACTCGCTATTCGACCTTCGGACGTCGCGTGTCGCGGCTCTCTTCCTGTGGCTGCCGCACACGACCGGCGCGGTCGCGCCTCTCCTCGTCGGCACCGCCACTGTGAAGGGCATAACCGAACGTCGTCGCCCGCGGTGATCGCGACGCTTCGAGCCAGTCCGGCCGCCCCAGCCCGCCGACTCGGAGCACGACCGCCGTCGCGTCGTCGTGGGGCGCCTGGCGGTTCGCCGCGCTCACGATCCGACTCGCGAGAATGCGGGGTGGGAGACGACCGGCATTTCGCCAGAGCGTTGCGTCTTCGACCACGTCCTGCGCGCCGTCGCTGCAGAGCACCACCACATCCCCTTCGGAGAGATCGACCGTGAAGACATCGAATGCCTGCGGGTCGTCCGGATCGGCGTCGAGCGCGCGCGTCGAATCGCTATCGACAGTCAATTGCCGAACGCGCGTACCACGCTGGAGATAGGCGCGGCTATCCCCACGGTGGCCGATCACGCCGCGGCGATCGTGCGCGAGGAGCATCGTCACCGTCGTCGCCAGGCCAGCCAGCTCCGGGCTTGCCTGCGTCGCCTCACGGAGCGACTCGACCGCCCGGCGCATCGCCAGGTCGACGACCCCGGCCGACAGCGAACCGGTCTCGCCGTTCGCACGCGCCTGGCTGACCGCTTCACCGACTGCCTGCGTCGCGATCCGAGCTGCGACCTCACCCGCCGGCGCCTGGCTCGCCCCGTCACATACGACGAAGAGTCCGAGCTCCGGCGAAACGAGAAAGGCATCTTCGTTGTGGGTGCCGTCTCCGCCAGCGCGCGAAGCACCCGAGCTCTCGATTGCCATCGTCCGTCCGAGGTGATCGTGCCCAGCCTGTCGCGGAGCGTAGCAGGAACGATACTCTAGTCGCGTCCTCCCTACGCCGATGACCCGAAAGCACTCATCGTGATGAACGACTCTCCCTGGTTCGAACTCGAGAGACGACTCGAGTCGGGTGATCTCGAAGGCGTTCGCAGCCTGCTGGCGTCCTGGTCCGAGGACGATCGCACGCACAGCCTGTCGCACCTCTCGAGCGACAGCCTGGCCCGATTGCTCGACGCACTCGAGCCGGAGGACGCGGCCGAGCTCGTCGACTCGCTGCCTTTGTCCCAGGTCGCGGACGCGATCGAAGAGGTCGAGCCGAGTGCGGCGGCCGAGATCCTCGAAGAGCTGGCGAGCGACGAACGGGTCGACGTGCTGGCCGAGATCGAGGACGACGACCGCGAGGCGATCCTCGATGCCGTCGACGCCTCGACGGCCGAAGAGGCTCGGTCGCTCCTGCGATACGACCCGGCGAGCGCCGGCGGCTTGATGCACACGGAGTTCCTCTCGATTCCGTCCGATCGTACGGCGACGGCGGCGATCGACGAGATACGCCAATCGGCCGAGCAGTACGCGAATTACGCGATCCAGTATCTCTATGTCGTCGACGGCACGGGTCGGCTCGAAGGTGTCGTGCCATTGCGCGCCCTGCTGCTCGCTCCGCCGGATGCACGCCTCGAAGGGCTCGTCGTACGGGACCCGGTCGCGCTTCACGTCGACGATTCACTCGACGCGTTGTGGGAGATCTTCGAGGAGGAGCGATTCCTCGGGGCCCCCGTGGTCGACGAGGCGGGCGTGTTGATCGGCGTCGTCGAGCGCGCTGCCGTCGACGACAAGGCGATCGATCACGCCGAGGCCGATCACATGAAATCGCTCGGAATCGCGAGCGGTGAAGAGCTGCGCTCGATGCCCCCGCTCGAACGGTCACGACGTCGGCTCTCCTGGCTTTCGATCAACATCGTCCTGAACCTCTGTGCGGCCAGCGTGATCGCGCTCTACGAAGAGACGCTCCGAGGCGCCATCGCCCTCGCGGTCTTCCTGCCGATCATCTCGGATATGAGTGGCTGTTCCGGGAACCAGGCGGTCGCCGTCAGCCTGCGCGAGCTCTCGCTCGGCGTCGTGCGACCGGCCGAGATCCTCTACGTGCTCGCCAAGGAGGCCTTGATCGGCGTCCTGAACGGACTCGCACTCGGTGGACTGCTCGCGTCCGCGGCCTATCTCTGGAAGGGCGATGCGCTGCTCGGCGCCGTCGTCGGTCTGGCGCTCGCGCTCAATACCGTGCTCGCAGTCTCGATCGGCGGCACGGTACCGCTCTTGATCAAGCGCATGGGCTGGGACCCCGCGCTCGCCTCGGGGCCGATCCTGACGACTCTGACGGATGTCTGCGGCTTCTTTCTGACGCTCAGCTTCGCAGCGGCGGTGCTCGTATGAGCCTCGAGTCCCACCTCTTCGTCGGCTGGGATTCCCGTGAGCCCGTCGAAATCGAATATCCCTTCGCCTCGGTCGCGTTCGCCAGCCGCGCGGCGCCCGACAAGCGATCGGGCAACGAAGATGCGGCGGGGTTCTGGGCGCTCGGCGAAGCCGGCCTCGTCCTCGCGGTCGCAGACGGGATGGGTGGCACGCCGAGCGGTGCCGATGCCTCGGCGACGGCGATCGACGAGCTCGACACGGCCCTGCGCGATCGTCGCGCGACGGACTCCGTTCGTAGCGCGATCCTCGACGCCTTCGAGAACGCGAACGCGCGCATCCTCGAGCGCGGAATCGGATCGGGCACGACACTCGTCGCCGTCGAGATCGCCACGGGCCTCGAGCCTGGCACGCATCGACGGAAGGCTGCGAGCGGCTCGGCTGGCGCATCTGCCAAGCACGAAACGACCTTCGCCCGCACCTATCATGCGGGCGACTCGAGTGCCTTCGCCGTCGGTCAACGCGGCCAGCTACGGCTCGAGACGATTGCCCACTCACCGGTCGGCTACGCCGTCGCGGCGGGCGTGCTCGAGCCCGACGAGGGTCACCACCATGACGACCGCCACCTGCTCTCGAATTGCCTGGGCTCGCGCGAGATGCGCGTCGAAGTCGGAGCGGCGACGGCGCTGCGGGCGCGAGACACGCTCGTGCTCGCGAGCGACGGCGTGGTCGACAACGTAGAGCGACAGGATCTGTTCGACGGCATTCGCACGGGGCGGCTCGGCGCGCGAGCCGAGGCGCTGCTCGCGCAGGTTGCGGCGACGATGGACGGCCGGGACGCCGCCCTGCCGGCCCATCCCGACGACGCAACGCTGCTCCTCTACCGAGGCCGATCACGATGACGAAATCGCTTCGACGCGGCGCGCGACTCGGAAAATACCGTCTCGAGAAGCGGCTCGGCGAGGGCGGATCCGCCGTCGTCTGGCGCGCACGCGACACGATCGAGGATCGCCGCGTGGCACTCAAGATCGTGCTGCCCGCGGTCGTCGAGGAGCTCGGGCGTGACGCGATCGAGGCCGAGGCGCGACTGGCCGCGCGTCTCGAGCACCCCTGCGTGGTCGGACTTCGTTATGCGGACTGGATCGATTCGTATTTCGTGCTCGTGAGCGATCTCGCCCAGCGCAGCCTCGACTCCTTCTCGACGCCGCGGCGCCCGCCGAAGGATGCCCTCGCAATTCTACGCGACGTCGCGGAGGGTCTCGCCTATGCCCACGGTATGGGTCTGATCCATCGCGACATCAAGCCGGGCAATATCCTGCTCTTCGAAGGCCGCCGCGCACGTCTCGCGGATTTCGGAACCGCGCGGCGCGCGACGATCGCGACACGCATGCTGACCGAGGTCGGCACACTCGGCTACATGGCACCCGAGCAGGCCTACGGTCGACCGAAACCAGCCTCCGACGTCTTCAGCCTGGCACTCACGGGCTACGAGATGTTCACGGGCGTGCTGCCGAGCTGGCCCTTCGAGTGGCCGCTCGAGGGCCATCGTGCCTTTCTCGCACGCTGTCCCGAGCCCGTCCAGGCCGTGCTGCTTCGCGGCCTCGAGGTCGATCTATCGAGGCGCCCCGCGGACGGCGTCGTCTTCTCACGCAGCCTCGAACGCGCGATCCTCCGCGCCGAGCGCTCGAGCGCGGCTGGCCGGCGCAAGCGGCCCCGGCAGTCGCCTGCGTCCGCCGCGTCGTAAACGGCTACGCGACGCACCCGATCCCTTCGCGCTCGAAGTCGCCTGGTTCCGCAAGCGCTACGGCAAGACGTTCGATGCGCGCTTCGACTGTCACGCCTGCGAAGGTCCCATCTCGGAGTCGATGAGCCATTGCCCCTGGTGCGGCACGACGCGCAACGGTTTCGCCGACGTCACGGCGCACCCGCTCGTCTGTCCGGATTGTGAACGTGGTGTCCGGCCCGAGTGGAGCGCCTGCCCGACCTGCTCGACGGGTCGCTTCGAATCGAATGGCCGCGCTCTGCGCGAGACGAAGGCCACCGAACGAAGCTGTCGAAAGACCGGCTGCGGCGCACCGCTCGAACGCTTCATGCGTTATTGCCCCGCCTGCAAGACAAAGATCGTGCGCCCCTGGAAGATCACGGGCCTGCCGGCCTGCAGCCGCTGTCGTTGGCCGGCGGTCGCGCGTTGGCGCTACTGCGCCTGGTGCGGCCGGAAGAACTCCGGTGCGCTCCAGGTCGCGACGCCGCGTCGGAGGCAGCGGTAGCCGCGGGGCGATGCATACGACCCGTGGCGAGACCCGACTTCGTCGACCGAACGGGCGCGCTAGAGACCGAGCCAGGCCGGCAGCTCGACCATCGAGTCGAGCCGTGCATGCGCGCGACTGAAGTCGGCACGGCGCGTCAGCTCGTTCGGAATCACGACACAGCGCATCCCCGCCTCGACCGCCGACACCAGTCCCCGCTCCGTGTCCTCGACGACGAGACAATCCGCCGGTTCGACGCCCATCCGCTCCGCGGCCGCGAGATAGGGCTCGGGATGCGGCTTGTGGCGTGTGTAGTCGCCCTGGGTGAGCACGAACTGGAAGGAATCGACGAGCCCCGCCTGGAGGTGTATCCGATCGAAATGGTCGCGGCTCGAGCTCGTGACGATCGCCGCCGGAAAGACGCCGTGAATCGCTTCGAGCGTCGCCTCGACTCCGTCGAGAATGCGTACCCCCTCGTCGATCAGCTCGGAATAACGTTCCGCGCGGCGTGCGCGGAGTCGCAGGATCTCCTCGTCATCGATGCCCGCGCGGCTGGCGAGATCGAAGACCGTCTGACCGTGACGCATCGTGAGCTCATGGTAGTCCGCGGCGCTCACGTGCACGCCGACGGTCGCGAGCAGCTCCTGGGTCGCGCGCAGGAAGAGCGGCTCGGTATCGACGAGCACACCGTCGTTGTCGAAGAAGATCGCGGCGGGTCGCCTCGCGTTCAATCCTCGTCCTTCGCAAGCCTGAGCGACGCCGAATTCATGCAGTAGCGCAAGCCCGTAGGCTGCGGCCCGTCGGGAAAGACGTGGCCGAGGTGTGCATCACAGCGCGCGCAGACCGACTCCGTGCGCACCATGCCGTGACTGTTGTCGACGTTCTCGGCGACCGCCTCTTTGGCGATCGGCTCGAAGAAGCTCGGCCAGCCGGTTCCCGAGTCGTATTTCGCCTCGGAGCGGAAGAGCGGCGCATCGCAGCAGACGCAGTGGTAGGTACCCGCTGCCTTCTCGTCCCAATAGCGCCCCGTGAACGCACGCTCGGTCCCTCCGCATCGCGCGACCTGGAACGACTCCTCGTCCAATCGCTCACGCCACTCGGCGTCGCTGCGCGCGACCTTGTCCCCAACGTCCCCGGCCACGCCCGCCTCGCTTCCCTCGCCTCGATCAGTCGCCATCGTCTCGCCTCCTTCATCGCGCTCCGCACACCCGCGATCGTCACTGCGCCCCGCGCTTACTCGTCTCGAATCGCGTCGAGACCGACGCGAAGCGACGTGCCCGTCGCCTCGACGACCACGATACGCGGATTCTCCGCTTGCTCCCGGAAGCGTAACTTGAGGACCATCAACGAGCCCAATCCGCGCGCGCCGACGCCCGCCTCGACACCGCCCGGCCAGGCGGCGGTGAGCGGCTGGCCGAGCAGACGCCACCACGGCTCCTCCTCGTCGAGCGGTCCCAGCCCGGGTGGAACGCGAGTCGGATCCGCGAGCACCTCGATCTCGATCCCGTCTTCGCCCGCTCCGAGATGGACACGTCCAACATCGAACGTGAGCAGCAGCCGACCGAGGATGGACCCCGCGCGATCGCCTTCGACGCGCAAGATCTTGCCCCTCGCCTGGGCGGCACGCTCGAGGATCGCGAGGCCTTCCTGCATCGACATGTCGATAGTCTACACTCCACGCCCTGCCTGGAGAGCCGATTGACCCCGCCCCCCGTGCCGCGACCACCGCGCGACGCCCAGCTGCTGGAACGCGTTCGTCTCGACGGCCTCGCAGTCCGGCGTCGACGTCACGATCACGGTTGGTCACCACGCGACCTCGTCTCCGCGATCGAGGAGGCCGCGTTCGTGGCGAGTGGCTTGCGCAAGACGCTCACCCCGAACCAGATCCAGGCGATCGAAGAGCGCGGTGAGCTCGTCTCCTATGAAGAGCTGCTGTTGCTGGCGGACGGACTCGCCTGCGATCCGAGCGATCTGATGTCGGATGCGACGACGTCGCGGCTGCGAAGCGAGACGCGCGGCGGCTATCCGGACAGGGGCGACGCCCCTCTGCGCGGCGGCTCCGGGGCGGCCGACGACCCGCGCGCGCACGACGAGGGCGACGTGGCGCGCTCTCGTCGCCGACTCCACTGAAAATCAAGAGCACGAGACCCGAACGAATGGAATACGTCGAGCCCGAAGACGCGAAATCGCTGCCCGGTCTGCGGCTGGCGCTCACGACGGGCGTTCCCGGTCCGTGGAGCGAGGCCGCCAAGTCGATCTTCTACGTGAAGGGCGTCGACTACGTGCCAGTGCGACAGACCGCG
The DNA here is from genome assembly GCA_965223565.1 of Myxococcota bacterium. GTDB lineage: Bacteria > Myxococcota_A > UBA9160 > UBA9160 > UBA4427 > UBA4427. The sequence continues at coordinate 425,332 of CBDCWV010000015.1, read as the reverse complement.
ACCGAGGCGAACGAGGCGCTCGTGGCCTGGACCGGCTTCCGCAATGCGCCGCAGGCGATCTACGAGAACGAGCCGGCGCGCATCCGCTGGGAGGAGATCCTGATGCTGGCCGAACGGCTCGGCGACGGCCCTCCGCTCGTGCCCGAGAACGAACGCGAACGCGCGCTCATGTTCGGTCTCTCACACGAGATCTGCAGCGAAGACGGCCTGGGCTGGAATCGCCGACACCAGCTGCTCGCGCCCATGCTCGACGCGCCCGGGGCGGCGACGGATCCGGCCCTCGCCGGTAGCCGCGTGCTCGGCTCGAGCTACGGCTGGAGCGTCGAAGCGACGGCGCGCGCCGATGCGCGTATCGGCGCGATCCTGCGGCTCTTCTCGGAGCAGCTCGCGTCCCAACGCGACGCGGGCAGCGACTACCTGATCGGACGCACGCTCTCGGCCGTCGATATCTACTGGGCGACGTTCGCAGCGATGCTGCGGCCCCTGCCCGCCGACGTGAATCCGATGCCGGACTTCCTGCGCGATGCCTACGGCGGGCTCACCCCGGCGACCGCGGCCGCACTCGACGAGACCTTGATCGACCATCGCGACAGGATCTACGAACGTCACCTCGCACTGCCGCTCGACTTCTGACTCGGCGCAGCGGCCCTCTGGCAGCCGCGAGGCCGATCGACGTCGTCCGCGACCGCGTCGAAGGCCCAGCGCCCACGTCGCGTCGAATCGTCGAGCGCACGCGCGAGCGCGTCGAGAAAGGCATCGCGTCTCCATTCCGTCGCGCCGAAGCGGGCGAGGTGCTCGGTCGTCACCTGGCAGTCGACGAAATCGAACTCCCAACGCGCGAGCTGACGCACGAGCGCGGCGAATGCGATCTTCGAGGCGTCCGGCGCATGCGCGAACATCGATTCCCCGAAGAAGGCCCGCCCGAGCGAGAGGCCGTAGAGCCCTCCGACGAGTCGCACGCCGCCTTCGCTGTCGGGGTCGGTCTGCCAGGCTTCGACCGAGTGCGCGAAGCCGAGCGCGTGTAGCTGGCGATAGGCCGTCAGCATGTCCGGCGTGATCCAGGTCCCGTCCTGGTCGGGCCGCGGCGTCTCACGACACGCCGCGATCACGTCCGCGAAGGCGGTATCCATCGTGAGTGCGTAGGGCGACGCACGTTCGCGGCGGGCGAGCGAGCGTCCGACGTGGAGATCCCCAGGAGCCAAGACCATGCGCGGGTCCGGTGAGAACCAGAGGATCGGCGCCTCGCTGTACCAGGGAAAGACGCCTTGCCCGTAGGCGGCGAGCAGACGCTCCGGTGCCAGATCGCCTCCGTAGCCCAGCAGACCGCGCGAATCGGCCGCGCGGGGATCGGGAAACGGATAGCGCCGTACGAGCACGTCGATCGTGGCACGCGGCTCGAGCGTGATCGCAGCGGGCGATGCCACTCCGCGCATGCTCAGCGCGTCGCGAACTCGACCGCGTTCTCCGGCCAGCTCGCGGCCGACTCGATCGCGGGCAGGACCTCTTCGACGCGATCGACGCCTTGCCACATGTCGAGATGCGCATCGTTCATGAAGCGCTCGCGCACGCTCGTTTCGAGTAGGCGAAAGAGCGGCTCGTAGTAGTCCGCCTGATTCAGGATCACGATCGGGTGCGGGAAGAGACCGAGTCGTTTCGCGGTGATCGCCTCGAAGAGCTCCTCGAGCGTGCCGGATCCGCCGGGTAACGTCACGATTGCGTCGCTCGTCGTTAGCATCGCGCGTTTTCGTTCCTGCATGTCCTCGACCAGGCGAAGCTCGCTCAAGCCGGCATGCGCCCACTCGAGCTCGCGCATGAAGCGGGGGATGATGCCGACCACCGCGCCGCCCTCTTCGAGCGCTCCGTCGGCCAACGCGCCCATCGACCCGACCGCACCCCCGCCGTAGACGACCGTATGTCCCGCACGTGCGATCGCGCGACCGAGCGCGTGGGCCGCTTCGTGATAGCGCGCGGCACAGCTCCCGCTCGACGCGCAGAAGACGAGAATTCGACGACGATGGGAGATCCGGCCCGCGTTCATTCGCTGCTTCCTCGCTGGAACCCGTCGGCGGGCGCGTCGACCCGCCCGGTGGGGTACGCAGGCGGGGGCCCGGAGTTGACGCCACCCGCCAGCGCCCGTAGGGTTGCGGCTTCGAGTGCGAACGCAAGGGGTCGAACGGCGCCGACTATCACCTGATTGCCGCCACCTGACTGCCACCACCTGATTGCGCACCTGATACCCGATTGCGCACCCGGTTGCGCCTGATCGCGCCAGATCGTGCCCGATAGCGCTCCGTGTCGCCCGATCGATCGTTGGGACGCGATTCGCCGAGGACCCCATGTCCGACCGACCTACCGAGCTTCCCCCCGAGCCACGCGACCGCGGTAGTGCCACCAGCTCCGTCCATGCGGGTGAGCTGCGTCAGCAGGAAGCGAACGCGATCACGACACCGATCTATCAGACGTCGACGTTCTGGTTCCGCAACTCGAAAGAGGTGACCGACTATCAGGAAGGCAAGAGCGACCGCGAGGAGTACGGTCGCTACGGCAATCCGACCTGGCGCGCCGTCGAACGCAAGATCAGCGCACTCGAAGGCGGGGAGGAGACCGTCCTCTTCGCCTCGGGCATGTGCGCCGCGACGACGACGTTCATGGCACTGCTGCCCGAAGGCAGCCATCTGATCGTCACGAGCGATTGCTACCGACGCACGCGACAGTTCATCGAGCAGTTCCTGTCGCGCATGGGCGTCGAGACGACGGTGATCGAGCCGAGCAACCTCGCGGCCTTCCGCGACGCGATTCGACCCGAGACGCAGCTCTTCTTCACGGAATCGCCGACGAATCCCTACCTGCGTGTCGTCGACGTCCCGGCCTTCGTCGAGGTCGCGCGTGCCGAGAACGTCCGGATCATCATCGACTCCACGTTCGCGACGCCCGTCAATCACCGGGCCCTCGACGACGGTGCCGACCTCGTGATCCACAGCGCGACGAAATACCTGGGCGGCCACAACGATCTGCTCGCGGGGACGCTCACGGGACCGCGCGAGCTCGTGGAGCCGGTCCGAAAGGCCCTCGGCGTGCTAGGCGGGATCATCGACAGCCACGCCGCCTGGCTGCTGCTGCGCGGCATCAAGACCCTCGACATCCGAATGGAGCGCCACAACGCGAACGGCCTCGCACTCGCGCGCTACCTCGAGAGTCATCCGAAGATCCGCAAGGTCTACTACCCCGGCCTCGAGAGCCACCCCGACTACGCGGTCACCCAACGCATCATGAAGGGGGCCGGCGGCGTCGTCACGTTCGAGATCGACACCGATCTGGAAGGCGCCATGCGCTTCATCGACGCCACGACGATTCCCTACCAGGCGCCGAGTCTGGGCGGCGTCGAGAGTCTGATCGAGCTGCCCGTCACGATGTCGTTCTGGGACAAGCCGAAATCCGAACGCCTCGCGCTCGGCATCACGGACAGCCTCGTCCGCTACGCCTGCGGAATCGAGAACGCGGACGACATCATCGCCGATATCGAGCAGGCGCTCGCGAAGGTCTGAGGGTCCCGGGACGCAAGACTCTCCGAGCTAGAAGAGCCGAACCTGCTCCGCCACCGCTTCGGGCAGGGCCGACTCCATCGCGAGCAGTCGCGCCTTGAGGTCGAGTCCACCGGCGTAGCCCTGAAGAGCGCCGCCGCGCGCGATGACGCGGTGGCAGGGGATCACGAGCGGGATCGGATTCGCGCCATTGGCTGCGCCGACGGCACGCACGGCCCGGGGCCGGCTGATCGCCCGTGCGACGTCGGAGTACGAGAGCGTCTCGCCGTATCCGATCTTCGCGACGTGCTTGTAGACCGCCTTCTGGAACGGCGTCGCCCGGAGATCCAGATCGAGCTCGAAGACACGACGTTCGCCCGACGCGTACTCCTTCAATTGCTCGATCGCCCGCGCGAGTGGCGCGCAGGCCGAAACGCGTCGCTTGCCGTCGACCGCGTCGACGATCCCGGCCTCGGGTGCGTGCGTCTTCTTCCAGCCGGCGAAGCCGCGACCGTTCGCGTGGGGAAGCTCGACGTAGACCAGACCCTGCTCGCTCGCGACGGCGCGAAGGGAACCGATCGGGGTTTCGAAGTGGGCGGAGAAGAGCGTTTCCATGTCGGGGAGTCTACCCGAGGACGGGGCGATTCGTGCCGAAAACTTCGCGCGATCGTCGTGGGCGGCGGCGCCCGGCGCATGCGCTCGCGGATCAGCCGAGGTGATCCGCCGCTCAGGAGTCGGCGTCGGGAGCCGCGAGCTCGGCTTCGCTGATCTCGAGCCGCTTGACCATCTTCTGGAGCGACTGGCGCGGGATGCCGAGCTTCTCGGCGGCGCCACTCTTGCTGCCCGCCTCACGGATTGCCTGGATCAACATGTGGCGTTTCAGGCGATCGACGGAACGATTCAGATCCCAGTCCTCGATCGGTGCGTCGGCCTCACCGCCGAGCAGGACGGGCGCTGCGGCGGCCGCCGCGCGTCGTGCCCCGGGCCCGCCGCGCACGTGCTCGGAGAGATCCTCGAGCCCGATCGTCTCGTTCGCACCCGCCAGCGCCGCCGTCCGCTCGATCTCGTTCGCGAGCTCGCGCACGTTGCCCGGCCAGTCATAGGCGACCAGGCGATCCATCGCGGCGTTCGAGAAGCCGGCGAAGCGGCGATCCATGCGCCTGGCTGCGGCGTCGAGAAAATGGTGCGCGAGCGCGGGGATATCCGAGGCCCGCTCGCGTAGTGGCGGCAGTCCGATCTCGACCACACGCAGCCGGTAGTAGAGATCCTCACGGAAGCGCCCCTCCTCGACCCGCTTCTTCAAGTCGCGATTGGTCGCGGCGACGACCCGCACGTCGACCTGTCGCGTCTCCGAGGAGCCGAGGGGGCGAATCTCCCCGTCCTGGAGGACCCGCAGCAGGCGAACCTGCATGCCGGGCTCGGTCTCGCCGATCTCGTCGAGAAAGATCGTGCCGCCGTGCGCCAGCTCGAACAGACCCTGCTTGTCCGCGTGGGCGCCCGTGAAGGCCCCGCGCTTGTGCCCGAAGAGCTCGCTCTCGAGCAGGGTGTCTGGCAACGCGCCGCAGTTCTGAGCGACGAATTTCCTGTCCTTACGCGGACCCGCATAGTGGATCGCTCGCGCGATCAGGTCCTTGCCGGTCCCGGTCTCGCCCGTGAGCAGAACGGTCGCGTCGGTCTGCGCGACCTTCTGGGTCACGTCGAAGACCTTCTGCATGACCGAGGCCTCGCCGATGATCCCCTCGAAGCTGTAGCGGGCTTCGACCTCCTGGCGTAGATAGAGGTTCTCGGCGCGCAGGCGCTCGTTGGCCTCGGCCAGGGCATCGGCGAGCTGGGCATTCTCGCTCGACAGCTCGAAGACCTCGAGACCGCGTTTTACGGCGATGCGCAGGTCGTCCGGCTCCCAGGGCTTGGGGATATAACGCCAGATACGGCCCGCGTTGATCGCAGCCACGAGCGACGGCATGTCGGCATAGCCCGTCAACATCATGCGGATGGCGCGGGGGTTGCGCTCGATCACCTTCTCGAGGAACTCGACGCCACTCATGCCCGGCATGACCTGGTCGGAGATCACCATCGCGATCTCCTCGCGATCGAGGATCTCGAGCCCGCGCTCGCCGCTAGTCGCGCCGAAGACGCGGTATTCGGTGCCGAGCGTGAGCTCGATCGATTCGAGGATCGCCTCCTCGTCGTCGACGACGAGAATCCCGTAGGAGGTCTCGGCACCGACCGGTCGTGCCCCCTCGATGTCCGCCATGCGACCTACCTTAACGTGCCCGCACGAGCGCTTCGACGCGGTCGAGCACGATCGCCTCGAGCCGGGTGTCGTCGAGTCGGTCGATCTCCTGCATGCCGGTCGGGCTGGTCACGTTGATCTCCGTCAGCTTGCCGCCGATCACGTCGATGCCGACGAAGAACAGACCCTGATCCTTCAGGAAGGGGCCGACGCGGGAGACGATTCGCCGATCGTCGTCGTCGAGCGTGGCGGCCCGGGCCGAGCCGCCAACGTGCAGATTGGCGCGGGACTCGGCCTCGGCGGGCACCCGCAGGACCGCGCCGATCGGTTCACCCTCGAGCAGCAGGATGCGCTTGTCGCCCTCGCGAATCGCGGGCAGGTAGGCCTGGGCCATCACGGCGCGCGTGCCGAACGACGTCGATTGCTCGAGGATCGAGTTCAGGTTCGGGTCTTCGTCGACGAGAAGGAAGATCCCCTCGCCCCCCTTGCCGTCGAGCGGCTTCACGATCATGCGACCGCCCAGCTCGGCCATGAAGGCCTTGAGCTCGGGAATCCGGCGGCTGACACGGGTCGCGGGCATCAGATCGGCGAAGCGGGTCGCGACGAGCTTCTCGTTGTAGCCGATCACGGCAGTCGGCCGATTCAGCACGATCGTCTCGCGACAGACGTCGAGGATCTGGGTGGAGACGATGAAGTCGCGGTCGACCGGAGGGTCCTTTCGCTGGAAAGCAACGTCGATCTCGGAATCGAAATCGTAGACCCGCTCCGCTCCACGCTCGATCGGTGTGGTGCTCTCGAGGTCGAGTCGGATCGGCACGGCCCGAGCCCGCACGCGACCCGCATCGATCTCGAGGTCGTTCGGATCGACGTAGAGGACCGTGTGCCCGCGATCCTGGGCCTCGCGCATCAGCACGATCGTGGTCGACTCGGCCATCGGCTCCGCCTCGACTGGATCCATCACGAAGGCGAGCGTGAGCACAGCAGACGAATCGGACCGGGTTGTCACTCTCAGCTCCCCATGCGACGCCCGTGGCGCGGGGCGTGACGCCTCTCACGCGGGCGCCGACGCGTCGGCCGATGCGACGACTCGAGCCCCGGAGGCGCGAGCCGGCGTGCCGCCGGCTTTATCGGTAGCGCACGGGTCGAGGCGTCGGCTAGCTTCTGCAAACTCTGGAGTTCACATGGCTTTCTTCCGGTCCGGGGGGATCCGGATCGCCCTCGTCGCGCTCGCCTTCCTGGTCGCCTGCGCGGCCGCGGGCGCCCTCGCGATCTACGTATTCCTGCTCCGCGACCTGCCCGATTTCGAGAGCCTGGACGACTACCAGCCTCCGGTCGTGAGCGAGGTCTTCGACCGCAACGGCCGGCTGATCGGCGAATTCTACACCGAGAAGCGTCGCACCGTCGCGATCGAGTCGATTCCCCGACATGTCCAGGTCGCGTTCGTCGCCGCCGAAGACGGTGCGTTCTTCGAGCACAAGGGAATCGACCTCGTCGCGATCTTTCGCGCGGCGCTGACGAATCTGCGCGAGGGGGGAATCGCCCAGGGCGCCAGCACGATCACCCAGCAGATGGTGAAGAGTCTGCTGCTCACGCCCGAACGAACCTACAAGCGCAAGATGCGCGAGATCATCCTCTCGCGACAGATCGAACGTCAGTTCAGCAAAGAGGAGATCCTCTTTCTTTATTTGAATCAGATCTACTTCGGCAATGGCGCGTGGGGCATCGAGCAGGCAGCCCGCAGCTATTTCGGAAAGGAGACGCCCCAGCTGACCGTCTCCGAGTCTGCGCTGCTGGCGGGACTCGTACAGCGTCCGAGCGCCTACGACCCGACCCGCAATCCCGAAGCCGCCGAGGGTCGAAGACGCTACGTGCTGAGCCGCATGCTGGCCGATGGCTACATCGACCAGGCGACCTTCGAGGCGGAGCGCGAAGCGCGCCCCGTGATCAAGGATCATCCCTCGGTCCGCGACATCGAGGCGGCGGGCCACTTCACGGAAGAGGTGCGTCGCCTGCTCTTCGAGCGACTCGATGGCGACCTCGTGCTGACGGGCGGCTTGCGCATCGAGACCACCCTCGACATCGATCTGCAGCGCGCTGCCCGCGATGCGATCCAGCACGGCCTCGAAGCGCACGACCATCGCCGCGGCTACCGCGGCCCCCTGCGCAAGGTCGCGACCACAGAGATCCCCGCCGAGCTCGAGAAGCTCGCCGCGGAGAACGTCGAAACGCTCGAGCCGATCGAATCGACGAACGACGTCGGCACACCCGAAGCCACGCGCGACGCGCAGAGCGTCGCAGCGGGTCAGCCGGTCGCCGACGCCGAAACGAACGCGGGCGCGGGCGCCGGCGCGGCGGACGATGCGGGCACCACCGACGCAGCGATCGCGGGCGGCGCTTCGGAGCCGACGACGCACGCGGCCGACGTCGCGTACGCGTTTCCCGTCGACACCAAGCTGACGGGGGTCGTCCTCGAGGTAGACGCCAAGGCCCAGGCGGCGCGCATCGGCTTCGGCCACGGTCTCGAGGGTGTGGCCCACCTCGACGACGTCGATTGGGCGCGCGAGCCGAACCCGCGAACGCGACCGCGGCCGGTCGAGAAGATCACGCAGGTCTTCGCCGTCGGTGACGTCGCCCGCTTCGTGCGCCTGCCGGGTGAAGCGAAGGCGTTCACGGCTGCGCGCGACGAAGAGACGTCGGGTGGCGAGACGCTCGCGCGCCTGGACATCTGGCAGGAGCCCGAGGCCGAAGGCGCCCTGCTCTCGCTCGACAACGCGACGGGAGACGTGCTCGCCATGGTCGGCGGCTACGACTTCGAACGCAGCGAGTTCAACCGCGCGGTCCAGGCCAAGCGCCAGCCCGGCTCGGCCTTCAAGCCCTTCATCTACGGGGCCGCGCTCACTCGCGGCTTCACACCCGTCTCGCAGGTCGTCGATCGACCGGTCGTCTATACCGATCCCGTCAGTGGCTTCGTCTGGGCGCCGCGCAACTATGGGCGCAAGTTCTACGGCCCGATGACGATGCGCGACGCGCTCAAGAAGTCGATCAACAACGCGACGGTCCATCTCTTCCGCGATCTGGGCGTTCGTTATGTGATCGACTACGCGCGTCGCTTCGGCATCCAGGCACCACTCTCGGCCGACCTCTCGCTCGCGCTCGGCTCGAGTAGCCTGACGCTGCTCGAGCTGACGCGCGCCTATGCCGTCTATCCGCGCGGTGGCACGCGTGTCGTGCCCCGCTTCATCGACCGGGTCACCGATCGCGAGGGCAAGATCCTGCTCTCCGACGTCCCCCTCGGCGAGACGCCACCCCCGGTCCTCAAGCCACTCGCCGGACCCGACGGGCCGGCGCCCGAGAGCTACCCCGATTCGGAGATCCTGCCGACGATGCAGGTGATCTCGCCGGCGGACGCCTATCTGATGTCGGACCTGCTGCGCGCCGTCGTGCAGGAGGGCACGGGCCGCAGGCTCCGCTCGCTCGGTCGAACGGTCGCCGGCAAGACCGGTACGACGAACGACTTCACGGATGCCTGGTTCATGGGCTTCTCGCCCGAGCTCACGACCGGCGTCTGGGTCGGGCACGACGACAATCAGGTGCTCGGCTACGGCGAGAGTGGGGGCACGGCCGCGTTACCGATCTGGGGCGAGTTCATGAAGGTCGCCCTCGAGCCCTATCCGCGTCGAGACTTCGAGGTGCCCGACCGGATCGAGTTCCTGCGCATCGACCGCAACTCGGGACTGCTCGCCGAAGGCGGGTCGCAGGACGCCTACTTCCAGCCCTTCCTGCAAGGAACCGCCCCCGAGATGACGTTCACCGAGCAGACGACGAACGAGAAGACGCGACAGGCGGCGCGCGACGACATCTTCTGAGGTCGGTCGCGACGAATGCGACGAGGCGCGCGGGGACTCGCCCTCGTGCCCGATTCGTTGACACATCGAAGCGAGATCGGTAACTCCGCGACCATGCGTGCCAACCTGAAGACGGAGACGCCGGGCGGGTCCGAAATCCCGCCCGTCGGCGACCGCCGCAGCCAGACGCGCGCCGCGAGTGATCGGCGCCGGGCCGCAGAGGACGCGCTGCTCGATGCGCTGCTTCTTCCCCACACGCCGAAGAACGGCGCCGCCTCGCTCGCGCTCGGACACGGGGAAGCACCGACACACGGCGCGACACGGATCGGGATCGAGGGACAGACGCTGCTCGTGAAGGCGCTCCAGCGCCTCGAGCGGCAGGAAGACGTCGACGCCGCGGTCGCCTGGTCGCTCGGGGAGGACGGCGAGGCCCGGGTGCTCGCGGCGATGCCGGCCGAATCGGCCAATCGAATCGAGCCGAGCCTCGATCTGGCACACGGGCTCTCGCGTCTGGACCGCGCCACGCGCCTGACCGAGATCGACCGAGCGAGCCCACTCAACACGCTCGCACCGCGCGGCGTCAGCGCGGCCGCACCCGTCGCGGGCCTCGGTGCCAAGCCGGCCGCCGCGTTGTTGCTCTTCGCCAAGCGCCCGGGTCGCACGTTCCGGCCCCGCACGATCGCGATCCTCGACGAGGTCGTGTCGAAGCTGTCGCAGACCTTCACGACGAGTCTGGCGCTCGAACGACTTGCACGTCTCGACGGCGCCGTGCAACAGCTCGATCGACTCGCGGCGCTCGGCGGACTCGTGACCGAGATCGTGCACGAGATCCGCAATCCGCTCGTGTCCGTGAAGACCTTCCTCCAGCTGCTGCCCGACCGACTCGACGACCCCGAGTTCCATCAGGATTTTCGCGCCGTCGTCGGCGACGAGGTCGCGCGGCTCGAACGCATGCTCGACGACCTCTTGCGTCATGCACGACCGACCACGCGCGACCCGATCGACGCCTGGGCCCACGTCGACGAGGCGATCGAGACGACGCTGCAGCTCCTGACCTATCGCTGTCGTGAACGCGGCATCGAGCTCGAGACCCAGCTGCGCGCCGAGCTGCCAGCACTCGGCCTGTCACGCGATGCATTGCGACAGCTCCTGTTGAACCTGCTGCTGAACGCGACCGAGGTGACGCCCCAGGGAGGACGCATCGAGCTCGTCGCCGACTGGTCCGAACGCGTCGCGAACCATGTCGAGCTGCGAATCGAGGACCAGGGACCCGGCCTCGACCCCGCCCTGCGCGAGAGGGTCTTCGAGCCGTTCTGGACGACGCGAAGCGAAGGGCCCGGCGGACTCGGACTCGCGATCTGCAAGCGGATCGTCGACAGCGCCGGGGGGCGGATCGAGGTCGCCGAAGGACGCGACAAGGGGGCGTGCTTCCGGATCGAGCTCCCGATCGCCGCGAGCTGAACGACGTTCGTAGGCCGTCGTATACCGGAACGGGTGCGACCGGCGCTGTCGTCGCCCGAGCGAAGGGACCGGCGTTAGTCCGCGAGCCACTCGCGCGTCGCGCGCCCGACTTCCGCGAGCCCCGTCACGAAGAAATGATCGACGCCCTCGAGCAGGACCAGCTCGGCACGCGGGCAATCGGCGAGCCGCGCACGCAGCTCCGCCTCGGGGACGTAGTCGTCGCGATCGCCCGCCACGACGAGCAGCGGCCGTCCCCATTCCGTCAGGCGGGCCGAATCGAGCATGGCTGGCGGCGGCGCGATCAGGACGAGCCTCCGCACGCGTTTGCGCTGCGGCGCGACGCGCGCCGCCGCCAGTGCACCCCACGAATAGCCACAGGCGAGGAGACCGCCATCGACACTCTCCTCCACGAACTCGAGCGCAGCGGCGTAGTCCTCGTCCGCATCGCTCGTCTCGCCCGACGGCGTACCGGCGCTCGCGCCGACGCCGCGCCAGTTGAAGCGAAGCGACGCGAAGCCGGCATCGCTCGCCGCCAGCGCGATCTCGGTCGCGACCGGCGAGTCCATCGCGCCGCCCATCAGCGGATGCGGTGCCGCCACGACGGCACCGCCGCGAGACGCCGCGCCGACGCTCTCTCGCACGCCCACGACCGCCCCTTCGTCTGCCTCGAAGCCGGCACCCGACGGCGGAAGCCACAGTCCTTCGAGCGAGGCCCCCGGCGGCCGAGCGGCCGCGTCCGGAAGTGCGATCGTGGCGGGACGTTCGAAGGGGCGCTTTGTCATGTCGGCGAGCCTACCCTGCCCGGGACAGGACTTCGACGTCGGGGCGACGCGGGATGCCTCGCCCGACGCCCCGATCCGAGCGACTCGATCCGAGAGTCCCGATCCGAACGAGCCTCACCCGAACCCGCACTCGCCCGAGACCGTAGAGGAGTGATCGCCATGACCCGACGCGCGCCCTCGAAGACCGACACCGCCGAGCCCGGCGGCACGAAGACAGCCAAGCACGAGTCCGAACACGCGCGGACGCGATCCGCCGCCTCGGAAGGCGAGCGGCGCAGCTACCAGGGTGCACAGTTCGAGATCGTGACCGAGCCCGTCGAGCTCCCGAATGGCCGACGCGTCGCGCTCGATCTGCTGAAGCATCCCGGCGCCGCGGCGGTCGTGCCGTTTCTCGACGCGGAGCGCGTGCTGCTGATCCGCCAATACCGTTATGCGACCGGCGGCACGATCCTCGAGATTCCCGCCGGCAAGCTCGATCCCGGCGAAGCGCCGGAGGCCTGCGCCGCGCGCGAGCTCGAAGAAGAGACCGGCTATCGCGCGAGTCGGATCGAGAAGCTCGGCGCGATCTGGACCTCACCGGGCTTCACCGACGAGGTCATCCATCTCTTCGCCGCCTACGAGCTCACGCCGACCGAGCAACGACTCGAGCCCGACGAGATCATCGAGCTCATACCGATGAGCCTCGACGAGGCACTCGACGGACTCGCGGCCCCGATCGTCGACGCCAAATCGGCGATGGCCCTGCTGTTGGCCGCGCGCAAACGGGGGTCCTGAGGTGCGGCGTCCGACGGCGACTGCGTTCGCGACGCGCCGGTCGGCGCCCTGGCGCCGCCGAGATCCCCTCAACCCCCGTCGATTCCCCGTGGGGGTAGATTCCGCCCCGGTGTGTTCCGAATCACAGACCTCGATCGTTGACCGGGCATTCAACCCTTCTTACCCTCCGGGCCGGTTTTGCCTGCTCTCTTGAGGAGTTCGGCGGGATTCGCGCGCCCTTTCCGCCGCAACCGAGCCAGGGGTTTCGGAATCGCATTCGATCGGGTCCGCCGATTCGAACGGAATTGTCTCGAGCGCTTCGGAGCCTCCGGGATCGAGCCACGAGCCGAGACGGACGAAACGATTCGGAGACCAACCGGAGGATCAGATTGTACGGACGTGGCGGCGCGCAAATGAGCTTCGGTCCCCCGCAGACCCCGGAGATCATCAAGAATCTGATGATCGCGAACGGGATCGTGTTCATCGCGCAGCTCGCCGGCCCGAGGCTGCTCGGCTTCGACGTCACGAGCTTCGGCGTCGTGCAGCCCGCGGCCGTATGGGGTGATTTCCAGCTCTGGCGGATCTTCACCTACATGTGGCTCCACTCCCCCTCTTCGATTCTGCACATCGCCTTCAACATGTTCTCCCTGTGGATGTTCGGCTCGTCCCTCGCGCTGCTCTGGGGCGAGCAGCGCTTCCTCCGCTACTACCTCACCTGCGGTGTCGGCGCCGGCTTCCTGATCGCGACATTGCCCTTCTTGTTGGGTCTGCTCGGAATCGGTACGACGATCGGCGAGCTCCATGGCATGACGCTCGGCGCCTCGGGCGCCGTGATGGGCGTGTTGCTCGCCTACTCCTTCACCTGGCCCGACCGAACGATCATGCTGCTCTTCCCGCCGATTCCCTTGAAGGCGATCTGGCTGATTCCGCTGATCTTCGTGATGGAGTGGATCTCCGCTTCGTCGGGCCACAGCAACGTCAGCCATACGGGCCATCTCGCCGGCGTTCTGATCGGCTGGATCTACCTCGTGAACGAAGGTCGTACGCCGGGCGCGCCGACCTTTCAGGGTCTGCTGCTCAAGTGGCGGCGCTACCGCATGCGCCAGAAGATCCGCGCCGTCCACCGCGAGGATCGCCGCGAACGCAAGAGCTGGCAGGACGAAGACGACGATCAGAGGCGATTCCATTGACCCTCAGGAAATGCCATATGAGCCGCTCCCGCGAGGATCCTGCGGAGACCGGAAAAGACGGCGTCACCGGCATGGACACGCCGATGTACACGGAGACCGACGACTCGGGCCGCGAGCAGGATCGCGACCGCGAGGACGGTCGGCGTCGCGATCACGACGGCAGACACGATCGTGGTCGTCGGCGACACCGACACGAAGATCCGGATGGCCATCCCGGGTCGAAGCGCGATGCGTTGGGTGTGGGGCCGGGCTTCGGCGGTCTGATCCGAAGTCTCTTCTCGCGAATGCCCTGGGGCGAGATGCGAAGCGAGGAGCAGACGCTCGTCATCCCCGCCCCGGCCGGCCGCGCCATCAGCGTCCACAATGCCAACGGCAAGACGCGTGTGATCGGCGAAGATCGCGAAGACGTCCAGATCCGCATCAAGAAGAGTGTTCGCGCCGATTGTCCCGACGTCGCCGCCCAGCTGCTGAATTCGATCCGTCTACAGAATTCCGCCTCGAGCGATGTGCTCGAGATCGAGGTCCAGATCCCGCGCAAATGCGCCCGGCGCGGCGTCGCCCATATCGAGCTCCGCGTGCCGCGAAGCACGCAGGTCGCGCTCAGCTCGACGAACGGCAAGATCTGTCTCGAGGGTCTCCATCGTTCGATTCGTGCCCGTTCGAGCAACGGCTCGGTCGCGATTCTCGAGGTGCGAGGCGACATCGACGTCACGACCGCGAACGCGAAGGTCTGTTGTCGCCGCAGTCACGGTCATCTGCGCGCACGTTCGAGCAATGGCAAGATCGAGGTCCAGGGCCACCTCGGCTCGGTCGACGCCTCGACATCCAATGGCATCATCAAGGCCTCCCTCCACTCCCTCGGCCCCTCCGGCGTCTCGCTCACGACGAGCAACGGCCGGATCGCGCTCGAGCTTCCCGAAGAGCCCGACGCCGACGTCGATATCCGCGTCGAGAACGGCCTGATCCGAAACGAGCTCGAGCTCGAGGCGTTCACGGGCACACGCACGAACGGATCGGGCAGACGAGCGGCCGAGTCGACCGACGACGATCGATCCGACTCGTCGACCGGCAACGTCCGCGGTCGAATCGGCAAGGGCGGTATCCCGATCCGTCTGCGGACGTCGAACGGGACCGTCTCGCTTCGTTAGGGAACCTCTGCACACGCCGCCGTGCCAGGGCCGGGGCGGGAGGGGGCACCGTGCTCAAACATTCTCGACGCGCGCGTCCCTCGTAGCTCGTCCGTCGATCGAGGGCGCGTCTCCGAACTGCGCGCGGCACCCCCTCCCGCCCCGGCCTCGGGACGCTGAGATCACAGCGCTTCCCTCGCTCCGGGTGGGATGAGCTTGTGTCGCACGGCGTACAGGTTCGCGAGCGCGAACATCGTCTGTGCCCGAGCCAGATTCTTCGCGATCCCGCGGTACCGCGTCTTCGTGAAGCCCCAGAGCTGCTTCACGATCCGGAACGCGTGCTCGCCTCGCGCTCGCGTGCGAGACCGTGCGCGGTTGATCCGTCGCCACCGATCCGAGAGGTTCTTGTTCCCGCCCGCCGCGCGGTGGTTCACGCGGTAGCGCACGCCGGCCGCCTCGAACGCTTCGCGATCGGCCGCCTTCCAGTAGGCCTGGTCGCCCCAGAGCGTTGTCTCTTCACCGTGAAGAAGATCCGGGAGCTGGCTGATATCCGAAGTCGCTGCATCGGTCGCCGTCAGGCTATGCACCAACCCCCGGCGATCGGTTCCGACGTGGAGCTTCATGCCGAAGTGCCACTGGTTGCCCTTCTTCGTCTGCTTCATCTCAGGGTCTCGGCTCTTCGTCTTGTTCTTTGTCGAACTCGGAGCCGAGATGATCGTCGCGTCCACGATCGTGCCCGAGCGCAAGGTCAGGCGCTTCTCGGCGAGCAGATCCTTCACGGCCTCGAAGATCCCCTCCGTCAGACCTTCGCGTTCCAGAAAGTGTCGGAAGCGCAGGATCGTCGACTCATCCGGGACCTTGTCGTCGCCCAGCTCGACGCCCGCGAAGCGGCGCATCGACTCCGAGTCGTAGATCGCATCCTCGGCGGCCGGATCCGACAGGTCGAACCACTGCTGGAGGAAGTAGATCCGAAGCAGCTGTTCGAGATCATGTGGCTTCCGGCCCTGACCCGACGGGGCGTAGTAGTGGGGTCGGATCAGCTCGAAGAGACGATCCCAGGGGATCACGGCGTCCATCTCGGCCAGGAAACGCTCTCGGCGCGTCACCTTGCCCTTCCGCTTCCAAGCCTCGCCCGCGAAAGTCTGCTGCTTCGACATCTCTCTGCCCCCCCGAAGCGGTTGTACCATGTTGGGCGGGTTCTGCAGAGGTTCCTTAGCGGATCGAACGCGGCGAATCCGCGCTGCTGCACGCGCCGACGGCGCGAGTGGAGCCACGGCAGGATCGCGCGTTCATCCCGACGCCTCCCGCTCGAAACGCCGCGCGATCTCGCGCGCCCGATCGGCCCGCTCGGCCGGGACCTGGACTTCGACCTGTCCCACGTTGGGCGGCAGCTCGCCGATCGCACCCTGCAGCAGCTCGCCCTTCACGAAGACGGGAATTCCCTCGTGCTCGATCGCGGCCGCGACGATCTGGCCCTGTGTCACACCCGACGCGATGAAGACGGTCGCGAGGTCGTGGAACTCGATCTCGGGATCCGGCAGGGGCAGCGCGGGACCCGGCAGCAGGTGCGTGCCACAATCGAGACAGCGCTCGACCGTATCGACGAACTCGGGCACGACGCCGTCACGATCGAGCCCGCCACAATCTGGATTCGGACAATGTCTCGCCACGCTCGCGTCCCCGATCAGAAGAGGAACGAGGGCGGTCCCTCGACAGCGATCTTCGAGCGAGGCCCGTCGGCGCCGATATCCGGGTCAATGTCCGGATCGAGCACGGACCCGACCCCGATCGCCTCGATCCGGAAGAGCGACTCGTCTCTCCCCATCGAGCGACCACAACGTTCGTTCAGCAACGTCCGGATTCGGTCGTAGTCGAGCCCGATCTGGCCGTCGTGTGCGACGGACCAGAGCAGCGGTGAACGTACCATCGCGCCCTGCAGCTCGTATCGCGACAGCACGCTCTCGCGCAACGAGGCCAGCTCGCGGTCGAGTCGCTCGCACTCCGATTCGAAGCGACCGATCCTGATCGGCGGATTCGATCCCGCCGGCTCGGGGTAGAACGAGCGTTCGAGCGCCGAGACCAACGAGGCCGCCGAGAAGAGCAGCAGGCCCGTCGCCAGTCCGGCGAAGGGGAGAAAGGCGAGTAGCCGCAATCGCATGGTTCATCGACCTCGCCCGACTAGCATATCAGACGGGCTCCCCGATCGGATCCGAAACGACAGGGTCGAGAGCGATCGACGCGGAATCAGCTCGTCCACACGCAGCGAATCGTCGCCCGCCGCTCACTCGCGCCGATCTGACGGGCCGTCGCCTCCGACGTACCCTCAGCCGCCGTCCTCGATCATCTCGACGCGCAAGCCGTCGGGATCTTCGAGAAAGAACATGCGAACGGGATCGTCGAGCTCGGAAAAGGCATAGATCTCGGTCGGGTTGCGCCCCTCGGATTCCGCACGCGCATGCGCGAGGTCGAGATCCGGAACCCGGAACGACAGACCCGACAAGCCCAGCGGCTTGTCGTAGGGACCCGACGGCTCCCGCCTGCGCTTCACGTCGAGCGTCTCGATCGTGTGGATCCGCGTGCCACCGATTCGAATGAACGTGTCACGGATTCGAACACCCTCGCGACCGAAGATCGCGTCGAGCGCCGGCGATTCCATCTCCTCGTCCTGCTCGAGCTCGCCGCCGAGGCCCTTACACCAGAAATCGATCGTCGCATCCGTATCGCCGCAATGCAGGATCAGATGACTCGTCGCAAGCGATCCGCCCTGAGCGGTGCGAGCCGTACTCGTTTCGTCCTTGCCCATGTCAACCCCTCTTGCGCTCTGGAGCGATCTCGCCGTCGTGTGCGTGGCCGACAGATTCGGAGTCGATCCACCTTCGGTTCGTCCTCGCCTAGCGCGATCGTCCATCGCTAGGTTGCAGCGTGACGACGTCGGCGACAAGGGGTGCGATTCCGATCCGCACCCGTCTCGACCACTCGCGTCCCCAATCAGGACCCTTCCCTCTCGCGAATCTCGTGGCGGCGAACGAGATAGGCCGCCAACAGTACGGGCACCGTCAGGGCCAGACAGAGCATGCCCAGGCCGGGACCGAATGCGCCCGGCGGCAGAAAGAAGCGGGTCGCCACGATCTCGACCGCCGCAAAGAAGAGGAAATAACAGGCCGCCGCGACGGGACGCGTCCAGCCCCGAAAGCGCAGGATCCAGAGCGAGGTCAAGAGCGTCGCGAAGGCGATGGGGTCGAGGAATGTCTGCATGATCTCCTATCGCGTCTCGCTTCATCTCGCGGACGTGTCATTCCGGCCATACGTATCGATCCGCGTCGTCGATTTCCACGTTCCAGGACAGACGGCACGCGCGTCCCGCCTGACAGAAGATCGTGACGTCCGCCTCGGGGAATTCGAGCTCTTCACCGGTCTCGGGCACCTGCTCGTGCTCGACCGGACCGAGCTCGAAGGAAGCGGCGCACTGTCTCAATGCGTCGATACTCGGCCCGATCACACGCTGGCCCGCGATCCCAAATCGCGCATCTTCCGTGAAGAGGTTCGTACATCGCCAGTCGGCATCGGCCTCGAAGGTCAGCTCGAGACCGAGCTCGCGGTAGCTCCAGATCTCCCAGTCCTCGATCGTCGTGCGATCGCGCGCCGACGCCGTGCCGAGCGCGGCCTCGACCTCGTCCCGCCGCATGCCGAAGCGCACGGGCCCCCAACCGACGTGCGGCAGAATCGACTCCGTGGAACGATCCGAATCGGAAGCTCCGGCCCGCCTGCGGCGCTCCCTTCGGATCGCACGATCCGTAATCGGCTCACCCGCTCTGGGTGCCAGCCACATGAAGAACGGTGCTGCTGCGAGAAAGACCACGCCGACTGCGTAGACCGTCGGACCCGGACCGAGTGTCAGGACCGCCATCGCTTCGAGCGCGATCAACAGGTAGAGCGGCAGTCGAACGACCCAGCTCGCGGCCGCGATCTTCCAGCCGGCGTGGCAATTGCGACATCGGGCCCCCGCGCCGAGCAGCAGCCAGAGTCGAGCGGCGAAGTCGACCGTCTCCGCTTCACAGACGGGGCAGGCAGATCTGCTCCAGGTGGCCAATCGCGTCGGCTCCTCGGACAAACCGTGACCTCCGATCACCCCCACCACTCGGGGCGTCTTCATTCGCGGGCGCGCATGAATTCGACGTAGAAGCGAACGGGTCCATCGATCGAGAGCTCGTGTCCGATCCCCGGCTCCACGACACCCGACCGTTCGGGATCGAGCGTGTGCTCCTCGATCGAAGGCTCGAGAATTCGATAGACGAGCGAGCCCTCGAGCACGACGATCCGTCCCCATACGCCCGCTTTCGTGTCATGACGGCGTCGAAGCGCAGGCGGCGTCGTCGTTTCGTCGAATTCGGGCGTGCGTCGATAGGCCTGAAGTCCGTCGGGCAATGCCTTCATCGCGAGCTCACTCCCTCTCCGATTCGACTCGGACATGCGAACGGTCCGGTGACCGGCTTCGATCGAACGATCTACGACGTCGAGCGCTCGGCGGGCAGCCGCGATTCGACGAGGGCGAGCTGGTTTCCGTCGGGATCGCAGAAGAACGCCATCCACTCCTCCGTCCCCGCGACCCCGAACGTGCCGTCGACATCCGTATGCACGAGCGTCGGCGGACTGGAAAACGAAACGTCCTCGCCCGCGAGCCGCGCGTGCTCCCGCTCGATCCCCTCGACGCGAAGATAGAGGACCGAATCGCCGGGATTGACCTCCGCGCTTCTCTCCAGCAGCAGTCGGGTCCCCGCCAGGTCGAAGAAAACGAGCCCGGGCGGATCGAAGCCCGCGATCCATCGCAATTGCAGCACGTCACGATAGAACCTCGTCGATCGCTCGAGATCCGCCGCGCCGAGCGCTATCTGATGGAGATCGGACTGCAAGCTGACTCCCACACTGGTCTCAGGGGCTCGCGTCGACGGCGGCCGGTCGGCCCGCCTGCAGGCCCGGCTCGGGCGCCTGTCTGCGCCAAGCCGCGAAGCACGCCCAGGACTATCACGCCCAGGACTATGTAGCCGACTCTCGCTCGCTCGGATCCCACTCGAGATGGGCATCGACCGACGTCGCGAAGTCGGCCGCGACCAAGAGATCCCGAAAATCCGTTTGCGCCAACTCGATCGCTCGATCGAGCTTCTCGATCGTACCCGCGCTCAATTTGAGAACGGCGAAGCGGACGCGATCGAGATTCTCGGTCGTCGATCTCTCGCAGCCCGGAAGATTTCTTCCACACGTCTCGCGGAGCGCGACGCGCACGTATTCCCGCTCCGTCGGATTCGGAAACAAGAAGGCGATTCGCGTCTCGCAGCCGTCGGACAGATTCGAGCTCACGACTGCTCGAGCGTACTCTCGTCTCGGTCGAGCGACAACTATTCCAGTACGAGGAAGAGCATGTGCCAGATCGGTTGAAACGTCGCGGCGCCAACGCCGAAACCGATCCATGCACGCCCGATCGAGACAGATCGCAATGCCACCTTGCATGCGAGCAGGCTCGCCGGTAGACAGGCGACGAGACCCGTCACGATTCCGGGCGAGAACTCGCCGAACCGGAGGGCACCGGCGAGATGCTGCGTGCCGTGCATGAATAGATGGCCGGCGAGCAGCAGTAGTGTAAGAGCTCCGAGTCGCTTCGAGAAGATCGCCCAAGCGAGACCGCCGAAGACGGCCAGTGAGATCGTGTTCACGAGGAGCCACGCGTCGTTCGAGAACGGAATCCCGGCAACCCGCGTTGCCCATTCGGCCAGACCGCGACCGGTCGAGCATTCGTCGACCAGGTGCGTCACGTAGGCGACGACGAGCCAGGGCGCCAGTGATGCGGGCCGAGTCTGTTCGAACATCGATTCCCCTCGACCGAGCGCCACGAAAGAGAAAGGGGCATTGAAGCCAGCCACGAGCCGGGGTCGCGGTCCGTTACGCTACCGCTAACGCGAGAAGGATCGAGAGAATCGTCGATACGATGACGACCGTCAGTCGGGCCACGTGGAGCTTCTGGCCGTAGCTTCGAGAGAGGGCCGTTTCGGGTAGATCAGCCTTGAGCGCAAGCTCCCAACGGCGGAAGATCCATAACGCGCCACCCAACGCGATACCCGCCAGCACGGAGACCGTGAGCAGAACGGCTCGACCCCGTTCGAGTGAGGGCCGAATATCCGCATCCGCAACAGCGAGACCGAGACCCACCACACCCACCACCGCTGCCGTCACGACGGCGTCGCTGGAGTTGAGTCGATCTCGTAGACACGCAGTTAAGCGAGTTCTGTGATCTTTTCGAACTCGACGGGCGACATCCCTCCCAGCGAGGAGTGTCGTCTCTTGGGGTTGTAGAACAACTCGATGTAATCGAACAACCGCACGCGGGCTGAAGCCCGGGTGCGGAAGCGCTCGCGATGAACGAGCTCCTTCTTGAGCGTTGCGAAGAAGCTCTCCGCGACGGCATTGTCCCAGCAGTTGCCCCGGCGGCTCATGCTTCCCTCGAAGTCATGCGTGCCGAGCATCCGCTGGTAGGCGTTCGAGGCGTACTGGCTTCCGCGGTCCGTGTGGTGCAGCAGGCCCTTCGGCGCATCACGCTGCCCGAGGGCAGCGTGGAGCGCGTCCGTCGCAAGCTGCTTGGTCATCCGTTCGCTCGTCGCCCAGCCGACGACCCGCCTCGAGTGCAAGTCGATCAGCACGGCCAGGTAGAGCCAGCCCTCGAACGTCGGGATGTACGTGATGTCTCCGACCCAACGTTCGTTCGGGCTCTTCGCCGTGAAGTCTCGAGCCAGCACGTTCGGCAACGTAGGCATCCGGTGGTCCGAGCCCTGGCTCGGCCGGAAGCGCTTCTTCCAGGAGGCCCTGAGACCCTCCTGGCGCATCAGACGCGCGATCCGCTTGACGCCGTGGCGCTTGCCTTCGTCGGCGAGCTCCCCTTGGATCCGAGGCGCGCCATAGGTTTTTCCGCTGCCCTCATGGATGGCTCGGATCCGCGGACGGAGTCCTTCGTCCTCACGTGAGCGTCTGCTCGGTGGACGATGGGTCCACGCGTAGTAGCCACTCCGCGAGACTTCCAGGACGTCACACATCAGGCCTACTTCGAAGACGTGCCGATGGGCACGGATGAAGCGGAACTTCAGTCCCTTTCCTCTGCGAAGTAGGCCACGGCTTTTTTCAGCACGTCTCGCTCCTGCTCGGCGCGCCGAAGCTTCTTCTTCAGCTGCCGGATCTCCTCGTCCTTGCCCGCTGTCTTACCGTTGCCGGGAAAGGCGGACTTCGGATCCGAGTCGAACTGCTGTCGCCAGCCGTGGAGCGTGTTCACATGGATGCCGAGGTTGCGAGCAACCTCGGCAACGGGGCGGCCTTCGTCGACGAGCCGCAGAGCGTCGAGCTTGAACTCACGCGTGTAGCGGCGGCGGGGGGTCGGCATCAGACATTCCTCCAGGGGACAAAGTATGTCCCCTATCGAGGTGTCTACAAAACCGACTCAACTCCACTCCGCGATCTGCCGCATAACGGACACTCCCATAACCTGCGAGTTCCGCCTAAGGGGTTCGTACGTAAGGATAGGAGTTCGTCGCCAGGCGGCCAGAGCCGCCCACGCCAATATTTGGAAGGTTTCCCAAGACGTGGGCGGCGGAAGGTCGGCCCCGGCACGCCAAAAACTCGTCTGGTTCAGGGGATTGTTATACGGCGTGCATCAGGCACAGCGCTTTCCAGCCGCTCGGTCCTTTTCGTGAGGGATTCCATCTAGATGAATCCAGAGAGTCTCACCGTCCTCAGTCAGGCAGGCGCGCCACCCATTCGCCTTGAAGGGCCCCGGTTCCGCCGTATTGAGTGCGCGAACCCACCCTTGAGTCCAGCCACGTGACCTGAGAGTTGGAATCATTTTCCACCAGACATACGGAAGTTCTGCTTCGACTGCTGGCGTGTTGATCTCAGAAGGGGTCACATAGTCGACTGCTAGGCCTTCGACGCCGTCTGGAAACACGACCCGTGCGAGTCGGACCGGAACAACGAGACCATTGTCAAGCTGGACCTCTTCGAACGAGCCGACGTCGTGTAGTTGGATGGTCCCGGCGTGATAGGGCGCACTCGCGCACGCGGCGAGAAAAAGCAAGAATACGGAGACTGCTAGACGCATCACGCATGCCGTATAACGGATCCGCCCATAACCTGCGGGGATCGCCAGCGAGGGCCGATCGAGAACATCAAGGTCGACGCCAGATTAGGAAAGCCGCGCTTTCCGTTCGAGTTTTCGAATGGAATCTGCGCGGCGGACTCCGTTCGAGGCTCGGCCAACGCCCCGTCAGGTTCAGGGGCTTGTTATCCGGCGTCAACACGGCTCGAGGCGGGCGGAGCAACTCCGGCGGACTGGACTCCAAGAGATTCGATTCGGGAGAACAAGCCCCGCACGGTTTGATGCCGATCGAGCCGACGGGAGCTCGCTCCGTCAAGCGGAACCGCCGCCGGAGAGTCCCTTTCCGACACTTCAAGAGCCCAGAGACCAAGCCCCGAGTTGATGCCGGATAACGGAGTGGCCCATAACCTGCGGCGTTCGCCATCGACGCCGCGTCGAGCCATCCTGGTTCGTCGCCAGGATACCACGAGCGGCCTTCCCGGCGGAACGCCGGGATGAGGTCGCGGAGCTCGCTCCCGGCTCGGCCAACTCGCCGTCAGGTTCAGGGGCTTGTTATGCGGCGTCGAGGCGGCACGGCGCCCCAGCGGGAAAACGGCGCCGCTTCCTTGCGATCAACTGGCTACCTTGAGCCGACCTTGGCCAAGGTAGCCACTTGCTCGTCCGGGAAGCGAGGCTTTCGATTCTTCTTGAGACTACTTTTAGGGTTTCGGAAGAAGTCGTACCGATCGAGCCTCAGCCTGTGAACCTCAGGGCACGGCGATCGCTCGATGCCGCATAACGGATCCGCCCATAACCTGCGGGGATCGCCGGCGTGGGTGGATCGAGAAAATCAAGGTCGACGCCAGATTAGGAAAGCCGCGCTTTCCGTGCGAGTCTCGCACGAGATGTGCGCGGCGGAGCCCCGTTCCCACCTCGTCAAACGCCCCGTCAGGTTCAGGGGCTTGTTATGCGGCGTCAACACGGCTCGGCTGACTTCCAGGTCTCCGAAACAGACAGCTCGGCGATCGAATCGCTCGAGACGCGACGGACGTGAACGGCCCAGTGACGGGCACGGCGAGCGAGCCTGCCCTCAAGCGGCCCACCGGTATTCCTGGCCACGGATCAAATTTGCTGGCGCGATCACGAGGCGAGGCTCTCTCCGCAGCTGCGATTGGCAGTCCCGTCGAAGGACCCGACAACAGACAGAACCACGTCCCGAGTTGATGCCGCATAACGGATCAGCCGATCACCTGCGGAGTTCGCCGGCGCGTGACCGATCGAGAGACAGCATTCTACGCCAGATGGCTCAAGCCGCGCTCTGCGAGCCGCCAAGGCTTGGAGTTTGCGCGGCGGAGGTCGCTCTTAGCTCGTCAAACTCTCCGTCAGGTGCAGCGGCTTGTTATACGGCGGCGCCTGGCACGGCTATCCGAGAATCCAGCCGAGGATCGTCCAGAATCCAACCCCGATCGCGGAAAGGAATAGCAGCACGATCACCGTCGCTAGGATTGAGCCAACGAATCCAAGATCGCTCGAAGTCGACGATTCGTCCGCCGGATCATCTACCAGCTTGACGCCGAGCCATTCCCCAAGGTCGTCGCCATAGTACTCACCTTCGTCGAGCGCAGTCTCGATCGCGCGCCCGAGGCTTCGAAGCCCAGACTCATTTCCGATCAAGCAATCCTCGTGCTCGGCCCAATCGCCGCCATCCGCGAGGAATACGTCTTCGTCTCGGCTATCAGTCACGGCGCTGCCGTATAACGGAGAGGCTCATAACCGGCGGGGATCGCCGACCCTGCCTCTTCGAGAAGATGAAGGTTGTCGCCAGGGTACCCCAAGCGGCCTTCTCGCCGGCAGGCGAGATGAGGCCGCGGAGTTCGGTCCCGGTCAGGCAAACGCCCTGTCCGGTTCAGGAGCTTGTTATACGGCGGGATCGCGGGCTTGCTACACTCACCGCCATCAGGAGTTCGACATGGGTTTCACAGCCGTATTTCAGGAAGTCGAAGACGGGTACATCGCCTTCGTCGAGGAGCTGCCGGGCGCCAATACGCAGGGTGACACGCTCGAGGAAGCGCGCGAGAACCTCCAAGAGGCCGTCGAACTTGTGCTGCAGGCGAATCGCGAGCTCGCCCGAGAGTCAATCGGAGCTGCGAAAGTCATTCGCGAGCCCTTGAAGATCGCCGGTTGAAGAGACGGGATCTCATCCGACACCTGGAATCGAACGGTTGCGAGCTTCTCCGCGAGGGAAGCCGGCACACCGTCTACGTCAATCGTCAGACCAATAAGGTCTCTACGATTCCTCGCCATCGCGAGATCAAGGAGCACCTGGCCCGCAAGATCTGTCGAGATCTCGAGGCGCCAGATCCTGCCGTATAACGGATCCGCCCATAACCTGCGGGGTCCGCTAGAGAAGGTTCTCAGAGAGGATAGAGTGCCGGCGCCAGACGGCACAAGCCGATTTCGCGGAGGGCGCGGTAGCGCCCGGAGCGGTGGATCGGCGGAGGCCGATCCACGCACGGCCAACTCCCCGTCAGGTTCAGGGGCTTGTTATGCGGCGTCAACACGGCTTGGCCGACTTCCAGGTCTCCGAAGCAGACAGCTCGGCGATCGAAATGGTCGAGACGCGACGGACGGGAACGGTCCAGTGACGGGCACAGCGTTTGGGCCTGCCCTCAAGCGGCCTACCGGTATTCCTGGTCACGGATCGGATCGGCCGGCGCAATCACAAGGCACGGCTCTCCCCGCAGCTGCGATTGGCAGTCCCGTCGAAGGACCCGACAACAGACAGAACCAAGTCCCGAGTTGATGCCGCATAACGGAGTGGCCCATAACCTGCAGACCTCGCAGCCAGAGCCTCTCAGAGGTACAGCGAGTCTACGCCAGATGGCACAAGCCGCGCTTTCCGTCGGATCGACGACGGAGTCTGCGCGGCGGAGCCCGCTCCTAACTCGACAAACTGTCTGTCAGGTTCAGGGGCTTGTTATACGGCGTCGGGGGACGAGCGACGAAAGTCGTCCAGCACGGACTCGTCCCAAGTGTGAGTCTCGCCGTTCGGCTGCCGGAGCCACACGACTTCGGGCTCGCCTGGGAGTCCGGCAAGTACGGTCCAGATGGAGCCAGCTGGGATGACGGCGCCGCGCGACTTCCCCTCGGCGTCATCAAGCTCGAGATCGTGCTTGAGTTCGAGAAGCTCTCCCGCGCGGACGCCACACGGGTACTCCTCGAGCGTGTGGTCGCCGGGGCTGGTGGCTCGATACGAGTCGTCGCTCACGGAGATGCCGTATAACGGAGTGGCCCATAACCTGCGGGGCTCGCCTCCTGGTTCACTCAGAGAGATACCGGCCGCCGCCAGATTCCTCAAGCCGCGCTTTCCGTCCGGACTCGGACGGAGTCTGCGCGGCGGAGTCCCGTTCCTAACTCGGCCAACTCCCCGTCTGGTTCAGGGGCTTGTTATCCGGCGTGCGGGGCAGAGTCCGGAGATCGCACGCCTCGCAGAAGCCCATCGACGGAAAGGTCTTCGTCGATCTCCGGCCAATGGATTCCGACCCCGCCGCCAAGAAGCTCGAACTTCTCTCGCTCCGCGGGCGTCGCCGCAAGAAGGCGGGGAAACCAAGCCAACGGAACCGCGATTCGACGAGCGTCCGCGAGAACAACGACCAGCTCATCGTCGGAGACACTCACTTCGACCGCGCGCGGATCTACGTTAGGGGCGGAAGAAGTCATGCCAGGCGTCCTTGAATTCGTCTCGACGCTCCATCACGAGCGCCTGGAGTCGCCGCAATTCATGCGCAGCGAAGCCAGTTGAGGAGGATAGCTCGACCGGATCGAGCCAGAATTTCGCCAGGGCGTCGCCCCTCTGGATATGGACGTGCGGCGGCTCCAAACCCTCGTTACTGAAGAAGAAAAACCGGTAGGGTCCTGAGCGCGCAATCGTCGGCACGAACCCAGACTACCGAATCGAATCCGACGTTCGTAGCGAGAGTCCGGATAGGCTCGATCGGAGCATGCCGGATAACGGAGTGGCCCATAACCTGCAGACTTCGCCGGCGGGGCCACTCAGAGGTACACCGATTCTACGCCAGATTGGCACAAGCCGCGTTTTCCGTTCGGACACCGAAAGGAATCTGCGCGGCGGAGGTCGTTCTTACCTCGCCAAACTGTCTGTCAGGTTCAGGGGCTTGTTATGCGGCGACGCGGAGTACTTGACCTGGTTCCGCCGCGGAGAGCGAAGCGAGCAGCTTCGGGACGAGAGGCTCCAAGTCCCGGATGTCGTTACTTCGAGCTGCAAGCGCGACGACGCAGATGTCGTGGTTAACCAGGTTCTGCTGGTACTTGATCCCCTGGTCGACCGTCACAAACACGTCGAAAGATTCAGCGGCACGCGACAGGAGATCGCCATTCTTCAGGCCACTCCAGCCCGCACGCGACACCGTCTGAACTTCATGGGGCTCAAGGAGTCGCGCGAGACGTCGAGGGACGCACTCGTCAAGCAGCAGGCGCATCAGCGTCCAGAAGTTCACGGGCGTGCTCGAGGACCGCAATCGCCTGATCCTGCGTAACTGCGGGAAAATCCTCAAGAAAATCGGACAGGGGGTGCCCACCTTCGAGATAATCCAAGAGCGCCTTCACAGGCACGCGCGTTCCCCTAAAAACGGGCGTTCCGCCCATCACTTCCGGGTCCGAACGAATCTCTCGGCAGGCTCCAGACATGGCGAAGATTCTAGCGAATCGGACGTTCCGCCCTCGATCGGGGCACGGCGGAGCGGGGCCGCATAACGGATCAGCCGATCACCTGCGGAGTTCGCCGGCGCGGCTCGATCGAGGTACGGCGCATCGTAGCCCAACGCCTCAAGCGGCCTTGGGCCCGAAGGGCCAGGAGGCCGCGGAGTTCCGATCGGAACTCGGCCGACTCTACGTCAGGTGCAGCGGCTTGTTATACGGCGCGGCCGGCTACACCGCGCCGCACCAGTACCCAACCGGACAGGACAAGAGCGACCCCAGCGACGAATCCGGGAATACCAATCCACCACGGCTCAGGCGTTTCGAAGTCGACCGGAATTCCGAACAGCTCAAGGACGATCGCCAGCATGACGCTCACGCCCCAAGTTCCGGACCAATAGATTGGTAGTGCTGCGGCACCCCAATAGACCAGGCCAACCACCCAGATCGTGATATCGATCGGCTGGCGTTCAGTCGTCGGCGACTCGTCTTCCTTCGCCAAGCTCTAGGGTAGTCCGTGCCGTATAACGGATCAGCCCATAACCTGCGGGGACGCCTTCGTCTCCACTTCGAGCAGATCTCAGTCGTCGCCAGAGTAGCTAAAGCGGCCTTGCCCGCGAAGCGGGAGGAGGCCGCGGACTCCGCTCATCGCTCGGCAGTCGCCCCGTCAGGTTCAGGGGCTTGTTATGCGGCGTGCTCTCGGATACCAAGCGCCCCGTTTCAGATCGCAGTGCTCCGCTCGAGAACCTCCGACTACGGGCGGTCACTGCGGCTCAGCCTAGGTACAACGAAACAGGAAGATCGCATCATCCTCAGGCTCGATAACGAGCTCGACTACAAGTGAATGCGCCACTCCGAAATAGCTCACCTTTTGGGGATCCAGGCCGGCTGGGGTTTTCCGGATCTGGGCTCGTACTTTGTACTCCTGTCCGACTTCAAAGTTCGCAACGACCCGGCAGACTCGGCGTATTCGCTCGGAGACGATCTGGTCCGGGATGTTCTTCTCAACACGCACGGTCAGCTCGTGCCGACCCGCCGGAACCACCGCTCGCCGACCGGAGACGACTTCGCCGTCGACCTCCAGTCTACGAACTCCTGGTCCGCGCGATAGCAGAACCCTCTCGCTTGAGGGAACTTCGGGATCGTTGGACAGGTCATTGGTTCCAACGCACGAGCCGCAGGCCAGAACGAGAACTGCCGCAGCTGCGATCCGAGAATGCACAACGCCACCTGCATGCCGCATAACGGAGCGGCCCATAACCTGCGGAGATCGCCGGAGAGGCCACTTCGAGAAGATCAAGGTCGACGCCAGATTAGGAAAGCCGCGCTTTCCGTTCGAGTGCTCGAACGGAATCTGGGCGGCGGACTCCATTCCAAGCTCGGCAAGCACTCCGTCAGGTTCAGGGGCTTGTTATACGGCGTGTCCTGGCAGAGCCCTCGCAAGACGAAGGCGCCAGGGACGCCCCAGGCGGCATACCCCTGTCGATCGAACGAGAATTGTCATCCGCTCCGGAAAGCAATTCTCGATCGCGTTCAACGGCGGCCGGCTCACCTCGGCCATCCGACTCCAAAGACAGTCGACGGGGATGTCCGTATAACGAATCTGCCCATAACCTGCGGGGATCGCCGGCGCGGGTGGATCGAGAAGATCAAGGTCGACGTCAGATTAGGAAAGCCGCGCTTTCCGTGCGAGTCTCGCACGATATTTGCGCGGCGGAGTTCCGTTCCCACCTCGGCCAACGCCCCGTCAGGTTCAGGGGCTTGTTATGCGGCGGGAGGCGTGTCCGCCAGATACTTGCTCACCGGTTCATCCGACCACACCTGGACCTCAACGAATATCTCGAAGGGCCGCTTGTGATAGCCGTCGTATTCGATTTCCAGCGACGGATCGGGGAGACCCCATCGATCAGCAATTGCGGGAATTTCACTCAGCAAGAAGACTCGTTCATGGTATGGCCTCGACTCTTGCGGAATACCGAATTCCCGACTGAGCGACATAGAAACGAAGCTATCCGGGTAGGTGACCGACGTTGAGAGCGGCGGCAGGTCATTCAGACTGATCCGAATCGCGCGAGTGTCAGGATAGAGCCCTGCGAACCAACGACAGTCTCCGAGGCAGAAGTAGTGCGGGGATTGTCGCTCAATCACGCCGCCACGGGACTCGAAGAGCTTTCGGAGGCGCGCTTCGGTTCGCCGGCGCATATCCATATACTTCGGACCGAAGCTACGTTTGTATGCCGTGTCGGCTCGAGAGGTCTGGTTTAGGTCGCGAAGAACGATGTCGAGCTCCCGTTCGTCCAGGTCACTCAGGTTCTGGAAGGGACGGCGCCGAGCGTCGTAGTAGTGCGTTGCGAATTCGGGGACCTTCGTGGCAAAAGGCTCCTGCCGCATAACGGATCAGCCCATAACCTGCAGACTTCGCCGGCGCGGGTTGATCGAGGTACGGCGATCGTAGCCCAACGGCACGAGCGGCCTTGGACGCGAAGCGTCAGGAGGCCGCGGAGCCCCGCTCCCAACTCGACAAACTGTCTGTCAGGTTCAGGGGCTTGTTATACGGCGGCGACGTCACGGCTCAAGAGGAAGTCGAACGTCGTCTGGAACTTTCCACTCGAGCCACAGGTTCTCGACCTTGGCTTCGCACCGATTGATCGTGAAGTAGAAGCGTACGCCGAGCACCGTCGTCTCGAAGCGTTTAGACGCGAACTGTTCCTGGCAGGTGTATTCCGCGAACACTGGCTCAGGGGATTGGCGCGGTTCGATTCCTGCCAGCTTGAAGGGACAGCGCCAAACTTCAAGAGTGGGCGCTTCTCGGAGCAACTCATCACGGCCAATGGTTTGCCACACGGTCAGTCGGTCGGATTCGATCCAGAACTTTCCCTCAGCGTCAGGCGCTAGGAGGGAATCGACAGCGTGCGCATCGGCTCTCTTGAGGGCCGCGAGGAACTCAGCCGCGATAGCTTCAGCTGCGTCGGCCGTCAGCTCGTCGCCGTAGACAGGCAAGGCGAAGAAAGCGGCCAGCAACGCCAGCAGCGTCACTTTGTGGGTCGATTTAGCTTGCACGAGCTGCCGTATAACGGAGCGGCCCATAAGCGGCGTGGATCGCCGGCGAGACCTCTCCGAGAAGTTCAAGGTCGCCGCCAGAATACCACGAGCGACCTTCTCGCCGTCAGGCGAGATGAGGTCGCGGAGTCCGCTCCCAACTCGTCAAACGCCATGTCCGCTTCAGGGGCTTGTTATACGGCGCGCGGCGCCCTTGTCAAGCGACACCCAGTCCTACGAGTTAAGGCGACACCCACTCTTACGAAGTGTCGCGGTAGCAGAGGCCGCAGGCTGGAGGTCGCCCGGAGGGCGGCCGTAGGCCTGCGGCCTCGGTGTCCTCTTATCCCCGGGCCTCCGTGGCCTGCTCGAGGTCGCGCAGCCGGTAGCTGCGCCCCTTGATGTTGAGCACGTGGCTGTGGTGCAGCAGGCGATCCAGGATCGCCGTCGCCAACACCTCGTCGCCCGCCAGGATCTCCGGCCAGTCCCGGATCCCCTTGTTCGTCGTGATCAGGATCGAGCCCCGCCCGTAGCGGTACGAGACCATCCGGAAGAACAGACTCGCCTCGGTCCGGTCCATCGGCTCGAAGCCCACCTCGTCGATCACGAGCAACGCCACGTTCATGTACTTCTTGCGGCGCAGCCGTGAGGGACCCGCGTCGGCGTCGCGCTTCATCGCCGCAAGCAGATCCTCGAGACGCATGAACAGGACCGAGAACCCGTTCTCGATCGCGCGGACGCCCAACGAGACGGCAAGATGCGTCTTGCCTACGCCGGGCGGGCCCTGGATCAGCAAGCTCTCCTTCTCGCGGATGAACGCGCAGGTCGCCAAGGTCTCGATCCGGCTTCGCTCAACACCCGGCTGGAAGCTGAAGTCGAAGTTGCCGAGCGTCTGGCCCGTGGGCAGACCCGAGAGCTTGAGCGAGGTCTTCACGCGACGCTCCTCTCGGATCGCGAGTTCGCGATCCAGCAGCTCGTCCAGGAACCGGTGCGGCGCGTGATCGTGCTTCGTGGCGTCCGAGACGTGCTCCTGAAGATGGTCCGCCGCGTGTTGCAGGTTCAGCCTGACCAGCCGCTCCTGCGTCGCGTCGAGGTCCACCTTCGGGGGCTTCTTCGTCGTGGTCGTCGTCGTGGTGGGGCTGCTCATCGGGCCACCTCCGCGTAGGCGGCATACTGATCGATGGGACGCGCCTCAGGTGCCATCGCCGCGATCTCCTGCAGGCGCCTTCCCATCCGCCCAAGCGGCGTCGGCGGCAGGATCCGCTCCGTGGCTTCGCCCTCGAAGTGACGTTCGTCGAGCACCAGGGTCCGTTCCGTGTGCCGCGGATGCTCGGCCACGATATCGCCCTCGGCGATCACCTGGACCGTCTCGGAGCAGCCGCGGACCTCGACGCGGCTGCCCACGAGGCGGAACGGCACGGAGTAGCGGCGCCCCTCGAACGCGATCAAGCAGTCCTTCGAGACGGGACGCGTCCCCGACAGGTCGAAGGGCTCGGGCAGGTACACGGGAAGCGACGACAGGTGCGCCTTCTCGACCTGCCAGCTCTCGTAGACGCTCTGCCCCGTGGCGGGGCACTTCCGCCGCCGGCTCGACCGGACGACCCGGTCGTCCGTCCAGGCCTGCAGCTCTCGCACGTCGCGCCAGTGCTGCGCGTAGGGGTTGGCATCGAGCCGCTGGTGCCGGATCAGCCGCTCCACCTTGCCCTTGTGCTCGGGCGATCGCGGCGCGCACACGTCCACGTGGAAGCGCATCATCGTCGCATAGCGGCCATAGGCGGGATGAACCGTGCCCGAGACGCCAGCGCCTCGCGAGACGGCCGTCTTCTCGTTGTCGACGCGAACGATCGCGGGGACGCCCTCCAGTCGGGAGAAGGCTTCGTTGTGGACACGGAGCCAGGCGAGCTCGTGCTTGCGTGCCGACCACACGACGGCGTCGTAGCGCGAGTGCGAGAGCTCGAGGTGGAACGCGTAGAGCGTTATCTCGCGCCCACCCACCTGGAGCCCGCGGAACTCGCCCCAGTCGGCCTGCGCCTGCGCGCCGGGCGGCGTCTCGACGCGACGGCGGGCCCGCTGCTTCGGGACCGGATAGCGCTTCTTGAAGAAGCGCTGAACCGAGCGCAGGCTGCCCGGGTAGTCGTGCTCCTCGACGAGCCAGGTGTGGAGCGCGGCCAGGTTCAGCCGATCGCGGTCATCCCGTCGCTCGAGCCAGGTCTCGATCGCCGACGCCCAGTCCTCGGCGCGGCATCGCTGCCGGGCCCTTCCATCCTCGGCCCCTGCGGCCTGGCGCCGCAGGTGGTACCGGACCGCGCCTTCCGTCACGTCCAGCTGCCGAGCAATCTCGCTCGTCGCGATCCCTCGCCGCGACAGTTCTCCAATCGTCATCCGAGCCTCCAGTCCAAGCTTGCCCGCCATCCAAGACCCTCCCCACCGTGGGGAGAGACTCGCACCGCGAGCACTCTCTCAGGCTCGTAAGACTGGGTGTCGCCTTAGCGACAGAATGCAGTGTCGTTCTACAGCCCGGGCTCGGCGGTCTGATTCTCGCAACGCAGTCATCTCGAGTCTTCACCAAATCGGGATTCGAGACGGACTGCAGGGCCTCGACTGCGGCTGCCGCGTATCGCTCCGCGACGCCGGGCTCCGGCTCGATAAACGGAGACGTGCAAACGTCTCGCACCGAGAATCCGCGCCCGACGAGGCTAAGAACGCGATCCGGAGCCTGCGGTATCGCCCGCGCGACGGAGTATCGAAGACTGAGGCTCGCAGCGGCGTCGGAACCGGGTTTCAACGCGGCCGCCACGTCGAGCCACGCCTGGTCTCCGGTACTTATCGCCTCGCAGATCGCCTCGAAGTCTTCGTGATTCGCCCAGAGTTTGCGGACAGTAGGCCCGGCGCCAGCGAATCCGACTTCACGAAGTATCGAATCGGCGTCGAGCGACGGAGGTACTTGCGCGCACCCCGCGAGAGTCCATGCGGAGACGAGCACGAAGATCGGGAGCAGCTTGGTTCGAGCAAGCATCGTCAGAGCGTGCCGTATAACGGTTCCGCCCATAACCTGCGGGGATCGCCGGCGCGGGTAGATCGAGAAAATCAAGATCGACGCCAGATTAGGAAAGCCGCGCTTTTCGCGCGAGTGAGCGCGTAAGATGGCGCGGCGGAGCCCGCTCCAAGCTCGGCAAACGCCCCGTCAGGTTCAGGGGCTTGTTATGCGGCGTCAACCTGGGCTGGAAGCCCGTTCGACCTCTTTAAACGAACGGCAAGGAGGAGAAATTTGAGGCGACGCGTCGGCCGCGAACGGGCCCGAGACGGGCTTGCGGCTCGTAGCGACGGATGCTGGGACCGGACTGCCCGACGACCGGAGCGGTCGAGCCAAGTCGTCCCGAACAGCTCAGCAGGAGTTGAACAGCCTCGTCGAGGCGCGAGTCCCTAGACAACTCCTTCAAACCAGACGCAACCCCGTCCCTAGTTGATGCCGCATAACGGATCGGCCCATAACCTGCGGGGATCGCCGGCGTGGGTGGATCGAGAAAATCAAGGTCGACGCCAGATTAGGAAAGCCGCGCTTTCCGTGCGAGTCTCGCACGAGATGTGCGCGGCGGAGCCCCGTTCCCACCTCGTCAAACGCCCCGTCAGGTTCAGGGGCTTGTTATGCGGCGTCGGGGTGTCAATCTAGATCGGCGTTCGAGAATTCGAAGCAGACGTCGAATTCAGAGCCGTTCGTCGCTCGAATTGAGTGAACTTCGTGGACAGCGGTCGACTCGCCGGCACGCTCGCGCCGGGTCTGGATCGCCTGGTGGTCGGGATACGCCGTGCTGAGCCAAGCCTCGATTCCGAGATCCAGAATCCGTCGCTCGTCCGATCCGGAAATGACGATTGGTTTCGCACAGGTCGCACCGTCGCCCGGTCCGAAGGCGAGTTGGTTCTGCCCGACGCCCATCATCGTGAATCTCTGGACGGGTTTCGGGGGGCGCGGCGCGCATGCGACCGCGAGAAGCACGACTAGAACGAGTAAGCGCATAGATGCCGCATAACGGATCTGCCCATCACCTGCGGAGTTCGCCGGCGCGGGTCCGATCGAGAAGATCAAATTCTACGCCAGATGGGGAAAGCCGCGCTCTCTCAGCCCGAGAGGGCTCAGAGTTTGCGCGGCGGAGGTCGCTCGAGACTCGTCAAACTCTCCGTCTGGTGCAGGGGCTTGTTATGCGGCGTGTCCTCACCACACGCGGCCTGGACACGTGATTAGGGGGGAGCCGTCGGGCAGCTCAACCTGGTGCGTCTCCAAATGGTCGACGCGGCGAGTTCGAACCCGAACTCGAGCCTGCGGGGATCCTTCGACCAGGACTCGGACTCTTCCGGTCCAGAGGAAACGACACAGAGCTCGCGAGTACGTCTGCTCGTCCATCCGATTGAGATCGACGAGAGCGAACTCGACCGAACCGGAACTCAGACTGCGGACGTGTTGGAGGCGAGTCGCACGTGCGTTCGCCTTCCACGGAATCTCTTCGAGATGCGATTCGAGCTCAGAGCGCACGAACTCAACGCTCGCCACGGAGAGCCGGATCGAGATGACCTCGCTGGG
Organism: Myxococcota bacterium; assembly: GCA_965223565.1. Lineage (GTDB taxonomy): Bacteria > Myxococcota_A > UBA9160 > UBA9160 > UBA4427 > UBA4427. The sequence goes on along the minus strand of CBDCWV010000015.1, from coordinate 389,982 downwards.
ATCGTGCGGACGAAGCTCAATCCACTTGGTTGTGGATGTGCATGCCGCCAGGAGACAGGCGAGGAGTAGGAGCCGCAATCTGCAGAGCGCCACCGGACATGCCGCATAACGGATCAGCCCATAACCTGCAGACTTCGCCGGCGTGGGCTGATCGAGGTATGGCGATCGTAGCCCAACGGCACAAGCGGCCTTGGACGCGGAGCGTCAGGAGGCCGCGGAGCCCGCTCCTAACTCGACAAACTGTCTGTCAGGTTCAGGGGCTTGTTATACGGCGTTCCACTAGCTCGACAGGCGGTCAAGAATTCGCCGAAGCTGCCGTACGGAGTAGTCACGAAACTCCCACGTCGAGAGATTGAAGGAAGGCCTGAGTTCGTTTACCACGTGTAGGGCGGAATCGGTTGCTCTTCGCAGGTCGAATGGCGTCAATTCGGCCATCTCGAATGTCTCGGCCTCGCTCAACTTCGGGCTTGTGTGAACAACCGTGTTGCTTCGAACGATCGAGATCTTGCTTGGGAAATCGTCCGTTTCCCTAAAGATCGCCTGGGCGACACCTACGCAGTCCGCGCAGGCGCTCTCCTGTTCCGCAGCGCGCAGCAGGGTCGAGAGATTCAGAGTCTTTGGATTCGTCTCGTAGAGCCGAGCTAGGTAGACGACCGCGGTCGTGAAATGTGCGTGAGCGTCGAACATGAAGAAGTACGGGTTCTGGTCCGTGACTTCGGCGTGGTTCGGTTTCGTCTCGTCACTCGCATACTCCCACCACACATCGAAGTGTGTGCGAGCCCGCAGGACCTGCTGCGTCACTTTCTCGAGATCGTCGACGAAGCTCATGCGCAGCGGGGAATGCCGTATAACGGATCTGCCCATAACCTGCGGGGATCGCCATCGTCCCCACTTCGAGCAGATCAAGGTTGTCGCCAGATTAGGAAAGCCGCGTTTTCCGTGCGAGTTTCGCACGAGATGTGCGCGGCGGAGGTCGTTCGCAGCTCCGCCAACGCCCCGTCAGGTTCAGGGGCTTGTTATGCGGCGTCAACACGGCTTGGCCGACTCTCAGGTCTCCGAAGCAGACAGCTCGGCGGCCGAAACGCTCGAGACGCGACGAACGTGAACGGCCCAGTGACGGGCACGGCGATCGGGCCTGCCCTCAAGCAGCCCACCGGTATTCCTAGCCACGGATCAAATCGGCTGGCGCGATCACGAGGCGAGGCTCTCTCCGCAGCTGCGATTGGCAGTCTCGTCGAAGGACCTGAAAACAGACACGACCAAGTCCCGAGTTGATGCCGCATAACGGATCGGCCCATAACCTGCGGGGATCGCCGGCGTGGGTGGATCGAGAAGATCAAGGTCGACGCCAGATTAGGAAAGCCGCGCTTTCCGTGCGAATTTCGCACGAGATGTGCGCGGCGGAGGTCGTTCGCAGCTCCGCCAACGCCCCGTCAGGTTCAGGGGCTTGTTATGCGGCGTCAACACGGCTTGGCCGACTTTCAGGTCTCCGAAACAGACAGCTCGGCAATCGAATTCCTTGACATGCGACGGCCGTGAACGGCCCAGTGACGGGCACAGCGATCGGGCCTGCCCTCAAGCGGCCCACCGGTATTCCTGGTCACGGATCGAATCGGGTGGCGCGATCATGAGGCGCGGCTTTCTCCGCGGCTTCGATTGGCAGTCCCTTCAAGGGACCTGAAAACAGGCACGACCAGGTCCCGAGTTGATGCCGCATAACGGATCGGCCCATAACCTGCGGGGATCGCCGGCGTGGGTGGATCGAGAAAATCAAGGTCGACGCCAGATTAGGAAAGCCGCGCTTTCCGTGCGAGTCTCGCACGAGATGTGCGCGGCGGAGCCCCGTTCCCACCTCGTCAAACGCCCCGTCAGGTTCAGGGGCTTGTTATGCGGCGTCAACACGGCTCGGCTGACTTCCAGGTCTCCGAAACAGACAGCTCGGCGATCGAATCGCTCGAGACGCGACGGACGTGAACGGCCCAGTGACGGGCACGGCGAGCGAGCCTGCCCTCAAGCGGCCCACCGGTATTCCTGGCCACGGATCAAATTTGCTGGCGCGATCACGAGGCGAGGCTCTCTCCGCAGCTGCGATTGGCAGTCCCGTCGAAGGACCCGAAAACAGACAGAACCAAGTCCCGAGTTGATGCCGCATAACGGAGAGGCCCATAACCTGCAGACTTCGCCGGCCAAGCCCCTCAGAGAGACAGAATTCTACGCCAGATGGCCAAAGCCGCGCTTTCCGTTCGAGTTCTCGAATGGAATCTGCGCGGCGGAGTCCGTTCCAAGCTCGTCAAACTGTCTGTCAGGTTCAGGGGCTTGTTATACGGCGGGCACGGACTCGAGATGCCGAAGCTTCTCCGGGTTTCTTCGGACAAACCAAGGCGCGAGAAACGCCGCATACTCGTTCTGAAACTCAAGCGGTAGAGTAAAGAAGCTCACACCAGTTTCGCCCCTACAACGATCTGATCCGCACGAACACGGCCAGCTGAACCCGCCCTCGTTGTTGATCATGTAGTCCGTGGTGAGTTCATCTCCGGCCGAGATGTCCTTGATTGCCACGAGTTCTGCTCTTCGTCCGTCGAAGCGTTGGTAGACGTTCGGGTCGCAAGAATGATTGAGAAAGCGCTCCGGAGAGTCTACGAGATAGAACTTCCCGTCGATCCGAGTGCAATGCTCAGCTGACGCATTCGGGTCATCGTCCAGGTCCGACTCAGACGTGATTTCTCGAACGAAACGAAACTTCGACACAGTCTCGCCGCGGCGAAACGAGCGACGCACAAAGAGTCCGTTTCCGCCCGATTCAGATCGGGCCGGGTAGGTGTCGTCCATGGCTAGGCGCGCCTGCCGTATAACGGAGTGGCCCATAACCTGCGGGGCTCGCCTCCTGGTTCACTCAGAGAGATACCGGCCGCCGCCAGATTCCTCAAGCCGCGCTTTCCGTGCGAGTCTCGCACGAGATGTGCGCGGCGGAGGTTGTTCCCACCTCGCCAAACGCCCCGTCAGGTTCAGGGGCTTGTTATGCGGCGTCAACACGGCTTGGCCGACTTTCAAATCTTCGAAATAGACAGCTCGGCGATCGAAATGGTCGAGACGCGACGGACGGGAACGGTCCAGTGACGGGCACAGCGTTCGGGCCTGCGCTCAAGCGGCCCACCGGTATTCCTGACCACGGATCGAATTTGCTGGCGCAATCACGAGGCGCGGCTCTCTCCGCAGCTGCGATTGGCAGTCCCGTCGAAGGACCCGACAACAGACAGAACCAAGTCCCGAGTTGATGCCGCATAACGGAGTGGCCCATAACCTGCGGGGATCGCCGGCTCGGCCTCTCAGAGGTACGACCAGTCTACGCCAGATTGGCACAAGCCGCGCTCTGAGAGCCCGCGAGGGTTCCGAAGCCTGCGCGGCGGAGTCCGCTCCTAGCTCGTCAAACTCCCCGTCAGGTTCAGGGGCTTGTTATGCGGCGTCGCTACAGCTGATTGCTCACTTCGACGAGGTTCCCATCCGGATCTCGGAAGTAGACCGAACGAATCGTGCCGATCGCACCGACACGCTCGTCGGGTCCAGCAAGGATCTCGATTCCCCGATTACGTAGGCGGTCGACGAGTAGGTCGACAGAATCGGCAGCAATCAGGCAGAAGTTCCCACTCCCGGGCGTCGTTCCTCGCGCGATTTCGGGAAGGGTCGCATCGTGTTGGAGGCTGATTTTCTGAGTGCCGAAGTGGAGAGCCCACTTTCCGGGTCTTTCCTCGCGCGACTCCATTCCTAGGAGATCAACGTAGAAGGCTCGCGTCGCATCGACGTCGCGGACACACAGGACGATATGGTCGAGACCGACGAGGTTCATGGAGGCACGTCGTTCGCGCGATGCCGCATAACGGTTCCGCCCATAACCTGCAGGGATCGCCATCGTCCCCACGTCGAGCAGATCAAGTTCGCCGCCAGAATACCCCAAGCGGCCTTTTCGCGCGTCAGCGCGAATCAAGGTCGCGGACCCCGCTCCTACTCCGTCAAACGCCCTGTCAGGTTCAGGGGCTTGTTATGCGGCGGACGATACTACAAACGTTCGAGAACGACGGTTGATACGGGCTCATCCCACTCGAGTGGTGTTGACAGAGTCAAACGGTTCTCGACCAAATCGAACGTCCAAGCGGTATCGATCTCAGTTGTCCAGATTGAGCCCACATTCGACCAACGAGAAGGGGCGTTCCAATATCCCTCTTCTGTCACCCGGAAACGTGAATAGGCACCGGCGACGGTCCCATCCCGTCTCAGCTCTATCGTCTTGTAAGGGAATTCTTGCCCAAGAAAAGGCACATCTGCCGACAGAACTCTCCACGTCCCTAGATACGGCTTAGCCTCGTCGCAAACTCTTGACTCCCACGGATCGTTCGTCGTGCGAATCCAGCTCGAATAGTCTTCCTTCTCCTGGATGTAGATCACTTCCATTGAGCCGACGACTGACCAGAGCCCATACGCGATCAGCGAAATTCCCGCGACACAGCCGATAAGGAGCTTTCGGTCCGCCCTAATAGATCCAAAGATCAAGCAGACAGTCCACACGAATAGAAGCAAGAACACAGAGATAAAATCGCCCAGAAGAGGCCAATTCGGCGGAAGTGCGTCGATCCAAAACTCGTATGGCGGAAGGCAAAATTGGGGGACGCTAAAGAAAATTGCCGTTCTAAAGAGGTGCCAGGTCGTTACGATTGAGATCACGACGATCATAGGCACAATGCTCATTTCTTCTAGTCGGGAGCGGCGCGCTCTCCATCGACCCATAGGCACCTACTGCACCGGGGCTCAGATCTGGCGGCCGGCGTCTGCCGCATAACGGATCTGCCCATAACCTGCGGCGCTCGCCATCGAGGCCGCTTCGAGCAGATCAAGGTCGTCGCCAGAATACCCCAAGCGGCCTTCCCGGCGTCAGCCGGGATGAGGCCGCGGAGTACCAATCCAACCTCAGCCAACTCGCCGTCTGGTTCAGGGGCTTGTTATACGGCGAGCTATTTGCGCTTTCGACTCGACACCGGTTTCCTGCGGGACCAGATGTCGTCGAGATCGAGATTCGGAAGCTCCTCGCGGACTCGATCGAGAGCGGCCGAGCTGTATCGCTTGTACTTCACCTTTCCGACTGCGATTTCCTTGAAGTAGTCGTCGTCGCTCTGAAGGTCGAGTTCTTGGACCACCGTTAGAGCGCGAGGCGAGGTCAGACCGACCTTCTCGGCGAGGTCCTTGAGACCCAGCGAGTAGAAGCTGAGTTCGTTTACTCGCTTGACCGCGATCAGGGTGGCGCCCGGCGTACCTTCTGGCACTAGAGACACCGGTTCACCCGACTTTTTCGTGATTCGCAGAGACACCGACAGCCCACTCCCCGCAGTATCGAGACTAAGCGACGCGACACCCGGGAAGACATCCTCCCAGGACTTGTTGGACGACACGTCGCCGAGAAGTCGATCGAGTTCTCCCTTGCTGGGCTGCGATCTTTCGCCTCGAAGCGAGGACTCGACTATTGCGAGAGAACGGAGTTTCGCGCGAGCCTCGAGCCTACGCCGGGACCTGGGTTTCACCATTTCCTTGATCTCCGCGAACTCGGCTGCCATCAGCACATGGAGATCCTTGGGCGGGCTAGTTGAGATCGGCAGTACTCGCTCAGGCAGGAAGTCCGTCAGCGTCTTGTCGAATACGTCTCGAAGCAACGAGTCGACGAGCGTGACTCCCGCTTGGGCGTAGAGGTAGAGCTGCTGCTCCGAGATCTCTAGCAAGTAGTGCTGGGCGGCGTCACGGAGGCTGTTAATGATCTGAATAGTGAGAGCTTGGTCTTCGTCGAGGCACTTAACTTGTGCGTCGGTCAAGCACTTCCTGACGCACTTTTCATGTCCGATCGTCTCTTTCGCACGCGGCTCACGAATTTTTCCGCCTTGGTGGACGATTGCGGCTTTGAGCAACAGTTCGAAAGATCGATCGAGCAGGATCAGCACAACTTCTTCGCGACCGCGGTCCCACGGGCGATTGAAGTGCTCGATCGAGAGCACAAGCGAGTCGATCGCCTTGGCGAATAGGACGCGTGCTTCGCGCTTCATGGCGGTACGGCCTCACGTGCTCGCCGTATAACGGAGCGGTCCATAAGCTGCGAGGATCGCCGCAGGGGCCACTCCGAGAAGATCGAGGTCGCCGCCAGATTAGGAAAGCCGCGCTTTCCGTTCGAGACCCCGAAAGGAATTTGCGCGGCGGAGTCCATTCCCAGCTCGGCAATCACCTCGTCTGCTTCAGGGACTTGTTATACGGCGGCGAAGCGACATCGCGAGCAGAGCGTCTCTTCGAGAAAACGGCGAGATCGCTTGGCCGTCTTCTCGAAACACGTCGCTCCCAAGAATCCGCAAAGTCGGTCGCCTCAGCAACGCGCGTCGGATCTCGGCAAAAGGTGTCTGCCCGCGTAGCGGGCCGCGCCGCGCAACCTAAAAGCGGCTCGCAGAGGCGCGACTTGATCAGCTCGGCCCGAGCCTTCGGCTCAGCAGAAGCGCCGACCAATCCTCCTCACTCGAATCAACTGGAGCTGCCGTATAACGGATCAGCCCATAACCTGCGGGCATCGCCGGCATGGGTGGATCGAGAAGATCAAATTCTACGCCAGATGAGGAAAGCCGCGCTTTCCGTGCGAGCGAGCGCGGAATCTGCGCGGCGGAGGTCGCTCCTAACTCGTCAAACGGCCCGTCAGGTTCAGGGGCTTGTTATACGGCGCGACGACGCCACCAACGAGCAGAAGCGACGGATTGGCAGAGGGAGCCATTCGGAGCGGAGCAAGCGAGCCGAAGCGCTCGAGGTCGCCAAGTACCGCCCTACCCGGTCGCGACGGGCAGAGCCTCCGACTCAATCCCGGAAATACCCGACGTCCCCAGCCTCCCAGGCCACGCGCGCGGCGACCTCTAGAAGCTGATCGCGCCGCCGCGGAGCTCGCAGCCGCGCTCACCCCGATTCACAGCGCCCGTCGCCGAGGTCGACGAGACGACAACAACGTCCCTTGAGGACGAGCAACAACTCGATTCTCTGCGGGATTGGGGGAGTGCCGCATAACGGATCAGCCCATAACCTGCAGACTTCGCCGGCGCGGGCAGATCGAGGTACAGCCATTCTACGCCAGATGGCTCGAGCCGCTTTCTTTCGCCCCACAGGGCGAAAGTCTGAGCGGCGGAGGCCGCTCACATCACGGCCAACTGTCTGTCAGGTTCAGGGGCTTGTTATGCGGCGGCGACGGGGTCTATTCGGAGTCGTCGTACTCCCACCCCCGAGCCAACATACAAACCATGAGCTGGGGAACCCAGAACTCCTCGTATTCGCGGGTTCCCGGCAAGAACAGAGGCCTCTCAAGCGCAGTCTTGCGGTCGCCCTCCGCGATACAGAGCCGTTCGTCTTCGTAAGGCGAGCCGGTTGATTCCGGAAAGATCTCAGCGATTGCAGCTGACTGGATCGGGCGCCACGAATAGGTCGGCTTCGGCGCGGCGCACGACAGGACCACGGCCCCGCCGGTCGAGACTGCGAGCAGCTGTACAAGAACGTCGAGCAAGCGCATTCGAAGGAGGTGCCGCATAACGGAGCGGCCCATAACCTGCGGGGATCGCCGGCTTCGCCACTCGGAGAAGATCAAAGTCTACGCCAGATGAGGAAAGCCGCGCTCTCCGTCCGAACAAGGATGGAGTTTGCGCGGCGGAGGTCGTTCCCAGCTAGGCCAACGCCCCGTCAGGTTCAGGGGCTTGTTATACGGCGTGCGCGGGAAAGAGTGCGTAAAGGCGAGAACCGAGAGAAACGAAACGGTCGCGAAGCTCCGCGACCCCCATTTCCTGAGACGTCTCCCCGTCGCTCCAGCGAACCGACTGGACGGCGAAGGCTTCATTGGTCGAGTTCTCTGGCGACGGATGGTTGAAGACGCGGGCAAATCGGATGGCCATACCAGGCGGGATGGTTGTTCGGAATCGACATCCCGGCAGCTCGGCAACCGAAAGCGAATCGGCAGGGCGCCAATCCGGACTTGCGGAGCGAAACCATCGCCTTTGCAGCTGATTCGCCGGCGCGATTGCGAGCTCGGCAATAGAGCCAAGGTCGCACGGATTCCAGTCGAATAGATCGATCTCAATGCGGATTGCGCGCTCCGAGTCATTCACGATCGCGAAGTGAGTCGCAATCGAGCACCCGGAGGTCGCGAAGAGCAGGACGACGAGTATGGCGAGGTAGCGCATCGCATGCCGTATAACATAGTAGTAACCCACAAAACCCAAGATCATCGTGGGCCCGTCCAAGAACTCTCTTCCCCACAACCATACCACGCACCGCCAAAACCCCATCAAGTCCCTTCTCAGGACCTGTTCGATCTTCCAGCGTGTCGTATCGGTCCCAAGTTGCCGCCATAAGACCTTCGCTGGTCGATATCGCGGCAACAGCCAGAATGCACCTCCAAATCCTTCCTCAGGATCCGTAGCTCCATGTGACCAGACGTTCACGCGGTTGTCGGCAGTAGTGGGTTGCCGCATCCTCGGTTCGTGCGGTTCAGAATGCCGCTTCGAACAGATCGGAACGCCCACTCGTGGTGCTAAAGCGTCGTCTTTCGAATTTCCCACCGGCTCAAGGGAGTGGATACGGCTTCTCGTAGAACCCTTCATTACACGCTTCCAACGAACTCGCTCAAATCGCCGAGCGTTTCTCGAATCGACCAACTGCGCGAAAATCACGAGAGTCGCGGAAGAGAGAGTGCGAGAAAGGGAGACGGGGAGAAAGTCAGAAGCGGAGAAGTGAAAGACCGGAGAAGTGGTAAATGTGATAGCCGTAAAGGTTTAGCGTAGAGGGACAGCGAGAAGACGAGACGGATAGGAGAGAGAAGAGGAAGCTTGATGGATTGAGAAGAGGACAGAGCAGACACGAGAAGATCTCGCAGCGCGAAGGCGAATGCAGCAGTGTGGAAAAGCGCAACCAAGCGCGACAGAGCGCAACTCCGTAGGGGTAGATGGAGTTCGTGGAGTTCGTGGAGTAGGCAGCCGAACTAGGAACAGCTCTACTCGGTTCATGATTTCGATCGATGTTCTGAGTCGGGGCGCGAAGCTGCGGGAGACGAGGGCGGCGGCGATGGAGGGTGCGCGTCCACGCAAGGGCTTGCTGAGTGCGCTTCGGCAGGAGCTCAGGGTTCGGCATCGTTCGCTTGCGACGGAGCAGGCGTATGTGGCGTGGGTGCGGCGCTTCGTGACGTTTCATGATGGGCGGCATCCGCGTGAGATGGGGCGGGCCGAGATCGAGGCGTTTCTCAATCATCTGGCAGTCGAGCAGCAAGTGGCGGCGAGCACGCAGAACCAGGCGCTGAATGCGCTCCAGTTCCTGTATCGGTATGTGCTCGGGGCCTCGATGGGCGATCTGTCGGGGCTGGTGCGGGTGCGACGTCCGGGGAGATTGCCGGTCGTGCTGACGCCGCGGGAGGTCGAGCTGGTCCTGGCGAAGCTGAAGGGCGATGCGCTCGACGTGTCGTTGCTCTGCTGGGGGGGCGGGCTGCGATTGCTCGAGGCCTTGCGGTTGCGGGTCCAGGACGTCGATTTCGAGCGAAAGGAGCTGAAAGTCCGCGATGGGAAGGGTCGACGGGATCGGCTTACGGTCATGCCGGACCGAGTCGTCGGAAGACTGCGACGGCGGATCGGACGGTCGCTGAAGCTCCATCGACAGGATCTCGAGCGCGGATATGGCGAGGTCGAGCTGCCGGATGCGTTGGCGCGAAAATATCCGCGTGCGGGATGGGAACCGCGATGGCAATACGTCTTTGCCTCCGACCGGCTCTCCGTTTGTCCGCGAACGGGTCGGGTCGGCCGGCATCATCTGTTCGAAACGACCATCCAGCGACACGTCAAGGTCGCGGCGGAGCGTGCAGGCCTGACGAAGCGCGTCACGCCCCACACGTTTCGACACAGCTTTGCGACCGCGCTGATCGAGAACGGCTACGACATTCGCACGGTCCAGGAGCTCCTGGGCCATCGCAGCGTGAAGACGACCATGATCTACACGCACGTACTCAACCGCGGTGGCCGGGGCGTGCGCAGTCCCGCGGATGTCGGACGGGGCTTCGACGGACTCGACGGGCTCGACTCGATGGGGTGACCGCGCTGGCGATCGAGACGGCGGACGGCCCGCGATGGCGCGCTTTCCGTGCTCGCGGCCGGCAACGCCGAGCCTGGGCGCCTCCGGTCGGGCGTGGAGGGAGACGCGCGGCCACCCTCACGGCTTCGAATCCGCGCGATCACCATTCGATCGACCGGCGGCGAACGGAGTCGCGGCGCACCGAAATCGTGTGGCGGGGCCGGGGGCGACGACCCGGGTCTGGGGAGCGCCGTCTACGGTGCCTCCGAGCGACCCTGGCCGACGCGGCGGCGGAGCTCGACGTCACCGGATGTGAAGAGGACCGAGGATGGCGTGATCTCCTTGATGATCAGGCTGCCTACGGCATCGCCCTCGCGCAGGTTCAGGGTCTCGTCGCTCGCCTCGAGTCGGACCCGGGCGGAGCGACGGTCGGGCGTGGGATGCCAGGCGGTTCGGAGCACGCTGACGTCCGGGACGGACGATCGGTCGATCGTCTGAACCGGCGACGTTGGCCGCGTGGGGAGCGCGGAGGACGTGTTGGACGACGATGCTCGCGAATCGCTCGACGGGTTGTTCCGCGAAGGGCTCGGAACGGAATCGGCGCGATCGGTCGCGGCGCCCTGGGACGCGTCCGCGCGAGGTTCCGCGCGTGCGACGACGGTCGCTCGGATTGCGGGCTCGCGCGGGGTGGCGCGCGGCGTGGGGGCCGGGGTCGAGCGAGTGGCCTTCATCGCTTTCTCGACTCGCGCGGGTCGCGCCGGCTGCGCGGGCTGCGAGACGTCGACGCTGGGCTCGGCCGGAAGCGCAGCGACCGAGCCGGTCGAGTCGGGCTGCCTACTCGCCGCGACGGCTGCGACCGCGGTGGGGTCGTTTTGCGTGGACGTCGAAGGCTCGGCGGGCACGCGCGCAGCACCCGCCGATTCGGCGAGCGTCGGCGCAGTCGGGTGGGCAGGTGCACGGTTCGCGCCCGGAGCGGAACGAGCCGGCGACCGGGCGGCGACGGGCGCGGCCGCCACGCGTTCGGAGGCGGACGGCAAGGGGCGGACTGCCGTAACCGCAGGCGCTGTCGGCGACGGAACGGAGGGGCCAGCCACAGCCGCGGGCGGCGGCTGGGCTGGTGCGGGGCGGGTGGCTCGCGAGGCGCGCGGTGCGGCTGCCTCGGGCACACGGGCGGACGGCGACCGGGCGGCGACGGGCGTGGGGGCCGGCGCGCGGTCCGCGAGATGCACGCCGGCCGCCGCATGTGCGGCTGCATCCGCGGGCACCGGTCGACCGGGCGGATCGACCTGTGCCACTCGCGCTGTGGTGAGATCGGTCGGGGCGGGCGGCTGGCTTTCGAACGGGGATGGGGCGTAGAGCGCATAGCCGATCAGGGCGACGGCCAGCCCGAGGACGACTGCGGTCGCGACGGCTGCGCGGGACGGCAGCTTCGCGCGCGCGGCGAGACTGGCGGTCGGGGCTTCGAGCGAGCTGTCGGGGCCGAGCGGGTCGGCCTCCGCGCCCAACGCCGGGTCCGTCGTGCCGGCGGCCACACCGAAGCCTGCTCGCGCGGCGGCGTCCTCGAGCAGGATCCGATCGCGCAGCTGGTCGGTCCGGGCGCGCGGCGGCGACGAATCGCGGGGCGAGCTCGCCGCGCTTGACGGCGACGAAACGGGCGGCGGAGTCGGCTCGCGTTGCGATGTCGAAACGGGCGGCGGAGTCGGCACGCGCGCTGGCGACGATGCGCTTGGCGAGCTCGGCTCACGCGGCGGGGCCGAGGCGCGTGACGGGGTCGCTGCCGGCCGATGTACCGAAGCAGCCGTCGGCGTCGACGCGGGCGGAGGTGCCGACGTGCGCGGCGGCGTCGATGCGGCTGGGCGCGCTCGATCGCGCGGCGGCGTCGACGCGGCCGAGGCGGCCTGCGTGCGAGGACCATCCTCGGAGGGCGTAGGCGGCGGGGCCGGTGCACGCGAGCTCGATTCGGTCTCGCTCGGATGGAGCGAATGCGATGTCGCGTCCGTCGTCGGAGGGCGGCGACTCGGCATGTCGCCCGCCGGGGGTGCCTGCGTCCGTGCCGCGTGAGCAACGTCGTTCGAGGCCGCCGGGCCACGAGCACGGGCGGGGCGGGGCTGGCTCCCGCGCGTAGGCGGAGTTGCGGGAGGGAGACCCTCTGGCTCTGCGGGAATGGTCGCCGACGCGCCGGCGTTTTCCGGCGCGCTCGAGCGCGAAGGGACGCGATCGGGTGTCGCGGATGTGTTGGCGCGTAGCGTCGGCCGTGCGGGCGCGTCCGGCGCGAGGCCGCGCTGTGTGCGCTGGGTCGAGGTGCCAGATGCGGCTGCCCGCCGAGCCGAAGTCCCCGACGACGGGTCGCGCCGTCCGGCGGCTGGCCGATCCGTTGTGGGCGCGGCGGTCGACGCAGCAGTACTCGCAGGCGGCGTCGGTGCGGGACCCCGCGCGGTCGGGTCCGCGGGTGCGGCGGGTGCGGCGGGTGCGGCGGGTGCGGCGGGTGCGGCGGGTGCGGCGGAAGAAGGTCGCGCGTCCTCGCGGATCTGCTCGTCGTGTCCGGGGAACTCGTCGAGCAGAGCGGAGAGTGACTCGGCGCCGGGTGTGGGGCGGTCGGGGTCGCGGCGTGCGGGGGGGGGATCGTTCGACGCGTCGAGGGGCTCGGCCTGTGCGCGCTGCCGGCTCTTCTCTCGCTTCTCTCTCTTCGCGCGGTCGTCCTCTTCGAGGCGACGCAGGGCGTTCAGGATGGTGCTCATCCTCGTTCTCCCGTGCCGAGCGAATGCGCGGCGGTGCCGGATTCGTCGACGGAATGGGTCGGGGGATGGGGCTGGGATCTGGCGTGGGCGGCGGGGGTTGGCGGCGTCGCGCGCGCGGCTGCCGAGAGGCTGCGCGGGCGATTCGTCGACTGGGACAGACGCGGGACGGGGTAGCGGCCGAGCTGCGCGTAGAGCGCGATCTGGGTGAGTGGGCCGGCGACGCCGTCGGCGATCAGGCCGCTGCGGCGTTGGAAGCGGCTGACGGCCTCGAAGGTCGCGTCGTCGAAGCGGCTGGTGGCCTCGCCCTCGAAGGTGCCGAGCTCCTTGAGCGCCTGCTGGAGCCAGAGGACCGCGCCGCCCTCGTCACCCCAGGCCAGCAGGTCGGGCACGCTCTCGAATCGCTCCCAGACGATGATGCCGGTCTCGAGCCAATGGGACTCGAGCTCGTCACTCGCGACGCTGACGATACGGCCGGGTACCAGGCCGGCGACACGCGCGCGGTCGCCGGCGAAGCCGGTGATTGCGATCCAACGCGGTTCGGCGTCGGGGCTCGACGCGAGCGGCAATGTGACGGGGTGATCGAGGCGGCGCAGCAGGTCAATCGAGCCGCCTTCGAAGGTCGTGGCCGTGAGTCCGCGGCGTTCGAACGTGGACTGCAGCGACTCGGGGCTCGTCGGCGCCGGCGCCGCCCCCTCCGCGCCACGGCCGAATCGGTCGAGCAGCGACTGGGCGCTCTGGGCAAGGGCACGCGTCGCCTCGCGCTTGGTGAGGAAATCGGCGAGCAGACCCGGCGTGAGCGCCATGTCCGACGACGTCCTGTCCGACAAGACGTCCGTGGCGCTTCCGCGCGGCGCGATGGCGGCGATCGGACCGGGCGCCGATCCCCCGGCGGTCGCGCTCGGGAGCGATGCGCGATCGCTCGCGCCAGCGGGATCGGCGGCGGCACCGCGCAGCAGCTCGTCGACGGCGAGCTGGCTCGGCGTGGGGCGAAGGCCGGCGCGGATCTCGGGCGGGACGAAGCCGATCAGCTCGGCGATCGGGGGGCCCTTCCCGGCCACGTGGGGCTGGTCGCCGGCCGCAGCAACCGACGCGCCGACGGCGGCGTTCGCGGCCGCTCCGTTCGCGACGGTTGCGCTCGCTGAGGTCGCTGAGGTCGCTGCGTTGGCGGCGACCGCGGGGGTCGCTGCGTCGCCCGGTCGGGCGAACGTCTCGGCGGGCTTGCCGACCGAGGCGCGCATCGACTGGCTCAGTCGATCGCGGCCGACCTGCAGTCCGGCGAAGAGCGCGATGCCGACGATCGCGAGCGCCCCGGCAATGAACGTCGCCGGGCGCAGGAGCTTCTCGCGTGCACGCGAGGGCTCGGCGGCCTTACCGGGATCGGCGTCGCCCCGGGCGAAGTCGTCGTGCACGATGGCATGCGCAGTCGAATGAGGGGCGGGACTGGAAGCGTCGCGCGTCGCATCATGCGCGACGTGGTCTGCGGCAGCCGCGTTCGTCTCGGGATCGGAGCCGGGTGTGGCCTCCGACCGTGCGCGCGGGCTGCGCCAGCGCTCGAGCCAGGCGAGCGGGCGGGCGCGGGCGCGATCGGCGAGGCCGGCCAGGTCGTGCGGCAGCTGGGTGTCGGGGATCTCGCGCGCGGCGGCGCGGACCAGACGCGGGCCGATCTCGGCGGCGCGCTCGGCGTAGCCGGCGAGCAGGGATCGATCGCAGAGCTGGTTGACCAGGCGGGGAATGCCGCCGGTGCGGCGATGGATCTCGCGCAGGGCGGCTTCGCTGAAGAGATCCTTCGGCTCGCCGGCGGCGACCGACAGACGGTGGCGCACGTAGGCGCGGGTCTCGTGCGCATCGAGGGGGTCGAGCTTCCAGCGCACGCTGATGCGCTGGCGCAGCTGGCGCAGGCCGCGTTCGTCGAGCTTGCGGTCGAGCTCGGGCTGACCGAGCAGCAGGATCTGGATCAGCTTCTCGCGGCTCGTCTCGAGGTTCGAGAGCAGGCGCACCTGCTCGAGCGTGTTCTCGGAGAGTGTCTGGGCCTCATCGATGATCAGGAGGACGCGCCGACTCGCGGCCTTCTGCTCGAGCAGGAACGTGTTGAGCTGGTTCATCAAGCTGCGCCGCGCGAGGCCTTCGGCGGGTAGACCGAACTCCGCACAGATCGACTGCAGCAGCTCGAGGGCGGTACGACTCGGATTGAAGAGGAAGGCGAGCTCGGTGTCGCCGTCGAGACGTTCGAGCAGCGTGCGACAGAGCGTCGTCTTGCCCGTGCCGACCTCACCCGTGATCGAGATGAACCCCTCGCCCTGCTCGATTCCGTAGAGGAGGTGAGCCAGGGCCTCGCGGTGGGAACCGGCGAGATAGAGGAAGCGGGGGTCGGGGCTGAGCGCGAAGGGTTTTTCACAGCAGGTCCGTAGAACGCGGTATACATCGTCTCTCTATCCGAAAGGGGAGTCTACCCCATTGCTCCTTCTGCTGGATCGCTTCGAGCGAAGCCCGGGGATGCGCGAACGCGGTCGTGTCGTCGTTCGTCGCATCGCCTCCGTAGCGCGTCGCCCTCGATCGCACGACGGGTCGAATCGATGAGCTCGAGCTTTGGTGACGCAGCACACATTTCTGCGTTCCCCACCTCTGCGCTCCCGGCCACGCCCGCTCCGCTCGGCGGAACGCCCGAGACCGAAGCGGACGCCTCGATTGGGACGTTCGCTGCGTTCGGCGAGTTCGACGCGTCGATCACGCAGGTGGAGGCGATCGGAGTCGACTCGGGCTCGACGCTCGTCAAGCTCTGCCTGCAGCTGCCCGGAGGCGCCCTCACCTTCGCGACCTGGCCGGCGCCGTCGCAGGATCGTGTCGTGCGGCTGATCGCGGATCTGACACCGACTCGGATCGGCGTCACGGGCGCCGGCAGCGCGAGCCTGCGCGAGCGGGTCGGCCGTAGCGACGCCGTGCAGCTCGTCGAGTTCGAGGCCTGGGCACGCGGCGCGAACGAGCTGCTCGCGCGCTCGATCCCAACCGAGGAGCCCGATACCTCGGCCTATCTGCTCGTCTCGGTCGGGACCGGAACGTCGCTCATGCGCGTCGAGGGCACGCGGGTCGAGCGCGTCGGTGGGACGGCGCTCGGCGGTGGCACGATGCTCGGTCTGGGCGTTGCGCTCGCGGATTGTCGTACGCACGCCGAGCTGATCGAGCTGGCGGCCCGCGGCGATCGCAGCCGCATCGACCTCCTGATCGGCGATCTCTTCGAGGGTGATCAGGGAATTCCGCTGCTCGCCGATGCGACGGCGTCGTCCTTCGGCAAGCTCGCGCGCGCGGCGGCAGCCGGTACCGGCGAGCCGGCGGCGCGCAAGCCGGATCTGGCTGCGGCGGCGATGGCGCTCGTCGCCGAGAACGTGGGACTCCTCTCGAACGCGCACGCCGACGCGCAGGGTCTGTCGCGGATCGTCTACGGCGGAGCGACCTTGCTCGCAAACGCGCAGATCGTCGACACACTTCGGCTGATCGGCCGCGTGGCGGGATTCGAGACGATCGTGCTTCCGCGCAGTGCTCATGCGGGTGCTCTCGGAGCGATGCTCGCCGCTTCGGACGGCTCGGCCTGACCGATTCCGGACGCGGAGGCCGCGTTTGGGGCGGCTTCGCACGACGTCACCCCGCTCGAGGCGAGCCGACGTGACGCGATCGTACTCGGAAGACGGCCCTGCCGCGGACCGCGGATCTGAAATGCGAAACGCGCACCCTGCGACGAGCAGGGTGCGCGTTCCGGTTCGCACGTGATTGCCGTCGAGCGTGTTATTCGGGTGAAGGTTGGTTCGGATCGCGCAGCGCCGGCTCGGTCGGCTCCTGCTCTTCTTCCTCGGGTCGGCCGAGATTGCGAACCGCGCGCTGGGTGCGGGCGATCGCGGCGCGTTGGACCCGTAGCTCCTCGGTCTGCGCGGCGACCTGTCGCTCGAGTCGATCGCGCGCGTCGACGAGCTCGTCACAGCGGCTCTCGAGCGCCTCCATGCGACGCGTCATCTCCGCCATCATCTGCTGGAACTCCTCGGGCACGGCGGCCATGGCCGGCGGCATCGCTCCACCCAGACTCTCGTTCACCTGCTCGCGCGAAATCACTTCCATATCGTCCATGTCTTTCTCCTCGTTCGGGAGATCGGAATCGCCGAACACGACCGACTCCGACTCTTTCTCTTCATCCGGCACGACGACCGTCGATGCCGCTCGATCCGTTGCGCTCGCGGAGGCTGCGGACCCGCCGCCCCCGTCGAGCGTCATCTGCTCGCCGTCGTTTCCGAGGTCGCCGAATAGACCCGACTCGCCCGCGGCGTTCGACGCCCCCGTCGCCCGCCGCATCGAATTCGCCGGCCTCGTCCGGGAAGTCCACCTCGCCACCGGCCCGGCGCCGCGCGACGAAGAGTCCACCGGCGACGAGCGCGATCGCAGCGACGCCGGCCAACGCCCAGGTGAGCCAGCCGCTGTCCGATTGCGACCGATCGGTCCGGGCGACCATCGGGGGCGGCGTGGCGGGCTTTGCCTGCTTGACACGCTTCTCTGCGTCGGCGGCCGACCTGCGCTCCTTTGCCCGAGCCGCATCCGCCAGTCGCGCCGAGGCGTCATCCGCCGCGCGCGCACGCGCGTCGGCCGCTCCCGTCTCGGCCTCTTTTTCCTGGTCGGCTCGTGCGAGCGCGGCGTCGTCCCCGACGAGCGCCTTCGTCCCGTCGCGCAACGAATCCTCGGCGGCCTTCCCCGCCTTCGCAGCCGCGTCGCCGGCCTCGCGCGCAGCCCGCTCGGCCTTGGCGATCGAATCTCCGACGGCGGCCTTGGCGTCGTCCTTCGTATCGGCGAGCTTCGACGCCGCCGCCCCGGCCGCGGTCTTCGCCGCGTCCGCTGTCGCGTCGGCGGCCTTGGTCGTCTCGTCCCGAAGCTTGCTGGCCGCGGACCCAGCGGCCGCCTTGCTATCCGCCAGGCGTTTGCGGGCGGCGCGTTCGAGCTCCGCCTGCTTGGCATCCGCCTCGGCCCTGGCGCGCTTCGCCGCGCGTTCGGCCTTCTCCCGCTCCCGCGCGGACTCCTTCGCCTGCTTCGCGGTCTGCGCGGCCTGGGCGAGCTTCTTCTCCGCCGCCTCTTCCCTTTGCTTGGCCGCGGATTTGGTCGCGGACTGGGCGGTCGACGTCGCCTTCTTCGATGCCGTCGACGACTTCGAGCTCTTGCGTGCGGCGACCTTCGTCGCCGGCACGTCGTTCAGCACGTCGAGCACGATGCGAGGCGGGTTGTTGAGGATCATTTCCTTGATGCGCAGGCCGCCCTTCACGAGACGGACACGCGCGACCGAGCGCGCGCCGACCGGCTCGAGCCTGACCTGCTGGATCAGCGATTTCGGCGAGTCGATCCGCTCGGCCGACGAGACCGCTTCGAGCGACACGACCAGCTCCGAGACGCCTCGCGACGAATCCGCACGCTCGATCCGATAGCCGACGGCGCGATCGAGCTCGAAGACGACGCGGGTGAAATCGGGATGCCTCCCGACCCGCACGTCGACGATCTCGGCCGCGAGCGTGGGCCATGCGACGACGAGCAGCCCGAACGCGACGCACAGGGCCCACGCCCTGCGCCCGCCACCCGGGCTTCGGAGGTCGGGATCGCGCCCGCCTCCGAGAGATTGGCTCCGATGATTCGTCATTTCGCCTGGCACCTCCCTGTGCACGCCTGGGAACGTGAAGTCGGGCATTCCATCGACCGGGACCCCCGCGAATTTCGATCCAGCCACGCTCGCCCGACCCGGGAATCGTCTGCGAACGGCGGTTTCAGGGCACACTTGCGCGCGATCTACGCCCTTCTCTTCGGGACGAGATCGCATCTTCTTGATCGAGTTGTGCGAGGAAGTTGCCTGAAGCTGAACGCTCCCAACGGCCGAGGCCAGGTCACCCGACCCGATTCCCCTCAGCCCTCGATTCGCCCAGCCTTTCGCGATGTACGTGGATCCTCGTGCGGATCATCGCACGTCGCAGACTCCAGGCGGCGCCCCCCAGCACCCCCGAACGGCCTCCGTCTCACCGGAACCCCGGACCCGACGCGATTCGCGCGATCCGTCTCGAACGCGGCAGCGCCCGCCGGCCCCGCCCCATCCTGCGACCGGCCGCTCGCGCCACCGGTCACGGATTCGCAAAAATCTCCCCAAGTACCCGAATTGCCTCGGCGATACGCGGACCGTACCACGAGACGAGGGTGCCGTCGATCAGGTGGATCCGGCCGGCCCTGGCGGCCGGGCAGTCGCGCCGCAGCAACGCCGCGCGATCGCCGGCGTCGAAGGCGTAGGGCTCGTCCGGCAAGAGGATCACGTCGGGTCCGGCGGCGAGCACGGCCTCGAGCGCCACGATCGGATAGCGCCGCTTCGCGCGAGCGGCAGCCGCGACGCCGGGCGCGGGCGGCGTCGACGGGGTGTCCGCCAGACCGTCCGCCGCGAGGTTTCGCCCGCCGCAGAGCTCGATCATGTCGTGCACGTAGGTATCGCGCGCGATCGTCATCCATGGGTCCCGCCAGATCGGACAGAAGACGGCGGGCCGCGGATCCGGGCTCGCCGGCTCCGACGCGGCTGCGGCGCGTTTGGCCTCGGCACGCGCCACCGCCTCGCGAACGGGCTCGACGACGCGCGCTCGCGCGTCATCCGAGGCGCCGAGCTCGGCGAGCTCCGCAAGCAATGCGGCGCCTTCGCCGACCGTACGCGGATAGGTCACCCATACGTCGATCTCGCACGCCGCGAGCTTGCGAACGACGCGCTCGGTGTTCTCCTCCCGATTCGCGATCACGAGATCGGGCCGCATCGCTCGAATCCGCTCGACGTCCGCGTCCTTCGTTCCGCCGAGCTTCGGCAGGGCGTCGAAGGCACCGGCGGGGTGGACACAATATTTTGTCACGCCGACCAGCCGCAGCCCGAGCCCCAGCGCCACGAGCGCTTCGGAGAGGCTCGGGACCAGGCTCACGATCCGCACCGGCTGCCGCTTCGCCAACGCAGCAACGGAGCGATGGACCCGCGGATGCGCGTCGAGCGAGGAGCCCGCCTCAGGAACCGTTCGCGGTTCCCGAGGCGTCGGCGACTTCCGACGTCGCGGAGGCGTCGACGCCTGCGAGGAGCGGGATCTCGGTTCCATCGCCGCCAGCATGCCGATCGCTCGCCAGGCCGTCGAGTCGAATCGACGTGCGGGCGAGGCCCGCGGCGGCGCCGTGGGCGGCGCCGGACATGCGTCGGACGCGCTCCGTCCAGCGATGGTCACAATGCAGGCACTCGGAGAGCCGAAGCAGACCGCCGTGCGCGACCTCGTCGGTCGCGACCTTCGTACTCGCGCAGACGGGACAGCCCGCGTCGGGCACGACCCGCAGCCGAGCACCCGGGGCGACGCGCCCCGAACGTCGCGCGACGACTGGATCGGGCGCGACCGGGACGCCGGCGAACATCTTCTCGACGCGCTCCCGCTCGGCCGCGTTCCGCTCCTGCGCGTACGTGCGGTCACGGGCGCTGGCGAGACGACCGCCGAATCCGGCTGCGCCCGCCTCTCGTCGGCCTCGCCGCCGTTTGGGCCGGGGCCGCGCGGCGCCCATTCGGTCGGCGCGAAGGCGAGGTGAGAGACCCGGCTCCTCTGAGCCTGCGCCTCCGACTCCGCCGATTCCTGCGACCGGCGATGCCGTGCGGCGGCGAACGATCGTCTCGGACAGGTTCGTATCGATTCGCGACATCGGGGGCTCCCTCCTGGCTCCTCGCTCCTGACTCCTCGTAAGCACGCCACCCGGCGCGCCAACCCGCCTGTCTACGCCCCCTGTCTATGCCGCCGCCGCCGCCGCCGCCGCAACCGGCCGCGGCTGGGCGGCGGGCGGGCGGCGTGGCCGGGCGCCGGGGTTGGGGTCTGCTTGGGGGGTGGCGCCCGACCAACTCGATAGTGGGGACCTGAAGTGACAGAAGGGGTCACGCACTGCGAAGAAAAAACGAAAATCGAGTGGGCTGAATTCAACTCACCCGAATGGGAAGCCGTCGCGCGGCGGGTCGCGGACGGCGTCCGGAGTCGTCGACTCGGGCCAGGTCCGGGCCAAGTCGGAGCAAGCCGCGGGACGCTCAGGCGTCGCGCAGCTCTCGCTTGAGAATCTTGCCCGTCGGGCCCTTGGGTAGGGCGTCGACGATCTCGACGATGCGCGGGTATTTGTAGGCCGCGAGGCGATCCTTGCAGTAGCGCTCGAGCTCCTCGGGCGTCACGGACTTGCCCGGGGCGAGTGCGACGACGGCCTTGACCTCCTCGCCATGGCTCTCGTGCGGCACGCCGAGCACGGCCGCCTCGGCGACGGCCTCGTGTTCGTAGAGGACCTCTTCGACCTCGCGCGGATAGACGTTGAAGCCGCCGCGCAGGATCATGTCCTTCTTGCGGTCGACGATGAAATAACATCCGTCCTCGTCGCGGTAGCCGATATCACCCGAGTGGAACCAGCCGTTCCGAAGCGCCTCGGCAGTCGCGTCGGGCCGATTCAGGTAGCCCTTCATGATGTTGTGACCGCGGATGCAGATCTCGCCCCGCTCGCCGTCCGGCAGACGCCGATCGTCCTCGTCGACGATGCACATCTCGACGCCCCAGACCGGGTAGCCGATCGACCCCGATTTGCGTGGCTTGTCGAGCGTCATGAAGCTCGCGATCGGTGACGTCTCGGAGAGGCCGAAGCCCTCCTGGATCCGAACGTTGAACTTCTCCTCGAAGGCGCTCATGACCTCGACGGGCATCGGCGCGCCGCCCGTCATGCAGCCCGAGAGACTCGACACGTCGTAGGCACGATCGCCCTTGTGGTGGAGCAATGCGAAGTACATCGTCGGTACGCCCGCGAAGATCGTGACGCGATCGCGTTCGATCAGCTCGAAGGCCTCCTGGGGCGTGAAGCGTGGCAGCAGCGTGAAGCTTCCACCCGTCGCGATCATGCCGTTCTGGATCACCGTCTGGCCGAAGGAGTGGAAGAGCGGCAGGCTCGCCAGAGCCCGATGGCCCTCGCTCGTCTCGGGCATGAGCTTCGGCGCGACGACGGCCGAGTTGAGCAGCAGATTCGAGTGCGTGAGTTCGGCGCCTTTCGGCTTGCCCGTCGTGCCCGAGGTGTAGAGGACGACGGCCGTGTCCTGCGGCGAGCTGCGATGGGGCTCGTCGATCGGATCCGCGAGCGCGAGCGTCCCGATCGTGTCCGTGCCGTTCGCATCGTCCTTCGCGTCGGCGACGGCGAGCACCACGTCGGCCCCGAGCGGCTCCGCCCCGTCGCGCCCGGCGGCCTCGAAGAGCGGATGGACGATCAGCACGCGCGCGCCCGAGTCCTCCAGGAAATAGGTGACCTCGGGCGCCGCCGCGAGCACGTTGATCGGAACGACCGTCGCACCCGCATAGAGGATGCCGAAATAGGCGATCGTGAACTCCGGCACGTTCGGCACGAGCAGTGCCACCTTGTCGCCCGGCACGACACCGCGCGCGAGCAGACTCGTCGCGACACCGCGCGCGGCGCGATCGAGCTCGCCGTAGCTGAGGCGCGCTTCGCCCGCACGCAGCACGGTCGCCTCGGGCTTCTCGTTCGCGTGCGCGAGCAGGATCGATCCGAGATTCAGATGCATGGACCTGGGCTCTCCCTGGCGCGTCGCGCCGATGCGGCCGGGATCGAAAGGGTTCGCCGGCTTCCAGCCGACGCTTCGCCGCCAAAAGTTAGTCCGACGGCAGAGCGGGCGCGACACGGCGGGCGCGACGCTGCGGTATGTTCGGCGCCCGCCATCTGCGCGAGCCGAAGGAACGGGATGACACCCGAGCATGACCCAGCGTCGCGCGACGCAACGACGGCCGTCGATCCAGCCCCCGCGCCGTCGGACCCGCCGAGCGAGGCGAGTCGCACGGCGCCCTGGCTGCTCGCCGCCGGTGCAGCTGCGGGCCTCGCGCTGGCGACCTTCGGCCTGCTCGAGACGAGCCCGGGCGCGATCCCGCTCGCGTCCGAGACGGCCGCTGTCGTCGGAGAGCGCAGCATCCGACGGGTCGACTACGAACGCGTGCTCGCCGGGGTCGAGAGCGACCTGCGCAACCCGATCGACGACGCGATGCGAAGACGGGTGCTCGACCGGATGATCGACGAAGAGCTGCTCGTCCAGCGCGCGCTCGAGCTCGGCCTGGCCGTCGTCGACCGCCGCGTACGTGGCGAGCTGACCTCCGGCCTGATCGACTCGATCGTGAGCGAGGCCGATCGCGAGGCGCCGAGCGAGCGTGACGTCGCGCGACACTACGAGGAGAATCTCGACTTCTTTACGCGACCCGGACGACTCCGGGCGCGCGTCGTCTACTTCGCCGAGCGGCCCGGCGAGGCGGCCGGGCTCCGCGCACGCGAGGCGCTCGTGCGACTGCGGGCCGGGGAGTCGGCCGACGCCGTCGAGTCGGCACTCGCCGATTCGCAGGTCTCGCGCCTGCCCGACGTGCTGCTGCCCGCCTCGAAGGTGCGGGACTACGTGGGGCCCGCGATCCTCGAGGTCCTGCTGGCGCTCGAGCCCGGCGTCTGGAGCGAGCCGATCGAGACGCGCAGCGGCGTCTACCTCGCGACGCCGGTCGAGCGCGAAGCAGCTAGCCAGCCGCCGCTCTCGGAGATCGTCGACCTGGTGCGCCAGGATCTCGTCCGGCGACGCGGCGACGAGGCGCTGCGCGATTACCTCGACACCCTGCGCGCCGAGACCGCGGTCGAGATCAATGAGTCGGTCTTCGCGCCGCGGACGCGGCACGAATGATGCGCCGACCGCCTCGGCGTGCGCGTCGAGCTGTGCGCGCGCTCAGCGACGCGACGTGATCATGCCCTGCAGAAGCGTCGCCATCGTCTCGACGAGCGCCTCGCGGGACGCGCCGAGATCCTCGATCCAGGCGTGATACATCGACAACCGCTCGAGAACCGAGGTGACCGCCGTCGCGCCGACCAGCGGATCGACGTGGCCGGCGCGCCAGCCGTCGGCCTCGCCGGTCCCGTCGCCCGTCGCATGGCTCGATTGCGATTGGCCACGTTCGATCGCGGCCTGGAACGCGTAGACGAGCGGCATCATCGCGGCCATGCGCTCTTCCCGGAGCGCCATGTTCCCCTCGTCCGAGGCATTGTTGCGCGCTCGCAACACCGGCGCGTACTTCTCCCAGTGGTCGATCACGAGATTGGCGATCCGACGCCCGCGCTCGTGTCCTTCGCGACCCTCCCACTCGCCACCGATCAGCTCGACGAGCTCGGGCGTCGCTTCCTTCACGCGACCGGCGAGATGGGCCACGACGTCTTCGACGTCCTTGAAATACTGATAGAAGGTGGCCGGTGACGATCCGATCTTGCGGGCGATGTCGATCACGCGCATGTCGCGCATCGGCTTCTCGGCCAGCAGCGTGATCGTCGCCTCCAGGATCCGCCTGCGAGTCTGGAGCGCGCGCGGCCCGAGCGGTCGACCCGCCTGATCGACCAGCACGTCGTCGGTCGGGTCGGGCAGGTCCGGCAGCGGCGCGTCCTCGGGCGTCTGCATCAGGACCGTCGTCGCGGCCTCCGGCTGGGACCCGACCGGGCCATTGGCCGGGCGCGGTGGGCTTCCGTTTTGGTTCGAAGCGGCGGCCGAAACGGCCGGCTCGGCGGGACTCGAAGGCGTGTGGGGCTGCGTCATGGTTTCCACCTTACCCGAAATTTCTTGTGATGTTCGCACACATTTTCCTGAGGGGACATCAGAATCGAACGTGGGCTCCCTCACGAGCATATTTCGTTGATTGGACGATCATGTATGTGACCGGATCCGCAGACGCGTGCCGCCCAAAATCATGTCTCGCGCGGCATTCAGTTGTGCGTCGACGACAATCCTTTAGCTTGTCTACGGGCGGCATCGCCGCCCATGGATTCTGCTTCGACCCCCGGTCCCGTCGGGCCCCGGCCCGCGCGACCCGAGCACGATCCCCGGCCGCGACTGACAAGCAGGAGGTCCGATGGCCAAGCTCACGATCGAAATCGACATGGACGATCCCCAGGAGACCTGGGACGCCCTCTACCGGCGAATCGAGGAGTTCGGGAAGGAGCCCGTCGACGACGGCGCGAAGAAGTCGGGGCGCAAGAAGGGACCGTCCCCGGTTCCGGCGAGCGGACCGGCCACGTACGACCTCCTGCTCGATCCCGAACGCAGCTTCGGCGACATGAGCCAGTTCCTGGCGCGCTTCCCGCGCTACGACTGAGCCGCGCCGCCCGGAGCCCCATGCCCGGTCGCACTCGACCGAGCGCACCCGGATTCAGCGGCCGCGCTTCGGAACGACGACGATTCGTGCCCGAGCGTCCGGGTGCTGCTTCACGAACACGTCGAAGGTCCCCTCGGTCTCGAACGTGTAGTGCCAGCCGTCTCCCGGCTCGGCGAGCGGCGGACTCTCGAGCGTGCCGCTCGCGTCGACGACGACGTGGCCACCGGGCATGGCGACCGTATTCGCGAAGTGGACCGTCGTTCCGACGAAGAGATTGAGCAGCGGCGGCTTCATCTCCTGGTGTGAAATCTCGATCGTCGGCCCATGCGCGAACGCCGGCGCAGCGCCGATGACCGCGACCATCAGGACGAGGGCCGCGACGACGACGCGGCCTGCAGCGACCGGACCGGTCGCGCGCTTCTCAGGGTTTGCCACGGCTGCTGCCGCTGCTGCGATCGTCGATCTCGACACGGCCAATCTCCTCGTTCCGGCTCGTCAGGGCGGACGCGAAAGGATCGCACGCCGCGGGGCGGCCGGGTAGGCTGGGTCGATCTCGGGCCTCGCGACTCGGGGATACGGAGCGATCCCTCGCCGATGTCGCCGGGCGTCGCCCGCTGGACCCGGGCCGAGATGTGGGCGCCGGCGGCGCGCGATCTCAGTGCAGGCGGATCGACCCCACCATCTCTTCGAACTCGCCCATCATGCGCGGCAGATTCGCACGGGCGGCCGTCGCCGTGATCACGATCGTCTCGCCGACGCGACGCTCGACCTGGTACTGGAGCGTCGTCGTGCCCGGGATCGCGCCTTCGAACTGGATGTAGAGGGCGGGGCGACCCGCGGTGCGGCGCAGCTCGCATTTGTCCATGCCGATCGGTCGTCCGAAGACGCGCGAGAACTCGCGCGGCAGCAGTCGACAGAGCACGCCGAGCTGCTCCGAGGAAGACGGCAGCGCGGCCGGTTGCAGCATCACGTTCACGTTGTCGACGAACGCGCCCTCGATCCCTTCCTGGCGATAGAAGATCTCGAGCTGGCCCGAACGGATCCGATCGAAGACGTCGCGGCGCATGTTGGGCGCGACGGCGTGGAAGCGATCGCTCGGCGAGCCATCGGGTGCCAGAAAGGTGGCGGCGTTCTTCTCGACCTCGGCACGACTCAGGACGAGGTAGACGTCGGGGACGCTGATCCCGAAGCCGAATGCACTCGCGTAGTCCGCCGCCTGCGCCGAGCCCGACAAGCCCGTCAATAGCGATCCAAACAGGACGAGCATCCGCATCCGATTCTCTCCGATTCCAGTCGTTCTCACGGGCACGGCCGAGCCGACGTCCGGGCCTGGATTCCCGCGGGCCAATCCGACTCGTCGGCTCGCCGATCGCGCGGCTTGAGAATCGCCGGCTGGAGATCGCCGGACGGCCAACTGCTACGTTCGCGCCGGTTGCCGTCATGCTCGAGACCTTCCGATCCCTTTTCGACCCGCCGATCACCGCCGATCCCGAGCAGAGCACCGCCAAGCTCGCCTGGGTCGTTCGCCTGCGGTGGGTCGCGATCGCGGCCCAGCTGCTCTCGATCGTGCCGGCGCTCGAGTTCGACGTCCTCGAGCCGACGATGCTCCCGCGCTACTGCGCGGTCGTCGCCCTGCTCGTATTGCTCAATCTGGGCACCTGGATCGGTCTGCGCCGCGGCAGCACCGGCAGCCCTGGCCACCTGATGGTCCAGCTCGGCGCGGACATCTTCGCCCTGTCGGCGTTGTTGATCCTGACGGGCGGCGCCTGGAATCCGATGGTCCCGATCCTGATGGTCCATTCGGTGCTCGGCGCGCTGCTGCTCGAAGGTCGACTCGGTCTCGTCTTCTTCGGCCTGCTGATCGCGTGTCTCGGCGTGATCCAGTTCAACAGCCATATCCCGCCCGGGCTGGCGGGCACGCTGTTGCCCGCGAATATCCTGTTCCCGGCCCAGATCGTGGTCGCGCTCGTCTTCTGGATCCTCACGGCCTGGCTCTCGACGACGCTCGACAGTCTCAAGGTCTGGTTCGCGGAGGCCCAGGCCCGCAAGACGCGGATCGATCGCCTGCGCGCGGTCGGCGCACTCGCGGCCGGGCTCTCCCACGAGTTCGCGACGCCGCTCAACACGGCCCAGCTGCGGCTCAAGCGCGTCGCCCGCGCGCGTGACCTCGCCGACGACGAGGATCTGCAGACCGCGGTCGAAGAGCTCGAACGATGTGGCGACATCCTTCGCCACATGGCGGGCTCGCAGCTTCATCCCGATCGACTCTCACTCGAGGTCGTCGACCTCGAGACGCTCGTGCGGCAGGTCTGCGAGAGCGTCGGACGTGTCCACGACGAGGCGACCTTCCCGTTCCTCAGCGACGGGCGCGGCCCGAAGCGCGTGCTGCTGCCGCCCGTCGCGTTCTCGCAGGCGCTGATCAACCTCTTCGACAACTCGATCGAGTCCGGCGGCCCACGCAGCGAGGTCGAGATCGTCGTCCAGCGACACGCGAATCGCGCCGAGCTCTGTGTCCAGGATCGCGGCTCGGGCTGGCCCGAGGTCGTGCGGCGTCATCTCGGGGAGCCCTTCGTGACGACGAAGCCCGAAGGCGTGGGACTCGGGCTCTACTACGTTCACTCGCTCGCCGAGGCGATCGGCGCCGAGCTCACCCTCGACGATCGCGAATTCGGCGGCGCCGTCGCGCGCATCTCGCTGCCGCTCGTCCCGGCGAGCTCGAGCGCCGAGGCGCCCGACCCGGTTTCGATTCCCGCACCCGCCTGGAGACCCCAGAATGGCTGACCCGACGACTCCCCCGAATCGAGGAACGTCCGCTGGCCCCGCCCGATCCAGGCGGTGCTGGCAGCGCCGCGAACGCGAACGGAGACGACGCAGGCCGTTCGCTCCTGATCGTCGAGGACAACGACCGCTTCGCCGACACCCTCGGCTCGGAGCTACGCGACCGCGGCTATCGCGTCGAACGCGCGCGCGATCTGGCCCTCGCTCGACGCGATCGATCCACTCGAGGTCGACTACGCCGTCGTCGATCTGCGCCTGGGCGCCGACTCCGGTCTCGACGCGATCCAGAAGATCCTCGCTCGTTGTCCCGAGGCACGTGCCGTGGTCCTGACCGGCTACGGCAGCATCGCAACGGCGGTCAAGGCGACCAAGCTCGGCGCCGTCGGCTACCTGATGAAGCCGACCGACGTCGACCAGGTCGAACGCGCGCTGTTCGAGATCGAAGACGAAGAGGGCGAGGTCCCGATCCCCGACGAGTTCCAGAGCCTCTACCGACACGAACGCGAGTACATCGAATTCGTGCTCGCCGAATGCGAAGGCAACATCTCCCAAGCCGCGAGAAGACTCGGCCTCCACCGCCAGAGCCTGCAGAGAAAGCTCCGCAAATACACCCCTCAATAGCCCCGCCGCAACGCCGACGACGGCGGCACGGCCGAGCCCCCTCTGCACGGCAATCATCAGCGGGGATCTCTGCCGCCCCCGCTAGAGCTCGAACGTACTCGTCACCGCCTCGAGCGCCTCGGGATTCTTCAACACGACCCGCCCCCGACCGAGCTCGACGATCCCCTCTTCTTCCCAGGCCCGCAGCTGCTTGTTCACGCTCTCCCGCGTCGTCCCGACCATGTCCGCGAGATCCTGCTGCGGCATCCGTACCTCGACCGGCCCGCCGACGATCGGGTGCTTTCCGTATTGCTCCGACAGGGCGAGCAGGCGCTTCGCGATCCGCGCCGGCAGCGGCATCGTCTGGCGATCCTCGGCGCGATCCGAGAGCTGACGCACGCGTGCCGCGAGCACGCCGGCCAGGCCGATCGCCGCCCGGGGATTCGTCTCTAGAAAGGGAATCAGCTCGCGTCGATGGAGCGTGAGGAGCTCCGTGGGCTCGACCGCCGTGACGGTCGCGCTCCGCTCCTCACCGTCGAGCAGCGCGATCTCACCGATCACCTCGCCCGGTCCCATCAGACCGAACATCACGTCCTTGCCGTCCGTCCCCGTCGTCGCGACCTTGAGCGCGCCGGACAGGACACCGTAGAGCTGATTGCCGGGATCGCCCTTGCGGCATAGCACCTCCTTCGCCTTGAGTCGCTTGGTCGTCGTCGCCTGGAGCAGGAGATCGAGCTCCTTGTCGCCCAGGGACGAGAAGAGCGACACCTTCGAAAGCAGTTCTCGGCGGTCCATGCTGTAGTCCTCTCAGTCGTGCGCTGTCGTCGTCGAATCCGGTCGCGATGCGACGCTATGTGAGATTGCTTACGGGCCAGGGTCGGCGCGAACGCCCCGGGCCACCGTGAAGATCTTCACACTTGGCCGCGAATCTCGCCCCCATCGCCCTCGCTCGCCGCGCGACCGTCCGGCTGCGTCGCTCGAGCCCCCTGTCGCCGCGGGCTCGGTCGCTGCCGCCCCGCCGTCCGTCTCGGCCTCGCCCGCGGCGCCGGATTCGCTCCCCGGCTCGGCCTGCTCCGCCGTCACGGGCTGCCAGCCGCGGCCCGCGAGCTCGCGCAGTGCATCCTCGTGCTCGGGCCCGTGGATCGCCACCGAGACCTGATCGCCCTTGCGTGCCGACCATTTGTCGTCCATCACGAAGGTCTGCCCGCCGCGGTCGACCGTGAGCACGACGAAGCGCTCGCTCAGACCGCCGCCGGGCGCCGTCGTCTCCGTCGTGTCCTCGTCCTTCTTCTTCTCGGGCGGTACATAGGCGAAATACTCGACGACGACGTCGCCGCGACGGCCGCGCACGTCCCAACGCTCGACGTCGTGGGGACCGTCGAAGACGATCCGGGCCCGGCCGCTGCCGACCTGCTCCGTCAGCAGGCCGACGCCCGCCTCCGAGGTCGCGACGAGGCCGTTGTCGACGCCGAATCGCTCCCGCGCGCGGGAGACGAAGACGCTGTTGAGCGTGCGATTGGCCGTCAGCGCGACGACCGTGCGGACGGAAGCGAAGCGCGCCCGCTGCATCACCGTCTCCTGGAGCGCGTCTCCATAGACGACCGAGAATCCCGACTCCTCCGCACGGCGCACGCCGTCGGGATTCGAATCGAGGAACACGACCGCGACGCCACCGCGGCGCAGCTCTTCGCCGAGCGCGAGTCCGAGCGTCTGTGCCGACAGGATCGCGACCGTGTCGCGCTTGCCGAGGCGCACGCCCAGCAGGCTGCCCACGACGCCCGCCGACAGGCCCGCCAGCGTCACGGTCACGGCGATCGTCAGGAACACGAGCGCCCGCAGCTCGACACCCCCGGCCATGCCAGCGCGCTCGAGGTCCGCCGACACGAGGGACGCGATCGCCGCAGCGACGATGCCGCGGGGCGCGACCCAGGCGAGGAAGAGCCGCTCGCGACTCTCGAGATCGGTGCCGCGGGTACAGAGCCAGACGCAGAGCGGGCGCACGATCAGGATCAGGCTCGCGACGACCCCGAGGCCCGCCCAGCCGAGCGCCTGGACCTGCTCGAAGCGGACGTCGGCCGCGAGCAGAACGAAGAGCAGGCCGATCAGCATGACGGTGAGCTGATCCTTGAACTCGCGCAGGTCGCGTTCGACGGGAGAGCGCGTGTTGCCGACGACGACACCCGCCAGCGTCACGGCCAGCACGCCGCTATGCGACAACACGAGCTCCGAGCCCGCGTAGAGCAGCAGCACCGCCGACAGCACGAAGACGTTCTCGAGTCCCTCTGGCAACAGCTTCGAGATCCGCAGGATGCGCGCGAGAACGAATCCGAGCGCGATGCCGAGGACGCTGCCGGCGGCGATGCGCGCGAGCCCCGCGCCACCCTGGACGAGCAGGAGCGATCCGGGATCGCTCGACAAGGCGAGCTCGAGCAGCACGACCGCAAGGATCGCGCCGATCGGATCGATCAGGACCCCTTCGGCCTCGAGCACGGTCCCGATCTTCGGCTTGAGTCGCAGGTGGGAGACGAGCGGGTTGACGACCGTCGGCCCGGTCACGACGACGAGACCGCCGAAGAGCAGCGACTGCATCAGTCCCCAACCGAGCCAGAAATGCGTGGTCAGAGCGCCGCCGACGAGCGTGATGATGGCGCCCCAGGTGATCAAGCGACGAATCGCGGTGCCCGAGCTCCGCAGACGGGAGAGCTTGAGGTTCAGGCCGCCCTCGAAGAGGATGATCGCGACGGCGAAGTCGACGATCGCGAAGAGCCCCTCGCCCAGATGGCGCGGCTGGACCCAGCCGAGACCGTCGGGGCCGAGCGCCACGCCCGCGATCAGGAGCAGCACGATCCCGGGGATCCGCAGATGCCGCGCGATCGCCTGCGCGAACATGCCGGCCAGTAGGGCCAGTGCGAAGGTCAGTTTCGGATCGGCTTCGGGCGCGCTCATCTCACCTCGGGTGTCGCCGCAACCCTCGGGTCGGCGCTAGGCCCGCGAATGGGTCAGCGACGATCGCGGGCGAGACGCAGGCCGCTGAATTGCCAGCGCGCATCCGGCGGGAAGAAGTTGCGATAGCTGGCGCGAAGATGCGAGCGGGGCGACACACACGACCCGCCCCGCAAGACGATCTGGCTCGACATGAACTTGCCGTTGTATTCGCCGATCGCACCCGCCGCGGGCCGGTAGCCCGGATAGGCCGAGTAGGGGCTCGCGGTCCACTCCCATACGTCGCCGAAGAGCTGGAGCGGTCCGCGATGGGCAGCCCGGTCGGGTAACGGCTCGGGATGGAGGCGGCCGTTCTCGAGAAAGTTGCCCTCGACCGGAACCTCGACGGCCGCGTGCTCCCACTCCGCTTCGGTCGGCAGGCGACAGCCGGCCCAGCGCGCGAAGGCGTCGGCCTCGAAGAAGCTCAGGTGGCAGACCGGCTCTTCGCTGCGGACGGGGCGCGCCCCCGAGAGCGTGAACTGCCACCAACGATCGTCGCGGCGCGTCCAATAGAGCGGCGCCTGCCAACCGAGCTCGCCCAGCTTCGTCCAGCCCTCGGCGAGCCAGAGCTCCGGACGCCGATAGCCGTCGTCCTCGATGAAGGCGGTGTACTCCCCGTTTCGGATCGCGCGCGACGCCAGCTCGAAGGGCTCGAGGTGCACGCGATGACGGGGCGACTCGTTGTCGAATGCGAAGCGATCGAGATTACCTGGCCGATTCGTTCCGGACGTCGACGCCGCGTGACCGATCTCGACCAGACCGCCCTCGTAGCCGTGCCAGTCGAGTGGCTGGGCGGCGCCCGACTCGGGCGTCTTCGTCCGGCGATAGACCGGCGCCAACGGATTCTGCGCGAGCAGGTGCTTCACGTCCGTCAGCAGCAGCTCCTGATGCTGTTGCTCGTGATGGAGACCGAGCTCGACCAGATCGAGCGATTCGATCGGGAGCCGCGTCGGTCGCTCGAGCAGAGCCCCCAGCGCGCGATCGACGTGGCTTCGGTAGCGCACGACCTCGTCGAAGCTCGGGCGTGTCAAGAGTCCGCGATCGGGTCGCGGGAATTGCTCGCCGACGCTGTTGTAGTAGGAGTTGAAGAGCATCTCGAATCGCGGATGGAAGGCGTCGTAGTCCTGGCCCTGCGGCGTCAGGAGAAACGTCTCGAAGAACCAGCTCGTATGCGCCAGATGCCACTTGGCCGGGCTGGTATCCGGCATCGACTGGGCGGCGCAGTCCTCGGGCGTGAGCGTCTCGCAGAGTCGCGTCGAGACGTCCCGGATCGCGCGAAAACGCTTCGCGAGCATCTCGTGGGGCGGATCCTGCGGGTCAGTCGCGTCCATCGAAAGGCTCCATTGCGCCGGGGTCGGAGAAGCATAGAGAAAATCTCATCGATCCCGACCGGCCGAGTCACGCGCCGGCGCCGTGTCGGACGCGCTCACCCGCCGCAGGTAGAAGAGCAGGTCGGCGAGTGTGCGCGGGTCGCGCACGGGCGGCGACACCATGCGATTGCCCGGCACGAAGCCGGCCGGATCCGACAGGAAGGCCGCCAGGCTGCGATCGTCCCAGACGATGCTCGCCGCACGCAGCGCGGCGGAGGCCGCGTAGTCCGGGGCGCGCCCGGACATTCGACCGTAGACGCCGCGCAGCGATGGGCCGACCTTCTTGACCTCACCCTTGAGGTCGTGGCAGGTCCAACAGGGCACGGCCGCCTGACGACCATTTCGAAAGCGCGCCTGCTCCGCCTCGTCCAGGCCGGCCAGGATCTCGCGATCCGGCTCGGAGCAAGCGAGCATCGAGCCGACGACCGACGCGAGCAATCCCACGAGCAGCACCCGACGAAGTCCTCGCGAGCGCCAGGCGCCCTGCGATCGAACGCGGCGCGCGACGGGCTCGCCGATCCGCTGCACGGCACGACCGGGTCGGATTCTCATGACCTCCGCGCCTAACGGCGCCCGTAGAGTGCGTCGAGTCGGGCTTCCTGCTCGCTCGCTCGTCCGACGGCCCAGGCGACCCGCGCCTGCCGCAGACAGCGCGCACACCGCACGACGACCTCGCAGTCCATCCGGTCGCGCTCGAGCGGGTCGCTCGCGTGACCGACGACGATCGCGACGGCCCCACGCCGACACACGCGACAGCGATAGGATTCGCGCGGCTCGGCGCGACGCGCCGGCGCCAGGCGATCCGCTACGCGCGCGTCGTCGAAGATCGCCGTCACTCGACCACAGCGATCGCAGGTCGCGAAGAGCGGCAGCCAATACGGGGACTCGACCGGCTCCCCGGCCTCGGTCACGACCCGCGCCTCACGAAAGACCCGCGAAAACGACCGCCAGAAGAACCCGCCGCGACCCGTCGCGAGCTTCGGCCAACCCGCCAGGTGGAAGACCCGATCGCCACAGCGACAGACGAGCCCGGCATAACGCATGTCGCGACCGGGCCGCTCGGGTGCGAAGACCGCGAGCGAGTCGCCGTCGTCGAGCCCGGGCACGTGATTCGATTCGGTCGCCACACCACGAATCTAACCCGTTCCCATGCCGTCCGTCGCACTCGCGTGCCGACCTACCGCCTCGGCGTGGTCGCGACCGATTTGCGCCGACAGCCCGACTCACGAGGATCCGCGCGGCGCCAGACCGCCGATCCCGACCGGGCTAGTCCGGATCCGAGCTGCGCGCCCGAAGGATCTTGCGAATCGCCCGTCGATAGTGTTCGGCCTCGCTGAGATCCGGATAGCGCTCGCGCTCGACCGACAGCAGTCGTTCGACGCGCCGACGGTCACCCTCGCAAGCATCGAGCAGGTAGCGCACGTCCCGTGTGTTGGCCGCGCCCGGGATGCGATCGCGCAGTCGCGTATGTGCCAGGAGCGCGCGACCGGAGCGCGTCGTCGCGAAGATCGCGAGCGTGCCGGCGATCGCGAGAGTCAGCCAGAGCACGCTCATCTCGCGGCGCGTCCACGTCCCGGCGCGGCAGCCATTGCGTCCGGACCCCCGCCTTCGACGCGCCGGGTTGGTTGCGTCATTCGTCGTGCGGATCGGGCAGGGCGAGCCCTTCCTGATCGAGCGTGAAGCGGAATCGCAGCTCCTTGCGCATCCACACCAGACTCCCCGCGACCAATCCGAGCAGCCAGGCCTCGACCAGCAGGCTCGTGCTCCAGGGCCAGCCGAGCAGACCGCAGCCGGCGGCGGGATAGAGGCACAGAAATAGCAGTCCCTTGTTCACGACGAACCAGAGTGCGCCGCGCGCGCGTACGCGCATCCACCAACGTCGCTCGTCCGCGTCCATCTTCAGCTCGTCGAGACTGGCCACCGCTCGCTCCGCCGATTCCGGGGACACCCGCTCGGGCCCCCGTATCTGAATCGGCCGGAATCCGATCGGAATTGAACCCGCACACGGGGCCGCCACGGCAGCGCGCGAATCGATTCTCAGCGGAATCGGCTGCGACGCACGATTCGGGGTCGATTGGCCTCAGGAACGCGTCGCCAAGCCACGGCCGAGGCCGCCGCGCGCCGGCGCCGAGCGACGACGCTCGAGGGCGCTGCGCAGATAGCGCCAGGCGTGACGCAGGCTGGGGTCGATGCGGAAGGCGAGTGCATGGGCGCGGTAGACGGCGTCGCCGGTCGCCTTCTGCTCGAGGTGATCGAGCAGGAAGAGCGCTTCGCCGGCCTGACCATCGCGCGAGAGCAGACGGCAGAGCGGCAACACGACCGCCGGGCTCCAGCGGTCGATCTCACGTGCATCCCGCAGCAGGATGATCGCGGCGCCGCGCGTCCGGCGCCGGGCGAGCCGCTGGCTGCCCTCGACCAGCAGGCGCACGGCCTCTTGCGGGCGCCCGCGACTGAGCTCGGTCCGCGCGAGTGCACGCCAGGCCTCGGGGCTCCGCGGCATCGCGCGCACCGCCTGCTGCTCGAGCGTCCGCGCGCTCGCGTCGTCGCCCTCGCGCAGACAGGCCTCGACCGCGATCCGGAACGACTCCCAGGCCTCGAAGTCTCGTCCCGATCGCGCGAGCAGCGGTGCCACGCGCCCGTGGATCTCCGCCTGATGCGGCTCGGCCGCCAGCACCTGACGGTAGAGCGCGAGCGCCCGTCGCCAACGCCAACCCGATGCGAGCGCTGATGCACGCTCCAGCAGACGCTTGCGGTCGTAGGGGATCCGGCGACTGAATAGCGACACGCTCGACCTCACTCGGCCCGGACCATTCCGAGCGCTTCCGCGGATCGACGTGACCCTCGGACGGGTCGGTGACTCGCGTCACGGCTGCCGGTCGACTGCATCTTCTCCACCGTGACGGGCGGCGGTTTCGGGCGATCGAGCAGAAGAGCTCGCGGCGCCGGATCAGTCGAGCTCCGCCCAGACGCGGTCGGGGTAGAGGGCGACGGCGGGCTGATAGAGCCACTCGTCGCGATAGGCCTTGCGCGCGAGATAACGCACGAGCGGCGGGTCTTCGAGTCGCCGCGCCTCGATCGCGGCACACAGCGACGCATTCCCGTCGGCGACCGTTGCGGGCCGCTTGCCCAACAGCTCGCCCATCTCGTCGCACTCGATCGCCTCGATGGCGCCGCCGTAGCGACGCTTGCGATCCATGCAGTCGACCAGGATCTCGACGTCGCGGGCGCGTTGGCGCGCAAAGGCGTCTTCGAGCCGTGGCTCGACGTCGTGACGCTGGGCATAGCGCGCAGCATCGGCCAGCACGTCGCCTTCGCCCTCGTCCTCCGGAAACGTCGGTCTTTCGATCTCGATCTCCATCGCCATGGCCAGCATCTCGCACGTCGTGCGATCCCCGACGTAGCGATAGGTCAGGTACCAGGCGAGCGATTCCTGGGGGTGGGCGTTCAGGCAGACGAAGTGGATCGGGATCATGCCCCGCACGTTCTGATGGACGGCGTAGTACTGGGCCGCGAAGCGCGAGTATGGAATGCCGGACAGCTCGGCGTAGAGATCGAAGAGACCCGTCAGACCGCCGCACGGATTCCACATCTCGCGCACGACGATATTGCCGAGGTCCTCCATCGGGTCTCCCCAATGGCCGATCTCCCAGTCGACGACGGCGCTCACGCGATCGCCCTGGAACATGAAGTTGACCGGACCCGTATCGCCCTGCACGAGCGACACGCGGGCGACCTCTTCGGGCGCGAAGCGGCGCAGCCAGTCGAGTCCGTAGCTCGTGAGCGGGTCTCGATAGTCGGGCAGGAAGTGCTTCCACTGGTCGACGATCACGTCGACCTCGCCGAGGGCGGTCTCGCGCGCGTTCGCGGGTCGTGCTCCCATCACGTCGTCGATCTCGAGTCGATCGAGATCGAGCTGATGAAGCCGCGCGACGACGTGCATGAAGTCCTCCATGATCGCGCGTTGTCGCTTCGGATCGTCGAGCTTGTCGATGTCGGATCGGCCCGGGTCCCGCGCGAAGAGCGTCGCCCGCAGCTCCGGATTCCAGCCGTAGACCGGAGTCACCGGGATATCGGTCCGCTCGAGCGCCTGCGTGATACGCGTCTCCCGCTCGAGTCGCCGCGGATCGACGCCCGCCGGATCCCGTTGCAGGCGCAGGAAGCCCTCGAGCGTGCTGCCGTCGGGCCGCGCGACGTCGACCACCCACGCCTCGCGCCGCGCGACGTGACGATGCATGTGGGCGATCGTGCCGCCGCCCGTCTCCTCGATCCATTCGACCGTGCCCGCCGGCAGATCGTGCGCCACCTCGCCCATCGCAATCGCCTCCTCGCCATCTCGTTCGCCGCCCCGACGGTATCGCGCCGGGGCGGATCCGCGCCCCGGCGCTTCGCGCAGGCGCGGCTGTGGTTCGCTCCGGCGCGGCTATCGTCCGGAGGTCGCGGCGCGACGGCTGCGGCCCTCGCCCGAGCGGGCGAGCGACGACGGGAGGCACGAGCATGGAATTCCAGATCGCCGAATCGATGTGCGACATCGACCACTACCTGCCGCTCGCGCAGGCCGCGGACGAAGCGGGCTTCGGGGTCTTCGCGCTGGGTGACAGCATCTTCTACCCCGAGACCGCGGAGGGCGACTACCCCTATACCGGCGACGGCGACCGCTCGTTTCTCGACGAAGCGAAATTCCTCGATCCGTTTCAGCTCTTCGCGGCCATGTCGGTCGTGACGACGAACATCAAATTCCTGGTCGGCGTTCTCAAGCTGCCGATTCGCGATCCGGTCCTGACGGCGAAGCAGGTCAGCTCGCTGCAGGTCTTCACGAGCGAGCGCTTCATTCTCGGCGTCGGACTCAGTCCCTGGATCGAGGATTTCCGCGCCTGCGGCCAGGACTGGGACTCGCGCGGTCCGCGCATGGACGAGCAGATCCAGATCATCCGCGGCCTGATGTCGGGTGACTACTTCGAGTGGAAGAGCGACTACTACGACGTCCCGCGCATCAAGATGTGCCCGACGCCCGAGAAATGTCCACCGATCGTGATCGGCGGACATAGCAAGCCCGCCTATCGACGCGCAGCGCAATACGGCGACGGCGTCTACTTCGTGAGCCTGACCGAGGACGAGCTGGTTGAGCGGATGGCGATCGTGGGCGACCTGCGAAAGAAGTACGGGCGCGAGAACGAGCCCTTCATGGTCTCGGTCGGCATCCCGGCGTTCTCGATCGACGACATGAAGCGCCTCGAGGACAAGGGCGTGACGCATCTGGGTGTGGGTTACCGCAACCCGTACGAGCCCGACACGATGTCGTTGCAGGACAAGATCGATTGGGTACGACGCTTCGGCGACGAGGTGATCGCCAAGTACTGAGGCCGCGCCGAGGGCGCTCGAAATCGATCGCGCGTCGCGCGCGGGCGTCAAGCACGCCGCGGGCGGACGCGGCTCGGCGCACGGACGACGTGCGCCGAGCCGTGACGCCTCAGCTCGAAGAGCGACAGGCCGCAGGCCTCACAGCTCGCGGCGTCCCAGATTCGTCGAAAGCCCGACGCCGAGGCACGAAAGCGCGCCGCGCACGCGGGGCAGCTCGCCGACCAGACGACGCCGCGGGCGAGGCCCGCGAAGATCAGGCCGGCCAGCCCGAGCGCCAAGGCCCACTCGGTCCGCTCCGTGAGCAGCGTGTAGACGACGACCGGAAACCAGACGACCGGCGCCCAGGCTGCGACCTGACGCCAGAGTCTCAGGTATTCGAGCCGTGCGCGAACGCGTGTCATGATCGGAGTCTCTCCGCGTCCACCTCGGCGCCGTCTCCGGAGACGGGCGGCGAACCGACCGTGTGCGGCTCGCTCGGCGCTCTGCGATCGACCTCGCCCACACTCGCGGGCACGAGGCGGGCCAGGTACTCGCCACGCTCGACACGGCCGAGCGTCTCGCTCGCGAAGCCCGCTCGTCGCGCGACGAGCGCGAGATCATCCTCCGCCAGATAGAGCCAGGGAAAGGGCTCGCCGCGCCAACCGCGGTAGCGCGTCGACATCACGATCTCGCCACGGGTCGGCGACCGATCGTCGAAACGACCCTCCCAGGGAACCCGCAGCGCGCTCGAGTCGAGCAGGATCTGGCCACCGGGCGCGAGCGACGTCGCGAGTCGCTCGAGCAGCCGAGCCAGCGTCTCGACACCACCCGCGAGACCGATCGTCTGCATGCCGAAGAGCAGCGTGTCGAAGCGCCCGAGGTCGCTCGCGCGATCGAGCCGCATCACGTCGAGTACACGCGCGTCCCGCACGCCCCGCTCGCGGCAGACCGCGACCGCGATCGGACTCACGTCGATCGCGACGACGGAATGGCCGCGCGCCTCGAGGGCGAGCGCATGGCGCCCGGCCCCGGCCCCGACGTCGAGCACGCGACCTCGACAATGGTCGAGCGCCGTCCGATCGAGTGCCGCGAGCGATCCTTCGAGGGTGAAATACTCCTCGGTCTCGATCTCGAAGCAGACGCCGTCGGCGCGCGTGGCGGCGACCCGGCGCGGCCGACCCGTGCGTGCATGATCGGCCAATGCGGCGGCCAGGGGCGCCGCCGCGGGTACCCGGCGCGGCCAGTACCGGAGCCACCGCTCGATTCGTCTCGCGGGTCGCTCCCCGCTCAAGCGTTCGCGAGGTCGTACTTGAGATGCCGCGAGAGATCGCCCGCCAGCTTCGGCTTCATTCGCCGCTCGACGAAATGCCATCCCGCCTCGTCGTCGTAGCCGAATCTGTCTTCGTAGTAGCCGGTGATGATGCATTGGAGCGGAAAGTCGGGCAGCTGCTGCATGACGGTGAAGCGGGATCGCACCTGCGCCGAGCGACCATCCGGTGCGAATTCGAAGATCAGATTCGTCGTCACGTGCTGGGTCATCGGAGATCCGTCTTCGTAGACCTGCGTCGACCGGTCGTAGATCGCCTCGATCTCTGCCGCGCCCTCTCCCTGAACCTCGCCATTCGGACCCAACATGCGCGCCCGGGCAAAGAGCGCGGCGACCCCCGCGAAATCGCCGGCGTCGATCCGCTCGGCATAGGTGAACATCAGGTTTTCGATCGCCGTCCGCGCATTCGCGGGATCGAGTACGTCCTTCGTCACGACCAACCTCCTCGCTCGACCCGGATGCTAACGCGCCGCGATGGGTCGAGGGGGGGGATTCGGCTCTGCCTGCCTACCCGGCTTACTCAGGCGGCTTACTCAGGCGGCTTTCTTCGGCGGCTTTCCTAGCTTTAGGCGGTCCGGCCCGTGGACCCGCTGTGCTCGGGGTAGCCGGCCGCTTCCTTCACGAAGCGGCGCCACTCGTCGTCGTCGACCGCCTCCATGTGATCTTCCATGAAGCTCTTGAAGCGATAGCCACAGTTCATGCACTCGAGGTAATGGTGCGTCTCGGGCCCGCGCGAAGAGACCACCTCGATCTCGGCGCGCACCCATAGCCGACTCGGGCGGCCTGCGACCTCGCAGTCTTCGCAATAGAGCGTGAAAAGGGAATCGATCATCACCATCTCCAGTGCCACGATAACCCATTCCCGACCTCCGATTGCGACAAATTCCGACCCCGGGTCGAATCTCGTCACGTCCTGCGGGTGCGTCGCCAGCGCGAGAACAGGCAAGCCGATCGCAGTAGCGCCGGGCCTCAGGGGAGCTCGAACGGGGTTTCGCCTTTGCGATCGCGGGCGAGCGAAAAGCCCTGCGCACGCAACTCGGCAATCCATTCGCGGGCGACGTCGAGCGCAGCGACGAGTGCGGCGAGACTGCTCTCGCCGGCCACCGTGTGCGGACGATGGAGATCCGCGAGCACCACGCGACAAGCCCAACGCGTCGCATCGCGCTCGCGTTCCGGCGCGGCGATCGTGAGCGTGAGCCGTCGCGTCGGCTCGTCTTCGCGTCGCGCGAAGATCTCGACGCTTGCGATCGCGCCTCTCACCTCGCACCTCTCACCGTGCGCCTCCCACGTCGTCACGCCTCGCGACTCGCCCGATCGCTCGGACGGAGACGACCTTAGCGGACGGCGCGACTTGCTACTTTCCCGAGCGACGGTTGGCGAGTCTCCGACGAAGGTTCGCTGGCGAGCGCGCACGCAGGGTTCGCGCGCGGGAGGCGCGTCACGTGCCGGAGTACCCGGACCTCACGGTCTACGTCGAAGCCCTCGAGACCCGGATCGTCGCAGAGCCGCTCGAGCGGCTCCGCATCCAGAGCCCGTCGCTCCTCAAGTCGATCGATCCGCCCGTCGCGTCCTTCGAAGGTGAGATCGTGCGAGGCGTCTCACGCATGGGAAAGCGCCTCGTCTTCGGCTTCGACGACGACCGCTTCCTGGTGCTCCATCTGATGATCGCCGGGCGACTCCACTGGAAGAAACGCGGAGTCGCGATCGCTCGAAAGCGCGCCCACGCCGCCTTCGATTTTCCGGCCGGCAGTCTGCTGCTGACGGAGGCGAGCACGAAGAAGCGCGCCTCACTCCACGCCGTCTCCGGCGAGCGCGCCCTGGCCGAGCTCGACCCCGGCGGCCTCGAGGTCTTCCAGGCGAGTCCGAAAGCGTTCCGCGACGCGCTCACGCGCGAACGACACACCCTCAAGCGCTCGCTCACGGATCCCCACCTCTTCTCCGGCATCGGCAACGCTTATTCGGACGAGATCCTGCACCGCGCCGGCCTGTCGCCCGTCAAGCTGAGCGATCGGCTGAGCGACGAGGAGCACGTTCGTCTGTTCGACGCGACGCGCGCCGTGCTGTCGGAGTGGACCGAGCGTCTGCGACGCGAGATCGGGGATGCCTTTCCCGAGAAGGTGACGGCATTCCGGCCGGAGATGGCGGTGCATGGCAAGTTCCGCGAGCCGTGTCCGGTCTGCGCCACACCGGTCCAGCGGATCGTCCGCGCGGAGAACGAGGTGAACTACTGCCCCGGCTGCCAGACCGGGGGCAAGGTGCTGGCCGATCGCGCACTGTCGAAGCTGCTCGGCAAGGATTGGCCGCGGACGCTCGACGCGCTCGAGAAACGGCGTCCGGGCGCGCAGCCCCGAGGCACGCGCAAGCCGTAGCACGCGGCCCCGGTCCGGGCTCAGTCGGACCGCCCGGTCTCACCCCCGGCCATCATCAGCTCGGCGAAGCGGTGGAGGAATCGTTTCTGACGCTCGAGCTGGTCGGGCGCGAGCGGATCGACGTCGAAGAGCTCGCGTAGGAGCGGCGCCATCGCGAAATGGCCGAGGATCACGTGGATCCAGGCCGCGGCCGCCAGCGGCTGCTCGTCCTCGTTCCAGACCGTCGCCGGATCGCTTCGCATCGCCTCGAGGCCCTGCGCCACGATCGGTCGCAGCCAACCGTGCGCGATCCGTGAGAGGCTCGCGCCGCCGGTCAACGCCTCGTGCTGGATCAGCTTGGCGATGTCGGGATGCGACGCGAGGTGGTCCATGATCGAATCGAGCACGTTGACGGCAGCCTCCCCGACCGCGGTCTCGCGTCGGCCGAGCTCGTCGATCACGCCAAAGAGCGGCGCGACGCCACGCGCCAGCACCGCCTCGTAGAGCGCCTGCTTGCCGGCGAAATGGTTGTAGAGGCTCGCGGCCGTCAGACCCGCCTCGCGCGCGATGTCGCGCACGGCCGTTCCCGCCAGGCCGCGCTCGGCGAAGAGTCGCTCGGCCACGTCGAGGATCCGCGCGTGGGTCGAGTCCGAATCGGATCCGATCGCCTCTTCCG
Source organism: Myxococcota bacterium (assembly GCA_965223565.1). Taxonomy (GTDB): domain Bacteria; phylum Myxococcota_A; class UBA9160; order UBA9160; family UBA4427; genus UBA4427. The sequence goes on along the minus strand of CBDCWV010000015.1, from coordinate 347,522 downwards.
GAACATCGCTGGAGAGCGTCGCATCAGCCACGCCGGGGAGTCTCTCGGGTCGCGTCGCGTGCGTCAATCCCGCAGCGGCGCGCGCGGAATCGTCGAGACGACGCCAGCGATCGGCTACGCGGTACCCGGATCCCGCACGGGCCCCTCGCTGTGGCCGATCCGAAAACGATGGCCGTAGGGATCTTCGATCGTGAACTCCCGCATGCCCCAGGGATGGGACGCGATCTCCTCGACGATCTTCGCACCACGCGCTCTGTAGTCGGCGAGCACGGCGTCGGCGTTCTCGACGCGCACGAAGTTGCACGCCGGCGTGCGTTCTCCCGCGTCGCGGATGAAGAAGACCTCCGCCTGGCCGTGATAGGCGGCGCCGTACTCCTCGCCGTAGACCCACGCGATCTTGAAGCCGAGCGTGTCCCGATAGTAGGCCTGCGCCTCGCGAACGTCGGGGACCGGAAGCTGCGGCGTCACGAAGCGCCAGGCCGTCTCGCTCGAATCGGTCGCCATCGTCTTCCCGCCTCCGATCCCGTGCTCCGGTACTCAATCCTGCTCGGCCGTCCAGCCGAGCGCGCGCTCGAAGCGCGACCGCCGCACCGTCGAGGTCTGCGCCGGTGCCCGCCGAATATATTGCTCCGCGCGATCGCGCGCCGATCCCTCGAGTCCTGCCAGATGCGCGAGGAGCTCCGCGTCCGTCGGCCAGCCGAATCGACCGGTCGGGTCCCGTGGCGGCAACGCCGTCCAGACGATCGCGTCGAACGGCCGCTCCGCGAGCCAGTCGCGGATCGTGCCGACGACGTCGCTGCTCGTCGCTTCGTTCGGCGCCGTGACGTCGCGTCCAGTCGGCGCGCTCTGCCCCGCTTGCGTGAGTCGACCGATCCAATCCGCCCGCCGCGCCGGCTCAATCTTCTCGCGCATGCCGAGGGCCTCGACGGCTTCGCCGAGACCGGAGACCGCGAGCTCGCACCAGTAGGTCGTGATCGGCGCCGCGGAAGGATCGACGACGAGCGTCACGCGGCCGTCGAGCGAGACGCGCGAGAATTCGATCGGTAGTCGCGGGCCGTCGTCGTGAAACGATCCGCGCATCGGTAGCGTGCGCGGATCCCAGAGCAGCGAGCCCCAACCGATGCAGCCGATCCGCACGCGCTCGCCGCGACCCGCTAGCTTGCCGCCCGGCTATCGGGCTCGGGCGCGTCCTCGTAGCCGAAGCGTCTCGACAGCTGCTTGGCGACGAGCTCGTCGATCACGGCAGCCTCCTCGTCGCTGAAATAGTCGCGATAGCCGCCGACCTTGGCCCGTCGCACCTTGTACGTATCGGGGTCGCCCTTCTTGCCGGGCTTCATGCGACCACCGGCCAGCCAGAAGACGTTCTTCTCTTCGAGCTTGCGCATGTTCTCGACGCTCGAGTACGCGACGGCACCGTCGATCGCCTTGGGATCGGGTGCCTGGCCGTTCACGAACGCCATCACCCGCGTGAGGACGGCTTCCGGGTCCGCGCGCATGTCCTCGTAGCGCACGATCAGCAGGTTCTCGACGCGCTCGGACTCGCGCGCCCAGAGATTCAGGTAGTCGATGATGCCGGGAAGGCCGACCTGCTCGTCCATCACGAAGTCGAAGGCGGAGACCGACGTGCCGTGGGCGGGGTAGCGATTCAAGCGTTTCTTCGCTGGGCGCATGCGATGCTGCCATTGGAAATACTGGGATACGGCGATGTCCTTGGGGTTGCGCACCAGCAGCACGACCTTCTTGCCGTAGAAGGGCGACTTCGAATCGGCGTCGCCCGTATAGTCCTTGATGTAGTTGTCGTGCGTGAAGAAGATCTTCGGGATCGCGGCGTTGCGACGATGGTAGTTCTCGAAGCCGAGCAGGACTCGCTCCGGGATCCGGTAGACGAGCTGGTAGTAACGCGAGATCATGACTCGCAGCCACGTGCGCCCGCTCTTGCCGAAGGAGACGACGGCGACGTCGGCGCGCGCGAGTCGCCGGGTCTCGTCGCGTCCCCGCAGCCATCGCTCGATCCGGATTCGCCGCTCCTCCGGCAGCCAGAAGAGCAGCGCCATCAGGATCTCGCGGCTGGCCTTCTTGAAGATCGAATCCATGGCGAGTGGCCCCTCGGGTCGGACGAGCGCCGATCGCCGCAATCTATCACAGCCCGAGCGTGGCCGGCGCGTGGCCGCCATCGTTCGCTCGCCGCACGACGACGAGCAAACGGTGGCGGCAGTGTGTCCATGCTTCCGAAACGGCGTTGGCGTAGGCTGGCCGCCGCGCTTGGACCACGCGAAACTCGTCGGGGAACGCGTTCGGTGGGTTCCGGTCGTCGGACGACATCACGCGGCTTCGACCACGTCGCGAACGGAGCGAGCACGGGTGCCGAGAAGAGGATCGCCTTGAGCCCGATCGCCGAGAGGCGCCCTCGCGGAAGCGCCAAGCTCACCCGCTACCTGATCTCCGAGATGGTATGGCCGTCCTGCTTCGCGCTGGCGGCGTTCGGTCTCGTCGTCCTGCTGACCGATCTGCTGGGCTATGCCGAGCTGATCGTGAATCGCGGACTCGGACCGGACGAGGTCGCGCAGATCGCGGGCCTCCAGCTCGTACCGACCCTCGCCCGTACGCTCCCGTTCGCGGTACTGGTCGGATCGCTCGCCGGACTGGGTCGGCTGGCAGCGGATCGCGAGCTGCTCGCGCTCGAGACGAGCGGCTTCTCGCCGCGACAGCTCGCGCGACCCGGTCTCTACCTCGCGCTCGTGGCGACGGCGGTCTCGCTCGCACTCTCGATCGTCGTCTCGCCGGCCGCCCAACGCAGCGTGCGCGACAAGCTCGTCGAGCTGAGCGAGGAGAAGCCCGGACTGGCGCTCCGCGAGGGCATCGCCAGCCAGCTCGGTGACTGGCGGATCGAGGCGCGCCAGGTCCAGGAAGAGGGCGCGCGCCTGTCGGGCGTCTTGATGTACATGCCGAGCCTGAACGAGACGATCTTCTCCCAGCGCGGTGCCGTGCTGATCGACGAGCAGGAGGTCAGCAAACGGATCGTGCTCGAAGACGGCATGATCCTCTCGAACGGGGCCGACCGCGCATCGCTCCTGCGATTCGAACGCATGGAAGCCGATCTGCCGATTCTCGAGGAAGACGACGCCGATGCCGTCGATCCCTACGGCGTCATGACCATGGCGGAGCTCCGAGCAGCCATGAACGCCAAGGGCGAGGGGCGGATCGCTCGCATCGCCCTCTTCACCCGTGCCGAGTTCCATCGCCGGATCGCGCTCGGCGCGGCGGCGCTGCCCTTCGGGCTACTCGCGATGGGCCTGGCGCTCGGTCGCCGCGACCTCTCCCGCTCGGCGGGCACCGTAATGGGTCTCGTCGGCGCGATCGCCTACTACGCACTCGTCCAGCTCTCCGAAGGCATGATCCGCACGCCCGGTGCACCGATCGGTCTGCTCGTCTGGATGCCGAACGTCGTGCTCGTCGTCGTCTCGACGGTCCTGATCTTCCGGGCCGGGCGCCACGCCTCGGAATCCGACCGTAGCTCGGGACGCGGCGGTGCGAGCCTGCTCGCTCGCCTGGGTCTCGTCCGCGACAAGCTCCGGATGAAGCGTTTCGCACTGCCGCGTTATGTGAGCGCGCAATTCATCAAAATGGTCGTCCTCTGCATCATCGGACTGGTCTTCGCCTACCTCGTGATCGACGTCTTCGACAACCTGAAATGGTTCAATCGCTACGGCGCGAGCGCCGACGAGATCGGTCGCTACTACGCGGCGCGACTGCCGGTCCTCGTCGCACGCGTCGTGCCGATGGCACTCCTGATCGCCGTGGCACTCACGATCAGCCTGATCGGCGCGAATGGCGAGCTGCTCGGCATGCGCGCCTGCGGCATCCCCGTCTTCCGCGTGCTCGCACCGGTCTGGCTGCTCTGCGGACTCGCCGTGCCCGCCGATCATCTGCTCGCGAACGAGGTCGTGCCGCCACTGACGGAGCGGGCGAAGTTTCTGAAGGATACGGAGATCAAGAACCAGGACGTCGCCCGCCCCAATGTGCGCGACCGCGTCTGGTACCGCGTCGGTCGTCGCATCTACGAGATGGAACGGCTCGATCTGCTGCACGGCCGCGCCAGCAGCGTCACGCTCTACGACCTCGACCAGGCCGGGCTCCTGCCCGTTCGTCGCACGGATGCCGAGGGCGCGCGTCATCTCGGCAGCGGTCAATGGCTGCTCGACGCACCGCGCAGCGTGGCCCTGGCACCCGACTCCCGGCTCTCGCGCAACCCGCGCGCCGAGCGCTTCGTCGAGTTCGGCGAAGAGACGCCCTCGGAGATCGACACGGCCCAGATGACGCCGAGCGACCTGCGCGAGGCCTTGGCCGATCCCGACCTCGAAGGGCCGCTCGAGGCGGCCTACGAGACCGACCTGCAAATGAAGATCGCCGCACCCCTCGCCTGCCTCCTGCTGCCCTTGATCGCGCTCTTCTTCGCCGCGACGGGTCCGCCCTTCCCGCGTCCGGTTCACACGCTGATCGCCTGCGCGGTGATCGCCGTCGCACACGCGCTGCTGACGAGCTTCGCCGGATCGATGGGCTACGGCGGCACGCTCGACCCGATGTGGGCCGGCTGGGCGCCCTCGCTCGTCTTCGGCCTGGTCGCCTTCGCCATGGGCTGGCGAATGCGGCGCAAGCTCAGTCGATCCGGCTGAGTCGCGCCGCCCCCCACCCACTCCCGTCGTTCCGCGGCGCACGCAGCTGGGGTAGCTTCGGTCTGTGCCGCGCATCGCGCGTCTCGATCGGCGTAGCGGACCGGAAGGACGGAGACCGAGTTGAGCGAAAAGCTCGTGTGGCTGCTGATGGGCAACCGCGCCGGGGACAACTCCCAGGTCCTCGGACTCGGCGAGGCTCTGGGCTGGCCGATCGTCGAGAAGCACTTCGTCTACACGCCCTTCGAGAAGCTCGTCAACCTGCCCTGGGGCGCCCATCTGCTCGGCGTCGTACGGGCCGAATCGAGTACGCTCGAGGCTCCCTGGCCCGACCTCGTCATCAGCGCGGGCCGCAAGAACGAGCCGATCGCGCGTTATATCCGCAGGCAGGCGAAGCGTCAGGCCGGGAAGCATGTCCGCATCGTCCATGTCGGCCGTCCCTGGGCCAAGCCCTCGACCTGGGACCTCGTGATCACGACGCCGCAATACCGGCTTCCCCACGATCCGAACATCGTCCACAACGAGACGCCACTCCATCGCGTCACCCGCGATCGCCTCGACGAAGAGGCCAAGGCCTGGCGCGATCGGGTCGCCCATCTGCCCCGTCCCTACATCGCCCTGCTATGCGGCGGCAATTCTGGTCCCTATCCATTCGATTGCGCCTCGGGCGAGCGGCTCGCCGTCCAGGCCGACGCGCTCGCACGCGAGCTCGGCGGATCACTGCTCGTCACGACGAGTGCGCGCACGCTCGAAGAGACGACCGAGTCGCTGTTCAAGGGAATCGAATCGCCCGCACTGCTCTACCGTTTTCGGAAGGACGATCCCGACAACCCCTTCTTCGCATTCCTGGGGCTGGCCGATCGCGTGATCGTGACCGCCGACAGCGTCTCGATGATGGCGGAGGCGTGCGTCACGGGACGCCCCGTCTATCTCTACGACACGGGCGAGGGCCGCACCTCGATGCGCGAGAATCCCTGGCTCGATGGCGAGGCGGCGACGACGGACGACGCCCGGCTCGGGCTGAGCCGCTGGCATCTGAAGGCGCATGTCTACCGCTTGACGATGCGCATGGGTCCCCAGCGTCTGACGCGTGACATCCGCATCGTCCAACAGCTGCTCGTCGACACGAAGCGCGCCGTCTGGCTCGGCGACGGTCATCCCGACGCCTCGCCGCCGCCGCTCGAGGACATGCCGCGGGCGGTCGCGCGCGTGAAGGATCTCTTCTGACGCCGACTGGCCCCGCCTGATGCGCCTTCTCAGGCGGCGAGCGGCTCGACCCGGTCGAGCACCTCGAACGCGTCGTGTCGCACGTGGTCGCGTGCCATCTCTTCGCGAATGAACGCCTCGCTGACGATCCCCTCGTCGACGCACTCGCGCAGCAGGCCGAAGAAGAAGGCCTCCTGCTTCGGATCCGGGTGGGGCTGGTAGTCGGGTACGAAGGCGTAGTCGCCGAAGAGCCGGCGCCGCGCGCGCAGGAACCAACGCAGGGGCGGGAAGAACTTGAACTTCTCGGCCGGCACGTAGTCGGCCGGCAGACCGGCCTTCCACGGCTGCGTCTTTCGCTTGGTGTTGTGGATCAGCTTCGTCTTCTCGGTCAACCGGTCGAAGTCGTTCCACTCGTGCTCGAAGAGCCCGATCTTCGAGCGATCTTCCTTCTTGAGTCCGATCCAGTCCTGGTAGTCGAGGGTTCGTTCGAAGAGCTGGTCGAATTGCTTGCGAACGTTCCAGTGGGTCAGCTGTGCGCAGTCGAGCAACATCACGCTCGTAGCGAGGATGCCCTCGAAGCCCTTGGCACCCGAACGCGGCCGACACACGATCGCGTTTCCCTCCATGTCCCGTGTCAGCAGCTCCATCACGTCGCCCACGGCGAAGACGTCGGGATCGGTCACGACCGCCCGACCGCGGTAGCCCATCAGCTCGGGCGGCATGAAGCGAAGCGGCGTGAACGACTGCAGATCGTCGTTGCGCCAGACGCGGCTGGCCCCGTCGCGCAGGTATTCACGGCCCTCGTATTCGAGAAAGAACGGATAGTTCGCGTGCTCGATCAGGTGCACGTCGAACTCGTCCGGATTCGCGGCATTTCGCTTCATCGAGTATTGCGAGACGAGCGCGCCGAGCATCTGACGGTGGTTCGTGTGGATGAAGACCGTCGGCCGGTCGCTCGAGGGGACCGAGCTTCGTTCGGTCATGAGCGGATCCCTCCTCGGAATCGAACGGGGCGTAAGTTATCACAGCAGGGCGCTCCCGCTTCGCAGCGCGTCTCGAACCGCGTGTCGATCTCAATCGAGCAGCGCGCGTACGCGCGCGACGACCTGGTCGATCGCTGGATCGCGATAGGGTGCGGGACGAAAGGCGGGATCGACCGGGTCGTCGAGCCAGCGCGCGTGATCCGCGGCGACCAACGCGCGGGCGATCGCAGCGAGATCGCGCGAGTGGATCGGCCAGCCGAGCTTCGCCAACAGTCGGGGGCCGAGACCGCCGGCCGGAATCGGGTCGCGGCGCGGGTCGCTCGCCCGGATCAGCCCGAGTCGCTGTAGCAGGCGCTCGACCGGCGCGTCGCGCGGGGCGAGCGGATGGATCCGCAGGGGCCGCCCGAGCCGAGCGACATCGACCATCATCGAGAGGCTGTCGCTCGTCACGACGAAGTTCTCGGCGAGCGCGAGCAGGCCCGAGTAGGGATTCGTCGCGGCGGTCTGCGCCGCGTCGTAGAGATGGAGCTGGACGGAGGCCGAGCAGTGCAGCCGTAGCCAGTCGGCGACCGCGGGCGGTGTGCGACGGCTCGTCGTCACGTAGAGCGAGCCGCGCGTCGCCGAGACGACCCGCTCGGCACCCTCCATCACCGCCTCGATCGTGGCGACGTCGAAACGCAGCCCGCCCGTCGGCCCCCCGACGAAGAGCGCGGTCAGCGGACGCGGCAGGAGCAGCAGCCGACCGACCCAGGCCTTCTTGGCCTCGGCGAGCGCGACCGGATCGACCTCCATCATCGGCAGCCCATGACGGACGACATTCGGCGGATCGGCCGACCGATTCGCCGGGACGGGACGGGTCTCGGCCGCAGCCCCCCGGAAACGTCCGAGCCACTCGCGCATCGCCGCCCCGCGCGAACCAAGTGGGGGCGGGAAGACATAATGCGCCGCTGCCGCGATCAGATCGAAGTCGGCGATACGTTCGCGGGGCTTGCCGACGAGGACGACGCGGGCACGACCGCGGGAGGCGCGCTTGATGAAGAGCGCCACGCTCGCGAGCCTTCGCCCCGCCGTCAGCACCAGGTCGGGCCACGGCGCTTCGAGCGGATCCGAGGCGGCGAGATCGATCGCGGCGAGCGACGGGCGGATGCGGGGCTTCGCGTCGCGCCAGGCGGGCAATACGGTCAGTCGCTTCTCGACGAAGCGAAGCGGCCCGAGCGATCCCGATTCGTGGCCACTCGTCGGTCTCGCGGCGCGCCGACCTTCGCGATCGGCCGCGACGGCCTCGGCGAGCCGCCGTGCCAGAAACCGGATCTGACCCTCGTCGCCTCTCTTCTCCGCGAGCAGCAGCCAGACGAGCGGCCTGTGCGTGGGCGGACTCGCCGATCCTGCGACCTCGCGCTCGGCCTCGGCGCCCCCCGTTCGATCCCCGTCCGCGACGCCCTCGCCCATGCCCCCGCCTCGGCCGGGAAGCTACCACCGCTCTCGGCTTCGCCCATGTGCGCGTCGATGCGTGGTCGTCGCACGGACCCAACACGGCAGGACGCGCCGGCCGGGCGGCACGCTCGCTGGTCTATGTTTGCGCGCCCGCCGCGGCGGCGACCGCCACGAAGACGGCGCACTGGAGCCGCGGCGACCGCCACGAGGACGAGCCGATGAGTCAAGATCCGCCCCAGGTTCGATTCGACGAGCAGGTCGTGCTCGCCGATGCGCGCGACCGCGCCGGACTCGAGGATTTCGGCGATGCGTGTTTTCTGGAGCCGATGCGCCTGCTGCTCGACAGCCTCGAGAACGAGGCGCGACTGCACGCCGTCGGCCGGGTCACGATGTACGAGCGGATCGTCGGAAGTCTGGTCGGGCGGCTCTCGGCACAGGACTATTTCGCGCGCCATCCGGAGATTCTCCGTGAGCAGATCGTCGCACCGGTCGTGATCGTCGGGCTGGCGCGAACCGGTAGCACGATGATGCATCGGCTCCTCTCGGCCGACCCTGCCGCCTACGCCGTCCGTTGGTGGGAGTGTCGCGCACCCTCACCCTATCCGGGCTCCGATTGGCGGCGCGCGGATCCGCGGATCGCCGACGCGCATGCCGAGGTCGAGGCGATCCTCGAGGCCGCGCCGGAGCTCGCCGCGATCCATCCCTGGGATCCCGAGGGACCGGACGAAGAGATCATGCTGCTCGAGCACGCCTTCCTGTCCGGCGTACCGGATGCCTTCTGCCACGTGCCGAGCTACCGCCGCTACGTGATCGAGCACGATCTGCGCGACGGCTACGCCTATCTGAAGCGCATGCTGCAGTTCCTGCAGTGGCAGAAGAAGGCGGCCGGGCAAGAAGCCGAGCGCTGGATCCTGAAGGCGCCGTTCCACCTCGGCCGGATTCCGCAGCTCGTCGAGACCTTTCCCGATGCCCGTTTCGTGCAGACCCATCGCGATCCGATCGAGACCACACCCTCGATCGCGAGCCTCTACACGTCGACCTGGCGCACGCATTCGGATCACGTCGATCCTCTCGTCGTCGGCGAGCAGAATCTCGAGCTGTGGTCCTGGGGCATCTCGAAATGCCTGGCGGATCGCGACGCCGGCTACGAGGATCGGTTCATCGACGTCCTCTACGAAGACACGCGCAAGGATCCCATGTCGTCGATCGAGTCGGTCTACGAACGGTTGGGCCACACGCTCACGAACGAGGCGCGGCAGGCGATGAAACGCTGGGGCGACGACAACCGCCGCGACAAGCGCGCGACCCACAGCTATACGCTCGAGGCGTTCGGCTATACGCGCGAGTCGATCTGCGAGGCATTCGCGGGCTATCGCGCACGCTTCATCATGGGTCGCGCCGAAGCGCGCTAGGAATCTCAGACGGTTCGTCTGTCACGCAGCGTTTCGAGTCGGACCAATACCGCGTGCGCGTCGTCGAAAGCATCGCGCTTGTGATCCGAGTCGAGGCGCGCGAGTGCGCCGAAGCCCAGCGCGGGCGCGAGCGCCGCGACGCCCGTCGCACCGGCGACGCCGCGCAGGAAGCGGCGACGATCGACCGAGGGGACCTGGCGCACGCCGGTCGCGACGAGCGCCGCACCGGCCCAACCGAAGGCCAGCTGGGAATGGACCCACTCGCGACGCGCGGCCTCCTCGCGTCCCACGTCGAGCAATCCACGGGCCAGTCGCAACGCCTGGGGATCCGGTGCGGTCCCGCTCGCCGCGCGTCCGACGCCAGGCATGCGCGAGGGCGCGTGAATCGCAGTCGATGTCTGGTGGCCGAGGTGCAGCGTCGCGCGGAATCCGAAATGATCGGAGAGCGAGCGGTCGATCTCGCGAATCCGGGCCGGCTCGGCAAAGGCGAGGCGCGCATCTTCGACGGCCCAGGTGAGACCCTTCTCCGGGCGCACGAAGAGGAAGTCGATCCGCTTGTCCTGGCCCGTGCGGTGGCGCTTGTACCAGTTCGTTCGTGAGAGCGTCGGATGGTTCCCCCCACCCCCGAGCTCGGTCACGCCCGCGAGTCCACGGAAGATCGCGTACTCGACGTCGCCCAGCGAGCAGTTGAAGTCGCCACCGACGATCGCCGTCCCCTCGATCTCGTGCATGGCGCCCACGATCTGCAGGATCTGCGCCGTCCGCACCGCGCTGTTCAATTCCGGCCGAGCGCGGCGATAGCGGGCGTGGAGATGCGTATTGACGAGCGGGAGCGGACCGTTCGGCGTCTCGATCGTGACGGTCTGGAAGCCCTTACCGCCGAGGAACTCGCCCTGTGCGATCCGCTCCGGATCGCCGCGGAAGCGGAAGCGCTCGAAGCGAACGTCCTCGATCGGAAGACGCGAGAACGTCATCAAGCCGCCGCTTCCATCCGGACCGTCCGCGACCTCGAAGCCCGCCGCGAGCGCCCCGGCGCGCAGCGTGTCGCGTACCTCTTCCGTCCAGGCTTCCTGGATCATCAACACGTCGAGATCGGAACGCGAGAGTCGCTCCGCAATCAACCGCATGCGCGAGGAGACGTCGTCGCCGAAACCGAAGGTCTCGGGCAATCCCCAGACGTTGAATGTGGCGAGGCGCAGCGACATGTTCCGCTCCTCAGTGTCCGAATCGTCGATCGGAATCGATCGATCGGAACGACGCGCTCGACCCCCCGCTCTCGTCAGTCGTCGCTCCTTCTTCGATTCGGTTGATGCAAGTCGCGGACCGCGCACGAAGCGAGCCGCTGCGCCGACTCGAAAACCCAGACACCGAAGGACTCTGCGAGGTGCCCTGCCGACGCCTTGCCGGCATACGCGCCCGCGCGACGTCGAATCAGATCCGCGGGTGCTGAAGAGATTTTCACCTTCTCGGTCGTTCTCTACCGTGAACGCCCCCACAGGAGCCGACCAGCGTCTCGAATTCGAAGCGCTCGCGCCGGCCGAGTGCGTACGCGACGGTCGGCCGGCTTCGGCTATCGTCGGCCACCGTCAGAGCTGGCTGGGCGTCAGGTTCACCGAGCGCTCCCACCGGATCGGTGGAGATCGAACGAGAGCAGGTCGACCAAGAGCAGGTCGACGAAGAGACGAAGAGGGGAAGTCGTGTCCAAGATCGATTTTGAGAGCGAGCTCGAAGCCGCCGTCGCGGCGGTGCGCGATGCGGCAACCGTCTGCCTGAGCGTGCAGCAGAACCTGGTCACGGCCGCGACGCTCGAAAAGAAGGATCGCAGCCCCGTCACGGTCGCGGATTTCGCGTCGCAGGCGCTCGTCTGCTCGGCCCTCTCGGGTCGCTCGGCGATCGACGCGGTCGTCGGTGAAGAAGATGCGGCCGAGCTGCGCGAGGCCGGCGCGGAGCAGACGCGCGACAAGGTGATCGAACACGTCCGGCGTGTGCGCGGCGCGGAGACCAGTCCGGAGCGAGCACTCGATTGGATCGATCTCGGGGGCGTCGATCCGGGCCGCGAGCACGAGCGCTACTGGACGCTCGATCCGATCGATGGCACGAAGGGCTTCCTGCGCGGTGAGCAATATGCGATCGCGCTCGGACTGCTCGAGCACGGTCGCGTCGTGTTGGGCGTGCTCGGCTGCCCGAATCTACCGGGGCCCGATGGCGCGACGGGTTGTCTCTTGACCGCCGTCCGCGGACGCGGGGCACGGATCCTACCGCTCACCGCCGATCCGTCGGGGGACCCGCTGGCCGGCGCGCGGCCGATCCGTGTGAGCGACGTCTCGCAGACCGCCGAGGCGCGTTTTTGCGAGTCCGTCGAATCCGGACACAGCGATCAGGACCAGAGCGCGCAGATCGCGCGCGCACTCGACATCACGGAAGAGCCGGTCCGTGTCGACAGCCAATGCAAGTACGCGATCGTCGCGCAGGGCCAGGCCCAGATCTATCTGCGCCTGCCGACGCGCAAGGACTACCGCGAGAAGATCTGGGATCACGCCGCCGGCCTGATCGTCGTCGAAGAGGCGGGCGGGCGCGTGACCGACGTCCGCGGTCACGATCTCGACTTCGGCCACGGACGGCAGCTCGAGAACAACGCCGGCGTGATCGCAACGAATGGCCCGATTCACGACCGCGTGCTCGAAGCGGTCGCGAAGGTCACCGCCGCGGGCTGACGAGCCGTTCGTTCCGATTCAGACGTTTCGATCCAGACGACGATCGGTCGGAGCTCGGCGTGTCGCGCGAACGCGAGCGTCGAGCCCGGATCAGCCCTGCCCGTAGATCGCGAAATAGTAGATCGCGGGCAGGACGAACGCGTAGAGAGCGATTCCGGCGACCGCCCAGGGCAGCTGGCTCGCCGAGAACGCGCCGGGCGCCTCGATGCCGGTATGTGCAACGGCGATCCGGTTGCCGACGAACGCGAGTGCCGCGCCGGCGGCGAGCGGCACCATCGCGACGAAGAGTGCCGCCAGCCAGAGACCGCGAAGGACGAGGGGCAGGATCGCGAGCCACGCGACCAGCAACAGCGCGCCCGGCACGACGAGCCCGTGGCGCAGCATCCAGAGCGGCGCGAGCAGGAGGGCGCCGACGTTCAGCCCCGTGCGCGGGTCGATCGCGCCGCGTCCACCCCGCGCCTCGAGCGCCGCGGCGTATTCACGACGACGGTGCTGCAGCAGGACGAGATAGAGCGCGAGGACGCCGATCGTGACGGAGTAGGCAGCCAGGGCGTAGATCACGGGTCGCTCTCCATTCGGTCGTCACTCTTCGATCGGGCTCGCGACGGATCGTGTGCCGCGCGACCTCGCACCCACGGGCAGGATGCCTGCCTCAGCGGGCGGCGGCGCGGCGACGTGGGTCGTGCGACGCCGTTCGAGCAGCGCGTTGAGGCGCTTGACCGAATCCACCGCCTGAGCTCGCATCATGCGATTGCTGAAGGCCCTCGGCAACGATCCACCGACGTCGGCACGCGTGACGTAGGTCGCCCGCGCTCGCCCGGCCTCGTCGGGATGGGGGCGAAACTCCCAGTAGCCATCCGTCTCGAGACGCACGACGCCGCGAGCGGGCGGCGGCAAGCGTTCGTTCGCGGCCACCCAATCGATCCGATGGACGCCGGTCCGAGCGTCGTCGCGGTGGTGGATCTCGATCGCGACCTCCCGATCGGAGAACATGAGCGGCAGGTCGATATAGGTGTGCACGAGGGCGAAGCGGTCCGTCCGCTCGAGTACCTGCCGCCTCTCTCCGAGAGAAGTTCCGGCACCCTCGTCGACGGCCTCGGCCATGTCGGACATCAGCGTCGAGGCCGCCACGCCCGGGGGCACGTCGAGCTCCGTTTCGATCCGATAGGCGGGGCGCTCCGGCGACCGATCCGTCTGCTCATAGACGGACCAGGAGAAATCACCGTCGCTCTTCTGGCTGGCGAGCTGCCAGGTCGGCTGGACCGTGGCACTACTCGAGTCGTCCGGGACCAGCGTGACGCCGAGCGAGTCGGCGCGAGCGATCTCCGCGGAGCTGGCGAGCGTCAACCCACAGAGCAGACCCAGAATGGCAAGCGCCCGGCCCATCGAGCCCTCCTCTTCTCCTACATTGGCCCCACTCAGGGAATACCGACCGGGACACGTCGTCCGGCGTTCGGGGGATCGACAGGTTAGCCTTCCCCTGCCGCGCATCGCTCGGCAAAGCAAGCGATATCGCGAGATTGGAGGCGAGATGGCGACGACCGACAAGCAATGGACCGCAGAGCTCATGCAGGAGGTCGGCACGCGTCACGCAACGCTCGAAGGCGCCGGCGACCTCGACGGCACGATGGACACGCTCGTCGAGCACCCGGTCTACGAGTTCTGGCCGATGGGCAAGCGGATGACCGGGCGCGATCGCGTCCGCCGCTACTACGAACATCTGATCGAGGATTTCATGCCGAAGCAGATCGGCTACCGGATGATCGCGGAGACGGTCAGCGCCGATGCGCTCTCACAGGAATACGTGATCGAGATCGAAGGGCCCAACGGCCCCGAGTCCCATCGCGTCCTCGGCATCCTCTTCGCGGCCAAAGACTCGCCCGGTCTGATGGGCGGCGAACGCATCTGGGGCTCCGAAGAGTTCCTGCGCCGCATGATCGGCCCGATCTGGGACGAGCTGGAGTCGATCGAGGCCTGAAGGCCCCCGCGTCCGCGACGATTTCGACAATTTCAACGAGGTCGGGAGATCGAGAGATCGGGCCGTCGATCGTGGCGGCCCCGCTCTACCACCGGCGACGTCACGCGCGTCACCGGCGGTAGAGCTCCAAGGTCGCTGCGTGGCTCAGTGTCCGGCTCGCTGCGTTAGAGACGCACGAAGTCCGACGCCACGTCGACCGATCAGCCACCCGGGATGCGCAGTACGAGCGTTTCGCCCTTGGTGGTCGCTTCGAGATTCGACCACTCCGCCAGGAGCCGACAGCGCGTCACCTGTGCACTTCCCGGGGATCCCATCTTGATCTTGAGCTCGCGTTTCTTGCTCTTGTTGAGGCGGTCGATGACCGCGGACCAGTCTCTTACTTTCCTGCCCATATCGAACCTAACATGTAGCTGAAGGGTGAGTAGTTCACGGACGCTGAATAACAGAGACAATAGCCGCTCGCCCGGTTCCGTCACATGAGATTGCGATACTCCCCGCGAATTCGCCGACTCGTTGCCGAAATGAGTCGAAGAGTCGCGCCGAGGGCGACAACGGGCCACGATGAATCGATGTTAGTGACGCACGTCACGTACCTTTTCGAGGTCGAATCCGTTCACGGAGTTCGCGAAAGTGTCCAAAGAGAGTCGTTCGCGCGTCGGACGGTTGCACGATCGTCGCAGGTGCCGCCGTTCACTCGACCCCGCGATCGGTGGCAACACCCCTCACCTAACGCAGGAGTCGCGCCCGCTCGCGAACCGGTTTGCCCGCGGGATCACACTCCCGCCGTCGGCCTCGCTCAGCCGTTCTCGGGCAGGTAGGTCTGGAAGAGCTCGCCGATCTCGGCCTCGTCGTGGCGCGGAACCTTGTAGTAGGTGCGAATCGTGAGGTCGCCGTTTTCTTCGAATCGATAGGTTTCGATCGAAAGACCGATCTGTTCGCGCCCGTCGGACGTGAAGTGATTCTCGAGCAGCCAGGCGACCTCGTTGTCGCAGACGAAGAGCGAGCCAGGCACGATCCGGAACCGCACGTTGGGCTGGAAGAGATCCCAGGAATCGGCACAGCAATGGTCGAAACCGACTTTTTCGGGCGTCCCGACGGGGTCGAGCATCCGAACGTTGCCGGGCGCGACCTTCTTGTAGCTGTCGATCCAGGCCTGCTTGTCGCCGGCGTTCCAGAGTTTCGGGTAGTTCTCGGCCCAGGTCTTGAGCTGATCGAAGGTCGGCTTCGGCATCTTACTCGTCATTCCTTTCTGTGCTCGCTTCGGTGCTCGATCTCACGCCCGACGGACGTCTCGAACGCCTCGGGTCCCGGATCCTACAGCGGATTCTCGTAGAACACGTAGGACGTCGAATAGTCGCTGAACTCGAAATAGACCTTCTTTTCGCCCGCGTCGGCCATGCCGTTCAGGTTCGCGTCGAGGATCCCGTAGCCGAACCGGTAGGGCCGCGATTCCCCGGTTCGCGTGCCGGTCGCCGTCGACAGCTTGTCGATCCGGACGAATTTCTTGACGAGCTTGTCGCCGGCGTAGATCTCGAGCACGCCGTCCGTGCCCGTCCAGTTCTGGACGGCCCGTCCGATCGTGTTCTGCGTCTCCTGGGTGCAGCCGGCGGCGACCAGCGCGCCAGCCAACGAAGCAACCAGGATCGAGGACCGTCGAATGCGTGAGGCACCACCCATTGCGACGTTCACCGCCCGACGCACGGATGCCCTCTCTTGCCAGCTTCCCATTTCGACTCCTCCCCTTCTGCAACTGGATCGACGATCCCGTCGTCGAGTGCCTATGCTCCGTCAGGCCCCACGCCAGCGACGGATCCTGCGCGCGGCCGCCGATCAGGCGTACCCCGCCCGAACGACGAGATCCGAGAGCCGCTCGACCTGCTCGACGGACGGGTCCGGGGCGGCGAGCAGGAGCTCGTCGACGCCCGCCTCCGCATAGGCGTGGATCGCATGCTCGACCGACTCCTCGTTATGGGTCGGGATCCGCGACACCTGAGGTAGCGCGTTCTCGGAGTATTCGTAGTAGGCCGAGAGATAGGACCGGAGCTTGTCCTCGCCACCCGCACCGAGCGCGAAGTACATGGCGGCCGCGATGCGAGGTCGACCCGGTCGATCCGACTTCGTCCACTCCTCGCGAACGATCGCGATGCTCTTCCGCTGTGCCGAGGCGTCGGGAACGAAGCTCCAGGTCATGATCCCGTCGGCGATCCGACCGGCACGACGCAATGCCGGCTCGGTCAAGGCGCCGTACAAGAGGGCCGGCCCACCCGGCGTCACGGGTGGCGGTCCGATCGGCGGCAGTCCGTCCCGGCTCGGCTCGCCCCGCCAGATCCGGCGCAGATCGGCGACCTGTCGCTCGAAGCGACGCAGCCGCCCGTCCCAGGGCACGTCGAGCGCGGCGAAGTCGTCCGGTCGACTGCTGATTCCGATCCCGAACGTGAAACGGCCCCCCGACAGCACGTCGAGCGAAGCGACCTCCTTCGCGACGATCCCGGTATTCCGGGTCGGTAGCGCGACGACGCTCGTCGCGAGCTCGACCCGCCGTGTCACGCCGGCGGCGACCGCCAATGCGACCAGGGGATCCTGGTTCGAGTAGGCGATCCGATCGCCGAGGGCGATCGTCGACAGGGCGCTCTGCTCGACGGCCTCGCACCACGCGAGGAAGACGTCGGCCTGGGAAGCACTGTCCATCCACATCGGAAAGCAGATGCCGACCTTCACGAGGGTGGATCGGTCCGTGGCGGCTGGGTGAACTCGATGTTGACGCCGTCGGGATCGGTGATGAAGAACTGCTTGCTCCCCTCGATCTCGATCGGTCGCGTCTCGGGCGACAAGCCGCCTTCGACTGCGGCGGCATGGGCGTCGTCGGCGTCGGCGACGCGCAGGGTGAACGCGCCCAGGCCGGGTGCGGGCAGCTCGGCGTCGCCGTCGGTCGAGTATTCGATCAGCTCGACCAGCTGGCCGCCGATCTTGCCGAGCACGAGCCGAGCTCGTGCACCCTCGACCGGTCCGTCGCCGTGGCCGGAGAGGATCCGTTCGAGCTGCTCGCCGCCGATCTCGACGTCGACGACCGGATCGAAGCCGAGGTGATCCCGGTAGAACGCGAGCGATCGCTCGAGGTCGCTCACGCGAACGACGATATGGTCCCAGGCGACGACGGGAATGGGTCTGGCCACGGGCTGCTCCTGATCGCCGACCCCCAGACTAGAAGCTATCTCATAAACGCCGCAACAAGATGCAGATGCACCCGAGGCGGACGAATCCGAGGAAGTTCTCGGCGTGATACTCCCACCGTGTCGTGAGTCGCCGAAAGTTCTGCATCCAGGCGAAGAGCCGCTCGACCTTCCAGCGGCGCTTGTAGCGACGGAGGGGACGGCCATCCTGTGTCGGCACCCTCCGATTTCTTCGATTCGGCGCGATCAGCGTGATGCCTCGGGTCTCGAGAAGATGACGATCGAGAGGGTCCGAGTCGTAGGCCTTGTCGCCGATCAGAAGCTCGGGCTCCACGTCGAGAAATCCGCTGTCGAGCGTTTCGTCGACGAGGGTGACTTCAGCTGGTGAAGCACTGGCGATGCAGGCGGCGACAGGAAGACCAGAGCGGTCTGTGACTGCCATGATCTTGGTCCCCTTGCCCCGCTTGGTCTTTCCGACGCAAGAGCCCCCTTTTTGGCCCCTGCGAAGGTGCCATCGATGAAACACTCGGTGACGTCGATCCCGCCTCGCTCGTAGAGGTCTCGAGCCAGAGCGTGGAGAACCTTCTCGAGCGTTCCGTCGCGACACCATTGCTGGAACCGGCGATGGCACGTCTGGTACGGGGGATATCGCGGCGGCAAATCCTTCCACGGCGCACCCGTTCGAAGCACCCAGAGAATCCCGTGAAGAACATCGCGAGGGTCGCGCCAAGGGCGTCCGCGACCATCCGCGCGTCGCTTCGGCTTCGGAAGCAGCGGCTCGATGAAATCCCACTGCGCTTCGGTCAGGTCCATGAATCCCCCCACAAAGGGGGGTAGGCCGAACCAACATCAGCGAGGAAGACCGCCGAGATCACACGTGAAGCTTAGCTCAGCGGGTTTATGAGATACGTTCTAGTGTCCCGTTCCCGAAGTTCGCAAGCAAAACCGTTTGATGGATTCGAAGATTTCATCTGCGGTCTTCGTCCAGACGAAAGGCTTGGGATCTTCGTTGCTGATCTCGATGTAGTTCTTGATCGCCTTCTCCAGCGCGACGGTGCTCCGATGGGTTCCCCTTCGTAGTTGCTTGGCCGTGAGCGTCGCGAACCAACGCTCGACGAGGTTGATCCACGAAGCACTCGTCGGCGTGAAGTGCACGTGGAAGCGGGGTCGCTTCGCGAGCCATCGGCGGATGGCTTCCGTCTTGTGCGTCGCGTAGTTGTCCATGATCAGATGGACATCGAGGTTCTCGGGCACCTGGGCGTCGATCGTGTTCAGGAACTTCTTGAACTCGACGGCCCGATGTCGACGATGGCATTCGCCGATCACTTCTCCCGTCGCCACGTCGAGGGCGGCGAACAACGAGGTCGTACCGTTCCGCACGTAGTCGTGCGTCTGCCGCTCGGGCTGTCCCGGTCGCATCGGCAGAAGCGGCTGCGTACGGTCGAGCGCCTGGATCTGGCTCTTCTCGTCGACGCAAAGAACCAGAGCCTTTTCGGGCGGATGGAGATAGAGCCCGACGATGTCGCGCACCTTCTCCACGAAGAGCGGATCCTTCGAGAGCTTGAACGTCTCGCTTCGGTGTGGCTGGAGCGAGAATGCTCGCCAGATGCGGTGGATCGTCGTCGGACTGAGGCCCGACTCCTTGGCCATCGACCGCACGCTCCAGTGCGTCGCGTCGCGAGGCGTGGTCTCGAGCGTTCGAACGATCACCCGCTCGACGTCCTCGTCGGAGATCTTGCGCGGAGCGCCCGGCCGAGGTTCGTCGAGCAATCCGTCCAGGCGGTGGTCGATGAACCGCTGGCGCCACTTGCCGACCATCTGCTTCGAGACGTCGAGCTTCTCGGCCACGGCCGTGTTCGTCATGCCCGAGTCGCATAGCAAGATGATGCGAGATCTCGTCGCGAGCGCCTGAGCCGTCTTGCGTCGCCGCGTCCACTGCTGCAGACGTTTGCGCTCGCTCGGCGAAACAATCAATCGTGCCTTCGGTCGTGCCATCGTGTCCCCCTCGAATAGCAGAGACACCGGCACTCAGAATGTGTTCATATTATTTCAGGAACGGGACACTAGGCGTCCGCGTCTCCACTGTAGATGTCGAAGGCGATCACCAGCCCACGTTCGGCCAGGGCCTGCGCGACGCGGGGCGAGAGCTCGAAGCCCTCGTTGTACTGATCGAGGAAGAGGCCGCACAGGATCGAGGGTGAAAATCGGTCGGTCAAACTCGCCCACTCGTCCATGTCGTTGCTGAGGTCGGCGAGCAGTGATTCGATGTGTTCTTCGAGTTCGGCCTTTTCGGAGAGCGCACTGTCGAGGATCCAGGCACCCGTCGCCTCGACGGCGTCGGTCGTGACGCCTCGCTTGTCGACGATCTTGTCGCCCTTGCGATGTTCACGGGTGGGTGGTCGCCCCAGCAGCGCCGAAACCTCTTCGGGCTCGAGTCCATCGCCGAACACGCGCAGAGACGCTCGCACTCGAGCGATTGCTGCCATCGCGCCAGTCTCCCTTCCTGATCGTGCCCCCCGACCGGCCGGAGCGTATCACAGTCGACACTTCACGCGGTCACGTGCCGTCGCTCGTTCAACGGGCGACGCAATCGGAATAGCACGCGGCCCCGATCTCGATCGTGCCGGCACGAGAGAGGCAGTCGAGCAGACACTCGTCGAGCCGGCTGAGATCGTCGCAGCGACTGCCCTGCCACTCGTCGAAATCGTAGCCCGAGATCTTGTGACGCGTGTCGACGACGCGGCCGCAGAGCATCATCTTCTGGCCGACCGTGAAGTCGTTGATCTCCTGGTCGGGCTGGGCGACGATGCGCGCGATCTGCGAGCCGACCCAGAAGAAGAGAAACGCCAGGCCGAGCGCGACGACGAATGCGCCTAGCAACCTCATCTGCGGCTCAACACCCCTCGACCTGGAACGACCGCGACAGGAGCGTCGTTCCGTCCGGGATCAATCGAACCCGGAACTCGTAGCGACCGGAGATCAGCTCGTCGGGATGCTCGAGGGTCCAGAGCGCGCGCCCGTCGAGACCCGATTCTCCCCGCGCGAGCGCCGGTCGTGCCTGCCCCGCGGCACTCTCGGTCCCCCATTGTCGCAGGGACGGAATCGCGAACTCGGGATGCGTCCAGCGGAATTCGACCGGGATCTCGCCCCATTGGCCACCCGAGACCTCCAGTCGATAGTCGACACCGAAGATGCGCCCCGGTTCACAGGGAATCGTCGTCGCCTCGCGTACCCACTTCGGTAGGCCACGTTCGATCTCGAACTCGCCGAACGCGACGACTCGCGCCGAGACGGCGCTCGGATCGATCTCGCCCTGGCAGCCGACGAGCGCGATCGCCCACGCGGAGAGCGCGCCGGCAATCGAGACGGAACGACGTCGTGCCATGTTCAGATCGGCAGGTCCGCGCGGTGGAAGACCGCCTCGAGCTTCACGCCGCGCTCGGCGAAAGCCTCGACGGCGCCTTCACCCCGATCGACCAGACAGATCACGCGCGCGACCTTGCCACCCGCCGCCTCGACGAGATCGAGCGCGTCGAGGGTCGAGCCGCCCGTCGTGGTCGTGTCCTCGAGCAGGGCGACGGTCTGCCCCGACGCGAAGCCGCCTTCGACCTGCCTGCCCATGCCGTGCTTCTTCGGCTCCTTGCGTACGAAGAAGCCCAATAACGAATCCGTCGCGGGATCGGCGGCAGCCGCCGCCAGCACGGCCGAGACCAGCGGTACCGCACCGACGGCCATGCCACCGACGGCGTCGACCGGCGGACCGCTCTGGAGCAGGTCGAGCACGAGCCGGCCCGCGAGAGAGACGCCCTTCGGTCGCATGAGCGTCTGTCTCAGATCGAGATAGAAGTTGCTCTTCTTGCCGCTCGAGAGCGTCACTTCGCGACGCTCGAAGGAGACATCGAGAATCAGATTGAGCAGCGCTTGCCGATCGGCCGGAGTGACTTGCGACATCTTGGGGGGTGAGCTCCTCTGCCCGCGCGACGCGCCGAGGGGCACGTCTCGCGGACGAATGGTCGAGCAGGCGGGCGACCTACTGTTTGCGAATCCCGAGCGCGAACTCGGCGACCATCTTCTGATGCAGGTCCGACGTGCCCTCGCCGAACTCGAGTGCCTTGGCTTCCATCAATAGGCGACCGATCTCGTATTCGGCCGTGACGGAATAGCCGCCGAAGATCGCCATCCCGTCGAGTGCATTCTGTGTCGCGGCCTGACTGGCCTTCAGCTTGGCCAGCGACGACTCCATCGAGCAACGCTCGATGCCGGCATCCTTCATGCGCCCCAGGCGATAGACGAGAAGCCGCGCCTGCTCGGTTCGGGCAACCATGTCGGCGATCTTGTCCTGTACGAGCTGGAACTCGCCGATCCGCTGGCCAAAGGCTTCGCGCTCCATCGCGTAGGGTGCCGCGAGGTCGATCGCGCGCTGGGACTGGCCGACACATCGCGCCGCGACCGAGAACCGACCGAGATCGAGCGCCGATCCCAGAACCGGAAAGCCGCGGCCCGGCTCGCCGAGCACGGCCTCGTCCGGGACGAAGGTGTCTTCGAAATGCACCTCGGCCAGGTTGTCCCGCTTGAGCGTCCGCATCGGGAAGTCCCCGATCGTCATGCCCTTCATCTCGGTCGGATCCGCGACGAAGGCGGTCACGCCCTTGTGCTTCAGGCCCCGGTCGATGCTGGCGACGATGAAGAAGAGCTTCGCGTGCTCGGCGTGCGAGATGAAGACCTTGGTGCCGTTCAGCAGATAGCCGCCGTCGACCCTCTTGGCCGTCGTCTCCATGTTGCCGAGGTCGGTCCCGCCGCGGGGCTCGGTCAGGCAGGCGGAGCAGACGATCTCGCCCCGCGCGATCCCCGGCAGATAGCGATCCTTCTGCGCCTCGTCGCCGAAGCGCAGGAGCGAGCCGGCGACGAGCGAGTTCGCGACGGACACGACCGACGCGATCACCCAATCCACACGCGCGAGCTCTTCGCAGATCACGCCATAGCTCACGACATCCGAGAACGAGCCACCGTATCGCTCGGGAATCATCGGTCCGAGCAGGCCGAGCTCGGGCAGCTTCGCGATCAGCTCGACCGGATAGCGCTCCTCGCGTTCATAGCGCTCGACGTGGGGCAGGATCTCGCTCTCGGCGAACTGGCGCACCGTCCGACGGATCAGACGTTGGTCCTCGTTCAGATCGAAATCCATCATGCGATCGAGGGCGGCGGACATGATCGAGCTCTCTCTCGAGCGGCGCGCCCGAGAGACTTCGAGCGAGCGACCGTACGGCTTGGGGAAGCTCGCGTGTCGCGACGGGCTCTGCGGCGGGAATCCACGGTGTCGGATGCGAGTCGGCAGCCAGTCTAGCCGGAAGGGCAGCGACGCGTCGAAGCGGTCGGAGCAGGGCTGCGAACGCGCGGGAGAGCGTCTGACTCGTTTCCCGGAGGGGCAGGACGCTTAATCGATCCACGCAGATCTGGGGGTCGTCGGCTACGACCGATGGCCTGGTCGACCGCTTGCGAGATCGCTCACGAATGGAAATCGGGCGGATCGTCGCCTAAGTTCCGGCGCCTTCGACGGCATCGGCATCGACGTCGAAGCGAGCCGAGAGCCGAGCGACACGACCCCCGAAAGGCAGACTCCGATGAGCGCGCGCAAGAAATCCCGTGGCCACATCAAGCGCAACAAGAGCAGTCGCTACCGGGCGAAGCTCAAGGCCAAGCACCGCCGTGCGCGCAAACGTCAGACGGGCGGCGAGCGCAAGTACTATCGCTGAATCGCGTCCCCCAGCTCGTCGATCGCCCGGTCGAGCGCCGCGTCGAGCGCGCGCTCCCAGGGGCCGGCCGCGTCCGCCGCTTCGGCGCCGGCCGGGAAGAGGATCGCGCGCGAGGAGTTGACGATTCCGCCCTCGCGCCCTTTCGGGCCGGGCGCGAACGCCTGGACCGCCGCGACCGCCGAGCCACCCTGTGCGCCGTAGCCCGGTACGAGGAAGAGCGCCCGCGGCAGCGCTTCGCGCACGCGACGCGCCTCGGCCGGCCAGGTCGCGCCGCAGACGACGCCGAGCGACGACCATCCCGTGCGAGGCCCTTCGAGGGGAGCCGCGAAGCGGCCGAGACCGTCGGCTACGCGTGCGAAGAGCGGCTCGCCGTCGACGTCGCGGTCCTGCAGGTCGCCGCTCCCGGCATTGCTCGTCTTGACGAGCACGAAGAGGCCGCGCCCGGCGACCTCCGCCCTGCGCGCGAACGGCTCGAGCGTGTCGAAGCCGAGGTAGGGACTGACGGTGATCGCATCGACCGGCATCGCCGCCTCGGGCGAGAGATAGGCGGCGGCGTAGCCCTCCGCCGTCGAGCCGATATCGCCACGCTTGGCGTCGAGCAAGACGCGCAGCCCGTCGGCGCGCGCGCGAGCGACCAGCGCGTCGAGCTGCTGCAGTCCGCGCCAGCCGAGCTGCTCGAAGAGGGCGATCTGGGGCTTCACGATCGCCACGCGGCCGACCAGGCGATCGACGACGGCCGTCAGGAAGTCGGCGACCGCGGGCGCAGTCCGCTCGTCCGTCGGCGCCATCGTACCGCGCGCGAAGAGCGGTGGGATCGCGGCCAGGTGGGGATCGAGTCCGACGCAGAGCGGATGACCCAGCTCACGGACCCGCTCGATCAGGTCGTCGGCGAAATGACCGCCCTCGGGCTGCACGAGCGCAGCCTGCGCCGCTCCGGCTCGTTTCGGAGCCGCGGCGGGAGACGGATCGGGGGCGGAATCAGACTCGATCGCGGTCAATCGGGACTCCTCTCATCGCTGCTCGACCTACGCATTGCCGGTCGCAGCGTACCCCACCCGCCGCAGAGGCCGGAGCCGGTCGCCTGCGCGTCGGCCCATGCGCCAACGCCCCCGCGCCCGACAACGCTAGGCTGCGCGCGATGGACGCCGAACGACCGGAGGACACAGCGCCGCACGTGCCGGAGGACCGGCCGTTCCGCTTCCGTCTCGAGCGCGTGAGCGGCCGCGCGCGCGCGGCGCAATTCGCGACGCCGCACGGCGTGATCGAGACGCCGGCCTTCATGCCGGTCGGCACGCACGGCGCGCTCAAGGCGATGACCCCGGCGCAGGTGGCCGAGACGGGTGCCCAGGTCGTGCTGGCGAATACCTATCACCTGGCGCTGCGACCGGGCGAGAAGCTCGTCGAGAAGCTCGGCGGGCTGCACGCGTTCATGCAGTGGTCGGGTCCGATCCTGACGGACTCGGGCGGCTTCCAGGTCTTCTCGCTCCCGGGTGTCGAGATCGACGATCGCTCGGCGCGCTTCAAGAACGAGGTGACGGGCCAGACGATGGATCTGACCCCGGAGCGCTCGATCGAGATCCAGAATCGACTCGGGGCCGACATCATCATGGCCTTCGACGAGTGCACGCCCTATCCGGCGAGCCGCGAGCTGGCCGGTCGGGGCGTGCGGCGCACGCTGCAATGGATGGAGCGATGTCTGCGGGCGCATGCCCGGCCGGACGATCAGGCGCTCTTCGGGATCGTGCAGGGCTCGACCTATTCCGAGCTGCGTGAGGCCTGCGCCGCTTCGCTCGTCGCGCTCGATTGCCCGGGCTACGCGATCGGCGGCGTCTCCGTCGGTGAGGGCCATGAGCTCCTCTGTCGCGTGAGCGACCACGCAGCGCCGCTCCTGCCCGAAGCGAAGCCCCGCTATCTGATGGGCGTCGGGCTGCCCGAGGATCTGATCGCGTGCATCGGCTACGGGATCGATCTCTTCGATTGCGTGATTCCGACGCGCTACGCGCGCTCGGCGACCGTCTTCACGGCGCGTGGCCGGATCCGTCTCACGAACCGGCGCTTCCGGCGCGATGCCTTTCCGGTCGACGCGTCTTGCGACTGTTATACCTGCACGGGCGGATTCACCCGCGCGTACATCCATCACCTTTTCGCCGCGAACGAAGTGCTCTCTGCGGTGCTCTGCTCGATCCACAACGTGCGCTTCTACCAGCGCCTGGTCACCGATGCGCGTGCCGCGATCCTGAACGATCGCTACGCAGAGTTCGCCCGCGCGTTTCTCGCCGGCTACCGCAACGAGCCAGACGCAGCGGAAACGCATACTCTTCCCGCATGAAGAAACGCCAAGCTTCGCTTCGACCGGACTCCAGCCGAGTCCGCTCTACTCGCATCCGAATTCCAAACCTGCGCGACGCTCTCTCGTCGCTCGTCGACCCAGCCGCCTCGAGCCGAACCGCTCCTCGCCGATCGCCGGGCGGAGTCCCGTCGACCGCAGGCTGGTCTTCGTCGCTCTGGCCGATCGCGCTCTGGCTCGTGCTCGCGATCGGCTCGTTTTGTCTCGCGGGCTGCGGTCTGATCGGACCCGAGAATGCTTCGGGCGACGCAGCGGCCAGGACCCGGTCGTCGGAGGGCGCGCAGTCGGAGGGCTCGGCTGCTGGCGAGGCCAACGACGCGGGTGTCGCCCTCGTGCTCGACGGCCGGTCGATCACGTTCGGCGACCTGAACGAATACATGCAGGACCAATTCCTCGAAGAGCTGCTGAGCCAACCGGCGGGGCAGATCTACGAGCTTCGCGAGAAGGCCGCGCGAGAGATGGTCCAGCGTCACGTGATCGACAGCGCGGCCGCCGAGCGGGGGCTCTCGCCCGAGGCGCTCTTTCAACAGGTGACGGCCGATGTGCCGGAACCGACCGTCGAGGACGTCGCGGATTGGTACTCGCAGAACCAGTCGCGCGTGCGCGGCGCGGCGCTCGAGGACGTCGCGCCGCAGATTCGCGACATGCTCGCGACCGAGCGCAAGGCGCGCGCCTGGGGCGACTTCGTGCATCCGAAGGTCGACGCACTCGACTGGCAGCTCGTGATGGAGCCGCCGCGCATGCAGCTGGCGGCGACGCGCCTCGTACGCGGCGAGGCCGATGCGCCCGTCACGATCATGACCTTCAGCGACTATCAATGCCCCTACTGCATCCGCTCCGAGCCCGTATTGGCGGAGGTCCTCGAACGTTATCCGGATTCCGTGCGGGTGATCCATCGCCATTTTCCGCTCGATTCGATCCATCCCTTCGCGCGGCCGGCTGCCGAGGCCGCGATGTGTGCCGACGAGCAGGGGCGTTTCTGGGACTATCACGACGCGATCTTCGCCCGCAGCGGCCGCCTCGAAGAGGATTCGTTCAACGAGATCGGCGAGAAGCTCGGGCTCGATACGAACGCGCTGGACAGCTGCATCGACGAGCGTCGCTACCAACAATTCGTCCAGGACGATTTCCTGGCAGGTCAGGCCGCCGGCGTCACGGGCACCCCCGCGTTCTTCGTGAACGGCATCCCGCTCAAGGGCGCCCGCGACGCAGACGGCCTGAGCCGCGTCGTCGAACGCGAGCTCGAACGGATCCAGACCAACTGACGCAGACCCACTCGGGAGCCCGGGGCTGGATACCGAGGCCGTCCGGCGTGACAGCCGGGGGTGAATTCGGGAACATGCGCCTCCCATGGGACTCACCTGCGGCATCGTCGGTCTCCCCAACGTCGGTAAGAGCACGATCTTCAACGCGCTGACCGCCGCGGGAATCCAGGCCGAGAACTATCCGTTCTGCACGATCGAGCCGAATACCGGCGTCGTCGTCGTGCCCGACGAACGCCTGGCCAAGCTCGACGCGCTGATCGGCTCGAAATCGGTCGTGCCGACGACGGTCGAGTTCGTCGACATCGCCGGCCTCGTGAAGGGCGCCGCCGAAGGCGAGGGCCTCGGCAACCAGTTCCTCGGCAATATCCGGGAGACGAACGCGATCGTGCACGTCGTGCGCTGCTTCGACGACGAGAACGTCGTGCACGTCGATGGCAGCCCCGATCCCCTCCGCGACGTCGAGACGATCGAGCTCGAGCTCGGGCTGGCCGACCTCGAGACGGTCGAGAAGCGAATCGATCGGGTACGACGGGTCGCGAAGTCCGGCGACAAGCAGGCGCGCGCGGAGCTCGAGCTCTTCGAGGCGCTGCGCGACCACCTGTCGGCGGGACGGCCCGCGCGGAGCTTCGACGTACCCGACGCGCTCGCCGCCGCCTACCGCGAAGCCTGTCTGCTGACGGCGAAGCCGATACTCTACGTCGCGAACGTCGACGAGGCCGGTCTCGCAGCGGGCAACGCCTACAGCGAAGCACTCGAACGATATGCCACGGAATCGGGTGCGGAGTGCGTTCGCATCTGCGGCAAGGTCGAGGCCGAGCTCTCCGAGCTCGAAGACGCCGACAAGCGCGAGTTCCTCGCCGACCTGGGCATCGAGGAGCCGGGTCTCCATCGACTGATCCGCGCCGCCTATGCGCTGCTCGAGCTGGTGACCTTCTTCACGGCCGGTCCCAAGGAGATTCGCGCCTGGACGATCCGGCGCGGCACGGCCGCACCCCAGGCCGCGGGCGAGATCCACTCCGACTTCGAGAAGCATTTCATCCGCGCCGAGGTGATCCCCTTCGACCGCTACCTCGAATGCGAGGGCGAGGCGGGTGCCAAGGCCAAGGGCGTGATGCAGGTCGAGGGCAAGGACTACCGCGTCGAGGACGGCGACGTCGTCTTCTTCCGGACGAGCGCGTAGGGCGCTCTTTCCAGTAGAGTCGCGCCGTGGCGAAACGCAACGCTCGACAGATGACGCCGGAAGAGGTCCTCGAGACGCAGTTCGGAGGACCGGACTCGGGCGTGTTCACGGACGGCTCCTGCGACCCGAATCCGGGAC
Organism: Myxococcota bacterium; assembly: GCA_965223565.1. GTDB lineage: Bacteria > Myxococcota_A > UBA9160 > UBA9160 > UBA4427 > UBA4427. The sequence continues at coordinate 319,272 of CBDCWV010000015.1, read as the reverse complement.
CCGGCGGTTGGGGCTGGGTCTGGGTCGAAGAAGGGGAGATCCTCGATCAGGGAAACGGCCGCGAGCCCGACACGACGAACAACCGGATGGAGCTGCGCGCGCTGATCGAGGCGTATCAAGAGCTGCCCGACGACCGCGACCTCGTCGTGCACTCCGACAGTCAGCTCTGCGTCAACACGATCAACGAATGGGCGCCCGGCTGGGAGCGCCGGGGCTGGAAGCGCAAGGGTGGCCCGATCAAGAACCTCGACCTCGTTCAGGAGCTCCTGGCGCTCACCCGCGCGAAGCCTCGGATCGAGCTGCGCTGGATCCGCGCCCACGAGGGCTCGCGCTGGAACGAATACGCCGACGCACTCGCCGCGCTGGATGCCTGACACCCGCCCGAGGTCGGTACGGCGAGTCTCCGCACATCGGCTTCCGCGCCCTAACGCGAGTCGTGCGGACGCACGCGAAATTCGAGCTCGCCGCTCGTGAAGGTCGTCCCGAAGGTCTTCACGAGACTCAGGACCTGGGCGAATGCGGATTCGATCTGTCGCTCGGTCAGGCTGGAGATCGGATGGATGAAGACCGCGTAGACCGCTCCCTCCGAGATCGCATAACGCGCATCGAGCGTGCTGTGGAAATTCGCCTCGAGCATGGCTCTCATGAAGCGCCGGTCGAGACCCTCGACGTAGGCGAAGGGCGCAACGATCCGCATCCGGTCATTGGCTGCGTCGCTGATCAGGTAGATGTTGACGCCGTCGACCTGGGTCCGGATCGCGCCGGAAGGCCCCTCGATCGCATCGACCTGATTCGCGAAGATCCGCTCCATCTCGGGCGCGGTCATCGAGACGCGCGGCGGGGCATCGGATCCTCCTTCGGGGGGCGCCGCGTCGCCGCCGACGGACGCGCACCCCGCGAGCGCGAGCGCCGCGAGCGCGATCACGCGAATGTGGAGGCACGCGTGATTTCGCCGCAATCTCATGCGCGCGCTCTCCTGCGTCCGCCCGAACGCGTGGGCACCTTCGTCTTGCCCAGCTTGGCAACACGACGAAATTCGGCCGCGGTGAGCGGCACGACCGAGAGTCGTCCGCGCCGAACGAGCTGGATCTCGGACAGCGCCGGATCGGCCTTGATCGTCGCCAGACTCACGGGCTCCGAGAAGGGCACGCGCGGCGCGACGTCGACGACGACCCACCGTGGATCGTCCGCGGTCGGATCCGGATAGGCCTCGCCGACGATTTCGGCGATCCCCACGACCTCCTTGCCTTCGTTCGAGTGGTAGTAGAGGGCGAGATCGCCCTGCTTCATGGCGGCGAGGTTGTTGCGTGCCTCGTAGTTGCGCACGCCATCCCAGTACGTCCGACCGTCGGCGACCAGCTGATCCCAGGAATACTTGAAGGGCTCGGACTTGATCAGCCAATAACCTCGGGCCACGCCCCACCTCCAGATCGATCGTGCCTACGGGTGTCGGATGATCGCACAAGCCGAGCGACCGGGAATCGTCGCGGGCCACCCGAAGGCGGGCAGCCGGGCGTACGAACGACGTCCCGAGCCGGGTCAGCGAAGGTCCTCGGGCGTCTGACGTGCGATCACGTGATGCGCAGCGAGTGCGGCGATCGGTCGCGTCAGCAGGCGCGTGGCCGCGTTCGCTCGTAGCCAGTTGTACCAGCCGGAGATCACCGAGGGTTGTTCGCCGATCGAACGCAGACCGAGCGCCGCGACCTCGTCGGCGCTCTGGCCGGGATGGGGAATCTCGCCCGCGACCTCTTGGAACTCCGTCTCGGTCGAGCCGGGCTCGAGAACGAGCACGTCGATGTTGCTGGCGCGCAATTCTGCCCAGAGCGCCTCGCCGAGGAACTGATCGAAGGCCTTCGTCGCCGAGTAGACCGCGTGGAGCGGCAGCGGCTGTCGACCGGCAACCGAGCCCGTGAGCAGGATCGCGCCGCGGCCCCGTTCACGCATGCCCTGCACCAGGCCATGCGCCAGGACGACGGGTGCTTCGCAATTCACCTTGACGAGCGCCCGTAGTGCTTCGCCGTCGCGCAGATCGAAGCGGCCGGCGAGACCCCGGCCCGCGTTGTTCACGAGCAATCCGATCTCGAGATCCTCGACCGCGGCGAGTACCCGCTCTGCACCACCCGCATCGGCCAGATCCTCGACCACGACGCGGGTCTCGATCTGAAACTCCCGCTCGAGCTCGCTCGCGAGCGTCGCGAGTCGTTCTTCGCGGCGTGCGGTCAGCACGACGTTCATTCCGTCGGCCGCGATCTGGCGCGCGAGCGAGGTGCCGATTCCGGACGATGCACCGGTCACCAGCGCCCAACCGCCGTAGCGCGCGCGAAACGAGTGGGGCTTCGGAGCGAAGTGGTCACGCGCATTCCAGAAGGCCCAGGTCAGCAGGGCGAAGGGCGCGGCGGGGAAGAGGCCCACCAACAGACCCGACAGGCCGCCCGTCTGAACCGCCGTCCAGAGGTACATGCCGAAGGCGACCTGTGCCGTATAGACCGGCGCCCAGAACGCCATCCAGGGTCGTCGGCGACGAAAGCCGTAGACGGCGGCGGCGTAGACGAACCAGTGCGGAATCGCGAGCAGCTTCGCCCAGAAGCCGGTGAAGAGCAGCCCGAACCAGACCTCCTCGTCGTCGGCGACGGGCTTCACGAAGATGTCCCAGGGCATGTAGACGAAGGCCATGTACGCGCAGAAGATCATGATCGCGCTCATCCACCACGGACGTTCGCGGAACACGTCGAATAGCCATTCGCGCATCGAAGCTCCTCGGCGGGTCCGGTGTCCGGGACCCGGCCGGGAACGTAACCGATCGAAGTTCCGGGCGAACCGTGGTCGCAGCACGACGGATCGCGCTCGGGCTCACGCGCGAAGGCGATTCCGATCGATCAGGCCAGTGATCGACGTGGCACCGGCGCGTCCTGCGACGGTTCCCACTCGGACAGCACATCGCTCGACGAGCGATCGAGCGGCAGGAAGAGGTCGACGCGCGTGCCGACGCCCGGCGTGCTCTCGAGCTCGAGGCAACCGCCGACGTCGCTCGCGAACTCGGAGGCGGTCGCCAGTCCGAGACCGGTCCCGCCGCCGTCCGCACGCGTCGTGAAGAAGGCAAGCGCTACGCGCTCGAGGTCTGCGGCGGCGATGCCGCAGCCATTGTCCGCGATCGTGAGCCGCACGTAGCGGCCGGCTCGCAGCTGGCCGAGGCGCCTGCGACCGGGACCTTCCGGATCGGCTGGCGCGCTCGAATAGTCGACGAGGCGGGTCGACACGACGAGACGCGCGGCCTCGGAGCGACCGCGCTCGTCCCGCTCGGCCGCATCCGCGACACGCCGGGCACAGGCCTCCCGCGCGTTCGAAGCCAGGTTGAGGATCACGCGCTCGAGCCGAACCGGGTCGATGCGCACGGTCGTCGTCGGCGCGTCGCAGGCCGGCTCGAGATCGAGCACGAGCCGGACGTCGCCCGCGAGGATCCGACGCAGCATGCCCTCGAAGCGACGAACGAGGACACCCGGCGCGTGGCGTCCGGTCGCACTCGCCTGCGGCCGCCCGAAGTGGAGGACCTCCTCGACGAGTCCGCTCGCCCGTTCCGCCGCCGCGCGAATCTCGGCGAGCTCCGCGTCTCCCCGCGCGCGCCCGCCCGGCACTTCGAGCTCGAGCTCGAGTAGCTCGGCGTAACCGACGATCGCGGTCAGCACGTTGTTGAAATCGTGCGCGACCGAGGCGGCGACGCGACCGAGCGTGGCGAGTCCATCCTGTCGGGAGAGCCGCTCTTGCAGGACGTCCCGCTCCCGCGCCAGGTGCTCGCACTCGAGCACCTGGGCGAGCAGACGACCGATCGTCTCCGCGCGAGCGAGCCAACGCGACTGCACGCCGTCCTTCTGCGTGTGTACATGCCACTCCTGGGCCGCGCCTTCGGCTCGACGACGCAGCTCCGATTCGGTCCCCGAGCGTCCCAAGCCCGGCGCGACTCCGAACAGACCGAAGAGCGCACCCGAGCCCGACGCGCAGGGCACGAGCCAGATCGGGGCCCGCTCGCGCGCGCCGTGCTGCGCCTCGTCGCACGACGACGCCGTCCGGCGCCTCGCGAGCGTCTCGCTCCCCGGCCACAGAACCGGCTCGCCCGAACGCAGTGCACTTTCATCCGTGGCGTGAAGCGTCGTCCCGTCGATTGCGCGCGGCAGACACCGTTCGATCGGCTCGCGCAGACCATCGGGCGAGCGCGAAGGCGCCGGAGGCCAGCTTTCCGCCCGCTCGAAACGGACGCAGCTCGCCGCGCGATCCGCCTCGGAATCCGCGCGCGGCTCAGGCGTCGGGCGATAGAAGGCGATCGACCGCGCGTCGAGCGCGAGCCCGAGCGTCTCGAGTGCCATCGCGATCGCGGTCTCGCCCGCCGGGCCTTCCTCGTCAGAGAGGCGCCGGGAGAGTGCGAGCAGGAGCGGCCTCGAAGTCGCCAGCCGACGGTTCGATCGCTTCGGGCCCGCGGCGCGCGGCGCGAGCGCGCCGGCGGATCGCGTTTCCTTCTGCGACGGAAGCGGGGGGCTCGTTCGCTGTCGTCGTCACCGTCGCTGGCGGATTCATCACTTTCCTGCGACGCCGCTCGAAGCGGCTCGGACGGGTGGATTCCCTGAGAAGGATGTCGTCGCCGAGGCGCAGGAGCTTGAGTGCCGACGGAGTTTTACAGGGTGATCGCAATCGGATTCACCCCGCTGCGGGGTCGACGCCCGATCGCGCGCTCCGGGTTTTCCCGCAATTCGGCAGCCACGGGCACAAGCGGTACTCTCGCCCGACCATGGGCAGCGTCTTCGGAAATCTCCTGCGCGTCTCGACCTTCGGCGAATCCCACGGCGGCGGAGTCGGGGTGATCCTCGAGGGGTGTCCGGCTCGACTCGCGATCGACGTCGCCGAGATCCAGCGCGATCTCGATCGTCGTCGACCCGGCCAGAGCGTCCTCACGACGCCGCGCCAGGAAGCGGACCGCGCGGAGATCCTCTCCGGCGTGTTCGAGGGACGCACGCTCGGCTCGCCGATCGCCATCCTCGTGCGCAACAAGGATGCGAGACCGAGCGCCTACGAAGAGATGCGCGATACCTATCGTCCCTCGCATGCCGACTTCACGACCGAAGCGAAATACGGCATCCGCAACTGGCAGGGCGGCGGACGGGCGAGCGCCCGCGAGACGATCGGTCGGGTCGCCGCCGGCGCGATCGCGCGCAAGCTGCTCGCCGATCGGGCCGGCGTCGAGGTGCTCGCCTGGGTGGGACGGGTGCGCGACATCGAAGCCAAGGTCGATCCCGCGACCGTCACGCTGGAAGAGATCGAATCGAACGATGTCCGCTGTCCGGACGCCGACGCGGCCGAGAAGATGTTCGCCCTGATCGACGCGATGCGACGCGAGGGCGACAGCATCGGCGGCGTCGTCGAATGTGTCGCCCGCAGCGTGCCGGTCGGCCTCGGCGATCCGGTCTTCGACAAGCTCGAGGCCGATCTCGCCAAAGCACTGATGTCACTGCCCGCAGCCAAGGGCTTCGAGATCGGCTCCGGATTCGCCGGTACGGCACTGACGGGCAGCGAGCACAACGACCCCTTCGCCATCGACGAAGACGGTCGCACCCGCACGACGACGAATCGCTCGGGTGGGATCCAGGGCGGGATCAGTAACGGCGAGGCGATCGAGCTGCGTGTCGCCTTCAAGCCGACCGCGACGATCCGGATCGCCCAGCAGACGGTCGACCGAGCGGGCCAGGCCGTCACGCTCGCCGCCGGTGGTCGTCACGACCCCTGCGTCCTGCCGCGCGCCGTGCCCATGGTCGAGGCGATGGTCTGTCTGACCCTGGCCGACCACTGGCTTCGCCAACGCGCTCAGGACGCGATTCCGCGCTAGGCGCGCGGACGGAGGCACGCCTTTCCGCCGCGTGCCCCCGCACTCAGGTCCAGTGCTCGGCCATCCACGCCTGGATCGTCGCATCCGTGCCCGCCTCGAGCGTGTCTTCGAGCAGGCAGATGCGGTCGCCCTCGAAGAGCGCGCGCTCGCTCCCGCCGAACACGAGATCCGGATGTCCGGCGAGCCGATACGTCCCGCGCCAGTCGAAGCTGATCGAGACCGCCGTCGCACGCGGCGCACCCAGCATCTCGACGCTCCGTGCGTCGAAGCGTCGATCGAGCTCGTCGACGCTCTTTCGCAGCTGTTCGAGGAGCGCCGCCCGGCCCGCGAAACGCCCGCCGAGCGGCGGGCCGCCCGTCACGGCGTAGACCGCGTCCTCGGTGAAGAAATCCTCGAGGCGTGACCACTCGTCGTCCTCGAACGTCTTTTCGAAGGCCGCGGCGTAGTCGAGAAATCGTCGGCCGATATCCATGGAGGTCTCCGGCGGCGTTCCGGGCGCAAGGTGTAAACTAGCACTCCGCGTGCGGCGACGGCGCGTCGACGACGACCGGGACGAACAGGCAGGCGGGGCGACCGAACATGACGACCGACCCCGCGCGCATCACCCGGACGCCCGAGGCCGAAGTCGAGTTCGATGCAGCAAGCGTGCGCGCCCTGCTCGAGACGCAGCATCCCGACCTCGCCCGCCTCGAGATTCGGCCCGTCCGGCACGGTTGGGACAACTTCATGTTTCGGCTCGGAGACGCGCTCGCCGTGCGACTACCGCGACGCCAAGCCGCCACGAACCTGATCCGGAACGAACAGCGTTGGCTGTCCCGACTCGCGGCGCAGCTCCCACTCCCCATACCCGTTCCTCTCCGCGTCGGCGGCCCGACACGCGAATATCCCTGGTCCTGGAGCGTCCTGCCCTGGCTGCCAGGCGAATCGGCGAACGAGAGGCCGCCGGACGCGAGCGAGGCGGAGTCCTTCGCGCGATTCCTGCGCGCGCTCCACTCGATCCGCTCACCCGCCACGCGAGCGGCACCGCCCAATCCGCTGCGGGGCGTCCCGCTCGCCGATCGCGCCGAGACGACGGGCGTGCGGCTCGAGCGACTGGCCGCGCGCGGCCATCGACCCGAGCCCGGGGTCGAACGCGCCTGGCACGCAGCACTCGAGGCACCGGCCGCGGCAGCGCCCGTCTGGCTGCACGGCGACCTGCATCCGCGCAACGTCCTCGTCGAGGCCGGTCGGGTCGCTGCCGTCGTCGATTGGGGCGACCTGACCAGTGGTGATGCGGCGACCGATCTCGCCTCGATCTGGCTGCTCTTCGAGGATCCGTCGGCCCGAGCCGCCGCACTCGCCTGCTATGCGCCGGACGAGGCGCTGCTGCTTCGCGCACGCGGCTGGGCGATCTTCTTCGCGGCGGTCTTTCTCGACACGGGGCTCGTCGACGACCCGAGCCACGCCGCGATCGGCGCGCGTGCCTTTCGTCGACTCGCACGCGATCTCGCCGGCTGACTCAGGGCAGCAACACGAAGCCCGCGACCGCCGAGAGGAACGCGGCGCCGAGCGCGGCCGCCGCGACGACACGGTGGACGCCACGCGCCTCGCGGTCTCCCCGCGCGAGCGCCCGCCCACTCCAGGCGGTCCAGGCGAACAGACCGAGGACGATGATGCCGAGGATGCCGTGAAAGCTATCGAAGGCGGCGCGGCCACGAATCAGGACCATCGACGGCGGCCCCGTCGCGAAGCCCACCACGACCATCCCGACCGCCGTCTTGCCCAGGCGGAGGTGCCTCCCACGCAGCTCGGCACCGACGCGCTCCGAGCGCATGCGGCGGCGGCGAATCACGAGCCCGGCCCGGGCCGTCGCGATCGCGCACCCGAGACTGGCCAGCATCCAGAGCGGATGCGCGAACGCGAGAAGTTTCGCCCCGTACCCCTCGTCCATCGCCCGGACCCGCTCCCCCCGTGGCCGCCGCGCTATTCGATCTTGTGGATCGCGTCGTCGGGCAAGCTCTTGATCAGCGTCTGCGTCGCTCGATCGACGTAGCCCTCGTCCCGCGATTCGAGCGTGAGCATCACGCGGTAGTGCTCCTCGTTGATGCGCGGATAGGATCCGAGCATCAGCTCGGGAAATTCCCGCAGCAACGCGTTCAGGATGTCGGCGATGTCGCTCTCGCTCTCGCGCACGTAGAGCTTTCGCAGGACGAAGGGCTCGCCGCTGAAGCGATCGCGGATGGAATGGAACTTCTTCTCGAAGAGCTCCGGAATCCCCGGGAAGATGTGGACGTTCTGGACGACGACGACCGGAAACCAGAGCCCGCCGACATCGAGCACCTCCGCGCCTTCGGGAATCATCGCCATCTTCTTCATGGCGTCGTTGAGCGGCTTGTCGGAGTAGCGCGCCATGCGATCGAGCATCGACTGATTGAGCTCGATCCGACGATCGAAGGCCTGGGCGATCCCGTCCATGGTCATGTCGTCGTGGGTCGGGCCGATTCCGCCCGATGTGAACACGAAATCGTAGGCGTCCGAGAGCGCGCGCGTTTCCGACGCGATCAGGTCGATCACGTCGGGGATCGTCAGGATCCGCTCGAGCTCGACGCCGAGCTTGCGCAGCTCGACGGCGAGGAACGCCGAGTTCGTGTCGCGAACCTTGCCCGACAGGATCTCGTTGCCGATCACGAGGAGCGCCGCGGTGGCCATGGCCGGTAGCGTACCCCAGCGTCGCCGGCCCGGGATCCGCCGGGGAATCCGGATCGCGCGCGATCGGATAGACTCGACCGATGCGCTGCAGCATTCTCTTCATGCCGTCCCGCCGCAGGCTCGAGGTCGAGTCCGGCGAGGTCACGCTGCTCGAAGCGACGCGCCGGGCCGGCTTGCCGATCGCGAGCGCGTGTGGCGAGAACGGGGCTTGCGCGCGTTGCGGCCTCGAGATCCTGGCCGGCGGAGCGGCTCTCGAACGCGAGTCGGAACGCGAGCGACGCATCAAGGCGCGTAACCGGATTCCGAGCGCGTTGCGGCTGGCCTGCCGAATCCGTCCGCGCGGCGATCTGACGGTTCGCGCGACCTACTGGTAGGCGGCGCCTCGTGACGAGCGCCGAGAGGCAACGACGCGGGATCCTGATCGTCGACCACGGTACCCGGAGCGCGGCAGCGAACGGGCGACTGGCCGATTTCGCGCGACGCATAGCCCGAGCACGCCCCGACTGGCTGGTCGGGCACGCGCACATGGAGCTGGCCGCGCCCGATTTCACGACCGGGCTCGACGGTCTCGTCCGCGCCGGCGCGAGCCAGATCCTCGTCCAGCTCCATTTCTTGAGCACCGGCTATCACGTGCGCGAGTCGATACCTCGCCTCGTCGCGGAGGCTCGCGAGCGGCATCCCGGTATCGAGATCACGATGAGCGAACCGCTCGGCGAGGACGATCGCCTCGTCGGTATCGTGCTCGAACGGATGGACGCGGCACTCGGCTGATCCGGTGGCCTGCGAAGTCCCGATCGTCAACCGGTTGCAGCGTCGCCGCGGCCGTTTCGCTCACGCCAGAGCGAGAACGCGTGGAAGGCCGCGACGACGAGCGCGTGGTCGATGCCGCCCGCGAGGAGCACGTCGGGCAGCTCGGCCAGCGGCAGCAGCTCGACCGTCGTCTCCTCGGTTCCGCTGTTCTGGATCGCTTGCTGGGGTCGGCAATCGAGCGCGAGCTGCATGTGGACGCGGTTCGCAAACAGGGCTGGATTCGGATTGAGCGAGCCGAGACTCTCGAGCCGACCCGCCCGGTAACCCGTCTCCTCTAGCAGCTCGCGGCCGGCCGCCGCGGCCGGCGTCTCACCGGGATCGACGATGCCGCCCGGGATCTCCCGCGTGATGAGGCGCGGGCCGTGTCGGAACTGTCGCACCAACACGAGCTCGTCTCGCGGCGTGAGCGCGACGACGTTCACCCAGTCGGGCGACTCGATCCGGTAGAAGGGATGCGCTTCGCCCGTCGTCGGCGATGCCATCGAGGCGCGGTGGACGTCGAAGATCTTGCAGTGCTGGAGCTTCTCGTCGCCGAGCACGCGCCACGGCTTCGGTTCGATTGGCGGCATCCGCGGAGCCTACCCCATGCAGCCGATGCGAAACGAGTGACACGACGAGATGCTAAGCTCCGCGCGCTCGCGTCGACGTCCCCCCGTACGCTGTGCCGAAGGCCGGAGCCTTGATCACGACGTCCGACGAAAACAGCCAGCTCCTCGACCGGGGCGGGCATCTGTTCATGGTCGGCGCGGCGGTCTTCGTCGGATTGGCCGGCGCCCTCGGAGCCGTGCTCTTCCGGCTCCTGATCCGAATGGTCCAGGGCGTCGCCTTCGAAGGAAGCGAAGGATTCTTCGCCGTCTTCGAAGAGGGTATCGCCGCCGAGACGAACGACCCGCTCGATGCTGCGCGCGCGCTCAGCTGGTACTGGAAGGTCGCGATTCCCGCAGCCGGCGGTCTCCTCGTCGGCCCCCTGATCTACTTCTTCGCCCGCGAGGCCCGTGGCCACGGCATCCCGGAGGTCATGAAGGCCGTCGCGATTCGCGGCGGTGTGATCCGAGCGCGAATCGTCGGCGTGAAGGCGCTCGCGTCGGCCATCTCGATCGGAACGGGCGGCTCGGTCGGCCGCGAAGGGCCGATCGTCCAGATCGGCTCCGCTTTCGGCTCGAGCGTAGGCCAACGCCTGCGACTGAACGCGGCCGGCATACGCACCCTCGTCGGCTGCGGCGCCGCCGCCGGCATCTCCGCCACGTTCAACGCGCCGATCGCAGGCGCCATCTTCGCCGCCGAGATCATCGTCGGCGACTTCGCGGTCACACAGTTCACGCCGATCGTGATCAGCTCCGTCGTCGCCTCGGTCGTGACGCGTTATGCGATCGGCAACCACCCGGCCTTCGTCGTACCCGACTACGAGATCGTGAGTCCCTTCGAGCTGGCTCCCTACATGGTCGCCGGCGTCGTCGCAGGACTCGTCGCGGTCGCCTTCATTCGCACGCTCTCGCTCTTCGAAGATCTCTTCAGCCACGTCCCGCTCCCCGAGTGGTCCCACGCGGCGCTCGGCGGCGCACTCGTCGGCACGATCGCGATCTGGCTGCCGAACGTCTACGGCGTGGGCTACACGACGATCTCGGGTGCACTCGCGGGCCAGCTGACGGCCGGGCTGATGGCGATCCTCGTCGTCGCAAAGATCCTGGCGACCTCGATCACGATCGGCTCGGGCGGCTCGGGCGGCGTCTTCGCCCCGTCGCTCTTCCTGGGTGCGATGGCCGGGGGCGTCGTCGGCGTCGGGGTCGAGCAGTATTTCCCGGGCGCCACCGCGAGCTCGGGCGCCTACGCGCTCGTCACGATGGGCGCGGTCGTCGCGGCGGCGACGCATGCGCCGGTCTCGGCGATCATCATCATCTTCGAGCTGACTCAGACGATCGACATCATTCCGGCCCTGATGACGGCCTGCGTGATCTCCACGCTCGTCTCGCAGCTCTCGCATCGCGACTCGATCTACACGGCGAAGCTGCGGCGGCAGGGAATCGACATCTTCGAGGCGAAGAACCCGAACGTGCTGAAGGATCTCTCCGTGCGCGACGTGATCGTGCCGGATCCCGTCCTGATTCCGGCCTCCGCCGACTTCAAGACCGTGCTCGACCTCGTCGTCCAGAGCTCGAGCAGTCAGTTCTACGTGGCGAGCCCCGCCGGCGCCTACCTCGGCGCGATCTCCCTCGCCGAGCTGCGACGCCTGATCTACGAGCAGGAGACGCTGCAGCACGTCGTCGTCGCCGGTGATCTCGTCGATTCGAGCCATCCGAGCGTGACCGACAACGTCGACCTGTCGGTCGTGATTCAGATCTTCAGCCGCAGCCACGTCGACGAGATCGCCGTCGTCGACGCCTACGACCGCAGCAAGCTGGTCGGCTCGGTTCGTGAGAAGGACGTGATCGAGGCCGCCAACCGGGAGCAGCTGCGCCGCGATCTCGCGGGCGGCATGCATACGAGCATCGGCGCCGCGGGCAGCGGGCAGACGGTCGAGCTCGGCGACGGCTACCAGCTACGCGAGATCATGGCGCCCCCGCACGTGACCGGTCGGACGTTGCGACGACTCACGCTGCGCGAACGCATCGGGGTCCAGGTCCTGCTCGTGCGCTCGAAGGACGAGGACGGGCGCAGCCATCTACGCGTTCCCCACGGTGAAGACGTGCTCGTCGAGGGCGACGCCGTGATCGTCGCCGGCACCAAGGAAGCGCTCGACACGCTCGACGCCTTGTCGGCGCAGCCGCCGCCCGAGGCGTGACGAAGCCGGACTAGCCCTGCTCCGCCAGCACGATCCTGACCCCACCGGTCCCGGGCTCGAGCCCCTCGGCGACCGCACTCGAGATATCGCTGGCGCCACGTGTCATCGCGTTGCCGTCGGCGTCGAGTCGCGCCGAGAGCGAGACCGGACCGGCGAAGCGCATGCTCGGAATCATCACGTTCGCCGGTCCGATCGAGAAATCGAGCGGGAACGTCGGGTCCGGCACACGCAGCACCGCGAGCGGCGGACCGCCGCGAGCGCCCTGCGGCCGCGCGATCACGAAGAGCACCCCGCCGGCCGGCCGCGCCGACGCGAGCTCGGGCGCGAGCTCGATGCGACCCGTGATCGGCGCCGCGTCGGATCCCGCAGGCCCGGTCGCCGCCGTCCCGCCCGCGGGCGGCGAAGCACCGCGGCCCGCGACGTTGGAGCCCTCGGCCCGGCTCGGGGGCAACGCTGCGCGGTCGGGCGATCCGCTGCCGCCGCCCGTCTCGCCGCTCGCGCCGTTTGCCGAGCCGATGATTCCGGCCGGACCGGGGAAGATCCGCGCCAGGTCCGGCGAGCGAGGCTCCTCGCCCGGCTGGTAGGGCTCGATGTTGCGATCGCAGCCGGCGAGCACCGCCAAGAGCAGCAGAGCGGCCTGCGCCGCGCGAGCGCAGCGCGCCGGGGGCGTCAGGGTTCTTCGCGATCGCGCGCGTTCCGACATGGCGCGCACAGTAGCGCGGCGGAACCGCGAAGCGCCGATCACCCGAACCCGTCGCCCGATCCATCGCCCGAAGCGCCGAGCGTGATACGCTCGCGGTCTGTCGGCGCCGGCGTAGATCGCGCCCGAACGCCGTCAGCTCACGTGCCGCGTACCTGCCTCGGCTCCGATCGAGGCCACACGACGTGTGAGATTTGCCTGGGGGTGGTCGCCAGCTCGAGCTCGCCGACACGCACGGAAGCGAGCTTACGCGAACGAATGCGAACGCAGCTGCGACCTGAGAGTAGACCCTTCGAACCTGATCTCGTCACTCGCCCGACCGCGGTCTCCGCCGCGGCGGCGCACGAGGGGCGTGCGTAGGGAAGGCCCTATTGATGTCGACCGATCCGATCTCCGAATCCATCTCGCTACTCAGCTCGAAGTTCGAGCTGCCAGCACTCGGCCAGAACCCGTCGTCGAGCCGCCAGGGCACGACGCCCGGCAGCTTCGCGAACCCGCCGCAGATCGGCGGGGCTCTCACGTTCTCTTCGCCCGACACACCGGGCATGCCCCAGCCCTCGGAGAGGACGGCCTGGGACTTCATGCCACCCGATTGGCGACGGCTACCCGAGGGCGAGCGGCTGGCCGAGCCGGCCCATCCCGATCACGCGCCGGCAAACGCCTACGGCTTCGCACCGCCGGCCACGTTCGAGCCGATCACCCAGCTCGAGCACGCGCGAATGGGACACGTGACGCCCGAGATGCGGCGTGTGGCGCAACGCGAGCCCCACCTCTCGCCCGAGGAGATTCGTGACGAGGTCGCCGCGGGACGCATGGTGATTCCGGCCAATCGGATCCACCTCAAGAACGACCTCGACCCGATGGCGATCGGACGCGCCTCGCTCACGAAGGTGAACGCGAATATGGGTGCCTCGCCCATCTCGAGCGGCACGCACGAGGAGATCGAAAAGCTCCGCTGGGCCGAGCGCTGGCAGGCGGATACCGTGATGGATCTCTCCACCGGAGGCGACGTCGACGCCACGCGAGGCGCGATCTGTGGTGCCTCGACGGTGCCGATCGGGACGGTCCCGATCTACTCGATGATCCTCGACAAGAAGATCGAAGAGCTCGATCGCGAGACCGTCCTCGACGCGCTCCGTCACCAGGCGGAGCAGGGCGTCGATTACTTCACGATCCACGCCGGTGTGCGGCGTGAACACCTGCCCTACGTCTCACGGCGCCTGATCGGCATCGTGAGCCGCGGTGGCAGCCTGCTCGCCAAGTGGATGATCCACCACGAGCAGGAGAATCTGATGGCGCAGATCTGGGACGAGATCTGCGAACTCGTTCGCCAATACGACGTCACGTTCTCGATCGGCGACGGTCTCCGGCCCGGTGGCCTGGCCGACGCGACGGACCTGGCCCAGCTCGGCGAGCTGCAGGCGCTCGGCGAATTGACCGAGCGCGCCTGGCGACACGGCTGTCAGGTGATGATCGAGGGGCCTGGACACGTCCCCTTCGATCAGATCGAGTTCAACATGAAGCTCCAGCGAAGGCTCTGCCACGGCGCGCCCTTCTACGTGCTGGGACCGCTCGTGACCGACGTCTTTCCGGGCTACGACCACATCACGAGCGCGATCGGCGCGACGGCCGCCGCCTATCACGGCGCCTCGATGCTCTGCTACGTGACGCCCAAGGAGCACCTCGGCCTGCCCAAGAAGGACGACGTCAAGCAGGGCTGTGTCGCCTACAAGATCGCCGCGCATGCAGCCGACGTGGCACTCGGCATTCCGGCGGCGCGCGATCGCGACGACGAGCTCACGAAGGCGCGTGCGGCGCTCAACTGGGAGAAGCACTTCGAGCTCGCGTTCGACCCGGATCTCGCGCGCGCCTACCACGACGAGGATCTCGACGTCGACACCGACTTCTGTGCCATGTGCGGCCACGACTGGTGCTCGGTCCGGATCAGCAAGGAGATCTCCCTCTTCGTGTCGGGCAAGGACGCCGACTACCAGTGGGACAAGCCGAAGATCTCCGAGGCCTTGAACGACACGCAGAAGGAGATCCTGGCCCAGCGCGGCGTGCTGTCTGCGGAGGAGATCCATCGGCTCGCTTCGAAGACGCAGGGCTCGATGGGCCAAGACGGTCGTCGGGCCGCCTGCCATAGCGATCTGGTCGACGACGAGGCCGCGCAACGCCTGCAGTCGCAACGACTCGACCCGGTCACGCTCGAACCGATCGAGCGTGATCCGTCTGCCTCCGCGTCGGAGGCCGAATCGAGGCTCTGATGACGGATACGATCCTGCGCTCTTCACTCTGGCTGGCGCTCGGCAGCTGGGTCGGTGCCTGGGGCTTCTTCGCGTTCGTCGTGTCGCGCATCGCGTTCCAGGTCCTACCGGGCGACATCGCCGGAGACCTCGCGGGATCGCTGCTCCGGATCCTTCACTTCGGCGGGGCCGGTGCCGCGCTGGTCGCCGCCGCCGCCGCCGCTGGCCTCGGACGCCGCGGCCCGCTCGTCGTCCTGCCCGTGATCCTGGCGGCGCTCTGCCTGGCCAGCGAGCTGTGGCTCTCGCCGGAGGTCGCTGCTGTGCGCCCGAGCACGCTGGGGGCCGAAAGCACCGCTTCTACTCAAGAGCGGTTCCGTCTGCTCCATCGCCTCTCGCTCGGCCTCTTTCTCGTCATCCATCTCGCGTCGATCGGGCTGCTCGTGGCTCATGCGCGGCGAGATGCCCTCGTGTTCGGCCCGCGAGATCACCCAGCGGTCGAACCGTAAGGCCCCGAAATTGCGAGAAAAATCCATAGCCCGGGCGCCGGGCTTGTTGTATCCTCCCGCGAAATTGGAATTTCTGCTGTAAAAACAGCCACTTGCGGTGCGATCTCCGATGATCGGCGGCGTACCGGCACCCGGTCCAGCCCGTCCTCCAGCCGATCTTCCCGGCCAGATTCCCGATCTCCTAGGTGATAGGTGATCGGACGGGCGAACGGGCTGCTCGGAACCTCTCGTGGCCGATCGTGTCGAAACCGTCGGGTGGCAGAATCGCGCGAGAATCGACGCTCGAAAATCGATCGGGGGCACTCGGCACGACAGGGGGTGGGCCCGTTCGGAGGCGTCTGAGCGTGGAGCGTGCTGCAGGATTACGTCGCGGCGCGCCGCGGAGAGGCCCGAGCAGGGCCGAGGAACAACGGAACGATGGACGACATCAAGATCAAGCTCTCACTCGAATTCTCGATCGCCGAGAGCGACCTCGAAGACGGGCTCGCCGAGTACGATGAGCTGAGCGTCGAAAGCCTGATCAGTCAGATCCTCGACAAGTCGATCGCCGTCGACGAGATCGACTGCAAGGTGATCGAAGGGCCCAATACCCTCGAAGACGTCGACGAGCTGCGAGCGACCGCGAACGCCAGCTGAAGATCAGCCGAAGAGCTCGAGCTGCTGCGCCGGAGGCGGTGGCTGGCTGCGTGTGGGCTCCGCTGGCGGGGGTCGCGATCTCGACGGCCTCGCTGGATTCGGCCGGACCGGACCGGGTCGCGCGGCGTGGGCGACGTTGGCGAGCTGGGGCTGCGCCGATCCGGGTCGCTGCGTGCGCACCGGCCCCGGTCGATAGATGCCCTCCCGGCGAGCCCATTCGAGGATCTGAGCGTAGAAACGCTGGAAGCGTGGGCCGTGATTGAAATGCCGCAAGTGGGCCAGCTCGTGACAGAGCGTGTTGACGAGGCTCGAGTACTTGAGCGGCTGCTTGGTCGTCGCGTGATTCAGACGGATCCGAATCGTCCCATCCGAAAAGCAGACGCCGTAGCGGCTCTTGACGTTGGCCCGCTCCGGCTCGAGCACGCGGTAGCGGAGTCGAAAGCGGGCACAGATTCGCTGTGCGTCGCGTTCGAGCCGCGCCATCAGGTCCTTCCTGGCTCTTCGATCCACCCCCCTGCCCCCGAGCGGGAGTTTCGGGATCTCGCGTCGTGTCGTCAACGGCGGGCCGTCGTCCGGGGGCTAAGCTTCCCGGTCGGATGTCCCTCATCGACTCTCTCGCCCTGTTTCCGCTCTCGGACGTCGTCCTGCTGCCAGAGGTGTCGGTACCGCTCTATATCTTCGAGCCCCGCTACCGCCAGATGACCCGCGACGTGCTGTCGGGCAGCCACCAGATCGGGATGGTGACGGTACGACCCGACTGCCTCGAGCAGATGGCGGGCGATCCACCGGTCTTCGAGGTCGGTTGTGTCGGTCGCGTCGCGCATGCGCAGGAGCGACCCGACGGCACGTTCCAGATCATGCTCGTGGGCGAGAGTCGTTTCCGGATCGTCAGCGAGCTCGAACGCCCTTCCGCTCAGCTCTATCGCACGGCGCAGGTCGAGCTGCTTGCCGATCGCGAGCCGACGAGCGACGCGGAACGCAATCGATTGGATGCGTCGCGCGCGGCCCTGCTCGTCCTGCTCGAGCGATTGATCCGGCACATCGGCGCTTCCGAAGATCCACGCAAGGCGATGGACGCCTTCGAAAAGCTCGACGCGAAACGACTCGTCAACGCCCTCACACAATCGATCGGCTTCAGTCCGATCGAACGACAACAGCTGCTCGAGGCAGACTCGATCCTGGGACGCTTCGAAATCATGGGCGATTTGTTGCGCTTCAGACTGGCGGGGATCGGCGCTGGCGAGTCCGGATCCAGCCCGCTTCCGAATTGAGACGGACGTTTTCGACTGGCTAGAAAAGTCGCGAAATCGAGAGAAAATTCGAGAGATTCTTCATATTTTTGAGATTCGGTTTTCGAGAACAACGGTTCGCTCGCTCACCCCGCGACGTCGAAATCGGTTTCGACTGTGCCGCGAAGGTGTTCGAATCCCTTTGGATTTCGAGATGCGAACGTCGGTTAATCGCCGCTTTCCGGCCCGATTCGGGTGTTCACGAAATGTGTCACCCATCTGGACGGATCGGAAGCGGGATTCGTTGCGGATCCGGAGCTCTCATGGTTTACTCGCCTTCGTTCGGAGAGAACCGAGCTCGAACCTAGTGAGATCCCCTTGAATCTCTTGAGATCCCCCCAGATCCACATTCGAACGGGCGACGAATCCCTCGAAACGAGGCCAGTCCGCCACGGTGAAAATGCCGACAGGTGCGACCGCCGACTCCGCTTCGTCGGTCGTGTGCCCGGGGGCGATTCTGCGAGAGCACCAAGGCCGATGAGCTAGCTCGAGGTCGACCTCTCCGTTTCCTCCGAGGCTGCTTCGCGTCTCGGTCGGAATTCGGTTCGTTCTTCCAAACAGAATCCTGCTGCTGATTGAGTCCTTCGATGGCCTTTTCGCCCGAGGTCTGGGGAGACGCGTTGCGTCGCCTCCAGGACGAAATTCCCGACTTCGCCTTCCGCGCCTGGATCGAGCCGCTCTCGGTCAAGCTGGCGGACGACCGAATCGCGATCGGTTGTCCGAACGCGTTCCATCGAGACCGCATTCGACGGCATCACCTCGATTCGCTCTCCCGTTGTTGGCGCGCGGCACGAGCAGCCCGGGCCGAGCGCCAGGACCCCGCCGCGGAGGAACGGAGCGCCGGGCGCGAAGAGAGCACCGAGGAAGAGCGGCGCGCCGAGGAAGAGCGGCGCGCCGAGGAAGAGCGGCGCGCCGAGGAAGAGCGACGCGCCGGGCGGGAGACGATCGCGCCGGGCGCGGACGCGGTATCGCTGCCCGAGCGGATCGAGCTGGTCACCGGTCCCGAGTTTCTCGCCCTACCCGGCAAGGCGCTCGAGGTGCGCGCGCTCGAGGCCTACGCGGGGCGCGCCACGCCGCGCAGCATGCGCAAGGTCGCTGCACCGGTCGAGGCGCGGGCCGTGCGAGGGGCCGCGGCAGGAGGCGCCGGGCAAGCGCGTAGCGCTTCGCTGCGGGCCGGCGGCCGTCCGGCGAGCACGCAACCCGCGATGCCATCTTCGCGAGCCACGCCCTCCTCTTCGCATTCGCAGCCCGCCCTGCGTGCCGTTGCGCGGCGAGCCACGTCGCAGGCTGGACGGGACGATCAGCAGGCGGCTCCGCGGGGCTCGGACCAAGCGGAGGCGGGCTCCGAGTCCGATGCCGACGCGGCGCGATCCCGTGCGGGCCTCGGCTTCGATCTCGATGGCTACGGCCGAGCGGCGGGGGGTGCCGCCACGGGATTCGACACCTTCATCGTCGGCAGCTGCAACGCTCTGGCTCGCGAGGCCGCGCTCGCACTCGCCCGCCAAAGACAGCCCGCCCTCAACCAGATCTACATCGCGGGTGCGGCCGGCATGGGCAAGTCGCATCTGGCTCGCGCCACGGCCGAGGAGGCTCGGCGGATGCCCCCTCCACCGCCGACGTTCCACGCCGCCGACGAGACGACGAGCAGCATCGCCGGCCATGGGAGCGCGGGCTCGCCTGCGACGCCCCCGAACACACCGCGTCTGCGTTCCGATCCTCGCACACCGCGCGCGGCCCGCGCGCCGCGGGTGATCCTCACCTCCGCCGAGCAATTCACGAACGACTTCGTCTCGGCGATGCGAAACGGACGCAACGACGATTGGACGCGACGCTTTCGCGCGCCGATCGACCTGCTCGTCGTCGAGGACATCCACTTCCTGGCCGGGCGCAGCAAGACGCAGCTCGAGCTCTACCACACGATCGAGTTCGTGCTCGATCGTGGCGGCCGCGTGCTGCTGACGGGAGACCGCGCGCCGCGCGACCTGACCCGTCTCGACGCGCGTCTGCGCGCACAGGTGAGTCGTGGCTTCGTCGCCGAGCTCGAGGCGCCCGACGCGCTCGTCCGTCGTCACCTGCTGCGCGCGAAAGCGGCGGCCGGCGGCATCCGTCTGCCCCCGGACTGCCTCGAGCTGCTCGTCGAGGCGACGGAGCCGCGTCCCGGTAGCGAGGGCCCGATCTCGGGCAGCGTCCGTGACCTGGAAGGCGTCCTGATCCAGGTCGTCACGACCGCCTCGCTGCTCGGTAAGGAGATCGACCTCGCGCTCACCCGCGAGGCGATCGCCCTGAAATCGGGGACGTGCTCGAAGCTGGGCGCGCGTCCGATCGACGTGGGCGAGATCGTACAGATCGTGGCGGCCTTCTTCGGGACCCGCCCCGAGACGCTCGCTGCGCGTTCGCGTCGCCGCGCCGTGCTCGTACCGCGACAGCTCGCGATGTACCTGGCCCATCGCTACACGGAGTCGTCCCTGGCCGAGATCGGTCGCGCCCTCGGCCGAGACCATCCCGCCGTCCGCAATGCGATCGATCGCATCGAGCGTCAGGTGCTCGAGAACGCACCCCTTCGCTATCAGGTCGAGGCGCTCAGCGAGCGGATCGAGCGTCTCACCAACGACGGCGGCCCCGGCTGAGCGACAGGCAGAATCACGCCGCGGGCAGCTCGCACGGCGAGGAGCACGATCAGGCCGCGGGCGCCTCGCCGAGCGCGGGGGCGACGCGCGCCGCAGGCTTCCGCCCCGGGCGCTCCGGCGTCTCGCGCCAACGCGCGGGGCCCGACAGCTCGACCTCACGCGAGGGCTCGCGCGAAGGAGGATCGAGGGCGGGGTCCTCGAAGCGACGGATCGTCCGGTAGAGCGTCGACCGCTCGACGGGAACGCGACCGATCTCACGGATCAGCCGGCGAAACTCCTCGGGCGGCGTGTTCTCGCCGTGATCCGCACCCGACTCCCGGCTGATCGATTCCTCCATCAGCGTGCCACCGAAATCGTTGGCCCCCGCGCAGAGCGCCATCTGCCCGAGCTTGTGTCCCATCTTCACCCACGAGACCTGGATGTTCGTGATATGCGGCCGCAGGAAGAGGCGGGACACGGCGATCATCCGGAGATCCTCCTGCATCGACGGCCCCGGCCGCGCACCCATCAGGTTGTAGAGGAGGTTGCGCTCGTGGATGAAGCCGAGCGGCACGAATTCCGTGAAGCCGCCCGTCTCCTTCTGGATCTCACGAATCAGATCGAGGTGGCCGGCGATATGACGCGGTTGCTCGATATGTCCGTACATCAGCGTCGAGGTCGAACGCAGGCCGATCCCATGCGCTGCCTTGATGATCTCCACCCAGCGCGCCGTCTTCAGCTTGTTCGGAGACAGGATGTCGCGAATCTCGTCGTCGAGGATCTCGGCCGCCGTCCCCGGCATGGTTCCCAGCCCGGCATCGACCAGCCACTGGAGATAGTCCGCGAGCGGCATGCCGCTCTTTCGGTGGCCGAAATCGATCTCCTCGGGCGAGTAGGCGTGGATGTGGAGGTCGGGATAGGTCGCCTTGATGGCGCGCAGGATGTCACGATAGTGCTCGTGGCTCTTGTTCGGGTGGATGCCGCCCTGGATGCAGACCTCGGTCGCGCCTCGCGCGATGGCGTCCTCGCATTTCGCGAGGATCTCGGCGTGGCTGCGATCGAAGGCCTCCTCCGCGTCGTCTTTGTGGCGCGCGAAGCCACAGAACGAGCAGCCGACATAACACACGTTCGTGAAGTTGATGTTGCGACAAACGACGTAGCTCACGTCGTCGCCGCAATCACTCGCGCGCGCCAGGTCGGCGGCCGCGATCAAGGCGTGGAAATCGGTGCCCTCGGCCCCCAGCAGGCGTTCGGCTCCTGCGCGCGTGAGCTCGCGACCTTCGAGAGAAGCGTCGAGGAGCGCGCGTACGTCGGATGAAAGGGCTCGGTCGAATCGGTCGAACATGCTAGGCGGCCTCCTCGGACTGGTCGTTACGCTGTGCATAGCCCTCGTCGTTGGCATATTTCGGCAACAGCGCCCGCAGCTGCGGGTCGAAGTAATCGGGACGCTCGCGAATCCAGTCGGGATAGACCGGACCGCGCTCGAAGAGTGCGAAGCCCGCGGCCTCGGTCTCCGCCCGCAATTGGCGGAGCGCCGGCCAGGGCGCCTCGGGATTGATGAAGTCGACCGTGACGGGCGAGACGCCGCCCCAATCGTCGACGCCCGCCGCGAGCAGCCGCGGCAGCAGGTCCTGGCCGAGATTCGGCGGCGCCTGGACGTGCACGACGCGCGGCAGGATCAGACGTGCAAGGGCCACCCAGCCGACGACGCGATCGTCGTCGAGCGGCGAGGCCGCGCGCATCTTCGTCCCGGGCTTGGGATGAAAGGGCTGGATGATCGCTTCCTGGATATGGCCATAGCGAAGTGCCAGATCGCGAATCGTGAAGAGCGTATCGACGCGCTCCGCGTCGTTCTCTCCGATGCCGAGCAGGATGCCGCTCGTGAACGGAATCTTGAGCAGGCCCGCCTCCTCGTGCATGCGGATGCGCGTCGCCGGCTCCTTGTCGGGCGCATGAAAATGCGGCCCACCCTTCTCGCGCAGCCTGCGGCTGGTCGTCTCGAGCATCAGTCCCATCGACGCATTGACGGGCCGCAGCCGCTCGAGCTCCTCGCGCGTCAGGATGCCGGCATTCGTGTGGGGCAGCATGCCGCGCTCGAGCGTCAGCCGGCAGGCCTCGAAGAGCAGATCGGTCGTGCCTGACAGACCGCGCTCGGCGAGCATCGCGCGGTAGCTTCCGTACGCGATCTCCGGCTTGTCGCCGAGGCACATCAAGGCCTCGACACAGCCCGTCGCGACGCCGCCGCGCACGACTTCCGCCACCTCGTCGAGCGTATAGGTATGCGCCTCCGCCGACTCGGGCAGCTTCGCGAAGGTGCAGTAGGAGCAGCGGTTGCGGCAGAGATTCGTGAGCGGAATGAAGATGTTGCGGCTCACAGTCACGCGATCGCCGGTCTCGGCGCGCTTGATCGCCAACGCCGCCTCGCAGAGCGCCTCGCGCAGACCCGAATCGACGACGCGCGGGCCGAGCAGCTCGGCCTGCTCGCGCGTCAGCTCGGCGCCGTCGACGACCTCGGCCAGCCAGCGCTCGAGCTCCGCCCGATCGGGCCTCGCCGGGGCCGCACGATGGCCGCTCGCCGCCGCGTCGGACGCCGCAGGCCGCGTCCCACTCGCCACGGAAGCGGGCGTGGACGAGCCAGGGCCGCTGGGCGGGGCCTCGGTTTCGGATCCGGACATGGGGGACTCCAGGCGGCGGGGCGCGGCGAATGCGCGCGGAGAGCATCACACAGGCTTCGGGCCGACCGCAAACCAGGCCGTTCGCGCCCCACACGGGCGTGGGCGCGATCTCGCGGCACGGCCGGATCGCGGGCGGAGCCGCGCGAGCTCACTCGCCGTCGCGATCGAGCTCCGCCAGGCGCCAGCGGCGATGGGTCCAGATCCACTGTCCGGGGTGGGTCCGGATGCTGCGCTCGAGCCCGGCCGTCACGCGCTGGAGATTGCGCCGCAGGATCTCGTCGTCCCGTTCGGCACCGGACTCGAGCGCGAGCGGCGGCTCGATCTCGAGGCAATGGCCCCGGCCGTCCGGCTCGCGGTGGGTGCTCGCGAGCAGGATCGGCACGCCGACGCGCGCCGCCAGCTTGATCGGACCCACGCGTGTCTGCGCCCGCTGGCCGAAGAATTCGACGTCGATCCCCTCGCCGGACCGGGCGCGCTGGTCGAGCAACACGAGCAGCGTGCGGCCCGTCGTGAGCGCCCGGACGAAGCGGATCCCGGCACGCGGACCCATCGGAATCCGTTCGACCGAAGCGATCGCCGCCGCGTCACCCCCGCTCGGGCCCGAACGCAGCCGCGCTACGGCCTGCTCGAGCGCCGGCTGCCGTGCCTCGCGATGAACCGCGGCCAGCGGCGGCCCGACCTCGGCGAGCTTCGCCGCGGCGAGCTCCCAGTTGCCGAGGTGGGGCCCGATCAGGATCGCACCACGACCCCCGCTGTCTCGGATGGCGGCTTCGAGGTGCTCGAGCCCCTCGATCCGCGTACGCGCCAGCAGAGCGGCGCGATGGCGGCCCGACATCAGCAGCGACTCGGCGAGCCCGCGTCCGAGCCCTTCGAAGACCTCGACCGCCCATCTCTCGAGCTGGGCGGGACCGACCTCCGGAAACGCGCGCGAGAGCTGGGTATCGACGCGGCGCGTCCGGGGCAGGCCCAGGGCGCGCCATGCCCGACCGAGTGCCACCCCCGCGCGCAGGCTCCGCTCGACGCCCAAGCCCTCCGCCAGTCGGATCGCGAGCGAGAGCGTGAGGCCCACGACGCGAGTCCGAAGCGTCGGCGCGGGGACCGCCGTCCGGTCGACGCGACCGGACCGTTCCGTGCCTGTTCGGGTCAGTGCCACGACGCGCCGTCAGGCGCGCGTCGCCGCTTCGAGCGCGGCGATCAGCTGCGGGCGCAGCTCGTTCGGCTCGAGAATCGCCGACAGCGATCCGACGTCGAGCGCGCGTTCGACGGTATGCACGGCATCGAACTCCGCCGCGACCGCGGCCTGCTTCTCGAGCGTCACCTCCCGCAGGATGGCCTCGAGTGCCGCGCGATTCTCCTCCGTCGGGAAGCTCCGCGCGATCTCGCTGCGGTCCTTGACGCGCGGATCGTCGAGCGCTTGGGCACGCACCTCGCGGCTGAAGACGACCGTCGCGGCCGGTCCGCCGCCGATCACCGAGGCGTAGGAGCCCGAGAGCGCGACCGCCTCCATCCGATCGTTCAGCTCCTGGGAGAACACGACGTAGGCGCCGCCGTGATAGCGCGAAACGACCACGAAGTAGATCGGCCCCTCGAAGTTCACGACGGCGCGCGCGATCTCGGCACCATTCTCGAGCTGGATCTTGCGCAGTGATTCGGGTGATCCGTCGAAGCCCGAGAGATTCGCGAGCACGACGACGGGACGGTTTCCGCTCGACGCATTGATCGCGCGCGCGACCTTCTTCGACGACTGCGGAAAGAGCGTGCCGCCGTTCCAGGATTCGGGACCGTCGGCCGGCCGATAGCCGTTGCGGGGAATGTTTCGGCTCTCGATTCCGATCAGACAGACGGGGCGACCGCCGACGTGTGCATCCCAGACGATCGCCGTCTCTCCGCCGACCCAGGCGTGCCAGCGTTCGAGGTACCCACCGTCCTCGTCGATCACGCTACCCATCACGGCACGCATCGAGAATGCCCGCTTGCGTCCGGGATTGGTCTCGTCGTCGAAGAGCTCCCCGATCGTTGCGAGGCCGTCCGCGTCATCCGGGCCGATCGCGGTCATCCCGATCGCGCGGTCGCGGGCATCGCTCGTCGCGAACGTGCGGGGACCCGATTCACCAGGCACGACGTAGGTAAAGCGGTAATGCTCGTAGAGGATGCGATAGGCCTCGGCGAGATTGCGCGCGTAGTACTGAGCCTCGCCATTCGGACCCATGATCCGCTCGAAGCCCCCGATCGCGACCTCGTCCTCCGCCGAGACGGCACCCGACGCCTCGAGCGCCGCTCGCCCCGTCAGCACCATCGACGCGTTCTGCGTCATGATCAAGACGCCGCGTGTATGCATCAACATCGTCGCGAGTGCGTCCCAATAGCTCTGGGCGCCGACGTTCACGCCCTGCACGATCACGTGCACGACACCGCCCGCCTGCGTGAACGTCACGATCCGGCGTACGACGCGCGCGGTCGCATCGAGATTCTCGGTCCCGCTATCCATCGCGATCTTGGCACCCGACGAGACCGGCACCCATTCGAGTGGCACACCGTGCGCTTCCGCCAGGTCGAAGGCCGCAACGAGCCGATCGCATTCGGGTCCTGCGAGCGATCCCATGCCCATCGTCGGATCCGACAGGACGAGCACGCGCAACATGCCTTCGGGCACCTTCTCCGTCGGCGTTCGGATCAGCCCGAAGACGACGCCAGACACGTTCTGCCCATAGGGACGGTCGGCGACGCTCAGGGCACGCGGCCGGTCGCTCTCGGGATCGAGATCGAACTCCTCGAAGGAGCCGTCCGCGCGGCGGCCGTCGTCCGACTCACTGATCAACATCTTGACGATCTCGTAGGGGTAGATCAGGCGTCGACGACGCGCGGAGACGACCTTCCGCTCGTATTCCTGCGCCGGTGAGAGTGGACCGTCGTGGGGCTTGCGCCAATCGATTTCGAGCTGCTCGCCGGTATGACTGATGACCAGCTCGGCCGAGACGGGCGGAGCGTCGGGATCGTCGCGATCGAGCCGATTCAGTCTGACGAGCACCTTCTCGAGTCCGAGATGACGCGTCGCCGGCGCCAGGCGGCGCGCGATCTCGGTCGCCACGTCGAGCTCGACGAAGACCGGCGGCGCGACGAAGATCGCGATCCGATTCCATTGCAGTCGCCGCCGCGGGTCGTGATCCTGGAGCAGCGTCCGCAGCCGCCGGGCCGCGCGGTTGAAGACGCGCTCGAACGTCGCCAGGTGGTGGTAGAGCTCGCGACCCGGCTCGGGCGAGCGATCGCGCGCGTCCGCGAGTACGAAGATCCGCTCGTCGCCGGCCGTCCCGCGTGCGCGACCATAGAACGCGTAGATGCCCTCCTCGGATTGCAGCCGCTCGAGATCGAAGGCCTCGTAGCGATAGAGCCCGATTCGTTGGGCCGTCTCGGGATGCAGATCGAGGTGCTCGTTCGCCTGCTCGAGCCGTCCGCCACGACGCTCGAGCGTCCGATAGACGTCGTCCTCACCGTCGGGTGACAGCGACCCGACCGTGATGCGCCAGTCGACGTCGAGCTCTCCGTAGCGCGTCTCGAGCCCGCGCATCATGCCATCCCAGTCGATCTCGGGGGCCGCGGGAATCATGTATTCGAGCGCGACGATCGGCGTGTCGGGGTCGTGCTCGACGAGGGATTGCGCGCCGCGCACCAACCGATCCATCCAGAGATCGACTTCGGCCGCCTCGCCGGCCGCCGCCAGCACGACGCCCTTCGCCTCGTACTCGACGCAATGGATCGGTTCGCGATCGACTCGCACCGCGCGATAGGCCTGGGGTCGACAAGGCGCGTAGCGCCGCTGGACGTGGGCGGCCAGCGCGATCGCCCGACGATTGGGATCCTCGCCCGCGATCCAGCGGCCGACACGCTCGAACACGAGCCGCGGCGAGGAAGCCACCTCGAGCAGCACGCTCGCCGGCGGGGCGACGACGTCGCGCTCCGCGGCGGCCAGCCATTCGTCGACCGAGGTCGACGAGCGCCGGGCGCGCTCTTCGATGCCCGGTTGCTGATAGATCACGTAGGACGCTTCGAGTGCGGCATCCGCGACGGGATCGGTCACCTGCGGTCGCATCCGTGCGATCCGGTTCAGTGCCCGCGCGAGTCCCTCGTCGTCGGCGAGATAGATGCCGCTCTCCGCAACCGAGGTGATGCGACGCAGGACACCCTGGATCAACGACAGTCTGAGTGCCTTGCCCGCCTGGCACGAGAGGATGCGCAGCAGCGCGCGACTGAGGGCATCGGTCGCCGACAGGGACGCGACACCGTAGTGGGCGAGCGCCGCCTTCACGAGCTCGAGGTAGCCCTCGTCGATGCCCGCGCCCTCGGCCTCGATCCGCCGCGTCAACATGCGGAGTCGGGCGTTGTTCGAGGGACCGGATTCGCCCGAGATCGAAGCGCTCGGCGCCCGGATCGTCAGCAGCTCGACGTCCGCGAACGCCGTCACCTCGTGTCGAATCTCCGCCAGCTCGCGCCGGAAGCTCTCCGAGATGTCGGGCGGGAGCGGGGCCTCCAGGAAGGCCGCGAGCGACTCGGCGCGTTCCGGATTGGCATCGTATCCGAGCAGCACGCGGCGCACTTCTTCGCGCATCGCGTCGATCGCCGCACGCCGCCGCCCGAGGTCGGCCTGATCGGCCGCGGCGAGTGCCGGCGTCCCGAGCGAGCGGTCCTCCGGCGCATTCTCGCTCGCGTCGAAGAGCAGCGCGAGCGGATCGTCCTGCTCGGGGAGCGCCAGACGCTGGCGCGCCGCTGCGGCCGCCTCGTCGTCCGCCGACTCCTCGATCACGAGGATCACGTCGCCGGCCGCGACCTGCTGACCCTTCTGGACGAGGATTTCCTTGACGGTACCGGAGACGGGCGCGTTGAAGCCGATCTCCATCTTCATGGCTTCGAGCAGACCGAGCGGTTGACCGGCCTCCACGGTGTCGCCGACGCTGACCTGGAGCACGACGACGACTGCCGGTGAGCCCGAGCGCACCTGACCCGCCGTCTGGGAGCCGAAGCGCAGTGGATGGCCTTCGACCTCGAGACGCAGTCCCCGATCGTTTGCGTCGTAGAGGATCCGGCGCACCCGATCGTCGATGATCAGACGCGCCGCGTGGGCACCCTCTTCGCGCATCGTCGCCGCGACCGCCACGCCCTCGAGATGCACGCGATAGCGCCAGGAGCCGATCGCGAACACCTTCAACCGGTAGCTCTCCGTACCGAAGCTGAGGTCGATCTGCTGACCCTCGGAATCCGGCAGGCGATCGCCGCCCTGTCCCGAGAAGAGCCCGATACGCAACAGCGCGCGCGTGCGCTGGTAGGAGAGGATCGCCGCCGCGACCAGGGCGTCGCGTGCGATCTCGGGATGACTCTCGAGGATCGACGGCCGCTCGGCACTCCAGCGATCGAGCCAACGCGTGTCGACGCCGCCGTTGCGAAAGTCCTCGCTCTCGAGAATCGAGAGCAGGTAGCCCTTGTTGGTCGCGCCGTCCTCGACGACCAGCTCGAGGTCGCGCAGGGCGCAGGACATGCGGGCGATCACCTCGGCGCGGTCGTCGCCCACCGTGATCACCTTCGCGATCAGCGAGTCGAAATCCGAGGCGATCACGGTCTCGGTCGTCACGCCCGAATCGACGCGTGTATGCGGTCCGAGGGCGGGCTCGAAGAGCGCGATCCGGCCGGGGGACGGCAGGAAGCCCTCGTCCGGGTCTTCGGCGCAGACCCGCGCTTCGAGCGCAATGCCGCGATTTTCACGCGGAATGTCGGCGATCGACTCGCCGCGCGCGATGCGGATCTGGATCTCGACCAGGTCGATTCCCGCGACGAGCTCCGTGATGCCGTGCTCGACCTGCAGCCGTGGATTGACTTCGAGGAAGTAGAACTCGTCGCCGGTCAGCAGGAACTCGACCGTGCCGACGCCGCAATAGCCGACGTGCTCGACCAGGCGAACGGCGGCGTCTTCCAGGCGCGAGAGGATCGCATCCGAGAGGCCGGGCGGCGGCGCCTCCTCGAGCACCTTCTGATGGCGACGCTGGACGGAGCAGTCGCGGCAGCCGAAGGCACGGGCATGGCCGTGCTGATCGGCGGCGACCTGCACCTCGATATGTCGCCCGCCCTGGACCATCGCTTCGACGAAGAGCGCGCCATTGCCGAAGGCCGAGGTCGCCTCCGATTGGGCGGAACGGAACGCTTCGGCGATCTCGTCGACCCGCTCGACGATCCGGATGCCGCGACCGCCTCCGCCAGCGGTCGCCTTGAGCACGACGGGAAAGCCGATCCGCTCCGCGTGTCGGCGCGCGTCGTCCTCGTCGGCGAGCTCACCCCCGCTCCACGCCGTGACCGGCACGCCGGCCGTCTCGGCCAGGCGTTTCGACGTGATCTTGTCGCCGAGCGAGCGCATCGCATCAGCGCTGGGGCCGAGGAACACGATGTCCTCCTCGGCCAGCCGATCGACGAACACGGGATCCTCGGCAACGAAGCCCCAGCCGGGCCAGACCGCATCGGCGCCGACCGTACGAAGCGCCTGCAGCACGGCGTCGTGGTCGAGATAGGCAGCGACGGCCCCCTTCTCCGCCGGCAGCTCGATCGCTCGATCCGCCTGACGCACGAAGGGCGCGTCACGGTCGGGCGGCGTGAAGAGCGCGACGACCTCGAGACCGCCGCCCTCGAGCGCACGCAGGCTCTTGGCCGTGCGCAGACAGCGCACCGCGGCCTCGCCCCGATTGACGATCGCAATCCGTTCGATGCGCCGCATCATCGCGTCCCCACGTTCGACTGCGGGATCTCTTCGAAGCGAAGCGACGTCGCGCAGGCGATCCAGTTGCCATGGTGTGAGAGCGAGACCCCGAGCGTGCTGCGAGCCCCGTCGATCTCGACGGTCGGAATCCGTCCGCGTCGACCGATCTCGATCCGCGCGGCGTCGATCCCCAGATCCCGGGCGACCCGATCGCGCGCGAGCACACGAACCGCCCGCTGCGCGCGCTTGGCCTGATCCCGCTCGGTCTCACTTCGATCGCCAGCGCCCGCTTCGCCTCGATCGACCGAGGCGGCTCCGTCGGACCTCCCGACCAGTGGCTCGACCGCCCATGCCACGGCCTCCCAATCTGCACCCGAGGGCAGGGCCACGACGTGAACGTAGTCGGCGGACTCCTCCGCGCGAATCTCGAGCGTGCGAATCCCGCCCCCCAGCGGCTCGGGCAGCTCGATCTCTCCGCGGCGCGTGCGGAAGTCGCCCGGTCGCCCGTCGACTCGGCCACTGCCCGCATCCGGCGTGAAGGACGCGCAGGCCGCGAGTGGCGCATAGCGCACGACGAGCTTGGCAGGCGCGAAGACGAAATCCGGCGCGACCTGGCGCGCCAGCTTGTAGGCGGCCTCCTTGGCGGCCCAATGTGCCCAGCGACGGGCCAGCGGATGCGGATCGCGCACGATCTCACGCAGCTCCGCCGGATCGAATACGCGTCGATCGAAGCGAGGCCGATAGCTCTCGGGGTTCGCGTCCGGGTCCCGCAAGTCGACGACGTCATTGCCGAGCATCGAAATAGGCGTCCTCCATGCGTCGCAGCTGACGGATGATCTGCTGGGCGAGATCGCGGGAGCGGCGCACCCCGCGCGCGTCGCTCTTGGGCTCGATGCACGTCAGACTGACGTCCATCGTGTCGCCCTTGGCGGGATAGTCACCCCAGGTTTCCTGCGCCCTGCCGCGCATGTAGACGCACAGCACGCGACAGCCCGGCACGGCCCCGACGATCCGACCGACGCCCCAGGCCGCGGACGACTCCTCGACACGACCCGAGCGACTACGACCCGCTTCCGGGAAGAGCAGCGCCGTCTCACCGCGATGGAGCAGGTATTTCACGCGTTCGAGCACGGAGCCGACGTCTTCGCGCGCGCCACCCCGCGTGATCGGAATGCACTTGGCGACGAAGATCATCGCGCGGTCCAGCACCGAGCGTCCGAAATTCGTGCGCTCCGGCGTATTCCACGGCAGCTCGTCCGGATGCGTGAGCCAGTAGCCCCCCGAACCGAGCGCCCAGGCGATCAGGAACGAATCGACGAGCGTGAGGTGGTTCGCGCAGATCAGGAGCGGCGCGTCCGACTGCGCACGGATGCGCCGGTACTCGGCCCGCAGCGCCTCGACGTCGGCGATGCGATACCGGTAGTAGTATCGCATCACGAGCACGCTGAACGTGACCCAGATCGGCCCGGCCACCATGCTGACGGCCCGCTGGCGCGCGTGCCGACGTGCCTGCCCGGGCGAGATCGCAGGCGGCCCGTCGGGCGGCCCCTGGCCGGCACCCGTACCAGCCCCTTTGGCGGCGATCTCGCGGGCGGCATCCATACGCGTCATCCCAGCTTCCGAGCCGGATCAGCCACGGATCCTGCACGCGGCAGATCTGCGGCGATCGCAGCCCGTCAGAGCTTGGCCGAGATCAGATTGACGGCATCGCCGACGGTGTTGACCTGATCGACGTCCTCGTCCGCGATCTCGATGTCGAAATCGTCCTCGAAGGCGATCACGACGTCGACCAGGCGAGCCGAGTTCACCTTCAGATCCTCGAGGATATTCGTCTCCATCGAGACGTTCGCGAGTGCCTGCTCGTCCTTGACCCAGGGCGTCAGGATCTTCACCACCCGCTCCATGATTTCCGACTTTTCCATAGCCATCGCGTTCCACTCCTTCGCTGGCGCCGATTCCGCGGAGCCGATCCCTTCTATTTGTAGCGCTTGAAGACGAGACAGGCGTTGACGTCCCCGAATCCGAAGCCCGCCTTGACCAGCACGTCGAGGTCGGGCATCTCGAGCGCCTCGTGCGGGATCGAGGCCGCGTGGGGCTCGATCTCCGGATGCACGTCCTCGCAATTGATCGACGGGTGGACGAAGCCGCGTTCGACCATCAGGATCGAAGCGACCGACTCGATGCCGCCGGCCGCGCCGAGGGCGTGACCGATCATGCTCTTGGTCGCCGTGATCGGCGGCAGCCGGCCCGGCTCGCGTGCGAGCGCCTTGCTCCAGGAGGCGACCTCCTTGGGATCCGCGCCGGTCGCGGTGAGATGGCCATTGATCGCGTCGACGTCCTCGGGTGCGGCGCCGGCGTCGCCGAGCGCGTCGGCGATACAGCGCTGGACGCTGGTCGGATTCGGTGCCGTCATGCTGCCGCCCATGCGATGGCCGCCACAGTTGATGCCGGCGCCCGCCAGCTCGGCGCGGATCGGGGCGCCGCGTTCGAGCGCGCTCTCGAGACTCTCGAGCAGGACGACGCCCGCTCCCGATCCCGGGATGAAGCCGCCGGCGCTCGCGGAGAGCGGGCGCGACGCTTTCTCCGGCTCGTCGTTCGAGCCGCGGTTCAGCACGCGCATCGCGTCGAAGCCGGCCCAGATATAGTGCGACGCCGCCTCCGCACCGCCGCAGAGCATGCGATCGGCGAGCCCCGCGCGAATCCGCTCGAGCCCCATCGCGAGCGCCTCGGTTCCCGTGCTGCAGGCACTGGAGTTCGTCGTCACCTGATTGCCGAGCGCGAGCTGACCGGAGATGCGCGCCGAGATGCCGCTGGCCATCACCTGCTCGACGGAGGTCGAACCCATGCGTCGCACCTTGCCCGCATTCGTGAGCGGTACGACCTTCTCCGCGATCGTGTCCATGCCGCCGATGCCGGTGCCGAGAATCGCACCGCTTCGCCAATCGACTTCGTCGTCGTCGCGCGCCGGTCGTTCGAGCCCCGCGTCCTGCCAGGCCTCGATCGCGGCGAGACTCGCATAGCGATGGTTCATGTTCATCGCGAGCAGCTCTTCTTCGCTGAACGTCGCTTCGCACAGCTCGTCGACGCCTTCGGGCGAGCCCGCCACGGTACAGCCGAACTTCGCCTCGACCATCGACTCCTGATGCCTGATCCCCGAGCGACCCTTGCGCAGGGCCAGCTCGAAATCAGCCACGCCATTCGCGTTCGGTGCGACGACACCGATCCCCGTTACGACGACCCGCTTCCTCTCGTCGCCAGCGCTCATCGCGGCACTCCCATTCCCGACAGCTCGCCCGAGCAGACGATGGTGTCGTCGTCGAGCTTCATCTCGAAAGTCGCGCGCAGCTTCTTGCGCCGGAAAAACTCGACGCGTCCGGTCGTCGTCACGCGATCGCCGGGCCGGACCGTCCCGGAGAAATCGATGCTGCAGTCGGTGAAGATCGTGAGCAGCTTGTCGACCGCCTCGCGCGACGTCTCCCGGGCGTAGAGATAGATCCCGAACGCGACGACCGCGGCCTGCGCCGCCGTCTCGATCAGGATCACGCCCGGCGTGATCGGGTTGCCGGGGAAGTGGCCGCGATAGAAGGACGCCTCCGGGTCGAACGTATAACGCGCGACGATATGCGTCTCGTCGAGCTCGAGGATCTCGTCGATGAAGCGGAACGGCTCCTGCTGCGGAACCATCGCGAGCACTTCGTCGGGTGTCAGCACGTCACCCGACGTGCCGCCCCCGCGCTTCGAATCAGCCGCCATACATGCCTCCGTTCACGTGGAGGACACTGCCGTGGATATAGGAGCCGCGGGTTGCGAGAAATGCGACGACGTCGGCGATCTCGTCGGCCTGCGCGACGCGGCCGAGCGGAATCTTCGCGAGGATCTGTTCCCGGGCCTCTTCGGGCAGCTCGTCGGTCATCTCGGTCTCGACGAAGCCCGGGGCGACGGAGTTGACCAGGATCTCGCGGCCCGCGAGCTCGGCCGTCAGCGATTTCGTGAAGGCGTCGAGACCCGCCTTTACCATCGTGTACGGAATCTGTCCGGCGTTGCCCGTATGCCCGACGACGCTCGAGATGTTGATGATGCGGCCGCTGCCCTTGCGCATCATGAAGCGCCGCAGCACGAGCTTCGTCAGATACCAGGTGCCCCGCGCCACGCTCGCCACCGAATCGTATTGATCGAGATTCATCGACAACATCGGCGCATTGACGTTGAAGCCGGCGTTGTTGACCAGCACGTCGATGCGACCCGCTACGTCCTTCAATTCCTTGATCATGGCATCGAGACTCGCCGAGTCCATCAGGTCGGAGCGGATCGTGAAGGCGTCGGGCAGCTCCGCCGCCAGCTTGCGCGCCTTCTCCTCGCTCGATCGATAGTGGACGCCGACGCGGAAGCCCTCGGCGGCGAGTCGCCGACAGCAGGCCGCACCGATTCCCGTCCCGCCGCCCGTCACGAGCGCGATCGGCCTCTCGGCGGCGTCACTCATCGCTCCATCCTCCCGCCCCGCGCGTTCTGCGACACGAAGGGATAGTCGGGGTAGTCGATGTCGCGGAAGAGTCCGACGCGGGCGCCCTTCACCGTGTAGATCTCCTCGTCGTCGATCAGGACCTGAGCGTCACCGATCACCATCGAAGCGCCGGCGTTCTTGAGCTCCGTATAGCGCTTGATCTGTACCTCGTAGCGCATGCAGCCGTCGTGCGGGCGGATCTGACCGAAGAACTCGACTTCGCCACAGCCGAGCGCGCGTCCGGCGCCGACGCCGCCGCGCCAATTGCAATAGAAGCCGAGCAATTGCCAGACGCCATCGAGTCCCAGACAGCCCGGCTGGACCGGGTCGCCCAGGAAATGGCAATGGAAGAACCAATCGTCGAGGCGCACGTCACGCGAGGCGCTTATCCGACCGCGGCTCTTCTCGCCACTGATCGACTCGATCCGGTCGACCATCAACATGGGCGGCACCGGCAGGCGCGCGCGAAACCCGTCCGGCGGATCCTTGATCAGGCGTCCATACGCGAACGCGAGCAGATCCGACTGCTCGAAATGATCACGTGCCTTGAACTCGTCGTGCGTCAGCATCGTTGGCGTGTTCCCGTCGTCAGCCTGCGACCCGCGTCGTCAATGCGCACCTTCCCGAAAGCGCAGCAGATAGCTGCCCCAGGTGAGACCCGAGCCCACCCCGACGACACAGATGTCGTCGTCGGGGGTCCACTTGTCCCAGAGCCCCGAGATCACGCTGCCCGAGCTCGCACCGCCCGTATTTCCGAAGAACTCGCAGTTGGAATGGTGGCGATCCTCCGGAATCTCGCAGCGGCGGCAGACCGACTCGAGCATGCGCAGATTCGCTTGATGACCGACGAAATGAAACGCGCGTCGCTCGTCGAGATGACGCTCGCGCATGGCGAGAAAGAGATCCGAAGTCTTGCGAATCGCGAAGGTCTGGACCGTACGCCCTTCCTGGTGGAAATGTCCGAGGCGTGGCACGACGACCTTGTCGTGGCTCGACGGATCGCTGACGAGCGTCTGCCCGATCACCTCCGCACGCCCCCGATGTTTGGTCGAGAAGACGCCGGCGAGCGCGCCGTCGCCCCAGAGCACGGCCGACGAGCGATCATCGTAGTGGACCGTCCCCGTCATCGGCTCGGCCGTCACGAGCAGGACGATCTCGGGCAGACGCGCCGGGTCCATCAAGGAGAGCATGTAGACGCCGGCGATGAAGCTCGAGCAGGCCGAGTTGATGTCGAGCGCGGCGCACTCGATTTCGAGTACGGCGCCGATATTGCACGCCTCGGCGGGCGAGACCGTGTCGGGTGCACAGCCACCGCCCAGCAGCAGACCCACGTCCGAAGCCGTGACGCCCGCGCGCTGCAATGCGATCTCGGCCGCACGCGCGCCCATCTCGGCATTCGAGAGTTCGGCCGCCTCGAGTGCCGCACGCGGATCGGCGTTGCGGGTCTCGCGGATATAGTCGAGCGGCAGGGCGGTGCGGCGGCTCCGGATGCCGGTGCGCTCGAGGATCCACTCGTCGCTCGTACCGATGTCGAGCTCCTCGAGAAAGCGATTCGTGATCTCGTTCTCGGGATTGAAATGACCGAGTCCGAGCAGGTTCATTTCGTCGATCCCGAGATGTGCTCGCCGCCATCGACACGGATCACTTCGCCGTTGATCCAGCGCGCCTCGTCCTGCGAGAGCAGGTAGATCACGCCCGCGACGTCCTCGGGCGTCGTGAGGCGACCGCCCGGATTGCGCAGGCGCGCCTGGCTCTTCAGCTGGTCGCTCCCGGGAATCGCGCGCAATGCGGGCGTATTCGTGACGCCTGCCTGGATCACGTTGCAGCGGATACCGTGCGGTCCGAATTCGAGTGCGATCGACCGCGCCAACGCCTCGAGCGAGACCTTCGCGGCCGAGACCGCCGCGTAGCCCTTCCACGCGACCTCGTTGCCTTCGCTCGTCAGGCCGAAGATCCGGGTATCCGGAGCGAAGAGTCCGCGAGAGAAGAGCTCCTGCGTCCAACCCAACAGGCTCGTTCCCATCGAGAGAATCGTGCGACCGAAATCCTCCTCGTCGAGATAGGAGCTGTCGGGATAACGCGGGGCGCTCGTCAACGGATGCAGGCCGTCCTCGCCGGCCTCGAAGAGCTCGTCGGCGATCTCGGTCAGCTTGGCCACGTCGACGCCGAGGCGTTTCGCGAGCTCGGGGCCGGCCGTGCGCGCCTCGGGCTTCTCCGGCGCGATCAGCTTCAGGTTCCCGAAGGCGATCGAATGCAGCAGGACGCGGATCCTGCCATTCTTGCCGAGCGTCGCAGCGATCTCGTCGATCGTCTCGGAGCGCCTGTCGGGACTGATCGCGTCCGCGTTCCAGGTCGCGAAGCCGCGACCACGTTCACGCGCGATCTCGCCGAGCTCGTCGAAATGCGGCTGGATGTCCTTCATCGCACCGCGCCGGTCGCGGTGGACGATCAACACGTTCAGTCCGGCGCGCGCGAGCCGCTTTGCCGTCGCCAGACCGAAGCCGCTCGATCCACCCAGGATCAGGGCCCATTCGTTTTCCGGAAACGCTGGTTCCGCTCCGTCCTTGGCCAATCTCGTTCCCCCTGCTCAGGTCCGACTCATTCCGGGGTTTCGCCTCGCGACCGGTCCGGACCGCAGCGCCGTCTCCCCGTCGGGACGCACGATCCGTGTCCCCGGCCACAGCGCCTCAGACGCTTCGTCGACTCTTCGTCGATTCCCGCGTCCGCGCGGCGATGACCGCCGCACGCGTCCCGTTGCACGAACGGAGAGCACGTCCACAGCGCCCTCCGGCCCGGCAGCCACGTCGATATCAGCGGAGGGAACGGGAATTGGCGGGGGATAAAACCAACCCGGTTCGCAGAATGCGACTCGCAGTCTCACTCCCCTCGCTTCGCACCGACGCGACGACGCGCCCGCTGGGGCTCGCCCCACCGAAAAGTAGCGATCGATCGGGTCTTCGCGTGCAAATCTCTGGCAAAATCTCGCGTTTCGGCACCACCTCGACCACGCGGTCCGTGGCCAGGCCGAGCGTTCGAGCGGGCGAGACCGGACGGGTCGGCCTCGAGCGGTGAGCCCCGCTTGTGCCGGCTTGCGCTCACTCGGGTGTTTTTCAACCCAAATTGAGCTCCGCCGCGATCCGGGGCAGGTCCTCGCGCGGGGCGATCTCGATCTTCGCACCCTCGGGCAGCGCGTCGGGGAGGCGGCGGAAATAGCCGCGGTCACGCCGCGCATCGACGATCACGACGAGCCCCCGATCCGTCTCACTCCGGATCAGACGACCCGACATCTGCTTCAGGTGCAGCAGCATACGACCGAGCGAAGCGCGGCTGAACGGGTCGATGCCCGCCGCCCTGAGACGTTCGTCGCGTCGCTTTCGCAGCTCGGTGGGTACGTCGAAGGGGAGCTTTTCGATCACGACGGCCTGCAGATCGTCGCCGCGCACGTCGATGCCCTGCCAGAAGCGACGGGCGCCGAGCAGGACGGCGCCCCCCGAAGCCCGCCGAAAGCGCTCGACGAGCGCCGCCGGATCGTCGCTTGCGCGCCGCGGCAAGAGGACTTCGATTCCCTCACCCGCGAGCAGTCCCGTCAACCGGTCGGCCACCTCGCGCATGCGAGCCAGGCTCGTGAAGAGCCCGAGCGTGCGCCCCCGGAGCGTGCGGGCCAGGATTGCCAACGTCTGGGCCGTCTCCTCGACGAGCTCGGCGTCCGAGTCGATCGCCACGACGCGCATCGCCCGGTCGTAGGGAAAGGGCGAACCGACCACCCGCTTCCAGCCCGTCGGAATCGCGTCGCCAGCCAGGCCGACGTCTTCGAGTGCCGCATGATCGTCGTCGCCCACGAAGAGCGTCGCCGAGACGATCGCGAGTCCGTCGACGCGCCCCAGGAACTCCTCCCGAAACGCCTCTCCAGGCGCGACGGGCCGCAGGACCAGCGACCAACGATCGTTGGGGCTCTCGAGCCCCTCGAACGCGGCCACGTAGTCCGAAGCGGGCGAGCCGATTGCTCGCCCGGCCTGCGAATCCGCCGCTTCGAATTGCGAAGACGGATCATTCTCGGTGCCTGGCGTCGCGTCCGGGAAGGCGAGCCGCAAGGCGTGCGCTGCAGCGCGCAACGCCTCGACGTGGCCTGCGATCGCTCGCGTCGCCTCCTCTTCGGCGTCGAGATCGCGCTCGGGCGCCGTCGGGCGACCCAGGGCATCCTCGCCGACCACGCGACGGGGGGCGGGGCCGGCGCGCGACGCGTGCGCCCCGATCGCCTCGAGCCGGGTCGCCGCCGTCTCCGCGAGCGCCGCCGCGGTCGGCCAGCGCCGCGCCGCGGCGACGGGCAGCTCGACCCCGCCGAAGGCATCGGCCGCCTCGGACATCGCGCGCCCGAGACCGATCAGCTCGAGCATCAGATCGCGCCGGTTCTGTTGCAACGCCGCCTGTTCACGCCTGCTATCGGGCGCGGCCACCAATCCGGTCGTCGCATAACGCCGCCGCCCCGCGCGTACGGGCGCGCCGAACAACTCATCGAGCCGCTCGACCAGCTCCTCCGGCCGCACGCGAAGCGCATAGACCTCCTCAGCGACACCACCGACCTCGTGTCCCTCGTCCATCACGACGTGTGAGAAGCTCGGGTAGTCCGGTGGCCAGCGCAGCAGCAGATCGTGATTCGCGACGACCAGATGCGCTCGCGCGAGCGCGTTTCGATGGCGTCCGAAGGGGCAGCGCTTCTCGAAGGCACACTGCTCGCGCGAGCAATGCTCGGCGCGGGCCGCGACGCTCGTCCGCAACAGCTCGCGCAGCCGGGGATGTCGTCGCAGCAGGCTGGCGGGCACGGTTCCGACCTCGCCATTCGGTCGGATCCGCGCGCAGGCTTCGAGCAGCGCATAGTCCATCCGCCACTCGACGAGCAGAGCCGGGTCCTGGGCCTCGGCGAGCGTCGCCGAGAGCCGCCGTTCGCAGACGTAGTTCGCCCGGCCCTTGATCGAGAGCGCGCGCAGACCGGGATAGCCGAGAAAGCGCGCGGCGGCGGCGATGTCCTTGCGCAGCAGCTGATCCTGCAGCAGCTTGGTTCGGGTCGACACGACGACCGGCTGTCGCACGCCGTCGTCGGCACGTGCCATCGCGAACGGAATCGCCGCCGTCAGATAGGCCAGCGATTTCCCGACCCCGGTTCCGCCTTCGAGCTTCGCGATCCCGCCATCCTCGAATACGTGCACGAACTCGCGGGCGAGCGCGAGCTGCTCGTCGCGAACGCGATAGCCCGGAAAATGCCGCGCGCCTCGCTCCGGGTCGCCGAGCGCAGCGAGGATCGCATCCAGCTCGAAGGGCACCGGCTCTTCCGCACTCGCCCCGATCGCGAGGAATCGATCGTCGCTCGCGCCGGTGGCAGCCGCGACCTCGGGCTCCGAAGCGAAGAGATCCGCCGCGGCGGGCGGATCGAGCAAGCTGAGCCACGGCGAATCCGGCAGCTGGCGCGCCAGGATCCGACCTGCTGCCGCATAACGTCGCGAGCCCTGCCCGGACTCGGCAGCGACCCGTGCCAGGTGTCCGAGGACCGCCGCCGCGTCGATCGCGTCGGCCAACGCGCGGTGGCGCTCCTCGCGATCGAGGAGCAATCGGGTGAACGTGGCCAGGCGGAGGTCTGGCGCGTCCGGATGCGTGAAGGCCAGGATCTCCTGCGTGTCGAGATAGCGCGCGTCGGCGAGGGACGCGTCGATATCGCGGGTCAGGAAATGGCGCTCGAAATCGGCCCCGTGCGCGACGATCGTGCGACCGGCGAGGAGCCGACGCGCCGTCTCGCGCACGGCCCCGACACGCGGCGCGTCACGCACGGCCGCGTCGGTCAACCCGGAGAGCCGCGTCACGAGCGCGGGCACGGCTCGCTTCGGCCGCACCAGGCTCTGGGCGACGCCGACCGTCGACGCGTCCGCGTCGAGCAAGACGATGCCGATCTCGAGCAGCTCCGACGAACGACTCTCCGGCAGTCCCGTCGTCTCGAGATCGACGACCGCGACCGGACCGATCGCCGCCAGCCAGGGCGAGAGCGCCTCGAGCGCGATCCCGAGACGCTCGGGATCGCATCGCTCGACGCTCAGCACGCCTTGTTCCCGGCCTTCCGCGGGACCCGGCAGGGGAGGATTCCCAGGAGCGGCCCGATACGGATCCCGGCGCCCGCGAGCGCGAAGTTCAAACGTAGATGCCCCCGCCGTACTCGCGGTCCTGCCGGATCTCGACGTTCACGAGGGCCGGCAACCCCGAGGCCGCCGCGCGCTCGAGCGCCGGACGCAGCTCGCCGGGCTCGGTCACGTGCTCGCCGTGACCGCCGAGCGCTTCGACGACCTTGTCGTAGCGCGTACGGTTGAGCAGGACCCCTTCGAGCCGGTCCCAGCCATAGATCGCACCCTGCGGTCGCATCATCTGACCCCAGGCGCCGTCGTTGCCGACGATGCCGATGATCGGCAGTCCGAAGCGAACGGCGGTGTCGTACTCGAAGCCGTTGAAGCCGAAGGATCCGTCGCCGTAGACGATCACGACCGGCCGGTCGGGATGGGCGAGCTTTGCGGCCATCGCGAACGGCATGCCGACACCGAGCGTGCCGAGCGGACCGGGATCCATCCAGGCGCCTTCGCTACGAACGGGCAGGATCTTGGCCGCGGTCGCCACGATATCGCCGCCGTCGCCGATCACGATCGGATCCTCGAACCCGGCGAGCCAATCCCGTACCTCGCGGCACATCCGCTGTGGATCGATCGGCACCTCGTCGCTCGTGAGATTCGCTTCGACTTTCGCCTCCGCCTCGTTCTCGATCGCCCGAAGCTCGTCGCGCCAGCTCGAGTAGTCGAGCTGAACGCTCTGACTCTTCAGCTCTTCGGCCAGAGCTTCGAAGCTGCAGGCGAGATTGCCGACGAGCGGTACGTCGGCCTGGCGGTTCTGGCCGATCAGGGTCGCGTCCATGTCGAGCTGCACGATCTTCGCGTCGGCCGGAATCGTCTGCCCGAAACGCATCCGGAAATCGAGCAGTGTGCCGGCCAGCAGGATCAGGTCGATCCGTTGCAAGGCGTCGCGGCGGGAGCGATTCAGGAACTCCGGAGAATCGGGTGGCACACTGCCTCGGCCCATGCCGTTCGTGTAGGTCGGGATATGCGTCTCGGCGATGAATCGATTCATCTCCGGTGCGGCACGCGACCACTTGACGCTCGTGCCGGCCATCAACATCGGCCGCTCGGCGCCCCGCAGCAGCTCGATCGCCCGTCGCACCTCGTCGCGATCGGGCGAGAGCCGCGGCGGCTCGGTTCGGATGCGCGGAATCGCGACCGGCTCCTCGACCGCGCCCATGAAGATGTCCATCGGGATTTCGAGATAGCTCGGCCCGGGAATGCCCGAGACGGCGTGGCGAATCGCCAGCTCGACATATTCGGGAATGCGCTTGGTCTGGTAGATCGCGTCGCAGTATTTCGTGATCGGCCGAACGACGCCGAGATGATCCATCTCCTGCAGCGAGCCGCGACGCAGATTCTCGAACGGTCCCTGGCCTCCGAAGACGAGGATCGGAGAGTTCGCACGCCAGGCGTTCGCGATTCCCGTCACGCCGTCCGTCACGCCCGGACCCGCCGTGATCGCCGCGACGCCGATCTTGCCCGGATTGCAGCGCGCCCAGGCGTCCGCGGCGTGGACGGCGGCCTGCTCGTGTCGCACGTCGACGATCTTGATGCCCTCGTCGATGCAGCCATCGTAGAGCGGCATGATGTGGCCGCCGGAGAGCGTGAAGACGACCTCGACCCCCGCCTGCTTGAGCGCCTTCGCAGCGAGCTTGCCGCCATGCAGCGGCGCCGGCGCAGCCGACGATTCGGATCGGGAGTCGGAGGAGGAGTCGGAGGGGGGTGACATCGGAGGGGACCTCGTAGCAGGCGGTGTGGTGGGCGAAGGAGGCGAGCGGCCGAGATAATCCGTGGTGACCGAACACTCGCGTTCGGGATGGCGGGCCTCGAGGATACTACCGCGCCAGCCCCGCCACCCGACGGGCCCGAGCGTCCTCGCGCGGTGAATGGCGGGTCCCATCCTGGCAGCGCGCGGGGTCCCAGGGCCCGTCGGGCCGCTCGCGCGCCGAGTCCACGACCCGCGCGCGGGGCGCGGCGGCTGCGGAAGAGGGAACCCGCGCGGGCGCCGCGCCATCCGAACGAGCCATGCGGCTTCGGATGCAGCGGACAGGCAGGCGGGGCGTTTGCGGCCTCGCGATCGCGACGACGATCGTCGCCGGGTTCTGCCTCGGCGTGGCAGCCCACGCCGACGAAGCGCGCACGCGCGAAACCGCGACGAGGCCCCCGGCAGACGATTTCGGTCGCCGCCTGGCAGAGGCCGCACTCGAGCGAACCGGCCACGCCGTTCGCTACGACGGGCGCTACCGGGCGATCGACTACCCCGGCGGAGACGTCCCCGCGTCGATCGGCGTCTGCAGCGATGTCGTGATTCGCAGCTACCGGCGCCTCGGGATCGATCTACAGGTCGCGGTCCACGAGGACATGCGCTCGGCCTTCGAAGCCTATCCGCCGCTCTGGGGACTCACCCGGCCCGACCCGAACATCGACCATCGTCGGGTCCCGAACCTGCAGCGCTACTTCGAACGCATGGGCGCCCTTCGGCCAGAGCCACGAACGCCGGAGGCATTCGCGCCCGGAGATCTCGTCAGCTGGCGACTTCCCGGCAACCGACCGCATATCGGCATCGTCGCGAACGAGCGAACGACGGACGGAGCGCGCCCGCTCGTGGTCCACAACGTCGGTGCGGGCCCGCGGCTCGAGGACGTCCTCTTCGCCTATCCCATCACGGGCCACTACCGCTACCACCCGCGCGCTCCGGACGCGTCGGAGCCCGCGACGCCGACCGTCGCGGTCGAGCGTCCCTGACGACCCACCCCGCCGTGCGCCGACGCGCCAGGGCGCGGTGCCTATCGGACGACGAACTCGGCGCGGCGATTCAGCTGCCAGGCCGTCTCACCCGAGCCGGCCACGGCCGGACGCGCCTCGCCGTAGCTCACGACATCGAGCTGACCCATCGGCACACCGAGGTTGTACAGGTATTGCCGAACCGCAGCCGCACGCCGCTCGCCGAGCGCAATGTTGTACTCCTCCGAGCCGCGCTCGTCGCAATGGCCTTCGATCGTGATGGCCGCACCGGTCTCACGCAGCGTATTCGCGGCCGCGCGCAGACCCGATTCGAACTCCGATCGGATCTGTGACGAGTCGAGCGCGAAATAGACCGGCGCGATCTGCAGCCCGTCGCCGACGTTCGTGTCGCGCACGACCGGCGCGCTCGGCGCGGGCGGCGGGCCGTCATCGAACTCGCTCGTGTCCGGCGGCGGTGGCGCCGGCTCCGGAGTCGAAGCACAACCGGCCGCGAAAGCGAGCACAGCCGCCAACAGGACCACCATCCAACGGAAATCAATCGAAGTCGAATTGCATCGCATCATGACTCGGTCTTTGCCTCCGCGCCCCGGATCGAGCCGCTCACGAGGGCGGCTCGTCGCGCGTTCATCCCCAAGAATCCGAACCGCACGACACCCCGCTCCGCCATCGGTGCGCCTCGGGATATCCACGTGTTGAATGTCGGGCTCGAAATCGGCCGGTTCGACCTGGACCCCCCACGATCGAGTCGACGGCCGCGATGCGCGGCCGCGCCGGTTCCGATTCGATAGAGATAATGCGGGCTTGCGCCGCTTCTTGCAACTCCAGTGGGGTCTGCGACCGAGCCGTGGTCCGGCCCGACCCGAAATCCGGGACGACCGGGACCCCTTCGCCTACTGACACGATCCGACGCTGCGCTCGCCACACGCGGATCCTCTCGGCGTGGCTCGCGTGTTTCGTGGTGACCCAGAACACGCGCCTGCTGCACGGCCTTATCACAGCCCAGCCTCGGCGGCGCCACCGCCCCGTCCGTCACGGCAGCTTCGCGATCACGTCGCGCATCGCCTCGGGCGCCAGCCAGAAATGAAAATCCTCACGCACGTCGACGAAGCGCACGATGCCCGATCGATCGAGGACCAGCGTCGTGGGGTGGGGGACCCCCTTTTCGATCGGCTCCGGATCCGGCTTGAGGATGCCCAGACTGCGGATGAGCTGACTCTTCGGATCGGAAAGGAAGACCACGCGTTTTGTCAGCCCGAGCTCATCGACGAAGGCACGGGTTCGCGCGTTGATCTGGGCCTCGGCCATCACCCAGACGATCATCAGATCGGGCGTCGCGTCGAACGCATCTCGCAGCTCCACGAGCCGCGCCTTGGTGAAGGGTCACCAGTCGACGCTGCGTTCGAACGTGATCAGGACGCGGTGGCCCAACAGGTCTTGGTTCGTGTAGCGACGCCCGTCGAGCCCGAGCAATTCGAGCGGGGGCAGATGTTTCCCGATCGCGAGATCGGTCTCGACGTCGGATCGAACCCGATTTTCGGTTCCCCGCGCGCTCACGGAGGCCGTCGGGAGCATGGCGTTCAGTCCGAGCAGACCGAGCACGACGAGCGAGGCGAGCGTTCGCAGGATCATGGCGCGTTTCCCTCCGCAGCGGTCGGCACGTCGGTCCGTCCGCTCTCCGCCTTCCGGCCGTTCTCACAATCCCGGACGCTCGGCCGAAGCCAGATCAATGCGAGGGCGACCAGCAGGAAGGCGGTCGCTTCTCGGCGAGGCACGTCGCCGAGCCAGGACGCGTAGTCGCCGACGAGCCAGGCCACCATCCGCACGATCGCCATCAGGATCAGGACGAAGGTCGTCATCGTCCCGATCGAGCGCGAGGCGAGCGGGTCGCGTGCCGCCCCGATCAGGCCACCCGCCCAGGCGATCAGCGCGCAGCCCGTGAACGCGATGAAATAGTGTCCGA
This sequence comes from Myxococcota bacterium, assembly GCA_965223565.1. Classification (GTDB taxonomy): domain Bacteria; phylum Myxococcota_A; class UBA9160; order UBA9160; family UBA4427; genus UBA4427. The sequence continues at coordinate 274,383 of CBDCWV010000015.1, read as the reverse complement.
CCGGACCGGTCGGCACGAGCGGCGTCGAGCCGGGTCGCTGGTAGAGAAAGAAGGTCGCCACGAGCGCGATCCCGAAGACGAACACGGCCATGCCGAGAATGCCCATCAGTAGGCGATAGAGGCGCAGTCGGATCATCGCCCGGTATGATGGCGCATCGACCCGGGCGACGCCGACGCGTTGTCGAGGCGAGGTCGCGGCCGGGTCACGGCGAGGTCGCGGCGGCGTCGAGGAGAATCGAAGTGCGCGGTTCCGAGGCAGATGCGCCCCCACGCGGCGGCGACCCGAGCGCGGATCCGCACGGGGCCTCGCTGCTCTTGCTTCGTTTCAGTGGCGACCTCACGACCAAGGCGGACGCGACGCGGCGACGCATGACCTCGCGTCTGGTCGAGAACCTGCGCGCTTCGCTCAAGCCGAGCGGACGCGCAGGGCGCGTCGTGCGCGAGCGAAATCGACTCTTCGTCGAGCTCGCGCCCGCCGACGATCCGAACGCCCCTTCGAACGAAGAGATCGCCAGCCGTCTGGCCCGAGTCTTCGGTATCCAGTCCGTCTCTCTCTGCGAGGCCCAGACGTGGGCGAGCCTGGCGGAGATCGTCGAAGCTGGCACACGCTTCGGCCTGGATGCCGTGCGCGACAGACGATTCGCCGTGCGAGCGCGCCGCGTCGGCGATCGCGCCGAGGTACCGATCCGCTCGCTCGATATCGAGCGAGAGCTCGGCGAGTCGCTGCGGTCGGTCTCGGCGGGCGTCGATCTCTCGCATCCGGAGACGACGATCTACGTCGAAGTCGATGCCGAGCGAGCCTACTACTTCGTCGCGAATCGACAGGGCGCCGCTGGACTCCCGCTCGGCAGCGAGGGCCGCGCCGTCAGCTTGCTCTCCGGCGGATTCGATTCGCCGGTCGCTTCCTGGCGACTGCTCCGGCGCGGGATCGCGCTCGACTACGTCTTCTGCAATCTCGGCGGTCGAGCACATCAGCTCGAGACGCTCGCGGTCGCCAAACGTCTGGCCGACGACTGGCAATGCGGTACCCGCCCGCGCTTCCACGCGATCGATTTCGACCCCGTGAGCCGTGAGATCCAGGCGAAGGTGCGCACGCGCTATTGGCAGGTCGTGCTGAAGCGCGCGATGTTGCGCGCGGCCGAGGCCGTCGCTGGCGGCTGGGAGGCCACGGCGATCGTGACCGGCGATGCGATCGGGCAGGTCTCTTCGCAGACGCTCCAGAACCTCGCGGTCATCTCCCAGGCCACGGCGTTTCCGATCCTGCGTCCGCTCGTCGGGCACAACAAGGAAGAGATCATCGCCGAATCGAAACGTGTCGGTACGCACGATCTATCGGCGCGTGTCGGCGAGTACTGCGCGATCGTGCCGAGTCGGCCCGCGACTCATGCGCGACTCGAGGACGTGCTCGCCGAGGAGGCGCGACTGGACCCGCACGTGCTCGAGGCGGCGCTGGAATCCCGCGTCGCATTCCTGCTCGCGGACGTCGACCTCGACGCCTGGGCTGAAGAAGACCTTTGCGCGCGAGCGATCGCGCCCGGCGATACCGTGATCGACCTGAGGGCGAAAGAAGCCTTCGCGACCTGGCACCATCCCGATGCGCTCTTCCTCGATTTTCCGAACGCGCTCCGCGCCTACGCGAGCTTCGACCCGGATCAGCGCTACGTGCTCTATTGCGAGTACGGTCTGAAGAGCGCGCACCTGGCCGAGCTGATGCGCCGCAAGGGCCTGGATGCACGCCATGTCAGCGGGGGCCTGCGCGAGGTCCGCCGTCTCGCGGACGCGACGGAGAGAGCGGACTGAGCTCACGCTCGCCCCGGACGCAAGCGCGACAGATGCAGGCCGCGCCACCGTCGATCGCGCAGGCACGGGCGCGCAGGTCTTCGGCAACCGATTCGCCGACGCACCAGCAAGCGGGATCCGCGGCCCGCTCCGCCTCGTCGACGACTGCAGCCGCCGGCGACGATCGCTCCGATCGGGCTTCCCCACGCGCCAGCGCGCAGTCGTTCGGACCGCCACACAACACGCAACGACTGCGATCGACGGGCGCCTGGCGATCCATCGACGACGACTCCATCCCTGCGGCGCCGGCGGGAGTCGACCAGCGCGATCGGCAGCATATCGCGTTCCGCCGCGGCCCCGCGCTCAGCGGCGCTCGTCCCGGCGTCCGCGTCCGCGCCGCTCGCCCGCGTCCATACCCTCGAGCAGCTTGCGGCGCTCCTCGATCGTCATCGAACGCAAGCGACGCATCTGCTCCCGGTACTCCTCGCGTTCGGATTCCGAGAGTGACTTCCAGCGATCTCGATTGCGCTCGAGTCGATCGACCTCCCCGTCGAAGCCGGCGATCAAGCCCTTCAGCTCGGCGAGGAACGCCTGTCGTTCGGCGGGCGCCATCTCGTCGATCCCGTCGATTCGCGACCGCAACGCGCGGCGTTCGTCCCGCGGCATCGCCCCCGCGACGCGCAAGAGGATCAGGCGCTCGATCGCATTGAAATCGGGCAGCTTCTCCTCGAGCGCGCGGATACGACGCGCCATGCGCCGTCGCGCGCGCGGCGAAGCATCGTGCCAGCGACCGCGGAGGGCCTCACGCATCTCGCGCCGCTCTTCGGGCGAGGCCTTCTGCCAGCGCTCCACGACGCTCTCTCCCCGCGCAGGCGGCGGCTGGTCCGGTCGCTCCTGTGCCGCTCCGTGGCCCGCCGTGCCGAGAATTCCGAAGGCGACGAAGAGGGCGGCCGACACGCTCACCGCGATCCGTGCCACGCGGCGCGCGCGGATACCCGCGCGCGAGCACGGGATCGTTCGGCGACTCGGCATCATCCGCGACCCTTCTCCTTCGTCTGGCTGGCCAGGTAGTCGAGCAGATCGAGCTGCTCGATGATCTCGAGATCTTCGTAGCTGACGCCCGGGGCGACGGGCAGGACGATCGGATCCTGGCCGTAGCCGAGCGCGATCGCCCGCTCCTCCTGGGCCTCGAACGCCGCCTCCGATTCGCTGAGCGCGGGCGTCGTACGCGCGGCGTCCTGCGTGGTCCGCCGGCCAGCGGAATCGACGACCGCGCCCGGCTCGACGGGTATGGCCGTGCGGTCGGGCGCCGTGCCCGAAGCGAGGTAGAGCAACAGCGCCGCCGCCGCGGCGAGCGCTGCCGACGACCAGATCGGCCATCGCCCGAACAGGGGAACGACGCGCGAATCCGATTGCGCGCGATCGAGACGTGCGCGCAGCTGCTGCCAATTGCGGTCGAGACTCTCCTCGGAGACGGCTCCTGCGGAGATCGCCCGCAGCCCCGCGTCGACCTCTTCGAAGGCGCGTGCGCGCTGCGCGAGCGATGGATCGCGCGCCAGCCGAGCCGCGAGCTCCGTCTGCGCCTCGCCGGGAAGCTCCCCGTCGAGCGATGCCGAGATCGCCTCGGAGAGGCGGTCGGATTCGAGTCGATTCCGGTCGTCCTCACGTTCACTCATGATCGAAGCTCCTCTCGACCGGCCGGGCGCGATGTCGCGCGTTCGCTCGCCGGGCGTTCTCGTTTCTGGCGGTCTCCGCCGGAGCCGCCGTCGGTCTCGTCTCGAGCGGGCGACCGGTCGGTCGTCGTCGTGGGATCGGCCATTCGCTCCGCCAGGCGGGCGCGGGCACGGTGGACCAGGGACTTCACGGAGGAAGTCGTCGTATCGAGAATCTGGGCGATCTCGTCGTAGCTGTGGCCTTCGACGGCCGCCAGCCAGAGGGCCGTTCGCTGGCGTTCGGGCAGCGCCGCCAGCTCGCGCTCGAGCCGCGCCTGGTCGCGGCGTGCATCGACGAGATCGTCGACGCCGGAGCCTCCCGCCACGAGCACCAGATTCGGTCGCGCACTCGCGTCGGCGTCCGGACGCGAAGGGGCGTCCGTCGGCGCGTGCGGCATGCGGTTGCGCGCGCGATCGAGCTCGTTGAGCGCGAGATTCCGCGCGATTCGGAACAGCCAGGTCGAGAAGCGCGCTTCCGGTGCGTAGCGCTCGCGGGCGCCATGCACTCGGATGAACGTCTCCTGCATCAATTCTTCTGCCGTCGATCGCTCTCTCACCATGCGCTCCAGGAAGCGGACCAGCGGACCCGCCCAACGTCGGTAGAGATCCGACAAGGCGGAATCGTCGCCGGCGCGAAACGCGAGCATGAGCCGGACATCCGGATCAGGGGTCTGCATCCCACCTCCGCCTGGAGAGTCGAACCGGGCTGAGGGGCCATGGTTGCACGCGGAGCAGCCTCCCGGCGGGGTCGAGTCGACGCGATCGGCGCGAGGGGAAGACACGCTTCAGAGGTCGTGATCCGAGAGGAAGGCGAGCAGCTCGCGCTCGAAGACCGCGGGCGCCTCGATGTTCACGATATGGCCCGCATCCGGCACGACGACGTGGCGCGCGCGCGGCAGCTTGGCCGCCATCACCTCGCCAGCGCGGCGGAAGGCCGCGTCATCGGCGCCCACCAACACGAGTGCGGGCACGTCGATCGACGCCAGCGCGTCGATCACGGGCGGCGCCGGGCCCGAGACCTGGCGTCCGAAGCGCGCCAGCCCCGCGACCGACTGCGCGACGATCGCGCGGGCGGCCGCGCGGGCCGACGGCAGCTCGGGCCGACGGCCGATGCAGGTCGCACCGGCCCGGCCGTTCACGAAATCCTCGAGGCCTCGCTCCTCCAGGAAGCGCGCGGTCCGCTCGACCTGCGCCGCCCAGGCCGCCGCCGCCTCGGGATTCTTGAACCCAGGACCCGAGCCGACCAGGACGAGACCCGCCACCCGCTCGGGGTGACGCGTCGCGAAATGCAGCGAGGCGAGACCACCGAAGGAGAGCCCCAACGCGACGAAGGGCCGCCCCGGCGTCGTCACCTGCGCGACCGCGAAGAGGTCGTCGACGATGTCCGCGATCGACCAGGGCCGATCGCTCTCGGGTCCGCGCGAGTCGCCATGTCCCCGCAGATCCCACAGCACGACGGGATGGCCCGCTGCGAGCATCGGTTCGACCTGACCGCGCCAGTTCTCCCGCGTCGTACAGAAGGCGCACGAAAAGACGATCGTCGCCTTCTCACCCGGGCCTCCCGCGCCATTCTCGCGCGGCACGTCGTCCGGTCGGTGGATCTCGTAGGCGATCGACGCTCCGCTCTCGGTTTCGAGCCGCTCCATTCAGTGGATCTCGATCAGGATCGGCGGAATCAGCAGCGCCGTCCCCGTCGGCCAGGCCCGCGTCCATGCGACGAGCTGGTCGACGGGTGCGGGCCAATCGAAGAGCGGCCGCGAGCGCAGACCGATCGCGGTCTGGCGCAGGGCCTCGAATAGCTGCTCGGAGAAGGACGGTCGACGCGGAAACGGAACCAGGAAGACGTCGTCGTCCGCAGCCAGTCCGGCCGCCTGCTTGGCCCGCAGCACGGCGGCGTGCAGCCCGCCGAGCTCGTCGACGAGACCCGCCTCGAGGGCCTGCCGCCCGGTCCAGACGCGACCCTGGCCGACGCGATCGACCTCCTCGATCGTCATGCCGCGCCCATCGGCGACACGCGTGAGGAAGAGCTGATAGGTGTCGAGCACCGAGGTCTGGAGTCGCGCGAGCGCCGCCTCCGACATGGGCTCGGTCGCGAGCAGGAAATCCGCGTGGCGACCGCGGGTGAGGGACTCGACGCCGATCTCGAGCTTGTCGAGCAGACCGCCGACGACCGGTCTGAGCGCGAAGACCCCGATCGACCCCGTCAGCGTGCCCGGGTCCGACACGATCGCGTCGGCGGCCGAAGCGACGTAGTAGCCACCGGAAGCCGCGACGTCCGAGAACGACGCGATCACGGGCTTCCCGGCCTCCCGGGCCCGGCCGACGGCATTCCAGATCAGCTCCGAAGCGAGCGCCGATCCGCCCGGGCTGTCGATCCGGAAGACGATCGCACGGATCTCGTCGTCGGCCGTCGCCTCGCCGATCGCGCGTGCGATCGCCTCGGAGGCGAAGGTCGGCGAGTCTGCCAGGGGCGAATCCGAGGCATCCCCCTGCACGACGGGCCCCGTCCCGTAGACCAACGCGAACTCCGCCCGGGCCTCGAAGCCGATTTCGGCCGGATCGACCGTCGCGTAGTCTTCGTGGCGCACGACGTGCTCACCGAAACGCGCGAGCAGATCGTCGAGGTGGAGCTCGCCGTCGATCAGCCCGAGTGCTTCGAGCTGTTGACTGCGGATGGCACCGCGATCGATCGCGGCGTCGACGGCCTCACGCGTGAGCTCGCGACCGGCTGCGATCGCCTCTGCAAACTGATCGTAGGTGTCGTCGATCAACGAGTTCGCCATCTCGCGCGACGCCTCCGACATCTCGCGTTCGGCGTAGACCTCGACAGCCGACTTGTAACGTCCAGCCCGCGCCACGTCGAAGTCGATACCGATCTTCTCCCAGAGACCGCCGAGATGGAGGTACTCCGCAGCCAGACCGACGAGCGGGATCCCGGCCCCCGGCGAAACGAAGACCTCGTCGGCAGCGCTCGCGATGAAGATCTCCTTGTTCGCCGCGAAGCCTTCGATCTCGAGGTACGCGACGGTGTGTCGCCCGGCTTCGCGCAAACGACCGATCGCATCTCGAATCTCGTTCGCCTTGCCCCAACCGAGACCGAGCGGTTGTACGCGCAGCACGACCGTCGCGACGCGGTCGTCCCGCTCGGCCCGGCTGAACATCGAGAGCAGCCCGACGAACGAACGCGTCGCGTCACCCGCGATTCGCGCCAGGAACGAAGGCGCGTTCGTCTCGACGTACTCGCCGCCGAGCTCGATCACGACGGTGCTGCCCGGCTCGACGTCGACCGGCGACGAATCGGAGAAGGAGCACGCCGTCAGGGCGAGCAGGGTCAAGAACGTCGTCGCGAGAGGCTTGGAGCACGATCCAGAAGCGAGGCCGGGGATGCATGTCGTCATCGCGCCAAGGTATCAGAGGGCCCGCTCGCGGTCCGGAACGACCAACGGCGGTGGGCTCGCCCGGATTCGGGTAGGCTCGCCTCATGCCGACGCCCCGCAAGACGCCCTATCGATTCGTTCCCCACCACAAGCCTCCGGAGTCACCCGGCGACGATCCTCTGCTCTTCGCGTTTCGCGGGCGCGACCTGCTCGTGACCGGCGAGCTCGAGCTGCCCGATCTCGCGACGATCGATGCCAATGGCTACGAGGCCGTTCGGCGCCAATACCTCGGCGCACTCGACGGCCGACACTGCTATTCGATCGAGCTGCCCGAAGACGCCAAGGCGACGGGGGGGCTGCGATTCTCGAATCTCCACATGCTGCATGCGACGTTCGACGACGCGACGCATGCGCTCGCGGGTCGTGCCGTCCAGATCGTCGAATGGGATCGCACGCACCAGTATTGCGGTGCCTGCGCCGAGCCGACGGTCGTTTCGGAGGTCGATCGCTCGCGCTCCTGCCCGAGCTGTCGGGTGCCGATGTTCCCGCGGCTGTCGCCGGCCATGATCGTGTCGGTCGAGCGGGGCGACGAGATCCTGCTCGCGCGCTCCCCCCACTTTCCGGAGGGCATCATGAGCGTGCTGGCCGGATTCGTCGAGCCCGGCGAGAGCGCGGAGGAGGCGGTCGTTCGCGAGGTCTTCGAGGAGACGGCGATCGTCGTGGAGAACGTGCAGTATTTCGCGAGTCAGCCCTGGCCCTTCCCGAACAATCTGATGTTGGGCTTCCGCGCCGAATACGCGTCGGGCGAGATCGAGGTCGACGGCGAAGAGATCGTCGCCGCCGATTGGTTCAAGGCGAGCGAGATGCCGAATTTCTTTCCCGGTCGCGTCAGCATCGCCCAGTGGCTGATCCACGACTTCCTGAAGCGCAACGGCGTCGAGCTACCCGATTGACGCCTCAATCGGCGTAGACCGACAGGATCGAGCCGCGAGCCGGCGGATCCGTATCGTTCTCGATCGAGCGGTGGCGTTCGGCGATCGCATTCCGGTAGAAGCCGTCCGTCTGGATCCAGAAACGCCGCTCGACGATCGCCTGGAAGACGAGCTCGGCGACTTCGGGCGGCTGCCTGGCCGTCTGGTAGAGCTGCTGCATGAAGCTCGCGTACTCGGCCGCGGGGGGCTGCGTTTCGCCGGGCGGGTTCTGTAGCTCCTTGGGCCGATTGCGTTCGGACTTGTCGATATTCGTCGAGACCACACCGGGGCAGAGGCAGTGTACGGCGACGTTCGAGCCCGCTTCGGCGAGCTCGCTGAAGAGACCCTCGGCGATCGTCACGGCGGCGTGCTTCGTCGCGTTGTACGGAATCGAGCCCGGGAAGCTCGTCAGGCCGGCGACCGAGGCGGTGACGACGATATGCCCCGTGTCGCGCTCGCGCATCGTGCCGAGGAAGACGCGCAGACCGTGGACGATCCCGTAGAGATTCACGTCGATCGCCCATTTCCAGTCCCGCGTCGTGAGCCGATCCGTCTGCCCGCCACCCCCGGCGACTCCCGCGTTGAGGCACAGGATATCCGGCGCCCCGAATCGCTCGCGCACGACTTCGCCCAGATGGTCCATGTCTGCCTCGTCCGCGACGTCGGTCTGGACGGCCACCGTCGTCGCACCGAGCGCCTCGATCCGCTCGGCTGCCTGCTTGAGCGCACCCGCCTCGACGTCGGCCAACACGATGTTCATGCCGACGCGCGCAAACGTGTCGGCCATCGCGAATCCCATTCCACTCGCGCCCCCCGTGATCACCGCCGTCCCGCCCTCGAAGTCCTTCATGTCACGCACTCCCTACGCCTCGTGGCCGCATGATAGAATCGGCCCATGGCGACGGAAACGCATCCCTCGATCTGCCGCTTCTGTCACGCGAATTGCGGCATCCTGGTCGACGTCGAGGATGGACGCCCCGTGCGTGTCGTCGGAGATCGAGAGAATCCGGCCTACCGCGGATTCTCCTGCGCCAAGGGCCGCGCCCTGCCGGATCAACACGCGCATCCGGATCGCCTGCTGCACTCACAGAAGCGACTCGCCGACGGTCGCTTCACCCCGATTGCGGCTGAGTCGGCGATGGACGAGATCGCCGAACGCATCGGCGAGATCGTCTCCGCACACGGTCCGCGCTCGGTCGCGCTCTATCCAGGCACCTATTCGGGTCCGCACCCGGCCTCGATTCCTGCCGGCGTCGGTTGGATGCTCGGACTCGACTCGCGCATGGTCTTCACGTCCGCCGCGATCGATCAACCCGGCAAACACGTCGCCAATGCGATTCACGGTCGCTGGCTCGGGGGCTCCGACGTGTTCGACGAAGCGGACGTCTGGCTGCTCGTCGGGAACAACCCGCTGATCTCGATGTCGGGCGGGATTCCACCGTCGAATCCGGGACGACGGCTGCGCGACGCCAAGCGACGCGGCCTGAAGCTCATCGTGATCGATCCGCGGCGCTCCGAGGTGGCGCGCTTCGCGGACGTCTTCCTGCAACCGCGACCCGGCCAGGACGCGACGATCCTGGCGGCGATGCTCCACGTCGTGCTGCGCGAGAATCGCTACGACGAGGCGTTCTGCGCGGCACACGTCTCCGGCCTCGACGCGCTGGCGGAGCGGGTCGCCGATTTCGACCCGAGCTGGGCGGCCGAACGCGCGGGCCTGACGCCCGAAGAGATCGAATCGGCCGCACGGCTCTTCTCGGGCGGTGCAGTCTCGGGCGATCCGTTCTCCGGCGGTCCAGTCGCGGGGGCGCCCCGGAAGCGTGTCCGCGGCTGCGGCGTCGCGGGAACGGGGCCCAACATGGCGCCCCACGGCAATCTGACCGAATACCTCCTGCTGGCGCTCAATACCGTCTGCGGGCGCTGGCGGCGCGCGGGCGAACGGGTCCCGAATCCCGGCGCGCTCCTGCCCCGCGCGACGCCGCGAGCCCAGGCCTTGCCCCCGCGTGCGGGCTGGGGACGGGGTGAGTCGCTCCGATCTCGCGCGCTCGGAAGCTCCGCCGCCGGACTCCCGACGGCCGCGCTCTCCGACGAGATCCTCTACGAGGGCGAGGGTCGGATTCGCGCACTCGTCTGCCTCGGCAGCAATCCCGTGGCCGCCTGGCCCGATCAGCTGAAGACCGTCCGTGCCATGCAGCGGCTCGATCTGCTCGTGACGCTCGACATGAAGCTCTCCGCCACGTCGAAGCTCGCCGACTACGTGATCGCTCCGAAGCTCTCGCTCGAGGTGCCCGGGCTCTCGCTCTCGAGCGAAGCGATCGAGCAGACCTACGTCGCGCACGGCTACCCCGAGCCCTACGCGCAATACACGCCGGCCCTCGTCGCGCCGCCCGCCGGCTCGGACGTAATCGAGGAGTGGGAGTTCTTCTACGGCCTCGCCAAGCGAATGGGCTTTCCGCTCGTCTGCTATCCGATCCGCCCCGAGACGGGCGTGCTACGCGAGAGCCGTGAGCCCGTCACCTTCGACATGGAGAGCAAGCCCGATACCGATTGGGTGCTCGAGGCGATCACGAACCACGCGCGCATTCCCCTCGAAGAGATCGCGCGCCATCCGCACGGCCGGATCTACGACGACGAGACGATCGAGGTCGCAGCCGCCGATCCCGCCTCCGAAGATCGGCTCGACGTCGGCAATCCCGCCATGTTGGCCGAGCTGGCGGCGATCCACGCGGAAGGCAGATCGAGCCGGGCGCTCGACTGCGTCGACGACGGTTATCCGTTCCGCTTGATCTCCCGCCGCCTGCCGAACGTCTACAACTCGAGCGGCCGCGACATCGCCAGACTGAACGGTCGCAGACCCTACAACCCCGCCTTCCTCAATCCCGACGATCTCGCAGCCCTCGGACTCGTGAAGGGCGACGTCGTTCGCATCACGTCCTATCGGGCCTCGATCCTCGGCGTCGCCGAGCCAGCGCCCGAGCTCCGCGCCGGCGTCGTCTCGATGGCACATTGCTACGGCGAAGCGCCGGCGGAAGAGGATCGTCTCGCCGATGCGCTCCACCTTCTCGGCAGCAATACGAGTCGCCTGGTCGACAACGAACGCGACTTCGACCCCCACACGGGCATCCCGCGGATGAGCGCGATTCCCGTCGCGATCGAGCGGGCGCGATCGCCTGCAGATGCTTGAAGGCCCGGTCCTTCGGGCGCGCTACGGACAGCTCGTCGTGCTCTCGTCGCAGAGATTCTCGCCGATCGCCTGAATGTCGATCGTCGCGGGCGCCAGTGAATTGCCATTCGTCACGTTGCCCACGTAGCCGCCCTCGCGGCCAGCTGCGATACCGGAGCTGCCGTTTCGCGTCGCCACGTTGTGCTCGAAGAGGCAGCCGCCGGACGAGCTGACGTAGTCGACGCAGGCGAGGCCCGCATGGCCGTTATCGCTCGCGACGTTCGCGCCGACCACCCCCGACTCGACCCCCGACAACCCGAAGCCCGTGTTGTCGCGAAAGACGTTGCCGCGAACGACGGCACTCGGCGGCGCACCGGACAGACTCGATAAGCCATCCACTCCGTCGTTCTGATTGCCGACGAAGAGACTGTCCTTGATCACGGCATTGGCGCGGAAATAGAGTCCCTGGTCCTGATTGCCGGAGGCCGTCGAATCGGACACGATCAGATCCGTTCCGAAGATACCGGCGAGCCGATTCGCGGCGGCCTGGCAGCGAAGCAGGAGTACGTTCGTACCGACATCGAATCCGCGTGCACCGTTCGAGAAGGCCTGGCTCCATTCGATTCGACCGCTCGAGCCGAGCTTCACGCCCGCGCCCCCGTTCTCGATCGCGCGTACGTCGCGCAGCGAGGCGAAGAGTCCCGTTTCGATTCCGTTGCCCCCGTTGTCGCGCGCGGTCACCGATTCGATGCGGGCGGAATCGCCGAGCTCGACACCAGCGCCCCCGAAGCCGACGATCGTGCCGTTGCGAAGGGACGTGAACGCCTCGTCGCCCACGATTCCCTGTCCACCGCCGGCGGGCAGGCACGCGGTTCCCCCCGCGGATGGCGTGCACGAGACGGGTCCTCGAATCGCGAATCCGGCGAGATCGAGCGAGACGTCCTCGGCCGTCACCCAGATGGCCGTATCGCTCGCCGACGGGACGATCAGATCGCTGGTCAGGACGTAGCTGCCGAAGCGGTCGAGCGAGACGGGGAAGCCCGGCGCGTCGCCAGGCGTCACGCCACCCGCGAGCGCGGCCGCCTGATTGATCTCGACGACGCCGCTACCGGCGGCCGACCCCACCTGCACGGCACCGAAGACCAGGGCGAGCGACAAGAACGGGACCAGGCACCTCGGCATGGCAGCGACCTCCTCGCACGAGGCTAGGCGTACCACGCGCCAGCGACTGTGAACCGCTTCACGGTCCGGCCGGGTCGCCCCCACGCAACGACGTTCGATCGCGCACGTGAAATAGTCCTCAGGCGGCCCCTTCTGCGATCAAGCGACCGAGACGCCGAAGATGATGGCTCGAGCCGCCGAGGGTCAGCTCGATCTGACGAGCCCAGGTGTAGTAGCGATGGACGGGATACTCGCGATCGACACCGATGCCGCCGTGGATGTGCTGGGCGGCGAACGTCACGCGGTAGCCGGCGTCGGCCGCCAGGTGCTTGGCGATGGCGACCGAGGCTTCCGCGTCGCGGCCGGCGGCGATCAGCCAGGCGACCTCGAGCGTCGCCAGGCGGAGTGCCTGCGTATCGATATAGGCATCGGCCTGGCGATGGGCGACGGATTGGAACATCGCGATCGGCTGATCGAATTGCTTGCGCGTCTTCGAGTACTCCGCCGTCTGTGCGAGCGCCGCACCGCAACAACCGAGCGCCAGACTGCATAGACCGGCATTCGCGCGAAGATCGATCCAATCGATGATCTCGCGCCCCTGCGTCAGGCCACCGACCCGAGCGTCGAGCGCCACGCGTACGTCCGTCAGCTCGAGCCTCGATTCCGGCGTGTGATTCGTCGTCGCGAGCGAGCTGAGCGTCACGCCCTCTGCCCGACGATCGACGAGAAAGAGTGCCGGACCGCGATCGGTCATGGCCGACACCAGGATCTGGTCGGCCAGCTCGGCCGCCGGCACGTAGAGCTTCACGCCGTCGAGTCGCCAGCCTTCGTCGACTCCGGTCGCCCGCACGCTCGGCACCTCGATCTCGCCCTCGGGCTCGACGAGCGCCGCCGTGAGCCTGCATTCGCCTGTCGCCAGGGCCGGCAGGATCGCCTGTTTCTGCGCTTCGGAGCCGAACGCCGCGATCGTCAGTCCGCCGAGCACGACGGTCTCGAGATAGGGAACGGGCGCGGTCGTGCGACCGATCCGTTCGAGCACGCCCGCGATCTCGACGAAGCCGAGCCCGCCGCCCGCGTATCGCTCGGGTACGCCGATCCCGATCAGCCCCGCCTCGCCGAGCTTCGCCCACAGATCGGGATCGAACCGCGGCCCGTCGGCGCGCTCGAGCGCGAGCAGCCGGTCCTGGGGCGTGCCCTCTGTCAGGATCTGGTCGGCCAGCTCGAAGATGGCCTCCTGCTCGTCGCTGTAGGCGAAGTCCATTGCGTCCTCGTCGTCGTTCCCGTCGCCCGTCGAGCCGTTCGCCCGTTTACTGTCTCGCCCGCTCGGACAGGCGGCGTCGCGCGCTACATGCGCGGGATGCGTGGCAGACCCAATCCGAAGAGCCCGATCAGGTCGCGCTGGATCTCGTTCGTACCGCCGCCAAAGGTCAGAATCAGCAGGCTGCGATAGAGCGTTTCTACGACACCCTTGGCAACGGCATCCTCGGATTCCGGCCGCAGGTAGCCCCGCTGGCCCATCACCTCCATCAGGAGGCGAAAGCCGTCGAGGAAGAACTCGGTGCCGAAGACCTTGATCGTCGAGGCGTCGGCGGGGTTCAGCTTGCGACCCTCGCTCGCCGTCCAGGCGACCTGCCAGTTGAGCAGCCGCAGGGTGTGGATTCCGGCCTTCACGCGGGCGAGGTTCATCTGCACCCACTCCTCGTCGATCACGCGACGACCGTCGGGCCGCTTCGTCGTGCGCGCCCAATCGACGATCTTTTCGTACGCGCCCTCGATCATCCCCGGTGCACACAGCGTCACCCGCTCGTGATTCAGCTGGCTCGTCATCAGCTTCCAGCCCTGGTCCAGACCGCCGACCAGATTCGTCTTCGGAACGCGCACGTCGTCGAAGAAGACGGCGTTGATGTCGTGGTCCGAGAGCAGCTCGAGCGGGTCGATGCGAATCCCCGGCGATTTCATGTCGACGATGAACATCGAGAGCCCGCCGTGCTTCGCCGCGGCCTGGTTCGTGCGAACCGCGAGCCAGCAGTAGTCCGCGTCGCTCGCGAGGCTCGTCCAGAGCTTCTGTCCATTGATCACGAAATCGTCGCCGTCGGGATCGGCGCGGGTCTGGAGCGCGGCCAGGTCGGTGCCGGCACCCGGCTCGCTGTAGCCGATACAGAAATGGATCTCGCCCGCGAGGATCCGCGGCAGGAAGCGCTCGCGTTGTTCGTCGCTGCCATGCTGCATGATCGTCGGCCCGACCGTATTGACCGTGAGCATCGGTACCGGCGCCGACGCACGCATCGACTCGTCGAAGAAGACGAACTGCTCGATCTCGCTCCTCCCCTGCCCACCGAATTCCTTCGGCCAGCCGATGCCCAGCCAGCCATCCTCGCCCATCTGGCGCACGATCCGCCGCGTCGTAGGTCCGATTCCGTGCTCGCGTGTCAGCTCCGCACGCACGTCGTCCGTGAGGAGCGCCTCGTAGTAGGCGCGCAGCTCCCCGCGCAGCGCCTCCTGTTCTTCGTCGTAGCCGATATACATCGTCTGGACTCCCGAGCGGGAGTCCGAGGATCCACGAAGGCGATCGTCGGCGCCACCCCGACGCCAGCCCGACGCGCGCGAGAAACGCGACCCGCCCGAACGACCGCCGACGTCGATCGCGGGAATACGAACTCGTGCTTTCTCCCGATGCAGAGAACCCCCCGACGTCTCGATGACGCCCTTTGGATTCCCTTCGTTCTCGCGGACGTCTCGCCGCGCGATCGGGATCCCGGGAGTGAGCGTGCAATGCGCAGGGACCTGAACGGCTTCGCGATGCTCGTCGCCGCCTTGACGATCGTCGCCCTCGTGATCGCGCTCGTCGTCGATCACGAGGTCGAGCTGCGTCGTGAGCAGATGCGCGCGCAAGGTCTCGCGCTCACGAACGCACTCTCCCGGGTGCCGCTCGATCGACTCGTACCCGAAGGACGTCATTTGGGCGCCCTCTCGCTCGTTCGATCCGGTCAGTCCGGGACACGCTTCGCCTACGCGATCGTGCTCGATTCGAACGATCGGATCCTCGACCGCGTCCTCTCGGCCGACATCGAGCCGCCGGCGCTCAGTTTCGGCGACGAGCCCTCGACCTGGACCGCGGAGCGATCGCTCGAGATCGGGGGCAAGGGTCGCCGCGTACGCGACTTCACCGCGCCGATCCTCGAAGACGGGCGCCGGATCGCCCAGGTTCGCATCGGATTCGTCGAACCGACCTACGCGGTCGTGCTCGATTCGCTCTCGTTCCATGCGAGCGTGGCGCTGATCGTCTTCATGTTGATGCCGATCGGTCAGCTCTGGCTGCGGCGCGAGATCCGGCCGCTGCGTGACGTGGCCGGGAGTCTCCCCCAAGGCCCCCGGGAAGCTGCGACGGCGACGATCGACCCCGAAGCGCCCGCGAGCGCGAGCATCGAGGCGATCGCCCGTCGCTTCGAGCGCTTTCGCGACGAGATGGAAGAACGATCCGAGGCGATCGCGCGCGAACGGATCGCGCTGCTGGCCTCGACGAAGGTCGCCAGCCACGAGCGAAATCGGATCCAGATCCTGCTGAAGGCGATCCCCGACGCCGTCCTCGCGCTCGACGAGACCGGTCGCGTGACGCTGGCCAACGCCCGCGCCGAAGCGCTCCTGCGCAGACACGACGCCGACGGCACGGCTGCGAGTGCTGACGTCGAGAGCGGCGCGTTGATCGGCCTGCCGGCGACGTCTTGGTGTCCCGCCCCGGAGCTCGCACAGCTCGTCGGACGCTATTCGGGCGCGAACGGAAGGCTGCTCCGTTCGGAATCGGTCGAGTTCTCCTCACGGGATGGCGGCGAGCGGCGCTTCCGCGCCAGCATCCATCCCCTCGATACCGGCCAGGGAATGAGCGTCGTGATCCGCGAGATCACCGACGAGTGGATCGCGCGAAAGACCCAGGCCGAGTTCCTCGCCCACATGGCCCACGAGCTCAAGGCCCCACTCAACGTCATGTCGATCTACTCCGAGATGTTGCTCGGCCCCGAAGGTGCGGACGAGACCCAGCGCGTCGATGCCTGCAACGTGATTCGCGACGAGATCGATCGGCTGAACAGCCTGATCAACAACATCTTCAGCATCGGCCGGATCGAGAGCGGAAGCGTCTCGCTCGATCGACAACGCGTTCGCGTCCGGGCCCTGCTCGCCGACGTGTTCGAGACGATCGAACGCAGCGACGGGGACGACTCGCTCGAGTTCGTGCTCGATCTCCCGGAGGAGATGCCCGCGATCTACGCCGACAAATCGCTGCTCTCGATCGCGGTCAAGAACCTCCTGACGAATGCAGTCAAGTACAACCGACCGGAGGGCAAGGTCTCTCTCTCGGCCGAGACTCCGGATGACGGTCTGCTGATTCGCGTATCCGATACCGGTGCGGGCATCGCGGAAGACGAGCTCGACCAGGTCTTCGAGAAGTTCTTCCGCTCCGAGGACGAGTCGATCCGAAAGGTTGCGGGACACGGTCTGGGTCTCGCGCTCGTCAAGGAGATCATCGCTCTCCACGGCGGCGAAATTCGAGTCGCGAGCGTCCAGGGTCAGGGGTCGGAGTTCTCGCTCTTCTTCGATCGTCACTCCGCCATCTTTCGAGGGGACAACTGAGGCATGGAACGCATCCTGGTCGTCGACGACGAGCCCCACGTCACTCGACTCGTCCAGCAGCAGCTGCGACGCGAGGGCTACGAGGTTCTCACGGCGAGCCACGGCCTCGACGCGTTGTCGAAGATGGAGAGCGACGGCCCCTTCGACGCCGTCATCACCGACTACAACATGCCCAAGATGGACGGCCGCGAGCTCTGTGAAGCGATTCGCGAGCGATATCGCGGCGCACGAATCTTCATCTTCCTGGTGACCGCGCGCCTCGAACAGCCGCTTCGCAGCTGGGCCGAAGGCGGCCCGGCCATTCAGTTCATCGAGAAGCCGGTCAGCGTACGGGATCTGCTCGCCCGACTCGCCAAGTGTTTCGCGCCGGAGGAGGGCGGCGACGGGGAAGCCGACACGCCACTGCGCGAAGGAGAGCACGGCGATGCAGAGCGATGAGATCGTGCGGGACCTCGGCTACCAGACGGCCGGCCAGGTCCTCGCGGCCGTCGCCGAGCCGGGCACCTGCTTCGCCGCGGCCGATCGGCGGGGCGAATTCTTCTGGCGTTCGGATTCGCTGCCCGCCGGCGCCGTGCTCGCCGCGTTCCGCGATTGTCTCGCGGGCGGAGAGCCCCACGCGGGCGTCACGCGTCGGATCGGCGATCGCGGCGAGCTGATCGTCCATCCCATTGCGGACCACGACGGTGAGCCCATCGCCTGGCTGGTCGGCTGGACGGAGGACACGGTCGACGACGCCGCCACGCAGTCCTGGAAGCGGGTCTCCGCGACGTTACCGCGCGTTGCCGAGGGTCTCTCGCGCGAGTACGCCCTCGCTCGCGAGCTCGCGGGCGCCGTCAGCGAGCTGACCGATCGCTACGAAGAGCTCAACGTCGTCTTTCGCATGGAGCGGGCATCACGTGCAGCGAGCGTGAATCAAGACGTCGTGCATTCGATGTTGAGCGGCTTCCTCCAGCATCTGAAGATCGACGTCGGCGTCTTGATACTGACCGACAGCAATACCAGTCTCGCCGATCGCGGCACCTCTCGAGCGATCCCGAATGCCGATCTCGTGATCACGGAGCTCCGGGGCAAGATCTGGCGCTTCATCTCGGCCGCGCGCAAGCCGCTCGTGATGAACGACGTGGCGGACGAGCGGCGTGGCTACCTGCTCACGAACCTGCCGTTCAAGCTCCTGGCGATTCCCAATGACGGCTGTGACGCGCCGGATGCCGGGCTGCTCCTGCTGCGTCACCTCGACGAGCCCGACTTCACGAACAGTGACATGAACCTGGCGCGTGTCTTCTTCAGCCAGGCGCTGATCCTGCTCCGCAATCAGAATCTGCTCGGCAGGATGGAACGCTTCACGCGGCAGATCGCCTCCTCGCTCGTCGAGACGGTCGAGGCGAAGGACCCTTACACGCGAGGTCATTCCGAACGCGTCGAGCAGATCACCGCCGGAATCGGTCGCGAGGCCGGCGTCGATGCGAAGGATTACGACGACCTGCTCTGGGGCGCGCTGCTCCACGACATCGGCAAGATCGGCATCCCCGACGCGATCCTGATGAAGCCCGGTCGCCTCGACAAGGACGAGTACACCTTCATCAAGACCCATCCGACCCGCAGCTACGAGATCCTGCGACACATCGAGCAGCTCGGCCCCGCCGCCCTCGACGGGGCACGCTACCACCAGGAGAAGTTCGACGGCTCAGGCTACCCGTTCGGCCTCGCGGGCAAGGAGATTCCACTCGTCGCGCGCGTCATCTCGATCGCCGACACCTACGACGCCGTCACGAGCTCGCGTTCCTATCGCGCCGCGTCGAACCACGACGACGCGATGGAGATCATCCGCGGCGCGGGCGGTAACCAGCTCGATCCCGAGCTCGTCGCGATCTTCGAACGCCTCATCGAGGAAGACCAGGATTGGCTCGCTGCGATCCGAACGGATCATGGCGACGGTCCCCTCGGACCGTCGATCGGAGCTGCCCGTGGCTGAGATCGGGCGCTCCAAGGTCGGCGCCGCGACGCACCTCGCTCCGGCCGGGGCACTGAACCAAGGGGAGGACGTCGCCGGACTCCGACAATGTGTGAAGGGTTGTCTCGAAGACGATTGCGTCACGATCGTGATCGACTTCGCACGTGTGCCCCTCGTCTCGAGCGAAGCCGTCGAGACCCTGCTCGAGCTGCAGGAGATGCTCTGCGCCGCGGGCGGCAGCCTGTCGGCCGCCAACCTGAACGCCGTCCTGCAGTCCATCTTCTACTTCACGAACCTCGACGAGCGCATCGAAGTCCTCGACCACGCCTGGACCGAGCAGGCGCGTGGCGATCGCAGCGGCATCCGATCGACGCCCAAGCGACTCGGCGAATTGCTGATCGAGCGCGGTCTGGCCGACGAGGAGCGAATCGAGCAAGCGCTCGCGCTGCAGAAGAAGCGCGGTCGACGCATGGCGCAGATCCTGGTCGACGAGGGATGGCTCGCAGAGCGCGACCTGCTCGACTGTCTGGCCGAGCAGCTGAGCCTGCCGCTCGTCTGGCTGCGCAGCGGAATCGTCGATCCCGACGTGGGCCGATTGCTCCCCGAAGAGGTCGCTCGCCGCCTCGGCGTGATCCCGATGGTCCGTGTCCGCGATCTGCTGCACGTCGCGACGAACGATCCCCAGAGCATGCCGATGATCGAGACGGTCGAAGACCTGACCGGCTGTCGCGTGCGACCCGTACTCGCCTGCTCGGACGAGATCGCGGAGGCGATCGGCGTGCTCTGGAGCGGCTCGCGCGACCTGTCCGAGTACATGGGCGACCTCGAGAACGACCTCGAGATCGTCGAGTCGGGCCAGATCGAAGACGAGGCAGCGATCGACGAGCTCGCCTCGGGCAGCCCCGTCATCAATCTGATCAACGGGATCGTGCTGCGCGCGGTGCGCGACGGCGCGAGCGA
The DNA here is from genome assembly GCA_965223565.1 of Myxococcota bacterium. Lineage (GTDB taxonomy): Bacteria > Myxococcota_A > UBA9160 > UBA9160 > UBA4427 > UBA4427. The sequence goes on along the minus strand of CBDCWV010000015.1, from coordinate 254,686 downwards.
CATCCACATCGAGCCCTCGCGCCAGAAGAGTCGCATCCGCGCGCGGATCGACGGCGTGCTCTACACGATCATGACCCCGCCGGTCGAGGTCCACCCCGCCCTCGTCTCACGCCTCAAGGTCATGGCGAATCTCGACATCGCCGAACGCCGCATGCCCCAGGACGGCCGGATCCAGGTCGTCACCCAGGGCCGCGTCGTCGACCTCCGCTTCAGCTCGCTCCCAGGGATCTTCGGAGAGAAGGTCGTCCTGCGCGTGCTCGACAAGAGTCAGGCCGTCCTGGACATCGAGCGGATCGGCCTCACGGCGGACAACCTCGCCTGCTTCAAACGGCTGCTCGCGCGCAGCTACGGCTTGATCCTCGTCACGGGTCCGACCGGCAGCGGCAAGACGACGACCCTCTACTCGGCGCTCAATCATCTCGCGAGCGACACCAAGAACCTCGTCACGATCGAAGATCCCGTCGAGTACCAGATCGACGGCATCCTGCAGAACCAGACGCGCGAGAAGATCGGGCTCGGCTTCGCGAAGATCCTGAAGCACGTCCTGCGGCAGGATCCCGACGTGATCATGGTCGGCGAGATTCGCGAGCAGGAGACGGCTCAGATCGCGGTCCAGGCAGCTCTCACGGGTCACCTCATCGTCTCGACCCTGCATACGAACGACAGCATCGGCGCCATCACGCGGTTGATCGACATGGGCGTCGAGCCCTTCCTGCTCTCTTCGGCGCTGATCGGCGTGATGGCCCAGCGCCTCGTGCGCACGGTCTGCGTCGAGTGCCGAACGGAGTACGTCGTACCGCCGGAGACCCTCGAGCGGATCGGCTACGAGACCGACGAGTCGGTCCGACTCCTGCGCGGCCGCGGCTGCGGCGCCTGCTACGACACGGGCTATCGCGGTCGCATCGCGATCCACGAGCTGATCGAAGTGGACCCGGAGCTCCAGCGACTGATCGTCTCGAATCCGTCCCGCAGCGAGCTCGACACCTATCTGGCGAGCCACGGCTACCGATCGATGCGCGCGGACGGACTCGAACGCGCGATCGCGGGAGAATCCACCGTCGAGGAAGTCCTCCGCGTCGTCAACCAATAGCTCGTCCACCCTCCCGACCTCTGCGGAGAATCCGAACGCGATGGCTCTCGAAATCGATCGACTCTCTGGACCCACCTCTTCGGCCCAGGCGACCTCGTCGCGCAGCCTTTCCGCACGTGCGTCGGACGCGAGCGTGTCGCGGCCGAGTACATTCGATCGGCTCTTCGCGGACCGCGCGCAGGTGGGCCCGCGCGAGCGGATGTTCTTCACGGAACGGCTCGCGCTCCTGCTCGAGACCGGCGTCCCCCTCCATCTGGCGCTCGAATCGCTCGCGGCACAGGCGTCCGGGGGCGCGATCGCGCGCATCGCCCTGCAGCTGAACGAAGACGTGAAGGGCGGGTCGAGCTTCGGACGCGCGCTGGCCTCACATCCGAACGTCTTCCCCACGACCTACGTGAACCTGATCGCCGCCGCGGAATCGGGCGGCTTCCTGCCCGTCGCGCTCGAGCGCCTCCGCGACATGGAGGAACGCCAGGAGGAGCTGCGCGCCACGCTGCGATCCGCGCTCTCCTATCCCGCCATGCTCACCGTCTTCTCGTTCGCCGTCGTCGTCTTCGTACTGACGGTCGTATTCCCGAAATTCGAGGAGATCTTCGCCGTTCTCGCAGACGACCTGCCCTTCACGACGCGTTGGTTGATGACCGCGAGCGACCTGCTGCGCGATGGCTGGCCCATCCTGCTCCTGGGTGGCGGCGCCCTCGCATGGGCGGGCTCCGCATGGCTGGCGCGTCCCGAGGGTCGCGCGCGGCTCGATCGGGGACTGCTCACACTGCCCGTCGTGGGCGAGATCGTCGTGCAGCTGAACGTCGTCCAGCTGCTCCGGGTCGCGGGCCTCTCGCTCGCGAACGGTGTCGGACTGCTCGAAGCGCTCCGCGCGGCGCGAGAAGCCGTCGGAAGTCCCTATTTCAAGCGATTCATCGACCGCGTCTGCGAGAGCGTGAGCGGCGGCCAGGGCCTGCGCACCGAGTTCAACGCCGAAAACCGACTGCCCGACCTCGTGAAGCAGATGATCGAGACCGGTGAGGAGACGGGCAATCTCCCGATGGTCATGCAACGACTCGCCGACTTCTACGAGCGCGAGTGGCGGCGTGCACTCGATACGGTCGCCAAGCTGGCCGAGCCCGTGATGTTAGTCGTGATGGGTTGCGTAGTTGGCCTGATCGTCAGCTCCTTGATTCTCCCCATTTTCAAGATCTCTCGCGCCGTTCACTGACGACCCACACGAATGAGCCACGATCGACGCGCGCTCCTCAAGCGAGCGTCGCACTCGACCGATCCAGATCACGAGAGCAGATCGTATTGCACGCCGTGTGCGATCGCTTCGGAGAACCGACAGTATGCTGAGCCTTCGAGACATCCGAACGTCCGTGATCGCGGGACGCGAAAAACGCCGACGATCCGGCTTCACTTTGGTCGAATTGTTGATCGTCGTGATCATCCTCGCGATCCTGGCGGCGGTCGTCGTTCCGCAATTCGCCGCTTCGACGGACGACGCCAAGGCCGCGGCGCTCGATACGACGCTCGCGAACCTGCGCGCCTCCCTCGACCTCTACTACCAGCAGCATGGTGAATACCCGAGCGCGAACGGTGACGGAACGAACGCGGCCGATTCGACCGCCGCCTTCCTCGCTCAGCTGACGCAGTACACGGATTCCGACGGCGATGCTTCGGATACCAAGGACGCGACCCACGTCTACGGTCCCTATCTACGCAAGGCCGTGATTCCGACCGAACCGATGACCGAATCGAATGCCCTCGAGATCGTGACGGCAGGGACGCTCGGCATGACCGCGTCGGTGGGCGATCCCGGCGGCTGGAAATTCGACAATCAGACGGGTCAGCTGATCGTGAACGACGCGGCCTACGACGACCGCTGATCGGTCGAGCGGACGCGGGCGGAGGCGGGTCTCGATGCGCGCGGCATCCCTATTGACCCGTACCTCGAGCTGGCTCGGCGAGGCCCTCCCGATCGGCGTCGACTTCGACCTCGACCGCGTCCATTGCGTCCAGCTCGATTCGACGCGAGGCGGCCTCCGGTTGCGTGACGCCTGCTCGTTCGCCTACGAGACCGACCGCGAGACCTTTCTCGGCGATCCCGATGCGCTCCGAACGTGGGTCGGAGAGACGATTCGGAAACGACGCTTCACGGGTCGGCGCATCGTCACCCAGGTGCCCCAAGATGCACTCCGGCTGATGGTGCTGAATTACTCGGTAAACGGACTGACGGCGAACAGCCAGGATGGCGAGGCCGAACAGATCGTCGGCCTCGCGCGCGAACGGATGAAGTCGGATCTCAGCGATTTCGTGATCGACTACGTGCGGATCCGAACCAGCGGCGATCGACAGGGAGATCGTTCGGCACTGGTGGCCGTCGCGCCGGAGGCCCCCGTGATCGACCACCTCGAGCGCCTACGACACGCGGGTCTGCGTGTCGAGCGACTCGAGATCGGTCCGACCGCGATTCGCCGCCTGATCGCATCACGCGTCTCGATCGGCGAAGGGCGAGCCGTACTCAATCTCGTCATCCGACTCGATCAGGAGCGGACGGAGTTCACGTTGCTCTCGGGCAAGCGGTTGCTCCTCTATCGCGAGGTCGAGATCGGGACGCGCGATCTGCTCCGCGCCGCCGCCCAGGGACTCGATTGTGACGAGGCGACCGCACGCGATCTGATCGCATCGTTCGGTGTGGGCAAGGACGCGTTCGACGCGGTGCCATCCGAGGCGCGCGACGGAGCGGATCCGTTCGCCGACGCCGAAGAGGCGATCGTCGAGCCGCTGCGCGAGCTGTTGCGCCCGTCGTTGCGCGATCTCGTCGAGCAGGCACACAAGGCGCTCTCCTACGCGGCGTTCCAGACGCGCGGGTCGTCGATCGAGCGGGTGCACATGATCGAGATGGCACTGCGATGTCCGGGACTCGACGCCTTTCTGTCCGAGCTGCTCCAGCTCCCGGTCGAGACCTTGCGACCGATGAAGCAGCTGGCCGGAGCCGAGCACTGGGTCACACGGGGTGCCGATTCGCGCTGGGCGATCGCGCTCGGCTTCGCCATGCCGAGCGTGGATCGGATGGTCCGAACCGCGGAGGCGCGGCATGCGTGAGATCGACCTCGTTCCCCTCCGCTATCGACGTCGCCGCCTCTTCGTGCGCGGGCTCGCCGTGACCGTCGCTGCGGCGCTCGTGCTCTGCGCGGGCGTCGTCGGCGCACGTCAGGTCCTGCTCCATCGGATTTCGACCTTCGACCGCGAGATCGACCGGATCGAGGCCGAACGCGCCCAGGTCGAGCAGGAGCGACGCGAGCTCGAACGCGTCACGACCGAGCGCGACGCGATGCAGCAGCAATTCGCCGTGCTCGAAGGGCTGCGCGGCGGCATCGCCGCGATCCGCATGTTCGAGATCATCGACCGCGCGCTCGATCGCGACATCCGCTTCACGCACTGGGATTTCCGTCGCGCCGGCGAGATCGTCGATCGCGTCCAGAAGCCGGTCGAGACCGGCTACTTCATCGTCCTGCCGCAGGACTCGCCCGACGCGCCCGAGCGCGCCTGGCAACAGCAGACGCACATGGAGATCCGCGCGGTTGCCGAGACCCATGCGGCGCTGGCCGGATTCGTGCGTCGGCTCTCCCGTCAACGCGAGATCGAGAGCGCGCGGATCCTCGAGACCCGCGCCAGCAGCCGCGATCCGGGTCGCGTCGATTTCGAGCTCGCGATCGTCGTGCGGAGTCTGCGATGAACCGGGACCCGGTCGACGAGTTCCTGAGGCAGATCGACGGACGCACGCTGGCCGGTGCGAGTGTCGCTTCGCTATTGCTCTTGTCGCTCGCCGGCCTCCTCTACTGCGTGAAGCCCGCTCTCGCCGAATACCGGAAGCTGCGCGCGAGTCACGAGCGCGCCGAGCTCGCGACCGTCGAGCAGGCGTCCACCACGTCCCGCCTGATCGCGGATCGCCGTGACGAGGTCGAACGCCTGCGCGAGAGCTTCTACGGCGATGCCGTCGGCGTGCCACGTCGACAGCTCGAGTCATTCATCGTCCAGGCCCTCGACCGAACGGCGACGCGACACGCGGTCGAGCTGCTCGGCATCACGCCCGAGCCGTCCGCGGCGATCTGGATGTTCGAAGAGCTGCCCTATCAGGTGAAGGTGAAGGGCGACTATTTCGCACTCCATCGTTGGCTCTACGACGTCGAGGCCGAGCTGCGCCCGATGGTCGTCAAGCAATTCGAGCTGGCACGAACGCGCGACACGGACGGCGTGACGCTCGACCTGCGGATCGTTGCGTATCGCGCGGCGGCGGAGCCTTCGGCATGACGATGCACGCGACGGGTTGGGTCGCTTCGGCCGCGATCACGCTCTGCCTCGCAGCGCTCGGCGCCGGGCTCTTTGCGATGGGCGGCTCCCCGGCTCTGGCCGAGGAGCCGCCCACGCTCCGCTTCAACCCGTTTCGCACCTCGACGCCCGAGCCTTCGCCGAATGCGACCGCGCCGGCGCGCGCCGAGACGCGTGCGTTTGCACCGATCCTCTATTCGACGGCGCTCGGCGGCGGACGACCGATCGTCAATCTGGGCGGTGAGATCCTCACGCTCGGCGAGACCGCCGGCGGCTATCGCCTGATCGAGGTGCGACCCTTCGAGGCGGTCTTCGAGCACCAGGGCGAGTGGATCACGCTCGACGTCGAGGCGCGACCGGAGACGTCGCCATGACCCGTTCGTGGCGGCGATCCCGGCGCGGTCTTGCCGATTTCGAACGAGCGAGACGTCACGAGGCGATCCTCGGCCTGCTCGTCTGCCTGGCACTACTCGGCTCGCCCGCATCCGGCCGGGCGCGTTCCGAGCTCGATCGAAGTCGCGCCGAGTCGATCACGCTCGTGGTTCGCGATACAGAGGTTCGCGAGGTCTTCGAGATGCTCTCGCGCAAGGAGAACGTCGGAATCGCGCTCGGCGACGACATCGAAGGCAAGGTCTCGATCAGCCTCTTCGACGTCGGGCTCGACGAGGCCATCCGTTCGATCGCGCAGGCGGCGGGCTACGGCGTCGAGCGGCGAGATGGGACGTACGTGATCCTGGACTTCGACGAGGTCGGACAGGATCGGCCCGACGGTGTGACCGACATCCGCAGCTTCAAGATCCAATATACCGACGCCGAAGACGTCGAAACGATTCTCGAGAAACACCTGTCGCGTTACGGCCAGATCACGGCACTGCCCGAGCGGCGCTTGATCGTCGTCGAAGACCTCCCGGAATTCCTCGATCGCGTCGAGGGGCTGCTCGAAGAGGTCGATCGGCAACCCAGCCAGATCCTGCTCGAGGCGAAGGTCCTCGAGATCAACCTGAGCGAGAACGACGTGCTCGGCGTCGACTGGAGCCGAATCGCACAGGTCGACGGCGCGCGACTCGAGGTCGGCGTCGATGGTCTGGCGAACGCGGGTGCCCCCGGGCTCTTCTTCAATCTGCTGACGAACAACCTCGAGGGCGCGCTCGAGGCCCTGACCGAGCAGGGACGCGTCCGCGCCCTCGCGAGTCCGCGCCTGCTGACGATCGAGAACGAGGAGGCCGAGGTTCTCGTCGGCGAACGACTCGGCTTTCGCGTCACGACGACGATCAACCAGGTCACGACCGAGAGCGTCGAGTTCATCGACTCCGGCGTGATCCTTCGCTTCACGCCCTCGGTCGATCGCGAGGGGCGGATCCTGCTCGAGATCCACCCCGAGGTCAGCACCGGCACGATCACCGACGGTATTCCCTCCGTCACGACGACCGAGGTGACGACCCAGCTGTTGGCCGAGAACGGCGAGCGGATCTTCATCGGCGGTCTGATCCGCGACTCGGCGACCGAGAGCCGTCGCGGCGTTCCCTTGCTGAGCCGGATTCCGTTCCTCGGTCTGCTCTTCTCCCGCTCCGAGTGGATCAATCGCAGTACGGAGACGGTCGTGATCGTGACGCCGACGTTGCGAGATCCCGGTCGCGATGCCGCCGCGCTACCCGGAACCGCGGATCGGATCGACGACTTCGAGCCGGCGCTCGACGAGCGGCGCCGTCAGATGCAGGACGATCTGGATTTCCCACCCTGGAATCCAGCGGCTCCCGACGCGTTATGATGGGCGACCCTGTTCCAGGAGACCCACGTGACGACTGCCAGCGACCTGATCGGCGGCGCCGGGATCATCGACTGCATGATCGGCTTCCCCGCCTCCGATTTCTCCCAATACGAATTCATCCGCGAGCAGCTGCGCGACAGCGAATCGCGTGACGACTTCGACTTTCCCGTCGAATACATGTTCAAGAACGTCCCGAAGGAGCTCTACGGGGCGGAGAATCCGATCGACATCACGCTCCACGAGATGGATCGCTTCGGCGTCGAGCGCGGCCTGATCGGAATCGGCGGCGATGTCTCCGCCCGCGCGCTCAAGGAGCATCCGGATCGCTTCATTCCCTCGGCCAGCGTCGATCCCAATACCGGAATGGAGGGCATCCGCCAGATGGTGCGCGACCACGAGGAGTACGGCGTACGGGCCTTCGGCGCTTTTCCCGCCGGCTGCAATCCGCAGGTCGCGATCGATGACGCGAAGTTCTATCCCATCTACGCCAAGTGCGTGGAGCTCGGCGTTCCGATCTTCGTGTGCGCGGGCGTGCCGGGTCCGCGGGTGCCGATGGACTGTCAACACGTCGAGCGGATCGATCGCGTGATGTACGACTTCCCCGAGCTCGTCTTCGTCACGCGCCACGGCTGCGAGCCGTAGGAGAAGCTCGCGATGAAGCTGATGCTCAAATGGCCGAATCTCTACTACTCGACCTCGGCCTTCGCGCCGAAGCACTACCCGGAAGAGATCGTGCGCTACGCCAATACCCGTGGCGCGGACAAGATCATCTACGCGGGCTATTTCCCGATGGGTCTATCGCTCGAACGGATCATGACCGACATGCCGAACGTCGCGTTCCGCGATCATGTCTGGCCGAAGTTCCTGCGCGAGAACGCGCTCGCCGTGCTCGGGCTGGGCGACTGACCCGATGGCCGAAACCGAACCCGATTTCGACGCCCTGGCGGGCGCCGTCGACGAGGTCCGCCGACTGAGCACCCACCTGCGCAAGACCAAGGCGCCGCCCGAGCTGCTCGCCACGATCGCCGACGAGGCACGCGGTCTGGCGGAACGACTCGCTCCCTACGATCACGCCGGCCCTTACGCGCAGGCGCATCTGATCATGCCCGAGGGACTCGGCCACGGGCGGGAGACCGACGATCCGAACGCGTTCTTCCCCTACAGCCCGATCATCGGTCCCCTGAACCCGGTCGCGCCGCCCATCGACTTCGAATTGCGCGGCCGCGAGATGCACGCCGAGCACGTCTTCGACGCCAGCTATTGCGGGCCGCCGACCGCCGTCCACGGAGGCGTGATCGCACTCGCCTACGACGAGCTGCTCGGCAGCCTCGGCGCGATCCTCGATCTGGGCGGCTTCACGGGCACGCTCGAGGTCGTCTATCGATCGCTCACACCACTGGGACGCCCGATCCGAATGCGCGGCTGGATCGATCGCGAGGAGGGCGTCAAGCTCTTCATCAAGGGCACGATGCATGTGGATGCGAGTGACGATGGCGAGCCGATCCTCTGCTCCGAAGCGCGCGGCATCTTCGTTCGTCCAAAGGTCTCGGTCCTGCACGATGCACTCGCGAAATCGAAGGATCGGAGCGCCGGCTGACGGCATCCGCCGCGACGGGCCGCGATCCCACGCGGCCTCCGCGATAGAGTCCCGGCCATGCGTGTGATGGTGACGGGCGGGACCGGCTTCGCGGGATCCCACACGGTTCGGCGCTATGTCGAGGCCGGCCACTCCGTACGACTGCTCGTGCGGGACGCCGACAAGGTCCGTCGCGTCTTCGACCCGCTCGGGATCGGCATCCCCGAACCAGACGTGATCGTCGGCGACATCGGAGACGCCGATGCGGTCACGCGGGCAATGGAGGGCTGCGACGCCGTCTACCATGGCGCCGCGCTGGTCGACATGCGCCGACGGATGGCGGAGACCGTACGCGAGACGAATGCGCGGGGTGTCGAGCTCGTCGTGGGCGGCGCGGTGCGGCGTGGTCTGCCCTCGGTCGTCTACGTGTCGAGCGTATCGGTCTTCTTCCGGCCGGGCTGCGAAGCGATCGACCTCGACATGCCGATCGCCGACGGCACGACGGCCTACGCGGAGAGCAAGGCCTGGGCCGAGCACTACGTCCGGCGCCTCCAGGACGACGGGGCGCCGATTCGCGTGTCGTATCCGACCGGGATCATCGGCCCCGACGATCCCGGTCTCTCCGACGCGAACCACGCAGTCTTCATCTTCTTCGACCAGACGGGTATCGAGACTTCGAGCGGCTATCAGATCGTCGACGTACGCGACGTCGCGGCGCTCCACCTGGCGCTGCTCGAGCTACCCGAAGGTGCCCATCGCTACATCGCGGCCGGCCCGATGTTGAGCTGGCCGGAGACGTACGCCTTGCTCGACGAGATCACCGGCACGAGGCTGCGGCGTTTCCGAGTGCCCGGCCCGATCTTTCGAGCGCTCGGCAGCGTCGGCGACGCGATCAAGCACGTCTGGGACTTCGAGTTCCCGCTCACGCGCGACGCGATGGAATACGCGACCCAGTGGCCGGGCTGCAGCGGTGAGCGCACGCGTGACGAGCTGGGCATCTCATTTCGGAGCGCGCGCGAGACCTACGCCGATACCGTCCGTTGGATGTATCGCGTCGGTCATCTCACGGCGGAGCAGGTGGGCCTGCTGGCCGCGGACGCTACGCGCCAGGAAGGTGTTTCTTGAACTGACCGGCGACGTGGATCCAGTCGCCGTTCGGCAGCTTCTCGAGCAGCACGGCCTGCGCGAAATCCATCGAGAGCTCCGGCACGGAGCGCACATCGAGCGCGCCGAGTACGACAGCGGCGTGCCGCAGACAGCCGCTATGCGCCACGAAGAGACGCACGAGATCCCGCGGATCCTCGTCGGAGATCGAGTCGAGACTCGTCGCCACCCGCGCGGCCACCCGCGCACCCGCCTGCATCAGGGACTCGGCGCCCTGCACCGGCAGGCGGAACTCCGGCATCCGCCGCCAACCCTTCGGCAACACCGCACGTCGCGGATCTTCGGCCAGCAGCGCCTCGATCCGGTCGAAGCTGAGGTTGGTCGCGCTGCCGAGTCCCCGCTCGATCAGCTCGTCGTGTTCGACGACGCGAAAATGCCCGGCCTTCCCCGACGCCCCCGCGACCGCTTCGTGCGACTCGAGGGCGGTCGCGATGTGTCGCGCGGTCTGCCAGGCACGCAATAGCTGGGAGCTCTCGATCCGACGATCGATCACGAGGCCCATCTCCGCGCAGATCGTCGCGATCGTCTTGGCCGCGGCCTTCGCCTGCGCGACACCGACGTCGCTCAAGGGGTAGAGCGAATGTGCGCTCGCGGTCCGCTCCGGCCGGTCGAAATGGCCGTGGCGCACGAACGCCGCAAGCCGGCGACCGGCGGGCGCACGACGCGCGCCACCGTCTGCCCGGGTCTGGTCCGGCTGCTCCCGCTCGTTTCGCTCGTTGCTGGTCCCGTCCATCGAGCCCTTCCGTCTTCGTCCCGGTCGAATTCTCACCGACGCACCCGCTCGTCTCCACCCCGATCGGCGTCGAGCCCCGCGCCACGAGCCGCCCGATCGTGAGTGCCCCCGCGCGGCGCTCATGTGACGAATTCGCACGGCAGGAGAATCGCCACCTTCGCCCCTAGCATCGGCACACCGATCACAGCTGCATGCAACTTATCGACGCAGGGGGCGAAGCATGTCGACCACGGCTCCCCGCGGCCAAATCGCTGCACCTCAAATCGCCGCCAGCGGCGGACGATCCGTGCATGGGAGGCGCAAGCCGTGTGCGGATCGTCGCTCAGCCGGCGTCCGACGCCCGGGACAGCGCCAGCCTCAGACGGCGCAGACCGTTCGCAAGCCGGCGGCCCAGCCGCTCGGCCCAGGGCAGCCGGCGGCGATCGAGGCGTACGCCGTCCCGCCGGATCTCGAGTACGTCACCCTCGACGCGATGTTCCAGACCGTCGGCCAGCAGCACCCGAAAGGGCCGATCGGGGTCCATCGCATCGCCCGCCTGGGAGATCCGGACGGGCATCTCTTCGCGATAGCGCGCCGCGATCGCCTGGAGCGCGGGCGATTCGCCGAAGGCGCCCGTCCGCACCTCGCGAATCGCGAGTCGAACGCCGATCCCGGTCGGCTCGAGATCGACGATGCCGCCCGTCCGATCGGGTCGCTCATCGTCCTCGAGTCCGCCCTGCAGCCAGAGACAATGGTAGCGACGACAGATCGACGGCCGCTCCGCATGGATCGCACAGCCCGACAGACCGGCGCCGCGTCTTTGATGGCGACAATCGTGACCGGCCTGCTTGGCGAGCTCGTCGACGCGAAGAACGGTGCAACAATGCGAGCAGTCACCACAGCTTCGCTCGGCCGCTCGCGCGGCGCGCGCGGGATCGTCGGAAAGTCGGGCCAAGCTGTGACTCCGCGCCTCGCTCCGGCGTGGGACGACGGATCGCCGTCAGACGCTCGCGCCCGACGGACCACCCGACCCGAAGAAGACGAGCAGCGAGAGGTCTTCGTCGATGCGCTTGAACTCGTGGGGCGTGTCGGCCGGCACGTAGAGGATCGAGCCCGGACCGAGCGGCTTCTCTTCGCCGTCGATCGAGAGCGTCGCGCTGCCCTTCAGGACGAAGTAGACCTCGTCCTCGTCGTGCGCCGACTGGGTATCGGTCGCACCCTTGTTGAGCTGGTAGATGCCACAGGACAGCTGCGGCACGCGCAGGAACTCGAGATAGGGTGTTCCCTGTCGCTCGGCCCGCTCGACCAGGCTGGCGAGGTCGAAATCCTTCCAGGCGGACGCGGATCCCGGTGCGTTCATGGGCAGCCTCCCTGAGAAGCGCACCCTAGCACGCGAAGCCGGACGGCGACGCCGGCGGCTGCCCCTGTCGATCCCGAGCCAGTCGCGGCATCCTCTCCCCGTGTCGACCGAACGCTCGCCCGTGACCGCGAACGCCCTGCTCGGCGTGGCTTCCGTCGTCGTGATCGTCGCCGGCATGAAGGCGGCGAGCTCCCTGTTCGTCCCCTTTCTGCTCGCGGGCTTCATCGGCCTGCTCTGCGCACCCGCGCTCTTCTGGCTCCAGGATCACGGATTGCCGGCGCCGCTCGCCCTGATCGTCGTCCTGCTCGGCCTGTTCGGCATCGGCGCCGTCTTCGGCGGCCTGATGAGCTCGTCGATCAACGAGTTCACCCGACTGCTGCCGTCCTATCAGGCCCGCTTCGGCTCCGTCGTCGCCTCCCTGACCGAGACCCTCGCGAGCATGGGCATCGATTTCGGCACCTCGCCCGACGAGGCCAACCCCTTCGATCCGCAGGCCGCGCTCGGCATGGTCGGCAACCTCGCGGGCAACCTCGGCTCGCTGCTCAACAATGCGTTCCTGCTCTTCCTGACCGTCTGCTTCATCCTGCTCGAAGCGTCGAGCTTTCCGCGCAAGGTGCGCGAGGCCTTCGGCGACTCGCCCGAGCTCGAGGGCCGCATGACCGAGATCGGCGCCTCGATCCGCCGTTACCTGGGCATCAAGACGTTGACGAGCATGCTGACCGGTATCCTCGCCTACAGCGCGCTCGTCGTCCTCGGCGTCAAGTTCGCACCGCTCTGGGGCCTCGTCGCGTTCCTGCTGAACTTCGTGCCCGCCGTCGGCAGCGTGATCGCGGCGGTCCCCGCGGTCGCGCTCGCGCTCGTCGACAACAGCCCCGAGACCGCAGCCGCCGTCGCGGTCTGCTATGTCGCGATCAACATCTCGATCGGAAACTTCCTCGAGCCGCGGGTGATGGGCGACGGCATGGGCCTGTCGCCGCTGATCGTGATCGTATCGCTCGTGTTCTGGGGCTGGGTGCTCGGTCCCCTGGGCATGGTGCTCGCCGTGCCGCTCACCGTCATCCTGCGCATCCTGCTCGGCAACCAGCCCGAGACGCAATGGGTCGCCGTGCTACTCGGCCCGGCCTTTCCGAACCCGATGCGCCGAAAATCGAGTCCGGCGGATTCGGAATCCCAGGTCGCCTGACGTACGGACCCGTCGTGCCGAAGACGACGGGGCGGCACACGAAGCCCGTGTGTCGCCCCGTCTGACGTCGCACGCGATCGACGCGCAGCCGCGGTTCAGGGACAGATCGTATTCGTCTGGCAGAAGTTGGTCGCGATGCGAGTTCCCAAGCCGTCGTGCTGCGCACCGCCGCCGTTATTGCCGACGAGGGTATTGTTGCCGAAGGTGTAGGGAGCACCGATCAGCGAGTCGATGCCGTAGCTCCCGTTCTGACCGATCGTGTTCTGGAGGATCATGCCGTAGCCACTGTCGACGATGCCGAAGTAGCCATTGTCGTAGATCGTATTGCCGGAGACCAGCGAATAGCTTCCGACGCGAACGCCCGCCTGGGCGTTCTCACTCACGCGATTGTCCATCACCTTCGAGTGCGCGCCTGTCAGGATTCCGTAGCGACCATTGTTCGAGGCGACGCTATTGGCGACGAGACAATCCTCGCCACAGCGAATCCCGCCGGCGTTGTCCGACGGCAGGTAGGCGTCGTTCCCGAGCGCATGCACGTTCTCGACGCGTCCGGCATCGCCCAACACGACGCCGTCGGCGCCCATGCCGCGCACCATGCCGTTCTTTACGACCGCGCCGCGAATCTCCGAGAAATCGATCCCGATCCCGTCACCATCGCAGCTCGCACCGATGATGTGGATCGGACCGACGTGACAGCGAACCGAGAATCCGTTCAGGTCGAGCGTGATCGTGCCGTTACTGCTCGGGAGGTTGATGAGGGTGGGGATGTAGCCTTCGATGAGCGTCGTGTCGCCGTCGCTCACGACGAGGTCGCTCGTCAAGCGATAGCTCCGCCCGGCCGCGAGGCTGACGGGATAGCCCGGCGCGTCGCCGGGCGAGACACCGCCCGCGATCGCGGCAGCCGCATTGATTTCGATCACGCCGTCGACTGCGAGCGACGGGGCCGACCAACCGAGCGCGGCGACCGCGCCGAACAAGCATGCGATTCTCGATCTCTTCATAAGGGACTCTCCTCGATTTCGATTCGCGGTCTTCGGGCGAGACCAGACTCGCGCGGGGCGATCCCGGGACCGGTCGTAGGACCAGCGGCGACGAGCTCCGTGCGATCGGCTCGTGCAGACAGCGGTTCGCCTGCCCGAGTCGACTCCCAGGAAATCTCCGATCGCTCGATCGGGCCGTGAAGCGCTTCACAGACGGTCCCGGAAATCCGCACCATCCTGGCAATCGCCGTGAGACCGTCGCGTAGGCTCGGCCCCGCCAGAACGGCTCGGGCACGGCCCCCGCCGGGCGGTGACAGCCAACGAGGAACGGAGCGAAAACCGACTATCATTCACTCTGCTGACCGCGCGAGCCCGGCGCGAGTAGAGACCGTCGAGGACGGACGAGGAGCCGAACCATGAACGATCGAATGTGCGAACGAAGAATCGAAGCCGGAGCTCCGGCGCTGCGACGAATCGGCTCCGCCGCGCTCGTTTCCGGCCTGAGCTTCATGGGCGCCGCCCTGCTCGCAGCACCGATCGCGCTGGCGCAGTCGACCCTTGCGGCCTCGCCCGACGTGACGATCGCGGTCGGCGGTGCGGGGCTCGTCGTGCAGGACGAGGACGTCGTCGTCGACAATCAGCTCGGGATCGTCGTGCTCGAGAACCTCGGGAGTCTGCCCGACGCCGCCGAGGTGACCGGACATGCCGTCGATGCGAACGGCGACCGCCTGTTCAGCCTCGAGACGACGACCAGTCTCGCCGGCGGCATCGTCGCCCGGCCCGGCGACGTCGTGCGCTACGACGGGGCCAGCTACTCACTCGAGTTCGACGCCTCGACGGCGGGAGTGCCGGACGGCGTCGCCGTCGATGCGGTCTCGCTCGCACCGGGTGGACTCTCGTTGTCCTTCGACACGACGGTCGCGCTCGGCGGCGGGATCGTCGCGGCGGACGAGGACGTCGTGCGTTGGGACGGTGCGGATTTCTCGATGGTCTTCGACGGCAGCGCGGCCGGCCTGGGCGCTTCGCTCGACGTCGACGGCACGACCGATCTGGGCGGGGGCGCCTTCATGGTCTCGCTCGACACCTCGGGCGTGGTCGGCGGCGTCAACTTCGATGACGAAGACGTGCTGCGCTACGACGGGGCCGGCTGGACGCTCGAGTTCGACGCCAGTGACGCGGACGCCGATTGGAGGGCGGCCGATCTCGACGCGGTCCAGGTACCGGAGCCGGGCGTCGCATGGGCGCTCGGGCTGGGCAGTCTCGCGCTCTTCTCGCAGGGGATTCGCCGAGCGACGCGCCGCTGAGCCCGGAGCCACCCGAGGCGTTCAGGCGTTCGCGATCGTCGCGAACGCCTGACGAACCTCGTCCGGTGCCTGCACGAGCTCGACGAGCACGCCCTCGGAACCGATCGGATGGTCGGCGTTTCCCTTCGGATGGATGAAGCAGACGTCGTAGCCCGCGGCGCCCTTGCGGATTCCACCCGGCGTGAACCGTACGCCCTGGGCCTCGAGCCACTCGACCGCGCTCGCTAGATCGTCGATCCAGAGCCCGATGTGGTTGAGCGCAGGCTCGTGCACCTTCGGGCGCTTCTCCGGATCGAGAGGCTGCATCAGATCGACCTCGACCTTGAACGCGCCGACACCGGTCTCGCAGATATCCTCGTCGACGTTCTCCTTCTCGCTCTTGTAGGCGTGGCCGAATTCGAGGCCCATCAGGTCGACCCAGAACGCGCGCAGCTTTTGCTTGTCGAGGCCGCCGATCGCGATCTGCTGGATGCCGAGGACATTGAAGGGGCGGGGCGAGCTGGCCATGGCGAAACGTCTCCGAATTGTGCGCGCGGCGGAATCGTGCGTCGGGTCGAATGGTCGCGACGATAACACGCTCGCGCGGCCGGCCCGAAACGTGCGCAAGCGTGTGGCCGCCGCCACGAGACAGCGGCGAGAACTGCGCTCACGGAAACCTCAGCCAATCATCAAGTTCGCGCGAACCGAGGCGCCCTAGCATCGCCGACGAATCACGAAGCGACGCGGCAGACGATTTCCACGTCTGACGAGGTCCCCTTCACAGAAGACGCGCGAAGCGCCGCCTACGGTTGGTGAAG
This sequence comes from Myxococcota bacterium, assembly GCA_965223565.1. Classification (GTDB taxonomy): domain Bacteria; phylum Myxococcota_A; class UBA9160; order UBA9160; family UBA4427; genus UBA4427. The sequence goes on along the minus strand of CBDCWV010000015.1, from coordinate 238,429 downwards.
GAATTCGAAGCCCGTCGGAGGCGCATTGCAGCCGGCGGCGAGGAGCGAACGAGCCATGGCGAACGCCTTCATCCAGGAATCCGAGCGGCCGATCGACACGGCCCCGCCCGAGCGCCGACGAACGCTCAAATCGCGTGCGAATGGGCGCACCTCGCGTCGCGCGATCGACCGCGAGCTCGACGCCGTTCTGGCCGATCCGATCTTCGCGCCGCGTGAGGGACTGTCGCCCGAGACGGAGGCCGAGCTCGCCTACGATCGGCTTCGTTTCCTGGCGAGGGCCTTCCCGATCACGCCTGACGACGTGCGCACGGACTCCGAGCGGCTGATTGCAGCCCACGAGCGGACGGCACTCGTCGATGGAACGCTCTGCACGGTCCTCAGCATCCACTACTCGCTCTGTCTGGGCACGATCCTCGAGCTCGGCGAGGATCGCAGCGAGCTGATGCCCCATGTCCGCGCGCTCGAGTCGCTGCAGTCGGTCGGCGTCTTCCTGGCGACCGAGCAGGCCTACGGCAACAACGTTGCGGCGCTAGAGACACGCGCCGTCTACCGACCCGAGGAGCGCTGCTTCCGACTCTCGACGCCTTCACCCAGGGCGCGCAAGTTCATGCCGAATACCGCCTGTGGGCGCATCCCGAAGCTCGCGGTCGTCTTCGCCCGCCTGATCGTGCGCGACGAAGACCAGGGCGTCTTTCCGTTCGTCGTTCCCCTGCACGACGACGCCGGCCGCATCCGACCCGGCATCGACATCCAGCCGATGGGTGAAAAGCCGGGCTACGCGCTCGACAACGCGATCACGAGCTTCGAAGAGGTCGCGCTTCCGAAATCGAGTCTGCTCTCCGGCGGTATCGCGACGCTGACGGACGACGGCGTATTCCGCGCGACGATCGACGTGCCCCATCGACGCTTCCTCCACTTCCTCGATCGGGTCCAGAGTGGCCGGGTGCTGTTGACGAGCGGGCTCTCCTGCCTGATGGCGGCCGCGGTCCAGACGGCCCTCAACTACGCCGCGCAACGCAACAGCTTCTCGCCCGTTGGCGACGTGCCGATCGCCCGCTTTCGCAACGTCCAGCGCGACCTCTTCGGCGTGCTCGCGGGCGCCCACGCCGCACGAGCGGCGATGCGGCATGCGAAGGCCTTGATGAGCGAACGGCACTCGCGTCGCGCGCGCGAGGCGTTCCGCACGATCGCCTCGCTCAAGGCCGTGACCTCGTACGCCGCCGCGGACGGCATTGCGGTCTGTCGTGAGCGATGCGGCGCCGCGGGTCTCTTTGCCGAGAACCGATTCGTCAACTGGTGGGTCCAGGCCCAGGGCGTGATCACGGCAGAGGGCGACAACCAGATGATGCTGCTCAAGGTGGGCCGTCAGCTCGCCCTCGATACCTCGTTGCCCGACGCGGGCGATCTCGTTCGCCCGAAGCCCGCGCGTGCGGACTGGACCGAGGACATCGATTTTCTGTGTCGACTGCTGCGCTTCCACGAGGCCTCGCGAATCCAGGCCGTCCGCCGCGCGTTCGCAGCCGGTCACGCACAGACGGGGCAAGCCGACGACGCGCCGCGCGCGACGAACGAGCCGAGCGGGCTCGATCGCTTCAATGATCTCGTCTGCGACCTGATCAACCTCGGCGCGATCCACGGCCGCTCGATCACGGCCGATCGTTTCGCGGCAGCGCTCGACCGCCCCGAAGCGCCAGCGAGCCTTCCACTCCTGTTCCGGCTCTGGGCGCTCGAGCGGATCGGCGAGCACGTCGGCTGGTTCCTGGCCCACGGCGCACTCGAGGGGTCGGAATTCGAAACGCTCGAACGCACGCGACTCGCGCTCTGTGGCGTGCTCGAGCCGCACGCCGACGAGCTCGTCGAGGCACTCGAGGTGCCCGCCGAAGGTGCGCGCGGACCGCTCGCCGCGCGCGATTACATCGCGGCCTACCTCCGATGAGCCGCCGCCGCGCGGGGCGCGGCACGGGCGATCTCGACCGCACGGCGCGTCCTCGACGCCTCGCGGCCGGTCGCGACCGTCTGGCCCGCCTCGTGCTCGCTGTCTTTGCCGGTGTCGCGCTGTCGTTGATCCCGCCCGCGACCGGCGTGCGCATCGATACGGCGCTCGAGCACCTGATGATCGCCGACGACCCCGAGCGGCTGCGCAACCGCGAGGTCAAGGAGGCCTTCAGCAACGACGAGATCCTCGTCGTCGCCTTCGATCTCGGCCATCCCTTCGCGGCGCAGGACCTGCGGACACTGCACGCGTTCTCCGAACGCGTGGCCGCGATCGAAGGGGTCGAGGAGGTGCTCGATCTCTCGACCGTCGAAGACGTTCGAGCCGCCGGAATCACGGGCGATACGCTCGACGCCTCGCCACTGGTCGATCTCGAGACGGTCGCCTCCCGGATCGACACCATTCGCGCGCGCGTGCGCGACCACCCGCTCTATCGCGGCACGCTCGTCTCGCACGACGGCCACGTACTGGCGCTCGCGATCGTGCTCGAGCTCGGTGCGCCGGGCGAGGCGATCAACGAGCGGGTCAGTCGAAGGCTGCTCGCCCTGCTCGACGAGGTGGGGCCGAGCTGGCCCGCCTGGGTCTCCGGCTATCCGTTCTCCGAGCTCGACGCCTCGCGCCTGCTCAGCCGGGACCTGGCGCTGCTCAGCACGATTGCCTTCCTCGTGATCGCCGGGCTCGTCCATCTCCTCACGCGTAGCGTACGCATGGCCGCACTGACGGTCGCCGTCGGTCTCTGGTCCCAGCTCGTCTGCGCCGCCTGGTTCGGGGCGACCGAGACGCCGCTCACGATCGTGACCGCGATCGTTCCGACCGTCCTGCTCGCGATCGCGTCGACCCACGGTCTCTATGTCGCCGGGTTACTCGGCCAGGTCGGCGACGACGAAGACGCCGCGGAGGCGATCCTGCGACTCGTCTGGCGACCGACGCTCGTCGCTTCCGCCTCGACCGTCGTCGGCTTCCTCTCGCTTCGACTGATGCCCGTGGACGTGCTCGGGCAGCTGGGTACCGGTCTCGCCGTCGGCGTGCTGGCGAGCACCGCGGCGGCGCTCCTGCTCGTTCCCGCGAGTCTGCACGTCTTTCGTATCCGGGTCGGCGACCGCCATCGCGCGACGCCCGGTCCCGACCATCCGATTCTCGCCGGCGTGCGCCTGGCGCGCCGACCCGGTACGACGCTCGTCGCAGCGGGCGCACTCTGTCTGCTCGCCACCACCGGCCTCTCCGCTCTACGCATCGACAGCGATCCGCTCTCGTACTGGTCGCCCGACAGCTACCACCGCAGGAGCGCCGAGTTGGTACGCGAGCGCTTGTCGGGCACGCTCCCATTGAACGTCCTGATCCACACGGAGCACGCCGGCGGCGCACTCGACCCGGAGGTCCTCGCCCTCGCCGAGCGCGTGGTACGCGATCTCGAGGCGCGCCCGGAAGTCGATCGCACGCTCTCGTTTCTCGACTACCTCGAGCTGATGGACGCCGCGATCACCGGCGAGCCCGAGGGGCGGCGCGTGCTGCCCTCGCAGGCGCTCGCGGCCCAGTACATGTTGCTCTACGAGGCGGGTGGCGACCCCGCCGACTATCGCCACTACATCGACTGGGATCGACGTAGCCTCAACCTCTTCGTGCGCGTGAACGATCGCTCGGCCTCTGTCGCCCTCGGTCTGCGCGAACGCGTCGAAGCACTCCTAGCCGACGCACCCGCCGGCGTGCGCGTGGAAGTGCTCGGCACCTGGCTGCTCTTTCCGAAGGCGATGGATGCGATCACCCGCGGCATGCTCGAAGGGCTGGCTCTTGCGATCGCCGGTGTCTTCGGCGTGATGTGGCTCAGTCTGCGCAGCCTTCGGCTGGCGCTGCTCGCGCTCTTTCCCTCGGCGCTGCCGATCGTCGCCTTCGCCGGTCTGATGGGTTGGCTCGACCTGCCGCTCTCGATGGGTACCGCGATCGTCGGCTGTGTCGCGCTCGGCCTGGCCGTCGACGATACGGCTCACGTGCTCGCCCATTTGAGACCGGGTGCCGACCTGACGAGTGTCTATCGCCGCGTCGGACCGGCGCTCGCACTCACGACACTCGTGCTGGCCGCCGGATTCGGTGTCCTCGCTGCCAGCGAGTTCCAGCCCGTCGTCCATCTCGGTATCGCGACGGCTACGACCCTCGTCGTCGCATTCGGCTTCAATTGGCTCGTCCTGCCGTCGCTGTTGCGACTCGCGGGCTGGCCGCTCGTGGCGGGGGATCTCACCGAGCCCGAGTGCTCGCGGCCGTACGTCACGATCGGCGCCCGCGTCGATCATCCCGCCTGAGCGAACACCCGAGCGGTACGGACGCGCAGCTAACGACGCAAGCCGCGCGCCACCAGGTAGCGCTCCGTGCTGCCCTTGCGCGTCGCCCGAAGCTTGACCGTGCGCGCCTTCGCGAAGGACTGTCTCAGCCTGCGGTCGATCGCCTGGGCCTCCGGACCCTCGAGGATCTTCAGCACGAGCGCGCCACCGGGCGCGAGCAGCGCGGGCAGCAGGCGCTCGATCGCAAGGAGCAGCCGCTCTTCGTTCGCCCGGTCGATCTCGCGCACGCCCGTGAGCTTCGGTGCCGCATCCGACAGGACGACGTCCGCGCTCGCTTCGTCACGCACGGCCGTCCCCGTCTCCGAAGGCGTCACGGAAGCGTTCCCCGCACGGGGAGGGGTCTGCTTCGCGATCGCCGCGAGGAGCGCCGCCGCGATCTCCGGGTCTTCCAGATCGCCGACCAACGTCGCGACCTGCGGAAGTGCAATCGGAGGATCGATCTCCGCCAGGTCGACGCCGACGACGCGTCCGGTCGGACCGACGAGACGCGCGGCGACCTCGAGCCAGCCTCCCGGCCAACAGCCGAGATCGAAGACGCGATCGCCGGCGGACAGGAGCCCGAACTGCTGCTGGATCTCTTCGAGCTTGTAGGCCGCGCGCGAACGCAGGCCTTCCTGCTTGGCGCGCTGATGCAGGTGGTCCTTGCGCTTGTAACGGGCCATCGCGTCAGCTCACCCGTTCCGATCGGTGGCGCGGCGCGGTGCGGACTCGTCGGTCGCTCACGACGCGTCGACCGCGTCCGCGCGCGACGGGCTGCGGCCGACGACGGGCGGGATCAGCCGCTCACGCTGGAACCACTCGATCCACTCGACGAGCATGTCCTCCGAATCGATGCAGCCCGCGAAGCCGGCGCGACGCAGCTTGATCGTCGACAACAGCGTCGGCGGAGCCGCCGCCTCACGACCCACGCCCAGGTGCATGTCGAGATAGACGAAGGAGTCCCCAACGAACTCCATCAGGCCCGGCGCGCGCAGATCGTATTTCGTGACGATCTCCCGCCAGACGGCCGCCTTCGGCGGCATCGTCTCCGCGAGCCGTTGCGGCTCGGGATCGCCCAGCTGCATGCCGAACGCACGGGCGAGCGTCGGCCAGACGGTCTCCCAGACGAAGACGTCGCCGTTGGTCACGTTGAAGACCTCGTCCTGCGCCGCCGCCGAGACCGCTGCCCACTCGAAGGCCTGTGCCAGCAGCCGTGCGTCGATCGCATCGACTGGACCTGTACGTCCCCCCGGCCAGCAGAGCGGCCGACCCGCGTGGCGCGCGATCGCGGCGTAGGTCACGAGCGGTGCGAGTGGATTCATCGGCGCGCCGAACGCGTGACCATAAACGACGGGCGGGCGCCAGATCGTGAATCGATAGTCGTGGCGAGCGGCGCGTTCGCGCAGCAGGTCTTCCTGTAGCCAATAGAAGTTGGCGTGGGGATGGCGCGGCTCGCGCTCGCGACCCGGCACCCGCATCCGTGCGACGTGGGCGCCATAGGCCTTGGTACCCTGCAGCAGGCTCACGTGCTCGAGGCGTCCGCCGGCTTCGACCGCTTCGAGCAGGTTCGCCAGCATGCGCCGATTCGTCTCCATCAAGTCGGGATCGAGCCAGCCGTCGACGAGACCGGGCCGCTCCTCGAGTGCGGCGAAGACGACGTGCGTGACGGGCGGCTCGGCCCGCAGCACGCGCCGGCAGGCCGCGCAATCGAGCAGATCCAGTGCTAGATGCCGAGCGCCCGCGAAATCGGGCGCGCGACGCGAGACGCCGACCGCCTCCCAGCCCGCCTTGCGAGCGAAATGTTCGAAGGTCGCGCGTCCGACGACCCCGCTCGCCCCGACGACGAGCATCCGCCGCCGCGAGCCGTTCACGGCCGCGGCAGGCCGAAGCGCTCTCGAAAGTCCCGCAACACGAGCTCGTATTCCTCGGCGGCCAGGAACTCCGCGTCGCTCATCTTCGGCTGTTCGTGCTCGCGGTACCAGTCGGCATACTCCGGCACTTCGCTCGCGTGTTTGCCGTAGTGCGTCGAATACGTCTGCATCTGGATCGTCGGCGGATCGCTCGCCGTATCGAATCGCAGCAGCCGCAGCCAGCCGTCACCGAGGCCGACCGGGCCGCCCATCAGCCCACCCGGCGGCACACCGGCGGCGAGGCCGACCTGACCGCGATCCTGGTAGTCCGCCAGGACCTGAAAGACCTGTCCGCCCACCGCGTTCTCGTCGACGCGCAGCGACTGCCCGTGATAGTGGCCGCAGAGCACGAGGAAGATCTGATCGCTCGGCTCGATCAGCTTCTCGAACATCTGCTGCGGTGTGTTGTGATTCTCGGGATCGACGAGCGTGAAGTCGAGAAAGCCCCCGGCGAGTCGCGTCCCGGCCGGACTCAGATAGTCGTGTGTGCTGACGATCGTCGGCAGGCCGGGATGCTTCGCCATCACGCTGCGCGCCCAGGCGATCACCGCGTCACTCGGCTGCATCTCGAGCGCCAGGTGCAGGAACGTGTAGCCACCCGCTTCGAAGGTCTGCGCGCTGCTCGTCCCACCGCCATAGCTGTCGACGTACCAGTCCCTGTCGGCGAAGAACGGACTGTCTGCGCCGAACGCCGAGCGGAAATTGTCGAGACCGCCGACATGCAGCACGCCGATATCCTCGGGCGTGAAGCGGAGCTCCTCGCGTGGCTTCGAGGTGTTGGGTGGAAACCGGTCGACGCTGTACATCGCATCGTAGTCGTGATTGCCCGGCGGCACGCCGAACGGGATGCCGGCCGCGGCGATGAGGCGATAGCCCGCGATCGCATTCGGGATCTCGACCTCGCGCACCTTCGGCGAAGGATCGAAATGGTCGCCGAAGAGCGGATTGTCGACGCGGCCGATCCCGAGCTTGGCGTGCTCCTCGTCGATCCAGAGCGAGGGGTGTTGCCAGGTGTCGCCGACCGACGCGACGAAGGCGATGTCGCCACCGTTGGCGGACCCGTGCGCCGCGACCCAGGCCATCTGCTCGAGGAAGAGCGCGTTCGCGTCGATCGCGAAGCCTTCGGCTTTCTGGTGTGTGTAGTCCGTGTAGTTCTGCGTATCGGGAATCATCGCCAGGCTGAAGCGACCACCCGCCGCCGCCCGATCTCCCCCCTCGAGCACGCTCGCGCAGCCGGACCCGAGCAGCAGGAGTCCGATCGCCCACGCGTGGGCCGCGAGCCGTCTCGCGACACGCGGTGCCGCCCCCATTTCCCGATCCCGAAACGAAGCAGACCGCATGCGATTCCCTCCCGCACCGAGTCTCGCAGAACGGCTGGGGGCTCGCGAGGGACTCGAACGCCCGGGGAAACGCGACTACGCGTTCGCTTCGGTCTCGTCCGGGGTGTCGGGGGTCTCGGAGACGTCGGCGGCCGTCGTCTCGGTCTGATCCGCCGCCTCCGCATCGTCCGCGGCGTCGGCTCGCTTCGCCGGCGGCGTGCCCAGGCCCTGATCGCCGTGCTTGATCGCGCTACGGATCTTCACGATCCCGTTCTTGTGTCCGGGAACGGCGCCCCGCACGAAGAGCAGATTGCGCTCCTCGTCAACGCGGATCACCTCGAGATTCTGAGTCGTGACGCGCGCATTGCCGTGCTGACCCGCCATCTTGAGACCCTTGATGACCTTGCCGGGATCGGCGCCGGCACCGATCGAGCCGCCGTGGCGGAAGAACTCGTGGGTGCCGTGGGTGCGCTTCTTGATCGCGAAGCCGTGGCGCTTCACGACACCCGTATAGCCGCGCCCCTTGCTCGTCCCGATCGCGTCGACGCGCTGGCCCGCGCCGAAGATCGCCGCGGTGATCTCCATGCCCGGCTCGAGCGCAGCCGCCTCTTCTTCCGTCACGCGACACTCGGAGAGATGGCGTTTCGGCTGCGCGACGCCGTGCTTCTCGAAGTGGGCCTTCTCGGCCTTCGAGAAGAGCTTCTCGCGACGATCGCCGAACGCGAGCTGAACGGCGCTGTAGCCATCCTGCTCAACCGTCTTCTTCTGCACGACCACGTTCGGGCCGGCCTCGAGCACGGTCACGGGCACGGCTTCGCCAGAATCGGCGAACACCTGGGTCATGCCGAGCTTCTTGCACAACAATTCGATGGACATGTGGGGTGGTCTCCTCGTCCGGATTGGAGCCACGCCGACCGGCGCGGGCCGTTGGGCGAGGTTCGTCGCGGTCGATGCGGGCACGCGGACGATCGGGCAGGACCCCGTCTCGCGAGCGCGGCGCACCCTAGCACGCGGCTCAATGAGCGGCGAACGACGAATAAACGCGACAATAATCAATTTTTCTGTCGTGATTCGTATCTGTTGCGTCACGGGTCTCGGCGGGGTCAAACTGCGGCCGCGGCACCGAGCTCCGACGGCCGCCTGACACCGGGGCGCGGGCTGACAGCGGGGCCGACAGGAGAGACATGGATTCGGATCCGAAGCGTGCGCTCCAGCTCGCGACGCCGCGCGCCGCCCCGGCCGTGGCGAGCGCGGCGGGCCCGGCAGGCGAGAGCGACTTGCGTCCCGTCCTGGTGCTCGCGCTCGACGGCGCGAGCTTCGACGTGATCCGGCCGCTGGTCGAACGGGGCGAGCTGCCGACGCTCCGTCGTCTGCTGTCGGCCGGTCAGCACGCCCTGCTGCCGAGCACGACGCCCCCCGTCACGTTTCCCGCCTGGTCCTCGTTCATGACGGGCCTCGAGCCCGCCGACCACGGCATCTTCGACTTCACACAGAAACGACCCGGCCAATACGCGCTCCGATTCGTGAACGCGACCCACCGCGAAGCGCCATCGATCTTCGCTCGCGTCTGTCAGCAGGGCGAACGGGTCCTCGTGCTCGGGCTGCCAGCGACCCACCCGCCCGAGCCCGTGGACGGTCTGCTCGTCTGCGGCTTCGACGCACCGGTCTCGAGCGGGACCGACGAACGGAGCGCGAGCGACCCCGCGCTCTACCGCGCGATCGCCGACCGCGTCGGCCCCTGGATGCGACCCGAGCTCGACGAGTCGGCACGCGCCGACGATTTTCACGAGCGCGCCGTGTCGACGCTGCTCGCGCGGATCGACCGCAAGCGGGACTTCGCGCTCGAGGCGCTTCGAGTGTTGCGCGAGCGAGCCGACGGGGCGCTGCCGGCACTCACGATGGTCGTCTTCTCGGAGAGCGACACCGCAGGTCACCACTACGCTCGGGATCACGATCCGGAATCCCCGCGCCACGATCCACGCGCCAGCCCGACCCGACGTCGTGCGCTCGCCGACGTCTACCGACGACTCGACGCGGCCTGCGGTGCGCTCTGCGAAGCGGTCGGCCCGGAGACTGTTTGCGTCGTGCTCTCGGATCACGGGATGGGCCCAGCCTCGGACAAGGTCGTCCACCTGAATCGATTCCTCGTCGAAGCGGGCCTGCTCGTGCGTCGCGATGGACTCGGCCGCCACGTCGATCGCGGCGCCCGTCTGCTGCGGGATACGGCGCTCGCATGGCTTCCCGCGTCGCTCGCACAACGGCTCTTTCGCCACGCACGACCGGCCGCCGCGTCGCTCGAGAGTCGCGCGCGTTTCGGGGGCATCGACTGGCGTCGCACGCTGGCCTTCAGCGAGGAAGCGAACACGAACCCCGGCGTCTGGATCAATCGCGCGGACCGCGAGGCAGCAGGCGTGGTCGCCGATCACGACTACGAAGCCGTGCGCGACCGCGTGATCGAGGAGCTCCGCCGCTGGCGGCTGCCGTCGGGCGACCCGGTCGTCGCCCGCGCCTGTCGCCGCGAAGACGTACATCGAGGTCGTTTCACCGATCGTGCACCGGATATCGTCATCGAGCTCGCGCTCGACCGCGGCTACGGCCTCTCACTCGTCCCCACACCCTGGGCCGAGGGTGGCGTACAGGGGGCGGGGATCCCGAGCGTGCGCCAGCTCGGTCCGAGCGAGCTCGCCGGTGGTCGCGGCCGCGGCATGAACGGCACCCATCGAAACGCTGGAATCTGGATCGCCGTGGGGCCCACGCTCCCGCCGCCTCCCGGAGGACTCGTCGGCGTCGCCCCTTGGCTCGCTGCGACGATGGGCCTAGCCTGGCCGACGGCAGAGCCGGACCGGCATGGCTCCGAGGGCGACGAGGCGCGGATCGCGTGCGAACACGTCGAGGGCGACGAGGCGCGAATCGACTACGACGACGCCGAGGAGGCGATGGTGGCAGAGCGTCTGCGGGCCCTGGGATATCTCGAATGACCGCCGCCCCGCATGATCGGCGACCCCAGCTCTCGCTGGTCTTTCCCGCCTGGAACGAGGCCGAGAACCTGCCGACGTTGCTCGAGAGCGCCGTCAAGATCGGCGAGCAGCTCGCCGTCGATTTCGAGATCGTGATCGTCGACGATGGCTCGCGGGATCACAGCGCGGCCATTCTGGCGCGATGGTCGGACCGCGATCCGCGCATCCGTTCACTCCAGCACGCCGCCAATCGCGGCTACGGTGCTGCGTTGCGGACGGGTCTGCGGAAGGCGCGCGGCGAGCTCGTCTTCTTCAGCGACGCCGACCTGCAATTCGACCTGGGCGAGATCGCGAAGCTGCTCGTCCATACCGACGACGTCGACATCGTCGCCGGCTACCGCGCGCCGCGACGGGATCCCTGGCTGCGCCGTCTGATCGCGCTCGCCTGGGGTGGGCTCGTCGGTCTGCTCTTCGACCTGCCCGTCCGCGATATCGACTGCGCCTTCAAGATCTTCCGGCGCGAGGTACTCGACGCGATTCCGATCGAATCGCTCGGGGCCTTCGTGAATACCGAGATCCTCGCCCGGGCGCGCGCCGCCGGCTTCCGCATCAAGCAGATTCCCGTCAGTCACCACCCGCGCCGGATCGGACGCCAGACGGGCGCGCATCCGCGCGTCATCCTGCGCGCGCTGATCGAGCTCACCCAGCTCTACAGCGAGCTCCATCCGCGGGCGCGTCGCCCGGGATCGCGGTCGTGATGAGGCTGCTGCTCGTCGGCGCGTTTCCCTACCCGGTTCACCAGGGCTCGCAGGTCTACTTCCAGGAGCAGGCGATCGCGCTGCGCGCCACCGGCGCCGACGTCGAGCTCCTGACCTACGGCGAGCCGCCGCTGCCAGTCGACGTCGCGCGCGATTCCGAGGCGAACGGCCGGGCGCCGCGCCCTTGTTCCGATCCGGATCGCTGGCGCCCACTCGACGGCTTCCGTCACCATCGCGCGCCCGCCTGGACGACACCTCGGACGACGCGCTCGGGACCCCACCCCAAGCGACCGCTCGCCGATCTGGGTCTGCTCTTCGCGTTGCGTCGGACGCTCGAGGCGGCCGAGAGCGCGGCGCGCCCCTTCGATGCGGTGCTCGCTCACAATGCCGAGGCCGCGCTCGCGGCCGTCACCGTGCGGCGGCTGCGCGGCGCGCGCGCGCCCATCCTGCTCTACTGCGTTCACACCCTGCTCGCGAACGAGCTCTCCGCCTACGCGCGCTCGCTCAAGTCCGCGGCGCCGGATTCGGGTACGGATACGACCTCGACCAGACTCCTCGAGCGGGGATCGCACGCCGCGCGGGCCTTTCTGCGGCGGCGCGTCGACCGCGTGGGTGATCGCGTCGACCGATTGCTCGCACGCAAGGCCGATGGCTGGATCGCCCTCAGCTATTCCGCGGCGCACGTGATGCGACGCGCTTCGACCGCGCCGGGCGATTGCATCCCTCCGCCGGTCCCCGATCCGCAGCTCGGGCCCCCGGCGCACTCCGATGGACTTCGCACGGAGCAGGCCGCCTTCGAGATCGCGACGCGCCATGGTCTCGAGCCGCGACGTTATTTCCTCTATTCCGGAAATCTCGATGCCTATCAGGAGCTCGAGCTGCTCTGGCTGGCGGCGCGACAGCTGGACGAGCGAAGCGAGCGCCACATCGAGCTCGTCGTCGCGAGTCACGATCCCGCCGTGACGACGCTTCGCCCGGTCGCGAACGGCATCCGGCTGCTTCACGTATCGTCGCCGCGAGAAATGACGGCGCTCCTCTTCGCAGCGCAGGCCACGCTCGTCACACGACTCGCGGAGGGCGGCTTTCCGATCAAGCTCGCGAACGCGCTGGCCCTCGGCACGCCGCCGATCGTCTTCCTGGCGCGCGAGTGGGGCCTCGAAGACGGGCGCAACGCCCTCGTCGCGAAGCAGACGAGCCGCCGACCCGAAGATCTCGCGCGGGCACTCGCGGACGAGATCGAACGACTCGACGACGATCCGATCCTGGGCACGCGCCTGCGCCGCCACGCGCGGCTGCTCTACGAATCGAGTCACCTGCCGGAAGAGGCCGCCGCCCGGACACTCGCGCTGATCGAGACGATCCGAGCGGCGCCGGGCGCCTAGCAGGCGGTCGCAGGCGGGACGGGGAACCTTCTTCGCGCCCGATTGCACTGGGTTATGCTGGATTCCTCACCCGCGATCGAGACGCTCGGCCACGAGGAGCTGCCCAGGTGAAGCGGCGCAATTCATCACGACAGCCTCGGCTCGTCCTGCTCGTGGCCGGCGCGAGCCTCTGCCTTCTCTGCGTCAGCGCCGGGAGTGCCACCGCGTTTCCCCTCGGCAAGGCAGCCAAGAAGGGGCGGATCGACGACGTAACCCGACTGATCGCCGAGGGTGCGGATGTCGACGAGCGCGGTCGCGGCGGCAATACGGCGCTCTATTTCGCTGCCCAGAAGGGCCACGCCGAGGTGGCGCGCGTGCTCGTCGATGCCGGAGCGGACGTCGACGTCGACAACGATTTCGGCTCGACTCCGCTCCACGTCGCAGCACGCGGGGGACATCTCGACGTGATCCGGGTGCTGGCCGCGGGCGGCGCCGATCTCGACGCGCGCAATCTCTCGGGCGCGACCGCGAGCGAGCTCGTCGGCCATTCCTCGATCGGGACCCAGGGACTGCGCAGCTCGACGCCACTGGCCAAGGCGGCGCGCGCCGGTCGGCTCGAGGCCGTCAAGCTGCTGATCGAGCTCGGAGCGAGTCTGCCCGCTCGAGAGGCCGCACGGCAAGCCAGCCTCAAGGGCCACGACGAGATCGCCGCCTATATCACGCGCGCCGCGAGCGAGCGCAGGTCGCGACCCCAGACGGTCGCGAACGAAGCGAGTCCCTTCGCCTCGGCTTCGCCGATCGACCTCTCCGCGAGCTACGGTCGTCGCATCGCGGCCGTGATCGGCATCAGTCGTTACGACAAGATGGCGGATCTCGAAGGCGCGCGGCGCGATGCGAAGGCGATGGCCGAGCTGCTTCGCACACTCGGCTTCGACGAGGTCTTCGAGCTCTACGATCGCGATGCCACGCGCGCGGGGATCCTCGAGCTGGTCGGACAGAAGCTGCGTCGCGAGGTCGAGGAGCAGGATCTGGCGTTCGTCTTCTTCGCTGGCCACGGCGCGACGGAGAAGCTGCCGAGCGGCGAGAAACGCGGCTACCTCGTGCCGACGGAGGGCAGCGCGCAAGATCCCTACGTAACGGGCATCTCGATGGAGACCGTGCGCGATCTCTCCAATCGACTCCCGGCGCGACATGTCTACTACGCGATCGATGCCTGTTATTCGGGCGGTCTCGTCCAGCGCGCGACGATGCCGGAAGCCGCACGCGGCGGAGCGGACAAGCGTGCCGTCCAGGTCCTGACGGCCGGCCTCGAGGGTCAGCAGTCCATCGAATCGGATGGCCGCGGCCTGTTCACGACCTATCTGCTCGAAGCGCTGAAGGGCGAGGCGAACCTCGACGGGGACGCCTACGTGACGGCGAGCGAGATCGGTTATTTCGTGGCCAATCAGGTCGGCGAGCGGAGTCGGGGGCGGCAGACACCCGCCTATGGGCACCTCGGCGGAACGGGAGAGATCTCATTTCCCATTCGATGAACCGGCGACGACAGGGGCGAAGTCATCGTGCGTCGAGACCGGTTCGCCTCCGGCATGCGCGTCTCGGGCGACGCATCGTGTTCGTGTTGCTATGCGGCTGCTTCGTCGGCGGCGGGGTCGAGCGGGACCGAACCCGAGGCTCCGCGTCCGCGGTCGGTCTCGCGCCTGCGGCGGCCGACGAAGCGGCGAGTGCCACGACCGATCTGATCGACGCGGCCGAGCGGGGCGACGCCCGCGAGGTCGAGCGGCTGCTGGCAGCCGGTCGCGACCCCAACCTGGCAGGTCCCGACGGAGTGACCGCGCTCCACGTCGCAGCCAGTCGCGGACATCTCGAGGTCGCGCGGACGCTCCTGGCCGGCGGCGCCCACGTCGACCAGATGGAGTTCGATGGCGACACGGCGCTCGTGAACGCGAGCGTATTCGGTCATGAGGCGATCGTCGCGCTGCTGCTCGAACGGGGTGCAGACGCCTCGATCGAGAGCTCCCAGGGCTTCAGTCCGATCCAACACGCGCGCCGCGAGCGGCACTCGGGCATCGTGCGATTGCTGCGCGACGCGGCCCGCGAGCCGCGCCCACGTGCGACGGCCGGCGCTTCCGCGGCCAGCGGCACGCCGACGCGCATCCGACCGCCCTCTGCGAGCGGTGCCACGAGGGCGACCCCGAGACCGCGAGCCAGCAAGCGCTACAGCCCCGGCTACGAACGCCGAATCGCCGCCGTGATCGGCGTCAACGACTATCGCCATTGGCCGAAGCTCTCGGGCGCCCGCGCCGACGCGAAGAAGATGGCGGAGCGACTTCGAGCGCTCGGCTTCGACGACGTTCTCGAGCTCTACGACGGCGACGCGACGCGACGCGGCATCCTGAATCTGCTCGGATCACGGCTCTCGGCCGTCGTGGGCGAGAATGATCTCGTCGTGATCTTCTTCGCCGGCCACGGTCAGACGGAGACGATCGAGGGCGGCCGCAAGCGCGGCTACATCATTCCGGTCGATGCGACGATCGAGAGCGTATTCGCGACGGCGATCCCGATGCAGCAGCTGCGCGAGGTGACGGATCGCCTGCCGGCCAAGCACGTCTACTACGCGATGGACTCCTGCTACTCGGGTCTCGGCTTCACGCGCGGCATCAGCGTCGTCGCGCCCGGCAGCGAGAAATACATCGACAAGGTCACGAGTCTGCGCGCCGTCCAGATGGTCACCGCGGGTGGCGAGGGCGAGGAGGCGATCGAGCGAAACGGGGAGGGCGTCTTCACGCGCAGCCTGCTCGACGCGCTCGACGGCCGCGCCGACGCGAATGGAGACGGCTACGTCACTGCGACCGAGATCGGCGCCTATGTCGCTCCCCGCGTCACGAACGAGACGGGTGCCCGCCAGAGCCCGCAGGTCGGTCGCCTCGAAGGCGAAGGGGAGATCGCCTTCCGCCTGCGACCGCGATAGGCATTTCGGCTCCGATCCGCCCTCGCCGATCGGACACGGTGTCCGCGATCGCGAACGGCGGCGAAGCCGGATGGACAGAGAGAGAAAGAGAGACAAGATGATTCGTGCAAGAAAGCAGGCGATCGGCGCCCAACGACGCGCCGGGATCGTCGGCGTGGTCGCCAGCATCGTCGCCATCAGCGCCGGAGGCCTGCTCTTGGCGGGTGTCGGCCACGCCCAGAACGCCGTCGAGATCGGCGGTAAGACCTCGGTCACCGGTCTGTTCTCGGTCACGACCGTGAACCCCGACGATTTCGACGACCAGTCGACGATCCTGTTCGGTGCCCTCGCCGCCTACACGACCGAGAGCGCTCGCTACGAGGTCGGCGGCGGACTCACTATTGCCGGCCTGATCGCCGAGGATGACTTCACGCTCTACTCGCTCACGCTCGAGGGCCGTGTCAACTCGAACGCACTCGGGCCGGAGGAGAACGTGCTGCTCTATCTGGGTGCGATCGCCGGCCTCGGTATCGTGCGCGGCGACGGCGCCCTCGATATCGACGACGAGATCGGTCTCTTCGGACCGAAGGGCGGTCTCGAGTTCTACGTCTCGCCGAACTCCGCGATCCAGATCCAGGACGCCGTCCTGATCGACACGGAAAAAGGGGTCACCAACCAGTTCACGATCGGCTTCAAGGTCCTGTTCAACGGGGTCATCTGACGAGCCGGTCGCGAGCGCGGACGAGAAAGGGCCGCCCGCGAGCGCCGAGTACTCGCAGGCGGCCCGAACCCGTCGAATCGGCCCTCAGGCCAGGCGACGGGTCCCGCGCAGGCGTCCGCAACGCCGCCGCGCGCGCGGATTGAGGCCGCCGAGCAACACGGCCCCGACTGCGAGTGCCCCGGACAGGCTGCTGGCCAGGTCCGGCTCGGGCACGTAGATCGCCTCGCCGACCTCGCTCGTGCGACCGTCGTCGTCGGTCGCCGTCGCGACGATCACCGGCAGCGCCGGATCGAGCGGCACGGCGGGCGGAAACTGTGCCGTGCGCTGGAGGTTGGCATCCGCCGCCGTGTAGACGTCGGAGCCGATCAGGCGCTTCGGCTGCAGCGTGTTGGGATCCGCCTGGTAGAAGTCGATCGTGAGCGGATAGGTCGACTCGCTCGTATTCGAGCGCACGCGGTACTCGACGACGAGATCGCCCGTCGCCGGATCGAGCTCGCTCGCGGGCTCGTCGATCTCCGGATAGTTCTGGAGATCGTTCGCGCCGAAATCGGCATCGCCGATATCGTTCGCCGTCGGCCCGTTCTCGCCGAGATCGATCGCGAGGCCCTCGTTGTCCCGGACGCGATTCGCCCGGACGACGGCCTCGGCCCCGTCCTCGATCGAGACGCCGTCGAGCCCGTTGAAGCCGATCCAGTTCTCGACGTCACCGAACGCCGTCGAAGGCGTGCCGAGCGCCGCTCCGATCGCGACCGGCCCCGAAGAGAGCAGACCGCCGTCGGTCACCCGCACGCCGTGTCGCCCGTTCGGCGTCGGAACGCCATCGGGCGTCACGCCGACGTAGTTCGCGATCACCTCGGTCGAGCCCAATGCCTCCTGCACGACGATTCCGGAGTTCGCGTTCCAGCCGATCACGTTACCGTCCCCGAGCATGCCGATGTCGTTCGCACCGATCGAGCTGGTCGTCTTGATGCCACTGCCGAGATTGCCCAGATCGGCGCCGTCTTCGTTCGTACCGACGTAATTGCCGCCCAGGTCGACGAAGGAGCTATCCGCCTTGAGCAGAATGCCCGCGTTGTTGCCACCGACCGTATTGCCGAGGACGTCGACCCCGCCCGAGTCGATCTCGATTCCCGAGCCCGTGTTTCCGACGAGCTCGTAGCTCCGGTTGACTCCGAACCCAGTTGTTCTCGACCAGCACGGAGCCGAGCGAGCCGAAGCTGCCGGGATCCGGTAGGTGGATGCCGTCCTCGCCGTTGTAGCCGACGACGTTGGAGAGGATCTCGAGCGGATCGCCACCTTCGGCGCGGATGCCGTGCTCGACGTTGCCGAGGTCGGTCGATCCGTCGGCACCGACGCCGATCCGATTGCCGTCGATCCGGACGAGCGCGAGACCCCCGCCGCCGATGTCGATGCCGTGCGTTCCGTTCGCACCGATGATGTTCGGCGAGGCCGACGACCCGATCACCAGATCGGTGTCCGCGTCCGACGCGTCGATTCCCGCCGTGATGTTGCCGAGCGCCGTCTCGCCGTCGATATCGGTCCCGATCATGTTCGAGTGGATCACCATCGATGCCGTGCCGGCACCGAACGAGTCGGTGATCTTGATGCCGACCTCGTTGCCCGAGATGACGTTGCCCTCGGAGACGAACTCGAAGATCATCGGGAAGCCGCCGCTCGCGACCAGGAACACCTTTCCGATCTCGAGACCGGAGCCGTTCTCGACGTGGATGCCGGCGTACGTGTTGCCGAGATCCTGGACGAATGGAACGGTCTGGGTGCGAATCCGGTTTCCGGTCCGATCGGTCCCGATCCGATTCCCGACCATCGAGGTGTTCTCGCCAGCGACGTAGATGCCGGTCTCGTTGCCGGAGATCGTGTTGCCGTAGCCGACGAAGTTGTTGCCGACGCGCTTCTTGCCGACCTTCGTGTTGATCGCGTTGAACGTGACGTTGATCCCGTAGATGTTCGGATCGACGGACTCGTCGAGCACGCGCGTCACGAAGTAGCCGAACGAGCATTCGTCGATCCAGGCCCCGTCGGTCCCGTTCAGCGTGAGCGCGGTCGGGAAGCCCTGAAAGCCGATCCCGAGAACACTGCTGTCGGCGGCGCCGAACGAGAGCGTGAGCCCCGTCGACAGGCCGTGGCCCTGCTCCTGGATCAGGATCTTGGGGTTCCCGCCGGCGACGTGCCCTGGCGCCGTACGACCGTCGATGTCGACGGGAAACGTGATGAAGGGCAGGGTCGAGGTCGGCGCGAAGACCGCCACGTTCGTGAAGATGTGATAGATCAACGAGCTCTTGAACTCGATCCGGTCGCGGCCGAAATCGGCGTTCGCCTCCATGATCGCCGCGCGGAGCGTGCACTCGGCGACCAGGCCGAGATCCGGGTCGTCGACGGTATTGCCCGTCGTGCAGGCGCCGTCGCCCACGTTGATGTCGATGTCGTCACCGAGCGAGTTCACGTCGAAGATGGCCGCCAGGCTCGAGCTCGCCCAACCCAGCACGAGGAACGCCAACAGGCTGCTCCGAAACAAACGTTTCATTCGAAGATTCACGATCGCGAGACTTCTCATTGCTCTCTCTCCCGGGCCGGCGCGCAACGGGGCGACGATCCGGCCATGGTCGTTGGTCGCACGTGCGACCATTCGGGTCGGCGAGCGATTGGGCAGCTCGCGGATGCAGCGTCTCGACTCGTGTCGCGAGGCGAAGTCGCTTTGCATCCCACACCCGACGTAGACGAGGGGGGATGCGATTCGATATCGCGCGTGGGCGCTGTGTGAGCCGTGCACGGACGAACGGAGGCCGACGGGTCGGGCGAAGCCCAGTCACGACGCCCGGCGCACGGCCCCGAAGAAACGCAAGAGCCCCCGCTGCCGAGACAGCGGGGGCTCCCGTCGAGCGCGAAGGTCGCTCTCTCCGTCAGACAGAGCCCCGCGAAGCGCGTGCACGTCGCCGCCCTGCGACCGACACGACGGCAGCCACGCCGCTCGCCAACATCGCCAGCCCACCCGGCTCCGGAACGGGCGTGAGCGAGCTCACGACGACCTCCCCGACTACGGCATAGGTGAACGAGTTGTCGTAGAGATGCGCCGAGTCCACGTTGATGCGCAGGTAGCGGCCGGTCCGCGGGCCGCCGAGGTCGAGCGTCTGAACGCGGTGGTAGCCGAGGACGTTGATGTTGCTCGAGAGCGTGAACTGACCGATCTCGCTCCAGGGACCGGTCGGCGAATCCGCGATCTCGACCCGGATGTCCTCGAGCGAGATGTTCCAGATCCCGAGCCGATCGATCGTCAGCTCCTCGCCGAGGTCGAAGTCGACATAGCCCTGGAGTGGAAGATCGAACGACACCTCGCTCTGCCAGTTGTTCTGGAAGCCGACGTCCGAGCGATCCGCCTCCGCCTGGGAGAAGTAGTAGTCGAAGCCGGTCTGACCGCTCACGAAGGGCACGTGGAGACCGCTCTGGTCGATCATCTGGGAGAGCGGCACCTGGCTCGGGTCGTATTCGCCGAGGTCGGTATCGGCGATCGCGATCGGGCTCACGATCACGTGGGACGGCAGGATCGGCGGCGGTGGCTCGGCTTCGACCGGGTAGTCGTAGCCCCCGTCGGAGTCGATCGTGGCGTTCGGGAAGACGAGGCCGAACTGGTCCTTCACGACCACGCCGAGCAGCTCGGCGCCCAGATCGTAGAGCTGGGGACGATGGAAGCCGTTCGTCTGGAGATTCGCGCCCTCGACGCTGCCGTTCAGATCCGTGCGCTGATCGATCTCGAAGTAGATCTCGAACGGAATCTCCTCCGAGGGGTCGACGTCGAGGCTCAGCACGACGTAGTCGTCGACGACCTTCTTGTCCGCGAAGCTGGCGTAGACGTAACGCGTCGGCCAGCCGACTGAGCCGTTATGCGTGCCGCCACCGCTATGCGGCGATGCGGTCGTCGCCTCGAGTCGGTAGTTCGTGTCCGCGGTGAGCCACAGGTCGCTGAAGCCCTGGTTGATCTCGACCTCCGTCTCGCCGCGAATCTGGAAATAGAATTCGACGGTCGCCGAGCTCCCGGGTACGCCCGAGATCGTCAACGTGTCGACGAACTCCGCGCTCGCGAGCAGATTGCTGACCACCGTCTCCCAGCGGTTCTGGAAGTCGATTCCCGTCAGATCGAAGCCGTGCTCGCCCTTTGCGCCGAGCCGGATCGTGCCGTCGTCGGTCGACGTGACCTGCGCTTCGAGGCGGACATCGTGGTCTCCGTAGAGCGCGGAGAGCGTGCCCGTCATCAGGATCGAGGACGCGTCGTCGCGACCGGGATCCATGTCGCTCGTGGGCGTCAGGGTTCCGGCGATCAGATCGGTATGCGTGATGTCGTATTCGGCATGGGTCGTCGCGCCGCCGGATTGCGCCGCGCCGACTCCCGCCGACAGCGTCGCCGCGAGTGCGACACACACGGCGAAGACGGCGGCGAGCGGCCTGGCTCGAAGGCGGACGGATTGAGTTCGGGTTCGAAGGATCGAGGGTCGCATGACTGGCTCCGTGCTGGTTGGGTTTCCCGGTGTCGCGCGCCGAGTAAGCAGCGGACCGGGCTTTCCCAGGCAGACGGCGGGGCGGTGGGATCGATATCGGTGGGGGGCGGAATCCGGCCGAAACCGCCGACCCCGCCGATCCGCGCGCGATATTGACCGGCTTCGAACCACGTCCTCTCGACAGGGCCCACGAGCGCCCCAGCAGCAGGAGAACCCAGCCGAGGCGCCCGAGCCCATACCGGCGCGCCGGATGCCCCGAGGGGCCCGAATCCTCCATGAGCACTCGAATTCACGAATCGCAAGACCCATTGGAATCTGCCGCTGCCGGCGCACATCGCGTACGTCGGGAGCTGAGGAGGCGCCGGGGCTCGACCAAGAGGGGCGTGGGTATGGGCGTGGGGAGCAGCGTAATTAGAGGCGGGCGCCGGATCCCGGCAAGGGCCTCGGTCCTCGTCGCCGCTGCGCTCACCGGGCTGCTGGTCGCGCTGGCCGCGGGCCGGGTCTACGCGGCTGCGCCCCCGATCGTCTATCACTCGTCGCTCGCAGGCGGGCTCTATTCGTCGACCCCCGCCTGGGCGCGCAACGATCAACCCCTCGAGCTCTATCTCGCCACGGACAGCGTCGTCTCGAACGGCCAGAGCGAAACCGTTTGCGTCGACGGAGGCGGGGACGAGGTCTGCGGCTTCACGCTCGTCCTCGAGGCCGTCGGCGATCTCGAGCTCGTCGAATTCTGTCGCACGAGCTGTGCACCCGAGCTCGTCCACTTCCTCGACGGCACCGGGATGCTCCGCATCAACTACGTCGGACCGCCGATCGAGCCGATCACGGGACCCTTCTATCTGGGTGACCTGACGATCTCGACCGGGGCCGGCACGGGTGAGATTCGCGTCCACGCAACCACCCAATCGGTCGCCGCCGATCTCTCGCTCGGCACGATTCGCGACAACCAACCGCTGGCCTTGCCCGAGCCCGGACTCGGGGTCGGCGCCCTGCTCGGCGTGAGCGGACTCGTCTGGGTCCGTCGACGTCGCCGCGCTCGCCCCCTCCTCCGGACACCCGCTCGGGCTCGCGTCCGCCCGATCGCGCAGCTCATCGCGATCGCGCTGCTCCTGGCCAACCCAGGCGTCGGCGGCGCCCAGCAATTCAGCGACGAGGCGAGCTTTCTCGCCGCGCTCGCCGATCCTCCGATCCGCGTCGGATTCGACACCGTGCCGCTCGATGCGGGCGGCTTCGCCGCCGTCCGCAACGGCGACCGGATCGCCCAGCTCACGCTCGCTTCGGGCAAGCTCACGACGAACGTGAATCTCGAGTGGATCGCGGGCACGCCGCTCGGCCTGTTCGGCACGCTGCTGGTGGCGGACCCGGCTGCGACCGGCGATCCCGCCCTCTGGCCGGGTGGGAACGGGATCGGCTCCGACAAGAGCCACGACGACGTACGGCTCGACTTCGATCGGCCCGTGCGCGCAGCCGGGCTCACGGTCCTCGAGAACCTCAGCCAGCCATCCGAGGTCGTGCGCTTCCTCGACGCGAGCGGGGGGCTCGTCGCGAGCTTCGACCTGCCCGGCGGCGCGGCTCCGCCCGGCGCGGACGGATTCATCGGCTATCTGATCCAGCCGGGCGACGCGCCGATCGCCGCGATCGAGATCGACGAATCGAGTGTCGGGAGCGACGGGATCGGCATCGACGAGGTCCTTTATGACATGGCGGCCGATCCCTTCGCGGATCTCGTCGCCGCCTATCAGCCGGGCCAAGGCACGACCGCGCCGAACTCCGACCCCTCGCGTGCGCTCCACGCGCCCGACGCGATATCGACCTCGCTCGGCCAGGGCGGCGCGCTCGTCGTCCGCTTCGTCGACAATCGCCTGACCGGCAGCGGCAACGCCCTACCCGATCTGCGGATCTACGAACGAGATCCGGAGACGGAGGGCACGTTCGTCGCGATCAGCGCCAACCAGGCCACCTGGCACTCGCTCGGCCGCGTGTCGGGCGGCGTCTCGGAGATCGACCTCGACGCCTTCGGCTTCGACGAGCACGACGTCTTCACGTTCGTGCGCCTGATCGACGATCCCAGCCAAGGCGGCGATTCGAGCCCGACGGGCGGCGCCGACATCGACGCGGTCGAAGCACTCTCCGGACCCCTCGTGCCGCCCGATGCCGATGGGGACCACGTTCCCGACGCCTACGACGACTGCGTCTTCGATCACGACGTCGCGCAATCCGATCTCGACGCCGACGGTGTGGGCGACGTCTGTGACAACTGCCTGCGCGTCGCGAATCCACTCCAGGCCGACAGCGACATGGACGGGATCGGCGACGCCTGCGAGCCGCTGCGCGTGCGCTTGATTCGCGATTTCGACCCGACCTTCGTCGGCGGCAAATTCGACCTGGCCGATCTGGTCGTCGATTGCGGTGGCTTCACGCTCTCACGTCTCTACCTGGGCGTCTGGGTGCAGCCGGGCGCGAACGGCATCACGTTCGGCCAGAATTGCCGCGCGCCCTTTCCCGCCTTCGCGCCCCCTGGCGTGACGCCGAGCGACGGCTGTACGAGTCCGGGCACCGACATCGGCGCGACGGTCTCGGGTGCCCGCTCTGGTGTCTTCGGTGTGCCACTCGGCATCTCGCCACCCGCCAACTCGCGCCCGGACACGGGCTTCGTGACGCTCGGCGGTGTCGGACCGGCCCCGGGCGTGCTCTGCAGTCCCGGCCAGACGGACGTATATCTCGGGACGTTCCGTGCCAACACGATCGCACCCGGCGGCCTCAAGGGTGGCGTGATGTCGATCGCGCTCGAGGACCAGATCGAGCTCGGCGTCTGCGAGGCCGAGGACGGATCGGGCAGCTGCGTCGAAGCGTTCCTCGTCGCCAACCTGCTCGAGACCGACGGCGTGCCGCCCGTCGCGGAAATCCGGTACGAGTCCGTGCTCGACGTGAACGACCTGCCGACGACGGATTGGAACGTCTGCCTCGCCGACACGACCGCACCCTTCATGCATCGCATTACGGTCGGGCTGCTCGGACCGGGTGGCTCCGACTACGCGACGCAATTCCTCGGCGGCTGCATCGATCCGCCCGACTCGACGGGCACACGCGACTGCGCGGGTCCCGTGAGCGTCGACCCCCTGGCCGATCCCGGCTGGGTCGAGCCGAGCGTCATGCTCGCGCGCGGACCGCTCGACAATCACGACGGCACGGTATTGATGAATACGGTCTACGTGCCGATCGAGGGTGGGGCGGCCGGACCGAGCGGGGGCGATACGCTCAATCCGACGATCGGTCGCGACCATTGTCTGGCGACCTTCACGAACGACGCGCCGCCAGCGATCTTCGCCGCCCCACCGATCCCGATCCGCAACGGCTTCGAGGCGCTCGTCTATCCCCACGATGCCGACGCGCCCTATCAGACGGTCGATGCGGCGCTCGAGAAGCTCGCGGGCGAGGCCGTCTACGAGACGATCCTCTACAATGCCGACGTCGATCTCGACCAGGACGGCCACTACGGCCTCGACGACAACTGCCCGTTCACGGACAACGGCGATCAGAGCGACGTCGGTGGCATCGGCGTCGCCCTCGCCGATGGCATTGGCGACGCCTGCCAATGTGGCGACGCGAACGAGTCCGGCTCGGTGATCTCCGCGTCGGACGGCGAGAACGGGCCGGCCGGGCCGCTGGTTCCCGATCTCCAGCTGATTCGCGAATATCTGGTCGGGATGCACCCGACGAACGAACACATCCCAGAGATCTGCAGTGTCCACGGCGACGCCGCCTGCGACGCCGCCGACGCGGTCGTACTCGACCGCGTGCTCTCCGGCGCGGGCGGCGCACTCCTGCAGAGATGCGATGCCGCTGTCGACTGACGGAGCGACACGCCATCGTTCGAGAAACGGAGCGCGAGGAGGCGCTCGGGCCGGACCGATCGCCTCGTGTGCGGCGCTCTTTGCCCTCGCCTGGGTCGCCGAGCCAGCCCGCGCGCAGATCATCTTCGACGACAGCTTCGGCGCTCCAGGTCTGGCACCGAGCGAGGACCTCGGGGCGACGCTCGTGATCGAGCAGGCGCGCGGCCGTACGGTCGCGAACGGCGGTCGAACGCACCTCTTCCACAGCTTCGAGCGCTTCGGCGTCGCCGTCGACCAGACGGCGGAATTTCGCACCGACGACGCGGTCGATACGATTCTCTCGCGCGTGACCGGCAGCGATCCCTCACAGATCGACGGCGGTCTCCGCGTCCGCAGCGAAAATGGTCTGGGCGCACCGGACCTGCTGCTGCTCAATCCGAACGGCATCCTCTTCGGCGGCCAGTCGCGACTCGACATGGACGGCCTCTTCACGGCCTCGACGGCCGATGCCGTCGGCTTCGCGAACGGCGAGACATTCTGGGCGAGCGACCTGCTCGCACCGCTCCCTGTCGACGCCGCCCCGCCCAGCCTGCTGCGCTTCGCCGAGGTCGCGGACGGCGAGCCCGGAATCGCGAGCCCGGACATCACGATCGCCGGCCGGATCGTCTCGAACGACGCCGGCGGTGCCCGCGACGCAGCCGGCATCGTCCTCGTCGGCCGACGGCTCGAAGCGACGGGACCGGGCTTCCTCGTCGCCGAGCAGGGGACGATCGGGCTGGCGGCCGTTGGCGACGGCGCACTCGACGTGCCGAGCGAGCTGGCCCAGGCCGACGTCCGCCCGGGCGACACGCTCACGGGGTCGATCCGGATCGGCGGCGGAGGCGCCGCCTTCAATGTCTCGACCCTCGGCCCCAATCCCGATCAGGGCCGGATCGTGATTCGCGCGGGACGCTTGACCCTGGTCGAGGCCGGCTTGCTCGCCGGCGGAGGCGGCGAGGGGCGGGCGATCGACGTCGAGGTTGCGGACACGGTCCGAATCGAGGGCTCGGCGGGCAAGATCGAATCCGTGGCCGGCGGCGACCTCCCACCCGGCGAGCTCCGGATCTCGGCGACGGCGCTCGAGCTGCGTGATGGCGGGAGTCTCGAGCACACGAACAATGGGGCGGGCGACTCGCCGGGGTCGCTACGGGTCGAGGTCGATCGGCTGTCGATCGAAGGACTGGCGAGCCAGATCCACTCGACGACGCGAGGAACCGGAGCGGGCGGCAAGATCGCGATCGAGGTCGACGGCGAGCTGCAGATCGCGCAGCAGGGCCGGATTCTCTCGGAGTCGCTGGCCGATTCGAATGCCGACGTCGGTGCGAGCGGCGACGTCACGATCGACGCCGCGCGACTCGTGATCGACGGCGACCGGCGCCTCGTCGAGGACGTACCGATCGCGAGCGAGATCCGCTCGACCACGCGCGATGCGGGACGCGGCGGCAACCTGACGCTGCGGATCGGCGAAACGATCGACGTGCGAGACGCGGGGCAGATCGTGGCCGACTCGCGCAGCGAAGGGGGTGGCGGGATCGGCGCAGCGGGTGATCTCACGATCGAGACCGCTGCACTCGCGCTCGCTTCGAATGCGGGACTGCTGACGGTCACGAATGCCGCCGCGCCCGCCGGTGACCTCGCCGTCAGCGCGCACAGCATCGTGATGAACGACGCCGCGCGCATTCAATCCGGCTCGAACGATCCCGACGGCACGGGTGGCGACGTCGACCTGACGGCCACGCGACTCGAGCTCGACGGCGGCTCCTTCATCGGGACCGGTCCGGCTCCACGTGGCGCGGCCGGGCCCGACGATGGCGCACCGGATGCGCTCGGGGGACCGCCCGGCCGCGTCGACCTGCGAGCCGACGCACTCACTTTGCGCGACGGCTCGCAGATCTCGACCACCACCGACGGCGTAGCCGACGCGGGCGACCTCGACCTCACGGTCGTCAGCCGCTTCGTCGCCGAGGGCCGGCAGCCGGGGACCGGGAATCCGTCGGGTGTCTTCGCGCGCAGCGGCCGGCGACTCGGCGCGACCGCCAGCGGCGCCGGCGGCGAGCTCGCAATTCACGCCGGTCGCATCGAGCTGGGCCCGGGCGGCGAGCTCGGCACGCAGACCTTCGGTACCGGGACGGCCGGTGATCTCGCGATCGAGGTCGCGGGCGACCTCGTGCTGCGCGGCGGAAACGTCTCGGCGGAGGCGACGGATATCGGTCGACCCGGCGATCTACGGATCAAGACCGGCGGCAATCTGTTGGTCAGCGA
Organism: Myxococcota bacterium; assembly: GCA_965223565.1. GTDB lineage: Bacteria > Myxococcota_A > UBA9160 > UBA9160 > UBA4427 > UBA4427. Next base: position 211,509 of record CBDCWV010000015.1, on the reverse strand, counting down.
CGGCGGAGCCTTGCGCGCCTCGGCGCCGGTGCCGCGCCCGGGTGTCGGGGGGCCGGGCGATCCCGCGATCGGCGGCGACATCGATCTCGTGATCGGCGGCCGACTCGAGCTGATCGACGCGACGATCCGAACCGACTCGGCACGTCCCGCCTCCGGCAACGTCGCGATCGACGTCGCCGGACCCAGCGCGATCGTCGACAGCGAGATCACGACGAACGTCGACACGCCCGCCGGCCAGGGCGGCGATCTCCGACTCGAAACGACGGCGCTCGCGATCGCGGGCAGTCGCCTGCGCGCGGACGCGAGCCAGCTGAACGCCGACGCCGGTAACATCCTGCTGCAGGCGAGCAGCGGAATCGTCCGCTCGCCCGACAGCGAGATTCGCGCCAACGCCGAGCTCGGCGTGTCGGGCAGCGTCGTGCTCGCCGGTCCCGAGACGAATCTCGCGGGTGAGCTCGGCGTACTCGCCGCCGACTACCGCGAACGACCCGACACGCTGCGCGATCCCTGCGCGGCGCGCCGTACCCGGACCGGCAGCTTCGAGATCAGTCCGCGCCGCGCCCCCCGAGACACCTCCGTCGGCACACAGGACGGCGAATCGAACACCGCAGATCGATCTGCGGCACGGCCACGGAATTCCGTCGATGGCTGCCCCTTGCCGTGACCGGGCGCTCGGCCGTGAACGGGCGCTCGCGACGATCGCGCTGATGATGCTGCTGGCGCCCTCCGCCGACGCCCAGTCGGGGCTGCGACCGGGCGACGAGCGCGCGCCACTGCCGGTCCCTGCCGCCGAGCCGCCCTCGCCGCTGCGCGACGACGGCAGGCGCGTTCGACCCCGCGACGCGACCGTCGACGATCTCGTTCGCCCGGAGTCCGCGCGCGCGAACGATTCCGCGACGGCGCTGGCCGAGGCGCTCTCGATCCGCGCGAGCGGCTTCGAGATCCGAGGCGCTACGGCATTCTCACGCGATCGACTCCACGCGCTCTTCACGCCCTACGTCGACCGACCGCTCACGACCCTCGAGCTGCTCGCCGCCGTCGACTCGCTGCGCACCCTCTACCAGGAAGCGGGCTATACGACGACGACCGTCCACCTCCCCGACCAGAATCTCGCCGACGGCGTCGTGCGCGTCGACGTAATCGAAGGCCGCCTCGACGGCATCTCGATCCGTGGCGCCCACCACCATCGCGATGCCTACTTCCGCTATCGACTGGCCGGCCTGACCGCGACGCCGCTCGACGTACGAAGGCTCAGGCGGCGACTCGAATCGCTCCAGCGCGAGCCCGGAATCCTCCGCCTGGCGGCCGTCCTCGAAGAGTCGGGACCCGGACGCCATCACCTCGTGATCGGGGTCGAGGAGAAGACGCCCTGGTCGCTTCGCGCGCGCGCGTCGAATGCACGCTCGCCCAGCATCGGCAGCCTCGGTGGCCGGCTCGAAGGCGGCCACACGAGCCTCGCCGGCTTCGGCGACACGCTCTCGTTGGCCGGACAATGGAGCACCGGCCTGCGCGATTTCCGGGCTGCCTGGGAGGTGCCGATCACGCCCTGGGCGACGCGACTCGGCATCGCCTATCGCCGCGGCCGCGGCGAGATCGTCGAAGAGGACTTCGAACGCTTCGATATCGAAGGCCGCTTCGAGTCGCTCTCGCTCTCGATTCGTCAGCCGGTCATTCGCCGGGACGGCTTCGACGTCTGGCTCGGCGTGAGTGGCGATTGGCGTCGCGCGGCGTCGTCGATCTTCGAGCGGGTCGAGTGCTTCCAGGCGGACCTGGCCGATTGCACGCCGTCGGCCGCCATCCTGCGCCTGCGCGGGGATGCCAGCTGGCGCACGGCGCGGCGCGCGATCGCCGCGCGATCGACGCTCTCGATCGGCCTCGACGTGCTCGCTGCGACGGCCGAACGCGATGCCGGCGATCGCGACGGCGAATTCGTGGCCTGGCTCGCCCAGCTGCAATTCGCCGAACGTCTGCCCGAGATCGAACCGATCCCGCGGCTCGACGGTACACAGCTGCTCGTGCGCTTCGATCTGCAGCTCGCGAACGATCCGCTACTCGCCGTCGAGCAGATCGCGGTGGGCGGCGCCCGGACGGTTCGCGGCTACCGCCAGAACCAGATCGTGCGCGACAATGGGGCGATCGGGTCGATCGAGCTGCGCGTCCCCGTCTGGCGCACCGGCTTCGATCGGACGATCGTGGAGTGGGCGCCGTTCGTCGACATCGGCCACGCCTGGGATCGCCGACGAGGTCGCAGCCCCGATCGCACGCTCGTCGCCGCGGGGATGGCGCTGCGAGTCGCCCTTCCGGGCGACCTGCGTGCCGAGCTCAGCTGGGCCCACCGATTTCGCGACGACCTGACCCGCGGCGACCGTCTACAGCGTCGGGGCATCTACTTCGAGGTGCTCTGGAATGTCTTCTAGTCCGCGCACCCGGCCGATTCGATCATCGCTCGTGTACGGCCTGCTCGGTCTGCTGATCGCACTTTCCTCTACCGCAGCAGCCGCAGCAGGCGCCACGGCCGAAGCCGGCGCGACACCGCGTGAAACGCTCGAACGCGCTCTGTTGCACGCGGAGGCTGGGACAGATTGGAGAGCACGCGTCGAGGCGCATGCGCGCTACGGCGAGTTCCTGCAGGATGCGAACGAAGCCGGCGCCGCATTGGCCGCCTTTCGTCGGGCCGGCGCGATCCTGACGCGGAACCGCACGCGACTCGCCAGCGGAGCGCAGCTCGAGCTCGCGAGGCCGATCCGCACGCGGCTGGCAGACCTGTTGCTGCGGGCTGCCTCCCGAGCGGACGGCGACGAGCCCCGACAGCAATCGCTGCTGCGCGAGGCGATCGACGCACTCGAGGAATTGAAGACGAGCGAGCTGCGCGACTATTTCGGGGATGCCTGCCTCGCGAATCTCACCCGCACGACGCCCGAGAGGCTGCCCGATACGCTGCTGCTCTATCCCATCGTGCTCGCGGACCGCGTCGAGCTCGTCCTCGGACGCCAGGGGAGGCTCGTGCGCCTGCGCGCACCGATCGAGCCCGATGCCCTGCGCGAAGCGGCGAGGCGCTTTCGTCGTGCACTGCAGGACCCGACGACGCCGCGCTATCGCAAGACGGGCGCGCGACTCTACGAAGCGCTGATCCGACCGATCGCACGCGATGGCTTCGTCGCCGACACGACGCTCACCTTCGTGCCGAGCGGCGCACTCAGGACGATCCCGGCGGCGGCGTTCTACGACGCGCGTGCAAACGCATTTCTCGTCGAGCAGGTCGCCGTCGCGACGCTGCCGAGCCTGCGAATCGTCGCGCCGCGGGAGATCGACCCGCGACGCGCCCGCCTGCTCGCCGCGGGGCTGGGCCCGGCGCGCCCACTCGATGCGCGGTCCGACGCCGCGTCCGACCCGGCGCCGCTTCCCGCCGTCGCGCGCGAGATCGCCGCGGTCACCCGGCATTTCTCCGGCGTGACCCGACTCGGCGACGCCTTCTCGCGCGACGCCCTCGCCCGCGCGCTCGATCGCGAGCCCTTCGACATGATCCATCTCGCCACGCATGCGCGCTTCGACGCGGAGGCCGCCGAGAGTCATCTCTTGACGAGCGACGGACGACTCCGGCTGAGCGAATTCGCCGACATGATCGCGACGACGCGCCATCGCACCAGCCGCCCGCTCGAGCTCCTGACGCTGAGCGCCTGCGAGACCGCGGTCGGCGACGAGCGGGCGAGCCTGGGACTGGCTGGCGTCGCCGTCCAATCGGGGGCACGCAGCGCCATCGCCAGTCTCTGGCGGGTGAACGATGCCGCGACCGCCGATCTCTTCGCGATCTTCTACGAACAGCTCGCGCGACCCGGTAGCTCGCGGGCCCGAGCGCTGCAACACGCTCAGCAGGCGCTGATCGAGTCGCGCACGCGCCGCCATCCGATCTTCTGGTCGGCGTTCCTGCTGATCAACAGCTGGTACTAGAGATTGCGCGCGACGACCTAACGATCCGCCGCCTCGAGCAGCCGCGCGACCGCTTCGGCGCGAGCGGGATCGTCGGGTCTGGCCTCGCGGGCGGCGAGCGCCTCCGCGAGCGCCTCGTTGAAGGCACCCGCCGCGGCCAGCAGCGCCGCCCGCTCGGACGCGGGCGCGGCCTCGAGACGGGCGGCCGCCGCCGACTCGAGCGACGCGCGGCGCACCCAGCCGAAATCGAAGCTCGTCGGCGGTGCCTCGGGCTCCGCGCGATGTGCCACGGACCAACGAAGTGTCTTCTCCTTCGGGAGCTGGACGCCGTGGTGAGCGAGATCGATCCGCTGGAGCCCTGCCTGCTTCGGCCGCGGCAAAGCGACGTCGAGTACGATCGGCTCCTCCTCGCTATCGAGCACGCTCAGGTAGTAGTCGCCCCGGGTGGCGGGACGATCGAGCGACCAGAAGAGCGGCGGGCTCGCCGCGAGCACGCGCGTCACATGGAGCGGCGACACGACCGAAACCCGCGCCGACGCGGCCACGGTCGCGGCGGACTCGTCGGCCCGCACGACCCACTCGCCGAGGTCGGGATCGACCGTGCCGAAGGCGGGACGGTAGGTCGGCATCGCCATCGCAATCAGCACCTCGCGCGGCCCTTCGTCCGCGGCGCGCGGCCGCGTCTGGTCGTCGAGGCCGTCGTCGTCTGCGATTCCCGGCGCGGTCCGGCCGCGCCCTTGCGACTCGTCGCGCTTGGGCGAGGGCCGTCGCCGGATGCCGGCGTCGGGCGGCGTCGGGCGGCGCTCCGCGAGCGGTAGCTCGGCCGACGACTCGGGCGAAGGCGCCACCGCTCCCTCCTCGAGCGATCGGCCCTCGGCGTCGGGCGCGTCCGCAAGACGGCTGGCATCGGGGACGGGAGTCTCCGGCAGCTCAGGTGCTTCGCCGCGATCGAGCGACCCGCCGCTCTCCTCCACGAGCTGCGGTCGCGCCTCCGTCGAGGTGTCGGGCAACGGGCGCGCGAGCAGCCAGACGACGAGCACAGCGGCAGCCGCCGCGGCGACCCAGACGGACGCCGGACGCAGGAGCCCACGGAGCCACGACGCGCCTGCCGCCCGCCCCGCACCCGCGGCGACGCGATCCGCGTCGAGCCGCGCGGGGTCGAAGCCGCGCAGCGTGTCGAGCTCGTCGACGACCGCGGGCGATCGCGCGATCGCCCGCTCGATCTCGAGGCGTTCGTCCGGATCCAATCCGTTCGGATCGGTCGCATGACGGGCCAGCAGCTCGGGCGCCGGAAGCTCGGGCTCTTCGAGCTCGTGCAGCAATCGTTCGAGGCCCGCTCGTTCTCGTTCGCTCATGCGAGTTCGCTCCCTCGCGACGTCTCTCGTGGCGCCCGCGCGCCCGGCTTCGGCGAGAAGCACCACCTCTCGGCCCGATTCGGGGCCGCGGTCGCCATGCCGCCCTCGATTTCAAGACGCAGTCGGGCGGCGAGCCATATCGGCTGCTTCACAGAAATCGGGAAAAATCCCGCCGTGCGCGACGCGTCCGCGGGGAACATCACGACCGCGGCTCCTCGGCGAGCAGCTTTCCGCGCAATTCGGCCATCGCCTCGCGCTGCAGGCGATTGACGGTTCCCCGCGGGCGACCGAGATGTCGGGCGGTCTCGTCGTAGGAGCGGCCCTCGAGATAGAGGGACTCGATGACCTCGCGATGGCGATCGGCGAGGCCCCCGATCGCTTGCTGCAGCGCCAGTCGCAGGGCGGGATCGACCGCGGGCGCTCGGTCGGCTTCGTCTTCGAGCGCGTCGTCGGGCAGATCGACCTCCCGATGGTGCGCGCGTTGCCAGTCGATGAACGCGTTGCGGGTCGTCGTCCGCACGAAGCCCGGTAGCGCGCGGCGCTCGCGAATCTTGCCGTCGCGGTGGGCGCGCCAGACCTTGATCAGCACCTCCTGGGCGAAGTCGTCCCAGGACGACTGCACGCCGTAGGCGCCCATCCGTGTCAGCTGGGAGGTCACGAGGCGCCGCAGTCGTGCCAACGCGGCGACGTCGCCCGACGCCATCGCGTCGAGCTCTTCGAACCAGTCGACGCTCGGACCCCCGGGTCCCGCATCGAGCGCGAGCCAAACGACGAGCGTGGCGAGCCGATCCATCGCCCGAGTCTACAGCGGCGCACGCCGCCGGCAGGCGGCCCATCGCCCGACCCACCCCGCGTTCCACTGCGGAACGGGCCGCCGTCGGCCGATGCGTCTAGAATCCGCGGCGCCCGGCCCCCTCGTTCGAGGGTCCGGGCTTTCGGCGTTGGCACGCGGTCGACGCGGACGCGACAGGGGGGCGGGGTGCGACGGACACAGCGACGGGGCGACACCCCTTTCGATCGCTTCGTTCGCACGGCACGCGACGAGGCCGTCCTGCGTCGGATCACGGGCCTGCGCGGCGCATCGAATCGAGTCGCGGCGAGCCATCTGATCCGCCACCACACGCGACACGCGAGCGCAACGCTCTCGGAGAACGCCGCCGGTCGGGTCGTCCTCTACGTGACGCCGCACTCGCGGGCGGCAGACGCCGCCATCCTCGGCCTGCGCGGCTTCCTCGGCGAACGCGACGACACGTCGAGGATTCGAGCCTTTCCCCGCCACGACACCTTGCCCTTCGATCGCTTCTCACCCCAGGCCTTCCTCGTGAGCCAGCGGATGGAGGTGCTGCATCGGCTCGACGCGTGTGCCCGCGGCGCGAGCGATGACCCGGCGCCGATCCTGGTCGCACCGCGATCGGCGCTCGCCCTGCGCGTCCCGGCGCGCGCTCGCTTGCGGAGTCAGACCGCGCGCCTCTCCGTCGGCGATTCGCTCGACCGCGACGAGCTCGTCGCGCGACTCGTGGGGCAGGGCTACCAGCGCATGGCGCTGGTCGAAGAGCCCGGCGAGGTCGCCGTGCGCGGCGACATCATCGACGTGTTCCCGCCGCAGCTCGCCTCACCGCTGCGGATCGAGCTCTGGGGCGACGAGGTCGATTCGATCCGCAGCTTCGATCCCGCCAGCCAGCGCTCCCAGACGAAATGTTCGACCGCGCTGCTGCCCCCACCGCGCGAGCTGTTATTCGATCGGGACGAGATCATCGCGCGCTCCGACGCGATCCGCGCCCACGCCGAAGAGCAGGGTATTGCGGTCGGCGAGATCGACGAGCTGGTCGGCTCGCTCCTGCGCGGCCACGTGCCGCCGGGCGCCGAGGCCCTGGCGCCGCTGTTGCAGCCCGACCTCGAAACCCTCTTCGACTACCTGCCGGAAGACGCGTTGCTGCTGCTCGAGGAGCCCGAGGAGGCGGCGGCCCGCACCGAACAGGTCCATGCCGAGATCGAATCGAATCATACGGCCGCACTCGGTGAACGACTGACGGTACCGCTGGCCGATCTGGTGCTGACACCCGACGAGATCGCGCGCGAGATCGAGGCACGCGACGCGATTCGACTCGAGCGGCTGGACGTCGCCCATGGCGCGGACGAACCCGGACGACATGTGGTCGAGACACACACGCAGGAGGACCTGCGGCGGGCACTCACGACGACGCGCAGCCACGACCGCGCCCTCACCCCGCTCGTCGATCGTTGTCGCGACTGGCTCGCGAACCGGATGCGCGTCGTGCTGGCCTGCACGTCGCTCTCGAGCGCGGAACGCCTGAAGACGTTGCTCGCGGAGTACGAGCTCGACGGACAGATCGCGACCGACCCGCGGCCGGTCTGGCTCTGGTCCCTACCCGGTCGACTCGAGCTTCGGGTGACGACGGTATCGGAGGGATTCGTCTGGCCGAGCCAGGGCCTCGCGGTCGTGACCGACGAGGAGGTCTTCGGGCTGCGCGGGAAGCGCTCCCAGCGAACGGGCTGGCGCGAGGGACAGCAGCTCGAGGGCATCGCCCAGCTCGCCCCCGGCGACTTTCTCGTCCACCACGATCACGGCATCGGCGTCTACCGCGGACTCGTCGAGCTCGCCGCCGGCGGCACCGAGAGCGAGCTGCTCGCGATCGAGTATCTCGGCGGCGACAAGCTCTTCCTGCCCGTCGATCGCCTCTCGCGCGTCCAGCGCTACGGAGCGGCCGACGGTGTCAAGCCGCGGATCGACAAGCTCGGCGGCGAGACCTGGGAGAAGACCAAGGGCAAGGTCAAGGCGAGTCTGCGCAACATGGCGGGCGAGCTCCTCTCGCTCCATGCGGCACGCGAGCTCGCCCCCGGATTCGCGTTCGCAGGCCGCGACGCCCTGCTGGAGGAGTTCGAGGCTTCCTTTGCCTACGAGGAGACGCCCGACCAGCTGGCCGCGATCGACGACGTGCTCGAAGACATGCAGCAGGCCAAGCCGATGGACCGACTGGTCTGTGGCGACGTCGGCTACGGCAAGACCGAGGTCGCGATTCGTGCCGCCTTCCGCGCCGCCCAGGACGGCAAGCAGGTCGTCGTGCTGACACCGACGACCGTGCTCTGCCAGCAGCATTTCGAGAACTTCCAGAAACGCTTCGCCGACCATCCGATTCGCGTCGACATGCTGTCGCGCTTCTGTACGCCCAAAGAAGCCCGTGACACGCTCGAAGGTCTCGCGACCGGACAGGTCGACATCGTCATCGCGACCCATCGCATTCTGCAGAAGAACGTGCAGTGGAAGGATCTCGGACTCCTCGTCGTCGACGAGGAGCAGCGCTTCGGCGTCGCGCACAAGGAGCGCATCAAGAAGATCAAGAAGACGGTCGACGTGTTGACGCTCACGGCGACCCCGATTCCGCGCACCCTCCAGATGGCCTTCACGGGTATTCGCGACCTGTCGGTGATCGAGACACCGCCGGTCGACCGGCTCGCGATCCGCACCCAGGTCTGCAAGTTCGACGAGGGGCTGATTCGCGAGGCGATCCTGCGCGAGATCCGACGCGGCGGACAGGTCTTCTTCCTGCACAACCGCGTGCGCACGATCGACGCGATGCAGGAGATGCTCGAGCGGATCGTACCCGAGGTGCGAATCATGGTGGCACACGGCCAGATGAAGGAACGCGAGCTCGAGGATCGTATTCACGCCTTCCTGCGCCACGAAGCCGACGTGATGTTATGCACGACGATCATCGAGAGCGGCATCGACATGCCGAACGTCAATACGATCCTCGTGAACCGCGCCGACGCGCTCGGACTCGCCCAGCTCTATCAGCTGCGCGGTCGTGTCGGACGCAGCAAGCGCCGCGCCTACGCCTATCTGCTCGTGCCGACCCAGGTGGGCTCGCTCTCCGGCGACGCCCAGAAACGACTCGAGGCGATCCAGGACCTCAGTGAGCTCGGTGCCGGCTTCCGACTCGCGAATCTCGACCTCGAAATCCGCGGCGCCGGCGATCTGCTCGGCTCCGAACAATCGGGCAACCTGCGCTCGGTCGGCTACGAGACGTACATGGAGATGCTCGAAGAGACGATCGACGAGCTGCGCGGGCAGGTCCACGAGGAATGGCTCGACCCGGAGATCAAGCTGCCTGTCGTCGGTCGCCTGCCCGACGACTACGTACCGGACGTAAGTCAGAGGCTGGTGCTCTACAAGCGGCTCTCGAGTGCGCGCGACGAGAACGAGGTCGCGCTGATCCGCGACGAGCTGCTCGACCGCTTCGGGCGCCTGCCGCGTGAGGCCGAGAACCTGCTCGAGGTGATTCGACTCAAGATCTTTGCCCGCCGGCTGGGCATCCTGCGGATCGAGACGCTGCGCGGCGAGCTCGTGCTCCAGGTGGCGAGCCCGAGCCGGATCGACCCCGATCGCTTGATCGGTCTGCTCAGCCACGCCCGCAGCGACCTGCGCGTCACACCGGACCAGAAGCTCGTGGCGAAGGCACCTGGGCCGGAAGGCGGGCCCGCCGCGCTCTTCGACGCGACCCGCAGCCTACTCGCTCGACTCTCCGCGAAATGAGACCGGGGGTCAGCTGCGCACGCGCAGGCGTTACCTCCGGTCGAGGGCGTGCATTCTGATTGCGGGGAGAGGAAGGACGACGTGATCGCTCAGCGTTTCGATTCGCCCGTGCGGAAAAGACCGATGCGTCGAACCAGGACGCCGATTCGACCCGGGCCCGACCTGCTCGATGAGCGCTGTCGCGAGACGGTCGAGGCGCTCGTCAGCGCCGGGGTCCACCACGTCTTCCAGACGAGCGATCCCTCGAGCGACGCACCGCGGCACGCGCTCGCGATCGCCGAGGCGCTGTCGAAGAAGGGCATCAGATCGGTCGCCGTGCGTCACGCCTCGACGGCAGCGATCGCCGCGCCCGTCTGTGCGGAGCTGAGTGGCCAGCCCGCAGCGAGCCTCGTCGTCTCGAGCGACGGTTGCGAGGTCGACAGCGAGATTGCGCTCCACACACCCGGTAGCCGCCAACGTCTTCGCACTCGCGCTCCGTCCGATGGGAACCGTTCTAGGCCGCGCAGTGATGCTCCGCTCGGGGGCGAAGAGCGCGTTCGTGACGATGGCCTTCGCCGAGGTCAGCTGATCGAGGTGCTCGCCGCGCGGCTTCCGCCGGAGGGAATCGCGCTCTTCGATTCCGACGCCGATGCAGAGTCACTCCGCCCTGCACTCGCGGATGGGACGGCTCGCGTGATCGAGCCGATCGCTCGAGGTGGGGGAGTCGCGTTTCCGGCCGCGCTCGGCGCCTGCGCCGCCTTCGCGACCGCGGGCGTTCCGAGCGGCGACTCCGTCACGCGCAGCGTGCGCGGCGCGAGGTCGGCCCGCCGCGTCTGCGCGATCTCCGGTGTCGCGAGCTTCGAGCAGCGCATGGACGAGCTGCTGTCCGCCGTGTATGCGGGGATGGATCTCACGCAGGTCGTCGTTCGAAGCGCATCCGAGCCCGACGCACTCCGCCACCCGAATCTCGCGGCCTACGCACAGCTATGTGGCGCCTGGGGTCGCCGCGTCGTCAGCAGCGACGACCTCGAGCCGGTGCTCGCGAGCGCGTTCGACACGCCCGGACCGGCGCTCGTCGAGTGTGTCGTGACGAGCGACACGACGAACGACCAAGGCGCTTCCGCTCCGAAGTAGGCGATACAGACAGAGTCGACGGCTCGGCAGGAGCGCCCTTCTACGGCCTGTCGGCCCGCGGGACCCTCCGCCAGCGCGTGTCGGGATTCGCTCCTTGTGAGCGCGTCGACAGCGAGGCCGCGCGATCGGATCGCGCCGCGCCTTCGTCCACGTCCGCCGCCCGCGCATGCACGGGATGCAGCCGCGCCAGCGTCGCGACGAGCGCATCCGGCGAGGCCCGGCCGGGATCGTCGAGCCACCAGAGAATCGTCCCGACCTCCATCGCCTGGTAGGCGCGCGCGGCGAGCTCGACGTCGAGTCCCCGATCGATCGCGCCCGCCGCCTGGAGGGCCGCCAGGGCCGAGGCGACGGGGCGGCTCGACTCCGAGACGACGGGTCCGTGATGGGCGGCCCCGGCACGCTCGCGACCGAACGTGACGCGGTAGGCCTCGGGGTGTGACTCGGCGAAGCGGATCGCCGCCCGCGTCGAATGCTCGACCTGATCGAAGGGCGAGGCGTCGGGACCGAGCGCGCGGATGGCTTCCACGCGCGCGGTCGCGAGCGCGGCGAGCGTGCGCCGTTCGATCTCGCGGAGCAGGGCGTGCTTGTCTGCGAAATGCTTGTAGAACGTGCCGATCCCGACGCGGGCGCGGCGCGCGATCGCGTTCGTGTTGACGCGTTCGCTGCCACGGCGAGCGAAGAGGTTCAGACCGGCGGAGAGCAGTCTCTCCTCGGCATCCTGCACTCTGGGACGGGCCATGCCACCGATTGTATTCGATTCATAAATCGATTACGACTCGCGCCGTCCACCGGAGTTGTTGATTTTTCATTCACCTTCGATCGGTCGACTCGCACGCGTCTCGAACAAATCTGATTGATCTATCTCGAACGAGCTCGGTCGAGCTGCCACCGCAGCCGAACGAGCTCCCGCTACGCCGCTGAAATCGCAAAGCTTTTGCCGGTCGTCTGCCGATCAGGCCGAGGCGGAATTCCAGCCAGGACGGGTGGAACGGGCGGGGCGGGGTGGCTTGAGCAGGACGATCGGCATCATTCAGGCGCGCATGGGCTCGGAGCGGCTGGCAGGCAAGATCCTGGCGCCCCTCGCGGGTCGACCGATGTTGGCGCTGCTCGTCGAGCGGATCCGGCGCGCCCGCGTCGACGAGTGGTGGCTGGCGACGAGCCGCGATCCGACCGACGACGTGACCGAGGCCTGGGGCTTCGAGCTCGGGCTGCGAGTCTTTCGTGGCCATCCGACGAACGTGTTGTCGCGGTTCCTGGCGATCGCACAGGAGACCCGCGCCAGCTGGTGCGTCCGCGTCACCGCCGACAATCCCTTCCTCGACGCGGCACTCATCGACCGGCTGCTCGACGCGCGCGACGATGGCCACGCGGCGAAGCGCGCCGACGCCGTTCGCTTTCGGGGTGGCGTCGTGATCGAGACGCCGCAGACGCCCAGCTGGCCCGCTGAGCAGGGACCGGTACGAACGCCGCGCCTCCCGCTCGGCTATGGCGTCGAGCTCGTGCGGCGCCGCGCGCTCGAGCGCGCGGACCACGCGATCGCAGGGCGCGACTTCCACCATCGCATCCACGTCACGAGCTGGCTGTACGCGAACGCCGCCGTGCACGCGACGCCGACGCCGCTCGCCTGGCCCGATCGTCCCGACTGGCGTTGGACGATCGACACCTACGAGGACCTCGCGATGGCGCGCAGCGCCTTTCGCGTATTCGGACGCGAGGCCACCTCGATCGACTATCCGACAATGGTCGCGGCGCTCGATCGCCATCCCGAGATCTACGCCATGAACGCGCACGTCGAGCAGAAAAAGCTGGAGGAAGGATGAAGCGACTCGACCAGATTCTCGACACCCGGGCGCTCGAAGGCATGGGTATCGGCGTCTCCGGCGGCGGGAGTCATCTCGGTCGGGCGATCGCGCTCGGCCTGGCGGCGGCCGGCGCGCGCGTCGTCGTCTTCGGCCGGCGCGAGGCACCGCTCGAGCAGACCGCGCTGCTCGCGGACACGCTCCCGGGCGCGGTCTTCTGCGAGGTCGCCGATCAGCATCGCGACGACGACCTCGCGCGCGTGCTCGATCGAATCGAGAAGGAGGCGGGGCGCGTCGACGGCTGGGTCAACAACGCCTACAGCGGCCCGAGCTCGCCCTTCCTGGGGCTGGACCGCGGCGATGTCGCACGCTCGATCGAGGCCGCGCTCGGCGATGTCATCCTCGCGACCGAGGCGGCGGCGGCGCGCATGCTCGCGCGGCCCGAGGCCGGCGCGAGCGGCGAACACGGTGCGATCGTGAACGTCGCCTCGATGTACGGGGTCGTCGCTCCGCAGCCCGCGCTCTACCGGGACCATCCGCAGCTCCACAATCCGCCGGCCTATGGCGCTGCCAAGGCGGGCGTCATCCAGTTCACGCGCACGGCCGCTTGTCACCTGGCGCGTGACGGTGTGCGCGTGAACTGCGTGAGTCCGGGGCCGTTTCCGACCGAAGCGGTCAGCCGCGAAGCGGCGTTCGTCGCGGGGCTCGAACGACGCGTGCCGCTCGGCCGGATCGGGCGGCCACAGGAGCTCGCGGGACCCATCGCATTCCTGCTGTCGCCGCTCGCCAGCTTCGTGACGGGACACAACCTGGTCGTCGATGGAGGATGGACCGCGTGGTAACGAGAGACCTTTCGACCTGGCAGGGCATGCGTACGCGGGACCCGCGACGACTCACGCTCGGCAGTGCGCAATGGGGTCAGCCCTACGGCATCGCGAATCACTCGGGTCCGCCCGGCGATTCCGAGCTCACCCGCATCGCCGCCTGCGCCCGCGAGGCGGGTCTCCGCACGATCGACACGGCGCCGGCCTACGGCGACGCCGAAATGCGCATCGGCCAGCTGCTGCGCACGATGCCGCCGGGTGACGGTTGGCGGGTCGTGACCAAGCTCGACCCGAACGCGCATGCGCCCGGCCTGGGCATTGCGGAGACGCTCGAGCGCGCCGCCGAGAGCCTCGCCCGCAGTCGCACCGCGCTCGGCCGGGACGTGCTCCCCGTCGTGCTGCTCCACCGCTTCGCCCATCGTCACGCCTGCGGCGGCAAGCTCTGGCGAACGCTGCTCGCGGAACGTGACGCCGGCCGCATCGGCGCACTCGGCGTCTCCGCCGCCAACCCCGAGGAGGCCTGGGCGGCACTCGACGATCCGGATCTCCAGGTCCTGCAGGTCGCGACGAGTCTGCTCGACCTGCGGCTCTATCGACAGGGCTTCTTTCCGCGCGCGCGCGAGCTCGGTCGCACGATCTACGTGCGGAGCATCTTCCTTCAGGGCGTGGCCCATCTCGATCCGACGGCGCTGCCCACCGAGCTCGCCGGCCTCACGCGACCGCTCGCCGCGATCCACGCGCACGCCGCGACGCTCGGCGTACCACCGCGTGCGCTCTTTCTCGCCTTCGCGCGCGAGTTCCTGCCGGGGGCGCATCCGGTCCTCGGCTGCGAGACTGCCGATCAGCTCAACGAGTCGCTGGCAGATTGGGCACGCACGGATCTCGACACGGCGAACCTGAACGGCCTGGTCGAGGCGCTGCCGACGCTCGACGCGGCAGCGGTCGATCCGTCGCGCTGGCCCGGTGCCGCGACGGCGCTCCCATCGCGACCCGCCAAGCCGACCGAGCCAACGGGGCCTGCGGGCTCCGTTCGCGGCGCGAACGACGGCGCGAACCGGCCGCGGCCGCCGAGCGTCGCTAGTATCGCTCGCTGATTCGCGGCCCCCGGGTCGCGGTACCCGGAGGTCTCGAACGTGTCCCTGTCCCCGACCCTGTCGCGCGCGATCGCGTCGAGCCTCGCGATCGGGCTCGTCGCGACGACCGCGCTGGCGCGACCGGCAGCGGCGGCGGAACGCTACGTCGAGGGAATCGCCGCCCAGGTCGGCAGCGATATCGTACTCGCCTCCGAGGTGTTCGAGCTGTCGGCACCGGTCGAAGAACGGATGCGCGAGGCGGGTGCGCCCGAGAGCGAGATCGCCAAGGTCCGGCGCGACGCGCTCGAGCGACTGATCGAGGGCAAGCTGCTCAGCTCGGTCGTCGAACGGCTCGAGCTCGCGGCGGATCGCGAGGAGGTCGACGCCGCGATCGAGGCGATCGCGAACGACAATGGGCTCACGATCGATCAGCTGCTCGCGAGCGTGACCAGTCACGGCCTCACGGTCGACGAGTACCGCCAGAAGATCCGTGGCGAGATCGAACGCAGCAAGGTCGTGAACGCGATGGTGCGATCGCGCGTGCAGCTCTCCGAAGAAGAGGTCCGCGAGCTCTACGAGGAACGTTTCGGCGACCAGCGAAGCGGCGGCCAAGAGGTCTACGTACGTCATATCCTCGTGACGCCGAACGGGCGGAGCGCGCGCTCCGCCGAAGAGGCCTGTCGAGCGATGGGCGAGGCGCGCGAGCGGATCGCGTCCGGCGGCGAGCCCTTCGCCGACGTCGCACGGCAGATTTCGGACATGAACCCCGAGCGCGGCGGCGATCTCGGTTGGATCCACGAGGCGGATCTCGCGGGTTGGATGTCCGAACGGATCGCGAAGATGAAGCCCGGCGATCTGAGCCCCGTGATCTCGATGCCCTTCGGCTGCAATCTGCTCGAGCTGGTCGATCGTAGGACGTTCGAGCGCGTGACCTTCGAGCAGGCCGAGAGCCAGCTCCGCAACTACCTCTTCCAGCGCAAGACCGAAGCCGAGTACAGCGAGTGGATGGACGTGCTGCGACAGCAGACCTTCATCGAGCGCAAGGGCGCCTTCGGGGGCTGAAGCCATGTCTGCGCCCGCGCGCGCGTTCGACCCCGAAGTGCGACTCGCGCGCGACTTCGAGACGATCGAGGTCCTGGCGAGCAAGGGCGATCCGCAAGAGATCTCGATTCTCGGTGCACGCACGCACAATCTCCAGAACGTCGACCTCGCGATTCCGCGCGAACGCCTCGTCGTCGTCACGGGACCGTCGGGCTCGGGCAAGTCGAGCCTCGCCTTCGACACGCTCTACGCCGAGGGCCAACGACGTTATGTCGAGAGCCTCTCGACCTACGCGCGCCAATTCCTCGACCAGCTGAGTCGACCCGACGTCGATCAGATCGACGGGCTGTCGCCCGCGGTCTCGATCGAGCAGAAGAGCGTCGGCAAGAGTCCGCGCAGCACGGTCGCCACGATCACCGAGATCGCCGACCACCTGCGCCTGCTCTACGCCCGTGCAGGTACGGCCCATTGCTGGGAATGCGATTCGCCGATCTCGAGCCAGGGACTCGACGAGATGGTCGACCGCGTCATGGGGCTGGAGGCGGGGTCACGGATCCAGGTGCTGGCGCCCGTCGTTCGCGGCCGCAAGGGCCAATACAAGAAGGAGCTCGCCCAGTTCCGCCGCGATGGCTTCGTGCGCGCTCGGATCGATGGCGAGATCGTCGACCTGGCGCAGGAGATCGAGCTCTCTCGAGGCGCGCGACACGATATCGAGCTCGTGATCGACCGACTCGTCATCAAGCCGAGCGTGCGCGCGCGACTCTCCGAGTCGCTCGCGACCGCTCTTCGGCTCGCAGACGACCTCGCGCTCGTCGACCTCGTCGGCTCGGACGAGTCGCCCTGGTGGCTGTCGCGCTCCGGTGCCTGTCCGACCTGTGACCACTCGTTTCCCGAGATCTCTCCGCGCCTCTTCTCCTTCAATAATCCCTTCGGCGCCTGCGACGCCTGCGCCGGGCTCGGCGAGACGCCCGTCTTCGATCCGAAGCGAATCGTGCCCGACGAAACGCTCAGCCTCGCCGAGGGCGCGATCGCGGCCTGGGATCTGGACGAAGCGCGTGGCTACTACCGCCGCCTGCTCGAGACGCTCGCCGCGGATTTCGGGTTCGAGCTCGACACCCCCTGGCGTAAGCTGCCGAAGAAGATCCGCAAACGACTCCTCGAGGGCGATCCCGACTACGAGCTCGAGCTCGAGGTTCCGGTCGCGACACGACGCCGGCGCGGGCGCCGAAAGCGCAAGCCGAGCGAACGCGTCGTGCGCACGTTCGACGGCATCCTCGGCGATCTCGCGCGGCGACTCGAGGCGGCCGGCGGGCGCCGCAATGCGGGGCTCGCGAAATTCCAGACGGCGCGTCCCTGTGCCCGCTGCGAGGGCGAGCGACTGCGACGGGAGGCCCGCTCCGTGCGGCTCGGCCCGCATTCCCTGCCCTCGCTCTACGCGTGCTCGATCTCCGACGTGCGCGCATTCCTCGACGGACTCTGTCTCCCGCCCAATCTGGCGCGCATTGCGGACCGTGTGCTCGAGGAGGTGCGCGAGCGTCTCGGCTTTCTTGAGCAGGTCGGTCTCGGCTACCTCAGCCTCGATCGACGCGCGGCCACGCTCTCCGGCGGCGAGGCCCAGCGGATCCGACTCGCAACCCAGATCGGCGCCCAGCTGATCGGTGTGCTCTACATCCTCGACGAGCCCTCGATCGGGCTGCATGCACGCGACAACGAGCGGCTGCTCGAGAGCCTCGAGGCCCTGCGTGATCTGGGCAACAGCCTGATCGTCGTCGAGCACGACGAAGCGACGATCCGCCGCGCCGACCACGTGATCGACATCGGCCCGGGTGCCGGCATCCGCGGCGGCCGCATCGTCGCCCAGGGCCCGCCCGACTCCCTCGCGCGGATCCCCGAATCGACGACGGGCGATTTCCTGGCGGGTCGCCGCCGAATCGCTGCGCCCACGCGACGCAAGCCACGACCCGATCACACGATCCGGATCGAGGGCTGTACGGGCCACAACCTGAAGGGCATCGACTTCGAGATCCCGCTCGGTTGCCTGAGCGTCGTCACGGGCGTCTCCGGAAGCGGCAAGTCCACGCTCGTCAACGACACACTCCATCCCGTGCTCGCAGCCGAGCTGCACGGCGCGCTCGCCGAGCCCGCCCCCCATGAGCGCATCGTCGGCCTCGACCGGATCGACAAGGTCGTCGACGTCGACCAGAGTCCGATCGGTCGCAGCCCGCGTAGCAACCCCGCGACCTATAGCGGGGCCTTCTCCGGCATCCGGAATCTGTTCGCGAGCCTGCCCGAGGCCCGCGTGCGCGGCTGGGACGCGGGACGCTTCTCGTTCAACGTCGCGGGCGGTCGCTGTGAGACCTGCGAAGGGGACGGCGCGATCCGGGTCGAGATGCAGTTCCTGCCCGACGTCTTCGTGCCCTGCGAAGTCTGCGGCGGGCGACGCTACGACCGCGACACGCTGGCGATCCGCTACCGGGGCAGGAGTATCGCCGACGTGCTCGAGATGACGGTCGACGAGGCGCAGGAGCTCTTCGAGTCGGTGCCGGCCGTCGCGCGACCGCTCGAGGCACTCGCCGACGTCGGACTCGGCTACGTCCACCTCGGCCAGAGCGCGACCACGCTCTCCGGCGGCGAGGCCCAGCGCATGAAGCTCGCCCGCGAGCTCGCCCGCAAGAGCACGGGCCAGACGCTCTACCTGCTCGACGAGCCGACGACGGGGCTGCATTTCGTCGACGTCGAGGTGCTCCTCGGGCTGCTCGATCGTCTCGTCGATCGCGGCAACACCGTCGTCGTGATCGAGCACAACCTCGACGTGATCCGCTATGCCGACCATATCGTCGACCTCGGACCCGAGGGCGGGGCGGCGGGCGGCGAGATCGTCGCCGTCGGTACGCCCGACGAGATCGCGCGCTGTCGCCGATCGCATACGGGTCGCGCGCTGGCCGAGAGCGTGGGGCCCGAGGGCGCGCGGACACGGAAGCGTCCGGGGCGCTCCGCATGATGGACGGCGGCACGCCACGGCCGGATCCGAACGAGCCCTACCCGAGCGTGCGCGGCGCCCTGATGCTGACGCTGCTTGCGATCCTGGCCGCCGGCTTCACGGGCATCGCGTTCATCGACTTCGGCCTGCTCGCCGCCGTCGGGATCGGTCAGGCGATCGGCGTCGGCGCCGTCGCCACGTTCGGCGCACAGCGCGTGCCCGAGCCGCAGGCCGAACGCCTCGGATTGCGGGCGCTCGACTGGGAAGCCGTTCCGATGATCCTGTGTCTGGTCCCGGCCATCCTGCTCGCGAGCGAGCTCGACAACGTGGCGGCCGATCTGACAACCGGGTCGAGCGGTGGTGCGGGTGCGTCGCGCATCGAGCTCGACGAGGCGTCCGACGCGCGCGACGGAAGTTCCGCGACGGGCTGGCAAGACGAAGCCGACGCATCGGCTCGCTCGTCGGTCGAGGATCCGACCGTCGGGATCGACTCGCCCCCCGCGAGCCAGCCGGCGACCGGGGGGGCCACAGCCGATGGCGCGCCGAGCGACGTCGAGCCGACGGACCCGACGCGAGACGACGACGCGATCGCGGGCGACGAAGCAGGGCCGACGGCCGAGCGCCTGATCGATCTCGACGACCCGGCGAGCGTGCTGCAGGCCTTCGTCGTCATGGTCGGCATCTCGCCGATCGTCGAGGAGTTCCTGTTCCGGGGCGTGATCCAACAGGGTCTCGTCCAGCGGCTGGGCTTCCTGCGCGGCGTGAGCATGGTGGCGCTGCTCTGGACGTTGTTGAGGCCGGCGCCGATCGCGGGCTTCGGGCGCTTCCTCGCCGCGGCGCTCGCCTCCTTCGGGCTCGGCGTCCTGCTCGGTCTGGTGCGGATCGCCACGCGGTCGATCCTGGCGCCGATCCTGCTCGCCAGCAGCTGGGCCGCGGTCGGGCTGACTTCGATGGTGCTGACGGACGAGATCGACCTACCGGGCATGAACGTCGAAGGCAGTCACCTGCCGATCACGGTCACGCTCGCGAGTCTCGCGATCGTCGGCTGGGCTGGCTGGGCCTTCTACCAGGAAGCGGAGGAGGTCGAGCGACGGGATCGCGGGACGCGCCCACCGAGGCGCCACCACTCGCCCTCATGGACCGAATAGTGCGTCCATGTCGAGCGTGTATTTCGACTGGAGATAGGCGGTCAGATCGATCAGCTGCTCGACCGTCATCAAGTCGTTGAACTCGGGCATGAGCGAACGCAGCTCGATTCCCTCGTCGTCGAGATCGTGCCCCTCCGCGAAGCCGTGGGAGGGGTTCACGATCGACGTGACGAGCTCGCCGTGGGTACGAATATGCGGAACGCGGCCGCCGAGCACGACGTGGATCTCGCGTGACTCACCGGGTAGCGGATCCGGCTCCTCCGCGATCGAATGACATCGCACACAGGCGAGCTCGCGAAACGCGGCCCGACCGCGCTCGACATCACCCGGCGGCAGGCGTAATCCGAGACCCGACCTCGGCCCGACCTCGCAGGCCGCCGCCAGGCAGCCGAGGCACGCGAGTCCGAGCAGCAAGGCCTTTCGCGGGCGGGAGCTCATTCGTCGCGATCCTTCGGCCGCACGGTCAGGCAGGGACACGGCGCGTGCTGCACGATTCGCTGGGCCGTCCGGCCGAGCAGCAGATCGGACAGCGCCGAGCGACCGCGGGTACACATCATGATCAAGTCGGCGCCGCAGCCGCGTGCGAGCTCCGTCACCTCCGTCACGGGATCGCCGTCGAGCACGGCGACCTCGACCTCGAAGTCGGCCCCGCGCAGGCGATCGGCGATCGGCTGGAGCTGGCGTTCGATGTCTTCGCGAATCCGGTCGCGTTGGTTCAGCCGCTCGAGCGTCTCGTGACGGAACGGCTGGAGATAGGGCGGCGCGCTGTCGACGTAGGTGAGAAAGATCTGCGGTCGCTCCCAGGCGCCGAAGAGGGATATGAAGCTGTCGATCGCCGCGCAAGCGCGATCCGATAGATCCGTCGGCAGCACGACCGTCTCGATCGAGTCCCGCAGCAGACGATCCTCGGGGTGCACCGTCAGGACCGGACAGGCACAACGCCGGATGACGTCTTCGGCCGTGCTGCCGAGCAGCAGGTGCTTCATTCCGGTCAGACCCCGCGTGCCGATCACGCAGAGATCGGCCCCGGCCTGGCCGGCCAGCCGCACCAGCTCGACGCCCGGCTCTCCTTCTGCGATCTGCGCTTCCACCTCCGGGACCTGATCGCGAATCGCGTCGACACATCGATCGAGGCGCTCGCGGGCGAGGTCCGTGATCGCGAGCTCCTCGTCCTGGGGCAGGACGGCGGGATAGGGTCCGAGCGGAATCGGCTCGACCACGTGCGCCACGACGA
Source organism: Myxococcota bacterium (assembly GCA_965223565.1). Classification (GTDB taxonomy): domain Bacteria; phylum Myxococcota_A; class UBA9160; order UBA9160; family UBA4427; genus UBA4427. Next base: position 190,460 of record CBDCWV010000015.1, on the reverse strand, counting down.
GCTTGGCGCCGTGACGCCGCGCGAATCGGATCGCTTGGTCGAGTGCGCCCTGCGCGGTCTCCGAAAAATCCTGCGCGCAGAAGACGACCTCGATCGACGCGGGCTCGAAATCGGCCATGGGTCCAGGCTCCCGTTGGGTGATCGATCTGACATGCACCGCGCGTGCCAGTATCGACTGGGCGCGATGCGCTTGCAGGATGAAATGTAAGCACACATCCGGTCACGCAACGTGTCGACCGGCCCCGATTGGTGACAGGAAGTCTCAAGCGACCCTCCCTCGCGGCGATCGGTCGCCGCCAGCGCGGCTCCCTTGAAGGTGCGCCGGCATCGGGATTGCACACTCGCCTGCTCGACCGAAGCCGGGGAGATCGATCTTGCTCGCGGACCGCCACGATCCTCCCCGACCGGCGGAACACACCAGGCTCAAGCGCGTGATCGAGCTGCCCTGGCTGATCCTCTACGGACTCGGATCGACGGTCGGCGCGGGCATCTACGTGTTGATCGGCGCCGTCGCGGGACGTGCGGGCGCCGCGGCGCCGCTCGCCTTCGCGGTCGCATCCATCCTGGCACTCGCCACGGCGATCAGCTTCGCCGAGCTCTCGGCACGCTACCCGTCGGCCGGTGGCGCACTCGTCTACGTACGCGAGGGGCTCGAGCGGCCACGACTCTCGCTCGCCGTCGGATTGCTGACCGCGCTCGCGGGCGTCGTCTCGGCCGCGACCGTCTCGCTCGGCTTCGTGGGCTATCTGGCGGAATTGCTCGCGCTTCCGCGCCTGCTCGCCTTGCTCGTCGTGGTGGGCCTGGTCGGCGGTCTGGCCGCCTGGGGCGTACGTGAATCCGTCGTGGCGGCGGGCCTCGTCACGCTCGTCGAAGTCGCCGGGCTGGCCGCGATCCTCGTCTTCGGCGCCGTCGAAATCGGCACCTCGCCCCCGGGTCGCGCCGACGTGCTCGTCGAGTCGTTCGCGACACTCGACTGGCGCGCGATCGCCGGCGCGGCGGTGCTCGCGTTCTACGCCTATCTCGGCTTCGAGGACATCGTGAACGTCGCCGAAGAGGTGAAGGACGTTCGCCGTGCACTTCCCCGCGCGGTCGTCTGGACGCTCGGGCTGAGCACGCTCCTGTATGTGGCCGTCGCCGCGGTCGCGGTCGTCATCGTGCCACCGGCGGAGCTGGCGAGCGCCGAGGCACCCCTCGCCCTCGTCTTCGAACGAAGCGGCGGCTCGGCCGCGCTGCTCGCCGCGATCGCGCTCGCCGCCATGTTGAACGGCGCGCTCGTCCAGATCGTGATGGCGTCGCGGATCCTGCTCAGCCTCGCGCGGCATGGACAGGTGCCCGCGATCTTTGCCTGGATCCACCCCATCCGGCGCACGCCCCTCGCAGCAACCCTCGCCGCCAGCCTGACCGTCGCCGGACTCGCCGCCGCCTTTCCGCTCGCCGGACTCGCCGCCGCGACGGCATCGATCGCCCTGGCCGTCTTCAGCCTGGTCAACCTATCGCTGCTTCGCCTGCTCTGGCGATCGCGTCACGCCGAAGCTTCGTCCGGCTTCGCGGGTCGACGGCTGCCGCTCTGGCTACCCGCCTTCGGTGCCTTGTCGTCAGCCGCCTTTCTCGCGCTCGAGATCGCGTCGCGATTCGTGCCGTGGCTCGCTGACTTCTGGCGCGTGGCGGCGGCGCAGTCCTCGTAGTGGAGCGCTCCGGCTGACGCGCGAGGCGGGTCTCAGCCGAGATCGCCGTTCTGCTTCGACTCACTGGCCACGAGAACGGAGCATGGTGCCTGGCGCAATACGCGCTCGACGATGCCGCCGAGCCCGATTCGCCGAAAGCCCGAATGTCCGCGGCTGCCGAGCGCAATCAGCTGGGCCTTCGCGGAGGTCGCCCGGCGCAGGATCTCGCCAGCCGGGTCACCGCAGACACTCGTACCCCAGGCCTTGATCCCGCTCGTGCGAAAACGTTCGACTGCGCGGTCGAGGCGCCGTCGCGCCGTCTCTGCGAGCTCTTCGTCGAAGCACTTCTCGTCCGGTAGGGCATAGGGAGCGAACAAGACGATCGTCTCGGGCAACACGTGAAGGATCTCGACCTCGGCGCCGAGCGTCCGCGCCCAATCGACGAGCACCGCCTCGGTCGTTCGCGCGCCTTGCGAGAAATCGGTCGCGAAGAGCACCGATCGCAGTGGCGGTTCGGCCTGCTGCGAGCCAGCTCGAACGACGAGCACCGGCACGGGCGCCTGGTGCAAGGTCCGCTCGGCCACGCTGCCGAGCAGGATCCGATCGAGCCCGCGCAAGCCGTGCGATCCCATCACGATCAGCTCGACGTCGGGCTCACGCGCCGCGGCTCGAATCGCCTCGACGGGATCGGCTTCGACGAAGCTGCTCGTGACGGGAATGCCACGGCCCTCGAAGCCCTCGCGGAACGACTCGAACTGCGCGATCTCCGAATCCCGCAGCTCCGTCCAGACAGGTCCCCAGGCGTCGTACTCGAGCGCCACACGCGGCAGGTGGAGTGCGTGCAGCAGCCGCACCGACGCCCGGCGCGAGGCCGCGAGCTCGAACGCGCGCTCCGCCGCCGCTCGCGAGAACGACGAGAAATCGACCGGCACCAGAATCGTCGCCTGCCTGCTCATCGCGCTACCCCGGTCCCACTCGAGATTCGCATATCGAGCGCGTAGTCGAGTGGAGAAGCAATGGGCATGCCAGCGCGACGAAGCCCGGCGGGCGGACCGAGCGTATCCGCTCGCCAATCTACGCCCGCCGCAGCTCGTCGACGTAACCAGGCGTGTCGCGTGCTCGCACGCGCGTGGCGGCTCGCTGTGACCTCCTGCCTCGTCGTGGGTCGCGACAGCACAAGCTCCCGCGGGTAGCTCGGATCAGCCAGTCGAATCGACGGGCAGGATCACAGAGAATCGCGTGCCCTTCTCGGGCTCGCTCTCGCACTCGATCGTGCCACCATGGTCCGTCACGATCGACTTCGAGACGACGAGCCCCAGACCGTTTCCCTTGCCGCGTTCCTTGGTCGTATAGAAGGGCTCGAAGACCTGCGCGCAGGTCTCCGGGTCCATTCCGACCCCGGTATCCGCGAGCGTGGCACGGACAAAATCGCCGTCGCGGGTCTTGTCCGTCTCGAGGATCGCCATCAGTCGACCGCCGGTGGGCATCGCGTCGACGGCGTTCGAGATCAGGTTGAGAAAGACCTGCTCGAGTCGATCGCGATCTCCGACGAGCTCCGGCACCGGCGAGAAGATCCGTTCGACCTCGATGTTGCGCTTGGCGAGCTTCTCGCGAAAGAAGTCGAGCGCATGATCGAGCACCTCTCCCAGACGCACGCGGGCACGCATGCTCTCTCCGGGCCGCGCAATGTTCAGCAGCGTCTGCAGCAGGTCGGTCACGCGGCGGACCTGCTCCGTGATCACCTCCGCACGCCTTCGGTCCTTCGGGTCGGGCAGCGAGTCCCGGAGCATCTCGGAGTAGCCGAGGATGACGTGCAGGGGCGTGCCGATATCGTGCGCGATCCCCGCCGTGATGACCGAGAGCGAAGCCAGCTGCTCAGCGGATTTGGCGCGCTCCTCGGCTTGCCGGATCTCACTCAGATCGCGGCAGATCCCCGTGAAGATCCGCTCACCGCGAAAGCGGCCCTCGCTCACGGCCAGATAGAGCGGAAACTCGCTGCCGTCGCGCCGCCGACCCGTCACCTCGCGGCCGATCCCGATGACCTTCGCTCGACCCGTTCGCAGGTATTCGCTCACGTAGCCCGCGTGCTCGTCGCGGTAGGGCGCCGGCATCAGGACCGATACATCCGAACCGATCAGCTGCGCAGATGCGAAGCCGAAGATCCGCTCCGCAGCCGGGTTGACCGATTGAATCTCGCCCGTCTCGTCGATGCTGATGATGCCGTCGACGGCGGTCTCGACGATGGCGGCGAATCGGTCGGCGATTTCGAGAGTCTCTTGATCCACGAGGCCTCCCGTCTCGGTTCGAACGACCGCGAATTCAGCCGCACCGCGCGGGGCTCGGGCGACCTCGCGCCCTCACCCGCGCTCCACTCAGGCGGAACGTCGATGCCTGAAGCGTGACGTCAAGCCACGCGCGTCGTCGGCTCGGCGAGTCGTTCTACGTCTCGATTGCGCGCCGTTTGGCCACGAAATGTGACATGAAGCCCCGAATCGGCGCATCCGAGCGAGTGCCGTGGTCGCCTGAACCGCGCGCTTGCCTGGTACGTGAATTGCTCTTCTTTCGACGGTCGAGCTGCCGGCCTTGCACGCGATGCGTTTCGGGTACGGGCCGAGCGAGCGGAACTACGGGGGATGCAGGATGGGCAGGATCGACGAATGGCCCTGGACCGCGCGGGTCGGCGCGATCCTGGCGGTCGCGGGCCTCGCCGTCTCGGCCTGCCAGGGCACGACGCCACTCGGACCGATGCGCGTCGAGACGACGCCGCCGGACCTCGAGTACATCCCTTCGGAGGAGCTGCGCAGCACGATGTGGACCCTCGCCGGAGAGATCCGATACCTCGAGCAGCTGCTCGACGAGACCGACGAGGCACCGGACGATTCTTCACATCGCCTGGCGGTTCGGGCGAGTCTCGCGCGCATGGAGCGGGCTGCGCGGCGTCTCGACCGGTCGGGCCGGAGCAGTCAGCATCCGGTCCTGAACCGGCATCTCGGCCAGTTCCTCACACGCCTCGAGCGCGCGCAGCGCGCCACCGAGCACGAGCCGCCCAACTACTATCCGGCCAGCACGATCGCCGGAAGCTGTTTTCTCTGCCACGGCGGCGAGCGTGCCGATTCGACGAGCGATCGCAGCTATGCCGATCGGCGGGTCCCGAATCAGGCGATCGGGCCATGAGGCCGCTACCCCCTGCGACCTCGAGCGCATGGCGAGGATGGGTCGCGCCCGTGCAGCTCAGTCCGATTTCACCGTGAGGACGGGACATCGGGCGTGGCGCACGACGCGCTCCGCCGTGCTGCCCAGCGTGACGTGCTTGAGCCCGGTCAGACCGCGCGTCCCGATCACGATCAGATCGACCGCCAGTCGCTCCGCCTCGTCGACGATTCCCTGCCATGCGGGCTTCTCGATCGTGAGCGCCTCGATCTCGATACCCGCACGATCGGCGACCTCCTTGGCCTTCTTCTCCACCTGCTCGACGGCCTGCTCGCGATAGGCCGTGTAGAAGCCCTCCGGCAGCATGACGGCGCCCCCATAGGCCGCACCCGCGAGCGGGAAGTCCACCATATAGGCATGCAGCAGCAGGATCTTCCCCTTCGTGTCGCGCGCGAGGTCGACTGCGACCTCGAGCGCGCGATCCGCATCGGGTGAGAAATCGGTGGGAACGAGAATCGTCTGCAGCTTCATCGCTGGACCTCCCTTTGATGTGTCCGGTGGCATCGTCCCCGGCCTGGCTTCGAGACCCGCGTGATTGCAACGGACGTGCCGATCGCGGCTGCGGTGTCCCGGCGTTCCCACGACGCGAGCGAGGCGAAACGACCCGGAGCGTAACGCACTGCCGCGCCGGAGGAATGCGAAGAGCGAACGCGTCGCCGAAGGCTCACGGTACCGCCTCGAGTCCCTGGGGCGATCGATCCGGGGCCTGGCCCCGCGTGCGTTGGAGGCTCTCGAGATAGACGACGACGGGATCGATCGTCGAGCCGACGAGCTCGGCCGTGTTGCCGTAACGTGCGAAATCCTCACTCAGCCGCTCGCCCCAGATCGGCATCGTCCGATTGCCATGCGCCGCGGGCGAGCGGGTCCCCTCGATCCACTCGGCGATCTCGTCCCGGTCGAAGACGCCCGCGCGCCGCTCGGCGATCCGTGTCAGATCCGGCGGTGTCACGCCCGCCGCCGTGGCCGCCGCTTCGCGGTCGCCCGGATCGGTCGGGTCGCCGTGACACTCGGCGCACAGGCGGCGAAAGGTCTCCCGGCCCCGCGCGACCAGCCAGACGTGGCGCGTCGGTTCGACGACCTGGCACGGCTGGCCAATGCGTGGCGAGCGTGTCAGATCGCAGTCGAGCTCGATCGGGCCGGCGAGCTCGTTGCGCGAGAACTCCGCGCGCCAGACCACGCGATCGCCACGTGGCTCGCGCAGGTGCAGCCAGGCCCGGTAGAACTTGCTGTATTCGCGACCCGATATCGCCAGCTCCGCGGGGCCGAAGTCGAAGCGCCCGTCCTCGCCGAGTGGCTTCGTCTGCACTTCGAATAGCTGGGGATTCTCACGATGGGTCACGGTCAATCTCAGGCTCGACGCGTCGGCGGGCCAGGCGCGAAAACGCCCCTCGACCTCGGGCGCTACGCGATAGGTCTCGCCGGGCACGAGACAGCCGAGAGCGAGGAGCGCCAGCGAGGCCGCCCGATATCCACGTCGTCGGCCGCGGCGCGTCTTCGTTCGCCACCTCGCGCGTCGTAGCTCGTTCGTCACGCTCTCTCCTCCGATCCCCGTTACCGCCGCGCGGGCATTCGTGCTGCGAAGCGTGCATTCGCCGCGATTCGCGAAAACCCGACGCTCGACGTCAGCACGGCCGTGCGGCCAGCATCGCTTCGATCGCAGCCATCACATCCTCCGCGATCGCTGCCTGCGGACGATCGGCGTCGATCCGCACCAGGCCATCGATCTCGAGCGCGTCGAAGATCGCGACGACACGCTCCAGGAATTCGAGGTTCTCGAAGATCGGCTCCGTCCGACCGCCGCGCGATGCGACCCGTGCGAGCCCCTCCGCCGGATCGATCTCGAAGAGCAGGATGAGATCCGGGCGCGCGAACTCCGCTTCGCTGTCGGCCAGGATACGCGCCGGGTCGAGGCCACGCGCGCCCTGATAGGCAACGGTCGAGACATAGGATCGATCGGAGAGCACGATACGCCCGGCGTCGAGTGCCGGCCGCACGACCTCACGCATGTGTTGTCGCCGATCGGCGAAGAACCAGGCGAGCTCGATGCGCGGTGGGACCGGCCGACCGCTCGCGGCCATCGCACGAATCCGTCGCCCCCAGTAGCCGTCGGTCGGCTCGCGCGTCTCGATCGGATCGCGACCGCGCGCGCGTAGCCCCTCTGTTGCAAGCGCGAGCTGAGTCGACTTGCCACAGCCATCGAGGCCTTCGAACACGATCAGTCGACCGCGGTTCACGACTCCTCCGTGACCACTCGTTCACAGCGACTCGCCACCCGACGCGAGCGTATCGTTCTCGTACGGCCCAGGCTGCGCAGATGGAGACCGAAGCGCTCTCCCGCGCCTTTCGCCACACCGCGTCGAGTTGGCACGCGGCTCGCACTGCTCTTCACCGTCGCCCTCGGGCGAGCCACGCCGCGCTCCTCTAACGGGACCGGGAGCAGGTGTGGTCGAGAGCGTCGGGCGGAGGCACAGGGGCGGGTCGGGAATTTCAATTACGGGGTGATGCCCGGTCCGCGCCTTCGCCCGACGCTTCTCCAGGACGACCCCAGACCCCAGACAAGAGACAAGCGAACAGAAGAAAAAGGGCGAGACGTCCCAGCGGAACGCTCGCCCTGATTCGAGATCACCGCCGCACGAGGCTGACCGGCGACGGCGCGGTCGGTCCTCGTCGGGCCCTCGACACGTCCCCGACGGGTCAGGTCGGGTGGTGTCGGGTGTCGAGGGTCGGTTTAGAGCCCCGTCTGACCCTGCAGCAAGAACGCGATCACGAGGCCGTAGATCGCGATCGACTCGATCAGCACCATGCCGAGGATGAAGTTCGTGAACATCGCGCCCGCGGCACCCGGATTGCGCGCGATGCCGGCGGTCGTGTTGCCGGCGGTCAGGCCCTGGCCGATACCGCAACCCAGACCGGCCATGCCGACGGCGAGACCGGCGCCGATCCCGAGACCACTGATGGCGGTGCCGTCGGCGGCCGCAAACGCGGCCGTCGGTGCGAGGAACAGGACGAGGCCCCAGACGAGGGCGTTGACGATACGACGCATGCTGATTCTTCCTTCTTTCTATGATCTTTGTTGTCGGGATCCGAGCGATGATCGGATCGATCGAGAGCGAGGAGTCACGGGGTCCATCCCCGTCCCTCCGCGACGAGTCGAGCCGCTCAGTGCGGCTCCTCGAGCGCCTGACCGATGTAGATCATCGTCAGGAGCGCGAAAACGAAGGCCTGCAGGAAGCTGACGACCATGCCGAGGCCCATGAAGATTGCCGGCAGAATCGCCGGCACCATGCCGATCCAGATCACGATCACCTTGTGGTCGGCGAACATGTTGGCGAGTAGACGAACACCGAGCGTGATGATGCGCGCGAAGTGGAGCACGATCTCGAGCGGCAGGAAGATCGGCGCCAGCAGCCGCACATGATAGTGCTTCCCCCCGATCTCCGGCTCGTAGAGCGATGGTCCCATGAACTGGTAGATGTACTTCCAGCCGTGCTGCTTGATGCCGACGTAGTTGTAGACGACGAACGAGATGATCGCCCAGGCGAAGGTCACGTTCGCATCGCCCGTCGAGCCGAGAAAGCCGGGCACCAGGCTCATGAAATTGCTGACCAGCACGAAGAAGAAGATCGTGCCGACGACGGGGAAGTACTTCCGCCACTCGGGTCCGATCGTGGTCTCGCCGAGGTCGCCGAGCGCCTCGATGATCACCTCGATCACGTTCCGGACGGAGAGTCCCTCTTCGGGAATCACACCGCCGCCCTCGCCTGCGACCGCGCGCTTGACCGCCAGGCCGGCCACCAGGAGCAGGCCTGCGGCTGCGATCGACGAGACGATGATCCACTCCGTGTGGAGTAGGTGCGCCAGATCGTGGAACAGGTTCATCGGTCCTTCTCTCTCTCGGTCTCTGTCTCGGTCTCGGTGTTGTCAGTCCCGCTCGCGATCGTCTCGGGATGCGCGTCGTCGTCGAGTCGCTCGGAATAGCGCGAGGTAAAGAGCCTTCCCGTCTGGAAGATCCGATCGTCCTCGTCGTCGTCGATGCCGTCGTCGAGGAAGACGGGCAGGGTCGCCGGATCGACGATCGGTGGCCGGTTGATCCAAGCGTCGATCAGCGTGGCCGGCATCGCGATCGAGAGCCCGATCAGCAGCGCCACTGGATGCGCTCCAGCCCGCATCGTGACGAAGATCGCGGCACCGAGCAGGATGAAGCGCAAGGCCAGACCGCCGATCCAGCCGCTCGACATCAGCTCGCCTGCGAACAGACGCTTGGCAGCGCGATGGATCGCGCCGAGATTGATCGCCTCGATGAACGCCCCCGCCGCGAGGCTGCCCGCGAAATGCGGCGTGACGAGCGCATACGAAGCAGCGACCGCACCTGCGGACAGCCCCAGATTCCACTGCTCCACTCTTGCCAGCTCGAATTTGGCCAACGCCCCTTGAATCCCCGTCTCGCTTCGCTCTAGTCGTTTCGCGACTCACCCGAGTCTTCGCGATCGATCTCGGGTGCCGATGTGCCGGCGCTCGGCGGCGGATCCGCCCGCAGGACATCGCTCATCCCCGGTGTCAGGCCCGGACCCGATCCCGCATCTTCATGGCGATCCAGCTCGACTTCCGACGTGATGCCCGCGTCCAGCTCCGGATGCAATTCCTTTCCGAGTCGTACGAGCCGCAACACCATCGCCGCGAAACCGATCACGGCCCCGATCGACAATCCGTACGGCGACGTGTCCCAACGTCCATCGATCCAGTAGCCGACAGCACACGCGAATAGCACGGCGCCGACAGCCTCGAATGCACCCTGGTACGCTTCTCCGCCGGCTTTCGAAGCCGCGCGCTTCAAACGCTGGCGACCGGGATAGTCGGGTGGATGACTCATGGGATGTTCCTCCCCCGCCGCACCCTCCGAGCTCGAAGCCGAGCCAGACGATCCCGCGGCCCGAAGACCGCGACGCCCGAAAGCGGCGCGCAGCATAGCCCCTCGCCTGCTGCCACTCAATCGAGCCGGTGGTGCTCGTATTCACCACGAACGATCGCTAGGTCGTGCATCCGGCGAGTCGGCGCGCGCGGGCTCGGCCAGCTAGCGCCCTCGAGCGACGCGCGAAAAGGCGTCGTCCGCGGCCTCGAGGGTGGTTTCGATGTCCCTGGCCTTGTGCGCGAGGGAGACGAAGCCCGCCTCGTAGGGCGAAGGCGCGAGGTAGATCCCCGCGTCGAGCATCGCCGCAAAGAAGCGTCGGAAGGCGACTGCATCAGATTGCTGCGCCTGCTCGAAATCATCGACCGGGCCCGGGTGGAAGAAGAATCCGAACATGCCCCCGATGCTGCGTGACGTGAACGGGATGCCGTGCCGCGCGGCACGCTCGGCCAGACCGCTGGCGAGCTGACCCGAACGCTCGGCCAACGTCGCGTACGCAGCGCGATCTTCGAGCAGCTCGAGCGTCGCGAGCCCGGCGGCGACCGCGAGCGGATTACCCGAGAGCGTGCCGGCTTGATAGACGTCGCCCTCGGGTGCGACTCTCGCCATCAGCTCGCGGCGACCGCCATAGGCCGCCGCCGGCAGACCACCACCGACGACCTTGCCGAGCGTCGTCAGATCGGGCTTCACGCGGTAGAGGCGTTGCGCACCGCCCGGTGCGACACGAAAGCCGGTCATCACCTCGTCGAAGACGAGCAGCGCTCCGGATTCATCGCAGAGCGTGCGCAGGCCGGCGAGAAACCCCTCGACCGGGGGAATGCAGCCCATGTTGCCTGCGATCGGCTCGACGATGATCGCCGCGATCTCGTCACCCCAACGCGCGAAAGCCTGACGCGTCGCCGCGAGGTCGTTGAAGGGCGCCACGATCGTGAGATCGGTCATGGCTTCGGGTACGCCGGGCGAGCCGGGGATGCCGAGCGTTGCGACGCCGCTGCCCGCCCCGACGAGAAGCCCATCGGAATGACCGTGGTAGCAGCCGTCGAACTTGAGGATACGCGACCGACCCGTCACGCCGCGGGCGAGCCGAAGGGCGCTCATCGTCGCCTCGGTACCCGAGCTCACCATGCGCACCTTCTGCACCGACGGCAGAGCGCGCCGGATCGCTTCCGCGAGCTCCGATTCCGCCGCCGTCGGTGCGCCGAAGCTGGTGCCGGCAGCCATCGCCTGACGCACGGCACGCAACACCTTCGGGTGAGCGTGGCCGAGGATCATCGGACCCCACGAGCCCACGTAGTCGATGTACTCGTTGCCGTCGATGTCGCGGATGCGCGCGCCCTTCGCCGCTTCGATGAAGCGGGGCACGCCACCGACCGAACCGAAGGCCCGAACGGGACTGTTCACACCGCCCGGAATCGAGCGCTTGGCGCGGCGGAACTCCTGCCGCGATCGAGTGAGATCCATCCGCGCTAGGCCTCGTCCGCTTCGCTCGAGGCGGGGGGCGCGGAGGGTGGTGTGTCCGGCCCGTCGCTCACGTCCTCCTCGGCCAGTCGCGCGATCGAGACGAGCTTCTCGTCTTCGGCGAGATTCATGACGCGCACGCCTTGCGTCGCACGACCCATCGACGAGATCCCACCGACCGGGCAGCGAAGCACCTTGCCTCCGTCGGTGATCAGCATGACGTCGTCGTCGTCGACGACCTTCGCGATTCCGACGACCGAACCGTTGCGCGCATTCGCGCGGATATTGATGATCCCCTGACCGCCACGCTTTTGCGCGCGGTACTCATCGAGCGGCGTCCGTTTGCCGTAGCCTCGTTCGGTCGTCGTCAGCACCTGGACGGGGCTCGCCTCCTCCGCCTGCGAAGCCCGCGGCAGGATCTCCATGCCGATGACCTCGTCATCGGCGGCGAGCGCGATGCCACGCACACCGGTCGCCGTACGACCCATCGCGCGCGCGTCCTCTTCGTTGAAGCGGATCGACTTGCCCCTGCGCGAAGCGAGCAGCACGTCGTCGCGACCACTGCTGCGACCCGCGGAAATCAGCTGGTCGCCGTCGGATAGGTTGATCGCGATGATTCCCGCCTTGCGGGGATTTGCGAACGCCGAGAGCGAGGTCTTCTTGATCACGCCCTTGCGCGTCGAGAGGATGATGAACTCGTCGGCCGCATCTTCGAAGCTGCGAACCGGGAGCATCGTCTGCACCTGCTCGTCCTTCTGAAGCTGCAGCACGTTCACGATCGCCTTGCCCTTCGCAGCGCGACCGAGCTGGGGCAGCTCGTGGACCTTCAGCCAATGCAGCCGGCCGAGATTCGTGAAGAAGAGCAGATAGGCGTGTGTCGACGCGACACCGAGATGGCGTACGAAATCCTCTTCGCGGGTCGCCATGCCCTTGGCGCCCTTGCCACCGCGGCGCTGCTGACGGTAGAGCGTGACGGGATTGCGCTTGATGTACCCGAGATGGGACAGAGTGACGACCATGTCCTCTTCGACGATCAGGTCCTCGTTCGTGATGCCGCCGATCGCCGGCGCCAGCTCCGTGCGACGCTCGTCGCCGAACGCGTCCTCGATCTCGCGCAGCTCCTCGACGACGACTTCGAGGATACGTTCGTCGCTCGCGAGCAGGGCCTTCAGGTCCGCGATCGTCGCTCGCAAGGCCTCGAGCTCGTCGAGCACCCGCTGGCGCTCCATCGCGGTGAGGGCGCGCAGACGCATGTCGAGGATCGCCTGTGCCTGGCGCTCGGAGAGGTCGAATCGCTCCATCAGCTGCGTGCGCGCCGTCGCTGCGTCCGCGGCGGCCCGAATCAGCGCGATGATCTCGTCCAGATGATCCAGGGCGATCGCGAAGCCTTCGAGGATATGGGCCCGGGCCTCGGCTTGCGCGAGGTCGTAGATCGCCCGCCGGATCACGACCTCTTTCCGGAACTCGATGAAATGACGCAGTGCCTGCTTGACGGAGAGCGTTTGCGGCCGGCCGTTCACGAGAGCCAGGAGGTTGACACCGAAGGTCGTCTGGAGCGGCGTCATCTTGTAGAGCTGGTTGAGCAGGACGTCCTCGGCGACGTCCTTCTTCAGCTCGATCACGACACGCATGCCCTCGCGACTGGATTCGTCGCGCAGGTCCGAGATCCCGTCGATGCGACCCTCCTTGACCAGATCGGCGATTCGCTCGAGCAGCAGCGCCTTGTTCACCTGGTAGGGAATCTCGGTGACGACGATCCGCACGCCCCGTTTGTACTCCTCGAACTCGGCGCGCGCGCGTAACGTCAGGTGACCACGACCGGTCGCGAAGTAGCTCCGGATGCCATCCGTGCCGCATAGCATGGCGCCGGTCGGAAAATCCGGGCCCGGCATCTTCTCGAGGATGTCGTCGAGCGTGCAGTCGGGATTCTCCGCCTCGAGCACGAGCGCGGCGGTCAGCTCACGCAGATTGTGGGGCGGCACGTTCGTCGCCATGCCGACGGCGATCCCGGCCGAGCCGTTCGCGAGCAGATTCGGAAAACGGGTCGGAAGAACGATCGGCTCTTCCATCTGGCCATCGAAATTCGGCTGGAAATCGACCGTCTCGCGGTCGATGTCGCGGAGCATCTCCTCTGCCAGCTTGGCGAGGCGGGCCTCCGTGTAGCGATAGGCGGCTGCCGAATCGCCGTCGATCGAGCCGAAGTTGCCCTGACCGTCGACGAGCGGGTAACGCAGCGAGAAGTCCTGCGCCATGCGAACCATCGAGTCGTAGACGGCCGAGTCGCCGTGGGGGTGGTAGTGCTTCAGCACCTCGCCGACGACGCCCGCAGACTTCGAGTACGGCCGATTGCTGAGCAGACCCTCCTGGTTCATCGCGTAGAGGATTCGCCGATGGACGGGCTTGAGTCCATCGCGCACGTCCGGCAATGCACGGCTGATGATCACCGACATCGAGTAGGCGAGGAACGACTGACGCACCTCGTCTTCGATGTTCACCGTCGGAAAACGGTCGTCGGGTGCAGGCGGCAGCGCGCCGTCGTCGTCAGTCGGATCTCTCGGCTCGTCGGACACAGTTCCCACCCTGCGCGCCCGTTCACCGCAGCCCGTCGTTCGCGTCGGGCGCGAACGGGAGCCGCGGCCTCAGCGCGAGCTAGACGTCGAGGTTCGCCACGCTGAGCGCGTTGTCCTCGATGAAGCGTCGGCGCGGCTCGACGACGTCGCCCATCAGAGTCGTGAAGACGTCGTCCGCCTCGACGGCGTCCTCGACCCGGATCTGCACCAGATTCCGGTTCTCCGCGTTCATCGTCGTCTCGGCCAGCTGATCCGGGTTCATTTCGCCCAGACCCTTGTAGCGCTGGATCGAGAGCCCCTTGTTCGCGATCTCGAGGATCTTCGTCAGCAGGGACGTGATCAGCAGGAAATCCTCCGGCTCGCGATCGCCGTGGCGAAGTCGATAGGGCGGCGGCCCCAGCTCGGCGAGCTCGTCCGCGAGTCGCATCATCTTCTGGAACTCGCCGGAGCCGACGAGCGAGGTGTCGAGTGCGCTGCGCAGCGTCTGCCCGGCGCGGCGCGTTCGCGCGACGAGCTTGTAGCCACTGCCGTCGAGCTCGGACTCGGTCGTCCAGCCGAGCTCGCCGACGACGTCCTCCCCATTGGCCGGATGCGCCCGCTCGATCTCCGCCTCGATCGCGGGGACCACCTCGCTCATCAGCCTCGCTTCGTCACGCAGATCGTCGGCCGTCGGCCGCCCCACGTGCGCCGCGGCGTCGACGATTCGCTCGTCGAAGAGTCGGATCTCGAAATGGTCGAGCGCCTTCTGGCGACGACTCGCGTTCTTGAGCAGGGCGCGGAGCGATTCTTCGACGCGCGCCTCCCCGTCGCCGCAGGTGACCTCGGCGCCGTCGAGTGCCAGCCCGAAGAGATAGTCCTCGAGCTCGAGCTCGTCCTTCAGGTAACGACTCGTCTTGCCGCGCTTCGCCTTGAACAGCGGCGGCTGTGCCACGTAGAGGTAGCCGCGCTCGATCAGGTCTCGCATCTGGCGATAGAAGAAGGTCAGCAGCAACGTGCGGATATGGCTTCCGTCCACGTCGGCGTCGGTCATGATGATGACCTTGTGATAGCGGGACTTCTCGGCCGAGAAATCCTCACCGATTCCCGTGCCGAGCGCGGCGATGATCGCCTGGATCTCCGCGCTCGCGAGCATGCGGTCGATTCGTGCGCGTTCGACGTTCAGGATCTTGCCGCGGATCGGCAGGATCGCCTGTGTCTTCCGCGATCGACCCTGCTTCGCCGTACCGCCCGCCGAGTCACCCTCGACGATGAAGAGCTCACATTTGGCGGGGTCGCGTTCCTGGCAGTCGGCCAGCTTGCCGGGCAGGCTGAAGTCGGAGAGCGCCCCCTTGCGACGGGCGAGATCGCGGGCCTTCCGCGCAGCCTCGCGCGCCCGCGCCGTGTCGACGATCTTGGCGACGATCGGCTTCGCGACGCGTGGATTCTCCTCGAGAAAGCTCGTCAGCTGTTGATAGACGATCCCCTCGACGATGCCGCGCACCTCACTCGTCCCGAGCTTCGTCTTCGTCTGGCCTTCGAATTCGGGCTGTGGGATCTTGACCGAGATGACGGCGGTGAGACCTTCGCGCAGGTCCTCGCCACTGACCGATGGGGTATCGCTCTTGCCCCCTCTGCCGTTGCTCTTGCTTGAGCTCTTCGAGTTCGCCGAGATGTATCGATTGAGCGTGCGCGTGAGCGCGGTTCGAAAGCCGACGAGATGCGTACCGCCCTCGATCGTGTTGATGTTGTTCGCGAAGGAGTAGACGGACTCGTTGTAGGAATCGTTGTATTGGAGGGAGATCTCGACGTCGACGGTCACCTCTCGCCCGTGATCGTCGAACGTTCGCTGGCCACTCAGGTAGATCGGCTCGGGGTGGAGTGGACTTCGCTTCTCGTTCAGGTGCTCGACGAACGAGTTGATGCCCCCCTCGTAACAGAAATCATGGCTCTTATCGCTTCGCGCATCGTGGATGATGATGCGCACGCCCGCATTGAGAAACGACAGCTCGCGTAGGCGTTTCGACAGGATGTCGAAAGAGAATTCCGTGACGGGGAAGATCTCCGGATCCGGCAGGAATCGGACGGTCGTGCCGGTCTCCTCCGTCTCGCCCTTGATCTCGAGACCCGTCGTCGGGGTACCGCGAGCGAAGCTCTGCTCGTGGATCTTGCCCGCTCGCTTGATCTCGACGTTCATCTCGGACGAGAGTGCATTCACGACGGAGACGCCAACGCCGTGCAGCCCGCCCGAGACCTTGTAAGAGTTCTCGTCGAATTTTCCCCCGGCGTGGAGCGTCGTGAGCACGACCTCACAGGCGGGTCGGTTTTCCGTCGGGTGCATGTCCGTCGGGATGCCCCGGCCGTTGTCCACCACCGTGAGCCAGCCATCGGCCTCGATCGTGACGTGGATCTCGCTGCAATGGCCCGCGAGCGCTTCGTCGATCGAGTTGTCGACGATCTCGTACACGAGATGATGCAGACCGTCGGGTCCCGTCGTCCCGATATACATCGCAGGTCGTTTGCGAACTGGCTCGAGGCCTTCGAGGACCTCGATCGAACTGGCGTCGTAGCTCACCGGGCTTCTTTCTTCGCGTCTTCGCTCTACGTACTCGCTTCGGTTCCGGTCGCCCGGCGGCGGATCTGACCCGAATCCGAACCCGGCCCGATCACGTTCGAGTCGCGGGTCGAGCCCATCCCCGCCACGACCGGTCTCGGCCGGAGCGCGAACCGGGTGCGGAGCACTCTCAGCTCTTGGCCGCCCCTGGCGCCCGCGCGTTCGAGCGCACAGGCACACGGAGTGCAGCCGCGAGCGCGTTGACTCTGTGGCTCTGGAGGCGTGGGACCGGCTGCATCGCTCGTGGTCCCAAACGCGCCTCAGATGCGCTGGGAGAGTACCCGAACCCCGAGGGTCGAGCAAAGCAGATAACCCTCGAATTTCCCGATCACGCGCCATTCTCGAGCCCGTGAAAGGGAATTCTGTGCCAGGCTATGAATTCCCGCGGGAATCTCGTGTCCGCGCAGACGCGAGTGGCGGGGGGTCTGCTCAGAGACGGGGGTTCGCGTCGCGTCAGATTCGCATTGGCATCACGACCGCCAACGTCTTCTCGTCCTCGGGCGGCGTGATGCGAGAGGGTGAGAGCTCGTCCTGGAACGAGAAGCGGATTTCCTTGAGCTGGATCGCGTTGATCGCGTCGAGCAGGTAGCGCGCGTTGAAGCCGATCGAGAGCGGCTCGCCACCGTAGTCGACGTCGAGCTCTTCGCGCGCGTCGCCCAGATCGGGATTGTTCGAGGTGATCACGAGCTGTCCATCGGCGAGCTCGAGCTTCACGGCGCGGCTGCGTTCCGACGAGAGCAGAGCGACGCGTCGCACCGCGTGAACGAGCGGCTCGGTCGCCAAGATCAGGTGACGCGTCAACTCCTTCGGAATCACCTGGCTGTAGTTCGGAAACTCGCCTTCGATCAGACGCATCACCAAGGTGACGTCCCCGCGACGTGCCAGACCGCTGTTGTTCGCGAACGCCAACTCGATTTCTTCGGCATCTTCTTCGTCTACGAGTCGTTTGAGCTCACCGAGGCCCTTACGTGGAATGATCACGCCGCTCGCGAGTGCGCTCACGTCCGCTTCGATTTCGCGATCGACGCACGCGAGGCGATGGCCATCGGTTGCGACCAGTCGGATCTCACCGGGCTCGCTGAGCACCTCGAGATAGACGCCGTTCAGGTTGTAGCGTGTCTCGTCCACGGAAGCGGCATACATCGTTCGCTCGATCATCGCGCTCAAGACCGCAGCAGATACGGGAACCGTCTTCTCCGGGCTGAATTCGGGCAGTGTCGGGTATTCCTCTGCGGCCGTGCCCGCGAGCGTGAAGCGACTTCGGTTGCAACGGATCTCGAGATAGGAGTTGGCAGTCGACTCGAGCTCGATCTTCTCGTCGGAGAGCTCGCGAACGATCTCGAAGAGCTTCTTCGCCGAAACGGTCAACCCACCCACTTCGTTGACATTGGCGGGATGTTGACTTCGTACGCCGACCTCGAGGTCGGTCGCCGCCAGTTGGAGCCTGGCTTCCTTGCCCTTCTGCGGAGCCTCGATCAAGGTGTTCGCGAGAATCGGCATCGAGTTTCGTTTCTCGACGATCGATTGGATACGACCCAGTCCGCGCAGGAACTCGGTTTTGGTGATCGAGAGTTTCATTCACCCTCTCTTCTTCTGAATTGAAAATGAATCGATAGAAAAGCAATCGTAGGAGGCGACAAGGATTCGGACAGAACGGAATCAATCCCTCGATTCGATTGCACTTTCCCGAATGTCCGAGCCTGACCGATAGCGACGACCGTGCCGCCGTCGGTATCGGAACTGGCTCGCTGTGCCCCGTTCCCGAGTCGGCCTCACGTCGAATTGTCGATCGTCGAGCTCTCGCTCTTGGCAGAGTAACACGCAGACGGGTCTCGACGGTGTTCCGGGGACCTGCGCGAGGGTGGTATGGGCCGGATTCGTGACGCCTCGGACCGCATTGACAGTCCAGGAATCGGGCGGGTAAGCTCCCGCGCTTCCGCCGACTTCGGTGTCGGTCGCGAACCCCGCGGAATCAGCTTGTTTCGGGGGTTTCAGGCCAGGACGCGGGGCTCTCGCCAGCGCACGAGCGAGGGTCGAGGCGTCGTCGGGCAAGAGAATCAGCGAGAAAATCAGCGAGAGAGTGAGGATCCGCAGCGATGAAGCGGACATATCAGCCGAGCCGAATCAAGCGTCTCCGCAAGCACGGGTTTCGCGAGCGGATGAAGACCAAGGCGGGGCGCGCCATCTTGAAGCGGCGTCGAGCGAAGGGTCGTAAGCGGCTCGCCGCGACCGTCGCGTCCAAGTAGCGACCGGCTCGTGCCAGCCCCGGCATCGAAGCGCGGAGCCGCGACGGGTCGCTTCCTGCGCTCCGACCGGCTGTTGGACTCCCGTGATTTCCGACGGGTTCTGCGCCTGGGTCGTCGTCGCGCGAGTCACGATCTCGTCGTCGTGGCGATGTCTGCGGGCCAGCGGCGGGGAACGCATTCTCGTCCGAGCGGGAGCCGCGTCGGTATCACGGCGAGTCGGAAGGTCGGCAGCGCAGTGATCCGCAACCGGTTCAAACGGCGCGTCCGAGAGTGGTTTCGATCTCGTCGTAGCGATTTTCCAACGGATCTGGACGTCGTCGTGATCGCGCGCGAGCCAGGAGCCCGGCTGGGTCTCGTCGAGCTCGATGAACGTCTGTGCAGGCTCCTCGAGCTCGGCTCGGAGGCAGGACCGGCTGGCGCTTCGGGTGCGAAGCGAGGCGTCGACCCTGTGGTCGACCGTGTGAGAGGAATGGATCCTTGATGTGTCCCCGCGAGGACGGATCGAATCCCTCCCATTCAGGGGCCCCAGCGGTTCCAGGGGCCCCAGCGGCCGCCACAGAACCCGATCGGTTTCCGATGGAAATATCGAAAACAGAGGTCGTGCCGGCTGATTCCGAAATCGGATTGGCCGGTTGCGAGCGTCTGGTGATCCGGGTCTTGTTTCTGCTCTATCGCCTCCTGATCAGGCCGCTGCTCGGTCCGGGCTGTCGATTCGAGCCGTCCTGCTCGCGATTCGCGGAGGACGCGATCGACCGCCACGGCATCTTTCGCGGTGTGACGCTCGCGTTCTCCCGCGTTCTGCGTTGTCACCCCTTTCATCCCGGGGGCTACGACCCGGTTCCCTGATCCGATCCGAATGCCGGCTCGTCAATTCGGGTCGACGACTCCAGCGCAGTCTCTCGCCGCGGCGAGCGTCGAACGGGCTTCAACTTCAAGGTCTCAACTCCGTGGATCGCAACACTCTTCTCGCCTTCGCGCTCTCGATGATCGTGTTCATGACCTACGTCATGTACCAGGAGCAGCGCCGCGCGGAGTTCGAGGCACAGCAGGCGGAGCTTGCCGAGTCGGATTCGACACAGGTGCCCACGGCGGAATCGGGCATGCCAGACCGATCGGTAGCTGCGGAGCCCGGGGTCGGAGCCGAAGCCCCGGCGGCAACCGGGACCGCCGAAGCGTCCGGTGCGGGTCGCAGCACCATCGGGCGCGAAGTCCCGGGCGCGAGGGCTCCGGCCTGGTCACCGAAGAGGATCGCTCCGCAGTCGACCACGCTGCGAAACGAGAACGTGATCGCAAAGCTGTCGAACGGTCCCGGCTTGATCGAGAGCTGGACGCTGCGCGATTTCATGGAGCGGCTGCCGACTGGGGACGTTCCGATCGAGCTGCTGGACGTCGACACGGCGGTACTCGCGATCGACGTGCTCGGCCTGCCGGGTACGAGCTTCACGGACAGCTATTTCGAGGTCGTGAGCGAGAGCGAGCGCGAGGTCGTGCAACGCGCGGAGTCGGCGGCGGGGATCTTGACGCGAACGTTTCGGCTCGATCGACGCGGCTACGGGTTCGATCTCGAGCTCGAGTTCACGAGCCGTCGCAGCGACGCCGTCGATGCGCGCTTCGAGATTCAGATTCCCGCGACGGTCTCCCAGCGTGACGACTTTCGCGAGCTGGCTCTCGTGGCCTACGGCGAAGACGAGGGCGTGACACGGACGCTCGTTCCGGGTGTGGGTCAGGGCGGGTTTCTGGGCTTTGGAAAGAGTGAGGACGGACGCGAGCGCGTCGAGGGCCGTTCGACATGGGCAGGCTTCGACGTGCAGTATTTCGCGGGCCTGGTGATCGACCCGCAGGCTCGACTCGACGTCGAGTTCGTGTCGCTCGAGGCGGGCGAACGCGCACGTCTGCGGGCGACGCTTCCGGGTGTCGCAATTGGAGCTGGCGGAAACGTTCGCGAATCGCTGCGCGGCTTCTTCGGGCCCAAGACCGTCGACGCGCTGGCGAGCGAGCGTGCCGGACTCGAGCACTCGGTCGACCGTGGTTGGAGCTGGCTCGAGCCACTCACGCGTCTGTTCGAAATCGCGCTCGACAAGCTCTACGCCATCATCCCGAACTACGGGCTCGCGATCATCGTACTGACGATTCTGGTTCGCGTCGTAACGGCGCCGTTGATGGTGCGGCAGATGAAATCGGCCGAGCGCATGCGGGAGGTCCAGCCGAAGCTGAAGGATCTGCAGGAGCGCTACAAGGACGATCGCCAGAAGCAGTCCGAAGAGATGATGAAGCTCTACCGCGAAGAGGGCATCAATCCGCTCGGCGGCTGCCTGCCGCTCTTGCTGCAGATGCCGGTCCTGATCGGGCTCTTCTATGCCCTCCGATCATCGATCGGCTTGCGCCACGCACCCTTCTTCGGTTGGATCAACGACCTGTCGCAGCCTGCGACGCTCTTCACGATTCCCGGGATCGACTTTCCCATTCGTCTGCTGCCGATCATCATGGGTGCGAGTATGTACGTTCAGCAGAAGATGATGCCGCAGACGGGTATGGACCCCGTGCAGGCGCGCATGATGCTCGTGATGATGCCGGGCATGATGTTGTTGATCTCTTACACGTTTCCTTCCGGACTCGTGCTCTATTGGACGGTGAGCAATCTGCTCGGCATCGCCCACCAATACTGGGTTCGGAAAAACCTCCAGCCGCAGAGCTGAACGCCGCGCAGACATTCGACTGTTGCCGCGGCACGAGCGATCAGAAGAGAGGAAGCCATGTACGATTCACGCCAAGAACCGAACGAGTTCGTCGGAGACAATCTCGAGGACGCGCGCGCCCAGGCCGCGGAGTTCTTCGGAACGGACGCAGATGATTTGAAGGTCGTCGTCGCAGCGGAGGGCGAGATCTTCGGTGCCGCGGGCCGCACGGTGATCGTGGCGGTCCCGAAGGAGATCGCTGCTCGTGGGCCTCGACAAGGGGGCGGTGATCGCGGTCGGGGCGACCGGGGTGACGACCGCGGGGGTCGTCGGGAGCGCGGCGATCGCGATGGGGACAGAGGAAATCGAGGTGACCGGGGCGAGCGGAACGATCGCGGCCGGGGGCGTGATCGCAATGAAGCCCGCGGCGGGCGTGGGGAGCGGAACAATCGGCGAGGACCAGATGGCCCGCGGGGGAGTCGAGGCGCCCCTCGGGAAACCATTTCCGCTGCGCCCCGCGAGGCGGTACATGATTCGAAGGGATCCCCGAAGGGTGAAATCGGTGCGATCGGTGAATTCCTGCTCGGTGCTGTCGAGCGGATGAAGCTGGGCTCGTTTGAGATCTCCGAGTCGAGTGAAGGCGACTTTCTGATCTACCAGCTGAGTGGACCGGCGGCCGAGGCGCTGCAGAGCGGCGACGGTCGGGCGACGGATGCACTTCAGCTCGTGGCGAATCAGGTCTCGATGCGCCAGAGCGAGGACTCACCGCGGATCGTGGTCGATGTCGAGGGCGGTGGGGACGAACGGGAAGAGACCCTGGGCCGGCTGGCGGACCGGGCGGTGAAGCGCGCCCGCGAGACCGGTCGCTCGATCGCCCTCGATCCGATGAACGGTCGTGATCGGCGGTCGATCCATATCCATGTCCGAGATCTCGACGGCGTTGCGACCATGAGCATCGGAGAGGGTCGCTACCGGCAGGTTCTGGTGGTACCCGAGGCCGCTCCTGAGTACGAAGAAGCGCTCGAAGAATCCTCCTGAGCGCTGTGACTGAGACCCGATTCTCAGCCGCCGCGAGAAGAGATCGCGGGAGGCGGCGTGCCGCCGCCTCTCTGTCGCTCGGCGTGTCGTTTGTTGTACGCAGATCGGGATGGGCGCTCAGCCGAGCGCGATACCGTAGCAGCTCGGACCCGAGTCGAAGACCAGGTGCGAATCCGTACGCCGCAGTCGAGCGGTTGGAGTCTGCTCGAGAGAGTCCGTCATTCGAGTGGTGGGCGGATTCGGGTGAGCGCGCGAATCGCGTAGATCGTCGACTCGGGAAGGCTGGATTCCGCGGGTATCCGCGCGACCAAAGCGTGAATTGCGTTCCACGTGGAACCATACGTCTCGATCGGAGTGAATCTCGATCGCGTTCCACGTGGAACAGCCGCCTGGGCGATCTCGTTGCCTGCGGCCTACCGGCTTTCGAAGTCGTCTTGCCTACCGGCTGCGCGCAACGTTCCACGTGAAACACTCCAGTCCATATTCGCCTTCCATAGGGTGGGAGCGCAAGACGCAGCTCCCCTATTTCCGCAGATCTGCCGATCCGGACGTCTGCCCACGGTCTGGCTGGACTGCCTCGAGAGTGTTCAGGCGCTCGACGGTCCTGGCGGGCGGCCAGGACGAAGTCGAGTGATTCGGCCGTCGAAGTCTTTCCGATGATCACCATCTCGCCTCGCGATTGTCGGCTGAGCGTGCTCTTCACACCGCGCTCGCGCGAGTGAGAACCATCCTTCCATCCGGGCCTCGATCGGCCATCGCTTCGTTCGGTTCTTCGAAGGGGCATAGCTTATTCCTAGGACCTCCGTTCTCTCGCAACGGGGCCAGCGGGAATACGGATGCTCACCTTCGAACCCTCTTCGCAGAGGCGTCCTGCGATCATGATCTCACGGAGACTCGTTCGCGGCCTTACCCGTCTTCGCCGTTCCGCCGTGTCGCCGTCGCCGACCGAGCCCGCTCCGGCTCGTAGACCTCCTCGTTCTTCCACATCGCGAGCACCGTCGCCGCGATCATCCGGGCCAGACTCAGTCTCGCCAGGTTCGGCTTCGTGCCGCCATCCAGAAGCCTCTGGTACCGCGTGTAGATCGGATCCCGATCGCCGCCCTGGATCACCGTCGTCGCGGCGCCCTTGAAGATCGCCTTCAGTGCATGATTGTGCTGGCGCGACAGACCTCGAGTCTGCGGCAACCGAGCTCGGATCCATTCTCCATCCGGCATCTGCTTCCAGTCCGCACTCGAGCGCGTCACGATCCCGAAGCCGCAGTAGCTCCAGAACTGCCGCTTCGTCCGGAACCGATGCGGTGTGATCACGATCGGAACCAACCGAGCGGCGCGGATCGGACCGAACCCCGGAGCCGTCTCGAGGATCTCGACGATCGGATGTTTCCTGGACTCCCGAAGAAGATCCTTCTCGGCTTCCTTCTTCTGTTCCGTCAAGAAGTCGAGCTGGGCGTAGAGGCGTGATGCGCGCGGTTGAACACTCGAGGGAAGCTCTGCCTGCCATCTCTCGCGATGACGAAGCGTATAGACCTCGGTCCCTGAGACCGAGACGCCACGGGATCGATAGAGACTCTTGATCCGTGCTTGGACACGAACGACATCGCGCACCAGGGTCACATGAGCCAACGACAGCTCGCGCAGCTTCGCGAACCGGCGGGGCGCCTTGAAGATCTGCTTGTCGAGGGATCCCGTACGCAGCTTCTCCGCCAACGCGTAGGCGTCGATCTTGTCGCTCTTCATGCCGCGACTGCGCGCGACCCCCGCGACCACGACTTCGGCGACGTGGGGCTTCAGCATCTCGTAGAGCCACCCACTCTGTAGCCCTTCTTCGAAGACCAGATGCTTCTGCCCCGGGATCATCCGAACCGCTTCGACCAGCGACTGCCCGTTCGTTTCGACCGGGAAGTCCTTCAACCGACGACCGGCCTGCGAGACCACCGCCAGCGTGCAGCTGCCCGCGTGTACATCGAGCCCGATGTATCGTTCCATCGGTGCTTCCTCCTCTCGTTGGATGTTGTTGATTCACCAACTCGAGGATGTCCGATGGGTCGGGGAGGCACCAACCTCCCGACGATGCGTCCCTACGCGCTGCAGACGTCATCGCCCTATGATGCTTATTCCAGCGGATTCCGTTCCACGTGAAACACCGAGCCTCCCAATGGAAGCTGCCGCGCGCATCAGGAAATCCTCCTTGCGAAGAAGCGATCAGTCCAACACCGCATCACGAAGCGCCGTCGACTCCATCCTCGGCGACGGACTCGCCGAGCTCGGCCTGGCTCGCGATCGGGACCGCCTTGGATGCCTGGCGGACCTGGTAATGCTGCTCGATCATTGGCGGAGCCGGCTCAATCTGACCGGCCACCGGAGCGCCGAGGAGATCGCCGCGCGCCTCGTCCTCGACGCCGCTGCGCTCACGCGAGCCCTGCCCGAGCTCGACACCTGCAGAACTCTGGCCGATCTAGGATCGGGTGCCGGCTTTCCCGGTCTACCGATCGCGATCCTCTTCCCGCGACTGGAGGTCTGCCTCGTCGAGTCCCGTCTCAAGCGCCATCACTTCCAACGTGAGGCGTGCCGGCAGCTCCGGCTGACTCAGGTGACACCCCTGTTGGGTCGATCGGACGCCATCGAGATTCGTCCATCGGACCTGATCATCGCGCAGGCCATGACGAGTCCCCAGCAAGCCCTCTCGCTGATGGCCGAGTGGACACACGGAACGAGCCTTCTCGTGCTTCCCGCATCCGATGGCGCGGACCGGCCCGAGAGCCCGGCTGGCTTCGAGCCCTGCACCAGCCGGACTTACCGGATTCCGAATACGGACGTCACGCGTCGACTCTGGCTATCGAGACGGCTGCCGGACTGATCTGCTCGGGCCTCTCCTGACGGATCAGGCAACCGACGAAGCTCGGTGACCAGACGCCAGACGCGAAAACTCGCATGCAACTCTCGAGCAACAGTCCGTCGCATTCGCGCGAGACTGTGGTACCTATCGAGACGAGAGGTCGAGCGAGGGGGCGCATGGCTTCGAGTCCGCGTGTGATTGCGATCGTCAACCAGAAGGGTGGCGTCGGCAAGACGACGACGGCCGTCAATCTCGCGGCTTGTCTAGCGGCCTCCGAGCGGCCGACACTTCTGATCGACATCGATCCTCAAGCCAACGCCAGCAGCGCCTACGGCATCAGCGGCGCCGAGCGACAGATCTACGATGCCCTGATCGACGAAATGCCGCTCACGCATTGCGCGTACGAGACGGAGCTCGAGACGCTGCACGTCGTGCCGGCGGGTCGCGACCTGGTCGGCGCCGAGATCGAGCTCGTTTCGAAAGAGGCCCGCGAGTTCCGCCTGGCGCAATCGATCCGCGCCATGGGCGACGCGTACGACATCATCTTGATCGATTGCCCGCCGTCTCTCGGGCTGCTGACGCTGAATGCGTTGACCGCAGCTCATTCTGTATTGATTCCACTACAGTGTGAATACTACGCCCTCGAGGGGTTGGCGAATCTCGTCGAGACGGTCGATCTGGTGAGTGGGGAGCTGAATCCGCGTCTCGAGATCCAGGGAATCCTGCTCACGATGGCGGACCAGAGAAACAACCTCGCGCGCCAGGTCGAGGCCGAGGTCCGTAGCCACTTCGGCGACAAGGTCTATCGGACCCGAATTCCGCGCAACGTGCGGCTGTCCGAAGCGCCGAGCCACGGACAGCCCATCCTGCTCTACGACATTCATTCGAAGGGCGCCGTCGCCTACAAGAAGCTGGCCGACGAATTGCTGGCGCAGCTCGAGCTCTCGGGCCCGCCGCGCAAGCCGCCGGCGCTCGGGTTCGCTTCGCCGGGATCGGAGGCAAGGCGCGTGTCGGAGGCCGCGGCGCCGGAAGCGGCGAGCTCGGGCGTCGAAGCCATGGACACGACGCAGACCACCGATCGCGCGGAGGCCGGGACGTCCGCGGAAGCCGTCGAGGCCACGGATACGCCGGCGTAATCCGCGGGCGAAGCGAAGGCGACGCACCTGCGAGAGAGGAGCTTCGAATGAGTCAACGACGTGGGCTGGGCAGGGGACTCGGCGCGCTGATCTCGAATCCGAATCGCACCGGCCAGACGGCCCCCCGTCGGCCGTCGGAGCCCTCCGCCTCCGAGGCCCGCGCACGCACGCGGGCCTCGGAGGCGGGAGAGGATCGCCGGGCGACACTCGACCGTGTCGCCTCGAAGCTGGACGGGCGCCAGGACGAACGCCCGGATTCGGGCCCAAGAGGACCTGAGGAGCTCGATCTCGCACTGATCGATCCGAACCCGGAACAGCCTCGGCGTGAATTCGATCCCGTCGCGCTCGATCAGCTGGCGCGCTCGATCGGTCAGCACGGCGTGCTGCAACCGGTCGTCGTACGGCGGGCGGGTGATCGCTACGAGCTCGTGATGGGAGAGCGCCGCTTTCGGGCCAGCCAACGCGCCGGTCGACGCTCGATTCCCGCGGTCGTTCTCGACGTCGCTCCGGCGGATCGGCTCGAGCTGGCGATCGTCGAGAACGTCCAGCGCCAGGATCTCAATCCGATCGAGCTCGCCCATGCCTATCAGGCGTTGTCCGAGGCGGGACATACGCAGGAGGAGATCGGGCGGAAGGTCGCGATGGATCGCTCCTCGGTCGCGAATCACCTGCGGCTGCTCGACCTCTCCCGCACGATCCAGACCGACGTCGAGAACGCGCGGCTCAGCATGGGGCACGCCAAGGCGCTGCTTCAGGTCGAGGACCTCGAAGCGCGCGAGGCCTTGAGCGCTCGCGTCCAGCGGGAATCCCTCTCCGTCCGCGCGACGGAGCAGCTCGCTCGCGAGGCGAACGGCGGGGGCCGCAAGTCGGCGCGTTCTGCCAATCGACCGAAGGCGGCCGCGCCGGTGCTGGATGCGGATACCCGGGCCTACGTGGAGCGGATCGAACGGCGCCTCCAGACGAAGGTCTCGCTGCATCCGAACTCGGACGGCGGCGGCAAGATCGAGGTCAACTATTTCGACCTCGAGGATCTAGAGCGGATCGGTGCGATGCTGCTCGGCGAATCGGCGTTGGCGGGATCATGAGCTCGGCCTTCGCGGAGGATGACGCCGGGGCGGTCCCGCTGGTCCCTGCCGGCGGCAGCTTCGAAGGTCAGGTGGCCGTCGTGGGGCGGACCCGGATCGCCGGCAGCGTCGGCGGCAGCGTCAAGGGCCCCGGCACCCTCGTGCTCGACGCCGGCGCCCGCGTCGAGGGAATCATCGACTGCGAGATCGTGGACTGCCGGGGCGAGATCCTGGGTCCCGTGGTCGCTCGCACCCGTGCGAAGCTGGCTGGGCGCGCTCGCTTCGAGGGCGATCTCGAGGCACCGGTCGTCGAGGTCGACGACGACGCGGTCTGGATCGGCGAGGCGAGGGTCGGCTTCTAGCGGCTCGGCATGTCATGGCATGTCGTGCAGAGGACAGCTCCCCCTCCGATCCTCTCCGCCAGCGGGCATCCGCATCCCGGTCCCGGGGTCCGAGCTCGCTCCGGGTCCTCTCACACCCTGCTGGACCCGACCGCGAAAGCGCTCTCGGCGCGTTTCGGCCATTGAATTGGGATCCTCCGGGTGCAAAACTTGGCGCCGCTCGACGTCGTCACGCGATTCCGGCGGCTCGCCGGGCGCGGCGAATTCGGGTTCGGACCGATCAGTCAACAAATCGTTGCGGCGCTCTCCACGCGCGGGGCTTTCGTGGTACCCACGCTGGCGACGGCGCCTCGGCCCGAGGCCGGATCGGATCAGCTCGGACCGGGCCGCGCGACAGCCGGCTGGACTCGCAGAGCGTGGCGGATGGACGTGGCTGATGGACGAAGGTGATCGTCGCCGACGGTCACCAGCGGGCATGGGCGGTCGCCGACGAACGGAACGATGGTGGCTCGCGCGATGCGGGCTCGTAGTGACAGATCGCACACGCGATCGCCGGAAAGGCGATCGTGTCCGGATCGAGATCCGGATCGAGAAGAGCCCGTCCAGGAGCTCACGGATCGAATACGACGGACGGCTAGCGACCTCGATCGGCGAGCAACGACAGAAGGCGGCGTTTACCCGACTCGACCGCATCGTTCAGTCGATCCGGCCATCGCGGACGGTCGCCGGACGGGGCGACGCGGGCGCGTTGGGCGAGAGTAGAAATGAATGCACTCGAAACCGAGTCGCTCCGGTCGAGTCCCGGCCGACCGGGCCGGCGACCGGTCGGACGGCGGCGAGCCAGGCGAGAACGACGGCTGGCACGAAACAGACGGGCGACAGGGCACGAACAGGACATGAAGACAGCGCGACTGCTGCGATCGCGAATCCACCGCATCTGCCGAACACCGGCGCGCGCCGGCGCGTTCGTGCTGGTGTACGCACTCTCGGCCAGCCCGATCCGGGCGGCCGACAAGCTCGAGCTGATTCCCGACTATGCGCTCTTCGGCCTGTTCGGAACCGAGAATCATCTCGGACTGCTCTGGATCATGCTGATCGGTTTCGTGCTGCTGATCTTTCCGCTGAACGCGCTGATCTTCCAGCCGATCTTCCGCGCAATCGACGCGCGCGCCGATCGCATCGCGGGGGCGCGTGAGCGTTCGGAGCAGCTAGAGCGCGACGCGGATACGGTGCTCGACCGGTACGAGACGGCGATTCGCGAAGCCCGAGCCGAGTCCGAAGCGACGCGTCAAGCACAGCTCGCGCGAGCGCGCGAGGAGCAGCAGGCGCTCACGGGCCAGGCGCGCAGTGAGGCCGAGGGTGAGCTCGAACGGGCGCGCGCCGAGCTCGGTCGCTCACTCGAGAGCGCCCGGAGCGGGCTGCGTGCGAGCGCCGAGGAGCTGGCGACGGCAGCTGCGGAGCAGGTATTGGGGCGGGCGCTGTGAGACAACCGATCGATCGATTCGCTCGTCTGCTGCCCGTCGCGTGCCTCGTCCTCTTCGCAGCTACTGCGCGCGCGGCGGGCGGAGGAGACGATCACGACCCCTTGAAAGAGGCGATGTGGCAGGGCTTCAACCTGCTCCTGATCGTCGGGATCATCGCCTACTTCGCGCGCAAGCCGATCCAGGCCTTCTTCGAGAGTCGCCGGACGGAGATCAAGACGGAGCTCACCACGGCTTCGGAGCTGCTCGACAAGGCCGAACAGCGGAACGCCGAGCTCCAGCGGCGTCTGGTCGATCTGTCGTCCGAGGTGGAGGAGATTCGCGAGGGCGCGAGTCAGCGCGCCGAGGAGGAGGCGGAACGCATCCTCGCCGACGCGCGCGCGACCGCAGACCGCATCCGTAACGATGCCAAGTCCGCAGTCGACCAGGAGCTGTGGCGCGCACAAGCGGAGCTGCGCGACGAGGCGGCGGACCTCGCGCTCGAGCTCGCAGCGCGCAAGCTGACCGACAACGTCGCAGAGTCGGATCGCGATCGGCTGATGGACGAGTTCATCACGCGCGTCGAGCCGGGTGATTCGAGTGTGGGCAGCGGAGGGTCGAGGGCATGAAGGGCGGAACGGCGGCCTATCGTTATGCGAAGGCCCTCTTCGGTCTCGCGCAGGACGAACATCGCCATCGTGAGGTGCGTGCCGAGCTCGAAGAGCTCGGTCGGATCTTCGCGGACAGTCGCGAGCTGCGCGACGCGTTGCTCACGCCGCTCCATCCGGCGAGCGAACGCAAGTCGGCTTTGCGGGCGATCGCGGCGACCACGGGTACGAGCCCGGTCGTGCAGAATTTCCTCGCCTATCTGATCGACCAACGGCGGTTGATCGACTTCGGCTCGATCGTCTCCGCCTACGGCGAGCTCGCCGATGCGGCCGAGGGCCTCGTGACCGCCGAGATCGTGTCGGCGAGCCCGCTCGACGATCGTCGCAAGGACCGCCTGCGCCGGGCGCTCTCCGAACGGACCGGGCAGGAGGTCCGACTCGAGATCGAGGTCGACCCGTCGCTGATCGGCGGCGCGATCGCGAAGGTCGGCGATCTCGTCTTCGACGGCAGCCTCCGCACGCAGCTCGGCCAGCTGCGCAACTCTCTCGCCGGTGCCGGATTGGACACCGGATCGAACGCTACGAAGGGATCCTGAGACATGGACATCAAGCCCGGAGAAATCACCGACATCCTAAAGCGGGAGATCAAGGACTACGATCGTGAGATCGACGTCGCCGAGACCGGTACCGTCCTGAATGCCGGCGACGGCATCGCTCGCGTCTACGGGCTGGACAACGCACTGGCCGGCGAGCTCGTCGAGTTCGACGGTGGGCTGCGCGGCATGGTCCTCAACCTCGAAGAGGACAATGTCGGTGTCGCGATCATGGGCTCGGGCCGTAGCGTGAAGGAAGGCGACCTCGTCCGGCGGACGGGCAGGATCATCGAGGTGCCGGTCGGCGACGCGCTGCTCGGTCGCGTGGTCGACGCGCTCGGCGTGCCGATCGACGGGCAGGGACCGATCCAGGCCGAGACGACCCGCCAGGTCGAGCTCAAGGCGCCGGGCATCGTCGCGCGCAAGTCGGTCGACGAGTCGCTCGCGACCGGCATCAAGGCCGTCGACGCGATGGTGCCGATCGGTCGTGGCCAACGCGAGCTGATCATCGGCGATCGCCAGACGGGCAAGACGGCGATCGCGATCGACACGATCATCAATCAGAAGGGCAAGGACGTGATCTGCGTCTATGTCGCAATCGGTCAGAAGCAGTCGACCGTGGCGCAGGTGACGGACAAGCTGAAGCAGTTCGGGGCGATGGACTACACGATCGTCGTGGCGGCGACCGCCTCGGATCCCGCGCCGCTGCAATACATCGCGCCCTACTCTGGCGTCACGATGGCCGAACATTTCGGACACAACGGCAAGCACGTGCTGATCGTGTACGACGATCTGAGCAAGCAGGCCGTGGCCTACCGCCAGCTCTCGCTCTTGCTGCGCCGACCACCGGGACGCGAGGCGTATCCCGGCGACGTCTTCTACGTCCACTCGCGCCTGCTCGAACGCGCCTGCAAGCTGTCCGACGAGCTCGGCGGCGGGTCGATCACCGCGCTTCCGATCATCGAGACTCAGGGCGGCGACGTCTCGGCCTACATTCCGACCAACGTCATCTCGATCACGGACGGCCAGATCTTCCTCGAGACGGATCTGTTCAACTCGGGCATCCGCCCGGCGATCAACGTCGGCCTGTCGGTCTCGCGCGTGGGTGGCGCCGCCCAGGAGAAGGCGATGAAGTCGGTTGCGGGTCAGCTCAAGCTGAATCTCGCCCAATATCGTGAGATGGCTGCCTTCGCGCAGTTCGGCTCCGATCTGGATGCCGCGACGCAGGAGCAGCTGGCCAACGGCGAGCGCCAGACCGAGATCCTGAAGCAGGGGCAGTACTCGCCGCTCGCGATGGAAGAGCAGGTCGTCTCGATCTACTCCTCGACGCCGCAGCCCCAGAACGATCGCGACTCCTGGATTCGCCAGCTCGAGCTGACGGATATCCAGCGCTACGAGCGCGAGATGCTCGACTGGATGCGTTCGCACAAGAAGGACATCCTCGACGAGATCCGCACGAGCGGGAAGTTCGAGGAGGCAACGGAGCAGAAGCTGGTCGCGGCGCTCGACGAGTTCGCGAACGTGTTCCAGCCGACGGCCGCGGCCTCGACCCAGGCGGCCTGACGCGTGGCGAATCTGCGCGACATCAAGCGACGCATCACGACCGTCCAGTCGACCCAGAAGATCACCTCCGCCATGAAGATGGTGGCGGCGGCCAAGCTGCGTCGCGCCCAGGAGGCGATCGAGAACGCGCGACCCTATGCGACGCGCATGCGCGCCACGCTCGAGGAGGTCTCGCGCGGTGCACTCGAGGAATCGCATCCGCTGCTCGAAGTCCACGAGACGGGGCAGGACGGCCGGGGGCGCTCGCTCGAGCTGATCGTGATCACCTCCGATCGCGGCCTGGCCGGCGCCTTCAATTCGGCGGTGCTGCGGGAAGCGGATGCCGTGCTCGCCGAGCGTGGCGAGGAGTTCGCGCAGGTCGGGCTCACGCTGCTCGGCAAGAAGGCGGGCGAATATTTCTCGCGCCGCCGCGCCAAGCAGATCAGCTACAGCGCCCCGATCGACGGCGACGTCACTTATCAGCAGGCCGCCGACGTCGCCCGCGAGATGGCGCGTCGTTACGAAGCCGGCGAGCTCGACGAGGTCGTGCTCGTGTTCAGCGAGTTCGTCTCGACGCTCAACCAGCGGCCACGCCGCAGTCAGCTACTGCCCTTCACCCCGCCGCCGGCTGCGGCGGACGCGGGCGCGAGTCCAGCCGACGACGACGCCTCGGCCTACGAGATCGAGCCGGATCCGGAGGCGCTCCTCGCGGCGCTCGTGCCGAAGGCGGTCGAGATCGAGGTCTTTCGCGCACTGCTCGAGAATCAGGCGGGCGAGCACGCGGCGCGCATGACCGCGATGGAGTCGGCGACCAAGAACACGGAAGAGCTGATCGAGAAGCTCACGCTGCAATACAACCGGGCTCGCCAGGCGGCGATCACGGGCGAGCTGGTCGAGATCGTGACGGGGGCACAGGCCTTGGATTGATCGCGTCCGGATTGGGCGGGCGCTGTGTCTCGGGGAAATCGAAGCGGGTGGGCGAATGGCGAGCGTGGGCCCGCCGGGATGGAGAAGACGAATGAGTAGTGGCAGGATCGTGCAGGTGATGGGGCCGGTCGTCGATGTCGAGTTCGAGAGCGGCGATCTGCCGGAGGTCTTGACGGCGCTCAAGACGACGAACCCGGCGATCGACGATCGACAGGAGAATCTGATCATCGAGGTCGCATTGCATCTGGGTGAGAAGACCGTGCGGACGATCGCCATGGACACGACCGACGGTCTGCGTCGTGGTCAGGAGGTGGCGAATACGGGTGCACCGATCAGCATTCCCGTCGGTCCCGAGACCCTCGGTCGGATCATGAACGTCGTCGGCGAGCCGGTCGACGAGCGCGGACCGATCGATGCCAAGATGACCTACCCGATCCATCGCCCGGCTCCCGAGTTCGTCGACCAGTCGACGAGCGTCGAGGTGCTCGAGACGGGCATCAAGGTCGTCGACCTGATCGCGCCCTACAACAAGGGCGGCAAGGTCGGCCTCTTCGGCGGCGCCGGCGTCGGCAAGACGGTCGTCATCATGGAGCTGATCAACAACATCGCGAAGGAGCACTCGGGCTACTCGGTCTTCGCGGGTGTCGGCGAGCGGACGCGCGAGGGCAACGACCTGTGGCACGAGATGCAGGACTCCGTGCTCTCCGACGGGTCGACCGTGCTCGACAAGGCGGCGCTCGTCTACGGTCAGATGAACGAGCCGCCGGGCGCGCGTGCGCGGGTCGGTCTGACGGGACTCACGGCCGCCGAGTATTTCCGCGACGAAGAGGGCAAGGACGTGCTGCTCTTCGTCGACAACATCTTCCGCTTCACGCAGGCCGGCTCGGAAGTGTCGGCGCTGCTCGGTCGGATTCCCTCGGCGGTCGGCTATCAGCCGACGCTGGCGACCGACATGGGCGAGCTGCAGGAGCGCATCACGTCGACGAACAAGGGATCGATCACGTCCGTCCAGGCGATCTACGTGCCGGCGGACGACCTGACGGATCCGGCGCCTGCGACGGCCTTCACGCATCTCGATGCGACGACCGTGCTCGATCGTGCACTGACCGAGATCGGCATCTACCCCGCGGTCAACCCGCTGGACTCGACCTCGCGGATCCTCGATCCGCAGGTCGTCGGCGACGAGCACTACGAGGTCGCGCGTGGCGTGCAGTCGACGCTCCAGGCATACAAGGACCTGCAGGACATCATCGCGATTCTCGGCATGGACGAGCTCTCCGAAGAGGACAAGCTGACGGTCGCGCGGGCGCGCAAGATCCAACGCTTCCTGTCCCAGCCCTTCCACGTCGCCGAGCAGTTCACCGGTACGCCGGGCGTCTACGTGCGCCTCGAGGACACGATCCGGGGCTTCCGCGAGATCCTCGACGGAAAGCACGACGAGCTGCCCGAGCAGGCCTTCTACATGGTGGGCGACATCGAGAGCGCGGTCGAGAAGGCCAAGACGCTGGTTTGAGCCGGCGGCGCGAGCGAGCGGCGCGAGCGAGGGAATGAAGAGTGGCTGTTGAACTAGTCGTGGTGACGCCGGAGGGAGAGGCGCTCTCCGAGGAGGTCGAGCAGGTCGTGCTGCCCGGCGAGGCCGGCGATTTCGGCGTCCTCGAGAGCCACGAGCGCTTCTTGACTCCGCTCAAGCACGGGCCGATGGAGATCATTCGCGCGAGCGGCAACGAATGGGCCGCGATCACGGGCGGCTTCGCCGAGGTCGACGGCAAGCGGGTCGTCGTGCTCGTCGACGGCTGCTCGCTCGCGAGTCGGCTCGACCGCGCGGAGGTCGAGGCGCGCCAGAACGAGGCGAGCCAGGCTTTGCTCGCGATTCCGGATATCGACGAGAACGTCGGCGAGCGGGCCCGGCTCGCCGCGGTGGTGGCGCGGGCGGAGCTCGAGCTCGACGTACTGGGCCGCTAGCCGGACCCGGGAGTCGGGCTCTGGCGCGCACGGCAGACACGCGACC
Source organism: Myxococcota bacterium (assembly GCA_965223565.1). Classification (GTDB taxonomy): domain Bacteria; phylum Myxococcota_A; class UBA9160; order UBA9160; family UBA4427; genus UBA4427. The sequence goes on along the minus strand of CBDCWV010000015.1, from coordinate 155,588 downwards.
GACCGCGCCGATCCGGCTCTACCGCGACCGCTTCGCGGGGCGCGCCGTCTTCGATACCGCCGTCTCACACGCGATGTTGCGCAGCGTAGCCGCAGCCGAGACCGGCGAGAGCCTGCGGCTCTACCCGCCGGACAACGCACTGCTCTTCTCTAGCCTCGATCTTCGTCGCCCGGGCTTCGCCCGAGCGGTCGAGATCGCACGCGCATCGGGCTTCGAGTCCGTCGTTCGGCTGGCGGGAGGACACGCGGCCGTCTTTCTCGAGCAGTCGATGGCGTTTGCCTGGGCGTGTCCCGATGCGGACCCGCGATCGGGGATCCGGGCCCGCTTCGAACGCCTCTCCGCTTGGGTGGTCGATTCGCTTCGCGTGCTCGGACTCGATGCGCGCGTCGGCGAGGTGCCCGGCGAGTACTGCCCCGGTGAATTCAGCGTCAACATCGGCGGCCATACCAAGGTGATGGGCGTCGGCCAACGCGTGATTCGAGGTGGTGCGCACGTGGGCGGCGTGCTGACGGTCGGCGCGACCGCCTGGCTGCGCGAGATCCTGATTCCCGTCTATGCGGCGCTCGAGCTGGACTTCGAGCCCGCGACGGCCGGAGGCGTTTCGGATTTCGCGCCCGGAATCGAGGTCGACGACGTGATCGGAGCGTTCGTCGGTGTGCTGCGGCAAGCTGGCTACGGAATCGAGGAAGCAGCGTTCGAGCGACCGATCCTCGATGCGGCAGGTGGCCTCCTGTCGCGACATCGGGTGGCGGAGAACGGCGAGGACGGGGTCCCTGGTGGCGAGCCGACTGGCGGGAGACCCGACTCGAAGACGGTCGATCTCGCGCGCGACGTCGAGCGTCACTGAAGATCGAGTGCCGGAGAGCTCGCAGCGCGGTGCGCGCCGGGGAGTAGCCGTGGAGTCGGATTCCGATCCTGTCAGGACGTCGACCGACGCGACGAGCGGCGATGAAGCGATCTCGCAAGCCGCCTTGTCCGATGCGCAGGTGGCAGCGCTGCTGCGACCGGACGCCTATCCGCACGATGCGAGCGCGCGTCAGGGGATCGAGCACATCGAGACCCATATCTCCCACCTCTTCCTGACGGGCGAGCGTGTCTACAAATTCCACAAGGCCGTCGCGCTCGGCTTTCTCGACTTCGGACGACGCGCCGCCCGCGATGCGGACTCGCTACGCGAGGTGTCGCTCAATCGGCGGCTGGCGCGCGACGTCTACCTCGGCGTGGCGCCGCTCCTCGTCGTCGAGGGCGAAGCGCGGATCGGCGCTGTCGCGGAGTCGCTCGACGAGGGTGGCGACCCGGGCGCCGCGGGCCAGGCGGGGGCGCGCGCAACGGCCGGTCGCCCGGAGCATTGCGTCGTGATGCGACGCCTCGCCGCGGGGACGGACGCGCAGACGCAGCTGCGCGCAGGCCTCCTGGATCGGGCACGGATCGAAGCGCTCGCCTCACGTCTCGCGCGCTTTCATGCGGCGCATCGCCTGCCTCGCGCCGAACGACCCGACGAGGCTGGGCTGCTCCGCCGCGTCGCCAAGCCCGGCGAAGACAATCTCGTTGCGCTCGCGGATCACGTCGAGGCGTCGCGACTGCGTCGACTCGACGGGCTGCGGCGTGCGCGCCTCGCGCGAGCCGCGGTCTGGCTCGAGCGCCGCCGCCGCCTCGGGCTGCTCGTCGATGGCCACGGCGACCTGCGGCTCGAACACGTCTGGTTCGAGTCCGATGCGTCACCGGTCGTGATCGATTGCCTCGAGTTCGATGCGGCCCTTCGCCAGACCGATCCCGCGAACGATCTGGGCTTCTTCGTGATGGATCTCCTGCGCGAAGGCGCCGAGCGGGAGAGTCGAGAATTCCTGCAGCACTACCTCTTCGAGAGCGACGATTATTCGGCGGTCGCCCTGCTCGATCATTTCGTCGCGAATGCGGCCTGCGTGCGGGCCAAGGTCGCGGGAATCGCGGGTGCCTCCGACGAGGGTCATTCGCTCGATGACATGCTCGAGCTGGCGATTCGTGTGCTCGAAGACCGCCCGCCTGCGACGCTCTTCCTCATGTGCGGCGTCGTCGGAAGCGGCAAGAGCAGCGTCGCCCGCGCCCTCGCCGAAGCGTCGGGCGGCTCGATCATCGCCTCCGATCGCGTGCGCAAACGCTATGCGGAGCTCTTCGGCATCGCGGCCGACGAGCAATACCGCGACGAGTGGAAGGACGCCGTCTACGCGGGCCTGCTGCCGCGCGCCGAGCCCGTCGCGGAGGCGCGGCGGAGCGTGATCCTGGACGCGACCTACTCGAAGGCGGCCCACCGCGCCGCGGTGCTCGACTGGGCCGCCGAACGCGACCTTCCGGTCGTGATCGTCGAGGCACGCTGCGCGCGCGAGACGACGCTCGAACGGCTCGCCCGGCGGCGTGCGGAGGGGCGTGACCCGTCGGATGCGGGCCCCGAACAATACGCAGCGAGCGTGGCGGACTTCGAGCCCGTCGTTCGAGCGCGGAGCAGCGAAGTGCATTGGATCGTCGACACGGGTGCGAAGAATTGGCGTATGGAGCTCGCGGCGCGCTTCGTCGCCGAGAGGCCCGCCTGATCTTCGAGCAAGGCCCGCCGTCTCGGGCTCGGGTCTCGGGGCCCGCTCTGCCAATCGAAGACCGACCCTTCGTCCCGAGAGCCTCTGCTGCATCACGAGGAAAGCTCTTTGCTGGCGAGGCGTTAGCGTCGAGACTCCGGCGCGCCCCCGGATCGCTGGCGGCCGTCGTCGCGAGCTGCTTCCCTTCCGTGACTCAGCCTGCTTTCTTTGCCGTCTCTCGATACCGCGCGCGGTCGCGTCCTCGAGGCACCCGGAGGTTTCATGCATCGCAGCTCGTTCCGTTTCGAAGGTTCTCGGACTCCACGCGTTCGCCGCCCGCACGGCCCGTCGTCCGCCGCGTCCGGGCCTGCAGACGCCCCGCGGATCGCATGCGTCGCGCTCGTCTGCTGGGCAGCGATCGTCATGGCAGGGGCCGGCCTCGCCGACAGTCATGCGAGCAGCTCCGACGAGGCGGCGGCCGCGCAGATCGGCTACCGGCAGAAGGTGATGGGTGCAGTCGGAGCGAACATGGGCGCGATCGGTGACATCCTCAAGAATCGTCTCGAGGTACCGGGTGCGATCGCGATCCACGCCGGACAGATGGCCGATAGCGCCCCATTGATCGGGCCCGCCTTCAAGCAGCGGATCACGGCCGGTCCGACCGACGCCAAGGCCGACATCTGGCAGGACTGGGCCAAATTCGAGGAGGCGATCGCCGACTTCGAGCAGGCCGCGCGTGGCCTCCAACAGGCGGCGGCGGGTCCCGATCCCGCCGCGATCGGGCCGGCGATGAAGGCGCTCGGCAAGAGCTGCAGCGGTTGCCACAAACCCTTCCGCAAGCCGAAAGAAGAATCCTACAAGAACGAATAGGATGCGGGCGCGCGAGGCTTCCGGGCGCGCGGTGCTGGCTCGGATCGCAATCGCGCTGGCGATCGCGATCGCCGTGGCAGGCGGTGCGCGCGTCGCCTCCGCCGAGGCGACGGCCGAGCGGGGTGATCCCGTGGCCGGACGCCGTGTGTTCGAGGCGACGGGTGGCTGCACCTGCCATACGAACTATCCCGGCGAGGGGGAGACCGCTCCGCCTCTGGCCGGCGGTCGGGCGCTCGAGACACCGTTCGGTGTCTTCTACAGCACGAATATCACACCCGATCGCGAGACGGGAATCGGGGGCTGGAGCGACGCGGACTTCGTGCGCGCGATGCGGGAGGGCGTCTCGCCCTTTGGCGAGCACTATTTTCCGGTCTTTCCCTACACGTCTTTCACGGGGCTACGCGACGAAGATCTGATCGATCTGGCAGCCTATCTCGATTCGCTGCCGCCGATCGAGCGCGCCAACAAGGCGCCGGAGGCGCCCTTCCCCTTCTCGTGGCGCGCGACGATCGCAGGTTGGAAGCTCCTCAACTTCACGTTGGGTCGGGTCGAGCCCGACCCCGGGCGATCGACGAGCTGGAATCGGGGGCGTTATCTCGTCGAGGCGGCGGCGCATTGCGGCGAGTGTCATACGCCGCGCACGCTAACCGGCGGGCTCGACGACTCGCTCCGACTCGCGGGCTCACGCGAGGGGCCCGAGGGCGAGCTCGCGCCCAACATCACCCCGCACGACGAGACCGGGATCGGGAAATGGTCGCGAGCGGATCTCGTCTGGTATCTCGAGACCGGTCTCAAGCCCGAGGGCGACGACACGCAAGGCCTGATGTCGGAGGTGATCGAGCACGGCTACTCGAAGCTCCCGCGCGAGGATCTCGAGGCGATCGCCGAGTTTCTCGCCTCGGTTCCGGCGATCGAGAACCGCGTCAAGGGCGTCAAGGGCAACGACGCGGACTGAGCCGGCCGCCGCGCGGATCAGGCGCGTCGTGTCGTATCGTTAGCCGGCCGCGGCCTTCAGCTTGACCTTGCCATCGGTCACGACGACCTTGAAATCGACTTTGTCGCAGCCGTACTTCTCCTTGATGGCGGCCTCCTGCTTGGCGATCGCCTGCTGGAGCTTCTCCGGCGTCAGTCCCTTGGCGCTCTTGCCCGTCGCAAGGACCGCGTCGCGATAGGTCTCGAAGAGATCCGACCGGTTCGAGTCGGAGCCCGACGCGACGACGCCCGGCTGACCTGGCTGCTTCGGATCGATTCCCCGCTCGCGATCGCGTAGGTCCGCCTTGAAGACGTGCCGCTTGTACGTGCCCGCTTCGATCTGGCGCAGGATGTTGTCCCACTGTCGTTTGAAGGCCTGATAGCGACCGTTCAGACTGTTGAACTTGAAGCGCATCGCCGTATTCGTGATCCGGGTATTGGACCATTTCAGGACGATCTTCTGGATCTCGGCCCGCTGCATCGAGGGCTCGGTCGGCCGCGTTCCGAGGAAATACTTCTCGTACTCGAGCTTCAGCTGTGTCAGCCGGATCTCGAGCAGCTTGAGTTCTTCTTCGGGCGTCGACGCTTCCATCGAGGCCCGGATCGGAACGTCGCCGAAACGACTTGAAGGCTTTCGCCTACGAGGCAGAGTTGCGCGCAGCCTGCGGCCTTCGCGCTGGCTCGTGGGTCACGTCGCTGGGACGAACGCGCGTCGGTCGTGGCGGGCGCGAGGCCCGCTGGCAGCGAGCGCGGGCTCAGGCGTCGCGTCGTCGCGGCTCCGAATGGTCCCAGTCGGCGAGCAGGGTATTGAGCGCCGTGATGAGCGAGAGCGGTTGGTCGAGCATCAAGTGATGGCCGGCGAGCGGGATCTCGATGATCGGATTGACCCGCCCCATCAGGTCGTACATATAGGCGCCGACGTCCTCGGTCACGAGGCCACATTCCGAAGCGAGCAGCGCCAGGCGACAACGCACCTTCCGCAGATAGGGCCGGGCCGCGGCGCGCGGGTTCTCTTCGAACGCGCTGAAGGCGCGGTGATCGAATTTCCAACGCCAGCCCTCGCCCTCCTGGACGAGGGAGTGGTAGCCGACGTCGGCCATCACGTAGTCGAGGTAGTGGTCCTGCGGCGGCACGGTCCGAAAGCGCTCGAGCGCTTCCGCGCGACTGGCATAGATCCGCGGCTTACCGAAGGCGGCACCCATTCGATGCGCGTCGATCTCCGGGTCGGGTTCGTTGATCGGCGAATCGCATACGACGACGCCGGCGAGCGCGTGGGGATGGAGCGCGGCGGTTGCGATCGTGACGAAGCCGCCCATGCTGTGGCCGACGAGGACGGGCTGGCCACTCATTCCAGCAGCCCGCGCGACGGCCATCACCTCGTCGGTCCAGATCTCGAGGCTGTATCGCTCGCGGCTGTCGCTATCGCCATGTCCCGACAGGTCGATCGCGGCGACACGGAATCGATCGGCGTAGCGGGCCGCGACGTGGGTCCACCAATGCGCGTGGGCGCCGCCGCCGTGCACGAAGAGAATGCCGCGTCGATCACGCTCGCCCCACGCCAGGTAGTGGATTCGACAGCCGTCGACAGGGGTGAATTCGTCGCTGCGCGGAATCGCGAGTGCCTCGCGATACCAGTCGGGCGCGCTGGCATGCCGCGCGCGGAAGCTCACGCTCTCCACTCTACTCCCTTCTCCTCTCATGCTCGATCCCGGCGCTCGCTCCGGCCGCGGACGCTCAGACCTCGCCCTCGGCGTGCTCGGCGTTCGGGTCGACCTGCAGGTAGCCACTGAGATAGTGGACGCCCACATAGAACGGAATCGTATCGAGCAGGGCCATCGACAGCTTGAAGACGTAGCCGGAAGCGATGAAGACCCAGAGCTGCGGCCAGACCGCCGACTCGTGATCGATCGGCAGACCCCGCGCGTAGAAATGGGTGATCGTGATGACGGCGAAGGTATCGACGAACTGACTGACGAGCGTCGAGCCATTGTTGCGTAGCCAGAGATGGCGTCCCTTCGTCAAGCGCTTCCAGAAATGGAAGAGCGTCACGTCGCAGAGCTGGGCCGAGAGATAGGCGGCCATCGAAGCGAAGACGGCACCCATCGTCAGGAATCGGATTCGAAAGAACGCGAAATCGTAGGCGTCGGTCGGAGGCAACCCCGTCGCGGGATCGATCGCGACCGCTGGCGGGAGCGCGCCACCGAGCCAGAGGAAGCCGACGACCCAGAGATTCAGCAAGAGGCCGACCCAGACGAGGTGATTCGCGCGTTTCTGGCCGTAGAGCTCCGAGATGAAGTCCGTACACAGAAACGTGACGGGGTAGGGAAGCACCCCGATCGCGAGCGCCATCGGCACGCGCACGCCGAAGACGTGGAAGGAGAGATCGATGAAGCGCGAGATGCCCAGGATGTTGAGCATCGTCATCGAACCGAGAAAGAGACCGGCCAGCACCAGATAGACGCGTTCGCGGCGGGCGTGGAGCTCGCTCGCTTCGATCGGGTGGAGCGGATTCGAAGGCGCCATCGCGGCGGACCTTAGCGAAGGCCGATGCCACTCCTGCGCGCGGCCGCTGCAGCCGGAGCGGAAGCTTCCGCCCGGCCGGCAATGGTTCGTCTCGAGAACGCTAAGTCCCCGAGATTCTATGCGAAACGACGGGCGCAGCCTTCAAGCGGAGGTCGCGCCACCCCGATCTTCTCCCGAGCGACACGTGCTGTGTTGCCCGGATGCGCCTATCCGGATTTCGGCGGGGAACACGTTCGGGTGCGGAGGGGATGGCTCGGCGCGACACGAGCGTCGCGCAGTCGGCCTGTGCGAGCGCTGTGGCTGCCCGTGCGCGCGATTGCGGGCGGGCGCGGCGGGATGCTCGTGGCGTTCGTGTGTCTGCTGCTCGTCGCGACGGGTCTGCCCTCGCCGGCTGGTGCGGGCGTGCCCATCACGCTCTACCGCAGCTTTGCGGGCAATCTCGATTTCGTCGGAACGGCGGGCTCGCTTCGCGTGGGCAATTGCGGCGTCACGAGCTCGGGATCGGGCTCGCTCTCCGGGGTTCCCGCCGGTGCGACGATCCGCGCGGCCTATCTCTACTGGGCCAAGTCGGGCGCCGCGCCGGACACGCTCGTCACGTTCTCGACGCCCGCGCAGTCGAACCTCGCGGTCAGCGCCGATCGCACCTTCGACGAGAGCTACGTCTCGGGCGGAACGACGTACTCGTTCTTCTCCGGCTTCGCCGATGTCACGAGTGAAGTGCAGGCCGGCGGGAATGGTCTCTACACGCTCTCGAACCTGAGCTTCTCGACGGGACCGCCCTACTCGAACGTCGCGGTCTGCCTGGGCGGCTGGGGTCTCATCGTTATCTACGACGACCCGAGCGAGCCGCTGCGCGTCGTCAACGTCTTCGACGGCTTCCAGAACTTTCGCGGCAGCCAGATCACCCTCACGCCCGACAACTTCGTGATCCCGCCGTCGCCGATCGATGGCCGCCTCGGGCACGTGACCTGGGAGGGCGACGTCGGCAACTCGGGCGCCCTGAACGGCTTCCAGGAGCAGCTTCGCTTCGAGGGCAGCGTTCTCTCCGACGTCGACAACCCCAGCAACAACCAATTCAACTCGAGGTCGAACGTCACGACGCCGACCTCGACGCCGCCGGGCGTCGACGTCGACTCCTATGTCCTGGGGCCGCCGTTGCTCTCGGCCGGTCAGACGAGCGCTTCGACGGTCTTCTCGAGCGGTGGTGACCGCGTCCTGCTCTCGGCCGAGGTCTTCGCCGTCACGAACACGCCGGTCGCCGATCTCGCGATCACGAAATCCGCCAGCGGGGACTTCGCCGCCGGCCAGGTGGAGACCTGGACGCTCGCCGTCGCGAACAACGGACCGATCGACGAGCCCGGCCCGATCCAGGTGACGGACGTCCTGCCGGCCGGGACGTCCTTCGACGCGGCGACCGGAGTCGGCTGGAGCTGCAGCGAGGCGAGTGGGACCGTCAGCTGTTCCCACCCGGGCCCGCTCGCGGCCGGGGCTTCGTTGCGTGCGATCGCGCTCGACGTACTCGTCGATCCGACGGCCGCGCCCTCCGTCGTCAATACGGCGACCGTCGTCGGCACGCTCTTCGACAACGTCGGCGCTAACGACAGCGCGACGATCACGACGAACGTGCTGCTGCCCGACCTCTCGTCGTCGACGAAGAGCGTCGTCGACCTGAACGGGGGCGACGCCGAGCCCGGCGACCGACTCGAGTACACGATCTCGCTCGTGGAGTCGAACGGTGCGACGGCAACCGCTCGCGTGACCGACGACGTCCCGGCGAACGGGGTCGGTGCGAGCGTCGTCAGCCTGCCGCCGGGCGCGACCGACGCGTCTTCGGGGCCCCCGACCGGCGCGAACGGCACGGGTCTCGTCGACGTGCAGGATATCGTCGTCCCGGCCTCGGGCTCGGTCGACGTCGTCTTCGAGGTGACGATCGCGCCCGCGGCGACCCCGGGCACGGTCATCGCGAATACGGCGACGATCACGCCCAGCGTCGGCACGGGCGGCAATCCGTCGGCGCCCGACGTGATCGTCTCGCAGTCGCAGGTCCCGGCCCAGGGCACCAAGGAGCTCTACCTGGGCAACCCCGCGGCGACGCCGAGTCGGGCGCTCGCGCGCACGGCGCCGAACGGTCTGCCGCCGACCTCGACGCTCGGCAACGTCGTGATCGATCGGAACGAGAGCGAGACCTGGACGCTCACGCCGCCGCTCGCCGCGCCGCTCTCGCTCTCGGGCGCCGATTTCCCGGTCGTACTGTGGCTGCGCAAGGGCGGTACGAACGGGGGCGCCGCCAATCGGCGGCTGCGCATCGACGTCGCCTCCACGAGTCTCGGTCTGATCGCGCGCCGCGAGCAGACGATCGCGATTCCGGGCGCGCCGACCGAATTCACGTTCGATCTCAGTCCGGGCGCGAGTCTGCCGGCGACGCTCCCGGCAGGCGACGTCGTGACGCTCAGTGTCACGAACATCTCGCCGGGCTCGAACAATCGCCGGCTGCGCGTGTTTCCGGCGGTGGCGGGCGCCGGAAATTCGCGCGTCGAGCTCGACGCGACGACGGTCGTGAACGTCGACTCGGTCGACGGCTACGACGCGGCGTATCCAGGGGGCGCGATTCCCGCGACCTTCGCGCCGGGCCAAGCGGTCTCGCTGCGCGCGCTCGTGAGCGATCCCTTCGGTGCCTTCGACATCAGTGCGGCCTCGCTCGAGGTCGTCGATGCGACTGGCGCGACGGTCGTGGGTCCGGTCGCGATGAACGAGCTGGCTGCGGCGCAGACCGCGTCGACGAAGACCTTCGAGCACCTGTTCACGCTCGACTCGGCGGCGGCGATCGGAACCTGGACGGCGCGTGTCACGGCGAGCGAGGGTGACGAGGGCACGATCTCGGATCTCGGCCTCGGGACCTTCGTCGTCGCGAACGCCGCGGACGTCGTGATCTGGAAGACGGTCTCCGTGCTCGACGATCCCGTCAATGGATCGACGAACCCGAAGGCGATTCCCGGCGCGAACGTCGTCTACACGATCGGCATCTCGAATCAGGGCCCCGGTGCGACCGATGTCGACAGCGTCCTGATCGTCGACCCGCTCCCCGCAGAGCTCGAGCTCTACGTCGCGAATTTCGGCAATCGCGGGCCGCTCGCCTTCGTCGACGGTGCGACACCCAGTGGTGTCGACGTCGTCTTCGGCGGACTCGCCGACGAATTCGACGACATCGATTTCGACGATGGCTCGGGCTCCTGGCTGCTCGAGCCGAGCGCCGACGCCGAGGGCTTCGACGCGAGCGTCACGGCCATCCGCATCCATCCGACCGGAGCGCTCCAGGGCTCGAGCGGCACGCCGCCGAGCTTCGAGATCCGCTTCCGGGCGCGGGTCGAATGAGGTGGGCGTCGTGATCGCGAAGAAGCGGCGAAGCGAACGAAGAGCGCGGGGGCCATCGCCGCGAACGAGGCATTCGCCGGGATGCGTCCCGGTGGATTCAGCATGGCGGACCGAAGGGCCCGCCCCAACAGAGGACGGAACCGATGAGAATCATGGGGAGGATCGCGTTGGCGTACGCGATCGGCATGTTCCTGGCGAGTGTCGCCGGGGCCGTGGGAACCGGCGCCGGAATCGACATCGTGAATACCGCGACGGCCGATTTCCAGGTGAACGGAACGCCATTTACGGAAAACAGTCCGCCAGCGACGATCCGCGTCGCCGAAGTGCTCGACGTGGACGTCACGTTGCTCACGGTCACGGCGAATCCCAACAACGAGGTGACGGTCGCGCCGGGCGACAACAATCAGGTCCTGACGTTCTCGCTCACGAATACCGGTAATGGGCAGGACACCTACGCGCTCGTCGGGTTGAGCGGCCCGGGCTTCAACGGCTCGGGCAACGACACCTTCGATCCGACGCTCGTCGCAATCTACTTCGATGACGGCACGACGCCCGGTGTCTTCGACCCGAGCGACACGCTCTACGATCCGGGTACGGACGACCCGACGCTCGCGGCGGATCAGTCGATCACGCTGCACGTACTGAACAACATCGACGCGGGCGTCGTCGACGGTGATCTCGGCGACAGCCAGCTGACGGCGACGTCGACCTCACTCGCGCTCTTTCCGGGCACGCCGGCGGCGGGTGATTCCGTCGCCGGTCAGGGCGACAACAGCGGCGATCTCGTGCTGGGCGTCGCGGTGGGCGACGACGCCGAGTACGGGACCTACCTGGTCTCGACGCTGGCGCTCGATTTCCAGAAGTCGTCGGTCGTCGTGAGTGATCCGCTGAACGGGACGACGAATCCGGCGCCGATTCCGGGCGCGACGATCGAGTACACGCTGCAGGTCGAGGTGACCGGGACCGGGACGGCAACGGGTCTCGTGATCGGCGACGACGTGCCGGCCAATACGTCCTACGTCGACGAGTCGATGACGCTCAACGCCGTCGCGCAGACGGACGCGATCGACTCGCCCACGGACGAGGCGGTCTTCGATCCGGTCGGTGGCCCGACCAACAACGGTTCCATTTCCATCGACCTGGGTGATCTGACGTCGGCCGACGGCCCACAGACGATCACGTTCCAGGTCACGATCGATTGAGGAGGGTGAAGCAATGATCTCGAGAGACGTTATTCGGTTCGCAGTCACGATTTTCATTACGACCGCGTGGGGCATTCTGCTCGCGGACTCGGCCACGGCGGTCGAGCCCGGCGCGATCGAGCTCAAGGCGACGGCGGAGAAGCTCGTCGTCGTGACCGACGAGGACGGCACGGAGCGAACGCAGCTCGTTGCGCCCGACGTCGTCGTACCCGGCGACAAGATCGCCTACACGATCGCGGCTCGAAACGTGTCGACGTTGCCGGTCGAGCAGGTCGTCATCACCGACCCGATCCCGGAGCAGATGCTCTTCGTGCCGGGCTCGGAGCGGACGCCGGGGACGCGCGTCGTGTTCTCGGTCGACGGAGGCAAGACCTTCGATCGCGAGGATCGGCTCTCGGTCCTCGACGAGGACGGTCTGCGCCGGCCGGCGATGAGCACGGATTTCACGCATGTCCGCTGGATCTTCGAAGCGCCGCTCGCACCGGCTTCGGAGCGGTCCGTCCGCTTCGTCGCGCTCGTCGAGTAGCGCGTGCGCAGGTCCATTCGGAACGGGACCGGCCGGGGGGCCGGTTGCCAAAGAGAGGGAAGGAAGACGAGGATGTCGATTGAGATTCGGAGAGGAGTGGTGGCCGCGCTGGCGGTGCTGCTCCTGGTCGGTTCGTCGGGCGGCGCCGCATGGGCGGCGGGCACGACGGCCGGTACGCCGATCGCGAACTCCGCGACGGTCAACTACTCGGTCGGAGGTCAATCGCAGACACCGATCGAGAGCTCGGAAGCGGGCAACAACACACCGGGCGCGGGGGCGCCCACGACCTTCACGGTCGATCGCAAGATCGACGTGCTGGTCGAAGAGGAAGGCAATGCCTTCACGACGTCGCGACCGGGACAGAACGACCAGGTGCTGACGTTTCTCGTGACGAACGAAGGCAATGACGCCCAGGACTTCCTGCTGACGGCAGTCGATGGCAACGGCAATACGATCACGCTGGGTGGCGTGACCGAGACCGACGACTTCGACGCGACGGCGCCGACGCCGCCGGGAATCTGGGTCGATACGGACAACGACGGCAGCTTCAATGCGACCAATGACACGGAGGTCGCCTACCTCGACGGACTCGCCGTCGACGCGGCCAACCGCGTGCGTGTCTTCATCGTCCGAAACATCGACGTCGCGGAGCTCGACGGAACCGAGTCCTTCGTCACGTTGCACGCACAGGCGGTCGCGAATAGCGGAACGCCGGCGGCGCCGGGGGCTCCGCTCACGGCCGATACCGGTGCGAACGTGCAGAACGACGCCGCGGGCTCCGAGCAGGTCGTCTTCGCCGACGACGACGGCTCTGCGACGGGTGGGACCGATGCACTGCGCGATGGTGCGCACTCGGCGACGGACGGCTACCTGGTTCGCTCGTCGCAGCTGTCGATTTCGAAGAACGTCGTCGTCGTGCGCGATCCCTTCGGTGCGGTGGCGCCGAACGCCAAGGCGATTCCCGGCTCGATCGTCGAATACGAGATCGTCGTCGCGAACGATGCGGGCGCGACGGAGTCGGCGACGGGGGTGTCGATCACGGACGATTTGACAGCCGAGATGTCCGGCGCGGCCGGTGGTCCTCGCCTGGCGCTCTCGCTCGCCGAATACGGCAGTCAGGCGGCGGGCGACGACATCGAATACGTCTTCGACGCCGCGGGTCCGACGGCGCCCGTCACGGCCGAGTACTCGGCCTCTGCGGATGCGGATGACGGTCAGTTCGTTTCGGACGTCCTGAACGTGAGCAACATCGTGCTCGCGCCGGGGGACACCGCGACCGTCCGGTTCCGGGTCGAGATCCAATAGCTCGGATCCGGAGCTCGCCATGCTGACGCCCCGGAAGGGCGAGGATCGCGCGCGCGTGTGCACGTCGGGAGCATCGGCTCCCGGCGCGGTGCACCCGTGCGCGCGATCCGCCTTCCGGGGCGATGGCGGTCCGGCAGAGGGATCAACCGCCGTCGCCGCGTGCGGGGGGCTGGCGAGCCCGCGCCGGCTGGCTTCGATCCTCCTGGTCGTCGCGTTTGCGACCCTCGCGCTCGGGCTCGGAGTCGCGTCGGCACAGACGCCGCCCGGCACCGAGATCGACAACGTCGGGAGTGCCGTCTATCGAAATGGACTCGGCACCCCGATTCCGATCGCTTCCAACCTCGATCGCATCACGGTCGTCGTACGCCGAACGCCCTCGACGATCGAGTTCCTGAAATACGGCCAGGGGGCACCGGGCGCGCAAACGACGCCGATCGGCGTTCAGCAATGCAGCGGATCGGGCGACGCGAACGGACCCTTCGCGCCCGCTCCCCCCGTCACGGATTTCTCGGGCAGCCCGATCGACCTGACCGGCCCCGTCCCGCTCGTCGCGGACGGCGCCTATCATGCGGGTGAGCCCGTCTTCGTCCGCGTCGAGGACGCGGACCAAAACCTCGATTCCACCGTCGCGGAGACGGTCGACATCCTGCTCACGACCGATGGCGGCGATCGCGAGACGCTGCGCGTCGCCGAGACCGGGCCCGACACGGGCGTCTTCGTCGGCGCGATCATGTCGGCCACGCCTCCGCCCGTCCACGGCGATTGCCGCATCTCGGTCGCGGTCGGCGAGTCGATGCGTGCGGACTACGTCGATGCGGTCGACGGCAGCGACGCGAGCAGTGATACGACGCTCGTCGATCCCTTCGGTGTCGTCTTCGATAGCGCGACCGGCGCGGCGATCGATGGTGCCGAGATCACGCTCTGGGACGTGCTCGCGGGAACACCGGCCAGTCCGATCGGCGACGACGGCCTGGCGAGCTTCCCGGCCACGATCGTCTCCGGCGGTACTGCAACCGATAGCGCGGGCCGTGTCTACGACTTCGCTCCCGGTCGCTTCCGATTTCCCTTCGTGATGCCGGGGCAATACGAGCTGCGCGTCGTACCGCCGCCCGACTATCGGCATCCGTCGGTCGTTTCCGACGGACAGCTCCAGAGTCTGCCGGGCGCGCCCTTTGCGCTCGTTCCGGGCTCGCGGGGCGAGACCTTCGTCGTTCCCGTCGGGCCCGCCGTCCAGGTCGACATCCCGCTCGACCCGACCGGCGGCGATCTGCTCGTGACGAAGCAGGCCGGCAAGGATCGCGTCGGCGCGGGCGAGTTCGTCCCCTATCGCCTGCGCGTGACGAACTCGGCGCCGGTTCCGCTCGTCGGGGCGCGACTCTTCGATCGCCTGCCGCCACGCTTCCGCTTCGAGGCGGATTCGGCGCGGATCGTCGGGGGTGCCGCCGTCGCGCCACGGATCACGCGCGGCGGAACGGAGCTCGTCTTCGATCTCGGTGACGTGCCCGCGAACGGCTCGATCGAGATCGCCTACGTGGCGCGGGTCGGACCGGGCACCAAGCCCGGCGAGCACGTGAATCGCGCCTTCGTCGAGGCGACCGGTGGACTGCGCTCGAACGTGGCCGAGGCGGTCGTCCGCGTCGAGCCCGACCTCTTCGACGAGCGGAGCTATCTGCTCGGCCGAGTTCACGTCGACGCCTGCGGGCTCGAGCCCGACGAGTCGTCGGAGGGCCTGGCGGGCGTCAAGGTCTACCTCGAGGACGGCTCCTTCGTCGTGACCGATGCCGAGGGCCGCTATCACTTCGAGGCGATCGCGCCCGGCACCCATGTCGTTCAGCTCGATCTCGAATCGATTCCCGAGGACTACGAGCTCGAAGACTGTCTGCCGAGCCAGCGCCGTGCCGGTCGCAGCTTCTCGGAATTCGTCGAGCTGCGGCCCGGGACGTTGTGGCGCTCGGATTTCTACGTGCGCCCTCGTGTGCCCGAGAGCGGCTTGCTCTCGCAAGAGCTCACGGCTCGGATCGAGCTCGACGAGAGCGGTGCCGCCGTCGACTACGCCCTCGCCTTGCGCGCGGACCGCGTCGCGGCGAGCGACGTCGTCGCGATGGTGCGACTGCCCGAGGCGCTCGTGTACGAAGCGGGCTCGGCGCGGCTCGGCGACGAGCCGGTCCAGGCGAGCGCGGAGTCGGGGACACTCGTGGTGCGACTCGATCGACTCGAGCCCGATCGGTCGCGCATGTTGCATTTCCGCGCGACCACGCGCGCGGCGGCGAGCGGATCCGAGGTGCCGCGTCACGATCCCGCCACGCTCGTCGAGACGACCTCGATCGTGCGAGCGCGGCCGACCACCGGGAAGGCGGTCACGACGCCGCCCGCCACGCTGCGGTTTCCGCTCGCCGTCGCGCCATCCGCCAGCCCGAGCACCGAATCGACTGCCGCAGCCTCGCCCGGCAGCCTGCGGAACGAGCCGTCGTCGTCGACGGCGACTGAGGCGACCAAGGTCGTTGCCGAGCCGCAAGCTTCCGCGCTTCGGCAGGAAGGGGCCGACGCCGCGCTCGCCGTTGCACCCGACGCGCCGTCGCCGTCGGTTCCTCCGCTGCCCCTTGCAGCCGGCGAGAAGAAGATCCTGAAACACCGCCTGCTCCACCGACCCGAGGCGGGCGTCGAGCGCTACGCACTCCAGATCTACGTCGAGGATCGTCTGCCCGACGTGATCCTGGCGGAGGTCGAGCTGCCACCGGGCCAGCAGATGGTCGCTTGGTCGCCTCGCAACGAGCTCGGCGTTCCGATCACGACGCTGCGCACCGGGCGGACGACGCGCTTCATCCTGCCGCGTCACGAGTCGCGGCGCGCGGTTCGCGTCTTCCTTCTGAACGGTCAGCCCCAACGCGTGCTGCAGGTCTTCTTCACGGCACGTTCGCAGGGGACGAGCGAAGCGCGCGCACTCTCTCGCGTCCTGCCCGCCGTGATCGATTCGCCGGCGACACGGGGGTCGCGGGTGCGGCCGGAGCTGGGAGATGTGCCGTCGGTCGTGCCGGAGCGCGCCGAGCGCGGCTCCCTTCGTGGCGCGGCGCCGCAGGCAGGGTCGCCGCGCGACGCGGCTGCGCCGGTCACGAATCCGCCGGCCGCGATCGATGGCGCGTCGGTCGCGGACGTACCGGCGGGCGAGCGCGAGCGCGGGGCGAGGTCCTTTCCGAGCTTCCCGCCGGCCCCCGCGTCGCAGCCTCCGCGTGCGCGCGCGTCGACTACGAAGGCCGAGCTCGAGGCGACGACACGCGCCGGCTCAGAGGTCGCGCTCACGCCGAGCGCCGGCGCCGATGCCTCGCCCGTCGCCCCGGTCGCCGATCCGGATCCCGTTCGAGAACCGCAGGCGGCGGTCGAGGAGCGCTTCGGCGTCGACTGGCTCGCGGATGCCGAGCCCGGTCGCGGATTCGTCTATCCCGCAGAGGGCGCGCTGCCGCGGATCCCCAGCCTCAAGCTGGGGATCCAGCACGAGCCGGGCGTCGTCGTCGAGCTGCTGCGAAACGGAGCGCTCGTCTCGCCGGTCCACCTCGATGGTCGCTTGCAGAATGCCGACCGGACGATCGTGCTCAGTCGCTGGCGTGGGATCGGCCTGCGCGAGGGCGAGAATCACTTCGTGGCGATCTTCCGCGACGAGGATGGCGCCGAGCTGTCGCGTGTCGAACGGCGGGTCCATCTGGCGGGGGCACCGGCACGCGCCGTCCTTGTGCCCGAGGCGTCGACGCTCGTGGCCGACGGGCGAACGGCGCCGATCGTGGCGTTGCGGCTCTTCGATCGTTTCGGCGAGCCCGTGCGCGAGGGATCGACCGGTCAATTCGATCTCGACCCGCCCTATCAGACCGAGGAGGAGGTCGAGGCGGCGCGGACGCAGCCGCTCGCGGAGCTCGGCTTCGAGCGGCCGAGCTTCGTCGTCGAGGAGGACGGTCTGGTGCGGATCCGACTGCATCCGACCAGCGTCGTCGGCGACGCCCGGCTGCGTTTCCAGTTCCGCGAAGATCGCGAGGACGAGCTGCGCGTCTGGCTCGAGCCGGGCGATCGCGACTGGGTGCTGGTCGGTCTCGCGACCGGGACGGTCGGCTGGCGCGACGCGCAGGAGGAGGAGTTCGGTCGCCGCAGCCGGCGCTCCGAGGACGTCGAGACCGGCGTGCACACGGAGGGACGGGTGGCGTTCTTCGCCAAGGGCCGCGTGCCCGGGAAGTTCCTGCTGACGGCGGCCTACGACTCCGACGCCAACAACCAGCGCCTGCGCGATCGGCTCTTCCAGACCCTCGAGCCCGACGAGCACTACACCCTCTACGGCGACACTACACAACGGGATTTCGATGCGCCGACGTCCGGTCCGCTCTACGTGAAGATCGAGCGCAAGCGCTTCTATGCGCTCTATGGCGACTATCAGACGGGTCTCGAGGAGACGGAGCTGTCGCGTTATGCGCGGAGTCTGACGGGCGCGAAGCTCGAGTACCGCGGCGATCATTTCGAGGCGAACGGCTTCGTGACCGATACCGACCAGAGCTTCGTTCGCGACGAGATCCTCGGCGACGGTACCTCCGGTCTCTATCGCCTGAGTCGCGAGGACATCGTCCCCGGCAGCGAATCGATCACGATCGAGACGCGCGACCGCTTCCGTCCAGAGCGCGTCGTCGAGGCAGAGCCGCAGTCGCGTTTCGCGGACTACGACATCGACTATCGTGACGGCACGCTCTTCTTCCGCCGTCCGATCCCGGGCCAGGACGAGAACTTCGACCCCATCTTCATCGTCGTCGACTACGAGACGAACGATCGACGCGGCAACGCGGTGACCGGCGGCGGGCGCGTCGCCGGCCGCGCGGCCGAAGGTCGCGTCGAGCTCGGCTTCACGGGCATCCACGAGTCCGGCGATCAGATCGACTTCCAGCTCTATGGCGGCGACCTGACGGTCGAGCTCGCCGATGCGACCGAGCTGCGCGCCGAGTTCGCCCACACGCGCGGCGACGACTTCGACGGTCGGCGCGCGGACGAGGCCTGGCTGGTCGAGCTCGACCATCGCGGCGAGAAGCTCGACCTGCGCGCCTACGCCAAGGAGCAGGGCGAAGAGTTCGGCGTCGGTCAACAGCGCGGCACCGCCGCGTCGCTTCGCTCCTACGGTGTCGACGCCGGACTCGACTGGACCTCGACCCTGCGCAGCGAGACGAGCGTGTTCCGCCAGGAGAACCTCTCGACCGACGCCGAGCGGAACGTGGCCGAGCTGCGAAGCCGGTGGGATCGCGGCGCCTTCGGGCTGAACGGCGGTGTGCGCTATTCGAACGACGACAACGAGGCCGGCTCCGGCCACGGCGTCCAGGCACTGCTCGGAGGGCGCAGCGATCTATTCGATGGCCGGGTGTCGCTGCGGGCCGAAGGCGAAGCCGCGATCACGGAGGATCAGTACGGCGACTTCCCCTATCGCGCGCTCGTCGGCGGCGATTGGCATCTCCACGAGCGGCTCGCCCTCTTCGTCGATCAGGAGATGACCTTCGGCGACGAGCAGCGCACGGCCGATACCCGGGCTGGCTTCCGCGGCGCGCCCTGGAAGGGGGCGAGCGTCACCACGAGCATCAATCAGGAAGGGCGGGAGTACGGACCGCGCACGTACGCGAATCTCGGTCTGCAGCAGCGCTGGGATCCCTTCGACGACTGGGGCTTCGACCTCTCGATCGACCGCACGGCGACGATCCGCGATCCGGGCAATCCCGCCTTCAATCCGAGCGCACCGGCCGCCTCCGGCTCGTTCACGGACGACTATACGGCCGTCTCGCTCGGCAGCGCCTATCGGGGTGATGCGGGCTGGTCCGGCACGGGTCGCCTCGAGGCACGATTCGGCGAGAAGGAGGATCGCTGGGGCTTCGTCGCCGGGCTGCTGCGCGACGCCAACGAGGATCTGTCGTACTCCGCCAGGGTCGACTTCTTCTACGCCGACGCGCGATCGGGTACGGAGGAGCTGCGCTCGGACACCAGCCTGTCGCTCGCCTACCGCCCGCTTCGATCCTATTGGATCGTGCTCGAGCGCCTCGACTTCGAGTATCGCGACAACCAGAGCGGCGACTTCGATTTCGAATCACGCAAGCTGCTCAATCACTTCAAGGCGAATCAGCTCTGGGATCGCCGAACCCAGGTCGCCTGGCAGCTCTCGAACAAGCTCGTCGTCGATACGATCGACGAGCGTCGGTACACCAACTTCGGAACGCTGGCCGGCGTCGAGATGCGCCGCGACTTCGCGCCGGGCTGGGACATGTCGGTCCACGGCCGCGTGCGCCACCAGACGAGCGGCGACGAGGTCTCGCTCGGCTACGGGCTCTCGGTCGGTCGCATCCTCGTCGACAACGTCTGGCTCAGCCTCGGCTACAACCTGATCGGCTTCTACGACGACGACTTCTCGTCCGCGGACTACACGGCGCAGGGCCCCTACTTCCGGATCCGCGCCAAATTCGATCAGCTATCGGTGAAGCAGGCACTCCAGCTGTTCCGGTAGCTAACGAGCAGTGTCTTCGTCGAGACGGCTGCGAACAGCCGCGAGACTCGCGTCGTCGAGTGCCGCCGTCTCGCCCGGGGCCAGGGGATCGATCACGCCGAGGAGGCGATCGCCGAGGTCGCGTAGGAGCAGCGCGAGGTTTGCTTCGTCGGCGTCGCTGTTCTCGCCAGCCGCGTAGGAGATCACGACGCCCAGGAGCTCGAGACCCCGGCTCGCGCAGGCCTCCACGGCGAGGCGCGTGTGGTTGATCGTGCCGAGCGATGCGCGCGCGACGAGTAGGACGGGCAGATCGAGGCGCGCCGCGAGATCGCTCATGTCGAAGCCTTGGCTGAGCGGGACGAGGAGACCGCCGGCGCCCTCGACGATCACGACCTCGTGGCGTGTCGCCAGGCGACGATAGGCGCGTTTGATCTCGTCGATCCCGATCTCGCGCCGGGCGGCGGCCGCGGCCGCTTCCGGCGCCGCCGGTAGTGGGAGCTGGATCGGGCAGATCTCGACGAGCGACTCCGATGCCTGGGCCGCATCGCGAAGCGCACTGGCGTCGATGGGTCCGTCGGGACCGACGCCCGTCTCGACGGGCTTCATGACGCCGACGTCGAGGCCCGCGGCACGCAGGCCGCGCACGAGCGCGCACGCCACGACGGTCTTGCCCACGCCCGTGTCGGTACCGCTGACGAAGATCCCGGGCAGGCTCAAGCTCCGCCCGCGGCGCGGCGTGGATGGGTCGTGTGCGCGCCGGGCTCCGATTGCGATTGCGCGATCGGGAGCGCGCTCGCCCCGGTCTCGGCCGTGTGACCCGCCGGCGTGGTCTGCGCCGTGTCGCGTCGCAGCTCCGTCGCGATCGCCTCCGCCAGACCGTCGATCTCGTCTTCGGTATGCGTCGCCATCGGCGTGATCCGCAGCCGTGCGGTCCCGACCGGCACGGAGGGATGGCGTATGCCTTGCGCGTAGTAGCCGCGCGCGAGCAGGCGTTCGCAGACCGCCATCGTCCGCGCGTTCCCGCCGAGCACGACCGGCAGGATATGCGTCGTGCTCGGCGCCGTCGATATGCCCGCGGCCGCGAGACGCTCGCGCAATCGGTCGCAATTCGCCGTCAACTGCGCGCGCCGCCAGGCTTCCCGCTCGATCAGGCCGAGCGCCGCGCGTGCCGCCTCGACCTGCGCAGGTGCGAGCGCGCAGGAGAAGATGAAGCTGCGCGCCTTGTTGACGAGCAGATCCCGGAGCTTGGCCGAGCCGGCGACGAAGGCGCCGAACGAGCCCAACGACTTGCCGAGCGTTCCCAGCAGGATGTCGACGTCCGCGAGGACCCCGGCGGCCTCCGCCGTGCCGCGTCCGCCCGCGCCGAGACAGCCGGTTCCGTGGGCGTCGTCGAGCAACACGATCGCCTCGGCCTCGTGCGCTCGGGCGACGATCTCCGCGACGGGTGCCACGTCACCATCCATGCTGTAGACGCCGTCGATCGCGACGAGGACGCGTCTGGCGTCGGGTCGCACGCGCGCGAGCGTCTCGGCGAACGCGTCGACATCTCCGTGGCGGAAGACGGCGACCTGGCTGCGCGCGAGCCGCGCACCGTCGATGATCGACGCATGGTTGAGCTCGTCCGAGACGAGCACGTCCTCCGGGCCGACCAGCGCCGGGATCACGCCGACGTTCGCCATGTAGCCCGTGTTGAACGCGAGCGCGGCCTGCGTGCCGAAGAAATCGGCCAGCTCCGCCTCGAGCGCTTCGTGACAGGCGAGGTTGCCCGTGATCAATCGCGATCCGCCGGCGGCGCAGCCGTAGTCCCGCGCCCCGCGTTGGGCCGCCTCGACGACTTCGGGATGGCGTGCCAGGTCGAGGTAGTTGCTGCCTGCGAAGAGCAGCACCGAGCGACCGTCGACGCACATGCGCGGCGCCTGCAATCCGTCGAGCTGGCGCATTCTGCGATAGGTCCCGCGTTCGCGGGTGGCAGCGAGCTCCGCGTCGGCGATCGCGTCGAGCGCCTCGCTCCGGCTCACGTCTGCGCGATCTCGGGCTTGAGCAGCTCGTCGCCGCCGCCGGGAATCCGGAACCGGGAGCCGCCGATCGCTCCAGTCGACTCGCTCTCGCGTCGCTCCTGAAAGTAGGCGTCGTTGCCGTCGATCTCGAAGCCCGCGTCCGCGATCATCGCGTAGGTCTCGGCGACCGGATCGCCCTTGGTCGTGAGGTACCCCTCGACGAAGAGCGAGTTCGCCGGGTAGAGCGCGAAGGGCTGCAGCGTGCGCAGATGTCCTTCCCGCCCGCCCGCGACGCGGATCTCCGCCGTGGGATTGACGAAGCGCATCAGACATAACACGCGCAGACAGCGCTCGGGCGTCAAGCTGCCGTCGTTCTGCACCTGGTTGCCCACGATCGGGATCAGGAAGTTCACGGGGATCGACGGCACCTCGAGCTCGCGTAGCTTGAAGGCGACCTCGAGGATGTCGTGCGAGCCCTCGCCCATGCCGACGATCAGACCCGAGCAGCTCTCGAGTCCGTTTCGCTTGGCCGCTTCGAGGGTGGCGACGCGATCGGCGTAGCTGTGGGTCGAGGTGATCGCGTCGTAGCGGCGTTCGCTCGTATTGAGGTTGTGATTCATGCGGTCGAGGCCCGCTTGCTTGAGGATCTTCGCGTGCTCGTCGCCCATCAATCCGGCCGACAGACAGACCTCGATCGGCCAGCGCGATTTGATCTCGCGAATCAGGCCACCGATCCGGCGCGCGCGGTCGACCGTCGGCCCACGACCCGAGAGGACCATGCAATATCGCGTCGCACCGGAGAGCGCGGCAGCCTCCGCCTCGGCGAGGATGGCCTCGTCACTCTTCATGGCGTATTTGCGGATCGCCGCTTTCGAATCCCTGTTCTGCGAGCAGTAGCCACAATCCTCGGGACAGAGTCCGTTCTGGACGTTGTTCAGTACGTGCACCATGACCTTGCGGCCGAAACGCCGCCGCCGCGGCTCGTAGGCGGCCTGCAGCAGGGGGAGCAGCTCGACGTCCTGGCCATCGAGGATCCAGAGTGCCTCGGTCTCGCTCGGCGCGACGCCGGCGAGGGCATCGCGGGTGAGCCGCGCGTAGACCGAGTCCGGGGTCTCCGGGGTCTCCGGGGTCTCCGGGGTTTCCGGGGTTTCCGGGGTTTCCGGGGTGTTGGCGGCCCGAGCCGGCGAAGACGGCGATGGTGGCGAAGGTGAAGTCGAGAAAGATGGCAAGGCTGGACCTCCGGAGGCGGCGCCGCAGCCTACCGCCGCGCCGAATCGACTGTCAACCATGTTGCACGGGAAGGTTGACTACTGTTCTCCTCTGACCGGATGCGCCGAGAAGGTCTACATTCACCTTGTTTTCGTGTCGTGGCCGCGTGCGCCGTCCGGGACGGATCCGAGAGAGAAAGAAAAGAGAAGAAGGACGAAGGACGAGGTCGTGATGCGACCCGAGTCGAGACGACGGGACACGAGCGAGAACTCCATAGGAGCGAGACCGCGATAATGGCCAAGCGCCGCACCGTCCATTCCTGTCAGGCCTGCGGCGCACAGCATCCGCGTTGGCACGGGCGTTGTCCCGACTGCGGACGATGGGACAGCCTGGTCGAGGAGACGTACCAGGCGCCGAGGGCGGCGCGGCCATCGGCGCCGGCGCGGTCGATCGGCGACGACAAGCCGCGGCGGCTCTCGGAGATCGATGCCGACGCGAGTCCGCGCATCGCCAGCGGCGAGACAGAGCTCGATCGGGTGCTCGGGGGTGGCTTCGTGCCGGGCTCGGTCGTATTGCTGGGCGGCGACCCGGGGATCGGGAAGTCGACGCTCGCGCTCCAGGTGGCCGGCGGGCTCGCTGCTGCGGGGCGCTCCGTTCTCTACGTGAGTGGCGAGGAGAGCGCTGAGCAGATCCGACTCCGGGCGGAGCGCTTGCCCGGTCTGGGTGACTCGTTGCAGGTGATGACGTCTACCCGGGTGGAGACGCTCGCGGGACCTTGGCAGGAGCTCGCGCCTTCGCTCGTCGTCGTCGATTCGATCCAGACGCTCCAGACCGAGGCCGTCGAGTCCGCGGCCGGCTCCGTCGCGCAGGTTCGCGAATCGGCCTCACAGCTGGCCGCGACGGCCAAGAAGGTCGGCTCGGTGCTGCTCCTGATCGGACACGTCACGAAGGACGGCACGCTCGCGGGGCCGCGTGTGCTCGAGCATCTGGTCGACGTCGTGCTGACGTTCGAAGGCGACCGAGCGCATGCGTTTCGACTGCTGCGGGCGGCGAAGAATCGATTCGGCTCGACGCAGGAGATCGGCGTGCTGAACATGCTGAGCCAGGGACTCGAGGCCGTCGAGAACCCGAGCGAGCTCTTTCTCGAGGAACGCAGCACGCGCGCGCCGGGGAGCTGCGTCGTTCCGCTGCTCGAGGGATCGCGGCCGATGCTCGTCGAGCTGCAGGCATTGGTCGCGCCCGCGCCCTACGGCACGCCGCGCCGGACCACGCTCGGGCTCGAGGACGCGCGCGTGGCGTTGTTGCTGGCCGTCCTCGATCGCCGCAGTCGGATCGACCTGCTGTCGCAGGACGTCTACGCGAAGGCGGCCGGAGGCGTTCGGGTCGCCGAGCCGGCCGCGGATCTGGCGATCGCACTCGCGATCGCTTCGAGTCGACTCGACCGCGCGGTTCCGCCCGATACCGCGGCAGTTGGCGAAATCGGACTCGGGGGTGAGGTGCGTCGCGTGTCGCGACTCGACGTTCGCCTGGCAGAAGCGGCTCGCCTGGGCTTCAGACGACTGCTCGTACCGGCTGTCTGTGTGCGTGAGGAAGACGAACGGCGTGGCTCCGGCTCGAGCGTCGCGAAGTCGAAATGCGAACTCGTTCCCATAGAAGAGGTCGCGCAGGGCGTCGACTGGCTCGAGGCGAACGGTCTCGCGGCGGCGCCGAGGGGGCGCTCTGGCGGGCGCCGCGCGTTCTCGTCCGGCCCGTCCTCGCGCCCCGGAAGCCCATGACGTGAACGCGGGTAAACGCCTGTTTTTGAAGTGTTTTTGGAACATCTTCGTTTTGACACTGCGAGCACCTGCGGCTAAGGTGCGCGCATGGCAGGCCCCCCGCCCCCGACTGCGAAGCAGACATCACTCGAAGAGAGCCTCGGGGCGGCCTTCGCGCGGATCGCACCCGCGATGGAGCGCGTCGAGACGACGCTTCGCGACACGATCCATGGCAAGGCCGAGCTGGCCGGCGTGCTCGGCGGGCACCTGCTCGCGTCGGGCGGCAAGCGATTGCGTCCGACCCTCGTCTTGTTGGCTGCGGAGCTCTGCGGCTATACGGGACCGCGCCGGATCGAGCTGGCGGCCGCGCTCGAGCTTCTGCATACGGCGACGCTCGCGCATGACGATGTCGTCGACCTGGCCGACCTGCGCCGGGGCCGGCCTTCGGCGAATGCGATCTGGGGCAATCGTCGCGCGGTGCTCGCGGGCGACTTCTTCTACGCCCGAGCGTCTTCGATCGTGATCGAGGCGGGCAATCTCGAGATCGTCGAGAGCTATGCGAAGACGATGGGACTGATGGCAGAAGGCGAGCTGCTGCAGCTCGAACGCAGCTTCGACATCGACGTGAGCGAAGCGCACTACTACGACGTGATCGAAGGCAAGAGCGCGGCGCTGCTGTCGCATTGTTGTGAGGTCGGCGCTTTGCTCGGTGAGGTGACGCGGAGCGAGCGCAATCGCATCTGCGAATACGGTCGCCAATTGGGGATCGCGTTCCAGCTCCGCGACGACTGTCTCGACTACGACGCCGAGCTGGCAGAGCTCGGAAAGCAGCCGTTCGCGGATCTGCGGGAGGGCAAGCTCACCCTGCCGCTGATCCTGACCCTGAAACGTTGCCGGCTCGCGGAGCGAGATCACGTCGCGAGTCTGCTCAAGAGTGCGGCTCGACTGGCAGACGAACACGGCGGGACGGCGCCCTACGAGGCGACCGAGACGGAGCTCGCCCCTGTCTCCGAGCTCGTCGCTCGTCATCACGGCGTGCGCGACACGATCCGGCGCGCCGAGCAACACGTGGCCCGGGCGCTCGAAGCGATCGCACGTTTTCCCGACGGCCCGGCCAAGTCGGCGCTCGTCGCCGCGGCGGAGTTCGCGGTCGCGCGCGATCGCTAGCCGATCGGTTCGCGGCGTTCGTTCGAGAAGCCCCGATTCACCGTCACCCCAGGTCCCGGGGAGATCGAAGCCATGTCCTCCAATCTGGTTTCCGACCGGCGCGCCTCGCGCGCTGGCCGGGAATTCCCCACGCGCGGGTCGTTCGGGTCGGCGAATCTTGCTCTGGCGCGTGCCGGACGTCCGCCAGGCATCAAAGTGAACGCATTCGCATTGTTTCTGGCGGCCGTAATCGCATTTCTCACGACGGCTGGCCCGCTCGCAGCCGAGGGCCCCGCGGCACGACTCGATCTGAACCGTGCGACTGCGGCGGAGCTCGAGGCCCTGCCGGGAATCGGCGAGGTGAAGGCGGCCGCGATCCTGGCGGTCCGCGATGCACAGGGTGGATTCGCCTCGCTCGACGAGCTGGAGCGCGTGCGCGGTATCGGGCCGGCCCTGGCCGCGAAGCTCCGGCCGCTGCTCGAGGTCGGTTCGGCGGAGGTCGGGCGGCCAAGCCCGGCCCGCTCGGGATCGGGTGCGGCGAAGGCGAATGCACAGGCGGCCTCGGGCAAGACAGCGACGAAGGCGAAGAAGCTGCCGAGGTAGCTTCGGCGCGCTGCGCGCGGGGTCCGGAGCGGGGCTTCCTCGCTCCGGGCCCTTGGCCGCGCGGCGGCCGCCAGTCGGTCCGGCGACTATCATGCGCGATCGGCTGGATCGCGTGGATCTCGCCGATCGCGCAGGGTGGATGGGGACGGTTCCCAGGATGCGACGAAGGCTGCGGACGCTGCTCCTCCTCTTCCTGTCGAGCTCGCTGCTCGTCCTCGAACCGCGCTGGGCGCCAGCGGTCACGCTCGCCGCAGCTCCTGCCGCGGCGGGCGATTCCCGCAGATTACGCCTGGTTTCGCTCAATCCGTCGCTCACGGCGATCGTCGTGCGACTCGGCGCCGGCGCCACGCTGGTCGGCGTCGATGACTATTCGGCACGCGTCGTGCCCGAGGTCGCGGGCCTCCCCCGCGTCGGCGGACTCTTCGATCCCGGCATCGAGCGCATCCTCTCGCTCCGGCCCGACCGCGTGCTGCTCGTCGCCGGCGCGTTGCAGGAGCGCCACGGCGAGCGCCTGGAGCGGCTCGGCCTGGCGACCGAGGTCCATCCGAACGAGCGTCTCGACGAGGTGCTCGAGAACATCGAGCGCCTCGGGCGCCTCGTCGGTCGCGAACGGGAGGCCGCCGCGCGGATCGGGGAGATCCGCGCCATGCGTGCTGCCGTCACGCAGGCGACTCGCGGCCGGGCGCGTCCACGCACCCTCGCCGTCGTCGATCGCTCGCCGCTCTACCTCGTGGGTCGCGACAACTTCCTCGACGAGCTGCTGACGGCGACCGGCGCCCGAAACCTCGGCCGGGCGCTTGCACCGGGCTATCCGCGCGCCTCGATCGAGTGGCTGATCGCGGCGGCGCCCGAGCTGCTGCTCGACATGACGCCGGGTGAGCGGGCGGCGCGGGCGTTCTGGGCGCGCTGGCCCAGCCTGCCCGCGGTCGCCCGCGACCGCGTCGAGACGCTCGAAGCGAGTCGCGTGAGTCTGCCGGGGCCCGATCTCGATCGGGCACTCCGTGAATTGGCGATCGTCGTACATGGGTCGGCGATCGCGCCGGCGATCGATTCGGCGCTCGCCTCGCGCGCGCCGGAAGCGACCGATTCCAGGGCCGCGATGACGTCGGAGGCCGCGGCGCCATCGGAGGCCGCGGCGCCGTCGGAGGCAACGGCGCCATCCGGAGAGGCGGCGACGGCCGGGGAGTCGTCGCTTCCGTGAAACGCCTTTCGCTCGCGAGGCTCGTCGTCACGCTCGCGCTGCTCGCCAGCGGGACGTTCGGTATCGCGCTCCTCGCGCTCGCGACGGGGCCGTCGGCGATCGCGGTCGGCCAGGTCGTCGCGGCGCTCGTCGATCCGACCGCGTCGGAGGTTCCGGCGGCCACGCGCGATATCGTGTTCGGCGTCCGGCTGCCGCGTGTCGTTCTCGGGCTGCTCGTGGGCGCGGCGTTGG
Source organism: Myxococcota bacterium (assembly GCA_965223565.1). Lineage (GTDB taxonomy): Bacteria > Myxococcota_A > UBA9160 > UBA9160 > UBA4427 > UBA4427. The sequence continues at coordinate 127,647 of CBDCWV010000015.1, read as the reverse complement.
CGAGCGCGGGCGCCGTATTCCAGGCGCTGCTGCGCAACCCGCTCGCCGATCCCTATGTGCTCGGCGTGTCGGGTGGCGCCGCCCTTGCCGGAATCGCCGCGCTCGCGCTCGGGAGCGCCCACGGCTGGTCTTCCCGGTCCGTACCGGTCGCAGCCTTTGCGGGCGGACTGGTCGCGACCGCCCTGCTCTACTGGATCTCGGGCGGACGTGGTCGCAGCTCGCCGACCGGTCTGCTGCTGACGGGCGTGGTCTTCAACGCCTTCGCGTCGGCCGGGATCGTCTTTCTCGCGGCGGTCGCGGGCTTCTTCGAGGGATCGCGCATCTTTCTCTGGCTGATCGGCCACCTCTCCGCCGTCGAGATCGATGCTGCCGGGATCGTCGCTGCGAGCGTGTTGCTTGGCCTCGCAACCGCATGTCTGCTCTCGCGCAGTCTGAACCTGCTGGCGCTCGGCGACGAGACGGCAGCTCACCTCGGCATTCCGGTCGAGCGAGATCGCAGGCTTCTGTTGCTCGCCACGTCTCTGATGGTCGGCGCTGCGGTCGCCGTCTCGGGACTGATCGGCTTCGTGGGCTTGATCGTGCCCCACGCGCTGCGTCTCGTGATCGGCAGTGACCATCGACTGCTCGTACCCGCCGCGGCACTCGCGGGCGCCGGCTTCCTGGTCGCATCCGACACCGTCGCCCGCACGCTGTTAGGCGGTCGCGAGCTGCCGGTCGGCGCGGTCACGGCGCTGGTCGGTGGCCCCGTCTTTCTCTATCTCCTGCGCCGTTCGCTCGCGCGCGGACCGATCGCATGAGTGCCAGTCGGGAGAGCCTGCGCTTCGAAGACGTCACCGCTCTCGTCGGCGGGCGCATGCTGCTCGAAGGGATCGATTTCCGAGTCGCCGCAGGCGAGGTCGTCGGCCTCGTCGGAAGCAATGGCGTCGGCAAGACGACGCTCCTGCGGATCGCTTCGGCGGCGCTCCGGCCCGGCCGCGGTCGAGTGCGGCTCGAGGGCGAAGATGTCACGGCGCTCTCGCGGCGCGTGCTCGCGCGCAAGCTGGCGTTGGTGCCGCAGGACATGCACGTGGCGTTTCCATTCCGGGTCGGCGAGCTCGTCCTGATGGGCCGCGCACCGCATCAGCCGCTGCTCGGTCTCGAGAGCGAGCACGACGTCCGGCTGGCACGAGCGGCGCTCGCGCGCCTCGGAATCGAGGGATTGGCGGATCGCGAGATCACGACGCTCTCCGGCGGTGAACGACAGCTCGTGCTCTTCGCCCGTGCCCTCGTGCAGCAGCCCTCGGTGCTGCTGCTCGACGAGCCGACCGCCTTTCTCGATCTCGGACATCGCGTCGATCTCTCGCGCGAGGTCCGGGCATTCGCAACTGCGGGGGGTGCGGCGCTCGTGGTCTCGCACGATCTCTCGCTCGCTGCCCGCAGCTGCGATCGGGTCGTGCTGCTCGGCGAAGGCGGCGTCGTGGCGGCCGGCACACCGGCTTCGGTTTTCACGTCCGACAATCTCTTCCGCGCATTCGAGATCGAGACCCAGACGTTCGAGGCGCCCGACGGCGCGATCGCCGTCGTCCCGAAGCTCGACGGCTGAGCGACGGCGAAGGGCCGCGAAGCGCCGGTTCCGAGACTGCGGCCTGCTACCATCCCGCGCTTCGAAGGCGGGTCGGGCAGCACGGGGAGTCGAGCGGAGATGACGGAGTTGCGGGTCGAACGGGTGCGGGCGCGCGAGATCCTGGATTCGCGGGGCAACCCGACCGTCGAGGTCGACGTCGTCACTTCGAGCGGCGAGCGCGGCCGCGCCGCGGTTCCGTCGGGCGCTTCGACCGGGGCTCGCGAGGCGCTCGAGCTGCGTGATGGCGACGAGAATCGCTATCTCGGCAAGGGTGTTCGCAAGGCCGTCGACTTCGTGAACGGCGAGATCGCGGAGGCCGTGCGCGGGACGCCGCTCGGTGGGCTCGAGGAGCAGGCGTCGCTCGATCGTGCCCTGGTCTCGCTCGACGGCACGGAGACCAAGTCGCGGCTCGGAGCGAACGCGCTGCTGGGCGTATCGCTGGCTGCGGCCCATGCGGCGAGCGCGGCGGCGGGGCTGCCGCTCTATCGCTTCATCGGGGGTGACGAGGCGACGCTGCTGCCCGCTCCGATGATGAACGTGCTGAACGGCGGCGAGCACGCGGACAACAGCGTCGACGTCCAGGAGTTCATGCTCTATCCGATCGGCGCGCCGAGCTTCGCGGAGGCGCTTCGCTGGGGCGCCGAGGTATTCCACACGCTCAAGGCCGTGCTGCTCGAGAAGGGCTATTCGACGGCGGTTGGAGACGAAGGGGGATTCGCACCCGATCTCAAGAGCAACGAAGAGGCGCTCGAGCTGATCCTGCAGGCGATCGACCGCGCGGGCTACCGAGCGGGTGACGAGATCGCGATTGCGCTCGACCCCGCTTCGAGCGAGTTCTACAAGGACGGTGTCTATCACCTGGCAAGCGAGGGCCGAGCGCTCGATTCGGCGGCGATGGTCGAGTTCTGGGCCGACTGGGTCTCGCGCTATCCGATCGTATCGATCGAGGATGGACTCGCGGAAGACGATTGGGCGGGCTGGAAGCGACTGACCGATCGCCTCGGCGAATCGACACAGCTCGTGGGCGACGACCTCTTCGTGACGAACCCGGCGATCCTCGAGCGCGGAATCGACGAAGGCAGCGCGAACGCCATCCTGATCAAGGTCAATCAGATCGGCACGCTCTCCGAGACGCTCGAAGCGATCCGGATGGCCGATGCGGCCGGGTTCGGGTCGGTCGCATCCCATCGCTCGGGTGAGACCGAAGATACGACGATCGCGGATCTCGCGGTCGGTGCGAATACGGGACAGATCAAGACGGGCTCGCTCTGTCGGACGGATCGGATCTGCAAGTACAACCAGCTGCTGCGGATCGAGGCGGAGCTCGGCGCGCGTGCGCGCTATGCGGGCTCGTCGCGTCTGGCGGGGCGCAGCTGATGAGGTCTCGGCGCGCGTCGCGGGTGCTTCTGGTGTTCATGCTGGTGGCGGGACTCGGAGTCGCTCCTCTCGCGCCGAGTCGGGCATACGTACCGCGTGCGGATCGAACGCTCGACGCGATCGCCCGGGTCAACAAGAGCTCGGGTCGGAGTCAGGCACTTCAGCTCGAGCTGACGATGCGGATCGGCGAGCGGGATCCGATCGCGCGCGGCAATCTGATCAGCCATCCGAGCGGACTCGCAAGGCTCGAGCTGCGGGGCTTCAATGGCCGGGTCGATCGCTACCTGCTCTCCGGATCCGAATTGTCGGGCGCGAAGGACGGAATCGCGCTCGACTATCCCCAGCCGATGCTGCAACCGCTCTTCTTTCTGCAACCGTCGACCGGCGCGACGCTTCGCGCCGCGCTCGATGCCTTCGGCGTGCGCGTCGATTCGGTCGGACTCGCGACCTGCGGCGAGGACGATTGCTATGTGATCGGGGATCCGCGCCTGGCTTCCACTCTCTCTCCCGATGAGCTCGACGCGCGAATCGCGGCAGATCGCGCGGCGCAGGGCACGCTTCGTTCGATGCGTGCGGAGCTCGGCGACAGCCGATTGGGCAAGGACCTCGGGCAGCTGCTCGCGTTGCGCAACAAAGCCAGTGCGATCCAGGCCGACGCGACGGGGATCCTCGAGTTCGAGGTCGGGCCCGATGCGCGTCTGACGCGACTCTGGGTCGACACGGAGAATCTCCAGGTGCGCCGGATCGACCGTGACGACGGCGTCTTCACGATCTTCGGACCCGTCGTGAGTCACGATCGGTTGATGCTCCCCGCCTGGTTCGAGATCCACGAGCCCGAAGCCGACCCGATCCGCTTCGAGATCGACCGAGCGGTCCCGGTGAACGCGCCGCCTCAGGCCTTTGGCCAGCAGTGGCTGTTCGACGCGGGTACGTCGCCGGCTTCGTCGGACTACTGATACGATCTTCGAGGCCGCCGGCCCGGGTCCGTGCGCCGATGCCGGATGCGCGATGCGGCCTCGAGGGGTTGCTAGACGGAGCCGGGAGACGCAGGTGGCCCCGCCGCGTTGCCGCGACGGGGCCGCTGCTGCTCGAGCCCGCTCGCTTCGAGGGCCCGTCTCGATCTTGCTATTCGGTCCTCCCGTAGAAGAGCGCCGGCTCGTCGAGACCGTCGCCATCGACGTCGGCCATCAGCCATCGCTGCGCGTCCCAGAATCCGGCGGAGAGGCGCTGGGAGTCGGGATAGGCGAACCCACTCGCGGTCGACTCATAGCTGAACGACGTCGCGCCGCCCGTGGCATGGCCGTAGACGAGGACCAGGTCGTCGTCCGCGTCGCCGTCGAAGTTGCCGACGAGCCAGCGTTGCTCGGGCCAGAAGTTGGCGTTCAAGCGATCGAGCTCCGCGTCGTGAAAGCCGGTGCCGTAGGAACGGAACTGCATCGCAGTCGCGCCATGGACGGCATGGCCGTAGACGAGCACGATGTCGTCCCGTCCGTCGCCGTCGAAGTCGCCGGTCTCCCAGCGTTGTCCGTCCCAGAATCCGGCGCCGAGGCGCTCCGAAGCGATCCGCGTGAACCGCGCGCCGTCGATGCTGAAGGTCCAGGCGGTGGCCCCGTGCTCGGAATGGCCATAGACCAACACGAGCTCGGACTCGCCGTCGCCATCGACGTCGGCGGCCTTCCAGTGCTGGCCCTCCCAGAAGCCGGCGTCGATCACCGCAGAGCCGGTGCGCTGGAAGCTTCGATTGGTGTTGGCGTAGAAGACGTTGCCGTAGGTCTCCCCGCCGCTGCCGCAGCAGGTGACGCGAATCAGGTCGTCGCGGCCGTTGCCGTCGAAATCGCCGACATCCCAGGCGGTCGCGGGGATGAATCCGACACCGGTTCGAATCACGGACCCCTGCACCAGTCCCGAGGTCTCCGTCCAGTAGACGAAGATGCTCGCATTGCCCGTCGGGTCGCGATAGATCTGGGCGAAATCGTCACGGCCATTGCCGTCGAAGTCGCCCGACAGCCAGACCTGACCATCCCCGAGCTGGGAGCTGAAGCGCTGGTAGCCCGACCTGACGAACGCCTCGCCGGTCGAGAGATAGCCGTAATAGGTCGTCTGCAGCACCACGTTCGGTCCGTAGATCGTCGCGATCGTCGCGCGATCGCCGTCCGAGAGGCCCGTGCCCATACCGATGTCGAGTAGATCGACGTCCGGATCGAGCGGCACGATCGTCGGCATCCCGTTCGCAGAGAACGCGTACGCCGAGTAGTGCATGATCGATGCGTAGTCGTAGGCTCCGACGTCGTCTCCGTCGCTGATGTGTTGATCGAAGTTGTGCTCTGATCCCGCTCGGATGTTCTCCCTGCGGATCTCGACGTACTCGTCGCGATCCTCTCGGCTCTGCTCGTGCCAGAGCCCGACCGCGTGCCCGATCTCGTGGATCACGGCCGACGTGCCGCAACCACTTGCGAGATTGATCGGCTGCATGCCCATCCGTCGCCGGCCGACGAAGGAGCTGCATTGGCTGTCATGCGCCGTGAAGCGCACGTAGTCGAAGAAGCGTGAGGCATTCGCCGGCGTGCGCTCGACGAGATCGATCGCCGTATGCGTCTCCCAATGGTCGATCGCGTCCGCGATCCGTGTGCGCATCGTCTGCGACAGGGCCGGATCGATCTCGTAGGGCAGGACGCCATCGGGCCAGAGATTGTGGTCGCCGCTGATCACGACGCCGTCGGGAACCGGCGGTGGCCCGGCCGTCACCTCTGCGGTGGGGCCGACCAGGATGTCGCCCTCGAAGATCGCCATTCCGTCGACGTCTTCGAGCGCGACCTCGCGATCGCCGAGGATCGCCCCGCTGATCCAGCCCATGACGGGCGTGCCGCTCGCTTCGAGAGGCGACTTCCATACGCCGGGCCCGGGTCGTCCGGCCTGGAACTGACTCAGGAACGTGCCGAAGTCGAGTACGGAGACCTCTCCGTCCCCATCGTGATCGGTGCCGACACCCTGGTCGATACCACTCTGGAGATCGGCGAGAAAGAAGCCGAAGTCCCGCGTGTCGACCGTGCCGTTGTTGTCGTAGTCGGCATCGCAGGCTTCGCCGTAGCCGTCGCGATCGGAATCGCGTTGGTCCGGATTCGTCCGGACGAGGCAGTTGTCGAGTGGATCGGCCACGCCGTCGCCATCGCGATCGAGTAGCTGGGCGTGGGCCGTCGGGGCGAGCGCGAGGATCGTGCAGACCAACGCGCTTCGAAACGAGATCATCACGGATCGCCATAGGCGAGCGACCGGCGAAGCGGGGATGGGTCGAATGGAAGGGAACATGATTGGACTCCTCGAGGCGGCATTGGCCGCGGTTGCTCGAGGGGTCGACGGCGACGTCGTGTTTCGTTCAGGGAAGCCATCCGAGACGACGCCGATCTGCTGCTTGTGTGAACCGACCAACGCGCCGGAGGAGCGGAGCGTGGGCCGTCGACTACGGTGAAAGCCTGAAATTTTCCAATAAACCACTAATGCGGATCGGGGAAACCACCGATCCGATCGGCAAGTCTTGTGCAGGAGGCAGGCAGCGCATGCCGCAGCCCTCCTGCCCGATCGACGGGACACGTTCGCTGTTCGGAGGCGACGCGAACCGGGATCGAAGCACCGTGGAAGCGAAATGGCGAATCCGCAGAGACTGAACGTGCTCGTCGTCGACCAGGAAGAGGGCACGCAGATGCAGCTCAAGGAGCTGCTCGCGGCCCAGGGCTACGGCGTGACCTGCCTGTCGGAGACGGCGCGCGCGCCCGAAGAGGTCCGCCAGAATCGCTTCCAGCTGATCGTACTCGACGTCTCGCCGGGCTCGGGTGGTGCCGAGGCGCTCGCTGCGATCCGCGCATTCGATCGCGATCTCTGCGTGATCGCGACGACGGAGATCGCGTCCGTCGAGATGGCGGTCGCGACGATGAAGCATCAGGCGTTCCATTATCTCCAGAAGCCGCTCGAGAGCGACGAGGTCCTGCAGGTCGTGCAGGATGCGATTCGGGAGCGCGGGCTACTCGTCGACCTCGAGACGCATCTCAACACGGAGGTCGGTCGTCGCATCCGCTCCAAGCGACACGAGGCCGACCTGACGCTCAAGCAGCTCGCGAATCGCACCGGTCTCTCCGTCAGTCTGATCTCGCAGATCGAGCTCGGTAAGAGCGCGGCGTCGATGTCCACGCTGCACAAGCTGGCAGCGGCCCTATCGGTCAAGATGACCTTCTTCTTCGAGACGCTCTGATCCCCTCGTTTCCGGTCCTGCTCGCTCGGCTCCGGACCTCGACCGTCGTGAGGGCGAAGGCGGCGCTATGCTGGCGCTTCCGTCTCACGGAACCGGGAGGATGGAACGATTCGGAGCGTTGCGGAGTCGCGGCCGAAGCCGGGATTGTCGGTCCCGGTGCTGACGGTGCTCGACGAGGAGGGGGGACTCCTCGAGGAGGACCAGCGCGCGCTCGTGCGCCATGTGGTCCAGGCGGGCTGGGGCGCGGACATCATCTTCTCGGCCGGCACGACCGGCGAGTGGGACAAGGTCGACAACGAGACGCGCCAGGCCGTGATCCGAGTCTGTGCGGAAGAGGTGGCCAAGCTGAACGTCGGTCTCGCCGGCGTGGGTACGCACGACGCGGATACGAGGGTCGAGAGCTGGGCGGGCGTGACGGCACCGACGGCACGCGAGACGCTCGCGAATCTCGAGTTCGCGATCGACTGCGGCGTCGATGCGGCCGTGTTGGCGCCACTGTCGATCGAGGGTGTGGACGATCCGGTCCGTTTCCTTCTGCGTGACGTGGCCGATCTGCTCGACGCGCGCGAGCGCCGGGTGCCGATCTTCCTCTACGACAATGCGGATATCGCGATCGATCCGCGTGTCCCGCATATCCGCACGAAGCAGGTCAAGGCGATGAGCCGCCTCGATTTCGTGCGCGGCATCAAGGTATCGGCTTCGAACAAGGTGCTGGGCAACTACACGCGCGCGGCGAAGAGCTTCAAGGATCGAGGCGAGTTCGGCATCTACATCGGGAACGCGAAGCTCATCTTCGATCTCTATCGCCCCTATCACGGGCTGATGGGCAGCGTACGCGAGCATTGGGATCGCTGGCGTCGGGCAGGCGGCATGCCGGTCGGCGTCGTATCGGGCCCGGCGAACGCTCTGCCCCGAGAGTGGGCCTTCGCCTGGCAGGTCTGTCGCGCGGGCGACGAGGAGCGGATGGACCAGGCCCGCCGCGTGGTCGATGCGTTTCGCGATTGCACGCTCGTCGAGAGCGGCAAGCGAACGCTCGCGGCCCTGAAACGCGCGCTCTTCTGCGAGGGCGTGATCTCGAGCGCGCGCGTGGCGCCGGGCACGCCGGAGTTCACGGCCGAGGAAGAAGCGGCTTTCGACCGCGCCTTCGCGCACGTGAAGGCGCTCGCCGCGAAAGAAATCGGCACGCCCTGGCTCACGCGTTTCGAAGCGCGCTCGGAGAGCTGATGCGGCGTTCGTCGAAGCAGGGTCGCGGCGAAGCGTCGAACGCGGGCGACTCCGATCGCCTCGAGATCGTCGGCATCGGGAGCATGGTCGTCGACCGCATGCACCGCACGCGTCGGATGCTCGTCGCGAACGAGAAGGGCCTGCTCGACTCGTTCGGCGACGCGACGACCGCGCAGAGACCGATCGAGATCTGTATCGGCGGAGTGCTGCTCAATCAGCTGGGCTGGGCCGCGCTCTTCGGTACGCAGGTCGGAATCTTCGGCCGACAGGCGGATGACGAAGCGGGCAGGATCCTGCGCGCGGCGATGAAACGGGCCGGAATCGAGACGCATCTCGATCTCACCGGTAGCGCGAGCTCCTTTGCGGAGATCTTCGTCGATGCAGACGGCGAGCGTGCGATCTACATGGCACCTGGCGCGACGGCGGAGACGACGGCCGATCACGTGCGACGCGATCACGCGAAGTTCATCGAACGCGCCGATCGGCTATCGACCGAGGTGTCCCAGCTGCCGCTCGAGGCGACGCTCGAGGCACTCCGGATCGCACACGAGCTCGGGCTCTCGACCGTGGTCGACCTCGACGTGCTGCCGAGCGATGCGGTCGTGAGTCTCGGGGACCGTGAGACGCTCGAAGCGGTGCTGGCGGAAGCGGATCTGCTGAAGCCGACGGCGCTCGCTGCCCGCGAGCTCCTGCCGAAGATCGATGCGCTCGAGGAGCTGGCCTCCGCGCTTCGCGAGCGTTATGGATCGAATTCCGTCGTGATGACCGATGCCGAACGCGGGTCCTTGTTATGCGATGTCGCGGGGACTCGTTGGGTGCATGCCTATCCGGTCGAAGCCGTCGTGGACTCGACGGGCGCGGGTGATGCATTCCTGGGTGGATTGCTCGCCGGCCAGACACTGGGGCTCGGGCTCGACGACGCGGCCAAGCTCGGTAATGCATGCGGCGCAGCGTGCGTCGAGCGGGTCGGCGCGTTTCCCGACGAGCCGGACACCTTGCTCGCCCGCGTGCTCGAACGCTACGACGGCGCGGTGCCGCAGGACGCGCGTTGGGAGACGCGCGCGCAGTCCGATGCGATCGAGGCGGCACCCGGCGCGGCCGGCCGGCACGTCTTGACCGTGGCGGCGAGGGAGATTGCGGCCCTGGCCGAGCGGACGCGGGGCGAGCGGCTCGAGGCGGCCGCGGCGCTCATCGAGGCCGCCGAGCGCGAGGGAGGCCGCGTCCACGTGACGGGCGTCGGCAAGCCGGAACACGTGGCGCACTACGCTGCGAGTCTACTCGCCTCGACGGGCACCCCCGCGACCTTCCTGCACGCGACCGAGACGTTGCACGGAAGTCTCGGACAGGTCGTTCCGGGCGACGTGGTGATCGCGATCAGCAATTCGGGAACGACCTCGGAATGTCTGCTCGCGGTCGAGGCGATCCGGGGCTTCGGCGGCCGGCTCATCGCGATCACCGGCGGACTCGATTCCCCGCTCGCGGAGGCGGCGGATCTGACACTCGATGCCGGAGTGAAGGACGAAGGCGGGCCGCTCGGATTGGCGCCGCGCGCGAGCGTCGCGGCGGAGATCCTGGTCGTCGCTGCGCTGGGCGCGGTGCTTCAGACGCGGCGTGGTCTGGACCGTGAGGATTATGCGGCGCGACACCCTGCCGGCGCCCTCGGTCGTGAGGCGCGCGGCGAGTAGGCGCCTGGTCGGGGAGCGCGTTCGGAGTTCCCGAGGGGCTCCGCGAGCTTCGTATCCCTCACTGCTGTCGTCGGGTGGGCCGCGGACACGGGCGTGCGATCGAGTGGTTGCCTGCATTGACGCTCCCGGAGGCAGCCTCTAAGGTCGGCCGTTCGAATTTCCGCCTCGGTTCACGATTCGATCCGGCATGCCATCGCGCGGAGCGACCATGCGCGTGACTCGAGCGGAGCGTCACTTCGAGGGGCCGTAGCTCAGCTGGGAGAGCGTCGCGTTCGCAACGCGAAGGTCGGCGGTTCGAGCCCGCTCGGCTCCACCATTTTTGCTGGAAGACGGCGCGTACCCGCTTTGCGGGTGCGCGCCTTTCGTTTTGGGGGGATCGCCGCGTTGGTGGGGGTTGGCGACGGTGTTCGGGGCGGGCGTCTCGGCTCGGTGATGCGTTGTTGGGTGGGGCTTCGTGGTGTCAGGTGAGCTCCAGGTGGATGAGGCTGGCGAGGGCGCCCAGGAGCAGCGCGCCGTCGATGGCGAGATGCTGGTGGTACTCGCCCTTGCGATAGCGGAAGAGCGCGACGGCTTCGGCGAGCGGGATCCAGACCAGCGGAGCGATGGCGGCCGGCCCGAACGCGCTCGCGAGTCCGCCGACGACGGCGAAGGTGCGGGCGATCGCGAGGCGGCGCGAGTGAGAGCGATCGGGTCGCGATCGGCGTGTGAGCGATGGGTCGTCGAGGTTCGAGGCCGTCAGGTTCGCTGCCAGAGTCAGGGTGTAGACGAGCGCGATCCATGTGACATGGCGACCGCCGTCTGCGAGCCAGGGCACACCGACGCAGATCGTGACCCAGCCGAGGGTCACGTAGAGCGCCTTGGGGTCCGCGTGACCTTTCAAGCGGCGATGGAAGAGACCGAGCAGGCCGACGCCGATGCAGAGCGCGGTGGCGGCGCTCGGGGCTGTGAAGAGTGTCCCGCCGAGGCCGAGCGCGCCGAGGCCGGTGCTGATGACGAGCGCGTGGGTGTTGCTCTCGACGAAGCGCGTGCGCAGTGGTGCGGTCGCACGGTCGCGCGATTGATCGCGTAGGCGATCGAGTCCGTAGACGACGAGCGTGCCGCTCGCTGCGAGGAGCGCCCAACGCGGCGCCCGACTGGCCTCGAGTGCGCGACCGGCGGATAGACAGAGCGCGGCCGCGATCGCGGCCGGTAGCGCGTTCGAGAACGCCAGCCATTCGAGCCATCGGCGCGCGGAGTCGGGTTGGACAAGCGGTGCTGGCTCGAGCGACGAAGGGGGCATGGACTGCTGGCTTCCGGCCGGTCGACCGAGTATGCCAGACCGCCATGGCGCGAGCGATGTAGTCCGGTTGGCAGGCGCGCTAACTTGCCCATTCGGCTCGACGGCCCGACCCGCGACCGGTCTCGATTGCGGCGTTCGCCCGGTCGAGTCGCCCTCCGCGATCGAGGGCAGAGAGCCGGAGCGAGCGACGCGCATGCGGATTGGCAAGCCGAGCGACCTGATCGAAGCGAGCCCGATGAGCTTCGACGATTCGGCACGGCGCGTGCTCTGCCTGCTCGAGCACGAAGAAGTCACAGCGGCCCCGCTGCCGAGTGGCGACGCAGAGAGAGGGACCTGAGGCTTGGGGATACCGGCGATCGTCACGGCCGGGGACAGCCGCGCGGCCAAGGCCGTCTACGGTCAGAGCAAGGTCTATCTCGAGGTCGACGGTCTGTCGCTCGTCGCCCACGTCGTCCGTACGCTCCAGGACTGTCCCGAGGTCGACGCGGTCTGGGTCGTGGGCGACACGGCGCGACTCGAAGCCGCACTCGGAGTACCCGCGCTTCAGTCGATGCTGCGCAAGCCGCTCCATGTCGTCGAGCAACAACGCGACCTGATCTCGAACGCCTGGGAGACCTATCGCCGCGTGCTCTCGGGCGACGTCTCCAAGGGTCGCGATCCACGCAGCGACGAAGTCGACCAGGAGATCCTGTACCTATCCGGCGACCTGCCCCTGGCCACGCCGCAGGAGATCTCGACCTTCGTAGAGCGAGCCCAGGCACTCGATGTCGATTACGTGCTGGGGCTCTGTCCCGCGGAGTCCCTCGACGTCTTTCGTCCGACGCGCCCGGACGAGGTCGGCATCACGGTCGCGTATTTCAATACGCGCGATGGACGGTTCCGTCAGAACAATCTCCATTTCGCCCGTCCCGCACGCATCGGGCGCCTCGATCGGATCGAGGAGATGTACGAGATGCGACACCAACGTCGTTTCTGGAACATGTTCCTGCTGGCTGCACGCCTGCTCCTGTCGCGTGTCGGTGGCATCAAGATCGCCCTGCTCTTCGGCATGATGCACCTGGCGGGAATCGCGGATCGGAGCGGCCGCCCGCGACTCGCGCGCTTCCTTTCTCGCCCGGTCACGCTCGAGGTCAATCGCGCGACGATCGCGAAGATCCTCGACACGCGGTTCGCGCTGTCGGTGACCGAGAGCGGTGGCTGTGCCCTCGATATCGATACGGAGGAGGAATACGACGCGGTCCGGGCGCGCTATGACCAGTGGCGTCGCGAGCAGGAAGAGCGCAGCCTGCAGCTCCACGGTCCGCTGCGCGCGGCCGTCGCTGCACGCACGGGAGAGTCGGAGTGAACGCGGGTGAGATCGCGGCCGCGACGCGTCGCGCCGCGGCGCTCTTCGAGATGGACGACCGCGGTCTGCTCGAGGTCGCGGGCAGCGACCGCGTTCGCTGGCTCGACGGGATGATCTCGGGTGATGTCGAGGCGCTCGAGAAGCGCGGGGAAGGCGCGGGCTGCTATGCCACGCTGCTCACGAATCGCGGGCGGATCGTCGCGGATCTGCACGTGGGTCGCCTGGATGACGTCTTCCTGCTCGAGAGCAAGCGAAGCGAGTTGCCGCGGATTCGCGAGACGCTCGACCGGTTCATCATCGCCGACGACGTCTTGGTGCGCGATCGAAGCGACCCGGATCGGGCGCTCGGTCTCGAGGGGCCGCGTGCCGGCGAGATCCTCTCCTCGGCGCTCGGCGGCGACGGGGCGGTTCCGGCGCGCGAGCAGTGGGCTCGCGTCGAGATCGCCGGGGTCGAGGTGATCCTGTCGGGCTTCGGTTTTTCCGGCGAGCGCGCGGTGCAGATCCGTGTTCCGAAGGACCGGCAAGACGAGGTCGTCGCGGCGCTCGAGCTGGCGGCCGGCAGGGGTGGGCTGCTGCGCGGGAATCCCGATGCGCTCGAGATCCTCCGAGTCGAAGCGGGCGTGCCCTCGCTCGGTCGCGAGCTCGACGAGGACGTGTTGCCGCCCGAGGCGAGGCTCGAGCGCGCGATCGCGATCGACAAGGGCTGCTATGTCGGGCAGGAGATCGTCGCGCGCCTGCGCTCACGTGGGCAGGTCAACCATCTGCTGGTCGGTCTTCGGCTGGATGGAGCGGGGCCGATGCCGAACGCGGGGGCCGAGCTCTCCGTCGACGGTCGCAAGACGGGTGAGATCACGAGCGTCGCGCGCTCCCCTGCGGTCGGTGCGATCGCGCTCGCCTTCGTTCGTCGCGAGCACGCCGAGCCCGACACGTTGGTCGAGATCGGTCGGGAGCAAGCGGACGGTTCCGCGGCTCCCGCGAGCGCCCGTGGTGACGAGCAGGACTCGGCCGCCGGGTTCCCGGGCTCGACGGCGCGGGTCTCCACCCTGCCCTTCGTGCCGCTTCCCGACTGGCCGGAGGCCGCGTCGTCTACGGACCCGGCCCGACCCGCGTGACGCGACCCCGGCTCGTCGTCTTCGCCAAGGCACCGCGGCCGGGCCTGGTGAAGACTCGCCTCTCGCCGCCCCTCTCCCTCGAGCAGGCGGCCGCGCTCTACCGCGAGATGCTCTGCGACGTGCTCGAGACGAGCGCGCGGATCGCGAGGCGCTTCGATCTCGAGCCCGTCCTGGCCTTTCACCCCGCCGATGCGGCCGCCGACCTGGTCGCGATGACACCAGCGGGGTTTCGCTTGCAGCGCCAGACGGGCCGCGATCTGGGGGAGAAGATGGCGAACGCGTTCGCAGAAGCTGACGCGGCGGGTGCGCCCTGGTGTCTGTTGCGGGGCAGCGACAGCCCTGGCCTGGCCGAGCGCCAGCTCGAGCCGGCCATTCAGGCCCTCGAGCGGGGCGACCCGCTCGTGCTCACGCCGGATCAGGGTGGCGGATACGCGATGATCGGACTGACCGCACCACGGTCGGCGCTCTTCGAGGTCGAGATGTCGACGGACGACATGTTGTCGAAGACCCTTGCCGTTGCGCGCCAGCTCGATTTGCGCGTCGTAACCACCCCACCCGCGTTGGACCTCGACACCGCGGCCGATCTGCAAACCTACCTCGACGCCGCGTCGTATCGCGCCGCGCCCGTACCTGGCTCCCCGCGCGGGGACGGGTTCGAAGATCCGTCCGACCCCGGGCGTCGAACAGTCGAAGCGATCGCCCTGTTGCGATCTGACGGTGTGCTATAGATCACGCTCTGCGCGAGCCGCAGTCCTACCCCCCACAGCTCAGCCTGCCCTGACCGAGAGATGCGGATTCGCGCGTCGCGTTGGAAGCGCACGTGCCTCGTCGTTTCGGTCCGGGCCCGAATGCAAACGACCCCCCGTCGGAGCATTCCGCGATCGTGTCTTCCCCGTCGGCCCCACGACTCGACGCATTCGCTCGGTCCGCCCGTGTCGAGATCGGCACGCTGCGCATTGACCTGCACGACTGCTTGCAGGACGCGCAGGCGATGGACCAGACGCCGGCGTTGGCCGAAGTGCTCGATCGCGCCTCCTCGCATGGCGAGGAGACGCGGGACCGCGCGTCCCGCTCCGTTCCCTCGAAGACGAACGTCGCTCCCGGCTTCCGGGATCGCGCGCGATTCGAGTGGAGAGTTCGACAACCCAGTAGGAGAGATTCCCAATGCGTTCCAAATTGATCACCGTTGTCACGGCTGTCGCGAGCACGTTGCTCGTCGGCCAGGTGGCAGCCGCCGATGCGGTCCAGGAGCAGCTCAGGCTCATGGAGCAGCGCATGGCGGAGATGGAGGATCGTCTTGCGGCGACCTCCCAAGAACTCGAAGAAACGAAGGCGACCGCACGCGAGCAGCAATCGGTGCTCTCCGAGGCGGGCCTCGCCGAGGCGGATGATCGCGACATCCGGTCGGGTGTCGGCAGCTTCCTCGACGAGGTCGACATCAATGGCGTCGCCGCGGCGAGCTACAACCACCGCTTCAAGGGTGACGGCGACAACAACCTCGCCAACACGACGATCTTCACCCACCCGGACGCGAATACGTTCCAGGTCGACCAGTTCGTGCTCGCGCTCGACAAGACGGCGACGACCGAGAGTCGCGGCGGCTTTCACGCCGAGCTCTGGGCGGGCAAGAGCGCCGACCAGTGGATCGACGACATCAATGGCCAGGAGGTCGGCATCTTCACCGCCTATGCGAGCTATCTCGCGGATGTCGGCAACGGACTCCAGGTCGACGTCGGCTTGCTGCCGACCTTGCTCGGCGCCGAGGTCCTGCAGACGAACAAGAACATCAACGTCACGCAGGGCTATCTGTGGACGATGCAGCCCGTCACGAATACCGGTGTGCACTTCACGCTCGGTCTGACCGACGAGCTCAGCTTCTCGGCGGGCGTCGTGAACGACGTCTACGGAAACGAGTTCTTCGACGACAGCCGCGACAAGGCCTACACGGCGGCGCTCCGCTATGCGGGTGAGTTCGGGAGCTTGCGCGTCGGCACCATGGTCGGTAAGAACTCGACGAGCAACTTGCTCGCCGACGATCGCACGTCCGGCGGGGCCTTCGATGAAGAGTGCGATAGCGGCGATGACTGCATGACCTCGGTCTTCGACGTCGTTGCCGAGTCCAACCCGTCCGACGATACGCGCCTCTGGGCGAACTACACCTGGGTGCGCAATTTCGGCCGCGACAACGGTTCGGATGGCGACATGCACGGCGTCGCGATCGCGGGTCGCCAGCAGCTGACCGATATCTTCGGTCTCGGTGCGCGGGTCGAATACATCCGCATGGACCGGGCCTTCGTGCAGGGCTTCGACGGCGCCTCGAACGAGATGGGCGAGCTGCTCACGTTCACCCTGACGGGCGACAAGCGGATCATGGACTGTCTGTTGTTCCGCCTCGAGGGTCGCTACGACCACAGCTTGTCGAATATGCCGATGTTCGCCTTCGACCAGCGCTCGTTCGATACGACGCCCGGCTCGAGTTCGCCGGCGCTCAGCAGTCGGAACGGCCAGCTGGTCGGTGTGGCCCAGCTGCTCTACGAGTGGTAGTCGGGCGGCTCTGGTCGAATCGGATCGGCTGATCCGCTCGGCGAGACGAGAGGGGCGCGACGTCTTCGGACGTCGCGCCCCTTTTCTATTCGTGCTTCGCGAAGGTCGGTGTCCGAGACGGGGGAGCGAACCTGTGCAGGTTTCGGCTGAGCTGCGCGATTGCAGAGCAACGCCTGTCGATCGTGTTGGCATGGCAATTTCGGTCGACCGCGAGGAGACGCGGAGATCCCGCACGAGGGAGGACATGCGTCGATTTCTGCCCACCGAACTCGGCACGCCGCTTGCTCAGTGGAGTCTGATTACTCGAAGACACCACAGGAGAAGCTTTCGATGCGTTCCCCCCTTGCCACCGTCCTGCCCCTCGTCGCGATCAGCTTGTGTATCGCGCCAGTCGTACGTGCAGGTACGCAACCCGATTCCGTTCAGGAGAAGCTCCGTGCGATGGAGCAACGCATGCTCGAGATGGAAGATCGGCTCGAGTCGACGAGCGACGCGCTCCAATCGGCTCGGCGCCAGATCGCCGCGCGCGCGGAGGCGGGCGAGACCGCCTCTGCTGGCTCGGCGATGGTCGCGACGGGTGACGAATCGATTCCGATCGGAGTCCGCTCGGGCGTCGGAAATCTCCTGGACCTGATCGACGTCAGCGGCTCGGCCGCCGCCAGCTACAACTATCGGTTCCGGGGCGAGAGCGACAACAACCGCGCGAACACGACGCTCTTCCGCCACCCGAACGCGGATACCTTCCAGGTCGATCAGTTCTGGCTCACGCTCGACAAGGCCGTCACGGAAGAGAGTCCCGGCGGCTTCCACGTCGACTTCGTGACGGGAACCAGTGCTGCCCAGCAGATCGGTGTCTCCGACATGGGTGTCGGCATCTATTCGGCCTTCGTCAGCTACCTGGCGCCGATCGGTCCTGGCATCCAGATCGATGCGGGGCTGCTCGGAACACCGCTCGGCGGCGAGGTGCTCGACACGACGGCCAACATGAACATCACGCAGGGCCTCGTCTGGGGCCTGCAGCCGGTGACGCATACCGGCGTGTCGGCAGCGATTCCCCTCACGGACTTCCTCGCTCTGAACCTTGGCGTCGTGAACGAGGTCTACAGCAGCACGTTCACGAATCCGAGTCGCGACCCCGCCTACTACGCCCAGCTCGCATTCTCGGGTGACAACTTCGGCCTGTCGGTCGGCGCGATCGTCGGACACAACCACACGTCGGGCCTGCTGGCCGACGCCGATACGTCCGGTGGCGCCGTCGACGAGGCGTGCCAGGGTGGTGACGAGTGCAAGACGTCGGTCTTCAACGTCGTCGCGACGGCGGATCCCACGGAGTCGCTTTCGCTCTGGACCGACTACACCTGGGTGCGCAACTTCGGTCGCGACAATCTGGCGGATGGTGATGCACACGGGATCTCGGTCGCCGGTCGCCAGGGATTCCTCGAGACCTGTGGTCTGGCGGGTCGCGTCGAGTACATCCGAACCGATGCGGCCTACAACCGTGGTCTGGCGGGCGACGCACAGCAGGGTGAGCTGATGACCTTCACATTGACCGGAGACAAGTCCCTGACGGACATGCTCAAGCTGCGCGCGGAGGTGCGCTACGACCACGCGCTCTCGAATGGCCCCTTCTTCGCCTTCGACAACCGAAACGGCGGGACGGATACGATTCTCAGTCGTCGCAATGGAAACCTGTACGGCCTGATCGAGCTGTCGGCGAGCTTCTGATCGATTCCGGCACGCCCGGCGAGGCGTGACCCCCTGTCGAAGGCGGTCGGAGGAAGAGGCGCGTTCGCTCGACGGGTTCGAGCGAGCGCGCCTCAGCCGACCTGCCAGCTCGCCGTGATCCCGAGCTTGTCCATCTTGGCGTAGAGCGTGCGGCGGCCGATTCCGAGCAGCCGCGCGGCGGCGGATCGATTGCCGCGGCATTCCCGCAGTGCCTGGGTAATGCGATAGGCCTCGGCGAGGTCGAGCCACGCCCGGAGTGTGCGCGGTCCATCGTCGCTCTCGCCGGTGCGCGCGGCGCTCCTCACGAAGCGCGCGAACTCCTCGAGCTGCTCGAACGGCGGTGCGGCCGGCTGCGAATCCAGTGGCGCCCGACCGACCGGCGTGTGGGAAGTCGCTTCACGTTCGATCATCGCATCGTTCTCTCGCGTCTGGTTTGCCTTCGAAAATTGCAAGCGTCGGGCCAATGCTCTCGCGGCCCCCGCAATCCTCCGGCCGCCCGACCCGGGCCCTCCCTGCTCGTTTGGCGAGCAGGCCCTGCCGCGAAACTGCGCAGGATCCGGCCCAGTCCCGAGTGTGCCGATTGTGTTACCGTGCAGCTCAGCGCGACGCCCGCGGGTTGCGAGCAGCTCGTCGCCCAGCTGGCTAGGCCAGCGCATCGCCCTGCCGGCGCACGGCACGGAAGCCGATGAAGGGAATCCGATGAAGAAGGTCGAAGCGATCATCAAGCCCTTCAAGCTCGACGACGTGAAGGAGGCACTCAGCGCGATCGGCGTCGAAGGGCTGACCGTCACCGAGGTCAAAGGCTTCGGTCGCCAGAAGGGCCATACCGAGCTCTACCGTGGCGCCGAGTACGTCGTCGATTTCCTGCCGAAGATCAAGCTGGAGATCGTCGTTGCGGACGAGCTCACCGACAGGGTGATCGAGGCGATCGTCGGCGCGGCCAACACGGGCAAGATCGGCGACGGCAAGATCTTCGTGCTGCCCCTCGAAGAGGCGGTGCGCATCCGGACGGGCGAGCGAGGCGAGGCGGCGGTCTAAGCGAGAGAGAGCGCCTCGGGCGCATGCGGGGCCGTTAGACCCCTTTCATGAAGGCCGGTCGGTTGAACAGGTAGCTCTTCTCTTCGACCCGCTTCTGGATGCGCCAGCCGGCGTCGGTCCGCAGGTATTCGTCGACGTACCAGAGGCCGCAGAAGAAGATCGGACCGTCTTCGTCGCCCGTCTTCGGCTCGAGCTGCTGCGGGTTGAAGCACATGACCCGGCCGGTCGCTCTCGGCGCCGGAGGATCGCCATCGAGCTTGATCTGGATGTTGGCATTCAGATGCTGGTGGGCGGGGAAGATCTTCATCGCATCGTGCAGGAACGCGATCGTCGATTCGAGGTCGCCCTTCGAGCCGCCGAAGGCGGAATAGTCGATGAAGGCGTCGGGCGTGAAGACGTCGTCGCGCAGCGCGTCGAAGTCCTTGGCGTCGATGATCTCGGAATAGCGCCAGACGAGATCCTGGATCTCGAGTCGGTCGGAGATTTCCTGCAACGTGAGCATCAGCCGATCCCCAGTACTTGTTCGATTCGATACAGGCCGGGCGTGCGCCCGACGATCCAGCCGGCGGCGCGGACGGCGCCGACGGCAAAATGACCTCGGGTAGCGGCGCGATGGCTGAGCTCGACGCGTTCGCCGCGGCCGATGAAGTAGATCGTGTGCTCGCCGGGATTGTCACCGCCGCGCAGGGTCTGGATTCCGATCGCGCCGTCGGGTCGGACGCCGGTCTCGCCGGCTCGCTCGAGCACGAGGTGGTCGGCGAGCTTCTTCTCCGTGTCCGTGGCGCGAGCCTGACCTTCGGCGACGGCCTCGCCGAGAAAGAGCGCCGTTCCGCTCGGGGCGTCGCGCTTCTGGCCATGATGGAGCTCGAAGAGCTCGGCGTCGTAGCCCGGCCCGAGCAGGCGCGCGGCCTCGCGGGCGAGGTGGCCGAGCACGTTGACGGAGACCGAGAAATTCGGTGCGTGCAGGACGGGGATGCGTTCGGCGGCGCGCTCGATCTCGGCGCGCCCGGCCGCGTCGAAGCCGGTCGTACCGGTGACGTAGGCGGTGTCGGCATCGGCTGCCGCGCGCAGATTCGCGAGCGTCGAGGCGGGTACCGAGAAATCGATCGCGACGCCGCAACCCTCGAGTGCACGTTTGGGGTCGTCGTGCAGCACGACCCCCTCGGCGAGGCGCTCGCCGATCGCCGGGTGGTCCGATCGCTCGAGTGCGCCGGCGAAGCGCAGCCCGGGCTCGTCGGCGAGGGCCGCACGAACCTCGAGCCCCATACGACCTTCGGCGCCGACGACCATCACGCCGACGGGGCGAGCGTCACGCGTGGCATCGCTCATCGCGCTCTCGACCCGACGGGTCCAGTCGAACTCACGCGTCCAGTCATAGAAGACCCAGATCCTTGAGCACGACCTGTAGTCGCTCCCGATTCGCCTCGCCGAGCGGTGTGAGTGGTAGACGGATCTCGTCGCCGCAATGGCCGAGCAGGGCCGCTGCGGCCTTGACGGGGATCGGGTTCGTTTCGCAGAAGAGCGCGTCGAAGAGCGGCAGCAGCCGGTAGTGGCAATCCCTCGCAGCTTCGATCTCTCCGCTCGAAGCGAGTCGAACGAGCTCGAGCATCTGACTCGGCGCGACGTTCGACGAGGTCGAGATGACGCCCTTGGCGCCGACCGACACGAGCGGCAGGGTCAGTGCGTCGTCACCCGAGAGGACACAGAAGTCGTCGGGACAACGCGCGATGACGTGCGCGATCTGGTCGAGGTCGCCCGACGCCTCCTTGACCCCGACGACGTGTTCGAGCTGCGCCAGGCGCCCGAGCGTCTCGGGAGCGATATTCGACGCGGTACGACCGGGGATGTTGTAGACGAGCAGGGGCAGGGCGACCTCGCGTGCGATCGCGAAATAGTGCGCGTAGATCCCCTCTTGCGTGGGCTTGTTGTAGTAGGGCGAGAGCAGCAGGGCGCCGTCGGCACCGGCCTGTTTGGCGTGCGCCGTGAACTCGATCGCCTCCCGGGTCGAGTTCGAGCCCGTGCCGGCGATCACGGGAACGCGCCCGGCGGCGGCTTCGATGACGATCTCGACGACCTGGCGATGTTCGACGTGGGAGAGCGTCGCCGATTCGCCCGTCGATCCGCAGGGGACCAGGCCGTCGATGCCGGCCTCGATCTGCCGCTCGACGCTTCCGCGCAGGGCCTCCTCGTCGACCCGCCCCTGCGCGAAGGGCGTGATCAGTGCCGTATACGTGCCTTCGAACATCCGCCCTCCCCCGCCCCTCTGCGGTCGTCCGTGGTCGTCCGTGGTCGTCCGTGGTCGTCCGTGGTCAGTGTCGTCACCCCGCGCTGCGCGACATCCGTCAGGCTTCTCGTAGGGGCCATTCACCCTTGAAGACCGTGGCTGCGGGTCCCGTCATCCAGACCGAATCGTTCTTGTCGGCCCAGGCGATCTGAAGCTCGCCACCGCGGAGCTCGATCGCGAGCTCGCGGTCGACCACGTCGCGCAGGATCGAAGCGACCGCGACCGCGCAGGCACCCGAGCCGCAGGCGAGCGTTTCGCCGACGCCGCGCTCGAAGGTGCGCTGGCGGATGCGATCGCGTGAGACGATCTCGATGAACTCGACGTTCACGCGGTTCGGAAACGCGACGTGGTGTTCGAGCGCGGGTCCCACCCGTTCGAGCGGAACGGAATCGACGTCTTCGACCTCGATGATGCAATGTGGATTGCCCATCGAGACGGACGACGCCCGCAGCGCCTCCGGTCCCTCGGGCCAGAGATCGGCGGGCAGGTTGATCGGTACGTCGAGCACGGGTCCGGCGCCAGTCGCGAGCGTCGTCGGAATCTTCTCCGGAATCAGGACCGGCAGCCCCATGTCGACGGTGACCCGACCCTCGCCGGCCCAACGCGGTCGCACGACGCCCGAAAGCGTCTCGACGCCGATCTCGTCCTGCGTCGTGTGTTCCGCGTCGCGCAGATACTTGTAGAAGGCACGGATGCCGTTCGCACACATCTCGACCTGCGAGCCGTCGGCGTTATAGATGTCCATGCAGAAATCGGCCGACTCGGAGGGTCGCACGACGAGCATCTGATCGAAGCCGACACCGAAATGGCGATCGGCAACCTCGCGTGCGAGGGCGGACAGGTCGCTCGGCAGATCGTTCCGGATGCCGTCGAAGAGGACGAAGTCGTTCCCGGCGCCATGCATCTTCGTGAAGGGAAGTGATCGGCTCATCTCTCTCCCCGTCTCCCGTCTCGATCCCATTCCGACGACCGATTCGCTTCGCGGTCGGCTCGACCGCGAGTCTCGTTCCGATCCGCGACCTGCAGCCCGGTCGGCGGTCGCCTCGCGGCGTCCGGGCGAACCGTCTCGACCGGCCGCTTGGGCCGACCGTAGCGGCCGCAAGCCGGGAGTGTACCGGCGATCGCAGCGATTGTGAGTGCGACCAGTGTGAGGGCGAGCCTGCGCCTCGAGTTCCCTCTGCCCGCCCCGCTCAAGTGACGTTGCCCCCACGACGAGGGGCTGGCATGCCGGAGGCCGAGCTGCCCCGTGCCGCTCTGTCGTCGTCGGCGGCGAATCGCTCGAGCTCGCTGCGTTCGCGATCGAGCTCTTCGGTCACGCGCGCGAGCGACGCCTCGACCGGCGCGCGCGCCGTGCCGCCCGCGAGCGCGCGGCTCTCGAGACTGCGCTCGAGATCGAGCAGCTCGTCGGCGCCCGCGTCGAAGGCCGGATGGAAGTCCCGCATCGCCGCGCGATCGAGGCTGCGCAGGTCGACGCCATCGCGGGTCACGCGGCCGACGATCCGCCCCACGACCTCGTGCGCCTCGCGAAAGGGCACGCCGGCCCGCACCAGGATCTCCGCCAGGTCCGTCGCGAGCAGCATCGGATCCGCGGCCGCTTCACCCATCCGCTCGCGTTTCACGTCGAGGGTCGCGATCGCGCCCGCCATCACCTCGAGTGAATCGCGTAGGGTATCGACGCTGTCGAAGAGCGGCTCCTTGTCCTCCTGCAGGTCGCGGTTGTAGCTGAGCGGCAGGCCTTTCAGGACGGTGAGCAGCGTGACGAGATTACCGATCGCGCGGCCGGACTTGGCGCGGACGATCTCGGGCACGTCCGGATTCTTCTTCTGCGGCATCAGACTCGAGCCCGTCGAGTAGGCGTCCGCGAGCTCGACGAAGCCGAACTCGCTGCTCGACCAGAGCACGAGCTCTTCGGCCAGGCGCGACAGATGGACCATCGCGATCGCGGCGTTCGCCATGAATTCGAGTGCCAGATCGCGGGACGCGACCGTGTCCATGCTGTTTCGTGTCGGCCCCTCGAAGCCGAGCTCCGCGGCCGTCTCCTCGCGCAGGAGCGGCAGCGTCGAGCCCGCGATCGCACCCGCGCCGAGCGGACAGCGTTCGATGCGCGCGCGCGCATCGCGAAACCGGGCCGCGTCCCGGCCGAGCACCTCGAGGTGCGCGAGCCAATGGTGTGCCAGGCGGACGGGCTGGGCGCGCTGCAGATGCGTGTAGCCCGGGAGCACGGTCTCGACGTGCTCGCGGGCGCGTTCGAGCAGCACGCCACGCAAGTCGAGGAGTCCGCGCTGGATCGTGAGCGAGGTCTCCTTCAGGAAGAGTGCGAGGTCGGTGGCGACCTGGTCGTTGCGCGAGCGACCCGTGTGGAGCGTTCCGGCGATCGGGCCGAGCAGGTTGCGCAGCCGCGCCTCGATATTCATGTGGATGTCTTCGAGGGCGGGGTCGAAGGGGAAGCGACCCTCCTCGATCTCGATCGCCACCTGCTCGAGGCCATCGACGAGCGTCTTGGCGTCTTCGGGTGAGATCAGGCCGGCGCTCCCGAGCATGCGGGCCTGCGCCTTCGAGCCACGGATGTCGTGGCGCGCGAGCACCCGATCGAACTCGATCGAGGCCGAGAAGCGCTCGACCGTCGGGTCCGTGGCCTGGCTGAAGCGGCCGCCCCACGGCTTTCGGCTGGCCGTTTCGCCTTCTTTTCCGGATTTCGACGCCATGGCGTCCTACTCTCGCGATTCGGGGGCTGCCGCACAAGACGACACCGGTTCGCCGGTGTCGAATTCGGACCGGAGCGTCGCGTCGAAGTCCAGCGCGGGGCCCCGGCTCTCGTCCTTCGTCGCAACCGCGCAGGGGGCGGGTGCCAGCGCGGGAACGTGCTCGGGCTTGCGGGTTCAATCGGCGGGGATCGGGGAACCGACGAACGTGGTGGCGTCACTCTCCCGAGGGGCCTCGGCGGCCACGGGTCGGTCGCAGAACGGAGCGAATCGGGTACGAAATGGCGAGCGCCAGCGGAAGACAGGATCGACGCTCGGGCGGGCGCCGCGGTGGGTCGCGCCGCGGGGCGGACGACGAGCCGGGGCGCTCTGGCGCATCGCTCGCCGCCCGTCGCGCCGGGCTCGTCACGATCGCGCTCGCGTTCGTCGCGGGCGTCTGGGCTGCGGGCTGGCTGCTCGAGCTCGACCGGATCGTCGTGTCTCGTTTCGAGGGGCGCCGATTCGCCGTGCCTTCGCAGGTCTACGCTGCGCCGATCGTCGTCTATCCGGGCGCGGATTGGCAGCGGCTCGACCTCGCGGGCTGGCTCGCCCGCATGGGCTATCGCGAGCAGGCCGAGGCCGGCCCGCTCGACATCGGTCACTATCGCTGGCTGCCCGGTCGACTGCGGGTTCACCTGCGCGGGTTCGAGCATCCCGAGCTGCCCGAGCCGGATCGCAAGGTCGAGTTCCGTCTCGAGAAGGGTCGTGTGCGCGAGATGCGCGACAACCGCGGCAACCAGATCGACGTCGTAGCGCTCGAGCCCGAGCGGATCTCGGCCTTCTATGGCTCGGATCGCGAGCAGCGCGATCTCGTCGAGATCGAGTCCGTTCCGCCGCACCTGATCGACGCGGTCTACGCCGTCGAGGATCGCCGCTTCGAGGAGCATCACGGCGTCGATCCCGTGCGGATCGCCGGCGCGATGCTCGCCAATCTGCGAGCCGGCGGAATCCGGCAGGGCGGTAGCACGCTGACCCAGCAGCTGGTCAAGAACTTCTTCCTGACGCCCGAGCGGACGTTTCGGCGCAAGGCGACCGAGGCCGTGATGGCTCTACTGGTCGAGGCTCGCTACGACAAGGCCCAGATCCTCGAGGCCTACTTCAACGAGATCTACATGGGGCGGCGAGGCTCGACGGCGATCCATGGGGTCGGCGAGGCGGCGCGCTTCTTCTTCGGCAAGCGTGTGCCCGATCTGGCGCCGGACGAGTCGGCGCTGCTGGCCGCCGTGATCGCGAGTCCGAACGCGATGAGTCCCCATCGTCATCCGGAGCGGGCGAAGAAGCGTCGCGATCTGGTCCTGAGCCTGATGGAGGCCCAGGGGCGACTCGGCGCGGAAGAAGCCGAGTACGCTCGCAATCAGCCGATCGATACAGCCGTCGTGACGCTCGAGTCGGGGCAGGATCGGTACTTCCTCGACGAGCTGGCGCGCCAGCTACCCGAGGTCTACGACGAGGAGCTGCTCGCGGTCGACGGCCTGCGGATCTACACGACACTCGATCCGACGATCCAACGCGCCGCGGTGCGCAGTCTCCAGGACGGGCTGGTGCGGCTGGAGGAGGAGCTGGGTCGCGTCGAAACGGTCGCGCCGGACGCCGATCCACCGCGACTCGAGGGCTGTCTGCTCGCGCTGCGTCCGCAGACGGGCGAGATCCTGGCACTGGTCGGCGGGCGCGACTACGCGCGGTCGCAGTGGAACCGCTGCACGCAGGCACGGCGCCAGGCGGGCAGCGCCTTCAAGCCGATCGTCTACGCCGCGGCCCTGTCACCGCAATCGGGACCGTTGGTCACGCTCGTGAGTCGCGTCGACGACTATCCGCTCAAGATCGATACACCGGAGGGCGTCTGGGAGCCCGCCAACTATGACCGCCAGTTTCGCGGTCCGGTCAGCGTCCGCGAGGCGCTCGAACGTTCGCTCAACGTGCCAGCCGCGCGACTCGGTCAAGCGGTCGGTATCGGTCGCGTGGTCGAGATGGCGCGGCGGCTCGGCGTCGAGAGTGGCCTGCCCGCTGTACCGAGCATCGCGCTCGGGACGGCCGAGGTCTCGCCGCTCGAGCTGGCGGTCGTCTACGCCACGTTCGCGAACGGCGGCCTGCGTCCGACGCCCCGGAGCTTCACGGGTCTGCTCGACGGTTGCGGAATCGCTCAGGAGCATTGGCCGCTCGCCGGAGCGCGACGCGTGCTCGACCCCGGTACGGCCTACCTCACGACGTCGCTGCTCGAAGGCGTCGTCGATCGGGGGACGGGTGTCGGGATCCGCAAGCGGGGCATGCGTGGCCCGATCGCTGGCAAGACCGGCACGACCGACGAGGAGCACGATCTCTGGTTCGTGGGCTTCACGCCGGAGCTCGTGGCGGTCGTCTGGATCGGCTACGACAATCCGCAGCCGATCGGCGTGCCGAGCAGTCGCGGCGCGCTGCCGATCTGGGCCGACTTTCTCGAGCAGGTCTCGGGCGAGCGGGTTCGTGGCGTCTTCGCCCGGCCGGCGGGGATCGAGCGGATCGACGTGGAGCCCATGACCGGCGCACGCGCGATGGCTGGCTGTCGGGAACGTCGACCGGAGTTCTTTCTCGAGGGCACGGCGCCGCAGGAGACCTGTCCGCGCTGGGCCCGTCGTCGTCGCGGCGGCTTCTTCGAGCGGCTCTTCGGTCTCTAGCCGCTCGTTGGAGAACCCGAGCGGTGCCGGTGCGTGGAGCTGACGCAGCAGATGTGCGAGATTGGCCCAGCGTGAAGATCGCCTCGACCCTCCTGTCGATCGGCCGGGCGGATTGGCGAGTCCTGCTCGTCCCGCTGCTCGCGGTCGGCCTCTCCGGCTGTCTGCGAGGGCCTGGCTACGTGGCTCAACATCGCGCCGTCCAGCCGTTGACCGCCTCGGCGGCGCTCGGTCGCTACGATCCGGCACGCGACGCCTCGCTCCGACTGGTGATCGAGGGACTCGAGGCGGACGAGGCGGGTCGTGCGACGCGCGCCCTCGCGAGCTACCAGCGCGCCGTTCGCGTCGACGCGACGAACCCCTTCGCGTTTCTCGCGCTCGCCCGTCACCACCTCGAGGCCGGTGCCGCGGAGGAGGCCGGCGCGTTCCTCGACCAGGCACGCTCGCTATTCGAGGCGCAGCAGACGCTCGGCCCCGAGGTCGACGTCTGGGGCCTCGGCCTGCGCGCGGGGATCGATCGCTCGCTCGGACGCGACGAGAGCGCGGATGCGCTCTTCGAGGCGGCGCGCACGCTCTCTCCACGCGTCTGGCGCGATGAGCGGCTGTCGGCCGGGGAGCTCGCGCAATGAGCGACGCAGACGTCGGGGTCGCTCGAGCGGGCTCGTTCTGGCGGAGCAAGCACGCCGCGTTCCTGCCGACGGCGCTCGTGGCGACCGCCTGTGACCAGCTCTCGAAGCTTCACATTACCCATCTGCTGGAAGTCGGCGCCCGTGAACCGGTTCTGGGACAGCTGCTGGCGCTCACGCACGTACCCTCGATGGGCGGCGCGTTCGGTCTGTTCGGAGGCTGGCGCCAGGGTGCACAGCTGATCGGCTTCGCGCTCCTGGCGCTCTGCGCGACGGTCATCATCGTCTCCTTCTATCGCGGTCTGGCC
This sequence comes from Myxococcota bacterium, assembly GCA_965223565.1. Classification (GTDB taxonomy): domain Bacteria; phylum Myxococcota_A; class UBA9160; order UBA9160; family UBA4427; genus UBA4427. The sequence continues at coordinate 99,865 of CBDCWV010000015.1, read as the reverse complement.
CGAGGGGAGCGTGGCACCGCCGCGGGTCTGGGCGCGATGCTCGGGGGAATCGCCAGCCAGAGCCTGGATCGGCTGCGCTACGGCACGGGTCTCGACACGCTGCATGTCGGTTCGACGACCTCGAATCTCGTGCCCGACTTCGATCTCGCGGACGTCGCGATCGTGCTGGGGGTGGTGACCCTCATCGTCGAGCTGCTCGCGAACGAGATGGCTGCGCGCGCGACCGAGCGTCCGCGGTTGTCGTGAGCGGTCGGCGCTCGGAGGGCGCCACGTTTCCTGACGGAACCTTTCATTGCCGGCACGGCGTTAGGTCGAGCAGAGAGGTCTCACGATCCGGGCACGCCGGGCCCCGTCGTCTTTTTTCGCGTCAGCGGCGGTCGGACCCACGAGCTCGAAAACTCCTTGGGTCGCGCTCGAATGCACTCCTTCGATCGAACACAGCACTGTGTTATTCGCGCGTTCCGCGTGAAAGCCGGGTGTCAATTCGTTGACTTTTCTCCGGAGGGTGCGTTAGACATTGCGTACCCCCTGGGCCTCACGGATCGACTGTCTACTCGTTGATCGAGTTACGCTGATAGACCGTTGACAGACGCGCGCTCGAACTCCTCGCACCCTCTCTACCTTCGCTGTCGCTCTTCCTATAACCCGCGCCCGTCCGTTCTGCGAACTCATCGAACTCATCGAAATCGGCTGGTCAGACCGCACGTCGATCCTGTTGCCCGAGCAGAGCCGATTCGTTGGCCCATTCGTGTTTCGTCGCCTTCCTTCGTCTGCGGATACCTAGCATGGCGTGGCATGGCATCGAAGGTCGGACGTCGACTGGAACGGAAGGGCACGATCGACTCGACGGGTCAACCGGATCGCGATCGGAATGATCGGGACGAGGACGAGGTCGAGACGGAATGGCGAAGAACTCCAGCAAACCGAAGAGCGACTACGCGATACAGACCGTCACGAATGCGCTGCGAATGCTGGAGGTCTTTCACGACGAGACCGAGGTCGGCGTCAGCGAGCTCGCACGCCGCCTGCGGCTCCACAAGAACAACGCCTTTCGTCTGCTCGCCACGCTCGAGCTCGCGGGCTACATCCAGCAGACGCCCGCGACCGAGCTCTATCATCTCGGTCCGCGTTGTCTCGAGCTCGGTCATGCCTTTGCTCGCAGTCACGGCTTGATGAACCAGGCACGTCCCCTGCTCGAAGCACTCGCGCGCGACGTAAAGGAGACGGCGCACCTCGGTGTGCTCTCCGGACGGCACGTCGTGCATCTCGACGGTGAGTTGCCCGACCAGCGCGTGTTGACCGGATTGCGGGTCGGCGAGCGCGTGGATGCGCATTGCACGGCGCTCGGGAAATGTCTGCTCGCGTCGCGCTTCTTCGCCTTCGACTCCGAGCGACGAGCCTCGGGCGAGCCATTCGTGCCGGGGGAGAAGACCGGGTCCCGGAGATCTGCGGCTGAGGGCCACACGGGTCTATTCGGCGAATCGGAGAGCGGGAGCGACCGGATCGCAGGCGAGCTCCCCGCCGATGCCGCGGAGTCGCTGTCCGCGGGGCTCGAGGCGTTGTTCGAGGTGGAGGGCGCCCTGCCGCGGCACACGCCGGCGACCGTCGATGATCCGACCAAGCTGATGGACGAGCTTCGCGCGATCCGAATGCGCGGCTACGCGACCGACCTCGAGGAATTCTCGGAAGGACTGCATTGCGTCGCGGCACCCGTGCGCGACGGGAGCGGTCGCGTCGTGGCGGCACTCTCACTCTCGGGGCCGAGCGCGCGACTCGGTGAGGAGCGGCTGCACGGCTCCCTGGCCGATGCGATCGGTGAGGCTGCGGGCAAGCTCTCGAGCGATCTGGGCTGTCCGGTCGCATTCGGGCCGCCGAGGCTGGGCGAGTCGACGTTCAGCCAATAGGCTCTGGCTCGAGATGGATTTCGAACTCGACGACGCGCTCCTCACGATCCAGCAGACGGCACGGCGCTTCGCGGACGAGGAGATCGTTCCGATCGCCGCCGAATGCGACGCGAGCGGCGAGCTGCCGGTCGCCGTACTCGAGCAGGCCTGGCAGCTCGGTCTCTCGCACACGGGCATTCCCGAGGAGCTCGGTGGTGTCGGCCTCTCCGTGGTCGCGGCCTGCGTCGGCGTCGAGGAGCTCTCGCGCGGCTGCTCCGGAATCACGACCTCGATCATCAGCAACGATCTCGCGTTGAACCCGATCCTGCTCGGCGGCTCCGACGAACAGCGACGCGAATGGCTGGGCGCGTGCGCGGAATCGTTCAAGCTGCTGGCGTTCTGTCTGTCCGAGCCGGCCGCGGGCTCCGATGTCGCGGGTCTGCAGCTCCATGTGGAGCGCGACGGCGACGACTACGTGTTGAATGGCACGAAGGCCTGGATCACGAACGGGGGCTACGCGGATCTCTACACCGTGTTCGGCACTCTCGATCGCACGGCGCGGCACTCCTCGCGCCGGCACGCCGGCATGTGCGCTTTCGTCGTGCCGGCTGGGACGAAGGGCCTCTCGCCGGGTCGCAAAGAAGACAAGATGGGCCAGCGCGCCAGCAACACGACGCTCGTCCACTTCGACGACGTGCGAGTTCCGGCCAGTCAACGGTTGGGTGAGGAGGGCGAGGGCTTCAAGATCGCGATGGCGACGCTCGATCGGGCGCGGCCGCAGGTCGCCGCGCTCGCTGTCGGCATCGCCCGCAGAGCACTCGAGGAGAGTCTGGCCTACGCGGGAGAGCGCGAGGCCTTCGGCGAGACGATCGGGAACTTCCAGGCCGTGCAGTTCATGCTGGCGGACATGGCGAAGGGGATCGAGGCCAGCCGGCTGCTCACGATGCAGAGCGCCTGGCTGCTCGACACGGGACGCCGCGCGGCGAAGCAGAGCGCGATGGCGAAGTGCTTCGCGACGGACGTGGCGATGGAGGCGACGACGGACGCGGTGCAGATCTTCGGTGGCAATGGCTACACGAAGGAGTATCCGGTCGAGAAGCTGATGCGCGACGCGAAGCTGATGCAGATCTACGAAGGCACGAACCAGATCCAACGCGTCGTGATCGCCCGCGAGCTCCTGCGCGAATGACCGCGCGCGATCGGGCTCGGGCGCCACGCCAGTTCGGGTCGAGGCGGGCGTAGATCGGCGTGCCCGCGGGATCGGAGGCGGCCGCGCCCGACTGGGGCGCGGACTGCGGCCCGGTTGCCGGTCGTGCGCGCTCGCGAGCCGCGTAAATCTCCGGGGAGACTCGTTTTTCTCGCGCCTCATCTGTCACGTACGTCGACGTGCTCCCCACTCATTGATAGGATCCGAAACCCTTCGCCGATCCCCCTCGCCACCGTTCGGGGAGCCGGCGAGTTTCAAATCCGCCAGCTGCGGCGCCCACCCGATGCGCTGCTCGAGCTCGCCTCGAGCACGCCGGCGGGCGCTGCCCATTCGACTCTCGAGATCGCCGGAACGAGCGGAATCGAGCCAGCCATGAGGATTCCGTTGTGAGCCTGAACGACGACGCTCTCGAATATCACGCCAAGGGCCGCCCGGGGAAGGTCAAGGTCGTACCGACCAAGGACTGTGTGACCGCGGACGATCTCTCGCTCGCGTATTCGCCCGGAGTCGCCGCGCCCTGCCTCGAGATCGAGAAGAACCCGGAAGACGCCTACAAGTACACGGCCAAGGGCAACCTGGTCGCCGTGTTGAGCAACGGCTCGGCTGTGCTCGGTCTCGGCAATATCGGCGCGCTCGCGGGCAAGCCTGTGATGGAGGGCAAGGGCGTCCTCTTCAAGCGTTTTGCCGACATCGACGTCTTCGATATCGAGGTCGACAGCCAGGACACGGAGGAGATCATTCGTTTCTGCGAGCTGATCGCGCCGACCTTCGGTGGCATCAACCTCGAGGACATCCGCGCACCCGAATGTTTCGAGATCGAGGAGCGTCTCAAGGAATCGCTCGACATTCCGGTCTTCCACGACGATCAGCATGGCACGGCGATCATCTCCGCTGCGGCGCTGCTGAATGGATTGGAGCTGCAGAAGAAGAAGATCGAGGACGTGAAGGTCGTCTTCTCCGGTGCCGGAGCGGCCTCGATCTCGTGCGCGAAGCTCTACAAGGATCTCGGCGTCCGCGCCGAGAACATCCTGATGACCGATAGTCGCGGCATCATGTACGAGGGCCGGGGAGAGGGCCTGAACAAGTACAAGGACGAGTTCGTTGCCAAGACCGACTGTCGCACGCTCGAGGATGCGCTCGTCGGTTGCGACGTGTTCGTGGGACTCTCCCAGAAAGGTCTCGTCACGAAGGACATGGTGAAGTCGATGGCCGATCGACCGATGGTCTTCGCGATGGCGAATCCCGATCCCGAGATCACCCCGCCCGACGTCAGGGATGCGCGCTCCGACGCGATCTGCGCGACGGGCCGATCGGACTACGCGAATCAGGTCAATAACGTGCTCGGCTTCCCGTTCATCTTCCGCGGTGCGCTCGACGTGCGCGCGAGCAAGATCAACGAGGAGATGAAGCAGGCGGCGACCTACGCTCTGGCGGAGCTCGCCAAGCGTGGTGAGGCGGTGCCGGATGCCGTGAAGACGGCCTATCCCGGCGAGAATTTCGACTTCGGACCCGAGTACATCATTCCGAAGCCCTTCGATCCCCGCGTGCTGCTCTACGTGGCGCCGGCGGTCGCGAAGGCGGCGATGGACTCTGGTGTCGCGCACCAGCCGATCGACCTGAAGTCGTACGAGTCGCGGCTGCAGCAGATGTTGGGCGAGATCGCGTCGCTCTAGGCAGTGTGCGCGAGGTGCGCACCCGTCAGAACCGGGCGGCCGTTCTTGTGTCGGCGGGTGGTGGCTCTTGTTTCGTAAGATCCTGATCGCGAATCGAGGTGAGATTGCGGTACGGGTGATCCGGGCCTGTCGCGGGCTCGGGATCCGCTCGGTCGCGATCTTCTCCGACGCTGATCGAGATTCGTTGCACGTGCGATTGGCGGACGAGGCCGTCTGCTGCGGGCCCGCGCGTGCGAGCGAGAGCTATCTCGACGTGAATGCGATCGTCGAGATCGCCGAGCGTGTCGGCGCCGACGCCGTCCACCCCGGCTATGGCTTCCTCTCGGAGAATGCGGACTTCGCAGCAGCGGTCGGCGCGGCCGGTCTCACGTTCATCGGTCCAACACCCGAGGTGATTCGATCCATGGGCCGCAAGGTCGCCGCGCGCGAGCGGATGGTGGCCGCCGGCGTGCCGGTCGTTCCCGGTAGTGAGGCGATTCGCGATCCCGAGGTTGCGCGTCGGACGGCGGCCGAGATCGGCTACCCCGTGCTCGTGAAGGCGAGCGCCGGGGGTGGCGGTCGCGGCATGCGCCGCGTCGAGGACGAAGCGGGGCTCGGCGACGCCCTCGAGCGGGCGGCGAGCGAGGCCGAGGCCGCCTTCGGCGATGGCGCGATCTATCTGGAGAAATGCCTGATCGGCCCGCGGCATATCGAGTTGCAGGTGATGGCGGATTCGACCCGTCACACGATCCATCTGGGCGAGCGCGAGTGCTCGATCCAACGGCGGCATCAGAAGCTCGTCGAAGAAGCGCCGGCGTATGGCATGACGCCCGCGCTGCGCAACGAGATGGGCCTGGCCGCCGTTCGCGCAGCACAGGCCGTGGACTACGTCGGTGCGGGAACGGTCGAGTTTCTGGTCGACGCAAGCGGCGCGTTCTACTTCCTCGAGATGAATACGCGCATCCAGGTCGAGCATCCCGTGACCGAGGCCGTGACCGGGCTGGATCTCGTCGACCTCCAGATCCGAATGGCGGCCGGCGAGCGACTCGTGATCGCGCAGGAAGACGTGGCACTCGAAGGGCACGCGATCGAGGTGCGCGTCTACGCCGAGGATCCCGACAAGGGCTTCATCCCTTCGCCGGGCCCGATCGTCGCCTGGTCGACACCGAACGGACCGGGGATCCGGCTCGACGCGGGCTTCGAAGGGGGTCAGACGGTGACACCCCACTACGATCCGATGATCGCCAAGCTGATCGCGACGGGACGGAATCGGGAGGAGGCCCTCGTTCGCCTCTCGGGGGCGCTCGAGGAGTTCACGATCGCAGGGATCCGCACGGGACTGCCGTTCCTGCGTCGCGTCTGCGAAAACGCGGTCTTTCGCAAGGGTGCCTACGACACGGGCTTCATCGAAGCCCACATGACGGCGCCGGATGCCCTGCCCGCCCTCACGCCCGAGACGCGTGCGATCGTCGCCGGCGTCGTGGCACGACGCTTCGCACTCGCGAGTGATCCACGTGCGAGTCGATCCGACGAGGTCGATTCGAGCGACGCGACCACGCCTCTCGAGATCGAGATCGCGAAGTCGACTCCGATCGAAGTCGACGTCACGCGATCGGCCGAGGGCGTCTCCCAGGTTCGCGTCGACGGGCGCGAGGTCGACTGGAGCGTGAGTGATGATCGCTCGCCCGCGCCGGTCGTACTCGACGGGGATCGCGTCGTGCGGATGACCGTGGTCTCCCGCAAGCCGGGAACCTTCGACGTAGGCCTCCGCGATCGCGTCTTGCGCGTCAAATGCGGATCACGCGAGCCTTAGAGCCCGTCCCAAAACCCCCGACCGAGTGAGCCGCGTGAATGTGGCCCGAGATCGAGGCGCGAAATCGCATGCGCAGTCTTCGCTACACGCGATCGCGTTGGTGTAGGATGGGGATTCGCACGGACGTTTCTTCATGTGGACGCACGACGCCAGATCGCTTCGGACGCTCTTCCCGGTCACGCAATCGCGTCTCCTACTCGCGACGACCGTCACCCTCGGCGTACTTGCGCACGTGTTGCCGGTGACGGCCGCGTCGCCCGACGATTCCGCGATCTTCGCCGAGATCGAGCTGCTCCGGACCGTGGCGGACGAGATCGTCGTGGACGGCGCCTGTGGCGACTGGGGTGCGATTCCGCTCTTCGACGACGCCGTGGGCGACGCGGGAGGCGACGCGACGCGTGACATCACGGCCGTCGCGATCGCGCCGGGTGCCGAGATGCTACGCGTGCGGATCGACGTGGCGGGTGTGCCACCTGCGACGGCGGCTGACTACTGGCTCCAGGTCGACTACCGAAATCAACAGGATTGGGATCTCGTCTTCTCCCTGTCGAGTGAGTTCGTCTTCTTCGATGCCAATCCGGAGCTCGGCGAGAGCGGCGGTGGGCGTCGTCCCTGGACGAGTGCACACGCGATTGCGGTCGGTGCGAGCTGCATCGAGGTCGAGATTCCCTACGCCGCACTCGAGACGCAGCTGCCCCCCGTGATGCAGGGGCAGCTCACCGGCCCGTCCGCCCGATCGTGGCTGCGCGTACGGGCGATGACGGGCGAGCCCCAGGACTTCTTCGATAGCGAGATCGATTTCGGCGCTGCCGTCGGATCCTTTCGTCTGGTCGAGACGCCCTACCCGCTCGACCCGCCGCTTTCGCCCGGAGCCGCCGATCCGGTAGCGACGTTGCTTCCCCTGCTCGGCACCTGGTATCTCGGACAGGGCAGCCACGGCGTGAAGAGCCACGCGAGCCTGCCGTGGGCCTACGACTGGCATCGCGTGAACGGCTCGCTCCAGCCGGAGGTCCCCGAACGAAGCCCCGTGCTCGAGGACAACTTCTCCTACGGCGAGGCGATCTTCGCACCGACGAGCGGCACCGCCGGGAGCGGCTTCGGCCACGTCGACGACCAGCCCGACTGCACGCCCTACGCGGCCTGTCCGCCCGGCGCGTTTGCGAACAATCTCTTCCTCGAGCTGCCCGACGGACTCGGGATCCTCTTCAGCCACACGCTGCCGGGAAGCCTGGGCTTCGCTCCGGGTGCGTCGATCCCGGTGGGCGCGGAGGTCGCACGGATCGGGAACTCGGGCTCTCCCGACAGCTGGCCGCATCTTCATCACGAGATCCGGGACACCAATCTCGCCGGCGATCCGAAGCTTCCGATCGAGCTCGTGGGCGTCGAGGTCGGTCTCAATCCCGATCTCGACGCCGATCCCTGGCGTAGGCGGTTCTCGCGCTGGGCGCCGCGCGAGGGCTTCTTCGCGAGGCGCGACCCGCCGGGGGTACCCGGCCTGCCGCTCGCCGGACTCCTATTGCTGATGGCGGCATCATGGGCCACTGCGCGTCTGCAGGTCGCGAGTCGCTCGCAGCATCCGCATGGCAGCGCGACGCGCAGTCAAGCGGGTTGCAGCACCCGCGTCGGGCCCGGCCGCGTCGAGCCGCGAAGGAGCGACAGCATCAAGCCCGAAGCGAGCGTGCCGCCGAGGAAGATCCAGATCGCCAGATCGTAGCTGCCCCGGGTATCGAAGAGATGACCGGCGAGCGGCGGGCCGGCGATCTGGAAGGGGATCATCAGCGGCCCGACCAGGCCCATCACGGGGGCGAACGCGCGGGATCCGAACTCGCGGGCGAGCAGGGCCGCCTGGAGGGGCGCCACGGCGCCGATGCCGAGCCCGAAGAGCGCGGCGGCACCGACCAGTCCGCCGTAGCTCGAGAGCGTCGCGAACGATACGAGCGCGAGACCGTTGCAGACGAGTGCGACGGCGAAGGCGCCTCGTTCGCCGAGGCGATCTGCGAGTGCGCCGAAGACGAGCTTGCCGCAGGCCGCTCCGATCGAGATCGCCGAGAGCAGGACGGCCGCCCCGAGTGGATCGATGCCGCGGTCGACGGCGAAGGCGATGCCGTGGTTCATCAGTCCGGTCGCACCGAAGAAGACGCAGCCGCAGGCGGCGGCGATCAGCCAGAGCGATCGATTCGCCAGCAGCGCGCGCGTCGAGGGCGGTGGCTCGAGCGCGTGACCGCTGGCCGCCTCGGGTCGCGCCGAGCCCGCAGCCCGGCCCGAGGGTTCCGACGCGGTCTCGCCGTCCCGGTCGGGCTCGGACGCGGGATCGATCGGCTGCTCGCCATCGGGGCGCTGTCCGAGCTCCTCCGGCCGGGTCACGACGAAGCCCAGGATCGCCGGCGTGAGCGCAGCAGAGAGCGCCGCGAAGGCCAGACAGAGCGTGCGCCAGCCGAAATGTTCGACCGTCCAGCTGGCGATCGGAATCAGGATCGCACCGGAGATCGACATGCCGACCATCGCGATTCCCAGCGCGAGCGCGCGATTGCGCGCGAACCAGTTCACGATCAGTGCGTTGCACGAGATCGTGCCGAGAGCGGTCAGGGCGATCGATCCGCAGACGCCGTAGATGACCAGGAACTGCCAGAAAGACGTCGTGACGGACAACGCGACGAAGCCCGCGGACTGCAGCAGTGCGCCGACGAGCATGACGTGGCGGATCGGATGCGTGGCGACGAGTCGACCCACGATCGGCCCGACGACGATGCCGCAGACGAGCAGCGCGGCCGGCGGCAGGGCGGCCTGCGCGCGCCCGATCGCGAACTCCTCGGCGATCGGGAGCAGGAAGACGGGAAAGCAGTGTACGACCGCTCCGAGTGCGACGAACTGGGCGACGAATGCGAGCGCGACGATCACCCAGCCGTAGAACACGTTCGGACTCCTCGGTCTTCGGCGAACCGCTTCAGCTGCGTTTCGGAACGGGTCGTGTGCTCGCGTGGATCGTCTCGACGCCGGAGAGGATCGCGGCGAAATCGTTCGAGACGAAGTCCGCGTAGTGGACGATCGTGCCCTCGACGGTACCGGGCAGCCCTTCGGAGGCGAAGGCGCTGTGGTGGCGCACCATCTCGGCGATGTCGCTGGGGATGCCGTGCTCGAGACAGAGATCGGCACCGACCGCGCCGTGGTCGCGCAGACTGCGGCCGTCGGCATAGCTGAAGCGCTCGCCGTCCCAGCGGTAGATCATCGGCTTGTCGACATCGTGCAGGATCGCGGTCGCGAGCGCGACGTCGAGGTCGAATTGCAGGCCGTACTCGTCGCGCGCGACGTTCGCGAGTCCGAGCGCGCGCGCGTTCACCTCGTTCACGTGCTTCAGGAGCGAGCGCCCCGGCATATGAGGTGCCTGGGGTGACGCGGCGAGGCTCGCGTAGGGCGATCGCGCGAGCGACGCCGCCCACGTCGCCAGCACGGCCTCGCGCAGCGCTCGGCTCGCGAGTCGCCGAACGGCGGGAACGGTTTCGGCGAGGGAGTCGGCGGGCGTCATGTCCCGACTCTACAGAAGCCGATCGAGCCGTCGCCCGTCGCGCTTGCCCGCCGTGGCGAGGCGGAGGGGTCGGGGGAGCTGGTCGATGGCTGCGCCCTCGTTGATCGTGGCTTCGAGATACTCGATCGTTCGGTCCGATCGAATTCGATCCCATCGACCCAACGGCTTCGCTCGGTAGTCTCTCGGGGAGTCTCGGGTAATCTCGGAAAAGGGGGACCTCCATGCGAACTTTGGCGAAACGATCGATCGAGCCGGGCTTCCTCCGCACCCTCGCGGGAATCCTGGCTGCGGTCTCGCTCGTGCTCATCTCGGCGTCCGGCCAGGCGCAGGACGCCGACGGAACCGCGAGCACGCCTCCGGGCACGATCGAGTTCACGGGCAAGAATCTCTTCGCGACGGCGAACGGGACCTTCCACTCCTGGCGCCTCGTCGCCGCCGCCGTCGATCCCGACGCGCTGGAGGCGAGCACGGCGACCGTAGAGATCGATCTGGCGAGCGTCGATACCGGGATCGAGCGTCGCGACGACCATCTGCGCAACCCCGACTTCTTCGAGGTCGAGCGCTTTCCCGTCGCGACGGTGCGATTCCACTCGGCCGAGCGCGATGGCGAGACCGAAGCGGGCGAGCCGCGCTATCGGGCGAAATTCGATATCGACCTGCACGGCGTCCGGAAGACGCTCGACGGCGAGGTCGTGCGCGTCTCGGAAGATCCGCTCGCCTTCGAGGGCAGCCTGGTCGTCGATCGTACGGCGTTCGGTGTCGGCGGAGCGCCCAGCCGCTGGAATCCGATGGCCGTGCGGGCGGAGATTCCGGTCTCGTTCCGGGTCGAGCCCTGACCGTCCGTGAGTGCCGGGGCGTGCGGCCCGGGCGTCGCACGTCCATGAACGCCGCCACGATCTGGTCGATTGCGGCCCGGAATCGACGCTTGTGTGAAGCACTTCACAAAACCGAATCGGCTGCGAGCGCACTATTCGACTCATCAGGAGGTTCGAATGTCGCTCAGCCAGGTCGTTTCCCGTCGCGTCGCACGCTTGATTCGCAGTAGCTCCTTTCGACTCGGTCTGCTCGGTATGGTCCTGATCCTGCTCTCGCTCGCCGTTGCGAGCGGTGCGCATGCACTCGAGCTGTCGGGGCTCTCCTGACTCGGGGCGGCACAGGATCGAGGCGGCCGGGGCGATGCCGACGTCGTCCGCGTGTGTCGGCCTGTGTCGGGTTGGGGGTCCTGTCGCTCTGCGTCGTCGGCCCTGCCGCCGGTCGCCCGTTACCCCTCGCCGAATCGATCGTCTTCGAGTCCGTGCGCGAGACCGCGTCGTTCACGATCGATCTCGCGACGCTGCCGGCCCGCCCCGAGCTGATCGCGACGGCGACGCCGGCCGAGGGCGCCGGAACGCACGCCGACATCGTGCTCGCGCTCGAGCTGACCGGCTATCAGCTCGGCGTCCCCGGTATCGACACGACGGGCGCCTGTCCCGGGCCGACGACCTCGCACGGATCGAGCGGGGCTCCCGGCGAAGCCGTCGCGCGCTTCGACTTCTCGTCCTTTTGCTATGCGAACCCCACGCTACCGGGCTTCGTCGATCGAACGGCGATCGTGAACCTGAGCGTGGTCGACTTCGGTTTGGACGGAGCGCCGGCGAAGATCGACCTTTCGGTTCGGGGTGAGACGCGGGTTCCATTTGCGACGGCGTCGCAGGAGCTCGTGACGCTCGAGCCCGTCGTCGTCGAGCTCCCAGCGCAGAGCGATACGACGATCTACGAGCGCAGTCCCACGGGCAGCAACGGCGCTGGCAGCTTTCTCTGGTCCGGCACCGACGTGTCGCTCGTGCCGCCGCTCCCGCTCGAGCGCGATGCGATCCGGTCGCTCGTCGAGTTCGATCTCGCTCCGATTCCGGTCTTTGCCGAGATCACGGAAGCGACCCTGCATCTCCAGGCGCTGCAGGCGATCGGCGCTGCACCCGACGTCGACCTCTATCGGGTCGCAGCGGACGCGAGCTGGTTCGACGGCAACGCCGATGCGAGCGGGAACGAGTTCGCCGCGGGATCGACGCCCACACCCGCCGCCACGTGGCTGGCCCGATCGACCGAGAACGTTCCCTGGGAAACGCCCGGCGGTGACTTCGCGCCGGGCGGACCGATCGCTTCGCTCGCCGGCGGCAGCATCGTCTTCGGTGAGAACGCTTTCGCGTCCGCCGCTCTCACGGACGAAGTCGTCGCGATGCGTCTCGATACGAGTGCGGACCAGGGCTTCGCGCTCGCCAGTCCCGCGGCGTTCCTCTCCGACCAGGGCGTTCAGTTCGCGAGCGCGGATCACCCCGTCTTCGAGGGACCGCGCCTGCGCGTGGCCTATCTGATCCCGGGCTTCGAGGGCACGCTGATGACGGGCGTGGTCTCGTTCATCGGCGAGGGGGAGGATTTCCGCTGGATCTACGACGTCGACGGGGACGACGTGTTGGAGACCGCGATCGGCGGAATCTGCGCCGTCGATCCCGATTTCGGTGGTCCGAACGCCCTGCCCTACACCTACGACTACGTGGGTACGCCCGGCTTCGTCGGTCACGACTGCTGTACCTGGCAGATCGACTCGCCGCAGACCGGCACGATCGGAACGGGGCAGGCGCTCTTCTTCCACAACCTGGATCCGAGCGATCCCGCCAACATGCCGCCCGATCTCGATGGCGACGGGATTCGCGATCTCTGCGACAACTGTCCCCAGGTGCCGAACGGCCCAGCGGTGGGAACCTGTCTGTGGGGCGCTGCCGTCGGGGAGGCCTGCCACTCGAACGAGGAATGTGCTGGTGCGGTCTGTAGCCTGAGCCAACACGATTCCGACTTCGACTTCGAGGGCGACGCCTGTCTCCCGGCGCCGGAGCCGGGGCTCAGCTGTCTGTTGGGAGCGGGCGTGCTGCTGATCGTGTGGCGCTCGAATCGGGCGCTCGAGCCGTCGCGCTGAGCGAGGCGCGACGGCGGCTGGTCAGCTCGATCCAGTCGAGCTCGATCGCGTAGGTCGCGCCGTCTCCGTCGGGAAGATCGAGTCGCAGGCGATCGATGCGCCCCGCCCAGTCGGGTGAGCGGGCGAGGTCGATCCGGTAATCGTGCCAGCCGGGAACGATCTCGAAGTCGACGGCCGCGTGCTCCCCGCCGCGAAAGAAGTAGACGTTGCCGTGGCCGCGCGGCGCGGGATCGAGCCGGGCGCGAAAACGGAGCTGATCGTATTCGGAAGCCCAGATCGGTGGACCCGCCAGGACGAGGTAGGGATCGTCGAAGGGGGCCGTCACGCGGGCCAGGAGGCGGCCTTCGTCGACGCGCGCGGCGAGCTGTTGGATGGCGTCCCATTCGCCACTGGATTCCAGCTCCCAGCGGCGCGGTCGACCCGACCAGCTCGACTGGCTCGCGGCGTCGCTTGCTTCGTCGACGGCGTTCGGTGGAACGAGCGGCAGGGGCAGCCAGGCCAGGCCGATCTCGCGGCCGACATGCGAGGTCCCGTTGCCGCGGACGCCGTCATAGGCGACGGCGAGTCGGCGGCCGACGGGAAGGACCGAGGGCAACCCGATCACGGCGTGCGACCAGCTCGAGCTGCGTCCATCGAGGACGACGGCCTTGCGCGTCGGACTCCAGCGCTCGACGTCCTTCGACCAGTAGACGACGATCGCGTCGGTGAAGCGGCCGGAGACGTGGACCCGATTCGTGAACAGGAACCAGGTTTCGTTTTCGGCTTCGTAGTAGAGCGAAGCATTCTCGACCTGCTCCGTGATCGGCAGGATCGGCATCGGATCGATCGCCCAGGAGCCGTCGAGGCCGTCGCTGCGTGCGAGGCCCAGACTGCGGTAGAGACGACCGTCGAGCCGGACGGCCCCGCTCATGAACTGCAGATAGCCGGTATCACGCCGCAGGATCGGTCCGGGACTCGCCGTGTCGGCGTACCAGGTGCCGGGTGTCGGTCGGAATGGCACGACGTCGTAGCGCTTCTGCCAGGGGCCCGTCGGCGAATCGGCGACGGCCTTGAGCGTGTTGTAGGGCAAGGCGGGAATCCGCTCCGGGGGTGTGGACGCGTTCGGGGTTCCCAGGTAGAACAGATGCCAGCCTCGGCCGTCGAAGTAGGGGACGCCGTAGGCTGCCGCCGCCGAATCGTCGCGGCCCGGTCGGCCGAGCTCGAGGATCGGACCCGAATGCGTCCAATTCGAGAAGTCCGTGCTCGTCGCGTGCGAAGCCCGCCAGCCGGTCGCGTCGGTGCGATCGAAATGCAGGTGATAGCGGCCGGCGTGCTCGAAGAGCCAGACGTCGCGAAGCCCGGCAGAGGGGCCCGCCGTGGGTACGCGCTCGCGTGAAGACAGGCCCCCATGCGCGGTGCGCTCCGGGTCGCTCGCGCCCGCTTGCGGCGCGACGTCGCCCAGGATCACGCCCGCATCGCGCGCGGGCCAGATCGGTAGACCGCGTCTCGTTCGCGATCGAGCGGCGACCTGCGCTGGGACTCGGGCCTCGAGAAACGTCTCGATTGCGTGGGCGGCGATCGCATGGGCTTCTTCGTTCGGATGGGCGTCGTGGCGATTCACGACGAGGTCCACGCCGATGCGTCCGGCGTAGGCCTCGCGCAGGTCGAGATGGGGGATGCCCTCGTCGCGCCAGAATCGCGCGAGGATTTCGTGCGCCTCGCGAAACGGGTAGTCCGGCCCGTCGACCGGCCCCTGCGTGTCGTGAAGGAACGGGAACGTGACGACGCGGATACGTCCACCGGCGTCGCGCGCGACGTCGACCAGGGCGCGAAGTCGATCGGCCTGGACCGCCCACGCGGGGCCGCGATAGGCGCGGTCCAGGAAATCGAAGTAGCCGTCGAGAGCGGGATCGCGTCGTACGAGCCAGAGGTGGTAGAGCCTGTCGAGCAGGAAGCTGTGGCGGATGGGATAGGGACGCTCGGCGCGGCGGTAGTCGAGAATGCGGGCATCGTGGGCGGCCGCTTCGGGGGCGACGGACTGGATATCGTTCAGGCAGTAGACGAGGACGAGGTCGCCGATCGAGACTCCGCGCGCGATCCAGTCGCGAAGGATCCGGGTCGTCGAGGCGGTATCGGCGCCGAGCTCGGCAAGGACGCGCACGTCCCATTCGGGATGCGAGCGCCGCAGCCGGTTCGCGAAACGATCCTCGACGTCGGGCACGCCGTAGCCGGCCAGGAATGAATCGCCGAGGAACGTGACGACGCGCCGATCTTCGTGCGTAGCCGAGCGTCCCTCCCCGTAGGCGTGTCCGTAGTCGACCGAGTCGCGGAAGCCCTCGGCGTTCGATCCATGGTGTCGCGCGAGCCAGGCCCGACTCGTCTTGCTGAGTCCGAACGAGTCGGTCTCGTCGTGGACGAAGCGGAAGTGGATCTCGCCGAGTCCGAGCGCCAGGCCGACGAGCGTTGCGAGCGCGAGCAGATTGCCCGTCGCGAGCGCGAGCCAGCCGGGGCCCGTCTGACGGGGAGGCGTCGTCGCGTGCCTTCGCAAGACGGCGCGATAGCCCAGCCCAGAGGCGATCGCGACGACGAAGAAAGCGGCGAGGACGATGTTCTCGTGGGTCATCCCGCTCGGCGACGGATCCGGCGGCGGCCGTCAGCCCTCCCGCTCGGCGACGGCCGTGCCCGCGCGCTTCGCTTCCTTGGCCGCGCGGCGGTCGGGATCGAAGATCCAGGCGACGGCGACGCCCGCGAGATAGAGCCCGACCATGGGGATCGCCAGGAAGAGCTGGCTCACGAAATCCGGCGGCGTCAGCAGGGCGCCCACCACGAAGACGATCAGGACGGCGTAGGGCGTGCCGGCGAAGAGCTGCTTGGCGGAGAGGATGCCCGTGATCGCGAGGAAGAAGACGAAGAGTGGAAGCTCGAAGGCGATGCCGAAGGCCAGGAAGAGGCGCGTCGTCAGACTGAAGACCTCCTTCATGGTCCACGCCGACACCACCCAATCGTTGTCCCAGCTGTTGAAGAACTGGAAGACGATCGGGAACACGACCGAGTAGCCGAAGATCGCACCGCCGGCGAAGAGGACGGTCGAGAAGAGCACGAAGGGCAGCACGGCCTTGCGTTCGTTGTCGTAGAGGCCCGGGGCGACGAAGGACCAGAGGTGGTAGAAGCTGATCGGCAGCGTCAGCACGAAGCCCGATAGGAGCGCGCACTTGATGTAGGTGAAGAAGATCTCGGTCGGTGCGATCGCCTGGAGCTGACTGCCGCGCGCACCGAGCGCGTCGGTCGCGGGCGCGAGCAGGAAGCCAAAGATCTGCTCGGCATAGTTGAAGGAGACGATCGCGCCGAGCACCATCGCTCCGAGTACCCAGGCCAGCCGATTGCGCAGCTCCGCGAGGTGCTCGGTCAGTGGCAGCGCGCGCTCATCCACGCGAATCGTCGGACCGCTCGCTGCGATCCGCTCCCGGTCGGCCGACGGGCACGTTTCCGAGCTCCGGATCCGCCGCGGCCGACGTCGCCTGCGCCCCGGACTCCTCGGGCTGGTCGTGGTGCTCGGTCTCGTTGCCGAATGGCAGCTCGCCCGGATGGCGCCGCGTCGAGATCTCGCCGCTCTGCTCCTGGCCACCCGACGAATCGGCTTCGGCGATTCCGCTCGCGTCGTCGTGTGTGGCGGAGTCGGCGGCTGCGTCCTCGGAGTCGCCCGACGTCTCGTCGCCCTCGGCGCGTCGCTCCGCCTCGCCGGACGGCAGCTCGTCGCCGGCCTGTGCCGGTCGATGGATCTTGCCGGCGCCGGCGATGCCCTCGCGCAGGTCGTTCTGGAGATCGTCGAGCGCGAGGCTCTGGCGCAGGTCGTTGCTCGCGCGGCGGAATTCGCTGAGGCCGCGACCGAGCGTTCGCGCGAGCTCGGGCATCCGCTTCGGTCCGAGAACCAGGAGCGCGACCACGAGAATCAGCACGAGTTCCATCGGACCAATACCGAACATCGAATGGCAACTTAGCAGCTGGCAGCTGGGCCGGGTGTGAGGGAGAGGCCGTGACAACCCCCCGGTTGTTTCGCCACGGCCTCTGCCCTCAGCGAACCCCTCGTGCTCACGTGCGTTCCAGTCGTGACCACGGGGATCCCCCCCGTTAGCGGAATCGGACTGCGACCCGAAATCGGGTCGATTGGACAGAGGGAGTCGGGCACGCCCCCGTTTCGATGTGCCCGACTCCCGCGCCCGGGCTCACCGCGAGCCGAGCGCGTGACTTCTGGCTCCCCCCGCGAGCTCGACGACGGCGTCGATTCGATCGGTCTCGTCGTCGCCGATCACGCCTCGTCCACGAACGCGAAGCATCGGCCGCTGGCCCTCTTCGCGGAGCATCACGACCCCGGCACGCGCGCGACCGCCTTCGAGTGGCGTACACCAGACGACGCGGACGAGACCGTCGATCGCGATGTTGCCGTCGACGTCACAGACCGAGACGCGCAACAGCTCGCCCGGTTCGACGACTTCGGGTAGATCGAGGCCGAGCCCGGAATCCGACCGGTCCTGCGTATAGGCGACGCGTCGGGTCGCCAGCGAGTCACGTCGTGGGTAGTGGCTGTAGTCGACGACGTGGACCACGCGTTGGCGCGATTCGAGACGCAGCGGCACCCCTTCGGACGGGGCGGATCGGGCTTCGGGTCGAGCATCGTGTCGGGCGGTCACGTTCAGGCAGCTCCCTTCGCATTCTCGATTTCTCGTTCGCTCTTCGGCTCACGCGCGCCGTCGAACGCCTCGTTCGCGGCGACGTCATGGGTCTCCTCGTCGACGAGCGATCCCGCTTCCGCGACGGCATGGGTCGCGCCGCTCTCGACGAGCTCGCAGAAGATGCCGACGAGGTTGGGATCGAATTGACGTCCCGCCTCGTCGCGCAATTCGCGGATCGCCTCGTCGCGTGTGCGCGCGGCCCGATAGGGCCGTTCGCAGGTCATCGCGTCGAACGCGTCCGCGATCGCGACGATTCGCGAGGCGAGCGGGATCGCTTCGCCCGCACGTCCGTCGGGATAGCCGGCACCGTCGTATCGTTCGTGGTGGTGACGGACCGCGGCCGTGATCGGCGCGTCGAGACCGAGCGGAATCAGCAGCTTCTCGCCGGTCTTGGGATGACGCTCGATCGATTGGCGCCGCTGCGGCTCCTCGATCGCGACGCCGGAGAGCACGTCACTGCGGGCGCCGACCTTGCCGATGTCGTGTAGGAAGGCCGCCATGCGAATCTGCTTGCGGGCGTCGCGCGGCAGGCAGAGACAGGCAGCCAGCAGATCCGCGTAGAATGCGACCCGCCGCGCGTGGCCGCGCATGTGGAGATCGCGACTCTCGATCGTCTCGGCCAGGAGCTGGAGGAACTCGATCGTACGCGGCTCGCCGGACGGGGCGTCGTGCTCGACGTCGTCGGGGATCGGCGCGTCGAGCGCGGCGCGCAGATGCTCGCCGGCGCACGGGCTCGCTTCGAGCTCGGCGAGTGCGATCCGGGGATCTCGCTCGGGGTCGACGAGGCGACCGATGCCGTCGAGGACGGATTGCATGCGCTGACGGTTCCGGCGCCGCGTGAGGCCCCGCTCGACCGAGGCCAGGACCTGGACGACGTCGAAGGGCTTCGTGAGGTAGTCGAAGACGCCGTGACGGATGCCCTCGACGGCGGATTCGATCGAGCCGCAGCCCGTGATGATGATGATCTCGGTCTGGGGAAACTCGGCGCGAATCGTCCGCATCAAGGCGTCGCCCCGCATGCCCGGCATGTTGAGGTCGGCCGTGACCAGATCGATCGGCTCGCCTCGCATCGTCGCGAGCGCGTCGACCCCGTTCTCCGCACAGCGGATCTCGTACTGGCTCGAGAGGATCATGCGCAGCGACTCGCGCGGTCCGCGTTCGTCGTCGACGATCAGCAGACGAGCCCGCCCGGCCGACGGCCGCGGGTCGGCCCCCTCTTTCGGGCCCTCGATCTGGACGGGTTCGCTCGCCATACCCGCTCCAAGAGCAAGCGGCATGCCACTCCGGTCGAATCGGCAAGAATGTCACGTAAGTATTCGACTTTTCTCCGAAATTCGTCGATGCGAAAGAATGGGAACAGGTTCGCATAGCTTCCGGACGACCTGGAACGGTCGCGCCAGCGATCCGCAAGAGATGGCACAACTTACGGATTCAATTGAGAAAACGAGAGTGTTCCAGTTGGAACGGCGAGACGCGGGGTGCGGTACGCCCCCGAACGCCTCGGATCGGGCGATAGGGCCTTCGGGTCGGTGCTATTCCGCCCCGCCGGGCTCGGGCGCCTCGATGCCGAGCTTGTCCATCTTCAGCTTCAGGACGCGTCGGGTGATGCCCAGCGCCGCGGCGGTCTGCGTCTGGTTCCAGGCCCGGCTCTCGAGCGCCTCGCGCAGGATGTCGGTCTCGAAACGTGTGACCGTCTCCTCGAAGCTCCGCTCGCCCTGGCGCCACTGCTCGCGCAGGGCCTCGGCCTGGCCGCTGCGGCCGATCGAGATCGGCAGGTCGGCGCGATCGATCGTGTCCCCGTCGCAGAGCGCGAGCCCGTGTTCGATCGCGTTCTCGAGCTCGCGCACGTTGCCCGGCCAGCCGTAGCCCTCGAGAGAGCCGAGCGCCGCGGGCGTCAGCTTCTTCTCCGCGCCCCCCGCCGCGTGAGCGCGCTCGAGAAAGGTCTGGGCGAGGAGTCGAATGTCCTCGCGTCGCTCGCGCAGCGGCGGCAATTCGACGGGCACGACGGCCACCCGGTAATAGAGGTCTTCGCGGAAATTTCCGTTCGCCACCTCCTGGGCGAGGTCGCGGTTGGTCGCCGTCACGATCCGCACGTCGACCGACATCGATCGGCTCGAACCGACCCGTTCGAAGGTGCGCTCCTGGAGCGCTCGCAGCAGCTTGACCTGAACGGCGGCGTCGAGCTCCCCGATCTCGTCGAGAAAGAGCGTGCCGCCGTCGGCCGCCTCGAAGCGTCCCGCACGTCGCTCGGTGGCGCCCGTGAACGCGCCCTTCTCGTGCCCGAAGAGCTCGGATTCGATCAGCTCGGAGGGGATCGCGCCGCAATTCACCGCGACGAAGGGACCCTGCGCGCGCGGCGATAGATCGTGGATCGCGCGCGCGACGAGCTCCTTGCCCGTCCCGCTCTCACCGGTGACCAACACGGTCGCTTCGGCCTTCGCGATCCGCTCGACCGTGCGGAAGATGCCGCGCATGGCCTCGCTGCGGCCGACCATGCCGCAGAGCTGCTGACGCTCCTCGACCTCGTCCCGCAAGCGCTCGACCTCGGCCTCGAGGGCGCCCTGGGCCAGCAGGTTTCGCACCTTGATGCGCAGGGCGTCGAGCTCGAAGGGCTTCGTCACGAAATCGGCCGCGCCGCGCTTCATCGCCTCGACGGCGGCGCTCACGGTATTGGTCGCCGTCAGCACGATCACCGGCGCGCGAACACCGCGCTCGCCCAGCTCGGCGAGCAGATCGAGACCACTGCGGCCGGGCATCACCAGGTCGAGCAGGATCGCATCCGGCGTCGCGAGCGAGATCTCGCGCAGCGCCCCCTCGACGTCACCGGCGATCGCGATGTCGCCCTCGGTCTTGAGCAGCATGTGCAGCGATTGCTGGACGCCTGGCTCGTCGTCGACCACCAGAATTCGAGGCATACCGGCAGCTTATCACGGACGTGTCTCAGGCGGCGTCGGGCGTGCGCAGATCGACCAGGATCAGCGTTTCCTGGCCATCGGTCGAATCGATCGTCAGCTGGCCGCCGGTCGTCGCGACGACGGTCTCGGCGAGCACGTATTCGAGCACGTTGGTGGCGGCGCCGAGCTCGGCGAGTCCGCTGGTGTCGCCCGCACCGAGCTCCGGGTTGTGGTGGCGCAACAGGACCCGTAGCCGCGGCGCACCGTCGGCTGCGCGGTCGATGCGGCGCGTCGCGACGAAGAGGTCGCCGCGCTCGGGCAGGGAGGCGAGCGCGCGATCGAGCAGCCCGGCGAGCGCGACCTCGAGCCCGCGCGCATCGGCGAGCGCGAGGGGCTCGTCTCGCTCGAGCTCGCGCAGCACCAGCAGACGCCCGCGCCCGATCTCGTCCCTGCGCGCATCGAGCAGTCGTTCGAGTAGCGCGGAGACGTCGACCGAGGTCGGTTCGATCGTCTCGTGCTCCGCGACGTCGGCCAGGCGTGTCACGACCTCGTCGATCTGTGCGACGTCGCGACCGACCAGCTCGGTGAAGCGCTCGCGGAACGACGGATCCGCGAAGTGCTCCGGCAGGAGCGCTGCGAAGGTACGGATCGAGACGAGCGGATTGCGGATCTCGTGAGAGAGGCTGCGTGCGAGTCGGCGCCAGCGCTCGTCCGCCGCGGTCGTGTGACCGCCGGCGCGCGCCGCGTCGCCCGCCATCTCGAACGCCTCGTCGCTCAGCTGGCTGCTGACGTCCGTCTCGGCGGCCAGCTCCGGCCGTGCCGTCTCGGGGGCGAGATCCCGCTCCGCCGACGACTCGCGGCGCGGCTCGCCGGTCGTCTGTTCGACCGAATTGCCCGGTAGACCTTCTTCGAAGGCGCGTTCGAAATCGGCGAGGGCCTCGGCGTCCGGGGTGCCCCCAGCCTGCGGACCTGCGTCGGGCGCGGGGGCGGCGAAGCCCTCTCGAACGTCCTCAGCGATCGATTCGAGCTCGGCTTCGACGCTGGGCAGGGGGGGCGCGTCGCCCGCCTCATCGGTCAGAAAGGTCGCGTCCTCGAGTGCATCGCCCTCGGCGTCGCTCCGAGGGGCGACGTCGGATCCGAACGCGTCCGGTAGCGCATCCGACGCGGGCTCTTCGGACAGAGGGTCGGCGGCGAGCTCGCTCGTCAGATCGGACCAGTCGAGGTGGCCCAGGGTCAGGTCGCTCTCCTCGATCGGATTGCGGGGTGTCGCGGCGAAGGTCGTTCGCAGGATCGATTCGACGGCGGCGCGATCGCCCGACCAGGCGTGTGCTTCGAGTGCCGCGATCGCACTCTCGCTGACCTGCCGCGGCGTGTCGCCGACGGTCGTGCACCAGTCGGTGGCGACGTAGGCCGCGAAATCCGGGAGCGACTGTGGATGTTCGACGAGCGACGGGATGCTCAGCTCGAGCGGTGCGAATGCGTTCTGCAGGATCACTTCGAGCGGATCGCGCAACCCCGCCGGTCCCGCCGTCGCGATCCAGCGGAGTGGACCGCCGATGCCCCCGGTCGGGGCGGCGTCGAGGCGGATCCACTCGGCGAGCGCGACCTGGACCGAGACCGGAAGCGCATCGATCTGGTCGATCCAGACCGTCTCGACCGGCCTCCCGAAGTGGTGTCTGCGGCGGGCGACACGTTCGGCGATCTCCTCGGCGTCGCGGATCTCGCGCGCGTGCAGCCGAAGCACGGCGTTGGCGGCCCGGTCGCGCGGGTCGCGATCCCGGTCGGAGGCGACCTGGCGCGTCGGCGTTCCACCGCCCGTGGCGCTGACCGCCGGAGGTACGGGTGCGGGGGGGGCGCCGCCGGCGTCGTTGCGAAAGAGATCGACGTAGCGGGCGACGAGCGGGCGGCCGCTCCCGAGCACGCCGCGCACGAGCAGCGGCAAGCGGGCGAGCGCCGGATCGAGCGCGCGCAGCAGCCCTGGGATCTCGACGCCGCCGAACCAGCCGGCGAAGCGTTTCGAGATCCGCTCGCGGTCGCGACGCGCGGCCAGACTCTCGGCGTTGCGATGAGCGACGGCGGAGATCACCAGCGCGCGCAGCTGGCGGTCACTCGGCGTCGTCTCGAGGATCTCGTCCGGCGTCACACCGAAGAGTCGCTGGACCTCGTCCGCATCTTCGGGTGCGGCCAGCAGGGTGCGCCGCGTGCGTGCGAGACGATCGCGATGGCGATGGAGGAACTCGAGCTCGCGTTCGAAATCACCCTCGAGTCCGAGCAGCAGGGCCGCGGGCGTGGGCGCGTCTTCGAAGACGTCGCTCGCCGGCTCGCCGACCGACAGCTCCGGTGCCTCCAGACCACTGATACGTGCGAGTGCGGCGAGGCGTCGGGGATTTCGATGAACGATCCAGAGCTTCGACATGGGGTCCAATTCGAGCGGCGGCAGCGTCGGTCCGGGCGAGCAGCAGGAGCAGCAGGTGCGCTGGGGGTTGGCAGACTAACCCGTCGAGACCCCCGCAAGCCACGTGCCAGCGTCTCGCCGCGACGCCCTTCGCGCCGCGGCCCGCACCGGGCCCGCAGGCGAAGTGCAATTGTCGGCCTTAATCTGGGGCTGGGCTCTGTTTTCGAGCGCGCGGGGGAGGCTCCCTGTCGCGCTCTCCTGGCGCGCGGCGCGTGCCAGGGCGCCGACCTGATGGAGGCTCGGGCGTCGTTTCGGGAAAAGCTTTTCCGATCGCCGTCGCGCACGACGTATGGGCTGCCGTCGGCGCAGGGGGCAGCGGAACGAAGGTCGTTGCCGGCGGGCGTTGCGATTGGAAGGGGAGGCGCGATGGCCGACGGGGACACGGCGGGCGGGCAGATCGGGGGCCGCGTTCGGCTCGCGCGGATGCAGGAGCTCGACCGGGTCGCGGCGCTCTGGGGCTTGATCACGCAGCACCACGCCTCACTCGATCCGCTGTTTCGCATGCGTCACGGCGCCGTGGCGGAGGGGGAGCTGCGCGAGCTGTTGCGCGCTCTGCAGCGGGATCCCGACGCGGCGATCCTCGTCTTCGACGCGCAGCCGGACGCGATCACGACGGCCCATGCTAACGCGCCGGCCGCCGCGCTCGACGGGCTCTGCATCGTGCGAATCGATCGCGCGCCGCCGATCCTCGAGGAGACCGAGCGCGCCGAGATCACCGACCTCGGCGTGCGTCCGGAGCGCCGCCGCCGCGGAATCGCGCGGCAGCTGGTCGAGGAAGCGACCGCCTGGGTGCGGGATCGGGGCGTCGCGCGGATCGAGATCCACGTCGCGGTTGGCAATCGCGAAGGTCAGGCCTTCTGGCGTGCGCTCGGCTACCGCGATCTGATGGACGTGCTCCACAAACGGCTGTAGCCTTCGCGGCCGCCGCGTGTCCCGTCCCCAAGCTCCGAAGCAGGCCCCGCGAACATGTCGAATCCACTCAATCCGATCGCCCGCTCCCTCAACGAGAAGCTCGAGGAGGCGGCTCCGGAAGTCCTCGAGATGCTCTCCGAGTACGGCAAGCGTCTGTATTTTCCGAAGGGCATCATCTCACAGACGGCCGAAGCGAAGCAGAAGGCGACGCGCTTCAATGCGACGATCGGCATCGCGACCGAGGCGGGCGGACCGATGGCGCTGCCTTCGATCGCCGGTCAGCTGGGAGACGTGCCGGCGGCCGACGCGGTGACCTATGCGCCGCCGGCCGGTCGTCCGGGACTGCGGTCGCTCTGGCGCGAGAAGATCCTGCGTGAGAATCCGTCGCTCGCGGGCAAGGCCTTCGGCGAGCCGATCGTCACGAGCGCGATCACCCACGGCCTGTCATTGGCGGGCGAGCTCTTCGTCGATCCAGGCGACGTGATGCTGCTGCCCGACAAGCTCTGGGGCAACTATCGCTTGACCTTCGAGGTGCACCACGGCGCGCGCATCGAGACGTTTCCGTTCTACCGCGGCCTTCTCGCGGGTCGCGGGGCCGCGCGCGAGGGGCAGGTCGGGATGGACACCGAAGGCTTCGCGCGGCGCCTCGCGGAGCTGGCCGGGGAGCGCGAGAAGCTGATCGTGCTGCTCAATTTCCCGAACAACCCGACCGGCTACATGCCGACGGCCGAGGAGGGCGACGCGCTCGTCGACGCCCTCGAACGGCAGGCCGAGCGGGGAACGCGACTCGTCGTTCTCTGCGACGACGCCTATTTCGGGCTCTTCTACCACCTCGGCCAGACGTCGATGACCGAGTCGCTGTTCGGGCGACTCGTGGGCCGACATCCGAACCTGTTGGCGGTCAAGCTCGACGGCGCCACCAAGGAGCTCTTCGTCTGGGGTCTGCGGTGTGGCTTCATCACGTTCGGCCCCGGTCGCGCCGAGACCGCGGAGGTGGTCGCGGAGGCGCTCGATGCGAAGACCCGCGGCGCGATTCGCGGCGGCGTCTCGAACGTGCCGCAGCTATCGCAGACGCTCGTCGAGCGCGCCCTCTCCTCGTCCTCGCTGCAGGCCGAGCGCGACGCGAAATGTGACACGCTGCGGGTCCGCGCGGAGCGCGTGTTCGCCGTCGCGAACGAGCCGAGGTTCGCCGAGAGCTGGACCGTCTATCCCTTCAACAGCGGCTATTTCATGCTCGTCAAGGTCGAAGGGGTCGATGCGGAGAAGCTGCGCGTGCACCTGCTCGAGCAGCACGGCGTCGGCCTGATCGCGACGAGTCCGACGGATATCCGCGTGGCCTTCTCGTGTCTCGAGGCCGACGACGTCGAGCCGCTCTTCGAGGCCCTGCACCGCGGAATCCAGGAGCTGCGCTGAGGCGCGACCCGGGCTCGCAGGGTCGGCGGGCCTACTCGGCCGCCTCGCGCGCATCGGGCCCCTCGGCTACTCGGCCGCCTCGAGCGCGTCGAAGGTGCGCACGAGCTCGAGCGTGAGGGCGATGCTCTCGACGAGACCGTCGACGGCGATGCGTTCGTCGACGCCGTGGACGCGACGCGCTTCCTCGCTGCGCAGCGCGCGCGGGACGAAGCCGTAGGCGACGATGCCGAGCTCGCGGAACCAGTGGGCGTCGGTGAAGCCGCCGATCATGCGGGGCACGACGAGCCCGGGCGGCTGCTGCTCCGCGGCGACCCGTTCGATCGCCCGGAACAGCGGCGTATCCGGGCTCGACGCCCGGGCGGGAAACGAGAGCAGCTCGACGATCTCGACCGAGGGGTCGTCGATCACGGCCGCCAGGTCGGCCGCGAAGTCTTCACATCGCTCGCCGGGCAGCAGGCGCGCGTCGAGCTGAGCACGTGCCATCTGGGGGGCGACGTTCGTCTTCGGTGCACCTTCGAGGACGGTGATCGAGACCGTGTTGCGCACCAACGCGTTCTGGCCGGGATTGCCGAGAAAGCGACGGCGGAATCCTTCGTCTTCGTCGAGCTTCGCCGCGAGATCGCGGTAGCCGGCCCGGTCCCACTCCGCGGCGATCGGTGCCAGGGTTGCAAACATCTGGGCGACCTCGTCGCTCACCGACAGCTCGGTCTCCATGCGGCGCACGCGTTCGAGCGCGGCGACGAGCCGCGGCACGGCGGCATCCGGCGCGGGGGCCGAGCTGTGACCGCCGCGACCGGCCGCGCGCAGCTCGAGCCAGCAGGGCGCCTTCTCCGTGAGCGCCACGCCCCAGACGGGCCCGCGGCTGCCCTCGCCCTCGCTGTCGCGCGGGAGTGAGATGCCACCGCCCTCGGTCAGCAAATAGCCCACGCCGTCGAGTAGCTCGGCGCGATGGGCGGCGATCCAGCCGGCGCCGTCGCGACCGCCCGTCTCTTCCTCGGGCGTCGCGAGGTAGACGATGTCGCGCTCGAGGCGCGTCTCGCTTCGGGCGAGCTCGACCAGCGTCATCAGGTGCGAGACGGCGACGCCCTTCGCGTCGAGCGCGCCGCGCCCCCAGATGAATCCGTCCCAGATCTCGCCCGCGAACGGATCGACGCTCCACTCGGAAGCATCCGCGGGGACGGTGTCGAGATGCGACAGGAGCGCCAGGGCCGGTCGGTCTCCCGCACCTTCGAGCCGGGCCCAGACGGCGGCACGCATGGGACCGCCCTTGGGACTCGGGGTCGCGACGACACGCGACTCGATGCCGGCCCGATCGAGCACTGCGGCGAGCTTGCGCGCCAGCTCCCGCTCGTTGCCCGGAGGGTTGACCGTACGGATCTGGATGGCCTCGGAGAGCAGCTCGGCGGCCTCACGTGCCAACGAGGGGCGCGAGAAGATCCGGTCGAAGGGCCAGACCGCCTGTGCCTCGCTCGCGGCGCCGCCGGAGAGCGCGAGCAGCACGACCCCGACCAGGCCGATCCCCAGCAGGGGGCCGCTGCCGAGCCCATTGCGTCTGCCGACGGGCGACCGCGGAGCCCTCTCGGGTGGCCGAGCGGCCGATGGGCAGGTCTGGCCGGGAGGAAAATGGACCGGATCGGATGATCCGGCTCGCCGCAACCGATCGAGGTGTGACATGCGATTCCAGATTTTCCGGGGGGCAGACGAAGAGGACGCTAGGGAAGAATAGAGGCAACCGCGCCAGGTCGACGACGATTCCTAAGCGGAATCGTCGGCGTGCGCGTTTTTCGCGGTTCGAGCCGGCGAACGGATTGAGGGGAAAAGCTACCGTTTTGGAGAGGACTGCCGCTCAATCCCCATGCACGCGGTCACACGGCGGGCTAAACATTGCGCCGGAGTGAGAGCCCCCAGGAGCCAGTGATGCAACGCGACCCTTCCACCCGGGAAGGTCTTCGGACTGCTTTGAATTCCGTCACGAAACTCATCTCGAACGACGCGCCGACAACCCCGGTCCGCGCGTCGGCTTCGTCTCATGCTTCCGCCACCAATGTGCTCGTGTGGTCGTTCTTCGCCTTGGCGATGTTGATCGGCTTCGGCATCGGTAGTCGCATCGGCATGGCGAGCGGTGTCACGCCAGACGTCGACGTGTTACACGCAGAGGTGTCATCCGAGACGACCGCTGGTGAGTACCAGCTCGCCGCGATGCTGCCCTTCGCGAACGCCGAGGTCTCGAATTCGGATTCGCATCGGCAGCCGGCACGGGCCGACGCTGAAATCGAGCGTGCGCGAGCGGCCCAGGCCGGATCGGCAACGGCCGAAGCGCTCGGACTCTTCACGCAGACGGCGGACAGCCAGGCCGCGATCGGAACCGCGCGCGCCGACTATCATCATGCCGATCTCCGCTCCGAGATCGGCGACGGCTCGAGCGCCGAGTATGCGCTCGAATCGCTCACCGTCGTCACGCGCGGCGAGCTCGAGCGGGGCGACAGCCTCGGGTCGGCGCTCGAGCGCCAGGGCGTGGCGGGGGACACGATTCATCTGATCGCGAGCGAGATGCGCGAGGTCTTCGATTTCCGCCACTCGCGCCCGGGCGACCGCTACCTGCTCGAGCAGGACTCGAACGGGCGGCTGCTCGACTTCAGCTACAGCCAGCCCGGCGGTGACAGCTTCACGCTCTCGCGCGAGGACGAGCGGTACTTCGTCCGCAAGGAGTCGGTCGAGCTCCACCCCTACATTGCGAAGATCGCCGGCGTCGTGGATTCCTCGTTCTACGGCGCGGTCGTGGCGCTCGGCGAACAGAGTGCGCTGGCTGCGGAGTTCGCTCGGATTCTCGCTTGGGACATCGACTTCAGCCGAAACGTCCATCCGGGTGACGAGTTCCAGATCCTCTACGAACGACTCTACCGGCGCAACGAGGCCGGCGAGGACATCTACGTGCGTCCGGGGCGGATCCTGGCCGGCCGCTACTCGGGTCGAAGCGGCGATCACACGGTCGTCTTCTTCGAGGACGAGAGCGGCGAGGGCGCCTATTTCCGACCCGACGGCACGTCGATCGAGCGCGCCTTCCTGGCGGCCCCACTCGAATCCAGCCGCATCACCTCGCATTTCACGCGTGCCCGCAGGCATCCGATCCTGAAGGTGACGCGACCCCATCGCGGGATCGACTACGCAGCCCCGCACGGCACGCCCGTCTGGTCGGTCGCCGACGGCGTCGTCGAATACAAGGCGCGTGCCGGGGCCTCGGGCAATCTGATCCGCATCCGTCATCAGGGCGGGTTGACCTCTCACTACGCGCATCTGTCGCGTTTCGCCGCCGGGCTCGAGGTCGGTGATCGCGTCGAGCAGAAGCAGGTGATCGGCTATGTCGGCAGCACGGGTCTCTCGACGGGTCCGCACGTCTGCTTCCGTGTAAAGCAGGACGGCAGCTACGTCGATCCGCTCAAGATCTCGAGTCCCGCTGGTGATCCCGTCGAGTACGACCGGCTCGCCCAGTTCCAGAGCGTGCGCGATCGACTCCTGGCCGATCTGGGCTCGAGCCCGATCAGCCTCGTCGACGAAGCGCTCTGACGTCGACCGCACGCCGGCCAACGCCGGAGGCTGCTGCCTTCCGGATGGCGGAGTCCCTGGCAGGTGCGCTGGCGGGTGAGCCCGTCTGGCTGGGCAGCGAGAATCGCGCCAAGCGCGAAGCGGTTCGCCAGGCGCTGGCGTCGTTCGCGAGCGAGCCGAGCGCGATTCGAATCGAGACCTGCGCGGCGGAGAGCGGCGTGCCCGACCAGCCGATCGGCTGGCAGGAGATCCGACAGGGCGCCTGCAATCGGGCCCGCGCCGCCTGGGCCGCGGCCACGCGGGCGCGTGACCCCGGTGAGCGACGAGGCGGCGGCGTTCGCGTGCTCGCGGTCGGTATCGAAGACGGCCTGGTGCGCCTCGTGGACGCGCCCCCCGGCGCGCAGCCGGACGCGCGCGAGCCGGCGATCGCGCTCGAGCCCGATTCGCGCGCCTATCTGAACGTCGGCTGCGCCTGGCTCTACGATGGGGAACGGGAAGGCGATGGGTATTCGGCCGGCTTCGCCTATCCGCCGGCCTGCCTCGATCGAGCCGTCGCCGAGCGGGCGCCGATCGGCGATCTCTTCGATCGGGTCTGGCAGGCCGAACGCAAGCCATCGGCAGCAGCGGCATCCGAAGCGGTTGGCGAGAGCCCCGCGCCGCTGGCCTCCGGCCGCGGCGGCGGCAATATCGGCCTGCTCACGCAGGGCCGGCTCGAGCGCAGTGCCTATGGCGCGCAGGCGGTCGTCTGCGCCCTCGTTCGCTTTCTCCACACAGATCTCTACGATTAGGCGGCGCCCGCCGGTCGCGCCCCTGCCCGGGGTGGTATCGGACGCGATCGGGCGTCGCGCGGATCGCGGCTCCGGTCGGGTCGACGTCGGTTGCACCACGCGGGCCGGCTCCGTACGGGTCGAAGTCGGACACCCATTCCGTGCGGTCTCGGGTGTGTCGACGGGCGCCGGGCAGGCACGAGGAGCCACGCAGATGATTTCCCAGGACACGCCGGTCGAGGGCGTCGCCGATCTGCTCGCCTATTTCAGGGCGGCGGAGACGCCGCGCGTGGACTGGGCGGTCGGGACCGAGCACGAGAAGGTCGGGGTCTACGCGGACACGGGAGACCGCGTGCCCTACGAGGGGCCGTACGGTATCGGCACGCTACTCGAGAAGATCGCATCGGCGACGGGCTGGGAGCGCGTCCAGGAGCGGGGCCGTACGATCGCGCTCGCACAGGGGGGGGCGAGCATCACGCTCGAGCCCGGGGGTCAGATCGAATTGTCGGGCGCACCGCTCGCTGAGAGCCGTGAGACCTGCGCCGAGTTCAATACCCACGTCGACATGGTGAAGGCCCTGTCGGACGATTTCGGGATCGCCTGGCTCGGGCTCGGAATCGACCCGTTCCACGAGGTGCCCGAGATTCCGATCATGCCGAAGGCGCGCTACGACATCATGCGCGCCTATCTGCCGACCCGTGGCGACCTAGCGCTCGACATGATGCACGCGACCGCGACCGTCCAGGCGAATTTCGACTACGCCGACGAAGCCGACATGATCGCCAAGCTGCGCGTGGCGTTGCTGGCGACGCCGATCGTGTCGGCGCTCTTCGCCAACTCGAGCATCTCGGGCGGCAAGGAGAACGGCTACGTCTCGAAGCGACAGATGATCTGGCGTGATACGGATCCCGATCGCTGTGGCCTGATTCCCTTCGCATTCGATTCCGACTTCGGCTACGCGCGCTACACGGAGTGGGCACTCGATGTCCCGATGTTCTTCGTGATTCGGGACGGCAGCTATCACCCGGGCAATGGCACGACGTTTCGCCGCTTTCTCGAGCGCGGCTTCGAGGGCTTGCGGCCGACGCTGCGCGATTGGGACACGCATCTGACGACGCTCTTCCCCGACGTACGTCTCAAGCGGATCATCGAGGTGCGTGGCGCCGATACGGTTCCCCGCGAGCTGATCTGCGCACTGCCCGCGGTCTGGAAGGGCTTTCTGTACGATGCCGACGCGTGTGCGGCGGTCTGGGATCTACTCGAGAAGACCGGGGTGGACGAGCTCGATGCGGCGCAGCTCGATGTCGCCAAGCGTGGTCTGCGGGCGGAGATGGCGGGCGCGAAGGTGCTCGACCTGGCACGGGAGCTGGTCGGGATCTCGAGCGAAGGGCTGCGGCGAATCGCCGAGGCAGGCTACAGCGCGCAAGACGAGCGCCGCTTCCTCGAGCCGTTGCACGAGCAGATCGGCAAGGGGCGTAGCCCGGGCGAGGAGATCGCCGAGAGATGGCGAGGCGAATGGGGGCGAAATCGCGAGCGTCTGATCGAGGCGACGCGCTATTAGATGCGCCAGGTGGGCAAGCGAGCTCGACCGGCGCGAGGAGCGGAGCGATTCGTAGCCGGGACAGAGTCCGGACGCGTGCGGGATCGTAGGGCGATGAGCGAAGCCGACAAGCCGAGAGTCCTGATCGTCGACGACGAGGAAGCGATCCTCGAGACGATGACGTTCACCTTCATGGATCTCTACGAGGTCCTGACCACCGCGGATCCGAACGAAGCGCTCAAGATCCTCGCGGACAACGATCCGGTCGCCGTCGTGATCACGGACCAGCGCATGCCGGGCATGACCGGCGTCGAGCTCCTGCGCGAGGTCTACGAGCGCTTCCCGGACACGGTTCGGATCATCCTGACCGGCTTCGCCGACTCCGAGGCGACGATCCAGGCGATCAACGACGGACATATCTACGGCTACGTCAACAAGCCGTGGGAGCCCGAGGAGCTGAAATCGCTCGTGCGTCAGGCCGTCGAGTTCCATTCGCTCTCGCTCGAGAATCGCCGTCTCGTCGATGGTCTGCGCGAGGCGAATCTCTTCCTCGAAGCCGTCATGGATCGGCTGCGTACGGGCGCGATCGCGCTCGATCGCGACGGTGTCGTGCGTGCCGTCAACAAGCCGACGATCGCGTTCATCGGCCTCGAGGAGGACATCCGAGGACGCGCGATCGACGAGGTCCTCGGTAGTCAGGCATTGTCGGAGCTCGGCGATCGCGTTCGGGCCCTCGCGCAGGAGTCCGGCGGCAGCTTCGAAGAGGTCGATCTGCCGGTCGGTGCCGGTCACAAGGTGCGCGTCTCGAGTCAGGCGCTCGCGAACGACAGCGGCGAGCCGATCGGTCGCGTGATCCTCTTCAAGGAGATCTCGCACGAGCCGCTCACACGCGAGTTCGAAGAGATCGTCTCACGGCTCTCCGAGACGAAGTCGACGGAGTCCGGCGTGTTGCGGGCCGCGCTCGAGTCGGCCCTCGGCGAGCTCGCCGCGCTCGGCGAACGCGTCGCCGGTCTGGGGATCGAGTCCGCGAACATGGCGGAGCTCGGTGAGCGCGTCTCGCGCACGCAGACCGCGATCGGACATTGGCTCGATGTCGACGACACGCTCGTCGCAGAGGCCTACCCCGACGCACAGCTGCTGCGGGAGAGGCTGAAGCTGGCGAGCCAGCGTTGGCCGCGTTCGATTCCGCTGCCGGCCGGAATCGTGGCGCTCTCGCGCGCCGTCGAGCGCTACTACGAGAGCGGCGAGAACGCCCGGGAGCGCATCCTCTAGATGTCGGTCGCTGCGGAGCCGACGACCTCGCTGCCGGGTGTCCCGCGAACGACGGGCGACTCGGCGGGCCCGGGCGCCCTGCCGCGGCTCGAGCTGCGCGTCGAACGCCTTCAGCTGACCTTCCGCTTCACGTTCGCCTTCCACGCCCGGGAGGTGCGATTCGAGGTGGCGGGTGCCGACGGCGCGTTCGAACGGATCTTCCCCGAGACGTTCTCCTTCCACGCAACGCGTCACGATCCGACCGAGCTCTTCCTGCAGCTCGATGATCTGCTGAGCAAGCCCCGTCTGCTCGGCGCGGGGGCGAGTACCCGGGACGCGCGCAATCTGATGACGCGCGTGCTGGCGGCCGCTCCGCGCTATCTCGACGGCCTCTGCGATCATCTGCTCGAGGACGGCCGAGCGCGGGAGCAGGAGCGTCCCTCGTCCGAGGCGGGCGACCGCACACGCGGGGGGCGGCTGCAGGGTGCCATGCGCGTGCGATTCCATCAGGACGTCGCACTCCTGTCGCAGGTGCTGCTGCGTTTCCTCGAGACCCACGAGCTCGATGGGGGACGCCAGATTCGGGTGGCGGGATTCTCGCTGCGCAAGCGGATCTACCAATCGCTCCGCGTGCTCGTCGACGAGCGCGTCGAGAAGGACTACCTGCAGGCCTATCTCGAAGGGCGGGTCGAGCTCGTCGACCCGGGCGACGATTCGACCGAGAGTGGCTTCTTCCAGGTGCTCGAGACCGGTGAGCCGGAGGCCGTGAATCGGATGGTCCTGCGGCTGGCCGAGCGCGCCTTCTATCTCTGGCTCGAGGGCGTCTGTCTGGACGAGGAGAACGCGGCCTTCGAGAAGGACGATTCGCCCTTCGGCGACCGTGAGCAGGAGGTGCTCGGAGCGATCGCCGTCTCGGGGACCCGGCGGATCGACCGTAGCGACGACCTGATGCCCTTCCTGCGGCGGTCGAACCGCAATTGTCGACGGATCCTGGGCAAGCTCGAACGTTGGTTCCTGCGCGTCTACGACATCCGGCACTCGTCGGTGATCATCGGTCATCAGGCCGCCCTCATCGCCGCGGCTTCCGCCGGCCGCTTCGATGGCGGTCGCGTGCTGACGTGGCATACGCCGCGCATCCACGCCGCTCTGCTCGGTCTGCTCGTGCTGCCCTTTCTGGCGGCGACCTTCGCCTACGCGCGGGCGCCCCGCTTCTTCGACCTGATCTTCACGCTCGAGGTCTCCTTCGTGTTCCTCGCCGCGACGTGGTTCCTGCTCTACCGATTCTGCTGGAAGCGCGATCTCTCCTTCTTCCACGCCTCCGTGCCGCGGATCGGCGCCGGGATCATCGTCGGCTACCTGCCGGTCTTCCTCATCGACGAGGTCTGGGACCTGGCCAGTCGACCGAACGTCGCCCTCGACGCCGTCGTCCTGCTGCTCGGGCTCGTGACGCTCCTCTACATCTACGTGGAGATCGCCCGCCGGATCCCCGACACGACGCTTGCGTTCGCGCGGGCGCGCTCGCTCTTCCTGCTCGGGGTCGTCGAGGCCCTCTGCGTCGGCGTCGTCATGACGACGCTGGTGGGCCCCTTCATGGTGTCGCGCAACTGGTCGCCGAGTGCGGGCGAGGTCGGGATCGAGGTGCTGCGTGACACGATGCCACTGATGATCGGTCAGCTGCCGCATATCGTCGGCATCGCGCCCGTGCACGTCTACCCGTCGGCCCTGTTGTTGATGACGTTTCTTTCGTTCTTCATCGGGATCTTCCTGCAGCTGATGTGGGAGGAGCTGCCGATTACCGAGCCGCTCTAGCCTCCCGGATCCGCCGATCCCATGCGGGAAGCGAGGGCTTCAGGTAGCGGGTGCCAGGACCGATCCGTAGACTTGAGTGGACGGCGCAAGGTCGCGTCCCGGATCGCGCCGGCGGACGAAGCGAGCGAAAGGAGAATCCATGGAGTCCGAGCACCGACGCGTGCTCATCATCGGTAGTGGTCCGGCCGGCTACACGAGTGCCATCTACACGGCCCGCGCCGGACTCGAGCCGCTCATGCTGGCGGGGCTGAATTTCGGTGGTCAGCTGATGATCACGACCGACGTCGAGAATTATCCCGGCTATCCCGACGGTGTTACCGGGCCGGTCATGATGGAGGAGTTTCAGAAGCAGGCCGAGCGATTCGGCACCGAAGTCCTGCTCGAGGACGCGACGAGCGTGGATTTTTCGTCGCGGCCCTTCCGCGTCGCGACGGATCGAACGGCGTATACCGCGGACGCGGTCGTCGTCGCGACCGGTGCCTCGGCCCGTTGGCTCGGATTGCCTTCCGAGGAACGTCTCGTCAACAAGGGCGTATCGGCGTGCGCGACCTGCGACGGCGCCCTCTTTCGGGACAAGCCGATGGCGGTCGTCGGTGGCGGCGACACGGCGATGGAGGAGGCGCTCTTTCTGACCCGCTTCGCGACGAAGGTCACGCTCGTCCATCGCCGGGGCGAGCTGCGGGCCTCGAAGATCATGCAGGAACGCGCTCTGTCGAACGAGAAGATCGACTTCGCCTGGCATTCGGTCGTCGACGAAGTTCTCGGTGACGAGTTCGTGACCGGCGTTCGATTGCGCGACGTGCGGGACGATTCGACGCGAGAGCTCGACCTGGAAGCGCTCTTCATCGCGATCGGCCACCAACCGAATACGTCGCTCTTCAAGGGTCAGCTCGAGATGGACGCAAACGATTATCTCGCGGTTCGACCCGGCACGACCTACACGTCGGTCGAGGGTGTCTTTGCCTGCGGCGACGTCGCCGACCCGATCTATCGCCAGGCGGTCACGGCGGCCGGGACGGGCTGCATGGCGGCGATCGATGCCGAGCGTTGGCTCGCCGAGCAGGGAATCGGTTGAGCCGGGCGCTCTCGGCACGGCTGGGCCGGCGGAGGCTCGTCTTCGCATGAGCCTCACACGAGAGCACTTCGAAGAGCTGACCAAGCGTTCTCCCGACATCATCGTCGGGACCGACCGCAAGGGCCGCATCATCTACTTCAACGACGGCGCGCACGACAGCCTCGGGTACGAGAACGAGGAGGTGCTGGGGGAGTTCGTCGGAATGCTCTACCCGAGCGTCGACGAGGCGCGACGCGTGGGAGAGGCGATGCGCGGACCCGACCACGGAGGCACGGGTGTCTGCAATACCCTCGAGACGCGATTCGTCGCGCGCTCGGGAGAGGAGATCCCGGTCGCGATCTCCGCGACGATCCTCTACGACGAAAAAGGCGACGAGGACGGGACGATCGGGTTCGCCAAGGACCTGCGCGAGATCCTGCACCAGGACCAGCTGGCGACGCTCGGCGAGGTCGCGATCGGATTGGCGCACGAGATCAACAATCCACTGGCCGTGATCGTCAATCAGGCGACACTCCTCGAGAACGACATCGGTCGGCTGGCCGGTGAGATCGACGTCTCGGTCGAGAACGAACGGCTCGACGCGATACGCCGGGAGGTCGCCCGCATCACCGAGATCGTCGAGCGCCTCGGCGAGATGGTCGAGAGCGATCGCTACGAGACCGTTCACTACGTCGGGCCCGCGCGGATGGTCGATCTGCGCAGTGAGGATCGTAAGCAGTACCAGTCCGACGCCCGACTGCGTGGTCTGCGAATCCTGGTCGCCGACGACGACGCCGGCATCAGTCGTACGCTCCAGGAGATGCTCGAGACCGACGGCTGCGAGGTCGTGACGGCGGAGAACGGGGAGCAGGCGCTCGAGGCGCTCGCTGCCGGACGTTTCGACGTGCTGCTCTCCGACGTCGTGATGCCGAGAATGGATGGTCATTCGCTCTATCTGAAGGTCCGCGAGTCCTATCCCGATCTGCCCGTGCTGATGATGACCGCCTTCCACTACGACAAGGACCACATCATCAAGCGCAGTCGCATGGAAGGACTCGAGGGCGTGATCTTCAAGAAGCCCGTCGATCCCGATCGGCTGCGGGAAGCGATCGTGGAGTCGGTCGGCAAGACCTGAGCAGGACCCGTCGTCGGCGCGTCGGCCGGCGCCGGTCCGTGTCGCCGCGAGCTCGGCATTCGCCCGCCGCGTCGAGTCTCGGGTAGACTCACGCTCGGCGCCCCGGGAGTTCGAATGCCTGAATCGTCTGCTCCGGTCTCGCTCGAGGTGCGTCGTCCGAAGATCGCTCTGGTCCCGCCCTCGCCTTCTTCCGAGCCCACACGGGGCGGGATCCCGCGGTTCTGGTGGGGCGATGACCCGTTTCGGACCCACTTCCTCGATGCGCTCTCCTCGACGTTTCCCTTCGGCGAGGCCTTCTTCGTGCGTTCGGTACGCCACTATTCCCAGAAGGTCTCCTCCCAGACGGTCTCCGACTCGGATTCGCCGGACGCTGCGGCTGCCGGGCTCGCCGCGCGGATTCGGAGCTTCGCTGGCCAGGAAGGCCAGCACAGCCGGATCCACGAGGAGCACGTCGAGCTGCTGCTGCGCCAGGGCTACGGCGCATTGGCCGTCCGCAATCGCATCGCCGATCGCGTCGTGCGTTGGCACAACCGGCGACTCCCCGCGCTCTCGCTCGCGGTCACCGCCGCCCTCGAACACCTGACAGCGATTCTGGCACGACAGGTCCTGCGCGATCCGGATCGCTGGCTCGCGGACATGCATCCGGAGATGAGGAAGCTGTGGCGCTGGCACGCGCTCGAGGAGGCGGAGCACAAGAGCGTCGCCTTCGACGTGCTCTCGCAGGTCGCGCCGAGCCGGGCGCTTCGCAGCTACGCGCTCGGAATCAGCACGATCGGGATCGCGCTCGAGACGCTCGACCGGATGGTCTACATGCTCTGGAAGGATGGGCGGCTATTCGATTGGAAGGGCTGGCAATCCGGATTGCGTTTCCTGTTCGGGCGCGGTGGCTTCCTGCGCGGTGTCGGGGAGGACTACCGCGCCTGGTATCGCCGCGACTTCCATCCCGACACGATCGACGATCGCGCGCTGATCGCGCGCGTCGCCCCCGAAGTCGAGCTCGAGATCGCGTCCTGAGCGCCGCGGACAGGACGTCGCGTTCGAGAACGCATGGAGATTCCGGAGGTTCACCGTGTCCGAGAACGTGTCCATCGAGCTGCGGGGGGCAATCGCCGAGCTGCGCCTCGAGCGATCAGAGAAGCTGAATCCACTCTCGGCGGACACGCTCGAGGAGCTGGTGCGCGCGGCGCGATCGCTCGACGACGAGCGCGACGTCAAGGTCGTGATCGTCTCCGGTGCGGGTCGCGCCTTCTCGGCCGGCGCGGATCTCGCGAGCTTCACCGGCGTGCCGGGTCGCACGACGCGGGAGGTCGCCGATCTCGGGCGCGCGATGGCCGATGCCGTCGAGGCGATGCGCGCACTCACGATCGCGCGCATCCAGGGCTGGTGTATCGGCGGGGGACTCGTTCTCGCGGCCGCCTGCGATCTGCGGATCGCGAGCGCGCAGGCGCGCTTCTCGATTCCAGAGGTCGATCTCGGGATTCCGCTTGCCTGGGGTGGAATCCCGAGACTGGTTCGTGAGCTGGGTCCGGCCCGCACCAAGGAGCTCGTTCTCACCTGC
Source organism: Myxococcota bacterium (assembly GCA_965223565.1). Classification (GTDB taxonomy): domain Bacteria; phylum Myxococcota_A; class UBA9160; order UBA9160; family UBA4427; genus UBA4427. The sequence goes on along the minus strand of CBDCWV010000015.1, from coordinate 61,797 downwards.
CGACCCTTCGACGCCGAGGAGGCGGTCAAGCTCGGCTTCCTCAATCGCGTCGTGGCGGACGAGGCGCTCGACGGCGAGGTCGAAGCCCTCGCGAGCGCGCTCTCTCGCAAGGCGGCGCATGCACTCTTCTCGACCAAGCGACATGTGAATGCGATCGCCGATCAGATGGTCGGCACGGCCCGGAGCTGGTCGGATGCCGACGGCCTGGTGACGGCCTTCGCGGACGAGGAGTGCGGCCGCGCGCGACGCGACTACCTCGAGGCCCGCGGCTCGAAATGAGCCGACCGAGTCGATCGTCCGTCGCGGTCGCTCGTCGGGCGCTCAGGGCGTCACCTCGATCCCAGCCTCTCGGAGCTTGGCATCGACGGCGAGCTGGAAGGCGGGCGTGAGGGCGAACGCCGCGTCCCGGATCGCCGCCATGCTCGCCTCGTTGATCGGGATCAGCAGCTCCAGGCTCTTCCGGCCGACCGGCGATTCGAAGAAATCGATCATCTCGCGAATCTCGGCCTCCGAGAAATGCTCCGCATAGATCGGTGCGTAGAGGTCGGTCAGATATTCGATGTCGCCGAACTTGCGGCTGAAGGTCTCGAGCGCCTGCTCGAGCACGATCTTCTGCATCGGCTCGGTCACCTCCGTGCCCGTCTGCGCAATCGCGACGAGCGTCTCGTTCGCGACGCCGTAGGCGACGCCCTGACTCGCCGTTTCGGGTGTGCCCTGGATCAGGAGGTACTCGCGCATCGCGGCGCGATAGCCCGGATCGTCCGCGACGGACGGCTTCCCGGAATCGTCGGCGCCCGCAGCATTCGGCGTGGCCTCACCCCCGGACGCCGTTCGCGCGCCAGGAGCAGGCTTTGCCTCTTCGTCCGCGGCGCCGACAGCGAGCGGCGATATGCACGTGAGGGTCAGCAGCGCGCCGGTGAGCAGCAGCTCGCGCGAGGCAGACGGACGCAGGATCGCGCGCCGTCGCCGCCTCGGACGCGGCCCATCGGCCTGGCGCGACGCCTTATCGAGCGTGTGAATGTCATGCCGAATCATGGGAGGCTCCTCGCGACCGAGCGCGGAGCATAGGGGTCTGGAGCAGAACGTGCTGGCGTACGCTGCGAGGTCGCGCGACCGATCGCACCATGGTGTCGATCCCCTGCTATGCAGGCGACACGCTCGGGCGCGGTCGCCGGGCGCGCGGCGGAAGCGTCGCCGCGAGGGTGAGCCCGCGTACCTCGAATGCACCGGCTTCCAGCAGCGCGTCCGCGGCGGACTCGAGCGTCTGGCCCGTCGTGAGCACGTCGTCGACGAGACCGATCCGGATCTCCGGGTCGAATCGACGTCGCGCGCGAAACGCGCCACGTACGTTCTGGCGTCGCGCGTCACCCGAGAGCGAGGCCTGCGGTCGCGTCGCCCGCACGCGAGCGAGACCGCTCGGGCAGACCGGGAGCGCGAGTCGGCGCGCGAGCGTGCTTGCGATCCGGTCGCTGTGGTTGAAGCCGCGACGCAGATGGCGCGCCCGGTGGAGCGGCATCGCGATCAGCAGGTCGAGTGGTGGCGGGCCTGCGTGCTGGAGACTGCGTGCGAGCTCGGCCGCGAGGTGATCGATCGCGCGCAGCACGGCTGCGCTCGGACCCAGCGGCGTCGGCGGGTTCTTGAACGCGGGTAGCCAACGGCGCACGGCGCCCTCGTAGCGCACGATTGCATGGCAGGCGTGAAGAGCGCTGCCCTCGGCGAGACAGCCGGGGCACGCGCGCGCCAGAAGGCGCGATCGTGTCGACGACGGCCAATCCCTCTGATCTCCAGACCATGGGTCGTCGGGGTCTGCGGGCGGGCCGGTCCTGCCAGGTCCGAAGCCGCAACGTGGGCAGCCGTCAGCCGCACGCCACCACGCCAGACCCTGCTCGCAGCGCGGACAGAGGGGGCTCGTCCTCGGCACGATCGGGCCGACCCGCTCGGCGAGCTCCCCGCCGCAGTCGCAGCAACGGCCGGGCACCACGGCATCGAGTGCGCGAGTGGCCAGCGCGGCGAGACGGGCGCGTGCGGTCGGATTCTGCACGATCGACTCGGGTCGGCGCATGCGGGATCGCGCCGATCGGGACCGGGTTCGTCTGCGGATCGGTTCAGGCGGCGGAGTCGCCGGGATCGCGGTCCGGCTGGCCGAGGCCCGTTTCACGGTCGTGGTCGTGGACGGCGTCTCCGCCGTGGTCGACCGGCGTGAGCGGTGGCGGATTCGGCTCGACGCCCTCGATCCCGAGGTCGATCCGTGGGGCGTCGCGCCAGAGGCGTTCGAGGTCGTACTGCTCCCGGGTCTCGGGATCGAAGACGTGGACGATCGCGTCGTTGCAATCGATCAGGACCCAGTTGCCGTCGTCGAGTCCCTCGACGCCCAGGGGTGGCTCGCCGTGCCCCTTGAGCGCGTCGATGATCGCGTCGGAAATCGAGCGGACCTGGCGATCCGAGCGTCCCGTCAGAATGACGAACGAGTCTGCGTAGGCCGTCAGCTCGCGCATGTCGAGCACGATCGGTCGTTCTGCCTTGCGATCGAGCGCGGCCTCGACGATCCAACCGGCCTTCTCGCGTGGATCGGGCGCGACCGCTTCCCCACGCGTCTGATCTGCTTCGCTGGTCTTCATGTCTCGTCTCTCAGCTCCCCGCGGTTCCGTAACCGGCGTACCGCTCGATCGAGGTGCGGATCGATTCGGGCACCAGGTATCGAATCGATTTCCCCAGTCGGCAACGTTCGCGGATCGAGCTCGACGAGATCTCGAGCGCCGAGATCGTCACGAGCTCGATCGACGTGCCCGCCTGCTTGTGCTCCGCACGGCGACCGTCGGAGCGAAACTCGAAAGCGTCGCGTACGACGGCGGGAATCCCGTCTTCGAGATCCTCGAGCTGCCCGGGTGGACGGGTCATCACGGCGAAATCGGTCAGCGCGAAGAGTCGCTCGGGTGCGCGCCAATCGCCCATCTCGGCGAACGCGTCCGCACCGACGATGAACACCGCGCGGCCCGCCCGTGCTCGTGATGATCCGTGTGACGAGTCGCGCGCCCGAATCGCTTCGAGCGTGTCGACCAGGAAGGATGGACCCGCGCGATCGATTTCGATCCGGTCGAGCACGAAATCGGGATGAGCGGCGATCGCGGTCTCGACCCACTCGAGACGCTGGTCGGCGGACGCGATCGGGTCCTCGGCGTCGCCGCGCTTGTGCGGCGGCACGGCGCTCGGAATGAAGCGGACGCGGTCGAGGGCGAGTCGTTCCCGCACCTCTTCTGCAGCCCGCAGATGTCCGAGATGGATCGGATTGAAGGTCCCGCCGAACAGGCCGATGCGATCGCTCGTCATCCGCGCAGCTGGCCCTCCCCCATCAGGATGAACTTCCGGGTCGTGAGCCCTTCGAGGCCCATCGGGCCGTAGGCGTGGAGCTTCGAGGTCGAGATGCCGATCTCGGCGCCGAGTCCGAGCTCGAAGCCGTCGGAGAAACCGGTCGAGCAATTGACGCCGACGGTCGAGGAGTTGACCCGTCGCAGCCACGCCTGGCTGTTGGCGTAGTCGTTCGTGACGATGATCTCGGTATGGTCCGAGCCGTATCGCCGGATGTGGTCGATCGCCGCATCGATCGAGTCGACGACGCGCACGGCGAGGACGGGCGCCAGGAATTCCTCGGACCAGTCCGCTTCGTCCGCGGGGACGGCGTCGCCGAAGATCTCACACGTCGCCGCACAGCCGCGAATCTCGACGCCCGCCTCGTGCAGGTCCTTGAGCACGCGGGGCAGCACGTTGCGCGCGGCGCCGCGATGGCAGAGCAGCGTTTCGAGACCGTTACAGACCGGCATCTGACGCAGCTTCGATTCGTGCACGATCGCGACGGCCATCTCGGCGTCGGCGCTCTCGTCGAGGAAGACGTGGCAGACGCCTGCGTCGTGTGCGATCACGGGGATCGTCGACTCCGCGATCACCTTCCTGATCAGCGCCGAACCGCCGCGGGGAATCACCAGGTCGATCGAGTCCGAGAGCTTGAGCATCACGTCGATCGCGGCGCGATCCGTCGTCGGCAGGATCGTGATCGCGTCTTCGGGCACGCCGACGTCGCGTGCGGCTGCGCGCAGCTCTTCGCCGAGCGCTCGATTCGAATGAAAGGCCTCGGAGCCGCCGCGCAGGATGACGGCGTTGCCCGCCTTCAGACAGAGCGCGGCCGCGTCGACGGTCACGTTGGGTCGCGCCTCGTAGATCATCGCGATCACGCCGAGCGGAATCGCCATCTGGCCGACGCGAAGTCCGTTCGGTCGGACGCTGTGGTTCGAGATGCGCCCGACGGGATCCGGCAGCGCGATCACGTCCGAGAGTCCCTGGATCATGTCGGCCCACTTGGCATCCGAGATCCCGAGGCGATTGCGCATCGTCGCGGGCACGCCCTTCTCCGCGGCCGCCGCGACGTCTCGGGCGTTGGCGGCCATGATCGTCTCGCGCGCGTCCTCGAGTCGCTCGGCCACGCGCGCGAGCCAGGCGTTCTTGCGCTCGGTCGATAGCTCGCCCATCGCAGCGGCGGCCACGCGCGCGCGCCGGGCGAGCGCGCGGATCTCGCCGGCGAGCGCATCGTCGGCGGTGTCGGTGCTGAGGTCGGATCGTTTGTCGTCAACGGTCATCGATGGATTTCTCGAGCGACGAGTCGGATTTGGGTTCGAAGTTGCGCTGCCGGGTCGACGCTCTTCCGACGCGGGCTTCTGGCGCGGGAATTCGCGTCTCAGGGATCTCCGATCAGGACGAGATCGTCGCGATGCACGATCTCGTCGCCATTCGCGTATCCTAGCACTCGCGGGATCTCCCTCGTCGGCTGGCCGGCCAGGCGCGCGACGTCTTCTCCCGAGTAGCTCACGAGCCCGCGCGCGACCTCCTGATGCCGTTCGTTCACGAGGCTCACCGAGTCACCGATCGAGAACGCGCCTTCGACGCGTACGACGCCGGCCGGTAGCAGACTGCGTCCCCGTTCGCGCAGCGCGCGACAGGCGCCGTCGTCGATCACGATACGACCGTGGGTCTTGGCCGTGTAGGCGAGCCAATGCTTGCGGCCGCGCAGGCGTTCCTGTGGCGCGAAGAGCGTGCCGTGTCGCTCGCCGGCCATCAGCTGCTGAAGCACGTCGGCGTGTCGACCGTTACACAGGATCGTGGCAGCGCCGGCCCGCGAGGCGCTGCGGGCCGCTTCGAGCTTCGTGATCATGCCGCCACTTCCGAATCGCGTGCCCGCGCCGCTCGCAGCGCGTTCGATCGCGGGCGTGATGCGGGCGACATTGCGAATCAGTGGCGGCTTGGGTCGCCCGGCGACGGGCGGTCGCTCGTAGAGACCGTCGACGTCGGTCAGGATCACGAGCAGATCGGCCTCGACCGCATTCACGATCGTGGCGGCCAGGTTGTCGTTGTCCCCGAAGCGGATCTCCTCGGTCGCGACCGTGTCGTTCTCGTTCACGATCGGTACCACCCCGAGTCGCAGCAGCTCGAGCATCGTGTGTCGTGCGTTCAGGAATCGTTCGCGGTCTTCCAGACCGCTGCGCGTCAGCAGGATCTGTCCGACCGTATGCCCGAGGCGCGCGAAGCGTCGCTGGTAGAGCTCGACGAGCCCGATCTGGCCGACGGCGGCGGCCGCCTGCTTCTCGCGCACCGATCGGCCGAGCTGACTCCAGCCGAGTCGATGGGCCCCGACCGCGATCGCACCGGAGGAGACGAGGACGACCTGACGACCCGCGGCCAGCGTGGCCGCGACGTCGCGCGCGAGGGTCGTGAATCGCTTGGGACGGAGTCGACCCTCGCGAGCGAGCGTGCTGGAGCCGACCTTCAACACGATGCGTTTGGCGCGTGGGACGATCCGCCAGAGCTCGTCTTCGTCGGTCACGCGTGACCCGCCCGTGCCGCAGACGCTGCGGCGGGGCGCGAGTCGGCGCTCGCGTTTGCTTCTTCGTCACGCGTCGCTTCGTCGACCGCGGCGAACGTGTCGTTCAACAGCGACCGTAGCCCCATGTTCGTTGCCGCGGAGATGCGTCGCGTGGCGAGACCACGTGCCGCGAGCCGGGCTTCGAGCTCGTCGACGAGTGCTTCGTCGTGGATCAGATCGCTCTTCGAGAGCACGACGATCTCCCGGCGTTCGAGCAGCTCGGGCCGGTAGCGGGCCAGCTCGCGCCGGATCGCATCGTAGTCGTCGAGCAGGTCGCGTCCCATGACGAGCATCGCTTCCAGATCGAGCAGGTGGATCAATACGCGGGTGCGTTCGACGTGACGCAGGAAGCGATGACCCAAGCCGGCGCCGTCGCTCGCGCCCTCGACGAGGCCGGGGATGTCGGCGACGACGATGCGACGATCCTCCCGCTCGACGACCCCGAGCGACGGGACCAGCGTCGTGAAGGGATAGCTCGCGACACGCGGCCGCGCGGCGGAGATGCGCGTCAGCAGCGTCGACTTGCCCGCGTTCGGGAATCCCACGAGCCCGACGTCGGCCATCAGCTTGAGCGATAGACGTAGCCTTCGCGTCTCGCCGGGCTTGCCGGGCGTCGCGAAGTCGGGCGCCTGACGCGTCGAGGTCTTGAAGCGCGCATTGCCGAGTCCGCCGCGGCCGCCGCGGGCGACGACGACGCGTTGGCCGACCTCGGTCAGATCGGCGAGCGGGTCCGTGCCGTCGCTCGTAGAGACGAGCGTGCCGACGGGGACGCGGACCTCGACGCAGTCGCCCGAAGCGCCCTTTTTGTTCGCGCTGCCGCCGGGCTCGCCGGCGGGTGCAACGATGCGGCGCGCGGACTTGAAGTCGAGCAGGGTCGCGACGTTTCCGTCGGCGACCAGCACGACGTCACCGCCCCGACCGCCATCGCCGCCGTTCGGTCCGCCGCGGGCGACGAACTTCTCGCGTCGAAAGCGTACGACCCCGTCGCCGCCCGCGCCCGAGCAGACCTCGATCTCGGCTTCGTCGACGAAGAGATTGGCGTGTTTCATGATGGCGATCGCCGTGCGGCGCGGCGTCGAACGCGATCGCTCGGAGATCGGCGGGTCAGGCCTCGTCGACGTGGGCCATCGTGCGCCCCCGCGACGTGCCGTAGCGGACCGTGCCGGTCTTCAGTGCGAAGAGCGTGTAGTCCCTGCCGACGCCCACGTTCTGGCCGGGATGGATCTTCGTGCCGCATTGCCGCACGAGGATCGTACCCGCGTTGATCGACTGACCCCCGAAGACCTTGACGCCGCGGCGTTGGCCGTTGCTGTCGCGCCCATTGCGTGAGCTGCCCTGTCCCTTCTTGTGTGACATCGAATCGTCCTCTTCCTGCGCAGCGCTCGCGCCGATCGTCTCGGACCCGGTCGCGCGGCGGGGCTCGCCGATTCGCCCGGCGCGGCGCTCGTCTGTTCGGGTCGTCAGGCGTCGATCTGGTCGACGCGGATTTCTGTGTAGTCCTGGCGATGGCCGTGGGTGCGTCGGTAGCCCTTGCGTCGCTTCATCTTGAAGACGCGGATCTTCGGTCCGCGTCCCTGGGCGACGATCGTGCCCTTGACCCGGGCCCCATCGACGGTCGGTGCGCCGATCTTGACGTCGCCGTCGTCGCCGACGAGCAGCACGTCCTCGAGCGTGATCGTCGATCCGACGTCACCAGCGAGCTTCTCGACGCGCACGGACCCGCCGGGCGTTACGCGATACTGCTTTCCACCGCTGCGAATGACGGCGTACATGATGAACGGGCCTCTCTTGCTCAGCTTGCTCAGCTTGCTCTGCTTGCGCTGTCTCGTACAGCGTGTCGTTCGCGACGGCCGGCCCCACCCGGGCACGTGGTCCGGTCCCGGATCAGCTGGTCTGGGGCGGACCGGTGGGCGCGTGATGGGTCGGCCGGAACGCCGGTCGAATCCCGTCGGTCGGACTATTCGGAACGCGGGAGTATGCGCGATTCCTCTTGTGCGTCAATGGTTTGGGGCGTTTCGTCCGTTTTGCGATCCGACTCCCCGGGCGTCGCGCTCGAGCCGCCGGGCGCCGCGCCGTCTCCCGCACCGTCCAGAGCCCGCGGCCCCGCCGGAATCGCCGAAGCGAGCGCCGCAGCGGCCACCGGCCCCGCATCGGTCGTCTCGGGCTTCGCGGCCGGCGTCGCCTCCACTTCCGCCGCGTCCGGCTTCGCGGCCGCTTCGTCGCCGGCCCCTTCCACTTCGGTCGCCGTCTCGGTTCCGGAGGCAGGCGTCGCGTCGTCGTCGTCGGGCCGTTTTCCGCGCTCGCGGCCTCGACCGCCGCGGCTCCGGCTCCCGCGCCGACCCGATGCCTCGTCCGCGTGCTTGCGGGCATCGGGGTGGCGTTCGTTCAGCCACGCGAGCTCGAGCTCCGCAGGGGGGCCCGGCTCGAGCACGGTCAGCTCGTACTGCTCCTGGTGGATCCCGGGGCGGGCACGGACTTCGATGTCCTTGCCGATCGCCTCACCGAGCTTCGCCAATGCCTCCTTGCATCGCGTGAGCAGCTCTTCGGCCACGTGAGGATTGACCGCGATCGCGATCGAGCGCCCGCGCAGATTCGGCAGGTGCTTGCGCACGCCGCGCAGCACGCGAAACGCGACGCTCTCTCGCGACAAGACGTAGCTGCGCCCTTCGCAGTAGCTGCAGGGCTCGCACAAGGTCTGAACGAGATTCTCGCGCGTCCGCTTGCGCGTCATCTCGACCAGTCCGAGCTCGGAGATCTTGAGGATGTTGGTGCGCGCCTTGTCCGCTCGCAGTGCTTCCTGCAGCGCGCGGTAGACCTTTTCGCGGTTGGCAGCCGATTCCATGTCGATCAGATCGATAATGATGAGCCCGCCGAGATTGCGGAAGCGGAGCTGGTGCACGACCTCCTGCACGGCCTCGAGGTTCGTCTTCAGGACGGTCTCCTCGAGATCGCGCTTGCCGACGAAACGCCCCGTGTTCACGTCGATCGCCGTCAGCGCTTCGCTCTTGTCGATCACGAGGGAGCCGCCGCTCTTCAGCCAGACCTTGCGTTCGAGGTTGGCGTGGATCTGGCTCTCGAGGTCGTAGCGCTCGAAGATCGGGAGCGGCGCCTCGTAGAACTCGACGCTCGGTTTCGGGTCGGCCACGAAACGATCGACGAAGCCGCGGATGGATTCGTAGACTTCCTTGTCGTCGGCGACGATGCGACGCGTGTCGTGTCCGGCGACGTCCCGCACGATCCGCAGCGGCAGATCGTGCTCGGAGTAGAGCAGCGCCGGCGCCGTCGTCTCGGCGTGGCGATGTTGGATCGCCGCCCATACCGTCGCCAGATAGCGGATATCGGCTTCGAGATCGGCTTCGCGGACGCCATCTCCTGCGGTGCGAATGATGAAACCGAGATTCTTCGGACGCAGCCGATCGACGATCTCGCGCAATCGCCTCCGTTCCTTGTCCGAGCCGATCTTGCGCGAGACGCCGACGCGTCGCGACCAGGGCGTCAGGACGAGATGGCGGCCCGGAATCGACAGGCTGGAGGTGATCCGTGCGCCCTTGGTGCCGATCGGCTCCTTGGCGACCTGGACGATGATCTCCTTGCCCTCGTGCAGGACCGTGTCGATTCGCGGCGGTGCGGACCGGCCGCGTCCGCGTCCATTTCGCCCCCTTCCACCGCCCTTCGTCGGCTCTCCGGCGGTCTCACCGGTCTCGAGGACGCTCTGGAAGTAGTCGCCGACGTAGAGAAAGGCCGCCTTGTCGAGGCCGATGTCGACGAACGCGGCTTGCATGCCGGGCAGCACCCGGCTCACCTTCCCCTTGACGACGTTGCCGACGACGCTCTTGTCGCGGTCCCGTTCGATATGGAGCTCCGCGAAGAGGTCGTTCTCGACGAGCGCGACACGGGTCTCCCCGATCTCCGCATTGATGATGATCTCGTTCTGCATCGGTCCGCCTGTGTCGGCGAGTCCGATCGAACATGATTTCCGTGTGATCGAGGGGAGGCAGTCGCTCGGGCTCTCGCGGTCGGCGTCGACGTCGTGGTGGACAGCCGTCGGCGCTCGCCGCCTGGCGTGATGCTCCGATCGTCGACCCGTCGTTCAGCCTGCTGCTCTTCGTGCGGCTCTCGGCTGCTGCGAGCCGCTGCGCACGACTGCGTCCGCGACCACCGCACCATCGGGCGCGACGAGCGCGGTGCGGACTTCGGATCGGGATCGATGCTGGGCGACCTACGTGCTTCGGAGCGACTGCGCGAGGATCGCTGCGGGATCTGTGCGCGCCCCTTCGGCGTAGGTGCCTACGCGTGGTCGCGCGTCGCGGATCGACCGAAGCTCGACGAGCTCGACGCTATTGCTGCTCCCCTAATCCCTCTTTCTATGTTGCTGCCGACCTCTGTGGGGCTACCGGACGTCCGCTCGTGGGACCGGGTCCCCGGTGCATTCCGGCGCATTCCGGCGCATTCCGGCGCGATGTCGACTGCGAAAATCACTTCGATGGCTCGCTCTCTGCTCGCTTGGCGCCGACCGCCCTCTCGGGGGACGGCTGCCGACGCGAGGCTCGAGTGGTTCGGGTTGAGTGGGCGGGAGGAACTCGAGTCGCCGGCAGCACCCGCTGTCGGATCGATCCCCCGGGTGATTTCGATTCCCCCGGGCTGGCCGGCTCGCGGGCATCCGCTTCGCCAGCCCTCTCCGGGTCTGTTGATCCTGGTCTCCTGGTGCTCGTTCCTGCTCGATCCGCACTTGCTACCCATTCATCCGTCCATCCGTCACCGTCTCGTCTCGGGACCGTCATGCGATCCACGCATGATGCGTTCGGCGTGTGGGCGCCGGGACGAGTCGGGCGGTGGCTGGATCAGGCTGGGTTCGAGCAGAAAATCGGCCTGACCGTGTAAGAATTTCTGCGAGTGAGAATCATGGATTCAGCGGCAAAGGTCAACTCGGATCCACGCCGGAGCCTGCCTTCGGTGGATCGCCTGATCGCACAGGTCGGCGAGCGCTCGCCTGGGCTCGCGGGCTGGGCTGTCGCTCAGGCAGCACGCGAAACCGTTGCAAAAACCCGTCAAGACTTGTCTCGAGGAGATTCCGACTATGACGATACGGAATCGGGCCGTCGGGCGTTGGTCGAGCGGGTCAGCGATGAGGCGCGGCGCCTCAGTGCACCCCATCCCCGCCCCGTCATCAACGCCACCGGCGTGCTGCTGCACACGAATCTCGGGCGGGCACCCCTATCGCCCTCGGCCGCCACTGCCGTGGCGAGGGCGCTCGACGGCTACTCGAATCTGGAGCTCGATCTCGCGACGGGTCGGCGCGGCGCGCGGCTGGGTGGGCTCGAGGCGAAGCTGCGCGCTCTGTGTCCGCAGGCCGAGGCCGCACACGTGGTCAACAACAACGCGGCCGCCGTCCTGCTCGCGCTGAACACGCTCGCGCTCGGTCGTTCGGTCGTCGTCTCGCGAGGCGAGCTGGTCGAGATCGGCGGGTCGTTTCGGGTGCCCGCGATCATGGAGCGAGCGGGTGTGCGTCTGCGGGAGGTTGGCACCACGAACCGTACGCACCTGGCGGACTACGCGGACGCGATCGACGGCGAGACCGCGCTCCTGCTCAAGGTCCACCGCAGTAATTTCGAGCAACGCGGCTTCGTCGCGGAGGCCTCCGTGCGGTCGCTGGCCGAGCTGGCCCACGAGCGCGGGATCCCCCTGATCGAAGATCTCGGCAGCGGGACGCTCGTCGACCTCGCCGCAGCCGGCTTACCGGAGGAGGCGTTCGCACCCTCCCGACTCGCGCTCGGGGTCGACGTCGTCTGCTTCTCGGGCGACAAGCTGCTGGGTGGACCGCAAGCCGGGATCCTGCTGGGTCGCCGCGAGCCGATCGAGGCGATGCGAAGGAATCCACTCGCGCGAGCGCTCCGCGTCGACAAGCTGACGATCGCGGCCCTCGACGCGACGCTCGATCGGTTGCTCGAATCCGCCGCGGCCGCGTCGGAGATTCCCGTCATCGATGGTCTCTCGCGCGATGCGGAGTCGCTCCTGCCGCGCGCGCGCAGTCTGCTCGAGCAGCTCTCGGCCGAGCTCGGAGATCGAGGCAGGGCCCGACTCGAGCGGAGCGAGGCCGCGGTCGGTGGTGGCTCTCTTCCCGAGCATCGTCTGCCCGGCTGGGCCGTCGTCGTCGACGGCGTCGACGCCGCGCGCGTCGCGGCCCGCCTGCGCGAGGCACCGACACCCGTTCTGGCGCGGGTACGCGACGACGCTGTCTGGCTCGATGTGCGGACGCTTCGGGATCGCGACCTCGCTCCGCTCCGCGAGGCCCTCGAATTCGCGTTGGCTTGAAGGGGGCCGTCTGGTAGTTTTGGGTTCCCCCCCAACAAGCCCCCCGGTTCGTTCCGTTCGACGACTCTCGGTCCGGTCCTCTGCGTCGTGTTTCGTCGCATCGGATCCAGGCTGCGAAGCGGGCGTCGTCGTGTCCGAGAGGATCGCTGGAATCGGTCGATCCGTCGGGTCACTCGGCCCTGCGCTGGACCGGAGCCGTGACGGGCTCGCGTGATTTCGGGACGAAAATGAGCACGGAAGAGAGGCGACCGTGAGCTCGAAGCAGGGGATGCCACAGCGCGTGAACGGCAGCGACCCGAATCGGCCGGCGAATCGCGGGGCACGACTGCTCGCGATCGGCGGCGGCAAGGGCGGCGTCGGCAAGACCTTCGTGACCGCCAATCTCGCGACCTCGCTCGCGCGGCTCGGCAAGCGCGTCGTCGTCGTCGACGTCGATCTCGAGGGCGCCAATCTGCACACCTGTCTCGGAGTCTCGACGCCGCAGAAGAGCCTGGCCGACTTCGTGTCGGAACGGGAAGAGGATCTCGGCAAGCTGCTCGTCGACACGCCGCTGCCGAATCTGCGCTTGATCGGCGCGACCCACGGCAACCTGGCGGACGCCCAGCCGAGCCATCTGCGCCGGGTGCGACTGGTGCGAGGTCTGCGCCAGCTCGACGCGGATCTCGTCCTGCTCGACCTGGGCGCCGGATCACACGCTTCGGTGCTCGACTACTTCCTCGTCTCCGACGACGGGATTCTCGTCCTGCAGCCCGAGCCGACCTCCGTCGAGAACGCCTACACGTTCCTGCGCGCGGCGTTCTATCGACGCATGCGACTGGCGATGGTCGGCCACGGCGTGAGGCAGCTCGTGACGACCGCGATGGACCAGCGAAACGAGCGCGGAATTCGCACGCCGCTCGACCTGCTGCGCGAGATCGAAGCGACCGATACGGCCGAGGCGCGGCGCTTCGTCGAGACGATGCGGGTGTTTCGTCCGCGTCTGATCGTGAACGGAGTGCGTACGGCCGAGGACGTCAAGCTCGGCTTCGCCGTCTCGAGTGTCTGCAAGAAGTACTTCGGCGTCGAGGCGGAGTACCTGGGCTACGTGAACTACGACGACGAGGCGCGACGCTCGGTCTCGATGCGGCGCCCGATCGTCGACCTGCGCCAGGATGCGGACGTCTCGATCTATCTCCAGCGGATCGCGCGCAAGCTGCTCGGACTGCCCTCGTTCTCGACTGCCGGGTCGGACCCGGTCGCCGCCGGGGCGCCCGCTCCGTCGTCGCCGTCCGCCGCTTCCGCGCCGTCGACCTCTTCACCACCGCCAACACCGCGAACACCGCCGGACCGGGCGGGCAGCGCAGGTCACTATGCCGGCTCGAAAGCGGATAAGGGCTCGGTTCCGCGAGCTGCTGGGGTCGTGCCGCCGGGAGGTTATCGATGAGGGGGATCGACGAGCTCGATCATTTCGAGCTGCTCGAAATCGGCCGCGATGCGTCGCCGAATCAAATCGATCGCGCCTATCGCGTCGCGCAGCAGACGTTCGCGGACGGCTCCCTTGCTCTCTACTCGGTCTTCGAGAGTCGAGATGCGGCCGCGATTCGGGAGCGGCTCGACGAGGCCTATCGCGTGCTCTCGGATCCGGAGCTGCGCGCCGAATACGAGAAGCAGGTCCCGGCCGTTGCCCACGTCGAAGCCGGCCGCAGCGCCGCGCGGAACGGGCGCCCCGCGATAGCTGGAGGAGCGACCGGCCAAAGTGGGGTTGCCGGCGCCCATCTCCAGGGCGAGATCGGCGACGACAGCGGGATCGCGGCGGCGGTGTCGGACGGTCGGCTGGAGAGCGCTTCGCGCGGCGTCGATTTCGATTCCGTCGAGCATGCGGTCGAGGAGTTCGATGCGATCGAGGACGATGGCCGCGGCGAGTTCGACGGCGTGCGGCTGCGTCGCAATCGCCTCTTCCGGGGCTACGAGATCGACGACATCACGGAGGTGACGAAGGTGAGCGCGGCCCATCTCCGGAACATCGAAGAAGAGAATTTCGACGATCTGCCCGCCGACGTCTACGTGCGCGGCTTCGTGACGGCATACGCGAGGATGATCGGGCTCGATCCCAAGATCGTCGTGCCGAGCTACATGGCGCGCGTGTCCCGATCGCGAGGCGGGAGCCAGCGGGGCGGATTCCTCGCGCGACGCTAGGTCGATCGGCTTGGCCGAGTCGCCGTCCCCACTGACCTTCGTGGTCGAGGAGTCGGGGGCGGGTCTTCGGGTCGACGTGGTCCTGGCCGAGCTGGCGCGCGTCTCCCGGGCACAGGTCCGGCGCTGGATCGATGCCGGATGCGTCACGGTCGCCGGCGCGCCGGTCCGCGCGAGTCGGCGCCTCGACCTCGGCGATACGATCGAGGCCCGACCGCTCGAGCCGGTGGCGATGGATCTGGTGCCGGAGCCGATCCCGCTGCAGATCCTGTTCGAGGACGACGCGATCGTCGTGGTCGACAAGCCGGCCGGACTCGTCGTGCACCCGGCACCCGGCCATCCGAGCGGCACGCTCGTCAATGCCCTGCTCCACCACTGCGGCGATCTGGCCGGGATCGGCGGCGTGCTGCGGCCGGGGATCGTCCACCGTCTCGATCGCGGCACCTCTGGCGTGCTGGTCGTCGCGAAGCACGACGCGGCCCATCGCCATCTGGCCGAGCAGTTCGCGACCCACTCGATCGAGCGCGTCTACACCACGCTCGTACGCGGACTGCCGCGGGCGGATTCGGGGCGCATCGAGCGTCCGATCGGCCGCCATCCCCGCGATCGCAAACGCATGTCGGTCCAGACGCGAAAGGGCCGACCCTCGATCACGAGCTGGCGTGTGCGCCGGCGCTTTCGCGCCGCGCAGACGAGTGAGCTCGAGATCCGACCCGAGACCGGGCGTACGCATCAGATCCGCGTTCACCTGGCTTCGGTCGGGCTGCCGGTCGTCGGGGATCCGGTCTACGGTCGAGCCCGGGGCCGCGCGGCCGAGCTCGGACGGCCCGCGCTCCACGCGGCTCGCCTCGGATTCGAACATCCAGACGATGGCAGACGCTTGGTCTTCGACGCGCCCCTACCCGAAGATCTCGCGGCATGGCTCGCGGGCCTCGGCCCCGCGGAGGAGGTCGGTCCTTGACGAAGCCCCCGGCGCCGCGCTCCGCGCCCGGCGACAGAGCCGTGCACAGCGCCGAGCCGCGCCCCGGGAAACTATGCGAACCCGTTCTCGATTCGCTCGGTCTGCTGCATGGCTTTGCCGCTACGACGGCGCAACTCCCTGAAGACGCGACGTTTTCGAGGCAGGTCCACGGCGCGGACGTGTACCCCGTTGAGACGCCGAACGATCCCGGCGGTTGGCCTGCCGACGCGCTCGTGTCGACCACTCGCGGCGTGACGATCGGCATCGTGACCGCGGACTGCGTACCGATTCTCGTGAGCGACGAGTCGGGCCAGGGTGTCGCGGCGATCCACGCCGGCTGGCGGGGCGTCGCGGCGGGGGTCATCGAGTCCGGTCTCGCCGCCTTGCGTGCGCGCCTGGGCTCTCCTGCCGATCCACTCTTCGCCGCCGTCGGACCCGCTGCGCGCGGCTGCTGTTACGAGGTCGACGCGCCGGTCCGCGAAGCACTCGAAAGGCGCCACGCGAGCGAGCTGCGATCGACCGGGGTTCTCGCGCCGACGCGGCCGGGGCACTATCTGCTCGATCTGGCCCGGCTGGCGACGCGGGTGCTCGAGCGGGAGGGGATCGTGCGCGATCGGATCGGGATCAGCCAGCGAAGCTGCACGATCTGCCATCCGGCCCGCTTCGCGTCCCACCGGCGAGACGGCGCCGCTGCCGGTCGAATGCAGCATTTCGTGCGCGTCGGCGCGGCGGTGGGCGCCGGGTCGAGGCTCGAGCGCTCGGACTCGACGGCTTTGGATGCCCCGTGACCGACGTCACGACCGCTGGGAACGCCGTCCAGAGGGTTGACAGCACAGGAGGCCGCTCGTACGCTGGTCGAGTTACCGCCTCCCGGCGGGACACGCCGGACCGTCCTGGTCCCGACCGATCGAGAAGATCACGACCAGCAGACCTGATTCCCAGACGAGCGGAATCGATGAGGCGGCTAGCCCTCACTATCCAGATCATTCGATAGACGTACGAAATTCATCAATTTCCTGCCCGGTGACGACGATGGGCTGAGGGCGGGGCGAGACCCGAGCGCGGGCGCGCCCGACCGGCCCCGCAGCCGCCCGCCGGCGACCGGACCGACCGCCGAGAGGCGCGAACGATCCAAGCCGTGAATCCCCCACCGATGCCGGCCGACGGAGCCCGACGGAGTCCTCACCGACCCGCCCCACCCGAGCGTTCCGCATTCCCACTCCCTGAACAGCTCTGAATTCGCGATGGATCGATGCTGAATCGATCCCCGACAAACGAGAAGCGAGAAGCCACGTGAGCATTGAGCGCGCGTCCGATACCAAGGACGGTTCCAATTCCCAATCCAATCGAAACCGAAGGGGGCGCGGGCGCCGCTCGCGCAGCGGTGGCGGCAATCGCGGCAACCGCGGCGGTGGTGGCGAGCCGAAGCGGGACTACCTGCCGAGCGACGCCGAGCTCGCCGAGGAGGAGGCTTCGCTCGACGCGCAGATGGACGACGATGCGGAAACGATCGTCGTCCGCGAGCTGAAGGCGAAGTCGATGGCGGAGCTGACGCAGCTGGCACAATCGATGGACGTCGAGAACGCTGCCGGCATGCGCAAGCAGGATCTGATGTTCGCGATCCTGAAGACCCAGACCGAGAATCGCGGCAAGATCTTCGCGGAGGGCGTGCTCGAGATTCTGCAGGACGGATTCGGCTTCCTGCGCGCACCCGACCAGAACTATCTGGCGGGCCCGGACGACATCTACGTCTCCCCGTCGCAGATCCGCCGCTTCAATCTGCGCACGGGCGATTCGGTCGAGGGACAGGTTCGGCCACCCAAGGAGGGCGAGCGCTATTTCGCGCTCCTCAAGGTCGAATCGATCAACTTCGACGATCCCAAGAAGGCCAAGCAGAAGATCCTCTTCGACAATCTGACGCCTCTCTATCCCCAGGAGAAATTCAACCTGGAGACGAAGACGGGGGGCATGACGACGCGAATCATCGATCTGATCGCGCCGCTCGGAAAAGGCCAGCGTGCCTTGATCACGTCGCCCCCGAAAGCGGGCAAGACGATGCTGCTCAAGGACGTCGCCAATGCGATTGCCGAGGGCAATCCCGAGGCCTATCTGATCGTCCTGCTGATCGACGAGCGGCCCGAAGAAGTCACCGACATGCAACGGACCGTGAAGGCGGAGGTCATCTCGTCGACCTTCGACGAGCCGGCGACGCGTCATGTCCAGGTCGCGGACATGGTGATCGCCAAGGCCAAGCGACTCGTCGAACACGGGCGCGACGTCGTGATCCTGCTCGATTCGATCACGCGGCTCGCGCGTGCGCACAACACGGTCGTACCCCATTCCGGCAAGATCCTGTCGGGTGGTGTCGACTCGAACGCGCTCCACAAGCCGAAGCGATTCTTCGGGGCGGCGCGCAACGTCGAAGAGGGCGGCAGCCTGACGATCGTCGGCACGGCGCTGATCGATACCGGCTCGCGCATGGACGAGGTGATCTTCGAGGAGTTCAAGGGCACCGGAAACTGCGAGATCGTGCTCGACCGCAAGCTCGCCGATCGCAGGACCTATCCGGCGATGGACATCAATCGCTCGGCGACGCGGCGCGAGGAGCTCCTGATGGACGAGAACTCGCTCAATCGCATGTACATCCTGCGCAAGGTCCTCGCCCCGCTCTCGCCGGTCGATTCGATGGAGTTCCTGATGGGCAAGATCGAGAAGACGGAGAGCAACGCAGACTTCCTCGAGTCGATGAACTCCTGATCGATTGCGCCCCGCCCGGCCGGGCGGGGGCTCGCCCCTCCGATCTTCGCGGCGATCGGCGAAGCCGAGCCGTTTCGGTTCGCGCTCCGCCTGACAGGCGCGCGGCTGCGCCGTATGCTCGGGTCGGGAGGTTCCTGCTATGTCGATTAGGACGTGGCCACTCGGCCGGCTTCTGTGCCTCTCGTCATGCCTGGTCTGCCTCGCCTCGATCGGGACTCCGGGCTGCGCGGGTCGATTCGTCGACGAGTCCGCGGCGACGCGCGACGTGGCCTCGCAACGTCTCCGGCTGCGGACCTACGACGAGCTCGAGCGAGTGGAGGCGGGCCTGCCGGGCGTGCTCGAGCTGCGTCCGGACCATCGCATCGGTGGCTACGACGCCCTCCTGATTCCCCGTCCCTCGCTCGGCTACAAGCGCGGCTCGCTCCGGCTGACGCGGGCGGGCGAACGCGCCTTTCTCGACCTACTGCAGAACTCCCTGGTCGGTGCCACGACCGCCGCCGCAGTGCCGCTCGCGGAGGGACCGGGCGAGTGCGTGATGGAGGTCCGATTCGAGGTGATGCGGATGAACCTCGACACCGATCGCGACGCGGACCAGCTCGCCGAGCTGCTGCTCGTGATGGAGTTTCGCGACTCCACGAGTCGCGAGCCGCTGCTCCGCTACGCGAAGCTCGACCGCGTGCCGAGCCCGAGCGAGGGCGTCAGCCACGATACGCAGATCCGTCGTGGGCTCGACCGGGTCGTCGCCGAAATGAACCTCGCGACTGCGCTCCGGCCAGCCGGGCTCGCCGACGACGCGCTCATTCCCGGCTGTCAGGGGACGCTCGCCGCGCGGGGTCGCGCGGCCTCGGAGGGCCGCTGAGGCCTAACGGCTCTTGCGCAAGGCCTTGATCAGCTGGGCCTTGTTCATACCCGAGCGACCCTGGATCGCGCGTTCACTCGCGAGTGCGCGGAGCTCCTCGCAGGTCCGCTCTTCGTAGGGGCGATTGTCGTGCGGGTCGAAGACCGCTTCGGCCGCGTCCTCGAGCGCTTCGGCGGCGGCGTTCGCGGCGCGGCGCGCACTCGTCGCGGTCGCCTTGGCTTCTCGCCGCACGAGCCCAAAGCCGTCGGCGGCGTGACGGACGCCGTCGCGTTCGCGGATGCGGGACACGATCCGCCGGCCGCGCTCGGCGCGCGCCTCGAAGGTCTCGGCCCAGCGCTCGGGCGCCTCGCGAGTCGATTCGATCAAGCGACTGGGCAGCTCGAAAGTGCGCGAGATCGCCTTGCGCGTCCGCTCCACTCCGTGGATCGTCGAGCCCAACGCGGCGTAGGGAAGTGCGCGGGTGACGCGCCGGAAGCGCTCACGCGTCTCGCGTCGTCGCGACTGCATGTCGTTTCGCATCTCTTCCGTCCAGCTCTCGAAGCGGTCCTGAATCGTCGCCATGGGTCTGCTGCCCTCCTGTCTTCTTCGTGTCGGTCCGTTCCCGCCCACTCTCTTGGTGTCGCCCATCGTGTGGGTGTCGCGTCCCCCCGATCGTCCACTTCCAGGCGCGTGAAGTGTCGACGGATCGAGGCGGCCGATTCGAGCGGGGCGGGAAGGCTGAAATGGGTATCGGCCAGCGCACGATCTTCGTGCGGCTTGGGAACCTAGCGAGCCGTTCGATCGATTTCAGGGGGACGCAGCGATACGTAGCAGGGCGCGCGAATTCGAGCCCGGCCGTCCACGCGGCTGGCTGCTCGCAGCACGCGCGCCGCCCGCCCATCCGCGCGGCTTGCCCGGTCGTGCGATTCGCGCCACCGTCGCTTCGACACGGAAGCACCACGCGGCTCGTGACTCGGCCCCGGGACGTCCGGATCGCCGAGCGACCGCGTGCACGTTCGAAGTGCCGGACTCGGGCCGGTCGGGCCGGATCGTTGGTAGACGTGCTCGAGAACCTCGATCTATCGCTCGCTGCGCTGGCATTCGTCTGGCTGGCGGCCTTCCTGGGCGCCCTGGTTCAGGGCGCGATCGGCTTCGGCTTGAACCTGATCGTCGTGCCCGTGGTGGCGATCGTGCGGCCCTCGGTGTTGCCGGCTGCCGGGATCATCCTCGCGATTCCGATGACGCTCGGGAGTGCGTTGCGGGAGCACGCGCACATCGATCGCGAGGCCGTCGTCTGGACGACGCTCGGGCGTCTGCCGGGAGTCGTGCTCGGTGCCTGGATCGTGACGCTCCTCTCGCCCGCGGCGCTCTCGCTCGTGATCGGGGGCGTGGTACTCGTCGCGGTCGCGATGAGTCTGGTGGCGCCGCGCCTCGAGATCGATCCCCGGTCGCAGGCCGCGGCCGGGTTTCTCGGTGGCTTGTTCGGGACGGCTTCGTCGATCGGTGGTCCGCCAATGGCGCTGCTCTACCAGCACGAGCCGGGGCCCGTCGTGCGCTCCACGCTCGGCGCGACGTTCCTGCTGGGGACGGTGCTCTCGCTCTCTGCGCTCGGCGTCGCCGGCGAGGTCGCAAGTCGGCATTGGCTCTTCGGTCTTCTGATGATGCCAGCGCTCTTGGCTGGCCTCTTCGCGAGCCGCTTCGCGCATGGGCGACTCGATACGGGCTGGCTGCGGCCGGGCGTGCTCGTCGTCTCGACACTCGCCGCGTTGGCCGTCTTCTGGCGGGCGATCTGAAGCTCGATCGCGAGCCGCGCCTACGTTCGAGCCGATTGCGTCAACGCGCGACGGGGTCGGCTTCCTGCGCCCGTTCGAAGTAGCGAC
This sequence comes from Myxococcota bacterium, assembly GCA_965223565.1. Taxonomy (GTDB): domain Bacteria; phylum Myxococcota_A; class UBA9160; order UBA9160; family UBA4427; genus UBA4427. Next base: position 40,969 of record CBDCWV010000015.1, on the reverse strand, counting down.
TCGCTTCGCGGACGACACGGAGCGCTTCGTCGGCGTCGCCGAATCCTTCCGAGCGCATCGGTGCGCGCCGGGTCTCCGTCTCGCTGGTGGATCTCGTCTCTGCCTCGTCGGGCGCCGCGACGCGCGTCGACTTGTAGCGCGTGAACCAGGTCTCGACGATCGTGCGAACGCCCGGGTAGTGGGTATCGAGCGACCTCATGTCCCGCACGTCGGAGAGCGGTCCCTCGAGCGGCACTGCGAGAATCTTGTCGTCGCGCTCACCTCCGTCGACCAGGCGCAACAGTCCGATCGGCCGGGCGCGCACGACCCGGCCACGCTCGACGCGTCGCCCGAGCAGCAGCACGTCGAGTGGATCGCCGTCGCCGCCGACCTCGGAGGGCAGGCTCGTACGGGGAATCATCCCGTAGTTGCCGGGATAGGGCAGGTATTGCACGACGCGCGGCCGTCCGTCCTTCTGCTCCCAGTGCAGCTCGCCTGTTCTCTTGTCGACCTCCCACTTGTCGTTGCCGCCGGCCGGGATCTCGACGACGAAGTGGATCAGACCCCTTCGTTCGTCCGCGAGGGCGGCGTAGCCAGCGACGAAATCGCCGGGCTGGCTGGTCGCTCGGGAGGCAGCCCTCGCGAGTCCTTTGCGCGGCGCGCCCTCGTGTCCGTCGCGTGTCGCGGTGACGCAGCCGCCTTGCGCGAGGGCGACGCCGAGGGCGAGCGCCAAGGCGGGGATCGGGCGGAGCAGAGGGAGCGGGCGACGCGGGTTGCGAGTCGATCGGCGGGGGCGATCTCTGGTCATTCGGGCGATGGCTTCCCAATAGGATGCGGGCGTGTCGACGCGAGCGCGACGGCGGCCAGCGTGGACAGTAGGATCGCGAGCCAGATCGGCGTCGAAGAGGGTACCTCGGGCTCGTTCTCCACCTCGATCGTCCATGACAGCAGGACCTCGACCGTGACGTCACCGTCCGACACGCCGAGGACGACCGGATAGGGCTGGCCCGAGTCGCCGGCCGTATCGCCGATGATGCCGGTGATCGCACCCGTCTCGGCGTCGATGTCGAGACCCGGCGGCAGGTTCGTCGCGCTGAATACGAGCTCGTCCTCAGGATCGGGGTCGCTCGCGACGAGCGCGAGCGAGATCGGATCGCCTTCCTCGCTCGTCTGGTCACCCGGATCGTCGAGCGTCGGGGGTCGGTTCGTGTCCGTGACGAGCCAGGTGAAGCTCTGCTCGACGCTCGTCTCGGCGTCGCTCGCCGTCGCGACGATCGTATAGGGGAGCGTGGCGGCGGCGGCGTAGTCGATCGTGCCGGAGATGAGCCCCGTCGTCGCGTTCAGGCCCAGGCCGCCGGGCAGTCCCGTCGCGCCGAAGGTCACGCTCTCGGCGTCCGGATCCGATGCCATCAGGACGAGATTGACGGCGTCGCCTTCGGCGGAGGACTGGGCACCCGGATCGACCCAGACCGGCGCGCGATTCACGTTGGCGACGGTCCAGTCGAACGACTGGTCGGTCGTGTGCGTTCCGTCGTCGGCCGTCGCGACGATCGTATACGGGCTCCCCGCCGCGGCCGTGTAGTCGAGGGTGCCCGTGATACGACCCGTCGCCGAGGCGAGCGTCAGACCGGGCGGAAGCGGCGTCGAGGTGTAGCTCACGGCATTGCCGTTCGGGTCCGTCGCGAGGAGCGTGATCGAGACGGACTCGCCCTCCTGGTGGTCGAGCGGTCCCGGGTCGGTCCAGACCGGCGGCGCGTTCGGCTGCACGATGCGGACACATCGGTAGCGGCCCTCGTTCGTCTGTGCACCCGAGTCCTGGTCGTTTCCGAAGACGAGATGCATGCCGCTGCCGGTGAAATAGTCCGACAGCGTGAACGAGAAGCTCTGATAGGTGCCCGCACCGCCGTAGTCGGGCGTGACGTCGATGCGCCCGCCACCACTCCAGCTCTGGCTGCCGTGCAGGAAGAAGTGCCGCGCTTCGTCGTTCAGCTCCGCATCGTCGTCGAAGCCGATCGTATGCAGCTCGCCCTCGATCTGGCTCGCGAACTCGAAATGGAGCTGCGTTCCGGTCTCGATGTTCCAGGTCGTCGCCGAGCGTTTCCAGCTGTTGCCCGTCATGCGGAGCGTCTGTCCATCGTCTTGCGAGACGGCCGTGCCGGTACCGTCCTGATTCGCGTACGACTCGAGCGCGAGCGCGTCGAAGTCGATCGAATCCGGAGGGCAGCTGACGACCTCCGGGATCGAGGGCGTCGCGTCGCTCCAGTCACGCGGCTCCAGGCGAAAGCCGTTCCAATGCGCATGCATGTGGGCCTCGTCCTCGTCGCGTGGAATGTGGTGGAAGGTCATGCCGTACCAGGCGACGATGTCCTCGCCGTCGATCGACTGACCCGAGACGAAATCCTGCAGGTGGTCGCCGCAGCCGAGAAGCTGGTTGTTATGTGAGGCGAATTGTTCGCAGGCGCTGTAACGCGTCACGTAGAAATCGTCGTGGGTGAAGGGCTCGAAGCTCGGCCCCTCGTCGCGATGTCCGGATTCGAGGGGCACGAGCTCGTAGCCGATGAGATGCCCGTGGGCATTCGTGGCGCCCCCGGCGGCCTCACGGATCCGCCAGCTGCGCAGTCTCGACGGCGCGATATCCGCGGCGGCTTCGACCGTGAACGGGGTGATCGTCGTGGTGCGGGTCGACGCCGTCGCGTCGGGCACGACGTCGACCTGCCTCGACGACGTCGTTGTCGGGTGTACCCGCCAGGTCGAAGTCCATCCGGTAGTAGTAGTTGTGGATATGGGCGATGCCGTGCCGATTGCCGTTTGCGTCGAGCGGCCAGGCATCCGAGGTCGGGGCCTGCGTTCCCAGGTTGTAGTCGAAGCGTTGCAGATTTCCGGTGGCGCCGATTCGGATCTCGATCGCGCCGTCGTCTTCGAATTGGTAGGTCGGAATGTAGTTGTAGGCGCCGATCGGCGAGACGCTGAAGATCGCGAGCATCTCACCCTGACTCTGGAGGCCATCGACGTCGAAGCTCGTGCCGCGCGGGAGGGACGCGTTTGCAGGCGGCGTTCTTCGTCCCGTCGACGAGGAACTCGCCGTCGGGGCAGTCGTCGGTCGTGAGGTTCTGGAGGTTGTTGCCGCCGGCGCCGTAGTCGGTCACGTCGTGGAAGCGCGCACCGTTGTCGTCGTAGGGCACGTGGATCTGGGAGAGATTCAGCTGCTCGAGCACCTTGCGCTCGGGGCCCGAGGGTGGTGAGTAGTAGATCTCGCGTAACACGATGCCTTCGCGGGTTCGTTCCTCCCAACAGAGCTGCCAACGTGCACCGCTCGCGAAGGTCTGGTCGATCAGACCGTTGCCCGCCGTGCAGCTCGGGCCCGCGCGCGCGACGTCGGCATTCGTGACCAGGGCGAACGTGCCCAGGAGGACGAGGAGAATCGAGCGGTCGCGCAGGCGAATCACGAACGCTCACCTCCGAAGAGGCGTTCGAGCAGGCTCGCGAGTGGATTCTGATCCGTCCAGTCGCGTGGCACGATCACGAATCCCTGCCATCGGACGGGCCGGTAGGGTGCATCCTCGTCGCGGGGCGCGTAATGATACGACGTGCGGTACCAGAGCACGACGTCGGCACCGTTCACGCTCTCCGGCGTCGCCAGGTAGTCGGAGAGGTTCGCGCCGCAGCCGCCGCCGGTGGGATTCTGGGAGGCGAATCGTTCGCACGCGTGATAGGCGGTCACCGCGAAATCATGGTCGGCCCAGCTTTCGTCGGCGCGGGGCACGTAACGGTGGCCCGCCTGGAGGGGCTCCAGGTGGTAGGAGACGGGGTGTCCGTCTGCGTTCGTCGTTCCGAGATCACGTACGCGCCAGGAGCGTTTGGCGAGCGGATCGACCGATTCGCTCGTCTCGCTCGTGAGCGCTGCGATAGAGAGCGCCTTCGTCTCGAAATCGGAGCCCGTGCGAGTGACCTCGAAGCGCTCGACCAGGTCGTCGTTCGCGTCGCTGCCGATATCGAAGTCGAGTCGCCAGTAGGTCGAGGCGACCCACCCGACGCCGATCTGACCGGTCGAGGCGATCGGCGAGCCGAAGGCCGGATCCGTTCCGAACTCGCTGAGCGTGCCGGTCGATCCGATCGCGGGCTCGATCGTGCCGTCGTCGTAGAAGCGCCAGCGGACGAGAAAGCTCTCTCCCTGGGTGCGGGCGATGCTCAGCAGCTGCAGCCAATAGCCCTGACGCTCCTGCGTGTAGTACTTGTAGACGTAGCCGCGCCCCTGCTCGCTCTGGCAGAGCACGTCGATCCCACCGCTCTGGAGGAGCACGCCGCCGGGACATTGGCCCGCCTCGAGGTCGACGAGTGCGCCGCCGCCGAGACCCTCCTCCGTGACGAGATGGCGGCGGGCGCGATCGTCGTCGTAGACGATGTGGAGCTGGCCGATGCCGGCCTGCTTGAGCACGCGTCGTGCCGCGTAGCCCGGCGGCGTGTAGTGGACGTCGCGAAAGACGACGCCTTCTTCGGGCAGCACGGCCCAGCAGAGCTCCCAGCGCGCGTTCCCCGAGAGCGTCACGTCGAGTGCCGTCTCGCCCGCGCCGGCATCACAGGTGATTGCGGAGGCGGCGGCCGGGACGAGCAATCCAGCCAGCACGATCGAAGCGAGCAGGACGCGGAGTGGTCGCGTGCCGCGCGCCGCCGCGCGTCGTCGACTTGCGGGTCTCGAGAAGCGGCGCGTCGTGCGATCAATGCGCATGGCGGTGGGCTCCGAGGTCGTCCTTGTGGTCGTGGGTCGGATTCGGTCGCGCGCCGCGGCGTCGGCCGCGTCGCTTGCGCTCGTTCTCGTTCAATCCGAAGCGGTCGGCGTCGAGCAGGCGCTCGCGCGACAGGTCGACGACCGGTAGCTCGAGCAGTAGGCCGTCCGGCGTGCGCACCATCAGCTGCGCGCAGCGCGAGCGACCGCAGACGCGTGCCTCGCGCCGCGACGACGCGTCCCCCGAGCCCGCGTTCCCGGCGTCGGCTCGATAGACGAAGCCGCTCACCTCGAGCGATTCCTTTCCCGCGAGCGACTGGCCGGTCGCTCGTCGATAGTCTGCAGCGAGCTGCGCGAGAAGCCTCGGGTTCGCCAGCGCAAGCTCGAGGGCACGCGCCCGCTCTGCCTCCGTCAGCGGCAGCTGGACGCCTTCGGCGATCTCGATCGAGTCGATGCGATCGTGATCGAGATCGACGACGGCACGACACAGATGATCCGCCTCGTAGTCGTAGAGGTAGACGTCGGCGAGTCGCCGGCGCTCGTCCTCGCCCTTCGCAAAGCGGTGGCGCTCGACGAGCAGGACCTCGCTCCGGTAGGAGCGCCCGGCCGCGCGGGCGGCGCGGAGTGCGAGGGCGGGGCTGGCCGCCTGTCGCGCCTGCTCGATCGCGCGCGCGCGCTCCGCGACGTCGAGCTTTCGGTAGCGCGCTGTACCGGCGCGCCCCGTGGCACGGGCGGCGGGTGAAGCGGCTGCGGCGGGCGAAGCGCTCGCAGCGAGTGGAGGACCTGCGGCGGGTGGAGCACCCGCGGCCTGTGAAGCCCCTGCGGCTCGCGCTGCAACCACGCCGAACGTGAGTGTCGCGGCGAGCGTGGCGATCGCGACCCCTCTCGCGAGTGCGCAGCCCCGGTGCAGGGCGGTCGAGGTCTGGGCATTCATTCCGAATTCGTCTCGCAATTCATCTCGGGTGGGGAGTAGCCCCGACATGTGGGGAAATTGCCAAGTATTTCGTTGCAGGCGGAAAAAACCGGGCTGCCCGCCCAGGGTGTGAAATCCGGACAAGCAATTCTCGCACATTTTCAGTGACGTACGTCACCTTTATCGCGTATTGTAGAACCTACATGCGGTGTATTGGACGCGCAGTGATCGCTCGTCGCCCGCATCACCGCCCGGTCCTGCTGGAGCTGCTGGGCGCCGCTCGTTCTCCTGCTGCAGGGCGAACCCGCCCGGAGTCTCCCGCCTCATGCCGATCACCTGCTGCCCGCGCCGCCGGACGACCCCCCTGCCGCGAGTCCTGCTCGCCCTCGCCTTCGCATTCACGTTCGCAGCCGGTCTGGCACCGGCGCGCTCGGCACGCGCGGATTTCGCCTTCGAGGTCTACGACGGCAGCTTCGATGCATTGCCCGATTTCTCGGGCCTGAGTCCGATCGCGACGGGCCAATCCGCGACGATCGGCGTCTCCGTCACCTCGCAGACCGAGACCTTCGGGCTCGTCTTCACGAATCAGATCGAGGTACCCACGACCGGCGACTACGAGTTCTTCACCAACTCCGACGACGGCTCGCGCGTCTATATCGACGGCAACCTCGTCGTCGACAACGACGGTCTCCACGCGCCGAGGGTCGTGATGGCGACGACGACGCTCGCCGCTGGGACCCATAGCCTGCGCGTCGAGTTCTTCGAGAAGAACGGCGGCGAGGTGCTCGAGGTCGGCTATCGCACGGGCAACCCCGCTTTCGAGCCGATCCCCGCGAACGGGCAGCTCGTCTACATCGGAACCGATCCGTCGGAGTTCGGCGAGTGGGGTCACGTGATCCAGTGGCCGGAGATCGCGATCTCGGCCGTGAACCTGCCGGACGGGCGGGTGCTCACCTGGTCGTCGACCGAGACGAATGCCTTCCCGAGCAACACCGAATTCGCTCACGCCTCGGTCTTCGATCCGGTGACGGAGACCTTCCTGACCGTCGACAACGATTTCCACGACACGTTCTGCGCTGGGATCTCCACGCTCGAGAATGGCGTCGTCGTCGCCTCCGGTGGCAATCCGGACGATCGCAAGACCTCGAGCTTCGACCCCGCAACGCTCGCCTGGTCGCGACTCGCGGACATGAACGACCTGCGCTGGTACGGCGCGAACGTGACGCTGCCCGACAATCGGGTCTTCTCGACGTTCGCGAAGAGCGCCGGCAATCGTTCCGAGGTCTACGACCCGGCGACGAATAGCTGGACGGCCACGCCGAACGCGAACATGCAGACGCTCGTGAACGAGCAGAATGCGATCAATGCTGCGCCGAATCCGGCCGGTGCCCTCGGTCAGGAGTGGTGGGCGCATATCGCCATCACACCCCAGGGCGACGTGTTCCAGGGTGGACCGACGCCGACCTGGCATCGCTTCGATCCGATCGGTGGCGCCGCGAACGTCGTCCTCGGCCAGCCGATCGGCGACCTCGCGCGCATGTATGGAAACGCGGTCACCTACGACGCCGGCAAGGTGCTGCTCGTCGGCGGTGCCGATCGACGCAAGACCGAGCCGACTTCGGTCGACAACGTCTACCGCGTCGATCTGACCGGACCGGCGCCGAGCGTGAGCGCGGGTGCGCCGATGCACTACCCGCGCGCGCTCAGCAACTCCGTCACGCTCCCGAACGGCGAAGTCCTGGTGATCGGCGGCAACACCGTCGCGCGCATCTTCACCGACGAGGGCTCCGTCCTGCCCGCGGAGATCTACTCCCCGGCGACCGACAGCTGGCGAATCGTCGACAGCATCACGATTCCGCGCAACTACCACTCGACGGCGTTGCTCCTGAAGGATGGCCGCGTCCTGTCCGCGGGCGGCGGCGCCTGCGGAAGCTGCTCGGCCAATCACCTCGATGGTCAGATCTTCTCCCCGCCCTACCTCTTCGAGAGCGACGGCTCACCGGCCGTCCGGCCGACCCTCGCCGTGCCCACACCCAATCAGGTGAGCGCGGGCGACGACCTCGTCGTCGCCGCGAGCGCGGATACGGTCGCGTTCTCGATCGTTCGTCTCTCCGGCACGACGCACCACCTGAATACCGACCAGCGGTTCCTGCCCGTCCCGTCGGTCGACAACGGGGACGGCACGTTCACGCTCTCGTTTCCGGTCAACCCGAACGTCCTGATCGTCGGAAACTACTGGCTCTTTGCAGTCGATGCGGATGGAACGCCCTCACTCGGCCAGACGGTCCAGGTGATCCGCGACGTGGCCTCGCATCCCAATCCGGAAGGCGCCGTCTACGTGTCGGATCTCCCCTGGCTGTCGGAGACGAACGGCTGGGGTCCGGCGGAGCGCGATCGTAGCAACGGCGAGACCGGTGCCTCCGACGGCGGACCGATCTCACTCGATGGCGTCGTCTATCCGAAGGGCATCGGCGCCCATGCCTACTCCCGGATCGAGGTCGCGCTCGATGGACTCTACGATCGCTTCCGCTCCGATCTGGGGCTGGACGACTCGCGTGACGGGCTCTGCGGCGACGTGCATTTCGCGGTGTCGCTCGACGGTGCGACCGCGCATGTGAGCGGCAGCTTCATCGATACCACGCCGACTCAGGCGATCGATCTCGATGTGAGTGCGGCCGATACGCTCACGCTCGAGGTCTTCGACAATGGCGTCACCTGCGGCGATCACGGCAACTGGGCCGACGCGCGACTCATCCCGAAGGATCTCCCGGGCTATCGCTACTACCGATTCCGAACGACGAAGCTGCGCGACGAGGCGACGGCGAATAGCATCCAGCTGGCCGAGCTCGCACTCTTCGAAGAGGGCGCTCGGTTGACGGGCGCGATCGTCTCGAATCCCGGCGGCAACAACCCCGTCGGCGAGGAGGCGTTTCGTGCCGACGACGACGATCCGGCGACGAAGTGGCTCGACTTCAATCGTGGTGCCCTCGTCTACGACTTCGGCTCGAACGTCGTCGTCGATGCCTATGGCTTCACGACGGCGAACGATGCGAGCGAACGCGATCCCGTGCGATGGTTCTTCGAGGGAAGCGAGAACGGCGTCGATTGGGAGATCCTCGACGATCAGTCCGGTACCGACTACGCGACGCCGACCGCGCGTCTGACGGCGATCCAGCCGATCGATCTCGTCGTCCTCGCGGAGATCACGCCGTTGCCAGAGGCGCCGCGTCATTCGACCACGCTCCTCGTCGAGACGAGCAGCGGCGTCGACCGGATCTGGAACGTGAATCCCGACAACGATTCGGTCACGGTGAGCGATCCCGACGGAGTCGTGCTCGCCGAGATTCCGGTGGGCCGAAAGCCCTGGGCGCTCGCGAAGCAGCCGGGTGTCGAGCGAATCTTCGTCACGAACAAGCGTGACGCGACGATCAGCGTGATCGATGGCGCGAGCCTCGCGGTCGACCGGACGATCGTGCTCGAGCGGGCTTCCCGACCACACGGGATCGTCTTCGATGCGACGGGGACGCACTACTACGTGGTCCTCGAGGCCCTGGCGCGACTCGAGAAGCGCGTGAGCTCGGACGATTCGGTAGTCGGGACGCTCGGGCTCTCGGGTATGCCGCGGCATCTCTCGATACGCTACGACGACGCGAAGCTCTTCGTGAGCAACTACATCACGCCACCGATCCCCGGCGAGGACACGCTCTCGGTCGCCGTCGCGAACGGTGCGGCGGAGATCTTCGTCGTCGATCCGGCGACGCTCGCGCTCTCGGGCAACGTGACGCTGCCCTACGACGGCCGCTCGCAATCGGAGAGCCAGGGGCCGGGCATGCCGAACTACCTCGGGCCGGCGGTCGTGAGCTTCGACCAGATGTTCGCCTACGTGCCCACGAAGAAGGACAACATCGCCTCGGGCGCGCTGCGTCAGATTCCCGGCATGAGCTTCGAGTCGACCGTGCGCGCGAATACCTCCCGGATCCTGCTCGCGAGTGAGAGCGAGGATCCCGGCTTTCGTGCCGACCACGACAACGCGAGCGTCGCGACCGGTGCCGCGCTCTCCGGCGACGACCGCTACCTCTTCGTCACGCTCGAAACGAGCCGCGAGCTCGCGGTCTACGACACCGAGAACGGCTTCGAGCTGATGCGCCTGCCGACCGGTCGCGCGCCCCAGAGCGTGGCGCTCTCGAGCGATGGCAGCCGTGCCTACGTGCACGATTTCATGGACCGTTCGCTCTCACGCTTCGACCTGAGCGAGATGCTTCAGACGAATCTGCCGGCGACGAACGTGCTCGCGTCGGTCGACCTGGTCTCGAACGAGACGCTCAGCCCGACCCTTCTGCTCGGGAAGCAGCATTTCTACGACGCCGCCGACGATCGCCTGTCCCTCGACGACTACATCAGCTGCGCTTCCTGTCACAACGACGGGCGTGACGACGGGCGCGTCTGGGATCTCGGCGGCTTCGGTGAGGGGCTGCGCAAGACGATCTCGCTACGCGGGCGTGGCATCGACCACGGCATCCTGCATTGGAGCGGTAACTTCGACGAGGTCCAGGATTTCGAGGGACAGATCCGCTCGCTCGGCCTCGGACAGGGATTCCTCACCCCCGCGCAGTTCCTGGCGACGAGCGATCCGCTCGGTCCGCCCAAGACGGGCATGAACGCCGACCTCGACGCGCTCGCGGCCTACGTTGAATCGCTCACCGAGCTGGACGAGAGCCCACATCGGCCGACTGCCGGCACGCTCAGCCCGAATGCCGAGCAGGGCCGGATCGCCTTCGCGCACGAGGGTTGTCTCGGCTGCCACGCGATGCCACAGCTGACCGACTCGCCGTCGGCAGCGCGTCACGATATCGGCACGATCGACGCCGCCAGTGGCCAGCGCCTCGGCGGCCCACTCGACGGCTTCGACGCACCCGGCCTGCTGGCCGCCTGGTCGAGTCCACCCTATCTGCATGACGGATCGGCGGGGACGCTCGCGGCGGCCGTGACGGCCCACGATGCGTTCGCGGCGCTGGCCCCGGCGGTTGTCGACGATCTCGTAGCCTTCCTGCGCGAGGCCGAGCGCGACGATCTCGCGCCCTTCGAGGATGCCGACCTCGACGGGGTGATCGATCTCGACGACCCGGCGCCAAGCGATCCATGCGATCCCGCCGTCTTCGTCGCCGCCTGTGGCCGGGACTCCGATGGAGACGGCACGAGCGACTTCGAAGAGGGCGAGACGACCGACAGCGACGGCGATGGACTCTTCGACTACATGGAGTCGTCCCTGCTCGATAGCGACGGCGATACGCTCGTCGACCAGCTCGACCCGGCGAACGACGACGCCTGCGTGCCGGATCCCACCTTCTGTCCGCCGGAGGTCCCCGTCGGATCGCCGATCGCGCAGCTGCTCCTGCTCGTCGCGATGACGATCACGGGCCTCGGGCTGGTTCGCGTGGTCTACGATCGTTAGGCGAGGTGCTCAGAGACCGGGCGGTCCCCGCTTTTCGTTGTCTTTCTCGTCGGCGACGAACTCCGGATGGGCAGGGGCTCATCTCCCTCTCGGATCTCCGCCAGATCCTCTGAAGCTGCGCGGACGGATCCAGAGCCAGCTCGCGACGACGGCCAGACCGAAGCTCGTGTAGACGAGGACGAAGATCCAGGGCGGCGCTCGATAGTAGAGGAGCGCGTCGAGCCAATGGGCGACGAAGCTTCCCGAGTAGGCGCCGCGATCGCCTGCCTGTCGACGGAGCGCCATCTCCCAGACGGTGAGCGGGCAGATCATGCCGAGCCAGGATTGCAGGACGACGATGCCGATCGAGAGCAGGTGGGTGATCCGGAACCAGGGGTTGCGAATCCACGTCCAGTCGACGGCACGACCGACGAACACGAGAACGAGGCCGAAGACGACGAAACACACGAAGAGGAAATGCACGAGGAGAATCGTGTCGGCCGCCAACAGCAACAGCGCAGCGCTTTCGGGATCAGTCGTTTCCATCGACGCCCACCCTTGCCAGAGCGGAGAGGCTAGTGAATCGCACTCACGAGACCGCGACCGGATCGATCGTGTGTCCGGACGATCTGGGACCTAGACTCGGTGCGAAGATCGAAACGCCGTTCGACCAGAGAGGACCGAATCATGGAAGCACTCGAGCTCGTCCCGATCTGCAGCGCCGTTCTGCCGGTCCACGAGGTGATCGTCCTCGAAAGGACACCGCAGGGAACGCTCATGGTCGGTGAGCTGCGCGATTCCAGCTGGGAGGGCGATCGCCTCCGCGCGCACCAGCGCGGCCACGCCGCCGCCGATTGGCTGAGCGTGGCGCCGGACGGCACGGCGACCGTCGACGTGCGGTTGACGCTCGAGACGCACGACGGCGCGCTCGTCTTCGTCGAATATCGCGGCCGATCGAATCTGGAGACCGGCTTCGCCTACTCGGCGCCACTCTTTCGGACGGGAGACGAGCGCTATGCCTGGCTGAACCGGATTCAGGCCGTCGCGAAGGGGATCTTCGACGGCGATGCGATGAAGGTGACCTATCCCATGGTGTACGAGCTTCGCTAGGCGAACGGCTCGAGTCCGTGATTCGAGGTCATTCCTGCTCGTGGTCCCGATCTGGTGAGGTCGCGACGAAGGCGGCGAACTCCGCTTCGAAGTCGGGGTGCCAGCGGGACAACGCCGGTCGATTCTCGACGATGTCGCCCGCGGCCCACTCGATTCGCCGATGGTCCATCTCGGGTGTGACGTCGTTGTCGGGGCACAGGACGTAGAAATCGCCTCGATCGAGCGCGGCGAGCAGATGATCGGCGACCTGCTCCGGCAGCCAGGCGGAGGCTGGCGGCTCGTCGAGAAAGCGACTCACCATTCCGGTGTACGTGAAGCCGGGCACGAGCAGGTGTGCACTGACCCGACAGCCTTCGATTCCCCGAAGCGCGTGCGCGAGGCTCTCCGTCAGACTCTTGATGGCGGCCTTCGAGGCGTTGTAGGCGGCGTCGCCGGGCGGGTTCGTGATCCCCTGCTTGGAGCCGGTGTTGATGATCGCGCCAGGCGTCCCCTGGTCGATCATGTGTTGCGTGAAGGCCTGGAGACCGTGGACGACGCCCCAGAGGTTCACGTCGAGGACGCGCCGCCAGCCTTCGTAGCTCTGCCAGGGGGCACCTCCGCCGCCGGTTCCCGCGTTGTTCATGACGAGCGCGACCGGGCCGAAGCGATCGATCACGACGTCGCGTAGCTCGCAGACCGATTCCAGCCGTGCGACGTCCGTTCGGACGGAGAAGATCGCCGCCGAGCCATTCGGTGCGATCGCGCCGAGCTCCTCGGCCGCCGAGGCGAGCGAAGTCTCGTCGAGATCGGCCAGACAGACGTTCATGCCCAACGCTGCCAGGCGCTTCGCCGTCGCGAGACCGATTCCGCTCGCGCCGCCGGTGATCACGGCCGTTCGCTCCGGTTCGAGGGCGGGATGGGCCATCGGGTCTCTACCTCGCGATTGGTTGGTACGGAGCTTGGATAGCGTGCGGACCACGACTCGGCACCGTATGGTTCGGCCCGCGCGCACGCAGGTGAGGGTGGATGAAGAGCGCTCTTCTCGCCGCAGTCGGCGTCGCCGCCCCGGTACGAATCGTGGGAAGCGAGCGATTGCGTTCTCGCTTCGCCGTCACGGAGCTGGCCGCCTCGTCGATCGCGACGGTTGGCGCCGCGCTGGCCGAGCTCGCGAACGCACTCGGTTTCGTTCCGTCGCCGCCGGGCGTGCGCGTCGAGCGCCGGCTCGCGTCGCTCTGGTTCGGCTGGTCGTTGCAGCCGACGGGTTGGACGATGCCCCCCGCCTGGGACCCGATCGCTGGCGACTACGAGGGAGCCGACGGCTGGATCAAGATCCACACGAACCTCAGCCATCACAAACGGTCCGCGCTCTCGGTACTCGGATGCGACGCGGAGCGGAAGCGCGTCGAAGCGGTGGTCGCGACCTGGTCCTGCGACTCGCTCGAAGCGGCGATCGTCGAGGCGGGTGGTGCCGCGGCAGCGATGCGGTCTCGGGCGGCATGGCGGGCGCATCCCCAGGGCGAAGCCGTTCGCGCGGAACCGATCGTCCGCTGGTGCGATCGACGCGAGGGATCGCTCCCGGCGTGGCAGCCCTCTCTCACGCGGCCGCTCGCCGGACTCCGGATACTCGACCTGACGCGCGTGCTCGCGGGTCCCGTCGCGACGCGCACGCTCGCGGGCTTCGGTGCGGAGGTGCTGCGGATCGACCCGCCCGATTGGGAGGAGCCGAACGTCGTACCCGATGTCACGCTCGGAAAGCGTTGTGCCCGTCTCGACCTCACCGACGCCGCAGACCGTCGGAGATTCGAGGCCCTGCTCGCTCGGGCGCACGTCCTCGTCCACGGCTATCGCCCCGACGCGCTCGAGCGGCTGGGTTTCGGCGATCGCGCCCGCTCGAAGATCGCTCCCGCGCAGGTCGACGTCCGTCTCGATGCCTACGGCTGGAGCGGTCCCTGGCAGTCGCGCCGCGGCTTCGACAGCCTCGTGCAGATGAGCAGCGGAATCGCTGCCGCCGGAATGGAATGGAGCGGCGTTGCGCGTCCGACGCCCCTGCCGGTTCAGGCTCTGGATCATGCGACCGGATATCTCATGGCGGCGAGCGTCGTGAAGGCGCTCGAACGATCGGTTCGTGACGGGGCACTCGCGAACGCACGGCTGTCGCTCGCGCGAACGGCGGAGCTGCTCGCCGAATACGAGCAGGACGGCGAGGGATCACTCGAGGCGCGACCCGAAGAGAGCGATTTTCAGCCCGAGCCCGAGCGCACGCCGTGGGGAGAAGCGCGACGGCTCAGAGCCCCGATCGAGCTGGAATCGACGCCGATGCACTGGACGTCGCCGGCGTGCGATCTCGGTAGCGCCCAGGCGGAGTGGGCGGAGCGCGCCGGCAGGTCGGAGCGGCGCGACGCCACGCCCCGATCCTGACCGCGGGTGCCCCGTTCTTGCACAGCCAGGCGTCCCCCATTAGGCTCCTCCCGGCGCGCGCAGCCGTAAGAACACAACCCCGATCGCTGTGCGCATCGCTGTCGGGCCCTACCCCGACGCCGAGAATCCCGTGGCCGATTTCCTGGAACGAATCGACGAGGCGATCGCGCGCAGTCGTGATCTCGAGACGCAGCTCTCCGACCCCGAGATCGGGAAGGAGCCCGGGGCGATCGAGAAGCTCGGGAAGCGGCTGGGCGCATTGCGTCCGCTGCTCGAGGTGGGCGAGCGCTACAAGACCGCGGTTTCCGAGCTCGCAGACGCCAGAGACATGCAGGGCGACGAGGACGCGGAGATGGCCGAGCTGGCTCGCGGCGAGATCGAGCGGCTCGAGGCCGAGCTCGCGTCGCTCGAGACGGAGCTTCGGGTGCTGCTCACGCCCAGGGACCCGAACGACGAGAAGAACGCGATCTTCGAGATACGTGCGGGCACCGGCGGTGACGAGGCGGCGCTGTTCGCAGCGGACCTGTTCCGAATGTACTCGCGTTATGCGGAGGATCAGGGCTGGAAGATCGATACGCTCTCGGTCTCCGAAACCGATGGCGGCGGGCTGAAGGAGATCATCGCCTCGATCTCGGGCACGGACGTCTTCAGCCGCTTCAAGTTCGAGAAGGGCGTCCATCGAGTCCAACGCGTGCCGACGACCGAGAGCCAGGGACGCATCCATACGTCGACCGTGACGGTGGCGGTGATGCCCGAGGCCGAGGACGTCGACGTCGAGATCAAGAACGAAGACCTCCGCATCGACGTGATGCGAGCGGGTGGACCGGGTGGGCAGAGCGTCAATACGACGGATTCGGCGGTCCGGATCACGCACCTTCCGAGCGGACTCGTCGTGCAATGCCAGGACGAGAAATCGCAGCACAAGAACAAGGCGAAGGCGATGACGGTGTTGCGATCCCGGCTCTACGACGCGGAGCAGGAACGCCTCGCCGCCGAGCGATCGAGCGAGCGTCGCTCGCAGGTCGGAACGGGTGAGCGGAGCGAGAAGATTCGCACGTACAATTTTCCGCAGAGTCGCGTCACGGACCATCGCGCCGGCGTGACACTCCACAAGCTCGATCAGGTGATGGCAGGCGATCTCGGCGAGCTGCTCGATGCAGTCCATGCGCAGATCGCAGCGGCGAGGGAGACCGAATCCGAAGCGTCCGGTTCGGGCGAATAGCGGTGGTCGACAAGACCTGGACCGTCCTCGAGCTGCTCCGTTGGACGAGCGACTACTTCGAGCGGCATGGAATCGACTCGGCCCGGCTCGACGCAGAGGTGCTCCTCGCACACGCGCTCGAGACGGAGCGACTGCGCCTCTACATCGACTACGAGAAGCCGGTCCTGCCCGCGGAGCGCGATGCCTTCCGAGCGCTCGTTGCGCGTCGCGCCCGCGAGCGGGTTCCGGTCTCGCAGCTGATCGGCGAACGCGAGTTCTGGTCCCTGCCAATCAAGGTGACGGCCGACGTGCTGACGCCGCGGCCCGAGACGGAGACCCTGGTCGAGCTCGCGCTCTCGAAGGCCAAGGCAATCGTTGCGGCCGGCGCGTCGGGCTCGTCGGAGACAACGAACGGGAGCACCGAGTCGGCACCCCACCTCCGCATCCTGGATATCGGGACGGGTTCGGGTGCGATCGCCCTCGCTCTCGCGTCGGAACTCCCCCATGCGGAGATCACGGCGACGGATCTTTCCGAGCCGGCACTACAGATTGCGGCCGAAAATGCCGATCGGCTGCATACGAGAGAGAGGATCCGTTTTCGACAGGGAGACCTATTCGCGCCAGTCGCTTCCGAGCGATTCGACCTGATCGTCTCGAATCCGCCGTACATTGCGGAGAAGGACGCCGGGTCGTGTCCACCGGAGCTTTCGCACGAGCCCGGGATGGCGCTCTTTTCCGGGGCGGACGGGCTCGATCTGATTCGGCGCCTGGTGGCGGAGGCGGGTGAACATCTCTCTCGAGGAGGATGGCTCGGGATCGAGCTCTCCCCCGAGCAAGCAGAGGCGGTATCGCGGACGTTCCTGACGGCGGGATTCGTAGCAGTAGAGCGGCGTTTCGATCTGGCCGGGCGGCCGCGCGTGATCGCGGGCCAGTGGCCCGGATGACGACTCGCCGCGTGACGGGTCGAGGGGTAGCGACGGAGTTCGGGAACAGAGTGTCGGGCCGAACTGAGGAGTAGCCAGATGGCCGCCAAAGCGACTGCGAAATTGATGCGCGTCTTCAAGAGCGACGACGCGAAATTCGACGAAAACTGGAGATCGATCTGCGATCGTCGCGTCGACAGCGTGCTCGACGTCGAGAAGGAAGTCGCCAAGATCATCGCCGACGTGCGCGCGGGCGGCGACGACGCATTGCTCGCGTTCGTCAAGAAATTCGACGGCGCGAAGCTCGCGTCGATCGAAGTCACGAGCGACGAGTGGGACGAGGGCTGCGACCAGGTCGACAGCGCAGACCGCGCGGCGATCGGCAAGGCGGCGATGCGCGTACGCGAGTTCCATCGCAAACGAATTCCCTCGAGCTGGGAGATGCGCGAGGAAGGTGGCGGCTACATGGGCCAACGCGTCCGGCCGCTCTCTCGCGTCGGCCTCTACGTGCCCGGCGGCAAGGCCGTCTACCCCTCCTCGGTCGTGATGAACGCGATCCCGGCTTCGGTCGTCGAGGTGCCGGAGATCTTGATGGTCACGCCGCCCGAGCCGGATGGGACCATTCGCCCGGAGGTCCTGATGGCGGCGCGCGTCGCGGGCGTCCATCGCGTCTTCAAGATGGGTGGTGCGCATGCGGTCGCCGCGCTCGCCTACGGGACCGAGAGCGTGCCGCGCGTGGACAAGATCACGGGTCCCGGCAGCGTCTGGGTCGCGACGGCCAAGAAGCAGGTCTTCGGGCAGGTCGGCATCGACAGCGAAGCCGGCCCGACCGAGGTCGCGATCGTGGCCGACCGGAGTGCGACGCCTGCCTGGCTCGCGGCGGACCTGATCTCTCAGGCCGAGCACGACGAGCTCGCACAGGCGGTGCTGATCACGCATGTGAAGGGGCTGGTCACACGCGTGCAGGATCAGCTCGCGCGCCAGATCAAGCAGCTCGACCGCGCGGAGATTGCGAAGAAATCGATCAAGGCGCGGGGCGCGATCGTCGTGACGAAGAATCTGGCCGAGTCGATCCGGCTCGCCGACGAATACGCGGCCGAGCATCTCGTCCTGGCGGTCGAGGATCCCGAGAAGATCTCGAAGGAGGTCCAGAACGCGGGTGCGATCTTCATGGGCCACTACACGCCCGTCGCGGTCGGCGACTACATCGCCGGTCCGAATCACGTTCTCCCCACAGGGGGAACGGCGCGATTCTTCTCCCCGCTCTCGGTCGAGGACTTCATGAAGCGCACGAGCTTCATGAAATTCGAGCCACCGAAGCTGCGTGAGCTCGGCGCCGACATCGTCCGCCTGGCGAACGTCGAAGGACTGACGGGCCACGGCGCTTCGGTGGAGCTGCGGCTGCAGAAGATCCGTCGCGCGCGCCGCGAACGCGAAGCCGCGCGCGAAGTCGAGCTCTAGTCGCTGCGACGGACGAGCCTTATCTATCGTCCGATGCGCATCGGGCGCTCGCGCGCGCGGCGGAAGCCCTCGCGACCGCCTGACCGAGCGGCGGATCGGCGCGCGTCGCAGAAACCGGTAACCTCCCGATTTTCCTGACTCGTCGGCCGCAGATCCCGCGGATCCGGCGACCGGAGCGCATTGATGTCGCCGAAATCGAAGCCAACCGTTGGGGGTGCCGCAGGCGCTACCGGGGCCGCGGGCGCTACCAGGGCCGCAGGCGCTACGGGAGCCGCGGGCGCCCCGGGCCGCCTCGCGACGATCGCCCGCAAGACGAAGGAGACCGAGATCCGGATCCGGCTCGACCTCGATGGCTCGGGCCAGTACGCGATCTCGACGGGGATTCCGTTCTTCGATCACATGCTCGAGTCCTTCGCGCGCCACGGCCTCTTCGATCTCGAGATCGAGGCCAAGGGTGACCTCGAGGTCGACCTCCATCACACGGTCGAGGACGTCGGCATCGCGCTCGGCGAGGCCTTCCGCGAGGCGCTCGGAAGCGCGTCGGGGATCCGGCGCTTCGGATCCTGTCTGCTCCCGATGGCCGAAGCGAAGGTCGAGGTCGCCGTCGATGTTTCGAATCGGCCCTATCTCGTCTATCGGCTCGCGCTCGAGAACGATCGAATCGGCTCCTTCGACGCCTCGCTCAGCGAGGATTTCATGTACGCCTTCAGCCAGAACGCCGGTCTCGACCTGCACGTCGACAAGCGCTACGGCAAGAGCCCCCATCACGTCGTCGAGGCCGCCTTCAAGGGCCTCGCCCGCGCGCTGCGTGACGCGGTCGCGATCGACCCACGCGAGACCGGTCTGCCGACCGTCAAGGGAGCGCTCTAGCCCTCCATGCGTCCCCGAATCGCGTTGGTCGACTACGGCGCTGGCAACCTCCGCAGCGTCGCCAAGGCGCTCGAACGCTCGCGGCTCGCGCCCGTCGTGACGAGCGATCCGGCGGTCGTGCGCGAGGCCGAAGGCGTGCTGCTGCCCGGTGTCGGTGCGTTCCGGGATGCCGTGACGGCGCTCGAGCGGGCTGGACTCGCCGACGCGATCCGGGAGTGCACGACGCGCGGCCGCCCCTACCTCGGGATCTGCTTCGGACTCCAGCTGTTGTTCGACGAGGGGACCGAGCACGGCTCGACTCCGGGGCTCGGCCAGCTCGCGGGACGGGTGACGCGCTTTCCCGACAAGGACGCGAATGGGGAGCCACTTCGCGTACCCCACATCGGCTGGAACGAGGTCGTCTTCGAGGGAACGCATCCGATGACGAACGCCCTGCCCCCCCGCGATATCTACTACTTCGTGCACTCCTATCGACCCGAGCCCGCGGATCCGGGGATCATCGCGGGCCGCACGATCTACGGCGGGCTGTCCTTCTGCGCGGCAGTGGCGCGGGACAACGTCTTCGCCGTTCAGTTTCACCCCGAGAAGAGTCAATCGGCGGGAAAGCGGCTGCTCGATGCCTATCGTCTCTGGCTGGAGCAGGTCTGATGTCGCCGCCCTCCGCGCGCGATTCCGGCGCGCCCTTCGAGCTGATTCCGGCGATCGATCTGCTTGCCGGCGAGGCCGTGCGGCTCGCACAGGGCGACTACGAACGGGCGACGGTCTACGACGCGGATCCAGCCCGGGTCGCGAAGCGCTTCCTCGAAGCGGGCATTCGGCGGCTGCACGTGGTCGATCTCGAGGGTGCGAAGGCCGGTCGTCCGATCCAGGCTGACGCCGTGCGTCGGATCCTGGCGGCCGTCGGGCCGGTGCCCGTTCAGCTGGGCGGGGGCTTGCGGACACTCGAGGGGATCGACGAGGCGCTCGACTGGGGGCTGGATCGTGTGATCCTGGGGACCGTGGCGCTGCGCGATCCCGCGCTGGTGCGCACGGCTGCGGCGCGCCATCCCGGCCGGATCGTGGTCGGCATCGACGCCCGTGCGGGACGCGTCGCCGTCGAGGGCTGGGTCCTGGCGAGCGAGACGACGGCCGTCGATCTGGGGCGGCGCTTCGAAGACGCCGGTGTGGCCGCGATCGTCTACACCGATATCGCCCGTGACGGCATGCTGACCGGACCCAATCTCGATCAGACGGTCGCCCTCGCCGACGCGATTGCAATCCCGGTCATCGTCTCGGGCGGCGTCGCCAGCAACGACGACATCCTCGCCTCGGCGCGACTGCGCGACCGAGGCATCTGCGGTGTCATCGTCGGACGAGCGATCTATACCGGCGGCGTCGAGCTCGAGCAGGCGCTGCACGACGTCGAGTCACTCGAAGGCGGCAGGGCATGACGTTGCTCAAGCGGATCATTCCCTGTCTCGACGTCGATCAGGGACGGGTGGTCAAGGGCGTCAAATACGTCGACCACGTCGACGCCGGCGACCCGGTTGAGGTCGCCAAACGCTACGACGAGCAGGAAGCGGACGAGATCACGTTCCTCGACATCACGGCCAGCCACGAGGAGCGTGGCATCCTGCTCGACGTCGTGGCGCGTACGGCGGAGACCGTATTCATGCCGCTCTGCGTCGGTGGCGGCGTGCGCACGTTGCAGGACATCCGTGATCTGTTGAATGCGGGCGCGGACAAGGTCTCGATCATGACGGCCGCGATCAAGCAGCCGGATCTGGTCGACGAGGCGGCGGCCAAGATCGGGAGCGCGAATCTCGTCGTCGCGATCGACGCCAAGCAGGTCCCCACGTCCGACGCTTCGCCGCGCTGGGAGGTCTTCACGCACGGGGGCCGGCACGCGACCGGAATCGACGCCGTCGAGTGGGCCGCCGAGGTCGCCGAGCGGGGTGCGGGAGAGATCCTGCTCACGAGCATGGACCGCGACGGCACGAAGAGTGGCTACGACCTGGCCATGCTTCGGGCGGTGGCGGATCGGATCCGGATCCCGGTGATCGCGTCGGGCGGCGGCGGGAGCGCGGCGGATCTCGCAACGGCCCTCTCCGACGAGCCGGATGGCGGCCATTGTCAGGCTGCTCTGGCGGCCTCGATCTTCCACTTCAAGGAGACGACGGTCGGCGAGGTCAAGCGGGCGCTGCTGGCGGCGGGCATCGCCGTGCGCAGCCCGGGACGCGAGGGCCCGAATGAGACCGGTGAGCCGGCGGCGAGCTGAGTCGCCCAACTACGTCCAACCGCGGCCGGTGGTCCGCGGGTTCCCCATGGGGAATAGATTGAGTCGAATTTTGCGCTGCGCTAGGTTCGGCGCCCCTCGCGCTGGGCTTCGGCCGTGAGGGGAGAATCTCCCGGGGCCGAGCGTCGGGTATCGCCGAGGCAGGCGGGATGATCCGCGGCGAAGATCGACGCGGCGGGTGTGCGTTACGAAGCGGTGTAGGCAACGAGGCGGAAGACGAGGCCGACATGCGCAGCGGAGGCGCAATCGGCGAGTGAACGGGTGGCACGTCGGCCTTTCGCGTGCCACGAACGGAACGCGCGGACTACTCACAAGCATTCGAATGCCGCTGTTCTCGGGTTTCGGGTGTGTCGTGTCCTCCGCGGAAGATCGCGGCGAGACTGCACGACAGCAACGAGGGGAAACATGCCGGTCATCAAGATCAAGGACAGCGAATCATTCGAAGGCGCGCTCAAGCGCTTCAAGAAGACCTGCGAGAAGGCGGGGATTCTGACGGAGCTTCGCCGTCGCGAGTACTACGACAAGCCGAGTATTCGCAAGAAGAAGAAAGAAGCGGCCGCACGCAAGCGGGCGCTCAAGAAGATGCGGCGGTCGATGAACTGACGTTCTCGAATCGATCGCCCGCAAAGTTCTTCAAGCGAGAGGGCGGATTTGAGCCGGATTCCGGAATCCACGATTCATGAAATCCGAAATCGGGCCGACATCGTCGGTCTGGTTTCCCGCTACGTCGAGCTGAAGCAGGCGGGTCGGAACTGGAAGGGGCTCTGTCCTTTCCACAACGAGAAGACACCCTCCTTCAACGTCAATCCCGACAGACAGATCTTTCATTGCTTCGGTTGCCAGGAAGGCGGAGACGTGATCGGCTTCCTGATGAAGCACGATGGTCTGAGCTTTCCCGAAGCGGCGCGCAACCTCGCGGGCGAGCTCGGCATCGAGATTCCCGAAGAACGCGGAGCAGCAGCACCGGGACTGACCGCCGGCATCTTCGAGGCCAACCGCCTCGCGCAGGACCTCTACCGGGAAGCGCTCCGGTCGCCCGAGGGCCAGATCGCACGTGATTACCTCAGGTCGCGCGGCTTCGACGGCGAGTCTGCCGACGAATTCGGGATCGGCTTCGCGCCGGCGCGTTGGGACGCGGTCGCGGAACGGTTGCGCAAGGCACGTATCCGAGGGGACGTCGGGCAGAAGGCCGGACTGCTGGCCGAGCGCAAGTCCGGTCAGGGTCACTACGACCGCCTACGTGGCCGACTGACGTTTCCGATCGAAGACGTGCGCGGACGCGTGATCGGCTTCGGCGGGCGCGCCCTCGAATCGGACCAGGAACCGAAATACCTGAACACGCCGGAGAGCCCGGTCTTCCACAAGCGGCAGGCACTCTACGGCTACCCAGCGGCGCTCGAGCCGATTCGTCGCGCGGGTCGCGTGATTCTCTGCGAGGGCTATTTCGATCGGATCGCTTTCGCGCGCGCCGGACTCGGCGAGGCGCTCGCGACCTGTGGGACTGCCCTGACTGCCGAGCATGGGGCCCAGCTGCGCCGTCGTGCACGCGAGGTCGTGCTGGTCTTCGACGGCGATCGCGCTGGACAGCAGGCGACCGAGAAGGCGCTGGCGGTTCTGCTGCCCCATGGGCTGCGAGTTCGCGCGGCATTGATTCCGGATGGCGCGGATCCCGACGATTTCCTCAAGAAGCAGGGGGTCGAGGCGCTGGGACGCCTGGTCGACGAGGCGCCCGACGCGCTCGAGCTCACGATTCGCAACGCGTTGCGTGAGGGAGTAGCGACGCCCGATCAGAAGGCGGACGCGGTGGCGCGAGTCGCGCCGCTGGTCGCGCGGGTTGCCGACGCCGTGTCGCGAGACGAATACGTGCGTCGTCTCGCGCTCGCCGTCGACGCCAGCGTGCCCGCGGTCGCGACGATCGTGCGGGACGCAGCGCGCGGCGGCTCCGCGCATACCCCGCAGGTCGACTCTGCCGCGCTCGCGATCGATCGGGAGCGACGCGACGCGCCGGAAGAACGCCAGCTACGTGCGCTCGCGCGGCTCTGCCTCGGCCGTCCCGAGCTCGTCAGCGACGAAACGGCGCTCACTTTCCAGGAAATTCTGCCGGCGGGTGCCTGGAAGTCGATCATCCTGCAGATCATCGAGGCCGCAGAGGCCGGCTGTCTGCTCGAATCCGACGACGCGGGCCATCGAGCCGTCGACGCCTTCGCGATCGAATCGCGCCTCGACGAGGAAGCAAGCCATCGCCTGCGGGAAATCGCGATCGACGACACGCCGCTCGACTCGGAGCGAAGCGCGGAGCAGGTGCTGATCGATCTGATCGCCTGGTTCGAGCGCCGCCAGCTCGACATGCGAAAGCGGGATCTGAACCGAAGAATGCGCGACCCGAACGCGGATCAGGATGCACTTCTAGCGGAGAAACAGGCACAACTGCTCGAGCGGCGGGCCCGAATCGGTCAAGCCAAGAACAGCAACGTGTAACTCGCAGGTAGGGCTACGCGTAGGCGGCCGATTATCTGCGGCTTCCTGCGAATTGCAAGTTGCAGTCCGTCAGGATCGATCGGGCGGGCGAGTTAAGTCGGCATCAGATCATGTCGGCAGCGTGGAATCAGTCGGGGATGGCGGCGCAGCTCCACGATCGGAAGTAGAATTTCGGTGTCCAAGGAGGACCCCCCCAATGGCCTCGAATGCGCCCAACGCAGACCCGGCCGTCGAGCCTTCGGTCGAGGCTGAGTTCGACCCGAGCACGCCCGAGGCGCTGCCCGTGGAAGAGTCTGCTGCGCCCGCGAAGTCCGCGAATGATCGAGCGGCCGACAAGACCGCGAACAAGACCGCCAACCGAACCGCCAAGAAGACCTCCAGTCAGGCGGCCGACAAAACCGCCAAGCGCACGCGCAGCGTCAATGGAAACAGAAAGCGCCGCACGGCGAAGAGCGCCGGTTCGTCGTCTGCTTCTGCAGCTGTTCGGACGACTTCCGCGAGGGGATCGCGCACGAAGAAGACGCAGCGATCGGAATCGCGAGCGAACGGGAACGGCGCCTCGTCGCGTCCGAATGGGCGCAAGACGGGTGGCGCGAAGAGCGCCACCAGGGACGTAGCCTCGCGCGACCTCGACCGCGGAGGGGTGCTCGATCGGGACGCATTGCTCGAGCTCGAATCGGTACGCCGCTTGATCGAGATCGGCGAAGACAAGGGGACGGTCAACCGCGAAGATCTACAGACGACCTTCGAAGACGAGCGGCTCGGCAAAGCGGATCTCGATGGAGTGCTGTCGGTCTTGCGGGAACACGATATCGCGCTCGCTCGAACGGGGACGGGCGAATCGCAGGGACCGCAGAAGAAGTCGTCGCCGAGCGCCCGTAAGAAGCATGCGAACAAGGACGACGACGCCGGCGGTGTCGATCCCGTTCGCGTCTATCTGCGCGAAATGGGCCAGGTGTCGCTTCTCACGCGCGAGGGTGAGGTCGAGATCGCGCAACGCATCGAGCTGGCCGTCACGGACCATCTCGCCGCGCTGGTCTCGAATCCCTACTGCCTGCGACGCATGATCGAGATGGGCGCGAGCGTCGTCGCCGGCGACCTCGAGCTGAAGAAGGCCGTCGACGGTCTCGACGACGAGAACGCACCGCCCGTCGAAGCGACGCTCGAGAAATTCAGCGCTGCCATCGCGCGACTCGAGAAGATCGAGCAGGAGCTGCAGAAACGGCGAGACGAGATGGCGAATGGCCGGCTCGGCGAAGTCGATCGCCGTGCCGCCGAGACCGAGATCGCGGGCCTCTACGACGAGGCGGCCGGTCTGCTGCGAACGAATCGCGTGACACGCGATCGCTACGACGAGCTCGACCACTGTCTGCGAGAGCTCCTCGACAGCCACCGCATGCTCGACGAGCGTGCGAAGCAGGTAGCCCGCCCCTTCGACCTGGATCCCGCAGAGTTCGAGATCATGGTCCTGCAGTCGAAGAAGCGAAGTGCCGGCGGCAAGCAGGCGCTCGAGCGTCTCGGCGGAGATCGCGAGGCGATCGAGGCGGCGTGGGCGCAGATGCAGAACGTCGCGCGTTTCCGCGAGAGGCTCGAGACGGATGCCGGCCTGGCGCTCGCCGAGGTCGAGCGAATCCTCGATCGAGTCGATTCGACGGCGCTCACCGCGCAGGAAGCGAAGAGTGAGCTGATCGAAGCGAATCTCCGGCTGGTCGTGTCGATCGCGAAGAAGTACACGAATCGCGGTCTGCAATTCCTCGATCTGATCCAAGAAGGCAATATCGGCCTGATGAAGGCCGTCGATAAATTCGAGTGGCGCCGAGGCTACAAGTTCTCGACCTACGCGACCTGGTGGATCCGACAGGCGATCACCCGGGCGATCGCGGACCAGGCGCGCACGATTCGGATTCCCGTCCACATGATCGAGACGATCCACAAGCTGGTTCGTGCGACCCGTCAGCTCGTCCAGGTGCTGGGTCGCGAGCCCCAGCCCGAGGAGCTCTCCGAGACGCTCGAGCTTCCGCTCGAAAAGGTGAGGATGGTGCTGCGGATCGCGAACGATCCGATCAGCCTCGAGACGCCGGTCGGCGAGGAAGATGACAGCCGACTCTCGGACTTCATCGAGGACCCGAACGCGATCAACCCGGCCGAGGCCGTCATCCAGTCGAGCCTGGCCGAGCACACCCGCGAGCTGCTCGCGACACTCGCACCGCGTGAGGCGCGCGTCCTTCGCATGCGGTTCGGAATCGGCGAGCGCGCCAACCGGACGCTCGAAGAGGTCGGTCAGGATTTCGACGTCACGCGTGAGCGGATCCGCCAGATCGAAGCGAAGGCGTTGCGCAAGCTGCGCCATCCGAGCCGCAGCCGCGCGCTGAAGGGGTATCTCGAGAACTGAGGCTGTTTCTTTTTTCCTCGGGCGCGTGCGCGCCCTTGGGCTGAGGGCTCATTCCTCGGGCGCGTGCGCGCCCTTGGGCTGAAGGCTCATTCCTCGGGCGCGTGCGCGTCCTTGGGCTGAGGGCTCATTCCTCGGGTGCGTGCGGGCCTTTCGTTGTCTGCGCTGCGTGTGGGTTGCCGCTTGCGGGGGTGCGGTCAAGGGGGGTGGGCGGTCCTCCGATACGGCCGGCGTGAAGCTGGTCGCTTGTTTTCATTGTCACGCGCAATATGACGTGACGGCGCGGGTGCCGGGGAGCACCTTCGAGTGTCGTTGCGGCACTACGCTCGAAGCGACGGCGCCGACGGGAGTCGACGCCACGGTCGCACGTTGCAGCGCCTGTGGTGCGGTCGCGCGGCAGGCGGACGAGCAGTGTGACTATTGCGGGGCGGAGATCGCGCCCGCACCGAAGCGCGGCAGTCTGATCTGTCCCGAGTGCATGGCGCGCAATCTCGAAGAGGCGCGGTTCTGTCTCGCCTGCGGAGTTGCCTTCGAGCCAGGCGCGGTGCCCGACGAGACACCGGAGCTTCGTTGCCCCGGCTGCGAGCGCTGGCTCGTGGCCTGCGAAGTCGGCGGTCTCGTCGTGCGCGAGTGCCCGAAATGTCACGGACTCTGGGCCCCGGGTGACGTCTTCGATTCGTTGGTCGATCGCGCGGCGCGGATCGCGCGCGAACGGGCGCTCTCCGGCGAGCTCGATGCGCCGCGCGTCGACGGGGCGAATCCTGCCGAGAGCCGGGTCGAATATCGTCGCTGTCCCGAGTGTGAGGGGCTGATGGGCCGGCGCAACTTCCGCAAGCGGTCGGGTGTGATCATCGATCGCTGTCACGCACACGGCACCTGGCTGGATGCGAACGAGCTCGAGCGCGTCGCGGGCTTCCTATTGTCCGGCCGCGCCGAGCAGGCGGCGCGAATCGAGCGGGCCGCCGTCGACGCGAGCGAACGCGAGGCGGCCCGAGCGGCCATGCGACGGGTCCAGATGCTGGAGGCCGACCCGTCCGATCGGGACTGGTCGGTCTTTGGTGGACGCCGCGAGCGAGGGGCCGTCGGCACGATCCTCGATCTATTGAACACGATTCTGAACTGACGAACGAAGGGGAGGCCTTACCGACATGGGGCTCTTGGAAAAGCTACGCGCCGAATTGATCGATATCGTCGAATGGATCGACGACAGCCAGCACACGCTCGTCTGGCGTTTTCCCCGCTACCGAAATCAGATCAAGTGGGGTGCACAGCTGATCGTCCGACCGGGCCAGTCGGCCGTCTTCGTGCACCAGGGCCGCATCGCCGACGTGTTCGGGCCCGGCCAGTACAGCCTCGAGACGAAGAATCTTCCGATCCTCTCGACGCTGATGGGCTGGTATCACGGCTTCGACTCGCCGTTCAAGGCCGAGGTCTATTTCGTCAGCACGCGTCAGCTGACCGACCTCAAGTGGGGGACATCGAATCCGGTCCCGTTGCGGGATGCCGACTTCGGACCGGTTCGTGTACGCGCCTTCGGTACCTATACGCTCCGCGCGATCGATCCCGGGCGGCTGCTCTCCGAGCTGGTCGGAACGGACGGGGTCTACGAGGCGGAGGAGATCTCGGCGCTGTTGCGATCGATCATCTCGATGGCGTTCGCCGACGTGGTCGCCGGATCAGGCATCAGCGTGCTCGACCTGGCGCAGAACTACGCCGAGCTGTCCGAGACGCTTCGGCAGGCGGTCGTCGAACGGATCGACGACGAGTATGGGCTCGAGATCCCGCAGCTCTATATCGTGAACGTCTCGGTGCCCGCCGAGGTCGAGCGTGCGCTCGATGCGCGTGCCAGCATGAACGCGATCGGGGACATGGGGGCCTTCCAGGCCTATCAGCTGGGCAACGCGATGCCCGAGGCCGCAGCGAATCCGGCCGGCGGGTTGGCGGGTGCCGGCGTCGGGCTCGGCATGGGCCTGGCGATGACACGGTCGATGGGAGGGATGCTCGGCGGCGATCCGTCGCCGATGCCTTCGCCAGGCGCGCCGCCCGCGCTCGGACCGCCGGGGCCCGGTATGGCCTGGCACGTCGCCGAGGGCGGGGAGCCGATCGGCCCGTTCGGGACGGCGCAGCTCGCTCAGGCGATCGCGACGGGTCGGGTCACGCGCGAGACGCTCGTCTGGAGCCCAGGGCTGGCGGGCTGGCGCGCGGCAGGCCAGGTTGATGCGCTCGCCGGTCTGTTCCCACCGGCTCCACCGCCGGTTCCGGGGGACTAACGCAGGCGTGCGCCGGTCGATCGACTAGCGGAAATCGGGTCGACGAGGGCTCGAAATTGCGCCATACCTGCGCCCTTGATGCCACATGAGAGAGACAGCGACGGAACACCCCCGTCGCGGCCCTTCATGAGGCGTCCATGCAGCTGCTCGCGCGATTCCCGATTACCTTGTTGCCGGCACTCCAGCGCCCGATCCTCTCGATCCGCATGCGATCTCGGCGACCGCTGCTCATGGCCTTTGCGGCGATGGCTGGCGTCGTGTCGCTGGCGGCGCCACCAGGCGCTTCGGCGACACCCGTGACGCTGGTCTTCGAAGGCCCCCTCGACTTCGTCGAGGGCGCGGGTGGCGCGGACGTGCGGGACTATCTGGATGATTCGGTGCAGGTCGGAACCACGGTCAGCGTCTTCGTGACGCTCGACGACGAACGGCCGAATACGACCGCGATCATCCCGGGGCTGGGCACCTATCTCGAGACGGGACAAACCCGCATCGTCGTGGGCAACTACGAGTTCGTTCCCTCGAGCGCAGGGCAATCGGTCGTCACCGTCGGCGACAACCAGGTCTTCCTGGCGCCACCCGACCTCGAGGACTACGTCACGATCACGACCAGCGAGCACGAGATGATCTCGCAAGGTGGCCCCTTCCTGAATTTCGTGCCCGGCTCGGGGATCACCTTCAGCAGCACGCCGGGCAACAATCTCGACATCCTGTCCAACGTCGAGATTCCGGTCGATCCCGCGCTCTACGCGCTCTTTCCAGAGGGTGTGATCGCGATCGTCGGCGACGATCCCAATCCCGAGCTCGATGACCAGGGCTTCGCTCTGCAGGCGGGCTTCGAGACCTTCCGCTTCGAGATTCCCGAGCCGTCGGCGGCGCTGATGATCGGTCTCGGTCTGGGCCTGCTGGGGCGTCGCGGCCGAGCGCGCCGTTAGCAGGGCTCGCCGGCGGCCTCCATCCACGATTTGAAGTCCTGAAACCCGACCGCCTCGTGCCGTGCTGCGACCTTCTTCCTGAGCGTCGCGATCTCTTCGGCGGTCGGGGGCGTGGCGTTTCCGAGTGACTCGAGGACGGCCTTGGCCGTCCTGGCGGCTTCGCTCGTTGCCTGGCGCGCCTCGAGCGCAGCGTCTCGGTCCCCATCGCCGATGCCGAGATAGGCCTCGATCGCCTCTTCGCTCACGAGCGTGGCGTGCTTGCGCGAGGCCACGATATTGCCCTTGCCCGTCACGACGTTTCCCACGGAGAAGACGGTCGGGTAGCCTTCGAGGCGCCCGATATCCCAGTCCTTGAAGTCGAAGAGCTCGCCCTTCATCTCGATTCCGGGGATCGCCTCGGGGATCGACCCGATCGAGCTGATGATCGAGGGGGCGCGGACTTCGTAGGTCTCGTCGAGCTTGATGACGCGGCCGTCTTCGATCCTGGTCCTGCGGAAGACGATTCCGACCAGGCGTCCGTCCTCGACGATCAGGTCGTCGGGTGCCGAGAGGGGCTCGACCTTGAACTTGTACTTGGTCGTGCTCTTCTCGAGCATGCGCCGGCGTCCGGCCTCGACCTTCTTGATGCGCGCCTCGTCGGCGCCTTCGGGCGCGCTCATCAGGGGCATGTCCTCGACTCGACGTCGGTAGTAGATCGTCGCGCCCTCGATTCCGAGCTCCTCCCAGGTGAGGCCGTGTCGCTCCAGGATCTTCGGGATGCCCTTGATCTCGAGCTCTTCGACGTTCGTCTCGATCCCGCGATCGGCGAGCGCGGCGATCGTCAAGTCGAGCGTGTGGATCTTCGCGACATCGATCGACGCCAGACCGCCGCCGATCACGATGGCCCCGTCCTTGACCTCGTATGTCGCGTCCGGCATGTCGCCGCGCTCGGCGTGATTGAATGCGATCACGAAGGGATTCTGGTAGACGAGTCCTTTTCCGACGTATTCGTCCGCCCCGTCGATCGGCACGGGGCGATCGCGCCAGGCGCCGTTGGCGAGCACGACCGCGGAGAAGCCCCACTCGTTCACCAGCTCTGCGAAATCGACATCGCGACCGATCTTCGTATTGGGGACGAACGTGACGCCGGGCTTCGAGAGCTTGTCGTCGATCGTCTTGTATTCCTTCTTGCGCAGCGCTTCGTGCCATCGCGGAAGGCCATCCTCGATCTTTCCATAGGGCCTTCGGTTCTGCTCGAAGACGAAGACCGCGACGCCTCGATCCGCCAGACGACTGGCGACCTCGGCGCCCGCCGTTGCACCCCCGATGACCGCGACATGATGACTCGCTGTTCGATTCGACATGGGGGCGATTCTCGCAATTCGCAGGTTCATCGACCAGCGCCGGCTACTCGGATCGTCGACGCCCGGGACCCGCTAGGATTCCCCGCGGCGGGCCTGTAGCTCAGTGGTCAGAGCAACCGGCTCATAACCGGATGGTCCCTGGTTCAAGTCCAGGCAGGCCCACCACCACCACCGCCCCAGCGCAGTCGATCACGAAGGGAGCCTTCAGCCTGCGCGCGACCGCGCGCGCGATCACGAAAAAGGGCCCATTCCTTCCGGAATGGGCCCTGGGATCAGTCAGTGTGCGTCCTGTCTGGTCCCGCACGATCACTCAAGGGAGAATGGGCCTCGGTTGCGGCCAAAGGCCCGAACTCGAAGCTATCACAGCGTTCTCCGAGCACAACAAAAGACGAAGATAATTGGACGATTTTCGGCGCATTTCCTGCGATTCGAGCGAGCGTGTCCAATTCGTCATGGGTCGGAGGGGACCCGCCTCGTCGTCGTTTCGAGCGATTCGATCGCATCGACCCGCCCGGGTCGGCGAATGAAGACGTTCTCGCTCGCGCTCGCCTCGGGTCGACCGCCGATCTCGAGCTCCCGAGCGCTCGGGGTGGTGTGCTCGGCGAGCCGAACCGAGAGCTCGACGAAGGCCGTCTCACCCGGCTCGAGGCGGATCGGCTGCTCGTTCCAGCCCCAGGCGACGAAGCCGAAGCCGCGCAGTCCTGCGCGAAGCCGATGGCTTCCGGCGGCGAGCTCGAGGGTCTCGTACTCGTGGTCGCGCAGATCACCGATCTCGCGTCCGTTGAGGCTGATGCGAACGCGCGACAGGGAGCCCTGTGGATCGACGCGATAGAGGTAGAGCCTGGCGCGATCGTTCGCGGGTGGCTCGGCCGCCGTGAAGGCGGGGCCGGTCGCTGGCTTGGTACAGGCCAGACTAGCGACGACGACGAGCACTACCGCGCACAGGCGGACCAGATCGTAGGCGCCCGCCGAGCGACGGGCGGCGCCGGCGGCACGTGCTGGCGTCGGCGAGGAACGCGGCTTTCGCCCGAGCATGGCGCGGTCCTCCCATGGTCGAGCTGGAAGCCTAGCGGCTGATCCTGCTCCCCGTGGGCTCAAGCCGCGGGGTCCCGTGACGACAAGTCCAGAGACGCTTCTACGCTACGCTGCCGTGCGGTCGGGTCCCATCCCGACCGGGTCTCGTCCAGGAGCCGGAACCTTCGAGTCGACGGGCCTCGGAGCAGCCGCTTCCGGTCGGGGCGGACACGCGCCGGAGACGACTGCTCAGCACGATGCGCAAGGACAAGGATCGTTACTGGGATTGCCTGGATCAGGCGATGGAAGCGTCCCACGGAGGTCGCCTCGAGGAGGCGCTGGCGTGGCTCGACGAGGCGCTACGCGTCCATCCGGATGGTGCCGAGGCGCATAATGGTCGCGGCGAGATCCTCTGGGACGATGGTCGGGTGGACGAGGCACTGATCGAATTCGATCGGGCGACGTTGGCCGACGGGAAGTTCACGGCCGCGCACCTGAATCGGATCGAGCTGCTGATCGAGGAGCTGGGCGAGTTTGCGACCGCGGTGCGGCTCGCGGACGAGCTGCTCTCCGGGCGGCCCCAGCTGCCGCGACCCGACCGTGTGCTGCAGGCCGAGGTCTACTACCTGAAGAGCAAGGCCCTCTTCTACCAGGACGACCTCGAAGGCGCGCTCTTTCTCGTACGTCGTGCGGCCAAGGCTGGCGGCGAGATGGGGCTCTACTGTGCGTTCGAGGGACAGGCGCTCTTCGAGCTCGGGCAATATACCGAGGCGAAGCGCGTGCTCGAACGCGGCGTCGCGATCGATCCGGATGCCGCGCATACGCTCTACCACCTGGGTCTCGTGCTCGAACGACTCGAAGACGAGGGCGACGACGGCGGCGCGCCCGCGGTCGGTCTCGAGAACGCGGCGCAGGCCTTCTCGCGAGCGAACTCCCTCGAGCCGCAACAGTTTCCGCTGCCCGTCGCGATCGAGGACGCGGCCTTCTCGCGGGCCGTCGACGAAGCGATCGCGAATCTGCCGCGCTCGATCCGCGAGCGGATCGAAGGCGTCAGTGTGATCGTAGAGGACTTTCCTTCGATCGAGCTCGTCCGCGAAGAGCGGATCTCGCCCCAGACGCTCGGACTCTTCATGGGGATTCCGCGTACGGAGGCGATCGCGAGCGATCAGCCGCTCGACCTGGATCGCATCCTGCTCTTCAAGCGCAATCTCGAGAAGATCTGCCGGGACGAAGAGGATCTGATCGATCAGATCCAGATCACCGTCCGCCACGAGGTCGGGCACTATCTCGGACTCGACGAGGACGATCTAGAACGTCTCGGGCTGGCGTAGGCAGGTCCATCAGGATGTCCCGGCCTCCGAGCCTCACGCAGGCCTTCGTCGAGCGTCTGCGACGAGTCGTCGGGCCGGAGAACTGCCTCTCACGCGAAGGCGAGCTGTTCGCGTACGAGTGCGATGGACTGACGCTCGAGCCCCGCAGGCCACTCGCGGTCGTGCTCCCGGCCTCGACCGAAGAGGTCGCGGCCGTCGTGCGGGCCTGTCGCCAGGAAGGCGTCGACTTCGTGCCACGCGGCGCCGGTACCGGGCTGTCGGGGGGCGCGCATGCGACACCCGGCTCGATCCTGATCGAGTGTTCGCGGCTCACGCGCGTGCTCGAGGTGAATTCCGAGGATCGCTTCGCGATCGTGCAGCCGGGCGTCGTGAACGCGGATCTCTCCGCCGAGATCGCGCATCTCGGCCTCTTCTACGCCCCGGACCCGTCGAGTCAGCAGGCCTGCACGATCGGTGGCAACGTCGCCGAGAACTCCGGCGGCCCGCACACGCTCAAATACGGCACGACGACGAATCACGTGTTGGCGCTCGAGATGGTGCTGCCCGACGGTCGCGTCGCTCGCTTCGGCAACACGACGGGTGAGGCGCCCGGTCTCGACCTCGTCGGAACGATCGTCGGAAGCGAGGGCACGCTCGGCATCGTCACCGAGATCACGGTTCGCCTCACGCCGATCCCCCCTGCGGTCGAGACGATGCTCGCGATCTTCGACGACGTGGTCGCCGCCTGTCGCGCCGTCGGTCGCGTGATCCGCTCGGGTGTCGTGCCCGCCGCGCTCGAGATCGTCGATCGGCGAACGATCGAGGCGGTCGAGGCGAGCGTCTACGCAGCGGGCTTGCCGACGGCGGCCGGCGCCATCCTGATCGTCGAGCTCGACGGCAATCCGGTCTGTCTCGAGGCGGAGACGGAGACAATCCGGCGGGCATGCGAGGTCGAGGGATTTCAGGCGATCGAGATCGCGCGGGACGAAGTCGAACGCAAGCGTTTCTGGCGTGCACGCAAGGGGGCCTTCGGTGCGATGGGCCGTCTGGCGCCCGACCTCTACGTGCACGATGCCGTCGTGCCGCGCATCCACCTGCCGGCGATCCTCGAGCAGGTCTGCCGGATCTGCGATCGCCATCGACTCAAGCTCGCCAACGTCTTCCACGCGGGCGACGGCAACCTGCATCCCAATATCTGCTTCGATCGCCGCGACCAGGACGAGCTGTCGCGGGTGATGCAGGCGGGTCGCGAGATTCTCGAGGCCTGCACGGCGGTCGGCGGCGTGATTACGGGCGAGCACGGTGTCGGCGTCGAGAAGCGAGACTTCCTGCATCTGGTCTTCGACGATCGCGATCTCGAGCCGATGTACCGACTGCGCGAGACCTTCAATCCGGAAGGCGCCTGCAATCCAGGCAAGGTCATTCCCACGACCCGCTTCTGCGCCGAGGCGAATCCACGTGCGCGCGGCTACGACCGCGTGCAGTTCGAATGACGACGGGTCGAGTGCAGACGGGAGCGCGCCCGGGCTCGGCGCCGATGCGCGCCGAACGGGTCGAGGTGCCCGGAGGCGTAGTCGAGCGCGTCGCGCGACCGGAGAGCCCGGCCCAGATCGCCGAGCTGGTGCGCGAGGCGGCGGCGAGCCGGACGGGTCTGTTGCTGATGGGTGGACGCACGCGGCTCGACTGCGCGAACGACGCGCACGGGATCGAGCTGGGACTGTCGCTCGCGGGGCATGCCGGCATCGAGGAATTCGAGCCGGACGAGGGCGTGATCCGTGTGGCGGCGGGAACGCGGATCGCGGAGGTCGCGGGCGTCGTCGCGGGCGAGGGCTGGGAGCTTCCGCTCGACTCGCCGGGTGCAGCTTCGACGGTCGGTGGAACGGTGGCGAGCGCCTCGGCCGGACCGCGTGCGCAGCGCTTCGGACCCGTCAAGGATGCGATCCTCGGCCTCGACGTCGTGGGCGGCGACGGCGTGCCAGCCCGATGTGGTGGACGCGTCGTGAAGAACGTGACCGGCTATGACCTCGCGCGTCTCTACTGCGGGTCGTACGGAAGCCTCGCGGTCGTGACCGGCGCCTGGCTCCGATTGCGTCCGGCCCCTGCCGTGCGGGAAGCACTGCGCGTACAGGGGATCGCGCCGACCAGCGAGTCCTTCGAACGGGCCCGCGCGCTCGCCGCGCTCTCGAGCGTGCGGGCTCTCGTCTGGCAGGAAGGCACACCAGCGTCGGGCGCATCGTCGCCCGAGGCGGAAATCCTGCTCGAGCTGGCGGGTGCCGCACCCGGTGTCGCGCACGATCGGGCCCGCGCAGGCGAGGCCTTCTCGTTCGAGGTGATCGACTCCGGACGAATCGACCACCTGCGAAATCGACGGGTCGAGCCGCTCGGCGCGATTGCGGACGCGGCCGAGGCGAGCGAGCGAACGCCGGGTGAGGTGGCGATCCGTCTCCGGGTTCCCGGCTCGCGGGTCGACGCCTTGCGTCTTGCGATTCGCGACGCGGGTCTCGCCATCAGTGCGGATCCAGGTCTCGGTGTGATCCATGCCCGAGGACGCCTCGCGAACGTGGGGGAGCTCGCGGCGATCCGCCTGAGAGCGGAACGCGCAGATGGCTTCGCGACCTTCGAACAGCTGCCGTCGGCCTGGCGGCGTCGCGTCGACGTCTTCGGGACGGAGGGTGAGAGCGCGCGTCTGCTCGCTGCCCTGCGCGTCCGCTTCGACCCGGCGGGCATCCTCAATCCCGGTCGCTTCGTTCGCGACGAGCGGGAGCCCGGCTCGGGGGACGAATCGAAGTGAGCGCTAACGTGCGCGCCGGAGCATCTGCGCGAGCGGACTCCTCGGATGGGGCGCCCGCGCTCGCGTCGCTGCTCTCGGACGCCCTGTACACGGAGAGTCTCGACTGCGTCCATTGCGGGCTCTGCCTCACCAGCTGCCCGACCTATCGCGCGACCGGCCGCGAGACGAGCTCGCCGCGTGGCCGAATCTATCTCATGCGCGGCATGGCCGAGGGGCGGATCGGCGATACCGAGCTCCTCGAAGAGGAGGCGTTTCTTTGTCTCGGCTGCCGTGCCTGCGAGACCGCCTGTCCGAGCGGTGTGCGATACGGCGAGATGCTCGAGCAGACGCGGTCTGTCGTACGCGCTGCGCAGTCGCGCCCGACCCTCGTGGCGCGTATCGAACGTCTGGCGCTGCGCGAGATCGTGCCCCGGCCGAGACGACTGGCCGTGCTCGTGGCGTTCCTCGCTGTCGTCGAGCGGCTCGGTCTGAATCGTCTGGCCGCGCGAATCCTGCCGAAGCGACTCTCGGGCATGGTCTCGTTGATGCCGACGGTCCCGCCGGCCGCGGAACGCGCGAGGATGCCCTCCTTCACGCCGGCCAACGGTCGGCGACGTGGCCGGGTCGCGCTCTTCGAGGGCTGCATCATGCCCGAGTTCTTCGGTCGCGTGAACGACGCCGCCCGACTGGTACTCGCACGCGCCGGCTACGACGTCGTCGTGCCGCCGTCGCAGGGCTGTTGCGGCGCGCTCCAGGCGCATAGCGGTGACCTCTCGTTCGCGCACGGGCTGGCCGGTCGGAACGCGCTTGCCTTCGAGAGCGATGCCGAGCCATTCGACGCGATCATCGTGACGTCGGCGGGCTGCAGTGCCGCACTTCGCGAGTCCGGGAGCTGGCTCGGCGAGGCCGGTCGCGCGGTCGCAGACAGCGCCCGCGACGTCCTGGCCTTCCTCGACGAGGCGGGCCTCGACCTCGATCTGAGACCGATCGCACGCCGGGTCTGCTACGACGATCCCTGCCATCTCGTCCACGCCCAAGGGATCGCCGCCGGCCCACGCCGACTGCTGCAAGCGATTCCCGAGCTCGAGCTCGTCGCCCATCGAGACGCCGAGGCCTGCTGCGGTGCCGCCGGGATCTACAATCTCACCCAGCCCGACATGTCGCGGCGGGTGCTCTCGCCCAAGGTCGACGCACTCGTGGCAGCCGATCCCGAAATCGTGGCGACCGCGAATCCGGGCTGTGCGATTCAGCTCGCCGCGGGGCTCGCCGAGCGGGGTCATCCCGCAAGGGTCGTCCATCCGATCGAATTGCTCGAAGAGGCGAGCCGACCGGGCTGAATCGCGAGCTGGCTCGGCGAGCCGGACGAATGGCCGGACTAACGGTAGAGAAAAGCCTCCGGCGTCTCGCGAGGCGGGCGCCAACGGGGAAAGGCCCCGAGCGAGAAGTCGCCGAGACTGCCGCGAAAGACCAGGTCGAAGGGCAGCAGTGAGTCGCGACCGCGCACGAGTCCGTAGCGCTCACGCAGGCTCCTGTAGACGAATGCCGATTCCGCGGTCGGTCGCGCGTCGACGTCCTCGGTCAACCCGAGCGCGGCACGCTCGAGGTAGACGTCGCGATTCGCGTCGGGATCGTGTCGGGCGTCGACGTCGATCAGGCTGTTGCGCTGGACGGCTTCGGCGAGGCTCGCCGTGATTCGCACGAGGCGTGCTCGCGAGATCTTGCGCGCTCGCGTTTCGGGCGGGGCGTCGTCGTCCTTGCCGTCGGCGAGCAGACGGACCTCGAGCACGCGTCCGCCTAGCAGAACGACGCCTTCCGGATGCAGCTCGCCGTCGCCGGGCTCGCCGTTCATCAGGCGCGGATCGAGACCGATGCCGTCGCGCCCCGCGACCGAGGGATTCTCGCGCAGGAAGTCGCGGGTGATGCGGATATTCTGTGGGCTCGCCCGAAGCCGCTCTTCGCGCGCCTGTCGACCGGCCAGATGGCCGCCCTCGGAGTCCGGAAACTCCCGTGCGATCCCGCGCAGGATCGAGTCGCGTGCGTCGCGACGATCGAGGCGTTCGACACGGGCGAGTCGCTGCTCGGCCGTCTTCTCGACGAGTGCCCGGCGCTCGTCCGGATCGAATTCCGGAATCCAGTCGGCCAGGCGGAGCGCACGCCCCCAATGCTCGCGATCCGATTCGTAGGCGAAGAGCCAGTCGACGATCGGGCGCCTCTGCTCGCCGTTCGGATAGCGGACGAGGTAGCGGTAGCCGGCGACGGCCGTACCGCGCTGAAAATCGGGCGCGCCGGTCCACGGCGAGACGATCGCGCGGAGTGGCGCGAGCACGATCGTCATCGCGATCGCCGGCGTGTCGATCAGATAGGCGATCGGCGCGGGCAGATTCGGATAGCGTGGGCGCTTCACCCACTCCCCGGCCAGTCGCCAGGCCAGCTCGTTGCGGACGCCCTGGCGGCGTAGCGCTTCGAAGGCACCATGCGGATTCTGCCAATCGTCCTCGAGAATCGCGCGCGCGTGTCGGGCCATCGGCTCGCGACGCACGTCCCGCCCGGCGACCCGTGCGAGCGTCCTGCGTGCGGCGGTCTCGTGTCCCGCCTCCCGCTGGGCGAGCGCACGGACGAAGGCGATTTGACCCGCGACCTGCGAAGCGTCCCGCTCGGCCACGATACGCAACCCCTCGAGCTCGCCGGTCAGGGCGCCCGGACGCACAGGGCCGGCCAGGAGCGAAACGGCCAGAGCACGCTCCGCCTCGGCCCGATCGGGCGAGGTCGCGCGCGCTTCGAGCGATCGCGCACGGGCTCTCGCATCGCCTTCCCGCATCCGGGTCGCCGCGTCGAGGCATCGCCCGGCGCGCTTCCGAAGCCGTGCGTTCGCGTTCGGATCGTGCGACAGCTGGGCGATCGCCGCGCGCGCATGATGTCGGGCGAGCTCGGCCGCGCCCGCGTCGAGGGCTTCTTCTGCCGCGCGTAGCCGTCGCTTCGCGTGCGTCCGGGCGAGCTTCACCTGGTCGCGATCGACCTTCAGGGCGACGCGCGGTGTGATCGGCGAGTCCGGATGGCGTGCGACGAATTCGCGCCGCAACGCGAGCGCCTGACGATCCGTATTCGAGAGCGGCTCTGCGTTCGAGAACTCGGCGAAATAGTGGATCAGGCTATTGGCCAGCTGGAAGGGTGCGACGACGAAGCCGGTGATCGCCGACGAGCCGAGCGGCTCCGCGACGGCGTTGAAGGTGCGGGCCCAGAGTCGATGCCAGGTGTCGAATTGCCGCCGGCCCGCCAGCTCGAGCGGGTCGGCTCGAATCACCTGATCGAGTCGACCGCGCAGCCTGGGATCGAGGCCCGCGCGCTTTCGGAGCGAGCGCGATCGCTCGCGATAGGCGATCGGATCGTCGAGGGTCGCATTCGCGAGGTCGATCGCGAGCGGCAGCAGACGGGGCGAGATCGCTTCGCGGCCGACGAGCGTCGCGGGGCGTTCGTCCGTGGTGTGCATCGAGCGATCGGGGCGAGGCGCGGCGAGCGCTTGCAATCCCGCGAGCGCCTCGCCGACGGCCGGCTCGTAGTCCTGCTCGTTCGATCTGCTTTCCGCGTTCCCACCGGCCCGAACTGCAGTCTGCGTCTCGCCATGCCCGCCAGGCCTCACGATCGGATCAGGGGCTCTCGCGCGGGGCGCCCTCGTCGGGCGCGCGACGAGCGCCGCCTCGGCGAGCCTGGCCGCGGCCAGGTCGCTCGCCTGGGGAATCCAACGGCCGGGCGGAGCGAGTGGCTCGAGTACGTCGTCGACGACGATCGCGGGTGAAGAGAGACAGCCGAGCGACACGAGGGCGCAGGAAACCACTGTGATCGAGCAGCCGACGCCGCGGCCCGCCGCGGACCGCCGTAGGGCTCGGGCGCGAGACGCCCGCTGGCCCCCGCGAACGACTCGTCGCGCACGCCTAACGATCGAATCGGTCTGCATCGACATTCAAGGTCATCGCGAGGAACGCTTCGAGCTTGCGAGCCGCTTCGAGCTTTTCCGGGCGACCGTCGTGATTCGCGACCAGCTCGAAGAGCTGGATGCCCGCTTCCGCCAGCTCGCTGAACTTGGCGGGATCGAAA
This sequence comes from Myxococcota bacterium, assembly GCA_965223565.1. Taxonomy (GTDB): domain Bacteria; phylum Myxococcota_A; class UBA9160; order UBA9160; family UBA4427; genus UBA4427. The sequence goes on along the minus strand of CBDCWV010000015.1, from coordinate 1,088 downwards.
TCGAGCGTCTCCGGCGGGACGGCAGCCAGGTATTCCTGCGCGAGGAGCGCGTAGAAGTCGGCCAGCCGAAGCAGATGCCGAAGTCGGTTCTTGCTGGCGCCGTGGCGCGTTGCGACGCGTTGGAGCTCCTGCAGGGCGATCAGCGTGCCGTCGGGCAGGACGGAGCGAAGCGCCAGGAAATACTGAGGCGCGGATCACGTCGGCGCGTTCGATCTCCTCCTGGACGAGGTACTGGTAGTGCTGGTGCTCGAGCTCGGCCTCGAGCAGCCCGAGGCGGGCGATGCGTTCGTCGAGCTCGTCACGGACGGTCGTGGGGTCGAGCGACGGAGGCGTCGCGCCGGCCTCTGCGATCGGATCGCGCAGGTCGGGCCCGATCGAGATCGCTGCCGCGATCTGGTCGCAGATCGCCGCGCTCGCGAGGGCTTCGGAGCGCAGCGCGTCCGACAGGCGAGCACTCTCGCGGTAGTGCTCTGCGGCGAGATCGAAGCCGCGCAGGCGTTCGAGCGCTCGGGCCTTGGCGAACAGGATCGGTGCGTCCATATAGCCGCTGCGCATCGCGTCCGCCTCGGCGCGTTCGAGGTTCTCGAGGCGCAGGAGCGAGGCACGGTAGACGTTGCGGCCGCTGAAGTCGCGCGCCGGCGGGAAACGATAGGTGTCGTCGGGCACGTGACGGCGCAGTACGGCGACGGTCTCGAGGATGCCCTCGCTCGGTCCGTAGATGGCTTCGGCCTGCTTCGCGGAGAAGGTACGACAGCCAGAGCCCGCGAGTGCGAGCACGATCGTCGCCAGCGTCAGCAGTCCCGTGTGTATCGCGATCTCGGCCGCTCGCTCGCGCCGCCGGGATTGGGATCGCGCGGTCACCCGCCCGACCGGTTACGTCCGTCGCCGGCACGACGTCGGCTGCGTTCCGCCCGTTTCCTGCCCGTCGCGTCCCGGCGAGCACTGCTGCCGCGCTTCGACGTGCCGCTGCCGTTCGCACGTCGGGTGATGACGGCATTCAGCATCTTCTCCGTCGCGATGATCGCCGCCGCGAGCTGGTCGGAATCGACACCCAGCGTCGAGAACGTCTCGCCGGGCCGCCCGCCGTG
>CBDCWV010000014.1:0-9349 GCA_965223565.1 Myxococcota bacterium | reverse complement strand
GAGCAGATGGCGGGTGATCCGAGCTTTTCCGCGCTGGCACCGGTCGTGCTGTATCGCGCGATCGGCGCGAAGCTGCCGCGAGGGAGCGCGGAGGGTGCACCGCTCTGGGCCCTCGCGCAGATCGCGGCGCGGCAGATACCCGACTCGATCCGGCGGGCTGGCATCGGCACGCGACCCGAGGAGGATCTGGGCGACGCGCTCTTCGATGCGCTGCTCGCCGGAGATCGTGGTGTGGTCTTCGCAGTCGACCGCTGGGAGGAGAGCCTGGAGAAGATCGGACGCCCGGGCGGCAAGATCCAGCTCGCGCTGCCGGCGCTCTTCGAGGAGCTCGACGGCTTGGCGCAAGGCACGCGTTGGCCGGTCGACGCGGACTATCCGCTCGTGCTCTCGGCTGGCGAGCGGCGTTCGTTCACGGCGAATACGATCGTGCGCAATCCCGGCTGGCGTCGAAAGGACGCGAGGGGAGCCCTTCGCGTCAGTCCCGACGACGCGGCGCGGCTCGGCCTCGTCGACGGTGGGCGGGCGCGTCTTTCGACACGCAGAGGCACGGCCGAGGTCCTGGTCGAGATCACGGACCGGATGCAGGCGGGCCACGTCTCGCTCCCCAATGGTACGGGGCTCGAGCATCCGGAAGCGTCCGGGACCGCAGGCGCTCCGGGTGGCATTCCGCCGAACGAGCTGACCGCGCTCGAGGATCGCGATCCGATCGCGGGGACGCCCTGGCACAAGAGTACGCCGGCGAGACTCGAGGCGCTCTGAGCCCCGCACGCGTGCTCCCAGCCCGTCGTGCTCCATTACTCTCGATCTCGACTTCAGCCTCGGAGCCTCGGGCTGCGAAATTGCACCCGGATGGCGTGGCGACTAGCTTCGGTCCGATCGTGCACGGGGTCCTCGAGCGCAATCTTCGCGCAGTGGAGGACGAAGCGCGCAACGGAGGAAGAGAGGAGGATTGGATGGCGGCGAAGACGCGGGCGGAGCTCGAGACCTGGGCGAACAACTATGTCGATCTCTGGAACAAGGGCGACAAGGAAGGTTGGGTCGCCAACTGGCGGAAGGTCGCGACGGGTGACTTCACGATGCTCGATCCGGTCGGCACGCCGGCGAAGCACGACTTCGAGGGTTGCTGCATCGAGCCCTACGATCTCTTCCAGCCCTCCACGGAGTTCCGCGTGGATCCGTCGACGCGCTTCATCTGTGGCAACGAGGTGGCGTGGGTGATGGAGAACGTCTTCTCGAAGGATGGCGCCACGCGGCACATGAAGAGCATCGAGGTCTATCGTTTCGGCGACGATGGGTCGGTCGAGATCCGGACGCACTACGACGTGCCGGATGAATCGGATCCGGTGGCGGGCGATCTGTTCGCGGCGTATCTGCCCGACTAGGAGCCCGAGCCAGGATCGCCCGGTCCGACGCACGCGAGCCTGGTCAGCGCAGCTCCATCTCGAAGACGGGCTCGTGCGGGGATACGACGGGCTCGATCACACGGACCACGACGGCCGACTCCGCCGGGGTCGGATCCGCTGAGCGACTCGCGTCCAGCGGTCGCCTGCCGAAGTCGACCACGACGAAGCCCTCGGCGGCGTGGGCAAAGATCGTCTCGGGTAGGTGGGTCACGGTGGAGACACGCTCACGGGCGCCGGCTCCGCTCACGACGTAGAGGCCCGCCACGTCGCCCGCTTCGAGCAGCTGGAGATTGTGGTCATGACCGGCGGCGTAGATCGTCGGCGGATGGCGTCGCAGGACGGCCTGGGTTCGCGCGATCCAATCTGCATACTCGTCTTCGTAGGTATTCAGCAGACCGCCCATCATCCAGCCGAGTGGCGTCACGATCGCATCGACGAAGAACCCATAGGTCAGGCCACCGTGTGGTCCGCCGGTCAACATGGGATAGTGCGAGGCGACGAGCAGATGGGCGTCGCGATGTTCGGCGAGCAGCGCGCCGAGCGTCGCCAGGTGTTCGTCGAGCGACATCGGCTGCGGGCATTCCGCCCGCAAACGCTCTCGGATCCAGGGCGTCGGGTCGAGCGCGATCAAGACGACCGGCCGATGGTCGCCGTCGCCTTCGTCGAGGATGCGTTCCACGGGACCCATGCAGCCGTCTCGCGGAATGAACGCGCTGCGTCCCTGCGGCCAGTCCTCGACGAAGGCCTGTTGATTCAGAATCGCCTGCCGGTTGTAGTTCTTCGGCAGTAGACCCCAGTCGTGATTGCCCGGAATCACGACCTTCGGCGCGTCGGTAGCGGCGAGCTGCTGGCCGAGGATCTGCTCGCCGCGCTCCCGATCCTCGTCGGTCAGGCCCTCGTTGTAGATGTTGTCGCCCAGGAAGACGACCGTGCTCGACTCGACCGCCGCCGCCCACGCGCCGAGGGCGGCGAGCGTCGGGTCATCCGCCAGGTAGTAGCCGGCGTCTCCGATCAGAACCACGCGATGGTCGACGTCGATCGACGGGATGCGCGAGGGGTCGCTCGGGGCACGCGTCGTGCTGGGGGCGACGTAGGCCGGGCCGTCGGCTGCGTGGATCGGTCCGCGGAGCCGATGCGCGCAGCCGCCGAGCGCAAGCGAGAGCGCCGCGAGCACCAGCACGAGTGCCTGAGTCGTTCGGATCGTCATGAAATCCTCGCGGTCGTTCGAAGGGGAGCGCGGGTCGGGACGGCGAGTCCCGAAGCGCGCCCTCACGTGTTCGCGGCTGCGTCCCCGGTCGTTTCGGAGACGGCACGCCCGAGCGCCCGACCCGCGATATACGCGAACGTCATGGCGGGTCCGATCGTGCCGCCGCCCCCCCCGTAGCTGGTGCCCGGACTTCCGACGCCGGCGTTGTTGCCCGAGGCGTAGAGGCCGGGGATCACCGCGCCGAAGGGGTCGAGGACCTGTGCCTGCGCGTTCACCCGCGCGCCGCCGCACGTGCCGAGATCAGCCGCTGCGACCTCGGCACCGAAGAAGGGCGCCTCGTCCAGCGGCGCGAGTGTGATGCCCTTGTCGTCCTGGCCGTAGCGGTCGTAGCTGCTCTCGCCGCGGTGGAAATCCGGATCGCGCAGCTCGCGCGCGTAGACGTTGAAGCGCGCGACCGTGCGGGCGAGTCCCTCCGGATCGATGCCGAGCTTCTCGGCCAGCTCGGACAGACTCGGTGCCTCGCTCACCCAATCCGGCAGCTCCCCGTCCTCTGCGACGCCCGCGATCGTGCCACGACGGCGCGCCTTCGAGTCGAAGAGCAGGAAGGCCGGCAGATTGCGGTAGCCGAGCTCGCCCCAATTCTCCCACGTGTGGTAGCTCCGCCAGGTCGTGTCGTAGTCGGCCGCCTCGTTATGGAAGCGTTCGCCACGGCGGTTGACGACGATCGATCCGGCCGCGCGCTTTTCGATCTCCGCGTTGAGGGTCGCACCCATCCGGTGCTCCATGATCGGCTCGGCCTCTCCCTTGTAGACGGAGATGCCCCAGACCTCGTTCATGTTGCGGAGATCGGCGCCGGCCGCCATCGCCATGCGGATCCCATCGCCGTCGTTGCCGGACGCCCCGAGCGTGTAGATCGTCGGACCGCGCAGGAAATGTTGCTTCATCTCGAAGTCCCAGTCGAATCCGCCGGCGGCCAGGTGGACGCCCTGCCGCGCTCGGATTCGCAGAGGCTGCCCGGACTGCTCCGCTTCGATACCCACGACCTCGCGAATGCCGTCCGCGCGTTCCTGCAAGATGAGTCGCCGGGCGGGCGTCTCGAGCAGGATTTCACCCCCCGCCGCTTCGAAGCCCTGCCGCAAGCCTTCGATCAGCTCGGGCCCGAAGAGGCCTTCGCGGTCCGTGATCGGCTCGACGCTTCGGCCGCGCTGGACGGCGCCCGGCCATTCCGGGTGATAGTCGGCGTTGTCGCCCATGATCGTCGAGATCCGGAACTGCAATGGGCTGTTCGCCTCGACGAACTCGATCATCTCCGGACCCGCGTCGACGAAGGCTTCGAGCAGACTCGGGTCGGCCTGTCCCTGGGCGAGCTGCGTCAGGTAGGTGAGGGCGTTGTCGCGCGAGTCGGCGATTCCCTCTTCTGCCATCAGCCGATTGTTGGGCACCCACGCGACCCCGCCCGAATGACCGGTGCTGCCGCCGACGACCGCGCGCTTCTCGAGCGCCACGACGCGTGCGCCTGCGGTCGCCGCGGCGAGACCACCGACGAGACCGGTCCCGGTCCCGACCAATACGACGTCGACCTCACGATCCCACGCGATCTCCGGTTCCGCGCTCTGATCCCGATCGTCGCCGCAGGCGAGCGCGCCCGCAGTACCGAGCGCCAGACTCGTGGCCGCACCGCCGAGAAAGCGCCGACGATTGAGACCCGCGGCGGTTGTCGCCTCGTGTCGCTCTCGCTTCGTGTCCTCGGTCGACATCGTCCCCTCCCTCGCGCATGAAGCCTCCGAGCGATCGGCCCGGCGGACGGAGGACGATAGACGAGTCGACACGGGATGGGCATCCCATTGCGGTCTGGCAGGGACGGGGGTCGAGCGGGATGGTTCAGCCGGCGGACGGGGCTTCGCCTGGGTGAGATTGCAGCCGTCGGGAATCGTGGCTCGTCGTCTCCTCGACGAATCGACGCAGACTCGGCAGATCGGCAAAGACCTGCGGATAGGCCAGCCGCAGACGAACTCGTCCGACCACCTGCTCCGGGAAGAGCACCTTGAGCGCGGGATCATCGAGCGCCGGCAAAGCCGGTAGGTAGGCAATGCACTCGCCGCGACTGGCCATCCGGTAGAGCGATGTCGGATCGTCGCTCGTCAGGACGGGCGTGATGCGAATCGAGCGCCCGTCCGCGAGCGGGATCGTATCCGTCGGTCGGTCGGGCCGACGCCAGACTGCGACGCGATGGCGATCCAGCTGGTCGGGCTCGGCTGGCAGGCCCTTCCGGTCCGCGTAGCGCGGACTGACGACGAGGCGCAGGGAAAAGGCATCGAGCTCACGAATCTCGAAGCCGTCCGGAATCTCCTCTTCGAACGTGAGCGCGAGCTCGGCCTGGTCGGGTGCGAGCGCGACCGGGGAATCCGCGTGGCGAAAGGCCAGACGGAGCTCGGGATAGTGTTCGAGCAGCGTGCGCCGGGTCTGGTCCCAACCACTGGGCGGCGGCGCGTAGGGCATCGCGATCGTGAGCCAGCCGGACGGCTCGGTCCCCACGTCGTGCACGTGTCGGATCAGATGCTCCGCCTCTTCGAGCAGTGCACGTCCCCGTCGGACCAGCGCCTCGCCGGCGGCGGTCAGCTCGAGGCCCTGCGCGCCGCGGTCGAGCAGAGCGGTGCCGGCCTCGGCCTCGAGCCGATCGAGCTTGCGTCGCACACGTGAGCGCGACGTGTCGAGTCGCTTGGCCGCCCCGAGGAAGGTTCGTTCTTCCGCGAGGACGAGGAAGATGCGCAGCTGGTCGAAGTCCATGCGTGCCGCCTCTCCCGCTCGAAGGCCCGCAGGACGAGCGTGCTTCGTACGGCCGTCGGGCCTGCCATCCACTCTATTGTGTCGCGCGGCGCCCGATCGTGTCAGGCGAATTCGGACGTCTCGAGGCGGCGACGGACGTCCCGGGTCGCTGCGTTGTTTTGGGGTCGCACACGCACGGCGAGGCCCTGGGGGCGTCGCCTTCAGCGCGTTCCGATCAATGCGTCGGTCGAGCGCGAGCCGCGAGCCCGCGCGACGCCTGTCGCCCATGCCGACCGGGTCGAGTCGAGTAGGATCCCGGCCCATGACGAGCGATCCGCACACCTCCGGCGCGGCTCATGGCCATCGTACGGTCACGAGCGAAGCGATCCAGACCTTCGGCTGTCTGACGGGTGACTACGCGCAGATGCATTTCGACCAGGACTACGGCCCCCGCGCGGGCATGGGCGGAACGATCGCGCACGGACTGCTCTCGGCGGCCTGGTCGCTCGGTGCCTTGGCCCAGCACGCGCCCGAGCGTCTCGCGCAGGGAGATCCGGGGGCATGGCTTGCCGGCCTGCGCGTTCGCTTCGAACGCATGGTCTATGTCGGCGATCTCTTTTCCCTACGCTGCCGAGATGGGGACGGTCCCTGCGTCGAAGGACTCACGGGCGGGGGGAGAATCGACACCGCGTTCGAGGTCGTGAACCAACACGGCGAGATCACCACGGTCGGGGGTGTCAGCGTCGCGTCGGGCGATCCGCGAGGAATCGGTGCTTCGCTTCCGGACGCACCAGCCCTGCTCGATCTCGACGGCGACACGGAAGGCGAAGCGGCGAGGCCTTCGAGCGCGGAGGAGCTCCTGGTCTGCGGACCGCGTGGCGAGAGTCCGGGTCGGACCGTGACCGAAGCGGATCTCGTCAACTACGCGAACTTCACGGGCGAGCGAAATCCGCTCTATCTCGACCAGGAGTTCGCGCGGAGCGCGCGGTTCGGTGCGCGCATCGCGCCTCCGATGTGGACGTTCTGCATCGCCTTCGGCGAATACCTTCGCGAGCTGCTGCGCGTCCCGATGCCGTCCTCGGGCTTCGCGGGTCACCTCGGTGACTCGTGGCGACTGCTCGCGCCGATCTACGTCGGGGATACGTTGCGAACGCGACACAAGCCCGTCGCCGTCACACCCTCCCGCAGCCGACCCGACAAGGCGATCGTCGAGTTTGCGCTCCAGGTCGTGAATCAACGACGCGAAGTCGTGCAGGACGGCACGGTCGCGATGATGCTCCCGGCTCGTTTCGACTGAGGCGAGCGGGCAGCCGGCGCGCTGCGAAGATCCGGTCGTCCGCTCGCCTCGCGCTATCTGAATTCGGCGAGAAAGCGGGTGGCGTGGTCGGAGACGACCTTGGCCGCTTCGAGCGGCAGCCAGTGGCCCGCGCCTTCGACGGGCACGATCGCGCGCAGATCCTCGTGGCGATCGGCGAGCCCCGCAGAGGGAATGAAATACTGAACCGCGTCGCGGGTGCCCTGCATGAAATACGTCGGGGCTGCGATCTTCACGCCTTCGAGCTCGGGCGTCTGTGCGTGCAGGTGCGGGATGTTCCGATACCAGTTGACCGACGGGGTGAAGCCCGTTCGTGCGAACTGCTCGACGTAGTAGTCGATCTCGTTCTCGCTGATCCAATCGGGGAGCTCTTCGGGCTGTGCCGGCATCGGCTCGAGGAAGAGGCTGTCCGCGGGCTTCGGCTTCATTTCGGGCTCGGGTCCATCTCCCGAGCCTCCCCAGATCATCGCGCGCAGGCTTCGTCGCAGATCGCGCTCGAGCTCCGCCTCGACGACGCCGGGGCGCTGGAAATGCGCCCAGTAGAAGAAGTGGTCGCCGTGAAACGCCTGCGTACACATCGCCGCCCAGCTCGGATCCCGCACGTAGGGCACGCTCAGGGTCACGATCGCACGGACCCGCTCCGGGTAGAGCAGGCCGACGTGATGTCCCGCGATCGCACCCCAATCGTGGATCATGAGCGCGTAGTCGTCGTGCCCGAGCGCGGTCGCGAGTCCATCGATATCCGCGGCGAGCTCGCGAATGCCGTAGTCGGCCACATCGGGCGGACAGTCCGAGCCCCCGTAGCCGCGTTGGTCGGGGACCGCGACGCGCCAGCCGGCGGCGACCAATGGGTCGATCTGATCACGCCAGAGATACCAGCACTGCGGGAAGCCGTGCATCAGGATCACGAGCGGTCCGTCGCCCTCGACCACGCAGCGCAAGCGGATTCCGTTCGTCTCGATCCGCTCGAAGTGACGGCCCTTTTCGATTGCCATGGCGTCTCCCTCGAGCTGCGAGCGGATCGTCTCCGCGAGAAGCCCGAGCGAGCCTAGCAGCACGCGCTGCGAAACGGGCTTGGGAGCACGGCCATCGGTCGGCACCGAGCGCATTGAGATGCGTCGGGCGATTCGGATATGCTCGGGCGCTCGCTGATCGACCGGAGCCCGGTCGATCGGAGCCGGAATCCCGGATTCGGCTGGCTGAATGGGAGCGGGCATGCGGCTGTTGGACAAGCGGGTTCTCGTGCTGGGGGCCTCCTCCGGACTCGGCCGGGCATCCGCCCTCGCGGTGGCCGCCGAAGGCGCGCGGGTCTGCGTGGCCGCCCGCCGTCGAGAGCGACTCGACGAGACGGTCGCCGAGGGGGGGCGTCAGGTCTTCGCACGGCCTTGCGACGTGCGTGACGAGGCTTCCTGCGCGCGGGTCGTGGCCGATGCGGTCAGCGAGATGGGCGGGCTCGACGCCATCGTCTACTCGCCGGGCATCTCGACCTTCGGACCGATCGAAGAGATCCGGGCCGCGGATTGGCGGGCCGTGCTCGAGACGAACCTCGTCGGCGTGAGCCTGATCCTCAACGCGGCGATCGGCCACCTCGAGGCATCACGCGGAAAATTCGTCGTGATCTCGTCGATCGTGATCGACGACTCGCCGCCGCGGCCCGAGCAAGCGACCTACGTCGTGAGCAAGCGCGCGCTCGAGGCCCTGATCGAGGCGTGGCAGGGCGAACATCGCCAGGTCGCCTTCACATCGATCGCGACCGGCGACACGATCTCCGAGTTCGGCCTCGATCACGACATGGACAAGCTGCTCGCGATCACCCAGAAATGGGTCACGCTCGACTACCTCTACGGTCGCATGATGGCGCCCGAGTCCGTCGCCGAGCAGGTGGTCAATGCGCTCGCTTCCCGGGAGACGATCCGCCGGATCGCCATCACGCCGTCCTTTCCGGGACCCGGCGAGGCGGACGGCGCCGATTGGGCCGAGGCTGAAATCGAGCAACAACGCGGCGCCGAGATCCATGCGCGAGCGCAGCAGGCAGCCACGGCCTCTCCGAAGGTGCGAGACACGTCGAGGGACAACGAATGAAGCGAATCGAATACGCCGGCAGCGTGCACGACGAGGAGGAGATCGAGGCCGTCGTGTCGGTCCTCCGCGGTGGGGCGACGGCGCTTCGCCTCGGAAAGCACACCCGCGAGATGGAGCGCCTCGTCGCCGCGGCCTTCGGCAAGGCGCGCGGCGTGATGGTCAACTCGGGATCTTCGGCGCTCTATCTGGCCGTCGAGCTGCTCGGCCTCGAGCCCGGCGACGAGGTGCTGACGAGCGCGCTCACGTTCTCGACCGACATCGCATCGATCCTGCGTACGAATCTCGTACCCGTGCTCGTCGACGTGACGGAAGACACCTTCCAGATCGACGTCGACCAGATCGAAGGGGCCATCGGCCCTCGCACGAAGGCAATCCTCGCGCCCAACCTGATCGGAAACTGTCCGAACTGGGACGACATCCGTGCGATCGCCGATCGGCACGGCCTGCAGGTGATCGAGGACTCCTGCGATTGTCTGGGCGCGACGCTCGACGGAACTCCCACGGGTACACGCTCGGACATCACCGTCACGAGCTTCGCGCTCTCACATATCATCACTGCCGCCGGCACGGGCGGGA
>CBDCWV010000013.1:0-49488 GCA_965223565.1 Myxococcota bacterium | reverse complement strand
CCCGAGGCGCTGCGCGACGTCGCGGAACGTCGGGTCATGGGGCGGATCGTGGCGAGGATCGATGATTAGTCGCTTGGTCGAGGGAGATTGCCGGGCAGATCCGTGCCCGCGATTCGCGTGGGGTCGGCAGCTGGTGCTCGTGGTCGCGACGCTCTGGTCGAGTGCCTGTGCCACGCAGTCGCCGTACAACCAGGACTACGTCGAGCTACGGACGTCGAATTTCCTGGTCACGAGCAGTCTCGGTGACGGAGCGAGCCGGGCGCTCGCGCGTGACCTCGAGGTCTTCCACGCCGGAGTGCTCAACGCAGTCGGCTTCGCGGGCGACGGCGAGAACCGCGATCCGCATCGCCGTCCGATACGGGTCATCGCCTTCGACGCGCGGGGGCTCGCGCGCCCCTTCGCGGAACGAGGCGCTTCGGCCTCGCTCGTCCCGACGCCCGATGGTCCGCTCTTGATGATCCGTGCGGCAGGCGACTTCACGGAACGGATCGACGGCGATCTGCGCCATCGCTACGCCCATTGGATCCTGCGCGATCGGCTGAAGCGATGGGCGCCGCTCTGGTACGAAGAGGGGCGCGCGCAGATCGCAGCGACGATCGATGTGTCGCCGAGCTCGGCGCGTATCGGACGATCGCATGCCGAGCACCGACGCCGCGTGCTCGACTGGCGCCGCTCGGATCTCGCCGGCGTCATGCGCCGCCGGGAGCTCTCGAAGGCGTCTCCGGCGGAGCGACAGCTCTTCGAATCCCAGAGCTGGGCATTGCTCCATACGCTGCTCTACGACGACCGGGACCGCCGCACGAGCGCCGCCGCGATGAATCGGCTCGTACGCGCGCTCGAGAGCGGGACACCGTCGCGACTGACTCGCGCAACCGAAGCGCTCGGCAGCCCGGAGGCGCTGACCGAACGTGTCTACGCCCATCTCGAGCAGGACCGGCACCGCGTCGAGCAGCTGCATATCCAGGGAATCCGACCGTCCGGTCTCGCTGTCGAGCGAATTTCGCGCGCGCTCGCGCGCGATCGGCTGGCCGAGCTCGCACTCGCGCTCGGGCGTCCGACGCTCGCGCTCGACTATTTCGAACGAGCCGCCGGCGCTGAACGAGCCGCTGGCGCCGAACGAGCCGCGGCCGCATCGGAGGGGAGGGTCGAGATCCCGCCGCGGGGCGGCGACGCGATTCGCTCGGCGGCGTGGGCGGGACGGGTGCTCGCGATGGCACGCTCGGGCCGGACGGGTGAGGCCAGGGCGTTGGCGGTCGCGGGGTCGGATCGCGTGGCCGGCAATCCGATCGCGATGGCGAGACTGGGCCTGGCGCGGCTGGCGATCGCGAGCGCGGCGACGACCCAAGCGATGCGCGCGCAACAGCTCGAGCGAAGCCGGGCAGATCTGCGTGCCAGCCTAGAGCTCGCGCCGGAGCGTGCGTCGGTCTTGCTGGGCCTGGCGAAGAGCTACTTGGTCGAAGGGGAAGAGGCCGAACGGGCGCGCGATTGGGTCGACGCGGCGAAGCGCCTGAGCCCGGGTGCGCTCGAGATCGATCTGGTCCGGGCTCGCCTCGAGTCGCGACTGGGCCGGTCGATCGGCGGCCGGTCGCTCGCGGGCGAGATCCTCTCGCGTACGCATGCGAGGGAGCTCACGAGAAAGGTACGTGCCCTCTGTTGCGACGACGCGAACTGACTCGGGCTGGCGCGGCACCTCTCAGGGCACATACCAGATGGGTGAGGACCAGGCGCGCTCCTGTGCGATTCGCGGAATGGTCGCGTCGTCGCAAGCGGTCGGGCGGTCTTCCCCTGTGAGTGCGAGACAGGCGCGCGTGTAGGCGCGGCAGCTCGGATTCTCGATGACACGCGCGTAGTAGGCGGCGTGCTTCTCCGGATCGAAGTCGGGATCGGACCAGCTCGCGCAGAGCGAGGCGGATCCGCCGCCCTTCGGCTGGCAGGTCGCCAGATCGACGCTCGCATCGTTCTCCCCGCCGGCCACGTCGACGACGCGTTGGATCGCCCGACCCTCGTCGTCTGAGGTCAGCTTGATGATCTGGAGCCGCTGGAGAAGTCCGCCCGGATGCCCTGGTAGGCCGGGATCGGCCATGGCCGAGAGCGCGAAGCGCGGCGCGGGCGCCCTCCGTCTCGGATCGCGGGGGGGTAGATCCGCGCCCATCGGGACCCCGGCCGCATCCGCGCGCGCGGCAAAGTCGGCACCCAGGCAGAGATCATCGGGCAGATCCCAACCGCCGAACATTCGGAGCTCGATCCGCGGCCCGCTCGTCGCGAAGGTCTCGCGTCGCTTCATCGCGTCGAAGATCGCCTCGCGCGTGTTCTCCTCGGCCCAGACGGCTGCGAGTCCGCCGGGGTTGTCCTGGCCGAAGCTGTTCGTGCGCTGGGGTCGGAGGACGCCGTCGCGCACCCATTCGTCGGTATCGCCGGGCAGGCCTTCGTGGATGTCGGTGCTGCCGATGAAGCCGACCTTGAAGGGATTCACGCCGAGGCGCTTCTCCTCGGTCAGCCCGCGGGCGATCGCATAGCGCGCGAAATCGCGGCGCGTGAAGCAACCGCGTCCCAGCAGTGCACCGCCACCGACGCCATCGCCACAATCTTCGACGACTCGATTCGCCGTATCGCGTCGTGGGGCGCGGTACTTCTCGAACGCACACAATTCGTCGGGACCGCCGAGCACGCCCGCCAGCCCGTTGCGGCACTCGGAGTCACCCTTGATCTGGAACATCTCCACGAGTGGCTCGAGCGAGGCGCGTAGACGAGCCGTCTGGCGTTGGCGGGCGAGCGGCTCACCCCGGTGGCCCGGGATGGCAAAGGTGCGGCCATTGCTGAGGTTGGGGTTGTGCGGAATCGTCAACACGTCGCAGCCCGTGCCGGCGTCGATGCACTCCGCGGCGAGCTGTTGCCAGAGGCCGAACGCGCTCGGCACGATTCGCGAGGAGACGGGGAGCGTCGGCACCCGGTCGTTGCGGAAGATGACGTTGCGATGGACTTTCGAGAGCTCGGGGTTGTTGGAGTACTCGTAGGCGACGAAGGTCGTGAAGCGACAGGGATCGTCGAAGCGTGCCGCGGCGTCCTGGATCTCCTGCCAGGCAGTACGCATGCCCTCGAGACATCGTTCTCCCTGCTTGCCGCAGACGGACTCACCGTCGAGATCGGCAAGCAGGGCGACGATCGTCGCGACGCCCTCTTCGAGCGTGCCGATCGATTTCCAAGGTGCCCGGAATCGTTGGCAGACCTCGCTCTCGTAGCCGGGGTTCCCCGGCACCGTGCAGACGACCCCTGCGCCGATCATCTCCGCGTGATCGGTGACCGCCGCGAAGTCGAGGGGGCGGGGGATCCGCGCGGTCGCCTGACGGAGGCCCGTCTGCGTGATCACGTTCATCGGTGCCGGGCCCCCGCCGCTGGCGAATCGATAGGCGTCGTCCGGTCGGATTCGCGTGCCGAAGACGAACGCATCGGAGGAGAGCGAGGTGTGGACGTGGAGGTCGCCGAAATAAGCCCGACGAACGGACGTCCGATCCGAGCAGCTCTGCGCGACCGCGAGCGCTCCGCGGGGTCCGTCCGCGGCGCTCGAGGGTCCACTGACGCTGCTACCAGCGAGCGCGAGCGCGAGGCAGCCGATCAGCGCGGCGGTCGAATCGGTCACGGCGTGGCGACCCGGTTGCCGGGTGCGGTGCCCACGCGACACGACTCGGGTGGTGGACCGAGGAGCGCGAATGGAAAGAGGTCGCAGCGTCATTCGTCTTCACCACGCTCGAACGCATCGTGCTGGCGCGCTCGCCCTCGAGTTCGTAGCGCAACGCGGCCAGAAACCCATCGCCGTCACAGGTGGCGGATCGACGGACGAAAAAGACGTTACCCTTGCCAGGCCGAGGCCATCGGACGATTCGAGTCGAGCGGCGATCGCGGCAGTGACGACGGGACGGGTGGGCAGAGGATGAAGGACGCGCACGACAGGACGACCTGGGCCGACGGCATCGTCTTCGGCGAAGGTCCGCGCTGGCATCAGGACCAGCTTCATTTCTCCGATATCGGCGCGGGTCAGGTCTATCGGGTCGTCGAGAAAGGCCGACTCGAGACGGTCGTTCGTGTTCCGGGCCGACCGTCGGGACTCGGCTGGCAACCGGACGGAGCACTCCTGGTCGTGTCGATGGAGGACCATCGTCTGATGCGCTTCGACGGCGGAACGCTCCGCGAGGTCGCCGACCTCTCCGCCTGGTGCGGCGGCCATCTGAACGACATGGTCGTCGACGCGACGGGCCGCGCCTACATCGGCAATATCGGCTTCGACCTCGAGGTGCAGCCGATCGATCCCCGACCGACCCGGCTCGTACGCGTCGATCCCGACGGAGCCGCGGGTCCCGTCGCGGACGATCTGATGGCCCCGAACGGCATGGTGATCACACCGGACGGTCGCAGCCTGATCGTGGCGGAGAGCGGACGCGCGCGGCTCTCGGCCTTCACGATCGACGCGGCAGGTGATCTCTCCGGGCGCCGGGTCTTCGCGCCGCTGCCGGATGGCGCAGCACCCGATGGCATCTGTCTCGACGCGGAAGGCGCGGTCTGGGTCGCCAGCCCGACCACGAACGAATTCCTGCGCCTGCGCGAGGGTGGCGAGGTCACCGATCGGATCGGCAGTGCGGATCGTCCCGCGATCGCCTGCATGCTAGGCGGACGAGATCGACGAACGCTCTTCCTGATCACGGCGCCGACCGCGAGCATCGCGTCTTCGATCCCGCTTGCGGCCGGGCGGATCGAAGCCGTGCAAGTCGACGTACCCGGCGCGGGTCTGCCCTGACGTGGGCGGGCTGTCCCTGCGCGAAGACTGGCTGGCGCGCACGCAGGAGCCGATCCTCGAGCCCGATCGACGAATCGTCGATCCACATTTCCATTTCTTCGTCGAGAACGAGACCTTCCCGAGCTATCGCCTCGAGGACCTCCAACGCGACACGCGTGGACACGACGTCGAGTACGCCGTCTACATGGAGTGCGAGGAGGGCTACCGCAAGGGAGGTGCCGAGCATCTCCAGCCCGTCGGCGAAACGGAGTGGGTCGACGGCCTCGCGCGCGCGGCCGAGCAGTCGACGTCGTCGCTTCGGATCGCGGGCGTGATCGGGGATGCTCGTCTCTACACGGGATCGATCGCGGGGGAGACGCTCGATGCGCACCTCGCGGCCTCGTCGCTCTTCTGCGGGGTGCGCGACATGGGACTCTGGGATCCGAGCCCGGAAATCGATCGGGTCGAGGCGGCGTCGAATCTCGATCTCTATGGCGAGGCTGCGTTTCGAGCCGGCTTCGCGGAGGTCGCCAAGCGCGGACTCGCCTTCGACGGGCACCAGTACCACACGCAGCTGCCTCATCTCGCGGCACTCGCCCGTGCCTTTCCCGACACGCCGATCGTCGTCGATCATCTTGGCTCGTCGCTCGGGGCGGGCCCCTACGCTGGCAAGCAGGACGAGATCTTTCCCGTCTGGCAGGAGAACCTGCGGCTCGTCGCCGAATGCCCGAATGCGTTCGTCAAGCTCGGTGGTCTCGCGATGCCGTGGTGCGGGTTCGGTTGGGAGAAGCGCGCCGATCCCCCGACCTCCGACGCGTTCGTTGCGACCTATCGTCGTTACTACGAGCATGCGATCGACGTCTTCGGGCCGTCGCGCTGCATGTTCGAGAGCAACTTTCCCGTCGACAAGCTGTCGCTCTCCTACGACGTCTTGTGGAATGCCTTCAAGAAGCTCGCGGCGGGCTATTCGGAAGACGAGAAGGAAGCGATGTTTCGGGGGACGGCGATTCGCGTCTACCGTCTGGGAATCGATTGAGCCCGCGCGCGGGCCAGCTGCGGTAGAGGGAGGAGCACATGTCGGCGCCGCTCGAAGGCATCAAAGTCGTCGAGATCGCGAGCTTCGTCGCC
Source organism: Myxococcota bacterium (assembly GCA_965223565.1). Classification (GTDB taxonomy): domain Bacteria; phylum Myxococcota_A; class UBA9160; order UBA9160; family UBA4427; genus UBA4427. Next base: position 43,592 of record CBDCWV010000013.1, on the reverse strand, counting down.
GTCCCGGCGGCGGGTGCGCTGCTCGCGGATCTCGGCGCCGACGTGATCAAGGTCGAGGTGCCGTGGGGGGAGATCTTCCGCCACGCGAGCCCGCGACTCGCGGGATTCGACTCCGACTTCAAGGCGGGAGCCCCCTTCGAGATGGACAATCGGGGCAAGCGTTCGCTCGCCCTCGATCTGGCACTGCCGCAGGCGAGGTCGGCGCTGCACCGGGTGATCGAGACGGCCGACGTCGTGATCACGAACGTCCTGCCAGCGCGGCTCGAGAAATACGGGCTCGACGCCGAACGGCTTCGGGCCGATCGGCCCGAGCTGATCGTCGCGCGCCTCTCGGGCTACGGGCCCGACGGGGATCGAGCCAACGATCCGGCCTTCGACTACACGGCGTTCTGGGCGATGTCGGGTCTGATGGACCACCTGCGAGATCTCGAGGCGCCGCCGGGCTGGATGCGGCCCGGAGTGGGAGACCACTCGGCATCGCTCGCGCTCGTGACCGGCATCCTGGCGGCGCTACGCATGCGTGACTCCGGCGGCGAGGGTCAGGTCGTCGACGTCGCACTTCAACAGATCGGGTACTACATCAACGGAAACGATACGGCGAATGCGCTCGCGACCGGCGAAACGCCACCGCGGCACGATCGCCGCGCACCGCGCAACCCGCTCTGGAACCACTACGCCTGCCAGGATGATCGTTGGCTCTTTCTCGTGATGATCGAATCCGACCGCTACTGGCCCGCGCTGACGAGGGCGCTCGGGCGGCGCGACCTCGCCGAGGATCCTCGCTTCGCGAATGCGACCGAGCGATTTCGGCATTCGCGCGAGCTCGTCGAGGTGCTCGATCGCCATTTCGCCGAAGCGCCTCTCGAGGTCTGGTGCGAACGACTCGCCAAGGAGCGATTGATCTGGGCGCCGGTGCGCACCCTCGGAGAGGCGATTCGTGACGAGAACGCCGAGGGGACGGGTATGTTCGCGACCGTCGAGCATCCCGAATACGGTCCGTTCCAGACCGTCGCGCCGCCGCTGCGGATGTCACGTCATCCGCTCGCGGGCGATCACCCGGCGCCGATGCTCTCGCAGCACACGGAAGAGGTCCTCGCGGAGGCGGGCGTCGACGCCGAGACGATCGCGTTGCTGCTCGCCTCTGCGGAATGATCGGGCCTCGGCTAGGCGGATCGGCGCGCGGGCGGGGAGGTTGCGATCGGTTCGCGGCCGCACCCTCAGTCGCGGGGAAGCGCGATCCGGATCTCGCCGTGCGCTCGGGCCCAGCGCGAGGGCAGCCAGCTCGGCTCTTCGATCAACGCGAACGTCGGATGCCGTTCGAGTAGCTCCTCGAAGGCGATTCGAGCTTCGAGTCGGGCGAGTGACGCCCCCAGGCAGAAGTGGATCCCGTGTCCGAAGGCGAGATGTCGCGGCGTCGGACGCAGCGTGTCGAACACCTCGGGTGCGTCGAATTCGCGTTCGTCGCGGTTCGCTGCGGCCCAGACCAGCAAGACACGCTCGTCCGGCGGAATCGTGCGGCCGTGGAGGGAATAGGGCGAGCGCGTTCGACGGGGAAGCGCCTGGGCAGGGGATTCGAAGCGCAGCATCTCCTCGATCGCGTCGGGAATGCGCGTCGGGTCCGCGGCGAGCCGCGCCTGCTGGCTGGGATGTTGGGCGAGCAGCACGGCGCCGTTGCCGATCAGCGAGGTCGTCGTGTCGTTGCCGGCGACGATGAGCTGGTAGCAGAAGCCGAGGATCTCCTCGTCCGTCAGCCGTTCTCCGTCGATCTCCGCCTCGAGCAGCGCCGACATCAGGTCGTCCTCCGCCCGCTTGCGACGCTCGTCGAGCAGCAGACGGAATTCGCTGTAGATGCGTTCGGAGGGCTCGCGAATCGCCTCGGCGATCGTGATGTCGGGGTTCGTCGTCAGCATCTGGCGCGTGAAGCCGAGGAAGGTCTCCCGTCGCTCTGGCGGCACGCCGATCATCTCCGCGATGATCCGGCCGGGGAGCGGCGTCGCGTAGTCCTCGACGAGCTCGCACTCGTCCCGACCGTCGAGCGCGTCGATCAGCTCGCGGGCGATCCGGCGTACGTGCGGCTCCATCTCGCCTACGCGTCTGAACGTGAAGGCGCGTGAGACGAGGGCACGCAAGCGGTCGTGTCTGGGCGGATCGAGAAAGTTCAGCATCGGAAGGAGCGAGGCGCCTTCCTCGACGCCCTCGGTCGTGAGCGCGTCGATCTGCTGCGTCGCCTGCAGGACGTCGGCGAAGCGCGAGATCGCCCAGAACCCGCGTTCTTCGTTGTGGTAGACGGGATGTCGATCGCGGAGCGTGCCGTAGACCGCATGCGCTCCGGCGTGGAATCCGGGGTCGAAGGGGTCGTAGACTAATCGATCGGAGGCGGGCACGTCTCCAGCTCCGTTACACCCGAGGCGCTCGAGTCGGAAGGATCGAGGCGAGCATAGTCCGCGATGGCGGCGGCGCCCGATTCTGCCGCCGGATTGCGTCTCGCAGGGTGCGATTGGGCGAAAGCGAACGCGTACATCGGACGAAGACGACTCGAGAGCTCCGCCCGGCCCCGATCGGGCCGCTCCCCCCGGTGGAACGCCCGAGACGTGGTCATGGACGAATCCCGAGCTGCCCTGTTCACCCGCAAGATGACCGAGATCGGCATGCCGCCGGTCGCGGTCGCCTCGTTCCTGCGCGCCCTCCAGTTCGTCGACGACGGTGGCGAGACACAGATTCCGGAGGCGTCCATCCATGCCGTATCGGAGCTCCCGACGCTCGAGACGCTCGCGGACTACGAAGCGGCCGGCGTCGAGGCGCTGGACAGCACGGTCGTCATCAAGCTGAACGGTGGGCTGGGGACCTCGATGGGCCTCTCGGGCGCGAAGAGCCTGTTGCCGGTCCGCGACGGCGCGACGTTTCTCGATCTGATCGCACGACAGATCCTGATCCAGCGCGCGGACTCACAAAGCGAGATTCCATTCCTGCTCATGAACAGCTACCGCACGCGGGAGGACACGCTCGCCGCGCTCCAGCGCTATCCCGAGTTGCGTCTGGACGGCCTGCCGATCGATTTCGTCCAACACAGAGTCCCGCGCGTCGGGCTCGTGGACGACGGCGGTAAGGGGCGACGCGGTAGAGGGCCTGCGAGGCTCGGCGATCCGATCGAGTGGCCGGCGGATTCCGAGCTCGAATGGTGTCCGCCTGGCCACGGCGATCTCTACATCGCGCTCGAGTCGCAGGGGATGCTCGACGATCTACTCGACCGAGGCATTCGCTATGCGTTCGTTTCGAATGCCGACAATTTGGGTGCCGTGCTCGAGCCACGGATCCTGGGTTGGCTCGCGCGAGAGGGATTGCCCTTCGTGATGGAGGTCGCCGAGCGGACGGAGGCGGACCGCAAGGGCGGGCATCTCGCCGAGCGCGCCGGACGCTTCGTCTTGCGAGAGACGGCGCAATGTCCGGAAGCGGACCGCGTCCATTTCGAGGACGTGTCGAAGCACCGGTTCTTCAACACCAACAACCTCTGGCTGGATCTCTTCGCGGTCGTCGCCGCCTTCGACCACGACCCCGCGGGTCCCGTACTTCCCGTGATTCGGAACGAGAAGCGCGTCGATCCGGATGATCCGAAGAGCCCGCGTTGTCTCCAGCTGGAGACCGCGATGGGCTCGGCGATCGAGTGCTTCGACGGTGCCCGCGCGCTCGTCGTGCCGCGGACGCGCTTCGCCCCGGTCAAGACAACGAACGACCTGCTCGCAGTGTGGTCCGACGCCTACCGTTTGACCCCGGACCATCGGCTCGTGCCAGCCGCGGCGGCCGATCCGTCGAAATGCGTGATCCAGCTCGATCCACGATTCTTCGGTCGCGTCGAAGATCTCGTGACGCGCTTTCCAGCCGGTCCCCCCTCGCTCGCGAAGTGTCGGCGATTCTCGGTCACCGGCGACTTCGTATTCGGCGGCGGCGTGGTCGTCGAGGGCGAGGTCGAGCTCGCCGACGCCTCGGGGCGTCGTGTAGAGATCGAGGCCGGGAGCGTATTGCGGGGCTGATCCGCCCGCTGCGCGTCCGATTCGCGTCCGACCTCGACGCGCGTGGTGGCTCGTGATGGCTCGTGGGGACGCGTGCGTCCCCGCCCGGTCGATTCGACCGCGTCGTTCGGCCCGCCTACACCTGAGATACGCTTCCGGGAGCGACCGGAGCGGGGCGGGCACGGCCCGTGCGCCGGCCGACCGTCGGCATTCCCGTCGCCCGCACATGAAGGACGACTTCCAGGGAGGGCAGCCCATGGCACCGCACGGCGTCGTTTCCGCCGACTCACACGTCACCGAACCGGCAGATCTCTGGCGCGAGCGTCTCGACGCGCGCTACCGGGACCGCGCACCCCACGTGATCGCGAACCCCGAGGCCGGTCCGGCCTGGCTCTTCGTCGCCGAGGGCGCGACACCGTTTCCGATCGCCGGGGGCTTCGCGGCCGGGCGCTCCGGCAAGGAGCTCGCGGAGTTTCAGGACAAGGGCTACGAGTCGGCGCGCCCCTCGGGCTGGGATCCCGTCGAACGCATCGCCGATCAGGAGCTCGACGGGATCGATGCCGAGATCCTCTATCCGACGCTCGGCATGAAGCTCTTCGCCCTACCGGATGGCGAGCTGCAGCGGGCCTGCTTTCAGGCCTACAACACCTGGCTCGCCGAATTCTGCGAGCACGACGCGCGCCGACTCTACGGGATCGGTCTCGTCTCGCTCGAGGATGTCACGCTCGCCGTCCGCGACGTCGAGACGATCGCCGGGCAGGGGATGCGCGGCTTGATGGTCTGGGGCGCCCCGCCCGACGAGCGCCCCTACGACTCGCGCGAATACGACCCCTTCTGGCAGGCGGCCGCCGACGCCGGATTGCCGGTCTCGCTTCACATCATCGCCGGTCGGGGTCGCACGAGTCGCGGCGTGATCGACGCGATCCACGGACGTGCGCATCCCGGTGTCTGGTACATGAGTGTGCTGCACGAGATCCAGGACTCGCTTTCGCGCCTGGTCTTCAGCGGGGTACTCCATCGCTTTCCGTCCTTGCGGCTCGTCTCGGCCGAGAACGACGCGGGCTGGCTGCCGCATTTCATGTACCGCATGGATCACTGTGACGAGAAGTTTCGCGCGATGTGGCCCGATGCACCGCCCGAGCCCCCGAGCTTCTATGTCAGACGCCAGCTCTACGCGACCTTCCAGGACGATCCGGTCGCACCCGCGACGCACGCGCTCTTCGGTCGAGAGAACTACATGTGGGCATCCGATTTCCCGCATTCCGACTCGACGTTCCCCGATTCACGACTCTTCATCGACAAGAACTTCGCCGGTGTTCCGGACGACGTCCGTCGTCGCATCCTGCACGACAACGTCGTGGAGCTCTACGGACTGGATCTGCCGGCGGCCGGCGATTCGGCGAGCGGGAGCCACCCGCGATGAGCTCGCCCGCCGGGATCGCGAAGCGCGGTGCGGCGAGAACGGCAGCGCGCGTCGATTCCGATACCGAGCTGGGAACAGCGGCACGCGTCGAATCCGACGCCGAGGCGGGATCCGGTCGGTCCGACGGGCGCGCACGAGCGCCGGAGTCGCCGCCGACGCCATCCGAGGTTCGTTCCCGCCGAAAACGGGACGTCGCGCTCGGCTACCGGCTCCTGGCGGCCCAGCGCTGGGGCGATACGGGTGATGGCCATATCAGCGCGCGGGATCCCGAGCGCCGCGACTGCTTCTGGCTGCTGCGCTACGGCGTCTCCTTCCACGCGGCCACCGTGGACGACCTGGTGCTCGTCGGGCCGGAGGGTCGGATCGAAGCGGGAATCGGGGAGGGCGGCATCAACGTGGCCGCCTATCACATCCATGCACCGATCCTGGCGGCACGCCCCGAGATCGTGAGTGCAACCCATGTCCACACGGGTTGGGGTACGCCCTTCGCCGCCGAACGTCGGGCGATCCAGCCGATCACACAGGAGTCCTGCATCTTCTTCGAGGATCACGCGCTCTTCGACGACGAAGAGGTGCAGGTTCAGGACACCTTCGGCGGTCGCCGGATCGCCGCGGCCCTCGGCAGCAATCGTGCCGTGATCCTGGCCAATCACGGGCTCTTGACCGTCGGCGAGAGCGTCGCCGAGTCGGTCGGCAGCTTCGTCTTGATGGAGCGCGTCTGCGAGGCGCACATGAAGGCGCGCGACGCGAAGCCGATCTCAGCCGAGTCCGCGCGCTACGCCAAGGCGGATCTGATCCGCTACGGAGCGGGGAGCATCCCGTTCCGGAGCCTGGTGGCTCGTCACGTCGGGGACGTCGGTGTCGTCGAGTCGCAGGGGGACGATCGCTAGCGGGGTGGCAGTCGGGATATAGCGGTGGCCCGACCCCACGCCGCGCCGATGTGACGGCCGGTCGCGTGTGGGCATTCGAATCTTCCGAGGAGGGGGATAGAGATGGGCGCCGCGGATCGACGGGGCGAGGGAGAGGCCGAGCCCGGCGACGCGGAGATCGTGCGCCTGCTCCGTCTCGCGTCCCAGACCGCGATACCCGAGCCGAGCCCGGATCTGATCGGTCGGATCGTCGCGCGCGTGCGCAACCGGATTCTTGCGGGCGATCTGCTGCGATTGGTTACGCTCCACGGCGTCTGGAGTCGGGCCGAGCGCGGCCCGGGCGCGAAACGACGCGACTGAGCGGGCGATCGAGCTGGGGGCGAACGCCCGTCGGGCTATTCTGTACGGCTCGATCCGTGCGGGGCGAAGAAGGTCGTGAAGCAAGCAGAGCATCCCCACGCGCGGCGCCCGAAAGCGAGCGCAGCCCCTGCGCTTACGGGGTCGTCCGGCTGCGACCGGGACGCGGACGACGCGGACCCCGACCGCGCGCTCGTCGAGCGCGCACAGGCCGAGCTGCCCTATGGCACGACGGCCTACAACGAGATCGTTCGCAAATACTCGTCGCGGATCTATGCCCGGGCCTACGGCATCCTGCGTTCGAGTGCCGACGCGGAGGAGGCGGTACAGGACGTCTTCCTGGCGGTCTTCCGCAATCTCCCGCGCTTTCGGTTCGAGCGCCCGTTCCTCCACTGGTTGAATACCGTGACGCTCAATGCCTGCCGCATGACGCTGCGCAAGCGCGCCAGCGAACAGCGCCGGCGTACCCGGGCCGAGGAGCAGATGCCGCCCGTCGAGCATCCCGAGCCGCCGGATGTCGCACTCCGCGATCTGATCCTCGACCTGCTCGATCGTCTCGATCCCGGCACACGCGTCCCGATCATGCTGCGCTACGTCGAGGGCTACAGCTACCCCGAGCTCGCGCGTGAGCTCGAGCTGAGCGAGTCGGCCGTCAAGATGCGCGTATCGCGCGGAACGAAACGGCTGCGGGAGCTCTACGAGGCCCGTCGCGCCGGTGGCCGCGCCTGGATCGCCGCGACCGCGAGCGAGGCGCTCAACGAGCAACAGACCTCGGGAGCCTCGAAGGTGGGGAAGCGATCATGAACGAAGACGAGCGAAACACGCGCACGCCGCGATCGAGCGTGCCGTCGTCCGCAATGCTCGGAAGCGCCAGCCGGCAAGGGTGGGACGCGGAGCCGGCGGGCGACGAGGCGTTCGTACGTGAGCTGCTCGGCGCCCTCTCCGACGACCTGCCCGAAGTACCTGCGGCGCTTCCCGAAGAGACGATGCGCAAGGTGCATGCGGAGATCACGAGTCGCGACCTGCTCGACCTGACCACCCTCGTCTTCCTGCTCCGATTCTGTGCGCCGCTGCTCGATCTCTTCGCTGCGTTCTTCGGACGCGGGAGCGCGTCGGGCACACGCGTGACAGGAATCGAACGGGACGGCACGATGCCGATGTCCGGGCCACGGGTTCGAACGCCCCGATCTCGGGCCGAGCAACGACCGGGCGGGCGACACGGAAGCGAGGGGAGCGACTTCGATGAATGAGCAGTTCTCGGAAATACAGGCGATGTTGATCGACATGTTGACGAGTGTCACGGCGACGACGATCGCGTTCCTGCCGAAGCTGATCGGTGCGCTCATCGTCTTCGTAATCGGCTGGTTTCTGGCCAAGCTCGTGCGCGCGATCCTCGTTCGCTCGATCCAGGTCTCGCTCGACGGATTGCTCGAGCGTTCGGGTCTGATGGAAGCGCTCGAGCGCGCTTCGATCACGGCCCAGCCCTCGCAGATCGTCGGCAGCGTCGCCTATTGGCTGATCCTGATCCTCTTCGTGATGGGCGCCGCCGAGATCATCGGCCTGGATGCGGTCAGCACGGCGATCACGCGCATCTTTGCCTACGTGCCGAACGTGATCTCGGCAGCGCTGATCCTCGCCGCGGGGATCTTTCTGGCGCGCTTCATCGGGAACGTCGTGACGTCCGCTGCCAGTGCGGCCTCGCTCTCCTACGCGCGCGGCCTCGGCTCGGTCGCGCAGACGAGCATCGCCGTGATGGTCGTCGTCGTGACGCTCGAGCAGCTGGGAGTCGATACCCAGATCCTCGTCACGGTCATCACGGTCACCGTCGCCGCCATCACCGCCGGCATGGGGCTCTCGTTCGCGCTGGGCGCCCGAGAGATCGTGGGGGCGATCCTGGCCGGTCACTACCTGCGACAGACGCTTCCGGAGGGCCAGCCCGTCGAGGTCGAGGGACGGCGCGGCGTGGTCGACCAGATCGGCCCGGTCGCGACGCTCTTTCGTGACGGAGAGCGGAAATGGTCGGTCCCGAATCGGCGCCTGATGGACGAGGTCGTCGATCAATAGGGGCCGCGGCACGCGATTTCGGGCATACTGATCCAGTCCCTCGAATCAACGACCGCCAGGAGAACGCCCGTCATGTCCACTGGAAATCGCGCGAGCTACGACACCGTCATTCGTAACGGCATGATCGTCGACGGTGCACGCAATCCCCGCTATCGGGGAGACGTCGGTATCAAGGACGGGAAGATCGCGCGCATGGGGCGCATCAAAGCGGGCGAGGGCGCTCGCGAAATCGATGCCCACGGTCTGGTCGTGGCGCCGGGCTTCATCGACCTCCACACCCACTACGACGCTCAGGTCTTCTGGGATCCCTACCTCACGACGAGTGGCTGGAACGGGGTCACGTCGGTCGTGGTCGGCAATTGCGGCTTCGGGTTCGCGCCCTGCAAGAAGGAGCTGCAGTATCGCTCGATGCAGTCGATGACGAAGGTCGAGGCGATTCCGATGGCGACCATGGAGGCCTCGATTCCGTGGGATTGGGAGACCTATCCCGAGATGCTCGACAGCATCGATCGAGTCCCGAAGGCGGTCAACCTGCTGCCCTATGTCGGCGTGAATCCCCTGCTCGTCTGGGTGCTCGGGCTCGAGGACGCCAAGGCGGGTCGCAAGCCGACCGAGGCCGAGACGGCGGAGCTCAAGCGACTCCTGAACGAGGCGATGGACGCAGGCGCCTGCGGCTGGTCGTCGCAGACGCTCGGCACGCCCGGCGATCCCACGGCCGTGACCTCGGGCGGTGCCGCGCAGTCCGATTTCGACGGCACGCCGATGCCCTCGGACGTGATGTGGCCCGAGACGCAGATTGCGCTCGCCGAGGTGCTGGGCGATCGCGGCGAGGGCTTCATCGAGCTCTCCGGCGCCCACATGCCGCGCGAGCATTGGGAGAAGCTCGCCGAGATCAGCGGCGCGCCGATCATCTACCAGGCCCTGCCGGCCTCGAACCTGATGATCGAGATGCACGAAGATCTCTTCCGCTGGTTCGACGCCTGCAGCGAGAAGGGACTGCGCATCTACGGTCAGGGGATCACGCAGAATCCGCCGCTCCTCTTCACGTTCGATTACTGGGACATCTGGGGTCCGGTCTGGGAGAAATACGCCGGTCCGGAGGTGCCCAACGACGAGATCCTCCGAAACCTGGCCGACGAGACCGTGCGCGCCGAGCTGCGCGAGCAGCCGCTCAAGTACATGTTCATCGGCGGGGTCGACGAGGCGCGCGTCGTCACGGTCGCCAAGTCCGAGAACGAGAGATATGTCGGCAAGAGCGTCGGCGAGATCGCCGAGGAGCGCGGCGTCCATCCCGTCGATGCGATCTGCGATCTCGTCGTCTCCGACGGTCTGGCCACGAGCTTCCAGGTGCCTCAGTTCGACATCGGACTCGAGGGCATCAAGCAGCTGCTCGACAATCCATGGGTGATCCCCGGGCTCTCCGACGGCGGCGCGCATCTCAAATATCTCGCGGCCGGTAGCTATGCGACCGAGCTGATCTCGCAATACGTGCGCGAGCATGCGTTCCTGTCACTCGAGGAAGCGCATTGGCGTCTGAGCGCATTGCCGGCGTTCTGCGCGGGCTTCCGCGATCGCGGTGTGTTGCGCGAGGGCGCCGCCGCCGACATCGTCGTCTACGACTACGAGAAGCTCGACTACGAGTTCCCGAATTTCCGCCACGATCTGCCGGGTGACGAGTACCGCGTCGCCTCCGCCGGCACCGGCTATCGCTACGTGCTGGTGAACGGCGAGGTCACGATCGAAGACGACAAGGAGACCCACGTCCACTCGGGTCGCCTCCTGCGCGGCGGAGTCGGTGCCTAGGGGCCCACGTCCCGCCCAGTGATGTCGGGGTCGCCGTCGGGGAACGACCGCTATACGCGCTATCTGCTCGCGGCGGTCGTTCTCGTGATGATGCTGAGCACGGTCGACCGCCACGTCGTGGCGATCCTGCTCGATGACATCAAGACGGATCTCGGGCTCACGGACCGCCAGCTCGGCTGGATCCTCGGACCGAGCTTCACGGTCGTCTACGCCGTCTCCGTCTTGCCATTGGCACGCTGGGCCGACCGAGGCGTGCGGCGCGACATCATCGCGCTCGGGCTCGCAGTCTGGAGCCTCTTCACGATCGCGACGGCCTGGGTCGGCCAGTTCGCACAGCTGCTCGCGATGCGAATGGGCGTGGGGCTAGGCGAAGCGAGCGCGGGACCGGCGATCCAGTCCTTGATCTCGGACTCGATCCCGCCCGAAGGTCGCAGTCGCGGCCTGTCGTTCATCTCGATCGGTGCCGTCCTCGGTCTCGCGGTCGGGATGGCGGGTGGGGGTTGGATCAACGAGCTTTGGGGTTGGCGCGCGGCGTTCTTGATCGCCGGCGTGCCGGGCCTCGTCGTTGCCTTCGTCTTTCGGCTGACGATTCGCGAGCCGTCACGCGGCGCGATGGAGGGGCGGGACGCGAGTCGCGAGGCAAGCGGCAATCTCCTCGAGGATTGTCGCTACCTGCTATCGCTGCCGTCGATGCGCTGGCTGCTCGTCGCGCACGGATTCGCGCTTCTCTACACGTCGGGCAAGGGTGCCTGGGAGCCGACCTTCATCCGCCGTGTCTACGACATGGGTTCGGGCTCGGCGGGTACCTGGTATTTCCTGACGACCCCGGTTCCGTCGATGATCGGACTCTTCCTCGGCGGTTGGCTCTGCGATCGCTGGAACGAGCGCGACGCGCGTGCGCACCTCTGGGTGCCGATTCTGAGTCTGGTTGGCTCGCTGCCGTTCATGCTCGCGTTCCTGCTCTGGCCAGCGGCCGATCGGGTCACGTTGCCCTGGGGCCTGCCGCCCTTTCCCGTCGCCTTCGGATTCAGCATCGTCAGCTCCGTGGTCGGCGCGATGCACAGCGCGCCCTTCCTGGCAGCCGTTCAGGGTCTCGCCAAGCTGCGGATGCGTGCTTCGGCCGCCGCGCTCTTTTCCCTCACCGGCTCGGGTATCGGTAGCGGGATCGGTCCTCTGCTGGTCGGCGACCTGAACGTTCGGCTGGCGGCGCGCTACGGCGACGAGGCGATTCGTTGGGGCCTGGTGTGGCTCTCGCTGGGGTTCGTGTTGGCCGCGATCGCGTGCGGAGTCGCCGCGCGGACGATCCGGAGCGATCTCGCGCACACACGGTCTGAGTCCACGTCGAGCTGATCCCGCACACACGGGCAGGAGCGACGTCGAGCTGATCGCCCGCGTCCGGACCCTGGCAGTGGGATTCTCGCCTGACATAATCCGGCGGCGCGAGGCGCATCGACGAAGGAGGCGACGGCATGGAATTGGGTCCACGTGCGATCTGGATCTCGCTCGACGGCTACGATCAGAAGGCGCGCGTCGAGGCCGCTCAGCGAATCGAGCGCCTGGGCTATTCGGCACTCTGGCATCCGATGGCGATCGGCCGGGATCTGATGGTGATCGCGTCGCAGCTCCTCGCCGAGACGAACGAGCTGATCCTGGCGACGGGGATCGTTCCGATCTTCGAGCGGGCACCTGCCGTCATGATGGCGGCCCATCGCACCCTCGACGAGCAATCGGGCGGTCGCTTCCTGCTCGGTCTCGGCGTCTCGCATCCACCGATCGTCGAGCAGATGCACGGTCTCGTCTATGGGCCACCGCTCACGAGCATGCGCGACTATCTCGACGCGATGGATCGCGGACCCGACATGAGCATCTTCCTCGGGCCGGATGCAGCGCCCGATTCCGGGCCGGTCGAACAGACCGGACCCCCGCGCGTCCTCGCGGCGCTCGGGCCCAGGATGCTGGCGCTCTCACGCGATCGCGCTCAGGGCGCGCATCCCTATTTCATGCCGCCGGGCCATACCCGCGATGCGCGGGCGATCCTGGGTCCCGATCCGTTCCTGTGTCCGGAGGTGAAGGTCGTGTTCGAAACCGATCCCGACAAGGCGCGCAACGCCGCCCGGGCCGCCGGCGCGACCAACATCGCACTCGAGAACTACCGCAAGACGTGGCGCCGCTACGGACTCGAGGACGTGGATTTCGAGGCAGGTGGATCGGATCGGCTGATCGACGAGACGGTGGCCTGGGGCGACGAGACGCGGATCGAGTCCTTCCTCTCGCGCCATCTCGAGGCGGGCGCCACCCAGCTCTGCATCCACTTCGTGCATCCCGACGGCCTCGCTGGCGGGATCGACTGGCGTGCGATCGAAGCGCTGGCGCCGAACCGATGAGGGCCGGCACCGCATGAAAGCGCGGGAGCCCGGACCGGATCAGATCACGCCGCTCGGAATCGAGCCGCCCGGGACCAGAGCACGTTCGTTCGGTCTTGGCCCTTCGCCGATCGGCCCCGCTTCAGAGGAAGGCTTCGGCGAACCGCTCGAGCTGGGAGCGCTTCGCCTCGAGCGAGCCGAAGTCGCCGTCCTGCAGCGCCCAGGACGGCAGGATCACTCCCGTCACACCCGCGTCCTCGAGTCGCCGATAGAGATCGCGGGAGGGCGTCGCGCGTGGCGAGAGGATGATCTCGAAGCGCGCGTCGCCCTGGCTCGGCCTCGCTCCCGTCGCGTCGCGCGCGCGTCGCAAATGCTCGACGACCCCGGGAATGTCCTCTTCTGCGAAATCGAGCCCCATCCATCCGTCACATCGCGCCGCACGTTCGATCGCGGCTGCGCTGTGGCCGCCGACATAGAGCGGAATGCGTTGGCTCGGTGTCGGGCGGGCGTGGACGCGCGGGAAATCGAAATGCTCGCCGTGCCACTCGGCTCGACCCTCGGACCAGAGCGCGCGCATGATCTCGATCATCTCGTCGCTGCGCGCCCCCCGGCCTTCGAAGGCGTGCCCGAGGAGCGACATCTCTTCCGCCAGCCAGCCGACACCGAGACCGAGGGCGACGCGGCCCTGCGACAGGATCGAGGTGGTCGCGAGGCTCTTGGCGACGCTGAAGGGGTCTCGCATGGGCAGGATGTACACGTAGGTGCTGAACTGAAGCCGCGTCGTGACGGCGGCCATCGCGGCGATCGCCGGCCACGGGTCGAGAAACTCGGCCCGGGGATCCAGCTCGTATTCCGAGTAGGGGTAGGAAGACGATGTGCGTTCGGGTAGGGCGACGTGGTCGGGCAGCACGACGCCGTGGTAGCCGAGCGCTTCGATGCTGACGGCGAGCGGACAGAGCTGATCGGGCTCGCAGAAGATGAGCGACTGCCAGAACTTCAAGTCGGACTCCCAGGCCGCTCGGGCGGGCGAGGTCGCGCTAGCGGATCGCCGTCACGAGGTGGAAGCGCTCGGAGAGCGGCGTCTTCTCGTTGCGCGGCGCGAGGTAGCGGCGTTCGATCTCGCTGCGCGCTTCGATCGTCACGTCGCTGAAGCCGGCCACGCGCAGGGTCTCCTCGAGCTCCGCTGCGGAGTAGCGGTTGACGTGAGGCTCGCCAGCGCCCGCGAGAAACGCACCCATCGCTTCGCGCAGCTGGTGGTAGCGTTCGGGGAGCTCCTGCCACGGCCGCATGGCGTCGAAGCAGAGCTCGCTCCCGGCCGCCAGATGATCTGCCAGATCGGCGAGGGTGCGGGCCGCGACCGGCTCTTCGAGGTAGTAGATCACGCCGAACCACGAGACGATCGCTGGCGCCGCCGGGTCGAAGCGAGTCTTCGCCAGCGCCCTCGAGGCGGGCGTCCGCGCGAAATCGCAGGCGACCAGCTCCGTGTTGTCCGGAATCGACCAACCGAGCGATGCGAGCCGTTCGGTCTTCCAGCGTTGGGAGTCCGGGTGGTCGACTTCGAAGATCCGCAGGTCTTCGTAGCCGGGCGGCTGTCGCAGCGCGAAGGAGTCGAGGCCGGCTCCGAGGATCACGAACTGGCGAATCCCGCGCGCGTAGCCCGCCGCCAGTCGGTCCTCGACATAGCGAGCGCGTAGCGGGATGAAGAGCCGGTTCTCGATCAGGATCCACGGACCCGAGTTCCCGTAGTCCTCGACGAGCGCGCGCTTCTCGGGTCCCAGCAGCTCGACGGCCAGCGTGTCCTCGAGCAGATGGGGTGCCTCGTCGAAGCGCAACTGTGCGGCGCGGGCCGCCGCCACGTGGAGCGCGGTCTCGCTCGGCTGACCGGCGATCAAGTGCGCACCTCCCGGATTCGCTGCGAGTCGACGGCGCGCGTGGGGTCGTAGCTGATCAAGTCCATTCTCCGATGCCGCCGGTCAGCCGGCCGGTCTGGCCCGCGTGCGATCGCTTCGTCCGGCCCACGCGAGCCGCACTACGATATGCGTGGCTTCGGGCGAACTCAACGGGCCTGCAAGCGGGCGCGTGTCATGCCAAACTGGCTCCGCATCCGATTGCCCGGTGCCCGGTCCGTCCGACCGATTCGGCGGCCTGGACACCCGAAGACGTCACCTGCGACGACGGAGGAGGCTCAAAGCGATGGCCACTCTGGATTTCGAGCCCGAGGACCTGATCTACCCCAGCCGCTACGGCGTGGCCGGGCAGCCGCATGCCGCCTGGAAGTCGCTGCGCGAGCAGGCGCCGATCCATCGCGTCGAGACCGATCGTTATCCGCCGTTCTGGGCGATCACGCGTCATGCCGACATCGTCGAGATCTCCGGGCGACCCGACGTCTTCAGCAATGCCGACGGAATCAACCTCCTGACGCGCGAGCAGCTGGCCGAGCGCGCCGAGACCGAGGCAGGCCCGCTCGGCAGCATGCGAACGATCATCAGCATGGACCCGCCCGAACACCGCACCTTCCGCAAGGTCGCGAGTGGCTTCTTCACGCGACGCAGTATCCATCGCCTCGACGAGGTGGTCGAGAAGTGCGCCCGCGAACACGTCGACAAGCTGGGCGAGGAGGGCGAGTGTGACTTCGTTCAGGTGATCGCCGAACGCCACCCCCTCCGCGTGCTGGCGACGATCCTGGGAATCGACGAGGACGACGAAGAGCTGCTGCTGCGTCTGACCCAGCAGCTACTCGCCGCCGACGATCCCGATCTCCAACGTCAGGGCGACGATCGCAAGCAGGCGATCGCCGAGCTCGGCGCGGAGTTCCTCACCCTGTTCAACCGCGTACTCGAGGACCGCCGAGCCCAGCCCCAGGACGACCTGGCGACGATCATCGCCCACGCGAAGCTCGCCGATGGCAGCCCGATGCCGCTGCTCGAGACGCTCGGCTACTACCTGATCGTCTTCACCGCCGGTCATGACACGACGCGGAACGCGATCTCGGGTGGCATGAAGGCGTTGCTCGAGCATCCCGAGCAGCTGGCCCGTCTGGGCCGGAATCCCGAGCTCGCGAAGCCTGCCGTCGAAGAAGTCGTGCGCTGGACGAGCCCGGTCAACTACATGCGGCGACGTCTACTAAGCGACGTCGAGCTGCGCGGGGTGTCGCTTCGTGCGGGCGACGATCTGATCCTCTTCTACGCCTCCGCGAATCGCGACGCCGACGTCTTCGACGATCCGTTCGTGTTCGATATCACGCGACAGCCCAACCGCCATCTCGGCTTCGGAAGCGGCGAGCATTTCTGTCTCGGGGCCCACGTCGCCCGGCTCAGCTCGCGCGCGCTCTTTCGTGAGCTCGCGCGTCGCGTAGAGTGGATCGAGCTCGCAGGCGGCGAAAAATTCATCGAGTCGAGCTTCGTGGTCGGCCAGAAGACGCTTCCGATCCGTTACAAGATGCGCCGAGCGGCCTAGAATCCGGGCGGCCCGGAATACTCACGCCAATCGTGAAATGGAGAAGTCCCGATGTTTGCGCCCTCGCCAACTCGAACGTCCG
Organism: Myxococcota bacterium; assembly: GCA_965223565.1. Taxonomy (GTDB): domain Bacteria; phylum Myxococcota_A; class UBA9160; order UBA9160; family UBA4427; genus UBA4427. Next base: position 27,168 of record CBDCWV010000013.1, on the reverse strand, counting down.
AAGAAGTCCCCATCCAGTCCGCCTTCGCCGCAAGCCTTCGCACGCGTCGACTGGTCTCGCGTCCGCTCGCCTGCGGACTCGCACTCGTCACGCTTCTCGCGTTCTCGACCGCCTGCGTGACCGATCCCTATACGGGTGAGCGACGCATCAGCAAGACGGCCATGGGCGGGATCTTCGGTGGTGCGGCGGGTGCCGGAATTGCAGCGGGTATCGCGGCGTTGGCGGGAAAGGATGCCGCGAAGGCCGCGTTGATCGGAATGGGCACGGGCGTTTTGACGGGCGCGGCGGTCGGCGGCTACATGGACTATCAGGACGCCAAGCTGCGCCAGTTTCTCGAGGGTACGGGCGTACGGGTGATTCGCGTCGGCAACGAGATCACCCTCTCGATGCCGAGCAACATCACGTTCGAGACCGATAGCGCCGTCTTGTCTCCCAGCTTTCTCGACATCATGCACTCGGTCTCGCTCGTGCTCGAGGAATACGACAAGACGATCATCGAGGTCATGGGTCACACCGACAGCACGGGATCCGACGCCTACAACCAGACGCTCTCCGAGCGCCGAGCGCGCGCGGTCGGCGATCACCTGAGTTCGAAGGGGATCAATCCCGTACGCATCCTGACCGAGGGCTTCGGAGAGCAGTATCCGATCGCTTCGAACGACACGACCGAGGGTCGCGAGCTGAACCGGCGCGTCGAGCTGCGTCTGAGTCCGCTGACCGCGCCGGAGACGGCGAGCGTCGCCGCTTCGGAGGATCGCGTCTAACGCGCGCCGCGAATTGCGGCCTCGAATCGCTCGGCCGGCTGCGTTCGCAGACTACTGAAGCGCGCCATGACCTTCATCAGCGCCGGCGCGAGCAGGATGTCGGCGGCGAAGGCGGATACGATCGAGAAGGCGGTCAAGAGCCCGAAACGCTGCAGATTCCCGAGGTCCGAGAGGACGTAGATCAGGAATCCGGTCGAGAGCACGATGCTCGTGAACAGGAGCGCCTGACCCGTCGTCCGCAGCGTCTCGCGCACGGCGACCTCGACGCTACCGCTACGGGCGAAGCCCCGCCGGAAGCCGTGCATGAAGTGGATCGTGTCGTCGACGGCGAGCCCGAGCGCGATACTGCCGATCAGGAGCGAGAACATCTCGAGCGGAAGCCCGAGCCAGCCCATCAGTCCGAGTGTCGAAACGATCGGAAACAGGTTTGGGACCATCGCGATCAGTCCGAGTCGCAAGCTCCCCAGCAACAGCATCATCAGTGGCGTGATCACGACGAGCGCGATCGCGTAGGAGCGGAACAGGGTCTCGATCGAGGCGGTGAAGCTGCGACCCATCAGGACCATCATGCCCGTGAGCGAAGCGGTCGCGCGGCCGCCGAGCTTCTCGTTGACGATCCGCTCGACCTCGTCGCCGAAGGCCGGGTAGTGCGAGCCGTCGACCATCGGCACGCGCATCGTGAAGCGACCGATCCTGAACTCGGTATCGACCACGTCCTGAAGATCGTCACTCCCGCTGTTCTCGAATAGCACGAGCTCCTGCGCGACGAGTGCCGAATCGTCGGGGATCACGCGCGCCTCGACGCGTCCTTCGTTCAGCGCCTGGTGGATCTCCTTCACGATGTCGACGATCGAGACGCTCTTGCCGGCCACGACATCGCCGACCTGAAGACCCGAGAGCGTGTGCCGGGCGCGGTCGATCCGCGTGAGGATCGCCGGGTCGCGCAGTCCGTCGGGACGGTAGGAATCGATCTGAAGCTCGAGCCCCATCGAGCCGTCGAAGTGTCGGTCGAGCGTCCTGGCCGCGACCTTGGCGGGAAGATCATCGGGGAACCACTCGAGCGAATCGAAGCTCACGCGCAGTCGCAGCATTCCGACGATGGAGAGGATGACGAGGGCGGTCGCGATCGCGAGGATCCAGCCCGCTCGGCGAGTGGCGAACGCGCCCAGCCAGGTGAGTAGTCGAATCGAGACCGGTTCGCGGAGGATCGCCGACGGCGTGGCGTGCGCACGCTGTGGCAGGACCGCGAGGAGTGCCGGACACAGAAGTAGCGTCAGAACGAGCGTCAGAAGGATGCCGATCGGTGCGACCAGACCGAAGACCGCGATCGGGACCATGCTCGCCGCCGCGAACGAAGCGATCCCGCCGGCCGTCGTGAGTCCCGTCATGATGATCGGCAGACCGGAATGGCCGAGTGCGGCGGCGATCGCGTCTTCGCGTGTGGCGCCGCCGGCCTGCTGCTGCAGGTAGATCGCGATCAGGTGCACGCTCGAACCGACACCGATGCTCAGCAGGAAGGAGGGGACGATCTCCGAGATCGGCATGGCCGGAATTCCGAACGTGCCCATCGTGCCGAGTGTCGCCAGGAGCGAGAGCAACGCGACGGCCATCGGCACGATCACACCGAGCGCGCGTCTGAACACGACGACCAGGAAGAGCGAGACGAGCAGCGTCGAGAGCGTCGTGAAGACGACCATGTTGCTCACCAGGGACTTCATCAGCGCGGTATTCAGGACCGGTGCGCCGCCCGCGTGGATGCGAAAGTCCGGAGCCTCGAAGCGGGCGACGATCTCGTTCAAGGCGCGCACGGCGGCCGCCTCCTGCGCTCCGTCGAGCTTCTGGTCTTCGCTCGTGCCGCTTGCTGGCACCTCCGTCTCCTCGAGGTCGGAGTCGAATCCGGCGAGTGCGTCGTCTGAGTCGTAGAAATCCGAGAAGGCTTCCAGCTCGACCGTGACCGTCGTGAAGCGCGCCTCGCGATCGATCAGCAGGTCGAGATAGAGCGGGTTCGCGAGGACGCGCGCGCGGATGGCGGCGAGGTGGGCCGCCGTCTCGGGCCAATCCTCGAGCAGCTCGCCGACGATCAGCTCGTCACCCTCGCCGCGCGTCTCGCGAGCATTGATCAGGCTCCGGACCTCGCGAACATGCGGCACCTCCGCTTCGAGCAGCGCGTGAAATGCGCGCAGCCGCTCGAGGAAGCCTAGGTCGAAGATCTCGGGCGGCTCGATTGCGATCAGGATGAGGTCGTCACGACCGAAGCGCTCGAGAAAGGCGTCGTAGTCGACGCGGACCGGGTCGTCGTGGCGCAGGAATTCGTCGGTCGAGGTCCGCAATTCGATCTGCGGGATCCGGGTCGCGCCGAGCGCGATCACGATCAGCACCAGCGCGATCACGGCGTGTGCCCTGCGATAGACGAAATGGCCGAGCTGTTCGAGCTGGGATTCGATACGCGATCGCACGGCGGCGCACTCTAGCAGTCCCGGGCGAATCGCTTCGCGACGCGGGTGGGCTTCGTTCGGGACCTGGGGATCGGACGGCAGGAACGACATCGGCCGAACGGCTCGCCGACTTGGGTATGATTCGACGGGCGTGATGCGACAGCGGGAGAGAAGCGACATGGCCTGGGATCTTCTCATCAGAAACGGCACGATCATCGACGGCACCGGCCTGCCCGGATACAAGGCGGATCTCGCCATCCGCGACGGACGCATCGAGCGGATCGGCCGGATCGACGACGCGGTCGGGGAGGCGCGACGCACGATCGACGCCGAGGGGCGCTGCGTGACACCCGGCTTCATCGACGTCCATACCCACTACGACGTGCAGCTCGACTGGGATCCGATCGCGTCGCCTTCGATGCAGCATGGCGTCACGACCGTGTTGACAGGCAACTGCGGCTTTACGCTCTACCCGGCGAAGCCCGAGGACGTCGACTGGCTGGCCGGCATGTTGACGCGCGTCGAGGGTATGAGCCGGCAGGCGATGGCCGAGGGATTTCGCTGGCAGGGCGGTGATTTCGCGGAATATTGGGCGCGACTGGAAGGGAAGCTAGGGCTGAACGTCGGGGGCTATGTCGGCCACTGCGCCGTGCGGCGTATGGTGATGGGTGACGACGCCTCCGAGCGCGAAGCGACGACGGCCGAGGTCGCGGCCATGTGCGAGCTGGTGCGGGAAGCGATGCGCCAGGGTGCGGTCGGGTTCTCGACTTCGCAGCTCGACCTGCACGTGGGCGAGGACGGGCGAGGCGTGCCGTCGAATCATGCGAGCCCGGACGAGATCATCGCCCTCTCGGCCGTGCTGGCCGAGTTTCCGCACGGCGTGATCGAGATCATCCCCCGCTCCCACTCCGAGGGACACGACGAGGCGGATCGCGCGCTGCTGCTCGAGATGGCGCGGGTCTCGGGCAAGGCGATCGAGCTCGGCCCACTCTCGCCCGCGGCGGAACACCCGATGGGTTGGCAGAACACGATCGAGTTCGTGCGCGAGGCGCGCACGCAGGGAATCCGGCTGCACCCACAGTTCAGCACGCAGAAGCTCTCGCTCCACCTACGGCTCGACGACACCTTCGTCTTCGACGAGATGCCGGTCTGGCGCGACACGCTCACGCTGCCGATCGAGGAGGCCTGCCGGGCCCTGCGCGATCCGGCGCTTCGCGACCGTATGCGACACGACCTCGAGACCGTGCCGCGCACGGCGCCGGTCCCGATCGAGCATCTCGAGGTCGAGTACGTAAAGGATCCCGCCAACCGGTCGCTCGTCGGCAAGACCGTCGAGGAGCTGATCGCCGAGGGGCACGAAGGGGACGCGCTCGACGTCTTTCTCGACGTGTCCTTGCGCGAGAGCCTGAACGTGGGCTGGACCGCGCGGACGCCCGAAGCGGCGGCCGAGTTCATCGACCACGTCGTCACGCATTCGATCGCCGAGCCGCTCGTGATGAGCGGCTCGAGCGACGGCGGTGCCCATCTCGCGAGCTTCGTCGGCGCCGACTACACGACGCGCCTGCTGACGGAGTTCGTACCGGATCAGCTCAGCCTGGAGCAGGCGATCTGGCGTCTCACGGGGATGCCCGCGACGGTGCACGGGCTCGTCGATCGGGGCACGCTTCGCGTCGGGGCCAAGGCCGACATCACGATCTTCGACCTCGCGCGTCTCGAGGCCGGACCACATGAGGTCGCTGCGGACTTCCCGGCCGGGACCGAGCGCTGGTACGTCGATGCCAAGGGCTACGACGCCGTCATCGTGAACGGCGTGCCGGTGATGGAGCGGGGCAAGCACACGGGCGCCTTGCCCGGCGAAGTCCTGCGAGGGGCCTGAAGATTCGAACCGAAACGATTGGAGTCGAAGACCATGCCGAGTGCCGAGAACGCCGAGCTGATCGCCATGCTGGAGACGATGAACCCGCTCGGAAGCGGCGATATCCTGGAGATGCGCAAGGCGATGGAGCTGGCGCCGCCCTATCCGAAGCCGGCCGATCTCGCGTGGCAGGCCGTCTCGGCGAGCGGCGTGCCGTGCGAGTGGAACATCCCGGCCGACGCCGAGCCCGGGCGGACGATCGTCTACTTCCACGGTGGTGGCTACGGAATCGGCTCGGTCGAGGCCCATCGCGGCCTCTGCTCGAACGTCGCGCGCGCGACTCGTGCGCGGGTCCTCTCCGTTGGCTACCGCCTCGCGCCCGAAGATCCGTATCCCGCAGCCGTCGAAGATGCCGTCGAGGCCTATCGTTTCGTGTTGGGCGAGGGCGTCGCGCCGGAGCGGGTGGCGCTCGCTGGTGACTCGGCCGGGGGCGGTCTGGCGCTCGCGGCTCTCCTCGCCTTGCGCGAGGCCGGGGACCCGCTGCCTGCGGCCGGAATCTGCCTCTCGCCCTGGGTCGACATGACGCTCTCGAACGCCGCGATCGACGCGCTCGAAGCGCGCGATCCGATGCTCTCCCGCGCGACCCTCGCGATCTTTCGCGACGCCTACCTCGCGGGTGCGGATCCGAAGCAACCGACGGCTTCGCCGATCTTCGCCGATCTGGCGGGGCTGCCGCCGCTGCTGATCCAGGCCGGTCGGGCCGAGGTACTGGTCGGCGAGGCGGAGGACTTCGCGGCGCGCGCCAAGGCCGCGGGGGTCGACGTCACGCTCGAAGTCTGGGACGACATGATCCACGTCTGGCAGACCTTCGCGGATATGCTGCCCGAGGGACGCGCGGCGATCGCCGACATCGGGAAGTTCGTGGAGGCCCGTCTCTAGCAGCCCGCTGGTCGGCAGGGAGACGGTCGCGTGTCCGAAGCGGTCTCCACGAACGAACGGATCCCGGGACGTGCGATCCTGCGTGCGCGCGGCGTGTCGAAGATCTACCAGATGGGCGAGGTGACGGTCCACGCTCTGCGCGAGGTCGATCTCGATCTCGAGGCGGGGGAGCTGCTCGTCCTGCTCGGTGCCTCGGGCAGTGGCAAGTCGACACTGCTCAACATCCTGGGCGGTCTCGACGTCGCGACCCACGGACGCGTCGAGTATGGCGACCTCGACCTGACCGCGCTCGACGACGACGGACTGACGGAGTACCGACGTCGCCACGTGGGCTTCGTATTCCAGTTCTACAACCTGATTCCGAGTCTCACGGCGCGCGAGAACGTGGCTCTCGTCACCGATATCGCGATCGATCCGATGCCGCCCGAAGACGCGCTCGAGCTCGTGGGGCTGTCCGAGCGCCTCGATCATTTCCCGGCACAGCTCTCCGGCGGCGAGCAACAACGTGTGGCGATCGCGCGCGCGATCGCCAAGCGGCCGGACCTGCTGCTCTGCGACGAGCCGACGGGCGCGCTGGACGCCGAGACGGGCAAGCTCGTGCTGTCGGTCCTCGATCAAGTGAACCGGACCACCGACACGACGACCGCGATCATCACCCACAACGCCGCGATCGCCGGTCTCGGGGACTCCGTCGTACGCATGAGCAGCGGTACGATCGCCGAACGCACCCACAACGCCCTGCGCGTCGACGTCGAGGACATCGAATGGTGAGCTTCTCGTGAGGGCGCTCGACCGCAAGCTCCTGCGGGAGCTGTGGCGGCTTCGGGGTCAGATGCTCTCGATCGGGCTGGTCGTCGCCAGTGGCATCATGGCCGTGATCACGATGCGTGGTAGCTACGAGTCCCTCGTCGAGGCGCAGCAGAGCTACTACCGCGAGATGCGTTTCGCCGAGATCTGGGCACCGCTCAAACGCGCGCCGGAGTCGCTGCGCCGGAAGCTCGAGGCATTGCCCGGAGTGGCGAGTGCCGACACGCGGGTGACGTTCATGGCCACCCTCGATCTGCCCGGGCTCGACGTACCCGCCCAGGGCCTCTTCGTATCGATCCCTGAGGTGGGCAGACCCCGACTCAACGACGTACGGATCAGACAGGGTCGCTACGTGAGACCGGGTCGCTCGGACGAGGTGCTCGTCAGTGCGAATTTCGCCGAGGCGCGCGGCTTCCGGCCTGGGGACACGTTCCGTGCCGTGATCAATGGCCGAGCCCGCGAGCTCGAGATCGTCGGCATCGCGATCTCGCCCGAGCACACCTATTCCGTTCCGCCCGGCGCGCTCTTTCCCGACGATGAACGTTACGGCGTGATCTGGATGAGCAGGGCAGTGCTCGGGCCCGTCTATCAGATGGATGGCGCCTTCAACGAGGTCGTCCTGAGCGTGATGCCCGGCGCCGACCCAGAGGCCGTGATCGATCGCATCGACCGCCTGCTCGATCCCTATGGCGGGCGCGGCGCGTACGCGCGCGAAGATCAGCTCTCCCACGAGATCCTCGAGGGCGAGCTCGACCAGAATCGTGTGATGGGAACCGCCATCCCCGCCGTCTTCCTGGCGGTCGCGGCCTTTCTGCTCAATCTCGTCCTCGGTCGCTTGATCGCGACACAGCGGGGTGAGATCGCCGTGCTGAAGGCCTTCGGCTATCGCGATGTCGAGGTCGGGTCGCACTACCTGCTCTTCGCCGTCGCCGCCGTGATCGGGGGGGCCGTGTTCGGGACGGCGTTCGGCGTCTGGCTCGGGCAGGCCTACATCGAGCTCTATGGAACCTATTTCGACTTCCCCGTTCTCGAGTACCAGTTGAGCCCGAGGCTACTGTTGGTGGCATTCGGCGTCAGCTTCGCCGCGGCGGTGATCGGGGCCCTCGGTGCCGTTCGGCGAGCGGCCGGTCTGCCGCCTGCGGAGGCGATGCGACCCGAGCCGCCAGCACGCTTCGAAGCGGGCTGGCTCGAACGCGTCGGGCTCGGTCGGCTGCTGCCGTCGGCGGGTCGGATGATCCTGCGCAATCTGGAGCGCCGGCCGTTGCGCAGCTTCCTCTCGTCGCTCGGCGTCGCGTTCTCCGTCGCGATCCTGGTGATCGGACTCTTCATGTTCGACGGGGTGCGCTTCATGATCGATCTGCAGTTCCGGGAGATCCAGCGCGAGGATCTGACCGTCTCGTTCGAGGAATCGCTGCCCGCCCGGGTCCGATTCGATCTGACCCGACTCGACGGCGTGACGCGCGTCGAGACCTATCGGATCGAGCCGGCCCGCCTGCGCGCGGGCCACCGGGAACGGGAGGTCGGCCTGCAGGGGATGGCACCGGAAGGTCTCCTGAGGCGGATCGTGAGTGCCAGAGGGGGGACGCATCCGGTGCCAGCGGAAGGTATCGTGCTGAGCGGCCTGCTCGCTCGCCAGCTCGACGTCGAGGTAGGCGATCGGCTCGAGGTCGAGCTGCTCGAGGGACGGCGCGAACACGGCGTCGCCCGGGTCGCAGGCGTGGTCGATGATTTTCTGGGCCTATCGGCGTACATGAGTCGCGCGTCGCTCGACCGATTGGCGGGTGGCGCGCCGGTCGTATCGGGCGCGTACTTGAGCGTGGCCGAGAATCGGGGACACGGCGTCAATGCTCGGCTCAAGGAAGCACCCGCGGTCGCCGCGGTCACCTCACCGGCCACGACGCTCGAGAGCTTCGAGTCCCAGCTCGCCGACACGCTCTACATCGGCGTGGCTTTTCTGCTGGGATTCGCCAGCGTGATCTCGGTCGGCGTCATCTACAACGGCGCGCGCATCTCGCTCTCGGAGCGAGGGCGGGAGCTCGCGAGCCTACGCGTGATGGGTTTTCGCAGAGGCGAGGTCGCACGGCTGCTGCTGGGAGAGCAGGCGATCGTGACGCTGCTCGCGATTCCGATCGGTTGGGTGCTGGGCTACGGCCTGTCATTCGCCGTGGCGATGGCCATTCAGACCGAGACCTACCGCATCCCGTTCATCGTGAGCCCTCGGACCTATGGCCTCGCGGCGCTGATCACGATCGTCGTGTCCGCACTCAGCGCCCAGATCGTGCGGCGTCGCGTCGATCGGCTCGATCTCGTCACCGTTCTGAAGACCCGCGAGTAGCGACGCATGATGCAACGGCGGAAATGGATCTCGATCGGCCTGGCCGCGGTACTCGGTCTCGGCGGGCTGTACCTGGTCTTCCGTCCCGATCCGGTCCGTGTCGAGGTGGCGAGCGTGAGCCGCGGTGCGCTCGAGGTCAGCGTCGAGGAGCAGGGACAGACGCGGGCGCGGGACCGCTACACCGTCGCCGCGCCGATCACGGGTCGCCTGCTTCGCACGGAGGTCGACGAGGGCTGGCAGATCGCTCGCGACGAGGTGCTGGCGACGATGGCCCCGCCGCCCGAGGACCCGAGAACCGAGGCCACGATCCGCGCCGAGCTCACCGCGGCCGAGGCACGCCGCCTCGAAGCGGAGTCCGCGCTCCTCGAGTCGGAGAACGACGAGGCGCAGGCGCGACGCGAGGCCGAGCGTCGTCGGGAGCTCTTCGCCCAGGGCACGATCAGCGCCGAGACGCGCGAGAAGTACCAGCAGGCCGCGCAGTCGGCGCGTGCGCGGCTCGAGACGGCGCGCGCCTCCGTGCGCGCGGCGCGGGCCGAGGTCGCGCGGGCGCGCTCGCGACTGCTCGGCACGCAGGCGGATGCGAACGCTGACTCCCATCCCACGACAGCCGTGCGTGCGCCCGTGTCGGGTACGGTGCTCCGCGTTCACGAGGAGAGCGAGCGCGTCGTCACGGCGGGGACCCCCCTCTTCGAGATCGGCAAGGGCGACGGCCTCGAGATCGTCGTCGATCTGCTGACCGAAGACGCCGTCCAGGTCGAGCCCGGGGACGTCATCTGGCTCACGGGCTGGGGCGGCAGCAAGCCGCTCGAGGGCCGCGTTCGCTACAAGGAGCCCCAGGCGTTCACGGAGATCTCCGCGCTCGGCGTCGAAGAGCAGCGCGTCAACGTGATCGGCGACCTGATCGATCCGCCGGCGTCGCTCGGTGCGGGCTACCGGATCGAGGCGGCGATCACGACCTGGCGCGGCGACGACGTGCTCCGGGTCCCTACCAGTGCGATCTTCCAACGCGGAGGCGGTTGGCGGACCTTCGTCGTCGAGGAGGGTCGCGCACGGCTGCGAGCGATCGAGATCGGCCGGCGGGGTGCGGACCGAGCCGAGGTCCTGGCCGGACTCGAAGCGGGGGATCTCGTCGTCGTCTTCCCCTCGGATCTCGTCGCCGATGGCGTGCCGGTTCGCTACCTCCAGCCGATCGACTGATAGCCGCGCTCCGACAGACACGTGTCGACGTAGCGCGCATAGACCGGGTCGGGCTCCGGCGCGCTGAAGAGCCAGGAGAAGAAGCCGCCCACGGCTCCGGTCGCCGCGCCGACGGCGGCGCCCGTACCCGGTCGGCCCGTGATCGCCCCGCCGACGGCGCCACTGACTCCGCCGATGGCCGCGCCGCCAGCCGTGCGCTTGCCCGCTTCGAGCGCCTCGTTCGAGTCGAGATCCGCGGCCTCGGCCAGGGCGAGGCACTCCTCGACCTCCCGTTCGGCGGTCTGCTCGCCGACGGATGCGTAGTGGTCGTTCGGGTAGAGCACGGGCCGCTTGGCGCAGCCCGCGGCGAGTGAAACGACGAGCAAGGCCGCCGCAACGAACGAGGACCAGGTTGATCGTCGGGCGGCCGGTTCTGCGAGAGCCCGGTGCGGACAGGCGAAACGTCGGAACATCGAATTCCCCTTGCGATGGCCCGGGGGAGGGTAGTCCCGGATCGCTGGAATGCGGGGATTTTCCGGAAGATCGAAGGACGTATCGAATCGGCAATCGGATGATACGCTGGGCGACCGTGCCGTCTTCCCACCGAACTCGCACCCCTACGCCCCCCCCTTCGTGGAACGCGTCTTTCGTCGCACTCGCTTCGACCTTTCTGCTCGGCGTGATCGCCGGCGGCTATTCCGGCGTGACCGAGCACGACTTCGTCGACTACGACGATACGACCTACGTCGTCGAGAACCCGAACGTGCGGGGCGGGCTCTCGCTGACGGGCCTGCGCTGGGCGTTCACGACGGGCTACGCGGCGAATTGGCATCCGCTCACCTGGCTGTCGCATATGCTCGACGTCGAGCTCTTCGGCCTCGATCCGGGCTCGATGGCGGGCGTGAACGTCGCGATCCATGCCGTCTCGAGTCTGTTGCTCTTCACGTTCTTCTGGCGGGCGACCGGGTCGGGCTGGGCTGCGCTGATCGTCGCGCTGCTCTTCGCGATCCACCCGCTTCGCGTCGAGTCCGTCGCCTGGATCGCGGAACGCAAGGACGTTCTGGCGGGGCTCTTCTTCATGACGACGTTGATCGCGTGGCACGAATACACGCGGAGGCCGAGTGCGGCCCGGTACGCCCTCGTCCTCGTCGCCTACGCTTGCGGTCTGATGTCGAAGCCGACGCTCGTGACGTTGCCCTTCGTCCTGCTCTTGCTCGACGTCTGGCCGTTCGAACGGATCCGACTCCTCGATATCGGGATCGATCGCGGCGCGACGCCGGGACGCGCGACGCGGACGCACTCGCCGATGCGTCTCGTGACGGAGAAGTTGCCGCTCCTGCTGATGTCGGTGGGCTCGAGTCTGCTGACGCTGCGGATCCAGGCGGCCGGCGGGGCGATGCCCGCCGAGGACGTCGCGCCCTTCGGCCTTCGCGTCGCGAATGCGCTCGTCGCCTACGCGACCTATGTCCGGAAGTTCCTCTGGCCGAGCGATCTCGCCTGCTTCTATCCACTGCCGGATTTCGGCTCGTCGGCCGGCACGAGCCCGGTGGGCGCCTCCGCGCTCGTCGGATCGGCGGTCTTCGCCCTCCTGGTCCTGTCGGGGATCTCTCTCTCGGCATGGCGCGCACGCAGACGTGCGCCGTGGCTGATCGTGGGTTGGCTCTGGTTCCTCGGCGTGCTGGTGCCGATGATCGGGCTCGTCCAGGTCGGTCTCCAGGCGATGGCGGATCGCTATGCCTATCTGTCGCTGATCGGCCTCTCGCTCCCCCTCGCCTGGGGGCTCGAGCGTCTCTGCGGCAGGTGGGTCCCGCGACATGCACCGGTCGCGCTCGCCGTCGTCGTCGTCGTGATCGCGCTCGCGGCGACGCGCGTGACGCGCCGCCAGGTCGCCGTCTGGCAGGATCACCTGAGCCTGTTTCGGCACGCGCTCGAGGTCACCGAGAACAATGCGCTGGCCCACTACAACGTCGGCACGGGTCTGCTTCGTGGCGACCCCCCGCGCATCGATCTGGCGCGTCCTCACCTCGAAGCCGCCGTACGGCTCGCTCCCGACAACGCGGGGGCCCACTTGAATCTCGGTGCGGTCGCGTGGTCGGAGCGCCGACTCGACGAGGCGACCCGGCACTACGAGGCGGCCGTGCGGCTCGCGCCCGATGTTGCGGAGGCGAGGCTCAGTCTGGGCGCGGCACGTTTCGAAGCGGGCCGCGTCGACGAGGCGGTCGCCGAGCTCATGGCGGCGATCCGGCTCGATCCCGACAACGCCAAGGCGCTGGCCAACCTTGCGACGATCTACCTCGCCCTCGGTCGGCCGGTCGATGCGCGTCATCTCTTCGAACGCGCTCTCGAATCGAATCCCGAAATGCCACAGGCCCGTGCCGGACTGGAGGCGGCCGGCGGCGTTCGGCGCTGACGCCGGGGCGAGGCGTGGCCGGCGTCGTCCCGGGATTTCGGGCAGACTCTCGTCCGCCAATCCGCGAGGTACTCCATGTCGTCGACTGCGATCGCGCTGCTCGATCCCGAGAGCTTCGTCGGCGGACAGCCGCACGATCAGTTCCGCTGGCTGCGCGAGAACGATCCGATCCATCGTCATCCGGAGCCCCGCGGTGGTCCGGGCTACTGGGCGATCACGCGTTATGAAGACATACGGACCGTCAGTCGCGACCACGCCCGCTTCTCGAACGAGCCGAGCATCATGATCCCGGACGCGCCCGGTGTCGCGCCGCCGGGTGAGGACAAGATGATGCTGATGTGCGATCCGCCCTATCAGACGCGTCTGCGCAGGCTCGTGAGCGGTGCGTTCACACCGAGAGCCGCGCGTTCGCTCGCGCCCCGAATCGCGCGGCTCGCGGGCGAGATCGTCGATCGTGTGATCGAGCGCGGGGAATGCGATCTGGTGGCCGACGTGGCCGGCGAGCTGCCCTCGTACGTGATCGCCGAGCTTCTCGGCCTGCCGCTCGAGGACGGTCGTGCGCTCTACGCGCTGACCGAGATCCTGCACTCGGACAAGACGGCCGTGGCGCCCGGTGCCCAGGCGAAGGCCGGGGCGGAGATGTTCGGCTACGCCGAGCGCTTGCGAGCGGAGAAGGCTGTGTCTCCCGGCGACGATCTCGCGAGCCGCCTGCTCGCAGCCGAGATCGATGGGCATCGCCTGAGCGAGAGGGAGTTCGGGCTCTTCTTTATGTTGCTCGTGGATGCCGGCGGCGATACGACGCGAAATCTGGTGGCCGGTGGGCTGCTCGCCTTGCTCGAGAACCCGGACGAGCTGGCGCGACTGCGTCGTGACGTGGATGCGTTGCTGGTGACGGCGCGCGAGGAGCTACTGCGCTTCGTGAGCCCCGTCGTCTACATGCGTCGCACCGCGACGCAGGAGACCGAGCTCGGCGGTCGCAAGATCGCGCGGGGCGACAAGCTGGCGCTCTACTACGGCTCGGCCAACCGCGACGCGCACGTATTTCCCGAGCCGGATCGACTCGACGTCGGGCGTCGGCCGAACCACCACGTCGCATTCGGCGCGACGGGTGCCCATTTCTGCCTCGGGGCCCAGCTCGCACGCGTCGAGATCGACGCCATCCTGCGCGAGATCGTGACGCGCATGGAGTCACTCGAGCTCGCCGCGGAGCCCGAATGGCTCGCGTCGACGTTCATCTCGGGTCCTCGCAAGATGCCGGTGCGCTTCGCACCCGCACCGCGACGAGCGTCGACGACCGCCTAGCGAGCCAGCGACTCGGGCACCAGGCTGCCCGCGTGGCTGAAGGGCAGCCAGCCCACGGAGCCCGAAAGCAGTACGCGCCCGTCGAGGGCGTAGTCGAGCTGTCCCCCGGCGTCGGGCAGGGCGAGCGCCTGGCGAAACAGGTCGAGAAAATTCGTCGTCGCGACGAGCGTGACGACGTCGTCTCCGAGCCGCGGGATCTCGAACGAATCGGCGCTGACCGCTCGCCCGAGTCGCTTGCCATTCAGTGCCAGCGTCACGTCGATCCCTTCGCCCGTGAGCGGGCGGTCGTTCGGGTTGGTGAGACGCACGGTCACCTCGAAGCGCTGCTCGAAGCCGGTCGTCGCCAATGGCTGGACGTTCACGAGCGAGACTTCGGGCGGCTCGAGCCGCTGGCCGAGCGACGCGCAGCCGAGGCCGGTCGCGAACATTGCGACCACCAGCAGGCATACCCGCAGGGCAGGGAGCAGGAAATCATTCGGGGACGAGGCGACTTGGCGGTCTGGGTTGCTCATGGGGGCACGGTAGCGCCGTACGCCCGTCGAGTGGTGAGAATCGAGCGGCGAGAGGTCGATCGACGGAGCCCGAGGGGGCTGAGCGACGGTGAGGATGGCCCGACGGGCGGGGACTCGCTCTTCGCTCGACTTGCCGTCACACATCTTTTTTACTCGACCGGGGTGGGCGTGTTATTGCTTTGGACTCCTGGGAAGGAAGCGATCGCGCGGTCGTCGCCGATCGCCTTTGTGGGCTCGCGGGCGTCATGCGACACGTCGTACGATACAACGCCCGACGAGCGAGAGGATTCGGCATCATGCAGCTGTACCCGCTCATTCGGCTCTGCTCCCGCACTACGACCCGCCTGGTCGCGTCGATGTTCGTCGTAACGGGCGCGATCTCACTCGCTTCGCCTGCAGTCGCAGTCTCGGTCGGCTTCGACTGCATCACCAACAATTCGGCGACGAATTGTGCCATCGGTGAGTCGCAGCTCGGCGTCGACGTGACGGATCTGGGTGGCGGTCAGGTCCTCTTCGAGTTTTCGAATAGTGGACCGGACGCCTCGTCCATCGCCGATGTCTACTTCGACGACGGCACTCTGCTCGGGATCGCGAGCCTGATCGATGCGGACGACGGCATCGGCGGCGACGCGGGCGTCGATTTCTCGCAGGGCGCGTCACCCGGCAATCTCCCGGGTGCGAACGGCGCCTCGCCGCCGTTCGAGGCGACCGCGGGATTCACCGCAGATTCGGATCCGCCCGCTCAGCCCAACGGCGTGAACCCCGGCGAGACGCTCGGGGTGATCTTCGACCTCCAGGCGGCGGGAACGTTCGCAGACGTGATCGCCGAGCTCACGGACGGCCGGTTGCGAATCGGCATCCACGTGCAGGGCTTCAGCGGCGGCGGGAGCGACAGCTTCGTCAACAATCCCGTGCCGGAGCCGACGACCGCATTCCTGCTGGGTCTTGGGCTTTCGATTCTCGGGTTGAGAGGTCGCCGGGAGTCCTGACGCATTCGAAGCGTGCTCGGGATCACACCGAACGTCGCTCGCTCCATCTCGCTCGAAGCCCCGCCGGTCACGTGTGCCGGCGGGGCTTTTTGTTCGCGTCCCCGATTCGTGGTCGACGAGAATCGACGCCAATGTGAAGCGCTTCATAAGAGCGGCTTGCGCGGCGCTCTACTGTGCATGACGAGGCCCGTGGTCGAGGTCGAGTCGGCGGGTGCCGAAGCGATCGTATTGGGCACGACCACGGGCCTCGAAGTCGCAGCCGAGGCGCGCACCTCCGGGTTGCGCGCGGATCCGCTGCGCGGCCCTCGCGGCCGTCGTTCGTCGCATGCTGCTGCGCGGCCTTCGCTAATGTCGATCGCCGCATGCCCCTCGCGCGTCTCGCCCCCACTCTGCTCATCCTGCTCGTCTGTGCGGATGGCTGGCGGGCCGGGACGGCATGGGCTGAATCCCCGTCGAGCGAGCGTTTCGTGCGTCGCATCGAGTGGCACGGACTGGCAAGCGCCGAGCCCGACGAGCTCGAAGGCGCGATCCTGACGACGGAGAAGAACTGGCGACCCTGGGCCGAGAAGCGGCCCTTCGACCAGGGCACGCTCGAGCAGGACGAGGAGCGGATCCGTCGCTTCTACCGTCGACGGGGCTACTACCAGGCACGCGTCGAGAGTGAGGCCGTCCCGTCGGGCCGGAGCGCGGTCGTCGTCCGCTTCGAGATCGATGAGGGAGATCGGATCCAGACGACGCGCTTCGCACTCTCGATTGCCGCGGACTCCACCGCCACGACCGAAGAGCGCGAAGACGCCGACGAACGCGGTGCGACCGACGCGGTCGAGCCCTCGAAGCCCGGACGGTCGCTCGATTCGACCGAGCTCGCACGCGACCTGCCGCTATCCGAGGGCGACGCCTTCAGTCCCGAGCGTTACGAGCTGGCCCGCACGGCGCTCGAACGGCGACTCGCCGAACGCGGCTACCCGAAGGCCGAGATCGCAGGCGGCGCCGAGGTCGACGTCGAGGCGGGAACCGCTTCGGTCAGCTGGCGAATCGTTCCGGGTCCGCTCGTCCGACTGGGTGCAGCGACCGTGACGGGGCTCTCGCGGACCAAGCCGGCGCTCGTCCTGCGCGAGGTCGGCTGGCAGGTCGGGGATCGCTACGATCCGGCCGCCCTGCGCAGGACCCAACGGGCGGTCTATGCGCTCGGCTTGTTCCGCGCCGTGACGGTTCGGCCGGCCTCGGACGCACCCCATGCCGCGGCGAGCGAAACGGGCGCTGTGATGCCCGCCGAGGTCGTCTGGCCGATCGAGATCGAGGTGCTCGAGCGCGAGCCGCGTGCCTTGCGCGCCTCGGTCGGCTTCGGCACCGAGGACCAGGTGCGTGGCACGCTCGAATGGCGCCAGCGCGCCTTCTTCGGTGGCCTGCGCCGACTCAAGCTACTCGGGAAATACTCCTTTCTCGAGCGCGGCGCGGAGCTGGTCTTCGTGCAGCCGCGATTCGTCACGCGCTCGACCGAGCTCACGATCGACACGCTGTTCAGCCAGGAGACCGAGCCGGGCTTCGACGCGCAGGGCATGTCGCTCGGTTGGCTCATCGAACACGGCCTCACGAAGAGCTGGTCGCTCCGGGTCGGTGAGCGGTACGAGTGGCGTCGCGTGACCTCGGTCAAGGCGGACACGACGGCCGTGGTGCTCGACGAGGACGAGTCGTTCAGGCTCCACCTCTTCCAGCTCGGCGTGCGCCGCAGCACGGTCGACAAGGTGCTCGATCCCCGCAGCGGCACCTGGCTCGACGTCTCCGCCGAGCCCTCGGTTCAGCCGCTCGGGTCGGATGTCGACTACATTCGCGCGATCGCCGAGGGGCGTGTCTTCTTTCCCTTGCCGGCGAAGCTCGTCCTGGCGACGCGCGTCCGCCTCGGCGTGCTGGAGCCGCTCGGCGGTGATGGCGCAGGTGACGTGCCCGTCTTCAAACGCTTCTTCTCGGGTGGAGGCGCGACGGTGCGGGGATTCAATCTCGATCAGCTCGGCCCGATCGACAAGAACGACGAGCCGATCGGTGGCTTCACTCTGGCGGAGGGCAGCGTCGAGCTGCGATTTCCGATCTGGCGATCGCTCGGGGGTGTCGTCTTCGGTGATGCGGGGCAGGTCGCGCTCGACTCGTTCGAGCTGCAGGGTCGCGACTTCTTCTACTCGGTCGGCGGCGGACTGCGCTATCAGACGCCGATCGGCCCGTTGCGCCTCGACTTCGCCCAGGTGCTGAATCCGCCGTCCGGCCTGGGTGGCTTCAATGTCCACTTCTCCGTGGGGCACACGTTCTGATGCGGCGACTGGCATTCGGTTCGGCGATCGCGATCGGCCTCGCGGGCTTCGGGCTCGTCGCCGCCATCCTTGCGCTGCTCCACGGTTGGCAACGTCCGTGGCTGACGGAGCAGATCGAAGCGCGCCTCGCGCGTACGCTCGGCCAACCGGTTTCGATCGGGGCGATCGACGGTCCGCTCCATCGCTCGTTCAGGCTCTCCGATATCCGTTTCGGTGGGCCCGATGGCGCGCTGCACGTGGTCGTCGACGGCGTCGAGGTCGAGATCGCCGATCTCTGGGATGCATCCGCGAGGGCGGTCCTGCTCGATCGTGTGCGGATCGCCCGCGCGCAGGTCCGTATGCGGCGTGATGCGGACGGACGTTGGCCCTGGCAGGGCGGCGCGGCAGACGATCCGGAGAGCGGACCGCTGTCGCTGCGGCTGCGGATCGCACGGCTGGAAATCGACGAGTCGGGTGTCGAGCTCGTGTGGACGGACCGATCCACGGCAGGTGTGCGGCGGCGCCCGGTGGCCGAGGCGGCCAATGGGAGTGGGCGCGACGCTGCCGGGGGTCCCGAGCGGAGGGCGGTCGTGGAGCTCGGCGCCGTTTCGACGGGAATCGATCTCGTCTCGGGGCTCGAGATCGAAGACGCGCGACTCGACTACGTGCTGGCGGGACCGCGCGAGCCCGTGACGCCGTGGCTCCGCGGTCGCGTGCTCGGCGCCTACCAGCAGGCGCAATGGCAGCTCCGCGAAATGTCGGCCGAGGGGGCGGGCCTCTGGCTCGAGGCGAGCGGCGAGGGGGATCACGAGCGTTTGCACGGGCTGACGCTCGAGGCCGAGGTCGTTTCGCTCCTCCAGCTCGCTGAGCAGCTGCCGCTCGATGCGCCGCCCCTCGACGGTCGACTGGCGCTCGGGGCGAGCCTGGTCGGCCCGATCGCCGCGCCGCGTGGATCGGCTGCGATCGCGCTCGACGCCCTGCGATCCGAGGGGCGACCGCTCGGCTCGGTCTCCTTCGAGGCGAAGCGGGAGACGGACGATCGGATCGAGGTCGGTCGTCTCTCCCTGGCCAACGCCTTCGCCGAGGCCGCCCTCGCGGAGCCGGCCACGCTTCGCTTCGATCGCGATCGCATCGCGCTCGCAAACTTCGCACTGCACAATCGTCGCGGGCCCGGGACGCTCGCCGTCGCTTTCGAGGTGCCCCGTGCCGCCCTCGCGGCGGGTACGTTCGCTCGCGATCCGGCGACCCGCGGAACGCTCGCGAGCGAGGCCTGGCCGATCGCGGTCCTCACGCCCGTGCTCGTGCCCTTCGGTCTCGATGCGTCGGGGCGACTCGACGCGGACCTCGCCATCGCCGGCAGCGCCGAGGGTCTCCGCGCCGAGGGCGACGTCCAGCTCACCGGCGTCGACCTCGCCGCCGCGGATTGGTCCGCGCGCACCACCTCGCTCGACCTGCGCGTCGACGGACCGCTCGCGCGGCCACTACTCGCGATCGAGGGGGAGGTCGGTCAGCTCGAAGTGCGTGAGGTCTCCCTCGGTGCGCTTGCACTCGATCTGACGCTCGACGGCTTCGAGCGAGTCGAGATCGATCGCTTCGAGACGCGCGGCGGTGTGCTGCCCCTGCGCGTGCAGCCCGGTGCACGCGTGTATGCGAAGCGGGGGCACCTTCGGCTGGAGAATTGGACGATCGTGGGCGAGGGCTCGAGCATGATCGCGCGCGGCACACTCTCCGCCGCGGGTGCCCGGGATTTCCAGCTAGAGCTCTCGCCGCTCGAGCTCGAGCCGGTCGTACGCGTGTTCGAGGCGCTCGCGAACGAAGAGATCGGGCTCGCACTCTCGGGCCGTCTCGCGGGCCACATCGCGCTCGACGGTCGCTGGTCGAGGCCCACGGTCTCGGGGGCGCTCGAGGTCGCAGGGGTGGGGATCGATGAGCTGGTGTTCGATCGGATCGATCTCGCTCTCTCAACGCACGAGGACCGCGTCCGGCTGGAGACCGAGTGGCTGCGCGGCGCCGAGCCGGCGCTGTCGCTCGACCTGTTCCTACCGGCGGCGCGGCTGACGACCTCGCCAGCCGAGCTCTTGCAGGATCCTCGCTTTCAGGCGCAGGCCTATACGCGCGACTTCGAGCTCGCCGCCCTGGCGAGCTTCCTGCCGAAGTCGATCCGCTCGCTCGGCGGCGTCCTGAACGCGCAGATCGAGCTGACCGGTCGCGCGCAGCGTCCAGCGATCTCCGGTCGCGCGACGCTCGAGCGCGGCGCGCTCGATCTGGCAGCCATTCCGACGCGGGCCCTCGAGCCGATCCGGGCGGAGCTGTCGTTCGAGGCGGAGCGCCTCGAATTGGTCGACCTCGCGATCGGCGAGCCCGGATCGGGGCTGACTGCGCAGGGCTACGCGCAGCTCGATGGGACGACGCCGAGCGCCGTCGATGCGCGGATCGAATTTGATTCCTTCGCGCTCGACGCGCCCGGTCTGGTGCGTGGACGACTCGACGGACCGCTGCGACTGTCCGGTACGCCCCAGGCGCTCGATCTATCGGGCAGGATCGACCTGGCCAATCTGCGGATCGAGGTCCCCGAGCCGGACAGCGCCGC
The DNA here is from genome assembly GCA_965223565.1 of Myxococcota bacterium. Lineage (GTDB taxonomy): Bacteria > Myxococcota_A > UBA9160 > UBA9160 > UBA4427 > UBA4427. Next base: position 6,772 of record CBDCWV010000013.1, on the reverse strand, counting down.
GCTCAAGGACATCCGCGTCATCACGACCGGCGAGGACGCGGATGCAACATCGATTCGCGAACGCGACACCGCCGCCTCCCTGCTCGATCGCTTTGCGGTCGACGTCGTCGTGCGGCTGGCCGGCAACGCCTGGGCACGGGGTCGGGGCGTCGACGTCGAGCTCGAGGGTGCGATCGAGGCCGACAAGCAACGAGGGGCCCCCCTGGCACTCGCGGGTGAGATCGCAACCGTGCGCGGAGACTATGAGATCTATGGGCGCCGCTTCCGGATCGAGCGCGGCATCGCGACCCTCGATGGCGCGGCCGAGCCCGATCCGATTCTCGACATCCGCGCGCGGCATCGCGTGCGCGATGTCGAGATCTACGCTTTGATCGCCGGCCGACTCTCCGAGCCGACGCTGCGCTTCGAGAGCAATCCCGAGCTGAGCGAGACCGATATCGCTTCCTATCTCGTCCTCGGTCGCCCCGCGGCGGCGGCGAGTGACGAGGACCAGCGCACGCTCGATACGCTGGCTGCACAGATCGCGGCCGGCGCCGCGCTGCGCGAATTCGAGCGGTTCTTCGGAGGGCGACTTCCAGTCGACCAGCTCGATCTCCGCGTCGAAGACAATGGCGGTCGATCCGAGGTGCACGCTGGCGTCGGCAAATACGTCGGCGACCGACTCTTTCTCTACTACGAACGTGGATTCGGAGAAAACCCGGTCGACGAGCTGCGTGCGGAATACGAGCTCACGCCGAATTGGAGCGTCGAGAGCTCCGTGACGGGCGAGGGCGAGACCGGCGGCGACCTCGTCTTCGAGATCGAGTTCTGAATCACGGACGGAGCCGGGCTCCGGAGATCGGGCCCCGCGCGTGCTTCCCATTTGGTTACATTTCGGCGGTGATCTGCCGCCCACGATCTCTGGCGCCGCGGGCCCGACGGCACTGGCGGGAGCGTCGCGCGCCGCGAAGCGCCGTGCCCGGTCCGTGTGTTCGCATGCCCGCCCGAGACACCCGACGACGCCACGCCACGATCGTCCGCATCGCGCTGGCGGTCTGGCTGCTGCTCTCGGGCTACGACGTCGTCGACGTACGCGCCCAGTCCGATGCGATCAGTCGGCTCGAGTCGGTCGAGCGCGAGAGCAGCGCGGATGCGACGCTCGAGGTCGAGCTCTACCAGCTGGACCTGCTGCTCGCGGGCCGGTTGCCCGAGAGCGAACGGGTCGAGCGCCTCTTCGGCATCCGACTCGACAGCGCCGCGCAGGTGGCAGCGCGGATCGAAGAGCTCGCTCGACAGCAGGAGGAAGAGGCCCAGTCGATTTCGCTGCTGCAGAGCCGCCTGGCCGAGCTGTCTGCGACCGACCGGAGCGATCCTCTTCCCGAGCCCGAGCCCGAGCCCGAGCCCGAGCCCGAGCCCGAGCCCGAGCCCGAGGAGACGGCCGGGTCAGAGGCCGCTGGGAACGGGGCGTTGGCGCCGCTCGATCCACTGCTGTCGGGATCGCCGCCGTCGGACGACTTTCCGCTCGAGCTCGATCTCGATCTCGACCCGGACCCGATCGACGAATCGGCGCCCGACGAAGCCGATCGCACCGCGGCGCAGACCGACGATCGGAAGGGGCGAGCCGAACGCGTCGCCGAGCAGGCGGCCTGGGAGCAGCGCGTCGAGGCGCGCGTCGTCGAGCGCAGCCGGCTCGAAGCCCAGCTCGCCGCCGCGCGCCTTCGGCTGGCCGTGGCCGAGCGGCGGCATGCCTATCTGCGGCGCCTGGCCACGCGGATGGATCGCATGTCCGACGCCTCGCGGCGACTCTGGCCGGTCCTCGCGCGGCCGCGCACCGCGCTGCGTGCGCGGGCACAGGAATTCGCGGAGCTCGCCGTAGCGGCGAGCGACCTGGCCGAGCGGCTGGGGATCCTGTCTGAGCGCAGCGCGGCCGGGATGCTCGTCGGGTTCGTCTCGGAGCAGCGCAGCCTCTCGAACGAGCTGACGTCGGCCGCAGGCGGCCATCGCCGCGAGGCCCGTCGCCTCGAGGCGCGTTCGGTCGAGATGGCGACGCTCGCCGAGCGGCTCGAGCGCGAGGGCCAGCAAGTGCGTCGGACGTTCCTGCGCGCGATCGCCCGCGACGACGCCCAGCCCGAGATCGACGCACTCTTCTCGGACCACCTGAAGGACCAGCGGCGCCTGCGTAAAGCGGTGGGCGAGCGTTTCGGCGCAGAATCTGGCGACGGAGCCCGACCGCTCGTCGCCGCGGCGGCGGAGATCGCCGCGCGGCCCGAGCAGATCGGTACGACCGAGGCGGCGCGCGAGGCACTCGAGGCGGCCTCGACCCATCGCGCGCGGCTCGATGCGCTGGCGTCCGCCGAGGCTGCGCGGCTTTCGGCCTGGGAGCTCGCCTTCGAGAACGAGCTGATGACGATTCTCGCCGAGCAGGCCTCGGAGGCGACGCGGGACGATGCGAATCGCTTCTCCCGCGCCTTTCTCGACGACATCGTGAGTGAAGCGACGATCGCCTGGCATCGAACACTCGAAGGCCTGCGTGAGTTTCGCCGTGCGCTTCCGTCGTGGTCCGCACTCGCCACGACGCCGCACGGGCAGTCCCTGCTCTATCGCTTCATCGCCGTGCTGGCATTGCTCTTCGGTTGGCTCTATACGCGCCGCTCGACGCCGCGACTCGCCGTCTCACTCGTGAAATCGCTCTCGCGCATCCCCGCGATGCGGAGCCATATCGGATTGCTCGTGCGCTGGTCGGGACTGCTGCAGTCGATCCTGCCCGCGTTGGTCGCTCTGCTCGCGCTCGAGCTGGGGCTCACGATCATCGGGCGTGACACGCTCGCGAGCGAGATCTTGCGCGTGCTGCTGCTTCCGATCGTGCTCTACGTGCTCGGTCGCCAGCTGATCGTGGGGGCGACCCGTCGTATCACGATCGGGCGGCCGGCGCTGATCGAGCTGCGTCGGGAGACGCTCGATCGACTCCAGCGCACGTACGCGAATCTCGGCGTCGTCGTCGCAGTCGCCTACGTGCTGGACGGCCTGGCGCGGATCGCGATCGGTGCGGGCCGTGTCGTGGCGCTGATCGACAGCATCGTCGTCTTCTGGCTCGTCTTCTGGGTCGTCTGGGAGGCCGTTCGATGGCGCACCCCGCTCGCGGCGGCCTGGCGGGCGTTGCTCCCGAACGACGAGGCGATCTCGACGGAGGACCGACTGACGGAGTGGATGGCGCAGACGCCGCTCGGCTTCGTGCTCTCGCCAGTCGCACTCGTCCGCGTCGTCGCGACACCGATCGTATCGTTCTTCACCGGCTTCGCGAGCGAGACGAGCTTCGTCCAGAGTCTCAAGGCGCGTCTGCTCAGACGCCGCTCGGCGCAGGCCGAGAAGACGCCGAGCGTCGACCTGCAGGCGTTGCCCGACGAGTACCTCGAGGCCTTTCCGCTCTATCCGATCCTCGGCGAAGACGATTCGCTGCTCGTCGCGCGCACGGAGCTCGTGGAAAACGTGACCGCGCAATGGAAGCGATGGCAGGAGACGCGTGCGCAGGGCTCCCTCGCGGTGATCGGCGAGAAGGGCGCGGGCAAGACGACGCTGGCGGCGCTGGTCGCGCGTCGAACGTCGGGCATGCCGGTCGTCCAGCACACGATTCGCGGTAAGCCGAAGGACGACCAGGGGCTGATCGCCGAGCTGTCTGCCGCCTTCGAGCTCGACCGCGTCGACGGCTCGGAAGATCTCTGCGAGCGACTCTGCGCGGGCGAAGAACGCGTCGTCGTGATCGACGAGGTCCACAACGTCTTCCTGCGCTATGTCGACGGCTATCGCGCCTACGACGCCCTCGTCGAAATCGTGAACGCCACGACGAGCAAGGTCTTCTGGGTCCTGGTGTTCAACAGCTTTACCTGGCAATTCCTGAACGAGAGCCGCGGACGCGTCCACTATTTCAGACAGCTGCTCTACATCCCCAAGTGGACACCGGAGGAGATCGAGACGCTGATCCGTCTGCGCCACAAGCGGACGGGCTTTACGCTGCGCTTCGACGAGGTGCTGCTCTCGGACTCGCGTTCGGATGCTCCGGGCTTCTCGCTCGTGGAGGAGCCCGACGGCTATTTCCGCCTGCTCTGGGAATCGAGCGGCGGAAACCCTCGTATCGCGACTCACCTCTGGCTCTCCTCGTTGCGACTCGTGGGCGAAGATACGCTCGCAGTCGGCCTCTTCCCGGAGCCGTCGACGGAGGTCCTCTCCGAGCTGCAGGACGAGCTCGTCTTCTGTCTGGCCGCGATCTGCCAGCACGAGAACCTGACGGCCCAGGAGCTCGCGCTCGTGCTGAACGTCTCAGAGGGCTTCGCCCGCTTCGCGATCCAATTCCTGTCCGAGTCGGGCTTCATCGAGCCCAAGGACGAGGGTCGTGATCGCTTCACGCTCGCCCCGGTCTACTATCGAGCCGTGCTGCGTGCGCTTCGCAATCGCCACCTGCTCTTCGACTGAGCCGTCGCGGGGTCGAAGCGCCGACCAGCGACGAGCGAGTCGGGCTCGCGCGCCCGTCAAGACCCGAAACCGAGAGGAGGAGAACGATCATGCCCGACGCCTCGACGCCCGACTCGGTCGGATCGCCGAATCCATCGGCCGAGATCGCGATTCCGGGCATGCCGACGTCCGGCGACGGCACGCTCCCGAACGCGGAGGGTGCGCTCGCGTTCTTCAATCCCGAGGCCGTCCCGTACGCGCTCGTCGTCGTGATCGGGACGATGGTCGCCGTACGGATCATCCAACGCCTGGCGAATCGACTCGCCGAGCGAGCAATGCGCCACCGACTGGTGATCAAGCAGGGGGTCACACTGCTCGGCTTCGCCGCTTATGGTGTGATGGGGATCGTCGCGGTCTCGGCGCTCTTCGAGCTCTCGGCTCAGGCGATCTTCGCCGTGTCGGGCACGCTGGCAGTCGCGGGTGGCTTCCTGCTCAAGGACGTCGCAGAGGCGACCGTGGCCGGCATCTCGATTCTCATCACGCGACCCTTCCAGGTCGGCGATCGCATCAGCTTCGGCGGCTTCTACGGCGAGGTGAAGGACATCGGATTGCGCACCGTTCGTCTCGTCACGCTCGACGACAACCTGGTGAGCATTCCATCCAGCAAATTCCTGAGCGATCCCGTCGCGAGTGCCAACGCGGGGGAGCTCGATTGCATGGTCGTCGTCCCGTTCTATATCTCACCGCAGACGGATCACGAGCGGGCCCGGCAGATCGTGCACGACGCGGTCTTGAGCTCGCGGTTCCTCTACCTGGGCAAGCCGATCGTGGTGCTGGTGTCGATGAGCCTGGCAGCCGAGCTCGGGGCGGTCGTCGAGCTGACCGCGAAGGCCTACGTCTACGACGCCCGCTACGAGAAGAGCTTCGCGAGCGACATCACGGACCGCGTGCTGCGGAGCTTCCGCGAGAGTGGAATCGAGTTCGCGTCGGCGCCGGCGGCGATGGCCTGACCGCGGGGGCGTGGGGCGTGCACGGCCCTCGATCCCGTGGCGCCCGGTCGCCCGACGACTCGTTTGACGGGTGGTCAGCCCACGATCCGAGTGGCCCCACGGCGGACTCGAGCGGCACCGAGGTCCGAGGGGGGCGAATTTCCTGTCCGCTGAGACACTCCGCGGTGTATTCTCGGGGTGCGTCGATCGCTTCCCACGACCGGAGGTGGCAGCCATGGTCCAATCGTCGTTCGCGAGGCGCCTCGCCCGTCTCGCCCGTCTCGCATTGGCGCTCGCGTTCGCCTCGGTCGCTCCCTTTGCCGCTCACGCGACCAACCTCGAGCGTGCGGAGCTCCGCGTGCGTGCGATCGAGATCGGAGATCCGACGAACGAGGAGGTCTCGGCGACCTTTCCGGCCTCGGCGATCGATTCGGGGCTCCGCGGCTGGTCGATCGATCGGGGCTTCGCATCTCTGCTGGCCGGTCAGGCCTTCGCGGGGTCGATGCCGCTCGTTCAAGATCCGCTCGGCTCCGCTCATCTCACGCTCGTTCAGAATGGTGCGGGTCTGTTCGCGGGCGACCCGGCCGGCGGCGCTGCACCCGGCGTGTCGGGTACGGCGCCCTTCGATGCGAACCTCTGTGTGCGCACGCTCGGCTTTCCGATCGGGGCGTGTGCCTTCACGATGCCCTTCAGCTTCGGCGGTCCGGTCGGTACCGGCACGCGCATGGGCTTCTTCGCGACCGCCGGCACACCGTTCACGGTGTCGGTCGCGCAAGCGCCGTTCACGACGCGTACGGCCGTCGGGGGTGCCACGTTCACGCCGGCGATCTCGGGCATGGGGACGAACCAGCTGACGCCGGACGGTGCCGGGCAGCTGACCCTCGTGAGTCCGTTCCAGATCGCGAATACGACGCCGCTCTTGACGCCGATACCGGCCTTCGTGGGAATCGCCGAGCTCGAGCTCCATTTCGTGCCGGAGCCCGGCCTGGCCGCTCTGCTCGTCTGGGGCGCCGGCTGGCTCGCGTGGCGGGGCGCGAAACACATGCGTGACTGAACGCGTCGCCGTCGACGCTCGCTCGCTCGCCATCTTTCGTATCGGGCTCGGCAGCCTGCTGCTGGCGAATCTGCTGCTGCGCGCGCCGGATCTCGAGGCGCACTACACGGATCTCGGGGTGCTGCCGCGCGCAGCACTGCGCGGCTTCCGGGTCGCGGGCGTCGATCCGTGGTCGCTACACGCCGCGAGTGGTGGGCTCGCCTGGCAGATCGGGCTCAGCGTGCTGAGCGCGTGCTTCGCGACCGCGCTGCTGCTCGGCTGGCGGACGCGACTCGCGACGGGGGCGAGCTGGCTGCTGCTGGTC
>CBDCWV010000012.1:0-11721 GCA_965223565.1 Myxococcota bacterium | reverse complement strand
TCGTCGGCGATGCAGGCGATCGTCGACCTGGTCACGACCAAGCTCACCGATCTGATGTTCGACGCCGAGATGGGCTGGGCCAAGGCGCCGAGCCGCGAGCAGGCGGTCGAGCAGGGCCAGCTCAAGGGCCGACAGGAGCGCGGTGCCTTCGCCAAGTTCTTCGCCGGTACGGGCAACCAGGAATACATCACCGACAACCAGTACGTGCTCAAGAAGCGCAAGGACATCAATCGCAACGAGTTCACGCTGAACCTCTCGCAGCAGACGACCATCCGCGTGCCCTTCGACTCGTCGGGCAACATCGGGGGTATGTACTCGAGCCACGGCGAGGACCCGCGCTACTTCCGCGTCGTGAACATGGCGGACAAGAGCTTCCAGAAGCGCGAGGTCCACTTCCGCGTCGACGGCGACTACATCGATGCCTTCCAGGACACCGTCAACTTCGTGAGCGTCAACTTTCGCAAGGTCTACGACGACGGCGAACGCGAGGCGGAGACGGCGCAGCTCGTGTTCACCTACGACGACATCAAGAACGGCAACACGATGAAGTCGATCACGTACCCGCGGCTCGGCGACGCCAGCGAGACGTGGCTCGACTACGAGTACCAGATCCGTTGGAGCGTGCGGGATCGCCCCACGGTCGCCGTTCCGCGCAAGGAAGAGGAATGGATCGGGACCGCCGACCCGGCCGTCTCGCTCGTGCCACCATTCACGAAACGCATCGTCGAGATCGACGCCGATCGCGAACTGTTCGGGGAGGCCGGCATCCGCACGGCCGTGGTCGAGTTCGCGACGCCGATCGCGGGGAAACCCAAGATCGTGCGCCGCGCGACGCTCAAGGCGTCGGACAGCGAGGCGTCCTCGACCGTTTCGATCTATCACGACCGCGGCAAGGAAGTCGGCTGGCGCGTCAAGTGGCACTCGAAGAGGGGTGCGACGAAGACGGAGGCCCACGGCCTCGACTCCGACTATCTCTATCTCGTCCCGCCGGAGCCCGAGACGACGGCTGCGGGCGATGCGACCTCATCCTGACCAGGAGGCACCGAAGTCCATGACGACCTCGACACCGGCTACGAGAACGGCCCTCGCCGCGACGGCAACGGCGGCTCTGTTGCTGCTCGCTCCCGGCACGGCGGCCGCCGTCATCCTGGACGGCATGAACCAGTGCACCGTCAAGCTTTCGGACGGAACCGACGTCGTGCTGTACGGCGAGTACGTCAGCAAGATGGGCGGCGGCGCCGGGCAGAGTTGCAAGAGCAGCGGGCCGCTGCGCGTCATGCGCGCGCGTTCGGTCGGCGAGGACGCCGGAGATCTCGAAGAAGAGGTGATGGAGCACGCGGCCTCGCAGGGGCTGCCGACGGTCGAGCGGTACCGCGCCAGGGGCTTCGAGGACACTCCCCCGCTGGTCGCTCCGCGCCGCAGCGACGGCGGGAGCGAGCGCTGGTGGAACCCGAACCGCACGCGGCGCGATCGCGCCTCGGTGGGGAAGACCGAAGGCCAGAACACGCAGGATTTCATCCGGAACCAGGCGATGAACGCGAGCCAGGCCTACGACCGCGTGCGCGACGGCGGCTTCCGCAAGCACAAGAAGTCGCCCTGCTACTACTACCTGCCGCCGGGCAACAGTCTCCGCTTGTCGAAGCGCGAGGACGGCAACCCCGAGTTCCTGTTCGTCAAGTACACGACGGACGAGACCGAGGCCGAGGGCGGCGTGCAGGGCGGCCTGCTCCACTTCCTGATGGAGTGGCGGCTCAGCACCGACCAGGAGTCGGAACTCCGCAAGAAGGTCAAGAGCGACTGCCGCGCCGACGGCAAACCCGGCAAGTTGATGGGCCACGTCGAGCTGAACGAAGCCGAGGAGAAGGGCTCGTTCCGGATCATCTCGGCGACGCTCTCCGATGAGGGCTTCACGCGATCGATGGTCCAGAGCGGCCACGCGCCGACCATGCCGGGTGGCAAGGTCGCAGCCGCCGCGAACATGAGTTCGCAGGGTGCGGCGCTGTTCCTGTCCACGCTCGAGAACAAGAGTTCGATCGCGGACCTCTCGGTCGAGCTCGACTTCAACTACGCGGTCCAGCTCCCGGCGGCGAAGGGCGAGATCATCTTCCACTGGGACCGCGTCCAGATCGCGGCCGAATCGTTCGAGGCGGAGTACTACAGCTCGAACGACGAGCGCGGGAAGGGCGACGACGACGACGACCTCACCATCACCGAAGACGAGGCACACGCCTTCTTCGACTACATGGTCGAGAACAGCGTCGTGGAGTTCGTCTTCGAGGGTTACAACCCCGACTCCGAGTACACCGGCAAGGTGATGGAAGCCATGATGCAGTACTTCCTGAACTCGATGATGGAGCCGGCGGGCGACACCTCGATGATGAGCCTGCCCGACGACGACGATGACGACCCCGACTCGTCGCAGGCGAAGAAGGAAGAGGTGCTCGGCCAGGGCGGCGAAGTGCTGTACCAGGTGAACAAGACGAAGTGGAAGGAAAGCTACGCGCAGAAGAAGCAGGTGATCCGCATGGACGCCGGCCTCGCCGTGCGCAGGCGCTTCCAGGTCGTGGGCAACATGGCCAGCTGGTACAACAGCGTGCGAGGCAAGCGCTGCTGCATCCAGTCCGTGAACCTCTCCGACCCGTTCTTCCAGCAGCGCGAGATCCGCTTCATCCTCGACCAGGACGCCGTCGACATCTTCGGTGAGATGGTCAACTACGTGACCGTCAACGTGAAGAAGCGGCGCAACCGGGGGAAGGAGTTCAACGCGAGCGCGACGATCGACGCCGAGCACCTCGACAAGAAGGGCATCGTCGCGTCGATCACCTACGCGCGCGAGGAGGACCGCAACTCCGAACTCTACGAGTACCAGACGCAGTGGAGCGTTCGCGGCGGCAACCTGTTCCCCTCGCGCCCGCGTTGGCTGCGCGGCAACTGGGAGGGCGTCACGCTCGCGCCGCCGATCGAGGAATGGTTCGTCGAGGCCGAGGGCGACCTCGCACAGATGGCGGAGAACGACATCGCTCGCGTGACCGTCGAACTCCACTACCCGCTGTTCGGGAAGGAGGAGTACACGGTGCTGCCGCTCTCACCGCGCGTCGGTGAGGACCTCGTCGGGCAGAAGATCTACGTCGACCGCGGCACGCGCGGCTTCGCGTATCGGCTCATCATCCACCACAAGACCGAGGGCCGGATGGTGCTGCCGTGGCAGACGCGCATCGGCGACCGTTATGTCTACGCGACGATCCCCGACGAGGTGCTCGTTGCGGGCCAGCCGCGCCAGCAGGCGCTGATGGCGGCGCAGAGCCTCGGCAAACTCGGCGCCGAGAAGGTGCTCGACAAGTTCCAGGAGCTCTTCTCGAAGGCGGACTGAAGGCCGTTCAGCGCGGTGCCGCTCCGTCGTCGTGACGGAGCGGCACCGCAAGCCCGAGAGGCCCACCCATGCGGACCACGCGGACAATCCTCTTCGCACTTGCGCTGCTCGTCCTTCCGTTCAGCGCGAGCGCGCAGCAGATCATGATCGACCAGGGGGCGCGGGTCGAAGGCCTCTGGGTCTTCCCCTCGGCGATCAACCCCCTCCATTACTACTACGTCCCCGCGACCTCCGGGCTCGTCGAGGACGAGAACGGCAACCCGAGCTTCTCGTTCCTGCGCTACGTGATCAACCGCGCGAGCAGCGACCCGGCGGACGCGACGAAGGGCATCACGCAGGCCGAGGGCGGCGGCATCCTCCACTTCCTGGTCAAGTACGACACGCCCGACGAGCAGGTGCGTCGTGCCGAGCGGGCCCTGCAGCGGCTGGTCGCGCAGGAGAACCAGGAGATCAAGTCCGAGGACGTGCAGCTGCGCGGCCCGATCATCTTCAAGTCGGGTCGTTATTTCCTCGTTTCGTCGATCATCAATCAGAACGGGGAAGAAGAGCCACAGCTTCTCGCGTCCGGCAATGCGCCCGTGCTCGAGGGGAGCCAGATGGCGCTCTCCTTCGAACTCGATCCCGAACGCGCGACGCTGCTCGGCGAGAGCCTGAAGATGGCGACGCCCGACATCTCGATGATCTTCGAGATGACGATGGAAGGCCTGACCGACGCCTTCGCCGCCGACCTCGTCATCAACTGGGACGACGTCTACAAGCACGAAGGTTTCAGCGTGAAGGCCGAGATCCCGCTGTACTACTTCAGCGTCGGCGGCAACGGCAGCATGATGTTCGACGATCTGATGCGTACCAACGCCGTGCAGGTCAAGACGCGGGGCTCGAACCCGAACATGGAAGCCCTGCTCGAGAAGATCCAGCTCAAGATGATCGAGCTGATGTTCGAGCCGATCCCGATCGAGGGCACGGTCGAGAACCAGGATCAGATCGGGCAGCTCGCCGGCGCCATCAAGAGCCTCAAGGACAACGAGAAGGACAAGAAGAAGCCCTCGGGTGGCGTCACGTTCGGTTACAAGACGACCGAGGCGAAGCGCTCGGGCACCAGCGTCGTCAGCATGAACTCGATGTCGCCGGTCGACCGGGTGACGACGATCGGCTTCAACATCGGCGACGTGTGGGCTCGCCACGGCGACGACCCGCGCTTCTTCAAGACCGTGAACCTCGCCGACCCCGCCTTCGAGCAGCGCGAGATCCACGTCGGCATCGACGGCGCGATCCTTCCGGAGTTCGAGGCCTACATCAACAGCGTGACCGCGGTTCTCCGCAAGCAGCACGAGGACGGCAAGATGACGGTCCAGGAGATCGTCGTCGACCGCGAGACGTTCAAGAACACCAACAACGACTTCCGCATGATCTACGGCTGGTCGGGTGACGACGACCGCACGAAGTGGCTCGAGTACGAGTACCGCACGCGCTGGAGCTTCAAGGGCGGCGGCACGTACGAGACCGACTGGACGGTCGCCGAAGCGAACATGATCGACCTGTACTCGCCCTACAAGCGGCGGGTGGTCCGCATCTTCGGCGATACCGAAACGCTCACCGAAGCGGGCGTACGCGCCGTGATCGTGAAGGTCGACTACCCGTTCTTCGAGGGTCGCAAGACCGACAAGCTCACGCTGCGGGCGGACAAACCGATCACCGACAAGACGATCGAACTCACCCTGCCCCTCGAGGCCAGTGACTACCACTGGGAGATGACATGGATCGGCAAGGCCGGCTGGAAGCGCAAGGCCGAGGGCACCGACCGGACGTTCGTGTTGTTCGTCGACGAACTTCCCGCAGAGCCGGAGCCCGTCGCCGCTCAGGAGCCCGCGTCATGAGAACACTGCGTCGGACGTTCGGACTCGCTCTCCTCCTGCTCGCCACCCTGGCCGCGCCCGCTGCGGCGCAGCAGGTGATGATCGACCAGGGCACGCGCGTCGAGGGCATGTGGTGTTTCCCCTCGGCCGTGAACCCGAAGCACTGGTACTACATCCCGCAGACCGCGCGGCTCGCGCAGGACGAGAACGGCGATCCGGTCTTCTCGTTCCTGCGCTACGTCGTCAACCGCGCCGACCCCGCGGCCGGCAGCAAGGGCATCACCACCGCGGACGGCGGCGGCATCGTGACGTTGATGGCCACCTACGACACGCCGCCCGAGCTCGTGCAGCGGGCGGGTCGTGCGCTGAAGCGCAAGCTGCAGGACGACGAGGTCGCCCTGCGCGGCCCCGTCATCTTCAAGTCGGGTCGCTACATGCTCGTCTCGTCGATCCTGCGCGAGAAGGAGGGCGGTGAGAAGGAAGAAGAGACCCACCTGCTCGGCTCGGGCAACGCACCCGTGTTCGAGGGGAACGAGGTCGCCTTCTCGTTCGACGTGTCGCCCGAGCAGTCGAAGCTCCTGCTCGAGAGCTTCAAGATGGACACCCCGGACATCTCGATCGTCTTCGACATGACGTTCACCGGCCTCACCGACGCCTACGATGCGCTGCTCGAGGTGAACTGGTCGGAGGTGAGCAAGAACGAGACGCTGGGCGGCGGCGCGTCGATCGGCGTCAGCCAGTTCCGCGTCGGCGCCGAGATCGAGAAGGGAATGTCGGAGCTGCACCAGAGCAACGCCATCAAGATCACGACGCGCGGTGCCAATCCGAACATGGAAGGCCTGCTCGAGAAGGTGAACGCGAAGATCCTCGATCTCATGTTCAAGAAGGCCGAGCCCGAGTCGACGCCCGCCAAGACGCCCGACATGCTGGAGTCGCTCCAGGACATGGGGAAGGCGGTCTACGACATGGCGGCGCCGAACTACATCAACGTCTCGTTCAAGTACGAGCGCCGCGAGATCAAGACGACGGGCAGTACCACGTTCCACCTCAACAGCATGTCACCGGTGGACCGCAACTCGATGATGGCCGCCAACATCGGCGACCTCTACGCGCGCTACAAGGACGACGAGAACCGCTTCCGCACCGTCAACCTCTCGGACGCGGCCTTCCAGCAGCGCGAGGTCCACGTCGGCATCGACGGTGCGATCCTTCCCGAGTTCGACAAGTACGTGAACAGCGTCACGGTCGTGCTGCGGAAGAACCACGAGAACGGCGCGCAGACCGTTCGCGAGATCGTGATCGACCGCAACACGTTCAACAAGGAGAGCCGCGACTTCCGAATGATCTACGGCTGGAACGGCGATGACGATCGCGCGAAGTGGCTCGAGTACGACTTCCGCACGCGCTGGAGCTTCAAGGGAGGCGGCCTCCACGAGACGGACTGGACCACCACCGACATCAACATGATCGACCTGTACGCACCGTACGTCCGCAACACGGTCCAGTTGATCGGTGACACCGAGCTGCTCAAGGAACAAGGCGTGCGCGCGCTGGCCGTGCACGTGGAGTACGACTTCTTCGACGGTCGCCGCTCGCAGGACCTCGCCCTGCAGACGAGCGAGGAGATCGACGGCAAGGAGATCGAGATCACGCTCCCGCTCAGCGTGTACGAGTACTTCTATCGCGTGACCTGGATGCGGAAGGGCAAGGTGCCGCTCGAGATCGAGGGCTCCGACGACAGCGGCGTGATCTTCGTCGACGAGTTGCCCGACGAGCCGGCCGACGCAGCAGGAGGCTGACTCCGTGCGCCTGGCTTCGCTGCTCCTGGCTTCGATCGCCTGTGCCGGCCTGCTCGCCTGCGCCGGCCCGACGGTGACCGTCGCCACGAACGAGCCGATCGAGATCCACATCACGCTGCGTCACGAAGTGCGCGTCGAGATCGATCGCGATCTCGAACAGATGCTCGACCAGGAGGCGAACCGGGAGCAGGTGACCTCGCGAGGAGGCAGCCCGAACGACGATGCGCTCCTGCGCGCAGCGAAGGAACGGGCGGAGATCGGTGAGCAGGCGGACGGCTACGTCGGGACACGCTCGGGCGCGCCGCCGACGGCAGCCGACCTCGCGAACCGCGTGAACCGCTCCCGGCGCAGCAGCTACGAGTCGCTCGCATCCCGCTACGGCGTGGATCCCACGCAGGTCGGGCGCGCCGCGGCGGCGAACCGCATTCGCGGCGCGCGCCGCGGCGAGATCATCCGCCGGCCCGATGGGCAGTGGATCACGAAGGACGAGACGACGCGCGTCGTCGACCACGACAGCGACTGAGCGCGGCGCCGCGCGAGCCGACGCCCGTCGGGCCGGCTCCCACGCGCACGACGCTCGCACGGGAGGACGTCATGGCTCGATCGCTCAAACCTGCACTCTGGATCATCAGCACCTGCGCCCTCGGCCTCGGCTGTGCGGGCGGCGCCGAGTTGGCACGCGACTTCGGCACGGCCCTCGGCGAGGGGGCCGCGCAGGGGCTGGGCGGCTACGTCAGCTACGGAAGCAGCGACCAGTGGGGCGAGTCGTGGACCCCGAGCGGCCGCGGTGCAACCGGAGTCGCGCCGCGAAGCGCGGCGAAGCCCGATTGCTCGTTGTCCGAAGACGAGTCACAGCTCTACGTCGGCCCTGCACTCGCCAACCCGTCGAGCTTCGTCAGCACTCTCGATGGCTCCCTCGACCATGCCGGCTTCCAGGAACTCGCACGCACGGGCTTCCGGCTGAAGGGCGAGCGCGCAGGCGGCGTGATCGCGGTCCTCCACACGACTGCCGGGCGCCACGCGCGCTTCGTGCTCCGCTGGGACGAGCGACCCCACCTGCACGACGTCACCGTCTACGACGCCGGAACCGGCGAGGCCAGCCTGCGCTTCGAGATCGCGATGCCGCTCGCACCGCATGCGCTCGTGAACCTCGACCCGGGCGAACCGGAAGGGTTCGACCTGCTCTTCGGCCCCGGGGCCGACGGGCGGCTCACCCTGGCTGCCGGCGACGGCGCCGGGTTGTCGTTCCCGCTCGAATCGATGTGCCGCTAGTCGGGCGAACTCGAACGAGACCCGTTCCCCATTCGGCAGCTGCCTGCGCTCGTCAGGCCGCGCGTGTCCGGTGCCACGCCCACAGGTACACCGCAGCGGTCCAGACGCCGAGAAGGCCACCGAGGACCGGGCCCGGGATCTCCACGTACTGGACCGGGAGCAGGTAGCGCTCGAGGAAGTCGCCCTCGTACCCGGCCTCGCCCGCCAGGCCACGGAAGTGGTTCTCGAGCGGCGTCAGCGGGCACACCCACTCGGCGAGATTGACGAGGCAGCCCCACAACACCGTTGGAACGTGGACCCAGGCCACTCGCGGGCAGACGGGGATCGCCAGGCCACCGAACAAGGCGAACGCCGTGAACAGCAGATGGAGTGCGAGGACGGCCTCAGCCGCGAGCTGATAGATCACCGAGTGCGGCCTGGCAGATGATCAGTCGCCGTCCCACGGCACGTCGTCATCGCACGTCTTGAGCTTGTCGCGGTACTCCTTGTAGGCCTTTGCGCGACAGGCGTCGCCTTCCAACTTCGGTCCGCCCGCGGCGCACTTGGCGGCGACGGGGCAGGCATTCGGGTCCGGTTTGCCCCGTGCGGTCTGCACGGTGCACTTGAGGATGATCGGTGCACACTTCTCGATCTCCTTGACCTCGTCGGCCTTGCACTTCCGCCATTTCGTCCGGTACGTCGAGACCGCCTCGTTCGCGCACTGGTTCTCCTTGCCGTTGAACGGCTTGCAGCAGTGCGTTGACTTGCTGCAGTAGTACCCGTTCGGGCAGCGCTTGAGGCGGTGGTCGATGTATTCCTCGAGCGGATTGCACGTCATGCAGCTCGGCGGCGGTGGAATCGGGTTGGCCCGGAAGCACTGGTTCATGATGGTGTCGCAGAGCGGCCCGGCCACGTCGCTCCCCTGCTCTTCGCAGTGTTTGTGCTCGGTGCACTCCTCGCACTTGCGATCGACGCACACCCAACCCAGCTTCTGGTCGCGGCATTCCTGGTCGCTATTGCAGCCTTCGGGCTTCAGCACGACCTCGTAGTCGCAGGGCGGCAGTGGCGTCGGCAGGCCGCACTCGGCCCAGGCCTCGGACAGGGCCTGGTCGATCTGGGCGTCGGTCAACTTGCCGGCGCTGTAGACGATCAGGGGGAGTTCCGTCTCGGGATCGGTCACGCAGGTGGAGAGCCGGCCTTCCGGGATGAGTGCGTTCTCGCTGACGCCCAGTTGCGCGGCGCGCTTCTTCGGAATCGTGCGGAACGGATGCAGGATGCCCGCCAGCGTCTCGTTCTTGATCGCCTGGATCATGGCTGATGCCTCGGCGCGTACCGGTTCCGGGTTCCGCTTGCGGAGCTTGCGCAACAGGCTCTGCTGCGCGCTCAGATCGATGCGCGGGTCGACCACGTCCATGCTGGTGAGCTTGCACTCGGTGCCACAGGCGTAGAGGCTGTTCGGGTTCTGCTTGCGGTGGTCGATCCATTCCTTGATGCCTGCGTAGCCCTTTGCCGTGTACTCGCCCGACGCCAGCTTGCTGTCCGCCAGTCCGACGTCGCGTGCCAGCGCGTTCAGGTGCTCGACGAGCACCTTCGGATCCGCGTCGCCGGCGAGAAGGTTCTTGCGGATCAGGTCGCTTCGCACGTGGACGATGAACTTGCGTTCGAGCGACGCATTGGTCGGCTCGACGTGACCGGCGCTGCTGATCGGCTCCAGGGCCGGCTCGCCTACCGACATGTACTTGCACACCGAGTTCTCGAGTTCGTCCGGGCCGGCGTGCGGGCAGATGCGGCTCCACGGGATGACCCGGTCGTCGGCTTCGGGGATCTGGAGCTTCTCCAGCCAGCAGCGCGCTCGCGGGTCGAGGGGCAGGCCGCGCGACTTCTCCATCAGTTGCCACAGCGCTTCGAACGTTTCGCGTTCGAGTTCGGCCGGGGACGGGGTCGGTCACCTCGGGGAGGTGCGACGGAAGGGGTGACGGACCGCTGGGCTCGAGCTGCGGTTCCGGTCCTGCGTCCTGAGCCGGAGCCTGCCCTGCTCCGGAGAGCGAACACGGCCATGGAGCGATGCGAGGGCGACGAATCGTCGGTGGTTCATCTTCAGGCTCCCGGCATCTCGTCGACGAAGAGGACGCTGGAACTGCTCTCGTGCCGGCCCCGAGCTTCGGGTCTCGTTCCCCTTGAGCATCCACTGGATCTCGTATTCGTACTCGTGCTGTCCGCGCGGCAGAGATGAAACTCGAGCTCGGCGGCTCTCGCGCCGGAGCCCGGCCGCAGGGTCGCCCGCGTGCTCTTCGCTTCGCCCGCAAATGCGTAGTAGAGCTGGACCGTCACGCCGCGCACTCCCTGGGCGAGGAGTGCGTCGGAGTCGAAGAGTTCGACGCTCACCGTCTGCTTCTGATAGGGCGGAACGACGGGGAAGCTCGAGAAGTTCTCCTTCGTCCACGGCAGCTCGATCGAGCTGCCGTCCTGGAAGGCCCAGCGTGTCCGGTATTCGTAGTCGAGCCAGCGCCGCCGGTCGTCGTCGCCCTTGTAGCCGTAGATCAGCTTGAACTGGTTGGCGTTGTCCGAGAAGAAGGCGCGGTCGACGTGCGACTCCTCGACGGTCTCGTCACCGCTCTCGTGCTGCTTCCGCATCTGCACCGAGACGAAGTTCACGTGGTCGTCGAAGTCCTCGGCGTTCACTCCTTCGAAGTGGACGTAGACCTCGCGCTGGCGGAACAGCGGGTCGTCGAGGTTCACGTTGCGGAACACGGCGTCGTTGGACAGGAAGCGGCGCATGTCCCCGATGTTCTCGGAGAACGTGATCGGGAGCCGATCGGGCAGCGACTGGTTTCAGGTCGAGGGTGTACTTGTCGCTGCGGCGCGAGCGGCGCATCTCGTAGACGGCCATCGCCGCGAACTCGGGCACCTCGACCTGGTCGGGCACGTCCTCGAGACCGGCGGGGTCACCGGTCCGCACCCGCGATCGGCGCGACCTCGGCGTAGGACTTCGCGCCGCTCGCCTCGAGCTGGAGGTACGCGTTCTGCGCGCGCAGGATCGCGACCAGCTGGGGGTCCGCCTTGCCGCCTTTCTCGACTTTCTCGAGCGCCGCGGCAGTTCGGCTCGCACGCTCCGCGGCCTGCTTGGCCATCCTGGCGGTCTCGGCGCGGATCTCGCGCTTCTCCTGCGCAGCTCCCGGTTGTAGTCGCGCGCCTCCTTGCGCGCCTTCTCGAGGCGCTCCGTCACCTTGTCGAGCAGCCCGCCGCCCTGGCCGAGCTGCTCGGGCGAGGGAGTTCCGACCCGCTCGCCGGCTGGAACATGATGTCGGTGACCTTGCGATAGGCGTAGTCGATCATGCTGGCGAGCTTTTCGTCCTCGCCGATCATCGTGAGCTTGATCGCGCCTTCGTTGCGCAGTTCGTCGAAGGTGTCGCGGATCTCGGCCGCCGTGGTCGGCCGTCGCGAA
>CBDCWV010000011.1:0-200985 GCA_965223565.1 Myxococcota bacterium | reverse complement strand
CGCAGATCGGGCGCTCGCGATCTTCGGCGCACTCGGTCGTGCGGAGGCGAAGGTACATGGGGTCTCGATCGACGACGTACATTTCCACGAGGTCGGGGCGGTCGATGCGATCGTCGATATCGTCGGTGCGGCCGTCGCGCTCGCCCGGCTCGACATCGATCGCGTGACGTGTTCGCCCATCGCGGTCGGCCACGGCACGATCGAGTCCGATCACGGGCGCCTACCGCTGCCTGCGCCGGCGACGCTCGAGCTTCTCGTCGGCCTGCCGACCGTGCCGGCGAACGTCGCCTGGGAGACACTGACGCCGACCGGTGCGGCGATCCTGGCGACGGTCGTCGACGAGTTCTGCGCCTTGCCCGCCATGACGGTGCGGCGCGTGGGCCATGGTGCGGGCAACGATCGGCCGGGGCCGATGCCCAATCTCCTGCGGGCGACGCTCGGCGAGAGCGAGCAGATCTTGCGCGACCGTGTCGTGTGCCTGGAGACGAACCTCGACGATCTGGTCCCCGAGCATTTCGACTATCTGATGGAACGCCTCTTCGAGGCCGGCGCGCTCGATGTGTCGCTGCAACACCTTCAGATGAAGAAGAACCGGCCTGGATTCCTCGTTCGCGTGCTGGCCCGTCCAGTCGAGCGCGACGCGCTGGCGCGAATCCTCTTTGCGGAATCCACGGCGATCGGCGTTCGGGTCTCCGAATGGGATCGGCTGGTCCTCGAGCGCGAGCGGCTCCCGCTCGAGACGCCGCTGGGAACCGCCTGGGTCAAGCGGATCCGATCGCCCGAAGGCGCGATCGTGTACTCGCCCGAATACGATGACTGCAAGCGACTCGCGCGTGAGCACGGGTTGGCACTCCGCGAGGTCGTGCGCCGAATTACGGACTGGGCACGCGCGGAGCTCGGCGAATGACCGGATCCGCGCCGATCGAGGTCGACGAGTCGGCGTTCGATCTGCAGCCGCCCGGAGCGATCGTGACCGGCGCGGCCGCGCTCTGTCTGCACGGCTTGACGGGCACGCCCTACGAGGTGCGGCCGGTCGCCGAGGCGCTGGTCGCTCGGGGTGTGCGAGCGTGCGGGATATGGCTCCCCGGCCATGGAGGGAGCGTCGACGAGCTCGCTGCGGCCACCCGCGTCGATTGGGTCGAACGCGCGCGCGACGTCTTCCGGAAGCTCCACGCGGAACACGATCGTGTGTATATGGTCGGCGTCTCGATGGGCGGACTCATCAGCCTACGACTCGCCCAGGACGAGGACGTGCGCGCGCTCGTCGTGATCGGTACGCCACTCGCCCTGGCGCCGCCCGTTCCGCAGCTGACTCCCTGGCTGCGTTACGTGTGGAAGGCGCGCCCGAAGCGGGGCTCCGATATCCGGGACCCGGACGCACGCGCGCGCCATCCGCGTTTTCCGGCGATGCCGCTCGCCTCCGTCAGCCAGATGATCGCGCTGCAGAAGGAGGTGATTCGAGATCTCTCCCGCGTGCGGGCACCGATCCTGATCGCCCACGGCCGGCTCGATCGCACGGCGCGGCCACGAGATGCCCATCGACTGCATGCGAACGTCGGGTCGGTGGAGAAGCGATTGCTCTGGCTACCGCGGTCCGGACATATCGCGACGGTCGACTACGACGCACCGGTCCTCTTGCGAGCGGCGACGGATTTCCTCGTCGGCTACTGATCGACTACGCGCACGGGCAGCCAGCCTGCTGGCAGGCCGCGGAAAGACGCCGTGGTCTGCCGTGCAGGGCGTCCCGTCCGGTGGCCGTGGCCTTCCTCTGAGATCTTGGTTGGTGTGGTAACCCCAAGTCTCTCAGAGGAGGCCGGATGAACAACCTACTGGGCGATCACAGCTAGGCGCCGCCGCGCGTTTCGAGGCTCGTCAGGTAGGCGATCAAGGCCGCCTCGTCCTCTGGCGAGATGTCGAAGAAGCGCAATCCGAGTCCGGGCAGGGCACCCTGCGATTCGGCCCTGTAGAGGACCTCGGCTTCGAAGCGAAGATCGCGGCCGAGCTCGGGCAGCGCGAGCTCACAGCGCATGGCGCTGTGCAGGTCGATGTCCTCCTCGGTCGCGATGAACACGCCGCCGCGGCCGACCTCGGTCGCCACGCAGGGCGCGGTCAGGCCCGCCAGTCGCGCCGAGAGCCGTTCGGGATAGCGCGTGTAGCGTCGCTTCGGAGGGGCGCTCAGGAGTCGACCGAGTCGAGCGACGAAGCGTCGCTTCTCCGTCGGCGCAACCACGTAGCCCGCGGCGCCGACCGCGCGGGCCGCCTCGCGTCGGCTCTCGTGCGCCGTCTCGTCGAGCAGGACGACCGGCATGCGGTCGATGCCCGGGACGGCTCGCGTGGCCTGGACGAGCGTGGCGCCGTCGCTGCGGCCGAGCGCGTATTCCGAGAGCACGAGATCGGGCGTCATGCCGGACAGCCTGATGAGCGCCTCGGTCTCGCTGCGTGCCGTTGCGGCGCGGTAGCCCTGCCGCTTGAGCTCCGCGCGCAGCTCTTCGTCCTGGATCAGACCGGGACCCACGATCAGGACCTTGGGGCGATGGTGATAGGCGGTCGTCGCGGCCACGGGCTTGCGGGTGCGACTGGGCAGAGGGTGATCGACCCGCGCGTTCCGCTCCCGCTCGGCCGCCTCCCGTTTGCGGGCCTGACGGCGTACCGTCTCGATCTGCGACCCGATCAGGCATTCGAGATCCGCGGCGTCCTCGATTCCGGGGCCGAGCTCGATCACGCGTTCTTCGCGTGCCCCGAGATCGACGCCACTGAGGGGACCGGCGCCGGGCAGCACGATCTCGCTCAGATCGAAGAGGCGTACGCGGGCATTCGGAACCTCACCGGCGATCGGGAATACGAGCGCGGCGCGATCCTTGCTCCAGTCGGCTTCGACACCCCAGTCCTCGAGTCGACGTCGTGCCTCGCGAAGCGCCTGCGTACGTGCCCGCAGTGCGCGTCGGATCGATCCCTCGATGGCCGCGGGATCCTGGCAATCGCGGATGTCGAGCAGGGGCAAGGCGAAGAAGGTCCGCGGGCGCAGGCATTTGATGTGGCTGGGACCGACCGTCGAGAACACCACCCGCTCGACCTCGAGCGGACCGGCGACGGTCTCGAACGGAGTCGGGCTGATCGGCAGCGAGACGAGCAGGGATCGACCATCGGGCATCGGCCGCGCCTTGAGGCCCATCTGGCTGAAGCGGGCGCTCTGGTGCTGCTGGTTCCGGTCGAGCTGCGGCTCGCTTGCCGGCATGCGCGTCTCTCCTTCGGTTCATCCTTTTCGACCCCCCGCCGGCGGGTCTTGACAAGCAGGCGGGCGGCATCGGCGCGCTCTAATGCACGCAGCGGCGTTCTCGCGCCGGCTCGTGGAAGCCATCGGGCAGGGGCTGCGCCGAGGCGTCGCACCCGGTTGGAGGGTTCTGTGCAATCCAAAATTGGGGTTAAAGACCTACGTTTATGGGGCCGATCAATGCGCTGTCCATCGGGTTGTGACCCCGCTCACGGCCGGAGTAGCCCCGCACGGCCGAGGCGGCCGGGGGGACGAGGACGCAGGAGTATCCGACGTGCGTCAGTTCTTGTTTGCGCTCGTGATCTTGTCGACCTTCGCGATGGCTCAGAACGTGCTGGCGATCGCACCGGTGGCCGGTACAGCGAGCGACGTGATGCTTCCCGTCGCCCAGAGCGAGTCGATTCCGACGAGCGAGATGCCTGCACCTTCGACCGTCGGCCTGCTCGTGATCGGCCTGGCAGGCCTGACCGCCGCAGGGGGTCGCCGGACGCCGCGTCACGCCCACGACGCCTAGACCGCTCCCAACCGGTGGCGCGCGCCCGCGCGCTGCCGCGCCATCTGGCGGACCCGCCCGCGGTCGCTGACTTGCTCCGGACAGGGGGCTTCCGCACAATCCTATTCACGCCCGTTCGGTCGTTTGCTCCGTCTCCGGAACCTGCCGGATTCGGTCAACGTCCATGCCCTCTGCGTGGCGGGATTTCCGAGACAGTGCTGATCGACTCAATCGACGAGCGTTCGCGAGGGGGCCCGAGCGCAGGCGCCTCCGTGGGCCAGGGGATCGTGCTGCCCGGCTGTGGCTGCGCGCGCCCGTGCGGGTTGCGGCTCGGGGACCAGGCGCGATGACGACCGAGCCGGCGTCGACCGGATCGGGTCCGGGGCCCGAACGCAAGACGTCCGAGCCGACGGCGCAGGCGCCTGCCTCCGCGGCGCGCCGGCTCGAGCCCCTGCGCGCCCGGCCCGGACGCGACGATTCCGGGAATTCCGGCGCTGCCGCCGCGCCCCCTCCGATATCAGCGCGCACCGCGCGGTTGCTGCGCTGGCTGCTGCCATTCGTTGCGCTCGCGTTCGGTCTCGGCGGCTACGCGCTCCTGGTGGCGACCCGCGATCGACCGGAGACACGAGAGCCGGTCGCGCCCGCCCCGCTCGTGCGCGTCATGCGCGCCGCTTCCGAGGACCTCCGTCTTCGCGTCGTGACGCGGGGAACCGTCGTGCCTCGGACCGAGAGCGATCTCGTCTCCGAGGTGCGCGGGCGCGTGGTCTGGGTCTCGCCGAAGCTCTTCGTGGGCGGTGTCTTCGAGAAGGGCGACGAGCTGCTGCGCCTCGACGATCGGGAATATCGCATCGCACGCGACCGCGCGCGCGCGACGGTGCGCCTGCGCGAGAGCGAGGCGCGACTGGCGTCGGCCGAGGCCGCCCGCCGCCGCGAGCTCCGTGAGCGCGGTGCCGCGAGCGTGGCCGATCTCGATCAAGTCGAGAATCGCGAACGGGTCGCGAGGGCGTCGCTCGCCGAGGCGCGCGCGCAGCGCGAGCAGGCTTCGCTCGACCTCGAACGCACCGTCGTGCGCGCCCCCTTCGATGGGCGCGTCCGCGAGCGTTCCGTCGACATCGGGCAGTTCGTATCCCCGGGCACCAAGCTCGCTCGCGTCTTCGCGATCGATTTCGCGGAGGTGCGCCTGCCGATCCAGACCGACGAGCTCGCGTTTCTCGAGCTCGACTGGAACCGCCTGCCGGTCGTCGAGCGTGGCGAGCCGGGCGAAGCCGACGCCAGCGTGCAGACGGCGCCGACGCCGGCCGATCCAGTGGACGATGGGACCGACGAGCAGCCACGGGTGCGTCTGATCGGTCGACTCGGCGGTCGCGAATACGAGTGGCAGGCACGGCTCGATCGCGCGGAAGCCGCGATCGACGAGCGGACGCGCATGCTCCATGTCGTGGCGCGCGTCGAAGATCCCTATGCACTCGACCCGGCGCGTGCGGCGACCGATGCGCTCCCGGCGCCGGCGGGCATGGGTGCCGTGCCGCTTCCCGCCGGACTCTTCGTCACTGCGGAGATCGCGGGGCGCTCCGTCTCGGATGTCTTCGTGCTGCCGTTGATGGCGCTCCGCGATGGCGACCGCGTCTTCGTAGCGGAGCCGGCAGCGACCGGTTCGGGCGAGGGCGAGAACGCGGCCCTCGGTCGCGAAGCCATACTGCGCGTGCGGGACGTCTCCGTCGTGCGGCGCGATCGCGATCGCGTCGTGATCGATCGGGGTCTCGCCGAGGGCGAATTCGTCGTGATCTCGCCGCTTCGGATCCACTCCGAGGGCATGCGGTTGCGGCTCGTCGAGGCCGAGCAGTCGTGAACCGCGCGATCGCGTGGTTCGCGCAGAATCACGTCGCGGCGAATCTGTTGATGGCGTCGATCCTGATCGGCGGTCTGCTGACGGCTCCGCGGATCAAGCAGACGATCATGCCCGACTTCGAGTTCGACTACGTCTCGATCACGGTCGTGTATCCGGGCTCGTCTCCCGAGGAGATCGAGAGATCGGTCACCGTTCGGATCGAGGAGGAGATCGAGGACGTCGAAGGCATCGAAGAGCTCACCTCGTCGGCCAACGAAGGCGCGACGAACCTGATCGTCGAGCTCGAGAACGGGACCGATCTCGCCAAGGCGCTCGACGAGCTCGAGAGCCGCGTCGACGGCATCTCGACCTTTCCCGAGGAGATCGAGGAGCCGATCGTCTCCGAGCTGCAGATGCGGATGGGCGTGATGGACATCGCGATCCACGGCCCCCTCGACGAGAAGAGTCTGAAATCCCTGGGCCAGCGCCTGCGCGACGAGATCGCGCGACTGCCCGGCGTCTCTCAGGTCGACCTCGCTGCGACTCGGCCCTACGAGATCTCGATCGAAGTCTCGGAGGGCGCGCTCGAGAGCTACGGGCTGCGTTTCGACGACGTCGTCGCGGCGATTCGCCGGACGTCGATCGACATGCCCGGCGGCGGCATCAAGACCGACGCGGGCGAGATCCTGCTGCGCACCGACAATCAAGCCTACTGGGGACGTGAATTCGAGGCGGTCCCGTTGCTCACCCGCGACGACGGCACCCGCGTGACCGTCGGCGAGGTGGCCCGCGTCGTCGATGGCTTCGAGGAGAACGTCAAGACGACGACCTTCGATGGGGAGCCCGCCGTCTTCGTACAGGTCTACCGCGTCGGCGAACAGCAGGCGCTCGCCGTCGCCGAGAAGGTCCATCGCTACCTCGACGAGGCGCGCCGGGAGCTGCCGGCGGGCGCCAAGCTCACCGTCTGGGACGACGACTCGAAATACCTGGGCGAGCGGATCGACATGATGCTCGGCAACGCACGCATGGGCTTCTTTCTCGTGATCGGGCTGCTCGCGTTCTTCCTCAAGTTCCGGGTCGCATTCTGGGTGGCGATGGGTCTGCCGGTCTCGGTCGCCGGCGCGCTGATGGTGATGCCGACGGTCGGAATCGACATCAACATCCTGACGGTCTTCGCGTTCATCATGGCCCTCGGGATTCTCGTCGACGACGCGATCGTGACGGGTGAGAACATCTTCACGCATCAGGCGCAGACGCCCGACGACCCGATGGGTGCCGCGGTCCGCGGGACGCAGGAGGTCGCCACGCCCGTGATCTTCGGCGTGCTCACGACGGTGGCGGCCTTCGCGCCCTTCGCCCTGATCGAAGGCGATGCCCAGTTCATGGCGACCGCGATGGGCGGCGTGATGTGCGTAGCGCTCCTCTTCTCGCTGATCGAATCGAAGCTCGTATTGCCGTCGCATCTCGCCCATGGGTCGGGTGTCGGACAGGCGCCGCGATTCGCGTTCTCGAAGGCCTGGGCTCGTCTGCAGGAGCGGGTCAACGACGGTCTCGAGCGCTTTCTCGCGCGCTGCTACCGGCCGGCGGTCGAGCGCGCGGTCGAGTGGCGCTACCTCACGATCGCGGTCGCGGCGGCCATCTTCCTGGTCGCGCTCGGTCTCGTGGCGGGGGGCCGCGTCAAGTCCGTGATGATGCCCTCGAGCGAGGCCGACAACGTCTTTGCGCGGGTCACGATGCCGCTCGGTACGCCGGTGCACGAGACGGAGGACGCCGTCGCGCGGATCGGAGCGGCGCTCGAAGAGCTGCGCGCCGAGCTCGAGGCGAATGCGGTGCCGGACGAGCCGCCGATCGTGCAACACGTGCTGACGATGGTCGGCGCCCATCGCGGCGCCAGCCCGACCGATCGGCCCGGTGATCTGGGTCAGCCTCATCTCGGTCAGGTGACGGTCGAGCTGAGCCCGTCGGAACGGCGCTCGATCGGGGCGAAGGCGATCGCCGATCGCTGGCGCACGCTGACCGGAGCGATTCCCGGCGCCGAGGAGCTGACGTTCAGCGGCCTGATGCGGAATTTCGGCGACCCGATCGCGGTCGAGCTGCGGGGCGACGACATGAACGCGCTGAAGGCGGCCGCCGAGGAGCTGAGCAGTGCGCTCGCGCGCTATCCGGGTGTGAGCGACATCCGGGACTCCCACCGCGACGGCAAGCAACAGCTGCAGATCGAGATCCGTCCCGAAGCGGAATCGCTCGGTCTCTCCGTCGCGGAGGTCGGTCGGCAGGTGAGACAGGCGTTCTACGGTGCCGAGGTCCAGCGCATCCAACGCGGTCCCGACGAGGTCAAGGTGATGGTTCGCTATCCCGCGGCCGAGCGTCGCTCGCTGCGCGACGTCGAGACCCTGCGCATCCGACTGCCCGACGGTCGCGC
Source organism: Myxococcota bacterium (assembly GCA_965223565.1). GTDB lineage: Bacteria > Myxococcota_A > UBA9160 > UBA9160 > UBA4427 > UBA4427. The sequence goes on along the minus strand of CBDCWV010000011.1, from coordinate 192,971 downwards.
CGTGCCCTTCCCGTCGGTGGCCACGGCCGAGCTCGGGCGCGGAGCGGCCTCTCTGCGACGCATCAATGGCGAGCGGCGCGTCGAGGTGACGGCCGATCTCGACGAGCAGACGGCGAATGCGGTCGAGATCGCGGAGTCGATCGAGACGGAGGTGATGCCGGGTATCCTGGCGCGCCATCCCGAGATCGACTGGGGCTTCCAGGGCGAACAGAAGGAGATGAAGGAGGCGATGGGCAGCCTGCGTATCGCTGCGTTCGTCGCCGTGCTGGCGATCTTCACGCTGATCGCGGTGCCGCTGCGCTCCTATCTCCAGGCGATCGTGATCATGTTGACGATTCCGTTCGGCTACGTCGGGGCCGTCTTCGGGCATTGGGTCTGCAACTTCGAGATGAGCTTCCTGTCCATGGTCGGCGTGATGGCCTGCGCGGGCGTCGTCGTGAACGACAGCCTGGTCCTGGTCTCGTTCATGAATCGACTGCGCGACGCCGGACACTCCGTGCGCGAAGCCGCGATCCTGGCGGGAGGCCGCCGCTTCCGTCCGATCATGCTGACCTCGGCGACGACCTTCGCCGGGCTGCTTCCCGTCATGCTCGAGCGCTCGACCCAGGCGCAGTTCGTGATCCCGATGGCGATCTCGCTCGGCTTCGGCGTGCTGGTAGCGACCTTCTTCACGCTCCTGATGATTCCGGCGGCCATGCTGGTCGTCGAAGATGTGAAGTCGCTCGCCGGTCGCAGCGTCGCGATCGTCTACTCGGTCTTCGGGCCCGTCGACGAGCCACGCGCATCGTGAGTGCTCCGTGATCGCGCGGACGACGGAGGGCCCGAAGTCGGACCGGTCCCGTCGGCGCGACTCCGCCCGCGTGCCCGCGACGGTTCGCGGGGAGGCGGCGTGGGTCGGAGCGGGTGAGGCGAGATCGCCCGGGCTCGACGCAGGCGCCGAGCGACTGCGTCTCGCGCCCGACGTTCCGCTCGAGACCTTGCCCGCATCCGTCGCGGCTCGGTTCGCGCAGTCGGATCGTCGGGATGCGATCGGGCAGGGCGTCTTCCTGCTCGCGATTGCCGGGGGTGCGCTCGAGCTTCGCCCCCCCGGCGAACATCGACGTCCCGGGATCCGAGCCGAATTCCCGCCCGATCGGGATGCGGGCCCAAGCCAGGCACGCAACCCGCTCGCCCGGGCTTTCGGGCGTCGCATCGACTGCATCCACGATCTGAGCGCTGGACTCGGCGCCGATGCCTACCGTCTCGCAGCGGCCGGCTATCGCGTCCTCGCCGTCGAGAGGGATCCCGTCGTCTACGCCCTACTCGCGAGCGGCTGGGCCTCGGCCTGCGCGGGCGAGCACGTGCCGGCAGGCGTGGCCGCGCGTCTCGCCTTCTCGGAGGCCGAGGCGACCGACGTCATCGCCGACATCGCCGCGCCGGATATCGGAGTCTACTTCGATCCCATGTATCCCGCGCCGCGGCGCGCGAGTGCGAAACCGAAGCGGGCGCTCCAGGTGATGCGCGCCTGGCTTGCCGAGTCCGCCGCAGCCCGCGGCCAGGCGCGGCTGGACGAGCAGGTCGAGCTGATCGAGGCGGCGCGTGCCCGCGCGGCACGCGTCGTCGTGAAGCGCCCGCATCATGCGAAGCCGCTCGTGGACGGCGTGGACTTCGCCAGCGAGACGAAGCTCGTCCGTTTCGACGTCTACCTGAATCCGGCGCGAATGGGGGCGCGGAAGGCGTGAGCGCGCTCTGGGTCTACGTCGCAGCGCTCGCATCCACGGGCTCGACGCACGTGCTGTCACCGGAAGAGTCCCGCCACGTGACGGCGAGGCGGCTGCGCGAGGGCGATTCGCTGGTGGCGTTCGACGGTCGGGGCGGGCTGGCCGACGCACGCATCGAGCAGCTCGGTCGGCGTAGCTGTCGCATCACGCTCCTCGGCGTTCGACGCGTCGATCGGACGCGCGATTCCCTGCGGCTCGCGACGGCGATTCCGAAGGGTGATCGGCTCTCGACGCTGCTGCAGATGACGACACAGCTGGGTGTCGACGTTTGGCAGCCGCTCGTGCTCGAGGAGTCGGTCGTGCGTACGCTCGACCCGACAGCGCCACGGCTCGAGCGGATCCTGCTGGAGAGCTGCAAGGTCGCGCGCCGCGCGTGGCGGCTCGAGATTCGCCCGCCCGCCTCGCTCGAGAGCGTCCTCGAGCGGGCCGCGGAAGTCGGGGTGGGAATCGTCTACGGCGAGCGGACGGGAGCGGCGGGCGCGCTGCCGCCTCGGACGCGCCTCGTGGTGATCGGGCCCGAGGCGGGCTTCCGTGAGGCCGAGATTCGCGCGCTCGCTCGATCGTCGGCTCGCCCGGTCTCCCTGTCGCCGCACAATCTCAGAATCGAGACGGCGGCCGTTGCCGCAGCCGTGGCTCTGCAGGCGCTGCGTGCAGACGAAGGGGAGCGCGTCGCGCATGGCTGAGGACTGGCTTGAACGGATCCTGCGCGCGCCCGTCTATGACGTCGCGATCGAGACGCCACTCGACCCGGCGGTGCTCCTGTCTGCGCGCACGGGCAATCGCGTCCTGATCAAGCGGGAAGATCTCCAACCGATCTTCTCGTTCAAGCTGCGCGGCGCCTACAACCGTATCCGCCAGCTTTCCGAGCGCGAGCGGGCGCGCGGCGTCGTCGCGGCCTCCGCGGGCAATCATGCCCAGGGCGTCGCGCTCGCAGCCGCTCGCCTGGGCGTCGACGCGCGGATCGTGATGCCGCGGACGACACCGCGAATCAAGGTCGAGGCCGTCCGCCGGCTCGGCGCCGATGCCGTCCTCGAAGGGGATGGCTACGACGAGGCCGCGCAGGCTGCGCGCGCGTTCGAAGAGCGGGATGCGCGCGTCTTCGTGCATCCTTACGACGATCCGGACGTGATCGCGGGGCAGGGCACGATCGGTCTCGAGATCCTGCGCCAACATGGTGGCCCAATCGATGCGATCTTCGTCCCGGTCGGCGGTGGCGGCCTCGCTGCGGGTATCGCGGCCTATGTGAAGCGAATCTCGCCCGATACGCGGATCGTCGGTGTCGAGCCGGACGACGCCGCGAGTCTCCGCGCCGCGCTCGTTGCGGGGCGGCCGGTCGATGTCGGTCCCGTCGGCCTCTTCGCCGACGGCGTCGCGGTTCGGCGGATCGGGGACGCACCCTTCGCGATCCTGCGTGAGGCGGTGCACGAGGTCGTCACGGTCTCGGTCGACGAGATCTGTGCGGCGATTCGCGACGTCTTCGACGACACCAGATCGATCGCCGAGCCGGCCGGCGCGCTCGCAGTGGCGGGCTTGAAGCGCTGGGTCGAGCGCGATTCCGTGCGCGAAGCGACGCTCGTCGCGATCGATAGCGGCGCGAACATGAACTTCGACCGCCTGCGTCATGTCGCGGAGCGGTCCGCGTTCGGCGAGCAGGAAGAGGCACTGCTCGCGGTCACGATTCCCGAGGTACCGGGTGCGTTTCGCGAGCTGTGTCGCGCGTTGGGCGATCGCGCCGTGACGGAGTTCAACTACCGCTACGGAGATCCCAACGCAGCGCATGTCTTCGTGGGCGTCGGGCTCACCGGGGGTGCCGCCGAGCGGTCGGGTGTGATGCGCGATCTCGAACGGGCCGACTTCGCGGTCGTCGACATGAGCGGCAACGAGATGGCGAAGCTCCACGTGCGGTTCATGGTCGGGGGCCGCGCCGAGCGTGCCGACGAGCGCCTCTTCCGCTTCGAGTTTCCCGAGCGTCCCGGGGCACTCGTTCGCTTTCTCGAGCGTGTCGGAGGGCGCTTCAACATCAGCCTCTTCCACTACCGCAACCACGGCGCCGCCTACGGTCGCGTACTCGCCGGACTCGAGGTCCCCGCTTCGGAAACCGACGCCTTCGCGGCGCTGCTCGAAGAGCTGGGATATGGCTGGGTCGAGGAGACGCAGAATCCCGCAGCATCGCTCTTCCTGGGCTGAATCGACGCGGGTGGGCGAGCAGGCCGCGGATAAACGCCGTGGTCTGCCGTGCAGGGCGTCTCGTCCGGTGGCCGCCCCATGCTCTGAACCCGCTCGGCGCGCGGGCGGGCCGCATGATGCATCGGGCACCCAGCCCGGCGCGCCTCACATTCACATGCGCTGTGACGGCCCCCGGCCGGGCCGCGCGGGACGATGGAGCATGGCGTCGTTCCACACCGCGAAGTGCTTCATGTGGGGGCGGCGGCCATGCCGCGGAGTCGCACCAGCTTGTACGCCGCCGCCGTGAAGTGGGTCTTCCCCTTGTCGAGTCGATCTCCGAGAAGTCCGACGAGATCGACTCGAGGGCTCGAGCCACCATCGCTCGCATCGGTCGGAGCGGGTAATCGGAGGGGACCCGAGCCTCCAGCGAGACGAAGCCGAACATCGAACCCTGCTTCCGGTCGTCGCCGCGCATCCAACACCCCCCGGATCATCTTCTATCATCATCCGGAGCGTTTTCCGCAGACAGCTAGGCGTCTTCGAGCAGGTTCCGCAGGCGGCGAAGATCCTGCCGGATGTTCCAGGCGAAGAGGGGACGCGCGAGTCGGCCCAGCCGACGCGTGCCCTCGAAGTGGAAGAAGCGCGTCGTCGCCTCGTTCTCGGGCCGCGCCGCCATGCCGACCTGGCCGAGGCGAGACTGCATCAGGCACCAGCCGGGGCGCAGGACGACATCGAATCGTTGCCAGGGGCCCGAGACGGGACCCTTGGCTTCGAGGCGGAGCGTTTCGGCGTCGGGCGCGTCGGCTGACGCGCTGCGCTCCAGCACGCGGATGCGCCCGACCGTGCCCTCGAATCGTGGGGTCGATCGCTCGAAGTCGGTGATGAATCGCCACAGCACGTCGAAGCGGGCCTCGAACACGGCTTCACCCGTGGCGGCATGGGGCAGCCCCGCCGAGAGCGCGCGCATGCGTGCGACCGGGTCGAGCTCGGCGGCCGGCCAGGCATAGTGGTCGACTGCGAGCGGGCGATCGCGATCCGGCGCGGATCCAATCGTATTCGTCCCGGATCGCGTCCCCGGGCGGACTGCTCGCCCTGTTTCTTCATCACTCATGACGGCCACCTCTTGCGGAAGGCATCGCGGGCGCGATGCAGCCGGGACTTGATCGTGCCCTGGGCGAGACCGAGCAGATCGGCTGCTTCGGCCTCGGAGAGTCCCTCGAGATCGCGTAGGACGAGGATCGCGCGCTGGTCGGGGGAGAGCTCGCCCAATACGGTCGCCACGTCCCGGGCGAGCGACGGGTCGAAGCCGACGGCGCGACGCTCGTCGACTTCCGCGAGCAGTGGCTCGCGTCGGCGTCGCTCCGCATGTCGGATCGCTTCGCGCGTCGCGATCCGTCGGACCCAGGCCCGAAGCCGGGTCGGCTCTCGCAGTCCCGGCAAGTCGCGCATCACCTGGATCGCCGTCTCCTGGGCTGCGTCGGGGCCGGCGTCGAGTGCGATCGAGCCGCAGATTCTTCCGATCCATGGCAGCAGCCGATCGAGGAGATCGCCGAGCGCGAGCAGGTCGCCTCGCTGCGCGGCGCGAATTCGATCGAGCGGGAGGGTCTCGATCCCGTCCGTGATGGCAACCGGAGAACGTCTCACACCCGCCATGGCCGCTGGTCTCTCGGCGGTCCGATCGCGGTTCGCGACCGCTGCCACGGCCGTCCTGTCGCACGACTCCATGCGGACCCGGGGGCGCGAGTCGCTCGAAGGTTCCCGGGCCAGATGAATTCGATGTGATTCCGGGACAATCGTCGGACCTTCCGTTCCGGGAGAGTCGGGTACACGCACGGTTGCCGTCGACTCTGCCGCGGATCCAGTCACTCGGCGAGGCGGTCGGTACGAGGCGCGCGCTAGGCTCAGAGCCGCGCTGGGCGACGATCGCAGCTGGAATCGGGCGCGTGGTCGTCGCGGCGGGGGCGTGGCAAGCGCACACGTTCGCAGGGGGGCATGATGGCGGCCAGGATTCGTCGGTGCGGGCACACGCTGTGCGTCGATCTGGCCCGCGCGTTCGTGGCGCTCGTCGTCGTGGGCTGTGGCGCGGAACCGCCTCAGGAGCGCTTCGAGATCCAGGGAGGAGCAAAGCCGTCCGAGGTCGTCCGGAGCGCGGCCTCGCGCCAGCAGACCGGAGCCCTGCGGCTCGCGGCGAAGCATGGCGAGGGCAGACGCGAGGATGCGAAGCAGATCCTCTTCGGGGATCTGCACGTCCACACGACCTTCTCACAAGATGCCTATCTCTTCTCTCTGCCCGCGATCGGCGGAGAAGGAGCACACCCGCCGGCCGACGCCTGCGATTTCGCGCGATACTGCGCGAACCTCGACTTCTTCGCCCTGACCGATCATGCGGAGTCGCTCCGGCCGGAGCACTATGCGAGCTCGAAACAGAGTATTCGCGAGTGCAATGCGCGCGCCGGGGATCCGAGCAATCCGGATCTCGTAGCCTTCATGGGATTCGAATGGACCCAGAGCGGTCTCACGCCCGAGACCCACTACGGCCATCGCTGCGTGATCTTTCCCGAGACCGAAGATGCCTCGCTCCCTCCGCGACCGATCGCGGCAAGGGATGGTCGGCCGGGCACGCTTGCCACGGCCAGGGCGTTCTCGCAGCTCAAGTGGACCGATGTGCGTCACTGGTCACGCTATACGGCCTATGTCGATTACGCCGAGGCGCTGCAGGATTTCCCGGTCTGCGAAGAAAGTGTGTCGAGTGCCGCGCTCCCGACCGGCTGCTTCGAGGTCGCCGCGACCCCAGCGGATCTGCATCGCAAGCTCGACGAGTCCGGCAACGGCGACGCCCTCGACATTCCGCACGGGACGGCCTGGGGCGTCTACACGCCCGCGACGACGACGATGGACAAACATCTGCTGCCGGCGAACTACGACGCGGAAAAGATGAAGCTGATCGAGCTCGTGTCGGGCCATGGTAACTCCGAGGAGTATCGTGGCTTTCGGGAGTGGGAGATCGACGCTGCGGGGGAGCGCGTCTGTCCGGCCCCGACCGACGACTACCTACCCTGTTGTTGGCAGGCGGGAGAGATCATGCGCAGTCGCTGCGATGGTCTCGAAGAGGTGGAATGCGAGCGACGCGTCGCGCTGGCGCGGGACTACGCGATGGAGGCCTACACGCGGGTCGGCCAGGTCTTCCCCGACGCCGCCCCCGAAGAATGGCTCGACTGCGGCCAGTGTCGCGACTGCTTCAAGCCGAGCTTCTCGTATCGACCGCGCGAATCCGTGCAGTACGGGATGTCGCTTGCCGATCCGTCGGTGCGCGATGCGCACGGCAAGCCGCTGCGCTTCCGCTACGGCTTCATCGGCTCGAGCGACGAGCATTCGGGTCGGCCCGGGGTGGGCTACAAGCAGGTCGACCGCGGTCTGATGACCGACGTGAACGAGATGCCGACGGGCGGTATGTCGAGTCTCGTGGGCGGCGGTGTCATGGAGGATCCGCAGATGCCCCTGCGCCCCGGCTCCCGCCGGACCGGCCTGCGAGGCAACGACGGACGGACCCAGGCCTTCCTCTATCCGGGCGCCCTCGCGGCCGTGCACGCGACGACTCGCGCGCGAGCGGATATCTGGGATGCACTGAACCGGCGCGAGGTCTACGCGACGAGCGGCCCGCGAATCCTGCTCTGGTTCGATCTGCTGAATGCGCCCGGGGACGTCCCGGCGCCGATGGGCAGCGAGGTCGAGCTGGCCAGCGCGCCGCTCTTCGAGGCGCGCGCGATCGGCTCCTTCGACCAGCGACCGGGCTGTCCGGACTGGACGCGAGACGGACTCGGTGGCGAGCGGATCGCGACACTCTGCCACGACGAGTGCCACCATCCCGGTGATGCTCGGCGACCGATCGTCGCAATCGAGGTCATCCGGATCACGACGCGTGTCCGCGCGGACGAGGAGGTCGATCGCCTGATCGAAGACCCGTGGCGTCGCTACGAGTGCCCACCCGAGCCGGAGGGCTGCGTGATTCGCTTCAGCGACGAGACGTTTCTCGAGCGCCGTCGTGACGCGCTCTACTACGTGCGAGCGCTCGAGGAGGCGCGACCGGCCATTCTCGGCGATCCGCTCCGACCCGAGCGCGACGCCGACGGCCGGGTCGTATCGATCGAGATCTGCCCGACGGATGACGACTGTCTCGATCCCCTGCAGCAACGTGCCTGGTCCTCACCGATCTTCGTCGACCATCGTGAGACGCGGGGCTCGGCAGGGAACGCGTCACTGGCCTCGTTCGAGCGCCGCTGAACGCGGCTCGCGAGGCGCGCCCGCCTTCGATTCTTCCAGCAGTCGGATCTCCCCGAATCGTTCGGGATGTCGGCCCCGTCTTCCGGCATAGAAATCACGCACGCGGTCCATGTCGACGCGGATATCGCCCGAAGGCTCGAACGAGCCACCGAAGCCACCCGTCTTGCGGGTGTAGTCGAGATAGCTCATCACGATCGGGACACCCGCCGTCCGCGCGATGTGATAGAAGCCGGACTTCCAATGGTCGACGCGGCCGCGCGTGCCCTCGGCCGGAACGACCAGTGCGAGGCGCTCGCGTTCGTCGAAGAGGCGTGCGAGCTGGGCGACGCGATCGTCCCGCTTGCTGCGATCGATCGGGATGCCACCGAGTGCGCGCATCACGGCGCCCATCGGCGGCCGAAACAGGGTGTGCTTGCCGATCCACGAGATTGGGATCTCGAAATATTCGGCGAAGGCGATCAGAAGCGGGAAATCCCAGTTCGACGTGTGCGGGGCAGCGATCAGTACGAAGCGCTGGCAGATCGGACGCTCGCCGGTCGGCGTCCAGCCCGACGACGCGAGGAAGAGGCGGGCCAGGTGCCGCCGGACGGGGCGCTCGTTCATGGCGCGAGCGTAGCAGGCGGCTCACTGTCGAATCCAAACGGGGTGGATGTCGGCCGCCGAGTATTGAGCGGCGCGCTTCGCATCCGCCTACACTCGCCGCACTCATGACCCGGACCCAACGTTCGATCCTGGGCGTCGCCATGTTGACGCAAGGCGTTTCGGTCGGAATGACCTACGGCATCCTGCCCGTCTTTCTCGAGCCGCTCGAGGCCGCCTTCTCCGCATCGCGGACGCTCGTCAGCTCGGGACAGATCCTGATCATGTTGGCTCTCACGGTCGGCAGCATGCTGACGGGTGTGGCGCTCGATCGCGGATACGCGCGGGGCGTGATGCTGGCGGGGGCGCTCTTGATGGGTGCCGCCCAATTCGTCGCGGCCCTCGCCCCGAATCTCTGGCTGCTCGGGTTGGCCGCGCTGATGGCGGGCTTCGCCGTACCGTCGATCGGGCCGCTCGCCGGGGCGAGCCTCGTGACGCGCTCGTTCGCGGCCGAACGCGGGCGCGCACTGGGGTTGATGGCGATGGGGCCGCCGCTCGGTTCGGGTCTGTTCGCGGCCCTGGCGGGCTGGGCGCTCGTCGCGCTCGGATGGCGTGGGGCCTTCGCGCTCTTCGGGCTACTCACGCTCGTGCTGCTGCTGCCCGCGATCGGCTGGGTCGTGCCGGCGCGTTTCGAGCCGGGAGCGGGCCGTGAGCAACCGACTTCGAGCGAGCCGAGCGACGGGGCAGCCGGCGACGGGCAGACGCGTGCTGCGGACGTCGGCATGTTGGACGTCCTGCGGATGCCGGTCTTCTGGTGGACGGGCATGGTCTTTGCGCTCGCGGCGGGCGTTCCGACGGGATGGACCGTGCATGTGGCCGCCTATCTCTCGGGGGTCGGACTCGATCCGCCCGAGCAATCGACGCTGCTCGCGATCCAGTTCTGGATGGGCGTGCCTGGAGCCCTCTGCTTCGGGATGCTCGCGGATCGGCTGGGATTGACGGGGCTCTTCTCGGTCATGCTCGCCGGGATGGCCGCGATCCTGGTCGGATATGCGCTCTTTCCCGAGCCCTGGGTCGTCGCGATTCTCGGCGTCGCGATGGGCTTCGCGACAGGAGGCATGATTCCGCTCTACATGCTCTTGCTGGGTAAGCGGCTGGGGCCGGATGCGCTGGGTCGCGCGATGGGACTCTCGAATCTCCTGATGTTGCCCGTAATGGCGGTCGCGGTTCTGCTGGCGGCCTCCGTCTACGAAGCGCAGGGCAGCTACACTTGGGCGCTCGCGGTCTTCGCCCTTGCGATTCTGGCCGCGATCGGCTGCGTCTTCGGATCGAGCCTCGCCGCGGCAGCCGCACTACGCGATCGCGCGGATCCTTCGCCGACGGGGCTTCGAGCGGCCGAGCAGGGGGGTGGTCCGGTTCGATGACACAGACCTATTCATTTCGTGACGGTCGCGTGCGCTCACCGATCCTGCGCGCCTGGAACGCGCTCGGTCGCGGCGCCGCCGTTCTCGGCTGGAAGCCCTCGCTCGATCCCGACCGCCTGGTGCAAGCGGCGATTCGCGAGGCGGGGAGCTCGGATCTCGGAGGCGACAGCTACCGAGAGCCCCTCGAGCGCTTCGTGGATTCACTCGAGCGCGAGGCGGGTCTCTCGACCTTCGGTCGTGTGGCCATGCGACAGACGATCGTCTCTCAGCTCGTCACGCGGATCCGGCTGCGGGCGTGGACGAACGATCATCCCGAGGCGGAGAGGGAGGAGATCCGAAAGCCCTGGGTGATTCTCGGCCTGCCGCGGACGGGAACGACGATTCTCTCCATCCTGCTCGGGCTCGACCCGATGGTGCGACCCGTTCGGCAATGGGAGGCGCGCACGATCGTGCCGCCCGCGACGCTCGCCACGAAACACGACGACCCGAGGATCGCCGAGTCGAACGCGCAGATGGAGGCCCTGCACAAGCTGAATCCGGCGCTTCGGGCGATGCACCCGATGGGCGCGATGCTCGCGGAGGAGTGCATCCCGTTCATGATGCTCGATCTGCGCTGTCTCGGGATGGAGACCCAGGCGCTCGTGCCGAGCTACGGAAGCTGGCTCCAGGGCTGCGACATGACCCCCGCCTATGTCCAGCACAAGCGTGCGCTCCAGGCGCTCCAAACGGGTCAGCCGACGGAGCGGTGGAGTCTCAAGACGCCGAATCATCTCTGGTGTCTCGACACGCTGCTCGAGTTCTATCCCGATGCGCGATTGATCTGGACCCATCGCGATCCCGGACCCGTCACGACGTCCGTCGCGAGCCTGAATGCGACGATGCACAGTATCTTCGTCGACCGGCTCGATCCCATTGCGGTCGGTCGGGACTGGCTCGGCAAGCTGAAGCACGCGATCCGATGTGGCATGGACTTCGACGCGCGGTCGCAGCCCGGCTGGTGCGTGCACGTTCAGTACAGCGAGATGATGCGAGATCCGCTCGAGACGATGCGCAAGATCTATGCGCATTTCGACGAGGTGCCGAGTCGTCTCCACGAGCGAAGGATCGAGGCCTGGCTGCGCGAGAAGCCCCAGACGGAGTTCGGCCGACACGTCTACGATCCGCGCGACTTCGGCTGGAGCTACGAGTCACTCGCCGAGGAGTGGCGACACTACACGCGGGCGTTCGGGATCGAGCGCGAGAAATGAGAATACGGGACGACGCCTAACGCCGCTTGAATTCGGGCTCGCGCTTCTCGGCGAATGCGCGCGGGCCCTCCTTGGCGTCATCGCTCGCGAAGACCGCCTGCCCGTAGTCGAATTCGTAGGCGAGCGCCTCGTCGAGCTGCATGCCGTCGGTCTCGTGGAGTGTGCGCGTGATCGCCTCGACCGCGAGGGGACCGTTGCCGGCGATCACTCGAGCGATCTCCTGCGCCCGGGCGAGTGCCTGCCCGTCCGGCACGACGTGGCCGATCAGGCCGATGTCGAGGGCTTCGCGCGCCGTGATGTGCTTCGCGGTCAAGAGGATCTCGGCTGCCTGCGTATAGGGAATCTGGCGCGGCAGGCGAACGGCCGAGCCCGCCATCGGATAGAGCGACCAGCGTGCCTCCGAGACGCCGAAGCGCGCGCTCTCACCCGCGACGCGGATCTCCATCGCCTGCAGCAGCTCGGTTCCGCCCGCGATCGCCACGCCCTCGACGGCGGCGATGATCGGTTTCGTCGGCCGGTAGCCTCGAAAGAGCGCCTTCCAATGGATGTCGGGATCCTCCGCCATGCGTGCCGCGACGTCGATCTCCGGATCCGCGTCGCCGCCGTCGCCCGCCATTCCCTTCAGGTCGGCACCAGAGCAGAAGTTTCCGTCCGCTCCTGTCACGATGATGCAGCGGACGTTCTCGTCCTCCGAGGCTTCGCGGTAGGCGTCGTACATCCGGATCAGCATCGCGCCCGACAGGGCGTTGAAGCGCTTCGGTCGATTCATCGTGATGGTCATGACATGGCCATCACGCGTGACGATCGCATCCGCCATCGGCAGCCTCCCTTTCTTTCGAGTCAGGAGAAGAGCAACGAGTCGAGTGCGATCGCCCCCGGCCCCATCAACAGGAACATGCCGCAGACGACGGCCAGGTTGATCGTGTACTCGGCGCCCGGCGGATCGTTCGTGATCAGATAGCCGGCGCCGCGATGGCCGACGACCCCGGCCACGATCATCGTGCCGATCAGCGCCAGACACGCCGGGCGGGTGAAGAGCCCGAGTGCGAGCAGCGCGCCGCCGACCAGCTCCGACAGCATCGCCATGCGCGCCTGGATCGCGGGCATCGGCACACCGAGATCCGCGAGCCAGCTCGCGAACCCGTCCAGGCTTCCGTTACCGACCCAGCCCAGCTTTCCGAAGGCGTGGATCATGAAGCAGATTCCGATCGCGACGCGGCCGATCAGCAAGGCCAGGTCGATCGCGAGCGGATTCGTGTTCGTCAGCAGTGCACCGAGGTCCATCGCGGGGGCTCCTTAATCGTCTGGGAATAGGCTTCTCGGATGTGTGGTCGCAGCCCTCTGAGCCTCCGGGTTCTAGCACAGCGAGATCGGCCGCTTCGAGGCGAGCGCCGCCATCGGTCCATGACGTCCCCGGTCGACGAATCGACCGTGGGTGATTGAGACCCCGGGCGATCGACTCCATACTCCGGCGACGGTGCCGTGCCGATGGGCGTGAGCGCGTACGTGACGAACGGGGCCAGGCCCCTCTGCGCGAAGGATCTCCGATGAGCGCGTCGAATGGAGCCGAGCGTCGTTCCGTCTTCGAGCGAGTCGAAGCGAGCGCGGACTTTCCTGCCATGGAGCGCGAGGTGTTGGCGTTCTGGGAGGAGGCGGATGCCTTCGTCGAGAGCAATCGACGACGAGAGGGCGCGCCCGAGTTCGTCTTCTATGACGGGCCGCCCTTCGCGACCGGCACGCCGCATTACGGCCACCTGCTCGCCGGCACGATCAAGGACATCGTTCCCCGTTACTGGAACATGCGGGGGCGACATGTCGAACGTCGATTCGGCTGGGATTGCCACGGTTTGCCGATCGAGGCACTCGCCCAGGAAGCCCTGGGTCTCGCAGGGACGGGTGAGATCCTCGAACGCGGCGTCGACGTCTTCAACGAGCAGTGTCGCGAGATGGTGCTCACCTATGTCGACGAGTGGCGCAAGACGGTCGCGCGGATGGGGCGCTGGGTCGACTTCGACGACGACTACAAGACGATGGACATCGATTTCATGGAGACCGTCTGGTGGGTCTTCAAGCAATTGTGGGAACGCGACCGCGTCTACAAGAGCTATCGGATCATGCCCTACAGCTGCAAGCTGGCGACCCCGCTTTCGAATTTCGAGGCGAACCAGAACTACAAGGACGTTCAGGACCCCGCCATCACGGTTCGATTCGAGGTCGTCGAGGGTCGCGATCGGATCTCGCCCGGCCTCGCGAGCGACCGCGCGCTCTTCCTGACGGCGTGGACGACGACGCCCTGGACCCTGCCGAGCAATCTCGCGCTCTGCGTTCGCGAGTCGATCGAGTACGCAGTCGTGGAGGAGATCGCGACCGGGGACCATCTCGTCTTCGCCGAGGCGCGCCTGCTCGCCTATGACGAGAAGCTGGGGCAGGCGCTCGACGGGGGCGAGGGCGAGGGGGCGGAAGGCGACCGCTATCGCTTCGTGCGTCGAGTGCCCGGGGGCGATCTCGTCGGCGCGCGCTATGCGCCCCTGCTGCCCTACTTCGCGGGAACACCGGATGCCTTCGTCGTGCTCGCCGACGATTTCGTTACGACGGAGGACGGTACGGGTGTCGTCCATATCGCTCCGGCCTACGGCGAGGACGATTTTCGTGTGTCGCGGCTGGCCGGTATCGGACTCGTCGATCCGCTCGACAGCGAAGCGCGCTTCGTGGCGCCGGTCGACGACTTTGCAGGTCTGGTCTGCAAGGAAGCCGACAAGCCGATCATCAAGCGACTCAAACGAGAGGGTCGAATCGTCGACCAGGGCACGATCGTTCACTCGTATCCGTTCTGCGAGCGAACCGATACGCCGCTCATCTACCGTGCGATCGAAGCCTGGTACGTGAAGGTCGAGGATCTGCGAGAAGATCTCGTGGCAAACAATGCCGAGATCGACTGGGTTCCCGAGAACGTCGGACGAAACCGGTTCGGAAACTGGCTCAAGGATGCGAACGACTGGAATGTCAGTCGCAACCGCTTCTGGGGCTCGTGCATACCCGTCTGGGTGAACGAGAACGATCCGGAGGACATGATTTGCGTCGGTTCGCGCGAAGAGCTCGAGCATCTCTCGGGCATCGCGGTCGACGATCTCCACAAACACGTCGTCGATCGGATCGTGATCGAACGCGACGGGAGGACCTACCGACGTACGCCGGAAGTGCTCGACTGCTGGTTCGAGTCGGGCGCGATGCCCTACGCGCAACACCACTTTCCTTTCGACCGGACCGACGCGCTCGAGTCGTTCTTTCCCGCCGATTTCATCGCCGAGGGCCTCGATCAGACGCGCGGATGGTTCTACACGCTGCTCGTACTCGGCACGAGTCTCTTCGGTCGCAGTCCCTATCGGAACGTGATCGTGAACGGGTTGATCCTCGCGGCCGACGGCAAGAAGATGTCCAAGCGCTTCAAGAACTACCCCGATCCGAACGAGATGCTCGAGATCTACGGGGCGGACGCGCTTCGTGCCTACATGATCGACTCTCCGGTCGTGCGCGCGGAGGAGCTGCGCTTCGAGGAAGCGGGTCTCAAGGAGATCGTACGTACGGTCATCCTGCCCTATTGGAACGTGCTTTCCTTCTTCACGACCTACGCCGCGATCGACGGATTCGATCCCCAGACCTGGAAGCCGGACGCCGCGCCGGATCGGCCGGATATCGATCGCTGGATCCTCTCCGTCCTGCAGAGTCTGATGCGAGACGTGAACCAGGAGATGGAGGCCTATCGGCTCTATACCGTCGTACCGCGCCTCGTCGCGTTCATCGACGATCTCACGAACTGGTACGTGCGACGCTCCCGCGCCCGTTTCTGGAAGACGGAGGACGATCGCGACAAGACGAACGCCTTCGCGACCCTCTACGAAGTGCTCGTCAGCTACTCGAAGATCCTCGCGCCCTTCATGCCCTTCCTGACCGAGGCGGTCTACCAGCGCCTCGTTCGCGCGGTCGATATCGGACAGCCCGCGAGCGTGCATTGGTGCGACTACCCACAGGCGGATCTCGCCCGGATCGACGCCGGGCTCGAGCGTCGAATGGCGACCGTGCGCGCCGTCGCCGCACTCGGGCGACGCGTTCGCGAGGACCACAAGCTCAAGGTGCGGCAGCCTCTCCGCCGTCTGACCGTCGTCCATCGCGACCCCGACGTGCGCGCCGACGTGTTGGCGTCGGCATCATTGATCGGGGACGAGCTGAACGTCAAATCGGTCGAGATCGAGGCCGACGAGAGCGCGTTCGCAAGCGTGTCGGTCAAGCCGAACTTCAAGACCCTGGGCAAGCGCTGTGGGCCGAAGCTGAGGGAAATCGGGCCCGTGCTCGCGACCTGGGGATTCGAAGAGGTGGCGCGCCTCGAGGCGGGAGAAACGATCGAGGTCGCGGGCGAGGCTCTCGCTCTGGAAGACGTGCTGCTCACGCGTTCCGCCCAGGAGGGGGCGGCGACCGCGACCGATGGGGAATACACCGTGGTGCTCGATGCGGCGCTCGACGATGAGCTCCGGCGTGAGGGCATCGCTCGCGACGCGATCAACCTGTTCAACAATGCGCGCAAGGATCGCGGCTTCGAAGTCTCGGATCGGGTGCGGATCGGCTGGTCCGTCGACGACGAGGCCGTCGCCCGCGCCCTCGCCGAGCATTCGGAGCTGGTCGCGCGAGAGGTGCTCGCGGCAGAGTTCGAACGAAGCGATCGAGTGGCGAGCGAGCCGGATGCCGCAGAGCTCGAGCTGGGGGGTGCCGCGCTCCGTTATTCGATCGTGCGCGCGGGATAGAACGCGGGGAGCAGGGCGGCTGGGCACACTCGGCGGTCTCGTTGATTGCCGGGATCCAGGATACAGGAGGGCGAGGCCATGTCATTCGTTTCGAGCGAGCTGCGCGACGGGATCTGCATCCTACGGCTCGATCACGGTAAGCCGAATTCGATCTCCGAAGCGGTCTCGGACGAGCTCTCCGCGGCGCTCGTCGAGGCGGAGAAGTCGGCCGACGCGATCGCTCTGTTCGGCAAGCCGGGCATGTGGAGCGGCGGGTTCGACCTGCCGACGATGCGGCAGGGGGCCAAGGCGGCGGCCGCGATGGTCAAGGCTGGAGGGCGGCTGCTCGCCGAGATCTGTGAACATCCCAAGCCGATCGTCGCCGGCTGCGGCGGACACGCGATCGCGATGGGCGCCTTTCTCGTCCTGGCCTGCGATCTTCGAATCGGTGCGCGGGGTGATTTCAAGATTGGCGCGAACGAGACGGCGATCGGGATGACGCTGCCCACGTTCGGGATCGAGCTCGCCCGCGCGCGCCTGTCCAAGCGCCACTACGACCGAGCAATCGTGCAGTCGACGATCTACGATCCGGCGGGCGCGCTCGCGGCTGGTTTTCTCGACGAGCTGGTCGATCCCGACGAGCTCGAAGCGCGCGTGCTCGAAGCGGCCACCCAGCTCGCGCAGCTACAGCAGCCCGCGTTTCGCAACAACAAGCGCCAGGCCCACCGTGAGACGATCGACCTGATCCGGGCGACACTCGAGGAGAATATCGACAGCCTGATTCCGAATTGAGCCGTCCGCATCGAACCGTCCATCGGCGCTTCCATCGGAGGCGAGGGACGCGGGCACGAGAGATCGCGGTCGCCCCCGCGTCGCCTCGAGGGCGAGAGGGATTCGAGCATGCAGCTGAACGGGATTGCCCACATCCAATTGACGGTTCGCGACCTGGCACGCTCGCGCGCGTTCTGGGCCCCGCTGCTCGAGCTGTTCGAGATGCGGGTGCTGCTCGATACGGAGACGTATTTCTACTGTATCGGGAGTCGCACCGGCATCGCGATCTCACCAGCCGATCCCGCCCACTCCGGGCAGCGCTTCGACCAGGGGCGCGTGGGGCTGCACCATCTATGCCTGCGCGCGCGCGAGCGTGGCGACGTCGATGTGGTCGCCGAGTTCGTCGCAGGGCTCGGCGCGGAGATCGTCCACCCGCCGAGGGAGGACGGATTCGCACCGGGCTATTACTCGGTGCTCTTCGAAGATCCCGACGGCATTCGGATCGAGGTCAACCACGTGCCGGGCAAGGGGCATCTCGCTGATCAGGACCCGTCGCCCAGTGCGAAGGCGATCACGTAGTCGCCGGGCTTCGATCCGAGCCCGGCGTGGCCCCCCGGCGCGACGACGAGGTACTGCGGCCCCCCGCGCTCGAGTCGGTAGCTGATCGGACCCGCGTGCAATCCCGCCGGAAGCGGGAAGCGAGCCAGGACCGCGCCCGTCGCCAGATCGTGGGCGCGTAGGGTCCCGTCGCGGGTGCCGGCATGGAACACGAGCCCGCCCGCGGTGACGAGCGCGGGGCCGACGTTCTCGTCACCGGAATCGCCGGTCGATTCGATCGTGCCCGTCGGTACGCGCCAGCGAATCTCGCCCCCGTCGAGGTCGACGGCGACGAGCAGGCCCCAGGGCGGCGCGTTGCAAGGCTGACCGTCGACCGCGAAGAGCCTTCGATCCTGCCAGTAGCGCAGGCCCGTGCCTTTGCCGGTCACGAAGAAACGCAATGCGCCCCAAAACGACGAGATCACGCGACCCTTTTCGCGCGCCCGATCCCGCTCGGGCAGGGGATGGAGCTCGATCGTGTGGACGAGATTGCGGACGGGGACGACGAGCGATCGAGAAATGGGATCGAAGCTCGCGCCCGACCAATTGGCTCCGCCCCCGGTGAAGGGGTAGAGGACCGAGCCGGAGAGGCTCGGCGGTGTGAAGAGGCCCTCGTTGCGCAGCGAAGCGAGCCGGGCGGCACATTTCGCGCGCGTCTTCGGATTCCGGTTCCAGAGATCACCTTCGCGGAGCGTCTGGGGCACGAGGGGCGGCGGCCGGACTGGAAAGGGCTGAGTCGGAGAGGCCGTCTCGCCGGGGACGTCCGACGGGGGAACCGGTCGCTCTTCGACGGGAAAGAGTGGCTCGCCCGTCACTCGATCGAGCACGAAGACGAAGCCGGTCTTGGTCGCCTGTGCGACGGCGGGGATCAGACGGCCCTCGCGCTCGATCTCGACGAGCGTGGGAGGTGCCGCGAGATCGTAGTCCCAGAGGTCGTGATGCACGGTCTGGAAATGCCATTGGCGCTCTCCGGTGCGCGCATCGAGCGCGACGACCGAGTCGGAGAAGAGATTCGCACCGACGCGATCGCCGCCGTAGAAGTCCGGATTTGCAGTCGCGACGGGCAGGAAGACCCAGCCGCGTTCGAGGTCGGCGGTCATGGTGGACCAGACGTTGGCGTGTCCGGGTGATGGCTGGTCCTCGGGCCACGTGTCGGCACCGAACGCAGCGTCTCGGGGAATCGTATGAAAGGTCCAGAGCCGATGGCCCGTGCGGGCGTCGAAGGCGCGCACGTCGCCGGGCGGACCGATCGCGCGCACCGTATCCGCGATCGAGGCGCCGACGACGACCACATCCCCCACGATCGTGGGCGGTGAGGTCAGGTTGTACTCCGCCGGATCGTCGAGGGGCTTCACGTCCGCGCGCAGATGAATCGTGCCTCCGCGACCGAAGTCCTTGCAGGGTCTGCCGCTCTCTGCGTCGAGCGCGATCAGCCGGGCGTCGAGCGTGCCGACGAAGACGCGGGTGTGGCAAGTCGGACCCTCGTCCGGGCGTCCCCGCCAGTAGGCGACGCCGCGATTGATGAACATATTGGCCGAGCGGACACCGCGATCGATCTCCGGGTCGAACGTCCAGAGCTCCCGCCCGGTCGCGGGATCGAGGGCGATCACGCGCGAGAACGGCGTCGTGTAGAACAGACGACCGTCGACCACGATCGGTGTCGACTCACCGCTCGTCGCAGAGAAGAGTCTTCCGGGACCGAAGCCGCCCGAGTCGACGTCTCCGTGTCGATAGCGCCAGATCTCCTCGAGTCGATCGACGTTTCGGCGATCGATCTCGGCGAGCGGCGAATAGCGCCCACCACCCGGTCTGCCCTCGGTCGTGGGCCATTCGACGACCGCGCCGTCGTGTGCGAGCTCGGTCTCGTCGGCAGGCGCGGGCTCATTCGCAGCGATCGAGAGCAGCCAGGCGAGCGCGGCGCAGACAGCGACACGCGGGCGCGCGGCGAGGTCGCCTCGGCCGGACGGACTCAGGAGGCTCGCCATGGGGATCCCGCAGCTCCCCGCCCCTCAGGCCGCCGAGACCTCGACCGGAATCCCGTTCGCGACATGGGTGCCGGAGGGTGCGTCGAGAACCGTCTCGTCCGTCAGATAGTTCGAGCAGGCGCCGGGCTGCTTCTCCTTCGCCACGGAGAGCCGTACGCCCTGCAGCCGATGGCCGTAACCGTGGGGCAGGCTGACGACGCCCGGCATCATCTCTTCCGTCACCTGGCACTCGACCTCGATTTCGCCGACGCGGGAGCGGACGCGTACGAACTTCCCGCCCTCGATGCCGAGGCGCGCGGCGTCGTCGGGATGGACGAGCAGCGTACAGCGATTCGGCCCCTTGGCGAGCGCCGGCAGATTGTGGAGCCAGGAGTTCATGTTTCGAATCTGGCGGCGACCTACGAGCACGAGTCGGACGTCGCGACTGCGCTCTTCGAGTGCCGCTTCGAGTCGCGACAGGTCCGCCGTGACGTAGTCCGGGCAGAGCTCGATCCGATCGAAGGGCATCGCATCGGGCAGGCGACCGGGCTGCAGGGCGCCGAGATCGATCCCATGCTCGGCCGCCCGAAGCCGCTCGAGGTCGAGACCCGTCGTGTCGGCGCCGCTGCTTTCGAAGGCGCCGCTGCCCTGAAAGGCGCCGCTGCCCTGAAAGGCGCCGCTGCCTTGAAAAGAGTCGCCGTAGGGCCCGCAGCGGATCATGCACTCGATGAGTCGCATGGGACCGTGCCCGTCCTGGAGCTTCTCGAAGGCCGCCTCCGGCGTGACGTCCGGGCAGCGCGTGCCCGGACCGACCATCATGGCGAGCATACCCTTTACCATCATGTCGTCGACGACCTCCCAAGAGGGTGCACCCGAGAGGCGCGCGCCGAGCTCGCAGTAGATCCGCCACTGGTCGCGTTGATCCGCATCGGGCTCGAACAGGCGCGGCGACCAGCGCGCGAAATTCCGGACGCTCGTCACTTCGAAGAGGAAGTCGTAGTTCTCGTGCTCGAGCTGAACCGTGCTCGGCAGGATCAGGTCGGCGTGCCGCGTCGTCTCGTTGATGTAGATGTCGAGCGACAGCATGAAATCGAGCTCGTCGAGTGCGGCCGAGAGGCGTTCGCCGTTTGGTGCCGAGAGAACGGGGTTGCCCATCGCCGTAATCAGTCCGCGCATGCGATTCTCGCCCGCACTCGCCTCCTCGATCTCCTCGGCGAGCAGCCCACACGGAATCTGACCCGCGATCTCCGGGATGCCGCGTGCCGCGGTCCGGTAACGCCCCGTCTCGAAGGGCTCGGCCGGACGTCCGGGCTCGCCGCGACCGGTCGCGGGTCGCGGGAACATCATGCCGCCTTCGGCGTCGAGCCGACCCGTCAGCACGTTCACGACGTAGATCAGCCAGCTCGCGAGCGTGCCGAACTCCTGGGTGCAGAGTCCGATCCGTCCGTACCAGGCGCCCTGCGCGGCACAGAAGTCGCGCACGATTCGACGCGTCGCTTCCGGCGCGATGCCCGTC
This sequence comes from Myxococcota bacterium, assembly GCA_965223565.1. Lineage (GTDB taxonomy): Bacteria > Myxococcota_A > UBA9160 > UBA9160 > UBA4427 > UBA4427. The sequence continues at coordinate 171,891 of CBDCWV010000011.1, read as the reverse complement.
GCCGCTTCGACGCGCTCGGGCGGATACGCCTGCGCGATCGCTTCGATCCGGTCGAATCCATCGGTGAACGACGCGAGACGACCCTGACGAACGAGCTTCTCGTCGAAGAGGACATGGCAGACGGAGAGCAGGAAATAGGCGTCCGAGCCGGGCTTGATGAAGAGATGCTCGCTCGCGACCTCGGCCGTCTCCGTTCGGCGCGGGTCGATCGTCAGCACGCGTCCGCCACGCTCGACGATCGCCTTGAGTCGTTTTCGGGCGTTCGGCGCGGACATCAAGCTGCCCTGGGAGACGAGTGGATTGCCGCCCATGCAGACGAAGAAATCGGTTCGCTCGATGTCGGGGATGGGGAACATCCAGGCGTCTCCGATCATCGTGTGGAGCGCCACGTTCTGCGGAAATTGATCCATCGTCGCGGCGGAGAACGAGCGCTGGGTCTCGAGTCCGGCGAGCAGCGGCGGAATGTAGAGCTGTGCGCCGACGTTGTGTCCGGTCGGATTGCCGATGTAGTAGCCGACCGCGTTCGGGCCGTGTTCCTTCTTGATCGCGAGCAGCTTCGAGGCTGCCAGCTCCATTGCTTCGTCCCAGCCGATCTCGCTGAAGCTCCCATCCGGGTTCTTGCGCATCGGTCTTCGCAGGCGCTCGGGATCCTCGTAGATCTCCTTCATCGCGTAGGCCTTGGGGCAGAGGTAGCCCGCGCTCCGCGGATCGTCGGCATCGCCCTCGATCCGCAGGACGCTTCGGCTCGCGGGGTCGATCTCGACGCGAAGACCGCAGCTGGCCTCGCAGGTCGGACAGGAGCGGTGGACGATCTCGCGCTCGGTCGGTCGTGTGGCAGCGGCCATGCTTGGGTCTCCCTATGGGCGACCCACTCTAACGAAGACCCCGTCGCGAGGCCGGTCTCACGTGTCGTGTCGGCGCATCAGGCCCTCCTGGACCGCCGAGGCGACGAGTCGGCCGTCGCGTGCGTAGAAGAGCACGCGTCCGAGGGCGCGCGCCTGCTTCAGGACGGGGCTGTCATGCACGGCATAGACCCAGTCGTCGATCCGAAAGGCATCGTGAAACCAGATCGCGTGATCGAGGCTCGCCGATTGCGTGCCTTCGTCCATGATCCCCCAGTCCATCGGATGCTGTGCCGCGATGACGATGGTCTGATCCGAGGCGTAGGCGAGGATGGCGGCGTGGAGTGCGGGATCATCCGGCAGCGGCCCGCGACTACGAAACCAGGTCCGGAGGACGGGCTCTCGCGGCTCTCCCCCCACCATGTCGAGACCGCCTTCGACCCGGATCTCGATCGGCCCCGTGCCGAGCTGCTCGCGCGTGAGCGCGATCCCCTTCGACGCCAGCGCGCGAATGATGCCCGTCTCGTATTCCTCGCCGACGGGCTGCGCCGGAATCGGGACGTCGACCTGCCGGCTCGGGCCTGCCTCGGCGATCTGAAATGACATGGCGAGATTGAAGATCGCCTGCTCGCCCTGATGGGCGACGACCCGTCGGGTCGTGAAGCTGCGCCCATCCCGAATGCGTTCGACCGTGTAGACGATCGGCTTCTCGGGGTCGCCGGGACGCAGGAAGTAGGCATGCGCAGAGTGGGCGCTGCGATCGGCGACGGTTGCCTGGGCTGCCCGCATGGCCTGTGCGAAGACCAGGCCGCCGAAGATCCGGCCGTTGTTCGCGCGTTGGCTGTAGCCGCGAAAGACGTCGTGGTCGCCCTCGTCGGGTCGACTCTCGAGCGTGAGGTGGGCCAGCAGGTCGGACAGCGTTTCGTCTGGATCGAGCATCATGGCGCGGCAAGGGGTAGCGAATGGGGGGATTCTCAGCTCGCTCGCTTCGTCTATCGTCTGGCGTCGACGAGATGCACCCGCCACCGCTCGCGGCCCCTGCATCGGCGTCGACCCGGCGGATCGCGCGCCGCGCCGACCGCGCTGCGGCCGCAGACCCAACGACTCGAAACGCGAGGAATTCCCAGATGGCCGACCTTCCCTTCATGCTCTTCGACGCCGACAACCACTACTACGAGGCCGAGGACGCCTTCACGCGCCACATCGATCCGCGCATGAAGAGGCGCTGCATGAACTGGGCGACGCTCAATGGTCGCAAGGAGCTACTCGTCGCCGGCAAGGTCAATCGCTTCATTCCGAATCCGACCTTCGACCCGGTCGCGCGCCCCGGGTGTCTCGACGACTACTACCGGGGCATCAATCCGGAGGGCAAGAGCATCCGCGAGGCCTTCGGTGCGCTCGAGCCGATTCGACCCGAATACCGCGATCGCGACGTGCGCCTCGAGAAGATGACCGAGCTCAAGATCGAAAAGGCGATCTACTTCCCGACCCTGGGTGTCGGGATGGAGGAGGCCCTCAAGCACGACGTCGAGGCGGTCCACACCGCCTTCGAAGCGTTCAATCGCTGGCTGCTCGACGATTGGGGCTTCGCGTACAAGGAGCGAATCTACGCCGCGCCCTACATCTCGCTCATGGATCGGGATCGTGGTATCGCGGAGCTCGAGTGGGCGCTCGAGAACGACGCGCGCTTCGTCGTGATGCGCCCTTCGTTCATCTACGACAAGGGCGGCAGTCGCTCGCCGGCCGATCCCTATTTCGATCCCTTCTGGCAGATCGTGAACGATGCCGGCATCACCGTCGTCTATCACGGCGGCGATTCCGGCTATGGCGAGTACATGGCGGATTGGGGCGAGGGCGGCACGATCGAGAGCTTCGGCTCGTCGCCGCTTCGGAGTATCACGATGGCGCACAAGGCGCCCTTCGACCTGATGGCGGCGTTGATCGCGCATCGGCTCTTCGAGCGCTTTCCCAACCTCCGCCTGGCGAGCATCGAAATGGGTGCGTTCTGGGTTCAGTGGCTCTTCCAGGCCCTGGAGCGGACCTACGGCCAGGATCCGAATTACTTCTTCGAGGACCCGCTCGAGACCTTCCGGCGTCACATCTGGATCTCACCCTTCCACGAGGACAGCGTGCTCGCGCTCAAGAACATCCTGGGCGCCGAGAACATGTTGCTCGGATCCGATTGGCCGCATGCCGAGGGTCTCGCAGACCCGACCGAGTTCGCGAACGAGCTCGACGGCTTCACACCCGAAGAGGTGAAGATGGTGATGCGAGACAACGCGCTCTCGCTCTCCGAACGTCGACCCGTTTGATCTGGACGGTCGCGAACACTCCGGCTCGAACCAGCGGATACCCGCGGAAAGGAAATCGGACATGCGTGCCGCTCTCCTCGAAGAGAACCAGAAACCACTCAGCCTCGTCGACGACATCGACGTGCAGGATCCCGGCCCCGACGAAGTGCGAGTCGAGGTATCCCACTGCGGCATCTGCCACTCGGATCTCACCGTCGTCGACATGCCCGGGGGCGGTCAGCTTCCCTGCGTGTTGGGTCACGAGGCGGCCGGGACGATCGTCGAGGTCGGCTCGGCCGTAACGCGACTGGCGAAGGGCGACCGCGTCATGTTGACGCCGATTCCCACCTGCGGTGTCTGCTACTACTGCAGTCGTAATCAGCCGTCGCTCTGCGTGACGGGTCAGAACTTCATGACGGGCCTTCGCGCAGACGGGACCTCGCCGCTCTCGCGCAACGGTGAGCTCGTCTACCACGGATTCGGCCTGGGTGGATGGGGCGAGTACACGGTCGTCGACGAGCGCCGGGCCGTGAAGATCGAGGACGACACGCCGCTCGAGATCGCCTGTGTGATCGGTTGTGCGATCCAGACGGGGGTCGGCGCCGTGCTCAACACGGCTCGGGTCGAGGAGGGCGCCACGGTGCTCGTGACCGGTCTCGGTGGGATCGGCATCTCGATCGTGCAGGGCGCGCGGCTCGCGGGCGCCGCCCGAATCATCGTCTCGGATCCGGTCGCCGAGCGACGGGATTACGCGGCGAACTTCGGGGCGACCGACGTGCTCGATCCGGGTCAGGAAGACGTCGTCGCGCGAGCGATCGAGCTGACCGGCGGGATCGGCGTCGACTACGCATTCGACGGGGCCGGGCACGAGAAGCTGATCGCCGACTGCGTCGCCGCGACGCGGATCGGCGGCACGACGACGATGGTCGGCGCCGCAATGGGTGCGTTCGAAATTCCGATGCCCGCGCTCTTCCTCACCCACGAAAAGAAGCTGCAGGGCTGTCTGCTCGGATCCTGCAATGGCCACCGCGACATCCCGCGCTTCCTGGCGCTCTGGCGCAAGGGGGCGCTCGACCTCGAGAGCATGATCACGCACCGACATCCGATCGCCGATATCAATGCCGGTCTCGACGATATGCGCGTCAGTCGGGGCCTGCGCCACGTGCTCGAGTTCTGACGGTCGGGCGTGCGGCATGAAGGCGTGGCGCGTCGTACGCAACGGTCCGCCGGTCGAGGCGCTCGAGCTTCAGGATGTCGATCGTCCGGAGCCCGGTCCGGGTGAGGTCCGTGCGCGTGTCGCCGCGACGGCCTGCAATTTCAACGAGATCGACGGGTGTTACGGACGCTACAAGACGGTCGATCCACCCCTTCCCTATACGCTCGGCATGGAGGCAGTCGGCATCGTCGACGCGGTGGGCCCCGGCGCCGGCGATTGGCTCGGGTGTCGCGTCATGTTGACGGGCGTCGGTGCGACGGGGGCACATGCCGAATACGTGATCGGGAGTCGGGACATGGTCTTCGAATGCCCCGAGGCCCTCGACGATCTCTCGGCTGCCGCGTTCTATTTTCCGTTTCATGTGGCGTTCGTGTCGCTGATCGAACGGGGTCGCCTCGCGGCCGGCGAAACGGTGTTGATCCATGCGGGCGCGGGTGGCGTCGGATCGGCCGCGATCCAGCTCGCGAAGGCGCGCGGCGCGCACGTGATCGCGACAGCCGGCGGCCCCGAGAAAACCGCCTTCTGTCGCACGCTCGGCGCCGATCACGCGATCGACTATCGCGCGGACGACTTCCCCCGTGTCGTTGCAGAGCTGACGGAAGGTCGTGGCGTCGACCTGGCCTGCGACCTGCTCGGAGGCGAGGTGACGCGGCAGACGATGCGCGTGATGGCCTACGGCGGGCGCTTGATGATGACGGGGTTCTCGGCAGGCATCGAGGCCGAGGACGAGGCGGGCTTGCTGCCGCGGCCGATCATCTTCGGGAACTTCTCGCTCGGAGGCGTGCTGATGAGCTACGGCGATCCCGCCGCCTTCGCTCGGGCCGGGGCCGCCGCCGGAGCCGTGTCCGGGATCCATGTGGTTCCTCGTGCGCGGGGCGAGGCGATCCACGCCGAGCTGTCGGGCCATCTCGAACGCGGCGAGATCCGCCCCGTCGTAGGCCGCACCGCGAGCTTCGAGGCGCTGCCGGGCGAGCTCGAGCGGATGGAGCGTCGTGAGACGATGGGTCGAACGATTCTCGACTGGCGAAGTGCCTGAGGCTGGCGGGGCTCGCGCGCGCTCGTTCCCGCGGCCGGCGGCTCGTCGTTCGGGTCGAGTGAGGCGGGGCTCGCCGGCGCGCTAGGATTTCGGCCGAGGTACCGATGCCATGCCCGTCACAGGATTCGACCACGTCTCGTTTCCCTCCGCCGACCCCGAGGCGATGATCGCCTTCTACAAGCGGCTCGGCTTCAGCGCGCTCCACGAGGAGGAGTGGCGAAGGGGGGACTTTCCGCTCTTCGGCATCGTCGTCGGCGAGTCGGCGAAGCTCAATTTTCATGGGCCCGCCATGTGGCAGGACCCGAAATTCGTTCTCAAGGGCCCGACCGCAAAGCCCGGCTGCGGCGATTTCTGCTTCGCCTTCGAGGGGACGATCGCCGAGGCGGAGCAGCTGATCAAAGACGCCGGAGGCGAGATCGAGTTCGGCCCGATCGATCAGCCCGGGGGCGCCGGAAAGGGCCAGCGGATGGGAACGAGCGTCTACACGCGGGATCCCGACGGCAATCTGCTCGAGTTCATGACCTACCCGTGCGCGGGTGTCGGCGGCTGGACCGACGGGTCCTGAGGTCTTCGCGTCGTGAGTCGTCGAGCCGAGGTGTCCGCATTCGAGGCCGTCGCCCGCCACGTGGGCGTCGACGAGGTGCCCTGGGTTCCGAACCACCTCTTTCCCGGTGCCGAGCTGCGTCTATTGCAGGCGGATGTGACGCGCGGCGTCTACGTCATGGCCGGTCGGCTTCCGGGTGATCTCGAGGTCGGGACCCATCGCCATACGGGCGCCGTTCACATGTTCACGCTTGCGGGGGCCTGGAAATACCACGAGCACGCGTACGTCAATCGTGCTGGATCCTATCTCTACGAGCCGCCGGGCTCCGTCCACACCTTCTACGTTCTGCCGGGAGACGAGCGAACGGAGACCCTCTCGGTCGTCTACGGTCAGACGGAGTACCTGGATGGCGATGGCGCGGTCGTGAGCGTGAGCAATGCCGCGACGAATCTGGCCAACTACTACGAGTCGTGCGAACGCGCCGGCGTGCCGCGTCCGAGCGGCATCCTGCGCTGAGCGCGCGAGTGGCTTCCTCGACCGGCTCAGCCCGGCAGGTCGATTCCGTAGAGCCCGGCCGCGTTGTCCTGGAAGATCTTGCGCTTTCGGGTCGCTGTCCAATCGGCGCTGATCTCGGCGATGTATTCCTGGACGTGGGGGTAGAGGCAGGTCGGGTGCGGAAAGTCGGTCTCGAAGAGCACGTTGTCCTCGCCGACGACGTCGATCAGCTTCGTCGGTGCCACCTTCTCGAACCAGAAGCAGCCCCAGAAATGATCGCTGAAATAAGCCGACGGCTTCTTCTCGAGCGGCATCTCGCGTTGGGCCCCCGTCTCCTCCCACTCGTAGTCGATCGACTCGAGAACGAATGGGATCCAGCCGATACCGCTCTCGACTGACACGATCTTGAGGTCGCGGCAGCGGTCGAAGATGCCGCTGTAGATCATGTTCGAGCAGACGCGTGAGTTCTCGACGAAGAGCGCGGCCGATCCGAGCGCCAGACGCCGTCGCATGCCATTGGATTCCCAGGCGGCGCGGCCGAACATGTTGAAGGACGTCTCGCTCGCGCCGATGTGGAAATTGACGGGCAGACCCGAGTCGTTGCAGACGTCCCAGAAGGGCTTCCAGTCGTCGTGGCCGAGATCGGGGAGTCCGATGCTGTCGGGATCGCTGCACATGACGATCCCCTTGAGACCCATCTGCTTGGCGCGCTCGACCTCGGCCACGCACTGGTCGATGTTCCACCACGGCATCAATGCCATCGGCAGGAGCCGGTCGCTCGACTCCGCCTGGATCTCGGCCATCGCCTCGTTGTAGATCCGCGCGCAGGCCAGTCGCAGGTCGTCATCCTCGACCTTCATGAAGTTCTGGCTGCCGAAGCCGGCGACGTTCGGATAGAGGATCTGTGCGAAGATGCCGAATTGGTCGAGGAGCTCGACGCGCGCCTTCATGTCGTAGGAGGCGGCGTGGACGTCTTCGAATTGCCAGCCGAAGAACTCCGTCCCGCGCGACTTCTGGCCGTCCTTCGCGATCACGCTCGACGGGTTCGTCGTCGAGATCTGGATGTCGCGATCGACGATCCAGGCTCGCTCTGCCCCATTGCCGACCACGCGCGGGACGCGGTCCTTGAGCTTGGCCGGCGCGCGCGCGGTCCAGAGGTCGTGGGGCTCCGTGATATGGGCGTCGACGTCGATGATCGAGAGGTCGGAGGTCGGAAGCGGGCTGGCAGCGGCCATGGATCTACCTCGATGATACGGCCCGAGGACGTCGCACGTGCGGGCTCGGGCTCAGGCTCATACGGGAGGATAGACGCTCCCGCCTGCGAGGGCATCGGCGTCCGCGCCTGCGACCTGGGGCTCGGCGTCCCGCACGATATCCTCCGGCGACGACGAGACGACGAACGGGGGCCTTTGTATGCATTTCGGACTACTCGGCATCTTCCAGAACTATCGCGGTGAATCGAACGACACGGATGTCGTCGCGGGCGAGATGGCCCTCGCTCGGCTCGCCGAACGGGTGGGCTTCGACAGCTACTGGGCCGTCGAGCACCATTTCTTCGACTACTCGATGTGCCCCGACAACCTCCAGTGGCTGGCACAGGTGGCGGGTGTGACCGATCGGATCAAGCTCGGGACCGGAGCGGTCATCATGCCCTGGAACGATCCCTATCGCGTCGCAGCGAAGATGGCCCTGCTCGATCAACAGAGCGGCGGCCGCGCGCTGTTGGGATTCGGGCGGGGGCTCTCGAAGCGGGAATATGCCGGCTTCGCGCTGGCGATGGACGAGGCGCGCGGGCGATTCGACGAGGGAAGCGCGCTCGTCCTCGAAGCACTCAACAAGGGGTACTTCGAGGCCGACACGGAATACTACTCGCGGCCGAAGATCGAGCTGCGTCCACGTCCCACCCGCAGCTTCGAGGATCGTGTCTACGCGATCGGTGTCTCGCCGGACTCGGCCGTTCAGGCTGCCGTCCTGGGCGCACAGCTGATGGTCCTCGCCCAACAGCCCTGGGAGGTCTTTCGGGATCAGGCCTATCGGCCCTACGTCGAGCGGTGGCAGGACCTTCGTGACAGCGCGCCCCCCGTGCCCCTCTGCGGCCAGCTGATGTTCTGTGACGAGGATGGCGATCGGGCGCGAGAGGCCGCGGCGCGTTACGTGAAGGAGTACTTCGCGACCGTCGTCGAGCACTACGAGATCGCCGGTGCCCACTTCAAGGAGACACGCGGCTACGAGTACTACGGTACGGCGGCGGAAGCGATCGAGGCGATGGGTCTCGAGCAGATGGCCGAGATGTACGCGAGCGTCAACACGTTCGGCACGCCCGAAGAGATCGTCGCGCAGCTGCGGCAACAGAAGGAGATCCTGGGTGTCGATCACGACGTGCTCGTGATGGCGAAATACGGGAGCATGTCTCAGGCGCGGGCGGAACGATCCGCGCGCCTCTTCGCGGAGCAGGTGATTCCCGCATTCGTCTGACCCCGCTCAGCCGGTCGGGCGTCGGGCGAGGAGGACCGATCCCGAGGTCCTGAAGACGGCTTCGCCCTCGGGTGTCACGAGCGCGTCTTCGAAGGAGACGACGCCGACCTCGGGTCGCGACCTCGAGCCTCGTTTCGCCGTGAAGCGACGCACGAGCCTCACCTCGATACCGGCTCGGACGGGCGCGAGCAGCTGCAGGCCGTCGCCGCCCAGGCCCGCGACGAGCGCCATCGAGCGGGGCAGTGCGTGGGAGAGTCGCGAGAGGATCGCGAAGCTGTGGGGGGCGCAGGCGGCGAGTCCTCCGAAGATCGAGTCGCGCGCGGCGGCCTCGTCCAGGTGAAATGGAAAGGGATCCCAACGCGTGGCGAACTCGATGATCTCCTCGCGCTCGACCCGATAGCCGGGACTCTCGAGCGTGGTACCCACCACGACATCCTCGAAATAGAGCGTGGGCTTCGAGGCGGTCATGCTCGAGCCGACCTCAGAAAACGCGCGTCGACCGTCGTCGGAGCTGGGCACCCGTCGCGTTCTCGTCAGCTCTCGGGTGGGCCACCGGAGAGCGCCGCCTTGCCGATCGCGGGCTCGACGAATTGCGTGAAGTCGGGACCGCGGCGCAAGGCGTGGCCGCCATCGACATTGATCGCACACCCGGTGACCCAGCGAGACTCACGTCCGATCAGGAAGCGGGCGAGATGCGCCACGTCCTCGGACTCCCCGACGCCGTTCATCGGCGTGTTGCGGATGTAGGAATCGTAGACCTCGCTGTCTCGCCGGATGCCGTCCATGATCTCGGTCGCGATGAAGCCGGGGCGGATCGAGTTGAAGCGGATCCGGCTCGGTCCGAACTCGTCGGCGGCATTCCGCATCATCTCCTCGATACCGGCCTTGCCGACGGTGTAGGCGCCGAAGTAGGGATGGGTCACATGACCGGCGATCGACGACATGCCGACGAAGGAGCCACCTCCGGCCGCCACCATCCGGGGAACCGAGTGCTTGACGCAGAGCATCGTGCCGAGCACGTTGAGATGCAGCACACGCAGGAACTCGTCCGTATCCTGCAGGTGGTAGGGGCCCATGCCGCCACCGCCTCCCGCGTTCGCGACGACGCCGTCGAGCTCGCCGGTCGGTTCGGCTGCCCGCTCGACGATTCGCTTCACGTCTTCCTCGTTCGTCACGTCGGCGGCGACGAGCTGGATGCTCCCGCCGTGACCCGCGCCGGCCTCGATCTTCTTCGCGGCGTCCTCGAGCTTGGACTCGGTGCGTCCGCAGATCGTGACGGCCGCGCCGTCGGCGGCCAGCCGGGCGGCACAGGCGGCGCCGATCCCCGTTCCACCCCCGGTCACGAGCACCGCCATGCCCTCGAGCCCTCCGCTGGGAATCGATCCTTTGAGTTGCGCGTCGGCCATGGTCTTCTCCTGTTCGAGCGTGCTGAGAGCGTCGTAGGTGGTCAAGAAGGAGCGAGGCGAGGCGCGGAGCATACCGCGCCCGCGCGGGGCGATCAGGTCGCGTAGGGACTCCAGGCCGAGCCCCGGGTACGGCTTCGGACCATTCGAACTGGCAGCGGATTGAGTTACCGTTGCGGCTTTCGCTCGCGCTGTCTTCGTGCCAAGCGGCCCGGGGTGTCCATGGCGCCGCGCGCGAGCCCATCAAGCCATCAGGAAGGAACGAGTGCGATGTCGATTCGATTGACCGTTCAGCTGCCGATCAAGCCGGGACAGGCCGATGCCTTCGAGGCTGCCGCCGCCCCCGCGCTCGCGCGTGTCCGCGCCGAGGACAAGGGCTGCGAGATGTACGACCTGTTCAAGAGCTGCGACGACGACACCCGCTACGTGATGGTCGAGAGCTGGGCGAGTGAGGCCGATCTCGAAGCGCACAAGACGTCGGCCGCGATGGGTGACGTCGGCAAGGCGCTCGGCGGATTCATCGCCGGCGCGCCGGTCATGCACCAATACGAAGATTGACTCCAGGAAGACCAGCACCGCGCAGACCAGAACCACGACGACCGGAGAGAGCCCGCGACGATGGCAGACGTGCCCTGTTACATGGTGGCGAATTTTCATATCCACGACGCGGAGAAGTATCGCGTCTACGAGAAGGGCTTCTTCCCGATTCTGAAAAAGCACGGCGGCTCGTTCCACACCTTCGACGACGATTCGGAGACGCTCGAAGGCAACGACGAGCGGGTCGGGCGTTTCGTCATCTTCCAGTTCCCCTCGGAGCAGGCGGCGCGAGCCTGGTGGGCGGATCCCGACTACCAGGCACTCTCCGAACACCGACGTGCGGGAACCGAGATGAAGTTCCTGCAGCTCGTCCACGGGCTGCCCCCGCGCGGCTGACGAGCACCCGTTCGCGCGGTCGAGTGCTCGCGAATGCGGCGATCGCGGGCAATCAGCCCGAGGCCGTCGCGCCGAGGTAGGCCTCGGCAAGCAGCTCGTAGGAGCGCAGTCGCGCCTTCCAGTCGTAGCAGATCGTCACGATTCCGAGCCGGTCCGTTCGGTACTGCTCGGCGATCGCGTCGAGCTCGCGCGCGACCTCCTGCGGATTTCCGACCGTGGCGCGCATGCCCGAGTGCTCGAGAAATCGGAGCTCGTCGGGCGTGAAGACGTGTTCGGCGGCCTCTTCGGGCGAGACGATTCCCGTGCCCCCCTGATTGCGGGCCATCTGGATCCGGCCAAGCTTCATGCTCGCAGCGTGCCACTCGGCCTCTTCCGAGCTGTCGGCGCATAACACCTGGACCGCGACATGGGTGAGCGGTGCGTCGAGCTCGCGCGACGGCCGAAAATGCTTGCGGTAGTGCTCGACGATCGCCGGGCCCTGCGTGGTGCTCCCGAAGAAGTGGGCGAAGCTGAAGGGCAGGCCACGCCGCGCGGCCAGCTGTGCGGAGTCGATCCCCGAGCCCAGCAACCAGACCTGCGGAGTGCCCTCCGTCGGCGGTCCGGGATGCAGACCCGCGAAGGGGTGGTCTGGCGGCAGGTCGTCGGCCAGGAAGCCGATCAGGTCGTCGACCTGCTCGGGATAGGCGCGTACGTCGATCGGGTGGGACGGATAGGCCATCGCGACCATCGTGCGCTGGTCGCCGCCCGGGGCGCGACCCAGGCCGAGATCGATGCGACCCGGAAAGAGCGTCTCGAGCATCCGGAAATTCTCGGCCACCTTGAAGGCGCTGTAGTGCGGCAGCATCACGCCGCCGCTCCCGACGCGAATCGTCGAGGTGGCCGCGCCGATCTGGCCGATCAGGATCTCTGGGCTCGTGCTCGCGATTCCGGCGATATTGTGATGCTCCGCAACCCAGAATCGCTCGTAGCCCATCGCCTCGCAGGCGACCGCCAGCTCGATCGTCTCGCGCAGCGCATCGGCCCCCGTGCCCCCCTTGCGCACGGGCGACTGCTCGACGACGGTCAGCACGAAATCCCTGGCCATCGCCCCACGATAGAGGAGGCGCGGGCTACGATCGAGAAGAGGAGATTCTTCATGCGTGCCGCTTGCTTCCAGGAGTCCGGAAAGCCGCTCGAGATCCACGACGTGCCAGACCCGACGCCGGGTCCCGGCGAGGTCCTCCTGGCCGTGAAGGGCTGCGGCATCTGCGGCTCCGACCTGCACGTGACCGAGCTCGGTGGTGCCGTACCGCGGGGTGCGGTCATGGGGCATGAGTTCGCCGGCGAGATCGTGGCGGTCGGAAAGGGGGCGAAGGGGCCCGATGGGCCGTGGCGTGAGGGGGATCGCGTCTGCACGATGCCCGGAATCAGCTGCGGCACCTGCGAGCGTTGCGTTTCGGGCGACGTGATGGGTTGTGCGGCGTTGCGCATGACCGGCTTCGGAGACATCGGCGGCGGCTATGCCGAGTACGCGATCGGCGGCGACCGGATGACGTTCCGCCTGCCCGAGAATCTGACGAGCGCCGACGGCGCGACCGTCGAGCCGCTCGCGGTCGGTCTACACGCCGTCGATCGGGCCGGGCTCGAGACCGGGGAGGACGTGCTGATCGTCGGGGCTGGTCCGGTCGGACTCGCGTGCGCGATCTGGGCGAAGCTGCTGGGCGCGCGCGAAGTCGTCGTGAGCGACTATGCGCCCCATCGGCGAGCGCTCGCGGAGGCCTACGGCGCGACCGCTTCGATCGACCCGGGTCGCGAGGAGCTCGGGCCGGCTTTCGAGCGGATCGCGGGCCACGCGCCGCGGCTGGCCTTCGAATGCGTCGGGCGACCCGACGTCGTGCACGCGATCTCGCTCATCGTGGATCGCGGCGCGCGGATCCTCTCCGCTGGAATGTGCATGGCGCAGGATCACTTCATGCCGCTCGTCTTCGGCACGAAGGAGTTGACGATGCGATTCGTCTCGTACTACACGCATCAGAACTACCAGCTGACGGTCGACATGCTGGCGGCCGAGCGGATCGATCCGCTGCCGATGGTCACGGATCGGATCGCGCTCGACGATCTGCCGCGTGCCTTCGAGGCACTCCGGAATCCGTCGACCGAATGCAAGGTGCTGGTCCAGCCCTGACCGCCGCGCAGGCTCAGTCGTCGACGTACTCGACCTTTCGTGCGATCCCGCGCCGGCCGCCTTCGGGCCACGGCTCGCTCTCGGCGGGATGGCCGAGGTAGAAGATGCCGAGACAGCGGTCTTTCTCCCCGATTCCCAGCCACTCGTTCATCTGCGGCCGGTAGATGAAGGGGGGCGTCGACCAGAAAGCGCCGAGCCCCCGCGCCGCCGCCGTGAGATGCATGTTCTGGACCGCGCAGGCGACCGCTTCGATCTCCTCGAGCTCGCGGATCTTCTCGATCGTCTGGCGCTTCATCCAGACCAGGATCACGACGGGTGCGAGTCTCGCCATCTTGCGCAGCTTGTCGGCCTTGCCCTCCTTCTGTTCTTCGGGAGCGAGGGCGGTCTCGTATAGCGCGGCGAGGCCGTCGGCCAGCTTGGCGCGAGCGGACTCGGCCCGGTAGATCCTGAAGCGCCAGGGCTCCGTCTTGCCGTGAGTCGGGGCCCAATTCGCGTTCTCGAGGATCGCGTCCAGATCGGCCTGGGCGACGGGCCGATCGCTCATCATGGGCGGCTTGATCGTACGGCGCTTGCGAATGATCTCGTCGAGTGCCTCGGCGTCCAAAGCGTTCCTTTCCGTCGTTGGGGTCGTCGTCAGCGTGTGATCTCGAGCCCGTGCTTCGGTCGCGCCGCGTCGGGAGGCGCGAAGACCGCAATCCTGTGCGCCGCGGTGTCGCGATCCGTAGCGGTACCCACCGCGAGTCGGTATCTCCCTTCGAGAGTAGCGGGGTCCGAGGCGCGCGGGGCGTGTCGCTGGGGGTACGGGGATGGACGACGGGCCGGGTTGCGGGGCAGAGGATTCGGGTGCGTCCTGGTGGGCAGTGGCGCTCTCCGGGCCGGTCGTTCGGCGGGCGATGGTGTACCTCGTGGTCGTCGGAGGGCTGCTGATCGCGATCAATCACGGTGATGCGCTGTTGCGTGGGGACGTCGACGGCGTTCGCCTCGTGAAGCTCCTCCTGACACCGATCGTTCCCTATGTCGTCTCGACACTCTCGAGCGTGTCCGCGATCCGATCTGGAACCGATCGCGCGCGGCCGGATCCGCCTGCGTTAGACTCCGCCTCCGGCCAGGGTGCCGGTGACGCATCCGGGGGATCGAAACATGGGTAGAGGGGATTACGGGGTCATCGAGGCGAGTGAGGTCCCGCGCTTCGACGACGAGGCAGACGTCGTGATCGTGGGTCTCGGTTGCGCCGGTGTCTGTGCGGCGATCGAGGCGCGCGAGGCGGGTGCCGACGTGCTCGTCCTCGAACGGGCGAGCGGCGGTGGTGGTGTCACGGGCATGGCCGCGGGCCATCTCTATCTCGGCGGTGGCACGCGCGTGCAGAAGGCGGTCGGCGTCGACGACACTGTCGAGGACATGTTCACGTACCTGATGATGAACACGCCCGAGCCCGACGAGGAGAAGATCCGTCTCTACTGCGAGCAGAGCGTCAGCCATTTCGATTGGCTCGTCGCTCAGGGCGTTCCCTTCAACGACACGATGTACAAGGGCAAGCACGTCCTTCAGATGACCGACGAATGTCTGATTTGGTCGGGCAACGAGGAGGTCCATCCCTTCCGTGAGAAGGCGAAGCCGGCACCTCGCGGGCACAAGGTTGCCCAGGTCGGCGAGCTCGGGGGCGCGAAGATGATGGAGTGTCTGACCGCGCGCGCCGAAGCCCTGGGCGTTCGTATGGTCTACGACGCACAGGTCCACCAGCTCGTGCGCGAGAATGACCGCATCGTCGGCGTTCGGTATCGCGTCTTCGGCGAGGAGAAGGGTGCCGTGCGCGCGCACAAGGGCGTGATCCTGGCGGCCGGTCAGTTCACGCAGAACGAAGAATTGCTCGAGGCGTACCTTCCGGAGCTGCTCGACGAGGGCTACACGCGTCAGTTCACACCGTACGACGACGGCGCCGGGCACCAGCTAGGCAAGGCGGCGGGTGGCGTTCTCAAGCACATGGACGGCGCGCTCATCTCGGCGGCCTTCTATCCCCCGGAGAGTCACATCAAGGGGATTCTCGTGAACAAGGAAGGGCGACGCTTCGTCGCGGAGGATTCCTATCACTCGCGCTCGAGCATCTTCACGACGCAGCAGACCGATCGGACGGGCTGGCTGATCCTCGACGAGAAGACCTATTCGCCGGATCCGCCGCACTACGGGGCCTACCCGCTCGTCGATGCGTTCGAATCGGTGGCGGAGATGGAGACGGCACTCGGTATGCCGACGGGGGCGCTCCAGAAGACGCTCGCCGACTACAACGAGCATGCCACCCGCGGCGAAGATCCCGAGTTCCACAAGGGAAAGAAGTGGCTCCAGCCACTCGATACGCCGCCCTACGCCGCGCTCGATGCGTCCGTCGGTGCGGCCACCTACATGGCGTTCACGCTCGGCGGACTCGACGTCACGGTCGATGGCGAGGTCGTGAGAGAAGGGGGCGGGACGATTCCGGGCCTCTACGCGATTGGTGGCTGCGCGTCCAATATCGCTCAGGACGGCACGGGCTATTCGAGCGGTACCTGTATCGGCGAGTCGACGTTTTTCGGCCGGCGTGCGGGCCGACACGTCGCGAGAAGCTAGGCTTCCGAGTCGCAGAGGAGGGAATCCCGAATGAAGAGTAGCGCCGAGATCATCGAGGTGTTGAACGACGTCCTGACCGCGGAGCTGACCGCGATCAATCAGTATTTCATCCATCACAAGATGTGTGAGAACTGGGGCTACAAGCGGCTCTCGGACAAGAAGTACGAAGAATCGATCGAGGAGATGAAGCACGCCGACCAGGTGATCGCGCGGATCCTCTACTTCGATGGCGTTCCGAACATGCAGCGGATGAATCCCGTGCGCGTCGGCGAAGACCCGATCGAGCAGCACGAGCTCGACCTCGCCCTGGAGCTCGAGGCCGTCAAACGATTGAACGACGGCGTCTCGCTCGCGCGCGAGCAGGTCGACAACGGAACACGCGACCTCCTGGCACAGCTGCTCAAAGAGGAGGAGGAGTCCGTCGATTGGCACGAGACCCAGCTCAGTCTCGTCCAGCAAATCGGTCGCGAGGCGTATCTCGCCGGAATGATCGGCGACTGAGCCGCGCGGCGGCGACCTCAGCAGGGCGGCGGCCTCAGAAAGGACGCTCACCCGCGAGCGTCGTTCGGTGCATGACGCGTCGATGGCCGTCGTAGCCGCCGTCGGCGAAATGCATCGTGCTG
Organism: Myxococcota bacterium; assembly: GCA_965223565.1. Taxonomy (GTDB): domain Bacteria; phylum Myxococcota_A; class UBA9160; order UBA9160; family UBA4427; genus UBA4427. The sequence goes on along the minus strand of CBDCWV010000011.1, from coordinate 155,268 downwards.
CGGTTGTCCCAGAGCACGAGCATGTCCGGCCGCCACACGTGCCGATAGACGAACGCGTCCTGGACCATGTGGTCGTAGAGGAATTTCAGCAGCGTGAAATTTTCCGCCGCGCTGAGGCCGACGATCCCGACCGTATAGACGGGATTCACGAAGAGTGCCTTGCGGCCCGTAGCGGGATGCGTCCGCACGAGGGGGTGCGTCTGACTCGCCTCGGCTTCCTCGGAGACGATGATCTTCATCGTCCGCGCGTCGGCATCCTTTGCGAGCACGCCCTTCGGACCGTAGGCGAAGCCGGCGCTATGCGTGGCCTCGAGGCCGTCGAGCAGCCGCTGCATCGTGGGCGAGAGGGCTTCCCAAGCACGCTGGGTGTCGGCGTAGAGCGTGTCTCCGCCGGTGGGCGGGACGATCTTGGCGTGCAGGATCGTGCCGCTCGGAGGCTGGGCCTGGAAGCTCCAATCCGAATGCCAGGCCGCGCCGAACTGCGTCGGTTTCTCATCGGGCTCGCGACGCAGCTCGAGCACGTGGGGGTGATCCGCGAGCGGCTCGATGAACGGGTCGTGGCCGAATTCGCCGAGTGATCGCGTAAACGACTCGAGCTCGTCGAGCGAGAGCGGCTGGTCGGGAAAGATCAAGACCGAGTGGCGCGCCCAGGCGTCGAGGATCGTCTCCGTCTCGCGATCGGAGAGGCCCGAGGCGAGGGAGACACCCGTCACGCGCGCGCCGAATCCCGCGGCGAGCGGTACGATCTCGGGCTCGCTCGTGTGCGAAGCGGCGTCCGCTCGAAGAACTCCGTGTGTCGACATCGGATCGGCCTCCTCGTGTCGGATTGGATAGCCCAGGCACGCGCTTCGGCACGCCCCGCGACGTTCGCCTATCGTGACCGTCGGTCGACGGGACGACGATAGACGGTCTTGCCGAGACCCGAGTGCGGTCGCCGTCGGGTCGGCGGGTGACCCGACGACTCGGTCAGGGGATCGGGCGACGAGGAGGCGATCACGACCATGCGCGAAGCGACGACGACAGACGGCGAGGCAGGTGGACGACTCGTGCGGGGGGAGGCCTGGGAAGATTTCTGCGACACCCTGAAGACGGCGGGTCGCGTGATCGAGGCCTTCGGCGACGAGCCGAGCGATCAGGAGCGAGCCGAGTGGTACCGGTTCCTGACGCGAATGATCCGCAATGGCTGCGAGCGAATGGTCGAGAATTGCGAGCCCGAGCGACCTCGGCTCCGGGACGCGCCCTGGCGCCAGAGCATCAACGTCCAGAGCCCGGATCAGGACCACTTGATGTGCGAGTTCGTGGATGGCCGACACGAATACCGGATCACGGGTGAGCGCGGCACGATCCCCTATTTCGTGATGGCGACCTGGAGCGCGCCGCAGCCCCGGGATCTGGGCGCAAGGAGCTGGGCGCCGCGTGGCGTCGACGGGCTCGCGGAGTTCGATCCGACGAATCTGACGACGACCTCGTTTCTCTCCAGTCGCGATCTCGCGTTCGACGACGACGGTCGCTTCGAGGTGGTCCTGAGTCAGAAGCCGCAGGATGGAAATTGGCTCGGCCTCGCGCCCGAGACGACCGGGGTGTTGATTCGTACGGTCTACAGCGATCGATCGAAGGAGGTTCCGCCGACGCTGCGGATCGAACGTCTCGACGCGCCGCGGCCGCGACCGATCCGACCGGCGGAGATGAGTGAGGGGCTGGCCAAGGCCGGCCAGATCGTGCTCGGCTATGCAGAGCTCGTGCGCGCCTGGTGGCAGAACAACCTGTCGAAGCGGCCGAACGAGATCGAATTCTCGGAGTCGACCTATCTGAGCAACGGCGGTGTGCTCGATCGGCTGCACGGGTTCGGCTGCTGGCAGAGGGGATCGGACGAGGCGCTCGTCGTTCGATTCACGCCGACCGAGTGCGAGCACTGGATCCTGCAGGTCTGCAATCGCTGGCAGGAGAATCTCGATGTCTACGAGGACGGCCAGGGCTACATCACGAAGTTCACGGCGACACTCGAGCCCGACGGCTCCTGTCTCGCCGTGATCGCAGACCGGGATCCGCGGGTCGGCGGCAACTGGATCGACTCCTTCGAGCACGAAGCGGGTGTGTTCAGCCTGCGCCTGATCCAGACACAGGGCGGTCCCGAAGTCGTCGTCCATCGCGTGCCCATCGCGGCACTCGAGACGAAAGGGCTCACCGCGCTCGACGACGTCGAGCCCGTCGTGAGCGGGCGAGTGACCGACTGAGCCGGCGCGAGGAGGCGGGGTGCGTCAGTCGCAGCCGAGGATCATGCCACCACGGCCCCCGGCGACGAGCACGTTTCGTGCATTCGGAATCGGGTTCGCGGCCGAGCCGCGGATCTGTCGGACGCCCTCGAGGATATTGTTGACGCCGTGGATATAGGCCTCGCCGAGCAGGCCGCCGTGTGGATTCACCGGAATCGTGCCCTCGAGCCCGATCTGGCCGTCCTTGATGAAGTCACTCGCCTCACCCGGACCGCAGAAGCCGTAGCCCTCGAGCTGCATGAAGACGATCGGGCTGAAATTCTCGTACATCGTCGCGACGTCCATGTCGGCCGGGCCGAGACCACTCAGCTTCCAGAGATGTTCCGCCGCCCGATAGCACTCGTCGTAGCGTGTGTGGTCGTCGAGGTAGTAGTTGAACATCACGTGTCCGTTCATGAGCTGGCTATCGACGATCGCGCGGAGCACGGCGGGCTCCTGCGGTAGATCCCGAGCGCGCTCGCGCGTCGTGATGACGAGCGCGACACCGCCGTCGCTCTCCTGGCAACAGTCGAGCAGGCGAAGGATCGGCTCGACGATCCAGCGCGAGCTCTGATGTTCGTCGAGCGTGATCGGCCGCTCGTAGAACCAGGCAGCCGGATTCGTGGCCGCGTGCCTTCGCGCGACGACGGAGTAGTGACCGAAGTCCTCATTCGTCAGGCCGTAGGCGTCCATGTAGCGCTGGAAGGTGAGCGAGTAGACCTTCGCCGGGGTGTCCAGTCCGAAGGGCAGGTACCAGTTCCAGCCGACCGTCGTGCCCGGATCCTGGGGCTGGCCGAAGCGGCGCCCCGAGCGCTCGTTGAAGGCGCGCCAGATCAGCACGTGCCGGGCGGCGCCGCTCGCAACGGCGGCGGCGGCCTGCATCACGGTCGTGTTGGCGCCCGCGCCGCCATGCGGGGCGCGCGACCAGAAATTGACTTCCGGGATCCCGAGCGCACGCATCAGGAGGAGCTCGTCGCTCGTATCGAGCGTGAACGTCGCCATCCCGTCGATGTCGGCCGGGGACAGCCCGGCGTCCCGGATCGCCGCGAGCGATGCCTCGGCCGCGAGCTGCAGCTCGCTCCGCCCGGAGTCCTTCGAGAACTCGGTCTGACCGATGCCGACGATCGCGGCCTTGCCGGAGAGGGAAGGTTCGGAAAAGGAAGCGTCCGGGCCCACGGCGTTCGACACGGGAATCTCCAGTTGCGAATCGACTCGCGACCCGACCGAGGCCGAATCGACTCCGGATGGATGCCTACTGGCCTTTCGACGCGGGACGAAACTGCGGTAGGCGCTGGCCGTCGTAGTCGACGAAGACGAGCTCGACGTCCTGCCCGAAGAACACCTCGTCGAGCGTGGTCTCGACCAGATTGGAGACGAAGCGTACGCCCTCTTCGAGGTCGAGCAGAACGACGATCCGGGGCGCAGCGTCCGGCTCGGTCGGGTGCGCCGAAGCGATCCAGCTGTAGACCTTCGCGCGACCCGAAGCCGGCAGCGTCTCCCACTCGAGCGACGAGCAATCGGGGCACATCGGCGACGGGGGCTGGCGCAGGGTTCCGCACGACGAGCAGCGCTGGAGCAGGAGCTCCTTTCTCGCCACGCCATCCCAGAAATACTGATCGTCGGCGTCGGGTGTCGGCGGAATGACGTTGGGCATCACTCGGCCTAGAGATTCCAGACGCGCGTCGCGTTACCGCTCACGATCTTCTCGCGATCCTCGGCCGGAATGCCGTCGAACATGGCGTCGACGACCTGCTGCGAGCGCGGCCAGCTCGAGACCGGATGTGGATAGTCGGACGACCACATGATGTTGTCCACACCGAGGCGCTCCTGGGCCTGGCGATAGGCGTCGGGCTCGTCGATGAAGGTGAGGAAGACGTTGCGATGGAAGTAGTGACTCGGGAGCTCCCGAATGGCAGGAAAGTCGTAGCCCTGGCGCGTGCGCAGATCATCGACGATGTAGAGCCACCAGCTCACCCAGCCGAGTCCCGGCTCGACGAAGACGACCTTGAGCTTCGGGAATCGCTCGAAGACGCCGCCCATGATGAACATGCCGAGCGGCTCCGCGGTCGAGAGCGCGACGGCGCCGACGAAGATGCCTTTCTGGGGCGTCGGATCGCGTTGCGCCAGGCTCTCGAGCTGGGTGTTCAGCCCGATGTGGAGGCAGACCGGCAGATCGACCTCTTCGATCGCGCGCCAGAGCGGGTCGTAGCGCTCGTCCCAGTAGTCGGGAAGTCCCAGCTCCGCCGGGAAGACCGGCAGCTGCAGCGATTTTCCGCCCTGCTCGGCGACCCACTTCACCTCTCTGATCGCACCGTCGATGTCGTGGATCGGAATCTGGAACGAGACGATCATCCGCTTCGGATCGACGGAGGCGAAGTCCGACATGGTCTGGTTGAAGGCGCGGGTCGCTTCGCGGTTGCCTTCCTTCAGCAGGTAGAGGTACCGGAATGCGCTCACTTCGCAGTACATGACCGATGCGTCGATTCCGTCCGCGTCGAGGTCTTCGAGCCGCGCGTGCGGGTCCGTGTGCCCGGCGCGTCCAGCCGCAGGATGCTTGCGACCCGCCAGGCTCGACATGTCAGCGACCTCGCCCGGTGGTAGCCCCTGTTGTTTGCGCCACAAGCCGTTCGCTTCGGCGCTCATCGTCTTCGCCATGCCGGCGCCGAACTCCTGGAGCGCCTGGTCGTAGGCCGCGTGGTATTTCGTCGCCAGGCGTTGCTTGACGTCTTCGTGGGCGAGGTCGACATGGTCGTCGGAAGAAACCAGACGTTCGGCTGCGGACATGAGGGCGTTCCTCTCCTGGGTCGTTCTCGAGAGATCGTTCGGCTGACCGGTCATCCCGGTTGCGGCTCGGGCTCACGGCCCCTTCGGCTCGAGCACATTCGATGCAGGATATCAGTCCCATGAACGCGTGGGCAGGGGCTGGCGTGGTATTCTCGTCGCCCATGGTCCTGCTCAGTCTCGATATCGACGGAACGCTCGAGGTCGGGGATCCGCCCGGCCGGATCCCGCTCTCCCTGATCCGGCGCGCCAAGGGGCTCGGATACACGGTCGGAAGCGCTTCGGACCGTGTCGTGAGCGACCAGGAACGGCTGTGGGCCCGCTGCGGCATCGAGATGGACTTCGTCGGCCACAAACACAAGCTGGACGAGATCCGGGCTCGTTTTCCCGAAGCGACCCGCCTGATCCACATCGGCGACGGCAACGCGGACGAGATCTACGCGCGTCAACACGGATTCGAATTCCACTGGGTCGACGCGCTGCCGGAAGACGGCACTCCAGGCTGGATCTTCTAGCGGACAGTGGCTCTGCGCGAAACGTACTCGCGCGCGACCCTCAGCCCGTTGCTCGCGTCGCGTCCGACTCGTCAGGCGTACGGGGTGACGTGTCGCCGTCGATCTGCAGTCGGGCGAGGTCGGCGTAGAGACCGCCCTCGCGAACCAGCTCGTCGTGAGATCCGATCGCGACCGCGCGACCCGCTTCGACGACGAGGATGCGATTCGCGCCGCGGATCGTCGCCAACCGATGGGCGATCACGATCGTAGTCCGGCCGGTCTTCAGGCGTTCGATCGCTGCCTGAACGAGGCGTTCGCTCTGCGAGTCGAGGGAGCTGGTGGCCTCGTCGAGCAAGAGAATCGGTCGATCCGCGAGCAGGGCCCGCGCGATCGAGACGCGTTGGCGTTGGCCGCCGGACAACGTCATGCCGTTCTCGCCAAGGCGCGTCTCATAGCCCTCGGGAAGTGCCCGTGCGAATTCGTCGACGAGCGCCGCTCGAGCGGCCTCCTCGACCTGCTGGTCGCTCGCCTCGGGGCGGCCATAGCGGATGTTCTCACGCAGACTCACGCTGAAGATGGCCGCCTCCTGAGGCACGATCGCGAAGCGCTTCCGGATCGCGTCGGTGTCGGCACGACGCAGGTCGACGTCGTCGACGAAGACGGCTCCCCCGGTCGGGTCGTAGAAGCGGAGCAGCAGCCGCAGGATCGTGCTCTTGCCTGCGCCGGACGGACCGACGATCGCGAGCGTCTCGCCTGCCTGCGCTTCGAAGGAGAGCGCCGTGAGCGCGGGCAGCTCGGGGCGCGTGGGGTAGTGGAACGAGACGCGATCGAAGCGGACCCGACCGGGGCTCGGCTCGGGCAGGGCCACCGGATCGCGCGGGGCCGTGATCTCGGGCTCGATCGCGAGCAGCTCGAAGAGCCGCTCTGCCGCACCCGAGGCGAGCTGGAGGTCACCCCAGACTTCCGTCAGTGCCGCCAGGCTCATCGCGCAGAAGACGGCGTAGAGCACGAACTGGCCGAGCAGGCCCGCGCTGAGATCGCCGTCCAGTACGCCGCGGGCGCCGATCCAGAGCAGGCCCGCGATGAAGGCGAAGACGAGGAAGATGACGAGTGCCGTCAGCGTCGCCCGTGCGAGCAGTCGCTTTCGCGCCGCATCGAAGGCGACCTCGACGACCTCTCGATAGCGCGCGCGATCGTGACGCTCGTGGCCGAAGGCCTGTACGGTCTGGATGAACGACAGGGCTTCCCCCGCAAAGACGTTCGTGTCGGCGAGCGTGTCCTGGCTACGGCGCGCGAGCCGTCGCACCAGCCGACCGAAGCCCAGTAAGGGAAATGCGATCGCGGGGATCGCGACGAGCACCAGCGCCGAGAGTCGAGGGCTCGTGTAGATCAACATCGCGGCCGAGCCGACGAACGTGAACGCATTGCGCAGGGCGATCGAGACCGTCGATCCTACGACGGTCTTGATGAGGGTCGTGTCCGTCGTGAGTCGAGACTGGATTTCGGCCGTGTGATTGATCTCGAAGAAGGCCGGGCTCTGTCCGAGGACGTGGTCGAAGACGGCCGAACGCAGGTCGCTCACGACCCGCTCTCCGATCCACGAGACGAGAAAGAAGCGAAGCGAGCTGGTGACGCCCATCAAGAGCGCCAGCCCGATCAGGGCACCGAAGGAGCGGTCGAGCAGTGCGGCATTCTCGCGCGTGAACCCCTCGTCGATGACGTTGCGCACGCCGAGCGGCACGATCAGCATGACCGCCGTCGATGCGACGAGCGCCAGGAAGGCCGCCAGCACGACGCGTTCGTAGCGGGCGACGAAGGGCAGGAGCCCGCGCAGCGGGCGCAGCCGCCGCGCGGGCGGTCCCGATCGCGGTGGATCGTTTCGGGACGCGTCGTTGGCGGCCGGATCTTCGCGTGAGGAGGTCGGGCTCGGCATTCCGCCTCGTCGTGGCGCGCTCGCTCCCGCACCGGAGCTCGTCTCCGGTCCGTAGGTCGGTCGTTCGCAGCGCAGTCTAACGCGCGAACACGGATCGCCGGCGTTTCGATCGGCTAGCGTGGGCCCGGAGGAGGGTGCTCGGCATGGATCGGAGTCTCGCGGAGAAGGTGGCGGTCGTGACGGGTGCGGGGCCAGGGATCGGTCGCGCGACGGCCCGAGCCTTCGCGCGCGACGGCGCCGACGTCGTGGTGGCTGCACGCCGCGCCGGTCCGCTCGCCGCGATGGCAGCGGAGCTGGCCTCGGAGTCGGGACGGAGGGCGCTGTCGATCGCCTGCGACCTGACGGACCCGGACGCGGTCACGGCATTGATGGACCGAACGGTCTCGGAGCTCGGCCGGATCGACGTGCTCGTCAACGTGGCGACCTCGGGATTCCCACGCCAGTCGATCGTCGATTTCGATTGGAGTCACTACGCCGAATCGGTCCAGCTGAACGTGATCGGCACGATGAAGGCGTGCGGCGAGGCGGCCCGGCGCATGGTCGAGACCGGAGGTGGCTCGATCATCAACATCGGCACGCTCAGCACGACCGCGCTGATCCCGAAGAACGGCGAATACAGCTCGACAAAGTCGGCGATGGTCGCGCTCTCGAAGACGATGGCGCGTGAGATGGGTGGCCAGAACGTGCGCGTGAACGTCGTGACGCCCGGCTACACGACGGGCGAAGGGCTGACGCGGCTCCTCGAAGCGATGGCGGAGGGCGTCGGCGTGACGCCGGAGGAAATGAGCGCGCGCATCGCTCGCCAATCCGTCCTCGAGCGGCACGTCGACCCGGAGGACATCGCCGAGGCCTGCCTCTATCTCGGCTCGGATCGGGCACGCAACGTGACGGGTATCGAGCTGCACGTGACGGCGGGTGCGATGATCGTTTGAATGGTCGGCACACGCGTGTGTCTTCGGTACCGTGGCGAACGGCAGCCATGAGGCATGAGGAGAAGCACGAGAGATGGACGATTCGCTCGTCGTGATCGATGACCCGATTCCGGGCGTGCGCCGGTTCACGCTGAATCGGCCAGAGAAGAGAAATGCGATGTCGAATGCACTTCGCCGTGCGCTGGTCGAGGGGCTGCAGACGGCCGACGGCGACGACGACGTGCGGGTCTCGATCATTCGCGGCGCGGGAAAGTGTTTCTCGTCGGGCTACGATCTCGGCTCCGATCTCGGGTCGGATCAGCCTTATTTCACCTCGCAGGTGGGAATGCAGTGGGCACGCCACGTGAGCGAGGGCTGGATGTCGATCTGGGATCTCGCGAAGCCCGTGATCGCCCAGGTGCATGGCTATGCGATGGCCGGCGGGCTCGAGCTCGTCGGAGCCTGTGATCTCGCCTACGGCGCAGAGGATGCGCGCTTCTCCCATCCCGTCACGCGCTTCGCCTTGCCCGACTTCGATTGGTTTCCAACCCAGCTGCCGCCGCGCGTCGCGATGGAGCTGCAGGTCGCGGGGCGCGAGTTCGACGGGATCGAGGCCGCCGCGGTCGGTCTGATCAATCAGGCGTTTGCGGCGGAGCGGCTCGAGTCGGAGGTTCTCGCGATTGCGGAGCGGATGGCCGGCACGAGCGTGGCCGTGCTCTCGGTCAACAAACGCGCGGTCCATACGGCGCTCGAGCTTCGCGGCGGACGCTCGGTGATCCGAACCCTCGGCGATCTGCAGGCGGGTCCGCACCTGTCGGCATCGGTCGGAGCGGACGAGATCCTCGAGCGCGTCAAGCGGGACAATCGCTAGCGGCGTACGCGACTCGACTGCTCGCGTCGACGTCGCGCGCGAGCGGGTGCGATCCATCGTTTCGGGGAGGCACGTGTGAGCCGGATTCCGAGGAGTGCCGAAGAGATCGATCCAGCCTGGCTCTCGCAGGCGCTCGCCGCGCGTCATCCCGGCGTGCGCGTCGAGTCCGTCACGATCGTCGATCGCGCCGAGGTGACGAACTCGCATGCCTGGCTACGCGTCGCCTACTCGGAGGGCGGCGCGGCGGAGCGCGCACCGACCTCGCTATTCTGCAAGATGTTGCCGCAGGATCCCACCCGACGTCGCGCGATCGCGCAGACGCGGATGGGCCTGCGCGAGGCCCGTTTCTATGACGAGCTCGCGCCGCGGCTGTCGCTGCGCGTGCCGGCGGCACACGCCGTGCGCTACGAGACGGAGGGAGAGGGCGCCTTCGTCCTGTTGATCGAAGACCTGAACGAGTCCGGCTGCACGGTCTCGACCGGTCCCGAGAGCCCGACACCCGACGCGGCCGCGCGCGCGCTCGAGGACCTCGCAGGGATGCATGTGCGCTTCGAGGATCCTTCGATGCGGGACCGGGAGGCGAGCTGGGTACCGGAGCCGGACCCGCCGAGCGACTACGGCACGACGCGGCTCCAGCAGGGCCTCGACCAGCATCGCGATCGGCTGAGTGACGCCTTTGCCGAGATGGCGGCCCTCTACATTCGAGAGCGGGACGCGCTGCACGCCCTGTGGAAGGAAGGCCCACGGACGGTCATCCACGGCGACACGCATATCGGCAATCTATTCGACGACCACGGCGTGACGGGCTTCCTCGATTGGGGCCTCGTGGTCGTGAGTACGCCGCTGCGTGATGTCAGCTACTTCATCAACATGTGTCTCTCGATCGAGGATCGGCGCGCGCACGAGCGGCGCCTGATCGAGCACTATCTCGACGTCCGGCGTGCCCTCGGTGGGGAACCGATCGATTTCGACGATGCCTGGCGGACGCACCGGATCCATGCCGCCTATCTCGCGCCGGCGTCGTGTCAGATCGTCACCTTTCCCGAAGACGCGACCGAGCGGCGCAGGCGCTTCGCCTCCGCGTTTCTCGCCCGCGCCGAGGCGGCGATCGAGGATCTCGAGAGCCGCCATGCGCTCCGTGACTACGCGGGGATCTGAGATCCGGCCGCCCGGCGGCCATCCGTGCGGCCTAGCAGGCCGCAGCCCGCATCGCCTTCGCCACCTGCGACCACTTCTCCCGCCAGGCCGGGTCCGACCAGTTGTCGGCAGCCGTGTAGGAAGTGACGCGCACGTTCGGGGCGAGATCGCGGTAGCGGTCGACGAGCTTCTCGGCGAGATCGTTCCAGCTCGCGCTGACGATGTAGTGCTCGAGGACGTCGTCGCTCACGAGCGCTTGCATGCCGGCGATGTCGCCCTGCTTCTGGCGCGCGTGGAGCTCGTCGGAGAGCCCGTCGAATCCGTGATGCTCGAAGACCGCCGAATAGGTCCGCGTCGAGCCGTAGAACGCGATCATCGTGCGGCTGTGCTCGCGCGTGCGCTCGAGCTCTTCGTCCGAGTCGCCGACCGCCGTCATGATCGGGCAGGAGAACGTGATGTCCTCGAGTCGCCGGCCGGAGCGCGCGAGCCCTTCTTCGATCGCCCGCCGTTGGACGTCCTTCACGTAGGCGGGTGAGTGGAAGGGGTGGACGTGGATGCCGTCGGCGACCTCGCCGACGAGACGACTCATGTAGGGCAGCACGGCCGAGATGTAGACGGGCGGATCGGGGACGTCGATCGGTCCGGGGCTCCAGGTCGGGGGCAGGAGCGAGAAGTGGTAGTAGTCGCCCTCGTAGGCGAGCTTCTCTTCACCGCGGAAGGCACGGAAGATCGCCTTGACGCTCTCCACGTATTCCTTCATGCGCGGACCGGGTGGAGCGAACTCGGCGCTGTAGCGGCGTTCGATATGCGCCTTGACCTGGCTGCCGAGTCCGAGCACGAAGCGGCCACCACTCGCGGCGGCGAGCTCCCAGGCGATCCCGGCCGTCACCATTGGGCTGCGCGGAAACGCGACGGCGATGCCCGTTCCGATGCCGAGTCGTTCGGTGCCGAGGGCCGTCGCCGTCGCGGCGAGATAGGCCGAGCGGCCGCTATCCGTCCACCAGATGGTCCCGAAGCCCGCTTCCTCCACCTCTCGAGCGTGTTGCTGGGAGGCCTGGAGCCGGCCGGGATGCGCGATGATGTCGAGTTCCATTTCGTGTGACCGTCCTCCGCGTGCGGGTCTCGGCTCTGCCGTGCTCCCGAGAGTCGCTGTTCTCAGCCGTCTTCGGGATGTGCGGGCTCGAGATCGAAGTTGTTGAAGAGCACGTTGTACGCGTGCCAGGTATTCCAGTGCTCGGTCAGGTACTGGATCAGGCCGTCCTCGTTGAATCGATAGACGAAGCAGTAGACGTTCGTGTAGTCCCTTCCGCCGTGGGTCTTCGCGCGCATCGTGTGCTGGCGCACGACGTAGTCGCCATCGGCCAGAATCACCACGTCCTCGTTTCGGATCGTCGTAACGTCGTAGGCGTCGACGCCGGTATTGCGCTTCTTCGTGGAGGGTCCCGACGTCGCTCCGGTCAGGATCGCCTTGATCGCTGCGCGCCCCTTGTGCTCGGTCTCACCCGGATTCGCGCCGACATAGGGCAGCCCGTTCCACCAAACCGCGTCCTCCGCGAAGAGCAGCGATTTGTCCTCGTCGCTCGCGGTGTCGAACATCCGTTCCGTCGTGCGGATGTTGCGTTCTTCTTCGGGCGTGTAGCTCGGCATGACAGAGAAGTCTCCTGTTGTCTGGGTGGATCGGTCCATGTCGTTCGCCACGGCTCCGGACTGCAGCGTAACCCAGGGATGCCGCGAGCCGCGCCGACGGCGCCTGTCCGCGGGCTCGGCGAGCCCGCGGCGTCCTGTGGGTCGCGGTCACGACTCGCCGGTGCCGCGTCGATCGGACGGAATGCCAAAGCGACGCTGGTAGGGTTCGAATCGCTTGCGCAGGAACCCCGGGTCTGCTCCCAGGGCGTCACGGTCATAGCGATGGGAGCCGTGTCGTTCGGCGGGATTCGCCGCGAGGGCGCTTCTCATCCCCCGTTCTGCGGCCGCCGACAGCTCGATCCCGAATCGATCGTAGAGGTGTCGAACGGTGTCGATCGGCCGGGACTGGAAGTCGGCGAAGAGGCTGTGGTGGAGCTGGGTCTCTGGGATCTGGCCTGCGTCGCACCACGCGACGAGCTGTTCGAAGCTCGCCTGATAGCGTCGCAGATGTGCCGCTGCGATCGCCTCGACGTCGACGTGGTCGCTATGCGCCCAGCGCAGGTTCGCGATCAGACTCGTGAGCGACGCAAGCAGGGTCAGGGGGTCGCGATGGGTGAGAGCGACCCGGGCGTCCGGATAGACCTCGAAGAGCGTCGGCAGCGCGTGCAGGTGGACGGGGGACTTCAGCACCCAGCGCGTCCCGGGCGTCCGGCGCTGCAGGACCCGGAGCACCAGCCGATGCATCTCGTAGGCGGGTCGCATGTCGCTCGCCTCGAGCCAGCTCGCGTAGCTCGGTACCTCGTAGCGCGCTGTGAATTCCTCCGATTGAAAGGCGAAGGACATCGCCGACAGACACTCCTTGGGGTTGCGACCGCCGTACTCGTGGATCGAGAGCAGTCCGCTCACGACCGTCTGCGGGCGCACGAGCTCGCGATCGGCGAGGGCGATGCGCGGATCCTCGCTCACGGTCGGCGTGCCGCTTCCCGCACTGCAAGCGTCGTCGGGCGCCGGCGGCGGAACGGGCCGCAGCAGCTCCCAGCCGAGCGGAACGCGGTGTTGCGGGTCGGCCGCGAGGAGCGTATGCAGGATCGTCGTCCCGGTTCGCGGTGCGCCCGCCACGAAGAGCGGCCGCTCGATCGACTCCTCGACGACACCCGGGTCGGCGCGCAGGTAGCTCATCAGCTGCAGCCGCACCTCGAGCAGACGCAGGAGGAAGCGGCGGGTGAGGAGCCGGCCGATCGGATTCAGCCGCGCCTCATCGGCCAGTGCACGCAGAATGTGATCGAGCCGGTCGAGCGCGTCCTCCGCCGGGTATTCGACGTGCCCGAACTGTCGATCGATCTCGTCGGTCGTGCGGGCTGCGCAGCCCTGGCGTGCGGCGGCCTCACGGACGAGCCCGTCGCGTTCGAGCGGCAGTGCAGCCTCTTCGGCGATCGGGGCGATCTCGCCCGCGTTGATCGCGCGCACCCAGTCGGGTCTCGCGGGCGGTTGCCAACCCATGTCCGGCTCAGGTCCGGAATCGCCAGGCCAGGTGGGCCTTGCGCGCGCCGATCTCGGCGCGGCGCGCCGCCGCATCCACGGTTGGCGTCTCCGGGGGGAGCGCCGCGCGCACGTCCGCGAACGGCACGACGCGGGTCGAGGGCGTCGGATCGCTCTCGGGCCAGAACCAGCGATAGGTCAGCAGTCCAGCCGCGTGATCGCCCGTGTCGAGCCAGTTGGGCACGCCGGGATCGGCGTGCGCGAGGACGAAGCGAACGCGGCCATCCGGGCCGACGACGGCCTGATGCTGGTTGATCGACGTGATGCGATGGATCGGATCGACCTGCTCGAACCAACCGAGCGTCGCGAGCTGCAGGCCCCAATAGCGCGCGCGCGGCACGTCGGTCTCGATGAGCAGCGCCTCGTCGGGCTCGAGGCGCCAGAAGAGGAACGCGTAGCGGGCGTCGCTGAGACCCTTGGCCAGCTTTTGCTGTGGCGCGAAGACGTTGTCGGTCCCGTTCGCGCGGTGCTCGTTCATGTACTCGTTCCAGCCGAGCATCGAGGATTCGACCTGCTCGAGTGCGTGGTCGAGCTGTCCTGCGAGCTGCTGGGGATCGGGGCGGGGCGGCGCCGGGAGGTCGTCGAGGCACTCGATCGTGAAGACGGCCGGCTCTTCGGGCCGCCAGTCGACGTAGTATTCACGCAGCGAGAGCGTCGTGACGTCGTCGGGAATCGGAATCCAGTCCGGAGCGGATCCGTCGCCGCCGAAGAGGAGCTCGAATGCGTCGCCCGGTCGAATCCCGCGGTCGACGGACGCGACGGCCGCCCGGGTGCCCCATTGCTTCATGTGCATGAAGCCGACCCGGAGCGTGATCACGAAGTGCTCGCAGCTGTGCATCCGTCCGCGAACGCGGTAGCGACGCTTGGGATCGATCCGTGCGTGGTGATAGACGTTGTCCTGGTTGGGTCCGCCCCATTGCGTGAAGAGGTCGTTCGAGCGATGGAAGAAGGGCGCCGTCGGGTCGCCGTGCGGGATCGACCAGCCGAGCCAACAGGAGACCTGATCGGCGAGGTGCGCGATTCCCTCCACGCGATCGGCGGGCGTGTTCGGAAAATCGTCCTCGAGGATCCGCTCGCCCAACGCCTCGACACGGCGGCAGAAGCGCTTCCAGGCCTGCACCTCGGGCGAATCGGTTGCGGGCTGGTGATTCGGGGCGTCGTCCGGGTTCGAGCGCGTCACGTCGGTGGTGTCCTCTCTGGGGCCGTCGACCGACCCCGAACGCGAGGCAGAGTGTCGGGCATGGATGAGCTCGTCGATCTCAGGCGCGCATGATTCCGCCGCCGTCGACGTAGAAGGTCTGGCCCGTCATGTAGCGACTGGCATCCGAGAGCAGGAAGGCCACGACCGGCGCGATGTCGTCCTCCGGATCCCCGTCACGCCCGAGAGGATGGCCCTCGTACATCTCGGCGAAGGCTTTGGCTCGCTCGCTGCCTTCTTCGGCAACGGGCATCCGGTGGGCGACGGAGGCGGGACAGACGCAGTTGACGGTGATGCCGTATTGGCCCCATTCGCGGGCCGCCGTGCGCGTGAGTGAGCGGACGGCTTCCTTGGCAGCCGAATAGGGTCCGTAGCCCGGCGGGCCGGTGTTGCCCATCGACGAGCCGAACGTGACGATCCGGCCGCGACCACGCTCTCGCATATGCGGCAGGACGGCCTGCATCAGCCACAGACTGCCTTTGGGACCGGTATCGAGCACGAGCTCGAAATCCGTCTCGGTCACGTCCTCGAGCAGCGTGACCGGACGGTAGGACTGCGCGTTGGCGACGAGGCCATCGATCTTGCCGAAGGCATCGAGCGTGGCCGCGACGACGGCTCGGCTCTCTTCGGCGCTCGCGACGTTTGCCTGCTGCGTTCGGTGTGGTAGCCCGGCGGCGCTGAGCTCCGCCGCGACCGCTTCCAGGCGGGCGGGCTTGCGTCCGGTCACCATCAGCTCGGCGCCGGCCCGGGCGAGGACGCGTACGATCCCGAGGCCGATGCCGCGCGTTCCGCCCGTCACGACGATGGTCTGACCGCTGAGATTCGTGTTCAGCTCGCGATTCACATCCATCGCGAGACGATAGCGGTCGGATTCCCGGCTGGCGGCAGCCCGGAAACGGACGCTCGCCGCTGGCGCCTTCGCGAGACGTCAGCCATGGGCCTCCGGCTCGCGATCGGCCTCGATCACGCGCACGAAGGCCGTCGTCGTCCGCCGCGCGTCTCGCCCGAGATCGCGCA
The DNA here is from genome assembly GCA_965223565.1 of Myxococcota bacterium. GTDB lineage: Bacteria > Myxococcota_A > UBA9160 > UBA9160 > UBA4427 > UBA4427. The sequence continues at coordinate 139,509 of CBDCWV010000011.1, read as the reverse complement.
ATTCGATCGCGATCATGCGCGCGGAGGCCGGGCCGAGCCAACGCGCCCGACTTTCGACGGGTCCCCGTGCCGCGGCGGCCAGGTATCGCAGATCGAGCTCGCAGACCGCCGGCCGCGAGAGCCCCGCTGTGGTCGCCAGCGCCTGCGCGGCGACCTCGACGACGAGTGCGACGAGCGCACCCTGGAGCACACCCTCCGGATTCAAGAGCGCCGGGCGGAAGGGCAGCTGCACGCGACCGGCCCGGGCGTCGACGAGCTCGATGCCGACGGCTTGCTCGAGCGGCTCCGTGAGGGGGTGATGCGCGAGCACGCGGGGCGTCGCCAGACTCGCCGGATCGGGCGTCTCCGAGCCCCGACGCGGAATGCGCGTGAACGTCGTCTGACCGTAGGCATAATCGCCGCGCTCCGAGTGGGCGCTCGGCCCGCCTGCGTCGGCGACGACGAGCGTGACGCCCGTCGTCGTGAGTCGCCTCCCGCTCCGCAGCAGCTCGCCTCGGGCGACGAGGCGGTCGGGTCGTCCGGGGCGGGGAATCCGGAGCGAGAGGTCGCTCGTGAACGTGGCGTCGGCGCCCGCGATCTCGCGCGTGAAGAAGCCGCCGACCAGGTCGACCGCGGAGGCGATCACCGTCGCCAGGAGCACGCCGTCGCGGCAGATCTCGGCGTAGGGCTCGACGACGAGCGGCCGCTCGCGATCGTCGCTGCGCGAGAATCCGTAGCGTGTATAGAAAGGCGGGGTGTCGGCATCTTCGCTGGCCATCGCGACGCAAGCTAGCAGGCGTCGGGTGGGGTGAATGCGCTCAATCGAGCCCCAGGCAATTCGCGTAGAACGTCGTCGTGGCAGGCCAGTCGGAGAACAGTCCGACGACACCGACCTCGCGCGCGAGCGCATCGACCACGCGAAAGACGTCGCCGTCGTTCCTCAGTGCTGCGAGAACCGGGTCGAGATAGAAATCGCGTGCGCGTCCTTCGACCCGGCCGTCGTGAATCCGCCCCGAGCGTTCGAGTGTCCAGCCGATCAGCTCGAAGCCCGCGTCGCGGGCACGCCTCGCGAACCCGCTCGCCCGCAGCCGGTCCCGCTCGTCGACGCGCAGCAGGAGCGAGATCGGCGGCCCGAGTGCGCGAAAGCCCTCGCGGTAGAGGCCGTCGAGCGTCTCGCGCGTCGGCGGCGAGGCGTCTCCCGCTCGATCGATCAGCCAGATCGCTCGCGCGCCGTAGGCCGGGGCATACGCGAGCCAGCGCCGGATATCGTCGCGATCGAAGGACTGGAGTCGAACATCGCGCGGCGAGAATCCATGCTCGCGCAGCGCGTCGACCAGCTGTCGTGCGGCGAGGTCCCGGTCGAAGGGCGTGGTTTCGGTCTCCTCTCCGTGTCCGGCGCCGGGCACGAACGCCTTGAGCTCGGGCGCGACCGCCAGGCCGAGGCGCTTCGCCAGAACGAGACTCTCGCCGAACGTGAGGATCGGCTCGCGTCGCGCTCCGGCCCGCGCGTCGGTCCGGGCGATCGTGTAGAGCTGTGTCCGCCAGGTCGGGATCGCGGCCTGATATTCGGCGGCGCTGCGGGCACGCCGGCGCGCGGCGCGGTCGCTGGCCTCCATTCGGGTGTCGAGGCCTTTCAGCTGCGTGAGCGTGAGGTCCGACGTGCAACAGCTCGCCTGGGCTGGCGCGACGAGGCGGCCCGTCGTCGTGTCGAAACGCGCCGGGACGAAGGGCTCGCGGCAATGATCCGCGAGCGGCGTGGTGAGGATATCCGTCGTTTGCGCCAGATCGCATTCCGCGTGGCGGCAGACCGGCACGCGATCGGCCGTCCAGCTGACATCGCACTCGAGCATGCCAGCGCCCATGCGCGCGGCGGCGAGATAGGACGCACGACTGTGTTCGGGAAATTGCAGCGGCGCACCACGATGGGCGATCGAGAAGCGGCTCCTTCGAAACGGGCCGCCTCGGCAGGCGTCGAGGCGGGTGCGCAGCGGTCCTTCGGCGAGCTGATCGAGCAGGAAGAACGGCCGCGGGCCGAGCTGGATCGGTGTCGCGTCGCCGGCCCCGCGTTCGCTGCCGCTTGCGCAGGCGAGGACGAGCCCCACGAGTGCGACAATCGTCGTAATCGATTCCGATCGAGAGGCCGCTCCGGCGCGACCTTCGCGGCGCGCGGGGTATCGGTTGGCGGAGCGACGCCTCGTGCGCGCGCGATCGATGCGAAGCCACGCCAAGCCAGACCCCCCGAGAATCCCGTATGCTCGCCGTAGATCAACCTAGCAGGGAATCTCACGATGAAGCTCGGGCTCGCCGTCGAATACGCGGGTCGTTCGGTCGACGTGCCGATCGACCGGATCAAGCGCTGTGAAGCGCTCGGCTACGACTCGGTCTGGACGGCGGAGGCCTACGGCTCCGACGCGATCACACCACTCGCCTATATCGCCGCGCATACCGACCGCATCCGACTGGGGACGGCTGTCATTCAGGTCGGTGCGCGCACGCCGACGATGACGGCGATGCAGCTCGCGACGGTCGATCAGCTGGCGGGCGGCGGGCGCGTGATCGGCGGCCTGGGTCTGTCGGGTCCGCAGATCGTCGAGGGCTGGTACGGCACGCCGTGGGGGCGGCCGAAGGAACGCCTGCGCGACTACGTGACGATCATGAAGAAGATCTTCGATCGCGCGGGACCGGTCGAGCACGCCGGGTCGGAGATCGCGCTGCCCTATGCCGGGCCGGGCGCGACGGGTATGGGCAAGCCCCTCAAGTCGATTCTCCATTTCGAGCACAAGCCCACGATCTGGCTCGGAACGGGGGCGCCCGAGATGGTCAAGCTGACGGCCGAGCTCGCGGATGGCTGGCTGGCCTTCGGGATGCGCCGAGGCAATCTCGAAACGTTCAAGGCGTGGTTCGAAGAGGGCTTCGCGCGGGCTGGCGGCGGCAAGGGCTACGCCGACTTCGAGATTCAGGGCGGCGTCTCCGTCGAGATCACCGACGACGTGAAGGGCGCACTCCAGGCGGGCAAGCCCTTCGTCGCGCTCTACGTGGGCGGGATGGGTCATCCGAAGCTCAACTTCCACAAGAAGCGAATGATCCGGGAAGGCTGGGGCGAGGCGGCCGAACGGATCCAGGAGCTCTTCCAGGCGGGCAAGCGCGAGGAAGCGATCGAGGCCGTTCCGGACGAGTACATCGACGAGGGTGGACTCTTCGGCGACGTCGACCGCATCAAGCGGCGCTGGCGGGATCTCTGGGAGGACATGCCTTTCACGGGCGTCACCGTCCGCACCGAGCAGGAAGAGGCCTACGAGCTGCTGGCCGAGCTCGCGGGCACGCGCGAGCGTTGAGCGGGCGCGACACGGGCGCTCCGGTATCGGCGTCGATTCCGAAGCCCAAGAAGGGGAGTACCCGAAGACGCAGCTTCGGGGACTGACGCCGCGTTCGCCTTCCGATCGTAGAAAGATGTGACGTTCGCCTTCGCGGGACGCACCCATCTCGAGAATCCGTCGTGGATCGGTGTGATCCGCTCGGGTTTCCGATCGCGCTCGGATCTTCGGGTGTCGGATCGCGTCCTCGGGCGCGATTGCGCTCCGATTCCGAAACGATGGGAGCGGACGCGCTGCGTTGCTGAGCCGTTGCAGCCGTTGCCGGTGTCGTGGTGTCCCGCAAGCTCGGGTGCGCGTTGCGATTGCCGTTGTCGTTGCTCGTTCGGGCGCGGGCGGCTGCTCTCGTCACCCCCGGTCGATCCGAACAGGCTCGGCCGGGGGCCTGCGCGAGAGGCGCGAGTGGTCGTTGGATCTGCCCCTTCAACCGCCGCGAACCGCGTGGAGCGGCATCACGCGACAGCGCGGCTGCTCGATCTCGCCCTCGGGCAGCAGAAAACGCCAATAGAGCGTCCCGGCCAGATGGCCTTCGGTATCGATCCAGTTCGGTACGCCGGGGTCCTCGCGGGCGACGACGAAGCGGAAGCGACCGTCCGCGTCGGCCCGCATCTGCTTGCGATTCAGCGAGCAGGAGCGGTAGCGGTAGTCTGGCGCCTGTTGGAAGCGATTCCAGAACATCACGTTCGCATAGACGCATTCGGGCCAGCGTCCATCGACGACGAGCGCCTCGTCGGGTCCGAGCAGGACGAGGCCCGCGCAGTAGGCATTGTCGACGGCACCGGCGCCACCGCCTTCGCTGGGAATCCACTTCATCGGTTTGGGCAGCTCGTTCGGCACGAGCGAGAACCACGCGGGCTGCTTCGCGGGGTCGGGGGCGGCGGGCCGGTCGAGCGTCTGCCCCGCGATGAAGCGGCTGGCCGCCGCGAGCTTGGCGGCGAGTCGCTCGGGACCCAGCGGGCGCGGGAAGCCCGGCTCGTCGAGACACTCGATCTCGAGCTCGACGTGTTTGCGGGGGTCGGCCATGCCGCAGATCTCGTCCTCCCAGTAGTGCCGCGAGATGACGCAGTTCGGCTTGCCGGCCTCCATGTGGAGCGCGCCGGGGGTCGGCCGGGGCTCGATCGTGATTTCGAAGCGACCCGCGCCATCGATCTCGAACTCGGTGTGGTTGAGCGCGGAGATGACGCCGTCGTTCCAGTCGCCCTCGGCCTTGCCCGTGTAGACGGTGAAGCTGATGTAGACCTCGTCCCGCATCCGTCCGCGGATGCGGTAGCGCCGCTGCGGATCGAGCGGGGCACAGTGGGCCGGATTGTCGGCGCCTTCGCCGCCCCACTTGAGCACGCTGCTCGCAAGCGGCGCGAAGCGCGGGCGGCTGGCGTCGTTGTCGACCCAGACGTCGAGCGCTGCCTTGACGAGATGGAGCAGCATGTGTTCACCATCGGCGATGTCGTCCGGCGTGCTCACGCGGCGGGCCTGCGACAGGAACTCCGTGTCGACGCGCTCGACGAGCGCGAGGAGGTCGCGCAGGGCAGCTCGGCTCGCAACGTTCTCGCTCATGGGTCTCCAGTCCTTGCAGGTGTCGCAGGGTCGATCGGATCAACCTCGCTCGAGGGACGCGGGCGCGAACTCGGGCGTTCGCTTCTCGAAGTTGGCTCGGATCGCCTCGACCTGGTTCGGGCTGCCGAGGAGCTTCGCCTGCAGCCGCGCTTCGAGCTCGAGCCCTTCGCGCTCGCCCGCGTGCCACGATTCGTCGAGGAGTCGTTTGCCGGCGCGGATCGCGTCCGGATTCTTGCCCGCGATCTCGCTCGCCAATGCGCGTGCCTCCGCGAGTGGATCCTCCGCGATACGCGTGACCAGTCCGAGGGCGTGGGCGGCATCGGCATCGAGGATCCGACCGGTGAACGTGAGCTCCTTCGCGACGTCGAGCGGAACGAGGTCGCGGAGCGTCTGTGTGATGCCGACGTCCGGAATCAAGCCCCACTTGATCTCGAGGATCGACAAACGCAGGTCGGGTGCGGCGATCCGGATGTCGGCGCCGAGCGCAACCTGAGCACCCGCGCCGTAGGCCACGCCGTGCAGGGCGCAGACGACGGGCACGGGAATTCGCTTCCAGACGATCGCCGCTCGCTGGAAGAAATTCTCCGACCGGCCGGCCAGGGATTTCAGGCCACCGGTAATGCTGCCGCCGCGATCGCCCTCGCCCTCCAGTCGGTCATCTCGACGCTGCATGTCGGCGAAGCTCGCCATGTCGAGTCCGGCGCAGAAGCCGCGCCCCGCACCCGAGAGAATGACCGCGCGAAGCTCGCGATCGCTCGCGAGCGACTCGCCCGTCTCGCCGATCGCGGCCCACATGTCGTGATTGATCGCGTTCAACTTGTCGGGTCGGTCGAGCAGGACCTCGGCGACATGGTCGCGCACCTCGAGGCGCACCAGATCGGACATCGATCGACTCCTCGCGCGGACCCGTCCGGTCGCGCTTGCTCGGGGCGAGACGAGTCGCGCGCTGTCGCGTGCGATGCATCCGAGCCCTCTGACATCCGCGAGTATAGAGATGAATCGAGCGGTCCGGTTCGCGCGCATGACATATGCTCGACGGAATCACGCGAGCCGGCTGAAGGGCGCGCGTCGACTCGTGGCGACGGTCACGAAGGCCCCGTGCGCCCGGGCTCGCGGTCTGCACCAACCATCAGGAGGAAACATGAGCGAATTCCGAACGGATCTCTGCGCGGGGCGGGTTGCGCTCGTCACGGGTGGCGGCACCGGAATCGGACGCGGAATCGCTCAGGCTCTCGGCGAGCACGGAGCACGGCTCTGTCTCGCGAGTCGTCGGGCCGAGGTGCTCGAGGCCGCAGTCGGCGAGCTCGAGCGCGACGGCATCGAGGCGATGTGGGTGCCCTGCGACGTCCGCGAGCCGGAGCAGGTCGAGGCAGTCGTCGACGCGATCCTCGCACGTTGGGGACGGCTCGACATCGTGATCAACAATGCCGCTGGCAATTTCCCCGCGCCGATCGAGGGCCTCTCCTACAACGGCTTCAAGGCCGTCGTCGACATCGACCTTCGCGGCACCTATCACGTCACGAAGGTCGCTTTCGAGCGTGCGCTCAAACGGAGCGGCGGTCATATCGTGAACATCAGCGCGCCCTTCGAGCGGATGGGCGTTGCGCTCCAGGCGCACGTCGCCGCGGCCAAGACCGGTGTCGATTCGTTGACGCGCACCTGCGCCGTCGAGTTCGGTCCGCACGGCGTACGCGTGAACGCGTTGGCACCCGGCGCGATCGGGGGTACCGAGGGCATGGCGCGCCTCGGCAGCGGCGACGAGCGGGATGCACGTTGTCCGCTCGGTTACGTCGGGCGCCCCGCTGATATCGCGAACGCCGTGCTCTTCCTCTGCAGTCGTGCCGCCGACTACGTGTCGGGCCAGGTGATCTGCGTCGACGGTGGGGCGGCCGTGGCCTCGATGCGGGTCGAGCCGAGCTAGACCCGATCGAGCCACCGGCTCCGTGGTGACCGCGCGTTTTCGCCGACGCAGGGCCGGACACGCCTCGTCGCGTTTCTCGGCCGCGAGACGCTCAGCCCGCCGCCTGCTCCTTCTCGAAGGCCGAGATCTGCTCTTCGATCACGCCGACGAGGCTCGCCGCCCGGGGATAGCCGGCGTACTGCGCGATCATCAGCATGAACTCGCGGATCTCCTTCGCCGAGAGCTCGCCGTTCTTGAGCGCGGCGCGGACCTGGATGCCGAAGGTCATGGGTTCGCCCTTCTCGGCGATGATGCCGAGCAGCAGGATGCGTCGATCGCGAATCGACAACACGTCTCGCGACCAGACCTCTGCGAAGAGCTGTTCGAGCATCGTGTCGATAAAGACATTGCCCTCGGGCGGGGTAACGACGTCTCCCGCGTAGACTTCGTTGATCATCTCGATTCCGCGCTTGCGCCGCTCGGCGTCGGCCATCGTCTTTTCCCTCCCTGGTTTCGGTCGGCCATCGCGTCCGATGGCGAAGCCCTGGATTCTATCCGGAAGCCGAGGACTTCGAACCCTTTCGACGAAAGGGGCGGATCACTACCTTCCGCAGTCGACTGTCGTGTTCCTTCGGGTCGCCATGGCAGAGAAGCACGGGGAGTGGCAATGAGTTTTCCCGGAATCGAAGGAAAGGTGGCAATCGTGACCGGCTCCGGCGGGGGGATCGGGGCGGAATACGCGCGCCGATTGTCCGAGGAGGGGGCTCGTGTCGTCATCGCCGAGATCGACGAGCAGAAGGGCAGGGCCGTGGCCGATCGATTGTCGGCCGACGGCGGTGAAGCGCTGTTCGTGCGGACGGACGTCTCTTCGGAAGAGTCGACACAGGCCATGGCGGCCGCCGCGATCGATCGCTTCGGCGGAATCGATTTCCTGGTCAACAATGCGGCGCTCTTCGGCGGAATGAAGACCGAGTCGATGCTCCAGGTCGACTGGGACTACTACAAGAAGTTCATGGACATCAACATGGACGGCGCGCTCCTGTGCACGCGGGCGTGCTATGGCTCGATGAGCCAACGCGGGGGCGGCTCGATCGTGAACCAGTCGTCGACGGCGGCCTGGATGGGCGTCGGCTACTACGGCCTCGCCAAATATGGCATGAACGGGCTCACGCATTGTCTGTCACGTGAGCTCGGGCGTATGAACATCCGCGTCAATGCGATCGCCCCGGGTCCGACGGACACGGAGGCGCTGAACGTGCAGACGCCGAAGGAGTTCATGGACACGATGGTCGCCCAGATCCCGATCTCGCGGCTGGGCCAGCCGAAGGACATGGCGGACGCGTGCCTGTGGCTGCTCTCGGACGCCGCGTCCTGGGTGAGCGGTCAGCTGCTGGGTGTCGATGGCGGACAGATCATCCGCGGCTGAGGGGCCTTCGCGCTCGCATTCGCCGACGCCAGCTTCAGCCGGGGTCGGCCCTGGCGCGTGGGCCCGGGTGTCTCGTGATCCCGCCCTCAGGCGTTCTCGAAGGACATGTCCGCCATGTCCCAGAATCCCCGTAGATTCGTGAGTTTCCCCGATTCGTTCACGCGATACGTGAAGAAGCCCGTGACGTGCGAGGTCACGCCATTCGGAAAGCGCATCGAGAGCGTCAGCTGGTGGGCCGACTCCAGGCCAGCGGTGCGCGAGGCGTGGGTCTCGATCTCGATCGTATTCGGTCCGATGTTCTTCTCCCAGAAATCCGCGAGCTCCGCCTTGCCGCGCACGCCCTGGCCGCTCGGGTTGGTCGGCGCGACACCGATCGGATCCTCGACGCAGATCTCCTCGGCCATCAGGTCGAGCCAGGCATCCTTGTCCCCGGCCATCACGGCTCGCCAGGAGCGTTGAGCGGCCACCAGTGCGGGATTGGCTTCGTCCATCCGGGTCTACTCCTGTGCGGGCGCATCGAGCGGGCCCTGCGCGGTCACCTCGCCACCCGCTTCGATGAAGTCGCTGATGACCTGGTAGAGGTATTCACAGTCTTCGCGGGTCATGGTGGGATGGCAGGGCAACATGATGCCGTGCTCCATGATCTGATCACAGCGCACGAGGCCATCCGGGTGGATGCGGAATTCCTGGTTTCGCATCATCGGGTGGCGCGTGATGTTGCCCGAGAAGATCACGCGACTCATGATCCCCGAATCCTCGAGCTGGGTCTGGAGCTTGCGACGGCTCCAGCCCGTCTCGGGTCGCAGCTGGATCGGGTAGCAGAGCCAGGTCGTCTCGGTCTCGGGAATGATCGTCGGGACGATGAACTTGTCGTCGTGTTGGCGCAGGAACTCCGTGTGCCAGCCGAAGCGTTCTTCCCGGAGCTTCCAGAGCTTGTCGATCTTGTCCATCTGACCGAGGCCGAAGGCGGCGCCGCACTCGTTCGGGATGAAGCCGTAGGCGTTCTCCTCGAAGATGAAGAGGCCGTCGTACTCGACGCCGTCGAGGTCTTCGAGAAAGCGGCCGTCGCTCTCGTCCATCTTCGTGCCGAACATGAACTTCTCCGAGGAGCGACCCCAGGCGCGTAATGCGAGTGCGCGGTCCAGATAGCGATCGTCGTCGAAGAAGACCATGCCTCCGTTTCCGAGCGCGGTGATGATGTGATGGATCGAGAAGCTCGTGATCGAGACGTCGGCGCGCGTCGCCGTCTTGCGGCCCCGGAGCGTCCCGCCGAGCGTGTCGGCGCTGTCGTGGATGACGAAGAGATCGTGCGCGTCCGCCAGGCGCCGCACTTCGTCCCAGTCACAGATGCCGCCCACGAGGTCGGGGATCAGGATCGCGCGGGTCTTGTCCGAGACGACGTCGGGGATCTGGTCGACGCGGACCTGATAGTCCGAGAGACCGACGTCGAGGAAGACGGGCGTACAGCCCACGTGATAGATCGCGGCCACATCGGACGAGAAGGTCAGGGCGGGCGTGATCACCTCCGATCCGAGCGGCAGATTCGCGAGGCGCATCGCGATCATCAGCGCGGAGGAGCCCGAGTTGACCATCACGCCGTGCTGCATTCCCATGTATTCGGCGACGCGCTGTTCGAACTCCATCACGCGTGGTCCGGGCATCAGCCCCATCGGATCGGCCATCTGCGCATTCACGCGATCGATTTCGTTCTGGTCGAAGAGGGCGCCGCCGTAGCGTACGACGCGAGGCTCGATTCGGGTCACGGGGGATCTCCTGAGAACGACTCGCCGCAGGGACGGCGAGCAGATGGCTGCTCGACTCTAGGCCACGAGATCCTTCGCTGGCTAGCCGGGCATCTCCTCAGCCATGATCCGCGGGCAGCACGCAATACGCCCCACGTGAGAAGCCCTGGTCGGCGATATCGAAGCCGCGATTGAAGCGAGCACGGAAATTCTCCCAGGCGATCATGGCGGTCAGCTCGACCAGCTGCTCGTCGTCGAACGACTGTGAGAGCTTCGCGAGCTGCTCGTCGCTGGCTCGCGCCGGTGTTCGCGTGAGGGCCTCCGCATAGTCGAGCACGTCCTTCTCGATTGCCGAGAACGCGTCACTCTCGCGGTGGCGAGTCAGATCGCGCAGCTGGCGCTCGTCGATCCCCTGGTCTCTGCCGACCGCAGAGTTGATGTCGAGTCAGAACACGCATCCGATCATCGAGGCTGCCTTGAGACACGCCAATGTCTTCAAGCGAGGCTCGACGCGCCGCGCGCGATCGAAGCCGAGCTGGAAGAGGCCAGCCCCCCACATCGTGCCCGCGCTTCTCGCCATCAGGCGCAGCGGCTCGGGCACGGCGCCCGTTCGTCGGGCGGCTTGCCGAAACACGAATCGCTGGGCCAGTCCGGCCCGGTCGTCGTCGATCCCTTCGATGCGCGCCATCCTGTGGAACTCCTCACCCTCTCGCCGGCTCGTTCGTGTCGGCGTCGATCAACCACGCGGGCCGATGCGGCCGGATCGATTTCGCCTCGCGTTCGCCCCGTATCGGATTGCGTTCTCCGCCGGGTCGTGGCCAGCAGGGGAACCGCTTCGCCGAGAGGTTCCATGCTCGAGAGCGGCGCGCGTGGCCGTCGTCTAGACGTCGGGCAGATCGAATTGGGGCGTCGGGTACTGGGACGAAATGCCGCCGTCGACGGGCACGACGATGCCACTCACGAAGCTCGCCTCGTCCGAGGCGAGGAAGAGCGCGGCATGCGCGATGTCCTCTGGGCGGCCGAGGCGGCGAATGGGCACTTCGCTCTCGAAGCGTTCGCGACCGCCCTCGATCGTGTCGAGCCAGGACAGAAAGCCCTCGCTTCCCATCGGCCCCGGCGAGATCACGTTGGCGCGAATCCCGAAACGACCGTATTCCGCGGCCACGCTCTTGCCGAGGTTCACGACACCCGCCTTGGCCATCCCGTAGGCCGCCAGGTGATGCACGGCGCCGAGTCCGGCACCCGAGGTCGTCATCAGGATGCAGCCGCTTCGTTGCGGCATCATCACGCGGAGCGCGGATTGGGTCCCATAGAAGACCCCGTCCAGATTGAGCGCGACGACGCGTCGGTAATCCTCGGGTGACATCGCGTCAGTCGCCTCGGGTCGCGCGCCGCCGGCATTGTTGAACATCACGTCGAGTCGACCGAACTCCGCGGTCGTTCGCGCGACGAGCGACTCGACCGCGACGGGATCCGTCACGTCGGCCGGATGGGCGACGGCCCGACCGCTGGCCGCCTCGATGCGTGCGACGGTCGCGCTGGCGGAGTCGCTGTCGAGATCGTTCACGACGACGACCGCGCCTTCTGCAGCGAAAAGCTCGGCCGAGGCCCGACCGATTCCGCTCCCTGCGCCGGTGACGATCGTGATCTTGCCCGCGAGGCGATCACCCATCGGTCAGTCGTAGCTCCGGCTGCGCGTGCGGCGGAGCGCCGTTGCAGACCTGCGCACGGTCGTCATGTCCGACCGCGACCCGGATGAGTGAACCGAAGCGCGTGCTTGGGATCGACGTGGCCATTCGCGGCGAGCCAACGCACGGTGTCGTAGAGGGTCTCGATCGGGTCGCGAAACTTGACGCCGAGCTCGCGCGTGGCGCGACTGGCATCGAATTCCACCCATTGGGTTGCGAGCCGCGTCGCCTCCCGCGAGATCGCCGGGTCGACGTCGACGAATCGCCGCAATTGGTCGCCGATCCGACCCATCACGCGTACCGCCCGCCCGGGCAGCCGCACGCGTGGCAGTCGAACGCCGGCGGCCCGGTCGAGCAGCTCTGCGAACTCCTCCCACTCGAGGAATCGGCCGCTCGCGATGAAGCGACCGGGCGCGGGCGCGCGATCGATCAGGGCCGCGTGAAGTGCGGCGAGGTCGCGGACGTCGACGGTCTGGAAGCCCGAGCTCGTGATGATCACGCTCGCTTCGAGGAATTGCTGAATGCCGCGCATCGCCTCGGAGAGTCCCGGATCGTCCGGCCCGATCACGCCCGGTGGATAGACGATCGAGATGGGTGCGCCCTGATCCTGCAGCGCGCGCAGATGTCGCTCCGGCGCGGACTTCGAAAGGGCGTAGGTGTCGCCCCCGCTTACGATCGGCGTCTCCTCGTCGGCGACTCGGCGGCTCGGGCCGAGTGCCGCCGTGTCGAGGAGCGCCGTCGTCGAGAGATGGACGATATTGCGCAACCCATCCTCGAGCGCACGATCGATCAACAGGCGAACGGATCGAAGGTTCTCTCGAGCGATGCGGCGTGCTTCGCGCCGGGAGACGGCGAGGGCGACGGGCGCGGCCGTATGCACGAGACCTTCGCAGTCGCGCAGCGCGTCGACGGTCGCGGGTCCCGAGGTGATCTTGCCGACGACGAGGTCTTCGAGGACCCGGGGCTCGCTCGTCCAGAGACGGCGTGCCTTCTCTTCGTTGCGCACCATCAGCTTGACGTCGTGGCCCGCCTCGAGCAGCGCGCGAATCGTGTGGCTGCCGATGAATCCGGTTCCGCCGGTGACGAGTACGCGCATCGAATCGAGGCCCCACTCGGGTCCGCGTGAGACCCTTCATGCGGTTGAATTCCGCTCGTCAAGCATGCGACTGTCGGCTCGCCAAGTCCAGCGCTCTGGGCCTTCTCTCGACCCCCAGTCAGCCCGGCCGGTCGATTGATCGATCATCAAGGGGCTTGAATCACGTTAAGCGAGGAAAGACGCGAGGGCGCCCGGATCGCTCCGGACGCCCCCGCTATCGGAACCAACTGCCTCGGGCCTCGAATCAGGCCTTGATGTTGGCGCTCGCCGCCTTCGTCGTCTTGACGATGATGCTGGCGACCTTGTAGGGGTCGGCATTCGAGGCCGGGCGGCGATCTTCGAGCCAGCCCTTCCAGCCGTTCTCGACCGTCGCGATCGGAATCCGGATCGAGGCGCCGCGATCCGAGACGCCGTAGCTGAACTGGTCGATCGACTGCGTCTCGTGCTTGCCAGTCAGACGCTGGTCATTGTAGGCGCCATAGACCGCGATGTGATCCTGCACGACCGGCTCGAACGCCTTGCAGATCTGATCGTAGACCGCCTGGTCGCCGCAGGTCCGAAGCAATTCGTTCGAGAAGTTGGCGTGCATGCCCGAGCCGTTCCAATCGCCCTTGATCGGCTTCGGCTCCCAATTAATCGAGAAGCCATAGCGTTCGGCCGTGCGCTCGAGCAGATAGCGAGACAGCCAGGTCTCGTCGCCGGCGCGCGCCGCACCTTTTGCGAAGACCTGGTACTCCCACTGGCCGCACATGACCTCCGCATTGATGCCCTCGACATTGAGGCCGGCCTCGAGACACAGGTCGAGATGCTCTTCGACGATCTCGCGGCCGACCGCGTTCGAGGCGCCGACGGAGCAGTAGTACTGACCCTGAGGTGCCGGGAAGCCACCGGGCGGGAAGCCGATCGGCGCGTTGTGGTCGTTGTCCCAGATGCAGTATTCCTGCTCGAACCCGAACCAGAAATCGTCAGAGGGATCGTCGATCGTGGCGCGGCCGTTCGACTCGTGGGGCGTTCCGTCGGGGTCGAGCACCTCGGTCATCACGAGGTAGGCGTTCTTGCGACCGGGATCGGGTAGGCAGGCGACCGGTTTCAGGAGACAGTCCGAGGATCCACCCTCCGCCTGCTCCGTCGAGGAGCCGTCGAAGGACCACATCGGCGCGTCCTCCACCTTGCCACTGAAATCTTCGACGACCTTGGTCTTGCTGCGAAGGTTCTGGGTCGGTCGGTAGCCGTCGAGCCAGATGTACTCGAGCTTCGATTTGGTTCCCATTTCGGGGGGACCTCCATGCATTCCTGCGTTCCTAGGGGTTCGTTCTCATGGCCTGCTGCCGGGCGCTTCGTGACGCGCTCAGCTCGTCGCGTATTCGATCAGCCGCTCCGGCTCCTTCGAGTGACGCTCGGGCCTCGAGGCTCCGGAGCTCACCCCAAGGGCAATCCGACCGGGTGACCCGTGGCCCCCGACCGCCGTTCGAGCGCAGAGTTAAGCAACGACTGTGCCAGACGTGCGCCACAATCTCAAACGTGGCGGCGATCCGTGCCGGCCGCCGAGTGAACGTGAGAAGCGTCTCAGCTGCATCTCGTCGCGCAACGGCGTCCCCATTGGCCGGCGCTGGGCGCGATCGATTCGCTCGCTCGGTCTGGTCTGCCTATTTCGTGGGCAGGTTGCCCGCCCATTGGGCATCCGGCTCTGAGTCACGTCGGTTATCCGCCTCGTGCGGTGCCGCGCGAAGTACAATGGGGGTGCCGAGCGCGGACCCTCGGTGGGCTTCAACCGGGCCGCGCGAGGGCGTCGTCCGAGGTCGTCCGATAGCGACGGAGGCGAGAGTCGTGGTCACGTTGGCTGCTGAGGCGTCACTATCCTCGACGAGCGCCCCGATCGCGCGGCCCGGAGAGGAGAGGCGGTCGACGAATTCAGATCGCTGGCCTGCCGTCCTCTCGACCGCGTGACCTGTCCGTGCCACCCGACTGCGAGAAAGGGTCATCCCATGAAATCCCATCCCCGGCTCTCCCTGCTGGCTTCGACTCGAACGTCTCTTCTCTTCCTGCTGCTCTGTCTGCTCGGCTTCGTTTCGTTCGCCGGCTCGGCCGCGGCGCAGTGGGGATTCGTCGGTGGGACCGCGCCTCGCACGCTGGCCGACGATATGGGATTTCCGCGGGCCACCTACTATCGCGTGACCCGGCCGGATCCGCGTCTGTGTCCATCACCCGTCTGCGGTGGCGTCTTCGTGGAGAGCGTCAACAAGCGGCAGTCGGTCTGCGCGGACGGAGAGAAACGATGGGAGTGTCACGCGGCGATCGTCGATTTCTCGGCACTCGGCTTGTCGAGTGACGAAGAGGCGAAGCTGCGCAGTGAGTTCTTCTCGAAGCGCGCGCTGGCGCGGGGGCGTCTCGAGCTCGCGGATTCCGGCTTCGGAATCGAGGTGCCCACCCTGGTCGTCGCGGATGCCTGGCGAGGCGCTTCCGGAACGATGGGTAAACGCGGCCGCTATTGGGGCGTCGTCCCATCCGGCATCGCCTGCATTACCTTCCCTTGTCCGACGCTGCTCGGCATCAAGCTGAACCATTACCGCGTCGCCTGGCTGCATAGCATCGACCTCAGCCAGTCGGGCGCGGGGGACGATGCGATCGCGCGAGGGCTCGATCAGCTCTACTCCGGTCCCGGCCTGATCGCGTTCGGTCGGCTGAAGCGCATCACCGGTCCAGCCGGTCGCGGTCGGGAGCTCGTGGCGAGCGAGTTCTACACGAAGGTCGAAGCGAACACCTCGCGGGCCTGTGGCGGCTTTACGTACCCGCCGAATCCTCCGTGCAACGAGGGCGAGTTCTGCCAGCTACCCGCCGGCACCTGCAACATCGCTGATCTGCCGGGTACCTGCGAAGTGGTGCCGGAGGCCTGCATCGAGATCTACGATCCGGTTTGCGGCTGCGATGGTGTCACCTACAGCAACGACTGCCATCGGCAGCAGGCACGGGTCGCGCTCGATCACGTGGGCGCCTGCGATCCCTCTCCCTTTCCGCCGCATCCCTGTGGTGATGCGATCTGCACGGGCGGCACGGTCTGTTGTAATCCCTTGGCGGGGATCTGCACGGCGCCGGGCGAGTTCTGCACGCAGTAGGTGGCGCTCTCGGTCTCGGCAGATTGACGCTCGGGTCGGATCCTCTCTAGACTCGCGAGCGAGCGCACGGAACGCGCTCGCTCGCGGAGATCTCCGATGCCGACCCCGATGGAACGCGCGCCGGATCCGGCGCTCGAATACGTGCCGATCCCCAAGTCGAGGTACACCAGCCTCGAGTTCGCTCGCCGCGAGTGGGACCACATGTGGACGAAGACGTGGACCTGCGCGGGTCGCGCCTCCGACCTCGCACGACCGGGCGACTACTTCACCTATGAGCTCGGGCCCGAATCGATCCTCGTGATCCGGCAACCCGATCACTCGATCCGCGCCCGCTACAACGTCTGCATGCACCGCGGCAACCGGTTGCGGGAGCCGGGCCGGGGCCACGCCGAGAAGTTCTCCTGCCTCTTCCACGGCTGGGAATACGATCTCGATGGGCGTCTCCTCTCCGCACAGGATCCCGAGTGCTTCCCGCAGGGCGTCGACGGTGACCATCTGTCGCTGCGCCCGGTCCTTTGCGAGGAGTGGGCGGGCTTCGTCTTCGTGAACCTCGATCCAGACGCCGAGCCATTGCGCGACTACCTCGGCGTGATTCCCGAGCACCTCGATCCCTATCGATTCGAGCGCTGGAAGATCGCCTTCGATTGCACGATCGAGATCGAGTGCAACTGGAAGACCTGCGTCGATGCCTTCAATGAGGCCTATCATCTGGCCGCCACGCACACCTGGACGCTCGCGTTCAGCGACGACACGCGGACACTCTACGACTGCTACGACAAGCACACGCGGATGATCTTCCCCGAGGTCCAGGCGAGCCTTCGCCACCCCGGCGCGAATACGGTCACGCCCGAGATTCGCGAGATGTTCCTCGAGCGGATCGGAATCGAGCAGTTCGAGGGGACGGCCGAGGACGCCCGCAAGGCCTTCGCCGAGCAGCAACGCAAGATCGCCTCGACCCTCGGCGCGGAGCTGGGTGAGCTGAACGAGTCCCAGCTCTGTGATGATTTCCACTACACGATCTTTCCGAACATGACGTTCAACACGCACGCGCTCTTCACGTGGGTCTTCACGCATCGGCCGCATCCGACCGATCCGAACCGGATGTACTTCGACTTCATCAACCTGATGAATGCGCCGGAAGTCGATGTCCCGCGGCCCGAGAAGCGCTTCTACTCGACCGCGAACGGGGATACGCTCGCCGGCGAGTGCGATGGCGGCGATCTGCTCGACGAGGATCTCTACAACCTGCCGCGGATCCAGGCGGGCATGCGATCTGCGGCCTTCCACGACCTGCATCTCGGAAAGCAGGAGGTGCGCATCCTCCACCACCACCGCACGCTCGACAGCTATCTCCAGAACGGCGCAGCCGCTCACGGAGATGCGCCCGTCGCCGACGTCGCTCGGACGGGTGAGAGCTCGGCGGCCGGTCAGAACCCGGCGAGGTGAGCGGGACGCCGTCGGAGCGTCGCGAGGCTTCCGAGCTCGCGTGGGTCGACATCCCGATTGCGCTCCCTGCCATCGGCGAGAGCGACGTCTTTCGGGTCGGACACCTCGAGCTGCTGCTCTGCAATGCCGAGGGGACGCCCTACGTCTTGCACGACGAGTGCCCGCACGTACGGACTTCGATGAAAGGGGCACAGATCAGGGGTACGATCCTCGAGTGTCCGATGCATGGCGGCCTGATGGACGTCCGGGACGGCTCGCCCAAAGGGATGCCGATTCGCAGGCAAGGCGTCTGTTTTCCCGTGCGGCGTGCGGAGAGCAATGCGGGCTGGCAGGTGGGTCTGCCGAGCAAAGAAGCGGGATCGAGGAGCTCGAAATGTACGATCTGATCGTTCGAGGTGGAACCATCGTCGACGGAACCGGCGCCGCGCCCTTCGTGGGCGACGTCGCGATCGAGGGGGGGCGGATCGTGCAGGTCGGCGCGGTCGAAGGGGGCGCGCGCGAAGAGATCGATGCGACGGGCAAGATCGTGACGCCCGGCTTCGTCGACATCCATACCCACTACGACGGACAGGCGACCTGGGACGCGCTGCTGACGCCGACGGCCTGGCATGGGGTGACGACGCTGGTGATGGGCAACTGCGGAGTTGGCTTCGCGCCCGTCGCGCCCGGCAAGCAGGAGTTCCTGATCGGCCTGATGGAGGGTGTCGAAGATATTCCCGGTACGGCGCTCCACGAGGGGATCGATTGGCAGTGGGAGACGTTCCCCGAGTACCTGGATGCGCTCGACGAGCGTCGCTACGCACTGGATATCGGAACGCAGGTGCCGCACGGCGCCGTCCGGGCCTACGTGATGGGCGAGCGCGGCGCGCGCAACGAGCCCGCGACGCCCGAGGACATCGCCCGGCAGGCGCAGGTGGTGAAAGAGGCGATCGAGGCCGGTGCACTCGGCTTCTCGATGTCCCGCACGATCGTCCACCGCGCGGTCGACGGCGAGGTCGTGCCGGGGACGCATGGCGCCGAGGACGAGATCTTCGGGATCGCGCGTGTGCTCGGTGAGCTCGGCGAGGGAATCGTCGAGCTGGCGCCGGCGGGGATCCAGGGCGAGGACATGTCGAAGCCCGATCTCGAGATGGATTGGATGCGGAGGCTGTCGGCCGAAATCGGGCGGCCGGTCAGCTTCGCGCTCGTGCAGCACGACGTCGCGCCCAAGGACTGGAAGCGGCTGCTCGATCTCTGTGACGAGGCGGGCGAACGCGACGGCGCGATCCTGCGTCCGCAGGTGAGCGCGCGGCCGAACACGCTCCTGATCGGCCATCAGTCCTTCCACCCCTTCAGCTTTCGTCCTACCTACATGGCGCTCAAAGACCTGCCGCTCGAAGAGCGGGTGGTCGAATTGCGGAAGCCCGAGGTGCGCGCTCGGATTCTCGGCGAGGAGTCGTACTACGCGATTCCGCAGATGAAGGTCGTCACGCAGATGATCGAGAACGGAATCGACAAGATCTTCCGTCTCGGCGATCCGCCGAACTATGAGCCGCCGCCGGAGGAGAGCCTCCAGGCGATCGCTGCAGAGCAGGGTCGCGATCCCTTCGATCTGCTCTACGACTGGTTGCTCGAGCTCGACGGCAAGCAGCTCCTGATGCTCACGCTGCTCAACTACTCCGACTACGACCTCGAGAGCGTGCGGGCGATGCTCGAGCATCCGCGCACGGCCTTCGGGCTCGGCGACGGCGGCGCGCATTGCGGTGCGATCTGTGATGCGAGCATGACGACGTCCCTGCTCGAGCACTGGGTGAAGGGACGCACGCGTGGCCCGAAGCTGCCGATCGAGAAGGCGGTCAAGAAGATGACCTCCGATACGGCGGCGCTCTACGGACTGCAGGATCGCGGCGAGATCGTCCCCGGCAAGAAGGGCGATCTCAACGTGATCGACCTCGATCGACTCGAGAACCAGCTGCCGGAGATCGCGCACGACCTGCCGGCAGGCGCTGCGCGATTCATCCAGCGCGCCCGCGGCTACGACGCGACGATCGTATCGGGCGAGGTGACCTTTCGAGATGGCGAGCACACGGGAGCTCTACCCGGCCGCCTCGTGCGCGGAGCCCGGTCGGCCGCGGTCGAATGACCGGGGCCCGTACATGACCATTTGCTGACGGGCATCTGACCACGCGTGGCTTCGTGAATCGATTCACACGCGCTCGATTCTGACTCGGCGACACCCTTCGTGACACACGACGACAACGTGTGTCGAAACGAAAGGGAATCACCATGCAGAATCGCTTCGCAATCCGCTCCGCCACGATCGCCACGTGCGTCGCGGCGATCAGTCTCCTGATCGGCTCGGCCGGACTGGCCACGGCCGGGGATCTCGAGTGGGCGGTCCCGCCGGTGCCGATCGCGGCCAAGGTCGAGGTCATCACCCACAAGTTCGAGTGCCTGAATGGACACCGCTTCACGACGGAGCGGGAGCTCTCCTATCCCGTCTGCCTGGGTGCGTTGCCCGCGACCTGTACCCAGACGGTCTCGGAGATCTTCGAGTGTCGGAATGGACAGTACGAGCTCGTCCATAGCTGGACCAGCGATCCGGACTGTGGCTACGACGCGGACGGAACGGTCTGTGAGATGATGTTCGAGCTCGAGGAGCCGATCTTCCTGCCGATCGATCCGGGCCCTTACGCGGATCCGGGCATGCTCGAGAAGTTCGAGAGCTGGCGACGCTAGGTCGGGTCGCTCGAGAAGCCGCTGTACGCGCTTCAGCGATCGGCCCGATCGAGGCGAATCGGGTCGGGGGCGTGCGCGCCCCCGACCCTCGCCATCAGTTGGAATCGCCCGACTCGGACCAGGCGAGCTCCTCGCGCCGACGCACGATGCGCCAGCCCTCGGGACGCTTCTCGAGCTCGTCGTCGTAGAAGATCCCCGTATGGGTGAGCTGTCGCTCTCCTTCGATCAGCATCGTGACATGACACGAGACCGGTACCCGTGTCGTCGCGCGGTCGCCGGCGAGCCGCAGCCGCAGCCCGCCCGTGATGCGTTGTGCATCGACCATCGTCCCACGCAGTCCCATCAGCCAGCGGCGGTATTCCGGGTAGCCGCATTCGGACAGCCCGAAATCCGAGAGGTCGAGCCGGGCGTCCGGGCTGAAGGTCGTGTCGTAGCGTTCGAAGTCGAAGGCTTCCGCAGCTGCGAGCTGGCGATCGTAGAGGTCGAGGATCGCGAATCGGTCTTCGAGCACGGCGACTCTGGCGGCGAGCGCATCCACTTCGTCTCGTCCTCGGGTGCTTTGACTTCGACTCGGCGAGCGTCACGCAGTCCGACCCGTTCACTTCCATCCGATCTGCGAGCGCTCGTCGAGCGCCGAGAGTAGAATGATCTCGGGCAGCCCGCCGGCACCTGCTGCGGGTCGATGGGTGGATTGGTGAGCGGCGTCGAATCGCAGCGGAGCCGTGGCGAGCGAGATCATGGCGTGACGGTGGCGACGGAATCCGGCTCGGTCGAGCTACCCGGCGCGCTGCGCAGCTGGGTGGAAGCGGAGATGGGGTACCCGGCCGTCGCTGCCGCGCCGCATTTCGCGGGGGCGAGTCGTTCCGCCTGGAGGATCGATCTCGACTCGGCCGCTCGACCCAGCGCGCTCTTCCTGTTGCAGGACAAGGGGGAGGGTGGCGGCAGCGAACGCGACGCGGCGGTGCTCACGGCGCTCGCGCATACGTCGATCCCCGTGCCCGAGGTCTGCGCGTACGACGGCGCGCATGGCGCACTGCTCTTGACGCGACTCCCCGGTCGCTCGGATTTTCCCGCCGTCGATCGTGCATCGGAGCGCGAGCCGACGATTCGCCATCTGATGCAGCTGGCGGCGGAGCTGCATGCGCTCGACGTGGGATCCCTGTCGATCCCGCACCTCACTCCGCCCGCGGCCGACCAGGCGCGGGAGGTCTGTGCGGGCCGGACGCTCGAGCAGATGCGTGGCGTGCTCGGGTCGATCCGTGGCTCGAGCGATCCCTTCTTCGACTTCGCGATCGGATGGCTCGAGGCTCACGCGCCGACGAGCCTGTCGCGCTTCGCATTGGTGCACAGCGATCTCGGGCCGGGCAATTTCCTCTTCGAGGACGGGCGAGTGACCGGCATCGTCGACTGGGAGGTCGCCCACTACGGAGATCCGATGGAGGACCTGGCGGCATTGGCCGTGCGCGACATGGCGACGCCGGTAGGCTCGCTCGCCCAGCGCTATCGCGAGTACGCGGCGTTCGCCGCGCGGGCTCACGGGCTCGGGAGCGCCGGGGCTGCGCGAGACGATTGCGTCGAGCTCGATCTCGGCCGGATCGACTACTACCGCGCGATGTTGTTGACGCGGAACAGTCTGCTCATCAGCGCAGGCCTGGCCGAACCGCCTGCGGGCTTCGACGTGGTCGAGATGACGATGTATCAGACGCTCCTGCTGCGCGCGGCGGCCTGCGTGATCTGCGACCTTCTCCGCGTGTCCCGGCCGAGCGCCAGCGGGGCCCTGGTGTTCGGGTTGGACGGGTCGGCCGAAGGTGCCGCCGCCGCCGCGGCGCGAACGCATGTCGAAGCGCACGGCGACACGCACCGGTTGCTCGCGGCTCGCGCGGATGGCCAGCGTACTGCCTTCGCCGCTGCACTCGGGCGCGATCTGCAAGCGATCGAGGGCAGGCAGACCGAGCCGGATACGGCTCCCGCCGAACGCGTACTCCGGCGCGTCGAACGCGGCCTCGCGTACTTCGAGCACGAGAGCCGCGTCGGCCCCGCGCTCGACCGGGCCGAGACTTCCGATCTCGCGGCGCTCCTCGGGCAGCCTTTCTTCGATGTCGACGAACCGGAGTCGCGACTGCGCGCGCTTTGCGCGCGCAGACCGATCGACCCGCTCTCCCCGACGACGCTCGCCCGCTACTTCACGCGCCGCTTCCACCGTCTCGCCGAACGCCGACGACCGCTCATGGGCGCACTTTACGAGAGGCTGCCACAGCCCCTGTTCGGGCCAGAGGTCGAAACATGATCGGACGCGATCCAGCGCTCGTCGTCACACCCGAGGACGACGCTTATCATCCGCCGACGACCGACGACCCTTCCTGGGTCGAGACGATGTGGTTCCCGTTCTGGCGTCCGGAGGAGGCGATATCGGGCTCGGTTCGACTCTGGTTCAGTGAGAATGCGGGCCAGCAGGGTGGCGCCGTCGCCGGCTGGCGTGGTGCATCCGAGGGACTCTTCGGAGATCGCTGGAGCGAGCCCTTCACGACGCCACCCGATCTGCGCGATCTGCAGCTCTCGAACGGGCTCCAGATCGAGTGTCTGGCTCCGCTCTCGCGGTACCGCATCCGGCACGAGACGGGGCGCCTGACGCTCGATCTGATCTTCGAATCGATCATGCCGCCCAACCCGGTCGCACCCGAAGAGTCGCCTGGCATGTTCGCTGGACATCTCGAGCAGCCGGGCCGGATCGCGGGTCGGATCGCGTTCGATTCCGTCTCGCTCGAGATCGACTGTCATTCGATCCGGGACCGATCCTGGGGTCCGCGCTCGATGCCCGAGGAGCTACGACTCGGGAATGCCTACGGTACCGCCGAGGGCTTTGCCTTCTTCAGCTATGTCAACCCGACCTCGGACGGGACCGACGCGATCACGAGCGGCTATCTGCTGTGCGACGGCATGGCGGCGAAGATCGTTTCGGGCGTGCGCGAGACGCGGCTTCGAGACGGAATGCCAGTTTCCGTACGGCTTGCGGTCGAGGATGCAGCCGATCGACGCTTCGAGGCCGAGGGCGAGTGCATGAACGCGATGGCTTCGAACGCCGGCAACGGCGTCTACGCCGTCCTCAACCTGGTCCGCTGGGAGCACGACGGCGGAGTCTGCTGGGGCGAGAATCACGACGTCTGGTCGGAGCGCGCCTGGCTCGCTGCGGGCCGGCCGAAGCTCTAGCGGGCCGCGAAGCGCCCGCTTCCCTCGGTCCTCCTATTCGTCAGGGAGTGCTTCCCTCGGCCTCTCAGCGCGTTTGCTGGCCGGGGCGTGGGTACATCGAAGCCAGCAGCTCGTCCCAATCGCGTGGCGATCCGCGCTCCTTGGCCTCGATCAGCCTCCTCGCCATCTCCCCGACGATGACGCGTGGCTCGGGATCGGGCTCCGAGAGCGCGCGCCAGACGGCCTCGGCGACGTCTTCGGGCGTCGATGCGAGTGGCGCGTCGGGCGTCTCGCGGTGGGCGTCGGAGTCGCCCCGGGCTCCGAGTTCGGAAGCGATTCGCGCGTCGTCCGTTGGCGTCTCGAAGGTCGATTCGAGTGCGGCGCGAATCCCGGCGCGCAGCGAATCGTAGTCACCGTCCGCGGTCTCGACGAGCCGATCGAGCGAGCGCAACGAGGTTCGGCCGAAGTCGCTCCGCGTCGGACCAGGCTCCACGACGACGACGCCGATTCCGAGCCCGCCGACCTCGAAGCGGAGAACGTCGCTGATCGCCTCGATCGCGTGCTTCGAGCCGTGGTAGGCAGCACCGCCGGGAAAGCTGAGTCGCCCGCCCATGCTCGAGACGTTCACGATGCGTCCGAATCGCGCGCGGCGCATCCCAGGCAGGACATGTTGGCAGAGCGCCGCGGGCCCGAAGACGTTCGTCTCGAATTGGATGCGGATCGCGTCGAGTGGGGTCTCTTCGAAGGGTCCCTGCTGCCCGTAGCCGGCGTTGTTGACGAGTCCCACCACGTGACCGAACTCTCGCTCGATCGCGTCGACTGCCGCCCTCCGTGAGGCCGGGTCCGTCACGTCGAGCTCGAGCAAGCGACAACCGTCGTCGGCGAGGGCTTCGATCGCCGAGCGCCGCCGCGCACTGGCGAAGACGGGCCAGCCCTCCGCCGCAACGCGGCGTGCGATCGCATGGCCTATGCCGGAGGAGCAGCCGGTCACCAGCGTCGCGGACTCGGCCGCCGCCGGCTGTACAGGCTTCCATTCTTCGACGTCGGACATGCGCTCCGGGCCCTCGTGGTGGCGACGACGGACCTGCGACGCCCGGGCCGCTGATCTCGCGCAGAACATGTCGGCTGTGGTCCTCGAAGGCAAGCATGCTGGCTGCCGCACGCGCCGACGCGTCAGCACGGCGGCGCCAGGCGACACGAAGATGCGACGGATGCGATTTGCGCGTCTCGGCCCGGTGCGCGGCCCCGCCCGATCGGCGACCATCGGAGCGACCCGGCCGCCAACGTAACCGGCGGATCATGGAGAACGCCGTGCTCGATCTCGACCCAGATACGCTCCTCACGACGACCCGCGCTGTCCGCAAACGCCTCGATTTCGATCGCCCCGTGCCGCGGTCCGTGATCGAGGAATGCCTCGAAATCGGCTTCCAGGCGCCCAATGGCGGCAACATGAACAGCTGGCGATGGATCGTGATCGACGATCCCGAGCTGGTGGCGAAGACGGCCGACATCTACAACGGGGGACTCGACGACTACATCGCCACGCTCGAAGAGAGCGGCGGCTATCCCGGCGCCGTCGTACCGCGGGCCGACCTGATCAGCACCTCGGTCGACCATCTCCGAGCGAATTTCCATCGCCTGCCGGCCATCCTGCTGCCGCTCTTCCCGGGACGAATGGAAAACGCGAACGTGTTCTTTCAAGCGAGCAGCTGGGGGTCGATCATCCAGTCCGTGTGGAGCTTCATGCTGGCCCTGCGCGCCCGGGGGCTCGGCAGCGCCTGGACGACCGGCCATCTTTGGCGCGAGCAGGCGCTCGCGAAGCTCCTGGATATCCCGGACCACTTCACGCAGGTGGGTCTCTTCCCGATCGCCTACACGCTCGGGACCGATTTCCGACCGGCCCATCGGAAGCCGAGCGCGGAGGTGGTTGGCTGGAACGGATTGCCCTGAAGCGGGCACGGGACGGCCGGGGAAAGCGGGGAGCGGGCGTCGGTCGCTCCAAAGCCGAGAGAGCCCCGAGAGCCGCGTTCTAGAACCGCGTTCGCATGCAGATATTCGCCTCCCGATTCTCCCCGCGGGTCTTCGAGATCGCCGTGGGACGGCGTAATTCAGCCCCAGTTTCAAATTTCACTCGAGCGGAGCATCCGTCTAGCCGCTGTGTATTCGGAACGCTATATAACGTCGATCAATCACCTGAACGTTCATTAACTTTACAGGCGTTTATGATATGAGTTCCTCTGCTTCCAGCGAATCGAGTGCTCTCTCGGCGCCCGCTGGCGGCTTCGACGCGAATCCGCTCGACGACGATCGCTCACCGATCGAACAGCGGCGCGAACGTCAGCGTCAGGAGGCGCGTCGCGCGATTCTCGACGCCACGGAATCGCTGATGATCGAAGCCAATGGCTCCGGCTTCTCGATTCGCAGCCTCGGGCAACGCTCCGGCTACTCCGCACCGACCGTCTATCACTATTTCGGCGACAAGGACGGTCTGATCGACGCCCTGCTCGAAGAGCGGGTCGCACGCCTGGCGGATCAGCTCGAGCGGGTCGAGCCGACCGGTGACGGACAGGCCGACCTGCGAGCGATGCTCCTCGCGTACTTCGACTTCAGCGCGGGAAATCCGACCTTCACGCGCTTGATGTGGACGCTCTCGCGCAAGGGTGAGAGCCGAATGCCCGAATCGATGAACCGTGTCCGCCACTGTATCGAGCAGGCGCTCGAACGTTTCGGCTCGACCGGCCGGCTCGGCGCTTTCGACGCCGACAGCGCGGGTCAGATCCTCTGGGCGCTGGCCTACGGGCTGGTCTCCCTTCGCATCACGCAGCCCGACTTCACTCTGGACGACAGCCTCGCAGGGCGAGCGCTGGATGCCTTGTTTCTCGGCATGGCCGAGATGGAGAACGCATCGAGATGACTTCTTATTTCGCGCGCGTGCGCGCGCTTGGGCCGCGGGCGCTTTATTTCGCGCGCGTGCGCGTGCTTGGGTCGCGGGCGCTTTATTTCGCGCGCGTGCGCGTGCTTGGGTCGCGGGCGCTTTATTTCGCGCGCACGCCCGCGCTTGGGCCGCGCGCGCTAGGGCTGCGGGATGGGCCGGCGTCGCTCTCACGTGCCGTGATGTTGGGGTCGTTCGCGGTCGGCTTGACTTCGGGGCTGCTCGGGTGTGCCGAAGAGGAGGTAATGGTCGAGGAGCTGCTGCCTTCGGTCTCCGTCGTTCGGGTCGAGGCGGTCGATCTCGAGGAGGAGATTCGTGCGAGTGGCGATCTCGAGGCGCGTTACCACACGATGATCGCGGCGGAGGTCGCGGGGCGCGTGACCGAGCTGGCTGTCGACGAGGGACATCCGGTCGACGCCGGAGCGGTCGTTTTGGAGATCGATCCGGCGCGGCGGAAGCTCGATCTCGCTGCGGCGCGAGCACGGCTCGCGCAGGCGCGCGCGAACCTGCGCAAGGAAGAGAGCCAGACGACGCGGATCCGCGAGCTGCGGTCGCGCAACGTGGCTTCCGTCCAGCAGCTCGAGGAGGCGGAGACGGCGCTCGCGCTCGCGAGATCGGCGGTGCGGGCGGAGCAGGCCGCCGCGGGTGTCGCCAATCGGGAGCTACTCGATTCGAGCGTCAAGGCGCCCTTCGCGGGCCATGTCGCGCGGCGCTCCGTCGAGCTCGGTGAGTTCGTTCAGCCGGGAACGGAGCTCTTCGAGCTCGTCAGCCTGGACCCGCTCGAGGCGATCTTCAGTGTGACCGAGCTCGATACGGAGCGCGTGCGGCTGGGTCAGACGATCGACATCGTCGTCGGCGCCTTCCCCGACCGCAGCTTCGATGGCGTCGTCACGTTCGTCGCGCCGACGATCGATCCCGCGACGCGTACCCTGCGCATCAAGGCGGAGGTCGACAACTCCGAAGGGCTATTGCGGCCCGGTCTGTTCGCGCGCGTGAATCTCGGCGTCGACCAGCGCGAGAACGTGTTGATGGTGCCGGAGGAGGCTCTGATCCAGCGAGCCGGTGGCACGTCCGTCTATCGCGTGCTGGAAGACGACCGCGTCGAGCGCGTACCCGTGCAGACCGGTGCGACTTCGAAGGGACTCGTCGAAGTGATCGGGCCGATCCGCGTCGGCGATCGCATCGTGCGACGGGGCCACGGCGGGCTGGCCGACGGCATGCCAGTCGTCGTGCGTGACGAGCCCAGGGAGCCGGTGGCACGCGCGCGCGACGCCGATTCCGCCATGCTGGGGGCCGATTCGTGAGCTTGTCGGATCTGGCGATCGAGCGACCCGTCCTGACGTGGATGTTGACGCTCGCGCTCGCCACCTTCGGCGTGATGGGCTTCCTGCGGCTCGGTGTCGACCGCTACCCGGACATGACCTTTCCCTTCGTCGGGGTGGTCGTCACGCTCGATGGCGCTTCGCCGACCGTGATGGAGGACGAGGTCGTCGACATCCTCGAAGAGTCCTTCGCGACGATCGAGGGCGTTCGCCACATCTATTCGACGGCTGCCCAGAGCATGGCCCGGGTGATGCTCGAGTTCGAGCTCGAGCACGATCTCGACGTCGGTGCCCAGGACGTGCGCGACAAGATCAACATCGTGATGGACGAGCTTCCGGAAGAGATCGACTCACCCGTGCTCGGCAAGGCCGACTTCTCGATGTTCCCGATCATCTACGCACCGATCACGACCGACCTGCCGGTGACCGAGGCGACCGAGTACATCGATCGCCACGTGAAGCCGATGATCGAGAGTATCCCGGGCGCGGCGGGCACGGAGGTCTACGGCGATCTCGAGCGCAACATCCGCATCTGGATCGATCCCGATGCATTGCGCGCCCGCGACCTCGCGGTGAGCGACGTGCTCTCCGCGCTGCGTCGCGAGCACGTCGAGCGGCCGGGCGGCTTCGTCGAGGGTCGATCGGTCGAGTGGGCCCTCAAGACCGATGCGGAGTTCCGCTCCCTCGGCGAGCTCTCGCGGATGGTCATCGCCTGGGATGGCGACGCGCCGATCCGACTCTCGGACGTGGCGCGGATCGAGGACGGCACGGAGGACGTCCGCTCCGCGTCTCACATGAACGGCAAGCCGGGCATGGCGATCGCGGTCAAGAAGCAGTCCGACGGCAATACCGTCGAGATCGTCGACGAATTCTATCGACGCATGGACCTCGTCCGTGCCCGAACACCCGACGGGATCGAGGTCGTTCCGAACAGCGGCTTCATCGACAACTCGCAGACGATCCGTGAGTCCTTCGAGGAGACGATCGAGGCGCTCTGGATCGGGGGGCTGCTGGCCGTCGTGGTGGTCTTCGTCTTCATGCGGCGCACGCGCCCGACTTTGATCGTCGCCGCGGCGATTCCGCTCTCTCTGATTACGTCGTTCGGAATGATCTGGGTCTTCGACTTCACACTCAATACGATGACCCTGCTCGGATTGACGCTCGCGATCGGCGTCGTGATCGACGATGCGATCATCGTGCTCGAGAACATCGAGCGACATCGGGAGGGCGGTAAGTCCGCCCGCGAGGCAGCGCGCGACGGCACGCGCGAGATCACCTTCGCGGCGGCGGCGGCGACCTTCTCGGTTGCGGCCGTATTCCTGCCCGTCGCCTTCGCATCGGGCCAGATGGGGAGCTTCCTGACCGAGTTCGGCGTGACAGTCGCGGTCGCCGTGATCATTTCGCTCGTCGTGGCACTCTCGCTCACGCCGATGTTGGCCGCCCGGATGCCGCCGCCGAAGGCGCGCGGTGCCGACAGCCTCTACGGCCGCCTCGAGCAGGGCTTCAAGAGCCTGGAGTCGTTCTACGCGCGAACGCTCGATTGGACGCTCGCGAATCGGGGTAAGACGACCCTGATCGCGGTGGCTTCGATCGGTCTCGCGTTTCTTGCGGGCAGTCGGCTCGACGCCGAGTTCTTCCCGAGCTCGGATTCGGGCTTCATCTCGATCGAGTTCCGCACGCCGCCGGGGACCGCTCTCGAGCAGACGGTCGCGATCCTCGAGCAGAACGAGGCCTGGATGATGGCGCAGCCCGAGGTCGCGTCGGTCTTCGCTGCGATCGGTCCGACCAGCATGGACATCGGCGGGCCGAGTGACGGCTTCATGAACGCGCGTCTGCACGATCTCGACGAACGAACGCGCAGTGCCGACGAGATCATGCAGGCCGCCCGAGTGGCCCTGTCGCAGATTCCTGGCCAGGAGATCGCAGTGATGGACCCGATGGGCTCGAGCGACCGCGATTTCCAGGTCGAGATCGTCGGTAGCGGCAGCCTCGAGGAGCTCGACCGCTACTCGGATCTGATGCTCGATCGATTGCAGGCCGAGGGCGGTATGGTCGATCTCGAGAAGAGCCTGCGCGTCGGGCTGCCCGAGGCACGCGTCGTCCCGGATCGCGAGAAGGCGGCGGCTCTCGGTGTCGATGCTGCGACGGTGGCCGAGATCGTGCACGCGATGGTCGGGGGATTCGATGTCGCGACCTTCCGCGAGGGAGAGGAGCGCCACGATATCCGGATTCGGATGGAGGAGGGCACGCGCAGCGATCTGGACGCGATCGGAGACCTCTGGGTACGCACACGCACGGGCGAGCTCGTCGACCTTCGCAACCTCGTAACGATCGAAAAGTCCGCGACGGCCTCGGCGATCACTCGCACCGACCGCCAGCGCAGCGTCGAGCTGATGGCCAACCTCGAAGGTGTGGCGCTCGGCGACGCGATCGAGCGCGCCCAGCGGATCGCCGACGAGGTGTTGCCGCCGACGCTTTCCCTCCGCTTGACCGGCGACGCAGAGGCGATGCGCGAATCCGGTGAGCAGTTCATGCTGATGCTCGGCCTGGCAGTGCTCGTGATCTACATGGTGCTGGCGGCACAATTCGAGAGCTTCCTGCAGCCCGTGATCGTGATGGCGGCGCTGCCCTTCTCGATGGTCGGCGCGCTCGGTGGCCTGTGGCTCTTCGGCATGTCGCTGAACCTCTTCAGCATGATCGGCATCGTCCTGCTGATCGGGCTGGTCACGAAGAACTCGATTCTGCTCGTCGACTATGCGAACCAGCTGCGGGACGAAGGACTCTCCGCGGTCGATGCCGTACGCAAGGCGGCGCCGGTGCGCATGCGGCCCGTCCTGATGACCGCGCTCTCGATGATCTTCGGCGTGCTGCCGACCGCACTCGGTCTGGGCGCCGGCTCCGAGACGCGTGCGCCGATGGCGGTTGCGACGGCGGCAGGCATGTTCACGTCGATGCTGCTGACGCTCTTGATCGTGCCGGTCTTCTATCTGGGCCTCGAGCAGCTTCGGACCTTCTTCGAGCGTCGATGGGGGCGCGGTGTGCGGACGGAACAGCCCGCCTGACGCGCCCGACCAAAACAACGAAGGGGCCAGATCCGTCGTGGGCGACGACTCGCGATCCACGCTCTCCGTCTTCGTCGCTTCGCGTCTGCTCGAAGCGGTCGAGTCCGAATGGCGCGACAGCTTTCGTCTCGTCGTCGCACGATCGGACGATCCTCTCTCGGAGCTGCGCGACCGTGTGGCCGACGGCGAATCGATCGACGTCGTTCTCTTCTCGCTCGACGTGCGGATGGGCGCTTCCGAGATCGGGGCGCTGCCCGCTCGTGTTCGGGCGCTCGCGACCTACTCGGTCGGAACCGACCACATCGATCTCGCCGCCGCGAAGCGGCGCGGCCTCCGCGTCTTCAATACGCCGGGTGTCCTCGCGGACTCCGTCGCCGAGAATGCGCTCTTTCTGATGCTCGGCGCCGCACGGCGGGCGACGGAGAGCATCGAGCTCGTCCGGAGCCGTCGCTGGGCGGGTTGGACGCCGACCCAGCTCGTCGGCGTCCAGCTCGCCGGTCGCACCCTCGGCATCTTCGGCATGGGCAATATCGGTCTGCGCGTCGCGATCCGCGCGAACGCTCTCGGCATGTCGATCCTCTACTGCAATCGGAAGCCGCGGCCGACGGGCTCGCCCTTCGCCGGTGGCTATCGCGACTCGATTCGAGCCCTCGTGGCCGAAGCCGACGTGCTCTTGCTGGCGAGCCCCTCGACACGGGACACGCGGGGGATCGTCGATGGGGCGCTGCTCGAGGCGGCTCGTCCCGGACTCATCCTGGTGAACATCGCCCGCGGTGATCTCGTCGACGACGGGGCACTCGTGTCGGCGCTTCGCGACGGCAGAGTTCGGGCAGCCGGACTCGACGTCTTTGCAGGCGAGCCGCGGATCGACTCGCGCTATTTCGAGCTGCCGAACGTCTTCATGTTGCCGCATATCGGCAGCTCGACGATCGAGGCGCGACTCGGGATGGGGCGGATCCTGATCGAGGCGCTGCGGACCTGGCAGGCGGGTGGGGTCGCGGAGAATCGCGTCGTGTAGTGAAGCCGCGCTCCGATCAGATGCGTCCACGCTCGGCGGCCGCCAGCCCCGCCTTGCGGCCGAAGAACGTGCAGTCGCCGAGCGACATGCCGGAGCTGTATCCCTTGCCCCAGCGCGGTAGACCGCAAGCGGTCCGTCCAGCCGCGTAGAGGCCGGGGATCGCCTCCCCGTCCGTCGTCAGGACCTCCCCGGTCGGGCGGACGCTCAGACCGCCGAGCGTGAAGAAGGGGTAGTAGGCTTCCTTCAGATGGCACGCCAGGGCGGCAAAGGGCGGCTCGTCGAGCGGCTTCAGCCAGGCACGATCTTTGTGGAAGAGCGGGTCTTCGCCCTTTTCGGCGTGGCGATTGTAGACCTCGACGCTCGCGACGAGGGTGCCCGGCGTGAAACCGAGCTCGGCCTCGACCTCCTCCCAGGTCTCGCCGACCGCCGCAATCTCGATCTTCGAATACTCGGATGGTCGTTCGAAGAGGGCGTCGTCGACGAGCAGATAGAAGTGGTCACCGATCTGGTTGGCGATGAAATGAGCGACCCGACCGTTGTAGGCGTCCTCGTTGATGAAGCGAGACCCTTTGTCGTTGATCAGCATGCCCTTCACGTGGGATTCGGGTGGATAGAAGGGGAGCGTGAGGAAGAGCTCGTCCATGTGGATCGCCGCCCCGCCGACGCTCATGCCGAGCCGGATGCCGCTGCCATCGTCGTAGCCACCGGAGAGACCGTCGTCAGCGAGGCGTTTTCGGAGCGGTGCATATTGGCGCAGCATCTCCTCGTTGAGCGCGAAGCCACCGGCACATAGCACGACGCCGCCCTGCGCGTGTACGAATCGGGTGTCACCGCCGCTCGTGACGACGAGCCCGACGACTGCACCGGCTTCGTCGCGGACGAGCGCTTGTGCGCGCGTGTCGAAATGAACGTCGACGCCGAGCGCATTCACACGTTGGGTCAACGCTTCGAGCAGGAAGTAGCCACCCGTCTCGCCGATCGCCTCCGGCAGGTGTCCACGCGGGCAGGGCTTCGCCTCTTCTCTGAAAGGCCAGGCGAACTCGCTGCCGGACAGAATCAGACAATCACCCGTGCCAGGCATGACCGGCTTGCCAGGGATATAGGTATTCCGATAGGGGACACCCTGGTCCTTCAACCAATCGTGATGCGCGAGTGCACCCTCCGCATACATGCGAACGCGCGCTTCGTCGGCATCGGGCCCGCCGGCCATCATCATGTAGCGGAAGAAATCCTCGGTCTCGTCCTCGAAGCCGTTCTCCCGCTGGGCCGAAGTCCCGCCGCCGCCGCCCAGATAGATGTCCCCGCCGGCCATCGCGCTCGTCCCGCCGCTGCCGCTCGCCACCTCGAAGAGCGCCACCGAGGCACCCGATTCGGCGGCTTCGATCGCGGCCGAGGCGCCCGCCGCCCCGAAACCGACGACGACGACGTTCGCCTCGATGTCCCAGGCGGGGACGGCCGAGAGCGGGCAGGGTCGACTCGGGGAGAAGGAGGTCGCGGCCCGATCTGCCTCGCCAGGTATCCGCTCGTTCGTCTCGCTCATGACTATCCTTGGGGCGAAGGCCTCGGCGCGAAGGCCGCCGCGGAGACCGTGTTCGCTTCGGTGAATTCGAACCCTGTCACGCTAGCGTAGGGGGACGGGCCGAGGGCGGCATGCACGCAACAGGAGAAGAAGACGATGGGTTTGACGAAGGCGGAAGAGCGAATCCTCAGCGGCCGGATCTGGGACGATTTCTGCGACCGCTTGAAGGCGGCCGGCGAGCTCGTGACACGCGAAGGCACCCCGACGGACGTGATGAACCGCGCGCTCGGCTATCGCTTCCTGACGCGCATCCTGCGCGCCGGTCTCGAGCGAGCCGTCGACTACGCCGACCCGCAATATCCGGGCTTCTACCGACTGGCCGACGAGACGAAGAAGATCCTCAACGACAACCCGGACAACTACTACGAGAACTGCACGATCGATAGCCGGTTCGACTACCGGATCTCGGGACATCGCGGAACGGTGAGCTGGTTCAGCATCGGCGTGAAGGGCGGCGCCGGCACCGTCGACGACATGTCGAGCACGGGCGAGATCGATTCGTCACAGATCGACTTCGCCGACGATGGCACCTTCGAGGTCCTGATGAGCCGGAAGCGGCAGCCGGGCAATTGGCTTCCGATGACGGAGGATTCGAGCAACATCGTCGTGCGCCAGACCTTCGGCGATCGAAGAAAGGAAAAGCGCGCGGAGATCGAGATCGAGTGCCTGAATCCCGAGCGACCGAACAACAATCTCGACCCCGAATGCCTCGAGGACCAGCTGTCGGGTGCACTCACGTTTCTCGAGAACACGATCGAGCTCGGTCTGATGTGGACGAAAATGTACAAGGAGAACACGCTCAACCAGCTGCCGCCCCACGATCAGCCGATGCTCCACGCGGCGGGCGGGGATCCGACGATCCACTATTACCAGAGCCATTGGGCGCTCGCGCCCGACGAGGCCCTCGCGGTCACGATCGAGGACCTGCCCGAATGCGCGACCTGGAACCTCCAGATCTCGAATTTCTGGATGGAGTCGCTCGAGCACCGATTCTTCGACATATCCGTCAACAAGTTCACGGCGCGCTACGAAGCCGATGGCTCGGTCAAGATCCTGATCGCACACGAGGATCCCGGACCGGGGCATCCGAACTGGCTCAACACGCTGGGCCATAGCGAGGGAGGGATGCTCGGTCGCATCGTCTCCGCCCAGGGCGATTGTCCGGAATCCTGGCAGACCGAAGTCGTTAAGCTCGCGGACGTGAAGACCACCTGACACGCGCCATTCGGCCCCCCCTTCGGTCGATCGGTGCGGCGGTCCTTCCGCCGGTCCCTCGAGTGGAAACTCTGGCGCTCACGCCGGAAATCACTCCGAAAATCACTCCGAAAATCACGCCGGAAATCAAAAGGCGGCGCCGCCGTTGACGCAGAGCGTCGTGCCCGTGATGTAGCGTGACTCGTGGCTCGACAGGAAGAGACAGGCGTTCGCGATGTCCTCGGGCCTTCCGAAATAGGGCAGTGCGTTCAGGCCGAGGACGTATTTCCGGAAATCCTCCGTCATCGTCTTCAGCTCGGACTCGGTCTCGACGAGTCCAGAAGAGATGCAGTTGACACGCACGCCTCGGCCTCCGAACTCGGTTGCCAACGAGCGCACCATGACCTCGACCGGCGCCTTGGTCGCGAAGTAGACGGGCATGCCGGGTGCACCGTTTCGTGTGCCGGACGTGCCGATCGCGACGATCGAGCTCGTTCGATCCTGCGCGGGGTCGGCCGCCTCGACGAGCGCCGGAAGGCTGTGCTTGAAGAGCCAGAGCAGGCCCCGGATATTCGTGGCGATCGAGGCTTCGAGCACGGCGTTGTCCATGTCGAGGATGCCAGCGTTCTTCTCACCACTCGCCGTCGCGGTCGCGGCACCATTCGCGACCAGATTGTCGACCCGGCCATAGTGGGAGACGGCGTCGCGGATGAGTCCTCGGATCGAGGCCTCGTCGTCGAGGTCACAGGCGACGAAGGTGGCCTCTCCGCCCGCCACCTCGATACCCCGGACCACCTCGGCGCCGCGCTCGCGATTGCGACCGCTCACGACGACGCGCGAGCCTTCCGCGGCGAATCGCGCGGCTGTGGCCGCGCCGAGTCCGCTCGTCGAGCCCGTGATGATCGAAACTCGGTCCTGGAGACGACCGGATGCCATGCGACGCTCCCTTGGTTCGTAGATCGCCGCGTGCGAACGCGCACGCAAACGCTGAGATTAGCGCGCGATCGCGACTAGTTCGGTGAATACCAGATCGGTGAGGAGTAGGCGCGATCCTGGATCTCGCGGGGCGTCTCGTCGGCCAGCTCTACGCCGAAACGCACGGCATCGTAGCTGGTCCAGCGTGGCGTGGGGATCTCGATCACGCGGGCGTAGTAGAAGGCGTGCTGTGCGGGATCGAAGTCGGGATCCCGCCAATGAGCGGATAGCTCGGCCGCGCCGACCGTGTTCGTGTAGCGCGCGTTCTCGGCGTCGACCGTCGAGCGGATCCTGCCCGTTCGACCGAAGAAGCGCTTGCCGCGACGCTCCGCCAGTCGGACGTCGTAGACCTGCTCCTCGAGCGTTCCGTCGGGCGACCGCCAGCCCTTCACGATCTGGAGCCGGTCGAGGTTGGCGCCGTTCGGATCCTTGAGAGCGCGCACGAGGAAGCGCGGGGCGGTCGCGTCGCCTCGTCGAGGCAGGTCGCCGCCCATCGGCACACCCCTTCGATAGCCTTCTCGGGTTGCGTCGGGGCGAACGGCGTCGACGGGCTCGAAGTCCCAGCCGCCGAAGAAGCGCAGCGTGATTCGCGAGCCCGTCGTCGCGTAGACCTCGCGTCGCTCCATCGCGTCGAAGAGTGCGGCGCGCGTATTCTCCTTTGCCCAGACGGCCGCATAGCCCGAAGCGACGAAGCTCCAGGAGAAGATCGTCGTATCGGGCGTCTCGAACTGAGGAGGTGCGAGTCTTCTCGGGCTGGGCTCCATGGTCGTCATCTTGCCCCAGAAATCGTTTTCGGCGGCCGTTGCGAGGGAGGTGTGCGAATCGGTGCTCCCGATCAAGCCGAGCTTGAAGGGGTTGACGCCGAGGCGGGCCGCTTCCGCGAGCCCGTGTGCGAGTGCGCGGCGCAGGTACTCGTACTGCAACATGTCGTCGGTCTTGCGAACGGCGGGAACGCCGATGTTGCCGTAGTCCCAGTTCTCGAAGTCCGCGAACTCGTCGTCGGGCGAGAGCAGGGGATGCGTCTCGCTATCGCCCTTGATCTGGGTGATCTCGGCGATCGGCTCGTGACGCGCGCGACGCAGTGCGTATTCGCGGTCGAAGGACCGGCCGTCGCTCTGCTCGAGCGAGAACATCTGACCGTTGCTCATGTTCGGGTTGTGCGGGATCGCGAGGATCGCGCCGCCGGTCTCCGCCTCGTAGGCCTCCATGAAGCGCCAGAGGTCTTCGGGGCGGTCGCCGTCGAACGAGGAACGGGGAACGAGACGGGCCGCCCGCTCAGCCGCATCGCGGTAGACGACGACGCGGTGCAGATTGTCGCCGCCGGGCATGGCACTCCACTCGAAGCCGATCAGGGCGCTGAAACGACCGGGATCGTCGTGGCGGTCCGCCAGGGAGGTGATCTCGTTCCAGATATTTCGTTTGAAGACGGCGTTGTCGACGAGTGGCTGGCCGCTCATCAAGCTCCCGATCAGCTCCGAGATCGTCGCGAATTGCTCGGCCTCGTCACCGCGGATGCCCTCGGCGAGACGCCGCGCAGTGGCATCTTCGAGGAGCGCTGCGTCGCTCGCCCGCAGCGCAGGTAAGAGTCCCATGTACTCCGCGTGATCCGAGACGACCAGAAAATCGAGCGGTACATCGAGCCGTGCCGTCATGCCGCTGTTGGCGACGACGGCCTCGCCGCGCGCGAAGCGATAGGCGTCGGCAGGGCTCAGTCGAGTGTTGCCCAACGTGTTGGCGTCCATGCTGAAGGCGCTGTGGACGTGCGTATCGCCCCAGTAGACCTGCTTCGGGAAATCGAGCCCCACGTTCGGTGAGTATTCGATCGCCGGCTCGTTGGCGCCGGCGTTCGTCGCCAGCAGGAGAAGAGCCGAGACCACACCGACGAGCACCTCCGGTCGCGGTGTGGCTCGGAGGAAACGGTTGGGTCGGTCGAACATGCACGGCGCTCCTTCGTCGAGACGAGCGCGGAGCGTAGTCCACACGCGCGCGGCTGCGTGCCGTTCGACCGCGCGGTCCTGGCGCCGCGCGGACGCGTCGGCGCGGGGACTAACACGCGGTTGAGAATCACCCTGGTTGCCTACCCCTTCGCATCGAAGTCCGAGGCAGGCGGGGTCCCCGCCGGGCAGTGACATTTCGACCGGAATTCTCGTCCCTTCGTCACGTACCCTGGCCGCCGTGTACTAACGTCCGTGGTTCGCTGAACCAGGGAGGACGACACCATGCCGTTGTTCAGGCGAAACAAGAAGGACGTCGGCAAGTCCGCGAGGAATGCAGGTGAAAGTCTGGCTTCCGCTGGCGGCGCTTCGACCTCTCCGCAGGAGGTGGGGATCGTCTCGGGCGTGCTGTCGACCTCGGCCTCGGCCCCTGCCGACTCGGCGGTCGATACGCCATTCGCGGATATCGTCGCTCGACGCTTCGGCCCCCCGGCAGCAGACGACACGCCTTCGGAGCCGACTCGTCCGCAGGCAGAGCAGGGGCGCGGCAACGCGAGTCAGAGCCCGGCGATGCCCGAGGCAGCCGACGCCGGTCCCCCCACGCGTCAGGCGCCGAACGGGAAGCCGGATGCGCCCGATTCCGAGCTGTGGCTCGACGAGCCGCACGAGGATCTGTTCGACGCGGTCGACGCGGATGCCCGGTCGGGCAAGTCGGAGGCATTACCACCACGCTATGCCGGCGCGGCGGGCACGACGACCCGCGGAGCGGCGCGCTCCGCGACCGCGCGAACGCCCTCCGCCTCGGCCGACCGCCGCGACCATCTACGCCCCGTCGCGCCGCTCGGCGCGAAGACGTCTTCGTCACGAACCGCATCCCAATCCGCTCTGCAACATGAAGAGCCGGTCGAACCGGCACTCGAGGTCAACCCCATGGCTCATATCGGAAGTGCAACCACGATCACCGGCAACATCGTGGCCGAAGAGGACCTCGAGATCCACGGAACGATCGAGGGCTCCGTTCGGCTCGCGAATCACCAGGTCACGATCGGCACGGATGGCCACGTCAAGGCCAGCATCGATGCGCAGTCGGTCCTGGTCCTGGGCAAGGTGACCGGAGACGTCGTGGCCGGCGACCTCGTCGAGGTCAAGCCCGGCGGCGTCGTCGGGGGTGACGTCAAGGCGCCGCGGGTCATCATGCACGACGGCGCCGTGATCGTCGGTGGACTCGACATGTCTTCGGCGCTCCCGAGCTCTTCCACGACGACGCCCGCCGCCACGAGCAAGACCTCCGAGTCGCCGGCACTCGCCGGCGAGAAGCCGTCGCGGCCGCGCCTGAAGAAGGTGGAGGCGAGCGACGAGCCCGCGACGGAGAACGGCAGCGCCTGAGCCGTCCGGCGTCGCGCTTCGGAAAGACGGCGTCCGAGCCATACGACGCCGCCCCGGGACGCGGACCTGCGCGAGACGCGCGGCGCGTTGGCATCCGGTCGCTAACGTAGGCGTCGGGCGAGGGCGCGATCGGGCGACCCCGTCGAACCGGCTGGGAGCGTCGATGGTGGAGGCGGTGCAGGGCGCAGCGGAGCCGATCTATGTGCTCGACGAGGTCGAGCTCGAACCGGATCGCCTCGACGCCTTTCTCGACGCGCTCGAGAAGGGCTATCGCCCCGCCGCCGAGGCGCGTGGCCTGCATCTCATCCATCGCTTCGTCACGCCGCCGACGACGACGCCCGGCATCCGCCAGAGCGTGATCCTCGTCTGGCAGCTCGACGGCGTGCCCGGGTTCTGGCGCATGCGAAGTCAGAACGCAGCGCCCGAGATCGCTGCCTGGTGGCAGCAGGTCGAGCGCCTGATCCGGCGACGCTCGCGCCGCTTCGCCGCTGCACCCGAGGCGATTGCGGGATTCGAAGCGCTCGGTCGAGCGAACGCATGACTTGCCGTGTCGTCGCTCAGGTCCATCTCGACGAGGCTTCCGGCGCGGCAGCGGCGGAGCGCCTGGCGGGTGCGCTCACCTCCGTCGCCGAGGTTCTCCCGAGCGTCGAGGCCGCGCACGCGGGTGTCCACGCGCCGCTCTCGGTCGGCGGTGGCGATCTGACCTGGGACCTGCTCTTCGACGCCGCCGCCGCGGCGGATCGCTTCTTCGCGCTCGTCGAGCGCCACTCGGCGCAGGAGGTCTTCGAGCAGCTTCAGCTCGGACGGACATCCGACGCCGACGTCGCGGCATCGCTGGTCGCGATCGAGCTCGCTCGACCCGAGTCGATTTCGGTCGGGCTCGGAAGTCCAGGACTCGTCGGCGTCAAGCGTACGCTTTGGCTGCGGGTCCTGCCCGAGGCCGATGCCGAGCAGCGCGATCTCTTCGAGCGCGAGACACCGCTTCTCGCACAGGCAGTCCCGGCGATCCGCAACTGGCGCTGGTCGCGGATTCGCCCCGTCGCCTCGCGCGGTCTGCCCACGCCGGGTTGGACCCATCTCTGGGAGCAGGAGTTCGAAGACTACGCGGGGCTCGAGGTCGACTATATGTCGAGTCCCTGCCATTGGGGCTACATCGATCGCTACTTCGATCCGGAGATGCCGGATCGAATCGTCGATGTCGCGCTCGCCCACCTCGCCTGTCCGGAGACGGCGCCGGTACTCAGCTGGGAGCGGGACGCATGAAGCCCGAGCCGTTTCGAATCGCGATTCCCCAGGCGAAGCTCGACGATCTGGCTCGCCGCCTCTCGCACGTGAACTGGCCCCACGACTTCGACAACGAGGATTGGTCCTACGGCGTACCGCGAAGCTATCTCGAAGCGCTCGTCGCGACCTGGCGCGACGACTTCGATTGGCGTGCGCAGGAAGCGGCGATGAACGGGTTCGCTCATTTCCGGACCGAGATCGACGGCGTGCCGATCCACTTCATCCACGAACGCGGTCGCGGCCCGAATCCGATTCCGATCGTGCTCAGCCATGGCTGGCCGTGGACGTTCTGGGACCTGAAGGAAGTGATTCCCGCGCTTGTCGACCCCGCCGCGCATGGTGGCGATCCGAACACGAGCTTCGACGTCGTCGTTCCGTCGCTGCCGGGCTTCGTGTTCTCGTCGCCGCTCACGCGCTCGGGCGTCGGTCCGCTCGGGACGGCCGGACTCTGGCACCGACTGATGCGGGACACGCTCGGGTACGATCGCTATGCGGCGCAGGGCGGCGATTGGGGTGCGATGATCACGACCGAGCTCGGCCATCGCCATCCCGAGCACCTGATCGGGATCCATCTGACCAACGCTGCACCCGTGCCGACGTTCACCGGTCCGCTCACCCGCGGTCGGCCCTGGTCGATCGTCGCGGCGGGTGGCGGCGATGGCGAGGATCCGGGCCTGATCGATTTTCAGAAGCGTTTCGCCTCCCACGTGGCTACGCACATGCTGCACGCGCAGACGATCGGCTACGCGCTGCACGATTCGCCCGTCGGTCTGCTCGCCTGGATGCTCGAGAAGCGGTACCGATGGGGGGATTGTCGCGGCGACGTCGAGTCGCGCTTCAGTCGCGATCATCTGCTCACGTCGATCGGGCTCTACTGGTTGACCGACAGCTTCGTCACCTCGGCCCGCTACTACGCCGAGGCGAGTCGCGAATCCTGGCAGCCCGCGCGTGCTGGCATGCCGCAGGTTCCCGCACCGACGGCGCTCTCCCTCTTCCGCTACGACATGCCGCCCGGCGAGCCGGACTGGGCGAAGGACTATTTCGACCTGCGCCAGCTGCGAATCCGCGAGGACGGCGGGCACTTCGCACCCGCCGAGAATCCGAAAGCGATCGTCGAGGATCTCAGGCAGTTCTTCGCCGCGCTGCGCTGAGCGACGAACACGGGGCACGCGGCGGCGCTGCAGAGGGGCAATGATGGGGCGACGGCGAGTGGCAGGCGCGGGAAGCTGGATCGTCGCGACGCATTTCCTCGCGCAATTCTTCGCGACCGGATTCTTCATGTACAGCTTCCCACTGCTCTTCGAACCCGTGATCGCCGAGTTCGACACGGATGCGACGTCGATGAACTACCTGCCGATGATCGCGGGCGTCCTCGGCCTCGGGGTCGCGCCAGTCGCGGGCCCGTTGGTCGATCGTTGGTCCGCTCGTGGGTTGTTGATCATCGGTACCCTCGCGCTCGTCGCGGGTCTGGTCGGGATCTCGCTAGCGCGCTCGATCACGAGCTTCATCGCGATCGGCGCGCTCGCCTTCGGCGTCGCGATGGTCCTGATGGGACCGCTGACGGGCTCGGCCGTGATCTCGCGCTGGTTCACGGCGACGCGCGGACGGGCGCTCGGGATCGCCGCGATTGGCACGTCGGTCGGTGGGATCTTGCTCCCGAAGCTGCTCGGCCTCTCGATCGAGTCGATCGGGTGGCGCGTCGGATTGCAGGGAGTCGCTGCAGCCGTGGCGCTGCTGGTGCTCCCCCTGCTGATCTTTCGCTTCTGGGACGCCCCGGACGACGCGAGCGACGCCGCGGCTGACGGCCCCATGACCGCCGGCGGGGCGCTGCACGAGCCGGAGGGGGCGGCTGAGGTCGACGGTACCGAGACCGGCTTCGGCGCAGCGCCCGCGGCAGCATCACCGCGCTTCGCATCGACGCGCGAGATCCTCTCACATCGTTCGTTTTGGCTCTTCAGCGGAAGTCTGGCGCTCTTTCTGGCGACCTATACGCCTGCGCTCGCGAATCTCGGCCACTATTTCGCCGACGTCGGACTCGGCGTGAACGACGGTGCCACGCTCCTCAGCCTGCTCGCACTCTCGGGAATCGCGGGCAAGCTCGCTTTCGGCTACCTCGCGGATCGGATGCCGCTCAAGCTGGGCCTGCTGGCCGCGATCGCCGCGACCGGCCTGTCGTTCTTCTTGTTCTCGCTCGAGCCCGGATATCCGATGCTGCTGATGGGTGCGGTCGGGATGGGATTGGCTACGGGCGGGATCTTGCCCGTCTGGAACGCGATGGTGCCGGCGATCTTCGGGGTACAGAATTTCGGTCGCACGATGGGGCTGATGTCCCCGGTGATCTCGCTGTCGGTCACGCCGGTCTATCCGATCCTGGGCGCGATCCGGGACGCGACGGGGAGCTACGTGCTGGCCTTTCAGCTCTTCATGGGCGTACTCCTCGTCGCCGCACTCTTGCTGGTGCCCTTGCGCGTGCCCGAGGCCGCGCTGCCGGGATCCGACGCGGACGCAGCCCACGTCTGACTCCGTTCCGTCTAGGCGCGTGCGTGGATGCACACGTCGACCGGTCGATCGACGGCGCGATCGCCTCGCGGGACGCGGCAGGCCCCCGTGGTATTCTCGAGTTCGATGCCCTTGGCGTGCCTCGGCTGATACGGCCGCCGATGCCAACGGCCGGCTGCCCGCGAGGAAATCGACCATGGCGCATGATCTCGTGATTCGAAACGGATGGTTGATCGACGGGACGGGCCGGGAGGGCCGAAGCGGGGACCTCGCGATCGACGGAGATACGATCAGTGCGGTCGGTCGGGTCGCGGCGCCGGGACGCAGCGAGTTCGATGCGGCGGGGCACGCCGTGACGCCGGGCTTCGTCGACATCCACACCCATCTCGATGCGCAGATCGGCTGGGATCCCTACCTGACGCCGATCAGCTGGCACGGCGTGACGACGGCGTTGCTCGGCAATTGCGGTGTCACGTTCGCGCCGGTGCGAAGCGGTGACGCGAAGACGCTGGCCAACATGATGGAGACGGTCGAGGATATTCCCGCCGAGGCGATCCTCGGCGGATTGCCTTGGAACTGGGAGGGCTACGGCGGTTATCTCGACGCGATCGAAGGCCGTCGGCCCGCGATCAACGTTGCGGGACTGGTCGGTCATTGTGCCGTGCGCTTCTACGTCATGGGAGAGCGCGCCGTCGACGAGGCGCCTTCGGAGGCCGAGCTCGACCGCATGGCGGAGGTGGTCGGTGCGTCGATCGACGAGGGTGCCGTCGGCTTCTCGACCTCCCGCATCATCGGTCACGTCCTACCCGACGGCCGCGACGTCCCCGGTACCCACGCCAGCCACGCCGAGCTCCTGCGTATCTCCGAGGCCGTCAAGGCGGCCGGCGGCGGTCTGATGCAGAACGTGCTCAACATGTCGGGCGACTTCGAAGGCGAGCTCGAGCTGATCCGAAGCGAGGCGGAGACGACGGGCGACCGAGTCCTCTTCAGCATCACGGCCGGTCGCTCGGACGCGTCGGGTCGGCTCTTCACGGATCGGATCGACGCGATGCGCGCCGACGGCCTCGACGTGAACGGCGTTGCGATTCCGCGTGGCTCGGGCTTCGTGGCGGGGCTCGTCAATACACTGCCCTGGCAGGCGGGGGCCTGGCAGGAGCTGGCGGCGCTCGATCTCGAAGGTCGGCTCGCGGCCCTCGGCGACTCCGCGCTCGTCGCACGACTGGTCGAAGACGCCAAGGGCGATACGGGCGTCTTCGCGCGTGTGCCGCTCTTCTGGCTCGGCGACGCCGAGGAGCCCGACTACCTCTTCGACGAACGCAGCGACGTGCGCCTGATGGCCGAAGCCGAGGGCGAGCATCCGGCCGAGACGTTCCTGCGTATGAGCCGCGAGCGCGACGGCAAGGCGCTCTTCGTGCTGCGACTCTTCAATCCGAACCTGCGCGCCGTCGCCGATCTGATCTCCAGAGGCGAGGTCCTGCCGGGCCTGGGAGATGCCGGGGCCCACGTCGGGCAGGTGATGGACTCGGGCTGGTGTTCCTTCGTTT
Organism: Myxococcota bacterium; assembly: GCA_965223565.1. GTDB lineage: Bacteria > Myxococcota_A > UBA9160 > UBA9160 > UBA4427 > UBA4427. The sequence continues at coordinate 95,561 of CBDCWV010000011.1, read as the reverse complement.
TGGCCCATTGGGTGCGCCGGGAAGGCCTCTTCAGCGCCGAGGAGGCGATTCGTCGCATGACGTCCGCGCCGGCGCGAATCATCGGATGCCACGATCGCGGCGTGCTCGCGCCCGGCAAGAAGGCCGACGTGAACGTGATCGATCTCGCGCGCGTGAGCGAGCGGATGCCGGAATTCGTGCATGATTTCCCCGGCGGAGCCGGTCGTTTCGTGCAGAGGGCGCGTGGCTATCGGGCGACGTTCTGCAACGGGAAGATGATCCTCGAGAACGACGAGCACGTCGGACCGAGGAGCGGCGAGGTCCTGCGTTCGTGAGCGGTCTCGACCCGCGCGATCCCGCCTTCGACTTCGATCCTTTCGATGCGCGGTTCTTCGGCGATCCCTATCCCTACTACAAGGCGTTGCGCGATCATGCGCCGGCCTATCGTCGGCCGACCGCGGAGGCGCGCGTCTGGCCGCATTACTGGCTGATCACGCGCGCGCGGGACGTGAACGACGCACTCGCGGACTGGCGCACCTTCTCGTCCGCTCGGGGGACGCTGATCGATACGGATATCTCGCTCATCCCGCCGAACATGTTCAACATGGATCCGCCGCGTCACGACGAGCTGCGTGCCATTCTCGCGCGCGTGTTGACGCCGATGCGGGTGCGCTCGCTCGAGCCGAACGTTCGCCGGAGCGCCGAGACGCTGATCGATGCGATGCTCGACGGCGGGGCCTTCGATGCGGCGACCGACTACTCACAGCTGATTCCGACGCTCACGATGTGCGAGCTGATGGACCTGCCGACATCGGACCGTGAGCAATTCCTGAAGTGGAATCTCGATACGCTGGCGGGCTCGGACTTCACGAGCGAGGCGGCGCTCGCCGCCTACGCCGAGATGGATCGCTATTGGACGTCGCTCGTCGCGGAGCGACGCAGCCATCGCTCCGACGATCTGATCTCGCAGATCCTCCACAACCAGGCCGAGGGGGAGGCGCTCTCCGACGAGGAGATCGGCGGCTTCTGCTCGCTGCTGCACGACGCGTCCCAGAACACGACGATGAACATGATCGCCAACGGGATCATCTCCCTGGCCCGATTTCCCGACGAGCGTGCCAAGCTCGTACGCGATCCGACGCGCTGGCCGCAGGCGCTCGAGGAGATTCTGCGCTTCGTTTCACCCGTGCAGGGACTTGCGCGCGTGACGACCCGCGACGTCGAGATCGGCGGGACGACGATTCCGGAAGGCGATCAGGTGCTGCTCCTCTACGGCTCGGCCAATCACGATGAGACGGTCTTCGAGCGCCCGGAGGAACTCGATCTGGAGCGGGATGCCAAGAACCACTGGACCTTCGGGCACGGCATCCATTTCTGTCTCGGAAACGCAGTGGCGCGTCTCGAGACCCGTATCGCACTCGAAGCCCTGCTCGAGCGCATCCCCGACTATGCGATCGACGAGGACGCGATCGTGCGCAATCAGCTCGTTCCGACGCGCGGCGTCGCATCTGCGCCCGTTCGATTCGATCCCGCCGTGACGCGGCGTCCGAAAGGAGCAGTGACATGAGCGCCGAGTCTCACGGATCCGAGACCGACCGGGTGACTGCCGCGCCCGTCGACCGTGCCTACGCCTTCGATCCGACCGACCCGGACCAGGCCAAGGATTTCGCCCATATGGCGCGGATACGGCGCGAAAAGCCCGTCTGTCGCCCGGCCGAGAACGTCGTGATCACGACGCGCTACGACGACACGAGTCGCGCGTTTCGCGATGCCCGGCGCTTTTCGAGCGTCGGCGACATGCGGGCGCCCGGCGTCGTCGTCGCGACGGAGGAGAGCTTTCTCGGTGAGCTCGACGCGCCGCTCCACCCGAAGATCCGCCGCATCCTGCTCAAGGGCTTCACGCGTGGACGCGCAGCCGAAGCCGAGGCCTGGACGCGGACGAACGTGCGGCGGCGGCTCTCGGCACTCGCCGAGGGCGGGGGTGGCGACATGATGGAGGGCTTCGCGATTCCCCTGCCGGGCTCGGTCTCGGCCCATGAGATCGGTATCCCCGATGGGCTGCACGACGACGTGATGGGCTGGTGCAACGAGCTCCTGCACAGCAGCTGGCCGACGACGGGCCGGACCGAGCGGGGCGAGGGGATCGAGCCGTCGTTTCCGGAGCTCGCCGCCTGTCTCGACGGGTTGATCCGCGAGCGAGCCGAAGCCGAAGGGGACGTGCCAAACGACCTGCTCGGTCTGATGGTGCGCACGCGCGGCGACGACGGCTGGTCGATCGGCGCCCACCACGTTCGCACGCTCGTCGTGAACATCCTCTCGGGCTCACTCTCCGCGAGCTACATGCTCGGCAACCTGATCTACCGGCTGCTCAGTGACGAGGGCTTCGAGGCCGCTCTGCGCGAGGACACGGCCCTGATTCCCAGGGCGGTCGAGGAATCCCTGCGACTCGAGGCGCCCGTCACGTTTCTGATGCGGAGGGCCCGCGAGGATGGTGAGATCGGCGGTACGCGGGTTTACGCCGGTGAGCACATCATGCTGCACATCGCAGCGGCGAATCGCGACGAAGCCGTCTACCCCGATCCCGAGACGTTTCGCCTCGACCGCGAGGGTCCGCCCGAACACCTGTCCTTCGGCATCGGCCCGCATGTCTGTCTGGGAAACCACCTGACGCGTATGGTCGGCCGGGTGGCGCTCGAGGAGATCCTCGCGCTGATGGCCGAGGCGCGCGTTTCGCTCGCGCCGGATTTCGTCTGGGAATGCGTTCAGCACCTCCAGGAATACGGTCCGGAGCGCCTGCCGGTTCGAATCGAACGATAGGTCCGGCTCGATCGGATCCCATTCGGTCAGATCGACGGGCAGCTGCCGCCGTCGACCATCAGCGTGTGCCCCGTGACATAGCGTGCATCGTCCGAGAGCAGGAAGCGCGCGGCGCGTCCGATATCGTCGGTCGAGTCGCCGAGCCGGCCGAGCGGATTGCGTCCGAACAGACGGCTCGCCATGGCGGGGTCGAGCTCGAGCGCGCGTTCCATGGCGGGTGTCGAAGCGAGCGGGGCGAGCGAGTTGACCCGGATTCCGTCGCGGCCCCATTCGCGCGCCAACGCCCGTGCGAAGCCCCGTTGGGCGCCCTTGACACCGGCATAGGGGGAGAGCTTCGCCTTGCCCTCGAAGCCGGCCTCGGACGTCATCAGCAGGATCGATCCGCCACTCGCCGCGAGGGCTGCGTGGCCCTCGTGCGCCAGGCTGTGAAGCGCACCGAGGGCGACGTCGATGTGGTTCTGGAAGTCGGCGAGCGAGACTTCGTGGAGTGGACAGGGAACGGGAGAGAGCCCGCTCGTCGCGTTGTGCACGATCCCGTCGAGTCGACCGTCCCGCGCGAGGACCGCGTCGATCGCCGCGGCGGCCGAGTCGGGGTCGCCGACGTCGCACGAAACGAAACGGCCGACACCGCCCGCGGCGTCGACCTCGCGAGCGACTGCAAGACCTTCCTTCTCCCGTCGCGCCGCGATCCAGACCGACCAACCCGCCTCGCCACAGGCGATTGCGACGCCGCGTCCGACGCCGCCCGTCGCACCGGTCACGATGATCGATTTGCGTACGAGCTCACTCCCCGCGTTCGACATCGCGTTCTCCCGCTTCGGCTCGCTCATAGAGCGCGGCCCCCGTCGGCGGCGAGCACGCGTCCCGTGAGCCCCTGTGCGTCCGACGAGAGCAGCATGCGGACCGCGCCCGCGACATGCTCTTCGATCGTCCCGGGGAAATCAGAGAGGGGCGGCGGAGGCGCGACGACCTCGCCCTCGACGAGCCCGACCGGGGTCGTCACGAGATTCGCGCGAACGCCGCGGGCTCCCTCCGCGGCCGCCACGGAGCGCACGAGCGCGAGCAGGCCGTCGGCGATCGCGAATTCGGGTGTCCAGCCGGGACAATCGAGGGCAGCCGGCGATTGCACGACCGCGACGATCGCGCCGCCGTCGGAAGCCTGCTGGCCTGCCACGCCGAGCGCGAAATTCCAGAGCAGGTAGGGCAGCTCGAAGCGTTTTCGCCAGGCATCCGCGTCGACGCCGAGGAGTTCGCCCGGGGCGGCGGAATCGTTCCAGACGGCGACGACGATGCGCCGGGAGCTGGCACGCGCGGCGAGGGCGTCCATCCGCCAGGATTCGAAGGATTCGGGTGCTTCGACGGAGGGGAGGCGCTCGAAGTCGGCGTCGAGCGCCTTCGCGAGACGCTCCGTCGAGGGACCGCCGGTCGCGATCAGTCGCGTCTGTTCGATCGTCATACCCCTCCTCGCGCGCGGCGGCCATTGGCCTCGTCGTGACCTCCGACGACACACCTGGCCTTCGTCGAGGTCCGCGACCGTGGCCTGATCGATTGGCGGTCCGATCGCTCCGGGACGATACTCCTTCTGGCCGGGGGCGTCGTTTCGGCTTCGGGCGCCGAGCGATCCCGGCCGGCTTCGAGCCCCGTCGTGCGGCCGGATGCGGAACCGGTCGAGCCTTCTCCGCGTTTCGAGAGGAACCTCGCGTGACAGATGGGGCGGCTTTGCTCGGTGGGCGAATCGCGATCGTGACGGGCGCCGCGTCCGGAATCGGTCGTGCGTCGGCGACCGCACTGGCGCGGGCCGGAGCGTCGGTCGTCATCGCCGATCTCGACGAGCGAGCCGCAGACGAGGCGGCCGAGGCGCTTCGGGCAGCCGGTCATACGGCGCGGAGCGTGGCTGCCGATGTCGGCGACGAAGCCTCGGTCGAGGCGATGGTCGGCAAGACGGTCGAGGCCTACGGCGGCCTCGACATCCTGCACAACAACGCGGCCGATTCCGATCCCGCCCTGATGAGTCGCGATCTCGAGATCGCGGAGATGGACGTCGAAGTCTGGGACCGGACGCTGCGTGTGAACCTGCGTGGTCCCATGCTCGGGTGTCGTTTCGCGATTCCGGAGATGCTGCGCCGCGGCGGCGGCACGATCATCAACACCTCATCCGCCTCGGGACTCGTCGGGGACGCCTCGCGCGCGGCGTACGGTGTTTCGAAAGCGGGGCTGCAGTCGCTGACGCAATACGTCGCGACGCAATATGGCAAGCGGGGGATTCGCTGCAATGCGATCGCGCCGGGTGTGATCGCGACGCCCGCGCTCGAAGCGAACGTGCCGCCCGAAGCCGTGTCGGTCTACCTCGAGAACACGCTCACTCCGGATCTCGGAAGACCCGAGGACATCGCGGATACCGTCGTCTTCCTGGCGTCGGACGCCGCACGCTTCATGACTGGCCAGGTGCTCTGCGTCGATGGTGGTCTGCTCGCGCACCATCCCGCACTCGCGCAGCTTCGCGCCCTGTCGCGGTCGCAGCAGGCGTAGTCGCGTCCCGCTTCGGTCGTCGCGTAGGACACCTGGCGCGCGGGTGGCATCGTGGTGCCGTGAGCGAACGAGCGCATCGAGCGGGAGACGGGAGAGGATGGGCATGACCACAACGGGGCAGAAGGCCGTATTCGAGGCCATCTTCGAGAAGTACACGCGCGCCGTGACAGCGACGGACGTCGACGCAATCCTGTCGATCTATGCGCCGGACGCACGCATCGAGATTCCCGTCGGCGGACCGGTACACGACGGGATCGACGCCGTGCGCGCCTTCTATCGTGACAACGAGCTCGCGGAGTCGCTGGCCGTCGCGGGCCCGGTGTGCGTGGCGGGCAGCGAGGCGGCCGTGCCGCTGCTCGCTCGCGTTCGACAGGCGGGCAGGCTCCTGGAGCTCGACGTGATCGACGTCGCCGAGATCGATGGTGCGGGGCGCGTGTGCAGCATGCGCGCCTTCTTCGACCTCGAGGGTGCGCGCGAGCTCGAAGGCAATGCTTGAGTCGGCGTGCGGCGTCGATTCTTCGCGCCGCTCGGGGAGACTCGGGTCGGCTCAGAGAGAGTTGAAGCCGAGGATGAACTTGCCCGCGGTCGCCCCACCGTCCACCGGCAGATCGATCCCCGTCACCCCCTCGCTCGCGTCCGACGCGAGATAGAGCACGGCGTTCGCGATCGCCTCGAATGCGACGGGTCCGGGGATGCCGCGATTGTCGTTGTAGGCCTGGGTCTGGTCGCCGATCGCGCCCAGATGCTCGAGCCACGGTCCGTACATCTCGGGGTTGCCGCCCGCAGCGCAGATGGAATTGACGCGGATGCCGGCGCGTCCCAGCTCGAGCGCGGACGATTTGGCGAGCCCGCGGACGCCGAATTTGCTCGTCGAGTAGGCACTCACGCCATTCATACCGACCATTCCGTCGATCGACGCGATATGCACGATCGACCCCTTGGCCTGGGCCTTCATGGTGGCGATCACGGCGCGCGTGCCGAGATAAGGACCGACGGCGTTGACCTCGAGTACGCGCCGAAACACGTCGGGGGGCGTGTTCTCGAGCGTGCCGAGATGGAGGATGGCCGCATTGTTGACGAGCACGTCGATCCGACCCAGATCGTTTCGGACCTCCTCGACGACGCGCGCCCAGTCCTCCTCGCGCGTCACGTCGAGCTGTGCGAATCGGGCGCGCTCGCCGATCTCGCTCGCGACCTTCTCACCCTCGGCCACGAGCACGTCGCCGACTACGACGCGTGCGCCCGCGTCTGCCAGTGTGCGTGCGATCGTGGCGCCGACGCCACGCGCGGCGCCGGTCACGATCGCGACGCGCTGGTCGAGTCGGGACATCGAATTCTCCTCGAGGATGGTCGCTCGCTCGCGTGTCGCTCCCGCGTACGCGAGACGAAAGATCCTACCCGAAGGCTAGCAATCCCGGTCGCGGCCGAGGACACCCTCGAATATCGGGTAAGATCGAGCGATGCGCCCCACCGGCGCCGTCGTGCGGGAGTCCCCAGCCATGTCTCGATTTCCATTCGGCATTCCGAATAGCTGGTATGTCGTCGCCTACGCCGACGAGCTGCCGCCGGGCCGGGTCGAACGCCTCCGCTACCTCGCTCGCGACCTCGTGGCGTTTCGCGGCGAGAGCGGGCAGGTCGCGGTGCTCGACGCCTATTGCCCTCATCTGGGCGCCCATCTCGGCGTCGGCGGCCAGGTCGTTGGCGACACGCTCGAGTGTCCCTTCCATGGCTGGCGCTGGGATGGCGCGGGGGCTTGCGCCGGAATTCCCTACGCGAAGCGGGTGCCGGCGGGCGTGCGCGCCGAGGCGTATCCCGTCGTCGAGCGCAACGGCATGATCTTCGTCTGGTACGACGCACAGGGTCGAAAACCGAGCTTCGAGATCCCCGAGATCGCAGGTTGGGGCGAATCGGATTGGCTCAGCAGCTGGCTGCGCTGGGAGTGGACGGTCAAGACGCACCCACAGGAAATGGCGGAGAACGGGATCGACTGGCCCCATTTCGATCGCGTACACCACATGCCGGTGCCCGACGATCGCAGCTGCGAATTTCGGACGGGGTCGTTTCTGTGGCAAGTGGGTGGATCGAAGAACGTCAGCACGCTAGGCGGCCGGACCGACGAGCTCACGATGCATGGCGAGAATTGGGGCATGGGCTTCAGCTGGCTGCGTCAGGCAGGCAGCTACGACACGGTCGTCGCGACGGGGCTCACGCCGATCGATGGCGAGACGACACACGTGCGGATGGGTGTGATCGCGCGGATCGGGGATCAGGACGAAGAGGGGGTGCGCGGGGAGATTCGCGCCTACATGGCCGAGCACGCCGTCTTCGCCGAGCAGGATTTCGCGATCTGGGAGAACAAGAAATACCGCGAGACGCCCGGACTCTGCGAAGGCGATGGCCCGATTGCGGATTATCGACGCTGGGCAGCGCAGTTCTACTGAGATCGCCCTGTGCGCGTCAATTCTCCAGGTCCGGTGCCCAGGCGGAGCCGTTGATATGCGAGCCGCCGTCGACGAAGAGCGTGTTCCCCGTCAGATAGCGGGAGCCCTCGCTCGCGAGGAATAGGGCGACCGGAGCGATGTCCTCGTAGCAGTCGCCGATCCGTCCCATCGGGTTGGCTGCGTCGGTCGCTTTGATGAGCTCGGGATGCTGGGACATGGTCTGGGCGAACGAGTTCGATTTGGCTGCCGGGCAGATCACGTTCGCCGTGATGCCGTAGCCCGCCCATTCGCGAGCGGCCGTCCGGGTCGCGGCGCGCAGCGCCTCCTTGCTGGTGTTGTATTCGGCTGTGCCCATATGCGCGTTCACGCCGTTCAGCGAGCAGACGTTGATGATGCGTCCCCAGCCCTTCGCCTTCATGATCTTCTGGGCGGCGACCATCGCCCAGAAGGGCCCGAGAAAACCGATCCCGAGGCCGTGGTTCATCAGCTCCTCGGTCTTGTTCTCGATGCGACAGATCCGGCCACCGCCCCAGGCATTGTTCACCAGGATGTCGAGCGTGCCGAAGCGGTCGACGGTCGCCGCCACCATCTGCTCGACACTCGCCTTGTCGCCGGCATCCGTATGGACGAAGCAGGCCTGCTCGCCGAGCTCGTCGGCCGCCTGCTGGCCGGGCTCGGGCTTCAATTCGGCGACCACGACGCGCGCGCCTTCCTCGACGAATCGTTGTGCGATCGCCCGGCCGATACCGAGCCCGGCGCCGGTCACGATCGCGACGCGCCCTTCGAGTTGACCCATCGATCTCTCCTCCTCGTCAGTCGCATCCGCGAGCTCTCTGCGAGGACGCTAGCAACTCTGAGACCGTGTCCGGGACGAGATCCCTCTTGCGGCGGCTGCGCGGCTACGAGTCCGGCTGCGCGTCTCGGCGGCCGCGGAAGAAGCGGCGAAGATCGTCGACGATCAGGTCCGGTACCTCGGCGGCCCCGAAATGACCACCCCGCGGTAGGCGGGACCATTGTTCCAGACGGACGTGTTCCTCGACGATACGGCGGGGTAGCGGAAAGACGTCCTGGGGCAGGACGGCGAACGCAGTCGGCGCTTCGACGGTCGGTCGTCGGTCATGGCTCGGCTGCCAGGGCTGCCGCGCCGTCTCCCAGTAGAAGCGAAGCGAGGTGCCGATCGATCGTGTGAGCCAGAACAGGCTGACCGTCGTCAAGAGGTGGTCGCGCGAGAAGGCGCGTTCGACGTCGCCGCTACAATCCGACCAGTTCCGGCGCCGCTCGAGGATCCACGCGGCGAGTCCGACCGGGGAATCTTCGAGCGCGAAGGCGAGGGTCTGCGGATCGCTCGAATGAACCGCCATGTGGCTGGTCGTGAGGGGCTCGCTCACGGCGCGTCGGGCGTAGAGATCGGCCTCGTCGGATGCATAGTCCGCTTCGTCGATGGCGTAGTAGTCGAGTCCGGGGATCGCGGGAAAGGCCTCGTGGATTCCGATCAGCCGGTCCGCGTATTTGTGACCGAGCTGTGCCGTCACGAAGGCGCCCCAGTCGCCCCCCGCCGCGGCGAACCGTTCGTAGCCGAGCGCGTCGCGCATCAGGCGCGCCCAGAGGTCTGCGGTGCGGATCCAGTTGATCCCGGTCTTGCGGAGTGGTCCGGAAAAGGTGAAGCCGGGTAGCGACGGGACGATGACGTCGAAGGCGTCGGCCGGATCGCCGCCGAATCGCTCGGGATCAGCGAGTGGCTCGATCACGTAGCGGTAGTCCCAGAAGGTCCACGGCCAGCCGTGCGTGAGCACGAGTGGGATCGGATTCGGACCGACTCCAGCGCGTCGCAGGTAGTGGATCGGCACATCCTCGATCTCGACGCGGAAATGTTCGAAGCGGTTCATCTCCGCTTCCTGCGCGCGCCAGTCGAAGCCCTCGAGCCAGCTCTCGACGAAACGCGCCAAATAGTCGCCGTTCACGCCGTAGCGCCAATCCTCGTTCGCGAAATCCGGCGCGGCGCGAAATCGCGCGAGTCGTGTGCGCAGATCGTCGAGGTCGGCCTCTGGAATCTCGATCTCGAAGGCTTCGGGCTTCAGCACGGCGCTAGCGTCCCGGCGCAAAGGCCTTGAAGAGGGGTCGAAAGATGACGGATTGGGCGAAGGGATCCAGCAGCCGATAGAGGCGCCCCGAGACCATGATCGGCTTGTTGCGCTCGACGGCTTCGAGGCCCTCTCGCACGACGGTCGAGGCGTCGTACCAGAAGAATCCGGGCATCCCGCGTTTCATTTCCGCGAGGTCCGCGCGTGTGTGGAAATCCGTATGCGTGAAGCCCGGGCAGAGGGCCGAGACATGGACGCCCGTTCCTCTCAGGATCAGGGCGAGCTCTTCGCTCAGCGCGATCAAGTAGGCCTTCGACGGCCCGTAGTGGCCGCCCGCCGGTCGCGCGAGGCGCCCGGCGAACGAGGAGACGTTCACGACCCGGCCGAATCCCCGCTCTTGCATCGACGGGATGAAGTGATGACACAGCTGCGTGACGGAGAGCATCATCAGCTCGAGAAACGAGGCCTGCGCGTCCCAGTCGGCCTGCTCGAACATGTTCGGCCCCGCGCTCCCCGCGTTGTTGATCAGGTAGTCGATCGACAGGCCATGATCGCGTGTGAACGCGAGGATCTCGCTCGGTGCCGAGCGGTCGGCGAGATCGGCGCTCACGGTGTGGACTGCGACGGGATGGTCCTGCTGGATCGACTTCGCGACGGTCGCGAGCTTCTCGCGGCGGCGTGCGACGAGGACGAGGTCGTTGCCCTGCTGGGCGAGCTGTCGCGCAAACTCGGCGCCGAGCCCCGCCGAGGCCCCGGTGATCAGTGCCGTTCGTTTCATGCCGCCCTCCTCGTCGCACGTGATCGCTCGACACGGTAGCGTCTCTCGGGTCCGGGAAGGTCGCAGAGCCGACGCGCGAGGAGTCCAGAATCCATGAGCTACGACAATCGATCGAAGGGGGGTGCCGCCGAGGACGAGCTCGCGCCGAGCTGGCCCCGGTCCGCAGGCGACTACACCGTCCTGCTGGTCGACGAGCCGGCGCCGCACGTACGGCGCATGACGCTCAATCGTCCCGAGAAGCGCAATGCCCTCAATCATGCACTTCGGGCCGAGGTGCTGCATGCGCTGCGCGAGGGAGATCAGGACGAGAACGTCCACGTGATGATCGTGCGCGGGGCCGGCTCGTGCTTCTCGGCGGGCTACGACCTCGGCGGGGGCAACGAGGGACTCGAGTATCCCTTCTTCACGCCGCCCGGGGAGGGGCAGTACCCGCGCCACGTGACCGAGGGCTGGATGAGCATCTGGGAGCTCTCGAAGCCCGTGATCGCTCAGGTGCACGGCTATTGTCTGGCAGGTGGCAGCGAGCTCGCGACCGGTTGCGACGTGGTCTACATGGCCGAGGATGCGCAGATGGGATACCCGGCCGTGCGCTTCGGTGTGCCCGACATGCAATTCCACGCCTGGCTGGTCGGTATGCGCCGAGGCATGGAGATGATGCTGACCGGCGACTCGATCAATGGGATCGAGGCCGCCGAGCGGGGCTGGGCGACCCGCGCCTATCCCGCGGATCAGCTGGAGGCCAGGACGCTCGAGATGGCGACGCGAATCGCGTCGCTGCCGCCCGATATCGTCCAGCTGAACAAACGCGCCGTCCATCGCCAGATGGAGGTCATGGGATTGCGCCAGGGCATTCGTCAGGGTACGGAGCTCTGCTCGCTCGCGATCCACCAGAAGAGCTTCGAGGAGTTCATCGGTCAGACGGGTGCGGGTGCCGGCAAGCTGACGAGTGCGCTCCAGAAGCGCGACGAGAAGTTCGGCGACTACCGGACTTCGGGAGACTGAGCGAGCGGCTCGCGCCAGGGCTCTCCGGGCTGCCAGCGGCCCTCGGCGTGCGCGACGACCTTGCGACCGTCGAAGCTGATCCACTTCTCGGGGACCAGCTCGATCACGACCCGGTCGGGGCTATCGAGGCGTTCGATCCAGGCCGCTTCCCCGGCATCGCGGATCGCGGCCGGTTGACTCGGGAGGACCCTCTCCGCGAGCGCGCGGTAGAACCAGTCGTGGTGCGCCGAGCCGTGGTCGTGGACCCGTGCGCGCGTCTTCGCCGTCACCGTCTGCTCCGACTCGAAAGCGACGATCACCGAGCTCCTGGGTCGCGTGCGCAGAGCGGTCACACGCTTGCGGCGTCCCGTGCAGGTGATCCAGAAGCGTCCGTTCCGGAACACGTAGAGATGCATCACGCCGACGGGCCAGCCGTCGGCGGTACTCCAGACGACGGCGCACTCTCGATGGGAGGCCAACAGCGATTCGCGTCGTGTCGCATCGATCCCGTAGACCGAGACGTCGTCGTAGTCCTCGAGTCGGTTCGTCAAGTCGCGGTGTCCCGCCATCCGTTCGCCGGGCGACGCTAGCATTCCGCAGCGGCGCTCGATCCGATGCGGCGGAGGATTCCCGGTCATGCGACTCGCACGGCTCGCCGGGTGCGAAATCGGAGCGGCGGAGCGCGAAGCGTTGGACGCGCTCGATCCTGCGGCGCCCGCCGACTTTCGCGAGCTCGCCGTGCTGCTCGTGTCGGATTGGCTGCGTTCGCGCCCGCGCCGCGTCGGCTTGTCAGGCGGACAGGGGACGGGCAAGACGACGCTCGCCCGGCTGATCGAGCAGGCGAGCAGGAGACTCGGGATGCGGGTCGGCACGATCTCGCTCGACGACTTCTATCTCTCGCGCGACGCGCGGAACGCATTGGCTGCACGCGTGCATCCGCTCTTTGCGACACGCGGGCCGCCCGGCACGCATGAGGTCGAACGGTGTCGCGAGGTACTCCGGCGTCTCGGCGAGCCCGGGTGGGTTTGGCTGCCCCGATTCGACAAAGGGCTCGACGATCGGATCGAGGAATACCAGCAGGAAGCCGGCTGCGATCTGGTCCTGCTCGAGGGCTGGTGCCTCGGTGCGGGGCCCGCGCCGTCCGATGAGGACCTCGCACGGCCCGTCAATCGACTCGAGCGGGAGGCGGATCCGGACGGCGCCTGGCGCGGCGCGGTCGAGGTCGCGCTGCGCAGCGACTACGCGCGGCTCTTTCGGGAGCTCGAGGCGTTGGTCTTTCTCGCGGCTCCGGACCTCGAGGCCGTGCGACGCTGGCGTCGCCAGCAGGAACGATCTCTACCGTTCGAGCTGCGCCAACGCGACGAAGCCCTCGATCGATTCGTCGATCATTACGAACGGATCACGCGGCGCATGATGCGCGAGCTGCCCGGGTGCGCGGACTGGACGGTCCGGCTGGCCCCCGACCATTCGGTCGCGGGCCTCGAGCGCGTCGACGGGTCACGAGGTCGCAACGGCATTCGCGACCGTATCGGCTAGGGAACCTCTGCACACGCCGCCGTGCCAGGGCCGGGGCGGGAGGGGGCACCGTGCTCAAACATTCTCGACGCGCGCGTCCCTCGTAGCTCGTCCGTCGATCGAGGGCGCGTCTCCGAACTGCGCGCGGCACCCCCTCCCGCCCCGGCCTCGGGACGCTGAGATCACAGCGCTTCCCTCGCTCCGGGTGGGATGAGCTTGTGTCGCACGGCGTACAGGTTCGCGAGCGCGAACATCGTCTGTGCCCGAGCCAGATTCTTCGCGATCCCGCGGTACCGCGTCTTCGTGAAGCCCCAGAGCTGCTTCACGATCCGGAACGCGTGCTCGCCTCGCGCTCGCGTGCGAGACCGTGCGCGGTTGATCCGTCGCCACCGATCCGAGAGGTTCTTGTTCCCGCCCGCCGCGCGGTGGTTCACGCGGTAGCGCACGCCGGCCGCCTCGAACGCTTCGCGATCGGCCGCCTTCCAGTAGGCCTGGTCGCCCCAGAGCGTTGTCTCTTCACCGTGAAGAAGATCCGGGAGCTGGCTGATATCCGAAGTCGCTGCATCGGTCGCCGTCAGGCTATGCACCAACCCCCGGCGATCGGTTCCGACGTGGAGCTTCATGCCGAAGTGCCACTGGTTGCCCTTCTTCGTCTGCTTCATCTCAGGGTCTCGGCTCTTCGTCTTGTTCTTTGTCGAACTCGGAGCCGAGATGATCGTCGCGTCCACGATCGTGCCCGAGCGCAAGGTCAGGCGCTTCTCGGCGAGCAGATCCTTCACGGCCTCGAAGATCCCCTCCGTCAGACCTTCGCGTTCCAGAAAGTGTCGGAAGCGCAGGATCGTCGACTCATCCGGGACCTTGTCGTCGCCCAGCTCGACGCCCGCGAAGCGGCGCATCGACTCCGAGTCGTAGATCGCATCCTCGGCGGCCGGATCCGACAGGTCGAACCACTGCTGGAGGAAGTAGATCCGAAGCAGCTGTTCGAGATCATGTGGCTTCCGGCCCTGACCCGACGGGGCGTAGTAGTGGGGTCGGATCAGCTCGAAGAGACGATCCCAGGGGATCACGGCGTCCATCTCGGCCAGGAAACGCTCTCGGCGCGTCACCTTGCCCTTCCGCTTCCAAGCCTCGCCCGCGAAAGTCTGCTGCTTCGACATCTCTCTGCCCCCCCGAAGCGGTTGTACCATGTTGGGCGGGTTCTGCAGAGGTTCCCTAGCTTCACGTTCATGAACGACCCGGACGCCGAAGCCTTCGAGGCGGAGCGAATGCGTGTCCGGACCGAGGTCTTCTGGCGCCTTCATCGGGATCTGCCCAAGCAGGGTCCGGGCAGCGACGCTTCGACGCGCCGGGCACTTGCGCTCGCCGGTCCCCTGCCCGAGCGGCCTGGGATCCTCGATCTCGGCTGCGGCCCGGGTCGCCAGTCGCTCGTGCTCGCGCAGGCGACCGGTGGCCACGTCTGGGCCGTCGATCTGCTGCGGCCGTTTCTCGAGCAGCTCGAGCGGGCTGCACGGGCGGCCGGACTCGCGGATCGCATCACGACGCGGCAGGCGTCGATGGCGGAGCTGAGCGATCCCGACGGCGCCTACGACGTGATCTGGTCCGAGGGTGCGATCTATAATCTCGGCTTTTCGACCGGACTGCGGCTGTGGCGACGACTGCTGCGACCCGGTGGCGTACTCGCGGTCTCGGAGGTGGTCTGGCTCGTCGATGATCCGTCGCCGCGGAGTCGCGCGTTCTGGCAAGCGGACTATCCGGGCATTGGCCACCCGGAATCGAATCGTCGGCAGATTCGAGATGCGGGCTACGAGGCGATCGGCGAGTTCGTGCTCCCGGCGCGGGATTGGTGGGACGACTACTACGATCTGATCGAGGAACGTCTGGTGACGCTTCGCGACGAACGTGAAGGGGCCGAGTGGCGGGCCGCGATCGCGGAGTACGACGAGGAGCTGGCCGTCGTGCGCGCCGGGCTCGCGGAGTTCGGCTATGTCTTCTACGTGATGCGACGTTCATGAGCCGACATCACGTGTGGGTCGCAGGAGGAGTCGAACGATGAGCAGTCAGGCGGCGGTCGAGAGCGCAGAGGCGAATCGAGGCATGGGCGGGGGCGGTCTCGCTGCAGACGCGCGCTCGCGGGCGACTCGCTCGACGCGTGGGTACTGGTTCTCGCAGAATCCGGACAAGGCCTGGGCCGAGAAATTCTTCCTCACGTTCGTGCCGGTCTTCTTCCTCTACAACGGTGTCGTGCAGTCCCAGGGCTGGCTCGACACGAATACGTTCTGGCACGTGGTTCAGAACCTCGGCATGTGGGTTCCGTATTGCGTGCTGTTGCCCTGGTGGTTGCGGCGTCGATCGGGCGTCGATTGGCGCAGCAGCTACTGGTTCAAGTTCAACCTCTACATGTTCGTGTTCGTCTTTTTCGTGACCTATTTCCATACCGAGTACTTCTTCGACGTGTTGGGCCTGCGTTACCGCTTCGACGACGTATCGCTCTATTTCGATTCGGCGCTGGTCGGCCCCGACGAGGCGACCGCGGGAGCGGCCTACAAGAAGGTGCCGCCCGGGATGTATCTGAATGCGGTCGCCTTCTTCGTCGTCTACCACACGATGGCGGTCGTCTGCATGCGCCGGGTGTGGACGATGACGACCGACTGGTCGAGCTGGGGGCGGCGCGCGGCCTGGGTCGTGATCGTCGCCCTCGCGTCGCTCTTCTTCGCGTGGGCGGAGACCCGGCTGTACATCACGCAGGCTGCGTCGGGCAACGTCTGGTACGTGGATCTCGGCGCGATGCTGCTATGGGGCTCGATCTTCTACTCGCTCTACTTCGTCGTGAGCTTTCCGAGTGTCTACCGATTGGACGAGACGATGAGCGAGCCGCGTTGGTCGCTCGCGCGCACCGGTCTCGAGGCGAGCGCGGCCGGGGGCATCAGTCTGTTGCTGATCGACCTCTGGGCGGGCTGGCTGGGGCCGATCATCTGAGATGATCGACTCGTTTGCCGAGGGCGGGAGCGAGCCGAGGGCGCGCCGATCGTGAGGATTCTCGTAACCGGTGCGACGGGATTGATCGGTTGCCACACGACGGCTCGGCTGATCGAGGCCGGTCATGTGGTACGCGTGTTGGTACGCGACCGTGCCAAGCTCGCAAAGGTGCTCGCGCCCTTCGGACGGGGTGAGCGAGACGTCGAGATCGCCATGGGCTCGGTGCTCGACGAGGCGGCCGTCACGCAGGCGTTCGCGGGCTGCGAGGGTCTGGTGCATTGCGCCGGAATCTTCTCACCGAAGCTCGAGGACGAAGCGCTGATACGCGCGACGAACGTCGAGGGCACGCGGCTCGTGCTCGAGTGTGCGCGCGGAGCAGGCCTCTCTCGCGCGATCTACATGTCGAGCATCCTGGCGCTCTTCCCGCCCGATGGCGATCGCATGACGGCGGCGGATCCCGTCCGGACGCCGAGGTCGATGTATGCGGCGACGAAGGCCGAGGCGGAGCGGGTGGCGCGATCCTACCAGGACGGGGACACACCCGATCCGGCGCCTCGACGTCTGCCACTCACGATCCTCTATCCGGCCGCAGTCCAGGGGCCACACGACCCGACCTTCTCGGTCGGCCCCCAACTCGTGGCCGACGCACTCGAATCCGGTCGCGTCCTGGTGACCGAGGGCGGCCTGCCCTCGACCGATGTGCGTGACCTGGCGGCGCTCGTCGTAGCGGTCTTCGAGGCGAAGGATCCGCCGCCACGCCTGATGGCCCCGGCCTTCTTCCTGCCCCACGATCGCTATCACGCGCTGCTCGAGGATCTGAGCGGCCGGACGCTCGGCGTGCGTCGCGTGCCGGGCTGGCTGCTGCGCGCGATGGGTCGCGCGGGTGACGCGGCAGGCCGGCTCGGTCGACCGGTTCAGCTCACGCACGAGGCCGCGCTCGTGCTCACGCGCAGCGTGCCGATCGACGATCGCGAGGCGCGTGAGATCCTCGGCCGGGATCCGATCGGGCCCGAGCGCTCGTTCGCGGACCTGATCGCGTGGATGCTCGCGGCCGGACATCTGGCGGGCGAGCGGGTAGCGAGGGAACTGTCGGGAGGAGGGTGAGCCAGCGCCCCTCGCGACGGGCTCCGATTCGAGGGCGCCCTCGAGGAGGTTCCTCCGATCAGTCGACCAGGGCCGCGTTCACCCCCTTCAGCAGGTGCGCCCGGAGCGGGTACGTATTCGAGATCAGTAGCTGTGTCATGAAGACGACCGCGATCTCCTCCACGGGGTCGACCCAGAAGAACGTGCTCGCGGCACCGCCCCAGCCGAAGGTGTCCTTCGAAATCGGGAGACCCGTGAGCGCGGGCTCGGTGATCACGCTGCCGGTCAGTCCGAAGCCGACGCCCGCCGCGTCGTTCGCGTAGACCTCGCCCGAGGAGCCGCGGATCGGTCGCAGGCCGAATTCACTCGACGGGAGCTGATTCGACATCATCAGCTCGACCGTCTTGCGTCCGAGCAGCCGGCGCCCCTCGAGCTCGCCGCCGTTCGCGAGCATCAGAGCGAGTCGCATGTAATCGTCGGCGCTCGCGACGAGACCGCCGCCACCGCCCGGCATCGCCGGCGGCTCGAGGTACTCGCTCGTTCGCGGCGCGTCGGCGAGCTCCATGCCGCCCTCGGGCGTCGCGAGATAGGATGCGGCGAACCGGTCGACCTCCGAGCGGGGCACGAAGAACCCGCTGTCCCGCATGCCGAGCGGCTCGAAGACGTGCTCGGCCAGGAACTCCGGGAATGGCTGCCCGGTCGTCACCTCGATCAGGCGGCCCAGCACGTCCATGTTGATGCCGTAGTGCCAGCCGGCGCCGGGCTGGTCGATGAGTGGGAGTCGGCCCAGGCGTTCCACCATGTCGGCGAGCGTCGCCCGGTCGTCCTGGCCAGTGGGGCCGAGGGCCGAGCCTTCCGGTACGCCGCGGATGCCCGGCGTGATGCTCGCGTCGAGATAGCGCTCGCCGAGCGGCGGCGGCGCCATGAAGCTGTAGCTGATGCCGGAGGTGTGGCGCAGCAGGTCGAGGATCGTGATCTCGCGCCTCGCCGGGACGGTTCGCGTCGCACCGTCCTCGTCCCACTCCATCACCAGAGGTGACGCCAGCGACGGCAGGTACTTCGAGACCGGATCGTTCAGCAGGAACGTCCCGCGCTCGTAGGCGACCAACGTCGCAACTCCGGTCACGACCTTCGACATGGAGTAGATGCGGTAGATCGTGTCGCGTCGAAGCGGGCGTTCCGTCTCCCGTTCCAGATGGCCGTAGACGCTCTCGTGGACGACTTCACCGAAACGGGCGATCTGGAGCTGGTAGCCCGGAATCTGTCCGCGATCGACGAAGCCCCGCAAGACGCGATCGAGTCGCGTCAGTGCCTCGCTCGACAGTCCGACCGATTCGGGTGTCCCGGCTTCGGCCATCGGGAGCTCGGACACGGCCCTCGGACCGGCGTCGAGCGCGCAGGCCGCTACGAAGAAAACGAGCGCGCAGCCGATTGTCGTCGCGATCGATTCGCTCATGGCAGCAGCGCGCCGCCGTCGACGTCGACGGTCGTGCCCGTCACGAAATCGTTCTCGATCAGGAATCGAATCGCCTGGGCGACCTCTTCGGGTCGGCCCGGTCGCGGGATCAGGTTCTGCTTGGTCGCGCCCTCGAGCATCCGCCGCGCTTCGTCGAGGTCGTCGGAGAACATCTCCGTCACGATCGCACCCGGCGCGACGACGTTGATGCGGCGGGGGGCGAGCTCCGGCGCGACGGCGCGTACGAAGCCCTCGACGGCGTTGCCGACGGTGGAGATGGCGGACATGCCGGGTCCGCACTTTCGGGCGGGAGAGCCGCTCACGAGAACGATCGCTGCCGCTTCGGTGAGATGGGCCGCGCCGAGCCGGACGGCGTTGGTGTAGCCCCAGAGCTTGTCGAAGGAGTCTCGGAAGCCGTCGAGATCCATTTCGACGAACGGACCGACCGCGCGTTCACCGCCGGTCGCCGCGCAGACGAGGATGTCGAGTGGCGCGAGTGAGCGAAACAAGGACTCGAGTGCATCGCGGTCGCGCACGTCGACGTCGCGCAACGCCTCGCTTCCGCCGAGCGCCGAACGTGCTCGCGGACGTGCGGTCGCGTTGCGGCTGGCAGCGAAGACCGTCGCACCCCGCGCGACCAGATCACTTGCAGTCGCGAGTCCGATCCCGGCGCTGCCCCCCAACACGAGTGCGCGTCTTCCGGCGATTTCCATCCCTTCACTCCTCGGCTCGCGACTCTCGCAAGGTCGCCGGGGTGCTGCAACCGGATTCGAGTGGGGGGCGGGCAGCGAATTCGGGCCCCTCCGACGTGGTAGACTGCAGACCCCTGGCACGCTCCGGGGTGATTCGGCGGCGACGTCCGCTGGCGGGACTCGGGCCGGGCGCGCAACGAGCGCGCCTCCCGGGTCGGGCGTGCGGGTCGGAGACGGAGACAGTTCGGGAAGGACAGGGAGAACGACGGAGGCGATGGGTCGCACGGTTTTCGTAGAGGGGCGCATCTTCGACGGGACGAAGGTCCTGCCCGAGGGTACGAGCGTCGTGGTCGAAGGGAATCGGATCAGCCAGGTGACGACGGCGCCGATCGAGTCGCGACCGGATGACGTCGTCCGGAACCTGTCGGACAAGATGCTGATGCCGGGTATGGTGCAATGCCATTTCCATACGGGCTTCGGCGAGGACGCGGGCAATCCCTCTCCCTACCTGAATCAGGGCATGCCACCCGCGTTCCTCGGCATGGTGGCGGCACGCAATGCGCAGATCGCCCTCGATTGCGGGGTGACGAGCATCATCGGCTCGAGCAACGGCGATCTGCTCGACGTCTGTCTCAAAGAGGCGATCCTGCTCGGTCACACGAAGGGGCCGCGCGTGATTCCCTGCACGCACGAGATGATCGCCTCGGGTGACTCCGCGGATGGCGACAACCGTTCCTGGTACATGGGCCTCCAGCATCACGGACTGATCCGCCGTGTCGACGGCGCCGACAATATTCGCCAGGCCATCCGTGAGGAGGTCGGGCGGGGCTGTCAGATCGTGAAGCTCGCGATCAGCGACGGCCACGGCAGCCAGATCATCCCCGACTGGAACTACATGAGCGAGGAGGAAATCCGTGTCGCGGTCGAAACGGCGCACGGTCGTCGCGCGATGGTGCGCGCGCATTGTCCCACCCGCACGGGCATCATCCAATGCGCGCGCGCGGGTGTCGACATCATCGACCATGGAGATCTGATAGACGACGAGGGAATCGAGGCCGTCCTCGAGGCCGATGCGACGATCACCCCGAGCTACCTCTGGAGCGAGCGCTTCATGACCTTTGCGGAGAGCTGGGACTACGCGAATGGTCCCTTCCCGATCGGGAACGGCTTTCCGGAGACACACGCGCAAACGCTCGAGCGTCTCGCGGGAGTCAAGCGACAATTCGAGTACACGGTCTCGATGTTGCCGAAGCTGCGCCAGGCCGGTGTACGTCTCGTACTGGGTGACGACTACGGCTTCGCGATGATGCCCCACGGTGACTATTGCTCGGAGATGGAGACCTACGTGAAATACGGCGTGCCGCCACTCGAAGTGATGCAGTGGGCGACGCGAAACGGGGCCCAGGCAATGGGGCGGCATGGCGTCGAATTGGGCGAGATCGTCGAGGGTAAGCTCGCCGATCTGATCGTGGTCGACGGCGACCCGACCGTCGACGTCTCGGTCCATCGCGACCCCGACAACGTCCAGCTCGTCCTGAAAGACGGTGTGGTCGAGAAGGATCTGCTCGCGGCGGCCTGAAATCGGCGCGGCGATCCGCGCGCCAACCTCTTGTCGCGGCGTCTGCGGAGCGCCGCCTTCGCTCGGGAGAATCGATGTCGGTCCACTCCTATGGGCGTGCCCTCGGTCTGAACGCCGAGCGAAGCCCCGACGCGGTGGCCTTCGTCCACGAAGGCATCGCCACCACCCACGCCGAGCTCGACCGTGCATCCAATCGTCGCGCGCGCGCCTTCGCCGCGCTCGGTGTCGCTGAGGGCGATTTCGTGACGATCGCGCTCCCGAACGGTCTCGAGTTCATCGAGTCGCTCTTCGCGTGCTGGAAGCTCGGAGCCACACCACAGCCGGTCTCCGCACGACTCCCACAGAGCGAGCGCGACGCGATCGTCGAGCTCGTCGAGCCGGCGTTGATCGTCGGTGTCGAGCCGGGACTCCACGGCGAGAGGCCGACCCGTCCCGCCGGGTTCGATGTCTCCGAAGAGGACGCGAGTGTCCTGCCCGATCGCGTTTCGAAATACCGCATGGCGATCTGCTCGGGCGGGAGCACGGGGCGTCCGAAGGTCGTCGTCGATCATATTCCGGGCGAGCTCGACCCGACGCTTCCCTTCCACGGTCTCGGCCCCGGGTCGAGCATCCTCATCCCGGGACCGCTCTACCATTCGGGTCCGCTCATCAACTGCATCACGGTCCTGCTCGGGGGCGGTAGGGTCGTTGCGATGTCGAGGTTCGATGCCCGTGAGGCGCTGGCGCTGATCGCGGAGCATCGACTGCAGCTCGCGATCTTCGTCCCGACGATGCTGCTGCGCATCTGGAAGCTGCCCGAATCCGAACGCGCCACAGCGGATCTCTCGTCGCTCCACCGCGTCGTCTCGAGCAGTGCCTCGCTGCCCGACTGGCTCCAGCGCGAATGGATCGAGTGGATCGGCCCCGAGAGGGTCTGGGAAGCCTACGGCGGAAGCGAACGGATCGGGGGCACGCTCATCTCGGGTACCGAGTGGCTCGAGAAGCCCGGCTCGGTCGGCCGCGCGACGGAGGGACGCAAGCTGCGCGTTCTCGATCAGGCGGGGAAGGACTGCGCACCCGGCGAGATCGGCGACGTCTACTTCATGCCGCCGGGGGGACCAGGCTCGACGTATCACTATCTCGGCGCCGAGCCGCGCCGGACCGAGGACGGCTGGGAGACGCTCGGTGATCTGGGCTACCTCGACGAGGACGACTATCTCTACCTGGTCGATCGGAGGACGGACCTGATCCTCTGTGGCGGCGCGAACGTCTACCCGGCGGAGGTGGAAGGGGCGATCGAGTCCCACCCCGAAGTGCGTTCGTGTGCCGTGATCGGGCTGCCGGACGAGGATCTCGGCGCCACGGTGCACGCGATCGTCGAGGCCGAGCACGAGATCGACGTCGATACACTTCGCGACTACCTCGCCGATCGGCTCGTTCGCTACAAGATTCCCCGCAGCTTCGAGTTCGTGAAGGAGCCGCTGCGCGACGACGCGGGCAAGGTACGGCGGCGCGCACTTCGAGACGCCCGGGTAGAGGACGACCAGGAGTCACGAGGAGGCGCCTCCGCGGGGCTCCGAGCCGTGCGATAGTCGATCGCCATTCCAGTCGACCGTTTCGAGACGCGCCCAGGAGGAAAGAAGAGATGATCGGGTATACGACTTTCGGATCGAACGACCTGGCCAAGGCGATCGAGTTCTACGACGCCCTGCTGGGCGAGTTCGGTGCCAAGCAGGTCATGAACATGGGGCGCATGGTGCTCTACGGCAAAGAGCTGGGAAACGGCATGTTCGGAATCTGTACGCCCTTCAACGAGCAGGCGGCGACGGTCGGCAACGGCGCGATGGTCGCATTCAACATGGAGAGTCGCGAGAACGTCGACAAGCTCCATGCGAAGGCGCTCGCCCTCGGTGCGACCGACGAGGGCAAGCCGGGCGAGCGCGGTCCGGGCTTCTACGGCGCCTACTTCCGCGACCTCGACGGCAACAAGTTCTGCGGATTCTGTATGGGCGGTTGATCGAGATCGCCGGGTGATAGCGTCGCGTGAGGGCGCGGCGTGGCGGGCGGCTCAGCCGCCCGCCCTGGCCGTGTCGAAGTACTCCTTCAGCTCGGCGACCTTGCCGTCCCGAACCGTGATCAGGTTGTGGTAGCGGTTCGCATAGGGTCGCCCGGCCTGCACGCCCTCGGACTCGACCTCGAGTGCTACGCGATCCCCTTCGGCGATCATCGAGTGGATCGTGAACCGGAGCTCGCTGAACGTCGCGAGAAAGGCGCCGAGCATCTCGCGCGAGACGGGATGCCAGCCGGCGAAGGGACCTTCGCCGAGCACCCAGGTTCGCGCATCGGGCGTGTAGCAACCCATGATCGCGTCGACGTCACGACCGTTCATGGCATCGTAGTAGGCGCGGGCGACGTCCTTGGCCGATTCAGACATCTGCGACCGGCTTCCCGCGCATGGATTCATCACGGCTCATCGCGGCGTATACCAGATGGGTGAGGTCCAGGCCCTGTCCTGGATGGTCTTCGGAATCGCCGGATCGGCGCAGCCAGCCGGCTCCTTGCCGGGCGAGGCCTCGTTGCAGATGCGCATCGAGAAGCGACAGCTCGGATTCTCGAGGACGCGCGCGTAGTAGACGGCTCGTCGTGCCGGATCGAAGTCCGGGTCCCGCCAGACGCTGCAGAGCTGCGACTCGCCCGGACCGGAGACGGCGCAGGTCGTCGGATCGACCGACGCACCGTTGTCCTTGCGGCCCGCGACGTCGACCACCTGCTGGTGGAAGGTGCCATCGGCGTCGGCCCAGCCCTTCACGATCTGGATGCGCTGGAGCAGGTTTCCGGGATGCTCGGCCGTGCCGGAGTCGCGCATGGCCGAGACCACGAAGACGGGACCGGCCGCCTCGCCACCCGCGGCCGGGGCAGGGCGGGGTGGCAGATCGCCGCCCATCGGGACGCCGCGGGCATAGCCCTCCGTGACGAGCTCATCCGAGTCGCAGAGGTTCGCGGGGTAGTCCCAGCCGCCGAAGAGCCGAACGGGGATGCGCGGGCCGCTGGTCGCATAGACTTCGCGGCGGCTCAGCGCCTGGAAGATCGACTCCCGCGAATTTTCCTCGGACCAGACGGCGGCGAGACCGCCGAGGTTGTAGCCGGGGCCCGGGACGCGCGCGTCGTAGGTCTGCGTCTCCCACTCTTCGGTCGGGCCGGGCGTGCCGGTATGGATGTCGGTCGAGCCGATCATGCCAAAGCCGTAGGGATTGACGCCGATCCGATCCGCCTCCCGCAAGCCCTCGATCAAGGCGTAGCGGGCGAAATCGAGACGCGATCGGCATCCCTTTCCGCCGAGCGCGCCCCAGCCCATCCCGTCGCGACAATCCGCGACGTCGTGCAGCTGTCGGAACTTCTCGAAGTCGCAGTCCTCGTCGGCGCCGAGCACCTTCCACATACCCGCGCGGCACTCCGACTCGCCCTTGATCTGCATCATCTCGACGACGGGCTCCATGTGTGCGCGCAGACCAGCCAGTCGCCTCTGCTGCTCGAGCGACGCGCCTTCCGGATACTCGATCGTGAAGAGACGACCGTTGCTGAGATTCGGGTTGTGGGGGATCGCGAGCAGATCACAGCCCGGCGTCCCCTCGATGCACTCCGCGTGCAGGGCCTGCCAGAGCCCGACCGCCGTCGGCTCGTCGGAGTAGCTGACGGGCTTCTCGATCACCTTGTCGTTCCGGAAGATCACGTTGCGATGGAGCTTCGTGAGATCGGGCGTCGCCGTGTACTCGTAGGCGACGAAGGTCGTGAAGCGGCAGCTCGGCGCCGCATCGTCGAACTTCGCCGCCGCCGTCTGCAGGTCGAGCCAGGTGTCGATCGCGGCCGCGCGACATCGCTGGCCGTCGGCACCGCAGAGTGGGGCCGAGTTCAGGCTGGCGACACGTCCCGTGATGTCCTTGGTTCCCTCGCCGACGCTCGTGGGTCTGAACGGACGGCGGTAGTTCCGGCAGAGGTCGCTCCCGAAAGCCTTCGACTCGGGGTCGGTGCACAGGCGCACGCCGCCGAACGCGTCCGCGTGATCCGTCACGGCGGCGAAGTCGAGCGGCCGCCCGATCCGGAAGGGCACGGTGCCGCGCCCGTTCTCGTCCAGTGGCGGCAACATTCGCTCCTCGCCACGCGCGAAGCGGTAGGCATCCTCCGGGGTGAGCCGCGTTTCGAAGATGTAGGCGTCCATCGAGTAGGACGAGTGGATATGGAGGTCGCCCCAGTAGAGGTTGCGCTCCGCGTCGTAGTCCGCACAGCGGGGCTCCGCCGCCTGGCTCGCGGCTGCGAGTCCCAAGCCGAGAGCGACCGCGCCGAGGAGCGCGAGGTGCGGCGAGGGGCGTATGCGACGGCCGGGCACGCATCCCGCGAGCGTCGCATCGAGGAATTCGTGCGATTCGGGTTTTGAAGAGAAGCGCGTGTCGGGAGCGAGCTGCGTAGGCATGCGTCGATGTTAGGAGATCGAGACGCGTTGCGAACGAGATCGTGAATCGGGTCAGGGTGCGGAGGCGAGTGCCTCGTTGGTCACGCGGAGCCGGTAGTCGAGCCAATCCATTTCATACGTGTTCTTGTGGGTTGCTTCGGCCTCGTCCCGGAGCGCCTGCAGGGCGTCGCGTCGGGCTTCGAGCGCGCCTCGGTAGGCGGGGTCGCCGGCGAGGGCGACCTCGAGCAGGTGCAGCGCGTGAAGCGGACGCCCAGCCGTGAGATGCGCCCTGGCGCGCTCGGTGAGTGCATCGACACCCGCGAGCGCGGCCAGCTCGGGGCGAACGGTGGCGGCGGGGACCGCGTAGAGCTCCGTCGTCGAGTCGAAGTGGAACCAGGTCGCGTAGTACTCCCAGATGCTCTTGACCGCCCAGGACACGCGACCGTGCAGCTGCGTCACGGCCAGCTCCGGGGGCAGCTCGATCTCGGCCATCGCTTCGTGGACGGTCTTGCCCGCGTTCATCGCGGCGACGGTTGCGTCGTGGACGTAGCGGACTGCATCTCGCATCCGGACGAGGTCCGCGCGGATCTTCTCCCGACCCACGATCGGGTCCTGGTGACTCGGCACGATCATCTCGGGCTCGAGTGCGATCACGCGCTCGAGCGAGTCGATATATTCGATCGGCTTGCGGATCTTCTCGCCGCGCATCGTGAAGACGTTCGGAAACTGGGGAAAATTCGGTCCGAAGAAATCGCCCGAGAAGAGAATCTTCTGATCGGGCAGCCACAGGCAGAGATTGTCGGCGCCTTCCGCGCCCGGCGTCGGCAGAACCTCGAAGCGGATGCCACCCTGCTCGAAACGCAACACGTTCGGCTGGTCGACCAGGATCGTGGGAACGACGTCGCCGTAGGCGAACATCCCCGACTTGGGCGGCTCCTCCGGCATGAACGGGAAGAGCGTTCGATTGCGGAACCAGAAATAGTCTTCGAGCTCCTTCAGGTAGCGTTGTTCTTCGGGATATTCCTGGTGGGCGACGATCTCGGTTCCCTCTTCGAGCCAGAATCGCGTGCCTCCCGCGTGATCCTGATGCGAGTGGCTGAGGATCACATGGGTGATCGGCGCGTCCGGCACGGCTTCGACGAGTAGCCGACGTTGTTTGGCCGCCTGGATCGCGAGTCCGGTATCGAAGACGACGTGTCCTTCGGGTGTCGCGATCAGATGGGTGTTACCGACGCCGCGAGCCTGGTAGACGTCGTCCGCGAGCTTTCGTACCTCCACCGGAATCGAGATGAAGTCGCGGGAGTGGGCGCCCCCGTCGGCCTCGGAGTCCCCTCCACCCGACGAGACGACGCGTGCGGCGACATCGCCGGCGACCTCGGCCGCCCGCCGCTCCATGGCTCGCTGCGAATCCTCGCTGCAGGCCGCCGCGATGGCACCGATCGCGAGCACGATGGCGACGGAATGGACGGATCCGAGAATACGGGCGGCAGGCATGGTGACTCCTCGTACGTTCCGGTCGTTTCACAGCGGAGCTTAACAGCTCGCGACGAGACGTCGGCGCCCATCGCCCCCGGCGACGCGCTCGCTTGGAGAGCGGCGTGGGTCGTCGGCGGGCCTCGCGGCGATGCTAGGATCGGTCCGCGCGAGTGCGCGCGTTGAATCGGCGAGGAGGACTCCGATGCCCGGACGCTTCAATCACATGGAACTGACCCTGCCCAAGGGAGAGCTCGAGGCCAACCGCGCGGAGATCGCGCACTTCTACGGGGATCTCTTCGGTTGGGAGTCGCTCGACGTGCCGATCCTCGGTCAGACGGGTCTCCTGCTGCGTACGGATCCGGAGACCAGCCAGTTCATTCTCGTTACCGAGCAGCGCGTGCACATCGACAGCCCCGGATACGATCATCTCGGCATCCTCTACGACACGCGTGAGGAGGTGGACGCGCTGCTCGAGAAGGCGAAGAAGTGGCAGGCCCAGGATGCGCGCGTCCAGATCAAGGAGTACGAGGATCTCGTGAACGGCGGGCATACGACGCACGCCTTCTACGTCAGGCACCTGCTACCGATCTGGTTCGACGTTCAGAATCAGGAATACGCGTCGGGGACCGAGCCGCCGCGGAGCTGGCGATTCGCCTGATACGAGCTCGGACCCGTGCATGAGGCGGGATGTCGCGCGCGTCTCTCGTTCCTTCAGCGGATCGGACCGCACGGGACGTATTCTTCGAGCGTGCGGCGAAAATGACGGATGCGGCTCTCCTGGTAGACGGCGAGCGTATTGGTCGTCTTGCGGCTGGCGCGCAGTCCGCGCTGGACGCGGGGCATGATCTCCTGATCCTCGTCGAGCACGGGGCCGAAGTAGGAGAGCTCCGGTACGTCGCTCCACTTCTCGTCTTCGGCGAGGAAGCGGTGCGGTGCGGGTGCCGGTCGCTCGGCGCCGTCGGGAATCGGTGCGAGGAGCATGACCTCGAAGAGGCACGAGTCCGGATTCGCACCATCCGGTCGCGCACGGTAGAAGAGCGGCGAGCCGAGGCCGCCGAACAGGACGACGTTCGGAAACAGGCTGTACTGGATCACGTCCTGGACCTCGGCGTCGCTGAAGGGCTTCGTGTCGATGCCCAGACCGGCCTCGATCCGCTTTCGGGAAGCCTCGACGAGGACGGAGCGGGCGGTCCGGCCTTCGGGGACACGCGTTCCGGGCTCGGCCATGCCGAAGCGGGCGGCGATGTCGACGACGCGCTGGTCCGACAGGGTGCCGCGCAGGTGCGGACTCGGCGTGCCGGAGGCGTTCAGCATACGGTCGTGATGGCGTTGGTCCTGCCATACGTCGTATTGGGAGTTGGCGTCGCCGAAGAAGGGCAGGTTCGCGGCGTGGACGCCGACGATGTGATAGGTCTCGATGAAGGCCTCGATCGCGATCTTCCAGTTGCAGGCGACGCGCCGCTCGACGCGCGCCGCGACATAGCGTTCTTCGAGAGGCCAGCGCTCGAAGTGACGTGGCAGGTCTTCGAGATAGTCGGCGAGCGGTCCGCAATCGGGATCGAGGTTCACGAACACGAAGCCGCCCCAGGTATCGACGGCGGCCCGCGGCAGGCGGAATCGCGCGTCTTCGATCTGGGGGAAATCCCAGCGACAGGGCACTTCGCAGAGCTCGCCTTCGAGGCTCCAGGTAAATCCGTGGAAGGGGCAGCGAATCCGCTCGAGTGATCCCGCGTCGTCGCGCAGCCGAGTGCCGCGATGGAGACAGGCGTTGTGGTAGGCGCGCAGGTCTCCCGCCTGGGTGCGCAGCACCAGGAGCGAATCGTCGCCGATATCGTAGACGAAGGAATCGCCCGGCTTCGACACGTCCTCCACGCGCCCGGCGACCTGCCAGACCCGCCGCCAGAGTCCTTCGACCTCGCGTTGCAGGTAGTCGGCAGAGAGGTAGACGTCGACCGGCAGGTCATGCGTGCCGAGCGGATCGGCCTGGCTCTCGCGCAGGATCGGGGGCGCCTGCGCCGTGTCTGCGTCGAGCACGTCCTGGTAGGATGGACCCGGACAGCGGGAAGCGGGGCGTGTCATCTTGGCGTTCTCCCGGGCGTCGACTCGGCGGGGCGAGCCCCCCCGAGTCTAGGAGAATCCAGGCGCGATTCTCCCCGTGCGGCGGGGCTCCTCGCGCCTCCCCCGTCTCGGCGGTGTGGCCGGCCGCCGCTGCCGGCAGAGGGCGCGGACTCGTTTTCCTGTGGCACACTCCCCGGATCGGCCCCCGGCTCGGTGCGCGGCACGACACGGCACGAAAGGACTCGACATGCTGGACCTGCTCATCAAGGACGGAACGATCGTCGACGGTACGGGTTCGCCCGCGCGTCGCGGCGACCTCGGAATTCGCGACGGGCGAATCGTCGCGATTCGCAGTGCGGGGGAGATCGACGAGCCTGCACGACGGACGATCGATGCGGCGGGAAAGGTCGTCGCACCGGGCTTCGTCGACGTGCACACGCACTACGACGCCCAGGCTTTCTGGGACGGGACGCTCAGTCCGTCACCCTATCACGGCGTGACGACGGTCGTCGGCGGCAATTGCGGATTCAGCATTGCCCCGCTCGCGCCCGAGGCCGGCGAGTATCTGATGAAGATGCTCTCCCGGGTCGAGGGCATGCCGCTCGAGAGCCTCGAGGAGGGCGTGCCCTGGAACTGGCGTTCCTTCGGCGAGTATCTCGATCAGCTCGAGGGGCGACTCTCGATCAATGCGGGCTTCATGGTCGGTCACTCCGCGATCCGCCGGACGGTGATGGGAGAACGCGCGGTCGGCGCCGAGGCGACCGAAGCCGAGCTGAAGGAGATGGTCGATCTGCTGCGAAGATCGCTCGAAGAGGGCGGGATGGGGTTCTCCTCGACGGTGTCCTCGACGCACAACGACTACGACGGGAATCCCGTTCCCTCCCGGCACGCGTCCAAGGAGGAAATGCTGACGCTGGCGAGACAGGTCCGGGACTTCGAGGGCACGACGGTCGAGTTCCTGCCGGGTGTCGGTTGGGGCGAGGATGAGGCCAACTACATGGCGGATATCTCGCTTGCGGCCAATCGACCGGTCAATTGGAACGTGCTCGTGCCGAACGCTGACAACCTCGCCCACGCGGAGAGCCAGCTCGCGGCGACGGATATCGCACGCAAGCGCGGGGCCGAGGTGATCGCGTTGACGGTGCCGCAGCCGATGACGATCCGGATCAATCTCGATTCGGGCTTCGTCTTCGACGCGCTCCACAACTGGGCCCCCTTCTTCAAGCTGTCGAAGGCCGAGAAGATCGCGGTCCTCGAGGACCCGGCGAAGCGAAAGCAGCTCGACGAGGATGCTCAGAACCCCGACTCCCCGATGCACATGCTCGCGAACTGGGAGAATTTCACGATCGACCAGGTCCAGAAGGAATCGCTCGCGCCCTACCGTGGGCGGCGCGTAGGCGAGATCGCCGCGGAGCTCGGCAAGGCGCCCTTCGACGCGATGATCGACATCGCGCTCGAGGACGATCTCCAGACCTACTTCATGCCGCCGTCGATGGGCGAGGACGACGCGACCTGGAAGCTGCGCGGCGAGCTCTGGCACGACGATCGCACCGTGATCGGCGCATCGGACGCCGGGGCCCACCTCGATATGATCGACACGTTTGCGTTCTCGAGTCAGGTGCTATCGGAGGGCGTTCGCAAGCGAAAGCTGATCGAGCTCGAGGAGGCCGTTCGGCAGCTGACCGATGTCCCGGCACGGCTCTACGGCCTGCGCGAGCGTGGGCGACTCGAGGAGGGCTACCACGCAGACGTCGTCGTCTTCGACCCGGAGGAGGTCGGGCTCGGCGCCACCTACACGAAATACGATCTCCCGGGTGGAGCGGGTCGGCTCTACGCCGATGCCGTGGGCGTCGAGTGCGTGATCGCGAACGGCGTCGAGATCGTGCGCGACGGAAAAGACATGGGCGCTCGCCCGGGCACGGTCCTGCGCAGCGGTCGCGACACGACGACGGTCGAAGTGCCCGGCGGTCGGAACGCCTGAGGGTGGCGAGCGAAGGGAGTCGCCCGGGTCGGCTGCGTGCCTGGTTCAAGCCCCGGTTCCAGGATCTCGCGATGCGCCAGATGAACCCGCTTCGGGTCGATACGATCGCGGAGGCCGAGGGCGAGGTCCTCGAAGTCGGCTTCGGGACCGGGCTCAATCTGGCCTACTACGGTCCCGCCGTGAAGACGCTCGTCGGCCTCGATCCACTCGACGTCTCCGACGTCGCTTCGGTCCAGTCGCGGATCGAGTCTGCTTCGTTTCCGATCGAGCGGCGAGGGTTGCGGGCCGACGGGGGCCTACCCTTCGATAGCGGTCGTTTCGATACGGTCGTCACGACCTGGACATTGTGCTCGATTCCGGAGGTCGCCCGCGCCCTGGGCGAGATGCGGCGTGTGCTCAATCCCTCCGGGCGCTATGTGTTCATCGAGCATGGGCGCGCCGACGCAGAGCGGACGGCGCGTTGGCAGGATCGCATCAATCCCCTCTGGAATCGACTCTGCGACGGTTGCAACATCAACCGGAAGATCGATCGGCTGGTCGAAGACAATGGCTTCGAGCTCGCGAGTCTGGATCGCTTCCGGGCCAAGGGCCCCGGGATCGTGGCGCAGATGTATCGTGGCGTCGCGCGGCGGGCCGCCTGACGGCCGGCCGAAGCCCGCACCGAGGAAGCGCGATGAGCGACGACAAGAAGCAGGCCCTCGAGGCCGAGATCCGCAGCTACGTCGGAAAGCCGATCGGGCCCGTCGTCACGAGCCGCGACCCCGTGAACGAACCCATGATCCGACAGTGGTGTGACGCGATGGGCGAGACACATCCCGCCTACCTCGATGCCGAGGCTGCGAAGCAGACCGTGCACGGCGAGATCGTCGCGCCACCGACGATGCTCCAGGCCTGGATCATGGAAGGTTGGGCCATGCACGAGGGCTATGACGAGCCGAAGAACGAGCAGCATCGTCTGCACAAGCTGCTCGCCGACAATGGCTACACCGGCGTGCTCGGGACCAACACGGAAGAGAGCTACACCCGCTATCTCAGGCTGGGCGAGACCGTGAAGGCGCTCACCGTCATCGACGAGATCTCCGAGGAGAAGGCAACGGGTGCCGGGATCGGATATTTCATCACGACGCGGACGACCTTCGAGAATCAGGACGGCGAAGATCTCGGCTCGATGTCGTTTCGGGTGCTGCGCTTCAAGCCGGCGAATCCGCAGCCCTCCGCGGGAGAAGGCGCGGGCGGCGAGGCAGCGGTCGCGCAGAAGCCGACGCGGATCAAGCCGCCGATGGGCCACGACAATGGCTGGTGGTGGGAGCGCGTGGCCGAAGACGGCGTGATTCCGATCCAGCGCTGCCAACAGTGTCAGAAGCTGCGCCATCCGCCGCGGCCGATGTGCGACGCGTGTGGTGAGCAGCGCTTCGATTCGATCGCGGCGAGCGGAAGAGCGACGATCCATACCTTCACCGTCATCCACTATCCACAATTCCCCGGCTACCAGTACCCGATCATCTCGGTGATCGTGGACCTCGAGGAGGGAGAGCGGATGGCGTCGGCGCTCGTCGACTGCGAGCCCGACCAGGTCCGGATCGGCATGGCCGTCGAAGCCGTGATCCACGAAGACGAGGACGGGTTCAAGATCCCCCTCTTCAAGCCGGCAGGGGCCTAGCGATGCCTCCGACACGCTCGACGAAAGACCTCGAAGTGGGCCAGACGTTGCCGCCCTACGATCTGCAGACGACGGCGACGATCGTGGCCGGGGGCGCAATCGCGTCGCGCGACTACACGCCGGTCCACCACGACAAGGCAGCGGCGATCGCGCAGGGCCTGCCCGACATGTTCATGAACATCCTCACGACGCAGGGGATCTGCAGTCGCTACGTGACGGACTGGGCGGGTCCGGATGCGATCGTGACCCGGGTGCGTACCAAGCTCGGTGGTCCGAACATGCCGGGTGACGTGCTCGAGCTGCGGGGCAAGGTCGTCTCGGTCGAGGGCGACGCGGCCGAGATCGAGGTCGCGGGCAACAATGGCTGGGGCAATCACGTGACGGCGACCTTCACGTTGCGGATGCCCTGAGGGGTCACGACGATGCCGACCACGCTTCACGACGAGGCTGCGATCGCGGGAATCGGTCAGACGGTTTACAGCAAGAATTCGGGGGTCTCGGAGCTCGAGCTTGCGACCGAGGCCGTACGCAAGGCGATCGACGACGCCGGAATCGCGCCTTCCGAAGTCGACGGGCTGGTGACGTACACGATGGACTCGAGTGACGAGGTCGAGGTCGCCCGCACGGTCGGAATCGGGGACATGACGTTCTGGAGTCAGGTGAACTACGGCGGGGGTGCCGCGGTCGGCCTGATCACGCATGCCGCAATGGCCGTCGCCACGGGCCAGGCGAAGAACGTCGTCGTCTATCGCGCGCTCAATGGTCGCTCCGGCCAGCGAATGGGGCAGGGCGTTTCCGGCAACATCATCTCGAGCGATCTGATCCACTGGTCCTGGTACATGCCCTTCGGGCTCTTGACGCCGGCTTCGTGGATCGCGCTCCAGGCGACGCTCTACATGGACAAATACGGCGCGACGTCGGAGCATCTCGGCCATGTCGCGATCACACAAAGGATGCATGCGCAGAAGAACCCGAACGCGGCGATGTACGGCAAGCCGATGACGATGGACGACTACATGAACTCGCGCATGGTCTGCGAGCCGCTCAGACTCTTCGATTGCTGTCAGGAGGACGACGGCGGCTGCGCGCTGCTCGTCACGTCGGTCGAGCGTGCGCGCGACATGCGGCAGGCTCCCGCGGTGATGCGGGCTGTTACGCAGGCGTCCTTCGAGGGGCAGGAGCAGATGACCAGCTTCTACCGGGACGATCTGGCGGCACTGCCCGAGATGGAGCTCGCGGCGAAGATCGTCTACGAGATGAGTGGCCTCGGTCCGAAGGATATCGACGCGGCCTGTCTCTACGACGCCTTCACACCCGAGATCCTGATGCAGCTCGAGGCGTTTGGCTTCTGCGGTAAGGGGGAGGCCAAGGATTTCGTGACCAGCGAGTCGCTCACGCTCGGCGGCGCGCTTCCGAACAACACGCATGGCGGCCTCCTGTCGGAGGCTTATATGCATGGCGTCAACAACATCGCCGAGGGCGTACGGTTGATCCGCGGAGAGTCCTGCAACCAGCCAGAGGACGTCGAGCACGTGCTCGTGACGAGCGGGGTCGGCGTGCCGACCGGTGCCGTCATCTTCGGTCGCGCTTGACCGCGTCGAGATGCCACCTGCGGCCGCATTTCGGGACCGAGAGGGAGCGCGATGGCGCGCGGCCTCGATCGCGGCGTCACGTCCGCGAGTCCGGATCGTACTTCCGATCGCGCTTGCCCTCTCGATTCTTCTGACGCGAAGCGGCAGAACCGAGCCGCTCTTCGGGTTCACCGCCTTTCCCTACGAAGCGACGCTCGACGCGGTCCTCACGACACGGGCCTTCGTCGCCGAGAACGGCGATCTGACGGCGATCCCGCTCGACGGCAAGTGCATTCCGTGGGCCGAAGCGCTCGCCGGCACCCCGTTTCCCGCCTGGCTCGAAGCCGAGTGGGCGGACAAGCGCGACGCGGTCGCCGAAGGTCATGCGGTCTTCCTCTTCTTGACGCCCACCAAGCAGGATCGGCGGACGATGGCCGCGCCGTGTGGCGCGAGCGAGGGGGCGACTGGCGTCCTGCCGCCGAGTCTGGCCGCACTCGATCCCACGACCGGCGTGTTCATGTCGGATCCGGACGTCCAGGCGGCCTATCTCGCCTACGTGAAACGCGCGAGTCGGGTCTTCCTTCCCGACTACGTCGTCACGGGAATCGAGATGACCCAGATCATCTTCCACGACTTCGTGGAATGGGGTCACTTCGCGCAGCTCGCCGACTTCGTGCATGCGGGCCTGCGCGCCGATCGCGAGTTCGACACGATGCGGATCGGGATCGAGGTCGCGCATCACGACCTGCAGGATCCCGGGGTTGCCGCGCTCGCGAAGCCGCTCGTCGACCGTCAGGAATTCGTCGGCGTGAGCTTCTATCCCTTCGGAAGCGGCTTCGGCGAGCTGCTGGGACTCGAGCCGCTGCCGGCGGCTCCGGATCAGTGGCGGATCCCGCTCGCGTTTCTCGAGACCTACACGAGCGCGCCGGTCGCGATCACGCAGACGGGCTACACGACCCGTGATCTCTCCCTCGTGCTGCATCCATTCTTTCCGCCCGTCGCGTTTCCCGGCGACGAGGCGCTCCAGGCGCAGTACATCCTGGAGCTCGGTCAGACGGCTCGTAGCCAGGGACACCTCTTCGTCGTCTGGTTCGTGCCGATCGACTACGACAAGCTCGGCGACTTTCCCGACCCCGATCGGATCTGGACCTACAATGGACTGCTCGACTCGGATCTGCGGGCGAAAGCGGGTCGGGACGCCTGGCGTGCGGTGCGCGCACCCGAGCCCGGGCTCGGGTGCGCGCTGATCGTCGGACTCTCCGGCTGCGGCGCGGTCGCGTGTCGGCGGCATCGCCGGCAGCGGCAGGGCGCTACGCTCGGGGGTGATGCTCGAAGTCTGGGCGAATCTCGATCTCTACCTCCCGCTCACCCGGGTGCCCGAGGCCGCGCAGCGAGCCGAGCGGCTCGGTTACGACGTCCTCTCAGTCCCCGATCTGGTCCATGACGGGATCGCGGCGGCGGCGTTGGCCGTCCAGGCGACCGAGCGTATTCGCGTCACGACGAGTGCGCTGATCGCGTTTCCGCGCAGCCCGATGACCGTGGCCGTTGCGGCCTGGGATCTGCAATCCCTCGCGGGCGGACGCTTTTCGCTCGGACTCGGGCCCCAGATCCGCGCGAACATCATCGATCGATTCAGCACGGCCTGGACGCCGCCCGCGCCGCGCATGCGCGAATACGTCCAGGCGATCCGCGCGATCTTCGCCTGCTGGCAGGAGGGCACACCGCTCGACTTTCGGGGCGAGCACTATCGCTTCACGCGAATGCAGCCCTATACGAGTCCCCGTCCGCTCGACGTCGACGTGCCCGCGATTCGGCTCTCGGGTATCGGGCCGAATATGGTGGCCCTGGCCGGCGAGCTGGCCGACGGGTTGAATACGCATCCGACGAACGCCTGTCCGCGCTATCTGATGGAGCACGTGATGCCGAATCTGCGTCGGGGCGCTGCCAGGTCGGGACGAGACGCGGAGACGGTCGAAGTGCTCGCGAATCCGCTCTGTGCGACCGGTCCGGACGCGAAGTCCGTCGCCGAGGCCCGCGAGGTCCAGCGAACGCTGCTCGCGACCCTCTATTCCACGCCGAGCTATTGGCCCAGTCTCGCCCTCTACGGTTGGCGTGAGCGCGGCGAGCGACTGCACCGGATGGTACGCGAGGGGCGTTGGCAGGATCTGTCGGTGCTCGTCGACGACGAGATGCTCGATCGACTGCTGCCGACCGGCGACTACGAATCGCTCTCGAGTACGCTCGCAGAGCGTTATGCGGGGATCGCTCGAGCCGTCACCTATCCGATGCCCGAGGATTCGGCGGACGACGCGCGGGTCGCCCGAGCGATCGAACGCCTGCGGGCGGCGTCGTGAACGTGACGGACTCGCTCTGGGCGCTCGCGGTCGCGCGCGCGAGAGCGACGCCGGATGCCCTGTTTGCGATCGACGAGCAGGCGAGAACCTGTACGTTCGAAGCCCTTCGCAGCAGGGCCGAACGCGTGGCGGCGGCGCTCGCGACGCGCGGCGTCGAGGCGGGCACGCCGGTCTCCTGGATCCTGCCCACACGGATCGAGGCCTTCGTCCTGATGATCGCGCTGGCTCGGATCGGCGCGGTTCAGAATCCTCTGCTGCCGAGCTATCGCCGTCGCGAGGTCGAGTTCTGTCTGCGCCAGACGGGTGCGAGATTTCTGCTGCATCCCGGTACGTTTCGCGGTTTCGACTACCGAGGGCTCGCCGGCGAGCTCGTCGGAGCCGTGCCTTCGCTCGAAGCGATCGAGGTCGCGACGCCGCTTCCCGAGGCGGCACCGGACCTGCTCCCGCCCTGGCGTCCACACGCGACCGGGAACGAGGCGCCGGTCCGATGGATCTTCTACACGTCCGGGACGACCTCCGCGCCGAAGGGAGCTCGACACACAGATGCGGCGGTCCTGCTCTCCTCGCGTGGCCTCGTGCGCGCGCTCGATCTCGCGCCCGGCGCTCGCACCGGAGTCGTCTTCCCCGTCACGCATCTCGGCGGCGCGAATGCGCTCACCGCAACGCTCTACTCCGGCTCCACCCAGCTCGTCGTCGAAGTCTTCGATCCCGACAAGAGCGTCGAGTTCTTGTCGCGCCACGGCGTCACCCATTGCGGCGCGGGTCCCGTCTTCTACCAGGCCTATCTGGACGTCCAGCGGGCTCGACGCGCGGCCGGTCGGCCCGAGCCGATCTTCCCGGCGCTGCGCGCGCTCTACGGCGGTGGCGCACCGACGAGCGCGGCGCTCCACCGCGCTGCGTGCGAAGAGCTCGGCGGCCTCGGCATTCTGTCGACCTACGGCATGACCGAGTGCCCGATCATCACGATGGCGTGTTGGGACGATCCCGAGCAGACGCGCCGATCGACCGAAGGGCGGCCGACCAACGACGCCACGCGGATTCGGATCGTCGACCCGGATGGGCACGACCTGCCCCGAGGCGAGGAGGGCGAGATCCGCGTCCATGCACCCCAGTGCATGGCGGGCTACGTCGATGCCGACCTCGATCGCGAGGCCTTCGACGAGCTGGGCGGGCTGCGCACGGGCGATCTCGGACGGCTCGATGCGGCTGGCTACCTCCAGATCACCGGCCGTCGCAAGGACGTGATCATCCGCAAGGGAGAGAACATCAGCGCGCTCGAGATCGAGACGCTACTCGCAGATCACCCCGAGGTCGCAGAAGTCGCGGTCGTCGGCCTGCGCGACGCGACGCGGGGTGAGCTGGCATGCGCCGTCGTGCGGCCACGCCGGCCGCAGGCCGCGCCCTCACTCGCCGCGCTGTCTGATTTTCTGAGGGAACGCGCATTGATGCCGCAGAAGATCCCGGAGCGCCTCGAAATCGTGGGCGAGTTGCCGCGAAATCCGAGCGGCAAGGTTCTGAAAGAGCGCCTGAAGGCGCGATATCAAGGATCTTGAGCGTTTCCTGCTGCATCGCTGCGGGGTCGGCGCCTCGGGCAGCACGTGCTGGAGGGTCGGATCCGAGGCCGTTCTTAGATAGATTTATTCGATGTCAAAAGAGTAAACTATCTATTTTGCGGAAGTAAACAGAGAACCGATACTCCCGTCCATGAGCGCGCCCGAACGACGCAAGGACGATCCTGCCCACATCGATGCGACCCTGCCTGCCGGGTTCCTCATGACGCTGCACGTGGCTGCAGGCCAGCGTGACGATGCGAATCTGGCCAGGGCGGTATCGGACAGCGCAACCGTCCGCGTCACCGAAGAGGCGGACTGGAAGAGCCTGCTTCGCGCCCAGTTCGAGCCGTCGGGCTTTCTGGTTCGCGAGCTGGAGGTGAGCCTCTCCGAGGCGTGCCGAGCCGCCCGGCACGGTGTGCCGCTCGTCCGCTGGACGCGGGGCACCGGCTGGATCGCCTTGCTCGACGGGACCGATCGACGTGCCCGCGTCGTGTCGGCCGATTCGGCACCGGTCTGGCTCCCGGTCGAGGAGCTGCGAGGGCGACTGGTCGAGTCCGGCGCGGGCGCGCCCGCTGGCTCACGCGCGGGCGACGGTGTCGACCAAGCGGCACGGGCCGAGTCGGCCGAGCCGACGCACGTCTGGCTCGCGATCGACGGCGGGCTCGTCGCCGCCGCGGCGGATACGAGCGCGTACGAAGACGACGAGACGGGAGAGCACAGAGAGAAGCCGAGGCCCTTCGCGCGACTCCTCGACATCGTTCGCCCCGAGCGCGGCGACGTCGTCGCCGTGATCCTCTACTCCGTCTTCATCGGGCTGCTCAGTCTGGCGATCCCGATCGCGGTTCAACAGCTGGTCAATATCGTGGCCTTCGGCGGTCTCGTCCAACCCGTCGTCGTATTGGCCTTCCTCCTCTTGATGGGCCTCGCGATCGGTGGATCGCTGTCGGCGTTCCAGGCGTTGCTCGCCGAGACGCTGCAGCAGCGAATCTTCGTTCGCGCCTGCCTCGATCTCGCGAGTCGCCTGCCGCGGGTCGCCGACGAGGCGTTCGGCGAGCGACCCGCGCCGGCATTCGTCAACCGCTTCTTCGATATCGTGACGCTCCAGAAGACCGGTGCGCGTCTGCTGCTCGACGGCAGCTCCGTCCTGCTCCAGACGTCGGCGGGTCTGCTGATCCTCTCCTTCTATCACCCCTTGATGCTCGCGCTCAGCGTGTTCTTGCTCGGTGCGATGGCCGGCGTCGCGATCGGCTTCGGTCGGGGTGCGACCGACTCCGCCGTGCGCGAGTCGACGGCGAAGTACGCGCTCGCCGAATGGATGGAAGAGCTCGTCAGCCATCGCACGGCGTTCCGTACGACGGCGGGGCGCTCCCATGCGTCGCGTCGCGCCGATGCACTCGTGACTGCCTGGGTGGGCGCGCGACGACAGCACTATCGGATCGTGTTCCGACAATTCGTGGCGGCACTCGGCCTTCAGGTCGTCGTCAACACGGGTCTGCTCGCGCTCGGCGGATTCCTCGTCGTGACGGGTGAGCTCACCCTCGGTCAGCTGGTCGCGTCCGAGATCATCGTTGCCTCCGTGGTTGCGTCGTTTGCTCGGCTGGCGAAGCATTTCGAGTCCTATTACGACCTGCTGGCGGCCGTAGACAAGGTCGGAGGGCTGCTCGATCTGCCGCTCGAGCGCAGCAGCCCGGCTGGTGGCCAGGACGAGCTCGACCGGCCGTCCCGCGTGGTGGCGCGGAATCTCTCGTTCGCCTGCGAGTCGCAGAAGGGGATCGAGCGCGTCTCGTTCGATTTCGCCGCGGGTGACCGGATCGCGGTGCTCGGTGGGCACGCCAACGGGCAGGGCATTCTGATGGACCTGCTCGCGGGGCTTCGCAAGCCCGACGCCGGGCACGTGACGATCGGTGGCCACGACCTGCGCGAGCTCGGCCCCGAGACCTTGCGCAACGCGGTCGCCCTGGTGCGTGAACCGCAGATCCTGCCGGCTACGGTGCTCGAGAACCTCATGCTGGCGCGCGTCGGCGCGACCGTCGAGGATGCCCGCGAAGCACTCGAGCGCGTCGTCCTGCTCGACGAGATTCGTGGCCTACCGGACGGACTCGACAGCGTGCTGCAGACAGACGGCCGGCCGCTCGATCCCAGCCAGGCAGTCCGCCTCGAGATCGCCCGTGCGCTGATCGCACGGCCGGCGCTCCTGCTCGTCGACGACGCGCTACTGCGACTCGCGGACAAAGAGCTGAAGCCCGTTCTCGATACGCTCTTCGATCCCCGCAACTCCTGGACGCTCGTCGTCGCGACGCGAGATCCGCGCGTCGTCACGCGCTGTAACGAGCGGCTCGAGCTGAGCGAGGGCCAGCGCGTCCACACGGCGGTTGCGGGACCTGCTCGCGTCGGCTGGGAGACGCGCTGATGAGCCGGTCCGTGCTCGGCGAGACCCCCTCACCCGCCGGTCGTGCCTCGACCCTGCATCTGGTCGAGTCGCCGCGGGCGCTCCGTACGTTGGCCTGGCTGCTTGCTGCAACGGTCCTCGCGACCTTCGTTGCATTGGTGATCGTGCCCTGGCAGCAGACCGTGCTCGGTGCCGGGCGCGTCGTTGCGTACGCCCCCTTCGATCGCATCCAGACGCTGGCGGCGCCGGTCGACGGTCGGATTCGCAAGGCCTGGGTCGTCGAGGGATCGCGTGTCGAAGCCGGTGACGAGATCCTCGAGATCGTCGACAACGATCCGTCGATCATCCAGCGGCTGGAGCTGCAACGCGACGCGCTGGAGAGCCAGCTCTCGTCTGCGCGCGAGCGTGTCGCGCTCTTCGACAAGCAGATTCGGGCGCTCGAAGATGCGCAGCGCCTCGCCGTGTCGGCCGCCGAGAGTCAGGTCCAGGTCGCCGAAGCGACGACGCGTTCGTCGCGACACGCGCTCACGGGGGCGGAGGCGACGGCTCGGCAGGCCGAGCTGAACTTCCAGCGCCAACGCGACCTCGTGTCGGAGGGGCTCGTCTCGGGTCTCGACTTCGAAGTCGCCGAGCGGGTCTACCGAGAGGCCCAGGCCGAGCTCGAGCAGGCTCGTCAGGCACTCGAGGCGGCACGCAGCTCGGAGGCCGCGCGCCGTGCCGAGCGCGGCCGCGTCGAGACGGAGGCGACGGCCGGTCTCGAGGCGGCGCGCGGCGGTCGAGAATCTGCGGCGGTCGAGGTGGCCGCATTGAGCGAGCGACTCGCATCACTCGACAGCCGGATCGCGCGTCAGAGCACACAGCTCGTGACGGCACCGCGCGCCGGTACGGTATTCCGACTCTTCGCGGCGCCGGGTGCGGAGCTGGTTAAGGCGGGTGACCCGCTCGTCTCGTTGATCCCCGAGACGGAGAGTCGCGCCGTCGAGCTCTGGGTCGAGGGGAACGACGTGCCACTGATCCAGGAGGGTCGCGCGGTTCGCCTGCAATTCGAAGGTTGGCCGGCCGTCCAGTTCTCCGGCTGGCCTTCGGTCGCCGTGGGCACCTTCGGTGGTCGGGTGGCCCTCGTCGATCCGAGCGACGACGGCCGCGGCCGCTTCCGGATCCTCGTGGTGCCGGACGAGACCGATCAACCCTGGCCGGAAACGAATTACCTGCGTCAGGGTGTAAGGGCAAACGGCTTCGTATTGCTCGACCAGGTGAGTCTCGGCTACGAGCTCTGGCGCCAGGCCAACGGCTTCCCGCCCACGGTCGCGATGGGTGGGCGTACGGAAGAGGGCGGGCAGGCCACGACGAGTGGGAAGAGCGGCGCATGAGGGGTCGGCTCCGACGAATCCCCTTGGCGGCCTCGCTCGTGGCCTCGGTCGCCTTCGGCGGGAGCGAGGCCCACGCAGAGTCGTCCGCCGTAGGCGGAAGCGGGATGCACGCCGAGTCGTCTGCGTCCGGAGTGCCGGCGCAGCTGTCGTTGGAAGACGTGTTGCGTTCGGCCGACGAGAACTTCCCGCTTCTGCAGGCAATGCGGCTCGAGGGCGAAGCACGCGCCTTTGCGGAACGAGAGGCGCTCGGGGCCTTCGATACGTCGCTCGGCATGGCGGGCGATCTGCGGCCCGAAGGCTTCTACGAGAACTACGGCGGAAGTGCCTACGTCGATCAGCCGACGCGATGGTGGGGCAGCCGTTTCTACGCTCGCTACCGCTACGCCGAAGGCGATTTCCCTTCCTACGAAGGCGGGCGTCAGACAGACGGCTCCGGAGAGGTCCGGCTCGGTGTCGATCTGCCACTGCTGCGCGGCGGACCGATCGATCGTTCGCGCCTGGCGCTTCGCGCCGCGCGAATCGATCAGCAGCGCTTCACGCCCGAGCTCCGCCTGGCGCGGGTTCAGGTGCTGCGCGACGCGAGCGTGTCATTCTGGGAGTGGGTGGCAGCGGGGCAGATCGTCGAGATCACCGAGGCGCTCCTTCGCGTCGCCGATGAGCGGCAGAGCCAGATCGAGGGTCGCGTCGCGCGCGGAGGCGAGGCGGCGATCAACCTCGACGACAACGCCCGCCTGGTCGTCGAGCGTCGGGCGCTGCTGCTCGGCGCCGAGCGCGACTTCGAGCAGGCGGCGATCCGACTGTCGTTGTTCTGGCGCGACGAGATGGGCAGACCGCGTTTGCCGGACCCCACTTCGTTGCCGACGGTATTTCCAGCCGAGATTCCCGTCGACCGCGCGGCGATCGCGCGAGATCTCGAAGAGGCGCGCAAGCGGCATCCGATGCTCGAAGAGCTGGCGTTCCAGCGAGAGAAGCTCGCGCTCGAGGTACGGCTCGCGCGAAACGAGCTCCTGTCCGACCTCGACCTGGTCGTCGAGGGTGCGCGGGATTTCGGCAATTCACGACCGGGCATCGACGAGACGGGGAAGCGATCCTCGGCGCCGCGCGGCGAGAGCGAGGTGAAGGCGCTGGTACGAT
Organism: Myxococcota bacterium; assembly: GCA_965223565.1. Taxonomy (GTDB): domain Bacteria; phylum Myxococcota_A; class UBA9160; order UBA9160; family UBA4427; genus UBA4427. The sequence goes on along the minus strand of CBDCWV010000011.1, from coordinate 52,682 downwards.
TCGAGATCCCCGTCCAGCGTCGCGCCGCACGCGGTCGGCTCGGGCGGGCCGAGATTCGGCTCGCGCAGCTCGATCGGCGCGTTCAATTCGCCGCCGAGCAGGTGATCGCGGAAGCCGGGCTCGCCGTCGAGGCGCTCGAGGCCGCGTATTTGCAGACCGCGGCGGCGCGGGAGAACGCGCGCCTGGCCGAGCGCTTGCGAAGGGCGGAGGCGCGAAAGCTGGCTGCCGGGTTGAGCAACCTGATCGATCTGAATATCCGCGAGACGCAGGCGGCCACGGCCGAGCGAGATCTCGTGCGTGCACAACAGGCCTACTTCAAGGCGGTTGCGGACTATGAAGCGCGTATCGCCCGCACGTCGTGAGACTGCTCGCTCAAGCGCGTCACGCAGGGTGTTCTCAGGCGAAGACACCCGTGCGCGCGGCTTCGGCGATCGCGGCGACGGCAGGGTGCATGATGCGACGCTCGACCGTGATCGCGTAGAAATCTTCTCTCACTTCGTCGGTCTTGCCGACGATCTCGACGCCATGGCCGGCTCGAACCTCGTCCGAGACGACCGTAGGGGCGGCAAAGAGTCCTGATTCATGCTGGCCGAAGACCTTCATCAGCGCGGTGTCCTCGATCTCGGCCACGATCTGTGGCCTGACACCGATTCCATCGAACCAGCGATCGAGCGAGTGCCGCAGGGCCGTGTTGGGTGTCGGCATCAGCATGGGCGCGTCACCGAGGCTCTTCGGGAAGCCGCGTCGGAAGCGGCGTGCCAGCTTGGGTGCAGCGAAGAACGAGACGCCAGAGCTTCCGAGCGGGTGGTTGTAGGCCCTCACCCGGATCACCTGGGGATTGAGCGGCATGTCGGTCAAGACCATGTCGTATTGCTTTCGGCTCAGGCCCGAGATCAGGTCGTCGGCCTTGCCTTCGTGCAGGACGAGCTGGACGGGATCCTCGAGGTCGAGCGCGGTCTGGAGCAATCGATAGGAGATCAGCTTGGGGACGACGTCCGCGACACCGACGAGCAGTCTGGCCGGTCGACGCGTCGGGCGCCCGCGCAGCGCATCGAGCATCTCCTCGCCCGTCGAGAAGATCTCCTCCGCGTATCGATAGACGAGCTGTCCCGTCTCCGTGAGCGAGAGGTTTCGTCCTTCGCGCGAAAAGAGCTTCTCGTCGAGCGACTCTTCGAGCTTTCGGATCTGTCCGCTCAGCGTCGGCTGGGCGAGGCGCAGGATCTCGGCGGCGCGCGTGACGCTGCCCTCGCGTGCGACCGTGTAGAAGTAGAGCAGGTGATGATAGTTGAGCCATTCCAACGCTTCGCTCCTCGGCGCGGAGAGACGGGGGACTCGGTTGCCGCGCGCGGCCGACCGGCGGTGGGGATCTTCGCCGCCGGCTCTTCTTCTATCGAAAATATCGATAAACCTATCATTTAAAGCGGAGAAAAACGATGAAGCTGGCAATCGACGCGAGGGACGTCGAGCTGGCGACCGCGGATCGGGCGCAGCTGGAGAATCGGGTGCGCATGTCGATCGGTCTGCGCGATCGCGAGATCGAAGTGGTTCGCGTGACGCTGCGCGCGCCGGACCCGCGGCGCGGCGGCGTGCGCTGCCGGGTCGCGCTGAGATGTGACGACGGCGATCGGGTCTCGCTCGAGGAAGAGGCCGCGGACACGACGGGTGCGATCGACCTCGCGCTCTGGCGACTCGAGCGCCAGCTACGGCGGCTGCGGCTGCGCTGAGCTGGCCTAGCACGGTTAGTCCGGTGCTGCGTCCCTTGGCTCGGTTCAGAAGGCGGGCGTCGGGGCGACGTCGCCGGGAAGGGGCTCGCCCGCCATTACGATCACGCGCTCCGCGAAGCGCCAACGATCGTCCGTGGGATCGCGCACGACCCGATCGTGGTAGCGCCCGATCGTCGCGATCGAGATGCCGTCCGCGTCGGACGCGAAGGCGGCGAGATCCGTCCAGCAGAGCGCGAGCACGTCGCTCTGCCGGTCGATCACGGGCGAGAGGACGACGTGCTTGCCCGGCGCATCCGGCTGCATGCCGCCGATCTCGCGTACGATCGCCTCGCGTCCACGATAGGTCTCGCCCCAGACTCGGAAGACCGCGTCGCGCGTGAACAGGCGACCCCAATCGTCGAGCCGTCTCGTATCGAGCAGCTGGCCGTAGATCGCGATCAGCCGGCGAATCGACTCGAGATCCTGCGTGGGTGGAATGGGCGCTGACACTTGCCGTCTCCCCAGCGCTAGTCGCGGAACGCGACCGCCTGGTCCTCGCGCGGACCGGCGAGGGTCGTCTTCGCGTCGACCGTCTTCACGCTGCGACCGAGCTCCTCGAGGATCGGCGTGCAGAACGTGACGCGGCCCGTCATGGTCGGGTCCCGGGTGACGCAGAGCGCGAGCGCTGCCTCGGCCATCGCTTCTCGGCTCTCGGCCTCGGCGAGCGCGTCGTCCGGGACGACGCCGAGCGCTTCGGTGCCCTCGGTCGGGACGGCGCCGACGGGCGCCATCGAGTTGACGCGGATGCCATCCTTTACGACGGCGGCGGCGAGGCCCGTCGTGAACCGTTCGAGCGCCGCCTTGGTCGAGCCGTAGAGGATCGAGAGCGCATCGAAGTCGCTGAACGGGTATTCGGGCCAGAACGACGTGGCCGACGAGATATTGAGGATCCAACCTTCGCCCCGCTCGCGCATGGTCGGCACGACGAGCTGAGAGAGGCGCCAGGGCGCGAACATGTTGATGTCGTAGGCGATCCGAAAGCGTTTTTCGCTCGTCTCCGTAAAGGGCAGATAGAACGCGGCAGCGGCGTTGTTCACCAGGACATCGATCGGCCCGTACGCCGATCGTGTCTCTTCGACGATCCGGTCGAGGCTGCTCGGGTCAGCGAGATCGGCGACGACCGGAACGGCCTGGCCGCCGTGCGCCTCGATCCAGGCAGCGGTCTCGCCCAGGCTGCCGGGCAGGTGATCGTGCTGGTCGAGCGTGCGTGCGCTGATCGCGACCCGCGCCCCCTCGGCGCCGAATCGTTTCGCGATCGCGGCCCCGATTCCACGACTCGCACCCGTCACGAGGACGACCCGTCCCTCGAGCTCTCCCATCGACCGATCCCCCTTGCCCGCTCGGCGCAGGCGCGCCCGCGAATCCCGATTCAAGCGTTCGTCGAAGCCCTCTCCGACCGGGCTGCCGATTCGTCCAGACCGGAGAGGCGTGAGAGCCGCGCGATCGTCTCCTCGGCCTCGCGCATGAGCTTGTCGACGATCTCCTGGCAGGAGAGGACGTCGACGATCCCGCCCGCGCCCTGGCCGCAGGGCATCGCGTGACGGTCGGGCTCGATGCCGTCGGTCGCCCCGGCGAGTGCCAGTAGCGTGCCCTCGCGCGCGGAGGCGGCCATCTGGTCCGGGAAGCGCAGGATCGAGTCGGGGTCCCGCTCGCGTGCCTCGACGTAGGGATTCGAGATCACGCGCATCGGTTTGCCCGAATAACATCGCGTCACGACCGTCTCGTCGCTTTCGACCTCGCCGATTCGCTTCTTGTAAGTCTCGGAGGCACGCGCCTCGTGCGAGGCGATGAATCGCGTGCCGATCCAGGCGCCCTGGGCGCCGAAGGCGAGACAGGCCGCGAGGCCCCGCCCGTCGACGATGCTGCCGGCGCCGAGGACCGGGATTTCGACCGCGTCGACGATCTGGGGGATCAGGGCCATCCCCGCCACGCGACCCGTGTGTCCGCCCGCTTCGGTTCCCTGCGCCACGACGACGTCGCAGCCGGCCTCCTCGGCTGCGATCGCGTGACTGACCTTGCCGCACATGCTCATCACGATCAGGCCGGCATCGTGGCAGCGATCGATCACGGGTCCGGGCACGCCGAGACCGGCGATGAACGCCGAGGCGCCGCCTTCTATGATGACGTCGATCGAATCGAGCATGCGCTCGGGCAGGGCGGCCAGCAAATCGACGCCGAAGGGCTTGTCGGTTCGTTCGCGGACACGCCTCATCTCCCTGCGAATGCCGTCCGGCGTCTCGGAGGCCATCCCGAGCGTGCCGTAGCCGCCCGCCTGAGAGACGGCTGCGCAGACGTCCGCGTAGGCGACGCCGCCCATGCCGGCCAGAAAGATGGGCACGTCGATTCCCAGCAGATCGCACACGGGCGTCGATATGGACATCGTCAGAGGCTACCGCACGCAGGCGAGCGGCGTCGCGGTCGCGATGCGCGTCGTCTCGGCGAGCAGCAGGATCTGGTAGCTTTGCCCCCTCGCACGCAAGGGGAGCTCGTATGCCGGCCATCCAGCCTCGCCCGGAGCAGATTCGGGCGCTCGCCGAGAAGAAGCCCGAGGGCTCGCTCTACATGCTGAACCTGCTGAAGTTCAAGCCGCGGGCAATCTATGCGGATGGGCGCGAGACCGACCTGAGCGGCCGCGAAGCCTATCTGATCTACGGGGCTGCCGTCACGAAGATGATCGAGGGCTTCGGCGGCTCGCTCGTCTTCGCGGGCAAGGCGAACGTGCTCGTGATCGGGGATGGTGAGCTCGCATGGGACGACGTGGCGATCATGCGTTACCCCTCCTTCGAGCATTTCGCGGACATGGCACGAAGCGAGGCCTACCAGGCCATCCACGTCCATCGGGACGCAGGCCTCGAGCATCAGCTGCTGATCAACTGCCTCGACGTGCGACAGTGGGCAGGAGATTCCCCATGAAGCGCGCGTCGTTCTACGGGCCACCCGTTCCCCGACACCGGGCGTCTCCGAAGCCCGCAATCGAGCGGCTCGGGAACTACGTGATCCCGGAGCTCGAACGCTGATGGGTCGCGCGCAACGGGATTCGGGCCTGCGCCTACGGATGCGAGGGGAGGGTCGACGCATCGCGTCGCAGCATCGTCAGCTCGACGAGCTCTTCGGACTCGTCCTCATCTCGCTCGACGATCACGATGCCGCGCACGCCGACGGCGACTTCGACGCGTTCTCGACAGCGCTCGAGGCGCACCTGTCGATGGAAGAGGAGATCTACTTCCCGGCTTTCCACGGCTTGCGGGCAGATTTGGCGCCGGATCTCGTTCGGCTCGTCGCCGAGCACGAAGACCTCCGCGCGGCCGTGGATGCCATCCGGTCGCAGCTGCGGGCGGGCCGGGCAGCCGACGCGCGCGTCGCACTCGACTCGTTGGCGGGCTCGATCAGCAGCCACGAGTCGGCAGAGGAATCCCTGATGGCGCGGGTGACGACCCTCCGCGGCGGGGACGGCGACGTCGACGAGTCAGGCTGACTCGGCTTTCGACGCGGATTCACCGGCCTGTCGCATCTGTCTCGTCACGTGCTCGAGGCCCGATCGAAGGGCGGCCTCCTCGTCGCCCGACAGCGATTCGACGACCGATTCGCGGGCACATTCGATCAGCGACTCGACGAAGGGTGCGTACATGTCGCTCGTGACGCCGTATTCGGCGTGACTTCGGCCCAGCGCTTCGAGGTTGCCGGGGAGCCAGGCCTCCCGGGTCGCAGTGGCAAGGAGGCAGCGAAGCGTCTCGCGGACCATCTCCTCGCGTTCCGCGATGGCATAGGCGCCGAAGAGCGGCTGCACGTCGGGGCGACGCGCGAAGTAGATCTCGTAGAGACGTTCCGAGACGCGTGCCTCGACCTCCGCGAGCTTGCCGAGCGCGCGTTCGAGTGCCGCAGTCGTGTCGGCCTCGACGGCCGGCGTCGTGAGGCTCGGTCGAGCCTCGTCGATCGCTTCGCTCAATGCGTGCTTCGACGCGCCGGCAGGCCGATGATCCCGGCCACGAATTCGCTCTTGAGTCGTTCGATGCGCGATTCGTCGATCACGTATTCGGGCATGATCTCGAGCAGCTTCCGGATCGCGAGCTCGCCTTCGAGCGCAGCGATATGCGTGCCCAGGCACGAGTGGTTGCCGTGGCCGAAGGTGAGGATCCGGCGCGACACGCGGTGGATGTCGAATCGGTCCGGATCATCGAATTCTCGATCATCGCGATTCGCCGACGGGAAGAGAAAGATCACGGCCTGGCCGGGCTCGAAGGTCTGGCCACGGAGCTCGACCGGTCGAACGACCGTCCTGCCGAGAAACTGCGTCGGCATTCCGTAGCGGAGACCCTCGCGGAAGGCATTCGGAATCAGATCGGGATTGGCGACGAGCTCCGCGCGTTGGTCGGGATGGCGATACAGCTCGAGCAGAAAGCATGCGAAGACCTTCGGGAAGCTGTCGGTGCTCCCGATGACGAGGGTGGCCATCTGTGAGGCGATGTTCTCGTCGGGCAAGGGCTTGCCGTCGAAGCGCGCGTTCAGATAGGCGTTCAGCAGGACATCGTCGTCGGTCGGCCGCTTTCGCCGCTCGCGGATCAACGCCTCGAGGTAGGTGTTCAGATCTTCGGCGGCCTGGAGCCCGTCCTCGGTCATACCCGGCTTTCCCGGCTCGCGCGCGAAGAAGCGATTCACGAACTCGTAGACTTCGTCGCCGTCTTCGACGGGGAGTCCCAGTAGGATGCAGGAGACCTCCATCGCGACCTTGGCGATATAGTCGGAGACCAGGTCGACCTCACCGTCGCGCTCGAGGTTCCGGGCGTGACGAGCGACGATCTCCTCGACCGCGGGTGCCATCGACGCGACGCGTCGCGGCTTGAAGGCGCCGCTGATCAAGGCGCGATTCCGCACGTGCTCGGGCGGATCCATCATGTTGACGCTCGGGAATACGGTCTGTTGCTTCGTGATCAGGTGCGAGGGCGTCGTTCCGCGAAGCGCGGCGGAATAGGATTCGTTGTCTGCGGATTGCTCCCAGATGTCCTCGAATCGGGAGAGGGCCCAGCAATCGTGCGCCTCGACGTAACAGGCCGGCGCTTCGTCACGCAATCGCTTGTAGATCGGCAGGGGGTCTTCCAGCACCTCGGGCATCAACGGATCGTAATCGACCAACGAAATCTCCTATACGACGGATCAGCACTTCGGATCAGGACGGCTCAGGCCGCTGGACCTTTCTGGAACTCGCCACCGATCAGAACGGTCTCGATGCGCTCCCGATCGGCGAGGCAAGAAACGTCGACCGACGGGTCGCCGTCGACGACGATCAGGTCGGCATAGCGTCCCGCTTCGATCAGGCCGGCCTCGTCACCGAGTCTCATCGCTTCGGCACCATTCCGCGTCGCCCAGCCGATCACGTCCAGCGGCGCGATCCCGAGCTCCTTCACATAGAGCTCGAGCTCGGCGGCGTAGTCGCCATGCGGCATGATCGGCGTGCCGTAGTCGTCGCCGACGATCATGCGCACGCCGGCTCGATGGGCTTTGACCATCGCCTCGAGCGTGTAGTCGTAGTCCTCGTGGACGCGGGCGATCCGGGCGCGGACCTCCTCCGGCGTCTCGCGAAAGCCTTCGCTGATCGGCAGGACCTCTGCGTCGTGGTCCCACGATTCGGCCAGGTCGAGAAAACGACGACTCCACAGCATGCTCGGCACGACCGTACAGCCGTTGTCGAGGATCGCTTCGATGCACTCATCGTCGATCCGGTCGGCGTGGTCGATGATCTCCACGCCGGCTCGGGCACAGGCGAGGATCGACGCGCGCGACGGCGCATGGGCGCGGACCCGGCTGCCCAGCTTGTGGGCTGCCTCCACGAGTGCGTTCAGCTCGTCGTTCGTCGGGTAGCAGATGTCTCGGGCGGGTGACGAGCCGTGACCGGGACCGGCCGAGATCTTGATCACGTCACAGCCCCGTCCGGCCTCGACGCGCGCCGCGAACTGCCACGCCTCGGGCCCGTCCGCCTTGTAGGTGAGACCGGTATCGCCGAGTTGCATGTAGAAATGGCGATTGCTGTCGTAGTCGGAGTACTCGCCGGTCGTGACGATCTCGCGCGAGCCGGCGAGGTAGCGCGGGCCCTTCACGACGCCCATCTTGATCGCTTCTTTAAGACTGACGTCGATCGTGTGCGCATTGCTGGCGCCAATCGCGCCCGTGAAGCCGAAATCGAGCGCGGTCTGCGCGTTCTGCACGGCGAGCATGCTGAGATACGCCGGTGCAGCCTCGAGTCCGAGCGAGGGTGCTCGGACTCCATCGCCGAAGGCGCCGAAATGGGAATGGAAATGCCCCTGGACCATGCCCGGCATCAGGGTCTTGCCGCCGAGGTCGAAGACGCGATCGGCGGACGTCGACTCGACGTCGCCTCCAGCGATCACGTCGCTGATGCGGGTGCCTTCGACGACGATCGTCGAGCGCGGCTGAGCTGCGCTCTTGCCGTCGACCAGATTCGCATTCCTGAAGACGATTCGACCCTTGGACATCCTGATTCTCCTCTCGACCCGACTGCTCGGATGACTTCAGCGATTCCCCGGAGCGCTCATCGGGTCTTCCAACGAGGCGCTTCGATTGCGACGACGGCCGGCCGCGAGCGACTTCGGGAACACGACCGGCGCGTGCGTCGCGGCGCCCACTGCATGGCGCACACAAAGCTACCACCGCAGCTGGTGCGTCCGGAGTCGAACTCGCCCGGCGAGCGAAAATGCACGCGGCGTGCCACCTTCTGTGCGTGCTGTACGCACGCGGGGGTGTTACGACCTGTGACATCATGGCACCGTCGGCGTCCGCGAAGCGACGTTTCGCCACGCGCGCCACGTTCGTATGCCATGCAAGAGCACCGGCGGGGTGCAACGGAACGTGGCACGGAAGACGGTTTCGTGACCGGATCCGAGGGCCAATCGCGCGCGCTCCGCGACGCATGGCGTGTGGACGTCGGTTTGGCACGCGAGTCGCAGAGCCACCGCGCGACAGGAGGGGTGTGATGTCGTTTTTCAGCTCGCGAGAGTCGAGCAAGGCGAGAGTCGTGGGCGCTCCGAGTCGGATCCAGTCGGATCGGAAGGAGTCGGAGGTGCGAGAACAGCCATGGTAGCTGCGGCGGAACGCGCTTCCTCCCTCGAATACGACGACGGAATCGTCCGTGCGTTCACGATCATGACGATCGTCTGGGGAATCGTCGGCATGCTCGTCGGTGTCGTGCTGGCCGCTCAGCTCGCCTGGCCGCAGCTCAACTTCGACATCCCCTATCTCAGCTATGGGCGACTCCGCCCCCTTCACACGAATGCCGTGATCTTCGCATTCGGCGGGTGCGCGCTCTTCGGCACGTCGTTCTACGTGGTCCAGCGGACGTCGCGAACGACGCTCTTTCTGCCGGGGTTGGCTCGTTTCGTCTTCTGGGGATGGCAGGCCGTGATCCTGGCGGCCGCGATCACCTTGCCCCTTGGCATCACGACGAGCAAGGAATACGCCGAGCTCGAATGGCCGATCGACCTGCTGATCACGATCGTCTGGGTCGCCTACGCGATCGTCTTCTTCGGCACGATCGTGAAGCGCCGCACCGCGCATATCTACGTTGCCAACTGGTTCTACGGCGGATTCATCGCCACGGTCGCGATTCTCCACATCGTCAACAGCCTCGAGGTACCGGTCTCGGCCTGGAAGTCCTATTCGCTCTACGCCGGTCCGATCGATGCCATGGTCCAGTGGTGGTACGGGCACAACGCGGTCGGTTTCTTCCTGACCGCAGGCTTCCTGGGCATGATGTACTACTTCGTGCCGAAGCAGGCCGAGCGACCGATCTATTCCTACCGGCTCTCGGTGGTTCATTTCTGGGCGCTGATCTCGGTCTACATGTGGGCCGGGCCGCATCACCTCCACTACACGGCGCTACCCGATTGGGTGCAGTCGCTCGGCATGGTCTTCTCGCTGATCCTGCTGGCACCCTCCTGGGGCGGCATGATCAACGGGATCATGACGCTCTCGGGGGCGTGGGAGAAGCTGCGCGACGACCCGATCATCCGTTTCATGATCGTCTCGCTCTCTTTCTACGGCATGTCGACCTTCGAGGGGCCGATGATGTCGATCAAGACGGTCAACGCGCTCTCGCACTACACCGACTGGACGATCGGTCACGTCCATTCCGGCGCACTCGGCTGGGTCGCCATGATGACGATCGGCGCGCTCTACTACCTGATTCCGAGGCTCTACGGCAGGACGGAGATGTACAGCATCCGACTCGTCAACCTGCATTTCTGGCTCTCGACGATCGGCGTGATCTTCTACGTCGTGAACATGTGGATCGCTGGTGTGATGCAGGGTCTGATGTGGCTGGCGATCAACGAGGACGGAACGCTGACGAACTCCTTCGTCCAATCGGTCGAGGCGACCTGGCCCTTCTACGTGGGTCGATTGCTCGGCGGGACCGTCTTCTTCGCGGGCATGCTCGTCATGGCTTACAACACGATGCGGACCGCCGGGTCCGGTGAGGTCGTCGCGGGCGGCCCCGAACCGCGCGTCGCGACGGCCGGAGCGAGCTCATGAACCACGACTTCATCGAACGCAATATCGGGATCATGCTCGGGCTCATCATCCTGGTCGTCAGCCTCGGCGGCCTCGCGGAGATCATCCCGCTCTTCTATGCGGACGCGACGACGAAGCCGATTCCCGGCCTGCGTCCCCTGACGGCGCTCGAGCTCGAAGGCCGCGACATCTATATCCGCGAGGGCTGCGTCGGCTGCCACTCGCAGATGATCAGGAGTCTTCGAGCGGAGACCGAGCGCTATGGCCACCGATCGCTGGCGGGTGAGTCGGTCTGGGACCACCCCTTTCTCTGGGGCTCGAAGCGAACGGGGCCCGACCTGGCGCGGGTCGGCGGGCGCTACAGCGACGAGTGGCATCGCGTCCACCTGATCGATCCGCGCGCAGTCGTTCCCCAGTCGAACATGCCGGGCTTCCCCTGGCTGGAGGAGGCTCGGCTCGACGGGGCGGACACGGCGGCCAAGATGCGCGCGTTGCGCTCGGTCGGCGTCCCCTACGAGGACGATCAGATCGAGCGTGCGGGGGCGGAAGTCGAAGGCCAGACCGAGATGGTCGCGCTGATCGCCTACCTGCAGCAGCTGGGCACCCATCTCGATCTCGCTGGGAGCCATTGATGGAAGAGATGGGGTGGATACGCGGCGTGATCACGATCGTCACGATGGCGACCTTTCTCGGCATCTGCTGGTGGGCCTATCGACCCGGGAACCGGCGACGCTTCGAACGGGACGCGCAGCTCGCGTTCGATGAGGGGAGTGGGGTGTCGGAGCTGGATCGATCGACCGACGGGAGTCGGTTGCCGGGCGGAAGTGCGTACGAGGAAGCTTCGAATCAGGGGGGAGGCCAGGCATGAGCACGGGGTGGAGTCTGTTCGTGGTCACGCTGGTCGCGATCAACATCGTCGGCTGTGCCTGGCTGCTCTTCGCGAACCGCCATGTGCAGGTCGATCCTCGCGACAAGGGTGAAGCGACGGGTCACGATTTCGACGGGATCGAGGAGCTGAACAACCCGCTGCCCGCCTGGTGGACGTGGCTCTTCATCGCGACGATCGTCTTCGGGGTCGGTTATTTCGTGCTCTACCCGAGCTTCGGCAACATCCAGGGGCTGCTCGGCTGGTCTTCGGAGGGCGAGCTCGCAGCGGAGGCCGCCCGCGCGGAGGAACGCTTCGGGCCGATCTTCGCGAGCTATCTCGCGCAGGAGATTCCGGCGCTCGGAGACGACGAGCGTGCCAACCGGATGGGGCGTCGGATCTTCGCGAACCGCTGCTCGGTCTGTCACGGCTCGGATGCGCGCGGCGGTCCGGGCTATCCCAACCTGACCGACTCGGACTGGCTCTATGGGGGCGATCCGAAGACGATCGTCGACACGATCACGAACGGGCGAAATGGCGTGATGCCCCCGCTCGAGGCCGCGATCGGGGGCGAGGTCGGCACGCGGAACGTGACCCAATACGTGCTCTCGTTGAGCGGTCGTGATCACGACGCAACGGCGGCTGCGGCCGGCAAGCCGATGTACGATGCGCTCTGCGCCGCGTGTCATGGACGCGAGGGGCGTGGCATGACGGCGCTCGGCTCGCCGGACATGACCGACGACGTCTGGCTCCACGGCGGCCGCGCTTCGGATATCGAACGGGCGATCCGAGAGGGGATCGTCAGCCAGATGCCCGCCCACGACGACATCCTGTCGCCGGCACATATCCATCTGGTGGCCGCCTACGTCTACAATCTGTCCGAGCAAGCTGGGAAAGGCGGGGATTGAGTCAGACCTCTGAAATGTCAGCCGGCGCACCCGTGACGGCCGGCGCACCACATTCGCCGAAGGGACGCAAGGAGACGGGCGAGCCGACGACGATCGACCTCTACGAGAAGTGGCGCAAGATCTATCCGCTCTGGGTCTCTGGTGGCTTCCAGACCTGGCGGCGGATCGTGTTGGTGATCCTGATCCTGATCTACTACGTCGCGCCGTGGCTGCGCTGGAATGGCGAGCCCGGCGTCCGATTCGATCTCGAGAGCCGCCGCTTCACCGTTCTCTGGGCGACCTTCGTGCCGGACGAGTTCGTCCTGTTGGCGTGGCTGCTGTTGATCGCGGCGCTCGTGCTCTTCACGGTCACGATCGCGGCCGGACGGATCTTCTGTGGCTGGGCCTGTCCCCAGACGATCTGGTCCCTCGTCTACTTTTCGATCGAGCGCTTCGTCGAGGGCGATCGGAGCGCCCGCATGCGGCTCGATCGCGGGCGGTGGAATGGCAACCGGCTCGTCAAGAAGGCGATCAAGTTCAGCCTCTGGACGTTGGTCGCCCTCTCCATCTCGATCACGTTCGTCGGCTATTTCCAGCCCATCGGCGAGCTCCTGCCACGGCTCCTTCGCTTCGAGCTGACGCGCTGGGAGACGTTCTTCGTGATCGCGCCGGCGCTCGGCAGCTTCTTCGTCTCGGGCGTGCTGCGCGAGCAGGTCTGCTTCCACATGTGCCCCTACGCGCGCTTCCAGAGCGTGATGCTGGATCGCGATTCGCTCGTGATCAGCTACGACCGCGATCGCGGCGAGCCGCGCGGCAGTCGCAGCCGCAAGGCCGACCCGGCCGCGCTCTCGCTCGGTAGCTGCATCGACTGCAAGAAGTGCGTGAACGTCTGTCCGACCGGGATCGACATCCGCGACGGACTCCAATATCAATGCATCGGCTGCGCCGCCTGCATCGATGCCTGTGCCGACGTGATGCAGACGATGGGCTATGGCGAGACGCTCGTTCGTTACAGCAGCGAGAATCGCGACGAAGGTCGTCCGGTTCGGCGACTTCGGCCGCGTCTGGTCGGCTACTCGAGCCTGGTCGTCGGTCTGCTCGTGCTCTTCTCCTACTCCGTCGTCCAGCGCGTGCCCGTCGATCTCGACATCCTGCGCGATCGCAATCGGCTCTATCGCGAGTCGTGGGATGGCAGCATCGAGAACGTCTATACGCTGCGCATCACGAACCGCGCCGATGCGGCCCGCGAGTTCGACATCTCGGTCGCGACCGATCTGCCGGTCGAACAGCTCGGCCCCAAGCGGATCGAGGTGCCGGGCGGCGAGCTCGTCTCGATTCCGGTGACCTTGCGGATTCCGGGTGAGAAGCGGGTCGTCGAGATCGATCCGGGCGTCGTGTTCCGGGTGAGCGAGCGTCGGGACGCGTCGATCTCGGCGTCCGAGAGGACGTCGTTTCACGGATTGGATCGGGGCGCGTCGAAGGGAGACGGGTGATGGCCGCGAATCCGCACCCGTCCTCTGCCTGGTATCGTCATTTCTGGCCCTGGTTCATCGTCGGCCTGCTCGTCGTCTCGGTCGTCGGGAGCCTTCTGACGGTCCATCTCGCGATCGAAGCCGTGGCCGCTTCGGAGCATCGCTCCGAGGTGGCGCCGGTCGACTCGGGTCGGGTCGATGCGCCGAAGGCCGAAGCGCTCGAGCACGAGTCGCGGCCCGGGCGCTGACGGCATGGCCGCCGCGGTGCCGATCGAGGCGGGCTGCTTTCATTGTGGCCTCGAGATCGCTCCGGAAGTGTCGATCCAGACGATGGTCGGCGGTGTTGCCCGGCCGATGTGTTGCGCGGGCTGTGCGGCCGTCGCCGAGCTGCTCGAGGCCCAGGGGCTCGCGAGCTGGTACGTCCACCGTGAGCAGCCGACGGGGCTGCGCGCGCCCGCGATCGAGGACGTCCTCGATCGCGTGGGCTACCTCGACGTGCCGGATCTCGAGGCCGAATTCGAGACGCACTCGGCGGAAGGGACGACGGAGGCGACGCTCCTCGTCGATGGCATCCATTGCGCCGCGTGCGTGTGGGTGATCGAGCGCCACGTCTCGGCCCTGCCGGGCGTCGTATCGGTTCGTCTGAACGGGGCGACCCACCGCGCGCGCCTCGTCTGGGATCCGTCACGCAATCGGCTGCGTGATCTGATCGTCGCGATCGCCGAGATCGGGTTCGAGGCGCGACCGGATCGGCCCGAGCTCTCGCTCGCGCGCGAGCGTGAGGAGTCGCGGCGCGCGCTGATCCGGCTCGGGGTTGCGGGTCTCGGCACGATGAACGTGATGACCTACGCCGTGGGGCTCTACCTCGGGGTCGTCGACGGGATGGCGCCGGGCTACCAGGCCTTGCTGCGCTGGCTCTGCTGGCTGGTCGCGACGCCGGTCGTGGCGATTTCGGCGCGGCCCTTCTTCCAGAACGCACTGCGCGGTCTGCGCGTCGGCCGCGTCGGAATGGACCTGCCGGTTGCGCTGGCGATCGGCGGTGCGTATTCGATCAGCGCTTGGGCGGTCGTGCGGGGTGAGGGCGAGATCTACTTCGACTCGGCCTGTATGTTCACCTTCTTCCTGAGCCTCGGACGCTACGTCGAGATGCATGTACGCCACCGCGCCGCCGCGGTCTCGCGTTCCCTCACGAGCTCGGCACCCGCGATGGCCCGTCGCCTCGTCGCGTCGGCCGGCACGAACGCGACGCAGGAAGAGCTCGTGCCCGCGCGGAGCCTCGTCGTGGGCGATCGGATCGTCGTGCGGGCCGGCGAGACGATCGCCGCCGACGGGCGCGTCGTCGAAGGCCGCAGCGCCGTCGAGGAATCGCTTCTCACCGGCGAGTCCTGGCCCCGCGCCGTCGGCGTCGGCGCGCAGGTCCTGGCCGGCAGCCTCAACGCGCAGTCGCCACTCGTCGTCGAGGCGGAGAGCGTCCGCGACGAGACACGCCTGGCTTCGATCCTGGCACTCACCGCACGCGCCGAGACCGACAAGCCGCCGATCGCGACGCTCGCCGATCGGGTCGCGAGCGTCTTCGTGCTCTTCGTGTTGGGTGTGACGGCACTCGCCGCGCTCGCCTGGCTCGACACGGCGCCCGAACGCGCGATCGAGGTGACGCTCGCGGTGCTCGTCGCGACGTGTCCCTGCGCGCTCGGCCTGGCGACGCCAGCGGCGCTCGCAGCGGCGACGAACGCGCTCGCGATGCGCGGACTGCTAC
This sequence comes from Myxococcota bacterium, assembly GCA_965223565.1. Taxonomy (GTDB): domain Bacteria; phylum Myxococcota_A; class UBA9160; order UBA9160; family UBA4427; genus UBA4427. The sequence continues at coordinate 37,419 of CBDCWV010000011.1, read as the reverse complement.
TGACTCGCGGCCGCACGCTCGAGGGACTCGCGACGATCGATCACGTGGTCCTCGACAAGACGGGCACCCTGTCGAGCGGCGACGTGCGACTGGCGCGGATCGTTCCCTGCGCGTCGGCCGCGGCGGCTGACGAGAGGACGACCGTCGAGTGGGCGGCGAGTCTCGAGGCGCGCTCCGAGCACCCGATCGCGCGTGCCGTCCGCGCGGCTGTTCGTGAGCCGTCGGGGTCGCGGCCGCAGGGCGGCCTTTTCGAGGCGCGCGCAGTCGAGGCGCTGCCGGGCTTCGGGATCGAGGGTGAGGTCGAGGGGCGACGGATGCGATTCGGGCGCCCGGATTGGGCCCTTGGGATCGTGGCACCCGACGGCGACGCATTGGCCGTCGACCGGACGCCGCCGGACGACGAGCACGTCTGGTCGCTCCTCGCTTCGCGCGCGGGCGCGATCGCCTGGCTCGGCTTCAGCGATCCACTCCGGCCCGAGGCCGCCGAAGCGACGGCATCGCTCGCCGCGCTCGGACTCGAGACGGAGATGTTGAGCGGCGACCCCAGCCCCTTCGCCATCACGGTTGCCGACCGGCTCGGTCTGGAACAGCACGCGCCGAGTGCGACGCCCGAGCAGAAGCTCGCGCGCCTGCGCGATCTACAGGCGCAGGGAAGCCGCGTGTTGGCGGTCGGCGACGGGATCAACGATGGTCCGATCCTGCGCGGTGCCGACGTGTCGATCGCGATGGGCAGTGGTTCGGATGCGACGCGCGCGGTCGCCGATGGTCTCCTGGTCCACGACGATCTGACGCGCCTGCCGGCCGCGATCCGGATCGCCCGCAAGACCCGACGCATCATGCGTCAGAACTTCTTCTGGGCGGTCGCCTACAACCTGTGCGCCTTGCCAGCCGCGCTCGGCGGCTGGCTTTCGCCCTGGCTCGCGGCGCTGGGCATGTCGGCGAGCTCGCTCGTCGTGGTGTTCAATTCGGCGCGATTGGCCGGCACGGAGGGCGAGCGATGACGATCCTGCTGGTGCTGATTCCGCTCGGTCTACTGCTGCTCGTCGTCGCGATCGGGGCGTTCGTCTGGGCCGTACGAAACGATCAGTTCGAAGATCTCGATACCGAGGGTGCGCGGATCCTGTTCGACGACGACACGCGCCCCGCCGAGGCGGCCCCGGCGTCCCAGTCGTCGCACGCACGGCGAGATGGCGGAGGGGAATCGTGACGAGCGCAGACCAGACGCTGCTCTTGAGCGCGCTCGTGCTGGGCTTCGCCGGCAGCGGTCATTGTCTGGGCATGTGCGGGGGCATCGCCGGCGCCCTCGGACAGGGCGTTCGGGGCAAGGGGATTGCAGCCGGGCCCGTACTGCTCGGGCTGGGTCGGATCTCGAGCTACGCGACGGCCGGAGCGATCGCGGGGGGACTCGGAGGTGAGCTGTCGCTGCGTGTCGGGGCCGGTGTCTTCCTGCGCGTGCTCGCCGGCGTGTTGATCCTCGTGTTCGGGCTACACGCGATCGGACTTCGGCTCGGCACGAGCGGGCTCGAAGGCCTGGGCCTGCGCTTGTGGCGCAAGCTGCTGCCGTTCGTGCGCAGGATCGGACCTGCGGATCGACCCTGGAAGGCATTCGCGCTCGGCGCGACCTGGGGCTGGCTTCCGTGCGGGCTGGTCTATTCGGCACTCGCCGTCGCGGCGGCCTCGGGCGGAGCGACTCGCGGTGCGCTCTTCATGGGCCTCTTCGGACTCGGGACGCTGCCTGCAATGACGGCGCTCTCGGCACTCTCCGGCGAATTCGCGCGCTGGCTCGGGTCGCGGCCCGTGCGAATGGCCGCGGGCCTGCTGATGATCGCATTCGGCTGCTGGACGATCGCTGCCGCACTCGTGCCCGGCATGCATGGGGGGGACGCCACGGACCAGGGTCACGCGCACACGGCTCGATCATCCGCTCGAATCGGCCCTCTCCTCGCGTCGGTAGAGCGTGCGTCGATTTACGCCGAGGATGCGGGCGGCCTCCGATTTCTTGCCGCCCGTCGTCTCGAGCACCGCATCGATATAGGCGTCGGTCAGCTCGCGGACCGATAGGCGCCGCTCCTGCGCGAGGCGATAGAGGCACTCTTCGAGCGTGCTCTCGCCCGCGATCGTCTCGTCGGGAATCAGAATGTCGGATTGTGCGATCTCGGGCTGTGTCGAGAGCGCGAGCGCACGTTCGACGCAGTTCTCGAGCTCGCGCGCGTTGCCGGGCCAGACCGCGCGCATCAAACGCTTCTTGGCCGCCTCGCTGAATCGTCGGCGCGGATCGTCACTGTGCTTGCGCAGGAACGCCTCGGCGAGGATCGGGATATCCTCCGGGCGCTCGCGCAGGGGCGGGATCCGGATCGGGATCACGTTCAGCCGGTAGTAGAGGTCCTGTCGGAATCGACCCTCTTCGATCGCGCGTTGCAGATCCTGGTTGGTGGCGGCGATGATCCGCGCGTCGACACGGACGCTCTGGGTACCCCCGACCGGTCTGATCTCGCGGTCCTGGAGCACGCGCAGGAGCTTGGCCTGTAGCTCGAGCGGCATGTCACCGATCTCGTCGAGAAAGAGCGTACCCCCGGCGGCTGCCTCGAAGAGCCCCTTCTTGTTCGCGTGCGCGCCGGTGAACGCGCCTCGAACGTGGCCGAAGAGCTCGCTCTCGAGCAGGCCTTCGGGCATTGCCGTGCAGTTGATGGGTACGAAGGGCCGGGCCGCGCGCGAGCCGGTGAAATGAATCGTCCGCGCGACGACCTCCTTGCCGGTACCGCTCTCACCCGTGATCAGGACGTGGCTGCGATTGGTCGCGATCTTCTTGATCAGCGCGTAGATGTCGTTCATCGCGACGCTCTTGCCGACCAGCTCACCGAACGAGCTCGAGCGCTCGACGGCCCGCCTGAGCGCGCGATTCTCCTGCTCGAGCGCCCGACGCTCGAAGGCGCGCTCGATCGAGACCAGCAGCTGCTCCGAACGGAAGGGCTTGGTCACGAAGTCGAGCGCTCCGTTTCGCATCGCCCGGACTGCGTTCTCGATCGTGCCGAACGCCGTCATGATGATGACGGGCGTGTCCGGGCGGCTTTCGCGCAACCGCGCCAACAGCTCCAGGCCGTCGATGCCCGGCATCTCCAGGTCGGAGAGGACGAGTCCCCAGTCGAGTTGCTTCGCCAGCTCGAGCGCCTGGTCGCCCGAGCCGCAGGCGGTGACTTCGAAGCCGGCTTCGCTCAACATGTCGCGCGTCATCTCGAGGATGGCGTCGTCGTCGTCGACGACGAGGATCGTGCGCGCGGCGTCGGTCGGGTTGGGGGTCATCGGGCTCTTCCGGTCGGGCGTCGCTGGACGGGACACTCCGCGACGACAGGCTGCATGCGCCGTGCCAGCGAGAACGGCCTCAGGGCTGGCAGAGCATTCGGGCTCCAGGGTCTCCAGGCTCGAGTGAGACATTGTGCCTCTTATTGCGCCGAAAAGCCGCGATCCGGCGGGCGGTCCACTCGCCGGGCCGCTCCCGCTCCCGATCGGCTACCGGTCGACCCGGCGAGACGAGGCGAGGCTAGGTCGGCCCGGTCCGCAGGGCGCGCTGCGCGATCCGGTCGAGTGCGTTCGAGAACCGGGAGCGGTCGCGTGCCCCGAGCGGGGCCGGTCCGCGGGTCGCTCCGCCGGTCTCACGGATCGACGCCTTGATCTCGCGGGTGGCAAGGGCGCCGCCGATCGAGTCGGGCGTGAGCTCGCGGCCGTTCGTGCCGAGGGCATGGGCACCCCGCGCGAGACATCGGGCCGCGAGCGGCAGATCGGCCGTCACGACGATGTCGCCAGCACGGATCTCGTCGACGATCCAGTCATCCGCCGCATCGGGCCCCGAGTCGACGACGACCATCTCGATCCCGAGGTCGGCGGGCACGTGGATCCGCTGGTTCGCGACCACGACGACCGCCAGTCCGAGGCGTGCCGCTACGGCGTAGACCTCGTCCTTGACGGGGCAAGCGTCGCCATCGACGAAGATCTCAACCACGGGGCTCCTCCGCGGAGACGACCCGGTTGCGATCCCCGCCGCTGTGGCTGGCCTGCTTCGTCAGGCAGTGCGTGGGTCGTTGCCAGTGCCTGTCGGCCGGCGGCAATCGCCCGCCGAGTCGCGCGGCGATCGCGCGCAGATCCGATCCGCTCGTGGCGGCGCGCGCGATGCGGTGGACACCGCCTCGGACCCGACCCGCACGATCGACTCGTGCCTCGAGTCCCCACATCCCGCGTCCGTCGGGGCTCGCCCAGCTATAGCGGACGTCCTCGATCCGCACGCGGCGCAGGCCCGACGGCGCCGACTGAACGAACGTCACGGTATCGCCGTCCGCGAACCAGGCGAGCAGCCGACCTTCCCAGGTCGCCGCGACGACCTGCGCGGCGGGGTTGCCATCGCGACGGGGATGGACCCGCCAGGCGGGACACCGCGCCTCTTGCCAGCTGTGGAGTCCGACGACCGTCGTGTCGGCCGTGTGGGCGACGAAGCTGCGGAGCCAGGGTTGGAAGATCGTCGGATAGGCCCGGATGCGTTCGATCGCGAGACCCTCGCTCGCGAGTGTCCGGCGCAGATCGTGTACGACCCATCGCCCGATCGCGAGGCCGATCAGCAGATAGCAGGTCGATACGCCCAGGCCGACGCAGAGGAGCCGGCGCCGCGACTGCGCCGAGAGAGTTCGCCAGCCCGCGGCGGCGACACCCGCGCCGAGTAACATGGAGTAGAACGGATCGACGATTGCCACGCCGTTCCACGCATAACGCTCGCGCAGGAAGGGTGCGAAGAATTGCGTGCCGTAGGGCGTGAAGCCGTCGAGCAGGGGATGGGTGAGGAGGGCGACCACGCCGAGCGAGATCCAGGCGTCGAGCGGCGTCTCGCGCTGCGGATCTCGCCAGCGCCACAGCAGCCAGCCGATCAACGGACCCGCGACGAAACCGAACCAGAGCGAGTGCGTCGTGCCGCGGTGGTAGAGCCACTCGCCGTAGCCGCCGTGCAGGGGGCCGAGCAGGACGTCGAGGTCGGGTGACATGCCGACGACCGCACCCCAGCCGAGTGCTCGGCCCGGCAGACGCCTTCCGGCGACGAGCTCCGCGGTCGCTGCTCCGAGCAGCGCTTGAGTGACGGGCTCCATCTGTGGAGAGAGGGACTCCGATCGGCGGGATGCCGGCTGGCGAGAAGCCCCGAGCGTGACAGATCGGGCCCATTCGGCGCAAGATCGGATCGGGGTCCGCGGCACGTCGGATGCATCCGGCGGTCGCGCCGACTAGGCTCCGGCTTCGGCTCGCGTGGGCGACCGGGCGACTCGCGCTGCATGTGCTGCGACGACCGGGCGCACGGGACATCCGTGCGGACCGGGACGACGGGAGAATCAGAGAATGGCCGAGATCGAGGGCAAGAAGATCCTGGTGACGGGACCGGCGGGGCAGATCGCGTTCCCACTCGCAGCCAGGCTCGCACGAGACAACGAGGTCTTCGGCGTCGCGCGCTTCAGCGACCCCGCGACGCGCGCGCGTTGTGAGGAAGCCGGGATCGCGACCGCCGTCGTCGACCTCGCTCGACCGGATTGGTCGGAGACGCCCGAGCAGTTCGACTACGTGCTGCACCTGGCGGCGGCGATCGTGCCGGGCGACGACTACGACGCGTCGATCGAGATCAACGCCGGCGGGACCGGGCACGTGATGTCGCGCTTCCGCGATGCGAAGGCCTGCCTCATGATGTCGACGTGCGGTGTCTATGCGGCACCCGCGGACTATTCCAAGCCGGTCCTGGAGACGGATCCACTCGGCGGCACGCCGCAGCCCTACGCACCCACGTATTGCATTTCGAAGATCGCCCAGGAGGCGGTCGCCCGGTTCGCGGCCCAGGAATTCGGGCTGCCGACGACGATCGCGCGGATGAACGCGGCCTACGGCGACAACGGCGGATTCCCGGCGATGGTCGTCGACATGATCCTGGGCGACGTGGCGATCGCCGTGATGCCGCGGGGCGAAGGGGACGTCTGCAGCCCGATTCACGAAGATGATATCTACGCGCAGACGGCGGGTCTGCTCGCCGCCGCCTCGGTGCCTGCGACGATCGTGAACTGGGGTGGCGACGAGGGCGTTCCGGTTCCCGATCTCGCCCACTACATCGCGAAGAAGATCGGCCGCGAAGCGCGGGTCGAGGTCGGCGCGGACGGCATTCACCAGTATTGGCTCGATGCGACACGACGGATCGAGCTCGCCGGCCGCTGTACGGTCCCGTGGCAGCAGGGGGTCGACCGGATGATCGCGGCGCGCCACCCCGAGCTGTCCGGCTAGCAGGCCGCGGAAAGACGCCGTGGTCTGCCGTGCAGGGCGTCCCGTCCGGTGGCCGCCCCATGCTCTGATCCCGCTCGGCGCGCGGGCGGGCCGCATGATGCATCGGGCACCCAGCCCGGCGCGCCCGACATTCACATGCGCTGTGACGGCCCCCGGCCGGGCCGCGCGGGACGATGGCGCATGGCGTCGTTCTACGATCGCTCGCATCGGTCGGGGCGGGTGATCGGAGGGGATCCGAGCCTTCAGCGACACGAAGCCGAACAGCGAACCCTGCTTCCGGTCGTCGCCGCGCATCCAACACCCCCCGGATCACCTTGTATCACGATCCGGAGGGTTTTCCGCAGCCTGGTAGCACGCCTCCGGCCCATGCGCGTCGACGCGGGTCGGCTCAGCCGGCCGGCTTCTTTTCGAAGAAGGACGCGTCGACCGGTCGGCGGATCTTGGCCTCGGCGATGATGTGCGCGGGGACGTCGAAGACGTCGTGCTGGGGACCCACGGCGTCGGTTCGCATGCATTCGGGCAGGACGTCGTCCGCCTCCGTGAAGCCCGCACCGCGATTGAAGGCCCACTCGTCCTCGAGGGTCTGCCAGCCGAGGTCCACGATCGCATCGCGGCTGACTTCGCAGCCCAGCAGATGGCCGTAGAGCGTTCGAATCTCGTCCGGTGTCGCGCCGAGGAACTCACAGAAGCCCGAGCCATCGCAGATCGCGCTCACGATCTGCTCTTCTCGCGAACGTCGCGCGCAGTCCTCGAGGGCGACGCCGGGCTCGAGGACGAGGCCGGCCGTATGGTCGGCGCCCATCGCACTCGTCGCGTAGGTGACGCCGGTCGCCTTGAGCGGTCGGGGGTCCCAGGCAGAGATCGCCTGTCCCTTGACGACCGGAACACGGCCATGGCCCGTGAGGCGTGCCGTCGCGACGGCGCCGCCGCCGATCGCGCGCCCGATCGGGCTCCCCGCCGCGATCTCGTCGAAGAGGCGCTTCATGCCCGCGACGTCGCCCCATGCGAGCCGCCCGGCCTCCATCCAGATCGCGATCGCCGCACCGGTCTCGATCGTGTCGAGCCCGAGCTCGTCACAGAGTCGATCGAGATCGGCGACGTCTTCCCAGTCGGCGACTGCACAATTCGAGCCGAGTAGCGCCAGCGTCTCGAATTCGAGTGCCGAGGTCTTGTACTGGCCGTCGGGATCGTGAATCACGTTCGAGCAACGAACGATGCAGCCCGTGAGACAGTTGTGCATGCCGCCACCGCGCGCTTCGAAGGTGTCGGCGATCAGGTGGCCGTCGAGCCGGTCCGCATCGGGGGAGCGGCCGGCGACGCGATTCATGTACGGCAGCGAGTGGATCGAGTCTGCCAGCTTGACGCCGATCGCCGTCCCCTGGGAGTAGAGCTGATCGCCTTCTCGGTAGCCGCGCGCGAGCCCCTTGCAGGCGGCCAGGAAGGCGTCGTGTCGCTCGGCGCGTCGGAGCTTCGCACGGCCCGGCTCGATCGCGACGAACTTGAGCCCCTTGCTGCCCATGACTGCGCCCATGCCGCCGCGGGAGGCGTGGCGCGCGGGAAATCGATTGTCCTGATCCGTGCAGGCGACCGAGGCGCCGGCGAGGCGATGTTCGCCGGCCGGGCCGCAACAGATGAACGACGCCGTCGGCGAGTAGCGTTCACAGAGACGCGCACAGGTCTCGTAGGTGAAGCGGCCCGCCAGATCGTCGGCGGGGACGAGTCGCGCCCCGTCCGAGTCGATCTCGAGTCCCAGGCGCGCGTCGGGATCGGCGGGCTGGCCGGAGACGATGATCGCTCGATAGCCGAGGCGCGCGAGATGTTGCGCGGGATTGCCGCCGGCGTTGGCCTCCTTGATTCCCCCCGTGAGCGGACTCTTCGCGCCGACGGAGAGTCGCCCCGAGGTCGGTGCGGCCGTTCCCGTCAAGACGCCACCCGCGAAGATCAGCCGATTCTCGGGACCGAGCGGATCACAGAGCGGATCGCACTCCTCGAGCAACACGCGCGCCGATAGCGAACGCCCGCCGAGCAGCTGCCAGTCCTGCGGAAGCGCTTCGCTCCGGATCGCACCGCTCGTCATGTCGACGCGTAGGAGCTCCACGCGCTAGGACGCCCGCTCGGCGACGAGTCGCAGCAGCTCGTCCTCGAAGCCGAAATCGAACGCCTGCGTCTCGTCCAGCCCCTGGGAGCGGTACCAACGCCAGGTTCGCTCGACCGCGGCAGGGAAGCTGAGCTCGGGCTCCCAGCCGACGTGGCGGCGCAGCTTGTCGATCGAGAAGAGCGCGCTGCGATCCCAGTGGTGGATGTTGGGCGCGATCTGCTGCACGAGCATGGTCAGCATCATCCGGTTGATCTGGAGCTGCGGTGGACGCTCGCCGGCGCGGATATCCGCCTTCGACTCCGTGGTCGGCAGCTCGAGCTCGACGCGGCCCTGCCACAGGTCCTCCATCAATGCCGGTGGGACGAATACTTTCTCGGGCTCGCGGTCGAGAATCCGGGCGAATGTGTCGACGTAGCCTTCCTGTGTGAAGTAGTCGCCGCCCGTCAGGTTGTAGCGCTCGCCGAACGTGACGGGCTGACCGAGCATCATGCGGAGCGCACGCGCCTGGTCGTCGGCGTGGCCGACCTGCTGGAGCATGCGACCGTTGCCCGGGATCAGGATCGGGCGATCGCGCAGCAGACGCTGGAACATCCGCTGCTCGCGATCTGGCAGGATGTTGCCCGCCCCCATCACCATCGAGAAGGGAACGATCGAGCACGGGAAGCGGTTCTCGCGCCACTCGCGAATCAGGATGTCCTCGCAGAGCAGCTTGTTGCGGCCATAGGCCTGCTGGTCCGGTCCGCGCTCGACGGGATGATTCTCACTGATCGGAAGGTGGTCGGACGCCGCGTAGATGACCGTCGAGGAGATGAAGATGTAATGCGCGACGCGACCCCGAAAGATCTCGACCATCAGCTCGACGTCTTCCGGCAGGTAGGCACTCACGTCGATCACGGCGTCGACGTCGACCGAGCCGAGCACGTCCCTCATCTGGGCGTGGTCCGTCCGGTCGGCGAAGACACGCTCGATGCCGACGGGCAGGTCCGCCTTGCTCTTGCCGCGGTTCAGGATCACGACATCGTGTCCCGTTCGTGCGAGCTCGTGGACGAGCGCCAGGCCATTGAATTGCGTCCCACCCATCACGAGTACTCTCATCGAGTCTTCCTTTCCGCCAGTCGATCGACCACGACTGCCTACGGCTGCCGCTCCCGCATCGAGTGCGCGGCGCCTGCGCAGCCCGATCCGTTCGTCGCGGAAGGATAACGCGACGGAAGGCGGCGCGGATCCCGTTCGGGTGCGCTCGTTCGCGGATCGTCGAGCATCTGCTCGCCTACGCACGTCACTGGTCAGGTGCCATTCGAGTCGGCATCATAGGTCGCGGGCGAGCCGACCCTCGGGTTGGGCAACGGGGGAGGATGAGGTGGCGGAGCGAGCGATACCGACGAAGGCGCGGATGGACGAGATCTTCGAGTCCGTGAAGAACTGGGGCCGATGGGGGGAGGGCGACCAGGCTGGCGCGCTCAACCTGATCACGGACGAGGTCCGCCGCAAGGCGGCTGCCGCCGTGCGCCATGGTCGCGCGATCAGCTGCGCGCGCGATATCCCGGTCGACCCGGCCCCCGACAATCCGCATCCCGCGCTCCACATGATGGTCGCCGGGGGCGACGATTGCCTCGTACCCGAGATCGGGCTCGAGACGACGTCGGATTTCGTGGGACTCGCGTTCCACGGAATGGCGAGCAGCCATCTCGATGCGCTCTGCCACGTGCACAAACACGGCCTGATGTACAACGGGTTTCCGGGCACGGACGTGAAGAGCACCGGTGCGAAGCGCAATAGCGTGATGTGCGCGAAGGACGGAATCGTCTCGCGGGGCGTGTTGCTCGACATTCCGCGGCTGTTGGGGGTGTCCTGGCTCGAGCCTGGCCAGATCATCGATCCGGACCAGCTCACGCAGGCGGAGGAGGCGCAGGGCGTTCGCGTCGAGTCGGGCGACATCCTCCTCGTCGGTGTCGGGCGTGACGTGCGCCGAGACGAATTCGGCCCCTGGGGCCCGATGGATCCCGGCATGCCCGGTCTGCATCCGGAATGCGTGCCGTGGCTTCACGAACGCGGCGTCTCCGTGCTCGGAAGCGACGTCGTGTCGGACGTGATTCCGCTCCCGGCGATCGAAGGTTGGGGCATGCCGATCCACGAATGCACGCTCGTCGCGATGGGCGTCCACCTGCTCGACAATCTCAAGCTCGACGAGCTGGCTGAGGCCTGTGCATCCCTGTCGCAGTGGGACTTCCAGCTCTCGATCGGACCCCTTCGGATCGAAGGTGGGACGGGCTCGCCCGTCAACCCGATCGCGCTGCTCTGAGTCGAGAGCGATGGGCGTCCACGATCGATTGACGAAGGAGATTCGGCAGGCGCCCACGGGTCCCAAGATCGGCGCCTTCTTCGATCTCGATCAGACGCTCGTGTCCGGCTTCTCCGCGACGTCGTTCGTACGCGAACGCCTCTTCACGGGGCGCATGGCGCCCCGCGAGATCGCGGGCACGTTCTATGGCGCGCTCTCGTTCGGGTTCGGTCGACTGGGCTTCTCGGGCCTGATGGCTGCGACGACGGCGGCCTATCGCGGCCTCGCCGAGTCGATCCTGATCGAGGTCGGCGAAGAGGTCTTCGCGAAGCACCTCGCCCGGCAGATCTATCCGGAATCGCGTGCGCTCGTCGAGGCCCACCAGCGCGCCGGGCATACGGTCGCGATCATCTCCTCCGCCACCCACTATCAGGTCGACCCGTTCGCCCGCGAGCTCGGAATCGATCACGTCATGTGCAGCGAGCTCGAGGTGGAGGATGGTGTCCTGACCGGACAGATCGTCCACCCGACCTGTTACGGCGAGGGCAAGGCGATCGCCGCCCGGCGCGTTGCCGCCCGCGCGGGCGTCGATCTCGATGCGAGCTATTTCTACACGGACAGCCACGAGGACCTGCCATTGCTCGAGCTGGTCGGCCGGCCGCGGCCCCTGAATCCGAACCGACAGCTCGCCCAGATCGCGAAGGAGCGGCGCTGGCCGGTCCGCCGCTTTCGCAGTCGCGGCCGGCCTGGCTTCGGGGATTTCGTTCGCACGGGGCTGAGCTATGCGAGCGTTGGGCCGGCACTCGGAGCGGGCGTGCTCGCCGGTCTCGTCAATGGCTCGTACCGCGAGGCGCTGAACGTGACGGGCGCCGTCTGGAGCGACCTGGCGACGTCGCTCGCAGGCATCGACCTGCGGATCGAGGGCGAGGAGAACGCCTGGGCGGAGCGTCCGGCGGTCTTCGTGTTCAACCATCAGAGCGCGATCGATCCAGTGCTGATGCTCAAGATCGTGCGCCGCGACATGACGGGTGTCGGCAAGATCGAGCTGCGCAACGATCCCTTCCTGGGCATCTTCCTGGCGGCCGCGGGTGTCGTCTTCGTCGATCGCAACGACACACGGGCGGCGATCGACGCGCTCGAGCCCGCCGTCAAGGCCCTCCAGGAAGGTCGTTCGATCGCGATCGCACCGGAGGGTACACGCTCCGCGACCCCGCGACTCGGTCCCTTCAAGAAGGGCGCCTTCCATATTGCGAGGCAGGCGGGCGTACCGATCGTGCCGGTGGTGATCCGGAACGCGCTCGACGCCTTTCCGAAGGACGCGCTCGTGCTGCGACCCGCGACGATCGAGGCGGTCGTCCTGCCTCCGATCGCAACCGAGGACTGGACGGTGGATCGGCTCGACGAAGCGGTCGCCGAGCTGCGAACGCGTTACCTCGAGATCCTCGGACAGGACCGCCCGACCGGCCGAGCTTGACGCCGACGGTCGGGCATCTCGAAGGTCCGTGAAGCGCCACGGGGCGCCACGGTCTCAGCAGATCGCCTAGCGGTCCTCTTGGAGGTCCTCGCTAGAGGTCATAGACGAGGCGCCCGCGTTCGTCGCGATGGGCTTCCGCCTGGCCTTCGAGGCGGAGATGTTCGAGGTGTGCGTAGGTCTCGCTCTCGGCCATGTCGCCCCAGCTCCGCTCCTTGAACAGGCGCTTCATGAAGCTGTTCACGTCGGAGCGACCGAGCTCGCGTGCGATCTCGCGGATCTCTTCCAGCCGCTCGAAATGGTGTTGCTTGATCGATCGGGCGCGACCCTCGAGGTCCTTGAAAGGGTGGCCGTGGGCGGGCAGCGCGAGCTCGACCCCGTGGATCTCGCCCACGCGATCGAGCGAGTAGAAGAAGGACTTGAGCGGATCCGCGAGATAGGAGACGCCGCCGATATGCGGTGTGATCGAGGGCAGCACGTGATCGCCCGAGAGGAAAGCGCCGGTATCCGGGTCGTGCAGGCAGATATGGTCTGCCGTATGACCGGGCGTGTGCTGGACGAACCACTCGCGTCCGGCGAGCTTGAGCACGTCACCGTGCTCGACGTGGTGCGTGACCGGCGGCAGGAACTTCGCGCGGCCGAAGGTCGCGAAGCCCAGCCAACGCAGGCTCTCCTTGAGCGGGGCGCGGTCGGCTGGTCCCTTCCAGGGCGCCGGGGTCGCGATGCGTCGCAGGGCGCCCGCGATCCGAAACAGCGGATTGTGGGAGCGCCGGCGATCGCGTTCCAGCAGCTCCATGTGGGCAACCAGGTCGTCGACCGACGCCTCCGTGTGATGAGTGTGATGAGTGTGATGATCACCCGATCCGTGTACATGGGCGTGTGCGCCGTCCCCCGGATCCGTTCCCCGCGTTGCCGCCGGAGGTGTGTGGCGTTTGTGTCCCCGAGCGGGGCCGCCGAAATGAAAGGCGCGATGGGCGACGATGCGGGCGCCGGACTCCTTGTGGATGCGGACGGCACCCCCGAAATGATCCGGATGCGAATGCGTGATGAAGACGGTGTGGATATGGCGCGGCTCGAGACCGGCCTGCTTGAGTCTCGCGACGATCGCGTCCCAGGTATCCTGACCTGGCAGTCCCGGATCGATCACGGCGGCACCGTCCCCGTCGACGAGGGCATACATGTTGACGTGCCCGAGTCCGGGCATCCTGATCGGAAGCTGCATGCGAAGGATATCCTTCGCGACTTCGCTGATCTCTTCCTGGGCCTCTTCCTGTTCCTGTCGTCTCGGCTTACTCATCGCGCGGGACTCTAGCAGGCTGCGCGAGAGCCGACTGCCGTCGACATGCACGAAGCGCTCGGGCTCAGGATGCGGCGTGTTCAGAGAACGGCGACCGTCCGCTCGATCAGCCAGAACGCCGCGAGCGATCCCATCACATAGACGGCCGCCTGGCGTGGGAGCGGCACGGGAATTCGACCGACGAGAGGACCGAGCGCGACGAGGGCCAATACGAAGACGAGCTGTCCGAGCTCGATGCCCACGTTGAAAGAGAAGAGCGCCATCGGAATCTCGCCCTGGGGCAGTCCGACTTCGCGCAGGGCGCCGGCAAAACCCATTCCGTGCAGCAGGCCGAAGAGCAGCGCCATCGGCCATGGATAGCGCCGCATCAGGGTCTCCTTCGACTGATCCCGCGCGAGCTCGACGGCGAGGGCGAGCACGCTCGCGGCGATCAGGACCTCGATCGGACCCGAGGGCAGATTGGCGTAGCCGAGAGCCGCCAGGCTGAGCGTGATCGAGTGGCCGATCGTGAACGACGTGACCGTCTTGACCAGTAGTCCCATGCTCGCGCATAGCAAGAACAGGCCGAACACGAACAAGAGGTGGTCAGCCCCCGACAGAATGTGCTCGAAGCCGATCGTCAGGTAGTCGCGAAACACCTGGAGCTTGCTCGCCCGCTCCGGCACGACCATCGACGGCTCGCTGCGCCGCAGAACGCGTTGGATCTGGCGCCCGTCGGCGAGCTCGATCCGCACCAGCGTGTCGATCTTCGCGGGACCGAGACCGTCGACGCGAACGGGCTGGCCGACCAGACCACGCTCGCCACAGTCGATCGTCCAGCGCACGAGGACCGCGACGCCCTGCTCCTCGAAGTCGGGCTTCGTCTTCGACGGACACGCTTCGGGAACGACCGGCTGAACATTGCTGCCGGGAACGCTCAGCGACGAACGCTTCCAAAGGACGTCGACCTGCCCATCGGGTCGTTCCGAGAGCTGGAGGAGCGCGGGGGCGAGCGGATGCGATCGCGCCGAGGTGGCACTCGAGACGGCGACGAGTGCCAGCAGCAGGGCGACGAGCGAGCCGAAGCTGGCTCGGGGCAGTCGGTCGGCCATCATCCACGCGTCTCCGCTTCGGGAAGCAGGATTTCGTAGCGCGACCGAAGGTCGTTCAGCAAGCCGCTCAGGTTCTCTTCGCGACGGCGCTCTTCGATCTCGAGGCGCAGGCGATCGGCGACCGCTTCGAGGGGCGGGATCCGGCCCGGCGAGACGGATTCGACCCGAACCAGGTGGAGTCCGTAGGCAGACCGGATCGGGTCACTCCAGCGGCCCGGATCGAGCGCGAAGACCGTGGCGCCGAAGGATTCGCCGAAGCTGCGCGCGAGATCGACCTCGGAGCGTGAATCGAGCCGATGGCCGAGGGGGAAGGGATCGCCGAGAGAGGACGGCTCGACCCCGCGCGTCGATCGATCGCGAGTCGTGGTGCCGAGGCGCTCTCGCACGGCGTTCGCATCCGCCTCGAGCGAGTCGCGGCGACGGTCTCGACTCAGGAACACGTGGGTCAGGCTTCGGCGTTCGGGCATGCGGAGCGATTCGCGTTCTTCGCGGTAGCGTGCGGCGATCTCCTCGGGTCCGGGCCGTTCATCCTGCGCGAGCGACGAGCCGAGCAGGCGCATCTTCTGGACGAGGATCCTCCGCACGACGATGTCGTCTCGGTGCAGGCCGAGATCGATGGCGCGGGCCAGCAGCGCGGGCGCGTCCTCGAGGCGGCTGTCGTTGTCGAGGAAGAGCATCTTCTGGATGAGCCGCGTCTGCACGCCCCCGTCGCGCTCCATCAGGCCCAGCGCGACGGCCTCTCGAAAGAGGATCTCCTCTTCGATCTCGACCTCGAGCAGACGTCGCGTCTCGGATTCGTCGGGCTGGCGGCCGGCCCGCTCGCTGAAGCTGCGACGCAGGTCGGCAATGTACTCCTCGTCGAAGGCGATCTGGCGTGCATTTGCACGCGTCTCGTCCGCTGCCACGCCGATTGGCGCCGAGATGGCGGATTGAAATCCGTAGAGCAGGCCGCCCACCAGCAGGAAATGCAGGATCGGAGATCTCGCGAGTCGGCTCATGCGATTTCGATCATCACCTTGGCGCCCGCGTCGGGGTTGCTCGCGACCGCGAACGCGTCGAGGAAATCGTCGAGTGCGAAGCGATGGGTGATCATCGGTGAGAGGTCGCGACGCGCGATCATCTCGATCATCTCTTCGTACCGCTTCGGATATTCGATCGATCCGCGCAGGGTCAGCTCCTTCATCAGGACGAGCATGAAGTCGACTGCGACCTTCTCCCGATGGAGCGCGACGACGGAGATCCGACTCTGGGGCGCCGAGTGCTCGATCGCGGCTTCGAGCAGGCTCCCGACGCCGGTCGCCTCGATGAAGACGTTCGTACCGACGACGTCGGTCCAGTAGAAGCGCTCGCTCCCGTGTAGCCGACCGAGCTCGGTCCAGAGATCGTTCTCGCCCGCGAGGATCGTCTCCCGTGCGCCGAGCTTCTCGGCGACCTCGAGCCGCCGCGGAGAGCGATCGATCGCGACGACGTCTGCGATTCCGCGGTCGGCGAGTGTCGCGACCGCCGCCAGCCCGATCGGTCCCGCACCGAGCACGGCGACGCGATCTCCGGCCACGACCTCCGCCTGATCGACGGCGTGCATGCCGACGCCGAGGGGCTCGGCCAGAGCGGCCAGCTCGAATGGCATGTCGTCGGGAATCGGAAAGAGGCTCTTGCCTTTGGCGGCACCTCGCACGAGCAGACGCGGCGTGAAGCCGCCCTCGCTCCCTCCATTTCCCAGACCGAAGCCGGCGGCGCCGGGATGAAGCACGACGCGGTCGCCGATCGCGGCGAGGTCGCGGCAGTTCTCCCCGACGACGGCAACGGTGCCCGCGAGCTCGTGTCCGATCGGCATCGGCTCGGGGGCAGGACCCTGGACACCGCCGATTCGGGCGTAGCCGACGTCGCTGCCGCAGATGCCGCAGGCAGCGACCTCGAGGATCACGTCGTCGGGACCCGCTTCCGGCTCCGGTACCTCGTCGAGGCGGACGTCGTTCGGGCCGTGAATTCGTGCCAGCTTCATGAGTCGTCTCCGTCGCGCTCCCGCGACTCCGCGTCGTCCGAGGGCCGCGCCCAGAAAGCCTGCCAGGTCTCGAGGGCCTGGGGATGGCTACCGAGGCCCGTCTGGCTCGCGGGCCAGTTCGCGGCCGGCAAGCCGAGTGGATTCACGCCGAGCGGCGCTCCGTAGACCAGGAAATGCTTGCGGCGGACGAAGCGCCAGTTGCCGTTCCGTCTCGCATAGCGATCGTGATACTGAATGGCGTGGATGATCCAGTGGTCGCTGTCGACGCCGCCGTCCTGGATCTCGGCGCGGCAATAGACGATGCCGGTAGCGTTGTCCGCGTCGATGAGATCGATCGCGTGGTTGCCCGTCTGCAGGAACGTGATGCCGACGCCCCGGAGGGATCGGTCGAAATCGGCGAGCAGGGCGGCGTGGCCGACAGCGTTCCGTCCGACGCGCACATCGTCGACGAAGAGCTCGACGAGCGACTGTAGGTCGCGCGCGTCCGCGTAGATGGCATAGCGCGAGGCGAGCTGGCGGATCTCTTCGTAGGCGAGCAGTCGCTCGAGGTCACTCGGAGCGGCGACGCCTCGCGTCGTATCGGGCATCGAATCCTCGTTCGATCGTGTCGATCGTGTCTGAACGGACTCAGCCGAGCGCCTTCTTGAGCCCGTCGGGCGTCTTGCTGCTCGGAAGCTTGCCGTGATCCCACGAGACGAATCGCTTGGGCTTGACCTTGACGAGGACGCGCTTGCCCGCCATGCGGATCTTCACGTCCTCGGGAATCTGATCGACATCGGGTAGGGGACTGCCCGTCACCGCGTTCGCCTCGACCATCGTGGCGACCGTTTCGTCGAGATCGCGCGTGACCTCGGCCTCGCCCTCGATCATGACGCCGCGTAGCTCGCTGTAGGCCGTGCCGGTCTCGACGAGCAGGGAGACCTTCGGGTCGCGCTCGATGTTCTTCACCTTCTGACTCGAGGCATAGGTCGCGAACTTGACGGTCAGGTCGTCGTCGAGCGCGTAGAACATCGCGACGGCATGGGGATAGCCGTGGGGCCCGTTCGTGACGAGTGTCATGGTATGTCCCTCACGCAGATAGCCGCGAATCTCGTCCTGGGTCATCCGGATATCGTCTTTGCGGGGCATGGGCAGCTCCTGTGTCGCTGGGATTCGCCTGTGACGATCGGGTCGCGATCGGACCGCGCCGACGTCGGTCGGGTCGGATCACGCGGCGGGCTCGGTCGCGCGCTCGACCGCGCGGCGGCAACACCCCGACTCGAGCGAACTCCGGTCCCGTTTCCGGTCCCAGACGTTATCCCAAGTCGACCCCCGACGTGTCCGGGGCCCTCCGAGGGCTAGCGAATGGCCGCGCATTCGCGTAGTGATGCGATCTCCTGGGCGCCCAGCCCGAGCTCGGCGAGGATCTCGTCCGTATGCTCGCCGAGGCGCGGGGCATGGCGATCGATCGAGGCGGGTGTGCGCTCGAAGCGCCAGGGCGGCGCCAGGTAGCGGACGGCGCCGAAGCGTTCGTCGGAGAGGATGCGCACGGTCTCGCGATGGCGGACCTGTGGATCCTCGAGAAAGGCGTCGACGTCGTTCACCGGCCCGAACGTCGCCCCCTCCTCGCGTGCGCGTGCCACGAAGTCGGCGCTCGGCAAACGGGCCACCTCCTCGCGAAGGATCGTCACGAGCTCGATGTAGTTGCCGAGTCGCGGGCCCATCTCGGCAAAGCGAGGATCCTCGACGAGGTCCATCCGGTCGATCACGCGGCAGAGGGCTGCGAACTGGTGATCCTGGATCACGAGACCGACGACGTGCCCGTCCGCGGTCGGCCAGGCGCTGAAGAAGGCCTCCGAGATCGCGGACTCCTCGACGTGGGGCGGAAAGGCGCGTGGTGTCATCGGATCGGGCAGGGCGAACGCGGCGTAGGCGTCGAGCATCGCGACCTCGACGTGCTGGCCCCGGCGTTCGGGATCGCGCTCGCGCGCGAAGAGCGCCGCGAGAATGGCACCGACGGCCGTGATCGCGCTCGTCTTGTCGGCGATCGGACCGTTTACGGGCTTCGGCGGGCCATCACCACCCTGGGCCGGCATGACGCCCACGAGCCCCTGCATCAATTGGTCGTAGGCGGGTAGCGCTGCATAGGGACCATCGCGACCGAAGCCGTTGATCGAGGCGAAGACGAGGCCAGGATGACGCTCGGCGAGCACTTCGTAGCCGAGACCGAGCCGACCCATCACGTCGGGTCTGAAATTCTCTACCAGTACGTCGATCCGGGGAATCACCGAGAGCAGCAGATCCCGCCCAGATTCGCTCTTCAAATCGACGACGAGACTTCGCTTGTTGCGATTCATCTGTGTGTGCATCGCGGAGTAGAGCGGCTCGCGAAACGGTGCACCCGAATAACGAGTCTGGTCGCCGCTCGGCGACTCGAGCTTCAGGACGTCCGCGCCGAGATCGCCCAGGGCCTGGGTGCACATCGGTCCCGACACCACGCTCGTCAGGTCGAGCACGCGAATCCCGGCGAGGGGGCCGCTGCGGCTCGCTGCGGCCGTCGAGTCGGCGTCGCTCATTGGGACGTCGGTCCAAACGGGGAGGCAGGCACGGCGTTGCTCAAGACGCGTCCGGTGCGGTCGCGTCCGGGTGGACGCCGAGCACGAGCTTGCCCTGGACCTCGCTCGCGGCGAGTCGCTCGAGCGCGTCGGGCAACTCCTCGAAGGGCACCATTGCATCGACGTGGCTGCGCAGGCGCCCCTCGCGCCACCAGCCGAGCAGGCGCTCCTGGGCGGCCTCCTTGAAGGCGCGGTCGTAGTTGCTCGGAATCACGCCGACGACCGAGTAGTTCTGATATACGAGGTGCGCCGTATCGACGCTGCCCCAGCTGCCGCTCGCGAACCCGATCGCGAGGATGCGCCCCTCGTGCGCGACGCATTTCGTCGCCTGGGTGAAGGCCGCGCCGCCGACCGGGTCGTAGACGCAATTCGCCCCCTTGCCCTCCGTCGCCTCCATCACGGCCTCCGCGATCTCCCGCGCGCGACGATCGATCACGACGTCGGCGCCGAGCGCGCGGCAATGCTCGATCTTGTCCGGGCCCCCGACCGTCGCGATCACGCGTGCGCCGAGCGCTCTGCCCAGCTGGATCGCGGCCGATCCCGTCCCGCCCGCACCGCCCAGAACGAGCAGGGTCTCGCCCGCCTCGAGCCGTCCGCGGGTCACGAGTCCGATATAGGCCGTGTGAAACGGGATCAGGAAGGCGGCGCCCTCGGCGTCGCTCATGCCGTCGGGGACGGGTAGACAGAAATCGTCGAGGGCGAGGCATCGCTCGGCGTAGCTGCCCTGGCCCGTGAAGAAGCTCGTAACGGCCATGACGCGATCGCCGACATGGCGACCCTCTACGCCCGGTCCCCAGCCGACGACGCGGCCGACGACCTCCTGTCCCTGGGTGAAGGGAATCGGGGGGGTCATGGCATAGCTTCCCTGACACATGAAGACGTCGGGCAGTCCCATCCCCGCCGCCAGGACGTCGACGAGGACGGTCCCCTCCCGGGGCTCGGGCTCTGCGACTTCGTCCTGCAGCTCGAGGACGTCCCGCGGTCGTCCGGGCTTCACGGTTCGCCATGCACGCATGTTTCGTCTCCGATCACGTCCGATCACGAGCGGCGCTCGGCCGTTCGGTCCTGGGCTCGCGACAGGGCCGCGAGCTGCTCGGCCGTATGGTCCCAGGTCGCGTCCCGAAAGGCCAGGGGCGCCGCCAGGTAGTCGGTCATCCCGGCCGCCTCGAAGCCGTGCAGTCGTTCGGCCACTTCCTCGGGTGTGCCGATCACGCAGACCTCGCTGACCGCGGCCGCGCGGCCGAGGTCCATCATCCGCTTGTAGCGGGGCATCGATTCGTAGTACTGGAACTCCGTCTGTGCGAAGGCGCGTGCGGCGCTTGCGTCGGATGGATCCGACACGATGCATGTGGGGACGACGCCGGCGACCGTCGGAGGCGGTCGATCGGCTTTCGCCGCTGCCTCTCGCAGGGGCGGCACGATCGCTGCGGCGATCGCCTTCTCGTTCGACCAGGTTGCGATCGTTCCGTCCGCGTGGCCGCCGGCGACGCGAAGCATCCGTTCTCCGAGCGCACCGACGAGCAGGCTGCCGGGCTCGCTCGTTCCGGGTGTTCCGTAGATCGATGCGACTTCGAAGAGCTCGCCCTCGGTCTGCACGAACCCGGCCTGCTCGCGTTCGCCCTGCGGCTGGGACCCCACCCGCAACGCAGCCTCGAGCAGCGACACGTACTCACGTGTGTGTCGCGCTGGCCGATCGTAGGCGAGCCCGTGCATCGCGATCACGGCTTCGTTCGAGCAGCCCACGCCGAGGTGGATCGAGCGTCCGATCGCCGCCTGGACCGTCGCAGCCGTTCGCGCGAGCGCGAGCGGATGTTGGAAATAGGTCGGGATCACGGCCGTCCCGAGCTCGAGCCGATCGGTCGCCTGTCCGGCCGCCTGGAGCGAAGCGAGCGCGTCGAGTGACCAGGGCAGATAGGGCACCCAGCCGCTCGGGAAGCCGAGCGCTTCCGCCTTGCGGGCGCGGCGAACGATCTCGGAGACCGTCGAGGCCGGCCCCCAGGTTTCGGAGACGAAGACGCCGATCTTCATGGTCCTTCCGATCTCGCCTCAGGTGACGGGTTCACGGCGATGGAGGTGTCGATGGCGGATCGCCAGTGCCTTGCGTCGTTCGGCGCGCGAGTAGGCGGGCGTCTTGGCGGGCAGGGCGTCGCGCACCCGGTCGAAGGGGACGATCTCGACGCTCGCAGCGGGCGTCGTCTTCGTCCATACGTAGCGATATTGGATCATGCCCTCGGGATGGCCCTGTGTGTCGATCCAGTTCTGAATACCGGGATCGGTGTGCGCGATCACGAAGCGTGCCTTGCCATCGTCGTGGACATAGGACTGGAAATGGTTGAGGCCGGTCTGTCGCGTCGCCCAATCCATCGTCCGGAACCAGACGTCGCAGAGCTGGATCTGCCAGTAGCGAGCGTCGGGCACCTCGAATTCGACGATCATGGCCTCGTCGGGGCCGAGCGACCACCAGTCGTTGCCGTAGACGATGTCGCGGGCACCGCCGACGAAGGGCTTTGGTGCGCACAGGCTACCCCGCTGGTGATCGCGGCGGAGCTGGTCGACCCATTCCTGCCAGAAGCGCGCCGATTGCAGGGTCCAGCGTCCGGCCTCGTCGAGCAATTCGGCCATCTTCGCCGGATCGAGTGGCGGCGGCGATTCGCCTTCGCCGCCGATGCGGTAGATCTCGAATCGAGCCGGCCGCTCGTTCTCCCAGTCCGCAAAGTACTGCCGCACGCACCAGTAACGGGCCTCGTCCGGGAGAAGCTGGAAGTTTCCGGTGAAGCCCTTCGGCTTCTCGGCGGCGAGCAGGATCTCGAAGTCTCCGTTCGCGTCGGCATCGACCTCGGAGAGCAGCAGCGTGTCGAAGAGACGGTCGTCTCCGAGCTGCATGTAACCGTCCTTGGTCTCGAGGAGCGCCTCGAAGACGTTTCGTTTGTTGCCCGTAATCATGTACTGCGCATGCGAGCCGACGCGACACCACAGGTATTGGTTGTCGACGTTCTCTGCGCCCCATTTCGCTTCGGAATCCGGATTGCGAATGATGCGAGGCTGATCGGGATCCGAGAGATGCAGGGCCTGCGCGATGCCCGTGGTCGACAGACCGAGCACGTATTTCATCGCCTGCGCTTGCAGCTCACCCGGGTTCGCCGTCTCGGCCGTCGGAAACGCCAGCAGGTGTGCCCCGGCCGCTTCGAGCGAGCTGCAGAAGTCGCGCCATGCCTCGCCCGAGAGCAGCCGTTTCGCGTTCTCCTCCGCGCTGTAGCTCGGCCCACGCAAGGACTCGCGCAGGGCCGCTCCCGACCTACCACTGCCGCCGATCGCAGCCTCGTCGCCCATGTCGTTCCTCCTCGTCAGAGCGCCGCTCACCCGCCCGCCGTCCTGGCGGGTCTCGTAGGAGCCGATCCCACGCACGGTCTCGACGGCTCGTTTCCGTTTCAGGTCTCGAGCGCGACGCCGTAGCGCGCGTAGTAGTCTTCGAAGCGAGTGCGCTCCTCGTCTAGGTCGAGTCCGGTATCGGCAAAATCGTAGCGATGGGCGCCGTGCCGCCCCTTCGGTTTGTTGTCGATGTAGTCGCGCTGGGCGGCACGGGCTTCGTCGGGGTAGTCGATGTCGAAATGTCGATAGACGCCTTCGAGGGCCTCGATCGGGTCGCCGATCAGATCGGCGTAGCGCAGATCGTAACACTGTGACGGCGGCAGTCGCCCGCTCTCGCGCAGGTCAGTCATGCCGTCGAGCAGAGCGTGGCAGGTTTCGCCCGTGAACCAGCTCGCCATCGCCCCGGCGTCGACCTCGTCCGAACGAACGTAGGCCGTCGAATAGAGCATGCTGACGACCGAGGGGAGGACGCGGAGCGGGTCGCGGTGGGTGAACACGATCCG
The DNA here is from genome assembly GCA_965223565.1 of Myxococcota bacterium. Lineage (GTDB taxonomy): Bacteria > Myxococcota_A > UBA9160 > UBA9160 > UBA4427 > UBA4427. Next base: position 14,419 of record CBDCWV010000011.1, on the reverse strand, counting down.
TGCATCGGGGTAGACGGCGAGCAGGGCGTCGAGCTGGCTCATGTGGGAGGGCGATTTCAGTACCCAGCGGTCTCCCGGACATTTCCACTGCAGATGCTGCAGCATCTGCTTGTGGAACTCGAAGCCCGGGACGCGATCGCAGCTCGCGTACCAGGCGGCGTAGCTCGGGACGACGTGGCGCCCCATCCACTCGTCGCTGACGAAGGCGTAGGCCATCAGGTAGATGTCCTCGACGGGAATTCGTGCGCCGAGCTCGTGCATCGTGTCGTACTCGGGCACGACCTCGCACCAGAGCCTGACCTGACGTTCGGCGAGCGGAATACGCGGGTCGTTCCGGTAGCTCTCGGTCTCCGGGGGCGGCATCGGATTGCGTACCTCCCAGTGGAGCGGCGCCCGATGGCGCGGATCAGCCGCGAGCAGCTCGTGCGTGATCGAGGTGCCCGTGCGCGGTAGGCCCGTGATGAAGATCGGGCGCTCGACGCGCTCCTGCGCGATCTCCGGGTGGCGCTTGCGCGTCTCCGTCAGTCCAAGGCGCACGCAGAGCGCGTTCACGAGATCGTCGCGGATCAGCAACGCGCCGATCGTATGGAGCCGCGCCTCGTCGCGCACGGCGTCGACCAGGATCCGAAAGGGCTCCCAGAAGCGATCGTCACCGAAATCCGAAAGGCCGGTGCGTTCGCGTGCCTCGCGCACGAGATCCTCGACCTCGAGCGTGATCCAGGCGGGTCGACTGTTCTCGTTCAGCGCCGTAACCCAGGCGGGGCGTGGACCGGGTCGCCAGATCGACAATTCTTCGGGTCGTCCTCGTTGGTTCGCGTCGATCGCGTGGTGGAGGGTCGGATCGGGAGCTTCGAGATCCCGATCAGGGCATGTAGGACCCGCCGCTCACGCTCACGAGCTGGCCGGTCAGATGTGAAGATCGTTCCGAGGCGAAGAAGAGCGCCAGGTCGGCGATGTCCTCCGGCCGGCCAATTTTGCGGATCGGTTGGCTGGAGACGTTGAAATTCGCTTCGCCCGATTCGGCGGCCTTGGCCATCTGCTCCGGCGTTCCGAAGAACTCATAGCCGTATTTGCGCCAGAAGCTGCCCTCGCCGACGTGGTCCGCCTCGTGGGGAACGATCCAGCCGGGTGCGATGCAGTTGATGCGGACGCCTTCGGGTCCCCATTCGTAGGCGAGTCCCTTCGAGAAGGCCATCACGAAGCCCTTGGTACCGCCGTACATCGCCACCTGGTTGGCAGCCTCGGGCTCGAGTGCCGAGTTCGACGTGATGTTGATGATGCTGCCGGTATGTCGGGCGACCATGCTCTCGCCAACTGCGCGAATACAGTTGTGGACGCCCCAGATGTTGAGGTTGACCTCCCACTCCGATTCTTCGCGGGGCTTCTCGAGAAAGGGGCGCGGGTAGAAGACGCCGCCAGCGTTGTTCACCAGGACATCGATCGGCCCGAAGCGCCGCTCGGTCGCCTCCGTCATCTTCTCGACCGCCGACGGATCGGTCACGTCGGTCGCGACGACGATCACCTCACCCGGAAGGGACTTCGCCGCGTCGGCGACCTCCTGCCCCTTGGCGGCATCCCGTGTCGCGATCACGACGTTCGCGCCCTCCTCGGCGAAGCCGATCACGAGACCGCGTCCGATTCCGCCACTGCCGCCCGTGATGATCGTGCTCTTGCCCGCGAGTCCGAGATCCATCGCCCACCTCCGAGGGTCACGATGCTAGCCGGGCGCGCGTGCTAGCGTCGAGCGCCGCGATCCCGTCCCGTGTGATCTCGCTCCGGAGGCTCGTCGGGACGTGAAGCCCGGCGATGCGCAGGGGGAGCCGATGGTCGAGATGGACGAGCCCCCCCAGAAGGCGGTCGCGAATCCCGAGACCTATCGCGCGGCGCTCGACGCCTGGATGAAGACCCAGCTGCCCGAGGCCGCCGGGTTGCGCGTACTCGACGTCGACATGCCTCGGGCGACGGGATTCTCGAACGAGACCGTCTTCTTCAGCACCACGGGCGTGGAATCGGACGCTTCGGGCCGAAGCCGACCGACGACGCGGAAATGGGTGGCCCGGATCGAGCCGCCGGATGGCGGCATCTTCCCCGTCCAGACCCCCGAGTGCGAGATCTCGTGTCGGGTCCAGCACCGCATCATGTCGGCGATTCGCGAGAGTGGCGTCGCACCCATGCCCGAGCTGCTGCCCTTCGAGGCGGATCCGAGCGTGCTGGGCCGGGCCTTCTTCGTGATGGAATTCGTCGAGGGCGTGATCCCCGCCGATGTGCCGCGCTACACGCAGGCCGGCTTCCTGGTCGACGAGGCCGGTCCATCGCAGCGCGACCGGATGGTGCGCGAGGCCTGCGAGACGATGGCCCGGATCGCACGGCTCGATTGGCGAACGCTCGGTCTCGACTGGCTGGACGTGCGCGCCGAGGGCGACCCGACGCTTCAGGATCAGCTCGCGCTCTACCGCGACTACTGCCTGCGTGAGCTCGGCGGGCGCGAGCATCCGATCATCATGGCCAGCCTCGATTGGCTCGACGCGAACGCGCCCAGCGCGGAGACCGGCGTCAGCTGGGGCGACAGCCGGCTGGGTAACATGATCTGGCAGGACTACCGATGCGTCTCCGTCTGCGATTGGGAAGCCGTCTCGCTGTGTCCGCCCGAAGCGGATATCGGTTGGTTCGTGATGTTCGACCGGATGTCCTTCGAGGATTTCGGTGTCCCCCGTCTCGAGGGCTTCCCGACTCGCGAAGAGCAGGTCTCGATCTGGGAAGCGGTATCCGGTCGCAAGGTTGCCGACACGATCGACTACTGGGAGGTCTTCGGTGCGATGCGATTCGATGCCATCATGATCAAGCTCGGCCACCGCATGACGCGCGCCGGCATCGTGCCGGAATCCCAGAACATGGCGGTCGAGAACGGCACGACGGAAGCGCTCGGGCGTCTGCTCGAGCGTCAGGGCGTTCGGCTCCCCCGCTAGCGTCGACGCGCCTTCCCAGACTGGGTAATCCGCGTACGTCGGCGGGTCGGCTGCGCAAGGAATTGCGCAGCATCAGGCGTGCGCAGCTCGCCGCCCGAAGTGCTCGTCGGGGCTCGTCTCGTCGTTCTCGTCGCGAATCGTTCGATGGATCGGCACGCTCCGTGCATTCCTGCGGGCCATGGAAAATCGCAATCCCCGACTGGTGTCTTCGATCACCGCCGCGCTGGCGGTCCTCTTCTTCACGCTCCCCGCGCTTGCGCTCGATTTCAAGGTCCATGGCTACGACCTGGGCGAACGAATCGAGCTGACGAACGGACGCAAGGTCTATACGGCCGAGTTCGATGTGAGTCTCGACGGCGTGGCGGACCATTTGGCGTCGTTCTGTGTCGACCTCGATACGTATCTCGGCGTCGGCGAGTTCAGCGTGCGCGACGTGCTCGATGCCTACAACGATCCTTCGCCGGCCGACGAGGCCGCGCGGGACTTTGCCTGGGCGGGTCACGTGATGGATCGCTACGGCTTCGACGTCGATCAGCTCGTCACGACCGACGTGAGTCGCGATCAGGCGATCACGGGCGTGCAGGCGGCGATCTGGGAGGGCCTCTACGGTCTCGACCGGGTGGAAGCCGACAGCCTGTCGAATGGCGCGCGCGCGATCTTCGATCGGATCATGGCGGACTACACGAATCTCATGAATCCGGATGGCAGCTGGGCGTTCGGTGACGGACCGGCACTCGTCGTCGAAATGGTCGGCAAGCAGGACCAGGTGATTTCGGCGCCGGTTCCGGAGCCCGGTGCGGCGCTCGTCTTCGGACTGGGCAGCGTGATCGCCGGCTCGGCCGCGCGTCGACGTGAGCGTCGTTAGTCGAGAGAGCACCAACCGGAGTCACCCGGCTCAGGATTTTCTGACGTCCTCTTTGAGGGCGGGATAGAGATCCTCGTCGGGGTCGATGATCGCCCCGCTCCGCAGGCCGATACGGCCCAGCGGAACCGGGGCGGTTTCATTTTCGTCCTGCGATTGCGTCTTCGTCGATGGAGTGGGCGACGCAGCCGGGGCCCAGCTCTCGGGATCGATGATCGGGATTCGCCACGCCGCTTTCAGGTCCGCGCCGAGCGCGTCGATTTCCGCGCGCGGAACGGGCTTCGAGAAGAGGTAGCCCTGCATGAGCGAGCAGCCTCGATCGAGCAGGGTGCGCATCTCGTCCAGGTTCTCGACGCCTTCGGCCATGACCTCGATTCCGAGTCCACGGGCGATATGAATGATGCCCTCCAGGATCACACCGTCCGGATCGGTCTGGGCGGCGCCGCGGACGAACGACTGATCGATCTTGAGCAGGTCGACCTCGAGTCGTCGCAACAACGTGAGGGTCGAGTAGCCCGTCCCGAAATCGTCGATCGCGACGCGGATCCCGAGCTTCCGGAGCTCGTCCACCATCTCGAGCGTCGTCGGGCTCGCTGCGAGTGACTCGGTCAGCTCGAGCTCGAGCCGGGCGGCCGGAAGGCCCGTCTCTTCGAGGATCTTGCAGACGCGTTCGGCGAAGTTCTTCTGCTCGATCTGCCGGCCCGAGATGTTGACGGCGACGCGCACGTCGCGCAGCGCGTCCCAGGCGACGGCGGCCTCGCAGGCCGTGCGCAGGACCCATTCGCCGAGATGGACCATGACGCCGGTCTCCTCGGCGACCTCGATGAAGTCGTCGGGGGAGACCAGCCCGCGCGTCGGATGTTGCCAGCGCACGAGCGTCTCGACACCCGTGATCGACTCGGTGGCGACCTGGATCTGGGGCTGGAACATCAGGTGGAGCTGGCCGGAGTGGATCGCCTCGCGCAAGCCGTTCACGAGATCGAATCGCTCGGCTGCCTTGTCGCTCATCTCGCTGTTGAAGATGTGGACGCAGTTCTTGCCCGAGTTCTTGGCCTCGTACATGGCCGTGTCGGCGCTCTGGATCAGGCTTTCGGGGTCGCCGCCGTGCTGGGGGAAGATCGAGATGCCGATGCTGGCACTGATCCAGCATTCATTGCCGGCGAGGTGATAGGGCTGCTCGATCTCCTGTCGGATCGTGTTGGCCAGGACCATGGCGGCTTCTTCGTCGGGGATGTCCTGGATGGCCGCCAGGAATTCGTCCCCGCCGATTCGAGCGACGACGTCGTTCTTGCGGATGACCTTCGTCAGCCGCTGTGCCACGTCGGCGAGCAGCTCGTCGCCGACGGCGTGCCCGAGGTTGTCGTTGATCGCCTTGAAGCCGTCGAGATCGAAGAACATCACGGCGAGCTGCGTCTGACGCCGCTTGGCGCCCGCCATCGTCGACTCGAGGTGCTCCATGAACCAGTAGCGGTTGGGTAGCTCGGTCAGGGAGTCGTGGGTTGCCAGGAAACGATGGCGTTGCTTCGCCTGCGTCAGGTCCTGGAGGATGCGGTGGCGTTCGATCGCGTGAACGAGCGTGCGGGAGATGAGCTCGGGCGTGACCTCCCCCTTGGCGAGGTAGTCCTGGGCACCAGCGCGGGCGGCTCGGAGCGCGGTCTCTTCGTCCCGTTGGTACGTCAGCACGACGATCGGCACGGCGCTCGCGGCGGCACGCGCGCGCATCAGGGAGTCGAGTCCGTCGGCCTCCTGGACCGAGAGGTCGAGGAGCATGGCGTCGAAGCCGGCTTCCTGGAGCTTGAGGAGCGCCTCCTCGACGCGCAGGACCCGCGTGATCTCGAACTCGGTGCCTTCCGGGCGGGTCAGGACCTCATCGAGCCGATTCGCCGTGAGGTCGTCCTCGACGACCAGCAGGAGCGAGAACGCTCGGTTGCCTTGCTCGGCGGCCGATGTCGGTTCTTCGGGCATACGGACGAAACGAACCCAACGGTTGAGGAGCGACAGCGCTCGTGTTGGATTTCGGTCTCTCGGCCGCGAAGATCGAGGTCGGATGTGGCGAATCCGGTGAAAAGTCCACTTCGCGAAGGAAAACGCCGGATCCCGCTTCACCGACCGGCAGCCAGCCCGCGTGCGTGCGGTCCGCCCGATGCGGGCTTGCCGACCAGTTGCCGCTGCTCTTCGTAGGCGGTCGCGGCGGGCTCGGCGCGCGTGGACAGTGGATTCGCGACCGTCGCGGCGACGCCCTCGACCGATCGCCTCGAAGACCGGGCCCTCAGGCTTGCGAACGGATCTCGGCCAGGCTGGGACCGATCCTGTTGGCGAGCTTGCCCATCGCCTCGACGTCGAATCCGAACACACGCGCCGCATTCATGCCGAGCATGTCGCGGATCTCCTCGTCGCTCTCGAGCGGGCCGAAGGTCGCCTGGAGCGACTCCATCGTATGCGGCCAGGTGCCTTCGAGGTGCGGGTAGTCCGAGCCCCACATCAGCTTGTCGACGCCGATCTCGTAGCGCAGCGCGCAATCCTCGGGCGAGAGCATCGACGCTCCGAAATAACACTGACGCGCGAAGTACTCGGACGGCTTGAGCGAGAGCCCAGACCCGAAATATTTGAACAGGTCCGACGTGTAGTGTTTGTCGAAGGTCTCGAGTCGATCGAGGATCCAGCGACTGCCTTGCTCGGTCATGACGAGCTTGAGGTCGGGATAGCGTTCGAAGACGCCTGCCCACACGAAGCAGGTGAACGGACGGTTCGCATACCAGGAGACCTCGGACACGAACATCGCCGTTGCAGCCGGGCCGTCTCCGTAGTCCGGTGACCAGCCCGAGTGGGTGTGGACCGGCATGTCGAGCTCCTGGCAGGTCGCCCAGAGGGGTTCGTAGCGTGCGTCGTGGTAGTAGGGGTTGTCGCCGGTACCCGCCGGTATCAGGACGCCACCCCAGAGTCCCATCTCCTTCGCCGCGATCGTATCGGCGACGGCTACGTCGACATCCTCGACCGTGATCATCGCGACGCCGGCATGTCGCCCCGGATTCTGGTTGCAGAGGTCCGCCAGCCAGCGGTTGTAGGCGCGCTGCCCTTCGAGATTGTGGGCGGGGTCGACCTTCGTCCGGTACTGCAGCAGCCCGCCGCCGAAGGGCGCCTGCTGCGGAAAGATGACCTCGCCGGCGATGCCGTCGCTCTCGAGCTGCTCGATCCGCATCGCGGGATCCCATTCACCCTCGATCGCGCGGAGCACGCTCTGGTCGTTGTTCCGCGCGTCCTCGGCCTCCTGGTCGTAGAAGGTTCCCGTTCGGGCCTCCATCTCGGCTTCGTAGGCCGCTTGCCACTCGTCGTACGCGCTGCGCAGGCGAGCGGGCAGATACTCGCGATAGGTCGCAGGCTGAGCACCCGCGTGGCAGTCGGCACTGATGATCATCACGCGGTCTGCGGGATGCTGGGCCCCGGGGCGAGAGTCGGTCATGACGGAAACTCCTCAAACGGACGGAATGCGTTGCTTCACCCAGCTGCCGACGCGCTGCATGGCCTCGGTCGCCTCGGGAAACTCGCCACAGAGGCCGACGTAGCCGTGGACCATCTCGGCCGCAACGTCGACGACGACCGACGCACCTTCACGCCCGGCGCGAAGTGCGAGTCGCGTCGAGTCGTCGGAGGTCGTGTCGATCTGTCCCACGCTCAGGTACATCGGCGGCAATCCGGCGAGCTTCGCGTGGAAAGGTGAGATCCCCGGGTCGCGCAGGTCGCCGTCGGGCCCGGCGTAGTCCCGGAAACGCGCGCGGATCCACTCGGCCGTGACGAAGGGGTCGCGTCCGCGCGGATGCACGGCGGCATCGCCCGTCTGCTCCGCGTCGAGCCAGGGCGTCAGGCCGACCAGGCAGGCGGGTAGCGGCTCGCCGGCGTCACGTAGCGCGCAGAGCGCGGCGAGCGCGATGCCCCCACCGCAGGAGTCGCCGACGATCGCGATTCGCTTGGCGTCGATGCCTCGCGCGAGGAGCGCACGATAGGCCGTCAGGGTGTCCTCGAGCGCGCGGGGGTAGGGCGCCTCGTCGGCCCAGGTCCATTGGAAGCAGATGACCTTCGCTCCGAGGTGTCGCGAGAGATGTTCGCCGTAATCGAGATAGTGATCGATCACGGTCGAGACGAAGGCGCCTCCGTGCACGTGCACGACCACGCGATCGCTCCCGGCGTTCTCGGGCGTGAAGATCCACTTGGCCTCGATGCCGTCGAGATCGTCGGTCTCGACGATCGTGTCGGGGCTGGCGCTGTTGGGGTGGATCGCATGCATCTTCTCCCGCACGATCTCGACCGGGTCGGTGTGGTCGACGTTGCCGCCGGGAATCGAGCTCATCAGGGTCTCATACTCGGGGCTCGCCATGGCGGGGTCTCCGATCGGGTGGGGAACGAGCGAGGGCGCCTCGATTATACGGTCGATTGCGACCTCCGGAGCCGCGGGCGTGCAAGTGGGCGGCAGCTGGATCGCAGGCCTGTCGCGTAGAGCCGAGGCCGATTGCCGAGCAGCGGACAGGGAGGTTAGATTCTCGCCCGCATCCACGCCTCGAATCGCCGGAGAACCCGATATGGCCGCCGCCCCCGACATCACGACCGAGAGCCTCTTCGATCGCTGCAAGCCGATCGACGTCGACACCCACATCACGGAGCCGCCGGACGTTTGGACGGCCCGGGTCTCGACGAAGAAGTGGGGTGACAAAGTACCCCACGTCAAGCAGCTCGAGGGGCGCGACCTCTGGTGCATCGGAGACCAGATGGTCGGGGGACCCGGCTTCACGACCGCCGCCGGCTTCGACGGCTCGTATCCCGACGCGCGCATGGGCTATCGCGACATCCCGAAGAGTGCCTACGACGCGAAGGAGCGCCTGGCCTACATGGACGAGGAGGGCATCTGGGCGGCCGTGCTCTATCCGAACGTCGGCGGCTTCGGCTCGGGCGGATTCCTGAAGCTGGGCGAGCCCGAGCTGATGCTGGAATGCGTGCGTGCCTACAACGACTTTCTGGTCGATTGGTGCAGCGAGAATCCGGAGCGTCTCGTCCCCGTCGCTGCGATGCCGTTCTGGGACGTTCAGGAATGCGTCAAGGAGATCGAACGAGCGGCCTCGATCGGTCACAAGTCGATCCTCGCCTGCTCCGAGCCGCAAGCCTTCGACGAGCCGCGTCTGGCAGACGCACACTGGGACCCCTTCTGGGCAGCCGCGAACGAGACCGGGCTGTCGATCAGCTTCCATATCGGGGCCGGCGACCTGTCGGATATCGTGCAGGATCCCTGCGGTCTGGGACAGAAGGCCGCCTTTTCCCGCGTATCGTCGACGATCTTCATGCAGAACATGGGCTGCATCGCCGATCTCATCTACGGCGGCGTCTGCCATCGCTACCCCGATCTGAAGCTCGTTTCCGTCGAGAGTGGCGTCGGTTGGATCCCCGCCTTCCTCGAAGCCTGCGATTGGCAATTCACCAACGGTCAGGTTCGCAAGGAGCATCCCGAATACGACCTGCTGCCGAGCGAGTATTTCAAGCGACAGATCTTTGCCTGCTTCTGGTTCGAAAAGGAGGCGCTTCGCTCGACGATCGATGCCCTCGCGGACAACCTCTGCTGGGAGACGGATTACCCCCATCCGACCTGTCAGCATCCCGGCCCCGCGAACGGGTTCTCCCAGCATCCACGCGAGTACGTGAACGAAACGATGGGTGATCTCGACCCGGCGAAGGTCGAGAAGGTGCTGCACTCGAATGCCGCGATGCTCTACGGGCTCGACTGAGCGCGACGTTCGAATGACCGGTAGCGCGCGGGGGCTCGCGATCGAGCAGGCATGGCCCGCGTCGATCGGCAGCTTCCTGATCTGCCTCGGGATCCTGCTCTTCACGGCGACCGCCTGGGCAGAGGCCGGGGCCTCGGCCGCGGCGTCCGACGCCGCGACGCGTCGCTTGCTGCAGGCGGCCGACCGGGGCAGCGTATCGATGGCCAAGGCGGCGATCGCCGCTGGTGCGCGCATCGACGAGGGGGCCGAGTCGTTCACGGGGCCCGACCGTCAGCCAGCGCTCGTCGCGGCAGCCCTTCGCGGTCATGCGCGTGTGGTGCGGCTCCTGCTCGAGGCGGGCGCCGACCCGAGCGTGACGGAGAAGGACGGCTTCAACGTCTGGCACGCCGCGGCGTTTCAGGGTCGGGTGGACGTCATGCGCGTCCTCGACGAGTTCGACGTGCCCGGCTACGCACCCGCCGGCGACGGCTTCTACCCACTCCACCGCGCCGCCTGGGGCCGCTCGCTTCGGCACGTCCGGGCCGTTGCGTATCTGATCGGCGAGTCCGGTCGGGCGTGTGATGCGCGGACGGAGGACGGCCGGACGGCCCTCGCCTCCGCCAAGCACCCGCGCACGAAGTCCCTGCTCTCGGAGTGCATGGCGAAGGCGCGCGCGGCAGGCGAGGCCGGCTTGGTCGGACCTCGGGACGGCGAGCCGCACGAAGCCAGCGCGGAGCACCCATGAGCCGTTTTCCCTTCGGCATTCCCTACGGATGGTATCCGGTGGCCTGGAGCTTCGAGCTCGAGCCGGGCGGCGTGTTGCGGCGCCGCTATTTCGGTCGCGAGCTCGTCGTGTTCCGCGCGCAGGCGGGCGAGTGGAAGGGGGCCGCCTTCGGCGACGAGCCGTCGCACGGCTCGAGCGCGCACGTGCTCGACGCCTTCTGCCCGCATCTGGGTGCGCATCTGGCAGTCGGCGGACGGGTCGAGGGCGACACGCTCCGTTGCCCCTTTCACGGCTGGCGCTTCGGCGGGGACGGTGTCTGTCGCGAGATCCCGTACGCGAAACGGATCCCCGTCGGTGCGCGAGCGGTCGCCTATCCCAGTCGCGAGATCGCGGGTCTCGTCTGGGCCTGGTACCACCCGGCGCAGAGATCGCCCGATTTCGATCCGCCCGAGATTCCGGAATACGGCGCCGAAGATTGGACCGAAGACTGGCGGTCCTACGAATGGACGATCCGGACCCACCCGCAGGAGGTGGCCGAGAACAGCGTCGACTGGCCGCATTTCCACGCCGTCCACCTGATGGCACCGCCGCCCGAACGCGACGTTCGATTCGTCGGGCACGAGATCCGCTGGGAGGCGGCGACGCAGAAGAGCGTCACGACGATGGACGGCGCCGCCGACGAGATTCGCGTGATCGGTCGCAATCCCGGCCTCGGCTGCAGCTATGTCCGCTACACGGGCATGGGTGAGACGGCGATCGTGATGGGCATGACGCCGATCGACGACGAGACGATGCACATGCGCTTCGGCGTGATCGGGAAGAAAGCGGGTCGCAGCGACGCGGAGATGGCCGCCTTCCACGAGCGCTATGCGGATGACATGGCGCTCGCGGTCGAGCAGGATTTCCCGATCTGGGAGAACAAGATCTATCAGCCTCAGCCGCGCCTTTGTGACGGCGATGGCCCCGTCGGCGACTTCAGGCGCTGGGCGGCCCAGTTCTACGTCGACTGAGTGCGACCCGCCGGCCGCGCCGACGGGGCCGCCTACGCCGTCAGGCGTGGCGTTTCGATCAGCTCGAGGCAGGTGCCGTCCGGATCGCGAAAGAAGACGGCGTTCAGACCGTCGATCGGGATCTCCGGGCCCATCTCGAGCCAGCAGGCTCCGGAATGCTCGACGCCGAGGCGATCGAGCTCGCTACACGCCGCATCTGCGTCGGCGATCTGGAAGGCCATCCGAAACAGCCCGAGCCGGTTCGCCTCGAGATGGGGTCGGCCGATCGGCTCGGGCCGAATCCACTCGAGCAGGTCGAGGATCAGCGATCCGGCGTCGCCGTCGACCGCGAGGAAGTCGGCGCGGTAGGCGCACTCGCCCTCGAAGCCGAAGCCCGACCCGTCGCCCGGCGGCGGCTCGGCGCGGTCCGCGATCGGCTCGACGCCGAGAACGCGTCGGTACCAGTCGGAGGACCGGTCGAGGTCGCTGCAATTGATGTTGATATGCGAGAGGCGGAGCGCGCCGGGTCGCTCGATGAACTCGACGCAGGTGCCGTCGGGATCGTCGCAGCAGAAGAACCGGACGGTCTGGCCTGCGAGGACGGGGATCTCGACCGGGCGGCTGCGCGTACGAACGCCCGCCGCTTCGAGCTTGGCATGGATCGCGTCGAGATCGGGGTGGGCCAGACAGAGTCGCATGAAGCCCAGGTGATTCGCTTCGGGGTTGGGCCGGCCGATTGGCTTCGGCGCTTGCCACTCGAGCAGGTCGATCGCGGGTCCCGTCACGCCCCGCTCGTCGTGGAGCAGATAGGCGTCCCAGACGACCTTGCCAGAGAGGCCGAAGCCCTCGCCGTTCTGGGGACTGGGCTTCGTATGCGATTGGGGCTCGAGGCCGATCAGGTCGCGATAGAACGCGAGGGAGCGCGCGAGATTCGAGCAGTTGACGTTGACGTGCGTGACGGCCTGGAGATCGAGAGCCATCCGGTCCTCCCTATTGCTGGCGACCGCGCGCCATCACAGCCGTCCGACGCCGACCGATCTCGGCGCTGTCGATCTGTTTGGAGGACTCGATGCCGACCTCGAGCTCGTATTGCATGGCATCGTCGAAATGCATCGAGTACCCCGTGTCGATCATCTGCTTCACCTGCTCCATCACACCGGGTACGCAGCTGCACATGTCGGCCGCCAGAGCCCGAGCTTCGGCAAGTAGCGTGTCGGGCTCGCAGATTCGATTGGCGAGTCCCCATTCGTAGGCGCGCTCGGCCGTGAGGGCGTTACCCGAGAGGCTGACCTCCTTGGCGCGGCTGATTCCGATGAGGCGTGGCAGGCGTTGGCTGAGGCCCCAGCCGGGGACGATGCCGACCCTCGCGTGGGTATCGAGGAATTTCGCGCCGCGCGCGACGAAGATCAGATCGCAGGCCAGCGCGAGCTCGAAGCCGGCCGTCGCGGCGGCACCGTTCACGGCCGCGATCACGGGGCCCGGGAAGTCGGCGATCCCTTCTCGCATGGCATCCTGTCCCGCGACGGACAGGTCGTAGCCGGTCTGGCCCTCTCCGCCCCCGCCGATCTCCTTCAGGTCCATTCCCGCACAGAAGGCGCGGCCGGCCCCCGTCAAGACGATCGCGCGGACGGCCGGGTCGTCGCGGAGCGCGGCGAACGTATCGCCGATCGCGATCCGCAATTCGGCATTCAGCGCATTCATCTGCTCCGGTCGATTGAGTGTGATCGTCGCGATCGCGTCATCGCGCTCGACTAGGAGAACGGCTTCGGACATCGTCGACCTCTTACCCCTCTGGCTGATTCGTCTGGCGGATCGTGCTCTTTGCCTTCGGCCGGGCCTGTTTCGGTGGCGGCCAGCCGGGCAGCAGGCCGTGCTTCTTCACGAAGCTCGGCGCGTGGAAGGTCTCGCCGCTGCGACGCTTCCCTTCCTCGGTCGTGAGGAGCCAGACGAGCATCTTCGCCGGGACCTCGACCGGCGCGCCCTGGGAGACGTATTTCCGGTAGATCGGGCTGTCCGTGCCGTGTCGCGCGAGCTGAGCCTCGGTTGGGACGTAGCCCGGGTCGATATTGTAAGCGCGGATGCCCTCGTCCTGGAATTCGACGTGGATGAAGCCCGCCATGCGATGGAAGGCGCTCTTCGAAGCACCGTAGGCGAAGCCCCAACCGCCCTCGCTCGCCTTGTTGGGCGGATCGTATTGAGCGGCGTTGGAGGTCATGTTCACGACCGTGCCCGAGCCGCGTTGCCGCATGTGGGCGAGGACGCGGCGGGTGAGATGGAGCTGGGCGAAGAAATTGCCTTCGAAGACGAGCGCGAGCTTCTCCTCGGGCAGCTCCATGAACGAATCCATGATTCCCGGTCCCTGATAGATGCCGTTGTTGTAGAGGACGTCGATCCGGCCCCAATTGGCGAGCGTCTCGTCGACGGCGGCATCGAGCGTGGCGCGGTCGAGCAGGTCGAGGCGAAGGGGAAGTGCCCGAGCGCCCCGCTTCTCGACCTCCGCCGCGGTCTCTTCGACGCTGCCGGGCAGAGCGGTCTGCTCGCCTGCCTCGGCGCTCGAGCTCGCGTAGTCGTGCTTCTCGCCGGCGCGCAGCGTGCGTGCCGTGACGACGACGTCGTAGCCGGCCTCCGCCAGCGCCAGAGCGCCTGCGCGACCGATTCCGCGGCTGGCGCCGGTGACGAACGCGACGGGAGTGGCTGGGGGCATGCGGAGTCTCCGGCCTGCAGGGCTCTCGAAGCGTCGAGTCTCGCGAATCCGACGCGCTCCGGCCGCCCCTTTCTCGGCTCGCGGCGTGACGCGGGGCCTCGGGCCCCTTGGCCCTTCACGCGTGGAGTCCGTAGACTCCGCGAGCGCCGCGCGTTTGAGGCGTTCGCAGGAGGCGAGGGCGATGAGCTTGGAAGGATCGGGTCGCGGTCGTGACGGGAGCAGGCTCCGGATTGGGTCGCGAGATCTCGCGTCGGTTCGCGGAGGCGGGTGCGCGCATCGCCGCCGTCGACCTGCGCCCCGAATCCGCCGAGGAGACGGTCGCGTCACTCGTGGGTGCGGGACATTTCGTGGCGCCCGTCGACGTGGCCGACGGGGCGTCGGTCGTCGACATGTTCGCGAAGGTCGACGCGGAATTCGGCCGCGTCGA
>CBDCWV010000010.1:0-180495 GCA_965223565.1 Myxococcota bacterium | reverse complement strand
CGGGCTAGAAGAGCAGCGCCGCGTCGAGGCCGAGCCAATAGCGGCCGAGGCGGTCCCAGTTCTCTTCGCTCGCGAGGATGTGTTGCGCACCGGTCTGGATGTCGCGCAGGCATCGCTGTAACCGGTTGTCCCGGTAGACGGCGGCAGCGCCCGCCGCGCGGAACGCGAATTCCGCCGCGTGCTGTGCGGCCTCGTAGGCGTTGACGGTGGCGGCATGCGCCTGGGCGCGCTCTTCGAGGCTCGGGCCTGCCGGCGTGTCGCGGGCGGCGTCGAGCTTGGCGAAGCCGGCGAAGACGAGGGCGCGGGCGGCTTCGAGTCGCGTCCGTGCGCGTGCGAATCCCTGCTGGAACGCGCCGCGCGCAGCGAGCGTCTCGTCGCTCGCCAGACGTTTCCGCCAGCCCCGCGTGCTTTGCGACCTCGTCGAGTGCCCGGCGACCGACGCCGAGCGCGAAGCCGGCATGCGGGGCGCCCGCGAGCGTCGGCAGCAGCAGTCGGTAGAGCGAGCCGCCGCGATGGGGCGAGAGGGTGTGCGACGCGAAGCTCGCGTCATCCGGTATCCGAGCGTCCTCGAGGAAGTAGTCACAGCTCCCCGTGGCCTCCAGGCCGGCGACCTGCCAGTTGTCGGCCAGGCGCACCGTCTCTCGCGGCACGACGAAGGTGCGCATGCAGGGGACGTCGCCGGCCAGCCGGGGCGAGTCGCCCGCCATCTCGAGCACCGTGCAGGCGGCGAAGTCCGCGTGACGGAGCCCGCTGCCGAATCGGAAATGGCCCGTGACGCGCCAGCTGTCGGCGTCGCGGTCGGCGCGGCCCTGCGGCGGGAAGCCGCCGGCGATCCAGATCCGTCGCGGATCTCCGTCGGCGCGCTCGAGGAGACGTTCGATACCCGAATCCGGTAACGCGGCCGTGCAGATCCCCGAGACCAGGGCGTTCATCCCGAGGCACCAGCCGGTCGAGCCGTCCTGACGCGAGATCTCCTCGACGAGCGAGATCAGGGTCTCGAGCGAGCACTCCGCGCCGCCGAGCTCGCGCGGCACGGAAGCAGCCAGCAGACCGGACGCGCGCAGCGCTTCGACACAGCGCGGCGTCAATCGCGACGCCTGCTCCGACGCGTACGCCTCGGCCTCGATCGTCGGCGCGAGCGAGCGAGCGCGTGCCAGGAGCGCTTCGGGCTCGGCGTCGATCGGGCTGGGCATCGGCCCATCAAAGCGCACGCCCGTCAGGTCGTCGAGCGGGCGGTGCGTCCCCTCCGATCGCTCGGTGGCAGCGATCGACAGGTGCATCACCTCGGCAGCCGCGGCGCAGCCACGCTGCAATTCGGCCGCAGGCGCACCGAAAACGGGCGATTTTCCCCATTCGCTTCCCACGATACGACATGGAGGCATTGCCAATGCTGAAGGTCAAGACTGTGTTGCGATTCGGAGAGTTCCTGTTGGGAGCGTGTCTCATCGTCGGTCTGGCCGGGCCTGCCTTCGCCGGTAGCGTGTATGCGTGGATGACGGAAGACGGAACCCACGCCTTCACGGACGATCCCAAGCGGATTCCGGCGAAGCATCGCGCGCAAGCCAAGAGGCGAACGGTCGGAAAGCTGACTCGCTACGAGCGCTACACCGAAGTTTCCTCGAAGCAGCAGAGCAAGTCGTACGCGGATCGGATCCGCGAGCGGCAGGCTGAATTGCGTGAGATGACGGCGAGGGCACCAGAAGGTGCCGTCGTGGTTGCAACGGCGTCCGACGCTTCGGGACTCGGATATACGATTCCCGTCGCGGGTGGCGCCGGTCGTGCCGGGCGTTCGGGCGCGTCACTTCGAGTGCCATTGGAAGGAGCGACCTCGGTCGCTCGCGAGCCGATGGTGATCGAGAGCCGACGCGTCAAGCCTGACGACAGCCTGGCCACCCGTCACTGGACGATCGTCAAACGAGGCGATCAGATCGTGACGGTCATCAAGGGTGAGCGCCGACAGCGTCCGCTGAAGGCGATCGACGAGAAGGACTTCGATCTCGAGCCCTAGCAACAGGCGAAGTTCCACCTCGGTCGGCCCGCGAGCAGATCACGGGCCGACTGCCTGGCACGTTCCGTAGGGACTTCGGTCTCTACGGAACGTCGCCAACCCAAGGACCCAGCGCGGGATCGCCCTCGCTCATTCGTCGTCGAAATAGAGCGGATTCCGCCCCTCGCGGTCCTCCGGCGGCGTCGCGTCCTCGGCCGCGGCCGGCACGTCGAGCTCGATCGGTTCGTCCTCGACCTCCGCGAGCCAGCCCGGCGGCACGCCCGCCGCGCGCGCGTCGCCATAGATCGCCTCGATGTCGCGCTCGACCTCGACGAGCTGCTCCTCCGCGCGCACGGCGGACGCCTTCAGCTCGGCGCGCGCACCCCCACGCGGGTAGTTGCGGCGTTGGGCCAGCGCGTAGGCCTTGTTCATCGCTTCGACATCGGCCCGCAGCTGCGCGCGTTCGCGCAGCAGACCGCGGTACTTGTTCTGCCAGGTATCCCGCAGACTGCGCAGCTCGACCTCCGTCTCCGCGGCCGCCGTCGGAGCCTGTGCGAGCTCGAGTGCGAGGAGCCCGCCGAGTGCGATCGCGACGCTCGCGAGCGAGCTCGCGGTCGCTCGCCGGATCCGGCGGACAGGCCACTCGCGGGGCGTCGATTGTCGTCGGTCGGTTGCGATCGTCATCGGCTGTCTCCGGTCAATTCGGCACGCTCGGCACGCGCGGGAAGTGGTCGCTCACGTAGTGATCGAGCTTTTCGATCGTCTGTGCGTCGATCTCCAGGAATCGCAGCCCGATCGAGTCGGCGCCGGCCTCGTCCGACCGGGACCAGACGACCTGGGCCGTCGGTTGCACGATCGTACCGTTCGAGTCGAGGCTGAAGTTGAGGCCGACTTCCTCGGCTTGCGTCACGTCGATCGGTGCGTCGACGAAGACGCCGCCGCGGCTCACGTTGCGGACCGTGCCGGCGATCCGACGTCCGCGCGTGGTGATCTGGACGGGACACTCGAGCTGAGCGCGCGGCAGGCCGCGCGGGGTGTCGAAATCCGTCAGACGCCGCACGCTGGCGATCAGCGTGTCGCGCTCGAGCGGCTTGAAGAGGACCTCGTCCGCGCCCGCGCGCACGGCAGCTGCATGATCTTCCGGCGAATCGGGCCGGGCGAGCAGCAGGACCCGCGGCGCCTGCCACTGAGGCTCGGTCTTGAACCGTCGGCAGAGCTCCGGACCGTCCATGTCGGGCAGGTGCATGTCGGCGATGACGATGCCCGGACGCCGCCGCGTCGCCGTTCGGAAGGCCTCGCTCGCATTGTCCGCCAGATCGACCGGGCCGCTGCGCGACAGGAAGACCTGCCCGAGCTCCCGAAACATCGGGAGATCGTCGACGATCAGGATGCGCGAAGCCTTGGACATGGCGGGCCTCCCTGTTCGCATCGCCGGGTCCGGATCTCGGACGCGGCCAGCGGTGCGCCTTCGCTCGACGGACCTCGATCGGGCCGTCAGTTGGCGGCGAGCTCCTGCAGACCCTCGAAGCTCGAGGAGACACGCCACTTGTTTGTGAGCCCATCGCGCGTCCAGCGCTGGGTCTCGCGCACCTCGACCTCGTAGGGCATCGCGGGTGTGTAGAGCGTATAGGTCACGCCGACCGTGGCACTCTGTTTGGCGGAGTCGAGATCGACGCTCTCGGGCTCGTAGCCGGTGAAGCGCGCATCCTCGAGCGCGTCCATGCGCTGGATGAACGCGTCGCGTTCGTCCTCGGCGACGAAGTCCTTCGCCTTCTGGAACTCCGAGAAACGAATCAGGACGGTATAGCGATGGCGAGCCTCGTCGAAGGTGTACTGACGATCGAAGGGATCGCCGAGTCGGATCTCACCGAACGCGCAGCCGAAGGAGAACATGCAGATCGAGGCGAGCAAGAGCCCGGACAGGCCGCGGGTCGAGAGCCGGCGGCCGGCTGCGACGACCGGCTGGGGCGTGCAGGCCTGCAGCTCCGCGCGCTCGCGATCGGAAACGAAATCGGTCCGGAAAAGGCTCTGCATCGATCGTCCTCCCGGAGCGCCTCGATCGACACGCAGCAACGGCTGCAGGTGCCCGGGCGCCCATGCCATTCTCATCGGCGTAGGCGGCGCGCTACTTCAGTTCGATCGGCTCCGCGACGTTGAGGACACTGTGATAGGGTGAGCGCGCTTCCCCCGTGGGTGCGGATGAGATCCGGCGCGTCGAGAGCCGGTGGACTCATCCTCGGACACTGCGTGGGAATGGGGGGCGCCCGGGCTGGGGCGGAGGTCTAGCGCGATGGCGATTCTGGGACTCGACATCGGCGGAACCAAGCGGGTCCTCGCCGTCGCGGACGACGCCGGGCGGATCCGCGCCTCCGAGCGACGGCCGATGCGTCAGTCGGGCGATTGGCGCCGCGACCTCGCGGCGATCGTCTCCGACGCGCGCGAGCTGCTGGCCGGCGCGGGTGTCGGAGCGCGGGAGCCACTCGTGCGCGTCGGCGTCTCGGTCCCGGGACCCGTCGACGCCGGCCGCGGGCTGCTGCTCAATCCGCCGAATCTCGAGGGATGGGAGGAGGTCCCGATCGGCGCGGCGCTCGCCCAGGACCTGGGGGCGGAGGTGCGCGTCGAGAACGATGCAAACGCGGCCGTGCTGGCGGAGGCCACCTTTGGCGCCGGTCGCGGGATCGACGATCTCGTCTACCTGACGATGTCGACGGGCGTGGGGGCTGGCATCCTCAGCGGCGGTCAGCTCTTGCGCGGGGCCTTCGGCGGCGCCGGTGAGGCCGGCCATTTCCCGGTCGAGTGGCGGGGCAGGCGGTGTGCCTGCGGCCTGTGCGGCTGCTTCGAGGCCTATGTCGGCGGCAATGCCTGGCGGGACCAGCTGCGCGACTCGGTCTCGCCGAGCGGCCGGATCGCGGAGCTCGCGGGTGGAGCACGCGCATCGCTCACGCCCGAGCACGTGGTGGCGGCGGCGCGCGAGGGTGATCCCGAGGCGAAGGAGGTCTTCGGAGCCTGGCTCGATCGCCTGGCCCAGGGAATCGTGACCCTGGTGATGCTCGTCGAGCCGAAGCGGATCCTGCTCGGCACGATCGCGGTCGCGGCCGGCGAGTCGCTCTGCTTCGCTCCCCTGCGCGAGCGGCTCGGCGAGGAGCTCTGGCCGCAGCAGGCGCGGCAGCTGGAAGTGCTGCCCGCCGCGCTCGGCGACGAGCTGCCGGCCCGCGCGGGACTCGCGATCGCCCTGCGCGACGCGCCCTGATGCGCGCGGCTAGACGCGCCGCTCGTGCATGGCTTCGATCTCGGCGTGCAGCGCGGCGAAGCGCCCCTGCTCGATCGCCTGGCGCGCCTGCCTCAACAACTTGAAGTAATACGTGAGGTTGTGAAGCGCAGCGAGGCGCGCACCCAGGGCCTCACCGGTCTTGATCAAGTGTCGAAGATAGCCGCGGCCGTGGCCTTGGCAGGCCGGGCACGCACAGTCCGGATCCGGGGGGGCGGCATCGCGCGCGAAGCGCGCGCCGCGCAGGTTGAGCACGCCCTGGGAGGTGAAGAGCAGACCATGGCGGCCGTTTCGGGTGGGGACGACGCAGTCGAACAGGTCGACGCCGGCCGCGACGCCATCGAGCAGATCGATCGGACGCCCGAGTCCCATCAGGTAGCGCGGCCGATCCTCGGGGAGCTCGGCATGTCCGGCCTCGACCGCCGCACGTCGCTCCGCGCGCGTCTCGCCCAGGCCGAGTCCGCCATGGGCATGACCGTCGAAGCCGAGCGCCGCCGTCGCTGCGGCACTGCGCCTGCGCAGCGCGACGGAGGTGCCCCCCTGAACGATCGCGAAGACCGCCTGGTCCTTCCGCGTGCGCGCCTGGCGCGAGCGTTCGGCCCAGCGAAGGGTTCGTTCCATCGCACGCTCGAGCGCGGCGGGATCGGTGCGACCGCCGGGGGCCTGTGCGATCGGTAGACACTCGTCGAGCACCATCGCGAGATCGGATTCGAGCGCCTGCTGGATCTCGATCGCGCGTTCGGGCGAGAGCAGCCGGCGGCGACCGTCGAGCGGGGAGGCGAACGTGACACCCTGCTCGTCGATCTTCGCGCGGTCGGCGAGCGACGTGATCTGGAAGCCGCCGCTATCCGTGAGCCAGGGGCCGCGCCAGCCCGTGAAGCCGTGCAGCCCGCCGAGCTCGGCGATCACGTCCTCGCCCGGTCGCTCGTGGAGATGATAGGTATTCGAGAGGAGGATCTGCGCACCGGCCCCGGCGAGCTCGGCATTCGAGAGCCCACGCACCGCACCGAACGTCGCGACGGGCATGAACGTCGGCGTCTCGATCACGCCGTGGGGCGTCGCGAGTCGCGCCGTACGCGCAAGACCGTCTCTGGCTTCGATCTCGAAGCCGAACGCCCCCAACATCACGGTCGCTCTCCGCGCATGCTCGCTTCCTGCCGAGCGTCGGGCAGGACCAACATGGCGTCACCATAGGAATAGAATCGATAGCCGCGGGCGAGCGCGTGCGCGTAGGCGTCGAGCAGCGGCTTGCGGCCGATGAACGCCGCGACGAGCAGCAGGAGGGACGAGCGCGGCAAATGGAAATTCGTGAAGAGTGCGTCGACGACGCGAATCGGCGGACCACCAGGGCGCAGGAAGAGCGTCGTCTCGCCACGGCGTGCGACGAGCTCGCCTGCTGCATCGACGCAGCTCTCGAGCACACGCGTCGTCGTCGTCCCGACCGCGACGATCCGGCCGCCGCGCGCGCGGGTCTGCGTGACGGCTCGCACGGTCCGTTCGGGCAGCTCGAAACGCTCGGCATGCAGCCGGCCCGTCTCGAGCGCGTCGGCGTCGAGGGGACGAAAGGTCCCAGCCCCGACGTGTAATACGACCTCGGCCCGTTCGATCCCGCGTGCGGCGAGCGCCTCGAAGAGGGACTGTGTGAAGTGGAGCCCTGCCGTCGGCGCGGCGACCGCCCCGGGCTCGCGCGCGTAGACCGTCTGGTACCGCTCGAGATCCGCCGCGCGGGTGGCTGCTTCCGCGTCGCCGGTTCCCGCCGTTGCCGCCGCGGTCGGTCGACGGATATACGGGGGGAGCGGCGCTGATCCGACCCGATAGGGGTCGACGTCCGCATCGAACGCGAGCGTGACCTCGCCGCGTTCGTGGATCGCGACCACCACCGCCACGATCGTGTCGCCCTCGCCGAAACGTAGTGCGAGCCCCTCGCGAACCCGACCCGTGCACCTGAGCAGGGCACGATATCGGCGCTGGCTGGGGGCGGCTGGCTGCGCCTCGATTTCGCTGGTCCTCGTTGCGGGTGGCGCCCCCACGACCTCGTCGGCCAGCGCTTCGGACGACGACTCCCGACCCAAGAGCAGGGCTTCCGCAGCCCCGCCGCTCGCTTTGCGGCCAGCCAGGCGCGCCGGCAGGACGCGCGTCGTGTTGACGACCAGGAGGTCGCCGGGACGCAGCCAGGCGGGCAGGTCCCGCACGCGGGGGTCGCCCGCCGGGTCGACGATCGCGCCGCTCGCGCGATCGAGCACGAGCATGCGCGCGGCGTCGCGTTCTTGCGTCGCCGTCTGCGCGATCGCCCGCGGCGGCAGCTCGAAGTCGTAGTCGTCGAGTAGCGCGAGCGGATCGGACCGCGAATCGGCGGCGGTCATCGGTCGGGCGTCGCGATCGCCAGCGCCTCGACGAGCGCCGGTGCCGTCGCGAGCGCGTCGTCGGAGAAGAGCACCTCGCCAGAGAATCCCCCGGCCCGCAGGGCCGACAGCTGGGCGACGGCCCGTTCCGGCGCATCGGAGAAGAGCCAGACCCCGAGGCCGGGCCAGATCCGATCGGCGATCGCCCAGCCGGCGAAGTCCTCGAGCTGGTAGCGCAGCAGCCGGTCGTCGAGCGTGTAGACCATCGGGATCGCGAGGTCGATCGAGTCGCGTTCGAGCCAGCCCTTCCAATCCTGTGCGAGTGAGAGATAGGCCCGATCCCGATAGGCGATCACGGCGGCCGACAGCACGATCCCGGGCCGTGTCGCACGGCTCGCGGCCGCGATCTCGTCGACCAGCGTCGTCACTTGATGCCGACGCCAGGCATCCCAGGCAGCGGCAGCGCGAACCGCACCCGGCGGCGCGCCGTCGATCGGATCGGGGCCACCGGTCTCGGCGCGGTAGCGCGCGCGACTCTCGGCGCCGTAGCCGAACTCGAGTCCGACGCCGAAGCGCGAGCCTGGACTGAAGGGGAGAACGCCGGGATGCCGAATGTAGTCGAGATGGAGTCCATCGAGCTCGGGGTAGCGAAGCAGCAGATCGCGAAACGTGTCGACCAGATGGTCTCGAACGGCGCGAACGGCGGGATCGAGGTAGAGGCCACGGGTTCCCATTCGATAGTAGTCGCGATCCGGCGGTGGCACGTCGAAGTCAGGATAGTCGAGCAGCGAGCGACCGTGACGATCGACCAGGATCGCCTCCCGGCCCAGCCGCGCGATCACGGACGCATCCGCCCGGGTCGACAGCGAGAGGACGTTCACCCAGGCGTGAACGCGCAGATCCTGCGCGTGTGCCGCCTCGATCAACGTCGCGAGCACGTCGACGTCGCGCGCCAGCGACCGCGCGACCTCGGGTGCGCGTTCGACGTCCGGACCGGCCGCGTAGAAGGCCCTGCCGCCGCGATAGACCTGGACGAAGAGATCCGTTACACCGAGCCGTGCCGCGCGCTCGAGCAGGGGATCGATGCGCGTCGGATCGGCCAACACGCGGTAGCTGCCTTCGGCGAGGACCCAGAGACCCCGCGCGCGCGCCGGGTCCCGCCCGGAGCTGGCTTTCGTTTCGTCGCTCCCGGGAGCCTCTCCCGCGCCCGCGCCGACCTCGCTCGATCGCGCCGTCGCATGCGGTGTCTCGCGCAGCTCGTCCGGCGCGCAGCCAGCGAGGAGGACGACGGCGATCAGGCCGCGCAGTGTGCACACGAGTTGCGAGGGAATCGGAATCAAAGCGGCGACACGGTAACTTTGCGTTTCCTTCCCCTCAATGTGTCGCCCGATCGTTCGAAACGTCCGGGTGGATTCAGGCCCTTTTCGCAGCCACGGGCCGCCGTCAGACTGAGCGCCCGCCGACCGAGAAGGTCGGCTGCGCAAGCGCGAGGAGCGATGATCTTGCCTCGATGGACCCCGGGACAGCGTCTGCAGATCGACAGGCATCGGCTCTTGCCGGCGCTCGTCGTCTCGCTCGGCGTCTTCGCCGCCGCCCAGCCGCCCGGTGCAGCCGAGCGTGCCGGGAGCGGTGGCGCGGGGCAGGGCGCTCGCTCGCCGGCAGCCGCGCCCCCAGCAGCCGCGAACGTGGACGGGCTGCCGAGGCTGCCGGCCGATCGGGTCCTGCGCGCCCGGAGCGAAGTGCTGCTCGACGATCCCGCCGCGCTGCTGCGCGCGGCTGCCGATGCGATCGATCAACAGGACGTCTCCCACGCGGACTGGCTCTACGCGCAGCTGATTGCACGTCATCCGATCGTCGGCGATCACGCCGGCTTGTTGCGTGCGCGTCTGCAATTCGAGTCGGGTCGCGTCGACGCGGCGCGCCAGATCGCAGTCGGAACGCTCTCCCGCTTCGCCGACTCGCCGCTCGCTGCCGAGCTCCACGATCTGGTCGGTGAGACGCTCGCGGCGAATCGGGACGAGTCCGCTGCCCGCGAAGCCTGGGCCTCCGCGCTCGCCGAGACCGACGATGACGCGATGCGCGCGGCGATCCTGCAGAAGGTCGCGCGTAGCGAGGAGCGTTCGGGTGAGGACCGCGCGGCTGGGATCACCTGGCGACTGCTCTGGTACGCCCATCCTTCGAGTGACGAGGCCGAGCAGGCCAACCATCGGCTCGACGTGATCGAGGCGCACCTCGGCGAGCGCCTGCGCGACGCGACGCATTGGCGACGGCGTGCCGACGAGCTCTACCGCGAGCGCATGAACGACGAGGCGCTCGTCGCCTACGACCGTGCACTCGCATTGGGGCTCTCGAAGTCCGAGGCGAGGCGCGTTCGCAAGCAGCGGGCGCATACGCTCTTCCGGATGCGACGCTACCCCGAAGCGGTCCAGGCCTTCGGTTCGCTGCCGCAGACGGGCGATACGCCGATCTGGCTGGCGCGTTCGATGGCGCGCGCCGATCGCGTGCCCGAGTCGATCGCCGCCTTCGAGAAGATCGCGCGCAAGCCGGGTCCGAACCGGCTGCGTGCCCACTATCTGGCGGCGCTCCTGCTCGACGGTCGCGATCGGGACGAAGAGGCGCGCGCCCACTTCCGTGTCCTCGCCAAGGACCCAGGACAGGGTGGGATGAGTCGGGCCGCACTCTGGCGACTCGGCTGGAGCGACTACCGGCACGGTCGATATCGCGAGGCGGCGGCGCGATTCGAATCGCTCGCGGCGGCCACGGCGGACCCGATCGATCGCCTGCGCCCCCTCTATTGGCGGGGTCGGGCACTCGAGGCCGCCGGGCAGGGCGACCTCGCGCGCACCCTGTTCCGAGATCTCGCGCGTGAGTATCCGCTCGCCTACTACGGCTGGCGCGCCCGGGAACGCGCAGGCATCACCGATCTCGCAGGACCCGATCACGAGATCACACGTGGACGTTCGGTCCTGCCGGCCCGAGCGCTCGAGCGGATCCGGATCCTGATGGAGGCGGGTCTGGTCGAGGCGGGGGGCGCCGAGACCGCGCGACTGACACGGCAGGCCCGGGGGCTCGACGACCGCGTCGCGCTGGCCCGCCTGCTGACCTCGGCGGGGGACTACAATCGCGCCCAACGGCTCGTGGTCGATGCCTACCAGGCACCACTCGCGCGCGGGCCCGTCGCCGATCTCGAAGAGCTCTGGTGGTACGCCTGGCCCTCGGCCTTCGCCTCGTTGGTCGACGCTGCGACCGCGCGCGACGGCAGCGTCGATCCGGAGCTCGTCTACTCGATCATGCGCGAGGAGAGTGGCTACCGCCCCAAGGTGGTCTCCCCGGTCGGGGCACGGGGTCTGCTCCAGATCATGCGCGAGACCGGAGAGGGGCTGGCCTCGCGCAGCGGGCGCGCCACGTTCTCGCCGGACGACCTCTTCGATCCGCGCACGAACATCGAGCTCGGCTCTTTCTACCTGGCCGAGCTGACGGCGCTCTTCCCGACCAAGCTCTCCGCGTCGATCGCGAGCTACAACGCGGGTCCCCACGTCGTGCGCGACTGGATTCGCAGCGACCCGCGCCCGGACGACGAATGGGTGGAATCAATTCCCTATTCACAGACGAGGAGTTACGTGAAAAGGGTGATGCGAAGTCTGCAGGCCTACCGGTTGCTCTATTGAGCCGTGAGCACCGCCGGACACGACACATCGCGAAGCTTGAGCCGAGGCCCCGATCGGTCGATGACGCGGTCGAGCTCGTGCCGGCGTCTCGAGACGTCGAGCGGGGAGGCGATCGCCATGAGGCCACGGACCCGGACATCTACGTCGAGCACGCGTCGTATCGCCGGCCGCGCGACGGGCTCGATCCTGTTGCTGCTGGCCCTGCTGGCCGGGGCCGGCGCCTGGAACTACCACCGCAATCTGCAGATCGAGCGCGCGACGGAAGGCAATCGGCCCTACGAGAGCTATGCCGCGGCGGACCTGGCCGCGCTCCGCGAGGCCTATGCGGGCGAGCTCGCGGGCATGCGCTCACGTTTCGATCAGGCGCGCCTCGGTCGTGTTCGACCCCGCGGCGACGTCGGATCGATCTCCGGCAACGTCGCTCAGTTCCAGCAGACGGCCCGCGCGAGCTCCGCGATTCGCGATGCGGCGGCGGGTGTGGCGGACCGCGAGGCCCAGATTGCCGAGCTCGACCGCGAGCTCTCGCTCCGCGAGAATTTCGGCGAGGGCTTCAAGCGCCACCTCAATCGACTCATCCGGATCTGAGCCTGGATTCCGTCCCGTACGCGGTGTGTGGGTCGCCGGACGCCGACCCGAGTGACGGGCTCGCATCTCCGTCTCGCATCTAGAGCTCGTCGATCTCGGGCGGACCCGCAGTGGTATCGGTATCGGCCTCGTCGTCGATATCGAGGCCGGCCGCGTCGTCTTCGGTGTCGTCGAACATCTCTTCGGCAGGCGACGCCGGATCGTCGATTAGCTCTTCCTCGGGCGAGGGCGCGGGCTCCTCGTCGTCCAGCAGCTGGGCCATCGGCCGCACGACCTTGGGCTTGGGCACCTCGGTCGTCGCCTTCGGCTCCTCCGGTGGCCGATCGCGCTGGTCCGCCTGGCATTTCGGGCACAGCGGCTCTTCCTTGCCGAGATCGTAGAACTTGGCGCTGCACTCGAAGCAGGTCCACTTGTAGCCGAGCTTCGGGTGGCGTGGCCCGCTCGGCGTGACCGGCTTCTTTGGTCGCGCCTTCTTGGCGGGCGCCGCCTTTTCGGCGGCTCCGGCCTTGCCGGCGGGGGCTGCGCCGCTCGCCGCGGCCTTCTTGGAGGCTGTCTTCTCCGCGTCCTTCTTGGCGACGGCCTTGCTCGCGGTCTTCGATTTGGCCGCAGCCTTCGTCCCCTTGGCCTTCGCGGCTCCCGCCGTCGCCCGGGAGGCCGACTTCCGGGTGCCGGCTGCTCGGCTCTTGGCGGACGTCTTTGCGGCCGACCGGGCCGTGGATTTGGCCGCGCGCTTGGCCTTCGGCTTCGCCGCGGTCTTCTTCGCTCGGGACTTGCTCGTGGCGGCGCTCTTGGCCGCTTTCCGGGCCGTCTTCTTCTTGGCGGCGGCCTTGGGTCGTCGGGCCGACTTCTTCTTGCTCTTCGCGCTCGCCGACTTCGCTTTCTTCTTCGCGCTCGCGGGCTTCTTGGCCGCCTTCTTCGCCGGCTTTCTGGTCGCTTTCTTCTTGCTCGCCGCCATTCAGTCCTCTCCACGGGCTGAAAAAGGTCGTTTCGCGGTACACGAAACGACGTGCTTGTAGCCGCTCGGGACTGATCGGGCCAGGGGTCGCCAGGACGCAGGGGCCGTCGCGCGCCGCGCGGGTGCCTGCACCCCGGATTTCTAGTTTACATAATCTATCTTATCGGTGGTGAGAGTCAGGGGGGGCACGCCGGCTACGAGCAATCGGGCTCGACCCTGCCGTCTCGCCGCTCCGGCTCCCGAATGCGGCCGCTCAGTCCTGCGCGAGCCGCAGCTCCGAGATCAGCGCCGTCACTGGCGGTGGGATTCGGGTGTCGGGGAACTCGCTCTCGAGGCGCTGGTACGCGGCGATTGCCCGCTCGGTCTCACCGGCGGCAGCCCAGGTCCTTGCCGCGTCCGCCAGCGCACCGGCTCGCAGCGGATAGTCCTCGATTTTCGTCGCAGCCTCATAGGCTTCGGCGGCCACGGCGAAATCACCGCGATCTTCGGCCAGGCCCGCAAGTCGGACCGCGCCGAGTGCGGCCACGGCAGATCCGGGCACCGCGTCACGCGCCTTGACGAAGCTGCCGGCTGCGTCCTCGAGGCGCCCCAGCTCGCTCTCGAGCTGGCCTGCCTCGAGCCAGGCGATCGCGCCCGACGTCGTACCCGTGTGGGCCGTGGCGACCCGCTTGAAGCGTTCGACGAACTCGCTGCGCGTGCGTTCTGCGAGCTCCGGGTTGGCGGGCTCGGGAATCGGCCCGCCGACCGGGTCGGCGCCCATCGCCTGCCGATACTGACTCGACGCGAGCGCCAATGCATCGGCTGCCTCGTCCCGCTCGGTCTCGCCGTGTTGGGTGTAGAGACCCACCCCGCCTGCGAGCACCAGCA
The DNA here is from genome assembly GCA_965223565.1 of Myxococcota bacterium. Taxonomy (GTDB): domain Bacteria; phylum Myxococcota_A; class UBA9160; order UBA9160; family UBA4427; genus UBA4427. The sequence continues at coordinate 166,823 of CBDCWV010000010.1, read as the reverse complement.
GGGCCGCGATCACGCCGAGAATCAACAGCGCATGATCGGCTGCCCACTGTGCCAGTCGGTCGCCCGACTCCTCGAGGTCGCGCAGAGTCTCGGCGGTCGGGTTCGGGTTCTTGCGTCTCTTTTTCTGGGCCACGCGGCGATTCGTCCTCTCAGCGCGAAACCCGCGCGCGCGGGAGTGTATCGGAGCGATTCGCGAGTTCGAGTCCCGAGCGACCGCCCGGACCCGCTATGCGCCCGTCTCTCGCTGTTCGCGCTTGCCTGGGCTGCGTTTGCGCAGGCGCACGCGAACCGGCGTGCCCACGAATCCGAAGCTCTCCCGCAGCTGGTTCTCGAGGAATCGCACGTAGGCGGTCTGGATCGCCTTGGGGTCGCTGCAGAAGACGACGATCGTCGGGGGCCGAACACCCACCTGCGAGGCGTAGAAGAGCTTGTTCGGACGCCGACGCGCGCCCTTGCTGGCCATCGCGGGCGGGTGCTTCTCGACGACGTCCGCGAGCCAGCGATTCAGGTCGGCCGTGGGAATCCGCGTCTCGGCTGCGGCCGCGACGGCGCCGAGCCGGCCAAAGAGCGAGCGGAAGCCGGCGCCGGTCCGGGCCGATACCGGCACGATCGGCACGTCGGACATGAAGCGTAGGCCGTGCGCAATCTCGGCCAACACGTCACGCCGTCGATCGCGCTCGACGCGATCCCATTTGTTGGCGAGCACGAGCGCGGCACAACCATTGTCGCGCAGCAGCGACGCGACGCGTGCATCCTGATCGGCGATTCCCTCTGCGGCGTCGACGACGAGCAGGGCCACGTCGGCGCGTTCGAGCTGGCGGAGCGTCATCCAGGCGCCGCCGTGCTCGCCCGGTCCCTGTCGCCGCCCGACCTTGCGTAGACCGGCAGTATCGACGAGCACGTAGTCGTCGTCGCCGTGACGCAGCGCGATGTCGATGGCGTCTCGCGTCGTGCCGGGGCGCTCGGACACGACGACGCGTTCCTCGCCGGCCAATCGATTGGCAATCGAGCTCTTGCCGACGTTCGGTCGGCCGACGATCGCGATCCGCGTGGCGCCTATCGTCTCTTCCGAGCCCGTCGTACCGACGAAGACCTCTGGCAGCGCGGCCAGCACCTGTTCGAGTGCGTCGAAGACGCCGCCGCCGTGCTCGGCGGAGACTGCGTAGGTTCGTTCGACACCGAGTCGGTAGAATTCGTGCAGACGCGCGCCATGGTGCAGCGGCTGATCGATCTTGTTGACGAGCAGCGCGAGCGGCTTGCCCGAGCGACGCAGCCGGGTCGCGATCGCCTCGTCCTCCGGGACGAGGCCCTGCTTCCCATCGACCACGAACAGAATCACGTCCGCGCGCTCGACGGCGCTGCGCGCCTGATCCTGGACCGCCCCTTCGAGCCCCGCGCTCGCCGCCCGATCGAGACCCGCCGTGTCGACGAGCCAGATCGAGCGACCCCCGATCTCCGTGCGCACGACGAGGCGGTCGCGTGTCAGCCCCGGCTCGTCGGCGACGAGTGCCCGGCGCTGGCCGGCATAACGATTGAAGAGCGTCGACTTGCCGACGTTCGGGCGACCGACCAGGGCCACGATCGGAATACGCGTCGCGGACCCTTCACTCACGACGGACCGGCGACACGCGCAGCGCGCGCGACCGCCGCGCCCCGCTCCGGGCTCTTCGCCTCGTCGTGAGCGCCCTCCTGTTCGACTGGCTCGCCGTCGCTCTTGCCACCCTCGTGCGCAAGGAAGGCAGCCACGCGGCGCTCGATCGCCCGAGGCTCACGCGGGTCGTGCCAGTAGACGTCCGGCACGGCGCGGATCCAGGTCCGTTGGCGCCGGGCGAAGCGCCGCGTATCGACCTTCATCGCGGCGGCGGCGTTCGCCAGGATATCCGCGCCATCGACGACGGGCTGGATATGCCGGTAGCCGATCGCCTGCATCGGTTTCAGCTCGGGGCCGTAGCCGCGCTCGCGCAAATCCCGGACCTCGCGAAGCAGGCCCGCTTCGATCATGGCGTCGACGCGGCGGTCGATGCGCGCGGTCAGCGTGCGCCGGCCGGGGTCGATCGCGAGATGTAGCACCCGAAACGGGCGATCGCCGAACCCGTGCGCCTGGCGCACGCGGGACGCCGGGACGCCCGACTGCGCCAGGATCTCGAGGGCGCGCACGGTGCGGCGCACGTCGTTCGGATGGATGCGATCCGCCGCGTCCGCATCCTGCTCCGCCAGCCTTCGGTGTAGGCGCGTCGGATCGCCCTCCCCGACCGCGCGCGCATGCTCGTTCTCGAGCCGCCGACGCAGCACGGGGTCGGCCTGGCCGGTTTCGATCAGGCCGTCGAGGAAGGCGCGGATATAGAGTCCGGTACCGCCGGTCAGGAAGACGGGCCGACTGCGGGCATGGATCGACGCGGCGGCTGCCCGCGCCTCCTTGGCATAACGACCGGCGCTGTACTCCTGGTCCGGGTCGACGACGTCGAAGAGGTGGTGCGGCACGCGGCGACGCTCTTCGAGCGAGGGCTTGGCGGTCCCGATATCCATGTATCGGAAGACCTGCATCGAATCGGCATTCACGATCTCGCCGCCGTGGCGTTCGGCCAGGGAGAGCGCGAGATCACTCTTGCCCGAGGCTGTCGGGCCCGTGATCACCACGACGGGAGGCCGCGGTGACGCCGGAGCGTGCCTGCTCGCGAACGTTTCGGCGTGTTCCGCCGCTGCTGTTTCGGAATCGGAAGCCATGGGAGCCGCCAACGGTACTGGCTATCGCCGTCGAAAGCGCAGCTCGAGATCGTCGTGGGAGACGAGGATCGCGACGGGCCGACCATGGGGACAGGTGGGAGCCCACGGGATCGTGTCGAGGCCCTCGAGGATGGCGCGCTGCTCTGCCTCCGGCAGTCGGTCGCCGAAACGTCGTGCCGAGTGGCAGGCGAGCGTCGCGAACAGGCGATCGAGACTCGGGAGCCAGCGTACCGCGCTCGCGTCGGTCTGGTCGTCGCGCTCGACTTCCTCGAGTGCACTCGCGAGCTCCGTCACGAGCTCGCCGACGTCCTGTCCAGCGACCTCGGCCGGAATCCCGCGTACGAGCACGGCGTCCTCGCCGAAGGGCTCGATCTCGAAACCGAGTCGCGCCACCAGGTCGCCCACCTCGACGAGCGCGGCGATCGACCGCGCCGACAGCTCGACCGCAACCGGGCTGAGGAGTCCCTGCGTCTGGACGCCGCGCTCGAGCCAGCGCTTGCGAAGTCCCTCGTAGAGGATGCGTTCGTGCGCGGCGTGCTGATCGATCACCATCAAGCCCTGGTCGCTCTCGGCCAGCAGGTAGCTCGCGCGCAGCTGGCCGAGAAGCGGGAGCGCGCCGAACGAGGCCACCGGCGCTCTGCTGCCCGCCGCGCGCGTCGGATCGGCGTCATGGCCGGGCTCGGGCCGCTCCCGCCAAAGGTCCGCCCCGCTTCCCGCCGGCGCTGGCCGCCCGCGCTCCGCCGATCGGTCGTCGCGCCGCGAGCTCGCCTGGCCGGCGAAGATCCAGTCGTCCGCGGATTCGCCCCCGTTCGAGCCCGGCGCGAGTCGCGGCGTATCGTGCTGCGGGCCGACGCGTCGCCCGGCGGCAGCCGGGGACGCATCCGATGCCCGCGGCGTCCCGCGGCCGCTCGCACCCCGACCGAGCCAGCTGCGCGTCGCGATCGCTTCGCGCACGGCGTGCCGGATGGCCCGGTGGATCGCGCGGGGATCACTGAAGCGCACCTCCCACTTCGCTGGATGGACGTTGACGTCGACCGACTCCGCCGGCACCTGCACGAAGAGCACGGCGACCGGGAAGCGACCGCGTGGCAGCAGATCGCGATAGGCCTCGACGAGCGCGTGGCGTAGCAAGCGATCCCGCACGGGCCGACCATTCACGAAGAGATGGAGCGCCTGCCCGTTCGGCCGCGTGCGTTCGGGTGTCGAGACGAATCCCGTGACGTGCGCCTCGGGCGTCACGTGGTCGACCTCGATCAGCGCCGCCGCGTCCTGCTCCGAGAGCACCATCGCGATCCGGTCGCGTGGATTCTCGCAGGCCGGCCAGACGTGGGCCTTGCGATCGTCCCGTTGCATCTCGAGGTGGATCTCGGGTCGGACCAGCGCGAGCCGGCCGAGCCAGTCGGCGATATGACCCCACTCGGTTCCGGGACGCTTCAGGAATTTCCGTCGCGCCGGAACGGACGCAAAGAGATCGGCGACCTCGATCCGTGTGCCCTCGGGACCGCCCACCTCGCGTTCCCGAACGATCTCGCCCGCCTCGCAGACGATCTCGTAGCCGGACGAGGCACCCCTTGCGCGACTGACGATGCGGAATCGGGAGACCGACGCGATCGCCGGCAAAGCCTCGCCGCGAAAGCCGAAGCTCGAGATCCGCATCAGATCGGCCGCCGAGCCGAGCTTGCTCGTCGCGTGGCGCTGCAGCGCCATGGGAAGCTCCTGAGGTGTCATCCCGAGGCCATCGTCGGCCACGGCGACGAGCGCCGCCCCGCCGTCGCGCACCTCGACCCGGATCTTCTGCGCCTCGGCGTCGAGGCTGTTCTCGACCAGCTCCTTCACGACCGAGGCCGGGCGTTCGACGACCTCCCCCGCCGCGATCTGGTCGACCAGGGCGTCGGAGAGCAGCCGAATTCGACCCTTTTCGGTGACCGCGCTCACCGCGCCGGAGCCGCGCCAGGTCTAGAAGAGTGGGGGATTCGCATCATGACTCCGAACGAGATATTTTCCATCGACCCGTGGCCGCGGGGTAACATCGCTCTGATTCCGCGTCAATTTTTTGCCTGGCTCGTAGCGATTCAGGATAGGCCGGGGGCCCAATGAGCCGAGCGAGAGCGGTCGAAGCGGAAATTGACCCGCAATAAGCATTGACAAACCTCCGGAATCCCAATACTTCTGGTTCGGTCACGATCATACCTGGGGGCTTCGTGCCATGTCCGAGCATCAATCGAATATCCGAGTCAGCGGCTCCGCGCCGGTCGAGACCACCACGGGCCAACGGGTCGACGCGAGCGGCTCCGCCCGTGCCAGCAGTGGTCAGCAGCCCGGGCAACATTCGGGCCAGCGCCTGGGCACGGCCGACGCCGGAGCCACTCCAGTCGGAGCGACGGACGGCGCCGGGCGCACGACGGGCCGGCGCCGGGGGGATCGGATCGTCGCGGCGAGTGCGGCGATGCAGGAAGTCTCCAACCAGGCCAGTGGGATTGCTCGCTCGGACGAAGTCGTCACGATCGCCGGTGCGAGCGGCGTCGGTCGGCGCCACGTCGCGCGCGCGATTCATCAGTGGAGTCCGCGCGCCGGTGCACCGCTCGTCGAGCTCCAGCTGGCTGGGCTGAGCGAGCCGGCCCAGACGCGTGAGCTCTTCGGTGACGGTACTGCGCCGGGTGGGCTCTCGCAGGCACAGGGGGGCTCCCTGCTTCTCGAGTCGGCGGATCAGCTCAGCCCCGGCACCCTCACCCGCCTGGTCGAAGCCATGCGCGCGGCGTCGGGCTCGGCCACACGAACGCGACTGCTACTCACCGTCGGGGATACGGAATCGGGGAGCGACGGTCGCGACGCGAGTGCCAGCACCTCGGCTGCCCTCTCGACGCTCTCGGCGTTGGGTGGCGAGCGGATCCGGATCGCGCCGCTGGCCGACCGTACGGAGGATATCCTGCCACTGGCCGCCCACTTCCTGGCGGAGTTCGCGGCGGAGGAATCGATCGAGCCGGTCGGCTTCACCGCCGACGCCCGGCGCTGGCTGATCGAAGAGCCCTGGACGGGCAACGTTCGCGAGCTGCGCGAGCGCATCCGTCAGGCGATCGGACTCGCGGGCCAGGCGGCGATCTCGGCGGAGGCGCTGATGTTGTCGACCGAGGGCGAGGAGGTGCCCTCGTTCAAGGACGCCAAGCGGGCATTCGAGACGCGCTACGTCGAAGGCCTGCTGCGACGTTGCTCGGGCAATATCAGTCGCGCGGCACGAATGGCCAAGAAGGATCGCAAGGATTTCTACGACGTGATCCGGCGGACCGGCGTCGACCCGGGCCAGTTCCGAGGCTGACCCCGGGCGCGAGCTGCTGCATCTGGCGATCCGCAGCGCCTGAAACCGGTCGGCCCGGATCGGGCTTCGTCCCGGTGCCAGGTGGACGGTGTTGGGGCGGGGGTCGGGCGGTTCGGACGGAATATGCGCGTCGCGATCGTTCAAGTCTCCGCCGACGATGACCTGCCCGCCAATCTCGCACGTGCCGAATCGGGAATCGACGAGGCCGTCGCGCGCGGTGCGTCCTTCGTCTGCTTGCCCGAGAACTTTGCCTTTATGCGCCGCGAGGGCGGGCGCTTCCCCTGTGCTCAGGGTCCGGACGGCGAGATCGTCCGCGCCTTGCGGGATTGGGCGCGTCGTTTCGGCATCTGGCTCCTCGGTGGTAGCTTCCCCGAGGCGATTCCGGATGATCCGCGCGTCTTCAACACGAGCGTGCTCCTCTCGCCCGAAGGTGAGGAGCTGGCGCGCTACCGTAAGGTTCACCTCTTCGACGTGACGCTCGGCCCCGACGCCGAGGACGCCTACCGCGAGTCGACGCATTTCGCGCCGGGCGATGCACTCGCGCTCGCGCAGACCCCCTTTGGACCGGTCGGCCTGAGCATCTGCTACGACCTGCGATTCCCGGAGCTCTATCGTGCCTTGACGCTGCAGGGCGCTCGCTGGCTGGTCGTCCCGAGTGCGTTCACGCGCGAGACCGGTAAGGACCACTGGGAGGTGCTGCTGCGAGCGCGTGCGATCGAGAACCAGTGCTTCGTGATCGCACCGGCACAGTGCGGCCGACACGGACCGGATCGCGCGAGCCACGGGCGCTCGCTCGTGATCGATCCGTGGGGGCTCGTGATCGCCCAGGCGGGCGATGCACCCACCGTCCTGGTCGCCGAGTGCGACGCGGCGGAGATCGATCGGGTCCGCCAGGCGATTCCGGCGCTCGACCACCGTCGGCTCCCGCTCGACGGCTGAGACGGATCAAGCGGGCAGCTGGAGGGACGCTGGCGATTCAAGCCGCTGTCGCCGCCGGCCGATACGAGGCCGTCGGTCGCCGCGAAGCGCCGCAGATCCGGATGCGGGCTTCCACCAACAGGGCGATCGGGAGGCGTGATGAGCACGGGACGGCTCGAAATCCTGAACGGCGGGTTCGAGGGCATGACCTATGACCTCGGCGAGGACGAGGTCGTGATCGGCCGCAACCCGACGACGGGCATCACGCTGCTCGACGAGGGCATCAGCCGCGAGCACGCGATGGTGCTCTTCGACGAGGAGGCGCCGGGCTACGTGATCGAGGATCTCGCCTCGACGAACGGCACGAAGCTGAACGGAAAACGGGTCCGTTCTGCCCCCCTCTCGGAGGGAGATCGGATCCAGGTCGGACAGACCCTGTTCCGGTTCGTGATCGTGAAGGACTAGCAGCCCGCCGACGAGCCCAATCCCGTCGCGATCGACCCGATGTTCCACGAGTTGCGATCCCCCCCGAGAACTCGATAGCGTACGCCCGGCCCGCGCTTTCGCGCGTGTGCCCGGAAAACGCTCGGGGGAACGATCGTGTCGCAGAGATTTCGGGCCGTGCCACAGGCCCTGAGCCAGGGCCTTCTGCCAACATCCGTCGGTCACGGCGTCGGGGAGCGAATCCTGGCCGCCGTCGTGAGCCTCTCGCTCCTGCTGGCGCCCGCCGGCTGCGCGACGCGGCCGCAGCCTCCGCCGGCCGCACCGAAGATCCCCGGCTACATCGTCGGGGCGCCCGACCTGTTGCAGATCCACGTCCTGCCGGAGCCCGTCATCGAGCGCGAGGTGCGCGTCCGCTCGGACGGCAAGATCTCGATCGATCTGATCGGCGACGTTCAGGCGGGTGGCCGCACACCCTTGCAGATCGCGCAGGAGATCCAGCAGCAGATCGGCCGCTTCAAGCGGGACGCCGTCGTGAACGTGACCGTCGTCGATTCACCCAGCCAGTTCGTCACGATCTACGGCGAGGTGACCGCGCCGGGAATCTTCCCTCTGGCAACCGAGACGCGCGTGTCGGAGGCGATCGGCCAGGTCGGGGGTGCCCGCCCCTTCGCGGCGCTCAACAAGGTTCGCGTGATCCGCGCCCAGGGTGGCGAGACCCAGATCTTCCACGTGCGTCTGGGTGACATCCAGGAGGGCGACCTCTCGACGAATATCGTGGTCGCCGAGGGTGACCTGATCGTCGTTCCCCCGACCGTGCTCGCGAAGATCGGCTACGCCGTCCAGATGGTGCTCTTCCCGTTCCAGCCGATCCTGAGCGGCGCCACTGCCGTGGGAGCGATCTACTCGGGCGCCGCGGGGATCAATCGCGCAGCCAATTAGCGACGTGTCGGCCGCGAGCCGTCGCGGGAGATCCGACCGTGAGACTCCTTGTGGGGTCCGGCCGGATTTCCGGTGCGACACGGCCACGGGGTTTCGGAAAACCGGTCGGCGATCTCGCGTCCGAGAAAGCTGTCTCCCCGAGCGCACACAGGTCCACTCACGTAGGCGCGGCGATCGTCCGACACGCTCAGAGGCCGGGTCGATCCCCGCGCGGGACCGCGATGGACTACGTTTGGGAAGCACGTTTGGGAAGGCACGTTTGGGGAAGGCACCGCTCGCCCCATCGCGACGAGGAGGCAAACGACATCGATGTACGAGAGCTTCTTCGGCCTGCGCGAGCTGCCCTTCTCCTTGACGCCCGATCCGCGCTTTCTGTGGCTATCCGACACGCACGAAGAGGGGCTCGCGACGCTGGTCTACGGGATCACGCGGAGCAAGGGCTTCCTGCTCCTGACGGGCGAAGTCGGGACGGGTAAGACGACGCTTCTGCGGGCCGCCCTGCGCGAGCTGCCGCGGGATACCGATACCGCGCTGATCATCAACACGATCGGCCTGACGCCGCTCGACCTGCTCAAGCTGATCGCGGCGGAATTCGGGATCGAAGGTCGCTTCGACACGACGGCGGACTACCTGATCGCGATCAATCGCATGCTGCTCGAGCGCCTGCGTACGGGTCGCAACACGGTCCTGATCATCGACGAGGCCCAGAATCTCGACGCGGCGACGCTCGAGGAGGTCCGTCTGCTCTCCAACCTCGAGACCGACACGGCGAAGCTGATGCAGATCGTCCTGACGGGTCAGCCCGAGCTGATCCGCAAGCTGGCGAGCCCGCAGCTGCGCCAGCTCCGTCAGCGGATCGCGATCGAACATCACATGGAGCCGCTCACGCTCGAACAGGTGAAGCCCTACCTCGCCCACCGGATCGAGGTTGCGGGCGGCCGTTACGACGAGATCTTCGGTCCCGGTGTCGAGAACGTCTTTCACTGGTTCTCGCAGGGCTGTCCGCGCCTGATCAGCCTGCTGGCCGATCGCGTGCTGCTCTCGGCCTACTCGAAGCAGATCGCACCGATCTCGGCGGATTTCGTCGAGGTCAAGGCCAAATCGATGGGCGCGACGCGCGCGGCCGGGCTGGCCGGCGACCTGAGCAGCGGGAACCAGTAGCCGCCGTCGTCTGCAGGGCGATCGCCGATTCCCGACGATCGCCCCGCCCGGCCGCGATCACGACGACACGACTACGACGACACCATGCGGCTCGGCAACGCGGCTCAGAACAGTGTGTAGATGAATGGGGCCGCTGCGGTTCCGCCGAGCAGCACGAGCAGGCCCAGGCCCAGGATCGCGACCACGATCGGTGCCAGCCACCACTTCTTGTTCTCTTTCAGGAAGTCGGTGAACTCGCCGACCAGTCCCGTCCGGTCACCGGTCGCCTGCGCTGCGAAGTCCTCGTTCGTGTTCTTCTCGTCGCTCATCGGATCTCTCCCGCGTGGTCTCCCACGCGTCGTCGGTCGCGAATCGGGCGTCCCGACCTCGCTCAGAATTGGCGGAAATAGCTCTCCTTGCCGCGGCGCGGCCTCGGATCGCTCCAGTAGCTGCTCGCCGCCGGCTCGAAGCGGCGATGCAGGGGATCCTTGCCGATCAGCCGGAAGAAGAGTCCGAGCGGCGTGATCATGCCGAAGAACAAGAATCCCATGATCAGGTACGACAACACGAATCCGATCGGATAGGCGAGCACCGTCAAGCCGACGTAGATCGGCCAGTTCGCCCTCGGCGCGACGAGCGAGAAGACCGCGGATACGATCGCGAGCGCTGCGAAGCCGCCGGCCACGAGCGGCCGTGCCGCCCCCAGGCCGAAGGAGAAGATCAGCCATTCGAACCAGGCGAGCGCTGCCAGGAACGAGAACCCGACCAGCGCGATCCATCCGAATTGCCGAAGCGTCGTCTCGTCCGGACGCCAATCGATCTCGATCATCTTGCTCATTCAAGACCCCGTTGTGACCCGGTCCCTCGGGTCGATTCTCGTGCTAGTCGAGTGCGAACTCGGCCAGATAGGCGTCGACGTCGATCTCCTTCGCGTTCGGCTGGTCCTGCTTGAGGATCACGAAGTTCTCGAGCACGAGCGCATCCATGTTGGTGTACATGAAGCAGCGGAAGGCGTCCTCGGGCGTATTCACGATCGGCTCGCCGCGGACATTGAAGCTCGTATTGATGACGACGGGGCTTCCCGTCTTCTCCTTGAACTTCTCGATGATCTTGTAGAAGCGCGGGTGATGCTGCATGTCGATCGTCTGGACGCGTGCCGAGTAGTCGACGTGCGTGATGGCAGGCACGACCGACCGCACCTCCTTCAGCTTGTCGAGGCCTTTGGCGCGGTCGGCGTCGGCGACCGGCAGCCGCTTGCTCTCCTTGACCGGTGCGACGAGGAGCATGTAGGGGCTGTTCTCGTCGGGTCGCATCTCGAAGAACTCGTCGACGTCCTCCCGGAGCACGGCGGGCGCGAAGGGCCGGAAGGACTCCCTGAACTTGATCTTCAGGTTCATCACCTCCTGCATCTGACGCGATCGGCCGTCCCCCATGATCGAGCGCGCGCCGAGGGCCCGCGGTCCGAATTCGGCGCGATCGGAGAAATGCCCGACGACCTGCTCGCTGGCGATCAGCTCGGCGACGCGGTCGACCAGCTCGTCGTCGTTCTCGTAGTACTGGTAGACGGCTTCGGCCGTATCGAGATAGGCCCGGATGGCGTCGTTCGAGAATTTCGGGCCGAGCAGCGATCCGAACTGCGCGTCCTGCGGCATCACCTCGCGTGGCTTGTCGAGCAGCTCGTGCCAGGTGAAGAGCGCCGCGCCGAGGGCACCTCCGGCGTCGCCCGCCGCGGGCTGGATCCAGAGCTGGTCGAAGGGCCCTTCGCGCAAGACGCGTCCGTTCGCCACGCAGTTGAGCGCCACGCCGCCGGCCATCGTGAGATTCGAGGCACCGGTCAGCTCGTGGGCGTAGCTCGCGATCTTCAGGACGATCTCCTCCGTCACGGCCTGGATCGAAGCCGCGATGTCCATCTCGCGCTGGGTGATCTCGCTCTCGGCCCGTCGAGGTGGCCCTCCGAAGAGTGAGTCCATCTTGGGCGAAGTCATAACGTCGGTATGGCAGAAGCCGAAATACGACATATCCATACGGAAGGAGCCGTCGTCCTTGATGTCGAGCAGCTTCTCGATCATCAGGTCCTTGTAGATCGGCTCGCCGTAGGGCGCGAGACCCATCAGCTTGTATTCACCGCTGTTGACCTTGAAGCCCGTGAAATAGGTGAAGGCGGAATAGAGCAGCCCGAGCGAATGCGGAAAGCGCATCTCCTTCAGCATCTCGAGCCGATTGCCGCGCCCCATCGCGATCGAGCCGGTCGCCCATTCCCCGACGCCGTCGAGCGTGAGGACGGCCGCCTCTTCGAACGGCGAGGGAAAGAAGGCGCTGGCCGCGTGCGACTCGTGGTGTTCCGTGAAGACGTAGCGCCCCTTGTATTTCCGCTTCAGTCCCTGGTCGAGCTCGCGCGGCGTGTGCAGCTTCTGGCGGAGCCAGAGCGGCATCCCCATCAGGAAGAGCTTGAAGCCGCTCGGCGCGTAGGTGATGTAGGTCTCGAGCAGGCGGTCGAACTTCAGCAGCGGCTTGTCATAGAAAGTGACGAGATCGAGCTCCTCGGCGCGGACGCCGCCCTCGGCCAGGCAGAACTCGACGGCGTTCTCGGGGAACCGGTAATCGTGCTTCTTGCGCGTGAATCGCTCTTCCTGCGCCGCCGCCACGATCTTGCCGTCCTGGACCAGGCAGGCCGCGCTGTCGTGGTAGTAGGCCGAGATTCCGAGAATGTTCAACTGGGGCTACCTCGATTGCCGAAGACTCGGTTGCCTGACACCTGCCGTATCGCCCTCTCGGGGACCGACAATCCTAGCCGATTCGCTTCCGGGTCCGCGTGGAGACCGCGCCCGCGCCACCCCACCCGGCGGGGCGTGGGCGAGCATTTCCCTGTCGGCGTATCCGGGTCTCGAGGTGAGTGTCTAAATCCCGAATTGCGTGACGTTGCGCGGGCGATCTAGCCCTTCTTGAAGAGATTTTCCAGATCGGCGAGCGCCTCCGCCCGGCCCCCATCCGAGTCGCTCGCCCCGCCCCCGCTCGCATCGGGTCGGAAATAGTCACATCGATTGGCGCGGTCGCGGTCGAGCACGCGCTCTGCATTCGGCTCGCGGCATTCGTTGTAGGCCGACGGGTCGTAGTGCGCGCAATTCAGACAGACGTGTAGATCCGCGCGACAGCGATCGCAGCTCTCTCGGAAGCCGACCGTCTCTCCGGCCGCGAGTGGAAACTCCGTCTGGCAGGCGTGACAGAACATCCGGCAAGCCTGCGGCAGATCGCCGGCACGCGCCACGCACGTCCGGCCCGGAGTGAGCAGACCGCCGCCGGCGTTCGCCGCATCGCGCAACGCGGCGTGGCTCTAGTTTCTCGTGGCGTTGGCCGATGACGCCCGCAACATGTTCGAACGAAAGCCGCCCATCCGGTCGACCCAGGAAGACGTCGTCGAGCTCGCAGAGGAAATCGATCGCTTCGTGATCGGACTCGCGGAACGCATCGACGCGATCCAGGATGCCGAGCTCGCGCGCAAGCCCGACGAGGTGGCTCAGCTCGCGCGTACGCTCTCGCAGCACGCGGATCGGCTCGGTTACCCGGGCATGGCGATGAGCGCGAAGGGCGTGGCGATGGCGGCCGAAGACGATGCACCCGCCGACCTGCAGGAGACGATCATCGAGCTGACGGAGCTGGCCCAGCGGATCCGACAGGGCCATCGCGGCGCCGCCTAGACGAAGAACCAGAACGAGAATGCCGAGCCATCGGGATTCTCGAAGAGCGCACCACCCCAGACCGCGAGCGCGAGGAGCGCAGCGTTCGTAACGCCGTGTACGAGCATGACGGACGATAGGCTCTTGCGGTAGTAGAACCAGAGGTTCGACAGGAAGACCCACGGCACACAGACCCACCACTCCCAGGGCACGTGGCCTGCCGTGAAGATGACGATCGTGACGAGCATGCTGCGAAGCGAGTAGCGGGCGATCGGCAGATCACGAAAATCCTGGACCTCCCAGGCGTCGGCCATCCGCATGACGAAGCTGCGAATGAAGAGCTCTTCGAAGAGCGGCGTCACGATCGCGTAGCCGAACAGTCGCAGGCCGAGCACCAACGGAATCCAGCGCTCACCGGCCATGGCGGGATCGAATTCTCCGCCGGGCTCCGGACGCAGCGCCGGGATCAGCAGGAAGGGCGCGACCCAGACGATCGTGAGCGCCAGGCCGACCAAGACGTCGAGCGCCCCGCCCAGCCAGCCGATTCGTGCGCCCTGCCCGCGCCACTCGGGATAGGCTCCGCGCGCGCGGAACCACAGGATGAGCCCGAGCACGATGCTGGGCTTCAGCGCCAGCAGGATGGGGTCCGCGCCGTCGGGCAGTCGCGCCCCGAGCTCCGACATCAACAGGAAGGCGGCATACGGAACGACGTAGGGCCACCAGCCGTGTCCCTCTCGCGCATGCTCGGCAAGGCTCGTCGTCATGATGGAATCGTCGGGTCCCCGGTCGGGCCGCTTGAGGCTGCCGCGGCCGTCCGATCGCGGAGCATCGTGGCAGCGATCCGGAATCCTCGCGGCCTCCGACGCCTCAACGTGGCAGGTTGAGGATCTTCGCCGTCTCTGCCGCACTCGCGACGGGTCGACCGACGGACGCACACAGCTCGACCGCCTCTTCGACGAGCTGGAGATTGTCGGGCATGCGCGTCCCAGCGAAGTCCTCGAGACCGACGCGCAGGTGTCCACCCCGCTCGAGCGCATGCCGCGCGAGATCCCCCTCCGCGAGGTCACCCGAGACGACCGCGATCGACCAGGGCAGCGGCGTCTCGCCCAACATGTCGAGGTAGACGTCGAGCGAGGCGGGTCGCGGCGGCATGCCGAAGAGCAGATCGACGGCATCGCCGCCCCGATAGCTTCCTTCGCCCCCGAAGTAGAAGCGCAGGAAGGCGCCCTGCGGCATCGCACCCGCTGCATGATAGGCGAGCGCCGCGCGCAGGAATCCCGGCTCGAAGATCGCCATTCCCGGTCCCAGTCCGAGTCGCTCGCAGAGTGCGAACTTGTACGCGACGTCGGCTGGCGAGTTTGCGTAGACCCAGTCGGCCGGCTCCGGAAGCCCGTCTTCCCTCGTCGGCGTCAGGTTCAGGGAGCCGGGATCGACGAAGCCCATCCGGAGCGGATAGCGCGTAGCCAAGGGCTCGATGTGGCTCGTCTTGGCCTCGATCGTATCGCCGAAAACGATCGTCGGATACAGGATCGCTTCGGGATGACGCTCGTGTACGGGCTCGAAATGAGCGAGGTATTGCTCGGCACCCGCCTCGCCTCCGAGCGTGATGTCCGGCGCGTGGGTGTGTACGATGGCCGCTCCGGCCTCGATACAGCGCAAGGCGTCCGCCACGAGCGCAGCCTGCGTCTGGGGTGAGTGCGGGTTTCGCTCCGTCGGCGTAGCGCCATTGAGCGCGACCTCGATGATGACGGGGTCCTGGGGCGGCTGGCTGGAGGACATGGCTAGGCGTGCGCCAGCTGATGGGGTCGCTGTCCCGGTCGGACGTCGAGGCTCCCGGCACGGCTCTCGCCGTCCTCCGCGATCGGGACGCCGTTGACGAGCACGTGCCGGATGCCGCTCGGAGAATCCGCCGTCAGCCGATCCGCGCCCGCCGGAAAGTCACGCACGCGACGGATCTGGCCCGGACCGACCTGCTCGGGGTCGAACACGCAGACGTCCGCGTGCGCGCCCTCGCGCAGAATGCCTCGATCTTCGAAGCGGAAGATTCCGGCCGGCTCGCCGGTCAGCTTGTGGATGGCCTGCTCGAGCGGGATGACCTCGCGTTCCCGCACCCAGTTGCCTAGCAGGTCCGTCGGGAGCGGTGCGTCGCAGAGCATTCCGACGTGTGCGCCTGCGTCCGAGAGTCCGAGCGCCATCTGCTCCTGCTGCAGCAGGTGCTCGATCCCGGCCTCGTCGTCGTTCGCCTGGATATAGCGGAAACGCGTTTCGAGATTCTCCTCGAGCGAGAGCGCGACCATCGTGTCGAAGGGATGTTCGCCGCGCTCCTGCGCGATCTCGACGAGCGGCCGATCGATGAGCGCGGTGTGCACGTCGCTCTCCGCCAGCTCGAAATTCTCCCAGCGCGTGGGAATCGGCGTCGACTTCAGCTCCTCGATCGCCCGCTTGCGCCATTCGGGATCCCGGTAGCGCTGCCAGCGCATCTCGGGTGCCTCGGCGTAGAGCGCAGCGAAGCACGGGGCCGGATCGAAGACGAAGGGCTGCTTGAGCTGATTCTGGAGCGTCACCTTTCGCACCGAGATCTGCGGCCAGACCTTCGTGCCGCCGGCGGCGAGCTGCTTCTGGTGCACGTCCGAGCCGTGCTGCCAGAGCCCGGGGATCGCGAGCAGCGCAGTGTAGGTAACGGGAACGCCGACGCGTCGCTGGAAGGCGTATACCTCGTCGTAGACGAAGCCCGTTCCGAGGGTGGCCTCGATCACGCCCCGATTCAGCCGCGTCAGCTCCCGCGCCATCGCTTCGAACTCGGAGAACTCGGCCAGTCGGCTGCAGACGGGCTTGCCCTCGATGCCGACGTGGGTCGGCGCGAAGCTCGTCGCCAATCCGACGGCGCCCGCCTCCATCGCCTCGCGAACCGAGCGGCTCATCGCCGCAACCTCGTCCTCGGTGGCCGCCCGCTCGTACGCGTCCGCCCCCATGTGAAATAGGCGCAACGCCGTGTGGCCGACATAGGCGCCGAAATTGAGCAGCGTGCCACGACGTTCGACCGACGCGAGGTATTCCGGAAAGGTCTCGAAGTCCCAGGGAATCCCCTCCATCAGCGAGGCGGGATTCATGTCCTCGACCTTCTCGAGCGTGAGCGCGATCGTCTCGCGATCCGCCTCGCGCGTCGGCGCGATCGAGAAGCCACAATTGCCCGCGACGACGGTCGTGACACCATGGAAGCACGAAGGCGTGAGTGCCGGATCCCAGAAGACCTGGGCGTCGTAGTGGGTGTGGATGTCGATGAAGCCCGGTGCCACGACCGCACCGCTCGCATCGAGCTCGTGGTCGGCCGTGAGCCGGTCGCCGATCGCGGCCACGCGACCGTCCTCGACGAGCAGGTCGGCCTTTCGGCCCGGCGCTCCGGTCCCGTCGACCAGGGTTCCTCCACGGATGGCGATCGAGCTCATGCTGACTCCTTGGCGTGCTTCGAGCCTTCGGGGGACGACGCCGCTTCAATCCCGGGGCAGCACCACTTCGGGCAGGGGGTGACGATAGAGCGCCGCGGCGTTCTCGCTGCACATCATGCGAATCTCCTCGTTCGGGATGTCGCCCCAGACGTCTTCGATCAGCTGCTGGCTCTCGGGCCAGGTGCCGTCGCCATGCGGGTAGTCCGTTTCGAACAGGATGTTCTCGACGCCGATCCGGTAGCGCGTATTGATCGTGCCGGGATCGTCGAGCGTGCAGAACCAGAAATTCCGCTTCAACACGTCGGCCGGGCGTTCGTCCCAACCGAGGCCGTAGCCCGAGCGGTCGATGATGTTGTCGAGTCGATCGAGCAGCATCGCCACCCAGCCGATGCCACCCTCGCTCATCGCGATCTTGAGCTCGGGATGCCGCACGGGATACGCCGACCAGAGCCATTCGGCGCAGGCGGCGAGCGAGAGCTGGCCGAACATCGTCGCCCCCAGCTGCAGGGTCGGCGCCCCTTCCGGCGTCGGGTACATGCCGGAGCTCCCGACGTGAAGCGAGATCACGGTCCCGGTATCGACGCAGGCCTGGATGATCGGATCCCAGTGGTCGCGGTCCCACAGATTCGGCATCCCGACGGCGTGCGGCCGTTCGGGAAACGTGACCGACACGAAGCCGCGCTCGGCGTTGCGATGGATCTCCTCGACGGCCCATTCCGAGTTCTGGAGATAGGTGATGCCGCAGGGGATGATGCGATCCGGATGTGGCTTGTACCACTCCTCGTAGAGCCAATCGTTCCAGGCCCGAACGCAAGCGCGACCGACTTCCTTGTCGCGCGCGTTCGCGAAGATGCGCCCGCAGAATCCGGTGATCGACGAGGGAAAGTTGAGCTGCGCCCAGATGCCGCCGACGTCCATGTCGCGGATGCGGGCGTCGATGTCGTAGCAGCCCGGTCGCATCTGCTCGAAGCGGAAGGGCTCGAGCTGAACCGTCTCCGGGCGACGGCCAGCGACGGCGTTCATCCCGACCTGCGTGAAGATCTCGCCCTCGAACTGCCAGACCTCGTGGCCCTCTGGCGTCTCGATCAGCTGGGGCCCGCGTTCCGCGAGCTTCTTCGGCAGGTATCGCTCGAAGAGCCAGGGTGGCTCGACGACGTGATCGTCGACGGAGACGATCGTGTACCTCA
This sequence comes from Myxococcota bacterium, assembly GCA_965223565.1. Taxonomy (GTDB): domain Bacteria; phylum Myxococcota_A; class UBA9160; order UBA9160; family UBA4427; genus UBA4427. The sequence goes on along the minus strand of CBDCWV010000010.1, from coordinate 149,038 downwards.
CCTCCGCCGGTTCGGGCTCGGGCAGGAAGAGTTCGGGGTCGAGCTGAGCAGCGGCCATGCCGGGTTCTCCATCAGAGGAAGCGTGCCGTGGACGTCGCATCCGGTCCGCCCGAGGATATGAAACGCGAGCGCGGCTGGCAGCGGTCGGCGCCTCAGCCGCCCTGCAGACGCTCGATCGCCTTTCGCGCGGCGGCGTCGTTCGCTGGATCCGTGGGAACCGGGAAGAGGATCCGCTCGGCGACGTCGTCATATTCCTCGAGCAGAATATCAGGGATCTCGTCATAAGTTCCTGCTGGAACGAATTTTTCGAGAATTTCATCCGTCACGAGATCGTTCATCTCGGCCCAGCGGCCGGCGCGCGTGTAGTCGCGGAGCTTCTCGCCGACCTCGCGCCAGCCATGATATTCGAGGGCCGGCCAATAGACGGGGGTGCTGAGCGTGAAGACGAGGCTCTCGCGGGCCGCCTGGGTCTCCGCCTCGACCTCCGCCCGTGTCGCACCCGTCGCGATCATCGGCCCCGCCGTCAATTCGATCCGTACGTCGCGACCGGCATCGCGGCTGCCCTCCTCGAGCCGCGGTCGCGTCACCTCCCGCAGGTAGCGCGCCTCGCTATTGGTCGGATGCGTCTGGAGTGCATCGCCCACCCGGCCGACGGCGCGTGTCATCAGGGGGCCGACCGCCCCCATCAGGATCGAGGGCGGACCGCATTCGAGCGGACCGGGGTTGAAGAAGGGCTGCAGCCGATTGAGCGTGTAGGACTCGCTCTCGAAATCGAGTGGCGTGCCGTTCTGGAAGGCGTCGAAGCAGGCCCGAACGGCCCCGACGTAGTCCGTGATGCGCGCCGCGGGCGCACTCCACGGCATCCCGAAACGACCGATGATGTTGCCCTTGACCTGGGTACCGAGTCCGAGCTGGAAACGACCGTTCGAGTACTGCTGAAGGTCCCAGGCTCCCTGAGCCGCGAGCATGGGGCTGCGCGCGAAGGCGACGAGGACGCCCTGGCTCACACGGAGACGCGTCGTCGCGCCGAGCGCGGCCATCGCGGAGAGCATCCCGTCGTGGACCGCCTCCGCGACCGACAGCGTGTCGTAGCCGAGCGCTTCCACGCGCTTCGCATGGAGCACGACTTCGCGCAGGGGCACGTTCGCGCCCATCGTCGCGGTCACCTTCAACATCCTGGGGATCCCCTTCGTCTGATCGAGCCCGACCACGAAGCCGCCGCGTGGGGTGGCACGTGGGGCGACGAGCATAGTCTCGGGCTCGGCGACGAGCGAGCGCGATGGCGTGGCGTCGATCGCGTCGGCGGATATTGCAGGGCTTCCGGCCACGCGTTTCAATCCGGGCCGGCCAGAGCCGACACCCCCTGCCGGACGTCCGCGAGGATCCATGCCCGACGAAACGATGGCGGAGCCCGATGCACCCGATTCGACGGCGGATATCCGTGCTCTGACCGATTTCTCGCGTCAGCGATCCGATTGGTTGATCACCCTGAACGCGATCGGCGAGCCCCTCGAAGCGAGCATCTCCCTCGACGAGGCGTGCCTGCTCGCCGAGGCCCGCGACCGCACGGGGCTCTCGGATTTCGGTCCCGAGGATTTCCGGGCTCCCTTCGCCGCGCTGATGCACTCGCTCGAGCACGAGGCGCAGCTCACCTTCGTCGGCCGACTGCTCGCCCGTCGGGACGTCCTGGTCCTGCTCGAGAACCGGTTGCAGATCGTCGAGACCTTCAAGCGACACCCGGAGATCGAGCGGGAGGAGATCCGCGAGCCGCTCTTCATCGTCGGACTATCCCGTTCGGGGACGTCGATCCTGCACGAGCTGCTCACGCAGGATCCGCGCCACCGAACGCTGCTCAGCTGGGAGGCGCGCTATCCGTGTCCACCCCCGGAAGAGGCCAGCTACGAAACGGATCTGCGAATCGAGCGGGCCGATCGAGAGCTCACGCTCTGGCCGAAGCTCGTACCGGCCTATCAGGCGATGCACGAGATGGGCGGGCGGATTCCGGCTGAATGCGGCGACATCACGGCCAACGCCTTCATCGGGGATCACATCCAGGCGCTCCACCAGGTGCCGAGCTATGCGGCGGCGATCGCGACGATCGACATGCGCCCGGCGTATCGCCTCCACAAGCAGATCCTGCAGATCCTGCAGTGGAAGGTGAAGCGGGAACGTTGGCTGCTGAAGGCGCCGGCGCACATGAACTGGCTCCCGACGCTATTCGAGACCTATCCCGACGCGCGCCTGATCCAGACCCATCGCGATCCGCTCCAGATCATGGGATCGACCGTGAGCATCATCTCGGCGATTCTCTGGATGCGAACCAAGCAGGTCGATCCGGAGGGCGTAAAGCGCGCGTTCGGGCCGGATTATTACGCGCCACAGCTCTACGAAGTGATGCGCCTTCGCGACCAGGGCGAGCTCCCCTCGGCGCAGTTCTTCGACGTTCGCTTCCAGGACCTGATGGATCGCCCATTCGACACGATCCGCGGCGTCTACGAATATTTCGGATGGGACTACACCGCCGACGCGGAAGCTCGCATGCGGACCTACCTGGACCACAAGCCCCGGGGCAAATTCGGAAGGCACTTCTACTCCTTCCACGACCTCGGGCTCGATCTGGCAACCGAGCGAGCGCGCTATGGGGACTACCAGGCATGCTTCGACGTGCCCTCCGAGGTCACCTGACACTTGGAATCGAGCTAGTGTCGCGCTCGATCGGACACATCGCCGCCGTTCGACCCGCTGGACCGGGAGACTCGCCCCCCTTGCCCACGACCTTGCGCCTCAACATGACGGGTCGCTCGGAAGACCCGAAGACGGAGTCCTCGCGCTATCGGGCCGCCCTCGAGATGGCCTCGTTCGCCGAGCGGGCCGGATTCGGCGTCGTGAGCGTCGAAGAACATCACGTCGCTGAGAACGGCTGGCTACCCGCACCGCTCACACTCGCCGCGGCGATCATCGGCCGAACGGAATCGATCGCCGTCAACTGCACGGCCCTGCTCGTCACGCTCTACGACCCCGTGCGCCTGGCCGAGGACATCGCCGTTCTCGATCTGATGAGCGGTGGCCGCTTCAGCTTCGTCGCGGGATCGGGCTATCGGCCCGAGGAATACGCAGCTTGCGACAAGGATTGGCGAACGCGTGGCGCTCGAATGGACCATGTGATCGAGACGCTCCTCAAGGCCTGGAGCGGCGAGCCCTTCGAGTACAACGGCCACACGATTCGGGTGACGCCGCAGCCCATTTCGCGTCCGCATCCACCCTTCGCGATCGGCGGCATGAGCGAGGCGGCGGCGCGTCGCGCCGCGCGCTTCGGCCTGCCCTTCTTCCCCCCGATGGAGATGCCCGAGCTCGGCTCGCTCTATCGCCGCGAGCTCGAGCGGCACGGCAAGACGGGCGGCGTCTTCTACCCGGCCGAGTCGAACTCGATGCTCTTCATCGACGACGATCCCGAGCGTGCCTGGCTGGAGCTCGCGCCGTTCTTCCTGCGCGAAGCGCGCGAGTACGCTTCCTGGAAACGGGTGGGCATCCCGCGGCCCGGCGAAGATCTGGCGTCCACGATCGACGCGCTGCGCGCCCAGAAGCGCTACGAGATTCTGTCCCCCGGAGAGTGCATCGAACGCATCCGCGCCAACGGTCCCGATTACAGCCCCTGCCTGCATCCCCTCGTGGGTGGCGTTCCGATCGACCGGGCCTGGCGGAGTCTCGAGCGCTACGCGAACGAGGTGCTCCCGGCGCTTTCCTGAGCCGAGGACGGCGACCTTCGCGGGGCCTCAGCCGCGCTGGATGAACCGCTCGGCGAACGCCGCGAGCGCTCGCCGTTTCGCCTCGAGCGAAGCGAACGAGCGATCGTTGTAGGCCCAGGCCATGCCCATCGTCGCGGTCACGCCACGCGCGGAGAGGTCTGCGTAGAGCGCTTCGTCCGGCTCCGCGTTCGGGATCACGAAGACCTCGAATCGTCCGCCTGCCGGGTCGCGCGCTGTGCCCTCGCCTGCCACTCGTCGCTTTTCCGCGAGGGTGTCGAGCAGCGCCTCGACCTCGGGCAGGTCGTAGTTCATGCCGAGCCAGCCGTCGTGACGCGCGGCACGGTCGAGAGCGGCCGCACTCTTGCCGCCTACCCAGATCGGCACCTGCGAGGACGGAGACGGAGCGACGCCGACGGCGGGAAAGTCGAAGAACTCGCCGTGAAACTCGACCGCGTCCTCGCTCCAGAGCCGTCGAATGATCTCGAGCATCTCGTCCATTCGCCGCCCCCGTCCGCGAGTCGGATGCCCGAGCACCTCGATCTCTTCCAGCAGCCAGCCCGCCCCCACGCCAAAGCGGAAGCGACCCGGGGCGAGCAGATCGAGTGACGCAACCTGGCTCGCGACCGAAAAGGGCTCGCGCGCAGGTAGCACGTAGACGTACGTCATGACCTCGAGGGTGCTGGTCGCAGCGAGCAGCGTCGCCGCCGTGATCAAGGGGTCGGGAAAGTCGGAGCGATGGTCGAACGGCGTCGGATCGCCCGAGGGATGAACGGAATCGAAGCGAAGAGGTACCGCGACGTGATCCGCCAGCGCGAGTCCTTTGAAGCCCAGTCCCTCGGCGATCTTCGCCACCTCGATCGCCTGCCTGGGATCTTCGTCGATATAGCTGAGCCAGAAATCCAAATGACCCCCGAGGCGCGATGGAGCGCGTTATCGTCTCTCGATGCCGTTCCGCACCCTGCGACATTCGGCCGAGATCCAGACCCGGATCGAAGAGCATACGCTCGACCTGCTCGAACAGCCCGCCGTCCTCGCAGCCCGGCGTACGGGCGAGCGACGTCTGTCCGACGCGTTCTCGATCGCGGACCCGGCGTCTCGGGCCCGACTCCCCGAGATCGCCACGGAGATCGCACTCAACGCCCTCGTCGGCCTCGCCGACGGCTACACGGGTGAAGACCTGCCGCGCCTCATCATGCGAACGCCGCGAATGCTCGGCGGGCGCGCCGTGCCCGGCAATCGCGGCCTGCACGACAACCCCGATACGTTCTACCGACTGATTCCGCTCGACGGTCGATCGGATTTCGTGCTCACGGGCGAAGCAAGTGCCTCGCCCGCGACGATCTTCGAGCTCTCCGCGCTGACGGAGAAGTGGCATACGCTCGGCAATCTCACGAAGGAGGATCTCGGCATCGCGCCCCACTCGCGATTCCGCCTGCGCTTCGGACCGAAGGGGACGCCCGAGCAGGTCGTCGAGAGCGATGCGACTGTGCGAGTGCCGGCGGGGTCGCGCATCGAGCATTTCGTGCAGAGTACGCCCGATGCGGAGATGCTCCTGGTGCGCGAGACGCTGGCCGACTGGGCTCGCGAGCGCCCGAGTCGGCTCTCGATCGAGAACCACGTCGATCGCGGCGGACCGCGCGACGGAGACGATGCCGCGCGCGTGGCGCTGGCCGCCGCACGCGTCGAGAAGTGGTTCAGCGAAGCGATCCGGCTGACGGTCGCCCCCTTCGCCCAGCCTGCGAATCGATTCCCCCAGCCTGTCATCAGCGGCGAGCACGGCAAGCTGGTGACGATGGCCTACTCGATCGGGCATTTTCACGTGCGCCCCGGCGAAGCGCTCGTGCTCCGGATCGACCCCGGAACGGCCCGCTACGTCGGCGTGCCGATCACGAATCTCTGGGGCACGACGAATGAGAACCTCGCGCGGTCGGCCAGCTGCAATTCGCATCAGGCCGTCTACGACGCCGACGGGCGCTTCACCTGTGTCCTCTCGCTGGAAGATCCCGGCGTCCACAATTGGCTCGACCCCGACGGGCTCGAGCGTGGCTTTCTCTTTCTGCGCTGGGCCGGCCTCGATCTCTCGAGTGGCGGTGGTCGACGACCGGCGATCGAGGCGGAGCTCGTCGAGATCGCCGATCTCCGCCGCCATCTGCCACCGGAGACCGGCTCGATCGACGCGAGCGAGCGCGCTCGGATCGAGTCCGAGCGCGAGCGGGACCACGCGCGCCGATTCGAGGCCTTCGACGCCAGAGGAGCACGAGATTGACCGAGTCGTCCACGAGCTTCGATCGCCGCACCCGTTGGCAACCGGCACCTCGTCCCGACTGGGTGGCGCGACTGAACGAGGAAGGCGAGATCCTCAACGCCAAGAGCATCGTGCCGCTCGACGAGAACTCGCTCCTCGCGGAGGCGCGTGCCAATACGGGCCTCGACGACTTCGGCGACGACGGCTGGATCGAGCATTTTCGGGTCTTGATCCGAGCCGTCGAGGAGGAGGCGAAGCTCAACTTCATGGGGCGCATCCTGACGCGTTCCGATTTCGTGCAGTACCTCGAGACCCGCCTTCGGATTCAGGACTACTACACGCGCTTTCCCGAGATCGAAGAGGAGGTGATCCACGCGCCGGTCATGATCCTCGGCCACGGGCGCACGGGCACGACGATCCTGCACGAGGTCCTATCGACGGATCCGCGCTTCCGGATCGTGAAGCGCTGGGAGGCGATGTTTCCCTGCCCGCCCCCCGAAGCGGAGAGCTACGACGACGACCCGCGCATCGAGCGGGCCGACAGATTGATCACGATCTTCGATCGGATCACGCCCGAGTGGAAGGCGATGCACAAGTTCGGAGGCGCGCTTCCGGTCGAGTGCGCCGAGTACCTCTACGCCTCGTTCCTGTCGAACGTCTTCGTGTTCTCGTTCCAGATCCCGAGCTACGCCGAGCATCTGGCGAAGCAGGACGTCGACTACACGATTCGATGGCACAAGCGATTTCTGAAGCTGCTGCAGTGGAAATACGCAAAGGAGCATTGGCTGCTCAAGAATCCGCTCTGGATCGACCATATCCCCCAGGTCCTCGAGCACTATCCCGACGCCAAGATCGTGCTGACCCACCGCGATCCGATCACGGTCGGCGACTCCTTCGTCAACGTCATGGGCACGATCTTCTGGTGGCGAACCGACGATCCCTGGGGCGGCGGCATGCTCGACGACCTGGTCATGGCCGATGGTCGTGCGGAGACCCAGGCAAACCTGATGCGATGGATGAAGGACGGGACGCTCAGGGACGGCTTCGTGTCGAATGTGCTGTATCAGGATTTCATGGACGATCCGGTCGACACGCTGGGGCGAATGTACTCGGACCTGAGACTGCCATTCGACGAATCGACGGCCGATCGCATCCGGCGCTACCTGGCGGCCAAGCCGAAGGGAAGCCACGGTCGATTCGAGTACGACCGCGCCGACGCCGGCCAGATCGCGGCGGAGCGCGAGCGATTCCGGGCCTACCAGACGTTCTTCGGCGTGCCCGACGAGATCTAGCGGGCTCCGCGGCTCAGCTCTCGGTCCAGAAGGAGCCCTCGAGCATCGCCTCGAGCGAGGCGCGGTGGGGGATCCGGTCGTCGGGATCCTCGGTCGGCTCCGCCTGGCCGAAGTGGACGGCGCGGTCGCTGATGCGACTCATGATGATCGCGTGTCGCAGGGCGCCGTAGGTCACGTACCAACGCAGATCCTCGACCTCGTGCCCCGTCTCCCGCGCGTAGGTTTGCGCGATATCGCCCGGCTTCAGGAAGTCGGGCAGCCCCGGCAGCCCCATGCCCTCGAAGAGCTTCTGGAAGAAAGTGTGCATGAACGAGAGCCAACCGAGGTCGAGCTCTCGCGTTCCCAGGCCGGCCATCTCCCAGTCGAGAATCGCGATGGGCTCGAAGCCGTCGTTCGCGTACATGATGTTGCCGATTCGCGAGTCGCCCCAGCTCACGACCGTGCTGGTCTCGTTCGGCCAGCTGGCCTTCAGGAATTCGAAGCTGCGTTCGATCAGCGGCGAGCGCCGGTCCGGCGTCGCCCACGCATAGTAGGCGCGCTGGTTCTCGAAATGCCGCTCGAGCGGCGTATCGCCCGGCACTGGGAACTCGAGGAACGACGCGTCGTTCGCCGCGAGATCGATCGAGTGGATACGGCCGATCGCAGCGACCGTGTTGTCCTGGAGCCGGCGGCGTTCCGCATCGGTCGCATCGCACACGAAGCCCTCGACGACGTAGGTGGGCACATCGGCCGGTACCCGCCCCTCGAGCCGGTCCATCACGAAGAAGGGTGCCCCGAGCGGCTCGGGGTCCGTCTCGAGCCAGCGAACCTTCGGCACGGGGACGCCCGCGGCACCCGCCAGGCGGAGCACATTCGCCTGCATCGCCATGTCATAGGTCGGGAACGTCGGATGGTCGGCGGCCGAGGGTGCCATGCGCCCGACGAAGGCCCCGCCCTCGGCCCGACCGCCCTCGCCCGTCCAACGCGCCTCGAAGAGCAGCGTCTCGCTCGACATGCCCGAGGCCGAGGGGCTCGAGATCTCCGACACGGCGGGCTTGGCCTGCGGTCCGAGCTGTCCCGCCAGCCAGCGTTCGAGCCTCTCGCGCAGACGTGTGTCGTCGCGCGTCGTGCGCACGGGGCTCTGGGAATGGACGTCGGACTCACTCATGTCGATCGATGCTCCAGGCTGACGTCTCGCGACGGGAGACGCCCGTCGCCTCCCCCTGACTGCAGCGCCTCGTTCGGAGGCCCTTCACAGCGCTTCGAGCATAAGGACTCGGGCCCGGCGGAGCGAGCCCGAAACGTCCGCGGGCCGCGCTCGCGAGCTATCGTCGTCCTTCCGACAGGAGGCCCGCCGATGGACCGATCCGAACCCGAATACCCCGAAATCGATTTCGCGACCGACGCGGTCCCTGCGCTGCATGAGGTCCTTCGCGATCTACGGGATCGCCATGCCGTCGCGCCCGTGCGCTATCACGGTCGGCTCGCGCGGCTGATCACCCGCTACGACGATCTGAAGGCCGCTTTCGCGGACGACGAGACCTTCCCCTCCGCTGCGGCCTATCTGCGTCACTCGGGCCCCGTGATGGGCAAGACGATCCAGTGCATGGGCGGCGACGAACATCGCCGCAATCGCAGCCTGGTCTCCGCGGCCTTCCGACCGCGGCTCATGAAGGAGTTCGTCGAGGCGTTTCTCACGCCCGTGGCCCACCAGCTCGTCGATGAGATCGCGGGCGACGGCCGCGCGGACCTCGTCGAGTCGTACACCGTTCGCTACGCGTTCACCGTCATCACGAGACTCCTCGACTTCCCGCCCACGGACTTCGAACAGCTGAAGCGATGGGGCGACGGGCTGATCGATTTCCCCTGGAATCCCGACTTCGCACGCGAGGCATCGCGTGAGTTCACCGCCTATCTGAAGCCGATCATCGCGGATCGCCGCGTGAGCCCCGGCGAAGATCTGCTGTCCTCGCTCGCGACCGTCGAGGTCGAGGGGGAGCGTCTCTCGGACGAGGAGATCTTCTCGTTCCTGCGGCTGCTCTTTCCCGCCGGCGCCGACACGACCTACCGCGGTCTGGGGAGCATGCTCTTCGCCCTCCTGACCCATCGTGACGTCTGGCAGGCCGTGAAGGACGACCCCGAGATCATCCCGGCGGTCGTGCAGGAATCACTCCGCTGGGAGGGACCGACGGCCCTGCTTCCCCGCTTCGCGCCGAAGGACGTCGAGTGGGCGGGGGTCGCGATCCCGGCCGGCAGCGACGTCATCTTCGGCGTCACCTCCGCCAACCGCGATCCCGCTCACTTCGAGCACCCGGACCGATTCGATCCCTGGCGCAACGAACGCGATTCACTCTCCTTCGGCCACGGGCTGCACTTCTGCCTGGGCTCCCACCTCGCGCGTCGCGAGATGGAAGTCAGCCTTCGCGTCCTCTCGGAGCGACTACCCGACCTCGAGCTCTCGGTCTCGGATTCGGACTCGAACGGCGTCGGTATCGAGGGAACGGTCCTGCGCGGACCGACCCGATTGCCCGTGCGCTTCGGGCCGAACTGAATCGGCTCACCCGATCTTGGTCGTCACCCGCTCGAGCGTGTTCACGTCCGTGTGGTCCATTACGCCGCCCGTTGCGGTCATCTCCATGATCGTGTTCTCGGAGTAGCTCCAGACGTCGCCCTCGATCGTGCAGCTGAGCTTGTACTCGATGCACTTCGCGTGCTGGATCAGATAGGGGTTGGAGAGGACGCCGAAGTCTTCCTGACCGATCTTCGCGTTCATGTCGAATTTCGTTGCGTTCGCTGCGCACTTACCTCCCGCCAGGATCGTCGAGCCACGTGGCACCATGAAGCAGCGCATCACCTCGCCGCGCGCCGGATCCCAGAGCCAGTAGCCGAGCTCGGTATGGAAGACGTCCTCTTCGCCGATTCGTTTCGCCGCCGTCGTGTAGTCGATCACCCAGAGCGTCTGGTTCCCATTCGTGACGTCGCCGACGATGTTGAAGACCGCGGTCTCCGTGTAGGGCGTTTCGATGATCTCCTTCTTGTCGTAGTCGTAGGAGACGTTGATGCCCTTGTCGCCTTCCCAGGTACCGATCAGCGCGGCAAGCGGTCCGAATTGTTCATTGGCCATGATTGGTATTCCCTCCGTTTGATGGGGCGTGATCCGATCGACGCCCGTTCGGGTTCGAAATCCTGGAGCTCGATTCCGCAGCCCCGTTCTGGCTGGCTGGAGCTCAGAGTGCCGCGAGAATCGCCTCGGCGCTGCTGACCTCGAATTCTCCACCGGCATCGACCGCCAGGTGCGTGACGATCCCGTTCTCGACGATCGCCGCAAAGCGCTGGCAGCGCAATCCGAATCCGATTGCCGAGCCGTCGAACTCGAGTCCCAATGCGCGCGTGAGATCCCCATTGCCGTCGGCGACGAGCCTGACCGCGTCGCCCGCGCCACGATCCTCGGCCCAGGCGCCCATCACGAACGCATCGTTGACCGACATGCAGATGATATCGTCCACGCCCTTGGCGCGGATCGCGTCTGAACGCTCGATGAAGCCGGGCAGGTGTTGATTCGAGCAGGTCGGCGTGAAAGCCCCCGGCACGGCGATCAGGACGACCTTCTTGCCGGCGAAGAGCGCATCGGTCGAGACGTCGGACATGTCGGTCGCCTTGAGTGTGACACTCGGGATCTTGTCGCCTTCGTTGATCGGCATGGTCGCGTCGTGACTCCCTGGCTCGCGGGCGCTCCCTGACTCTGCGGGCGCACCGCGGATCGCGGCAATGGCTGTTCTTCGATCGTGGCGGGCCTTCCAGGACCCGGCCGGGCGGCACGATAGCACCCCGTTCGCCCGCGGCTGAGGCCGGCTGCGATCTCCCACGCCGCGCGATCGAGCTATCCTGCCGGCGCCCCGATCGACTGGATGCGCGCGCCGCCCCGCATTCCGGATCGCCGGCGGCTGCCCGAGATGTGAGGGCGGAAGAGAAGATGGATCCGAGGAGCGCCGTGAAACTCGACTTCGATCGAATCGACCCCGAACTCCGACCGGTAATCGACGCCCTGCCCCCGGCCCTCGCGCAGATCGACCGCGACAACATCGTCGCAGTTCGCGAGGCCATGAGTGAGGCGCCGATCGCGGCGCCAGAGACGCCGGTCGAGATCGAAGCGCATTCCGTCGGGACCTCGGACGGTGCCGTCGCGGTCTATCACTACTTCCATCCGGACAAACGAGCGGCTGCCCGCGGCACGCCGCGGCCCTGTCTCCTCTGGATACACGGTGGCGGCTATATCCTCGGCTCGGCCCAGGACGATCGCGCCCGCGTGATCGCCGAATCACTCGATTGCAGCGTGCTCTCCGTCGACTATCGCCTGGCGCCGGAGGATCCGTTTCCAGCGGGCCCGGAGGATTGCCATGCGGCCCTTTCGTGGGCAGTCGAACGATCGAGCGCGCTCGGGATCGATCCCACTCGAATCGCGATCGGCGGTGCGAGCGCTGGTGGCGGGATGGCCGCTGGACTCGCGCTCCTGAATCGCGATCGCGGAGGTCCTGCAATCGCCTTTCAGCTACTGCTCTATCCGATGATCGACAACCTGCACGACACGCCCTCGGGCCAGATCAGCGACCATCCGGTCTGGAATCGCCAGACGTCGTTCAATGCATGGGCGATGTATCTCGACGGCGAGCCGGGTGTCGACGCCTCGCCCTACGCCGCGGCAGCCCGCGCGAGCGACCTCGCAGGCCTGCCACCCGCCTATATCTGTGTCGGTGCCGAAGACCTGTTTCGCGACGAGGACATCGAGTACGCGCGCCGACTGATGGCGGCGGGCGTGGCCTGCGAGCTCTGCGTCTATCCGGGCCTCTTCCACGGAGCCGACTCGTTCTTGCCGCAGGCCGCGGTCAGCCGGCGACTCGAGCTGGGCTTCCTGCACGCGCTCGCCCATCGCCTCGGGCTCGACTTCGAGCCGAAGAGCCCGAGCGCATGACCGTCTGATGGGGCGTGTGTCCCGTCAGTCGGGATCGAAGCGGATCAGCCAGAGATCGCTCGGGAGCTCGTCGGGCGTGGGCTTCGATCGGCAGTTGGCCGTCTCACGCAGACGATCACAGCCGTTCCGGGCATGGTCGAGAAAGGGGTCTTCGCAGATCTCGAGCTGTTCGACCGCCGCACAGAGGTGGATCTCCGGCAGGGAATCGCAGCCGTTCCGGCGCAGTCGGTCCAGGCATCGACGCACGTCCCAGACCGATTCGGGAACGGTGCACTCGTCGATCTCCAGCGTCTCGCCGCAGAGCCGTGCGGTCCGCTGTGCCCGCTCGGCCGCGGTCTCCTTCACCGGGCGGCCGCGATGGTGTTCCGCGAACTTGATCTGGTTCTCGATCATCTCCTTCTGAGTGCCCTCCATCCAGTCGTTCCAGACGGCTGAGGCGAGGGGTGCGAGCACGAGCACGGCCAGGGCGATCAGCCCTGCACGCTTGATTCTCGGGTCGATCAATTTCGGGTTCCTCCCCTCCCCAGAACGATCGGCCGACCGGATCATTCCCTCGAGCATTCCGAGCCCGAGCTTTCTCGACGTTATGCGGGTCGCTTTCGCCCCGCATGCGTGCCCCGCGCGGATCTCTCGCCGATCTGCCACGATTCATGATCGACGGCTGTCCTTCTCGGATCGTCTCACACGTCGTGGGTGCGAATCCGGACTGGTCGCAATCGATCCGTCTACTGCATTCTCTACGCCTGGTTTCTCGAGTCCGGGTCCGGCACGCCGGATCTCGAGCGGCGACTGGCACGACCGAGGAGGCTCCGATGTCCGTTCCGATCACCTCTCTCTACCTGATCATCTTCGCGCTGATGTCCTTTGGCCTGGCGGCGCCCGCAGGTGCGCTGCGCGGCAAGACGGGGATCTCGATCGGCGACGGCGGCAACCCGGAATTGCTGCTCGCCATGCGGCGTCACGCGAACTTCGTCGAGTACGTTCCGCTCCTGCTCCTGATGCTGTTGGCGCTCGAGCTGAACGGCGCCTCGACGGGCTGGCTGCACGGCCTCGGTATCGCGCTCGTCGTGGCCCGGATCGCGCACGCGGTCGGCCTGAAGGGCGACTCCATCAGCCACCCTCTGCGCGCGATCGGCGCCTTCGGGACGATGCTCATCACCTTCGTTGCGGCCGGCAAGCTCGCCCACCAGATCTGGCTCGCCTGATCCCTTGCAATCGAGCGATCCCCCGCCGTTGCGCACGGGGCGGCTTCGAGCCTCGAGGTTCCCTGCGATACGCTTGCTGGACGAGCAGTCAGTGAGGCCGTCATGGAACAGCATTCCCCCGATCTCGAGTCGCCCACCGCGCGCGAACCGAAGACTTCTCCGATCGCGTCGAATCTCGACGGAGCTGCGAAGCCGAATCGAGCCCAAGAGAAGTTCGGTCTCCCGATCGAGATCGTGCGCAAGAAGGTCCTGCCCGAGATGAACGGGATGATCCAGGACTTCGTTCGCCGGGCGCCATTCGTGGTGTTGGCGACCGCGAGCGCGCGCGGAGACTGCGACGCGTCACCCAAGGGTGGTCGACCGGGCTTCGTGCGGGTCGTCGACGCGAAGAGGCTCCTTCTGCCCGACATCGCCGGCAACAACCTGTTCCAGTCGTACGAGAACCTCGAGACCAATCCTCGTGCCGGCTTGCTCTTCCTCATCCCCGGGTGCGATTGGACCGTTCGCGTGAATGGACGGGTCTCGGTCCTCGAGCGCGAAGGCGACGGCCTCTCGGGCGTGTCGCCCGACGTCTTCGACCCCGACGACAATACGCGCATCCTGCAGGGCATCCTGCTCGGGGTCGACGAGGCGCTGATCCACTGCCCGCGCGCCTTCACGTTCTCGAAGCTCTGGGACACGGGGCGAATCGAAGCGACGCGTCGGGAAGACCCGAATCGCTATTGGTTCGATCGCTGGAAGCAGGACATGGCGGAGCTCGGCGCACCGCCACTCGGTTGAACGCGACGCGCTTCGTCGATACTAGCGTTGCGCCACGGCCCGCGCGTTCGCGTTCACCGCACGTGAGTCGGACTCTTCGCCGATCGAAGCCTCGAGTCCCTGCGCCGGGTAGCGAATCTGCGTATAGCTCTCGTAGCCGATTCGACAGATTCGCCAGTCGTCGCCCTCCTTCCGGTACTCGTCGAGGTAGAACGAGTCGTGGCTGCCGAGGCAGCCGTCGGCAGTCTCGACGATCGGTGCGTGGAGCGTCCAGCGGCCGCGCGCGCTCGTCGGGCCGAGTAGCTCGATTTCGGGATGATGTCCGAGGTGGAGCGCGACACGCCCCCCGGCCGTCAGGCCCTCGAGGCTCTCGGAGAGAAATCGCATCACGTCTTCGATGCCTTCGAATCGATAATGACCGCTCTCGTAGTGGGTTTCGACATCCTCCGTGAAGCAGGCGCGCAGGGGCCCCCACTCCTTGTGATCGAGGTGCCGGAAGTAGCGGTGCTTGAGCTGGGTGATCGCGTGGATGTCTTCCAGTGCCTGCAGTCGTGCTTCGAGCTCGTCGAGGGTCGCCATCGGGCTGCTTCCTTGTTCTGCCAAACTCGGCTCAAGCTTCGTCCGTCCCGCCCGGGTCCGCCAGACCGGGCCAACCGGATCTGCGGTAGCGTGGCGGCGGATTCGGCGTGGTCCGGGGAGGCAGAGACGCATGACCGAGCTCGGTCCCGAACACCTCGTCTTCAACACGACGAATATCCTGAGCGCGAGCTTTCCGGACGTGGTGGCGGCAGCCGTTGCCGGCGGATACGACGCGATCTCGGTCTGGCCGCAGGATCTGCGCAGCGCCCGTGCGGCGGGCCTCGACTGGGACGACGCGCGCCGGCTGTTGGCCGACAACGGGCTCGTCGTGGCCGATCTGGACTGTCTGCTGACGTGGACCGATCAGGCGATCCCCGCTCCGGGCGAGGCGATGGTCGAGCTGCTCGAGGAAAGGGACTACCTCGAGATCGCCGAGCAGCTCGGCGCGCGATCGTTGAATCTGACCCAGGGCTTCGGTCGAGTGCTCGACTACGACCGAGCCGCAGAGGATCTGGCAAGGGTGTGTGATCGTGCACGTGAACATGGCTTGCTCGTCACCTACGAATTCCTCCCCTGGAGCGGCGTACCGACGATCGTCCATGCCCTCGATCTGATCGGTCGGACCGGTCGCGACAATGCGACGATCCTCTTCGACAGCTGGCACTGGTTTCGCGGTGGCGCCGATCTCGAGGGGTTGCGCACGATTCCAGGCGACAAGATCGCCAGCACCCAGTGGAACGATGCTCCGCGCGAGGCCTGGGACGACCTACCCGCCGAGGCGATGCGGGCGCGCCTGCTACCGGGTGACGGAGCGATTCCGCTCGTCCCGCTCCTGCGCACGCTCGACGAGATCGGCTGTCGCGCGCCGACGGGCGTCGAGGTCATCTCCGAGGAGCACGAAGGGATGGATCCCGTCGACGTCGGTCGGCGTACGGCGGCGGCGATGCGCGCCGTGCTCTCGGAGGCTGGTCGTCCGGGATTCGCCTAGGCTTGCCGGACGCAGCCGAGACCACCAGGAGAGTGCCATGCCTTTGGGCCCCATGGACGACTACCTCGCCCACCAGACGACCGATCCGTTCGACGAGGTCTTCACGAGCGATCGAAACTTCTTCGACCGCTACTACTTCAACATGCACGCGTCGAGCGACGAGCTCTTCCTCGTGACGGGAATCGGTCAGTACCCGAATCTCGGCGTGACCGACGCCTTCGTCTGCGTCTCCTACGGCGGGACTCAGTACACGGTGCGGGCGTCGCGCGAGCTCGGCCACGATCGCATGGACACGCAAGTGGGTCCCTTCCGGATCGAGGTCCTCGAGGGTCTCAAACGACTCCGACTCGTCTGCGAGGACAACGAATGGGGGGTCGGCTTCGACGTCGAATGGAACGGGGCGCACCCGCCGCTCGAAGAGCCCAAGTCCATCAAGAAGAGCTTCGGTCGCACCGTGATGGAGAACGCTCGGTTCGCTCAGGTCGGCTGCTATTCCGGCACGCTCGAGGTGGCGGGCAAGTCCTTCGACGTTCGCCCCGACAAGTGGAAGGGGGCGCGCGATCGGTCCTGGGGAATCCGCGGCGTCGGCGAGCCGGAGCCTCCCGGCATTCGTGTGACGGAGGAGCGCGCGCACGGCTTCTTCCACAACTGGATGCCGATGCAATTCGACGACTACATGATCAAGGTCTTCATCGAAGAGGGCCCCGACGGTGAACGCGTCCTCGAAGAAGGCATCAAGGTCTTCAATTACGGGATCGACAAGGAGAGCGAGATCCTCGGCTCACCGAGCCACGAGATGCGGTACCACCCGGGCACGCGGGAGATCTCGGGCGCGACGATCGGCTTCGCCAACAGCGACCTCACGATCGAGAACACCGCGCTCCGTACGGTCAATCTCGGAATGGGCAGCGGCTACATCAATACCGATGGCTGGGGGCACGGCGTCTACCAGGGCCCGCTCAAGGTCGAGGGCCTCCAGTACGACGTCAGCTCGCCGCGTGTGCGGGCGCAGGTCTTTGGACTGAACGAGACGCTTTGCCGATTCGACGCCAGCAACGGCGACGTGGGCTACGGCATGCACGAGAACTTCATCGTCGGCATCTATCGCCCCTACGGCTTCGACGCGCCCGACACGATGGCGCCCTGATCGTCAGCGATGCCAGCGTGTACGCAGGGTCGCCTTCGGGTGGACGGGCGAGCTGTACTCGAAGATCCGCTCGTAGCCCGTGAGGGCGATCAGCCACGCACCGTCGACCTTCGTGTACTCGTCGTGGTAGATCCCGGTCCCGACCATCACGTTCTTCGCCGGGTTGTGCTCGGTCGCGTCGCCGGGGTTGATCACGGTGTCCTCGAGATACCAGGTGCCGCGTGCCGAGCTCTCGCCGGTGATCTCGATTTCCGGCGTATGCGCATGGTGCATCGAGACGATCACCTTCGTGTCGAGCGCTCCCTTGAGAAAGGCGATGATCTCGTCGCGTCCTTCGAAGGCGAAGATCCCGTCGTTGTAGACGCTCCGTGCCGTCGGCGTGAACGTGCTCGCCAGCAGCTCCCAGTCCTTGGTATCGACGGCACGGACATAGCGGCCTTTCAGTCGCTTGATGGCCTCGATCTCGATCAGCTCCTGAACACTGTCCACGTCGTGCTCCTTCCATCACTCGTGCGCCCGACGCTATCTCGCTCTCTTGGAAAGCTCAATCGAGCGAGCCGGCTCCGTTCGCGGCTCGGCCGCAGCAGCGTGCAGCGCACGCGAGCGCGACTACCATCGAGACCAGAAAACGGCGAGGAGAACGGAATCGGATGGGCCTCCTGAAGCGAGCCATTCGTTACGCTGCGATCGCGCTCGGCATCGTGGTTTCGATCCTCCTCTTCACTCTTGCCTCGCTCTACGCCATGACATGGCACTC
Organism: Myxococcota bacterium; assembly: GCA_965223565.1. GTDB lineage: Bacteria > Myxococcota_A > UBA9160 > UBA9160 > UBA4427 > UBA4427. Next base: position 131,372 of record CBDCWV010000010.1, on the reverse strand, counting down.
CGCGCGTCAGGGAGAACCGATGCTCGTGGGCGAGCCGACGAATCGGGCCAGGCCCGTCGTTCGCCGACCGGGCGACGCTACCGCGGAAGGATCGGAGCAGGTTCTGTTCGGCGATCTTCACGTGCACACGAACTACAGCGCGGATTCGTTTCTCCAGTCCTATCAGATCGAAGGCCTCGACATGAGGCGGACGCCGGCCGACGCCTGTGACTTCGCTCGTTTCTGCTCACAGCTCGATTTCTGGAGCATCAACGACCATGCCGAGAGCCTGACGCCCGCACATTGGCGCGCGACGATCGAGGCCGTGCGCGCCTGCGACGCGATCGCCGGCGATTCCGAACAGCCCGATCTCGTGAGCTTCCTCGGCTGGGAGTGGTCGCATGCCGATCGCCCGGAGCGCCACTACGGGCACAAGAACGTCGTTCTCGCGGACCTGGCCGACGAGGCGATTCCTGCGCGCCCGATCGCCTCGGCTCCCGGATTCGCCTGGCCCTTCGGCGGGATTGGAACGCTGGGCGTTCTGATGGGCGAGCGCCGCTACTCGGATTTCGCGAGCTTCCATCGCTATCTCTTCGACGCCACCGCCGTCGAGGACTGCCCGCCAGACGTGCCCGTCCGGGCGCTCCCGCTCGACTGCCGCGAGTCGGCAGCCACACCGCGCGACCTGTTCCGAAAGCTCGACGAGTGGAACCATCGCGCACTCGTGATTCCCCACGGACTCGCCTGGGGCACGACGAATCCGGCCCACGCGCGTCTCGATCTCCAGCTCGAGCAGCACGATCCCCGCTGGCAACGCCTGCTCGAGGTCTATTCCGGCCACGGGAACTCCGAGCGCTACGTCGAATTCGAACGGCCCGCTCGGGACGCGGATAAACGCTACCACTGCCCGTCGACGGGACCCGGGATCGAGCTCTGCTGCGAACGGGCAGCCCGACTGGCGCGCGCCCGATGTGACGATGTCGAGAGTGCGGCGTGTGAGATTGCGGTCGACGAGGCGGTGCAGGCGGCCGCCGGGGTGGATTCCTCCTACGGCGGGCTCGGTTCGCTCACCGATGCGGTCGCGGGCACGACACCCGAAGATTGGGGCGATTGCGGTCAATTGGAATCGGCGTTCATGCCCGCCTGGACCTACCGACCGCGACAGAGCGCGCAGTACGCCCTCGCCCTGGCCGACGTGGAAGGCAAGCGCGTCGACGATCGCTTTCGGTTCGGATTCGTCGCCGCGAGCGACACGCATCGCAGTCGCCCCGGTACGGGCTACAAGGAGTTCGCGCGACTCGTCATGACCGATGGCGTCCGATATCCCCTGCCGGCCGACTTCTTCGATCCCCGTCACACGGCCTACTACTACAGCGGGGGCCTCACGGCCGTGCACGCGACCGCACGGGATCGCGACAGCATCTTCGATGCACTCTCGCGCAAGCGCGTCTACGGCACCTCGGGCGCGCGAATCGTGCTGCACTTCGACGCCATCGACGACGCGGGGCGGCGGCACCCTATGGGGTCGGAGATCACGGCACGAAGGGGTTCACGGTTTCGATTCGAGGTCCGGGTCCTGGGTGCGCGCCGTCAACGACCGGGCTGCCCCGATTTCGTGCACGCGGCACTCTCGGCCGAGCGGATTGCGTCGCTCTGCCTGGGCGAGTGCCACCATCCCTCGGACGAGCGACATGGGATCGAGCGGGTCGAAGTCGTACGCATCTCTCCGGGGCCACGCGGCGAAGCGGCGATTGCCGCGCGCATCGAGGATCCCTGGCGGGTCTTCGACTGTCCAGCCGATCCCGCCGTAGGCTGCCGGGTGGAATTCGACGATCCTGAGGGCACCGCTCCGGAGCGGGAGACCGCCTACTACGTGCGAATCGTTCAGGAGGCGACGCCGGCGATCAATGGTGATCCGCTTCGATGCGAGCGCGACGACTCGGGACGCTGTATCGCAGTCGAGCTATGTCGGGCGCCACCGCCGGGGGTGGCCCCCGACGATTGCCTGGCACCGGTCGGAGAGCGCGCCTGGTCCTCGCCGATCTTCTTCCTGCCGTCCTCCCGGTCGTGACGCCGACTCGACCAACGCCTAGAGTGCCCGAGGAGATCGTGGGGTCCGGGGGACGAAGTGAAGGTAGCTCTCGCGCGGATCGTTCTTCTGCTCGTCGGTGTCGCGATCGTCGAGATCGGGCTTCGCCTCGCAGGCGTGACGTTTCCGATCTTCGACGCCTACGATCACGACCGGGCCGTCGCGCTCGAGCCGGGGAAGAAGGGGATCTACGATCGCGAGGGCTATTCGAATCTTGCGATCAACCAGTATGGCTATCGCGACGTCGAGCATGACCTCGAGAAGCCCGAGGGGGTGTTTCGGATCGCCGTGCTAGGCGACTCGTTTACCGAGGCGCGGCAGGTCGAGATCGAAGACACCTACTGGAAGCGACTCGAGCATCGCCTGAACGCAGACGAGCGAAGCGACGGACGCCGTATCGAGGTCCTGAACTTCGGAATCGGTGGCTACGGACAGGCCGAAGAGCTGATCACCCTACGCCGCGACGCCTCGCGCTTCGAGCCCGACCTCGTCCTGCTGGGATTCTACGGGGGAAATGATCTCGTCAACAACACGAAGAGCCTGAGCATTCGCTTGAGGGGCGAGCGCTTTCGTCCTTTCTACTCGCTGGAGGAGGGAAAGCTCGTGCTCGATTCGTCCTTTCGTGAGTGGAGCCTCGGGAGTCTGCGACGACGCTTCCTGCTGAGCGCGACGCACCACTCCCGAATTCTCGAGGTCGTGAATCAGCTTCGGAGACAGATCGCGATCCGTCGTCTTCAGGCCGAGCACGAGAGCGCGGAGGCCGTAGCGGCCGACGACGAGTCGGCTGTGCGGGAGGTCGGGAGAACCGCGACGAAAGAGACCGCCAAGGCGGACACCCGGCCCGAGCTCGGTACGACCGACACCCAATTCCTGCCGCCCGCGACCGAGGAGTGGCAGCGAGCCTGGCGACTGACCGAGGCACTGCTCGGCGAGATCAATCGCGAAGCACAGGCGGTCGGCGCGCCCTTCGTCGTCGTTTCGATCACGTCCCAGGCGGCGGTCGATCCGGACGCGGCACGACGCGAGAGACTCGCTCGGGATCTCGGCGCGCCGGACCTCCTCTATCCCGAGCGTCGCCTGCGAGCGATCGCCGAGCGTCACGGCTTCCACATGATCGGCTTGACGGAACGCCTCCAGCGAGTTGCCACGGAGCAGAACGTCTATCTGCACGGCTTCGAGAACACCCGGATGGGCACAGGGCATTGGAACGAGACGGCCCACGACTTCGCTTCGCGCTTCATCGCGGACGACCTGCTCGCACGGGGACTCGTCCGCTAGGTGTCGATCTCGGCGAAACGCGCCTTCCTGCTTCCCGTCCTCGCCTACGTCGCTTGGCTGGTCTTCGCCTACGAATACCACTTCCTGGACGGGGTGAATCTGCTCTTCCACGAGGCGGGCCACGTCTTTTTCGCCTTCTTCGGCGAGACCGCGCAGTTTCTGGGCGGCACGATCGGTCAGCTCTTCTTTCCCGTCGCCTGTGCCGTCCAGTTCGTCGCGACACGACAGCTCTTCGCTGCCTGGTTGATGGGCATCTGGCTGGCAGAGAGCATGATGTATGCGGCGCGATACCTGGGGGATGCGCAGGCACAGGCCCTTCCCCTCGTGGGCGGTCACATTCACGACTGGAACTGGCTACTCGGTCGCTGGGGTCTGCTGGAATCCTGCGAAGCGATCGCGCAGGGACTTCACGTCCTGGCTTCCGCACTCGCGATCGGCTGTCTGGTCGGCGCCTGGTGGGCTGCCGCGCCCGAGCTCGATCGATGACCCCGTCCGCCGTGCAGGACCTCCGATACGCCGAGATGGTCTCGGTGTGCCTCGCGGTACGCGACCGGGTCGTTCGACGCACCCTCGTGAAAGGCCGGACACACTCGAAGAGCTGGCCCAGGCAGAACAGGCGGAGGATCAGCGCGATCGAGCGGTCCAAGCGCAACCTCGATTCTTTTCGGGAAACGTGAATCTACAGGCCGCGGATTCGCGATGCGACGCTTGGGCGAGCGTGGGGATCTCCGGATTGCGACGCACGTGCGGGTGTTCGATTCTCTGCCGCCGGGGGAACTACAGAATGCACCAGCATCTTCGATCGGCGGTCGGGCTCTTCGCCGGGCTCCTGCTCGCGAGCAGTCTCGCGGGCTGCGTCAGCTCCGGCCGGTATACGGAGCTCGACCTGGCTCACGCCAAGACGAAACGCGAGCTCGCGGACGCGCGGTCCCAAATCGAGTCGCTCCAGGCGAGCCTTGCACAGACCGCGAATCGCCGCGATCAGCTCGCGGGAGACCTCTCCGAGACCGAACGCGCACTCGCGGATCTACGCGAGCGCGAGCAGCAGGCCGAGCGTCGCATCACTCAGTTCCGGGAGCTGACGGAGAAATTCCGCGCCATGGTCGACGCGGGCAAGCTCACGGTCAGCGTGATCAACGGCCGCATGGTCGTTCAGATGCAGACCGACGTCCTGTTCGGCTCCGGCTCGGCGCGTCTATCGAAGGACGGCAAGGCAGCGATCGAAGAGGTGAGCGGCCTGCTCTCGGACCTGGCCGATCGGCGCTACCAGATCGAGGGTCATACGGACAACGTGCCGATCCGCACGGCCACCTTTCCGTCGAACTGGGAGCTGGCGGCGGCGCGAGCGATCTCCGTCGTGCGCCTGATGGTCGATCGTGGGATGGATCCGAAGCGCGTCAGTGCGGTCAGCTACGGAGAGACGATGCCGATCGCGTCGAACGACACGGCCGAGGACCGTCGGCAGAATCGTCGGATCGAGATCGTCGTCGTCCCGGACCTGTCGCAGCTGCCGGGCTACTCGGAGCTCGAACGGATGTCTTCGGCGGATCGCTAGTCGCGGCCCTCGGCGGGTGCCGAATCGTCGGTCGATTCTCACTCCGCGAGGCGGCCGCCCGAGTCAGCGGGCGACCTGCTCACGGCCGTGGACCACCCGCACACCGGCCGCGATCGTGGCGACCAATGCCGCGACCTCGTGTCGCTCGAGTGGCTTCTCCGTCGCGAGATGACTCAGGAGGAGCGGGCCGGCGACGAGCTCGACGAGCGGCACACTGCGCGCCGACACGGCCAGCTCGCCGCGTTCGATCGCGCGTTCGACCGGCGAGCGCCAGGCGCGCTCGAGCGGTGCCCAGAAGCCCTCCACCCAGGCGGCGCGCGTCGCGTCGCCCGGACCGATCGCGATCACGGCCCGCAGGATTCCGGCCGCGAGCGGATCGCGGATCAGCTTCAGCCGCGCCAGGGCGAAGGCCTCGACGTCGCCCTCCCAGCTTCCCGTATCGATATCGGGTAGAGCCAGGGCCTCGAAGCCGGCGAGCGCCTCCTGGACGAGCGCTTGAGGCGTGGACCAGCCGCGGTAGACCGTCGTCTTGTTGACGCCGGCGCGACGCGCGACGCCCGGTAGGCTGACCCCGGCGAATCCCTCGCTCGCGAGCAGCTCGAGCGTCGCCGTGAGGATCGCCTCGCGCACCCGCGCGCTGCGACCCCCAGGACGCCGTCGTGCGCGTGCCGTCGCAGGCGCACGCGCGTTGGCGCGTTCGAGGTCCCCATCGGCTCGCGTCGGTACGACATGCCCGGACATAAAAGCAACTCTAGGTTGTTTTTGCTGGCCAGCCAGCGATATTCCAGGTGGCGCTCTCTCGTCCCGGGCGCCTTCGATCCGCCCCAGAGGACCGCCCCACCGGCGCCAGGAGCTCCAGACCCATGGCCACAGCAGAACGCGAAGCGATCTCCGACGATCGACCGAGCGAGGACAGGAACGACGCAGCGATCGAAGAGGCCGAGGCGAAGTGGCGCCGCGAGGTGCTCGACCCGGCGCTCGCCGAGCACCCGGAGCGCGAGAAGCAGTTCGTCACGCAGCAGATGCAGTGGCCGGTCAAGGATCTCTACACGCCGCGTGATCTCGCAGCGATCGACTTCGACTACGCCCGGGATCTCGGCTTTCCCGGCCAGTTCCCCTACACGCGTGGCACGACGCCTGCCGGCTATCGCCAGGATTTCTGGAAGATGCTCCAGGTGACGGGTTTCGGAACGGCCGACGACTCGGCCGAGCGATGGTCGAAGATGCTCGAGCAGGGACTCAACGGCTTCATCATCGAGTACGACCTGCCGACCACGAACGGCTACGACTCCGATCATCCGCTCGCCGAGGGCGAGGTCGCGCGCGCAGGCACGGCGGTCGACACGCTCGCCGACATGGAGAAGGCCCTCGACCTGCCCTGGGACAAGCTGCAGCACCTGAATTCCGTCTGCAATGCGCCGCAGCCCGTCAACCTCGCGATGATCCTGGCCGCGCTCGAAAAGAAGGACATCGATCCGGCCAGCTTCACGCTCCAGATGTCCAACGCGATCCTGATCGAATACACCTGCGTCGGTCGCTACATCTATCCGCCCAAGCACGGATTGCGGATCGCGACCGACTGCATCGAGTACGTCATCCGTCATCATCCGAGCTGGATCCCGATCACGGTCGTGAGCGCGCAGATCTACGCCGCCCGGGCAACGCCCGTGCAGGAGCTCGCCTTCGGCTTCGCGATCGCGATGGAATATCTCGACGCCACGCTTGCGCGCGGCTTCGAGATCGACGAGGTGGCGCCCTATTGGAGCTTCGTGACGGGCCTCGAGATGGATTTCTTCGAGGCGATCGCGAAGCTCAGGGCCTACCGCAAGGTCTGGGCGCGCCTGATGAAGGAGCGCTACGGCGCGCAGAAGCACGAGTCGATGCAGCTGCGCTTGATCAGCTCGCCGGGCACGACTGCCATGACGCTCCAGCAGCCGCTCAACAACATCGCCCGACTCGGCATCATGACGCTCGCCTGCGCCCTCGGCGGCGGCGCCTACGCGATCACGACGCCGCTCCACGACGAGGCCCACGCCCTTCCCAGCGAGGACGCCGTGCGGGTCGGGATCGCCGTCCAGAACATCGTCGCGCACGAGACCGGCGTCGCCGATACGGTCGATCCGCTCGCAGGCTCCTACATGCTCGAATCGATGACCCGGCGCATGGAAGACGAGGTGATGGCCGAGATCGAGAAGATCGACGCGATGGGAGGTGCGCTCGCCGCGATCGAGGTGGGCTATTTCCAGAAGGAGCTCGCCCGCTCCCAGCGCGATCGCCACCAGGAGATCGAGCAGGGAACGCGCAAGCAGATCGGTGTGAACCATCTCGTCCAGCAGGACGAGAATCGTTCGATCGAGGTCTTCAAGCTCGGGCAGGAGGCGGAACGCAAGCAGGTCGCGCAGCTGACGCGTGTGCGCGCCGATCGCGACGAGGAGCTCGTGCAAAAGACCCTCGACCGCGTGCGCCAGGCCGCTACCGGCGACGACAATCTCGTGCCCCCGATCCTCGAGGCCGTGAAGGCCTACGCGACCCAGGGCGAGATCTGCGATGTGATGCGCGAGGTGTTCGGAGTCTACCATCCCGACTCGCTCACCTCGGGCGTCTGATGGCCGAACGCAAGATCCGGGTCCTGCTCGCAAAGCTCGGACTCGACAGTCACACGGTCGGCGTCACCGTGATCGCGCAGTCCCTGCGCGACGCCGGGATGGAGGTGATCTACACGGGCTTGCGCCAGACCCCCGACATGGTGGTCCAGGCCGCGATCCAGGAAGACGTGGACGTCGTCGGCATCTCGAGTCTCTCCGGCGCACACATGCAGCATATTCCCAAGGTGCTCGAGCGCCTCCGCGACGCGGAGATCGACGACAAGCTCGTGGTCGTCGGCGGCGTCGTGCCCGACGAAGACGCCGAGGCACTCGAAGCCCAGGGCGTCGATCGGATCTTCACGATGGGCGCGCATACGGGGGAGATCGCGACGTTCATTCGCGAATGGTGGGACCAACGACGGGCTCAGGATCGTGAGGCGTGAGCCGCGATCCGATCGTGCTGGCCGAGAAGGCGCGTGAGGGACACCAGGTCTCGGGCGCTCGTCTGATCCGGATGCTCGAAGAGGGCGAGCCGGGCGCGATCGACGGACTTCGCGCGCTGCTGCCCTTCGCCGGTCGGGCCCACCTGCTCGGCATCACCGGGCCGCCGGGTGCGGGCAAGTCGACGCTCGTCGACCGGATCGTGGCTGAGCTGCGGCGCCGCGAGCGCCGCGTCGGCGTGATCGCGGTCGATCCGTCGAGTCCCTTCTCGGGCGGCGCGATCCTCGGCGATCGTGTGCGCATGCAGACCCACGCGACCGATCCGGGTGTCTTCATCCGTTCGATGGCCACGCGCGGGCAGCTGGGTGGACTCGCGCGGGCGAGCTTCGAGGCGACGACGGTGCTCGATGCGATGGGGTACGACGTCGTCCTGATCGAGACCGTTGGTGTCGGCCAGGACGAGGTCGATGTCGTCGAGCTCGCTCACACGACGGCGGTCGTCAGCATTCCGGGCATGGGCGACGACATCCAGGCGATCAAGGCCGGCATCCTCGAGATCGGCGACGTCTTCATCGTGAACAAGGCGGACCTCCCGGGCGCGGACCGCGTCGCCAAGCAGCTGACGGCGATGTTGCACTTGAGAGCGCCTGCGGCTCGCGGCGGAGATGCCGCGAACGACGAGTCGGCGGTCGACGTCTGGTCGCCGCCGATCGTCAAGACCGAGGCCGAGCGTGCACGGGGGATCGCAGAGCTCGTCGATCTGCTCGAGGCACACAGGCGTCATCTCGAGGCCTCCGGCCAGCTCGCACGCAAGGCGATCCGACGACGGGAACGCGTATTCCACGACCTGCTGCGCGAACGCGCGGCAGCCCGGGTGCTGGCCGAGGCGCCGTGCGGCGGCGCGGCAATCCTCGATGCGCTGCGTGCGGGGGACGTCGACCCCTATTCCGCGGTCGACACGTTGTTGGGCGCCGGCTGACTCGGCAAGCCAGGGCCGCGGCGGACTTCGAGGGCCTGATAGACCATGGTCTGGAAGTCGAGGCTGATCGCGGGGCCCGGCCCCTGGCTCATGCGCTGGACCATCATGACCGCGGAGATGCCCTCCATGGGATCCGACCAGTACCAGGTGCCTGCCGCCCCACCCCAGCCGTTCAGGCCGATCGAGCCGTATTGGACCCCCATGCCCGGGTCCTCGATCACCGCGACGCCGAGACCGAATCCCGTACCCGCGAGGAAGAACCGCGCACCGAACGGGGATTCCGGGCGTTCTCCGGGCCAGAGTGCGTTCGTAGTCATCAGCCTGTGACCGACGGGCGAGAGGATCCGCACGCCGTCGAGCTCGCCGCCGCCGGTCATCATCTGAGCGAAGCGCAGGTAGTCCCGGGCCGTCGAAACGAGTCCGCCGCCGCCGGATGGAAAGGCGGGCTCGTTCCGGTAGTCACTGGTCGCCGGCGCATCGAACAGGACGAGCTCGCCGCGTTCGTCGTCGAACGCGTAGTTGGCCGCGAAGCGATCGAGCTTCTCCGGGGGCACCCAGAACGCGGTATCGACCATGCCGAGCGGCTCGAAGATGCGGCTCCGCAGAAAATCGGGGAGCGACATGCCCGACGCGCGTGCCACGAGGACGCCCAGCACGTCGGTCGACAGGCTGTAGTGCCAACGCGTGCCCGGGTCGAATAGCAGCGGCAGCGCGCCCAGTCGTTTCAGGTATTCGTCGGGCGGGAGCTTCGCGCTGCTGCCGCGGAGTCCGCGCTCGGTGAGCGCTCCGGAGAGCGGGCCCTGACTCGTGAAGTCGTAGGCGAGGCCCGATGTATGCGTGAGGAGATCGCGCACGGTGATCGGCCCCTTGGCGGGCCGCGTCTGGTCGAGGGGACCATCGGGCTTCAGCAGGACCCGAGGCTTCGACAGCTCGGGCAGCCAGTGATCGACCGGATCCGATAGCCGCAGCCGCCCCTCCTCCACGAGAATCAACGCGGCCACGCTCGTGATCGGCTTCGACATGGAGTAGACGCGAAAGATCGTATCGGCCTGCATGGCGAGCTCGGCCTCACGGTCGCGATCGCCGAGGACGGTGCGATGCACGATCCGATCGTCCCGCGCGACGAGGGCCACGACGCCTGCGATCGCCCCCGCCTCGACGTGGCGCTGCAATCGCTCGGTCACGCGTCCGAGGCGATCGGCGGAGAAGCCGCGGAGAGCGTCTTCACGCGGCGCGCGTGCCTGACAGCCCGCCAGGGCGATCGAGCCCATGAGAAGCGCAACGACGAATCGACGCATGAGTCCCCTCTTCTGCGCGAATCTCTCCGCGAATCGTTCAGCCCCAGCGGCGCACGCGAGCCAGCGCGGCCTGCAGATCAATCTTCGTCCTTGCCGACGAGCAGATCGCGCGCGTCGCCCCACGCAACGCCCTCCCCCCGCTCGCGACGCTCGCGTTCGTGCGCCTCGACGGTCTCGCCGATCGCCTTGCGCAGACCACCCACGATCTCGTGGCTGTGTCGCTCGAACCAGTCGAGACTCTCGTGCCGCAGGCGATTCTCGTCCCTGAGCGCGGGCATGACGTAGCGCGCGAAGAGGTCGTAGCTCGAAGCGGTTGCCCGCGGATCTGCCGCATCGTGCGCCAGCAGCAGGATCGTCCCGAAGCCGCCCGATTGTGCCTGCAGCTGCCGGATCCGCTCGACCGCGTCGTCGGGCGTTCCGATCACCGCACGCCCGAGCAGCGTCAGGCCCCGCTCCCGCCATTGCTCGATCGCAGCGTCGAGCGTCGTGATCGATCCGAGATCCTCGGCCCCGAGCTTCACGAAATAGCGCACGAGCTTCAGCAGGCCGTGGTGCAGGTCTGCCTCGGCCTGCGCACGGGACTCGGCCAGGTGCATCGGTACGACGAGGCGCCAATTTCGTCGATCCACGGTCTGCCCGTGCTCGGCCGCCAGCTGCTCGCAGACCGCCCAATGGGCGGGCAGCAGGTCGAAGCCCTCGCCGCTGGTCGCAGCCATCGAGAGCATGCCGATTCCGAAGCGACCGGCCGCGCGTGGCCCCGACGGCGAGACCGCCGCGGCGACCGCCATCTCTACCTCCGGTCGGCTGAAGCTACGCAGCTGGAGGCGCGCATCCCGCAGCTCGAACCACTCGGTCTTGCGCGTCACCGACTCTCCGCGTAGCAGTGCGATCACGACCTCGAGCGACTCGAGCATGCGCTCGCGCTGGCGCGCCACGTCGATCCCCAACATGTGCGCGTCGGACGGCAGCTGTCCCGGACCCACACCGAAGAGCACGCGACCCCAGGTCTGATGGTCGAGCTGGCGGATCCGTTCAGCCACCATGAAGGGGTGGTGATAGGGCAGCGACACGACACCCGTACCGAGCCGGATTCGTCGGGTGCGCTCCGCTGCCGCGGCGATGAAGAGCTCCGGTGATGCGATCGATTCGAAGGACGCCGAGTGGTGCTCTCCGATCCAGAGCTCGTCGTAGCCGAGCGCATCGAGCCGCTCGGCCAGCTCGAGGTCGCGTCGAACCTGGAGCGTCGGGCTCTCGTCGTCGGCGTGATAGGGCGCGAGAAAGACGCCGCTCCGTTCGACCGCCGTCGTCGTCTCGTTCATCGCGGGGCACCTCCCGTCTCGACTCGCCCTTCGACGTTCGTGCCGTCGAAGAAGGCCGGATTGCAACGCGTATGAAGCGCCACGACCTCGTCGCAGACGAATCGGCGGAAATCCTCTTTCGAGAGTAGGCCCCGTTCGACCAGTCGGAAGGCGTTCGGGAGCGGATCGTCGAGCCGCGGCACGTCCCAATGGCCGATATCGGAGGAGAACACCGGGCGCAGCCGCGTATGCAGCGGATTGCCCGGTGCGTCGAGTGCACGATGGGCCGAAGGGTCGTCCGACTCGCAGCCGAAGAAGAACTGGTCGCCGAAGATGCGCGCCAGGTCGGACTCGTCGCGCAGGCCCGAGGCCTCGAACTCGTCCCTTGCCCAGGGCGAACGATTCGTCTCGCCGACCATCTCGGGCGGCTCCGCGGGAAAACCGTACTCGGCGAGCAGACGTTCGAGCAGCGCGTGATCGAGTCGAGCCGGATCGTAGCAGTCGATCCCTGCAGGACCCCTTTTCTCGTAGTGCTCCTCGAGCGCGCCCAGCATCTCGATCGCCCAGGCGACGCCACCTTCCAGAAAACAGAACGGCAGGTCCGGAAACCGCATCGGCACGCCGCCATAGACCAGTGCGCGACAGAATTCACTCTGCAGATAGCCGTGGCCGAGCACGTGATTGTAGGAGTAGTTCGACGGGGAACCGCGACCGCCGGGCAGATAGCGCAGACCGACCGCCCCGTGGACCGTGACGGCGATCCCCGATCGCTCGAAGGCCCGCCAGACCGGATCGTAGTCGTGGTCGGAGTCGATGCCGAAGCGATCGACGTGGGCGAGCTGCGGAAAGAGCGTCGGATGCGCCTCGAGTGGCCGTGCGACGCCGGGCGGAATCATCGCCACGCGCAGACCCGCCTCGCTCGCGTGCTCGAGTGCCTCGATCGCCTCCGCCGGCGCATGCATCGGGATCACCGCCGCTGGCGTCAGCACGCGGGCCTGCTCGGCGCAGATCTCCACCAGCATCGTGTTGAGCGCACGGAGCGAGGCGCGTCGGATCTCAGCCTCGGGAATCGTACACAGCGCGAGCCCGAGCGACGGATAGAGGATCACGAAATCGAGTCCGATCTCGTCGAGCTGCTCGGCGAGCAGCGCGGGCACCATGACGGTCGCCTGATAGTGCGCGTCGGTCGGCGAAGGCCACCAGGGGCCGCGCGGCATGCCTTCGGCACGGGATCCCTCGCCCGTGAAGAGCTCCGGCAGCACCCGCCGCAGTCCCTCGACGACGCCTCGCCCCGCGACGCGCTCGAGCGTGTCGCAGAGCATCGGGACCGATTCGAGTAGATGCCCGTCGCCGTCGATGATCGGATGGTCGACGCGCGCGCGGATCGCGTCGATCTCTCGACGCCGCTCCAGCCGATCGCGTTGCGAGATCGTCGTCGACACGCGCGTCCTCCCTCCTCTCGGATCGGTGGATCGGCCGCTCGTCAGCGGGGCCGCTCGCCCATCACTGTACAACGGCGAACGCGGCGGCGGAGCGGGAAATGATCACCCAGGGCGCGATGCATCGTGCGACGCTCGTCCCAGATCGCCAGGTCCCCTTCCCGCCAGCGCCATCGGATCGCGCGCTCGGGCGCCGTCGCATGCGCCATCAGGAAGTCGAGCAGCGCCCTGCTCTCCGCCGAGGACATGCCTACGACGTGATCCATGAAGTAGCCGGCCACGAATAGACTCTTGCGGCCCGTGTAGGGATGGCTGCGAACGAGCGGATGGGCGACGCCCATGCCGAATCGCTCCTTCGTGCGAAGGACGACGTCCTCGCCGAATTTCCGGACCAGGACCTCGCGACTGGAACCGACATCGTGGAAGAGCTCGAGTCCCGCGAGCATTTCCTGCATCACGGGCGAGAGCGCGTCCCAGGCCCCCGCCGTATCGACCCAGAGCGTATCCCCGCCCCGCTCCGGCCGTTCGAGCATGCAGAGAAAGGCCAGCACGGGCGGCGTCTCGACCCAGGTGACGTCCGTATGCCAGCCGTCGGCCTTCGGCGGATCGTCGGGACCATCCTCGATGAACTCGAGCGGCGCGGTCATACCCGCCGCCGCCTGGACGGGATAGACGCCGAGCGGGCCGAAGCGGGAGGCGACGGCGATGTGTTCGTCGTCGTCGAGATGCTGGTCTCTCAGGAAGACGACGCCATGGTCGTGGACGGCATCGCGAAGCGCGGTCGTCGCGTCGGGATCCCGTGCGTCGAGCCCGTGCAGCACGGCACCGAAATCACGCGTGATCGTCTCCCGCTCGAAGCCGCTGGCACCCATCGGAACGTTCCACCCTCTCGCGTTTGCGCGATAGCGCGTTCGCATCTCGATTCGCGTCCGTTCACACCCACGCGGAGAGCTCGAGTGAAACGGGGCCGCTCGGCTAGCCAAAGCGCGCGGGATCGATCACCGCGCGCTGGTGGGTTCCCTTCGAGATGCGACGACCATCGACCGTGACCTCGGTCTCGAACGTCAACCGGCGCTTGTCGATCTCCGTCAGGCGACATTGGATCCGGATCTCCTGTCCCGAGGCCGCAGCACCTTCGTGACTGACGCAGACATGCGTGCCGACCGTGACCTGGCCCTCTTCGAGGTGAGGCTGGACTGCGAAAAGGCAGGTGCCCTCGATCAGGCCGATCATGCTCGGCGTCGACAGTACCTTGGCGGGCAGGTGACCCGGCGCCATGTCGTCCGTCACCATGTAGCTCTTCTCTTCTTCGATTCCGACTTCGAGAGACATCGATCGGCTCCAGCATGAATCAGTGGGGTTCGTAGCGGGATCGTAGCTTCGATACGCGAAGCGCGACGCACGCATCCGAGGCGCCAGCGGAACCGGGACGCCCGCAGCTCACGCGAGTGCCCGAAGCTCCGAGGCGAGCGACTCGAGCTCGGAGAAGACGCCCTCGCCGCGCTCGGCCAGCCAGACGGTGGCGTGGTCGGCCCCGAGATCCCGGAGCGCCGCCAGCTCGGTCGCGTTGCGCAACGCGCCGGGCAATCCGAACGCCACCTGCACGAACGAATCCGGATCCCGCCCGCGTTCGGTCGCCGTCCGCCGCAGCTCGGCCTGACCCTCGCGAAACTCCTCGACGGACGAGACCCCGGGAATCCAGCCTTCGCCCCACGCGACGACCCGTTCGAAGATGCGCGCCGCGCTGCCGCCGAGAAGGACCGGAGGATGCGGCTGCTGGGCCGGCTTCGGATACAGACGAACCGGGGGGAATCGCGTATAGGGCCCGGCGTGCTGCGCGACATCGTCCCGCCAGAGGCGTTTCATGGCCTCCACCGCGTCCGCGATCTGTCGCCAACGTCGGTCGAAGTCGCCGCCGAGGATCTCGGTCTCCTCGCGCAGCCAGCCGCCACCGACCCCGAAGAGAAAACGCCCGCCCGAGTCGCGGTCGAGCGTCGCGATGTCTTTCGCGAGCGCGATCGGCTCGTGCAGCGGCAGCAGACAGACACCGGTTCCGAGCTCGAGCCGTTCCGTCACGGCAGCTGCCCGCGCGAGTGCGACGATCGGCGAGGAGAGCAGCGCCGCGAACGACGGCGCCTCGCCCGTCTCGGAGCCCGGATAGACCCGTTCGTATGCGACCGGCATGACGACGTGCTCGCCGAGCCAGAGCGAGCCGAAGCCGAGCGCTTCGGCAGCCCGAGCGACCTCTGCGATGTCGGCGGCGTGCTCACCGGCCGTGAAGAAGACCCCGACCTTCAACGACGATCTCCCTCAGTCTATCGCAGACGCACCGGGCGATTGTGGATTGTAGTACTCCCGGAGCCGGCGGAGCCGTTCGCCTTCGAAATAGAAATAGCCCACATAGAGGTTGCGGTACGGCGCGCCGGTATCCGTGAACTCGCCCTCGCTCGAATACTCGGCGATCAACAGATCCTCGTCGGGAACGGCATGCACACCCGAGAGCTGGAGCTTCATCCGTTGGCGAGCGAGGATCAGCTCGAGATACTCGACGACCGTCTCGCGGCCGTGTACGACGAGCGGCTCGTTCGGCTTGTGATAGGGGAGCTCGAGTACGTAGTCATCCGTATAGAACGTGGCCACGCGTTCGGGATCCTGCGCGGCAATCGCCGAGAAGTAGCCCTCGATCACGGCAACGCGTCGCTTCGAGCGTGCGTCCATTCGGCCCCCGTTCTGTCAGGCGATACGCGGGATGCCCGCCGTCATCCCCCCGTCGATCACGATCTCGGCGCCCGTAATGTAGCCGGCCGCGCGACTGGCCAGGAAGAGCGTCACGGGCGCGATGTCCTCGACGCGGCCGCAACGCGGAATCGGGAGATGCGCGTGGCCGGCATCGAGCTGCTCCGGCGTCAGCTCGAGGCCCGAGGCCTCGGTGATGAAATCCGTTGCGACGCCGCCGGGATGGATCGAGTTGACACGAATGCCGAGCGGGCCGAGCTCGAGCGCCGCGACCTTCGTCAGACCGCGAATCGCAAACTTGCTTGCGGTATAGGCACCCACGCCGCTCCGCGCGAGTAGACCCTGGACGGAGGACACGTTGATGATCGCGCCGCCCCCGGTCTCACCGATCGCGGGCGCGAGAACGTGCGTGCCGAGAAACGTGCCGATCAGATTGATCTCGACGACGCGTCGGAACGCTTCGGGTGCGACGTCGACGAGGTCGCCGCGGCAGGTCGTCCCCGCATTGTTCACGAGTACGTCGACTCTCGAAGCTTCCTTCAGGACCTGGTCTCTCAGCTCTTGCCAATCCTGCTCGCGGCTCACGTCGAGATGGACGAAGTGCGCGCGCACACCGATCGCCGCCGCCGCGCGCTCACCCGCCACATCGTCGATGTCCGCGAGAAAGACCTGCGCTCCTGCCTCGTGAAAGACGCGCGCCGTCTCGCGTCCCTGTCCCTTCGCGGCTCCGGATATGACGACGACCTGTCCATCGAACTCGGCCACGACCGATTCCCCCCTGCGACAACTCGTCGATCGACCGGCTCGACCGCGAAGGCGCCGTAGGTCGACCCGACACTCGCACGAAAGATCCGCTCGGGCTACGCCCAATCGCGACCCGCCACTCGTTTGCTAGACACTGGCATTGCGCCGCCGAGCGCCCACACGGCCGATTCAGCCACGCTGCAGTCAGTCGGGAGGACCCGTGGAGCTCCCAGATCTCGTTCGTCCAGAACACACGACGGTGCTCTGCATGGAGATGGAGCGCGGCGTCGTCGGCGACCTCGCTCGATTTCCCGGCCCCAGGGAGGTCGTGCGCGAGGAGCAGATCGTCGAACGTTGCGCCGAGCTCTTTGCGGGCGCCCGACGGGCGGGGATGCGCATCATCCACTGCACGGCTGCCTTCAGACCCGATCGCGCCGGCAGCTATCGCAACATGCCCTTCGTGAGTCGGCTGATGGACGATCCCGAGCACATTCCCGTCGGCTCCGAGGCCGCGCGGCCCGTCCCCGAGCTGCTCGAGCCCGACGACCTGATCTCGGAGCGGCTCCACGGGATTGCACCCTTCGTCAATACCTCGCTCGATCCATACCTGAGAAGCCTCGGGACCCGCACCGTGATCGCGACGGGCGTCTCGCTCAATCGCGGCATCATCGGCATGTCGATCGAGGGCGTCGACCATGGCTACTCGGTCGTCGTCCCGACCGACGCGGTCGCCGGCTATCCGGCCGAATATGCTCGGCTGGTCCTCGAGCATACGCTGGACGGCTTGACGACGCTGACGACGGTCGCGGAGCTCCTCGCCGCCTGGCGCCCCCGGCAGGACTCGAACCTGCGACGCACGGTTTAGGAAACCGACGCTCTATCCTCTGAGCTACGGGGGCGCGGCGAAAACCGAGCCTAGCAGAACGTCGCTCGTCACCCTGCAATCGCGCTGCAAGCGATCGGCAGGCCGCGCGCATCCACGTCTCGCGCATGCCCCACGACCGTTCATTTCTCGCATGAAATGGTGGCCGGCTATACAGCGAAGCCCGCTCGACGTCCGATAAGCCCCTCGTTCTGGCCCGTTTCGCGGCCGGTTCTCGGGGGCGCAATGGGCCAGGAGCGAAAGATCGATGTCGCCATCTGGACGGCGGCCGACGATCCGCGCACGGTGGATATCGCGGGGCAGCTCGAGTCCGCTGGGCTCAAGGTCCACGATCTCGATCTCGTAACCGCGCCACCGATGGTCCTGGTCCTGCTACCCGGTAGCGGCGGATCGCAATTCGCCTCGACCTGCACGCAGCTGGTCGACGCCTATCCGAATGCGCCCGCCGTCGTCCTGCACACGCCCGAGAGCGAGAGCGCGCATCCGACCGTCGATCACCATGTCTTCGAGCTCCTGCCCGCCTCGCTCGACCCGGCCCGGATCGCGGATCATATCCGCGCCGTCCTCGCGCGATGGCAACGCTTCGAGGAATTGAAACGCCAGGCGACCACGCTTCAGCAGCTCGAGTCGACGACGGATCTCGTCTACTTCGATTTCCGCCCGGACACGGGGGCGCTGCGTCCCTCGGCGCAGCTTCGGGAGATCATCGGCGAGAAGAAGAGCGAAGATCTCATCTCGCCGACCTCGCTCCTCGACTGCATCCATCCCGACGATCGCGCGCTCTTCACGGGCACGCTCTTCGAAGCGGCTCGCAGTGGCACGCCCTTCTGCGTCCAGATCCGGTTGACCGACGCGAGTGGGAATCCGCGCCATTTCCGGACGCGGGGCCGCGCGTTCGGAGCCATCGGCGAGGAGGGAACGGCGCGTGTCTTCGGCGTCTGCGAGGACACGACGGACCATATGCGTCGGCTGGCGGAGGCCGAGGCGCGCTCTCGCGTCGACGAGCTGACGGGCCTCGGCAATCGACGCCATTTCGACGATTGTCTCTCGCACGCCCTCGCGCGAGCGAAGCGCGAGGGCGAGCAGCTCGCCCTCCTCTACATCGACCTCGACCGCTTCAAGCTGATCAACGACACCCTCGGCCACGACGCAGGCGACCAGCTCCTGCGGATCATCTCGGCGCGCCTGTCGGATACGGTGCGCGCCGAAGACGTCGTGTGTCTGGACAAGGACGCGCCCACGTCGACCGAGGCGCGCGTCTCGCGACTCGGCGGGGACGAGTTCACGATTCTGCTCTCGGGGATCCACGGTCCCCGCGACGCAGAGCTCGTGGCGACACGCATGCTCGAGGCGATGCGCCAGCCGGTCGATCTGATGGGACAGACGCTCGCTCCCGCGGCGAGTGTCGGAATCGCGCTCTTTCCCGTCGACGGACAGACGACGGACGATCTGCGCAAGCGCGCCGACGCCGCGCTCTATGCCGCAAAGGAAGCGGGCGGCGGCTGGCGCTTCTTCAATCAATCGATGGAAGACGGTGCCGTTCGGCGTCTGTCGCTCGAGCACGAGCTGCGCGCGGCGATGAGCGCCGGTGAGATCGAGCTCCACTACCAGCCGCGTATCGACTATCGGAACGATCGGATCGTCGGCGCGGAGGCCCTGTTTCGTTGGAGCTCGCCCTCGCTCGGGCGCGTGGCGCCGGGCGAGGCGCTACGCGTCGCCGAGGAGACGGGCTTCATCACGGACCTCGGTCGCTGGACGCTCATGCAAGCCTGTCGCGAGGCCGCATCCTGGCGAGCGCTCCGGCCCGACGATCCGGTGCGCCTCTCGGTCAACATCTCACCCGTCCAGTTCGAGCAGGACGACGTCTTCTCGGCGGTCGTCGAAGCGCTCAAGGTTTCGGGACTGCCCCCCGAGCAGCTGGATCTCGAGATCACCGAGAATCTGCTCCTGCGCGACGACGACCGCATCGCCCGGGCGCTCGAAGAGCTCCGCAGGGTCGGCGTCCGCATCGTGCTCGACGATTTCGGGCAGGGCTATTCGGCGCTCGCGATTCTGTTGAGCCAGCCGATCGACGTCCTGAAGATCGATCGCCGGCTGGTCGAGACGGTCGCGCCCGACGGCGAGGGGAGCCGACTGCTCGCGAGCGTGATCCGGATGGCGCGGGATCTGAATCTGCATCCGGTCGCCGAGGGCGTCTCCCACTCGGATCAAGCGGAGTTCCTGAGCGCCGAGGGTTGTTACGAGATGCAGGGCTTCCACTTCTCGGCCGCGATCCCGGCCGACGCCTTGCGCGAGCAGATCGCTCACGAATAGCCGTCCGCCCATGCGAGACGCCTGGCACGTCCGGGGGCGGTCCGTCCAGCGCTCCTCAGCGCAGGGGGTCTTCGGCGCGGCTCCTCAGGGCAGAAAGCCGAGCGGATTCTGGGGCGTCTCGGATCGCCGGATCTCGAAGTGCACGTGGGGTCCCGTCGAGCGTCCACTCGAGCCGACCTCGGCGATCTTCTGCCCCCGCTCGACGAACTCGCCCTTTCGGACGTGCAGCCGGCTCGCATGCGCGTACACGGACCGGTAGCGACCGGCATGCTTCACGATCACGACCTTGCCGTAGCTGCCGAGCCGACCGCTGTGGATCACACGACCCGACTCGGAAGCGAAGATCGGCGTGCCCGTCCGCGCGGCGATGTCGATGCCCTCGTGCGGGCGTCCGCGGCGCATGCCGAAACGCGAGCTCAAGCGCCCCCGGGCTGGCCACGAGAACTGGAGTGCCGCATGGTCATGCGCGATGCGGCGCGCGCGCCGACGCGCCCGATCGCGGTCGCGTCCGCGCCGGCTGCGCGGGCCAACGCTTCGCCCCGCGTCGGGGATGACCAGCCGCTGACCGATCCGGAGCGTCGTCACGTCGCGGATGTCATTGGCGCGAGCGATCCGTTCGGCCGGAACGCCGTAGCGAAGGCCGATGCGGTAGAGGTTCTCGCCGGCCCGAACCGTGTGGACCGCGGATGGGGCACGCGGATTGCGGCCGCCGCAGCCGATCGGGCCCGCGAGCAGGAGCCCCGCCGCGAGGACTGCGGCGACCCGCCTGCGCCTGCGCGAGACGACCGCAGCCGGGACGAGTCGCCGCGACGCCCGGGAAGGGGGCCGCGGGCGGCTCGCCAGAAGACCGGCAGATACGTCCAGGAGACTCGGCACTGGATCGCTGGAATCGGTTGCTGGGCCCGCGTCGGGCGCGGGTCAGGGCTGCGCCAGGGTCGGCTGCCCCGGCGTCGTCGGCGGCATGCCGCTCCACTCCGAGGGCATGCTCATCCGACCGTCATGGCCGACCGCGGCCACCGCCAGGAATTCGTCTGGCTCGAAATCGACCACGGCGGAGTAGAAGTTCGTACTTCCCTGAGCCTGCAGGACCGGACGCCCGACGTCGACCTGGCGCGCTTGGGAGAGTGAGCCCTCGACGGGCGAGATCAGGATCACGAAGCGACTGACCCCGCTCGGGTCGTGGTGAGCCCAGGTGACCTCGTGGCTCCGCGCCTGTGCCTGGGCGGCGAATGCGCCGAACAGCGCGCAGCAGAACACCGCGCAGACGAGCGCCAGGCGCCCGGCGCTCCGGCTGGACGCGCGCCGATCGGCGGCGAGGGCGAAGGCCCCGTGTCCGAAATGCAGCTCGTTCATGACTCCCCCCCGAGATCGGTCCGACACGGACCGCTGAACGTGACGGAGCATACATCTTCCGCCGGGGAAGCACCGGATATCACGCTTTCGGCGGCTCGAGGGCCTGAAATCCCGATCTCGCTCGCCACGCCGCCCTCGCCCGGAGCCCGCGGCATCAGCTGGCGGCGCTCCAGCAGCTCGACCTCACCCAGCGGGGAGAACGCCACGATCTCGGCGAGCGGTGTTGCTGCCCGGACGGAGCCGACCGCGTTCACGTAGCCTCGAGTGCGATCGAAGGCGACGGGCGAGACCCGAACGCAGCCCGGCCGCAACGCATCGGGCGGGCAGAATCGGTTGGTCGGGATTCCGAGAATCCCGTGGCCCGGCTCGTAGCCCGCGGCCGCGGCCGTACTCATCTCGACACGGATGTCGATCCGGGCCGAAGAGCGAAAGGGCCCGAGCCGGAGCCGCTCCCGCACGCGACCCGTGAGCTCGGCCCGGATGACGTGGCCGGTCTCGCGGTCGAGCTGCCAGACGAAGTCGCTGAAGCTGCCGGGTACGACCTCCGTTCCGGTCGAACGAAGCTGCGCCTCGATCTCCGCGGCGGGAATCTGGATGCGGAAGACGCGCGGGCGGATCGCCCCCGTCGCATCCGTGTCGACGGCTCGCATCGCGGACGAGCGGGTCGAGTCCGACGGTGCGACCGGCTCGAGCCAGGCGCGACGCGACGGGCTCCAGCGTCCGTCGAGGGCGCCGGGCGCATCGGCAGGCGAGGTCTCGAAGCGCACGTCGATCCAGCGTGGTGTCGCATCCCGCAGGTCGAGTGGCACGGATCGCTTCGGAGCGGGGTCCGCCCGTGCCGCAGCGCCTGGCAGGACGAGCAGCAGGATGAGACTCGAGAGCCGGAAGAGATCGACGGCGAAGGAACCCATCGTCCGGACTTTTGCAAGCCGGATACCAGTCCCATCCCCGCGTCGACCCGATTGCGGCGGAGCGAGCCAGCCGACGCGCCCGCGAGTGAAGCTCGCTTGCCGGAATGGGCAGATTCTCGGCTGAACCTGCGTCAGGCCTGCCGGTCACTCGCCGGAGGCGGGCTGCTTGGCCGCTGGCTATTCTGGCGCGCCCCAAAACGACGCCCTTCCCCGACGGCCGAGAGAGGAACCGAATGTCGCCCCGTGCCTACGCCATAACCGCCGAAGCGATCGCCCAGGAGCGCGCCCGTGTCGACGACGATCTCGAGCGCGTCGACATCGCGAGCATCATCTCGCTCGAAGAGGTGAAGCTGTCCGATCTCGGCCCACGCGACGTTCGCCTCCGCGTGCTCGCGGTCTCGGCCGAACACAATATCGCGCACGCTGCCCTCGCCGATACGGTGAACATCACCGACATGCGGGGCGGCAAGATCTACCCCGGCAACTCCGCACTCGGCGAGGTGCGCGAGATCGGCGCCGACGTCGACGCCTTCGCGGTCGGCGACATCGTCATCACGCATTGCAATGGCGAGCCCGACGCCTATGGCTTCCCGCTCCGTATCTGGGCCTACGACAAACCCGACTCGGTCGGCTGGTACGGCGAGGAAGCCGTCGTCGGCGATTGGCAGATCGTCCGCGCGCCGATCGACTGCGGGCTGAATCTGTGGGAGATCGCCGCGCTGCCGCTGCGTGCCCCCACCGCCTACCACATGTGGCGGCGTGCCGAGGGGATGGTGCGGGTCAAGATGCCCGAAGAGAATCTCGCCACGATGAACGTCCTGGGATTCGGCGGAGGCGTTTCCGAGCTCTTCCTGATGCTCGCGAAGCACCGCGGCCACAACGCCTTCTTCTGCTCCGGCAGCCCGGAGAGACGCAAGGCGCTCGAAGCGCAGGGAATCGTCGGAATCGATCAGCAGGCCTTCAACCGCTTCAAGGATCGCGGCGACGTGAAGGCCTTCGGCAAGGAGGTGAAAAGGCTCACCGACGGCGTCGGCATGCACATCGTCTGTGACCTCCTGCGCGGTCCGGTCTTCGCCGCCGGCATCGCCGCCGCCGCCCGTCAGGGCGTGAACGTCTCGGCCGGCTGGCAGCTCGGCACGATGGTCGAATACAACTCCGCGGGTGCATCGACCAAACAGATCACGCTCGATCACACGCACTATGAGACCCCGGCCGGGATCGCTTCGGCGACCTCCCTCTACGGTCGCGTCTTCAAGCCCACCATCCACGACGAGATCTACGACTTCGAGGACCTGCCCCGAGCGATCGTCGAGATGCAGGCGAACGTGCAGACGGGCATTCCGATCATTCGCGTGGCCCGGGACATGCCCGACTCGGTCGCGCATCTCGTCCCCTAGCGGACGCACGGGGTCATGATCGGGTTCAGGCAGGTCGCGTTGCTGGCCCTCTCGCTGGGCTTCTCCCTGCTCGTGCTCGAGTGCGGGAGCTTCCTGCTCAGTCGAACCTCGCTGCGCGAGATGCCGACGCCCGACTACTCGTTCGCGCCCCGCTCGAGCCTCGCGCCCGAGCTTCGCTTCTGGGCCGATCTCGATCCGCATTTCGGGGTCTGGCATTCACCGGGCTCACGCTTCCGCCACACCCAGAGCTGCTTCGATGTCGAATACCGGGCGAACGCCCACGGCCAGCGCGACCGCCCGCGCGAGAAGGACTCGCGTGACGACCGCTTCGTCGTCGTCGGGGACTCGATGGTCGAGGGCTACGGCGTCGAGCGCGCCGATCGCATGACCGACCGGCTCGAGGCCGAGAGCGGGATCGAATTCCTGAATTTCGGCACCTCCGGCGATTTCGGTCCGACCCAGTTCCATCTGCTGTATCGCCACCTGGCGAGCGGCTTCAGCCACGACGCCGTGCTCGTCGGCCTCTTGCCCGCGAACGATTTCCGCGACGACGACATCGAGTTCGGACGGCGCGTCTATGCCGATCGCTACCGGCCCTACTGGGTCGGCACGCCCCCCGACTTCGAGCTGACCTATTTTCGCCCGAGTCTCGAGGCCGGCGCCTCGAGCGACGCCCAGCGGAGACGTTACGGACCCCGCGAGCTGCTCCGGAGCTTCTCCTACGCATACAACGCAGCTCAGTATGGCAAGCAGCTCCTCGCCCGCCGGGACGTCGACCAGCGCTCGAGCTTCTACGACTACCCCGACCTCGGCTGGGCGCGCCTCACGCATTCACTCTCGCTGATCAAGCAGGACGCGGGCAGCCGTCCCGTCGTCCTGATCCTGATTCCGATCGAGCTCGATCTCGAGCGACGCGCGACCCACGGCGAAGCGCCGCTCTCACGCGCGATGCGCACGTTCGCCGAGCGCGAAGGATTCCTCCTCATCGATCTTCTCGAAGCCTTCGCGGCGCGCGCCGCGCCGGACCCGGGCATCTACTACCACCCGTGTGACGGCCATTGGGGCCCGCACGGGCATGCCGTGGCGGCCGAGGAGGTCGGGCGCTTCCTCGTAGAGGCCGGGCTGCTCGGATCCCCCGATTCGCGCTGAGTGCGCGGCGTTCGCGCTCGCCTCAACCGAGCCCGACCGCCTCGAGGTCTGCCTGCATCATGCCTTCGGCGAGCTCGCCAAAGCTCACGCGCGGTCGCCAGCCGAGGATCTCACGCGCCTTGCTCGGGTCGCCGTGCAGGAGATCGACCTCGGCCGGCCGGTAGTACTGGGGATCGATCGCGACGATGATCTCGCCCGTTGCGCGATCTCGACCGACCTCGGCGCTGCCCTCGCCTTCCCAGTCGAGGTCGAAGCCGGCGACCGGAGCGGCGGTCTCGACGAATTCGCGCACGGAGTGGGTCTCGCCCGTGGCGACGACATAGTCGTCGGGCTCGGGCTGCTGCAACATCAACCACATCGCCTCGACGTAATCGCGGGCATGTCCCCAATCGCGACGGGCATCGAGGTTGCCGAGCCAGACGCGCTCCTGCAGTCCGGCCTTCACCCGTGCCAGGCCGAGCGTGATCTTGCGCGTGACGAAGTTCTCCCCGCGCCGTTCGGATTCGTGGTTGAAGAGAATGCCGTTGCTCGCGTGCATACCGTAGGACTCGCGATAGTTGCGCACGATCCAATAGGCGTACAGCTTTGCGACCGCGTAGGGTGAACGCGGATGAAAAGGCGTCTCCTCGTTCTGTGGCACCTCGACGGCCTTTCCGTAGAGCTCGGAGGTCGAGGCCTGGTAGAATCGAGTCTCGAGTCCGTTGGAGCGGAGACTCTCGAGAAGTCGCAGCACACCCGTCGCGTCGACGTCGCAGGTGTACTCGGGCTGCTGGAACGAGACCGCCACGTGAGACTGGGCGGCCAGATTGTAGAGCTCGGTCGGACGGGTCTCGGCGACGATCCGATTCAGGCTGCTCGAATCACCGAGATCTCCATACTGCAGCGCGTAGACCTGACCCGCTTTGTGCGCCTCGTCGCGCGCGGCCTCGATTCGGGTGCGATTGAATAGCGAGGTCCTGCGCGCAATTCCGTGGACGTCGTAGCCCTTCTCGAGCAGCAGCTCGGCGAGATAGGACCCGTCCTGCCCCGTGATACCCGTAATCAGGGCGACTCTTCGACTCATCGCGGAGTACTCCCCAACGCGAATTCGGCATCCGTATATCCGCCCGGGCGTGGGGGGCGCCGCTCGGAAGCCGTCTTGCGAAAATACTCGATCGTCCTCGCCAGCCCCGTCACGAGGTCTGTCGTCGGTTGCCAATCGAGGACAGCGCGTGCCAGGGCGATATCGGGAAGACGCCGGACGGGATCGTCCGGCGGCAGCGCTTCGAAGCGGATCTCCGACCGCGAGTTCGTCTTCTTGCGGACGATTTCGGCGAGCTCGAGCATCGTCGACTCGACGGGCATGCCGAGATTGACGGGACCCGTCAGATCATCCGGAGAGCTCATCAAGCGGATCATGCCCTCGACGAGATCATCGACATAACAGAACGCTCGAGTCTGACGACCGTCACCGAAGATCGTGAGGGGTCGGCCCGACAGCGCCTGAACGATGAAATTCGAGACGACGCGCCCGTCGTCGCGACGCATCTTCGGGCCGTAGGTATTGAAGATGCGCGCGACCTTGATGCGGAGCCCGAATTGTCGGTGGTAGTCGAAGAACAGCGTCTCGGCGCAGCGTTTCCCTTCGTCGTAGCAGGCGCGCACGCCGATCGGATTGACACGCCCCCAATAGCGCTCCGGCTGGGGATGGATCTCGGGATCGCCGTAGACCTCGCTCGTGGATGCCTGGAGCACCCGGGCGCGACGACGACGCGCGAGGTCGAGGACGTTGAGCGCGCCCTCGATGTTCGTGCGCGTCGTCCGGACCGGATCGTGCTGGTAGTGCACCGGCGACGCCGGACAGGCGAGGTTGTAGATCTCGTCGACCTCGAGCTCGAGCCGCTGTGTCACGTCGCCGCGCAGACATTCGAAGCGGGCATGGCCGAGCAAGTCGGCGATGTTCTCTCGTGTACCCGTGAGGAAGTTGTCGAGGCAGACGACGCGGTCACCCCGCTCGAGGAGCCGTGCGCACAGGTGGGAGCCGATGAATCCAGCGCCACCCGTGACGAGTACGCGTCTGTTGCGAATCGAATCGACCACCGCCTCGCTCATGCCATCCCCTGCCCGTTCTTCCGATGCCCGTCCACAATCCGAAACGCGTGGCCCGCAAGATCGGGCGCCCGATTCTAGCCCCTTTCTGCCGCCGTCCCGGCCGGGCTCGCGCGTGCGGCTGCGGCGAATCGAACGAAGAGCTTGGGCAGCGCGCCACGAAGCGCCTATCCTGGGCCGCCAATCGGCGGAGGATGGGCTTGGGGCGCGCGATGGAATCGATCGATCGAGATGGCCGGGCACTCGTTCCGATCGAACGTCCCTATCTCCTCGTGTCGCCGATTCCGCACTATCGCGACGCGGATGGGGCCGTCTGGCTCGACCCGCTCTGGCATCACGATCTCGTCGCCCACTTCGCGTATCTGCACGATCTGATCATGATCACACCGGCGCGTGCCTGGCGCGCCGATCTCGACCTCGTCCGGCTCGAGTTTCCGACGGACACGAAGCTCGAGATCGTTCCGCTGCCCCGATTGGAATCGACCGTCGGCACCCTGGTTCGTCTGCCCCAGATCGTCGCGGCGTTCTGGCGAACGATCGGTCGCGTCGACTTCGTGCACTCGGGCATCATGGGCTGGCCGATCCCGCTCGGCTGGATCGCCAACCCGATCGCGCTCCTCCGGCGACGCCACCTGATCATCGTCGTCGAGTCTGCCTTCTGGCGGATTCCGGCGGGCGAGTCCGCCGGCCTGAAGCGGCGGATCCGCGCTCGCCTGACCGAATCGCTCGGCCGGTTCTTCGTGAATCGGGCCGGCCTCTGCCTGTTCTCGCAGCCCGCCTATCGTGAGTCGCTCATGGCGCGGCCCGGGCGCCGCTTTGGAGTGACGCCCGCAACCTGGATCAGCGACGACGACATCCTTCCCGAGGCACTCGCCGAGAAGACCTGGCGAGGGAAGAGCGAGGCCGACCGGACAAGGCTTCTCCTGGCCGCGCGGCTGGTTCCGGAGAAGGGTGTTCGGGTCCTGCTCGCGGCCCTCGAACGACTCGGACGATCGGAGACGCCCGTCCCCCTCCAGGTCGATGTGATCGGCGAGGGACCGCTTCGCGCCGAATGTCTCGCGGCCCGCGAGAGCCTCGCGGGCGTCGAGCTGAACGTGCTCGACCCCGTCCCCTACGGCGAGCCGTTCTTCGCACTGCTCGAGAACTACCACGGCGTCGTGCTACCCAACTTGAGTGACGAGCAGCCGCGGCTGATCTTCGATGCCTACGCGCGCGGGATCCCCGTGCTCGCGGCCGACACCGACGGGCTGCGCCCCTACGTCGAGGACGGCCGGACCGGAAGGCTCTTTCCCCGTGCCGACGCCGCGGCCCTCGCCACCCTTCTGGGCGAGGTCGCCCGGAGCCCATCCGCGCTGCGGCAGATGGGCATGCGCGCCCTCGTGGCGGCGCGCGGCGTGACACACGAGCAGATGCACCGGGAGCGCTGTCGCCTCCTGAACGAGGTCTTCGGGCAGACGTCGGTTCAGGGGGTCTAGCGTCCGTGCGCGGATCGTGACGACGCGCTCAGGCGTCTTCGACCGCGCTCACGATCCAGCCCTCGCGGCGGCGGACACGCCCCTCGATCACTTCCCTTCCGGCGCTCGCGGGCAGCCGCGCGACGAAGCGTTCGGTCGCCAGGTCGATCTCCACACCGACGTCCTGGAAGGACCAGAACGTGCGCACGCGGGGATAGAAGGCCTTGTAGACGGCCTCCTTGGCACTGAAGACCACGCGACAACGTCGCGCGCGCTCCACGGCGTCGTCGCAGGCGAGCCAGGCGAGCTCGCCCGGTCGACAGACCTGGCGCTCGATCCCCGCTTCGACGGGGGCATCGGGCTCGACGTCGACGCCGAGGCCGCGCAGCCGCGCCGAGATCGCCACGACACAGAGGCTCGTCGCACGCAGGCGTGCCGCCGTCGCTTTCGTGGCTCGAGCGGCGCGCGGGAAGCGGGCAGTCGTCGTGTGGGAAATCGAACCGACGATGCCCTGTGGCCAGAGGGGTACGCGATCTGAATCGGGGAGCAGCGCGGGCACGTCACGGCCTTCGGCCCGCAGCAGGCGATGTGCGAGCGAGCGCGCCGTCAGGAATTCCCAGGCGCGCTTCGCGACGGCCCCGTCGACGTGTGCGCGTTCCTCGGCCGACACGTCCGTGAACTCGCTCCGAAACGCATCGGCCAGCGACGAAACGCGCGCAGAGAAGAGCCCGTCGAGCAGATCCGCGTGGCGTGGCTCGATCATCTCGCCCGGTCACGCCGCGCCGTTGCGGTCGAAGCGCATTCACCCGCGCTCGGACCGTTTCGGACGGCGTGCGATGCTGCGCTGTGCCAAGCTCGCATCGAGCCAGGATAGCGGCCTCCTTCGAGCCGTTCGCGCCCGAACCGACGTCGGGGTGGGGGCGATCGACCTCTCGCGGGGCTGATCGAGGGGCTTAAAGACAGCGACGCGTGAAGCCGAATACGACACACATGGCCAGGCCGGAGACCGGGCGATCCGAGGCAACGAGCGAGGATCGCATTGCGCCCGTGTCGCAGCCCGAAGCCGCGGATGCCAAGCAGTGCGACGACCAGGCGGCACGCGTCGGCATCGTCGCCATCGGCCGCAATGAAGGCGATCGGCTCGTCCGCTGTCTCGAGGTCGCGCGGCAGCTGGGAACCCCGCTCGTGTACGTCGACAGTGCCTCGACCGACGACAGCCCGGCGCGCGCGCGCGCACTCGGCGTCGACGTCGTCGAGCTCGATCCGACACGCCCGATGTCGGCCGCGCGCGGGCGCAACGCCGGCTTCGCGAGGCTCGAGGCCAGCCACCCTGCACTCGAACGCGTCCAGTTCATCGACGGCGACTGCGAGCTCGCGCCCGACTGGATCGCCGTCGCGAACGCCCGACTCGATGCCCGGCCCGAGCTCGCTGCCGTTTGCGGCCGGCGTCGCGAGCGCGCACGCGAGGCGAGCATCTACAACCGACTGATCGACCTCGAATGGGATACTCCGGTCGGTGAGACGCAGGCTTTCGGGGGCGACGTCCTGATCCGGGCCGAGATCGTGCGCGCGCTCGGCGGCTACGACGAGTCGCTGATCGCGGGCGAAGATCCCGATTTCGCGGCGCGAATCGTGCGCGCGGGCTGGGCGATCGAGCGCCTCGATCACGCGATGACGATCCACGACGCCGACCTGACGCATTTTCGACAATGGTGGCTGCGGCAGGTGCGGGCCGGTCACGCGGCCGCGGAGGCCTGGGCGCGGGACTCCGGCTCGCGTGCGCGCAACCGTCGACGCTTGCTGTCGATCGGGTTCTGGGGACTCGGGCTGCCACTGGTCGCGTTGCTGCTGGCGCCGGCCGGCCTCTGGCTGCTCACGGCCTATCTCGTGCTGGCGATGCGCGTCTACCGCAATCAACGGGAACGCGGCCGAAGGCCGAGCGATGCGCTTCTCTACGCCCTGAGCTGTATCGAGGGCAAGCTCGCGGAATGCTACGGCGCGTTCGGTTATCTCCTGCGTCGCCTCCGCCGCGACCCACCAGCGCTGATCGAGTACAAATGACGACGGGATCCGCCGCCAGCGCCGAGGCGCCGCCACCGATCGCTCTGCTGACGAGTCGCTACCCGTCGCTCAGCGAGACCTTCGTCTGGCGCGAGGCACGCGCGATCGAGGCACGCGGTTGGCCGGTGGTCGGTGTCAGCATGCACGTGCCGGATGCCGCGACGCGTGAGCTCGCCGAGCTACCGCGACCCGACGTGCTGCTGCGGCGACCCGGCCTGCGCTCGCTCCTCGTCGATGCGATCTGTGAGGTCGTGCGCCATCCCCTCCGCAGTACGCGCACGCTCGCGACGGCCCTCGCGGATGCGATCTCGCCCGGCGAGCCGACCTCGCTCGGCGGTCGCGCTCGCAACCTGCTGCATGCGATCTCGGGCCTGGCCGCGGCACGCCAGCTGCGGCCGCGAGGTATCGCCCACATCCACTGCCATTTCGCGCATGCACCGGCCGGAGTCGGGCTCTATGCGGCCCGCCAGCTCGGCATCTCCTGGAGCTTCGTGGGGCACGCGAACGACCTCTTCGCAAACCGACTGCTGCTGCGCCGCAAGCTCGCGCGTGCTGGCTTCGTTTCCTGCATCAGCGAATGGCATCGCGATTGGTACCGCGAGCAGGCGCCCGCCGTCTCGACCCCGCTGCCGGTGATCCGCTGCGGTGTCCCCCACGAGCCCGTCGACGGCGACGCGGACGAGGCCGCGGTCGCTGGACGGCTGCGCCTGGTGAGCGTGGCGCGGCTGGTACCGAAGAAGGGGCTCGACACGCTCGTGCGCGCCGTCGATCGATTGGCTTCGGAGTCGGACCTCGACGTCTCGCTCTTGATCGCTGGGGATGGCCCGGAGCGCGCCACGCTCGAACGACTGGCGGCAGCTTGTCGTGACCGTGCCCGCGTCGATCTGCTCGGATCGGTGGCACCCTCGCGGGTCCACGATCTGATCGCCGAAGCCGACGTCTTCGCCCTGCCTTGCCGGATCGACGCCGAAGGGGATCGCGACGGGATTCCCGTCGCCCTGATGGAGGCGATGACGACCGGAGTCCCCGTGGTCGCGGGCGATCTGCCCACGCTCCGCGAGCTGGTGATCCCCGACCAGACGGGCATCCTCTGCCCTGCCGACGATCCCGAGGCACTCGCTGCGGTCCTGGCGCGTCTGGCGCGCGATCCGGCGCGACGCCGGGCACTCGGCGAGGCCGGCCGGCAGCACGCGATTCGTGAATTCTCGATGGCGGTGAATGCCGAGCGGCTCGACCAGGCTTTGCGACGAACGATCGGGCTCGAGGCCCACTGAGCGGCGACCCGATCGCGCTCAGGGATGCGTCCGTTCTCGCGCCACGTCGAGCGCCTTCGCGCGACTCGAGAGCCCCACCGTCTCGAAGAGGCGTTGCCATTGCCAGCGGCGGAGTGCACGGCGGAAGCCAGGAGCGTCGTAGCGAGGCTTACGCTGGAGCGCGGCCTTCAGGTAGCCCACGACGATCAGCAGCCCCCCCACGAAATATGGCCGCTCGCGCATGCGATGGATCCCACTCGCGAGCAGATAGGCGAAGGAGCTCCCCATGAACCACTGGCCCTCACCCCAACGCAACCGCCCGCGGTAGATCGATCGATCCGAAGCGCCCATCGGACGCAGGTGCACGATCTGCAGCGCGTCGTCCGACACGTTCATCGTCTTGAGTCCGCGGATCCGACACTGATGAATGTCGATGCCGTCCCACATCACGGCCTGCACGAAGCCACCGATCGCTTCGAAGGCATCCCGTCGGTAGAGCTTGAAGCAGCCCACGACCGCTTCCGGGATCATCGAAAATTCCTCGACCAGCAGGCCGTTGCGCCGCATGTAGACCTGGCCGCTCAGGGCCGCGAGTGCGGGATCGGCGGCGAGGCGCGACACGGCGTGCTCGAGATAGCGCGGGCCGAACTCAAGATCGACGTCGAGCTTGGCGATCAGGTCGTAATCGACGTCGATCCGCGCGCGACCATATTCGAAGGCCTCGATCACGCCACCACCGACCTTACGGAAGCCGCGATCGTCTCGCCGAACCACGCGAAGCCACTCGATCCGCTCGCACGCCTCGGCCAGGATCTTCGGCGTCGCATCCGTCGAGCCATCGTCGACGACGATCCAGACGACCGGGGGCAGCGTCTGCGCCTCCATCGACGCGATCGTCCGCTCGAGCGTCTCCGCCTCGTCGCGACAGGGCGAGACGACGGCGATCCGGCGAGGCGCATCGCTCGAGCCGAGCGCGACGGGCGTCGAGGGCACCGCGGATTCGAGCGATGCCTCCCCCTGCCTGGCCTGCTGCGTGGTCAACAGTCATCCCCTGGCGCCGGCCAGCATCTCGCTCTCCGGCGCCCTCCTTCGCATCTTCTGCACGGGGCGCCAGCCGACGTTCGTCCGCTCACGCACCCACCGTCTCCGCAGCCCCACACTTGCACGCCCGAGAGCGGCGCGCGAGTCCACTCGTACGTGCCCTGTCGGACGCGCTGGGGTCCGCGGAGAATCACGCCCCTCGCGCTCCTCGGGTTCCCTTCGGAGCCCGGTCGAGCGGGCTTGATCCCCAGGACCGAAAAGCCCGGGATCGAGCTGACCGCGATCTCGGCGCCCCAAGGGGCGCAGGGCTCGTATCCGAGCGACGCTACGACCGGGTCCGCGTGAAGCAAGCCGACCGTGCCGGCTGGCCGGCCCGACTCCCGAGCTCAGTCGGCCAGGCCTCGCGAGACAGCCCTGCGTCGCCGGAGCGCGGCGGTCGCGATCCCCAGCGAGCCCACCGTCAAGAGCGAGACGCCGAGCCCGCCGAGTGCGGGCACGGCCGGCGGATCGGGCATGTCGTCGTCGACGAACTGGTAGTAATCGGTCGGCAGCGGCCCGACCTCCTCGGGCGCCGGATCGAAGTAGAGGTATTTCTGAAACAGCGAACCGATCTGCTGCTGGACGTCGAAGTCGTAGCTGAACTGATGGGTCTGCCCATCCGCGAAGGTGATCTCGAAATTCATCTCGGCCAGATAGTTCGCGTCGTCGACGTCGAAGGCCTTCGAACGCAGCGTCGCCGCCTGCTCACCCGGCGAGAGCCCCGTGCCGAGGGGGGCCTCGGTCTCGCCGTCGAGGGACCAGACGAAGCGTGCGAACGGAATCGGCCCCGGCCCGGCATTCGGGATGCAGTTCTCGACGCAGATGAAGTCACCGGCGCTGCTGAGGATGTCGATCTCGGTGTTCTCGAGGCGTGCGGGCGGATTGGGCGAGGCGATCAGCTTGATTTCACGAATCGGGACACCGCCAGGGCCGGCGATGTTCTTGATCCGGACGAGGAACCAATCGAAGAAGTCCGGCGCGTAGCGCTCGATCCGGAACTCGAAGGCTCGGGCGCTATCGAAAGACGGATGGAGACCTTCGACGGCATCGAGACGCAATCCCTCGGCGGTCCCGGCCGTATTCGTGAGCCGGACGTGCGTGACGAGATTCTCCGTACCGAACTCGACGAAGAAGAGCTTGACGCCGGCGAAATCGTTCTCGGGCCCGTCGCGCCCGCGCATGCGCGCTTCCTGGGTCTCGAAGCTGTCGACGACCACGAAGTTCACGCCGTCGGAGCTCACCTCGACCTGCACGTTCGCGTTGTCGGTCTCGCCCAGGCCGCCGACGTAGGCCGAGACGATCATGTCGTGCTGCGAAGGGATATTGCGCAGCGGCACGTCGAAGCCGAGCTCGACGGCCTCGCCCACGTCGAACACGTCGACGCTGGTGCCGCCGAGCCCGAGCGCCGCATCGTTCACGAAGACGTAGTCGGGTACGCCGAGCGCGACGGCCCCAGCGCCCGTCTCCCCGACGATGTCGACCGCCGAGCTCGCATAGGATTCCAGACCCGCCTGTGCCTGGGCCTGCGCGGGGGCGAGCCCGAGCACGAGCAGCACGAGCAGAGTGCATCGGATCGACTGGTTGGCCGTCGAGTAGGAACGAATTCGAAAAATCCGGAAAGAGTCGGGCATTCAGCACTCCGTGGAGGTCGGCATCTCAGCAGCCAGGAAATCGCGCGGGGGACCGCGCCACCTGGGCCCTCAATTCTCGAGGCCCCGAGTATGTAACCCAGACTCATCGCGCCGTGATGGGATTTCTCGTCGATCGACGGAGAATCTCGCTTCGTTGCGGAAACAGCTGCACTTGTGTTGCGGATCACAAGCGTGCCGAGCTGGCGCGCCTTTCAGGCGACAGGCGCGCGTGTCCCGAGGCCGAGCGTCTGCCTGATCCGCTCGATCACGGACGGCAGCTCCGACCGCAGCAGAAAGACCGTCGGCACGAGCCAGACCAGGCCCGTGGCAACGCTCGCCGCCAGCAGGCGCAGGAAGACGCCCACTTCGAGCTCGGCCAGCCAGCGCGCCACCTCGAATCCGACCCAGCCGGAAGCCAACGCGACCCCGCTGAAGACGAGATCGCCGTTCATCGCCGGTAGACCGAATCGGCGCAGACCGATCGCGAAGGTCGCGTAGCGGAAGAACTCGCTGGCGGCGAGGCCGACGATCGCACCCCCGCTTCCAGCGAGCTGGAAGCCGACGGGAAGCAGGACGAGCATGCTGGCGAACTTCATCGCGTTCGCCGCCGCCAGCCAACGCGGCTCGCCCATCGCCAGGGGAACGACCCCACTGGTCGCCTGCGGCACACGCAGCCAGGCCGCGACGGCCAGGATCTGGACCATCCAGCCGGCTTCGGCATAGCGGGGGTCGTAGAGCAGCTGCACCAGGTCGGGTGCGGTCGCAGCGAGTCCCGCCACGGCCAGGGCGCCGAAGGCGAGCACGGGCTGCACCGTGCGGTAGTAGACCCCTCGGAACTCGAGCGGCGAATCCTTGCGATGGCTGAGTGCCGGGAAGACGACGAGGTTCCCGAGCTGCCAGATGATCTGCGTCGGGATCGCGGCGAGGATCAGCGCGATCGAGAAGACGCCGAGCGTCGCGACGTCCATCAGCTTGCCGAAGATGAGGCGATCCGACTGTCCGGCCAGGAACGTCAGGATCGTGCTGACGAAGATCCACTTCCCGAAATCGAGCAGATCCCGGCGGGCGGCGCGCTCCCATGCGAAACGGTTCTGCGGACCGGCGATCAGGACGTGACTGGTGACGAGCCGGATGACGGTTCCGATCAGCGTGCCCCACACGAGTGCCCAGACCGATGGGACGAACCAGGCCCAGGCGACGGTCGCCACTCCCGTCGCAAATTGACAGCCCGTCTCGATGAAGGCGAGCTCCCGCAGGCGCAGATGGCGTCGCAGCGTATAGAGCTTGATCGAATTGAATCCCGAGATCACCGACGTGAGCCCGGTCGCCATGATCAGCCAGGTCAGCTCGGGCATGTCGTAGAACGCGGCCATCGGGCGGGCCATCGCGACGGCGAAGAGCCAGAGCACGGCGCCACGAATGACCTGCAGCGTCCAGACCGTATTCAGAAATGGCGCGTCCTCGCGGCGATTCTGGACCACGCTCGACGAGATCCCGACGTCGGCGAACATCGCCAGTCCCGCGAGCGTCGCCTGGATCAGGGCCATCGCGCCGAAGGCCTCGGGCAGCAGCAGCCGCGTCAGGATCATGTTGCTCGCGAGGCGCAGGACGTTTTCCGCACCAAAGCGCGCCACGATCCAGAGCCCACCGGAGATCGCACGCGATCCGAGCGACTGGTCGGCTTGCTGCTCGGGCGCTGCGACGGGCTCGCCCGCCGCGGGCTCATCGGGCGCCGCGTCTTGCGCGGCAGGTCCCGTCCCCTCGTGCTCGGAGGATTCCCTCGATGTCAAGACACGCTCCGCGGTGGCTCGATCTCGCCCTTGCGCGATCGGCGCTGGGACTTCGGCGCGAGGGACCCGCCCGCCTCGTTCGCTATCGGCGAGCCGAGGACTGACTATAGCGATTGGTCGGTCACGACCGGGCCTTTTCGTCTACGCGCTGTGGTTTTCGTCACGCGACTGCCGCCGTGCTGAAGTCGATAAGCTGATCCGACGATCCAATCGGGAGCGTGTGACGCCGTCGTCAGTGTGTGCAGGCGGGCGAAGCTATAGTGACCAGCCGTCGCGCCACGCGGCTTCGACGGAGAGGAGACCGGTGGGCCTTCGCAATGGCTGACGCACATGGCTGACGAAGACCGAGGGGGAACGGTCGAGATCGCGGGGCTGCCGATCGCCCGCCTCACGACCGAGTCGCTGCTCGACCGCATCTTCCGCGACCTCTCGGTCGGTCGCGGCGGTTGGCTCGTCACCGCCAACCTCGATTTTCTGCAGCGCGCCGGCGCCGACGCCGATGCCCGCGCGCTCTACGTGCAATCGGATCTGATCGTGGCCGACGGCGCTCCGCTCTTGTGGGCCGCCCGCTTGATGGGCGAGCCGCTGCCCGAGCGAATCGCCGGATCGGATCTCGTCTATCGAATCGCCGAGCGTGCGGCGCGGGAGGATCGCAGCCTCTACCTGCTCGGCGGTGAAGGCGACTCCGGACCCGAAGCTGCCGCCGAGCTGAAGCGCCTCTACCCGCGCCTGCGACTGCTCGGGGTCTCGAGCCCCTGGCTGTCCTCGCCTCCCACGCCCGACGAGCTCGAACCGATCACACGGGAGCTGCGCGACCTCGCGCCCGATCTCGTCTACTCGGCCTTCGGCTCGCCGAAGCAGGAGCACGTGATCCATGCCCTTCGGCCCTTGCTGCCGGGCAGCTGGATGATGGGCTGCGGAATCAGTCTGAGCTTCATCTCCGGGGATCAGGCGCGTGCGCCCCGATGGATGCAGCGCGCCGGTCTCGAGTGGGTCCACCGCATGTGCAGCGAGCCCACCCGGCTCGGCCCGCGCTATCTGCGCAACATTCCCTTCGGACTGAAGCTGCTCTGGGAATCCCGGGCAACGCGCTGAGCGCGCTTCAGGCGGTCTCGGCCTGTGTGAGCAGCTTCGGGTCGCGGCGCACGATCGCCTTGGGGCCCGTCGCCGTGCCACCCGCCGGCACGTCGTCGAGCACGACCGCGTTCGCGCCGATCCGCGCACCGTCACCGATATGGACGCGGCCGAGAATCACGGCTCCGGTACCGACGTTCACGTTGCGGCCGAGGATCGGGGCCTCCTGCGGTGCGTCCAGGTAGCGATTGCCGAGCGTCACGCCGTGCCGGATGATCGACTCGTCGCCGATCTTTGCGTTGCCGTGGATCACGATTCCCTGCTGATGCTCGAAGACGACACGCTCTCCCAGGTCGACGGTGTATGGAAGCTCGATCCCGTGAACACGTCGGCAACGGCGAAACAACATGCGGTACAGGAGGCTCATCGGCCCCCGCAGCAGGATCGACGGAATCGACATCCGCCATTGGCCGAAGGCGTGCACCGCCACCGCATTGAAGCCGGGGCTGCCATAGACCCGACCATGCGCGATCCAGCTACCTCGAATGCGATCGAGCAGCTCGCGGAACGTCGTGATCTGAAAGGGTCGGAGTTCGCTCATACGGTCGGTCGGTCACTCGGTCTTTCGATCATTCGATCGAGGCCATCTCCTCGGACGATGCCTTTCGTCCGAGCAGGGGTCGAAGCAGGCTGCTGTGTACGATTACGTTTCGGGCGGTCACGGATCCGCGGTCGCTCTTGCCCGAGAGCCGGCGCGATAGCAGATGAATCGATCGGCCGAGGAGCCAACAGAGATCCGGCCACAGCGCACCGACGCGTCCCCACTCCTTCGTGAAGTAACGGCTGCGCGAAGCGTACCAGTAATCGGGCATCTCGACCTCCCGGCGCCGGTGGTCGGAGATCTGCGTCGACGCCCCGACATGATGAACCAGGCGCATCTCGGGCAGATACCAGCTCTGCCAACCGTATGCGGCGAGTCGCCGGAACAGATCGACTTCCTCGAAATAGAGGAAGAATTCTTCGTCGAAAAGGCCGACCTCGCGAAGCGCGTCGAGCTTGAAGAAGACGGCGGCACCGGCGAGCCAGTCCCGCCGCGTGATCTCCTCGGGGGGTGGCTGGGCCACCCGGAAGCGACCCAGGAAGCGATCGAAGAGCGCCAGGTTGGCCGCTTGAAGGAACTCCGACGTCGCACCGGGAAAGTTGAACGCCGAGACCTGGACCGTCGTATCCGGATCCTCGAGCCGTGCGCCGACGGCGGCGATGCGATCCCCCGCCAGCAGCTCGAAGACCGTCTCGGGGATGGGCGTTCGCAGCTCCGTATCGGGGTTCAGCAGCAGCACCGTCTCGAACTCGTCGGAAGCGACGAGGCGTCGAAGGACGATGTTGTTGCCGGCGCCGTAGCCGTCGTTGCGCGAAGACGCGATCAGCTCGATGTCGCGACGTCCCTCGTACGCCCTCGTGAAGGCCTCGTAGGAGCCGTCCTGCGAGTCGTTGTCGACGATGTAGAGCTTGGCGTGCTCGGGGCGATTGGGCACGAGGGCACCCATCCGCTCGAGGCTCGCAACGCAAGCCAGGACGAGATCCGCTGTCCGGTAGTTGAGGATCAGAATCGCGATTCGCTGGGCGGTGGCCGTGGCTGCGTCAGTGATGGCGATGCCTCCCGAGCGTCACGAGCCAGGCAAGACCGAGCCAGAGCGCTCTGCTCGTCGGTTCGGGCACACTCAGCTCACAATCCGGCCACCAACACTCGTTGCCCGCCGTGCGTTTCCAGCCGAGCAGGCCCTCCTCCTTCTGCCAGCTGCCCTCCATCGCGCCACGGATGCCGAAGAGATTTCCGAAGTTGACATAGCGACCGGTCAGGTTGAATTGGAGGTATTGGCGCACACGCCGCATGTCGACGTCGGCGAGGTCCTTCCAGGCGTCCATCGCGTTGACATAGGCGTCCGCGATGCAGGGATCGTTCGCTGCATCGACGCAGGCCGGTGAGTTCGTGTCACTCGCGTGCGACCCGCCTTCGTAGGTGATGATCGGCCAATCGAGTCCGCGTTCGTCGAGCACGAAGAGATGGTTCTCGATCGAGCAGCCGAGCGTCGCGCAGTAGTTGCCCGCGACGTCGACCTCCATCTGGGCACAGACCTCGGCGGCCGTCGACGCCGTCGAACAGTTCTGTCCACCGCCGAAATAGGGAGCCACGGCGACCACGTCGATATCGGAGCCGGTGTAGCAGTTGCCGTTCGGCGCGGCGGTCCAGCGCGTACAGTCGAGAGAGCGGATCAGCTTCGCCTGATCGCCGTTCTGGCGTGCGGTCACGCAGACCAGACGATCACCCTGCCCGGCCGCGTCCATCACCGCCTGCGCGATCGCACACATCTCGAAGACCCGCTTGCCGTAGAAGCTGTCGGTACAGTGGGAGGGCGAGCTCAGGCAATTGGCGGTATCAAATTCCGAGGTGGGCAGCGCGTTGGCCGTCTGGAGCGTCCAATCCTTCTGTGCGAACTGGCCGTTCCAGACCTCGTTCGAGTACTCGAGATAGATCGGGATGTGTGCATCGACGTTGTCGCGAAAGAACTCCACGAATTGCTGGATATGGGCGTCGGTCGCCTGGTGGGGCAGGTTGACGTAGCACTCGGCGTTCAGCGTGTTGCAGAGCTTCGCGATCATCTCGAGCGGGACGTTGCCCGGCTGCAGGTTGTAGTCCCAGGTGTAGAAGTCGGCCGTGCGCCAGTCGGCGAAGTCGACGACCTGGGAGTGGTTCGTGTGTAGCCAGTCCATGAACCGCAGGGTCCGATATTCGCGCAGGCGACTCAGCCAGAGCGGGTGGAAATCGAGCTCCCCGGCCTCGCCGGCATCCTCGAGATCGATGCAATGCGGTGTGGCGCCACCACAGCTGACGGCATCGTTGCAGCTGCCACCCGCACAACGCGACGTCGAGCAGAAGGACCAGGGCTCCGTCTCGTAGGGCGGCGACGGGTTGCTCGCACAGACGCCGCCTGGCGGGTAGAGCCGCATGTTCTTCGGCGGATCGCCCGAGTCGATCGAGGTGATCTCGAGGCGCACGCCTCCGTTGCTCGTGCCGACGTCGAACGTGCCGCGCTGGGCCCCCGCGCTCGCGTAGCCCGAGGCCGCGCCGCTCACGTCGAACGTCGCGTTTCCGTCATAGCGAAACACCCATTGCCCGATCGGCCAGAATGCCGTGCCGTAGACCTCGGAGAAGAGTCGCGCGAAGATGCACTCCCGCGATCCCATCGAGGTCGGGTATCCGTTCGCGTCGGAGA
Organism: Myxococcota bacterium; assembly: GCA_965223565.1. GTDB lineage: Bacteria > Myxococcota_A > UBA9160 > UBA9160 > UBA4427 > UBA4427. The sequence continues at coordinate 91,239 of CBDCWV010000010.1, read as the reverse complement.
CGCCCGAATAGCTGACGTCGTTCGACGTGCAATTGCCGCCACCGGCAGGCGTTTCGCGCCAGGCACGGACCGACTTCATCGCATTGCCGTAGGGCACGGCCGTATCGAAATAGTAGCTACGGGAGAGATTCATCCCGACGGCACTCGTACGATTCGCGAGGTTGGTCGCCGCCTCGGACGCGGTCGGTGAGGCGACCCCGAGTAGCCCGGCGGCCCAGATCGCGCCCACGCGTGCAAGCCACCTGTGAATGGCGCCGTTCGTCCCCCTCGCTCCGTCGCAGCCGATTCGGCCGGGCGGGAGTATGCACCGCGCTCGGCCCCTACCGATCCGATTCATCTTCGTCACGCCCCCCGACTCGACCTGTGTCCGCGACCTGGTGGAATCGCTCCGACGCGGCCGGACGCGCTCCGTATCCGGCGCGACGCAGCCCCGGTTCTCGGACGGTCGCCTCGAGCGAGTGGCGAGGGGTTCGCGCAACACGATGCCCCGTCCAGCTCGGACGATCAGCGACCACTTTCCGCGCATCGCTCCGGACCGCACGTCTAAAGGTGACATCGGTCGCAACCGATCTCTTCGACAGCCCATTCGTCAGATTCAAGCGACCTGCTCGGTTGGCAGCCTCGAAGGGGATCGGCCCGCCGCCCTGTGACGCCTCGGCAATCCGCTCGAATCGACGAAAGATCAGTGTCCTTTTCGGCCCACCGAGGTCACGTACAGCTTGAGTATACTCGCCGGCCCTCTGGCCCCGAGTCGAATCGCGAATGTCGGGGCCCGCCCCGCCGAATGGATCCGGAGACGCGACCCCCGAGCGCTGCGGATTCGAGAACGAGACAGGTCATCTCTCAATGCAAGGTCTAGAGTCGCAACTGTCGTCCGGAGCGCCGCTGGCGCTCCCATCGCTGATGATCGCACTGGCGATCGGCCTCGTGCTCGCCCTGATCCTGCGTTGGCATTTCCAGCGTTTCGGATCGACGCTGTCGAATCGCGCCGAGTTCGCCCAGGTCTTTCCGTTCATCGTGATGACGACGATCCTGATCATCACGGTCGTCAAGTCGTCCCTCGCCCTCTCGCTCGGTCTCGTCGGCGCGCTCTCGATCGTTCGCTTCCGGACGCCGATCAAGGAGCCCGAAGAGCTCGCCTACCTCTTCATGGCGATCGCGATCGGGCTGGGTCTGGGCGCCGACCAGCTCGTCGCGACCGTGGTCTCGTCTCTCGTGATCCTCACGAGCATCGGCATCCTGCGCTGGTCGAAGCGCGGCGCCGATGCCAAAAACCTCTACCTCTCGCTCGACTGCCCCGTCGCCGATGGGGAGGCCAGTCCGATCCCCGAGATCGAGGCCGTCTTCAAGCGTTTCGTGAGCGAGGGCGACCTGCGCCGGGTCGACCGGCGCGACGGTACGCTCGAAGCGACCTATTGGATCGATCTCGAAGATTCCGACAAGCTGACGGAGATGATGCGGGCGCTCGAGAGCAGCTTCCCCGGCATCGGCATCACCTTCGTCGACCAGCAGCGCATCCCGGCGCTCTGAGGTCCCGGCGACCGGCATGAAGATCGACGCGGATCGCACGGGACGCAGCTCCCTCCGATCGAGCGGCCGCCGCGGCCGAGGCCGCCCGTCCCGCTCGGGATTGCTCCTGGGCGCAGTGCTCGGCTTGGTGGCCGTCGCAGCGATCTCGCTCGGTCTGGTCCTGTTCGGCATGGCCCTGATGCGTGCGACGACACCCCATTCACCGGGCATGGCTCGCGTCGCGCTCAAGAGCGTTCCCGAGCGAATCACGCGCGCCGCCCGCAACCATCTGGCCGCGCTCACGGCGGACGACCTCGAGCGGATCCATCTCGACATCAAGTTCAAGCATCTCGAGAAGCTGCGCGCGAAGCGTCGCGAGGCGCTCGAGCTCGGTAGCCTGATCGCGACGAACAGCGACTACGTGCCAGCGACGATTCGTCACGGCGACCGCAGCGTCCCGACCAAGATCCGCCTCAAGGGCGACGCGCTCGACCATCTACGCGGAGACAAGTGGTCGTTTCGCGTCAAGACGCGCAATCGCGATCAGCTCTTCGGGATGCGTGTCTTCTCGATCCAATCGCCGGCGGTGCGCGACCACCAGGCGGAGCCGGTCTTTCTCGAGCATCTGCGGCGGGAGGGCGTGCTGACGCCCCGCTATCGCTTCGTCGAGGTCTCGGTCAATGGCCGCGACATCGGCGTGATGGCCGTCGAGGAGCATTTCTCGAAGGAGCTGCTCGAGTCGCAGCAGCGCCGCGAAGGCATCATCATGCGCTTCGACGAGAGCCTCTTCTGGCAGAATTTCGCGTTGAACGGCACGTTTGGGCCCTTCGCCAATCCGCACGTGGCGCTGCTCTCACCCTTCCGCGGGAGCAAGGTCGAGGCCTCGCCCACGCTCTCTGGCGACCTCGATGCGGCGATCGGGCTGATGCGCGGCTTCCTGGCTGGCGAGCTGCCGGTCGCCGACGTCTTCGACGTCGATCTGATGGCGCGCTTCCTGGCCGTCTGCGAGATCTGGCGCGCGGCCCACCCCCTCGCCTGGCACAACATGCGCTTCTACTTCAATCCGCTGACGGCGCGACTCGAGCCCGTCGGCTTCGACGGCAACCTCCAGGCGGCCCACAGCGGGCGGTCGCTGGTCGCCGAACGCGGTGGCTTGACGCCGTTGTTGCTCGAAGACGAAGTGTTTCGCACGGCCTTCATCGATCACGTCGCGAGGATCGCGCGTGAGATGACCGAGGGCGACTTCCTCGACTACGCCGCAGAGCGCGAGCGGGAGATCCTACCGCTGATCCAGGAGGGCTTCGAGGACATCCCACGGCTTCCGCTCGACCAGGTGCGCGCGCGGGCGGGGAGACTGGCCGCGATCAGCCCCGAGTCCTACGCGCACTACCAGGCGCCGCTCGGCGATCCACAGATGAGCTATCCGACGCCGCTCTCGGCGCGCCTCTGTCGCGGCTGCGACGCGAGCGGCCTCGAGCTGGCAAACGCCCTGCCCGTCCCCGTCGAGGTCCTGTCGATCGAGATCCGTGCGCGCGACGACGCGCCGCCGGCGGCCACCCCCGAAGCGCCCTGGCCTGCACCCCTTTCGGCTCTGCCGCTCGAGGTCCCTGCGACACCCCATCGCGGCGCCCACGGTCGCCTGGGGCGACCCCGACCGGTCGAGCTCAGCTTCGATCCACCGATCGATCCCGCTCGACACGCGGTCGACGTCGAGGTCCGCGTGGCGGGACAACAGACCCGACACCGCGTCGAGGCCGTGCCCTATCCGGCACCACGCCGCGCCTCGCCGCTGCCCGAACGGACGCTCGAGCAGACCTTGTCGCGCCACACGTTCCTCGAGCCCGTCGACGACGACGGGCAGCCGATGCTGCGCGTTCGACCTGGCCGCTGGGATGTCGAGGGGGTCATGATCCTACCCGAAGGCTACGGTCTCGAGATCGAGGCCGGCAGCGCGCTGCGCTTCGAGGCCGACGCCTACCTCCTCTGTACCGGCCCACTGCGTTTTCGCGGTGCCGCCGACCGACCGATCGTGCTCGGACCGCAGCCGGGCGCCGAGACCTGGGGCGGACTCGCGGCGATCCGGACCGACGCGCCTCACGACTGGCAACACGTCGTGATCGAATCGACCGCAGGCATTCCGAGCGAGGGCTGGCGGCTCACGGGTGGCGTCACGCTCCGGCGCGCGCAGGTCTCGATTCGCGACTCGGTCTTCCGTGGCAACCGCGCCGAGGACGCACTCAATCTGATCCGCTCACGATTCACGCTCGACGGGGTCGAGTTCCACGACGCCGCGTCCGACGCGCTCGATGCCGATTTCTCGAATGGCACGATTCGGGGCGGACTCTTCAGCCGAATCGGGGGCGACGGCATCGACGTGAGCGGCGCCGAGATCGAGGTGGAAGGCGTCAGGCTGGTCGACATCGCGGACAAAGCGATCTCGGTCGGCGAGCAGAGCGACCTGACGGCGACCCGCGTCGAGATCGACCGCGTAGGGACGGGCGGCGCCAGCAAGGATCGCTCGAAGTTCCTGTTCCGCGACTCGCGCGTCAACAACGCCTCGGTCGCCGGGGTCTCCGTCTACACGAAGAAGCCAGAGTACGGCCCCGCCGAGGCAACCGTCGAGAACGTCGAGATGACGAACGTCGCGCGCGTCGGACTGATCCAGTCCGGAAGTCGCGCCACGGTCGACGGCCGCGAGCTCGAGACGATCCCGCTCGACGCCAAGACGCTGTACTGAGGTCGAGATGGAAGGCGAGGATCGAATGCAGTCGGATCTGCCCGCCCCGGTACGCCATGCACCGGACATGGACGCACTGGCCCGCACCGAGCGCTTCGAGATCAAGTACGCCGGTGCGGCACGAGACCTCGACACACTTGATCACTGGCTCCGCATGCATCGAGCGGGATTCGTCGTTCCGTTCCCGCCCCGCACGGTAAACAACACCTACTTCGATACCTACGCGCTCAGCGCCTACGAGGAGAACCTGGTCGGCGCCAGCAATCGCGAGAAGGTCCGGCTGCGCTGGTACGGCGAGGCCTGGCCGAGCGAGCGCGCCACGCTCGAGGTGAAGCTCCGGCGGAACAAGCTCGGCTGGAAGCTCTCCTATCCGATCGCCGGCTCACCACGGCCCGACGAATCGTGGTCATCGCTGCGCCGCCGCGTGCGCAGGGCCCTGCCCAGGGAGGCGCGTGTCCGATTCGACGACCATCCAATGCCAGCGCTGATCAATCGCTACGACCGGCGCTATTTCCTGTCGGGAGACGGCCGGGTCCGTGCCACGATCGACACACACCTGCGGGCCTACGACCAGCGCTTCTCGCGCTACCCGACGCTCGGTCGCGCGATCGACCTTCCGCAGATGATCGTCGTCGAGTTCAAGTTCGCGGCCGCGGATCGGCAGCTGGCCGCCGACGTGATGCGGGGCATCCCGCTACGCGTCAGCCGGTCCTCGAAATACGCCATTGCCTGCGGCGCGATGGCCGCCATCTGACACCCCGACACGGGATGGGCGCGATGGGCGCCGTTTGACGCCCCGACACGACCCACTCGCTACGCGATCGACCAGGGCTACTCGAGCAGGAAGGGTGCCGGAATCGGCGCCGCCGGCGGCGTGGGCGAGGCCGGCGGCGATTGACCGAACTCGTGGGCGCCGATGTCCGGCGTGCCCGGCCGCGCTGCGCCCATGAATGCCGTCGAGGGACTGAGCGAAGAGACCGCCCCGTCGACGATCAGTGAATTCGACGAGGCCGCCGAGAGATCGCCCGCCGCGGGATTCTTGAAGCCCGGGTCGGCGTTGACAGAGTTCTGGCCGAGTCCCCTCGCCTGCCAGTCCGACAGCCTCCCCAGTCCGCGCACCCACTCGACGCCGGGCGCATTCGGGTGGTAACAGACATTGCGCTCGACGGCGACGTATCGGCTCGTATTCGAGTTGAGCGCCATGCAATCGAAGCCGTTCGAGTTCGAGCCCGCGTAGTGGATCGCATTGTTCGCGATCGTGTGGCCGGTTCCCGTGCTACCGACGTTGATGCCGAGGCCCGTCGTACCGGGCGCGTAGTAGATCGAGTTGTTGCGAACCGTGATACGCGTCGTTTCGGCATCCCCCTCATCGGGCGGCCGGTCGGGGGCGACGATCGCGGTGGCGCCGTACTCGGATTGCTCGAAGATCACGACGTTGCTGTCGATCGTGCAGTCCTGGCAGGCACCGACGCCGATCGCGACCGAACCGACGTTGCGGACCAGGTTGCCTCGGATCAGGACGTTCTCGAAGCGCTCGGGCTTGCTGTAGCCGTTGTCGAGGGCGATTCCCCAGCAGGTCGGCTTCGCGGCACCCAGGTCCTCCCAGATCTCGTTGTTCTCGACGATGATCCCGTCGGTGTCGCCGTGCATCACGAGTGAGGTGCCACGACAGATGTCGTCGCCGCCCTCGGCTCGACCCACCGAGGACTTGTAGAGGCGATTGTTCGCGACGACCGAGCCGTTCGAGGACACGAGATAGATGTTGTGGTCGAGGATGTTCGAGCGCCCGTTGCCTTCGAAATACGAATTGAAGATGCCACCATCCCGGATCGACCCGAGCACGCCCTGGTGGCTGTTGTTCAGGATCGTGAGATCGTGCAGGAAGATCCGGTCGTTCTTCCCGTTACAGCGCGAATCGCCCGCGACACAGGAGTTCGAGTTCGCGATATGAACGCCCCAGGCGAAGTTCTCGATCCGCAGATTGCGTAGCTCGATGTCGTTCTGGTCGTTGTGCATGAAGACGCCCGCCTGCTGGCCGCTCCCGCGCAGATCCATGTTCTCGAGCAGCACGTTCCCCGTGTGTCGTGCATCGCCGCCATGGGCGAACGCGAAGCCGCGCAGGTTGTCTCCGGCGGTCAGGATCGGACGCTGCTCGTCGCCACTCGCCCAGGGCGGCGTGTAGTCGGAGATCACGCAACGATCGCCGTTGGCGCAGTTGCGGTTGTCCCAGCGCGGATCGCGCGTGTTCGTGAACGAGCCGCCGGCGCAGAAGCGCGTCTGGCTGCCGGCGGGGCGCGACGACCAGCGCGATCGGGCCTCGTCGTAGGTGCGCAGCGGCGCGCTCGGCGAGGTTCCGGGATTGCTGTCGGAGCCGGGCACGCAGTCCGAGTCGGCGCCCGAGAGACAATTGCAGACGTAGTCGACCGCGGAAGCGGTCCCGGCGAATGCGAGTCCGCCGAGCACGAGTCCGGAGAGAACGAGCAGGCGCAGCGCCATGTCGCGTAGCTTCATCTCAAATCCACTCCCGCGCCGATTCCGGGCGCTTGTCTGCGTGTTCATCGGGCCCGGGGCAATTTCGCACATGATCCAGCTCACAAAATCTCCGCGGCCGATCAGGCGCAAACGGATCCCCCCGGTTTGACGACACCCGCGGGAATCGCAGGCCCGCTTCAACGCATCGGCAGACGAACGGCAGGGCGACACGAAATGCGACGACCGGGGCACCAATACATCGATGTTTCGGCTCTACGCCCGGTTCACTGGACTAGACTGCGATCGGGTTGGCTCTCCCGAAACGAGACTGCGTCTCGGCCTGGCATCCGGCCGAGGTGGAGACCCAATGCGGGCATTCGCCTATATGCATGCGATGCCCGCCATTATCCGTCGCGACCGACATGCCGATGGGCGAAACGACCCGGCGGCTCGTCCGGCTAGACCGTACTCGAGAGGACACGATGATGCGCCCGTCGCTCCGCACCTGCCTGCTCTGCCTGACGCTCCTGCCGCTCGCCACGATCGCTGCCCCGGCGTCGGCGGCGCTCACCTCGTACGCCACGAGCGCGACCGATGTCTCGGGCTCGACCGGCTCCGCTGCGGTGGCGCTCGGGGTTCCCGACTACGCCTTCGTCAATGATCTGGCGGCCGGATTCGGGACGAATACCGACGTCTTCGGTGTCGGCGAGTCCGCCGTCTTCGGCTTCCCGGCGCCACTTCGCAACATCGCCGTCCAGCACGACGCGATCCTCTCGGCCTTCGTCGGCGGCGCGGGCGCGACCGACAACGCGAACGTGCAGGTCGAGGTGAGCTCTGACGGCGTCAACTTCGTGGTCGTCGACAGCTTCCAGACCGAGGAGGCGCGCGATCGGGGCCAGGATCGCCAGGAGAACGACTTCGAGGGCGTGAAGCACTTCTACATCGAGTTCGGCAGCGAGGATTTCGTCACGCATATCCGGCTGACGAATACGGCTGGGACCGCCGAGGGTCTGCGCCTCGATTCGCTCGAAGGCCTGCTGCCGCAGACGACCGCGACACACGCATTCGAGATGCGCCTCGAGGCCCACCGCAACGACTTCGCGCGCCGCTTCGCGATTCGGATCAAGAACATGGGTGGCGCCGGAGCCGTTCCGATTCGCGAGATCCGCCACATCACGTCGACGGCGCCGGGCGCCTTCCTGCAGGAGACCCAGCAGCTGATCGCCGCGGACGACGGCGACTTCATCTGCGTCGAGAACTGCGTGCCGGACAATGGCCCGCATATTCCCTTCTCACGGCACGAGTGGTCGACGGATGGCGTCAACCCGGCGCCCGCTGGCGAGGGGCTCGTCTCCGGTCGTTCGGCCGGACATCTGCGCTGGCGCCCCTTCGACACGGACGCGAACGAGCCGCGTCTGGTGGGCTTCGCTTTCGAGGTGACGTTCGCCGACGGCTTCGTCCACCAGTTCGACTACGACAACGACGTCATGCAGGAGATCGGCAACCTCTATCAGAAGTACCTGTACTTCGACGACACACCGGCCGAATCGTGGCCGCGACCCGTCAGCTACTACGAGTTCAACGACGCGGATGCTCCCCAGGTGCCCGGCCTCGGCGGCGTGATGGCCTGGCTGGCACTCGCGCTCTCGACGCTGGTCGGCGTCTGGCTGATCAGCCAACGGGTGCGCGCGACTTCGGCCTAGTGCCGCGCCGGTGCGCGAGCCACGCCCACGAGATCGGTGCGGCTGCGACGCGGCGCCTTAAGCGCTGCGTGCGTGCGACCGATCGTCTGCGCAGGATCGGTGCAACGGGTGCCCCGCGCGGCGCGACTTCCGACCGGTGTGATTCCGATCACGCATCGCCTGCGGGCGCAAGCCGACACTTCCTTCCGAGCAGGGCCTGCCGAGCAGACCCGGAACGAGTTCGCTCCGACACGCGTCGGAGACACGCCGATCGCCGACTGGAGCAATGTCGGACACGTCGGAAGGGGACCCATCGATGGCACCGCGAAGCCGATTTCTCGTCCGGGGCGGCCGCCGCGCGTTCTCGCTCGTCTGCGCGGGATTGCTGGTCCTGGTCGCAACGAGCGCCCAGGCACGCACGGAGGTCCTGCGCTGGACCCAGACGCAGGCGAACGAAATCGCCCGCTGGGAGGCTCACGTAGGCACGTCGAGCGGCAACTACACGCAGGTGATCGCCCTGCCCGCCCCCCAGCTGACCGGCGGGGGTGCCCTGGAGTCTTCGATCGAGGTCGACGACGCGACCACCGTCTTCGTTGCGATCCGGGCGATCGGCTTCGACGGTCGACGCAGCGCCCTATCAAACGAGCGCGTGCGCGCCGGACTCGCGAGCGCACCGCCACCGACCAACTCCGGAGAGACGCCGCCCGAGGAGTCGCCGCCCGAGCCCGAGCCGGAGCCCGATCCCCAGGCGAACCTGGTCCCGATCCCCTCTCCGCCGGGTGCCTATCGCCAGGACTTCTCGGGCTATCCCGCGAGTGCGCTGGTCGGCGGCTGGATCGACACCGAGCCCGAGTACGGCCTGGGCGTCGACGACAGCATCTTCCGCGTCCTCGACGTGAGCGGTAATCCGGCTCTCTACAGCGGTCGCGAGCTCGAAGCGGCCCACTCCCACCACCTGGCTCCGGGACTCGAATGGACGGACATGGAGATGACCGGCCGCATGCGCATCGACCAGGCCGGTGCCGGCATCGGAGTCACGATCGCGAGCGACTATCCCAGCTCCGACCGCTACTACCGCCTGAGCCGCAGCCCGGGTGGTCCATTCGAGATTCGTGGACGGACCTCGCTCAGCTGCTCGCCGCGATCGACCGGCGTCACGCCCGCGCCGGGCATCTGGTACCACTACCGTTTGAGTGCGATCGGTGAATCGGGCGGCCAACGCATCCGCGCAAAGGTCTGGCGAGCCGACGAGGCCGAGCCTGCCAGCTCGCAGGCGAGCTGCCTCGATCCGAGCGCGGAAGGCTCGACGACCGGGACCTTTGGTGCCTGGCTGTCGGGCGACGGCCAGCGCTACTGGGACGATTTCGAGGTCACGGCCGAGGCCTCGAGTGCGGGCGGAGGCGGCGAATCGAATGCACCGCCGAGCCCGCCCGTCCTGATCCGCATCGATCCCGTCGATCCGTAAGGCGCGGGGATAGAGGGACCGATCGTCGGAATGCTAATTTCGGATCGGCCGGCGTTCCTGCCGGCGATCCGAGGTCAGCCGATGCCGCGCCGCGAAGCCGACGAAGACACCACGCTCCCCTCGCCTTCCCCTGCGGAGCGGTCGCCCCTCACGCGCCGCGAGTTCCTCGACCGCGCGCTGGTCGGTGGGGCGGCGGTCGGGACCGGCCTCGGTCTCGCAGGGGGTAGCGGCTCCGCCGAAGCGGCGGACCGACCCCGCGGAATCAGGCGTCGCGGGTCGCTCGGTCGCACGGGGATCGAGATCCCCGACATCAGCTTTGGCACGTTCAGCCTCGAGCGCGACGAAGGTCTGGTCCAGCACGCGATCGACCGCGGCATCACCCATTTCGATACGGCCGAGAGCTACACCGAGGGTCGAGCGGAGGAGGTGTTGGGGCGAGCGTTGCGTGGGCTCGGGAGCCGTCGACACGACATCACGCTGACGAGCAAGTACTGGGCGAAGCCCGACGACAGCGCCGAGCTGCAGATGCGGATCCTCGAGAAGAGCCTCGTACGGCTCGGCGTCGAGACGATCGACGTGTATCTCAATCACGCGGTCAACGATGTCGCCCGCATCGCCAGCCCCGAATGGCAACGGTTCATCACGCTCGCCAAGGAGCAGGGCAAGATCCGCGCGGCCGGCCTCTCGGGCCACTCCGGTCGGCTCGCGGAGTGTCTGACCTACGCGCTCGACCAGCAGATCGTCGACGCGATTCTGGTCGCCTACAATTTTTCCCAACAGCCGAGCTTCGCGTCACAGCTCAAGCAATACTTGAAGGATCTCGCGGCCGATTTCGACATCGTCACGACCCACCCCCGGCTGCCGCAGATCCTCGCGCGTGCCCATCGCGAGGGGGTCGGCGTCATGGTGATGAAGACGCTCAAGGGTGCACGGCTGAACGACATGCGGCCCTACGAATCGCCCGGGCGCAGCTTCGCTCAGGCGGCCTTTCGTTTCGTGCTCGCGGATCCCTCGATCGACGGTCTCGTCGTCTCCATGACGAGCCGCGAGATGATCGACGAATACGTCGAGGCGTCCGGCTCGGGTCCCCCGGACAAGGAGGATCTGGCGCTGCTCGGACGCTACGAGGCCCGCAACGCCGGTCGACTCTGCCAGATCGGTTGCGGCGATTGTCTCGCTTCGTGCCCGGCCTCCGTGCCGATCGCCGACGTGCTGCGGATGCGGATGTACGACCTCGACTACGGCCAGACGGCCGTCGCCCGGCGCGAGTACGCGCGGCTCGAGATCGATGCGACCGCGTGCCTCGGCTGCAGCGGCGCCCCTTGCCGGGACGCCTGTCCGAACGGCATCGAGATCGGACGCCAGACGCGCGAGACCCATTTTCGATTGAGCTGAGGGCTCCGATTGAGCTGAGGGCTCCGATTGGGCTGAAGGCTCCGACTCGGCTGAAGGCGCGCGTCAGACGCCGGCGTTCGCTTGATCGGGCTCGTTTCGGCCTCGCTCGCGCGGCCAGAGGTCCGCGAGCGCGTCGTCGACCGGCTCGTCGAAGGCGAGCAGCTTGCTACGAGCACCGATCAGGTCTTCGCCCAGCACGGCCGTGCTGATTCGAACCAGTGCGCCGTCGCCGCGATTCGCGGACAGGCGGCCCCAGAACTGATTCAGCTGGAGGGCCAGGGTCGAGGTGATCCCGGACGTTTCCTTCGTGCGATACCAGTAGTGAACGAGTCTTCGTTCCTCGTCCTTCGCGACGACCAGCTCGCGGACCCAGAGCCCGTCGTCCCCCCCGACCCGCAGCCGCTCTTCGGACAGGATCGCCCAGCCCTGGGCCGGGTAGCAGATGTCGGGCGTGTGCTCGGGGACGCCACCTCGTTCGGTGCCGTAATAACCGACGTAGACGAAGACGGAATAGCCCTGCGGATGGAAATAGGCGCGCTGCACGTTCGCGTCGGCGCGCAGCATTTCGCTGACCGCCTGATCCATCGCGACGTCGATCGCACGCCATCCCGCGATCGAGTCCGGTAGGCCGGCGAGCTCCTGCCCGCCCGCGAGTGGCGCCGGTCGCAACACGAGCGCCCACGCCACGACACCCGAGAGCAGGAGGCAGACGAGGAGTCCGGCCGCCTGGAGGTTCTGCGACTTCATCGCGCGCGATCCTCCGCCCGCGGCACGTCGCTCGCGGGCGCCGGGGCCCTGCGCCGCGCGCCGACCGCGTGCGCGAGTCCCAGCCCCACCACGGCGATACAGGGGAGCCAGGCGAGCACGGCGGCGAGCGGTGCCGCCGCCAGACCCGCGGCCAACGCCAGAGCCACCAGGACGACGAGCGCCGCCTGCAGCGGAATCGCTCCGATCGCCCAGCTCGCCATCTGCGCCAGCTGGGCGCGAGCGCCGACGCCGGCCGCGCACGCGACGAATGCCGCGATCCCGGCCAGCAGCCAGGCGAGCGCGAGACCGCCGTCGACGGGTTGGAGTGCGAGCTCGGTCCCCGGAGCCGCGAGGACCCCCTTCGAATGAGAGAGCGGAAGTCCGAAGAGCCCCGCCGCCGCGACGCCGATCGCCGCCCAGCCCGACTCGAGCCAGGGACTCGCGAGCGAGACCAGCTTGTGGGGCAGCGGCACGAGCCACACGAGCAGAAAAGCCACACGCAGGGGCATCCGGTCGAGCGTTCGTGCCGCCCCGATCAGTGCGAGCAGGAGACCGAGGCGGCTGAGACGAACGACACCCCCCGCGATCGCGGCGAGCTCGATCAGCAGCCCGGCCCCGATCGCAAGCCCGCCCCAACCTCCGTCCGCCCGACGCTGTGCCTGGATATGGGGTCGGCGGCGAAGGCTCGCGTAGAGCGCGGCAAAGATCAGGGACGCCCGCGCCCAGGCATGATCCCGCATGTGGACGGCGAGATCGACGAGTGCCGGCGAGAACGCGAAGAGGAGTGCGACGACGACGAGCGCCGCGACGACCGGGCTCTGCGGCTCGCGGGCATCGACCCGATCGTGGCTGGTCAGACCGACGACCACGACGCTAGGCGGACCACTTCTCTCGAGCGTCATCCCCGCCGGACGCGCGTCGCGCGTCGGCCCGCGCGCGCTGCGAGACGTGCTCGGTCTCGGCCTCGTCGAGCGAACGGCGTAGCTGACTCGCCATCACGCGTACGTTCGGCTCGAGGACCATGCTGTCGTGATCCCCCGGCATCTCGTAGATCTCGATCTCCTCGACCCATTGCCGCCAGCCGTTGTCCTCCCAGACCCACTCCTTCTGCTGGTCGAGATAGCGGCCTGGCCCGAGCCGGTAGGCGCGGTCGAGCTTGGGGCGGAACAGGATCATCTTGCTGTCGAGCCGGCGCATCTGGTAGCGCGGTAGCGCCGCCCGGAAGGCGCGCTCGATTGCGACGTTGTCGAACTGGTCCTCGCTGCCGATCGAGATCGGCTCGTCGCCCAGACGGCGTTGTCGCTGTTGGAGCTCCCACTGGAGCCGGTTGCGTGCCCACTCGAGGACGTACCGGGGACCCTGCTGCCGCAGCCGTTGCCACTGGATCTTGGCGCGATCGAGCGCGAGCAGCGGGGGCGTCTGCGGCAGGCGTGAATCGAGCAGCAGCAGCAGCCCCACCTCCTCTCCCGCCGCACGTAGCTGATGCGCCATCTCGAAGGCCGTGATGCCACCGCCCGAGAAGCCACCGACATAGTACGGGCCGCTCGCCTGGACGCTGCGGATCTCCTCCAGATAGGCGCTCGCCATCTCCTCGAAGGTCTCGTGCGGCGACTCGTCGCCGTAGAGCCCCCGCGCCTGCAGGCCGTAGAACGGGCGATCGCTACCGACCAATGCGGCAAGATGTCGCAGGTTGAGGACGTTGCCGAACATGCCGGCCACCAGGAAGAAGGGCGGCCGTTCACCCGCCTGCCCACCATTCGGATCCATTGCGACGAGATACTTGCGCCGCGTCCTGCGCGTCTCGCGTCGCCCGTCGGTCACTTCGCCGCCGACGTCCTCGCCGGCACCCGCGGTCGTCTCGCGGATCAGAGCGGCACAGCCCTCGATCGTCGGTGCCTCGAAGAGGACCGAGATCGGGAAATCCGCTTGATAGGTCTTCTTGATCATCGTGAACAGCCGCACGGCGATCAGCGAATGTCCACCCAGGTCGAAGAAATTGTCGCGCACGCCCAGCTTGTCGACGCCGAGCAGCCCCTCCCACATCGACACGAGGTTCCGCTCGATGTCGTCCCGGGGCTCGACGTACTCGGCGTCGAGCTCCGGCCGCTCGAACTTGGTTGCCGTGCCGGACGTCAGCTCCGTCGATCGCTCGACCTGGCGCACGAGTGCCTCGAGCGGCAGCGACGAGATGACGACCCTTGGCATCGGATCGCCGGCGAGCACCCGCGCGAGCGCCTCGGTGCCCTCCTCGGGCCGGATGCCGCGCTCGTAGTTGCGCCGCAGCTGGCGCTCCGCCGGCGACAGATCCTGGGCATCGCCGACGCCGACCGAGACCTCGAATTCGACGTCCGCATGGGAGGGCGTGCGGGGGGCGAGATCGGGTACCTCAGCGAGTCGCCGAATGGTGTAGTCCTCGATCTCGACGAGGATCTCGCCGCGGGCATCGGTGATCGTGACGTCGAAGCTCGCGAACTCCTTGTCGACGGAGTTCGTTCCGCGGCTCCGAGCCCAGCTGAAGATCCGGCCCGGCAGTCGTCCATAGACGGCCATACGCCCGTAGCTGACGGGGATCCAGAGTCCCAGCTCCGAGCGATAGCCCTCGATCAGATCCATCGGGAATCCGGTCGCGAAATCGAGCAGCGCCGGGTGCAGGCCGAGCGCTTCGAGCTCGTCGTGGTATTGCTCGGGTAGCTCGAGCTCGGCCAGCGCCTCGCCATCACCATGCGCGAATCGCCGAAGGACACGCCAGCGGGGTCCGAACCGCACGTGATCTTCCTGACCGGAGCGATGACCGGCTGGATCGACTTCGCTGCGCTCGCGCTGACACCGCGCGTCGATCGACGCGAGGTCGACGCGAGCGGCCGCCGGCTGCTGCCCGAAGTCGAGCGTCGCCATCGAGTTGAGCTCCCAGCCGGCGCGGCCCTCGAGCTGGCAGGCGGTGCGCACCTCGAAGCGATAGCCCTGACCGGAGGGGCGCAGCTGGACCCGTACGTTGCGTTGCTGACCGTCGGGCACCGCGAGCGGCCGGATGAAGTAGAGATCACGAATCTCGAAGGGCGTGCTCTCGCCGAACTCCTCGAGCACCACGCGTGCCAGCTCCGGATAGAGCGTGCCGGGCACGAGGGCCTGACCGCGCACGGTGCGGTGTTCGTCGAGGATCCAGTCCCGACTCGGGTCGTACTGCTTGACGAAGGCCGCACGCCCGTGCGCATCCCGGATCCGTTCGTCGAAGAAGGGATGGGCCATCGGGCCGGTCGCGATCGTCGCATCGCGCGCCGAGGCCGAAGGCGTGTTGCCCAGGTTGGCCGCGGCCATGCCGATCTCGTTCCAGATCCCCCAGTTGACGGCGAGCGTCCGCACCGCGGAGCCAGCCTTGCTCTGCGCGTAGGCATCGACGAACGCATTCGCCGCGGCATAGTCGACCTGACCGGGCGGCGTCGCAATCGAGCTCGTCGACGAGAAGAGCACGAAGAGCTCCGTTCCCATCGTCTCGAGCAGCGCGTCGAGCACCAGCGTGCCGTAGACCTTCGGGCTGAAGACCTCCTCGATATCGGAATCGACCTTCAGCGCGATCAGCTCGTCCTTGACCATGCCGGCGATGTGGAAGACACCGTGGATCGGGCCGTGCCGCTCTCGCAGCTCACGTGTGAGCTTGCGCATCTGCTCCATGTTCGTGACATCGGCCCGCACGATCTGGACCCGGGCGCCCGCCTCCTCGAGATCGCGGATCTGCTTGATCTTGCGACCGATCGGGCCGTCGACGCCGCGCGTGCGCAGCCACTCGTCCCAGCTGGCGCGCTCCGGGAATTCGCTGCGCCCGACCAGGATCAAGCGCGGTCGCAGATCGTGCGCCAGCCTTCGGGCGAGATTCAGCGCCAGATCGCCGAGACCCCCCGTCAGGAGATACGTTCCGCCCTCTCGCAGGCTCTCCTGAAAGCTGCTCTCGCCGTCCGGGTCGACGGCGTCCAGTCGGTGGGGATCGAAGCGGCGCACGAAACGTTCGCCACCACGATGGGCCACGACATCCGACTCGGCGGGTGCATCGATCTCGCGGAAGAGGAAATCGGCCAGGCCGTCACGCGGATCCGGGCCATCGTTCGAGAAGACGCCGCGCGCGAGCGAGGCGAGGGTTCGCCAGCCGCTCTTGTCCGCCTGCGGCAGATCGATGTCGACGCTCTTGCATGTCACGCCCTCGAGCTCGCGGGGGATCACCTTGACCGGCCCGAGACACGTCGCCTTCTCGGGATAGAGCGCGTCGTCGTCCGGCCTGACCCGTTGCATTCCGCTCGACACGACGGTGATCGCGAGCGGCCGAGGCAGACTCTCCTCGCCGATCGCCTGCGCCAAGAAGTAGAGGCTGTAGAAGCCGTCCTGGAGATTCTGATGCAGGAAGCTCGAGCCGGGTCGGAAGCGCTCGCTGTCCGTCAGCAGCCACAGATGCACGATCTGGCTCGGTGAGTGGCCGCTCGCGACGAGATCCTGGATCAGGGCGTCATAGCCCTGGCGCCCGAGCTCGGGCGCCAGCGCGTAATCCGTTTCGCTCCGCTTGTGGAAGGCATCGCCTTCGTGCACACAGATGACGTCGTGGCCTTTCGCGAGGAGCGCTCGGCGCAATCGCGCGCCGATTCTCGTCTGATCCATGAAGAGCAGCCAGGTCTCGGGACCTCGGCCCGCAGACCGCGCCATCGCTTCCGCTCGCCAGACGGGTCGTCGCCCCCAGTCGGCGACGTCGTCGACGCGTTCGATCCGATTGGGATCATCGCCGCTGGCCAGCTCTGCCGAGGGCTCGATGAAATACGACTGGTGGCTCCATCGATAGGTCGGCAGCGGTACCCGTCGACGCAGCTCGCCCTCGCGCAGCGGCGAGAAGTCGACCTCGCGTCCCGAAGCCCAAACGCGACCGAGGCAGCTCAGGAAATAGGTCGCATCCGAGGTGGTATCGTCGCGATGGCGCAAGGATGGAATCACGTTCACGCCCTGGCGTGCGGCTGGGTGCTGCCGCGCGAACGCGCAGAGCGATTGGCCGGGGCCGATCTCGACCAGTAGTCGCCCGGGCGTCTCGAGGATCGTATCGAGGCCATCGGCGAAGCGGACGGCGTGGCGCAGATGATCGACCCAATAGTCGGGATCGGTCGCCTCGGCATCCGTGATCCGTCTTCCGGTCCGATTCGAGATGAAGGGAATCGCAGGCGGCTTCAACTCGAGCCCGCGGAGGAACTGGCGAAACTCGTCGAGAATCGGATCGAAGAGCCGCGAGTGAGCCGCGCGCGAGATCGCCAGACGCCGAAACTCGATCTCCTCGTCTGTCAACTTCTTCTCGAGCCGCTCGATCGCGTCGAGCGCGCCGGCGGCGACACACAGATCGACGCCGTTGACGGCGGCGAGGTCGCAGTCACAGGCGGAGAGAATGGGCGCAAGCTCGTCGACTGGCAGATTCACGCTCGTCATCGCACCGGGCGCGGAGCGCCGCATCAGCTCGCCGCGTAGGATCAATAGATCGAGCGCGTCCTCGAATTCGAGCACGCCAGCCAGGCAGGCGGCCGTGTTCTCCCCCATGCTGTGGCCGATCATCAGGTCGGGCTCGATTCCCCAGGACAGCCACAGCTGTGCGAGCGCGTATTCGACCAGAAAGATCGCGGGCAGCTGGTACTCGGTCAGCTGCAGTAGATCGTCGGCGGCCTCGAGCGCTTCGGGGGTCTCGGGCATCAGGATCGCGCGGAAATCACGACCGAGCTTCTGCGTGAGGCGCGGCAGCCCGCGATCGATCGCGGCACGGTAGACGGCCTCCTCTTCGTAGAGACCCGCGCCCATCTGGACGTATTGACTCGCGCCACCCGAGAACATGAAGACGACCGACACCGCCTGATCGGGCGCAGTGTGGCTGAAGACGCGGCTCGCGTCGCCCGACTCGAGCAGCTCGATCGCCTCGTCGCGGTCGCGCACCGCGACGACACGGCGCCTCTCCATGTCGCGCCGCCCTACCTCGAGCGAGTAGGCGACGTCGGCCAGCTCGACGTCGGGATGGCTGCGCAGATACTCGGCCAGCGCCCGGGTATTTCCGTCGAGCGACGTGTTGTTGCGCCCGGAGAGGCGCAAGAGCTGGAGCGATTGTTGCGAGGGACGCGTGGCCGGAAGCTTCGGCGCCTCTTCGAGCACGACGTGCGCGTTGGTGCCGCCGACTCCGAGCGAATTGACGGCCGCACGGCGCGGCATGTCGCTCCGCTGCCATTCGCGCAGCTCCGCGTTCACGACGAAAGGCGTCTGCTCGAAGCCGATCTCGGGGTTGGGCTTCTCGTATCCGAGCGAGGGGGGCATCGCCTCGTTCTCGAGCGCGAGGGCGGCCTTGATCAGGCCGGCGACGCCGGCCGCGGTGTCGAGATGGCCGATATTCGTCTTGACCGACCCGATCCGACAGAAGCCCGTCGCGTCGGTCGTCGCGCGAAAGGCCTGCGTCAGCGCGGCGACCTCGATCGGATCCCCCATGTAGGTGCCGGTGCCATGGCATTCGACGTAACCGATCGAGGCCGGGTCGATTCCGGCCACGCTGTAGGCCTCGGTCATCGCCGCCGCCTGCCCGTCCACGCTCGGCGCCAGGTAGCCGACCTTCTGACCGCCGTCGTTGTTGACCGCCGAGCCCTTGATCACGGCGTAGACGTGATCGCCGTCCTGCAATGCATCATCGAGCCGGCGCAATACGACGACGCCGGCACCGCTCGTGAGCACCGTTCCCTGGGCGCGGTGATCGAAGGCGTGACAGTGGCCGTCGGGCGACAGGATCTCTCCGTCCGCGTAGAGGTAACCCCGACCGTGCGGGAAGAGGATCGTCGCGCCGCCGGCGAGGGCGAGATCGGTTTCCCCCGAGAGCAGGCTCTGGCACGCGAGATGGGTTGCGACGAGCGAGGTCGAGCAGGCCGTCTGGACGTTCACCGCCGGTCCGCGCAAATCGAGCGCGTAGGCGACCCGCGTCGCCAAGAAATCCTTGTCGTTGCCAGTGTGGCGGAGCAGGAAGTGGCCGACGCTGTCGACCAGCTCACGGTTGCTACAGACATTGAAGTAGAAATAGCTGCCCATGCCGCAGCCGGCCCAGATACCGATCGGGCCGTCGAACTTCTCCGGCGGATGGCCAGCGTCCTCGAGCGCCTCCCAGCAGCACTCGGTGAAGTGGCGGTGTTGCGGATCGACGATCGCCGACTCCTTCGGGCTGAAGCCGAAGAACTCACCGTCGAACATCGTCATGTCTTCGAGTCGCCCGCAGGCCGGCACGTAGCTGGGATTGCGGATCAGCTCGGGCGACTCGCCGGCTTCGAGCAGCGCCGCCTCGTCGAGCTGCTCGATCGACTCGACACCGTCGCGCAGGTTCTGCCAGAAGCGCGCGGGCGTGTCGGCACCGGGTACGCGCAGGGACAGACCGACGATCGCGATATCGTTCTCGTCCGCCGCCGGCTCGCCCATCGTCCCCCCGGAACGGCTCGCGTCGTCTTCGCGCGCCGTGTGGCCCCTCGCCGCGTCCTCTCCAGACGGTCGCTCAGCCACGGCGCCCCCGCCGCCTGCGGCGCTGGGCCTCGCGCCGCTTCTCGCCTCGCGCCTGGCTCGCCTGCGCCTGGGAGCCGGCGTCGTCGTCCGACTCGAGATGTCGAGCGAGACCTCGAATCGTGGGGAAGCGATAGAGGTCGGTCAAGCTGATCGGCTTCGGAACGGATTCGCGCAGGCGACGATGGACCTGAACGACCAGCAGCGAGTGCCCGCCCAGATCGAAGAAATTGTCGTCGATGCCGACCTGCGGGAGACACAGCACCTGCTTCCATTGCTCGGCGATCGAGGCCTCGAGATCGCTTTCCGGCGCCTCGAATTCGGCGCTGGAGCGCGGCGTGGCTAGGTTCGGCGGCGGGAACGCCTTGCGGTCGATCTTGCCGTTCGGCGTTTGCGGGAAGTCGTCCCGATAGACGTAGGCCTGCGGCAGCATGAAATCGGGCAGCTGCTCGGCCGCGAACGCACGGAGCACCTCTTCGGACACGGGCTCCGTTTCGGCGATCAGGTAGGCGACGAGCCGAACGTCGCCGGGGACGTCCTCGCGCGCGATCACGACCGCTTCGCGAATGCCCGGCGCCGCTGCGAGCCGGGCCTCGACCTCGCCGATCTCGATCCGGTGGCCGCGAATCTTGACCTGCCCGTCGAGCCGTCCGAGCAGCTCGACCGTGCCGTCGGGATTCCAACGCGCCAGGTCCCCCGTCCGATAGAGGCGCGCTGTCGGATCATCGGAAAAGGGATCGGGCACGAAGCGTTCGGCGGTCAGGTCCGGGCGACCGAGATAGCCCCGAACCACACCCTCGCCCCCGATCAGGAGCTCACCTGCGACGCCGACCGGCAGCGGCTCTTCGCCGTCGCCGAGGATGTAGAAGCGCGTATTCGCGATCGGGCGGCCGATCGAGATCGGAAGGGTCGGATCGCTGCGACCGGAGACGACCTGGGTAGAGGACCAGATCGTCGTCTCGGTCGGGCCGTACATGTTCGTCACGTTGCGACAGCCGGCTTCCGCGAGCTCGCGAGCGAGCGAGATCGGAAAGGCCTCCCCACCGATCAACCAGTGCTCGACCTCGCGGACGACGCCGCGCGTATCGGGATCCAGCAACACCATGTTCGCGAACGACGGCGTGCACTGCAGATGCGTGACGGCGCGATCGGCGACCTGCTCCGCGAGCGTCGATCTCGCGCGATCGACCGGTGTCGTCGTTTCGCGGGCGACACCTGCGTTCGCCTCGCGACGCACCCGATCGAGCAGCGGCAGACTCTCGAGCACGACCTCGTTCGGCACACCGAAGTCGATCAGGCTCGCGACTTCGTCGATGTCGGCCGCCTTGACGCGTTCGACCATGTGGGCGCAGGTCTCGGGCGTCCCGAACAGTCCGCTCGTCTCGAAATAGCGTTCGAACGCGAACTCGAGGATCGTGTCCGTCTCTTCCTCGCTCAGGCTCGCGAGATCGACGTCTTCCGGCTTGGAATCGGGTCCGCCCGGACGCTCGAAAGCGGGAAAGGACCAGGCGAAGCCCATCACGAGCGCGATCGCACTCGACAGGTAGTCCTTCATCGGCTGGCGAACGATCTCGCGCACCTGGTCGACGTCCTCCCCGACGAACGTATGGAGCATGCAGGTGACGCGACCCGTGCGCGGATCGAGACCGGCATCCGACCGGGCGCGTCGGTAGACCTTGACCTTCTCGGCCAGCTCCTCGAGCGTCTGACCGAGCAGGTGGGACAGGACGTTGAAGCCGCGGGCGCCGGCCTCGCGAAACGTCTCGACGTTTCCAGCGGTCGTGATCCAGGCGGGTAGATCGGACTGAACCGGGCGCGGCAGGGTCGCCGTCGGCACGCGGTCGCCGTTGGGATTCTCGAACTCGACCGACTCGCCGCGCCACAATCGTTGCACGATCGTGGCATTCTCGAACATCGATTTCTTGGCTTCGGCATAGGCCGAAGGACGAATCACGAAGTCGTTCGGCTGCCAGCCCGAGGCGAACGCGATCCCGACGCGGCCATTCGAGAGATTGTCGACGACGGCCCACTCCTCGGCGACGCGAACCGGATGATGCAGGGGCAGCACGCAGCTGCCTGCCCGGATCTCGACGTGCTCGGTCACGGCCGCGATGGCTGCACTCGTCACGGACGGATTCGGGAAAGGGCCACCGAAGGCCCCGAAATGACGCTCCGGCGTGTGGACGGCGAGGAAGCCGTGTCGGTCGGCGAAGCGTGCCGCTTCGAGCATCAGCTCGTACTTGCGTGGTCCCGCACCCGCGTCGGAGCCCCAGAGTGCCAGGCCGAAATCGAGTCCGCGCGCCGCACCGACGGCCTCGGTCGTCGAGCGCGCGCCCTGCCCCTCCGCGCCCGTCTCCGTCGCGTAGACCACCAGCTCGAACCCACGTGTCAGCGTCCAGAGCAGCTCGAGCACGGAGATGTCGAAGGAGAGGCTCGTCACTGCGAGCAGCACGCCCGGTGGCTGATGAGGAATCCGCTCGTCCATGCCGACGAAGAAGTTGACGACGTTGCGATGCTCGACCATCACGCCCTTGGGCGTACCGGTCGAGCCCGATGTGTAGATGACGTAGGCGAGCGAGCTGGGATCGAGGACGAGCTCGGGCGGCGTCGTCGGCGCCGCCGCGAGCTGCTCGGCGAGGGCATCGACGCAGACGAGGCGAGCGCCGCTCTCCGGCGCATGCGCAACGAGGTCCGAGTGCGTCAGGACCAGGCCGACTTCGGCGTCCTCGATCATGAAGCCGATCCGCGACGCGGGGTATTCCGGGTCGAGCGGCAGGTAGGCCGCGCCGGTCTTGAGGATCGCGAGGACGCCAACGACCATGTCGAGCGACCGCCCGAGGTAGACGCCGACGAGTCGATCGGGGCCAGCGCCCTCTTCTCGCAGGTGATGCGCGAGCCGGTTGGCTCGCTCGAGGAGCTCCCGGTAGCGAAGCGTCTCGCCCTCGAAGACGACCGCCGTCGCGTCCGGTGTCGCCTGGGCCTGGCGATCGAAGAGCGACACGAGTGTCTCGCTGCGATCGTGTGAGACCACCGTCTGGTTCCAGTCTTCGAGAATCCGGCGACGCTCGTCCGCAGCGAGCAGGGGCACCCGGCCCAGCGGCCGCGGCGCCTCGGCGAGCGCCTGCCTCACACGCGTGAGCTGCGCCGCGATCGCTGAGACCGATTCGCGCGCGTAGAGGCTCGGGTCGTAGTGGATCCGGGCCGCCCGGCTGCCGATATCCAGGGCGAGCAGAAATTCACATCCCGCAATCGCATCGGCCGGATCGACCGTCTCACCGACGTGGACGCCGACGCCGCCGAGCACCCCATCGATCGTCTCGACGCTCGCGGCCAGTGGTGGATGGCGTGCGATCGCGTCGCGAAAGATCGCACCGCGCTCGCGCAGACGTGCGCGTTCGGCCCGCACCGCCTCCCGGGCAGCGTCGGTATCGCCCTCCGGATCGAGCTCGACGCGCAGTGGCAGGCGCGTCTCGAAGAGATCACCGAAGCTCGCCACCTCGTTCGTCGTCGCCGCGTCCGAATAGCTCAGGTCGAAGCGAGTCCGGCCGCCAACGCGTGCCAGGTAGATCGCGAGCGCTGCGATCCAGTCGCTCGCGCCGTCCTCGCCGGACGGATCGGCGATCGTCGGCAGCTCGATCGACTCGCGGCTCACCCCGCTGCCAGCCGGATCCAATTCCGCCTCGCCCCCCGCCGCGCCGGCGGCCGCGTCACGAAGGACACGTCGGTACGGCAGCTCGATCGGCTCGAGCCGGGCGAGTCGCCGAACGCGACCGGGCTCGGCGCGAGCGGCGCGTTCGGAGGCGGCCTCGAGCCGTTCGACCTGCGCCGCATCGAGTCGCTCGAGCCGATTCCCGACGGAGAGACCCCATCGCTCGGCCAGCGCAGCCGGCGTGAGACTGCGACCGGAGAGATCCGTCGCGCTGGCGATCCGCAGGCGACTGTTGCCGCCACAAACGACCTCCAGGCCCTGCTCGTCCAGCGAGATCAGCGTGCCCGGCGGCGGCGTGTCGGTCGCGGGTGGCGTGTCGGCCGGCTCGACGGCCGCGGCGCTGCGCACGATCTGGCCCTGGCCTGCATGGAGCACGCGGGCCGCGGCGAAGGCGTTCTCGTAGTGGCCGAAATCGAGCGCGCGGACGATGCGCGCGAGGTCGGTCGCGGGCCGACGCCAGTCGAGCACGGCGGCCGCCGGGGGTCGAGCGTAACGCGGAAAATAGGTTCGCTGGCTGAGGTCCTGAGACCGGGGCGTGAGTGTTCCGTCGTCCAGCCGTTCGACGAGCTCGGCGAAGGCTTCGATCGCCTGCTCGTAGCATCGCGTGTTCAGCGTGAGCGAGGTCTCTTCGGACCCGACCTCGAAGAGACGCTGGGCATAGAGCGCACCCTCGTCCGCGGCCGCCGTCATCTCGTGGAAGCTGACGCCGTACTCGGTCGCACCCTCGAGCAGGGCCCAGGCAGGCGCGTACATCCCCGCGTAGCGAGGCAGCGGACCGTCGTGGAAGTTGATGGCCGCGACGCGCGGGAGCGCGAGGACGGACTCCGGCAGGAGCGCGAGATTCGTGATGCTGAACAGGTAGTCGTGCTCGACGGGTGCGAGGCGAGCCTCGAGGCCGGCACCTGGCGCCAGCACGGGAATCGCGCGCGCTTCGGCCCAGGCTCGAATCGGCTCGGCTCGGGAAACGACGGCACGAATCGCGGCGCCGGCGTTCTCGAGCATCTCGGCACACTGGATCAGAAGCGATTCCGCGCCGATCAGAACGCACGAGAACGAGGCCGGACGGACGGTCATGCTCTTCCTACTTGGTTCGAACTTCGCCTGTACCCGGCCACGCGCGTCGGCCGATCTTCCCGAGGGCAATTTCACCCATTCCGTGTGCCGATCCTGCCGCAGAATGGCCGCAGTCTGGGCCGTAGAGGGCTCATCGAACGACTCAAACGCCACCTTGATGCGTTTCGGGCCGGCAGAGCGGCATCACCACTCCATTGGTCGCCGTTCGCCCTCGGGAGGTAACCGCGATCGTCGCGCTGCGGCAAGCGAGTCGCAATTCGGCTTCACGCGGGCGCAATCCGGCCCCGCCGCCTGCCCGCGCGGCGTGGAGACCGCGGCCTCCATCTCAATCCTGATCGAGGAGCGCCTCCGCGAGCGACCTGGGCGCCTCCGCCTTCACACGCTTCGCGGAAGACGAAGCAGCCGTCTGGGCGGCGGCCGGATCCTCGGCCGGCAGCGGGCTCGCCTGCGGGCTGCGGCCCGGCCTCCACGACTCATCGGGACGAGCGAGGTCCTGCCTGCGAGTGCGACCTCGCCGGCGTCCCGCGCCGGCGCCACGCGCCCTGCGGCGAGCGGCGATGCGCCGCTCGAGCTCGGGCCAGCCGTCGAGGGCGCTCGTGAGCGCACCGGCGGCGAAGATCGTCCGGATCGACGGCGAGCCGTTCGGCAGCAGGTCGACCGCGCTGATCGCGACCATGATCGCGGCGCCCATGACCCATTGCGTGTCGGGTCGGTCGCGGCGCTCCCGCGCCGCGAGAAATGCGCGCAAGAGGGGGACGACGAGCATGCCGAAGATGGCGATGAAGCTGATCGCGCCGTTCTGGCCGAGGACGATGATCCAGTAGCCGTCGGTCGTCGAGATGTCCCGCCCATCGATCGGGCTGTAGACCCGGGACCGCCCATAGCCGCCCCAGCCGAAGATCGGCCGCTCGCGCGCCTTGGCGAGCAGGATGTCCTCGTTGTCGAAGCGATACTCGAGGGAGTCCGCGCGGTCGACGGAGTAGCGCGCCGCGGCGGCGACCAGCTGGTCCGTCGGGAAGATGTCCGTCGCACGCAAGATGGGGAAGAAGAGCACCAGGGTGCAGAACGAAACCACCGTGATGCGTTGCAGGTTCTTGCCGGCGAAGCCTGCGATCGGTACGAGCAGGAAGAGATACACGATCGTGCCGACGCTATTGCACATCACGACGAAGAAGCTGAGCCCACCGGCCACGACGGTCATCAGATTCTTGCGCGAAGGCGGCGCAGTGCGCCGCAGGATCCAGGCCGAGAGCGCCGCCATCAACATGAACATCGACAATGCCAGCCCCGTGCCGACCAGGACCATCGGTCGCCAGCCGAAGAAGAGCTCACGCTTCGACATGACGAAGCCGGCCGGGTGGACCCCGTAGATCCGATAGTGGAGGCTCGGCGCCATACGCGCTTCCCAAAAGATCGGTAGGCAGTAGAGCAGGCCCGCGACGACGAAGACGCGGAAGAGATCGCGCAGATCACTCGGGTCGCGAAACAGCACGCGCCCGAGAAAGAACGGGATCCAGTAGAAGAAGACCGCCTGTGCTGCGAAGGGCATCGCGTCCCAGGGCTTGAGGGCCGGCAGCAGGCGTTTGCCGGTATCGATCGAATCGCCGTTCGCGAAGACCGTCGCGACGCCGGCCAGCACCATCACGAGGACGAGAAACTCGGTCCCCTGAAACGGGATCCGCTCGGCCAGACGCGGGCGGTGGAAGACGCCCATGCCGAGCAGACAGGCGATCGCCGCCACCGTCTCTCGTTCGAGAGGGGGTAGAGACGGAAGATCGAAGGCGTATTTCGCGGGCAACAGCAGTCCCGATCCGATGATGGAGATCGCCGCGGCGAGCGTCGGTCGCAGGCGCGCGAAGAGCACCAACGTGATCGGTACCCAGAGCGCCAGCATGATCGGCGCGAGGACGGTGTGATTACCGGACATCGTCCCCTCTCCTCTTCCCGCCGCGTGGATGCCATGGGGATCGCACGAGCCGAGGCCGCCGACCGCGCGATCCGGGATGATGATGCGGCAAACGTCCGACCCCCGTTCGGTCGATTCGGACCGCATCGACTGGCTGGTCGGCGAAACGCCGGAGCGACTGATGGCCGGAACGCGTTCTGATGCCCGGGGCAGCTGCGCGGCTCCCTTGGTAGCATGCCGCCCCGCCGTCCGGCCGGTGGCTATCTCAGGAGGGGTAAATCATGTCTCGCCGATCGCGGGGCACGTCTTCGGCGTCGCGACTCCTGCTCTTTCAGCTCCTCCTGCTCGCCTTCACGCTCGTCTTCTGTCTCGTCTTTGCGGAGCTGGCGATCCGCATCGTCGCGCCCCAGCCGACCTCGTGGCTCGCGATCTACCGCGAGCACCCGACGCTTCCCTTCTACGCGCTCGAGCCCGAGGCGCGAGATCAGGTCGAGACGGGGGAGACGAGCTGGTCGGTCGTGACCGATGCGGCGGGCGAACGCGTTGCGACGGGCCTGGCCGCCACGACGAACGCCTCGGACTGCGTCGATCTCTGGCTCGGCGACTCGTACGCATTCGGGCACGGCCTCGACTACGAGCACGCCTTCGTCGGCCTGCTCGCCGGGCGGTCAGCGGGCCGGACGCGAAACGCCGCCGTCGCCGGCTACGGACCCGTGCAATATCGCATGACGCTCGAGCACCGCCTGGCCGAGCCCCTCGAAATCGCTGGACTCTGGCTCGCGACCTACGTCGGCAACGACTTCAACGACACGCTGCAGGACAAGGACGTCGTCGTCTCGGACGGCATCCTCGGCAACGACCCCGGAATCAAATCCTTCCTGAAGCGCAATTTGCATCTCTACCGGCTCGCCACGGCCGTGTATCACCAGCTGGCCACGGAGGCGGAGTCGCCCTATGCGCGCATGCTCGAAGAGCTGGCGCGACCGCAGGCCTGGCGGAAAGGTCCGCTGGTGCAGGCCGCCGAGATCTACGAGCGCGAGCTGGCTGCGATCGATCGACTCGCGCGGGGCGCTGGCGTCGCGCCGCGCGTCGTCGTGATCCCGACGCGTGAGGCCGTCGAGCAAGCACGCCTCGCTGCCGCGACACCGCCGGCAACGACGACGCCCCCGAACGCGCACGATGCGAGTCGTGATGCCCTGCTACCGGTAGCGAAGGCGCGCGAGATCCTCGATCGCCTACAGATCGCGTACGTCGATCTGACGCCGGTGCTCGCCGCTCGGCCGACCGAAGAAACCTACTTTCGTTTCGATGGACACCTGACGGAGGAAGGCAGCCATCTGGCTGCGGATGCGATCGATCGCCGATTCGGCTACGGCTGCGCGCGGCGATGAGCCGATCGTCGCCGGATCAGTGCGCACCGTCGCGCTTCAGGACGGCCGGAATCGTGCGCAGCAGGATCTGGATATCGAGCAGGAGCGACCAGGAATCGATGTAGCGGACATCGAGCCTGACCCAGCGGTCGAAGCTGATATTGCTGCGACCGCTCACCTGCCACAGACAGGTGATGCCGGGTCGCATCGAGAGCCGGCGGCGCTCGAAGGTCTGGTACTGGATCACCTCTTCCGGCACCGGTGGCCGCGGCCCGACCAGGCTCATGTCGCCACGCAGCACGTTCCAGAGCTGTGGCAGCTCGTCCAGGCTGAGCTGGCGCAGGATCCTGCCCACGCGGGTCACGCGAGGATCCTCGCGACACTTGAAGACCGGCCCCTCGCACTCGTTCAGCTCTGCCAGATCGGCCTTCCGCGCCTCCGCGTCGACGCACATCGTGCGTAGCTTCAGCATCGTGAAGGTCCGACCGTTCAGCCCGCAGCGAATCTGCCGGAAGAAGATCGGCCCGCGGTCGTCCAGCCAGATCGCCAATCCCGAGAGTCCGATCAGAGGGGCCGCCACCACGAGCCCGACCGCGGCGCCGAGAACGTCGATCCCGCGTTTGACGGAGAGCAGGAACGGATTGTGGTGGACGGGGGCGAAATCGAGGGCAGCGAGCGAGCCGAACTCGGTCACGCGGGGCGGCGGCAGAAAGTCGCCGAAGAGATCCGCGAGCATCGTGAACGGAATGCCGGCGCTGGCGCAGACGCTGACGAGCGGCGACAGCTGGGAGAGCATCGAGCGCGGGTAGGCGATGATCACCCGATCGACGACCTGCTCTCGCAGCAGCTCGGGCATCGACTGCAGCTTGAAGAGTCGCGCGTTACTGAGGCGCGGGTCGATCGGGGTGTCCTGATCGTCCACGAAGCCGACGACGCGCAGTCCCCAATCGGGTCGCTCGTCGATCGATCGCTTCACCTCGGCAGCACGGGGCCCCGAGCCCACGATCAAGACATTGCGAAAATTGCGGCCATAACGCCGCGCCGCACGGAGCGGAATGAACAGGACGACCCGCGAGACTCCGAGCGCGGCGAATTGTGCCGCACCGCACAAGAAGGGAAACGCCGGGTCGACCGGCGCGGAGAACGTGAACGCGATCGCTGCGAGCACGGTGCTGGTCGCGAGTCCAGCAGCCGCGAGCCGGATCAGGAAGCCCGAGATGTCCCGTGTGCGCATCGACGCATACAGATCCATCGACTGGAACGCGACCGGCCAGGCGACGAAGCCCGCGATCGCGAGCGCCAGGATCGAGGTCGGCAGGGGCTGCGGCAGGGCGTCGAGTCCACTCGCCGCGGGCCACATCAAGAGGGAAAAAAACACCGCCCCGCAGATCAACACGTCGGAGCAGATCAAGAGAGCAAAGAATTGGCGGTGGTGGTCTTTCAGCATCTACGGTCGCGCAGTCTCCACAGCAGGGTTTCGATCGGGATCCGGCTGGCTCGCAATCGCGGTCCATAGAGTGTGTGACCACATCGCGGTCGTGCGTGACCGATTTCCCGAGATTCCGGAACAGGAGCATCGGCCGACGCCGCGCGGCAGAGGAGCAAAAACTGGATCCAGTCTGATTTGTCTGGTTTCGTGCCTCCTCAATGCAATGCGGGTTCGGGCAAGGCATAGCCGAAAAGCCGCCAGAAAACTGCCGATCGGTCCAGAAAACGCTTGGATTCGCGCGGACCTGCCGACGCGAAGCCCGAAGCTCGGCCGCGGGCCCGAGACGTGCCGGGGAGCGCAGGGTCGCTTGGGTCCGTGGAAAGGCGTGAGGCCAGGCCGCGCCGCGTCCGAAGAGGATCAAACGATGTTTTGAGGAGATGGGCCCGGTACGCTCGGGCCCGAAGCGACCGGGCTCGATCGAGGGCAAGTGATGGGCAGGATGGCGACGAGACCGAATTGGGATGTCACCGAAGGGCTCCCGGCGGGTACTCTCCCAGCGCTGGCTGCGCCGGGACCGCGGGCGGGCCGCCCCAGCTGTGGGGGATCGCCGCGGAGCAGGCTCTGGTACGGTCCCCTGCGAGGCCTTCGGGGACCAGGAGAGGCCGATCGCGACCGTTCTAGTCCGGTCGGCATGGAGTAACGGATTCATGGGTGAAATTGCGGACGCGCTCAGACAGGCCGACCGGAGCTCGGCCGAAGAGCGGACTCCGGTCGCACCCGTGCGCACGGAGGCGAAGCCCGACATCGACCCCGCCGCCGTGCTGCGTCACGCGCGGCCGGCGCCTGCCCGCGAAGCGCGTCCGAAGGATCGCGACGAGGCCGCCGACCCCTCCGACGAGACACGGGCTGGCGCGCGGATTGCCGGTGAATTGCGGACTGCAGACGTCACGGGCCAGCTCGAAGCGGCTCGGCTGCGCGTCTCGATTCTCGAGGACCTGGCCGAGACGACCGATCCGACCCGGGCCTCGCTGCGCGAGCCCCACAGCGCGACGGCCCAACAGTACCGACGCCTGGCGCTCAAGGTGAGCGAGATGGCCGAGTCCCGCCGGATCGGCTCGATCGTCGTGACGAGCGCGGAAGCGCTCGACGGCAAGACCACGACCTCGTGCAATCTCGCCTTTCAGCTCTGCCGCCTCGACCAGCTGAATCGCGTCGTGTTGGTCGACCTCGACCTGCATCGCGCAAGCGTCGCGAAGGGACTGGGGCTCGAGGTGCCCTGCCCGCTCTCGAACGTCCTTCGCGGCGAGGTCGACGTGGCCGACGCCCTGCTCGACACCGACCTGCCGGGGCTCAGCCTGCTGCTCGAGCAGGAGCCGTCTTTCGAGAGTGAATTCCTGCTCGCCCAGGCCCATCTGAAGACGATGCTGCGCGAGCTCCAGAAACGCTTCGACTACATCATCATCGACACCCCGCCGGTTCTCGCGACCTCCGATGCCCAGGTGATCCTCCGCTACGTCGACGCCGGCCTGCTCGTCGCGCGCGCCGGCCAGACACGAACGCGCGCGATTCGCAACGCGATCGAGCTCGTTCCGCCGCGCAAGCTGCTGGGCACGGTCCTCAACTCGTCACCCAAGAAGGACCAGCGCTCCTACTACGCCTACTATGGTCAAGGTAGCCAGGCCCAAGGGGGCCAGGGTCGCGATGACGCCGGTCGAGCTCGAGGCGGCGACGGCCGAGACGATGCGTTCGGAACGGCGGAAACGGAAGGGCGATCATGAGCGACGCTTCCTACTACGACGACCTCGAGGAAGAGTCGGGTGGGCGGAGCGCGGCGCTGCCAGCGCAGCTGCGAGACCCGATGGGCGTGCTGCGCCGCCAGCTCAAGCTGATCCTGATCCTCCTGGTGCCGCTGCTCGCGCTGACGGCACTCGTGACGCTCAACTACCCGCTCCGGTATCAAGCTGTGGCGACCATGTCGCTGACGGCCAAGAGCATTCCCGACGAGTACGTTCCGACGACGGTGATCGCGAACATCCTCGAACAATTCGAGACGATTCGCGCCGAGGTCTTCTCGCGCGACAGTCTCTCTTCGATCATCGTCGAGACGAATCTCTACGCGAAGGAACGCGAGAACACCGAGCTCTCCGTGCTCGCCCTCCGGCTCGGTCGCGAGCTCTCGGTCGCCCCGATCTCACCACGCTCGCTCGCCCGCGGCGCGCCGCAATCGGTCGCCTTCGCCGTGACGTTGACCGGCGACGAGCCGCAGAAGACCGCGGAGGTCGTGAATGCGACCGTCGCCAAGATGATCAACGCCAACGTCGAATACCGCAGCCGCCAAGCCCGCATCACGACGCGCTTCATGCAACGCGAGTTCGATCGCGCCGACGAGGCACTCAACGAGCACCAGCGCAAGCTTGCACAGTTCCGCAGCGAACATCGCGGCGCGCTTCCCGAGGAGCAGAATGCCGTCACCTCGAAGCTCGAACGTCTCGAAGAGCAACGCCGCAGTGCGATCCTCCGAATCAGCGACCACGAATCCCGTTTGAGCCTCGCCCGCGCCCGCCCCGGGAACACGGTGAACGACGGCGACACGCTCGCGTCTCTGCAGATTCGTCTCCAGAACGCGCGCGCCGTCTACACGGACGAACATCCGCTCGTCCAGTCGCTCGAGCGACAGGTCGCCGAATACGACCGCGCCGCGGCCGCCGAGATCACGGGGGTCGCCGCGGCCGCACGTGCCGAAATCCGACAGATCCAGGAGGGCATCGCGCTCGAGCAGAAACGACTCGCGCAGATCGACGACGAGGTCCGACAGCTGGAGGAACGCGTCGACGTCGCGCCCGCGGTCGCCGAGGAATACGACGCGCTGCTCCGCAAGGATCAGATCCTTCGGGAGAACTACATCGAGTACCTGCGCAAGCTCAAGAACGCCGAGCTCGCGCTCAGTCTGGAGAGCGCGCAGCAGGGAGCTCAGCTGACGCGACTCGACTCCGCGCTGCCGCCGACCAAGCCGGTCTTCCCGCGCTGGATCATCGCCTGCGCCGGCCTGGTCGCGTCGCTCGGCATCGCACTCGCGATCGGTATCCTGCGCGAGCTCCTGATGGCCGTCGTCATCGACGAGGGCCACCTCGAGACGCTCGTGCCGCTGCCCGTGATCGGCTCGATCCCCGACGCGACCTGAGCGGAAGCGCCACCGATCGCCGCCCCTCGGATCCCGCGAGCGACCGGATTCCCTTCAACTCGATCCGCGGGCGCCCCGATAGAATTCCGTGACCGACCTTGCGAGCGAGGCGTCCGATCCGGGCCGCGCCGCATCGAGGAGAATCTCCGAAATGCCCACGCAGCCCGCGTCGCCGACCTGGCTCGTCACTGGCGGCGCCGGATTCATCGGATCCAATTTCGTCCGCTGGGTCCTACGCAATCGACCCGACGTCCGAATCGTCGTGCTCGACAAGCTGACCTATGCCGGGAGTCTCGAGAATCTACGGGGTGCCGAGGGTCCCGAGCCGGCGAGCCCGGATCGCCTGGTCTTCATCGAGGGCGACATCGCCCGAACCGAGGACGTCGACGACGCCTTCCACACGCATCGTCCGAGTCAGATCTTGAACTTCGCCGCCGAGAGCCACGTCGATCGCTCGATCGACGGTCCCCGGGCCTTCATCGAGACGAATATCCGAGGCACCTTCGAGCTGCTCGAGGCCGCCCGCGCCCACTACGCGGAGCTCGACGCTCGCGATCGCGCGGACTTCCGATTCCTCCACGTCTCGACGGACGAGGTCTACGGCTCGCTCGGCCCCGACGGCTATTTCACGGAAGAGACACCCTACGCCCCGAACTCGCCCTACTCCGCCTCGAAGGCGAGCGCAGACCTGCTCGTCCGCGCCTACCATCACACGTACCGCCTGCCGACGGTGGTCACGAATTGCTCGAACAACTATGGACCCTACCAGCTTCCCGAGAAGCTGATTCCGTTGATGATCCTGAACGCGCTCGAAGCCAAGCCGCTGCCGATCTACGGGGACGGTGGCAATATTCGCGACTGGATCTACGTCGAGGATCATTGCGAGGGGATCGTCCGAGCGCTCGAAGCCGGCGAGGTCGGCGAGCAGTACGCCTTCGGCGGCAATAGCGAACGGTCCAATCTGCAGGTCGTCGATGCGATCTGTGCCGGACTCGAAAAGTACAGGCCGGCGACCGACAACCCCGCGATGAAGGCCCAGGGTTTGTCGAGCTATCTCGATCTCAAACACTTCGTGTCGGATCGACCCGGTCACGATCGCCGCTATGCGATCGATGCGAGCAAGGTCGCGCGTACGCTCGACTGGCAGCCGCGCTACCGCTTCGAGGCGGCGCTCGAAGAGACGATCGCATGGTATCTCGAGAACGAGGCCTGGCGGGTCGCCATCCAGGCACAGGCCGATGTGCGCGACCGACGCGGCCTCGACGTGGCGCCCTCGACCCGCGGCGCGATCGCCGACGGCGGGGAGGCCCCGTCATGAAGGGCATCCTGCTCGCCGGCGGATCGGGCACACGCCTGCTGCCGGCCACGGGCGCGGTCTCGAAGCAGCTGCTCTCGGTCTACGACAAGCCGATGGTCTACTACCCTCTCTCGTCGCTGATGCATGCCGGCATTCGCGAGATCCTGCTGATCTCGACGCCACACGACACGCCGCTCTTCGAGCGGTTGCTCGGAGACGGGAGTCAGTTCGGTCTCGAGATCGAGTATCTCGTCCAGGCGGAGCCGAAGGGAATCGCCCAGGCCTTCCTGATCGGTGCCGACTGGATCGCGGGCGATCCCGTCGCCCTCGCACTCGGCGACAACATCTTCTACGGCCACGGCTTTCCCGACGCGATCCGCCGCGCGGCAGGGCTCACACGTGGCGCGACCGTGATCGGCTACCACGTGCACGATCCCGAGCGCTACGGCGTCGTCGAATTCGACGAGAAGGGCAAGACGCTCTCGATCGAAGAGAAGCCCGCCAGGCCCAAGTCGAACTACGCCGTCACCGGCCTCTACTTCTACGACGACCAGGTCGTCGAGATCGCGCGCGGGCTCCAGCCGTCCGCGCGCGGCGAGCTCGAGATCACGGACGTGAACCTCGCCTACCTCGCACGGGACCAGCTGCAGGTCGAGCTACTCGGTCGCGGCGTCGCCTGGCTCGACACGGGCACGCACGAGGCCCTGCTCCAGGCAGCCAACTTCATCCAGGCCGTGCAGGAACGTCAGGGGCTGCGGGTCGCCTGTCCGGAGGAGATCGGGCTACGCAATGGCTGGATCACGGCCGAGTCGGTGCGGGCGCGCGCTGACGCGCTCGCCAAGAACCCCTACGGCGAGTACCTGGCCCAGATCGCGAGCGAAGCCGGGGCCTGAGACGCCGCCTGGTCGCCGCGCGGTGATCCTGACACCCTACGAGCCCGGTGCCCCCGCGCGTTTCGTCCGCGCCTCGTGCCAGGCCCAGGCGTCTCGCATCGCGTCCTCGATCGTGCGGGTCGCCTTCCAGCCGAGGATCCGCTCGACCTTGTCGCAATTGGCGAAGACCTGCTCGACGTCGCCCGGTCGACGTGGCCCGACCGCGCGTTCGACGCGAACGCCAGTCGCCGACTCGAACGCGTCGAGCGCTTCGCGTACCGAGGTGCCACGACCGGTCCCCACGTTCAGCACCTCGACGAGCGACGTCTCGGACTGCGCCGCCATGTAGGCGAGGCTCGCCACGTGCGCGGCGGCAAGGTCGAGCACATGGATATAGTCGCGGATGCAGGTCCCGTCGGGTGTCGACCAATCGTCGCCATAGATCTCGACGGGGCCGCGCAGTCCGGCCGCGCTCTCGACGATGATCGGGACGAGGTTCTGAGGCGGCCCGAGCGGCAGCTCACCGATCCGACCCGACGGATGCGCGCCAATCGGGTTGAAATAGCGGAGCAGCGTCACGCGATGGGGTGCGCCCGAGGCGATCCAGTCTCGCAGGATGTCCTCGCCGATCTTCTTGGTCGCACCGTAGACCGAGGCGGGCGCCGCCGTCGGCGTCGCCTCCGTGACGGGAAGCGACTCGGGCTGTCCATAGACCGTGCAGGAAGACGAGAACACGAGATCGTGCACGCCATGCTCGGCCATCGCCTCGAGTAGATTGACGAGCGAGCCGAGATTGTTGCCATAGTAGAGAAGTGGCTTTTCCTGCGATTCGCCGACGGCCTTGGAGGCGGCGAAATGGATCGCCCCACCGATTTCGCGTCCGCCGCCCTCCTGCTCGAAGACGCACGCGAGTGCCGTACGATCGCGACAATCGACCTCGTGACAAACGAGTCGCCGACCACAAATCGCCTCGAGCCCATCGAGCACGGACCGCTCCGAGTTCGAGAAGTCGTCGATCAGGATCGGCTCGTAGCCGTGCTCGAAGAGGTCGACGACGGTATGCGATCCGATATAGCCGGCGCCGCCGGTGACGATGATCTTCGACGTCGCGGGCTGCGAGTCGTTCGGTTGGTTCGGGCGTTCAGCCAATGGATTCCTCGCTAGCGCGCGTCCCGCTCGACGCTCAGGCGTTCTGGATGGTCATACCGCCATCGACCGGAAGCACCACGCCATTGAGGTAGGAAGCCGCCGGGAGGGCCAGACTGAGCGTCGCGTGAGCGACCTCCTCGGGGCTCCCGTAGCGACGCAGCGGCACGCGTCGTCGCGCGAACTTCGCCCGCGCCGCCTCGGGAATCGCCTCGGTCATCCCAGTCAGGATCGGCCCGGGGCAGACGCAGTTCGCGGTCACGCCCTGGGCACCGAGCTCGACGGCCATCGATCGCGTAAGCCCGATCACGCCATGCTTGGCCGCCGTATAGGGCCCGGTCCCCGCCGTCGCACCGAGCCCCTCGGTCGAGGCGATGTTGATGATCCGCCCCGCCCGATCGCGCCGAAGCTGAGGCAGGCAGGCGCGTGCCATCCGCTGGTGCGCGGACAACATCACGTCGAGCGCGCGCTGCCAAACCGGCTCGTACTCCTCGTCGGCCTGCTCGAGCGACGCCCCGATCGCGATCCCCGCATTGTTGACCAGAATGTCGATCGGTCCGAGCGCCTCGTGCACGGCGTCCACTACGTGATGGATCTGCTCGCGATCCGCGACGTCGAGTGAAAAGCCCTCGGCCTCGCCCCCCGCCCGACGAATCTCGTCCACGACCGGATCGACCGCATCACGAGCCAGATCCGTGACGGCGACCCGCGCGCCCTCGTCGGCAAAGAGGAACGCGGTCGCTCGACCCATCCCGCTGGCCGCTCCCGTGATCAGGACGACTCGGCCGGCGACGGAGCGGGAGAGCTGGGATAGGCGCGGCATGCGACGAGCGCTCCGTTCGAGCTCCGAGACGACGACGGCCGCGCGTTCCGTGGAGCGACCCGGCTCGCGCGACACTCGCCTAACGACCTGCGCCGAGATGATCGACACGAGGCAGGCGAGCACCTCGTGGTCGGGCCGGCGGGACTTGAACCCGCGACCTCTTGACCCCCAGTCAAGCGCGCTACCAGACTGCGCCACGGCCCGACGAGCGCGTAGGTTTAGCCCACTGGCTGACGGGCGTCGACGCTCACGCGCCGCGCGTGGGTGTCGGCGTGCCCGCCGTGCGGCCGCTCCTTCGGCGCCCCTGCCGGCTCAGGTGCCGAAATCGTCTTCGATCGGTCGTCCCATCCAGTGCTCGCGCCGGGACTTGACCTCGAGCTCGTCGGGACGCTTCTGCGCCTCCGACTCGAAGAACGTCGTGGCGATCGCGTGGACGCGACGCGGAATACCCGAGGAGAGGGAGTGGATACGCTCCGCCGCCTCTTCGTCGATGCGTGCGATCGCCTCGTCGGAAAACCCGGCCCAGCGCATCCGCCCGCGCAGGTATTCGGCGGTCTCGGCGACGTTCATCCTGCGGCGGAAGAGCACGTCGTGGGATTGCAGGGGATGGAGTGCGGCGAGCAGTCGGCTTGCCTTCGAATCCATGTTGAGGCCGATCAGGATCTTGAGCGGCGAGGCTTCGATCGGGAGGCGCTCGACGAGGGCCTCGAGCGTTTCCGCCGGCATCGAATCCGCATCGTCGAGGATCAATAGGAACGGATCCTCGAAGCCGCGACCAAGCGCCATCAGAGCCTCGATCGCGGACGGGTCGTCGTCGGGCATGACCATCGAATCCGGCGGAATGCCGAGCAGGCCGAGTACCCAGCAGCTGAGATCGGTCGGAGACAGGCCGGCATAGGGAAGATAGAGGGCGCGACGGATCCGGGCCATCCCGCGATCGGAGCCCTGCGACCGCGCGTTGAACCACGCCTCGACCACGCGAAGCAATTGCGTCTTGCCGAGTCCGGGTGAGCTCACGAGTGCAGCAAGCGTCGAGCCGCGCGCGCTCGATTCGATCCAGCGACGAATCGAGAGCAACGCCGCCTCCGTCGCGTCGCGCGGAATATACGAATGGGGATCACAGGTCTCTGCGAAGGCGCGTCGGTACTTCTCTTCGATCGAGGCCATCGCGGATTCCAGACGCCCGGCGCGCTAGGCCCCGTCGTGAAGCACGTCGCGTAGCGCGACGAGCTCCCCCTGGATCTGGTCGAGCGAGGCGCGGAACGACGCCCAATCGGCCGCCGAGCCGGCCGACCGATTCGACGTCGCCGGGGGCGCGGCCGGCGATTCCGCAGCGTCCATCTCGCGCGTCCCGGATCCCGACGCGCGAGCGCTCGTGGCCGCGGTCACTGCGTCCTCGTCGAGCAGGGCCAGCGCCTTCTCGACGCCGAGATCCTGAATGCGCTGGCGCGCACCCGCGATCGTGTAGCGCTCGCTCCAGAGCAGGCGCTTCAGCAGCCAGACGAACTCGATGTCACGCTTGCGATAGAGCCGCTGCTTCGACCGCGATTTCGGGGGCGCCATCCAGCGAAATTCCGTCTCCCAGTAGCGCAGCACGTGCGCCTTGACCCCCGTCAGGCGACTGACCTCCCCGATCCGGTAATAGAGCTTGTCGGAATCGCGAAGCGCCGCACGCGCGGCACGGTCATCGACCGCAACGTCGGTCGCACCCCCCGAAGCATCGACCGCCGCGGCCGGCTTCGCCGCAGCCCGCGACCGCGCGGCACGGGTCTTCTTCTTCGCACGGGTGGGGGTCGTCGACTTCGATCGCTTCGCCACGCGGCTCCCGCTCTTCGACTTGGTGGGACTGGAAGTGCCCGCGCGTGCGCTACGGCGTCCCTTGCTCTTCGACGCCTTCGACCGACCCGACCTCTCCGACATATGCCCCCCGAACCTCGTCCTTGGAGCGACGATGCCACGAGCCGCCTCACCTCGCACGATCGGAGGGTGAAAAAAAATCGTGCTCGTTCGCGAGGGAGGGTTTGGCTGCCGTGGATGCGTCAGACGTCCGTGGCGTCGCGCTCTGCCTCTGCGGCCTCGGCCGCTCGATCGGCGTCCGTGACCTCCGTCTCGTTCAGGACGTTCTTCAGAACGAGACTCGGTTTGAACGTCAGTACGCGTCGGGCGTCGAGCAGGATCTCCTGTCCGGTCTGGGGGTTTCGCCCCTTCCGCGCGTTCTTCTCGCGAACGACGAAATTGCCGAAGCCGGAGATCTTCACCTTCTCGCCCTCGGCGAGCGTCTCCTTCACGATCTCGAAGACCTTCTCGACGAGCTCGGCAGCTTCCTTCTTCGAGAAGCCCACGCGCTCGTAGATCTGCTCGACGATCTCGGCTTTCGTCATCGTCCGCCCTCCCCCATCTTCCGGCGACGCGCGCTCTCGGGTCCCGGTGCTCGAGCGCCGCAGGGTGGTACGCGTTGCGGCGCAGCCCCGTGTGTCACGCCTGCTTCGCGCGTTCTGCGAGCGCCGTGAAGGCGGCCGGGTCCTCGAGTGCCAGCTGAGCCAACAGCTTGCGGTCGACTTCGATCTGCGCGGCCTTCAGACCCGCGATCAATCGGCTGTAGGAGAGTCCGTTCTGGCGCGCGGCAGCATTGATCCGGGCGATCCAGAGACCGCGAAACTCGCGCTTTCGCTGGCGGCGGTCGCGATAGGCGTACTTGTCCGCCTTCTCGACCGCCTCGACGGCGACGCTGTGTAGCTTGCTGCGACCGCCGAAATAGCCCTTGGCTCGCTTCAGGACGCGTTTACGTCGTTTGGCGCCCGAGACGCCTCGCTTCACTCTCGGCATCTTCCTCGTTCCTCGTCATGGCCGGAGACACCGACTCGCGGCGCTCCGGGCGGGCCCGACGGGCGTGCCTCGGCCCGTTCGAGCGACTGGGTGCTTGTGACCGCTACAGATAGGGCAACAGCTTTCGCACACGCGGCTCGTCGTGTTCCGAGACGAGATCGTGCTGCCGCAGCTGACGCTTACGCTTCGTGCGCTTCTTGGTCAGGATGTGCTGGCGATTCGACTTGTTTCGCTTCAGCTTGCCCGTTCCGGTCAAGCTGAAGCGTTTCGCTGACCCGCGATGGGTCTTCATCTTGGGCATGTCTTGCCCTCCCCCGGCGGCTCTCCGCCTTCGATTCTGCGTCTCTCCCCGATCGGCTCAGGCCGTCGGGGCCGTATCCTTCGTCGAGACATCCGCAGAGCCCTCGGCCACAGGCGTGGGCTCCTTGTCTTCCTCGACCTTCTGCTTCTTCTTCGGCGCCGCGTCGGCTTCTCCCGACGTCGCCTGGTCCGCCTCCGTCCCGCCGACCGCTTCCGCCTCCTCGGCTCTCTTCGCTTCGGCGACCGCCTCGCGGTCGGCAACCAGGATCATCGACATGAACCGGCCTTCCATGCGCGGCGGGCTCTCGAGCTTCGCGATCGCGCCGAGCTGCTCCAGCACGGCGTTCAGCTGCTCGCGCCCACGATAGGTATGAACCATCTCGCGGCCGCGGAACATCACCGTCACCTTTACCTTGTCGCCTTCCATCAGGAACTTGCGGGCATTGTTCAGCTTGAAGTTCAAGTCGTGCTGATCGGTCCCCGGTCGGAGCTTCACCTCCTTGAGCGTGGCCGAGTGGGACTTCTTGCTCGCGTTCTTCTTCTTTTGCTCGTACTTGAACTTGCCGTAGTCCATGATCCGACAGACGGGGGGGCGCGAGTTCGCCGCCACCTCCACGAGATCGAGGCCATTGTCGCGGGCGATCACGAGCGCTTCCTCGGGCGGCATGACGCCCAGCTGCTCGCCGTCGGCCCCGATGACACGGACCTCTCGGACTCGAATACGTTCGTTCACCCGAGTCGCGTCGCGTTCGGGCTGCACGATTCGGAACTTGGATCGGGCAGGTATCTGACTTTCCTCCTCAGGCCAACGGTGTCAGGCGTCGCTCGGCATTCGCGAGCTCGAGCGCTTCCACGAGCGCTTCGGCCGACATCGCTTCCATGGCCTGCTTCGATTTCCTGAGCCGCGGGGAGACCGTCCCCCCCTCGACCTCGTCGTCTCCGATCACGAGCGTGAGCGGAATCTTCTGCGTCTGGGCTTCCCGGATGCGGAATCCCAGAGTTTCGCTCCGATCGTCGACTTCCGCACGTACGCGGGCCGACGAAAGTGCCGATTGCAGCTCCCGGGCGCGCGGGGCATGGCGGTCGGCGATGGGCAGGATCACGACCTGGAGCGGAGAGAGCCAGAAGGGGAAATCCCCGCCCGTATGCTCGATGTAGATCCCGATGAAGCGCTCGAGCGAGCCCAGCACGGCGCGGTGGAGCATGGCCGGCTGGTGCAGCTCGCCGTCTCGACCCACGTAGCGGAGGCCGAAGCGGGCGGGCATCGCCATATCGATCTGGATCGTCGCGAGGGTCCAGGCGCGCCCCAGCACGTCCTTGAAATCCGCCTCGACCTTGGGTGCGTAGAACGCGGCCTCCCCGTCCTTGACCTGGCACGAGAATCCCGCGCGCTCGACGGCCTCGATCAGCGCGCGCTCCGCCAAGTCCCAGTCCGCCGCCTCGCCGAGGAACTCTTCGGGTCGGGTCGAGACGGCCATCTCGACGCCCTCGACGCCGAGCTTTTCGTAGACCTCGGACGTCATGCGAAAGAAGCCGTCGATCTCGGCCCCGACCTGGTCCGGCTCGCAGAAGATATGCGCGTCGTCCTGCGCGAAGGTGCGCACGCGGGTGATGCCGTTCAGCGTGCCGCTGCGCTCGTTGCGATGGAGCCGCGAGAACTCGGCCCAGCGGATCGGCAGCTCGCGATAGCTCCGCTTTCCGGTGGCGAAGAGATGGCAGTGGCCGGGGCAGTTCATCGCCTTGACGCCGAGCTCCTCGCCCTCGTCCGACCCCGCGAACCAATACATGTCGTCGTGGAACTTGTCGTAGTGCCCCGACGTCTTGAACAGCTCCGCTCGAAAGAGCTGGGGCGTCAGTACCTCGCGGTAGCCATATTTCGGATAGAGGTCCTGGATGAAGCGGATCAGCTCATTGTAGAGCGCCATGCCCTTGGGCAGGTAGAAGGGTGAGCCGGGCGCGAGCGCATCGAGGTGGAAGAGGCCGAGATCCTGACCGACGCGACGATGGTCCCGCTTCTTCGCTTCCTCGATTCGCGTGAGATGGGCCTTGAGCGCCTTCTTGCTCCCGAAGGCCGTGCCGTAGATGCGCTGGAGCTTGGGACCGCGTTCGTCGCCCCGGAAGTAGGTCCCCGAGGCTTCGAGCAGCTTGATCGCGCCGATCTGACTCGTGTGCTGAACGTGCGGACCGCGACACAGGTCGACGAAATCGCCGTGGCGGAAGACGGTGATCTCGGCGTCGTCGGGGATGTCGGCCAGCCGCGAGAGCTTGAGCTCCTCGCCGAGGGACCGGAAGAGCGAGGCCGCCTCGTCGCGACTCAGAACCTCGCGCTCGAAGCCGGCGCCTTCCGCAAGGATCGAGTTCATCTCCTTCTCGATCCGCTCGATGTCCTCCGGCGTGAACGGCTCGTCGACGAGGAAGTCGTATTGGAATTTCTCGGAGTGATCCGCGCGGCCGGCGTCGACCTGCGCTTCGGGAAAGAGCCGCTTGACGGCGTCCGCCATTACGTGCTCCGCCGAGTGGCGAATCACGTCACCCCCGTCCGCGTCCTTGCCGGTCACGATCTCGAGCGCTGCATCCTCGACGAGCGGCCGACGCAGATCGACGAGTTGCCCACCGATTCGACCCGCGAGTGCGGCCTTGGCCAGCCCCGGCCCGATCTCGGCGGCGACCTCGAGCACGGTCGTCCCCGAAGCCAGATCGAGGGCCTTTCCGTCGGGCAACGTGATCGTGATCCGGCTGGCGGCGGTGCTCATCGGAAACCGGACGACGAATCGCGAGACGGATGGGCGGCGCGCGCCACGGCTCCGCAGCGGCCCACGCACCGGCTGCGCCGCTCGCGCGACGTCGGAATCCGACGCATCCTGTCAGCCTGCTGCGATGCCAATTCGTCGTTCTCCGGCTCCGGCCCGGCCGGACCGGATCTGCGGCGGGGGATCTCCCCAGCTGGTAGGCACGGGCGGAATTGAACCGCCGACCCCCGCCATGTCAAGGCGGTGCTCTAGACCCCTGAGCTACGTGCCTGAAATCCAGCTAAGGCGGCGGTTTAGTTAGCCTTTTGATCTGGGCGTGTCAATCGTGTACGGGTCCCCGTGGCCACGCCGACTCAGCTCTCGGGTGGCGCGTCCGCCGCATCCGCTGCGCTCTCGGCCTCGGGATACCAGCGCGCCATGACGCGTACCCGCCCCGTACCGGAGTCCACGCCCATCGGCTCCAGAACGAGCTGGGGATTCCGGTACCGCTCGAGTCGGGCCGACAGGCCCGCAGCACCGAAGGGCCCCTCGACCGCCAGCAGCTGTCGCTCGCGTTCGAATTCGAGCGTACGCACGCGTGTCGCGCCGAGCTGACCTCGGAGCGCCTCGAGTACCGTCGCGAGTGCCTCGTAGCGGGCCAGCCCGACCAGCTCGACCGTCACCGCCTCGCCGTGATCCCCGAGCGCGAGCGCGTCGTCAGCGTCTCGCGCGGCGACGAGTCCGGCGCGTTCGAGTGCGCTGCTCAAGCGATCGACGTCGACCGCCACCTCGACCACGACCACGTATTCCGTCCGCACGTCGGGCTGATCCGCGAACAGGGCCGGCAGCTCGCCCTTGTCCTCCAGGATCCTGTAGCTGCGCGTATACGGCAGCATTTCCTCACCCAGAGCGGACTCGAGCATCGCAGTCTGATCCGGCGTCGGCGCATCGCGCGAGAGCCGCACGTCCTCTGCGGCGCGCCCCTCCGCGCCATTGCCCTCGAGCGGGGGAATCGTCGAGTCGCCGCCGAACCCGCCACCCGCCGCCCCGTCGCCGAGCAGTCCCGCGCCGGACTCCCCAATCAGCTCCAGGGCTACCCGCGATACCCCTTCTCGTCGCGCCCGCGCGATCGCTTCGTCGCGCGGGTTCAGGTTGGACTGCTGACCCTGGCGGATGCCGTAGACGCCCACGGACTCGACCCGCTGGACCTCGCTCCATGCCACGGTCGTCTGCAGCGCCACGACGAGGGCCACCAGCCAGCCGAGCCACCTGTGCGCCCCGGTCTGGCGCGCGGCGTTCCGCGCCGGCCGCTGCCGGGAAACGAGAACAGCCAATCGAACGGTCATAGCGCGCGCTCCGTCACTGGTTTCCCGAAGAGTCGATCGACCTCGCGACACAGCTCGACGCTGGGCGCGACTCCGCGGATGCCACCCACCCCCAGCACGGTCTCGCTCTCACCGGGGATGGTGATGTGAAGATAGACGCCACAATCGCCCGCGTGCGACCCGAGTAGGCGCCTGAAGGCGATCAACCGATCACGCGTCACGTCCGGCGATTGGACGCGGACACGCAGGCTCGCCGAGAGCTTCTCCTCGGCCTGATCGAGGGGTGTGACGTCGCGGACGAGGATCTTCGGCGGCT
This sequence comes from Myxococcota bacterium, assembly GCA_965223565.1. Taxonomy (GTDB): domain Bacteria; phylum Myxococcota_A; class UBA9160; order UBA9160; family UBA4427; genus UBA4427. The sequence continues at coordinate 47,399 of CBDCWV010000010.1, read as the reverse complement.
CTCCCTCCTCGAGCGTACCATGCACGACGAGCGGAATCGGGCCACGAGTCCCCTCCGCGCTGGTCTCGTCCTTGGCGGCGCGCAGCAGTGCCACGTGCTGCTCGAAGGGCTCGGAGAAGATGACCAGCTCGAAGCTCCCCTCGAGGTCTTCGAGCTGGCCGAAGCCCATTCGCTGGCCACGCTTCGTCCGGGTCTCACGCAGGCTCGTCAGCAGGCCGCCGACGCGGACCTCACGGCCCGCCTTCCCGGTCGTCGTGAGCGCCGTGGTGTCGGTGAAGCGCGACAGGAGCGGCGCGACCGCGCCGAGTGGATGCCCGGTCACGTAGAAGCCGAGGAGCTCCTTCTCGTGGCTCAATCGCTCGCGTTCGCCCCAATCCGCGGTCTCGATCAGCTTCGGCGCCGCCAGGCCATCGCCTTCACCGAGCGCACCGAAGAGGCTCTCCTGCCCGACGGCACGATCGCGCTGGGACGCGGCCGCACGCTCGAGCGCCGAGTCGATCGAAGCCCAGACCGAAGCGCGACCCGGATGCAGGGAATCGAACGCCCCGCATTTGACCAGCGCCTCGACGACGCGGCGATTCACCTTCCGCGTATCCACCCGATCCGCGAAGTCGAAGAGACTCTCGAAGGAGCCGTCCTCCCGTCGCGCCTCGAGAATCGCCTCGATCGCGCCGGCGCCGACGTTCTTGATGCCGGAGAAGCCGAAGCGGATCGCGCCGTCGACGACGCCGAAATCCTGCTCCGATTCGTTCACGTCCGGCGGCAGGATCTCGATCGCCCTCTCGCGTACGTGGGCGATGTAGCGAGAGAGCCGATCGTGGTTGGCCGACTCGATCGTCAGGACCGAGGCGAGGAATTCGGCGGGATGATTCGCCTTGAGATAGGCCGTCTGGTAGGTGACGTAGGCGTAGGCGGTCGAATGCGCCTTCGGAAATCCGTAGCCCGCGAACTCGACGATCAGATCAAAGACGCGTCCGGCCTCGCCGCCGTCGATCCCGTTCTCGACCGAGCCGTCGACGAAGCGTTTTCGCTGCTCCTGCATGACCTCGGGCTTCTTCTTGCCCATCGCCCGCCTGAGCAGATCGGCCTCGCCGAGGCTGTAGCCCGCCATCTTCTGGGCGATCTGCAGCACCTGGTCCTGGTAGACGATCACGCCGAGCGTCTCTTCCGTCAGATCGACGATCGTCGGATGCAGGTATTCGACCCTCGTGGTGCCGTTCTTTCGGCCGACGTAGTCGTCGACCATGCCGGATTGGAGCGGACCCGGACGGTAGAGCGCGACCAGCGGGATGATCTCGCGGAAGGTGCGCGGCTTGAGCTTGAGGACGAGGTCCGTCATGCCCGAGGACTCGACCTGGAAGACACCCTCCGTATCGCCCTCGCAGAGCAGATCGTAGGCGGGCTCGTCGTCCATCGGGATCGCATTCACGTCGAAGGCCTCGAAGCCGGGCTTCTTCCGGATCATCCGCTCCGCATCCGCCATCAACGTGAGCGTCTTCAGCCCCAGGAAGTCGAATTTGATCAGCCCCACCTGCTCGACGCAGCCCATGTTGTACTGGGTCATGACGTCGCCCGATCGGGCATCTTTGTAGAGCGGCACCATCTCGATCAGGGGCTTCGTGCCGATCACGACGCCGGCCGCGTGCTTCGAGGCGTGTCGCGTCAGGCCCTCGAGATTCATCGCCGTATCGATCAGGCGCTTGACCTGAGCATCCGAGTCCATCAGCGCCCGCAGCTCCGGCGACTGCGTGATCGCGTCTGCCAGCTTGATGCCGAGCACGTCGGGAATCAGCTTGGCGATTCGATCGACGTCACCGAACGAGAGGCCCAGCACCCGACCGACGTCGCGAATCGCGGCCTTGGCCTGCAGCGTCCCGAAGGTCACGATCTGCGCGACCTTCATGGCGTCGTATTTCCCCTCGAGCTCGTGTCGCTCGTCGTTCTCGTCGCGCGGCGGCAGCTCGCCATCGTATTTGTCGGCGACGTAGCGGATCACCTGTTCGCGACCACGCATGCAGAAGTCGACGTCGATATCCGGCATCGAGATCCGTTCGGGATTCAGGAAGCGCTCGAAAATGATGTCGTACTCGATCGGATCGACGTTCGTGATGTTCATGCCGTACGCGACGAGGCTTCCCGCCGAGCTGCCCCGACCCGGGCCGACCGGGATGCCGTTCGCCTTCGCGTAATTGATGAAGTCGGCCACGATCAGGAAATAGCCGGGGAATCCCATCTTCCGAATCACGCCGAGCTCGTGCTCGAGTCGCTCGACGTAGCGCTTGCGCTCGCCCTCGAAGGGCTCGTCGGGCGCCATCCCGAGCTTCTTGCGCAGCCCCGACCAGGCCTGCTCCTCCATGACCTCGTCCAGCGTCTTGTCCGCCGGAACCTGGAAATCCGGCATGTGGTACTCGCCCATCGGGATCTCGACGTCGCAGCGCTCGGCGATCTCGAGCGTCGCCTCGACCGCCTGCGGGTGGTCGTGAAAGACCTCCCGCATGGCGTCGCCATCCTTCACGTAGAACCCCTGACCATCGAACCGGAAACGCTTCTCGTCGGCCACGATGGCGGCGGTGCCGACACAGAGCAGCACGTCGTGATCGTCGTGATCGTGCTCCTCGAGATAGTGTGCGTCGTTCGTCGCCACGAGAGGGATGCCGAGGTCGTGGTGCATCTTGAACAGCTCTTGATTGACGACCTCCTGCGCCTGGATCCCGTGTCGTTGGACCTCCAGGTAGTAGCGATCCCCGAAGAGTCGCTGGAAGTCCTGCGCCATCGTCCAGGCCTTGTCGGGCTCGTGCGCCAGGATCGTGCGCGGCACGGGTGCCGACAGGCAGCCCGACGTGCAGATCAATCCCTGGTGGTGCTGCTCGAGCAACGACCAATCGATCCGCGGCTTGTAGTAGAAGCCCTCGAGATAGGCCTTCGAGACGAGCATCATCAGATTGCGATAGCCCGTCGCATCCATCGCCAGCAGCAGCAGGTGATTGATCGCGTCGTAACCCGTCTCCTCGCGCTGCTTCTTCTCACGGTCGAAGCGGGAGCCGCCGGCGAAGTAGACCTCACAACCGATGATCGGCTTGACGCCGTTCGCGCGCGCCTTCTCGTAGAACTCGACCGTTCCAAAGAGGTTGCCGTGGTCGGTCTGGGCGACCGCCGGCATGTTGGCCGAGCGCGCGCGTTCGAAGAGCGGATTGTGCTTGATCGCTCCGTCGAGCAGGGAGTACTGCGTGTGGAGATGCAGATGGACGAAGGGCTTCGGCATGCGCCCTCCTATTCCCACTCGATCGTGGCGGGCGGCTTGCTCGAGATGTCGTAGACGACGCGATTGATGCCGGCGACCTCGTTGATGATGCGACTCGAGATGCGTCCGAGAACCTCGTAGGGCAGGTGCGAGAAGTCGGCCGTCATCGCATCCGTCGACGACACGCAGCGCACTGCAACGACGTTCTCGTAGGTCCGACCATCGCCCATCACGCCGACGCTCTGAACGGGCAGGAAGACGACGAGCGCCTGCCAGATCTCGTCGTAGAGACCGGCTGCGCGAATCTCCTCGACCATGATCGCGTCGGCCTCGCGCAACGGCGCCAGTCGATCGCGCGTGACTTCGCCCAGGATCCGGATGCCGAGTCCCGGGCCGGGAAAGGGATGTCGCCCGAGCGCTCGCGCGGGCAGACCGAGCTCGCGACCGACCGCACGCACCTCGTCCTTGAAGAGCTCCCGCAGCGGCTCGACCAGCTCGAGCTTCATGTCCTCGGGCAGCCCACCGACGTTGTGATGCGTCTTGATCGTGACGGATTGGCCCTTGACCGAGACGCTCTCGATCACGTCCGGATAGAGCGTGCCCTGAACGAGGAATTCGACCGCGCTCTCCTCTCCGCCGATCCGTGCGGCCTCCTCGTCGAACACCTCGATGAAGAGATTGCCGATGATCTTGCGTTTGCGTTCGGGGTCGCTCACCCCTTCGAGTGCGGCGAGGAAGCGCTCGGAGGCGTCGACCGAGACCAGCTTCACGCCGAGCGACTCCGCGAAGAGTGCCTCGACCTCCGCGCGCTCGTTCTTTCGCATCATGCCGTGGTCGACGAAGATGCAGGTCAGCTGGTCACCGATCGCCCGATGGACGAGGGCGGCCGCGACAGAAGAATCGACGCCGCCGGACAGGCCACAGACGGCGCGTCCGGCTCCGACCTGGGCACGAATCGCCTCGACGGCCCTGTCGACGAACGAGGCCATCGTCCACGTCGGCGCGCAGCCACAGATCTCGTGTACGAAATTCTCGAGCATCTCGCGACCGTGATCCGTGTGCACGACCTCGGGGTGGAACTGCACGCCCCAGAAGGGTCGCCGGGTCGAGCGCACGGCCGCGAAGGGCGAGCCCCCCGAGCTCGCGATCACGTGCATGTCTTCGGGCAGCGCCAGCACGCGATCGCCGTGGCTCATCCAGACCACGTGCTCGTCGTGCGTCGGGAGACCCGCGAAGAGCGGATCGTCGCGTTCGATCTTCAGCCGCGCGCGACCGTATTCACGATCCGCCGCTGCTTCGATTTCGCCACCGAGCTTCGCCACGAGCAGCTGCAGGCCGTAACAGATCCCGAGGATCGGCACGCCCAGCTCGAGTACGCCCGGATCCATGTCGGGCGCGTCGTCGGCCAGGACCGAGCTCGGCCCACCCGACAGGATGATGCCGTCGGGCGCGAAGGCCTCGATCTCGGCGAGCGCGAGGTCGGCGGGATGCAATTCGCAGTAGACGTGCCCCTCGCGGACACGTCGCGCGATCAACTGGGAATACTGGGCCCCGAAGTCGAGGATCAGGATCCGCGAGCTCGAGACAGGGGGTCGCACGGACATGGGAGGTCGGTTCCGGTTGGCGGCTGGGGTTCCGCGGGTCTTCGCGAGGCGATCGGCTTCGTTCGGCAATCGGCTGGGGGGGGTGAAGCCTTCATTCGAGACGGTAGTTCGGCGCCTCCTTCGTAACGATCACGTCGTGGACGTGGCTCTCCGTCAGCCCGGCGGACGAGATCCGCACGAAGCGTGCGTTCGCACGCAGGCTCTCCAGATCGACTGCGCCACAGAGCCCCATGCCCGAGCGGAGACCGCCGAGGAGCTGGTGAGCGGATTGCGACAGGCTGCCGCGATAGGGCACGCGCCCCTCGATTCCCTCCGGCACGAGCTTCTCGGCCTCGACGTCGTCCTGGAAATAGCGATCGCGACTGCCCGCAGCCATCGCACCGAGCGAGCCCATGCCGCGGTAGACCTTGTACGAACGTCCCTGGAACAGCACCACCTCGCCTGGCGATTCGTCGGTACCGGCGAAGAGCGAGCCGATCATGATCGTCGAGGCCCCGGCCGCCAATCCCTTTACGACGTCGCCCGAGAACTTGATCCCGCCGTCCCCGATCACCGGAATCCCGGCCCGCGCCGCGACCTCCGAGGCATCACGAATCGCGGTGAATTGGGGCACACCGACGCCCGCTACGACCCGCGTGGTACAGATCGAGCCAGGTCCGACTCCGACCTTGACCGCAGAGACCCCGGCCTTGATCAGCGCCTCGGCCCCCTCGCCCGTCGCGACATTGCCCCCGACCATCGAGAGCTCGGGGAAGTTCGCCTTCAACTCCCGAATCGCTTGCAGCACACCCGCCGAGTGGCCGTGCGAGGTGTCGACGACGATCACATCGACGCCCGCGTCGACCAGCGCCTGGGTGCGTGCCAGGCGATCCGGACCGACGCCGACCGCCGCACCACAGCGCAGGCGACCGAGATCGTCCTTGCAGGCGTCGGGATAGCGCTCGGTCTTCTCGATGTCCTTGATCGTGATCAGACCGCACAGGTCGCCGCGCTCGTCGACGACGAGCAGCTTCTCGATCCGGTGCTGATGCAGCAGCTCGCGGGCCCGCTCCATCGTGGTGCCCGGCGCCACCGTCACGAGGTCGTCCTTCGTCATCACGGTCGAGATCTCGGCCGTCACGTCCTTCACGAAGCGCAGATCGCGGTTGGTGAGGATGCCGACCGCCTTGCCATCGCGCGTCACCGGCACGCCGGAGATCTTGAAGCGGCTCATCACCTCGAGCGCTTCGCGAATCGGCTGCTCGGGGCGCATCGTGATCGGGTCGACGATCATGCCCGACTCGGAGCGCTTCACCTTGTCGACCTCGGCAGCTTGCTCCTCGACCGACAGATTCTTGTGCACGATGCCGACGCCGCCGTTACGCGCCATGCAGATGGCCGTCTCGTGCTCGGTCACGGTATCCATCGCCGCCGAGACCAGCGGCGTGTTCAGCTCGATGTCGTTCGTGAGGCGCGTGCGGAGATCGACTTCGTTCGGCAGCACTTCGGACGCGGCTGGCACCAGCAACACGTCGTCGAACGTCAGTCCTTCACGGATCTCCGGTTGACTCATTTCGGATCGTCGCCGCCCCCCGCGCAAGATCGATGCCGGAGGATAAGCGGCGGCCTCCGGAGGGTCAACCAACGCGAACGCTCGGACGTGGTGCGGGCCGCTGTACGGGCCGTGCGCAATGGATGCCCGGGTTCGGAGGCGGATCCCGCGTCGGACGCTGCGTCAGGAGGCGGCGGCGTCGGACTCGGGATCGTGCTCGATGAGCGTCGGGATGCCCGAGCGCGCGAGCGTCGCCAGCTCACCCGCCACGGCTTCCGCGAGCCTGAATGCGGCTCGTGGCGCATCGTCGGCCAACCGCGGCAGACCGGCGCGGGGCAGCAAGGCGATCGTGGTCGGCCCCACCGCGAGTGCCGTGATCTCGCGCTTGCCGAAGGCGAAGAGCGACGCGGCCCCGAGATGCGCGGGTGCCGCCAGCTCGCCGAGGGCACGGCCCGTTCGCTTGCTCTTGAGCTTGAGACGCCCTTCGACGAGCAGCACGAGCCCCTCACCCTCGGAGCCCTCCCGGAAGGCGCTCTTGCCATCCGGCAGCTTCCGCTCTTCGAGCAGATCCGCGAGGGCCTCACGTTCGGCTTCGCTGAACTCGGCCAAGAGCGCGAATCCCTTCAGCACCCCGGGATTCACGGGACGATCCTCGCGAAGAGGCTGCGTAGCACCGACGCCGAATCCTTGTTCGCCTCGAGCGGCAGCAGGAACAGGCTGGCGTCGTCGATCAGCCGGAGGTTGTCCCTCAGCTCGTCCGGGGACAATCGCTCGCCCTCGCCGAGCAGGACGACGTGAAACGTGCGGGCATCGGCCGCCTCGGACAACGCCTCACCGATCGGCGTCAGACCGGCCGCCGCGACACCCATCTTCGCGTCGAGCAGGAAGATCGTGCCGAGCGCGCGATGGCCCACGAACGGCCAGATGGCCTCGAAGCTCGTGTCGCGCGGCAGATGGACGAGGTCGATTCCGAAATCACCATCGATGTCGAGATGGGCCAGCGACTCCAGGTCGCCCGACGTGAGCTCGCCGCGCTCGACCCGGGGCGACAGCTCGGCGCCGGGCACCTTCGCGACGAGCGCCGCGAAACGCTCCGTGATCGCCTGCTCGACGGCCACGACCACGAGCTTGCAGCAAGGCGGGGCGGACTCGCGCGACAGGCCCTGCAGAGCGAACGCCCGCAAGCGCCGACACTGCGCCTCGTTGAACAGCGCATGACCGCTCGCCTCGGCTGCGGCGATCCGCGCCCGACCGAATTCGACGAGGCCGCGCTCGGCGAGCGTGTGGAGCGTGCGAAGCACCTGGTAGTCCGGCTCGGGGCAGGCGTCGACGATCTCCGCCACCGAGTCCGCCTCGTCGAGCCGGGCGACGACGGCCTGCGTCAGAGGATGGAGCGAATCGGGTAGCTCGTCCCGTCCGATCGTCAGCTTGACGGGCGAGGCCAGGGGCGGGAATCGGGGCGCCAGCCGATTCCATTCCTCGCGCTGGCGCAGGCCCTCGAGCAGAAGCGACCGCGTCGGCGCACGCAGCTCGTGTGCCCCGACCACGGACCTCGGCTCGAAGTGGAACTCGCCCTGCTGCCAATCGAGCATTCGGAAGAGCGCCTTCGCAGCCCGGGCGCGGCCGGTCTCCGCGGAGTGGATCTCTCCGTCGCCGACCAGCACCCAGCCACTCGGCGAGGAGCCATCATCGAGCAGGGCCGTGAACGTCAGCCGCCCACTGGCACGCCGGAGCGAGAGCAGCTGGAGCAGCTCGGCCGGTCGCAGCTCGGCCAGCTCGCCTTCGAACTCGCGATCGGCCTCGGCGCGCTCCTCGAGGCTGGCGATACGCGCCTCGCGCTCGAGCAGGCGCTCGACCGCGTCGTGGATCTCGTTCGTCTCGGCCGAGGCCTCGAGGGTCTCGTCACCGACACCGGCCAGCTGCTCGCTCTCACTGGCCTCGAGTCCCAGGAACAGGAACCGTGCGCTGCGGGTGCGCGGATTGGCGCGCAGGATCTCGACCAGCTTGTCGGGCGACAACAGGGGTAGATTTCCGCGCGTGACGATCAGGCGCGGCGTGTCCGCGAGCGCCATCTCGAGCGCGGCGGCGCCGTCGGCCGCGACGCGACACGCGTGGCCGGCCGCCTCGAGCGAGGTCGCGATCCGCTTGCCGCGGCCAGCGTTGCCGTCCGCGATGAGAATCAGATCCGTCGACATGCGCGTCCCTTCGAACCTCCCTGACGCCGGATCAGACCGACAGCACGATGCCGAGCTCGCGCTGGAGCGCGAAGGCGAGCAGCTCGACGAGGGGGCGATCGGCCGTCTGGAACACCCGGACCTCGTCGCTGGCCGGCGCCTGTCGTCCGACCATCGCGTAGGCGGGCCCATCGCCGAAGTAGACGACGAAGGCGCGTCTCGAGTCGAGGGCCGATTTGCTCACCCAGGTGACCTGCGGATGCGGCTCGCGCGCCTCACCCTCGGCGAGCACGACGATCTCGGTCCGGACGGCCTGCGCCCGGATCTCGTGCAAGCTGTCGAGCACGTCGGGCAGCCAGCGCAGTCCGGGCGATACGAAGAGCACACCGCGATCCGCCGGCCGGCGCGCGATGTCCTCGAGCACGAATCGCAGGATCTGTCCCTCGATCGCCGCGGGCGCGTCGCTCCCCAGCGCGACCAGCCGGTCGAGCATCGGGTCGGTCGCAGCCGCCATCAGCAGCTCGGGATGCGCCACCACCAGACTCTCGCGCGTTCGCTCGACGCGCCGCTCGAGCACCTCCATCAGGGTCTCGAATCGCGTGCCGTCCACCGGGTAGGTCGTCGTCGCGAACTGGACCGCGGGTGCGGCTCGACCCTCCCAGAGCGCGTCGAAGGCGGCGCGCACGCGCTGGGCCAGAACGCCGGCACCGAGCGCGTCGGTCTGGGGCAGCAGAACGAGGAAGGCGCCGTCCTCGGCCGTCGCCAACAGATCCGTCGCCCGCAAGGTGCCCTCGATGCGGCGAGCCGCCTCGACCTGATTGCGATCGTCGAGGGCAATGTCGGCGCCGTCGATCGGCATCACGCGCGAGGCGGCCTCGGCCTCGATCGCGATGCGCAGGACCGAGAGGCGGTGGCCGAAGCGATGGGCCTTCTGGATCTCGTTGCGAAGCGCATCGTCGAAATAGGCGTGCGAGTAGGCGCGCGTGTCGGGATCGCGCAGCGAGCGGCGCTCGAGCGCGCGGAAACGCATGGCGTTGCGCATCGCGACGCCGCCGAACTCGACGAATTTCTCTGCCGCCGCGCGATCCGTCGTCTCGAAGGAGCCGCCGTCGAGCCGATCGCTCAGACGCACGACCCCCAATGTCAGGCCGTCCGCGCGGAGCGGGAGGAAGAGTGACTCGCCCGGCCCGCCGGCGTCGTCCGCCGCCGCGACGACCGATCGTGCCTCGGCCAGACCCGGACACCACGACGCCTCTGCCTCCGCGAGCTGGATCGACTCGGGCTCGCCCTCGACCCGGACCAGGCCATGCGCACCGACCAGCTCGAGCAGCTGGCGACCGGGATCCGCCGCGACCCACGCGACCGCCGCCTGCGCCCCGGTCTCGAGGCAGAGTCCCTCGAGCAATCGCTCCGCCAGCGGCTCGACGGCGAGCGTCGAGAAGAGTCCGGTCGCCCGCTCGAAGAGCGAGAGTACGCCCATGTATTCCAGATTCTCGGCCATCAGCCGCGCATGCTCGTCGTGCAGCTGGCGACGGGAGAGGATCTTGTCGAGGGCGTCGAGCAGCGCCTGCCGATCGAAGGGCTTCAGGATGTAGTCCGTCGCGCCCTCCTTCATGGCCTCGACGGCGCTCTTGACGTCGACCACCCCCGTCACGACGACGACCGACTGATCCGGTCGACGCTCGCGGATGCGACGCACGAACTCGACGCCGTCGACGCCGGGCATCACCAGGTCGCTGATCACGACGTCGAAATCGGCGGCCTCGAGTCGGTGGAGTGCGGACCCGGCGGAGTCGGCCGTCTCGACGGCGTAGCCCTCGTCGGTCAGCAGACCCTCGATCAGCTCGCGGAAATAGCGCTGATCGTCGACTGCGAGTATGCGCGCCCTGCTCATGACCCCTCGATCGTCGACGCCGGAGTCCGCGGCGAACGGTACGCGCGACGCGTCACCCGCCGTGCCCGCGGACAAAGTCGACACGTCCGTGCTCATCGGCCTGTTCCGGGCCTGACTAGAGGTCAAGCGGATACGTCGACGGATTTCGCAGCGGTGGGACAGCCACAGGGATGGCCCCGGGCGAAGGCGGCCATCGCGCGCAGGCGCTGGCGGCGGGTCTCAAGAGGCGCGGCGCAGGAATGGCTCCGCTCGCACGGCTCGCAGGCTATGCGGCGTCGCCTCGACCAGGCGGACCCGGACGCGATCACCGGGCTGCAGCCCGTGGGCGGGCTCGAGATCGAGATTGACGACCCGCTGGTAGGCATCTCGACCCGAAAGCTGATCACCGCCACGGCGACTGGGGCCATCGATCAGAACGAGGGTCTCCTGCCCCACTCGAGATTGATGATAGGCGAGCGTCTGCTCGCGCTGCTGGCTCTGCAGGCGCTCGAGGCGGGCCTGCGCCGTTTCCGCGGGCACCGGATCGGCGAGGTCCGCGGCCACGGTACCGGGCCGCGGTGAGTACTTGAAGCTGAAGCTGTCGACGAGACCGGCCTCGTGAACGAGCGCCAGCGTCTGCTCGAAGTCGGCCTCGGTCTCGCCCGGAAAGCCGACGATCAGATCGGAGGTGATCACGAGGTCGCTGCGCACGGCGCCCAGCTCCCTCGCGATCTCGAGGTACCGCTCGCGCGTATAGCGCCGCCGCATCGCCTCCAGGATTCGATTCGAGCCGCTCTGCACCGGTAGGTGGACGTGGGGACTGAGGGATGCCAGGCGCCCGTGCGCCGCCATCAATGCCTCGTCGAAGAAGAGCGGGTGCGGACTCGTGTAGCGGAGCCGCTCGATACCCGGGATCGCGTCGAGGCGTGCGAGCAGCTCGGCAAAGGGCATCGTGCCCGCCGCCGCCGCGCGACCCCGCCGCACGTCGTGCCGCCCGTAGGCGTTCACGGTCTGGCCGAGCAACGTCAGCTCGACGATTCCCTGATCGGCCAGGGCGCGCGCCTCCGCCTCGATCTCGGCGGCCGGGCGACTGATCTCGCGGCCCCGCGTCGACGGCACGATGCAGAAGCTGCAGAACATGTCGCAGCCCTCCATCACGGTCACGAAGGCCTTGTGGCGTCTTCCCGTAGCGGGCTCGGCGCGCCGGGTCGGCAGCGCAAAGCGAGCCGGGCTGTCGTTCTCGGCCACCCAGGCCGCCCGCCGACCTGCGAGCGCGCCCTCGAGCAGCTCCGGTACGTGGCGCAGATTGTGGGTCCCGAACACGAAATCGACCTGCTCGAATCGCGACAGCAGTCGGTCACCGACCTGCTGGGCGACGCAACCGCCGACGGCGACGACCCGGCCGGGCTTCTCCGCCTTCCATGTCCGGAGCTTGCCGAGATCGCTGTAGAGCTGGTGTTCGGCCTTGTCGCGAATCGAGCAGGTGTTGATCACCAGCACGTCGGCCGTCCCCTCGGAGGACGCCGCGGCCAGGCCGGCATCCTCGAGCAGGGTCGCCAGCTTCTCCGAATCGTGCACGTTCATCTGACAGCCGTAGGTGCGCAGCGAAAAACGGCGTTCGGCCACAGGAAATTCCCCGTCGAGGCAGCGTCCACCCCGATTCTCCAGCGAAACGCGCCGAACGTAACGGAGGGCCCGGAACGCGTCGATTGGCGGCACGCGCAAGCCGTCTCGGTCCGCCCCGAAACCGTTCAGCACGATTCTCGAAAACCCACAAAAAGGTCTGTTTTTGAACCCTTTTCGACTTATCTGCGAGGCTCGGTGAGCTAGCGATTGACAAGCCCTGGAAGGCCGCCATAATGGCCCCAAGTCATAGGGTTACGGAGTGGCGGTGGATTGGCCATTTCTTCTGAAATGTCCAACCTCTCACCCCCCATTGAATGAGTCCACCGCCCCTCCCCCTGACGAACGCCTCTCTTCCGATGCTCCGGCAGCTGGAAGAGAGGCGTTTTCAGTTCTCCCCCCTGAATCGACTCTGAAGTCCGCGCCCCGCGTACGACGCGCTGTCTTCGAGCCCGCTGCGCGGCGGAGGGACGCTCGCTTGGGGGGTCGGTCGTCGCGTCGGATCCGGATCGCAGCCGCGATCCTCGCCGTCGGTCTCGTGGCGGGCGCCTGCCGCGCCGGTGAGGGCATTCGACTCGGCGCGCGCACGCTCCAGCTGTCCCAGCACGGGATCGAGGTCGAGCTTTTCGAGGCGCGCGCCGGACTTCGCACGCTCTACGTCGTGCGAGCGACGCTTCCCGCGGATACCGCGTTTCGCGTCCAGGCCCATGCCGAGCCGGCACCGCTCGCCGCGATCGTGGGCGCGGGGCCGCTCGTCGCTGTCAACGGCGGCTTCTACGACACGAACGGCAAGCCACTCGGCCTGGTCGTCGAGGACGGTGCGACGAAGAACCCGCTGCTGCCCAAGGGTGGCTCCGGCATTCTGGTCCGTGACGAGGCGGGGCTGCGCGTGGTGCATCGAGACGCCCTGCCCGACCCCTCCCGGATCGATCAGGCGCTCCAATCGATCGATCGGATCGTCGATGGCGGCCGCTCGCTCGTCGGTCGCACGGCGGATCGCGCCTTCGACGCGCGCTCGGCCGTGGCGACCTATTCGGACGGCTCGGCTCGGCTCTACGCCGTCTTTTCGCCCGAGGCGATCGAATCGCGCGAGTGCAACGCGTCGGGCTGCACGTTCGAGCTGAATCGCCGCAGCACCAGCAGTGGCGTCTCGCTCGCCGAGCTCGCCCGATTCCTGGTCGCAGAGGGCGCCGAGGCGGCCCTCAACCTCGACGGCGGCTACTCGACCAGCTTCGAGGCACGACTCGCCGATCGCCACCTCCGCGTCGTCGCATTCCGCGCCACCATCAACGCCCTGGTCGCACGCCCATAGCAGCGAAGCCCATGCGCTCGGGCTCGGATCACGAGCGCAGCGCACGAGCTCAGAGCACGAGCTCAGAGCACGAGAAAGACGAGCAACGCCGCGCCAACCGCCCACGGCGTGTACCGCGAGACGAAGTCCTTCGGGATCGTGCCGAGCGCTGCCAGGCTGCCCATGCCCGATCGCGACCTCCGGATCACGGGCACCTCGACGAGGCTCGAGAAGACGGCGAAGCCGACCGCGCCGGCGACCAGCGCCGCTGCCCCGGGGCCGTCCATCGGCAGGGCGAGCAGATAGACCAGCGGCACGGCCCAATGGGCGAGGTTCCCGCCCAAGCTCATCCAGTCGAAGGCGCGCTTGTCGTTGTGCTGGTAGTCGAAGTCGAAGACGGGGAAGAAGCCGCTGATGGGCTTGAGCGGCGCGTGCCCGCCGCCGAGCCGCGCGCCGGCGAAATGGCCCCATTCATGCGCGATTGCACAGGTCGCGAGCCCGACAAGCAAGCCGTCGACCGTCGCGAGCAGGGAGGCGAAGGCGAGCCCGGAGATGCTGGCCCAGGCCTCCGCGGCCGCGAATAGGGAGAGGAGTCCCGCCGCGACCGCGATGTCGCGCAACGCGACGAGCAGCAACGGGGACTCGTCGCCCGCAGATACCTCACCCGAAAAGCGCGCCTCGAGGTCCGCCGCGATCGAATCTCCGCTCGGCGCCGCAGCGTCGTCGAGTGGGGTCTGTGATGCTGCCATGATGCATGCCTCCCGGCGAGAGCGTACCAGCCCGCGTGATCAGAGCACGATCTGGTCGACGACGCGCGAGAGCTGACGCAGGTTGCGACATTCCTCGACGATGTCGCAGTAGGGAAGGTAGCGATCCATCACGGAGTCGCCGAAGCCCCAGGCGCTCGGACTCTCGGGGTTCAGCCAGACGACGTTCTTCGCCTTGTTCTGGATATCGCGGATGCACCACGCCTTGGCGTCGTTGTAGTTGTTGCGCGCGTCGCCCAGGATGATGACCGTCGTCTTGTTGTCCACGCTCGAGAGATGGTTCTTCCAGAACTCGTGGAAGGCGTAGCCGAAGTTGCTGCGCGTGTAGACGTTGATGACGTCGCCGCCGTCGAGCGCCTTCTCGACAGCGCTGTTCACTTCCTTGTCATTGAAGACGTCGGTCACCTCCCCGAGCTCGGCGACGAAGACGTAGCAGCGGATCTTCGTGAAGGCTTCCTGCAGGCTGTACATGAACTGGAGCATGAACCGCGACACGTTCGCGACCGACGACGAGACGTCGCACATGATCACGAGCTTGGGCCGGTCCTTGCGACGCGTCTTGTAGACCACCTCGAAGGGAATGCCGCCTCGGGCCATGTTGCGTCGCAACGTCTGATGTAGATCGAGCTTGCCGCGCTTCAGCCGCTTCTTGCGGATCGAGAGGATGTTCTTGATCCGCTGCGCGAGCCGCGTCACGACCTCGCGCATGCGCTGGATCTCGTCCTCCGTCAGATGGTAGAAGCTCTTCTCCGTCAGCATCTCGCGACGGAATTTCTCCATGTAGTTGTGGTTCTGCTGCTGGAGCTCACGCTCCGTGAAGTTCCGCACCGTACGCCGCACGGTCTCCATCAGCTTTCGGATCAGCTCCTGCATCTGGGCGATCTGCTCGTCACCCATGCCCATGGCGCGCATCCGATCGGCGAGTGCCTCGAGATCCTGCTGGGCGCCCTCGAGTCCGAGCTGCTCGGTCGTACGGCGACTGAAGAATCCCACCTGGAGCATGTTCTCGATCCGACCCGTCCCCGCCTCTTCGGCGGCCGCACGAATCAGATTCTCGAGCTGCGAGAGGTCCTGGGTCAGGAGCGCCTTCGCCAGCTCGCCCAGATCGAGGTCGCCCTCCATGTTCTGCATCATCTCGGCCAGCTGCGAGAGCAGCTGCTCGAGGTCGATGCCCATCTCGGCGAGGTCACCCTGCATGTCGCCGAACGCACTCTTCAGGTTGTCGTAGTAGCCCGACCAGAACAGCTCGAAGAGCTCGTCGTAGGTCGGGATCTCGTCACCTCGTTTGACCATCGCCGAGCGCAGCGCATCACGGAACACCTCGCGATCGTCGAGGGACAGCTCGTCGAGCGCGTTGAACGCATCGATCCCCTCCGCGACCGAGACCCGGATCCCGCTCTTCCGCAACAGGTTCGTGAATTCGATGATCTTCTTCTGCATCGCTCGAGTGGTCTTCGTCTCGTCCGGTCGCCGCACCGGCGCCTAGTGGAGGATGCCCTTCTTGGCCGCCTGCGGCGCCGGTGCCTGTTGCGGCTTCTCGGCCGCCTGCTCGGCCGTCTTCTTCTGGATCAGCTTCGACAGCTCGTTCTGGGCCTTCTGGACGTCACCCTCGTATTTGAGGATCACGTTGAGCGTATCGCCGACGATCTGGTCCTCGAGATCGTCGGCATTGAGGGCGAGCAGTGCCCGCGCCCAGTCGAGGGTCTCCGAGATCGACGGCGTCTTCTTGAGATCGAGCTCGCGAATGCGATTCATCAGCTGCACGACCTCTTCGGCCAGGCGTTTGTCGATATTCGGGACCTTGCGGTCGAGGATCTGCACCTCGAGCGCTTCGCTCGGGTAGTCGATCCAGAGGTGCAGGCAGCGACGCTTCAGGGCGTCGCTCATCTCCCGTGCGTCGTTGGACGTCAGGAACACGAGCGGCTGGCTCTTGGCCTCGATCGTCCCGATCTCGGGGATGGTGACCTGGAAATCGGAGAGGATCTCGAGCAGGAAGGCCTCGAATTCGGGGTCGGACTTGTCGACCTCGTCGATCAACAGCAAAACGGGCTCGTCGGCGCTGATCGCCTGCATGAGCGGCCGCGGCACGATGAATCGATTGGAGAAGAAGACCGAATCCTGCTGGCCGACGCGTTCGGCCGCGTCCGCGAGCGTCTGCGAGTCGGCCAGCGTCTCGGCGACCTTGTCCTTCAGGATCTGCGTATAGAGGAGCTGCTTCGAGTACTCCCACTCGTAGAGCGCCTTGGCCTCGTCGAGTCCCTCGTAGCATTGGAGCCGGATCAGCTGGCGACCGAGCGCCCCGGCGACGACCTTCGCAAGCTCCGTCTTGCCGACGCCGGCCGGACCTTCTACGAGCACGGGCTTGCCGAGCTGCTGGGCCAGGAAGACGACCGTCGCGATCTGCTTGTCGCAGATGTACTGCTGGTCGCTCAGCTGTTGGATCACGTCTTCGACCGACTTGAACATGCTCTCTTCTCTCTCTTCTCTACTCTTCGCGCTTCGCCTTCAGGCGTACGCGGGCACGCGGGCGAAGGGCCTGCGTTCGTCGCTCGGCAACCCTGCTCAGGACATCAGATGCAGGACGTGACCGAGCTTTTCCTTCTTGGTCCGCAGGTAGTTCAGATTGTTCGCGTTCGGCTCGATCTCGAGCGGGACGCGCTCGACGATCTCGACGCCGTAGCCGCTGATACCGGCGCGCTTGCCCGGATTGTTGGTGAGGATGCGGATCTGAGTGACACCCAGGTCCGCGAGGATCTGCGCGCCGACGCCGTAGTCTCGCAGGTCGGCCCCGAAGCCCAGTCGGTTGTTGGCCTCGACCGTATCGAGGCCTTCCTTGTCCTGGAGCTCATAGGCCTTGATCTTGTTCTTGAGCCCGATCCCGCGACCCTCCTGCCGCATGTAGAGGATGATCCCCGACCCCTCTTCCGCGATCATGCGCATCGCTGCTTCGAGCTGCTCACCGCAATCGCATCGCAGGGACCCGAATGCATCGCCGGTCAGACACTCGCTGTGGACGCGGATCAGAACGGGCTCACCCGGCTGGATCTCACCCATCACGAGCGCCATGTGGTCGACGTGATCGATCTCGTTCTCGAAGACGATCGCCTCGAACTCACCGAACTTGGTCGGCATTCGGGCGATGGCGGAGCGGTAGACCAGCTGCTCGTTGCGCAGGCGGTAGGAGACCAGATCCCGGATCGTCACGATCTTGAGATCGTGTTCGCGACCGAACTCGATCAGGTCCGGCAGCCGGGCCATCGTGCCGTCGTCCTTCATGATCTCGCAGATCACGCCCGACGGGTGGCAGCCCGCCAGTCGCGCGAGGTCGACCGAGCCTTCGGTCTGACCGACCCGACGCAGGACGCCGCCCTTGCGCGCACGCAGCGGGAAGACGTGGCCCGGTCGAACGATATCGCTCGGCTTGGCATCGGGGGCCACGGCGGCCTCGATCGTGCGGGCGCGATCGGCCGCCGAGATCCCGGTCGTGACGCCTTCGCGGGCCTCGATCGAAACCGTGAACGCGGTGCCGTAGGGCGTCGAGTTCTCGAAATCGGGCACCATCATGCCCAGATTCAGGCGGTCGAGCTGCTCTTCTTCGAGGGGTAGACAGATCAGCCCGCGGCCGAAGCGCGCCATGAAGTTGATCGCTGCCGGCGTGACCTTGTCGGCCGCCATGCAGAGGTCACCCTCGTTCTCCCGGTCCTCGTCGTCGACGAGGATCACCATCTTGCCGGCGGCGATGTCCTCGATCGCCTCGGAGATGGTCGAGAGGCCGGGGCTCGGCGCGATCTCCCGGACCTTCTTGTCGCGGTGGGGCACCGACCGATCGGGACCCGAGGCGGATGGCTCGGGCAGCTTCGTCGACGTCGTCATGATGCGGGGGAACACCTTCCGTACGGACCCCGGCGCTCGATGCGCGCGGTGGTTCCGGCGGCAGCGGTGGGCGCGCCCCGAGCCGACTACCCGGGGGGTTCAACGTTTGGACGATATCCATCGTTGACTGGAGTGTCAATCACACGATTTCGTGCCAGATCGGCGCGGTCAGACACTCGATTTGAAGTTCTTCATCACGCCTTTCAGGAACTCGTCCTCGGAGAGGGAGAACTTGGCGGAGAAGTCGTGGCGCTCCTCGAGGCCGCGATAGAGCTCACGCATCAGCGCGCGAAAGGTCTCCAGAATGCCCTCGCCGCGCGTCGCGATCGCGGGGAACGTCGGCGTGTTGCCCCATTGATCCTTGATCTCTTCGAGCGGCTTGATGTCGGGCATGTCGCGCTTGTTGAACTGCACGACCTTGGGCAGGGAATCGAAATCGAGACCATGGGCCTTGAGGTTGGCCTCCATGTCGCGCCAGGAGTAGGCGTTCGCGCTCGCCGCCGACCGCTGGCTGTCCGCGATGAAGGCCACGGCGTCCGCGCCCGCGAGCACGACCTTTCGCGTCGACTTGTGCATCACCTGGCCGGGCACGGTGAACAATTTCATCTTGATCGAGAAGCCGCCGACCGTATCGAACTCGACCGGCAGAAAATCGAAGTAGAGCGTCCGATCGTCCTTCGTATCGAGCGTCAGCATGTGGCTGCGCGTCGCCTCGTCCATCATCTCGTGCAGCTTCTGCAGGTTACTCGTCTTGCCCGACAGCGCCGGACCGTAATAGACCACCTTGAGGGTGATCTCCCGACTACTCATGTTGATCTGCACCATCGTCTCGCTCCCCGTCGCGCGCAGGCGGCCAATGCGGGCGGACGCACGCGTCGCGAGCCGCCGCGCCACGGCCGCACGGAGTCCATCGGCCGACCGGTCCGAAGGATCAAGCGCGAATCGCGAGGATCGGGTTCAGCCGCCTTCGAAGCGTCGAAGCAGCGCTCGGGCCGCCGCCGCCGGGGTCGTCTTCTGCGCCTCGACGTCCGCCTCCTCGCGAGCGATCGCCTCGGCCATCCCCGGTCGCTCGCGAAAGGCACGTCCGACGCCCTCGTCGACGAGCTTCCAGAGCCAGGCCTTGGCCTGCTCACGCCGACGTGCTTCGAATCGCCCGGAACGCTTCATGAGCGCATGATGGTCGTGGATGGTCTGCCAGACCTCCTCGATCCCGCGCGACTCGAGCGCGCTCGCCGCGAGCGCACGCGGGCGCCACTGGTCGGACCCGCCGCGGATCAGGTCGAGCGCGCTGGCGTAGTCGACGCGCGTCCGTTCGGCCGCGGGGAGCATCGCACCATCCGCCTTGTTGACGACGAGCGCGTCCGCCAGCTCGACGACGCCCTTCTTGATCCCCTGCAGCTCGTCGCCTCCGGACGGCAGCAGCAGGACGAGAAAGAAATCGACCATCGACGCGACCGCGACCTCCGATTGGCCGATGCCGACGGTCTCGATCAAGACGACGTCGTAGCCGGCCGCCTCGCATAGGAGCATCACTTCGCGCGTGCGGTGGGCGACACCGCCGAGCGAGCCGCCCGACGGCGACGGACGGATGAAGGCTTCGGGTCGGACGCTGAGCCGCTCCATGCGCGTCTTGTCTCCGAGAATGCTGCCGCCGGTCACGGGACTGCTCGGATCGACCGCGAGCACGGCGACGCGTTTGCCTGCGTCGACGAGGTGGAGGCCGAGCGCCTCGATGAACGTGCTCTTGCCGACACCGGGCGGACCGGTGATGCCGACGCGAATCGCGTTACCACTGTCTGCGATCAGCGCCTCGAGCACGGCGCCCGCATCGGCGCGATCGGTCTCGCGCGTGCTCTCGAGCCGCGTGATCGTGCGCGCCATCGCGCGGCGATCCCCCGATCGAATCGCGCGAGCCGCCGCCGCGACCGCCGTCGGATCGACCGCGGTGGCTTCCGTCGCCGCCCCGTCGGCGGGCGGGACTTCCGATCCCGCAGGCATCAGGCCGCCGCGCGCGCCCGCAGTACCTCGAGCACTTCCGCCGCCGCTTCGGGAACCGGCGTACCCGGTCCGAAGATCGCCGCGACGCCGTTCGCTCGCAGGAATTCGTAATCCTGGGGCGGGATGATGCCGCCTACGATCACGGCGATATCCGGGGCACCCGCGGTCTTCAGCGCCTCCACGAGCTCCGGCACGAGCGTCTTGTGCCCGGCCGCTTGACTCGAGACGCCGACGACGTGGACGTCGTTGTCGATCGCCTGCTGCGCCGCCTCGGCGGGTGTCTGGAAGAGCGGACCGACGTCGACGTCGAATCCGAGGTCGGCGAACGAGGTCGCGATGACCTTGATCCCGCGGTCGTGACCGTCCTGGCCGAGCTTGACGGCGAGCATGCGCGGCCGCCGCCCCTGCTCCTGGGCGAATGCCTCGACGGATCGGGAGACCGAAGCGAACGCGTCCTCGTCACGATACATCGCGCGGTAGACGCCCGAGACGGACCGCACCTCCGCGCGATGGCGCGAGAAGACCTTCTCCATTGCCTCCGAGATCTCGCCTACGGTGGCGCGCACCCGCGCAGCCTCGACCGCCGCTTCGAGCATGTTGCCCTCGCCGCTCTCGGCGAGCGCCGTGATCCTGCCCAGCGCCTTTTCGACGGCGCCGGCATCGCGCTTGGATCGAATCTGCTCGAGACGCGCCACCTGGGCCTCGCGCACGGCCGTGTTGTCGATGTCGCGAATCTCGATCTCGTCCTCCTGCTCGAGGCGATACTTGTTGACGCCGACGATCACGTCCTCGCCGCTATCGACCCGGGCCTGGCGCCGCGTCGCCGCCTCTTCGATCCGCAGCTTCGGCATGCCCTGCTCGATCGCGCGCGTCATGCCGCCGAGTGCCTCGACCTCGTCGATCAGCTCGTTCGCCGCGACGTAGACGCTCTCCGTGAGCGACTCCATGAAATAGGAGCCGCCCCAGGGATCGACGACGGCCGGAATGCCCGATTCCTCCTGCAGGATCAGCTGCGTGTTGCGGGCGACACGCGCGGCCGTGTCGGTCGGGAGGCTGACCGCTTCGTCGAAGCCGTTGGTATGCAGCGACTGGGTACCGCCGAAGACGGCCGCCATCGCCTCGACCGTCGTGCGGATCACGTTGTTCATGGGATCCTGCTCGGTCAGGCTCGCGCCCGACGTCTGACAATGCGTGCGCAGCATCATCGAGCGCGCGTCCTTCGGCGCGAACTCCTGTTGCATGCGCTCCGCCCAGATGCGGCGAGCGGCACGCATCTTGGCGATCTCGAGATAGAAGTTCATGCCGATGCACCAGAAGAAGGAGAGGCGACCGGCGAATTTGTCGACGTCCATTCCCTTCGAGAGCGCGGCCCGCACGTAATCGAGTCCATCCGCGATCGTGAAGGCGAGCTCCTGGACCGTCGTCGCCCCGGCCTCCTGCATGTGGTAGCCCGAGATCGAGATCGAGTTGAACTTCGGCATCTCCTTCGCCGTGTACTCGATGATGTCGGCGACCAGTCGCATGCTCGGTGCCGGCGGATAGATGTAGGTATTGCGAACCATGAACTCCTTCAGGATGTCGTTCTGGATCGTTCCTGCGAGCTTCGCCCGTTCGACGCCCTGCTCTTCACCCGCCACGATGAACGACGCGAGGACCGGGATCACCGCACCGTTCATCGTCATCGAGACCGTCACCCGATCGAGCGGAATCCCATCGAAGAGGACCTTCATGTCCTCGACCGAGTCGATAGCGACGCCCGCTTTGCCGACATCGCCCGAGACGCGCGGATGATCCGAGTCGTAGCCCCGATGGGTCGCGAGATCGAAGGCCACCGAGAGGCCCTGTTGACCGGCCGCGAGGTTCGCCTTGTAGAACGCGTTCGATTCCTCGGCCGTCGAGAAGCCCGCGTATTGTCGCAGGGTCCAGGGTCGATTCGCGTACATCGTCGCGCGCGGACCGCGCAGGAACGGAAACAGGCCCGGCAGCGTATCCGTGTATTCGAGTCCCTCGAGATCCTGCGCCGTGTAGAGCGGGCGGATCGGGAGTCCATCCGGACTCGTCCAGACGAGCCCGTCGAGCGACTGGCCGCGCAGCTCCTTCTCGGCGAGCGCCTTCCACGCCTCGATCTCTTCGCTTCCGCTCTGTGCGCCCTTCGCGCCGGCTGATTCGGACATCCAGTGGCTCTCCTCGTTCCTCTAGCTACTCGTTTCCTCGGCCATCGCCGGCCCGGCATCCGCCCCGAGTCTCCGCCTACGGCCCTCCCTTACGTCAGAGCCGGCGCGCGAGTCTAGCAGCCGACTTACCTCGGCCCGTCGGGCGCTACATCGCCCGTCGATAGCGACCGCCGACCTCGAAGAGCGCCTCGCTGATCTGACCGAGGCTCGCGACCTTGACCGTCTCGAGCAGCTCGTCGAAGAGGTTGCCGCCGCTCCGAGCGACCGCCTGCAGCCGAGCCAGTGCCGCCGGCGCCTCGTCGGCCCAGCGCGCGTGGAACGCCTCGAGCTGGTCGAGCTGTGCGCGCTTCTCCGCGTCGCTCGAACGCATCAGATTCTCCGCCGCGACCTCCGGAAGGCTCGGATTCTCGGGCAGGAACGTGTTGACGCCGATGATCTCGAGCTCCCCGGAGTGCTTCTTCTGCTCGTAGAGCAGACTCTCGTCCTGGATGCGGCCACGCTGGTAGAGCGTCTCCATCGCGCCGAGTACGCCACCGCGCTCGCTCAGCCGCTCGAACTCCGCCAGCACGGCCTCTTCGACGAGATCGGTGAGCGCGTCGATGACGAAGGCGCCCTGGATCGGGTTCTCGTTCTTCATCAGGCCGGCCTCGCGGTTGATGATCAGCTGGATCGCGAGCGCGCGCCGAACCGACGCCTCCGTCGGCGTCGTGACCGCTTCGTCGAAGGCGTTCGTGTGCAGGCTGTTGCACTGATCCTGCAGCGCCGTCAACGCCTGGAGCGTCGTCCGGATGTCGTTGAAGTCCATCTCCTGCGCGTGCAGCGAACGGCCGGACGTCTGGATGTGGTACTTGAGCTTCTGGCTCGCTTCGCTCGCGCCGTAGCGCTCACGCATGGCGACGGCCCAGATCCGCCTCGCTACCCGACCCATCACGGAATATTCGGCGTCGAGCCCATTACTGAAGAAGAACGAGAGGCTCGGCGCGAACTCGTCGATCGCCATTCCGCGCGCGAGGAAGTACTCACAGAACGTGAACCCGTTCGCGAGCGTGAACGCCAGCTGACTGATCGGGTTCGCCCCGGCCTCGGCCATGTGGTAGCCGGAGATCGAGACGGAGTAGAAGTTGCGCACGCCCTCTCGGCAGAACGTTTGCTGAATGTCGCCCTGTAGCTTGAGCGAGAACTCCGTCGAGAAGATGCAGGTATTCTGGGCCTGGTCCTCCTTGAGGATGTCCGCCTGGACGGTTCCGCGCACGCGGCCGAGCACCTGGCTGCGTAGCCGCGCGTAGGTCTCCCGATCGACGACGCGATCGCCCGGAATCCCGAGCAGTCCCAGGCCGAGTCCGTCGTGACCCGCCGGTCGCTCGCCCTGGTAGGCGGGTAACGTCTGCCCGCGCTCGGCCAGCGCCGCCGCGACCCGCTCGCGCGTCGCTTCGAGCTCGCCGCGTTCGGCCAGATGGCGCTCGACGGCCTGGTCGATCGCAGCGTTCAGGAAGAAGGCCAGGATCGTCGGCGCCGGTCCGTTGATCGTGAGCGACACGGAGGTCGACGGTGCCGCCAGATCGAAGCCCGAGTAGAGCTTCTTGGCATCGTCGAGCGTGCAGATCGAGACGCCCGAGTTACCGACCTTGCCGTAGACGTCCGGGGTCTCGGCGGGATTGCGACCGTAGAGCGTGACGCTGTCGAAGGCCGTCGACAGCCGCGCCGCGGGCTGACCGGCGCTCAGGTAGTGGAAGCGGCGATTCGTGCGCTCGGGCCCGCCTTCGCCGGCGAACATGCGCGTCGGATCCTCGCCCTCGCGCTTGAACGGGAAGACGCCCGCTGTGAACGGAAACGTCCCCGGTAGGTTCTCGAGCGCGAGGAAGCGCACCAGCTCGCCCCAGTCACGCGTCTGCGGCGCGGCCACCTTCGGAACCGGCGTTCCCGAGAGCGTCTCGACCCGATTCTCGACCTCGATCGCGCGCCCCCGCACGACATAGCTCTGACGCGGCTCCGCGTAGCGCGCCCGCCGCGCGGGCCACTCACCCAGCTGCTCGCGCAAGCCGGGCTCGACCTCGTTCCGCGCAGCCTCGTAGCCGCTCGCTAGCGCCTGCAGCTCCGACCCGCTCGGCGCCGCCTCGAGCGGGCCGAGTGGACCCGGCATCTCGACTGCTCGATCGACCAGCACCCGCGCGTAGCCGTCGGCCAGCGCCGCCGCCTCCGCCGATCGCTCGACCCGCATCCGGTAGTCGCGAATCGATTCCGCGATCTCCGCGAGGTAGCGCTGGCGCGCGCCCGGAATCAGCCCACCCGTCTCGGGTGCCGCGCTCGCCGAGTCGACCGACTCCGTGGCGTCGTCGACGGCGCGCGAGGCGACGAGGGCGACGAAGGCCTCGACGCCCCGCGCCGCGAGGCGTTCTTCGAGCGCGCGAGCCAATCGCTCGGTACCGGGATCGTTCCAGTTGCGGGCGATCGTCGGATAGACCGGGATCTCCTCCGCGGCCGCACCGGGTCGATTGCGATTGCGACACCACTGCTTTCGCACGTCACGCAGGGCGTCGGCCGCGCCGCGGCGATCGCACTTGTTCAGCACGATCAGGTCGGCGAAGTCGAGCATGTCGATCTTCTCGAGCTGCGATGGTGCGCCGTAGTCGGGTGTCATCACGTAGAGCGAGCAATCGACCTGGTCGACGATCTCCGAATCGCTCTGGCCGATACCGGCCGTCTCGAGGAAGACGACGTTGAAGGCCGCCCGCCGCAACACCGCGAGTGCGTCGCCGACCGCCGCCGAGAGCGAGAGATTCGCACGTCGCGTGGCCATCGAGCGCACGAAGACCTCCGGACCCGCGATCGCATTCATACGGATCCGATCCCCGAGCAGTGCGCCGCCACTGCGTCTGCGCGTCGGATCGACCAACAGAAGGGCCACACGCAGGCCAGGCGCGTCGCGCCGCAACCGCATCACGAGCTCGTCGACGACGCTCGACTTACCGGCGCCGCCCGTGCCGGTGAAGCCGACGACGGGCGCAAGCGGATGGGGAGAAGCTTCGAGGGCCGCGCGAAGCTCGGCGGCGACCGCCTTGTGGGACTCGGCGTGATCCTCGAAGAACGAGACGAGCCGCGCGACATCGCGTGGTGGCCGTTCGGCGATTGCGCTCGCGACGCCGTGCAATCCGGCCGACGGATCCGCGTCGCGGGCCCGCCGCGCTTCGAGACATTCTGCGACGATCGTTTCGATCATGCCCTCGAGACCGAGCGTGCGGCCGTCCTCGGGGCTGAAGATGCGCGCGACGCCGACGCGGTGGAGTGCGGCGATCTCCTCCGGCGTGATCGTGCCGCCGCCGCCGCCGTAGACGCGGACATGCCGCAGCCCCGCCTCGGCCAGGCGCTGGACGAGATACTCGAAATACTCCATGTGACCGCCCTGGTAGGACGAGATCGCGACGGCGTCGGCCGATTCCTCGAGCGCGGCCTCGACCAGCTCGTCGACGCTGCGGTCGTGGCCGAGATGGATCACTTCGGCGCCGGAGGTCTGGAGCAAGCGACGCATGATGTTGATCGCCGCGTCGTGACCATCGAAGAGCGAGGCCGCGGTCACGACGCGGATCGGCGGCGTCGAATCGAGCGCGCGATCGGAACGGTCTCGAGTCATCCGGTCTTCTCCCGTGCACCGCCGTCCGCCGCGCGCGGATCGCCGCGCGCGATCCGGTCGTCGACGTGTTCGCGATACGCCTCGAGCTCGCGACGTAGGGCCGCCAGCTCCCCCAGCCTGCGATCGACATCGTCCAGATGCGCCGACAGCAGGTCCCGCAGTCGTCCGAGCATCGCCTCGGTCGACCCGCCGATCGCATAGACGGCATTCAGCTCGCCGATTTCGGCGAGTGACAGGCCGAGCGCCTTCAGTCGCGTGATGAATCCGAGCCGCTCGAGCTCATCGGGTCCGTAGACGCGTCGCCCGCCGTCGCTGCGACGAACGCCGGGCAGCAGCCCGATCTCCTCGTAGTAACGAACCGTTCTCGCGGACAGACCCGTCCGCTCGCAGACTTCCGCGATCGCCCACATCCCGGGATTGTCCCCCGCTCGGATCGAATTTGCCAGCTCACGTCAACTGTGAACCGATCTCCGGATCGAGAGCGGCCAGGCGAGACTCTCACTTGAGCGACCCCGCGTCGAGCCCCCTCGGGGCCTCACTGCTGCGCCTTGCGCTCAGCGGTAGCCGAGCTCCGCGATCCGCCGTTCGCTCTTGAGCCAGCCCGGGTCGACCTTCACGAAGAGCTCCAGATGGACCTGGCGCCCGACCCACGCCTCGATCGCGCGCCGAGCACGGATCCCGATCCGCTTGATCATGCGCCCGCCCCGGCCGACCACGATTCGTTTCTGTGAGTCCCGAGCGACGAGGATATTCGCGCCGATGCGTAGCGCCGCGCGCGAAGACTCGTCGTAGCGGAGCACCTCGACGGCCATCGAGTAGGGCAGCTCCTGCTCGAGCAGCTCGAAGAGCGCCTCGCGAATCATCTCGCCACAGAGCCAGCGCATCGGCCGATCCGTCAGGTCTTCTTCACCGTAGAGCGGCGGCGAGAGCGGGAGCGCCGCGACGATCGCGTCGAGCAAGGCGTCGAGCCCGGTCCCCTCGCGTGCGGAGACGCGATACGCCGGCCAGGCGGCGGGCGCCTGCTTCGGCGGCCAGGCCGCGGCGCGGGCGTCGGGCAGGTCGCTCTTCGTGCCGACGAGGATGACCGGCTGCCCCCGCGCATCGAGTGCCTCGACCAGGTCGCTGTGTGGCTCGCGTAGGCCCCGCGTGCGATCGACGAGCAATAACGCGACGTCGCAATCACGCACCGCCTCCTCGACGACCTGATTGAGCGCCGCATTGAGCTTCTTGCTACCGGAATGACGACCCGGCGTGTCGAGGAAGAGAATCTGGGCACCTTCGCGCGGCAGGATCCCGAGAATCCGACTGCGCGTCGTCTGCGGCTTCGCACTGACGATCGCCAGGGGTTGACCGAGGAGCGCATTCAGCAGAGAGGATTTGCCAACGTTCGGGGGTCCCAACAGGGCGACGAAGCCGGCGCGGAAGCCCGTCTCAACCATTCGGTTCGCCAGCGCGCGCCGAAAGCGCGCGTGCGGCTGCCTGCTTCTCTGCGGCGCGCTTCGTCCGGCCGATACCCGACGCGAGCGCCGCACCCTGGGAGCGGACCTCCACCGTGAAGCGTGCATCGTCGCCGTCGACGCCGCTGTCGGTCACGAGGCGATAGCTCGGGAACGCGCCCGTCTCTCCCATCAACGTCTCCTGCAGCTCCGTCTTCGGATCCCGCTTGGCCCGACCCGCATCGGCGGCGAGTGCCTCGGCGAAGATGCGCTCGACGAATGCGCTGGCGGCCTCGAGGCCGCCATCGAGGAAGATCGCGCCGACGACGGCCTCGAACGCGTTCTCGAGAATCGAGTCCTTGTTGCGGCCCCCCGAGCTTTCTTCGGTTCGGCCGAGCTCGAGGGCGGCACCGATCTCGAGGACGCGCGCCGCCTTCGCGAGCGAGCGCCCCTGCACGATCGCGTGCAGCGCCCGCGACAGCTCGCCCTCGGGCCAATCCGGCTTCGCCCGGTAGAGCGCGTGGGCGACGACCACGCCGAGAACGGAATCGCCGAGGAATTCGAGCCGCTCGTTGCTCTCGAGGTCGGCCTCCCCTGCCGCTCGCCCGGCCGGGTCTCGCCCCTCTCGGTCTGCCTCGACGCGCCGCCGAAGCTCGTGACAGTACGAGGCATGCCGCAGCGCCCGGTCGAGCAGCGCCCGGTCGCGAAATCGATGTCCGAGCGCGTGTTCGAGCGCGGCGAGCGTCCGGTCGCGTGCGCGCTCCACGCCGGACGCGTCGGTCGTGCTCAATGTGCGCCCGCCTCGAGCCAGCCGCCTCCCAACACTTCGTCGTCGTGGAGGGCATCGTAGAAGACGGCTGCCTGCCCCGGCGCCACCGCACGAACCGGCTCCGCGAATCGCAGTCTCACCCGCGTGGGATCGGCGGGGTCGACCTCGACGCGGGCGGGCGACGCGCGATGGCGATGGCGCACCTGCACACGCACCGCGAGGGTAGCCTCCGGTGCGCGACCGGAGATCCAGTTCACCTGCGCGACCGTCGCCTCACGACAGTCGAGATCACCCGCCTCCCCGACGACGACGCGCTGGCTGCGTGGATCGAGTCGCAGCACGTAGAGTCTGCGATCGGCCGAGATGCCGAGACCGTGGCGCTGGCCGACCGTGAAGCGATGGACGCCGCGATGCTCCCCGAGCACCCGCCCCGAAAGATCGACGATCTCCCCGCGTAGCTCGGCCGCCGCCGGCCGCAAACGCTCGACGAACTCGGCGTAGTCGCCGTCGGGCACGAAGCAGATCTCCTGGCTCTCGGGCTTGTCCGCGGTGGCGAGCCCGAGTGCACGCGCACGCGCACGTACCTGCTCCTTGCTCAGCTCCCCGATCGGAAAACGCGCAGCGCGTAGCTGTTCCTGGTCGAGCGAAAAGAGGAAATAGCTCTGGTCCTTCTGCCGATCGAGTGCACGGTAGAGCCGCGCCTCGCCCGTCTCGGGATGCTTGCGAACGCGGGCGTAGTGGCCGGTCGCGACACGCGACGCCCCGAAGACCCGCGCACGCTCGAGCAGGTGGTCGAACTTGAACGACTTGTTGCAGGCGACGCATGGAATCGGCGTGCGACCCGAGAGATAGGCATCGGCGAACGCGTCGATCACCTCGCGACCGAATTGCTCGGCGTAGTTCGCCACGTAGAAAGGAATGCTCAGGCGTTCTGCCACCCGCCGCGCGTCGTCGGCGTCCTCGAGCGAGCAGCAGCGCGAGCCGCCCGCCGACAGCCGCATCGTCACGCCGATCGGCGCGAGCCCCTCTTCGACCAGCATCGCCGCCGCGAGCGACGAATCGACGCCCCCCGACATGGCGACGACGACGCGCTCCCCCTGGCGGATTCGCTCGCGTGAAGCCGGACCAGCTGCGATCGCCGACGGATCCGCATGCTCGGCAACCGCCTCCGTCGCGTCTGCAGCGCTTCGCGCCCTCATGCGGCAGCCAGCTCCCGCACGCGCGGAACGAGCTCGCCCAGCAGCTCGATCGCGCGGTCGATCTGGCCCTCGTCGATCCCGTGACCGACGGAGAAGCGAAGACTCGCGCGGGCCTCGGCCGGCGACCGGCCCATCGCGGTCAGGACCCGCGACGGCTCGATCGAGCCCGAATGACAGGCCGCACCCGCCGAGACCGCGACCCCCTCGAGATCGAGTGCTTGAACCAGGACTTCACCCGCGACGCCCTCGAACACCACGTTCAGCGTATTCGTGAGCGTGCGGTTGCGATCGCCGTTCCAACGCACGGCCGGCAGTCGTTCCGAGATGCCCCGCCAGAGGCGATCGCGCAGCGTGCCGGCCCGTTCCCAGCGTGATGCCCCCTCCTCGCGCGCCAGCGCACAGGCGCGTCCGTAGCCCACGATCCCCGCGACGTTCTCCGTGCCGCCACGCCAGCCGCGCTCCTGACCACCGCCGCGCAGGAGCGGCGGCAGCCCGAGGTCGCCGCGCACGAAGAGCGCCCCGGTCCCCTTCGGCCCGCCGAGCTTGTGTGCCGACGAAGAAAGGAAGTCGAGCGGCACGGCCGCGAGGTCGATCGGCAGCTTGGCGACGGCCTGCGTCGCATCCGCGTGGCAGGCCACGCCCCGCTCGTTGCAGTGCCCGGCGATCTCTTCGATCGGTTGCAATGCACCCGTCTCGTTGTTCGCCCAGATCACGCTCACGAGCTTCGTCTCGGCCCGAATCGCGCGCGCGACGTCCGCCGCCGACACACACCCGTCGCGGTCGGGCGCCACACGCGTGACCGCGACGCCCTGGGACTCGAGCCAGGCGAGCGGTGCCTCGACCGAGGGATGTTCGATCTGCGTCGTGACGACGTGATCACCGGATGCGAGCCAGCCGACGAGCAGCGCGTTGTTCGACTCGGTCGCACCCGACGTGAAGCGGATCTCACGCGGTTCGGCCCCGATCAGGCTCGCGACGTCGGCACGGGCCGCCTCGACGAGTGCGCGACTCTCGGCTCCCTCCGCATAGACGCTCGAAGGATTCCCGCCGCCGCCACGCAGGACTTCGACCATCGACTCGGCCACCTCGGGCCGGACGGGCGTCGTTGCGTTGTGATCGAGATAGATCCGCGTCATGCCGGCGCGACCGTAGCCCCGGCCCGCCGGGATTCAAGCGCTCGGGCTGGACGCCGCCGGCACGACCGGATCGGGCGGGACACCGCGCGGCCGCAGGCAGAGATCGACCAGCCGCGTATCGTCGGCGACGTCGCGGACGGCGCCTTCGAGGCGCGCGAGCGTCTCGGCCACCCCGGGCGTCCGCGGCACGGCGCGGCGATCGTCCCGACCGTCTACGTCGCCGCGCACCGCACGCAAGACGGCGCCGACCGTCAGCTGGTCGAGCGGCGCACCCGGCACGTAGGCTTCGTCGAGCTCGTCGAGCTGCTGGACGGAGCGAACCAGACCCTCGCGCTCGAGCTCCTCACAGATCCGTCGCACGCGCCGCACAGGCTCGTCGAGCAGGTCGGCGAGCTGCTCGGCCTGGGGCGGCGGGCGCCGGTGGCGAAAATGCGAGCCGATCGCGACCGCGATCTCGAGTGCGACCGCTTCGCGCTCGGCCGGGGTCCCCTCGCCGATCCGCATCTCACGCCGCGCGAAGGCCAGGTTCTGCCGCGCATAGGCGACCTCGGCGCCGAGCAGCAACACGGCCCAACACGCGTAGAGCCAGGCGAGGATGAGAGGAATCGCGGAGAGTGCACCCCAGACCGCCTGATAAGTGGCGACTCCGACCTGGAAATCGACGTAGACCGCACGCGCGCCCGAGAAGAGGATCGCCGCCACCAGTCCACCGAGCGCCGCCGCACGAATCCGCACCTTGGTATCGGGAAAGAACCAGTAGAGAAAGGTGAAGCCCACGAAGAGCACCAGCACAGGCAGCTGGGAGAGCCCGAGCCCGTAGATACGCGCGAAGGTCGGGTCCTCGAGCAGCCGGCTCACGATCCAGCCGCTCTGGAGCGTCGTGGCGAGGCTGACCGCGATACCGAAGGAAACCGGTGCCACGACGAGTACGGCCAGGTAGTCGGCGAAGCGACGCGCCCAGTTGCGTCGCGCCGTCACACCCCAGATGTCGTTCAGGGTCGCCTCGAGGTGACGCAGGGCGAGGATCGCGGTGCCGAAGACGATCGCACCGCCGATCGTGCCGAAGCTGCCGAAGTCGAGCTTCGCGGCGTACTCGCGCAAGGTCTCACGCGCGTCGGGCGCGACCGTCGTCAGCTGGTCGATCGCGAAGTCGACGAGCGCCTGATCACCGCCGACGGCGCCGACGATCGAGATCACGACACCGAGCATCGGAATGACCGAGAGTGCCGTCACGTAGGTGAGCGCACTCGCCCGCAGTAGCAGCCGATCGGATCGGAATCCCTGGATCGTCAACGCGACGAGCTGGGCGGTCGATCGCAGGCCGCGGAGATACCAGGGCTCGGACGGATCGTGATGCCAAAGCTCCCGCTCGCCCCAATCCCACAGAGCCCGCAAACGTTCGGCCAGGCCACCCCGATCGGACTGCCTGCGCGCCTCGACCGGGACCGCGGCATCCACGCCCGGCCTCGGATCGCCCTTGGCGCCGTCTGCCTCAACCATCTTCGAAACTCCCGGATGCCGGGCCGATCGGTGGCCTCGCGATCCGCAGCCAGCGCGCCAGTCGCGCCCGGATGCGCGGGCCGATGCCGGGCACCCGCTCGAGGTCTGCGATCTGCGCGAAGCCGCGTTCGCGGCGCGTCTGGACGATCGCGCGGGCACGCACGGGACCGATCCCCGGCAGCCGTTCGAGCAGCTCGGGCGTCGCGTCATCGAGCGCCATTCGGCCTCCCGTGAGCAAACGCCCCAGTCCCGCCAGCTCGGCGCTCGTGGTCTCTGCTCGTGTCAGACAACGTGCGCGGCGGGTACCGAGCGCGTCCGTCTCGAGCGGCACGAACCCGGCGCAGACGGCCTCCGCGTCCATGCGACCGGTTCTCGACCCGGCGATCGTGTCGCCGAGCAGCAGACCGCTGGCGAGCAGTCCACACAGGAGGAGCCGCATCTCCGCCCTGCTCGCCGTTGCGGCGGCGCCGCGCGCCGCCACCTGCCCGGACTCCAGACGGGTCGCGCGCTGCGACCAATCGGTCGAGACCGCACGCGCGAGCTCGCCCGCCGCGCGCACGCCGATCGTCCGCCCCGGTTGGCTCTGCGTCTCGGCGACGCCATCCGCGGCCCCCGTCGAGGATGCAGTCGGACCCGAGAACGTGACGGCGAGATGGTGCGGACCGAGCACGTCGGGGAAGCGATCGGCCCACTCGACGGCCAGGACGCAGCCGGGTGCCATCAGGTCGTAGAAGCCGATCGATTCGAGCTCGGCCTCCGAGTCGAGCCGATAGAGATCGACGTGGTGAAGCCAAGCGGGTCCGCCCGTGTCCGCGCCGGACGACTTCGTCTGCGATGGTGTCTCGGTTTCGGGCGGGGTGTCCACGTTGCGGCCGACCGGCGCGACCGGATACTGCTGCGCGATCACGAAGGTCGGACTCGAGACGAGACGCGGATCGACGCCCAGGCCCTCTGCCAGGCCCTTCACGAAGACGGTCTTGCCGGCACCGAGCGGACCGACGAGCGCGAGCGACAAGCCATCCGCCCCGATCGCACGTCCGAGCGCCCGTCCCAGCGCCCGGGTCGCGTCAGGGTCCGGGGAACGGAAGGTCCAATCGGCCATCGTTCTCTCCCGGTTGTGAGCCGCTCGTTCGGTCGCGAATCGCGCGGGCGACACGCGGCAGCCGATCGGCCAGCTCGCCCGCGAGGAGCCCGAATCCGACCCGCGACTGGGGGGGCCGCATCGGCCGCCGCGCCGTGCCACCAGGCTGCCAGTCCAGCCGTGTCGAAGGGGGCGAGTCCGGCGGCGAGCAGGGCCGCGACGATACCCGTCAGAACGTCACCCGTGCCGCCGGTCGCGAGTACGGGTCCACCGGTCGGGATCACGAGCGCGCGACCCGACGGTGCTGCCACGACCGTCGCCGCCCCCTTCAAGAGGACCGTCGCGCGGCTCGCGCTCGCCAATGCGCGCGCCGCGCCGATGCGGTCGGCGTTGATCTCGGCTGACGTCGCGTCGAGCAGCCGCGCAGCTTCGCCGGGATGAGGCGTCAAGATCGTGGCTGCGTTCCGCTCGTGGAGCGGCGTCAGATCTTCCGCCAGAACGTTCAGCCCATCGGCGTCGACCACCAACGGACGATCGATCTGGCCGACGAGGGCCCGCACCAGATCACGCGTCTCGCTCGCCGTGCCGATCCCCGGGCCGATCGCGACCACGTCGCGCTCGGCGACGAGCTCTTCGATCGCCTTACGACCCGCGCGCGCAAAACAACCCTCGGGCAACGAGGCCACCGGTGCGCTCATGACTTCGGCGGCGAGTGCCGCGAGCTCCGCCTCGACACCACTCGGATAGGCCAACGTGACCAGACCGGCACCGGCGCGGAGCGCCGCACGCGTTGCGAGCACGGCCGCCCCCGTCTTTCCGGTCGAGCCGGCAACGACGAGCACGTGTCCGAAGCGTCCCTTGTGGCCGGCGCGATCGCGGACCGGAAACCGCGTTCGTACGTAGCGCGCATTCCAGAGCTCGACGTTCGGCAGTCGCTCGGGCTCGGGATCGTCGATGCCGACCCGGGCCACCTCGATCCGTCCCGCGTGGCTACGGCCGGGCTCGAGGGCGAGACCGACCTTCGGCAACGAGATCGTGACCGTGCGATCGGCCCGGACGGCGCGACCGAGGACGGCGCCGGTATCGGCGTGGATGCCCGAGGGCAGGTCGACGGCGAGCACGCGCAGGCCATTCGCACGGGCCTGCTCGAGCCGCTCGATCCAATCGCCGAGGTCCCCCTCGATCGGACGCACGAGCCCCGTTCCGAAGAGCGCATCGATCGCGACGCTCGTCTGCGCGAAGAGCGCCGGCCAGTCGACCCCTGCGATCCGATCGGCCGCGATCGCACGGCGAGGCACGCCTGCGCGCTCGAGTCGTTTCCAGTTGGCCGCGGCGTCCGCGGGCAGCCGGACAGGGTCCCCGAGCAGCACCGCCTCGCTCTCGACCCCCTCCGCGTGCAGATGACGCACGGCGACGAAGCCGTCTCCGCCGTTGTTTCCCGCACCACAGAACGCGCGCACGACCGCCGCCGGATTCGCGCTCTGCCGGCGCAAGTCCAGAGCCGGACCGACCAGCATGCGACCGGCCGCCTCCATCAGGATCTCGCCCGGCACGCCGCGTTCATCGATCGTGCGACGATCGAGGGCCTGCATCTCGCGCGCGGTGACGAGCGGCCAACGACCGACTCGGTGGAGCGCCGCGATCGCTTCGTCCCCGTCGCGGGATCCGGCCTGCTGTCTCGTGGCTGCGCTCATCGAGCTCGGTTTGCCTCCACGTACACGTGTCGATCGTGATCGAGGGGTTTCAGGCTCGATGCGGTCGTCGCAACGGGTCTCCCCACCATCGGGCGACGTCACGAACGTAGCGGAGCCCGCCCAAACGACGCGATCGGCGCATCGACGTGCACGGTCGTCAACGCATGCGTTCGCGAAAATCGCGTACGGCCCGATCGAGACCGACCAGCAACGCGCGCTTCGCGAGCGCACGACCGAAGACGACGCGTTCGGCGGCAGGCGCCGCTTCGAGCACGTCGCGTAGCTGGCGATCGTCCAGACCGCCCGCGAGCGCGATCCCGAGACGGAGCTTGCTCGCGAGCCGGGTCGCATCGCCCAGGCGTTCGAGCGCTGCGCGACGTTCGGACTCCGGCAGATCCACCAGATGACCCGTGAAGAGCTCGACGTCCGTCACGCCCTGGGCGTGGACGGCCCGGATCGCATCGAGCTCCGGCGCCACCCGCACGCCGACGGCGATCCCGGCGTCGTCGAGGCTGCGCAACAGGCTCCCGAGTGCCGCACCCGACACGCGCGCGTCGACCGGCGGTGCCGGACCCGCGGATACGTGCCGTTCGCCGACCAGCACGACGCGATCCGGCCGTGCCTCGAGCGGGATCTTGAGCAGGTTCTGCGAGAGCGGCATGCGAAGCTCGAGCGATCGCGCAGCGCGCCGGAGCGCGTAGACATCGGACTCGCGCACGGGAACGAGCTCTTCGTTGATCGAGAGCCGCAGGCTGTCGACACCCGCCAGCTCGGCCAGGCTCGCCGCCGCGACCAGCTCGGCGCGATCGTCGCCCGCGAAATCGCGCAGTGCGGACCAGCTATCGAGGGAGAGGACGATGCGCATCGGTCAGGCCGGACCCGCGAGGGCTGCCTTCAGCTTCGCCGCGAGATGATTCGCGAGCTCGAAGACGCGCGCCTCGTCGCGACCTTCGACCATCACGCGTGCCTTCAGCTCGGTGCCCGAGTAGCGGATCAGGACGCGACCGGTCTCACCGAGCTCGTCCTCGACCTCGCGAACCGCCGTCTGGACGCTCTCGAGCTCTTCGATCGGCCGCTTCTCGCCGACCGCGATGTTGACCATCACCTGCGGCAGACGCTCGAAGCCGGCCCCGAGCGCCGAGAGCCGTTCGCCGCTGCGGGCCAGGAGCGCGAGGACCTGGAGCGCGGACATCATGCCGTCGCCCGTCGTCGAATCGTCGAGAAAGAGGATATGACCCGACTGCTCGCCACCGAACGTATAGCCGCCTTCGCGCATCGCCTCGACGACGTAGCGGTCGCCGACCTGCGCCCGAACCAGCTCGACACCGATCTCCGCGAGCGCCAGCTCGAGCCCGAGATTGCTCATGACGGTCGCAACGACGGCATTGCCCGCGAGTACGCCGCGGCGCTTACGGTCCTGGGCACAGAGCCACATCAACATGTCGCCGTCGAAGATCTCGCCGCGCTCGTCGAGCACGATCAGTCGGTCGGCATCGCCGTCGAGGGCGATGCCGACATCGGCACGCAGCTCGCGCACCTTCGCGGCCGCCCGCTCGGGATGCAGCGAGCCACACTCCTCGTTGATGTTGCGTCCGTTCGGCTCGCAGCCGATCTCGAAGACTTCGGCCCCGAGCTCGCGCAGGACGGTCGGCCCGACCCGATAGCCGGCGCCATTGGCGCAGTCGATCACGATCCGCATGCCTTCGAGCGTCAGATCGCGCGGGAACGTGTTCTTCAGATAGACGGTATATCGACCACGTGCGTCGTCGATCCGCCGCGCCTGGCCGATCTCGTCGGGGGCCACGTAGGTGCGGGCCACCTCGCCACTCGCGATCAATGCCTCGATCCGTGCCTCGAGTGCGTCGGGCAGCTTGAAGCCGTCGGAGGCGAAGAACTTGATGCCATTGTCCTGATAGGGGTTGTGACTCGCCGTGATCATGACGCCGGCATTGCAGCGCATGTCACGCGTCAGAAACGCGAGCGCCGGCGTCGGGATCGGCCCGACCTGGATCACGTTCACACCCATCGAGCAGATACCCGCGGCGAGCGCGTCCTCGAACATGTAGCCCGAGAGGCGCGTATCCTTGCCGATCAGGATCCGCTTGCTCTCGCCTTCGGTCTCGCGGAAGACGTGAGCAATCGCGCGCCCGAGCGAGAGCGCGATCTCCGGCGTCATCGGATGCACGTTCGCCGTGCCGCGAATGCCGTCGGTCCCGAAGAGTCGGCGCGTGAGCCTGGTCGGCGCGGTGGACTCGCGGGCCGCAGCGGGCTGACTCGCACTGCTCATGCCGTCTCCTCCTCGACCGCATCGCCGCCCCCGTCGATTGCCGGATCGTCACCCTGGTCGTCGAGCTCGAGGGTGGGCTCGGGCGTCGGATCGGCCTCGATCCGAATCTCGACCTCGACAGGCTCGGTGTCCTCGGCCCAGACCGTGCCGCCGCCTAGCACGAGACGGACCTCGCGCGTCTCGCTCGCGGCGAGGCCGGCGATGTCGACGGCCTCGGTCACGACTTCGTTCAGTCGCATCACCTGACTACGCGCTCCCTCGAGCCACACGCGCTCGGGCTCGACACGGACGCCCGCGACATGGAAGCCGGGCGCCGGTTCTCCTGCTATTTCGGCACGTACGGCGACGGCCTTGCGTCCTCGTTTCTCGAAACGCACCTCGAGCTCGGATGGGGAATAGCCCACGAACTGGGTTCCGGTCGGGTGGTCGATCGCCTCGACGTCGACCTCGTAGCGGGCCAGGCCGGGCTTGCCGCCACGCGCGTCGACGCGGTACTTGAGCTGATCCGTATCGAGATTCCGCAACGCCGCGCGGCTACCCCGCAGGCGAACGTTGATCTCGTCCGAGCTCTGGTTGGTGACGACCAGCCCCTCCTCGACGCCGACCAGCTCGACCTCGACGTCGAAGGACTGGATCACGCTCGAGGTGCCCTGCGCGACCGCCCAGATGAAGACGCTGATCGCGAGCGCCAGGACCATCACGCCCGGTCGCAGATTCTGAACACGCGACGCCATCGGCCGCCGATCCCTCCCCGGTTCAGCTCGCGGTCGCCTGTCCCGATTCCTGCGGATCCGCCAGCTCGAGACGACCGGTCTCCTCCGAGACGTCGGGCAGCTCGGTCCGATCGCCGCCCAGCACGTCGCGCAGGACAACGCGGAGCTGCGGCGCGTCGAGTCCCCGAATCATCTCCCCGTTCAGGACGACCGAGATCTTCGCCGTCTCCTCCGACACGACGACGACGAGCGCGTCCGTCTCCTCGGTGATGCCGACCGCGGCGCGATGGCGGGTCCCGAGACCTTCGGGTAGGTCGGTTCGGAGCGTGAGCGGCAGGATGCAGCCGGCCGACGAGACGCGTCCGTCCTGGATCACGACGGCCCCGTCGTGCATCGGGGACGAGGGCTGGAAGATGCTCGCGAGCAGCTCCTTCGAGAGCGACGCGTCGACCGCGACGCCTGCCTCGATCAGATCGCCGAGATTGCTCTCCCGCTCGAGCACGATCAGAGCGCCGTGACGACGTTGCGAGAGCGCACCCGCGGCGCGCACGATCTCCTCGACGACCTGGGTCTCACGCTGGGCGGAGAAGGAGGGGAAGAAGCCGCGGCCGACGCGCGCCAGCGCGCGCCGGATGTCGTTCTGGAAGAGGATCACGATGATCAACACGGCGGGCTCGAGCAGACGCTCGAGGATCATGCCGAGCGCGGCCAGCTGGAA
This sequence comes from Myxococcota bacterium, assembly GCA_965223565.1. Lineage (GTDB taxonomy): Bacteria > Myxococcota_A > UBA9160 > UBA9160 > UBA4427 > UBA4427. The sequence continues at coordinate 9,089 of CBDCWV010000010.1, read as the reverse complement.
GAGCTGGCTGGCGAGCGAGAGCGCGATCAGGACGATCAGTCCGACCAGGATCTGGATCGCCCGCGTGCCGCGGATCAGCAGCAGAAGCCAATAGATCCCGGCGGCGACCAGCAGGATGTCGAGGGTGTCGCGAACCGGGTCGAAGCGGGAGTTGAAGAACTCCGCCAGATCCGCCCCGAACTCCCACAACACCGTGATCAATGCGCAACCCCTCGCCGGCCGAAGCCGCGCGTCTGTCTCTCACGCTTCCGGGCGCGCGCAATCCGGTCGCGCGTGCCTCAACCGGGCATCGGCTCCGGATCGGGGATCGATGCGCCCGTCTTCTCGTCGGCCCGATCGCCATTCTCGTCGCGCTCGCCGCGTGTCGGTCGCGGCTTCGAGACCGCATCGGCACCCGTTCCGGGCGCGATCGTCGGCAGCGCCTCGCCCCGCAGCAGGATCTCGAGCTGCGGTCCCTCGAGCGTCTCCCGTTCGAGCAGGGCCTCCGCCACGCGATCGAGGAGCGCGCGATTGTCGAGCAGCAGCTGGCGCGCCTCCGCGTATTTCGCGGACAGGATGCCCGCGACCTCGTCGTCGATCTCGCGGGCCTTCTGCTCGCTGTAGTCCTTGCGCGAGACGAGGTCGCGACCGAGGAAGACGTCGCCGCCATCCCCCGCGTAGGAGACCGGCCCGAGCTCGTCACTCATGCCGTACTCGGTCACCATGCGTCGCGCCCAGGTGGTCGCCTGCTGAAGATCGTTCGAGGCGCCGGTCGAGAAGTGGTCGAAGACGATCTCCTCGGCGGCGCGACCCCCCATCGCATAACGGATGACGGCGTAGATCTGGGTCTCCGTGTAGTTCAGTCGATCCTCGACGGGCAGCGTCTGCGTCAGGCCGAGCGCCATTCCGCGCGGGATGATCGTCACCTTGTGGACCGGATCCGAATCCTCGGGTGTGAGGAGCGCGACCAGCGCGTGCCCCGCCTCGTGATAGGCCGTGATGCGCTTGTCCTCGTCGGACATGATCATGCTGCGCCGCTCGGTCCCCATCAGGACTTTGTCCTTGGCGGCCTCGAAATCCTCGTGCGCGACGCGTGAGGCATTGCGGCGCGCGGCGAGCAGCGCCGCCTCGTTGACCAGGTTCTGGAGATCCGCGCCGACGAAGCCGGGTGTGCCGCGCGCCTGCAGCTCGAGATCGACGTCGTCGGCGAGCGGCACCCGGCGCGTGTGGATCTTCAGGATTTCGAGTCGCCCGCGCAGATCGGGTCGCGGTACGACGACGCGTCGATCGAAGCGACCGGGGCGCAGCAGGGCCGGATCCAACACGTCGGGTCGGTTCGTCGCGGCGATCAGGATCACGCCCTCGTTACTCTCGAAGCCGTCCATCTCGACCAGGAGCTGGTTCAGCGTCTGCTCCCGCTCGTCGTGTCCCCCGCCCATGCCGGCGCCGCGATGGCGACCGACGGCGTCGATCTCATCGATGAAGATGATGCACGGGGCCTGCTTCTTGCCCTGCAGGAAGAGATCGCGCACGCGCGAGGCACCGACGCCGACGAACATCTCGACGAAATCGCTGCCGGAGATCGAGAAGAAGGGCACCCCCGCCTCGCCCGCGACGGCCCGTGCCAACAGCGTCTTGCCCGTCCCGGGTGGTCCGACGAGCAACACGCCCTTCGGAATCCGGCCGCCGAGCCGGGTGAATTTCTTGGGCTCGCGCAGGAACTCGATGATCTCCTCGAGCTCGGTCTTCGACTCCTCGATCCCGGCGACGTCCTTGAACGTGACCGCCTGCTGGCTCTCGGTCAGCAGGCGCGCCTTCGACTTGCCGAAGCTCATCGCCTTGCCGCCGCCGCTCTGCATCTGGCGGATGAAGAAGATCCAGAGGCCGATGAACAGAACGAGCGGGAACCACATGATCAGGATCTGTCGCCAGAAGCTGCCCTCGTCGCGGGGCTTGATCGTGGTTTCGATCCCACGCGAATCGAGCTCGGCCAGGAACTCGCCGGTCACCGCCGTCGGTGGCGCGTATGACGTGAACTTTCGACCGTCGATGTCCTCGCCCTGGATATGGCCCTCTTCGATCACGACGGACTGGACCTGGCTGGTCGTGACCTGCTCCATGAACTCGCTGAAGGCGATGTCCGGCGGCGCCGGCTCCGTCTGCTTCAGCGTCGTGAAGAGAAGGAGCATGACCACCAGGATCACGACCCAGAGGGCGAGGTTCTTGTAGAACTGCTGATTCACGCGGTGCTCCGATCGCTGGGCGCTTGGCTCACACGAGCAGGCGGCAGAAGGACTCCCGAGCCGGGTAGGCAGATCGACACGTCAGCCGATCCTACGACCGCGGGCTGGGTCGCGCGGTCGGCCTCGATCGCGGCCACGATCTTGCGATCGGACCGCACGGCAGCGACGGCATCGCTCTCAGACCTCGGCAGCGGCGCTTTCTTGAGACGCTGTCGGGCAGCTCCGGGTTCATCTCCCCCGTCCTCTCTGGCTCTTGCTTCTGCCTCTTCACGCTCGCTGCCGCTGCGAGCACTGCCGTTGCGAGACCGTCCTCGCGCTCGACGGGGTCCCGAGGGCAGCTGTGGTGAAAACCCGGAAATCCGTTCAATCTCGCATGGGTACCGTAGCATCGGTGCACGGTTCCAACCCGTTGGCAGCGCTTGCCTGCGTGAGCTCGAACGCATCGCCACGGCGACGCAGCCTGAACCCTCCGGGAAGCTCGAGCCGTTTGTCACGACCAGCGCCACGCCCGCGCGACAGAAATGCAAGGACGCGGTCGACGTGGACGCGCGCGAGATCGCGTCGCGGAAGTCCGGCCCGCTCGAAGGCGTGCCGGACCAGCCGACGCGCGAGCGCCGGAGGGAGCGAAGCCCACCCGTCGATTGCGAGGCGAATTCCCGTCGCATGGCTCTCGATGCGCTCCTCGGCGGCTAGTCGCACCAGCCCGTCGATCCATTCACGATCCGCTCTCTGTGCTTCGGCCAATTGGCTCAAGCTCTGGAGGAGCTTGGGGTTGAACGCGTCGCGCAGACCGGGGAGCCAATCGTGACGCAGGCGATTGCGCGCGAAGCGGCGATCCGTGTTCGACTGATCGTGCCGCCACACGAGCTCGCGGCGCGCCGCCCAGGCCGCGATCTCCTCCGGGAGGAAGTCGAGCATGGGTCGAATCCAGCGACCGTCCGACGAGATCGGCGCCATCGCCGCCAGACCGTCCGGCCCGCTCCCACGCAGGATCCGCAGCAAGACCGTCTCGGCCTGATCGCCCAGGTGGTGCCCCGTCGCCAACCAACGGCAATCGGTGTCTTCTGCGATCTCGACGAGCGCCGCGCGGCGCAGATCGCGCGCCGCCTCCTCGAGCGACGGGCGGGTGCGGCTGGTCAGTCCCTCCGCTGTCCGCGCCGCCTCGGGGTCGACCCGCCGCAGCCGGAACGGCCAGCCCAGCGCGCCCGCCGCCCGCATGACCAGCTCCTGGTCGGCGTCGGCCTCGGCGCCGCGCAGACCGTGGTGCACGTGCGCCACGACGAGCTCGATCCCCCGTGATCGACGCGCGAGCGTGCTCAGCAGGTCGAGCAGCACGATCGAATCGCGTCCGCCCGACACCGCGACGAGGAGCCGGCCCTGTTCGACTCCCAGCGCACGGAGTCGCTCGGCCAACCGTGTGGTCAACATCGCGCAACGATACCGCGCAACCGGGCTCGACTCGCACGCTGCTCGCGGCGCGGCACAGGCGCGAAGAGGCGGGCCAGACGACGGTGTGGCCGGTACGCTCCGGCCCCGCGATGCCAGCCCCCGATTCCGTTCGAGCCCCTCACCGAATGGGCGATTGGCTCCGACGATGGGCGCGTGAGCGGCCGGAGTCGCTCGCGTGGGCGGACGACACGCGGCGCTGCAGCTACGCGAAGGCCGAAGAGCGCGTTCGTCGGCTCGCGACCTGGCTCGAGCTGCGTGGCGTCGGGGTCGGCGATCGCGTGGCCATCTGGCTCGGAAACCGCGGCGCCTTCCTCGAGGTCCTGATCGCGAGCGCGCGTCTCGGCGCGATCGTGCTGCCGATCAACGCCCGACTGAGCCCACACGAGGTCGCCTTCCAGCTCGAGGACAGCGAGCCGCGGCTGCTCCTCGTCGAGGCCGCTTGGCGAGAGCGTGCCCGAGAGGCGATCGCCCTCGCCTCGACCGCTGCGCCGCTCGTGCTGGAGGTCGGCGAATGCAGGCGCGACGCGGCCAGCCCGACCGATGCCTATGAGGACGCGCTCGCGGCAGCGGCCCCCGCGACCGACTCCGTCGCCGCGAGCGAAGACGATGCCATTCTCCTCATGTACACCTCCGGCACCACCGGTCGGCCGAAAGGCGCCCTGCTCCCCTACCGAAAGTCTCTCTACAACAGCCTGAACGCGGCGGATTTCTTCGCCATCGCGAGCGGCGACCGCGTGCTCGTCGTCGCCCCGCTCTTTCATTCCCTGGGTCTCCAGATCCTCGCGATCCCGGCGCTGTTCGCGGGCGCCGGTCTCGTGCTTCAGGAGGGCTTCGACGCGGCGCGGGTCTGGCGCACGATCGAGCGCGAACACATCTCGTACCTCGGTGGCGTCCCGACGATGTACCAGCGCCTGCTCGACGCCCTCGTCGCCGGCGATCCAGTCGCCTCTCCGCCTGCCTGTCTACGCTTCGCCTTCACCGCGGGGGCGGCCGCGCCGGTCGAGCTGATTCGCGCCTTCGCCGAACGCGGTCTGCTCCTGAAGCAGGGCTATGGCCAGACCGAAACCTCGATCCTGACCTGCCTCGACTCCGATCGGGCGCTCCGCAAGGCCGGCAGCGTCGGTCGCCCGGTTCGTCACGCCGAGCTCCGCCTGATCGACCCCGCGACGATCGATGCGCCGGTCGAGCGGTGGCGTGAGGTGGCACAGGACGAGGTCGGCGAGATCGTGGTGCGGGGACCGATCACGATGCTCCGCTATTGGCGGCGACCCGAGGCGACCGCCGAGACCTTGCGCGACGGCTGGCTTCGTACCGGCGACCTCGCGACGTGCGACCGCGACGGGGACGTCACGCTCGTCGGGCGCGCACGTGAGATGTTCATCTCGGGTGGCGAGAACGTCTACCCCGCCGAGGTCGAGGCGGTGCTCGTCGAGCATCCATCGGTCGCCGAGGCCGCGGTCGTCGCGGAAGCCGACGCGCGCTGGGGCGAGGTCGGCTGTGCCCATCTCGTGCTGACACGAGCGGCCTCGATCGCGACGGAGGAGATCGAACGCTGGCTCAGGCCACGCCTGGCAGGCTACAAGCATCCGAAGCGCTACGTCTTCCACACTGAGCTCCCGCGGACCGCGAGCGGCAAGGTCCAGAAGCACCGGCTGTGATCGAACGACCCCGCCCTTTCCCGCCGCTCGCCCCCCGCTCCATTGGACGTGGTGCCTCGTCATGCGCTCCCTTTCCTGATCATGGCCGTCGTGCTCGCCTGCGGCGAGCCGTCGGACCTCGCGAGCGACGTCGCGCCCGCGCCCGAAGCGGCGACGCCTTCGGAGGCGGCCGTGCGGCAGGTCTACTTCGGCGACCTGCACGTCCATTCGAGCTGGTCGGTCGATGCCTGGGCGTCGGACGTCCGTGCGAATCCACAGGATGCCTACCGCTACGCGCGCGGCCGCGCGATCGACCATCTGTCGGGCGAGCCGATTGCGCTCGATGGCCCACCGCTCGATTTCCTGGCGCTCACCGAACACGCGGAGTACCTCGGCCTCACGAATGCCGTGCGAGCGAAGGACGAGGCGGTCTGGCGCCAGCCGATCATCCGGCTCTGGCGTGGCGACGATCCGGCGCTGCGCCAGATCGCCTCGGCGAAGCTCCACGACTCCTTCGCGAGGAGTGAGGGCCTCTCGGCACTCACGACCGACGAGATCGTCGAGCCCGCCTGGCGCAGCCTCGTCGCGCTGGCGAACCGGGAGAACGTCCCCGACGAGTTCACTGCCTTCGTGGCCTACGAGTACTCGCCCGCACCGGATGGCCAGAATCTCCACCGCAACGTGCTCTTCCGCGGGGGCGATGCGCCGAAGCGACCCTTCTCGGCGTTCGATGACCCCGACCCGGAGGCGCTCTGGCGCTGGATGGATGGACATCGTGCGAACGGCATCGACTCACTCGCGATTCCCCACAACGCGAACGGCAGCAACGGGCTGATGTTCGCGCGCGCGCGCCGCGACGGCTCCCCGCTCGATCGCGATTCGATCCGCCTGCGCGCGCGCAACGAGCCCGCCGCCGAGGTCTTCCAGATCAAGGGCCAATCGGAGACCCATCCCGCACTCTCCCCCGACGACGAGTGGGCCGATTTCGAGATCGTCGACTGGCGGACGCTGAACGTAAATGCGGCGAGTGCGCCGCCGGGCAGCTATCTGCGCGACGCGCTCGGACGCGGCCTGGTCCTGGCGGAGCGTTTCGGCCTGAATCCGTTCGCACTCGGCGTGGTCGCCGGCACGGACGGACACATGGCGTCCAGTCCCTTCGAAGAACGCAACTTCACGGGCAAGATCGGTCGCGGCGAAGCCACGCCCGCCGGTCGACTCGATTGGTTCGAGGCGCCGACGGCGAACGAGCCGGGTGTGCCGCTCGTGACGATGCGCTGGGGCGCCGCGGGTCTCGCTGGCATCTGGGCCGAGCGCAACACGCGCGCGGCGCTCTTCGACGCCATCCGCCGTCGGGAGACCTTCGCGACCTCCGGACCGCGAATCCGGCTGCGCTTCTTCGCGGGCTGGGAGCTCACGGCACGCGATCTCACGGCGGGACTCGCGGACGCGGGCTACGCCCGGGGCGTACCGATGGGCCGTGTGCTCGACCCGCACGACGCGGCTTCGACGGCAAGCGACAGCCTCCAGCCAGGCGCCGAGCCGAGCGCCTCGAGCCCGACGTTCCTGATCGCCGCGCAGCAGGATCCCCTCGACGGGCGGCTCGAGCGGATCCAGATCGTGAAGGGCTGGGTCGACGGGAGAGGATTTCGCGAGCGCATCTACGACGTTGCTTGTCCGAACGGCACAGCGCCGGACGCACGCCGATCGCGTTGTCCCGTACGCGCGCCGGAGCCGGACCTCGCGCGCTGCGTGAACGATCCCCGGCAGGGCGCCTCCGAGCTGCGCGGTGCTTGGCGCGATCCGGATTTCGACCCCGACACGTCGGCCTTCTACTACGTTCGCGCGCTCCAGGTCCCGACTTGTCGCTGGAGCACCTACGACGCGAATCGGCTCGGCCGCCCGCCCCATCCCGCGGTCCCCACGACGATCCGGGAACGCGCCGTCTCCTCTCCGATCTGGGTCGCTGCCAACCCGAAAGCGCATACATCATGGGCCATGGGCAGATCCGACGTGGCCCACCGCCGCACTTCGCGATCCGATGCAAAGAGCCCTCAATCGAGTGACTGAATCCGTCGATTGAATCCAACTCGGGAGCGTCATCTGCCTGCCGCTTCGCTCTGCTAGGGTCTGCGCCGCAAATGAATTTCGTGACGTTCGAGTACGTCGGGTTCCTGATCTGCGTATGGGCCCTCTATCTCGCGCTCGAACGTCGCGGCCAGAACATTGTCCTGCTGCTCGCGAGCTATTGGTTCTACGCGGCCTGGGACTACCGCTTCCTGTCGCTGATCCTCTTCTCGACGGGTGTCGACTTCGCGGTCGGCCGCTATCTCGCACGCACGACCGACGAGCGCAATCGCAGGGCCGCGCTCGTCGTCTCGCTCTGTGCAAACCTCGGCCTGCTCGGCTTCTTCAAGTATTTCGGGTTCTTCGTCGACAGCGCCGTCGAAGCGTTGCACGCCCTCGGACTCGAAGCGCATCCGCCCGTGCTCGAGATCCTGCTGCCCGTCGGGATCTCGTTCTACACCTTCCAGACCCTGAGCTATACGATCGACGTCTATCGCCGACAGCTCGAGGCGACCGACAGCCTGCTCGATTTCGCGGTCTACGTCGCCTTCTTCCCGCAGCTCGTCGCGGGGCCGATCGAGCGCGCCTTCCATCTGCTGCCGATCCTCGAGCAGCCGCGCCGAGTGCGACGGGACCAGGTCGAGCGTGGTCTCTTCCTGATCCTGCTCGGGATGACGATGAAGCTCACCGTCGCGGACGGCCTGTCGGGCTCGGTCGACGCGATCTACGAGACGAAAACCGACGTCTCCGGCCTCGACGTGCTGCTCGCCACCTGGGCCTTCGCCTTCCAGATCCTCTGCGACTTCGCGGGCTACACCAATATCGCCCGCGGCAGCGCCAAGCTCTTCGGGATCGAGCTGATGGCGAACTTCGACGCGCCCTATTTCTCCCGCGGTCCGAGCGAATTCTGGCGCCGCTGGCATATCTCGCTCTCGAGCTGGCTACGCGACTACCTCTACATCTCGCTCGGCGGCAATCGCCGCGGACCGCGACGAACGTATTGGAATCTGATGGCCACGATGGTGCTCGGCGGGCTCTGGCACGGCGCCGCCTGGAACTTCGTGCTCTGGGGCTTCTACCAGGGCGCGCTCCTCTGCGGCTTTCGCGCCGCCACCGGCGGCCGCGAGGCCCGACGCGAGCTGGGTGAGCGGTGGACGCCCGGCCACCTGCTACGCGTCGCGATCTCGACCTTCCTGTTCTTCCAGCTGACCTGCTACGGCTGGCTGCTCTTTCGCGCCTCGTCGTTTGCCCAGGTCGTCGATCTGACCGCGACGCTCGCAACGCCCGCCGCCTGGAGCACGGTCTCGATGCCCCGACCGCCGCTCGCCGCACTCGTCGGCGTCATGCTGCTGATTCCGTGGGAGGCGCTCACCTACTACCAGGGCCGTTCGGACGGCTATCGCAGCTGGCATCCATTCTGGCAGGGCGCGCTCGTCGGGCTGCTGCTGATCCTGCTCGTGATGGGAACGAACAATGAGTCAAGCACCTTCATCTACTTCCAGTTCTGAGCGCGACGCCCCCGCGCGTCGCCTGCTCTCGCAGGTCGCCTGGGCGTTCGGCGGCGCACTCGCGACGCTGATCGCCTTCGAGCTGGTCGTGTCGCTCCTCTTCTCGCCCGCGAGCGCAACCGATCTGCCGCAGAGCGAGCTCGAGCGCTACTTCTATTACGGCTACAGCATCGAGGAGAAGCTCGTCCGCAGCGTCGGCCGCGAGGGCG
>CBDCWV010000009.1:0-39358 GCA_965223565.1 Myxococcota bacterium | reverse complement strand
TCAGCGTGCAGGTCGGAAGTTGCGGGAATTTTCTTATCAGTTCGTCCAGGAGCGTTTTTCGGCGGTCAATGTGACCCGGCTGGCGCATGACATCACGCAAGGTCGGGTGCAATACCTGGAGTTTCAGCAGGAGCCGAATCGAATCATTTGGTCTGCACACGAGGATGGGTCACTCGCGGCACTTACTTACGAGCGCGACGAGAACGTTGCAGCGTGGTCGCATGCGAAGATCGCTGGTCAGGACGTAGCGGTCGAGAGTATCGCAGTGATCCCGACGGACGATGAAAACTCCGACCAGCTCTGGATGCTCGTGCGTCGCACGATCAATGGGCAGACGAAGCGTTATATCGAGCATCTTGAGAAATTCTGGGAGCGGACGGACGATGCAGCGTCAGCCTTTTTCGTCGACTCCGGCATCACGTATGCCGGTCTCCCGACGACGGCGATCGCTGGGCTCGATCATCTCGAGGGCGAGACAGTTTCAATATTGGCGGATGGGGCTTCGCATCCGGATGCTGTGGTCTCGGGTGGTCAAGTCACGCTCGAGCGTGACTCTGCTGTGGTCCAAATCGGTCTCGGGTATGAGGCGCGATACATGTCGACTCGGCTTGAGGTCGGCGCGCGTGATGGAGGGACGTCTCAGGGTAAGCGGCAGCGGATCTCAAAGCTTGTCCTCCGGTTGGCGCAAACAGGCCCGGGGCTATTCATCACAGACGGATTCGATGGCGAGGACGATGCGGAGGAGGAGGTTCATTTTCGAATCCCGGCGCATGCGATTAGCGCGCCGGTGCCGCTTTTTGATGGCGACACAGGCGAAGAGACATTTCCTGGCGGATGGGGTCAAGATGCCCGTGTCGGTTTGGCTCATCGATTGCCGTTCCCTTGCACGATCGTAGGGCTTTATCCGGCTCTCAAGGTTGGGGGGAGCGCGTGATGAGCGTATTGGCTGTCGGCCAAGTAGTGGGCGCAGGGCTCAGTATCGCGGGAGGCGCGCTCCAGGGGCTCGCGGCGCAGGATTCGATCCAGGGGCGGAAGGAGGCGCTTCGTTTTGCAGCGACGAATCTCAAGGTCGACGCACGTCTTGCTGCGATCACCGAACGTCGCCGTAATCGTCGCATCATTGGGGATCAGGTCGCATCTGTGGGCGCGAGTGGCGTAGAGCTCGAGGGTTCGACGCTCGATGTGATCGCGAGCAACGCTTACGAGCTGGAGCTCGAGGTCATCAACTCGATTCGGCTCGCTGATCGGCAGGCAGAGGAGTTACGGACCGCAGCGGACAACTCAGGGGATGGTGGCCTCGCTTCGGCTATGGGATTCATCAACGGTTTTGCGGGAGCGCTGGGCTAATGCCGAAGATCGAGCGTTTAACAGCGCGAGCACAGCCTGTCTCTGCGGGACGGCTGGGACTGCAGATTGCAGCTGGAGAGGACCGAGGGATCGCGCAGCAGCAGATCGGCCAGGTGCTGCAGGAGACGGGCCGCGTTGTGCGGCAGGTCGTTAACGCGGCAGATCGACAGCTGCGATTCCGGAAAGAGGCCGAAGCCGAAGAAGGGCTCGCGCAGATTCGAGACGAGGCGCGGAATGCGAAGGACCTGCGCGACTCCGATGCTCGCGAGAAGTTTTTCGACGACCAAGCGACAGCACTGCGGAATACGCTCTCAAAGGGCCTCACGCTCACATCGGCGCAGGAATTTCGTGTGCAATTTGACGTGGCGCAGATGCGATCAAAAGCAGATCTGCGCCGCGGCGTGATGGACGACAGCGTGTCGGAAGGCCGTGCGAACACCATGGCCGCAATCTCGCAGTATGCGCGACTCGCGGCGAATGCAACGGAAGACAGTGACCGCGAATACTACGCGGATCGGGTTCGGGAAGCGATCAGTAGCGCTGACGAGAGTGGGTTTTTGAGACCGGGCGAAGAGATCAGTCTGCGTGCGCAGTTCCAGGAAGAGTTTACAGAGCACGCGCAGCGTGTGGCGACACAGCGGGCGGCCGATGAGATCATGCAGAGTGAGGTGACGCTTCAGGGTCGCCTTGAGCGCGTACGGTCGATCGGGAATCCTGAGCTTCGAGAGCGGGTGAATAGCCGTGTGAAGCTCATGACAGCAGAGAACGAAGCGGCAGAGCGAGAGATCCGGCGCCGCGCGACAGAATCCGCTTGGGATGCTGTTTTCGCAGGGGAGTCGATTCCGGAGGATGTCGAGGCAAGTGATCGCTTGCAGATGGAGCGATACCAGCTGGCGCGAGCGAAATCAGCCGCGGGCGGCGGCGGGTTCCGGCTTGAAAATGACCCCGTTTTGATTGCGGAGATTCAAGAGCAGGCCGTGAAGGATCCGCAGGCTTTTGTTAGGCGGAATCTGCTCGCCGATGCGCATCGTATGACGCGGTCCGAGCTCAACTTTTGGAAGAAGCAACAGGACGCAATGCGGGGAGGAGATGACCAGGCGCGTGCATCTTTTGCTGGGGGGGATGTTGATTTTCTGACAAGGCAGATTGACGCTCTTGAGATTGAGATCGACAAAGGGCAGACAGGTCGAATCTCGGTTGCTTGGCGAGAATGGCTAACTGCCAATCCAGAGGCGACGTTGGATGAGAAGCGCAATATCGTCAATTCTTTGCTCCAGGACGAGTTAACCGTTCCGGGTACTGGATTTTTTGGGTTCTTTAATGACAAGAAACGGCTTGGCGACTTTACCTCAGACGACGTTGCTGCGGTTGTCGCAGATCCGCCTGGGGAATGGGTCGCAGAGATTCACGAAGAGGCTCGCAGAAAACATGGCCGTCGTGCGACTCAAGCGGAGATTCGGCTACGTGTGAAGCGTGCTCTACGCGACTTAGGGGTGCGTGTTGCCGATTGATCCTAAGGCACTTTTTGCCGGGTCTTTCGATGATGTAAGTAGGTCATCGCTTGATCCGAATGTCCCATCGGAACAGCAGGTCAGGCTGTCGCTGGCGACCGCTTTCGCGTTTGATGACGACACATCGGAGCGGGTTCGGGAAGCCAGGCCCCGCCAGCTTGTACGTGAGGCGCCGTCGACTGCTAAAGCGATCGTGTCGGCGGATTCCGCGATTGCAGTCGAGGACTACGAGCACCTATCTCTCATCGAGCGTTTCATGCGCGACCTGCGCCAGCGAGGGCGGCTGGGGTCTTCGAATCTTGCGTTGGGTCAGCTCGGATTTGATGCACTGCTCGCAGGTGATGTAGACGACGTGCGTGAGGGGCGAATCGCCGAGCTCCGAGATATCCAGGCGCAGAACCAGCGCGACTTCGGGATTCCGCGTCGTGGGGCGCTGGGGTTCATTGCCAGCACGCCGGGTGCGGTGTTAGAGACATTGCCGATTGCCGGGCATGCGATCGTGTCGGGCATTCAGGGGGCCGGCGTGGGGGCAGCAGGTGGCGCCGTGACGGGGCTCGGCGCAGGGGGCATCGGTGCAGGCCCGGGGGCTCTCGTCGGTGCGCGCGTGGGTAGTGCTCTCGGGTCGACGTTTGCCACGGTTGAGGTCGAGGGCGGGCTCGCCTTTCTAGAACTCCGCGAAATCGAGGGAGACGACGGCAAGCCGATTCCGCTTGAGGTAGCGCGCAGTCTTGCTCTCGGTGTGGGCGTCGTGAATGGCCTGATTGAGCGTTTCGGTCTTTCTCGTGTGCTGGGTGACGCTCCGGTCGTCGGCAAGGTGCTCAACTCGTTTTCGTTGGACACAGCGAAGCAGCTGGCACAAAACGCCGCTTTTCGTCGAATCGCGGCTTCGGCGGCGCGGGGTGCCACGATTGAAGGCGTCACCGAAATGGCGCAGGAGCTGGTTTCGGCAACTGCGGAGCTGATTGCAGAGGGGGGCGACCTCGAGGCGATCGAGCATGCTGGACTGACAGGGGCCCCGGCGCTCTGGGCCCGCGTACTGGCGGCAGGGAAACAGGGCGCTCAGGCAGGAGCTGGTCTGTCGGCGGGTGCCACCGCGACACGGACTCTCATCGACAGCGAGCGGGCCCAGTTTGCTCGGGAGGCGAGTCAGAAGTTGTCGGGCCTCGTCAAGGAATCAGTCAATTCGAAGCTACGGAAGGAGGCGCCCGAGGCGTTCAAGGCCATGGTTCGGGACGCGGCTGACCGGTCGACTGGCTCTGAGTTCGTCTATGTAAGTGCGCCGGCTATGCAGGCATGGATCAATGAAGCAGACTCTTCGTCTGTTGATTCTCTGATTCGCGCGGTGCCGGGGATTCGTGCGCAGATTGACGAGTCAGCTGCGACGGGCGCGGATATTCAGATTGCGATCGAGGACTATTTGGCTCATATCGCCGCTGAGAGCGTGGGCCAGGCGATTGCGCAGGATGTTCGCACGGATCCTGCGGACATGACGGAGCGGGAAGCGATCGAATTCCTTGAGTCGCTCAAGAACCGAGAGTCTAAACAGTTTCTGGATGGCGAGATTGAGTCGGATGCGAACCTTGGAGAGGGTGTCGACGCGCTCGAGGGCGATGCCTTCGAGTTTGTCGAGACAAAAGGACAGCTGCGCCAGATCGCTCGTTTTGCAAAAGAGGTGGTTTCCGACACGCAGTTCCGTGCGCTTCAACCTCACAAGTACCGTGTCGCGGCTGCGCGTGAGAATCGTCTAGCCATCGAGGCTGCAAATCGAGGTGACAAGTCGCTTGCGGAAGCACACAAGCGACGTGCAGCGTTCTCCGCAAAGTTGGAATCCGAAGCGAGAAAAGCGAAGGAGGAAACGCAGAAATCCGTTCGCTCGATCAATCGAGCCCAGACGGGGAAGACGATCGAGACGATTGCCAAAGCGGGAGCGGATTATCTCGAGGAATACGAAACACTCTTGGCTCGGTTTGATCTTCATCTGTCGAAGTCGTTGAAGGACATCGACCGCAAGAATTCTCTGGCGCAGTGGATCGCAGATCGAGAGGCGGAAGGTGATGTCGTCGTAATCCCGCCTTCTCTTCGAAATGATGCGTTCAAAAGGTCGTGGAAAGAGATGTCCGTAGCCGAAATCCGCGATCTCCGCGACTCGCTCAAGAATATCGAGCACCTCGCGCGCCTGAAGACAGGACTAGTCCAGGGGCAATCGCAGCGCGCGATGGAGTCTGCTCGGGCGGAGCTGATCGAAGAGGCACTCGCGAACACGCCTGTTGACAACACGCCGCGCCGCTTGGGTGGCGAAAAGCCGCGTCTGGATTTCTGGGGGATCGAGTCGGCTTTCCGAAAGATGGAGTTTCTAATTGACGACCTTGATGGCGGCAAGCCGGTAGGCGCCTGGCGAAAACTGGTGTTTGATCCAGTCGCGCAGGCGGAGGCTCGGCGTAACAAGTTGAACGAGAAGTATACGATTGCGTTGGCGCAATCGATGGGCGTCTATCTTCGTCAGCAGGATGCGGGATTCAATTCAGATTTCGTGATGCGACCAGAGCTCGGAATCGAGACGACGAAAAGTGCGCTTGTGGCGATGGCGCTCAATGTCGGAAATGAGTCGAACATGGAGAAATTGTCAGGCGGTTTAGGTGTCTCTTCTGAGGCGATTATGCGTTTGCTCGACCGTGAACTGTCTGACACAGACTGGGCCTTCGCTCAGAACATGTGGGACACGATCAATAGCCTATGGCCACTCATTGAAGCGCAGGAAAAGCGCTTGACAGGTGTTGCGCCCGCAAAAGTCGAGGCGCGAGAAGTCGTAACGCGCCATGGACGTTTCCGCGGTGGCTATTACCCGGTGGTATACGATCCGGATCAGTCTTACACCCAGTTCAAGCATCAGAGCAAGGGGCTTTTTGAAGGGATCGAGAACCATTTTCAACGCGCAATCACAGGCCATGGGCACACAATCGAGCGCACGAAAGTGGTCGGTCCGCTTTTGCTCGATTTGGCGGTGATTCCTGGCCATCTCGACAAGGTCATTCACGACCTGACGCACCGGGAGGTGCTAAGTCAGATAGACCGCATGCTCGATAGCCCAGAAGTGCACGAGGCAGTCAGCAGGACGGCGGGTAAGGCTGCGGCCGAGATGTTTCGCCCTTGGTTGCAGAGTATTGCGCAGGATCGGGTGGTCGAACAGCGCGGACTTGTTCCGCTTTCGCGACTTTTGCGGACGGTTCGAGCGAATGTCACTTCGTATACACTGGGTCTGCGCGCAACAACGCTCATCACGCAAACCCTGGGGCATGCTAACGCGGTTGCGGAGCTAAAGCGGCGCCTCCCGAATTGGAAGAACTATTACGGCCGTGGAATCCGAGGCGCTTGGTCGGGTCTCGATCCGAAACGGATGCAAGAGTCATTCGATCGCGTGGCTGCTCTTTCCGGTGAGATGAAGCATCGGGCCTCGCAGATCGACCGAGACTTGCGCGACGTGATCCGGCGGAACGCAGCAGAGATCGACGTGGGTCCTGTCGTGACGCGTGCCTCAATGGAAGCGATCGGCAAAGTGCAGATGTACTCAGTCGACCTCCCCGTGTGGATTGCTTCCTACGAGGGAAGCCAGGCGGAGCTTGGTTTGACGGAGGACGAGGCGATCTCGTTTGCGGATTCGGTTGTGCGAATGTCGCAAGGGGGTGCAGGCGCTAAAGACCTGTCGGCCTTGCAGCGTGGGGACGAGGGGATCAAACAGTTTCTACTTTTCTTCTCATACCGAAACACGCTCTACAATCAGGTTCGCGGCGATATCCGTCAACTACGGCAAACGAAGGACGTGCCGGCGTTTCTCGCGGCGCATAGCCTTCGCATTCTTGTCCCTGCAGTGGGGGCTGCTCTAATTCGGGCTGATTTTCCGGACGAGGACGAGTGGATCGAATGGACCTCGCGTCATGCCGCATCAGAGCTGCTCGGTGTCCTTCCCTTTGTCGAGTGGCCCGGCATCGTGCAAGAGATCACAGGCTACGGGCCGAGCTTCTCGGGCGGCAACACGCCGCCGCAGCGCTTGGCCGACACCTTTCGGGATGCACTGGATCCGGAAGACCCGGCAGAGTCTTTTTTCGATGTCGTGCGGCTTGCAGCCCTTTGGCGAGGATTGCCGCTTGACGCGATCACTAAAAAACTGGAGCCGGACGAATGACAATCTCCAATGACACGACACGGAACGAGCACACAGGGAACGGCTCGTCGACAGTGTTCGCCTACCAGTTTCGCATCATCGATCCGTCGGACCTGCTGGTAGTCCTGCAGACATCGGACGGGACCCAAACTGAGCAAGCGTTGGGCGTGCATTACTCTGTACAGGGCGTCGGCGAAGCCGAGGGCGGCTCGGTGACAATGGTGACACCCCCGCCCAGCGGATCAACGTTGTCGGTGATTCTGGACCCGACGATCAGTCAGGGGTTAGACCTGACGGCAGGAGGGCCGCTGCCGGCTGAAGGCCTCGAGAATGCACTTGACGCCATTGTGAATCAGGTGAAGCGGACGCGCGATTTGGCAGATCGCGGACTGACACTGCGGGATGGCGACCCGTCGGGGACGGGTTCATTCGACGCGATGGGTGCGCTTATCACGGGATTAGCCGATCCGGTTCTCGACAGCGACGCCGCTACTCGGCAGTGGGTCGCGGCGCAGATCGCGAACGCGCTACTTGATGGTGAGCTGACCGTCTCGTCATTCATGGCCGGCATGCTGAACGATGCGGATGCGACCGAAGCACGGACGACGCTGGGCGCCACAGCACTCGGCGATTCGCTCTTCACATCGGCGAGTGGCACGCTCGCATTGGCAGCGCTGGGTGTTCCCAACTGGGCGACGCTGTTCCTGTTCTCTGCACTCTCGCAGGACGCAGCTCGGTCCTACTTGGCCGTCGCGCAGCAGGTCCCGCTATCGAATCTTGTCGTGAACGCCGATTTTCAGGTGTGGCAGTTTGGGGCGACGATTTCGACGCCGGCCGATAACGCGTATTTCGCAGACCAGTGGAAGGTACTTTCCGACGGCGCCGGTGTCGTTTCGGCCTTCCGGGTTGGCAATGCGTTTCCGCCGGACGGTCGCGGGGCTGCGTTCCTCTCGACACAGACGGCGAACACGAAGTTCGGCGCCTGGACAGTCATTGAGAACCAGAAGACGCGGGCCATCGCTGGAAAGAAGGCGTCGCTTTCGATCGCGGTCAAGGGGTCGGGCGATCTGACGGGCTTGCGGCTGATCGTGGCCCAGTGGACGGGGCTTGGAGACATCATCACGACGAGTGACCCGATTGCTGCATGGAACGGCGCGACGACGAGTCCTGGATTCGGGACCAACTGGGCAGCGATTGCAGGGGCTGACGTCACGATCACAGCTTCGACGGACTGGCAGACGTTCAAGATCGAAGACATCGACATTCCGGCCAGCGCGACGAATCTGGCGGTTCTGATCTGTACGAATGATGCAAGCTACGCCGGCGGTGGCGCCTCGGGCGTTTATCTCTCTGCGGTCCAGCTCGTGGAGAGTGATGTCGCTGTTCGATTCCGGTCGCGGTCGCTCTCTGAAGAGATCCGCGAGTGCGAGCGGTTCTACGCGAAGACGTTCGACGTCGAGACGGCACCGGCTCAGAACGCAGGGCTTGAGGGGGCGATCAGCATCAATGGCCAGGACGAGGGCGCAGGCCAGGGGAGTGCTGCGTACTACTGGCGGTTCCCGACACGGATGGTTAAGGCGCCCACAATCACGACCTATAACCCGATTGCGGCGAATGCGAGCTGGTCCATCGCGGATCGTGGTGACTTGCTCAACGAGGATGATACCGAAGCGGCGATCGTCGAGAACGTGAGCAAGCGTGGTGTTGGGATCGGTGCCAATAACAGCGGCAACGGCAATAGCACGCTGTCGATTCATGCGGTCGCAGATGCGCGGCTGTAAGAGAAGGGGGGAGAAGATGCGAAAGCTACTGGCTTTGCTGGGCCTGTCGCTGCTGGCGTGCGCGCCGGCCTGGGGCGGGTCGTCGAGCATCGTGCCGACGGATGTCGCTTACGATGTTGCGTATTCGATCACGGCTACGGACGGGACGGGGGCGCTCTCCGCGCAGCCGCGCCGATCATGTCGGTCGGGTGTGGCGCACCTACATAATGCGAGCTCGGCGACGGTCTGGCTGCATGCGGTACGGAATCCAGACGACCCGATCAGCGCATCGACGCGGATTGTCGGCTCGCTACTTGATGGATCCGAGGGGGTTGTCGGCACGACCTTCAAGGCAGCGGCGCGCTACTTCAAGGTCGAAGTGATCTCGGCGTCGACCGCGGTCGAAGGGGATCCCACGGTGCTGGGGATCAAGTGCTCGAACGTTGCAGGCGGTGGCGGCGCCGATCCGGTGGAGTTCGCCAGCCTCCCTAGCTCAGCCTCTGTCGGCGACCAGCGTACGGTAACGGATTGTTTCGATGCCTCGTGCGCAGCCGGTGGGGGCTCGGTTTCGGTCGTCAAGTATTGGGATGGGTCAACGTGGGCGAACGTCGGGATCACCGGCAGTGGCACGGACGACCAGATTGCAGGCGAGGTCCCCTACACGGATACCCACTCGATCGGCGAGACCGACACGCAAGGGGCGCTCGACTATCTGGCCTCTCCGTCGATCTTCTATGCTTCCAACTATGCAACCGGCTCGAGCACGGGTGGGATTCAGGAGGCGATCGACGCGGCGTGCCTGGCTGGCGGTCATGCGACCGTCAAGGTTACTGATTCGGTGTCCATGACGGCGTTGGCCGAGATCGATTGCGACGACATGACGCTCGAGGGTATGGGCATGGGGACCGTACTCACGCGTAGCAGTAACGGAACGGCAATCCATATCAACGGCGACCACGTTCGCGTGCGTGATCTCACGATCAACTTTCCGACGGCTCACACGTCGAATGTCGGCATTCTCTGTCAGGACGTCGGAGACGGATGCTCCGAAGTCATGATCGAGAATGTACAGTTTGACGGGTCGACGACGAACGAGGCCAATTCGCTCGGCATCGCGATCGACGCGCGCGCGTTGGTAAGCGGTCAGGTCAAGCACAGCCTGTTCCGTGATTGGGAGTTTGGGATTTATTGCACCGGAGAAAGCGTCTCGCAGTGCAACGCGAACTCGATCATCGATAACCGATTCAAGAATATCGAGCGCGTTGCAATCTACGTGACGGATATTGCGGGGAACCTCCGCATCGAGGGCAACACGATCGAGGGCGAGACGTGGACAGGGATCATCTGCGACCAGGCTGGCGGCGTGATGTCAGTCACGGGGAACTACTTTGAGCTGCAGGAGACGGACGGAAACGAAGGCGATAACACGCGCCCAGACTGGTCCGACGAGACGCTGTCGGTAAGCATTTGGGGGCGTGATGTCGACGGGAACGGCAACGTTTGCGGTGGCATCATTACGGGGAACATTTTTGGCGGAACCACGGATCACGACGTGCGGCAGGATGTCGGCGGGTCCGCCAAGTTTCGCGCCTGGGGCAACCGCTGGGATGCTGGATGGGAGTACCTCGGTCTTGATCGGGCTGAGTGGTATCCCTCCGCGCAGCCGTTCAACTACATCTCCGGCGTGGACTTCGATGACGAGGTTCGGGGCGTCAACTTCACATCGACTCCAACCGTTGCGTGTGATGCGGAGGCCGGATTCGTCGCGTTCAGGGGTGACCTCTGCATCAATCACCCGGCCCTGGGTACGGATCCCGGCAAGGTCTTCTACTGCTCTCCGCAGGCAGCAACGGGTGTCGACAACATGTGTGACGTCGCGGGTGAGTTTGTAGCCATCCCAGGTGGTGCCGGCGGCGGCGGGTCGATGGACGACCTGATTGACGACACGACCCCGCAGCTCGGGGGCGATCTCGACCTGAACTCGAATGACATCACCGGGACGGGCGATATCACGATCACGGGCGTGGTCACGGCAACCGAAGTCCAGACGACGGACGTCGACGGCGAGAATGCCATGGTGCTGGACGACAACTCGACGACGACAGCGATCGCACCGACGGGCAATCAGGTCGCGGTCTTCACGGCGCAGGACGGTGAGCTTTACAAGAAAGACGCGAGCGACGGATCAGCCGGTGTGCAGATCATGACGGCGGACAATGCGCCCGAGCTGGTCGGGTTCGGGACGACGGCTGCGGATACGGATGCGATCGCAGACGGCGCCTGCGACGACCAGACGGTCGCGGTTTCTGGCATGCTGGCAACGGACACGATCACTGCCTTTCATGACACGGCGGACCCAACGGCGTTGACGGGAGCGGATTCGCTCTTCGTTCACTACTGGGCGAGCGCAGGGACGCTGAATTTCTCGGTGTGCAACGAATCGGGCGGATCGATCACACCAGCGGCGCGCACGTTTCGCTACATGGTGCTGCGATGAGACGTCTTAGCGCGACACTCTTCGCGCTGGCGGTTGCTTCGGTCTCCTGGGCGGGCGTCTATCCGCTGGGCGGTCCGGGGGCGATGTATGCCTCAGGCGGTGGCGGGGGTGGTGGCCTTCAAGTCGAAGACTGGCAGGTTACGGAAGAATCTTCAACCTCGTCGACGACGACTTCCTTCGATACGGACACGCTTGGCCTCGTCGTCGGCGAATATTTGATCTTGTGTGCAAGTTCGGACGGATTCACGACCGGCTGGGGTGATCCGACGGGCGGATCGGGTAATACGTGGACGCAGTTTATTGACGGCGAGGCACCTGGCGGCAGTGCGGCGCTGCTTTGCTGGGGCCGTGATGTCGCAGCCAGCGACCCGGGCGCAACATTCAGCGTCACGCACACGAGTGCCGACCCGTCGGTGGGCTACGCGATTCGCGTGAGCGGCCAAGGGGCAACGCAAGACGGCTCGACACATGTCGAGGACGCGGGGAATACGTCTTCGCCGACACATGATTCGCTGACAGTAACCGCAGGGTCGCTCGTCTTCTTCATGACTTCGGTCGATTCACCCGCCGACGGACGCACAGTAACGTGTCCGACTGGATTCACACTTAATACAGATTGCATCGTGACGACGCCGACGTTCGGGGCGCATGGCGCAGACTCGGGCATCGCATGGGAGATTGCGGGGTCGACCTCTTCCTCGACGCCGCAATGGACATTTTCTGCAGCAGACGGTACGCGGAATGCGGAGTGGGAGATCAAGGAATGATGCGCGCGCTCTTGGTTTTGCTGTATTCTCTGGCGTTCGCCACCCCTGTCTTTGCGACCTCGTCGACGGGCGGCGGCAGCTTCAAAGGCATTGGGTTCGATACGCTCGACCCGATCGAGATCGTGCAGCAGCTCTCGGGCGGGCTCTTTAATCCGGGCATTCGGGATACTACGCCGCCGACGAACCCGCCGAATCCACGATACGTGTGCGATTGTGATACGGGAAACGACGCGGCGAACAACCCGGCTGCCGGATGCACAGCGGGTAACAATGCGAACGCTGGAACGTCGCCATCAGCACCGTGGGAAACTTACGAGCACGCCAGGTCGCAATTCGGCTCTCTAACTCCGCCCGCCTCGGTTCTCTTTTGTAATGGCGGCACATTTACGTCGACGAGTTCGACCGCCAGGTGGGTTAACGACAGCGCGGACGCAAACAATCGCATGCTCGTTTCGAACTACCAGCCGAGCTGGGGTAGCGGAAGTGAACGCGTCCCGCTCTTTCAGCCATCAGCGACAAGTAGCCGAATCTTCGAGCCCTCGGACGGCGGCCTTTCGAATCATGATGGATTCATCACGTTCGAAAACTTCAAGATATCCGGCCGAGGAATGAACACGTCTAAGGCGAATTCATCGATAGCTATCCAGATTCGAAATGACGCGGACGGCATTATCATTCAGAACGGCGAGATTGAATACATGTCGATCGGGGTGCATAACGCGAACAGCGATCCGTGTTCGGCTGGCGATCCGCTATGTGATGCCGAGAACGAAGACACGCTTGTACAGTACATGCACATTCACCACAATTTTCAGCATGGGATATTGGGTGCTGGCCTTAACTCGATCTATCAAGACAACACTCTTGAGTGGAACGGACGCGCGAACATCCTAGATCACAACGCTTATCTCGCTGGCGACAGCTCGGGCACGATATTCAGACGGAACTATCTCTACAAAGCAGCAACAGGCAACATTGAAGCCGGTGGCACCTTCGGTGATGAAATCTGCAACGGCGCTTCGTTCACAGCGCATGGCGAAATTCTCGATATGACGATCGAGTACAACGTCGTCGAAGAGGATGCCGGCGAGGTGATTGGGACGTGTTTCGGCTACGGAATGAACCCAGGGTATTTTCGTGGCGAAACCTTCACGAACGTAATCATTCGCGGCAACGTCGTCAAAAACGTGGGTTCCAGTGGGATTTCGCTCGGATCGTGCCAGGACTGCTTCGTGGATTCGAACGTCGTGATTAACGATGCCGCGCGGAGTATGACCGCAATCGACGGCATGTCCGGGACGAACGTCGACGCGAATAACGTGAATTGCACGGGACCTGGGACCTGCACGGGTTGCGGGCCAGGGGATAGCTGCTGCGTCGGTGCTCATCCCAACGCGGGCAATACTTGTGACGACTTCGAGGGCGATGACGTTGCGGTGCGAAACAACACAATTCTGTTCACGGCGATCACGACCGGCGGTACCGGCATCGCGAATGGCCGGTTCGGCGACGAGAATAACGTCCACTCTAATCTGGTTATCAACCTATCGACCGTCGGGTCGTTCGATTGCTTTGACTACACGAACACATCGAATATCGAGAGCGCAGACCACAACTGGTGCTACACGCCGAATTCCTCTGCGGACTTCGAGAGCGGCAACACCCTCGCGGCGCACCAGGCGGCGACGACTTTCGACGACAACTCGACCGAAGACGTCGACCCGGAGGTGGCCGACACGGCGACACTGGACGTCGGGATCGGGGCGAACGACTCACCGCTGATCGATGGGGGGCATGCCACGCTTTCGTCGACGGTCGACCGCTGGGGCTTCTCGCGCACGGGCACGCCGGACATCGGTGCCTACGAGACGGGACTGGCAGAGCCGTCGACGACGGTTGATAACGCTGACTCCTGGGTGGGGATGAATCTCCAGCGGAACTATTCGCACACGCCGGGGATTCCCTTCGCGAACGCATTGAAAACCGCCGAACGATGGTTCAAGGCTGACTCGGGATCCGGCGTCGGCGCGGATGATGGCGACTACACGGGCTCGATCGACGCGAACGGCTATCCGACGGGGCTTGGCTCGCTCGACTCGATCTCGACCCGGATCGGTGCGCCGAGTGCGACGACGGGTGGATGTCCAGAGGGTGAGTGGGTGCTGCGCTGGGCGGGTACGGCGACCTTCACGGTAGGCGAGCGGGCGTCGAACTATTCGGCCAGCGGCAATCGAGCGACATTTGATGTCGGCGGGGGTGATGGGGCGACGGCTTGCGTGCAGATCAATATCACGAGCGGGACGCCGACCGACATCCGCGTCTATCCGCCAATGGGTGTGATCGCGGACAATGCGAGCGCGCCCTATGTACCGACGCCGACGAAGCCGTGCTCGGTCACGCGATGCTCGGGGGGTGTTTGCCCAAATGCGGTGGCGCCGGGTGCGGGGGAGACCTGCGAAGACATCGAAGACGTGGCCGAGAACGACGAGCTTACGTTCTATCCGCTCTGGGTCTCGCGTCTCACGGAGTACCGCGCGCTGCGCTTCATGGACTGGCTGCACACGAATGGGTCGTTCTACGACGAGATCTCGGACCTGTTGACCGAATCGCACTTCTCCTGGGAGTACAACGTCCGAAACGACGCCGTATCGACCAATCACGGGAACGTCCCGCTCACGGTGATCGCTGAGCTCTGCAACATCCTCGACGCCGAGTGCTGGGTCAACGTGCCGCACCAGTTCTCGGACGCGGCGATGACCAGCATGGCCCAGACGATGCGTGATGAAGTGACGACGCAGACCGTCATCGTCGAGTACGGGAACGAAACATGGAACGGCTTGTTCCCGCACTGGGATGACCTCGTCGACCAGGCGATTGCGCTGCCGGAAGCGACCTTCACCGGGGACGACTGCGTGTCGACTGTCGACAACTTCACGAACCGACTCTCGTGCAATCGCAGCTATCACGGCATGCGAACCTATCAGATGGCGGACCTCTTCGAGACCGCCTTCGATGCGACGAGCGAGGATGCGCGTCTGATCGTGATCCACGCTGCGCAGGCCGGCTCGACGAGTAAGACGCAGCAAGCGCTCGACTGCACGCGGTGGAACACGGCGCCGAGTGGCGACTGCTACACGGGCTCGAATGTCGATGGCTTCGCGATCACGCACTATTTCGGCGGCGAGTCGGCCTGCGATGACGAGACCACGCTCGACGGCCTTTTCGGCGACCAGCGTTCCGACCTCGAGACCTTTGGGTGTGCGTCTACCGGCGCGAGCTGCCAGGTCCCGAATCAAGAGGCGGTCCTTTCGGCGCGCTCGCTCACGTGGCCGATCTACGCTTACGAGGGCGGCTCGTCCTCGGCGAAGAATGGAAGCCAGCTCTGCGCCGACTACGCCTTCCGGGCCGATTCGCTGATTCGCCATGCCTACACGGAAGCGCTCGACGCATGGAAGGCGCTCGACACGGCAGGCTACGACGTGCGGAACGTGATGCTCTTCAACTCGGGGAGTGAGTACACGAGCGGGCGGAGCGCCTTTGGGACGCGCGGGTCGATGGAAGGCGCGTGGCCGAAGGAGTCGGGGATTCTGAACTGGGTGCGGCAGTCGGCGAACGACTGCCCGTGGACCGGCTGCTGACCTATGCCCGAAGAGCTTCCCATCCACGACCGATGGCTGCATCTCGAAGAGGAGATGGGCAGCGTCAAGACGGACGTGGCACGGCTCTTTACCGCGGTCGAAGGTCAGGGCGAGCGACTGACGACGGCGGTTCAAGGGCAGCTCCGCATCGAGCAGAAGCTTGACAACTTGGCTCGAGGTCCCGAGCTCGCGAAGTGGAGCGGATGGGCGGCACTCATCCTGGGCGCGTGCTGGTACATGATCCAGAGCGATACCGCGATGGCACGGCTCCAGTCGGAAGTGGAAACCGCGCGGCTGGCGGGTCGGGTGGATGAAATGGGCGCACAGGTCGCGACCGTTGCACGCGACGTGCGTTTCCAGTGGGATTTTTCTCGCGCAGAAGAGACGGAAGCGGATGCGCGGGAAAAGGAGCGTCTCGCCGAGCTCGATCGTCGAATCGTCTCTCGGTTCGAGCGAAACGAGTCAGTCATCGAGCGGGGACGGAAAGCGCGCGAAGGTGACCTCGAGAGTTCGCGGCGGGAGGCCGCGATTGATAAGGACGAGATCGAGCGGTCGCAGAATCAGATTCTCCTCCAACGGATTCGCGAGCTGGAGGACTACATCTATCGCGGCGGGTCGAAGCCGTGAACACGCTCAGCGAAGTCATCATCCACCACAGCGCTGGCCCGAGGACGCAGTCTGTCGAGTCGATCCGGCGATATCACGTCGAGGACAGAGGATGGAGTGACATCGGGTACCACTACGTGATCGATGGTCAGGCGCGGCGGCATGTCGGGCGGCAAATCCCGAAGCGTGGCGCGCACGCGCCTCCTAATACGGGACGGATCGGGATTTGCGTCACAGGGGATAACACGACGTGGCGTAGCGCGTGGACGGAATCCCAGGTGGAAGCGCTTCGCGCGCTCTGCCGCGACCTTCGATCGGTGATGCCGTGGCTCGTGTTCCGCGGTCACCGCGACGTGATGCGTCCGGGCTACACGGAATGCCCGGGCGTCGACGTGTGGGCGATTCTGCCCGAATTTGTAGAGGGGTGACGACATGAAGGGATGGAAGACGGCCACGGTGGCTGCAGCGATCGGGCTACTCGGCCTCGTGCAGACGTTTCTCACGCAGGTGGAGATCGACCCGCGGACGAGCGGCGTCATCCTCACGGTGATCGGCGTGCTGATGGGTGGTTTGCGCGCGATCACGAATACGCCGATCGGCAAGGCCGAGTAGCGGGTGTGGCCTTGGCTTGCGCTCGTCGCGTCGGTGCTGGGCCTCGCTGGCTGGGGCTTTGCCGCCTGGCTGGCGCGCGACCGGGCGCGAGCCCATGAGCGCGTGGGGTCGCTCGAGATGCGGCTGCGCTCGCTCGGCGACGAGAACGAGGGCCTCCGCGAGGCGCTGGAGCGCATCCGTCAGAGCGGCGGTAGCGTGTCTGACCTGCGCGAGCGGGCTCGTCGGGTGCTTGACGAGGGGCCCGACGCCGCTTGAGCCGACGATCTACTGCCCGGCGATGACGCAGGCGGAGGCTCACGCGATTCTGGCCCTCACGCTCTCGGTGATGCCGCGGAACGAGGACAGCGAGCTCGTCGACCTGCCGCCCCAGGCGGTGCTCCCGGCGGGCTGGACGGCAGCGGAGCGGCCAGACCTCTATCATGCTGCGGCGCGACTCTCGCGGCTCGAGCAGGTGGTGTGCGGTGATGGATGATGGCTACACCGGGTGGGACTATTGGTTCATGGGCCTGGCTAATGCCCTCCAGGGAAGCGGCCCTGAGAAGCCGCAGGTCGTCCTCTACGGCGAGCCGCACGGCCCCTACCCTATGGCTC
Source organism: Myxococcota bacterium (assembly GCA_965223565.1). Taxonomy (GTDB): domain Bacteria; phylum Myxococcota_A; class UBA9160; order UBA9160; family UBA4427; genus UBA4427. The sequence goes on along the minus strand of CBDCWV010000009.1, from coordinate 21,870 downwards.
CGGTCAAGCCCATCGTGAGCGATGAGCCGTAGTCTCCGCGAGCGTGTGCAGGATCCCGTATGGTGGGGAGAGCAGGCTCTCCACATGCTCGCTGGGGTCGTCGTCGCGCGCTACGTAGCACTCGAGCTACTGAGGTGGGGAATCCCCCCGATTGCGGCTGGATTCGTGGGTCTGATGGTCTCCGCAATGGCGGCCGTCGTGCGGGAGATCCTGCAGCACTACGACGACGAGGTCGGAAGCTGGGGCGACCTCATGGCGGACCTCGCCGCGTGGGGCCTTGGGGCTTTCGTCGGCGTGCTGCCGTGGTGGGTCTAGAGTTGCGCTCGCGGTGCCCCTACTCGGTGAAGGCTCTCCCACCGCTGATCGCGTGGTCGATAACTTCTCGGATTGATTGGCCAGTGGCTTCTATCTCAGCACGGTTGCTGTACATCCACCACGTCCCGTCGGGATCCATAAAGGGGCTTGTCCAGTAGCTCTCGCCCAGTTCAGCGGCATGCTTTTCGAGCCAATTTAGGCGCTCTGAGTCTCGGCGAGCTTCGGCTAGGTCAACTTCTAATCGGCGGATTCCTTCAAAGAGTGCTCTCGCTTCGTGGTATTCGAGCGGGATCCATTGGTTAGGACCTAGGGCGAGAGCACGCTCCAAAACAGTGACACTCTTGTAGGGTGCTTGTACTTCGTGCATCATATTTTGTACGCTTTTGATTGCTAGAGCTGCGTTATGCACGACCGCGCGCAGCGTCGGTGATCCAAGCAGTAGCTAGACTACTGCACGTTGTGCGCGGTCAAATCTCCGATTCATGACAGATCTAAGCGCGTAGTCAGTTCATGTCTGGTTTCGTGCTGCATGATTTTAATTGCTCGTTAATAGATTGGTTTTCCAGTTTGTCTATGAGGCCGAGTATCTGAACTGCATCTTTGTATTCACGCTCGATCCGTGATCGAAGGCCTAAGGAAAGCTCAGTAAGTCGAGCGAGAAGATCACGAGTCATGGCAAGGGCTCTACGATCCACTGCAGTCGATACGCCTTTGCTTTGGAAATCATGTCATGCGTTCCTCGTGATTTGCCATCCCAAAACGCAATAGCAAGTGTTGGTTTCGCTTCGTCAAGCATCCTTTGGTTTCGGATGGGTCCTGCAGCGCGACCGTATTGACTCCAATCAGCTCGAAAAACTTTGACGGGACAACCAAGTCGAGCAGCAATCTCGTTACCCGCTTGGTCGGCGCCTTTTGCGCCCCCATGTATCACGCAAGAAACTGGGTCGTCGGAATAGTCATCCTGCTTCAGGATGTCGAGAACGCGCTTTGCGCACTTCGCGTCATTTGCTGTACGACTACCGCAGATAAGAAGCCTCATGGGTCTGCATTTCCCTTTTCGCGTTAGTTAAGCACCCTCGGCCTCACCGTCTCAGCAAGCCGCCGGTACTTGTGCCACATCAGCATTGCGAACCCTTCGTCCGTCTGTTCCCAGAGCCATTGCTGCATCTCGAGATCATCCGGACTCATGTCGGAGAGCCAGTCCCAGAGGTCGCGATCGGTGGTCATGACGTGGGCTCTTCCCGCTTCGGCAGGTCGTCCACGTCTTCGAGCGTGAGCGGGCGGGGAACTTCCTCGGTGACGAGTACCGGGTCGCAAGCGATCGAGAGCAGGGGAAGCAGAAGCATAACGAAAAGAAGGGACGGGCTATTTGTTCTCATCTCATCATCTCCTCTACTGAGTCAAACTCGGGGCAAGTCCCAGACCCAATCCCAGACTCAAACTCAGAGACTATCGGGCGGCAGGACTTCTAACGCCCAATCGGACACAAACTCAAGCAGCTCAGACGAATTGCGGAATACCCACCGCTTCGATCCATGTCCACGCGTCGAGTGATAGATCGATTCGTGGGCGATTACTCCATTCGAGGCTACCTCGAATTGGATCGATCGCTGTGTGATGTCGCCATTGATTTGTGACTCTATCGACGGTAAAGCGGGATCTACGGCTGAGTTGAGAGCCTCACTCGAATATTGGTACTCTTCTGGCATTGATTGATTCTCCTAGTTTGAATGCCGTTATGCGGGGAACTGCCGTACTCTGAGATCTTCGGGCCACTCTTCTGGATCGTCACCCTTGAGAGCGCGCAGCTTCGGCAGCCATGCCTCCCATCTGATCCTCGACCGACACGCCAAGCCATACGCCGGGCGGCGCGCCGCAGATGTCGAGATCCTCACCACCGATATCCGCACCGTCGAGCGCGCAGCGGTGGGTCAAGAGATGCCCTTGGTAAATCGTGTTAAGTCCGAATCGCCAATACATCCGGGGCACGAGCTCGCGCATGCGGTCGGGTCGCTTCGTCAGCACTTGGAATTGGTGCCCATGAAGAGCCGAGGCTGTCGCCATCACCTCGAAGATATGTACGATCCACTCGTCGGGGATTTTCTCGTGAAACAGGTCGCTCATCGAGTTGACAAACACGCGTGACGGCTTGCGCCAACGCAGCGGGTCCACCATGCGGTTCATGACGACGCGCACTTCGCCCGTCCACACTGGGCGCCCGTCCACGCGTTTGGTGAGACCCTTGTAGGGTTGCCCCGGTCCGTTCCACCGCGCGGCCTCTCGCATCGCATAGCAATTCGTGCAGCCAGCAGAGACGATCGAGCATCCGCGGACCGGATTCCATACGCGGTCCGTCCATTCGATCTTCGTGGTACTCATCGCTCGACCTCTGCTCGCAACACACCATGATCTATCCAGCATGCCGGAAGTAAATCCTGCGGAAGCAACGCGACTTCTTCCGGAGCGAGAAACTTGCGTAGCTGGAAGGTGATGCGGAGCGCTTGGGGATCAACAGTGAAAGGCTGCCCATCGCCTACGCCCTGCAACGAAGCCATCGCTGCGCGACGCATCATCACGAGATGCCCATGCCGAAGTGAATCCAACGGTGTGGGCCCGGAGGGCGTCTGCCAGGAGATCGAGACGTGCCAGACCGGCCGTCCGTTGAAGTTCTCCATTCATTCGAACCCAGAATTGACGGTCAGAACGCGGAAGAGATGCGGAGCAACCCGATCTCCGTACTCGGACTTGGATGTCTCCTCTGCGAGATAGCAGGGGTTCATGAGCGCGAATCGCTGGCGATACTTCGTGTCTCCCATCAGTCCAGCTTCTCCGCGAACCAAGTCTCTACGCGAAAACGATCGATCACAGAATCCTCTTCGCACTCCGCTGCGGTTGGCGTTGAGAGCACGGAAAATGGCATCCATCGCTCCCCCAGATCATCGTCCTCGAAACGGACGAGTGCAGCTTTCTGTGTAGTCCTGACGACTTCGGCGGGCCCAAGGTCTGTATATTCGATTTTTCCGGTCATGCTCTAATCTCCATACGGCAGTGGCAGTGACGGGCTGCCGCCCTCCGGCTCGGTAGGTGTTGCCTCACCATTGCTCTTGCGGGGCGTGCCGAGTCACGTCTCCCGTGTGCCGCCGGATCAAAGCCGGATCACTGTGGCTCCCCGGCAGCTCGTGCAAATTCGCCTGCGGGCCTTGCACCCGCTCGGGCGTCATTTCTCATCCCAGACATCGGACCACGCCTACGCGACGACTTACACCGCTGGGACCCGGGGGATGCGCCAGACGGCCAGGCAACATCCGCACTCTTCATCGAGGCGCTCAGCCTCTGTACCGTCGAGTGAAGTCTGCTTTTCTAGTCGCTCACGGCTGCACCCACCCCCAGTTCTGGCCCGACTTGATCGCGTAGACCGTGCCTAAGGGAATGCCCATCGATCGACTGATCGATCCCCCGCTCTTTGTCTTGATGTAGTCACTCATTTCGACTTCCCTCTCCACCTTAACAACACACATTCGTGTTACAGATCGAAGTCGATACCCGCTAGCGCGCTATAGCACCAGTCGGCGCGGCTGCACCACTTGCAAAATTTCGAGTGACGACCGTTCGCTCGTGCGTCTTGGGACACGATCTCAGAGGACGACATCACTAGACGCGCTTTTTCCAGGAGTGACGCATACCGATCCGGATCAAAACGAACCATCTCGGCGTACAATCGCGAATCATCCTTGCAAACAACGATTGCGAGCGAGTCGCGAAGATCAGGCACGCTGTCGGTCGCTTGACTCGCACCCATGTAGGCTTGCAGCTGGTCGCCATATTCCGGGCTCCACTTTGTGTAGCTGCCTGCATCGAGCAGCAGATCAAACCGCCTTGCCTTGGCGCTCTTGACTTCGACAAGGCGAGGGTCGCCGTACCATTCGACGATTCCGTCCAGATGACCCACTCCCACGCCACCCTCCATCTCGACTCGCCATTGATCTCCGCTGGGCGGGAAACAAACTTCGTACCCGGCAACCCCAAGCCATTCGATCACAGCGTCCTCGACCTTGTCGCCGAGACGAAACGTCATGAGCGCTTGCCCCCCTGGCGGCCGCTCGTCCGGGATCCCCTGGCGGATCGCCCAGAGCTCGCGTTGGCATTTGCCAATGCCGGAAAGTCGGACAAAGTCTGTGGCGTCCTGCTGCTCAGCACGGAGGCTTTCGAGTCCTCGGTGAATCCTATTTTCAATTTCGCTATGTCGACGGGCCATCGTAGGGAGCTTGGCCATCATGGCTCCTTTGAGGGGCCGGGCACAAGATGCCCGACCCCTCGCCTGGGGGGTGGGTTAGAAGGGGATGTCGTCCGGATCCGGCTTAGAGGCGGTACGTGACGGTGCGCGCGTTTGCCTCTGCGTTGATTTCGATGCTTGCCCCATCTCAGCCCGATACGCTGCTGTACTGAGAAACGCATTCGGCCGCGCTCGCTTGCCGTCTTCTTCCGCGTATTGGGAATCCTCAGGCGTGCGTCGCACCTCCATCATAACTGGCCGATGGTAGAGGGGGTCGGTTTCCGACAGATTGTCCGGATCTTTGACGCCGGCAGCAACAGCCAGAGCTTTGAGCTTGGCGCGTGCGATCGCCTCCGCAGTGGCACTCGTCGCATGCCGCACGCAGAGGTAATCGAATACGCGTCGGTTCTGGTATTCGCCCTCAAGAATGACGAATTGCACGCTAAGCCCTGTCCCCCAAGACTTGGCTTGCGCCTCATCTTCGATCAGTGCAGCTCGATACCAGCCGGCGGGAACCGGCCCACTTTGTCCGCGCCCCACGTTGTCTACATCCTCACTCGATACGTCACTCAGATTCCCGTCCGTTCCCAAGTAGGCCATTAGGCTGACTCCTCGTCGCTGTTGGGTTCATTGCTCTTCGGCGCTACAGCAGCACGCAACGCATCGCGCACCGCGCTGTAGGGGTTGTCTTCGGGAATCTCGATCGGGCTCTCGAGGCCGTACCGATTGCCCGCCATATGGCTTCCTGTGTCCTCGACAATCAGCTGTCGCACTCCGGTTGTGCGTGCGGTGCGTGTCTTCTTCTGGCTTTCCTTGCTGCCCTTGTCCTGGGCAAATCGCTCGATCTCCAGGTGACCAATGATGTCGCTCCACTTCGTCATTGCGCTGAGTCCGTACTTATCGAGGTCCGGCATCACGCGCGTGTAGGAGCCCGCTGCAACGTCGTCGATCGTCTCGACTTTCGAGTGCGCAGCGCACCAGATCGACACGCCCCGACGTCGTACCACGTCGCACCGCTTGAAGAAATCGACCCACACGAATTCGGATTGGCGGGGACCGCGAAAATAGGCCCAGTATTTCTCCTCGCTGCCGTCCATCTTCGTGCGAATCACGTATTCCTGGATCAAGTCATGCACGCCCGTCAAGCCATCAATCCCGACGGCTTTGTACTCGTGGTCGGATTCGGCGAGCTCCGTCAGTGTCTCGACGAGTGTTTCATAGTCTGCTGGCTGTGGCGTGCGCGCGTAGTCGAGCGTCCCCTGGCCGTCTTCGAGTGGGACGATGACGATGCCGGGAATGGACGCGATCAGCGTCGTTTTGCCCGCTTTCGGCTCGGAATAGACGACCGCTCGCGGGGGCGCAATGTGCTTCCCGGTTTGGACTTGGCTGAGGAATAGACATAACAACTCCTTTTGAAAGAAATAAAGGGGCTAACGACTGAATACCGATTGTCCCCGATAGACCCCGGATCAGTCAGCCGCCGCACGCGAGGAGGATTTGGGATGGGACTCGCGTACGATACGAACCGACTTCGGCTCGCATAGCCCCTTACTCGCCGGATCTTCCGGCAAGGCGTGAAATCGATTACTTACCAGCGCTCCGCAGAACGCGCATTTTCGGCGGCCCGCTTTGCTTTGCGCCAGGTGGATTGCGTTATGCGCCGTTCGGCCTGCTCGGCGCAGCAAAGCGCGCACAGTAGACAGACGATCAATGCGGCAAGTAGGATAAGGATGGTCGAGAGCATGAATGGTCTCCTGTTGGCAATCGCGGCAAAGCGACGGATAGAGGGCGCGTTCGCGCATCCATTGATCGGAGGGTGTGGAATGTGGTCGACATAACACAAGCGCAGAGGGGGCAGACTTCAATCGTTGTGTGTGCTGGCATCATGACCTCCCTGGATCAGCAAAATACACGTCCCAGAATGCGGTGACAGCCTTCAGGTGGCGACGCGCCTCGTCAAGCAGATGGTCCGGAAGGTACGTACGGAGGTCTGTCGATTCCCATTCTTCTAGTGTCCGTGCTTGCTCGCATCCCGCATGGATGCCATCCGCGGTGAGTGTGAGCCATGCTGTGGGGTGATAGATCACGGCTACGCCGCGAGAGAGATTAAGTCCACCGTAAATGATGGCGTGCGCTGGTATGACTGATTGACCAGAGATCTGGACTTCGCTCTCAATTACTGCACCGCTTCCGATCACTACGCCGTTACCGATCACTGCGTCGCTTTTGATCACTGCGTCGCTCCCGATCCATGCGCCGCTCCCGATCCATGCGCCGCTCCTGATCATTGCGCCGCTCCTGATCACTGCGCCGCTCTCGATCCTTGCGCCGCTCCCGATTCTTGCGTTGGTCTTGATTTCTGCGCCGAACTCGATCCTTGCCGACGTGTGCACTTTCGCGGTCCGATGGATTTGAGCGCCGTTTTTTTGTCGTGACGTAGTTGCTCATCGAATCATCTCCTTCCGAGGAGCTAGCACCGTAAGCCCCATACACGTTTGACACGGCGTGTCGATCGGATCTGTCCACTCGTCCGTCATGAGCGTGTCCTGCTCCCACCCGCCGGAGGTAACGACATCGATCTCGACGGGTACGCCGCCCGTGCCCTTGCACTCGTCGCAGGATGATCCGCCCAGACGCTCGAGGACTGCGGCGACATAGTCGATCAGGTCTTGGAGGTGCTCGCGGCGCTCAGAGAGGAGCGCATCTTGCGCGCGAGCGAGATCGTCGCGCATTTTGACTTGGTACTCGAGCTGCCGAATGCGGCGACGTTTGATCTGTTCGTCGGTCGGTTCGAATTGCGCATAAGTTGTCATTTTGCATCTTCTCCCGTGGGCGTCGGCTGCTGCTCGAGCCAGTCGAGTAGCGCGACAATACGGCTCCCCGACTGGGGGGTGTGATAATCAGGAGCCCCCCAGTGCTTGCGCGCTTCCAAAATTGAAAAATCACGACAGCCTGCGACGATTCGCCACTTGTTGCTGCGCCATGACGCGCCCACAAGGTGACCATGATCTGTTGTTGTAAGCGTGATCCAGCCTTTCGTGCGGCGAAGATCGGTGTGGCGAAGATCGGCGTGGCGAAGATCGGTGTGGCGAAGATCGGCGTGGCGAAGATCGGTGTGGCGAAGATCGGCGTGGCGAAGATCGGCGTGGCGAAGATCGGCGTCGCGAAGATCGGCGTGGCGAAGATTTGAGCTAGTGAGATCCGCGTGAATGAGATTCGCGCGCTTGCCGGATTCGTTATCGTCCAGCCATTTGGCGTGCTCGGCTAGGATGGTGTCTAGCTCGGTACGGCTCAGACCTTTTTTCGCCATGGGGTCTCCTCGGGGTTGATGAGACCTATCCTAGTGCAGCATTCCTAACTCGTCAACTGGATAAGATCAATTCTGCCGAAAATGCTTGCTTTACCCGCTCTCTGTTGACTCTGGCGGAGCCTGGCTATAGGATCGGATTCCATGACGGCGCTACAGCAGTATCTCGACGCGCGCGGCGAATCGCAAAACCACTTTGCAAAACGCGCGAATGTGGATCAAAAAACGATCAACAATACGTGTCGAGGCCTCACCACGCCGACGGGCGAAACAGCGCGAAGGATCATTCAGGCTACGCGGCGCGCACCAACACCCAACGGCAAATCTCTCACTTATGATGATCTGTTCTAGCCGGAGGGCTCGGTGTCGTGATGGATGAAGAAGCAAATAATCAAAGGCGAATCGACACACTCGATCGACGTATTACAGAGCTCGAACGTGCCGTTACGATTATATTTTGGAGCCTCGTCGCGACGGTCATTATGTTGGTGATAGCGATAACCTGAATGGCTCACAACTAAGGATGGAGCATGAGACCGGATCCAAAATATCGCGCTCCTGGAATTGTGAAGCGTGACCTCCGAGCATGCCGAAAGGATGAGAAGGCTCTACGAAGACGGCTTCAGAAGACGGAAGAGGCCCTCGCTTATGAGCGCGAAAAAAAGAACCGTGGTGGCGTTATTCGACTAGAAGTTAAACGGGCAACCGAACGAAAAGACTTTGGTTGCGATTGAGCGTGAAATCAAAGCACTCGAAGTCGAACTCGCCGGCCCGTGGGCGCCAAAGTCATGGAGCAGGCCCAATGATTCCTGAAGCAGGCGCCTTTGTTCCTGCGCATCTAACGTCTTGTGGGCAATGCGAAGCCTTTTCCGAAGATGCAATCGAAGTGAGCCCGGAGGAGGTTGGTGCGAAAGTATGCGCGCGGGTTGATTGCGAATTCGCTTGGTTCGTAGTGCCGGGGTTTGAGGAGTGCCCGGCGTGCGAATTGCGATCACTCAGGCTTCTGTAATAAAGAGACTGATCAGCCGAGGTTTCCGCACTCCTCGGTTGGCCCCTCGCCTGCCCGGAGGCGGGGGATCAGAAATCCGGGGCACGGCACGGAGAGGCAAGGCAAGGATACCCGCGCCGCAGGGGTAGATAATACTGCGGCATCCGACAGCACATTAGAGGGGAGATCGTACGAGCATGGGGGGTGTTAGGCGGCGCGCGACCAGCACGCAGCAGCGGGTCAGAAATCCGTGATGGCAACGGAAGAGTCGTGCGAGGACCGGCTGCGCGAGCTCTATCCCGGGCTGGTCGGGACCACGCTTATCCGGCTTCGCTCGCGCGACAAACGGCCGCTCGACAGCGAGTGGAACACGCGCGCAACAGAAAACTACGTCAACAAAATCGACCCGAGCGAGATCGTCGCCGCAGTCGCACGCCACCTCGACGAGGGCGGGAACGTCGGTTGGGCAATCCCCCCTGGCGTGCTCGTGCTCGATGCGGATAACGCAACCTCGGCAGAGTGGGTCACCAGAGCATTCCCCGACGCGCCGCGACAGCGCACAGCGAAGGGGTGCCATGTCGTCGTACAAGCGCCGAAAGAGGTCGACCTCAAACAGACGACACAGCTCGAGATCGCGGACGGAATCACCGTCGACCTGCGGACCAGTGGGCGGGGACAGATCGCCGTCGAGCCGTCCATTCACCCCAGCGGCGTTCCGTACTATTGGGAGATCGAGCTCCCGCTCGACCTTGATCGGCTACCCGAGATCCCGGCTGCAATGGTCGAGCAGCTCAAAGTGCAACGCAGTGCGGAGACCGTCGACATCTCGGAGGCCATCTGGCGTGAAGGCTCGCGCGAGTCGCGGTTGATATCCATGGCAGGCCGGCTCCGAAACATGAGCCTCAGCGAGACAGAAATCCACGCCACACTCGACGCCCTCAATCGTGCGCGGTGCGACCCGCCACTCGAGGCGCGCGATATCACCCGGCTCGCTCGATCCGCCAGCAAGTGGGACCAGGGGGCAGATCCGACCGAGGAGGAGACCTCCCACGCGCTGGTTTTCTTCACGGGCGACCGGCTGCGCGAGCTCACACGACGGGAGCCGCTCGCGCCGCTCTACCCCGGAATCCCCGCCGTCGGCCATCTCAATCTCCTGATCGGTCCGAGCTTTGCGGGGAAAACAACCCTTGCACTCTGGATCGCGATGGCCCGCGCGGCAGGTGTTGCGCCATGGACTGGCGCTCCGCGGATTCCGACAGGACGCACGCTCTTCGTCTCCCCGGATGAGCCCGTCGAGCAGGTCGCCCGTCAGATCCTGCGCCTGGCGTATCGTCATCCCGGCGGCCGCACCTGCGACTACTTCGCCTCGATCTCCGTTCTCGGACTCGACGTGAGCGTCCCGCCGGAGACGCTGGACGGGCTGCGATTCGACGAGGCCGGGTTCCGGTTGCTCGACCAGATCGTCGCGGGCTATGCTGCAGTCGTGATCGACGCATACGCCGATATGCTGCCACTTGAGGCCTCCGAGGACTCGAATGAAGACGCGAGCCGCATTGGCGGCGCGCTCCAGGCGCTGGCTGTCAAGCACGGCGTCCCGATCACGCTCGTCCACCACATCGGCAAAGCACGCGGGGGTACCGAGGACATCGACCCGCGCGACCTCGGCCGGGGAGCCTCGGCCCTCGCGGCGAAGGCCCGCGCCATCGGGACCTTCGAAGAGGTCGCGGGCTTTCCGCAGCAGCGGCGCATTCGCAGCCGGACCAATCTGACCCGATCGCCCGGCCCCCTCGAGATCGAGGTGACAGAAAGCCACGGGGAGGATACGAGCATCGATTTTCTGAGGCCAGTGGATGCAGTCGCTGCCTTTCCGGTCGATATGATCCTCTCGGATGGGGATGGGTGGATTTCCACCTCAGACCTTGCCCGCCGACTCGTGTGTGGGGATGACGAGTCAGGGGGAAGACCTCCGGGTAATGCGACACGGATTGCGCGTGAATTGCGATCGACCTGGCTTGCGGCTGGATTGATCGAGATCCGCAAGGGCAAGCACAACTCAACAGAGCTGAGGAGGATCTGATGGGGCTGCCTTCGGGGAAAAATCCAGTGCGCCCCAGTGCGCCTTTTTCGGGGGGCGCACTAACAGACTGCGCCCCCGACCTCCCCCCCCCCCCCTTTAGGGGGGGGGGGAGGGGAGGCGCACTGAGTGCGGGGCGCCAGTGCGCCCCAGTGCGCCTCAGCAGGGGGGCGCACTGGCACCTTGGGGGATTTCGGATGATTCTCGGGCCTGAAACGCAAATGAGAGGCCTTTCACACGAAATGAGCGGCCTTTCGCGTGGTCAGAGCGGCGTGAAGGGCCTCAGAATGCGCTCTCTGATACGGCCGTGGTCGAGTATGAGCGACCGGAAATATCCAGTGCGCCCCAGTGCGCCCCAGTGCGCCTTTTTTGGGGGGCGCACTGGCACCCGAGGGGATCAAGGGGTGTGTTTTTGTGCCCAGTGCGCCCCAGTGCGCCTTTTTTCGGGGGCGCACTGACACCCTGGGGGATAGGCGTGCCGGATGCCGCTTGGAAAGCTTTTGAGCGGGCAGTCGCCGCGATCTTCGGAGGCGAGCGACGGGGCCCGGATACCCGTGGGGTGGAATCAGGGAAGACGGACGTGATCCACTCGCACTTCGCGATCGAGTGCAAGCTACTCGGTGCGCCCGGCTGGTCGCAGATTCTCGCCGCAACAAAGCAAGCCGAGGTCAACGCGGAGCCGGGGCAGGAACCCATCGCAGTCGTGAAGCGCAAGAATGCGCGCATGGCCGACACACTCGTCGTGATGCGGCTTGAGCGCTTCCGTGAGTGGCGATTATCCGACCCCCCTGGCGGCGAGCCGGAGTCATGATCGGCTTGACTCGCCTGGCTGCTGACCGTTACCAGCGGGGTATCAATCGCTACCGAGAGGGCGACCCGACGCGAGATTTCGAGGGGGACCCGCTCGTCGAGGCGATGGATGAGTGCGCTGATCTATGGAACTACGTGAATCGGGCCGAGAAAGACGAGGTCCTGGAGGAGCTCGAGGCGAAGCAGCTTCGCACGCACGCGCACCAGGCGTACCGTATCCTTGATCGAGCAGTGCGTCGGCGAGGTGGTGAGCATGCTTGAACGGGTCGTGAAGCGATTTCAGTGCCGTGACTGTGGCGCGGTGTGGGTGGAGCGGCAGTGGACACAGCGGGAGAATCCTCCGCCGCCGAAGCGTTGCGCCCACTGCGTGGCGGCGCTATGGGCGACAAAAACAGGGCGCATAGTCGCGTCCCACTGATGGGGTGAGATATGGCGAAATGGATCAAGATCGGAAGCGGCGAATTCGACCGTGTGCTCTCGACGGAGGTCGTGCGTATTCGGCAGCAAGCGACGAATGCCGATATCGAGGCACTCGTTCCCGGCGCTGGGGGTGCGCGTGAGTGGGTGACGATCCACGACATCGACGGTGAAAGCGTGATTGAGTTCGGGCAGCTCATGGCGGCGCTCGACTTCGAGGATGCGGCTTAGACTGTTTGTTTTTCACGTCGTTAACTGATGACGTTCAAAAAAGGTGACCCACGCCCTAAGGGTGCTGGTAGAAGGAAAGGCACGCCTAATAAACGCACTGTAGAAATGCAGGGGCTTGTGAGAAAGGCGCTTGAGGAGCTGGGCGGCGAAAAGTATCTCGTGGAGCTGGGCCGCAAAGAGCCTGCAGTCTTTGCATCGCTCCTGCGTCGCCTGATCCCGCAGACGGTCGAGGCGACGATCGATACGCGATCGATTGTGCGGATCATGGACTACACAGCGCGGGAGCTGGACAAGTTGGAAGAGGCCGACCCGGAACGACTTCAGATTCCGGAGGCGGACTGGCGTGACGTGACGCCGACTAACAGGGGTGAGAATGATGGCGAGACGGAAGAGAGCAGCGCGAAAACAACCGGAGGACGCGTTTGACATTGAAGCGCGCGCATCGGAGCTCATGGAGAACCAGAGTCAGACAAAGGTCGAGTTTTTCGACACGCTGCAGGGGACTGCGCCCTCGCTCGTGATCCGATGTTATGCGGCGGGCTTCAACACGCAGACGAACGCATTCGAGTTGGTCGAATCGCGGTGGGATCCGCGTCGGATTTCGATTTCGCCGACGTCATACGCGCGCGTGCGGGTGACGAACCTCGCGGAGACACCGGAAGACGTGCTTACAATGCAGATTGCCGAGCGGCGTGATCGGGTTTACGAGTCCTGCCGCCAGCAAGCGGAGAAAGAAGCGCTTGAGTTTGCAGCTGCGCAGGCGCGCGAGCCCGATCCTGCCCCCGTGTGGGTGGAGCCGGATTCTCAAGCGGGGAGTGATCCCGACGATTACGGCGGTTATCCAGATATGGAGTCGGGGGAAGAGCTCGGAGACCCGGCGGCGTGATCTCAGCGGGTGCGGTCGAGATTACGAGCATCCGTCCGACGGGTGCGCGCGTGCTCGTGCGTGTACCAGAGCAAGTCGATCGCACGACGTCGGGCGGAATCTATTTACCGGACGGGTCTGACGCGACGCGGGCGCATGTAGTTGCCGAGGTCGTCGCGGTGGGTCCGGGCGAAGTCACGCCTAAGGGGCGTGTACGCGAGCCAGGGGTCTCGCCTGGGAATCTCGTGATCCTTGAATATCACGCGTGGGGAATGGTGCATTCAATCGATGGTGAGCCGCATACGATTGTCGACCCCCACGTGATCTTAGGCGTGGTGGACGCATGACGGTCGAGGTCCATATTGGGCCGCGCGATTCGCCGACGCTCTTGCAGTACCTCGCGTCAAAGCGTGATGTGACTTTCGTGATGGGCCCGCTCGGCTCGGGTAAGACGACGGCGAGCATCCTCAAGCTGATGCTGATCGCGCAAGCGCAGGCGCCTAATGCTGAGGGTGTAAGGCCGACGCGCTTCTATATCGTGCGGAATACGTATCGCGATCTAGCTTCGACGACCATGAAAGACTTCGGTGAGGTCTTCAAGGCGCCCGAGATGGGGCGTTGGGTGCGTTCCGGAATCGAGCCACCCACCTTTTATGGTGATTGGCTCGCGCCGGACGGGACGATCGTTAAGTCCGAGTTCGTCTTCATCGCACTCGATCGACCCGACGACGTGCAGAAGCTTCGCGGCTCGCAGGTGACCGCGTTTTGGTTCAATGAGGCGAAGGAGCTCTCGAAGGCGATCATCGATCTCGCGGACTCGCGGCATGGCCGGTACCCGTCGGAAGCACTCGGCGGCGTACTGTGCACATGGCACGGCATGATTGGCGACACGAACGCCCCGGACGAGGACCACTGGTACTACACCCTGGCGGAGGAGACGCGGCCGGAGGGGTGGCTATTTCTTCGGCAGCCTGGCGGTGTGATTGCAGACGGGACACACGAGGATGGATCGAAGCGCTGGGTTTCCAATCCGCAGGCGGAGAACTTGACAGTGCTCCAGAAGATGTATCCCGATGACTATTACCTGCGTTTGCTGCGCGGGAAAACAGACGACTGGATCCGAGTCAATCTCGCAAACGAATACGGTTTCGTGGCCGACGGCAAGCCTGTCCACCCGTACTACGCCGACTCGGTCCACTGTTTACGCGAGGCGCCCGAAGTAATGGACGCGCCGCTTTACATCGGTGTCGACTTTGGGCGTACGCCGGCGGCGACGATTTGTCAGCTGTCGGAAGGTGTGCATCGGTGGACGTGCATCGATGAGCTGGGTAGCGAGGATATGAGTGCCCAGACTTTTGCGCCAGAGCTGAAGGCGTACCTCGAGCGGGAGTATCCGGGGCTTCCGGTGCGGCCATGGGGCGATCCGGCAGGGAGCGCAAAAGGTCAAGCGACAGATGACACGCCGATTCGGATCATGCGGGCGAGTGGGATTCCGATTCGGCCGGCGCCGACGAATTCGCCTGTCGCACGGCGTGCTGCGATTGCGCAGCCGCTGCGCCGGCTCTGCGTGGACGGTCGCCCTGCGCTCATGATCTCGCCGAAAGCCAAGATGACGCGCAAAGGGCTGATGGGCGGATTCCAGTATCGCCGGCTCGCGATCGTGCGCCGTGAGCGATACACCGATCTACCGGAGAAAAACAGCTATTCGCACTACGTCGAGTCACTCGAATATGTGTTGCTCGCGGAAGGCGAGTACCATACGGCACTAAAGACGGCTCCGAAGCGCCCAGGGGCGCGGCGGCGTCGTGCGCGTTTTGCGCGTCACTGAGAAGGGGGGGGAGAGGCATGGCCGCGAATGTCCAGAACCAGCTACGAGCAGAGCGCATCGCGAAGCTACTCGGTCGCAAGCGACGGAAGGGCGAGACGTTCGGCCAGTTTTTCGAGGCAGGTCGTGACGCGGATTCGATTTCACGAGACAAGGAAATCCAAGCAGCGATCCCCGCAGCGGAGAAGGCAGAGGAGGATCGGCAGCGGCTGGGTCGACGTCGGGGGCGACGATCGACCATCCTCGCTGGGGCATTGGCGGATCAGTCCGATGAGAGCTTGAGTCGGGCTCTCGCTCGCCGCGCGGTTCTGGGGTAGCGAATGTCAACGGTCACCGAGCTGGTTGCGCAGCAAGAGTCGCTCGCCGTGGGGCGTGCGAGCTTCGATCGATATTGGCAGATCGTGCATGACACGTACTGGCCGTCGGGTGCTGAGTTCACGACGAAGCAACAGCCGGGCGAGAACCGTGCATTGAATATCGCGGATCCGACGGGCTTGGTTGTGCTGGATCGATTTACGGCAATGCTCGAGTCGTTTCTTGTGCCGCAACATCTTCGATGGCATCTGCTTCGCGCGTCACTGCCGGAGCTGAACGACGAGCCAGGCGTAGCCGACTACTTCGAACGCGTGACCGATATTCTTTTTCGGTATCGCGAACAGCCGAGTGCGGGCTTTTATGGCGAGCTGAATCCTGCACTCAAGAGCCTGGGCGCCTACGGGAACCAATGTCTTTTTGTCGATCCGCCGACGCTGAGCTTTGGCCTTTCGTATCGGTCGGTGCATGTGGGCCAGGTGTGGATTGAGCTCGATGACCGGGGACGCATCGACACCGTCTTCAATCGCTTCGAACTCTCGGCTAAGCAAGCAAAAGACCGATGGGGGGCGCAGGCGCCGGGTTCGGCGATCCGGCAGTTTGAGCGGGGGCGGCCGTATGCGACGTCGGAGTATCTGCACGTCGTGAAGCCGCGGCCGCTTTCGCAGTACGACCCGGAACGGCTGGACGAGCGAGGTAAGCGTTTCCAGTCGTGGGAGATCTCGCTCGAGGATAAGGCGCCGATTGGGGTGCTTGGTGGTGTCGATGGCAGCGTGTCGGAAACCAGTGGTTTCTACGAGATGCCCTATATCTACTCGCGCATGACAAAGGCCACGGGAGAGCGGTACGGCCGAGGGCCGGCGATGATGTACCTCGGAGCGAATCTCACACTCCAAGAGATGACACGGACCGAGCTCGCGCAAGGGAAACGTTCGGTTGCCCCGCCCTGGCTGGCTGCTTCTGAGGACTTTTTGACCGACGGCGAAGGGGATCTCGACCTGCGGCCCGATGCAGTGAACTACGGGTGGTTGGATGACGCCGGCCGTCCCAAAGTGGCGCCGGCGGATACCGGGTTTCAGTACACGTTGTCGCGTGAGTTCCGCGAGGAGCAAAAGCAGAACCTGAACGACGGCCACCTTCTCAGCCTCTGGCAGATTCTGACCGAGACGTCGCAAATGACGGCGACTGAAGCGCTCATTCGGGCGCGTGAAAAGGCGGCATTGATTGGTCCGCCAGTGGGACGGCAACGGACCGAGCTGCTCGGTCCGCTGATCCATCGCGAGCTGGGGCTACTTGCGCGCCAGGGGTTGCTCCCAGATCCGCCGGAGGTGCTGCTCGAGGCCGAAGACGAATACGAAGTCGTCTACGATTCGGATGCGACACAGGTGCAGCGGGAGGCGGAGGTCTCGCGGGTGCGTGCGTGGATGGAGGACATTGCGATCGCGAGCGAGCTCGATCCGACGGCACGGCTTGCAGTGAAGGGGCCCGAGGTCGCGCGATGGATGGCGGAGGCGCGCGGCGTGCTGGACACGTTGGTCGCGTCTGAGGACGAGATCCGAGCCATGATCGAGCAGCAAGCGGAGGCGCAGGCGGAGGAAGAGGCGAGCCAGCTTGAGCAGGCTGGAGCGCGGACGTTGCGGGATCTCTCGTCCGCTGGGATTGAGGTTGCTGGGTGAGCGAGCCGGACAAGCGGCAGCGTCAGAAACAGCGGATCGCTGCGGCCTTTGGCCGGATTTTCAGTCCTGAGGATGACACGCTGCACCCTGACGCGGCCATTGCGCTCTGGTCGATTCTCGAGCAGGGCGGGGTGTTTGAGGCTCGTTCCACGGGGAACGACGTTTTTTCGTATGGGATTGCAGAGGGAAAGCGACGGCTTGCGCTCTGGATCCTGCAGCAAACGCAGGTGGCCGCGAGCCGGTATCCCGAGGTGCGAGAGGTGAGCTTCGCGGTCGTGCGGGGCGTGGGGGAGGATCAGTAGTGCATCGGAGCATTTTTCGACACCGATATCAGTCGCCGGAGGGTGACGGCGACGGCGGCGGCGGTGCGGGCGAGGGTGAAGGCGACGGCGGTGGTGCGGGTGACGGCGGAGGCGAAGACGGCGGCGGGGAGGGCGACGCGCTGCCAGAGGGATGGGCTGGGGTTGAGCTCTCTGATGAGGCACGCGCACTCGTATTGGATCGGAAATGGGGGGGGGTTGAGGACGCGCTGCACAGCTATCGCCGCGCCGAGTCTCGCCTGGGGACGCCTGAGAGCCAACTTCTAAAGCTTCCGGCGAGCCGAGATGACGCGGAGGCAATGGGCGAGGTATGGGCCCGCTTGGGGCGTCCTGAGAAGCCTGAGGAATACACCTTCGACGAGGTCCAGGTTCGCGAGGGTGATATCGATTTGCGTCCTGCGCTGGCTCCGAAATTCCATGCGCTGGGCCTCTCGGTAGACCAGGCGCGCGGTGTGGACCAGGCGATTCGCGAGTCCTTCACAGCAGCCGTAGAGGGGATCGAGACGGCGCAGCAAGCGGCGGAGGCGCAGGAGCTGGCGACACTCAAGGCACAGTGGGGTAGTGAATTCGACACGAAAATGAAGCAAGCGGCGATCGCAGCGCAGGCCCTCGGGATGGACGAGGACACGTTGACGGAGTACGCGGCCCGGGTAGGGATCGAGAAGGCATACGGGACGCTTCAGACGATTCATACGCGTATCGGGGAGCACCGCGCGGGAGCGCATTCTGGCGGCGACGGGACTGGATACCTCACGGCGGAGTCGGCACGAGCGAAGATCGATCGATTGAAGGACGATCCCGAGTTTTCAAAGGCGTTTCTCGCAGGTGATGCGCAGGCGGTAAAGACGATGAACGACTTGCACGCGATCGCGTATCCGGGGACGGTGCGCATCTGAAGGCTTGACGCTGCACGACGAGTCGTGCATTTTCTTAGCTGCTGAACGGGGAAGCCTCTGCCGAGGTCCCGCGAGCATCCTCTGCTCGTGGTCCCGCCTAAGCGGGGAAGCCACACCGAATACGTGTGTTTTTCCACCTAACCGCTTAGGAGGCATGAATCATGCCCGAGATCAATGCGGGCTACGTCCAGTCCTACGAGACGCGCTTCGAGATGCTGCTTCAGCAGATGGAGAGCCGGCTTGAGGCTTGTGTGGACGTACGCCCGCCTACAGTCGGCAAAAATGCCATGGTCGTCGATCAGACGGGGACCAGTGAGGCGAATGAAGTCACGCAGCGGCATCAGCCGGTGCAGTTTACGGATCCGCCGATGGATTCGCGTTGGGTACGCCCTCGGTACTGGTACGTGGCGGCGGGCGTCGATGAGCCGGACCTCGAGCGCCGTCTGACGGACCCGACGGGTCAGTTTGCGAAGTCGCAGGTCGCTGCGATGATGCGCAGAAAGGACGACTTGATTATCAAGTCGTTCTTCGGTGACGCGCTTACCGGCGAAGACGGCGCCACCGTGGCCACTGCGGCTAACGACGGAGTCACAGTGATTCCGCAGGGTGCGGCGGGTCTCACGGTCGAGAAGTGGCGCGCTGCGGTCAAGGCTCTGGTTGGTAACGAGGTAGACGACGAGGACGAAGACCTGTGGCTAGCTGTGACGTCGCACGAGCATGACGCGCTTTTGGGCCAGACACAGATCATCAACTCCGATTACCATCAGAAGCCAGTGCTCGAGCGTGGGCGGGTGCGATTCTTTCTTGGTACGAACGTGAAGATTACCAACCGGCTTCTGACGAATGCCAACGGTGATCGACGTGTGCCGCTCTGGGTGAAGTCGGGAATCGTGCTTCAGCCTTGGAAGGGTGTCTCGACCAAGATCCAGGACCG
Source organism: Myxococcota bacterium (assembly GCA_965223565.1). Classification (GTDB taxonomy): domain Bacteria; phylum Myxococcota_A; class UBA9160; order UBA9160; family UBA4427; genus UBA4427. Next base: position 2,627 of record CBDCWV010000009.1, on the reverse strand, counting down.
TGCAGACCTCGTCGCCACCACGCAAGTCAAGACGACGGCCAGCTTCGACGCCACGCGCACGCAGGGCAAGAAGGTGGTCGAGATCGTCTGCGACATCATCTAGGAGAAGATCATGGCGACGTTTTTTTCTGACTTCTATAACCCGAGCAACGAAGATCAGACCGATTTCGGTCAAACGGCACTTCAGCCAGCCACGGCGAACATGGGTGGCATGAAGGCGGGATTTTTCAGGGCCAAGACAACGGGAACGGCTGCGAATGACGTGATCCGATTCGCCGAGTTCCACACGTCGACGCGATTGATCTCGCTGGCGCTGACGATCCCTACCTCGATCACGGCAGGTGTCGGTAGTCTGGGGTTCTACCAGAGCGGTACGGCGCACGATGGTGCGCTCGTGTCGACGGCGGATCTCCTGGCGTCGGCGGTCACCCTTTCGGGCGGTCTGAATCGTGTGGACGTGATGACCGAGGCTGGCCTCGGTGACATCGATCGAGGCCGCACGATTTCAGAGCTCTTGGCGGGTTTCGATGGTCGGGTCGAGCTGGGTCTTGTGACGACCACTGCCATTACGGCGGCGCTCGCGACGGAGATTCTTATCGAGGCGGTCTTCGTCGGGGATATCTAATCTTCACTCGGGGTGCCAGGACGGGCCCGCGCCGGATTCTTGTCTGCCGGCGCGGGCCTCACCGTGAAAGGAGAATCTCATGGCAACGGTCTCGCTGGGGGTTGATGCAGGTGGCTCGCGTGATGCCATTGTGATCGACGGTTCTGCAAAAACGGGTGATGTCGTCGTTTCGTTCGATGATTCACTCGTGAATGTTGAGCGCGCGATTGACGCGATGCACATCGCGCTCGACGCGATGGTAAAGTACCAGGCGGAGAAGTAAGCGAGGCAGACGTGGCCTCTACTGTCGAAATTTGCAACATGGCACTCACCCGTGTCGGAGACAAGCGAATCATTTCGCTTGACGATGGCACGGAACGTGCTGATCTCTGCAAACTGCTTTACCCGCTTATCCGTCGTGAAGTGTTGCGGCGGTACCACTGGGCGAGCGCAAAGTCACGTGTTCAGCTCCCTGCGGCTTCGGGTACGCCGGCGAATGGTTACCAGTACGCGTACGACCTGCCGGGGGACGTGATCCACGTGCGCGCCGTGGTCGGTCTCTACCGGACGGACTGGGCCCGCGAGGGCCGGCAAATCTTGACAGACAGGGCAGCTCCGATCGAAATCCTTTACACGCGGGATCTCGACGACGCGGAAGAAGCGGACCCGCTGTTGGCGAACGTACTGGCTTCGCGTCTTGCTGTGGAGATTTCGAAGCGACTTGAAGAGAGCCACACTGCGAAGGATTTCCTTCTTTCGGAGCTGAACGATGCGCTGCGCGTGGCGAAGTCGCAGGATGCGATCGAGCGGACGCCGCATCGGCTGCCGGATGACTCATGGCTGCTAGCGCGGTGGGGGCATGGGCTGACGGCTGCGCATTGGGCCGATGGCTAGCCCGGCGATCAGTGCTTTCAATGGCGGCTATCTCTCGGACGAGATGCAGGCGCGCTCGGATTTCGAGAAGTATGCAGCCGGCGCGATCACGCTTGACAATTTCCTTCCACTGATTGAAGGGCCCATCACGAAGCGCCCTGGGTCGCGTTTCGTGCGTGAGGTGCGGGACTCGTCCGTCAAGGGTCGGATCCTGCCGTTCCAGTTCAACGTTGAACAGTCCTACGTGATCGAGTTTGGGGATGGGTTCTGTCGTGTCTTTCGGGACTCGGGTGTCATCGTCTCGGGCGGGTCGCCTGTGGAGTTCGCGCATCCGTATGCAGTGGCCGACTTGCCGGATCTCAGGTGGGCGCAGCAGAACGATGTGCTCTACTTGACGCACCCAAGCTACCCGCCGCAGAAGCTTTCGCGCGTGTCGGATACAGCATGGACGATGGCGGATGCAGTGTTCGACTGGGTGCCGTTCGGTGTGGATAACGTGACGACTACGACGCTGATTTCCACAGCGACGACGGGCGTTGTCACGCTGACGGCTTCGGATGCGCTTTTCGATGCGACTTGGGTCGGTCGGTACATCCGAATGGGAACGATCGCGGGGAGCACGGATCCAGCCACGATTGAGGGCTATGTCCGAATCGATGCTGTCACAAACGGAACCACAGCGACGGCGACGGTGATTCAGGAGCTCGCTGGCGTTGTTTCTTCAGGTGACGGCGGTGTGCCCACGAGCCTATGGGCGGTTGACGCGTGGAATGCCTCGAACGGCTATCCAGCGGCCGTGACATTTTTCGATGACCGGCTGTGGTTTGGAGGTGTGCCGAGCTTCCCTCAGACTTTTTGGGGTTCGGGCGTTGGGGATTACGAGAATTTCCGTCGGCTTGACAATGCTAGCGGCGCACTGGTTTTCGCCCTGAATGCGGACCGCCAGGTCAACGGTATCGAGTGGATGGTGGGGGCGAACGGGCTTTATATCGGGACTCGGGGCGGCGAGTTCACGGTCACGCCGCTGAACCCAGACACTGTGATCGCGGGCGGAAACGTGCTTGCGCGTCGTCGCGGGACGAATGGATCGCGCAAGGGTGTACAGCCCGTTGCGGTGGACGATCTCGTTCTTTTTGTTCAGCGTGCAGGT
>CBDCWV010000008.1:0-312587 GCA_965223565.1 Myxococcota bacterium | reverse complement strand
GGACGAAACTGGCTCGCGATCGCCAACAGCAGGAGCACGAGCGCGAGACCGAAATAGCCGAGCAGGCGCGCTCGGCGGTGCGCATCGGATCCCGACTCGAGCCGCGGTGTCACCTGGTAGCCTTTCTCGCACGCGTTCGAAGCGTCGGCACGATCGCGCCATCCGGCTCGTTCGAGGCACGCAGTGGGAGACCCGGTCTTGGGGCGTCGCGACCCGACAGACACGACCGCAGACCCGCTTCGCGCATCGCCGCTCCCTCGCGGACGGCTGCGTACGTGGCCCCGCACTCACGCGAGCCCCCGTGTACCTCGTCATTCGCCCGGACGATGCGTACCGGGTCCGGCGGGCGAGAGTCTAGGACGGTTGCAGCCGGCGGGGTCGTCGGCCAAGACCGCCGTGTCGCGACGGCGCGTCGGGCCGTGGTCAGCCAACAGGGCGTCGTCGCGCATCGGCCGCTCGCGCGACGCCTTCGCAATCGTGGTCGTCTGGCTCGTGGCTCTCGGATGCGGCTCGGGGCCGACGATCGAAGAGCGGGTCCAGGCGGCGGAAGAACATCTTCGCGACGGACGCGAGGCGCTCGCGCTCACCTCGTTGTACGCGATTCTCGACGGCGAGCCCGACGAGCCGGCGGCGAACGCGCTGCTGGGCGAGATCCATCTCGCGCGGGGCGATCCCAGCCTCGCCGTCTGGGCGCTCACTCGCGCGTTCGAATCGCAGGCGCTCCGCTTGCGCATCGGGCTGCCGCTCGCCCGCGTGTTATTCGAGCTCGCGGCGCCCGCTGCGGCGCTGGACGTGCTGGATCGGATGCCCGCATCGGCGCGACCCGATTTGGAGCGGGTACACCTGCGCGCCGAATTGCTGCTTTCGCTCGCGCGTCCGGATCGGGCGCTCGCGGAGCTCGAGCAGGCTGCGGCAGCCGTTGCGACTGCAGCTCCCGCGACGGTCTTCGCCCACGCGGATCTACGCAGTCGCGCCTTCGCGAAGCTCGGCCGACCGGATCGCGCTCGCGAGGAGTGGACGCCGTGGCTCGACGCGAGCGACGTCTCTCGGCCCGGTCAGGGCGTCGCCGTCGCCACGCCGTCGGGGACCGGACTCGAGTGGGCCGGGCTGGCCTGCCTCCGGCGGGCGGAACGTCTCGTATTCTCGGCCGGCTCCGAGGCCGAGGCGGGCGAACGTGCGTATTCCGTGTGCGAAGAGCGCTTCGGCGCGGACGATCGCGTCGTCGCGGCCGTCGCAGCCGATGCCTGGCGTCGCAATCAGACCGAGCGCGCGCTTGGCTTGCAGGCGCAGCTCGTCGCGCGGCGTCCGGACGACTTCACGGCAGCCGCGCGCCTGGCGGGCTGGCTGGCTACATCGGGGCGGGGGAAAGACGCACGACGTCGGATCCGCGAGGCCGCCGAGACCTTCGAGCGCGGCCGGATGCGACGACCGGGCCCGGCTTCGACCCGTACGCGATCGCCCCACTTTCCTGCCCAGGTCACGCGAGAGCGGCAAACGTTCCAAACGCGCTCCGGCGATGGCCCCCCCGCATTCGACGCATCGGGTGCCTGGCGCTTCACGGGCGACTTCCTGCGTCAGCTGGGAGATCTCGCCGGGGCGCGCATGGCCTGGCAGCGGGCGCTCGCGATGGCGCCGGACTCGGGGGACGCACTGCGATTCGCGCTCGGGGATCTCGCCGTCGAGGAAGATGAGATCGCGCGTGCCAGACGCTGGCAGGCCGAGCTGACGGATCCGCGGCTGCGCGCGTTGCTCGCCGGCTCGATCGCCTGGCGAGAGGGCGAGGCCAGGCGAGCGCTCGATGCGTTCGAGGTCGGCTTGCGCGGCTGGCCCGGAAACGCCGGGGCGCGCGCGCTTGCAGGGCAAGCCGCGCTCGCGCTCGGCGAGGAGGACCGCGCGCTCTCGCATCTTCGTGAGGCGGTGCGGGCTGCGCCAGCCAGCACCGACGCCGCCCGCACACTCGCGCGCATCCACGCCGATCGCGGCGAGGCCGCGGCTGCACTCCGATTCGCCCACCTCCATCTCGTGTCGCGGCCATGGGACGGTGACCCCGCGAGCTACGCGATCGCGATCGCCTCCGCGACCGAGCTCGGCCGACGAGAGGAAGCGGCACAGCTCCGGGCGCGATTGCGCGCGCTGCAATCAGATTCTGCTGGCGACTGAGTCTTCGAACGCACGATCGACGCGGTAGACTTGGCGCGCTGCGAAAAGCGATTGGGGGGACGCGTGCGCATCATCATCATGCTCTTCGTGCTGGCGGTCGTCGCGGCGGCGATCGCCTTCGCCTGGCCACGCTTCGATGGAACCGATCCGGTGCTCAGCCTCCCCGACGAGGTCGCGGTCGGAATGGACGGCACGCAGGTCGCGATCGGCTGGCGGGACGAGGACTCCGGTCTGCGCCACGTTCGAGCCTATTTGCGGGTTGGCCCAGGCGGCACGGCTGGCGCCGCGACGGGCAGCGGCACGACAGCCGGGGCGCAGGCGTCGACGAGGGAGATCCCCCTGCACGAGGCGCGCTATCCGGGGAGCGCCTTGACGGGGCCGATCAGTCCGGTCGAGGCCGAAGCGGCGACAGTTGCGCTCGGCGGCGAGGCGCTCGCACTCGAGGACGGTACGGCCACGCTCGTCGTCGAGGCGCGTGATTGGTCGTGGTCGGATTTCGGTCGCGGCAATCACGTCGTGCGCGAGACCCCCGTCTCGATCGACACGAAGCCGCCCCGGGTCTCGGTCGAGAGTGGCCTGACCTACATCCGGCGTGGTGGGGCCGCCGTCGTCGCCTATCGCGTCGGATCGGATGCGGAGCGATCCGGGGTCCGCGTCGCCGACGCCTGGTTTCCAGGGCTCCCCGCGCCGAATGCCGGCGAGGGCGCGCGCATCGCCGTCTTCGCCATTCCGATCGAGACGCCTGCGGCACCGAGTGTCGAGGTCGTCGCGATCGACGCGTTCGGCAACGAGTCGAGCGCCCGCTTCGATGTGCGAATCCAGGAACGGGCGGTTCCCGAGATCACGATCGCGCTCTCGAACGCGTTCATGGAGCGAGTCGCGAAGCCCCTTGGCGAAGCGGCGGGAATCGGCGAGGCGACGCCGCTGGCAACCTTCCAGCGGGTCAACACGGAGCTGCGGGCGAAGAACGAGGCGACCATCGCCGATGCGATCGGCCCACCGACGGCGATCCAGTGGTCGGGCGCCTTCGAGCAGATGCGCAACTCGAAGGTGACGAGCGAGTTCGCCGAGCTTCGCAACTACACGCTTGGCAGCAAGCAGGGCCAGCGCGTCTCACGGGCCCGTCACTACGGCTTCGATCTGGCTTCGACCGCCCGCGCGCCGATCACGGCTGCCAACGCTGGTACCGTGATCTTCGCCGAAGACAACGGTATCTACGGCACCCTCGTGATGGTCGATCATGGGCTCGGAATCACGACGCTCTACGGACACCTGTCGAGCCTCGAGGTCGCCGTCGGGGACCAGGTCGTGAAGGGCGAGGTGCTCGGGCGTTCGGGTGCGACGGGGCTAGCCGGCGGCGATCACCTTCATTTCGCCGTACTCGTAGGACGGACCTACGTCGATCCCGTCGAGTGGTGGGATCCCAAATGGGTGCGGGAGCACGTCGAGGCGCGGCTGTCCGACGTCGAATCGGTGCCGGTCTCGTAAGCACTGCCCCGGGACCTTCGTTCCATAGGGAGCCGCGTGGGCCGGCAGGACGGCGTGCTTTCGCGGTCTGTGAGCTGCGGAACGGGGCAGAGCTCAGCCGCTCAGCGGCGTCCGCCCCGCTTTCCGCCGGACCGGCCGCCGCCCATCCGGGGGCCGCCCCGGCGCCCGCCGCCACCTCGCATGCTGGACTTGCCGCCACTGCGGCCGCCACTGCGCATGCTGGGCCGACCGCCACCGCGTCCACCGCTTCGCATGCTGGACTTGCCGCCGCGTCGGCCACCGCTTCGCATGCTCGACTTGCCGCCACTGCGGCCACCACTTCGCATGCTCGACTTGCCAGCGCGGCGAGTGCTGCCCCGCACGCTGGACTTACTGCTCGTGCGACCGCTTTCGCGGATACTCGATTTGCCGCCGGTGCGACCGCTTCCGCGGATACTCGATTTGCCGCCGGTGCGACCGCTTCCGCGGATACTCGATTTGCCGCCGGTGCGACCGCTTCCGCGGATACTCGATTTGCCGCCGGTGCGACCGCTTCCGCTGTGCATGCGGGGTCTGACGCCCCCACGCGCACCGTTCGTGGCGCGCGCACGGTTGCCCGCGCTGGCCCGCTTCAGATTCCGGCTGTCACGTTGCGTCGAAGACTTCGCGGTGGGGCGGGTGTTGCGCGTCGGGCGCTGCTGCAGGCGCGCCTGACGTCGATCGGACCGCGGCGGCGAGACGGCCTCGCGCTCGTTGCGCCCGGTCGATCGGATCCGCGGCGGTTCCGCGCCGGAGTCTCGACGGGGGGCGCGATCGGCGCCGAGCCGAGATCGATCGAGCACGCTGCCGCGCCGCCTCGGCCGTTCGATGTTCGATCGGTCGCGAGCCGAACGATCGCGGCGATCGTCGCTACCCCTCAGGTCCCGGCTGCCGCGTCGATCCGCACCCCGGGCGCGGTCGCCGCGGCGTCGATCGTCGCGCGATCTCGTCGTACGCGCGGCCCGCTCGGCGAGTGCGTCGACGTGGGAGCCGCGGTTTCCGCGCCGGGCGCCTCGCTCGCCGCGTCGGCGCCCGTCGGAGCGTCGTTCGCTCGCGAAACGCAGATCGTCCCAGTCGCCTCGGCCGCGCGCCGAGCGACCGCGTCTGCCTCGCCGATCGCCGTCCCCCGCGCGGCCGCGACTCGAGACGTGGGGCAAGTCGTCGATCGATCGCCAATGGCGCCCGATCCGGTCGGCTCGCCCACGCCGATCTCGGTCGCCGCCGCGTGCGGCGTGCAGACGATGGCCGCGGCCGCCGCGGTGTCGGTCGACGCCGTGGTGGCGACGGCGAGCGTGGACGCGTCGATGGTGATGCGAGACGTGGGGGCGGTGACGGGCGTAGTAGCCGCGATGGACGCGCCCGCTGTGGCGACGGGCGTGCCGACGGGGCAGGTAGTGATCGTGGTACCAGCCCAGAAAGAGCGGTGAGGGCAGCCCGACGCTCACGAAGCTGCCGCCGAACCCCCATCCGAATCCAAAGCGGAACCCCACGTGGTGCCAGAGCGGATGCGGATACCAATAGGCGTAGTCGTACCAGCTCGGATAGCCGAACCAGTAGGGGTAGGGATGGACGTTCACGTGCCGTTCGACGTAGACGATCTTCGTCGTGTCACGGACGGCCTCCGAGTCGTCGCCCACCTCGTCTACCTCGTAGTCGTAGCTGTCGGCGAACTCCCGGGCTGCCTGCTCGAGCTCTTCAGCGGATTCGGGATCGGCGAGCTCGCGTGCCCAGGCTCGCTCCTGCTCTTCCCGGCGCGCACTCAGCTCCACGTTGCGACGCGCGAAGCGGGCCTCCAGGCGATCGGGATCGTCGCGATAGGCCGCGCCGAGCACCGTCGTCATGTGGACGTTGTCGACCAGCACGCTCATCAGCTCCGGCTGTGCGGCGACGTCGCGGAAGGCCGTCTGGACACCGTCCGGGGCGCCGGCGAGGAGCGCTGTGAACGCCTGCTCGATCTCGAGGTCGAGCGCGTAGATCTCGAGCCAGGTGTCGAAGTGGTCGCGTCCCGACTCGACGATCGCCGCGCGGTCCTCCTCCGGGTACTGCTCGGCCAGCCGAGTGAGCTCGGATCTCGACTTGCGGCCATCTCGCGCGAGCGCGGCCACCAGGCCGGGCAGCCGCACGAGGCGCCAGATCTGAGCCTGCTCGCTCTTCGGGTGCTTCGAGACGATCTCGGCAAAGGCATCCGAGGAATGCTGCTGGGCCTCCTGGATCTCCAGCAGGACCTCGGGGTAGCCGGCCACGACGAAGGCCGAGCGCCGCGTTTCGGCGGGCATCAGCGCGATCTTCTCGAGCGCGGGCTCGTCCTCGCTCCGGAAGCGGTCCGAGCCGAAGTCACTCGCGAGGGAGAAAGCCGGCAGGGGCGCCAGGCAGGCGATCAGCGCCGCCATCAGCATGCCGAAGAGCCGGGGGTCGCGACCCCGCCGGACATCCCGGGATGGCCGCCTCGGGCCGCTCTGACGGGCGGGTGCTGCGCGCATGGGTGTGGCGGGCGTGGTTCGGATCGACATCGGTAGGTCCCCCTGCGTCGCGTGGGCCTGCGACGTCCGGGATCGGACGCGCCAGAGACTCCTCGCCTGTGGGTGAGTGCGTCCCCCTGCGGCGTGGGTTCCGATCCACGCCGCAGTTTGCCGCGACTCGAGTTCAGGGGCGACCGAGATCGGTCGGAAACCCTGCCTACGCCGATAGAGGGGGGCGCCTACGGGGGAAAAGCCGCGCGGCCGCCGCCGGAGCAGGCATCTCGGGGGGAATCAGGGCGTGGCGGTGGGGGAGGTCGGCGCCCCGGGCTGGGCGGGAGCCCGCAGCCGGCCGACCTCGGGCAGCAGCATCCGTGTCGTACCGCGAAAGAAGGCGTGCTTCTCGATCTCGAGGCAGACGGTTTCGATATCGCCGTGGAGCTTGGCGGTCGCCTCGACGATCACCTGGCGCGGTGCCGTGACGTTGCCGACGACTGCACCGCGGATGATGACCTCACGGGCGTGGAGGTCGCCCTCGATCGAGCCGTTGGGACCGACGATGATCGCGCCGTCGGTCTCGAGCTGGCCGTGGAATTCAGTGTCGATCTCGAAATCGCCGCGGAGCGAGAGCACGCCTTCGAAGATCGCGCCCGAGCGGATGAAGGTCGTGCGTAGCGGGAGGGGCCCCCCGTCGCTCGCCGTCTCGAAGGCCGCTGGCTGGGACGGGACTTCGGGTGGGGTATCCGCTCGCTCCACACGATTCCAGCCCGCGTGCCGCGTCTGCGAACGTCCCATCGCACCCTCCTTCGATCGGCTCGCGATCGGACCCCGGGGATCCGCTGCGCGCGCCGCGATCGACACCGCAAGGGATCGGACGGCCGCCGGTCTCGCTTGATGCCGCTCCTTGCCGGCTCGAGCGGCAGCGGGCCGGCAGTCCGACCGCAGTTCAAGCTTTTTCGAGTCGAGTGCGATAAGTCGTTTATGGAAAAGGCCTTTCTCCAACTATTCGTCACGGCACTGGTCGTCCTGATCGCCGCACCGGGCTGCATGGTGCTCGACGAGATCGACGCCGCGAACGCGCAGATGAAGTCCGCGTCGAAATCGCGGAGTGACGCGGGAAAGTCGAGCGGGAAGACGGCGAAATCCGCGCCGTCGGGATCCGGCGATGCCGCGGAGCGTTCGCTGCTCGAGCGCTCCCAGCGCTGGTGGGAGGGAGCATCGTCGGTGACGACCGAGCGCGTCGACGCGAGCATCGTGCGTTGTCGGCTCGCATCCGGCAGCCAATTCATGGCCCGCGACGACTGCCTGGCGCGCGGAGGCCAGGCGGGCGGCGTCTAGCCAGGCCGGTCCCCTCGCCCCTGGCACGGGACGCGTCTGCGTTACTCGACGGCCGGCGGCGCCGGATCCTCGACGATGTCGACCCAGCTGCGGCTGCGTCGCTTGAGGAAGGCGGCCGCCCACTCGTTGAGCCGGACGCCGTTGGCCTCCTGCTCGTAGAAGAGCGGCAGCTGCAGGGCGGTATGCGAAATATCGTCCGCGACGATGAACCGCTTGTAGCGGTTCGGATGAGCGGCGTTGAGTGCGCCGTGCTCGCTCACGATCAGCTCGCGGAAGGCGGGCTGATCACCTAGCAGGCCGAGGAAGAAGCGATTCGTTTGATCGGCGTCGGTCTGGTAGTAGGCCTCCCGAATCGTCGAGTCGTTGTCGAGTCGCCAGCCGACGAGCGCGGTCGACTGCCCCATGTCGCTGCATTCGGTACAGCTGCCGGGATAGAACTGACCGAATTGCCAGTCTTCAGCGCGCGCCTCGACCGCGACCGTGTCGTCGAGATTGGCCGTGATCGGACCAGCGTCGTTGAAGACCGTCAGGCGAACGTGATTGCCGTAGAGAAAGCGGACCAGGAAGGGCGCCAGCCCCGCCGCGCCGACGCCGCCTGCACTCGAGCCGGCCACCGTGATCTTGCGGGCATGCGGGAACGTCGCGCGCGCCACGTCCATGCCGGCCGATTGATTGCGCAGGCCGCGGTGGTATCGGACGTCGCCGGCGGGAAAGGCGGGATCGACCACCTCGTTGTCGCCGATGAAGACCGAGCCGTCGCAATAGGGCATGTAGACGATCGAGTAGTCGCGGAAGGGATTCTCGTTCGAGTCGAAGTCCCAGATTCCGGCACGTGCGGCGGGCGGCTCCTGGTCTTCGGAGAGGATGTTGCACTGGTAGAAGTCCTGCCAACACGCGCCGCCGCCCTGCTCGAAGATCAGGAGCTTGGACGGGTTGCCCGCGCGCGTGAAGACCGAGTAGGGCGTGCCGGCGATGCAGATCGGTCCGTCACCTCCGTCGGGATCGAAGGTGTGTTTGGTCCAGCCGTCTCCGACGTCGCTCGATTCGACCGGCGTGTATTCGCCCAGGTACTTGTCGACGCCCGCGGCGTGGAGCTCGAGGAAGGCGAATAGATGGAGGCCCGGACAGCGCGTCCCCATCAGGACGACGCCCGAGAGCAGCAGCGCCATCACCAGCCAGCGATTCGCGCGCCTCGACGTCGCGCGGCCAGGGGATGACGGAGGCGCTTCGATCGTGCGCCGCGCGCTCGCGGCGCGCCCGACGTTCGCGACGCGGGCGTCCTCCGATTCGATTCCGCGCGCCTGCTTCGATTCTCGTTCTTGCATCGATTCCCCTTCCACGTGCTCTTCCGGTTAGGTGCTGACTCGTGCCATTCTCTCACGTCGACGTCGCGGGTGTCAAAGCGGGAATGGTGTCGATCGATCGGGACGCGTAGGCCTTCCCGATCTGCGACCGAGAGTCAGATTGGCTTTGCGGCTCGGCACACCCGCTGCGAGACCGGAGAGGAGCGCCGTACATGGCGGAAATGGAAATCGGTGTCGGATTGCCGACGAATCTGCGCGGGACGAACAAGGAGCTCGTCCTCGCCTGGTCCGAGCGGGCGGAGGCGGCGGGCTTCGCTTCGCTCTGCATGGGTGAGCGGCTCACCTATGCGGGCTATGACTGGGTGCTCGCGCTGACGGCGGCGGCTTCGGTCACGTCGCGGATCCGGCTGCTCTCGAACGTCATCATCCTGCCGATCCATCCCGTCGGTCTGGTCGCCAAGCAGAGTCTCAGCCTGGACGATTTCTCGGGTGGACGATTCAGTCTCGGCGTCGGACTCGGCACGCCGCTCGACGATTACGACGTCGCGCCAGCCCCGCGTGCCGGCCGTGGGGCGCGCTTCGAGGAGGGGCTGCGCACGCTGCGCGCGCTGTTCGAAGGAGAATCGCTGGTCGAAGGCACGCGCGCGATCGGTCCACCCCCCACACGACCGGGCGGTCCCGAGATCCTGCTCGGTGCGAACGGGCACAAGTCCCTGCGTCGCGCCGGCGAGTTCACCGACGGCGCGGTCACCTGGAGCTTCGGTGCGGATCCGACGGAGGCCGCGGCGATGTTCGACGTCGTGCGCGACGCCTGGCGGGAGCACGGACGGTCAGGCTCGCCGCGGCTGGTCTGCGGCTGCTACTACGCAGCCGGACGAACGGCGGCCGCGGATCTCGAAGCCTACTTTCGCGACTACTATCCGAACGTCCTGCCCGGTCAGGTCGAACAGCTGCTCGCCGCCGTACGGACCGTCACACCGGAGGCGATTCGCGACACGATCCGCGGCTTCGACGCGATCGGCTGCGACGAGTTCATCTTCGTACCGATCAAGCCCGACCTGGCGCAGCTCGATGGTCTAGCGGAGATCGTCGCAGGCGCGTAGGCCGACTCGGATGCGCGAACGGCGTCGAGTCGTCCAGCCCGACGCGTGAGAGCGCGTCACAGATAGCGCTTGATCAGATCGCTGCGGTGTCGAAAGACGTCGACGTCGTTGAAGGGCGCGCCATCCCGAGCGGCTCGGTCCATCAGATCCGCGAGCGTCGCGCGATCGGCGTCGAGCCGAACGATCGAGGCCGCCAGCGCCTCGACGTCGTCGAGTGGTGTCAGAACGCCGCCGCCGTGCTCCCGGATCAGGTCGCGCGCGAAGGCCGATTCGAAGCCCACGATCGGGCAGCCGCTCACGAGCGCCTCGATCAGACATCGCGGCGACTCCTTCGTCTTGTGACAGAAGAGAAACAGATCGGCCTCACGCAGGGCTTCGAGCACGGCAGTCTGGTCGGAGAGGAAGCCGGGGAACTCGACCCGATCCGTAACGCCGAGCGCCGACGCGCGCGCCTCGAGCTCGTCCTGCAGCTCGCCTTCACCGAGCCAGCTCGCCCGCAGCTCGACGCCGGCGCGGGTCGCCGCGGCGATCGCTTCGATCCAATCCAGCGGACCCTTCATGGCGTCGCTGCGTCCGACGTAGACGATCCGGAGCGGGCCCGAACCGACGCGCGCCTGCTTCGCCGCGAGGCGTGCGGGCTCGATTCGCGCCTGCGGCGAGAGGTGGATGTTGTGGACGACTTCGGGGCGTACACAGTACCCGGCATAGGCTTCGTAGGTGTCGAGGCCGTGGAAGAGACCGAGCGCCGACTGCGAGATGACGCGTCGTTCGAGCCGCCGCATCGGTCGATGGGTCAAGGCGGCCTTGAGGCGACGTTTGAAGGGGCCCGACTCGGCTTCGCGGCGCACGACCTCCGATTCGACGCGATCGGTCCAGACCGCATAGGGTCGGCCCAGGGCGGCCGCTTCGAGACAGGCGACGGCACCCCAGTCGCCGATATAGCCGCCGATCGCGAAACAGAGATAGTCCGCGCGCTCGATCAACGAACGAATCAGCGGCCGCTTGGCGGCGCGCAAGCGCAGGAAGGCGAAGGGCGTATAGGCCGCCGGGACGCAATGGATCTCGATCCGGGCCATCGCGTCGGCACCCGATTCGCTCATCGGGACATGGCTCTTGGGCGGCGGATCGGGCGAGGTCGAGAGCAGCAACAGGATCCGGTCGAAGTTCTCGGCCCAAAGTCGCAATCCGTTGCAGGCCTGCTTCTCGCAGTACGGAACGCCATCCGCGTGGTAGAGCCTGACCGGGACGTACAGCAATAGCGTGGACATGAGCTCCGATTCCCGACTTCCATCCGGCAGAGGAGGGCCGACCGGACGCGCGCGGTACGAATCTCGGGAGGGGTGGCGCGCTGTATCCTAGTCCATTCGGATGCGGACACGTCCGTGCGTCATCACGAGAGGTCGGAGCGGGAATGGGAGCGGGTCGGATTCGAAAGGGAAGGGGGGCTCGCCGACGGGCGTACCGGCGGCTGTCCTTCGTCGGGCGGGGCTTCGTATGCTGGGTTCTGGTCGGCTCGATCGGCCTCGCGATCGCGTTGCCCTCTCTCGCGGAAGAACGATTCGCGGAAGAACGACGCGAAAGATCCGAGCCAGCGGACGAAATCGAGGCCGCGCCCGGCGATTGGTTCGCGGCCGAGTTCACGGCGGATGCCTTCTCGCCCGATTCGTTGACCGATCTGAGCGCGCTGATCGAGGCGCCGGCCGGCAAGGACGGCTTTCTCGCGGCGGATGGCGACGGGCTCCGATTCGAGCGGGCGCGTCGGCCGATCCGGTTCTGGGCCGTTGGGGTGGGCAGGAATCCGCACGGTCTCGACGGGGCGGGGATGACGCGGGCGGCGCGCTTCTACCGCAAGCACGGCATCAACATGGTGCGTCAGCACACGATGATGGATGCCGTCGGTCTGCTCGGGCCGGATGGGAAATTCGATCCGGCGCGTATGGACGCCTACGACCGCTGGTTCGCCGCGCTCAAGCGGGCGGGAATCTACACGACCTGGTCGGTCGTCTATCCCCACCACGGACCCTTCCTGCGGAAGAGTGACGGCTATTCGCCGGAGCGCTTCGCGGAGCTCGATCGCGTCGACACCCGCCACGACGGCAGACGGGAGCCGATCGTCGTCGGCGATTTCGTGAACCTCGACCGCGACCTCCAGGCGATCGTCGGCCGCTACTTCGATGCCCTGCTCGCGCATCGCAATCCGCATACGGGGCTGCGCTATCGCGACGATCCCGCGCTCGCGATCATCGAGTTCCAGAACGAGAGCAACGTCTTCTTTCACACGCTCGACCGGCTGCGCGAGGGCGACCAGACGCCCCTGTTCAGCGATCGGATGAGGAGGGCCTTCTACGCCTTTGCACGGGCGCGCTATGGCTCGCGCGCCGCCGTCGCGCGCGCCTGGGGCGGACGCTGGGATCGCTACGACGATTGGGAGGCCGGGCGGCTCGGTCTGATGGCTGCCTATCATTGGGGCGCCGACGGCCCGCTACACGAGTTCGCCGGTCAGCTCCGGCGTACCGGCGACTATCTCGAGTTCCTGACCGAGCTACAGCGTGGCGTCTTCGAGCGCCGCGAGGCGCAGCTGCGGGCGGCGGGCTGGAAGGGCGTCACGGTCGCGACCGCCTGGCGATCCGGCGGACCGGCGGCGAGTCTCGCGAACCTCTTCGCCGACAGCGCTGCCGACATGATCGACCGTCACAACTATCTCGGGGGCGGCGCCGGCGGCCATCGCCTGGCCGTCGGTCGGGTCGACAACTCGACGCATCTCGATCGACCGGGCAGGGGGCTGCTCGCGGTCGGCCTCTTCCAGATGGCGCATCACCCCTTCGCCGTGAGCGAATGGAGCATGCTGCCGCCGTCCCCCTTCAAGGCGGAAGCGGCCCCGCTCGTCGCTTTCTACGGCATGGCGCTCCAGGGCTGGGACGTCGCGACGCATTTCACGGCCGGACCGGATCGCATGGGTTCGGGCTGGCCGGGTCTACGCAAGTACGTGTCACACACGCCACACTACATGGGCCAGTTCCCCGCGCTCGCCCGCGCGATCCACGAACGTCATTTGCAGCCCGGCCCGGTCGTCGCCCGGCGCGTGGTCGATCGAGCTGGCATCTTCGCCGGTCGAGACGTGCTCGGGCAGGCGCTCTCGGCCGGTGGACATGACGAGAAGCGGCTCTCGGGCAGCCAGTCGACACCGCCAGAGGTCCTCGCGATCGGTCGCGTGACGCTCGAGTTCGATTTGGACGCGCCCGGTGCCGGCGGGGCGCCGGATTCCAACGGGATGGCATCGCGGGAACCCAGATCCGAGGGGACCGGGGCGGCGGATGCGGACTGGCAGCGCTTCTGGGATCGGAAGGCGCGAACGATTCGCTCGGCGACGGGGGAGCTCGAGTGGGACTATGGGCGACGTGTCGTGCGGGTGGATTCCGACCGGACCCGCGCCGTGATCGGCTTTGCCGGCGGCCAGACCTTCGTCTGGCCGGGTCTGCGCGTCGAAGTCTCGACACCCTTCGTCTCGCTTCTCTTTACCTCACTCGACGGTCGCGCGATCGAGCAGGCCGAGCGCGTCCTGATCACGGCGATGGCGCGTGAGAAGCAGACCGATGCCCGTTTCGACGAGGACTGGTCACGGCTCTTCGACCTGGGTCGCCCGCCGCTCTTGATGGAGCCGGTGCAAGCGACGATTCGGTTCGAGTCGGGCGCGGAGTCGATCCGGGTCAGGCCGCTCGATCTCTACGGTGTCCCGCGACCCGGACGCGTCGTTCCCGTCGACGACGACGGTCGCTTTTCCATCGATGGTCGCCATCGGACCTACTACTACGTGGTCGATCGGCCCGCTTCGAGCGAAGCGCACCAGGACGCGCGCGACTGAGTCGCATCGATGGATCCGGCTCAGCGGGGTCTCGGGGTACGTACTCCGATTCCAGCAGTGTCGGATTTTTTCAGTCCGATCGGCATGCGTTTCGTGTGATCAATTTTCCCCGATGAAGACCCGATTGAGAGACCTCGTTTCTCCCGACGCCAATGTCCGGGATTGCACGGGGTGGCTTCATGCTGCGTTGGTCGACCGCGTACGTCACGTTCTCGAGCCCGCGCGCGCTCATGCTGGCAATGGTCCTGATCGTCGGACTCGCAGGCGACGAAGCAGACGCGGCCGAGGGATTTCGCTTCGAGATCGAATTCCTGGCAAAGGGCTCGCCCGTTCCGGTCAACCGGGCGACGGTCTGGAGCTCCGAGCGGAGGATTCGTGTCGAGCAGCAGGTGCCGGGCGCGAAGTCAGCCGGTCCGGTCTTCGTCTACCGCGGCGATGCGGATCATCTCCTGAGCATCTCGGACCGCACGCGGCGCTACGCACGGATCGAGCGCCAGCTGCTCTCGCGTGTGGGATCCGAGACGAAGCGCGCACGACGTGAGGTCGAGCGCCAGCTGAAGGCGCTGCCGAGCGACCAGCGCAAGGCGTTCGAGCGTCTGCTCGGGGTGGCCCGGCAGGATCCCGACATGGTCGACGATCCGGTCGTCGTCGAGCGCACGAGCGAGCAGGGGGAGGTTGCGGGCTTCGCATGCACGTTCGCGCGCCTCGCGCGCTCGGATCGAAGGGTCGGCCGAGCCTGCATCGTCGATTGGGAGCGGATCGGAATGAAGCCGGCGGATCTCGAGGTATTCCGTCAGCTGGCGAATTTCCAGCGCGACGCGATCGGAACACGGGCGCTCACGCCGATGGAGCTCGTGCCGAATCAACCGCTCGACCTGATCACCCAATTCGGGGGTCTGCCCCTCTCCTATAGGCGGGAAGTCGATGGTGAGGAGCGAAGCGCGATACGCGTCGTCTCGGTCAGCTACGAGGCCATGGCGGACAGCCTCTTCGAGGCGCCGCCGGGCTATGCCCTGCGCAGCGGGCCCCTCGAATTCGCGCGCATCCTGCAGTCGTCCGGCGTATTGGGCGAGACCGGGGCGCAGGCATTGCCGGCGGCGCTGGCGCCCCACGCGAAGTCGCAGCGCAGCGCCACCCCGTCCTCATCCGCGGCGTCCGAGCGGGCGGTCGCGCCGTCCGAGCCGCGCTCGTCGGCGGCCCGACAGGCGTCCCGCGCTCGGATGGCCGCGGCAGGGCGTCACGTCGGAGCGGGGGAGATTGCCGCCTCGAAACGGGGCCGACTCCGGCCCGGCGCCGTGGGCAGCGGCCAACGCGTTCCCAGGCCGAGCCTGCGCCCGATCCGGCTCTTCCCGATCCCGACCGAGTCCGGACGCGATCGTTAGCCGTACGCCAAGTCAACCGATCGCGGCCAGACTGGACGTTCGCTTCGGGCTGCATTGTGGTATCCATTGCGGCCGCCTGGACGTGTCCAGCGAAGAAAAACGAAAGACAAAGGTGAACAATGCGAGTGGTTGGCTCCGTGAAATGGTTCAATGATGAGAAGGGCTTTGGATTCATCGCCCGAGACGACGGCGAGAAAGACGTCTTCTGTCATCACAGCGCGATTCAGGGCGAGGGATTCAAGACCCTTGCGGAGGGTGCGCGCGTCGAGTTCGACGTCGTCGAAGGTCAGAAGGGACCGGCAGCGGAAAATCTGGTGACGATCTAGCTGCTCGCTCGAGACTCGAGATCGACGACCCCGCCGGAAGCGTTCGGCGGGGTCGTCGCGTTTTGGCGCCGCGGGAATCGCCGTCTCTCGCGCCGGGCCAGGTCGCGCGTTGATGAGACGCCCCCTGGGACATCCCATGCTCGGTTCGTTCCGGGACGTCTGCAGCCGCGTGGGTGGGTCCAGTCGTGCGTGGCGGCGTCAGTCGCGTGCAGAAACGCCGTCACGCGACCGGTCGTCACGGAACCTACTATCTTGAACGATCTCGCGGGCCGATTGCGACCGGATCCTCCGGCCAGCCCGCCCGATCCGGATCCGGAATGCGAGCATGAATCTCAGACAGGTGCTCCAGACGACGTGGCGACGCAGGAGCTGGCTCTTCGGTCAGCTGAGCGCGAGTCAGCTCGCCAATCTGGCGGCGGCTGCCCGCGACTTCGTCTTGAAGCGCGAGATCACGACGGCGCTTCCCGCGGTCGTGAAGATCGACATCACGCCGACCTGCAACTTGAGCTGCACGATGTGCGTGCACGCGCGTCCGACGGGCGACGAGCGGATGGATCAGCAGGTCTTCAGGGCCGACCATCAGATGACACTCGATTGCTACCGCGAGATCATCGATCAGATCCGTGGCAAGGCGCTCGCCGTCTCGCTCTACACCTGGGGCGATCCGATGACCCATCCGCAGGTGGCCGAGATGTGTCGGATCGCGGACGAAGCACGACTCGAGAGCCATATCAGCACCAACTTCAGCTTCAAGCTGACTGACGAGCAGATTCGAGCGCTCGTGACGAGCGGTCTCACGCATCTCACGGTCTGTGTCGACGGCCTCTCCCAGGAGGCCTACGAGAAGACCCGCGTCGGCGGGCGGATCGATTGGGTGCTCGACAACCTGCGACGTGTGATGGTCTTCCGCCAGGAGCTGGGTCGCAAGCATCCGATGGTCGAGGTGCAGTACATCAAGTTCCGACACAACGTCCACGAGGAAGAAGACGCGCGGAAAATCTGTGACGACCTCGGCGTCGAGCAGTTCTCGACATTCTGGGGCGCGCTCCACAATCTGGGCGACATCATGCCCGATCGCTATGTCACCCACGGTCCGAAGAAGAACGGTGCACTGCCGACCTGCTATTGGCCGCATTTCTCGACCGTCATCAAGTACAACGGCGACGTGATTCCATGTTGCGAACACCGCGCCGCCGCTCAACACATGGGTGCCGACAGCCGCCTCGATCCGGACGCGCGTGTGCTCGGGAACATCTTCGAGACCTCACTCGAGGAGGTCTGGAATTCGAAGGCCTACCAGCAGACACGGCGACTCGTGAACAATCCCGAACGGTCCGAAGACGAGAAGGATCTGAAGGAGAATTTCTGCGACGGCTGCTTCGTCTGCTTCGAGACCTCGATCGGGGAAGACGCGCGCAAATGGGGCAACGACCTCGACTTCGACGACGTCTATGAAGTCGACGAGCGCGGTCGACCCCGCCGTCGCCCCGAGACCCTCCCGACGGTCCGCGCGCGCACGCAGCCGCGCCTGGTCGCCCGCGACGACGAGTCGTGAGGTTCGGTCGCGCTCGGTGAGCGAGCGCACATCGTTTTATTCCTCGTGAGCGAATCGAGATCGAGGGCGCGGGTAATGCGCGCTCCGACCTTGCCGATTCTTGCGAACGGCGGCTCGTCGATTCGGATCGAGCCTCTGTGCGGACACGCTCCCGTGGCCGTACCGGGACGGGGTCTGCATTGCGATCGTCGTCGAGGGGGTACCGAGATGCAGCTGAAGCCGTCGATGCGACCGCAGGTGGAAGAGAAGGAGAATCTGAAGAATCGGAGGAAGCAGGCTGCGAGCTGGGTCGTCGCCGATCGGAACGAGCTTCGAGCCTGCGAGGCCCGCAGCGGCGCAGTCATTGGCGTCGCAGTCGCAGCCGTTCTGCTCGCGAGCTCGAGTCGGGCACACGACGGCATCCAGCTGCTGCCACCGAATGGGGACTACAAGATCCGTTGGTACCAGGCCCACGGCGAATTGCCCGTACGGGACTGGGAGGTGGAGGTGACGCCGCTCTTTCGCCGTTCGGACGTCTCGATCCGCGACGCTCGCGTCGAGCCGGACGAATCGTGTTGGAGCCTCGACGTCGTGGCGGCCGAGCCCGCGAAGGTGCGCGTGCGGGCGCTGTCCGGCTCGCGCTCGTCGCCCTGGTCCGTAGCGACCGCGGTTCCGGAGCCGGCCACGGCAGCGGGAGTCGCTGTCGGGTGCGCGTGGCTGGCAGCCGGGCTGCGGCGACGATCGGCGCCTCGGGAGCTACGTGCCGTTCGAACGCACCGCGAAGAGTGATCGGCTAGCCTCCTGCTCGCCCGGCGGCGAATGCGTGCGGGAGGCGAGGAGGGCGAGTCGAGATGAGTGCCGATTCCGAAATGCGTGCGCGGGTGGGCTCGGTCCCGCCAGGACTCGAGTTTCCGCCCGTCGATCTCGTCGAGGCGCCTCCACTCGCGGACGCGACGGTCGCGATCGTGACGACGGCCGCGCTCGCCCACCCCGGTGAGCCGTGGGCGGACCAGACGCACGACTATCGACTCTTCGACCGCGATGTCGAGGGTCTGATCATGGCGCATAACAGCACGAACCTGGACCGCTCGGGCTTTGCGCTCGATCGAAACGTGGTGTTTCCGATCGATCGACTGGTCGAGCTCGAATCGGAGGGCCGGATCGGGGGCGTGGCGAAGCGACATGCCTCGTTCATCGGGTCGACCTTCGAGCTGGCGAGCTTCCTCTACGAGACCGGGCCACGTCTCGCGGAGACGCTGCGCGGGGACGGTGTCGACGTCGCACTCCTGACGCCCGTCTGACCCATGTGCACGCGTACCGTGAGTACGCTCGCTCGCGCGCTCGAAGGGGCTGGCCTCGCGACGGTCGCCTTGTTGGCCAACCGCGAAGCTGCCCAGCTGATCGGCCCACCGCGGGGACTCTACTGTGAGTTCCCGCTCGGCCGTCCGCTCGGCAAGCCACTCGATCCCGGGTTCCAGCATCGCGTTCTCGAGGCGGCCTTCGCGTTGCTGCCGAGAACCGAAGGGCCGTCGATCGAGGAGTTCGACGTGGTGATCGAAGACGAGGCCGACCGACCGGTCGCCTGCCCGATTCCGCCTCGACTCGATCCGGACGAGCCCGCAGCGATCGCCGAGGCCCGCGCGTTGCGTCCGGCCTACGAGCGCGGTGTGGCACGCGTGGGCGCGACGCAGGTCGGCCGGCTCGTCGACGCCGATCGGATACCGGATGCGATTCGCGCCTTCCACGAGGTCGTGACCGGCGCGGCGTGGACCGAGGTCGACTATCTACCGGTATCGGCCGCGGGCGCTCTACAGGCCGCGGGCGCTTCGTCGGACGCGGCTGCTGGCGCGGATGCGTCGATTCCGACGACGGTGTTGATGGATATTCGCGCCTACTACGAAGAGGCGGCGCTCGGGCTGGGGGAGGGTGTACCGGCGGCGCGGTCGACCGAGAGCTGGTACTACCGCAAGACGGCGACGGGCGAGCTGGTTCGGCGTTACCTGGCGGCCGTGCAGGACGCGGACCCGCCGTTTCCCGGCGCCTTCTACGTGATTCCGGCCAGCCAGACGAGCGAGGCGCTCTTTTGACGGACTCCGCGACGGAATGCGAGCGCAACAAGGCGATCGTCCGGCGGGTCTACGAGGCGGGATTCAACCAGGGCGACGCAGCCGTCTTCGACGAGCTGTACGCGCCGGGCTTTCGACATCACAACAAGACGATCCACGACGTCGCGGCCGGTGGTGCTGGCGAGAAGGAGTCGATGCGCCGGTTCCGACATGCGATTCCCGACGTGCGCTTTACGATCGAGGACCAGATCGCGGAGGGCGACCGTGTGGCGAACCGACTCACGATTCGTGGTACGCCCGTCGAGGCGTTCCCGCCGATCGAGCCGAACGGTGAGGCGATGGAGTTCCGTGCCGTCGCGATCTTCCGCCTTCGAGCGGGGCTGATCGAAGAGGAGTGGTTCTATCGCGAGCCCGAGGCGTCGCGGGTCAGGCCATTTTCGTGACGCCGGCATCACCGCGCCGGATCACGTAGAACTCCATGCCCTCGGGCCCGCAGATGAATCGGTACTCGTGATCGGCGGCGAGCGCGATGCTGTCGCGCGCCTTGAGCTCGATCGATCGCTCCGGCCCGTCCGGCCAGAACGTGCAGCCGCCCGACAGGACGATCAGCAGCTCGTCGTGGCTGTGGCTGTGCATGGGTACTTCGAAGCCGGCGGGCATCGTCGTGTACTGGTGGAAGAAGCCGCCGTGGCCGCGCGAGATCTTCTTGCGCCGCGCGCCGCGCCGCTTTGCCTCCTCGACGAGCTTCGGTGACGCGATCGTCTCCTGATCCTCGTCGACCCATTGGATCGCGTCGAATTCGAATACGGTGGGACCGGTGGACATCGTGCGTTTCTCCTCATGCTGGGCTCGAGCTGGTCTCGATGATGCTGCGGGCAGGTCGACCAGGTGTCGAAAGTGGCGGCGTCGAGCGAGCTACGCAACGCGAGCGAGTGCGGATTCCTCGATGCCGTAGAGCCGAGCCGTATTCTCGAGCAGGATCTTTCGAGCGAGATCGTTCGGGATTCCCACCATATTCTCTTCGATCACCTTTTGGGAATCCGGCCAGGTCGAGTCGCTGTGAGGGAAGTCCGAGCCCCACATGAACGTATCCGCTCCGTGGCTCTCGAAGTATTGGGCACCGATCACGTCGTCGAGGAACGTCGCCCAGACCTGACGACGCACGTATTCGCTCGCCTTCATCCGCAAACGATCGCCGAGCAGCGTGCCGAACTTCTCGTGCGCGCGGTCGAGTCGCTGCATGAAATGTGGCATCCAGCCCGTGTCGCTCTCTGCAGACACGATCTGCAGGCGCGGGAATCGCTCGAGGACGCCGCCGAGCACGAGATCGCTGATCGAACGTTGGACCTCGTGGATCAGATTCATGTAGCGCATCGGCGCGTCACTGAAGTCGACGCGGCTCTCCTCGCCCATCCCGGTCACGACGTGCAGTGAGAGCGGCATGCCGAGATCCTGAGCGGCGCCCCAGAGCGGGTCGTAGCGTTCGTCGTAGTAGCGCGCCTCGGCCGGGGGCCAGCCCCAGATCATCCCGCCCTTGAGCCCATTGCGTGCGCAGCGCTCGAGCTCGGCGACGCCGCGCTCGACGTCCCAGAGCGAGATCATCCCGATCCCGTGGAGTCGGGCTGGCGAATAGCGACAATACTCGGTCAGCCAATCGTTGAAGGTCGCGAAGCAGGCTGCCTGCATCTCGGCGTCACGCATCGAATAGAGCCGCATGCCGAGCGTGGTGTAGAGCACCTCGGCAGCGACGCCGTCGGTCTCTTGTGCCTCCAGTCGTGCCGCCGGATCCCAGCCGCCCGGGTGGGCCGCTTCATAGCCGGCGTTCGCGAGATGTTCCTTGTAGTCGTCGCCCTGCTTGCCGGCCGCGAAGCCGCCGGAGACCGGTGCGCTCGTGATCCCCTTGCCGCCGAACGAATAGCCCGGCCGATCTTCGTTCGCGAAGACGCGGGGCGCGTCTGCGCGCCATTTTCGATCGAGACGCGACGTCCAGAGGTCGCCGGGCTCCATGACGTGTGAGTCCGAGGAAATCACGGGGAAATCAGTCATGACGCAGCCTCCACGGGGCTCGCCGGCGGGCGGGCTCGGCTCGTGTTCGAGCAGCAGGAGTGTAGACCGCAGTGGCCGCGCGGGATAGCCTCGGCTTCGCGGGCTCCTGGCTGGGGCCGAGGCGATGCGATGGATTCCACGAAAGGCCCGACAGCGACTGGCGAAGCGGGTCTTCTCTACCTGACGACCGACCTGGATCCGGGTCTCGGTGCCGAGGCGGTCGGCGAGTTCGATCGCTGGGCCGAGCAGCATGCTCGCGAGAACCTCGCCTTCCCGGGATTCCGTACCGCGAGACGGCTCGCGAAGCACTCCGCCTACACCGGCGTCGGGCCCGCGCATGACCGCCTGACCCTCTATCGCCTGGAAGACCTCGCGGCACTCGAATCCCGCGAAACCGCTCGGCCTCGGGGCGGATTGCCGACGCAGTTCGAGGGCCGGATCCGGTTCGAGCGGTCGCTCTTTCGATGTCTCGACGACACGCCGACGATCCAGGACGACGCGGCACGTGGACGCGCGATTCTCCATGTTCGCGTCGACGTGGACGCGACGTACGAAGGCCCGTTCCTGGACTGGTATGTCGGCGTGCACGTGCCCGCAGTCCTCTCGGCAGAGGGGATGCTCGGCGCACGCCGCTATATCGAGGTGCCACGCGCGGTGACGGCCAGGTCGGGAATCGAGCCAGAGCCACTTCGGTTCCTGACGATCTACGAAATGGCCGGCCCGGATGTCGTCTCGCGACCTGCGACGTTGGTCGCTTCGCAGCAGGGCGCGTGTCCGCCCGAGCTCGCCCCCCATCGCGTTGCGCGCAATCGCGTCTACGACGAGCTCTCCCACGCTCGCTCCAGTCAGCCTTAGGGGCCGCCTTCGCGGGTGCTGTCGTCCACGCCTAGAGACGCCATGGCGGCGGATGACCTGGGGGCGGCACTCTCCAGCGCGCGGCAATGCCTATTCGGCTCACGCCGCGTGCTAGATTGGTGCGAATTCAACCGGTGGGGGTGGGCCATCATGAAGATCGATTCGTACTCGCTTTTCCCTTCTTCGTCGCGTGCGAGCGCTCGCGTCGGGTCGCTCGCGTCCGGTCCGAGAGCGATCGGCATCGGCTTTGCGGTTCTCTGCTCGTTCTGCTTCGTGGGTAGCGTTCGCGCCGAGGCGGACTGGACGCGGTCTGGCATCTATCTCGCCGTCGCTGGCGTCGGGGCGACGGACCTCTACGAGGACGAGCTCGAAGACGCGATCGAGGACCAGGTGGGCCCGGGTGTCGGGATCGACATCGAATCGACGGGAGGCGTGAGTGCCCGCGTCGGCGTGCGCTTCCTCACGGCCCTGGCCTTCGAAGTGCACTACGAGTGGATTTCGGAATACGACGTCGAGCTCAATCTGGGTGGGCCGGCGAATATCGGCAAGGTCGGCGTCGAGCACCACACCCTGACGGGCAACGTCCGACTCAACATCCCGATCGGTCGCGTCCAGCCCTACGTCCTCGCCGGGCTCGGCTTCCAGCGAATCGAAACCGACGCGACGATTGCGGGGCTCGGTATTCGTGATCGCGACCAGTCGACTTCGGTCGCGGGTCGTGTCGGGGCGGGGATCGAGATCTACCTGACCGAGCACGTCGCGCTCTTCGGTGAGGGGCTGGTCGTGCTGACGAACCATGAGATCGATCTCGGCAACCAGGACTTCGACCACATCTTCTACGGCGGTGGCGCAGGCGGGCTCACCTTTCGATTCTAGTCGGCCCGCGATTCTAGTCGGCCCCAATGGTCGTCGGCCGATTCGACTCGCTCTACGGGGAGAAATCGATGGGAATCCTGCAGGATCGCGTCGCGCTCGTGACCGGTGCGGGGCGCGGGATCGGGGCGGCCGTCGCGGAAGGCCTGGCTGCGGAGGGTGCCGGGGTCGTGGTGAACGATCTCGGCGTCGCGGTCGACGGTGGTGGCTCGGATCCTGGACCCGCCAAGGAGGTCGCGGATCGGATCGTGGCGAAGGGCGGTACGGCGATCCACGACAACACGAACGTGACCGACTTCGCCGGTACGGAAGCGATGGTCCGGCGTGCGGTCGACGAGCTCGGTCGCCTGGACATCCTGATCAATGTCGCTGGGATCGTGCGGGATGGCATGATCTTCAAGATGACCGAGGAGCAGTGGGACTCGGTGATCGACGTCCATTTGAAGGGCACGTTCAACACGACCCGCCACGCCTCGGTGTATTGGCGCGAGAACCGCGGCGGTCAGTTCCGCCTGATCAATTTCGTTTCGGGCTCCGGGCTCTTCGGGGCTCCCTCGCAACCCAATTACGCCGCCGCGAAGATGGGTATCGTCGGTCTCACCTTCTCGTGCGCCAACGCGTTGCGCGGCTACGGCGTCACGTCGAATCTGATCGCGCCCGTCGCCACGACGCGCATGACGGAGTCGCTCGCGGGAAAGGGCAGCTTCGACTACACGCCCGAAAACAAGCGTCTGTCTCCCGAGAACGTGGTACCGGCCGTCGTCTACCTCGCGAGCGAAGCGTCTCAATGGCTCAATCGACGGGTGCTCAGCTCGGGAAACGGCAAGATCGGACTGCACGCGAATTTCGACATGCAGATCGAGCTCGAGACGGAGGATCCCGACGGGCTCTGGGACAACGAGAGCGCGGCCAGCGCGATCGAGGAGCACTTCAAGGGTGCGCCGGAGCAGCTCAACTTCTGGGGTCCGAAAGACGAAGGCTGAACGCCCGGCTTCCGATCCGGAGGCGGCCCGGGCGCTCGACCGCCACCCGCGGTCTTCATGCCCGGGTGTCGGCGTCAGGCGTAACGCTCGCGCAGGTCCTTCTTCAAGATCTTTCCGGCAGGATTTCGCGGAATCTCCTCGACGAGCTCGAGCTGCTCGGGAAGCTTCTGCTTCATCAGGTTCTTCTCGAGCAGGAAGGCCACCATCTCGTCGAATGCGAGCGCCTCGCCCGGAGCGCATTGCACGACGGCACAGACGCGCTCGCCCGATGCCGCGTCGGGTAGACCGATCACCGCCACGTCGGCGACCTTCGGGTGGGGGTAGAGCAGGTCCTCGATCTCCTGTGCACTCACGTTCTCACCCTTGCGGATGATCACGTCCTTCAGTCGGCCCGTGATGACGACGTAGCCATCTTCGTCGACGTAACCGAGATCGCCCGTCCGAAAGAACCCCTGCTCGTCGAACGCCGCCTCGTTCAGACGCTCGTCGACATAGCCCTTGCAGAGCTGAGGTCCGAAGATCCGGAACTCACCTTCTTCGCCGGGCCTTGCTTCCGCACCGTCGAGCGTCAGGACGCGGATCTTCGCCCCCGGTGGATTCGCCGGGCCTTCGGTGTGAGCGAGCTTCTCGTCCGGACAGCGCGTCGTGTTCATCGCGATGATCGGGCATTCGGTCAGGCCGTAGCCGGAGACGATGCCGACGCCACCCATCTCCTTCTTGAGGTCGTAGTGGAGCTGGGGCGGCTTGGGGGCGGCGCCGCCTGGGAAGGTTCGCACACGCGGAAAGAGCGGCGTGTCTGGATTCTCACGTTGCAGGTCGAGGTAGGCCTGATGGAAGACCGTTCCGGCCGCCGCCTGCGTGACGCCGTGTCGCGCCAGGATCGGTGGCGTCTTGGTCGGATGGAAGACTTCGATCATGATCATGCCGCAGCCCGACATCAGGGCGCTTAAGAGCCAGCCGATGCCCCCGATATGCGTCATCGGAAAGACCAACGCGACCCGATCGTCGGGCTTCAGATCGAGCACGTTCGCCATGCCCAGCGATGT
The DNA here is from genome assembly GCA_965223565.1 of Myxococcota bacterium. GTDB lineage: Bacteria > Myxococcota_A > UBA9160 > UBA9160 > UBA4427 > UBA4427. Next base: position 287,747 of record CBDCWV010000008.1, on the reverse strand, counting down.
GGCGTGGAGCGTCGCGTCCGTGTGGCGCGCACCCTTGGGATCCGACGTGGTGCCGGACGTGTAGAAGATCCAGCGGACGGGTGCGTCCTCCTGCGTCATGTCGGGCGGTGCGGGTGGCAGCGTCGCCGGCTCGCCCTGGGGCAGCCCCTGAGAGACGTCTAGGAGCTCGAGTCCCGGCTGATTGCGTTCGATCGCTCTGCCCATCCCGACGTAGTCGAAGCCACGAAACGTGCCGGGAACGAGCAGCCATTTCGCCCCCGTTTGTCCCGTGACGAATCCGACCTCTCGTTCGCGGTAGATCGGGAGGATCGGATTCTGGACGGCGCCGAGTCGCGCGAGCGCACCCGCGACGAGGAGCGTGTCGATCGTGCTCGGCAATACCCAAGAGACAGCCGTACCCGCGTCGACCCCTCGCTTCGCGAAGCCGGCAGCGACGCGTTCGCAATCGTCTCTGTATCGGGCGAAGGACAGCTCGCGATCCTGCTCGTCGACCGCCAGGAGCGCGTCCGGTGTCGCAGTGGCTCGCTCTTCGACGAGTGACCAGAATCCGGGCGCTTCGAGCATTCTCGACTCCTTTGGAGCTCGCGACGATACCGCGAATCGGCTCAGGAGCGACGCACAAAGGGCACGAGGTCGATCCGCTCCCAGGCGCGGACCCAGAGCGACGGCAAGCGACGCAGGCAGGATTCGTCGACGGGCAGCGCCGGCCAGCGTGCGAGTAGCTCCTCGAAGGCGATTCGCGCCTCGAGGCGGGCGAGGGCGGCGCCGAGACAGAAATGACGGCCGTGGCCGAGCGCGAGATGACGTGACGCCGAACGTCGGATGTCGAAGCGGTCCGGGTCGGCGAACGCACGGTCGTCGCGATTGGCTGCCCCCCATTGCAAGCGAATCTCGTCGCCCTCGTCGAGCGTCACACCGTGCATCGTCACTTTCCGCATGACTCTGCGGCCGAGTGATTGGACCGGCGATTCGAAGCGCAGGATCTCCTCCACGGCATGCTCGATCGGGATCGTCCCACGGCTCAGCGCGTCGCGTGCGTCCGGATGGCGCGCCAACAGGACGACGCCGTTGCCGATCAGATTCGTCACCGTGTCGGTTCCGGCCAGCACGAGGTTGCTGCAGATACCGCGCGCCTCGTTCCGATCGAGGCTCGCATCGGTCCCCCGCCAGTCGAGCATGCGGAGGATTCCGGGTGTCTCGAGCGTCTCCTCACTGATGACGATCTGCTGGGTGAGCGTCTCGAGTGCGTTCATGCCATCGGCGAGCGCGGCCGCATCCCGGGCGCTTCCGATCGAGAGGGCGACCGTGCGCAGCGGCTCGTCGAAGCCGTGCGGGATTCCCAACAGGTGGTGGATCACGCGGCTCGGAAAGATCTTCGCGAAACGATCCACGAGGTCGAATCGGGGCTCGCGCTCGAGCGGTGCGAGGAGCGAGCGGCAGATCCGGCGGATCGTGGGTTCGAGACGCGCGATGGCGTGTGGTGAGAAATGTCGCGCGACGCTCGCGCGGAGTCGATCGTGATCGGGGGGATCGAGCGAAGCCATGTGCCGCAGGCGCGAGGCGATCGTCTGGGAGGAAAAAGTCTGCCAGTCCTCGGTCGCGCGCAGGACGTCGGCGAAGCGGGAGAGGAAGTAGCTGCCGGATGCGGCATGGAGATGGACCGGCTCCTCGTCGCGTAGCCAGCGGTAGTAGCTGCTGGGGTCGTCCCCGAATTGTGCGTCGTCACGGTCCCAGGTGACGCCCGTGATCGGGCGCGTGTCGGATCCGGCGTCGCGACTCATGACGATTCGTTCGCGCCGGACGCGTGCGTGCTTCCGGCTGCGTGCCGGATCGCTGTCTCTCCGGAGTGGTTGGGGGCGTCGACCTGAGAAAAGGGTGGCAGGATCTCCGCAGCGAAGCGGTCGATGCAAGCCAGGTAGCTCTCGAGATCGTGATCACGCCCGCCGGGCCAGAGCACGACGTGGTTCACGCCGATCTCGCGCATGCGTTCGAGATCCTCGAGGATCGCGGCGCGCGTGCCGACGAGGGGTGCGAAGCGCTCGGCCTCCGAGGGAGTGGTCTCGCTGATCACGACCTGCGCCCGCATGGAGACGGTGAGCTCGTTCGGGTCGCGACCCGCATCGCGACACGACGCGTGAAGCGCGCGCACGCTCTCTGCGAGCTCTGGCAGCGGCACGTCGATCACGTGCCAGCCGTCCCCGAGACGCACCGCTCGCTCGCGGGCGGCGGCGCTGTTCCCGCCGACGAAGATCGGCAGTCGAGTCTGCACGGGCTTCGGCTCGAAGGCGATATTCGCGAGGCAGTAGTGCTCGCCCGAGAATTCGGGTCGGTCCTGGGTCCAGAGCGCGCGCATGCAGGCGAGGTGTTCGTCGAGCACACGACCGCGTTGCGAGAAGTCGATCCCGAGCGCGGCGTACTCCTCGGGAATCCAGCCGGCACCGACGCCGAGACGCACACGCCCTTGGGAGAGGCGATCGAGCGAGGCCACCAGTCGCGCCGCGACGATCGGGTGTCGCAGTGCGGCCAGGTAGACGCTGATGCCGAGACCGATCCGTTCGGTTCGTGTGGCGATGCCCGAAAGGGCAACGATCGGATCGACGATCGGATAGTGCGGATCGAGGCGCACGTTCGCCGCGCGCACGTATGGATAGGACGTATCGGACTCGATCGGGAGCACGACGTGATCGGAGGTCCAGAGGTCGGCGAAGCCGGCTGCCTCGGCGGCCTCCGCGATCGCGAGCACCGCCTCGGGTGTCGCCAGCGGACCGAGATTGGGTAGCACGAGGCCGAAGTCCATGGACATGGGAAATCGATCCTCGCTCAGCCGGCTCGGCCTTCGGCGTTCTCGCGTGCTCGGGAGCTGTCGGCCAGACGGATCAGCTCTTCGTGGAGCTCGAACCAGACACCGTGAAGGGAGTCGACGATTGGCGAGGCGACGAAGCGTCGATCTCCGCCGCGCACCGCGGTGAGCGCCGTGTCGAGTCGCTCGACATAACGGGCGAGTCGGGGCAGTCGCGCGTGCAGTCGAGCGAGCCAAGGCTCGGCGAGCGCGACGACCTCGCTCAGGCGGTCGAGGACCGACTCGTCCCAAGCGGGATCGCCGTGGTCGTTCGGAATGGCTTCTCCGCCGATCGAGCGGACCTGCCAGTCGGTGACCGCTCGCTTGATCCGCGTATCGAGGTCCTGAAATTCGACCAGCGCCTGCTGGGCCGCCTCCAGCCCGAGAGCCGCCCGATCCCTTGCCCGTAGCGTGTCGGCCTTTGCGCGGCCCGCTTCTGTCAGTCCGAAGCCGAGCGGCTTGGCGGGCGCGGCGAGACCCTCCGCGATCAGGCGTTCGAGGTTCGTCTCGACGGCAACCGAGTCGCAGCCGAGCGCGGCCGCGATCGCGGTGGGAAGTGTCGAGCCACGGATCGATAGACATCGTACGATCTCGTCGCCGTCGATCGCGGTCTCCGACGCCTGCCGCTGCGTCGGAGTGTCGCCTCGGACGGTCGCGGCCGTCGCGGGCGACACGATCCCACTCGCGAAGGACGGAGGCTCTGCCGGGTCGGTGCCGGTCGCCGTCGAAGGCGTCGCCGCAACGCGCTGCGATTCGAGACCGAGCTCCCTCGCCGCAACGCGCTGCGATTCGAGACCGAGCTCCCTCGCCGCAACGCGCTGCGATTCGAGACCGAGCTCCCTCGCCCAGCCCGAGAGCACGGCCAGCTCGGGCGGGGCCTGCTCGTGCGTCTCGACGTGGCCCGACCACACGAGACCCTGCGATCCGTCGATCGAGAGCGCATCGCCGTTCGCGAGACGTTTCGCGCCGAGTCGGATCGCATCGTCTTCGATCACGAGCGTCTCGACGCCGACGACTGCCGGAAGTCCCCAGGCGCGTGCCACGACGGCCGCGTGGCTGGCGAATCCACCGCGCGCGGTCAGCAGGCCGGAAGCGGCGCGCATGCCTGCGACGTCCGAAGGCGACGTTTCAGGGCGACACAAGATGACCTGAGCACCTTCGGCCGCGCGTCGTACGGCTCGGTCGACATCGACCGCGATCTCGCCGCGGGCGATTCCGGGCGAGGCCGCCAGGCCCTGTGCGAGTCGGACGACGGAGCCCTCCGGCGACGACTCGATCGGCTCGATTTCGCAGGGTGGATCACGCAGGATGTGGAGGACGCGCTCGGTCGCTTCGTGGCGCTCGAGTGGAAACGCGGGATCGAGCGCGAGATCGTGCGCGATGCGTAGCGCCGCACGAGGACTGCGCTGGCCCTTGCGGACCTGGAGGATCCACAGAACATCGCGTTCGATCGTGAACTCGATCTCGCAGAGATCCCGCAGTCGCCGCTCGAGACGGCGAGCGATCCGCCGTAATGCAGCGTCGGGGACTGGCATCCGCTCCGCCAGTCGGTCGATTGCCCGCGTGCGGCGGCGGCCCGCGACGACGTCCTCTCCTTGCGCACGAAACAGCACGTCGCCGTAGAGACCCGGCTCGCCCGTGGCCGGATCGCGGCTGAATACGACGCCCGTCGCGGATCGCTCGTCGCGGTTGCCGAAGACCATGCGCTGGATGTTCACGGCGGTGAGTGCCGAGGCGTCGTCGTCGACCAGACCCTCGCGTTCCCGGTAGGCGTGAGCACGTGGCGAATTCGCCGAGCGGAACACGGCTTCGATCGCGGCACGAAGCTGCTCGCCGACATCGTCGGGCGGCGTTCTGCCCACGCTCGCCCGGTAGGAGTCGATGAAGTGCGCGCGACAATCGGCTGCGAAGGAGGGGTCGGCGGCGGCGAGCGTTTCGTAGGTCTTCTCGTTCAGCCCCACGTTCAACACCGTATCCATCATGCCCGGCATCGACACCGGTGCCCCCGATCGAACGCTGAGAAACAGCGGCGCGTTCGGATCGCCGAGCCGCTCGCCGACACGACGCTCCAGGTCGCGGAGCGATTCGTCGAGCGCGGCTTCGAGGCGGGTGTTCCAGCCGTGTGTGCGATGGATCCGGCAGGCGTCGGTCGAGAGGGTGAAGCCGGGCGGCACCGGCAGGCCGAGCTCGCCCGACATCATGGCCAGTCCGGCACCCTTGCCACCGAGCAGCGGAGCCAACGTGTCTGCGGCTGCGGTGTGCTCGTAGTCGAAGGGATAGCTCAGCAAGCGGCGTTCCTCGGGTCGGAATATGCTACGCCCGAGCGTCAGCGACCAGGACGGGTTCCGCCTCGCGTCAGGCGTAGCCAGGGGGTGCGACGAAGCCGCCGAGCTCCTGGGCGACCAGCCTCGAGAACGCGAGCGTCGTGCGGTCGTCGAATGCAGCACCGATCGCCTGCAGGCCGATCGGTAGGCCATCGCGCGAGAGACCGGTCGGAAAGACCGTGCTCGGCAGATAGCTCGCCGTCGCGAGGCCGGACCAGAAGAGCTGATCGAAATAGGCCTGCTCGCGGTCGTCGACCCGCAGCGTGCGTTCGACGAAGGGGCGATGGTCGTGGGGGTAGGCGGTGGTCGGCATCTGCGGACAGACGAGAATGTCCCAGCTGCGGAAGAACTCGCGCCAGACGTAACGGAGACGCTCGCGCCTATGGTGATGAGCGAGCCATTCGGCGTGACTCAGGACGGTTGCGCGCGTCATCACGGTTGCGTTCGAGCGATCTTCCGGATCGCTCGTGGCAGCCGCTCTGGCGGCGGTCGCTCTCTGCGTGGGCGGCAGCGTCGCGCCCAGCTCCGCATTCAACAGACTCAGATAGGTTTCGTGCTCCTTGGCGACGTCGAAATCGGGCCGCGCCGAGTCCGATACGGTCACACCGGCTCGTCTGAGCGATTCGCCGAAGTGACGCACACGTGCCTCGACCTCAGCTGCGACGGGGGCGATCCCATGGGTCGGCCAGATCGCGACCCGGAATTCTGTGAGACGCTCGCGTCGCGAGGCGGGTAGCGTGAGCGTCCAGCCCGGCGCGACGAGCGGCTCCGGCTGCGCCAGGATCTCGAATGCGAGGGCGAGATCCTCGGCGCTTCGGGCGAGTGGACCGCAGACGGCCAGATCCGGTGAGGCCACCATCCCCGGCAGCGCATGACCTTGTTGCGGCACGATGCCGTAGCTCGGTTTGTGCCCGTAGACGCCACAGAAATGGGCAGGGTTTCGGATCGAGCCGCCGATATCGGAGCCCGCCTCGAGCGCGGTCAGTCCGGCCGCGAGTGCGGCTGCGGCTCCACCGGACGAGCCGCCCGGCGTGCGGGTGTGATCCCAGGGATTGTTCGTCGTTCCGTAGATCGGGTTGTAGCTCTGGAAATCCGCGAGCGCGACGGGCACGTTGGTCTTGCCGAGGAGGATCGCACCCGCCGCGCGGTACTGCGCGACCACGATCGAGTCGCGCTCGGCGACGTTCTCGGCGAAACGCTCGAAGCCCCACGTCGTGGGTAGTCCGGCGACGTCGTAGGACTCCTTGATCGTGATCGGCAAGCCGCGGAGAGGCGCCGGGTCCGATCGTGTCGAGCGAGTCTCGTCGGCGCGACGTGCGGCCTGCCGGGCACGCTCGAAATCGCGAACCACGACCGCGTTCAGCTCGCCGTCGTGGGTTTCGATCCGGGAGATGAACGCCTCGGTCAATTCGAGCGAGCCGACCGCGCCCGAACGTAGGGCCGAGGTCAGCTCGGTCGCGCTCGCCATGCCCCAGTCGTCCATCGCTCGACTCCTCGCGGCCCGCAGCGATTCTGCGTCTGTCCTCGCGCGATTCCCGACGATAGCGTCCGATTCCGACGAAGAGCGCGCTACACAGGAATCGGACCCGATCGCCGCCCGGTGGAGCGAGCCCGCTGGCTCGAACCTCCCGGGCCCAATCCGTTCGGACAGGAGTCATCAAGCATGTCTCGCGCCAGCCCCGACCCCGTTCCCGACCTGCGTCCGGAGGTCAGGGCTGGCGAGGAACCGACGCGCGGCTACTCGGCCTACGTTCTCGCGCTGCTCTTCGGCGTGGCGCTGCTCAACATGCTCGACCGACAGATCCTGGGCATGTTGGTCGTACCGATCAAGGCCGAGTTCGGCGTCTCGGATACGGCGATGGGCTTCTTGACCGGGCCCTCCTTCGCGCTCTTCTACGCGATTGCGGGCATTCCGATCGCGCGTTGGGCCGATCGCGGCGTACGTCGCTCGATCATCGCGCTCGGCCTCGCGCTCTGGAGCGGCCTGACGCTCGCTTCGGGCATGGTTCAGAGCTTCGGCCAGCTCGTCGTCGCGCGACTCGGTGTCGGCGTCGGCGAAGCGGCCGGGACGCCACCTTCACACGCGTTGATCTCCGATTACTTTCCACCCGAACGCCGCGCGGTCGCACTCGCGCTCTTCACCGTCGGCGCGAGTACGGGCGTCGCGGCGGCCCACCTCGTCGGCGGCTGGGTGAACGAGCTCTGGGGCTGGCGGATGGTCTTCATCGTCGCGGGACTTCCCGGCATCGTGCTCGCGATCCTGGTTCGCCTGACCGTGCGCGAGCCGCGTCGCGGCCGATTCGACGGCGGCGCACAGACCGCACGCGGGGAGGACTGGCGTGCGGCCGTTGGGCTGCTCGCGCGAATTCCTTCCTACCGGCATCTCGTCGCAGCGGCGAGTCTGCATTCCTTTGCCTTCGCGGGATCGATGATCTGGTATCCGACCTTCCTGACGCGCGTACACGGTCTCTCGTCGGGGGAGATCGGGACGGCGCTGGCCCTCTATTCCTCGTTGCCTACCGGGATCGGCATCTTTCTCGGCGGTCTGGCGACGGATTGGTTGGCGCGTCGAGACGTGCGCTGGCTCCAGGGCTTCGCCGGCCTCACGATCGTCGCCTTCGTGCCCTTCGCGTTGGGATTCCTGTACCTGCCCGATCGAGGGCTCGCGTTCTCATCGCTCGTCGTTTCTGCGTTGCTGATGGGCGCGTCCACACCGGGCATCCATGTGACGACCCAAGCGCTCGCGCCTGCGCGATTGCGCGCACTCGCCTCGGCGATCAATCTGCTGCTGCTGAGTCTCGTGGGGGCCGGACTCGGTCCGCTCTTCGTCGGCGCCATGAACGATTGGCTCGCACCGGTCCACGGCCTCGAAGCAGTCCGCTACACGCTCTCGATCGTCGGCCTGACGGCGCTCTGGAGCGGGCTCCACAATTTCGTATCGGCGAGGCATCTCGAGCGCGACCTGGCGGCCGACGTCTGACTGCGTTCGGCGCCTCAAACGACGGGGGAACGAATCGGACGCGACGGCCAGCCAGCGGAGCGGGAACGAATCGGATTCTCTCGCTAGCCCGCGGAGCGGGAATGAATCGGATTCTCTCGCTAGCCCGCGGAGCGGATCCTCGCCTCGAGTCGCGTCAGCTGGTCGCCCGGCTCGATCTCGAGATGACGGGCCAATGCACTCCGCGCGTCCTTGAGCGTTCGCAGGGCGCCCAGGCGGTCACCGCTCTCGAGACGCGAGAGAGTGAGCAGCTCCCAGATGCGCTGGTCGTCCGGATGGGTGTCGACGAGCCGCAGGGCGGTTCGTTCGGCGACGTCGAATTCGCCGAGTGCAAGAAATTGCGAACAGGCGGCACAACCTGCGCGACGCCAATCCTCTTCCAGGCTGCGCCGGAAGTCCAGGCACCAATCGTCGAGCAGCTCGGGTAGGAAGGGGCCCGCCGCGCAGAGCGTGATCCGCTCCAGGGCTTCCTCGGCAACGCCGCCGTCGGCCTCTTCGGCGGCTTGCTCGAGATCGACGATCGCCGCTCGCCAGGCCCGAACATCCCATCCGCGCAGGGCATCTTCGCTCAGGCCGAGCAGCTCGCCCTCGACGATGACGTACCGGCTCGCCTCGCGCGCGCGGCGGCGTGGCTCCAGGACGTCGCGCAGGCGATGGAGTGCGACGCGAAGATTGTTGCGGGCGTTGGTCCTCGTCGCATCGGGCCACAGGTCCGCCTCGATTCGCTCTCGCGAAATCGGTCGCCCGTCCTCGACGAGCAGGCGCGACAGCAGCCGACGTGCAGTCATGCCCTTCCAGCCGCGATTCGTGATCGTACGGTCCGCGACGGAGACCTCGAGCGCGCCGAGGCTCTTGATTCGAAGGCTGAGCTCGCGTTCCGAAAGGGGAAGGAGCACCTCGATCCGGGGTGCGCCGATCGCGACGCCCTCCTTGCGCGCACGAACCTGTGCCCAGTCGAAGAGCGGACGGTCGATCTCCGCTGCCAGGTCCACGAGCTGGGCATCTCGATAGATCCGGAAGCCGCGCGACAGCTCCCGCGTGCAGCGGCGGGCGTCCCCCGTGCGATCGGCGATTCGTGCCACGAATAGATGGACGGCGTGTGCCGTCAACGGGAGATCCCGATTGATCAGCCGGCGCCGCTTCGTATCGCAGGCCTCGAGCGCACGAACGGGGTCGTCGAGCTCGGCATGAACCATCGCACCGAGTGCGGCACCCGCGGAGGCGAGCGGTGCAGCCGAGAACCGCTCGCTCCAGGTTTCGGGCCGCTCCAGGAGGGAGAGTGAGAGCTCGGCAGACTGGCGCGCATCGGCGAGCCGGTTGGCGCGTTGCTGGACGCGGGCGAGCAGGCCGGCGCAGCTCGCCTCGATTTCGAGGGCGTCGATCTCACGCGACAGAGCCAGGGCGGTCTCGAGGTGGGCCGCGGCCTGATCGAAGTCTCCGAGGCGGAAATGGAGCTGCGCCAGGTAGTGCTCGGCGTAGATTCGGTTGAGCGTGTGTTTGGCCGCAGCCAGGAAGCGCGAGGCCTCCTCGAGGGTCGCAAGACACCCCTCGATGTCGATGCCACGCAGTCCCAGCGCGATCGCGCGGCGGCTCTGGATCGCGAAGAAGGAGGGGCCGTGCTCGCGTTGGGCCGGGTCGGCCGAGCGCTCCTCGATCTCCGCGATCATGCGATCCCACTCGCCGCGATGCAGGAACATCGACGACCGCGCATACGTGAGCCCGCCCCGCTCGCGTGGTGCCATCTGATGCGTCGGAACACGATCGTGAATGCGCAGCGCGAGGGAGTAGCGGCCCGTGATGTACGCCCCATTGCCAAGCGCCATCACGAAGATCGCGCGCGGTCCCGGCTCGAGCAGCACGCGTCGCAGGCTCAAGGCATAGCGATAGATGTCGCGAATCTGTTCCATGCGATTGGAATTCGACGCGACGATCGCGAGCTCGTGCAGCGTCTCGAACTCCGCCATGCGATTGCCCGAGTCGCGATAGTGGGCGGCTGCCTTCTTGAGGTTCTCGATCGCGCGGTCGGGATCCCGACTGCACGCGATCACGCCCTCCGCGGCGAGCAGTCCCGGGCTCTGCTGGCGGATCGCTTCGGGCAGGGAGGCGAGGGCTTCCTCCGCCATTCGATAGTGACCGCGATTGGCCCAGGCATGGGCTCGATCTTCGAGCAGGCGACGCATCTCGTCGATCAGATCGGACTCCTTGAAGAGGCGAAGCGCGGTCATTTCGAAGCCGTGGCGGCAGAGGAGGTCGCCGAGTCGACGGTGGAGCTCACGGCGCGTCGACTCGTCCGCGCGGGACTCCAGCCGGAGTTGAATCCAATCCGCCACCATCTCATGGGGCGCGATCCGATCTCCCTGGTCCAGCAGCAGGCCGAGATCGATCGCCTTGTCGACCAGAGAGGCTGCGTCGCTCGTCTCGATCGCTTCCTCGAGCACCTTGCGCGGCACGGGTCCGAGGAGGCTGGCGATCTCGACCGCTTCGATCAGCTGCGGATCGACCCCCTCGATCAACTCGTTGGCGACGTAGCGAAACAGATTCCGATCGCTCGGGAGGTTCGCGATCATCCGCTCGCGATCGGCTTCCGGCGAATCGACGAGAGCACGGACGGCGAAGCGGATCGCGATCGCCCAGCCGCCCGATCGTTCGAGAAGTCGCTCGATCTGATGCGCTTCGAGCGTGACTTCTTCGTCACGCAGGATCGCCGTCAGCTCCTGGGGACCGAGGCGAAGCGCATCGGCCTCGATCGTGGTCGCGGCGTCCTCCGCGAGGAGGCGAGGCGTGCTCGGCGGTTGCAGCCCGCGACTGGTGAGAACGAGACGCAATTGCTCGGTCTCCGCCCGCAGCAGAAGATCGACGACCGCAACCGTCGCAGGTGCCTCGGCAAGATGTTCGAATGCATCGAGACAGACGACGACCGGGCTGCCGAGTCCCTCGATCTCCCGCTCGAGGAGTCGCGCGTATAGCGCGGGCGTGGTCTCGCCTCGGTGTGGTAGCGCGCGCAGCAGCGCGGTTCCGAACGGCTCGCCACCCTCGAGCGGTTCGGGCAAGATCTCGCGAATCGCGTGAATCAGGTCTGCGACGAAGACGGCCGGGTCGGTGTGAAGCGGACCGAGCGTGAGCCATGCGAGGCGCCCGCCGCGGCGCTCCAACGCCTCCGCCCAGACTCGAACGAGGGCGGTCTTGCCTGCGCCCCCGGGACCCGACACCAGTACGAGCCGTCGCTTCTCGAGCTCGCGACCGCGCTCGCGCAGTGCCTTGTTGATCCTTACCCGCATGCAGACTCCGCCGAGGCCTCGAGCTACCCGGTCGACATGCTCCGATACGGCCGCGCCGTGGTCAAGTGAACGCGTTCACACGACATCCTGATTGCTCGGATGCACGCAGCGAGACAGCGGCTCTCGTGCAATTCGCGCGCGAACACGTGGCGGGCTCCACGATCGGCCGGGCCGCCGTTCGACGAATCGGCAGCCTCCCTCAGCCGCTCGATCGGGTACGCTCCACGATCGCGTGCGGCGGCCCGAGAGGAGCGCGTCGCCACGACGATTCCTCCCCGGCTGCGCCGGTGTCCGCGATCGAGGGAGCGAAAGACGCAAGTACGGCACCGCTAGAGGAGACCGAATGCCGGGCGAGGTTCACTTCGAGAAGTCCGATGGATTCGCAACGATCACGCTCGACAATCCCAAGGCGCTGAACGCCTTCGATCTCGAGATGTCACTCGAGCTGAAGCGACTCTGGTCCGAGGTCGAGTCCGATCCCCAGATCGTCTGTGCGATCGTGACGGGTGCGGGCGAGAGGGCATTCTGTACCGGTTGGGACGTGACTTCGACGGCGACGGGCGAGAGTCAAAAGCTCACCGGGGACTCGCGCCACGATGCGCCGTACGGGAAGATCACGGCTCTGCAGAACAAGTGCTGGAAGCCCGTGATCACGGCCGTAAACGGAGTCTGCAACGGCGGCGGTCTGCATTTCATCGCCGATAGCGAGTTGGTGATCGCCGCGGACACCGCGCGATTCCTCGACACACACGTCGCGGTCGGTCTGGTGTCCGCGCTCGAGCCGGCCGGTCTGGCGCGTCGCATTCCGCTCGAACGGGTCTTTCGCCTGGCGCTGCTCGGAAAGGCCGGCCAGCTGTCGGCGGCCGAAGCGCTCGAGATTGGGATCGTCGGCGAGGTCGTACCGGCGGACGACCTGATGCGCCGCGCGCGAGAGACGGCGGAGACGATCGCTGGCTTCTCGCCGACGGCGCTCGCGCGCACCAAGCGGGCGATCTGGGAGAGCCTCGACGAAGGTCTCGACGCGGGGCTCGACGCGGCCCATCGCCAGGTCGAACACCACCTCGACCATCTCGATCCGATGGAGGGCGCGCAGGCCTTCCTCGAGAAGCGCCAGCCGAAGTGGCAGCCCTATCGCGGCATCGACTGACGGACCAGGGCTCGCTCGCTCAATCCCATTCGACCCTGAGCTCGAGCGGTCCGCGTAGTCGCGTCGTCCATCGCTCGACGTAACGATCCTCGGCCGGGCGAATCGTCGGCATCCGGCGGAACAGAACGCCGAGTGCCGTCTGGAGCTCGACCCGGGCGAGCGCGTTTCCCAGGCAGTAGTAGGCGCCCGCGCTGAACGAGAGATGCGCGGGGTTGCGGCGTAGAACGAGTCGATCGGGATCCTCGAATCTCGCTGGATCGCGGTTGGCGGCTCCGTATCCGAGCGCGACGAGCCCACCGGCCGGGAGCGTCCGATCGTCGAGGTCGAGTGGCTCGCGCACGAGTCGCATCGACATCTGGACCGAGGTATCGAAACGGAGCAGCTCCTCGATCGCGACGGGCAGCGACTCGGGCCGGGCGACCAGGCGCGCACGTTCGTCCGGATGTCGGAACAGCGCGATCAGCGCATTGCCCAGCAAGTCCGAGGTCGTATCGTGGCCCGCCTGGAGCAGCAGCACGAGCGTGGAGATCGACTCCTCGCGGCTCAGTCGGCCGCCATCGCCTTCCGCCTGGACGAGCGCGGTCACGAGGTCGTCCCGCGGCTTTCGAAGGCGCTCCTCGATCAGACGCGAGAAGAAATCGTGGAAGCCGATTGCCGCCGCGTCGCCGCGCGCCACGATCTCGGGTGTCGCGGACATCGGATCGCCGGCACGCGCGAAATCCCAGGCCCAGCGCTCGATCGCGTCCTCGGACTCGCGCGGGAGTCCGAGCAGTCGCATGATCGCCCGCAACGGCAGCGGGTAGGCGAATTGCGCGACGAAATCCATCTCGCCCGCCGGCTCGGTCGCGTCGATCAGCTCGTTCGCGACCGATTCGGTCAGCGCACCGAGGGGCGCCACCGCGGCCGGTGTGAACGCCTTGTAGACGAGCCTGCGCACCCGATCGTGTGCCTCCTTCTCGAGGAAGAGCATCGCGTGGCGCATCAAGCGGTAGAACGCGCTCCGTCCCGTGCCGTCGACGTCGAAGATCGCCGCGGTTCGTGGATCGTTCACCGCGGCAGGCGAGCGCGCGACGCGATCGACCAGGTGATAGCTGGTGAGGACGACGGTGTCCGCCGGCAGGCCGGGTACGCGGGTCGTGTGGGCGGGTGCCAGCTCGCGCAGGCGGTGGTAGAAGGGGTACAGATTGCCGCGTCGAGCCGGGTCGAGGATCCGTGCCAGGATCGCTTCCGGATCGTCGAGCGCGCGCGCGATCGCCGTGTCGTCGTCGGCGAGCGTGATCGTTCGCTCGATTCCCTTCTGACGATCTCGCATCACGTCCCGTCGTTCCGGCGATCGAATTCGAGGTCGACGATAGCGTTCGTCATGCGGCCCGACTCGGCTAGGCTCGATGGACTCCGGATCGAACGCGGACCGTTCGACCCGTTCGAATCGTCGAGGCGCGACCGACATGTCTCAACCGCTCGCCGGCATTCGTGTGCTCGAGGTGGCGCATTTCGCACCGAATGCCGTCGCGATGCACCTCGCGGATCTCGGCGCCGAGGTGATCAAGGTCGAGGCCCCTGGCATCGGTGATCCCGCGCGTCTACTCGGTCGACCGATCGACGGCGAGTCGCCGGCCACGCGACGATGGAATCGCGGCAAGCAGAGTCTCGGTCTCGATCTGCGAAGCGAAGCGGGGGCCGCGGTGTTTCGAGCGCTGGTCGCACGCTCGGATGCCGTGATCGAGGGGACCAGACCCGGCGCGCTCGAGCGCCGCGGCCTGGGTTTCGAGTCTCTGCTCGCCTCGAATCCGCGACTCGTCTTCATCAGCGTCTCGGGTTGGGGTGAAGACGGGCCCTACCGCGATCTTGCCTCACATGGCCTCGCTTTCGATGCCTACGCGGGCCTGGCGCCTCCCCGTTCGGACACGTCGCGTCCGACGCGCCCGTCGGGTCATGTCTGGCAGGCCCTGGAGGCGGCTCCCCTCTACGGTGCGCTCGCGGTCGTCTCCGGAATCCTGCAGGCGCGCCTTTCGGGGCGGTCGGCGCGCTTCGAGGTCAGCCAGGCGGATGCCGGTGTCGTCTGGAACGGTTGGCGCGTCGCCTACGAGGCGATGCGTGCCGAGCTGCAGCTCGCCGCGGAGGCGCCGACGCGAGATCAGCTGGAGCGGCTCGAAGCCCATGCGGCCGCGGCCGAGCTCGAGCCACCGGGTGGCGATGCGGAAGGGGTGAATACGCCGCTGCGAGACGTCCGCTACCAGTACTATGCGGCGAGCGACGGCGTCGTCTTGTTGATGGCGACGGAGAGGCGATTCTGGGAGAATTTCTGTCGTGCGATCGATCGGCTCGACCTCTTCGAGCGCTGGCCGGGTGAAGGCTACGCGGATCACGACTACGGAAACGAGCCCTTGCGCGAAGAGCTGACGCGGATCTTCGCGACTCGCTCGCGCGCCGAGTGGATCGCCTGCTTCATCGAGCACGACGTGGCCGGTGGGCCGGTCTACGAGCCCGGTGAGTCGTTTCGCGATCCTCATTTCCGGGCGCGTGGGCTTTGGACCGACGAGGCGATTCATCGCTTGCGCACACCCGCAACACCGCTTCGTGTCGAGGGTCGGCCGGCGATTGCGAATACGCCTTCGCCCGCGCACGGCGAGCACACGGACGCGATCCTGCGGCGCGTCCTTGGCTACGACGAGGACGGGATCGAGCGATTGCGCGAGCGCGGCGCGTTCGGGAGGCAGTCATGAGCGAAAGTCCGCTCGCGGGCTTGCGTGTGCTCTCGGCCGAGCAGATGATCTCGCTGCCGCACGCGACGCAGCTGCTCGCACTGCTCGGCGCCGACGTGCTGAAGGTCGAGCCGATCGGCGGCGAATCGGGACGACACGGCCGGCCGCAGCTCGTCGAGGACGACGGATCGTGCACGGGGTCGACCTTCGTACGCAACAACCTCGGCAAGTCGACGATCTGTCTCGACCTGAAGAGCGAACGCGGGCGCGATCTATTCCTCGAGCTGGCGGCCGGGGTCGACGTCGTCTGCGAGAATTTCAGACCCGGGGCCGCGGAGAAGCTCGGGATCGGCTACGCGGACGTGCGTGCGCGCCAATCCAGCACGATCTACCTGTCGATCTCGGGCTTCGGCAACCGCAACGATCCCGCGAGCCCATACCGGGAGCGACCGGCCTACGCGCCGGTCGTCGAGGCGATGGCGGGGCTCTACGAGTACGCGCGCGAGGGTGACGCGCCACCGCGTCTGGCGAGCGCGGGTGCGCTCGGCGATTCGGGACCGGCGCTCTACGCCGTGATCGGTGTCCTGTCGGCACTCCGCGAGCGCGATCGGACGGGATCGGGCTGCCACGTCGACGTCGCCATGTACGATGCGATGATCGCGCTGGCGGATGTCGTGCATCTCGCGAGCGTGGGGGTCGATCCGAGTCAGGCGACACGAGGCATCGGCATTCTGGATAGCTTTCGCGCGGCCGACGGCTGGTTCACGATCGAGGTCGTGCGGGAAGGTCATTTCCCGCGCTTGTGCGATGCGATCGATCGACCCGAGTGGAAGGACGATCCGCGTCTCGCAACGCGGGGGGATTGGGCGGCGCAGCTCGAGCGCTTGATCCGGCCCGGCGTCGAGGCCTGGGCTGCGAGCAAGACGAAGCACGAGGCGGCGGCGGTGCTGGCGCGAGCCGGTGTCGCAGCGGGTCCCGTCAACTCCGCCCAGGACATCCGCGTCGATCCGCACGTGCGCGCGCGATCGCTCGTCCATCGCTTCGCGCTTCCGGAGGTCGGGGAGGGTGTCGACGTGGTCGGCTCTCCGATCCATTTCGCGGGTGCGGTCGGAGACGCGGATTCCCCCGCGCGCGCCGAACGACCGCGTCGATGGCCTGCACTCGGCGCCAACACGGAGCAAATCCTACGCGATCGACTCGGGCTCTCGGGTGACGAGATCGGTGCACTTCGCCAGCAAGGAGTCGTTCGATGAGCATGGGCGCCAGCGCCTACGAGATCCGGAGCCGCCTCGACCATCCCGTGATCGATGCGGATGGCCACACGACCGAATTCGTTCCCGCGCTGGCCGAGTACCTGAGAGAGGAGGGGATTGGCAGCGAGTTCGAAGAGCTGTTTCGAGGCGTGCTCGGTGCCGTCGCGGATTGGTATTCGGTTCCGCCGAGCGTGCGAATACGCAAGCACATGACGAAGCCACCGTGGTGGACGCGACCGATGCGCAACGTCTCGGATCGCGCGGCGGCGTCCTTTCCCCGCTACCTGCGTAGCCGCATGGACGAGCTCGGCTGCGACGTCTCGATCGTCTACCCGAGCACGGGCCTCGCCTTCTTTCAGATCCGCGACGAAGACGTGCGTCGCGGCGGATGTCGTGCACTGAATCGCTACCACCGCGACGCGTTCGCGGACTGCACGGATCGGCTGATCCCGGTGGCCGCAATTCCCACCGCGACTCCCGAGGAGGCGATCGCAGAGCTCGAGTACGCTGTCGTCGAGCTGGGCTTCAAGGCCGTCGTGATTCCGACGTACAACCTGCGAATTCCGGCGGGACTCGAGGGCGACGATCCCGATCTGCGCCGCTGGGCCTTCTGGCTCGATACCTACGGTCTCGATTCGGCCTACGACTACGACCCGTTCTGGCAGCGTGCGCTCGAGCTCGGGGTTTCGCTCGGTACCCACTCGCAGGGCAATGGCTGGGGTAGTCGTCGCTCGCCGACCAATTGGGTCTACAACCATATCGGTCATTTCGCGGCGTCGGGGGAGGCGCTCTGCAAGTCGCTCCTGCTCGGCGGTGTCACGCGTCGCTTTCCCGGCCTTCGCGTGGCGTTGCTCGAGGGCGGCGTCGCCTGGGCCGCGAGCCTCTACGCGGACCTCGTTGGACATTTCGAGAAGCGCAATCTCGCTGCGATCAAGCAGAATCTCGATCCGGTGCTGCTCGACGAGGCCGCCTTCGCGAAGCTCGCCGAGCAGTACGGCACGGTCGGTCGGGCGACTCGCGACAAGATCGAAGGAGCGCTCCTCACGACGCCGGGCCAGCATCGGAATCGACCACCGGACTCGGAGCTCGACGAGTTCGCTGCGCTCTCGATCGAGAGCGCAGAAGAGATCCGCGACCTCTTCGTTCCCAACTTCAGCTTCGGCTGTGAGGCCGACGATCGCCTGAACGCTCTTGCGTTCCGATCGGATTGGCTGCCGTTCGGCGCGCGACTCTCCGCGATCTACGGGTCGGATATCGGCCACTTCGACGTCCCCGACATGTGCGACGTCCTGGCCGAGGCGATCCTGCCGCTCGATCGGGGTCTCATGTCGCCGCGCGATTTTCGCGATTTCGTCTTCACGAATGCCGTCCGGTTCTATACCGACAGCAACCCCCGCTTCTTCGACGGCACGATCGTTGCGGATGCGGCGGTCGAGGAGGGAAGGGCTGCGTGAGCGAGATCGATCTCGAGACCCTCTCGGCCGAGCGCGCGATTACGCGTGTCTGCCTCGGCTACGCCCGAGCCGTCGACACACTCGACTTCGAACGGCTACGCCGCTGCTTTCATCCCGATGCGACGATCTACTACGGTGAGATCTTCTCCGGCGGTCTCGAGGAGACGATCGCCTGGCTCGAGCAGTCGCTGACGCGTCTCTCGGGAACCCTCCATGATTTCGGCGCGCCCTGGATCGAGCTCGATCTGGCCGGCGGAATCGCACGCTGTGAGACGTACACGACGAACGCAGCGCGATTTCCGCCGAACGAGCGGGGCGAGGTCGTGTTGAACGTGACCGGCACGCGCTATCTCGACGAGTTCGCGCGCCGGGATGGCGATTGGCGGATCGTGTCGCGGCGCAACACGACGATGTGGAGCCAGAACACGATCGAGGAGGCGACGCCACCGCCGCCCTTTCAGGCCGGCGCGCCGCCGATACGTCGGGCGGGCGGGACCCGCTAGCTCAGGGTCGCCAAAGAACCGCTCGTCCATCGAAGGCCGGATCGAGCTCGCACCACAGAAAGAGGCCGCCTTCGGGCTTCGCGACGCGCAGCGCCCCGGCACAGTGTCGATCGATCGCGTCGGCATCACCCGTCACCCAGCCGAGTCGCAAGGCCGGAGCGAGGGTCTTGCTCATGCTCTGGATCCGGAGGACGAGTCCTCGTTCGTCGAGCGACGAGAGCGTCGGTCGCGACTCACCCTCGTAGCGAAGCCCGGCATAGACGTCGTCCTCGAGGATCATGAAGCCCCATTTCGCGGCGAGCGAGACCAGTCGCTCGCGCCGCGCAGTCGAGAGGCTCACGCCCGTTCTCGGCGCTCTCCCGCTCGGCCAGGCGGCCTCGGCGTCTTCGCGCAGGACGCGCTCGCCGATCCGCGCGAGATCGTCGATCGGAAAGAGCGCCGGATCCGGCACGCCCGCATCGAAATGCCACTCGATCGCGTGCGATGGCTCGTCGAAGTCGAGGTTCGGGAGCGCGCCGCGGTTCGCCGTCGCCGACAGGAGCGAACGCAGGGTATCGGAAGCGTCTGATCGGCTGTCCATCACGATGCGGGTAGCACAGGGAGCGGCGCGGGTCCGAGCGTCGGTTGACAGCGCGGGTGCGCCTCGCCACGCTCGACGTCGCTTGCATCGCCCGCGTCGCGTGGCCTGTGGGAACGGATTCCGGCGAGTGGCGCGGGGCGCGACGAGATCGGGAGGAGGGGCATGATCGATCTCGCAATCCGCGGTGGCGACCTGATCGACGGGACCGGTGCGCTGCGGCGTCGAGCGGACATCGCCGTCGACGGCGGTCGCATCGTCGAGGTCGGGGACCTCGCGGGTCGCGGCGCACGGCGAACGATCGACGCCGATGGCCACGTCGTGACCCCGGGCTTCATCGATGCGCATACGCATATGGACGCTCAGGTCGCTTGGGATCCGCTCGGCGAGTCGTCGTGCTTCCATGGCGTGACGACGGCGCTGATGGGCAATTGCGGATTCACGCTCGCTCCGGCGCGTCGACACGAGCGCCATCTGGTCGTGCGTAATCTCGAGCGTGCCGAGGACATCGCGGCGGAAGCGATGGAGGCGGGGATCGAGTGGAGCTGGGAGACCTTTCCCGAGTACCTCGACTTCGTCGATCGCACGCCGAAGGGCATCAACTACGCCTGTCAGGTCGGGCATTCCGCCCTGCGAACCTGGGCGATGGGGGAGCGGGCATTCGAGCAGGAAGCGAACGAGGCGGACCTGCGGTGCATGATCGACGAGCTCGAAGCATCGCTGCGTGCCGGGGCATTCGGTCTCACGACTTCGGTCTCGCCGAGTCATGCGACCTCGGACGATCGCCCCGTCGCGAGTCGGATCGCGAGCTGGCAGGAGATCGCCGCGTTGGTGAACGCGATGGGTCGAGCGGGCGGGGGGGCTTTCGAGCTGGCCCACCATCCCGACATCCGCGGCGCCGACGTCGACAAGCGCGAGCGCTACACCCGAAGGCTCGTCGATCTCGCGGTCGAGAGCAGGGCGATGGTCACGTTCGGGATGCTCGCCTTCGGCGCGGACGAGCATACATGGCGACCGGTCGTCGACCTCCTCGATCGGATCAATTCGGCGGGTGGGCGCTCCTGGGGACAGGTCCACACGCGTCAATTCGGGATCTTGATCTCGTTCGCGACGCGACTGCCCTTCGACGGCCTACCCGAGTGGCGGGCGATTCGCGCACGTCCGCTCGCAGAGCAGGCAGCCGCATTGCGCGAGCCCGATCGGCGACGCCGGCTGATCGAAGCGGCGGAGCAGGGCGACTACGCGGAGGCGATCGGTGCGGAGGCGCGCCCCCCGGTCTGGGACGCGCTCTTTCCCGTCGATCGCCCGTTGCCTCCCTATCGTTCGATCGAGGCGATCGCGGCCGAGCGGAGCGTCGCGCCGATGGAGGCGTTCCTCGATCTCGCACTCGAGAAGGATCTACGCGGCTTCTTCATGCAATCGGTCGCGAACCAGGACCAGGCTCGCGTGCTCGAGCTGATGCGGCATCCCTTCGCGATTCCCACCTTCAGCGACAGCGGCGCACATGTCAGTCAGATCATGGACTCGTCGCTCCAGACCCATCTGCTCGCCCATTGGGTTCGCCAGGAGCGTGCCTTCGAGCTCGAGGACGCGATCCATCGCATGACATCACTGCCCGCCCGGGTCTGGGAGATTCCCGAGCGTGGCGAGATCCGCGAGGGTTTCGTGGCCGATCTGAACGTCTTCGACCCCGATGTCGTCGCGCCCGAGCTGCCCGAGCTCGAACGCGACCTGCCGGGAGGGGCGCCGCGGCTACGCCAGCGAGCACGCGGATTCCTGGCGACGATCGTGAACGGCTCGGTTCTCCTCGAGTGCGGTGAGGCAACTGGGGAGACGCCGGGCCTCCTCTTGCGCCGTCGGCACGCGAGTGCGCGGGTATCTTGAACAGGGGCCCGCGCCCGGAGGGAGAGAGCGACCGACATGATCCGAGCCATTCGCACGCCGAGCACCAGCTCGGCGGAGATCCGCGCCGCGCTCGACCATCCCGTCGTCGACGCGGATGGGCACTACATCGAGCTGCTGCCCGTCTTCATGGACTACTTCTTCGACTACGTCGATGAGATCGGCGGCGGCGAGGCCGTCAAGGATCTCGCGCGACGCGAGGGCCTCTTCTACGACGATCGCGTCCTCGGCGTCTGGGCCTCCCTGAGCGAGGCCGAACGCCGTGAACGTTGGCTCAATCGGCCGCCATTCTGGGCGCTTCCGACCGATACGCTCGATCGTGCGAGCGGCTATCTTCCCCGGTTGATGGCCGAGCGGCTCGACGAGTTCGGCTTCGATTTCGCGGTGATGTATCCGACCCGGGCGTTGCCGTTGATTTCGATCCCACATGCCGAGCTGCGTCAGATCGCGATTCGTGCCTTCAATCGCTATCAGGCGGAGGTCCACCGCGAGTTCGCGGACAGGATGACGCCCGTTGCCGTCGTGCCGACCCATACGCCCGAGGAGGCAATCGCAGAGCTCGAGTACGTCGCCTCCGAGCTCTCGGCGAAGGCCGTGATGCTGAACGGCATCGTCCATCGACCACTCGCGAGCGGCGGCACGCGAACCGATACGCTCGGCTTCGACAGTGCCCACGACTACGATCCGGTCTGGCGCAAGCTCGTCGAGCTACGGATCGCCCCCGTCTTTCATACGAGCGGTCAGGGCTGGGGTAGCCGACGTTCGCCGACGAGCTACGTCTACAATCATATCGGGTCGTTCGCGGCGAGTGGCGAGGCCATCTGCAAAGGACTCGTCCTCGGCGGCGTGACGCGTCGATTCCCCGAGCTTGCGTATGGGATCATGGAGGGCGGGGTCGGCTTCGCCTGCAATCTCTACGCGGATCTCATCTCCCACTGGGAGAAGCGCAACGGGACCGCGATCGCGGAGCTCGATCCCGCACGGCTCGAAGTCGACGCACTCGGAAAGCTCTTCGAGAAGTACGGCGACGCGCGGACGCGCGCGGCACTGCCGGAGATCATGGCGCAGCTCGAGGCCGGAGAGCCGCGACCACCGACCCTCGACGAGTTCGAAGCGGTCGGGGCGAAGACCGCCGAGGAGCTGCGTGATCGTTTCATACCGAATTTCTATTTCGGCTGTGAAGCGGACGACCCGATGGTCGCCTGGGCCTTCAACGACCGGTTGAATCCGCTTCGAGCGACGCTGCGACCGATGTTCAGCTCGGATGTCGGTCATTGGGACGTGCCCGAGATGAACGGCGTCCTGCGAGAGGCGTACGAGCTCGTCGAGGACGGGCATATCGACACGGACCAGTTTCGCGCCTTCACGTTCGAGAACGCGGTCCGCTTCTACGGCAGTCAGGACCCCACGTTCTTCGATGGAACGCGCGTCGCGTCCGAAGCGCGCGCGATTCTCGACTGACGACGGCGAATGATCGCCGCCCGGAGGATGCATGGAGCCGAGAGACCTCGAAGCGATCTATCAGCAGGTCAAGAATTGGGGTCGCTGGGGCGCAGATGACGAGCGCGGTGCGCTCAACTTCATCACGCCCGACGAGAGACGAGCCGCTCTCGGTCTGGGCGCGCAGGGTGAGCCGATCAGCCTCGCTCACGATCTGCCGGTCACGCCGTCGAGCGAGATGCGGAGTCCCTCCCATCACCACATGCTCGTCGCCGGCGATGCGCGCAAGGAGAGCGGGCGCGAGGGCTACGAGAGCGCCCGTGACTACATGGGCACGGAAGTGCACGGGATGGGCATCACGCATATCGACGCGCTCTGCCACACCTTCGTGCGCGGCGAGATGTACAACGGCTACCCCGCGACGGACGTGAAGAGCAACGGAGCGGTGCGCAACACGGTGATGGCGCTCAAGGACGGATTGCTCGGCCGCGGCGTCCTGCTCGACGTCCCCGCGAGTCGCGAGGTCGATTTTCTCGACGTGAACGAGGCGATTCGCATGCAGGACCTCGAGGCGGCGGAAGCGCGCCAGGGTCTACGCGTCGGCTCGGGCGACATCTTGATCGTGTCGACGGGCCGCGACGCCCGGCGCACGGCGGCTGGGGGAGACCTCGACCCCTTCGACATGGGCCTGGCGGGCCTGCATCCCGAATGTCTGCCCTGGCTCCACGAACGTGAGGTGGCCGTGCTGGCGGGCGACGGCATCTCGGACATGATGCCGGGCCTCGATATCGCGGACTGGCCCTTCCCGGTCCACCAGATCGGCATCGCGGGCATCGGCCTCCATCTGATCGATAACTGTCACCTGCAGCCGCTCGCGGAACGCTGTCGCGAGCGAAGGAGCTGGGCGTTCCTGTTCACGCTCGCGCCGATCCGAATCGTCGGTGGGACGGGATCGCCGGTCAATCCGATCGCATTGCTCTGAAGCCCGGATCGAGGACGGCGTGGAATCGTTTCGAGCGGAATGCTCCGTGGTCGGAGGTGAAGCGGTCCCTACCGTCTCTTGTCGGAGATCCCACGTTCTCCATTGCGGCGCTCGACGAGATAGCTCGATTGCATGACCATGACCTCTTCGCCGGCTCCGTTGCTGAGCGTGGTTCGGCTCTTCACGATTCCGAAGGCCGGCCGCGAACGCGAGATTCGGCAATCGAGGCAGGTCTCGCGCAGGGTCAGCTCGTCGCCCGGTCGAACGGCGGTGGGAAAGCTCATCTTGAGTCCCAGCATGGCGACGGCGCGTGCGCGATCGGGAAACTGCGACGAGATCAGCGACGAGATCGCGTAGGTATGACACGAGGACGCGCTGAGTCCGCCGTAGAGGGAATCACGCGCTGCTTCTTCGTCGACGTGGAAGGGTTGGGGATCCCACTGCTCGGCGAATCGCACGATCTCCTCGCGGGTGACACGATAGCGACCGACGACGATCGTCCGGCGGGGCTCGATATCCTCGAAATAGCGCTGGGGCATGGGGAGGCTGTAGCGCGCTCGGGGCGACGCGTCAGGGACGGTGACCCGCGTGCGGCCGACGAGCCGGGCTCCAGCGAGAGAACGTTCGAGGAGGACCAGGCACGATGAGCGCGCGAGACCGAGCGGAGCCCTTCGAAATCGAGATCCCCGAGCATCGCCTCGAGGACCTCCGACGTCGGCTGACGTCGATTCACTGGGCGCCCGACATGGGCAACGACGACTGGCGATACGGCACGAACGGCGACTATCTACGGGCACTCGTCGATCACTGGATCGAGCGTTACGACTGGCGCGCACACGAGCGTGCCATGAATGCCTACGATCATTTCCGTGTTCCGATCGATGGCATTCCGATCCACTTCATCCATGCCAGGGGCGAGGGCCCGAACCCACTGCCGCTGATCCTCAGTCATGGCTGGCCCTGGACCTTCTGGGATTTCGAGCCGGTGATCGGTCCGCTCTCCGATCCCGGCAGCCATGGGGGTGATCCGGCCGATGCCTTCGACGTCGTCGTGCCCTCGCTTCCGGGCTTCGGCTTCTCGACTCCGCTCGAGAAGACGGGCGTCAACTGGTGGAAGACGGCGGATCTCTGGGTCGACCTGATGCGGGACGTGTTGGGCTACGAACGGTTTTGCGCGCACGGAGGTGATTGGGGAACGCTCGTGACCCTGCAGCTCGGCCACCGCTATGCGTCGCTCCTCCACGGAATCCACGTGACCGGCCTGGCTCCGCTCGATCTCTACTCCGGAGACAGGCCGTGGGCGGTCGGTGGACTCGTCGAATCGATGTCCCAGGGATCGGACGAGCGCGCGGGAATGATCGCCTGGGAGAAGCGCTTCGCGAGTCACGTCGCCGTTCAACATCTGGATCCCCAGACGCTCGCGTTCGCGATGCACGACTCGCCCCTCGGTCTCTGTGCCTGGATCCTCGAACGCAGACGCAGCTGGGGCGACTGTCGGGGCGACGTCGAGCGTCGTTTCAGCAAGGACGCGCTCATCACGACGATGATGCTCTATTGGCTGACCGACAGCTTCGCGACCAGCGTCCGGTACTACAAGGAAGCGGGCGCGCATCCATGGCGACCCGATCACGACCGCATGCCCGTCGTCGAGGCGCCGACCGGGATCACGCATTTCGAGCCGGACAAGCCGCCGGGCGACATGGAGTGGTCACGAACCTACTTCAACCGGGCGTTCTACCGCATCCACCCGACTGGCGGACATTTCGCGCCGGCCGAAGAGCCCGCGCTGCTGGTCGAGGACATTCGCGAGATGTTCCGGTCGTCGCGCTAGCTGCCGTTACGCTGGCGATCGACCCACGAAGGGCAGATACGAGAAGCCTCGCGCCGCGTCGGATTTGAGCCTGACCCAACGGTCGGGGAAGACCCGATAGTCGGGGAATCGCGCGAGCAGCTCCTCGAGCACGATGCGCATCTCGGCGCGGGCCAGCCGCGCACCGAGGCAGAAGTGGATGCCGAGGCTGAAAGCGAGATGTGGATTCGGATGGCGATCGGGCACGATCGTGTCGGGGCGTTCGAAGATCCGTCCATCTCGATTCGCGGCGGCGAAGGCCATGTGGACCCGGGCGCCCTCCGGAATCTTCTCGCCGCGGATCTCGGTATCCCGAGTCGTGACGCGCGAGAGACCCGGGACCGGCGACTCGAGCCGGAGAAGCTCCTCGACGGCGCGCGTGAGCCCGTCGGGTCGCCGGGCGAGCTGGCGCCGAAGGTCGGGGTGCTCGTGGAGCAGGACGACGGCGTTGCCGAGGGCATTCGTCGTGGTCTCGGTGCCTGCCATCAGGAGTAGCGCCGAGAAGCCCACGAGCTCATCGTGGCTGAGCTTCGGGATGCCGGCCTCGGGGTGGAGGAGCTCGCTCACGAGGTCGTCGCCCGGATTGGCCTCGCGCTCGGGCAGCATCTTCTCCATGTACTGGTAGATCCAGCGCATCGCCTCGTCGGCGCTCGGACCCTCACCCTCGACGGCGTGAATGATCGCGCCTGCGTAGCGGCTGAACTCCGCACGGTCCTCGAAGCCGATCCCGAGGATCTCGGTGATGACCGCGACCGGGATCGGGTCCGTGAGCGCGCTGAATAGATCCGTCTCCGCCTCGGGATCGATCGCATCGAGGATCCGACAGGTCGCGTCGCGAATGAACCCTTCGAGCGCGCGCATCCGGCGCGGCGAGAAGCTGGCGTGGACGGAGCTCCGCAGGTGAGTGTGATAGGGCGGATCCTGCGTGATCAGCATCGGCTTCTCGGAGACGAAGCCCGTCGGCACCGTACCCCGTCCGGACGCGAACGTTTCGGCGTCGAGCAGGACGGCGCGCACGTCCTCGTAGCGCGAGACGACCCAGAGGTCGCGTTCGGCGCTGTAGAAGATGGGATGCTCCTCGCGAAGTCGGTCGAAGATCGGATAGGGGTCGTCGATGGCGCTCAATGCCTGGGGGTCGAATTCCATGCTAGCGGCTCCCCGCGTCTCGTTTGCGCTCTCAATCTAGCCCAGTACGCGGCGAAGCTCGGTCGGCGACGAGCTCGAGCGTCATCGGCATCTTCCGGACCGGTGGCTACGACATGGGCGCGTCCGAGACGGTCCCGGAGCCGGGGGCCGTCGGGCTCGTCGGGGGAACCTTCGGTCTGTCGGCGTTGCGACGCGCTCGGCGTCGTGATCCGGGAGGGGCGTCCGACTGCGCCTGAGCCGATCTTGCGCGAGTGGCTAATCTGAGGGTCCGTGCGGACGGCCGGCGGAATGGAGGCGCGCATTGATCCAGCTGTACACCGACATGAGTCCGCACGCCTGGAAGGCTCCGATCGCCCTCGAGGAGATGGATCTACCCTACGAGGTCAATCACGTGAGCCTCGCGACCGGGGCGACGAAATCGCCGGAATACCGGAAGATCTCGCCCTGGGGTGTCGTGCCGACGATCGTCGACGAGGACGAGGATGACCTCGTCGTGATCGAATCCGGCGCGATCTTGATCTATCTGGCGGAGAAGAGTGGCAAGCTGCTGCCGACGTCGGTTCGCGAGCGCACACGGGTGCTGCAATGGCTGATGTTCCACACGGCGAATATGGGTCCGGCCCAGAGCACGATGGACCTCCTGACCTACGAGGTGGAGGAACCGATCGTGGAGGCGGTCGAGTACTACCGGAAACGGGCTCTCGGCATGTACGAAGTCTTCGATCAGCAGCTCGCGCAGAACGAATACGTCGCCGGCGAGTTCAGTATCGCCGATATCGCGCATTGGATCTATGTCGGGACGCACGAGTGGGTCGGATTGGATATCGATCCCTTTCCCAATGTGAAGCGTTGGCTCTCGACGATGGCGAGCCGACCAGGCTGCCGGCGGGGGCTCGACGTCCCGACCCCGGTCAGTCCGGATCTGGTTCCTCCGGGCGAGGAGTTCGAGAAGTATCGACGCTACTTGGAGATCGTCGCGTCGATGAAGACCCGTTAGGTCGGAGGGGTCGACGCCTCCGGCTTCCGCCCCTTCGGTCGAGTGCCTTACCGGTTGCTCGCCACGAGATCGGGGGGGTGGCGTCCGTTCAGCCACCCGTCGACCGAGACGTGAGGACACCGTGACGACGACAATGATTCGCTTCTTTCTGGCCACGATGATCATCCTGCAGGTCGTAGCCCTGGTGCCACGCGCTCTCGCTGCAGACGAGGAGAAGGCACCCTTCATCACGGAGGCCTACTACCGAATCGAGTGGGGACGTTTCGAGGAGTTCATGGAGCTCTTCAAGCGCAATCACTACCCGATCCTGGAGGCTCTGCAGGAACGCGGCGTGATCGAGTCGATGGAGGCGGCCTTTCCAGTGAATCATGCGAGCGAGGAATCGCGGTGGGATTTTCGCCTTCGAATCACCCTACGCGATACCGACCGTATGGCGGCAGAGTTTCCGAAGGTTTCGAAGGAGCTCTACCCGGATCAGGAGAAGCTCGCAGAGGAAGAGCGTCGTCGCTTCAGCCTGCTGACCGCGCATACGGACATCGTGATCCGTCTGGACGACATGTCGAGCTGGTAGCGAGCCGGACCGACCACGGGTACGACTCCGGAGTGGGTCGCTGGCGCGAGGCCCCGTCCGCCTCGGACGATTCCCCTGCCGCTAGTCGTCCCGGGTCTCGATGTCACGCCGTACGGAGCGGGCCGAGAGCGCGTAGAAGCCGCAGGCGAACACGTTCGTGAGTGCGGCGACCAGCATCGTGTAGCGGATGGCCCCGTCGCCGAGGTCTTCGTGCAGCAGGTCGTTGAGCCCCCCGATCACGACCGGCCCGAGGCCGAGGCCCACGAGGTTCACCAGCAGCAGATGGAAGGCCACCGCGAGCGAGCGCGCGCGGACCTTCACGACGGCCTGGGTCATGGCGAACGTCGGGGCCGAGAAGCTCATGCCCAAAAGGGAGTGGGCCCCATAGCTGAGGAGCGCCAGCGTCGGGTTGCCCAGAAAGAGGAAGGCGACCGTGAACGGCGCGGAGAGCAGGGCCGAGAGGGCGGGGATCCCGAGATACCAACGGGGGTCGCGCGGGGCCAATCGGTCGGAGAGCAGGCCGCCGAGCAACATGCCCGGCATGCCCGCAACGACTGCAATGGCGCCGAGCCAGGTGCCGATCACCTGGATCTCCATCCCGTGAACCCTCATCAGAAAGGGCGCGACCCAGACGGCCAGCCCGTAGCCGGCGATCGCGTGCAGGCAGCCGCCCGCCTGGAGCCACATGTACGAGCGCTGGTCGATCAGATGGCGCAGCGCTTCCCAGAACGCCATCGGGGTCGTGTCGGCGCGTCCGACCTCCGTGACGCCACGCGCAGGCTCCCGGACCGTGGTGCGGACGAGCAGTGCGATGAGCAGCCCGGGCACACCCGCTGCCACGAAGGCCCAGCGCCAGCCCAACAGGTAGAAGAGCCATCCGCCGAGCAGCCAGCCGAAGGCGGCGCCCGCCTGGACCGCCATGGCATAGACGCCGAGGGCACGTCCCCGTCGTTCGACCGGGAAGTAGTCGGAGATGAGCGAGTGGGAGGGCGGACTGCTGCCCGCTTCACCGAGACCCACGCCCACGCGGAAGACCGCGAGCATGCCGAAGCTTCGCGCCGTCCCCGAGAGCGCCGTCATCGCGCTCCAGACCGCCGCCGAGGCTGCGATGATGCTGCGTCTCGAGTAGCTGTCGGCCAGGCGGGCAATCGGGATGCCTGCGGTCGCGTAGACGAGGGCGAAGGCGGGTCCGGCCAGCAGCCCCATCATCAGATCCGATGCCCCGAATTCCTCCTTGATGGGCTGGATCAGGATATTGAGGATCTGACGGTCGATGTGATTCGAGAGGGCCACGAAGAAGAGGAGCGTCAGGACGTACCAGGCGTAGCCCGTCGACGGGATCTCCCCGTCCTCGCTGCTGTCTTCTTTTTCGTCCTCGGCGTTCCCGGGTGAAGTCGTGTCCAAGTCTCGGGTCGCCTCTCCAGTCTCTCGTTCTGAGAATCGGTCGACGGGGGATCGGCTTCGGTCCAGTCGCCCGCCGTGAGCTTAGCGCGCGCGAGGAATGAACGGGGTCGCTGAGTCCGTCGACCCTCGGTCGTTGATCATGCAATGGTCAGACAAGGGTCATGTGCGCGGGGGGCGGATCGACCACAATGGTGCGCGAGCGAGGTGACACTCGGATTCGTCCGTGATCGGGGGTCGAGATGAGAGCTCGAGGGCGCCTTCCCTTCGTCGTCGTTGCGATCGGCGTCGTGATCGCCGGTACGGCGTCTGCTTCGAACGTGTCGATTCGCGCCAGCAACGGCGGCCCGAATACCGTCGATCGCGTCCATCCGACGGACGACTTCTTTGCGGGGCCCCTGGACGGGGGTAGCTTCGTCGCGAGTGCCGACATCGCGAGCGGTGTGTTGCGTGCGCTCGCCTTCGCCGATGGGGGAGCGACATTCGGAAGCAACACCCACGCGGCAGCCGGGCAGATCGACCTGCTGAGCATCACGAACGTCTCGGGTAGCGACATCGTGTTCCCCTACGGCTCGGTGATGATCACCGTGACTTCCCAATACGGCTCGTTGCCGGGTCCCGGCCCGGGCTTTTCGGGCTTCGAGGGAGGATTCATCGGCCATACGACCACGGCCGGCTTCAATATCGTCGGCCTGGGCGGTCTCTCCGTGCGGCACGAGGTGCTGTCGGAGCTCGATATCGGCGGCAACGTGCTCAGCCTTCCGACGAGCAATGTCCTCCTCGCCGATCAGGGTGGAGTCGACTCGGATATCGATGCGACCGTAACCGGTATCTTCTTCACCGCCGTATTCGAGGAGTTCACGCTGCCCGACAACGGCCGCCTCGACTTCGCTGCGCATTTGCGCGTCAACACGAATGCTGCGAACGCAAATACGACGACGACTACGGATGCTTCGTCGAGCGCAGAGCTCTCCATCCTGCTGCCGGAGGGCGTCGACCCGAACGATCTGGTGAACGACGCGGGCGTCGAGCTGTCGTGGATCGTTCCCGAGCCCGGCGGCGTCTCGGCGCTGGCGCTCGGTCTGGCCGGACTCGTCGTTGCGGCGCGGCTCCGATCCGGAGCGACCCGAGGAATCTTGCCGCCAGGCAGGCGGATGCAGACGACCGGGACGCCGAGGTCGGCGCGCCGATAGCGTCGCCTGGCCCCGTCAGGCCTTGGTGAGCGCCTTCTCGACCTTCTCCAGCAGCACGGCCATCGGAGCGGGCTTGTGGATCACGCCCGCCAGGCCTGCACCCTGAAAACGGGTCAACATCTCCTCCTCGGTGAAGCCGCTGTTGAGGATGACGCGTACGTCGCTTCGGATCCCCTGCAGCTCCGCGAACGCTTCCTCCCCGTCGAGCTTCGGCATGTTGAGATCGAGCAGGACGCAATCGAAGGCCTCGGGGTCGCGTCGAAAGACCTCGACGGCCTCCTGGCCATCTTCGACTTCGACGACGGTGTAGCCGGCGCTCTCGAGCATGCTCGCCGTCACCATGCGGACGCTCTGCACATCGTCGGCAACGAGGATTCGCGCGGATTGCGGCGCGACCGCGGTCGACGACGAGGCGGTCTCACGCTCCGGTGCGAGTGAGACGAGCGGCAGCCAGACCGAGAACGCGGTCCCGACACCCTCCTCGCTCTCTACCGAAATTGCGCCCTTGTGCGATTTCACGATCCCGAGCACGGCGGCGAGGCCGAGTCCGTGACCCGTCGCTTTCGTCGTGAAGAACGGATCGAAGATCTTCGCTCTGGTGTCGGGGCTCATCCCCACGCCGGTATCGGTGATCCGCACGCGGACGTAGTCCCCCGGCTTCAGCCGTGGATAGGAGTGGAGCTGCTCGATGTGCTCTCGATCGAGCGATACCGAACGGGTCTCGACGGAAATCGAGCCCACCTCGTTCTCGATGGCATCAGACGCATTGGTCATGAGGTTCATGAACACCTGTCGCAGATGGCTCTGGTCTCCGATCACGCCGAGCGGCGAATCCGCGAGCTCGAACGACATCGTGACCTTCTTCGAGATCGCGGCGGTCATCAGATCGCCGAGCTCCTTGACCAGGAGATTGGCGTCGAGCGCTTCCTTCGAGCTCGAGCCGCGCCCGGCGTAGGCCAGCATCTGCTTGCAGAGGTCGGATGCGGCGACGCTCGTGGAGATGATGCGTTCGAGGTAGATTCGCGCAGGCGAATCGTCGGCAATTTCCATTTCTGCGATCTCGGCATTGCCCATCACGGCCGACATCAGGTTGTTGAAGTCGTGGGCGATGCCCCCGGCGAGGACGCCGATCGCCTCCGTCTTGGTCGCCTCACGAAGCTGCTCTTCCAGGCGGGCGCGCTCGATCGCGAGACCGACCATTCGGGCCGAGATCTCGAGTAGCTCCATGTCGTGGATTCCCGGGGCGCTCGGCTCGTCCTTGTAGAGCGCCATCGCCCCGAGGACGTCGTCTCCCGTCGAGCCGGTCACGGGAACGGACCAGCATGCCGCTACGCCAGCGATCTTGGCCGCCTCGCGGAGGTCCTTCCAGAGAGAATCCTCGGCGATATTCTCGACCACGACGGGTACGTTCCAGAACGCGGCGGTGCCGCAGGACCCGACCGTCGGCCCGATTCGCAGCCCCTGGACCTTGAGATTGTATTCTTCCGGCATGCTGGGGCCGGCGCCGACGGACACGTGCTCGCCATCCGATTCCACCAGCAAGATCGAGCAACGACAGCCGTCCGCTTTCGACTCCACGATATGCACCATCGATTCGAGTGTCTCGGTCAGCGTCGACTTCCGCTTCGTGTGGGGCTCCGGGACCTTGACCGTTTCCTGGTTTGCTCCGTGGGACATCGCGAGCGCGACGGTGCGTCCGTCGTCGGTCTTGACGCGCCAGCGCAGCATCCTCCAGTCGTCCTGTCCCGTCAGATGCCGCGCGAGCACTTCTCCCTCGCCGGTGTCGAGCACGTGTTGCAGCGCCTGTCGATCGTCCGGATGGACCCACTCGATCAGAGGTCTCGCGATCAAGTCCTCTAGCTCGAGAGCGTATTCGTTCGTGAATGCACCGTTGATCC
The DNA here is from genome assembly GCA_965223565.1 of Myxococcota bacterium. GTDB lineage: Bacteria > Myxococcota_A > UBA9160 > UBA9160 > UBA4427 > UBA4427. The sequence continues at coordinate 255,290 of CBDCWV010000008.1, read as the reverse complement.
GTGGGACCTCGCCGGGAACGGTCGAACGCAGAAGCATGGGGTGTTTGGAAATGGAGGGCATGTCAGCTCCTTTCGGAGTTCGTGTGATGATTGGGTGTCTTGATCCGGTCGTCTTCTCCGCCCCTCGATACTGCACGTGTCCTGCTCGGGCAGTGCTTCGACAGAACGGATTTCAGCTCCTCGATATCGACCGGCTTGCTCACGTAGTCGTTCATGCCGACGGCGAGGCAGTCCTTCTTCTCTTCTGCGACGGCGGTCGCTGTCATGGCGATGACGGGCACCGCTCCGGCCTCGCCCGGGAAGTTGCGAATCGCCTCGGTCGCCGACCAGCCGTCCATCACCGGCATGTGACAATCCATGAAGATGGCGTCGTATCGAACCCGACTCGCCATCTCGACCGCCACCCGACCGTCTCGTGCGATGTCGACGCGGCAACCGAGATTTTCGAGAAGTCCACGCGCGACGATCTGATTGACGGCGATGTCCTCGGCCACCAGGACGACGGGTGTCTCGATCCACTGGGGATCGCGATCGGATGCAGCCAGGTCGGCGTCGTGTTCGGTCTCGTCGAAGATCTCGAAGTCGAGCGTGATCGCGAATCTCGAGCCCGCATCCGGCTCGCTCGTCACCTCGATCGTTCCGTCCATCATCTCGATCAGCTGCTTCGAAATCGTGAGACCGAGCCCTGTACCGCCGAAATTTCGCGTCGTCGAGGTGTCCGCCTGGCTGAAGCGATCGAAGATCGTGTCGAGTGCGTAGGGTGGGATTCCGATTCCCGTGTCGGCGACCTCGAATCGAATCCGCGCGCGACCGTCCTGGCAGCAGAGGTTGCGCGTACGCAGCGTGATCCTGCCCTGCTTGGTGAACTTGATCGCGTTGCCGATCAGGTTTGCGAGGACCTGTTTGAGCCGAGCGGGGTCCCCGACCAGTGCGGGTACGTCGTCGGCTTCGAACTCCTCGGCGAGCTCCAGCCCCGCATCCTCGGCTCTCGCTCGAAAGAGGGCGACCGTCTCTTCGCTGATCTCGCCTAGCGAAAAGGGAATCGCTTCGAGGCGGACCTTGCCGGCCTCGACTTTCGAGATGTCGAGGATCTCGTCGACGATCGAGATCAGCGAGTGTGCACTCGACATCAGGATCTTCAACATGCGAGCGCGGTCTCGATCCGACTCCGACTGGAGGAGCAGCTGAGCCATGCCGATCACCCCGTTCAAGGGGGTCCGAATCTCGTGGCTCATGTTCGCCAGGAACCTCGATTTCGCTTGATTCGAGGCTTCCGCGGCTTCCTTGGCTGCGACCAGGTCTCGGGTTCGCGCACGCACCCGCTCCTCGAGAGCCTGGTTGGCCTGGAAGAGCTCCTCCGAGCTCAGATCGAGCGAGCGTTCGAGCATCTCGCGATCGGCATCGGCCTGGTGGTAGGCGTCGCTCACCATCTCCGCGAACCGCTCCATCGAGACGGGCAGCTCGTCTCCACCGTTCATGTCGATGATGCGCTTCCGTTGACGCCGGGCCAACGGGTGGAGGTCTTGCTTCAAGGGACCTCCGAGAGCGTCGTGATGGTCATCGTCTGGTTGTGCAGATCGCAGCTGGCATCGCTCGTGAAGGGGGAGATCTCGCCGTAGGAATAGAAGCCGGCGAGCACGGGCCGCTCGCCGAGCACCTCGCGCACCGCTTCGACTTCCTCCTCGATTCGCTGCTGCAAGACGAGCTTCCTGCCTACGCAGCTGATCAGCAGGCCGAGCTCCGAGTTGGCGCTTTCGAGGACGCCCGTACTGTCGCGCGCAGCCCCGGCGGCCCCTTCTACCAGCCGGTCGAAATTGGCCTTCATGAGGCGAACGGTTGCGCCCTCGGGAAGGTCGCCGGCAAAGGTCATGCTGCCAGCGGATTCGTCGACGGAGAGGATCGTCCGCACGACCGCACGGTCGCCGGGTTGCCGTTCGAGGCTCAAGGGGAAGAGGAGACCGGTCGCCGGCAGCCCGGCCGCGTGTTCGCCGAGGTAGCGCTTGTAGAGCTCGAGCGCAGGCTTTCCATCGAGCTCGAAGAGCACGTTCGCCTTCGCCTTCGTGATGATTCGTTTGGGTCCGAACGCATCCCAGCCGCCCAGGGAGCCGTAGCCGACGCGTAGTCGATCGCCGTAGAAGCCGACGGCCACGGCACGATTCGGGAGCGCGAGGTCGTCGATGACCACGAGGGTCTGCTCGAAGCGGTCCCCGTCGCCGGCCAGCCCGCCCGTTACGCGCACGCCTGGGGGAAGATGGTTCGAGATGCCCGAGACGAACTCGCTGCCGTTGACGGAGAGGCCATCGGAGAGAACGACGACGTGGCGGAGGCCCGTTGGCTCCAGCGCTCCTGCAAGCGCTCTCGCTGCGGTGAAGCTCTGGCTCGAATCGGAAATCTCGACCGAGGCGGTCGCGATTCGGGTCGCGTCGAATCGGACGGCCGTCGAGACGATCGAGTCGTCGCGGACCCGCGTTCCGGCGATCTCGCCGGATGTCGTGCAGCCGGCGATTCGCGCGTCTGGGTAGGCGCGCGCCAGCTCCGTCAAGACGCCCGGTCGCTCGAGGGCATTTCGTGCTCCGAAGACGAGGACGAGGTCCGCCTGCGCGCCGATCGCCCCCTCGCTCGGCATCCATCCGGTATCGAGGGTCCAGATTCTCTGGTCCGTCTGCATCGTTCACTCCTCCGATCGAGGCGGAGCGGTCGCTCGTCGGCAGCTCACGAGTCGACCGGCCAACATGGTCTCGAGCTGGTCCGCAGGGATGGGCGGGCTGAACCGGTAGCCCTGCTCTTCGTCACAACACAGATCCGCGAGCATCCTACGTTGCGCCTCGGTCTCGACCCCTTCAGCGATCGTCGTGAGATCGAGTGCATGCCCCATCAACACGATCGCCCGCGCGAGCGCGGCACTACTCGCGTCGAGCTCGAGATCCTTCACGAAGGACCGATCGATCTTCACCGTGTTGACGGGGAAGCGCTTGAGATAGGTCAGGGACGAGTAGCCCGTACCGAAGTCGTCGAGGGCGATGCGGATACCGCGTTCGGCGAGTCGGGAGAGAATTTGCTCGGTCGTCCGGTCATCGCGGATCAAGGCGCTCTCGGTAATCTCGACCTCCAGAAAGCACGGATCGAGACCGGACCTCTCGAGGGCACGGTCGATCAGCTCCGGCAAGTCCGCGTCGGAGAGCTGACAGGGAGACAGGTTGACCGCCAACGAGATCGCGCCGAGTCCCTTGTCGTGCCAGCTCTTCACGTCTCGACATGCCTTGTCCAGCACGAGCTCGGTCAAGGACGTGATCAGCCCGCACTCCTCGGCGACGGGGATGAACTGGTCGGGCGGAACGAAGCCGTCGTCGGGATCGAACCATCGCGCGAGCGCTTCCACGCCCGTGATCTCGTGGGTCTGGAGCGAGAGCTTCGGCTGGTAGTGAACGGTGACCTGCCCGGCCGGAAGGGCCACTCGCATCCTGGACTCCAGCATCATGCGACGCGCGGAGTCGCCGTTCATCGACTCGTCGTAGTACTGGAAGCTCCCGTCGTCGAGCGCCTTCGCGTGATACATCGCGGCGTCGGCAGCGCGCCGAAGCGCCTCTTCATCCTTGGCGTCGAACGGAAAGATCGAGATGCCGATGCTCGCGCCGACATGGACCCTCGTCACGTCGATATCGATGGGCTCGGCGAGTGCCGCCAGGATCCTGCGAGCGACGAGACCGGCATCGCGTGCGTCCCGGAGCTCCGTCAGCAGGATCGTGAACTCGTCGCCTCCGAGTCTCGAGATTCGGTTCGCGTCGGTCGGCTCGTCGAGACGCCCGACGACGTCCGACTCACGCACGGCCGACGAGAGCCGCCTTGCGATCTCGCGCAGGACCTCGTCGCCGGCCCGGTGGCCATAGGTGTCGTTGATTCGCTTGAACCGGTCGAGATCGACGAAGAGGAGGGCGACGATTGCGTCGCGCCGGCGGGCGAGAACGAGCGTCTCGGAGAGCTTGTCACGAAAGGCGCGTAGATTTCCGACGCCCGTCAGCGGATCGTGAAACGCGAGATAGCGGATCTGCTCTTCGTGCTCCTTGCGTTCGGTGATGTCCTGGGCGATTCCCTCGACACGAAGCGAATCGCTGTCGCCGTCGTCGAGTGCGTGCGCTTCGATATGCATCGTTCTGGGCGATGATCCGGACAGTGCCAGGCGATGATCCACCGAGATCGGTTCCCGCTTCGCGAGACAGCTCTCGAAGGCCGTCAGAACGGCAGATCGATCCCTGTCGAGAATGCGTTCGAAGACGTCCTCGATCTCGATGCCCTCGGCGGTCTGGGGAAAGTGATAGAGACGCAGGAAATTCGCCGATCCCGTGACGAATCCGGAGGAGGGATCCCAGCTGAAGCTCCCCAGGCGCGCCATGTCCTGAGCGAGATCGAGGGCGGCCTGCTTCGCGTGGAGCTCGCGGGCGGTATCGCTCGCCCGGAGCACGTAGCCGAGGCGTTGCTCGAGCACGAGCCAGTTGACGGGCTTCATGACGAAGTCGGTCGCGCCGACCTCGAATGCTCTTCGAACCGATTCGATTTCGTCGTGACTCGTCAACATCACGATCGGGACGTGTGCGCCGCGAGCGAGATTTCGGATCGCTAGGCACGTCTCGAAACCGTCCATTCCCGGCATTTCGACGTCGAGCAGGATGAGGTCGATTTCGTCGATGGCGAGGATGTCGAGAGCCTGCTCCCCGCTGCCTGCCTCTCGTGCCTCGACGCCGAGGCGCGAGAGGACGGCACAGGCCGGTAGCCGCGTCGAACGATCGTCGTCGACGACCAGGGCGGTTCGCGATCCCGCCACGACGTGCGTCATCGATCGCATGTCAAGGCGGTTCGTGCTTCCCGAATCGCTCGGGTCAGGTTGGGGATCTCGTTTCGTACCGCGGCGACGAGCGTGGCGAAGTCCTCGCCCGTGTCGCTGGCGGCTGCGACCTCGATCCGGCGCAGCAGCTCGGCGAGCTGATGGGCACCGACATTGCCCGAGCTCGACTTGAGTGCGTGGGCCGCTCGACGAAGCGCCTCGTCGTCGTGGATCGCCTGGGCGCCTTCGATCGCAGCGAACTGTCGGGGCAGCTCATCGAGGAAGGCGTCGAGGACCTGGCCGACGAGTCCACCCGACGGATCGAGATCGCGAAGCATCTCGAGCGACGAAGGGTCGAGCATCGAAGACTGATCAGACATTCACGGCTCCACGAGATCGGCGTGCACCGCACGACGCTCCGATCGGATCGGAACCGCGTCGAGGCCACTTAACCCGACGAAATGTCGAGATCGCGGTCCGGCGAAGTCATGCGAAGCTCGTACGCAACCGGGTCTCGTCCCGGGCGTGCAACGGCGAGGCCCGTTCGACAGCCCCGACTCGCTTCGTGCACTCCAGCCGCAGCGGGCATGCATCGACCGGCGGGTCGTGTGTCGATTGCTGTAGACGTATCAAGTTGAAACGTCACTGCACCGAAGCCGACTAGCATGGGTGATAAAGAACACAGTTTCGGGTGGTCCGACCTCCGCGATCTGACCCGGGTCCTCGGCTCGGTCGTGCTCGGATTGGCACTCATGGCAGCCGCAACGCTCGCGCCGGGATCGCAGTCCTAGGCGCGAGACGATCGGCCGAATCGGTGTGCCTCTTCCAGGCGCGCCGCGTCTAGAAGCGGACCCGCATCGACTCGAGACCGCGCAGGAAGAGGCTGTCGCGGTATTTCGGGGGCTCCGATTCGTCCAGACGCAGGTTCGGTACGCGGCGGAGCAGGGTTTCGAACGCGCTGCGCAGCTCCATCCGCGCGAGCGACTGACCGAGGCACGTATGCCGCCCGAGACCGAAGCTGATGTGTTCGTTGGGGCTGCGGCGGATGTCGAGTCGATCGGGATTCGGAAAGGCTGCGGGATCCCGGTTCGCGGCGCCGTTGAAGAGGATGCAGACTTCGTCGGGCGCGATCGCCGTATCGCCGAGCGTGAAGGGCACGTCCGAGACCCGCTGGCTGATCTGGACCGAGGTGTCGTAGCGCAACAGCTCCTCGACCGCGGTCGGAATCGCCTCGGGATGATGCCGCAGATGGTCGAGCTGCTCCGGGTGGCGCAGGAGCGCGAGCATTCCCATTCCGAGCAGGTCCTGGGTCGTCCCGTGCCCGGCCTGGAGCAGGATGTAGCAGCTGCCGACCAGGTCCTCGTCCGAGAGGCGCGCGCCGCGCTCGTCCTCGGCGTCGATCAGCGCGGTCATCAGGTCGAAGCGGGGACTTCGCCGGTGGTCCTCGATCAGCTTCATGAAATAGTCGGTGTAGCCGAGCGTCGCTGCCTCGCCGCGACGGATCGTCTCCTCCGTGATGCCACCGATCTCGCCACGGCGACTCGAGTCCTTCGCCCAGTCGTAGAATTGCGGCAGGTCCTCGGTCGGCACGCCGAGCATCTCGCAGATCACCACCATCGGTAGTCGAAAGGCGAAGTCCTCGACGAAATCCATTCCGCCGTCGGGCATGACCGCGTCGAGCAGCGCTTCGAGAACGTGCGTGATCCGCTCCTGGCGGAGATCGACCGAGCGCGGCGTGAAGGCCCGAGAGATCAGGCCCCGCACGTGGTCGTGCTTCTCTGGCTCGAGGAAGAGCAGTGTATTGCGCTGCATCTCGACGAACACGCGGCCAGCCGGTCCGACCTCGAATGCCGCCGTGCCGCGTGCGTCGCTGCGCACGTCGGGATGCTTGAGCGCGTCACGCACCTCGGCATAGCGCGTAACGACCCAGGCGGGCCGGCCCGTCACCTGCTCCGTGCGCAGTACGGGCGACAGCGCGCGCAGGCGGTGGAGGTAGGGATAGAGCGTGCCGCGTCGCTTCGGATCGAGAACGAGCGTGAGAAGCTCCTCGGGGTCGTCCAGTCGCGATGCCACGCGGGTGTCGTGTTCGAGCTGCGGGTCGAGAGGGCTGCTCATGGGGATGCTCGACCTCCGCCTGGACGCTCGGCGCGTCGTGGAAGCGCTCGGCCCGACGATTCGGAGTGATCGCGAGAGACTTCGAGACTCGCCGAAGCCGACGGTCAGCGTAACACGGGACGCCCCATCGTTATGCGAGGCATTTTGCCGCCCGGCTGCGACTTTTTCGCCACATCGCGAGCCCTTCTACCACTCATGGATACTCGATTCGAACGCCAAGCTTCCGAGGAAACGATGCCATTCTGCCGGATCCTGCTCCTGCTCACCTTCGTCTGTCCATTCCTCGTTTCTGCCGCATCCGCCCGGGACATCGCCATCTCGACGGCGAGTCCAGCCTCGATTGGAGTCCCCCGCGTCAGCTTCGAGAACGACGCGCTCGTCGCCTACGACCCCGCGACGGAGACCGCCGCGGTCGACTTCGACCTGAGCGACGCGTTCGGTCTCAGCCGCAACCTCGTTGCCGCCCATCGCTATGCGAACGGCGATCTGCTCATGACGACCCAGGCGGGGGGCACGATCGCGGGCGTCGACTTCAATGTCGATGATCTCGTGCTGCTCGACGTGGCGGCGGGAAGCGCCTCGGTGCTCTTCGACGGCAGTGCGCTCGGACTCGAGCGGGTGGGATCGGGTCAGGTCTTCATCGACGCGGTCTTCGTCCGCCCATCCGGCTCGATCCTCTTCTCGACGATGACGTCGTCGACCTTCCTCGGACTCAGCTTCGACAACGACGATCTGGTCGAATACGACCCACAGGGCGGCGGCTCCGCGAGCATCTTCTTCGACGGTGCGATCATCGGTGGCGACCCCGTCGCAGGCGACGACGATCCCGATATCCGCGGCTTCCACATCATGGACGATGGCCGATACGTCTTCGCGGCACGGGACGGGGGCGGCAGCGGGATGATGACGATCGCTGGCCTCACGTTCTCGCGCGACGACCTAGTCGTCTACGACCCGGTCGCCGGCACGGCGAGTCTCTACCTCGATGGGGAGGCGAGCTTTGCCAATCCCGGCGAGCTGATCGATGCGGTTACGGCTGGCGTCGTACCCGAGCCGACGACCGGCATCCTGCTCGGACTCGGCCTGGGCTGCCTCTCGCGCCTCGACCGACGCGAACGTCAATCCGCGAGGGCGTCGTAGATCGCTCGCTGGAATTCAAAGCGCAACGGTCGTGTGTCCCCGCCTGGTACGAGCAGGATCAGGATCAGGTCCTCTTCGGGATCGGCGGCCCACCAGGTACCGAAGATGCCGGGCCAGCCAAAGGATCCGACCCGGGCATGACCGAGCTGCGAGGCCCGGATCTCTTCCCGGAGCTTGACGGCAACGCCGAGGCCGAAGCCCTGGCCCCGCCAATACCCTGGTGGTCCGCCAAATGGCGATTCTGCGCGTTGCTCCGGCGTCAGATAGTCGCGCGCCATTGCGGCGAGGGTGTTGCTCTTCAGGATGCGCACGTCCCCGAGCCGGCCATCGTCGAGCAGCATGCGCGCGAATCGGAGATAGTCGTCGGCGGTCGAGTAGAGCCCACCCGCGGCGGCCGGGTAGCCGGGGATCCGATCGGGTGAGGGAATCCAGGAGGGCGGTACGCCGTTGCGCGATTGGAGTCGGGCGAAGCGCTCGCGCTTCTCTGGCGGCACGAAGAACGCGGTATCGCGCATCCCGAGCGGCTCGAAGAGTCGCTCGTGCAGGAACGCGGGATAGGGCTTACCCGCCACGCGCTCGACGAAGATGCCGAGCACGTCGAAGGAGTTGCCGTAGCTGAACGTGCTACCGGGCTCGTGCGCGAGGGGCAGCGCTCCGATTCGGGCGATCCACGCGTCATAGCCCGTGTGGTTGTTCGCATCGGCCTCGCTGAGCGCCGACCGGAGCGGGCCTTCGGGATCGCGTGGCGTGACGATCCCCGAGCGGTGGGTCAGGAGGTCGATCACCCGGATCGAGCGGCTCGCAGGCACCGCCGTGTCGAGCGGATCGCTCGGATGCTGCAGCACGCGGGGGCTCGCGAGCTCGGGAAGCCAGCGGTCGACGGGATCGTCGAGCGTGAAGTGGCCCTCGTCGAGAAGGATCAGGGTCGCCACGGCCGCGATGGGCTTGCTCATCGAGGCGATGCGAAAGATCGTGTCGCGCGTCATTGGCGCATTCGTGTCCCGGCTCCGAACGCCGAGCGCGTTCACCTGAACGATCTCGCCGCGATGAAAGACGAGACTCACGACGCCACCCACGACGCCGCGATCGACCGCCTCCGCGAGCGTGGCTGTCGCGCGGTCGAGGTCGACGGGCGAGCGATCGAGCTCGCCCCCCGTGGCACACGCCCACAGGAGCCCACTCGCGAGTGTGGCCACGAGTGCGTGCGGATGCGGCCGACGAGGGTTCGCTCGGCCGAGATCGGTCGGGTTCTTCGATTGCATGGACGCAATTCTCGCCATCCGGCGCACGTTCGTCGAGACGCGGCCGATTCGAGCAGAGGCCGAGCCTCGGCGCGCGGCGTCAGCGTCCACGCGATCGGTCCGGGTCCCAGCCCGCGCGTCGCCGTCGCCGTCGCGCGAGCGCAAAGAGCCCGCTCGCGGCCGCGACGACGGAGCTGACGAGCGTGGGCTCGGGCACCTCGATGGCGCCGATGTCGCAGACGAGCGCACCGTCGGCCAGTCCGTCGACCGGTCGTGGTGTGCCTGCCTGGTCTTTCGCATAGGGACAACGATCGGGATCGGCGGCGTCGATCAGCGGACTCAACTCCTGTGCTTGTACGAACGCCTCGCTCTCGCCGACGACCGAGCGTGGCCCGAGCAGGAGCGGCTGGCTCTCGAGGCTTCCCACCGCCACGAAGCCGCAGGAAGCGTCCTCGCTCGCGTTGTGACCGGCGTAGACGATCGTCAGGTCGGCGCTCGGCGTGAGGTCGCAGGCGGGCTCGCCGACGACGGCGGCGCTCACGATCTCGAGCTCGCGCGGCGCCGTGGCGCCCGCTCCCGTGGCATTCAAGCCGATCTCTCGCGGGCCGGACACGATCGTCACGTGTTGCAGGAGCGCGTCGCTTCGCAGCAGGTTCAGCTCCGTTCCCTCGTTGTCGCCGAGCGTCGACTGCTCGATCCGCACGTTCGCAGAGTCCGCAAACTCGGCGCCGCCCACGCGCGGCGCGTCGTTCGCGACGATGGCGCTGTCGCGGATCAGGCTGCGTGGCGCGACGGCGGAGCTGGCGTTGCCCGGTGACGCGAGGCCGCCGGCCCGGTTCGTCGCGGTATTGCCTTTCACGACGCAGTCCTCGAGGATCAGCGCTCGTCGATTGGAGATGCCGCCGCCGACCTGTGCTCCGTTGTTCTCGATGCGACAACGGGAGAGCTTCGTCTGCCCGAAGGTCTCGATCGCGCCGCCCTGATCCGATCCCGACGCCGTAGCGCGTCCGTTCCGGATCGAGAGATCGGAGAGACGCACGACGACGTCGAGTGCGCTCGCTGGCACGTGGAACGCGCGGTCGATCCCACTGGCCGCGATGATCGAAACGTCCGTTCCGCGGCCCGCGATCTCGAGATCGTCGAGGATGTCGAGGTCGCCCGTCGCCGCGGCGTCTTCATGGGTGCCGACGCGTGTGAGTGTGCAGCAGGCCGACGCGGGCAGCTCGATGCGCGCGGGCCCTGGCGTCGCATTCGTCTCCTGGATGGCGGCGCGCAGGCTGCAGCCGCCGTTCGCCGTGAGACAGTCTCCGTCACCCGGGACCAGATCCAGCTCGTCGAGGAGGGCGTTCACGGCGAAGACCTGACTGAAGGGTCGGTAGATTTCGATCGAATCGAAGCGAACACGTGTCGGACCGAAATCGAGGGTCTCGTCGATGAAGAGTGCGAGCCCCGCATTATCGTGGGGGCGCGCGACGGCGGCCTCGAGTGGCAGCGGATCGGGTGAGAGCGGCGGGGCGCCCTCGACGTCGAGCTGCGCATGCACGATGTCCGCGTCGCGATCGATCTCGAGATCGATCGTGAAGGGCGCTCCTGCGAGGAAGGGTTGGTTCTGGAGGCCGAGGGGAACGTTAGAGCTCCGCGTAGAGATCAGACCCGTTCCCGATTCGACTTCGATCTCCACGATCTCGAAGCGCACGGTCTGCGCCCCGATCGCAAACTGCGTCACGACGACCCGCGCGATCACGACGACGCCTGCCTGCCCAGGCCCGGGCTCGAAGCTCGTCGAGAGCGACACGCGGCTCTCGGCCGTTGGGCTTGTCGGAATCCGAAAGAAGTCGAAACGTGCGCGTAGGCCGATCGACTCCTGTCCCAGCGCGTCGATGGGAATCGAGAGCTGATGCAGTCGGGGTCCGTCGACGCCGACGGCCGCCTGCACATAGCGATCCTCGAGCGTCGGAAGCGGACCGGTCGGGATCGCACTCGCGGCGACGCCCCCGGCGCCGAGACCATCGGCCTCGGGATCGCTGGGGAAGCTCTTCTCGTTGACGAAATCCTCGTGATAGGCGAGGAAGCGATCCGAGAAATCGAGGGCGGGGGCCGGATGCGGCGCGAGCAGGAGCGGCAGCAGGAGACGAGTGAAGGCGACCCATGCGCGCGGAGCGGATGCGTCTGCCAGCGTCGCGCTCTCAACCTGGAGATCGGACCTCGCTCGGTTGGCGGATACGCGGGACGATTCGATGGGACGTGCGGGTTGGCGCATGTCGGGATCTCCGGGTGCCGCGCGCGTGTTGGGTCGGCGCGCGTCGGAATGGGATTCGCGGTTCAGTGTGCGCGCGTCGAATTTCTCGTCCATTAATGGGAAAACGGCGCAGAATCAGTAAGTTGGAGGGATCTCGGATCAGCCCGCCGCGGCCCGTCACTCGGCCGTTGCGCCGCCGGGCGTGAGCCGGTTAGCGTGCCCTGGCATCTTCGACTCCCCAACCCCATGCAGGGAGGAATCCTGTGCATCGCGCGTTCTGCCTGATCGCCACCTGTCTCGCGCTCGCCTGCGCCTCGATTGCGCCCGCCGATTCGAGCCGACTCCACATCCTCCTCACCAACGACGACGGCTACGGCTCGGTCGGAATCGAGACGCTCGAGGAGGCGTTGCGCGGAGCCGGCCATCGCGTCACGGTCGTGGCTCCCAGCGGCAACCGAAGCGGCAGCAGCGCTTCGATGACCTTCGGGCCGATTCGTGTCGAGGAGAAGGCAACGCGGGAGTACAGTGCGGACGCCACACCGGCGGCCTGCGCGCTGCTCGGTCTGTCGGCCATGGCCGATCCGAACGATCCCTTCGATCTGCTCGTGTCGGGGACCAACGCCGGTGCGAATGCGGGCTCGGCCACGGGAATCTCGGGCACGGTCGGCGCGACGACTGCCGCCGTGGGGCTGGGCGGCGTGCCCGCCATCGCCGTCAGCGCGAACGAGGTCGGCAAGGAAGGGGAGCCGGCCCATCGCAAACACTTCGAGGAGACGGCGGCGTTCGCGGTCGAGGTGATCGAGCGGCTCGCGAAGACGGCCGACGAAGGCAGGCTGCTGCCGCGCGGAACGCGGCTCAACCTGAACGTGCCCGGAATTCCGTGGAGCGAAATCAAGGGCGTGCGTTACGGCGTGCAGGGGACCGGCGCGCAGTTCGGTCTCGGCTTCGAGCAGAAGGCGCCGGGCGTGTATGCTCCGGCCTTCCGCGCGCCACGGCAGCCGGATCAAGACGTGGCCGGCTCGGATGCGGCCGCGCTCTCGGACGGCTACGTCGCGATCGTTCTGCTCGACGCGGACTACACGGCGCCGGCGGAGCAGCGGAGCAGGGTCGAGACGCGCCTCGGGGATCTCTGACGCTTGGGGTGGCTCGCGGCCGTCTCGATGTCGTAGACCGGCGTCCCGCGTCGACTACGTGCCGCGTGCCGAGGCAGCCAGAGGTCGACGCGTCCGACCACGCCTCCAGCCGATCACGGCCAGTCCGAACGCGGCGATTCTCCAATCGGCGACCTCGGGAACGGTCACGCCGTCGACACGCACAGTATGCTCCTCGTCCGTGAGCGCGAAGGCGATCACCGTGAACTTGAGTGAGCCCGCCCCGGCCGGTGCACTCAGCGTCGCTTGCACCGGCGTCCAGGAGGCGGGAGCCGGAACGCTCTGCACGATATCCAGTCGAAGCGAGCTGCCCGTGCAGTCGGATCCGCTGTGCCACCGGATGTCGAGCTGTCCGTTCCTGCCGTTGTTCGCGATCGTCCGCAGGAAGGCCGAGATCGCGTAGGTCTCGAGTGGCGTGATCGGGATGCACTGCACGATCTGCGCACGAATCAACGTGTCGGAAAAGCCGTCGAGATGAACCTCGCCCGAGCCCGAGAAAGCGAGACCCTCGGCGTCGTCGTCCGACCAGCTGCACTGGACTTCGGGCCGGTCCGCCGGCTCGACGGCGGACCCCGCCGCCGACTGCTCACAGTCCCAGGCGGCGATGTCGCTGTCGAACTCAGGGTTGGTAGCGAGGTTCTGGGCGCGGGCGAGCGAGTGACCGGACAGGGAGAGAAGCGCGATCAACAATGCGCGAATCAGCATGAGCAACCCCGGCAGCAGTAGCCGACCACGCTAGCACGCGGGGCGTCGAAGCCTCTCCTTTCCGATCAGGCTCGCAGGGAGTCGAAGTCCACCAGCTCGGTCTGCGGCGTCTCGACCGTGCCCTCTGGCAACAGAAAGCGCCAGTAGATCATTCCGTAGGGTCTTCCCTCGGTGTCGAGCCAGTTCGGGAGGCCGGGATCCGCATGGGCGATCACCATGCGGAAGGAGCCATCCGGCTCGAGGGTCGTCTGCTTGCGATTGAGCGAGATGCGCCGGTTGTTGAAGTCGTAGCTCTGGATGTAGCGATTCCAAAGACAGACGTTGGCGAAGCGACAGCTGGGAAAGCGTCCGCTCATGATCAGCGCCTGGTCCGGACCGAGCGCATAAGGCGCCATCGCATAGGCGATATCCATCGCCGAGAAGGCGAGGTCCCCTGGCTTCTCGGGCGGATTGAACTGGTTGGGAGTCGTCGAGACCCAGCTCGGCTGCGCTCCGGTCTGGCGCGGCGGCTGGTCGAGCGTGTCTCCGCGCACGAAGTTGATCACGCGCTGGATGGCGGCGGCCACGCGCGCGTCCTGGCCCTCGGGCGTCCATGCGGGCGGCGGTCCGGGATCGACGACGGGTCGGATCGAGAGCGGGATATGGCGCGACGGATCGGCTGCCGCGCAGATCTCCTCTTCGAAATAGTGGCGAGTCGTTATTCGCGTGGCCGTCGGCGTGAGCTCGAGCCAGTTGCGGTCGTGCGGCTTCGCCGAGAGGACGACCTCGAAGTCTCCGTTCGCATCGACGTCGAACTCGCCGTCGTGGAGGCCGGCCGCCGTCCCAGTCGCGTAGCTGCCTTCGCCCGCGCCTTCCTCGACCGTGAGCGACACGTACACGGCGCCCGCCCGATTGCCCCGAACGATGTACTCCCTGTCGGGACGGATCGCGGCGTCGAAGTAGATCGCGTCGCCGTTGTCGCCGCGGAACTTGCGCGTAGGTGAGACGATGCGCCGGAAGACCGGGCGTTCGGGATCGGCGTCGAAGTGGGAGAAGAGCCCGCCTTCGAGCAGGTGCATCAGGTTGCGGTGGCCGTCGGCGACATCGCCCCGGCTCTCGATGCCCCACTCGGGTCCGTAGCGTCGTTCGTCCACCTCCCGGAGCAGGTCGAGCAGCTCGTGGAGCTTCTGGCGGCTGTCGGTCGTGAGTGCGGTCATCCTCGTCTCCCGATTCGTTGTGCAGACGTTACCGAGCGCGAGGCGGATCGCGAGTGCAGGGAGCGGGGCCGGCTGACGCGGCACGCCGTTTCGCGCGCCTTGTGCGAAGATCGCGCAGACACCTCGATCGACATCCCGATCATTGATCGTTCGCTCCGAACGGCCGCGAATGGCCGCTCGGAGGCGATCCCCGCCAGGCACCCGGAGGCGCACGAGAGATGGACGAGCAAGAACGCGAAGCCGTGAAGGCCCAGATCGCCGAGACCCTTCCCATTCCCGACGAGGTGCGTGACGCCTTCGCCGGTCTGACTGCGGATGTGGTGATGGGGGGCGTGTGGAGCCGTACGGACGATCTACCCGCCCGCGATCGAAGCCTGATCACGATCGCCGCTCTGACGGCGCTCGACCGTCCGCACGAGCTCGAGATCCATCTCGGCCTCGGGCTCGACAACGGCCTCAGCCGCTCGGAGATCTGCGAGGTGATCATGCATATGGCCGTCTACGGCGGCTGGCCTGTGGCAGTCGAGGGGATGCGCACGGCGAAGGTCGTCTTCGCGGCTCGCGACGCGGGATGAGCCGAGTGCGGCCGCTTCTCAGCTGCGATTGACGCGTCGAGGCCGGGCTCGCGAGTGGCGTCGTAGTCCCGCGAGTGTCAGCACGCACCCGCCGAGTGCGGTCCCGAAGCCCGGCTCGGGTACGAAGTCGAGCGACGGCGGATCGAGCCCCAGTGCGTCCTCGAAGTCGAAGACGATCGTCGCCGCCGCATCCGTTTCTGCTGCGAAGGTCCAGAGCAGGCGCATCCCGGCGCCGCCGCCGCCCGGATTCGCGAGATTGCCGTCGCTCGCATAGCTCTGCGGCTGCAGGCGGGCCCGGAAATTCAGCACCGTGTTGACGGGCACCTGGGCCGTATGAACGATGTCGAAGTAGCCGTTCGGAACGGGGGGCGCACCGCCGGAGCTCCACTGCTGAAAGAAGCCCGGCTCGCTGGTATAGCCATTGCCGATCGCGTAGTCGGCGGAGAGTGAGTTGCTCGCGCTGGCTCCGCCGGCGACGCTGATGTCGGTGGAGGTGCGATGGCGTGTGATGATCGAAATCTCGACGGGGGCCGTCGAGAGGGGGTCGTCGGGGACGACTCTGAAGGGATAGGCGAAATCGAGCCGGACCCAAGCGCGCGCGTCACTGTCGTCCTGCGCGACGCTGGCGAGGGTGTCGAAGTAGCCGCCGGCGCCCGTCGTGAATGCGACGCGCGCCGCTGAGCCGCCGTAGACGAGCTCCGTCGATGACATGGTCGGCGGATTGCAGAGCACGGCGCCGCCCAGCGGTCCGCCGAAGACGAATGCGCTGCCGTTGCCGGCGCTGACTGCACCACCGGCGCCATGTACGGCCACCCCCTCCGCGAGCTGACAGTCTTCGAAGGGCTCGGCCGTCGCGGGTCCGGGCATTGCGGAGGCGAGTGCGAAGGTCGTGCCGAGCGTCCACGCGAGCAGACGACGCGACGTCACGGCGCTCCGGGCGCTGACGGCGGGGCGGCGGGGCGTCGTCGTCGCGTCGTCGAGATGAACGCATCGAGTGGGAGAATGGGCAGGCTGCGGGCGGTCGTTCTGGGTCGGCATCGATTGACTCCCGGTTCGGGCGGCGCATGCGCGCTCCGCTCAGGTTCCGTACGTGACCATCGCATATTTTCGAAGACATGATGTGAGACGGGCTTCACACAATCCTCGTTTCATGCCGAGAGCCCCGGATCGTGCGGATGAGGGGAGGCATGCCTGCCGGTCGGCTGCTGGCGGCTTGCAGATCCGGAGCGCTCGGCGCGGCCTGACGCCGGCCGGCGCGCGGGGTGGCGAGGCGTCGAGACACGATTCAGGCGCCGACCTCGGCGTCCAGGCGTTCGAGCTGTCGGGCGACGCTGCCCGGGAGGGACGTGCGGCGGGCGACGAGGTCGTAGGCGACGGGTACGACGAAGAGGGTGAAGAGCGTCGCGAAGCTCACGCCGGCGAAGACTGTCACGCCGATCGAGAATCGTCCACCGGAGCCCGCACCGCCGCCGAGCATGAGCGGCAATGCGCCAATCGCCGTCGACAGGCCCGTCATCAGGATCGGGCGCAGGCGCGTCTCGGCAGCCTCGATGATCGCGCGCCGGAAATCGTGCCCCTCGGCCCGCAGCTGGTTGGTGAACTCGACGATCAGGATGCCGTTCTTGGCGGCGAGGCCGATCAGGATCGTCATGCCGATCTGGCTGTAGATGTTGATCGTTCCGCCGAGCGACCAGAGACCGAAGAGGGCGCCGGCGATCGCGAGCGGAACCGTCAGCATGATGACGAGCGGATGGACGAAGCTCTCGAATTGGGCGGACAGCACGAGGAAGACGATCAACAGAGCGAGCCCGAAGCTGAAATAGGCCGCCGCGCTCGACTCGCGAAACTCGCGCGACTGCCCCTTGTAGTCGAAGCGTGCCGCCGAAGGCAGCTCCTCCCGTGCGAGCGCCTCGAGTCCTTCGAGCACGTCGCCGAGCGTGTAGCCGGGCGCGACGCTGCCTTCGAGGGTCGCGGCGGAGAGTCGATTCAGCCGACGCAACGCGCCTGCGTCGGCGAGCTCGTGCGTCGTGATCAGGTTGGAGAGGGGGATCAGCTCGTCCGTGCGAGCGGAGCGAACGTAGAGGTTCTGGAGGTCCTGGGGATCGCGACGCTGATTCTCTCTCGCTTGCAGGATGACCGGATACTCCTCGCCGCGCTCGACGAAGGTGCCGACCTGACGTGAGCCGAGCATCGTCTCGAGCGTGCGACTGATGCGTTCGATCGAGACGCCGAGATCGGCGGCGCGCGCGCGGTCGATCTCGACGCGGATCTCGGGACGCGTCGGTCGGTAATCTCCGTAGGCGCCGACGAGGCCCGGCACCTCGTTCGCCCGCGCGAGCAGGCGCGTGAGCCACTGACCGGCCTGCTCGTGGCGGCTCGCGGCGACGACGAATTGCACCGGACGCCCGCCTCGGCTGCCGAGACCGCCGGGGTTCATGCTGAAAGCGCGGATGCCCGCGATCTCGCGGCCGCCGGCGTTCACCTGGGCCATCAGCTCCTCGGCCGACAGGCTGCGATCCTCCCAGTGCTCGAGGACGATGATGCCCACGCCACTGTTCATGGCTTCGCCCGAGCCGAAGCCAGGGACGCGCATGATCGCGTTGCGAATCTCGCCCCTGTCGACGAGGGGGAAGAGCAATCGCTCCTCGATCTGGCGCACGTGGTCGACCGTGTAATCGAAGCTCGCGCCCTCGGGCGCGGCGAATAGCATCATGAAGGCCCCCCGATCCTCACTCGGCTCGAGCTCGGTCGGGACGGCGTCGAAGAGCACACCGATCGAAGCGAGGACGACCGCCAATCCCAGCCCGACCGGCAGAGGGCGCGCGAGTGCGTGGGAGAGCAGCCGGGCATAGCGGCTCCGGAGTCCCTCCAGCAGGGCCGTCGAGGCGCGGATCAGCGGTCCGTTTCGTCGTCTGGCGACGAGGAGCTTCGAGCAGAGCATCGTCGAGAGCGACAGCGCGACGAAGCTCGAGAGCGCCACCGTGGCCGAGACCGTGATCGCGAGCTCCCGGAAGAGGCGTCCGGTGGCGCCTTCGAGAAAGGCGATCGGGACGAACACGGCGATCACGACCAGCGTCGTCGCGACCACGGCGAAGCCCACCTCCCGTGCTCCGCGCTGGGCTGCGAGGAGCGCGGGCTCGCCGAGCTCGATACGACGCTGGACGTTTTCGAGTACGACGATCGAGTCGTCGACCACGAGCCCGATCGACAGCACGAGCGCGAGCAGCGTGAGGAGATTGAGCGAGAGCCCGAACGCGAAGAGGAAGCTCATGCTGCCGACGATGCAGATCGGAACGGTGACCGCGGGGATCAGCGCCGCTCGACTGGTGCCGAGAAAGAGATAGATCACGACGACGACCAGGATCATCGCGACGACGAACGTCCGATAGACCTGATCGACCGATTCCTGCACGAACTCGGAGCTGTCCCAGGAGTTCAGCAATTCGAGGTCTTCGGGGAGCTCGTCCTGGAGACGCGCGACCTCCGCGCGAACCCGCGCCGCTACGGCCGTGGTATTCGCGCCGGATTGCTTGACGATGCCGATCCCCATGCGTGGAACGCCATTGCCCCGGTAGTAGCTGCGCCACTCCTCGGGTCCGTGTTCGACGCGCGCGACCTCGCCCAGTCGGACCAGGTGACCCGCCGCGCCGCGAGCGATCACCATGCGTTCGAAGTCCTCGACCGTGCGATAGCCGCGCTCGACGCGCACGGCGAACTCGCGCCGCGACGACTCGAGCCGACCGGCGGGTAGCTCGACGTTCTCGCTCTGCAGCGCCTCCTCCACGTCGGAGACCGTCAGCTCGCGGGCCGCGAGTGCGACTCGATCGAGCCAGATCCGCATCGCATAGCGCCGATCGCCGGAGAGCCGTACGCGAGCGACGCCGTCGAGCACGGAGAAGCGGTCGACGAGATAACGCTCGGCGTAGTCGGTCAGGGCCATCGTGTCCCGCGTCCGGCTGCCGAAGTTGAGCCACAGGATCGGACTCGCGTCTGCCTCGGCCTTGTAGATCTCCGGTGGATCGGCCTCTTCGGGCAGATCGTCGAGCGCGCGGCCGATGCGTTCGCGGACGTCGTTGGCCGCATCCTCGATCTCCCGCGAGAGGTGGAATTCGATCGTGATGTTCGAGGAGCCATCCGTACTCGTCGCTTCGATCGTGCGAATGCCCTCGATCCCGTTCAGCCGATCCTCGAGCGGCTTGGTGATGCGGTTCTCGATCACGGCCGAGGATGCGCCCGGGTATTGCGTCGAAATCGAGACGATCGGGGGATCGACGTCGGGCAGCTCGCGGAGCGGCAGGCTCCCGAAGGAGAGGACGCCGAATGCGACGATCAGGGCCGAGAGGACCGTCGCGAAGACGGGACGTCTGACCGACACGTCGGAGAGGAGCACGACCTAGCCCTCATTGCCCGAGACTTGCGGGGCGCGGGGCGCAGGCGTGCGCTCCTCGACGATCTCGACCGAGCTGCCGGGGTCGAGCATCGATCCGCCCTCGACGACGAGCCGCTCCGAGCCCGAGATGCCGCTCTTCACCTCCACCATCCCGCGCGTTCGGCGGCCCGTCTCGAGCTCGAGGCGATCCGCGCGCAGATCCTCGTTCACGACGAACACGAATCGCGTCTCGCCGACCGGAACGATCGCCTCCTCGGGTACGGCGAGGCTGGTCTGCCGATTGGCGGTGAGCTCGATGCTCACGAGCATGCCGGGTCGCAGGGCGTGGTCCGCGTTCGGTACGTCGGCCCGAACGCGAATGGCGCGCGTCTCCGGATCGACGCGGGTGTCGAGCGATCTGACCGTCCCCTCGAAGTGCCGATCCGGAAACGCGGCGGCCGTGGCGCGCACGACCAGTCCCGGCTCGAGCACGGACAGGAACCGCTCGGGCACGGAGAAGTCGACCTTGATCGTATCGATGTCGTCGAGCGTCGTAATCGGGTCTCCCGGCTGGAGCAGTGTTCCGGGACTGACCGTCCGCATGCCCAGAACGCCGGCGAAGGGCGCGCGGATCAGCCGATCGCGCATGCGCGCGCGGAGCTCGTCGAGTCGCGCGCGCGCCGCCCGACGCTGTGTCTCTCGGGCGTCGAGCTGAGCCTGCGAGACGGTCCCGTCCTGACGCAGCTCGACGGCACGCTCGTGCTGCCGAACGGCCTCGGCGTGGTTGGCCCGCGCTTCGGCGAGCTGAGCGGACTCCTCGCGACTGGTGAGCTCGACGAGGACGTCGCCCGCCGCGACGACCTGTCCGTCCTCGAAGTTCACGCGACTGACCGTCTCGGTCACCTGTGCTGCGACGACGATCGACTCGTTCGCGCGCGCCGTTCCGATCGCCTCGATCCGGTCGACGAACTCCTGCCTCGTCGGCATCGCCACGACCACCGGGATCGTGCGCATGCCGCGCCCGATCATGCGGCGCGCGGAGGCGTCGTCGCTACAGCCGCCCGCCAAGACGAGACATGCGACGAGACGCGCGACCAGCCGGGCGCGTCGACGGGTAACGGTCGTGTGCGCTTCGACCCTGCCGGCGCACACGTCTCGGGGTCCGGTCGTCGGTTCGGCTCGCGAGGAGGAACGGAGGGATCGGCGATCCGGGGCAGAAGCGGTGCGCGAGAGCATCGATGCGAATTTCTCTGGTGATGGAGGCGCATCGAGAGAGTAGCGGGCCCGCCGGGCACCCGGACTAATCGCCGAGCATGCGTTCGCGGCGAGCCTCGGCTTCGGCCTGGGCGCGGCTGACCGAATCGCCGGCTCGTCTGGCCGTGCTACGGCGATCCTGGGGAGCCTCGGAGGCGCTGAAGAAGCTCGCAAAGGCCCCTCCGAATGCACGGCTCGGGCCTTCCGTCATGAACTCGACGCCGACCCAGATGCCGAGGACGACGATGACCGCTCCGAACACTTTCGACATGGCTTCGATCCCATCAAGGTTTCGTGATCGAATGCCGAGCCATCCCCGGCACGCCGAATCTTCTCGGACTCCCGGGCGGTCGGATGGAGCCGAAGTCGAGGACGTCGGAGAAGCTGCGCCTGAGCTGCGGGTCATCTTGCCGACGATCAGGCGCGCCACGGGCGGAGACCAGGCCGCGTTGCGCGGCGCTCGAAGGCGTGGGCCGCCCATTCGAGCCAGGCTCGAATGGGCGGCCGCCGTACCCGCTATTTAGGACGATGTCCTCCGGCGTCAGACCTCGACGCGTCGCCGTGATCGGCTACGCCGATGGCCGAGCGCACCGAGCCCGAGTACGCCCCCTGCCGTCAGCGCGAGCGCCGTCGGCTCCGGAACCGGCGTCGGGCGCAGGTGCATGATGGAGAAGGACACGTCCGTGAGCGCGCCCGCCGCGTCGTGGCAGGAGATGGACGACGACGCGTCTCCCCACGAGTCGACCGCGCAGTGCTCGCTCCCTCCGCCGTAGGCGTTCACGAAGACCTGCCCGCCGGTCGTGGCGGTACCCGAACGCTCGAATCCCTCGACGCGGACATCATACCTCCCCATCGACGTCCTCTCGATCGAGATCGGTCCCTGCTCCGGGTTGAAGAGATAGGTCTCACTCGGAACATAGGAATGCGGCTCGCTCGAGTGGTTCGACCACGCGTATGCCACGTCGCGGTCGAAGCGGTCCTTGGGATCGAGGTAGAGGACGCTGAATCGCGAGTCGACAGGCGAGCCGAACGCGTCGTCACAGCGTACGTTCACGAAACCCCCACCCCAGCTGGTCACGTGGCAGCGGGAACCCGACGTTCCCATCGACGTGACCTGGACGTTGCCGCCACGGCCGGCGACGGGAGAAGAGCCCGTGCCGAAGCCGAGGAACTGGACGCGGTAGCGACCCACGCTCGTTCGGGTGACCTCGACCGACCCATCGGAAGGGTTGAACGCGTCCTCTTCGGCCGGCGAGTAGGCGGAGAGCCACGGACTGCGGATCCTCGCGTGCGCCAGACCTTCGCGGATCGGCATCGGCTTCGCCATCAGGATCGTGTACTGGCTGTCGCGTGGCGTGCCGGTCGGCCCGAAGCAACGCACGTCGGCCCAGTTCGTGCCCCAGTCGACCGCGTTGCAATGGCCCGCGTCGCCCGCGTCCTGACCGTAGGCCGTGACCTGGACGTTCCCCTTCTGGGCCCAGCGATTCTCCATCCCCGCGAAGGTGACGCGGTAGGCGCCGACGCCCGACCGCTCGATCGTGATCGGTCCGTCCGCGCGGTTGTACGAATAGTCTCGGTAGAGGAAGCCCGTGCCCGGGTTCGCCGTGTAGCTCGAAGCCGTCGGGTCATACGCCCAGGCGAAGGCATAGTCTTCCATGAAGCGCGTGCTCGGGAGATCCGGCACGCGAACCTCGACCCGCTCGTTTGGAGCATGCCAGAAATCCAGCTCGGCCTCAGCGAATTTGTGGTCGGGGTAGCGCGAGGCCATGCCGACGAAATAGCTGCTGTCGCCGTCGCCGGGGAAATTCCCCTGGCAGACACCGAGAAAGATGTCGAAGGCCTCGAACTGGAGATAGACCGTATCCCCCTCCTGACTGGCACCCAGGAGCCGCACGTTTCCGGCTCCGCCACCGAGGCGAAGGTCGTAGAGATGCTCGAGCTCACCGTCTCCATCGTAGTCGAGCGGCTCGATCGGCCCGAACGGGATCGCGACGTCCCAAACGCAGTCGCGTTCTTCGTCCTCGACCGCGTTGCTGAGATTCACGCGATAGTTGTATCCATACAGGCCGGCCGCCGGAGTGCCGGATTCAGCGACCGCGAATCGACGCGACTGAATCGACCCACCCGTCGACGCGATCGTCGCACTGGTGTCGTTGACGGTGATCCTGCAGTCCGAATCGAAGACGCAGTTGACCGCGGGAGCGGAGACTTCGGCGATTTCGAGATTTCTTGATTGGGCGATTGCATGTGCGGGTGAAAAGAGCTCACAGAGACTCATGGCCCCCAGACACGCGACGATCGCGATCGTCGAAGGGATGGTGGCAATCGAGGCCACCGAATCGGGTTGTCGAGAACGGAATATTGAGAACATGAATCGATCCTCCTTGTGCCGGGTGGATCGCATCCATGAATCGCATCGGATCAGGAATCGCCGGTTGTGAGAAGGGCGTCACGCAAGATCGCTCGGGGGCGGCGTTTCGAACGGCGCGCAGAGCGATGCACGTGAAGTCGTTCACGCAGTCATTGCGCGATCAGGTGGAAGCCGGGTGAGCTCGCGGCGCTAGTGGGTTCGATTTCCCGTGGAGAGGCGTTATGCGCAGCGGACCGGAAACGCTGACGGGATGCGATCACCTGGATGCCTCGTCGCGAAGATGCCACTCCCAGGCGACGTCCAGGACGAAGGCTCGGAGTGCCGACGCTTCGGCAGGTGACATGTAGTCTTCGAACGACAGCATCCCCGCCTTCGATCGAACACCTCCCAGGACGATCGATTCCCAATCGGTATAGACTCCCTCGGACGTGTATCGCAGGTCGGGAATCGAGCCGCCGGGGCCAGCCCCGACCGCGCCCTGGCCGTGGCACGTCGAGCATGCCATTGCCTCGAATAGCATCTTGCCCCGCTCGATCTCCGCGGATCCGGGCTGCCGCGGAAGGGGTGGGCGCGGAATCGGTGCGCGAGATGGGTAGGCGACCGGACTCGGTGCCCCGGCTCCGAGCTTGTAGGCGAAGAGCCGTGCGGGGCCCTGTGCGTCGAGCGTTGCCGCATAGGCGGGCGTCATCGTGCGCGGTGATCCACCCCAGCCCGCCGCGACGAGCACGTATTGTTCCCCGCCATACATGTAGGTGACGGGCGCGGCCTGCACGGCCGATCCGAGCTGCGCCGACCACAAGCGCTCGCCGGAGGCTGCTTCGAAGGCGTGCAGCTCACCCGCGGCGGTCCCGTGGAATACGACTCCACCGGAGGTCGCGAGCGTTCCGCCATTGAAGGGTAGGGTGTAGTCGACTCGCCATCGCTCGATGCCATCAATCGGATCCCAGGCGATGAGCTTGCCGAGATCTTTCGGGATGCCCGGATCGTGCGGATCGTAGCCGTAGAGGTCGGCGAAGATTCCGCCCATGATCGCACCTCGCTCCGTGCGGAAGATGGTCGGAAAATCCAATACCGGGATATAGACGAGCCCCGTGTCGGGACTGAAGCTCATGGGTTGCCAATTGTGGGCGCCCCAGATGCTCGGATAGACCGTGGCCTCGCCGGATTCGTTTTCGTGGTAGCGAGCGCCCGGAAGCTCGTTCGGACGGCCCGTCTCGAGATCGATCGAGTCGGCCCACGTGACCCGCACGTAGGGATCTGCTCTGAGCAGCTCGCCCGTGTCCCGATCGAGCACGTAAAAAAACCCGTTCTTCGGCGCTTGAAGCAGTACCCTGCGATCGCGTCCATCGAGCTTCATGTCTGCGAGGATCATCGGCATCGCGGCATCGAAGTCCCATGCGTCGCGCGGGACCGTCTGGTAGTGCCAGCGGTACTCCCCGGTCTGGGCGTCGAGCGCCACGATCGAGCAGAGAAAGAGGTTGTCACCGCCACCCGGACTGCGAACGGTCGGGTCCCAGGGGCTTCCTCCCGCGACGCCGATGTAGAGCTGACCGAGCTCCTGGTCGTAGGTGATCCCGGCCCACACGGCACCACCGCCGAATTTCCAGGGCTCGGGCCCCGACCAGGTCTTCGCGGCCTGCTCCAGCGCCTCGTTCTCGAAACCGTCCTTCGGGTCACCCGGTACCGTGTGGAAACGCCAGACCTCCTCACCCGTGTCCTGGCGAAAGGCTGCAGCGAACCCGCGGGCTCCATGATCGGATCCCCCGCTGCCCATGAAGACGAGTCCACCGCCGATTCTCGGCGCACCCGTAATGGCGTAGAAGCGCTCGGAATCGCAGATCTCTTCGTCCCAGAGCGGCTCACCCGAGTCGCGGTCGAGCGCGATCAGGCGGCAATCGCCGGTTCCGATGAAGACGCGACCATTGGCGACAGCGACGCCGCGGTTGACGCGGGTCGCCCAGGAGCTGTTGATCGACATGCTACGGCGCACGGCCGGATCGAAGGACCACTCGAGCTTCCCGCTCGTCGCTTCGTACGCGAAGACCCGTCCGAAGGCGCCGGAGACGAAGATCGTACCGTCGACGACGATCGGCGTGGCGATCAGACCATCGATGCTGGGGACATCGGTCGACCAGGCGAGGCCCAGCTCGCCGATCGTCGTCTTGTCGATCTGCGTCAGTGGGCTCCAGTGCTGCTCGGCATGGTTGCCACCGCGTAGCGGCCAGTCGACGTCTGCAGCGTCACCCGTCGGTTCCAGATCCGTTCCCGGCCGAAGGCTGCAGGAAAGTGCCACACAGGCCAGGAGAATTGCGACCACTCGATCCATCATTCGATCCCTCCGAGTCGTACGTATTTGAGCTCGACGAAGTCGTCGATTCCGTAGCGGGACCCCTCGCGGCCGATCCCCGATTCCTTGATTCCGCCGAAGGGCGCGACCTCCGTGGAGATGATCGGCGCATTCACGCCCACGATTCCGTACTCGAGTTTCTCGGCGACGCGCCAGACTCGGCCGACGTCTCGTGAGTAGAAGTAGGCGGCGAGGCCATACTCGGTATCGTTAGCGAGTTCGATCGCTTCCTCCTCGGTCTCGAATCGAAAGAGTGGGGCGAGCGGTCCGAAGGTCTCGTCTCGCGCCACCTCCATGCCGCGCTCCGCGTCCCGAATCACCGTGGGCTGGAAGAAGGAGCCGCCGAGTGCATGTCGTCTGCCCCCGGCGATGATCCGCGCGCCCTTTGAAACCGCATCCGCGATATGGCTCTCGACCTTCTCGACGGCCGCCATGTCGATCAGCGGGCCCTGCTCGATGTCGTCTTGCATCCCGTTCCCCACTCGGAGCTCGCTTGTGGCCTTCGCCAGCCGCTCCGCGAACTCTTCGTAGACGCCATCCTGAACGAGAAACCGGTTCGCGCAGACGCAGGTCTGGCCGGAGTTGCGGAACTTGCAGACGAGGGCTCCCTCGACGGCCGCGTCGATATCGGCATCGTCGAATACGATGAATGGCGCGTTTCCCCCGAGCTCGAGCGAGAGCTTCTTGATCGTGGTTGCGGACTCCGACATCAGCTGCCGGCCGACTTCGGTCGAGCCGGTGAAGCTGATCTTCCTGATCGATTCGTGACCGGTCAGGACGGGTCCCTGCACGCCGGACCTGCCGGTGACCACGTTCAACACGCCGGCGGGAATGCCCGCTTCTTCCGCGAGGACCGCCAGCGCGAGGGCCGAAAAGGGAGTCTGGGAGGCGGGTCGAACGACGACCGGGCAGCCCGCGGCGAGCGCCGGACCGCATTTCCGGGTGATCATCGCCGAGGGAAAATTCCAGGGTGTGATCGCGGCGACGACGCCGATCGGCTGCTTCATCACGAGGATGCGGTGTCCGGCGAGGGGGTCGTCGATCACGTCTCCGTAGATGCGCTTGCCTTCCTCTGCGAACCACTCGATGAACGAAGCGGCGTAGAGGATCTCTCCCCGGGATTCCGCGAGGGGCTTGCCTTGCTCGGCCGTCATCAGTCGGGCGAGGTCGTCGCAATTGGCGACGATCGCGTCGTGCCAACGACGGAGAATGGCCGCGCGCTCCTTCGCGCTGCGGTTTCGCCAGCCCGCCCACGCCGCGTCGGCGGCCTCGATCGCCGCGTTCGTCGCGGCTGCGTCGAGCGCCGGGACCCGGCCGAGTACCGTGTTCGTCGCGGGGTTGGTCACCTCGATCGCATCGTTGGGGGCCGCCTCGATCCAACGTCCCCCGACGAAGCACTGTTCGCGAAAGAGATTCGGATCGTGCAACCATTCTGGAGCGTTCTGGCTCATGTGGGGTACTCCGGGCGGCGCTGGCGGGTTCGATTCGTCTGCACGCTCGGCCGCGGGGCTGGCTCCACGTGCTGCTGGCGCGACTGCCAGTAGCTTATATCGTATGTGTACATATGAAAAGTTCAAACGATGGCCAGACCTCCCGCGCGTGGCGGTCGTGTCGCGTCGCGGCCCTATTGCTCGCGATCGCGACGTTCACGCCCGCCGTGATTCCGATGGACACGGACTCGCCCAGACTCTTCGGGCTTCCGGTCACCCTCTGGGCGGGCGGCCTCGTTTCGCTGGCCTACCTCGCGCTGACGATCGTGGCAGTCCGGGTGCGTCCTGGCAGGAGTGGTGAGTCCAGGTGCGCGTCCTCGGAAGGGGCGGCGGGACGGGTCGCGATGGAGACGGAGTGAGCTTCTGGTTCGCCATCCTCGGTCCGCTCTACGCGGGGGCACTCGTCTACGCGACGCTCCGTGCGCGACGCGATACGAAGTCCGACGCCGACTACCTGATGGCGGGCTCGCGGGTCGGCGTTCTGCTCGGCTTCCTCTCCTTCTCTGCGACGCTCTTCAGCACCTTTACGTTGCTCGGAATGCCCGACTTCTTCCGCACCCATGGCGTGGGGGCCTGGGTCTTTCTCGGCGTGACGGATGCGGCCCTGGCCTTCGTACTGCTCTGGTTCGGCGTATCGCTAAGGCGAAATGTGCGCGAGGCCGGATTTACCGGCGTGGGCAACCTGATCGTCGAACGGTGTGGCGATCGCAGGATGGGCTTTCTCTATCTCGCATCGATGTTCGTCTTCATCGTTCCCTACGTTGCGGTCCAGATCAGAGGTATCGGGTTCTTCCTGCACGGTATCTTCCCGAATCTCCTGCCCTATTGGGGCTGGGCTGTGCTGATCGTCCTCGTGCTGCTGGTCTACTCGGAGCTGGGCGGCCTCAAGGCAATCATGTATAGCGATGCGCTCCAGGGCGTCGTGCTGCTGGGGGCGACCTGGCTGATCGCGGTGCGCTGTATCGGCGAGTTCGGCAGCGTGCGGAATCTGATCACCGAGGTGGGGGCGGTCGCGCCGGCGCTGCTCTCGACGCCGGGGCCGCACGGGCTCTTCGATACCCAGTTTCTGGTCGCGTCGTTCCTTGCGATGGCCCTGCTGCCGATGACACAGCCGCAGCTGACGACGAGGATCGTCGTGATGAAGGACGACGCCTCGTTCGATCGAATGGCGATCGCCGTCTGCGTCTTCGCTCTCTTGGTCATCGCGCCGACGCTTCCCATCGGGTTCTACGGCGCGATCGAGTTCGGAGAGGCCTCGACGGCGGAATTCCTGACGGGCGTGCTGGTCGATCGTCAGCCAGGTCTGCTGGCGGCGACCGTGCTCGTAGGTCTGTTGGCGGCGGCGATGTCGACCGCCGACTCGCAGCTGTTCGCCTTGGGGACCGAGCTGCGCGCCCTGCTCGACGCGCCGGAAGACCACGCCATGCGACGGGCGCGGCAGGCGATCGTCGGCCTGGCCGTCGCCGCGCTCGGCCTCTCGCTCGTGAGCAGTGACCAGCTCGTCATGCTCGCGCGTGTCAGCTTCACGGGGACCGCGATGCTCGCCCCGACGGTTCTCATCTGTGTGTCGTCCCGCGCGCGCGTCCCGCGCTGGCTACCCGTGGCCTCTGTCTCGGCGATGGGGATCTATCTCGCATCGACGATCGGTCTCCTGCCGGATCGGGTCATGGGGTTGCGGATCGAGCTCGCGCTCTTGGTCGCCCTCGGCGCGTTCGCGCTCGCAGCGACGATCTCGCGCGACCGGGACGTCGAGCGCGTGGACTCGGCGCCTTCTGCGTGAATGGCGGACGACTCGCCCGTCAGCGCAGGTTGGCGAGGTAGCAGA
The DNA here is from genome assembly GCA_965223565.1 of Myxococcota bacterium. Taxonomy (GTDB): domain Bacteria; phylum Myxococcota_A; class UBA9160; order UBA9160; family UBA4427; genus UBA4427. The sequence continues at coordinate 226,453 of CBDCWV010000008.1, read as the reverse complement.
TCAGCTCCTTGCGTCGCTTGGCGTCGGGGATGCCTGCATACGCCATACGAACACCCGGGTAGCTGAGCTGGGGGTTGGCGAGGAATCGATCTAGCTCGGCGGCACTCCAACGACCGGACGCTTCGCGCAGTGCGGGAGAAAATCGAAAACCATCGGACTTCCCGATCGGTCGCCCGATCACGCCAGCCAGGTTCGGACCGGTGCCATGTCCGATCGCTGGGTCGATCGCGTGACACACCGCGCATTGTGCGAAGGTCGCTCGTCCCAGCTCCGACGTCTCGGGATCGCATCCTTCGGGTGCCCCTGCGCCACTGCCGCTCGTGCCCGCTGCGCACGCGAGCGCGAGGCTCGCGCTTGCCAGCGCGAAGATATAGATATCACCATTGGTCAGCGGGGACCTAATCCAGGATCTCACGAGCTTCCCTCCCGGCGCGCAAGCCACTTTCCACGGCACCGTCGATGTACTCGTGCCATCCCTTCGACGTGATGGCTCCTGCCAGGATGAGTCGCCCCTCGTTCTCGCGGAGCACACCGATCCGTGAGAATTGCCCGACACGATGGGCAGGCCACGCCCCACGCGAGAACGGATCGGCCACCCAGTCGTACGCAGAGGACGAGAGCACCGTCACGCCGGGAACGAGCGCCTTCGTCGCCGCCTCGACCGCCGTCGGATCGTTTACGTTGAGCGTCGACACGCGGGCCACGGTAATCGACAGAATCGTTCCCAGGTCGGGACCCTGGGCATGCGTCTGAACCCAGTTGAGCGGCTGCTCCTCGTCGCTGAAGGCGAAGTAGCGCCCGAGGTCTTCCTCGAGGTGCACGTACAGCTTTGCACCCTGCGAGAGCTGCCCCTCTTCGATCAGTCGACGCTTTTCGGGCGAGAGCTGCGGGGTGAATCGGATCGAGCCCAGGGTATTGAGGGGTGCCGTGACGACGCAGACCGCCGCGCTGTAGACCGTCCCGTCTTCGGTCGTGACCTTCACCGATTCGCGATTGCGCTCGATCGAGACGACCGGGAGCCCGGTGACGACCTCGGCGCCGGCGTGTTCGAGCATGTCGTCGATCAGGCCGATCGTCCCGCCTTCGATCCGGTAGTGCGTCTCCGCATCGGCGAACGCGGCGTAGTTCCAGCCTGCCGCCGCGTAGCATTTCAGGATCCCGGGTATGCCGTACTCCCTCGTGAGACCGCCGGCGTAGAGCGCCAGCATGCCGCGAAGCTGGGCCGTTTGGAGCTCGTCGATGTCGAGACTCGCGATTCGGTCCGCGGCCGAATGCTCGTCGAGTGCGCGAAGTGCCGGGCTGATCTCCGTATCGAATGGACGGGGAAAGAGTGCACGGGAATCATGATTGTATTTTTCGAACGCGTCCGCGAAGCTCGCATCGAAAGCGGCGGGATCGAGCTCCTCGACCCTTCCGTCGTTGAACATCACCGCCGTCCGATTCAGATCGAGGAGCGGATCCTCGACGATGCCGCGGCCGTAGCGCTCGAGCTCGGCCCAGACATGGGGCTGGAGCCAGTGGACCCAGGCTCCACCGTATTCGACTTCGTGATCCACGAATCGAGAGGTGAACGTGCGGCCGCCCAAACGGGTCCGCGCCTCGAGTACGAGGACCCGGCGTCCGTCTGCGCCGATCTCTCGCGCGGCGGTCGCTCCTGCGAAGCCAGCCCCGATCACGATCGCATCGAAATCCAGATCACCCGAAGCGGAGGGGCGCGCGCCCATTTCGGCGCCCAGAGAGGTACATCCCGCCGCGGCTGCCGCCGTCGTGGCAGCAGCGGACACAAGCAGCTCGCGGCGGGTGAGGGCGTACTCGGTCGCGGTCGCTTCGTGAGACTCGATCGCTTCGGACGCGCTTTTTTCACGTACATCCTGGGGTCGATGGAGTCTGCTCACGGATCATTCCTCCTGAGACGCGGGCTCGTGGTCAAACGATCATCAGATCCGGTGCGCCCACGATGCGCATCTGTCCATCACACTGGAGCAACGCGGAGCGGATGATCTCTCTGGAGACCATCTGCGAAGCGACCTCGCAACCACGGTCGAGTGCAGTCGAAACGGCTGCCGCGGGCAGGTTGCCGCGCGATACGGTCACGAGACGTTCCGCCAGGTCAGAGTCCGGATCGAGCTCGCTGGCGGCGATTCGCTCGATCCGGTCGTCGTCGACGTCGACGGCGTTGGCGATCAGTGTGGCGGCGGCATCGGCGTCGGCGGCCCTTGCTGCGAGCGTCGTGACGGCGTCGGCGATCCCCAGCGTCAGGCTGCGTCCGCCGAGGCCGCTCGTCGCGATTCCGCCGATGCCATCCTCAGCGGTCAGAACGATTCGCGGCCCACGTGCGGCTGCCTCGAACGTGGGCCTGGCGGCCGAGCCGACGTGAAAGGGGTCGCCATCGGCGACCTTCAATGCGATGTCGCCGCCATTGTTCACATAGACGCGATCGAGCTCGTTCGTGATCGTCATCTCGTCGAGGATCTCGTCGGCCACAGCGCCCGCGACCGCGACCATCGGCGTGACGAAGGCGTGCGCGTGCCTCGCGGCCGCGGCGATCATCCTGTGCGCGACGGAGCCGTTCGCGAGATGGCTATCCGGGTCGATCGGGCGACGCAGGCGAGGCAGCTCGGAGACGAGCTCGTCGAGAAGCGTGGAGAAGCGGTCAACCGCGCGAGTATATGAACGCACGAGGCTCTCGCGATCGCCGTTCGCACCGATGACGAGATCGATCGGGCCGTCGCTCAAGTGGAGCCGTCGGCCCTCGAGCCATTCGCAATGGAATCGGGCGGAGATCCCAGACGGTCGATCCGCACGCTCGATCGCTGCGCCAGCCTGCGGCTGCTCCCGCCGAACCAACACGATCAACCCTCCGACGAATCGTCGTCGCGGGATGCACCCGAGCCGACGGCCGGCCGGCCGTCGTTGCGCTCGGCTTCGTGCATCTCGAGCACCTTCTCGATACTCACGATGTAGTCCGTGTGCCCGCCCAGTGCTTCATAGTCGGTGCGCGACATCGTGAACTCGATGGGCGCTACGATCGCTGGTGTCGGGACGCTTCCGAAGCCTCGGTCGGGCATCTTCTCCACGTCCGCCATTACGGTGATTCCGCCACCCGGCCACACGTAGGCCGGTGCGCCGCCCATCGTCACGCGCGTGAGGCGTTCGCGAACGGAGCGGGTGAGGCGGACCGGATCCTCCGTCACGCCGGCGCGTAGCGACCCGCCCGCGCCTCCCATGAAGAGAACGGTCGTGCGCGCCGGCTCGCAGTTCGCGCGAATTCGCGAGACGACCGCCGAGAGCTCGGCCGGGGCCGTTGTCTCGACCGGTCGAAGCGCGTCGTCGAGCTCGTAGTAGCGCCCGTCGTCACCGGTCGTGCTCGTGACGAGCAATCGCAGACCAGGCCGGGCGATCTTGGGATCGAAGGGACCCAGCACGTCGAGCGGGTCCGTGACGTTCGTGCCTCCGAGGCCCGAGCCCGGCTCCGCCACCTGGAAATACCTTCCGGGTGTCGAGCGTCGGCCCAAGATCTTGATGCCCGACGGCGCCATCCCGAGGACGCGCCCTGCCTGATGCTCCGTGAGTACGCCCGTGATGTGATCGTCGAGCACGACGACTTCGTCGACGATACCCGACCACTGCTGGGCGAAGATGCCGATCGTTGCCGAGCCGCAGCCGACTCGCATCCGGTCCTCCTGGACGCCGTCGATCACGGGCGGCTCGCCCGCAACGATCGACAACTCGCTACCGCCGTCGACCGCGAGCTCGACGACTTCGCGATTGCAGAGGCGAAGGAGCGTCTCGCAGGTCCGGGTGCCCTCACGCTTGGAGCCACCCGTCAGATGACGAACGCCTCCGATCGACAGCATCTGCGAGCCATATTCCGCGGTCGTGACGTGCCCGACCTGCTCCCCGTCGACGCGAACGGCGGCGGTCTCGGGTCCGACGTGGCGGTCGGTATCGATCTTCACCTTGGCGCCGCAATAGCTGAAGATGCCCTCGGTCACGACCGTGACCGTGTCGACGCCGTCCAGGCGGGTCGAGACGATCAGCGGGGCGGGCTTGTAGTCGGGATACGTCGTGCCCGAGCCGACTCCGGTCACGAAGACGCTCGCGGGCGCGACGAGCTGACCATCCCAGGGCTCCTCGTTCTCGAGGAATCGGACCATCGGGAGACCCTCGTCCGCGACGCGTTCGGCGAGGACGAGGGGGTCGGTACGCACCAGGCGCCCCGACTCGTTCGCGTACCGGCCGCAGGCACCAGATCGATCGGGTCGGATGCGACAGAGAACGGGGCAGGCGTCGCAGCGAATGATGTCGGAGCCCGGCTCGCGCTCGCCGAACTCCTTCGTGCGGTCGCCCAGATCCCGCTTCTGCGGTGTGGCGCTCGTCATCTCGCGTCCCTCGTTCGGATCAGATCCAGCAGGCGATCGGGCGTGAGGGGGACCTTCACGGGGCGAGCTCCCGTCGCGTGGTGGATCGCGCCGAAGATGGCCGGCGCGGTCGCGATCAGGGCCGGCTCTCCGATTCCCTTCGCACCGTAGGGGCCCAGGGGGTCTGCCTCCTCGATCAGGATGATCTCGATCGGGGGAACGTCACCGGCGGTCGGGATGAGGTAGTCGTGCAGATTCTCGGTGCGCCCGCCCTGGTACTCCTCCATCAAGGCGAGGCCGATTCCCTGGGCGATGCCACCGTGGATCTGCCCTTCGGCGAGCGTCGGATTGATCGCCTTTCCCAGGTCATGAGCGGCGACGAACCGAAGTAGCTGGACCGTCCCGAGCTCGCGATCGACCTCCAGCTCGCACAGCTGCGCGGCGAAGCCGTACGTGGCGTAGGGCACGCCCTGACCCTTCTCGTCCAAGGGAGAGGTCGGTGGATCGAAGGTACCGACACCCTCGAGGACGGTTCCCGCTTCGTCGATTACCTCGAGCTCCGCCAGGTCGATCGTGACTTCGTGAGCCGCGTCCGCGACGAGGAGCTTGCTGCCGTCCAGCTTGAATCGCGCGTCGGCGGTGCAGCCCGAGCGTTCGGCGATCTTCGAGCGCAAATCGCGGCCTGCGAGGTAGGCCGCACGCCCCGACACGAAGGTCTGTCGGCTCGCCGAGGTCTTGCCCGCATCGGCCGTCGAATCCGTGTCTCCGACGACCTGATCGAATTCGTCCGGGGAGAAGCCCAGGGCATCCGCGCAGATCTGGAGCAGCACGGTCGAGGATCCCTGTCCGATGTCCGCAGCGCCGTTGTAGAACGTCAGGCTGCCGTCGCACGAGAGGCGGACATGCAACGTCGACGGATTGGGGAGCGAGGTGTTGCCGCAGCCATACCACATGCATCCGATGCCGACGCCGCGACGGCTCGGACCCGGGACCTCCCGATTGAAAGCGTCGGCTTCGGATCGAAGCCTAGTCCAATGCGGCGCGAGTGCTTCGAGACACTCGACCATGCCGACACTCTCCTCGAGAATCTGGCCCGTGGCAGTTGCCTGGCCCGGTCGTAGCGCGTTTCGGTAGCGGAACTCGAACGGGTCGAGCCCGGATCGTTCGGCGAGCTCGTCGTAGAGCGCCTCCTGCAGGATCGAAACCTGCGGGACACCGAAGCCCCTGAACGCGCCAGCCGGTGGATCGTTCGTGTAGATCGCCCGCGTATGGGCGAGAACGTTCGGTACGAAGTAGGGACCCGAGGCGTGAACGAGCACGCGATCGGCCACAGTGGGTCCCCAGGATGCGTAGGCGCCCGTATTGAAGTCGGCCGTTATTCGAATCGACGCGAGCCGACCCGACGCGTCCGCCGTCGCGGTCCCCGAAACGCAGGCCGGGTGGCGTTTCGTCGAGCTGATCATCGACTCCGTGCGGCTGTAGATGCCGCGGACGGGGCGGTTCAGATTCCAGGCGGCGATCGCCAGCAAGGGCTGGATCGACACGTCGAGCTTGCCACCGAAGCCCCCGCCACAGCCCGAGGGGAGGATCCGGACATCTTCTTCCGCGATTCCCAGCACGCGGGCGACCTCGATGCGATCCATATAGGGCGCTTGCGTGCAGGCCACGACTTCGATTCGTCCCGAGATCCCTGGAACGCGACGAGCGAATCCGGCCTCCGGCTCGATATAGGCGTGCTCGACATGGGAGGTCGCGACGGCTGCGGTCGCCGTATGTTCGGCTGTCTCCTCGGCGGCCGTGACGTCACCCTTCTCGACGTGCCCGTGGACGAGTACGTTGCCTTTCGTGGAGGCGTGCACGCGTCGCACTCCGGGCTTGGTTGCGGCGTCGACTCCTCGTATGGCTTCGACTTCGGTCCAGGAGATCGGTAGGGAGGTCACGTCGAGCGATTCGACGACCTCGCGTTCCCCGACGAGCGCGAGCACCGCTTCGCCACGAAACCGCACCTCTCCCTCTGCCAGAACGGGCTGGTCCTTCAGGTCGGGGTAGATCCCGAAGCTGTTCTCTCCGGGCACGTCGGCGTGGGTCAGGATCGCCTCGAGTCCGTCGGTTTCGGCAACGATGTGATCGAGCAAACCGATGGCGAACGTCGCGGCGGAGAAAGGAGATCTGACGACGCGAAGCCAGAGCGCGTCATCCGGCGCCGCGTCGGCACCGAAAAGGTCGGCTCCCAAGATCTTTCGGGGGCCGTCGACACGCGGAATGCGAGCGCCCACACTCGCGGTGCGATCACTCCGGCCATTGCGACTCGAGGCTCCGCCGTCGAGCCGCGTCGCGACGTTGGGCGCGTCGACGACCGCCTCGATGATCTTTCGATAGCCCGTGCATCGACAGAGGACACCGCCGAGCGCCTGCTCGACCTCCGCCTCCGTCGGTTTCGGGGTGGCCGCGAGCAGATCGGCTGCCGCCATCAGCATGCCGGGCGTGCAGATTCCGCACTGTGCCGCTCCGTGCTGTAGGAACGACGCCTGCAGTGGCGAGAGAGACTCCTCCTGCGAGAGCCCCTCGACGGTATCGACGTGGCAGTCGGCGACCTGGGCGACGGGCACGAGGCACGCGCAGACCTGCTGGCCATCCACCCGGACCGTGCAAGCCCCACAGTCCCCCGCATCACATCCCACCTTCGTTCCCGTCAGTCCAAGCTCGTCGCGAAGGACCCGGCTCAGCCGCGTCATCGGCTCGCTCGCGAGCGTGACGCGTTCACCGTTCACGATGAGCGAAATGTCGTTCTCGTTGGATTCCGTGTCGTTCATAGAATCAGGCCTCGGACAGCGCCTCGAAGGCGCGAGCGCAGAGGATTCTCGCGGCGTGCCGTCGGTATGTTGCCGTCGCACGGACGTCGTCGATCGGAGACAGTTCGTCGAATGCGTGGTCCAGTACGCATTCGCGCAGCTGCAGCCCGACCTCGAGTCCCCGGACCCGTTCCTCCAACGCCGTGATGCGCAGCGGAACCTCCGAGCATGCACCGATCGCGATGGCGGCATTCGAGATCGCACGCCCGTCGTCGCGCTCCAGCAACAGGGCAACGGAAGCGATCGAGATGACGAGATAGCGTCGGCTTCCGAGCTTCATGAAGCGAGAGCGTACGGACTCCGACCGTTTGGGCACGTGGATCGCGGATACGATCTCGCCCGGTCGTCTTGCCGTTCGGCGATTGCCCAGCACGAAGTCGCGAATCGGGAGCGTTCGGTTGCCGTCGTTGCACGCGAGTTCGATGCGCGCATCCAGTGCGAGCAGCGCAGGCACCCCGTCCGCGGCGGGAGAAGCGTTGCATACGTTGCCAGCCAGGGTTCCGCGGTTCTGGATCTGGACGCCTCCGACCTCGACCGCTGCCTGCCGCAGACAATCGAAGTAGCCGGGCAGGTCACTCGACACGATTTCGCTCCAGCGGACGAGGGCGCCGATTCGATAGCCCGTGTCTCGTTCGCTGATTCCGCCCAGCTCTGCGACGGCCGTGAGGTCGAGTGTGGAACGCGGCTGAGCGCCGGACCAGATCGTTTCGTGGGACAACGCCGGAAAGAGATCGGTCCCCCCAGCCAGGACGGTCCACTCGACGGCGTCCTCCCCGAGCAGGGCGAGAGCTCCCTCGAGATTCGAAGGTCGCTCGTATCGGGCCGCCGGAGTCACCATTTCACCGCAACCCGTCCTTGCCTTCGATCTCGTCGGCCGTCAAGCCACCGACGCGCGGGTGGGGGCGTCCGCTGTCCGTGATCGCCACGATCACGACGATCTCGTTGGCTCGCGGCGCATCCCCGACTTGCACCTCCATCGCGTCGAAATGACTGCGAACATAGGCGGCCTGCTTGTGTCCCAGCGCGACGTCGATCGGCGTCCCGAGGTCACCCATCTTCTTCGTGGAAGGGATCAGCGCAGCCCCGTCGCCGACCTCGCCGCGGAGTGGCTTGCCGAGCCTCGGGTGCAGGATCGCTGCGGCGTGCTCCAGCTCGCCGTCGCTCCCGACGATCGCGGCCTTGCCATAGCTCTCGACCGTCGACGGCTCGATTCCCAGTGCCATCACGGCAACGCGGCCGAGCTTCGCGCCGAGCTCTTCGCCGATCGTCATCAGGAGATCGAGGTCCTCGACGTACTCACCCGCGAAGGGATTCTCGATCACGGCTGCCGCCGCTGCACGTCGCGTCGGCGGATCGACGGGCCGTCCCATCTCCTGCTGGGTCTCTTCCACGATCGATACGATCTTGCGGATCTTCGCCGTCGTCATCGCAGTCCGTCCTCACCCTGGATTTCCTCCGCGGCGAGGCCTCCGACGCGGGCGTGAATTCGCGGTCCGGTCGTCATCGCCAGGATCACGATCATCTCGTCTCGACGCGGTGATCCTGGGAGACCGGCTTCGACGGCATCGAAGTGGCTGCGGACGTAGGACGCATTGATGTGCGTGATCGGGACGTCGAGCCGGGCGCCGACGGGACCGACCTTCTTGGTCGAGGGCACGATCGCTCGTGCCTGACCGAGCAGCTCTCGCATCGCATAGCCGCCGGGGACGTGCCAGAGCGCCCCGTGCTCGAGCTCGCCGTCGGCGCCGACGATCGCGCCCTTTCCGAAACCCTCGATCTTGGTGCGGGGAACCTGGAGCGCGTCCATCAGGCGCTCGGCCAGCTCGATTCCGAGCGGGGACAATGCCTCCATCATCGGGCGGATGTCCTCGACGTAACGGCCGGCGAACGGATTCTCGATGGCCGCGGCCGCGAACCCCTTCCTCACGGGCTGGTCACGAGCCGGCCCACCTTCGTGATGGATCTGCTCGGTCTGAACGCGTACGCGCCGAACGCAGGGAGTACTCAAGAGGGGGATCTTCCGATGCCAACGCCCCGACGGCCGAGACCGGCGTGAGCTCGGGGAATTTTGTTCGTATACGAACAAAATACCCGGCTGAGGGCTCGCCTGTCAATCACCCGGGTGCCGACTTCCGCGATTGCGTGTCACGCAGCGCGCAACCCACTTGGCTCTACGATCGCGTTACGGCGCGACTGTGATCGCGTGTCACGTGAGCTTCGCGATCAGCTTGAGCAGCTGTCTTCGCTGGGTCGGTGTCAACGGCGCGAGCGTGCGCTCGGTGATTTCGGCGGCTCGCGGGAGGGCCTCCTCGAGGATCTCGCGGCCCCTGGGCGACAAGCGCCAGAGGCTGCGTCGTCCGTCATTCGGGTCGCGACCGGGCTTCACGAGTCCACGCTTCTCCAGGCGTCGAACGACCCCCTGGATCGTGGCGGGATCCATCGCCGTCTGGCGGCCCAGCTGATTCTGGGAGATGGCGCCTGATTCGGCGACGACGACGAGCGCGGCGAACTGCGTCGGGGTCAGCTGGAGGTGATCGAGCTCCTCGGCGAAGATCGCGGTGTGGCGCTGATTCGCTCGCCGCAACAAATGGCCGATCTGTCCCTCCAGACGGTACTTCGCAGTCATTTCGGATCGATTCTGCTCATCGGCGGCTCTCACGGCCGCGTTCGCGCTGACCAGCTCCCAGCGGGGTAATCACTAGCTCAGATCGGCCCGCGACGGAATCACGTCGGGATGGTGGCCCGAACACAGCACTCGCACTCGGGCAATTTTGTATGTATACAAACGAAATCGGAACGAAGGAGAGGCGTCGATGGCGAAGTCGTCCGCACGTCCGCAATTGGTCGTGAAGAACATCGGAACGCTCCTTTCGGGCGATCTCGACACCCCGATTCTCGATGCCGACACGATCGTCTGTCGCGACGGCCGGATCGCGGGCGTGGGACGCGAAGCCGACCTGGATGCGGACCAGCCGGATTGCTGTGTCGATGCGAAGGGAGCCGCCCTCGCGCCCGGTCTCGTCGACAGTCATGTCCATCCCGTCGCAGGGGACTGGACGCCGCGCCAGAACCAGCTGAGCTGGATCGAGAGCAGTCTCCATGGCGGCGTGACCAAGATGATCTCGGCGGGCGAGGTGCACATGCCGGGTCGTCCCAAGGACGTGACCGGTCTGAAGGCCATGGCGATCGTGGCGCAACGCTCGTTCGATGCCTTTCGCCCAGCCGGCGTGAAGGTCCTCGCCGGGGCACCGGTGATCGAGCAGGGCATGGAAGAGCACGATTTCAAGCAGCTCGCCGAGGCCGGTGTGCGCTTGTTGGGCGAGGTCGGACTCGGATCCGTGAAGGCCGGCGAAGAGGCCGCGCGAATGGTGTCCTGGGCTCGCTCCTACGGGATAAAGAGCACGATCCACACCGGTGGTCCGTCGATCCCGGGTTCGGGTCTGATCGATCGTGACGTCATTCTCGATGCCGACGCTGACATCATCGGCCACATCAACGGGGGACATACTGCGCTCCCCGACGATCAGATCATCGATCTCTGCGAGCGATCGGAGCGGGGGATCGAGATCGTCCACAACGGAAACGAGCGTGCGGCATTGCTCGCTCTACGCACGGCGCGCGAGCTGGGTCAGCTCTCGCGCGTGCTGCTGGGAACCGATGGGCCGGCCGGCTCGGGGGTGCAGCCGCTCGGGATCCTCAGACTGATCGCCATGCTCTCGAGTCTGGGCGACCTGGAGCCGGAGCGGGCATTCTGTCTCGCGACGGGCAATACGTCGCGGATTCGTGACCTGGATTCCGGCTTGATCGAGGTCGGCATGTCCGCCGATTTCGTGATCCTCGACAAGGCACAGCATTCAGCCGGTCGGGACATGCTCGACAGCGTTCGTCGCGGCGACCTGCCGGGCGTCGGCATGACGATCATCGACGGCGTCGTCCGGAGTCATCGAAGCCGCAATACACCACCGGCCGAGCGTCTTCCGGAGGTGCTCTGAGTTGGCAATCCATCCGCGTAATTTCGATTGGCAGGATCCGCTCGGCCTGGCTTCCCGGTTTTCCGAAGACGAGCGACAGATTCGCGATGCTGCTCGTGCCTTCGCACAGGAATGCCTTCTCCCGAGAGTCCTCGAGGATTTTCGCACCGAGGGGGCGGATCGCGCGCTGATGAGTCAGATGGGTGAGCGGGGACTCCTCGGCGCCCAGATCGACGGGTACGGCTGTGCGGGTGCGAGCTCCGTGGCGTATGGCTTGATCGCGAGAGAGGTGGAGGCGATCGATTCCGGTTATCGCTCGATGATGAGTGTGCAGTCCAGTCTCGTCATGCACCCGATTCACGCCTATGGAAACGAGGACCAGCGAAGCCACTATCTGCCGAAGCTCGCCTCGGGCGAGTGGGTCGGCTGCTTCGGTTTGACCGAGCCGGAGCACGGCTCCGATCCGGGCGGCATGCGTACGCGTGCCCGCAGCGTGGAGGGCGGCTACCGGCTGACGGGCAGCAAGGCGTGGATCACGAACTCTCCATTCGCCGACGTGATGATCGTCTGGGCGAAATGTGACGACGAGGTCATTCGCGGATTCATACTGGAGCGCGGCCTCGGAGGGCTCGAGACACCGAAGATCGAAGGGAAGCTGAGTCTCAGGACGTCTGTCACGGGCGAGATCGTGATGAACGACGTCTTCGTCCGTTCGGACGCGCTGTTGGAAGGCGCCCAGGGCCTGGCCGGTCCCTTCGGCTGTCTGAACAGTGCGCGTTATGGAATCGCTTGGGGCGCATTGGGCGCGGCGGAGAGCTGCTGGAGAGCGGCGAGGGACTACTGCCTCGAACGCCGACAATTCGATCGCCCATTGGCCGCGAATCAGCTCGTCCAGAAGAAGCTCGCCGATATGCAGACGGAGATCTCGATCGGCCTCCAGGCCTGTCACGCCGTCGGCGTCATGAAGGACGAAGGGCGTGCCTCGCCGCAGAGCGTGAGTCTCATCAAGCGGAACTCCTGCGGAAAAGCGCTCGAGGTCGCACGGGCTGCACGCGACATGCACGGAGCGAACGGAATTCACGAGGATTTCCACGTCATGCGCCACCTCATCAACCTCGAGACCGTCAATACATACGAGGGGACGCACGACATACACGCGCTGATTCTCGGCCGCGCTCAGACCGATATCGCCGCGTTCTCGTGATCTCTGCCGTCCACCGAAGGTGATTGGATCGCTATGGCAAGACATCGGCTAGCGCGCTCGCTGCTCGTCACGCTCGTGACTGCCGTCGAGGTTGCGCACGCACAGGGCGATGGATCTGCGGAACAAGATGCCTGGGCGGGTATCGAGGAGATGGTGGTGGTCGGAACCGGCGCCGTCGGCCTGCTGCAGGAGGTGACGACCTCTGCCGTCACATTCGATGAATCCGCGCTCCGTGCGGAGGGCATCACGGATATCTCCGATCTCTCGAACTTCACGCCCAACCTCGAGATCAAGACGGCGTTCGCGGCGAGCAATCCGACGCTGTTCATCCGCGGCGTTGGGCTCGACGACTACAACGCGAATTCGTCGAGCGCGGTTGCCGTCTATCAAGACGGCGTCTACATGAACTCCCCCGTCGGTCAGCTCTTTCAGCTCTACGACACCGAGAACGTCGAGGTCCTGCGCGGCCCCCAGCCCCGCCTCCGGAATGCGAACGCCGGCGCGATCATGATCCACCCGAAGAAGCCGGGTGATGGATTCGGCGGCACGGCGGAGATCTCCTACGGCCGTTTCAATCGCGTCACGATCCGGGGTGCCGTCGACATTCCGATCGTGCCGGAGCTGCTCGCGTCGCGGTTCGCCTTCATCGTCAACAAGGGGGACGGTACGACGAAAAATCGCTGCAATGGCCGTCAGGGAATTCCCTCGACCGTTTGTCGCGAAGCCGATCCGGGCACGCATCTCGACAAGTGGGTGAACGACACGAACGACTGGGCGGGTCGCGGGATTTTTCGCCTGACACCAGCGATCGGCGGCCTCGCTCCGGAGATCCTCGTGAATATCCACGGCGGCCGAAACGAGTCGATGTCCGCCCAATTCCAACATCGCGGGTTCCAGCGGCGCGGGCAGAATCCCGTCTTCGTCCCCGGCCGAGATCGACTCAACTATCGGGACACGGACGGGGATCCCTTCGCGGGAGACTTCAACGAGCAAGGTCGGGAGGAGATCTCGCTCTTCGGTACGAATGTGAGAATCACGCTGCCCCTCCTCGGTGATTCGGCGGAGCTGATGCTTCTCAGCGCCTACGAGTGGCACGAACGCGACACGAAGTCGAACGACGACGCGAGCCCCAACAAGCTATTCGACCGCTTCAACTATCAGGACGAGGCCTGGCAGTTCAGTCAGGAGGCCACGCTCGAGTGGGACTTTGCCGATACGGCTGGCCTGGAAGAGGGAACGGTGGGCGCTGGGGCGCTCGTCCTGCTGGAAGATCTGAAGGTCAACAACAGCTTTCCCAATGTGTCTCGAATCTCGACCCAGAAGCCGCTGATTCGGCAGCGATATCTCCAGCGCACGCGGGGTACGGCGATCTTCGCGTACCTGACCGCAGTGCCTCCGGCGGTCTCGGGTGCGATGGAGTTCCTCTCGAATTTCAAGCTCGAGGCGACTGCTCGATACTCGTGGGAGAGGCGCGAATTCGCGCTGGAGTCCCGCGCAACGACGTTCCCCTTCGGTGGCGTCGTCGAGCTTCCACAGAAGAACGTGGTCGAGAGCCAGCGATGGCGTGAGCTGAGTGGCGACGTGACGCTCACGTACGTCGTCGGCCGTCATTTCGACAACGAGGACGTCAACCTCTATGCGAAGCTGACGCGTGGCTGGAAGCCCGGCCAGTTCAACGGTGGAACGGCTCTCAAGCAGGAGCCGGTCGAGCCCGTCGATCCCGAGACCGTCGATTCGATCGAACTCGGTCTGCGGTCGGATTGGCTGGATGGCCGTCTCGGGGTCGATCTCACCTACTTTCGGTACGTGTTCTCCGACATGCAGATCTTCCAACTCCAGCAGGAGGGGCTCGGCGTCCCCCTCCCGAGGTTGATCAACGCTCAGGAGGTGAACATCCAGGGCGTCGAGCTCGAGCTGAGAGCCTCTCCGATTCCGGATCTAGACATTCAGATCAGTGCCGGCTGGATCGACGGGCAGTACGAAGACTTCGTGACGCGCATCGTCGAGGGCGGCGGGAACGTGTTGCGGCCGCCCGAAGAGCGCGTTGCGGATTTCTCCGGCAACCCCCTCCTCGCAGCTCCCGAGTGGAACGTCACCGGCTCGATTCAGTACGCGTTCGAGTCCGCGGGCATGGGAACGATTCGACCGAGGTACTCGTTCTCCTACAAGGACGACGTCTTCTTCGATCCAAACGAGGGCCGGGGCGTGCGCGGAAACCTCCCGAAGGCAACGCTCGGTCAGGAGGCGTACTGGATCCACAACGCGATGTTGACCTACATCTCGCCCGACGGCAGCATCGAGCTCAGTGCCTGGGTGCGGAACTTTCTCGACGAGCACTACCGATTGCAATCCTTCGATCTCACCGAGATCAATTTCCGATTCGTGGTCGATGCGTACGCCGACCCCCGCACCTACGGATTCACGGCCGTGCTCCACTTCTGAAGTACGGGTCGGAGGCATGAGAATCGCATGAAGCACGCTCCCGTCGCGGGCCTCGTCGTTGGCGGGCTCCTCGTGCTCGTCTGCGCGGGCCTGCCGGGCTGCCCGGCTGGTGGTGGGCAGGCACCCGAGTCGCGGGCCTCGGCCGATCGATTCGAATCGGCGCTGCGCGTCGGTCCCGTGTCCGATCGGGCGCGAGCGCTCGCCTCGGTCCTCGAGGAAGCGCGAGACGAAGATTGGGCGTCGTTCTCGTCGATCGTCGCTCGCGAGATCTCCTCCCTCGACGAACGGGATCTCGCTCAGGTGGTCGACGCGTGGGTCGCCGCGGAGCCGGCAGCGGCCCATTCGGGCGTGGAGTCGTGGCCTTATCCGCTGAAGCGCGAGATTGGTTTGCACGCCCTCGTTCGATCGACGGCGGTGCGGGATTCCGCTGCGGGCATCGCGATGTTCGAGACCATCACCAAGCGCTATCCGCGTCTGGAGGGAGCTCTTCGTGCGAGCCTGATCGAGGGGTGGGCTCATTCGGATCGCGAGGGTCTGCTCGAACATCTGTCGTCCCTCTCTCCCGAGGAGATCGGGCCGCCACTCGGCGCCGCGCTCGGTCCGATCGCGCGATTTCATGGCCTGTCCGTTCTGGCGGAGTGGACAGAAGAGCTGATCCTGCGCTTCCCGAGTGGGCCGTTGCGGGCCAAGATCTTTCGCAAGGCGGTTCGGACGACGACGCGGCGAGACCCCGCCGCGGCTGTGGCCTGGTGGGAACGGCATCGCAGCGAGGCGTTCGCGGAGGATGCGCCGGACGCGATCGCGGAAGCCTGGATCCTGATCTCTCCCCATGAGGCGATCGAGTGGCTCCAGACCGCCGCGCCGAGAGAGAGGCGAGCACGGTCACTCGAGATCGCGTTCGGCCGATGGCTCTACGAGGACCAAGCCGAAGCGACGGCATGGCTCGCCTCGGGCGCGCGGACGGAGTTCAAGGATCCCGCCGCCGCAGTATTCGCGCGCCAGCTGGTGCGGCGCGATCCCGCCGCGGCTGTCGAGGAATGCGGTCGGATCGTGGCTGCAGAGTCGCGAGTCGGGTGTTGGGTCAGTGTGGCGAGGGGCTGGCTCAGGCGGGACGCCGAGGGAGCCCGGGCCTGGCTGGAATCGAGCCCACTCGATCGTGAGACGAGAGACGCAGTGTTGTCGGCGACGAACGCGAGAGCGACCCCCGACACGAACGACGCCGATCCCGGCAGGCGGCTTCGTGCGGCGCGTCGTGGTCGATGATGCAGCGCGCGACAGTGCTCCTGGTGATTCTCTCGGCGCTCGGATTCGCCTGTGGTCGGGGCGATAGCGACGTGTCGCAGGCAGAGCTCGAACACGCCCGCGAGCTCGTTCGGCTCGGTAGATTCGAAGAGGCCGTGGCTCCTCTGACCCGTCTCCACCGCGCGGATCCGACGGACTACGAGATCTCCCATCTCTACGGGCTCGCGTTGTTGCAGACGGACAATGCCGGCATGGCCATCTGGCCCCTGCGAACGGCGGCACAGCACCCCGGCCATGAAGTCGAGGATGGCCTGCTGCTGGCGCGCGCGCTCTCGACGAGCGCGGTTCCCATGGATGCGCTCCGCGTCGTAGACGAGCTGCTCGAACGCAGCCCGAACGACATCGCGCTCTGGAGTCTCCGTGCGAAGGTGAACCAGTCGCTTCGATTCGACGAAGAAGCCCTCTCCGACTGTGAGGTCATGCTCGAGCTCGACGAGAATCGAGCCGATGCCATGCTCTGCCAGATCGATTCGCTCACCAAGCTGGGGCGCGGGGGGGAGGCCGAATCGCTCGTGCTGGAGGGACTCAGGCGTCTCGACGAGTCGAAGAGTGCCGCTCCGGTCATGAAGGCGCGCTTCTGTCAGAAGTCCGCCGAGCTGGCCGAGGCCCTACACCCGGTCGACGAAGCTGCGGATCGATGGTTGGACTGCGCCGAGACCCATCCCCAAGCGGTCGAGCTGGTGAAGCGGGCGGTCGCCTTTCTGGACGCGAACGACCGCGCTGATGTCGCCACGCAGCTTATGAAGAGCGCGCTAACGAAGGGAGGGGCCGAGTTCGCATTGGTCGAGGCGCTGTCCTTGCGCTACGAGGCCGCGTCCCAAGACGCGCTTGCGCGCGAAGTGCTCGAACGCGCGACGCGCACGCGGGGCATCGCTCGGGCTGCCTGGATCGCGCTCGCGGATTTCCATCGTAGGCGGGACGAGTTCGACATGGCGATCGCCGCAATGGAGAAGGGGCTTGCCGACCGGGAGGAGCTTCCCGCTCTCCTCGTGGCGCAATATGCCGACGACCTGGTGCAGGCACGTCGATTCGAGGTCGCGGAGTCCGTGATCGAGGAGCTTCCGGATCACCCGATGGTTCCGTTTCTGCGGGGCCGTATGCAGCTCCTACAGGGCGATTCCGAGTCGGCCCTCGCCACGCTGGCGAAAGGACTCGAGCTCTGGCCAGACAATCCCACCGCGCGGTTTCTTGCGGGTGAGGCGGCGCTTCAGCTCGGAGACGTAGATCGTGCGATTCGTGAGTATCGCGACTCGCTGCGGGCGGGCGCGGGCTTCACGGAGGCCCCGCTCCGGCTGGCGAAGCTCCATGAGGCGGAGGGAAACCTGAGCGCCGCGTTGATCGCCCTCGCGCATCGCTCGAAGGACATCCCGGATGACATCGAAACGCGCCGCGCGCTCCTGCGCGTCGCGCGGCGTGCTGGACGCGCCGACGTGGCGCAGGAGCAGATCGACGCGCTGGCGA
This sequence comes from Myxococcota bacterium, assembly GCA_965223565.1. Lineage (GTDB taxonomy): Bacteria > Myxococcota_A > UBA9160 > UBA9160 > UBA4427 > UBA4427. The sequence goes on along the minus strand of CBDCWV010000008.1, from coordinate 208,860 downwards.
CGCTGCCCGACGCGAGCGCCGTGCTCGCCGTCGAGTCGGCGCGAAATACCGCGTCGTTCGTCGGCACGGCCGCGGCCATCGACGAAATCCGCGCGAGCGGTGCCGATCTGTCGGACCCGCGCAATGTCGAGCTGCTCGAGACTCTCGTAGAGCTCCTCGTCGTCGCCGACGAGGGAGACGAGGCTCTGGAGATCGCGGATCGGGCACGCCGGGCGAATCCGGATGATCCCGCGTATTGGGAGAGCCAGGCGTCCGCGCTCATCGCTTCGGATCGCTCTCGCGACGAAGCGCGCGACGCGCTCTCGCGCGCGATCGCGCTCGAGCCGACGAGGTCGAGTGCACTCAGGGGGCTGGCTCTTCTGAGCGCGGATCCAGTCGTGGCGATCGAGCTACTCGATCGGGCGCAAGCCAACAATAGTGAGGATCAGCGGGATGCCTGGCAGGCGGTTCTTCGTCTGATCGAGTCGGGCGGCGATGAATTCGAGATCTCGTCTCGACTCGAATCGATCCTGCGTTTGGACCCGACACACGGCCCTGCGGCGGCGGGGCTCGCCGAGCGAGTCGCCAAGAATCCGGATGGTCAGGAACGAGCGATCGAGCTGGCAGATCGTGCGATGCGCTTCGGGGGTGGGCCCCCCGCCTTCTTGTTGCGGGCGCGTCTCGCGACCCGGACAGGCGATTTGACGGCGGCCCGACGAATCCTGAGACGCCTCGACTCCGCACGTCCCGCGGATCCGACTGTTCGGCTCGGGCTGGCAGAGGGCTACCTCGAGGCCGGTGACGAACGGCGGGCCGCGGCAATCCTGAGGAGCCTGCAGGAGACCGACGATCGCGCGCTCGCGAACTCGGCCAGGGATCTTCTCGCGCAGCTGGAGCGAAACGATGAAGGCTGAATCTCGTCGTCGGCGGCAGTCGTGGTCGACAGGCCTGGCGCTTTTCTGTGCGCTGGCTTGCGTCGGGGACGACAACGCGCGGCCGCCCGGCACGTTATCGGACGTGCTCGCGCTGCGGGCCTCGAGCGACACGAACCTGCTCTTCATCCTGATCGACACCTTGCGTGCGGACCATCTCGGAGCCTATGGCTACGAGCGAGAGACGAGCCCGGTGATCGACGGGCTCGCCGCTTCGGGGATCCGATTCGGGCGGCACGTATCGCAGTCGTCTTGGACGAAGTGTTCGATGGCCTCGCTGTGGACGGGGCTCTATCCGAATCGAACGGGTGTGCTCCATGCCCAGCATGCGATCCCCGATTCGGCTCTGCTTCCAGCGGAGATCTTTCGCGAATCCGGCTTTCGCACGGCAGCGATCTGGCGAAACGGCTGGATCGCGCCCAACTTCGGATTCGGCCAGGGATTCGAGATCTACCACAGTCCGACCGCCGCGATCCCGCTCGTCGTGCAGCGGAGGAATCCCGAGCGGGTCGTGTCGGGTGACGGTGATGTCATTCGCTCCGCGAACGTGTTCGTACGGCAGCACGCGCACGAACGATGGTTTCTCTACCTCCACCTGATGGACGTGCACCAGTACTCCTACGATCCCGACTCCGCGGTCTTCGGGTCGAGCTACCTCGACGCCTATGACAACGCGATCCTCTGGACGGACAAGCTGATCGGGTATCTGCTCGAAGAGCTCGACCAGCTCGGGATCCGGGACGAGACGATGATCGTGATCGCCGCGGATCACGGAGAGGCGTTCGGGGAGCACGGCGGAGAGGGTCATGCCCGCAACGTGTATGCCGAGGTGACGCAGACACCCGTGATCATCAGTCTGCCGTTCCGGCTCGAAGAGCCGATCGTCGTCGATACGCTCACGAGGAACGTCGACCTCTGGCCGACCGTTCTGGATCTGTTGGGTCTCTCCGAACTCGAGGACACGGACGGCGAGTCGCAGGTGGCTGCGATCGAGCGTGCGGCGGAAAAGGGGGCGGACGCCTCGACCGAGTCGACCGCGATCGCTCACCTCGATTCGAACTGGTCGCGCGATCCATCGGAGGGCAAGCCGATCGTGGCGCTCGACTCGGGTCGATTTCGGCTGATATGGGATGCGCGGGTGCCGAGCCGACCCCAGCTCTTCGACAAGACGGTCGATCCGCGCGAGCTACGGGACGTCTCGGCGCGCGAGCCCGATCGGGTGACGGCGCTCGTCGAGAACGTCGAGGCCTATCTCGAGCGGCAGGACGCGCCGTGGGGTGAGGCCGCGCCCTTAATCGAAATCGACGACATGCAGCTCCAGCAGCTTCGCGCGATTGGCTACGGGGTGCCTTAGGCGAGGCCCCCGATCTGGCTCCAGGGCTTACCACCGCAGAGGAATAATGTTCGTATGCATACGAATTTCGATTGAAGCCCCGTGGGGAATCGGGCAGTCTGATCCTGGAACGAACACGGTCGAGGGGCACCTCGATCGCCGCTGCCGAACGTCACTTCGTCACGGAGGAGCTGTCATGACCAGAGTCAATTTCGATGTTGCGGGACGCGCCATGCGACGAGGAATTTCCCTCGCGTCCATCGCGACCGCACTGATTCTCGTGGCGTCGGTGTCTGCTGCCGCGCCGGCGCTGTTCACGGGTGTGGGTAAGCAGGCGGGTGGCATCATCGGGATTCCGACGCTGACGACCACCATCGCTGGGCCCACGCCGGGGCCCAATGCGGGGACTGCGTCCGTCTCCGCGAACGGCGGCTTTACCGTGCCTGCTTCGGCATTCTCCCGCGCCACGCCCGGCTACACGTTCACGTTGGCACCCGTGTACCCGTACGTCTACGTCAGGATCACGCAGATGAACGACGCGGGCTCCTTCGTTCCCAACTACCTCACGCCCTCGGTTCCTGTCGTGGGGCCGATGACGAACGCGGTTCAGCCGGCCGTAACTGGCACGCCGCGGGGTGGATTCGTTCGCGTGACGCCCGGTCCGAACGGCTTCGGCGGCCAGGTCGCGATGGACTTCACGAAGATCTATCGATTCGACATCGCCACTTCGCTCGGCATCCTCAAGGCCAAGGCGACCGACGTCCAGAGCTTCGGCGGCGGATCGGTCGGGCAGTTCGACCCGGGCGGAATCGGTGGCGCTCCCCTCTGTTGCTCGACCTATCCGAGCGGCTCACCGCAGCTCGCTGCGACTGCGGCGATCGGATCGTCCAAGGGACCCTGGGTTACCGGGATGGCGTTCGCGTACGACCCGCACGGCGCTGCAATCACGACGACGACGCAGACGGGGACCGATGCGCGTACGGGGACGGGCTTCGATCAAGGAGTGATCTCGCTCGTGACGCCACGTATCCAGTACGTCTATCAGGGAGACGGGGCGGGGACGCTGACCTCGCTGCGCGATTCGTTCAGCGTGATCCACTCCATCGACGTTAGCTTTGCGCCCGAGCCCGGATCGGCGGCACTCATCGGCACGGGCCTTCTCGGTCTGATCGGGCTCGCTCGCGTCCGAGGTCGGTGCTGCTAGGCCGCTAAGCCAACAAGCTAGGCCGCTAAGCCAACAAAGAGTCGTACGACGAAGACCTTGGGATCCCCGATCCCAGTGGTCTGGAGATCCTCCGCCCACCCCGGCAGGCACCAGGGTGGGCGGTTTTCGTTGGTTTCCCGACGAGCCGAAGCGCGCGCTCTCAGCCGCGAAATGGGTATCCGAGACCGCGGGTGGGGTTGGGTCGATCTCGGAGATCCCCGCAGCCGATATTCCTGGTTGGCAAGGTCTGGTCGATATTGTATGTGTACGTATGAAATCAGCGGGGCGGGTGAAGTGGGATCGAGCGCGGTCGAGATTCGAGAAGGGAGCTCGGGGCCGATCGCGGAGTTCTGGGAGCACCTCCGGTCGGGCCGCTTCATGATCCAACGCTCTCGGTCCAAGGGCACAGCGGTTCTCTATCCACGCGTGATGTTGCCTGGAACCGGTGAGACCGACCTCGAGTGGGTCGAGGCGTCCGGGCGGGGTGTCGTGTATGCCGCCTCCGTCGTTCTCCGATCGAAGGAGGCCGGGGGAGACTACAGCCTGGTGCTGGTCGATATCGAGGAGGGGCCGAGAATGCTCGCTCGGGTAGAGGGAATCGATCCGCACGACGTGAGGATCGGTCTCCCCGTTGTGGGTCGGGTCGAGCGGCTTCGGGAAGACGCGGACGTCGACGACGCACAGCCTGTCGTCGTCTTCTATCCGGACGCGCAGTCGTGACGGCGGCGCTCCGCGGCAGGACGGCCGTCGTCGGTATCGGGGAATCGGGGATCGGCAAGAGTCCCGGATGGGACTCGATGGAGCTGCTGGGATCTGCCGTGTCGAAGGCCCTCGATGATGCCGGCCTCGGTCTCGAGGAGATCGATGGTCTGTGTACGAGCTCCTTCTATCACTACTTCCCGACCCTCACGGTGGCAGAGTATCTGGGCATCCGCCCCAAGTGGACCAGCGCCGACTCGATCGGCGGTCCATCGTTCATGAATCACCTCATCCATGCCGCCGCGGCGATCGAAGCGGGTCTCTGTACGAACGTCCTGATCTGCTACGGGTCGGATGCGCGCAGCTCCCGAAACCTCAACGGAAACATCGAGACGCCCGAATTCGAGCGCGCCTATCGCTACCAAGTACCTATCAGCGGCTACGCATTGGCGACGTCGCGACACATGTACGAGTTCGGTACGACACCCGAGCAGCTCGCCGAGGTAGCGGTCTCCGCTCGGAAGTGGGGGAGGTTGACAGCCGGGGCCTTCGCGCGAGATCCGCTTACCGTCGACGACGTGCTCGCTTCGCGATTCGTCAGTCCACCGCTCCGCGCGTTGGATTGCTGCCTCGTGACGGATGGCGGCACTGCGATGGTCGTGACTGCCGCTGATCGGGCGCGTGATCTGAAGCAGCCTCCTGTGTACTTCCTGGGAGGTGCGGCGGCGATCTGGCACCGCGAGATCTCCCAGATGGCCGACTTGACTACTACTCCCGCGTCGGAGAGCGGTCCTCGTGCATTCGAGATGGCTGGCATCCAGATCGGTGATATCGACGTGGTCGAGCTCTACGACGCCTTCACGATCAATACGGTGCTCTTCCTCGAGGACCTGGGCTTTTGCAGGAAGGGCGAGGGCGGTGCCTTCGTGGCGAGCGGCCGGATTCGACCTGGCGGCGACCGGCCAGTCAACACGAACGGCGGGGGCCTATCGTACGGGCACCCGAACATGTACGGATCCCTGTGCATGATCGAAGCGGTGAAGCAGCTTCGTGGCGGACAAGGCGAGCGTCAGATCGAGGGTGCGGAGGTCGCGATCGCGCATGGCAATGGTGCGGCGCTGTCGGCTCAGGTGACGACGGTGTTCGGCACGGCTGCAACGCTCTAGCTGGGGGCCGTCGCGCGACTTCAGGTCGAGACGCGGGGATCGTGGCCGAGAAAGGCCATCGAGTCGGGGACGGATGCAGACGATGGCTGACTGGTTCGAGAAGATCCGGATCGGCGATTTGCCGAGGGAGGCCGCGCGGCGTTGGGGCGAGCGCGAAGCGTTGGTCTTCGAGTCTACGAGATGGTCGTTTTCGGAGTTCGCGAGTCGCGTCGACGCCGTCGCAAAGGGGCTCCTCGCCCTGGGCGTCGAGCCCGGGGATCGGGTCGCGATCTGGGTCTCGAATCGGCCGGAGTGGCTGCTCGCCTTTTTTGCTGCGACGCGGGTCGGAGCGATCGCGGTTCCGATGAACACGCGATTGCGCATCCAGGACGCCGCGCACGTTCTGAGCGCATCGGGCGCATCGGTTCTCGTGATCCGCGACCAGGTCGGAGACGTCGATTTCGTCGCTCTGTCTCGAGAGGCGCTCGGAGTCGTGCGGGCGTCTGCGGTCGGAGCGATGCGAGGGGAGTCGGGTGACGAGCTCGATTGGCGGCGTGTTCTCGTCGTCGTCGATGGCGATGCAAGCGGCGACGACACGAAATCCTGGAAGCAGCTGGTCGCTCGGGGTCAGGCCATTTCCGATGCGGAGCTCGAGCGATGCGCCAGTGCGGTCGATCCCGACGCAGCCGCGTTCATCCTGTTCACCTCGGGGACCACGGGGCTACCCAAAGGCGTCGTTCACTCGCATTGTCTAATCCGGAACGTCGTGGACGAGTCGAATCGTCTGGGCATCGGCCCGACCGACACCATCCTCATGTATCTGCCCCTCTTTCACACGTTGGGACTCTACGAGGGTCCGATGACGATGCTGCTCGCAGGTGCGAGAATGGTCTTACAGGAACGCTTCGAGGCCGATGCGACGCTCGCGCTGATCGAGCGCCATCGCTGCACTGTCATACACGGCTTCGATACGCACTTCGGCGACTTGCTCTCTTCGACGCAGCTCGAGCGATGCGACACGAGTTCGCTGCGAACCGGAATCCTGGCAGCAGGAATGGCGAGTACCGAGCCGATTGCGCGCGATACGCAAGCGCGGCTGATGGCAGCCGTCTCCGGTTGGGGAATGACCGAGGTCGGCTGCGGAGCGCTGCTGGGTAGACTCTCCGACTCCCGAGATGCGCGATGCTCGTCGTCGGGCTCGCCGCTTCCCGGCTACGAGTTTCGAATCGTCGATCCGAACACGGGCAAGCTCGCCGAGCCCGGGCAGAGCGGGGAGCTCTGCGTTCGCAGCTACCAGATGTTCCTCGGGTACTACGGAGATCCCGAGGCAACGGCAGCAGCCTTCGATCGCGAAGGGTGGTTTCGCACCGGCGATCAGGCGATCGAACAGCCTGATGGTTCGATCCGATTCCTGGGTCGCTACAAAGATATCCTGAAGGTCGGTGGTGAGAACGTCGATCCCGTGGAAGTCGAAGCACTCCTGAGGAGCGACCCTCGGATCCTCGATGTACAGATCGTCGGTCGATCGGACGCGCGGTTGGGTGAGGTTCCCGTCGCCTGCGTGATCCCGGATCGTGAACGAGGCCAGCTCTCGATCGAAGAAGTCCGCCAGCTGTGCGCTCAAAAGCTGGCATCGTTCAAGATTCCCAGAGCTATGGTCGTGATGGACGAATTTCCGACTACGCTGAGTGGGAAAGTCCAGAAGTTCGTGCTTCGGGAAATGGCCGCGGACGATTCTTGATCGCCCGCGAGCTCGGGCGTCGAAGGAGGAGGTATAGAATGATCGAGAGTATGCACTTCAGTGGACGTATCGCGAGACTGAGCGTTCCAGCTCTTTGTTTGCTCGTGCTGGGATGCTCACATGCACGACCTGAAATCAGCACGGCAGACAGCGAGGCAATGAAGCGCGTCTATGGCCAGTACGGTGTGTCGGTATCCCGACGCGCCGGCGACATCCTCTATATCGGAGGCCTCGTTGCCTTCAACGACGATGGCAGTGTGCTGGCACCCGGTGATGGCGAGAAGCAGATCACGGTGATCTACGAACGACTTCGAAAGATCCTAGCAATGCACGGAGCTGGTCTCGAGGACGTCGTCCGGGAAAACAGCTTCGTGACCGATTGGGAGGAGTTCTTCAAGGCGGCGCCGATTCGAATCGGTGCCTATGACACGGCGGGGGCGGACTATCCGGCAGCGACGGCTGTTCAGGTCGTCTCGCTGGCGGAGGAAGGGCTCATCGCGGAGATGGATTTCATTGCGTACCTCGGGGATTGAGGAGACGGGTCGCAGTGATGATCGACGCAGGGACGAGCGTTGGTTCGCGACCGGGTCGTGCATCGTCTTCCCCAGTGCCTGCGATCATGCCGACCGGATCCACTGCAAGCACTACTTCGATGTTATGGATGATTCGTCCTTCCTCTTCTGGGATCTTTGCGGCATCGGACGCAGAGCACTCGCGCGCCGTCGACTTGCGACTGTGATGGGGCGATACAACATGCGTATTCTTCGACGGGCCGAGGTGGGATCGTCGCTGGCGGTTCGATCGCGCCTGGCGGAAATCGGAACGAAGAGCGTCCGACTCGTCCATGAGATCAGGGATGTCGAAGCCCGAAAAACGTGTGCAGTCGGAGTCGGAGCCCACGTTTTCTTCGATCTGGACGAGCGTCGATCCGCGGCGGTTCCGAAAGACGTTCGCAGTCTCCTGAGGGCACGAACGAACGAGCCATCGGGCGAATATCGAGGCCTTGCCGAGGGATCGATTGGATCGGAGGACGAGGTGTCAGCGGACGAGCCGGACGAGAGGGAGTGGGAGGCCGTCGAGGAAGGGACGGTTGAGGCTGCGCGATGTGATCACTTGGGGCATCTGAACGCAAGATTCCATGCCCATCTCTTCGAGGACGCACGGCCGCAAGGAGCCACAGGCGATACGCGACGCGAGGACATCCGGGTCGATTTCCGGCGAGAAGTCCTGTGTGGCGCGGACTATCGTGTGATGAGGAATCTGCGGGACGCTGAGGGCCGCGTCCGTGCCGGTCGTATGCGACTCGTCGATCGCGAGTCTGATGTCGTCTTTTCCGACTACCGATGGCACGGGTTTACCGACTGATCGGACGCAGAGAGGCTCGTTCGACGACGAGGTCGACGAAGCGGCATGGCACGTGAATCGAGAAAAGAGACGGAGGGTGCGAGGATGGGACTGCTCGACGGCAAGGTGGCAATCGTCACCGGCGCAGGTGGAGGCTTGGGACGCACGCATGCCCTTTGTCTGGCGCGTGAAGGGGCTGCGGTCGTCGTGAACGACCTCGGCGGGTCACTCGACGGATCGGAGTCGGGAACGCGCGTGGCCGAGCAGGTCGTCGAGGAGATTCGGAGCCTGGGCGGCACGGCCGTCGCCGATTTCGGGTCGGTTACGAGCGCCGATGATGCCAAGGCGATGGTGGAATGCGCGGTCGAGAACTTCGGTCGACTCGACATCCTGATCAACAACGCCGGAATCCTGCGCGACAAGTCGTTCAAGAAGATGACCGATGATCTCTGGTACCCCGTGGTCGACGTCCACTTGAACGGTACCTATCAGCCCACGCGTGCAGCCTATCTTCACATGTTGGAGCAGGGCGAAGGTGGTCGGATCGTCGTGACGAGCTCGACCTCGGGTCTGATCGGAAACTTCGGACAGACCAACTACGGGGCAGCCAAAGCCGGCATCGCTGGCTTCATGCGGTGCCTGGCCATCGAGGCCTTCAAGGCGGGCATCACCGTGAATGCTCTCGTGCCCAACGCTTTCTCTCGAATGACGGCCTCGATCTTCCCAGAAGGGTCGGAGGAGCGGTATGCTGCGGAAAAGGTCTCGCCGGCGATCGCCTGGATCTGTTCCGACGAGGCGTCCGACATAACGGGGCGCCAGTTCGTGATCAGCGGAAACCGGGTCTCCGTACTCGTCCCGACACAGTTCAAGATTGTCGAGGGCGATCCCGCCGCAGGTCCGTGGAAGCCCGCGGAGATCGGAGCACAGATCCGAGCGTCGATGGAACAGTGGCCGGCACCGGCCACGGTGGAGGGCCTCATCTTCTGAGCTCCTTGCGCATCCGTCGTAATGGGTAGTCGAGGGGAGTTCAGAGGCGATTGGAGGGAGGTGTTGGATGCAGCTTGGAGAGAGCGGCTCTTGCTTGAAAGGCTTCGGACGATTGCGTGGGCGTAGACTGATAGTCGCCACCACCGTTGCGTTCATGGTCGTCGCGAATTCGACGGGTGCGGTCGGCGAGCTGACGGGCGAGCAAGTCACGGTCGCGACTGTTCCAGACTCTGCGAGAGACCATTGGGTCTGGGTCAACGACATGGTGTTCGCGGGGGTCGCCGACGGCAAGGCGTTTCTCTTCGACGGTGATTCCGGAAAGATGCTCGGGCTCCTCAATACCGGATATCTCTTCGGACTGCTGACGCTCCCGTCTCACGGGAAGGAAATCTACGCCGTCGAGACCTATTTCTCGCGCGGCACCCGTGGCAAGCGGAGCGACTTCCTCACCGTCTACGATCCGAAGACCCTCTCGCCCAAGGAAGAGATCTCGATACCGCCGAAGAAGGCTTCCGGCATCCCGATGGCTTCCTACTACGGCATCTCCGACGACGATCGCTTCGCCTACATCTATAACTTCACGCCCGCGCAGTCCGTGACCGTAGTCGACGTCGAGAAACGAAGGGTCGCGGATGAAATCGAGACGCCAGGTTGCGCGCTCGTCTATCCGAGCGGCGATCGTCGGTTCGAGATGTTGTGCGCGAATGGTGGGATCATGACCGTCGACCTCACGCGCAAAGGCAAGCTCGATCACAAGAGTAGAAAGGAGAGGTTCTTCGATCCGGCCGATCCGATCACGGAGAAGGGTGTCCGTTGGAAGGATACCTGGGTATTCGTGTCCTTCGATGGAATCGTGCACAGCGTGGACGTCAGTTCGAAGAGTCCCCTTTTCGGCCCGAAATGGTCGATGTTCACAGATGCAGAGCGAACGGAGGGATGGAAGATCGGAGGCGTCCAGCACCTGGCCGTCCACGAGAAGTCCGGAACGCTCTACTCTCTCGTTCACGTCGGAGAGAAGGACTCGCACAAGGATGGAGGTGTCGATGTCTGGGTCTACGATCTGGAGACGCGAAAGCGTGTTCGCAAGATCTCGCTGGCGAACTTTACGACTTCGATTCAGGTCACACAGGATGACGCACCCCTTCTCTTCGGTGCGATGATCGTCAGCTCGACGCTCGACGTGTACGACGCCCGAAAGGGCCAGCATCTACGTGCGATCGAAGAGGCGGGAAGCAATCCGACCTTCCTGCAGGTGCACTGACATGCTGGAGGAATCGTGATGACGATCGATCCCGCGATAAAGTTGGTCGTCACGCTCGCGTTGGCGCTCCTGTGGCTCATTTCGGGCGTTTCCAAGCTGCGGCAACGTCGTTCGTTCGAGTCCGTATTGGCGGGCTACGAGATCCTTCCGGAGGCAGTCGTGGGCGCTGCGGTGCCGGTCATCCTGCTCGGGGAGATCCTGGTTGGCGCCGTCCTGCTGACGCAATGGCAGAACGCCGGCTTTGCCTCGTGTGGTCTACTGCTGGTCTACTCGGCGGCCGTCGGAATGAACCTATGGCGGGGTCGTCGCGATCTGGATTGTGGATGCAGCTTCTCGGGGGTCGGGCGGCAGACGATCGATGAGTGGATCCTCGCGCGAAACGTCGTCCTGATGGTGGCCAGCGTCGCGACGTTGCTGCCTCCGGGCGCGAGGGCACTCGAGCTGGGAGACGCCGTGACCGTCATTGCTGGCGTCCTCTGTGCCGGCGTGTGCTACGCCGCCGCGAATCAGCTCGCGGCCACGTCTGGCTGGCCATCGGTCGCCGAGTCGGGAGGGCAGTAGATGGAAGCCCTCTGGATTTCGAACGCGGTTCTCTGGCTCGCAGTATTGACGCTGGGTGCGTTGGTGCTCGTACTCTCGCGCCAGATCGGCGTCCTGCACGAGCGAATCGCGCCCGTTGGGGCACTCGATCTAGGCAAGGGGCCCCGCGTCGGAGAGCCCGCTCCTGCGCTGGAGCTGGAAACGATCTCGGGATCGCCACTCACGGTCGGCGGACGATCGCGATCGGATCGCGGCACGCTCCTCTTCTTTCTCTCGCCCACTTGCCCCGTATGTGATCAGCTGATCCCGGCGATTCGAAGTCTCCACGCCGCGGAATCATCGAGGCTGGACGTCGTGTTCGCAAGTGACGGAGACCTGGCGCGGCAGAGGTCGTTTCGTCACGAGAAGGGACTCGAGGATTTCCCGTATGTCGTGTCGGCGGAGCTAGGCGTCGCTTTTCGGGTTGGGCGCCTTCCACACGCCGTGCTGATCGATCGAGACGGGATCGTGAGAGGCCAGGGCCTGGTCAACAGTCGCGAACACCTCGAGAGCCTGCTCGAGGCCATGGAGCGTGGGGTCGGGTCGATCCAGGAGTACATGCTCGAGGTCGAGAGTTCAGCCGACCGCAAGCTGGACGTAGCCTGATGAACGAAAGGAGAGCTGTCATGAAGACGGTCGACCAACTCTCGGAGCTCGCATTGCGTGGGATTGCACGACGTACTTCGCGTCGCGGCTTCCTCGGAAGAATCGGGTCGATGGTCGTGGGAGCGGCGGCCGTTCCCCTGCTACCGGTGGCAAGGGCGAGCGCCGCCGGTGGCGAACGAGCTGCGACGCCCGACGAGGCGGCGCTCGAGAGTGCCGCGGCCGATCCCACGAGCTGCGATTACTGGCGTCACTGCTCGATCGACGGCTATCTCTGCGCATGTTGTGGAGGAAGCGCCACAGCTTGTCCTCCCGGCACCGTCGCTTCGCCGATCACCTGGGTCGGGACGTGTCGAAATCCTGGCGACGGCATGGACTACATCATCTCCTACAACGATTGCTGTGGAAAATCTGGTTGTGGTCGGTGCTTCTGTAACAAGAACGAAGGCGACAAGCCGGTTCACAATCCGCCGCTGTCGAACGACATCAATTGGTGTGCGGGGAGCACCGGAGATATCGCCTATCACTGCTCTCTGGCCGTCGTTCTCGGCGTTGCCACCGAGGAGGAGAAGTGAGAAGCGCGGAGGCCTGGACGCGGTCGACTCTCGCGACCATTCTCTCGCTTCTCTCGGGACTCGCGTGGGCCGCGCCGAGTCATGCGGCCAGTCCGGATGTGCTCTACGCGCTCCATTGCATGGGCTGTCATAGGAGCGATGGTGCGGGAACGCCGGGCAAGGTGCCTCCGCTGAAGGACAGCATGGGCCGCTTTCTGCTCGTACCCGGTGGTCGTGAATTTCTCGTCCGAGTTCCTGGAACAGCGCAGTCGTCGCTCACGGATGCCCAGGTCGCCGCGGTGCTCAACTGGATGCTGTCCGAGTTCAGTCCGGGCGAGGTCCCTCGCGGCTTCGCTCCGTACACGGAACACGAGGTCTCCCGGATTCGCGTACCCTTGACCTCGGTGACGCCAGTCAGGGAAGCACTTCTGGCCGAGATCGACGCGCTCGCTGGTGACTGATCGGCTCCAAGATCGAGACGATCCGAGCGACACGGGTCTGCCGCTGTCGGGGACGCTCGTCGTGGATCTGAGTCGAGTGCTCGCCGGGCCGTGGTGTACGCAGATCCTCGCCGACCTGGGCGCAACGGTCGTCAAGATCGAACGACCGAAGGTGGGCGACGATACGCGTCATTGGGGGCCTCCGTTCGAAGAGGCATCCGACGGCAGTCGGGGAGATGCAGCCTACTACCTCTCTGCCAATCGCGGCAAGCGATCGGTCGAGATCGACCTTTCGAAGCCCGAGGGCAGTTCGCTCGTGCGTGAGCTGGCAGGCCGTGCGGATGTGTTCGTCGAGAACTTCAAGACCGGGGATCTCGCTCGCTTCGACCTCGACTATCCGAGTCTGCGGGGCGTGAATCCGCGCCTCGTCTACGCCTCCATCACTGGATTCGGGCAGACGGGTCCAGATCGCGCTCGTCCGGGATACGATCTCATCATCCAGGCGATGAGCGGCCTCATGAGCATTACGGGTAGGCCCGACGTGGAGCCGGGCAGCGGGCCCGTGAAAGTCGGAGTTGCCGTCTCCGATCTCTTCTCGGGCCTCTATGCGACGATCGGTATTCTCGCGGCGCTTCGCGAACGGGAGTCGAGCGGAGAAGGGCAGCACGTCGATATCTCCCTTCACGAATCCCAGGTCGCGGTCCTGGCCAATCAGGCCATGAACTATCTCGTCGGGGATCGAGTGCCTGGTCGCTTGGGGAATGCGCATCCGAATATCGTTCCCTACGAGTCGTTTCCCACCGCCGATGGAGAGATGGTGATCGCATCGGGCAACGACTCGCAGTTCCGAATGCTCTGTGGCGCGCTGGGACTCGAGCGCCTTTCGAGCGACGATGCATACAGGACCAACGCGGACCGGGTGAAAAACCGGAAGCGGCTGATCGAAGCGATCTCGACGCGCACCCGTCAGCAGCCAACGAGTCATTGGGTCGAAGCGCTCGATCGTGCAGGCGTCCCGTGTGGACCCATTCGCACGCTGGATCAGGTCTTCCATCGGGACGCACGGGGCGTCGACGGGCTCTATCGAGAGCTTCGCCGAGAGTCGGGAGAAACCGTTCCTTCGCTCGTGAATCCGATCCGACTGTCCCGAACGGAGCTGGCGGATGCCAAGCCGCCTCCACGGCTCGGCGAGGACACGACGTTCGTCCTGCAGGAACTCTTGTCATTGGGCCGCGACGAGATCGAACGGCTGCTTAGCGAGGGTGTCGTTGCGAGCACGTTCAACGAGCGCAATCTCGACTAGATCGAGCCGTCGCCCGCGATTTCGCTGAAGCCTCGTCGAACATCGGATCTCGCTGCGAGGATCTGCTGCGTGGATCATGCGTGGGCGCGAATCGAAGTCGAGTCGATCTCGTGCCCGCTATCCGGTCCAGACGGCTGTCGTTCCCCCGGTCGACTCGGCTGCCTGCTTGAGTGCGTGATAGATCTCCTCGGTCGTTTCGTCGACTTCGATGAGCTCGAGATAGCTGTCGAAGGGCAGTACGCCCTCGAAGAACGCGATGCGCGACCCGCCGGAGGTACAGGCGGAGTACACAACCTCTCGTCCCGACTCTTCGAGCCTCTTTCGATCCCGGTCGAAATCCACGCTCCCGCGCGCGAGATGATGGAGTCCGTATCCGACTCGCTCTACGTGTTCGCGGAACACGGATGGGGTTTGGCAGTGTTGTTCGACGATTTCCACCATCAGGCTTCCCGAGAAGGACAGCGCCAGCGACAGGTCCATATGAACCGGCTTGCCGTGGTAGACGAGGCCCTCGGCGTCCGGGCCGAGCCGATATCGTCGCCAGGGCCCCAGTCCGTACTCGTCGGCGAAGGCGCGGAGGGAGGCGTCGAGGTCTTCGACGACGAAGGAGACCTGGATGATCGCACCTTCCGGTTGTCCGAAGGAAAAAGTTCGCATCGAGAATCTCCAGTCAAAGTTCGGTCCGTGATCGCGGCGCTTCGAATTGGCTCGGCAGCTCCGCATAGAGCGTCATGGGCGGTCTCGCCGAAGGATCGACGTGAACGTCCAGCAGCGTTGCGATTTGGGAATCGAAGGCCGCGTCCAGGGCGGGACCGATCTCCCCAGGTTTACGGATCTCCACTCCGTGAAGACCACACGCGCGAGCGATCGCGGCATGGTCGACCGGTGAGAAACGCGTGTCGGTATGACGGTCGTGAAGGTAGACCTCGAGCTCTTCCTGCATGGCCAGGACCTCGTTGTTGAGAACGATGACGATGATCGGAAGCTCGTGCCGTCGAAGCGTCTCGAGCTCTCCCCACACGTGCGCGAAGCCGCCGTCGCCGACGACGCAAACGACTCGCTCGTCGGGTCGCGCGAGCTGGGCGCCCATCGCGAGGGGCAGCCCCCATCCGAGACCCGCGAGTCCACGGGGCACGAGAAAGCGCGCACCCGCCTGCCGCGCGTTCAGGCAGAGCGTCGTCCAGATCGACGAGTAGCTGGCGTCCGCCGCCACGATCGTTCCCGGGCCGATTCGGTGATCGATCTCTGCCATCAGTCGCTCGGGCCGAATCGGCGTTCGGTCGTCGCTACGGAGATGTCGGGTCAGCGCGTCGGCATCCCGGGTGGCTCCAGCGATCAGCGCTTCGATCTCCGGTCGTCGCGCCGCGAACGCGGATGGCTCTCTCTCGAGCAGGCGAGCGCGGAGTGCATCGAGGACGAGCCGGGCGTCACCCAAGAGACGAAACGCTTCGTAATTCCGGCCGATCTCGGTCGGATCGATGTCGATATGGAGGAAGCGAGCATCGGGTGGGTATTGCGACCACGCATCCGTCCCGTTCGCAGCCGTTCGGGTTCCGACGAGGAGAATCAGATCGGCCTCCGTGACGAGCTCGCGTGCGCCGTAAGCGCGATTTCCGCGAGCGAGGATGTTCCCGATCAGCCCAATCGAGAGCGGATGTCGATCGGACACGGCGCCCTTGCCCATCAATGTCGTCGCGACGGGAAGATGGATGGCATCCTGCATGGCCTCGAGTGCGCTGGCCGCACCCGAGAGGTGGACGCCACCGCCCGCGATGATGACGGGTCGTTCGGCGGCGAGTACGAGGTCTGCCGCTTCGTCGATGCGATCTGGCGCTGGCACGGTGGGGTCGAGCGGAAACTGCCCCGCGGAAAATCGACGCCGGGGCTCGGGTGCGGGCTCCGAAAGGAGGTCTGCCGGAAGGAGCAGCGCGGTCGGTCCACAGCGACCGCTCGTAGCGATGCGGAAGGCCATGTCGACGAGGTCTTCGAGTTGCGAGGGATGATCGATGCGCCCCACCCATTTGGTGCAGCTTGTGAGCAACGTGCGGTGATCGAATTCCTGGAACGCGTTTCGCTCACGCTCACGCGCAGGGACTTCCTGAACGATTCCGACGATCGGCACCGAAGATTTCAATGCCTCCGCGAACGGTGCGACCAGGAGTGTTGCGGCGGGTCCGTTCTGTGCGGTCACGACCGCAACCTGTCGACTCACGCGCGCGTATCCATCGGCGATCGCGCCGCCGGCGTTCTCCATCCTGTACGTGATGTTCTTCAATCCGGCGGCTGGCGCGGCGAGATGAAAGAGAATCGGATTGCTCTGGCCGAGTGCGTACTCGACGCCGTGGCGGCGGCATGCCGCCGCGAGTCGTCCGGCAACAGTCGAGTCCGGGCGTCGAGCCTGATTGGGTGTGTCGCCTGGCTCCATACTCGAGCTCTGGTCTCCCGCGTCGTCGTGCTCCACCTCGGCATGCCTCGCGTCGGTCTAGGCCAACAGTCGTTGATCGAGTCCCGTCCTCGATCAAGACAACTCTGGTCAATTCATATGTACACATATGATACCAGGCGGCGTGATCCCGCACTACCCGACTCGAGCCGTGCCCCGACGCGTTCGCGGGCGCTTCGCTTCGTGATTCGGGCCGGATCGACTAGCCCTCGCCGAACTGCGCCTGGAGGCGCCGCATCCCCCTGATCCAGCGATCGTAGTCAGCGGCCTTGCGCTGGAAGTAGGTGCGTACGCTCTCGTGGGGAAGGATCAGGAACGTCTCCTCCGCGAAGCCACGCATCACGGCGTCGGCGATGTCCTCCGGCTCGATCATCCCATCGACGCCGGCGACGCCGCCGTCCTCGATGCCCGCCGTCATGTTCGTGTTGACCGCCTGTGGGCAGAGCGCGAAGACCTGGATGCCGCGATCGCCATGGGTGATCGAGAGCCACTCGGCGAAGGCGACACTCGCATGCTTGGTGACGGCATAGGGGGCCGAGCCGATCTGCGTGAGTAGTCCGGCAGCCGAGCACGTATTGAGTAGTGCGCCACCGCCCCGTTCGAGCATGCCGGGGAGTACCGCATGGGCAGCGTGGACGTGTGCCATCAGGTTGACGTCCCAGATCGTCTGCCAGTCGTCGACGGACGCCTCGGCGCCGCCCATCACGAGGATCCCGGCATTCGAGACGAAGAGGTCGATCGGCCCTGCCGTAGCCTCGACGTCGTCGACGAGGGCCTCGACCGCGGACCGGTCGGCGACGTCGACCCTTCGCGCAGCGCCGCCAATCGAGTCGGCGACGCGGCGGGCCCCCGATTCGTCGAGGTCGACGACCGTGACGTGCCTGGCGCCCTCGCGGGCGAATCGCTCGCAGAGCGCGCGGCCGATGCCGTTTGCGCCGCCCGTGACGACGATGTTCTTGTCCGCGACGTCCACCCGAGCTCTCCCCGTCCCGCGTTTCCCGCGGTCGAGCGAGCGTAACGCATGCTCGCCAGCCTGGATTCGTCGACTTCCGTGAAGCCCTTCACGGTCGGCCCCGAGCCCACGCGCCATCCTCGAGGTCTCATCGGTAGGGAGGCGCGCTCCATGCGGCATCTGATCAATCGGTTCGTGCAGGTCTTCGGGGCTCTCGCGCTCGTTCCGGGAACGGGCTTCGCGGTCGACGGGGTTATCGAAATCAATCACGCGGCGGCGTTGGCCGGCGGCGTGACACCGGGTGACGCTCCCGGATTTCCGGTAACCATCACCCGCTCGGGCTCGTACCGCCTCACGAGCAATCTCGTCGGCGGCCACGGCTACGTGATCGGGAACGGGCTGGATATGGTCGAGATCACCGCGGATAACGTCGACCTCGACCTGAATGGCTTCACGATCGAGCGGTGTCGCGCCACGGGTCCCATCCACAATTGCCTGGGCTCGGTGCGAACGGGTGTCTATTTCTCTTCCGGCAAGGGCGGGGCGGTTCGCAACGGCACGATCGCGCGGATGGGGCTGAACGGCGTGTTCGCCAGCACTGAAGTGCGCCTCGAGAACCTGGCGTTGATCGAGAACGGTAATCACGGTGCCTGGATCGGCTCGAACGGGGTGGTCGAATCGGTGATCGCCCACGAGAACGGCAACGTAGGGATCACGGGCAACTTCGGTGCGAACGTCCGAGACTCGAGTGCGACCGAGAACGCCAACGCCGGAATGTCCTTTACGTCCGCGACGCGTATCCACGCCTGCACCTCTCGAGACAACGGATCACATGGATTCTCGATGGGTGAGCGAGGTCTCCTGACCGACTCCGTGAGCACAGGGAACGGAGGAAACGGGGTCTCCGCGGGCCGCTACAGTCTCATCTCGGGAAGCAATGCCTCCGCGAACGATCTGGACGGCGTCCATAGCCTTCTCGGCTTGGTCACGGTCAACTCGAGCGTCATGAGCGACAACGCACGCGCGGGCTTCGACGGGAATGGCTCCGGCAGCGCGAACGTGCTCAAGTGCAATGGTCAGCCCAGCACCGGACTCACTGACGTGACACCCGGCTCGAACCTCGACGTCCTCTGCGTCGAGTTCTAGGCCGGGTCTCGACGGCAGGCGACGCCACTCACCCACGTCGCCGCATGGCGAGAAGTGCTTCACACGAGATCGATTCTTTCGCGGGGTCGTGCGAATTTTCTGAACGATCTCGAGCAATGTCGAGGACTCCTGGATCGAGCCGGCCGCCACGTGCGGCCCATCGGGATCCAGGAGGTCTGCCATGTTCCGCCATCGCTCTCGACTCGTACGCCCGCTCGCGGAGCCGACTCGACGCCTTCGTCGTGGCGGCGGCCCGCTCGCCGCGTTCCTTGCGACATCGTTCCTTGTGACGTCGGTGCTCGCGACGCCGAACGGCTTCGCGGCGATGTTCCAGACGCACAACGTCGCCCTGGGGCAGGGGAGCCTTTCGACCGTGCCAACGACGCCTGCGCCCCCCACTGCTAGCTCGACTCTCGAAGACCGTGGTCTTCCGATGATCTTCGAAGGCGAAGCGGGCGTCGTTTCCGAATTCCGCGTCCTGCTCACGGGTGGAACGCCGTACACGTTTCAGACCTACAACCTCGAGCCTGGATCCGATCCCGTGCTGCACGTCGTCGACGACTTCGGCCGCGATCTGGCGCGTGACGACAACAGTGGCTCAGGCCGCGCCGCGCGGCTCGTCTTCACGCCCGACGAGACCGACCACTACCGATTGCTCGTTCGCGCGGCGAATAGCCAGACGCACGGTCGCTGCGACGTCGCCCTCGACGGCTGGGAGTGGCTTCACGACGTCGAGTTCGGCGGTCTGCGTACACGCCTTGCGGGGCTCCGAACGAACGAGCGCCTCGAAGTGGTTCGGCCTCCGAATGGCGCGGGGGCACGCGTCGTCTCGCTCCTACTCGCTGCCGATGGTCAGCAGATCGCTTCGAAACGATCGGGCGGCAACGTGTCCGGCATGGTCTCCTACCGGGTTCCGAGCGCGCTGGGCACCCGCGACGCGATCGTCGCGGGCCACCGGGTCACCCTCGACGTGTCCCTCGACAAGGGTCCACGTCGTATCCTGATTGCGGGCGATACGACCACCGGTACGATCTCGGACGGGTCAACGAGCCCCTCGCCACCCTCGATCGGCGGCGGGTGGACGGCCGCATTCTCGAGTCTGAGCGCGACGGCGGCCTTCGGCGGGAGCCTGAGCTTTTCGGACGGCCCGAGCGTTTCCTTCGCCCGGCGGCGCCCGATCGGACCGGACGGACCGGAGATCCCGCCGCTGGTGGAAGATCCCGGTGATCTCGAGCCACCGGAGCCGATCGCCTCTCCCGGGGCCACGGGCGGTCCGCTCCGGCTGCTGCGCAACGATCGCTATCTGCCCGGTCACGACGACGATCGCGACTGGCTCGGCTTCGAGCTCGAGCGCGCTCTCGGCACGTGCGCTCGGCTGCGGGGAATCGCGACCGGTCCGAACGGACATCAATTCGATTGTCGGCGTGCGGTCGACCCTCGCGACACGGACGGCGACGCACTGCTCGACGGTTGGGAGGCGCGTGGGCACGTCGCGAACGGGCTGCCCCTGCCGCTCTGGGGTGCCGACCCGCGCCACAAGGATCTCTTCATCGAGGTCGACTTCATGCGGCGCACCCGGGAGGAGAACCTCGCCGGCGCCGTCTCCATGATGCCGGCCCAGGTAGCCCGCGATTTCGCGGCGGCCTACGCGAGCGAAGGGACGACGAGCCCGTTGCGCCGTCTCTATCAGGCCAACCTGCTGAACAACCCGAGCGGGGAGCCCGGCGTGAACGTCCACCTCGACACGGGCGTTCCTTCCATGAATCCCGCAGATGCCACGATCTTCGGCGACTGGGGCGGATTCAATGGCGTCGACGCGATCCGGGTCGATGACGAGTGGAAGGGACAGCACGCGAACGACGTCTGGCAGACGGAGATGTCCGAGAGAAGACGCGGTGTGTTCCGGTACCACCTGGGATACGTAGGCGGTGGCGGTCAGGCTGGGCTCGGCTTCGGCGCCAGCTACAACCTCGCGAGCTCTTTCGTCGTAGCGCACGAGACGGGCCACACCTTCGGACTCCACCACGGCGGTGCACCCCTGCGTGAGGTCGACTTCAACTGCAAGCCCAACTACAAGAGCCTGATGAACTACGCCTACGGCACGAGCGCGGGCTTCTCGGATGGTCTCGGTGCGCCGACGCTCAACAACGCGCGTCTCATCGAATGGGAGGATGCCCTGGGCCGCGACGACGCCTACCTCGACGCGCTCGAGGACGTATTTCGCTTCCGAGTCGATCGCGAAGCAGGCCACATCGATTGGAATCGCGACGGCGTGATCGCGCCACAGGGCCAGACCGTGCGCGCCATGGCGAACAGCACGGGTGGTGGCTGCGAAGGGACGCGCTACAACCGCGTCACCCTCGAAGGGTCGACCAGCGAGGCGAGCCCCGCGCTCGTCGAAGTCGGCGGCGCGCTCCACGCGTTCTTCGTCGATCCTGCCACGAGCGAAGTGCACTACCGCTTCAGTCGCTCGAGCTGGGAGTGCGAGGCGATTACGCAAGAGGGCTGCGACGACGCGAGCTGGTCACCGGCCTACACGGCGAGGCTCTATGCCGTGGGTGTCGACGCCGAGCGCTATCTCGTGGGCAGTCAGGTCGTCGCCGCCGTCGTCGCGATCCATCCCGACGGAAGCCTCTTCGAGCGTCACCTGCGGTACCTAGGCACGACGCCCATCTGGCAGGAGCCGCGGCGTATTGCGCCGGTCGGTACGGCGATCGGCGAGCCATCGCTCGCACCGACCTTCGACGGACGGGGTCTTCTACTCGTGACGAAACGACCCGATCAGACGGTCGAGCTGCGTGAGTGGCGAAACGGAGCGTGGGGCCCGGCCTACTCGGTCGCGGACGACGATGGTGTGATCGTATTGGAAGACCGCGCCTCGCCGGCGCTCTTCAACACGGTTCTTCCCGCGGCCTCGACCGACCGCGACCTCTATGGGTTCTTTGCAACGGAGGACCACGGGCTCGAGGCGTACCGATACGTCGGAATCTCGGCGGGCGAGGCGCGATTCCAGCTTCGTGACGTCATGGAAGGCTTGCCGCCGCGCAACGTCTACGGGCGGCCGGCTGCCGCCTACGTACCGCCGGGGCCCGGCGATCCGGTTCAGGGGCGTTTCCACCTGCTCTGGCTGCGGGATCGAGAAGACGAGGAGAAGCGACCGCTCTTCAAGATGCGAACCACGCACGTACTGATTCGGCAGACCTGGGAAGGGCCGGTGGAGGAGATCTGGCTCGGTCGCCAGATGGACTTCGACAACGTCTGGTTCACGGGCTTTGGCGCAGACCTCTTCGCCGACTACGATGCCGGTCCGAACGTCCGGCCGCGTGCACTGGTCGCTACCTGGGTGCGTGACGAACGCGGCAAGCTCGTCTTCCGACCCCACGCAGACGGGATCGTGAACGCCCCCTACGCAAACGCGGATGACTGGCAGCTGATCGGCGTGCATCTGTGTCGCCAGATGAAGGGGAACGACGATCCGGTCGCGTGTCCGCCTGCACCCTGAGGCCAGGTCGGAACCAATGAGGATGGAGAAAGGGGAAGCACTGGCGAACGCTAGAGGGCCTCTAGAACCGGGCCAACAGCTTGGTTGCGCGCCGCGCGACCGACTTCCTCGATTCGTTCGTCAGTTCTTCCAGCTGCGGCTTCAACCAACGACGCAGCGCTCGATCCTCTCTGGACCAGTCGAATAGGACCTGCATCGTATTGTTCAGCACGATCCAGTCATCGTGGTGGGCCAGATTGTCCTTCATGATCTCGACGGCCCGCGCTCTTTGCTCTTCGTTCAGCGATTCGTGGGTCAGGTCGAAGAGCAGAGCCAGGGTCCATTGCGTCGATGCCTGGTCGATCGCTGCGATGTCGCTCTGTAGTCCGTCCATGAAGTCCATGGTCCATTCCGGATGCTCGGTCGTCACGCGCTTCATCGCGCTCGAGACACGCAATCGGACGACTTCGTCCTCGCTGAAGTAGCAACGATAGAGCTCGTCCAGCCGTCGGCGGTCTGCCAGCACGAGGTCGACTACCTCCACCGTTCGCCCCAGCGAATTCGGATGTCCACCGGTCAACATCTGCTCGAAGGATTCCATTCGGCCTCCGGATACCTTCGTCTCATTCTTGCGAAACCGTGGCCAAGGCTCCAGCGTCAGGGGTTGGCTTCGATCGAGCCCGACGGCGGGGCTTCGAACGGGCGAGCCAGACGAAGAGGGCGGGCGAGAGCACGACGTCCGCGGCGAGCGCCAATCCGATTGCGACGGCCGACATCATGCCGAACTCGGCGAGCGCCACGAGATCCCCGAGCGCGAAGACCAGGAAGCCACCGATCAACGCCGCGGAGGTAA
Source organism: Myxococcota bacterium (assembly GCA_965223565.1). Taxonomy (GTDB): domain Bacteria; phylum Myxococcota_A; class UBA9160; order UBA9160; family UBA4427; genus UBA4427. Next base: position 185,881 of record CBDCWV010000008.1, on the reverse strand, counting down.
AGAGCACCGCCACACCGCTCGTGGCGAGCGTCCCCTCTGCCGCCTCCATCGCGCTCGCCCCCGCGCATCGACGCCGCTGAAATCCATGGACGAAATGGATCGTGTCGTCGACCGCCAGGCCCAACGCGATGCTCCCGACGAGCAGCGTGAACGCCGTGATGGGTATCTCCATCCAGCCCATCCAGCCGAGTGTCCCGAGGATCGGAACCAGGTTGGGAAGGAGGCTCGCGAGTCCGATGCGCGGATCGCCGAAGACGATCAGCAGCAGGCAGGCGATCACGCCGAACGCCATGAGATAGCTCGAAACGATGCTGTCGAGCACCGAGACGAAGGTCTCGTTCGTGAGGTTGAACAGACCCGTCGGCGTCACCTTCGCCAGGTCCCCGAGACGTGCTCGCGCGATCGCGACGACCTCCCGCGCATAGGGGACGGCACGATAGGAATCCATCCAATCGAGCTGGAGCGTGAGTCGCAGGGCGTTCGAGTCCGGTGCCGCCCACCGATCGAGCGCGTCTCGCCCGCCATTCTCGAAGACCAGGAGCTCCTGCGCGACCAGTCGATCGTCCGTCGGCACGCGGTAGAACGAAGGGTCTCCATCGTGAAGCGCCTGGTTCATTTCCCGGACTGCCGTATGGAGTCCCAGAATCTTGCCGGGGCGAATGGCGTTCGAGGTGTCTGCCAGCAGCTCCCGCTCGAGTGCGTCGAGACGGCGCAGGACTTCGCCCGACCGCGAATCCACGCCCTCGAGCGGCTCGATCAAGAGATCGAAGTGGTTCGCACCGCCCATCTCGCGATCGAGCAAGCGAACCGTCTCGGGAAGCTGCGTCCGCTCATGGAGCCACGCGACGGGATCGTGTGACAAGCGGAGGCGACCCATCCCGACGAGCGAGAGGAGGATCGCGACAGCGACGGCTAACGCAACCCAGCCCGGAGCCGACGCGCACCGTCGACCCAGCCGGGCGATCCGGTCTCCCCACCTCAGGCGCCTTTCACATCCACGACTCCAGGCGGGCGGTAGCAGCACGACGGCCGCGGGAAGCATAAACAGCGAATAGAAGAGCGCCGTGACGATCCCGAGTGGAGCAAAGAGACCCACCTGTGCGATGGGTGCGAGCGGTACGGGAGCAAACGAGGCCAGCCCGGCCATCGTGCTGAGCGCGGTCAGAAGGATCGGTCTGGCACTGTTCTCGAGCGCGCGCTCCATTGCCGCACGACGGTCGCGCTCGGTCCGCTGGGCGTCATGAAACAGAACCAGTAGATGGACGGCATAACCGACGCCGACGGCGAGCAGGAACGTCGGAAGGATCTGGGTTCCGAATCCAACGGGGACACCGAGCCAGGACATCGCGCCGAGCGTCGAGCCCAGGGCCAGACCGACGACGCCGAAGACGAGCAAGACACTCCGAGCGTTTCGAAGTGCCCACTGGAGCAGAACGCCGATCACGAGCGAGGCGGCGATCAGCAGACGAACCAGGTCTCTCTGGACGATCTCGCCCACCGTCGACGCGATCACCGCGCCGCCGCCAACGACGACTTCGAAGTCGTCCGAAGCATGGCGGCCGACGATCTCGCGTACGGCGGCAACGATCGTCGCATCGTCCTCTGTCGTGACCGGCCGCTCCCCATGCTCGTCGTCCGCTTCGAAATCGAATTCGCCCGAGACCGACTGGACGAGACCAGCCTGAGAGGTCGCTTCGATCGGCGCTCGATCCTCGAACTCGAGGGTCAGAAAGACGTACTCGCCGCTCTCCGAGACCACCCAGCTCCGGTAGAGCGGATTCTCATCGAGCCGATCTTCCAACCGCTCGCGATCGAGCTCCGTACGGGCCCTCTGTTCGAGGAGCCGCGACACCCGCACGCCCTCGCGATCGACCGAGATCGCTCGGACGTCGATCAGGCTCGTGATGTGCCGTAGGAAGGGCACTTCGGCCTCGAGCTCATGATGCAGGTCGGAGAGCGCCGAGAGAAACGTGGGCTCCGAAACCCGGCCCGGCACTCGCACGGCGAGAATGACCGGATGGCTCCGCCCGAATGACTGGCGAAATCGGTCGAGGGTGGCGCGCGCCGGATGGTCCTCGGCGAGGAACCCCTCGAAGGAAGTGTCGAACGCGAGCCGGGGAATCTGGGCGATCAACCCGAGGCTGAGCGCCATCGAGATCGCGACGACAGCGACGGGCCTCTCCGTCGCCCATGTCATCCAGCCGCGCCGGCGACTGCGCATCCCCCGATCGGAGCCCATGAAGCGTCCTCACTCGATTCGGCCGATCGATCCGCCCGTTCATCCGTGAATTCCCGCGGCTGAGAGAAGCGTTCATCCCTTTTTCTTCCGCAAGGCAGAAATTCATGAACGGCTCCTCGATTCGAGGGGAAAGACGAGCCATGAAACACGGAGCGAGCGGGGACGAATCGCCCCTTCGGAGGACTCGTGGCCCCGCTACGAAGCGAGCCACTCGGTCCCTGATCGCCGCCGCGATCGTCGCGGCGGCGATGCCGGCGATCGGTGCGGGGTCGGGCGAGGCGGGACGAAGCGATTCGAATACGAATCCCCTCGTCCTGTCTCGTCGATCCGACGGCCTGGACCGTGGTGCCCGCTACAGGCTCGATACCACGATCGATGCCTCGCCGGCCGTCGTAGCGGCCGCGACGCTTCGCTTCCTGACGCACCAGGACTTCGTTCCGGATGGGCAGCGTCGAGTCACCCTCGAACGGAGTGCGCGCGGAGTCCTCGGCTACCTCTACCTGGCGCTTCCGCTCGTCTCCGATCGGGACGCGATCACGTGGGTCACCTGGAAGACGGCAGGCGAGCGTCACCGCCTGAGCTGGCGCGAAGTCTCGGGTCGCGGGCCGGCGCCCCAGCCGGGGGTGGTTCGAATGCCGCGTGTTCGCGGTGACTTCGACTTCGTTCCGATTCGTCCCGGTCACACGCGGCTCATCTACGAGGTCGACGTCGACCTCGGAGGGCGCCTGCCGGCAGCGCTCGTGCGGCGATTCATCCCCAGCCAGATCCGTTCGCAGATCGAGGGAATCCAGCGAATCGTCGGAGCAGCAAAACGCGGAGACTTCGACGCAACGAATCCGTTCGTCCTCGAGGATTGATTCGCGTCGATCTGCCTTCTGTGCTGCGGTCCCCACACCTTCGATGATCGACTCGACGCTTCGAGCTCGAGATCGTCCCGATTCGCTGCGACGATCGGTTGCGATCACGCAACGATGCAATCAGACTATCGTCCCGGAACGAGCAGACGACGAAGGCCTGCCGGTCTGCCTCGCAGCAGGCGTGATCGGTCTCCGCAGGAGTACCATTTGCGTGAACGCATCGAGCAGGCGCTGGGGCGCTGGGGGCGCTTCGTCTACCGGCGTGCCTGGTGGGTGCTGACCGCGATCCTGCTGGCGACCGCGGCATTCGCGACCAATCTTCAGCATTTCTATCTGGATGCGTCGAACGAGGGCTTCTTCCACGCCGACGACCCGATTCGCGTTCGCTACGACGCGTTCCGCGAGGCCTACGGGCGGGAGACGCTGATCGTCATCGCGCTCAAGCCCGAGGCGGGTGTCTTCGATGCTGGCTTTCTCGCGACGCTGCGCGCGCTGCACGAGCAGCTCGAGGAGGAGGTGCCCTACCTCTCCGAGGTCACGAGCCTCGTCAACGCCCGCGACACGCGCGGCCTGGAGGATCGTCTCGAGGTGGGCGACTTCCTCGAAGACTGGCCGGAGACGCCCGAGGCACTCGCGGACGTCGAGGCACGCGCGCGGGCGAACCGCCTCTATCGAAACAATCTGCTCTCCGCCGACGGAAGGACGACCACGGTCGTGCTCGAGACGGACGTCTTCAAGCCGGGCGCGGACCCGGATGGGCTGGGCGGCTTCGACGACGATGACGACGGAGCGAGTGGCTTCGACGGCGCGGGGGGTGCGGACGAGCCGACGGGTGACGGCGCCAACCCCGACGATCACCCCTTCCTGGGAGGCGAGTACGACGCGGAGATCGTGGCCGCAATCGAGCCGATCCTCGCGCGACATCGCTCGCCCGGGCTCGAGATCCGGCTTGCGGGAACGCCGGCCTTCACGACCCGACTCGCCGCGAATATCCAGGGCGACATGGGGCGTTTCACTGCGCTTTGCATCGGATTGATCGCGCTCTTCCTCGCCGTCTTGTTCCGCCGCGTGGGCGCGGTCGTGCTGCCGATCGTGACGGTCGCATTGACCGTCATCACGACCCTCGCACTCATGGCGGCGACCGGTACGCCCGTGATGCCGCCGACGCAGATCATCCCTTCGTTCCTGCTGGCCGTGGGCGTCGGCGGCGCCGTGCATCTGCTTGCGATCTTCTACCAGGCTCGTCGCCGCGGAGAGGACGAGGAGAGCGCCGTCTCCCACGCGCTCTCGCACTCGGGTCTGCCGATCATCATGACCTGCCTCACGACGGCTGGCGGACTGCTGTCCTTCGTGCCTGCTGCGTTGCGACCGATCAGTCATTTCGGGACCTTCACGCCCGTCGGCGTGATCGTGTCGCTCTTCTTCACGCTGACGCTGCTGCCCGCGCTGATCGCGGTCTTCCCCATGCGTCCGGCCGAGGCGCGTCGCGACGACACGGTCTCCCAACGTCTGCTCCTACGCGTCGGCGCACTTGCGACGCGGCGCGCCGGACAGGTCATTGCCGTATGGGCCGTACTGCTCGTTCTCTCGGGCGTCGGCATCACGCGCCTCGTCCTCAACCATCACATGCTCGAGTGGTTTCCTCACGAGGACGAGATCTACCAGGCCACGACCTTCGTGAACGACGCCCTCGGTGGCGCCATCAGCCTGGAGGTCGCGCTCGATACCGGCGAGGAGAACGGCTTCCACGACCCCGAGTTCCTCGCGAACCTCGATCGCGCCCAGGACGAGCTCGCATCGCTCGCGGTCGGTCCCATCGCGACCGCGAAGACCCTCTCGCTTACCGACGTCGTGAAGGAGACGCATCAGGCGCTCAACGAGAACCGCGAGGCGTTCTACGCGATTCCGGCGGAGCGAGCGCTGGTCGCGCAGGAGCTGCTCCTCTTCGAGAACGCCGGCAGCGACGACATGGAGGACTTCGTCGATTCCCAGTTCTCGTCCGGGCGACTCTCCATCCGGCTGCCCTTCGCGGACGCTGCCTCCTACGATCCCTATATCGACGCGGCTCGCGCGGTCATCGAGCGGCACGTCGGTCCGGAGATCGGGGTCGAGACGACCGGCATGATGCGTCTCATGGCCAACACCGTGACGGCTGCGCTGCAGACGATGGTGTTCAGCTACGCCAGTGCCTTCGTCGTGATCACGCTCCTGATGGTGCTCCTGATCGGTCGACTGCGCATCGGTCTGGTGGCGATGATCCCGAATCTGGCGCCGATCGTCGTCACACTCGGGCTGATGGGGTGGATCGGAATTCCCCTCGACATGTTCACGCTGATGATCGGCACGATCGCGCTCGGTCTGGCGGTCGACGACACGATCCATTTCATGCACAACTTCAGGCGCTACTTCGACGAGAGCGGCGACGCGTTCGGGGCCGTGCAGCGAACATTGCGCACGGCCGGTCAGGCGATGCTCTTCACGTCCCTCGTGCTGGCTTCGGGCTTCCTCGTCTACACGCTGGCCTATATGGCGAACCTGGTCTCGTTCGGGTTGCTCACGGCCACGGCCATCTCGTTGGCGTTCGTATCGGACGTGACGCTGGCCCCGGCCCTCGTGACGACGCTCGCTCGCAAGTAGCGCGGCATTCGACCTCGTCCGGACGCGGCGAGTAACATCGAGAGAATGGCGTCGATCGGCCCGGCGCGCGGGAGGGCACGTGGGCGGGCGGGATCTCCGGGGTAGGGAGACTCGGAGTCTAGCTGTCGCGGCGCTAGATCATACCCTCGCGCTTCGATGCGAGAGGTGGGGGGGCGACTCGTTTCTGGGGCTCGAGTACGTAGAGGCGTTGCTTCGAGTTGGTCGACGCGACCGCGAGCGTCGAGAGCCGCAGCCTGCCGTGTCGCAGCACCCGTTCGTCGCACACGTCGAGGCCGGCGTCGTCGAAGAGGCGATGCAGCCGTCGTTCGGAGGCGAAGAGCACGCCGACCCCGGCGGTGTTCGCGCCGAAGCGCCCCGTGAGCGGCGCGAGCGAACGGCTCTTCGTCAGGTGATAGATGAGGTGCGACGAGAAGTCGGGAAAGATCGGCGACTCGTGAATCTGCTCCAGAACGAAGATGCGGCCGGTCGGCGTGAGCCGACTCGTGGCCTCGCGCAGGATCCGCTCCTGGAGCCTGCGCGTCTCGGCCGGCGAGCTCCCCAGGCAATGGTGCAGGACGACGTTGAAGAAGATGATGTCGAAGCGCTCGTCCGGCGCGAGCGATGCGTCGAGGTGGGCGAGATCACCCCGCACGGCGCGCTTGCGCGGATGCGGCCGGTTGGCATCCACCATCTCTTGGGCGAGATCGACGAGCATGCCGCGAGCGTTCGGCAGGGCCTCGAGTAGACCGTCGAGGACGACGCCGTCCCCGCCGCCGAGGTCGGCGACGCGAAGCTCCGCGTTGCGGTCGGGAATCGACTCGCAGAGGAACTCGATCATCTGCTGAGTCTGCGCGCGCCGCGCGTCCGTACGGTCGCGTTTGAAGAACTCGAGCTGAGCTGCTTGGAGGGTCGCGTCCTCGTCTCGCTGCCCGGTTGCTTCGGAATTTACGCCCGACATATCTCCCCTCCGTCGTGATCCGTGAGTATGCCATACCGCTCGTTCGGGTCCCCCAACCCGCGTCGATACTCCTCGAATCCGAACGTCCCGTCGGGACGCTGGAAGATGTCGACGCACATCTCCTGGCCCGAGAGGTTGAAGGAGTGCAGGATTTCGTTCTCGCAACCCAGCTGCGTCTTCTCCATGAACGGCGGATATACTCTGGAAGCGCATGTGGGCTGGGGCGCCGCGCCTCCTGAGCGTCTCCGGTCAGCTCGAATATACAGCAGCCGATCGAGCCCGAAGGCCTGCCATCCCCGGCACGCCCTGTGAGGAATCGCCGTCCCAATGCGCATCGTCGTCACCGGCAGCGCCGGACATCTCCGAAACCGATATCCTCGGCACCCTCGGCCTGCTCGAGGAGGCGGTCGCCGCGGGGGTGAAGGGCTTCGTCTTCACGAGCACGACGAGCGTGTTCGGCCGGACACTGACTCCCGTCGAGGGTGCGTCCGCGGCGTGGATCACGGAGTCCGTCGTGCCGGAGCCACGAAACATCTACGGCGTGACGAAGCTTGCGGCCGAGAACCTCTGCGTCCTCTTCTGTCGCAGCGAGTCGCTTCCCTGCATCATCCTGCGGACGTCGCGTTTCTTTCCAGACGAGGACGATCGGCGGGATGTTCGGGAGCGCTTCGACCACGAGAACGTGAAGGCGAACGAGTTTCTCTATCGCCGGGTCGACCTGCAGGACGCTGTGAGCGCTCATTTGGCTGCGATCGATCGCGCGAGTGACCTCGGTTTCGGACGCTATACCATCAGCGCTACGACGCCGTTCTCACGTGCGGACCGACCGGAGCTGCGATCGCACCTGCGCCGAGTCGTCGCCCGGCTCCAACCCGGCTTCGAGCAGATCTACGAGGCACGCGGCTAGCGGATGTTCTCCGGTATCGATCGCGTCTACGTGAACGAGAAGGCGAGGGCGGAGCTCGCCTGGAGCCCGGCGATCGACTTCCGCTCGCTGCTCGAGCGGCTCGAGAATGGCGAGGGCCTGTGGAGCCCCCTGGCGACACGCGTCGGCGTCAAGGGCGATCACGACCGAGGGTTCGAAGACGGTCCCTATCCGGTGGTCGACTAGGCGCGACCTCCGTCGTCCTTTCGCGAGCGTCGGATCCGATAGCGCGCACTCTGGACGATCGTACCGTTCTTTGCGAGCCGATTGGCATCGTTGGGAACGACGCGTACATCGGAGATGTACGCGATCGGCGAATAGTGCGTGCGGACGTGGAGGTCGCCGGAAAGGACGCTTCTCGCGCGAAGACGCGAGCGATCGAGGCAACCCGCCTACTTGGACTGGATCGACTGAAGGTACTCGGCGATGCGCCAGATCGTTCCCACCGCCTGTCCCTTGCCGCCATCGGGCTCCGCCAGGTTCTCGCCCCAGACCGGCATGTCGCTCGTCCCATGAGCGCGGGGCATCGTCGTGCCCAATACGTAGGCGACGAATCGCGTACCCAGTGGATGCCCGAACTTCGATCGCAGCTTCGTCAGGTCAGGCGGCCGCGGCGTCATCACATTCGCGACGGGTCCGTCTCCGTCCGCCGCCTCGCCGTGACAAGCACTGCAATAGCGAATGAAGGCTTCGCGGCCGCGGTGCGATTCGGCTCCCGCCGCCGCCGCCATCACGGTCCCGATTGCAACGACGAGTATCCATCTGATCACCATGAGTTCGCCTCCTTGGCCCACGAGACGATCGCTCGTTCGCGCACGATCGCGAAGAGCCCCGAAATCCCGAGGACCCTAGCTCGCTCGGACTCCGCCTCGCGACTTCAGTGCATCGCGTCGGTCGGTCCGAGACGGCCGGCGAGCGCTCTATACGCGACCGCGGCCGGTCCGTCCGATCCGAATTCCGTCCGGAGTCGATACGAACGGCGAGCAGTCCGTTCAGCTGGGGAATCGAGGCGGCCTCGACCGCAACCCTGGTGCCGACATCGCGGGCACGCCGTGGTGGGTGGGCTCGCCCTTCTGACCCGAGATCCGTCGCGACGCCGCTCGTGCTTTGCAGGGCTCGAGCTGATCTCGCCGAAACGGGACGGAGTTGCGCTCTCCCGGCCTCCTATCGTCGAAATCGTCTTGATTGCAGGCGTCGAAATGGGGTCATGTCGGTTCTTCTATTCGATCACGACCAAGTTTCTGTGCGGATCTGGCTCCTTCTCGTGCGGCTCAGGCCTACCAAGCCCAGGGTGAACAAGAGCGCGGTACTCGGTTCCGGGACGACCCAGACCGTCTGCCAGTCGTCGGACGCACCGCCGGTCGTAAGGACAGCGTTTCCGAAGTCTGCAAGCGAGCCGACATGGACGGTGTTCTGGTGGTCGAACACGGTTGGGGAGAGGACGTCGAAGAAGAGCTGCGACTGAGGATCTCCCGGCACGCCCGAGACGCCCACGTCGATTTCCCCGGTCTGCGTGGTGCCTGTAGTCGAGACCGCGTTGATGAACTGGACACGAACACCCGCCGAGTGGTCGATCTCCTCGAGAAATGTCGTGCTGCCAGTATTCGTCAGCCCGCCGAAGCATCCGGTGCCGGGGATGCAGATCACGCTCAAGACCTCCGCGGTCGTGGCGCCGGAGAAAAAGGCCAGGTCGGGGCTGTAGCTGGAGGCCGCCGCCCCGATCCCGAAGACGGGGGAGCCGTCGTTGGTCGTCGTAACGTCGAGCTGGAGCCGGTCTCCGGGAACGAGAACGTCGCCGCGGACGAGCAGCGTGCCGTTCTGATTCGTCGCCCGAACCGTATAGGTGACCAAGGCATCGGCCGCGCTCGCCGACAGGCAGATCGAAATGAGTAGAATGGATCGCAAGGCATGGAAATTCATCCGGTATTTCCCCAGGAGTTCGAACGGCATAGGCGGGAAACGTGGGCTGCGCTCCTCGTCTGGTCGAGCGCAGGCGCCACGCGCTGCGCAGCCGGGCTCGATTCGATTGCGAGCCCGCGCAGCATGCCTCGAATCGAGACAATCCACGGCGCCCAGCCTAACCCGAGCGCGGAATCAGATGTGAAAAATCAACTCGCGCCGGATCTGACGCGGCGTTCCCACGCCTGTCTTCGCTCTTGGCAGGCCCCGAGGCTCCGGCCGGACGATGGAGCGATCCGACGCATGCCGAAGGCGAGCGCGAGATGTGTTGTGACGCCTAGTACGATCGGCTTCTCATTCGTGTGGCCGCGTGCTCAGGTCGGCGGGTGTGGTCGGAACTTCGCCCCACGCGGGGCGGAGTGATCAGATCGACGAATCTTGGCGGTGTCGACAGCGCTGCTTGCCTTTTCTAACAGCAATCCGCCCAATGTAATCGGGTGCAAGGCGCATTGGTGGGTCCGAGTTGCGCGGTCGCTCGCGGCATGACCGCCTACGGACAGATCACCCCATTGCAGAGATTGTCACCCATGTTTCCGCCGTTGAAGCCATTGACGCTGCCGTTCGTATTGGAGTCGATCGTATTGCCGGAATAGCTGGAGTTCCCACCGAGCTCCAGCCCATGTTCGCCATTGGCGCGCGAGGTATTGCCTCGTACCGTACATCCGGCAAGGGTGTCGATGCCGTCGCCGGCATTTCCGTTTGCGGCGTTGCCTGCGACGGTGTCACCCTGACCGGCGTCGATGCCGTCGAACGTACCCACGCCGCCGAACCCATTGGCGCTCACACTGTTTCCACGGATCGAATTTCCATCTCCGTTTGCGTGAATGCCGTCGGCGCCGTTTCCTCTCGCTGCGTTGTCGACGACCGTCGACCCCGCCCCCATCTCGATCCCCGTCCCGTTGTTTTCCGATGCAACGTTTCCGCGGATCGAGGCACTCTCACCCGTACGGATGCCGACTCCGTCGTTGCCGCTGGCCGAATTCTGCCTGATGACGCAGCGGGCCCCACATGCGATGCCGTCGTGCAATCCGCCGGTGCTCCCGTTGCTGGACGTATTGTTGCCGACGACCGTGGAATCGTCGCCGGCATCGATCCCGCGTGCTCCGTTCGACTCGACGGTATTCCCGCGAATCGTCGCAGCCCGATCCGCGACGATTCCGTTGGACTCGTTTGCGCTGATCGAACTCCTGGCCACGGTCGACCCGAACCGGACGACGATTCCGTCGGTCCCGTTTTCGGTGGCAATGCTGTCCAGAATCGCCGAGCGATCGACCGCGGCGATCCCAATCGAGAAATTCGAAGTTGCACTGCTGCCCTGGACCGTCGAATCAGAGATGCAGCCGATTCCGCCTCCGCCGTTCCGGCTGGCCGACGTGTCACGTACGATGCTCCGGTCGTCCACGAGGATTCCGGAGCCGCCATTGGACTCTGCGTGAATTCCGATGACCAAGGATTCGGTTCCGGCGTCTACGCCTACACCTCCGAACCCTTGGATTCCGCCATTCTTCGTCGTAAATCGCGCGACACCCGTAGCCGTGATTCCGCGCCCAACCCCTGCCGTACAGCTCACGCCACTCCCGGCACCGCTGCATGTAACCGGTCCCGAAACCACGAAGCCGTTCAGATCGATCGTCACGTCGTCGACCGCCACCTCGATACCGTCGACATTCGCATCCGGCGAGGTGTCGAGATTCCCAGTCAGCTGATAGCTCCCGGCGGCGGAAATCGTCACAGGAAAGCCAGCGGTGTCGCCAATGAAACATCCGGTGTTGACGGCACAGGTCTGGTTGATCTCGACGACACCGTCGGCTGCGAGTGCGGGAGCAGCCAGCAGCGCGATCAGCCAGTGGGTCAGCGTCAGACGAATCCCTGTTCGCATCGCAGAAGCCCCTATCGTTACCCCCATTCGCCATGGCTGAGTTTAGCCAATCGAACCTGTGTCGACTGTCCCTTGGGCGACACGCCTAAGACTCAGTAGACCGTCGCCGCTTCCCCGGAGACGAATGGGTAAGCTTCGACCGTCCGGCGCCACCGCTGATGCCGCTGTGTCTTTGGATCCGAGATACGCACTGTGATCCGAGGCGAGGGGTGCGGGCAGCTACGAAGCAATTCAGTGAGCCGCGCCCCGCTGGGCGCTTTCGCTGTCGTCGACGGCGAAGACGCTTGCACCAGGTTCGCTTGAAGGTTCCGAGCGTGAGCAGCAGGGTTTCGAGACGTGTACCGGGCTGGGTGGGTGAGCTTGCGTTGCGCGTGCTGCCGTCCGCCGCAGCGGCGGATGCGACGCGCTCGTCGAACAGTCGCGGGCGAATGATCCGCTGTCGGAGTCGACGAAGAATTGAGTCGACGAGCTCGAGGTCGTCTATCGCTCGGATGTCGACGTGTCGCGCAGCCGTATTTCGACCGATGGCGCTTCGGGCCGGGCGTTGGGGTCGGATCGGTCGACGGCAGCGGCCTTCGCAGAGGGTCCCTCTCGGCTCTTGTCAGGTGTCGTGCGCTTCCCTAACCAATCCGGATGGCGATTACCTACCGGACACTGCCTGTGCCGGCATTCGACGAGTACACGACCCGCGTCGATGCGGGTGCCGTCACGTTCGGCGTGGAGTATCGACACCTCGACGAGGCCGTGATCCTCGACTACTACGGCCCCGATGCGCGGAGTCAGTTCGACGATGTGACACCGGCGGGCATGGAAGGCACGGTCGAGGAGGACGGCCTCTGCCTCCACGTATTCGGCACGGTCGACGGCGCCGAATATCTGCGCTTCGACTGCTTCGAGGAGGCCGCGCACTACCATCTTCTCGACCCCTGGGCGCCGATCAACGTCGTGGTCGAGCACGACGCGGTGCGCGAGGGACCGCTACTCGATTGGGCGCTCGAGGCGTTGCGTGATCGGCTTCCCGAGCTGCTCGCAGAGGCTGGAGCGGTGGATCTGGCTGCTGCGGTCGACCCCGAGCGCGTGGCCGGCGCGATCGTCGTGGTTGCGGAGGAGGCACGGCGCGCGCTCGCGGTGGGCGCACCGGTCAGGGCCCGCTCGCGCCCCGAAGCAGCGCCAGGATCGCCGAGTTGAGCGGGGTCGGGATTCCGTAGCGCCGGCCGTGGCGAACGACCGCGCCGGTGAGCGCCTCGTGCTCCGTGGACCGCCCGGCGAGGCGATCGTAGAGCATCGACGAGCCGAACCGCGCGGACGTCGTTGCCGCGTTCTGCGCCATGGCGTCGACGACGACGGCCGCTTCTTCGGCGGCGATTGTAGAACGACACTGCATTCTGTCGCTAAGGCGACACCCAGTCTTACGAGCCTGAGAGAGTGCTCGCGGTGCGAGTCTCTCCCCACGGTGGGGAGGGTCTTGGATGGCGGGCAAGCTTGGACTGGAGGCTCGGATGACGATTGGAGAACTGTCGCGGCGAGGGATCGCGACGAGCGAGATTGCTCGGCAGCTGGACGTGACGGAAGGCGCGGTCCGGTACCACCTGCGGCGCCAGGCCGCAGGGGCCGAGGATGGAAGGGCCCGGCAGCGATGCCGCGCCGAGGACTGGGCGTCGGCGATCGAGACCTGGCTCGAGCGACGGGATGACCGCGATCGGCTGAACCTGGCCGCGCTCCACACCTGGCTCGTCGAGGAGCACGACTACCCGGGCAGCCTGCGCTCGGTTCAGCGCTTCTTCAAGAAGCGCTATCCGGTCCCGAAGCAGCGGGCCCGCCGTCGCGTCGAGACGCCGCCCGGCGCGCAGGCGCAGGCCGACTGGGGCGAGTTCCGCGGGCTCCAGGTGGGTGGGCGCGAGATAACGCTCTACGCGTTCCACCTCGAGCTCTCGCACTCGCGCTACGACGCCGTCGTGTGGTCGGCACGCAAGCACGAGCTCGCCTGGCTCCGTGTCCACAACGAAGCCTTCTCCCGACTGGAGGGCGTCCCCGCGATCGTTCGCGTCGACAACGAGAAGACGGCCGTCTCGCGAGGCGCTGGCGTCTCGGGCACGGTTCATCCCGCCTATGGCCGCTATGCGACGATGATGCGCTTCCACGTGGACGTGTGCGCGCCGCGATCGCCCGAGCACAAGGGCAAGGTGGAGCGGCTGATCCGGCACCAGCGGCTCGATGCCAACCCCTACGCGCAGCACTGGCGCGACGTGCGAGAGCTGCAGGCCTGGACGGACGACCGGGTCGTCCGGTCGAGCCGGCGGCGGAAGTGCCCCGCCACGGGGCAGAGCGTCTACGAGAGCTGGCAGGTCGAGAAGGCGCACCTGTCGTCGCTTCCCGTGTACCTGCCCGAGCCCTTCGACCTGTCGGGGACGCGTCCCGTCTCGAAGGACTGCTTGATCGCGTTCGAGGGGCGCCGCTACTCCGTGCCGTTCCGCCTCGTGGGCAGCCGCGTCGAGGTCCGCGGCTGCTCCGAGACGGTCCAGGTGATCGCCGAGGGCGATATCGTGGCCGAGCATCCGCGGCACACGGAACGGACCCTGGTGCTCGACGAACGTCACTTCGAGGGCGAAGCCACGGAGCGGATCCTGCCGCCGACGCCGCTTGGGCGGATGGGAAGGCGCCTGCAGGAGATCGCGGCGATGGCACCTGAGGCGCGTCCCATCGATCAGTATGCCGCCTACGCGGAGGTGGCCCGATGAGCAGCCCCACCACGACGACGACCACGACGAAGAAGCCCCCGAAGGTGGACCTCGACGCGACGCAGGAGCGGCTGGTCAGGCTGAACCTGCAACACGCGGCGGACCATCTTCAGGAGCACGTCTCGGACGCCACGAAGCACGATCACGCGCCGCACCGGTTCCTGGACGAGCTGCTGGATCGCGAACTCGCGATCCGAGAGGAGCGTCGCGTGAAGACCTCGCTCAAGCTCTCGGGTCTGCCCACGGGCCAGACGCTCGGCAACTTCGACTTCAGCTTCCAGCCGGGTGTTGAGCGAAGCCGGATCGAGACCTTGGCGACCTGCGCGTTCATCCGCGAGAAGGAGAGCTTGCTGATCCAGGGCCCGCCCGGCGTAGGCAAGACGCATCTTGCCGTCTCGTTGGGCGTCCGCGCGATCGAGAACGGGTTCTCGGTCCTGTTCATGCGTCTCGAGGATCTGCTTGCGGCGATGAAGCGCGACGCCGACGCGGGTCCCTCACGGCTGCGCCGCAAGAAGTACATGAACGTGGCGTTGCTCGTGATCGACGAGGTGGGCTTCGAGCCGATGGACCGGACCGAGGCGAGTCTGTTCTTCCGGATGGTCTCGTACCGCTACGGGCGGGGCTCGATCCTGATCACGACGAACAAGGGGATCCGGGACTGGCCGGAGATCCTGGCGGGCGACGAGGTGTTGGCGACGGCGATCCTGGATCGCCTGCTGCACCACAGCCACGTGCTCAACATCAAGGGGCGCAGCTACCGGCTGCGCGACCTCGAGCAGGCCACGGAGGCCCGGGGATAAGAGGACACCGAGGCCGCAGGCCTACGGCCGCCCTCCGGGCGACCTCCAGCCTGCGGCCTCTGCTACCGCGACACTTCGTAAGAGTGGGTGTCGCCTTAACTCGTAGGACTGGGTGTCGCTTGACAGCGATCTCGGCACCGGCGGCGTTCGCGACGGCGATGCACTCCTCGGCGGGGGCGGTGGCGAGTGCGCGGACGGAGGGTTCGACCATGACGTCGATACGCCGGTGAGTGAGTGCCGTGATCGGCGAGGCGGTCACGTTGGCGATGAGCTTCCGCCAGACGATGGAGGTGAAGTCCTCGACGAGGCCCACGGTGACGTCCGAATCCTCGAAGAGGGTCCCGAAAGAGCGACCGAGCGCATTGGCGGGGACCTCGAGTCGCGAATAGGCGAGGTAGCCACCGATCGAACCGGCGCCGACGATGACGATCATGTGACCTCCACATTGCCGAGAACGTCGACCGCACGCGATCCAGTGTGGCCGACACGATTTCGGGTCGCTTCAAGGGGACGACCAGATCAGGTGGGACCTGCCCATCGGAGCCAAGCGTATCGGTCGAGGGCAGGCCATTGCGAATCAGCGGATCGAGCCAGCTCACGTCGCCAACCCACGGGTCTCGAGAGAGAAACGACGAATGGCCTCGAGGGTCTCGACGAGCGGTCTCGTAAAGCGCTCGGACATGCCAATCAGCTGCCTACCAGGCAGAGCACGGTTCCGGTCGTGTATAAGGGAATTCGCGGGGATGCAGGGTGCGGCTGCACCGATCAGCATCCCGGCCGCTACCGCACTCTGCCGATCGGGAACCGAACTTCGTTAGTCTATGGGGGTTTCGGAAGAGAGGCGCGCGCTCGAAATCAAGATTGCAGCACGTCGATGCTTCGACCGGGCGTTCTGGCTGCGAGCTTCACGCGAACGATGGAGGCAATGAAACTCGTGCGAAATTTCGGTCGACCCGGATCGCTTCCAGGCGTCGTTTTCAGCATCGCCGCGCTCTTCGCGTTCCCGAGCTGGTCACTCACGATCGTCGTCGATTTCAACGACCCGGCGCAGGCCCCTACGAGCGACATTTTTTCGAATGCGAATACCGTCGGCACGCTCGAGGTCGAAGCGTTCGGCTTTGCCGAACTCGATCGGGATTGGGTCGAGCGGCGCATCTTCGATCGTGTCTTGGACCAATATTTCGGGTTGCCAACGACCGACGCGGATCCTCTGAGCCCGATTCCTGTCGGGATGCAGCTCGACCTGGACATCGTCCTGGGCGATATCGGGTCGTCTCCAGCGAACGGAGATCCTGACTATTTCGCCGTCCAGGTCGGTTCGGGAATTTCCGGCCCAAGCATTGGTGGTCGTGGCATTGCGTGGATCGGCTACGTTCGAGACGCAGTTGGAATGCCGTCGCGCCGTGCCTTTCCGGGCGCGGTCTTCGCCTCGGTCTTCAGCGACACGGTCGCCGAAATCGGCGGCCTCGATCCGCCAGATGCGTTGATCTCGGGCGACATCGACGTGTTGGCAATCGCGCTCGGGGACCTCATCGCGCACGAGATCGGACATGGGCTGTCGCTCCACCATCTGGATTGGACACGCTCAGACCTCACGCTTTCCGGGACGACCCCACTCATGGCGTCGGGCGCGGCGGGGATGCCCTTTTCGGAATACCTCACCGACCGGTCTTGGCACTACGATTCGCTGAGTCAGCTGGCCGGCGCCGTGGGATTGCGTCCCATTCCAGAACCTTCGAGCGCAGTCCTCGTGGCGCTCGGGCTGTTGAGCTTGAGGAGTCTGCGCCGATCGCGACGTTCGTTTCGCGAAACTCGCTGAGTGGATGCATCGACAGATCGTGTCCGGCAGACGCGGCGTGGCTCATCTCCGCTCGAGGGGATTCGATATTTCGTCTTCGAAGAGCGGTCACTTCACGCTGCGTTCGAATGCTGATTCTGGCCTGCCTTCGGCAGAGCGTAGGCTAGAAGAAAAAATGTCGTGCCAATGGTCCAAATCGCAAGCCAAATGGTTCGCATGTTGTCGTCCGGAATCAGGTTGTTCATAGGACGCAGTTCAACAATCGAGGGAATGGTGATATTCCAGGTTGCACCGAATCCAATCGCAGGAATCGAAGCGATGAGCAGTCGCGCCCGACCATCCAGAAAGGGGGCAGCCGCAACGGCGAAGGCCATTATCCCTGGCCCAAAGTAGGCCACTATGCCTACGTCAACGTCGCTTTCGACGAGTAATCGGTGATGTAGGAACCACGGAATGAGTGCGAGAACAAGCAAGGCAGCAACTGCAATCTTTGGTCGCCCAATGAGGTTGTGCAAAGCACAACCTAACCCCATGCCGATCAGCCCGAGCGCCGCACTGACAAATATTGGAAAGGCAATGCTATTCAGGATGCCACCTACAACAATCGCTGGGGAAAATGGTCCCTGAGTGGAACGCTGGCACTTGAAGGAAACAGGCTTCGCTGAACAGATTAGCGAGATGTCGCATCGAGGAATACAACGGACGTTGCGACCTAGCCATCGTCCTCGAGGATGCGGTCGATGACACCGGGAATTCGGTCCAGCTCCGAGGGTGAAGTAAGTCGCCGTTTCGCCGTCCCGCTCGCCCCAAGACAGATTCGTAGTATGTACGTACTTGGGTGGCTTCACCGCGTCCGCTCATCGAGCTCCTTGAGGCGGCTGAGGTTGGCTTGCACCGTCTTGTCGTCGGGCCGAACCCGTTGTGCCTCCTGGAATGCGGAGAATGCTGCGGCGTAATCCCGCACGAGCATCGCTTCGAGTCCCCGTTCCATGGCCCGCCCGAAAACGTCGTCCGACGTTTCGCCGGGGTCCAGCTCCGGGTCGCAGTCGCCTTCGAAGTCGTTGATCGGGGCCATCCCCTTCGCCGCTTCGTCGGCCCGACGAGCCGCTTCGAGGATCAACTCCTCCCACGGGCGTTCAACGTTCTGCGGTCCCGGGTCACCCGCGAGCGTGCGGCAAACCACGTTCGCTTCCGTGCGTCGAACCAATCGAAGTAGAGCGTCGCTGCCCTCCCCATCATCGTCCCAGACCGACCAGAGCGCACCCGAAACAACGACCACTACCCCTACGACGGTGCCGCTTGTGGAAATCTCGATCGTAACGGAGTGGCCCCCCATTGCTGCGAGCTGCAGGCAATCCACCAGACCGAAGGGCGTGTCCCCGTCCTGTGTCGACGCATTCTGCAGGACGCGGGCTGCGAGATCCACGAGGCGGCTCCGCTCCTCGCGGACCATCACGAATTGCGTGATGTCGCGGAACACGACGGCCCACGAGTCCTCGTGCACCCGTCCCTCGCCACTGGCGCCTTCGATCTTCGCGATCTGAAAACCGATCGTGATCGCTTTCCCCGCCGCATTCTGAGTCTGGATGGCGAGGCGATCTTTTCCGGCGCGCGCGATCTCGGCTAGTCGATCGAGCGGCGCGATCACCTCCGCGATCGCTGCTCCGACGAGCTCTGAGCCGGGCGGCTCCAGCAGCTGCCGAGCGTAGCGATTGGCGAGCACAAGACGGCCCTTCACGTCCGCGACGAGAAGTCCCGTCGGGAGCTCTTCCATGAGCTGCGTGAGCTCGGTTGGGCAATGCGGGCGCGACAGATCCGTCGAGCCCGCGGCGCGTGCAGTGCTGGGCCGCATCGACGGCTCCTTGAAAGAACAGATCCCTCGCCTCCTCATCGGACTGCCTCGCTCCGCGATTGAGAGAAATGCCCCCCGCCCCCACTGCCGCGGAGCGCTACCGCGCACGCCACGGCACGCGCGAACGCGTGACCCCCTTCCTCGGCGTCCAGACACGTGGCCAATGGAGCGCACGTCGCTTCCGAAGCCTCGAGGTCAAGCCCGACCCCCTTGCGGACGATGGATAGGTGGGGGAAGCGACATGACGCAGCCTGCCGCGGGGACGCATCTCCGGTCTTCCCTCCCGGGACTGCCGGACGGCTCGCTGCGCCGAATTCTGGGGCAGCTAGGAAGCGCCGTGCTCGTGGCCGATCGCAGCGGCATCGTCCGCTACGCCAATCGCCGCGCCGCCGAGCTGCAGAGGACGGGTTCCACCGAACTCATCGGGCGACGCATCGAAGACGTTCTCGCACCGCTGGACGCGCTCATCGGCAGTGCCGAATGTCCGCGGGAAGGAGATGTCGGTCCCTCGATCGAGGTCGCCGTCCAGGACGGAAAACCGGTGAGAATCGGGTTTCGTCTTTCCAACGTCTCGGGTCCGACCGGCGAAGAGAGCACTGATCTGGTCGCGATCGTATTCCGGCAAATCGGTGAGTTCGAACGGCTTCGCGACGAGAGAGACCGGCTGCTTCGGCTCGCCACCGTTGGAGACGTGTTGCCTTCGATTCTCCACGAGCTCAAGAATCCCCTGGCTTCCATTACCCATTCGGTTGCGCTCCTGGTCGAGGAAGCTCCGCCGGGAGCTCTTCGTGAGGATCTTCACGCCATCCTGGCGGAAGTTCGGCGAATGAAGCTCGGCTTCGAGGGAATTGGCGTGATCGGCCGGGAGCTCCATTCGACGAGGAACGCGGCGATCGACTGGGCTGTTCGAGAGGCGTTCCAGCTATTTGCAGCTCGGGCCGCGCAGGCTGGCATCGAGCTGTATTGCGACGTGCCGGACATGCCACTGCTCCAGCTCGATCCGGCCGTGATCCGGGCGATCCTCTTCAATCTGGTGAGCAACGCCCTCCATGCCTGTGAGTCTGGTGCCGAGATCCGCGTCGCCGCGCATCTCATTGAGCAGGGAGAGTTCCTCGAGATCCGAGTCGAGGACACGGGACCGGGGATGACGACCGACGTGCTCAACCACTGCACGGATCTCTTCTTCACGACGAAGAGCAGCGGCAGCGGAATCGGACTCGCGCTGTGCAGCAATGCGGCACGCGAAGCGGGAGGCGGACTCGTGGTCGAATCGGAGCCAGGCCACGGAACCCGAGTGGCGCTCCGGCTCCCGGTACGCCCGATAGATTCATCGCACACCGACCGTCATGCGCGAGCTTGCGCGGTCCGAAGTACCCGGAACCGCGAAGGAGGTAGAAATGGAATCCAGAACTGATCGACTGAACGCTGTGCTGCGATCTCTGCAGTGTGGCAGTCCGGAGATCGAGGCGAGCGCGCTCGTATCCGAGGATGGACTCATGATCGCCAGCGCACTTCCTCAGCACATCGACGAGGTTCGCGTGGCCGGAATGAGCGCCACGCTCATCAGCCTGGGCACCCGCGCCGTGGGAGAGCTCGACATGGGTGGGATGGAGCAGGTCCTGATTCGCGGCGAAAAGGGCTACGCCGTGATGATCAAGGCCACGAAGGGAACGGACCTCGTCGTTCTCACCACGAGCGATGCGAAGCTCGGAATGGTCTTTCTCGACATGAACCGCGCGGTCGGTGAGATCCAGGCGATCCTCTAGCAGGACAAGGAGGCAGGCATGGGATCGATGACACTCTTCGAGAACGACACCCACAGGAACATCCTGCTGGAGGACTTCTCCGGCGGACTTGCCGTTCAGGCGAACCAGCACCTGATCGTCCACGGGGGAGAGGCCATGCTTCTCGATCCAGGGGGACACAAGGTCTACAACAAGGTCATGGCCGAGACGAACAGCCTCCTGGCCAGCGAGAAGCTCCGGTATCTGTTCCTCTCGCACCAGGATCCGGACATCGTCGCTGCGGTCAACGGCTGGCTCATGACGACCGAGGCCGACGCGTATGTCTCGGAGCTGTGGCAGCGCTTCGTGCCGCACTTCGGGCTTGACCAGCTCGTCCAGGATCGGCTTCTCCCGATCCCCGACGAAGGCATGACGCTCGAGCTCGGGGGGGTGCCGCTCGCGATCCTTCCAGCCCATTTCCTGCACTCCGCGGGCAACTTCCAGATCTACGATCCCGTATCGAAGATCCTCTACTCGGGAGATCTGGGGGCGTCGTTGGGTCAGAGCTATGTCGAAGTTCCCGATTTCGACGCCCATCTGCAGTACATGGAGGGCTTCCATCGCCGCTACATGGCGTCACGGAAGGCCATGGAGGCATGGGCGGGAATGGTCCGGGATCTGGAAATCGAGATGATCGCACCACAGCACGGCGCGCTCTTTCGCGGTCCGGAAATGACGGGACGCTTCATCGAGTGGTGCGCGGGCCTCGAGTGCGGCATCGATGTGATGGCGAACCTGTTCAAGGTTCCGGGCAGCTAGGCCGGGCGCGTGGCGCGGATCCTCGTGATCGAGGACGAGGCGGTCCTGCTATCCGCGATGCTTCGGGGGCTCTCCAAGCTTCCGGATGTCGAGGTCGTGGGTGCAGAATCGCTGGAGGAGGCGCTTCCGCTGATCGACGAGCGGCAAGCGGACATCGTGCTCTCGGATCTGTGTCTTCCAGGACGATCCGGGCTCGAACTGCTCGGGGAGCTCTCGGCGCGGGGGCATGCAACGCCGGTCGTGTTCATTTCGGCCTACGTCGAGGCATTCGGTGCGAGCATTCCGCGCCACAAGAACGTGCGGGTCCTCGAGAAGCCCATCGAGCCCGACGAGCTGCGGACGCTCGTAAGCGAGATCCTCGGGTGGGACTCCTTGGGTTCGGACATCCCTCCCTTCGGCGTCGTCGACTATCTCCAGCTGGCCGGCATGGGGCGCCACTCGGTCTCGCTCGACGTCGTAGCTGCGGATGCAGATGCCGGCGGGCGTGGGCGTGTCGTGGTCGTGAACGGGGGGCTCTGGGCAGCAGAGGACGAACTTGGAGCCGGCTCGGAGGCATTCACGCGGCTCGTGAACCTCCCTGCTGCGACCGTCGACTGCCGCGCGCTCGTGGGGGAGCCTGGCGAGCAGAACATCGACGGTTCGTGGGAAGAGCTCGTGCTCGATGCGGCAAGGATTGCCGACGAGAGCGCTGCGTTCGGGTCCGGGGACGAGGAGCTTTGCCTCGAAACGGAGCTGCCGGGACAGGACGGGGCGCTGCTCGAGCTGGCACCGTCAGAGCCGGAGATGGATTTCGAGAAGGCACTTGCGCAAGGACTCGAAGCCCTCCTCGCGAAAGATTACGCGCTGGCCTTCGAGGCGTTCATCGCTGCCCGAAGCGTCCACCCCGATGACAAGCTCGTCGAAGCGAGCCTCGCTCGGCTTGCGGACCTGGGCTTTGAGTCCGACATGACCGAGGAACCCTAGAGAATGGAGGCGAGATGACCGCACGAATCGTGGTCGCGAGCCAAAAGGGCGGCGTCGGAAAGACGACCGTCACACTGAACCTTGCGACAGCATTGGCAGAACGCGGCCACAAGACCTTGATCGTAGATCTCGATCCCCAGGGCGGGATCGGTCTCGCACTCGGTCGTGGAGACACGGAGTGGCGCGGGTTGGCCGATCTGATGATGGGCCAAGTGGGCGCGGAAGAGGCAGTCCTACACACGAAGCTCCCCGGTCTCTCGATCCTTCCGCGGGGAAGATTGGATCCCGTCGATGCCTGCGACTTCGAGCAGGCGCTCTTTCGGCCGGGCGTCCTGGAGGGAGTCCTCGGAAAGGTCGAGACCGGCTTCGATCTGGTCCTCGTGGATACGCCCGCTGGAATGGGCATGGTCACGCGCGCGGCCCTCATCTCTGCGGACTTCGTGCTGGTCCCGTGGCAGGCCGAGCCGCTGGCACTCCGGTCGATCGCTCAGGTCTTGAGGGTGATAGAGCAGGTTCGCGAGGGGGAGAACCCGAAGCTGGAACTCCTCGGCATCTTGCCCACGATGGTGGATTTCGGGAGCAAGGATGCCCTCAGTATCTTTGCCGAGATCCGATCGGGCTTCGCAGCAGTGCTCGAGACTGCGATCCCGAAGTCGGATGCCTTTGTCCAGGCGAGCCTCGAGGGGCTTCCGCTCGGCTTCCTCGGGGGCCCTGCCGGCGCCGAAGGAAGGCGATTTGGGCTGCTCGCCGAGGAGGTCACGGCTGAGATCGATCGCTTCGCAAAAGCGAAGGGGAGGAAGGACACCGATGGGCACCCACCGCGACGCGAACTGGTCTGATCTCGACGGGGCGCGGGCGATCTCGCGGCGCCTGCAGGTCGTGGGACAGCTGCAGGCCACGACCCGTGGCGAGAGCTATGTCCGCTTCTCCCTGGCTCCGCTGGATCGAGGCATCGAGGCAGCTCTTCCTCAGGCGATCGCGAGTGCGCAGGAGGATGCCTCTCCGAGCCGCCTCTGGAACAGTGAAAGCATGGGCTCGCTGTACTGGAACGAGCTGCTCGAGGTTTGCGTCGCAGCGGCTCGCGCAGAGGGGGCGGAGTGTGCCTTCGCCGTCGACGGCCAGGGCCTCGCGATTGCCAGTGTCGGCGGTACTCCAACCGGCGACGTGGAACTCGTTGGCTCTCGTCTCGCCCTCATCTTCGAGCAGGCCGAACGAATGGAGCTGATCGGCGACAGCACCGGAGCGATCCTCGTCGAATTCAAGGATCGCTGGTTGGCCGGTCTTCACATCGTGGGCAGCCGAGGCGAGACGATCATCGTGGGCGTGGTCGCCCGCGACGCCCTGGGCCCGCAGACCCGCGAAACCATCGCCCGCGTGATCGGGGAGGTGTTGCTGCGGGCGTGAGCGGCATGCTCTCAGGATCCCATGCATGGGATCCCGTCCGATGCGGTGACGCCTCGAGATACCAGACAACGCCTCGCACGACATGTCGCTCTATCATGAAGACCAAGACGCGTTGACTTGTAACAGCTGGGCGCCGCTGGCGGATACTACTCAGTCGTGTCGATGATCACATAGGGTCCGCTGCACATCTCCGTACAACGTCGTTGGTTCTCAAGACGAACCGGCGGGGGATCGGCGTCGTCCAGATAGCCTCCGCCGAAACGCACTTGCTGACCTATCGAGAAGCGCTCGTGCGGCCTCGGCCCTAGCACGATTCCCCCTGCGGCGCCGAAACGAGCCGAATAGCCGTGGCGCCAAATCGCATTGCGCACGACTCCGGCATCGTCCCTGACTCCGACGCAGCCCCTGTGAATCACGAGCCGGCCGTCCACGATGGCCTCGAGTTGTGTTGGCTGAGGCTGGAATGGTCGCGTGAGGAGGCATACCCCTCCGGAGCCCCCGCTGCTCAACTCCTCCAAGACTCGTATCAGAACCTCAACTTCGGATTCCGACGAGATCGGCAGACCCAAGCGCCTCCCAGCGTTCTCGAGAACACGACCGAGCGCATAGGGAGCGACCGAGCGCGCTGAATCCTCCACCGGAACACAACGAAAGTCGCTGGCGACCAGCGACGGGTAGATCGCACCCAGGGCATCGCGAAGCGACTCGTCATTTCCGGCTGCGCGCCGTTGCTGAAGCAGACGTTCGGTCGTTTCGACGAAATGGGCGGCCGCCATTGTCAGCGACGCTGGCTGTGGGACGCACCCGGAATCAGCTTCCCACGACGCGTCGCGATGACGCGTCGCAGCGCGGTCTCGACAGCCGAATGGACCCAGGTCGTTGCAGCCGGACGCCTTCTGCAGCTCGAAGCATCCCGACGTACCAACCGTCAGGATGAGCACCAAGGCGGTACTTCGCGCTCGCGCGGCGAGGGAGCTCCGGCAGCTGACGATCACTCATAGAGGATAGCCCGCTGCCTACGGGCGCTCCGGGAGCACCATAAGCCAGGAACTCCTCCGCGGGCGGCTGGCTTTCCGGTGTCGGGGCTGGCCAGCGCCGATGACGCTGGCACGCGGACGCTCGCGCGGGCGGCTGGGGGCCGAAAGCGTCAGGAGACGACGCTCCGGTGCTCCGGAAGCGTCATTCGTGATCGCGGGGCACACGGCTTACCGCGCGGTGCATCGACGCGGCCAGCTCCGGTCGAACGAGCGCGTCCTCGTGCTGGGGGCCGTCGGGGGCGTGCCATCGGCAGCGGGCTAGCTTGGCGCGGCGGCGGACGTCGTCGCGGTGGTCGGGGGTGCCGAGAAGGCGGAGCTCTGTCGCCGGCTCGGTGCTCAGCTCGTGGTCAATCATCACGGAGAAGACTTCGTGAACCTCGTCGAGCGCGAGCGAGGGCCGGGATTGATCGACATGATCGTCGACTTCGATCAGGGGGAGCCGGTTCGGCGCGCGCGCCCATTGCTCGCCGTCGAGGGGCAGCACGTGATAGCAAGACACGCAGCGGGTCTCTTTCCCGTCCATCCGAACGAATTCTACCTCCAGGACAGAACGCTCATCGGTTGCTGCACGGGCTTGGGCTATGGCGAGCGACTGTCGGAGCTCGAGACGGGCGCATCCGTATCTGCCGCGACTAATCGAGGTGGGCCGCTACCGACCGTTCGTCGGCCGCGAGGACTTTGCTTCCGCTCATCTCTTGATAGGGGTCTCCTATCGCGATCGTCAGCTCCGGGGTCTCGCTCGAGCCGAAGATGGGCGATGAGATCGCGCTCACGAAGTAGTGCGCGTCGGGCTCGATGACATCGAGATGGTAGGCCTGTTTTCCGAGCGTCCGGCAGAATCGCATTCCAACTGCCTGAAGATTTCATGTCAATTCCGCCGTCTGGATATCACGCAGTTCTGCGAGCAATTTCGCTTCAGCCGCGGTCGTCAAGGTCACGTCGAACCCCCGCGCATTCACGAGCTCGATCGATCGAGCTCGTCGGGCACGCGCGGGTTTCGCTCTCTTGATTCTGGATCCCTCGGCCTCCCCGATCCATGCATCGAAGTCGGTCGGGCTCGACCAAGCGGCGAAGAATGCGCGAAGAGAGACTAGAACGTATCTCATAAACCCGCTGAGCTAAGCTTCACGTGTGATCTCGGCGGTCTTCCTCGCTGATGTTGGTTCGGCCTACCCCCCTTTGTGGGGGGATTCATGGACCTGACCGAAGCGCAGTGGGATTTCATCGAGCCGCTGCTTCCGAAGCCGAAGCGACGCGCGGATGGTCGCGGACGCCCTTGGCGCGACCCTCGCGATGTTCTTCACGGGATTCTCTGGGTGCTTCGAACGGGTGCGCCGTGGAAGGATTTGCCGCCGCGATATCCCCCGTACCAGACGTGCCATCGCCGGTTCCAGCAATGGTGTCGCGACGGAACGCTCGAGAAGGTTCTCCACGCTCTGGCTCGAGACCTCTACGAGCGAGGCGGGATCGACGTCACCGAGTGTTTCATCGATGGCACCTTCGCAGGGGCCAAAAAGGGGGCTCTTGCGTCGGAAAGACCAAGCGGGGCAAGGGGACCAAGATCATGGCAGTCACAGACCGCTCTGGTCTTCCTGTCGCCGCCTGCATCGCCAGTGCTTCACCAGCTGAAGTCACCCTCGTCGACGAAACGCTCGACAGCGGATTTCTCGACGTGGAGCCCGAGCTTCTGATCGGCGACAAGGCCTACGACTCGGACCCTCTCGATCGTCATCTTCTCGAGACCCGAGGCATCACGCTGATCGCGCCGAATCGAAGAAATCGGAGGGTGCCGACACAGGATGGCCGTCCCCTCCGTCGCTACAAGCGCCGCTGGAAGGTCGAGCGGCTCTTCGCCTGGATGCAGAACTTTCGGCGACTCACGACACGGTGGGAGTATCACGCCGAGAACTTCCTCGGATTCGTCCGCCTCGGGTGCATCCGCATCTTGTTGCGGCGTTTATGAGATAGCTTCTAGGAACGGAAACCGGAGACCTTCGTGAATCACGGCTGCGATCGGATCCGAGAATGCGTATCGCCCGACGAGCACGCATTGGAGGCGAGACCGCACGGTGACAGATCCGGCCAGGCCGAGATCCTGTCCGATCGACTGCATCGCGGGTGTGGGGCAGTTTGTCTCAAGGCTGAGACGGGGCGCCATCCGACCCTAAAGGAGTTAGCATCGGTCGCCCGGGAACTCTTTCTTGACGCTCGAGCGGCGAGAATGGACGCGTTGATCGACGAAATCGAACGGGCCTTCGCGGACGGCGTACCGCCGCCCGATGACAGGCTTCTCCATCCCGACTGTCGGGACGACGTCGACATCCTCGAGTTTTTCGGCGGCCCGTTGCGTTCGGAGCTCCGGGATCAGACGATCGTGACCCACTACGCCGCGCTGACCGCTTTCAGCCCCGAGGCCTTTCAGTACTACTTGCCCGCATTTCTCATTTGGACCTTGAATCATCTGGACGACGGCGAATACGCCACCGAAAGCACACTTGTCGCCCTCGATCCCGGGACCGAACGGGAAATGCTGCACGAGTTCCGAAAATCGCATTTCGACCTGCTCACCGCGGAGCAGATCGCAGCCGTGAGGCACGCGCTGTGGCATATCGCCGAGCACCCGGATCTCGGCGAGTTCGCGGAAAGCGCCCTAGTGAACTACTGGATCGACGCGTGAGTGCGCGAATTGGCCGTTTTCTCCCCGGCAGCGGTTGCGCGAGCAAGAGCGTGGAGGCGCATCTTCTGGCGCTCTGAACCGCCGTGTGTCGATCTTCACCCCGTCGACGCCGCAAGTCATTGATCTGCCTCCGCGTGTCATTCTTCGAACCTGAGGCGCAAGGAAGACGCACCGGCTTCACCCTCGACAAATCAATCGAAACCGCACGTAGCCGTTCGAGTCGGAGCGAAACGCGAGTGCGATCGAGCGGCGAGAGGGCGGGGCATTGGTCGCAGCTCTTTACGCGCTGGGAGATCCGACAGGCGACAGCCATCTGGTGGCTCAACGACGTCGCAGAGGGCGGGGGCCTGGCCTATTGGGCTGACGGTCCGGTGAAGCCGCCGCGTCGTCACGTCGCCGACATGGCGAACACCGCGATCATCGGCGACAACTACCACATGTTCCATCAAGTCGAGCCGGTGGGTTCCTTCGCCGGGGCAACACGGCTCGTAACGGCGCGCGCGCAAGCTCGGGCCCATCGACGACGGCAGCGGAAAATGGGTCGTTCTCGACAAGGGGCGAGAGACCTTGCGTGCGCCGCTGACCGACTACCGTGTGAGCGTGCTGTGGAAGGCCGACGTCTACCAGGATGCAGCCGAACGGCGCGAGCTGGGAAAGGACACGCTCTCGATCGAAGACGTCGCGTCGATCTTCAACGACCATCTGGAGCAGCGCGGCAAAGTGCTACGCGTGGACCTCGAACGCCTCGAAGATCTCGAACACCTGCGCGCACTCGGCGCACTGTATCCGGAGCCGATCCCTCTGAGTACGGGGTCTTCGATCTACGACAAATTCGCTCGAGCCACGCGCCTGCCAGCCTCGCACGTGATCGACGATTACCCATCACCGTGGCCGATCGAGGGAAGTCACCTGTGAACCGTGAACCGAAGTCCCGGGCGCGCGCCACTTTCAACCGGACCGACACTTCCCTTCCGGCGGTCACGCATCGCCACCGGTCGGAATCTGCATGTCCTCGTCGTACGCGTAGGCTTGGTCGTGTTGTTTTTCGGTCGTTTCGCGGATCGCGCCGATCGCGCCAGCCAGTTCATGGATTTCTCGCGCAATGCGCACACCGTCGTCGAGGGCCTCACGGGAGCATTCGAGAAAAGACCTCGTCCAGCCCTCCTGTCGTCTTTGCCCTCTCTGGCCAACGTGCTTGATTATCGACCTACGCAGGCTAGGACGCTAGCAACGACACGATCTGCGGCTTCATCACGTCCGGTGACGTTTCCGACGTACCCCTCGCTTTCGCCGCGATCGAGGTTCCTGAGCCTGCCGCCGGCTCCCCCGTCGTCTGGGGATGTGCGTGGTTGGTTGCGACGGCGTACCGGTCGCGACGTGTGAAACCGAGCCAACCGGGTTAAAGGAAGAGCCCTAGGGTCGGGTACTCGACGTTCGCCATGTCGAGCACGACCTCTCGTCGCAGAATTTTCAGGTCGCCGGG
Source organism: Myxococcota bacterium (assembly GCA_965223565.1). GTDB lineage: Bacteria > Myxococcota_A > UBA9160 > UBA9160 > UBA4427 > UBA4427. The sequence continues at coordinate 157,132 of CBDCWV010000008.1, read as the reverse complement.
CGACGCGCCCTCCGCGCGTTGCAGTGTGTCCCGGCGCTGGCCTGCATAGAGGTAGCTCTGGCTTCCCGGACGCGCCCAGTGCAGATGGAAGGCACTCAAGACGGAGATCTTGTCTCCCTCGACGTCTGTGATCTCGACGTTCCCTACGATGCGTCGCGTGCGAGGGGGCGGGTTCTCGGCCCAGGAGTTCGGCTTGTAGGCGCGCTCGACCCGCACCATCAAAAAAGGCAGCGTCTCGTCGCGGATCGGTAGGCCGTCCGAGTTTCGCCCCTCGAGTTCGCGCTCGACGCTGATCATATCTTCGTTGCCCCGCTCCCGGTTGTCGACGAGCGGGTTGCCGCGACCGGGAATGATGAAGCGGATCTCGGGTGCGCAGAGCCCAAGCCATTTCTGGAATTCGCGCCCGTCGAGCATGCGCGCTTCGCGGTAGTACCACTGTTCGATCTCGTGTTGGAATTCGGGGGTCGTCAGTGTCGCTTCGCTCACCTCAGTCACCCTCCACGGCCATCAGCGCATCACGCCAGCGCATGAAGAAGTTGCGGGCATAGAACTCGTTCGCCGTCGTCCCGACGAGCCCCGGCAGATCGTCGTGGGGTTTCTCTTCTCCGAGTCCGAGGCCATAGAAGAAGGGCCTGTCATCTGCAAAGTCGATATTGGCCCCGAGGAATTGCTGGGTCCAGGCTTCCGAATCCTCCTGCTCTAGGATGCCGCCCGGCCCGAAGAAGGCCGTGTGGCTTCCGCGCAGGACCTTTTTGAACTCCTCCGGCGAATCGGCGGGTACGACCGACCACGACCAGTATTCCACCTTCCCGGGACCGCGCGGGTGCGAGACCTTGAACGCGGTATTCGACCACAGGAACGAAAGGTTCGGGTAAACGCCGTAGGTCAGGCCCTTCATGCGGGCGCGAACCGATCCAACGCGCTCTTCGGCATGCGCCTGGATCTCACGAAGGTAATCGTGCACTTCGGGTGAGAGCAGCGCAGCCAACGACTCGAAGCCCCATGCAACGCTCTCGACGGGCGCGTCCGCCGGCATCAAACGGAACGTCGCGCCATGCCCGGGACCCGCGACACAGCTGTAGCCGTGGTCGACGATCTCCTGATTCGCCTCAGGTGGAATGATTGACGCGTGGAGGAAGGGTCCGTGATTCACGTCGCCGAGCTGGTTCTCCATGGGGAGCTTCCAGTTCGCATTGATCACCCATCGCTGGGGCGAACCGATGAACTCGACGCCCGACGGGAAGCGGTCGAAAAAGGCGTCGAGGTACCAGCGCATCTCCCCGAGATAACTGTCCAGCGATTCGATGTCCGGGTCGAAGCTGCCGAAGATCATCCCCTGCCAGCTGTCCAGGCGCGGCACCGGCTTGAGACCGAGCTTCGACTTCTCGACCTTGCCCTCGACCTGTCGCTCCTGCGGGATGGACTGAAGCCTCCCCTCCACCGAGAAATTCCAGTTGTGGTAGGGGCACACGAAGCTCTTCGCGTTGCCGTGGTCGGCGCGGCAGACGGGGAGACCGCGATGGGTGCAGCTGTTGATGCTGGCGTGCACATTCCCATCGGCGCCGCGCGCCACGATGATCGGAGTCTCGCACATGTAGGCCTGAACGAAGTCGCCCGGATTCGGAATCTGGGACTGGTGGGCAAGGAAGAGCCAGCTCTTTCCAAAGATGCCCTTCTTCTCGAGCTCATAGATGCCGGGATCACTCCAGGCTTTACGGCTGATGAGTGTGGCATCGGCGTTCACGACGTCCGAAATGCGCGGTCGCATGGGTAGACCTCCTGCGGTGGCAAGAAAATTATCGAATGATAATTTTCTTGCAATGGCCGCTGGCGATCAGCTGGAAGAATCGGTCTAGTTTCTTGAAATCCCGCGCATTATCGCTGGCCGCTAGCGCCCCAGGAGGATTCATGAGAGGCACGCGCGAATCGGCTGCGGCCTCTACGCCACGGCAGACCAAGGGAGAACGAACCGCCGTGCGCATCCTCGATGCGGCCGAGACCGTTTTCGCCGAGCGCGGTTTCGACGCGGCCTCCCTGCGCGAGATCGCCAAGCGCGCGGGCCTGCAACAGCCGGGGCTCTACAACCACTTCGCGAGCAAGCGAGATCTCTACGCGGCGGTGCTGGATCGCGCCCTCAGCCCGATGGCCCAGGCCATGACGAAAACGACGAGCGGGGCGCGAGCGAACGAAGGCCTGGAGACACTACCTGGTGTCATGATGGACCATCTGCTCGATCACCCGCGGATGGCCGCCCTCTTTCAGCAGGCAATGCAGGGCTCGGACTCTCCGGGCCAGGAGCTGATGCGGGACTGGCTCGACCGATTGTTCTCGCAGGGTATCGACACCGCCCGTCGATCGACGCGCCGCCCGGTCGATCGCGCCGAACTCGTGATCGAGATCCTGGCCATGTTCAACGTGACGACGGGGTACTTCCTCTCGCAACAGGTGCTCGACCGTCTCGGCGTCGGTGATCTGGCCGACCCGTCGAACGTGGCGCGACAGAAGGCGCTCCTCGCGCGCATTGCCCGTTCCATCGCGAAGACCTGATCGAACGCCTCCATTCGGCGGAGTCATTCCGCCAAGATTCCAACCTTGAGACTGGACTCGTTACGTTGGGCTTACCAGCTGTACACGTTCTGTGTGGACGCCTGACGCTGGTGCGCATCCACGACACGCGGGTGGGCGTGCGGTGCAAATGCATCTCTGTCGGTTGGCGCAAGGCTACGTCGCGGGTCCGGTCGCGATCGAGCGAGCCCGAGGCCGCCATTCGCTGACCAGCACGCCGGCGAGTATCAGCCCACACCCGACCACGGCGGCTCCGCCGAGACGTTCGCCGCCGAGCCATCCGATGAGGATCGCCCATACCGGCTCACTCGAGTAGATGAGCGTCGCTCGAGTGGGCGAGACGGTTTGCTGCGCCCAGTTCATGGCGACCTGAACCAGGGCAATCATCGCCGCCATCGTGATCGTCACGGGCCAGAAGACGGGTGGGGCCGAGATGTGGATTTCCTCGCCGCGCACGAAGATCGCGGCCCAGGCGAGAACCGCGACACATGCCAGCTGGAGAGTGGCGACGGCTTGGACGTTCACGCGCGGGGCGAACACGCCAATCATCACGATCTCGACTGCGATCGCAACGGTCGAGAGGATCGTGAGAGCCTCGCCGCTCTCGAGGGAGAGGACGAGCGCCTGCGGCCCGGTCAGCAGGAGAAGGCCGATCAGGCATATCAGCGTCCCGGCCCAGGTCATGCGATGGGGAACGAGCCGCATGAAGACGAGCTGGAGGATCGGGACCATTGGGACGTGCATCGCCGTGATGAAGGCGGACATACCGCTCTGGATGTGCGTGAGCCCAGCGGCCTGCAGCCAATAGGCGATGAACATCGGGATGCCGATTGCGCCCGTCGCGGCCCATTCCTGGCGACCGATGTGGATGAGCGATCGTCGACAGAGTGTCGCGAGTGCGATGGAAGCGAGCGTGAAACGGATCGCGACGAAGAGAAGTGGGCTCGAGAGCTCCACCATCGCCTTGGTCCCGAAGAACATCCCACCCCACGCGAACGTGGCGAGGAGGAGGCAGGCCTCGGGAAGCCTGCGGTGATCACGCCAGGAGCTGGAGATTCTGCCCCCCCCCCCCGCCTCGGCGGGTGCTTCGTCGCGGACGATCGAGGAGAAGCACCTGCCGCTCTCAGTTCGTCTTCCTCGATCTCTGGCTAGAGAGTGTGGACGAGGTCCACGTACTCCGTTGCGAGGCCAGTCAGCATGCCTTCCAGCTCATCGATCGAGCAGACGGAAGGCGAGGGCGGCGTTTGCAACAGGATCGCCTGATCGACGCCCAGGTCGCGGAACTGGCGGAGCGTGTCGCGATCGTACTCGTTCGGATAAGGGCAGGCACGAATCGAGAAGTCGTCCCGCGAGCGACCATGTCGCTCGAGCGCCTTCGTCATCTTCTCGATCTGTCCGGCAAGCCGGTCGGGCATCACGCCGATGGAGTCCCAGCCCTGGCCCTGCTCGGCGGCCCGTTCGAAGGTGGCGTCGCTCTGCCCCGCGTAGATGATGGGCGGATGGGGGTTCTGGATGGGTTTGGGAGCCATGCGGCACGCATCCAGCTTGTAGAACTCATCCTCGTACTCGGAGACTTCGTCACACCATAACCGCTTGATCACCTCTACGTAGGATCGACAGCGGGCGCCCCGACGCTCGAAGGGTGCTGCACAGGCCTCGTCTTCCTGAACGGACCAGCCGATCCCGACGCCGAATTCGAGTCGCCCGTTCGACAGCCAGTCGACATTTGCGGCTTCCTTGGCCGTATAGACCGGATTCCGTTGAGGGAGGACCGCGACGTAGCTTCCCAACCGGATCTTCGACGTCACGGCAGCGAGGTACGCGAGTGACGTGAAGAGATCGATCTCGACGTTGTCGTCCGGATCTCCCGGCATGACGGTTCCCGTGAGTGGATAGTCCGACTTGTGATCGTCGAACATGACGACATGCTCGCCGACCCAGAGAGAGTCGAATCCCAGCTCTTCCGTCCTTCGGCCGAGATGCTCGACGAATTCCGCGGTCGCAAAGCGTCGCAAGGGGACACAGAGGCCGATCTTCATCTCTCAGCTCCTTCGCCGTGGGTGTTCGGGGTCGGAGTCCCGTAGGGCTTGGCGGTCGCTGCCGTGTCCGAGTTGCGAGGCTCGACCTCGACCGGAATTCCGGTCGCGAAGTCATGTTCGGGATCTCAGTGCAATGGAGGACTCGGTTCAAAGTAGAGACGCCCCTTTTTAGGCCAATGGCCCGTTTTTTCAACCCGACAATAAGCCGTTGGCCGCTTTCGACTCCGGCGAGAGCCTGTCGTGTGAGATTGGCGGTGGAGGCACGCCATCGACGAAGAGGACCCGCGCGCTCCGCGAGCTCAGCTACCTCGAGATCAAGGGATCGACGAAGATCGAGCGGCGGACCGAGACTTTCGACGAGGACGCGGCGCTGCTGACACCGCCCATCGACTTCGACCTCCGCATCGACCTGTCTCGGCTCTACGAGCTCGTCCGCTCGCGAATCGCGGAGCCGAAGGCGGCGGCGGTTGGGTGAGCATGAGCTCGCGCGCCCATGACCGGACGACGGGACACGACGCGATCGTCGACGCGGAAAAGCGAAGATTCCTGACGCGCGCTGCGACCCGTTCGTGCGCTTCGCTCGTATCCCTTCCGGAGCCCGTGTATTTCACGGCAGCTCCACTCGAAAGTCCCTGATGTCAATCAACCTCCCCGATCTCGTCCACCACCACCGACCACGCGACGCCGCCGCGACCGCTGGGGGGTCGGAGCCGACGGCGCCGGCTCGGGCCGCGGTCGTCCCGCCCATGGGGGCGTGTGATAGGCTGAGGCGTCCGGATCGGAGCGCGCAGATTCGCAGGTCCAATCCGCGGAGCGAGCGTTGCGGGAGCGCGATGGCGGGTCGACGCGCAGGGGTCGTGGGGTCGGATCGATTCGTGGACGCGACGCGACTTCGCGCCATCGCGCGCGGTGACGAGCACGCCCTCGCGGCGCTCTACGACGCGCATGCGGCGGCTCTGTTGGCGATCGCGCAGCGAATCCTCAGAGATCGAAACGATGCGGAAGACCTCGTCCACGACCTCTTCGTCGAGGTCTGGCATCGCGCGTCCGCATACGACGCCTCTCGCGGCTCCGTCCGGAGCTGGCTGCTCGTGCGATTGCGTAGCCGGGCGATCGATCGCCTTCGCAGCCAGGCGACGCGACGTCGGCTGCTGACGGAGCGCGTCGACGGGGCGACAGCGACGGCGGATTCGACGAGCGCCGAGGAGGTGGTCGCGCAGGGGCAGGAAAAGCGAACGGTCTCGGTTGCTCTCGAGGCGCTGACTCCGCGCCAACGCGAGGCGGTCGAGCTGGCCTACTTCCAGGGTCTCACGGCGGCGGAGATCGCCGCCCGGATCGACGTGCCGACGGGTACGGTGAAGTCGCGGCTGGCCAGCGCCCTCGCGGCGCTGCGGCGCGTACTACACGACGCGAGCGGACCGGAGGAAGGAGCGAAAGCCTCCGCGTCCCAGGAGATGCGACCATGAGCGGAGAGTCGGACGACCGACTCGTCGAGCGATTCCTCGATCCCTCGCTCGTCAAGGGCGGGCCTGGCGAGCGCGACGAGGAGCGCGAGGCCGCGATCACGGTCGAGCGACTCGGCGCGATGCTATGCGAGAGTGCGGCCGCGGGCGCGTCGCCTGCCCCGAACCGGCTCCGCGATCGCGTGCTGGCGATCGCGCGCCCCGAGACCGCCCTCGACGGGTTTGCCGATCGGACGGCCCTGCTGCTCGACTGGCCCGTCGAGCGAGCCCGGCGGCTGCTACGCGAGGGAACCGATCCCGCGACTGGCGATTGGAGCGCGGGGCCCGCGCGGGACATCCGGGTGAATCGACTCGAGGCCGGCGGTGGACATGGCCGATCGACCGCCGCGCTCCTCTGGTGCGGCCCCGGCGCGACCTTTCCCGAGCACCGACATCGCGACGCGGAATGGGCGCTGATCCTCTCGGGCACCGCCAGAAACTCGGACGGCGGCGAATGGCATCCCGGCGATCTGGTGTACCAGGAGGCGGGAAGCGTCCACTCGTTCACGACGCCGCGCGATGGCGCACCGCTCCTGGTGGCCGTCGTCGTCCGCGACGGATTCGATTTCGTCTGAGCGGGAGCGATCGCAAGATCGCGTTCCGTAGTCCGACCCACGTGGGTCGCTCGCTCGTACCGGTGATCAGGCAGCAGGAACTGTGCCTGATACTCGACAAGGGGCGATCGATGCGACGAAACGACCGACGAATCCTCGGGACGGGGCTTCTCTTCTCTACCCTCGCGCTGCTCACCGCGTATCCCGGAACGGCCCAGGTCTTCCAGACTTCCCACGACAATCCCACCTTCCTCGGGCGCATCGGCGGACCGCAGGTCGTCGAGGTGCGGGTGGACGATCCCGACATCGACGCCGTCGACGAGCCGCAGACCGAGCCGGTCGTTCTGATCGGGGGCAGCGGTCCCGGCGCCAAGCGGCTGCGGATGACCCAGGCGACGGACGGCCGCTGGTACGGCTACTTCGCGGACCGCGACCAGGCGCTCATCGCCGACAGCACGGCCCCCGCGTCGAGCAACGTCTCCGCACGCGGCATGGGCCTGGACTTCGGGACCTTCTGCGCGCCGAGCGAGGGCGCCGCCGTCGGACTCGACGACATCCTCGGGATCACCGACACCGAAGGAATCGCGATCCCCTCCACCATCGGCGCCGACGGAGAGGAGATCGGTGCCTTCTCCGGGCAGACGGTCAGTCAGCTCTGCGCGGGCCTCGGCACACCCTTCCTCATGAACATGGTGCGCGCATCCCTCGATCCCAGCGCCTTCCCCACACCGCCCGTCGACGTGGGTCAGATCGGCGTGCGGGACGAGGTGTGGCCCTTCGTGCAGCTCTTCGACCTGGAGAGCCTCGAGATCGGTCTCGATTTGAGCCTCGTCTACACGAGCGCGACGGCGACCCACTCGATCGAGCTCCGCTTCGAGTCGACGGCGGAGACGGCCGGGAGCACGACCGACCGCACGACCTATCCCCCCGGCGCCGAAGTGCATCTGTCGCTCTTCGACATGTGGCTGAACATGGATCCCACGGACGAGGACTCCTGGACCTTCGCGACGAACGCCGACGCGCCGAGCTTCCTCGGGGCGTACTACGCCATCTTCGACGACGACGGAGGTCCGGCGGGCGACGACGTCGTCGGGGGCGCGATCCGCCTGGATCCGACGATCCTCGACCAGCTCATGTGTCAGGACAATTGTCTGCCGGTGCTCGCGCCGGGCAACCCGGCGATCGTGCTGCTCCAGGACAACGCCGACAGCGAGATCTTCGGCTTCAATCCCTTCGACCCCCTTTCCTTCCAGAGTGCGAGCGGTCAGCTTCCCCCTGGCTCCGTGCCGATCACGTTCACCGAGACCGGCCCCAACACCGGCATCTTCGAGTCGACCGACCCGATCGGCGTGTCCAACACGCGGATCACCCCCTTCGCCCCGAGCGGATTCTCCGCCGCGTTCGACTACAACGGCGAGTCGACGACGATCTCGACGGGATTCGTCTCGGGCTCGCTCGACATCGTGCCGAACGACGAAGTGTGGAACAGCGGTGAACCGATTCTCATCCGGGTCATCGATGACGACCTCAACCTCAACACCCGCCAGGTCGACACCGTCGACGTGTCCGATCCGGACGTCGAACACATCCCGACGCTGCGGACCGGGAACCCGGTCACGCTGGGGCAGGCAACCGGCGCTTCGATCAACGACAACGGGTTCCCGCTCCCCCTGATCGGATTCCAGCCCGGTCTCGAGGACATCGAGGCCGAGAGCGATCGACTCATCCTGCGCAATCCCATCTTCGGCAGTCTCCCGGTCTTCGACGACAGCGACATCACCATCGATCTCGGCATCACGTTCGGCGACCTCCAGTCCAGGGTCCCCGAGCCGGGTGCCAACGCGCAGACGTCCGGTCCCGGAGGATTCGTCGGCGTCGATGTGCTCAACTTCGACCTGCAGTCGATCTTCGAGAACGCCGACGGAATCGACGACGTCGATCTCATCATCACGGACGGCACGACGCAGATCCCGATCGATACCGGCGGGGTGCGCGCGGGTACGATCCGTCTGCCCCAGCAGCTGGTCAGCGCCATCCACGCGGTCGATCCGGCCGTGGTTGCGTCGCTGATCCTCGACATCGAGACGACGAGCCCGGCCAGCATTCCGATCGGCGCGCAGATGCCGATCGTGGCCGACTTCTTCTCCTTCGGATTTTTCGACGACGGCACGTCCGCGGATCGTGTCGCCAATCAGATCATCCGCCTCGAGCTCGAGGAGACCGGGGAGGACACGGGCATCTTCGAGGGCAGTCTCGAGCACACCATGGTCAATCAGCTCACCATCCTCGACGAGGACATCTACGACGACCTCTCCACGATCGCGGACGACGTGACCTTCGTCTTGATCGAGGACCTCACCGACGAGGACGCGCCGCGGGTGAACTATCTCGAGATCCTCTCCGACGGCCTCCCGAGCACGCGAACGGATGCCGAGGACGCACCGTCCCACTCGAGCAGCGTCTTCTTCGACTCGAACGACTACGTCGCCTCGGACATCGTGACGATCACGCTCGAGGACCATGATCTGAACACGGACTTGGAGCTGATCGACATGTACGAAACCGTCGGTGCGGGAGACGAGGGCGATCCCGCCTTCGGTACCGTCGGACGAGCCGGCCTTCCCGAATTCTCCTTCGGTCCGCTCGGTCGCCTGCTCGAGGTGACCTTCGACGACGTTCGCTGGGAGACGCCACAGGGTACCTGCGACCCGAGCGTCTTCGATGACGATACGGGTCTCGATGACGCCAACTTCTCACTCGTCGAGACGGATGTCGATTCCGGCATCTTCGTCGGCAGCTTCGAGATCCCGGATCGCTGGTGTCGAGACGACGACGGCAGTCCCGAGACGACGGCAGGCCTCGAACTGGGAATCACCTACGTCGACTTCCGGGACGCGACCGGGCAGATCATCGAGGTGACCGCCAGCGCACCCGTACCGGAGCCCACGGGCAGCGCGATCTGGGCCTCCTCACTGGTGGTCGTCGTGCTGGCGTCGAGACGGCGCCCGCGGAGGTTGGCTGAAGGCGATCGGGGCGGGCACGGATCGGTGAGACGATCGGCGCTTGCGGCATCCTCCAAGAAATAGTCGGTGTGGACTTCGAGGGCCATCCGATCGGACCCTTCTACCGGAAGTGGACGCGGAGCCTGAGCTCCGAGTGCTTCGCTCCGACTCGCTCTACGATTCGTCCCGTCGGTGCAGGATGTCCGTATCGCGTGGGCCCCGTTGGTCGAGCTGGATCGTCATGCCATCGGCTGCGTCGCGGGGGAAGAAGGCATCGCGCGGTCCAAAGGGCTCGATCGAGCGCTCAGAGATTCTCGTTCGCGTCGGGGCAGGAAGCCGGGAGATCGGGATCCCACTGCGGGCGATCTTCGAGATCTCGGTGAATGGGAGACTGGGTTCTACGTCGAGGGGATTTTTTTGCCAACGGCCCGATTATTCAACCCGAAATAGGCTACTGGCCACTTCTTTGTCTTCTGGAAGAACGCCGCCGGGAGACGGGCCTCTCGTTCGACTCCGGCGAGAGCTTGCCCAGCGGGTTTGGCGGTGGCGGCGGGACGCATGCGCCGGATCGTCCCTGCTGGATCGTCTCGGCAGGCGGCGACCTGCGCGACGCCGGACGAGAAGCGGGATCGCAGTGGCGCCGACGACGAGGGTCTGAAGTAATCCGGGCTCCGGAAGCGGCACGGGCGCGCCGAACTCGCTCGTGTTGAAGTTTGCATCCATCGCGGTCGCGAGCATCATCGCGTCGTCGTAACTCCCGTTTGGCGGAGGCGCGAAGCTGTCACTCACGAAGCCAGGACCGGTCGGGCTGGCGAGCGAGAGGCTGCCCAGCAAGCGCCAACCCTCCTCACCGTCGGCGTCCGCCTCGTAGAAGTCGATCTGGACCGGATAGTCGACAAACGACGGGCTCGCGTCCAGCCGGTAGCTCACGTCGATCAGCCCCGTTGCGGTGTCGTAGAACGTCGCCGCGGAATCGAGCTCGGGATGGTTCATCAACTCGTTCTCGCCGAGATCCGCATCGTCGGGATCGTTAGGCGTCGGGCCGTCGCCGCCCAGGTCGATGCCGATCCCGACGTTGTCGAAGATCGCGTTGTCGCGGATCGAATTCCCGGTCGAGTGCGGACCTCCATCGATTCGGATGCCGTCCCCGCCGTTGGCGCCGATCTGGTTGTGTTCGACGTGCAGCGAGTCGCTGTCGATGATGTGGATGCCGTGCAGCCCGTTGCCGGCGCCGAACTCGCCGAAAGCGTTGCCGATGTGACCCCCGACGACCTCACAGGCGCTGCAGCGTTCGAGCCGGATCCCCGTGCCGCCGTTGAAGGCGACGACGTGGGGAGCGCTGCCACTGTTGACGAAGCCACCGACGACGTCTACGAGTCGGATTCCATCGGACGTGTTACCCCGATCGGCGGAGCTCGCGTCCGTGCCGATCAGGTTGTCGAGCACCAGGACGACCGAGCCGGCACTCACGTCGATCCCGTGGTTGCCGTTGCCCCCGACCACGTTGTCGAGAATTCGCAGGTTGCCCACCAGATCTGCTTGGACGCCGTCCTCCGCGTTGCCGAGGGGGCCGGAGCCGTCGGCCCGCACGCCGATCAGATTGCCTTTGATGGTGACGTCCCTGACGGCCGTGCCTCCACGTACTTCGATCCCGGACCCACCGTTGCCCGAAACGAGATTGGCACCGAGCATCGGCGACATGGGGGAGCCGATCGTCGTCGGCCATCCGATCACGCGGATCCCGCCACCGACGTTCGGAAGCGCGACGTTGCCCGTCGCGTCCGTGCCGATCTGGTTCGCCTCGATGGTGGTGTCCGTCGCCGTCGAAGCGACGAGAATGCCCTGGGCGATGACGAAGTCGTCGTTACCCGAGATCAGGTTGCCGGACGCGACCTCCTGGCCATTCGTGCGCGTGCGCACGGCACCGATCGCGGCGCGGGCGCCGTCGACAAGGATGCCGTCACCCCGATTGCGCATGGCGACGAGCCCGCTCGGATCGGTGCCGATCCGATTGCCGGCGACGACGGCATCGTCCCCGGAGACCTCGATACCGCGGCCCTGGTTGCCGGACACGACGTTGCCCTTCTCCTGCCAACCCGCGCCCTCGTTGAACTCCTGCCCGATCACGACCTGATCGCCCGTGATCCGAATCCCATGGGAGCCGTTGCCGGCCGTCGAGTTGCCATCGGCGATTCCGACCTGGCAGCCGTGGACGTTCACGAAGGCGGCGTCGACGTCGATCCCGATCCCGCTGAAGCCGTGGACCGCGAGCGCGCGGATCCGGGTGCCCGCGGCGGAGCCGCCCTGGATCTGGATGCCGTGCGCGACCAGACCTCCGGCGAGAGCGCCGCTCAGCTGAACGATCGGCGTCGCGAAGGGGTCGCCGGCGTCGTAGCCCGGCGCGTTGTCGAGATCCATCAGCAGGAGGTCCGTGATCGGCGGGAGCGCGCTCAGCGGGATGATCTGGACGAAGCCGTTGACGTCGGTCGCGATCCCGGCGGCGACGCGGACGAAGTCGATGCCTGCGAGCGCGTTCGCCTCCTCGATGGCCGCGCGCAGGGTGCACTCGGGTTGGCCACCGCTGACGACGGCGCCCGTCGCGCAGGCACCGTCACCGGGGGTCTGATCGGCGCCGTCTCCGTTCGAGTTGATCGAGAAGAACGCCGCCTGCGTCGTTCCGGCCGACATGGCGAGCCACAAGACGAGCACCCCCGGCAGGATTCGCGCCAGGGACGTGACCTGCACGAGCCCCTCCGTCCGAGATGCGCACCCTCGAATCCCCATCCCTCTGCCTCGGGCCCGTCTCGTCGGGCCTCGCCGGCGCCGTTGCCGCTCGACCGGTGACACGAGCCCGACCGCGTCCTCGCTGCGCCTGGGATCGCCCACGCTGTGTGTCCGTCGTCCGATCATCTGGCGCCCCCTCCGATCCCGCACTGGCCGCACCAGCGAGGTCGAGTTCGTACGTAGCGCCGAGGCGTTATCGAAGTGTTATCGCCCGAGATCGGGGAGCCGCTCGGGTCCGATCGCGCGTCTACTTACGCCTCGAACGCGAGCGAGCTCTGATTCTGGCGATCACGAGCGCGCCGCAGAGGATCAGGCCGCCGAGACCGGCTTCGGGCACGCGGACGACCGCGCCGGAGCCGCCCACGAAGCGACCGGGCAAGGGATCGCGTTCACGTCTCGCCGAAGACGGCGCGCATTCGAATCGCCGGCGCCTGCAAGCACCGCGCGCGTCGCACGCGGGCCAGCGCGCAGGCGCCCAACGCGAGGGCGAGTGGCGCTGAGGGCTCCGGCACGGGCACCCATGCGTTGTCGAAGACGTTCGCGCTCGGTGCGTCGACGGTCACGTCCTCGGGCAGCTCGAAGACTGGGCCGTCCTGGTGGAAGCTGAGCGTCTGTCCGAAGGCAGAGGAGACGCTCCCCATCCCATTGCGCTGTCCGCTTGGCGCGACGGCCACGTTGTTGAACACGCGGAGCGTCACCTGATAGGGCGCGCCGAGGATCGCTTCGAACTCCCGCGACGCGAGGACCTCGCTCACGAACGCCGACGCGTTCTGATTCGTCTGCGTCGCAGTCGCGCTGTACTCCCAGACGTCCGAGAAGGAGACCCCGGGTCCCTGCACCGTCAGCTGGATTTCCGCGATGGCGGTGGAGACGAGACCGAGCGCGAACGCGTCGAGCTCGCCGTCGGCGTCCAGCAGGATACGTGTGGTGACCTGCTCGCCGTCGTTGCGCACGTTGCTCTCGAGCACGAAGTCGTCGAAGCGGGCCTCGGCGAAGGCGGTGTAGCCGACGCTCACTTCGTGGTTCACGTCGAAGCCCGCGCTCGACCCGACGCTCCCGCGATTCGCGCTCCCACCGAGGTCGAACTGGCACGCGTAGCTCGACGTGAGTCCGACGGCAGAGCCCGAGACCCCGTCCGACACGGGCACGTCGCTCGAGACGGCGTAGTCGTCGACGCCCCCGCCGAGCAGCGGGGCATCCACACGTCCGCATCCGCCGCGAAACTGGTTGCTCCCTCCCGAGACGGTGAAGATCGCCGCCTGCACGAGAGAAGGAAAGAGGAGGACTGCGGTCGGGAGGAGGCCCCACCGACGTACCCGGTCGATCGCGCGCATCGCGTCGCTCCATGAGCGCGGCGCCTTTCCATCACGATCGGTGGCAGCGGGCGCCCGCTCCGAACCGGGTCCGCCGCCCGTCGCCTGGTCGGGGCGGGCGAGTCCGGTTGACGACTCGAAGTTCGCAGCTGCGCATTAGCGGACCATTATCGGAATTCGGTCGCCGGGACGCGGAGTTGCAGCGGATTGGCAAGACGAGTGTCGTTTCCGACGCGAGCGCGGATGGAGCAAGATGACAAGGCGCCCGCGCCGAGGAGCGATCGTCCCTCTCGGCTCATTCTGAGTACCATTCCCATCTGCTGTGGAGGAGCGACGGATGTCGAAGATCACGCAGTCGATCGGAGTGGCTCTCGCCGTAGTTCTAGTCTCAGCGTGGCTCGGCTCGGCTGCGTTTGCGGCGATCCTGGTATCAGTCGAGACGGATCAGGACGCATATTGGCGGGCGGAGCCCATCACCTACTCCGTGACAGCGAGCAATACGGACCCTTTCGACGTCACATTGCATTTCGCGTCTTCGATTCAAGCGCAATCGATCGTCGACGGCGCGTTTTCGTTTCCAACGATTGGCATGCCGGTTCTCACAGCGCAGGTCATTCCAGCCAACGGCTCGTACACCTGGACGATCGATCATCCGTGGAGCGAATACGAACTGGACATCGGACCTCATAGCGTACGCGGCATCGTCGTCGGGGTGGGGCAGAGTGATCCGGTTCAATTCGAGATCATCCCGAGGCCCCCGATTCCCGATGCCGTATGGATCGACTTCGACACACTGCCCGACGGTTCGCCAAACTCGGGGAGCGTCGCGCCGGAATTGGCATACGAAGCGTGGGGCGTGATCTTCACGAAGATCGGAGAGGGCCGCGTCTCGTTCGCCGAGTCGGACGGAAACGTCTTTGTCGCCAACGGTTCGACGTCCTACCCTCCGGGCTTCAACATCGTCGCGAATCTGTCCGAGCCCGTGTACCACGCGTCCGTACACGTCAGCACGGCTCTGGGGCTGACTGTCACGATGATGGCGCTGGACGAAAACGGAGCATTGCTGGATTCGGTGACTTCTCCAGCGATCGAGTCGTTCGGAGGATTCATTGGACCGATCGAGCTTTGGAGCGATCAGCCGATTGCGAGACTGGAGTGGTGGCCATCCCAGGAAAACGCTTCGGTGAGGATCGACGATCTCCATTTGGAAACGCCGGAGCCCAGCAGCTTGCTTGGACTCTCGATCGGCACGCTCCTTCTCGTTCGGCTGCGAAGGCATCGTTGCCGCGACGAGCGTGAACGATCGCGACAGGGCTAGGGAACCTCTGCACACGCCGCCGTGCCAGGGCCGGGGCGGGAGGGGGCACCGTGCTCAAACATTCTCGACGCGCGCGTCCCTCGTAGCTCGTCCGTCGATCGAGGGCGCGTCTCCGAACTGCGCGCGGCACCCCCTCCCGCCCCGGCCTCGGGACGCTGAGATCACAGCGCTTCCCTCGCTCCGGGTGGGATGAGCTTGTGTCGCACGGCGTACAGGTTCGCGAGCGCGAACATCGTCTGTGCCCGAGCCAGATTCTTCGCGATCCCGCGGTACCGCGTCTTCGTGAAGCCCCAGAGCTGCTTCACGATCCGGAACGCGTGCTCGCCTCGCGCTCGCGTGCGAGACCGTGCGCGGTTGATCCGTCGCCACCGATCCGAGAGGTTCTTGTTCCCGCCCGCCGCGCGGTGGTTCACGCGGTAGCGCACGCCGGCCGCCTCGAACGCTTCGCGATCGGCCGCCTTCCAGTAGGCCTGGTCGCCCCAGAGCGTTGTCTCTTCACCGTGAAGAAGATCCGGGAGCTGGCTGATATCCGAAGTCGCTGCATCGGTCGCCGTCAGGCTATGCACCAACCCCCGGCGATCGGTTCCGACGTGGAGCTTCATGCCGAAGTGCCACTGGTTGCCCTTCTTCGTCTGCTTCATCTCAGGGTCTCGGCTCTTCGTCTTGTTCTTTGTCGAACTCGGAGCCGAGATGATCGTCGCGTCCACGATCGTGCCCGAGCGCAAGGTCAGGCGCTTCTCGGCGAGCAGATCCTTCACGGCCTCGAAGATCCCCTCCGTCAGACCTTCGCGTTCCAGAAAGTGTCGGAAGCGCAGGATCGTCGACTCATCCGGGACCTTGTCGTCGCCCAGCTCGACGCCCGCGAAGCGGCGCATCGACTCCGAGTCGTAGATCGCATCCTCGGCGGCCGGATCCGACAGGTCGAACCACTGCTGGAGGAAGTAGATCCGAAGCAGCTGTTCGAGATCATGTGGCTTCCGGCCCTGACCCGACGGGGCGTAGTAGTGGGGTCGGATCAGCTCGAAGAGACGATCCCAGGGGATCACGGCGTCCATCTCGGCCAGGAAACGCTCTCGGCGCGTCACCTTGCCCTTCCGCTTCCAAGCCTCGCCCGCGAAAGTCTGCTGCTTCGACATCTCTCTGCCCCCCCGAAGCGGTTGTACCATGTTGGGCGGGTTCTGCAGAGGTTCCCTAGGCCACTTGGCGCGGATAAGGGGAGAAGTCGCCCTGGCAGAGCGCCATTTGGTTGCTGCCATCGAACAGGCCGATGCCGAGGATCGAATCGCGTCGCTCGATCTTCCGTTCCTTCGATCGAAGCTCGACGAGGACCGGGATATCGCTGAGGACAACACGCTGTCTCGAATCGCTCGCTGAAACCCTCGATCGCGGTTCGAGGCAGTGTGCAGGGTTCCGGTCGCGCAGGAATCGCGCAACATACCCCGCCCCGCGCGTCCCCATCGACTAGCGGCTACGACAACGGGCCTTCAAGCCGGCGCCGCGGGTTCGATTTCCATTGGGATGCCACCAGACGCCGCTCAGCACGGCGCCTTTTCGCGCTGCGTGCTTCGGCTTCCTCGACGACCGGGAGGTCGCCTTCGAATGATGAGTCCCCAAAAAAGGAGCCGACGATCCGACTCACTCGAACGGCCTGGGCCGATCTCCTTCAGCGCGCCTTCGAGGTCGACGCGCCCAGCTGCTCCGATTGGGGAGCGCGGCAGCCGTCAACCGAATCGTGTCCCCGGCGAAGGGCGCCGTCGATCGCCGCTTCGACGGAGAGACCCCAGCCGCACGCGCCCAGAAGGTATGCGGGCTCGCGACGGCAGTCTGGCGAGGGGTGCCAGGCACGCGGTGAGTCGATCGACCTGTTGGCGCCTGGCGGCGTGGCGTGCAATCGTTCGAATGCAGATTGATCGACCGCGCGTGTCCGCTTCGTCGGTTTGCCGGGTACACGCAACGCCGTTTCGAACGCGACGCCCGCCCGGCGGCGTGTGCCGGGCGGGCGGCTCGACAGGCCTGCGAATCTGGCTTCGTCGGTGCGAGCCGACTCTTCAGAAGCGTCCCGCTCGAGACTGGTGTGATCTACCGCTTCGGAGATTGTGAGTACGACGCGGAGGCCGGCGAGCTGCGCCGGGCCGGCTCCGTCGTGGTATTGCAGCCCAAGCCCTTGGCGCTCCTCGCGTATCTGATCGAGCACCGAGAGCGCATCGTTTCGAAAGACGAGCTGCTCGAAGCACTGTGGCCGGATGCCGTGGTGACTGACGGATCCCTGATGAAGGCGGTCAGCCTCGCGCGGCGAGCGCTCGGCAAGCGCGACGACGACATCGCTATTCGAAGCATCGCACGCCGGGGCTACCGCTTCATCGGCACCGTCTCGGAGGCGAGCGCCGATCCGAATGGATCACGCGCGGCCCGTTCCCAGAACGACTTCGTCGGTCGTGAGGACTGCCTGGCGAGACTACGCGGGGTCTGGGACCACGCGAGCGTCGGGAGTGCGCAAGTCGTCCTCGTTCGCGGCGAGGCGGGGATGGGCAAGACACGCTTGCTCGTCGAGTTCGAGAGAGAGCTCCGAGGACGTGGCGAGCGGGTCGTGACGGGTCGGAGCGACCCCGACGCTGGGGCGCCGGCGTATTGGCCCTGGACCCAGGCCTTTCGTCGCGGAACCCACGCGCTCGGCGCGGGGGCGGCCGCTCAGGAGCTGGCTTCCGCTGTGGAATCGATCGGCGGCCCGTTCGGTGCCACAGCAGGTGGGGGACCCGCCCACGCGCGCTATCGCCTCTTCGACGCGAGCGTTCGCGCAATCGGCGAAATCACGCGAGAGCGCCCCCTCTGCATTATCATTGAGGACCTGCACTCGGCCGACGATGCGTCGCTCCTGTTACTGGAGCACCTGACCGCCGAGCTGCGCACCGAGCGCATCATGATCGTCGGCAGCTTGCGGACGTCGGCCGGCGAGCCTTCACCGATTCTCGAGCGCGTCCTCGCAGCGGTCGGGCGCGATGACAAGACGAGCATGATCGACCTCGATGGGTTGACGCTCGCCCACGTCAAGGAGCTGGTCACGGCTGGGGTGAGTCGAGAGATCCCGTCGGACGTGATCGCGGAGCTCTTCGAACGAACGTCCGGTAACCCGCTCTTCGTTCGAAAAGGCCTCCAGCTCCTTATGGACGGCGCGTCTAGTGGAGAGCTGAGCCTGGAAGAGCTCCCGGCGCAGGCGTCGGGGATCGTCGGTCGTCAGCTCGATGGCCTCGGTGAGCCGTGCCGCCGGCTGCTCGAGGCCGCGGCGGTCGTCGGCCCGGTGTTTCTGCTGCGAACGGTGGCCGAAGTGGCAGACCTCGACCCTCGCGACGCGTTGGAGCGGGTGGATGAAGCGGTGCGCCTGGGTGTTCTCGAAGCGGATCCTCGACGCGGACGGTTGCGCTTCGCGCACCCGCTCTATCGCGAGGCCGTGTATGCGACGCTTCCGCCGAACCGGAGCGCGCGTCTGCATCTGCGCGCGGGAAAATCCCTCGAGCGCGCCCGCGCAGGGCAGCCCGAATCGGTGCTCTCGGAGCTCGCTCACCACTTCCATCGCGCGCTTCCGCTGGTCGAGCCACGACGTGCGCTCGAATGCGCTCGAGCAGCCGCGAAGCAAGCACATCGCCTCGCAGCGTGGGAGCAGGTCGCGCTTCATCATGACCAGGCGCTGGACGCGTTCGACGAGTTGGAGGGCGCTTCTTCCGCGGAACGCTTCGAACTCCTGATCGACGCTGCCGAAGCGCATCGCCTGGGCGGGCGCCGCGAACGACGACGCGAGCTCCTGGAGGAGGCCTTCGCACTGGCGCGTAGGGCCGATTTGAAGGGTGGCGCCGTTCGCGCGGCGACGGCGTTCTGCGATCTCGGGGAATGGAGCCCCGTCGATCCGCTGGGTCGACGGCTCGTCGAGCAAGTTCTCGAGATGCAGGGATCCGCGCCGTCCGAGGAGAGGGCCCGACTGCTTACGCGCCTCGCCTACCTGGGCCGTTCCGACCGGGCCCAGCTGGAGCCCATCGCGCGCGAGGGCGTCGAGATGGCGCGCGCCTACGAAGATTCCTCGTCGTTGATCGATGCACTCTACGCACTGCATCTGATGTTGGCGGGACCGCGCGACTTCGACGAACGCGAGCGGCTCGTCGCAGAGATGGTGCAGCGACTGACGCCGACGGACCGATCCCCCGATCTCGGCGTGATCGCGCTGCTCGACATCGCGTCCGACCGGCTCGCTCGGGGCGACGCCACGGGTGCGGCGGCGGCGCGAGAATCCGCCGAGGCGCTGGCGGGAGTGGCGCCGCATCGGGCCCTTCGCTGGCATCTCGCGGTCTATGACTGCGGGTTGTCGGTGATGACCGGTCAGTTGCGCTCCGCCGAGGACGAGATTCGCGAGGCGTTCCACCTGGGGCGTGCGCTCGGACATCCATACGCAATGACCGCGTATACGGGACATCTCCTCGGTTGGCTCGATGCGCAGGGCCGTCTACCGGAACTCGGCAAGCGGTTGCGGACCGCGGGCGGGGATTCCGGCGCGCGCGACGAGTGGGAGGGGCCCTATGCCGTATCGCTCGGCGCGTGGCTGCCGGCGGCGGCCGGGCAGCGGGAGATTGCGCAGACGGCATTGACGCGCGCGGTGCACGACCAGCTCGAGAGCTGGCCGTTGCAGACCGATTGGTTGTGCGCGCTGACGGCGCTCTCGACGGCGGCGGCGATCGTGGGCGACGAGGCGATCGCCGGGATACTTCGCGAACGCCTCTCGGCCTACGGTCATCTACACGCGGTCGTACCCGTCGCGGTCTGCTATGCGGGTCCGGTGGCCCAGAGTCTCGGCCGGTTGTCCGCGACGCTCGGAGAGCTGCAGGACGCGCGCGACCATCTCGAGGACGCCCTCGAGACTTCCTCGGCGCTGAACGCGCATCCGACCGTCGCGAGCATTCGCGCGGACCTGGGTCGTGTCCTCGTGCGGCTCGGCAAGCGCCGAGCCGGCGAAGACATGCTCGACGCCTCACGCGGTCTCGCCGCGCGGCTCGGCATCTCGCCACCTCTGCCCCGCACCGACAACTAACCCGTCGGGAGTCGCTCGGGCTCTGCTGGGGGCGAATGGCACCCCAGCCGCGCCTCTCTCGGGCTCCCCAGGGCCTTCTCGGCGGTCGACTGACGTGACGGGTAAGCGTGTGGTCAGGTCTCGGGAAGGACTCCGGGGCGCTTGATGCCGATTCTCTCTCCACGAGATTCATCGTGGGAGACCGGCCATGACCACATCGAGCGCTTTGGATGCCAGCGCATTCGACGCCTTCACGGCGCGGATGTCAGACGTCCTCGACAACGCGGCGCTCGCGCTGATGACCAGCCTCGGCCATCGCACGGGACTCTTCGACGCCATGGCGCGGCTAGCGCCGAGCTGCGCCGAGGAGATCGCGGGCGCTGCGAAGCTGGACGAACGCTACGTGCGCCAGTGGCTGGCCGCCATGACGAGCGGGCGAATCATCAGGTACGACCCGCAGGCGGAACGATATTCGCTCCCGGCGGAGCACGCCGCGCTGCTCACGCGGTCCACCGGCCCGGACAGTCTGGCGTATCGGATGCAGTACATCACTCTGCTCGGCCGGCTCGAACCGCGGCTCACCCGTTGCTTTCGCGAGGGGACCGGGCTCGAGCGCGAACATTTCGGCGACTTCGACCGGTTGCGAGAGGAAGAGCTTCGCGCCATTCATGGCCGCGGCCTCCTCCGGGTGACGCTGCCTCTCGTGAACGGGAGCGTGGCGCGCCTCGAATCCGGGATCGACGTGCTCGAGATCGGATGCGGGCGCGGCCGCGCGACGAATCTGATGGCGCGTGCGTTTCCTGCGAGCCGGTTCACCGGTCTGGACCCCTCCGGCGAGTCGATCGAAGCGGCCCGCGAGGAAGCGCGCGCCTGGGGGTTGAGCAATACGCGATTCGAAACGCGTGACGCCTCGGATCTCGACGATCCGAACGCCCACGATCTCGTCTGCGCGTTCTGGAGTCTGCGCGACCAGCGTGATCCGAATCGCGCCCTCCGGCAGGTGCGAGCCGCGTTGAAATCCAATGGCCGATTCCTGTGGGTCGACGCGGCCGGTCACAGCGCGCTCCACGAGAACCTGGACCACCCGCTCGCCACGTTCTCCTACGCGGTCTCGTGCATTCGCGGCGTCGGAGGATCCCTGTCGGGCGGCGGCGCCGGTCTGGGCGCGCATTGGGGGGAGCATCGAAGCGTCACGGCGCTCCACGACGCCGGATTCGACCGCGTCGACGTCCGTCGTTCCGACACGGAGATCACACACAACTACTACGTCGCTCGGTGACGTGAGTACCGAGCGAATCCCGGGGCTCGCGACGTCGCTCTCCCTGGACTCCGCTCACGAACTCGCCCCGGACGGGGCTTTTCATGGAGGATGAACGCATGTCGAATCGAATCCGTCTTGGATCGGGGCGAACGAGGGTCGCGGTCCGTACCGTACTGGTCGTCCTGATCGCAGTGATCGCCCAGCTCCTCGTCGGCGCTGCCGGCGCCCGCGAGATCGAATTGAGTCTCCGACTCGAAGTGATCACCGTCGACGGTCCGCTGACGGCGATCGCACGGGGCGACCGATTCCAGATGGACATGACCGTCGAAGACGGTCGAATCGACTTCCTCATCGGTTCGCGGGGGAGCTTCGGTCAACTGGTGACCGACCTCTCCCTCTCTCGCTCGGATACGAATGCGGGGTTGTGGGACCCGAACGGAACCTATCAGCCGCTCGGCTCGTCGTTCTCGACGGACTCCCTGGCAGAGAGCCTCGTCTTCGCCCTCCGCGGTTCGGACTTTCCAGAGGGCGGGTCGGAACTGGCGTTTCGCGAGGTGTATCTCGAAGCATCATGGGCTCCAGGCATCACCGACAGCGGTGTCCAGGATACGTTCGCGGATCAGCTCGGTCCCGAGCCCTTCGGCCTGAATGGGATGGCCCAGCGCATCGTCGAGTTTCGCTTCCTCGACGGCCCCGTCTTTCGAACGGCGCTGCTCGAAGTGACGTCGATCAGCGCGATCGTGCCTGACGACTTCACGACGATCAGCGAGGCGGTGAGCGCGGTCGAGGACGACGGGTTGCCGGGAAAGGTGATCATCCGCAGCGATGGCCCCTTCAATGAGTTCGTGAACGTCGGCGAGAGCGTGACCATCGAAGCGGCTCCGGGGTTCTCGCCGCTCGTGCATCCGGTCGGTGGGGCCGGGTTCACATCGACGCTCTCGATCCGAGCGAGCACGGACGCCGATACGTCGGTCGTCGCACGCGGACTCGCGTTGCGGACGGGCGATGCGTCGGGCTCGCAGGCCGTCGCGATCAACAACCGGTCGAGCACGCATCGGCTCGACGTGGTGCTCGAACAGATCGAGGCGTACGTAGAGCAGGGCACGGCCGGAGTTCGCATCGGCGCGGGCAGCGGCGACACGAACGTGACCGTCCTCGACAGCTTCATCGAGGTCGAAGGTCAGACGGCGGGGGCGTCGTCCGGTATTCATATCGGTCCGATCGGCTACGCGGTCGACCTCACGTTGCTGCGCAACACGATTCGCAGCTCACGGGCATCCGGCTTGCGGATCTTCGCGGGCGTCGATGCTCCTGTGACGGCCGTGATCGACGGAAACCTGTTCCAGGGCTTCGAGACCCCCAGCGGGCAAGGGCGAGCCGGGCTCTTCCTGTCCGGACAGAACCTCCCCGGATCGATCGAGACCGACCTCGTCGCCACGAACAACGTCTTCGATCGCATGGAGCATGGACTCTACGTCAATAGTCAGGCTTCCAGCCTGCATCGCGTGAAGTTCAACAACAATACGGTCGTCGACAGCCACTCGACCGGCATTCTGGCGGCGGGGTTCGGCACCTCGTCGATCGACCTGCGCCATTCGAACAACATCGTCGTCGGAAGCGGAGGGACCGGACATACGCTCGAGGCGAACGGCTCGTATATCATCGACGGCGGCAGCAATCTCTACTTCGACAACGCGGAAGGCCCCTTCGGCGAACAGACCTTCGCGCATCCCGGAGACCTCTTCGTCGATCCGCATTTCGTCGATCGGGACTTCGGCGACTACCGCCTGTTGAGCACCTCGGATGCGGTCGACGCCGGGATCGAAGCGCCCGCAGGCGGCCTCGGGTTCGGGACGGACTTCCACGGACGCTCGCGCATCGAAGACGGCGACGGAGACGGGTTTCCATTCGTGGACATCGGCGCCCTGGAGCTGCCGGTGCCGGAGCCGTCGATTGCGCTCGGGTTGGCGAGTGGCGTTCTCGGCCTACTTGCGGCCGGGAGGCCGAAGCGGTCGGGTCGACGGGGCTGCACTGGCCCGTCGCGCGCGAAACGCGAAACCGCTCGAGGCTTCCTGCGCGTCGATTCCGTCGATCCCGTCGGTCCCGGTCTTGAGGAGTCTTCCGTGCGGAGATTTTCGCCCCTTCGCGGCGGCGCGACTCACACGGATCATCGCATCGCCCGACATCGACGTCATGCTCCAGGGATCGGCGATCGATGACCACGGATTCGCCGAAGACCTCGTAGCCGCAGGCGTCGGTTTGCCCGAGAACACCGACCTCAGCGCACTGCACGCGACCGGCGAGGGTGCACTCTTTGCCGTAGACACCACCGCGATGCTTCCAGGAGGTGTCCTCGCGGAGCCTCGAAACGTCATTGTCGCAGCAGACGAAGACCTCGTGGCGTTCACCGGGACGGGATTTCGCCTGTCGCATGCCCTTTCGAAGATCGAGCAACTCGCGAAGCCATTTCGGGTCGGGAGGCGTCTCGAGACCTCGATCTTCGACCGCCTTCTCGCGCCCCCGCGATTCTCGGATTCACTCAGACGAAGGCAACGTCGAGGCGCTCCACTGAGGGCTTCTCCGTCCAAGGGGCCGAATCCCGCGCAGCTTGCCCTCAAAAATTCGCCGCCCGCACGCAGATCGCGTAGGCGTGGAAGGTGCGCGGCGACGAGTGATTGTTGTGCATCGTCGCGTCCCAGGTCGTTGCGCTCGAGGGGTAGTTGCGGCGCGTGTTCAATCCGTTGGTTCCGCTGCGAACGCCACCCCCTGTCACGTACAATCCAGTGGGACAGGTTGCGACCGATGTTGCAAAACCGCCGTTCGCGCCGGCCGTCGCGGTGGGTCCCGTGACGATCGTGGGAAGGGCGCTCAGGTACATTGCCGCAGTCGCCCAATCGGCGAGTACTGCGTGATCTGCCATGTCTGCGTATTCTGCCATATCGGCCAGGTCGGCGTGCGTCGCGCGGAGTGCGTAGGGCGCGGAGCTGATCGCCTGGCGTGGCGAGAGCGTTTCACCACTGACGCCGATCTCGAGGAATCGCTCGGCTCCCGAAAAAGTACTGGCGTCGAGTGTGCCCTCGAGCACCGTCCCGGTCCCGATCCGCACGTGGAACGCGCCCTCGGTCAGGATCACAGCCGTGTGCGATTCGCGGTAGAGGGCGGCGCCCGCGGCGACGTCGTCCCAGATCCCGATTTCGAGATCGACCGGTCCGACGAGTGGCACGCCGCTCGCATCTCGCAGGAGCCCCTGGTAGCTCAGCGCATTGGGCGGCGTGGCGAACGCGGCGCCCGAAGTGACGAGGAACCAGGCGATTCCCATAATCGTCGCGACGACTCTCATTCTCTCCTCCTCGACCACGCGGCGATCATCAGGATCGCGACGCTCGTTCCTGCGAAGCCTCCCGGCTCCGGAACGGCCAGCTGGGGCCAGAGCCCCGGGTCCAACGTGATTCCGCTCGGGGCCGTCATTCTTCCGCCGACGAACGAACCACTCAAACTGACGCCTGAAGGGCCGACTCCGACGACGGGCGGTCCGGCCTCACGCAACGCCGAATGCGCGGCGCTTGCCAGGCTGCCCCCTTCGAGCGAGTAGCTCGCGGAGCCCATCGGCTGGCCAGCGCTGGCGACGCTCGCGAAGACCACGCAAACCAAGAGGGCGCAGAGTCGAATCATGGTTGGGCCGGTCCTCTCCGCATGCGCTCGCCGGACGCGCAATCGCATCCTCTTCGTCCACTTCCGGGAACGGGAGACTACCGCGCGACGGCCCCGGCGACCTCCGGCATTCGGCCGGCAACTACGGAGCAGCCGGGGCAGCGGGTGCGGATCGGGTCGAGGGGCAGCCTGCTGACGATCGCCAAGGACTGCGTTCGCTCAGCCATCGGTCGGCTCACGAGAGTCGCGATTCAACGCCCCAGGACGGCACTCAGGATCACTCGATCCAGCAGCCGATTGCACTTGCGCGCGCCGCGCCGGACCCAATGGAGCCGACGATCCGACTCGAACGGACTATCGACTCAAAGGTCCGGGCTCACAGGCCGATGATTGATTTCCTGTGGTATCTTGGGTTGTAATACTTTATGGAGTAATACTCGATGCGCGTCACGTCCAAAGGACAGGTCACCATTCCCGTCGAAATCCGGGAGAAGCTTAGCCTCGTCGAGGGAAGTGAAGTGGAGTTCGAGATTGTCGGGCGAGTCGTGCGGATGCGAAAGGTCCGCCCCGCTCGCGGAAAGAGCGGCCGCGGCAAATCCGTGGTTGCGCGCCTTCGTGGTAAGGGGACTGTGCGGATGACGACCGACGAGATCCTCGCGCTGACCCGGGGTGACCACTGAGCACGGTCCTCGTCGACAGCAATGTCCTGTTGGACGTGATGACCGAGGATGCGGAGTGGGGTGACTGGTCCGCGGCGAGGCTCGCGGTGTGCGCAGATGAGTCGACGCTTGCGATCAATCCGATCATCTACGCGGAGATCTCGATCCGCTTCGAGCGAATCGAAGACCTCGAAGAGACGCTGCCGGAGGCGATGGTGAGTCGCCTGCCGCTCCCATGGGAGGCGGCGTTTCTGGCAGGGAAGTGCTTCGTTCGGTACCGGCGGCGGCGTGGCGCGAGGCGATCACCGCTTCCAGACTTTTGCATCGGTGCCCATGCGGCGATCAGCGGCCTGCCATTGCTCACCCGCGATGCGGCTCGGTACCGCACGTATTTTCCAGGGCTCGAGCTGATTTCGCCTTGAGGATCCGCAACGGCGTGGCGTCCTCCGAAGCCCAAATGGAGCCGACGATCCGACTCGAACGGACGACCTGCTCATTACGAGTGAGCTGCTCTACCAGCTGAGCTACGTCGGCCCCGGATGGGGCAAGGCGGGGCCAGCGACCTCGGGGGCCACCGGGCGCCGAAATGTAGCGCGAGGCCGGCGGGTCGCCATCGCTCCGGCCGGGCCGCGGGCGGCAGACATCCTGCAACTCAGTCGGCGTGTTCCGGGCGGCGCCGCGCCGTCCGCGGAGCGATTGACCAGACGACCCGCATCGGCATACGATGCGGGACGCGATACGGAGAGCGTCTCCGCGAACGACGACGTGAGTGAGAAGGGAGCCCCCCATGCCCGTTCTGCCGCTGATCGATCTGATGTTGCTCTCGGGCTGGACCTCGCTGCTCGTCGGATTCGTTCTGAAGGTGATCTACCTGACGACGGGTTATCGACCGACGATCCTCACGCTCACGCCGATCGATTTCCTGATGATCGCGGTCGCTTCGATGCTCTTCGCGATCGCCATCGCGGCGCGCACATGGGTCGCGAGTCAGTCACCGGCGCAGTCGGCGAAGCGCCGCCGTGAGGAGACGCTCGCGGCCTATCGCGTGCTGCCCGGCGCGGAGGAGGCCGAGACCGACGCCGATGGGCTCGGCAGCGCGCGAACCGAGGTCGTCGCTGCGGCCTCTCAGGCGGGACGCGCCGGTCGCGGCTGACGCCTACCATCTATCCTGGCACCTACCTGGCGATTGCGAACGAGAGGCGTGAGCCGGGTCGCCATGCTCGCTGCGGGCGATCAGCGATCGCGGTATGTCTCGGGGCGTAGCAGCTCGCTCGCGGACAGGGCGAGCTCCTTGTAGAAGCGAGCGGCGACGAGGATCACGTTGCCTGCGCTGCGGATGGCTCTACTCATGCATCTCACCTCCCTGACTGGAGGGAAGTGGACCCGAGTGGTGTCCGCGTGGCGGAAAAACCGTCGTGGGCGGACCGGCAGCCGAGGCCCATCTGATACAGTCCGCGCCGGCGCGACCCGGGCACGTGTCGATCTCGAACGAGCGCCGGGACGGGCGGAGAAAGCCTCTTGACTTCAACGAGTTACAGCTCGTCCACGCAGATGCCGGAGCGCACGGTCTGGATCGACGGCGCGTTCCGTCCCTGGGCCGACGCGACCGTCCACGTCCTCTCCCACTCGCTACAGCGTGGCTCGCTGGTCTTCGACTATATGTCGGTCCATCCGCTGGCCGTAGGCAATCGGGCTGGCTTGCCCGCCGGGGATGCCGTGTTTCGCCTGCGCGAGCACGTCGATCGCTTCTTCCACTCCTGCGAGCTGATGGGGCTGCCCATCGAGGCCGACGCGGAGATGCTGCGCCAGGCGATCCGGGCGACCGTGCGCGCGAATCCGGGCAGCCGGGCCGTCAAGATCAGCGCCTACTTCGCTTCGGTCGAGATCGACGTCGTCCCGATCGACACGCACGTCACCGTCGTGATCGCTGCCTACGATCCGGCGGCGGACATCCAACGGCGGCTCCCGCAGCCACCGCCGCCCCGTCCGGAACATCTGAAGCTCTGGATCGAGAAGGAGCGCGCCAATCGGCGCGAGGACATCGTCTCGCCGCAGGCGAAGGTCTCCGCCAACTACGCCTCGCCGATGACCGCGAAGGCGCGCGCGCGGGCCGAGGGCTTCGACGAGATCATCCTCGTCGACGAGGATGGACACCTCGCCGAAGGGCCGACGACGAATCTCTTCCTGGTGCGCGGCGGCGATGGCCGCGACGGTGTGGCGCCCGAGCTGCTGACGCCGCCGCCGACGAAGGTGCTGCACGGCGTCACACGGAGCTCGATCATCGAGCTGGCGAAGGCCGAGGACATCGCCCTGCAGGAGACGCCGCTGCTGCCGGAGGCCTTGTTGCGTGCGCGCGAGGCCTTCCTGACCGGGACGACGGCCGGCGTCTGGCCCGTCGAATCCGTCGACCGGCGACCCCTGGCGGCCTGTCCGGGTCCCGTCTCGACGATTCTGCGCGAGCGCTTCCAGCGTGTCACCTGCGGCGACGATGCCGATTTCGCCCACTGGCTCACGCCGGTCGCCGACGCGGCGCACGACTGATCGCGATGGCCAGGCACGCCAAGCAAGTGACCTCGGTCGCCGCGGCCGAGCGCTCGAAACGGGCGCGAATCGTGCTCTCGGGCACGAAGCCGACGGGCGAGCATCTCCATCTCGGCAACTACTTCGGCGCGCTGCGCCAGTTCGTCGATCTCCAGGACGAGCACGATACGGCGCTCTATTTCATCGCCGACTACCACTCGATGACGTCCGTGCGCGATGGTGCCCGCCGGCGGCGCAATACGCAGGCGGTCGCGCTCGACTATCTCGCGGCCGGACTCGATCCGGCGCGGGCGATCCTGTTCCGGCAGAGCGACCTGCCGGAGGTGACCGAGCTGACCTGGATCCTGACCTCGATCACGCCGATGGGCATGCTCGAGCGGGCGCATGCCTACAAGGCGGCGATGGACAAGGGCGAGGATGTCGATCACGGCCTGTTCACCTATCCCGTCCTGATGGCCGCCGACATCCTGCTCTACGGCTCGCACCTCGTGCCGGTCGGTCGCGACCAGAAGCAGCATATCGAGATGGCGCGCGACATGGCGCAGCGCTTCAACCGACTCTACGACTGTGAGGCCCTCGTCCTGCCCGAGCCCTATATCCTCGACGATACGGCGACGGTGCCCGGCACGGACGGTCGCAAGATGTCGAAGTCGTACGGCAACACGATCTCGATGTTCGCAGCCAAGGGGCGTGTGAAGAAGGCCGTGATGGGTATCGTGACCGACTCGACGCCGGTTGCAGATCCCAAGGACACGCGCCAAGCGGTCTTCGAGCTCTGGTCGCTCTTCGCGAGCGAGTCCGAGCGCGAGGAGATGTTCGCGCGGGCCTCCGCCGGCGGGCTCGGCTACGGGGACGTCAAGAAGGACCTGTTGGCGCGGCTGATGGACTACTTCGAGCCGATGCGTGCGCGCCGCGCGGAGTTCGAGCAGAAGCCGGCAGAGGTCGAGGCGATCCTGCGTGACGGGGCCGCCCGCGCCCGCGCGCTCGCCACACCGATCCTCGAAGCCTGCCGCGACGCGGCGGGCCTGGGCGTGCCCCGCGTCTGAGCCGATCCGGAGGCCTGGCACCCAATCAGCCGCCCCCGGAGTGTGATCCAGGCAACAACCCTTCCGGTGCGCGCGGATGGCGTGCAACTCCACGAGATCGGCCACCGTTTTCTGGGATTCCCCGCGCCAGCGACCGATGGAGCTGTTGGGATACGACCACAGTGGTCGTGCGGAGGGCTCGGTATGTGGATTCGAAAGGCAGTCGTCGTCGCCGCGTTGTGGTCGGCTGGATTCGGGGTCGGCTGCAACCAGATCGACGCCGAGCCCGCGGGCCCGCCGCCGGTCGTCGTCGTCGACGACGCGGCGCCGGAGCTGCTCGCGCGCGCCGATGATGGCGACGTTCTGGCACAGCGCGACGCCGGTCGCTTCTACCGCGATGCGATCGTGAAGGCGGAGGGCGAGGAGCGGCTGCGCCGTGAGCGTGAGGCCGTCTACTGGCTGACGCTGGCGGCGGAGCAGGGCGACACGGCCGCCCGCAGCGATCTCGGTGTGCTGCTCGTCTCGCTCGAGGGCAAGACGCGCGACGTGCGCGAGGGCCAGCGCTGGCTCGCGCTGGCGGCCGATGCCGGCGACGCGACGGCGCTCTTCATGCTCGGCGAGCTCGCCGCGCAGGGCGGAGAGGCCGGGTCGGATCGTGCGCCGGATGCCGCGAAGGCGGCGAGCTACTGGCGCAAGGCGGCGAACCAAGGCCATCCGGGCGCGCTCCACCGCCTGGGTGAGGCCTTCGAGCATGGCCGCGGTGTCGAGCCGAATGCCGAGACGGCGCTTCGCTCCTACCGCAAGGCCGCCGACGGGGGCTACGCCGCGGCGCAACATCGGCTGGGCGTGCTCTACGACGAAGGCGTGCTCGTCTCGCGCGACGCGATCGAGGCCGTCAAGTTCTACCGACTCGCTGCGGAGCAGGGCTACGCGCCGGCGCAGGCGATGCTCGGCTATCTCTACGCGCGCGGGGACGGCGTCGTGCAACGCTACGACGAGGCGCTGCGTTGGAGCCGGGTCGCCGCAGAGCAGGGCGATCCGGAGGGCTGCAACAACCTCGCCGTGCTCTATCTGAAGGGACTCGGTGTCGAGCAGGACTTCGACCAGGCGCTCCGCTGGTATCGCCAGGCGGCCGAACGGGGCCATCCGGGCGCGCAGAACATGCTCGGCACGATCTATCTGACCGGCCAGGGCGTCGAGGCCGATGCGAGCCAGGCCGAGCATTTCTGGCGGATGGCTGCGGACCAGGGCTATGCGGCCGCCCAGTACAACCTGGGCGGGATGTTCTCGCGCCAGCTCTCGACGACGCTGTCGCGCGAAGAGGCGATGGATTGGCTGTCGCGGGCGGCCGCGCAGGGACACAAGAGTGCGTCGATCGAGCTCGCCGAGCTCGACGGCACCGCGCTTCGCCGCGCGGCCGCCGCGTCGGCGGGGCTGTCGGGATTCGGAGCGGAGATCGACGAGGACCCGGGCGCGGCAGATGCGACGCCCCGCGTGCTTAAGCGCCAGGCGACGGCGGGTGGCCCGCTCGCACCGGAGGTCGATCCGGACGGCGAGCCGCCGCTTCCCGCTCGCGCGGCCCAGGGCTGATCGTCGCCAGCACGCCGGCCACGTCGCGCGCCTGGGCCGGTCGGTCGGCGGGATCGATCGCCATCAATCGCCGAATCAGATCGGCGAGCGAATGGGGATAGTCGGGGCGACCGGCGGCGGGATCGGGACGGGGTGCGCGTCGATGTTGATCGGCGACGTCGCCTTCCGAGAAGGGCAGCTGGCCCGTCGAGAGCTCGAAGAGCGTGACGCCCAATCCGTAGAGATCGGTGCGTCCGTCGACGACGCACCCGGCCGCCTGCTCGGGCGCCATGTAGTAGGGTGAGCCAGCGATCACGCTCGTGTGTCCGTCGCGAACGGCCTGCAGGATCTTGGCCAGACCGAAATCCATGATCTTGAGCACCCGATCGCGGGTCAGGAAGAGATTCGCGGTCTTGATGTCGCGATGGACGATCGCGTGATCGTGGGCGAATTGGAGTCCGGCGCAGATCTGCAGGCCGAGTCGCGCCGTGTCGAAGGGCGTGAAGCGACCGCGATCGCGCAGAATCGTCGAGAGCGGCAGGCCCTCGAGCAGCTCCATCGTGATGAAGAAGCGGCCCCGCTCCTGGTCGGCATCGTAGAGCGTCACGATATTGGGATGATTCATGCGCGCGGCCGCCTGCGCCTCGCCGAGAAAGAGCCCGACTGCGGCGGGATGGTCGCGTAGGTTCTCGGGCATGCGTTTGAGCGCGACGATCCGGTCGAGTCGCCGGTCGCGTGCCTTGAAGACGTGGCCCATCCCGCCGCGCCCGATCTCCCCCTGGATCTCGTAGCGCGTCTGCGCGACGAGCTCGGTCGCATCGCTCGGCGGCTCGCCGATCTCACTCGTCGCCTCGCGCAGGGGACCGGTCAGCTTTTTGCGCAGGGCTTCGATCCGCGCGGCGACTCCGGGATAGGTCGGGTCGCGATCGCGCAGCGCTTCGAGCACGGCCAGGGCGCGCGCCGGCTCGTCGCTCTCGTCGAAGAGCTCGCAGAGGTGGAGCTCGAGCTCGGGTGCGTACTCGCCCGGGGGAAGTGCCGCGAGACAACGCTCGAGCTGATGGGCGGCGAGATCGAGGTGGCCCTCCTGCTCGTAGGCGAGCGCGAGAAGCTCCCCGGCGCGTCCGAACTCCGGGTCCATCGGGTCGATGCGTTGTAGCAAGCGGATCGAGCGTGCCCGGTCGCCCGACTCCGACGCGAGCGCGGCCGCCCGCAGCCACTCCGCCTGTCCCTCGAGCGCATCGATCTGGCCGGCGACGTCCCCCGCCCGCGCATAACATCGCGCTGCTTCGGCCCAGGCCTCGATCCCGGCATAGACCCGCGCGGCCTCGGGCCAGACTTCGGCCGCATCGAACATCGCAGCCGCTTCGGGCAGGTCGCCGGCGCGCTCGAAGAGGCGCGCGGCGTGCTCGAAATCCGCCATCTCACGCCGCAGCTCGGCCGCCTCGCGCGTCCGATCCGCGCGTTCGAGCTCGGCGGCGGCGCGCGCGATCTCGCCGCGCGACCGATGTAGACGCGCGCGCAGGAGCGCGGCCGTCGTCGCCTGACCGTCGCGCTCGAGCGCGGCCGCGGCGGTGGCGAAATCGCCTTGCAGAAAAGCGGGGACCGCCGGCGGGCAGCCCTTGAACACGAGGCCCTCGGGCGAGGCGAGGTCGATCTGAAAGCGGTTCGGCTCGAAGCCCTCGACCTCGATCGTCTGCTCGACGACGCGGTCGCTGGCGCCGATCGTGATGGCATGGCGACCGCGCGGGAGCGCGCGCTTGAAGACCCCCTGATGGGCGTAGCGAACGCTCTCGGAGGCGTCGCAGCTACGCAGGCCGACATGTCGCGCAGGCAGCCGGTCCCATTGCACGCGGATCTCGACCGGCGTGTCGACGTCGGGCAGCGCGTGGTCGAGGATGGTGGTCTCGTGCGCGACGATCTCGAGCGCGAGCACGGTCTCGATCTTCGCGAGTAGCGCACCGGACTCGAGTGCGCGCAGGCGTCCCCTGATCTCGAGCCGCACCGGTCCGGGACGGATCCGGTCGAATTGGGTCTCGCGTCCGACGTGGCGACGGACGTGGCTCCCGTGCGCGAGCACACGCGTCTGCCGCTTTCGGCTCGGCTGGCGACGCGTCTCGAGGGTGACCTCGAAATCGCCGTCGAGCGCATCGGGGAAACGCAAGCGCAGCCGCACGGAGCCCCGGGGTCGTAGCTGGCGGATCGCAAGACCGAGCAAGGCGAGCAGCGCCGCCGTCGTACCCAGCGCGAGCACGCCCTCGAATCGCGTGGCGAATCGGTCGAGGTGGCGCGCCGTCTCGGAGGTCGCGAGTAGCTGGTGGTAGGCGCGTTCGAGCGGCGACAGGAGTGGCTCGAGGATGGCGTCCGCGCGCGAGTGCGAGTGCGAGTGCGAGTGCGAGTGCGCCGCCGACGCCGGCTCGGGCGCGAGCGCCGACACCGTCGCGGTCAAGAAGAGAAGCAGCACGAGGGTACGAGCAACGGACATGCGTCCCCTGCGCATCGGCCGGGACGCGGTGGGAATGAAGCGGCGTAGGGATTCGGCTTCAGGCTAGACGCTGCAGCAGCCAGTAGCGGTTGGCGTCGCCGCTCGCGCCGTCGGCTTCGAAGGTGTCGACGGCCGTGAGGCCGAGCTGCTCCGGCCAGGCAGCGAATTCGGCCTCGCCCATCTGGTGGCAGTAGCGCGGGGCCGCGTCGGGGTCGGCACCGAAGCGCAGCAGATGATCCCCGGGGTCGAGCGCCTCGGCATCGATCGGCCGGCCTGCGATCGGCGGCGCGTCGCACCACGCGATCCGCTGGCGCGCGTAGCGGTCGCGATCGGCGAATTGCCAGGCCGTGAATGCGAGCAGACCGCCCGGCCGCAGCCGCGCAGCCGCGGCGGCTAGCAGCGCTTCTCGCCAGGCGCGGGACGGCACGTGGTGCAGCACGCCCATCAACACGACGAGCGCGAACTCGGCCTCCGGCAGTCCCCGGCCCGGCCGCTCCTCGGCCAGGAAATCCTGCAGCACGAAATCCGCGCGCGAGGGCGGCGTCCACTCGACGCGAGCCTGCGCTGCCGCGAGTAGCGCCGGGCTGGCGTCGACTCCCGTGTAGTCGAGGGTCGCCGACGTGAGGGCCTGGCGTAGAAAATGGGCGAAGCGCCCATTGCCACAGCCGATGTCGAGCACGAGGAGCGGCTCCGCGCCGGTCCGAAGGCCCTCGCGAAGCGCCGCGACGACGCGTTGCCAGCCCGGCCAGGGCAGGTCGCGGCGGCTGGCATCGAAGGCGTCCGCCTGCGCCTGGTAGAAGTCGAGCGAGAGCGTCCGCAGCTGTTGTCGGGTGAAGTCGTCCATCGAGGTGCGCGAGTCTAGTCCTCCCCATCGGCGAATCCGGCTTCGTCCTACACTCCCGGCGTGAGGAAATCCGGCTCGCCTGCACCGCCCGCCCGAGAAGGAGCGAGCGCGACGACCTACGTCCCCGTCGCCCGACGGATCCCGGGCCGCGCTCGGGCCAAGGGGCCCGATCGCGACTTCGATCCCGAGGCGGTCCGGGCGGCACTCCTGCCCTTGCTGCGGGCGATCGAGGCCATCCCTGACGAGGTGCCGGAGCCGCTCTCGGCCGACATCATGGAGCCCCTGCTGCGTCGCCATCCGCGGCCGGAAGGGGGCTTCTTCTCGCGCAGTCAGCTGATCGCGGGCTTTCGCGCCTTTACGGAAGGCCCCGCCACGAGCGTCGGTACGCCTGCGGCGGCGGACCGACCTCCGGCCGAGGTCTTCCGCTTCGACGCCGCGCGCTTTCGGCGCCGCGTCCAGCGCCGACCCGTGCGGACGCAGAGTGGCGTGACGCCGCTGACCGTGTTGACGAAGCCGTTTCCGTGTCCCGGGAAGTGCATCTTCTGTCCGAACGACGTGCGCATGCCGAAGAGCTACCTCTCGGACGAGCCCGGAGCCCAGCGCGCCGCCAACAATCGCTTCGACCCCTATCTGCAGACGTGGAATCGCCTGGCCGCCTTCGATGCGACGGGTCACCCGATCGACAAGGTCGAGCTGATCGTGCTGGGTGGGACCTGGTCCTTCTATCCCGAGGCCTACCAGGTCTGGTTCGTGCTGCGTTGTCTCGAGGCGATGAACGACTTCGGTGCCGGGCGTGACCGTCGGAGCGACGCGCGCCCCGAGACGCCCGACTTCGAGCGGATCGATGCCGACGTGCGCGGCGACCGCTTCGATGCGAACCCCTACAACGAGCGGGTCACGCGATTCCTGCAGTCGGAGCAGGGTGGGGCGCTCGTGACGGCGCGCGAATCGGCGGATTGGCCAGCGCTCGAGCGTGCGCAGGCGGCGAACGAGCGGGCCGGTGCGCGTTGTGTCGGGCTCGTGCTCGAGACGCGCCCCGACCACGTCGACGAGGAAGAGGTGCGACGACTGCGACGTCTCGGTGCCACCAAGATCCAGCTCGGCGTCCAGAGCCTCGACGACGCAGTCCTCGCCGCGAATCGCCGTGGCCACGGCGTCGCCGAGACCCGCCGCGCCTTCGATCGGCTGCGGCGGGCCGGATTCAAGCTCCACGTCCATTGGATGGCGAATCTGCTCCGTGCGACGCCGGCGAGCGACATCGAGGACTTCCGGCGCCTCTTCGCGGATCCGGCGTTTCGCCCGGACGAGCTGAAGCTCTATCCATGTAGCCTCGTCGAGACGGCCGAGCTGATGGGGCCGTGGCGTCGCGGTGCGTGGCGGCCCTACACGGACGAGGAGCTGCTCGCGGTCGTCGCGGCATGCCTGCCCGAGGTCCCGCGCTATTGCCGCGTGACGCGTGTGATCCGTGACATCTCCTCCGATGACATCGTCGCCGGCAACAAGCGCACGAATTTCAGACAGATCGCGGAGCGCGAAGCGCGTCGCCGCGGCGAGCCGATCCACGAGATCCGCCAGCGGGAGATTCGCGGCGAGGCCTTCGATCCCGAGGCGCTCGAGCGGGTCGAGACGTGCTACCGGGCGGGCAGCGGGCGCGAGGTCTTTCTCGAGTGGCGGACGCCGAACGATCGGATCGTCGGCTTCTTGCGACTCTCGCTCCCCGGCGAGCCCGCTTTCCTCGCCGAGATCGACGGCCACGCCCTCGTGCGCGAGCTGCATGTCTACGGCGGCGCCGTCCGCATCGGCGATGCACCGGGCCCGGCCGCGCAACACCGCGGTCTCGGCGCGCGCCTGCTCGAGCGCGCCGCCGAGCTCGCGGCGCAGGCTGGCTTCGTGACGCTATCGGTCATCTCCGCGATCGGCACGCGCGACTACTACCGGCGACAGGGCTTCCGCGACGGATCGCTCTATCAGCACAAGCCGATCGCGGCCGAATCCGCGGCCGAAGCGCGAGAAGACTGAGCGGACGCGGCGGGTGCCGAGAAGACCGCGCCTCAGCCGGCCTTCTTGAGCGGCACGAATAGCGTCGCGTCGCCGCGCCTCACGAGCACGAGCACGCGATCGTCGGCGGCGCCGAGCTTGCGCGCGAGGTCGCCCGCATTCTCGACCGATTCGCGATCGAGCTCGACGATGATGTCGCCACGACGGATGCCGGCCTCGGCAGCAGGTCCGGTCGGGTCGACGTCGGTCACGATCACGCCCTCGGCCTGCTCGAGCCCGAGCTGATCGGCGAGCGCCGGTGTGAGATCCTGCGCGCGCAGGCCGTAGGCGTCCGCCTCGCTCTCGTCCGAGGTGACCTTGGCCACCTGATCCGAATCGTCGAGTCGACCGATCTTGACGCGCACGGTCTTTCTCTTGCCGTCGCGTACGACGACGACCTTGGCGTGTGTCTCGACGGGCGTGCTCGCGACGACGAGCGGCAGGTCGCGCCACTCGTCGATCGGCTCGCCATTGAACTCGAGGATCACGTCGCCTCGTTCGATCCCGCCCGCGGCCGCCGGTGTATCGGGCAGGACCTGGGAGACGAGCGCCCCGCGCGCCTCGTCGAGATCGAAGGTGTCGGCAATCTCTTGCGTCACACCCTGGATCTGCACGCCGAGCCAGCCGCGCGTCACGCGTCCGTCGGCGCGCAGCTGCGGCAGGATCTGCTTGGCCTGATTGATCGGCACCGAGAAGCCGATCGTGTTGGCGTTGCTGCGGATCGCGGTGTTGATGCCGACGACGCGGCCCCGCAGGTCGATCAGGGGGCCGCCCGAGTTGCCGGGGTTGATCGCCGCGTCGGTCTGGATGAAGTCCTCGTAGGATTGGTTTGTGACGTCGCGGCGATGTTTGGCGGAGACGATCCCCGCGGTCACGGTATGCGCGAGACCGAAGGGGTTGCCGATCGCGACGACCCACTCGCCCGGGCGTACGGCGTCGGAATCGCCGAGCGCGATCGTCACGAGGTCCTTGCCCTTGGGATCGACCTTGAGCAATGCGATGTCGGTCTTGGGATCCCGACCGACGATCTCGGCCTGGAGCTCGCTGCCGTCGAGGAAGTGAACCTGGATCTCGTCCATGTTCTCGACGACGTGGTTGTTCGTCACGATGTAGCCGTCGTTCGAGATGACGAAGCCGCTGCCCTCGCCGCTGCTGCGATGTTCGGGCGGCATCGGACGATGCCACGGGCTGCCGCCGAAGAACTCTTCGAAGCCGGGCGGCATGCTCGGGGCGCGGGTGGCGACGGTACCGCTCGTCTGGATGCTCACGACGGCCGGCGCCACGCGTTCGGCCAGGTCGGCGAAGCTCGTCGGGATGCCGATCGGCTGAGTCTCGGGAATACCGCTGTCGGACCGCCAGAAGGCCTCCCGGCCAGCGGCCGCTGCCTTCTCTGCTTCGTCGTCGCTGCTACCGAATAGATCAAGCGCTTCAGCAGCTTGCGGTCCAACTGCGAGATTTGGCATGAGCTTTCGGCCCGGCTCGGAAGTGCCGCCGGGGGCGAGCTCGAGGCCCATGCCGAGGCCGAGCACACCGAGGCCGATGGCGCTGGCCAGGAGGAGCATGCGTCTCATGTCGTCGTTCTCCTTCTTCTCACGTTCTCTACACGTCTGAGGGGCGTTCTCGCGGACGATTCGGCGAGACGTGGGGGGATCCGTCTCGCATGGGCCCGCTCGAAGGCTCGCTCTGGCTCGCGACTCGGACGGGTCGACCGGCGTCGGAGTTTCGTCCCGAGGACACATCTGGCAAGTCGTGCTGTGGAGATCATTGGAGCGGGAGCGTCAGATGGTATCGGCCGGGGCCGCGCTGGACCACGACGAGCGCCCGGGCCTGGCCGCGCAGGCGCGCGATCGCCCGCCGCAGGTCCTCCTTCGAGCGCAGCTCGACGCCGTTCATGCCGAGCAGGTAGTCGCCGGCGCGCAGCCCGAGATCGTCGGCCGTCGAGTCGTCGTGCACCTTAGTGATCTCGAAGGCGCGATCGCCGCTCGACAGGCGCAGCTCGAGGCCCAGCACGCGATTGGCGATGCTGTGGACCATCGCCTGTGGCAGCTCCTCCGCCCGCGCCGTCACGCGGCGAAATTCGCCGTCGTGGAAGAGCTCGAGTCGGATCCGTTGGCCGTCGGTCATGCCGTCGAGCATCTCGAAGAGCTGATGGGCGTTGGCGACCGCGCGGCCATCGAGTCGTGTCACGATGTCGCCCCGTCGCAGTCCGGCGCGTGCCGCGGGGCTGCCCGGCTGCAGACGATTGACGAGCGCGCCGCCGACACCCGGCGGCAGATCGAGTACCTGACGCAGGGCGGGATCGATCTCCTGGAATTCGAGGCCGAGCCAGACCGGGTGGACCTCCCCGTAGAGCAGGAGCTCACGGATCACGCGGCGCGCGACGTCGATCGGGATCGCGAAGCCGATGCCCTGGGCGCCGCCGTAGATCGCCGCATTGATGCCGATCAGCTCGCCCTCGGCGTTCATCAGCGGCCCGCCCGAGTTGCCAGGATTGATCAGTGCGTCGGTCTGGAGCAGGCCGTGATAGGGCAGGCTGCCATTGGCCTGGACCGAGCGATTCGTGGCGGAGACGACACCGGTGGTCACGCTGTTGGAGAAGCCGAAGGGGTTGCCGATCGCGATCACGGGCTCGCCGACCATCAGGTCTTCGGAACGACCCGGCTCCGTGTAGGGCAGCACCTCGTTCGAGTCCTTCACGATGCGTAGCACGGCGAGGTCGTTGTTGGGGTCGGCGCCGACGAGCTCCGCGTCGAACTCCCGCCCGTCCGCGATCGCCACGCGCACGCGGTCGGCCCGCGCGATCACGTGTTCGTTCGTCAGCACGTGGCCTTCGCGGTCGAAGATGACGCCCGAGCCGAGGCTCTGGACGCGGCGGGTCCGCGCTTCGAAGAACTGGCTGAAGAAATCGTCGAAGAGGGGATCGGCGCCCGGCCGCCGGAAGGGACTCTTTGTCTGCGTGATGCGTTCCGTCGTGATGTTCACGACCGACGGTCCCACGCGCTCGACGACGTCGACCGTCGCGGTTCGCCGCAGGAATGGATCGGCCGCCTGAGTCGGCGCGGCTGCGTGCAGAGCGAGGCCAGCGAGCGATAGCCAGAGCGTCGCGATCGGGCTGGCGGCGAGCGAATTGCGAGGGTGTGGTTGGATCATGGCGATCGACGACTCTGTCGCCGCTCGGGGCGGTCTGGTTCGTCCCGGAGGGGCTCAAACCGCAAGGTCGAGTGCCTCACGCAGGGGCCCGATCGCCTCTTGCGGGTTACTCGTGCGCGTGAGAATGCCGGTCACGGCGATCCCGGCGGCCCCGGCTCGGATCGCCTCGGCGGCGCGGGCGGCGTCGATGCCGCCCTGCGCGAGCAGCGGCAGGCCCGCGGCACAGGCGTGCGCGAGCCGCTCGGGACCGAGCGGCGGACGCGTCGCCGGCTTCGAGAGCGGCGGCCAGATCGGCGCGAGGTGTGCATAGTCGAAGGCCACCTCCGCCTCGTCCTGGCGCGCGACCGCCGCCGCCACCTCCGCCTCGTCCTGGCGCGCGACCGCCGCCGCCACCTCCGCCTCGTCGTGAAGCGAGGCGCCCAGCCACTGCGTCGGGCAATGGGAGCGCGCCGTCGGGTCCGTCGCCGTCGCCAGCAGCGCCCGACAGTCGCGGGCTTCGAGCGCGTCGAAGCCGAGATGAACGCCGTCGGCCCCGACCGCGAGGGCGAGATCCGTCCGCTTATTCACGATCACGCGCGGTCGGCTCGGCCCCGTTTGCGAAGGGGCGCAGGCATCGCGGGCGGCGACGAGCTGGCCGGCACATCGCCAGAGCGAGTGATCCGAAGCATTGCGATCGCGCAGCTGAATCCAGTCCACCCCGGCCTCGAAGAGCGCACGCGCCCGCGCGCCGATCGATTCGCCGAAGGCCGCCCGGTCGAGGACCGCGCAGAGGATCGGCCGCGGCGCCAGCCGACTCAGAAGCTCGCCGTCCCCTCGAGCGGACTCGAGGCCGAGGCGTAGAGCCGCTTCGGCATGCGACCGGCCTCGTAGGCGAGGCGTCCCGCCTCGACGCCGAGCCGCATGGCGTTCGCCATCGCGACGGGATCCTTGGCGTGGGCGATCGCCGTATTCATCAACAGCGCCGTCGCGCCGAGCTCCATCGCGAAGGCCGCGTCGCTGGCCGTCCCGACACCGGCGTCGACGATCACCGGCACCTCGACCGTCTCGAGGATGATGCGCAGATTGGCCGGGTTGCGGATCCCCATGCCGGAGCCGATCGGTGCCGCGAGCGGCATCACGGCAGGACAGCCGAGCGCTGCCAGGCGCTGGCAGGCGACGGGATCGTCGGTGATGTAGGGCAGGACCGTGAAGCCGTCGTCGACGAGACGGCGTGCGGCCTCGAGCGTGGCGGGCACGTCAGGAAAGAGCGTGCGCTCGTCGCCGATCACCTCGAGCTTGACGAGATCCGTCTCGAGCAGCTCGCGGCCCATCTGAGCCGTCGTGACAGCCTCGTCCGCGGTGTAGCAGCCGGCCGTATTCGGCAGGATCGTGAAGCGCGCCGGATCGATCACGTCGAGCAGGCGCGGCCCCTTCGCACGGTCGAAGTTCACGCGCCGGAGCGCGACCGTGACCATCTCGGCGCCGGCCGCCTCGGCGCAGGCCAGGTTCTGCTCGAAGCTCTCGTATTTGCCCGATCCGATGATGAGCCGCGATCGGAATTCGAAGCGCCCGATCCGGAAGGCGACGTCGTCGTCTGCATTCGTCATTTCGATCCTCTTCTTCTCTCGGCTCGCGCCGAGCGAGACGTGTCGGCCTCGAATCGGCAGCGACGGCATGCGGTGCCGGCCGCTCGTCGCCCGTCCCCTTCAGCCGCCGCCCACGGCCTCGAGGATCTCGACGTGATCGCCGTCGGCGAGCCGCACCTCGCGGTAGCGCGAGCGAACGACGACGGCTCGATTGACGGCGACGGCGACGCGCGCGTCGGCGAGTCCGACATCCGCCAGCAGCCGAGCCACATCCGCGCCCGGCTCCAGCTGGCGGCGCTCGCCATTCACCTCGACCTCGATCCGCTCGCTCCGGATCCCGGGGGCCGTCGACTGCGACACGATCGATTCCCTCTCACGATCTCACGACGCGTCGTGCGACCATACCGGAGGCGTCGAGGTCCTGCCGCCGCGCAGGTCGGGCGTGGCATTCGGTAGGCTTGCGCCGCCCCTGGGAGACGCTGCGTATGCACGCCACGGCACAGGATTCGGTTTCGGCCTCTGAACAGCGACCGGTCTGGGCCTGGATCGACCGTCGCGCGCTCGCCCACAACGCGCGCCGCGCGCTGGCCTGTGCCGACGGTCGGGTCGT
Organism: Myxococcota bacterium; assembly: GCA_965223565.1. GTDB lineage: Bacteria > Myxococcota_A > UBA9160 > UBA9160 > UBA4427 > UBA4427. Next base: position 115,611 of record CBDCWV010000008.1, on the reverse strand, counting down.
GATCGGCGTCGTCAAGGCCGACGGCTATGGGCACGGTGCGGAGACGGTCGCCAAGGCGCTGCTCGCCGAGGGTGTGGGTCGTCTGGCGGTGGTCAGCGTGGCGGAGGGGGCGGCGCTGCGGCGCGCCGGCATCGGCGCGCCGATCCTGCTGCTCGGCGGGCTCGACGACGCCGCGGCCGCGGAGCGGGCGGTCAAGTGGGCGCTCACACCCGTGCTGCACGACGTGCGGAGCTTCGAGCTGGCGAGCGCGTTCGGGCGCGCGGACGCGCCGCTCGCGGTCGAGGTCGAGGTCGATACGGCGATGTCGCGCATGGGCGTACCGGCCGGCTCCGCGCGGGCGCTGCTTTCGCGGGTCGTCGCCGCGCCGCAGCTCGCGTTGACGGGCGTCTTCACCCATCTGGCCTGCGCCGACGAGCCCGATCCGACCCCGAGTCTTGCGCAGATCGCGCGATTCGCAGAGGTGCTCGGCGAGTGGCGCGACCTGACGGTCGAGCGGCGCGCGGGCGAAGCAGGCGAGCCAGCCGCGTCGACGGCTGCCGCGCCGATCCTGCACGTCGCGAACTCCGCAGGACTGCTGCGTCTGGCCGAGCTCGAGGCGGGCGCTGAGGGCACAGCTGCCGGATCGACGGGGCTCCGTACCACTGCCGTGCGTCCCGGCTTGATGCTCTACGGCGTGTCGCCGCTCTCCGGCGGCGAGGCAGAAGGCGAGGGCTCGGGCGCGCGGTCGCCATGCAGCGCGGCGGCGCTCGACCTCGCGCCCGTCATGACGCTGGCGGGCCGTGTCGTCGCCGTGCGCCGGATCGAGCGCGGCACGCCCGTCGGCTACGGAGGTGAGTGGCGCGCGCCCCGCGCGACCACGATTGCGACGCTGCCGCTCGGCTACGCGGACGGCATCCCGCGAGCGGCCTTCGGGCGTGGGACCGTCTGGCTGGCCGGGCGACCGCGCCCGATCGTCGGCCGCGTCTCGATGGACAGCGTCTGCGTCGAGGTCGCGGAAGGCGGCGTCGAGGTCGGCCAGGTCGCGACCTTCTTCGGCCGCACGCCCGAGGGCGAGCGGGTGCCCGTCGAACGCTTCGCCGAGCAGGCCGGCACGATCGGCTACGAGATCCTCGTCGGCGTCGGCGCGCGCGTGCCGCGGCAGGTGGGCGACGGTCCACCCCACGGCGTTTGACGCCACTGATGCCACTCGGTACAACCCGCACGACAGGAGACCCGCCGATGCCCCCCTCTCGTAGCGACCGCTCCGACGCACCCGACTCTCTTTCGCAGGACTCTCATTCGCAGGACTCTCTCTCGCAGGATCGTGCGCAGGACCTTGCTCGAGACGAGCAGGCGCGGCCGATCCGGCGCGCGCTGCTGTCGGTCTCGGACAAGTCGGGACTGGTCGAGTTCGCCAAGGATCTGGTCGCGCTCGGCGTCGAGCTCGTCGCCTCGGGCGGCACCGCCGGCGCGATCCGGGATGCGGGCCTCCCGGTGCTCGACGTGGCCGAGCTGACCGCCAGCCCGGAGATGTTGGGCGGGCGGGTCAAGACGCTCCACCCGAAGATCCACGGCGGCATCCTGGCACGGCGTGAGCGCGCGGAGGATCGCCGGGACCTCGAGACGAACGACATCCGCGAGATCGATCTCGTCGTCTGCAACCTCTATCCGTTTCAGGCGACCGTTGCGCGACCCGATGTGACGCGCGCCGAAGCGGTCGAGAAGATCGATATCGGCGGGCCGTCGATGATCCGCTCGGCCGCCAAGAACCACGCGCACGTCGGCGTCGTCTGTGATCCCGCCGACTACGCGACCGTCGCGAGCGAGCTGCGCGAGGCGGGCGGGCTGCGACCGGCGACGCTGCGGCGCCTCTCGCGCAGGGCCTTCGAGCACACGGCGGGCTACGACACGGCCATCGCCCATTGGCTGGCGGAGAACGATCCCGTCGAGGCACCCGAGCCGTTTCCCGACGCACTGCTGATCTCGCTCGAGAAGGCCGACGAGCTGCGCTACGGCGAGAACCCCCACCAGCGCGCCGCGCTCTACGGCGGCTTCCTCGAGATCTGCGACCTGCTGCACGGCAAGGCACTCTCGTACAACAATCTGGTCGACGCCCAGGCGGCGCTCGCCCTGATCGTCGACTTCATGGGGGATGGGGACGGCGGTGCGACGGGCGACGCGGATTCGCGCGCGGTCGTGGCGATCCTGAAGCACAACACGCCCTGCGGTGTCGGCGCGGGTGCGACGCCGCTTGCGGCCTACGAACGCGCCTTCGCGACGGATCCCGACTCGCCCTTCGGTGGCATCATCGTCTCGAACGTACCCTTCGACGACGCGCTCGCCGAGAAGGTCGACGAGATCTTCAGCGAGGTGTTGATCGCGCCGAGCTTCACGACCGAGGCGCTCGCGCGGCTCAAGAAGAAGAAGAATCGCCGGCTGCTGCGCTTCGACCCGGCCAGGATCGACCCCGCGCAGCTCGAGGTTCGGCGGGTCTTCGGCGGGCTGCTGGTCCAGGAGGCCGATCCGGCGCCCGACGAGGTGCTTACGGCGACCGTCGCCACGCAGGCGCAGCCCTCGGCCGAGCAGCGGCGCGCGATGGAGTTCGGCTGGCGGGTCGTGAAGCACGTCAAGAGCAATGCCATCGTCTTCGCGGCAGCCGACCGGACGCTCGCGATCGGCGGCGGTGCGACCTCGCGCGTCGATGCGGTCCATGCCGCGGCGGCCAAGGCGGCGCGGGTCGGGCTGTCGCTCGAGGGCAGCGTGCTCGCGAGCGATGCCTTCTTTCCGTTCGCGGATGGACTCGAGACGGCGGTCGCGGCCGGGGCGGCGGCGGTCGTCCAGCCGGGTGGCTCGAATCGGGACGACGAGGTGATCGCGGCGGCCGATCGATTGGGCATTCCGATGTTGCTGACCGGCAGGCGGCATTTCCGACACTGAACGGGCGCCGCGATCGGACCGCAGAAGAAGTCGGGGGGAGTGCTGTGAACGTGCTGATCGTGGGCGGGGGCGGGCGCGAGCACGCGTTGGCCTGGAAGATCGCCCGGAGTCCAGCGCTCACGTCCCTCCACGCCGCACCAGGAAGTGCCGCGATCGGCGCGCTGGCAACCGTGCATGCGTCGGTCGGCGCGAACGAGCTCGACGCGATCGTCGAGCTGGCACGAAGCGAGGCGATCGATCTCGTCGTCGTCGGACCCGAGGATCCGCTTGCGGCCGGCATCGCCGACCGCTTGCGCGCGGCGGGGATCGCGACGTTCGGTCCTTCGGCGGCCGCGGCACGCCTCGAAGGCAGCAAGTCCTTCTCGAAGGCCTTCATGGCACGCCACGGGATCCCGACGGCCGACTACGCGGTCTTCGACGATCCGGCGGTGGCCCATGCGCACGTCGATGCGTTGGCGGCGCCCTGTGTCGTCAAGGCCGATGGACTGGCGGCGGGCAAGGGCGTTGCGATGTGTCCGGATGCCGCGGCCGCCCACGCGGCGATCGACGAGATGATGGCCGACAAGCGCTTCGGGACGGCGGGCGATCGGGTCGTGATCGAGCAGTGGCTCGAAGGTGAGGAGGCGTCGTACTACGCGATCTGCGATGGCGAACGGATCGTGACGCTCGCGGCCGCCCAGGATCACAAGCGCGCCCTCGACGGGGATCGCGGCGAGAATACCGGGGGCATGGGCGCCTACTCGCCTGCGCCGGTCGTGAGCGACGCGGTCGAGAAGAAGATCCTCGAGCGAATCGTCCATCCGACGATTCGCGGTATGGCGAAGGACGGCCATCCCTACTGTGGCGTGCTCTTCGTGGGTCTGATGATCGATCGCGCCGGCGATCCCTTCGTGATCGAGTTCAACGTGCGCTTCGGCGATCCGGAGACGCAGCCCTTGATGCTGCGGATGGAGAGTGATCTGCTCCCGATCCTCGCGGCGGCGGCGCGCGGCCGACTCGATCCGGCGACGGCGATCGCCTGGGGCGAGGCGGCCGTCTGCGTCGTGCTCGCCTCGGCCGGCTACCCGCGCGCGTACGAGACCGGCCGACCGATCACTGGACTCGACCGGCTCGCGGGAGTGGCGTCGGCTGCCGCCGCGTCACCGGCGCACGCGGGGGAGCGCTCGGCCGAGGAGCCTCCGGTCGTCGTGTTCCACGCGGGCACACGGCGCGTCGAGGCGGCGAGCGCGGCGGCGGGTGGCTTCGAGACGGCGGGTGGTCGCGTGCTCGGCGTGACGGCGCGCGGCGAATCCGTCGCGCAGGCGCGTGAGCGCGCCTATCGCGCGATCGACCAGATCGCCTTCGACGGCATGCACTACCGCCGCGACATCGCCGACCGTGCGCTCGGCCGCTGAGGCGCGATCCCCTTGACGACTGCCCTCGATCGCATGCTCGCCCGCGCGCTCGCGGTTCTCGCGGACGACGGCGTGATCGCCTACCCGACCGAGACCGTCTGGGGGCTCGGGGCGTGTGCGGATCGCCCGCGCGCCGTCGAGCGGCTGCTCGCCTGGAAGGGGCGTGGACCGGATGCGCCGCTTGCGGTGCTCGTCCCGACCGTCGATCCGGTCGCGCAGGCCCGCGCACTCGGCTGTCAGGTCGAGGCGCCCGCCCGTCGCCTGATCGCGGCGTTCTGGCCGGGGCCGCTGATGCTCGTCCTACCCGGCGATCCGCGCGTGGCGGACGGGGTCGCGCGGGCGGATGGCGCACTCGGGCTTCGCTGCAGTCCGCATCCCATCGCGGCGGCGCTCGCGAACGGGCTGGCAGAGGCAGGTCTCGGTCCACTCACTTCGACGAGCCTCAATCGCAGCGGCGAGCCACCGGCCACGAACGCCGAGGCAGCGGCGCGCTCGCTCCGGCCGACCCGGCCGGGCTCGCAGCCGCCGATGGCCGAGTCGGATCGACGCGCCGAGCCCTGGCTCTTCGAGCTCGCGGAAATGGATGCCGGCGGGGCCGAGCCGAGTACCGTCGTCGATTGTACGCAGGCGGTGCCCGAGATCCTGCGAATGGGTGCGATCGCCGAGACGCTGATCCGTCGCACGCTCGCCGAAGAGGGGGAGGGCGCCGCGAAGGCCGTGACCGGGGAGGATCGCTTGCAGGGAGGAGGCCGATGACTGTCGTGCGTCCGTTTCGGGGCGTTCGCTACGACCCGGAGCGCGTCGATCTCTCGCGTGTGATCGTGCCGCCCTACGACGTCGTCGCGGCCGACGAGCGAGCGGCCTTCTTCGAACGCGATCCGCACAATGCGATTCGCTTCGAGCTGACGCGCGCGGCGAGCGACGAGGTCGGAACCGACTACGCGCACGTGCGCGCGACCTTCGATCGCTGGCAGGCGAGCGGCGTGCTTCGGCGGGATGCGACGCCCGCCTACTACGTCATGGGACAACGCTATCTCGCGCCTTCGGGCGAGCGCCTCGAGCGGGTCGGCTTCTTCGCCGAGCTGGCACTCGAAGAGTACGCGTCGCGCGTCGTGCGTCCGCACGAACGCACGCTGGCCGGTCCGAAGGCGGACAGGCTGCGCCTGCTGCGCGCCGCGCGTGCGAACCTGTCGAGCGTCTTTCTCCTCTACGAGGATCAGCACCACGAGCTCGCTCCACTGCTCGAGCGCACGCTTGCGCGTGCGACGGTCGCGGAGGCGCACGACGCAGGCGTCGACTATCGCCTGGCGCGGCTGGACGAGGCCGAGGGCATCGAGACCGTGCGCCGTTTTCTGGCCGCGCGACCCAGCGTGATCGCCGACGGGCACCATCGCTACGAGACCGCGCTCGAATACCGACGCGAACGCCGCGCCGCCGAGGGGGATGATCCGACTGCGCCCTGGCAGGCGACGATCGCCTACTTCGCGAATGCCTACGCGCAGGGCAGTCTGCTGCTGCCGATCCACCGCGTCGTGCGCGCGGTCCCGCCGCCGCCCCTCGCGACCTGGCGCGAGCGTCTGCCCGGCTGGACGATTCGCCCTCTCGAGCCGGTCGCGCCCGAATGTCTCGAAGCGCTGCTCGGCGACGTCTTGAAGCCACTCGCGGGTCGACCGGCCTTCGTCGCCGAGGCGATCTTCGAGGCCGATCGCATCGCGCGGGGAGGATCGACGCCCGTGCCGACGCCGCTGCTCGTCTGCCGTGCGGAGCCGCTCAAGGACGAGTTGATGGTCCGCATCGTCGAACGCGAGGTACTCGGACCGATCTTCGGACTGGATACCGACGCGATTCGCGGCGGCGCCGTCGAGTTTCCGAAGAGCGCGGAGCGGGCGGCCCGGTCGCTTCGCGAGGGAGCGGGGACGACCGCTCTCTACCTGAACGCGCTGACGCCCGACGACGTCTTCCGCGTGACCGCCGAGGGCGAGGTGATGCCGCAGAAGTCGACGTTCTTTCATCCGAAGGTCCCGACGGGTCTGGTCTTTCGCGACCACCGACCCGAGGCGGCCGCGGCGACCGAGTCGGGCGCGGGCCGATGAGTCGGCCGCGGTCGCGACGCAAGGGGCGATTCGAGGCGGTCGGCGATCTCGTGGGTCAGGTGCTCGGGGAGCTGGGGCTCGACGGCGTCGCGCTCGCCCACCGGATCGGAGCCGAATGGGAAGCGATCGTCGGTCCCCAGGTCGCCGCCCATTGCCGGCCGCGCGGGCTGCGGGGCGACGTGCTCGAGATCGAGGTCGACAGCCCCGTCTGGTCGCAGCAGCTGCAGCTGCGGGGGCCCGATCTGCTGGCGCGGCTGGCGGATCGCTTCGGCCGCGAGGCGCCGCGCGAACTTCACTTTCAGGTCGGCTATGCTCGCCGCTGATTCGAGGAACCCCCTGACCATGAACAGCTCGTCGACCGTCGAGACGGGACGGTCCTGTGACTTCTGTGGCGAGGTCGTGCGCGCCGTGCGGCGCGTCGCCCTCGACCGCGAATACGACCGCCTCCAGAAGGCCCACCGGGAGCAGTACGCCTGTGACGCCTGCTTCGAGGCGAAGGAGCAGCTGCGGCTGGGCCTCACGCCGCGAGAGGCCCGCGGCGGGCGGGATCGGCGTTGACCCGATCGGACGGTTTCCCTAATGTGCGCGCCGATTTGCGGCGCTCGATCGAGGTGCCGGCTGCGTCCTCGACGCGACCAGCGCGAGGAACCGACGAGAAGCGACAAGTCGGGATTTCAGGTCGAGAAGCCCAGGTCGAGAACCAGAAGAAGAAACGAGAAGAAGAGAAGATGGTCAAGATCCGGATGACGCGAATCGGCTCGAAGAAGCGTCCCTACTACCGCGTGATGGCGATCGACGAGCGCAAGCAGCGCGACGGCCGTCCGCTCGAATATCTCGGCACCTACGATCCGCGGGTGGATCCGCCCGCCTTGAAGCTCGATCTCGACGCGATCGAGGGCTGGGTCGGAAGGGGTGCCCAGCTCTCCGACACGGTGCGCAGCCTCGTCAACCGTTTGAAGCGCGGCGACGCGTCCGCCCCGCCGGTTGCCGCCCCGCCGTCTCCGGCAGCCCCTGCGGTATCAGCTGCCGCCGCCCCTGCTGAAGCGACGAGTGGAGGCTGAGATGTCGGAACGCGGAGGAGACTCGGCCGAGCTCGTGGAGTTCCTGGCCAAGGCGATCGTCGGCCAGCCCGAGGAGGTCCACGTCGTGATCGAAGACGACGGCGAGCTGCTCGAGCTCGAGACCGCCGACGACGATCGCGGTCGCGTGATCGGCCGCCAGGGGCGCGTCGCAAAGGCGCTGCGCGCGATCCTGAACGCGACGGCGGACGGCGAGGGTGTGCGGCTCGACATCATCGATTGAGATCGATCGAGTCGAGAGCGGTCATCTCGAATGGAGTGGGGCTCGGCGGTCGTTCTCGGGGAGGTGACCGGAGCACATGGGCTTCGCGGGGAGCTGCGGGTCCGCTTCGCGGGTGATTCGCCGGACCATCTGCTCGAGGCGACATCGCTCTGGCTGGCCTCGCGGCCGGGTGATCCCGAGGCCCGTCGCTACGCGGTAACCGACCGAGGTCTGGCCCGGGGCGGCGAGGTGCGGCTGCGGCTTGCCGGGGTCGCTTCGCGCGACGAGGTCGTGCCGCTCCTGGGGCTGCTCGTGACGGTGCCGGCTGAGACGCTCGCGTCGCTGCCGGAAGGCGAATTCTACTGGTACGAATTGATCGGCTGTCGCGTCGAGTCCGAGTCGGGGCAGGTCGCGGGTGTGGTGCGGGAGGTCTGGGAGACCGGTGCGCACGACGTGCTCGTGGTGCGTGACGAGGCCGGCATCGAGCGCCTGATTCCCACGGCGCGTGAGATCATGACGCGGATCGACCTCGAGGCGCGCCGCATCGTGGTGATCGATCTGCCGGGCCTGCTCGAGCCGAGCTGAGCGCCACGGCGCGAGCCGGCGAGTTGAGCCGGTGGGCGGGCATCGTGGGAGGCGGATGGATGATCGAGCTCGATGTCCTGACGCTCTTTCCGGCGCTCTTCGCGCCTTTTGCCGAGACGGCCTTCGTGGCACAGGCCCGGCGCGAGGGGATCGCCACGCTCCGGGCCCACGACCTGCGCGCCTGGGCGACGGATCGCCATCGCTCGGTCGACGATACGCCCTACGGTGGCGGTCCCGGCATGGTCATGACGCCCGAGCCGCTCGTGTCGGCGATCGAGGCGCTCGCAGGGGAGAAGGGGCCCGGGCGACGAAGCCATGTCATCTATCTCTCACCGCAGGGTCCTCCCCTCGATCAGGAGCGACTCGTCGATCTGGCCACGCGCCCGGCGCTGCTGCTCGTCTGTGGCCGCTACGAGGGCGTGGACGAGCGGGTGCTCGAGCTCGCGGTCGACGAGGAGCTCTCGATCGGCGACTACGTGCTGTCGGGAGGGGAGCTGCCCGCCATGGTCCTGATCGAGGGGCTGATCCGGCTGCTGCCGGGAGTGCTCGGCAATCCCGAATCGCTCGAGCGCGAATCCTTCGCCGGGGGCGGCGTTCTCGAGGGTCCGCAGTATACTCGGCCGCCGATTTACCGCGGCCACTCGGTGCCGGAGGTCCTGCGGTCCGGCGACCACGCCGCGATTCGTGCCTGGCGCCGAGAGCAAGCCCTCGCCAGAACCCGTGAACGTCGACCGGATCTGCTCGAGCCGTCCGTATCGGAGGGCGCTCGGGAGCGTGGGCGGCCGCGAACGCGGCCGACAGATGAGGACGACACGGGACGCTGAGCCCGCGGCCGACAGATGACAGATAGAGGACGACGCGGGATGCTGAGCCCGCGAGCGATTCGAGGATGGAACGAACATGCGCACCCTGGACTTCGTCGAAAATGAGACCCTGCGCAGGGATTTACCGCCCTTCAAGGTCGGCGACACCGTCGCGGTGCACGTGCGCGTGCGCGAGGGCGACAAGGAGCGGATCCAGGTCTTTCAGGGACTCGTGATCCGGCGACGCGGTGGCGGCGTCGGCGAGACGTTCACGGTCCGCAAGATCTCGAGTGGTGTCGGCGTCGAGCGGATCTTTCCCGTTCAATCGCCGCTCGTCACGAAGGTCGAGATCAAGGCGCGTGGCTACGTCCGGCGCTCGCGACTCTACTACCTGCGGAATCTCTCGGGCAAGAAGGCGCGGCTGCATAGCAAGGTGCGCGACCTCTCCGGTCTGATCTCGGAGGAGGAGGCCGAGGCGCAGGCGAATGCGAGCACGCTCGAGGAGGCCGCCCCGGAGATCGACGAGGCGGCCGAATCGGAGGTTGCCGACGAGGGCAAGGGCAAGAAGCTCAAGGGCAAGGAACGCAAGAAGGCGAAGGCGGCGGAGAAGGCCAAGCGGATGGAGAAGCTGCGCGCCGAAGAAGCCGAGCGCTCGGCGAAGAAGGCCAAGCAGCAAGCCGAGCAGGCAGCGGCGGACGAGGCCGCCGCGTCCGCCGACGCAGATGAGGCGGACGTGTCGCCCGAGCCCGAGGAGGCCGCCGCCGAGGCTCCGTCCGGAGACGACGCGAAGGAGTGAGTCATATCCGCCGCGGCGGCTAGAACGCGGCCCGCCAGTGGTCGATCGACCATCGGGCGTCTTGCCTTCGCAGGCAGGTGATGACGTCGAAGCGCACGCGACCCGCATGACGGGCGATCTGCGGATGCGCCGCCAGCCAGGCGGCCGCGCCGCGTCGCAGACGCGCCTGCTTGCGGGAATCGACCGATTCCGCCGCCTCACCGTGTCCCGTCTCGGGCGCGTTCGCACGCGTGACCCCGAGCGCCTGCTGGCGCGTCTTCACCTCGACGAAGCAGAGCACGCGACCGCTGCGGGCGATCAAGTCGATCTCGACGCGTTCGGCGCGAACGTTGCGCGCGACGATCTGATAACCTCGCGCCGCGAGGAAGCGAGCGGCGCGTTCTTCGCCCGCGCGTCCGAGTGCCTGCCTTCGTTTCGTCATCGTCGTCTGGTCCTGTGCCGTGGCTCCGCAGGGGTTTTCAACGGGCCGCGAGGATACGGATGGGAACGCTCCAGATCGTCGCGACACCGATCGGTAACCTCGAGGACGTGACCTTGCGGGCACTCCGGGTGCTGCGCGAAGCCGATTGGATCCTCGCCGAGGACACGAGGCGGACGCGGGTGCTACTCGACCACTTCGAGATTCCCGTCCCCGCGACCTCGCTGCATGCCCACAACGAGGCGGGCCGGGTCGAGCGCGTGCTGGAGGCCCTGGCCGGCGATCGTCGCGTGGCGCTCGTGTCCGACGCGGGTACCCCGCTCGTCTCGGATCCGGGCGCGCGATTGGTCAAGGCCGTGGCGGCAGCCGGACACGATGTCGAGGCCGTTCCCGGGCCCTCGGCGCTGGTGACCGCGCTCAGCGTTTCCGGGCTCGCGACCGAGCGCGTGCTCTTCCTGGGCTTCCTGCCGCGCAAGCGCGGCGCACGCCGCCGCTTGCTGAGTGACCAGCAGGGTCGCAGCGAGACCCTGGTGCTCTTCGAGTCGCCGCGTCGCGTGGTGACGACGCTCGACGAGATCGTCGAGATCCTCGGGGATCGCCCCGTCTGTCTGGCACGCGAGCTGACGAAGCGACACGAAGAGGTCCTACGCGAGGCGGCCTCCGCGCTCGCCGATCGATTTCGAGACACGCCGCCGCGCGGCGAGTGCACGCTCGTCGTCGCCGGCGCGTCGGCCGACGAGGTGAAGTCCGCCGCGCGCTGGTCGGATGCCGAAGTCGAGGCACGCCTGCGTGCCGGCCTCTCGGCCGGCGCCTCCGTCAAGGACCTCTCGGGCGAAGTCGCCTCGGCCGCCGGGCGCTCGCGTAGCGAGGTCTACACGCTCGCGGTCTCGCTGCGTCGCGCGATCGACTCCGACGCGTCGCCCGATCCGGAGTCTCGATGAGTCGACTCACTGGGCTTCTTCGAGCGCTCCCGCGCCTGCCGATGGTCCTGCGTACGCTTCGACACCTGCGTCCCGAGCAGGCCCGGGCGCAGCTCCACCACATGTTATTCGGTCTGCCGCGACCGCGTCCCCACGCCGGTCCCATACCCGAGCCGAGCCGCCTGCGGTCTCAGCCGGCCTTCCTGCCCCCGTCGCCGCACGTTCGCGCGGATACCGCTTCGCCCGGGTCGCAGGCTTCGACGGATCCACCCACGCGGGGTGGCGGACCCTGGCAGGTCGTGCTGCTCGAGCGTTCGCTGGCACTCGATCCGGCTTCGCCCGACGGGATCGACTGGGCGGGCCAACCGCATGGTCCGCTCGTCGCCTATCACTGGCACCAGCACGAGTACCTGCGGCTCGCGGCCTTCGCGCCCGACGAGCGAGCCCGCATCCTCGAGAGCTGGATCGCAGGTCATCCGGCCGGCATCGGCTGGGATCCCCATCCGATCTCGTTGCGGCTCTTCTGTTGGGGGAAGCTGCTCCTCGAAGCCGGGGCGCTGCCGGATTCGGCGGCGCTGCGCGCGCGGCTCCACGCGTCGCTGGCCGATCAGGCCGAGACGCTGGCGGCGGGGATCGAGGTGCGGCTGCAGGCGAATCACCTGCTCACGAATCTGATGGGCCTCGTCTTCGCCGGGCTCGTCTTCGAGGGCGCGGCGGCGGATCGCTGGCTCGGCCATGCCGACTGGCTCGGGCGTGAGCTCGCGGCGCAGGTACATCCCGATGGTGGGCACGAAGAACGCAGCCCGATGTACCACGCGCTGCTGCTCGAGAATCTGCTCGATCTGCTGAATCTGGCGCGTGCGAGCTCGCGCGCGAAGGCCGACTGGATCGACGCCTGGCGGACGACGGCCGAGCGAATGCTCCGTGCGCTCGCGGTCTATACGCGTCCGGATGGCGATCTCGCGTTGCTCGCCGACTCCGGGCTCGCTGTGGCCCAGCCGCCCGCGAGACTCGTGGACTACGCGCGTCGCGTCGGCGCCCTGGCCGCAGAGGGGGCCGCTGTCGGCTCGGGTGGCTCGATTCATCTGCCACAGTCGGGCTATCTGCGCCTGCGCGCCGGTGACTGGGATCTGATTGCTTCGGTCGCCGGTCCGGCGCCTCCCCACCAGCCCGGTCACGCCCACTGTGACGCGCTCGCCTTCGAGCTGTCGCTCGCGAACGCGCGCCTCGTCTGCGACACCGGACTCTACGATTACCGCCCGGGCACGCGGCGCGACCAGGCGCGGGCGACGGCCGGCCACGCGACGCTGCAATTCGACGGCCGCGAGCAGGCGGAGCTCTGGGCGGCCCATCGCATCGGCGCTCGCCCCGAGGTCGCGCTGCTCGCCTGGGACGGTGCGGGCGTGGCCCAGGCGGCCTGCCGCGGCTATGGCCGCGGCGCGCCGCGTCAGCTCCGTTCGTTCGCGGTCGACGACGAGTGCGTCACGATCGTCGATCGTGTCGAGGACGATTGTGGCGAGGTCGTGAGCCGCTGGCCGCTGCATCCCGATTGGCGGGTCGAGCTCGCGGGATCGCGCGCGCGGCTCGTGCACGCGGGCGGAGCGCGTGTCGAGATCGAGCTGCCCGATGCGTTCGAGTGGGCGGTGTGCCGGATGGACTACTTCCCGACGTTCCACGTCGCGACGGAGCGCGCCGTCCTCGTCGGCCGGCGGCGCGGGCCCTTCGAGGCGAGGCTGCGTCTTCGCCGGCTCGCCTGAGCGGAGGCCCGTGCGGGGTTCTCCCGTGCTGCGCCGGATCTCGTGGCGACACCCCTCCCGATCGACGCGGCAATGCCTCAGTCCCCGGCGAACAGCGCCTCGAGTCCCGCCTCGTCGAGGATCTCGATGCCGAGCTTTCCGGCCTTGTCGACCTTGCTGCCCGGATCCTGACCCGCGACGACGTAGCTCGTCTTGCCCGAGACCGACCCCGTGACCTTGCCGCCGGCCGCCTCGATGCGCCGCTTGAGCTCGCTTCGCGGACGCGAGAGCGTTCCGGTCAACACGAAGGTCAGGCCTTCGAGCGTTGCTGTCGTCGCGTCGGCCGCATCGGCATCGGGACCGGCGCTCGGCGACGGCGCCTCGATCTCGAGTCCGAGCGCCACGAAACGGTCGAGCTCGGCGCAGTTGTTGGGGTCGGCCATGAAGCGACTCACGCTCTCCGCGATCGTCGGCCCGACGCCCTCGATCGCGGCGATCGCCTCCGTCTCGGCCTCGCGCAGTGCCTCGAGTCGTCCGAAGTGGTCGGCCAGCAGCTCGGCGACGGTCTCGCCGACGTGGCGAATGCCGAGAGCGACCAGCAGACGTGGCAGCGTCGTCTTGCGCGCGCGCTCGAGCGCCTGGACGAGATTCGCGGCCGACTTCTCACCCATCCGCTCGAGGCCCGCGAGCGCCTCGGCGTCGAGTGTGAAGAGATCGGAGAGCTTCTCGACCAGGCCCGCCTCGACCAGCTGGTCGACGAGCTTCTCGCCCAGTCCGTCGATGTCGAGCGCGCTGCGGCCGGCGAGATGGCGGAGATTGTTCTTCAGCTGGGCGGGACAGTCGAGATTGGCACAGCGGGTGACGGCTTCTCCCACGAGCCGCACGGTCTCGCTCTGGCATTCGGGGCAGGCGTTCGGAAGCCGACTCCGGACGAGGCGCCGACCCTCGGCCAGGGCCTCGCGGCGCAGGTCGAGTCGAACGCGTACGACCTGTGGGATCACGTCGCCGGCGCGCTGGATCACGACCCGGTCGCCGATCCGGATGTCCTTGCGGTCGATCTCGTCCTGATTGTGGAGCGACGCATTCGAGACCGTGACGCCGCCGACGCGCACGGGTCGCAGCCGGGCAACGGGCGTGAGCGCCCCCGTGCGGCCCACCTGGAACTCGATCCCCTCGAGCACGCTCTCCGCCTGCTCCGCGGGAAACTTGAAGGCGATCGCCCAACGCGGTGCCCGCGCGAGGCTGCCCAGTCGCGTCTGCTGCTCGAGTCGATCGACCTTGAAGACCGTGCCGTCGATCTCGACGGGCAGCTCGCCGCGGACCGAGAGCAGCGACGCATGAAAGGCGATCGCCTCGTCGACGCCGCGACAGCGCCCGATCTCGGGCGGCACCAGGAAGCCCCAGCTCGCGAGCTGTTCGACCACCTGCGACTGGCGTTCGAGGCGCTCGGGGCGGCCCTCGGCGAGGGCGTAGGCGCGAAACTCGAGGCTGCGCAGACGCTCGTAGTCGATGTCGTGGATCTGGCGCAGGCTGCCAGCAGCGGCGTTGCGCGGGTTCTCGAAGGCGCGCAGCTCGCGCGCCAGGCGCGCCGCGTTCAGCTTTTCGAACGCGGCCAACGGCAACACGATCTCGCCCCGGACCGAAGCGATCGACGGGGGATCGGCGTCGTCGAGTCGCTCGGGAATCGAGGGCACCTCGCGTAGGTTCGCCGTCACGTCTTCGCCGGTCTGGCCGTCACCGCGCGTCAAGCCCTGGACGAAACGGCCACGCTCGTAGATCAGCTCGATGCCCGAGCCATCGAGCTTGGGCTCTGCGACGAGCTCGATCGTCGACGCGACGGTCTCGGCGTCGTCGTCCGCGAGCAGCTTTGCCGTGCGCGCGACGAACGCGCGCATCTCGTCCTCGTTCATCGCGTTGTCGAGCGACAGCATCGGCGTGCGGTGTGCCGCGGTCGCGAAGCCCTCGGCCGGCGCGGCGCCGACGCGCTGGGTGGGCGAGTCGGGCCGCAGCAGACTCGGATATTGCTGCTCGAGGAGGTCGAGCTCTCGGCGAAGCGCGTCGTATTCGGCGTCGCTCAGCTCGGGCGCGTCCTCCTGATAATAGAGTGCATCGTGGCGTCGGAGCTCACGGCTGAGGCTCTCGACACGCGCGCGCGCGGAAGCAGGCGGGTCCGTGTCGGCCGCGGCGACGGAATCCGTCGATCGTCGTGTCCGCCTGGCCGACGCCTTCTTCTGGTGGGTCGACTTCGCCTTGTCTGCGGCGGACTTGCGGGGCCGGGCCGGCACGGCGATTCGGGGCCTCCTCGACTGGCGTGGGCTGGGCCGGGCCGAGCGGCTGCCGCCGGCCCCGGATCGGGCTTCCGATCGATTGCCGACGGCGTGCCGGCAGAGTGCGGTGTATGGAAATCCCTTCAAGAGGGATTCCCGCTACGCCGATATCCCTGGAGTCTCGCGTGTCTTCCCCAAGCGATCCCGGCAAGCGTCGGGCCCGATACGGACCCGGTCGTGCCCGGGCCACGGGACTCTACCACGCCGAGCAAGCCGATCGTGGCTCGTCGCGATCACACGTGGAGATCGATGGACCTGCAGGGTGAACCAAACGGTGTCGCATCACGCGCCCCCGCCGAGTCCGTGACGGGGCGGGGCGAGGCTGAGCTCGAAGCGGCCGATGGTGCGCAGCTCGCCCACGCGCTCGCGCGAGCCGAGCGGCGCGTCGCCGTGCTCGAGGCACAGCTCGCCGACGAAGCGCGCACGCGTGCCGAGCTCGTTCACCTCGTGAGCCACGAGCTGCGCAATCCGATCACGGTCATTTCGGGCTTCGGCCGCCTGCTCGAGCGGGAGGTCCAGGGTCCGCTGAACGAGCACCAGCGTCATTTCGTCGAGGAGAGCCTGAAGGCCTGTCGCCGACTCGATCGATTCGTGGGCGACCTGCTCGCGGTCGGGCCTGCCGGTAGCACGCCGTTCGGTGTCGAGCCGGCCGAAGCCGATCTCCACGCGATGATCGAAGCGCAGCTCGAATCGCTCGCGCCGTTGCTCGACGAGCGCGGGCTGCACGTCGAGCTTCGCCTGCACGCCGCCGACGCACGCGGCTTCTTCGATCTGCGTCGCCTCGAGCAGGTTCTGACGAATCTGATGACGAACGCGATCCGTTACGGGCGCGCGAACGGCAGCGTTCGGATCGAGACGACGCGCCGCCAGACGCCCATCGGCGCGGCGCTCGAGCTCGCCGTCGAGGACGACGGCCCCGGCATTCCCGCGCGCGACCGCGAACGACTCTTCGAGCCCTACGTGCGCGGGCTCGTCCGTACGCAGACCGAAGCGGGGGGCCTGGGGATCGGGCTCGCGATCTGCCGCCGGATCGCCGAGGCCCATCACGGACGGATCTTCGTCGAAGCCAGCGAGCTCGGTGGGGCGCGATTCGTCGTGCAGCTTCCGCTCGTGCCGGCAGCGCGCACGGACCCATCTGCCGCGAATGCGGACGACGACGGTCGAACGCGCCAGCTGGCACGCGACGCAGGGGGCGGTGTCGATGGCTGAGTCGAAGAGCCGACGCGCTGCCGGCCCGTCGCTCGACGAGGACGCGCCGCCGCCGCCCCGGGCGCTCGTCGTCGACGACGCGGACGGCATGCGCGCCTACCTGGCCGCGCTCTTCGAGGCGCGCGGCTTCGAGGTCGATACCTGCGACGATGGTGCGCGCGCGCTCGCTCTGCTCGAGAGCGGGGCCGATCCGGACGTGATCCTGCTCGACGTGATGATGCCGAAGACCGACGGGCTCGCGGCGCTCGGCCGGATTCGCAAGCAGTGGCCCGACGTCCCGGTTCTGATGGTCTCGGTCGTCGGCAAAGCGGGCACGATCGTCCAGGCGATGCAGCTCGGCGCGGCCGACTACCTGACCAAGCCCTTCGAGGAAGCCGAGCTCGATTCCGCCCTCGATCGCCTGGGACTGCACAGCTCGGGAGGCCGTGGGGCCGAGAAGGGGCGCGGCGAATCGATCGATTCGAGTCAGACGATCTGGGTGAGCGCAGCGATGCGCGAGATTCGCGCCGTGATCGAGCAGATCGGCGAGACGGACGTGACGGTCCTGATCCAGGGTGAGAGCGGCGCGGGCAAAGAGGTCGTCGCGCGCGAGGTGCACGTCGTGTCGAGTCGTGCCAAGGGGCCCTTCGTCAAGGTCAACTGTGCGGCCTTGCCGACGGACCTGCTCGAGAGCGAGCTCTTCGGCTACGAGAAGGGTGCGTTCACGGGCGCGAATGGGCGAAAGCAGGGGAAGTTCGAGCTCGCCCACGGCGGTACGATCTTCCTCGACGAGATCGGCGAGATGTGCCCTTCGCTCCAGGCGAAGCTGTTGCAGGTCCTGCAGGACGCCGAGTTCACGCGACTCGGCGGCAACCGCGAGGTACACGTCGACGTCCGGGTCGTGTGTGCCACGAATCGATCGTTGGTCGAGATGGTGGCGGCGGGCGACTTCCGCGAGGACCTGTATTTCCGGCTGAACGTCGTCGCGATCGACATCCCGCCGCTGCGCGCACGTCGCGAAGAGGTGCCGCTGCTCGTCGAGACCTTCCTCGCCCGTTATGCGGCTCTCTACGAGCGACCCCATCCCGGACTCTCCCAGCGTCTGATCGAAGCCATGAAGAGCTACGACTTCCCCGGAAACGTCCGCGAGCTCGAGAACATGATCAAGCGAGTGGTCGTACTCGAGAGCGAGGACTCGATCCTGGCGGAGCTCGCGCGGCCACGGACGTCCCGCGCTGCACGCCGGGCCGAGCTCGACGCGATGCTCGAAGAGATCGAGGCGTCGGCGGGGGAGCTGCCCTTGCGTGAGGTCGGTCGGCGCTTCGCGCAGGAGGTCGAGCGCGAGGCGATCGAGCACATGCTCCAGCTGACGGGCTGGAACCGCAAGCAGGCCGCGGCGCGGCTCGGCATCAGCTACAAGACGCTATTGCAGAAGATTCGCGACTGCGCCGTCGAGGTCGGCGGCTGATCCCGGGGCAGCCCTCCGCGGTCTACGCGTCCTCGGTCGTGCGGGCGACGACGCGTTCGAGAAAGGTCAGCATGCGCCGCGCCAGATCGTCGCGACGAAAGCCCGCTTCGACCCAGGCGCGGCCGTTGCGGGCGCGGGCGCTGGCGGCCTGCGGATCGCGCACGACGGCCTCGATCGCGTGGGCGAGCTGGTCCGGATCCTCGGGATCGATCACGAGTGCGCCCTTCGCCTCCTCCATCATGTCCCGGATCTCGCCGCGGGCGGCGAGCACGACCGGTCGCTCCTGGGCCAGGAACTCGAAGATCTTCGACGGGATCACCGTCTCGAAGACCGGCAGGTCGCGCAGCAGCACGAGCAGCAGATCGATCGACGCGATCCAATCGGGCATCGCCTCGCGCGGCTGAAGACCGAGCATGACGACGTTGTCGAGACCGCGCTCAGCGATTTCGCTCTCGAGCTTGTCGCGGTCGGCCCCGTCGCCGATCAGCACGAACCGCAGCTCTTCCCGCTCGCGCATCCGCTCCGCGACGTCGATCAGGAGCGTCAGCCCGTGGGCGAGTCCGAGCGTTCCGACGTAGGCGACCGTGAACTTCCCGGCCAGGTCGTGTCGTGCGAGCAGGTCCCGGTCGGGCGGTCGCGGACTGAAGACCGCGGGATCGATTCCGTTGTAGACCAGCTCGATATCGGCGTCGTCGACGCCACGCTCGGTCAGATGCCGACTGAACGTTCGCGTATTGACGACGATGCCGTCGGCACTCCGGTAGAGCCATCTTTCGAGTCGCTCGAGCGCATGCAGGATCGGACCCTCGTCGAGCTGTCCGAGCTCGACGATCGATTTCGGCCAGAGATCGCGAATCTCGAGTACGAAGGGGCGACGCTTCATCCGGGCGATCAGTGCTCCGGCGACGCCGACGAAGAATTGTGGACTCGTCGCCACGACGAGATCGGGCCTGCCCACGTGTCGCGCGGCGAGCACGGCCGTCAGCGCGAAGAGCAGGTAGTTGGCGACGCGGCGCGCGAAGCCCGAGTTGGGCGTCACGTACATCCAGGTCCGGATGACGCGGATGCCGTCGATCGTCTCTTCCTGCAGCCAGCGGTTCTCGTAGCCCGGAAAGAGGCGACCCCGCGGATGGTTCGGCACACCCGTCACGACGGTGACCGCGTGACCGTCCGCTACCCAGCGTCGCGCGTGCTCGTGGGTCCGGTTGGCCGGCGCGTTCACTTCGGGCGGGAAGTAGTGGCTGACGAAGAGGATCTTCATGTCGGCGGGACACCCGCGATCCGGTCCCTCGTCAATTCGGGACGAACTCGGGCAGGAGTGGCGTCACGAGGCCGGCGAACTCGCGGAACTTGGCGTCGGCTGCCGCCTCGTCGCCGAACGCGATCGGGACGGTGAATCGCACGAGCGAGCCGTCCGTGCGGCCCGTGCGTGCGCGATCGAGGAACATCCACAGGATCTTCTCGTGTCCCTTTGCGATCACCCGGCCGCGCGAGTGATACCAGAAATAGACGAGCGCGCGCTGGTTGCCCTTGGCGACGACGAAGCGCTTCGCCTCGCCGCCCGGGCCGGCATCGATCTCGACCAGCTTCGAGTCGATCACGTCCCAGCCGCTGCCCGGCAGACAATGCTCGGGTGGATGGATCGCATTCGAGGCCCCGGACGTCCGGTCGCGTGTCTGGCGTTCGTGGTAGCCGACGTAGAGATGGGCGGCCTGATCGGTCCCCGGCTTGTAGTAGCTGCACGAGATGTAGTCCGTCACGTTCAGGAATTGCAGCGTCTCGTCGTCGAGCGTCTCGCGTCCGGCACATCGCCAGTCGGAGATCTCGTCGGGAAACTCGCTGAACTGAGCGCGCGGCGGGATGAACTCCGCGCTGCCGAGCTCCCAGTAGACGTAGGCATTGAGTCCGAGAAAGACGAGGGCCGCGAGGATCTTGGTCATCCGGGTTCGACTCCTGTTCCGGTGTCGGTATCGCTACGTCCGCGGCCGAAGAGGCCGGCGATCGCCTCGATCAATCGGCCCTCGGCCAGCAGCAGGAAGAAGGCCAGGCCGAACGTGATGATGCCCTGGAAATCATGGATCGCCCCGCCGGCCGCCTCCTCGCCGAAATGATGCGCGAGGAATCCGGTCAGGGCGACGCGAAAGGCGTTCACGAAGATCGCGATCGGAATCGTCGAGGCGACGAGCAGGAGCTGGATCCAGAGCACGCCCCGTTTGAAGAAGTATGCGAAGACGACGCCGAGCGTGACGAGCGCCATCAGGCTGCGCAGTCCGCTGCAGGCCTCGTGGACGAAGAGCTCCGTGTGGGCGAGGTGGATGATGTTGCCTTCGACGAGCGACGGGATTCCGATCGCCTGCAGGCTGAGGACTGCCGCCTTGGCCGCGATCAGCTGGAGCGGGAAGGCGACGGTATTCACGAGCGACTGGGGCAGTGGCACCATCAGGAAGAGAAAGAAGAGCGGAAAGGCCAGGATCCGGAATACCTGGCGACCGAGAAGCAGCAGCACGAGCCCGATCAGCGTGAAGACGAAGCCCGCGCGCATCGTCATCAGCTCCGTGCCGAGTCGGCCGATCGCGAGCGAGGTGACGCCGATGGCGAGCGGGATCAGGCCGAGCCAGGAGCCGGCGATCTTCGCGTCCTCGAGCTCCCAGCGGCGTTCATAGGCGAAGAAGAGGGCGAGCGGGACGATGATGAAGCCGTGCTGATAGTCCTCGACCTTCGCCCAGTGGTTGACCATGTTGGCGAGGATCGGGAAGTAGATGCCGAAGAGGGCGACGATCATCCCGCAGGTCACGTAGACCGCGGTACGTCCGGCGGGCTCGCTGCTCCGCGCGACTTTGGCTGATCCGCTCGCGTCGGCGGACAGGCTCGGTGCGTCCGCCATGCTCAGTCCGCCCTTCCGTCGCCGTCGCCCTGCGAGGCCGACGGAGCCGGGGCTCGCGAGAGGTCCCGCTCGAGGATGTCGACGATGCGCACCGAGGCGGCGCCGTCCCAGAGATTCGGCCTCGCGTCGGTTCTGGGCGGATCGTCACGGAGGCGTCGAATCGCGTTGTCGATGCGATCGGGATCGGTCCCGACGATCTGATTCGTGCCCTCGTTCACCGTGACCGGTCGCTCCGTATTCTCGCGCAGTGTAAGGCAGGGGACGCCGAGCGCGGTCGTCTCCTCCTGGATCCCGCCCGAATCCGTCAACACCATCCGGGCGTCCATCAACAGTCGCAGGAAATCGAGATAGCCGAGCGGATCCGTCAGGTGCAGGTTCGGCTTGCGCCCGCCGAGATTCTCCTCGATCGCTTTGGCCGTTCGCGGATGGACGGGGAACACGACGGGCAGCTCTTCGTTCAAGCGTCCGAGTACGTCGAAGAGTCGCGCGAGGCGATCGGCCGAATCGACGTTGCTCGGGCGGTGCAGCGTCAGGACGGCGTAGCGCTCGGGCGCGAGTCCGAGGCGCTCGAGCGTGTCGAGGCTTCGGGCGCGTTCACTGTGGGCGAGCAGCGTATCGATCATCACGTTGCCCACGAAGTGGATCTTCTCCCCGGCGACCCCCTCGCGCAGCAGGTTCTCCTCTGCGGCGGGCTCGGTCGTGAAGAGCCAATCCGAGACGGCGTCGGTCAGGATGCGGTTGACCTCCTCGGGCATCGTGCGATCGCCGGAACGCAGGCCCGACTCCACGTGTGCGACGGGCACGTGGAGCTTCGCCGCGGCCAGGCTGGCGGCGAGCGTCGAGTTCACGTCACCCACGACGAGCAGGGCGTCGGGTCGACGCTCGAGCAGCAGCGCTTCGATCTTCACGAGCACCTCGGCCGTCTGCACCGCGTGGGAGCCCGAGCCGACCCCGAGGTTGACGTCGGGCTTCGGGATGCCCAGGTCGGCGAAGAACGACTCCGACATCGCCTTGTCGTAGTGCTGACCCGTGTGGACCAGGATCGGTTCGAATTGCCCCGGTCGACGCGCGAACTCGTGCATCAGGGGCGCGATCTTCATGAAATTCGGCCGCGCGCCGGCGACGGCCAGGATCCGAATCGGTCGTGCCGCGGTGCTGCGGTCGGGGGAGGTCATCGGTTCATCCTGCGAGGTCGTCTCCAGCCGTTCTCATGTAGCACGCGCAGTGGTCTCCAGAGGAGGTGGCCCGGCCTGGGAGCCAGAGAACGCGAAAATCGACCCTTTGCCTGCGAATTGCGGGTGGAACGCTGGCTGCCGGTCAAAGGCTCGGCCGGGGCGGGCCGATGAGAGGGAAGGGAACAGAGTTTCCTATCGGGATTGCAAGTATCCAATTTCGGAATTCTTTTCCACAATGTGGCGAAAAGGATGTCCACCTAGGGCTATCCTCCGGCTACTTCCTCTCTGGCGGAAGCCGGTTCGGTTCGAGGTTCGAACGAGGTTTGAAACCGGACGATCGGAGCGGCGGTGTCGCCTTCTCGTCGGGCCGGCCGTAGGGTCCGCGATCGAAGCCTAATGACGTGTGAGATGGAAGTGCTGTGGCGAAAACGAATCAGATAGAAGATGGGTGCGGCATCGTTCAGCGACGAGAATCGGCGGTGCGAGATGGCTGAGCGTACGACCGTGCTCGTGATCGATGGCGATCCGGGGATTCAGCAGGATCTCGAGACGCTCGCCGCCCGCCACGGCTACGGAATCGTGACGGCCGTCGACGGCGAGACGGCCCTCGCCGATCTCGACCGGACCCGTCCCGATCTGATCACGCTCGACGCCGTCCTGCCCGGGATCGACGGACTCGAGACGTTGCGCCGCATCAAGCAGCGTGCGCCCTCGATCCCCGTCGTGATGTTGTCCGGCCACGGTCAGGCGCGCACGATCGTCGAGGCGATGCGACTCGGCGCGTCGGACTTCCTGCGTAAGCCCTTCGAGTTCGAGGAGCTCGAGCTCGCCTTCAAGAAAGCGCTCGAGAATCGCGCCCTCGAAGAAGAGGTGATCAGCCTGCGTGGCCGCGTCCGTAGCGAGGTCGACGGGCTGCTGATGGGCGGCGACAACCCGAAGATGCGGGAGGTGCGCGAGATCATCGAGCAGGTGGCGGATACCGACATCACCGTGCTCGTGCGCGGCGAGAGCGGAACGGGAAAGGAAGTCGTCGCGCGGGCGCTCTTTCAGCTCGGCAATCGACGCAGCCGCCCCTTCGTCAAGGTCAACTGCGCGGCGCTTCCCTCGGAGCTGCTCGAGAGCGAGCTCTTCGGATTCGAGAAGGGCGCGTTCACGGGTGCCCAGAAGCGCAAGCTCGGCAAGTTCGAGTACGCGAACCAGGGCACGATCTTCCTCGACGAGATCAGCGAGATGGCACCCGGGCTCCAGGCGAAGCTGCTGCAGGTCCTGCAGGACGGCGAGTTCTCACGGCTCGGTGGCGAGAGCGACGTGCGGGTCGACGCGCGCATCATCGCCGCGACGAACCGGAACCTCGAGGAGGCTGTCCGAAAGGGTGAGTTCCGGGAGGACCTCTACTACCGCCTGAACGTCGTCACGATCCAGATCCCGCCCCTGCGCGACCGGATCGATGCCGTCCCGCTCCTCGTCGAACATTTCCTGGGCATGTACAACGAGCAGTACAACAAGGACCTGGAGAAGCTCTCCGCCGAGACGATGCAGCTGTTGATGGACTATCACTGGCCCGGCAACGTTCGCGAGCTCGAGAACATGATCAAGCGGATGGTCGTGCTCGGGAGCGAGCAGACCGTCTTGCAGGAGCTCTCCCAGCGCGAGCCGCCGGCCGGCGCAGACGGGGACGACGACGAGCTCGACCTGGCGGCGCTCGGCGCCGATTTCTCCGATGGCCAGGAGCTCGACCTCAAGGCGATCTCGAAGCGGGCCGCCCAGATCGCCGAGAAGAAGGTGATCGAGCGTGTGCTCGGACAGACGCGCTGGAATCGCAAGGAAGCGGCAGAACGTCTGCAAATCAGTTACAAGGCGCTGCTGTACAAGATGAAGGAAAACGGCTTGAGCGAGGGACGCTAGGTGCCCGCTCGGAATCCTTGACGAAGATCGCCACCCGACTCGGATTCGTCGCACTCACTACCGGCTCGTCGAAGCGGGCCGGACGTCGAAACTCGGAGATCCAGAATGATTCGCGTTCTCACGACTTCTCGCATGATCGCCCTGGTCGCACTCGTCGCCTTCGCCGCGGGCTGCGCCGGTCGCGGCGCCCCGCCCCCCCCGGAGCCGGCTGCGGGCGCCCGCGAGGAGTACGTGATCGGGATTCCGGATCTGCTCAAGATCGTGGTCTGGCGCAATCCGGAGCTGTCCGTCGAGGTGCCCGTCCGACGGGACGGCAAGATCTCCGTCCCGCTCGTCGACGACGTCCAGGCCGAAGGGCTCACGCCACAAGAGCTGAAGGAGGTCCTGACCGAAGCGCTCGCCGAGTACGTGACGGCGCCCGACGTGACCGTGATCGTGCAGCAGACCAACAGCCATACGGTCACCGTCGTCGGCGGTGTCGCGCGCTCCGGCCAGATCGCGTTGACGCGCCAGATGCGCGTGCTCGAGGCGATCGCGACGATGGGTGGCTTCAACGCCTGGGCCAAGCGGGACCGCATCAAGATCATCCGCCATCGCGGCGGTCGGCCGATCGAATACCGATTCAACTACGGCGCCTACAGCGCCGGGAAGGCACCTGATTCCAACATCCTGCTCCAGCCGGGCGACACGGTCGTCGTACCCGAATAACAGGAGCAAGGAATGCGTCGCGCGCAGTTCTGCGCACTCACGCTCATGGGGTTGTGTTTGATGCTATCCGCAGCATCGACAGAAGCACGAGAGTTGCAGTTCCTCGTCGAGAATCGAATCGGCGGGGACGACAACATCTTCCTCGTGGCCCAGGACTCGGATCGGAGCAAGACGGACGACGGCTATTGGTCGCTCGTGCCGGGTGTCATCCTGAGCGAGACGGACAAGAAGGAGCTCAGCTACGACTTCCGCTATCGGCCGTCCTACGAGAAGTACTTCACCACCTCGGACGTCGATGGCTTCGACCACCGCGCCAGTGGCCGTCTCGATTGGCAGGCGACGCCGGCCGACTTCGTGGGGATCCAGGGCGACTTCGCGCGCACGCGGCGTCTGCGACAGGGACTCAACGCAGATGCGTTCGATCCCGACGCGGCGCTGGAGGGCTCCGATCGCCTCAAGATCCAGCGCTCTCGCGCGAGCTTCTTCTACCAGCGCCAGCTCACGCCCCGTTTCTCGGGCCGCGTCGATTACGGCTTCGACGACCTCGACTACAGCCGCCGCGCGATCACCGATTCCCGCGCGCATACCATCGCGGGCGGCGTGAACTACGCCGTCGATCCGCTGACCTCCGTCGGCGCGACGGTGACGGGGCGGTTGCGGAACTCGAAGTTCACGCGCGAGGCGTTGTTCGGTATCGAGGACGAGATCCGCAGCACGTCGAGAACCGTCGATCTCTCGCTCTCCCTGCGCCGCCAGCTCACGCCGACCTTCGACGTCTCGGTCCAGGCCGGTCCCTCGTTCATCCGCACCAAGCAGGATCGGCAGGTTGGCGCCCTCGGAACCGAATCGGGCTCGCGCGACGTCTCGGTCTTCGCGGCGGCGGCGGCGAACAAGCGCTGGAAACGGGTCATTCTGTCGGTCGTCTATACGCGCTTCGAGTCGGGCGGCGCGGGCGTCGCGGCCTCGACGATCGTCGACGACGTGACGGCGACCGTCGTCTATCGGCCCGACCCGAGCTGGCGGCTCGCGCTCACCGGCGGCTGGAACCTCCGCGACGAGATCGCCGACGACGTCGAGGTTGGCGGGGATACGAAATTCGAGCGCTGGCGCATCTCCGGCACGGTCTCCAAGCGGCTCTCCTACAACCTCAACCTGATCGGACGCGTTCAGTATCGCAGCCAGGACCGTCAGAGCCGCAATGTGAACGTCTCCGATCTGACGACCGAATCCCTGTCGGGCTGGGTTGGTGTCCAATACCGATTCGATCCGATCGTCTTCTAGCCCCCGGTGAACCCCATGAATTCAGACCAAGGCACACAGATCATCGACATCTTCGGGCTCCTGCGGCGACGCGGGAAGCTGATCGCGATCGTCGCGGGCGCCGTGATTCTCGCGACGTTCTGGATCTCGATGGCATTGCCCAACCTCTACACGTCATCCGCGATGATCCTCGTCGAGCCCCAGTCGGTCGACGAGAAGCTGATCGACGCCGGGGTGCCCGAGAGCGATCTGAACGAACGGCTCGGCCTGATGACGGCCGAGATTCTCAGTCGAGCGCGACTCTCGAAGATCATCTCCGACATGAAGCTCTACGAGGAAGAGAGCGAGCGGATGCAGCGCTCCGAGATCGTCGACCTGATGCGCTCTTATATCCGCGTCGAGCCGGTCCTGAGCGAGCTCGAGGAGGGGCGTCGCACGCGCGAGTTCAAGTTCAATACGTTCCGGATCGTCTTCCGCCACGAGGATCGCAACGTCGCGGCCGCCGTCGTCCAGCGCGTCGCCAACGACTTCATCGACGCGAACATCGATCAGCGAACGGAGATCACGAAGAAGAGCCTCGAGTTCATGCAGGACGAGATCGACTCGCTGACCGAGGAGCTCGCCTCGGTCGAGAAGGCGATCGCGGAGGTGAAGGCCGCGAATTCGGGCAGCCTGCCGGAGGAGTTCGACGGCAACCAGCGCATGCTGCAGTTCGCGATGAGTGATCTGCGGGATGCCCAGCGCGCGCTCGCCGCGGCGGAGAGCGACGCCGCCTATTGGAAGAACCAGGTTCTGACGGCCGCGACGCTGACCTCGCCCGGTGACAGCATGAACCCGGCCAATCGGCTGCGGATGCTCGAGCTCGAGCTCGGCTCCCTGATCGCGAAGGGCTTCACGGAGCGCCACCCGGACGTCGTCCAGGTGAAGGCGGAGATCGAGCTCCTCAAGTCGCAGCAGGCTTCGGGGGCGGACAGCGAGGCGCCGCGCTCGCTCGGCGAGCAGAATGCCCGCTCCGAGCAGGGCCGCGCCGAGCTGCGGGCGATCGCCGCGCAGGAGGACATCGAGCGGTTGCGCGAGCAGATCGCCGGTCTCGAGGAGCGGCTGGCCAACACCGCCACCGTCTCCGAGCGCCTCGACGGCTACTCCCGTCGTTACGACCACCTGTACGCCAGCTATCAGGACTTCAGCAGCCGGCTGCAGCAGGCCTCCGTCCAGGCGGATCTCGAGCGAAGGCAGCTGGGTGAGAAGTTCCGGATCCTCGAGGCGGCGGAGGTCGCGCCGGAGCCGAGCTCGCCGAATCGCCTGCTCCTGCTCAGCCTCGGCGCATTGCTCGGGCTCGGACTCGGCGCTGGTATCGGACTGACGGCCGAGATGGCGGACTCGTCGCTCCACACGTCGAGCGAATTGCAGAAGGCACTCGGGATTCCGGTGCTCGTCTCCGTACCGAAGATCATGCTCGAATCGGATCGGGTGGCGCGGTCGAGACGGATCCTGCGTGAGTCGCTCGCGGCCGTCGCCGTCGTGGCCTTCGTGCTGATCGGTGGCGTGGCGACCTACTACCTCGTGAACGGCGGCGGCGCCGCCGAGCCCGAGGCGACCGAAGAGGTGCCGCCGACGCAGGCGCGCGCGGGCCTCGGAATCGGTCGCGGGTAGCGGGGAATCCTGGCCATGTACAACGAGTTCTACGGGCTGGTTCGTTCGCCCTTCGAGATGACGCCCGACCCCTCGTTCCTCTATCTGGGCGAGGCGCATCGGGAGGGGCTGGCCACCCTCGTCTATGCGGTCAACTCCGGCAAGGGCTTCGTGATGCTGACCGGCGAGGTCGGGACGGGCAAGACGACCCTCCTGCATGCGCTGCTCGGTCAGCTCGATTCGAACACGAACTCGGCGTTCATCTTCAATCCGCGGCTCGATCCGATGGGCTTCTTCCGCGTTCTCTTCGAGGAGCTCGGCGTCGGGCCACCCTGCGAGAGCAAGGCCGAGTACCTGCTCGCGCTGAACCACTACCTGATCGAGAAGCTCGCGGCGAACGAGCGCGTCCTGCTGATCGTCGACGAGGCGCAGAATCTATCGGCCGAGATGCTCGAGGAGATCCGGCTGCTGTCTAATCTCGAGACGCCGACCTCGAAGCTGATTCAGATCATGCTGGTCGGCCAGCCGGAGCTGCAGGCCCTGATCGATCGGCCCGAGCTGCGTCAGCTGCGCCAGCGGATCGCGCTGCGCCATCGGCTCCGCCCCTTCAACGAGGCCGAGGTCAGCGAGTACGTCGACGACCGGCTCGCCAAGGCCGGCTATACGGGCCGCGGGATCTTCGACAAGAAGGCCCTTCGCGAGCTCTATCGGATTACCGAGGGAACGCCTCGCCTGATCAACAACATCTGCGACGGCGCGCTTCTGCTGGGCTATGCGCGCCAGGAGACCTCGGTGGGCGCGAACGCGATCCTCGAGGTCGCTCACGATCTCGGCCTCGCCGGCAAGGACGAAGTCGAGGCGGCGGACGCGTATTCGAGCTCCGACGCGGGTGCCCGGAAGCCCGGCGAAGCGAAGACACCCAAGCGGCGCTTGCGACGCCGACTGCTCCGGTTCCGACGTTAGGCCCGGCCGGTTCGAACAGTGATGGCCGAGGATGGCCTAGGGAAGGTTTAGGAGAGCATCATGCCGAAGCACTACGAAGCCCTGCAGCGCGCAGAGCAGGAACGGCGGCGGAAGGTGAGCGGCGTCGACACGCCGATCGCCCCGTCGGTGCCCTTCGAAGGGCCGAGCGCGCCACCTTCGCCGCGCGCGAAGCCGCCGGGACTCTTGGCGCGGCTGCTCGGAAGGGCGGCGGAGAACGACGCCGAGGCGCCGAACGACGCGAACAAACGCCGAATCGCCTTGCTCCAGCCCGATTCCTACGTCGCCGAGCAGTACCGCAGCCTGCGCGGGCGAATCGACTCGCTCGCTTCCCAGCGACCGCTCAAGACGCTGGCCGTGACGAGCGCGAATTCCGGGGAGGGCAAGTCGACCTGTGCGGTCAATCTAGCCACCGTGACCGCGATGAGTGTCGGTCGCAACGTGCTCCTGATCGATTGCGACTTGCGGCGTCCCAAGGTGCACTGGACGCTCGGTCTGCAACCGCAGGTCGGATTGGCCGAGATCCTGCTCAATCAGGCGACCCTCGATCAGGCGATCCAGAAGCTCGACGGCGTCAACCTCGACATCCTGCCCGTACGTTCCATTCCGTCGAATCCCTCGGAGCTGCTGGCCTCGCCCGAAATGCGCAAGCTGATCGAGGACGTCTCGGGTCGCTACGACCGCGTGATCCTCGATACGCCCGCATGTCTCGGGCTGCCCGACGCGAAGAGCGTGTCGGAACTCTGCGATGGGCTGGTGATGGTCGTGC
This sequence comes from Myxococcota bacterium, assembly GCA_965223565.1. GTDB lineage: Bacteria > Myxococcota_A > UBA9160 > UBA9160 > UBA4427 > UBA4427. The sequence continues at coordinate 86,372 of CBDCWV010000008.1, read as the reverse complement.
GCGCCGGCGTCACGCCGCAAGAAGAGGTACAGGCCGCGCTCGACATTCTCGATCGACGTCGTGTCGTCGGGCTGGTGTTGAACGGATCCGAAGCGAGCCGTGAGCAGTACGGATACTACTGAGCGGGCCGGCGCGGTCGCGCCGGGAGCTGTTTTCGAAGCCGAAGCCAGAGGGCGTAGCGTGGGGAGCCCGGTTCGTTGAGTCTCGTTCCCGCTATCGCGATCGTGGTCGCTGCGGCCGCTGCGGCCGCCGTGACGACGCCCTTCGTGATTCGATTCGCGAAGCGCGTCGGCGCGGTGGACCGTCCGAACGAGCGCAAGGTCAGCCACCGGCGCGAGATGCCGCTGCTCGGCGGCCTCGCCGTCGCGGTCGGTTGCGCCGTCGGTCTGTGCGTGGCGCTGCTGCTGCTCGGCGGTGACGACGGGGTCGTGCGCAATCAGGGTGGAACGGGCGACGACGGTCTGCTGCGGCCGGTCGCCGGCTTCGCGCTCGGTGCGCTCGTTCTGCTCGTCGTGGGTGTCTGGGACGACCGCTACGAGATCCGAGCGCTGACGAAGCTCCTCTTCCAGATCCTGGCCGCCGTGATCGCGGTGCAGGCCGGCTTCCAGTTCGATCTGTTCAGCAATCCGATCGCGCGCGAGACGGTCGCCGTACCTGCGGCGATCATGTGGCCGGTTTCGCTGCTCTGGATCGTCGGCGTCACGAACGCGATGAACCTGATCGACGGGCTCGACGGTCTGTCCGCCGGGATCGGCGCGATCATCGCCGGCACGCTCACGATCATCTGTTGGCAGGCGGAGCAATGGGTGGGCGTGATGGTCGGGCTCGCGCTCTTCGGCGCGCTGGCGGGCTATCTACCCTTCAACTTTCCGCCGGCCCGGATCTTCCTCGGTGACACGGGCTCTTTGCTGATCGGATTCGGTCTGGCGTTGCTCGCGCTCGAGGGCTATCGGAAGACGGCGTTGCTCGCCTTCATCGTTCCTCTGCTCGCGCTCGCGATTCCGCTGCTCGATACCTCGCTGTCGATCCTGCGACGCGTGCGCAGCGGACGCGGGGTCTTTACACCGGATCGACTCCACATGCACCATCGACTGCTCCATCGCGAGGGCTCCCAGCGAAGCGCCGTACTCATGCTGTACTTCCTGACCGGCTGCTTCTGCATGATCGCGGTCTCGTTCTCGCAGATCGACGGCTGGGTCGCCGTCCTCTACCTCGCGGCGGTCGTCGCTGTGACGGCCCGGCTGCTTCGGAATCTCGATGCGTTCTCGCTCGATATCCTCGGGGAGTCCCGCCCGGAGCCGGCCTCGCGGGAGCCGACGGGCGCGTCGACTGGCGCGGGGGAGACCGGATCGACCGCGCCCGACGCGGATGCGCGAACGGTGGATCGCGGGGACCGTTTGCACCCGCCGGGTGCGGTGAAAGGAACGGCTGAATGAACATCACCGTCATCGGTACGGGCTATGTCGGTCTCGTGACCGGGGCCTGCTTTTCCGAGTTCGGTCTGAACGTGACGTGTGTCGATCGGCTGCCGGACAAGATCGCGGCACTCGAGCGCGGCGAGATCCCGATCTACGAGCCGGGTCTCGACGAGATCGTGGCGCGAAACGTCCGGGGTGGTCGGCTCGCGTTCACGACCGATGCGGAAGAGGCAATCGATCAGGCGCTCGTCGTATTCATCGCGGTCGGGACGCCGCCCGCGGCCGACGGCAGCGCGGACCTCGGCTTCGTCGAGGCCGTCGCTCGTCAGATCGGCCGTCGGATCGACGGCTACAAGCTGATCGTCACGAAGAGCACGGTACCGGTCGGCACGGCCGACCGGGTGCGCGGCTGGATCGAGGAGGAGCTCGCGGCGCGTGGCAAGGACGTTCGCTTCAGCCTGGCTTCGAATCCCGAATTCCTGCGTGAGGGGGCGGCGATCGGCGACTTCATGCGACCGGATCGCGTCGTGATCGGGACCGACCCCGGCGACGACCAGGCGCTGGCGATCATCAAGGATCTCTACCGTCCGCTCTATCTGAACGAGACGCCTTTCGTCGAGACGGACATCCATACGGCGGAGCTCTCGAAATACGCGGCGAATGCGTTCCTCGCGACCAAGATCTCCTTCATCAACGAGATCTCGCTGTTATGCGAGTCCGTCGGCGGCGACGTGCAGGCGGTCGCGCGCGTGATGGGACTCGATCGTCGGATCGGCAAGAAATTCCTCCATGCGGGTCCGGGCTTCGGCGGCTCGTGCTTTCCGAAGGACACGCGCTCGGCGGCGGCCTTCGCGCGGTCGCTCGGGCACGAGTTCTCGATCGTCGAGGCATCGATCGCGGCGAACGATCGACAACGTCTGCGCATGGTCGACAAGGTCGTGGCGGCGCTCGACGGCGAGGTCGAGGGAAAGACGGTCGCGGTCCTCGGGCTCTCCTTCAAGCCGGAGACGGACGATATTCGCGAGGCGCCGGCGCTCGACATCGTTCGTGGTCTGCAGGCACGGGGGGCGACGATCCGGGCCTACGATCCGGCCGCGATGGCGGCCGCGGGTCGCGAGCTGCCGGAGGTCACCCTCTGCAAGGACGTCTACGAGGCACTCGCCGGTGCCGATCTGATGGCGATCATCACGGAATGGAACGAGTTCCGGATGCTCGACCTGCCGCGCGCGAAAGACGTCATGACCGAGCCCCGGATGGTGGACATGCGGAACATCTACGACCCGGAGCGCGTCGCGGCTGCGGGCTTTCGGTATACCGGCGTCGGTCGCTGAGCCGGCTGCCCACGACTCCGTGCGGCTCGACTGGGCGCCGCGAGCGAGGGGAAGAAACCTCAGCCATTCTTCCGGTCATCCCGTTCGTCCGCTCGAGGGCTCGAGCGCGGCAGGCAAGCATCAATCGGGAGCGAAATCCCTCCAGTCGGGGAGGGGCATGTGACGATGGTCACGAAGGCAGATCCGAGTTGAGACGTACGATTGCCGAGCGGGGCGGTTCCGCTCGAGAAGCCGCGGAGAAGCCGCGGCTTCGACGGCCCACGCCCCAGATGAGGTTCCCATGAATACGACAGGCACGGTCCGCAAGGACGTACTGGATTCCCTGCGCGCGATTCCGCTCTTCGGTCGGGTTTCCGAGAGCGACCTCGAGGAGCTCGCGACCCATCTGATCGAACGCCGTTTTCCCAAGAACGCGACCGTCGTCGAAGAGGGCCTTCCCGGGGACTACATGTACGTCATTCGCGAAGGTCGAGCGAAGGTGACCAAAGCGTCGGAGGACGGCCGCGAGAAGATCATGAACTTCCTCGAAGCGGGTGCCTTCTTCGGGGACATGGCGCTGCTCGGCGACGAGACCCGCTCGGCCAGTGTGAAGACACTCGAGGACTCCGTCCTGCTCGCGCTCTCGCGACGCGATTTCATCGACCTGCTCAGACAGAGCCCCGATCTCGCCTTGTCCGTGATCGAAGAGCTGGCGAATCGCCTGCGAGAGACGAACGAGCAGGCGCGGTCGCTCTCCTTCCAGGGCGTCGAGGAGCGTACGCGCAATCTGTTCGAACGGATCGCGCGTGGCGACGAGGCGAGCGGACGCATGATGACGCCCGCGCTCACCCACCAGCAGATCGCCGACATGGTCGGCACCTCCCGCGAAACCGTGACCCGCGCCATCAAGCAATTGAAGGAATCGGGTTGGCTCTCGCAAGAGGGTAAGCGCTACGTGATTCCGGCCGATCACGCCTGAGCGCGTGACACGGACGGGATCGTTCGCGTCGCTTCGCGCGCGTGCTCGCCTCCTCGTGGCACGTTTGTGGCAAGCCCAGCGGGGATGGCGCACTCTCTTCGCCCGATCCCACGGCTCCGCCGTACTCATTCGGGCCGAATCCCTGGCCCGATGCCCGCTCGTTCCGGACCTGGAACGGGCGCCGTCCGGGAAGGGCAGCCGCCCGGACCCGGACGGATAGATAGTCAAAAGGACATCGCGTGACGTCTCCGGACCCCGCTTCCGCCCTGCAAGCCAGATCGAATGGTGCGAATCCGCCGCCCGTCCGAGCCGTTTCGCGCGAGACACCCCGGCGAGCCCGTCGCACCCCACCTCTCGTTCTTGCCCGCGCCATGGCTCTGCTCGCGTCGCTCGCGTTCGGTCTGTCGGCCGTCGCGTGTCAGGACGACGCGGAGCGGATCGCCCGATTCCTCGAGCGTGGTCACGCCTACGTCGAGGAGCAGAAGGACGAAGAGGCGATCATCGAGTTCAAGAACGTCCTGCAGCTCGATCCGGAGAACGCCGAGGCGCACGAGGCCCTGTCGCTCGCCTTCCTGCGGGTCGGGAAGCCGCGCGATGCCTACTGGGAGATGTCGGAGACGGTGCGGGTCGCTCCCGAGAACGTCGAGGCGCGCTTGCGCTACGGGACGATCTCGGCCGCGGTCGGTGACTACGATCTCTCGCTCGAGCAGGCGGAGGCCGTGCTCGAACGCGAGCCGGACAATCCGCGCGCACTGACGCTGCGTGCGCAGGCGCGGGAGAATCGCGAGGACTTCGAGGGCGCCGAAGCCGACTTCGCGGCGGCGGTCGAGGCCTCGCCCGATGCGGCCGCGTTCCACTTCCTATTGGGTGGCTTCTACGAGCGACGAGGCGAGCTCGACAAGGCCGAGGCGGCCTATCGGCGACTCGTCGAGGTCGAAGAGAGCTATCTCGGCACGAGCGCGCTCGCCCGCGTGATCCTGCGCGACGAGGGGCGGGAGAAGGATGCTGAAGAGGTGATCTCGAGACTGGTCGAGCTCGCCGAGAAGGCCCCGCGCGAGCCGATCGAGCCGGAAGGTGTGGTCGATCGTGGGACGACCTCGCTGCTCGGCAACGTGCTGCGAGAGGATGCAATTCGGGGCGCCTACACGCTCAAGGCTGCGCGGCGCTACGACCAGGGTGATTTCGACGGCGCGATCGCCACGCTCGAAGAGGGCGTCGGCAAGAGCGAGAGCAAGGTCGAGCTGATCTACCAGATGGCGAGCCTCTACCGCGCGAAGGGGCGCGGTGAAGAGGCGGACGCCCTGATCCGTCGCGCCTCCGAGGAGGCGCCCGACAACGCGTCTGCTCAGCTGGTGCTCTCCGCGCGGCTCGGCCAGCAGGGCGATCTCGACGGCGCGCTCGAAGCGGCGCGTGCGGCGGTCGCGGCGGATTCCGAGAATCGCTCGGCCCAGCTGCGCGAGGCCGAGCTGCTCGTCGATATCGGGTTCCGAGACGGCGAGGCGGAATCGATCCAGGCCGGTCGCGCGATCGTCGACGAGGTGCTCGAGGCCGAGCCGACGAGCGCCGAAGGCCATTTCGTGAAGGCGAAGATCGAGCTCGCCGAGAACGACTTCGACGCGGCCAAGAAGTCGCTAGAGACGACTCTCCAGGCGCGACCCGACTGGGCGCAGGCGCGCTTCGTGCTCGGCTCGACGCTCGCGGCGACGGGCGAGCTCGGCCGCGCGCGCGTCGAGCTCGAGAGCGCCGTCGAGAACGATCCGTCGCTTTTCGAGGCCCGCAAGCTCCTGACGCAGGTCTACGCGGAGCTCGGCGAGCACGAGTTCGCGATCGAGCAGGGCCGCGCCTATCTCGCTGCGCGGCCGGGCGACGGTGAGATTCGGATCGTGGTCGGACAGAGCCTGATCCGCGTCGGACGCGGCGAGGAGGCCTATCAGGAGGTCTCGAAGATCCCCGAGGCCGAGCGGGACGCTGCGGCGCATTTCGCGCTGGGACGCCTCGACCTGGCATTCGGCCGGGTCGAGGAGGGCGCAGCGAAGCTGCGCAAAGCGGACGAGATGGCGCCGGGCAACGCCCAGGTGCTGCGGGCCCTGCTGGCAATCGACCGCCGCAACGACGATCTCGACGCCTCGCGCGCGCGTCTCGGTCGCGCGCTCGAAGCGATGCCGGACGACTCGGAGCTCGTCGAGCTCGATGCCGAGCTGAAGCTGCTGGCGGCAGACGAGGCAGGCGGCAAGACGGCGCTCGAGCGCGCCGTCGAGCTGGACCCGCGAAACGTCTCCGCCCAGCTCTCGCTCGCCGAGCTCGAGCGCAGGGCGGGCAACCTCGACGCGATGGCCGCCGTGATCGAGCGTGCCGCCGCCGCCGTACCCGAGTCGTCCGATCTCCAGTATCGGCTGGCCCAGGCCTACGAGTTCACCGATCGCCGGGCCAAGGCCATCGACGCCTACGAGAAGGCGATCTCGCTGAACGGCGATCTCGCGATGGCGAAGAACAACCTCGCCTATCTGCTCGCGGAGTCCGGCGGCGATCTCGATCGCGCGCTCGAGCTGGCGCAGCAGGCCAAGGAGCAGCTGCCCGACGACGGCAACGCCGCGGATACGCTCGGCTGGGTCCTGCTCAAGCGCGGCGTACCGTCGGCCGCGATCGGCTATCTCGAGGAGGCCGCCGAACGTTTCCCCGCCGACAACCCCGAGGTCCAGGCCATCGTGCGCAACCACCTGGCCGAGGCCTACGAGGCGAACGAAGAGCCGGGCAAGGCGCTGGCCGAGAGCCGCAAGGCGTTGGCGCTCTACGAGCAGCTCGCGCAGACGGCGAAGGAGCGTGGCGTCGAGTACGAGGAGCCCCGAGTGGTCGACGCAGTCGCGTGCCCGGATCGAGCGGCTCGAAGCCTCCTCCTGAATCTCCCCGGGTCCTCTCGGCTGTGGGGCCCCACGGGGTGTCGCCCGCGCCAGCCGCACGGCCTCCGGTCGCATCGAGCCCGTCAAGAGTTCCCCGGCGTGGACCGATAGGTTCGCCGGAGGGGAACGTGCGTCCGGGAAGGCGCGACGTCCTCCAACCGATCGATCCGACCCGCGAGCGCGACTCGGGTCGGTCGGGGTCCATGGAGGAACACATGCGGCTCAGTCATCTCTTTTTCGTTCTGGTGACGCTTCTCCTGCTGCCCGGTACCTCGATCGCGGAGGAGTCCGCGGCGGATGCCAGTGCGGCGGGCGATGCGCTCGATTGGGACCAGTTCGACGACCCGTCCTTCGAGCCCGAGGTCGTCGCGCCGAGCGACGCCGTGGCCGCGGAAGACGCGACTGGGACGACGCCGGTCGCCGCCGCGGATGCCGACGCGCCCGCCGGTCTCGCGCCGGTCGCGCCCGTCGACGACGCGGCCACGGCTGTCGCTGACGATCCGGCGAGCTGGGTCACGCCGGACACCGAAGAGATCACGACCTCAGGGGTCGTGCTGGGGCCCGAGGGCGTCGACGATCAGGGCCGAACCGGTCGGCTCCACACGGTCGCACGGGGCGACACGCTCTGGGACCTGTCCGCCGCCTATCTGGGAACACCCTGGGTCTGGCCCTCGGTCTGGATCGACAATGACGATATCGCCAACCCGCATCTCATCATGCCCGGCGACAAGATCTGGATCACCGCGAACGAGATGCGCGTCGTGACCGACGCCGAAGCCGAGGCGTTCCTGCAGCCGCGCGTCGCTGCGACCGAGGTCGCGGCGCCGGTCGACGAATTCGGCGGTGACATGATTCCGCCGCTCGCAGCGCTCGACGGGGCCGAGGACGATCCGTCGACGCTCGACGCCTTTCCGGTCGCGATCCCCGGCCAGGAGCCGGGTCGCGCCGGCGGCATCCGTCAGATCACGGTTTCCTCGCGTGAGCGTATGGGCTTCGTCTCGGCCGATGACCTCGACGGCGCCTCGAGCATCGTCGGCAGCCCGAGCGAGCGCACCTTCCTCTCCGAGGGCAACACCGTCTTCGTCGGCATGGGGGAGGGCGACGTCGAGCTCGGCGATCAGTTCACGATCTTCCGCGTGCTCGAGGAGGTCCGCGACACGGAGACCAATCGCGTGCTCGGCCATCACGTCGAGAACCTCGGCTGGCTCGAGATCGAGGAGCTGACCGGCGACACGTCGGTCGCGATGGTGCGGGAGAGCTACTCGGAGCTGCGCCGGGGCGCGAAGTTGATTCCGCGCGCGAAGCCCACGCGCAGCGTCACGTTGCGCACCTCGCCGGACGCGATCGAGGGGGAGATCGTCTATCTGCCCTCTTCGCGAACGGTCGCGGCCGACGGCGGCTACGTCTATCTGAATCGCGGCGAGTTCCACGGAATCGAGGTCGGCAGCGCGCTCGAGGTCTTCGACCCGGGTGCCGTCGTGAACGAGCGGGAGCGGCGCGTCGACGTGCGGACTCCCGACCGTGCGGTCGCCAGGCTCGTCGTCGTCTCGGTGGAGGAGGACAGCTCGGTCGCCTTCGTGCTGACGGCCGATCGCGAGCTCGAGATCGGTGACGCCGTGCGGCCAGCCGTCGAGCGCATCGCGCGACGCTGAGTCACGGTTTGCGCGCGACCCCGTCGTTCGGACGGAGCGCACGCGACGGAGCGAACGAAGTCGGAGGGCCCGTGCAGCGATGCACGGGCCCTCTTCGCGTTCGGGGCCGTGTCGACGGTCGAGGCGAGCCGGGGGCGTGCGCGTGAACGCCCGGACCCGATCGGTGCACCGCAGTGCACGGCGTCGAACGGCCAGGCGGCCTCGGGTATCCAGTCGGCCTGCCTCACCGGCTCCGCGAGAGGGCTCGCCGCTCGGGGCCTAAGCACCGGAGAGCGAACGTGGAGTCCGACGATGAAGTGATCCCGGCCCGGTCGCGTGGCCTCGCGCCGCTCGAGGCGAGCGACTGGCTCGCGCTCCAGCGACGATTCTGTCTGTGTCCGGAACGTGTGAATCCCGCGCTGCGATCGGGGGCCGCGCCGGCAGGGATCCTCAGAACGGCGGACGCCGGTAGCGCCGCCGCGGCTGCGACGAGTCGAGCCGAATCGGGGGATCCGCTGCGCGAGGCGCGGCGGCTGGCGGCGCTCGGTGTTCGCGTCGTTCCTTTCGGAGACGACGCCTATCCCGGGGTGCTCGCTCGCCTCGAGGACGCCCCACTCGTCCTCGTCGTGCGTGGGCAGGTCGAGGCCCTGGCAGGCTCGGCGATCGCGATCGTCGGTGCGCGTGCGGCGACGCGGCTCGCGCGCGACCAGGCACGACGGCTCGGCTACGAGCTCGCGTCGCAGGGCTTCGCGGTCGTGTCGGGCCTGGCGCGTGGGATCGACGCCGAGGCCCATCGCGGTGCGCTCGAAGCCGGCGGGAAGACGCTCGCCGTGCTCGCCTGTGGGATCGACCAGGTATATCCACCGGAGCATCGCGCGCTCGCCGAGACGATCTGCCAGACCGGCGCCGTCCTGAGCGAGATGCCGCTCGGCACGTCGCCTCGCCGCGAGTACTTCCCCCTCCGCAATCGCATCATCAGCGGCCTCGCCCTCGGCGTGATCGTGGTCGAGGCGCGTGAGCGGAGTGGCTCGTTGATCACCGTGCGTCACGCTCTCGCCCAGGGACGGGAGGTCTTCGCGCTGCCCGGCGCGATCGAGGGGCCCTTCGCGGCGGGCAACCATCGACTCCTGCGCGATGGCGCGCGGCTGATCCGCGGCGCGGCCGACGTGGTCGAGGATCTGCGTCCGATCGGAGTCGCTGCGGGCGCGAATCCCACTGTGCACACGAGACGCGATCCGCTCGACCTCCCCAGCGATCCCCTCGAAGCGCGGATCGTCGCGCGTCTGGCGATGGGACCGGCGACGCGCGAGGCCATGATCGCGCAGGTCGAGCTCGATCCCGGACGTCTCGCGCGGGCGCTCTTCGAGCTCGCGTGGGCGGGTCGCATCGTCGCGGAGCGCGACGGCCGCTACCACCTCTGCGGCCGCCCGCTCGGCGGAGGGTCGGGCGGCACGCCTTGAGCTACCCTCATTGGGCGCGACGGAGGCCTACGGGCCCCCGGTTTACGCGTTCCCCCCTGGTTTCAGCCGGTCGCCGCGGTGGCGGTGGGTGCCGGCGTGGCAGTCGGATGGGTCGGTCCCGTTCGGAGGCGGCTGGCCGAAGGGTCCGGGCTGCTCGACGGCTCGAGCCGGTCCTCGTTTCACGCCGCGCGAGCCGGGAAGGAGAGCGGGTTGGTTTCGGCGTCACAGTCATCCGAGTGCGTCGTCGTCGGGGCCGGTCTCGCGGGCTGCGAGGCGGCTTGGCAGCTGGCGGAGCGAGGCGTATCGGTCCGGCTCTACGAGATGAAGCCGGAGCGCCGCTCGCCGGCGCATGCCTCGTCGGATTTCGCCGAGCTCGTGTGCAGCAACTCGCTCCGCGCCAACACCCTGGGCAATGCCGTCGGGCTGCTCAAGGAGGAGATGCGACGTCTCGGATCGCTGGTGATGCAGGTCGCCGATCGCACGGCCGTGCCGGCGGGCAAGGCGCTCGCCGTCGACCGTGTGCGTTTTTCGCGCGCGATCACCGACGCAATCGAGGCGCATCCGCGTATCCAGGTCCGCCGGGAACGCGTCACGCGCATTCCCGACGGACGGCCGGTGATCCTCGCAACGGGTCCGCTCACCGATGGCGAGCTCGCCGAGGATCTCGCGACGAGCCTGGGCGAGGCGTACCTCTACTTCTACGACGCGATCAGTCCGACGATCTACGCGGATTCGATCGACGAGTCCGTCGTCTTTCGCGCCTCCCGCTACGCCGCTGCTGGTGCCGGCGAGGGCGCGGACGCGGCTGGCGATTATCTGAACGTGGCGCTCACACGCAGCGACTACGTGCGTTTCGTCGACGCGCTGCGCGAGGCGGAGACCGTGCCCCTGCACGCATTCGAGAAGGCGCTCTACTTCGAGGGCTGCCTGCCGATCGAGGAGCTGGCACGGCGCGGCCGCGATACGCTCGCCTTCGGTCCCTTCAAGCCGGTCGGAATCGTCGATCCACGCACGGGTCGGCGGCCCCATGCCGTCGTGCAGCTGCGTCAGGAGGACCGTGCGGGAACGCTGTGGAACCTCGTCGGCTGTCAGACGAAGCTCCGCGTCGGGGAACAGAAGCGGCTGTTCCGGTCCTTGCCCGGGCTGTCGGAGGCCGTCTTCGCGCGCTTCGGATCAATCCATCGAAATACCTACGTGAACGCACCCGAGCTGCTCGACGAGCGGCTGCAGCTAAAACGTCGGCCAGGGGTCTTCCTGGCGGGTCAGATGGCGGGCGTCGAGGGCTACGTCGAATCGGCGGCGCTCGGTGGCCTGGTCGGCATCGACGTCGCCCGTGAGCGCCTCGGGCTGTCCCGGATCGCACCGCCGCCGGACACGGCACACGGGGCGCTGCTCCGACATCTGCAGAATGCCGACGCGCGACATTTCCAGCCGATGAACGTCAACTACGGGCTCTTTCCACCACTCGAGCGGGAGACTCCGTCGGCTCGAGGGGCGGATCGCGGGCTGGATTCGTCGTCGAGATCTCCGCTGGCCGAGGGATCGCAGCTTCGCCGGCGCAAGCGGCGCTCGCGGGGCGAACGGAAGCGGGAGAAGAATCGGCGTCTGGCCGACCGAGCGCTCGATTCGCTGGCCGCCTATCGCGAGGTCGTCGCCGGGGGCGGACCATGAAGCGCGGACGCACCTGGAGTCAGGCGATCGAGGATTTCTCGCGACACCTGTCGGTCGAGCGCGGGCTCTCGCCCAATACCCGGCGCGCCTACGCCTCGGACGTGCGCCAGCTGACGGTGCACACCGGGGCCGAGATCTCGCCCCAGGCGCTCGATTCGCAGCACGTTCGTGCCTGGCTCGCGAGTCTGCATCGGCGCCGCAGTCCCGCGACGCTCGGTCGCAAGCTGGCCTCCGTGCGCTGCTTCTTTCGATGGCTGGTGCGCGAGGGTGGGCGACGCGACGATCCGACGGCGGGGATCCCGATGCCGAAGCTCGAGAAACGCCTACCGCGACCGCTCTCGGTCGACGACTGCGAGCAGCTGATCACGCGCGATCGCCGCGTATCGAGGCAGCCCGCGCCCGAAGGGGGCGAGCGTGCCCGCCGGGCGGAGTGGATGCGCTTGCGTGATCGTGCGCTCGTCGAATTGCTCTACGGCACGGGCATTCGAATCGGCGAGCTGGTTGCACTCGACGTGCGCGATCTCGAGCTTCGCGCTCAGGAGATTCGCGTGCTGGGCAAGGGCCGCAAGGAGCGCGTCGTCCCGATTCCCGAGCAGGCGCGGCGCGCACTCGCGGCCTGGGTCGAGATCCGCCGCCATCCGGGCCTCTTGGGCGAGCCGCTCTTCATCTCCCTGCGCACCCGTCGCGACGCCGAGCCCCGCCGTCTGGCGGCACGCGAGGCTCGCCGTATCCTCGCCGAACGCGCGACACACGCCGATCTCGGCGAGCACGTCCATCCCCATCGCCTGCGTCACAGCTACGCGACGCATCTGCTCGACATGGGCGCTGATCTGCGGGAGATCCAGGAGCTGCTCGGGCATACGAGTCTATCGACGACGCAGAAATACACGGCCGTCTCGATCGAGCACCTTCGCGATGTCTACGATCGTGCGCATCCGCGCGCGCGGATCGACGCGAAGCAGGAATCGGCCCCGGGAAGCCGTGCGCGTCGTGCACGCGCGTCGGAGGCGAATCCGTCGGCACGCTCGACCCAGTCGAGCGAACGGGAAGCAGGAGGAGCATGAGAGGGGAAGAACTCGCCGACTGCGCATTGCGAACGGAAGCGCCAGCACTGCGTGAGCGGGCTCGTTCGACGACGGTCGTCGCCGTCGTTCGGAGCGGTGAGATCGCCCTGGCGGCGGACGGCCAGGTGACGCTCGGCGAGACCGTGATGAAGCAGAGCGCGGAGAAGGTGAGACGGATCGCCAAGGGTCGCGCGCTGGTGGGGTTCGCGGGTGGCGTGGCCGATGCGCTGACCCTGCTCGAGCGCCTCGAGGGAAAGTTCGAATCCCACCCGGGCAACGTCCGACGCGCTGCGGTCGAGCTCGCACGCGATTGGAGAACCGACCGCGTGCTGCGCCGACTCGAAGCGATGATCCTGGTCGGGGATGCGGAGACGCTTCTGATGGTGTCGGGCAATGGCGATGTGATCGAGCCGGACGACGGCGTCGCCGCGATCGGTTCGGGAGGCTCCTACGCGCTCGCTGCGGCGCGCTCGCTCGCGCGCCACACGGAGCTCTCGGCGGCCGAGATCGCCCGCGCGGCGCTGGAAATCGCGGCGGAGATCTGTATCTACACGAATGACAAGATCACGATGGAGACGCTGCCGTGAGCAACCCCGAAGAGCGGGCGCGGCGCCCGAACGAGGCGGGGGTCGGCTCGCCGACCTTCACGCCGCGCGAGATCGTCTCCGAGCTCGATCGCTACGTGATCGGCCAACGCGACGCGAAGCGCGCCGTCGCCGTCGCCTTGCGCAATCGCTGGCGGCGACAGCAGGTGCCCGAGGAGCTGCGCGACGAGATCGCGCCCAAGAACATCATCATGATCGGTGCGACGGGCGTCGGCAAGACCGAGATCGCGCGTCGCCTGGCGAAGCTCGCACAGGCGCCCTTCATCAAGGTCGAAGCGTCGAAGTTCACCGAGGTCGGCTACGTCGGTCGCGACGTCGAATCGATCGTGCGCGACCTGACGGAGCTCGCGATCCAGCTCGTCACGGAAGAGGAGCGGCGCTCGGTTCGCACACGCGCGGAGGAGCGCGCCGAGGAGCGGCTGCTCGACGTGCTGCTGCCGAGGCCGTCCACATCGCATCCTCCGGCGGGTCGGGGTGCTGCGACGTCGAGCGCGCCCTTCGACGTGTCGGCTCCGGGAGCGGAGCGAGCCGGATCGGATGCAGCCGGTGGGGCGGGGCCGGCGGGCGACGAGACGCGCGAGAAGCTCCGCCGCTTGCTCCGACTCGGTGAGCTCGAAGAGCGCGAGGTCGAGCTCGAGCTGGCGGACGAATCGGCTGGCCCCTCGCTCTCGATCATGACGCCCCAGGGCGTCGAAGAGATGGGCGTCCAGTTCAAGGACCTGCTCTCGGGGATGCTGCCCAAGCAGACCCGCCGGCGTCGCATGAAGATCGCCGAGGCGCGCGAGGCGCTCATCGACGAGGAGGCGATGGCCCTGGTCGACCCCGACCGCGTCAAGGAGCTCGCGATCGCCCGCGTCCAGGATACGGGGATCGTCTTTCTCGACGAGATCGACAAGGTCGCGGTCGGAGCGGGTGGCCGCCAGGGTCCCGACGTCTCGCGCGAAGGCGTTCAACGCGACCTGCTGCCGATCGTCGAGGGCTCGACGGTCCAGACCAAGCACGGTCCCGTCGTGACGGACCATATCCTCTTCGTCGCTGCGGGCGCCTTTCACTTCGCCAAGCCGTCGGACCTGATTCCCGAGCTGCAGGGGCGATTCCCGATCCGCGTCGAGCTGGCGAGTCTGACACGCGAAGATCTGATCCAGATCCTGACCGAGCCGACGAACTCGCTCGTCCGGCAGTACACGGCTCTGCTCGCGACGGAGCAGATCGAGCTCGTCTTCGAACGATCGGGCATCGAGGCGATCGCCGACGTCGCCGCGACCGTCAACGAGCGGACGGCGGATATCGGCGCGCGACGGCTGCATACCGTGATGGAGCGGCTGCTCGAATCGCTCTCGTTCGAGGCGCCGGATCTCGCTCGACAGCAGGTCGTCGTCGACGAAGACATGGTACGCAAGAAGCTCGGCGACCTGCTGGACGATCAGGATCTATCGCAGTTCATCCTGTGAGGCCGACTCGAGGGGATCGGATTCCGGATCGATGGGGGGAACATGATCGAATCCAATAGCCGCGTCCTGATCGTGGACGACGAGGTCTTCTTTCTCGAGGCGATCGACGAGATCCTCCGCGAATGCGGCTTCGCGACACTGCGCGCGGAGGACGGACAGTCGGCCCTCGACGCCGTCGCGGATCGCTCGGTCGGTGCCGTCGTGCTCGACGTTCGGCTACCCGACATGGACGGCATCCAGGTTCTCGCACGGATCCGCGAGATGCGACCCGAGCTGCCGATCATCATGCTCTCGGCCTCGACCGACCAGGAGATCGTGCTCGAGGCGCTGCGGCTCGGTGCCTGCGATTATCTGGCCAAGCCGCTCCACGACGAGGAGCTCTCGCTCGCCGTGGGTCGCGCGCTCGAAGGTTTCGAGGCGAATGCGTCGCGGCGCCGCCTGCGCGGGCGGATCGAACGGCTGGTCGAAGGCATGGAGCGCCTCTCGCAGCTCGTCCGTCTGGCCTCGCCCGAGGAGCGGGTCGCGGTGCTGCGCCAGGGTGTCGTCGACGCGGCGAGCGTGATCTTCGAGGCCGATCGGGTCTCGCTGATGCTGGCGGATCCCGAGCGCGAGTGGCTGAGCGTCGTCGCCGCGCGGGGCGCGGGCGTCGAGCAGGGAACGATGGCGGCGCGAAAGATCGGCGAGGGCGCCTCCGGGATCGGATTCGCCGAAGCGGCGGTTCTCTGTGTGGCCGACGCCGACGCGGACCCGCGCTTCGCGGGACGTGCCGCCGGCGAGTATCAGCAGTCGGCCTTCGCCGTCGTCCCGCTCGTATGCCTGGGCGTACCGGTCGGGGTCTTGTGCCTGACCGAGGCGAGCGAGCCGGAGGCGCTCTCGTCGGACGAGGCGAACGTCCTGCGGCTTCTGGGGATGCAGGTCTCGGAATTCCTGGCGGCGGACCCCGAGGTCGAGCAGCTCTTGGTCGTCGCGCAGCAGGGTGATGTCGAGGGCATGGGCGAGGTGCTGATCCTCGCCGATGCCGCGTTCGACGGTGATGCGGAGCTCGCGCGCGTCGTCTGCGAATCGGTCGCAGCCGAGGTCGTGCCGGAGCGGGTGCTCGGGGGCGCACTCGCCGCGGTCGCGCGTTTGCTCGCTGCGGCACCGGTCTCGCTCTATCTCCACGCGCCGGGTGAGGTGGATCTGGTGCTCGAGGCCGAGGCCGACGGCGCCGTGGTCGGCGATCGCGATCGGCTGCCGCTCGATCGGGGTCTGGTCGGTCGCGTCGCCCAGACGGGTCAGCCCATCGCGAGCGATGCGCCACAGGACGAGGATCGTTTCGACGAGGCCGTCGATACGGCGAGCGACGGATTGCCGAGGCCGATGCTCTGCATTCCACTCAAGCTGCGTGACAAGACGGTCGGGCTGCTGCGCGTCTTTCTCGATCGCGGCCCGGTCTCGCCGCGCAGCGCCGAGATCCTGTCGGCCGCCTTTTCGGCGGCCGTCCGCAACGTCCTCCTGTACCGTAGTCTGCTTCAGAGTATCGAGGAGGTCGCCGAGGCCCGTCGCCAGTCGGCGAGCTCGGTGTCTGGCTGAACGAATCGCGCGATCGCGGGCGAGGCGCATCGGCCGTGCGTAGTCGCACGATCCGATCGAGCACGTGCAGGGAGCCATGAAACAGCTGGTCGACAAAGCGAAGGTCTTGATGGAGGCGCTGCCCTACATGCAGCGGCTGCTCGGCAAGACGGTCGTGATCAAGTACGGCGGCCACGCCATGACCGACGAGGGCCTCCAGGCCTCCTTCGCGTCGGACGTCGTGTTGCTCAAGCATATCGGCGTGCGTCCGGTCATCGTGCACGGGGGCGGGCCGCAGATCGCCGCGACACTCGAGCAGATGGGACGCCAGTCGAGCTTCGTCGAGGGGCGCCGCGTGACCGACGACGCGACGATGGAAGTGGTCGAGATGGTGCTCGGCGGCAAGCTGAATCGCGAGATCGTGGAGCGGATCCAGCAGGCAGGCGGGCAGGGCGTCGGCTATACGGGCAGCGACGGGGGTCTGCTGCGCGTGCGCAAGAAATTCATTGGGGGGCAGGATCTGGGTCGCGTCGGCGAGGTGACGCGCGTCGATCCGAGTGTCGTGCGCGCGGCGATGGACGCCGGCTTCGTGCCCGTGATCGCGCCGATCGGCGCCGACGACGCCGGACGAAGTCACAACGTGAATGCAGACGAGGCGGCCGGTGCGATCGCGACGGCATTGGCGGCCGAGAAGCTGATCCTGCTGACCGACGTCGAGGGTGTGCTCGACGAGGGGGGGCGATTGATCAGCCAGCTCTCGGTCGAGGCGTGTCGCCGACTGATCTCGGCCGGAACCATCAAGGGCGGCATGATCCCGAAGATGGAATGCTGTATCGCGGCGCTCGCCGGCGGCGTCGGCCGCACCCATGTCGTCGACGGAAGGATCGTGCACGCGGTCCTGCTCGAGATCTTCAGCGACGATGCGGGAGTCGGAACGCTGCTCGTTCCGTAGGGAAGCTTGCTGGAATGCCGAAGGATTTCTTGAGCGTCGCGGATTGGAGTGCCGACGAATTGTGGTCGATGGCGGATCGCGCAGCCGTGCTCCGTCGCTCCCACCGATCCGGCAAGCGACCGCGTTCGCTCGAAGGCCGCATTCTCGCCATGTATTTCGAGAAGCCCTCGTTGCGCACGCATGTCACGTTCGAAGCGGGCATCGCGCAGCTGGGCGGCCACGGCATTCTGCTCAAGCCCGAACAGATCGGGATCGGGACGCGTGAGTCTCCCGCCGATGTCGCACGTGCGCTCTCGCGCTGGGTCGACTGTCTGATGGCGCGCACATTCAGCCATGAGCTGGTCGAGCAGCTCGCTCGGGACGCGACGATTCCCGTCATCAATGGCTTGACGGACCTCTTGCATCCGTGCCAGGCGATGGCCGACCTGGTGACGATCGCCGGCGTCACGAAGCCCGCCGACGCGACACTGGCTTATGTCGGCGACGGCAACAACGTCGTCAATTCCTTGATCCTGCTCGCCGCCGTGCTCGGCCTGCGTCTCCACGTCGCGACGCCCGCGAGCCACCGCCCGTCGATCCGCGTGCTCGATCGTGCGCGTGCTCTCGCGGAAAAGAGCGGAGCCGAGATCGAGCTGGGTGAGGATCCGGCGGCCGCGGTGACGGGCGCCGACTTCGTCTATACGGATACCTGGACCAGCATGGGCCAGGAGGACGAGGCCGACGCGCGGCGGCGGATCTTTCACGACTACCAGGTGAATGCGGCACTGCTGGCCCACGCGCCCGGCGCCTACGTGATGCATTGTCTGCCGGCGCATCGCGGCGAGGAGGTCACGGCCGAAGTGCTCGACGGGCCGAGGAGCCTCGTCTTCGATCAGGCGGAGAACCGACTCCACGCTCAGAACGCGATCCTCGAGCATCTGCTCGCGGACTGAGCGCCCGCCTATTCGCGAGCCCGCCTTCGGGCGGGCTCGCCGCCACCCGGGCGCTCCGGCAGCTCGGGAAATCCGACCAGACCGGCTCCCGGCCTCTACCGGAGGGCGGCACGGGCGGGCTCGCTGCGAATCAGCTGCGATTCCCCGAGGGGTGCGTGTCCGTCGCAGCCCGTCTTCGCCCGGAATTCGACCCCTTTGCTCATCTTTTCCCGTCGTTTCTCAAACTTCGGTCGCTCCTGGCCGAAGAGATTCCGGTGGGGGCACGCGTTTCGCGAAGCCCCGTGCGAGGTGGTCGGGTCTTGGAGCAGACCGGGGATCCCAGAGATCAGGTATTCGCGCTCGCCGAGCAGTGCGATGCGACGCAGCTCGATCTGAGCGCGGCGGAGGGATACCTGCTTTCGAGGATCGACGGCACGACGCCCTGGCGCCTGCTGCGGGAAATCGGCGGCATTCCTTCGGACGAGGTCGATGCCTGCCTCACGCGTTGGCTCGAAGCGGGCCTGCTCGAATGCGTTGGCGGTCGAGCCGAGGGGAGTGGCTCGGCGGCGCGCGGGACCGGCTCTGCTCGTGATTCGTCCGGATCGAAGCAGGCCGCGGCTGCGGGCGCTTCAGCGGGTGGATCCGCCGCGAAGGAGTCCGCACGCGACGCGACCGACGCGGCCGAGGCACCGACCGGCTCGCAGACCACGCTCGCGATCGACGAGAGCGCGCTCGACGATTCGCTCGAGATCGGCCTCGACGTCCAACGCCGGATCCTCCAGTACGAAGCGAATCTGGGCCTCCCCTACCACGAGCTGCTCGGCGTCGAGAAGGGCGCACAGCCCAAGCTCGTCAAGCGCGCCTACTTCAAGCTCTCCAAGGAGTTCCATCCCGACCGCTATTTCCGCAAGGAGATCGGCGAATACGGGGAGCGACTCGATCGGATCTTCAAGAAGGTCCTCGAGGCCCACGAGATCCTCTCCGACCCCGAGCTGTGTCAGGTCGAGAACCAGACCGTCGTCGATCCGCCCGACGCGTCGCAGCCCACGTCGACCGAGACGAGCGCGACCTCGTCTGCGACGACGACCGGGCCGGCGCCGACCAAGCCCGCCAAGTCGAAGCAGGCCGCCAAGCTCGAACGCCTCCGCCAGCGGATGCCGTTCAAGATCAACCACGCGGCGATCGCCGAGCGCCGCGCCCGCGCCGACGAGATCTTTCGCGCAGCCCAGCTCTCGCAGGAAGCGGGCCGGATGCAGGAAGCAGAGCAGAGCATCCGAATCGCGATCTCCTTCGATCCGGGTCGCGCGGAGTTCAAGGAGGCGCTCGGTGCGCTCAAGATCCAGGCGGCCGGCGCTCGCGCGACCAAGCTGCTGGCGACGCCGACCGAGCGCATGAAGGACGGCGAGCTGCGGGAAGCGATTCGCCTGCTCGAGGACATCCTGCCCTACAAGCCGCACGATCCCGAGCTGAACGAGCACGCCGCCCGCGTCTGTCTGCGGCTCGGCCAGCTCGACGACGCACAGGAGTACGCGGAGACGCTGCTCGAACGCAACCCGGAATACGCGGCGGGTCACGCTCTGCTCGGTCGGGTGCACAAGGATCGCGGCGACAAGGACGCGGCCGTGCGCGCGTTCGAGACGGCGCTCAAGTACGACGAGGACGATCGGGACGCACAGCGGGGTCTGGCCGCCGTGCGAATTGGTGCGCGCGATGAGGCGCGAGGAGGCATGTCATGAGCCGGGTCATCGGAATCGATCTCGGAACGACGAATTCCTGTGTGGCGGTGGTCGAGAACGGCCAGCCGACGGTGATTCCGAACTCGGGGGGCTACAAGACGACCCCGTCGATGTTCGGCATCTCTCAGGATGGCAAGCGGCTGGTCGGCCATCT
The DNA here is from genome assembly GCA_965223565.1 of Myxococcota bacterium. Classification (GTDB taxonomy): domain Bacteria; phylum Myxococcota_A; class UBA9160; order UBA9160; family UBA4427; genus UBA4427. Next base: position 66,582 of record CBDCWV010000008.1, on the reverse strand, counting down.
GGCGAAGCGCCAGGCGATCACGAACGCGCGCAATACGATCTTCGCGGCGAAGCGCTTGATCGGGCGCCGCTTCGACGATCCCGAGGTCCAGAAGTCGATCGATCTCTGCCCGTACGAGATCGTCCGCGGGCCGAACGAGGACCCACGCATCAAGATCGGCGGGAAGACGTTCACCTGCCCCGAGATCTCCGGAATCATCCTGCGCGAGATGAAGCGCGTCGCGGAGGAGTACCTGTCCGAGACCGTGCAGGAAGCCGTGATCACGGTTCCGGCCTACTTCAACGACACCCAGCGCCAGTGCACCAAGGACGCGGGCAAGATCGCGGGCCTCGAGGTGCTCCGGATCATCAACGAGCCGACTGCGGCGGCGCTCTCCTACGGCATGAGTCGTCAGGGCGACGAGAAGATCGCGGTCTACGATCTCGGTGGTGGCACCTTCGATATCTCGATCCTCGAGATGTCCGACGGCGTGATCGAGGTCCTCGCGACGTCGGGCAACACGTTCCTCGGCGGCGAGGATTTCGATCGTCGAATCGTCCAGCACCTCGTCGAGTGGTTCGAGGAGAGCGAGGGCATGGACCTGCGCGGCGACACGATGGCGCTGCAGCGGTTGAAGGATGCCTCCGAAAAGGCGAAATGCGATCTCTCGATGCGCGACGTCGTCGAGATCAACCTGCCCTTCATCGCGAGTGATGCCGAGGGGCCGCGGCATCTGAACTACGAGCTCACGCGCGAGACGCTCGAGGGGCTGGTGCACGACGTCGTCGAGGGCACGATCAAGAGCGTCGAGCAGTGCTGCATCGATGCCGGCGTCCAGCCGCAGGACATCGACCAGGTCGTGCTCGTCGGTGGCCAGTCGCGCATGCCGCTCGTGCAGAAGCGCGTGACGGAGTATTTCGGCAAACGACCGCACAAGGGCGTCAATCCGGACGAGGTCGTCGGGCTCGGTGCCGCGGTCCAGGCGGCGGCGCTGCTCGACGACAACAACGACATGCTGCTGCTCGACGTGACACCCCTGTCACTCGGAATCGGCACCTATGGTGGCCACTTTGCGCGACTGATCGAGCGCAACACCACCGTGCCCGTCAGCAAGGGTCATATCTTCACGACGACGCGCGACGATCAGTCGGCGGTCAAGATTCGCGTCCTGCAGGGTGAGAGCGACCTCGCCGCCGAGAACGACCTGCTCGGCGAGTTCGTGCTCTCCGGCATCCGACCCGCGCCCAAGGGCGAGCCCGAGATCGAGGTCAGCTTCGATATCGACGCGAACGGAATCGTGAGCGTCTCGGCGCGCGACCTGGCGACCGGCAAGGAGCAGTCGATCACGGTCAGCTCGACGGGCACGCTCTCCGACGTCGAGATCGACGAGATCATCCAGGAACACGATCTCTACGAGGTCCAGCTGAAGGACTGATCGGTGGGATCGGGGACGATGAGACGATGAGCGAAGCAAGAGAGCGCAAGATCTCGGGTCTGCTGCAGCAGGGTCTCGAGCTCTACGGCACGGGCGACGTGGCGCAGGCCTTCCTGCTCTGGAACGAGGTCCTGTCCCTCGATCCGGGCAACGAAGAGGCGCTCGACTACATGCGCGATGCGGATCGGCGCGCCAAGCCGCGCGGCGAGAGCGGGGACGGGGGGCCGTCGGCGCTCGTCGAGGACGCGCGCCGGATCCTGCACGCCGAGAACGAGGAGGCGGCGCTCGAGTTCCTGACGAGCGTGCCGCTCGGGAGCTGCCTCGAGAGCGAGGCGATGATCGAGCTCCTTCGGGCCGGGCTGTTCCGGCGCTACCGGGCGGAGCTCGGTGATTTCTCGCAGATTCCGCGGATCGTCGGGGGCTCGCGAGACCTGCGCGATCGCAATCTGCCGCCGAGTGCGGGCTTCCTGCTCTCCATGGTCGATGGCGAGACGCCGGTCGCGGATCTGGTCTCGGTCTCGGGCATGGATCGTTTCGAGGCGATGCGCTCGATCTGTCGGATGCGCGAGGCCGGCATCCTGGAGTGGGAAGCATGAGTGCCGCGGAAGAGATCTCACTGCTCGGCTACCTCGATACGCCGATCCTCGTCGGCGATCCCGACGGGTGCATCGTGTACGCCAATCCCGCCTTCCGCGCGCAATTCTGCGCGCACGACGACGACCCGGTCGGCCAGCCGCTCGCGCTCGTCTTCGGTGGGGGTGCGCGTGAGGTCGTCCTGACGGCGACGGCCGAGGTCCTGCAGCGCGGGAAGGCCGCGCGGCTCCAGATCCGTGAGGGCGGCGCGGGCTACACGGGAATGTGTTCCCCGATCGAGGCCGAGGACGATCGCGTCGGCGTCGTGATGGTGATGCTCGAGGAGCAGGGCAACGAGGATCACCTCGCGGCCCTGGCCGACGAGATCGGCGAGCCGATCGCGGATGCGCTCGCCGGGCTCCAGACCCTATCGGGCCAGATCGGCCGCGGGCTGCGCGACGAACAGCGACGACTGCTCGACTCGAGTCTGCAGGCGCTCGAGACGGCCCAGAAATGGATGAAGGAGCTGTCGGTGGCCGTGCGTGGCGGCAAGCCGCAGCAGGGCCGCTTCGACGTCGCGAGCGCGATCCTGCGCGTCTCGGATCGCGTCGGAAACGAGCTCTCGAACGAGGTCGACGTCGAGGTCCTGATGTCGCCGAACCTGCCACGCGTCGTCGGCACGACCGTCCTGTTCGAGCGCCTGCTCACGCAGCTGGTCAGACAGCGCGTCGACGAGTCCAAGCGGGGGGCACCTTTGACCCTGCTCGCGCGCACGCTCGGGGGTGAGCAGCCCAAGGGCGTGGTCGTGTCGGTCGTCGACGTGCCGGACAGCGACCGACGCGGCGCGACCGGACATCCGCCCGAGAGCGTCCAGCTCGGCATGAGCCAGATGGGCGGGGAGGCGATCTGTGTCGAGGACTCGAGCATCGGTCGCGTGACCTCGATGCGGCTGGCGGTGGCGACCGCGTGATCTCGCGGCGATGCGCGACCGGACTTCGACGCGCATAGGACCCGAGATGCCGAACGAAAGCCAGCAGCCTCCGTCCGATTCGAGCGCGCGGTTCGCGTGCCGCTCGGGATATCGGCGGCTGCGTTCGGCCGGGCTCGTCGTGTCGTTCTGGCTGGGGCTCTGCGTGCTGGCCGGCGGCTGTCGCGACGACGGGGGTCCGGAGGATTCGGCGGAGCCCAGCCGCGTAGTGCCACACGGTGAGCTCCGGTCCGTGGCGCTGCCCGCGCCGGATGTCGTGGTCGTGCTCGCGCGGACGGGTGAGATCTACCGGTCGGCCGATGCGGGTCGTCGTTGGCGGCGCGCGCGCGTGCCGGCGGTCGATGGGCTCGAGCGGCTCGTCTTCGCCGATGCCGAGCACGCCTGGGCGATCGGGCCGGCGGTCGTGCTGACGAGTGAGGACGGGGGTCGGCGCTGGCGGCGAGTCCGCCTGCCACCCGGCGTGGGCGCGCGGCGCCTCCGCGACCTCGCCACGATCGACGCGCGTCGCGTGATTCTCGTCGGCGAGGCGGGCCTGCGTCTGCGCACGGCGGACGGTGGCGCCAGCTGGCAGGACGTGTCGCAGGGGCCGACGGTCTCCGGTGCGCCGGCGCCCGACCAACATGCCATCGTCTGCGCGAAGCACGAACGGGGTACTTGTTGGAGCGCGGGGCGGACGATCTACGAGACGACGGACGCGGGCGTGCGATGGCGAGCGGTTTCGGTTGCCGACCCCGTCGGCCTGGCTCCGATCACCTTCGAGACCGGCCGCGTTGCGATCGACCCCGACGCTGCGGCCTCACTGCGTGCGGCCGCGCGCGGGCTGGCCTATCGGGACGAGCTCGTCTGGCAGCTCGAAGCGTTCGTGAGCGAACGCGAGATCGAAGACGTCGCGCGTGAACGGGATCCGAGTGCGCTCTTCGATCTGATCGAGGCGCGGACGGAGGAGCTGCGGCTGCTGCTCGAATCCGAGGGCGTTGCGCCGGATCGGATCGACGTCGTCGCGACGCCGCCCTGGTCCTACGAGGAATTCCTCGACGACGATCCGAAGGACCTCGAGCGCTACTGGCGCGCGCGGAGTGCAGCCCGCGCCGCGGTGCGGATCCGCGTGCATCCGACGCTGGCGGTCACGGCGATGGCGGCGGGTCGCGAGCGGGTCTGGGCGGTCGGGCGGGGGGGCCGCGTCCTGCGGAGTGGCCCCGAGCGCATCTGGGCCGTCGCCGGACGAACGAGCAGCCACGATCTGCAGGGCGTGGCGACGGGCGGCGCCGGGGGACTCTTCGCGGTCGGGCAGCAGGGGGCGCTGTGGCGCTCGCGCGACGCCGGTCGCAGCTGGACGGCCTGGGCCCCGAGCGAGACCGGGGGATTCTTCGAGACGCTCCGGTCAGTAGCGTTTGCACCGCAGGGCGAGCGCGGGTGGGTCGTCGGCGATCGCGGCCGCATGCTGCGCAGCGCCGACGGCGGTCGCGTCTGGCAAGTCGTCGGGGGCGACGGAGCCGGCTCGTCTCAAGCGGCTCGGCTTTCGTTCCGATAATTCGGTAATCGTTGGCTCGCAGGCGAGGGCGGGCCTGCCGTCGGATTGCGCCCATGAGAGCGTGCCGGCCGACACGCGGAGCAGAGCCGAAAGTCCCGAATTCTCTTCCGACGCCGTGTATCTCCGAGCCCGACGGCGCGGTCCCCAGCGCATCCGAGGAGCCCGCCATGACCGAGCCGGATCTCCAGGCGCCGATTCCGGTGCTGCTCGTGGGCGACGGCGCGGAGCGTCTCGTCACGAGCCTGGCGGCCGGTCTCGCGGCGGCTGGCCAGGCCCACCGCTTCTCCTGCATCGCTTTCGACGACGTGGCGGCGGCGGCGGACGCCTCGCGGGGCGCGCCGCATCTGGTCCTGATCGGCGTCGGCGACGACGTCGACGCGATTCTGGAAGATCCGGTCTGGAGCGGCTGGGAACGGCCGGGTGCGGCGATGGCGCGCATCGCGCTCTCCGACGCCGTCCTCTCACCCGACCATGCCCGCGCCGACGCGGGCGATGCGATCGCTGCCGAAGAGGAGCCCGGGGCCGGTGCGGCGACCTATCGACTCCCGACGGCGCAGGCCGAAGCGCTGCCCATGGCGACGATCGTGGTCGCCCAGCTGCTCGAGGCGGAACGCTCGCGCGCCGAGCTGCACGCGAAGCTCGAGACCGAGCAGGCCTGTGCGCCGCTCTCCGGATGTCTCGAGCCAGGCAAGCTCTACTCGATGACGCTCGAATTGCTGCTCGAGCGGCTCGGCTGTCGGCGTGGCATCGCCTTCTTCGCGCCGAGTCCGGCGCCGCAGGGCGCCGGCGTCGCCGCGCGCGGCTTCGACGCCGCGACGCGCGATCGCCTGTGTCGCTTCCTGATCGAGGAGAAGTCGCTCGAGTCCACGATGGCGCGTGGCGAGGTCGGCGTCGTGCCGTGGGGTCCGCTCAATCACGCGCTCGGCCGAGTCGGACTGGAGTCGCCCGGGGCCTTGCTCTCGGTCCCGCTGCGCGGCGACGCACGCGAGGCGGGCCACGTCTGGGTCCTGTCGGAGGGGCGACGTTTCGACGACGCGGATCTCGCGACCGCGCGGACGATCGCGGCACGTGCCAGTGCGGCGCTCGCGACCGCGGAGCGCTACCACGACGCGAAGGCGCGCGCCTTCATCGACGACGTGACCGGGGTCTACAATGCGCGTTATCTGCTCGCGACGGCAGACAACGAGATCCAGCGTGCGGCCCGCTACGGCAATCCGCTCTCGGTCCTCTTCCTCGATCTCGATCGATTCAAGCAGGTGAACGATCTCTACGGTCATCTGATCGGCTCGGAGACGCTGCGCGCGCTCTCGCGGCTGCTCGGCGAATGTGTGCGGCAGGTCGATACGCTCGCCCGCTACGGTGGCGACGAGTTCACGATCCTGCTCGTCGACACGAAGCACGAGGTCGCCCTGCGGATCGCCGAACGCATCCGCGCCCGTGTCGAGGCGCACGTCTTCGAGGCCGGCCGCGAGGGCACGCTGCGTCTGACGATCTCGATCGGTGTCGCGACCTGTCCGGATCATGGCGATACGCGCGAGCCGGTCCTCGACGCGGCCGACAAGGCGATGTATCGCGCCAAGAGCCAGGGTCGCAATCGCGTCGCTTCCGCCGACGATCTCGTCTCCTAGCCGGGGGGCCGCCCGCGCGATTGACAGTGCTCGGCCTGATTGCTATCGAACCCGCCGATTTCACACCGTTTTTTCGCCGTCCACGACTCGTCCGTACACGCTGACGCAGCGCGTCCGAACGGCGCCTCGCGCGCGACGCGTAGGTCTGGAGTGAGCCGAGAGTGAGTCGACAGTGAGCCGACAGTGAGCACGCAGAACGTCGAGCTCGACCAGATGGGATCGCTCCGCCGCAGCCATCGATGCGGCGAAATCGTGCAGGCCCGGGTGGCTGACGAGGTCGTGCTGGCCGGCTGGGTCCATCGGCGTCGCGATCACGGCGGTGTGATCTTCGTCGATCTGCGCGACAAGACCGGCGTCGTACAGGTCGTCTTCCGGCCGGAGTCGGCGCCGGACGCGCATGCCCGGGCGCATCATCTGCGCAGCGAGTGGGTGCTCCTCGTGCGCGGCGAGATCGAACGCCGCAGCGCCGACACGGTCAACCCGAACATGGAGACGGGCGAGATCGAAGTCAACGTCCGCGAGCTGCGCATCCTCAACGCCGCGACCGTTCCGCCCTTCGCGATCGAGGAAGAGGTCGAGGTCGACGAGCAGGTCCGACTCAAGCATCGGCTCCACGACCTTCGCCGCCCGCCGCTCCAGCGGGCATTGCGCGTGCGACACGCGCTGGCACGCGCCGTACGCGCCTCGCTCGAGGCGCAAGATTTCATGGAGATCGAGACGCCGATGCTCGCGCGTGCGACGCCCGAGGGTGCGCGGGACTTCCTGGTGCCGAGTCGACTCCAGCCTGGCGATTTCTACGCCCTGCCGCAGTCGCCGCAGATCATGAAGCAGCTCTTCATGATCGCCGGCTGTGACCGCTACTACCAGATCGCTCGTTGCTTTCGCGACGAGGACCAGCGAGCCGATCGACAGCTCGAATTCACCCAGGTGGATCTGGAGCTGTCCTTCGTCGGCGTGGAGGAGATCCTCGCCGTGCTCGAGCGGGTCACGATCGACGGTTGTCGCGCCTGCGGCGTCGAGCTCGAGGCGCCTTTCCCGCGCCTGACCTACGCCGACGCGATGGCCCGCTTCGGCAGCGACCGCCCGGACACGCGGATCCTGCTCGAGCTCCGTGATCTGACCGACGTCTTTCTGACGAGCGAGTTCAAGGCCTTTCGCAGCGTCGCCGAGTCCGGTGGGATCGTGAAGGCGCTACCCATTCCCGACGCCGACGAGCTCACGCGCGGCGAGATCGATCGACTCGAGAAGCAGGTGCGCAAGGAGCTGGGTGCCAAGGGCTTGGGCTGGATCCGCGTCGAGGCCGACGGAAGCTGGAAATCGCCGATCACGAAATTCCTGGGCGAGCCCGAATGCGACGCGATTCGCGAGCGCTGCGAGGCGCAGCCGGGGATGGTCATCTTCTTCCAGGCGGACACGAAGGATCGGGCGAATACCGTCCTGTCCCGCTTGCGCGAGGATCTCGGCCTGCGGCTCGGACGCGTCGACGGGCGCGCCTGGGATCCACTCCTGGTGGTCGACTTCCCGCTGCTCGAGCCCGACGAGCAGGGTCGTCTCGGGTACGTCCATCAGCCTTTCGTGGCACCGGTCGAGGAGGACCTACCGCTGCTCGATCGCGAGCCCGAAAAGGTGCGCGGTACCCACTACGATGTCGTCCTGAACGGCACCGAGCTCGGCTCGGGCAGCCTGCGGAACCACCGCGCCGACATCCAGCGCAAGATCCTCCGCATCATGGGTTACGAAGAGGACGAGATGCGCAAGAGCTTCGGCTTCATGCTCGATGCGCTCGAGGTGGGCGCGCCGCCCCATGGCGGCTTCGCGTTCGGATTCGACCGCTGGGTCATGAAGCTCGCGGGCGTCGACAACCTTCGCGACGTGATCGCGTTTCCCAAGACCCAGCGCGGCCAGGATTTGTTGATGGAGGCGCCGTCGGGCGTCGACGCCGAGCAGCTCGAAGCCTTGTCGCTCCGCGTACGGCGCCCACCCGCGCGAGACGAGTAACGATGGGGCTCGTGCGAGCGGCTTCTCGCAGGACACGGATCATCAGGACAGCAACGAGAATGGAGAGGGACTCATGGCCAGACCCCGGATCGCACTGATCGGAGGCGGAAACATCGGTGGCGTACTCGCGGAGCAAGCCGCCTATCGCGAGCTCGGCGACGTCGTGATCTTCGACGTCGTAGAGGGCCTGCCCCAGGGCAAGGCGCTCGACATGGCGGAGGGTGCGCCGCTGATGGGCAGCGACGCCGCCATCAGCGGCACCAACGAATACGCGGGAATCGCCGGCGCGGACGTCGTGATCATCACGGCCGGTCTCGCACGCAAGCCCGGCATGAGCAGGGACGATCTGCTCAAGACCAACCTCTCGATCATGAAGCAGGTCGCGGAAGGCGTGCGCGACAACGCGCCGAACGCCTTCGTGATCGTGATCTCGAACCCGCTCGACGCGATGGTCTACACCTTCAAGGAGGTGTCCGGCTTCCCGAAGAGTCGGGTCGTCGGCATGGCCGGGGTGCTCGATTCGACGCGTTTCCGCAGCTTCGTCGCCTGGGAGCTCGGCGTTTCCGTGAAGGACGTGACGGCGATGGTGCTCGGTGGACACGGGGACACGATGGTTCCGCTCGTGCGCTACTGCACGGTCGCCGGCATTCCGATCGAGACGATGATCCCCGCGAAGCGGATCGACGAGATCGTCGAGCGCACGAAGAAGGCGGGCGGTGAGGTGGTCGAGCTGCTGAAGACCGGATCCGCCTTCGTCTCGCCGGCGGTCTCGGCGCTCGAGATGGCCGAGGCCTACTTGAAGGACAAGAAACGCGTACTCGCCTGCGCCTGTCTCTGCGAGGGCGAGTTCGGCGTCGACGGTCTCTACGTGGGCGTGCCCTGCGTGATCGGGGCCGGTGGTCTCGAGCGGATCATCGAGGTCGAGCTGAACGCGGAAGAACAGAAGGCGTTCGACGCCTCCGTCGAGCACGTCCGGACCCTGGTGTCCCAGATCGAACTGTAGTCGCGCCGCTTGCCGAGCTGCGCAGCACCGAGGATCGCGCATGAACGTTCACGAGTATCAGGCGAAGGGATTGTTTCGGGAGTACGGCGTCGCCGTCCCGGCGGGCGAGCTGGCGACGACGCCGGAAGAGGCGGAACGAGCGGCGAAGCAGCTCGGCACGCCGGTCGTGGTCGTGAAGGCACAGGTCCATGCGGGTGGCCGTGGCAAGGGCGGCGGCGTGAAGGTCGTGAAGAGCCCGGCCGACGCGAAGAAGGCCGCGAGCGAGATCCTCGGGATGACGCTCCATACGCCGCAGACACCGCCCGAGGGCAAGCTCGTCCGGAAGGTCTACGTCGAGGCTGGCAGCAACATCGAGAACGAGCTCTACCTGGCGATCCTCTTCGATCGCTCGGCCGAGAGATTCGCAATCGTGGCGTCGACAGAGGGCGGCATGGAGATCGAGGTCGTCGCCGAGAACACGCCGGACAAGATCCTGACGACGCTCGTCGAGCCGAATCTCGGGCTGCGCGACTACCAGGCGCGGGATCTCGGCTATCGGCTCGGATTGGACAAGGACCAGGTGGCGAAATTCGTCCCCTTTCTGCGCGGGCTATTCGATCTCTACATGGAGAAGGACTGCACCCAGGTCGAGATCAATCCGCTCGTCGTGACCGCCGAAGGTGATCTCTTCGCGCTCGACGGCAAGCTCAACTTCGACGACAACGCGCTCTATCGACATCCGGAGATCGCCGAGCTGCGCGATCCGGAGGAGGAGGACGAGCGCGAACGGATCGCCAACGAGATCGATCTCGCCTACGTCGGTCTCGACGGCAATATCGGCTGCATGGTCAACGGGGCGGGGCTCGCGATGGCCACCCTCGACATGATCCACTACTGCGGCGGGAGCCCCGCGAATTTTCTCGACGCCGGCGGTGGTGCCGACAAGGAGAAGGTGAAGGAGGCCTTCAAGCTGATTCTTCGCGACGAGAACGTGGAGGCGATTCTCGTGAACATCTTCGGCGGGATCGTCCGCTGTGATCTGATCGCGGAGGGCGTCGTCGCGGCGGCCGACGAGCTCGCCGTCGAGGTGCCGCTCGTCGTGCGGCTGCAGGGAACGAAGGCGACCGAAGGCCGCGAGATCCTGGCGAAGTCGAATCTCGACATCACGCCGGCCGAGACGCTCAAGCAGGCGGGCGAGCTCGCCGTCGCCGCCGTGAAGGGAGCCGCCTGAGATGGCCATTCTCTGCGACAAGGATACGAAGCTCATCGTTCAGGGCATGGGAAACATGGGGACCTTTCACGCTGGTCTGTCACGGGAGTACGGGACCCAGGTCGTCGGCGGTGTCCACCCGGGCAAGGGGGGTAGCGAGAAGGACGGCATTCCGATCTTCAATACCGTGCGCGAGGCGAAGGCCGCGACGGGTGCGACCGCTTCGGTGATCTTCGTGCCGCCGCCGGGCGCCGCCGACGCGATCCTCGAGGCGGCGGAGAACGAGCTCGACCTCGCCGTCTGCATCACGGAGGGCATCCCCGTGATCGACATGGCGCGTGCGAAGGCAGCGCTGCGCGGCAGCAGGACCCGGCTGCTCGGGCCGAATTGCCCCGGTGTCGTGACGCCCGAGCAGTGTCGGATCGGCATCATGCCGGCGCAGATCACGCGGCCCGGTCCTGTGGGTGTCGTGTCGCGGTCGGGGACGCTCACCTACGAGGCGGTCGATCAGCTCTCGCGGATCGGAATCGGGCAGTCGACCTGCGTAGGAATCGGTGGCGATCCGGTGATCGGCACCAACTTCATCGATGCTCTCGAGCGTTTCCAGGCCGACCCCGAGACGAAGGCGGTCGTCATGATCGGTGAGATCGGCGGCTCGGCGGAAGAGGAAGCGGCGGAGTTCGTGAAGTCGAACATGAACAAGCCGGTCGCGGCCTTCATCGCGGGGCAGAACGCACCGCCCGGCAAGCGGATGGGGCATGCGGGGGCGATCATCGCCGGCGGCAAGGGCAAGGCGAGCGACAAGATCGCGGCGCTGGAGGCGAACGGGGTGGCAGTGTCGCCTTCGCCCGCCGAGATCGGCGAAACGCTCGCGAAGCATGCGCCGGGGCTCGAGGGCTGACCGCTCGCGTTCAGTCGAGCTCGCGCAAGCCCTCGAGCCGCCAAGCGTATACGGCCGCGGAAGCCACGAGCGCGGCGCCGTAGACCGCGACGACGGAAGCGAGTCCGATCGTCTCGGCGAGCAGTCCGCCGAGCTGCGCGCCGATCGGCATCGCGACGATGATGCCCATCAGCTGCAGGGACGTGACGCGGCCACGCATGGCCTCGGGCACGTGCTCCTGGATGGCGGTCGTGACCGAGACGTTGACCAGGACGTGGGCGAAGCCCGTGATCGCGAAACCGAGCAGGCCGACGGCGAAGATCTGTGTCCCGGCGACGACCGCGAGGCCGAGCCCGTAGATGGCGAGGCCATAGGTGATCATCGCACCCCGTCGAATCGCTTCCGAGAGCCAAACCGTCGCGACCGCCGTCAGGACGGCAGCGATCCCGGTGGCGGAGACGAGCAGTCCGAGGCCCTGCTCGCCGACGCCGAAGAGGTCCTTGGCGAGGCCCGCCGCCAGGGCCTGTACGCTCATCCCGAAGAGCGAGCTCAGGCTGACCGTCAGCAATGCCAACCGCAGACGTCGATCCTGCCAGGAGATCCGCGCACCCTCGACGAGCTCGCTCAGCAGGTTCGTTCGCGTGGCGCGCTCGAGGCGACGCGGACGAATCAGGGCGAGCGCCACGGCGAAGGGGAGGTAGGCGAGGGCGTTGATCAGGAAGGCCATCGACGGTCCCCACTGCGCGAGCACGAAGCCGGCCACGGCGGGACCGATCGCGCGCGAGGCGTTGAACTGGATCGCGTTCAGACGGTAGGCGGGTGCGATCAGGCGAGGCGAGACGATCTCGGCGACGAAGGCCTGGTAAGCGGACAGGTTCACTTGGGAGGCAAAGCCCATTGCGGCAGTGAGTGCCAGCAGCAGGGGGACGGTCGTGGCATCCCGGCGGCTGATCGCGAAGAGGGCGAGGGCGAGCGCGACCTGGATCGCGAGGCTCCCGAGCAGGACGACACGCTTCGAGTAGCGGTCCGCGAACACGCCGCCGAGGGGCGACGCGACGATGGCCGGCGCGTTTGCCGCGACTGCAGCGAGGCCGAGCCAGGTCGCCGAGGCCGTCATCTCATAGACGAGGTAGGGGACGCTCAGGCTGAGCATCCAATTCGCGGAGGCCGTGAGCGCACCCGTCGTCCAGCACGCGACGAAGCGACGTTCGCGAAGCGGGGCGAGGGGTCCGACGGGTTCCGGGCGAACGTGTCGCGCTAGATCTGCCAGGTGTCGCCCGAGTGGAGCAGCGTGTGGAGGTCGCCCTTGCCGCGCTCGGCGATTGCGTCGTCGACCTGTGCCTGCAGCATCTGCTCGTAGCTCGGCTTCTCGACGGCGCGAAAGACGCCGACGGGCAATGGAAAGTCCGGACGCTGGAGCGTCGCGAGCACGCCGGCGTAGGAGGAAGCGTCCTTGCGCTCGTCGTGCACCACGACACCGCGTGCGACGGGATCCTCCTCGTCGCTCAGCTCGATCACGCTCGGGATTCCGTTCTGGAAGATGATCCCCTTGCGTGCACCGGGTGCGCCGTAGACGAGGGGCTCGCCCTGCTTGAGCACGAGGGACGCCTGGGTTCGGGTCTTGCGGTCCTGGAGCTCGTCCCAGATGCCGTCGTTGAAGACGGGGCAATTCTGGAGGATCTCGACGAATGCGGTTCCCTTGTGTGCGTGGGCGCGGCTCAGCACGTATTGCATGTGCTTCGCGTCGACGTCGACCGTGCGCGCGATGAAGGTCGCACCACAACCGATCGCGAAAGCGATCGGATCGATCGGGTGATCGATCGACCCTTGCGGCGTCGACTTCGTCTTGATGCCGACGTCGGAGGTCGGTGAGTACTGGCCCTTGGTGAGGCCATAGATCTTGTTGTTGAAGAGCAGGATCTGGGTGTCGACGTTCCGGCGAATGGTGTGGAGCAGATGATTGCCGCCGATCGAGAGGCCGTCACCGTCGCCCGTCACGATCCAGACCGAGAGCTCCGGTCGGCTTGCCTTGATCCCGGTGGCGAAGGCCGGTGCGCGGCCGTGGATCGTATGGAATCCGTAGGTGTTCATGTAGTAGGGAAAGCGGCTCGAACAGCCGATGCCGGAGACGAAGACGACGTTCTCTCGCGGCACGCCGAGCTCGGGCATGACGCGCTGGACGTTGGCCAGGATCGAGTAGTCGCCGCATCCAGGACACCAGCGGACGTCCTGATCCGAGACGAAATCCTTGCGCGAAATCTTGACCGCCGCTTCGGCTGCCATGGTCGTTACTCCCGGGTTTCTTCAGGCCGCATGTAGCTTGCGGATCGCGTCGGTCAGCTCGGCGATCTTGAAGGGTTGTCCCTCGATCTTGTTGAGCATCTGGACGTCGACCAGGTATCGGGCTCGCAAGAGCAGGGCGAGATGTCCGTCGGAGAGCTCGGGCAGCAGGACCTTCTTGAAGCTGCGCAGCACGTCGCCCAGATTGCTCGGGAAGGGATTCAGGTGGCGCAGATGGATCTGTGAGACCTCGAGTCCGTCCGCGCGGACCTCTTCGACTGCTGCCGTGATCGAGCCCTTCGTACCGCCCCAGCCCACGACCAGGACCTCTCCGCTGTCGGGACCGTCGACCTCGATCCTTGGCCAGGAGTCCGCGATCCCGTCGATCTTCTGTTTGCGCAGCGCGATCATCTTCGCGTGATTGTCCGGGTCGTAGCTGACGTTGCCCGAGCGGTCCTGCTTCGTGAGGCCACCGATGCGATGTTCGAGGCCCGGTGTTCCGGGAATTGCCCAGGGGCGTGCGAGGGTCTGGGGATCGCGCGCGTAGGGCTCGAAGCTGCCGACCTCGACGGGCTGGGCGAATTGGATCTGCGTTCGTTCGAGCGACGCGACATCCGGGATCAGCCATGGCTCCGCAGAGTTCGCGAGATAGCCGTCGGAGAGCACGACCACGGGTGTCATGTATTTCACGGCGATCCGAAAAGCCTCGAGGGCCGTATGGAAGCAATTGCCGGGCGTGCTGGGCGCCAGGATCGGCAGCGGGCTCTGCGAGTGCCGTCCGAAGAGCGCGGCGAGCAGGTCGCCCTGCTCGGTCTTGGTCGGCGAGCCCGTCGACGGTCCGGCCCGCTGGACATTGATCGCGACCAGCGGCAGCTCGACCATCACCGCCAGCCCGAGCGCTTCCTGCTTCAAGACGAAGCCGGGTCCGCTCGAGACGGTGATCCCGAGCTGACCTGCGAAGGCGGCGCCGATCGTCGAGGAGACCGCCGCGATCTCGTCCTCGGCCTGGAACGTCTTGACCCCGAAATGGCGGAAGCGCGCCACCTCGTGCAGCACGTCACTCGCGGGCGTGATCGGATACGCGCCGAGGAAGACGTCGCGATCCATCTGGACGCTCGCTGCCACGATGCCCCACGCGAGCGCCTGGTTGCCCGTGATGTTCCGGTAGGTACCCGACTCGATCTTCGCCGACGGGACGACGAAGGAGGCGGGAAAGAGCTCGGTCGTCTCGCCGAAGGCGTGACCCGCGCGCAGCGTGCGGATATTGCCCTCGAGCACGTCGCCCTTGAACTTGCCCGTCAGCCAGCGTTCGGTCGCGTCCATCGGGCGACCGTAGAGCCAGCAGAGCACGCCGAGCGCGAAGAAGTTCTTGCAGCGATCGATTTCGCGTTGGCTCAGATCGAGGCCCTGGAGAGCCTCGCGGTTGAGCGTGGTAAAGGGAATCTCGACCAGCTGGAATCGCTCGCGCAGGTCGGGCAGTGGATCCTCGTCGTAGCCCGCGCGCGTGAGCGCCTTGTTGTTGAACGAGTCGGTGTTGACGATCACCATGCCGCCCGAGCGCACGTCCTCGACATTGGCTCGGAGTGCCGCCGGATTGAAGGCGATCAGAACGTCCGGTCGATCCGCCGGCGTGTGGATGTCGCGACTCGAGAAGTGGATCTGGAAGCCGGAGACACCGGCCATCGTCCCGGCCGGCGCTCGAATCTCGGCCGGAAAGTCCGGAAACGTCGACAGGTCGTTTCCGGCGAGGGCCGTCTCGTCGGTGAATCTCGTTCCGGTCAGCTGCATGCCGTCACCGGAATCGCCGGCGAAGCGGATCGCGACGGCTTCGAGCTGTTCGGAGGGCTTGTTAGGTCCGGATTTGCTGGCTGTCACGCTGGGCTGTCTCGCCTGCTCCGCCCCGGGCTTCGGCCACGTCGAGCATCGGCTGCGACCGCGTTGGACGGTCGCTCGGCTCGGGGCCGTGGGGAATTCTCAATGGTTTCGAGCTTCGTCCGATGATGTGTCGTGCCCGTCCGCGTGGTCGCGGGACGTCCGATCACCGTATCGGCCATCGTCCATTGTCTTAGCCGTTGTCTTGGCCGCCGTCTGGCCGCTGTGTTGGCCGCTGTGTTGTGGCCGCCGAAACGGCCATCGCGCGACGACCGTTCGACGAGAGTCGCCCGCGGTCGCATCCGGGCCTGGAACCGCATCGAGGGGCGCCTCACCCCTCGGCCTTGGGGGATTGTATCCCGCTCTCCTTGGGGCGAAAGGTCCTCTCGCCGCAACCATCGGGAGTTCCCTCGATCGCGAAATGGCCTGGGGAACCGGGGCCTTTCGGCGCCGACTGCCGCCGCCTGACACTCAAGATCCGGCCGGATCCGCCGATGGGAGAACATGTTTCGACGGCTGTCCGAACCGCTGCCCCTCTCGGAGGCGAGCCTGCTGGCTCTGCGGCCGGCGATGAACGCGCCCGTACTGGACGTGAATTTCCTGCCGGCCGCGCCGGCGCGGGCGGCGATCGTCGTCTTCGCCGAGGAGTGGGGCGGTATCGGTCTGGCGCTCGGCATCCGCTCGAACGAGGGCGGGCAGGTCGCCGTCTTCCGCAATCAGGAATCACTCGAGGCCGACGTGAGCATCGCCGCCGCGCTCGAGCCGGCGCTCGCCCACGCCGAGCGGATGGGCTTTCTCTTCGACGAGGACATGGTCGAGAACGGAGCCGCCGACGGGCGCACCAGGGCGATGGCGCTCTGGGGCCGGCTGATGGGCGAGATCGACATGCCGCCCGCGCCGCGGGCCGCACCCGCGGAGCCCGCTGCGACCGAGCCGATCGTCGATCGCCCGGCGCCCACGATCCAGCTCGACGCCGTCGTGCAGATTCCGGAGATGGATCTCGCCGAGGTCGCCGATGAGGCCGAGTCAGAGGATCTGGCGGAGATCTCGCTCGATTCGCTGGACGCGTTGGACACTCTGGACTCTTCGGAAACGGGGAGCGCGAAGGCACCCGCGACGCCCGCGGCGGCGCCATCCGCCACGAATGCCGCCGCGGAGGGGCTCCCGCCCGCTCGATCGGCATCGCCGACGGCGGATTCGCCGGCGCGCCGCGCCGAGGATCGGATGCCACCGGCGCGCCGCCTCTCGAAATTTCGCGCGACCGGGCGCGACGCCGATGCGGAGGGGCCGGCCGGCGAGGCAGATCCGAGCGTCACCGACGCCGGCTCACCACTCGGGCGAATTCCGCTCGTACGCGTGCGACGAGGCCGCGAAGGTTCGAAACGCGTGCCCTATCTCGCGAAGCTGCTTTCGAGCTTCTGAGCCTCGAAGCGAGGGGCGTTCGCCGTACGACGAGGTCTTGCGCGGGCGGGAACGGCTCGGGAAGAGCAACAAGGGGGGACAGGATGACGATCTCAGGGCAGGGCGGTGGACCGGCAGATCCCGGCGCGAATGGTCTCGGCTCGGCGCGGCGTTCGGGCTGCGCGGGCGTCGCGGCCAAATCGGGGAAGCCCGGCGTGGTCTTCGGCCTGCTCGTCGTGCTCCTGCTCGGCTCGGCTGGCTGTGCGACGACGACGACGGTTTCGCTCGACGAAGGCCCGACGGTCTCGGAGGCCGTCGCGAAACGCGATCTCGGTATCGACTATCTCTCGTCAAGGCGGACGGCGATGGCGATCCGCGAGCTCGCGGCCTCGCTCGAGCTCGATCCGAAAGATCCACAGACCCACCTCTGGCTCGGTGAGGCCTATCGCCGCAAGGGCCAGACGTCGAAGGCGGAAGCCTTCCTGGTCGACGCGATCGCAGCCGCGGAACGCAGCGGCGACACACGTACGGAGCAGGACGCACGACTGAATCTCTCGGCCCTGCTCTCCCAGATGGGCCGTCATGCCGAGGCGCTCGAATATTGCGAGCCGCTCGCCGAGGATCCGACGGTTTCGACGCCCTGGCGACCGATCACGAACTGCGGTTGGGCGCTCCTCAAGCTCGGACGCCTCGACGAGGCCCGCGTCCGATTCGTCACGGCGCTCGAGTTCTTTCCGCGCTACGGACCGGCACTTCTCAACCTGGGCATTCTCGAAGCGAAGCAGGGCCATCGACTCGCCGCGATCAAGGCGCTCCAGAAGGCGCTCGACTCCGGTCGCTTGAGCGCGTCGGGACACGCCGAGGCGAACTATCGACTCGGCGAGATCTTCGTCGCGCTCGGTCGCCGCGACCGGGCGGTCGCCCACTTCCAGCAGGCCGCGAAGGTCGCTCCGGACGCGGATTGGGGATCGCAGTCGCAGGCCTATCTCGATCTGCTGCGCTGACCCGCCGCGGCGGTCGACTCGAGTCGGACTCGGGTGTGCTGAATCGCGACCGCCGCGAAGGGCCGCCCGCTTGCTACCCTGCGTCGCATCGGGGTGGGAATGGTCGACGGAGAGACATCGCAGTCGCCGCGCGACGACGCGTTCGCGGGTGGATCGGATGCGTTCGGCTCGGGCGCCCCGCTCGAGTCGAGTCCGATCGGTGCCTATCTGCGCCGCCAGCGCCTGCTGCGCGAGATCTCGATCGAGGAGCTGAGCGACCTGACGCGCATCCCGCTGCGCTCGCTGTCGCGACTCGAGAGTGGCGAGTTCGACGGCGAGACGGACGGCTTCGTCCGCGGCTTCGTGCGCACCGTGGCGACCGCACTCGGCCTCGACCCGGACGACACGATCTCGCGCATGCTCGAGGAGCCCGGCGCCAGCGCCTGGGAGCGTCACGCCTCGGGTCGGCGTCTGAAGCAGGGGCTCGCGATCGGTGCCTTCGGGCTCGCGCTCGCCGCACTCTTGCTCGTGCTCGAGGCGGGCTGGTCGCTCGTCGCCGGAGCGCCACCGCACGATCCGAGCGCAGACGCGATGGTCTGGCGCGACCCCGTTCGCGCGCTGGCGGAGGCCGCCGGCGCCGAGGTCGATCCGGCGGGTGAGATCGGGCCCCGCCGCCTCTCGCCGCCGATCGTCCGCGAGTCTCCGGCAGCCACGAACGACGATGAAGCACGTGCGCGGCGCTCGGCGATGGATCCCTCCGGCACCTGACGGTGGCGCTACTGCATTGTGAGGCGATCCTGCTGCGATCGGTCGACTTCGGCGAGTCGGATCGGATCGTACACCTGCTCACGTCCGACGGCGGGCGACTCACCGCGATCGCGAAGGCGGCCCGTCGCAGCCATCGCCGCTTTCCCGGCACACTCGATCTCTTCAATCATCTGGCGATCGAAGGGCGGATCAAGCCGCGCGCCGCGATGGCATTTCTCGAGCGTGCGCGACTGCTCGATCCCTTTCTGGGGCTGCGCCGCAAGCCCGCTCGCTATGCGCTCGCGAGCTTCCTGGTCGAGATGCTCGATCGGCTCTCGCCGGAGAACCTGATCGGCGCGGAGGCCGATCGGCTCTTCGGGTTCGCACGCGAGAGTCTGCTGCTGCTCGCGGACGCCGAACCGTCGACGACGTTGCGGCTGCTGCTCGAGCTGCGGGGGCTCGATGCACTCGGTCTGCGACCCGAGCTGGGCCGATGCGTTCGCTGTGGCCGTGTGGCCGGCGACGAGATCGCGCCGGACCATCGCGTCCACTTCCATATCGCGGACGGGGGAATCGTGTGTACGGCCTGCGCGCTTCGGCTCGATGGACTGGTGCCCGTCGAGCTGGGTACTTTGCGCAGTCTGGCTGCGGGTCTCGCGTGCCCGGCGAGCGAGCTCGGCGCGATCGCACTACCGCCCCAGGCGTTGGCGCAAGCCGCACGGCTGCTCTTCCGCTTCCAGCGCTTCCACGTCGGTGTCGAGCTGCGCAGCGAGCGATTCCTCGACGAAGCGTTGCCACTCGAGGCCGTCAGCCGAAGGCAGCCGTCGCCGCCTGAAGAGGCCGTCAGCCGAAGGCAGCCGTCGCCGCCTGAAACAGGAAGAACAGACCCACCCCCACGAAGACCAGCGTGATCGCGGAGCCGACCGCCACGACGTTCGGGAATTGCTGCTCGACCGCCGGCAACGTCGCGCGAGCACATCGGAAGGCCGTCACCAGGGCCAGTGCTGCGAGCAGGATCGATGCGAGTACCGTCAGCTCGCCCGCCTCGTTCTCGAAGAGCGCCCATACGACGCCCAGCGCATCGCCGATCTTCTCGACGTTCTCGACCATCGGTCTCCTCGTCCGCGATTCGCGCGGAATCTACCCGAAGCGCCTGCGTGCCGCTGCTGAATTGCACGTCGAATGCGGGCGAGCTCGCAGCCGACGACGATGGCTCCCCCGCCGTGGCTGCTAGCCGAAGTCCCCGGAATACGGGATACTCGGCCGCCCCGAGAGCCGCGCTGAGCGCCTCTCGAGCCCGCGCCGAGGCCCGACCGAGTCCAAGGACGGGGCCGTCTCGACCAACCTCTAGAACGAGTGGAACGACCCCTACCAGTGTCTCTTCCATCAGGGCCCCGACCGAATCATGACCGATCCTCGATCTGACGCGTCCGCTCCGGACGGCGACGAGCGCGAACGCCACCCGCTCGCGATGGAGACACTGGTCTCACTCTGTGCTGCGCGGGGGTTCATCTATCCCGCGAGCGAGATCTACGGTGGGATCGCGGGGTTCTGGGACTACGGCCCGCTCGGCGTCGAGCTCAAGAACAATCTCAAGGCGCTCTGGTGGCGTCGGATGGTGCGCGAACGCGAGGACGTGGTCGGAATCGACAGCGCCATCATCTCCCACCCCCGTACCTGGGAAGCGAGCGGTCACGTCGAGAATTTCAGCGACCCGATGGTCGATTGCCGAACCTGCAAGCGGCGCTTCCGCTCCGACCAGATCGAGGGCGAGCGTTGTCCCGAAGCGCCGAAGAAGCGCGCCGTCGTCGACTGCGATCTCACGGAGGCGCGCGAGTTCAATCTCATGCTGCGAACCGAGCTCGGCGCGTCGGTCGACGAAGCGACCACCGCGTATCTCCGGCCCGAGACCTGCCAGCCGATCTTCTCCGGCTTCAAACGCGTCCGCGAGTCCGCACGGCAGAAGCTGCCCTTCGGCATCGCGCAGATCGGTAAGGCGTTTCGCAACGAGATCACGCCGCGCAACTTCACGTTCCGATCGCGTGAGTTCGAGCAGGCGGAGATGGAGTTCTTCTGCCACCCGAGCGAGCGCGAGAAGTGGTTTGCGCACTGGCGCGAGGTCAGGCTGCAGTTCCATCGCGATCTCGGATTCGACGACTCACTCCTGAGGACGCGCCCCCACGCGCCGGATGAGTTGGCGCACTACGCGAAGGCCGCCGACGACATCGAGTTTCTCTTTCCTTTCGGTTGGCAGGAGATCGAGGGCATCCACGATCGTGGCGATTGGGATCTCTCCCGTCATACCGAGTTCTCGGGCAAGGAGCTCGCCATCACGGACGAGCAGACCCGGGAGCGCTTCACGCCGATGTGCATCGAGACCTCGGTCGGCATCGACCGCGCGACGCTCGCGTTGCTGGTCGCGAGCTATCACCAGGAGACGCTCGCGGATGGCGAGGATCGGACCGTGATGCGCTTCCATCCCGCGCTCGCGCCGATCAAGGCGGCGATCCTGCCCCTGTCGAAGAAGCTGGCGGAGCCCGCGAGAGCGCTCAACCAGCGACTCTGCGGACGGTTCAACACGTTCTACGACGACGCCGGCAATATCGGTCGACGTTATCGCCGGCAGGACGAGGTCGGCACGCCCTTCTGCCTGACCTACGACTTCGATTCCGAGGAGGATGGCTGCGTGACGGTGCGCGAGCGCGACACGATGGATCAGGAACGAGTGCCGATCGATTCGCTCGTGCACACGTTGCGGGACCGACTGGAGGAAGGGCTGTGACCGCTCGCAAGCGCTCGGGGTCGAAGACGAGGGGGTCGGCGAAGACCTCGAAGCCGGCGAAACGGGCGGCGAAGGCGAAACGGTCGGCCAAACGGCCGGCCAAGCAGGCCGGGGCCAAGCGCGCGCCCAAGCGGGCGAAAGAGCACTCGACCCAGCGTCGTGTCTTCTTCTTCGGCGGCGGGCGGGCGGACGGGCACGCCGGCATGAAGGAGGTGCTCGGTGGCAAGGGCGCGAACCTGGCCGAGATGACCTCGCTCGGGATTCCGGTGCCGCCGGGCTTCACGATCTCGACGGACGTCTGCGCCGAGTTCAACCGGCGCGGCCAGAAGCTGCCCGTCGCGGTCAAGGCCGACGTGCTGACGGCGCTCGCGAACATCGAAAAGCTGATGGACCTCCGCTTTGGAGACGTCGAGCGACCGCTCCTGGTCTCCGTGCGTTCGGGTGCGCGGGCGTCGATGCCCGGGATGATGGACACGGTCCTGAACCTGGGGCTCAACGACGAGACCGTCGTCGGACTCGCGAAGCTGGCCGACGAGCGCTTCGCCTTCGACAGCTATCGACGGTTCATCCAGATGTTTGGCGACGTCGTGCTGGGCGTCCCGCACGATCGCTTCGAGCAGCGACTCGATGCGGCGAAGGAATCGAGCGGCGTTCGCGACGATACCGAGCTGTCGGGGGCGGATCTGCGGCGCGTCGTCGCGGACTTCCTCGAGATCGTCCGCGAGACGACCCGCGCGCCGTTTCCGCAGGATCCGCAGGAACAGCTATGGGGCGCGATCGGTGCGGTCTTCGGCTCCTGGGAGAACCCACGGGCGATCGCCTATCGACGGCTGAACGACATTCCCGACGAATGGGGCACCGCCGTCAACGTCCAGTCGATGGTCTTCGGGAACATGGGCGACAACTGCGCGACCGGCGTTGCCTTCACGCGGAATCCCTCGACGGGGGAGCGCAACTTCTATGGTGAGTACCTGAAGAACGCACAAGGCGAGGACGTCGTCGCCGGCATTCGTACCCCGCAGCCGATCAACGAGGCGAGTCGCGCAGCGGACACGATGGATCTGCCGACGCTCGAGAAGGAGATGCCCAAGGCCTACAAGGAGCTGGTCCGCATCTACAAGCGTCTCGAGAAGCACTATCGCGACATGCAGGACATCGAGTTCACGATCCAGGATGGCACGCTCTGGATGTTGCAGACGCGCTCCGGCAAGCGGACGACGGGTGCGGCCGTCCGGATCGCGGTCGACATGGCGCGCGAGCGGCTGATCAGCAAGCAGGAAGCGATCCTGCGAGTCGATCCGAACTCGCTCGACCAGCTGCTGCATCCCACGATCGACCGGTCGCAGGCGCCTCCGGTCGTCGCGCGCGGATTGCCGGCCTCGCCGGGCGCCGCGGTCGGCGAGGTCGTGTTCTCGGCGGAGAAGGCCGAAGCGCGCGCCAAGGGCGGGGCGAAGGTGATCCTCGTGCGGACCGAGACGTCGCCGGAAGACATCGTCGGCATGAATGCCTCGGAAGGCATCCTGACTGCGAAGGGCGGCATGACCTCACACGCGGCCGTGGTGGCTCGCGGGATGGGGAAATGCTGCGTGGCGGGCTGCGGCATGCTTGCGATCGACTACGACCAGGGGACGATGCGAGTCGGTGAGCACAGCGTCTGCGAAGGCGATGTCCTGACGATCGACGGCTCGACCGGCGAGGTGATGCTCGGCGCGGCGGCGACGGTCGTGCCCGAGCTCGGCGGCGCGTTCTCCGAGCTGATGAAGTGGACCGATCGATTCCGCACGCTCAAGGTGCGCACGAACGCCGACACGCCCCAGGATGCGGAGGTCGCTCGCGACTTCGGCGCCGAGGGCATCGGCCTCTGCCGGACCGAGCACATGTTCTTCGAGCCGGGTCGTATCCTCGCCGTGCGACAGATGATCCTGGCGGCGGATTCGGAGAGCCGAGAGGCGGCCCTCGCAAAGCTCCTGCCGATGCAACGGGGCGATTTCGAGGGCATCTTCCGCGCGATGGACGGTTTGCCGGTGACGGTGCGTCTGCTCGACCCGCCGCTCCACGAGTTCCTGCCGCAATCCGACGAGGACATCCGCGCCGTCGCTGACTCGCTGGGCCGGTCGATCGGGGATATCCGCCACGCCCTCGAGTCGCTCCACGAATTCAATCCCATGCTCGGCCATCGCGGCTGTCGCCTCGGCATCACCTTCCCCGAGATCTACGCGATGCAGGTCCGCGCCATCACGGAGGCCGCCGTACGCGTCGCCGCCGAAGGCGTCAAGGTGAAGCCGGAGATCATGGTTCCGCTCGTCGCTCACGAGCGTGAGCTCGAGGAGCTGCGGGCGCTCGCGGAGAAGGTGATCTCCGAGGTGCGACGAGAGGCGGGGAAGACGCGTGTCCGTCCGATCATCGGAACCATGATCGAGGTGCCACGGGCGGCCCTGACAGCGGATCGCATCGCGGCGCACGCCGACTTCTTCTCCTTCGGCACGAACGATCTGACCCAGATGGCCTACGCCTTGTCGCGAGACGACGCCGGAAACTTCCTGCCCCACTACGTCGATGGCGGATTGATCGACGCCGATCCGTTCGTCTCGCTCGACGTCGCGGGGATCGGGCAGCTCGTGCGCTTCGGTGCAGAGCGCGGTCGTGCCACGCGACCCGATCTCAAGCTGGGCATCTGTGGAGAGCACGGGGGTGACCCCGCCAGCGTGCGTTTCTTTGCGGACGTCGGCCTCGACTACGTCTCTTGCTCTCCCTATCGCGTTCCGCTCGCCCGCCTGGCCGCGGCGCAGGCCGCGGTGCACCCGGGTGAGAGCGAGGCGGGCGGGGAGCGTGAGGCGTGACTCGGATCGGACGCGCCGCCTGCCCGGCTGCGTTGCTGATCGCGGCGGTGCTGACCGCTTGTGCGACCCCAGCCGACGATGGCGGCGGAGCGACCGCCTGGGGTGCCGAGCTGACGGAGACCGAGCGCACCCGTTTGCGTGAGGCGCTACCCGAGGCCGCGCTTGCCGAGCTGCTGCCGCTCAGCGAGGTCTTCTACGAACGAATCGCGAGCCGACGCTTCAATTCGCGGGCGACGTTCGAGGATCCGAGCATCCGCCAGTTCTTTCCGACCGTTGCCGCCTACTCCGACTACTATGCGGCGCTCGTCGACGCGCTCGATCGAGCGAATATCCGCTACAACCGCCCTACGGCGATCGATCTGCTCGGGATCGAGATCAAGCAGGACGGCAATCTCCTGCTGGAGCTGCGCTTCGTCGGACGCAACGACCTACCGCTCCGATGGTGGAGCGCGTCGCTCGTCCGCAGCGACGAGTGGACCTGGCGGGAGGGACGCTGGTACGTCGTCCCGGGCAAGGTCTGACGACGGATCAGGGCAGGCCGCCGATCTCCGCTTCGAGGGAAAACCCTGTCCGCAATGGGTAAAAGGTTTCTCCCCGGGGCAAGCGATGCGACTCGGGTTCAATCCTGTGATCCGCATCACGTCTCAGCGAAATCAGGCATTTACCCCCCGATTCTGCAGCTTCGCCCCCAATGGCACAGCGATTGCTCCTAGTCCCATCAGGCTCGCTTCGGTGAGCGTACTTTCGAAAAGCCAAATAGCTCGACGAGTTCGAGCGGGTCGAGGGTCGGATCAGTCGTCTCGAGGTGTTGCGTGGGAGTTCAGGGACCCACCATCGGACACCGGCGATCAGGGAGCTCCGACCGGATGGGGAACGATCGAGACCAGGGGACCGGGCTACCACCTACCACCTACCACCAGAGCTACCACCAGACGGGAATCGCATAGTCGTACTCGGCGTAGGGTAGGTAGGTAAATAGGTAGGCAGGTAGTCGCAGGTAGTCAAAGTCCATGGTCGTCGGTCGTCAGGGAGTCGCCGCGGGTCACAGTCGACGTCGTTCGACAGCGTGATTCGGGGTGTCGAGACGCGAATCGGGCGAGCGCTCCGAGATCGCGTCTCTCGACACCTGCCGGGGCGAGCCATCCACAACCCGCTTCGATCACCTCGTCGAAATCGAGGATCGAATTCGTGCAGGAACGCAAGCAAGGACTGGCCGCCGCAGGACCTCTCGAGCCGAAATCGGTTCGCTTGGAGGGTGGCAGACCATCGCCACCGCGAAGGAGCCGTCGCGACAACATGCCCTGGGAATGTGATCGCGAGCTGGTCGACCAGATCCTGGCCGGCAGTCGCGAACATTTCGACCTCTTGTACGAGGCCTATTTTCCGCGTGTCTATCGCTTCGCTCTCAAGCGGCTCGGCGATCCCGGTGAGGCCGAGGACGTGGCGCAGGACGTGTTCATGACCTTGATGACGGCGCTCGCCTCCTTCAAGGGCGAGTCGTCTCTGCTGGTCTGGATCTTCGGTGTCACGCGCAACAAGGTGAACCGGCGCTTCCGGAGGCCGCGTCCGCGACTGGAGCCGCTCGAGGAAGGGGGCGCGCTCGATCTCGAGGCGATGGCGGCACCCACCGATGAGGCCGTCGACGCCCGACGTCTGCTCGGTCGTTGCGAGCAGGTGATCGCAAACGACCTGACGCCACTCCAGCGTCGTATCTTCCACCTGAAGCATCTGCGCCAACAGCCGATCCGCTCGATCGCGAACGCGCTCGGCAAGAGCGAAGACGCCGTCAAGGCCAACCTCTATCGCATGCGTCGCGCCATCACGGCGGGCACGCCCGGCCTCGAGGGATTGCTTCGCTCCTAGCCACTGACCTCGAGTCATTCCCGTCGGCGCGGCGGATGCCGGGTCGGAACCGGACCCACTGGCTACCCCATGGGGTGCCGACGATCGGCGAGCGCCGGTCACGCGGCCGGCGCGGGGGGATTGGGCATTATTCCCCAGCGGTCCTGACACATGGTCACCGTCGTCACCACTTCGACATGACGATCGCCCCCCGCCTCGATCGAAGCGGGCGACTGCGATCGGGCAGGCGAGGATGCGTGACGTGGGAGTGGCTCGAGGCGGGCTCTGGCAGGCGATTCGAGATTGGCTGCGACCGATCGATCGAGAAGACGCGATCGCCTCCACCCACGATGTCCACCGTGTGAAGTCGCGTCTCGACGTCTCCGGGAGACCCGATCGCGCCTCGGTCGGCCCCGCGTATGGACGCCGGACCGGCAGCTCGGCGTACGGCCCGGGCGACGCGGGTGCAGCCGCATTCGAGCCTGCCTTCGATCGCCCGAGCGGCGCCGGGTCGGACGCGCCGAGTGCAGCGCCCGCCGAGGCGGCGGGTCTCGAGCCGGTGAGCGAAGCCGAGCTATTGGACTTTCTGGCGGCCGACCTCGATCCAGTGGCTGCGGACCCCGTCTTTCGCGAGCGCCTACGCGAAGAGCTCTGGGAGATGATCGTCGACGACGGCATCGTGTCGGCGAAGGAGTCCTGAGCCGCACGTTCGCTGTGATACACAATCGCCGATGCGCAACCCGATCCGCCTCAAGAACTTTCGAGGTCGATTCCTGCTGCTCTATCTGGTGGGCCTGCTGCTGCTCGCGATCCATCCGCCATCGCAGCGCGCCGGATGCTGGGCCTTGCCCCTGATCGCGCTCGGGACGGCACTGCGCGCCTGGGGTGCCGGTCATCTCGTGAAGAACGACGAGCTGACGCTCGGCGGTCCCTATGCCTTCCTGCGCCATCCGCTCTATCTCGGAACGATCCTGATCGCGACCGGCTTCGGCCTCTGGCTGGGTGGTGCCGCGGCGCTCGTCGTGATCGCGATCGTCTGGCCCTGGTTCGCTCTCGACTATTTTCCGCGCAAGGAGCGCGCCGAGGCGGAGCGACTCGCCGCCCGCTACGGCGAACGATTCGCGCGCTACCGCGCCGCCGTGCCCGCGCTCTGGCCACGCCTTTCGGGAGGCTACCGCGAGCCGAGTGCGGACCGCTCGGCTCTGGCGGATGCCGACGACCGCGCGATCGGCCGGGGCGCCGCTCGTTGGGCCCTCGCACGTTATTCGGAGAACAACGAGCTCGGGACCCTGTTGGCCGTGGTCGCCGCGTGCTCGATCTTCTGGCTCAGAGCGGCGCTATCCGGATGAGCATGCCGAGCGAAGCCGAGCTCGAACTGCGGCGCGAGGAGCTGGCGGGGCGAACCCGGGCGGTGCTCCATCGCGGCGGCTGGGGCAATCCCGACGTGCTCCTGGTCGAGACCCGAGCGGGCGCGGTCGTCGTCAAGGATTTCGCTCCGCGCGGACGCTGGGTACGGCGTTGGCTGGCGCCGCGACTGCTGTCGAGGGAGGAGCGCGCCTACCGTCGCCTGGCCGGCCTGCCGGCGGTACCGAATCTGATCGGTCGGCTCGACGCCGAGGCGCTCGTGCTCGAATACAGACCGGGCGAAGGGCTCTCGCGCTCGCTCCGGTCGCGCCTGCCGAGCGGCTTCCTCCGGGAGCTGTCGGCGACGATCGACGAGTTCCATCGTCGCGGTGTCGTGCATCTCGATCTGCGCCATCGCAGCAACATCCTGGCCGGTCGCGACGGTCGTCCGGTCGTGATCGACTTCGCGTCGGCGTTGCGCTTCGACGCGACACGAAGGAGCGGACGTGCGCTCGTGCGGATCTTCGGCTGGGTCGACCGCCGCGCGCTCGAGAAGTGGCGCGAACGCCTGGGATGATCACCCCTCGACGGGTGTCGGCGTCTCGGCCGGCTCGCGCGGGGCCAGTCGCGCGATGTAGTGCCGGAAACACTCGAGCGTCAGCCGAGCGTCCTCGAGAGCGCGATGGGTCACGCCCTCGCTGCCCAGCAGCCCGGCGGTCGTCGCAGCCTGACGCAGGGAGATCGCGCGCGTCGGCTCGCCGGCGACGAGGGACCACGAATAGAAGAGGGTCGCCAGGTCGATCACGTGATAGTCGAAGGGGTAGGGGATCTCGCACGACTTGAACGCGCGTTCGAGGAAGAGCACGTCCATTCTTACGTTCTGGCCCGCCGGAATCACCTTGCGATCTTTCGGCAACATCGCGACCAGCTCCGTCAGGACCTGCCGCACGCCAGGTGCGCGCGCCCAGACGGCTTCGTCGTAGCCGAAGATCTCGGCTGCTTCCTTGGACACGCGTTCGGGTCGCGCACGCACGCGCCACTGGGCCTCGGCCTGCTCCTCGAGCCGTGCGTCCGTCAGGATCACACCGACCTCTGTCAGGTCATGCCGCTCGACGTCGAGACCTCCGAACTCGCAATCCAGGAACGCGAAAGCGAACTCAGCATTCACGGGTCGGGGCTCCGAGCCTCAGGCTGTGCGCCGCGGGGCGCGTGAAGCGCTTCGCCCGGCTGGGTCGGGTCCGGCGCGGTCGTGGTCGATCGGACTGCGAGGGGAATCGGTCGAAGAATCAGAATGGCGCTCCCAACGGGACTCGAACCCGTGTTTCAGCCTTGAGAGGGCCGCGTCCTAGGCCACTAGACGATGGGAGCGCATCCTGAAGGCGCGCCAGACTAGCCAGCGCCCCTACTCGATTCAAGCTGGTGGGCGGCCGAAGATGGGTCGGCCTGTGCCGAATTTAGTCACCGGTGTCGCAGATCACGCGTTCGGGACGCTTCCGGATTCGGATCGATCCCGGAGCGAAGCCCGCGTGCTGGCTCAAGGCTGCAGGCGCTGTTGCCGATGCAAGACGAGACGCGTGTCGCTTGGCACGGGTGTTGCTCTTCCCTCACGGAGGAGGGAACGGTGGGGACACCCGCGTCGAGGCGGACACCCCACAGGGAGATTGGCATGGCACGCTTGCACGGCAAACGACCCATGGGGTTCACGCTGGTCGAATTGATGATCGTCGTCGCGATCATCGGGATCCTGGCCTCGGTCGCGATTCCCTCGTATCTGAACTATCAGCTGAGCGCGAAGCGCTCCGAGGCCTACGCGAACCTGAGTGCGCTCTCGAAGGCGCACAAGGCCTATTTCGCCGAATTCAATTCCTTCATTGCCGTCGAGCCCGAGCCCTGGTTCACCAGCGGCGTCATCTCCGGGACGACGAAGCGAGACAGCACACCGGTCGCCACCGGCTTCTTCGACGTCGGATGGAAGCCCGAGGGCGACGTCTTCTTCGACTACGACACGGCGACGACGGCGGACCCGCTCAACGGCAACTGCGGCACCTGCGATAGCACCTGCTTCACGGCGACTGCCTACGGCGATCTCGACGGCGATCGCCTGTCATCGATCCTGATCTACGCGCATCCGGACTCCGCCGGACAGATGTGTACGACGGGACGGGCAGGTACCAGTGGCAACGGGCCCTGGCTGCCGCCGACCAATGGCGGCCAGCGCGTGGTCAACGAAGTCGCGCGCGTCCTGGCGGCCGACGACTTCTGATCGGCTGGCCAGGCATCGGACGACCGTTCGGTCTTTAGGGGAGACGACGGGCTTGTCGCGAAGGCTCGGTCAGATCGCACTGCTGATCGTGGCACTCGGCTGCACGGGCTGGGCGCATGCGCGGCTGCCCCATACGAGTCGCGCGGATCTCGGTGAGCGTTTCGTGCCAGCACCGCGCGTGGCACGGCTCGCCTCGTTCGGCTTCGACGCCTTGATCGCCGACTACTACTGGCTTCAGGCGGTCCAGATCGTCGGCGCGAGCGATTGGGTCGACGAGCCCACCGCCTGGCATCTCGGCAAGCTGGTCGACGTCGTCACGACGCTGAACCCGCACGTCGGCCATCCCTATCGATTCGCTGCCGTCTGGCTGACGCACTCTCCAGAGCAGGTGCGCGAAGGCAATCGACTGCTCGAGCGCGCGATTTCCGTTCAGCCCGACGAATGGCGGAATCTGTTCTATCTCGGCTTCAATCGCTTCTACTACCTCGGAGAGTTCGAGCCCGCGGCGGACGCACTCGAGCGGGCGATGGCGCTTCCGGGTGCGCCGCTCTACCTGCCTCGCCTGGTGGCTCGGCTGAAGAGCCAACGGGGTGAGCTCGAGGTGGCGGAGGTCTTCCTGCGCCAGCTACTCGAGACGACCGAGGACGAGGCCCAGAGGGCCAAGCTGCAGGGCGCCCTCGACGAGATCGAGATCGAGCACAAGGCGCGCCACCTCGATCGGGCCCGCGAAGCCTATGCGGCGCTCACCGGGCGCGACATCACATCGGTCGAAGAGCTCGCTCGCGGAGCGCACCGCGTGCTCGAACGACTACCGAGCCCGGAGCCCGACGCGATTCCGCCTTCGCTCTCGCGCGGATCGACCTGGACGATCGATCCGAAGACTGGACGCATCGTCTCCTCGTATCTGGGCGGCCGCTACGAGGTCCACTTCGCGGACGCGGGTCGCGCGGACCTGGCCGACTGGCGGGAGGCAGGTGCCTCCGGAAGCGCGAAGGCGCGCGGCCGGGACTCGGATCGGAAGGGACGCGCCGATGGCCACTAGTGGACGCGAGGTCGTTCGACTCGAGCACGTCGTCAAGGATTTCAGACCCGGCTTCGGGCTCCGTCGCAAGCGCGTGCTGCACGACGTCACGTTCGAGGTGAACGAGGGGGAGATCTTCGGCTTCGTCGGTCCGAACGGATCGGGCAAGACGACGACGCTCAAGGTCCTGATGGGGCTGATTCGTCCGACCGCGGGCTCGGCCTCGATTCTGGGCCGCGACGTCGGCGAATCGGAGTTTCGCGATCAGATCGGCTTCCTGCCCGAAAATCCCTATTTCTATCCATTCCTGACGGCGCGCGAGATCATCGACTTCTACGCCCGGCTGACCGGTGTCTCCCGTGCCGTACGGGCCGATCGCGTCGACGCGTTGCTCGCTCGCGTCAACTTGTCGCATGCGGCGGACGCGCGGCTCCGCACGTTCTCGAAGGGCATGCTCCAGCGCGTCGGCGTCGCCCAGGCGTTGGTTCACGATCCCAAGGTCGTCTTTCTCGACGAGCCGATGAGCGGACTCGATCCGCTCGGTCGCAAGGAAATCCGCGATCTGATCCTGTCCTTGCGTGCGGTGGGCAAGACCGTGCTGATGAACACCCACATCCTGCACGACGTCGAGATGATCTGTGACCGGGTCGCGATCATCGTCAAGGGTCGGGTCCGACACCAGGGTCGGATCGAGGAGTTCCTGCCCGATTCGGACCGGGAGAGCGACGTCGTGGTCGCCGGACTGCCGCCCGAGACGGCCGACGCGATCTCCGAGCGCTTCGGCGTCGCGATGCACGGGCTGGGCGAGCGGATCGAGCTGAAGGTCCCCGAGAAGGACGTGCACGGTGTGCTCGATGCGGCGATGACGGCCGGCGCACAGGTCGTCTCGGTGATGCCCCATCGAGGCTCGCTCGAGGAGGCCTTTCTCGATGTCGTTCGCGAGGAGGAGGCGGTCGGATGAAGTCGCTCGTCCGGATCACTGCGCTCGCTTCGAATACGTTTCGCGAAGCGATCCGCAACAAGCTGCTCTTCACGCTGCTCGGCTTCAGCTTCCTGATGATCGCGTCCGGCGTCCTGCTCGCGACGCTCAGCTACGTCGAGGTCGACGAGATCCTGCAGGACATGGGCATGGGCGCGATCCGGTTCTTCAGCGCCGGCATCGCGATCTTCGTCGGGATCGGCTTGATCCACAACGAAGTCGATCGACGTACGATCTTCACGATTCTGTCGAAGCCCGTCTCGCGGAGCGAGTTCCTGATCGGAAAGTGGGCCGGTCTCACGGTCACGATGTGGCTGCAGCTCGCTCTGATGGGACTGGCATTCGGCATCGTCTCGGCGATCGCAGGTGCGCCGCTCACGACGGCGCA
Organism: Myxococcota bacterium; assembly: GCA_965223565.1. Taxonomy (GTDB): domain Bacteria; phylum Myxococcota_A; class UBA9160; order UBA9160; family UBA4427; genus UBA4427. Next base: position 34,636 of record CBDCWV010000008.1, on the reverse strand, counting down.
CGCGATCGCGATCGCGTTGATCGGGCTCGAGCTGATGGTCCTCGTGGCGCTCGCGACGTTCTTCTCGGCGTTCACGACGCCCATGCTGGCCGCGTGCTTCACGATCGGTCTGTGGCTGATCGGCCATCTTTCGCGGGACATCCAGGCGCTCGGGCAGCAGTCGGATCTCGAGGCCGTGACGACCGTCGCCAACTTCGTCTTCGTCGTGATGCCCGATCTCGAGATCTTCAATCGCACGCTCGAAGCCGTTCACGGCCTGCCGGTCTCCGCGAGTGAGCTCGGTCTGGCCTTCGTCTATGCGCTCGGATACACCACGTGTACCCTGCTTCTGGGTGCGGTGGTCTTCAGGCGGCGCGATTTCAAGTAACGGATCGGTCGTCCGGTCGAGAGGGGAAACATGACGTTCGAGATCGGACCGGGCGGGATCGCGGCCGCCGCGGGCTGCTTCGGGCTGCTGGTCGGCTCGTTCCTGAACGTCGTGGTCCACCGCGTTCCGAACGGCGAGAGCATCGTCTTCCCCGCCTCGCGTTGTCCTCGCTGCGAGACGAAGATCCGACCGTGGGACAATGTGCCCGTCCTCTCCTATCTGTGGCTGCGCGGCCATTGTCGCGATTGCCGCAGCCCGATCGCCCTACGCTATCCGGCGGTCGAGCTGCTGACGGGGCTGATCTTCGCTGCGATCGCGTGGCGATTCGGTCCGACGGGATGGAGCGTGCTCTACTGCGCGTTTGCCGCGGCACTCCTGGCCGCCGCCCTGATCGACCACGATCATCGCATCATTCCCGACTCGATCTCGCTCGGCGGGCTGGCTGCGGCGCTGGTGCTGGTCCCGGCGATGCATGCGGTGTCGGGCGACTCCTTTCGCGAGGCCTTCCTGCGCTCACTCGCCGGCGCGTGCGTCGGGGCCGGATTGCTCTGGCTGGTCGCGTTCCTGCACGCCCGCATCTCGGTCGCGATCGGTCGCGAGTTCGAGCACTGGCCGGGCGAGGGCGAGTCGCTCCCGCGCCCGAACGAGGCGGATTACTGGCTCTGGTTTCCCGGCCTCGGCCTGGGCGACGTGAAGCTGCTCGGCATGATCGGCGCGGTCGTGGGGCCCGCAGGCGTGCTCGATACGATCCTCGCCTCGTCGATCGTCGGCCTCGTCTTCGGTGGCGCGCAGGCGCTCGCGCGTGGCGCCCTCGGTCGTCCCTTCGGCTTCGCGCCGGCGATCGCCGTCGGGGCCGTGGCGATGCTCTTCCTGCCGCCGCTTTGGATGCTCGCCGCGTACTGATACGCGGTTCGAAGTGCGCGTCGACGTCCGCCGACCGCACCCGCGACGCATGGCACCCAGGGGTTGCGTGTCTCAGTCGCTCGAGCGAGCGCGGATCAGCTCGGCTGCGGCCGCCAGGCGCGCGAGCGTGCGCGCCTTTCCGGCGACCTCGAGCGTCTCGTAGATGCCGGGCGAGGCACCGGTTCCGGTGATCGCGACACGTACCGGCTGGGCGAGCTTGCCGAGCTTCAGATCGCCGAGCTTCCGGCAGGTCGCTTCGAAGGCTGCCTCGAGCGTCTCGACGTTCCACGTCTCGAGCCCGGCGAGTGCCTCGGCGAGCGCGAGAATCGGTTCGAGCGCAACGGGACGCAGATGCTTCTTGGCCGCGCCCGGATCGATCTCGATCTCGTCGACGAGCGCGAAGCGGGCCTTCTCGGCCATCTCGATCAGCTGATGACTGCGCTCGCGCAAGAGGTCGAGCAAGCGGTCGACGCGCGCGTCGCGCTCGACCCGTTCGCCCGTTGCCGCGTCGAGAAAGGGACTCGCGGCCTCGAAGAGCGCCTCCGCCGAGCGTTCCTTCAGGTAGTGCTGGTTCAGCCAGTCGAGCTTGGCGAGGTCCGCCTGCGCACCCGAGCGGCCTACGTGTTCGAGGTCGAAGTGCTCGATGATCTCGTCGCGCGAGAAGATCTCCTGGTCGCCGTGGGACCAGCCCAGCCGCGCCAGCCAATTGAGCATGGCTTCGGGTAGATAGCCGTCGGCGCGGAATTGTTGGATCGAGACGGGATCCTTTCGCTTCGAGAGCTTTCGGCCGCTCTCGGCCACGATCAGCGGGACGTGGGCGAATCGCGGAGGCGCGGCGCCGAGCGCCTGATAGATCGCGAGCTGGAAGGGGGTATTGCTGTGGTGGTCCGCACCCCGGACGACGTGGCTGATGCGCATGTCGAGGTCGTCGACGACGGCCGCGAGATGGTAGAGGGGCGTGCCGTCGGTGCGTCGGATGATGCCGTCGCCGATCTCGTTGGCTTCCTGCCCGCTCGGCCCGAAGACGAGATCGTCCCAGTAGAGGCGCGCCGTGGGATCGATGCGCAGGCGCACGGTGTGGGGGCCACAGTCGGGGCCGAGCCCGCGGTCACGGCACCGGCCGTCGTAGATGCCCTTGCCCCCGGCTGCGACGTCGGCCGCGCGCCGCGCCTCGAGCTCCTCCTTGTTGCAGACGCAGCGATAGGCGTGCCCGCTCGAGAGAAGTGTCTCGACCACCTCTGCGTGTCGGTCAGCCTGCTCACTCTGGCGATAGGGCCCCTCGTCCCAGTCGAGGGCGAGCCAGGACAAGCCCTCGATCACGGCGGCTTCGGCCTCCCGCGTCGAGCGTTCGAGGTCCGTATCTTCCACGCGGAGCACGAATTGGCCGCCGAGGCGGCGGGTGAGCGCCCAGTTGAAGAGGGCCGTGCGGGCGCCACCGAGGTGCAGAAACCCCGTGGGGCTAGGGGCGAAACGCGTGCGAATCTGGCTCATGGGGCGCCGAGCATATCGCAGCCCGCAGCAGGGACTCCCGGGCTGGGACGGCCGCTTGCCGCCGCCCGCGACCCTGCGCTACTTCCCGCCGCGTTCGCAGGGATTACGCGACGGGAACGCCGAAATGACGGATTTCAGGATCGACGTCGAGGCCCTGACGGAACGGGGGGATCGGCTCGAGTTCGAGGCACCACCCGCCTGGTGGGCGGAGCGTCGACTGCTCTCGGCGACCGCCTCGGACTCGCTGTCCGAGCCGCCGGCCGAGGTGATCGCGAAGCCGGTTCGGTTTGCGCTGCGGGCCGCGCGAGTCGGCAACGAGGTCCGTCTCGACGGCGACATGACGGGGTCGATCGAGCTCGAGTGCAGTCGCTGCGGCAAACGCTACTCTCACGCGCTTCGCGAATCCTACCGATTGAGGCTCTCGCCCTCGCAGGGGCGGTCGCCGGTCGACCCGGAAGGTGAGCGAGCGCTGGCGGAGCGGGGGCTCTGCCTGGGCGAGGAGCTCGAGGCGGGCTGGTATCGCGGTCCCGTGATCCGGCTCGACGATTTCTTCGCCGAGGTCGTGGCGCTGGCCATGCCGATCCAGCCACTCTGTGACGAGGGCTGCCCCGGAATCTGCTTCCGTTGTGGCGCGCCGCGGGAGGCCGGCGCTTCGAGCGAAGGAGCAGCGGCGGGTGGAGAACGCGGCAGCCGCTGCGATTGTCGGGAAGAGACGGTGGAATCGCCTTTCGCCGTGCTGGCGCAGCTGAAGGAACGTTAGGTCGGCGCAACGAAGGGCAACTGCAAACAAATGCAGCTGCATCGAAGGGGTGGGAGCCAGCATGGCGGTACCGAAACGAAAGACATCGAAAGCCCGTCGCGACAAACGTCGCAGTCACGACGCATTGCGAACACCGGCGCGCAGCCTCTGCCCGCAATGCGGAGCGCCCAAGGCGCCCCATCGGGTCTGCGGGGCGTGCGGCTCGTACAAGGGTCGCACCATCGTCGAAGTCGACGACGAGTAGCCGCCCATGCTGGCACTGCTGTTTCCCGGTCAGGCCTCGCAGGAAGTCGGCATGGGGCGTGATGTTCGCGACGCGTCGCCGGCCGCGCGCGCGGTCTTCGATGCCGCCGACGAGGCGCTCGCGGGTGAGATCCCGGCGCCGCTCTCGCGACTCTGCTTCGAAGGGCCGGAAGAGGAGCTGCGGCGGACGGAGATCCAGCAGCCCGCGATCCTCGCCACGAGTATCGCGCTGCTGCGTGCGCTCGAGGAGTACATCGGACCACTCGAGCCCGCCTTCGTCGGGGGCCACAGTCTGGGCGAGTACTCCGCGCTCGTCGCCGCGGGCGCACTCGGCTTCGAAGAAGCGGTCCGGACGGTCAATCTGCGGGGGCGCTTGATGCAGGAGGCGGTCGCCGAAGGCAAGGGCGCGATGGCCGCCGTGCTCGGGCTCGCGCCGGAGGTCGTGGCGTCGGCCTGCGAAAAGGGTGCGACCGCCTCGGGTGGCATCGTGACACCTGCCAACTACAACTCGCCGCAGCAGACCGTGATCGCCGGTGATGCGGCCGCGGTCGAGGCGGCAGCCGACGCGGCACGTGAGCTCGGTGCGAAGAAGGTGGTGGCGCTGCCGGTCTCGGCGCCATTCCACTGCGCCCTGATGGCGCCTGCCGCCGAGAAGCTGGCGGTCGAGCTCGCGCGCCTCTCGTTCTCCGACGCCCGACCACCGATCATCACGAACGTCGAGGCCGAGCCGAACGATCGTGCGGCACGCATGCCCGAGCTGCTGCGCGAACAGGTGACCGCGCCGGTTCGCTTCAGCGACATGGTCGCCCGCATGAAGGCGCTCGGCGTCGATCGCTTCCTCGAAGTCGGCCCCGGTCGCGTCCTCTCCGGTCTGATCGCGCGGATCGAGCGCCGTGCCCTTCGCAGCAACTTTTCGTCCCTCGCGGAGCTCGACGAAGTCCGCGATTTCGTTGCAGGATCCGAAGCGTGAACCCCGCCTGAGGTTCACCCGGCGTCGCCGTGCGGGGGGTACGGCGCTAGCCTTTTCTCGATCAGGACCGAGTTGCGGAGGAACGCTCGTCATGTCTTTGGAATCACGCGTCACCGATCTGATCGTCGAACAGCTGGGTGTGTCGAAGGAAGAGGCCGTCTTGAACGCTTCGTTCATCGACGACCTCGGCGCGGATTCGCTCGACATCGTCGAGCTGGTGATGACGCTCGAGGAGACCTTCGATATCGAGATCCCCGACGACGATGCAGAGAAGATGCAGACCATTTCGGACGCGATCGGTTACCTGAAGGAACGAGTCGAGGACTGAATGGCCTCCCTCACGCCCCATCTCGACCAGATCGACCCGGAGGTCGCCCGCTTCGTGAGGCGCGAGGGCCGGCGTCAGGGGCTCTCGATCGAGCTGATTGCTTCGGAGAATTTCGTCTCCGACGCCGTGCTCGAAGCGGTCGGCTCGGTGCTGACGAACAAGTACGCCGAGGGGTATCCCGGTCGGCGCTATTACGGAGGCTGCGAAGAGGTCGACGAGATCGAGACCCTCGCGATCGAGCGCGCGAAGGCGCTCTTCCGGGCCGATCATGCGAACGTTCAGCCCCATTCCGGCAGCCAAGCGAACGCTGCGGTCTACGAGGCCGTGCTCGATCGGGGCGAAACGGTGCTCGCCATGAATCTCGATCACGGCGGCCACCTCACGCACGGCAGCCCCGTCAACTTTTCGGGCAAGCACTACACGATCGTTCCCTACGGCGTCGCTCGCACCGACGAGCGCATCGACTACGACCAGGTGCGCGATCTCGCGCGCGAACACCGTCCGAAGATGATCCAGTGCGGGGCGACGGCCTATTCCCGAACGATCGACTTCGCCGCCTTTCGTGAGATCGCCGACGAGGTCGGAGCCGTGCTCTTCGCCGACATTGCGCATATCGCCGGTCTCGTCGCGGCTGGCGTCCATCCGAGTCCCGTCGGGCTGGCGCAGATCGTGACGACCACGACGCACAAGACCCTACGCGGTCCGCGCGGTGGCCTGATTCTCTGCGACGGGGCGTGGGCGAAGAAGATCAACAGCGCGATCTTTCCCGGTCTGCAGGGTGGACCGCTGATGCACGTCATCGCCGCGAAGGCGGTCGCGTTCAAGGAGGCCGCTTCCCCCGACTTTGCGGTCTATTGTCGTCAGATCGTCGCGAATGCCCGCGCGTTGGCCGATGCGGTCCAGTCGGCCGGCTTCAAGGTCGTGTCGGGCGGGACCGACAACCACCTCTTCCTGCTCTCGCTCGTCGGTCGCGAGACGACGGGCAAAGCGGCGCAGATCGCGCTCGATCGGGCGGGGATCACGGCCAACAAGAACATGATCCCCTTCGATCCCCGCAAGCCCATGGTGACGTCGGGCGTGCGGATCGGAACGCCCGCCGTGACGACCCGCGGCATGCGCGAGGCCGAGATGGCCGTGATCGGGGCGTTCCTGTCGCGCGTGCTCGAGGCGCCGGACGACCAGGCTGAGCTCGCCGCGATCCGCGAAGAGGCTGCGGAGCTGTGCCGCAAGTTCCCGCTCTACCCGATGCGATGGAACGAGACGGACTGAGCCGTGCAGTGTCCCTTCTGTTCGGATGACGGCAACCGGGTAATCGACTCGCGACTCGCCCGGGACGGCTCGGAGATCCGCCGACGCCGCGAATGCGACGAGTGCGGTCGTCGCTTCACGACGCGCGAACGAATCGAGGAGACGCTGCCGCGTGTGATCAAGCACGACGAGCGGCGGGAGGAATACGATCGGCGCAAGCTGCTTCGGGGCGTCGAGCATGCCTGCGTGAAGCGTCCCGTCTCGGCGGCCGCCGTCGAGCGGCTGATCGACCGGGTCGAACGAGGCCTGCAGGAGTCGGGCGAACGCGAGGTCGCCAGCGAGCAGATCGGTCGGCGCGTACTCGAGGAGCTGTCGGCGATCGACGTGCTCGCGGCCGTCCGCTTCGCGTCGGTGTTTCGCAACTTCAGCAGTCCCAGCGACTACGAGACCTTCTTCGCGGAGATCGAACGGAGCCAGGCCGGGAATCGGGAAGCGCCGCACGAGGGCGACGGGACGGTGAGGCCCCTGCGCGCACGCCGATGACGGCGCGTACTCGGCGCGAGGACGCAGGCGAGGCCCGCGACCGCGCGATGATGCGACGCGCGCTCGGACTGGCGCGTCGCGGCGCGGGCCGCACCCACCCGAACCCGAGTGTCGGCGCCGTGATCTTTCGCGGCGATCGCATACTGGGTCGCGGGCGTACGCAGCCGCCGGGCGGTGCGCACGCCGAGGTCGCCGCGATCGCGAACGTCGTGCGCCGGCATGGCGAGCGAGCGCTGTCGGGCGCGGCGCTCGCCGTCACGCTCGAGCCGTGCAGCTTCCGGGGTCGCACGGGGGCCTGTACGGAGGCGATCCTCGCGGCTGGGATCGCGCGGGTCGTCGTCGGCTGTCGCGATTCGCATCCCCGCGTATCGGGCCGCGGGCTCGCCTGGCTCCGCCGCCGCGGGCTCGACGTGACGAGCGGGGTCCTCGAGGCCGAGTGCCGTCACCAGCATCGTGGCTTCCTCTCCGTCTGCGAGCGCGACCGGCCGTGGCTCACGCTCAAGCTCGCGACCAGTCTCGACGGTCGCATCGCGACCCCGAGTGGCGAGTCGCGCTGGATCACGAGTGCGGCCTCTCGGCGCTTCGTCCATCGACTGCGCGACGAGCACGACGCGGTGATGATCGGCAGTGAGACGGCGCGCGTCGACGATCCCGCGCTCACGGTCCGTGCGCCGGACGGGCGTCTGCTGCGCGAGCCGATCCGGATCGTGATCGACAGCCGCTTGCGCACGCCGAGCGCGGCGCAGCTGCTCTCGGCGCTCTCGCCGGAGCGATCCTGGCTCGTCTGCCGCCGCGGCGCCCGCGGCAGACGCCGGGTCGAGGCGACGGGTGCTCGCGTGATCGAGGTCGTCGCGCGACGGGATGGCAAGGTCGACCTGCGTCGTGCGCTTCGCGCGCTCGCCCGCGAGGGGCTCACCCGGGTGCTCGTCGAGGGAGGTGGCGGCCTGGCGGCCGCGTTGCTGCGCTCGGATCTCGTCGACGAGGTACACTGGATGCTCGCTCCACGCCTGATCGGAGGCGATGGACGACCGGGACTGGGTCCGCTCGAGCTCGAGCGACTATCACAGGCGATCGCGATCGATCTCCTCGCTCTGCGGCGGCGCGACGACGATCTACACCTGCACGGACTCGTGACGCGCGGCGAGTCGAAACGGGCAAGTGGACGGCGAGCGACGGGCACGAACACCGAGCAACGGGCGGCGACGCAGTGACCATGCGGGGAGCGGGGCGCAAGGAGATGCAACGGTGAACGTCGTCACGCCTTCGCTCGATGCTTCCGGTATGCGCGTCGCTCTCGTCGTCTCTCGCTTCAATCACCTGATCTCCGCGCGACTCGTCGACGGTGCGCGGGCGGCGCTCGAGGCGCGCGGTCTGGCGCCGGAGGATCTTGCCCTCTACTGGGTCGCCGGCGCCTTCGAGATCCCGCAAGCCGCGCGGGTGTTGGCCGAATCGGGGCGCTTCGACGCGATCGTCACGCTCGGCTCCGTCATCCGTGGGGGTACGCCGCATTTCGACTACGTCTGTCGCGGCGTGACCGATGGACTGCGTGAGGTCATGCAGCAGAGCGACGTCCCGGTCGGTTTCGGCGTGCTCACGACGGACGACATCGACCAGGCGCTCGCGCGCGCGGGCGGCAGCGACGGCAACAAAGGCGGCGAGGTCGCGCTCGCCGCCGTCGAGATGGCGCATCTGCTGCGCGCGGTCGGCGGATCGCGGCGCGGCCCGAGCGGGCGCAAGCGTTCCCGGGCCGGGGCCGGGGCCGGTCAGGGCGGGGCCGAAGCGTGAGTCACTCCCTGGCAAGCGGACCGAAGCGCGATCTGAGCGAGACGGCGGCGCGCGACGCAGTGGCTCGCGGTGGCCCCCAGCCCGGGAGCGGCGGCCGCCATCGCGGGCGCGAGGTTGCGCTCCAGGTCCTCTACGCGGTCGACCTCGCTCGTACCGGCCCGCGCGCCGCACGCCTCGCCCGGGCCGAAGCGGATGTCGAGCCCGGCGCGGCCGGCGAGGCGCCGGACGATCGTTTCGCGGTGACGGGACGAGAGGCCTTCGACCTCGTGAGCGAGCACTTCGTGGTGGCCGCCAGCGCTTCCGACTTTGCGCGCGCGCTCGTGGTGGGTGTGACCGAAAGCGTCGAGGCCCTCGACGAGACGCTCTCGCGGCATGCGCGCAATTGGCGGGTGTCCCGCATGGCGGCGGTCGATCGCAATGTACTGCGGCTGGCGATCTACGAGCTCTGCGAAACGCCGACGCCCGTGGCCGTCGTGATCGACGAGGCGGTCGACCTGGCGCGGCGCTTCGGCAGCGACTCGTCACCCGCCTTCGTCAATGGCATCCTCGATGCCGTTGCCCGAGAGGTGAGAGCTGCATGAGTGGATCCCTGCGCGCTGCGATCGAAGTCGTCCTGACTGCCCGCCCGCTCGAGCGTGTCGCGAGCGAGATCGCCGTGGCGGGCTTCTTCACTGACGAACGGCCGCTGCGCGGCGGAGCCGCCCGGGCGGATTGGCGGCTCTGTGGCGGCCTCTCGCAACGCATCGAGAGTGGCGACCTGTCGGGCAAGAGCGGCGAAGCGCTGTTGATCGGTTGCGGCCAGGCGCTGCGGTCGCCGCGCTTCCTGCTGCTCGGACTGGGGGATCGGCGCGCCTACGATCCGAATCGCGTGCGGGCCGAGACGTGCGATGCGCTCGCGCGCTGCCGTGCGCTCGGCCTGCGACGCGTGGCGCTCGCGCCGCTCGGTGTCGCCCCGGACGACGTCCCCCGGCACGTCGCAGCGCTCACGGCGGGGATCCGCGAAGCGTGGGGCGATGGCGACGATCCGGGCGACGATCCCCGCGTGCTCGAGCTGTGTATCCGCAAGCGCGAGGCAGCGGGAATCGACCGGGCCTTCGAGAGCGCCTGCGAAGCGATCGACGCGTCCGATTTCTTCGTCTCGCGGGACGAAACGACTCGCTGATCGCCTGACGGACGTCGCCGGTCCCCCGACGTGCACGCGTCGGGTTCAAGTCCCACTCCGAGCGGCCGATTCAAGACCAGCGGGCGAGGGCGCAGATCGCACCTCGCGCGGCCGCAGTCGATTTCCCATCCGTCGGATCGGGAGTCGGGGGGACGCAATGAGCCTGGTCGGGAATCTCGAGGACCTGAGCCTCGGGGACATTCTGCAGATCATCAGCCTGTCGCAGAAATCCGGCGTGCTCGCGCTCCAGAGCGAGGAAGGCTCGGGGCGCATCGTCTTTCGCTCCGGCCTCGTCTTCGCCGCCTGCGTCAAGGGGGCGCCAAACGATCTGCGCGATCTGCTGGTCGGACGCGGGCTGATCGATCCCGCGGGCTTCGATGCCGCTCGTGCGCGAGCCGCCGACCACGGCACCAGTCTCGAGGAGGCGCTCGGGATCGAGGCCGACCTGCCGCCCGATCAGATCGAGCGCTTCAAGCGCGAGTCGGCCGAGGCCTCGATTCTCGACATGTTCACCTGGCTCGCGGGCGACTTCAGCTTCGACGTCCGCACGGACCTCGAGCCCGACGATCCGCAGCTGGTGCTCGCGAACGGCGTCAATGCGCAATACCTCGCGATGGAGGGGCTGCGCCTCCGCGACGAGCGGATGCGGGACGTCGAGCCGGAGGTCGATCCGAACGCCGAGACCAACCCGGGCCTGGCGGAATCGGACGACATCGGGCTCTTCGGAGCCGAGCCGCTCGAGACCGATCCGCCGGAGCTCGTCGCCCAGGCCGATCTGCTCGACACCCGGGAGCTCGAGGCCGCCGTACTCGTCGACGATCCGGCTGCGCCGGCCGCGCCCGTCGCGCCGGTCGCCGCGCCGCCTCCGCCGGCCGAGCCCGTCGCAGCGACCGAGGAGCCGCCTCGGGCGCCCGAGCCCACCCCCGTGACCGAGCAGCCGCCCGCAGCGGTCGAGGCCGACGCGCAGTCGGGCATCCCGCCCGAGCCGACGGATGCCACCGCGACCTCGTCCGGCGCGCCCCCGCCCGAGTCGGCCGCCACGCTGCCGCCGCGCCGGGAGGCGGCGACCCACCGCGTCGCCCGCCGCGCGGTCGAGCAGACGGACCCGGTTCCGGTCGAGTCGCCGGCGCCCGCAGCCACCGCGGCGAGCGCGCCGAACCTGAAGATGCCGGTCGTGCTGATCGATCCCGACGTGAGCGTGCTCGAATGGGTCAAGGCAGCGATCGAAGCCGACTTCGCGCGCGTGCACGTCTTCCAGCAGGCCGAGCAGGGGCTCGCGCGGATCCGGCAATACCTGATTCGCGGCGAGTCGCCGCTGGTGCTGATCTCACCGGAGACCGAGATCGATCCGCTGTCGGGCATCCATGGGATCGGGGATTTCGTCAAGCGCCTCAAGACGCAGGCGCCGAAGCTGATCGTGCTCGGCCTGCGTGAGGACGAGGACGGCGCACCCTGCGCGATGCCGGCTCGGCTCAACGGCGTCCTTCGCCGGCCCTCGCGTCGGGAGCTGGCAGAGCGGGCGACGGCAGACAAGAACGAGATCGAGGTCGCGGCCAAGGTGCTCTCGAGTGCGCTCTGCGAGATCGTCACGCAGCAGTGGGCCGGCAACCGCGCGACCGTCCCGTCGAAGCAAGCCGAGAGTCTGCGCGGGCTCAAGGAGGCGACCGGCAAGCTCGAGGAGGCATCGTCGCGCGGGGAGGTCCTGCCCGTCGTCCTCGATTTCGCAGCCGAGAGCTTCGCACGCGTGGCGGTGCTGATCGTGCGAGAAGAGGCCGTCTTCGCGATCGCGGGTCGGGGCATTCCCGCGCTCGAGGTCGATCCGCTCGATCCGAGCCCGCCGATCACGCTGCCCGCCTGCGAAGCGGGCTGGATCCGGCGCGTCCTCGATACGGGGACCTCGCTCGTCGGCCCACCGCGAACCGAGGCCGACGTCGACCTCCTGGCGCGTTTCGGGGAGGAGCGCCCCCCGATCTCCTACCTCGGGCCGATCGTGAGCGGAGACAGCGTGATCGCGCTCCTCTACGGCGACCAGGGTCCCAGCGATCGGCCGATTCCCGACACGAGCGGCCTCGAGGTGGTGCTGAAGCACGCGGGGCTGGCACTCGATCGGGCAGCGCTCGAGCGGGCGCTCTGGGAGGTCGACGGCGAGACCTACTGAGATTCCAGCCGCGACCCCGACCGCGCCGCGAGGCGTTTCGCCTCGCTCCACCGATCTCAAGCCGCTACGGGGGTGACCGATAGACGGAGACGAATCGAAGCGGCGCAGCGACGTGCGAGGGAGACGGTTTGCGGCGAATCCTGATCGTAGAGGACTCCGCGACGCTGCGATCCTCGATCGTTGCGAGCCTCGACGAGCTCGACGAGCCCTGCAAGATCGTCCAGACGGCGAGCGGCTTCGAGGCCCTCCGCCAGCTTCCGCGTGCGCACTTCGACCTGGTGATCAGCGCCCTCGCGCTGCCGGATATCGACGGATTGGAGCTCGTCTCCTTCGTCAAGCAGAACCCGCGCTACGCGTCGATTCCCCTGGTGCTCGTGTCGACGACGCCGTCCGAGTGCGATCGCCAACAGGGGCTCGCGCTCGGAGCCGACGCCCATCTGATGGCACCGCTCGATCCCGAGACATTGCGGCAGCTGGTCGCTGGCCTGCTCGTCGATCGTCAGGCGGAACGCTAGGGAGCGTGCCGCCGCAATGGGACCGAGCCCGGCAGGAGGCTTCTCCCAGCGGGCGGTACGCTCTCGGCGCGTACCCGGCCACAGCGCAGGAAGGGATCGAGTGTCGGCGCGGATGAACCGATTGATCGAGTGATGCACTCGTAGTCTGGAGAATGAGCATGGTTGCCGGATGTCCGAAATGCAACGCGCGCTACCGGGTCGCGGCCGATCGAATCGGTCCCGAGGGCGCGAAGCTGCGGTGTACGAAATGTTCTGCGGTGTTCCTCGTGCGGGCACCCAGGGCCGAGACAGCGAAGCCGTCGGAGCCGGTGTCCGCGCCGGCGCAGCCCGAGGCGTCTCGGGAAGCGCCGCGCAGCGAGGATCCGGCTCGCCTGGTACTCGTCGCCGACGCCGACGAGGCACGCGGCAAGGCGGCCGCGGCAGCGATCGAGGGCGGGGGGCTCGGCTGCTGCCTGGTGCACGACGGTGTCCAGACGATGCTCGCAATCCAGCGGCGCCTGCCCGCGCTGGTCGTGGTCGACGCGGCGCTGCCGCGGATGAACGGCTTCGAGATCTGCGAGATCGTGAAACGGAACGAGAGCCTGCGTGCCACGCCGGTCGTCCTGGTGGGCGCGATCGACGCGGACGCGGGACAGTCGGGCGCGGGGCAGGAATTCGACGCCGATGTGCATCTGGAGCGTCCCGATCTACCCGACGCCCTGACGACGATCCTGCCGCGATATGGCCTGCCATTCGAGCCGCCGCCGGCCTCCGAGTCGCCGTCGCCGCCATCGCCCCCCCAGCGTGAATCACCGGCCCCGCCGTCGTCCTCGCCGCAGGTCGATCCGTCCCCGCCTGCGCCTGACTCGGCAGCCGCTGCTTCGCCCTCGGCCGAGTGCGTTGCCGAGGTCGATCCGGAGATCGCTGCCGAGCGGGAACGCGCCGAGCGACTGGCTCGGATCGCGGTCTCGGAGATGGTCCTCTACCAGCCGGAGAAGTTCGAGCAGGCGGCGCGCGAGGGTACGCTCGAGCAGGCCCTCGACCTCGAGATCGGCGAGGCGCGCGCGCTGCTGCGCCAGCGGATCAGCGAAGAGGTTCGCGCCGAGCGGGATTTCATTCTCGAAGAGCTGCGCCGTGTTGCAGCGGAGCGGAGCGCGGCCGGCTGAGACTGCCGTGATCGGGCCCGGGCGTCGGGTGCATGCTATCGATGGGGCATGCGAGAGGGCAGGCCGCGACGCGGAATGGGTTGGGCCGCATGCGGCCTCGGGATCGGGCTCTGGCTGGTCGCTGTCACGACGGGCTGTGGCTACCGCAGCGTGCTGGGCGGGCCGACGGCCGCGCGCCAAGCCGCGGATCGGGGTGAGCGCGTCACCCGGATCGCGATCGCGTCGTTGCGCAACGATGCCCCGGAGCCCTGGCTCGACCGGATCGTCGGTGACGCATTGCGCCGGGAGCTCCGCTTGCGCGGTCGCATCGAGCTCGTCTCGGATCCCGCGACAGCCGATTGGCTGTTGCGGGGTCGCATCCGGCCGCTCACGATCCGCAGCAACAGCTTCTCGAGCTTCGTCGCGGCGCTCGAGTACTCGGTCACGCTCGAGCTGGACCTCGAGCTGCACCGGCCGGGTGGCGCGGGCGTCCGACTCGATCCGCGCACGCTCTCCGAGACCGAGCTCTATCTGGCCAGTCCCGACATCGAAGTGACGCGCAGCAACCGGCTTGAGGCGTTGCGGCATCTCTCCGACGTCTTGTCGACGCGCGTCGCGGATGCGGTCGAGTGGATGGGGAGGGAGTCCGAAGCCGAGGCGCCCGAGGCAAGGCCGTCGGCGGAGATGGATCAGCGTGTTCGGCCACCGCGCACGAGCCGCGCGATCGGAGTCGGCTCGTGAAGGTTGCGGAGCTCCTCGAGGAGCTCGCGGCCGATCATGTCCGTCCCGCCTATCTGCTCGCGGGCGGCGAGCCGCTCCTGCGCGACGACGCCCTCGCGGCGATCGAAGCACAGATTCTCGATGGAGGCGCGCGGGACTTCAATCTCGATCGGCTCGAGGTCGGCAAGGCGACGCCCCCGCGACTCGAGGAGGCCCTGGGCAGCCTGCCGGTGATGGCGTCGCGCCGGCTGGTCGTGCTGCGGGAGAGCGAGGGCAGGGGCTCGAAGCTCGATGCGGCCTGGGGCGCGGCGATCGAAGCGTGGCTCGCCGCGAGCGAGGCCGCCGCGACGAGCGTGCTCGTCGTCGTCTCCTCGAAGGCCGACAAGCGCACGAAATGGGTCAAGGCGTTTCGCGATCCGATCGGTGCCGTCGTCGAATGTGACGCGCCGACGAAGGCGCGTGAGCTCGCCGGCTTCCTGGCGACGGAAGCGATGCGGCAGGGTGTCGATCTCGAGGCGGAGGCGGCCGCGTTGCTCGCGGACAGGGTGGGGCCGCAGCTCCTGCTGCTGCGCCAGGAGATCGAGAAGGCCGCGTTGCTCGCCGGGCCGGGCGAGCGGGTGACACGCCGTCATGTCGAGCAGACCGTCGCCGCCGTGGCCGAAGAGCCGATCTGGGATCTGACCGACGCGATCGGTCAGGGTCACGTCGTGGAGGCCGTGAGCCTGCTGGCGCGACTGCTCTCGCAGGGGGTCGCTCCGCCGGCCATCCTCGGCGCACTCGCGAGTCATTTCCGGCGACTCGTGCGCGTGGGACAGGGCGATCGCGTACCCGGGCCGCCCTTCGTCGTGCGCAAGCTCGAGCAACAGGCACGCCGCTACCCCACCCAACGACTGGTCGGCGGTCTGCGCGCGATCCATCGCGCGGACGTCGAGCTCAAAGGTGGCAGCGTCATGCGCCCCGAGCACGCGCTCGAGCAGCTCGTCCTGGCACTCGCGAGCTAGCTCGACGGGTCGCTCAGCCTGGATCGCTCAGCCTGGATCGCTCAGCCTGGATCGCTCAGCCAAGGGCGTTCAGTCGCCGGGCCAGACGGCCGACGCTGCGATCGGCCCGCTGCTTGGGAATCACGCCCTTCGTGGCGGCGCGACGGATCTCGCGCTCGGCGACCTTGAACGCTTCACCTGCGCGGCTGGCATCGCCCGCCTCGAGTGCATCACGACATCGCTTCACCATCGTTCGCATCTGGCTGCGGATGTGCTGGTTGCGCTTGCGGCGGCGTTCGGACTGGCGGATTCGCTTGAGGGCGGACTTGTGATTGGCCAAGACGGCCTCTCCTTCTGCGGTCTTCGGGCGCGGCAGGATAGGCGCGGATGTCCCGGGCGTCGAGATGCACCTCGCCGCCGCGAGAGGCGCCACGCCATTCCACGCCTCGCCCTCCCGCCACGCGAATGCCCGGACCGGATCGACCGCGATCAGACCCGTCGAATGGGGCCGAAATCCCCGAGGGGAATGCTTCAGGCTCGCCCCGGGTCGGCCGATAGCGAGACGCAAATCCCCTTGTCCGGGTCCGCCCGCAAAGGAGTTTCGGTTGTCCCGTCGCCGGTCGCTTGCCAGGTCGATCCCAATGCTGACGCTGCTCACCCTGATCGGGCTCGTCGTGGGCGAGGCCGATGCAACGGACGAGCTGGCGGCCGACGCGGCCGGAGCGAGCTTGCCCGCGGATCCCTCCGCCGACGACCTCGCCGCCGAGACGACGCTGACCGACCCACTCGCGGATCCCTGGTTCGCGGAAGACGGTCCAGCCGTCGCGCCAGTCGTCGAGGTGCCACGTGAGCGGGTCGCAGCAGACTGGGCCGAGGCGACGCCGACGCCGGCCGAGCGGACGGCGATCCTCCGGCGCACGCGTCTCGAGCTGGGGCTGGGCGATCTGGCCGCCCCGGCCGCCGTGATTCAGGCGACTGCGAGCGACGAGCAGCCCGAGCGCTTCACGGCGCTCGCCCGCGACCTCGCGCCCGGCCGCCCTGCATTCCAGTTCGCTCATGCGCTCGCGCTGTGGCGCTCGGGGGATATCGGCGCTTCGATCGGCGCCGTCGGTGCGACGCTCTGGGCAATGGCCGTGAGTGTCCCGGCCCAGCTGTGGCTGGTCGAGAACGCGACGGTCCTGCTGGCGATCGTCATGCTCGCGGCCTCGCTCGGTTTCGTCTTCCTGGCGGCGCTCCAGGTCCTGCCCCACGCCGGTCACGACATGGGCGATCTGTTGAGCGGGAAGACGCCAGCCTTCGCCGGCGTGGCGGCAGTCGTGGCGCTCGTGACGGTGCCCTTCGTGTTCGGCGAAGGCCTCGCCGGCCTCGCGCTCGCGCTCTTCACGCTCGCCTTCGCCTATGGGAACCCGAGCCAAAGAAACGCGCTCGCGTTGGCGGCGATGCTGCTGATCATCGCGATGGGGCCGCTGATGCAGACCGCCTCGGTCGTCACGCAGCTGCTCGATCGCGATCCGGTCGCGCGCAGCGTGCTGGCGGTCGTGCAGGGCTTCGAGACCCAGGCCGACGTCGAACGTCTGGAGCGCGCGGTGGCCGAAGATCGGGCTGCGGCCCATGCGCTCGCCTATCGCGCACGTCGACAGGGGCTCGAAGCCGCTTCGCTCGCCCGACTCGACGCGATCATCGAGCAATACCCCGCCGACGGGGTCGCCCTGGCGAACCGCGGCAACATCGAGCGCCGCCGCGACAACACGGCCGAAGCGATCCGCTACTACGAGCGCGCCGCCGCGCAAATCGAGTCGCCGACGCTGCTCTTCAATCTCGGTGCAGCCTATGCCAGTGCGTTTCGCATGGAGGAGTACGAGACCAGCCTCGTGCGCGCCCAGCGACTCGACGCGGAGGCGGTCGCTGCATTGTCGAGCCTGGACGACGCCGCGCTCGTTGCGGATCTCGCCTTCCCCATGTCGCTGGTGCGCACCCGGCTGATCGAGGCCGGTCTGTCGACGGACCACCCGATCGGGCCCGCGATTCGGCTGCTCGCGCCCGGTTGGCTCGGGGCGCGCTGGTTCTACCTGCCCGTCGCCTTCATGCTCGCGACGCTTCTCTGTCTGCTCTTCTCGAAGCGCTGGGACCACGCGAGCCTCTGCGTTCGATGCGGCCATCGGATCTGTACGCGCTGCGAAGAGACGGTCTGGAGCGACGAGATCTGCGAAGATTGTCATCATCTCTTTCAGTATCCCGAGGCGACCGACCCATCGCTCCGCATGGCCCGCCTGCAGGCGCTCTCCGAGCGCGAAACGAGAATCGATCGCCTGTTGCTCGGGCTCTCGCTGCTGATTCCGGGCGTGGCGGGATTCGCGGCGCGGCGACCGGATCTGGCGATGTTCGGTCTGCTCTCGTTCAGCTGGCTCGCGGCGTGGATCACGTGGCCAAGGGGTGTCTTCGCGGATCCGCTCCTGATGGGCAAGGCCGCTTTCGTCTGTTTCGCGGTGCCCGGTGTGCTGGCGATCGTCGCCTACGTAGGCGTTGTCTTGTTCAGTATGGTCGTGCGCAAGGCCCGCTGACGGGCGGGCAGCACCCAAGCAACAGGGAATTCCATGTCTGTCGCGCTTCACGGAAATCTGCGGGACTTCGGCATTGCCGAGGTCTTTCAGCTGATCGGACAACAGCGCAAGACCGGCACGCTCGTCGTCGGTGACGAGGAGGATGCGATCTTTCTCGCCTTCGACGCCGGCTGTGTCGTGCGCGGTGGGCCGGCGAGCTCGCGCACCGATCGTGAGCCGCTCGGACCGCAGCTCGTTCGTTCCGGCTACCTGACGCGCGCCCAGCTCGACGATCTGCGGGTCGAGAGCGAACGTTCGGCGCGTCCGCTGACCGATCTGCTGCTGGCGACCGGGCTGATCGAGCCGGGCACACTCGAAGAGGTCCAGCATCTCTTGACGCGCGAGACCGTCTTCGACGTGATGCGGCGCAAGAGCGGCGACTTCAAGTTCACCGCCGAGCGAATCGATCACGACACGAAGCCGGAGAACCTGCTCGGCGCGGAGCAGATCCTGATGGACGGTCTGCGGATGCTCGACGAGTGGCAGACCTTCGCGGATATCGTTCCCTCCGAGGACACGGTCTTCGCGCGTGCGGGCAATCTCGAGGCCGCACTCGCGCTCACGAAGGGGGATGCCGACGCGCGATTGGGCCACGCCGAGCGTGTGCTGCAGCTGGTCGACGGTCGGCTGAGCGTGCGACGGATCATCGACCTCTCGCGAATCGGCACCTTCGAAGCCACGCGCGCCCTGGCCGAGCTGCGTCAGGCTGGCGTGATCGACGTCGCGACCACGTCGGCGAAGCCCGCACGCGCGCCGCGCGCCGCACGGCCACGGCAACCGATCCTCCCCCTGTTGCGCGCAGCGCTCGCGATCGCGATTCCGATCGCGGCACTCTCGCTGCTGGCGTTGGTTACGCACGACCGTGCGGTCGGCGACACGGGGATTCCGGGCAGTGCGTTGCCGACGCGCGCCGCCGCGGTCTTCGGCGAGCGGCAGGAGCTCGAGACCCTGCGTACGCTCATCGAGATTCACTTCTTCGAGCACGGTCGCTACCCGGATCGGCTCGCTCTGCTCGACGCCGACATCGCAGCGCGTTTCGCTTCGTTGACGCCCGAGCGGCTCGCCGACTATTATTATCGGGTGGGAGAGGACGAGGTCGTGCTACTCCCGCCGACACGAGGCGATTGACGAGATCGAGGCCAAGAGGTCAGTGCGAGGCATGGAAGGCGAGCGTCACCAGGCGAGTCATCGGGCGAGTCACCAGGCGAGTAGCTACATGAGGACCAGTCACTGACACGCGCACGATCCGAACTCGACGATACTGCGGCGGACGGAGGGTCGGACGCCCGCGATCCCGCCAGCTCGTCGGACGAGCAGACGCTCGTCTTTGATGACAATGCGATGGCCGTGGCACTCTACGGCGACGGTGAGCAGGCGCTCCGCTTGATCGAGCGATCGGTCGGCGTGGAGATCCACGCGAGAGGAAACGAGTTGCGGCTCTCGGGGGAGCCGTCGCGCGTCATGCTCGCGCGACGCGTTCTCGAGGAGCTCTACGGTCTGCTCGAGCGGGGCCAGCGCGTTCGTCAGGCCGACATCCGCCACGTGATTCGCACGCTCAGCGAGGAGCCCGACGCGCAGCTGCGTGACGTCTACGAGAACGTCCTGCGCGGCTCACGCAAGGTGATCCGCGCCAAGAATCTCGCGCAACGACGCTACGTCGATGTGATTCGCAAGCACGACGTCGCGATCGCCGTCGGGCCGGCCGGCACGGGCAAGACGTACCTCGCGATGGCGATGGCCGTCGCTGCTCTCCACCGCAAGGAGATCTCGCGCATCATCCTGACGCGTCCGGCAGTCGAGGCGGGAGAGAATCTGGGATTCCTGCCCGGCGACCTGGCCGAAAAGGTCGACCCCTACATGCGTCCGCTCTACGACGCGCTCCGCGACATGATGGACATGGAGAAGGCGACTCGACTGATCGAGCGCGGAACGATCGAGGTCGCGCCGCTCGCATTCATGCGGGGTCGTACGCTGAACGACTCGTTCGTCATTCTCGACGAAGCGCAGAATACGACGGGCGAGCAGATGAAGATGTTCCTGACGCGGCTGGGCGACAATTCCAAGGCCGTCATCACGGGTGACGTGACCCAGATCGATCTGCCTTCGGGCACGGAGAGCGGGCTCGTCGAGGCGACCCGCGTGCTGGCGGGTGTACGCGGAATCGGCTTCATGCGTTTCGAGCCGCGAGATGTCGTGCGTCATCCCCTCGTCCAGTCGATCATCCAGGCCTATGACCGAGCGGGTCAGGCCTGTGACCGGGCGGGTCAGGCCTGTGACCGGGCGGGTCAGGCCGATGACCGGGCGGGTCGCGACCGGACCGACGATGAAGCGACGGCGAGCCGGGATACGACCGGGGACGGTGCATGAGTGTGGTGATGTCCGGGCCGCCCGTGGCGATCCGGGGATCGAGGCTCGACGTCGAACGGTTGCATCGGAGCGCGCAGGCGATCCTGCGAGCGATCGGGCAGCCCGACGCCGAGCTGTCGATTGCGTTGGTCGACGACCGCGAGATCGCCGCACTGAACGCGCGCTGGCGGAACAAGTCGGCTGCGACGGATGTGCTTTCCTTCTCCCTCGTCGAGGGTGAGTTCGCGGACCATCGCTCGAGTCTCTTGGGGGATGTCGTGATCAGCGTCGAAACGGCCGCGGCTCAGGCCGCCGAACGCCATCGAGGCCTCGACGAATCAGTCGAGCGGCTGCTCGTCCATGGCGTGCTCCACCTGATTGGCCACGACCACGAAATCGATTCCGAGGCACGGCGCATGGCCGCCGAGGAGCGTCGCATCCGGCGGGCACTGCGGAGATGAGCGCGGCCGAGGTAGCGAGGGCCGATGACGAGCGCGCCGAGCTGGGCGGGGCGCGCGAGCGGACGATCGCGGAGGCGAGACGGCGCCGAGTCGCGTTCTCCCTCTACGGCGTCTCTACCTTCCTCTCGTTTCCGCACGAGCTGCCGGTCGGGTTGGCCGAGGCGCTCGGTCGTTCGAGCTTCGACTTCGGGATCGTCTTCGCCTGGCTAGCACCAGCGGCGCTCGTCGTGGGCCTCGAAGGACTCGCGCCACGTCGTGCCGTACGCCTGGCGTTGCTCGCGAGTCTCGCGACGCACACCGTCTTCTTCCACTGGTTCATGATCGTCACGTTGCGCTACGGCGGGATGCCGCTCCTGCTCGGCGTCTTCGCACCGCTCGCGCCAGCATTCTACGTCGCGCTCTTCACCGCGCTCTTCGCCGCGGGCTGGTCGGCGTTCGCACGCGCCACGATCTTTCCCTCGTTCGTCGGCGCGCTGCTCTGGGTCGCGGTCGATTGGCTGCGCGGCCATTTCCTGGGCGGATTTCCCTGGGCCACGCTCGGCTACGCCCTGCATCTCGACACCTCGCTGCTCGGTTGGACGCGGGCGCTCGGCGTCTACGGGCTGTCGTTCTGGGCGGCCCTCGTCGGGATCGCGATCGCTCGCCTCTGGCTCGCGCCGCGTGCGGCCATGCCGCTGCGCGCACTCGCGATCGTCGCCGGACTCGTATTGGCGCACGGTCTCGGATGGCTGGCCCTGCCGCCCCCGCCGCCCTTGCCCGACGGCGTCGCCGGGCCCGATGGCGAGCCGATGACGCGTCGGATCCGTGTGGCAGCAATCCAGGGCAACATCGACCAGGGCGAGAAATGGGAGGACGATCGCCGCACGCGGATCCTCGAGACCTACCTGCGTCTGAGCGAAGCGGCGGCCGCGCGCGAGGTCGATTGGATCGTCTGGCCCGAGACGGCCGTCCCGGGTCTGCTCGAGCACGATCCCGGGCTGCGCTCGCGCCTCGGGCTGCTCGCGCGGCGTCATGCGGTCTCACTCGTCGTGGGTGGCATGGGTGCAGAGATCGATGAGACGGGTCAACGCTACTCGGCCTTCTACGACTCGGCCTTCGTCTTCGATCCCGAGGGTCGGATGCGGGATCGCTACGACAAGACCCATCTGGTGCCGTTCGGGGAGTTCGTGCCGCTGCGGGGGTTGTTCGGTCGCGTGTTCCAATCGCTCGCGCGTGGGCTCGCCTCTAACGATGTCACGCCGGGCGAGCGGCCACGGAACCTCCAGCTCGCCAACGGGGTCGATCGCACGCGTGGTGCCCCGGCGATCGGCTCGGCCATCGACCTCGGGACGCCCGAGTCGGCTGCCGCCCCGGACGCGAGCGACGCATGGACCGTCGGTGTACCGATCTGCTACGAGCTGCTGTTTCCGCATCTGGTCCGACGCTTCGCAGACCAGGGGGCGTCCGTCCTGCTCGCGATCACGAACGATGCCTGGTACGGTCGCACCGGCGCCCCCCACCAATTCCTGGCGATGACGTCGCTCCGCGCGGCCGAAAACGGCTTGCCGATCGTGCGTGCGGCCAATACGGGCATCTCGGCGATCATCGATGCGCGGGGGCGCGTCGGTCACAGGAGTGCGCTCTTCGAGGAAGCGATCGTCGTCGGGGAGATCGAGGTGCCGCGCGAATCCAGGCCGACGTTCTACGCGCGCCACGGAGATGTCTTCGCCGGGGCCTGCGTCGCAATCGTGCTCGTGTTGGGCGTCTTCAATGGGGTGGGTCGGCGCCGGGAAACGAGTCAGGGAGGGGACCACGGGGCATGAGTGGGGATCAGGAGACCAGGTTCGACGTCGCCGAGCTCGCCGAGCGTCTGCGCGATCTGCGCGCGCGCTTCGACGAGTTCCGGGGGCGTCTTTGACGTCGCTCGTCTACGTGCCCAGCTCGAGGAGCTCGAGGTCGAGATGGCGCGTCCGGATCTCTGGGACGATCCGGACGCCGCCCAGGCCGTAGGACGCAAGAAGAACGCGGTCGAGGCGGAGCTGTCGTTGCACGATCGCGTCGACGGCGGTCTCGACGACGCGGAGGTCCTGCAGGAGCTCGCGGCGGAAGCCGAGGACGTCGAGACCCTGGACGAGGGGCTGGCGAAATGCCGCGAGATCGAGAGCTGGCTCGAGAGCGCGGAGCTGCAGCAGCTGCTCGGCGGCGAACACGACGGCGCGAATGCACTGCTCTCGATCAATTCGGGTGCCGGCGGAACGGATGCCTGTGACTGGGCGGAGATGTTGCTTCGCATGTATCTGCGCTGGGCCGAACGCCGGGAGTTCAAGACCGAGATCCTCGACTTTCAGCCGGCGGAGGAGGCCGGAATTCGCGGCGTCACGCTCCGGGTCGAAGGCAGCTACGCCTATGGCTACCTGAATACGGAGCAGGGCGTTCATCGCCTGGTCAGGATCTCGCCCTTCGATTCCAATGCGCGTCGCCATACGGCCTTTGCGAGCGTGACGGCCGTGCCCGAGATCGACGACTCGATCGAGGTGGAGATCGACGAGAGCGATCTGCGCGTCGACACCTACCGCTCGAGCGGTGCCGGCGGTCAGCACGTGAACAAGACGGATTCCGCCGTGCGGCTCACCCACCTGCCGACCGGCATCGTCGCGCAATGTCAGAACGAGCGATCGCAGCACAAGAACCGCGCGACGGCGATGAAGATCCTGCGGGCCAAGCTTTTCGAGCTCGAGCGTCAGGAGCAGCAACAGCGGCTCGAAGCGTTGACCGGTGAGAAGCGCGAAATCGGATTCGGCAGCCAGATCCGCTCCTATACGCTCCACCCCCAACAGCGCGTGAAGGACCATCGAACCGACCTCGAGATCGGAAACGTCGAAGCCGTTCTCGACGGGGACCTCGACGCTTTCATGCGCGCGACGCTGCTCAGCCAGGGCGATCGCGTGCGTGCACGATCGGCCGAGCAGTCGCGTCGCGCGAGCGAGGCATCCGGCACCGCCGGGCGAGCGGGAGAGGGCTGAACGGATGCCCGACCGGTTCCAGGGCCTCTGGACGAGCCTGTCGGCGAGCCTCGACGCGGCGGGGGGAAGCCTCGCCGTCGCGTTCATCGTGACCCTCGCCGCCGGTATCGTCGCGATGACGCTCGTCTATCTGGGCTCGGCACTGCTCGTTCTGGATCGCTTCGCGCGTGTTGCGAGGGGCTGGCTCTCCCCGCTCCTGGCGGCGGTCGCCGTGGCGCTCGGCGTGTCGCTGCTGGCGACGGTCGAGAATTTCCCGGTCGATGCCGTCTATAGCTGGGGCGAGTGGCGCGCGACCTTCCTCGAGCACCTCGGTGTCGTGGCCGTCTCGAGCCTCGTCTTCCTCAGCCTCGCGTGGGTCGCGACGCGTCTGCTCTCGCAGGCGACCGTGAGTCGCATCGCCACGGCCCTGGCCGGCTTCGGGGTCGGCCTCGCACTCGTCGCCAGTGGCGCACGCGCGCTCGCGCCGGCGGCATTCGGGCTCACGGTTCTCGCGGTGGGCCTCGTTTTCGGCGTGCGCCGCGCACGAGGAGGTCGCGATGCCTCGACGATCGAACGACTCGGGTCGGTCGCAGCGCTCGGCCTCCTGCCCGGTGCCCTGCTGGCATTGCTGCCCCTGGCGCCCCCTGCGTGGCTCGGTAGCGGTTCGGCACTCGTCCTCAGTCTGCTCTCGGGCACGATCCTGTTCGGCCTGATCCCGCTGGCGATCGCCGGCTTCGTCTCCATGCGACGATCCGTCGAGTGGTTCATCGCGCTGCGCTACCTCGTCGCCCGACGTCGACAGGTCTTCATCTCCGCGATCAGTGCGATCTGCGTCGGCGGGATCGCCGCCGGCGTCTGGCTGATCATCGTCGTCCTCTCCGTCATGAACGGCTTCGAGCAGACCTGGCGCGAGGAGATCCTCGGCAACCGCGCGCATTTCACGGTCCACAGCAGCTTCGGTCCCTTCGTCGACCACGAGGTCGTGCTCGAGAAGGTGCGCGCGACGCCGGGAGTCGAGGCGGCGAGTCCCTACCTCGACGCGGAGGGCATGGTGCGCGGCGCCCATGGTCAGATTGCGAGCGTCCGCCTGCGTGGGATCGATCCCGAGTCGGTAGCGCGCGTGACGGATCTCGAGAACGACCTTCGCGGACTACCCGGCGAGACGCATCCGAATCTGGTCGCGCGCTTCGCGACCGATGGCGCGCAGGCCCAGGCCTCGCGCGAGGCCCCCGGCATCATCATCGGTGGCCACCTCGCACTCTCGATGGATCTCGGCGTCGGGGATCGCATGCTGCTGATCTCGCCCTTCGGCGGACCGCCGACACCGCTCGGGCCCGGCCCCCGACTCAAGAGGTTCACCGTCGTCGGCATCTTCGAATCGAGCTTCTATCAATACGACGAAGCCTTCACGTATACGACACTCGAGGCGGCGCGCGATTTTCGCAAGACGGGTGAGGTCGTCGACGGAATCGAGGCGCGCACGACGGACCACTACCGGTCGCAGGTCGTCGGTCAGCAGGTGCAGGAGCGGCTCGGCTACCCCTACTACAGCCGCGACTGGAAGGAGGTCTTTCCGGCGTTCTTCCAGGCGCTCAAGACCGAGCGCGTGATGATGTTCCTGCTGCTGACGATGATCATGGTCGTCGCCGCGTTCGTGATCGTCGCGACGCTCGTGATGATGATCATGGAGAAGTCGAGCGACATCGCCATCCTCAAGGCGATGGGCGCGGAGGATGCGCTGATCGAGCGGATCTTCGCGCTCGAGGGCACGTTGATCGGGCTGTTCGGGACGGCGATCGGCGTCGCTGCCGGAATTGCCGTGACCGGTCAGCTGTCGTGGATCCAGGAGATCATCGAACGCGTGACCGGGATCGACACCCTGCCGGCGAGCGTCTACCAGTTCAGCGAGCTGCCCTCGCGCGTCGATCCTGCGCAGGTGGCCGGCGTGGCCGCGATCGCCATGGTGCTCTCGCTCGGTGCGACGCTCCTTCCGAGCCGCCAGGGTGCGCGGATCGACCCGGCTGCGGGCCTGCGCCATGAGTGACCTGCCCAACGATGCGAGCGCGGGGCCGCAGCATGAGTGATCTGCCAAACGACACGATCGCGAACGGTGCGCCGCTCGTCGAGATCAGTGGGCTGTCGCGCTCGTTCGCGAGTGGGGCGGGATCGGTACGCGTGCTCGAGGGCCTCGATCTCGAGATCGCCGAGGGAGATCGCGTCGCGATCGTCGGTCAATCCGGTGTCGGCAAGTCGACCCTGCTGCATCTGCTGGGCACGCTCGATCATCCGACGGCGGGCTCGATCCGATTTCGCGGAGAAGACGTCTTCGCGCGATCGCGAGAGGAGCTGGCGTCTCTGCGCGGCCGCTTCCTCGGCTTCGTCTTCCAGTTCCACCACCTGCTGCCCGAGTTCAGCGCGGTCGAGAACGTGATGATGCCCGGTCTGATCCAAGGGCTCCGCCAGGACGAGATGCGCCCGCGCGCGGAGTCGATGCTAGGCGACGTCGGCCTGGCCCAGCGTGTCGAGCACGCCGTGGGCAAGCTCTCGGGCGGCGAGCGCCAACGGGTCGCCGTCGCACGGGCGCTCGTGCTCGATCCGCCGCTCGTGCTCGCGGACGAGCCAACGGGCAATCTCGATCCGGCCACTGGCGATCAAGTCGCGGAGCTCCTCTTCGAGATGAACCGCAACCGCGGGACGACGCTCGTCGTCGTGACGCACAGCAAGCGCATGGCCGAGCAGCTCGGACGCGTGATGGTGCTGCGCGGCGGGCGGCTCCACGAAGCGGATGGTGTAGTCGACGTCGGTCGAGCCGTCGTCTGAGCCGCTGGTCCTCGCTGCGCACGCGAGTCGATCGGACAGAGACACCGCAGGCGGGAGGTCGGTGCGCCGGCGGACGCTCTTTTTCTCGCTCGCGGAGCGGCGTTTCGTGTCCGCAGCGTCCGGTTGCGACGCCTTCCCGGAGCTCGAGCCACCATTGAAAGGCCCCTTCCCCTCGCATACCCTCCGCGCGATTTTCGCGGCCGGCCGGCCGCGTGGGGGAGGTCCGGCCGGGTGTTGATGATTCGAAGGCCGAAGCGGCAATCGATGCGCCGGCCGATCGGGCCGCGCAGAACGATCGGCTCGGTCGCCTATCTGACGCTCGTGATCCTGGCGCTCCTCTCTTCGGTCGGGCCGGCGGGCCTCGCCTTCGCCCAGGGGCGCGACGCCTCCGAGAGCTCCGCGACATCCCCGTCGTCCGATGCTGCACGTGAAGGTCGCGTCGAGTATGGCGCGCTGCCACTCTCGCGCCGCGCGTCGAAACGCGTGGCGGTGCTGCCCTTCCGGTTGCACAGCGCCGCCTCGCTCGGCTTTCTCAGCGGCACGCTCGACGAGCTGCTCGCCCAGCGGATCGAGGCCGGCGGCGAGGTGAGTGCCGTCGCGCTGCGAGCGCTCGAGGACGAGGAGTCGAGCGAGGTCGGGTCGATCGATTTCGAGCAGTCGGATCGTTCGGATGCGGCACTACGCGCCCGTGCCCAGGCGCTCGGTCTCGATGGGCTCGTCGCGGGGAGCGTGACGCAATTGGCGGGGCGCTTCAGCGTCGACGTGCGCGTCGTTCCCGCTGCGCGCGGATCGTCGAGCACCTCGCTCGTGTTGACGGCGGATAGCGATCGCGAGCTGCTCGACCGACTGGGCGAGCTGGCCGATCAGGTCGCGGCGACGGTCAGTGGTGGGGTGCCGAATCGGATCGTCGACATCCGCTTCGAGGGAGCGGGCGTCGACGCAATCGCGTCCGAGCTCGCCGCTCCGCTCGAGCTCGCGCGTGGCGCGCCCTTCGATCCGGCGCTGGTCGAAGCCGACCGTCGCAGGATCGAGGGCGATCCCCGGGTTGCGAACGTCTCGGTTCGATCCCAGCAGGGCGAGGAGGGCGTCGCTGTCGTCTATCAGGTCGTGCTCGCGGAGCGGATCTTCGCCGGCGGGGGCGGCGTGGGGTCGACGACGCCGATCACGACAGTGGTCATCCGGGGCAACAAGCGCGTCGAGGAGGACGCGATCCGCGCGCGGCTGCGCACGGTCGCCGGCGCGGCCTACGACCCTGGGCAGATCTCGCGCGACGTCCGATCGGTCTTCCAGCAGGGCTTCTTCAGTGACGTGCGCGTCTATATGGACGAGTCCGCGGATGGAATAGCCGTCGTCTTCGAGGTCGAGGAGAGCCCGGTCGTTCGTGAGATCGCGATCTCGGGCAACGACAACATCGACGGCGACAAGATCAAGGACGCGCTCACGCTGACGACGGGCGTTCCACTCGACTATCCACTGCTGCGTGAGAATCGGGAGCGGATATCGGCCCTCTACCGCACCGAGGGGTACTACCTGGCGGACGTCAGCTTCGAGATCGAAGAGATCACGGAGGGATCCGTTGCGATCAACTTCGACGTCGACGAGAAGGAGAAGCTCCGGCTGCGCGAGATCGAGTTCGTCGGAAACGAGGCCTTCAGCGACGCGGAGCTGATGGAGGGCTTCTCGACCAAGACCTGGCGATTCTATTCCTGGGCGACGAGCTGGCTGGATCGCACGGGCACCTACGCCGAGCCGATCTTCCTGCGTGACATGCGTCTGGTCGAGAAGAAATACACCGACAACGGCTACGTCCAGTCGCGCGTCCTCGGGCCGGAGGTCGATGCGCGCGAAGAAGGGCTCTTCCTTAAGGTCGAGATCGTCGAGGGGCCCCAGTTCAAGGTCGGCGAATTGTCGGTCGAAGGCGACGAGACGATCGATCTCGACACGCTACGCGAGAAGATCGACCTCGCGGAAGGGGAGGTCTTCAGCCGGTCGGAGCTGACCGCAGACGTCGAGACGCTCGAAGCACACTACACGGATCGCGGCTTCTTCTTCGCGAACGTGAATCCGCTCACGCGAACGAATCAGGAAGACCTGACGGTCGACGTCGAATTCACGGTCGAGAAGGGTCCGCTCTATTTCGTGCGCAACGTCGACGTTCGCGGGAATACGCGCACGGTCGATTCCGTCATCCGACGTGAGATCCGGCTCGTCGAAGGCCAGCTCTATTCTGCGCGGGCACTCCAGGTGAGTAGCTTCCGCATCCGGCGACTCGGCTTCTTCGAGGACGTCGCGTTCGAGCCCAACACGACCGAGGATCCGTCCCAGCTCGACCTGGACGTGAACGTCGTGGAGCGCCCGACGGGCGCCTTCAGCTTTGGCGCCGGCTTCTCGTCGGCCGACAACTTCATCTTCACGGCCTCCCTCTCTCAATCGAATCTCTTCGGAAGGGGCTACGGCGCCAACATCTCGGCCGATATCGGCGGCAATTCGAGCCGCTACTTCATCTCCCTGACAGACCCCTACTTCCTGGGCTCGACCTTCAGCTTCAGCGCCACGGCCTTCCTGACCCAGGTGCGCTTCGACGACTTCGAGCAGGACCAGCAGGGCGTGGAGTTCGCCGTCGGACACCCGCTCACGATCGACAACAGTGCGTCGATCTCACTTCGCTACGGCTTCTCCCAGCGCAAGGTCGAGCAGGACGCGAACCTGAACGCACTCGCGTCCCCGATCACGCGACAGGTGCTGCAGGGCAGGCAGAGCACGAGCCGAATCGGATTGAACGTCGGTGTCGACACCCGCAACGACCGCTTCGCCCCGACCCAGGGCTACGCGGCGAGCGCCGGGCTCGAGTACGCGGGACTCGGCGGCTTCTCGAAATTCCTCAGCCTCGAGGCGCGCGGCGGGTACTATTTCGGCGCGCCGGATTGGCTCTTCGATCGCTCGACGTTCGTGTTGAGCACACGCTTGGGCTACGCGTTGCCCTTCAACCGCGTGAAAGACTTCGACCTGGGCTTCCGTAGCTCGACGATCTGCGCGAATCCCGCCAACTGTACGAACGTCGCCAATATCGACGACATCGACGACGATATCCGGCTACCCCTCACGGAACGCTATTTCCTGGGCGGGCTCGGCAGCACGCGACTCCGCGGCTATGAGGGTCGCTCGCTCGGGCCCCGTCGCGCAGAGCTGCGTTCCACGGAGCTGCCCTCGGGACGTGTCTACCACCCCGTCGGGACGGAGCTACGCACGGATTACTCGACGGGCCAGGTGAGTGCGGTCTGCAACGACACGGCGGCGGCGCGAAACTTCGGCAACCGAAACGGTGTCTGTAACTCGCTCGGCGACGACCGCTACGGGGATTTCGCGGACGTCAACGAAACCCAGGTGATCGGCGGGAGCTCCTTCATCAGCAGCAGCCTCGAGTACCGATTCCCGATCTCCGAGGAGATCGGCTTGCTCGGATTCGGCTTCATCGATGGCGGCAATGCCTTCGTCGAGGGGGATCTCTTGTTCGACGCCTCCGAGTGGCGCTACGGTTACGGCGGCGGGGTGTTGTGGTTTTCACCCTTCGGTCCGCTGCAGCTCGTCCTCGGTTTTCCGATCGATCCCCGCTCCGACGAGTCGAGTCCGGTCTTCGAGTTCTCGGTCGGGGGATTGGGCATCTGACCGAGTGGGCCGCTCGCACGGGCGGCGCGACCCTTATCAATCTAGTCGGATCGACCGGCTCGCGGCGATCCGTACGGGGGAAACGACGAAATGGAATTGGATACGAAACGGGACACGAGGCTTGGATTCAGGCTCGAGCGCGTCGCCCTGCTGCTCGGCCTGGGCCTCGCGATCGGCTGGGGCCTCGGCGCGACGAACGATCCGGTGAAGGTCGGCTTCGTCGATGCGCAGCAGGTCCTCGCCTCCGTCGATAGTGGCAAGGCCGCCCAGCAGGAGCTCGAGCGCAAGGCCCGGGAAGCCCAGGGGCGCTTGCAACCGATGGTCGAGCAGCTCGAGGAGATGCAGAAGGAGCTGCAGGCCAAGCAGCTCGTGATGTCGAAGGACGCCGTTCAGGCCAAGCAGCTCGATATGGTCGAGCTGCGCAATCGAATCGAGAGCCAGGGCCAGGAAGAGAAGACGAAGCTGGAGATCGACCAACAGCGCCTGCTCGGTCCACTGCAGGAGAAGTTCATCGCAGTCGTCCGCGAAGTCGGTCAGGAGAACGAGTTCTCGGCGATCATGCTCTCGGATGCGCCGGGCCTGGTCTACCGCCGAGAGGCGCTCGACCTGACCGACCTCGTGATCAAGACCTTCAACCGCAAGAACTGAGGCCGCGCCCGGAATGTCGACGCCGACGATCCACCCCACGGCCTGCGTGGAAGACGGAGCGATCCTCGCCGCCGACGTCGTCGTCGGCCCGTTCTCGTTCGTGGGTCGCGAGGTGGAGCTCGCGAGCGGCGTCGAGGTCGCGGCGCACGTCACCTTGATCGGGCGAACACGGATCGGTCCCGATTGCCGGATCTTTCCCCATGCCTGCCTCGGCGGTGCGCCTCAGGACCGTGAGGCGAGCGCCGACCCGAACCCCGACGAGATCGGCGCGCTCGAGATCGGTGCGCGTTGTCAGATTCGTGAGCACGTCACGGTCAACGTCGGAACCGTGCGTGGCGGCGGCTGTACACGGGTCGGTGACGACAATTTCCTGATGAACAGCGCGCATATCGGTCACGACTGCCAGATCGGCGACAACACGATCATCGCGAGCTTCTGCGGACTCGGTGGCCACACACAGGTCGACGACTTCGCCGTGCTCGGCGCCTATACGGGGCTCCACCAGTATGCGCGGGTGGGGGAATCCGTGATGGTCGCCGGTGGCGCGAAGCTCTCGCTCGATGCGCCCCCGTTCACGATGGTGGCGGGCGACCGCGCTCGCCTGGTCGGATTGAACGCGGTCGGCATGCGGCGACGCGGGATTCCGCCCAAGACCCGTGCCCAGATCAAGCACGCGTTCCACCTGATCTTCCAATCGAAGCTGAGACTCGAGGACGCGCTCGCGCGGGTCGACGAAGAGATCGGCGCCGTCCCGGAGGTCGAGCGCATGGTCTCCTTCCTGCGCAAGACCGAGCGCGGCTTCTGTCGCTGATCGGCTCGGGGGCGAGGGCTTCGGCCGAGGCGTCGGCGATGGCTCCGGTCGCGCCACTGGCGGGGCCCGCCGAGGGGAGGCGCGCTTGGACGCGGGAGCGAGGGCGATGCGGGTAGCGGGCGCGAAGTCCGGAGAGCGTCCAGGTGGCAAGGTCGGCCTGATCGCGGGTGCGGGCTCCCTGCCCGGCGAAGCGCGTCGAATTCTCGCGGCGAACGGCCTCGCGTGTGAGCTCTTCGCCTTCGACGGTGTGAGTGAAGCCGACCGCTGCGGCGCGCCGGCCTGCGATCCGGCTGCGCCCGAGACCGATGCGACGCTCGCCGAAGGGCTCGCAGCGGACCACCGGATGCCGCTCGGACAGCTCGAGGCGCTGGTCGCGAAGCTCCGCACGCGCGGAATCGAGCGCCTGCTCGTCGTCGGGAAGTTCTCGAAGGAACGCTTGCTCGCGGAGCCGGAGCGGCTGGCACCCGACGCCGAAGCGAGGCGCCTGCTCGCGAGCCTCGATGGGTGGGGCGACGACGCATTGACGGCGGCGCTCGCCGGCTGGCTCGAGTCGCACGGGCTCGAGATCTGCCGGCAGGACGACCTGCTCGCTCCGCTCCTCGCGCCTCGCGGCCGGATCGCGACGCGCGAGCCCGGCGACGGCGAACGGCGGGACGCGGCGGTCGGATGGGCAGCGCTGGCGAAGCGCCCGCGCGCGACGACCGGATCGGATACCGCCCAGGCGGTCGCTGTCCACGACGGCGTCGTCGTGGCGGTCGAAGCGGCCGACGGGACGGATGCCCTGATCCGGCGCGCCGCGCACCACGTGTCCGGCGCCACGACGATCGTCAAGGCGGCTCGCCCCGGGCAGGATCGGCGTTTCGATCTGCCAGCGGTCGGTCCCGCGACGATCGCAAGCATGCGACGGGCAGGCGCTTCGGCGCTCGCAGTCGAGGCGGGCGCTACGCTCGTCGTCGCGCGCGAGTCGTTCGCGCGTGCCGCCGATGCAGCGGGAATCGCGGTCTGGGGCTTCGTTGCGGACACCGAAGCCCCGTGAGGCCGCTCCGGGTCGTGGTCGTCGGTGCCGGTGCGATGGGTCGGCTGCATGCGCGGGCGATTCGGCGCCGTGCCACGGAGCGCGGCGATTGTGAGCTCGTCGCCGTCGTCGATCGGCATCCGGCGCGGAGCCGGCGCGTCGTCGACGAGTTCGGCGGCGAAGCGCGTACGTCGCTGCCGTGCGGATCGAACGAAGCCGATGCGGCCATCGTCGGCGTTCCCGCGAGCGGACACGTCGACGTCGCGCGAACGCTGATCGCTCGCGGGCTCGATCTCCTGGTCGAGAAGCCGCTGGCGCCCTCGGCCGAAGGTGCCCGAGAGCTTGCACGTCTCGCACGGACACACGAGCGGGTGCTTCAGGTTGGACACGTCGAGTGGTACGACCCGACCTGGCGAGCGGCGACGGCGCGTGCGGGGACCGTACGTCGGATCGAAGTCGATCGGCTGCAGCCGCGCGCCGATCGCGGTCTCGACCTCGACGTCGTCCAGGATTTCATGCTGCACGACCTGGACTGGGTATCGCGTTGGCTCGGTGACGCGATCACGCACGTCGAGGCCGCTGGGCGATGTGTTGCGCACGACCGAATCGACGAGGCCGAGGTGCTGCTTCGCTTCGCAGCCGGTGCCGAGGCGCGACTGCGCGCGAGTCGCGTCGCGAAGGAGCGGGTCCGACGCATCCGAATCGAAGGGGCTCGCGCGACGGTCGAGGCGGACCTGCTGACCGGGGCGCTGTCGGCGCGGAGCGATGACGACGACGCCGAGGACGCCGGGGCGGACCCCGCGGCGCGGCAGCACGAGCCGCTCGACCATCAGTGGGCGGATTTTCTGCATGCCTGTCGCACGCGCGCGGCGCCGGAAAACGATGCCGCGGCCGGCGTCGCGGCGGTCGAGCTGGTCGAGCGTGTCCAGCGAGCGATCTCGGCGTCGACGGGAGGCGTCGCGCATGCCGACGATCCTGCTCTCGGCGGCTGATGCGTCGGGCGACGCACACGCTGGTGCGCTCGTCCGCGCGCTCAGGCGCCGTCTGGGCGATCCGGCCGATCTTCGATTCTTCGGGCTCGGCGGCGCGCAGATGGCGGCTGCTGGCGTCGAGCTCGTCGCCGACCAGAGACGCCTGGCCGTAGGCGGGCTCTTCGAGCTCGCGACCGCCGTCGTGGATTTCGTTGCGATCCGCCGCGTGATGCTCAAGGAGACCGAGCGTCGGCGACCCGACCTGGCCGTTCTCGTCGATTCCGGGGGCTTCAATCTGCCGCTGGCGCGGGCTCTGCGAAGGCGATCGCGTGCGCGGATCTTCTACTTCGTGGCGCCCCAGCTTTGGGCCTGGCGTCCGGGCCGTCTGCGCAAGCTCGTGTCGCGCAGCGACCGTATCGCAGTGCTCTTTCCCTTCGAGCGCGATTTCTACGCCGCCCGCGACGTCGCCGTCGACTTCGTCGGTCACCCGATCCTCGATTCGCCGCTCGCGGAGCCCGTCGCGGACGATGCCCGGCTGCGCGCGCGGGAGGCGCTCGGGCTCGATTCGGCGGCCTGCTGGCTCGGACTCTTTCCCGGGAGCCGGCGCAACGAGGTCGCTCGCAATCTGCCGCTCCACCTCGCTGCCTTCGAGCGCTGGTGCCGCGCGCGCTCGGACGGCGATCGCGCGCGCGCCGTGGTCGCCCTCGCACCGACCCTCGACGCGCCCTGGCTGCGGGCCGAGCTGCGGCGGGCGAATCGACGCGGGCCGATCGGCCCGGATCGCGTCGAGCTGCTGCCCGTCAGTCGCGCGCTGCTCGACGCGATCGACCTGGCGCTCGTCAAGCCCGGTACGACGACGCTCGAGCTGATGCTGCGCGGCTGCCCGATGGTCGTTGCGGCGCGCGCCCATCCCCTGACGGCCGCCTGGGCTGCCCGGGCGCTTCGGGTCGACTGGCTGGCGCTGCCGAATCTGATTCCCGGCGAAGCGATCGTGCCCGAATTTCTCCAGCGAGAGGCTCG
>CBDCWV010000007.1:0-298500 GCA_965223565.1 Myxococcota bacterium | reverse complement strand
GTCCATCTGGTTGAACTTCCGATTCGCGTTTCCGGTCCGGAAGTAGTTGCCCCACCCACGGAGCACCGGGTTCAATGCCCGGATGACGTCGCTGACGTCACCCGCGCTGTTTCCCCGTACCGTCGTCAGGTCGTGGACCCTGTGGCGCAGGCGCTTCATCGCCTCCGGGCTCGGCCACCGCTGCATGTAGTAGCGCCGCGGACTCCGCTGGACGCTACGACACTTGCGGATCACACAGCCAAGAACGTGAAGCTCTCCTTGCCCCAGCTCAGGTCCACCACCCGCGTCTTCTCCGTGTTCAGCTTCAGGCCCAGCTCCGCCAGCAGCGCTTCCACGCGTCGCCGCGCTTCCCGCGCCTGGCTCGGCCGGCGACACAAGATCACGAAGTCGTCCGCGTAGCGCACAAGCTGCCCCAGGTGGGCATGTCGCCGCGTCCACTCCCGATCCAGGTAGCTCAGGTAGATGTTGGCCAACAACGGCGAGATCACGCCGCCCTGCGGGGTCCCGCCAGCGTCGGCCTCACCGTCCCGTCCTCCATCACCCCGGCCCTCAGCCACCTGCCGGATCAGCTTGACCACCCTCCGGTCCGAGATCCGCTCCGACACCATCTCCAGCAACCGCTCCTGGTCGATCGTGTCGAAGTAGCGCTCGATGTCCGCATCCACTACGTGATTGCCGCCCCGGTTCCCCGCTACGCGGATCGCCTCCAGGGCTTGCGTCGCGCTCCTCTTCGGCCGAAAGCCGTAGCTGCACGGCTCGAAGTCCGCCTCGAAGATCGGCTCGATCACCAGCTTCGTCGCCATCTGCACCACTCGGTCCCTCACCGTCGGGATGCCCAACCCTCTCCGCTTGCCTCCCGCCTTCGGGATGTACCGCCTTCTCACCGGGCTCGGGCGATACTGGCCTGCCCGCAGGTCTGCCTGGATCTCGTCCAAGAACGCCGCTACGCCATCTTCCTCGATGGCCCCCAGCGTCTGGCCGTCCACCCCGGCTGCTCCTGCGTTCCCGCGCACTCGCTTCCACGCTTCCCTCAGGACGTCACCCCTGTAGATCCGGTCGTACAGCGCGTGGAAACGCCGTGTCCTGCTCTGCTTGGCACACACCCATAGCCGTCGCTGGAGTTGGCGTACTTTCTCTTCGGGGTTGTTGGGTCGCTTGACCATGCCCTCGCACGTACCTCCGCTCCGACTCGACCGAAGTAGGGCCCCTTCCCTCCGGTGACTTCTGTTCCTCACCTTCCTCGGTACTACGGGCCCCTCGGACTCCCTCCCGGCTCCGTCCGCTTTCACGCTCCCGCGCTTATGCGTCCGGTCTTTGCCCGACGCAGGCCGCCGGGGAGGGTCTCTCCTGTTCCGCGTGCCTCTCTCCAAGCGTGCCGCCGTCCATACCCCGGGGAGGCCCAACATCCGTTCCGGATCCAGCATGTTGTGCGTGGCCTTCGCCGTGACATGAGCGGCTCGGCCCTCCCAGGCACCTTTCGGCTGATCATCTCACGGGGCTGCAACGTTCACTTCATGTTACGGCCCGCTTGGTTGCTCCCTCCCATTGGAGGCTCTTGACGCCCCGCTCGGCCCTACGGATCTCTCCACAGGACTGGGGCCTGCTACCGGGCTCTCCGGCGATTTCCCGGGCGGGACTCTCACCCGCTAGACGCACGCAGCTTCCAGGACGCACCATGTCCGCCACGATAACGCGCCCGCCTTTCGCCGGCGAGTCTCGCGTGCAGGTCGTCCGCGACTCGCGAGCTTGGGGGGCGGGCCCCCGCACGACTCCGCCCCTGGCCCGCACATCGGACGACCGTGCGCCTCCAGACAAGGAGGCCTCCCCGTGGACCCGCATCGGCATGTTGGGCGCCTCATCCCCTACCGTCCCGCCACCACCTCTGCGGCCATCGGCACGGCCTGGCTGATGTCGGGTCCTCCGGGCACGCTGGCCTCCACAGCCTCGAGCGTCTCCAGCGACACCGCGCGCACCTCCTCTACCTCGCGCAGCAGCAGCAGGCCGCGCCCGGCGTCCACCGCCAGGCCGACCGCGTCGGCCTCGATCATGCGTCCGGTGGCCACGGCGCGCTCCGGATCGTATTCGCGGGCGTTGCCGTGCTCGTCGAGCGCCCAGAGCATCGCCCCGGGATCGACCGCCAGCGTGCGGTAGCGGCCGAGGATCAGGTCGTCGAAGGTCGACATCGGGATGTGGGCTCGCACGTCCTGGGTCTCCAGGTCGTAGGCCAGGACCTGCCCGGTCAGCATCGGCGCGTAGAGCAGGCGCCGGATGGGGTCGATCGCGAAGAGGCGGCCGTTCGAGGTGACGCCGCAGCCTTGGATCGCCGTGTCGGCGAAGCCGACGAAGGCCGGGCCCGACTCACCGTCGGCCAGGCGGACCGAGCGAATGGACTCGTGGGAGTCACTGTACCACAGGATGCGAGCGAGCGGATCGTAGTCGATCACCGGCGCCTGGAGCACGACGCCCGGGTTACTGAAGTCCTCCGGCTCCCTGCGGCCCCACGGCGCGAGCACCTCCTGACGCGCCTTGGGGTCCTGGCGCAGGACCGAGCCGTCCTCGAGGGAGAGCAGCCAGGCCGCTGGCGCCCGCCCTGTGCGACCGCCCAGATCCCCCCCGACCACCGCCTCCGTCCCACCGCAGGCCGTGCAGGCCAGGAGCAGGACGGAGACGGCGTAGGAGGAGAGTGCCCAGCGCGCCAGCATGCGCGCTAGAGCTGTCGATAGATGTCGGGGGCCTCGTCGCCCTCGACCAGGATGTGCCCGGCGGCGCCCTTGGTCAGGCGGCTGAGCGCATGGTCGACGATGATGTAGGTGCCCGGCACCTGCAGGTCGAACTCGACCATCGTCGCGCCACCGGGGGCGACGCTGATGGTCTGCACGTCTTCGGCCATCGAGGAGAAGGAGCCCCACGTGGCTGCCTTGTCGAAGATCTCGCCGATGACGTGGAAAGAGGAGGTCTTGTTGGGGCCACCGACGCCGAAGAAGATGCGCACCGTCTCGCCGACGTTGGCCTTGAAGCCACGCTCCTCGCCGGCGATGGCGCCGACGGCGCCGTTGAAGACGACGTGGCTGGGATTCTCGTTGGACATCGAGACCATGTCCCACTGCTGCTTGCCCGGCGTGCCGGCAGGGTTGGGTGTGTAGACCTCACCCTGGCAGATGTAGAACTCGCGATCGACCGGCGGCAGGCCACCCTCGGGCTCGACCACGATCAGGCCGTACATGCCGTTGGCGATGTGCAGGTCGATCGGCGCGGTCGCGCAGTGGTAGATGTAGACGCCCGGATGCAGCGCCTTGAAGGAGATGCTCTTCGACTCGCCGACGCCGACGTTGGTGATCGCCGCGCCACCGCCGGGGCCCGTCACGGCGTGCAGGTCGATGTTGTGACCGACCGTGCTGTCCGAAGCGTTGGTCAGGGTCAGCTCGACCGTGTCGCCCTCGAGCACGCGGATCATCGGGCCGGGCACGGTGCCGCCGAAGGTCCACGCGGTGTAGGAGGCACCGTCGGAGAGCTTGGCCTCGAGCTCCTTGCACTCGATCGTGACCTGGACCGTCTCGTTCGTAGTGCGTCCCACGGGCGGCGCGGTCTCGGGATTGGGCAGGTAATCGACGTTCACCGGCTCGGGCGGCGCCTCTTCTTGACCATCGACGGCGGCAGCGATACTCGCTTCCTCGGCGGCTTCGCCTTCGCCATAGCCGGACACCTCCGCATCGGCAGCGGGTGCCGGAGGCTCGGCGCGACAGGCCGCGCCGACGACGCCGACGAGGGGCACCGCGCCGAGGGCACCGAGGCGCTTCAGGATCGTACGGCGTGCGAGCGATACGTTCAGCGGATTCACGGCGGGGCTCCCCTGGCATGGGCATGGGCTTCAGACGATCGGCGCACCGCGTTGCTTCAGCGCCTATTCTCCAGTGTCGCGCCCTGACCTCGTTCCGCGCATCGGCCGTTGGAGCGACCCGTGTCCGCCAGATGGCCTAGGTAATCGTGTCCCACTCGAGACACGTCTGTGAAGGGGTGTCACAGGCCGCCCGGTATACTGCTTCAGGTCTCACCCGCGCCTTGGGCGGCACGCGGGGGGGGGGGCTTACGGGGGGCGTCGGCCGACTTTGGGGCCGCGCCCCAGAGAAGGTGGGGACAGGGTGATGCTGATGCACGTGAATCGCTGCTGGATGGCCGTTCTGTCGCTGGTCCCGCTGGCCGGCGTGCTGGCCGCCTGCGACTCGCAAGGCGGCACGGCGCCGACCGACAGCGCGCTCGCGGAGGTGCGCGAGCGCGGCGAACTCGTGATCGGGAGTGACATCCCTTACGGTGTGATGGCGTTCTACGACGAGGACGGCACACCGGTCGGGATCGACATGGACCTCGGGCGCGAGATCGCCGAGCGCATCGGGGTATCGATGCGTGTCGAGACGATGCCCCTCGACGATCTCTTCGACGCCGTGAAGGAGGGCCGTGTCGACGCGGTCCTCTCGGCGGTGACGATCACCCCGGAGCGGCAGGAGACGATGGACTTCAGCGCACCCTACCTGAACGCCGGCACCTACGTCGCCGTGCGCGCGGGCAACACGGAGATTGGCTCGCTAGAGGACCTTCGAGGCAAGCGGGTCGGGGTGATCGCGGGCACGATCGGCGAGGAGGTGGCGCAGGAGTCCGAGCACATCGACAACGAGAACGTCGTGCCCTTCGACAACGAGGATCTGCGTCTCGAGGCGCTCGAGTCGGGAGACGTCGACGCGGCACTGATGCACTTCCTGACCGCCTCCGACCCCGAGATCGAGATGATCGGCGATCCGCTGCGCCAGTCCTACTATGGCGTCGTGACGCGCAAAGGCGCAGACTCCCTGATGGCCGAGATCGACGCGACCCTACGCGTGTTGAAGCGCTCCGGCCGCCTGGACGAGATCCGTGAGAGTTATGAGGCATCGGTCGGCGAGTAGGCAGCGCCGCACGGCGGCACGGCGCCCCGTCGCAGACGAGACGTCGCTGGGGATACCACGGAGCCTGCTGCATCCGCTACGCGCTCGACTCTCCGTCAAGGTGATCGGTGCGGTAGCCTTCGCGGCTGGCATGCTCTTCGTGCCCTACGTCGCGTGGACGACCAGCCAGACCCGCGATCGACTCGAGGGGATCCACCTCGAGCGCGCGACCCAGGCCGGGCGGGCAGTGGACGCAAGCATCCGAACCGTCGACGAGTGGCAAGATACGGACCTTCTCCACGCCACCATCCAGAAGATGATGTGGCTCGATCCCGAGATCGTGGGCATCGACGTCCACGTACCGCACAAGGGTGGGCTGCTGACGATTGCCAGCGACGACATCGATCGGGTCGGCCAGCCCGGAAACTGTCTTTGCCGCTTGGTCCGTGAACTGGACGATGTCCGGCACGAGTTCGTCGAGGCCATCGATGGCCGAAACATCAGGGTCGTGGCCCCGGTGCACATCGCCCGTGAGGTGGTGGGGACCGTCGCCATCGAGTCGACCCTCGAGCGCGTCGCTGCGGAGATCCGGCGGGACGTGCGGAATCGCACGATGGTGTTTCTGCTCTCTATCGCCGTCTTCTCCCTGCTGATCGATCAGATCCTACGCACCTTCGTCCTACGGCCGGTGCGCGGCCTCGCCTACGGCATGGAACACGTGGCGCGTGGCGAGCTCGACACACAGGTGGACGTCGCGGGGCCGGACGAGCTCGGCCGGCTGGGCCGCTCCTTCAACGCCATGATCCGCGATCTGAGGCAGGCGCAGGACGAGCTCACCGAAGCCAACGCCCAGCTCGAAGAGACCGCCACGGCCCTGAGGCGACAGAACACCTTGCGTCGCTCGTTGCACGATACGGCGGTGCAGCTCATGAACCGTCGCGCCGTGCCGGAGGTGCTGACCCAGGTCGTCCGTAGCGCCGCCGGCCTGTGCGACACCGAGCACGGCTTCGTCTACCTACGGGACGGCGAGGGAGACGAGATCGAGATGAAGGTCGGCCTCGGTGTCTTCGAGCCCTTCGTCGGCTATCGCAAGTGGGTCGGGGACGGCGTGGGCGGGATCGTCTGCGCCACGGGCGAGACGCTCGTGGTCGATGATCACGACCGTTGGCCGGAGCGCACGGACGCGCAGTACGGGCCGGGGGCCTTCTACAGTTGCATCGGCGTCCCGCTCACCGTCGGCGACCAGGTGCGCGGCGCGATCGGCATCGCCTATCGCGAGCGTGGCCGCGCCTTCCTCGACGACGAGAAGGAGGTCATGGAGCGCTTCGCCGAGCTGGCCTCCTTGGCGCTCGACAGCGCCGAGCTGCACGCCTCGGCGGTCAGCGAGTTGGCGGAGCGACGGCAGGCGGAGAGAGCGCTGCAGCAGGAGCGCGCCCAGCTAGCCGACCGGGTCAGCGAGCGCACGATGGAGCTCCAGCGCACCAACGCGGCCCTCGAGGACGCCATGCGCTCGCGCGACGAGTTCCTGGCCGGCATCAGCCATGAGCTTCGCACGCCGCTCACCGCCATCCTCGGCCTGAGCCAGGTGCTTGCCGAAGGCAGCCAAGGCGCGCTCAACACGCAGCAGCAGAACTACGTCGGCATGATCGAGGACAGCGGCCGCCACCTGCTGTCGTTGATCAACGACATCCTCGACATCGCGAAGATCGAGGCGGGTCGCCTCCAGCTCACGATCGCCCCTCTCGAGGTGGAGCCGCTCTGCCAGGACAGCCTGCGCATGGTCACCCAGAGCGCAGAGGAGAAATCTCACGACCTCCGGCTCGTCGTCGATCCGGA
The DNA here is from genome assembly GCA_965223565.1 of Myxococcota bacterium. Lineage (GTDB taxonomy): Bacteria > Myxococcota_A > UBA9160 > UBA9160 > UBA4427 > UBA4427. Next base: position 291,748 of record CBDCWV010000007.1, on the reverse strand, counting down.
GGTCCGGATCCTACACGCCGACGAGCTCCGGCTGAGGCAGATTCTGGTCAACCTGCTGAGCAACGCGATCAAGTTCACTCCGGAGCATGGGCACATCGTCCTGCGAGTCCTGGGCGATGCGGAGGGGCGACGAGCGCACTTCATGGTGGAGGATGACGGGGAGGGCATCGAAGCCGAGCACCTGCCCAAGCTCTTCGAGCCCTTCACCCAGCTCGATAGCAGCCTATCCCGGCGCCATGCCGGCACGGGCCTCGGCCTGGCGCTCGTATCGCGCTTCACGGACATGCACCAAGGCAGCGTGCGCGTCGAGAGCGAGCCGGGCAGCGGCAGCCGCTTCACGGTCACCCTGCCGTGGCACCCGGCGGGATGGGTGGTTCAGCCGCGAGCGGCCACCCCCCGCGTAGAGTCGGCCGAGGTCATCGCCGGCTCGGCGGCGGGGATCGCGGCGCCGGAGGATCTGAAGCGGCTGCTCCTGGTGGAAGACAGCGAGGCGACCATCGCGGCCTTGACCGAGTACCTTCCCCTGCGAGCCTACGAGATCGAGGTCGCGCGCAACGGACACCTGGCGCTCTCGTCGGTCGCGCAGCGCAAGCCGGACCTGATCATCATGGACATCCAGATGCCGGAGATGGACGGCCTGCAGGCCATCGGTCACCTGCGCGCCGATCCCGCGCTTGCGGATGTGCCGATCATCGCCCTGACCGCCTTGGCGATGCCCGGCGATCGCGAGCGCTGCCTGGCGGCCGGGGCCGATGCCTATCTCCGCAAGCCGATCCGCATGGAGGTCCTCGACAAGGCGATCCGCGATCTGTTGGTGGAGGGAAGCACGTTGCGTCGCTGACGCGAGGCGCAACACTCCCATTACACTCCCTTCAAGTGCATCGAACATCGCTGCCGACAATCCAGGGCGTGGGCCCGCCGTCATCCGGACGGCGCCCCGGTAGACCTGGAGGTTTGTCGTCATGCTTGGTTCCGCGTCTCGCTCCCCCTATCGCGATCGCCCCCCGTCGCGTCCTCGCGCACGCCGCTCGCTCGAGAACGCACCCGCGCCTCGCCCCCGCACCTGGCTCGTCGGCGTGACCCTCGCGCTCACCGGCCTCGCGCTGGCCCTCGCGCCCGAGCCGGCCCCGGCCGAGGCGCAGGGCGTCGGTGAGATCGTCGCCTACCGCATGGTCGACCAGTGGCCCGAGCGCAGCGAGGCCGCCGAAGGGCTCTTCCAGTCCCCGATCGACCTCGATGTGGCCTCGGACGGCCGCGTCCTCATCGCCGACCCGGGCGTGGGCGGCGTGCACCTGCTCCAGCCCGACGGCAGTTGGGCCGCGCCATTCGGCGTGACCGGCGGCTTCCCGCAGCAGCTCGGCCGCGTCGGCCGCCTCGCGGTGCAGCCGGTGCAGACGACCGGCGGTTCCGGTGGCGGTGGCGGCAACCGGCCGCTCCAGGAAGAGGGCCCCGACACGCCCGACGCCTCGCAGAAGGTCTTCGTGCTCGACCCGGCGGTCGAGCGCGTGGCGATCTACGACCTCGGCGGCAGCTACCTCGGGCAGTGGGAGGACATCAACGGCGAGGGCATCGCGGCCTCGGCCGATGGGCGCGTCTACGTGCTCGACCGCGACAGCAGCACGGTGCGAGTCTTCGACGAGGCGAGCGGCGACGAGCTCTTCGCCTTCGGCGAGCGCGGCTCGGAGGACGGCCAGTTCTCGAACTTCGAGGACGTGGACGTCTCACCCGACGGCCGGCAGATCGCGATCGCCGACCGGCGCGCCAACCGGGTGCAGGTCTTCGACCTGGCCATCGACGCCGAGCTGGCGGGCGAGAGCCCGCCGCCGCCGGCGACGCACCGGCTGACCTACGACCTGACCGACGAACGCTACAACCAGGGCGACAACCGCTGCCGCGGCAACCACGTGAACGCCCTCGGCGAGGACCGCGTCTTCGTCGGCGAGGCGGCCGGCGCCTGCATTCTCGACGGCCGCGACGTGACCTTCGCGATCGCCACGAGCGCCTTCAGCGGCACGATCTGCCGCGACACGGTGAGCCTGCCGCGCCTGGTCGCTAGCGCCCAGGAGCCGCAGTACTTCGCCCTGGCCGTGAGCGACCCCAACGTCGGCAAGTGCGGCGAGAAGCGCGACGACCTCGACACGACGCCGGTGGTCGCCCAGTACAGCGACGAGAGCCTGCGCCGCGTCACCCTGGTCTGGGAGGCGGCCTCCAACGAGGATAGCGACAGCCCGATCCTCTTCTCGCCCAACATGCTCTCCATGCCGGACGAGGAGACGATCTTCGTGGCGGATCAATCGGCCGAGCTGCGCTTCTTCGACCTGGAGGGCAGCCAGGTCGCGACCTCCGAGCGGCAGAGCTTCGAGGGCGAGCGCAGCGCCGACTTCCAGTTCTTCCGCATCCTCGAGCCGGCCGGCTCCGACGTGCGCGGCGAGGTCTTCGGCGCGTACGTGAAGGGCCAGCGCTCCGGCGGGCAGCGGCAGTTCGAGACCGGAGTGGGCCGCTTCCACACCATCGAGCAGCGCACGCAAAACGGCACCGAGCGGGTCATCGAGCCCGTCTGGGTCGAGGCCCAGGTCGGGCGCGGGCGGCGCTTCGAGGTGCCGCAGCTGGTCTGGAACCCGGTGAGCCGGGAGCTGCTCGTCGTGCGCAACGTCGTGGTCGAGCAGCAGCGCACGCAGGACGTGCAGCTGCAGCGCTACACAGCCGACGGCGCGAAAGCCGGCGACCCCTTCGACCTGCCCGACGACGGACAGATCAATCCCTACAGCGACCTGGCCGTCGGGCCGGACGGGCGGATCTACGCTCTCGACGACCTCTACGACATCGTGCGCGTCTTCGAGGCGGACGGCACGCCGCTCTACGAGGTCCCCGTGGCCTTCGACGCGCGCTCGGTGGCCGGTGGGCCGCCCTCGGAGCAGGGCCAGGTCTTCGTGATGCGCGAGCCGGGCTGGATCGAGCGCCATGCCGAGGATGGCCACGTAACGGCCCGCCTCGACGGCCGTCCGCTCGACTTCTCCGATCCGACCACGCTCACCGACTTCGTCGTCGACGGCGCCGGCCGTGTCTACGTGGCGGACGGGCAGACGAGCCTGATCAGCGTCTTCGAGGAGACGAGTGCCGAGGACGCCATCCCCGTGCCCGACGACGACGACTGCCTCTTCCGCGGCCTGGCCTCGGTCGACCCGACGTCGATCGCGCTCGGCGACAGCGCGACCGTGACCCTCGAGCTGCTGGGCAGCTGCGGCGTCGGCGAGCCGCCGACGGACATCGTCGTCGTCGTCCCCTACTTCGAGCGCCTGGAGGCCGGCATCGATCCCTCGCTAGGGCGCATGACCGCCCTCACGCAGCTCATCGCGCGGGTCGACTTCGACCGCCACCGCGCGGGCATCGTCTCCTACTACAACACGGTGACCGAAGAGCTGGGGCTCGTCGGCGACCGCGATGACTACATCGAGGCCGCACGCGACGTCACCCGCTTCACCCCGCCCAACGAGGACCTCAAGGCCCGTCTGCGCGACGCGATCGAGCAGGCGACGGCGATGTTCGACGACGGCGGCCGACGCAAGGTGATGGTCCTGCTCGAGCCGCAGTACTGCAACCCGAACGACGAAGCCCGCGCCGCCCAATGCGCCGGCTATCCGCCGGCCGAGGAGGCCGCGGCGGCGGCGCGCGAGGCCGGGATCACGATCATCGTCGCCGGCGGGCGTGGCTCCGAGGACCTCGCCAGCTCCGACGAGGACGCGATCCGGCCCGGCGAGAGCGTGCACCGGCGCATGGTGGCCTATGCGCCGCCGCCGGCCGTCGCCACACAGGTCGAGCTGGTCGACACGCTGCCCGACACGATTCAAGCCGACCCGGCAGGCCTGAGCGGCAACGGCTCTTGGAACGCGCCGGACATCACATGGACCCTCGACGAGCTCGGCCACGACGGCGCGACCTTCACGGCCGTGCTCGAGCCGCAGGTCGGCGGCACGTTGGACACGGCGGTCGAGACCGTCGCGCGCCTGCTCGACGGCTGGGGCCAGGCCACCGAGGTGCGCTTCCCGATCCCCCAGCTCGAGGTCATCCCGCCCACCGGCATGCCGACGCCAACCCCGGAGGACACGCCGACCCCGCCGCCGACCGCGACGGCCTCGCCACCGCGGCCCATCTTCCTGCCCGTGGCCTACAACGAGCGCTGCACGACCCGCCCCGTGCCGGTCGAGGTCGCGCTGGTAGTGGACGTCTCGAGCAGCATGAGCGAGCCGACGCAGTCCGGCGGCGCGACGAAGCTGGAGGCGGCGCGCGACGCGGCCGTGTCCTTCGTGGACGCCCTGCGCGAGCAGGACCGCGCGGCCGTGATCGCCTTCGACGCGGAGGCCCGCACGCTGACGACGCTGGCCGACGGCACGGAGGCCGCGCACGAGGCGCTGGCTGGTCTCGCGGCCGGCGAGGGCACACGCATCGACCTCGGCCTCGCAGCGGGCGTCAGTGCTCTCGGCGCTGCGCGCGAGGATGCCTGGCCGGCGCTCGTGCTGCTGACGGACGGGCGCCCCTCCGGCGAGGCGCAGGCGGTGCTCGACGCGGCGGGCGCGGCGCGCGCGGCCGGCGCGACCGTCTACACGATCGGCCTGGGCGCCGACGTGGACGCCGCGCTGCTGCGCGCGGTCGCCGGCGACGCCGAGCGGGCGTTGGTGGCACCGGATGCGACCGACCTGGCGGCGATCTTCGCGCAGCTGCGGGCACGGGTGATCGAGGAGTGTCCGTAGGTCCGTAGCGGCTTGCCGGCCCGGTTGACCGGCGGGCCTACAATCGGAGGGCGCGGGGACGAGATCGCCCCGCGTCCTCCCCGACTCCTCCTTCCCTCTCACACGATGTTCCAAGTCATCGGGTCTGGAGACTCCCATGGGCAAGCGCACCCTCGGCATCCTCGCCCTCCTCGTCGTGGTCGGCCTCGGCTTCCTCGGCTACCGCCGCTGGCGGAGCCCCGCGGCGGAGGCCGCCGCGACCGCCGAGCTGCACTTCGTGCGGCCCGGCGTGCTCGAGGTGACGATCGACGCCGCCGGCAACCTGGCGCCGGCACGCGAGAGGGCCGTGGCCTTCGAGCCGGCCGGCCGGGTCGTCGAGGTGCTCGTGGCGCCCGGCGAGGTGGTGACCGCGGGGCAGGCGATCGCCCGGCTCGACGCGTCGGACCTGGCACTCGAGCGCGACGGGGCGGCCGCCTCGCTGCGCAATGCCGAGAGCGGCCTCGCCGTGGCGCAGGAGGCCCTCGGCGACTTGGCCGACGGGCCCGACGAGGTCGAGATCGCGCTGTCGCAGATCAGCCTCGACCAGGCCAAGGACGGCCTGTGGTCCAAGCAGATGTCGCGCGACGCCACCTGCGGCCGGGTCGAGGCCGGTCGTGGGCAGGAGGTGGACTGCGACCAGGCCGAGGCCAGCGTACTGCAGGGCGAGGCCAGCGTGCGCAGCGCCCAGCTCCAGCACGAGCAGCTGCTGGCCGGCCCCACCCGCGCCGAACTTCGCGACGCCCAAGGCCGGGTCGACCAGGCGGCCAGCCAGTTGGCCTCGGCGCGCACACAGCTGGCGCGGGCCGAGCGCGACCTGGCCGGCGCGACGTTGACCGCGCCCTTCACCGGCACCGTGATGACCGTCGACGTGGCCGAGGGCGACCGCGTGACGGCCAACCAGGCCGCCGCGACCATCGCCGACCTGTCGCGGATGCGGATCGAGGTCCTGCTCGGCGAGACCGACGTGGCCAAGGTCGCGCTCGGCCAGCCGGCGAATGTCACGGTGGAAGCCTTGCCCGACGCGGCGCTGACCGGCGAGGTGGTCGGGCTGTCGCCGGCGCCGGAGCTGGTCTCGGGCGTCGTGCTCTACCCGGTGATCGTCGAGCTCTCGCCCGGCGAGCTGGCCGTGCGCAGCGGCATGTCCGCCTCGGCCGCCATCGTGACGACGCGCGAGGAGGCGGTGCTGACCGTGCCGCTGCGCGCGGTGAGCAGCGAGGGCGGCGTGAGCGTCGTCCGCCTGGCCGAAGAATGGCCGCGGCCCGAGGGGCTGACGGCCGCGATGGGTGGCGCGGGCGGTGCGCGGGGAACGGGAGGGGCCGGCGACGCACCTCGAGCCCTCGGGGGCGGGAACGGCGGTGGACAGCGCGTCCCCGGCGGGTTGGACCCCGAGGCCCGCGCCACGATGCGGGCGCGCTTCGCCTCCCGAGCCGGCGGGGCGGGCGACGCGGGCGGGAGCACGTCCAGCTCCAGCGCTGCCGGCTCGATCACCTTGGGCGGACCGATGGGCGGCGGTGGCGCGCAGGGCGCGGCCGGCTTCGCGCGGCGCATCGGCGGCCGCGGGTTCTCCATGTCCCTCTCCGTGCCGCTCGACGAGGTCACGAGCCGCGCCGTGCCAGTCACGCTGGGCACGCGCTCGGACACGGTCGTGGTCGTGAGCGAGGGCCTGTCTCCGGGCGACGTGGTCGTCATCGAGCGCGCGGCGGTGGTGGCGGGATCCGGATCGAACGGCCCCCAACGTGGCTCGAGCATGGCGGTGCCGATCCGCATGGGCGGCAGCTTCCGCGGGCGCTGAGCGTGATCGAGCTGCGGGAGGTCAGGAAGGTCTACCTGCTGGGCGAGGTGGAGGTCCACGCCCTGCGCGGGGTGAGCTTGCGCATCGAGGATGGCGAGAAGGTCGCGATCATGGGCCCCTCGGGCTGCGGCAAGTCGACGATGATGAACCTCGTCGGCCTGCTCGACAGCCCGACCATGGGCACGATCCATCTCGACGGCCGCGAGGTCTCCGACCTGGGCGAGGACGAGCAGGCCGCGGCGCGCAACGAGCGCATCGGCTTCGTCTTCCAGACCTTCCAGCTCCTGCCGCGCCAGAGCGCGCTGCGGCAGGTCATGCTGCCGCTGCAGTACGCGCGCGGCCGGAGCGACGGCAGCGGGACGCGCCCCTCGCGGGCCGAGCGCGAGGCGCGGGCGCGGCAGGAGCTCGTCGATGTCGGCCTGGCCGACCGGATGGCCCACGACCCGAGCGAGCTCTCGGGCGGCCAGCGCCAGCGCGTGGCCATCGCCCGCGCGCTGGTCAACACGCCCTCCATCGTCCTGGCCGACGAGCCCACCGGCAACCTCGACTCCGTCTCGGGCGGCGAGATCCTCGACCTCTTCGAGCGCCTGCACGCCGAGCGGGGCATCACCTTCGTGACCGTCACGCACGACGAGGTGATCGCCGAGCGCGCCACGCGCATCCTGCGCATGCACGACGGGCGGATCGTCGAGGACGAGCGACGATGATGGGCCGACGTTTCGACGTCGTGGAGTCCTTGTCCGCAGCCTGGGGCGGCGTGACGGCCAACAAGGTGCGCTCCAGCCTGACCACTCTGGGCGTGCTGATCGGCGTGGCGACGGTCATCGCGCTGCTGTCGATCGGCGAGGGGGCGCAGGCCTCGATCAGCGGGCGTATCGCGGGCATCGGCACGAACCTGCTGACCGTCTCGAGCGGCCGCTCCTTCGGGCGCGGCGGCGTGCAGGGCTCGTTGGGAAGTGGCGAGCCGATCACGATTCGCGACGCCGAGGTGGTGGCCAATCCCGTCGCAGCGCCGGACGTGACGCTCGTCGCGCCAGAGTACCGCGGCGGCGCGCAGATCCTCTTCGGCGAGGCCAACCTCAACGTCCAGGTGCGCGGCGTGACGCCCGAGCTCGCCACGGCCTTCGATCTCGCGGCCGCGGGCGGTCGCTTCCTGGAGGAGACGGACGTGCGCAACCGGGCGAACGTCGCCGTGCTGGGCAGCGAGGCGGCCGCCGAGCTCTTCGCCGGGCTAGACCCCGTCGGGCAGCGGATCTACCTCGTCCTGGGCGGCCAACGGGTGGTGCGCATCCCGCTCACCGTGATCGGCGTGCTGGGCGAGAAGGGCCGCTCGGCCCTCACCGGCGACGTGGACGGCGCGCTCTTCGTACCGCTGACGACCGCCCAGACCCGGCTCTTCGAGGGCCGCAGCGCCAAGGGCGAACCGCTGGTCAGCACGATCAACGTCATGGCCGCGCCCGAGCGCTCGGAAGCCGCCGCGGCGCAGATCGACGCGTTACTGCGCGAGCGGCGCGGCCTGACGCCCTCGGCCGAGGCCGACTTCCAGATCACCAGCCAGGAGGACCTGCTCGAGCTGGCCAGCGACGTGACGGGCACGATGACGATCTTCCTGGGCGCGATCGCGCTGATCTCGCTACTCGTCGGCGGGATCGGGATCATGAACATCATGCTGGTCTCGGTCACCGAGCGCACCCGCGAGATCGGCCTGCGCAAGGCCGTGGGCGCCCGCCGCAACGACATCCTCGCCCAGTTCCTGCTCGAGGCCGTCGTGCTGTCGGTGCTCGGCGGCGCGATCGGCATCCTCGTCGGTGCCGCCGTCGCGGTCGGCGTCGATCGCGCGGGCCTGATGACGACCGCCCTCTCCTGGGACGCCGTCGTCCTGGCCGCGGTCTTCGCGCTGATCGTGGGCCTGGTCTCCGGCGTCTATCCGGCGCTGCGCGCGGCCACGCTCAACCCGATCGAGTCGCTGAGGTACGAGTAGGGCTCTCGGAGCGTCACCCCCGTGTCGCGATGGTGGCGCTCACCCTCTCCCCGCCTCCTGGCGCGCCACCTATACTGGCCCCATCGCTTCAGCAGCGAGGCGGAGTTGCTCGATGGCCATCGCAGGAGGCCGCGCCGCTTCACGCGCTGCCGAGTGCGCACGGTCCGGGCCCCAGCGGGATCGACGTGGCGCCGGATGGAAGCGCGCACGTCGTGGATGGCTCGAGCGCGGGGCGGCTGCAGTCCTTTTCACCAGAGGGCGTGACGATCGCCGGTGAGTCGATCTGGGTCGCGGACGCGGCGGCCGGCGCCGGCGCGCGCTTCCGACCGGACGGCACCCAAACCGGACGCTTCGACGGCGATGGAGCGATGCGAAGACCCTCCTGTAACGCCCTCCCTCTCCGGCGGACGGGAGAGCCGGAGCACCGTCCTTCCCCCCCACTCACGTGATCGCAAAGAGAGGCCTTCCATGTCCCGCACCCTCGTCGACAACCTGCGCCAGCAGATCCAGGGCGCCCACGAATTCATCAGTGGTACGATGGCCGACGTCACGGCCGAGCAGGCCCATTGGCAGCCACCGGGCACGGCGAACCCGATCGGCGCGCAGTACGTGCATGTCCTGACCGCCGAGGACGGCGTCGTCAACGGCATGATCCGTGGAGGCACCCCGCTCTTCGCCAGCGAGTTCGCCGGGCGGGCCGGCTTCAGCTCGCCGCCGCCGCAGTCCGACACCGAGAGCTTGCCGAACTGGCACGCGTGGGCACGCGATGTCGAGGTCGACCTCGACCAGCTGCGCGAGTACGCTGCCGCCATGCACCAGCGCACGGAGTCCTACCTGGAGTCCCTGAGTGATGAGGATCTCGCGCGCCCGTTGGAGCATCCCGCGGTAGGTGACGCGACGGTGGGTCGGATGCTCGACATCGCCGTGCTCAACAACACCCAGTGGCACTGCGGTGAGATCTCCTGCCTGAAGGGGATCCAGGGCGCCAAGGGCTATCCCGTCTAGTACTGCGTCAAGGACGCACGAAGACCCTCGAGAACGCGAGCGGGGCGGCCGTGATGGCCGCCCCGCTTTCTCTAGGTGATCGCTCCCGCACGTCCGTCGCACCGGACGGCGGGCGGATTCGCGGGCATCCACCGGCTCAGCCGACGACCGCCTCGGCCTCGATCTCGATCAGCCACTCCGGGTCGATCAAGCGCGCCACCTCGGCCATCGTCGTCGCCGGCGGGTGGTCGCCGAAGGCCTCGCCGTGGGCGCGGCCGAACTCGGCCCAGCGGTCGGCATCCGTGACCAGCATGCGTGTGCGCACGATGTCGGCCAACGTGCCACCGAGCTCGGTGATCGCGGTCTCGATGATCTCGAGACAGCGCTTGGCCTGGGCGTAGCCATCGCCCGGCGCGAAGGCGCTGCCGTCCTCGGCGACGGGCGCGGTGCCGCTGACCACGATGCGCTCGCCCACGCGCACCGCGCGACAGTAGCCGACCTCGGGCTCCCAGGGTGCGCCGGAGAAGGCGCGGCGGCGGGTCACGAGGCGCCGTCCTCGGCCTCGCCGGCCACCGCGTAGGCCAACAGAACGTCGAGCTCGATGTGCTCGAGCATGGCCTCGTCGGTCGCCTCGAGCACGACGGGCGCGGCGAAGCCGGCCCACAGCGCCTCCTTCCAGCGCTCGGCGCACACACACCAGCGGTCGCCGGGACGCAGGCCGGGGAAGTCGTACTCGGGCCGCGGGGTGATCAGGTCGTTCCCGTGACCCTCGCTGAAGGCCAGGAAGCCGGCGTTGACCTCGACGCAGATGAGGTGCTTGCCCGGGTCCATCTCGCTAGCCCGACAGCGACCATCGCGGAAGAAGCCGGTGCGTGGCGCGTTGGAACAGATCGCGAGCGGGCCGCCCAGGACGTTGCGGCGCGACGTGACTTCGACCATGGCAGTGTCCTTTCGTGAGGGGAGGGCGGGGGGTGGATGCCAAGGATATCGAGTCGGATCGTCCGGGTTCCGTTCAAGGCTAGCGCAGGTGGAGCCCGCCCGGCAGCCGCGGGCCGGGTCGATCAGACCAACGGCGTCCACCCCGCGATGCGCAACTCCGCGCCCTCGGCCCACTCGAGCCGGGTGGTGATCAGCCGCGCCAACAGCTCGACACAGGACCAGATCGTCGCCTCGTCGTGGTGGCCGAAGGCCAGGCGCAAATGGATCGCCTCGGGCGGCGTGTCCCAGAAGGCGGCGCCCGGCGCCACGGCCAGCCCGTAGCGCAGGGCCAGTCGGTGCACGTCGCGCAGGCGCTCGTCCTGGGGCAGCGTGAGCCAGGCGCACAGGCCGCCGCGTGGTTCGGTCCACGTCACGCCGGCCGGCATGTGGTGGCGTAGGGCCATCCGCAGCGCGTCGCGGCGGCGGCGGTAGACGGGCAGGCTGCGATCCAGGTGCTCCCGCAGCCCGCCCGAGGTCAGGAAGTCGGCCAACGCGCGCTGCAGCACCGTGGGCAGGCAGAGGTCGGTGGCGTAGCGCAGCGCCAGGAGCTGCTCGCGCACCGGGCGCGGCGCGACGACCCAGCCGATGCGCAGGTCCGGCGCGAGCACCTTCGAGACGCTGGAGAGATGGACCACCTTGGCGGACCGGTCGATCGCGGCCAGCGCCGGAGGCGGCGGGCCGTCGTAGGCCAAGCGGCCGTAGACGTCGTCCTCGACCAGCCACAGGTCGTGGCGCGCGGCCAGCGCGACCAGTGCCTCGCGGCGCGCAAAGGAGGCGGTGATGCCACTGGGGTTGTGGAAGGTGGGGACGGTGTACAGGAAACGCGGTCGGTGCTCGGCGATCGCGGCCTCGACGGCCGCGAGGTCGGGCCCTTCCTCCTCGAGCGGGATGCCCACGGGCTCGAGACCCAGCGCGGCCAACACGTGCAGGCAGCCCAGGTAGGTCGGCTGCTCGACGAGCACCCGGTCGCCCGGCTCGGCCAGCACGCGTGCGGTGAGCGAGAGCCCCTGCGTGACACCGGCCGTGACGAGGATCTCCTCCGGCTCGCAGGCCACCCCGCGGCCGGCGCATTGCTCGGCCAGGACCACGCGCAGCGCGGGATCGCCCAGGGGATGGCCGTAGCCGGTCAGCAGCCCCGGCTCGCCGCGTTGCCGCTCGATCGCCTCCCACAGGGCTTGGGTCGGCGCCAGGCGCGGGTCGGGTACGCTGACGGCCATCGAGCGCACGCCGGGCGCGGCCTGCTCGTCCAGGCTGGCCAGGCGCAGCAGATCGCCCAGCAGGCGCTCGGCCGTGGGTGGACGGGCGTCGTCGGCCATCGCGCGCAGCATCGCCCGCGGCTGGCTGCGACGACGCACGTAAGTGCCGCTTCCGACGATCGACTCCACCCATCCCGCGCTTTGAAGCTCACCGTAGGCATCGTGCACGGTGTTGCGCGTCACGCCGAGCTCGGTGGCCAGGCGCCGCACCGTGGGCAGGCGGCTGCCGGTCGGTAGGCGCCCGTCGCGGATGCGCGCACGCAGCTGGGAGGCGATCTGGCGGTAGAGCGGGTCCGCGCCACCGCGCTCGAGCGCGATGTCGATCGTCATCGCCGGGACCCGCGGATCACAGCGGCACCGGGGCGGGCGCGGGCTCACCCGCCGCCATGCGCGCGGCGGTCTCGGCGATCTCGGCCACGGCCCGCACGAGCACGTCCGGCTCGGAGGAGGAGAAGTTCAGCCGCAGCGTGCTCTCGCCGCCGTCGTTGGCGAAGAAGTACTGCCCGGGCACGAAGGCGATGCGGCGGGCGATGCAGCGCTCGTAGAGCTCGAGCACGTCGAGGCCCTCCGGCCCTTCGGCCCACAAGAACATGCCACCCTCGGGGCGGCTCCAGTGCCAGCCCGCGGGCAGGTGGGTCTCGACCGCGGCGAGCAACGCGTCGCGGCGGGGGCGGTAGAGGTCGAGGATGCGTGGCAGGTGGTGGGCCAGGTGGCCCTCCGCCAGGTAGGCGGCGGCGATGGCCTGGCCGAAGGTATTCGTGTGCAGGTCGATGCCTTGTTTGGCGATCACCATCCAGCGCGCCAGGTCGGGCGGGGCGACCGCGTAGCCGAGGCGCAGGCCCGGCGCGAGCACCTTCGAGAAGGTGCTGGTGTAGACCACGTGCTCGGGCGCGAAGGCGTGGATTGGCGAGACCGGCTCGCCTTCGTAGCGCAGGGCGCTGTAAGGGTCGTCCTCGAGCAGGAGCACGTCGTGCTCGCGCAGCAGCGCGGCCACCGCCTGGCGGCGCTCGAGCGTGAGGGTGCGTCCCGTCGGGTTCTGGAAGGTCGGCACGAGGTAGAGCAGCTTCACCGGCTGCTCGGTCAGCACGCGCGCCAGCTCGTCGGGCAGCACGCCGTCCTCGTCGGTGGCCACGCTGACGTAGCGAGGCTCGTAGGCGTCGAAGGCCGAGATGGCGCCCAGATAGGAGGGCGACTCGATGGCCACGACGTCGCCGGGCGTGATCAGCACCTTGGCCAGCGTATCGATCGCGCTCTGCGAGCCGCTGAAGACGGTGAGGCCGGAGAGGTCGGTCTCGACGCCGCGCGCGGCCAGGTAGGGCACCAAGGCCTCGCGCAGCGGCCCGTAGCCCTCGGTGGCGTTGTACTGCAGCGCCGCGCTCCCCTGCTCGACGAGCACCTCGTCGGCCAAGCGGCGGATGATCTCGAGCGGGAAGCTCTCGGGCGCCGGCAGGCCGCCGGCCAAGGAGGTCATGCCCGGCTGCGAGGCCACCTTGAGGATCTCCCGGATCGCGTTGGCGCCCATGTGCCGGGTGCGCCGGGCGAGCCGCGACTCGAGGGGCCGTAGGGTGCCGTGGGCCGAGCTCATGCGGGAACTCCTTGGGGGGGGGGCGGCGACGGCGGACCGTCGTCGGGCAAGGGATCGTCGGGGCGAGAGGTCGGAAAGGACACACCGAGACGATGCCCGTTTATTGTACCGGGACAATGCGAGGTGTCACACCAACAATGCGCCCGAGACGCAGGGGACAATGCGTGGCGTCACGAGACGAGCACGGGACAGCGCAGGGGAAGGGGGAGTGCCCATCGTGCATGAAGCCGAGTTTGCGCAGGCCTCGAGCCCCGTCGACCTCAGCTTAACACGTCGTTGTCGGGCACCCCGTAGCGTGCCTGGCTGCTGCGCCCGGTCCGCGGGCGCGCCGCCGCACCCGACTCGCCCGCTTCGGAGGTGACCCCCGTGCTCGCTCCGGTGGGCGATCCACCGGGCCGCTCTCCTCTCTCGGGCTCATCGCCCGATCCGCCAGCGCTGGTGCTCGGCGAGGTTGCGCAGCACGGCGCGGGCGAGGGTCTCCTCGTCGACCGTCGCCAGGTCCACACCGTCGAAGACGCGACCCAGCGCGCGCTCGACCGTGACCACGGGCACGCCGCGCGCTTGGTCGGGGCGCCACCGTCCGGCATCGGCTTCGGTCGCATCCCCCGTCGACGGGTCCTCTCCCAACGCGCCCGTGCCGCCCCAGGCCAGGACAGTGCGCAGCCTCAACGGCCGCGACGCCTCGTTCCCCGGCGCGCGCCAGGTTCCCTCCAGGATCAGGCTGGCGCCCAGTAGGTCTTTGGCGACCCCGTCCTCCGCCAGGCCCGTCGACGCCTGGACAGACGCCGCGACCAGATGGAAGCCCTCGCAGTAGGCCGCCGCGAGCTCGATATCCGCCAGGTCCACGCCACCGAGCTCGACCGCGGCCGGCCGGCCCAGGTCCTCGACGCGCGAGGCGACGAGCTTCGTGGGGTCGCTCTCGTCGCCGTGGCCGGCGAAGGCCACGCGGGGCCCGAGAGACCCGGCCGGAAGTCCCATTCGTCCACGCTCGGTCGCGGGGCGCGCCGGCTGTGTTGGCCCGAGCCGCGCGGCCGACCCGGTCTCGGCCCCGGTATCCTTCTCCGTCTCGTGCTCGGGGCAGGGCACCAGCTCGATGCTGTGCGCGACCAGCCATCCTCGCTCCACGGTCGCCGTGTAGCCCCGGTCGGTCTCGACGCTCCACCCGCCCTCGGGGCGCAACGTGACTCCCGCGGTGTCCCACGTGCTGCGGTAGCGCAAGCCAGTCGCGCCGGCGCTCGGGAAGGCCGGGCAACCTGCCAGCGCCGCGGCGAGGGCCACGGCACCGGCGAGGGGCCACCACCTAGGGGACGTGCGACGCGTAGCGCCGAGCGCGGATCCGGATCCGGGCCGCCTCATCCCTGTCCGGCGATCCAATCGAGCAGCGCTCCGGGCAGCGACAACGGGCGCGGCGGGCGCGGGCCCGGTCGCTCGCCGCCGCCACCTCCACCACCGTCCCCCTGGCGGTTGACCGTGGCCTCGCCGTGGTAACAGCCGAGCAGGTAGGGGAAGGTGTCGCTGGCGACGTAACGATAGCTGCCCTCCTCGCCCTCGATGCCGTTGCAGCGGTCCAGGTCACCCGCGCCCTCGATGTACTCGTGGGCCTCCCAAGCGTTGCGCAGGTCGCGGGTGCGCCGCCAGCTGCTCTCGAGCTTGCGCGTGCGGCGGCAATCGCCATCGACGCAGACCCAGGGCGCCACGATCGGGTAGCCGTCGAAGGCATAGCCGATCACCAGCGAGATGTTGCCCTCGTCATCCTCGTAGAGGCAGTCCGGGCGAGCGTGGAAATGGTAGTCCCCGCGCTGGGCCGTGTGGCCGGCGCAGAAGTCGAGGATCTCGTCGAGCACCGGGTCGGCGGTGCCGTGGGTCGGCGCCTCGTTGGGGCCGTAGATCGGCAGGCCGTTCACCGCGATCGCCACCGGGCCCAGCAACGGGATGTCCACCGGCTCGGCCAGCGCGGTCGGCGTGATCGGCATGCGCCAGGTGTAGTCCTGCGCCTGCAGGTCGTTGGGCGTGGTCCGCACGAACTCGAAGTTCGGGATGCCGTTCGAACGCACCACCAGCTCGGTCTCGGTGCACTCGGCCTCGAGCTCTGGATCGGGGTAGGCCTGCGTCTGGTCGTAGGTCGAGACGTCCATGAAGTGCTTGGCGCCGCAGCCGGTGAGCTCGGACTCGTCCGGCTTGGGTGGCACCGTCGCGGTCGGGGCCGGCGGCTCGGTCGGCTCGACCGTCGGCGCCATCGTAGGCGCCACGGTGGGCGGCGCCACGGTCGGGCGCGGATGGGCGATCTCGGCCGGCAACGCGACCTGCCGGGCCGCCAGCGGCAGGTAGACCCTCGTTCCGGACACCTCCTCGGTCGCCGGCTGCGCCGCGACGCGCGGGGCGCCCAGCGTGCCCAGCGTCAGGCCGAGCCCGGCCAGGGCCAGAACACGGGGGACATGGGCGGGAACACACCATCCAAAGCTCGACATCACGGTCTTCCTCCAACGATCTCGGCCGCCGTCGCGGGTCGGCCCCAACGATGTGCGTCCAACGTGCCTCATCATTGCGGAGAAGTGCTATGCACGGGGCCCGCCGGTGTAAACGAAGAGTAAAGGACCGATCCCTCGCTCCGGAGCGGGCTCCGCCGTGGTCCTGGACCACCGTGCGGTCGCCAGCCCGAGCCGCGCGGCGTCGGGCTCATCGTCCGGCCTCCTTCACATGCCGATCGAAGAAGGCCACCGATCGTTGCAGGGCCGTCGACAGGTTGGCGCTGATGTTGTGGTCGTCGCCCGGGTAGGCGAAGAGCTCGGTTTCGCGACCGGCGGCGAGGAGCTCTCGCTGCAGGGTCTCCGAGAAGGACAAGGGCACGCTGGCGTCCGCCGAGCCGTGGTGCAGCTCGAGCGGCCCCGAGAGATCGGCCAGGAAGTGGTTGGCCGACAGGGGGCGCCAGAGCCTGTCGTCGACAGCCGGGTCGCCGAGCGATTCCGACATGCGGTCGCGCCAGCGGGTGGCGCTGGGCGGGATGCGCCGCGTGAAGTTCGTCGGGCGGCGCCAGCGGGCCAGCAGGTCCTCGTAGCTGACCACGACGCCGCCCCACAGCACGCCGGCGTCGATCGTGTCGGTCACGACCATGGCGCGCAGGCTGATCCAGCCACCCATCGAGTGCCCCCACATCCCGACGCGCTCCGGGTCGACCTCGGGCATCGTGCGCGCCGCGGCCAGGCCGTGCAGCACGTCGACGGTGTAGGCCTGGCTGCCGTAGCCGCCGCGGGCCTCGCCCTCCGAGTCGCCGTGCCCGCGGTAGTCGGACATCAGCACCACGTAGCCGTTGCGCGCGAAGGCGTCGACGTAGCCCACGTAGCGCGCGCCGGTGCGGTATTGGGCCGGCGGGATGTAGCCGTGGTTGAAGACGACGAGCGGCCAGCCCGAGGCGGGCGGCTCGCCATTGGGCACGGTCCACAGCGCCTGGATGCGCAGCCCTTCGCTCGGGTAGCTGGCGACGTAGCGCCGGTAGCCGGCGCGGGCCTCAAGCTCACGCTCGATCGTCACCGCGCCGGTCTCGATCCGGGTCTGCCGCAGGGCCGGAATGGAGAGCCGGTGCGGCGTGGCGGTCGGCGAGGGCGTGATCGTGGGCGTCGCGCTGGGCAGCGGCGTCGGCGTGATCGTGGGCGTCACGGTCGCGATGGGCGTGTGGGTGGGGCCGCCGAGGGGCACGGGCAGGGACGGAGCGCTCGCGCAGCCGCCGCTAGCGAAGCCGAAGACGAGGGCGGCGGTGAGTGACCCGAGGAGCGGGACGAGCCGGAAGCGCGACCTCATCGCCGAATCGCCAAGGGCAGGTGGAGCGTCTCGGCCAGGGGGCCCATCGTCGGGGTCGGGCTCGGGCCGGGTGTGGCGGTCGGGGTCGGCGTCGGGGATGGGGTGGGCTCTTCGGCGACCCGGAAGTCGACGAGGATGTCGCCCGGCTCGTGCATCAGCCAGTAGTGCTCGGGCGCCAAGGGGGAGCCGTCGAAGCGGTGGATGCGCAGGCCGTCGCAGCGCAGATGCAACGGCACGATGATCGGGTCCAGCGGCTCCTCGGCTTCGGCGACCCTCAGGCGCAGGGTTGTCTCCGGCTCGCCGGTCGGCGTGTCCTCGCAGGTCACGGGACCCCCGGGCGGCGAGCAGCAAGTGCGGCAGTGGGCCGTGAAGGTCAGCGGGACGTCCTGGGGCCACAGGCCGGCCAGCGCCGGCCGGGCGCAGTCATCGTAGACCAACGCGCACGCTCTTGCGGATCTTCTGGACCGAGACGCCAGCGTCGATCAGCCGCTTGGTCGCCTTGAGTGCGACCAGGTCGTCGAAGCTGTAGCGATGATGGCCGCCGGGCGTGCGAGCCGACGGCTCGATCAAACCCGTCTTTGCCCAGTACTGGAGCTGTCGCCGCGAAAGGTCGAGCAGCTGGACGACTTCGCGTGTCTTGAACTGCGCGTGCAAGCGTCTCTCCTCGGCCCCGCTCGGGCGCCTAGCCCGCTACTCCGACCCGTACCCCGCGCCCGAGGCCTGCCGAGGCGGCGCCTTCCGTCGATACGCCGACCCACTCCCTCCGCCCAGTGCCACCGCACCAGAGGGCTCGATCGACGCCGCATGGAACGTCTCGGGGGGTGATCTCCGGGAGGCCGGACCCCGGTCGCCAGCCTGACGTGATGGTGAACCGGGCCCGAGCGATCCTCCCCGCAGAGTAAATGAGGGGGCGGGCCCCAAGTCAAGCCAAAAGCGACGAGTTTTGTCGCAGTGGGGAGGAAAAACACGATGGAGATCAGGTCCACACCTGATCTTTCGCCGATGGCATCCGCGCTCCGACGCGATTCGAGAGATCGCCGGCAACGGTCGGCTCGTCTCGCTGGCAGCTTTGCGTCTCATCCCCTGTCGAGCCGTTGCAGTCGGCCCTCGTGTGACCGTCGCACGGGGCTGGTACCGTGACCGGCTGTGGCGAAACCGTCTCCCCACGACCGAGATTCGGAGCCGACCGGCGGACCGGACGACGATGGCTCGAGCGCCGAGCCTGATTCGGGTGTTTTATCACACAGTCGATCAGAAGCTGTATCCCTGTCTCGATTCGAGCGGCGGTCGAGAAAGGCAAGCGCGGTCGATTCCGGATCGGCTGGGGCGGATCGCGGCGATGGGGAGGAGCAGGAAGCCAGCCTGAAACGGCTGCGCGTCGACGACGGGGGCGTCCATCGTCCTTTCATGCGGGGGATTCTCGTCCATTCCCTGACCGAGCAGGGCCACTCCTTCGAAGAGGCCTACGAGATCGCGCAGGCGGTCCGCCGGCGCATTCGAGGTCGCTCGCTCGTGACGAAGGCGGAGCTCCGCTCGCTCGTCGACGATCTCCGAATGGAGGCCGCGCCGGTCGGGATCGACGATCCGACTTCGCGGGGTCTGCTCGACCAGCTCGAGGTGCTCGGCAAGGACGGTCGATGGCCATTCAACCAGGGTCGTCTCCAGCAATCGCTGCTGGCTGCGGGACTCGAGCGCGGCCAGACCTTCGAGGCGGTTCTGGAGATCGAAGCGCGCCTGCGCCAATCCGGCGGTCGCGAGATCGCGCGAGACACGATTCGCGAGATCGCGGCGGGTATCCTGCACGAGCGATTCGGTGCGAATTCCGCGCGTCGCTATCTGGCCTGGCGCTCCTTTCAGACCGAGGACGAGCGGCCACTGATCGTGCTGCTCGGTGGAACGAGCGGGGTCGGCAAGTCTTCGCTCGCGCTCGAGGTCGCGCGCCGCGTCTCGATCGGTCGCGTGATCTCGACCGACTCGATTCGCGACGTGATGCGCGTCATGCTGACCGACGATCTGGTTCCGACGCTTCACGTTTCTTCGTTCGAAGCGCACTCGAGACTGCTGCGCGAGCTGCGCGAGGGGCTCGACCCGGTGGTCGAGGGATTCCTCGAACAATCACGTACGATTCTGGTCGGCGTGCGCGCCGTGATCGAGCGGGCGATCGCGGAGGGGACGAGTACGGTACTCGACGGCGTCAGCCTGGTTCCTGGTCTGCTCGATGCCGACGATTGGCAGGACCGGGCGCACATCTTCTTCCTGCTCGCGGCCGATGAGAATCGCGAGTCGCTCTACGAGCATCTCGTGGCGCGAGCTCACGGCAAGGGGCCGCGCGCTTCAGAGCGTTATGTCCGCAACTTCAAAGAGATCTTCAAGATCCAGGAGGCGCTGCTCGAGCGCTCGGAGAGCTTCGGCGTGCCGGTCGTCGACGTACAGGATCTCGAAGGGGCGGCGCGCGACGTCGTCAAGCTCGTCGTCGACCAGCTCGACGCGCGTCGCGTCGCCGAGGTCTCCGCGTCGGATTAGACCACGTCTCGCGCGATCGGTCGCGGGCTCGGGGCGGACGGATGTGGCCTGCTAGGATCCGCCGCCGAGATGAGCCGTTCCCTCAAATACGAGATCCCGGGCGAGGATCCCCGCGTCGCTGCGAGCGAGATTGCGGAGAAGGGCTGGACTGCGCTCTTCGGTCGCCCGGAGCCGGCGCCCGCCCGCGTGCTCGAGATCGGCTTCGGCCGCGGCGAATTTCTCCTCGCGATGGCGGCGGAGCGGCCGGAGCTCGACTTCATCGGCCTCGAGATCTCGTTCAAACGGACGCTCAAGATGGCACGCAAGGTCGCACGTGCACGACTGACGAACGTGCGGCTGCTCGACGCGCGCGCTGAGCACGCGATCGAGGCGTGCTTCGCGCCCGAGAGCCTGGCTGAGATCTGGATCAACTTTTCGGATCCGTGGCCGAAGCGCCGCCACGCCCATCGTCGGTTGCTGCAGTCGCCCTTCGTGCGAAACGCGGCGCGGGCGCTCCTGCCTGGCGCCACACTCTATGTCGCGACCGACGACGTGCCGTACGCGCACCAGATCGATTGTGTGCTCGCCCGAGAACCGCGACTCGTGAACGACTATGCGCCTTTCGCGTTTCTGGCCGAGGTGCGCGGACGGCGGATGACGGGCTACGAGGCGCAATGGCGCGCCGCGGGACGCCCGCTGCATTTCTTCGCCTATCGCCGCGCAGAGAGCGACCCGTCCGTGCGAGACGAAGTGGCGCGATGAACGCCGACCCGATCGAGCTGGCTATGGCCGCGCCCGTCCGGCGGTCGAACGAGTCCCGGGAGGCCGCGCACGCGCGACGTCGTCCGAATCTCAAGGACTACTCGCTTCCCGCGCTGCGCAGCCTGGTTCGCGAGCGCGGTTGGCCGGCCTACCGCGCCGATCAGCTGGCGAATTGGCTGTATCTGCGCGACGTCGACGACCCCGCGCGCATGGACAATCTGCCGGCCGTGCTGCGCGACGCGCTGGCGACCGAGTTCGACTTCCGAGCCCTCGAGATCGATCGGACCCAGCGCTCGGTCGACGGCACGCAGAAGCTGCTGCTGTCGGCATCCGACGGAGCGCGGATCGAGGCGGTCCTGATTCCCGAGGAGCGCCGCAATACGCTCTGCGTGTCGACCCAGGTCGGCTGTCCCCTCGGCTGTGATTTCTGTGCGACCGGCGCGCTCGGCTTCACCCGCAATCTGACGACTGCGGAGATCATGGATCAGGTGCTATGCGCGCGACGGCGGATGGAGCCGGGAAGCGCGCTCACGAACCTCGTCTTCATGGGCATGGGGGAGCCATTGCTGAATCTCCCCGCGGTCTCCGAGGCGATCCGGATCCTGACCGATCCGAAGGCCTTGGCACTCGCGCCGCGACGCGTCACGGTGTCGACGGCGGGCGTCGTCCCGCAGATTGGACCTCTGCTCGAGGTCGCGCCGATCCACCTCGCGGTGAGTCTCCATGCGACGACCAACGCCGTGCGCGACGTGCTCGTACCACTCAACAAGCGGTTTCCACTCGAGACGCTGCTCGAAGCGCTGCGCGCGGAGCCACGCATCCATCGTCGCCGACCGGTCTTCTTCGAATACACCTTGATGGCGGGCGTGAACGATTCCGAAGCCGACGCCCGCCGGCTGCCCGGCTTGTTGCGCGGGATCCCGGCGAAGCTGAACGTCATCCCGATGAATCCTCATTCGGATGCGGACTATCGGCCGCCGGAGCCGGACGTCGTCGATCGCTTCACGTCCGTGCTGCACGCGGCCGGCGTCCGGGTGACGCTCCGGCGAGATCGGGGTCGCGACATCGACGCCGCTTGTGGACAGCTCGCCAACAGGAGTGCCGGATCCGCCTGATCGCGAACGGCTCGTGTGGTCGCCGACGTCTGCGCCGAGCGGCGCGTGCGTGTCACTCCCGCGGGACGGTGTTTCGGTCAAGCGAGTCGTGCCGGGTGCCGATGGGCAGAGACGCGGGCGGCCCCTTCGCGCGGGCCCGGGCACTCAGTGGACGCTGGACGGGATCCCGGAGGCGCCGGCGGACGAGGCACTGGCGGAAGGGGCATATGCTCTACGCATTCGGCGACATCCATGGCGAGCTCGAGAAGCTCGAGGAGCTGCTCGCGATCACGCCCGTCGAGCCGGAGGACCGGCTCGTCTTTCTCGGGGACTACATCGATCGCGGGCCCGACTCCTGTGGCGTGATCGATCGTCTGATCCGACTCGACCAGGAGCACGACTGCGTCTTCCTCCTCGGCAACCACGAGTCGATGTTCCTCGATTTTCTCGGGTGGACCGACGACGCCTATTTCGGTGGCGATGCATTCCTCTTGAATGGCGGTGATCGAACGCTCGCGGGCTACGGATACTTCGATCGCGAGGACACCTCGCGTGAGGGATTCCGCTTGCCGAAGGCCCACGAGGATTTCCTGCTCGGGCTGCGGCTCTCGCACGTCGAAGGCGATTTCCTGTTCGTGCACGCCGGTCTCGGCCAGGACTACCTGCGGTCGGGCGATCTCGGCTATGCCATGCGCAAGTCGCGGGTCGAAGACCTGCTCTGGAATCGCACCGCCGGCGACCTGCCACACGATCTCGGCATCACGATGGTCTACGGCCATACGCCGAACGAGGATTTCGGTGTGCGCTGGAATCCGCCCTTCAGCATCGGCGTCGATACCGGCGCCGTCTACGGCGGTCCGCTGACCGCGATCCGGCTGCCGGACGAGACGATCTTCCAGGCCTGAACGAGCGTGACGGGCCCGAGGCGGGCCGCGGAAGTCAGCCTGCCGTGTCGAAGGCTCGGGGGATCGCCGTCGCGCTCGTATCGGTCGTCCTTTGGCGCAGCTTGGGAACCGTGAGTGCCATGCCGGCTGAGAGGGCGTCGAGATCGACGTCGGGGTTGTACTGTCGAAGCAGCCAGATCGGCACGTCGTATTTTCGTGTCGACAGGATCCAGAGCGAATCGCCTCGACCGACACGGTGGACGAGCGTGCCCTCGATCTCCCAACGTGCGAAGAACTCCTCCTGAATCGCGCGGTGGTACTCGATCCGGATCCGTTCGAAGTCGGCGGGCTTCACCTTCGAGAAGTCGAGTCGCAGACGCTGGTCGACGACGACCGGCGTCCCGAAGCGCATGCCGTTGATCTTGCGCAGCCGGCTGGCGCGCAGGCCGAGCCACTCCGCGTAGTGACCGAGGGTCTCGCCGGGCTGCACGAGGATCGTCTTGTTGCTCGCAACCGTGTAGTCGGAAGGATCGGCCAGCAGACCCGGACTCGGCTCGATCGGGCTCTCGTCGGAGCCGACGCGCTCGATACTGGCGATCTCGGTCGCCTTGCCGTCGGTCGGCGCCGGATCGTTCGCGTCCGCGGCCAGCGTCTCGTCGGCCGCGCTGTCGGGCGCGGCAGCCGTCGTGTTTTCGGCTGACGCGTTCGTTGCCCCTGCGATCTCGGTCGCCGCCTTGGCGGGCCGTGCCTCGTTCGGATCGGTCTTCGCGTCCGAGGGTTTCGAGGACTCGGCCGAGGCGACGACGACGGGCTCTGCGGCCACGCGGATCTTCTGTCCGATCGCGATCCGATGGCGACTGCGAAGTCGATTGAGCTTGATCAGCTCTGCCACGCTCATTCCGAAGCGGTCGGCGATCTTCGTGAGGTTGTCGCCGCGGCGCACGGTATAGAAGCCGCTCTCGGGGAGTGCCGCGGGCGTCACGGCGACACGCGGTGCCTTCTTCTGCCTCGCCCCCGTCTTCTTCTCGTCGTAGGCGACCGTCTGTGTCCGGCTTCGCGAGTCCGATGGCAGCTTCAGCTTCTGTCCCACGCGGATACGGTTGCGGCTGCGCAGTCCGTTCAGCGCGACGAGCTGGCTCACCTTGACGCGATGTCGGCGGGCAATCGTCGAGAGCGTGTCTCCGCGCCGGACCGTATACGTCGTGTCCCGAGTCTGGCGGGCGTACCGGAACTTCTCCGGCAGGGAAGCGATCCCCCGCGCCAGTGGCTTGGGCAGTGCTGCGCGAGGCACGCGGATCTCGAAGCCCTTCGGGATGTACTTCGATTCGCGCCAGACGGTGGGGCGGAGCGCCGGGTTGGCCTCTTCGAGTGTCTCGCGATCGATACCGAGCGCGTTCGCGAGCTGGCTCGCCTTGGCGAAGTAGGGCAGGGCCATCGATTCGTAGGCGATCGGCCGGTCGAGCACGAGCGGACCGAAATACCGCTCCGCGTTCTCTGCGACGTCGTTGGCCGCGAGGAACTCGACGTAGAAGTTCCGCGATGCGAATCCGAAGGTCCGCGATCGGTACTCGCGGACCACGCGCGTGATGTCCTTCGTGCCCAGCTTGCGTGCGGCGCGGCGCATCCCCGCTGCGCCGTGGTTGTAGGCCGTGATCGCGAGTGGCCAGCTGCCGGTCACGCGGTAGTTCTGTTCGAGCAGTCTCGCTGCCGCGACCGAGGCGCGGTAGGGATCGAGACGCTCGTCGACGACGTGATCGACCCGCATGAAGCGCCGCCCCGTCGAGCGCGTGAACTGCCAGAGACCCGCCGCGCCGACGCGTGAATAGACGGTCGGTGTGTACGACGACTCTACGTGCGGCAGATTCGCGATCTCGACGGGCAGGTTCATCTCGCGAAGCGTCGCCAGGATATGGGGCTTGTAGGCACCCGAGCGGATCACGCCGGCGCGAAACTTGTTGGCCTGGCCGAGCTGGAACCGGACGCGCGACGCGGACCGCTTGATCGTCGCGTTGTCGACGCCCGGGCCGAAGAGCGCCAGCACGCGTTTCTCCTCGCGCGACAGGCCGCTGCGGCGACCGCTGGCCAGCTTCTTGAGGATCGCCTTGAAATGCTTCTTGCGTTTCTCGGTGTGGCGTTCACGGGCGCGGCCGGACAGGCCCGTCGGGATCTTGGTCACCTCGTAGACGATCCCGAGATCGTGGGTGTCGTGGATCAGGCCGGCGTCGGTCCCGACCTCGCTGTAGATCCGGGTCCAGAAGGCGACGTCGCGCTCGAGTGCCGCGGGTCGAGGGAAATCTCGGGGCGCCGCTTCGGAAATGGAGGGTGAAAACCCAACGATCAGGGCCAGGCCGATCGCCAATCCGCCCTCGAACATCAAGAGGGTGTATTGGCCCACGGCTCCGCAACGAAATCCCACTCTGGATCGACCCGCTTTCAGCATGCACTCCCTCTCGACCCACCGAGTCCTCTCCAATCGGCAGAGTGCCGGCAAAAACGGAGGACAAACGGTGGTCTGTTCCCGGCGGGGTCGCCGCCGTGCAGTACAGGGGGGTGTCTTCGATCGCGGCGGACCCGACTCCGATTCGGCGATCCGTCGGGCCGCTGCAGTGGAGCTTACTTCTTCCGCTTCTTCTTGCGCGAGGCGCGCTGTTGCTTTCGCTTGTTCTTGCGCGTCTTGGGGTCTCGCCGCTTCTTCGTGGCGCCGCTGCGCCCGCCGCCAAGCATCATCCTGGGATCGAGCCCGCCACCCGGCCCGCCGAGCCCGCCACCGGGGAGGCCTCCGCCCATCGCCGGTAGGCCGCCGCCTCCGCCCATGCCCGGGATCAGACCGCCCTGCTTGCCGAGGGCACTCATCATCTGGCGCATCTGCCCGAAGCGATCGACCAGGCCTTCGACGTCCCCGACGCCCCGGCCACAGCCGCTCGCGATCCGCCTGGCGCGGCTCTTGTCGATGAGCTTCGGCTCGGCGCGCTCGGCACGGGTCATCGATTGGATCATCGATTCGACCTTGCGGAGCTCGCCTTCGTCGACCTGGTCGGCCAACCCACCGATCCCGGGCAGCTTGCTGAAGACCTCCCGGAGCGGGCCCAGCTTCTGGATCATGCGCATCTGTTTGAGCAGATCGTCGAGTCCGAAGCTCCCTTTCAGGATTCGTTCCGCGTCTTCCTCGGCTTCATTCTCGTCGACGACCTCTTCGAAGTCCTTGACGAGACCGACGATGTCCCCCATTCCGAGGATGCGCGAAGCGAGACCCTCGGGTCGGAATTCCTCGAGTCGATCGACGCTCTCGCCGGTCCCGAGGAACTTGATGGGCACGCCGGTCACGGCCTTCACGGCGAGCGCCGCGCCGCCTCGGGCGTCACCATCGAGCTTGGTCAGGATGACGCCGTCGAGCGCGATCTTCTCGGCGAAGGCGCTGGCCACGTTGACCGCGTCGCGTCCCATCAGGGCATCGCAGACGAGCAGCGTGTTGGCAGGCTCCACGCCGGCGGCGATCTCCTGCAGCTCCGCCATCAGCTCGTCGTCGACAGCGAGGCGGCCGGCCGTGTCGTAGACGATCGCGCTGAAGCCCTCGCGGCGCGCGCGTTCGAACGCCGAAGCGCAGATCGCTGGCGGCAGGTCCCCCTCTCCGCCGTGGTGGACGGGAACGTCGATCGATGCGCCCAGCGTCTTCAGCTGGTCGACGGCGGCTGGCCGATAGACGTCGGCCGCGACGAGGAGCGGCTTCCTGCCCTGCTTGCGCAGATGGACTGCGAGCTTGGCGGCGACCGTCGTCTTCCCGACGCCCTGCAGGCCGGCCAGCATGATCGACGTCAGACCGCCGCGCTGCTCGAGCGCCGTGTCGACCGGTCCCATCAGCTCGATCAGCTCTTCTTC
Organism: Myxococcota bacterium; assembly: GCA_965223565.1. GTDB lineage: Bacteria > Myxococcota_A > UBA9160 > UBA9160 > UBA4427 > UBA4427. The sequence continues at coordinate 265,493 of CBDCWV010000007.1, read as the reverse complement.
GCAGATCTTGACGAAATGCTGACCGGGCGAGACCTTGAGCTTGCGGCCGGAGCGATCCTTGACGCGTGTCTTGACCTTCTCGCCGAGGCTCCGCGTCTTGACGCGTTCGAGGAACGAACGGGTGACCTTGAGGTCGACGTCCGCCTCGAGCAGCGACATACGCACGTCTCGCAGCGCCTCGTCGATGCTCTCTTCGGTGAGCTGGCGGACGCCCTTCAGGCGGTCGGTCGCGTTCTTGAATCCCTGGCTGACGGTCTCGAGCACGGGCCCCTCCGAGGGCCGCGCAGGGTAGCAGGAGGCCGGCCCGCGCGCGGCGGTCGCGGTCACGCGCCCGGGCTCCGCGTCGTTCGTTCCGGCGCTTGCCCACGTCTCGCCAGGTCGGCATGCTTGGCCGGTCGTCGCGGCACGCCGTCGCCGGCGGCGATGGGAGACGAGACTTGAGCATCGAGGTCGAGGCCCAGATCACGGGCAATGTGTGGAAGATCGAGACCGAGGTCGGCGCGGAGGTCGAAGAGGACGACGTCCTCTTGATCATCGAATCCATGAAGATGGAGATCCCCGTCGAGGCGCCGGAAGATGGCCGGGTGCTCGAGATCAAGGTGGCCGAGGGGCAAGCGATCGAGGAAGGAGACGTCCTGGTCGTCCTCGACGGCTAGGGCGGACGGCGCGAGCGTTGGGCGAGTCGATGCGCGCGCGTCGATTGTCCCCTTCGGATCGAGGGCCCGCGCGCGAGCTGCTGCTGCGCGCGCCGGTCGAGAACCTGGTGCTGATCGATTTCGTCGAGCGGCTGGGTCGCGGCCCGGGTCCCGGCGAGATGCAGCCCCATCTGCTCGGTGCCTTTCGGGGTGAGCATCTCGAGGCGATTGCGGCTCTGCGTCCCAGCATCGCGGTGTCCACGCCGACCTCGGATGCGGCGCTCGAGATCCTGCTGCCGCATTTCCGGCGGGTGTCGAGCGGACTCGTGAAGAGTCCGCGCCGCGTCGTCGAACCGATCTGGAAGACGCTCGAAGGCGCGGGACGACGCGCGATCATCGATCGCATCGAGCTCGCCTATCGGCTGGCGCCCGATGCGATCCTGCCGGCGGCGCCGGGACTTCCGGGCGTGGCGCGTCCGGCACGTCGCGAGGATCTGTCCGAGCTGGTCTACGCCGCGCGCGCGAGTCTCTGGGAGGAGGACCGGCCCGACCCGGCGGACGGCGATCCGACCGGATTCCGCCGCTGGGTCGAAGGCCGTCTGCCGCGGGCGCGCATCGTATCGGATGCCGGACGCACGGTCTTCGTCGCCTACGTCGACGTGCGGCGTTCGGAGGGCTGGCTCGTGCAAGGCGTCTACACCTGGCCCGATGTCCGGCGCCGCGGCTTCGCGCGCCGCGGAATGGACTCGGTCATCCGTGAGGCCTTCGCCGAGGGGGCAGACCATGTTCAGCTCGCGGTCGTCGAAGGCAACGAGCGCGCATCGAAGCTCTACGAGAATCTCGGCTTCGAGGTCTACGGCGAGCTGCGCACGGTTCTGTTCCGCTGAGGAGGGCGACCCCTGCCGTGCGTTGCTGGGCGAAGAGGCTCCGCTACCGTGCGGGTCCGCGGGGCTGGGCGGGGTCTCTACGGTGTAGGACGAGTCCGTCCGGGTGCCGCGTCGAACGCTAGGAGTCGGGTGATGGGTCTATTGGACGGCAAGGTGGCGATCGTGACGGGAGCGGGGGGTGGTCTGGGCCGGGAGCACGCCCTGGCGCTGGCCGGCGAGGGTGCTGCCGTCGTCGTCAACGATCTCGGTGGCTCCCGGGATGGGTCGGGATCCGGGTCGGCGATGGCCGATCTGGTCGTCGATCAGATCAAGGCTGCGGGCGGAGAAGCGGCGCCGAACTACGACAACGTGTCGACGGTCGCCGGCGGAGAGTCGATCCTCGCGACGGCGCTCGACGCGTTCGGCCAGGTCGACATCCTGATCAACAACGCCGGCATCCTGCGTGACAAGAGCTTCGCGAAGACGACCGAAGATCTCTGGGATCCCGTCGTCGCGGTCCATCTCAAGGGGACCTACTGCGTCACGCGACCCGTCTACGTCCACATGAAGGAACGCGGACAGGGTGGTGTGATCATCAATACGTCGTCGACGAGCGGCCTGAACGGCAATTTCGGCCAGTGCAACTACGGTGCGGCGAAGGCGGGGATCGCCGGGTTCACTCGCTGTCTCGCGCTCGAGGGCCAACGCTACGGAATTCGCTGCCATATCCTCGCGCCGGTCGCGCATACGCGGCTGACCGAAGACCTGCCCGGCTTCGACGATCAGGCGGCCGCGGAGGCCTACGATCCGAAGCTCGTCTCCCCGCTGATGGTCTACCTCGCCAGCGATCTGGCGAAGGACCTGACGGGCAAGACCTTCCTGGCGGGCGGTGGACAGATCGCCGAGATGAAGGTCGTCACGGCCGAGGGCATCAAGAAGACCGACGACGGCGGTCTATGGACGCCGGCCGAGATCGCGGAGAAGATGAACACGGGCGAGATCCTGCTGCCCGAATAGCCTGACTGCCCGCACGTCCCCGATTCGTTGCCCGCTGATTGGCGCGTCTGTACCTTGCCCGGACGATGTCCGACGCGCCTCCGCTCCGCGACACCGTCGCGAAACCCGACGACTCCGCCGGCCGAGAGATAGCCGCCGAGATCGAGCGGCGGGCGGAACGCTCGGCGATGACCGAACGATTCAATCTGATCGTTCGCACCTTCGCGAAGCGATTCTTCTCGCATTTCGCGTTCGACGACTCCGTGGTGGACCGGATTCGCTCCCTCGAGAGGCGTGGCAGCGTCGTCTACGTGATGCGCTTCTCGAGTCGGCTCGACTACTTCCTATTCAACACGCTGTTCCTGCGTCACGGCCTCGAGCTCTCGCAGTTCGCGAACGCGATCCACTTCTACTACTACCGTCCCCTCCATCGACTGCTCGGGATCATGTTCCGCCTGAAGCGTGGTCGGCCGCGCGAAGTCGAGCATGCCGAAGATCGCGAGATCGTTCGCGAGACGGTGCTCGCCGGGCGCAGCCTCTTTCTCTTCCTGCGAACCCAGCGGACGCGTCGTTTCTTTCGAGCGCGCAAGACGGAACAGCGCAACGATGAGCTCGAGCTCGTGAGCGAAGTCGTCACCGCGGCCCTCGATTCCCGCGCGGCGGGCGACGTCTTCGTCGTTCCCCTCGCGATCTTCTGGCGCAAGGGGCCTCGCTCGAAGAACCGGCTGCTGCCCGTCGACGTCGGCAGTGCCCAGCGTCCCTCGGATTTCGCGAAGGTCACCCGATTCCTGTCGACCTATCGAGGGCTGGCCGTGAAGGTCGGCGAAGAGGTCGACGTCACTCGCTTCGCGTCGGAGCACGAAGGCGAGAGCTGCGAGCGCGTCGCCCGCAAGATCCGGCGATCGGCGCTCATCTACTTCGCGCGCGAAGAGAAGAGCGTCGAGGGACCCACGTTGCGGCCGCGCTGGCGCGTGCTCAAGGAGGTCCTGTCCGATCCCGGTGTGCGGTCGGCGATGGCCGTTCGCGCCAGCGGAGAGAGAGGCTCCGCCGAGAAGGCCGAGCGCGAGGTCGAGAAGACCTTTCGGGAGATCGCGGCGAACATGAGTCCCTTCTGGATGGGACTCGGCTCCGCGACCGTCGGCGGACTCTCGAAGCGGCTCTTTGCTTCGATCGAGGTCCATCGACTCCAGGAGATCGCGGAGGCCGCCAAACGCTATCCGATCGTTCTGGTGCCGAGTCATCGCTCCTACTTCGATTTTCTGCTCCTGTCCTGGCTCTTCTACGAGAACTATCTCGTTCCGCCGCATATCGCCGCCCGGGAGAACATGGCCTTCGGTCCCTTCGGCTTCCTGTTTCGACGCATGGGGGCGTTCTTTCTTCGTCGATCCTTCGACGACCCGCTCTACAAGGAGGTCTTTCGAGGCTACGTGGCCTATCTCGTTCGCGAAGGCTTCACCCAGGAGTTCTTCATCGAGGGCGGCCGCTCGCGCACGGGCAAGATGCTCGCGCCGCGGCTCGGCATGCTCGGCTGGGACGTCGATGCGTTCCTCGAATCGAACCGCCGAGAGCTCCTCTTCGTTCCGATCGCGATCAGCTACGAGCGACTGGTCGAAGAATCGGGCATGATCGAAGAGCTCGCGGGTGCCGAGAAGACCGAGGAGAGCATGCTCGGTCTGCTGAGGGCACGAAAATTCCTGCAGAGGCGATTCGGCTCGGTTCATGTGAGCTTCGGCGAGCCGGTCTCGCTCGCGAGTGCACTGGGCAGGGAGCGTGCCCGGTTCGAAGCGCTCCAGCGAGGCGAGATCTCCGCGCCCGAGAACCGGCAGGAGGTCGAGACGCGCAAGCGCGATTTCGTGAGTCAGCTCGGCCACTCGCTGATCGAACGCATCGGCTGGGCGACGGTCGCCAACGCGACCTCGGTCGCTGCGGTCGTGCTGCTCGGCGAGCGCCATCGGGGCATGCTGCGCGAGGAGCTGGTCGAGGGCATGCGGGAGATCGCCTCCCTGCTGCGGCTGCAGGAGGTTCGCTTGACCTCGGCCTTCGAGCGCGATCTGCCCGAGCTGCGCGAGTCGATCGCCTTTCTCGAGCGGAGCGACCTGCTCGCCTCTCGCCTCGACCATCGCGGCGAGATCGTGCACTTCGAAGAGAACCGTCGACGGGCGCTCGATATCTACCGGAATTCGATCGCGCACTTCCTGGTACTTCCGAGCATCCTGTCGCGTGCCACGCTCGTCGGCCTGCCCGTCGAGGCCGTGCATCAGGAGCTGGAAACCTGGGTCGAGCTCTTCTACCGCGAATACTACGCGTCGCGTGAGCTCTATCTCACGCGCGGCGAAGCCGTGCTCGATCATTTCGAGACGCGTGGCTGGGTCCGCCGGGACGGGGGTCGCTGGAGCGCGACGCCTGCGGGTCGCCCTTCACTCGCGCGCTTGTCCGAGCAGACGCGCGGCGTCGTCGAGTGCTACGAGACGATCGTTCGCGTGTTGCTCGCCTGGATGGAGACCGCCGAGGACGGCGTCCTGCGCAGTGGATTGATCAAGGAGGCCCAGCTGGCCTTCGAGAGCGCACAGCTGCTCGGGCATGCGCGCCGCTCCGAAGCGCTCAGCGAGACGACGCTCGACAATGCGCTCGCCTGGCTTTCGAGTCGCGAAATCCTGGCGAGCGAGTCGATTCGGACGGGGAAGCGAAACGCCCGGGATACGCGCTACGGCCGCGGTGAGAAATGGGGTGAGCTCGGCGCGATCCACCGACTTCTGGCGGGCGCACTCCGGGACGGGTAGCCTCCGCGCCCTTCGAAGGCGTCGTCGCACCGCATCGGGCTCCTCCGGGACGCCGTGTCGGGATCCGAGCCAGAAAGGAACCCCATGAGCGCTGCCGAGAGCGACCCGATTTCGATCATCGACTTCGACAAGGCGGGTGGTCTCGTGACGGCGATCGCTCAGGACGACGAGACGAACGAGATCCTGATGGTCGCCTACATGAACGAGGCGTCGCTTCGCCAGAGCCTCGAGCTCGGCGAGGTCGTCTACTGGAGTCGCAGTCGTCAGAAGCTCTGGCACAAGGGTGAAGAGAGCGGAAACGTGCAGAAGCTGAAGGGTCTCTTCGTCGATTGCGACGGCGACGCGATCCTGCTCCGCGTCGAGCAGGTCGGCGGGGCCGCCTGCCATACGGGCAAGCAGAATTGCTTCTTCAGGCGGATCGACGGGGGGCGGATCGTCGACGTCGGTCGTCAGGTCTTCGATCCCGCAGAGGTCTATCAGAAATGAATCGCGAAGACGGCCGGCGGATCCGGCTCGGTCTGCCGAAGGGGAGCCTCCAGGAGACGACGGCGGCGCTGTTTCGAAAGGCGGGGTACGACATCCGGATCTCGGGTCGCTCGTACTACCCGACGGTCGATGACCCCGAGATCGAGTGCATCCTGATCCGGCCGCAGGAGATGGCGCGCTACGTCGGCCAGGGCGTGCTCGATTGCGGCATCACGGGCCTCGACTGGGTCCTCGAGACGGGCGCCGAGGTCGAGGAGCTGGCGGACCTGCGCGCACCCTGGCCGAACTACGGACCGGTACGCTGGATCCTCGCCGTGAAGGACGACTCTGAATTCCAGACGCCGAAGGACCTCGAGGGGAAACGGATCGCCACCGAGGTGATGGGGCTGACGGAGCGCTACCTCGAGGGCCTCGGCATTTCGGCCCGACTCGAGTTCTCGTGGGGCGCGACCGAGGTGAAGCCGCCGGTGCTCGCGGATGCGATCGTCGACGTGACCGAGACGGGCTCGAGTCTGCGCGCCAACAACCTGCGCGTGATCGATCAGCTCCAGGAGAGCACGCCCCGCCTGATCGCCGACCCCGCGGCGCTCACCGACCCCTGGAAACGGGGCAAGCTCGAACGGCTGCGAATGCTCCTGCTCGGCGCGATCGCAGCGGCGACGCGCGTCGGCCTGTCGATGAACGTGCCGAAGACGCGGCTCGACGGCCTGCTGGCCCTACTGCCCGACGCGAATACGCCGACGATCTCGCCGCTGGCGGATCCGGCCTGGGTCGATGTCTTCGTGATCGTCGAAGAGTCCTTCGTGCGAGACCTGCTGCCGAAGCTTCACGAGGCCGGCGCACGCGGCATCGTCGAAAATCCACTGAACAAGATCATCGATTGACGATGCCGCCACGACCTCGCGGCCCGGTGCACGAGCGCGGCCGCCTCGGTCGCTTCATCGGGGGAATCGTCGACTACGCGCGCACGGCATGGTGGGGGCTCGTCTCGCCGCGCGTCACGGAGTCTCGTCCCCTCGTGATCGTGCAGGCGGTCATCCTGCGAGATGGCGATGGCGAGGTGGTCGGCGAGGCCAGTGCTCGCGATCCGGCCGGGCCCGAAGTCCTGCTCTCGATTCGCAGTGATCTCTTCGGCTGGGAGCTTCCCGGCGGTACGCCGGAGGAGGACGAGTCGCCCGAAGTCGCGCTCCGGCGCGAGGTCGGCGAGGAGACGGGCCTCGAGATCTCGGTCGAGGAGCACGTCGGCGATTGGATCCGTCGTGGCTTCCGACCCCATACGGCGCGGATCTACCGTTGCCGCGTCGCTGGGGGACGCGAATGTCCTTCCCACGAGACGCCGCGGCTCGCCTGGTTTCCGGCCGCCAGGCCGCCGGACGGGCTCTTCCCCTGGTATCGCGCTCCGCTCGCGAGAGCGCTCGAAGTGGGTGCCGCGGGACCGGAGGAGTGGCTCGACCACCAGGGAATCTCGACGATCTGGCAGGCGATGAAGATCGATCTCGCGATGCGTTGGCGGGGTCTGCCGCCCTGAAGACGCCCGCGACCCCTGGCGTCCCGGGCGCGCGATTCAGGAGCCCACGAGCCAGCGCCCGACCTCCTCGAAGAAGGAGCCCGCGAAGGCGTCGGGCCGGAGCCAGCTGACGGCGAGTCCGGGCTTCCCGAGGTAGGGCCGAAGGATCCAGCTGAGCTGGGTTCCAGCGATCGCCTGCGCGGATAGCGAGAGCCAGAGAAAAGCGCGTGTGCGTTCGGGCGATCCGACGAGCGCCTCGATCAGTCGGCGCAACGCCGAGAGCGACATCAGCCCGGCGCCTGCGATCACGAAGACGTGATAGGCGAGTAGCCGCTCGGCGACGCGCGTCGCCGAGCGGGCGGCTTCGCCGCTCTGCCCCACCATGCTCTCGCCGTAGCCCTCGATCGAGAAGGCGATCAGGGCGGAGATCGGGGAAATCGAAGCGAGCAGGATCGCCAGGATCGCCATCGACAGCAGACAGGCCGCCAGGACCTGCTTCGTTCGCAGCCGACTGCCGACCAATTGCGCGAACACGCTGTTGGCCGCCGTCGTCGTGACGACGAGCGCGGCCAGCAGGAGGGGCAGCTTGGTCGCCGCATAGAGGCCCTGTACCGGCGCACGCCAACCACCGAGGACGGCGCCGTAGCAGGCCGCGCCGAGCGTCATCCAGAGGAACGTCTCGGCGATCAGCCCTGCGAGCGAATCCTCTTCGCGGATCCGAGCGATCAGATCGGAATCGAGGCGGCAGAGGGCGAGCGGGCCGAGCCAGGTGCGCCTCATCGCGCGACGACGTCGTCGCGCTCACTGCCGAACCAATGCTGCAGGAAGATCTTCTTGTCCGCGAGATCGATCGGGGCGTAGGGCCCGACGAGTGGGCGCAACGTCGTCGAGAGCTGCAGCAGGACGACCACGAAGAGCATCATCCAGATCGACGCGGACGTGCCGCGACGCTCGCTCGGCGCATCCGAGCCCGCCGTCGACGACGGCTCGCGCATCAGCCAGACCCGCCGCAAGGCGGCGCCGCCGAACCATGAAGCGACCAGCAGGAAGAGGACATGGATCCAGCCGACGACTACCTCGGAATCCGTCGACAGGGAGAAGATCAGCGCGATCGGTGCGAGCGCGAGCAGAACGAAGGAGAGGACGGCGACCGAGAGCGTCATCGCAGCGATCGCCTCGGGTAGCCGAACGCGCGTGCCCGTGAGGTTCGAGAACACGAAGAGACTCGGCAGGCAGACCACCATGGCGATCGCGGTGCCGACGACGACCTTGATCGGTACGGCCAGGAACTGAGCGCCTCCGGCGAAGCTCGCGATCAGGAGTCCGACTCCGGCCATCGCGGGCAGGAGCAGCGCCAGCAGCCGAAGCGGTAGCCTCGGCTCGTGCGCGAGCGATCCACCGAGCGATTCGGGCTCGCGCAACGACGTCGCGACGAGGTCGGCCGGCGTCTCGGGTGAAGCGGGTGCGGGGGCAGGGGCGGTGTCGGGCGGCGTCGGTGGTAGGCTCATGTGTTCTCTCGGACGTCGAGCCCGCCCATCGAGTTCCGGGATTCGGTCGATGGACCGAACGACCAACTAACACCCGCGTCGGGTCGTCACGAATCGGGCTGGCTCGTGGCGCGATCGCTGCGCGGGTCTTGCCGGTCGCGAGTAGCGGTCCGGTGGCGCCTCGCTTCGGTTGGGTCCGCCCCCAGCGCGGGAGGAGATGCCAGGCGGCGTTTTGCGGGTCCGGCGCGGCGACCTCCACCCCCCGCGTGCGATCGCGTGCTCTCCGGGGCCGCCATCGCGAGTCCGCAGGGCTGATTTTTCCTACGGGGAGACGCGAATTTCATCTATTCTCGGTCGGCGATCCTGCCGCCGGAGGGGCCCGGATCGACGGGGAGATCCGAGCGTGGAAGAAGCGGCATCGCTGCCCTGGAATACCGTCGTGCAGGGCCTGCTCGCGCTGGCGGTCTGCGCGATGATCGTCGGTGCGCAGAGCGCCCGCGCCCGCGAGCTCGCCGGCGGCTACTGGATCCTCGGCTGGGCCTCGCTTCTCGTGACGGGCATCTTCTATCTCGCGGCAGATGCTGGCTATGCCTACGCGCGAGACGCCGCCTTCCTGTCGGGCGCGATGTTCGCTCCGCTGATGTTGGTGGGCGCGCTCGAGCTCGATCCGACGAGCCCCGCGCCGAAATGGCCGCTCGCCGTGGGGCTCTCGGCCGGGATCCTGCGCATCGTGCTGGTCGAGGCCGACCTCGAGGCGGCGCATGCGGTCCACGGAGCGACGATCGCGCCGGCGCTCTTCGTGGCGGCCGCCGTGGTCGTCTGGCGGGCACCGCGGGAGACGCATTTCCGGGTCGCGATCGCCTGCTTTCTCGCTGCCTTTGCCGTCTTCGAGGTCTTCGATGCGTGGAACGATTGGACGAGCGGCAAGAACGGGATTCTCTGGCGCACGCTGATCTCGATGGGGGTACCGCTCGCTGCGCTTCAGATCGCCTCGCGCCTGCTGGCGCTACGCCGCGGCATCGTGGCCGCCCAGGCCGAGTCCGGACTGGCCGTGCGCGAGCGCGATCGTGAACGCTGGCGCTTTGCCGCGATCTTCGATCAGGTCGGCGAGATCGTGGCCGAGCTCAAGGACGATACGACGATTCTCAAGGTGAACGCGCGCGCGCAGGATCTGCTCGGCTTCGATCCCCAGGCGATCCTCGGTCTGCGAGCGATCGATCTCGTGCCCGACTCGCTGCGGGCGGAGGCCGAGGCGGCCTGGCAGCGCTCGCTCGAGATGGGACGCTTCAACGAGCCCACGCTCTTCCCGATGCCCGCGCAGAGCGGCGAGATCGTCTATCTCGAGGTGACGGTGGCCGAGTTCGCCGAGGCGGGCGAGCGTCGCGTGCTGGTCTTCGCGCGCGACGTCACGCTCAGGCAGATGGCCGAGCAGGAGCTCGAGCGGCGCGCAGCCGAGAGTGAGGCCCAATTGCGTGCGTCGCTCTCGCGCGTCCGCGAGCAGGATCGCCTCGCCGCCGTCGGCACGCTCGCCGCGGGTATCGCGCACCAGATCAACAACCCGGTCGGCGGCATCGCGGCGGCCGCCGAGTTCGCGCTCCTCGCACGGGACGATCCCGACGCCGCCCGGATTCATGAGCGCGCACTCGAACGCATCGTCGAAGAGGCGAAGCGCGCCGGACGGATCGTGCGGAGCGTGATGCGTTTCGCCCGTCACGGCGAGACGACGAAATGGCAGGAAGATCTGGGCGCAGTCGTACGGCGTTCGATCGAGCTCTCTCGACCCTACGCGTCAATGCGCGATGCCACACTCGACTACCAGTCATCGCCGCGGGCGCTGATGATCTCGATGAGCCCGATCGAGGTCGAGCAGATGATGGTCAACCTGATCCGGAACGCCGTGGAATCGCGGGAGCGCGGCGCGGCGGTACGAGTGCGCACGGCGGTCGAGGGGGAGCGCGCGCTGGTCGAGGTCTGCGACGACGGGCGTGGTATCCCGGAGAACGCGCGAAATCAGATCTTCGACCCGTTCTTCACGACACGCCTGCGCGAAGGGGGATCGGGTCTCGGCCTGGCCGTCGTCCACGGAATCGTGAGCGACCACGACGGGGAGATCGAGGTCGAGAGCAAAGCCGACGGCGGAACACGGTTTCGCGTCCTGTTCCCAATCGTCTCGGAGGCCTCGGGCGGCTGAGGCCTCGAGCAGACGCAGGAGGAACGCGGTCGGCTACCGCGTGAGACGGCCTCCGGCCGGGCCGCACGGACGGCGACTGTGCTGGGCGTGCATCCGTGCGCCGCTAGCGTCGCTGCTCTCGCAGGCCGCTGGCTTCCCACTCCTTCGATAGCTGCTTCAGCTTGCGCGAGAACTCGTCGAAGGGATCGTCGAAGGAGAGGATGATCTCGGTCGTTCGCGGGATGTCGTCGCCGTTGAGCAGGCCGCGGTAGCGGTTCAGGTTGGCCAGGATCGCCTCGGCGACCTTCAGCGCGCGCTTCTCGGTCTTGATCAGCGGCGATTGGAGCGTGTAGACGTTGTTGCGTCCCCAGAGGCTCTCGTCGCGTACGATCGCGATCTCGCGGTAGACGCCGTTGATCGGATCGAAATTGTATTCGACACGGACCTCTTTGAAGATGTCCGAATTGCCGGTGTAGAACCCGCGTTCCTTCTCCACCTTGCCGAGCTGCCGACAACGAGGACAGTAGAAGGTGTCGCCGTGATTGAGCAGGAAGACGCCCTTGGCGTAGTCCTCACAATCGGTGTTCTCGCAATATCCAACGCCGCGCTTCATGCTGGCCATCCTACTCGGATGCCTCCCGCTTCGCTGAGCCCCGTGGTCCTCGTACCCGATTATCGTCCGTCCGAATCCGGGGGCTCTCGTCGCACTCTCGTGCGTGCTGTTTTCGTGCGTGCTGTCTTTCGTTCGTTCGTTCGTTCTTCGGTTCGTCCGTCTCGTGCTTCGGTCCGTGCTTTCGTCGTCCGTCGAACGATGTGCTCTCGCTCATGTCGGGCGTCGAATCGTCTCTGCTCGAGGCGTCCTCGAAGGAGCAAGGGTCATGCCAATGGCTCCCGGGAAACTTCGACTCCCTCGCTTCCCGTTCGATCGCGCCTCGCTCGCTCGTTGTTTGCGCTCGGATTGCCTTCCCCGCTCGAAGGTAGCCGAGAAATTCACTGTTCGGTCGCGACGGTTCGGGCTTCTGCGCGTACATCGTCGCGCGCTGCATTGCGTGCTCGACCCCTCGCGTACGCCGCCGCTCGAGCGTTCCGGCATGCTGCGTCGGGCTTGCCGTCCGGGTCGCGCGGGAACCACATTGGGAAGAAATCTTCCGCTGCCGATCGGGTCCGCAATTCTGGTCATAGTGGGCGGGCCAGCTCATGCTGGTGAGCCCGGTCGCTGTGAGGGGGCCGGATTGGGATTCGGCCCGCTCGTTGCGTTTGAATGACCGGCGGGGTCGGGTCGGGGGGCGGGGGGATCTCCGGGTTTCGGGTCTCGTGGTCCGTCGAACGTGCTCGGGGGGTGCCCGCTTTCTATGGTTTCCGCTCGGCGGCCGGTTGTCAACCGGCGATCCGGCCGGTCGGGTCCCGGCGTGTGAGGCCCCGAACTCAGTCCCTGCGCACCGACTCGACTTCGAGGCCCTCCACGCGCCCCCGCATCAGGCCGACCCGCCAGCGCAGCATCAGCAGATAGATGAAGAGAAAGAAGAGCGTCAGATTTCCGACGAGGAAGGGGAGGCCCATCCCCTCACCGAGGCTCTTGTCCTCGCCCTCGAAGTCGATGTTCTGGGGATGCATCGCCTCACCGACCAGATCGATGATCCAGTAGTTGAGGGGAATCAACACGACGCCGAGGATTCCGTAGACCGAGGCGAAGCGGGCGGCGCGCTCTTCGCCCTCGGTAAAGCTGCGAAGCAGCAGATAGGCGAGATAGACGAACCACAGTAGTAGGGTCAATGTCAGACGCGCATCCCAGACCCACCAGTTGCCGGGGCCCCAGGCGCCGCGGGCCCAGATCGGTCCGGTGATGAGCATCAGCGTGCAGAAGACCGTGCCGACCTCCGCGCCTGCGATCGCGAGCTGGTCGTAGTGCTCCTCGCCCCGCCACAAGAAGACTCCGCCGGCGACCGCGGTCGCGACGAAGCCCAGATAGGCGCCGTAGGCGAGCGGCGGGTGGACGTAGAGGATCTTCTGCATCACGCCCTGCACGGCGTCGATCGGCGCCGCGACGACACACCAGGCATAGATCGGCACGAGTACCAGAACGAGCCAGCCGACGCCGCGCAGGCCGAGATCGAGTCGAGTCCGATCGGGCGCCGACGGCGAGGACGGGGTCGTGGGTGGCGTTGTCATCGGAGCTCCGGCGTGTCGGTCATTCGTCCAGCACGAAATCGAATAGCAGAAAGCAGAGGATCAGATAGACCCCGCCGATCACGACGAGCGGCTGCAGCGCGTCGAAGGGCAGTCGTCCGCCCGCGAGCGTCGCCGTCGTCGCGTGGACCGCGGCGCCCAGCACCGGAATCAGGGTCGGGATCAGCAATACCGGCAGCAGGACGTCGCGGAAGCGACTCCGCATGCTCATGGCCGAGAGGAGCGTACCCACGCTGCAGATGGCGACGTCGGCAAGCGCCGCCACAGCGACGCTTCCCACGAGACCCGTTCGCAGGTCGACGCGGAAGAAGAGAGCGAAGGCGAGCCCCGTGAGTAGCTGCACCAGCGCGATCAGCACCCAGGACGCGGCGGCCTTGCCGAGGAAGATCCAGCCGCGCGTGCCCGGGGCGAGCGCGAGCGCCGTCATCGCGTCGTTCTCGAGCTCCATCGCGAAGGCCCGCCCCAGTCCGATCACCGCTGCGAAGACGAAGGTCACCCACAGAATCCCGGGCGCGAAGCGCGTCGATTCCTCGGGCGGAAGTGGCGGCCACGCGAACTGAAAGACGACGACGACGAGTAGCGAGAAGACGGTCATCGCTACGACCCGATCGCGCGATCGCCACTCGGTCGCGAGGTCCTTCCAGAGCAGGGCCCAGGCGACTCTCATGGCGCCGTACCGTCGCGACCAGCTGCGTCGCCGCGCGTGTCGTGCGGCGGTCCTGCCGGCTCCCGCGCGAGCGCGCCGAGCATGGCTCGGAGGGTCGCCTCGTCGAACGTCGCGGCGGCCGTCTCTACTGTGTTCGGGTCCGCCGCATCGCGGGCGCCACGTGTGAGCACTGCCCGCAGCCTGCCGTCCGCCAGGACGAGTGCGCGGTCGGTCAGCTCGATCGCGCGGCGTGGGTCGTGGGTGATCAAGACCAGTGTGCGACCGGCTGCGCGTTGCGCACGAAGCTGCTCGCGGAGTCGCTCGGCTGCGGTCTCGTCGAGGCCCGTGAAGGGTTCGTCGAGCAAGAGCAGCTGCGGATCGTGGACGACGGCGCGCGCGATCGAAAGGCGTTGGGCCATGCCGCGCGAAAACCCGCCGGCCGGCCGGTCCGCGACGTCGCCCAGCGCGAGCGATTCGAGCAGTCGATCGATTCGCTCACGGTCGGGGCTGCGACCCTGCAAGCGCATCGCAAAGGCGAGGTTCTCTCGTGCAGTCAATTCGCCGTAGAGGAGCGTGGCGTGTGCCACGTATCCGACGAGGCTGCGGAGCGCATCGCGAGACAGGGGCGGCGACTCGCTCGACTCGTGCCCAGCGACGGCGCGTGCCTCGAAGCGTCCCCCGCTCGGGCGCGAGAGTCCAGCCAGAATGCGTAGCAAGCTCGTCTTGCCTGCACCGTTCGCCCCGAGGATCGAGACCGATTCACCCGCCTCGATCTCGAAGTCGACCCCGCGGAGTGCCGCGACGCGCCCATGACGCTTCTCGATACCCGAGGCGCGGAGCCGAACCGAGCTCAAGGTTCGTGCCCTGGTGTGTTCGCATCCGACGCCGCCGTGCGCCCAGGCGCCGGCGCGGCGGGTGCGAGGGCCTCGCCGCAATGCGAACAGAATCGCCAGCCCGCGTCGATGCGCTCGCCGCATCCAGTGCAGAATCGGCGTTGGGTCGTCGACCGCTCGGGTGGCGTGGTCGTCGGTGTGCTTGCGCTCGCGGTTGCCGGCTCGCCCTGTCCGAGCTGCTCGGCGCGCAGCAGCTCGATCGCTCGTGTTCGCAGGGCGTCTCGCATCTCCTGGTAGTCGCGCTCGTCGAGCTTGCCGGTCTCGTAGTCGTGGTCGAGGTCGGCGATCGCCGTGTAGGCCGCTTCGCGTTCATCGCGCAGACGCGTCCGCTCGGAGTCCGGGGCGGGTGCTCGTCTGCGGGCGCTTCGCAGGGGCGCGACCAGATAGAAGGCGGCCGCGGCGACGCCGACGACGACGAGCCCGATCGCGGCCGCTTGCGGCAGGCCGCGAGCGCGCAGCGGCGTCAGCTCGAGGTCGACGATCTCGTCGGGTGAGACGTTGAACGCTTCGCGATGGAGGAAGTTTCGTGTGCCGTTGCGAAAGGGTCGCCTTCGGTGGAGCCGATCGCTCTCGAGGGCGAGCTGGCTGTCGGCGATCAGGACGTTGAGCGTGGCGACCTCACGCGGAAAGCGCATCGCGAGCGGAACGCCTGCTGGTCCACTCGGCAAGCGATACGAGTAGGCGATCGCGTGCTCGCCGGCGCCGATCGGGCCCAGGACATCGAAGCCGCCCGCAGCGCTCGGTACCAGCCCGAGCGACTCGGTCTCGGGTGCCACGCCCTCGAGCTCGGCACCCGGCGGGAGCGAGATGCGAAGCAGTGGCCGCTCGGGCAGACCGGCGACCGGTGGACCCGAGGCGACGGCGAGCTGAAGCTCGACGCGCGCGTGGAGGCGCGTATCGTCCAGATCGAGCCAAACGTCCGCGCGCGGGATCTCGACGAGGCTCGGATCGCGGCGCGTCTGTGGGAGCGAGAGTCCCAGGTCGATCCGTTCGCCGGGGGCCACCGCGGAGCGTGCCCAGCTGACGAGGCTCTCGGCGCCCGTGTCGGCAGCCTCTCCGGCGAGGGCGCGCGAGGCGACGAGCTGCGGTCCCGCGACCTCGATCCCGGCCGTGCCGGCGACGACGACGAGGCGGTTCGTGCCCTCGCGCAGCTGGACTGGCAGCTTCAGGCTGCGGCCGTCCGCCGCGCTGGCGGGCAGGGCGTAGCGGTACTCGATCCGCTGATCACCGGGATAGAGCGGACCCCAGAAGACGATCGCGTCGTCTTCGAGCGCCAGGCCGTCGCCGATCGAATTGGGCCCCGGCGCGAAGTCGCTGGCGCCGGCTGGCAGAGGGCGCCGGGTAATCGAGCGGCGCGTGCGCCCGTCTGCGTCGCCGTTGGCTGCGTCCTCGCGCGAGTCCGAGGCGCCGCCACGCAGCTGGATCACGCGAGATCCGTCGTTCGCGATGCGTTGGATCTCCGTCACGACGATCCGGTCGCCCAGCCAGTCGAGGCGTACCCGCAATTCGTCGACACGCACGTCTGCGACACGATCGGTCGGGGCGGCCACCTCGATTCGCACGCGGGCGACGCTCTCGCCGTCGTCGAAGCGCACGCGTTCGCCGAAAGGGATCTCCGCATAACGCGCGCCGACGAGGTAGACGATCGCCGGATCGTTCGAGATGCCCTCGAAGGTCACGCGGCCCTGCGCGTCGGTCACCCCGTTCGTGAGGCCCGGTGTTCCGTCGGGCGCGAGCGAGTAGAGTGCGATCGACAGGCCGGAGAGTGATTCGAGCGTCGTCGCGCCCTCGGCCGCGACGACCTCGACCGTCAGCTGGCCCGGTCCCGGCGGCGGCGGCGGC
This sequence comes from Myxococcota bacterium, assembly GCA_965223565.1. Classification (GTDB taxonomy): domain Bacteria; phylum Myxococcota_A; class UBA9160; order UBA9160; family UBA4427; genus UBA4427. Next base: position 248,998 of record CBDCWV010000007.1, on the reverse strand, counting down.
GCGCTGCCCGCGGCGCCGTCGTGCTGCGCGAGGGCAGCCGGCGCCGCCAGCACGCAGAGCTGCACGACCGCGGCCGCGAGCCACGCGGTCCGGGCGCCGCCCCCCGCAGCGCGTCCATTCACGCGGTCGCTCCAGCATCGGAATCATCGTCGGCACGCGCGACGCGTCGGCCGCCCGCGCGCTCTGGATGAGGCCGCTCTGGGTGAGGCCGCTCTGGGTGAGGCCGCTCTGGGTGAGGCCGCTCTGGGTGAGGCCGCTCTGGATGAGGCCAAAGGACGATCAGGCAGCCCGCGACGAAGATGCCACCCCCCGCCCAGCCCCAGTTGACGAGCGGATTGTGGTAGATCTTGATCGTCGCCGAGCCGTCCGGCTCGACGGCGGTCAGGATCACGTAGAGATCCTCGCGCCAGCTCGAGTAGATCGCAGGAATCGAGTTCGGCTGCTGCTCGAGCCAGTAGAGTCGCTTCTCGGGTGTCATGACCGCGAGTGGATCGTCGCCGCGGTACAACGCCAGGCGCGCCTTGGCGCCACCGTAGTGTTGGGCGGGGATCGCTTCAGCCGTCAGATAATGGAGCCGGAAATCCTGGATCGCCGTCGAGTCGCCGGGACGGATGTTCTCGAGCTTCTCTTCGTTGAACGCGGCGCCCGAAACGCCGAGCAGCAGGATCACCACGCCGGCGTGGACCACATAGCCACCATAACGTCGCTGATTGCGGCGCAGCAACGTCAGCAGCGCCGCCGCTGCACTTTCGTCGAGGCGCCGCATGCGCGCGCCGACCGCGCGGCCGTATTCCTGCGCGATCGTCGTGAGCACGAAGCCCGCGAGTCCCCAGGCGGCGATCGCCCAGTAGCCGGGCGCGAGGCCGAAGAGTGCGATCACCCCGGCCGTGACCACGAGGCCGACGGCTGCCGGCCACACGAACTGACGTCGCAGGCTGGTGAGACTCGCGCGACGCCAGGCGATTAGCGGCCCGATGCCCGTCAGGACGAGCAGCAGCAGGGCCAGGATGCCCGCGAACGTATTGAAGTAGGGGGGTCCCAGGATCCGCCGCACGCCGCCCGCCGCCTCCGTAAAGACGGGGAACATCGTTCCCACGAACACGACGAAGAGGATCGCCATGAAGATCCAGTTGTTGATAATGAAGCTCGCCTCGCGCGACAGCACGCTCTCGAGCTTGTTCGGACTGCGCAGCCTCGGCAGCCGCCAGACGAGCACGGCCGTGTAGGCGACCAGGGCGACGACGACGTAGGAGAGGAAGATGCGGCCGAAGCTGTCCGAGTTGGTGAAGGCATGCACGGATTGCACGACGCCGCTGCGCGTCAGGAACGTTCCGAACAGACAGAGTCCGTACGTCAGCCCGATCAGGACGAGGTTCCAGGTCTTCAGCATGTCGCGTTTTTCCTGGATCATGACCGAGTGGATATAGGCCGTGCCCGCGAGCCAAGGCATCAGCGAGGCGTTCTCGACGGGATCCCAGGCCCAGTAACCACCCCAGCCCAGCACCTCGTAGGCCCAGCGGCCGCCCAGCATGATGCCGACGGAGAGCACGCTCCAGGCGAAGAGCGTCCAGCGCCGCGTCGTGCGAAACCAGGTCGTGCCGAGCTCGCCCGTCACCAGCGCCGCGAAGGCGAAAGAGAAGGGCAGGGCGAATCCGGTGAAGCCCGTGTAGAGCATGACCGGGTGGATCATCATGACCGGGTGCTGCAGCAGCGGATTCAAGCCGTTGCCGTCCGACAAGCGCTCGGCATGGGGTACGCGCTCGAACGGGAGGGTCTCGAAGTTCACGAGCCAGAGGAAGAAGGCCGCGTTCGCGAGCATCGCAACGCAGACCCAGGGCATCAGCCGACGGTTCTGCTGGCGATTGCCGAGCACGGCGACCGTCGCGTAGGCCGTCAGCATCCAGCCCCACAAGAGCAGTGATCCCGCCTGGCCACCCCAGAGGGCACCGAGTCGATAGTGCAAGGGCATCGTGCGGGCCGAATGCTGCGCGACGTAGGCGAGCGAGAAGTCGTTCGTCGCCAGCGCGTGGAAGAGCGCCAAGATCGCGAGCGACGCTGCGCCGAACACGAGCAGGACCGCGCGTTCCGCGACGCGCGTCCAGTCTTCGCGTCGCGCGAGGCCGGCCCAGGTGCCGGCTGCGATGCCGACGAGGCAGAGGAAGAAGGCAAGACGCAGGGCGTAGAGCCCGAGATCGGCCATGGTCAGCAGTGCTCCGAAGCGATCCGACCCGTCAGAGTTCGATACTCGGTTCGGCGGCGGGCCCGGCCTGGGCTTCGAATTTCGAGGGACATTTCGCCATCACGTTGTCTGCGTGAAAGACGCGGTCGCCGCTCGCGAGGACCAGCTGCCCCTCGACGACGACCTCCGCACCGTCCTTGAAGAGATCCGGTGTCTCGAGGCTGTCGTAGACGACGATGAGCGTCTCGCCGACCGGGCCACCCGCGTGGGGCGGATCGTTCTGGACCGCAAACCGCACTCGCTTGGCATCGAGGTCCCGCTCGATCGATCGTTCCGCGACGTAGCCGTGGACCCGAGCGGAGCGGCCGACCATCTCGGGCGCGCTGCGCTGGAATTCTTCGAGGTTCTGGAAGTACTGGAAGGACAAGCCGCCCCGGTCGAGCTGACTCAGCCCGTACCAACCCAGCAGCAACGCGATGGCGGCGGCGCCGATGGCGATCTGTGCACCCTTGGACATGACACCCTTGACTCTCTACCTGCCCACCCGCCCAGCCACCCCCCACCTACGCCGAGCCGGTACGCGGCAGGCCGAGCTCGGCAGGCAGGCGACGCGCGAGCGCGGCGCAACGCGAGACAGGCGCGGGACGGCGCGCGGAGATTAGCGGTGGCGGGCGGGGCTGTCAAAATGACACAGCTGAAAACGACTTTGTTTTCAGTGACTTGGACGATTGGCTGCCTTGACGCCGCCAGGTCCGCGGGCTAATCGGGGGCATGTCCCCGACGCCCACCGAGCCCGCGCCGCTCCCTCCTGGCCCGGCTTCCGGTCCAGGCGCGCCCTCCTGGAGCGCGCGCTGCCGAGCGATCGAGCCCTTCCTGGCGATGGAGGTGCTCGAGCGCGCGGGCGAGCTCGAGCGCGCTGGGCACGAGATCGCACACCTCGAGGTGGGCGAGCCCGAATTCGCGCCGCCCGCCGCAGCCGTGCGGGCTTGCGCCGAGGCACTCGCTCGGGACGACACCCGCTACACCGACAGCCGGGGTCTATGGCCTTTGCGCGAGGCGATCGCCAGCGATCTCGGCCGACGTTTCGGCGTATCGGTCGCCCCCGAGCGGATCCTCGTGACCCAGGGCACCTCGAGCGCGATGACGCTCGCCTTCTCGGCCCTGCTCGATCCGGGCGACGAGGTGCTGATTCCGACGCCGCATTACCCGTGCTACCCGAATCTCGTGCGCTTCTGCGGCGCCCGTCCGGTCTTCGTCCCGACCGGACCGGCGGACGGCTGGCAGATCGACCCCGATCGCGTCCGCGCGGCGATCACGCCGCGTACCCGGGCGATCGTCGTTGGCTCGCCAGCGAATCCGACCGGTACGATCCAGCCGCGCGACGTCATGGAGCGGCTCGCTGCGCTCGGGCCGCGCCTGCTCGCGGACGAGATCTACTCCGGTCTCGTCTACGGGGAGCAGGAGAGCGGCTCGGTCCTCACGCACTCGGAAGAGGCCTTCGTCTTCGACGGCTTCTCGAAGCGATACGCCATGACGGGATTTCGGCTCGGCTGGCTCGTCGCACCGCACGACGCCGTCCGTCCGCTCCAGATCCTGCAGCAGAATCTCTTCATCTCCCCCAATCCCTTCGTCCAGCGGGCCGGTATCGCGGCTCTCGAAGAGGGTGCGGAGATGGCAGCCGAGCTGCGCGCGGCCTGTCTCGAGCGTCGGCGCCTGCTGATCGACGGCCTGCGGGCGCAAGGCTTCGTCGTCGAGTGCGAGCCCGAAGGCGCGTTCTATCTGCTGGCCGACGCCCGGGCCTTCGGCGACGATTCGCGCGCACTCGCCTTCGAGCTGCTCGAGCGCGCCCATGTCGGCGTGACACCGGGGATCGACTTCGGCGCGGCGGCCGAGGGCTACCTGCGCTTCTGTTATGCGGTCGCGAAGTCGACGCTCGAAGCCGCGCTCGAGCGGATGGCGCCGGTGCTCGATGAACGGAAGCGGGCCCGACGCGATCGGTGCGGCGCGTGACGGTGCGAGCCCGCTCGAGCCGTGCGGCGCCGCGCCGCGCGCCCTCGCGTGTCCAGACGGGGCAGCGTGTGAAAGGGGGCCACGCGTGAAGATTCTGGCCGCGGAGCTCGTCGCGTCCGCGCCGCGCGTCGAGAAGCTACCCACGCTCGGCCTGCCGGAGATCGCCTTTCTCGGGCGTTCGAACGTCGGCAAGTCGAGCCTGCTGAACGCGCTCGCGCGACGCCGGAAGCTCGCCCGAACCAGCAGCACCCCCGGCAAGACGCGCGAGCTGGTGCTCTTCCGGATCCGGACCGATCGCGGCGAGATCGGCTTCGTCGATCTGCCGGGCTACGGCTGGGCGCGTGTGTCGCGGCGCGAACGCGCGAGCTGGCAACGACTGGCCGAGGGCTATCTCGCGACGCGTCGCGAGCTCTGCCTGGCGATCCTGCTCCAGGATCTGCGTCGCGACTGGAGCGACGACGAAGCCCTTCTACTCGACTGGCTGGCCGAGCGATCGATTCCGGGCCAGGTCGTCCTCACCAAGATCGACAAGCTGAAGCCGATGAAGCGCAAGGAGCGGATTCGTGTGCTGCGCAGCGCGATCGGAGAGGGCTTCGGCGCGCCGATCGCGACGTCGTCGGAGAAGGGTGACGGTCTCGATCTCGTCTGGCGTACCTGTCTCGAACACGCGATCGAACACGCGCCGCGCCGCGGCGCGCGCAGCTAGCGAAACAGATCCGTCGTCGGATCACGCAGCAGTGCCCGCACGCCACCATCGCCTTCGATCGGGAATCCCTCGACGACGACTGCGGGGATGCCGGCGCTCTTCGGCATCAGGAGGCCTGCGGCGGCGGCCAGCTGGTCGGCGGTCGCCGGCTGCGTGACGAGCAGCTCACGACCGGCGCGGTCCCGCGAGCCGCGATCGTCTCGGATCGGTGCGAGTCCCGCGCAGCCGAGCGCGACATCGACGAGACCTTCCCGCCAGGGGCGCCCGAACGTGTCGCTGATGATCACGGGCGTCGGGCCGTCGGGCCCCGACAAAGCCTGATGCAGACGTCGGGCGGACGCGTCGGGATCTTCGGGCAGCAGGATCGCCACGTCGGGGCCGGGGGCATTCGACAGGTCGACGCCCGCATTCGCGCAGACGAAGCCGTGGTGCGTCTCCGTGATCAGCACACCGTGGCCGCGGCGGACGATTCGTCGGCTCTCGTCGAGGACGAGCTGGACCTGTCGCGGGTCGCGATCGTGCGCCGCGGCGATCTCGCGGGCCTCCGCTCCCGGCGTGACCGAGGCGAGCGGGACGAGTCGACCCTCCGCCTTCGAGACGACCTTCTGACATAATACGACGATCCGATTGGCCAGCGGCGTTCCCGCCCGTGCTGCGGCCTCACGAATCAGAGCCACCAGGTCCGCACCCGGCTCGATCTCGGGCAGACCCGGCAGGGGGATGAGCCTGAGGGCGGTGGGCGTCTCGTGCTGAACCGTCATTGGGCAAGCTCGCCCGTTCCGAGTGGTCGCGTCATGGAGCGATCCCACCGGTTCGACGTGGTCGCGTCATGGAGCGATCCCATCGGATCGACGCGGTTGCGACGGCGCGTATCCGATCGCTTCGAGCAATGCCCGCGTCCGCCTGCCACCGGTCTCGGTCGCCAGAAAGCGATCGAGATCCTCGGGCTCGTCGAGATCGATCGCGAGCGAAGGAAGCGATAGCGCGTGATAGGCGATGCCCAGCTCGTGCGCCTTCTGCCGATGGCGCTCGGCGCTGTCCGGTCCGAAGCAGCAGGGCAGCACGCCGGGCGGACGCTGGAGCAGCGCCGAGGTGCCGCCATCCGCCGACGCTGCGAGCCAGACGCCCGGCCCTCGGGTCTTCCGGCTCGCTCGAAGCAGACGCTCCAGATCGTCCGGTAGCGCGCCCGCGACGTCGCCCAGAACGAGCAGGATCGAGTCGTCCGCGTCTTGCGGGACCGGATCCGCGGCGAGTCGCGCAATGCCGTCTTCGAGCGCCGCGTTCAGACCCGGCTCCTTGCGCATCAAGACGACCGCCCCCGCGGCACGCGCGTGCTCGGCGACGAGCGGATCCGGCGTCGTCACGGCGATGCGGGTGATCGCGGCCGTCGTCGTCAGCGCTTCGAGCAGGTCGTCGAGCATCGCGAGCGTGAGCGACTGGCGCATGTCGTCCGAGAGATGGGACAGCAGCCGCGACTTGCTCTGTTCGAGTCGCTTGACGGGAACGAGTGCCGTCGTCATCGCAGCCGATTCGCGACGTCGAGCGTGGCGGCGGCGACGCGTCGCGCGACCTCGGCGTCGACCATCAGGGTGTCGAGGGCATCCGCTTCGAGGCCGAGTGCCTCGATCTCCGGCAGCAGCGCCGTGTCGCGCGCATCGATCACGAAGCCGTCCATCCAGTCGGCATAGAAACGCGCGACGCCGAGCGCCGAGACCTCGATTCCGAGTGCGCGCAAGAGCGTGTGAGCGGGTCCCTTGATCGGTGCGCCGCCGACGATCGGTGACACGCCGACGATCGGCGCGCGCGTTTCGACGAGGGCCTCGCGCACGCCGGGTAGCGCCAGGATCGGTCCGATCGACACGATCGGGTTGCTGGGGCTCACCAGGATCGTGTCGGCCCGCGTGATCGCTTCGAGGACACCCGGTGCCGGCCGTGCCTGGCGCGCCGCCCCCAGGTCGATCGACTCGACATCGGTCGGCGCGCCGTCGCGGACGAGGTATTCCTCGAAGTGGATCCGACCCGAGCCGCTGAGCTCGACGAAGGTGGGGCAGGGGTCGTTCGACATCGGCAGGATCCGGAGCGCGAGTCCCAGGTCCCGGCGCAGCTCGTCCGTCACGGCGGCGAGGCTCTCGCCCTCCGCCAGACGGAGCGTGCGGTGGAGACACTGCGCGTAGTCGGTGTCGCCGAGTCGAAACCAGGTCTCGTGGCCGAGCTCGGCGAGCCGCGCGACCAGGTTGTAGCTGTCGCCGGCCAGTCCGAAGCCGCGTGTGCGATCGATCCGTTCGGCGAGCGTGTAGCAGACGATGTCGAGGTCGGGACTCACGTGCACGCCGTAGAAGACGCGATCGTCGCCGGTATTGACGATCGCCGTGACGTGCTCCGGGTCGACCGCCCGCAGCACGCCGCGCAGGAAGCGCGCCGCACCGACACCGCCGGCCAGGACCACCACGGATCCGGCCTTCGGGCTCGTCCGCCTGTCTGCGATTCGCTCGCTCGCCATCAGGGTCAGAGTCTACCGAGCGATCCCACGCAGACGATCGAGCTCGCGCGATGCCACGCGCAGGCGACCGGCCAGGGTGCGCAGCGCTTCGTCGTGCTCGAAATCCGCAGCCTTGGAGTCGCGCGGGCGACTGACGAGCTCGGCGAGGGCATGGCGATCCTGCTCGATCACCGCTTCGAGCGTCGCGATCCGCTCCGCCGGCGTCCCGGTTCCGGCCAGCACCTCGACCGAGGGCCGAGCGGGGTCGGTCGCCCGGCTGCTGCAGGCGAGCCCGAGCAGCAGGACCGACCACGCGACACGGGTCGAGAGCAGGAGGCCCGCCGTGCGCGCGCGTGCGATCGATCCTGGCTCCGCGCTCCGAGTCGCTCGTGCCTTCATGGCCGCGAGTCTTCGCGAACGGTGAGAGCGCGTCAAGCGCACATCGCCCGGCTTGGCGCTCGCGCCGTGAAGCGCTGGACGCGGCCGGCACGAGAACACGCGGTCTCGGACCGCCCGACATCGTCGCCGATTCGGCCATCCGACGCGTTTCGGCGTCGTATGGATTGGGCACGCGTCTTGCTCTCCGTCATGCCATGTTCCTCGCTCGGCGTGCTCGACTCTCCAGCGTCTGGACGCTGGTGCTGGGTTGCCTCGGTGCAGCGATTGCGCAGGCGAGCCCGCCCGGCGAAGCCGGTACACCCTTGCGGGGACCCGTACCCGGCACCACGCGGAGCCGAGACGTCCCGCTCGCGCCGAGGACGTGGCCCCCGGCGACGTCACGTACGACCGGTTCTTGGCGCCGATTGGCCGGTCTCGAGGGGCGCGGCGGCATGCCGACGCGCGTCGCGCGCGCTCGCTCCGGTGCGGTCGCGGTCGGCGATGCGTCGGGCGTGACGTGGATTCCGGAACCGACGCCCGGTGTGCCGCGGCGTCGCGCGACGCTGCCCGCCGTGAACGATCTCGTCTTCGTCGCCGACGTGCTCTGGATCGGAACCGAAGATGGACTCTTCCGCTGGGCGGAAGCGGGACGCCCCGAACGGCGCCCACTGCGTGGCGGTGAGCATGCGCGCGGAATCGCGCGGCTGGCGGTCGCGGATGGTGCGCTGGTCGTCGCGAGCGATGCCGGTGCCTACTGGTCGACGACCGGCGAGATCTTCCAGCCCCTCATGGCGACACCCGTCGGCACGCCGGTCTCGCGCATCGCCGTTCGCGCGCTCGGGCAGGCCGATGCAACGGAAGGATCCACGAGAGCGGGCTCGGACGATGCCATTCGCGAGATCTGGCTACTCGATGCGCGCGAGCTGTCCCGCATCCGCGGACTCGCGACGGCGAACGGTCTGCGCGTGCTCGAACGCCGTGCCATCCGGCTGCCCAGACCCGATTCGGCACGATCGGTCGTCGAGCTCGCGTTCGATCCGAGCGGTGCGATGCTCCTGCTCGGCTTTCCCGATTCACTCGCGCGGCGCCTCACGACGGATCGGGCCGACCCGGGCGCCTCGCCGCGTACGCTGCTTTCGGACGAGGCCGCCCGACTGCGTGTGCCGACGAACGATGGCGTCCGCACACTGGATCCCATCGCTGCGCGCGAATGGGAGATCTTCCGGCCAGTCCTCGCGCCTGGGGCCGCGATCCGCGCGATCGCCTGGGGCGAGGCGGGTCGGCTCGCGCTCGCGACGGATCACGGCGTCTTCTTTGGCGCCGGTCCCGCCGGTCCCTTCGAGCGGAGCCCGGATCCGGTCGGCAGTAGTGACTGTCAGGACGTCGACGGCACGCGCGCCGACGAGTGGGTCGCACTCTGTCGGGCGGGCGTCTTTTCGTTCTCGCCCGTCGCTACGACGAGACCGCTCGCGGAGTCAAACGGGACCCGGCGCGCGTCCACCGATCGCCTTCCGCCCGACCCGCCGCTCGCAGAGATCCGCCACCACGCGCTCGTCGAATCGGGACTCACGGCGAGCCGTGCGACGCGTCTGTGGCGCGGGCTGCGGCGCCGCGGGCTCTGGCCCGAGGTCTCGCTCCGTGTCGGGGTCGACGTCGATCGCGACGAATCCCGCGATGCGGATCAGAGCTTCGTCTCGGGCGACACGCGTCAGCTCTTCGATCTGCAGCGCAATCGGGGCGAGGGATATGACGCGTCCTTGATCCTCGAATGGGACCTCGCCGAGCTCGCCTATCCCGAGGACAGCGTCGATCTGTCGCGCGAGCTGCGCCAGGTGATCAGCCTTCGCGACGACGTGCTGGACGAGATCAATCAGCTCTATTTCGAGCGTCAACGTCTGCGTGAGGCCCTGGGCCGGCGCGTTTCGTCAGGCGGCGAAGAGGCTGGTCGACAGCTCGTCTGGCGGGCTCGAGAGATCGATGCGGGTCTCGACGCCTGGACGGGCGGCTGGATCACGCGCTGGCGCCGCGCACGTGCGCGCGAAATCGAATCTGGATCGACCCCGGACCCCGGTCCCGAGCCACCGATCGAGCGTGATCGGTAGAAGGAGAAGAACGATGAACATGAGATCGAATCACCCGACGGACCTGGTCCGCTCGTACAGCCGGTTGCGCCCGGATCGCCACTCGGTCGGCGCACGTTCGCGAGGTCACGGGACGTCCTTCGCGTTGGCCGTCGCGTTGCTGCTCGTCGCGAGCAGCGCCCACGCCCTGCCGCTTCTCTCCGAGGTCTTCTACGACGCGACGGGCTCGGACGATGGACGCAGCTTCGTCGAGCTCTCTGGTACGGCGGGCTTTTCGCTCGACGGCTACACGATCGAAGGGGTGAATGGCAGCAACGGAGCGGTCGGTCCGACGATCGAGCTGAGCGGCCTGATCGGAGCCGATGGGCTCTTCGTCGTCGCCGACCGGACATCCGCCGGGACCAGCGAGGTCGACGCGGCCGATCTGCTGGCCAACTTCGATTTCCAGAACGGTCCGGACTCGGTCGTGCTGCGGCTCGACGAGCGCGTGATCGATGCGCTCGGCTACGGCGAGTTCACGCCCGGCGACGTCTTCGCCGGCGAGGGCAGGGCCGCGCTCGATGCGGCTGCGGGCCAGAGTCTCGCTCGGCGGTTCGCGAACGTCGATCTCGACGACAACGAAGTCGATTTCGTGGTGCTCGACACGCCGACGCCCGGTGTCGCGAGCTTCGCGCCGGTGCCGGAGCCGGGAACGGCGCTCCTGCTCGGGCTCGGGCTCGGTGGATTGGCTGTGGCGGGGCGCCCGCGCCCGGCGGCGGACTCGTCGTGCGACGGGTAGACTGCGCCTCCACTGGATTCGGTGCCCGGGTGCTGCACGGCTCTGATCGAGCAAGTGGAGACGCGCAGACCGGGGCGCAGCAGGAGGCAGCAAGAATGGCGCCAGCCAGGAAATCCCGAAAAGTCGATTGGTACTACTTCCGCAAGGGTTGAACGAGCTGCACGCGAGCGTCCAAGTTCTTGGATGCCAGGAAGGCCGTCATCAAGGAAGAAGTCCCCGCGAGCCGCAAGCTCGGAAAAGCGGATGCCAGGGAGATCGCCAAGGCGTCTTCAAAGGTGTTCGTCGCCAAGGGAAAGAAGGTCGATGCCTTCGACATGAAGTCCGCGAGCATCTCGGAGGTCGTGGAGAAGATGCTCGGTCCGACGGGCAATCTGCGGGCTCCGACGCTTCGGGTCGGGAAGACGACACTCGTGGGATTCAACGACGAGACCTACGAGTCCGTGCTCGGCTGAGCGCCGCAGCCAGCCTCCGCGATCGTGGGCGCCCATCGCATCGTCGTGACCGGTCGGGCCGTCGCGCCCGGCCGGTCCAGCGGACCGGATCGGTGTCGACGGGTGGCAAAACACCCGGGAATGGAGCGCGGTCGCCCTCGCGGTCGGTCCGCGGTTCGCAAGGTCGATTTTCGTCAGCTTCGCGCGGCGACGCCCGATAAACGAGGGGGTTGCCGCTCACCTTCCGCCTCATGAGCGATCCGTTTCGCTCGGGCGGTGTGGGGTATCCTCGCGCGCGCGAGCCGCGAGAATGCTTCGAGCGTGGGCGAGACGATCGATTTCGGGGGGTCCTCGGGCGTCAGATGCTGTCCGGCTTCAACACCAATTTCCGGTACCGCGGCGTCCTCTTCCATGTCCAGACGGAGGATTCGGGCCGCGACAACCCCCACGTGATCACGCACCTCTTTCACGGCGGCAACATCATGGCCTCCGAGAAGCGGGATTACCGCGATCTGCTGGCGGAGGCCGAGGGGCCGGCGCTCGAAGAGGGCGTACGAAAGATGATGGAGGGCCAGCACAAGACGATGCTGAAGCAGCTCTCGAGCGGGGAGCACGATCTCGCAATCGAGCAGCGAATGGGTCCCGACGTATTTCGCGAGCCCGAGTCGGCGACGACCCCGCCGCCAGCGAGCGTGACCCAGGAGGACCCGCCGGCGGCGCGCGCCGCGACGGCCGACGCGCTGGCCTCGCAGCCGGCGGCCGCACGGGCCGCAGCCAGCCAGCGCGCCGCCGATCCCGATCGCACGGAACGCCTGTCGCATCTGTCCCGCGTGTTCGGAGACCGGGTCGTTTCCGAGAAACCGCTCGACGAGGTCGTGCTCGACTATCTGGTCGAGAACGCGCGCAAGCGAAAACGACCCTCGACGAAATAGCCGCTTCGTCGCGCGACCCGCGAGTCGTTCGATCGAGGCCCGCACTCTGCGATCACGCACTTCCCAAGCACGGACTCCCCAAGAAAGGCGTCGGGCGAAATTGAGGCGCAGGGCGACGAGCGCCGCCGGTGAGCCGCCGGTGCGCATGTATCACGTCTCGAAATCCTATATGGCGGGGCAGTACGCGCTCCAGGACGTGTCGCTCGAGGTGCGTCGCGGCGAGTTCGTCTTCCTGACCGGGGCGTCCGGAGCGGGGAAGACGACATTGCTCGAGCTGATCTTCGCCGCGGAGCAGCCGAGTGAGGGACAGATCCTCGTGCTCGGACGCAACGTGGCGCGACTCGGCGCGGGTGCGGTTCCGGCACTGCGTCGACGCGTCGGCGTCGTGTTCCAGGACTTCAAGCTGCTCGCGGATCGAACGGTCGAGGAGAACGTACGTCTCGCACTCGACGTCGTCGGCACGCCTCGCCGCGAGGCCCGTGGTCGGGTCTTCCAGCTTCTCAAGTCGGTCGGACTGCAACACCGCCGCTTTCACCACCCCCGTTCGCTCTCCGGCGGCGAGCAACAGCGGGTCGCACTCGCGCGTGCGCTCGTGAACGAGCCGGAGATCCTGCTGGCGGACGAGCCGACGGGCAATCTCGATCCTGCGCTCACGATCGAGATCATGGACCTGATCGTGTCGGCTGCCACGCGCGGCACGACGGTGATGGTCGCGACGCACGATCATTCGCTGATCGATCGCTACGGCAAGCGGATGTTGCGGCTCGAGGCGGGTCGGGTGGCCGAGGACATTCCCGCCGGCGGGGCGACCCGTGGAGCGCGCTCGTGAATCGGGTCTTCGTATTGATCGGGATCGCGGTTGCAAACGCGTTTCGCGGTGTGCGTCAGGCGCGGACGACGAGCCTGCTGGCCGTCCTCACGATCGCGATCGTGCTCGTGCTCGTCGGGAGTGCCTCGCTGTTGGTGGAGAACATGCGCGGCATCATGGACGAATTCGGCGCCGAGCTGCAGCTGACGGCCTATCTCGAAGAGCCGCTCTCCCAGGCCGAACGCGCCGCTCTGGCCGAGCGCGTGGCAGCGGCGCCCGGCGTCGAGCGCGTCGACATCGTCTCGAAGGAGGAGGCGCTCGAGCGGTTCGAGCGGATCGCCGGCGGCGCGGAGCTGCTCGCGGGCCTCGACGAGAACCCGCTGCCAGCCTCGCTCGAGATCCGTCTGCTGCCCGAGGCGCGCACGGCGCGGGATCTCGAGATTCTCACGCAGGCGCTCGAGGGACTCGCGGGGATCGACGATCTCGCCCACGGGCAGGAGTGGATCGAGGGCTACGCCCGCGCCGTCGCCCTCATCCGTGCCGTCTCGCTCGGGATCGGCATCGTACTCGGCCTGGCCGCGCTGTTGATCGTGGCGAATACGATCCGTCTGGCCTTCTACGCCCGACGCGACGAGCTCGACATCCTCGGCCTGGTCGGTGCGAGTCGTACCTTCGTGCGCGTGCCCTTCCTGCTCGAAGGGACGCTGCAGGGGCTGCTCGGTGGGCTGCTCGCACTCGCGATCGTCTATGGGGCCTTCGAATTGCTCCTGCCGCAGGTGCGCTACGGGCTCGAGCTCGTGGTCGGCCGCGCCGAGCTGCGATTCTTCTCCAGTGGTGAGGCGATCGGACTCGTCGCGTCGGGTGCGGGACTGGGGCTGCTCGGCGCCGTCACCGCGCTGGCCGGATTTCGGGGTCAGACGTGATGCGAACGTCGTGCCCGTTGCTGCGTCCTGGTGCGCTCGCCCGCATCGGTCTGGTCGTTTGCGTCGTCGCCAGTCCGGTCGCGGCCCAGGACCGCGACGCCGAGCTCGAGGGGCTGCGGGATCGGATCGAGGACAGTCGCGAGCGAGTGGTGTCGCACGAAGCGGACGAGCGCGCGCTGCTCGAGCAGCTCGAGGAGGTCGACCGCACGCTGACGAAGGCCACCCGGGAACGCGATCTCGCGCGACGCGAGGCCGCGGCCGCACGTCGACGACTCGAGAAGCTCGAGCCCGCGCTCGAGCTGGCGCGCGGTCAGCTCGAGACGACGCGGGATGCACTCGCGGCCCGTGCGGTCGCGCTCTATCGCGGCGGCGAGCTCGGGCCGGTGCGCGTGCTCTTCACGTCGGCATCGCTGCCCGAAATGCTGTCCCGCGCGAGCGCGCTGCGCCTGCTGGTTCGGCACGACGCGGCACTCGTCGAGCGCTTCCGCCTGGAGCGCGAACGACTCGAGGCACTCCAGGAGGAGGCCGCCGCCGCCGTCGAGGAGCGCGAGCGAACGCGGGCCGAATCTGCGCGACTGGCGGCCCGGCTCGCGAGCGAGCGCAAGGGCAAACGTCAGCTGCTCACGCGCGTTCGCAAGGACCGCACGAGCGAACGTCAGCTGCTGCTCGAGCTCGAGCAGGCGGCGCAGGCGCTGGAAGAGACGATCCGAACGCTCGGCTCGCGGGCGGATGAGAGTGGTGCGATTGGCGATCTCGGCTTCGCGAGCCGCAAGGGCCAGCTCGCGCCTCCGGTCACGGCCGAGGTCGAGGCGCGTTTCGGCAAGGTCGTCGATCCCGAATACCAGACGACGACGTTCCGTAGCGGGATCGACTACGCCGCCGAGGCCGGGACTCCGGTCCGCGCCGTCGCCGTGGGGATCGTGCGCTTCGCCGGCTGGTTTCGCGGCTACGGTCGCATCGTGATCGTCGATCACGGCGAGGGTTTCCATACGATCTCCGGACACCTGGACGAGATCCACGTGACCGTCGGCACGCCGGTCGAGGAGGGCGAGCCGCTCGGCACGGTCGGCGAGACCGGTTCGCTCGGCGGGCCCGGACTCTATTTCGAGCTGCGTCGCGACGGGGAGCCGGTCGATCCCGAACCGTGGCTGCTCGATGCGAGAGGCTGATCGGACGGGTGTCGGGGGCTGCTAACCTCCGGCCCGCCGAGCTTCGAGCCCCCGAACACCCCCTGCCTTGCGCCCTGCGCGCAAACCGATCGGAGATTGCGCAGCCGTGATGATTCGACGCCCCCGACGATCGCTCGGGACCTCTTTCGGCGCGTTCGTGAGCGTCGCGGCCGTGGTGCTCGCGGCAGCGGCGCTCGTCGCGAGCGACGTCGCCGCCGACGACGAGCGTGCGCGGCGAGCCCAGCGCTACGAGGACCTGAGTCTGTTCACGAGCGTGCTCGAGCTGGTGCGCGGCAACTACGTCGAGGACGTCGACGAGCACGAGCTGCTGATGAGCGCGATGCGGGGAATTCTCGAAGACCTCGATCCCCACTCGTCGTTCATGAGCCCGGACGCATTCGAGGACATGCAGGTCGAGACCAAGGGTGAGTTCCACGGCCTGGGCATCGAGATCTCGAAGGAGGCCGGCGAGTTCATCGAAGTCGTGTCGCCGATCGACGGAACGCCTGCCCAGCGCGCCGGCATCCAGCCGCGTGACCGCATCACGTCGATCTGTCCGACGGAGCCGCCCGAGGACTGGAGCGAGCCCTGCCGCGGTACGACCGAGATGTCGCTCTTCGAGGCCGTCTCGCTGATGCGCGGCAAACGCGGCACCTCGATCGGGATCTATATCCTCCGCGAGGGTCTGAGCGAGCCACAGCGCTACGAGATCAAACGCGATCGCGTCAAGGTCGCCTCGGTTCGCGGCAAGCTCGTCGAGAGCGGGATCGGTCACCTCAAGATCTCCTCCTTCCAGGAGCGCACGGCGAAGGACGTGCACGCGCGTCTGGTGGATCTCGAGGGAGAGAATGGTGGCGCGCTCGAAGGGCTCGTACTCGACCTGCGCGACAACCCCGGCGGCCTGCTCAATCAGGCGGTCGAGGTGGCCGATCATTGGCTGCGCGAGGGCCTCGTCGTCTACACGCAGGGACGGGACGAGCGCGAACGCACGGAGTACGCCGCCAGCAAGAAGGTGATCGAAGCGGACTACCCGATCGTCGTCCTCGTGAACGAGGGCAGCGCGAGCGCTTCTGAGATCGTCGCCGGCGCGCTCCAGGACCACCATCGGGCGATCGTGTTGGGCGTGACGACCTTCGGCAAGGGCTCCGTGCAGACCGTCTACCCGCTCGACGGCGGCGCCGGTCTGCGCCTCACGACCGCGCTCTACTACACGCCGGCCGGCCGCTCGATCCAGGAGGTCGGAATCACGCCGGACCTGGTGGTCAAGCAGAGCGACGAAGCGACGGCTGGACTTCCGAATCGCCGCCGGATGCGCGAGAAGGATCTCGAGGGCCACTTCACGCAGCAGGACGCGCGGGGACGCGGCTCGAATCGAACACCTCCCCCGCGCATTCTCGAGCACGAAACTACGCCGAACGACGATTCGCCGGCGTCGGAAGACGAAGACGAGCCGACGACGGACGAAGGCGCCGACGGGAAATCGAAGCGTGACGTCCAGCTCACGCGCGCGGTCGAGGTGCTCAAGAGCTGGACCTACTTCGAGGATCTGCGCAGGCTGCGCGAAGAGCAGTCGCCCGAGCCGGCGGATGCCAATCAGGTAGCGCGCCAGTAGCGTCGCGACGACCGTGGCGTGGAGGTGGCAGACGCCCGGTCTGCCTAGTCGAGCCAATCCGCCGCTTCGCCGAACCGCTCGCCGAAGATCGACTCGGCGAGTGAGCGGCGCTCGCGCGCCGTGGCGTCGCGCTCGCGAAAGCGCTCGGGGACATCATCGGTCGGGCCCGCTTCGTAACCGATCGCGAGCGCCGTGAGCGCCTCGAACCCATCGGGCAGAGCGTACGCGTCTGCAGCCCGTGCCGGATCGATCCCGATCATCTGGTGGACCACGAGTCCGCGCGCGGTGGCTTCGAGCGTGAGCTGGGCGCTCGCGGCGCCGAGGTCGTGGCGCGCGGCTTCGTTGGGCTTGGCATTTCGGGAGAATCGCGTCGCCACGATTCCGAGCGCGAGGACCGGTGCCACCTTCGCCCAGGCCTGGTTGGCTTCGACCAGACAGCCGAGCAGCCGTTCGTACGCGCCCGGCGACTGTCGGGACGCGACGACGTAGCGCCACGGCTGCTCATTGTAGGAGGACGCGGCCCAACGCGCGGCCTCGAAGAGTGCACGCAGATCGGCCGTCGAGACGAGCCGATCGGCGAAGGAGTAGGGGCTGGTGCGGCGCGCGAGCAGGTCGTGGATCGCGGGGGCGTTGGCGTTGGACTTCATTCGCTTTCTCCAGGTGATTTCAGTGGGCGGGCCGTTCGCACTCGAAAGGTAGGTCGAAGGACCGCGCCCGCGCCGCGTGTTCCCCAGCCAGGGCACCATGCGGCGACTGCTACGGTCTCTCGATGCAGACTCGGGCACGAAGCGGAACGGAGCCAGGCGAGCGTCGCGTGCTCGGTGTCGGGCAGCTGATCGCCGGCCTCAAGGGGCTGCTCGAGCAACGCGTCGGTCGCGTCTTCGTCGTCGGGGAGATCAGCAATCTCCATCAGGCGCCCTCCGGACACACCTACTTCACGCTCAAAGACGAAGACGGACAGATCCGCGCGGCCCTGTTCCGGGGTGAGGCGCGGCGCGTGCGCTTCGAGCTCGAAGAGGGGCTCGAGGTCGTCGCGGAGGCGGACGTCTCGATCTATGCGGCGCGCGGCGATCTGCAGCTGATCGTTCGCATGCTCGAGCCGCAGGGTGTGGGCGCTCTACAGCTCGCCTTCGAGCAGCTTCGCAAACGCCTTCAGGCGGCGGGGCTCTTCGATCCGGAACGGAAACGCTCGCTCCCGACCTTCGCGCGGCGAATCGGGGTCGTGACGTCGCCGACGGGTGCGGCCGTGCGCGACGTCCTGCAGGTCGCCGGGCGGCGATTCCCCGCGACGCCGATCCTGATCGCGCCGACGCTGGTCCAGGGCGAGGCGGCGCCGGAGCAGATCGCGCGCGCGATCGAGCGGATCGCCCGCGTTGCGGACGTCGATGTGATCTTGCTCGTACGCGGTGGGGGCTCGCTCGAAGATCTATGGGCATTCAACACCGAGATTGTCGCGCAGGCGATCGCGCGATCCAGCGTGCCGATCATCGCGGGGGTCGGGCACGAGACCGATCTTACGATCGCGGACCTGGTTGCGGATGTACGGGCGCCGACGCCGTCGTCGGCAGCGATGCAGGCGCTCCCGGATCGCTTCGAGCTGGCGCGGCACGTGCGCCGCGACGTCGATCGTCTCGTCGCGGGGGTCGAGCAGGCGCTCGCACGCCGCCGTACGCGACTCGGTTCGTTGCGTGCGCTGCTCGCAGCGCGTAGTCCGCAGGCACGTGTCGCGCTGGCGCGAACGCGTCAGGCACGTGCGCAGACGGCGGCCGAGACCGCGATCCGCGGGCTGGTCGATCGGCGTCGTCGGCGATTCGCCGAGTCGGCCGCGCGGCTCGATGCGCTCAGTCCCCTGGCCGTGCTCGGTCGTGGCTACGCGCTCGTGCGTCGCGCGGCCGACGGCCGAATCGTGCGCCGCGCAGGCGACGTCGACGAGGGCGACGCGCTCGCCGTCGACCTGGCCGAGGGTGCGATCGAAGCGCGCGTCACGCGTCTCGATCGCCCGCCCGCCCCGGGCCGGGCCGAGCGCGCGGGCGGCTCGCGCAGGGAGACCGACGGGTCGCGTTGAGGCCGCCGCCCGGATCTCGGTGTGTTGCAAAAAAGTGTTTCTATTTCGCGGGGTTCGGCGGACGAGGCGCGTTGACGGGCCGAGGCCTCGCCGTTAGAGTCGCGGCAGCTTGGAGCGGTGTCTGGAAAGGCGGGTAGGGACACGGGCAAGACGGCTACGAACGGCAAGAAGGGGGGCCGTCGGTCTGCTCGGAAGGCGGGCGCGAAGCGGTCCGCCCGGGTGCCATCCGGCGAAGTGGGCGAGCCGCCCGAGTCCGCGCCGCCCTCGCGCTCGTTCGAGCAGGCCCTCGAGCAGCTCGAGACGACGGTCGGACGACTCGAGGAAGGCGAGCTGCCGCTCGAGGAGGCGCTCGCGCTCTTCGAGAGCGGCGTCGCGCTCTCGCGCGAGTGCAGCGCCACGCTCGAGGCCGCCGAGCAGCGAATCGAGGTCCTACTGGCCGAGCGTGGCGACGACGCGGTGTCCTGGGAGACGCGCGAATTCGACTACGACGCGCTCGACGTCGTGGACGAAGACGAGGCTGACGAGGACTGAGGCACGGCGTCGGGAACGCGCGCACCGGATGTGCGCGCCGATTTTGGATGGTGGCGGCCGGATGCCGGCGAGCCGGGTCGAGGAGAGCGGGCGCGAATGGATGTCGCCGCGTACATGGCAGAGCGGGTGCCGTCGATCGATGCGGCGATCGAAGCCCGACTGGCTTCGCTCGGCGATGTTGCGCGCGGCGAGGGTGTGGCGGGCGCGCCACTCGGCGTTCCGGCTCGGCTGCGCGAGGCGATGGGCCACCTGCTCTTCCCGGGCGGCAAACGCCTGCGGCCGGTCTTCGCGCTGGCCGGAGCGGAGGCGGTCGGCGGCGCACCCGAGCGCGCCATGCCGCTCGCCATTGCGGTCGAGCTGATTCACACCTACTCGCTCGTCCACGACGATTTGCCCTGCATGGACGACGACGATCTGCGGCGTGGCCGGCCGACCGTCCACGTGGCCTTCGACGAGGCGACCGCGGTGCTGGCCGGTGACGCCCTGCTGACGGAGGCGTTCGGTGCCCTCTCGGATCTCGCGGCGGAGCCCGATGGCTGCGCGGCCGCCGTGCGCCTCTCGGTCCTTGCGCGACTCGCGCGGGCGGCTGGCGCCGCCGGGCTCGTCGGGGGCCAGGTCGACGATCTCGCCTTTGCCGCGACGGGCGCGGGGGGCGCGACGGCCGCGGTGGGCGTGGAATCGAGCTCGACTCGCGTCGAGTCGGGAACCGATCATGCGCGGCTCGCGTCCATTCACGCGCGCAAGACGGCGGCGCTCTTCGAGGCGTCGATCGTCGGCGGTGCCTTGCTCGGGGGGGCAAGCGAAGCTCAGTCGACGCGGCTCGAACGCTTCGGGCGGGATGTCGGCATCGCCTTCCAGATCGCGGACGATCTGCTCGATGCCGACGCGGACGAGGCGGCCAGTATCCTCCGGCTCGCGGGGATCGACGATGCCCGCGCGGGCGCAAACGCGCTCCTCGATCGCGCGCTCGGGGAGATCGACGGCTGGGGTGAAGGCGCGGAGCCATTGCGCGCATTGGCGCGATTCGCGGTGCGGAGAGATCGATGAGCGAGCGGGACCGCGTCGGCCACGACGCCAAGCAAGCGAGCCCGAACACCACCGCGGATGGCGCCGTCGATTCCGGCAAGCTGCTCCATGGGATCGAGCGCCCGGCCGATCTACGCGAGCTTCCGCGTGAGCAGGTCGAGCGCGTGGCGTCCGAGATCCGGCAGGAGATCCTGACGCGCGTCTCCCAGACCGGCGGTCATCTCGCCTCGAGCCTCGGCGCGGTCGAGCTGATCACGGCGATCCACTACGTCTTCGATACGCCGCGGGATCGGCTCGTCCTCGACGTCGGCCATCAGGGCTATCCGCACAAGATGCTGACCGGCCGGCGGGAAGACTTCGACACGATCGGCCAGCGCGGGGGCATCTCGAAGTTCCTGCGCCGGACGGAATCGGAATTCGATCATTTCGGGGCCGGCCACGCCGGTACGTCGATCTCGGCGGCACTCGGGATGGCGCGCGCGAAGCTCCACCGGGGCGAGGACGGGGTCGTGATCGCCCTGATCGGCGATGGATCCATGACGGCCGGCATGGCCTTCGAGGCGCTGAATCATGCCGGTGATCTCGGCGAACAGAGGCTGATCGTCGTCCTGAACGACAACGAGATGTCGATCGATCCGAACGTGGGCGCGCTCTCGTCCTACCTGTCGCGCAAGCTCTCGGCGCCGATGGTCCGGCGGATGAAGGGCTGGGCGCGCGAGTTCCTGTCGGGCATGCCCGGGGACATGTTGCATTGGGCACGCAAGGCGGAGGAGTCGCTCAAGGTCTTCTTCTCGCCGGGCCTGCTCTTCGAGGCGCTCGGCTTTCGTTACGTCGGGCCGATCCAGGGACATCGGATCGACGTCGTGCTCGAGACCTTCGAGAACGTGAAGGAGATGGTGGCGGCCGGCTCGGGCCCCGTTCTGATCCACGCCATCACGGAGAAGGGCCACGGCTACGCGCCCGCCGAAGCGGATCCGCTGAAATACCACGGCGTCGGTCAGTTCGACGTCGAATCGGGTCGCTTCGCACCGAAGGAGAAGGCACCGCCCACCTATACGCACGTCTTCTCCGACGCGCTGATCCGGCTCGCTCGGGAAGACGAGCGGATCGTCGCGATCACGGCGGCGATGGCTTCCGGTACCGGCCTCGACCGATTCCAGCGCGCGCTGCCGAAGCGTTTCTACGACGTCGGGATCGCCGAGCAACACGCCATCACGTTCGCGGCCGGGCTCGCCGCCGAGGGCATGAAGCCCGTCGCCGCGATCTACTCGACGTTCCTGCAACGGGCCTTCGATCAGGTCGTCCACGACGTCTGCCTGCAGAATCTAGACGTGACCTTTGCGCTCGATCGCGCCGGTCTGGTCGGCGCGGATGGGGCGACGCATCAAGGTCTCTTCGACTTCGCCTATTTCCGTGCGCTGCCCAATGCCGTCGTGATGGCACCGAAGGACGAGAACGAGCTCCAGCATCTGCTCGCGACCGCAATCGAGTATCCCGGCCCGGCAGCCGTGCGTTTTCCGCGGGGTGCGGGTCAGGGCATCGCCCTCGACCCCGACATCAAGCCGCTCTCGATCGGCGAAGCGGAGCTGCTTCGCGACGGCGACGACGCGGCACTCCTCGCGATCGGGAAGACGGTCCATCCGACGCTCGACGCCGCGGCGGAGCTCGCGGCGAGCGGCATCTCTTGTGCCGTGCTGAACGCGCGCTTCGTGAAGCCGCTCGATCGGGAGCGGATTCTCGATCTGGCGCGCCGCTGTGGGGTCGTCGTGACGATCGAGGAGCACAGCGTGATCGGCGGCTTCGGCAGCGCCGTCCTCGAGCTGCTCGCCGACGCGGGCGTCGACGCACGAGTGCGGACGCTCGGCGTCCCGGATGCCCTGGTCGAGCACGGCGAATCCGCGGCGACCGTGGGACTCGCTTCGAGCGATATCCAGGCGGCCGTACGCGACCTGCAGCGCGCGGGCCGAACCCGGCCGAGCAGCCTCCCCGGCGCCTCGGTCGATTCCACCGGCACATGACACCGCGGGCCTCCGCGCGCGAGCGGCTGGACGAACGGGTGCTGCGCGAAGGGCTCGCGCCGAGTCGCAGCGCGGCCCGGGCCTTGATCCTGGCCGGGCGCGTGCTGGTCGACGACGTGGCGGTCGACAAAGCGGGCGTGGCGATCGCGCCCGAGCGGTGTGTCCGTCTGAAGGGCGGTATACGCCGTTTCGTGTCGCGGGGTGGTGAGAAGCTCGCTGGCGCGCTCGCAGACCTCGCGATCGACCCGGCCGGCCGGCTCTGTCTCGACGTCGGCGCGTCGACCGGTGGCTTCACGGATTGTCTCCTCCAGCACGGAGCCAGCCGCGTCGTCGCGATCGACGTCGGCCACTCCCAGCTGCATTCGCGTCTGCGGCTCGATCCGCGCGTCGAAGCGCGGGAGGGCATCAATGCGCGCCACCTCGATCCGGTGGAGTTCGCGCGGAGCTTTCCCGGTGTCTTCGAGCTCGTCGTCGTCGACGTCTCGTTCATCTCCCTCGAACGCGTCCTGCCCGCGCTCGCGGGCTGCACGCCGGACGCGGATTGGCTGCTGCTCGTGAAGCCCCAATTCGAGGTCGGGCGCGAAGCCGTCGGCAAGGGGGGCGTCGTGCGGGACGAAGCGGAGCGGATCGCCGCGGTCGAACGTGTCGCGGCCGCGGCTGCCAGCCTCGGATGGGTCGAGCGCGGGCGCGCCGAGTGCCGCCTGGCGGGTCCCAAGGGCAATCGTGAGATCTTTCTCCGGCTCGCCCCGGCATCGGTCGATGAGATGAGGAGCCAGCCGAGCGCCTCCGGCGCGTGAGTCGGGTCGCATTGGCCACCGGCGGGGATCTCACAGGCGGGGTTGACGACCCTGCTACGGTACCGATTCGGTACGACGCGCCGCGGATCCAGGAGAAGGATCGATGATCGAAGTGACCAAGGAAGCAGCGGAGCGGATTCGGGCGCTCCTCAGCGAGGATGGCAAGCTCGACAGCCACGGCCTGCGCATGAAGGTGATCGGCGGCGGCTGCTCCGGACTCCAGTACCAGCTCTCCTTCGACGACGAGGTGCGCGAGGTCGACAGCGAGGTCGAGCGCGACGGCGTGCGCGTGATCGTCGACGAGAAGAGCGCGCTCTATCTGGTCGGCTCGCGACTCGACTTCGTCGACACGCTCCAGGAATCCGGCTTCAAGATCGAGAATCCGAACGCCTCGAATACCTGCGGCTGCGGCCAGTCCTTCGCGGCCTGAGCGCACGCCGCGTGAGCGCGCGGCCCGCGTCGATGTCGAGCCCCAAGCGCGATCAACCCTATCTGGATCATCACGCCACGACGCCGCTCGACGAGCGCGTGCTCGAGGCGATGCAGCCCTTCCTGCACGAAGAGTTCGGGAACGCCGCGAGCCGCACGCATGCCTACGGCTGGCGGGCCGAGGCTGCGGTCGATCTGGCGCGTGAGAAGCTGGCCGAGCTACTCGGCGCCGCGGAGCCACGCGAGATCGTCTTCACGAGCGGCGCGACCGAGAGCAACAATCTCGCGATCCTCGGTCTGGCCGACGCGCAGCCGCAGCCGGGCCATCTCGTCACCGTCGCGACGGAGCATCCCTCGATCCTCGATCCGTGTCGCGCGCTCGTGCGGCGAGGCTGGGAGGTGACCGTCCTGCCCGTCGACCCTTCGGGCCTGCTGCCGCTCGCCTCGCTCGAGGAGGCGATTCGCGCCGATACGCGGCTCGTGAGCGTGATGGCGGCGAACAACGAGATCGGCGTGCTGCAACCGATCGCCGCGATCGCGGGCATCTGCGCCGAACGCGGCATTCCGTTTCACAGCGACGTGGCACAAGCGGCGGGCAAGGTCCCGCTCGACGCCAGCCGCGACGGCCTCGACCTGCTCTCGCTCTCGGGACACAAGCTCTACGGACCGAAGGGCGTCGGTCTGCTCCGCGTTCGCAAGCGTGGACGTCCGCGCCCCCGGCTCGAGCCGCGCCAATACGGCGGCGGCCACGAAGGCGGACTGCGTTCGGGCACGCTGCCCGTCGCGCTCGTCGTCGGGCTCGCGCGGGCGCTCGAGCTCTGCGAGGCCGAGCGCGAGTCGGAGGCCACGCGGCTGCTGCGATTGCGGACCCAGCTCGCGGATCGCCTCGCGGCGGAGCTGCGAACGCGTTTCGGGGAAGCGGCCGCGGCCCGTCTGCGTGTCAATGGCGCCTTGTCCGAGCGGCTGCCGGGCAATCTGAACGTCTCCTTCGAGGGCATCGACGGCGACCGCCTGATCGCCGACCTGGCGGGCCTTGCGGTCTCGTCGGGTGCCGCCTGCAGCTCGGCGAGTCCGGAGCCCAGCCACGTGCTGCTCGCGCTCGGGCTGGCTCCCGCCCTCGCACAGGCCTCGCTTCGCTTCGGTCTGGGACGGAGCACGACGGAGGACGACGTCGTGTTCGCGGTCGAACGCGTCGTCGCGGCACTCGCTCGTCAGCTCGAATCGCCGATCGCTGCGGCGAAGGCCTGAGGTACCGGTGCGGTCCAGTCCGATCCCTGGGGGAGCCAGGCATCCTCGGTCGCCGATCGCGCGGGTCGGACAGATCGGTGCTCGACACGGACGCGTTCGGCCGCTGGTGCGCGGGCCCAAACCGCCTGCAGAAACAGAGACTTCGGCTATAGTGCGGCCGCTTCGGCGGGATCGACGGGCAGACGGTCTGCGCGGCGTGGATTGCCGCTCGATCGCTCCCGATCGACGCGAACCGAGCCGACGTCGGATGCCCCGGGAGCCCCGTGCGCGGGGCCTTCAGCGTGTGGCCGGTGCCGATTGGCGCACTTCGAAAGCGCTCGGTCGACGCAGGTGGCGCGGCTCGTCGGGTCCGTGTCTCCAGGTCCATGCCGGTTCCAAATCACCCCCAGCGCGCGCCCGACGTTCGGCGCGGCGGCAACGAAGGAAATCTCAGTGGCTCCCAAGAACAGTCCGAAATCGAAGAACATCACCTGGCACGAAGGTCAGGTCAGCCGCGACGATCGCCAGGCCATGCTCGGCCAACGCGGCTGCACCATCTGGCTGACGGGCCTTTCCGGCTCGGGCAAGAGCACGATTGCCGTCGCCGCGGAGAAGGCGCTGCATGAACGGGGCCGGCTCACCTACATCCTCGACGGCGACAACATTCGCATGGGCCTGAACTCGAACCTCGGCTTCTCGCCCGAAGATCGTACGGAGAATATCCGACGGATCGGCGAGGTCTCCAAGCTCTTCACCGACGCCGGCATCATCTGCTTCACCTCGTTCATCTCGCCCTACCGCGCCGACCGCGACGCCGTGCGCGAGATCATGGGCGACGGCGACTTCATCGAGGCCTGGGTTCAGGCGAGCGTCGAGACCTGCGAAGGCCGCGACGTCAAAGGGCTCTACAAGAAGGCGCGCGCGGGCGAGATCCCCGAGTTCACGGGCATCTCCGCCCCCTACGAAGAGCCGGAGAAGGCCGAGGTCATCCTCGATACGAACGGGCAGACGGTCGACGAGAGCGTGGCCGATCTGATTTCCTATCTCGAGAAGAACGGTTACCTGGGCGCCTGAAGGGCGGACACGAGCGACGGACGAGCGGGAAGGTCGAATCGGCGAGCGATGGGGGTCGCGTGACACGTCGCGTGAGAGATGGCTCCGGACGCCAAGCTTGCAGGGTACGGCGGTGGTCGGACGAGGGCGCACGCCGTGGCTCGGTCGCTGCGGTGCTGCTTGCGATCGTCGCGTTGGCGAGCGGCTGCGCATCGATCCTGCCGGCCGAGGGATCGGGCGGCTCGAAGGAGCGCCCGCGTCGCGTGCCGCGCCTGCGTGTCGAGCGACCGGAAGCGCCGGCGGGCTACGACGTGCTCGTCGCCGAGTTCGCTCAGGCCGAGGGTGATTTCGCACTCGCGCGGGACGCCTACCAGCGCGCGGTCGAGAAGGACGCCGAGAGCGCCTTCCTGCACGACCGGCTCGCGCGCCTGGCCTGGCAGCTCGACGATCTCGAAGGTGCCGTGCGGGAGGCGGAGCGCGCCTTCGAGCTGGCGCCCGAAAACGTGCGGGTGCGGCTCTTTCTCGGCCGGCTCTATCGCTTGCGTCGCGACTTCGAGGGACTCGATCGAGTCCTGCGCGATTCGGACGGGCAGCCGCTCGACGCGGACTCGGCCTACGCGCTCTTTCAGGTCGCGATCGATCGCGCCGACCTCGATCAGGCGGAGCAGCTCGCCCGCACGCTGCGCGCGCTCGAGCCCGATCAGCTTCGCGGCACGCTCGCACTCGCAACGGTCTTCGAGCAGCGCCGCGACTTCGACTCTGCCGAAGCGACCGTGCGGGAGGGCTTGGCGGGCTTCCCCGATCACTTCCTGCTCTACATGCGGCTGGCCCAGATCGAACGCCAACGGGGCGATCGCGACGGTGAGGTCGCGGTCTATCGCGAAGTCCTGCGCGGCCATCCCGGTCACTACGGCATCCTGCAGCGCCTCGGTCAGGCCCAGCTCGACGCCAACGATACGGAGGGGGCGCTCGCGACGTTCGCCGAGATCGTCGAGACCTATCCCGAGGACCTGAACTCGTTGCGCCGGCTGGCCTCGCTCGAGTTCGCGGCGGGTCGCTACGAGTCGGCGGCGGGTCGACTCGAAGCGGTCCTGGCGCGCGAGCCCGCGCAACCGGAGCTCTGGTTCGCGCTCGGCCAGATCCGCCGTGCGATCGGGGACGAGGGGGCTGCGGCCTCCGCCTTCGCGCGGATCCGTCCCGAGGACCCGAACTACCTGGACGCGCGTCTGCAGATCGTCTCGCTGCTCGAGTCGCAGGAGCGCTTCGCGGAGGCGCTCGAGGAGATCGATCGACTGCGCGCGGATCGACCGAATCATCGAATCGACATCCACGCGGCTGCGCTGCGCGTCGAGATGGGCGATTTCGCCGGTGGCGTCGCCCTGCTCGAGAGTCTGCTCGACGGATCCGAGACCGACGTCGACGTCCTCTATCAGCTGGGGGTTCATTACGGCAGTCGGGGTCGCGACGACGAGGCGCTGGGCTACATGCAGCGCGTGCTCGAGCTCGACGAGGACAATGCCGGCGCCCTCAACTACATCGGCTACTCGTGGGCGGAGCGGGGCGAGAATCTCGACGAGGCCGAACGTCTGATCCGCCGCGCGATCGAGCTGTCCCCCGACGACGGCTATATCACCGACAGTCTCGGCTGGGTCTACTACAAGATGGCCGAGGACCTCTTCGCACGATCGCGCAAGGAGGAGGCGCTGCGACTGCTCGAGCGCGCCCAGAAACACCTGATGCAGGCGGCCGAAATGACCGGTGGCGACGCCGTCGTGTCGGAGCATCTGGGCGACGTGTTGTTGCTGCGCGGCGACAAGGCCGGCGCGCTCGATTTCTACGAGCAGGCCGTCGACCTCGAGATGCGCGAGGAGGAGCAGCCCGACCTGCTCGACAAGCTCGAACGACTGCGCCGGGATCTCGGTCGCGACGCGAGCGGCGAGCGACCCGACGATTCCGAGCATGGCTCGAGTCGGGGTCGCGGCGGCGCCCAGGTCGAGTGACGCGTTCGTTCCGCGTCGTGCCCGACGGCGCGGCTGCGTCGGCCTGCGAGATGCGTGTGCGAGGGGTCGGTCGCATGATTGCGCACACGCGTAGGTACGGTCTGGTCGCGATCCTGCTGGTCGTCGCGATGAGCGCGTGTCGCACGCCGGTCGAGCCGTGGCCGCGTTATCCGGGCATCGAGGCGCGCCGGCTCGACGTCGATGACGCGCGGGCGAGTCGGGCGCTGACGACGCACCTCGAGCGGGCGGCCAAGCGGGAAGCCCTGCGCGGTACGGCGCGCGTCGCGGTCGAGCGGCCCGATCTGAAGCTCAACCGGCCCCAGCGGATCGTCGTCGAGCGGCCGGATCGGTTGCGCTTCGAGGTGCTCGGCCTGTTCGACCAGCTGGTGGGATTGCTGGTCTCGAATGGCCGCGAATTCGGCTACTTCGAAGCCGGCTCCGGGCGCGTCGCGCGTGCTGCCGTCGGTCCCGCGTTGCTCTGGGAGCGCGCGGGCATCGACCTGGATCCGCACGAGGTCGTCGAGCTGCTGCTCGGCGCGCCGAAACCGTCGGCGGGCATCGCGCGTGCCGGTGTCTGGCTCGCGCCCGACGGCACGCTCGCCGTCGCGTTCGCCTGGGCGAGCGATGCGCCGCCCGCCGCCTGTGAGGGCGCGGCCGACGCCCCGAGGCGGCTCTTCGAGCCGCGCTGCTTCGTCGAGCCGCGGGATCTCGAAGACGGCGGCGAGCTCTTCTATTTCGATCCGGCCGGCGATCTGCGCGAGCTTCGCTCGCTCGGCGACGGGGGTGTGCTGCGTTACGCGGCGCGCTTCGATGCCTACGAGCCGATCCCGGGTGGGCTGCGCTTTCCGATGCGCCTGTCGATTCGCATGCCCGAGCTCGCGTCCGAGGCCGAATTCCGCTGGAAGCGCGTCGGGCTCGCCGAAGACCTGCCCGACACGCTCTTCGAGCTGCCCGCCGGACTCCGCACGAACGAATGACGCGGACGACTGTCGTCGCGCGACGCGCGCTCGCACGGCGAGCCGGCGAATCGGCTCAGGGCTCGGCCAGCAGACAGTCGGCCCAATGATCGCTGGAGATCGCGACCCGCGGCGGCCGCGCTTCGCTGCAATGGTCGACCGCGACCCGACAGCGCGGATGGAATGGGCAGCCGCTCGGCGGCGAGAGCGGGGAGGGGACTTCGCCCTCGAGCGGGACATGCTCGAGCCGCTCGCGCGGATCGGGCACGGGATTGGCGGCGATCAAGGCGCGGGTGTAGGGATGTCGGGGGTCGGCGAAGAGCGCCTCGGTCGGCGCGACCTCGACGAGGCGCCCGAGATACATCACACCCACGCGGTCCGCGATATGGCGCACGACGTTCAGGTCGTGGGAGATGAACAGGTAGGCGATCTCGAACTCGCGTTGCAGCTCGACCAACAGGTTCAGCACCTGCGCCTGGATCGACACGTCGAGCGCCGAGACCGCTTCGTCGCAGACGATCAGGTCGGGCTCGAGGGCGAGGGCGCGGGCGATCCCGATGCGCTGGCGTTGGCCACCGGAGAACTCGTGCGGGTAGCGCGAGCGGTACTCGCCGGGCAGCCCGACGCGTTCGAGAATGCGGCTCACGCGCGCGTCGAGCTCGCCGCCGCGTGCCTTGCCGTGGACCTTGAGCGCCTCGCCGATGATCGTTCCGACGGTCATGCGGGGGTTGAGCGACGAGTAGGGGTCCTGGAAGACGATCTGCATGCGCGGGCGCAGATCGCGCAGCTCGGTCCGCGTCGCCCGGCCGACGTCGTGACCGTCGAAGCGGATCTCACCCGAGGTCGGCTCGATCAGGCGCAGCAGAGAGCGGCCCACCGTCGTCTTGCCACAGCCCGATTCCCCGACCAGTCCGAACGTCTCGCCGCGCGCGATCTCGAACGAGATGTCGTCGACCGCCTTGAGCACCGCCCGCGACCGCTTGGTGAGTCCGCCGCGGACGGGGAAATGCTTGCAGAGGTGCTCGACCTCGAGCAGCGGAGACCCGTTTGCTCGTTCGTTCATTCGGACGCGCCCTCCGCCAGATTCCAGCAGGCCGCGCGATGGCCGGTGGCGTCGATGGGCTCGAGCCGCGGCATGTCCCCGGGACAACGATCGAGCATCACCGGGCAGCGCGAGGCGAAGCCGCAGCCCGGCGGCAGCTCGATCGGCGCCGGCACGTGTCCGCGGATCGCCTCCAGTCGACCGCGCCCCGTGTGAGCGCTCGGCAGGGCTCGCAGCAGGGCACGCGTGTAGGGGTGGCGAGGCGCGTCGAAGAGGTCGTGGATCGAAGCCTCCTCGACGATTCGGCCGGCGTACATGACGGCCGCGCGCTCGGCGAACTGCGCGACCACCCCCAGATTGTGGGTGATCATCAAGATCGCCATCCCGAGCTCGTCGCGGAGGGATTTCAGCAGGTCGAGAATCTGGGCCTGGATCGTGACGTCGAGGGCCGTCGTCGGCTCGTCCGCGATCAGCAGCGCCGGGCGACACGAGAGCGCCATCGCGATCATGACCCGCTGCTTCATGCCGCCCGAGAGCTCGTGCGGATAGGCGTCGACGCGTCGCTCGGGGGCGGGAATGCCGACCATCCCGAGCAGCTCGATCGTCTCGCGACGCGCGTCGTCCGGGCTCATCGCGCGATGCAGCATCAGCGCCTCGGCGATCTGGTCGCCGACGCGGAAGACGGGATTGAGCGAGCTCATCGGCTCCTGGAAGATCATGCCGATCTCGCCACCGCGGATGTCGCGGAGCTCGTCCTCGGCGAGCGTGGCGAGATCGCGCCCGCGCAGGCGGACCGTGCCCGAGGCGATTCGACCCGGCGGCCGGATCAGCTGCATGATCGCGAATGCCGTGACGGACTTGCCACAGCCCGACTCGCCGACGAGCGCGACCATCTCGCCCGGATCGATGCGCAGATCGACGCCGCGCACGGCCGGCACCTCGCCCGCGTCGCTATCGAAGCGGACCTCGAGTCCGGCCACGTCGACCAGTGGCGCGTCGCCGGAAGACCGAGTCGCCGCGCCTGCGTTCGCGTCGGCCGCCGCGCTCATCGTCGCCTCCGCAAGCGGGGATTCAAGGCCTCGCGCAGTCCTTCGCCGACGAGATTGAAGGCGAGCACGACGACGAGGATCGCCAGCCCCGGGATCGCGAAGAGCCACGGTGCATCGAAGATGAACGCGCGGCCGTCGGCCAGGATGTTGCCCCATGTCGCATCCGGCGGTTGTACGCCGAAGCCCAGGAACGAGAGCCCCGACTCCGTCAGGATCGCGCTGGCGACGCCGATCGTGGCCGAGACGAGCACGGGCGCGATCGCGTTCGGCACCATATGGCGGAAGATGATGCGTCGCTCCGGCAGACCGAGCGCCTGGGCGGCGACGACGAAATCCTGCTCGCGCAGGGACAGGAACTCGGCGCGAACGAAGCGCGCGGTACCCATCCAGCTCGTCACGCCGATCACGGCCATGATGTTGAAGATCGAAGGTGGCAGGAGCGCCACGACCGTCAGGATGAGAAAGAAGGTGGGGAAGCAGAGCATCACGTCCGTGAAGCGCATGATCAGCGTATCGACCGAGACGAAGAAGAGCTTTCGCTCGCCGTAGTAGCCGGCGATCGCGCCGAGCAGCACGCCGATTCCGACCGAGATGCCGACCGCCACGAAGCCGATCGAGAGCGACACGAACGAGCCCTGGAGCATGCGGGCGAAGACGTCGCGGCCGAGCTCGTCGGTGCCGAGCAGGTAGCGGCCGAGCGGTGGCCGTTCGTCGGGAAGCACGTACTCGGTCGAGGCGGGGGCGAGCGGCGGCAGCAATTTGTCGGTGAGGCGCACCTGTGCCGGATCCCAGACGACGTACCACTCGGTCAGGGCCTTGCCCGCGAGCGCCATCACGGCCAGCAGCATCAGCACCCAGAGTCCGACGATCGCCAGTCGATCCTTCTTGAGAAAGCGCCAGGCCTCCTCGAGGGGTGTTTCGTGCTCGCCGATCGCTTCGGCGTCGAGCGGCTCGACGATCGTCTGCGCCGCGTCGGCGGTCGTCTTCGGGTCGGCTTCGCTCATTCGAGGCGGATCCTCGGGTCGACGACCGCGTAGAGCAGGTCGGAGACGAGCGTGCCGAGGAGCGTCAGCGCGGCGACGATGAAGTTGAGGGTCAGGATGACCGGGAAGTCCCGGGCCAGGATCGCCTCGTAGCCCATTCGACCGATCCCGGGCCAGGCGAAGATCTGCTCGATGATGACCGAGCCGCCGACGAGTCCCGGCAGCATCAGCCCGAACATCGTGACGAAGGGGAGCAGTGCGTTGCGCAGCGCGTGTCTGTAGATCACCTCGTCTTCGGGGAGGCCCTTGGCGCGTGCAGTCCGCACATAGTCCTGGCTCACGACCTCGAGCATCTGGGATCGGACGTAGCGCGACAGCACGGCGATGCCGCCGATCGCCGAGAGGAAGGAAGGGATCACGAGATGCCAGAGTCGGTCGAGGACCTGCCGCGCCTCGCCCGCGTGCTGCAGGCCGAACGTGCGCATGCCGATCACGGGCAGACTGAAGGTGTCGACGACCCACAGGATCACGAGATAGGCGAGGAAGAAGGAGGGTACGGAGATCAGGGCGTAGGCGATGAAGGTCGTCGTGCGGTCGAAGGGCGAGCCGCGATGGACGGCGGCGCGGATGCCGGTCGGAAACGAGAGCGTCCAGATGATCAGCGTCGCGACGAGGAAGATCGGGACCGAATTGAGGAAGCGCCGGCCGATTCTCGGCAGCACGGGCTGCCCGTCCTTGAACGACACGAGCTCGCCCGTCGCGAGATCGCGCGCCCAATAGAGGTATTGCAGGTGGAGCGGCTCGTCGAGGTGGAAGGCCGCACGGATCCGCGCCACGTCCTCGGCCTTCATCATCGGATTCATCGGATCGAC
Organism: Myxococcota bacterium; assembly: GCA_965223565.1. Classification (GTDB taxonomy): domain Bacteria; phylum Myxococcota_A; class UBA9160; order UBA9160; family UBA4427; genus UBA4427. Next base: position 216,464 of record CBDCWV010000007.1, on the reverse strand, counting down.
TTCCGAGGGCTCGCCCGGCGCGAGGTGGACGACGGAGAACGCGATCACGGAGATCACGAAGAGCATGCCGATCCGCTGCAGGATCGTTCTCAGCAGGTAGGTGCGCATCAGCGTTTCGCCTCGAACGCGATCGGTTGCGCGAGCTTGCGCCAGTGGTCGAACCAGAACTTGATCTCACCCGCGGCCGTCGGCTCGATCCGCTTGTAGCGCTCGACGCCGGCTTCGTCCCTCTCGACATGTACGATCTTCCGGTCGAGTACGACGTTGGCGCGGGCCGAATACAGGAAGGTCATCGGGTGGTCGCGTGCGATCAGATCGTGGAGCTGCCAACCGAGCCGCCGCTGCTCCTGCGGATCGTAGGTGCGTCGAATCCGCTCGATCAGCGCGTCGGCCTCCGGATTCGCGTAGCCACCGCGATTGAGCTGCTGCTCGTCGGTCTGGCTCGAATGCCAGAGCTGATAGAGGTCGGGATTCAGGGCGCCGCCGCCCCAGGCGAGCAGGACCGCGTCGTGTTCGAGGCGAGCGAACTGCTCGATGAAGACCGTCCACTCGAGCAGTCGCGTCGAGACGTCGACGCCGAGCTTCTTCCAGGCGTTCTGCGCGATCGTGACCATCGCCTTGCGCTGGGGGTTGCCGTTGTTGGTGGCGAGCGAGAAGGCGAGTCGCTCGCCGTTCTTGGCGAGGATGCCGTCGGGGCCCTTCTTCCAGCCCGCCTCGGCGAGCAGGGCGGCCGCCCCTTCCGGGTCGTAGGGCAGCATCGGCGTTTCCGGATTGTAGAAGGGCGTGCTGATGTAGTAGGGGCCGCTCACGCGATCGCCCTGGCCATAGAGTACGTACTCGATGATCGCGTCGACGTCGATCGCCATGCCGAGCGCCTTGCGCACACGGATGTCGTCGAAGGGCGGCTTGCGCAGGTTGTATCCGATATAGGCGTAGTAGCCCTGGATCGCGGAGAGCAGGTGGAAGTCGGAGTCGTTCGCGTAGCGTGGGATCTGGTAGGGCGGGGGCGCGTAGGCATCGATTCCCCCCGAGCGGAACTCGACCTCCTGCGTCACGAGCTCGGGGATCACCCGGTAGTAGTACTCCTTGTACTCGGGCACCTTCTTCCAGTGGTCCTCGAAGGCGCGCAGGTGGAGGTACTCGTCGCTATTCCACTCGACGAAGCGGAACTGGCCGGTCCCGATCGGATTCCGCGTCGTATCCGACTGGCGCAGCCCGAAGGCCTTGCGCGCCTCGCCCTCGATCCCGCGCCGATCCATCTCGCGCTCGAGCGCAGCGTCGTTCATCAGGTGCTCGGGTAGGATCATCGGTCCGGACCAGGCGAGCGTCGCCGGGGAGTAGAGACGCTTGTAGACGACGCGAACCGTGTGCGCGTCGAGCGCCTCGACCGATTTCACGGGCTCCCAGGTCGAGGCGCGCGGCGAAGCGTTCTTGGGATCGAGAAAGGCCCGATAGGAGAAGACGACGTCGCCCGAATCGAAGCCATGGCCGTCGTGGAACTTCACGCCCCGCCGCAGATGGAAGAGCATGACCGGGTTCTGCTCGAGGACCTCGAACAGACCGAGCGTCTGCTCGCCGAGCTTCGCGAGATCGGCGGGGTCCTCGGTCGAGAGTGCCGTACCCGACGGCGGTGGCGCGAGTAGCTCCGCGCCGACGGCCGGCTCGAGCTGGCTCGCGAGGTCGGGGACGACGCGGGCGAGCGCGATCTCGACGCGGGCGGGGCGTGCGATCTCGACCTCGACCGGCCGCGGTGTGCCGGGGCTCGAGTCGTCCTCCGCTTCGCTCTTCTCGAAGAGCGTGAGCGTCTGCGTCGTCGTCTCGGGCGGCAGCACGCGAATCGACTCGATGTCCTCGTCGAGCCAGCCGAGCTCGCCGGCCGCGAGTGCCTGTTCGAGGCGCGCCGCGACGTTCCGAGCGGATGCGGGTGTGCCGCCGGGCAGCCGGCGGTCGGGCAGCACGTTGAGATAGGCCGTGCTCGTCGTCTCCCAGCCCTCGGCGAGGCCACCCACGAAATCGAGGTCCTCGTCGATATCGATCAGCCCCTCGAAGATCAGAGCGGCGATGTCCATGCTGGCGCCGTCGGTGGCGATGATCGGATTCAGGAATTTCGCGTCGCCGATGCTGCCCTCGATGAAGGTGTGCAGCCGCTCTTCGCCCGCGACGTCCTGGCGCTCGTAGGTCGGGACCCAGAACGCCGCCTGGAAGAGCACGACGATGACCAGGAAGGGGATGATCGTCAGGATGCGTCGCGTCAGCATGGAGGCTCTGTGCACTCCACGCGATGCGCATCGACCGCCCCGCTCGCGCGAATCCGGCCGCTACGGATGTCCACCGTACGATCCATCTGCCCCCCGACACGGGAAAGTACCCCGTTTCGGCACATGCGCGTCCCGAGCTTACTTGGGGGGCGAAAGCCGCATCGCATCGTCGCAGTGCGGTCCTGGCTTTTCGCTCGTGGACCCTTCCCGAGCGGGATCGGGCTCAGGATCCGAACGCCGCGGGACGATGAGGCCGGGTGAGATGAGGCCCGAGAACACCCCTCCGGACAATCCCGCTCATCCCGCTACGAGGGATCCCATGCGCGCACGACCCAGGGTCGGCGAGATTCTCGTCTCCGCCGGCATCATCGATGAAATGCAGCTCGAAGCTGCGCTCAGCGAACAATCGCGCTGGGGTCGTCGGCTCGGCGTGACGCTGATCAAGCTCGGCATGGTCGAAGAGGGGCATCTGATCCGCGCGCTCGCGAAGCAGCTGAACCTACCGGTCGCGAGCCTGGCGGGTAAACGCATTCCGCCCGATGTGATCGGGCTCGTGCCCGCACGCGTCGCGATCGAGCACGCCGTGATTCCGCTCTTCAAGAAGCAGGAAGGGCCGTCGGGCCAGCTCTTCCTCGGCATGGAAGATCCCTCGAATCTCGACGTGCTCGACGATCTCAGCTTCCGCACGGGCATGGAGATCCACCCCGTGATGGTCGGCCCGACGGAGCTCGGCCAGGCGATCGATCGCTACTACCACGACCGCGATTCGAGGCCCCCCGAGACCGATCCCTTTCGCAATGGCGAGACGATGGGCCCGGTCAGCCTGCGCGTCGTGACCGACGACAGCGCGCAGCCCGGTACGGCACCGGCGACGGCCCCGTCCTCCGCCCGGATCGCCACCCTGACCGACCCGATGCCGCCCCTGCCCGATTCGCGCGACACCGTCTTCGACGCGAACGGTCCGCAACCCGCGTCCCTGCCTCCGCTGCCGCCGCTCGGTCCTTCGAGCGCGTCGCCTGCCTTCTCGGGTAGGGTCACGGAGGGTGTGGCGGAGCGCGCGCAAGTGGCGGATCCCTCCGCGACGGTCGCACCCGGCGACGCCGCGACCCACCACGCCGTTCCGGTCGCGACCGCATCCTCCGCGATCCCGGACGCGCTGCTCGAAGACGTAGCGCGGGCGATCGACGAGAGCGAAAGGACCCGCGTCGTCGCCAAGGCGATCGTGCAGCTCCTGATCGAGAAGGGCATCGTGAGCCTCGCGGAGGTCCAGGAGAAGACCGCGCAGCTGAAGGCGGCTTCGCCAGCGAGACCCGTCGAAGGCGCCTGAGCGTCGTAGCGGGCGACTCGGCTGGGTGCCTCCCTCCTCCGGTGTTAGGTACGCGTGGGCGAGTCGTCCGTCCGGTCGTACGCTGCGGCTCGCATGCTGGTCGCCCGGCCGCGGCTGCAGGCCGCCCGGAACGACCGAACGTTCTCCGCGTGCTGGTTCTTTGCTGGCGATTTCCTTACAGTCGCGCGGTCCTGCATCGGGTCTGGCTCGCGGGGTCGTCGCCGGATGGCTCGCAATCGGCTCGCGCGCGTTCGCGACGAGCGGCGGAGAACGAAACGAAATGCGTCTCGAATACGGCTTCGAACTGAGTGATTGCGAGGTTCCTCGCTTTGCGGTCGAGGCGGTCGAGGGAATCGGCAAGCTCTTTACCCTTGCGACGCTCGTCCTGAACGTGCTCGCGACGCGCAAGCGTGTCGAGATCGTCTTCCACGGCCTGAATCCCGAAGATCCCGAGCGCAAGATCGAAGCCTTCCGCGAGATCGCCGGCAGCTGTCCCACCGGGCCGCAGCTCGCGTACACCCCGGGCGACAGCGGTCGCGTCCCGGGAACCGCGAGCTATTTCCAGTGGCTGACGGTCGTCGCTCCGGAGGGCTGACGGCTGTTCTTGGGCGCTGATGGCTCTTTCAGGCGCTGATGGCTCTCTCAGGGGTCGAAGGCTCTTCTCCAGGGGCCGAAGGCTCTTCAACTCGCTGATGGCGCTCGAGGCGAGACGGCGCGGCAGCCGGTGCCCTGCCAGCGATGTCTTCGCGCGAGGCTGCGCTGGGCGATCTCGCGCTCGATCTCGGCCGGCGGGCGTTCAAAGGGGAGCCGGTCCCGATAGCGTGCGAGGGCGGCGCGGCGTGCTGGCAGTCCGAAACGCTCGTCGGCGAGCGAGGCGTTCAGCTGGCTGAGTGCCTCGATCCGCTGCGATTCAGCAATCGCGGCGAGCGGCAGCAGGTCTTCGAGGTCGATCAGCCAGAAGCGGATCTCTCCGTCCCGATGGGTGAGCCGGATGTTGCCGCCCTTGAGATCGCGATGGCCGAGACCGTGGGCGTGGCCGTCGGCGAGCCAGGCGGCGAGTCGCTCGGCGACGTGCGTCGCATCGGACTCGTCCGCGGGCTCGAATGCGTCCAGGTCGCACTCCCCGACGTGCTCGAGGACGAGCCAGGAGCGGACGGGGAAGAGGCCGAGCCGGCGACGCTCGAGATAGGCGAGCGGTCTTGCGACCCGGTCGCTCACGAGCGCGAGTGATTGGCCGCGACGAAACGCGCGCGCGGCCGCACTGCCGCGAATCGCGTCGCCCACGGCGCGGGTCGTGGAGGCGGTGTCGATCCGTTTGAGCACGAATCGGCGACCCTCGATCGTGCTGGCGACGACACGGACGCGCGCGCCCCGTCTCGGTCGCGCACGGTCGAATCGTGCCGGGCTCGCCAACAGCTGCCGGAGCGTCGCCGGGTCGAGGGCGCGGTCGCGCAGGCCGCGGGTGCCGGGGCCGGCGACGTCGCGCACGGCGCGCCAGGCGCGTCCCTTGGCGAGTCGCTTGCGTGCGCGCCCCCGCAGATGGTCCCGCTCGAAACGAAGCCTCGCCGCGTCGAGCTCGCGGCCGACGCCGAACGCGCGGCGGAGCGCCTGGCAACGGGAGATGGAGACGCCGGCGCGCTCCAGTGAGTACTCGAGCCGTGCCAGGTCGGCGAGTCGCTGGCGCTCGCGGTCGAGCGTTCGCGTTCGCTGGAGGTCGAGCAGGACGACTCGACCGTCGACGTAGCGGAGATTGCCCGCATGCAGGTCGCCGTGGGCGAGCCCCGCCGCGTGGAAGCGCCTGACCTCGCGAGAGAGGGAGCGGCAGAGATCCTCCCAGTCACGGGGCGACAGCTCGCGCTCCTGACGCGCCAGGAACACGTCGAGCGACTCGCCCGCGACGGCGTCGCAGACGACGAAGCTGTCGGCGGTTCCGAGCCGTCCCCAACCACGCGGACGTGGAATCGCCAGCTCGAGCGCGTAGGCGCGCTCGAGGGCTCGCCATTCGCGGCGTGCCGGATCGCGCCGGAGACCGCGTGCGAGCTCGCGCTGGAGCGCGCGCAGGCCGCGGCGGCGGTGGTCGTGGTGGTGGATCTTGAGGACCATCGCGGGCAGCGCTCGCGGCTCGAGCCGATAGAGCGTGCGACGGCGATTCGCGACGAGCGGTCGATCGGCGGCAAGCGCCCGCGCGATCGCGGCCTCGATCGCGGCGTGTAGATCGGGCTCTCCCGCGTGCCAGGACAGCATGGCCGACTCGACGCGCGGCCTCTCGCGCTCGCGCCCGTCCCTGGCCCGACCCAGATCGGATGACGCATCGGATCTCACGTGCGCTTCCTCGTCGGATGCCGCTCGTCGCGCTTCGCTCGCTCGATCCGGCGGTACTCGGCTCGCAGCGCCGCGACGTGGCGCGGCCAATCGAAGCGGCGTGCGCGCGCGCGCAGGCGGCGTCCTCGCCGCCGGCGCACTTCCGCCGAGCGCATGGCTTCGAGCTCGCTCGCGAGCGCGTCGGCATCGTCGGGTGGATCGATGACCGTGACGTCGTCGCCGAGCCACTCGGCCGCGCCGTTGGCCGCCGTCGTGACGATCGGTCGACCGGCCGCCGCCGCTTCGAGCGTGACGTTCGCGAAGGGGTCGTAGCGCGTCGGAAGGACCAGCCCGTCGACGGCCTGGTAGAGATCGGGTAGGTCGTCTCGCTCGCCCAGAAAGCGGACGCGACCGGTCAGGCCGAGCGCGGCGATGCGCGCCTGCCAGGGTGTGGGGTCGTCCCGGCCCGCGACCCAGAGTGCGGAGCCGGCATCGCCGAGCTTCGCGACCGCCTCGAGTGCCGTCGCGAGCCCCTTGCGTCGCCAGCCCGAGCCCGCCAGGAGCCAGATTCGCTCGGCCTCGGGGTCGAGCTCGCGCCGCAGCCGCGCACCGCGCGCGACGCGCTCGGGCGCGGCGAAGCGCGTGCCGTCGACGGCGTTCGGCTGGAGCCAGATGCGCCCGGGGTCGATCCCGCCCGTTTCGACGAAGGCGCGCGCGACGAGCTTCGAGGCGCATTGGATGCGCTGGCTCGGGTCGCGGCAGACGCGGCGCTCGTGCTCGATCAGGATCCGATGGCGCGGGGAGAGCAGGCGCAGGGCATGGCCCGCACCGGCGTGCATGCGCCGTAGGTAGTCCGCGTGGAGCCCACCGCCGGCGCGATACAGATCCTGGGAGTAGGTACGGGCGAAGCTGTGTACGACGTCGAAGCGGTCGTCGCGGGTCGCGCGCGTGGCAGCGCGTGAGAAGGCCCGGACCCGCAGCGGTTGCCAGCCGCGGGAGACCGGCAGTCGTTCGAGTCGGAACGGGATCGCGGGGGCTGCCGACGCCGCGCGTGGCGCCGGCGGATCGGTCGGCTGGCCGGCGCAGGGCTGCGCGCGATCCCATGTGCGGGTCGCGGCCGACGAGAGCGAGGGGTCGAGTTCCCGAGCCAGCACCGTCACGTGCTCGCCCTGACGCGCCAGCTCCCAGGCGATCTGCCAGGCGACGTTCTCGACGCCGCCCGTACCGAAGACGAAGCGCTCGACTACGAGTGCGACGTCGAGGGGTGGGTCGTGGGCGTCGAGCAAGAGAGTCCTCGGGCTGGAGGGTATCGATCGACGCGACGGGCGTCATCGTGACGGCGGACCGTGGCATTCGCCCGCGGTTTTGCGAAACTCCGGCGCCGCGAAACGAGAGCCCTTCGGGCATGAGGTGCTGCAACACGGCCTTGCGGCCGTCGGAGACGATCGAGACGAGGGGGTCGGATCATTGTCGAAGGGAAGGCAGGACGGGGAGCCGGGCGGAGAGCAGGCGAAGCCGGGATCGCAGTCGACGAGCGCGGCAGCGCCCGCGATCGCGGTCTCGGGTCTCTCCAAGCGCTACGGGGATTTCGAGGCAGTCAGGGCACTGGACTTCTCGATCGGGGCCGGCGAGGTCGTGGGCTTTCTGGGACCGAACGGTGCCGGCAAGACGACGACGATGCGCATGCTGACGGGCTTCATCCCCCCGACCGACGGCGAGGCGCGGATCGCGGGGCATGACATCTTCGGCGAGGCGCTCGCGGCCCGGCGCGCCGTCGGCTACCTGCCCGAGACGCCGCCGCTCTATCCCGAGATGACCCCGCGCAGCTACGTCGATTTCGTCGCACGGCTCAAGGACGTGCCGAGCGCGAGCAGGCGTGCCGCCGTCGATCGCGCGCTCGAGCGCTGCGGTCTCGTCGACGTCGCGCGGCGCGAGATCCGCCAGCTCTCGAAGGGCTATCGCCAACGCGTCGGCCTCGCCCAGGCGATCGTGCACGAGCCGAAGGTGCTGGTGCTCGACGAGCCGACCGTCGGTCTGGATCCGATCCAGATCCGTGAGATCCGCGCCTTGATCGCGGACCTGGCGGCGACCGGGGGTCAGACGGTCCTGCTCTCGACGCATATCCTGGCCGAGGTCGAAGCGATCTGTCAGCGCGTCATCCTGCTCGATCGCGGTCGCAAGGTCCTCGACCAACCGCTCGCGGAGCTGACGGGCGGCGGCAGCTCGCTCGAAGAGGTCTTCACGCGGCTCCTGACCCGCGACGAGGCCGCGGACGGGGAGGCGGCATGAGGCATACGCTCACGATCGCGTCCCGGGAGCTGCGTTCGCTCTTCGTGTCGCCGGTCGCCTACGTCGTGCTGACGCTCTGGTCCGTCGTCGCAGGCACGTTCTTCCTCGCGAGCCTGATCGGCTTCCAGGAACGCCTGCTCCAGCTCCAGCAATACCAGATGCTGCAGCAGATCGAGCGGATGAACCTGAACGATCAATTGATCGAGCCCTTCATCGGCTCGATGTGGGTGATCCTGCTCTTTCTGCTGCCGGCGATCACGATGGGGCTCGTCGCGAGCGAGAAGGCGAACGGAACCGAAGAGCTGCTGCTCACGAGTCCGATCTCGATCTGGGAGATCGTGATCGGGAAATTCCTGGCGGGCGTGGGCTTCGTCGCGGTGATGACCGCGATCGTCGCGTTCTTTCCAGCACTTCTCTTCCTCTACGGCGAGCCCGAGCTGGGCAAGACGCTCTCGGGTCTGCTGTCGCTCTTCCTGGTCAGTGTGACCTACGTGGCGGTCGGCGTCTTCGCCTCGTCGGTCACGCGCAACCAGCTGATCGCATTCGTCTTCACCTTCGTCCTGCTGCTGATCCTGGGCATGATGCTGCCCTTCATCGTCGACATCTCGATGGCGGGCAGCGGTCTCGGCCGCGAGTCGGGCATCGCCCAGGCGGTTCGTTGGGTCGCGACGGGCAGCCACGTCGACCGCATGCTGCAGGGTCTGATCGACACGGCGGACCTCGCCTACTTCGCGATCGCGAGTGGGGTCTTCCTGTTGCTCTCGAAGACGGTGATCGAATCGGCGAGGTGGCGCTAGATGACGGGAATCTCGGCACTGCTGGCGGGTCTGGGCCTGGTCGCGATCGGATTCGGGCTGCTCTCGGCGCTGCTCGTGCTGCTCCAGCCCTATACCGATCCCTTCTGGATCGTCGCGCATCTGGTCGTCGGCATCGTGCTGCTCGGTGCCGCGGTCTTCATGAGTCTCGACACACTCCGTGAGCGATTGCAGTCGAGCGGTGGTCGGCGCGCAGGGAAATACGGTACGAGCGCGATCGTGAGCGCCGGTCTCGGGATCGTGATCCTGGGCTTCCTGGGCTTCCTGTCCACCCGCTACCACCAGCGCTTCGACGTGAGTGAGGCCGGCGTCCACACGCTGGCCCAACAGACGACGGACCTGCTCGACGATCTCGAGCAGGACGTCCACATCACGGCCTTCTTCAATGAGTCCGAGTCGCCGCCGATCGCGGCGCTGCTCGACCGTTATGCCTTCGCCTCGGATCGCGTGAAGCTTCGCTGGGTCGACCCGAACGCCGAGCCGGCGCTCGTCGACGAGCTCGGCCTGACGAGCGAGGCGCTCGCGGAAGGCGTCGTGCGCTTCTCGCTCGATTCGGGCGAGGCAACGACGCTCTCGGCCTTCTCTGAGCCCGACATCACGAACGCGCTCCTCAAGCTCGTGAAGAGCACGGGCAAGCGGATCTACTTCCTGACCGGGCACAACGAACGGCAGATCGAGGCGGGGCCGGGTGAGGAGAGTCGTTTCGCCGCGGGGCCCGACAGCTTCGGACTCGCGGCGGACGCGCTCGTGAACGAGACCTACGAGGTCGAGACCCTGCTCCTGGCGAGCCGCGGCGACGTGCCGGAAGACGCCTCCGCCGTCGTCGTCGCCGGACCGACGCGGCCGCTCCTGGCAGCCGAGATCGAAGCGCTCCAGCGCTACGTCGAACGCGGCGGCGCCCTGCTCGTCGCGATCGATCCACGCGCGCAGACCAATCTCTACGATCTGCTCGGCGTCTGGGGCATCACGCTGGGCGACGACGTCGTCGTCGACCGTGCGCTCGCCGTCTTCGGCCAGGCGACGACGCCGATCGCGCAGGAATACGATGCCCGTCATCCGATCACGTCGTTGCTGCGCGAGCCCGCGATCTTTCCCATGGTGCGCAGCGTCGAGCTCGATGCGGCCGCCGAAGAGGACTACAGCGTGCTCGCCAAGACGGGGCGCGAGTCCTGGGCGGAGCGCGATCTGGACGGCTGGCGGGCGTCCGGCCGCGCCGAGTTCGGCGAAGAGGATCTGATGGGTCCGGTTCCGGTCGCCGTGGCGGGTACGCCCGTGCGCGCGCGGACATCTGGAGATGGCGCCGACCTCGCTGAGGACGCCGAGGATGCGCAGGACGCGGACGGGCCGGCGGAGGCTGAGGAGTCGGGTCGCCTCGTCGTCTTCGGGGATTCGGACTTCGCGACGAACGAGTACCTGAACGCGCTCCGCAACCGCGACCTCTTCGTCAACTCGGTGAACTGGCTCGCAGGCGACGTCTCGCAGATCACCGTGCGTCCCAACGTCTCCCGCGCGTCGAGCTTCCAGATGTCCCAGGATGAGTTTCGGCGGATCCAGTACCTGTCGCTCTTCGTCCTGCCCGAGGCGATCGCGCTCGCCGGCGTCCTGACCTGGTGGTCGCGCCGCAAGGCCAAGGGCACGTCGTGAATCCGCGCACGACGGCCGTACTGGCACTCGTCGCCCTCGCGCTCGGGGCCTTCGTCTACTTCAACGAAATCGAGGGCGACGTCGCGCGTGAGGCCGCCGAAGACGAGGCCAAGCAGATCCATCCCGGTCTCGAGGCGGATGCGATCCATGCGATCACACTCACGACCCAGGATGGCATCGACGCTCGTTTCGAGCGTCGCGACGGGCGTTGGTTCGTCGCCTCGCCGCTCGAGGCGCCCGCCGATGCGACGTCGCTCGACGCGATCGCGAGTGCGCTCACGAATCTGCCGCGCGAGGGCTCTGTCGCGCCGTCCGCCGACGCGGGCCGCGTCGACCTCGAACGCTTCGGCCTCGGCGCGGGCGCGCAGACGATCCGCTTCGAAGTCGGCGACGAGACCCGCGGTCTGCGGATCGGCCGCACGACGCCGGTCGGCGGACATCGCTACGTCGCGCGGCTGGCGGACGACGAGATCGCCTATGTCGCCAGCTATCGGGTGAACGCGTTCTCGCGCGACTTCGAGGATCTGCGCGATCGACAGATCTTCGATTTCGAGACCGACGCCGTGCGCACGCTGCGTGTCGCGTGGCCGGTCGCCGGCGATCCCGAGCCCTTCGAAGTCGCCCTGGCGCGCGACGCCGACGGCGAGTGGCAGCTCGGGGTCCCCGTCGTCGGGCCGGCGGATCAGGCCACGTTGCGCGATCTGCTCTCCGACCTCGCGTTCCTGCGTGCCGAGGGCTTCGTCGACGAGCGAACGGACGCGCTCGTCGACGCGCTCGGTCGGCCCGAGATCACGTTCTCCTGGACGCTCGAAGGTGATCATGTCGAGCGCCGCGCGCGTATCGCGAGTCTCGCCGACGGTCTGCGGATCCTCGAGCGACCCGACGGAGCGCTCTTCACGATCGCGCCCGAACGTCTCGACGATTTTCCGCGTCAGCTCGCCGACTACCGCTTCAAGCGCCTGGCCGACTTCGCGCTCTCGGCGGCGCGTCGCGTCGAGCTGCAGTTCTCGGGCGACGGCGGAAGGAGTGACGGCGACGTGGCTGGCCCGGACGACGCCGGTGGCGGTGCCCGCGCGGTCGTCGCCGTGCTCGGCGACGGCGGCTGGGAGAGCGAGCGCTCGCGACTCGATCCCGATCGGTTCTCGGATCTCGTCCGTGCGCTGGCGACGCTCGAGGCAGACTCGATCGCTGCGGACGAGATGGGGAGCGACGAACGCGCGAGCCTGGGGCTCGACCCACCCCGCGTGCGCATCGTGGTTTCGGGTACGCCGGAGACCAGCCAGGCGGGGACACCCGGCGGCGGCACGGACTCGAGCGAGGGCGACGCGCCTCTGGCCGAGGTCTGGCTCGGGCGACTCGAGCCGGGTCGCGGCCTGTTCGCGATGCGGGCGGATCAGCCGACGATCTTCGTCCTGCCGACGCTCGCCAGCGAAGACCTTCCGATCTCGGCGGCTCGCTTCGCGGAGGAATTCGAGCTCGAGACCGAATCGGAATCGTCCGATGCCGACGAATCGGGTGATGTGACCGGCGACGTACTCAAAGCCCCGCCCCCCGACCCCGATCCGCTCGAAGGCGTCGAGCTCCCCTGAGTCCAGACGCATGGCCCCCGGTGTGCCTTCACGCGAGCTTCGCGAGCAGCGCCTCGTGAAGGGGGCCGTTGCTCGCGACGATCTCGCGTCCGGAGGCGTCGGCCGGACCCCCGCGGAAATCGCTGACTCGACCGCCCGCCTCCTCGACGATCAGGATTCCGGCTGCGATGTCCCAGGGGTGGAGCTTCGGCTCCCAATAGGCGTCGAGCCGCCCGGCTGCGACGTAGCAGAGATCGAGTGCGGCGCTGCCGTCACGCCGAATGCCGCGGGCGGACTTCACGACGTTGCGGAAGCTCGCGAGGTTGTCGTCGTCGCTTCGGTGGACATCGTAGGCAAAGCCGGTCGCCACGAGTGCGCGAGCGAAATTCGTCTCCGAGGCGACCCGCAGGCGGCGCTCGCCGAGCCATGCGCCCTCGCCGCGCGCGGCCTCGAAGCACTCGTCGAGCAGCGGATCGTAGACGACACCGAGCGTGCGCTCAGCGTGATATTCCACGCCGAGCGAGACACAGAAGCGCGGAAAGCCGTGCGCGAAATTCGTCGTGCCGTCGAGCGGATCGATCAGCCAGCGATAGTCGGCGTCGGGCGAAGCGTGTGCGCCACTCTCTTCGGCCAGGAGAGCGTCGTCGGGGAAGGCGTCGCGTAGACCCTCGACGATCTTCGCCTCGCAGGCGCGGTCGACCTCCGTCACGAGATCGATCGCGTCGCTCTTGGTGTCGATCGCGAGCTCGGTCTCGAAGCGTGCGCGCTGGATCGCGCCGGCGGCGTTGGCCAGGTCGCGCGCGAGCGCGAGGCGAGCGGCGATCGCGGAATCGCGGACGACGAGGGGCATGGGTTCCTTCCGGTCGATCGGGCGGCGGCCGCCCCGGGAGCGAATGCGTGCCGTCGCTCAGTCGAGCGACGGGGCCGGCAAGCGGTAGAACCTTCGGGCATTGGCCGTCGTGCACTCGGCCATGCGCTCGAGCGATTCCCCGTGCAGCTCGGCGAGCTGGGCGCCGACCGTCGTCACCCAGGCCGGCTCGTTTCGGCGGCCGCGAAAGCCCTGGGGTGCCAGGAAGGGCGCATCCGTCTCGACCATCAGCCGATCGAGCGGAACGGCGCGCGCGACCTCGCGCAGTGCATCGCTCTTCTTGAACGTCACGATTCCCGAGAACGAGACATAGAAGCCGACATCCATCGCGCGGCGCGCAAAATCGAGCGAGCCCGTGTAGCAATGCAGGACGCCTTCGAGCGCCCGTCCGCCCTCGGCGAGCCAGATTTCGAGCAGCTCCTCGTAGGCGTTCGGCTCGTCGCCGCGCACGTGGATCGAGACCGGCATGTCGAGCTCACGCGCGAGCGCCACCTGCTCGGCGAAGACCGTGCGTTGGACCTGCCGCTCGGCGTTCATGTAGTGGTAGTCGAGCCCGCATTCGCCGAGAGCGACCACGCGCTCGTGTGCGAGCCAGCCTCGGATCGCGGCGCGGCCCGCGTCGTCGAGCTCGGCGGCCTCGTGCGGGTGGACACCGACGGTTGCGAAGATCCGCGGATCGGATTCGGCCAGAGCGAGCGCCTCGGCATTGCCTCGGATTCCGTAGCCCGATCCGATTGAGACGAGGCTGTCGACGCCTGCCGAGAAGGCACGATCGAGCACCTCGGCGCGATCTTCGGCGAAGCGCTCGGCGGTGACGTGGCAATGACTGTCGAGCCACATGCGGGCTGCTCCCGTCGTCGGATCCGGCTGGGCGCTGGATCGCGAACGCGTTCGGTTCACGCGATCGAATCGCGCAGGCCGAGCAGCAGGCGTTCGGCCACCATCTGCGGATTGGCATTTCGCCCGATCAGGTCGCGGCGGAGCTGCTGCAGGCTGCGATGGGCATCGAGGATGCGCGTGCCCGGCGACTCACCGCGCGCGACGCGGCCCTTGACCTCGTCACGCAGCCAGGCCGACGCGATGTCGATCAGCTCGGTCACGCGTTCCGCTGCCGTCGCGCGCGCCCCCCGGTACTGCTCGGCGAAGTCGAGCAGCTGCGAGACGGTCGACGTGCAAAGTCGGTCGAGCAGGTCGACGATCTCGGCGACGGATTCGTCTCGCTCGGGATCGCGGAGATCGAGCGCCGGCTCGGGTCGAAAACGCAGGCGGACACTGCGGGAGCGGATCGTTGCGATGATCGCCGACGCGCGGCTCGCGACGAGGACGAAGCTCGTCCCGGGCGGGGGCTCCTCCAGCAGCCGCAGGAGCGCGTTCTGGGCTTGTGGATTGAGCCACTCCGCGCCATCGATCACGCAGACGCGCCGCCCGCCCTCATTGGCGCCGAGTCGCAGCGCGTTCTGGACGTCGCGCACCTGACCGATCGTGATCCGGGTGTCGTCGGGTCCGCGTTCCAGCCAGAGCAGGTCCGGGTGGTCGCCGACGTGGCGATAGGTCGGTCCGCGCTTGCCCTTGCCGTCGAGCACGATCGGCTCGTGGGCGTCGTCCTCACGCGACCGCTGGCAGGCAGAGCAGCTGTCACAGGCGCATCCCGTGGCGCCTGCGCAGACGAGGGCGCGCGCGAATTCCCGCGCGGTCTCGCGCGGGCGTGGGCCGTCGCCGGTCAGGAGATAGGCGGCGTGTACGCGATCGTGCTCGATCGCGCGTCTCAGGATCTCGGACGGCGCGATCTCCCCGTGGGCCTGGGCATCCATCGCCGCTCAGTCTAGCGGTCCCGCCCGTCGCCTGCGTTCCGATTGCACTCAAGGTGCGTCGGGCCGAGGTCGATACACCCTGCAACAGGGCTCGGATCCATCGGAGGCAAGTCGATTCATGGCGATCAGCGGTTTCGGTCGAGGCAAGGGCGAAGGATCAACGGCGGCCCCCACGGTGAGCAGCTCGACCGGCCAGACCGGCGGCTTCGGGAATCTGACCGCCTTCATCGATCAGGGCTCGGAGTTCGAAGGCAAGCTCTCCTTCAAGGACACGGTCCGGATCGACGGCACCTTCAGCGGCGAGATCTCGAGCGACAACACGCTGATCGTGGGCGAGACGGGCCAGATCATGGCCTCGATCCACTCCGTCTGCGTCGTGATCAGCGGACTCGTCGAGGGCAACGTGCACGCGAGCGAGTCGATCGTGCTCCACAAGACCGCCTGCGTGAACGGCGACCTCGAATCCCCGACGGTCGTGATGGAAGAGGGCGCACAGCTGAACGGCATGGTGCGCATGGGGCGATCTGCCAGCGGAGCCGGGAAGGGCGATGCCGGTGCCGGATCGGCCTCGGGCAAGAACGGAAGCGCCGCCGGCAAGTCCGGCGACAAGAGCGGCGCGCCCGACCCGGCCTAGCTCGAATCAGGCGTCGTTCGACGAACGACGCGACCCGTTTCTAGGGGGGCCGGCCCCGTCTCTCGCGTACGTCACGCGAGGGGCGGGGCCATTCTCTTTCGGGAGGTGGCTGGCGCTCTCGATGGGCCGCGACGAGCGCCGGGCGCCCGCGGTGTCAGACGGCGACGACGGCCTGGATGCCCGAATAGGTCTTGCGTAGCGGCTCTTCGATCGCGACGCGTAACGTGGCCAGCTGGGCCGGGCATCGCGCGCAGGCGCCCTGGAGCACGATCCGAACCGTGCCGTCGCGGTCGACGCCGAGCAGCTCGACGTTGCCCCCGTCGGCGACCAGCCCGGGACGTACGCGATCGAGAAACGTCTCCACCGCCTCCCGCGGCGGTGGCGGATCATCCCATCCCTGCGTCATACGGCCTTGATCGGTGATCCGGCGGGGCAACTGAATCCCTGCATGCCTGCGTGTGTCGGGTGCAGCGCTAGAAATCGAAGCTGCGATCGAGGCCGCTCTCGGGCTTCCAGATCTCGAGCGTCGCGCCGTTCAGCCAGGCGATCTCGGCCGTGCCGTCTTCGTCGATGTCGACCGTCGCAACCAGGTCGAGGTCGAGCGTGGGCGCCCCCGTGCCGTCGCGCCACTCGAGCTCGATCCGGTCCGGCTCCGGCTGCACGTCGTCGATCGCGTCCGACGCGACGCCACGCGAGAAGGCCTGGACGAGCGCACCGGTACCGTCGCGGCCGAGAAGATCGTCTCGCCCATCGCCGTCGAGATCGGCGATCGCGAGCAGCTCGAAGCCCTCCGGCGGCGTCGCGCTCTGGCCGAGCATGGGCTCGCCGCCGCTCGGGCGACGCAGGTCGAGCAGACCATTCGGATCGCGCCACAGGAGCTCCGGTCGACCGTCGGCGTCGAAGTCGCCCGCTCCTGCGAGTCGGGCTGCGAGCTGGGTCGCTCGGTTCGATTCGGGGGCGTCTGCCGTATCGCTGCTCGGTGCGACCGCGGCGAGATTCTGCTCCGTCGCGCCGTCGATCAGCCAGATCTCGCCCGTCGTCGTGTCCTCGATCAGCCAGTCGCCAGCGCCGTCACCGTCGAAGTCGGCCAGGTCGACGAATCGCTCCGTCGCGTTCAGGCGCAGCGCCTCGCGGAACGTACTCGGCAGATCCTGGCGATCGAGGAATTCGCGCCCATCGGACACGAAGAGCTGGCCCGCCGGATCCTGCCAGACGAGCTCGCGGAGCGGGTCGTCGTCGTCGCGACCGGTCCCCGCCAGCACCACGCCAGCGCCGACCTCTTCGTCGACCCGCGCGGCGAGCCAGTCGCTCGCCGCCTCCGACAAGCCGCTCGCAGGCAGGCGCGCGTCACCAGCGAGCAGGAGCGAGCGAACCGCACGCGTGAGCAGCGGCTCGTTCTCTCGCTCGGCATCTTCGGTATCGTCGCCGTCGTCCGAGGCGTTCGAATCGCGTTCCTCGGTCGCGTCGCCGCCGTCCGGCATCGTGTCGGCGGCGTTCGCGTCGGCCAGGTCGAGCGCGTCCGACTCCGTGGATGCGGGCCCGGCGGCGCTCGGTGCGGCAGCATGGACCGCGGTCGTTGCCGCAGCGGCATGGAAGTTGATCGGTGGCGAGGGCGGCGACGTGTCACTCATCTCGCCGGTCGGGCTGACGGCGACGACCGTGACCTGGACCGAGTCACCCGCCTGCCCCGAGATGTTCGCGGAGGGCGTCGAGACCGTCTGGGTGAAGGTGTAGACCGCGCCATTGCGCGACTCGAAGACCAGGTAGCTGTCGACCGGTCCGTCGGAGGCCGGCCAGCCGAGGGGCGCGACCGTCTGTCCGGGGGGTAGATCGATCGGATCGACCGCGAGTGCTGCCTCGGCCGGGCTGCCGCCGCCATTTCCACCACCCCCGCCGCCGCCACCACCCGAGAAGACGTCGGACAGCCCGCAACCGAGGCTGCTCATCAGCAGCATCAGCAGGAACGCGATGCGCGGATCGACGATCTTCGCGATGGACGGTGGGTTGACGTCTTGGCTGCGCACGGGCCCCCCATTGGCCCATCGATCGGTGAGAAGCGTCCTGTTCGGATCGGGACTCGGCGCGGTACCGCGCGGCGGATGGTTTCGAGGCATGGTCGATCGTCTCGGTCGAGCGCAGTCGTACGCGTGCCGTGGGTCGAATCGACCAGGCGGAACCCCTCAACGCCAGGTGGTCGAATGGCTGTTTCCAGTGAGAATCGGAAGCCGCCCTAGAGGGCCATGTGATGGCTGTCACACCCGGGGGATCTGGTCCCGACAAATGTCAGATTCTCGACACTCGGGGGTCCAGAACGTCCCAACGGCGTACCAGTCCCCTGCGGCCGCCGGGCCCGCCCGGCGGCAGGCGGCGACCCGCACCGAATTGAGCTGGCTGGGCGGCGGGGGTAGGCTTGGCCGCGGAATCCGAGGACATGAAGATCACGCTCAAACTCTTTGGCTCGCTGCGCGAGGCCGCCGGCGAATCGACGTTCGATGTCGAGCTGCCCGAGGGCGCCGTCGTCGCCGATCTGCGCGCCTGGCTCGCGGAACGCAATCCGCTGGTCGACCAGCTCGGCGATCGCCTGGCCGCCTCGGTCAATCTCGAGATCGCGGATGCAGGCGACACGCTCGCGGACGGGGACGAGGTCGCGTTCCTGCCGCCGGTCGCCGGCGGTGACGGGACGCTCGGCCGCTGCACGATTTCCGACCAGCCGCTCGACGAGCAGGAGGTCGCCGCGCGCGTCGAGGGACCGGATGCGGGCGGCATCGTCTCGTTCGTCGGCCGCGTACGCAATCACGCCCGCGGTCATTCGATCGAGTACCTCGAGTACGAGGCATACCCCGAGATGGCCGAGCGTGAGATGGAGAAGATCGCCGACTCCGCGGCTGCCAAGTGGCCCGGCACGCGAGTCGCGATCGCCCATCGCGTCGGCCGGCTCGCGATCGGCGATGCCGCGGTCGTCGTGGTCGCCGCCTCGGCCCATCGAGGCGAGGCATTCGAGGCCTGTCGCTATGCGATCGACACGCTCAAGGTGACGGTGCCGATCTGGAAGCGCGAAGTCGCGACCGACGGCGCCTACTGGGTCGACGACCATGCCTGAACGACCGCCGCGGTCGCGCGCCACCGCAATTGCGACGATCGGCTTCGCGCGATGAGCGAAGAGCCCGAAGCTTCTCCCGCCCATCACGCGCATCACCATCGCCGGGCCGCACCGGAGGCGGTCGCGACCGCGATCGTGACCGTGAGCGATACGCGCACGCTCGAGACCGATACGGGCGGCGCCCTCGTGGCCGAGCTGCTCGCCGATCGCGGGCATCCCGTCTCGGATCGCCAGATCGTGCCCGACGAGCCCGAGGCGATCCGCCATGCGCTGGTCGCCGCGCTCGCCGTCGACGGCGTGCGGGCCGTCGTCTTCACCGGCGGAACCGGCATCGCGCCCCGCGACGTCACGCCGGACACGCTCGAGCCCGAGCTCGATCGCATCGTGCCGGGCTTCGGCGAGCTCTTCCGACAGCTCTCGTACGAGGAGATCGGTTCGGCGGCGTTGCTCTCGCGTGCGCTGGCTGGTCTCACGCAGGGACGCGTCGTCTTCGTGATCCCCGGCTCTCGAGGCGCCGTTCGATTGGCGATGGAGAAGCTGATCCTGCCCGAGCTCGGCCATCTCGCGGGCGAGGCTCGAAAGACGCGCTAGGGAACCTCTGCACACGCCGCCGTGCCAGGGCCGGGGCGGGAGGGGGCACCGTGCTCAAACATTCTCGACGCGCGCGTCCCTCGTAGCTCGTCCGTCGATCGAGGGCGCGTCTCCGAACTGCGCGCGGCACCCCCTCCCGCCCCGGCCTCGGGACGCTGAGATCACAGCGCTTCCCTCGCTCCGGGTGGGATGAGCTTGTGTCGCACGGCGTACAGGTTCGCGAGCGCGAACATCGTCTGTGCCCGAGCCAGATTCTTCGCGATCCCGCGGTACCGCGTCTTCGTGAAGCCCCAGAGCTGCTTCACGATCCGGAACGCGTGCTCGCCTCGCGCTCGCGTGCGAGACCGTGCGCGGTTGATCCGTCGCCACCGATCCGAGAGGTTCTTGTTCCCGCCCGCCGCGCGGTGGTTCACGCGGTAGCGCACGCCGGCCGCCTCGAACGCTTCGCGATCGGCCGCCTTCCAGTAGGCCTGGTCGCCCCAGAGCGTTGTCTCTTCACCGTGAAGAAGATCCGGGAGCTGGCTGATATCCGAAGTCGCTGCATCGGTCGCCGTCAGGCTATGCACCAACCCCCGGCGATCGGTTCCGACGTGGAGCTTCATGCCGAAGTGCCACTGGTTGCCCTTCTTCGTCTGCTTCATCTCAGGGTCTCGGCTCTTCGTCTTGTTCTTTGTCGAACTCGGAGCCGAGATGATCGTCGCGTCCACGATCGTGCCCGAGCGCAAGGTCAGGCGCTTCTCGGCGAGCAGATCCTTCACGGCCTCGAAGATCCCCTCCGTCAGACCTTCGCGTTCCAGAAAGTGTCGGAAGCGCAGGATCGTCGACTCATCCGGGACCTTGTCGTCGCCCAGCTCGACGCCCGCGAAGCGGCGCATCGACTCCGAGTCGTAGATCGCATCCTCGGCGGCCGGATCCGACAGGTCGAACCACTGCTGGAGGAAGTAGATCCGAAGCAGCTGTTCGAGATCATGTGGCTTCCGGCCCTGACCCGACGGGGCGTAGTAGTGGGGTCGGATCAGCTCGAAGAGACGATCCCAGGGGATCACGGCGTCCATCTCGGCCAGGAAACGCTCTCGGCGCGTCACCTTGCCCTTCCGCTTCCAAGCCTCGCCCGCGAAAGTCTGCTGCTTCGACATCTCTCTGCCCCCCCGAAGCGGTTGTACCATGTTGGGCGGGTTCTGCAGAGGTTCCCTAGCGGCAGCGCGATCGTCGGGCGGTCCGGACATCCGTCGGACCGATCACGCAGGCGTGCGCCGATCGGGTGAATGGGGAGCGGCTGCGCTCGCTGGTCAAGCGCGCGAAGCGGACGGCCGATGAATCGACGCATGGAGCACGCCTGCGAGATCGCCGGAGGGCGCCGGGCGCGTATCCGCTCGAGCGCCGCCTGTCACGTCAATCGCGTCGCTCTATTCCTGCTGTGCGCATGTTTCTGGGTCCGACCGACCTCCGCGGACAGCGAGATCCGCTACTGGGTGGACGAACGCGGCGTCACGCATTTCAGCGACGATCCGGATGCGGCGCCCGAGCAGGCACGTTCGACCGAAGACGCTGCGATCGAGACGCTGCAGTCGGTCTGGCAGGACGGAATCGTCGGACCCGAGCCGATTCGCGGCGGCGAGTCGAGCTTCGGGGACGACCGGATCGCGCGACTCTTGCGGGGCGCGCTCGCCGACCTCGAGCGGGGCGAGGTGGCGCGGGCCGATTCCACGCTTCGCGGCGTCCTGCGTCTGGACGAGCGGCGTGCGGAGGCCCACTGGTATCTCGCGGTGCTCGCGCGGGCGCGCGGTCGCTTCAACAGCGCCGAACGACATTGGCGGATCTTTCTCGACGTCGCCGGTCCCGACCTCGCCGTCTGGCGTGAGAAGGCCCATGCGCGTCTGGCCGCGCTCGACGACGAGCGGCGCCTGGCCGATCCGCGAGCGCTCTCGGGACCGCTCGAGCTCGAGACGGTGCGTGACGAGTTCTTTCGTGTCCAGGTCGATCGGCGGCTCGGTGGCGTCTCTTCGGATTATGCGTCGCGTGTGCTCGCCTTCCTGCGCGAGGCGCGCCGAGACGTTTCGAAGCTGATCGGTGTCGCACCCCTCGAGCCGCTCGGTGTCGTCCTGTACGGCCGTGCCGCCTACGTGCGCGCCCACGCCCATCGCTTCTCGTTCCAGACGATCGGCTTCTTCGACGGACGGATCCACGTCGCCTCGCCGGCGCATCCGAGCGATACGCTGCGTGGCATCCTCTTTCACGAGTACACGCATGCCGTGTTTCGCGAGTATACGGGCGGAGACCGACCCTATTGGCTGAACGAGGGGCTGGCCGAGCAGATCGAGCGTCGCTCGCGCGGCCTCGCCGTCTCGACGCGCAGCGAACGCGCCGCCCTGCGCGCGAATATCGAGATGGGATCCTGGATTCCGCTCGCGTCGATCGCCAGGAGCTTCAGTGGGCTGAGCGACGAGAGCGCGCGCAACGCCTATCTCGAGTCGGTCGTGACGGTCGGCTACCTGCACGACCAGACCGACGTCGCGGCGCGAAGGCGATTGCTGGGCATGCTCGCCGAGGGCCTCTCGATCGACCAGGCGCTGCACGCCGTGCTCGGCCTGGACACGGAGGGACTCGACGCGGCGGTGCGCGCCGAGATTCAGCGGGAGTTCCCCGAGTGGACGTTACCGGCGGCGCCCGTCGATCCGCCCGCGGCCGACGCGACGCCGGTCGACTGAGCGCGGGCGACCGGCTCGGGCGGAGGACGCCACTCAGCCGTCGGGGCGCTCGAGGCGGACGCGGTCGCCCCGTCCCCAGCCCTGGGCCGCCGCATAGCCCGCCGGCACCTCGAGCACGGCGTCCGTCAGCTCGTCTGGCCGCAGCGTCGGTCCATTGCCGCCGGGCTCGAATGGGACCTCGTGGTCGATGTCGACGATGCGGCCGTTCCGGATCCAGACGATGTCGATCGAGAAGCGCATGCCCTTCATCCAGAAGGCGTAGAATCCGGCGCGTTGGTAGCGGAAATACATGCCATCGCCCCAGGCGAGGTCGTCCCGGTAGCCGAGTCCCCTCGATTGTTTCTCGGGCGTGTCGGCGAGCTCGGCCGCGACGCGGGCAGAACCGATCGTAATCCACAGGTCGGGCGGCGTATCACGCGCAGCGTTCGCGTCGGGCGCGACGGGCTGGCAGCCGGTCGCGAAGCTGGTCGCAAAGGCGGTCGCGAGTGCGAGGAGGGCGGCACGCGCGACATTTCGCGCGGGCCTCGACGCACGGCTCATCCGATCCCCGGCGCGTAGTATTCGAAGTCGACGAGCTCCTCTTCCATGTAGCCGCGCAATCGCTTCACGATCTTGGCCTCGAGCTGGCGGACGCGCTCGCGTGAGACCTCGAACTCGTCGCCCAGCTCGGCGAGCGTACGCGGCTCCTCGGCGAGGACGCGCTCGTCGAGGATCTGGCGATCGCGTTCGCCGAGCGTCTCGCGGAACTCGGCGATCTTGGCGAGGAAGACGCTGCGCAATTCACTCGACGCGACGCTCGCCTCGCTCGTGATGCCCGGCGCCGCCATGCGATCACCGAAGGTCATGCCGTCGCCCTCGTCGCTCCGGAGCGGCGCGTCGAACGAGACGTCCGGGCGGGCGAGCCGCGCCTCCATGTCGATCACGTCGTCTTCGGAGACTTCGAGCCGCTCGGCGAGCAGCTTCGGCTCGACTTCGTAGCCCTGACGTTCGAGCTCGCGCTTCTCCTTGTTCAGCCGGAAGAAGAGCTTGCGCGACGCACGGGTCGTGCCGAGTCGGACGCTGCGCATGTTGTCGAGGATGTACTTCAGGATGTAGGCCCGGATCCAGTAGACCGCGTACGAGGAGAGCTTGACGCCCTGGTAGGGGTCGAAGCGTTGCACGGCCTCCATCAGGCCGACGTTGCCTTCCTGGATCAGATCGAGCGTATTCGTCCAGGCCCGTCGATACTCCATCGCGATCTTGACCACGAGGCGCAGGTTCGAGAGGACGAGCAGCTTCGCGGCGTCGACGTCGCCGTCCTCGACCCAGCGCACCGCGAGCTCGTGCTCTTCTTCGCGCGTGATCGGCGCGTGGTGCTTGAGCTGGGACATGTAGGCGGAGAGGGCGCTCGCCTGCGAGACGCCGGCTGGCGCGCGGGGTGGCTGCGGGACGGGCAGGGGGACGCCCGAGTCACTCGAGCCGTCGCTCGAGACCTGGGAGACCAGGACGGCGCGGGCTTCTTCGCGCGGCGCTTCGTCCAGGCCCTCTTCCGGGGGATCGTCGAGGGGCGGGGGATCGTCGAGGGGCGGGGGATCGTCGAGGGGATCGTCGAGCTCGGGTACCTCGTCCGCATCGATCACGGCCGCTTCGACCTCGATCACGTCCGCCTCGGCGGCTTCGTTCGCGGCGGACGGAGCGCCTCCGCGCGAAGCCATGCGCGGGGCCTGCCTACGGCGCTTGCGTTGGTGGTCGGTCGGGATCGTCACGCTCCGAAAATAGCAGAGCGCGCGGCCCGACTCGTCGTGACGAATCGGATCGCGCGCTCATCTCGTTTCGGATCGATCGGCGTCGGCAGGACGAACTCGTTCGCGTCGCTCGGCGGCCGCGACGGCCGGCCGCTCACCGGGGTCTCCGTGCGGCGCTGGGCGCTACTGCTCGAGCGAGCGGATGAACGCGATGATGTTCTGCAGATCCGCGTCGCTCAGCCCCTGAACGGGCGCCATCATGGCCGAGCCGCCGTATACGAGCGCACCCTTCGTGACGACGTTGATGATGTCGGCATCGGTTCCGGCTTTGCCGTCCTTGTCCGTGTCGAGCTTGAAATCGGCGGTCGTGAAGTCGCGCGGCGCCGGTTGGCCCGCGGCGGCGAGCGCCTTGCCAGTCGGTCCGTCGCCCTTGCCGCTCTCACCGTGGCAGGACACGCAGAGCTCCAGGAACTTGGCCTTGCCGGCTGCGACATCTCCCGCGAAGGCGACACCCGGCAGGACGAAGGCGGTGACGGCAGCCAGGGCGAGTGCGATGTAAAGGGTCCGGGTCATCAATATCTCCTTGGGTTCTGATTCGAGCCTGTCGCAAAGAGCCTCGGCGACGAGATCGGGAGCCGTTTGGTCCTAGCGAGAGTCGCTGCGCGGCAGAGAATGGTTCCCGAAACCGGTGTCGTCGAGGGGTGCAACGGAAGGTTGCGTCGAGCGCTCGCGGTCGCGTTTCGGGCTTTGCGTGCGACGCATCGATTTCCGCAACGACTGCGCTTTCCGTGCTGACAATGCAATCGAAGCGTGATTCGTCACTTCGATGTATCGCAGCGATTCGCGACCCACGTCGTCAGCATGCGAACGCCGACGCCCGTACCGCCGCCGATATGCAGCGGCGTCTCGACGCCGCTCATGCCGGAGCCCGCGATGTCGAGATGGACCCAGGGCGTGTCGCCGACGAAGCCGCGCAGGAACGCACCCGCCGTCGAGATGCCGGCGTCGCGTCCCCCCGAGTTCTTCCAATCGGCGACCTTGCTGCGCATCGCCTTCTCGTGCGCGTCGAGCAGCGGCATCGGCCAGATCGTCTCGCCGGTCTCGTCTCCCGCCGCGCGCAGCTCATCGAGCAGGGCGTCGTCGTTTCCGAGTCCCGCGGTCGCCCAGGGACCGAAGGCGAGCATGGCCGCACCGGTCAGTGTGGCGATGTCGATCATCGCGTCCGGCGCGTACGTCTTCACGGCGTAGTCGAGCGCATCGGCCAGGACGAGTCGCCCCTCGGCATCGGTGTTGACGATCTCGACCGTCTGGCCCGAGCCCGTGTCGATGATGTCGCTCGGTCGATAGGCGAGATGACTCGGCATGTTCTCGGCGGCGGCGAGCAAGCCCACGACGTGGATCGGCAGGTCGAGCAGGGCGATCGCACGCATCGCGCCGAAGACGGTCGCGGCACCCGACATGTCGTGCTTCATGTCGAGCATGCCGGCAGCGGTCTTGAGCGAGAGTCCGCCGGAATCGAAGGTGATGCCCTTGCCGACGAGAGCCAGGGTGCCCGCCTTCTTGCGCCGCGCCGTCGCGCCGTGTTCGAGCACGATCAGCCGAGGCGGTCGCTGGCTTCCCTGACCGACCGCGAGGATCGCACCCATGCCGCGTCGCTCGAGCTCGGGCACGGTCATCACCTGACAGCGGAGACCGACGGCCCGCGCCATGCGACGCGCGGCGCGCGCGAGCGACTCGGGATAGAGGACGTTCGGCGGCTCGTTCGAGAGGTCCCGTGCCTCGATCTGGCTCTCGGCGAGAATGCGCGCGCGTCGGGAGGCTGCCCTCAGTCGGGTCAACGCCTTCGCCTTGCGCACGTAGTGGATCTGCAGGCTCGGCTTCTTTCCGGCCTTCGTTTTCTTCTTGCCCGCGGCCTTCTTCTTCGCGCCCTTCTTGTATCGCTCGAACTGATAGGCTCCGAGCAGGGCCCCCTCCGTCAGCAGGGAAACCGAGGCCTCGGGTGAGAGGCCGGGACCGGCCGGGACGACGAGGACGAGCGCGCCTGCGCCGGGGCGATTCGCTTCACGTCCGACCCGCCCCCCGAGCGCGCGAAGCGCGTCGTCGTCGATCGCCTCTGCCTCGCCCAGGCCGAGCAGCACGCAGCGGACCAGATCGCCGCTGCGGGCGCCGTAGATCACCAGACGATCTCCGGCGTTCGCCTGGAAGTCCCCCGCGGCCAGCGCATCCGAGAGGCGCCCGCCGAGGCGGCGGTCGAGTGCCGACAGGCCCGCGGGCGGACGCGTCGGAGCCTCGCCGCGGCGCGTGATCGGGATCACGAGCGTATCCGCCTCGACCTCGCCGGCCTGGCCGGCCGCGATCTGGATTCGCATGGTCATGAAATCGGTTCTCCCCTAATTTCCGCGGCACCGTCGATCGCTCGGGGGTGTCTGGGCCGACACCCGCCCGCGACCGATCGACGTGGGCTCTGTCCTTGCTTTTCTGGGCTTTACTGGCGTTAGGGGGGTACCGCCGTGAGCTTCGACCTGATCAGCCTGATTCTTCAGGCCGGTCTCATCGTCAAGCTCGTCCTGCTTCTACTACTCGTGTTCTCCCTGACATCGCTGACGATCATCGTCGTCAAGTGGTGGGAGCTGCGAGCCGCGGATCAGGATAGCGAGGCCTTTCTCGAGGTCTATCGACGAGAGGGATTTTACGAGGCCTTCGACGCGGCGAGGCATCTCGATCGCAGTCCGCTCGCCGTCGTGTTCCTGACGACCGGCAGCGATCTGCAGCGGGCGCGCGACCGCGGCGTGCCCGAGCGATCGCGGGAGCGGCTCGCCACCCAGCTCGAGCGATCGATCGCCTGGTCCGCCACCTCGCAGGTGCGCCGACTTGAGCGCGGCATGCCCTTCCTGGCGACGACGGGCAGCGCCGCTCCGTTCATCGGACTCTTCGGCACCGTCGTCGGCATCATCGCCGCCTTCCAGAGCATCGGCGAAGCCGGCCAGGCCTCGCTCGCCGTCGTCGGCCCCGGAATCGCCGAGGCGCTCGTCGCGACCGCCGTCGGGCTGCTCGCCGCGATTCCCGCCACGATCGCCTACAACAGCTTCGGCGGTCGCATCGATTCGATCCTGGCCATGCTCGATCGCTTCTCGAACCAATTCGAGCAGGACGTCGGTCGCCTGGTCCAGGCCGCCGTGCGAACCGATGCGACCGCGATGCGGTCCGAGTAGGGGTGACGCGTGGCCGTCCAGCTCTCGAGAAGCAAAGGACGCCGAGGCAACGGCGAGATCAACGTCACGCCCTTCGTCGACGTCGTCCTCGTACTGCTGATCATCTTCATGGTGACGGCCCCGCTCATGTTGCAGGGCATGGATGTGAACCTGCCGGAGACGACGACGCAGCCGATCCGCGTGTCCGACGCACCACTCGTCCTGACCGTGACGCGTGAGGGTGAGTACTCGCTCGCGCGCAAGCTGATTCCGCTCGACGAGCTGCAGTCGCGACTCGAGGCCGTCTTCGATGCGCGGGGATCGAAGGAGGTCTTCCTGCGTGCGGACGAGGCGGCGCCGTATGGCGTCGTCGTCGAAGCGATGGCGGCGGCGCGGCGCGCCGGGGCGACGCGGCTCGGGATCGTGACCGAGGAGGCGCATTGAGCGCGGCCACGCTCGTCTGGCGTGACCGCAGCGCAGTCGACCATGCACGTAGATTGCGCAACGCCAGATGGGTGTCGATCGCGGTCCACGCCGCGCTCTTCGCGATCTTTGCCGTCGCGCCGCCGAGTCCGCTGCCCGACCAGCCGACCTATCTCGCCGTCGATCTGGTCGCGCTGCCAGCCCCCGGCGCGGCACCCGCGGCAGCACCCCCGACGGCCGCGGCGACGCCCCCGGCGCCCGAGCCCCCGGCCGCCGAGCCCGCACCACCGGAGCCCGCGGCAGCGCCGGCGCCGAAGGCGCCGGTCGAGGTGCTGCCCGAGAACGCCCCCGATCCCGCGCGGCAGATACGTCGCGAGCACGAGGCTCCGAAGGTCGTCGCCGACGCCCGGCCGCGAAGACGCCGGGAGAAGGCGCTCAGCTACGAGGACGCGATGGCGGCGCTCGGCGACGACGTGAGTGACGACGATACGAAGGACCTGCTCTCGGCAGCGCGCAGCGCGGCCGATCGCGCGGCGGCGGAAGCGGCGGCCTCGGCCGAGCGCGGCGAGCAGACCCAGGCCCGCGAGGGTGTCGAGGTCTCGCCCGAGCAGCTCGCCTGGGATCGCGAGGTGTCGCGTCGCATCAAGCAGCGCTTTCCGAACTTCGCCCGCTATCGCGGTCGGGGGCTCGCGGCGCAGCTCGAGGTCGTCGTCACGGCGAACGGCGCCTTGCGGGGTGAGCCGAAGCTGGTCGGCAGCTCGGGGGATCTCGACTTCGATCGCATGGTGATCGCAGTCGTCGAGCGGGCCGCACCGCTACCGCCGCCGCCCAGGCCGGGCCCGCGGCGATTCAGTTTGACGTCGGACGAGAGGTAGACGAGGGGGGACGATGCGAGATTCCAAGCGCGCAGGCGGGGAGCGGACGTGGTGGCGACTTTCGGCCCATCTGTTGGGCGTGGCGGCGAGCGTGATCGCAGGGTCGGGGGGGGCGATTGCGCAGGACCTGTCCGACGAGCAGGGGCCGCTACCGACGCTCGAGGTCGCGCCGGGTGCAGCGTCGTCGTTCAAGGCGGCGGTGCTGCGTTTTCGGCAGGTCGGTCCGCCGGTCGGGGAAGAGCGGATCGCGGAGCTGCAGCAGGAGATCGAGCGCGGACTCGACTTCTCGAGCGTCGTGCGACCGCTCGCTCGCGAGGCCTTTCTCGGCGGCGAGGTCAGCCCGCCGCTCGCGCAGCAGGGCATCGACTGTGACTCGTGGAAGCAGAGTGGCGCCGATGCCGTTCTGCTCGGCGAGGTCAAGCGCGACGGCGTTCGCCTGCGCGCCGACCTTCGTGTCGTCGACGTCGGAAGCTGTCGGGTACTCGAGACCGGCAAGGTCACGGGCCAACGCGATGAGCTGGCGACGATCGGTCGCACGATCGCGGATCAGGTCGTCGAGGCAATGACCGGACTGCGCGGGGTTGCCGCGACCGAGATCGCCTTCATCTCGGATCGCGGCGGAGACCGGGAGCTCTTCGTGATGTCGGCCGACGGTCGCGACCAGCGTCCCGCGACTGCGAATCGCACGCTCAAGATGTTCCCCGAATGGACACCCGACGGAAGCGCGATCCTGTACACGCAATACGCCGGTGGCCAGCCTGGCTTCGCGATCACGTCGCGGACGTCCGCTGTGTCCCCCGGCCCGATCCTGACCAACGTGTTTCCGAGTCGCCCGAAATACCGCGGTCGCTTCGATCCATCGGGAGAGGAGCTGGCGATGGTGTCGAGCGTGAACGGCGCGGCCGAGATCTTTCGCGTCCCGAGGCGGGGGGGCGAGCCGCGCCGATTGACGAACCATGCGGCGATCGACATCTCGCCCTCCTGGTCGCCCGACGGTCAACAGGTGGTCTTCTGCTCCGATCGCAGCGGCTCGCCGCAGCTCTACATGATGGATCGCGACGGTTCCAATCTGCGACGCATCACGTACACCGGCTCGTACAATGCGTCGCCCGTCTGGTCTCCGGATGGCCGTTGGATCGCCTACGAGACGCGGGTACGCGGTCAGTTCGATATCTGGCTGACGGATCCGAGTGGTCAGATCAATTTTCCGATCGTGCAGCATGCCCGTAGCGACGAGGCGCCGACGTGGTCGCCCGACGGCCGCAAGATCGCCTTCAGCTCGGCGCGCCGCGGACCCTACGACGTCTACGTGATGGATTGGAACGGCGACAATCTCGAGCGCCTCACAGCGCGTGCCGGCAAGAACGTCCAGCCGGATTGGGGTCCGCGGCCGCGTTAGCGTCGATCGGGCCGGCCGTGCCACGCGGCCCGGTCGCGAGCGGGAACCCACCCGGGCCGGCGGGGCACGGACGCCGCGGGCCTACCCTTTGGCGTCGGCCTGCTAAACTGCGCGGCCCCCAAACGGGCGCCGGGAACCAGGGGAGAGAGACCGATGCAGAGAACAAGGGGTGTCCGGAGCGCCGCCCTCGTGGTCGGGCTCTCCGCGATGTTGGTGCCGATCGTCGGCTGCGTCACGAAGGGCGATTTCCTGCGGCTGCAGGAACGTGTGGCGGAGAACCATCGCGTCGCGCGCGATGCGCCGGATCCCTTCGCGCGGATCGCGCAGCTCTCCGCGGACGTCGACGTGCTGCGCCAGGAGGTTCGCGATCTGCAGGGCGAGCTCGAGCTGGCCCGCAAGGAAGCGGCCGATGCGCTGCTCGAGGTACGCCGGACGCGGTCCGCGATCGCGACGACGACGCCCGTCGAGCCGACCCCGAGCAAGACGGCGTCGAGTGGCAGTCAGAGTGGGGCGTCGAGTGGCAGTCGTGGCAGCTCGGGCGCTGGCGCTTCGGGACCCTCGCCCGATCAGGAGCTCGCCGGCTACCAGCGGGCGCTCGACGCCTGGCGCCAGGATCAATACACGGCCTGCATCGACCGTTTCACGGCCTTCCTGCAGAAGTACCCGACCTCGGGCTATGCCGACGACGCCGCCTATTGGCTCGCGGACTGCACGTACAAGAACGACGAGTTCAAGCGCGCCGTCGTGCGCTTCAATGCCGTCGTCAGCGTCTACCCCGAGAGCCCGAAGGCGCCCGACGCCCTCTATCGCCAGGGCGAGTCGCTGCTCAAGCTGGGTCCGAAATTCCACGAAGCCGCCCGGACGGTCTTCAAGCGCGTCCAGAAGGACTATCCCGCTTCGGAGCGAGCCAGCGAGGCGGCCCGGCAGCTCGAGCGGCTGGGATCGGGGTAGGGCGTCGGGAAGGAAACCGAACCGTCGCCGTGCCCGCCGCCGGCGCGCGACGCGACTTGCGAACGAGGGCGAACGAGGGATGGAGCGAAGCGTTGAAGAAGCGTGACATGGCGAAGTTCAAGAAGATCCTCGAGGAGCAGAGGGACGCGCTCCTCGGCAACGCCCAGAAGACGCTGTCCGGCGATATCCACCTGGACCCGGACGATTTTCCGGACGAGATCGACGCGGCCTCTTCGGAGATGAACCTGGCCTTCCAGGGTCGCTTACGGGAGCGCGAGCGTGGCCTGATCAGCAAGATCGAGCAGGCGCTCCAGAAGATCGAGGATGGGGTCTATGGCGAGTGCGAGAGCTGCGGCGAGCAGATCTCGCTCAAGCGGATCCAGGCGCGGCCGGTCGCGGAGCTGTGCATCGACTGCAAGGCCGAGCAGGAGGCGCTCGAACGGCGCAACGCCTGAGCCGCACGAACGCTCGTTGGTCGGGAGCGTCGTTCTCTCGTCGCTGCGGCCGGGCAGCAGTCGGAGGGACCGGCATGGACGGACTCGTGCCCGGCCGATCGAGAACGTTGCCGCCCGCGCCGCTCGTGCTCGGGATCGAGAGCTCCTGCGACGAGATGGCGGCCGCCGTCCTGCGTGGGGGACGCGAGATCGTCTCGAGTGCCGTCCATGGCCAGGCGAACGTGCACGCTCCGTACGGCGGCGTCGTGCCCGAGCTCGCCAGCCGCGACCATGCCAACGTCGTGTCCCATGTCGTCGAGGCCGCGCTCGTCGAGGCGGGGCTCACGCCCGACCAGCTCGACGGCGTGGCCGTCACGGCGGGGCCGGGTCTGATCGGATCGCTGCTCGTCGGGCTCTCCTTCGCGAAGGCCGTCGCCTACGCCCACGATTTGCCGCTCGTCGGCGTGCACCACCTGATCGGTCATCTCGTCGCCGCCGAGGTCGCCGGTCGTGCCGCTGCGGCGGACGACGACCTGGAGCCACCCTATGTCGGTCTGGTGGTCTCCGGCGGACATACGGCGCTCTACCAGGTCGGCCGGGAGGGACTGCCCGAGGTGCTCGGCGAGACGCGCGACGACGCCGCGGGCGAGGCCTTCGACAAGGTCGCCCAGCTGCTCGGTCTGCCTTATCCGGGCGGGCCCGCGATCTCGAAGCTCGCCGAGTCGGGCGACCCGGAGGCGGTCGAGCTGCCGCGGCCGATGCAACACCGTCCGGGTCTCGACTTCTCGTACAGCGGGCTCAAGACGGCCGTCTCCCTCGCGATCGAGCGCCGCGGCGGGCTCGACGCGCTCGACGAAGCGGCGCGCGCCGATCTCGCGGCCTCGTTCGAGGCGGCCGTCGTCGGGAGTCTGGTGGCGCGGTCGGTACGTGCGATGCGCGCGGGATCGACGCGGCGACTCGCGGTCGTGGGCGGCGTCGCGGCGAACGCGCGGTTGCGTTCCGAGATGCACGAGGCCGGGCGTCGCGAGGGCTTCGAGGCGATCTTTCCGCCGATGTCGCTCTGCACCGACAACGCCGTCATGATCGCGGCGGCGGGGACGCGGCTGCTCGTGCGCGGCGTCCGTGACGATCTGACGCTCGAGGCATTCTCGCGCGTGCCGCTCGGCGAAGCGCCCTGGCGTGCACCGGAATCGCCCGATCCGCCGACCCACCCATGAATCCGGGCGAATTGCGTGCATTGCTCGAGCGACACGGTCTGCGACTCTCGCGTGAGCTCGGTCAGAACTTCCTGACGGATGCCGCGCTCGCCGACGAGCTCGCGCAGCTGGCCGGTGCGAGTGGGGGCGACCTCGTGATCGAGGTCGGTACGGGGCTCGGCGTGCTGACGCGCGCGCTCGCGGCGCGCGCGGCGCGCGTGCGCAGCGTCGAAATCGATCGCGGACTCGTGCGCGCCCTCCGCGCGGAGGCGCTGCTGCCCGACAACGTCGAGCTCGTTCACGCCGATGCGCGCGAGGTCGACTGGTCGGGCTGGCTCGCCGAGGCCGAGGCGCCGGTGCGCGTGATCGCGAATCTTCCCTACTCGGTCGCGACGCCCCTGCTGCGTCAGCTGCTCGATCTGCGCGGCGCGCTCGCGGACTGGTCGGTCATGCTCCAGCGCGAGGTGGCCGAGCGACTCGTCGCCGCTACGGGTACGCGCGCCTACGGATCACTCGCCGTGCTCCATCGCCTGACCTGTGACGTCGAAGCGCTCGCCCAGGTCTCGGCCGCGCACTTCTTTCCCCGGCCGAAGGTCGACTCGAGCTTCGTGCGTGTCTGGCCGCGTCGGCGCACGCCGCTCGAACCGGGCGAGCTCGAGCGCGTCGAGCAGCTCGCGCGCGCGGCCTTCTCCCAGCGCCGCAAACGCGTGAGCAATGGCCTCGCGCGTCTGGCCGAGCGTCGCTGGCCCGAGCGGGACAAGGGGGGCCAGCGAGCGGCCCTGGCCGCGTGCTTGCAGGGCGTGGGCATCGACCCGGGCGCGCGCCCGGAACGGGTCGAGCCCGAGGCGTGGCTGGCATTGGCGCGGGCCTTCGATCGGGATCGCGCGGCGGCGAAGCCGGTGGGATCCGAAGCGTGACCGGCCCGACGGGCCTCGGCGCAAGCGCGCTCCTCGAGGCGCTGCTCGCGCTCGCCGACGAGGCCGAGCTCGAGGTGCGTGTGCTCTCGGCCGCCGCTGCGCGAGCCGAGAATGCCCCGCAGGAAAGCGCGGCCTGTCGCGTCGGGACCCGAATCTGGGTCGTGCTCTCGCCGTCGGACCCGCTCGAACATCAGGCCGCAGTACTCGCCAGCGCGCTCCGCCGTTTCCGGGCCGCATTTCTCGAGGAGCGCTATCTGACGCCCGCCGTGCGAGCCTTCGTCGAGCAGGTTTGACCGCCCGCAGGGTTGAAAGTAAAATCGAGTGTGTCGAGGGGCACCGCAAGTCGCGGGCTCCATCGCTAACAGCCCGAGATCCTCCACACCAGCCTGCCAGGGCTGTCTGTTCGCGGATTTTTCGGGGCCATGATCAAGGTCCCAATCGCTCGGCCTCCATCGCTTCGACCCCCTCGAGGCATCCCGCCCCCGAGAAATCGGAGGAGGAGAGGAGACCGGCGGCATCGGATCGAGACAGAGAAGGACCGAAAGCGTTTCTCAGATCACCCGATGATCGCTTGGATCCCGGATCGGGACCGAGACGGGGGTGACGGGTAGCGTTCGTCGACGGGTCCCGGCCGGGACGCGATCGATCGATCCAGGCTCCAGACGACGGCGTAGCCCGGGGCGAAGCTCCGAGTACGTCGGCCCGGGAGCTACCCCTCCGCCTCCGGATGATCTCCGAGAGGCGTTTTTTTTCTTTCGAGACGGCTTCGCGAAGACGCGGGCAATCGGCCCGCCGGACCCTCGGGTCGGGCGGCGAGCAATGGGAGTGGAGAGGAGTCGGATCCGAGCCGGATCCGAATCGGATCGAGGATCCCGGGCGCCGAGACAGGAGACAACCCCCATGTCCACCGTCACCACGGCTTCGGCCACGCGCGAACACCGCGTGACCGTGCGCTCCCTGGCCGCGCGCAAGCGTCGCGCCGAACCATTCACGATGCTCACGGCGTACGACTTCACGTTCGCGCGGATCTTCGATGAAGCGGGCGTCGACGTCCTGCTCGTCGGCGACTCGCTCGGCAACGTCGTGCAGGGATGCGATACGACGCTGCCCGTGACACTCGACGAGGTCGTCTATCACACCCGGCTCGTCGCACGCGGGGTGCGCCGCGCGATGGTCGTGGGCGACATGCCCTTCGGCTCCTATCAGGTCGGACCCGACGACGCCGTGCGCACGGCGATCCGGCTGGTGAAGGAGGGTGGCGCGCAGGCCGTCAAGCTCGAAGGCGGCGTCGACGTGGCGGAGTCGATCCGCCGGATCGTCTCCGCACAGGTTCCGGTCATGGGTCATGTCGGCCTGACGCCACAATCGGTCAACCAGATGGGTGGCTACCGCGTCCAGGGGCGCGACGACGAGGGGCGCCACCAGGTGATCGAAGATGCCTTGGCGGTCGAGGCCGCCGGCGCCTTCTCGGTCGTACTCGAAGGCATCCCCGAGACGCTCGGCCGCGAGATCTCACAGCAGCTGTCGATCCCGACGATCGGAATCGGCGCCGGCGTGCATTGTGATGCGCAGGTGCTCGTGATGCACGATCTGCTGGGTCTGAACGAGTGGACGCCATCGTTCGTGAAGCAGTACGCGAATCTCGGCCAGCTCGCCTCGACCGCGGCGCGCAACTACATCGACGAGGTCGTCAACCGGAAGTTCCCGGACGAGGACCATGTCTATTCCTAGCGATCGCGCGTGCGAGGGCCGGCGAGTGCCGGTCGTCGCCGCCAAGCGAGGGAGACCATCGCGATGCAGGTGATCGAATCACGCGCGGCGCTGCAGGCCTGGTCGGACGTCGAACGGGCGGCGGGGCGTCGCGTCGGACTGGTGCCGACGATGGGCGCGCTCCACGCGGGCCATCTGTCGCTCGTCGACACGGCGCGGCGCCAGGCGGATCGGGTCGTCGTGTCGATCTTCGTGAATCCGACACAATTCAACGATCCGAGCGATTTCGAGGCCTATCCGCGCCTGCTCGACGCGGATCTTTCGGCCTGCCGGGCAGCCGGGGTCGACGTCGTCTGGTTGCCGTCCGCCGCGGAGCTCTATCCCGAAGGCGCCGCCACCTGGGTCGACGTCGAGGGGCTCGTCGAGCCGCTCTGCGGGGCGAATCGGCCGGGCCATTTTCGCGGCGTGACGACGGTCGTCACGAAGCTCTTTCTCGCGGCGCGGCCGCACGTCGCCGTGTTCGGCGAGAAGGATTTCCAGCAGCTGGCCGTGATCCGGCGCATGAGCCGCGATCTGGGCTTCGGAATCGAGATCGTCGGCGCGCCGACGGTGCGCGAGGCCGACGGGCTCGCGCTCTCGAGTCGCAACGTCCATCTGGGTCGTCGCGCGCGCGGCCAGGCGCTGCGTATCGTCGAGAGTCTCGATCTGGCGGCGGACCTCGTCGCGCGTGGCGAGCGGTCGCGGGCCGTGCTGCTCGAGGGCGTGCACAAGAAGCTGGCCGAGGCGACGCTCGCGCGGATCGACTACGCCGAGCTGCGCGATCCGGAGAGTCTCGAGCTTGCGCCCGCGCGAATCGGGGGGCCGACCCTGCTCGCGATCGCGCTTCAGTTCGAAGTCGACCCGGAGGCGCCACCCGAGGAGCGCGGCGCGGACGTTCGCCTGATCGACAATCGCGTGTTGCAGCCGGACGCCGCATCACGCCGCTGAGCGTGGCTCGAATTCCATCCCCCGGAGCGGGCGAGATCGCCGGCTCCGTTCCCGAGGAGACCCCCAGAACATGATTCGCCATCTACTCAAGTCGAAGATCCACCGGGCCACCGTGACCGAGGCGAACGTCGAATACGAGGGATCGGTCACGATCGATCGCGACCTGCTCGACGCGGCGGACATGCTGCCCTACGAGCGCGTCGACATCTGGAACTGCACGAACGGGAATCGACTCACAACCTACGTGATCGAGGGCGAACGGGGCGAAGGCCAGATCTGCATCAACGGCGCCGCGGCCCACCTGATGAAGCCCGGGGATCACGTCATCATCGCCAGCTGGGCCGACATGTCCGACACCGAAGCGCGCGAGTACGAAGCCAAGCGCGTCTTCGTCGACCACGAGAATCGAATTCGCGACTAGCGCTTCGCGAACAATCTTCGTTGCGACGAGCGGGCTCGCCGTCGAGGTGGGTCGATGGCTGGGAAGTCGAAGAAGACGAGCGATACGAAGGCCGATGCCGAGGGCCGGCTCGTCGTGGCCACGAATCGGCGCGCGCGCTTCGACTACGAGATCGTCGACACCTGGGAGGCGGGGCTCCAGCTGCTCGGTCCCGAGGTGAAGAGCCTGCGCGAGGGCCGCGCCAATCTGGGTGACGCCTTCGCGACGATCCATCGCGGCGAGGCCTGGCTCGAGAAGCTCCATATTTCACCCTACGAGCCCGCCACACGGGACAATCCGGTCGATCCGCAACGTCGACGCAAGCTCCTGCTCCACCGCCGGGAGATCGATCGGCTCGACGGTCGGGTCGCCGAGAAGGGGCTCACGCTCGTTCCGCTGCGCGTCTATTTCCGAGGCGGCCGCGCCAAAGTCGAGCTGGCGCTCGCCCGGGGGAAGCAGCGCCACGACAAGCGCGAAACGATCAAGCGACGTGAGGGAGATCGCGAAGCGCGGCGCGCGATGCGCCGACATCAACGCTGAGACCCGACCCGGATCGGATGGCCCGCTGGCTCGCGAGGCCGGGATACTCCAATCGGGCATGCCTGCGGGTATGCCGCTTCGAGGAGCGTCGAGATGGGACTCGTGATTCGCCTGCTACTCGTGATTCCGTTCGTCTACGGCGCGGCGATCTTCGCCGCCCAGCGATTCGGCGGCGAAGTCGTCGAGCTCGAGACGCACGACGTTCGGGGTGGGGACTACGCGGTCTCGCTCTGGACGATCGATCTGCAGGGGGACGTCTGGCTGCGGGCGGGCTCGCCCGACGCGACCTGGCTCGCCCGGATCCGCGAGGCGCCCGACGTCCACGTGTCGCGCGCGGGCGTGCGCCAGGCCTACCGGGCCGAGATCGTTCCGGACTACGGCTCGCGCGTGAACGTCGGCATGCGCGAGAAATACGGCTGGGCGGACCAGGTCGTCGCGACGCTCTTCGACGAGGACGAGGTCGTCGCGATTCGCCTGCTGCCGCGCTGGGAGGGCACGCCGCCGCCGGTCTCTGCGGTCTTCCCCTGAGCCGTCGGCGGCGCGCTCGCTAGCCGAATCGTCCAGACAGAGCCGGACTCGCGGGCGCAAGCGAGGGCCGGATTCCGCTCGTAATGGATTCCAGTGCGATCGGAAGGGCGCCCGGCGCGTCTCCATTTTGCACCCCGGCTGCCGATATACGAGCGACGGGGCGCACGCTCCGATCTCGCGGCCGGGACCGTCTCGTGACGGCCCGCCGCGAGGGCGAGGGGATGGATGGCGGGGGAGGCGAGGGCTTCCGAATCGGTTTCGAGTCCGGGGCCGGGCAATCGCGTGATTGCGGCGACGCTGCTCGAGTGGCTCGCCGCGCGCGGACGTGGCGACGACTACGAGCGGGCGCGGCGGGCGCTCGATCTCGAGGCCGGCGGGGAACGCGCGCTGCCGATCTGGCTTCCGGCGGGCTCGCTCGCCGCCATGTTCGCGGCCGCACGAATCGAGCCGAGCTTCGCACGCGCGCTCGGCCATCGCCTCGCCGCGCCCGATCTCTGTGGTCTGCAGCTCTACCGCCTTGGGCTCGCCACGCCGGAGAAGGGCTACCGCCGGATCGCGGCGCTGCTGCCGCGAGAGGATGCGACTGCGGCCTGGCAGGTCGTCTCGATCGATGTCGGCCAGGCCCGGATCGCATGGGCGCCTGCGCCCGGCGCAGCCGACCGGGAGACGAACGGCGAGCGGGCCGCGGGCGGCGACGCGAATCGCCCGGACCCGCGCGTCGAAGCGACGTTATGCGCGCTGCGACGCGGCATGCTCGAAGCGATTCCCGGCCTCTACGGGCTGCTGCCGGCGCACATCGACGAGAAGACCTGTCGTGCGCGCGGATCGGACCGGTGTCGCTACACCGTACAATGGCAATCGGGTCGACGACGCGGGCGTGCGATCGGTGGCGCGCTCGGAATCGCCCTCGGGCTCGTCGTCGGATTCGTCCTCCTGCCCGGCGTCGACGTCGTGGCTCCGGCTGACCCGACCGGCTGGCCGAGCGTGCTCGGCGGCGCGGGTGGGCTGGGTGCCGTCGGCGTCGTCGTGACGGGACTGCTCGGCGGTGCGATCGGTTGGGTCAGCGACCTGCGTGCGCAGCTCGCCGCGGTGGCCGGCGCGCGCCGGGGTCAGCTCGCCCTCTTCGATCAGGTCGACGAGGCGCTCGCGGCGCGTCTCGACGCGCTCGCGCGGGCGGACGCCAAGCTCGAGGACGATGCCTCGTCCGGCGCAGCGGCGACGCGGGCGCGGAGTGCCGTCGAGCTCGCGGGCCAGACGCGACGCGAGATCCGCGGTGCGGCGGTCGACATCCATAGCGCGGCGGGTGAGCTCGAGTGCTGGCTCGACGCGCCGGCGCGCGGGGACGGGGAGGCGTCGTCGTCTCCCGCGCGCGCGTGCGACGACGAACGTGTGCGCGTGCGCGAGATCCGTGCGTGCGCCGCGCGGATCGCGGAGCTGGTCGACGCGGGTGTGGATCACGCGCTCGAATCGAACGGGCGGACCGTCGATCTCGCTGCGCTCGCGCGACGCGCCGTCGCGAGCGTCCGCCCGACGCTCGCGCCCTCGCTTGCGATCGAGCTCGATTGTGCGCCCGATCTTCCGCCGCTCCGCTGCGATCGGATCCGGATCGAGCAGGTGGTCGTGCAGCTGATCGAGAACGCCGCCGAGGCGACCGCGACCGAAGCCGGGTCTGGCGTGATCCGGGTCTCGCTCGCACCCGCGTCGACGGGGATCGAGCTGGCCGTGGAAGACGAGGGCTGTGGGATCGACTCGACCGACGTCGACGAGGTCTTCGACCCGTTCTTCGCCGCGCCCGGCGCGGACGCCTCCGCGCGTCGCGGCCTGCCCGGCTGCCTCGCGATCGTCGAGGCGCATGGGGGTGCATTGCGGATCGAGGCCGAAGGGCGCACCGGAACGCGTGTGAGCCTGCTCTTGCCGACCGCGCCCGAGGCCGGGGCCGGTCCCGGGGATCGAGCCGACGAGGGCCCGCGAGAGCGCGCGCGAAAAGGAAAGCGAAACGGACGACGACGAAGAGGACGGCGAAGAGAAGCGCGAAAAGAAGGGAATAACAGGAGAGCGAGATGATCGACGCGATGCGGCGTAGGTTTCCGGCGCACGATGTGGGCGTGATGCGGTGGCTTCCGGTCCTGCTCCTGATGCTCGCGCAGCTCGCCGGGAGCGGCTGCGCCTCGAACGACGAGGCGGGCCTGCGGCCGCCGGCGCATCCCTTCCCGCGCTGGGTGCGCGAGCTCGAGCCGGGCGTGACCGAGCGGAAGGAGATCCTGCGACGTTTTGGCGAGCCCGGCGAGATCCTGGGCACGCCGCGTGGGGGCGAGATCTATCGCTACGCCATCTCCGAAATCCATCGGCCCGCCGAAGATCCGATGCGGCCGCGGATCACGGCCGACGGACGTGTGCTGCCGCCCGAGCGCAGCGGCTGGGATCGCTTCCGGGCGGGTTGGCGCAGATTCGCGCGCGGCTTCGAGGACACGGTCGCCTATCCCGCGCGCCAGCCGCGTCCCCCGCGCAGGCGAAAGCTACCCGCCACCTGGCATCGTCTCGAGCTCGTGATCGCCTCCGACGGCACGCTCGACCGCTACCGCTACGAGCCGGATCGCGGGGAAGCCTGGCTGCCCGCGACCGACTGACGCGCGGGCGTCGCGCCCGGTATCTTTCGTCTTCTCGAATCGGTGTGGCGCGCGCGTCGCGTCGCCCCCCTCGAAGGAGACGCCGATGACCCGCTCCTCCAGCTCGACGCCCGCCTCGACCTCGAAGGACGATACGACCCCGACCCGGATTGCGACTGCGAGCGGCGAGACGAGCACGCAGGCGCTCGGTCGCACGCTCATGCACGAGCATCTCGTGATCGGCTATCCCGGCTGGGAGAGCCATACGACGGCCACGCGCGCATCCCAGTCGGAGATGCGCGCCGTCTGCGTCGACCGGATCGAAGAGCTGAAGGCGCTCGGCTACGCGTCGCTGCTCGACCCGTGTCCCAACGATCTGGGGCGCGACGTCCGGCTCGCGGCCGAGGTCGCCCAGCAGACGGGCTTCCAGATCATCCTCGCCACGGGTCTCTACAAGCAGGCCGAGGGCGGCGTGCCCTATTGGCATTTCCGCTCCAATTTCGGACCGCAGGAAGACGCGATGGCCGAGCTCTTCGTGCGCGAGCTGACGGAGGGGATCGGTTCGACCGGCATCCGCGCCGGCATCATCAAGGTCGCGACCGGCGTCGGCGCGATCACGGACTACGAGAAGACGATTCTGCGCGCGGCCGCCCAGGCCTCGAACGAGACGGGCGCCCCGATCACGACGCATACCGACGCGGGCTCGCTCGGCGACGAGCAACAGCGGATCCTGACCGAGCAGGGCGTCCCCGCCCATCGCATCATCATCGGCCACTCCTGCGGCACGGACGATCACGCCTATCACATGGGCCTGGCACGTGGCGGCTCCTACCTGGGCTTCGATCGCTTCGGGATCGACGCGCTGTTCCCGGACGAGAAGCGCGTCGCATCGCTCGCACGGCTGATCGAAGCGGGCGCGGGCGATCGGGTCGTCGTCTCCCACGACTCCGTCTGGTGCTGGCGCGGCCAACCCTTTCCGCCCGGGATGCTCGAGAACATGGGCGAGGACGCCTTCAACCCGACCTTCTTCGAACGCAAGATCATTCCGCGCCTGCGCGAGGCCGGCGTCGCGGCGGAGGCGATCGAGCGACTGCTGGTCGACAATCCCCGCCGCTTCTTCGAGGGCGAGAAGCTCCCGGCGCTCGCCTGAATCCGCGCGCTATCGTCCGGGCCCGACCCCGAATCCCGAACCAGAGGAGCTCCCATGAAAGCCGCTCTCTTCACCGCCCAGAACGAAGACCTCGTGATCCGCGACGACATCGAGCTCGGCGACGTCGGCCCGAAAGACGTACGTGTGAAGATCGGTTCGAGCGGTGTCTGCCACTCGGATCTCTCCGTCGTGAATGGCACGATCCCGATGCCGCCGCCGGCCGTGCTCGGCCACGAGGGGGCCGGCATCGTGACCGAGACGGGCGAGGCCGTCACCAGCGTCGCGCCGGGCGACCACGTGATCCTCTCGTTCACGCCCGCCTGCAGCGTCTGCAAGCCCTGTCTGCGCCAGCAGTCCTTTCTCTGTCGGGAAACCGGACCGCAGTCGACCTCGGCGAATTTTCGGATGGACGGCAATCCGCTTCCCGGCATGACCGGACTCGGCACCTTCGCCGAAGAGCTGATCATCGGCGAGCCGGGGGTCGTCAAGATCGGCAACGACGTGCCGCTCGACGTCGCCGCCTTGATCGGCTGTGGCGTCACGACGGGCGTCGGCGCCTCGATCAATACGGCGGGCATCACGCCCGGATCCTCGGTCGTCGTCTTCGGCTGCGGCGGCGTCGGGATCTCGGCGATCCAGGGCGCCCGGATCGCGGGTGCGTCGGAGATCCTCGCCGTCGATACGATGGAGAACAAGCTCGAGCAGGCGAAGCATTTCGGGGCGACCCAGGTGACGACGCCCGACGGACTCGACGACGCGAAAGCGAAGATCACCGGCGGCGAGGGCTTCGACTTCGCACTCGAGTGCATCGGCAACCCGAATACGATCCGCGCGACCTACGACGCGGCACGCAACGGCGGCACGGCCGTGATCGTCGGCGTCGGCCGCATGGAGGACATGGTCCAGTTCTCGGCCTTCGAGCTCTTCTATGCGAACAAGACGCTCAAGGGCAGCATGTACGGCAGCGCCAACGTCCGCACGTTCATGCCCGAGCTGCTCTCGCTCTGGAAGACGGGCAAGCTCGATCTCGAGAGCATGATCTCGCGCCGCATCAAGCTCGACGAGGTGAACGACGCCTTCCGCGCCATGCAGGCGGGCGAGGTGATCCGCAGCGTGATCGACTTCTGACAGCAGGCGCCGCGGATCTGTTCGCGCGTCGCGGATCCGATCGGTCGACGATCGCGCCCGACCGTCAGTCCCTCGTGCTCGCGAGTCGTCCGCTCGCGCCCCGTCCGGTCCAGTCGACGAAGATCGGGGACGACCAGGCGCGTGGCTCGTGCTCGGCGAGGCAATCGCCGTCGCCACTGCGCGTACAGAGGCGCGCCTGCGTACAGCGACCCGCCGCGTCGCGTTCGCAGCGCAGTCCGTCGGCGTTGATGCCGGGGGCCGGGGCCTCGACCGCGCGGGCGTAGTAGATCGTGTCGCGCCCGGCGTTTCGATAGTCGCCATCGCTGAACGTGAAAGAGCAGCCCGCGAGATCGCCGTCGCACGTGTGAACGCGCCAGGGATCTTCGATCAGCCCTGCGATCGGCTCGTCGGGTGCTGCCTGCGGTCGGATCCGGATGATCTCGATCCGCGTGATCGGGCGTCG
The DNA here is from genome assembly GCA_965223565.1 of Myxococcota bacterium. GTDB lineage: Bacteria > Myxococcota_A > UBA9160 > UBA9160 > UBA4427 > UBA4427. The sequence continues at coordinate 173,889 of CBDCWV010000007.1, read as the reverse complement.
TTCGGCGCCCGGGTTGTGACACTCGTTCTTGCAGACGTGGGCCAGGCGTTCGGGTCCGAGCGCGTTGGCCGCGTAGTCGGGGCAGCCGGGCTGCTGCACGAAGGAGCCGACCGCGCGCACGGAGAAGATCGGATTCTCGGCCATCGCAGCTTCGCCGCCCATCGGAACCGGCCGACCCCGCTTGCCCGGCGCGTTCAGCAGGTCGAACCAGAGCAGGATTCGAGGCCCGCTCGTGCCGTAGACCTCGCGGCGTTCGAAGGCCCGCCAGATCGCGTCGCGGTCGCGCGACTCGGCGTGGGCCGCGACGAGGCCGCCGGTCAGGAAGAACGAGGATTGCCGCTCCATCTCCATCAGCGCGAAGCCCGAGAGCCGCGTCTGATTCGGATCCCAGGGTCGCGATTGCGGAAACGGGACCTCCTCGGGCGGCAGCAGGGTGTCGCGCATCGATTCGTCGACCGCGCGTGGATCGCCGCGGGATTCCGTGAAGCCGCGGCGGTGGACCTCCTTGTAGCCCGTGCCCGGCCGCGCGAAGTGGTTGTCGCTCGAGGCCATGAAGCCGAATCGGAAGCGACGCGGCGCGCCGTCCTCGTTCTCGAAATTCGAGAGCGCCGAGACGTATTGCGCAGCGCCGCGGGGGCGGTAGTTGAAGGCGGGCTCGTCGCAGTCGCGACATTGACCCGCGTCGAGCCACTCGGCCGGATCGGCGCCGGGGACCGTGAGGTGTGCCTGACCGCCCGCCTCCACGGCGTGTCGGCGCGCCGTCTTTGCGAGCGCCTCGCAGGCCGCGTCGGACTCGCCGTGTGAGAGACAGCGCTCGCGGATGATCTCCCCCGCGCGCCAGCAGGTCGGCAGGTAGTCGTCCGTCGGAGCGGGACAGATCGGCGCTCCCGATTCGTCGGAGGTAACGCCCGCGAACGAGCGGAACTGCTCGGAGTTGCCGTGGCCCGAGTAGATCTCGAAGAGCGTCTGACGATCGTCGTCGTGGCTTCGGCCTTCGAGCTGCTTCGCCCAGTCCGACCCCGGCGGCGTGTAGAAGCCCCACGTCGTCCCGTGCGGAATCACGATCGAAGCGACGTCCCAGTCGTCGAGCTTGTCGAAGAGGAGATCGGGCGTGTCGACCATCTCGACGCAGTCGCTCGGCAGCTCGCGGACGGGGACGACCATCGGGCAGACGTCGAGATCCTGTCGCTCGGCGAAGAACCGCGACAGCGAGTTCAGGCGTTCGTCGCCCTTCGCGTGGAGGAAGAGGCCCGAGCCCACATCACCGAAGGGATTGCCGAGGACCATGCGCTTGCGCGTCGAGTTCGATCCGATCGGGCGCGTCGGGATCGCGCCGTCCGCGAGATCGCGCAGCACGACGTTCTTGTGGCCGTAGTGATCGTCGGGCGTCGTCCCGACCTGGGTCCACTCCCAGCCGAGATAGGCGACCGTGTCGGGGTTGGCGCCGGCACCCGAGACGTCGTTGCAGGCGCGGATGCTGTCGACCGTCTCGCGCCAATGCCGTGGTGTGATGCTCTCGGCATGGTCGTTGATCGACCAGAAATCGAGCGCCGAGCAGAAGCGGGCGAAATCGCAGGCGTCCGCGGGCGGGTGGCTTCCCTCGCCCCCCTGGAGCGGAAGGCTCAACATGAAGGCGTCGAAGGAGAAGGTCGTGTGGACGTGGAGATCGCCGAAGAGGATCTGCTTGGGGCGCGCGACGGCGACGGCGTCGGCCGCCTCTCGCACACGCGCACGACTGCGCTCGACGATCTCGGCCGGTCGCGTCTCGGGGGTGGCGACACCGGCTGTCTCGTGCTCGCCGAGCCCACCTTCTCCGACGTAGCGGAACCAGAAGAGGAGGATTGCGACGAGGGCGAAGGCGACGAGTCCGATGATCCTGGCCACGGGGATCTCCTTCGAAGCGGCGAGGGCGATTCGAGCGGATGGGTCACGATCGAGGGGGCGCGGGCCGGCCGATGGGGCCACGCCGGGAGCTCGACGGTATCACACGGTTCGGGTATCGCGGGGTGGCGGCGTGCCTCACTCGCGCGGTGCGGGTCGCGTACCGCCCTGGCGTGCGAGCCGCGCGATCGTACGCCGCGCGATCGCGATCTCCTCTTCGCGGCGCAGGACCCGCGCCTGCCACAGGTGAAGCTCGTGGGCTTGCGCGGTGTCGGCCGCGGGCTCGCCGGCGCGCGCGGCCGCGAGCTCGCGTTCGAGTGACGCGATCATCTCCGCCTGGATGGCATGATTGCGTTCCGCTCGCTCGATCTCGCCCTGCTTCTTGTCGATCACGCCACGCGCGGATCGAATGTGGTCTTCCATGACCTGTGCCGCGGCCTGCGCAGAGGCGATCAGCTCGCGTGCCGTCTCGAGCTGACCGCGATAGTCGGCGACCTCGATCTCGAGGGCGGCGATCTTCTCTTCCGGCGTCATTCGGGGCGGTCCTCCGTCACATTGCGCGTCGCTCGCGCGGTCAGACCCGCATCCGCCCCGTCGCCGACGTCTGCGGCGTCGCGACGTTCGACGACGACGAGGTCCTGGAAGCCGAGACCCGGGCGGCCGCGCCAGCTGCCGGACTCGCGATAGGCGACGCGCAATCCCGCCTCGGCGATCAGCTCGCGCATCAGCTCGTCCTCGTAGGCGATCGCTTCCGAGACCACGTCGGGGTTGCGGTGGTAGCAGCCGGGTGCCGTCGAGTGGCAGAACGCGCCGCCCGTGGCCGGGTCGTCGCGCACGTCGTCGTCGATCAGGAAGCAGGTGAAGACACCCGACCCGCCGGGCGCGAGCAGTCGCTCGATCTCGCCCAGGTAGGCCCGGGTGACCGGCGTCGTGATGTGCGTGACGACGGAGAAGAGGGTGATGCAATCGAACGAGGCGTCGGGAAAGTCGAGCACCACCGCCTCGGCCGGCGTCTCCGATTCCGGATTGTAGAGGTCGCTCGCCAGGTCGATATGTTCGAAGCGAAAGGCGGGGAAGGCCTTGCGGCAGTACTCGACGAGCTCCGCGTTCACGTCGACGCCGACGTAGCCCTCGCCGAACCAGCCGTCGAGCCCGCGAGCCAGCCTGCCCGAGCCACAGCCGATATCGAGCAGCCGCTCGCCCGCGCGCAGCCCGACGAGGCATTGCAGGAGCGCCGTCGTCCAGCCCGAGTTCCAGTGGTAATCCTCGACCGTCTGACTGCCGATCAGCTGTGCCAGGCGCTCGGTCAGCCGATTGCCGCGGAGCGCTCGAAGGGAAGGAAAACGCATCCGGGGAGGAAACCACAGCCGACCGGGCCCCGCGAAAGGGGCGCGACGCGGGTTGCGTTCCGCCCCCTGGTGTCGATCCTCAGACGCTGGGCGGGGCGACCGATCGTTGTCCCATCGGGCCGACGTCGGTACGTTCCCGTCGGCTGGATTGGGCGCCGGCTTCGACGCCCGCGGCTTGGAGATTTGGGGGCGATCTGGTTTCGACGGGTTGTCGAAGTCGGACGCTGCGTGTCGAGGTCGTGGCCAACCTCGTAAAACCGCCGCAACCATTGGTAATTCATAACTGCCGATGACAACTACGCTCTCGCTGCCTAACTAACCCTTAGGAACTAGCGACTTCCGTCCGTGACGTCCTCTAGCGGGTCGCGGAAGTGATACGAGGACTGGCTCCCGAGCGCTGCTCGGCCGTATCCGGGAGCGAGATCACGTCGAGCTGGGGTGTGTTTGGCCCGTCGCCGCGCCTGGCCCACCCGAGATCAAGCGGAGACTACGCACGTAGACGCGTCCCACGGACGCAATTCGGACGCGGGTTCGATTCCCGCCGCCTCCACCAAAATCACGTTTTGTTTTCGGATCGCCTGGTCCGAGGTGGCGGCCTTACCAGGATCGGCATCCGCCAGACGAAAACCCCGCGAACGCCAAGCGCCTTGGCTGGTGCATTCGAGGGCGGGAAACGCCACGGCGTGATCGCGTGACATGAACGCGTGCAGTCGGTGGCCCGGCCGGCGAGACCTTGAATGCCGCAATCGAGAGAGTGAACTTCGCCCGATGCCCAACGTCCCACATCGTCGGTTGTCTCGCGTTGCGTCCATTGCCGCGGCGGTCGCTGTGATATCGACTGGCTGCACCGCGCCCGCTCCGGCAAGGGCGCCCGAGCTGGATTCTGCCGACGGCGTTCGGGGAGGGCACCCGTCGCTCGCGGTGGTGCTCGATCGCACGAGCTCTCGGCTTCTGGCCGACACGTTCTCGCCTTCCAGTGAGGCTTCACGTCGTGCCACGCACGAGTTCCTGTCGGGCATGCTCGGGGCGGCGTGGCGGGTGGCCGGCGATGCTCGATACCTGCATAAGCCCCGTTTCTCGACGTCCGGCGACCTCGTCGGGCGGCCCGGTCTGTTCAATCCCGACAATCGCTACTCGAGCGCGCTCCTCGACCCCAATGGTCGATACCGAATCTTCGGTAGGCGTGGGAGTCACGCGCAGCTCACGCTGCAATTCCTCGATCACTATCCGCTCGTCGGTCTGGGGAAGGGCCTACTCGTCGTCGCGTTCGACGCACTCGGCGTTTCGCCGGGGGAGGCGTTCGAGCTCCACCTCGGGGGATCCGAATTGCCCTCCCACTGGTGGCCGATGCCCGAAGGAGCGCGCGCCGTACTCGTTCGCCAGACCTTCAACGACTGGCAATCGGAGACCGCGTCGACACTTCGAATCGAACGGCTCGACGCCGCCGGGTCCGTGCCCGACGGACCGAGCCAGATGGACCTGGCCGCGGAATATCTCGAACGAATTGCTGCATTGTGGTCCGACGACTATCTCGCGGGGCTTCGACGCCTTCCAGAGAACCAGATGCCTCCAATGCGACCCAGTGCTGTCGTCGATGGAGGACTCTCGGGGCAGCAAGGTGTGATCGCGAGGTTCGCAATCGAGGCGGACGATGCGCTGGTCGTAACGGTGAAGGCGAGCGACGCGGCCTACCAGTCCATTCAAGTGGGGGACTACTGGTTCGTCACGCCCAACCCGGTCGCCTATCAGTCGAGCTTGAACCTGACCCAATCGGAAGTCGATTCGGATGGTTATGCTCGATACGTGATCAGCGAGCGTGATCCTGGAATCGCCAACTGGCTTTGTACTGGCGGCGCGACGAACGGGTACATCATGCTTCGGTGGCAGGGCATCAAGACCCCGCTCGCAGCCGACGACCAGCCGCGTGCGAAGCGGGTCTCGTTCGATGAGCTCGACGCGGAGCTGCCACCCACCACCGCCCGAATGAGCGCGGACGAGCGCAAGCGCGCGCTTGCGGCGCGGCTTGCGATTCCCGCTCTCAAGAGATGAGTGCAGATTGCTCTCGAGTCGATCGGCGAATGGCTGGCTTCGGACCCGATGTGCCGGCCGGCGTGGATGGCGACGGGATCTACGGGACGATCGCGGGACAAGGGTCTATCTCGTAGAACGCTTTCGCGACGGCGCAGCAGGTGACCGCGTCAGGCCAGGTCGAAGAGGAGCGCCTCGACGGGCGCCTTCGCGACGAGGTCGAGTGCCTCTTCTCCGGCGATCGCGAGCCCGTCGCCCGATCTGAGTGAGAGCGTGCGCGCGACCTCGATCTCGCCGCGGACGACCTGGAGCCAGCCGTAGCGCGTCGGATCGAGCGTCGCGTGCAACGTCTCGCCGGGCTCGAGCAGGGTGGCGTGCAGCGAGACGTCCTGGTGAATCTCGACCGAGCCATTCACGCCGTCCGGGGAGGCGATCGTGCGCAGGCGGCCGCGCCGTTCGCTCTCGGGGAACGTGCGCTGGTCGTAGCCGGGCTCGAGACCCTCCCGCTCCGGGAGGATCCAGATCTGCAGGAAATGGACCGGCTCTTCGCTGGAAGGATTGTACTCGCTGTGGGTGACGCCCGTCCCGGCGCACATACGCTGGAGCTCGCCCGGTCGAATCACCGATCCGTTTCCCAGGCTGTCGCGATGTTCGAGCGCACCGTCGATCACGTAGCTCAGGATCTCCATGTCGCGGTGGGAGTGCGGATCGAAGCCCTCGCCCGGTGCGACGCGGTCTTCGTTGATGACGCGGAGCGCGCGGAAGCCCATGAAGTCGGGATCGTGATAGCCCGCGAAGGAGAAGGTGTGCCGGCTCTCGAGCCAGCCGTGTTCGGCGTGGCCCCGGTCGGCGGACGGACGGAGGGTGAGCATGCGGGTTCCTCCTGGTGGGGGTCAGACGAGTGGGCACGCGCAGTCGAGCGCCGTGATCGTGCCGCATCCCCGCGCGAAACGTCGGCCGAGCCGCTCGTCAGGCCGTCGTCATCAGGTCTGCAAAGCCCGACGGATCGTGTCGCCCGATACAGACGTGTTCGAAGATGCCGTAGCCGGTCTGGCCGTCGAGGTTCGCGCGTGCGGCGTGGTCGATCATGCTCCACGCGACGCGTTGTCGGGTGGCCTCCGCGTCGAGGTCGTGGTCGACGCGCTCGAGCCAGCTCTCGCCCATCCAACGCCCATGGTTCCAGCCGTCGTCGTCCGGCCCGTAGCCCAGGCCGACACCGAGCGGCATGGGACCCAGGGGCTCGATGTCGAGCGCGAGCGCGGAGCCGCCCCGCTCCTTGATCCCGATCCGGGCACGGACGGGATAGCGGGTTCCTGCCGCGTACTCGATCTCGACCTCCGGCCAGCCGAGCTGGTCGACGCGACCGTCGGGTCGAATGCGAATCGCGTGATTGATCGTTCGGAACCCGTCGGGGTCCTCCTCGAGCACGAACATGAGCGCGAAGTCGTCGAAACGCAGGGGGATCCAGCACCACCACATCGCGTGATCGCCAAAGGGACGCTGGGGGCTCGTTGCGTCGCCGACCGGGCGAATGCCCCACGAACGGTCGCGCACGCCGACCCAGTCCGCCGCGGCGATCGAGCGGTCGTCGACACGCACGCGGCCGGTCACGTCGGCGGCCTGTACGAAGCGGAAGGCATCGAGAATCGTGGTGTCGCCCTGGCGGCGGATGTGGCGGGGCTCGTCCGTGGCCGGCGCGGCAGCCTGCCAGGTGAGGTCGACCTCGACGCCGTGCGCTTCTCCCTCGCAGTGGAAGGACACGGTCTCGAGACCCTTCTCGACCCGAATCGACATCGGGCCGATTCGTTGCTCCATCCGGTCGTCGGGTAGCGACCCCGACGTGCGAAGCGAGGTCAGTCTTCGCCCCTGGCGAATGGCGACATAGCAATCGATCACGCCCACCCCGGGATAGACACCCAGACCGGCCGCGAGCTGCACCTCCCCCGTGCGGTCGAGGGCGTGCATGATGCAGCGGTCGTAGGTGTTGCGGTCGCTGGTCACGAAGTACTTCATCGACTCGGGACCCTGATGGATCGGGAACTCGTCGAGCGGAACGGGCATGAAGCCTCCCTGGATTGACGCCTCGAAGGGGATCGGCCCGACGGGCCGAGCTCGCCGGTAGCCTACCCCAGCGTCGCATGCGGGAAGGATGCGGTCGCCCGGGTGGGCTCTGATAAGGCGAGTGTGACGAGGTCGGGGAGGATCGAATGCCCCGACGCCGTCGCGAGGTCCGGCCGGGCCAGTGTACTCTCACGCCCGTCCATCGATCGGGGGGCAAGGGGAATGGCTTCGATTCGGTTTCGGCGAGCCTGGTTGACGGTCTTCGCATTCGTGCTGGCGCAGGTGATTCCGGCTGCGGCCCAGTCGGACGCGGCGGGCGAGCCGCATCTCGACGCGCAGATCTCGGTCGAAGACCTCGCGATCCACCTGCGTCCCCTGACGAAGGCCGAGCTGCTCGCAGCCGCCGAGGCGTGGAGTGAGCGGCTGCAGGCCAAGGCACGTGAGGTGAGCCTGGCGCTGATCGCGGCCAGGCAGAGCGCTGATGCGGACGAGGCCGCCGGAGCTGCGGCTGGCCGCGGACCCACGGGAGCGGATCGCGTGACGGAGCTTCAGGGGGAGCGCACGCAGCTGATCGACAAGCTGCGGACGGTCGTCGATACGCTCGACTCGAAGACCGATGCCGCCGACAGCGAGACCCAGGCGAAGATCGCGGACTATCGGCTCTACATGGCGAGTGTCAGTGGTGTCCACGTCGACGTGAGCGACGCCCGATCGGCCTGGAATGCACTCTGGGGTTGGCTCACGCAGGAGGAGGGCGGGCTGCGATGGGCCTGGAACATCGCGGTCTTTCTCGGGCTCCTGCTGGTCGCGCGGTTGCTCGCCGGCCTCGCCAGTCGCGTGCTCAGGCACGCTTTCGAACGCGTCGAGTGGCCGGAGCTCCTCGAGAACTTCCTCGTCGGCGCCGCCTACTGGGCCATCATGGTCGCCGGCTTCCTGGTGGCGTTGTCGGCGCTCGAAGTCAGCATGGGGCCGCTCCTCGCGATGGTCGGCGCCGCCGGGTTCGTGGTCGCTTTCGCCATGCAGGACTCGCTCTCGAACTTTGCGAGCGGTCTGATGATCCTCACGTTTCGGCCTTTCGACACGGGCGACACCATCGAGGCGGCCGGCGTGTCGGGAACCGTCGAGTCGATGAACCTCGTCGCGACGACGATCATGACCTTCGACAACAAGCGGATGATCGTGCCGAACAACAGCATCATCGGGGATGTCATCACGAACGCGACCGGGGTCGACGTTCGCCGCGTCGACCTCGAGTTCGGGATCGGCTACGACGACGACATCGACCGGGCGAAGACGGTCCTCGAGGAGATCGTTCGCGGTCACGCCCTCGTGCTCGAGGATCCGGAGCCGATCGTTCGCGTCGCGAAGCTGGCCGACTCGTCGGTCAACTTCATCGCGCGGCCCTGGGTCGAGACGCCCGACTATTGGACCGTCTATTGGGATCTCACCCGCGAGGTGAAGCAACGTTTCGATTCGGAGGGGATCGGCATCCCATTCCCCCAGCGAGATGTCCATCTCCACCTCGCCGACGCGGCAGCGAAGCCGGACCTCACGGCCGGAGCACGGGAATCCGGACACACGCCGAACGATCGAGGAGAAGAGACATGATCCGCGCCTGTCATCATATCGGTATCGCCGTGCACGACCTCGAAGCGGCCAAGCGCTTCTGGGGAGATGCACTCGGCCTCGAGGAACTCGAGCGACCGAAGGCGATTCGGCATTTTACGAGTGCCTGGTATCAGCTCGGCGTCTCCGAGCTGCACGTATTCCAGAACGAGGATTTCGTGCCGTCCACGGACGATCTGGCGCCGCACCTGGCGGTAGCCGTTCGCAACGAGGACTTCGAAGCGGTCGTCGAACGCGTTCGAAAGGCGGGCTTCGAGTTTGGCTTCGGTCCGGCCGAGGGACCGGATGGCATCCTCCGCGCCGTGACGAGCGACCCGACCGGAAATCGCGTGGAGATCACCGTCGGCGAGCTACGCCAGACTTCCGTCTGAGAGTGAGATGAGATGGATCGAGTGGCTCCGAATCCATTGGCGCTGGAGATCGTCGAGGCTTCCGACTTCTGCACGTTCAACTGGAATACCCGAGACGGCTGGCCCATGGGCGCCACGGTTTCGTTCCAGTGGATCGACGAGCGGATCTGGTTCTCGATGGACGCGGCGGAGGGGCGAATCAAGGCGATCCGGCGCGATCCGCGCGTCGCGGTCGTCTGGCGAACGCCCAGTCAGACCGTGACCGTGAAAGGGCGGTGTCGAATCGAGGAAGGACTCGAGCGCAAACGGCTCGTCTACCGAAAGATCGCGGAGAACACGTCGCGCATGACCGGTGGAAAGGTCGACGCCGACGAGTACGCCCACGTGCTCGAGTCCAAGGGGAGCATCGTCCTGGAGGTGATCCCGCTCAAGTGGATCGCCTATGAAGGCAAAGACGGGACGCGCTCGATTTCGCCTTCAGCCTGACGAGCCGCCGCGCCCGGCGTGACCGCTCGCGACGGTCGTACCACGTCTACACCGTTCCGACCGGCAGCCACCACTTCTTCTCCGCCTCGCGCGCGGCCACACCCGTCATCGAGCCGGCACCCGCAAAGGGCACCCTGCGCTCCGGATCGAGACCCGAAGTGGGATCCTCGACGCGCCAGAGTGGCGCCCAGCATCCGTGCGCTTCGAGTCGGGCACGCACCTCGTGTTGCCGCGTCTCCGGCAGCTCCGCGTAGTGGCGCCGCAGCTCTTCGAGACACCACACGCGGTAGCGTGCCGTGCGGATTCGTCGGTAGGGGGCACCTTCGATCGCGACGTCGAAGTGGCTTTGGCGGGCCTTCCAGGCCTCGGCATTGGCGCAGAGATAGGGCAGGTAGGCCCGGCCGACGGCGTCGAGGATCGGTCCCCAGTCGTCGGGGATCTGCTCGAGGAGCGCTTCGTCTGCCACGCTCTCGCGTGCATTCCACATGCGGGCCGTCCACTCGAGAACGGCCGGAGCGGTCTCTCGCATGATCCGCGCGCTCGTCGGGTCCTGCGAGAAGTGGCGGAACATCGGACCGAAGAAGCCGAAGTCGGCCAGGCTGGGTCGAGTACCCAGCAGAAAGGGGCGCTTCCCGAAGATCGCCTCGAGCTGGGCGAGCGAGTCATGATAGATCCGCTCGACGTGATCCCAGGTCGCGGGCGAAACGCCGTCGCCCCGGATGAAGACCGCGCGTTGTCGATTGCGGAAGATGTAGCGCTTCACGAAAGCGGGGATCCGGACCTCGCGCGCATTCTCGTCGATGAGGACACGGCTCAGGTGGTGGGCGCTCTCGGGATAGCTCCAGCGGAAATGCATCGCGGGTCGCCAGAGCCACTCGTCGGCGTAGTCTTCGAGCAGTCGACTGAAGAAGGCGAGCACGGGATCGCGCGGGATCACGCCGATCTCCGGATAGCGCGCGTCGAGCCAGGCGATCGTCGGCGTGGTGTCGGTCAGCCAGCGTCCGTCCGCGAGCTCGAGTGCGGGGATCTGTGCCACGCCGGTCGCGCGTGCGGCCCGGCCCGTCGGTCCCGCCGGGACGCGCGTGTAGGGGAGCTCCATGAATCGAAGCGCGCCCTCGAGCTTGCCCGTGAAGTACGAGAACTCGGCTCCGTGCAGCGTGAGCGGCAGGATCGGATCGTCCGTCACGGAGCTCCCTCCTCGGCCGGTCGACCCGGTCCCGGGCGTCCTACGCCCGCTCGGCCCACTCGGTTGGGGTGAGCGTCTTCATGGCGAGCGCATGGATCTCGCGTCCCATCCAATCCCCGAGTGAGCGATAGACGAGCTGCTGCGCCGCGACGCGGCCGAGGCCCGCGAACCGCTCCGAGACGATCACCGCCCGGAAATGGCGCCCGCCATCGCGCGCACCCGCATGGCCCGCATGCAGGTGCGACTCGTCGACGACCTCGACGTGGGTCGCGTCGAGTGCCGCGCAGAGGTGTGCTTCGAGTGCCTCCGCGTCCAAGTCGTCCAGAGTGGCTTCGCTCAGGGCGGTTCCTCTCGCGTCAGTCCTTCGGCAGGCCGAGGATCCGCTCGGCGATGATGTTGCGCTGGATGTTCGGCGTGCCGCCGCCGATCACGACCTCGGGCCAGTTGAGCGAGTATCGGGCCCAGGCGCCGTCGTCGACGACGGGATCGTCTCCGCTCATGAGCGTCGAGGCGGAGCCCAGGATCTCGAGCGCGAGCTCGCCCAGACCGATCTCGAGGCTGGCGCGATGGAGCTTGTTGATCGAGGTCTCCGAGCCGAGCGGCTCGCCCTTGAGCTGCTTCGTGAGAAAGCGCATGCCGTTCAGTCGCATGGCTTCGATCTTCGTCTCGGCCTGCGCGATCCGACGACGAACGCCCGGGTCCTCGCTCATGGCGCGACCGCCACGGACGGTGTTCCGGGCGAGCGCCTTGACCTCGTCGATCTTGCGGATCAGGCCGTGGACCTCGGCGATCGAGGATCGTTCGGAGGCGAGTGCCGAGATCGTGACCTGCCAGCCTTCGCCTTCCTTGCCCAACCGATTTTCGACGGGGACGCGAACGTCGTCGAAGAAGACCTCCGCGAACATGGCACCGCCGCTCATGTTCTTGATCGGTCGTACCTCGATCCCGGGGCTGTCCATCTCGACCAGCAGGCAGGTGATGCCGTCGTGCTTGCTCGCCGTCTGCTGATCCGTTCGTACGAGCAGGATCATCATCTTCGACCACATGGCGATCGAGGTCCAGATCTTCTGACCGTTCACGACGTACTCGTCGCCGTCGCGCTCGCACTTGCACTTGAGGCTGGCCAGATCGGAGCCCGAGTCGGGCTCCGAGTATCCCGTACACCACTGATATTTTCCGTCGAGGATGTCGGGGATGTATTTCTGCTTCTGCTCCTCGGTCCCGTATTGAATGATCGAAGGACCGACCCAGGCGAGACCCATGAAGCAGGTGCCGAGGGCAGGCGCCTTGCGACGCGCCATCTCGTCCTTCAGGATGACCTGCTCCATGATCGAGCCGCCCCCGCCGCCGACCTCCGCGGGCCAGGAGAACCCGACCCAACGCTTTTTGCGGATCTTGCGATTCCATTCGGCCAGGAATTCCGGTGTCCGGTCCTTCTCGTCGGGTAGATTCTCGTCGAGGAACGCCCGGACCTCGTCGCGAAACGCTTCTTCCTTTTCAGTCAGCTGGAAATCCATGCCTCAGAGGCCTCCCAATCGGGCGATGCGTTCGTAGTGGTAGTCGGCGTCGCCGAACATGGGCCGGACCCATTTCCCGCGCTTCAAGAACATCTGGATGTCGTACTCCCAGGTGTAGCCGACACCGCCATGGAGCTGGACGCCGAGGATTCCGGCCTCGGGAAACGCGTCGGCGCAGTAGGCCTTGGCCCTCGAGACGGCCACACGGGCGTCGTCTGCGTCCTGATCGAGCGCCCAGATCGCGTAGTAGACGAGTGATCGAAACGACTCGACGTCGACGTAGATCTCTGCGAGCGGGTGCTTCACGCCTTGAAAACGTCCGATCGGTTCCCCGAACTGGATCCGCTCCTTGGCGAACCCGGTCGTGATCTCGAGCGCTGCCGCGGCCGACCCGACCGCCTCGGCCGTGACGAGCGCGGCAGCCAGATCGTTGAGCCACGCCGTTGCCGACCAGCCCGAGCCCTGCTCGCCGAGGACACAATCACTCGAGACGCGAACGTCCTCGAGCGTGATCCGTCCGAGACGCTTCGTTAGGTCCATGCCATCGAAGTCCGACGCCGTGAGCCCTTCGAGGCCCGATTCCACGACCACGAGCGAGATCGACTCCGCATCGGTCCCGCTGCGGACGGCGACGACGGCCAGATCGGCCGCGGTTGCATCCGTCACGTAGAGCTTCTCGCCCGACAGGATCAGCTCGTTGCCGTCGGGCTTGGCGAGCGTCTCGATCCCATCCGCTGCGAGTGTGTCGCTCCGCTCGAGCAAAGCGAACGTGCCGATTCGCGAGCCGTCGGCCAGGCCCGGGAGCCAACGAGCCTGTTGCGCCTCGCTGCCGAACCGCTCGATGGCCTTGGCCGCGACGACCGTCGAGACCAGAGGCGAGGGGAAGAGGCTGCGGCCCGTCTCCTCGAGGACGACGAGCAGCGTCTCGAGGTCGAGGCCCATCCCGCCATGCGCTTCGGGCATCGCGAGCCCGATCCAACCCAGCTCCGCGATTCGCGTCCAGAGCGCCGGATCGAAGCCCGGCCCGCCGTCCGCTTCGACGATCTCCCGAACGCGTTCGAGTGAGGCGTTCTGATCCAGGAATTTGCGCACCTCGGTGCGCAGCAGCTCTTGTTCTTCGGTGAATCCGAAGTTCATGGGATTGCTTGCTCCAGGGCGACCGAGTCATTCCGCGCGACGCGTGCTCGGCGAATCGAGGTCGGCTCAAAGTAGCGAGATGGAGCGGCGCCATACATACCGGCCCCGAGGGGGAATCGAAGGGGCAACGTGCGAAGCCCGCGTCGATTGATCGCCGTCTGATGATCCACCGTCGCACGCTGCCGCGCGCGAAGGCAGAAGCGCTGCGAAGAGCGACTACGTTACAGACAGCGCGGTCGCAGCGCGGCGCGCGCGCTCCGCGATCGGTCGACGCCTGGAGCCAGAATGAGCCGAATCGAGTTCTCGGATTTCGCGATCGACCTGAAGTCCTTCGAGCTCACGCGCAGGGGCGAGCCCGTGTCGATCGGGCCGAAGCCGCTCGATCTCCTCATCTGCCTGATCGAGAATCGCGATCGCGTCGTCGACCAGGACTTTCTCCGCCGCGAGGTCTGGGAATCGACGGCCCTGAGCAGCGCGACCATTCCGACCTGCATTCTCGAGGTCAGACGCGCGCTCCACGACAGCCCCGACACGCAGGAGTACATCGCTACCTACCGGGGTCGTGGCTACCGATTCATCGCCGAAGCGAAGGTCCGCGCGCCGCGCGGCTCCGTTCGAAACAATCCCGACAGCTTTCCCTTCGTGGGTCGCGATCGAGAGCTCGACGGTCTCCGGGAAGCCCTCGCGTCGGTTCGCCACCGACAGCAGGGGCAGGTGGTCCTGATCGAGGGAGAGGCGGGGATCGGGAAGACGCGGCTGCTTCGGGAATTCCTGGAGTCGACGCTCGGTCGGATGCAGATCTTCCGTACGCGGAGTCCGTCGATCGATGAGACACCGGCCTTCTGGCCCTGGACGCAGCTCCTGAACGACGCCTTGGCGCGGGTGGCAGCGTTACCCGCCGAGACGACCAGAGACGTTGCCGAGCTGTCGCGGTTCTTTCCCGAGATCGAATCCGACGCCGCCGCCCGGGAGAGTCCCAGACGCTACGACCGATTCGAGATCTTTCGCGTCTGGACGAGGATCGTACGCAGCCTGGCGACGAACGAGCCGACGATCATCGCGCTCGAGGACGTCCACCGCGCGGATCCCGATTCGCTCGCGCTTCTGTATTGGGTGGCTGACGAGATCGAGAACGATCCGATCCTGATCGTGGCCACATTGCGGCCCCCGCCGACGGAATCCAACGTTGCCGACACGGTATCGGCGATCTCGGCGATGCCCCACGCCAATCATCTGCGCGTATCGCCGCTCTCGCCGACGGAGGTCGAGCAGCTCGTTGGATCCGTTGCCAACGACGTGGACGCGATCAGCCAGACGTTGTTCTCTCGGACCGGCGGTATCCCGTTCTACGTCACCCATCTGCTGCAGAATCTGCGAGACGATGGCGACGAGCTCGATCTCGCGAAGAAATTCGAATCGGCACTGGTCGAGAACGGACGCGAGATCGTCGCCCGACAGCTCTCCGACCTGCCACACGAGACACGCGATCTGCTGGGCGCCGCGGCGACGATCGGGGACCGCTTCTCGCTCGCATTCCTGGCCGAGGTACTCGATCTCGCAAGCGCGGTCACGATGTCACGGATCGAGCCGGCGTTCAGCTCGGGGCTCGTGCAAATCGACCAGAGCGAGGTCCAGTTTCGACACAGCCTGCTGCGCGACGCGCTCTATCAGCAGCTCAGCCGCACGCGGCGCTTCCAGCTTCACTTCTCGGTCGCGAGGCGCATGATGCTCCGGGCGGACTCGACGCTTCGGGCAGCCGAGATCTCCGACCATCTCGCGAAGTCCGGCTTGCTGCCGCCCGCACAGCTGACGCGGAAATTCGCGTTGCTCGCCGGGCGTGCCGCGGCTTCCCGATTCGCCTTCGATCGTGCCCGGACCTATCTCGAGCGCGCGCTCGCGACGACGCTCGATTCGGCCGACGCCACGCTCTCCCAGCGCTACGACGTGCTGGTCGAGCTCGCCGAAGCCGAGATCTATCTGGGCGACCGCGCCTCGGCTCGAACACGTCTCCTGCAAGCCGCGGACCTGGCCCGGGCGCTCGATTCGCCGCAGATGCTGGCCCGCTGTGCTCTCAATATGTCGCCCGATTTCCTGAGCATCGAGTTCGGTACCTACGACGAGACGCTCGTCTCGTTGCTCGAGGAGTCCCTCTCACGCATCCAGTCGGAGTCGCTCGCGGACCGCGCTCAGCTGCTGGCGCGCCTCTCCCAGGCGAGGAAGTGGCACGGCTATGGAAGCAAGAACGAAGAGCTCGCGGTCGAGTCGCTCCGGCTGGCCGAGCGATCAGGCGATTGCCGCGCGCTGGTCGCAGCGTACGCCGCCCGCGTGGAGTCGCTCAACGGACCCCATCGCGCGGCAGACCGAATCGAGCTGCTGCGCGAATCGGAGCCCCATATCGCCGAGACCGCCGACACGCCGGCGCGCCTGCTTCACGGTACGCGCTCGATCGCTGCGCTTCTCGAGCTGGGTAGGATTCGCGAGCTCGAGCTCGCGATCGAGCGTTGTCGCCAGCTCTCGCATCGCACGGGTCTCGCCCAGTACACCTGGCTCCCGATCGCACGCGATTGCATGTTGGCGATGATGCGGGGGGATCTTCGAAAGGCGGAAGCGCTCGTCTCGAGCTATGGCGATCTCGCCGGCGACAATCCGGATCAGAACGTCACGCAGACCATCGCATGCCAGCAGGCGAACCTGTTCGTCGAGCGGGACGAAGCAAGAGAGTTCGCAGAGGTCACGGGACGCATCGCACGATCGCGCAAGTCCGTGATGGCCTGGCGGGCTGCAGCCCTCTACCTGCAATGGGATGCGGGCAGCCTGGACGAGGCGACTCGTTCGCTCGACGAGTTCTCGAGACGAGACATCCTCGCGGCGTCACAGGAAGTGGGGGGTGGACTGACGATCGCCGTGTTGTCCGAGGTGGCCGCCAGCCTGAATCGAAGAGACTACGCGGAGTTCCTCCTTCGCCTCGTCGAGCCGATCGCGGATCGCTTCGTGAGCACGGGCTACGGCGTCCTCTATTTCGGATCGTTCGCGCGCTATGCCGGGCTCCTGGCCCACTGCCTGGGCGATCATGCCCACGCCCGCCGGCATCTCGAGAAGGCGGTTCAGGCGGAATCGGCCGTGGGTGCGGTCAGCTGGAAGATGTACGCCGAGATCGACCTCATCCGACTGGACTTCGAGGTCGGTCGGAAGACGCCGGAGGCAAGAGCCTGGCTCACGGAGATCGCTGGCAGCGGCGAACGTCGAACGCTTCCGCGCGTGACCCGGCGCGCCGAAGAGGTTCTGCGCAGTCTCTCCTAGAGCGACTGCCACGATCGTCGCGCGCTCCTCACTCCATGCCGCCGCGGCGCGGACATCGCACGAGCCGAGAGCTGCGCTATTCACGGCCGATGCCACCTTCTTCGCCACGAGCTGCCGCGGCAGACTCCCGGCGCGATCGAGCGCGATCGCCGGGATGCCGGTCGACTCGCGCGCTCGCGCTGGTCATCCCCTGCTTCGCCTGTCTGGCGGCTTGTGCAGGCACGACGGGCGCGCCGGGTGTCGAAGCGGATTCGCTGACTGGCCTCGAGCTCGTCTACCGATTTCCGACGGGTCGGACCTATCGCGCCCGCTATTCGGCGGAGACGGTCTCGTTCGTTCTGCTCGAACCAAAATCCGAGTCGCCGCCGTCCGCGACGATGCCCTATCGCGCGAAGGCGATCCGGGAAGGCATGTACCTCGTCGTGTGGGACAGCACCACCTACCACGCGACGTTTCTCGTCGACCTCGAGAAGCGCGAGATCCACGCGAGCTCGCTTCGGGAAGGCGGGCGACGTTTTCTCGGGACGGCGGAGATCGTGGGGCTGCGAGCGGCGCGGTAGGATCCAAGATCACGGTAGGATCTCGACTCCGGGGAAGTCAGACGAGCTCTTGCGCCGCGAATCTCGCCAGGAAGAGGGGTGAAGAGGTACGCGCGAGAGAGGGCGAGAGAATATCCGAACGGACAACGAGCAGATCATTCGAGCATTCATCGAAGCCTGGTCGCGACTCGATGCGAGCGAGCTCGCCAGCTATTTCACCGACGACGGCGTCTATCACAACATCCCGAGCGGCCCGATCGCGGGCCGTGAAAACGTGGAGAAGATGATCGCCGGCTTTATCCGCCCGTGGACGGAAACCGAATGGGAGATCCTCAATCTGATGTCCGTCGGTGACGTCGTGACGGTCGAGCGAGCGCCCGACCCTGGGGCTCAATCAGGCATGTGGTAGCCGGGTGTCGAGCGTGAGAGCGCGATCTCCTCCTCGGACATGTCTTCGGCGATCCCTTCGAAGAGCGGCGACGAGAGGTAGCGCTCGCCCGTGTCGGGCAGCATGGCGAGCAGGACCGATCCGGGCTCCGCCTTTTCGGCGACCTGAATGGCGGCGGCGAAGGTCGATCCGCCCGAGATGCCCGTGAAGATGCCCTCCTGGCTCGCGAGCTTGCGTGACCAGGCGATTCCGTCGGGACCGGCGACGGGTACGAGCTCGTCGTAGTAGTCGTTGTCGAGGGATTCCTGGAGTACGAGCGGAATGAAGTCGGGCGTCCATCCCTGGATCGGATGGGGCTCCCAGGCCGGGTGACTCGCGGCGGGGGCGCCCGACGGGCTGCGTTCCTGGGACGTACCGCTCTCGACGAGTCGGGCGTTCGCGGGCTCGCTCAGGATGATCTTCGTATCGGGGCGTTCCTTGCGCAGCACTCGACCCACGCCACTGGCGGTCCCGCCCGTGCCGTAGCCGGTCACCCAGTAGTCGAGTCGCTCGCCCTCGAAGTCGGCGAGGATCTCGCGGGCGGTCGTGTTCTCGTGGATACGTGCGTTCGCGTCGGTCTCGAATTGGCGGGCCAGAAACCAGCCGTTCGCTTCGGCCAGCTCCTCCGCCTTGCGCACCATGCCCATCCCCTTCTCGGCGCGCGGCGTGAGGACGACCTTGGCGCCGAGAAATCGCATCAGCTTGCGGCGCTCGATCGAGAAGCTGTCGGCCATCGTGATCACGAGTGGATACCCCTTGGCCGCACAGACCATCGCCAGTCCGATGCCGGTATTGCCGCTCGTCGCTTCGACGACCGTCTGACCGGGGGCGAGGCTTCCGTTTCGTTCGGCCTCCTCGATGATGCTGATCGCCAGGCGATCCTTGACCGAGGCGGCGGGATTGAAGAACTCCGCCTTCACGAAGAGCGTCACGTGGTCGGGCGCGAGTCGATTGATGCGAACGCAGGGTGTGTCGCCGATCGTATCGACGATCGTGTCGTAGCGGCGGGCCCGGCCAGCCGTCGTGCGCGGCGTCTCGGTCGTCATGTGGAGCTCCCCTCGTGGGCTGGAGTCGAGCCTTGGGTGGCCTCGGATCCAGACTGTAGGCGCGTTGGCCTTCGAGCGCGCTCCCGGCGGAGACGCGCTCGCGAGCGCCTCACGTCACACGAGGGAGTCGGCTAGCATGCCCGCGTAGCGCGAATCGGCCCCGGAGCGCGAAGGGCGACCGGTCCGAACAGAGAACGAAAACGGCTCATTCGCATCACCGGGGCCGCTCATGCATGACCTCGTGCTTCGCAAGGGGACGCTCGTCGACGGGAGCGGTGATGCGCCCTACGCAGGCGACGTCGCGATCGACGCGAATCTGATCACGCGGGTCGGAATCGTGAACGAGTCCGGCCGTCGCGAGATCGACGCGGCGGGATGCTGGGTGACACCCGGATTCATCGATCCCCACACCCATCTCGATGCGCAGCTCTGCTGGGACGCGAGCGGCTCGCCTTCGAATCGACATGGCGTGACGACGGTCGTTCTCGGGCTCTGTGGATTCGGGATCGCGCCGTGTCGCCCGAGTGGCGGCGACGAGCTGTTGCGCACGCTCGAGGTGGTGGAAGAGATCCCCTATGCCTCCGCACGACAGGGCGTGCCGTTCGGCTGGCAGAGCTGGGGCGACTATCGCGACTATCTGGCATCGCGTTCGCTCGGCGTGAACGTGGCGGGCTTCGTGCCCCATTCCGCCCTGCGCCAGAGCGTGATGGGTCCTGGCGCACGGAGCGGCGTTGCCGACGCGGCGGAGCGGGCGGCGATGGTCGCGGCGCTCGAGGATGCACTCGTCGCCGGCGCGATCGGGTTCGCCACCTCACGTGGGCCGAATCACGTCGATTTCGAAGGGCGACCCGTTCCCAGTCGTCTCGCCGACGAGGCCGAGCTCCGCGCGCTCGTGTCCGCCTGCGCCGGTCGACTCTGGCAGATCAACGTCGAGACGAAATTCAGCCGAGACGCGACAGCCTTGATCGCGGAGCTCGAGCGTTACGTCGACTGGACGCGCGCAGCCGATGCGCGACTCACCTGGACCCCGTGCTATGCGGAGCCTGGTGAGCCGGTCTGGCGATCGCTGCTCGAGCACAATGACGCGCTAAACCGGTCGGGTGTGCGCGTCGCTCCGCAAGTGACCGCTGTTCCCATCACGCTGATGCTGCGCTTCGATGAACGCTCGGTCTTTACGGCGATGCTCGGGTGGGAGGAGGCGCTCGACGGCTACGATCGGGCGTCGAAGGCCGAGCGCAAGGAGCGGCTCACCGACGCGCAGGTGCGCGCGGCCATGAAACGGGGCGGGGGTGACCCGCGACATCCACTCCATCCCGATCTCGCGCTGTGGCACTTCACGGTCGCTCCCTCGCGGCCCGAGATCGCGGGCAACTCGGTTGCCGAGGTCGCTTCGCGGGAGGGCCTCGATCCGGTCGATCTTCTGTGCGATCAGATCGTGCGCGACGATCTGGCGACGCTCGTCGAGGTACCGGTGCTCAATCGCGGTGAGGAGGGCGTCCTGGCGCTCCTCGAAGATCGGCATACGCTGCTCGGTCTCGGCGATTCCGGTGCACACGTCATGAGCGTGACCAACTATCGCTATCCGACTTTCTTGCTCGCGCAGCTCGTCCTGCGCGAGGCCCGCCTCAAGATCGAGAGGGCGATCGCGCTCATGACGAGCGAGCCGGCGACACTCCTCGGCCTCGACGATCGCGGTCTGCTCGCGCCAGGGATGGCGGCCGACGTCGTCGTGATCGACCCCGAACGCCTGGCCCTCGGTCCGGCCCGGATCGAATACGACCTGCCGGGCGATGCACCGCGCCTCGTTCAGGCGGGCACGGGCTTTCGAGCGGTCTTCGTGAACGGCGTGGAGACGATCACGGGCGATCGACCGACGGGCGCCGCGCCGGGCCGGGTGCTGCGAGCCGGAGGCGGTCCGTCCACGCCGTGACACGCGCCGCCATCGGTAACGAGCACGCATTGGGCCGCGTGCCTGGGAGTGCGCCGTCGCGTGGGGAGAATGTTCGCGCGCACCCCAGGCGTGGCTGGCGGCTCGGCTTCATCGCCTCCGCCGCTCGACGTCGGTCAGTCCTCTTGCGCGTGCACACGGGTGCCGAGTAGGAGTCGCATCGCTTCGATCAGCTCGACGCGTGGCCCAGCCCAATCGGGTGCCAGGTCGCCCAGGAGGTAGACCAGACCTTCTGGCTCGACGTCGACTTCGTAGATGTAGACGCCGAGTCGGACGAGCGCAGGGTTGACGTCCGGAACGAGCGGCTCTGCCGGGTTCCAGTAGGAGAGCATATGCGACTCGCTCCCGGGCTCGGTGGCGGTCGTCCAGGCCACCCCGATCGGTCCGACCGCGAGGCGCTTCACGTCCCGCGCGTTCGCGACGAGCGTCGACGGATTCGATCCGGGCACGAAGGCACGCCGACCGTCGAAGACCTCGATGGTCGGCGTGCTGACCGGATCGCACGTGCGTTTTCCCGAAGCACTCGTCTGGAAGGTCGGGCAGCGGCGCCAGACGACGAAATCGTTCGCGAGTCGCCAGTCGACCTCGAGCGTAGTGGGATCGCTCAGCTCGATCGCCGGCTGCGCGGGCGTCGCGATGTCGTAGGTGTAGAAGGAGGTCGCACCGTCGGACCAGAACACTCTCGAGCCGGACAGCCGTAGATCAGTGATCGCGCTCTCGATCTGGCTGAGCGGGTTGCCTACAACCGGTCGCGGGTTGACTTCTGCGACGATCGGCTGCGTCGCGTCGAAGACCATCACGGTATCATCGAGATTTCAGATCGCGTAAGGACCGTCGGCCTGGAGCCCAATCCGGCTCGCGGCCAGCCCGTCGACGGGTGCCGCGCCGACTTCGATCGGTTCGAGCTCGTCGAAGGGTGCCGGGATCATCTTGATCAGCGGACCCTCCTGCCAGATCAACATCGACCTCGTGATCTCAGGGGCACTCGCGTACCCATCCGGAGTCGCGATCGAGCGTGGATTCGCGCCGAGATCGTCCTCGAGATCGGCGAGCTGCATCAGGTCTTCGACGCCGTCCGAGCCGACCCATACCAGCCAGCCGTCCGCCAGGTCGATCGCCAACGATGCGAATCCCCCGTTCGCACTCGGGCCCCATTGCGTGTTGTCCACTCCTGGATCGCCGAGATCCCGGAGGTCGAAGATCTGGGTGAGGTCGCGGCCTGGATTCAGGAGCTCGGTCGCGTAGACCTGCGCGATCCAGCGACCATCCGTCGCGACGTCCACGACGATCCGTCCGAGCTCCCGAAGTGCCGCGGGGAAGCCCCCTGCGGGCCGCAATGTGGTCACGTGGAGCTGCGGGTCGTTATCGGAAAAGCCGTTCGGGATCATCACGACGCCCTCCTCGACGATCATGTCTCGCAAGGTGGGCGCGATGATCTCCGGTTCGGGAGGGGAGACCTCGACCGGTGGAAAGAGCGCTTCGATCCGGTCGATCCGCGGGTCCTCCGATTCGCCCTCGCCAGTCGATCCCAAGTCGCC
Source organism: Myxococcota bacterium (assembly GCA_965223565.1). Classification (GTDB taxonomy): domain Bacteria; phylum Myxococcota_A; class UBA9160; order UBA9160; family UBA4427; genus UBA4427. The sequence goes on along the minus strand of CBDCWV010000007.1, from coordinate 151,470 downwards.
TGCGTCGCCGCAGGCGAGGAGCGTCGCCAGCCAGAGTCCGACCAGGCGAGCGGGAACGGATCGCGACCGACCGGATACGGGGTGGATCGGTTTCGGTGGCCGTTTCGTTCTCGCGGTTCTCGTCGGGGGCATCGGCAGCTACGTCTCTTCGAACGCGAAGATACACGACGGGTGTCTGTGTCGCCGTACCGTCATGAAGCCGGCATTCAGGTGTCCGAATCGGATACGGAGAGTGTCGATTTCGAATTCGATTTTTGCCCATGATGTTAGTTCGATGAAAATCGAATGGAGTCGATCGCTCGCCCTGCGGTAGTCAGCAGAAAACGCCAATTCGGGCGCATCAAGCGCTCGTGATGCGGCGGGGGCGGGCTGGGATGATCTCGAATCGATGTTGGCGCGGGGCGCGGAATCGTGGCTGCTCGGTCCTTCTCGGGACGGTCGTCATGCTCGGCTTGTCCGGGAGCGTCGTTCGTGCGATGGAAGGACCCGGCGGCGGCGAGAGCAATCCCTTCGAAACGACCGCACCCGAAGTCGCGCCGGATTTCTTCACGGGAGCGGCGTCGCTCTCGATCCCGATCCTGGTTCCACCGGGCCGATCGGGCATGACGCCTTCGCTCTCGCTTCGCTATTCGAGCCAGGCGGGATTGTCCGAGTTCGGCTTCGGCTGGACGCTGGCAGTCGGCGAGATCACGGGTTCGACGAAATATGGCGTGCCGCGATGCGACGGGGGCGCGACCGAAGAATTCGTGCTGTCGGTGGCCGGCACGTCCAACGAGCTCGTGCGACAGGTCGACGATTCGTTCCTGCTGCGCATCGACGAGGGCCATGCCGTCGCCATTCCCGATCGAGCGGCGAATAGCTGGACCGTTCGGACGCGCGAGGGACTGACCTATCACTTCGGAGATGCGACCAGCGCACGGGTCTTTCGGGCAGGCGACGTCTTCCTCGCCGGCTCAGGCGACGCGTGCGCGTTGACGACGACCTGGAAATTGACTCGCGTCGAGGATCCGAACGGCAACCAGATCGACTACGGCTACCGACGCTTCGGCAATCAGGTCCTGCTCGAGACCGTTCGCTGGGGCGGAAACCGGAACACGACGATCGAGCACCCGTTCGAGATCGAGCTGAAGAGTGAGGCGATCTCCGTCGCATCTGGCAAGCCGATCGCCCGAAGCTGGGCCACGGGTGTCGACCGGCGGATCGCGCGGCGCATGCGTTCGATCGACGTGCGCGTCTGGGATCCCGACGATCGGCGTCTCGAGCGCCTGCGACGCTACACGCTCGTCTACGACGACGATCTGCCGACGGCCGAGTTCCTACTCGCGGCGGTCGAGACCAGCGATCTGCCGCGGCGCACGTTTACCTACGCGACCTCCGAGACCAGGATCGTCGACGATCTGAGCCGCAAGATGGTCAAGAGCGAAGACATCGGCCTGTCTTTCCCGTCGTCGACCTACATGCGTCTGCAGGACATGAATGGCGATGGTCTGATCGATCGCTTCTGCTCCCGTGATCACCACTGGAACGTCGACTACGGAATCGTCGACGAGGAGCTCCAGTTCAGCGACGGAGGACTCTGCGAATCCTCGTCCGATACCTGGTCTCCGCCACCCGCACTCGTCTACTCGAAGCGGATCGATTTCCATCCCCATCGCCGTACCGCCGACATCACAGGAGACGGGATCCCCGACTACCTCTACCAACCGCGCACGTCATCGAAGCCCGATCTCTACGTCGAGCAGGGGCAATGTGCCGAGGAGGATCGATTCGACTGTGGGTTCGGCCCGGGGCCGGTCTTCGACCTGTCGTCCTTCGGTAGCGCGACCGACGACTATCTCTACAAGACGAGCAAGAGCGGGTGGGCCGTCTATACGTCACACGAGCTGATCGACATGAACGGCGACGGATTGCCCGACAACGTTCGCACGCGTCGCTACGACGGGAGCGGTGGTCCCACGGACTGGTCGGTTCATCTGAATACGGGCAGCGGATTCGAATCCGAGCCGATCGTCTATCGGGATGCACACGCGCATCTCGGGGTGCAGCACGGCGGCAACGACGATCAGTGGACGGATCCCAGCGTGGCGCTCTTCGACGTGAATGGCGACGGACTACCCGATCTCGTCGAGGCGGCGCATATCGACCGCGTCGATTCGCATCCGACGAGCCGGCCGATTCCCCGCTTCTATTTCCTCGTATATCCCGACGGCGAGTCGGTCGGTCCCTTCGCGCTCGATGAGGGATATATCTGCCGCGCGACCGATCCACCGATTGGTGGGACGCGCGAATTCCCGGTCCTTTGCCCGGGTCGGAGCATCCCACCCGGCGCTGCCTTCGTTCCGGCCATGTCCGTGCGTCTGAATACGGGACACGGATTCTCGGAACGCGTCTTCTCACCCGCGCCCACATTCGAGACGGGTGAGCGCAAGGAACAGAGCAATCACCTGCGTGCCTTCTGGGTATCGAATTCCCCGGCCCGGATCTTTCGCTACCGGGATTTCGTCGACGTCAACGGCGACGGTCGCGTCGACTGGGTGATGACCGGAAGGCAGTTCGATGGCTCCGACAATTGGTACGTGCTCTTCAATCTGGGCGATGGCCGATTCGGCGGGGGGCTCGAGATCCTCGAGGGTGCGCGGCTGGATACCGAGCACCTCGTCCTGGGAGAGGTGCGACCGGCCTCGGCGCTCGCGAACGGGGGCGTCTACCTCGCCAAGAACACGATCCACGCCTCGCCGCCCTCGCTCAACCAGGTCACGATGACGATCGTCGACATCGATGGCGACGGAATCGCCGAACGGATCGAGCCGGAGGGCGGAGTCGGACCCGACGATCGCTGGCGACTCAAGCGGCTCGTCTTCGACGACGCTGAGAATCCGCATACGAAACCGATGTTGCTGGTGCGCGCGGATGATGGGGTCGGCGGGAAGACGTATTTCCGGTATCGGCCAGCGACGGACTTCAATGCCGCCTCGGAGACGTCGCCACGGCTGCCCTTTCCGCTCTGGGTCGTGACCGCGATTCGACGGACGGATGGCCTGTGCGACGACGTGCCGAGCAACTGGTTCTCGATCTCGGGCAGCTCGCCGGGCAATCCGTGTCTGGCGCGTGGTCACGAGACGGTCCAGGAGATCGCGTACGCGGACGGGCACTACGATGGCGAGAGTCGGGAGTTCCGCGGCTTCCGCATGGTGAAGGTGTGGAACGGGCCCGAGACGGTCGGGAGCGAGACGCGGTTCGTCCACTTCCAGGATGAATTTCGAAAGGGCAAGGTCGCCTCCGAGCGCGTCTTCCTCGGCGGACTCGAGCCCTACCTTCTGTCGGAGACGACCTACGATTGGCGTGCGGTGACGGACGCGGAGACGGATCGCACCCAGCTCTTCCTCCAGGAGCAGCGCCTCAGGGAGTTCCCGCTCTTCAGCGACGGCCTGGCGGCCTATGCCGAGCAGTGCACGGTCCATCGCAACTCCCTCTACACGAGGGATTCGATCGACCCGAACGATCGGCCGCATCCCTACGGACTCGTCCTTCGGACCTGCTCGATGGGCTGCGTGGGCGCGGGCGAATCGGATGATCTCTGCAGCGTCGATCCGGTGGGAAAGAAGCAGGTCGAAACCTTCTATGCCGAGCCGACTTCGGGGTCGTCGTCGTCGATTCTCGATCGGCCCGTGCTGGTCTCGAGCTACTACGTCGACGCGTCGGGGAGCGAGCAGCTCTCGGGGCGCAGCCTCTTCGCCTACGACGATCTGCCCTTCGGAGAGATCTCACGTGGAAACCTCTCGACCGAGCAGCAGCTGGTATCGGAGGCGCCCGAGCGCTGGATCACGAAGGAGATCGAGTACGATCTCGACCACGGGGGCGCGATCGGAAACGTCGTCTCGATTCGCACGATGCGCCCGGATATCGATCGCACGCCGACGCGGATCGAGTACGACCCGGAATTCCAGCTCCATCCCGTGCGCGAGATCGCACCGCACTCGCCGGACTCGCCATATGGAACGCCGGCGCTCGTCGTCGAACGCGAGTACGACCTGCGCCACGCCAAGGTCGTCGAGACGATCGGCGTACACGGGAGAGCCGCCGGTGATGTCTCGGGGACGCACTACGATTCACTCGGTCGCCCGGTCTGCGAATTCCAGCCTGGCACCTCGTGCGACACGACGAGCGGCTTCTCTGGGAGTGTCGAATACGTCTATCGCGATGGAGATCCGAGCGCGGCGAGCTCGCTCGATCGCTTGAGCTCGCTCGAGATCCGGCGGCGGGAGCCGAACGCGCCCCTGGGCTACATCTCGACGACGAGCTACTGGGACGCGCTCGGCCGGGAATGCCTCGTGACGGACGACCGAAACGTCGTGACACGAGCAGATAGCAGCGCCGTTCCTTCACTCGAGACCGTCGTCGTCCGCCATCAGGTGCACGGCCCGAATGGCAAGGTCGTGGCGAGCTACGCGCCCTATGTCGCGGGGCCAGCGCCTTCACTCGACGAGCCGGTCGGCCGCCCGATGCGTCGGTTCAGCTACGAGTTCAATGGGAATGCCGAAGGACTGCTCGATCCCGAAGGGTTCGTCCACGCGACGACGCGTTACAACGGTACGGTCGCCCGCCGCTTCCGATTCGGTGATTCCGATCGGGAAGTCGATGGTGCCCCCGTCGATCTTGCAGGCCCGAATGGGAACCACGTGCTGCGTCGATTCGACGCGCACGGACGCGTGATCCGGCGCGAGTCCTACGCCGGAAGCGATCGGCTGCTGAGCACGTCGGATCGTCGCTACGACGGTCGGGACGAGGTCGTGGCGGAGTGGTTCGCCGGTAGCCTCGGCACGCGCATCGAGAAGGCCTACGACCTCGTCGGTCGGCTCGTGTCAAAGGACGACCCCGACTCGGGTCGCTGGACGAATCGCTACGACGCGGCGGGAAATCTCGTCCATGTCGACGATCCCGAGACGGGTCAGAGCATTCAGTATTGCTACGACGAGCTCGATCGTGTCGTTCTTCAATGCGCGCGTGCCGCGGACTCGTTCGACGCGAATCTCTGTGCCGCGGTCGATCCCGCTTGTGCGGCCCGGTTCGACTTCGATTACGACGCGACCGACCCGGTCGGTGGGCTCGCCAATTTCGGTCGCGGGGCACTCAGCTCCGTCGTTGGCGCGGACAGTCGACACGTCTATGGCTATGACGTTCGTGGTCGACTGACCCGCGAGGTCGACACGATTCGCGGCATCACGGCGACGACCGGCTTCGAGTACTTCGACGATCTCGATCGGCTCCACCGAGTCAGCTACCCGGACGGCGAGCGATTCGAGTATGGCTACGACGCATCGGGCCAGCCGAATCGCCTCTACCGCGTCAATGCGAACGGGCTTCCGAGCTCCAAGGTGATCGTTCGCGACATCGCCTACGAACCAAACGGCCGACCGACGCGAATCGAGCGCGGCAACCTGACGGTCGACGAGTACACCTACGAGGCTTCCAGTCGCGGCCTCGACCTCACCCGCATCACGACGCGCGACGTCGCGACGAGGGCGACATCGACGCTCGTCGATCTTCGCTATGCGCGATACGACGCGCTTTCCCGTCCCGCCTGGGTCTCGGACGAGCTGGACGCGACGGGTCCATTGTCGATGACAGCCCGATACGGCTACGACGGGATCGGTCGACTCATGACGGTCGAGGGCCCTGCTGGAGAGGCGATCCACTCGGGTGGCGAATCGTTCGCATACGACTCGATCGGGAATATCCGCACGATCAACGGATCCGTCTTCGTGAACGATCCGGACGGGCTGTCCGCGAACGGACCGCACCAGTTCAATCTCGCCTTCCCGACGACGTCCGGTGGGCCTCCCTGGCAGTTCGCCTTCGATCGAAACGGACGCAAGACCCTGAAGCGTCGATCAGACGGGTCAGTGGTCCAGACCTACGGCTATGACGTGTTCGGGCGGCTACGCACGCTAGGCGTCGGCAGCCGGACCAAGACGTTCGGCTACGACCATGCGGGTCGACGCGTATACGAGACCGTGAGCGGGTCGACCCGGCGCTTCTTCGGCGCGGTGGCCGAGGCCGAGAGGGGTCTTCTCTACAAGCGGTACTTCATCGGGGACCGTCTGCTCGCGACGAGCGCCGAACCGGCTGCGTTGCTCTCTGAAGGGCCGGCCGGAGGCTTCGTCCCGAGCTACCTGCCGGCGGGCGCCTATCTCTCGATACTCGGATCGGCGATTCTATTGCTGGTCGTGCCCGTGGGTGCTCGTCGCGTCACGCTGGGCGTCCGCGTGGCACGCAGTGGCGCGCTCGGCTCGGCAATCCTCGTCGCGGCGATCTGGGTCCCGATCGTCGTGGCTCCGGTCGGCTGCTCGGCGAACCTGAGCGTGCGCCACTACCACACGAATCATCTGGGCAGCGTCATTGCGGTCACGGGCTATGCCGCCCAGCTCGAGCGGCAGTACCGCTACTCCGCCTATGGTGAGGTTCGCCGCTACGACGGTGAGGGCGACCCGATCGCGGGCGACCCGCAGAGTCGCAGCGAGTTCACGGGCTACCAGACCGACTTCGAATCGGGGCTGCAATACGCGGGGGCTCGCTACTACGACCCGTCCCAGGCGCATTTCCTGACGCCCGACCCCGAGGAGCAATTCGCGAATCCGTATGCCTACGTCGGCTGGAATCCGGTCACGACGGTCGATCCCGACGGCGAAGAGGCCTTCACGCTCACGTTCGGTGCGCTCCAGCTCATCATCTCCGTCGCCCTCGTCGTCGTGCAGTCGGTCGCTGTCGGGATCCAGACGGGCAGCGTGGGCAAAGCCTTCGAGACCCTGGCGATCGGGCTCGGAAGCCTCGTGGGGGGGCTCGTCGGTGGCGGGGTCGTCGGGCAGGGGATCCAGACGCTTCCGCCCGCGATTCAACCCCATGTCCGGGGGGCGGTCGCCGCGGCCGGAGTCGGGCAGTCGATCTACTCCGTCGCGTCGGCCGAAGGCTCGGTCGCTGGCGTCTTCGCCGGGATCGGCCTGGCCCGAAGCGTGATCGGTTCGGCGTTCTCGGCAAACGCAGCCGCTCGTCGTGTGCCGGACGATCCCGAGCAGGCGCGCGCTCGACTATTCGAGCGGGTCCGCGACGTGCTCGGCGACGATGTCCTGCTGGCGCAGCACGACGCGTTCGGCAGTCGCGGTCCCGGGCCGCTCTTCGAGATCGATACCGGCGTCGAAGGAGCCGGTCGCGCAATCGTGAAAGGCGCGTTCGGGAGTGCGGTCGGGCATGCTCTCGAGAGACTCGCTGCGAGTCAGCCGCCCGGTACGACGCGGGGCGTTCTCGAGGTGACGGCGGGCGGCATTCGCGTCGTGGGCGGGTTTTCGATCGCGCGCGGCGGCTTCGTGGTCGCGGCGGTCGGGAACTCGACCGTTCTCCACGGCAATCCCTTTGGACTCGTCGGATCCGTCTTCGGCACTGCCGTATTCTTCGGAGGTCTGCGTGAGACGGCTGAGGGCTTTCGCATGATCCAATCCGGCAGCGCGATGTTCCGGGACTGACCGGATTGCAGGCGTCGACACGAGCGGGTAGATCGGAGGGGCAACCGAGATGACGTCACGCGTAGCGAATCGAGTCGTCCTGTTGCTGGCGCTTTTGACGGGTCTCTCGCTCGGTGGTGTGCTCGTCTCCCTCCCGACGGTCGCCTCCCTGGCGATCTCCGTCGCACTCGGGCTGAGCGCGATCCTGCTACATCGTCTCGCCTCGGAGGCCCTCGTGGCTCGCTTCTCGAAGGGCTATCCGCATCTGCACGTCGTGGGTCTGCTGCTGTTGCTCGTCGTTTGTGGGTCGCTTCTCTATCGCTGGCACCTGGCGGGGACCTGAACGTCGATCGGAGACGCGTATTCCTCACACAAGAGGTGGCGCTCGGCGTCGACGAGCTGGACGCGTTTTCGGTCCGCGCCTGATTTGGGCAGGTCGTTCGCCGCGAGGGCGGTCTCGCGCGGTCGATGTGGGCGTGTCGAGCGTGAGGAACGAGGCGATCGCCACCGAGCATGTCCAGCTGGCTCGGCGGGCCTCTCCGGCCGAAAACGGCGGCCCGATGAAAAATAGCCGCGGGGGAGGAGGAAGGGGCAGCGCGACGCGACGAAATCGCTAGATTCTTGCGGCCTGCCAAGCCGCGCTCGACCTCGTCGCGCGGCTCGCCGAGCCGGTCTCCGACCTCCGTGCTTGGCTCGCCCGAAGCCAGGCCGCGAAGCGAGGAATCCAGCTTGACTGCGCGCAAGAAGACCGCTGCTGGTAGAGCCGCGTCGAAGACCGCCAAGCGACCGGCCGCGAAGGCCGCAGCCACCAGCAAATCCGCTGCCTCAGTGAAGGCGGCATCCACCAGCAAGTCCGCTCCTGCAAAGAAACGCGCCACGAAGAAGACGGCCGCGAAGAAAAAGACTGCGGCAAAGAAGACTGCAGCAAAGAAGGCGGCTGCGAAGAAGCCTGCCGTGAAGCGGACCGCATCGAAGAAGGCGACCGCGCCGAACACCGCAGCCAGGAAGACCGCAGCCAGGAAGGTGGCGGCAAAGAAGGTGGCGGCGAAGAAGACTGCCGCGAAGAAGACCGTCGCGAATAAGAGTGCTGCGGGGAAGAAGCCGGCCGAGAGGGCGAGCACCAAGAGCACCGCGACGACCAAGGTCGCTGCGAAGAAGGGTGCCCGGAAGAAGGCCACCGCGAAGCGGGTCAGGAGCCAGTCGGTCGAGTCGGACGAGCAGTCGATGGGGACGGCTGTCTCCGGGAAGACGGAGGCCATCACGACGCGCGCGTCCGACCCGTCCGAAACGGGACTCGCTCGGACACTGGATCGACGGCCTGGGCATCGTCGGAAGACCGCTGCGCACGAGATCGAGGACGCGCGAGGGGACGAGGGTGACGCTTCCTCGCCGGTACCGCCCGCGGGCCCGCGCCCGCGAAGGCGCTCGCGCAGGTCACGGCGACGGAGGACGGATCGAGCTGGGGGCGGGCGCAACACGGCTCGAGACGACGCAATCGGTGGCGACCCGCCGAAAGGGAATGCCGGCGGCGGCGCCGCCGATGCACGCGCTGATTCGCATTCCCGGCGGCGATCGAATCGCCGCGGACGGGGCAGGGATCGGCGCGGTCGCGCACGTACGTCCGATGCGGGGGAGCCGTCCGCCGCTCACGCGTCGCGCGGAGAACATCGCGGCGAACGTCCGAGACGCGAGGCCCGCGCTTCGCGCAATGGACGGTCGGAGCGGGACGAGGCCCTGGTCGCGCTCGCCGACGCGCCCGAGCCGCGGACACCGATCGAACACGCCGCACGCCGTCTGGGAATCGGGCGCCTGCATCCAGAGCAGCAAGCTGCGATCGAGCAGGCGACACAGGGCGGCGACGCATTGATCGTGTTGCCGACGGGATTCGGGAAGTCGGCGTGCTTCCAGATTCCATCGCTCCTGCTGCCCAAGCCCGTCGTCGTGATCTCGCCGCTCCTCGCCTTGATCGAGGATCAGGTCAAGAGTCTCGAGCGGCTCGAGGTGCCCGTCGTTCGAATGGACGGGACGGTACGCGGGACGGCGCGTGCTCGTGCGCTCGAGCGAATCGCCGAGGGCGGATCGCTGCTCGTCATGACGACGCCCGAGACGTTGGCTGGGGACGACCTCCTACCCGTACTCTTCAAGAGTGGCATCTCGCTCTTTGCGGTCGACGAGGCGCATTGTGCCTCGGAGTGGGGGCACGATTTCCGGCCGGCCTATCTTCGGCTCGGCACGCTGCTCGAACGTTACGGACGTCCGCCGGTATTCGCGTTGACGGCGACAGCCACGGAGCCGGTCCGCGATGACCTGAAGCGAATCCTCGACCTTCGGGATCCGCTCGAGATCGTCGCATCGCCCCATCGTCCGAATCTGGGATTCGAGGTGATCGAATGCGCCGGCGATGCGCGGCTGCGCGCGCTCGGCCGGCTCGTGATCCGGCTACGTCGCCCCGGGATCGTCTATTGCTCGACGACGAAGGACGTCGACACCGTTTACGGTGCGCTCAAGCAGATGAAGATCCCGGTCAACCGCTACCACGGGGGCATGAACGGCAGCGAGCGGCGTGAGCAGCAGGAGCAGTTCATGCGCCGCGGTCGGCGTAACGTCATGATCGCGACGAGCGCCTTCGGACTCGGAATCGACAAGCGCGATTTCCGCTATGTGATCCACTTCCAGACGCCCGCCTCGATCGAACAGTACGTTCAGGAGGCGGGCCGCGCGGGCCGCGACGGCAAACGCGCTCACTGTATCCTCCTCCACAGCGAGATGGATCGTTCGATCCACGAGTTCCTGCTCTCCCAGAGTCGCGTCAACCCCATGCAGCTCTACCAGGTGGCCAAGGCGCTGGCGGCCTATGTCGAGGAGCAACGCGATCCGACCGCGCTCGACCTGGCCGCCTCCGCGCGTGTTGCACAGCGCGTCACCGCGGCCGTCGTGGCGATGCTCGAGACGGCGGGCCTCGTCCGGATCGGCGAAGACAAGGAGATCGAGTCGCTCGTCACGGCCGAGGAGCTCTCGCAGAGCGCGCGCCGTCTGAGCGAGCAGCTCCGGACGTTACGCAAGCAGGACGGCGAGCGACTCGACGCGATCGACCGCTACGCGATCGCCGAGCGTTGTCGAGGCGAGCTCTTCGGTGAGTATTTCGGGATTCCGATCGAGGAGGAGTGCGGTATCTGCGATGTCTGCCGACGCCTACCGTCTCGCCCCGTGTCCTTCTTCGACCCGATTCGCAAGAAGCAGGGACATCCCCGCTCGGGCGACCAGGGCAAGCGTTCGGCCAAGGGCCGCGGCCGCCGGCGCAAGTCGAGCGAGCCCAAGAAGTCGACCCGCAAGGGTGCGGGTCGTCGCCGCCGGCGCGGTCGTCGTCCGCCACGGACGCCTTCGCCACCCTGAGCGGTCGCCTTTGCCCGCGAATACCTTCGCCACCCTGAGCGGTCCCGCACCCGACGCCTCGTCGGGACGGGTTTACAAAGGCCTTACAGGGTCGACCGAACCGTTCCGTTCCTCCGGTCGTCGGACCCCGCAAAGACGCGCCGCGTGCGCCGTAGCGGGGAAGGACCATGACCATGGGAACGACGGGCAACGAAGAACACGATTCGGGAACGAGCAGGCACGATTCGGGATCAGAAACGGGTCGAACGTCGCGGCTGCGAGAGGACCGACTACGCAGGTCGGGACTGCGATCGCACGAGAGACGAGGCGCACGACCGGGGGCGGCGGCGCTGGTAGCGCAGGTGAAGCGCGGCCGTACGCATACGGGCGCCGGCCGCAGCACAGCGATCGCCGGCGTGCTGTCGGCTGCTTGCTTCGGGTGGCTCTGGCTCGGGACCGTCGACGTTCAGGCCAAGTCGATGGAGGACACGAGCCGCGCGGGAATGGCGGACACCGCGGTCGCGGAGGTCGCGGAGGTCTCGAACGCACCGCAAGGCGCTGCGACCGATCCCGACGCCTCGCGCGATCCGATTCAGGCACGGCGGGCAGGCGCGCGCTGGCTTGCGCAGCATCAGAGCGAGGACGGTGGCTGGGGCTCCGGCAATTGGAATCGAGGCCAGCAGGCGACGCGATCCGACGTCGCGACGACGGCGATCGCGACCATGGCCCTCATGCGCGTCGATCCACCCCTCGCGACGTTCCGCGGGGCCGTCGAGCGAGGTGTTTCGTTCGTCGTGTCGGCGATCGAGCGGAGTCCGGCGCAGGGGCCTCTTCTTGAGGGACCGGAGGGCACCCAGCCGCAGCACAAGCTCGGTCGCAACGTCGATACGCACTTCGCCTCGCTCCTGCTGGGCGAGGTGATGGCGCGCGTGCCCGGCAAGCTCGACGCTGGGCTCGAGAAGCGGGTCGGCGTCGCGTATGACAAGGTGCTCACGAAGGTCGTCGCCGCCCAGGGTGCCGACGGCAGCTTCGAAGAGCAGGGTTGGGCTCCTGTGCTCAGCAGCTCGGTCGCTGCGCAGGGTCTCTACAAGGCACTCGAGAACGGCCGCGAGCTGCCGGAAGCCGTGCTCGACAAGGCCGACGCCTATCAGAACGAGCTCGTCGATCCGGAGACGGGCAGCTTCGATGCGAGTCGAGGCGCCGGCGTGACGCTCTATTCGGCAGCCTCGGGCTTGCGGGGAAACGCGCAGGCCGAGAAGCGGGCCGGCGATGCCGACGGCAAGGCTGCGCGAGCGAAGCAGGTCGCCACGGGTGCCGTGCGGCGCGACCGCGGCGAGCTACTCCGCGGCTTCGGCTCGATCGGCGGTGAGGAGATGCTCAGCTACATGATGATCTCCGATACGCTCGCCGAAGAGGGGGGCGACGATTGGACGGATTGGCAGCGACGAATCGGACGTCATCTGAGCGTCAGCCAGAATGCCGACGGCTCCTGGTCGGGTCACCATTGCATCACGAGCACGCCCTTCGTGACGGCGGCAGCGGTCATGGCGCTGGGCGCGGGTCCGGCGTAGTGCAGGAGCATTCCCTCTCGCGGCGACGGGTACTCGGCAGTCTGTTGCTCGTCGCCGCGGGTGGGGTCCTCCCGGGTTGCCGCGCGCTCGTCTCGGACGGGCTCGATCGGGAGACGCACGCTCGCGCGACGCGGGCCGTCGCCGCGGGTGCGCGCTTTCTCTGGGCGAGTCAGTCGGAGGACGGGCTCTTTCGCAGTCGGACCTACGGACTCCTTCGGGGCGGTCAGAGTCTCACTCCCTTCGTGCTCGAGAGCCTGCTTCGGATCTCAGCGCGGTTCGATCCACCAGAGGTCGACCGAGCCAAGCGTGTCGTCGTCGCGACGACTCGCCTGCTCGACTTGCGAGCTACCTCGGGCGCACTCGGCTTTGCGGGCTCCGCGAGCGACTATCCATGTTATTCGACCGGGCTCCTGCTCTCCTGTCTCGGTCTGGCCCGCCTGCCCGAGTGGGCGGTGCTGGCGGCGCCGTCCGCCGATTGGCTGCTCGGGCAGCAGCTTCGCTCCGCGCTCGGCTGGAAAGGTCACCCCGCAGAGGGTGGCTGGGGCATGGGCACGCCGAGGCCGCTCACGCCACCCGATTCCGGTCACGTCGATCTCAGCATGACGCGTCGGGTCCTCGAAGGCCTGCGTGCGGTCGGTCGTCCGCTCGGTCGTTCGGCCAGCGAGGAAGCACGCGGGTTCATCCTGCGATGCCAACGCTCGAACGGCGGGTTCGTCTATAGCCCGGTCGACGAGGCACTCAACAAGGGCGTGCGCTCCGCGGTCAGTCCTTCGAGCGAGACGTCGCCGGGCGAAGTCGTCCCGACCTCGCTCGGCTACGGCTCGGCGACCAGCGATGCCTTGCTCGCGCTCGCGGCTCTCGGCGACCCGGTCGATCGGCTGGCGAATCGGGGTCTCGCATGGCTACGAGACAACCATCGCGTCGATGTGAATCCGGGAGTCGAGAGGGGTCCGATGGCGCCGTTCGCTGCTGCCATGCGGGGCTACTACCGTGCCGGCTCGGCCCGCTGCTTCACGCGGTGGGGCGGCCCCCCGGATTGGCGTGCCGCGCTCGTGCACGCTGTCGCCGACGAGCAGCACGCCGACGGGGCCTGGCGAAACGAGAGCGCACTCCAGAAAGAAGACGATCCACTCGTCGCCACGCCGCTCGCGCTCAGTGCGCTCGTCGAGGCGGTCGGAGGTGGCGCAAGGGTTCCCGGAGAAGTCCCGCCCGCCGCTCGCCGACGAGAGCTCCAATCCCTCGTGACCAGAGTCACTGCCTGAATCGTCCGGCTCCGAGAGGCTGGATGCATGCCGAATGTGCTCTTCTCGACACGTCCGTTCTCGCTCGGATCACCTCACCGAACGTGCCCTGGCGTCGTTTCGATCGTCGCTGGACTGCTCCTCGCAGCGTGGCCCGCGGCGGCGATTCGCGTCGAGATCGAGACGACGCTCGATCGTCGACCGATCGATCCCCGCATCTACGGCGTGAATTTCGGATCCAGTGAGGCGATCGACGACGTGCCCTATCCGTTTCGGCGCTGGGGCGGCAATGCAGTCACTCGCTACAACTGGCAGAGTGATACGTCGCAGACCGCGTCCGACTACTTCTTTCAGAGCATCGTCGGCGACGTCGCGGACCCGTCGGTGCTGCCCTCGGGCAGCGCCTCGGATCGCTTCCTCGAAGAGACGCTCGCACTCGGGCGCGAGCCCTTGTTGACCGTGCCGACGATCGGTTGGACTTCGGCCGGCGAACGCGTCAAGAAATGGAGCTTCTCGGTCGCGAGATACGGGCCGCAGACCGTCGATGAGTGCACGTTCTACGGAGCGAACCCCCCGTTCTGGTGTACGGCGGACAGCGGAAACGGCGAATGCGATCCGCAATCGAATCAGACGGGCTTCTGCGTCGGTGGACGAATCGTCGGGAACGATCCGACGGACGCATCGCTCGCGATCGACTCGGATTTCGTCTCCGGCTGGATCGCGCACCTGCGTAGTCGCTTCGGATCCGCTGCCGAGGGCGGAGTCCGCAACTTTGCGCTCGACAACGAGCCGATGCTCTGGCACGAGACCCATCGCGACGTCCACCCGACACCCGCGAGCTACGACGAGGTTTGGAATCGCAGCCTCGAGATCGCCCGGGCGATCAAGCAGGCAGAGCCCGACGCCGTCGTCTTCGGACCCGCCGTCTGGGGCTGGTGCGCCTACTTTTCGTCGGCCGCCGACCTCGTGGGGTCGGGCCCGTGCACCGACGGGCCCGATCGCGCGGCGCACGCCGGTAAGGCCTTCCTGCCCTGGCTGCTCGAGCAGGTCTGCCTGACGGAGGCGTCGACCGGCCAGCGACCGATCGACGTGCTCGACGTGCACTTCTATCCGCAGGCGAACGTCTCGGGGCTCGGGGGTGCGAGCGATAGCGAGGCGCCGGCGGATGCGGCGCGGCGTCTACGTTCCGTCAAGGCGCTCTACGATCCGGTCTACGTCTCTGAGTCGTGGATCGGCGAGCCCGTCGCGCTGATTCCCCGATTGCGCGGCTGGATCGATGCGGAGTGTCCCGGTCTCGGCCTGGCGATCAGCGAATATCGTTGGGGGACCGACGAGGGAGCGAGCTCCGCGCTCGCACATGCCGAGGTGCTCGCGATCTTCGGCCGTGAGGGTGTGGACATGGCGACGCGTTGGGTCGCTCCGGAGCGCGGGTCGAAGGTGGAAGATGCGTTTCGCCTCTACCTCGACTACGACGGTTCGGGCGGTCGTGTGTCGGGGGACTCGGTGCGCACGACGAGCGCCGATGTCGATGCCGTCGGCGCCTATGGCGTGGTCGGATCGCATGTGTCGGGCGACGAGGTGCTCCAGCTCCTGCTCTTCAACAAGAGTACGCTCGCGCACGGGGTCGAGCTCGAGATCGATGCTTCTCTCACTTCCGATCTCTCGCTCTACCGATTCGATGCCGATACCGCACTGGCGGCGGTCGGCAGCTTACCGGCGGCCCCCACACCGCTGGAATTGACGCTGCCGCCGCGATCCGCGACGCTCGCCGTCGCGACGATCAGCGTGCCGGAGCCGGTCGCAGGAGCGGCCTGGCTGGCGTCGCTCGCCATGTCCACGGCGCTTGCGAAGCGGCGGGGGGCGAAGGGTCGAGGAGCGAAGCGGCGACGGCGTCGACGGGCAGATTGCGGAGAGCGCGTTGGACGGGTCGACGCTGTCGAACGGATCGGACGGGGCCGGGAGGATGCGAGTCGTGCGGCCTACCGGTTTGAGCACAGCGCCGGCGGCGCGTCGGCGCATTCGCGCGCGCCGGCTGGCTCGGGGCTGGGCGATCGTTCTCGGGATCAGCACGATGATGCAGGTCGATCTCGCGCAGGCCGGCGATGTCGAGGTGACGATCGACGGTGTGCGGTCCGCTGCGGGTGACGTTCGGGCGCTGCTCTGGCGTTCCGAAGCGGGCTTTCCCTCGGATGCCGACAAAGCGGTCGCCGGCGCGATCGTCAAGGCGAGTCCGGGTGCGGTACGTCTGGTCTTTCGCGACGTGCCGGCGGGTCGTTATGCGGTCTCGACGATCCACGATCTCGACGGTGACGGCACGCTCGCGAAGAACCGCTTCGGTATGCCGCTCGAAGCGGTGGGGATCTCGAACGGCGCACTCGGCTTCTTCGGCCCGAAGCCCTTCGAGCAGGCACTGGTCGAGATCGGTCCCGATGGGGCCGTGCTGACGATCGAATTGCGGCATTGGTGATCGACGCGGTCGCGCGATGCCAGCGAGCCCGTGTCTTCAGGAATGCACGACGGCGCTCGAAGTCAGCCCGGCTCGACGTGCGTCTTCAGGAGCTCGCCATAGAAGCCGATCGCGATCGAGACGCTGACCCCGGTCAAGAGCAACCCATCGATCTCGCAGTCCATCGCGAAGTGCGCGCGGTCTGGCCGGTCGGCGAAGCGAAAGAGGAAGTAGCTCGTCGAGTCCAGCACGTGGCGTAGCGGCAGCTCGGCGACCTCGTCGACCTCGCCCGGGTGGAGCCTGAGCCGGAGCGGTGGGCGGACGAGTGCGATCGTCGGCACGATGCGAAAGCCACTATGGCTGACATAGTCCCCGAGGCGACCGAGGACCTCGACCTGCGTCGGATCGAGGCCGATCTCCTCCCGCGTCTCACGTAGCGCGGTCGCGACCGGGCTCGGGTCGTCGTCGTCGCAGCGTCCGCCGGGAAAGACCCAGTGTCCAGGGAACGAGATGCCCGGGTGGCGTCGCGTCAACAGGATCGTCGGCTCGGGCTCGCGCAGCACGATCGGTAGCAGAACGGCCGCGGGCGTCGCGCGGGCGCTCGCGGCGGGGTCGACTCGGGGCTCGACGTGCGGATTCTCGAGGGGCCGAGCAGCCCGACCGACCTCACTCGCGAAATGCGCGCGTAGACTCGCCTCGGTCGGTCTTAGGGCCTGGCGTCGCAGGTCGGTGTCGCCGATCCGGATCTTCTCGGCCGCTTCGAAGCGTCGCTGCTGCTCCGACGCGGTCAGTCGCCACCGCCCGCCACGCTCGGGCGCTTGCTGATCGCGTCGTACCAACGGCGGGAATGCACCTGGTCGTCGCTGATGCCGAGCTTCGTCCAGCGAGCGAAGTCGGCGAGGACGAAGGCCGTGATGTCGGCCCAGCTGAAGCGGTCGCCGGCCAGGTATTCGGATTCAGCGAGCCGCTCGTTCAGTGTGGCGAAGAACTCGATCCCGCGCGCCTGGCCCCGTTCGGCGAGCTCGGGGATCTGCTCGTAGTCGGTCGGGCCGGTGATCGCGCGGTGGGCCATGCCCTTGGTGCGATTCCGGAAGGCGTCCGCGATCGGCCAGAAGCCCTCGAGCTCGACGCGCGCATTCCAGCTGGCGACGAGTCCCTTTTCCCGGGGCGTGCTGCCCAGCAGGGGCGGGTCGGGGTGGAGCGCCTCGATGGCGGCTGCGATGCCGGCATTCTCGGTCAGTCGCGTACCGTCGTCGAGCGCGAGCACGGGGACCGTGCAGCGGGGATTGATCCGGCGGAACGATTCGCCGAGCTGCTCGCCCTTGCCCAGATCGATTTCGATCCGCTCGACCGTGCTCTCGTCGAGGCCCTTCTCCGCGAGCAGGATCCGCGCTCGTCGTGGGCTCGGTGCCGTCTGGCAATCGTAGAACTTCACGCTTGCTCCAGTCGGGAGGTGGCGATGTCGAACGCCTGCTGTGGACCGACCGTCGAGCGGGGATCGCGCGGGCCTGGCACGATCGTCACGCGATCATCAGTCGTTCGGGCGACGCTCAGTCGTCGTAGACCGAGGGGAGGGCACCCGTCGGGCGCGCCTCGGGATAGATCGCCGCCAGCTCCTTCTGGAATTCCGGCGCATCGATTCGCTCGAGATCGAAACGGAAACCGGTTCCCCTGGTTTGCAGATCCTCGTCGAAGATCCGCGCGACGTCGGCGAAGGACAGCCGCTCGGCCTGCTGGCGCCGCCGCTCCTCCGCGTTCCGGTAGACGTCGGCCTTCCAGAGCACGCTCACGCGGTACGATTCGAGTGGGCCGCGGAAGCGAATCGAGCCCCGATCGCGGATCGCCCAATCGCCGGTTCCGTCGGCGACCGGTGCCAGCTCGGCGCGAGACGTGACACGTGGCGTACCCGTACCTTGCGCGTCCTCGTTCGGGAGGCCGTAGGGACCGACGGGGCCGACCTGATGGAACATGCCGTGGTTGTCGCCCACGAGCGCCGTGTTGGCCATCGCCTGCTCATGTCGGTGCGGCGGCTCGTCGGGACCGTCGGCCCAGTAGAGCAGCGCGCCGCCCTCGACGTCGTTCAGCCACCAGATCGACGTCGCCTGGGTGATCGCATAACGGTCGAAGAGCCCGGACCAGAGCATCGATCGCAGCAGCCACATCGGCGTATTCGTCCGATCGCGCCCGTGAAATCGGGGGTTGTCGGTATGCGCCGGTCCTGCCCGATCCATTGCGACCATCAGATTCACGTAGATGCTCTTCGGCTCGATGATCTCGGCGTCGTAGAAGGCCTTGGCGGTCTCGATCACTCGCGGATGGTGGAGGAAGAGATCGGAGCCCTCGACGGCCAGATCTGCGTGGACCCAGTCGGCCTGGAACCACATCGGCTTGCTCGGCGATTCGTCTTCGACCCCGTTGCTGTACCAGCCGCCGAGTGGCGTGTAGGGTGCGTTCCGCTCGAGCAGACCGACGACGGCGTCGAGGTCGGAGATCACGTTTCGGAGCAGAATCGGGGGATCGGCGTAGTGGATCGTCACACGTAGAGGATACGTCGGTCGCGGACCTGCGACCAGTGAGACCGACTCGCAGTCGCGACCCTTCGGATCCGTCTGCAGGCCCTCGGAGCGCGACCGCTCGGTCGACGGAATCCGATCGAATCGGCAGACAGCGTGCTTCGAACGGGCTAAGCCTTCCTCATGGCTGGGGGCGTCGACGTCGGGACGAAACGGGGGCGACTCCTCGACTTGCGCAAGTTGGGAGCGCCCACGATCCGGCGGGCTTGTGCACCGGGCATCGCACTGCTCGTCGCCTGCGGGAGCGGCGCCCCCGATCCCGCAGATTTCGCGGTTCCACGGGAGGCCAGGGAGACGCCGCGCGCCGCCTGCCTGGATCGCGATCCGAATCGACGGGCTTTCTTCGGCGACCTGCACGTGCACACGGCGCTCTCGTCCGATGCGTGGAATTACGACCTCGAGGTGCGACCGCGGGGTGCCTACGCCTATGCCTTTGGTGAACCGATCCTGCTTCCTCCCAAGGACGATGCGGGCCGCGGCACACGATCCGTGCGGATCGACCGACCCCTCGATTTCGCGGCCGTCACGGATCACGCGGAGTTCTTCGGGGAGACGCTCCTCTGCGCCCGACCCGGGTCCGCGAGCTATGACACGGAAAAATGTCAGGCGATTCGCGACTCGAGCCAGCCGCGAGACTCGCCGCTCGCCATCAAGATCATGCATCCCTTCCCGAGCCGCGAGACCGAGATCTGCGGCGACGATCTCGCAGCTTGCGACGCGGCGAGCTTGGGGGGCTGGCGGGAGGTCATCGATGCCGCCGAGGAGTGGAACGACACCACGTCTGCCTGCCGTCGGACGGCCTTCATCGGCTACGAGTACAGCTCCTTCCGGCTCGGATCGAATCTGCATCGCAACGTGATCTTCCGTGGTGCCGTCGTGCCGAAGAGGCCCGCGAGCTACATGGACGTCCAGCGCGAGTGGGATCTCTGGGCGCTCCTCGAGGAGCAATGCAACGCGTCGGGCACGGGCTGCCAGGCCCTCGCGATCCCCCATAACTCGAATATCAGCAATGGCCGGATGTTCGCCGTCGACTATCCCGGCGCCGGCTCGCGCCAGGCTCAGGTGGCGCGCGCACGGCTGCGCATCGCGATCGAGCCGATCGTCGAGGTGATGCAGCACAAGGGCGATTCGGAATGCCGTCGCGGGCTCAGCGGCGTGCTCGGCGCAGATGACGCGCTCTGCGATTTCGAGAAGTTCGAGGACGCGAATTTTCGACGCTTCGGCGAGGAAGGCCCCGGCGATTGCTACGACGGCCCGCTCGCCGACTGGCTGCCCCATCGCGGTCCGAGCTGTCTCTCTCGTCGCAGCTACGTTCGCTATGCGCTCGCGGAGGGCCTCGCCGAGGAAGCGCGCCTCGGCGTGAATCCCTTCAAGTTCGGCTTGATGGCCAGCACGGACACGCACAACGCGATGGCGGGTGGCGTGTCCGAGCGCGACTGGCCCGGCCATCTGGGCATCGCCGACGGCGCGACGGAGCGCCGCCTCTCGGCCGACGAGTCCCTCGGCATGGGCAACTACTCGAACAACCCGGGTGGCCTGATCGGGGTCTGGGCCGAGGAGAACTCGCGTGCTGCGCTATTCGACGCGATGCGGCGAAAGGAGGTATTCGGCACGAGCGGGCCCCGGATCGAGCCCCGCTTCTACGGCGGTTGGGATCTGCCGTCCGATCTCTGCCGCGCACCCGATCGCGTCGCGCGGGCGGATCGCCTTGCGACACCGATGGGCGGTGATTTGCCTGCTCCGCGCCTGGAAGGGCAGGCGTCGGAGGGTCCGGAAGCCGAGGCCGGTCCGAGCTTCGCCGTCTGGGCGAGTCGCGATCCCGGCACGGTCGCCGCGCCGGGCGGGCTCCTGCAACGCCTCCAGCTGATCAAAGCCTGGGTCGACGCAGAGGGTGTCGTCCACGAACGAGTGGTCGACGTCGTCGGGGGGGAGAACGGCGCGTCGGTCGACGCGGCGACCTGCAGGCCGGAGGGCCCCGGGCACGACAGTCTCTGCGGTGTCTGGCGCGATCCGGACTTCGACCCGACGCGTCGCTCGGTCTACTACGCCCGCGTCGTCGAGAATCCGAGCTGTCGCTACTCGACCTGGCAATGCCTGGCGCTGCCCGCCGTGGATCGTCCCTCCGGCTGTGACGACAGCTTGATGCAGCGCGTCCAGCAGGAGCGCGCGTGGACCTCACCGATCTGGTACACGCCGGCCCCGGGCTGACGGAGCGTCGCGACGGACGCAGAGGCCCCGCGGGCGGTCGCCAGCCATTCGGCCCGTGGCGCTCTCGATAAACGAATTTCTCCCAGGAAAACTGTGACGAATTCCACCGTATTTGATTTATTCGCGATAGGGATGGGATAAAATCCACCCGAAACGATGAACAAGCGTGTATAAATCACCTCGATTTCTTCGGTTTGAACGGATTCCGGGCGGGGCGGAGCAACCCCCTCGGTAACGCTGCAAGGCTGGACGGGAACGAATAGATCATGCTTCCTCGAATTCTCTCTCTGGTGGCGGTCGCGGCGCTCGCGCTCGGTGCGAGTCAGGCCCAGGCCATCCACGTCGACTTCGCCGACTACCGCGGCGCTGCGAGCGGAAGCGGCGCAACGATCGAGGTCGGCGGGGTCTCCCTCTCGATCTCGGCTCAGCCGAGCCCTTTCGATCTCAGGATCAATGGCGCTGGTCTCGGTGTGAAATGCACCCACGGCTTCTTCCGTTGTCTCACGAACCAGTCAGGGCAGATCGACTCGGAATGGAACGAATCGATCGTGATCACGTTCGATGACGGCCCGGTCTCGCTCAAGTCGGTCGCGCTGCGAAAGCTGTTCCGCGGCGAGACGGCCGTGGTGGGGATGGAGCGGCGCGAGCGCGTCGTTCATGGAAGCCGCAACGGACGCGCGAACGTCTCGATGGCGGGCGTGATCGTCGAGAGGCTGGTCTTCTCGGCCCGTGGCTGGTTCAGCGATTTCTCCGTCCGCGGGATCGAGTTCGATCTGATCGATGGCACGACCGGCGGCCCGCGGCCGGCTCCACATCCGGCGCCCGAGCCGTCGGCGGCGCTGCTGTTCGCAGCGGGCCTGGCCGCGGTCGGTGCCCGAGTGCGACGTCGGGGCTGAAGCGCGGGCGCGCTTTCGCGCTCCGATGACCGGCGCCGGCGGCCGATACGGACCGCGTGGGTGCGCTGGCTGAATTGTTCGATTCGAGCGAAGCGCTCGTGCTCCTATGCACGGGCGCTTCGGCCGTTCTGGGTCTGCTCCATCTCTGGATGGCGCGGCGGCCGGGCGACGCGAACGCCTGGGCGGCTGTCTGGTGCGGGCTCTCCTGCATCTTTCTCGCGGCACGTGGCGTCCAGCTCACGACCGCCGATCCGGCCGCGGCGCTTCTCGCCGGAAAGGTCGCGCTCTCGATTGGCCCCTACCTCGTTTGGGCGATCGTCGGCTTCGGCCGCAACGCGAATGGGGGAACCCTCTCGGGTGCTGCGACGCGGCGTCTCGGCTACGTGAGCGTCGCCTGGACGATCGCGATCCTGGGGACACCCTTCTTCGTCGAGCCCGAGGTCACGACGCGTACGGATCTCTTCGGTCGCAGCCACTACTCGGTCCACGCCCGCTGGCCCACGCTCTTGCTCGGCGCCTACTTCGTCGGTGCACTCGTCTGGGGCCTGCGTCGCCTGCGCCTCGAGGGGCAGCTCGAGGACGCCGAGCGGCGACTGTTGATCGCTGGCTTCGGCGCCTATGCCGTGCTCGGCGTCGCTGCGGTGCTGACCTCGGTCGGTACACTCCGGATTCCCGCGATGGCAGAGTTCGGGCCCGTCATCATCGCCGTCTGCCTGTGTTATTTGATGGTGCGACGGCGGGCGCGGGTCGAGACCCAGCTTGCGAGTCTGCTCGCGGAGAACGAGACGCGGCTCGCCGCGACCGAGGAGCGCTACAGACTGCTCGTCGAACGGGCTCCGATCGGGATCGTCGCCTGCGACGCCGAGGGTCGTGTGACGGCGATCAATCCACGCATGCGCGAGCTCGCGCGCGTGCCTTCGAATGCGACGCCGACAGTCGGGCAGCTGGGCTTCGACGGACTGCTCGACGCGCTCCGCACCACGGGTGGGATCGTCCGCGACGAGTTCCGTCCCGGCAGTGCGTCCCCCGGTCCCGATCAGATCTGGCAGCTCACGGCGACGCCGGTGTCGGAGACGAGTGGAACGCAGGGAGCCCTGCTGCTGGCAGACGACGTCACCGAGCGTCGCATGCTCGAGGAGCAGCTCCAGCAGGCGCAGAAGATGGAGTCGATCGGACAGCTCGCCGCGGGTATCGCCCATGAGATCAACAATCCGATGGCCTTCGTTCGTGCCAATCTCGCGGCCATGCGCGATCTGCATCGTGACCTATCGCTGGCCCAGGCTGGCG
The DNA here is from genome assembly GCA_965223565.1 of Myxococcota bacterium. GTDB lineage: Bacteria > Myxococcota_A > UBA9160 > UBA9160 > UBA4427 > UBA4427. The sequence goes on along the minus strand of CBDCWV010000007.1, from coordinate 128,380 downwards.
AGCCGGCCAAGGAGGCTGTCCTCGAAGAGCTGGCCAATCTGATCGACGAGACCGCAGAGGGTGTCGAACGCACGATCTCGATCGCGCGCGACATGCGCGAGGTCGCCTACTCCGGGGCCCAGGCGAGCGCGAATGGCGCCAGCGTGCCTGAATCGGAGCTGGTGCCCGTGCTCGAGGCCTGCATCCGCGTCGCAACCGTCTCGGAATCGCGCGGCGTGACGATCCAGCCGCCTTCGCAGGAGAGACTGTCGGTCGCCGTGGCCTCCGGCCCGCTGCGTCAGGTCTTCCTCAACCTCCTGATCAACGCGCTCCAGGCGGTGGGCGAGGGCGGCAATGTCTGGATCGAGACGCGTACGGTCTCGCGCGCGGTCATCGTTTCGGTCCACGACGACGGGCCGGGCATCCCGGAGGCGCTTCGTGGCCGGCTATTCGACCCTTTCTTCACGACCAAGCGGGTCGGTGAGGGGACGGGGTTGGGACTCACGATCTCGTATCAGATCGTGCGCGGATACGGCGGCGAGATTCGGGTGCTCGACAGTCCTCACGGTGGCGCTTGCTTCGAGGTCGAGCTGCCGCTCGCGCAGGGGCAAGCCGACTGAGGGACGAAGCCTTCTGCGCTGGCGCCGGCTGGCCAGGGTTGCCGCCGGATGGCGCTGTCGATTCCGCTCAGGGTCACGAGCTGGCGAGCCGATCAAGGAAGAGCTACACAGCGGCCGTCGGACGAATCGTCCGATGCCTTTCCCCTCTACCGGTCCTGCTTCGATCGGTCGAGACCGGTCGAGCTCCCGGGTCGAGCGATCATCCGTTCTGATCCCGAATGCGACCGACTGACGAATCCGGCTCCGGCGATCGTCGTAAGCGTACGAACGAGCGCCATATTCGAGTCGGCTACGAGCATCGGCCAACAACAGGACCCTTCGACTCCCTCGAGTCCCGCCCCCCAACGGTCTGGCCGAAATACGATCTCTCCCTTTTCTGTTGTCTGGGTTTGAATGAAAGAAGAGCCGTGCGGGCACGACAGAGCGTCGCGCTGGTGCGGTGGAGTACTGATCTTGACGAGCGCTCATGCGCACAAGCCGTCCCACGAGACGGTCGGCGGCTTCGGCCGCTTTTCCTTCCATTCCGAGTTGGTCCGCGGCCTCGACGCCGCGGAATTCCGCGATCCACGACCGATTCAGCTCGAAACCATCCCCGCCTGTCTCGAGGGTCGGGACGTCCTGGGTCTCGCACAGACCGGGACGGGCAAGACGGCGGCCTTCGCGCTGCCGATCCTGCAGGGGCTGCTCGACGAGCCCGGACGCGGACCGCTCGTCCTCGTGCTCGCGCCGACGCGGGAGCTCGCGATCCAGATCGATGCCGAGATCCGGTGTCTGGCGCAATTCACGTCGATCGAAACCGTGACGGTCTTCGGTGGCGTCTCGGCCAGCGGTCAGATTCGTGCGCTGCGAAGGTCGCCCGAGATCGTCGTCGGATGCCCCGGTCGTGTGCTCGACCTGCTGAATCAAGGCACGCTCGACCTCTCCGGTGTCGACACGCTCGTGCTGGACGAAGCGGATCACATGTTCGATATGGGCTTTCTGCCCGACATCAAACGGATCCTCTCGCGCTTGCCAGGCGATCGACAGAACCTGCTCTTCTCGGCGACGATGCCGAAGGCGATTCGCTCCCTGGCGGACCGGGTGCTCGACCGACCGCACGTCGTCGAGCTGGCTCCCAGCGCGCCGGCCGAACGGATCGAGCATGCGCTCTATTCGATCGAATCCGGTCGCAAACGCGGCCTGCTCGATCGCGTCCTCGATCAGGAGGACTGTCGAACCGCGATCGTCTTCACGCGGACGAAGCACCGCGCCAAGCGCATGGCCCAGCAGCTCGCGGCCCGCGGACACAAGGCCGTCGCACTCCAGGGCAACATGTCCCAGAGCCAACGGGACCGTGCGATGGGCGGATTCCGCCAGGGTCGCTTCGAGATCCTCGTGGCGACGGATATCGCCGCGCGGGGGCTCGACGTCGCGGGTGTCGACTACGTGATCAACTTCGATCCGCCGAGCACACCCGAGACCTACACGCACCGAATCGGCCGGACCGGGCGCTCGGATGCGAGTGGCAAGGCGCTCACCTTCGTGACGAGCGAAGATCGGGACTGGCTGCGTGACACCGAGCGCATGCTGGGCGAGCCGATCCCGCGTCTGGACACGCCCGAGATCGAGTCGTCGGCTCGAGCGTCGTCGAATGGCCGATCGTCGAAGGCGGGCGGGCGGAGCGGCCCGACCTCGAAGCGCGCGTCCTCGCGTCGCCGGAGAGCGGACGGGGCGTCGTCGAAGCGGCCGGCGTCGAAGCGCGCACCGTCGAAGGAAGCGGCGACGGCTCGCGAGACGCCGCGTACGTCGAAGCGGCGGCCGCGAACGCGTCGCCGCTCGGCCCCAGTGACGACGGCCTAGCGGCACGGTCCGGTCCATGGCGCCCGCGTGATCGGGGCTGGTGGCGACGCGGGTCCGCCCTTTGTCCCACGCGAATGGGGGCCAGCCGGATCAGCCGGTCATGATCCGGTTGGCGATCTTCATGCGTGCCCATTGCGGCAGGAACTTCGCGCCGAGGCGGAGCCATTTCGCATCCGAGCCGGCCGTATAGAACGCTTTCGGGTGTGGGTCGGTAAGCGTCCGGTGGTAGATCTCGGCCACCTCCTCGGGGTCCTTGCCCGAGCCCTCCATCTCGCGGGAGAGCCTCGCCATCCGATCGAGCTGTTCGCCGTAGAGGCGGTTGGCCTCTTCGGGCAGCTTGGCGCGCGCGGCATCGCTCGCCTCGGCGGCAGTCTGCGTCATGCGGCTCCGGATATGACCCGGGTCGACCACGCAGACGTGGACACCGAAGGCCGCGACCTCGGCCTGGAGCTGCTGCGAGAGCAACTCGAGGGCGATCTTCGAGGCGGGGTAGGTGCTCATCATCGGCATCGTGAACAGCACCGAGCCCGAAGTCACGTTCACGATCCGTCCGCGTGCGCGGCGGAGCATCGGCAGGAAGGCCTGGGCGCAGAAGAGGCTGCCATAGAGGTTCACTTCGATCGGAATCGTCATCTCCTCGTGGTCGAGGAATTCGATCGGGCCACTTGCGCCGACGCCCGCGTTACAGACGAGGCCGTCGAGCCCAGCCTCGCCGAGCGTGTCTTCGACCGTTCGCGCCATGGCGAAGACCTGGTCCCGATCACGCACGTCGCAGAGTATCGCTCGGAGAGATCCGTGGGCGTCATCGCCGTCGCGGAGTGGCGCTTCACGCGCTTGCTTCTCGAGCCGATCGGCGTCGACCTGGCTCCGCACACCCGCGAACACGCGCCAGCCGTCGCGTGCCATGCGGATGGCGGCGGCGTGTCCGGCACCGACCGAGCAGCCGGTGATGACGACGGAGCGGGGCAGGGTGGCTTCGCGACTCATGGTAGGGGTCCTCTCCGCCAGCAGATGCCGCGACCGGCCCGCTCGCTCGATTCGTCGCGACTCTATCAGGCTCGGGGTTCGCCGGCGATCGAGCACCTCGATCTTCGCCATCCGGCTGCGCCCGGGACCCGCGCGTCCCTCGCCTGCGTTAGCATCGACGGGTCCACGGCAGCCAGGAACGGAGCCCCTCTCGATGGCCGATCTCGAAAGTCTGGAACGTCAGGTCGCCGAATTGCGCGCGCTCGAGGAGATCAAGAGACTCAAGTACCGCTACTTCCGGGCGATGACGCAGAACGACTACGAGACGTTGCGCGAGACGCTGACGGAGGACGTCGTGACGTCCTACTCGGATGGCGAGTACGTCTTCGAGGATCGGGAGAAGTTGCTCACGTTCCTGATCGACTCGCACGACCCGGATGCGAAGATCATCGCCTACTGGATGGCAGGCATGCCGGAGCTCACGCTCGAGAGCGAGACCTCGGCGCGGGGCATCTGGGCGATGTACCACTATTTCTTCGACCAGGGTCACGGCTTCGTCGACGAGATGTTCGTCTACTACGACGATGCCTATCGGTACGAAGACGGCGCCTGGCGCATCGCCCGCACCGGCTACACCCGGGTGATCAACCAGATTCTCGATCGCCGCGAGATGCCCTACAAGATGAAGGCGCCACCCTGGGCGGTATCCGCAGCCGACTAGCGAGACGCTACTGCCTTGCGCGCTCCTCGGCGCTCGCCGACATCAAGCTCACCTCCGCCAGGTACTCGGGCGTCGTCCGGTTGAGCATGGATTCGAAACGCGCTCGCAGCTTCTCCGACTGATGTTCGAGCGGATAGGTCGCCCAGAACCGGTCCTCGCGGATCGCGTCGATGCAGAGCTGGGCGACGTCCGAGAGTGGCGCGACCGGTACCTCTTCCCCCGCCGCCTCGGCGCGGGCGCGATACTCGGCGAGCGCGTCTCGCGGGTTGTTGTCGTCGGGATCGCCACGCAGGTAGCGCTCCGGACGATGGGCACCCGCGCGCCAGATGCCGGTCGCGAGAACACCGGGCGTGGGACTCGAGGGCAACAGACAGGAGGCGCTCACGTTCGATCCCATCTCGCGCAGCTGGCCCCACAGGCATTCGGTCAGCGTGGTGACGGCCGCCTTGGTGACGGGGTAGATCCCGCTCGATGCGATCGGAAAATAGGCGCCGTTTCCCGACGAGGTGTTGACGACGTGTCCTTCGTCCTGCGAGACGAGCGTCGGGATGAATGCGTTCATGCCGTTGATCACGCCCATCACGTTCACGTCGATCGACCATTTCCAATCGTTCAGGTGATGCTCCCAGACGCTGCCCTTGGCACCGGCGCCGACGGCGGCATTGTTCACGATGACGTGGACGCCGCCGAAGCGGTCGAGCGTGGCGTCGCGCAGGCCGCAGAGTGACTCGAACGAGGTGACGTCGGTTTCGAGACCGATCAAGTCGGGTGAGTCGAAGTCGGCCGCCACCTTCTCGATCCCCGCGTCGCCGAGGTCGGCGAGCACGACCTTCATGCCCTCGCCGAGCATCGCCTCACCGATCGCCCTGCCGATTCCCCCGGCACCGCCGGTCACGACGGCGACCTTGTCGTGTAGCTCCTTCATCGCTTCTCCTGTCCTGGCTGGGGCTGCATGGCCCGGCATGAAGCATCCGAGTCCGGTGTGCTCGCACGGGTGCTCACGCGGTCTCGCGTTTGACCGGGGCCTCGAAGGTTCCGAATAGCTTGTCGTAGACCATCGTGAGCGTCGCGTAGTTGCCGTGGTTCATGTCGATGTGGTGTGCATGGTGGACGCCAGTCACGTAGTCGACGGTCCGGTAGAGCCAATTGTCGGCGGGCAGCTTCGTATACGTGTGATTGATCGTATTGATCTGCGTGAAGATGAACGTCGCGATCGCCGCGGAGAAGGCATTCAGCGGCGCACCGACGATCAGGGCAACGATCGGGATCGAGAGCAGGAAGAGCGAGAGGCCGATGAAGGTCTCGAGTGGATGGACGTAGAGCGAGTCGATGAACGTGGGCTTGCGCGCCTGATGGTGGAGCGCGTGGATCTTGCGAAGTGGCTCGCCGTGGAAGAGGAAACGATGGGTCAGGTAGTACATGAAATCGAAGATCGCGAGGACGCCCACGATCTCGGCCAGGTGCTGCCAGAGTGGCCGCGACTCGAAGCTCACGCAAAAGGGCAGGATCAGGAAGTAGAAGCCGAGATTCGTATACATGCCCGATTTGTTGTTCACGTCGACGGCCTCGCGGAAGCTCTCGCGTGCCAGCTTCGGCTTGTCGGCCTCCTTGTTGAGGGCGCGCATCTCGGCGAAGACCGGGATGCTGAAGGCGATCTTCTTGCCCACGATCGTCAAGACGATCGTCGTCGCGACGAACGCGAGCGCGGCGAGCCAGTCATAGGTCATGATGCGATTCTCCTTTCGGGGATTCAGTTTCTGCCACGCGCGCTCGGAACGAGCGCGACGCGAGTCGGGTCGAAATGGGCGGGGAGGTGGCTTCCGGCATTCCCGCGTCGAGCTCGACGAGCATTGCAGCCAGGCGTTTCGCTCCGAGCGCGCCGAGCCTTCGCCGCAGCCCCGCCGCGAGCTCGAAGAGCTCCGCGCTCGGCTCCCGGGTTGTCGCTCCGCCCGCGGACCACGCCGACGACGCAGCCTCGAATGCCAACGGTTGGCCATTCGCGTCGTTCCGGGAGTCCGCGCGCTCGCTTGCGAAGCCGTCGCGCCCTTCGAAGATCTCTTCTTCGAGATGCAAGCCGCGGTAGAGCGTCCGCGCTGCGCGCCGTAGCGTTTCGAAGCGCGTCCTACCCAGGATCTCGCGAAAGGACTGGTCGAGCTCGGAGAGCGATTCCACCGAGTCACGAATGAGGTGTGCGCCACGAGCCGTCAGGCGGAATACGACGCCGCGTCGATCGTGCGCGTCGGGCTCGCGGCGCAAGACGCCCTGACCTTCGAGGTCGCGGGCGGTCGCGCTGATCGCTTGTCGGGACACGCGTTGGATTCGGGCCAGCTGGGCCACGCGCGCGCCATCCGGTCCGATCAGCGGGAGAACCTGGCCATGGGACATCTTGAGCCCGGGATGCCCACGCTCGATCGTCGCGCGCATCAGCGTCTTTTCGATCCGCACGGAGACCAGTGGCAAGACGCCGATCGAGCGACCGACCGCTCGGCCGAGATCCTCGTCTGCGCGTGTCGGACGCTCGAGCTCGCGAAGCAGCATCGTCAGTGCCGCGACGAAGGCACCGAAGTCGTCGGCGCCGAGCCGCGCACGGTAGTCACCTTCGATCTCGCGCAGGACCAACCGGGCATCGGCGACGAGCGCCCGACCCCGCGAAGTGAGACGCACGGTTCGTGACCGGCCGTCGCGCCCATCCGCGCGGCGCACGACGTAGCCGGCCTTCTCCGCGACGTCGACGAGCTGACCGCATGCCTGTGGACTCGTCGCGAGCTGGCCGGCGAGCTCGCCCATCGAGCGCGGCGCGATCGCGACGAGCGAGACCAGCGGGCCCAGACTCGGACGCAGATCGCGATGGTTGTACTGCTCGGCCAGCTGCCGCATCGCGCGGTGCTGCAGATCGCGCGCGATACCGATCAGGTGGCGCGCCAGGTTGTTCCGGTAGCGCTGCCAGATCGCGTCCTCGGACCGGCCGGTCGCGCCTGCGCGGGCCGCGTCGTGACGACCGCACGGGTCGGCGTCCGCTCGCGCGCCGAGCGCGCGAGCTCGGCCTGCGACGGCTGCGGTGGGGGGCTCGGCTCGCATCGCCGGAAGGATATGCGGTCATCCCCATTTGTTCAATTCGCTTTGACAAACTTGTATGGATTGGTTTATCACCAGGGCCGGCGCGGTACGAGCGCGGGCGTGCGCGCGAGATAGTCGCGGTAGGCCGGCTCGTCGCCCCAGCGTCTGCGGCCGCGCGCCTCGAGCAGCGGGATACCACTGATGCGGGTCAACAGGACGAGGACGAAGAGCGGCGAGACGAGCGTCGCGTACTGCCAGCCGGAGAGCACCGGCAGTGCCACGATCGCGATACCGCACCAGAGCACGATCTCACCGAAGTAGTTCGGGTGTCGCGACCAGGCCCAGAGACCCGACTGGATGAAGCGGTCCCGATTCGCAGGATCGCGCCGAAAGACCCGCTTCTGGCGATCGGCTGCGATCTCGATCGCGAAGCCGACGAGGAAGAGCGCGCAACCGACGAAGGCGAATGGGTCGAGCGATTCTCCCCAGGCCGGATGCGAGCCCGCCGAGCCGCCGCCGATCGGGCCGGTCGTGCGCGTCGTCATCGCGGCAAGCGCGCAGGAGAGCGTGATGAAGACCCAGAGCCCCTGGAGCGTCCAGGTCATCAGAAAGCGCGCGAAATCGGGCTTCAGCGTGTCGAAACGCCCGTCCGAGCCGTCTTCGCGAATCCGCGTGAAGAGAAACAGGCCGAGGCGAATGGCCCAGAGCACGACCATCCCCGCCAGCAGGACCGATCGCGGGTCACGATTTCCGAGTCCGAGCGCAACGCCGACGAGTGCGAGATAGCTGAGGCTGCCCGTCAGATCGAAATAGCGTTCCGTCTGGAAGGCGAAGGCCGGCACGAAGGCGAGCATGTTCAGTCCGAATGCGAGTGCGCCGCAGAGCGCGAATACGGGCCAGCCGAAAGCGTGGATGCCGTTCTGGCTCCCCAGCCAGGCGAGTGCGGCGCCGAGCGTGAACAGGACGGGTAGGGCGATCCAGGCCTGGCGTGTTCGAGGGTGCAAGCGGTCGTACTCCGAAAGCGATCGGGGATCGTCCGTTCTGGAAGCTCGGCGACTCTAGCTTTCGAATTCCGTCACGGAGCGTCGGGCTGCCGCTTCGTCGTCGCGCGCCGTGAGGCGTTCGGATCGTGCGAGGTCGTCGCCGAGCGAGCGCGCAGACCAGAAGTAGAGCAGCGCAGCGAGGGGCAGCAGCAGCGACGTCGCGACGAGCGCGTAGCGCAGCGAGTCGTCGCCGTGGCGTGCCTGCAATGCCTGGCTCGTGCTGCCGACGACGAGAGGGCCGAGGCCCATCCCGACGAGCGTGTAGGGCATCGTCCAGATCGCGTGCGCGAGCGAGCGCATGCGGGGGGTCGCGAGTGCCTGCGCGAGGCTCGCCATCGGCGGCGAGAAGAAGCCGAGAAAGAAGCTCCCCGTCGCAGCGAAGAGAAACGCGACGGGAAGACGCAGGCTTCGCCAGACGACCAGATCGTCCGCCGGCCAGAGCAGGAAGGCGACGAGCCATGGCGCACCGAGAGCGATCGATCCGCCACAGATCCAACACAGCCAGCGCGGGTCGCGGACTGCCAGACGATCGGCGTAGGTCGCGCCGACGAGCGCGCCGAGGGCCGAGGGCAGAGCGCTGATCGCCACGTAGACGGCGCCGAGCTCGGCGCCCGCGAGGCCGTAGCTGCGCACGAGAAAGCTGGGCTCCCAGAGGCTGCGACCGGCGATCGCGATATTCGCGATGCTGACCGCCAGGACGGCATTCCGGAAGGAGGCGTGGCCGAAGAGATGTCGTACGGCTGCGAGTGGGCTCGCGCCCGTACCCGCCCGGCGCGGCGGCTCCCGGAGCGTGAATCGAACCACGAGCGCGAGCGCCGTACCGGGCAGACCGACGGCCAGCAGTGCCGTGCGCCAGCCGAAGCGTTCGCCGAGGTAACCGCCGGCGATCATGCCGACTGCCACGCCGACGAGTGCGCCGACCGTGATCGACGCGAGCGCGCGGGTTCGCCACTCGGGCGGTGCGGTATCGGCGAGCAAGCCCACCGAGGGCGGTGAGCCGGCCGCTTCGCCGATCCCGACGCCCATCCGGGTCAGGAAGAACTGTCCGAAGCTCTGTGCGCTCGCACCGAGGGCGGTCATGCCGCTCCAGACGAAGAGTCCGAGTGCCACGATCGTGCGGCGCGACGTCCGGTCCGCGAGCCACGCCGCAGGCAGCACGAACAGGAAATGCACGACCGAGAACGACGGTCCGAGCAGCCAACCCATTTGCGTGTCGGATAGGGTGAGATCGCGCTGCATCGACGGTGCCAGCACGGACAGGATGTAGCGGTCGACGACGTTGAATACGCTGACCAGGAAGACGATCGCGATCGCGTAGAGCACGTAGCGGGAGGAGAAATCGGTCGCTGCGACTGCGTCCGTCTCGGACGTGGCGACGGGCGTCACGCGTGGGTGAGATCGATGCCGAAGAGGCCCGCGGCGTTCCCGCCCAGGAGCCGCGCCTGGCTCTCCGCGTCGACTTGCGCGTTCGTCAGCCGCTCGATCGCATCCCAGGCGCTCGTGGTGTCGTGATGCGGATAGCGCGAGCCCCAGGTCGCCTTGTGTCGGAAGACTTCCGGCAGCGCCTGAACCAAACGTTCTTCGGAATCGAAGCCGAGCAGGACCTGGGCTTCTTCCCACATCACTTCGGGATCGGTTCGGATCGGATAGTGGTAGCTGAGGGGCAATGTACGCGTCGATGCTTCCATCTTCTCGAGCACTTCCTCCATCCAGGAGGCCTTGCCGTGGGGCAGGCTGACCTTGAGATCCGGGTAGCGCTGGAGTGCACCGAAGCCGATCAGGGCGGCGGCCACGAACATGTGGTTGTCGAGCCAGGGCGCGAGAATCTCTGCGATCGGGTGGCCGAGCGCCATGCCGCTCCGGAAGCCCATCGCGGGTCCGCCACTACCGCCGGCGGCCGGTCCGCCGCCGAGACTGCCGAAGCCGTCGCCCATCCGATTCTTGACCTTCTCGAAGAAGGGTCCGTGTGAGATCCACTCCGGATTCCAGAGCCCCGCCGCCGGATGCACCGCAGCGACGAGCCCGCGCCGCTCGAGCTCGCCGAAGAGCGTCTCGAAATAGGGATGCGTGAAATAGCGACCCTCGAGGAACATGGGCCGGATGAAGACGCCCCGGAAGCAGCCGCGGTCCTCGATTCGATCGAGCTCGGCGACCGCGAAGTCCATGTTCTGGAGGGGCACCATCGCGGCCGCGAACAGTCGTTCGGGCGAGGCGGCGCAAAAATCCGTCAGCCAGTCGTTGTAGGCCCGCGCCAGAGCCCACGCCACGTCGGGATCCTCGACGAGGTGAAAGCCCTCGCCGAACCAGGTCGGGTAGAGGAACGCCTGGTCGACGCCCATCGCGTCCATGTCCGCGAGCCGTGCTTTCGGATCCGATGCGCCGGCGACCGGGGCGTGCCGAACGTTGGGATCGAGTCGACCGATCTCCTCCCAGGTCATGTCCGGTCGCCAGATCGCGTGCCGCGGAAGATTCGGATTGCCCGCGTCGCGGAAGACGCGACCGTTGATCTTGAGGTACGCGTCGTGATCGCCCCGCTCGCGCCACAACGCGTGGCGCCCGAGCGTCCGGTAGTCGGGCTCGAGATATCGCTCCCACAGATCGTGCGGCTCGACGACGTGGCTGTCGGCGTCGAAGACGGGATAGGCCTTGCGGCCTTCGCGTTGCCGTTCGCGCGTCATGACCGACCTCGCTCGCGACCCTTGCCGCGATCTTCGGGCCGCAGACCCATCTCCGCCGCCATCGCGCGTTCGATCTCCGCTTCGTCGGGCCACCAATCGGGTCGTTCGATTTCCGTCACCCTCTCCTCGATGAATCGCTTCGGCGCGTCGATGCCGTAGAGCGCGCGGGCGTTTCCGCCGAGGAACTTCTCCTGGTAGGACTCGGGCAGATCGCAGGCCTGCATCGTCTCCATCGCTCGCCAAACGTCATCCCCGTCGTGGTGATACACGTCCGAAGACCAGGCGAGAATATTCTCGTAGAAGGCCGGGAGCTTCGACGGCGGTGCCTCGTCGCCCTCGAATCCGGTCACGCAATGTTGCTCGAAGGTCTCGCTCGGCGGTCGCGAGAGCGGCGCGAGCGCTCGCTCGTTCCGGTAGAGCAGGTAGTGCTTGTCGCATTCGTCGAGCAGGAACGAGAGCCAGGTCGAGGAGGCCTCGAAGACGCCGGCACGGATACCCGGGAAACGCTCGAAGAAGCCCGACATCAATACGAGCGTGACCCAGAGCGCCGCCTCGGACTGGAAATTCTGCACGTTCGTCAGGAAGAAATGCTGTAGGCCCGAGCTCGAGCAGGTCTTGTGGATCAGCTCCGCCGGTGAGTGCTGCTCCGTGTAGCCCGGCGGCTTGAGCGCGCCCATCGCCGGGAAGGGGTGCATCCCGTAGACGACGCCCGTCTCCTCCATCGCGTGCCAGAGCGGATCGTATTTCGGCTGGAGCGGATAGTTGCCCATCGCGTCGATCGGACGCACGAGTGCGACGCGACAGCCCTTCTCGGCGACGCGATAGAGCTCCTGCGTCGCGTAGACGGGATCCTGCATCGGCAGCAGTGCAGCGAAGAAGATCCGTTCCGGATCCTCCTGACAATAGTCGAAGGCCCATTCGTTGTAGGCCTTGCAGAGCGCCCGCGCACCGCGCGCGTCCTGGATCCACGGGTAGGTGTCGATGTCGCTCGGGATGATCATGACCTGGTCGATTCCCTGCACGTCCATGTCGCGTAGCCGTGCCTTCGGATCGTAGGCGCCGCGATGGTCGAGGTAGGCGGCCTGCTCCTGACTGATGGCGGTCTCGGGATCGAGGTTGCGCACGTTGAGCGCGCGTTGGACGTCGTGCTTGAGCCCGGGACCGGCGAGTGACAAGACGTTCACGAGGCCCGGCGTTCCGCCGATCCGCTGGGCGCCGATGCCGGCACCCGCGCGTCCATTCACGACGAGCGAGCGCGCCTCCGCGTCGTACTGGATCGAATGCACGAGCGCCTCGAACTCGTCGGGTGTGAGCCATTCCTTCGCGCGCTCCCAGATCCAGGGTGGCTCGGCCACGTGTGCGTCGCAGTCGAAGGTGGGAAAACGCTTGGACATGGGTGCGAAGCGCTGAATCGGCATGGTCGGTCCTCTCCGAATCGCTGGCTGGATGGAGACGCGTTTCGCGGCCACCCGCCGGCTTCGACGTTAGACCGATTGGGTCGTGCCTGCCGCGCTGCGGATCGGCGCCGGTCGTGCGTCGCCCGGTGGTCCGTGCGGCGCCCCGGGCGTCGGAATGTGCGACCGTTCGAGGGAGGAGGCGCGAAGATGTCATTCGACGACGGAATCGCGGCGGGTCTCAAGGTGATCGAGATCGGATCGAGCGTATCGGTCGCGCTCGCCGGCATGACGCTTGCCGATGCCGGTGCCGAAGTCGTGATGCTCGAGCCGCCCGGCGGCAGTCCGCTGCGTGACGAGCAGGCCTTCGCGATCTGGGGGCGGGGCAAGCGCAGCGTCGTGTGCGATCTGTCCGCGGAGCCGGATCGCGCGGCGGCGATCGGTCTGCTGCGCCAGGCCGACGTCCTGCTGATCGGCCTCAAGCCGGCGAGTCTCGATCGGCTCGATCTGACGCCCGAGCGCGTGCGATCGCTCGCACCCGAGCTCGTCTACGCGGGCGTGACCGGCTTTGGTCGAGACGGACCCTACCGCGACGTGCCTGTCTACGACGCGGTCATGCAGGCACGTGGCGGTCGCATGTACGAGTTCTCGACGCTCCACGACGGTACGAGGCCTGCCTTCGCAGCGGCGCCCGTCGTCGCCTTCGGCGCTGCGATGGCACTCGTCGGGGGTGTGTTCGGCGCGTTGCGAGCACGCGCCCGCGAAGGCGGCGGCGGCCGATTGGTCGAGACGAGCCTCGCCCGCGCACTCACGATCTACGACCTGGCGGGCTGGATGCCCGGTGGTCCGCCCCCGCTCCGTCTCGAAGACGTGCCTTTCTTGCCCTACGCCGTCGCGCGTACGGCCGACGGGGTCTGGATCCAGTTCGCGCAGAACGGTCCGGCGCTCTTCGCGGACTTCTTGCGCGTGCTCGGGCTCGAAGGCGAGATCGACTATCTCGAAGCCATGCGGCCCGCCGCCGACAACAGCGTGAAGCGCAGCCAGCGCGCGAAGATCCAGCAGAAGATCGCGGAGCACACCTGGGACGAATGGCGGCGACGTTTCGCCGACGAACGCAACCTCTCGGCCGAGCCTTTCCACGCACCGGGTCAGGCGCTCGCGCACGATCAGTTCGAAGCGATCGGTGACGTCGTGTCGCTGCCCGATGTCGACGGTCGGCCGACGCGACAGCTGGGTCCCGTCTTCGACGTGCCGGCGCGACCGCTGCGACCGCGTGGCCCCGCCCCCCGACTCGGTGCGCACGAGGCGTGTTTCGAGGCAAAGAGTGAGGACGGGCCCCGCATCACGCCCGTCGCGTCCTCGCCGGGGCCCGGTCTGTTGGCGGGCGTGACCGTGCTGGAGCTCGGGATGTGGATCGCGCTGCCGTTCGCTGCGACACAGCTCGCCGAGCTCGGTGCCCGGGTGATCAAGCTCGAGCCCCTTGCGGGCGACCCGATGCGTACGACCGGGCCCGTCGCCTACAAGATCGTGCAGGGTAAGGAGAGTCTCGCGATCGATCTGAAGCGCCCGGAAGCGCGGGAGATCGTCCATCGACTCGTCGAGCGCGCCGACGTCGTGCTCCACAGCTACCGACCCGGCGTGCCGGAACGTCTCGGGATCAATTTCGCGACGCTGCGCGAGATCAATCCGCGACTCGTCTATCTCTACAATGGCTCCTACGGATCGCGCGGACCGAAGTCCTACGCGCCGGCCTTTCACGTGACGGGCGGTGCCGTCGCCGGTGGCGCCTGGGCGCAGGCGGGCGAGGGCTGTCCGCCGCCGCCCGAGACGGAGCTCTCACTCGATGAGCTGGCGCGGGTCTCGCGGCGGCTCGAAGCCTCGAACGAAGCGAATCCCGATTTCAACTCGGCCGTCGCGGCGGCTGCCGCCGTCGCGATGGGGCTCTATGCGCGTGAGCGGACGGGCGAAGCGATCGAGATCGAAACGCGCATGATGCTCTCGAACGCGATGATGATGTCTGCGGATTTCGTCCGCCCGGTCGGTCCGGTCGAGCGTGGCGATGCCGCAAGCTCGGGGCCGCCCTTTCGGGAGGTCGACGCCGAGCTCGACGGTCTGGGCCCGCTCTACCGACTCTATCGCGCCTCGGATGGCTGGCTCTTTCTCGCCGTGGCCGGCGAACGGGATTTCCAGCGACTCTGTGAAGGGCTCGGGCTCGCGTCGATCCCGAGCGACGCGCGCTTCGCGACGGCCGCCGAACGTAGTCGGCATGCGGAGGCGCTGGTCGAGGTGCTCTCCGCGGCGATCGTCAAGCAGCCCGCGGACGCGCTCGAAGCGAAGCTCGCCGCGTGCGGCGTCGCGTGCGTGCGAGCCGACGAGGGGCCCTACAGCCGTTGGCTCTTCGAACAGACCTGGGCGTGCGACGATGGCGTGGTCGTCGACGTCGCCGAGTCGATCGCCGGTCCCTACCGGCGCTACGGCGCTTCGCTCACGAGCGGCGAGTCGGTCCCGTTGCGCGGCGCGTTCGCCGCGGGCGCCGACACCCGGGCCTTGCTCGACGAGGTCGGCTTCACGACGGACGAGATCGAGGGCTGGCTGGCCGCGGGCGTCGTCGCCGTGGCCGACGCGCGGGGCTGAACGCTCGTCGCACCCCACCTGCTTGCGGCTCGACCCGTCGGTCAGAACTGGTCAGCAAATGGTCATCCGGTTGCGTGAAGCCCTTCACAGAGTGGGGCCTCTCGTGCGCGTAATTTCGCCCTGAGACGCCATGGCGACGTGCCCGAGCGTCGAGCAGTGCGCGAAGGGCCATGAGCGAGGCCTTCGCCCAAGAGTTCGAGAGGTCCGAAATGAGCCGGTTCAAACCGAGTACGAAGGGAATCCTATCCGCAGGCGCATGCTGGGCGCTCCTCGCCGTCACGATCCAGGTCGCGTTGGCCGGTACCGCCGCCGCCCAGCTCCTCAACCTGGGACCGATTCAGCTCGAAACCGATCGCAATGTCGCCGACGGCAATCTGGGACCGATGCTGCCGAGCGCCGGCGTGCGGTCGCGTTGGAAGCATTTCGGTGGGCTCACCTGGCGCAAGGTCCACACGATCTCGCTCTTCGCCGTGACGAAGCGGGGCATCTCCACGCGATTCTGGGACAGCGAGCAGGGCAGCTGGTCGGATTGGGATCACCTGGGCGATCTCTCCGGCGCGCCGATCGACCGCATCCCGAATAGCGGCGACGATCCGGGTCTCGACTACGGTCTGCCGATCGCGCGCGGCTGGGGTCAGGGTGAGCCCGACTACTTCCTCTACCAGGGGGAGGCCGAGCCTTCTTCGGGCTCGCTCCCGAGCTACGAGCTGGGCGTGATGGAGGTCGACGCCCCGGCCGGCACGATCGCCTACGCAGGGCACAATGCGAGCGTGACGACCGCCGGCGGCAACTTCGTTCCTTCCGGCTGGGACTACTTCAATCCCCAGACGACGCTCGAGTCGATCGTGCCCGGGACCGCCAATACCTATCGGCGACACGTCTTCGGTACCGGTCTGCCGCGTAACTTCGTGAAGCACAGCCAATGGCAGAACGGTCCCGACCTTCCGCTCGTCGAATACCGCGAGATTCGCACGGGTGCGACGAGCTGGTTCGACCACGGCGTGCCGGACGACCATACCGGCGTGACGGTCGGGAGCGGCAGCGCCGTCTCGGTCTTGCACGACTATCAGAACTTCGATGACCCCGCGTTTCACGAGGAGCAGAAATACGTCTTCGTCGCGACGGATCCGCTCGCACAGGGAGACGAGGGAATCAACGGTTCCGAGATCGCCTTTCTCCAGGGTGCGGAGGTCTCTGGCGGGAACATCGACTACCAGTGGCATAGCCTGGGATCGCCTGCGGGTGCGGTCTATGGCGCACCGCTCGCGACGACCTACTACACGGGTGTCCCCGCCTTCGGCGGAAAGGGTCGCATCGTGGTCTTCGCCGTCGCCCAGTCTGACAACGGCGATTTCGAGCTCCACACGCAATGGCATACGGGCCTGGGTTGGGATACGCGCTGGACGAATCACGGCGCACCGCCCGAGCTGAATGGGGGCAAGTTCAAGATGACGTCGAGCGTCGTCTGGTACAACGGTGCCTCGAATGACATGGCGAACCTGCGTATCAGCGCCTTCGGCTACTCGGAGGTGAACGGCAGCACGACGGGTGGCCTCGTCGAGTTCCACTGGAACGGAGGTCGTTGGAGCTTCCGACCCGTGCGCTTCGCCCCGGGTGGGCGTGGACTGCGTGTCGAGCACGCCGTCGTCGCCGACGGGGGCAGCACGGATCGTGTCGTCGCCTTCGTACGCACCTACGACGGTCGCATCTACGAGGACGTTCAGGAGTTCCGCTACGGCCATCGGCAATACCAGATCTGGAACGATCTCTCGACGGAGCCGATCGTCGTCGCGGTGCCGCCCTACGGCTCGTTCCGTCCCTGATTCGCGGCTGCTCTGGGAAGGAGCCGGGCCCCCCGTCGATCGTGCAAGAGATCGACGGGGGGTCCGCATGCGTGTCGCCGCATGTTGGCAGGGACGCGATGCGCGGTCGGGACGACGGTCGCTCTCAGGCCGCGCCGAGCGCGACCGTCACGCGCAGTCCCCCGCCGTCTGCCCGCTCTGCCCGCACGCTCCCGCCCATCGCGACCGCGAGCTCGCGGACGAGTGCGAGGCCGATTCCGGTTCCCGTGTTCGTACGCGTCAGCTCGTCGCCGACGCGGTAGAAAGGCTCGAAGATGCGTTCGAGCTGCGTCGCCTCGACGCCCCCTCCGAAATCCCGAACCGAGAGCAGCACAGTGTCCTCGCCTCGTGCGAGCGCCATCTCGATCCGGGGCGGAGTCGAATCGGCCGCGTACTTGATCGCGTTGTCGACGAGGTTGAAGACGATCTGGGTGAGAGCGTCCCGGTCGAAGCGCACACGCGGCAAGGGCTCGTCCGCCTCGAAGACGAGAGCGAGCCCGGAACGTTCTGCATGCGGGCGCAGGCGGTCGACCGCGGCTCGGACGCTCGCGGTCGGATCGCCGATCACGATGTCGGACTCTCGCCGATTCTGCTCGAGCCGTGAGAACTCGAGCACGTTGTCGATCAGACGCGAGAGCCGCTCCGACTCGTCCGTGATCGTCGCGTAGTACTCCGCCCGCTTGTTCTCGGATGGAACGAGACCGTCGCGCAACATCTCGCCGTACATGCGTATCGCCGTCAGCGGGGTCTTCAATTCGTGGGAGACGGCGGCCACGAAATCGCTGCGCCGCTTCGCGAAGTCGACGACGACTCGCGTCATACGGTCGACGGCGAAGAGTCCGATTCCCGCCGCGATCGCGAGCAGGAGCGCGAGGGCGTGGATCGAGCGTCCGGTATCGCTGTCCGGCAATGGGTGGAGATCGAGGCGGGCGATCAGCCCGTCGAAGGGCTCTGCGAAGCGGTGGAGATAGCGGTAGGGCCCCATGGCCTCGGGGATCTCGTCGTCGCCGTCGACCGCGATGAAGGAATCGGCTGCACCGAAGTCGACACGGGCGAGCTCGAGCAGACCGGCCCGGCCGAGAACCTGTTCCCTCAGCCATTCGACGAGCGTCGCCCGGTCGAGCACGACGCCCTGGCGTTCGACGCGCTCCGCTCGCCAGACGGAACGCGTCAGGACGATCGTGTCGTCGTCCACGAGTCGGCCGATCAGCGGGTCGACGATCGAGGCGGCGAGGCGCCCGGCCGCGGTCTCGGTCCGCTCCGTCGTCTCGATTGGCACGCGGAAGACGTGCTCCGAATCGACCCGGGGCTCCGGGCGACCCGCTTTTTCCGAATCGGCATCGGCGTAGCCGAGCATCTCCAGCTCTAGGGCGGCTGCGTCCGGGATTCCATCCTCCATCGTGTTCGCGAACGAAGAATCGGCCAGCCGATCGCCTCGCGCGCCGCCGGCGCCGCTCGATTCCTTCGCGGCGAGCGGCGCAGGCGGGGCTGCGCTCGCAGCGGCCTCGTTCGGTCCGGTCGGCTCGCGCGACGCGAGTCGGTCGAGCTGCTGCGGTGCTTCGTTCCGACTTCGTCGCGAGCGCTCGTGTGCGCCCTCGAGCACGGCCTTGCTCTGTCGCTCGCTGCGAAGCGATCCCGCCCGGTTGAGGTTCTGCAGCACCTCGTAGGCCGTCGATTCGTCCGCCGAGGCGAGTGGGTCGCGCCCGACATCGGCCTCGGATTCGGCGCGTTTCCGCTTGTCGACACGTGCACGTCCCACGGACTTCGTGCGTCCCGGCGCGGGTGCCGCGTCCTTCCGTTCGCGAAGAGCGCCGTCCTCCTCGGCTCGAGTTCGCTCTGCAATCGAGCCATCATCGGCGGGGCGCTCCTCTGGCTGCCCCTCGCGTGCCGAGCGGCTGCCGCTTCCCTCGATTGCCCCGCGCAAGACGCTCGTCAGCCGATCGGCATCGGGATCGGCTGCGGGCAGCACGTCGATCCGACCGCCGGGACCGATCCGGAACCAGCCGAGCACGTAGGGCGCGGCGGCGACGGTGAAGGCGGGATCGGATCGCGCATTGGCCAGCGCACTCCCGAGTGCCCGGTCGTAGTCGTCGGGCGGCCGCGCTTGCTCGCGCAGCAGGAAATCCGAGAGCGATCGCTCCATCTCGTCGAAGATGCGCTCGGCGACGGTCTCGTGGCGGTAGGTCGTCTCGAGCTCGAGGCTCTGCTGCGCGCGAATCACGATCAGGGTCGCCGGCAACGCGATCCCGATCGCCAGGAGCAGGAGTGTCCAGCGGAGCTTTGCCATATTCTTCCGGTTGCCAGCCCGCTTCCGCGTCAGCCGCGAAACCGGTAGCCCTCGCCCCGGATCGTCTCGATCAGGGCATCCGGTCGCGCCCCGTTCGCGGCCTCGGCGGCGCGCTCCTCCTGGCTGTCGAGCTTCTTGCGCAGCTTCGCGATGTGCATGTCGACGCTGCGCGTTTCGATCCGATCGGGATCGGGGTAGCCCCAGACCTCGGCGAGCAGCCTCCGCCGGCTGAGAATGCGACCGCGCTCGCGCGCGAAGAACGACATCAACTCGAGGTCGCGCGCGGTCAGATCGATCGTTCGCTCGCCGCAACGCGCCAGTCGCTCCGACGGCTCGACCCGCCAGGGACCGAATTCGAAGTCTGCACGATCCAGTTGCTCGGCTCGCGGGGACGCGTTTGCCGTCGAGCGGTTCGCATTCGCGGCATCCGTCGTGGGGCTCGTGCCCGCGCGTCGCAAGAGCGCCGCGACACGCGCGACCAGCTCGGAGACGGAGAACGGTTTCGTGACGTAGTCGTCGGCGCCGCAGCGGAAGCCGTGGAGCACGTCTTCCTCGGAGCCCCGGGCCGTCAGCATCAGGATCGGTAGTGCGGGCCGCGCCGCGCGCAGCTGCTCGCAGACCTCGAAGCCGTTCAGCCCGGGCAACATGACGTCGAGCAGCGCGAGTGCGTAGTCGGCGTCGTCCGCGAGCGCCATCTCGAGGCCGAGGTCGCCGCGCGAAGCACCCGTCGGCGCATAGCCCTGAAACGCGAGTACGTCGCAGAGTCCACGCAGGATCGCGTCTTCGTCCTCGACGACGAGAATCGGATACTTCGGTGATTCCGTCTCAATGCGTTCCATGGGCCTGACTCCGGAGTCTAACTCGCTTCCGTCCATGCATCGGCGAAACGGGTGTAAAGCCTTCGTAAACCCGGAAGCAGCGTCGCTTACGAAGCTTTGACGGAACACGAGCAGCGCTTTCTGTATCCATCCCATTCGAAACGAGGTGCCGTGCACGAGCCTTTGCGACGTGTTTCGGGCCCCCGGTCTAGGAGATCGACATGTCGGATGGAAAGAAGGACGAAGCTCGAGATACAGGGCAGGGCATCGGCGCGGGCGTTGGATCTCGTGCACGGATCTGGCTGCTCGTCGGTGCGCTCTTCGCGTTCACGATCGGCGGTGCGGAGGCCGCGCGACAGTCGGGCTGGCCGGCGGGCACGCCGGGCCGCGTCGACCCCCTGGATCCGGCTGGGCTTTCCCAGACGGTCTCGTCCGAAGCGCTGCGCCTCTCAGCTCGCCTCGATCGGAGTGCCGTTCACGTCGGATCGAATGGCGAGCTGCATCTCGAATTGACCGCGACGGGTACCGAATCGAAGGGGCCACGGGAGGCCCGTCGCCCGACCGACGTCGTCGTCGTTCTCGACCGTTCCGGCTCGATGGGAGGGGAGCCGCTCGCCAAGGCGCTCGCCGCGGTGCGGGAGCTGATCAGTCGCCTTTCCGCGGGTGACCGCCTCGCGCTCGTCACCTACGCGAACGCTTCCGAGCTCGTGATCCCACTCTCGGACGCCACGCCGCAAGCACGTGAGCGGTGGCTCGCGCAGATCGCATCGATTACCGCGGGCGGCGGTACGAACATGTCGGCGGGGCTCGATCGGGCCGATGCGCTCGTCTCGTCGACGCGCGAAGTCGGGCGGATGGCGCGGGTGCTCCTGCTCTCCGACGGACACGCGAATCAGGGCGATGCGACGCCGGCTGGCTTGTCGCGTCGCGCCGCACGGGCGCTTCGGGGCGAGTACGTGCTCTCCTCCGTGGGCGTCGGGGACGGGTTCGACGAGCGACTGATGGCGAGACTCGCCGACGCCGGGACGGGCAACTTCTACTACGTGCCACATGTCGAGGTTCTGGGCGGCATCTTCGAGGACGAGTTCGAGTCCGCGCGAGAGACCGTGGCAAGCGCGCTCGAGATCCGGATCGACACGCCGCCGGGCGTCGTGGTCGTCGACGCGGCCGGCTATCCGATCGAGCGTCACGCCGGCCATGCGATTCTGCGCCCGGGTGCGCTCTTCGCGGGTCAGTCGCGCAGTCTCTGGATCACGCTGCGCGTGCCTGCCGACCGCGCCGGCACGACGCGCCTCGGGGACGTGCACCTCCGCTACTCGCCGTCGCAGGGTGGGGAGCGACAGTCCGTCGTGCTCGCGGATCTGCCGCAGATCGCGGCGGTCGTCGATGAATCGCGCTTCGTCGCGAGTCTCGACGGAGATGCGGTCGCCCGCCATCACGCCGACGACGTGGTGAATCGCGTCCGCCAGTCGGTCTCGGAGCTGGTCTCGCGTGGCCAGTACGGCGCCGCGCAGCAGGCCCTCGATTCGGTCGACTACGGCGAGCTCGAAGCCCTGGGCTATATGCGCGAGGAGACCGGCAGCTTCCGGGATCTCGAAGCACTGAAGGACGAGATCGAGGCCGCGGCCGCGGCGCCGCCGGCCGAGCAGTCGACGATCCAGAACGAGCTCGGCAAGCGTCTCCTGGAGGCGGGCACCGATGGCCGACGCAAGGGTGCCAAACGCTAGACGGCGTCGCATGAAACCCGACCGGCAGACGAGGCGCTCGCGTGACGTGAGCGTGCGAAGTCGAAGCCGATTCGAGAGGAGAATCCGGATGCAGGTCTTCGAACGACTCGGGCGCATGTTGCGCGCGGATGCACACGGCATGATGGACCAGATCGAGGAGCGATCGCTCGTCCTGAAACAACATCTGCGGGAAGCAGAGGTGGAGGTCGCGCGCAAACGCGCGGAGCTCGAGGCGCTCGAAGAAGAACGGCGCCAGACGAGCGAGCAGGGCGCGCGTCTCGAGGCGCAGGTCGCGAGCCTCGACGAGGACGTCGAGCTCGCGCTGCGGGGCGACGATCCGGAGCTCGCGCGCTTCGCCGTGCGACGCCTCCTGCCACGTCGCGAGGCGCTCGATTCGCTCTTTGCGAGAGCCGCGCGACTCGACGAGCGAAGGGGTCAGCTGGCCGAACGGCTCGCGAGCCAGGAGAGTCAGCTCGCGGAGCTGCGACCCCGCGTGCGCGCGGCCCTTGCACGCCCCGAGCCCGCATGCCCGGGTCTCTCGGACTGGGAAGGTGTCGCCGCGGTGAGTGACGAGGAGGTCGAGCTCGAGCTGCTGCGCCGACGGGAGGCAGCTCGCGGAGTCGATCCGACGGCATCGTTCGGACGCGACGGGGGGCAGAGCTGATGCGCGTGCGACGCTTCGGATCGAGTCTCGCGTTCGCCGCGCTGTCGGCGGTCGCGTTCGTCTTCGCGCAGCTCGCCCTCGCGTCGATCGTCGGGAGCGCGCGCGTCTGGACCCTGCATCTGACGACGTCGCTGGTCGGCTACGCGTTCTGTCTCGGAACGACTCCCCGGCGAAGCGTACGGGGCGCGCTCGTGGCGCTCGTCGGGGCGGGCGTCGTGGTCGCGCTCGCGCGCGATCTCGGCGAGCTCGCGCTCGGTCTGACGCTCGTGCTCGCGGTCGTGCGGACCGCGCTCGAGCCCGCGACGAGAAACGCGCCCGCCTTTCTCCTCGAGGGCTGCCTGGGCGTGGTCGCCCTCGGCTTCGCTGGCTGGCTGGGCTCGCCGACCTGGCTTGGCGGCGCGGCGGCGATCTGGGGATTCGCTTTGGTGCAGAGTCTCCACCCACTCCTCGGTTCCGTGTTGCCGCGAAGGCTCGGCGGCCGCGACGGGCCGTGTCGTGCCGGGACGGACCCGATCGATCCCTTCGATCGAGCCCGGGCCGGCCTCCTGGCGTTGCTCGACGACGGCTGAGCAGTCGCGTTCCACGCGGGTTGATCGGGCTAGGCTCTTCCGCCATGCGCCTCTCTCTCGATCGGATCGCTGAGCCCTTCGTCGTCTTCTCGGAACGCTACTACCCCGATCCCTTCGTCTTCGCGATCGCGCTCACGGGGTTGACGTTCCTGATGGCGGTCGTCGCGACGCCGACGACCGCCTCGGCCGCCCTCGAGATCTGGGGCGTCGGGCTGACAGCGTTCCTCGGGTTCGCGATGCAGATCTGCATCGTGCTCGTCTGTGCACACGCGCTCGCCCATACCGACCTCGTCGGTCGCGGGATCGACGCCGTGGCACGCTGGCCGCGAAGCGCGTCCTCGGCGTATGCGCTCCTCGCGCTGCTCTCGGGGTCGGCCAGCATGATCGCGGGCGCGCTCGGTCTGGTGGTCGGCGCGCTCGGCGCTCGTGCGATCGCACGCGAAGGACGTGCGCGCGGTCTCCGACTGCATTTCCCGCTGCTGGTGGCGAGTGCCTATGGTGGCTTCGTGATCTGGCACATGGGCTATTCCGGTACGGCGCCGCTCGCGGTCGCGACGCCGGGGCATCCACTCGAGCCGATGATGGGCATCGTGCCCGTCACGCAGACGACCTTTACGCCATGGAATCTCGCGCTTGCCGGCTCGACGCTCGTCGCCGTCGCCTTCGTCGTCAGTCGACTCGCGCCGAGTGATGACAGGATCGTCGAGCTGATCGAGGAGGAGCCCGAGATCGCCGTCGCAGAGCCGGCTCGCACGGGCTCCGATCGACCCGCGTTCGCGGAGCGGCTCGATCACGCACGCGGCTTGAGTGCAGCCCTCGGATTGCTGCTGCTGGCCTTCATCGTCTCGTGGTTCTGGACGCGCGGCTTCGAGCTGACGCTCGACCTGGTCAACTGGAGCTTCCTCTCCCTCGGACTGCTGCTCGCGCGCTCTCCACTCCACTATCTGCGTCTCGTCGCGAATGCGAGCCACACGCTCGGCCCGATCGTCCTGCAGTACCCGTTCTATGCCGGGATCGTCGCGCTCATCACGCAGACCGAGCTGGTCGGTCTGTTCTCGGATGGGTTCGTTTCGATCGCCTCGGCCGAGACGCTCGGCTTCTGGGCCTTCGTGTCGGGTGGCGTGCTCAACTTCTTCGTGCCCTCGGGCGGTGGGCAGTGGGCCGTTCAGGGCCCCGTCTTTCTGGAGGCGGCGCGCGAGCTCGGCGTCGCGGCGCCCGTGGTCGTGATGGGCGTCGCCTATGGCGACCAGTGGACGAACCTGATCCAGCCCTTCTGGGCGCTGCCCCTGCTCGCGATCGTCGGGCTCCGTGCGCGCGCGATCATGGGCTACTGCTTCGTCGTCTTCCTGACGGCCTTCGTCTGCCTGGGCGGAGGATTGCTGCTGATCGGAGCGAGCCCCGGATAGGGACGACGAGCCGGAGATCCGCCCGTCGAGGGAGGGAATCCCGGCCGACTCGGCAAGCCGGAATCAGAGGCCCCGAGCCTCGAAGACCTTGCGGGCGAGATTCATTCCATCGATCGCGCGCGGAAAGCCCCCATACGCGACCATCGTGATCATCACCTCCTCGATCTCGCTGCGAGTGAGGCCGTGGTTGAGCGCGGCACCGAGGTGGATCTCGAGCTCGTGGGTCATGTTGATCGCGGTCAGCGCCGAGATCACGACGAGGCTGCGATCCCGGCGCGAGAGCTGCGGTCGCGACCAGACGTCGCCGAACGAGTAGTCCATCACGAGGCAGCCCATATCACCCTGGGCGTCGAGGATCGCTTTCTCGGTAGCCGCCTTGTCGAGATTCGGGTCGCCGAGCAGCGTCGTCAGGACGTCGAGTCCCGCCGCACGACGTTTTTCGTCATCCTGGGGTATCGCTTTCGCGCGTGGCTGGGTGCGCGTCTCGGTCCCATCGCGTTCTGCGACGACGGCGTCGACGACGAGTGATCCGGCGAGCGCGAAGGGCAGCCCGACGTAGGCGGCGAGCTGGATCATGATCTCGTCGACTTCATCGAGCGTGAGTCCATGGTTCAGACCCCCGGCCACGTGTTGCTTCAGCTCGACCTCACGCGCGAGCGCGACGAGCGTCGAGATCACGACGACGCTCCGATCGCGCCGCGAGATCGCGTCGCGCGCCCAGATCTCGCCCGCCCCGGTGAGCTGCGCCAGGCTACCGAGCGCGCCCCGGCCCTCGAAGAAATCGGCCAACGCCCGACCGCCTTCGGCCGAGCCGGAGATCGTCGTCAGCACGTCGAGGCTGCGCGCGGCCCGTGTCTCGGGATCACTCATCGTGGTCTCCAATCGCTGTGTCGTGTCGCCACGACGGGTGGAGGCGCCGCATCGATTCGCGGTGCGGCGTCGTGCTCGCTAGCTCTCGGTGCCGGGCGAGTAGAATTGACGCGCCCAGCGACGGAACTCGACGAGCAACGTATCCGCTTCGCAGAAGACGGGCTCGGCGCGATGGATCTTGTTCTGCCAGATCCGGAGGTCGTCGTAGACGCCCTGGGTGATGTTCTCCATCCACTCCTCGCCGGCCAGGTCGACGGCGTTGTTCGTCGTCGTGAGCGCCCAGCGCGAGATCGTCGTGTCGCGATCGATCGGCGAGGTCGACGTGAACATGTAGAGACCGACGCCCGGAATGCCCGAGCTCTCGACCGTGCCGAGTCCGAGACCCCAGGTCTCCCGCACGAGCTGCATGTCGAACGTACCAACTGGTGTGTCCTGCGTGCTGTAGCTGACGGCATGGAGCACGCGACCGTCTTCCTCGAAGGAGATCTCCGTGTCCGGCGTGTCGTTCATCTTGTGCACGTATTGGAAGTGCACGGGGTCGAGATTGTTCTCCGCCATGTCCTGGATGTGGACGGGGACCTCGATCTCGAAGGTGCGCACCGGGCTCCAATCGGGATCCTCGTAGTGGGGCGCGCGCGGCACCTCCCAGCTCGGTGCCTTGCCCTCGGCGTGGTGCCAGACGAAGATCATGTGATTGAGCTCGCGCACCTCCCAGGCACGCACTCGGGCGCGGGGCGGAATCTTCGCGCAGTAGGGAATCTTCGAGCAGGCACCGCTCGCGCCGTCGAACTCCCAGGCGTGAAAGGGACAGCGGACCGACTCGCCCTGGACGCGGCCGCCTTCGGCCAGATGCGCGCCGAGGTGCGGGCAGTAGGCGTCGAGGACGCGCGCCTTCCCGGAGCGCGTTCGGAACAGCACCATCTCGTTGTCGAAGTAGCGGATCCTCTTCACGTCGCCCACGGAGAGGTCCTTGCTCCAGGCGACGGCATACCATCCGTTCGGTATACCCGGCGCGCCACGATCGTCCATCTCGGTCTCCTCGGTCGGAATCGATCCAAGAGCGTAGCGACGAATTCCGCGATCATCGCGTTTCGCGGGTGAGCGGCACGAATCAGAAGCCCGCGAACTCGCGTAGGGCGGCGCGCGGATCGAGATCCTCGATCACGCATTGCGCACGCTCGAGAAAGGAGCGCGAGAGCGCTCGGTTCTCGCTCGGCTCGTCCTCGGGGAAGAGCACGAGGGGGCAGGCCGCCGGCGCCGCGTAAGCCGCGTGTACGCGATGGAGGAGCCAGGCCTCGTCGAACTCGAAGGCCGCGCCGCCGATCTCACGTCGTGCCTCGAGGTAGCGCTCGATCAGCTCGCGCTCGTGGGCGCGTCGATTCTCCGGCGAGAGCGCCATCGTGATGAAGTAGCCGACGTCGCGCATGGGGGTGCCGAGCTGAATCAACCCCCAATCGAGGAAGCCGACGCGATCGCCATCGCGACCGTCGAGAAAGAGATTGCCGATATGGCTGTCGCCCTGCAGGACACTGACCGGCCCACGCGACCAGATCTCGTCGAGGGTGGCACGATGGTCGATATAGAGTCGGGCCATCTCGGCGAAGCCGTCCCGCAGCTTGTCACGATGGTGCTCGAGCCCGTATTCGAGCATCCAGACGCCCATGTCACTCTGGCGATCCATCGCTTCGACCCAGCCGGCCTCCTCGCGCCTTCGGCGCACGTCTTCGTAGCGTACGTGCAGCGCCGCGAAGTCACGCATCGCCGCCGCCGCCTGAGCGACCTCGAGTCCCCGGACCGGGTCGGCGAGGCGGCAGCCGCTCGCCTCGAGATCCTCGAGCAGGAGCACGAAGCTTCCGTCCTCTTCGTCGAGCCGGGCGACGTAGGGTCGCGGCACACGCATCGGGACGTGGTCGGCCAGGTGCCGGTAGAAGCGGGCTTCTCGGCGACCCATCCCCGTCTGCTCGATCGTCTTGCGTCGCACGGGGTCGAGCGGCAGCAGCTTGAGAAAGAAGGTCGAGGGCAGGGGGCCTGCGGGCGAATCGGCTTCGTATTCGACCCGCAGCCGCGCGTTCGAATTCGTGCCGTGATGGATCTCGAGAACCTCGACCGAGGCGACCCGCGCGCCCGGCTGCCGCTCCGCGAGCGCCGCGTTCAGCCAGCCGGGGTCGATCTCGGCCGGTTCGGCAGGCAGGCGAGCTTCGCGTCCCATCGCGAGACGGTAGCGAGCGCGCTCCCCGGGCCCACCCGGCGCGAGCGCCGCAGGCGGGCTGCGCGGTCGCCGATCGAGTTCGCGACTCGGAAGTCGCGCTTCGCACGGCCGCGAGGCCGTCAAGCCGCTCCCCGGTTCGGACGATTCCATGAGTCGATGCCGGATGCTGCGCCAAGCGCAGGAGGGCGACGCCCGGAACGTCGAGTCGTATGGGCAAGGAGGTCCTGGAACGATGCACCCGCTCATGATTTCGAATCGCACACGGCCGATTCCGTCGCGACGGATCGGCCTTCTCGTCTTCGTACTGATCGTCGTGGGCTGCACGGCAGAGCCGCCGGCGACGCGCCGCGTTCAGTACGGCCCGGATCTCCTCGATATGCAGATCGCAGAGGCGTGGCAGCTCGAGCGTGATTCCGAGGCGGGGCGTGTCTACCGCCACGCGAAGGTCGGGGACGTGCGGCTCCAGATCGTGGCCGGGACGGAGGAATACGGGTCTCCGCTCAAGGTGGCACACGTCAAGAGCCTGATCGGCAAGGAGCTCAATCTCGAGTACGGAGGCGTCACCACGCGCGTCAGCTTCGGGGGCAACGCGATGATCCGCTATTCGCGAGAGGTCATCGACGAGGATGACGTCGCGCATTTCGCTCAGGAATGGGTGATCGCGAAGCCCGTCGGCTACGGCGATGTCGCACGAATCGAGATCAGCCTGCTCGTCCCGCCGCAGGACCTGAACGATCCGGCGATTCCAGCGCTGATCGAGGCGCTCGACCAGCAGGTCGGCGACGCGACCATTCCCCGCGCTTGATCGCGATTCGGTCCGGGAGCGTTTAGCGCGACGGCGGTCGCCTCGCCTCCACGGCGGCGCGAAGCAGGCCGATCGCGGCCTCGATGATGCGCGGGTCGTCGGGGAACTGATCGTCACCCCGTGCGGCACGACTCGAATAGTCCGATTGCAGCTGGCAGAGGACGTCGGCCGTAGCCGGGACGTCGAGGTCACCGCGAAACTCACCGGCCGCGATGCCCTGGCGGAGCAGGCGGGAGACGAGCTCGCGATGGGGCTGGACGCGGTCGCGGCCGGCGATACGGAGACGCGAGAGCTGGAGCTCGGGATCCTGTCTCAGCAGGGCGGGCAACAGCGGATGGCTGCGACAGAACTCGACCGAGCGACGGAACATGCCTTCGAGCGCCTGCGAGGCCGACTCGTCCGCCCGCGGCAACATCTCGCGCACCCATGCCCGGACGACTTCGCCGAGGACGTGCTCGACCAGATGCTCCTTGTTTCGGAAGAACCGGTAGAGGAGGCCGTTCGAGACGCCCGCGCGCCGCGCGATCTCGCCCACGGTCGCGCCCGCGTAGCCCCGCTCGCCCAGGCACGCCCTGGCGGCCTCGAGGATCCGCGCCCGCTTCCGCTCGCTCTCGCGACGGCGGTGGGGCTCCTCGCTCGCCGCCGCGCCCGCTGGCGAGGCGGCGTGGCCTGTCGCGCCATCGGTCGCGGCGGACGGCGTCGCGGGCGCATCCGGGCGTCGGCGCTGTGGTTCGCAGGCGGGCATCTCGGGATCTTCCTCGGAATCGAGTCGCGGTGCTGAATATTATCTATCAAAATTTCATTGAAAATCGAAGAAGAATCGTTCAGAATCGGCCGGCCGGGACCCGACAGGGCCCGGACCACACAGATTGCGAGGAGCGAGATTCATGGCAGACCTGAGCTTTCAGGCCTTCGACGCCGATCACCACTACTACGAGCACGAGGACGCCTTCATCCGCCATATCGAACCGCGCATGAAGAAGCGCTGCATGGATTGGGCGGTCGTCGGCGGCAAGAAGCGCCTGCTCGTCGGCGGCAAGATCAACAGCTTCATTCCCAACCCGACCTTCGACCCGGTTGCCAAGCCCGGCATCCTCGACGAGTACTTCAGGGGTCGGAATCCGGAGGGCAAGGGGATCGTCGAGCTCTTCGGGGAGCTCGACCCGATCGATCCCGCCTATCGCGATCGCGACGCGCGGATCGCGACGCGCGGATCGCGCTCCTCGATACGCAGGGGCTCGAGGGCTGCTGGCTCTTTCCCACCCTGGCGGTCGGGATGGAGGCGTCGCTCGAAGCGGATCCCGAGGCGATGTGCGCGGCGTTCCGCGCCTTCAACCGCTGGCTGCTCGAGGATTGGGGATTCAGCTATCGCGACCGCATCTTTGCCTCGCCCTATATCCCGCTCTGCGATCCGGTCTGGGCGGTCGAAGAGCTCGAGTGGGCGATCGCGAACGGCGCCCGGATGATCGCGCAGACGCCCGGTCGCGTGCGCGGATCCAAGCACGGCTCACCCGGGGACTCGATCTACGACCCTTTCTGGGCGCGAATGGCCGAGGCGAGGATGACGCTCGGCATCCACTCGGGCGACGCGAGCTACAACGCGTTCGCCGATCAGTACGGTGTCGGTGGGACCTTCAAGGCGTTCGACTTCGACCCCTTGCGAATCGCGATGTCGGCCGAGCCCGTGGCCGACAAGCTGGCCGCGATGATCTGTCACGGCGTCTTCTCGCGCCATCCTCAGCTGCGTGTGGCAACGGTCGAGTGCGGAAGCCATTGGGTGGCGCCCCTAATTCGTCGCTTGAAGAAGGTCTACGGGCAGATGCCGATGTTCTTCCAGGCGGACCCGGTCGAGCAGTTCAAGCGAAACGTCTGGGTCGCCCCCTACTACGAGGACGATCTCGCAGGGCTGAAAGATGTGATCGGCGCCGACCACGTGCTCTTCGGCTCGGATTATCCCCATGCCGAGGGGCTCGCGGTGCCGACCGACTTCATCCACGACTGCCGGGGCTACAGCGACGCCGAGATCGAGCTCGTGATGCGCGACAATGCGATGGGTCTTCTGCAGCCCGCGACCGTCTGACGCCGGCTGGGCGTCGGGGTCGTGGATGGCGCGGTCTCACGGGGCGGAGCGGCGATGAGTACGACGGAGGATCCGCTGCGCGACGCGCTGCTCGAGGGAATCGGGCAGCCGCTCTCGGCCGGGGGACCGGCGATCGCGCCGGATCCGGTCAACGTGCCGATGATTCGCCACTGGGTCGACGCGTTCGACGACCGCAATCCCGTCTATCTCGACGACGTGGCGGCTCGCGCGCATGGATTCGAAGGGATCGTCGCCCCACCCGCGATGTTGCAGACCTGGACGATGGGTCGCCCCAAGCTCGAAGGCATCGCCGAGCGCGGCGGCTCTGCCGACGAGATTCGCGGCGAGAATCCGATCACGCGTCTCGCCGATGCGGGCTATCGCGGCACGCTCGCGACGAACTCCGAGCTCGGATTCGAGCGCTACCTGCGTCCGGGTGATCGGCTCGCGTCCGAGGCGAGGCTCGAATCGATTTCGGAGCGCAAGACGACGGCCCTCGGTTCGGGCTATTTCGTCACGTGGCTCTCGACCTATACCGACGAGCGGAACGAGGTCGTCGGTCGCCAGCGGTTTCGCATCTACAAGTTCGCGGCCGACGCCGACGGGCAGAGCCCGCGGGCGGCTCGGGCGAAGTCGAAGGATCGGGTCGAGGCGGGCTCCGGTCGGACCCCGGCGAGCGAAGCATCGTCGCAAGCGAATGCGGATCGAGGCGGTGAGGTGCTGCCCCCGTTCGAGATCGCGCTGACCTCGACCGTGATCATCGCCGGCGCGATCGCGAGCCGGGACTTCATGCCGGTGCACCACGACCGGGACTACGCGCGCGCGCAGGGCGCGCCCGACCTGTTCATGAACATCCTGACGACCAACGGCTACGTCGCGCGCTACGTGACGGATTGGGCAGGACCCGCGGCGCGCCTCACCCGGATCGCGATCCGGCTGGGTGCACCGGCGATTCCGAGCCAGACGCTTCGCTTCTCGGGTCGCGTGGTGAGCGAGCGAGACGTCTCCGGGGGACAGGAAGTCGAGGTCGAGCTGGCAGCGACGACCGATCTCGGACCACACGCGACCGGCCACGTGCGTCTGCGCCGTTAGGCTACCGCTGCCAGATTGACGTGGCGGCTCAGATCGCGTCGATGATCGCGTTGAAGGTCGGACTCGGCCGCATCGCGCGCTCGGCCAACGCCGAATCGGGACGGTAGTAGCCCCCGAGATCCTGTGGCGGTCCCTGTGCGCCGTTCAGCTCGGAGACGATCTTCTCCTCGTTCGCGGCGAGCTCTCGTGCGATCGGGGCGAATCGACTTGCGAGGGCGGCGTCGGTCGTCTGCGCTGCGACTGCCTCGGCCCAATAGAGCGTGAGGTAGAACTGGCTGCCGCGGTTGTCGAGCTCGTGCACCTTGCGAGACGGAGCCTTGCGCTCGATCAGGAGCTTGGCGGTCGCTTCGTCGAGCGTCTCGCCGAGCAGACGGGCGGCCGCGTTGTCGAACTTGTCTCCGAGATGATCGAGCGAGGCGGCCAACGCGAGGAACTCGCCGAGCGAGTCCCAACGCAGGTGCCCCTCGCTCTCGAATTGCTGCACGTGCTTCGGGGCGGAGCCCCCAGCGCCGGTCTCGAAGAGTCCACCACCGTTCATCAGGGGCACGATCGAGAGCATCTTGGCACTCGTGCCGATCTCGAGAATCGGGAAGAGATCGGTCAGATAGTCGCGCAGCACGTTGCCGGTCACCGAGATCGTATTCTCGCCTCGCCGGATCCGATCGACCGAAAAGCGCGTCGCGTCCGCTGGCTTCATGATCTCGATCTCGAGGCCACTCGTATCATGGTCCGCGAGGTAGCGCTCGACCTTGGCGATCAGCTGGGCGTCATGGGCGCGATCGGCGTCCAGCCAGAAGACGGCGGGCCAGCCGGTCGCGCGTGCGCGCGTGACGGCGAGCTTCACCCAATCGCGGATGGCCGCATCCTTGACCTGACAGGCGCGCCAGATGTCACCCCGCTCGACAACGTGCTCCATCAGCACGTGACCGCCGGCGTCGATCACCTCGACCTTCCCGTCGGCGTCGATCTCGAACGTCTTGTCGTGCGAGCCGTATTCCTCGGCCTTCTGTGCCATCAGGCCGACATTCGGAACCGTGCCCATCGTCGCGGGATCGTAGGCTCCATTCGCCTGACAGTCTTCGATCACGGCCTGGTAGACGGCGGCATAGCTGCTGTCCGGGATCACGGCCTTGCAGTCCTGCAGCTCACCCTGCGGATTCCACATCCCGCCCGAATCCCGGATCATCGGCGGCATCGAGGCGTCGATGATGATGTCACTCGGAACGTGCAGGTTGGTGATGCCCCTGTCGGAGTTGACCATGGCGATCGCCGGACGCGCCGCATAACACGCTTCGATATCGGCTTCGATCGCCTTTCGCTCCGCGTCCGGCAGCTCGGCCATCTTGTCGACGAGATCGCCGAAGCCGTTCCTGGCGTCGACGCCGAGTCGATCGAGCGTGGCCGCATGCTTCTCGAAGACGGGGGCGAAGAAGACGCGCACGGCATGCCCGAAGATGATCGGGTCGGAGACCTTCATCATCGTCGCTTTCATGTGGAGCGAGAAGAGCACGCCCCGCGCGCGTGCATCCTCGACCTGCGCTTCGAGGAACGAAACGAGCGCGCGCTTGCTCATGAAGGTCGAATCGATCACCTCACCGGGGAGCAGCTCGATGCCCGGCTTGAGCGTCGTCTTCGCACCAGTCGCTGCGTCCGTGTGGACGATCTCGACGGTCGTCGCGGCCTCGACCGTGACCGACCGCTCATTGTGGCGGAAATCGCCCTGCTGCATGGTCGCGACGTGCGTCTTCGAGTCGTCGGCCCAGGCGCCCATGCGATGGGGATTCCGACGCGCGTATTCCTTGACGGCCTTCGGTGCACGTCGATCCGAGTTGCCCTCGCGCAGGACCGGGTTGACCGCGCTGCCCTTGACGCGGTCGTAGGTCGCCTTGATCTGTTGCTCGGCATCGTTCGCCGGATCCTCCGGGTAGTCGGGCAGCGCATAGCCCTTGGCCTGGAGCTCGGCGATCGCGTCCTTCAGCTGGGGAACGGAGGCGCTGATGTTGGGCAGCTTGATGACGTTCGCTTCCGGCGTCTTCACGAGCTGGCCGAGCTCGGCCAGGCCGTCGGGCTCGCGTTGCCCCGCCTCGAGGCGGTCCGGGAAGACGGCGAGGATCCGGCCGGCGAGCGAGATGTCCCGGGTCTCGACGGGAACGCCGGTCGCGCCGGCGAAGGCGCGGATGATCGGCAGGAAGGAGTGGGTCGCCAGGGCCGGCGCCTCGTCGGTCCAGGTATAGATGATCGGGGGAGACTGGCTCATGGTTCCTCTGGCGATTTCGCAGGAGCCGAGGTTCTACCAGACTTGCGCCCCGTGCTCCACGTTTCGGCGCAACGCGCAGCGAGACCCCTGCTCGCAGGATTCCCGCTCAGCCGGGTCCCAGATCTGCCAGCAGCCGGGGCTTCACGATCCCGGTCCAGAGCGCATAGCCAGCGTCGGAGAGATGCAGGCCGTCGAAGCGGAAGAGCGCGCGCGGCGGTGCGTCGCCCTCGCCGCGAGCGACCATCGGGGCGCTCACGTCGATCACGCGGATCCGGGGATCGTTCGACGCGAGGGCCTTGATTCGATCGTTCGCCGCGTCCATCTCGGGCCAGAGCGACCAGCGCAGGCGAGAAGCCTTGATCGTGAGGAAATAGATCGGTATCGCCGCGTCGAGCGCGTGCACGCGCTCGACGAGGGCTCGAAAGTCGGCCTCGACCTTCTCTGCGGTCTTGCCCGCTGCGACATCGTTGTCGCCGGCATAGACGACGACGGCCCGGGGCGAATAGGGTGCGACGATTCGGTCGAAATAGTGGTTCACATGGGACAGGTGGGCGCCGCCGAAGCCACGATTCAGCACGCGCAGCGGTGCCATGTCCGCTTCGAGCGACGACCACAGCCGGATGCTCGAGCTGCCGGTGAAGAGCACGCGTCCCGCCTCGGGGAATCGCTCGGCATCGGCCTGCTCGAAGGCTTCGATCTCGTGTTCCCAGATTTCGGCGCGCTCCGAAGCGTCGCCGAAGAAGATGAGGCCGAGGGCGGCGAGCAGGAGGATCGCGGGCAGGCCGAGCACGAGCCACTTGAGTCTGGGCAGCATGCGGGTAGCGTGACACAGCCGGTCGCGGGAGCCACGGGTGCCGACCGCGGTCGCTGGGGTGCCCCGCCTTCCGCAGGGCGACCCGGGCAATCGTCGAGCTGGTGCTGGACCCGGTGACGGAAAGCCGTAGTGTTCTCGGAGGTGCCCCCGGCCCGCTCGCTCGTGCTTCGGGCGGGTGGGTCGCCCGCGCGTTCGTGGATGGGGACCCGGACGGAGGACGTGATGCAGAGACTGGCAGGCAAGGTCGCGCTCATCAGCGGAGGCGCGCGCGGTCAGGGCGAGGCCGAAGCGCGGCTCTTCGTCGCCGAGGGCGCGAAGGTCGTGATCGCAGACGTGCTCGACGAGGCCGGCCGCAAGGTCGCAGCAGAGCTCGGTGGGGACGCGCATTTCGTCCACCTCGACGTGACGCAGGAGGCCCTCTGGTCGAGCGTCGTCTCCGAGACGGTCGAGCGCTTCGGTCGTCTCGATGTGTTGGTCAACAACGCCGGCATCGTGCGTACCGGATCGCTCGAGCATCAATCGCTCGAGGACTACCGCGCCGTCGTCGACGTCAACCAGGTCGGCGTCTTCCTCGGCATGCGGGCCGTGATCCCCGCGATGCGTGATGCGGGCGGCGGCTCGATCGTCAACATCTCTTCGAACGCGGGTCTCGAAGGCGTCGAGGGTGTCGTGGGCTACGTCGCGAGCAAATGGGCCGTTCGTGGCATGACCAAGACCGCGGCGATCGAGCTCGGTCGCTACGGGATTCGGGTCAACTCGGTGCATCCCGGCGGCGTCGATACGCCGATGTTGGGCGGCGACGAGCTCGGTCATCTCGCTGCGACGAATCCCTACGCCGGACAGCCGATCTCGCGCATCTCCCAGCCCGAGGAGATCGCGCGCCTCGTGCTCTTCCTCGCCTCCGACGAGAGCAGCTATTCGACCGGCTCGGAGTTCGTCGCCGACGGCGGTCGCATGGCGGGTCATCGCGACCCGGGGCTGGCCGAGCTCTGAGCCCCGCTCGCGCAATCGACTGGCGAGGGATCGAGCTTCGGAGGGGCGAGCCGTGAGCGATCGAATCGGAGCCTGGGGCGGAAGGGAGCGCCCCGTCGCGTTCGTGACCGGCGCGAGCCGCGGCGTGGGTCGGAGCTGCGCGATCGAGCTGGCTCGCCAGGGATTCGACGTCGCGCTCTCGGCGCGGACCGTGCGCGAGGGCGAGGCGCGCGAACACTCGTCGACGCTCGCTCGGAGCGACACGTCGCCGTTGCCGGGGAGTCTCGATTCGACGGCCGAGGCGGTTCGAGAGGCTGGCGGCCGCGCGCTCGTCGTGCCGGCCGACCTGCTCGAGCCGGCGTCCCTCTCGGCGGCCGCCGAGCGGGTGCTCGAGTGCTGGGGCGGGATCGACCTACTGCTGCACAATGCACGCTATGTCGGTCCGGGCCACATGGATCGCCTGCTCGACACGCCGATCGACGTGATCGAACGACATCTCCAGGCGAATATCCTGACGCCGCTCGCGCTCACGCGAGAGCTGCTGCCGGCCATGATCGATCAGGGCGGCGCGACGATCGCATTCGTCACGTCCGCATCAGGCTATAGCGACCCGCCCGCTGCGGCCGGCGAGGGCGGTTGGGGTATGGGGTACGGAATCTCGAAAGCGGGAGCGCATCGCATCCCGGGCTTCCTCAAGGCCGAGCACGAGCGCGACGGGATTCGCGCCTTTCTCGTTCACCCCGGTCTGACGGCGACGGAGCGGATCGCGCAGGACATGAAGTCCTTCGGCTTCGAAGGCGGGGCACCCGCGCTCGTGACCGCGCGCGTGATCGCCTGGCTGGCGACCTCACGTGAGGCCGACGCACTGACGGGGAGGAACCTCGAGGCGCAATTCCTGTGCCACGAGCGCGGGCTGCTGCCGGGCTGGGAAGGGCCGGCGCCGAACGCCCATCCGATTCGCTACGACCGCTCGGGCGCGGAGCTCGAGCGGCTCGAAGCGGAGCTGCTCGACTCGGCGGGGGGATCGGAGTGGGATTGATTCCCGGCGATCGCGGAGCTTCGTTCGTCGACTAATCGTGCACGTCGTCTCGAATGCCCGCGATCTCGATCGAGCTCGTGGCGACGAGTCCCTCGGCCTCCGTCCGTAGACGCTTCGCACGCGTCGCGTCCCCGGCCCCGTCGCGCGCTTCGAGCGCGCGGGCCAGCTCGAAGCGAGACCAGGCGAGCAGGACGCCGCGGCCGAGCGTCTGCTCCGAGGCGACGGCGCGCTCGCCGGCGCGGACGGCGAGCGCGTGCTCGCCGAGCGTGCGGTAGAGCGCCGCGAGCAGGCGGTCGGCCGCGCCGAAGACCGTCGCGGACTCGAGCGTCAGGTAGCTGCCCGCGAGCGGTCGCACCCATTCGACGAGCTGCCGGCAGAGCGCGCGCTCGCCGAGGGCGCACGCCACCCAAGCCGCGACCATCAGGTTCATGCCCTGTGTCCAATCGGGACGGAAGCCATTCGGGCAGGCTGCCAGGGCCCGAACGAGGTCGTCGCGCGCGCCCGTGGCGTTCCCGCCCTGAAGGCGTGCGAGTGCGCGTCCGAGTCGAAAGTGGACACCGATCGCTTCGGCCGTCCGGTCGCCCGTTGCATCCTCGGTCGGCGCATCGACGACGCAGGCATCGAAGGCGGGCAGCAATTCGTCGAGTCGACCTTCGATTGCGTGGAAGAAGGCGAGCTGGGTGGCGGCGAGCAGATCGCTCTCGTCCTTGGGACGCCAGCGTGCGAGATCGGTCAGGATCCGCTCGAGCGGGCTCTCCCAGTCGCCGAGACTGCCGGCGATCAGATCGAGCTCGAATTCGACGAGCTGGGCGATACGCAAGGCCTCGGGATGGCGTGTGCGCGTCGCGATCGCTCTGATTTCGCGCGCATGGGTCTCGACGTCCGTAGCCCGGATCGTCTGGAGCGCGATCGTCAGCAGACTGTAGTGCGCGTGAAGCTCGGCCAGGGGGGCACGCAGCGTGCGCGCGAGGCGAAGGCGTTCCCGGGCGACCTCGAGGGCCTCCGCGCGTCGCTCCGGATGCTGTGTGAATCGTTCTCGGGAGCTGAGGGCGAAGAGCCTGACCCAGCCCGCGCGCGCGTCGCTGGGCCCGCGGGCGCAGCGTTCGACGGCGATGCGCGAGAGGGCGTCGGCCTCGGACCACGACTCCCAATAGCCATCGAGCGAGAGGCAGGCCTCGAGCAGTGCGCGCGTCGTCTCGTCGTCCGCCGGCTGTGCGGCTGCGAGTCGTCGCGCCGTGGCGAGCCGGGCGTGGGGCACGTCGCCGGTATTGCCGACGTTGCGGAATGCGAGCGCCGCGATCGCCTCGATTCCGAGGCTGCGAAACGGTGTGTCGATCGATTCTTCGGCCAGCGATTCGAGCACGCCCCGTGCGCGCTCGAACTCACCGGCGGCGAGCCACGCCTGGCCCATCTCGAGCCGACACCGGAATCGCTCTCGGTCCCGCGCGCCACGTTCGAGCGCGACGAGCTCGGCGGCGCGTTCCGCATGCCGGGCCGCCCCCTCGAAATCCCAGAGGCGGCCGGCATGCTCGCCCGCCTCGCGGTGGGCCCGGATCGCCCGCTCGCCGTGCCCCGCGAGCAGTGCCGCATCCCAATGCAGGGCGAGCGCCTCGATGAGCGCGGCTCGCTGCTCGGGCCCGCGGTCGTCGAGCCGCTCCGCGACGCGAGCGTGGAGCGCCGCACGCGCGATCGCGGAGCGATTCTCGAGCAGCGCTTCTCGCAGCAGGTCGTGGGCGAAGCAGAAGCGACCTGCCTCGAGCCGCTCGACGTGGATCACGGCGGCCCGCTCGGCGATGGCCAGGTCGCGTGCGAGGGCCTCGAGCGGCCGCCCGATCACGTCGGCGACGAGGCTTGCCTCGAACTGGAGACCGACGATCGCTGCGACCTCGAGGGCGCTCCGACAGTCGGCGGGGAGGAACTCGAAGCGATCGCGCGCCGCTTCCTGAACCGTCGAGGGCAGTCGTGTGAAGGGAATCGGCTCACGCATCTTCGAGCTCGTTCGGTCGCGGCGCTCGACGAGCAGGCGCACGAGCTCGCGTGCGAAGAGCGGGTTCCCCCCGGACCGCGCGTGGAGCCGGTCGAGCTCGGCGCGACTCGGTGGTGGTCCCGGCGCGCCCATTGCGACATTGCGCGCCAGCTGACCGATTTCGCTTCGCGAGAGGGGGTCGAGCTCGAAGCGATGGTCCCGATCGACCCGCTCGATCAGGCCAGCGAGACGCTCCGGACCGACATGCGTGTCGCGCTCGGGTGGGCGCGCGGCGAGCGTATGGGTTCGCGCCGTCGCGACGATGAGCAGGCGCGTCGTCCCGATCTGATGGTGCAATGCGTCGACCAGCGCGAGCGACGAAGCATCCGTCCACTGCAGGTCTTCGAGGATCAAGACGCTGTGTCGGTCGCGTGCGAGCCCGAGCAGGACACGCGCGATCTGCTCGACCCAGCGCCCGCGTCTGATCGCTTCGAAGGCGTCGCCGAAGCACTCGGGCGTGAGCCCGAGTGGATCCCGTAGCCATCGCTCGGCCTCGTCGTCGAGACCGTCCGTTGCGCGCTT
Organism: Myxococcota bacterium; assembly: GCA_965223565.1. GTDB lineage: Bacteria > Myxococcota_A > UBA9160 > UBA9160 > UBA4427 > UBA4427. The sequence goes on along the minus strand of CBDCWV010000007.1, from coordinate 89,451 downwards.
CCACTCCCGCGCGTCGCAGCGCGTGCGGAGCTGCGCGAAGACGTCGCCGAAGAGCGAGAGTGCGCCGCCGGCACCTTCGCGCGCCGCGCTCGCGCGGAAGACGTCGATCCGGCGAGCCTGCGCCCGCTCGGCGAAGTCCTCGCAGAGTCTCGTCTTCCCGATCCCCGGCTCGCCGCCGACGAACAAGAGCCGCCCGCCGTTCGAGTGCGCCGTGAAGCGCAGCAACCGCTCGAAGCGGTCCTGCTCCGCCCGTCGACCGACGACGGGATCGAGGGGTGCACCCCTTCGGATCGCCGGAATCTCGGTCGCAGGGCCGGCCGCGCTCGGTTCGAGGCGCGTGGGCGAATCCGTTCGCGGCGGTCGCTCGAGCTCCACGTGCTGCGTGAACTCGTAGCCGAAGCCGTGGACGGTACGGATCATGTCGCGGTGGGGAGCCAGGGCGCGCCGCGCCTTGCTGATCGCGCGATCGAGCGAGGATCCGGTCACGGCCGCACCCTGCCAGAGCGTCTCGAAGAGGTCCGCCCGAGAGACCGCCGTGCCGGCCCGTTCGATCAGATAGAGGAGCAGGGAGAAGACGCGCGGCTCGACGCCGATCGGCCGATCATTGCGGCTGAGCACGCGGCTGCGCGCGTCGAGCTCGAATTCGGCGAAGCGGTAACGGCGCGGCGGCGGCCCTGTCGAATCGGTTCGGGTATGCACCACGATCGAAGAGATACAGGATGCGAGGTCGTCGCTCTGTGAATCGCACCACGCAAGACCCTCGATCGCCTGGTGGGCCGCTCAGCTCGCGGGCACGACCGAGACCGGGCTCGGGAAGTCGTTCGTCCGGACTTGCGCATCGGTGCCGCCGTCGATGAAGAAGATCGAGCCGACGATGAAACGCGCGTCGGGTCCGAGCAGATACGCGATCAGGCTCGCGATCTCCTCGGGACGGGCCGTGCGCCCGACCGGAATCGGGAACGCGTCGAAGGCCTTGCCGAGCACCGGGTCGGCACGTCCTTCGGCCACCATGGCCGTCTCGGTCATGCCCGGCGCGACCGCGTTCAGCGTGATCCCACGGCCGATCCACTCGTCCGTCGGGGCGTGGGCGCGGATCCACCGCGCAAGCGCCATCTTGCTCGCAGGGTAGGAGAGGATCGAGCCGACCTTGTCGGCGACACTCCGAGCCTGCTGCTCGTCGCCGGCGTCGAGCGCCTCGACGAGCTCCATCGGGACCGGTGCCGTCGTCGTCGAGTTCGAGCAGAGGCCGACGACGGCGGCCTCACCGCTTGCGGCGAGCGCTTCGTGGAGGCCCTCGATCAGTGCGATCGAGCCGAAATAGTTGAGACTCGCGACGATATGGCCGGGACGGTCGGGTAGGCCGCTCAGGCCCGCACAGGGCACCAATCCGTCGAGCCTCCCGTCGCAGGCACCGAGGATCGAATCGACCGCGCTCTGGCGGCCCTCCGGTGTCGCGAGGTCGGCTCGGATCTGCACGTTCGCGTGCTCTTGCAGGTCGATGCCGATCACGCGATGGCCCTGACGCGTGAGCTGCTCGGTCGTCGCGGCCCCGATGCCGGAGGCGGCTCCCGTGACGGCGTAGGTCTTCTGCATGGGATCTCCCGGAGTTCCGCGTGCCGAACCGGGCTCGCGTTGCGCGGAGCGTAACGCGTCGTCGGCGAGCCCGCGCCGGTCGATCGGGAGGGGATGACGGCGTGGAGGAGCGGGGGGTACCTTGTTCGCCGTCGCCCCGCCGGCTCAGGGATCCGGGTCGAGTCTGCGGACGACGCGGACTTCCCCTCCGCGCACGGCGATCGACCGGAGCGAGGTTGCGATTCGATGACGAGAGCGGAGGATTCGATCCCGGGTCGATTCGATCCGGACCAGGCGGCCGCGGTCGTCGCCATCCAACAGCGCATCTTCTTCTACGGCTGGTGTATCGACCACCGGCGCTTCGCCGATCTCGACGATCTCTTCCTGCCCGAGTCGATCGTCCACTACGACACGCAGGGGGGGACCCGAGCACCCTGGTCGGAGATCCGGGAATGGCTGAGAGAGGCGTTGCGGATCTTCAGCCGCACGCAACACAACATGTGCAATCCGATGGTCGCCTTCGAGTCCGATCCGGATCGGGCCGTTTCGACGACCTACGGCTACCTCGTGCATTTTCAGGAGAAGCTGGACGGCGGCACGAACGTCTTTCGACACTCGGCGATCTATCGCGACCGCTGGCTGCGACAGGGCGGGATCTGGCGGATCCTCGAGCGAACGCTCTCGGATGTCGGTGTCGATGGCCCGCCACTGTTCGAGGGGGTCCGCGTCCACTACCAACCGCAGGACGACGCGAAGACAGCCTGAGATCGCAGGAGCGGCGGAGCTGCGACGAGGCCCGGCCGACGTTCGTGTCGCGCAGACGAGAGAGGACGAAGAGATGAGTCGAGACGGCGCCCAAGACGAGGACGCGAAGACCCTGGACGTGATCGTGATCGGTGCGGGATTCGCCGGGCTCTACGCGCTCTACCGGTTTCGCGACGTGCTCGGGCTCGACGTGCGGGTCTTCGAGACGGCGGACGGCGTCGGCGGGACCTGGTACTGGAATCGCTATCCCGGCGCGCGATGCGATTCGGAGAGCTTCTACTACTCGTACTCGTTCTCGAAGGAGCTCGAGCAGGAGTGGACCTGGAGCAGCAAGTATCCCGAGCAGCCGGAGATCCTCGCCTATCTCGAGCACGTCGCGGATCGCTTCGACCTGCGACCCGACATCCAGCTGAGCACGCGGGTGGTCTCGGCCGTCTACGACGAGGACGCGAATCGTTGGACCGTCGAGACGGATCGCGGCGAGACCTTCGTCGCGCCTTTCGTCGTGACCGCGGTCGGTTGCCTTTCGGCGGCGAATCTGCCGGATATCCCAGGCCGCGAGGCGTTCCGAGGTGAGAGCTGCCATACCGGCGCCTGGCCGAAGCAGGGCGTCGATTTTACGGGCAAGCGGGTGGCGTTGATCGGGACGGGCTCGAGCGGCATCCAGTCGACACCCGTGATCGCGGAAGAGGCGGAGCATCTGACCGTCTTCCAGCGCACGCCGAACTACACGGTGCCCACGCGCAACAAGAAGCTCAGTCCCGAAGCGACCGCCTGGATCAAGGCCAACTACGAGGGAATCCGGCAGAAGACGCGCGACACGGTCGCCGGCTTCCCCTACGACCCCATCCAGCGCAGCGTGTTCGATGTCTCGGAAGAGGAACGCGAAGCGATCTTCGAAGGGCTCTGGCAGGAGGGCGGCTTCAAGTTCATGTGGGGATCGTTCAGCGACCTGATGCGCAACCGCGACGCGAACGATCTGGCGGCGGAGTTCATTCGCCGCAAGATCCGCGAGATGGTCGCGGACCCGGAGACGGCCGAGAAGCTGTGTCCGACCGACCATCCCTGGGGATCGAAACGGCCGCCGATCGATACCGACTATTTCGTGACCTTCAATCGCGACAATGTCGATCTGGTCGACCTGAAGACGGAGCCGATCGAGGCGATCACCGAACGGGGTGTGCGGACGTCGGCGCGCGAGTACGCCGTGGACACGATCGTGTACGCGACGGGCTTCGACGCCATGACGGGCTCGCTGCTCCGAATCGACATTCGCGGCGTCGGCGGGCTGACCCTCGCCGAGAAATGGTCCGCCGGTCCGCGAACCTACCTGGGCCTCCAGGTCGCGGGCTTCCCGAACCTCTTCACGATCACCGGCCCGGGCAGCCCGTCGGTCCTGATGAACATGCCGGTCGCGATCGAGCAGCACGTCGATTGGATCGCCGACTGCATCGAGCACATGCGCGCCTACGGGCTCACGAAGATCGAGGCCGATGTCGAGGCCGAGAATGAATGGGTCGACCACGTGAACGAGGCGGCCAAGGAGACGCTCTTCTATGAGGCCCGCTCGTGGTACCTCGGCGTGAATATTCCCGGCAAGCCCCGCGTATTCATGCCCTACGTCGGGGGCGGCAAGCTCTACCGCGAGAAGTGCGAGGAGGTCGTCGCCGCGGGCTACGAGGGCTTTCGATTGGCTGGCTGATCCTCGGGGGGTCTGCTCCATCCAGCAAGGGCCGCGAACGACGCGGAGAAAAGGTGTCCATCGGACGGGTCTCGCGCGTCGTCCTGCCGAGTGGGACCCGCCGTCGCGGTGTCCGCAGAATCAGGAGTCTCCCATGAAACGAATCGTCCACGGTGCCACACCCTCTCCCTTCGTTCGCAAGGTCATCATCACGCTCGTCGAGAAGGGGCTCGACTTCGAGCTGAGTCCGCTCCTGCCGCTGCCGAAGACGCCGGAGCTGATGGCACTCCACCCGATGGGCAAGATTCCGGTCTACCAGGAGGGCGAGCTGACGCTGCCCGACTCGTCCGTGATCTGCGCCTATCTCGAGCGGACCGCGCCCGAGGTCGCGCTCTATCCCCAGGATCCGGCCGCGTTCGGACAGGCGCTCTTTCTCGAAGAGTACGCCGACACCGCGCTCGCCGAGACGATCGGCGGCATCTTCTTCCAGCGCTTCGTGCGCGCGAACCTGATGGGCGAGGAGAGCGACGAGTCGATCGTGAAGCCGCTCCTCGAGGAGGCGCTGCCTGCGCGCTTCGACTACCTCGAGGGACGACTGGCCGATCGCAAGGCGGACGCAGGCGGGGCGACGACCCTGCTCGACGGATTCTCGATCGCGGACGTCTCCGTCGGTGCGCAGCTGCAGGGCCTCTCGATGCTCGAGATCGGGATCGACACCAAACGCTGGCCCCAGCTGGCGCGCTACGTCGAAGGGCTCGCCAGTCGACCCTCCTTCCAGAAGGCCCTCGGCTGACGCCTGCCGCGACCACCGCGGCGGGCGATCGGAGAAACATCCGCGGTCGCGGTCGCCGGTCGTCCGGGGCCGCACGAAGGGGCCTGAGCGATGGAATACGCACTGCTCATCTATTCGAAGGAAGAGGACCTGCCCGAGAAGATGGACCAGGCCGAGCGCGATGCGTTCTACGCCGATTTCCGAGCATTCAACGAAGCGCTCGACAAGGCGGGTGCGCGTCGCGGCGGCCAGCGCCTCCAGACCGTCGACACGGCGACGACGGTGCGCGTCGAGGGCGGCAAGGTGCTGCAGACCGACGGACCTTTCGCGGAGACGAAGGAGCGCCTGGCGGGCTTCATCGTGATCGACTGCGAAGACCTCGACCAGGCGCTCCATTGGGCCTCGCGGATTCCGAGTGCGCGGATCGGAGCCGTCGAGGTTCGACCCTTGCTCTACTGAGCTCGGGTCCCTGAGCTCGATCGGGGTCTCGAAGCCTCCACGCGAGGAGGGCGGAATTGCAGTCGGGTGAAGGCGAGCGGCCGCCTGCCGAAGCCGCGATCGACTTCGGTGCGATCGTGCGCGCCCAGTCGGGTGTCGTCGTGGCGTCACTCGTCGCGTCGTTCCGGGATCTCGACTTGGCAGAGGAGGCGTTCCAGGACGCGGTGCTGCGGGCCATCGAACGCTGGCCAGCCGAAGGGGTGCCGGCGAAGCCCGGCGCCTGGCTATTGACGACCGCCCGGCGTCGGGCGATCGATCTCCTGCGCCGCCGCAGGACGCGTGACGACGGAGAACGCTCGGGTGTGGTCGAGGCAGCCCTCTATTCGGATGCGGCGACTGAATCGACGATGGCGGCGGTCGAGCGACTCGATCGGGACGGGTCGCTCGGGGCCGATGCGTTTGCCGACGAACGACTGCGGCTCGTCTTCACCTGTTGTCATCCGGCGCTGCCCGTCGAGGCGCGTGTCGCGTTGACGCTCCGGCTGCTCGGTGGCCTCACGACCGACGCCGTCGCACGGGCCTTTCAGGTGTCCGAAGCGACGATGGCGAAGCGCCTCGTTCGCGCGAAGAAGAAGATCCGGGCTGCGCGGATTCCCTATCGCGTCCCCGAATCCGAGGAGATCCCCGCCCGACTGGAGTCGGTCCTGCTGGTCGTCTATCTGATCTTCAACCACGGCTGGTCTCGGGCGCAAGCCGGCGTCGATCTCGTCGAGGAGGCGATTCGTCTGGGCCGCGCACTCGTCGCGCTGCTGCCCGAAGAGCCAGAAGTGCGAGGGCTGCTGGCGCTGATGTTGCTGGGCGAGTCGCGGCGGGCCGCTCGAATCGAAGGGGAAGTCTGGGTACCGCTCGAGCGACAGGACGCGGAGCGTTGGGACTGGGTGCGGATCGAAGAGGCGCTCTCGCACCTCGCGCGGGCACTCGGGTCTGGCCGGGTCGGTGCCTATCAGCTCCAGGCGGCGATCTCGGCGAAGCACGCGGAGCGGGCGAAGCTCGGCGCCACGCCCTGGCGCGAGATCGCCGATCTCTATGCGCGTCTCGAAGCGATCGACCCGCGTGCCGTCGTGTCGCTCAATCACGTCGTCGCGCGCTCGCACCTCGAGGGCGCGGAGTGGGCACTCGCCGAGCTCGAACGCCTGGACCTGGCCCGGCGTGGGCGACTCGACGGCGATCCCGCCTGGCACGCGGCGCGCGCCGATCTGCTCCAGCGGGCCGGGCGGCGCGCGGACGCAGCCGAGGCGTTTCGCGCGGCGATCGCCAGGACCGAAGGACGCGCCGAGCGACGCCATCTCGAGGCAGGGCTCGACGCGCTGTCCCGGGCCGCAGGGGACCCCGCGTCCGAGCTCGCGGGATCGGATTCGCATGGCCACTCGCGCTGAGCGCCGGGCGGGCGCGACGGCGCCCAACTGGTTCGTCGCCTTGCCCGTCCGCGATCCGGGCTGGCTCGAGGCGATCGCCCCGCCGCCCGCTGGAACGCGCGGGTTCGCGCCCGGGGATCTGCACGTCACGGTCGCTTTCCTGGGTCGGGTGGGTCGTGCGGCCGCGTATCGCGCCTACGCCGAGTCGCGGTACTGGTCGGTCGGGACGACGTGTGCTCGTCTCACGCGCGTCGTGCCGATGGGCGGGCCGCGCCGCGGCTCCGCGTTGAGCGCACTCTTCGGCGACGGCCGCGAGGCGATTGTCGCGGCGATCGCCCGGGCTCGCGGCCCGATGCTCGCCGCGGCCGGCGCGTCGCCCGACGACCGCGATCCGCTCCCCCATCTCACCCTCGCGCGCATCGCCCGCCGCGCGACCCGCGAAGAGCGGCGTCGGGCGCTCGCCTGGGCCGAGCAGCTGCCGGTGGCCGGACTCGAGGTTCGCCTCGCGGAGCCGGCGCTCTATACCTGGGCGAAGGAGCGGCGGGAACGCCTGTTCGAGATCGTCGCGCGCGGCGAGGCCGCGGATGCCGCGATGGCCCCTCCACACGGGCGCTCCGGCGGCTAACGTCCAGCCGCGTGCGTCGTCTCGGCGCGCTCAGCTTCGTGTCCACGGCGAGCCCGCTCGCCGCTCGGATGCCCAGGAGATTTCGATGCGCTTTGCCTATCACGCCACGATGTGTGATCCCGCCTACTATCTTCCGCTCGCCGTGGCGGCCGAGGAAGCGGGCTTCGACAGCTTCACTCTGCCGGACAGCATCTGCTATCCCGAGGAGTCCGACAGCCAATATCCGTACAACGGAACGGGCGATCGCGAGTTCCTGGACGGCGTGCCGTTCCTGGAGCCCTTCACGGTCGTCCCCGCGATGGCCGCAGTCACGTCGAAGATCCGTTTCACGACCTCGGTCATGAAGCTCGCGATCCGTCAGCCCGTCGTCGTGGCGAAGCAGCTCTCGTCGGTCGCGTTCCTCTCCGACAATCGCTTCGCTTTCGGCGTCGGGATCAGTCCCTGGCCGGACGATTTCGCGGCCTGCCAGATTCCGTGGGAGAAGCGGGGCAAGCGCATGGACGAGATGATGGATATCGTGCGCGGCCTGCTCACGGGCGAATACTTCTCCTACGCGGGCGAGATCTTCCAGATCGAGTCGATGAAGATCTGCCCCGTGCCATCCCGCCCCGTTCCGATGTTGATCGGCGGACATGCCAAGCCGGCGCTGCGCCGCGCGGCACTTCGGGGCGACGGCTTCATCCATGCCGGCGGTACCTTCGACGAGCTGAAGGCGCTCGTGGAAGAGATCGACGGCTATCGCCGGGAATACGGTCGCGACCATCTCCCCTTCGAGTACCAGTCGATGGGAGCCGAGGCGTTCAGTCTGGACGGGGTCAAGAAGCTCGAGGATCTCGGGGTCGGCGAGGCGATCGTCGGCTTTCGGAATCCCTACGACGGCTCGAAGGATACGCAGACGCTCGACGAGAAGATCGCGCAGATCAACTGGTTCGCAGAGAACATCATCCACAAGAGCCGCTGACATGCGGAGTCGAGCGCTCGGATACGCATCGCCGTGAGCGCGTCCGTCCGGGCAGACGACGCGCCGACCGCCCACGCCTACTGGGTGCTCGCGATGCTCTTCCTGGTGCTCGCGACGAGCCTGATCGACCGCAACATTCTCGGCATCCTGCTCGAGGACATCAAGGCCGACCTGCAGATCTCGGATACCCAGCTCGGGCTCTTGACGGGACCTGCCTTCGCGGTCACGAACGCGATCGCCGGAATTCCGCTCGCTCGACTCGCCGACCGCCTGTCGCGTCGGGGCATCGTCGCCTGGGGGCTCTTCGCGTGGTCCGTCTTGACCGCTCTGCAGGGCCTGACGCGCAGCTTCGGCACGTTGCTCGTGACACGTATCGGTGTCGGAATCGGCGAGGCATCGACCGGTCCCTCGGCGCACTCGCTCCTCTCGGACTACTTTCCGGTTCGGCAACGCGCGACGGCGCTCTCGATCTACACGCTCGGAGGACACGTCGGCGTCTGGCTGGCATTTCTCGTCGGTGGCTGGCTGAGTGATGCCTATAGCTGGCGCACCGCGCTCGTGGCGGTCGGCCTGCCGGGGATGCTGCTCGCGTTCCTGGTGCGATTCACGATCCGTGAGCCCGTGCGCGGCGCGATCGAAGGGCAGGTCGATTCGGGCGATGCCGTGCCGCTCGGAGATCTGGTGCGCGTGCTCGGTCGCAAGCCGACGTTTCGGCATCTGGCGATGGCACTGCCGCTCTTCGTGTGCGCCTCCTACGTGTTGAATATCTGGGGACCCGCCTTCCTGATCCGGGTACACGGTCTCACGAAGACCGAGATCGGTCTCTGGTTCGGACTCATCGTGGGTCTCGCCGGCGGCTTGGGCTCGATCGTCGGCGGCTTCGCATCGGACCGACTCGCGCGACGCGACGTTCGCTGGTATGCGTGGCTGCCGGCGATCGCGACGCTGGCGGCGATTCCCTGCTACGTCGGCTTCCTCTTCGTACCGGATGCCTGGCTCGGACTCGTCCTGCTCGTGCCGACGGTGCTCTTGAACTCGACTGCGGTCGCGCCGCTCTGGGCCGCCAATCAATCGATCGCCCCACTGCGTATGCGGGCGACCGCCTACGCGATCATCCATCTCGGATTGAGCGCTGTCTCGGGTGGCCTCGCGCCCCAGCTGATCGGCATCCTGAACGACGCGCTCGACCCACGATACGGAACGGAGGCGATCCGCTACTCGCTCCTGCTGATCGTCGGAACGAATCTCTGGGGCGCCGTTCACGCCTGGCTCGCCGGCCAGAGACTGCCCGCGGATCTCCCGAGCGTCTGAGGCGTCCGACCGAGCGGATGCCGGCCACGGCTCGAGGGGCGGGCGCGTCGGCGATCGAATTCTGTCATCTTCTCCGGGCGATCGAGGAGAAGGACATGAGTGGATCCGAAGCGCCCCGACTGGCATTCCGACACATCGACGACGAAGACTGGATCGAGGTCAAGGCGCAGATGCACGGCGACAAGCGCGTCTCGGTCTGGGAGAAATACCTCGAGTGGTCACCCGAACGATGTTGTCTGTACGCCCGCTACGACCCGGGCATGGTGATCGAGCGCCACGGTCACAAGAGCGATCACGTGATCTTCGTACTCGAGGGCGAGATCACGATCGGTGACCAGCGCTGTACGAAGGGCATGCACGTGACGCTCGAGCAGGGGGCCGTCTTCGGTCCGATCATCGGCGGCCCGGACGGGGCGCTCCTCTACGAGATCATGATGGGCGATCCGCGCGCGGATTCCGCCGACAAAGAGGAGCACCGTCGTTTCTGTGCCGAACGGGGGATCGAGCTGCTGCCGAACCCACCGATGAAGCTGCCCGATTGGCTGGGTGAGCGAACCGACTGACGGCGAGGAGAATCCCATGCAGGACGTGGTCACGCTGGCGACGGTCAACTTCACGCCCGTCCACGGCGATGCCAAGGCGACGCTCGACAAGATGGTCGCGAACGTGCTCGAGGCGGCCGCCCAGGGCGCGGACCTCGTCGTCTTTCCCGAGCTGGCCCTCCTGGGCGCTGGTGGCTGCGACGAATGTGGTGCGATCGAGGGTCCATGCGAGCGCCACCGACGACTCGCCGAGACCGTGCCGGGACCGTCGAGTCGCGTGCTGGCCGACCTGGCGAGCGAGCACGGACTGTACGTCGTCTACGGCCTGCACGAGCTCGACGCGGACGATCCGACGAAGCTCTACAACGCGGCCGCCGTGATCGGCCCGGAGGGCGTGTTGGGGAGCTACCGGAAGGTGCATCTGGGCGAGCCGCCCTGGGTCACCGAGGGACTCACCTTCACGCCGGGCACGGAGCTCCCGCTCTTCGAAACACGCTTCGGACCGATCGGCGTCCAGATCTGTTACGACTTCTGGTTCAATCCCGAGCTGACGCGGCTGCTCGCGCTCAAGGGCGCGCGTCTGATCGTCTGTCCCGTCGGCTCCTTCGCCGCACCCGGTCGGGACGAATCGATGCGCACGTCCGCGCTCTCTCGCGCGCAGGAAAACCTCGTACACGTCGTCGTCTCGAACTCGGTCGGGGGACCGGGCACGCGCGAGGCAGGCTACTCGGGTGCCGCGCTGACCGAGTCACTGCGTCCCGATCACTATGCCGGTCATTCCATGATCGCGGGACCGGCTTTTCCGCGCTTCGGTCGGCTCGTCGCCGAGGCCGGAACGCTCGAGGAGATCGTCGTGGCGACGATCAATCTCCAGCAGCAGGACCGCTTCCAGAAGGTCTTCGACTATCGGCATTGGCGGCAGGGTCGCCTCGCGAGTGCCTCGAGGCTGATCGCCGACGAGTTCGCGGATCTGGCCCGAGGCGCCGCAGGTCCGCGACTCGACGACTGAGCGCGTCGGCCGCGATCGATGGCGTGCCCGGGGCGACGCCGTAGGCGAGTGCCCATTTCCTGCGCGCCTCAGCGCCGGGGCGTCGCCGTCACCTCCGTCTCGAGGTCGTCGCGTAGATAACGCGCCGCCCAGAAATAGTGGAACGCACTCCAGGCGTAGACGGCGAACATCAGGGCGATCGCATGGCGAAGCGACTCTTCGCCCAGGCTCGGGCGCAGGGCGTCACTGAGACGTCCCAGGGCCCAGGGCCCGAGACCCAGGCCGATGAGGTTGATCACGAAGAGGAAGATCGATGTCGTCAACGCGTGCATGCGCGAGCGAACGACGGCATGCGCCATCGCGAGCGTCGGTCCCCCGTACATGTATCCCAACACGAGTGGGATGAAGTAGAGCGCGATCGAGGTCGTGAAAGACTCGGCGAGGATCGCGGCGACGGCGAAGGGGATCGCGAGCAGCGTCGAGATTCCGCAGACCCAGAGATACCAGCGCATGTCGCGCTTGCCGAGTCGATCGGCGATCGCGCCGCCCGCGTAGTTGCCGATCGCGCCACCAATCCCGATCGAGAGACCGAGCGGGACGGCGACCGCGCTCAGATTGTCGGCCGCGAAGCCGAAGCTGCGCACGAAGAACGAGACGAGGAAGGCGCCGATGCCGTAGGAGACGAAGGCGTGGAGCGCCGCGGCGAGCGAGAAGTGGCGAAACGAGCGCTTGCCGGCGAGATGGCGAAGGACTTCCGCGACCGGTGGCACGGCCTCCGAGTTCATGCGTCGGGGCTCGTGCACGCTCAAACGGAGCAGTAGCGCGAGTGCGAGCCCGGGTAGGCCGGCTGCGAGGAAGACGATGCGCCAGCCGAACGTGTCGCTCAGCCACGATCCGAACAGATAGGAGAGCAGGATGCCGGAAGTCACGCCCGTGGCGTAGATCGAAAACGCACGGCCGCGCTCGGTCGGGTCGAAGAGGTCCGATAGCATGGAGTAGGCGGGTGGTGTACCCCCGGCCTCACCGATACCGACACCCACGCGAACGGCGAAGAGCGCCGCGTAGCTTCGCACCATGCCCTGCAGCGCCGTCATCAGGCTCCAGGTGCCGACCGCGAGCGCGACGATGTTGCGGCGATTGCCCCGATCCGCCCAGCGTGCGATCGGAATCCCCGCCGTGACGTAGAAGAGTGCGAAGGCCGTGCCCGTCAGCAGTCCCAGCTGCTCGTCTCGCAGACCCATCTCGAGTCGGATCGGCTCCTGGAGTACCGAGAGCAGCTGCCGGTCGACGAAGTTCAACATGTAGACGAGCGTCAGGATCGCGAGCGTGTAGTAGCGACCTGTGGCCGTGGGCGCGGACATCGACCTCGTTTCCGGCAGAGGATCGCGGCTCGAGACTGACGTCTCTCGAGTGCGCGATACGATCGCCTACGGGCTACGCTGCCAGCTGGACTTCGGCAGAGGTCCGCGTCCGGCTGCGAAACCAGGACGGGATAGTAACAGCGCGATGCCACGAGCCTCGATCCAACTGCTTCCGGTCCGTCCTCGCGCGGGGACACGCGCCGGGCGGGGTCGTTCGACGTCGTGATTCCCGATCCGGTCTTCGACGCCTTTCCCGTCCTCGCTGCGCAATCGCGAGAGACGATCTCGGTCGAACGTATCGCCGGCGGTCTGATCAATCAGACCTTCGACGTTCGTGCCGGACGCAGGCGTTTCGTTCTCCAGCGCGTGAGTGATGTGTTTTCGCCCGAGATCCACGACAATATCGATGCCGTGACGCGGCATCTCGCGGCGCGTGGCTTCCCCTGTCTGGAGCTCTTTCGCACACGGGACGACGAGCTGTCGGCTGCGCTCGGCGACCTTGGGCGCTGGCGTCTGTCGAGTCATCTCGAGGGCGTTGCGTTCGAACGCGTCCCTTCGATTGCCGCGGCGCACTCGGCAGGCGCCCTCGTCGGTCGCTTCCACCGCGCTCTGGACGACTTCGATACGCCACTCGCGCCGCTCGGCATTCCGTTTCGCGATACCGCACACTACCGAAGGCGATTGCAGGAGGTCCTACGCGTCGGTACGGGACATCCCCTGTCGGATCGGGCGGCCGCGCTTGCGCGAGACGTCGGGGCGGCCTTCGACCGGCTCGGTCCGGCGCCCCGGATGCGCGATCGCGTGATCCACGGAGATCTCAAGATCTCGAACGTGCTCTTCGCCGGTCCGACGGCGCCGGATCGCGATCGGGCGGTCGCCTTGATCGATTTCGACACCCTGCTGCGTGCACCACTCTGGAGCGAATGGGGCGACGCCTGGCGCTCCTGGTGCGATCGCCGCGGTGAAGAGGTGCCGGCCGATGCGATCGAGCGCGGCGAGGCCCGTTTCGATCTCGACGTCTTCGCGGCCTCGGTCGAAGGCTTCGCCGCGGGCTACGACCGAACGATCTCCCGGGCGGAACGCGATTCGCTCGTCCTGGCGACGGAACGGCTCGCCCTCGAGCTCGCCACGCGCTTCCTGACCGACGTCTTCGAGGAGTCCTATTTCGCCTGGGACGCGAACCGATATGCTTCGGCCGGGGACCACAATCTGGCTCGCGCGGAGGGCCAGCTCGCGCTCTTCGAAGCGGCCTGGGCGTGTCGCGCGGCGCGCGCAGGGATCCTGAGCTCGGCACTGGGCTGAGCGAGGCGAAGACTGCGGACCGGGCGATTACGCGGCGATTGCTCGGCCCGCGCGGGTCCGGCAAGCTCGGCCGCGGTCAGGGCCGCGGTCAGGAGACGCTCCGGCCAGCCCCCGCTCCAAACCGCGTAGCGGATCGACCGAGAGCGCGCTTCTCCGGGGTCGATCGCGGAGGCAAGATGCGAAAGATCATTCTCGCCGTGTTGGTGCTCGTCGTCGTCCTGCTGGCGGTCGTCGTCCTGGCCGTCGCGAACGTGAACACCTATCTGGACGAGAATCGCGAGCAGCTCGCGGGCTTGATCGGCGATCAGATCGGACGCGCCGTCGCATACGAGCGCGCGGAGGTCGCATTCCAGGAGGGACTCGCCGTGCGGGTCGGTGGACTGCGCGTCGCGGAGGATCCTCGCTTCGGCAAAGGGGATTTCCTCGCCCTCGACGATGCCTATGTCGGCGTCAAGCTGCTGCCCGCGCTCAGCCGACGGATCGAGGTCAAGGCGATCCAGCTCGAGCGACCGACGATCCGCGTGATCCAGACGTCGCAGGGCTTCAACTTCTCGAGTCTCGGAGGTGCCGCAGCCGACGAGCCCGCAGCGAGCGAGCCCGTCGACGCCGGTGCTCCCTTCGCCGTCGCGATTGCCGCGCTCGAGATCGACGACGGCACGATCCATTTCGAGGATCGCTCGAGCCGGGATGGACTCTCGCTCGTGATCGACGCGTTCTCGACGTCGGGGAGCGACCTCTCGCTCGACGGTCCGGTCTCGTTCGACTTCTCGGGACGCGTGCGCTCGAACAAGCAGGCGGATGCCGGACTCGAGAGTCTGGTCGAGGGCGAGGTCGAGCTCGAGAGCCTCGAGACCGCGGTGGGCAGGGTCCACCTCGAGAGCCCGTCGCTGCATCCCGCGCTCTTCGGCGTCCGGCTCGAAGAGGGCGGACAGGTCGAACGGCTCGACGATTTCGTCGCCGACGTCGTGCTGCCCACGAATCCGGAGCAGGCCGGCTACCCGATCGAGGCGCGTTCGGACGAAGCTCGACTCGCTGGCTTCGACCTCGCGGAGATCGCAGTCGACGCCCGCTATCGCAGCACCTCGCGCGGGAGTGCCATCACGCTCGGCGAGCTGCGCGTCGGTGTCGCCGGGGGCAGCGTCCTCGTGAACGGCGATCTGGTGGTCGGCGAGCCCGGCCGCTCGCCTTTCGCACTCACGACGCGGCTCGAGGGGCTCGATTCGGGCGAGCTGGTGGCCGTGCTGCTCGAGGTACCGCGTGGCTTCGTATCCGGCGAGCTCGGCGGCGAGGTCGACCTGACGGGAGACAGCCTGGAGTGGGAGTCGCTGAAGCGAAGTCTGGGCGGAAGCCTGCGCTTCGAGATCGGCGAGGGGGCCCTCGAGACGGTGAATCTGCTCGACACGCTCGTCGGCCGGCTCGTGGCGGATCCCGGGCTCGGTGCCCTCGTCGCGAACTCCCTGCGCGACGTCGCGCCGAAGTCGCTGCAGGGGGATCGAACGGATTTCGAGAACGTGAACGTCGCGCTCGAGGTGCTCGAAGGGGCGTTCCGGGCCGAGGATCTCCGGCTTCGAGCGGGTGAGTTCGCGATCGAGGCGGCGGGCAGGCTCGGGCTCGACGGCGATCTTTCCGCCGACGGTACGCTGCGCTTCTCCGAGGCGCTCTCGCGCAAGATTCTCGACAAGGCCGATCGGCTCGCGCCGCTGCTCGGAGAGGGCGACGTCGTCGAATTGCCGCTCGATCTCGTCGGTACGCTCAATTCGCCACGACTGATGCCCGACCTCGCGGCGCTCGCATCGAAGGCGACGGGAAACGTCAAGCAGGAGCTGACGGAGCGCGCCACGCGGGAGCTGAGCGAGGTCCTGTTCGGAAAGCGCAAGGACGACGGTGGCGACCCCGCCGAAGAGGGTGATCCCGCGGCGGCGGATCCGGCCGACGACCCGGCCGAGGCCAATCGCAACGCGGCCGAAGACCTGATCCGCAAGGGTCTCGGGGATCTGCTCGGCCGATAGCCCACGTGTCGCGACTCAGTCCGGCCGCGCGTGGCTTCGCGGCGCGACCTCGAGCTCGAGGCGTTCGAGTCGCCGGATGAAGATGCTATTCGCATACTGCGCATAGGACGCATCGTGCGGGTCGCTCTCGGTCCGAGTAATGTCGGCTCGCGACATCTCGGATCGCCTCGCCGATACGGGCTCTTCGGCGTGCTGCGGTGCGATCTGGTCGGTTGCGGCGAGCACTTCTTCGACGACGACGCGCGCCTCGAGTCGGGCCAGGTGGGCTCCGATACAGAAATGGAGGCCCCGGCCGAAGCCCATGTGTTTCTTCGGGAAGCGTCGATCGAGGCGTAGCGTGTCGGGATCGTCGAAGACGCTGGGATCGCGATTGGCCGACGCCCACAGCAGCATCAGACGATCGCCCGGCTCGAGCGAAAAGCCTCCGAGCTCGCAGGGACGACGCACGGCGCGGTAGTGGAAGTTGAAGGGCGGCTCGAGCCTTACCATCTCTTCGACGAAACGTGGGACGAGGGTCGCGTCGCCGCGCAGCTGCTGCGCGAGCGCCGGGTCTTCGGCCAGCCGACGAAGTGCGGAGCCGATCAATGCCGCCGTCGACTCGCCGCCGGCCCCGAACATCACGATCGCGATCCCGACCGCCGTCGCGCGGTCGATCTCACCCCCGTGGACGCCGAGCGCGAGTGCGTGCAGGAGCGGCAGGTCGGCTTCGTCCCGAGGGTCGCGTTCGACGATCTCGCGGAAACGATCGAGATGCTGTCCGAGGTAGGCCGACATGTCGGCGGTCGTGCGCGCGAGGAATTCGAGCCGTTCCGCATCCACCTCGCCCGCCAGCATGTCGCCTCCGGTCATGGCCCAGACGCGAAAGCGCGAGACGTCGGCTTCGGGCAGGCCGAGCAGGTGGGCAACGGTCAGGGCGGGCACCAGCTCCGAGATCGCCGTGAAGTCGCCGCCGCCCGCCGCGAGCAGCGGGTCGAGCGCCCGCTGTGTCCACTTGCGCAGGCGCGGCTCGAAGGGGGCGATCCGTTCGGCGACCATGCGCGGTTGGGCGAGGGCGCGATGGATGGAGTGACCGGGCTCATCGGCAGTTGCGATCACGTCGGTCGCGCCCGTTTGCGGAATCTCGAAGGCGGCGGGCTCGCCGTTCGCATCGCGAAAGAGCACGCCGGTCAGATTCGCCGAGAAGTCGGCCTCGCGGCCGAGTGCTTCCTCGATCAGATCCCAGGTCGCCACGAGGTGGACGCCCGATTCGCCGATCCGTGCGATCGGCCGTGTCTCACGCAGCCGCGAGTAGATCGTCTGCGGCCGCTCGATCGCCGCGGGCGACAGCAGCTCGTCGGCCTGGTCCGAGTAGTACGGTGCCCGCATCAGAGGGTCGTCCTTCCGGTGAGCAGCGCGGCCGCGCGTTCGGCGAGCGCGGCGATCACGATATGGGTATTGCTGCGCGTGACACGCGGTATCGCGCAGCCGTCGATCACGTAGCAGTCGTTGCTTCCGCGCACGCGCAGCATCGGGTCGAGCGGAGCGGATTCGTCGTCGCCCATGCGGCAGCTGCCGACGCCGTGATAGAAGGCCCCGTGATTCTCCGCAATCCAGGCGTCGATCTCGTCGTCGCTCTCGGCCTGCAGCTGGGCGAGGCGTTCCGGCTCGCTCGAGATCTCGGCCGCCTCGAGCAGACGCGCCGCGAGTCGGTAGCCCGACCTGAGTCGCTCGACGTTGCGCTTCTCCGCTGGAAACGGCCATGCGAAGTGACCACGTGCTGCCGGGTCGGGTCCGCTCGCGCCGATCGTCGCTTCGCCGAAGGGTTGCTGTAGCGAGATGCTGAGATTCAGCTGGTAGCGACCGTCGTCGATCCGTTCGCACCAGGGTGTGAGCTGGAGATCATTCGAGTAGGGCGAGTGCTCCGCCGTCGCGCGCGCCAGCACCTGGATGCCCCGACTGCCCGCGCGACCGAATCGTTCGGCGATTGGGGTCGAGAGCTGGATCACCATGTGATCGGTCCAGTGCCGACCGACGCCGGGTGCATCGATTCGCGTCTCGATGCCGATCTCGGCGAGCGCGTCGGCGGGCCCGATGCCCGAGCGCCACAGGACGAGGGGGGTGTGCAGGACGCCCGCCGAGAGAATGACGCGGCCGGCGGAGAGCGGCGTCCCGTCGGCCAACACGACGCCGATCGCGCGTGTTCCGTCGAGCTGCACGCGATCGACGGGCGCTTCCGCGCGGACCTCGAGGTTGGGGCGTGCGAGTGCCGGAAAGAGATGGGTCACGCCGGCGGAGAGTCTGCGCTTGCCGTCGCGGTTCATCGGAATGGGTCCGACCCCCGTCGTGTCGGGGGCATTGTGGTCGGGACAATCCGGGATTCCGCTCGCCAGGCATGCGTCGTAGAAGGCGCGGTAGGTCGGGTCCCAGTCTTCGGAGGGCCAACGCACGATCGGAATCGGTCCGTCGTCGCCGTGATAGGGGAGGGACCCGAAGTCGCGATCGTGCTCGACGTGGCAGAGCCAGGGCAACATCGCCTGCCAATCCCACGACGAGGGCCAATGGACGAGATCCGCGGGCTCGGCGCGCATCGCGACGCCGCCATTGATGCTCGAGGATCCGCCCACGCCGCGACCGCGCAGGTAGGGCAGCCGTCGATCATCGCTCGAGCGGACCGTCTCGCCCCATTCGATCGGCCAGGCGTAGCCCCGGCCGAGGAACTCGACCTGCTCGGGCAATGCGGTTGGATCGTGGGCCGGCCCGGACTCGAGCAGCAGCACGCGATGGCTCGAATCCTCGGAGAGCCGTGCGGCGAGTACGCAGCCGGCGGAGCCGGCGCCGACGATGATCGTGTCCCAGGTCATGGAATTGGATCTCCCTTGCCGAAGAGCTTCCGGCGCATCTCGTCGTCGTCGACGAAGACGGGCAGGCCGTCGTCGTCGAGGTAGGCGGGCTTGATCGAGGCGCCACCGTCGACCGCGATCACCTGGCCCGTCACCCAGTCGGCGAGATCCGAGAGCAGGAACAGCGCCGTGCCGGAGATGTCCTGCGCGTCACCGCGTCGCCCGAGCGGGATCACACGGCGATCCTGCGCGCTCTGCGCGTAGCCGGCGCGCGGTGTGCGAATCGTACCGGCTGCGATCGTATTGACACGGATGCCGCGGCGTCCCCACTCGAGTGCCTGGCTGCGTGCCAGCGAAATGAGCGCTGCCTTGGCCATGGCGTAGGTCGCGCCGAAGGGCATGGCCTGGAGCGCCACGATCGACGCCAGGTGGACGATCGAGCCGCGAGCCCCTTCGTTCCGGCGCGCGAGATGCAGCCGAGCGAAGGCCTGGGAGGCGAGCCAGGCGGGCCGGAGGTTCAATCGCAGCACGGCGTCGAAGGTCGGGTCGGGAGTCTCGACGATCGGCCCGAACTGGTCGCGTCCGAGTCCGCCGACGATATTGACGAGGCCGTCGGGTGCCCGGGTCGCGCTCGCTTCGGCCTGCGCGAATCGTTCGAACGCAGCGCGATCGGTCGCGTCCAAAACGTGCGGCGAAAAGGTGCCGCCCGCACCCTCCGCCTCGGCGCAGGCCGCGATCGTCGCTTCGAGCGCGTCGGCGTCGCGATCGAGTCCCGACACGTGCGCGCCCGCCCGTGCGAGCTCGGTGGCGACGGCCGTGCCGATTCCGCCGCCGCCGGCGCCGACGACCCAGATCCGTCGGCCGGCGAGGCCGAGGCGTGTCTCGATCGACTGCGTCATTGCTCCTCCGTGCGCACTTCGAGTGCGTCGATCCGGCTGCCGAGGCGGCCGCCCATGTACTCGATCAGCTCGACGACGTAGCCGTCGGGGTCGCGGCAACACACGACACTCTCGACAGCGGTGCTGGGATCGGGGTCGCGCGGCGCTCCGATGAACGAGACGCCTTCGGCGCGGAGCGCGCGATAGGCGGCGCGCAGATTGCGTACGCGTAGAGCCATGATGCGCGGTACCCGGGTGCGCGAAGGGGGCAGGTCGGGACTCTCCCAACGCGGCTCGAGCCACTCGATCAGGTCGAGTCGCGTGTGATGCTCGCTGTCGCCCAGCCCGAGGAGCGCCCCTCGACCCTGGGCGCGGGCGAGACCGAAATTCTCTCCGACCGAGTCCGGCCAGACGACGTCGCGATTATCGCGCAGGAGCCGGAAGCCGAGCCGCTGGTAGAACGCCAGGGAGCGCTCGAAGTTTGAGGCATTGACGACGAAATGAAAGAGCGACTCGACCGCCCAATCGGACTCGTCTTCCGCCCCCGGATGTCTGGACGCTTTCGCCACCCTGTCCTCCGATGCCCGCTTCCGGACGTCTACGCGATTCTTCGAGCGGGCCCCCGCAGCCGATGCTGATGGCTATGCTCGCTCGACGCGCGCGGTCTCGCGAGGGTGCTTGGGCAGGGAGCGTGGCGCCAGAGGCGAACCGTCTCGAAGCGGCCAGAATAGAGTCGACGCGGGAGAGCCGGGCGTGATCCTCGATATCTTCTCCGAGCTACAGCGAGCCCGAACGCCAGGCGAGCCCTGGGGACCGCCGCAGGAGCGACAGGTCTATCTCGATTCGATCGAGCAGGCGAAGCTCGCCGACGAGCTCGGCTTCGGCTGCTGGTGGACGGTCGAGCACCACGGCGCGAGCGAGTTCAGCTACAGCTCCTCGCCGGAAATGATGCTCGCCGTGCTGTCTCAGCATACCGAGCGGATTCGTCTCGGTCATTCCGGCGTGCTCGCGCCCTTCAAGATCAATCACCCCTTTCGGGTCGCGGAGCGCGGTGCCTTCCTCGACCAGCTGAGCGGCGGGCGCCTCGAGCTGGGGCTGGCCCGCTCGGGTGGAACGGAGTGGGAGACCTTCGAGATCGATCCCGAGACTTCGCGGGACCAGCTGCGCGAGGCGCTGCGAATGGTTCCGGCGATGTGGACGCAGGAGCGCTTCGAATGGAAGAGTGCGTTCGCGACGATTCCCGAACGCGAGGTCGTGCCGAAGCCGCTGCAGTCGCCGCATCCGCCGCTCTGGCAGACGTCGACGAGTCCCGAGTCGTTTCGGATGGCGGGATCGCTCGGGGTCGGCGTGCTCGGCACGACACTCGTCTCGCCGCTGGATACGCTCGCCCAGCTGCTCGTGGAATACGATCGCGGCCTCGCGGAATGCGAGCAGCCAGCCGGCTCGTTCGTGAACGCGCAGCGGTCGATCTTCACGTTCATGCTCTGTGCGGAGACGCGTGCGAAGGCGATCGAGACGCGGGCTGCCGAGGCGGTACTCTGGTTCATCAACGCCGCGCCCTCGGTCTTCCACGTTCCGCGGAGCACCTGGATCGATGCCATCCGCGGCGACTTCAAGGATTCCGCTCCAGCGAGCGACGCGGCCCTCGCCGCACCGGAGGTGCACGAGGACCTCGACCTGGACGATCCGGTCCCGGTGATCGCTCTGTTGAATCGGCAGCTCGCAGGCCAGGAGCTCGATCCGGTCGAGGTCTTCGAGGTGATGGAGTCGATCGAATCCGTGATCATTGGCGACGTCGAAGCCTGCCATGCGAAGCTCGCGGGCTATGCGGCGATCGGCTGCGATCGTCTGATGTGTCTGATGCAGATGGGTGGCGTCAGCCAGCAGGCCGTACTCGATAGCATTCGCCTGACGGGTCGCGAATTGATCCCGCGTCTGGCCATTTGATCGAAGAGCGGCCAGCGGGACTCGAGATGTCGGAGGAGAGATCGTTGGAACAGGTATTTCCCACTCGACCCGCGGTGGACGCCGCGCGTGCGATCGTCGCGGCATTCATGCTCGTCGCGATCGCGGTCGCTTCGAATGGCTGTGCTGGCGCATCGCGAAGATCGGGCGTCACGCCCCCCGTCGACCCGACGAGCGCAGCCTACGCTGCGATCGAAGTGCCGAAGGACGTCGACTATCGCGCCCGCGACCTCATGCAGGCACCGGTCGAGCTCGTCGAGATCAACGAGTTCATCTCGATGGCGCGAGGAATCGGAAACGTCTACCTGATCCGGACTCCAGCCGGGAACGTCGTCTACGACACGGGCGTGGCCTGGCAGGCCGAAGCCCAGCGCGACCTACTGCTCGCAACGAGCGAGGCGGAGACCACGCACGTGATCGTCTCTCACGCCCACGCCGACCACAATGGCGGACTCGATGCCTGGCGAGCGGAGATCGAGGGCGGCGCCGAGCTCGTCGCCCACGAGCGCTATGCCTACACGAACAAGATCTACGGGGATACCGACGAGTACCTCTGGCGCGTGCGAACCGGCACGCTCTATCCCGCGCACAGCGCGCATCAGGTCGAGTCCTTTCGTCGCTACGTGCCGACACGCACGGTCGATGTCGACCAGGATCTTCGTTTCGAGGTCGGGGGTATCCGCTTCCAGCTGATCGCGGCGGAGAACAGTGCAGAGGGCGAAGACGCCCTGCTGCTCTATCTGCCGGACTTCGAGATCGTATTCACGGGCGACTTCTACGGCTGTCTCTATCCGATGGTGCCGAACCTCTATACCGTGCGCGGCGAAAAGCTGCGCGATCCGATCGGCTACGTGAACGCGCTCGACCGGCTGATCGCGCTCGAGCCGCGCCTGATGCTGCCCGCCCACTTCGATCCGATCGAGGGCAAGGCCTACCTGCACAAGAGTCTCGAGGTCATGCGCGACGGCGTCCAGTACGTCTATGATGCGACCGTCGCCGGCATGAATGCGGGCAAGAGCGTGTACGAGCTGATGGAGACCGTGCGACTCCCCCCGGAGCTCGAAATCAGCCAGGGCCATGGCAAGGTCGCCTGGAACGTGCGCGCGATCTGGGAGCTGCTCGCCGGTTGGTTCTACTACGAGGACGTGGCCGATCTCTATCCCGTTCCCGTGAAGGCGATCTACCCGGATCTCGTCGAGCTGATCGGCGGAGCGGATCGGGTCGTGCGCCGGGCGCGAGAGCATCATGCGGCGGGTCGGTCGCTCGAGGCCTTGCGGCTGCTCGATGTCGCGAAGGCCGCGGCGGGTGAATCGGTGGAGACCGAAGCAGCCCTCGCGCTGCGACTCGAGATCTTCGAGCAGATGCTTGCGCATTCGCTCGCGACCCACGACAACATGAGCGAGACGGGGATTCTACGAGCGATGGTCGACGCAACGCGCCGATCGCTCAGCGCGCTTCGAAGCGATCACTCGCGGACGCATCACGTCGGCCGCGCCGAGCGAGATCGGTAGCGATACGACGCATGCCCTTCGAAATCACCGATTTCGCGACCCTGATGACACTCGAGTCGCACGGGTCGGACGTCTTCGTCGGCGTCGGTCCGCACTATCCCTGGGGCCGGGTCTACGGCGGGCAGGTCGTCGCCCAGGCGCTCCGGGCCGCCGCAGCCACCGTCGATCCCGACTTCTTCGTTCACTCGCTCCACGCCTATTTCATTCGCGGCGGTGACGCCGACGAGCCGATTCGTTTCGAGGTCGATCGGATTCGCAATGGCCGCTCCTTCCTCACGCGTCGCGTCGTCGCGCGCCAATCGATCGGTCCGATCCTGAACCTGTCCGCCTCGTTCCAGATCCGGGAGAAGCAGGTCGACATCCAGGAACGAGGGATGCCGACCGGTATCCCGCAGCCGGAGTCGCTCCCCGCCGACGACTGGGGCCCGATCCTGGAGCGCCGGCTGATCCCGAGTTCGGCCTTTCCGGGCGAGCCGGATCGCGAGGCCTATTGGCTCCGGGTCGTCGGGCCGATCGCCGCCGAGGATCACGTCGCGCAGTCCTGCGCGCTCGCCTACGCGTCGGACGACGTGCCGACCGAGGCGGCCAGCCGATCCCATCCGCGGCGCCCCTCGCCCTCGGCCGAGCCCGGCGAGTACGCGCGCCGCTTCGTCGGCGCCAGCCTCGATCACGCGATCTGGTTCCACCGCCCCGGTCGTCACGACGATTGGGTGCTGCACGACTTCGCGGGCCACGGCCTCGTCGGCGCTCGCGGTCTCGCGCTCGGCCAGCTCTATAGTCGCGACGGCGTGCATCTGGCGACGGTTGCGCAGGAGATCCTCATGCGGGAGAGGACACCCTGAGGCGCCGCGATCTCGTCTTCCTTCGTCACCCGTCGTCGCTCGGGCGCTAGGCTCGAGGGATGCACGCACTCGCACCTGGCCAGGTTTCGCTTCGGATGTACCCGCACCCGGTGACGGCACGTGAAGCCGTCGCGCTGGCGCGCGAGCAGGCGCGATTGGCCGAGCGGGCCGGCTTCGACGGCGTGATGACGAGCGAACATCACGGTGGCTTCCCGGGCTACGTCCCGAATCCGCTTCAGCTCGCGGGCTGGCTGCTCGACGCGACGGAGACGATCTGGGCGGGTCCCTGTCCGCTGCTGCTGCCGCTCTACCACTGGACGCATGTCGCCGAACAGGTCGCCTGGTTGGCTGCGCGCTTTCCGCGTCGGGTGGCGGCGGGCTTCGCGATCGGCGGACTCGCACGGGATTTCGAGATGGCCGAGCTCGACTACGCGGCGCGCGGTGCGCGTTTTCGAGCCGTCCTGCCCAGCCTGGTCGATGCGCTGCGCGGGCGGGTCGAGGGGCCCTTGGCGGAGGATCCGGCGATCGCCGCCTGTGCGGACGAGCCGATTCCCGTCGTGAGTGCGACGGGCAGCCCGGCGGGCATGCGACTCTCTGCGAAGCTCGGGATCGGGGTGCTCTACGACTCGCTTCAGACGCTCGACCGATTGAGCACTCTGAACGACGTCTACGCCGACGCCGGGGGCCAGGCTGCCCGAATCGCGATCCGTCGCGTCTGGGTCGGCGATCCGCCGGCCGACGAAGTCGAGGCGCAGATGGATTTCTATCGCGGCTACGCGGCCTCGAGTGCGCAGGTCCATTGGGGCGAGGGGCAGGAGCTGATTCACGGACGCGACGGGGTCGAGGTCGCGGAACGGCTGCTCGCATTCGCACGGAGCGCCGGCTGTGATGCGTTCAACCTGCGCGTTCATTTCAAGGGCATCGCGCCCGAGCGCGTCGCCGAGCAGATCGAATGCCTCGGTGCCGAGACGCTCCCGCTCGTCAAGCGGGAGCTGGCAGGATCATCCCGCGGCCATTGAGCGCGACGTCGTTTCTCGACGTCATTCCTCTACGAAGGTGTTCTCGCCGCTGCCGTCGAGGACGTGCTTCATGACCTTGCCCGTCGCGTTCCGCGGTAGCGCTTCGCGGCGGATCTCGATCGACTCGGGGACCTTGAAATAGGCGAGCGTCTCGGCGCAGAAGTCGCGAATGTCCTCTTCGGAAGGCGATGCACCGGGATTCGGAACGACGACCGCTCTCACGCGCTGGCCGAGCTCGCGGTCGTCGACGCCGTAGACGGCGACCTCGGCGACGTCGGGATGGAGCTCGATCCGATTCTCGATCTCGGCCGGGTAGATGTTCTCGCCCCCGCGGATGATCATGTCGCGCAGTCGCGACTCGATGTAGAGCCTGCCGTCGACGAGGCGACCGAGATCGCCGGAGTCGACCCAACGACCCGGCAGGAAATTCTCTTCGTTGGCCTTCGGGTTGTTCAGGTACTCGAGCATGACGAGCGGACTGCGCACGCAGACCCGACCCGCGTCGCCCTCCGGTACCTCGACGCCGGCGTCGTCGACGATCTTGATCTCGACCGTCGGGAGCGGCGGTCCGACGCAGTTGGCTGCCTCGCTCAACATCGCGTTGTTCGCGTAGCTCACGAGTCCGCCCGTCTCGCTCGAGCCGTAGCCCGAGCCCACGGTGCCGGCCAGATGAGGGAAACGTTCGGCGATCGTGCGCAAGAGCTCGGGTGTCGACGCCGAGCCGCCGACGCCGACATTCGTGAAGCGACGCGTGTCGAGCTTCTCGATGTCGGGATGGTCGATCAGCCGGAACATGTGCGTCGTGGCACCGGTCCAGCTCGTGACGTTCTCGTCGATGCTCAGCTGGATGATCTTCGCGGGATCGAAACGGCCCATCGGCCAGACGGCCGTCGCCCCGCCAGCGAGTGTCGCCGTCGTGCTACCCATCGTCCCCGACAGGTGAAAGAGGGGAAAGGGCGCGAGCACGGCACCCGGCTCTCCCGCTGGCGGCTCGGTCAGTGCCCGCCGCGCGCCGATGAGGAAGCTCGTCATCGTGAAGGCGACGAGGGTGCGGTGGCTCACGAGGGCGCCCTTGGGGCGGCCGGTCGTCCCCGACGTGAAGAGGAGCAGGCAGGGATCGTCCTCGTCGATCGGGACGTCGGGCAGCGCGGCATCCGGTGCGTGCCCACGGATCGCTTCGAAATCCTCTTCGAAGCCGACGACGGGAACGTCGACGTCGATCTCCGCCAGGCGTTCCATGCGCCGACGGTCGGCCAGCAGGAGCTTGGGCTGCGAGAGATCGAGGCCGTAACGAATTTCGTCCCCGGCCCACCAGCCATTCATCGAGATCACGACGGCTCCCATCGAGACCGCCGCCCAGTAGCTGAGGATCCACTCCGGTGCGTTCGCGGCGAGGATCGCGACGTGGTCACCCTTTCCGATTCCGTAGCGATCGCGCAGGGCCGCTGCGACCGAGGCGACGTCCGCGAGATGCTCGGCATAGGTCCAGCGCCTTCCGTCGGAGAAGACCATGTAGTCCGAGTCGCCATGGACGTGGGAGCCTGCGAGTAGGTCTCGCAAGGAGCGCGCGCGATTCTTGTACACCTGCATCTTTTCGCCGAGCACTTCTTCTTCGGTCAGCTCGAATGGGCTGCCTGGCGAGAGCAGTCGTTCGGTCGCCTCCTCGAAGGAGAGAAGGCCGGGGGAATCGATCGATGGGGCATTCGGCATGGCGTAGAGACCTGATACGGTTCGAGTTCGATCGGCAGGGAGCAGAATCCCTGAACGGAGTCCGCGTCCTGAACGTAGTCCGTGTAGAGTCTACCGTCCGTCTAGCGTCGCTTCGCGTTCGCGCGTGCGAAGGCGAGCTCAGCCGGGGCCGAGCAGTGAAGGGTCGCCCTGGTGCATCTGGGCTCGTCCCACGCGCTTTCGGCTGCGCCAGCCGTCGGGCGTTCTAACGAGCTCGTCTTCGTACTCGATCCAGGTCTCGTAGTACTTGCCTTCATGCTCCCCCTTGCCCATGTGCATGACCCGGCAATAGCAGCGGCTGATCGCGCGATCGACGGAGTCGGCGCTCGTCTCGCGTTCGCCCGAGCGGTCTTCGTCCGCGAATCGGATCCGGTAGTTGCCCAGCAGGTGTTGACTCGCGCCACAGCCGTCGAGGTAGCTGCGAATCAGCCGCGTCACGTTCGCCCGACCCACTTCATGCCAGTCGCCGAAGTCCATGTCGACGTCCTCGGTGAAGACCTCGGCGAGGCGATCCCAGTCCCGGCGATCGAGGCACTCGGAATAGCGGTCGAGGGTGGCGATGATCGCGAATCGGTCGTCGGCTCGGCTCATCGGTCGTCGTCTCCCGGCTGCGCTTCCGTCGCGCGTTTCGAGATGGGTCGAAAGCGCAGCAGCACGCCTTCGCCTCCGTTCGTCTCTTCGAAGACCGGCTCGAGCGGCATGCCGACCGCGATTGCGTCCTCGTCGACGTCGACCAGCGTCGACGTGAGTCGAACACCCTCCTCGAGCTGCACGATCGCGAGGCGCTGAGGCACGTCGTCTGTGAAGAAGCGGGCCGTCGGTGACCGCGCGATCGTGAAGGCGTGCAGCTCGCCGCGGCCGGAGACGCGTCTCCACTCGGGATCCGGCCGCAGACAATGCGGACAATGCGATCGGGGATAGAAGACGAAGCGCTCGCAATCGGGACAGAATTGCAGACGCAGCTCGCGCGCGCGGAGGCCTTCCCAGAACGGGGCAGACGTCGGCGTGGCGACAGGCAGTGGTCTCTCGATCTCGTTCTCCATTTCGCCCCGATTCCGCCCGTCAGTCGCCGCGCAGGATCAGCGCCGATTGCTCGCTCATGACGCCTCCCGTCCCCGAAACGAAGGCCGTCTCGCATCGAGCCACCTGACGTCCGGTGGCTTCGTGTCGGATCTGGTGCACGGCTTCGTTCACCTGGGAGAGTCCGCCTGCGCCCCCTGCCTGCCCATAGGAGAGCTGACCCCCATGCGTATTGAGCGGAAAATCGCCCGCATGGGTCAGGTCGTGATCGCGGATGAAGGCCATGCCTTCCCCCTTTGCGCAGAAGCCCGCGTCTTCGAGCGTCAACAGGACCGTGATCGTATAGCAGTCGTAGAGACAGGCGAGGTCGATCTCGTCGCGGCCGATCTCGGCCATCGCGAAGGCCTGCTCCGCGGCGGGGCCGACCGGTGTCTCGAGCAGGTCGCGGGCGTAGGTCGGTGTCTTGATCGCCAGGTGCTCGCCGCAGCCGATGATCCGTACGGGACGATGGGTCGAGTGTTTGGCACGCTCGAGACTCGTCACGACGATCGCGTGCCCACCGGCGACGGGCATGACGATCTCGAGGAGGTGGAGCGGATCCGCGATCATCCGGCTCCCCAGCACATCGTCGATCGAGAGCGGCTCGTCGCGAAAGACCGCGTCGGGATGAGCGCGTGCATTGCTGCGCTGGTCGACCGCGAGCTTCGCCATCGCGCGTTCGTCATAGCCGTGCACGGCCGCATAACGTTGTGCGATCGTCGCATAGCCAGCGTTCTGGGCGAGATTGCCGTAGGGAATGTCGAACTCGGCCTGCGGTGAGCCGTAGGCATTCGACGACGCACCGAAGAGATAGCGATCGCTCCGTTTGGCGCCGTCTCGCGGATCGGGCGGGGTCGGGCGGGCAGGCAGGGCGCAGACGACCACCTCGGCGAGCCCGAGCTCGATCGCGGCCGCCGCGCGCCAGACGGCGCCAACCGCGTTGGCACCACCGAGATCGACCGTCTCGGCCAGATTCACGGCGAATCCGCAGTACTCGGCGACGGTGGCTGGCACGAAATGAGTGGCCTCGGCGATTCCGCCGGTCACGATCCCGTCGACATCGGCCGCTTCGATCTCCGCATCCGCCAGAGCCAGACGGGCCAGCTCGGCCCATTGCTCGAGCATCGGTCGCGGCGTGCCCGAGAACTGCCGCTCGGGCTTCCAATCCGCGACGCCGGCGATCGCCGCCTTTCCCGTCAGTCCCATGCGAAGTCGTTCCTCGTGCTCGAGTTCGTGTTCTGTCTACCGGGGGTCTGGCTACTGGGGTGAAGCGTGGCTGCCGCGTCGCACGCCGCCCCGTCGACGCGATCGAATCAGGGCTTCTCGAGGCCGAGACGCGAATAGAAGCGGGCGGGAATGTCCTCGGCCCGTTTGTAGAGATGGGTCTTGCAGGTCTCGTAGCCGAGTCGCTCGGCCGGCTCGACGACGAAGAGCGGAACGCCCGTCCGTCGGATCGACGCCATTTCCATGATCGGCTCGTGACAGCAGTAGACGGGGATCGCGTCACGACCGTAGGTGAGCGGATGCGGGCCCCTCACGACGAGGTCATCACGCGGGGCCTCGTAGTGCCCGGCCGCGATCATGCGCCCACCACTCGGACAGATCGCACAGGCGAACGTCAGCTTCTCGGCGTCTTCCTCCAGCGCGAAGGGCTGGAGGTGGACGCGCGTGAAGTGCATCAGCATCTCCGCCCGCTCGCGAAAGCTCGTGTCCCCGAGCATCTCGCTCGACATCGCCTCGCCGAGCGCCTCCGCCAGTCCGTCGAGACCCGCCTCGCGTCCGATCCAGGAGAGGATCGCGGAGACGTGGGACATGCCCCGGTCGTGGCGGGCGAGCGCCTCGTCGTGGAGCGCCGTCGCTCGGGAGAGCGCCTCGCTGTCCTCGCCGGCCTCGACCGCCGCCGCGATCGCGTCGCAGGCCCGCTTCCAGCGTGGCACGGGGTCCGACGCATCACCGCCGCGCTCCGGCGCGATCGCAGCATCCTCGATCGTCGCGCAAACCCGATCGGCGTCGCCCTCGACCCTGCCCAGCTGCGATGCGCGGTCGAGCCAGGCGAGGAGCGTCCGCTCCCAGCCGTCGTAGTTGCGAATCATCGACAGGACTTCGCGGCGCAGTCGCCGCACGCGCGCGAGTGCTTCCGCCCGCTCGCCGCGCTCGAGCGCCTCGGCCAGCGCGTCGAGCGAACGCATACCCGCCACGCGAAGCTCCTCGTCGCTGAAGACGCGCTCGAAGGACGGGCTTGCCACCTCGTTCGACGCGATCGCGTTCGGCGAAGTCGTGGCCCCGGGCGATCTGGATCGGGTCGACAACTCGGGCCGTCTTCAGTTCGCGGGACCCTCGAGGATGTGGATGCCACAGCAGGTGCCGAGGCCGATCACGTGGGCGAGGCCGAGTCGCGCGCCCTCGACCTGCCGCTTGCCGGCACCGCCGCGCAGATGCGTCGCGATCTCGTAGACGTTGGCGATCCCGGTCGCTCCGATCGGGTGGCCCTTCGAGAGCAGACCGCCCGACAGATTCACCGGGATCTTGCCGCCGATCCAGGTCGCCTTCTCGTCGATCAGCTTGCCGGCCTCGCCATCGCCACAGAGCCCGAGGTTCTCGTAGTGGAGCACCTCCGCAGTCGCGAAGCAGTCGTGCAGCTCGACCAGATCGAGATCGTCGGCGCCGACGCCCGCCATTTCGTAGGCCTGCGCCGCCGCGTTGCGCGTGCAGGTGTTGACGTCGGGCATGACCTCGTCCCGGTCGGTCCAGGGGTCCGTCGTCAGAACGGAGGCCCGGATCTTGACCGCTTGGCCCACCAGGCCGCGCTCCTTCACCTTCTTCTCCGTCATCAGCACGGCGGCCGCCGAGCCATCGACGTTCGCCGAACACATCAGCTTCGTATTCGGGTAGGAGATCATCTCCGCGTTCATGACCTCCTCGAGCGGCGTCTCGATCTGGTAGCGCGCCTTCGGATTCATGGTCGAGTGATGGTGGTTCTTGACCGCGATCTGGGCGAACTGCTCGAAGGTCGTGCCGTAATCCTTCGAATGCGCCATGCCCGCTTCGGCGAAGACGCAGGGCATCGAGCCCGATCCGAGCAGGCCTTCCGGATGGATGCCCTTGCTGCCGCCCCCGCCACCACCGAGCATCCCCGCGCCCGCGAGCTTTTCGACACCGACTGCGAGGACCGTGTCGTAGATCCCCGCCTTGATCGCCGTCCAGCCCTCGCGGAGCGCCGTCGCGCCCGTCGCACACGCGTTCGTGCAATTGACGACCGGAATGCCGGTCTGTCCGATCTCCTGCTGGATCTGCTGTCCCACCATGCCCGAGGCCATCATCAGGTTGCCGCTGTAGAGGGCCTGGATGTCGTGGATGGTGACGCCGGCGTCATCCAGGGCGCCGAGCGCGCTCTCCGCGCCGAGTGAGGCGATCGATCGATCGGGGAACTTCCCGAACTTGATCATGTCGATTCCCGCGATGTAGACGTCTTCACTTCCCATGGTCGTTCTCCTGTCGAGGCAGCAAGGCTCGCGTCGTGGTTCCGCGCTTCGCGCGTCCCATCAAGCGGGCTTGAGGTAGTAGGTCATGTACTCGTTGCCGTCGGCGTCCTTGCGTGGGGCGATGCCGTAGTCGATCGCGACATCCATGCCGAGCTCGATCTTGTCGGGGTCGGGGTCGATACCGACGAGGTTGGTCTTGATCGTGCCGCCGCCGTCGAGGTCGGCGATCGCAGAGACGAACGGGACATCGATGCCCGGGAAGGCGCGGTAGATGATCGAGAAGGCGTGCAGCTTGCCCCGCTCGGCGAGGCGATGGGGCTCGAGCGTGTCGCGGCCGCCACACTTGCCACAGGCCATCCGCTGCTTGAGCGAGATGGCACCGCATTTCGAGCACTTGAAACCTTCGAGGTAGGGGTCGCCCGACTCGGGCACCTTGAGGAACGGCACGATGGGGAGGGGTTGGTCGGCCACGTGATTCTCCGTCTCGATGGGGGGTCGACAGTTTTTCGAGACTCGCGACTCTAGCAGGTCCCGGGACTGGCATGCCGGCCTGGGAAGGTTGGCGGCGCGCCAGAACGTGCGTCTGGTGAGCGGGAGAGGGAGGCGAGATGGGCGAGGTCGAGCTGCTGCGCCGGGACGAGCGGGACGTTCCCGGCTGGGACGTCGAGGTCGACGTCCTCGTCGTCGGCTACGGCTGTGCTGGCGTTTGCGCCGCGATCGAGGCGCGGGAGGCCGGTGCCGACGTGCTCGTCCTCGAGCGCGCGGGTGGGGCGGGCGGAACCTCGATCAATTCCGGCGGCTTCGTCTATCTGGGCGGCGGTACGCGCCTCCAGCAGGCGCTCGGCTACGAGGATTCGCCGGAGAACATGTTCCGCTACATGATGGCCGCCTGCGGTCCCGAGCCCGACGAGGCGCTGATCGCGCCCTATTGCGAGGGCAGCGTCGCGCATTTCGAGTGGATCCTGGAACGCGGCGTGCCCTACAAGGAGAGCTTCTTCGCCGGCGCGCACGAGCCCTTCGACAGCGACGATGGCCTCGTGTTCTCGGGCAGCGAGCACGTGCATCCCTTCAACGAGATCGCGAACCCGGCACCTCGTGGTCACGCCCCGCGGTCGATTCGCGACAAGGGCGCTCTGTTCATGAACAAGCTGATCGCGGCGGCGAACGCGATCGGTGTCGAGCCGGCCTTCCAGAGTCGCTGTCAGGCGCTCGTGCTGGCGAGCGATGGCGCCGTCGTCGGGGCGATCGCCTCGACACTCGACGGAGAGCGCCGGATTCGCGCACGGCGGGGCGTCGTCCTGACGGCCGGGGGCTTCATCTACAACGACGCGATGCTCGAACGTTATGCGCCGCTGCTGCGACGCTGCAAGCACAAGGTCGGGACCGAGCACGACGACGGACTCGGGATCCGGCTCGGGATCGCAGCGGGTGGCGAGGCGATCCGGATGGAGGCTGGCGACGTCAGCATGGCGATCTTCCCGCCGAACGATCTGCGCCACGGGATCTTCGTCGATCGCGCGGGTCGGCGCTTTCTGAACGAAGACGTCTATTTCGGTCGAGCCGGCGAGATCATGCTCTACCACCAGGACACGCGAGCCTACCTCGTCGTCGACGACGATCACTACGGTCGCCCGCTCAATTTTCCGCTCGAGATCGCAGCCGTCGGCGAGACGATCGCCGAGCTGGAGGCCGAGCTCGATCTGCCGTCGGGTGTACTCCAGGAGACGGTCTCCTTCTACAACGCGCACGCCGCCAGGAAGGAGGATCCCCTCTTCCACAAGCTGCCGGAGTATCTGAGCCCGATCGCGACGCCACCCTTCGCCGCCCTCGATCTGTCGAGTGAGAATCTCGTCTACTCGGCCTTCACCCTGGGCGGACTGCGGATCGACCCGCATGGACGCGTCTTGAGCCATTCCGGCGCGCCCGTCCCCGGGCTCTACGCGGCGGGGCGGACGACCTCGGGCGTCGCCAAGCACGGCTACAGCAGCGGCATGTCGCTCGGTGACGGCTCCTTCTTCGGTCGTGCTGCGGGTCGACATGTTGCGGCGCGTAGCGGATGATCCGGGTATTCCGCGTCGACCGCCGCACCCGGGGAGAACGCACGATGCCTGGCCTGCTCGACAGCCTGAGTCGGATCGGAACGGCCGCAAGCGCCTCGAAGCTGGGCGGCATCTTCTATCACGTGGTCTGCCGTCGGATCGATTCGGTGTTGATCCCCTGGAGCCGAGGCCGTCTCGCGATGGGACCGCCGGGCCAGACGGTGCTCATCACGACGACGGGCGCCCGGACCGGGCGGCCGCGGCATGCGTCGCTCGCCTTCATGTGGCGAGGCGACGACATGGTGATCATCGCTTCGAAGGGCGGCGCTCCGAAGCATCCCGCCTGGTACCACAATCTGAAGGCGGATCCGCACGTCGTCGTGCAGTATCGGGGCGGCGTCGAGGACCGCATCGCACGCGAGGCCCTCGGCGAGGAGCGTGACAAGCTCTTCGAGACGATGGCCGCGACGTTCTCGAACTTCGCGGCCTACCAGGCGCGTGCCGCCGATCGTCGGATTCCCGTCATGGTCCTCTCGCGCGTCGGCGATGGGAGAGTGGCCTGACGCGCGATCTCTCAGGCGAACAATGTCGCGGAGCGTGCCGTCGCGAGGGCGTTCTCGCGCAGATGCGCGAAGGTCTGCATGTCGGCGTTCACGGCGTCGAGACCGTGGGCGAGTACGAAGGCGTAGCTGCGTTGGAACGGTGAGAGCTCCGATGCGAGTACGCCCTCGTCGTAGTAGGCGTCGAACGCGTCGGGCTTGCCCCAGCCGAGGAATTTCCGACCCGCCAGGTAGCGCCCCGCCTTCATGCCGATCAGGCCGATGCCCGAGGCGCGCACGCGCTCGAGGAAGGGGCGGAGTGTCGCCATGTCGGGCGAGCCGGGCAGGATGTTCTTGTCGGCCCAGTCGTACCAGCCCGCGGGCGTGATGGCGATCTGCGCGAGGTCGTACCAGCCCGTCTCGATCGCCGCTTCGAGCACGCGCTTGGCGTTCTGGTGCGTGCTGAGTCCGAGATGCTTGACCTTGCCCGCGTCGCGCGCCTTCTCGAAGGCCTGGCGGATCTCCTCGCTCTTCACGATCGACGGGTTGTTCGAGGCCATCACGTAGTAGGCGTCGACCGAATCGACGCCGAGCTCACGCAGGCTCTGGTCGAGGAGGCCGCTCCAGGTCTTCGCGGCCTCGCGCCCCTGCGCCGTCGTGATCGTTTCGTCGGGCTGGACGTCGAGGTAGGTCATGGCCTTCGAGATGAGGAAGATCTCGTCGCGATGACGCTCGAGGAACGGAGCCAGGTTCACCTCGGCGTCGCGGTAGTAGCGACGGGTGCCCGAGTCGAAGACATTGATCCCGGCTTCGAGCGCGGCCTCGAGCAGCTCGTCCTTGCGTCCGCGGGAGAGCGCGGCGCCGCAGCCGAAGACGAGTCGGCTCGCTTCGAAGCCGGTGCGTCCGAGCTTGCGACGCGCGAGGTCGGGCCATTCGACCGCCTGACCGGCGGCGCTCCGTGCGACGTGGACAGCGGCGTGCGCGTCTCGCGTTCGCAGTAGCGTGCGGCCGCCCAGGCCGAGGATCGCGAGCGCGCGCAAGAAGCGTCGCCGGTCGTGACCAGGGGGCGTCTCCGTACTGGGATCGGGCTGGGACATCGATTCGGACCTCCTCGCGTTCGCCGTCAGTGTACGCCTGCCGCCGCGGGAGCCTCGATTCGGCGGGTGGATCAGACTCGCCGCCTGTTGCGGACAGTAGTCTTTTTGCCACATTCGACAGCCCCATCGGAATTCCCGCAGGATCCATTATGTTCCGCGGCCTCCGGGCGTGTCGCGGGGTCGGTCGGGCAGGGCGTGGAGCGACGACCGGCGATAGAGAGGGCGGCCGGGGGGCCGGCTGCTGACGGGCCAGGCCGATCGCCGCGGGGCGGGAAGCCGCCAGCAGGACGGCGCCAGGGGGCCGACCGATGTCGGGTCGTAGCCCGGCGACTTCGAGCGGCCGACGTGCCGGGGTGCCGTTGCAGAGGCTTTCGGGTCGTGTCGATCCGGGGGGGCAGAGCATGATGGTCGAAGGCGTGGGCCTGATGGCGGTGGGCATGTTCACCGTCTTCGCCTTTCTCACGCTGCTCATCGCATTGATGAAGGCGTCGGCTGTCTTCTTCGAAGCCAACGCAGCCTGGTTTCCCGAGCCGGAGCCGAGTGGCGCGTCCGGACCGACGGGGGGCGAGGCGCCGGCGGTCGGGGAATCGGCGACCGTGGAAGAGGAGATCGCGGTCGCCATCGCGCTCGCCTCCGCCGCGCGGCGCGGGCGCGTGCCGCGTCGAGACTAGGCTGGTGGCGAAGCGGCGGTACGAGGATCAGGAGTAGCGAGTCGAGATGGCCAAGAAACTCATCAACGTGATGAATACGTCGTTTCGTGACGGCTTCCAATCGGTCTATGGCGCGCGCGTCAAGACGGCGGATTTCCTGCCTGCGCTCGAGGCTTCGGTCGAGGCCGGCTTCACGCATTTCGAGGCGGGCGGTGGTGCGCGCTATCAGTCGCTCTATCTGTATTGTCAGGAAGACGCCTTCGACATGATGGACGCCTTCCGTGCGACCGTCGGTCCGAACGCGAATCTCCAGACGCTCGCGCGCGGCGTGAACGTCGTCGGCCTCGATTCTCAGAGCACCGACATCATCGATCTCCACGCCCGGCTCTTCGAGAAGCACGGCATGACGACCATCCGCAATTTCGATGCCCTGAACGACGTCCGCAATCTCAGCTACTCCGGACGCTGCATCACGGAAGCGGGCCTGCGTCACGAGGTCGTGATCACGCTGATGGAGCTGCCGCCGGGCTGCTCGGGGGCGCACACGCCCGAGTTCTACATGAAGACGCTCGAGCAGATCCTCGACGATGGCGTCCCCTTCGATTCGGTCTGCTTCAAGGACGCCTCGGGCACTGCCGTGCCGTCGAAGGTGTACGAGACGATCGCGCTCGCACGGAGGCGGCTGGGTGGGGACGTCCACCTGCGGCTCCACACCCACGAGACCGCCGGCGTATCGGTCGGGGCCTATCGGGCGGCGCTCGATGCGGGTGCGGACGGCATCGACCTGGCGATGGCGCCGACGTCAGGGGGCACCAGCCAGCCGGACTTCATCGTCATGTGGCATGCGCTCCGCGGCACGGACTACGTCCTCGGAAACGACGCGGACGAGATCGATGTCGATGCGGTCGTCGAGGCCGAGGCCTGCTTCAAGGAATGCATGAAGGACTATTTCCTGCCGCCCGAAGCGACGGCGGTCGAGCCGTTGATCCCCTACTCGCCGATGCCGGGCGGGGCGCTCACGGCGAACACACAGATGATGCGCGATGCCGGGACTCTCGCTCAGTTTCCGGCCGTGATTGCTGCGATGAGCGAAGTCGTGCGCAAGGGTGGCTTCGGAACCTCGGTGACACCCGTCAGCCAGTTCTATTTCCAGCAGGCCTACAACAACGTCGTCCTCGGTCCCTGGGAACGGATCGCCGAGGGCTACGGCAAGATGGTGCTCGGCTATTTCGGCAAGACCCCTGTGCCAGCGGATCCCGACGTCGTCGCACGGGCGAGCGAGCAGCTCGGTCTCGAGCCGACGACGCGCAATCCGCGCGACATCAACGACGAGGACCCGAGCAAGGGCGTCGACGCTGCGCGCCGCCTGCTCGAGGCGGAGAACCTCGGGATCGACGACGAGTCGATCTTCATCGCCTCCGCGCTCAAGGAAAAGGGCATCGCCTTTCTGAAAGGCGAGCGGCCCGACGGCGTACGCAAGAAGGACGACACGGCACCAACGGATTCGGCTCCGACGAAGCGCGGTGCCGACGCCTACAGGGTGGAGGTCGACGGGCGAAGCTACGAGGTGTCGCTCGAGGGAGATCACGCGACCGTCAATGGGCGACGCGTCACCGTCTCGGTCGAGGAATCCAAGGGCGCGTCCAGGCCCGGGGACGTCCCGCGCGAATCGCCGCGCGCTCGGTCGGGCTCGGGTGACGTCGTCTGTGCGGAGCTCGCGGGGCAGGTCCTTCGCGTGGTCGCGTCCGAGGGCGATCGGGTCTCGGAGGGCGACGTGCTGCTCCTGCTCGAGGCGCTCAAGATGGAGATCGAGGTGAAGGCCCCGTGCTCGGGACGCGTCGCGGCGATCCTCGTCTCGAGCGATCAGTCGGTGGCGGTCGGGGACGGTCTGGTGGAGATCGCGTCTTGAACGCTTTCCTCGAGCTCTGGCAGGCAACGGGTTTCGCGAATTTCTCGTCGTTCGGACAATTCGTGATGTTTCCCGTCTGCCTGTTGCTCCTCTATCTCGGCATCAAGCGCGGCTTCGAGCCCCTGCTCCTCGTACCGATCGGCTTCGGCGGCCTGCTCGCGAATATTCCCGTCGCCGGCATCGCCGATGCCGCCGGCTTCCTCGGCATCATCTACCACGCGGGTGTGAGCAACGGCTTGTTTCCGCTGCTGATCTTCATGGGCGTCGGGGCGCTGACCGATTTCGGTCCCTTGCTGGCCCATCCGAAGACGGCGCTGCTCGGGGCGGCCGCGCAATTCGGGATCTTCACGACGCTGCTCGGCGCGCTCTTTCTCTCGGACACCTTCGAGTTCATCGATTTCGACCTGGGGGAGGCGGCGGCCATCGGCATCATCGGCGGCGCCGACGGACCGACGGCGATCTTTCTCGCGAGTCGGCTCGCGCCGGACCTGCTCGGAGCGATCGCCGTCGCTGCCTACTCCTACATGGCGCTCGTGCCGATCATCCAGCCACCGATCATGCGGCTGCTCACGACGGAGTCCGAGCGTCGGATCAAGATGGAGCAGCTACGGCCGGTCCGCCGAATCGAGCGGGTCGTATTCCCGATCAGCGTGCTGCTCGTCTGCGCACTCCTGATTCCCGACGCCACGCCGCTCGTCGGGTCGTTGATGTTTGGCAATCTCCTCTCCGAATCGGGCGTCGTCGATCGCCTCGCGGGTGCCGCCAAGAACGAGCTGATCAACATCGTGACGATCCTGCTCGGACTCGCAGTCGGCAGCAAGCTCGCGGCCGACGCGTTTCTCGGTGCGGAGACGCTGGGCATCCTGCTGCTCGGACTCGTGGCCTTCTCGATCGGTACCGCCTCGGGTGTCCTGCTCGCGAAGCTGATGAACCTCCTCAGTCGTGATCCGATCAATCCCCTGATCGGTGCGGCGGGCGTGAGCGCCGTGCCGATGGCCGCGCGCGTCGTCAACAAGGTCGGCCTCGAGCACAATCCGCAGAACTTCCTCTTGATGCACGCGATGGGGCCGAACGTCGCGGGCGTGCTCGGCTCGGCCGTCGCGGCGGGCGTTCTGCTGGCGTTGACGAAATAGCGCGCCCGATCTCGATCGGATCTCATAGGGCTTCTAGCGATAGAAGACGTGGTCACCGATCGTGACGGTGCGTCTGCGTTTCGTTCGCCACGGGGTCTCGATCCGCTTCGCGTGGAAGAAGAGGGCGCCGCGCGTCGTGTCGCGGAGCCGCTCGGCGAGGAGCTCCTCGGCCAACCGCTCGGCCGTCCGCCACGCACGAAGCTCGGTCGGCCGATCGCTCTTGCCGTCGCAATACCACGAGAACTGGCAGGGCGGTCGTTCGCCCCCCTGATGGACGACGGCGCAGGGCGTATCGGGAAACCGGTCGTCGGCGACGCGATTCATCACGACGTGCCCGACCGCCCGCATTCCGCGCTCGCCCTCGGCCTTCGCCTCCCAGTACATCGAGAGCGCGAGACATCGGCCCTCCGACGAAGGGGGAGCGGCCGCGACGTCTGGCTCGTGCTCGGAGGCGCAGGCACACGCGACGGCGATGACGATGGCGAGCGCGGGGCTGGCGGTGTGGGCGCGAAGGGGCTCGGCGTGTCGACGCTCTACGGTTCGGAGGCGGCGTCTCATAGGCGCCGCTCCCGTCCCTGCCAGTAGCGGTCGCGGATCGCTCGGCGGGCGAGCTTTCCGGTCTCGGTCCGCGGCAGGTCGGGATCGAAGTCGACGCCGCGTGGGACCTGATGGCCGGCGAGGCTCTCGCGACAATGTGCGAGGATCGCTGCGCTCGCCACATCGCGGTCGGCATCGTCGACGAGCTCGACGACCGCGCGCACCTCCTCGCCCCACTCCTCGTTCGGAATCCCGACGACACAGCAATCCGCGACGATCGGAAGCTCGAGAATCGCCGATTCGATCTGGGCCGGGTAGAGATTGACGCCACCCGAGATGATCACGTCCGCGCGGCGATCGCAGAGAAAGAGGTAGCCGTCGTCGTCGACATAGCCGATGTCGCCCATGGTGAAATAACCGGGTGCGATACGACTCTCGGCGGTCTTCTCGGGGTCGTCCTTGTACTCGAAGGGCGCGTCGCCGAGATCGAAGGCGACGATTCCTTCGCTACCGGGAGCCAGCGGCTGGCCCCCTTCGTCGAGGATGCGTAGATCGACGCCGGGACGCGGTCGCCCGACCGAGCCCGGCTTGGTGAGCCATTCCTCGGGACCGATCATGACGCCGCCCCCCTCGGTCCCGCCATAGAACTCGAACAGGATCGGTCCCCACCACTGGATCATCGCGCGCTTCACGGGCACCGAGACCGGTGCGGAGCCGTGGCAGACGAGCGAGAGCGACGAGAGGTCATAGCGGCTACGCACGGACTCGGGTAGCCGCAGCAAGCGTACGAAATGCGTGGGGACGAGAAACGTCGAGGTCGCCCCGTATTCCTCGACGCTCGCCAGGAACCGCTCGGCGTCGAATTTCTCCATCAGCACGATGTCCGCGCCGAGCAGGAGGGCCCCATCGCAATACGTATTGGGTCCCGCGTGGTAGAGCGGCGCCGACACGAGGTGGATCCCGTCGCGCGCACCCTCGGGCATGAAGGCCGACATCATGGCGCGCCCGGCCTCGGCGACCAGCGTCGGGGGTGGGCCCTCGACGACGCTCTTGCGCAATACGCCCTTGGGTCTTCCCGTCGTTCCCGACGTGTAGAGCATCGTCACGCCGCAGAGCGGCCTTTCGTAGGGCACACCCGAGAGGGCCTCGACCTCCGACCAGGCGCGAAAGTCCGGGATCTCGCCCCGGACGGCGAAACGGCCTGCGGGCTCGACGCGATCCGCGGCGGCGCGAACGGTCTCGGCATAGCGGGCGTCGACGACGAACGCGTCGGCCTCGCAATTGCCGACGACGTAGTCGACTTCGTCCGCCGACCAGCGCCCCGAGAGCGGAGTGAATCGTCGGCCGGACCAGGTCGCACCGCGGTAGACGGAGAGGAATTCGGGCGTGTTCGCGAGCAGGCAGGCGACGGCACCCCGTGCCGGCACGCCGGCGGCGTCGAGCGCGCGGGCGAAGCGTGCTGCGCCCGCCTCGACTTCGGCATTGCGCACGAGATGGATCGGAGCTGACATCGGCCGGCCTCCCGATCGAGAAGATACCCGCCTCAGCTCCGATTCGTCGTGCGGCCCGTCTCTCGGAGCTTCGAGACGTGGGCGAGATGGCTCAGGGCTCCACCGTCCACGCGCAGGATCTGACCCGTCATGAAGGTGGATTCGTCCGAGGCGAGGAAGAGGACGACCTGCGCTACGTCCTCCGGCGTTCCGAGTCGCGGGGTGAGGCATTCCTCGAGCAACATCTCGACGACTTCGCTCGGCACGTTGCGCCGTAGCGAAGGCGAATCGATATGCGCTGGCGATACGGCGTTGCAGCGGATGCCCTGCTTGCCGAAAGCGGTCGCGACGGAGCGCGTCAGGCTGTTGAGCCCGCCCTTGGCCGCCGCGTAGGCCGCCAGTGACAGGTCGCCTGCGAGTGCCGAATTGCTCGAGGTGTTGATGATCGAGCCACCGCCCCTTCGAATCATGTGCGGGATCGCGTGCTTGCAGCCGAGCATCGCACCGCGCAAATCGACTGCGACCGTGCGGTCCCAGACGCCGACGTCGAGATCGAGCAGGCTCGCGTCGGCGG
Organism: Myxococcota bacterium; assembly: GCA_965223565.1. Classification (GTDB taxonomy): domain Bacteria; phylum Myxococcota_A; class UBA9160; order UBA9160; family UBA4427; genus UBA4427. Next base: position 48,438 of record CBDCWV010000007.1, on the reverse strand, counting down.
CCTGATGTTCGGGGTCCGTTACGGCGGCGTTGTTGTGCAGGATGTCGATCCCGCCGTAGCGTTCGATCGCCGTCTCGACCATGCGAACCACGGCGTCTTCATGCGAGACGTCGACCGGGGCGGCACTCGCGATTCCGCCGGCCGCCTCGATCTCTCGCGCCGCCGCCTCGGCGCCGACTGCGTCGAGATCGGCGATCAGCACGCAGGCCCCTTCCTCCGCGAGTCGCCGCGCACAGGCCAGCCCGAGTCCGGCCGCGCCCCCCGTCACGATCGCCACCTTTCCCGCGACGCGTCCGGATCCGGGTCGATTCATGCCGTCGCCAGCCGCAGGAGCCGGGCGCCGTTTTCGCGCTCGATCGTGCGCCGTTCCGGCGGCGTCAGATCGTGAGCAGCGAGGAAGCGTCGCGGCTCCGGGAAGCCCTCGGGGTGTGGATAGTCCGATCCCAGCAGCACGCGTTCGGCACCGATCACATCGATCAGCCCGCGAATATCGTCGTCGTCGTTCGGTGCGACCGAGACGTGCCGACGGAAGATCGCGCTCGGCCGGTCGTCGATCCGACCGCCGAGCCAGGGACCGAACGCTCCCGTCTTCTCCGCCTTGTCCATCACGCGCAGCAGATAGGGCACCCAGGCCGACCCGTTCTCGATCGAGAGCGCTTCGAGCTCGGGAAACCGGCCGAAGACGTTGTGCAGGATCAACGAGGCGATCGTATCCATGATCGGTCGTTCCCAGAGGGTGGCGCGTTGGAAGGCCGATTGGGCGTGCGCCGGGGGACGGCGAGCCTCGCCGAAGGCGCCGGAGAAGAGATCGCAGTAGCCGGCCTCGGCACCGTGAAACGCGACCGGCACGTTCGCTTCGGCGAGCCGTGCCCAGAAGGGATCGAAATCCGGATGGGCGATCGTCCTGCCGCCGACGGGCGTGAAGAGCAGATGGACGACGCGCGCGCCACGACCGAGCACGAGCTCGAGCTCGCGAATCGCTTCGCCGAGATCGACGAGCGTGAGCCAGGGCACGGCGAAGATGCGGCCGCGATAGTCGAAGCCCCAGGTCTCGTCGAGCCAACGATTGAACGATCTCAGGTTCGCGATGCAAGCCGGCGGATCGTCGCGCAGCTGCCATTCGACCGTCAGGCCGAGGCTCGGCCAGAGTAGAACGGCCTCGATCTCCTGCTCGTCCATCCACGCCAGTCGCGCGTCGCGATCGACGAACCAGGGCACCTCGCCCGGGCGGATCAGGTCGGCATCGTCGAGCGGCTGGTAGCGAGAATCCTTGTCGGCAGCCCAGACGCCGGGTCGGCCGATCTGGTCGAGCGGCGTGCGCGGTAGGTAGTAGGTCGGGTCGTCGCCGATATGCGGGCGACCGACCCCGTCGGGTCCGCGCTCGATGCGAACCGCGCGTGACGCGAACTCGAGCGGAAGATGGCGCGTGAAGCAATCGTCAGGCTCGTAGTAGTGGTTGTCGGCATCGACCAACCGGTAATCGCGCTCGCTCATCCCGTCCTCGTGCACGGTTTCGCGAGAGGGTCGCGAATCGGGGCGAACGCGTCCACGCGGGTTCGAATCGCCGGTGCCGCTCGCCGTCGGTTCACGCTTCGTGCGCTCCGAGTGCGACGCGATAGGCTCTTCCGATGGCCGCCACGACACGCTCTGCCCGGGTCCGCGAGGCCGTCGACCATCCGATCGTCGATGCCGATGGCCATTTCGTCGAGCTCTGGCCGCTTGCCTTCGAGGAGATCGGCGCGTATCTCGAGCAGGAGGGTGGCTCGACGTTGCGAGATCGCTTCCTGGCCGGCCACGCACAGCCCTTCGACACGACCAGCTCGTTGCAGACGATCGCAGGGGATCGGGATCGGTGGCAGTCGATGCCCTCGTGGTGGGGCTGGCCGACCGAGAACATGACCGATCGCGCGACGTCCCATCTGCCCGGGCTCTTGTACGAGCGGCTCGACGCCCTGGGGATCGACGTGACGATCCTCTACGCGTCGATGAGTCTGTCGTTCCTCGACCTCGAGGATGCGGAGCTGGCGGGGGCGATCTGTCGCGCGCTCAATCGGATGCACGCGCGGCTCTTCGCTCCCTATCGGGATCGCATCGTGGTGGGCGCGTTGATTCCGATGAACACGCCCGAGACCGCCATCTCGACGCTCGAGGATGCTCATGAGCTCGGTTTCCGGACGGGTGCGATCTCGGGCTATATCCGTCGTCCGATCCCGGCAGTCGAACGTGCGCACGGCGCGATCGATCCGCCGGTCATCCGCTACGACAATTTCGGGATGGACTCGGCGTACGACTACGATCCCTTCTGGTCCCGTTGTCTCTCGCTCGGTTTCTCGCCGATCTCACACAGCTCCGACCAGTACCACAACGTGGCGCGGTCACCGTCGAGCTACGTCTACAACCACGTCGGCGGACTCGCGCGCGGGCACGAGGCGCTCTGCAAGGCGCTCTTTCTCGGCGGCGTCACGCATCGCTTTCCGGACCTGCGGATCGGTTTTCTCGAGGGCGGCGTCGCCTGGGCCTGCAGCCTCTACGCGGATCTGATCGGTCATTTCGAAAAACGGGGCGGCGAGTCGATCCGATCGCTCGATCCGGAGCGGCTCGACATCGAACGGCTGATGAAGTTCGTCGACACGCACGGAGGTGAGGACGTGCGCACGAAGCGCGATCGGGTGCGTGCGTATTTCGAGCAACCTGGCGCACGGCCCGACCGGCTCGACGAGTTCGAAGCGGTCGGGCTCGAGCGGGCCGAGGACGTGCGCGACCGATTCGAGCCGAATTTCTTCTTCGGCTGCGAGGCGGACGACCCGCTCGTGCCGTGGGCCTTCGCAGAACGGGTCAATCCCTTTGGCGCGCGTCTGCGCGCCATGCTCGGCTCGGATATATCGCATTGGGACGTCGTGGACATGACCGAGCCGATCGCCGAGGCCTACGAAGCGGTCGAGCAGCAACGACTCGGCGAGGCCGATTTTCGCGACTTCGCCTTCGGCAATGCGGTTCGCTTGCACGCGGGGATGAACGCCGCCTTCTTCGGCGACACGATCATCGCGCGGGAGGCCGCGCAGCTCGTCGCAGAGCAGTCCAGCGAGGCGCGGTCCGAGAAGGCGACGGCTTGAGCTTCGCATCGCATCGCGAGATCGTTCGCGTGGACGCAAGACCGATCCGCAGTCTGCTCTTCGTTCCTGGATCGAACGCGCAGGCCGTCGCGGTCGCCTGTCGCTCGGGCGCCGACGCAGTCGTGCTCGACCTCGAAGAGCCCGAGACGCCGATGACCGAGGTTGTTCGCGCGCGTGGCCATGGAATCGTCGGCGAGCTGTTGCGCGACCGCGCAGCCCAGCCCGGCGACCCACTCTTCTTCGTGCGAGTGCGAACCGCCTGGTCGGGCTATGCCGCACGGGATCTCGCGGCCGTGATCTCACCCGCGCTCGCGGGCGTGCTGGTCCCGAAGCTCTCGGGACCGGAGGACGTCGTCGCGATGGATGCCCTGCTGCTGGCGGCCGAGGTCGAGGCCGGCCTGCCGCGCGCTTCGATCGGGCTCTATCCGATCCTCGAGACCGCGCAGGCGCTGCGCCTCGCCTACGAGATCGCGATGGCCTCGCCGCGGATCACCTACATGGGCGGCGCCGTCTCCCGCTTCGGCGACATCCATCGCGCGCTCGGCTACCGATGGACGCCGGAGGGTCGGGAGACGCTCTTCCTGCGATCGAAGGTGCTCGTCGACGCCCGTGCCGCAGGTATCCGCTACCCGATCAGCGGCATGTGGGGTGGCGACAGCGACGATCTCCGCGGCCTACGCCGCTTCGCCGAAGAGCTGCGCGATCTCGGCTATTACGGGATGATGCTCGGCAATCCGGACCACGTGCCGCTTGTCCACGAGGTCTTCACGCCGACGAGCGAAGAGGTCGCCTATTGGCGCGATCTCGTCCGACTCGGCGACGAGGCCGAGCGGACGGGCGGTGGACCGATTCTCTACGGGGATCCGAATCAGGGCGAGGGTCACGAAGTCCATCTCGCCCACGTCGAGTCGGCGCGTATGAATCTCGGGTGGGCGCGTGCCCTCGGGATCGACTGTTAGGTACGGTTCGCGAGGACGTGCAATCGATCCGAGGGGCTGGGGCCTGCTCGGGAGCGCCGAATCGATTCAATCGGAGCGCTCCCGCTCGCCGAGCCCCGCGTCGATCTCGATGTGTCCCGGCTGTTCTCGGACTCGCTCGATCCATCGCTGGACGACTGGGAAACGATCGAGATCGAATCCGCCCTCGTCCGCGACGTGCGTGTACGCGAAGAGCGCGATGTCGGCAATGGAATAGCGATCGCCGGCGAAGAACGGACGCGACGCGAGGTGCTTCTCCATCACGTCGAGCGCGTGGTTTCCCGCCGCTTGCTTGGCGACGATCGCCTCGCGATTTTCCTCGTCGAGGCCGGCGAAATGCCAGAATCGCGGGACCGCGATGTTCGGCTCGTGGCTGTACTGCTCGAAGAACATCCACTGCAACACCTGCGCGCGTTCCCAGGCATCCACGGGCAGAAAGGGTGTGCCTTCGCTCAGGTGAAAGAGGATCGCGTTCGATTCGGCGAGCGTTCGGCCGTCCGGCCATTCGAGCAGCGGAATCTTGTGGTTCGGGTTCTTCGCCATGAAATCGGGCCGACGCGTCTCGCCCGCGAGGATATCGACCGGAATTCGCTCGAAGGGGATCGCGAGCTGCGCGAGGAGCAGACGAACCTTGTAGGCGTTGCCCGACTCCCAATAGTCGTAGAGGCGGAGCATTGTCAGTGAGCTCGTCCCCGCCGTTGGCTCGTGCGCGCGATGCGCCCGGGGCGTGCGCCGGTGTCCTCGTCGTGCAGCCGCGTGATCTCCCCGCCGACGATCGTCGCGAGATAGCCACGCGCTTCCTGCACGATTCGGCGCGCCCCGGCCGGCAGGTCGTAGCGGACGCACGGCCGTTCGAGCGAGAGCGCATCGAAATCGATCACGTTCAGGTCTGCGCGTAGGCCGACCTCGAGACGCCCACGATCGTGAAGTCCGAAGAGGTCGGCGGATTCCCGGGTCAGCTGGCGCACGACGAATTCGAGTGGCAGCCGCGGTCCGCGACGGCGGTCGCGACACCAATGGCTGAGCAGCCCCGTCGGCACGCTCGCATCGCAGAGCAGTCCGGAATGGGCTCCCCCGTCGCCGAGCCCGAGCAGCGAGTGGGGTGAGGCGATCATCTCACGGTTCGTCGCGTCGTCGCCGCCCGCATAGTTGGCGACCGCGTAGAGGAGCATCTCGTCGCCGTCGTTCGCGGTGATCCGGTCGTAGAGCAGCGCGGTCGGCGTGATGTCCACACGCGCGGCGAGCCGTTCGAGGCTCCATTCGGGGCCGGGCTCGTAGTCGGGCCGGTCGTCCCAGACGTAGATCCGTTCGGGATCGAATGCGAAGAGGCTGGCGAAGGGATCGTCGTCGGGAATCGTCCCGGCCTCTTCGGCGAGGATCCGTGCACGCAGCTCGGGTGCCCGCATGCGGGCGGCACGCTCGGCGACCGGTAGGCCCTCGATCGCCCGGTAGCTCGGGCGATAGCGGAAGGGATGGACGGTCTCGAGTCCGATCAATACGGATTGCATCCGGCCGAGGACCTGCGGCCGGATCGTGAGACCGATCGCCTTGGCCTCGCGCGCCAGTGAGAATGCCCGTCGCCAGAGGTCGGGCGCCGCATCGAGCTGAGCGATGCCGAAGCTGATCGGTCGTGAAGCACGTTCGGCGAGACGACGCAGCCAGGCGAGCTCGCTTTCGAAGCCCTCGATCTCGTCGCCGGCACTGCCGCGATAGGCGAGCTGGAAGAGTCCCCGCCCGGATACGGCGAGCGTATCGGCGAGTCGGTCGACCTCGTGGTCGTCGGCCTGGACACACGGCGTGACGCGACCCGTCGTATCGCGGTCGAGCCGACTCCTCGAGGTCGACACGCCGAGCGCGCCAGCGGCAATGGCCTGGCGGAGTAGCTCCGCCATCTGTTCGATCTCTCGCGCGTTCGCCGTTTCGTGATAGGCGCGCTCGGCACCCATCGCGAAGACGCGCAACGCCGCGTGGGCGACGAGCACGCCGACGTCGACGGCCAGAGGCAGCGCCTCGAGCGCGGCACAGTAGTCCGCGAGATCCTCCCATGCGAAATCGAGGCCTTCGTCGAGCGCGTCGAGTGGGATGTCCTCGACACCGCCCATCAGACCCTGCAGCGCGGGTCGGTCGGCGGGTCGTACGGGAGCCAGCCCCAGTCCACAATTGCCGATCACGAGTGTCGTCACGCCGTGTCGATTCGTGGGCGTCGCTTGCGGATCCCAATGCAGCTGGGCGTCGTAATGCGTGTGGACGTCGACGAATCCCGGTGTCACGAGCGCTCCGTCGGCGTCGATCACATGGCGCGCCGCCTGGGAGATGCGACCGCCGATCTCGACGAGGCGACCCGCTTCGATCGCGACGTCGCCGGCGGCCATCGGGCCACCCCGACCGTCGGCGATCCGTCCGCCCCGAATCAAGACGTCGAGCATGTCGTCCCTCCGCTCTCCCGGCGAATCGGGAGCCCACGGCGCGGCGCTCGCTACGCCGTCGATTCCCCGTCCCGCCCCGTCCGTTTTCGGCCGGCCTCGAGTCCTGCGCGGCCCGCCGCCGGTCGGCTCCCTTTGGGGCCCATCGCGGTCCGTTCCGCGATCGTACCCATGATCCGATGGCCGCCGCACGCACCGCGACAGCGCCGGCAGGGCGCTTCCTGCCGAGCGCGCGGGCTTCGATCCGGTCCGACCGCGGGCCCCTCGCAACGTCTGGATGCATCGCAACGCCTTGAAAAAGCAGGGCGATTTCCTTGCCCGAGCCCGCGGGAGTCGCTAATCACGTGCCCGGGAAGCCAGGTCGCGCCCGCGACCCGCTGGCCGCCCAGCTGCCCTGCGCCCGTCCGATTGCGCCGTCCTCGAGCGCGCCCGTCCGGATTCTGGCAGCACGACGACACGAGAGCACGAGAACGAGCACGCGTTGGCACATCGCGGAACCGCCGATCCCCGCCGGAGCTGGTCCGGTCGGATTCGACGCCGCCGCGGCGCGCGGGTAGGCCGCGCGGCGAGATCCATCGGGTCGCACGCGCGATCCGCGAGGGGTGCAACGCAATGACGCGAGAGGATGAATTCGACGATGAGTGATTTGATCGGACAGCTGACGATGGTCTCCCTCGGAGCCAGCGTCTTCGGCCTCGCGGTCGCGGTCTTCTTCTATTTCCGTGTCAAGGGCCTGCCCGAGGGCACGGACACGATGAACATGATCGGCCGCTACATCCGCGAGGGCGCGATGGCGTTCCTGATGCGGGAGTACAAGGTCCTCGCGGTCTACGCGATCGTCGTCTTTGCCTTCCTCTTCTTCGCCTTCTCGGGTGAGGGAACGGGGCTGCTCGCCGGGGGGTGCTTCCTCTTCGGCGCGTTTCTCTCCCTGCTCTCCGGGTTCGTCGGTATGAAGGCCGCGACCTACGCGAACGTGCGTACCTGCCAGGCTGCTCGTGAGGGATCGAAGCCGAACGCGCTATTGACGGCGCTCGATGGCGGCGCCGTGATGGGGCTCTTCGTCGCGGCGACCGCGATCCTCGGGCTCGGCATCCTCTACTACGTCTTCGTCGAAGATCCGCACCTCGCCACCGTGCTGCACTCGTTCGCGGTCGGGGCCTCGTCGATCGCGCTCTTCTCGCGCATCGGCGGCGGGATCTACACGAAGGCCGCCGACGTCGGCTCCGATATCGCGGGCAAGGTCGTCGAGGGCATTCCGGAGGACGACCCGCGCAATCCCGGCGGCATCGCCGACAACGTGGGCGACAATGTGGGTGACGTCGCCGGCATGGGCGCCGATATCTACGAGTCGCTCGTGGCCGCGGTCGTGGCCGCGATGGCGATCGCGTTGACCGCACGGACCGAGTACGTGATGGGGCTCTTCACCTCGCCCATGACCGGCGAAGAGGCGCGCTTCCTGGCCGTGACGCTCCCGGTCTTCCTCTCCGGCGTCGGTATCGCGGTTTCGATCGTGTGCATCTTCATCGCTCGGGCCCTGCGCGCGAACGCACCCGCAATGGTCCTGCGTGCGGCGTTGATCGTGCCGTCGCTCATCATCTCGATCGTCGCCTTCATATTGATGCCGATCATCGACGTGAGCCAGGCGGTGACCGGTGCGCTCGCAGCGGGTGCGATCGGAGGGGCGCTGATCGGTCTGATCACGGAGTACTACACGGCCTGGTCGCCGGTCGAGCGTGTCGCGGATGCATCCAAGACGGGTGCCGGAACGGGCGTGATCTCCGGCCTCGCGGTCGGCATGGAGTCGACGGTCGTGTCGCTCTTCATCGTGGCCGTCGTCGGCTTCACTGCCAACGCCGTGATGCCCGAGGGCATGGGTCTCTACGGAATCGCGATGGGTGCCGTCGGCATGCTCGCGGGTACGGCGATCGTGATGACCGTCGACGCCTACGGTCCGATCTCGGACAACGCGGGCGGCATCTCCGAGATGAGCGAGCTCGGTCCCGAGGTTCGCGCGATCACGGACGAGCTCGACTCGGTGGGCAATACGACCGCGGCGATCGGCAAGGGATTCGCGATCGGGTCGGCGACGCTGACGGTCCTCTCGCTCTTCAGCGCGTTCATCCTCGAGGTGAATCACGTGCGACTCAGTGACGGGCTGGCACCGCTCGTACTCAAGCTCGACGAAGCGCCGATCCTGATCGGTCTCCTGCTCGGTGCATGTCTGCCCTACGCGGTCGGTGCATCGACGATGATCGCGGTCGGCAAGGCCGCCCAATCGATCATCGAGGAGATCATCCGTCAGTTCAACGAGATCCCCGGCCTGCGCGAGGGCAAGGCCGAGCCCGAGGGCACGGCGATCGTCGACATCGCGACGCTCGCCGCGCTCCGTCAGATGGTCTTGCCGGGCTGCGTCGCGATCCTCGCGCCGGTCGGAATCGGGTTCATCCTCGGCCCAGCAGCACTTGCAGGCCTGCTCGCCGGCGCGGTTGCGGTCGGTGCTTCCCTCTCGCTCTTCATGGCGAATGCCGGCGGCGCCTGGGACAACGCCAAGAAGTTCATCGAAGCGGGTGGGCTCGAAGGTCACCCGAAGGGCTCCGACGCACACAAGGCGGCGGTGATCGGCGATACGGTCGGTGATCCATTCAAGGACACGTCCGGGCCGGGCGTGGCGATCCTGATCAAGGTGATGAGCGTCGTGAGTCTCTTGATTGCGCCCCTGATCGCGACGATCGGCTAGGCGTCGGCATACCCGCTTCGAAACGATCGGGTCGAGGCTGGTCAGGAGGATGGGAGAGGGCGATGGACCTGAACGCGACTTCGGCACTCGTGACGGGCGGCGCGTCCGGGATCGGGCTCGCGAGCGCGCGTCGCCTCGCGGCACTCGGCGCGCGCGTGCTCGTACTCGACATGAACGAAGAAAAGGGCGCTGCGGTTGCCGACGAGCTCGGTGGCGTCTTCGTGCGGGCGGACGTCTCCGACGAGGCCGAGGTCCAGCAGGCCGTCGATGCGGCCTGCGGGCTCGGTCCGCTTCGCTCCGTGCTGAACGCGGCGGGAATCGGTAGCGCTGCGCGCACGGTCGATCGCGACGGCAAGCCCTTCGATCTGGCGACGTTCGAGTTCGTGATCCGCGTCAACCTGATCGGGACCTTCAACGTGCTGCGACTCGCTGCGGCGGCGATGTCGAAGACGACGCCGATCGACGACGACGGCCAGCGTGGTGCGATCGTGAACCTCGCCTCGGTCGCGGCCTTCGATGGCCAGATCGGACAGGCGGCCTACTCGGCCTCGAAGGGTGGCATCGTCGGCATGACGCTTCCGGTCGCGCGGGATCTCGCCGCGATCGGCGTGCGCGTCAACACGATCGCGCCGGGCCTCGTGGACACGCCGATCTACGGCGAGGGCGAGGGCGCGGAGAAGTTCAAGGCGCATCTGGGCGAGAGCGTCCTCTTTCCCAGACGTCTCGGCGTGGCCGACGAGCTCGCCTCGATGGTGGTCGAGCTGATCACGAACCCGTACATGAACGCGGAGACGATTCGCGTCGATGGCGGCATCCGGATGCCGCCGAAATAGCGACCAGTGTCACGCGTCGTCCGCCGACGATGGGGTGCGGACGCAGGCCTCCTGATCCACCCCGGGGCCGGAGCTCGTTCGAATCAGCGCCAGTCGAGATCGGCGAGGAATCGGTCCGCGGGCCCGAGTGGCGCGTGCCGGCGCGGATCGTGCCAGGGCATCAGCGCGGCGACGAGCTTGCGCCGCGTGTAGCGCGCCTGCTTCCTCTCGAGAGCGCGGTGGCGCGCGGCCTCCTCAGGCGTGATGCGCAGGCGCCCGTCGCGTTCGTCCTGCGCGCGCATCAGGCGGGCGGCCCGGTCTCCGAAGCCGTACAAGTGCTTCGACTGATAGAAGAAGAGTCGCAGGCGCTCGCGGTAGCTGCCGCCGAGCGCGCGAAAGACGTCGAACGCGACACAACGATGTTCGTATTCTTCTGCGAGATGCCAGCCCCATAGCCCGCGGACGGCGGGGTCGGCGTCTTCGAGTGCCTCGGCGACACCGTCGAAGAAGATCTGCGCGATGATCATCCCGGTCGTCTCGAAGCCCGCCGAGTAGCCGAGGTTCCACGCCAACGACTCTTCTCGCAACATGCGCGCGAAGTCCGCTTCGATCTCGGCCTCGAGCTCGGCGATTCCCTCGTAACGGTCGCGAAGCATCGCGTTGTAGCGCGCGTGCAGCTTGAAGTGATTGGCCTCCTGGCCGTTGAAGAGGTCGATGTCCCGAGCGAGCGACCCGGCGAGGTCGGGTCGCCGATCCGCCAGCGCCTGCTTGGCCTGACGCATCACTCGGATCAGGTAGGGCTCGAGATACGGCAGGGTGAGCGAGCCGCCATTCAGCTGGTAGCCGAGCGCCGGGTGGTTCGGCAGCCAGTTGTGCGGCGTGTCCGTGTAGTCGAAGTCGGGCCGACGAACGACCATCTCGATCTCGGCAGCGGCCATGAGAGGATCCCGTTCAGTTTCCGCGAGATTAGTCGCGGGAAGTGCAAGCGTCCAACGGGTGGCTACGGCGCTCGAGAGGGGTCGGAGCTGCCGATGTCGGCAGTGGGTCTGTCGATGTCGGCAGCACGAGGCAGACGCGGGGGATCGAGATTCGATTCAGCCGGCGACGTTTCGGCACGCCGCTTGCTCGGTCCTCGTACTCCGAGCGCGAGTCCGAGATCACTCCAGCCGAGGATCCCGCCTGCGTTCCGATCGCGAGTCAAGGAGCGACTCGCTAGGGAGAGGCCGATTGCGGTTCGATGGTCAGGACCTGCCGGACGCGCTCGTCGACGATCGTCACCGGTACATAGCCGATCGCGTTTCGTTCGGCGGAAACGAAGCGCAATACCGCCTCCGGAGAGGCGAGCGTAGCCGGAGGCAACACGCCACGGAAATACTCCCGATTCCAGTAGGCGACGAGATTTCGGGCACGCCTTCCGAAGATCGACTGGCGAAACTGCTCGCGAAGACGGCTATCTGCCTCGAGATTGATCGGCAGGATGGAAGTGCCATCGCGCCAATAGCGGCGCTTCTTGAGGTAGATCTGGATCAGGTCGTTTCGTTTCAGCTGGTCGAGTCGGTCGGGATGGACGATTACGGCGAGCGACCCCACGTGGTCGAGTGTCCGTGCGGCCGGCTCGGCCCTCGCCGTGACTACGGAGAGAAAAATCAGGGCGAAGCCGATCGACGTGGCTGGCCAGCGGGTGGCCATCTCAGAAGACCACGGAGATCGAGGACGAGAGGCCGCGGTCGACGTCGTCGTTCTCACGGGTCGAAAATCGATACGTGGCCTTCAGGATCAGCCAGGGAGCTGGCTGCCATGCAAAGCCGAGATCGCTGATATGAGCGGCCGTCGCTTTCGAGCCGATTCGGTTGAAGTACTCGTATCGGGCGACGAGATTGACGTCGCGAACCAGCTCGTAGCGTCCCTGCACGAAGAGCCCGAGCATGTCGCGTCGGCCGATTGCCCCATTCTGATAGACGAATTCGGCGAGCAGTCCGAAGTCGCCCAGCTGGGCTTCCGCGTCGAGCCCGCCGAGGAAGCTCCACTCACCCCGTTTTTCGATCGCGAGGAACGAGGCGCCGAGAGACCAGTGCTCGAGCGACCTGCTGTACTGGAGTCGACTTCCGATGCTCCGATTCGCCGGCGTCGGTGTCTCGCTCGGGTCGAGCGGGTCGACGACCTGACCGTAGAGCCAGTATTCGAGTGCACCCGATTCCGGGAACGTCGCGCCTATCAGTGCGAGACCCGTTTGGTGTTCGTCGAAGGCGGCATCGATCAGAACCGGGTCGGATGCGGTCCAGGTGAAGGGCTCGGCCGGTACGAGGTTCCAACGACCGATCGGCGTCTGAAATTTGCCGAAGCGAAAGCCAACGGGATCGCCGAGGCTAACCTCTCCGTACAGGCGCTCGACCTCGAAGCTCACGTCGGATTCGACCGATCCCTGGGCCTCGTAGTCGAAGATGTCGCCGATCTCGAGCTCGGCGAATGCGCGGAACGACTCGATCGGCTCGTAGAGGAGCAGGAAGCTGATGCTGTCGAGCTGGATTTCGAAGGGCGAGCCTTCGGTTCGATCCATTTCGACGGTACCGAAGCCGCCGACGTTGAGGCCTGTGTCGCCGATACGGAAGCCTCGCGCCGTTCGATACGCGACTTCGCCGACGGGGGTGTCGAACGAGAGCAGCGCGCCCGACGACGCTTCGCGCACAGGCGCCAGAGGATCGGGAATCGCGGGGAAGCTGTCGGTTTCCTGCGAGGCGGAGCTCGAGGCGACACAGGCGAGGAGGGCGACGAGTGGCAGCCGCTTGCCGATCTTCCAGAGGAGATGCATGGAGACGGGGGACATTCGTGATCCGTTGGATGGCGGGTGGCCCGGAAACGCGAGTGGGGGTGGCGTCCGATGATCGTATCGTCGCTCTCGCTTCGAAACAAGTTGTTGATGTTCGTTTCGATGTTAGTTCTGACGCTTGGGCTACTCGTCGGTCTTCTTGCCGAGCGAAACGCTCGGCGCTCGCTGGAGAGCGTCATCGGAAGACAGCTAGCGCGAGAGGCCGGCCATACTGCAGAACGTCTGTCGACGCTCGTGCGGAGCGAGGACGAGGCGCTCGACAGCTTCGCGCGTCAAGGCATGATGAGAGAGATTCGCGTATCCGATCTGGACAAGACGATCTCGCAAGCGCTCGCGGCTCTGGTGACCGGTCACGAAGCCCGAGTGGGGTATCTCGTCGTCGATCGCGATCGGCGGGTGATCGCCTCGAGCGAGCCGCGATGGCTCCTGGAATCGCCCGATTGGGCAGGATGGTCGATCACGACGAGCTCCGAGCCTGTCTTTGCACGCGGTCGTCTCGATCGCCAGCAGCTGATCCTGGCGACGGCGATCTTCGATCCCGATCGTGCGGGTGCGACGATCGGTACGCTATTCGGCGTCTTCGATTGGGAGCGGCTGACGGACGCGACGCTCCGCGTCCAGAGCGAGCTGGCCGCCCAGGGGATCGCCGCCGAGATCGCGATCGCCGACGACGAAGGACGCGTACTTCGTCATGTCCATTCGACTGAGGTGGCGGAGGCCGCTCCGGAGGCACTCGCGAGTGTCGCCCGGGCGGTCGGTACGACGGTCGACTACCGAGTCGACGCGGCGTCGGATCTGATCATTGGGCGCGCACCCGTGGGCGTTCCGCAGAGTCGCTGGGTGTTGCTCGTGATCGAGCCACTCTCGCATGCACTCGCTCCCGCGCGCGAGCTACGCGTTCGGATCGCGGTCACCACGGCCGCGGTCCTCGCCCTGGCGCTGGTGCTCGCGACGCTCGCGGCTCGCCGCGTAGTGGATCCACTGAGTGAGCTTACGCGTGCGATCGTAGATGTTTCGCGTGGGGATTCTGGGGACACCTACGTACCCGTTCGGAGTGACGATGAGGTCGGTACGCTCGCTTCTGCATTCAACCAGATGACCCGCGATCTCGACGAAACGCAGCGCCATCTCGTCGAGGCGGAGAAATTCGCATTCGTCGGTCAGCTCGCAGCTGGCGTCGCGCACGAAGTGAGGACCTCGCTCGGCGTTCTCCGAAGTGCGGCGCAGATCATCGGCCGGAATCTGCCCGACGAACGCGAGGAGTCGACCGCCGAGATGATCGGGATGATCCGAGCCGAGGTCGAACGCCTGGGCCGCGTCGTCGACGACCTGCTGACTCTCGATCACCGCCGCCCGATGGATCTCCGGCCCGCCCCGATCGGACGACCGATCGAGTCGGCGATCGGGTTCGTCGAGCCGCAGGCCCGTGAAAGCGGCGTCGAGATCGTGCGTCGATTCTCGGACGATGTCGCGACGGCGTGCGTCGACGAGGATGCAATCAAGCAGGTTTGCATCAATCTGCTCTCGAACGCGATCGCTTCGCTCGGGGAGGGCGGCCGGGTCGAGGTCGAGGTCGTTCCGGAGACGTCGGGCAGAATCGCCTTCGTGGTACGAGACTCGGGCGAGGGCATACCCGAAACGCTTGCGAATCGAATCTTCGATCCTTTCGTGACCGGACGGGATTCTGGTGTCGGTCTGGGACTCACCTTCGTGAAGCGCGTCATTCACGCACACCGCGGATCGATCGAGTTGATCGACGAGCCCGGCTACGGTGCGTGTTTTCGTGTCGAGCTCCCAGGACTCGTGGATGAAGACGCGAAGGAGACGATGACATGAAGCGCGTGGTGATCGTGGACGACGACAACCGTACGCGTCGAATCCTTCAGATCCTGCTCGAGCGACTCGATCTCGAATCGCTCGCCTTCGCGAGCGCGAATGAGGCGCTCGAGTTTCTTCGGACCGATTCGGTCTCGCTCGTGCTGACCGACCTGAAGATGCCGCAGATGGATGGGCTGGAGTTCATGCGCTCCCTTCGTGATCTGGATCGCGACGTCCCCGTGATCGTGCTCACGGCATACGGGACGGTCGAGTCGGCCGTGGAGGCGATGAAGCTCGGCGCCGTGGATTTCGTTGCGAAGCCGTTCGACGTGGAAGCGATCGAGGTTCTCGTCAAGCGGGCACTGGCGTATTCGCGGCACCGCTCGGAAAACCTCTACCTGCGGGAGGAGTCGGCCGCTACGCCGGCCCTCGAAGAACTCGTGGGGGATTCGCCCGCGATGCGTGACGTTTTCGCGCTCGTCCGCAAGGTAGCGACCACACGGAGCGCGGTTCTCATCACGGGTGAGACCGGCACGGGCAAGGAGCTCGTTGCCCGCGCGATCCACAGGTTGAGCGACCGTTCGGGACAACTCTTCGTTCCGCTCAATTGTTCGGCGATTCCCGGCGAGCTGCTCGAGAGCGAGCTCTTTGGTCACGTGCGCGGTGCCTTTAGCGGTGCCCATGCGGACCGCGTTGGGAAATTCCAGGCGGCCGATGGTGGCACGTTATTCCTGGACGAGATCGGGGACATGGAACTTCGCCTCCAGGCGAAATTGCTTCGGGTTCTCGAGGAAGGCGTCGTCGAACCCGTCGGGGCGAACCGTCGCGTTCCCGTCGACGTTCGGATCGTGTCGTCGACCAATCGCGATCTCGAAGATGCGATACGAGAGGGCTCGTTCCGCGAAGATCTGTTCTATCGCTTGAACGTCTTCCGCTTCGAGCTTCCGCCACTTCGCGAACGTCGGGAGGACATCGAAGAGCTCGCGCGTTTCTTCCTGGCGGGCTTCGCCGCCGAGCTCGGCAAGCCACAGCTCCGTTTGGGCGAGCGCGCGCTCTCGCGCCTGCACAGCTACGAATGGCCGGGAAACGTCCGAGAGCTCAGGAATCTGATCGAGCGTGCGGCCGTCCTGGCGGAGGACGCCGAAATCGCCGAGGTGCTGGGGTCGGCAATGGAGGTCCCCGATCGGGAGGAGGGTGATGCCCGCGGATTCGACCTCTCGACGGCCGTCAATGAAGTCGAACGGCGTACGATTCTGCGTGCTCTCGTCGAGGCGGAGGACAACAAGCCGCGTGCGGCCGAGCTCCTGGGGATCGGCGAGCGAACGCTCTGGACCAAGCTCAAGAAGCACGGGATCTGATGCACGCAGTGCCGACCTCTGCGGCGGCCGACGAAACCGATGCCGAAATCGGCAGGCTCGGCGTGTTCTTGCCAAAGCCGGTCTCCGTTGGGATGGCATGGCGATTGCTTGCCGAATACCGCTGATAGTTGGCATCGATTCGCGTGAGAGCCGTCGTGATCCACGGGCGGTCCAGCTACGAATGGACCGGACACGACGCGGCGGGTCTACCCGTCGACTTGGCTCGTCACGCTCGATCGATGCCGATAGGCAGCTCGCTGCCGGGGGGCCGAGTGGGACGCACGGACCCCGGGGCCTCGTCCGAAGGACGGGCGGGGCCCCTATCCCGGGCTCACCACCCGTCGTCGCGAGACCCGGCGAGGACCTCGCGCTCGATCGGAAGATTGAGGCACACTTGCGGTGCCCCGATCCTCGCGCGTGCACGATTCACACACTGAGCAGATTCGGGCGATCGATGGGGAGAATCGTGACGAGTCTGCCGGCCAACGCCGCTCCGAGCCTACCCCTCGAGACCGTTCGCATCGTCGATCTCACGACGGGCATCGCCGGGGGGTATGCGAGCAAGCTCCTCGCGGATGCGGGAGCAGACGTGCTCAAGGTCGAGCCCGCTGGCGGTGATCCGCTGCGTCGTCGTGGGCTCGCCTCCGCCTCCTTCGACTCGGCTGGCGACGGCTTGCTGTTCCGATATCTGCACACCAGCCAACGCGCCTGCGAGCTCGATTTCGAACGCGAGTCGGATCGGTCCGTCGTTCGCGCGCTCTATCGCGATTGTGATCTCGTGCTCGAGTCGGCGCCGCCGGGCTGGCTCGACGCACGCGGACTCGGACGCGACGCACTCGCGAGCGTGAATCCCCGGGCCAGCTGGCTGTCGCTCACGCCCTTCGGCGCGAGCGGCGACTGGTGCGACCGACCGGCGAACGATTTCGCGCTCCAGGCCTGGTGCGGCTCGACGGCCGCGCGCGGACGGACGGGCCTGCCGCCGATCTGTGCGGGTGGCGAGGTCGGAGATTGGCTCTCGGGTGCGTGCCTGGCACTCGCTGCGCTCTCAGCACTGCGGAAGGCGGATCGAGACGGAGTGGGCGAACGCGTCGACGTCTCGAAGCTCGAGGCGATCACGCCGACCTTGACGAACGCAGGGAGTGTCTGGGGCTATTTCTCCGACGTCTGGCATCTGCCGCCGAGCGAGGACGTGCCGTCGATCGAGCCCACCGCGGATGGCTGGATCGGATTCTGCATCTTCACCTCGCAGCAATGGCAGGATTTCTCGGTCTTGATCGAGCAGCCGCAGCTCGGGCTCGACCCCGAGCTCAATCACATGATGACCCGCATCGCGCGATCCGAGGAGCTCCTCCCTCTCGTTCGTGACTACACGCGGCGGCATACGACGGCGGCCTTGCTCGAGCGCGCCGAGCTCCTGCGCGTGCCCGCTGCACCGATCGGGAACGGTGCCAGTCTGCCCGAGATCGAGCACCTCCGGACACGTCGGGTCTTCTGCGAGAATCCACGCGGCGGCTTTCTCCAGCCGCGCGTCCCCTACGGATCGTCGGGTTGGCCGCGCCGGGAGTTCGCGGCGGCGCCGGATCGAGAAGGCGCACGCGCGACGTCGGAGCGGATCCGATCCAACCGCGACGCCGCCTGGCGGGACGGGCCGCGGGAACGCCGCGAGCCGGTGCCGAGGCCGGATCGTCGCGCGCTCGACGGCATTCGCGTGCTCGATCTGACGGCTTTCTGGGCGGGACCCTTCGGCAGCTACATGCTGGCGGGGCTCGGGGCGGACGTGATCCACGTCGAGTCGATCCAGCGACCGGACGGCATGCGCTTCGGGACGATGGTGACTCCGGACACGGAATCGTGGTGGGAGTTGGGACCGACCTTTCATTCGGCGAATGCCGGCAAGCGATCGCTCACACTCGACCTCACGCGACCCGAGGGCGTCGAGATTCTGCTCGAGCTCGTGGCGAAGAGTGACGTCCTGATCGAGAACTTCTCGCCGCGGGTGATGGACAACTTCGGCCTGACCGCCGAGCGTCTGGCGCAGGCCAACCCGCGTCTCGTATTCGTGCGGATGCCGGCCTTCGGTCTCGATGGACCCTGGCGCGAGCGCGTCGGCTTCGCGCAGACGATGGAGCAGGTGTCGGGATTGGCCTGGCTGACCGCCTACGGCTCCTCGGTCGGTGAGCAGGCGGGCCCGCTCACGCCGCGTGCCTGCGCGGACCCGCTCGCGGGGCTGCATGCTGCCCTCGCGGCGCTCCTCGCGCTCGAACATCGCGATCGAACGGGCGAGGGCAGCGTGATCGAGTCGGTCATGGTCGAGACCATCCTCGGAATCACGGCCGAAGCCGTGATGGAGTATCAGGCGACCGGAGTGCTGATGCGCGGCGACGGCAATCGCTCGCCGCATTTCGCCCCACAGAATCTCTATCCCTGTGCTGGTACGGATTCGATCGGAGAGCCGAATCGCATCGCGATCTGCGTCGAGACGGACGCGCAGTGGAGCGCGCTCGTCGGGCTACTCGGCCGGGACGACTGGGCGGCGGATGCGCGTCTCGCGAACGTCGCCGGCCGTCGAATCGCACACGACGCGGTCGATCAAGGAATCGAACGCTGGACGAAGACGCGCTCGCCCGAGATCGCAGTCGAGCGCTTGCTCGAGGCGGGTGTCCCGGCAGCGATCGTGATGCCGACGCGGCTCGGCACGACGCTGCCTCCGATCGCCGAGAGCGATTTCGTCCAGTCGGTCGATCACGCGGTTGGCGGTCGCGTGCCCGTTCCGACCCATCCCTTTCGCTTCGAACGGCTGGCCACACGGAGCCTCGCGCGTGCAGCGCCACGCCTCGGCGAGCACAACGAGGAGATCCTGCGCGACCTGCTGGGCTTCTCTCGCGCACGGATCGAGAAGCTCGAGACGGCCCGACTGATCGGCACGCGACCGCTCGGTCTATGAGAGTCGCGGCCGCGCTCTTCGCATTGCTCTTCGGGCTCGGCACGATCGTGCAGTGGAACGATCCGGACCCGCTGCCTTGGATGCTCGGCTATGCGCTCGCTGCGGGCGCGTCTCTGTTGGCCGCCCTCGACCGAACGCATTTCGGATTGCATCTCGGCCTCGCCTGTGTCTTCGCGGCCGTATTCGCGACGTTCGCACCGAGTCTGCTCGATGCGCCGGGAGCCGCGTTCACCACGTTCGAGATGCGCGCGGCGGCGCACGAGGAGCCGCGGGAAGCGGCCGGGCTCGCGCTGCTCACGCTCTGGAACGCGATCCTGGCGATCTGGTCCTGGCGACGCAACCGCTCCGCCTGAGTCGGCGATCAAGCGCTGGGCATGCGTGAGGGGCCCAGGCGGGCGGGCGACTGCGGATAGTCCCAGGTCCGGTAGGGTGCGAGCCTGTCGATTTCGAGCTCCGCGCGCACCTGTTCGAGCGGCATCGGCATCAGCCGTTCCCAGTCCTGCGCGAGCAGATAGCGCGCCTTCGCCCCACGACGACGCCCTTCGAGCCACGTGCGGAGAAGATCGAAACGGCCGCGAAGAGCCTTCCCGAGCAGATTCAGGAAAGCCATCATCGCCATCGATCGGTAGCCCACCTGCCGGGTCTGGAAAGCGATCAATCCCCATTCGCCGGCCATGTCCGTTCCATAGCCCGTCAGGACGTGCCAGACGTCGTGCAGGTCTCGAAAACGGTCGTGCAGATAGGCGGCCTCGTCACTCGCATTCGGCACGCGCCCGTCGGTTTCGGCGCGGGCCTCGCGAACACTGGCTGCGAGGGTCTCGGGAAAGAGCTCGTTCGTCTCGGCGAAGCGACAGTATTCGCGGCCGAGCGATCCGTCGGGCAGGAGCCGCAGGTAGTCGCGATCGGAGACGAGCGCCAGGATGTCGTGGCGTTCGGCGAGGAGCTTCCTGCCGAGCGGATCGGCCTTCATCCTCGCGACCATCGATCCGTCGCCACGTCCGAGTAGCTCGCCGATCGCGTCCATGCTGCGGACGGCGGGGGCGACGGCTTCGGGATTGCTTCGCTGGTGGCGTCGCGCCTCGGCTGCTCGAGCGAGGTTTTGGAGCGTGAATCCGCGAGGCATACGCGATCCCTCCCTCGAAGACGCAGAATAGACAGTTGCACCCGGTCTGTCTAACCTGGCGGGCAGAGTGGCCACTACGGCCGGGGAGGTCGTCTGAATGACTTCGAGGAATCTGCCCGAACCGGGCAGCACGACCCACCAGCGGCCCGAATCCGTCGCGGAGAAGGAGACCTTCTCCTCCGGCGGAAATCGACACCTGATCATCCTGCGCGGCAAGCCCGGCCTGGCGATCGACTCGGCCTTCTTGTGGCTGACCGGCTACTCGCTGATGACCAAGCAGTACACCTATGCGAATGGTGCACCCTATCAACCGACGCTCCTGCTCTACACGACGGGCGCGAAGACGGGCAAGCGGCGGCGATGTGGCCTGCCCTATTTCATGGTCGACGGTGCCTATGTCGTACGCGGCAGCAACGGAGGCGGGCCGACGGATCCACATTGGTGTCACAACGTTCGAGCGAACCCCGAGGCGACGATCCGCGTCGCTCGCAAGACCAAGCGAGTGCATGCCCACGTCGCACAGGGCGAAGAGCGCGAAGGTCTCTTCAAGCGACTCTGCGAGATGAGCCGTTCGACCGAACAATACCAGCAGATGTGCGCCCCCAGAGAGCTCCCACTCGTCGTGTTGCGCGAAGTTTGATGGGCGTAGCATGAGCGTCTATATCGACGTCTGGCATCGCAGCCATCCGCTCACGCCCGCCGTCCATCGACGTTTCCTCGACTACTACGGGAAGTTCGTCGTAGCGCCGCCGTCGGACTACTTCGAGGTCGTTGCTGGCTTTCGCTACACCGACGGCGCGACGAACGAGGACTTCGCCCTCTATCGCTACGAATCGATGGCGCGGATCGAGGAGTCGATGATGAGCTTCGGGGCCGACGAGGAGTATCAGGCGGCGAGCGAGGCACTCTTCGCCGAGATCGAGATCGAGGAGACGCGCGGAATCGCGCTGCACACGCCGTATTCGCCCGAATCGCGCATCGATCAAGCGCTGGCGGAATCGACCGATCTCGACTCTTCCCGCCGCTTCGTCCGGATCGTCAGGACCTGCTCGGGAACCGCGAGACCGCGTGCCTTCGAAGTGCTCGGCCGTTTGATGGAGCAGGTCGAAGCCGAGGGACACGGCCGACTGCTGGCGGGTCTCCACTATCTCGTCGGTCCGGTGATGGACCTGGTCGAAATCTGGGTCTTGCCGCCCGATCGTTCGGCGTTGCCCGTGGCACCCGGAGGCGTCGATTCGAGTCTCCTCGAGGTCGTCGCTGAGCTGGCCCCCGAACGCGAACGGCGCGGCTTGTCGCCGACCGAATTTTCGAAGATCCGCTAGCGGACGCGCGTGCGACGGGCACGAAGGAAACGAGCGCATCGAGCGCAAGGAGAACGACGATGAAGAACCAGAAGATCCTCGTGACGGGGCCGACCGGTCAGGTCGCGGGTCCCGTAGCGATCCACCTGGCGAAGGAGAACGAGGTCTGGGGGACGGCCCGCTGGACGGACGCGAGCAAGCAGGCGGCCTTCGAAGCCGAGGGCATCACGTGTGTGAAGAGCGATCTCGAAAACGGCGATTTCGCGCGACTGCCCCAGGACTTCGACTACGTGCTCCACTTCGCGTGCTCTCGCACACCCGATTTCGAGACGGATCTGCGCGCGAATAGCGAGGGCGTGGGGCGGTTGATGAGCCACTGCCGCAAGGCCAAGGGCTTTCTCGCCTGCTCGACGACCGGGGTCTACGAGGCCGACGATCACAACCCCTTCACGGAAGAGAGCCCGCTCGGCGACAACCACCGCGTGATGATGCCGACCTACAGCATCTCGAAGATCGGGGCCGAGGTCGTGGCGCGCTTCGCCGCCCGCGAATTCGAGCTGCCGACGGTGATCACGCGGCTCAATACTCCCTACGGATCGAATGGTGGGTGGCCCTATTTCCACCTGCAGATGATCAAGCACGGCACGCCGATTCCGGTCCATACGAACAGGCCGTCGCAATACACGTTGATCCATCAGGACGACATCAACCGGACCGTCGGGGGTATCGTCGAGAGCGCCACGGTGCCAGCGCGTATACTCAACTGGAGCGGCCAGGAACACGTCTCGATCGAGCAGTGGTGCGCCTACCTCGGCGAGCTGATCGGTGTCGAGCCGAAGTTCGACTACACGGAGAACACGCTCGAGAGCGTGATGACCGACAATACGCGGATGCGGGAATTGGTCGGACCGACTCGCGTCGATTGGAAGGACGGTTTGCGGAGAATGGTCGAAGACCGCCATCCGGATTGGCTCGTCTGATAGGCGCCTGACCCGAATACGCGGTCGACGGGGCGGCGCTCGGATGCGGCGGCCCAAGGCCGAAGCACGAGAATCGAGGACCGCAGGACGAGATGGCGACGATTCAGACGGGCATTCAGGAGGTCGACCCGCGCCATGCGCTCGACGTCGCGCGGCTCGAGGAGTACGCGCGGGCCGAGCTCGCGGAATTCGACGGAAGCCTTCGCGTTCGCCAATTCGTGGGCGGTCAGTCGAATCCGACGTACCTGCTCTCCGACGGCGAGCGGGAATGGGTCCTGCGTCGCAAGCCACCGGGTAAGCTGGTCTCGTCGGCCCACGCGACCGACCGGGAGTTCCGGATCCTGTCGGCGCTCGGCAAGACGGATCTGCCCGTGCCACGTGTCCGTGTCTACTGTACGGACACGTCGGTGATCGGGACGGAGTTCTACCTGATGGATCGCGTCGTCGGTCGCATTCTGGTCGACCAGACTTTGCCAGACTGGACTCCCGAGGCGAGGAGCGCGCTCTACGAGTCGCAGATCGAGGTCCTCGCGCGACTCCATTCGATCGATCCGGAAACGCTCGGGCTCGGCGACTACGGCAAGCCCGGCAACTACTTCGCTCGTCAGATCCACGTCTGGACGAAGCAGTATGCGAACGCAGCGCTCGCAGAAGACGAACGATCGGCCTCGATGGAGCGCCTGATCGAGTGGCTGCCGGACAACATCCCCGAAGATGCCGCTCGCACGATCGTCCACGGCGACTACGGGCTGAACAACATGGTCGTGCATCCGAGCGAGCCCCGCCTCGTCGCGGTCCTCGACTGGGAGCTCTCGACGCTCGGCCATCCGTTCGCCGATCTGACGTACCATCTATCCCAGCGATTGGCGCCAGAGGGGTACTTCTCCGGATTGTCCGATCAGCAGCTGCGCGACCGGGGTATCCCGACCCAGTCGGAATACGTCGCGCGGTACTGCGAGCTGACCGGCCGCGTGGAGGGGATCGACGCGCTCGATTTCTATCTGGCCTTCCATCTCTTTCGCACGGCCGGCATTATGTTCGGGGTCGCCGGTCGCGCCAAGGCGGGGACGGCAGCGGGAGCCCAGGCCGCCGAGCTCGGCAAGATCGCGGGTCCGCTCGCGGATCGCGGGCTCGCGCTCGCACGTACGCTCGGCGCTTGAGGATCGCCGCGACGATGCGCAGCTGCGCGGTCGGCGCAGGAGCAACGGATTCTGCCGCGTGGGGCGGGGGACGAGGGGGCGTCATGATCGGAGCGGGATCGAGCGGAGCCAGGGAATCGGGGACTCGGCATGAGCGACGAGGCAGGTTCGGCGCGATCGCGTCCATCGCGGTCGCGTGTAGCGTTCTCGGGTGTGCCTGGGTCGAGGTGGATCCCGGGGCGGCCGAGCGAGTTCGCGTCGCGAGTGCTGACGAGGTCGTCGACTGCGAACGCGTCGGGACGACGAAGGCGCGTACGAAGGCGGCGATCGGTTTCGTGAAACGGAACGAGCAGAAGGTCGCCGACGAGCTCGCGACGTTGGCACGAAACGATGCGCCGGAGCTCGGAGGCGACACGATCGTGGCCGACGGTCCGATCGATCTCGATGGGACCCAGCGCTTCAGCGTCTACGATTGCCGCTCGGGCGAACGCCGATCGGGCGATCCGGTCGGCTCGGGCGGATCGGGTCGCTACTGATCGTCGGCTGGACCGACGGCGGTCTGGCCGCGCGGACGGCGGGACCGGAGCGGCCCGAGCGACCAGAACGGCCCGAGCGACCAGAACGGCCCGAGCGACCAGAACGGCCCGAGCGACCAGAAAAGTCGGCTATCCGTTTCGAACGGCGTCGACGAGTGCGCCGAAACGTGCCCGGGCCTCGGCGCGACGCGTCGGGATGTGCTCGCTCGGCCAGCCCTCGACCGGCTCGACGTTCTTCAGGATCTGTCGCGCCATCGCCTGCTTGTGGATCTCGTCCGCGCCATCCGCGATGCGGAGTGCGCGACCCTGGCGGTACATGAGCTCGAGCGGCATGTCCGTCGTGTAGCCCAGCGCGCCGTGGATCTGAATGGCGCGATCGATGATCTCGAGCGTCAGCTTCGGCACGTAGTACTTGATCATCGAGATCTCGGTTCGCGAGTTGGATCCGTGTCCACCCCGCTGGTCCATCGTCCAGGCCGCGCGCAGCACCACGAGTCGTGCCGTCTCGAGCTGGGTATAGGACTCCGCGATCATGTCCTGGACCATCTGCATCTTGCCGAGCGGCCGGCCCTTCGTGTGCCGCGAGGCCGCTCGCTCGCACATCATCTCGAAGGCGTATTGCGCCTGCCCGATACAGCGCATCGCGTGGTGGATCCGGCCGCCCCCGAGCCGCTTCTGTGAGAGGACGAAGCCCTGGCCGGGCTCTCCGATCATGTGGTCGAGCGGAACGCGGCAATTCTCGAAGACGATCTCGGAGTGTCCGCCAATCCGGTCGTAGAGCAGGCCGGGCTCCGAGAAATGCGTATGCGCCATCGAGCCGACGTCGCGGACGACCGTCATGCCCGGCGTCCCACGCGGCACGACGATCATCGATGCGCGCTCGTGCGGTGGCGCGTCGGGGTCGGTGATGCAGAAGAGCAGCGTGAAATCCGAGACCGACGCGTTCGAGGCGAACCACTTGTGTCCGTCGATCACCCATTCGTCGCCGTCGCGGACGGCGCGCGTCGTCATCTCCGTCGGATCCGAGCTCGCCGTGAAGGGCTCCGTCATCGAGAACGTGCTGCGCAGCTCGCCGCGCATCAGCGGCTCGAGCCACCTCTTTCGTTGCTCGGCGTTCGCGCCGACTGCCAAGAGCTCCGCGTTCCCCGAGTCGGGGCCCTGACAGCCGAAGATCTCGGGCGCGAGCGAGTGTCGCCCGAGGATCTCATGGATCAGAGCGAGGTTCAGCTGGCCCATACCCTGGCCGCCGTCTTCGGGGCCGAGATGCGGCGCCCAGAGGCCTCGCTTCTTGACCTCCTCTTTGAGCGGTGCCCAGAGCTGGTCGAGCTGCGCCTGGTCGAGACCTTCGCAGAGCAGGTCGAGCGGGATGATCGTGTTGTCGACGAAGTCTCGAATCCAGTCGAGGTCCTTCTGAAAATCCGGATCGGTCGAGAAATCCCAGGCCATGCGCATCTCCCTCGCTTCGATTGCACGGGTGAGGGTAACCGACCGACTCGCCGCTGGTAGCGCGACAGCCGCCTGCAGCTGGCCCAGTCGCCTATGCTATTTTCGATGGTCGCGACGTCGGAGAGACCAGGGTGGGCGAACTCAAGCAGCTGAGCGGTCAGGACAACTCGTTTCTCGAGATCGAGAAGCTCGGTCTCCCGCAGCACATCGCGAGCGTCGCGATCTACGACCAGAGCACGGCGCCGGGCGGGATCGTTCGCTTCAAGCAGATCCTCGCCCATCTCGAGAGTCGCTTGCACCTGTCACCGCTCTTCCGGCAGAAGCTGCATCACGCTCCGCTCGATCTCGATCGACCCTATCTCGTCGACGACGAAGACTTCGATCTCGAATATCACGTGCGCCATATCGCATTGCCCCAGCCCGGCGATTGGCGGCAGCTCTGCATCCTGATTGCACGTATCAACGCGCGTGCGCTCGATCTGTCGCGGCCACTCTGGGAGCTCTATGTAATCGAGGGTCTGGACAAGATCCCTCAAGTGCCGCCCGGCAGCTTCGCGCTCCTGCTGAAGATCCATCACTGCGTGATGGATGGAGCCAGCGCCGTCGAGATGCAGGCGGCGATCCACGACTTCACGCCGAAGCCACAGAAGATCGAGCCCGAACGAAAGTGGGTCGTGCACACGCCGCCGACGCCGGTCGAGCTCGGAATGCGCGCCTACGTCAACGCGCTTCGCCGACCCCGACGGATCCTTCGGCTCGCCCGGCGGATCGTCGGTCAGCAGAATACGGCCCGGAAGCTGCCCGAATCGGAACGCGGCGAGGCTGCGGAGCGTAAGGTCACGACGCGTTTCAACGGCCGGATCTCGCCGCATCGCGTGCTCGATTCGGTGACACTCGACTTCGCCGAGATCCGCGCCATCAAGAACACCGTGCCGGGTGCCACGATCAACGACGCCATGCTCGCGATCGTTTCGGGTGCGCTGCGCCAGTACCTGGAGGCGATCGGCGAGCTACCGAGCGAGTCGCTCACCTGCGGCTGTCCGATCGACGTGAGAGACCCGAGCGAGCGAGGTACGGGCGGCAACGTGATCGGCTTCATGGGCGTGCTGCTCCGGACGGACGTCGCCGATCCGGCCGAACGCCTTCGGGCCGTCCACGAGGCGGCCGTGAAGGCGAAAGCGAACGCAAAGGCCTCGGACGTGCGAATTCCGCTCGAGACGATGGAGGCCGTGCCGAGCGGGATCATGACGACGGCCATGCGTGTCCAGGGGTTCTTCGGCATCAACGCGACGCCGTTCAACACGATGCTCACGAACGTGCCCGGGGCCAACTCGGATCTCTACTTCGCGGGCGCCCAGAGCGTCGAGGGCTTCGGGATCGGCCCGCTCGTTCCGGGAGTCGCGCTCTTTCACACCGCGACGAGCGTCGTCGTAAACAAGCAGGGCAGAATGCTGCTCAGCTTCTGGGCCTGTCGCGAAGCGATGCCCGATCCCGAACACTACCGGGAGTGCATTCTCGACTCCTACCACTCGCTGCGGGCCGCTACGCTGGGCGACGCAGTGTCGGATCTCGACGCGAGTCCGAGCGGCTGAGTCGAGCGAAACGACGTCGCCCGCCCTCGATCCGCAAGGGCAGGGAGACTACGCTCGGCTCTCGTCGATCGAGGGCCACGCGCGCCGGGGGCCGGCAGCCGTGATTCCTGGTCCTTTTTTCAATCGGGTCGCCACCGCGATCGCGCTCGAAGTCGCGATCACGGCGCGCCCGCGCCTCGTATCGGAGAGGTTCCCGTGGCTCGATTCAGCACTCCGCGCATCTCGCTGTCCAACATCCTGTCCAGAGTCCCACTCGTTCTGCTAGCCGGCGCCCTCGTAGCGGGCTGCAGCGATTCGCCACCGCCTGCCGAGCCCGGCTCGGCCCGAACCATCGCGCAGGGCGACGTCGTCGGCGTGTCGCTCGAAGGCGGTGCCGTCCACGCCTGGCGCGGATTGCCCTACGCCGAGCCGCCCGTGGGATCACTGCGCTGGCGGGCGCCACGTACACCGACGACGTGGCAGGGAACTTGGGAGGCGCTCGTTTCGGGATCGCCTTGTCCGCAGCTCGGTGGCGAGCCGGTCCTCGGCGACGAGGACTGTCTCTACCTCGATGTCTATGCGCCGGCCATGGGCGCCGATGCCCTGCCGGAGGGCGCCGACCGGCTGCCCGTCATGTACTGGATCCACGGGGGTGGGAACACGATGGGCTGGGGCGATCAGGTTCCGCCCGCCGCACTCGCGCGCGACAACGGCGTCATCGTCGTGACGATCAACTATCGACTCGGCATCTTCGGCTGGCTCTCGCATCCCGCCCTTCGGGCGAGCGCGCAGGGGCCGGAGGACGCGTCGGGCAATTTCGGCACGCTCGACATGATCCGGGGCCTCGAGTGGGTCCAGGAGAACATCGCCGCGTTCGGAGGCGATCCGAATCGCGTGACGATCTTCGGCGAGTCGGCGGGTGGCTTGAACGTCTTCTCGCTCCTGGTTTCGCCCCGCGCGAAAGGGCTCTTTCATGCGGCGATCGCCCAGAGCGGGTCGCCGACGACGATGACCCGGGACGAGTCGGAGAACTACACGGACGATGGCTACGCGCCGGGCCTGCCCGGCTCGTCTTCCGAGCTCCTGATCGCGTTGTTGCGGCGCGCGGGACGGGCCGAGAGTCGGGAATCGGCGAAACAAGTCGCCGCGCAGATGTCGACCGGCGAGGTAGAGGCTTTTCTGCGTGAGCATTCGACGCGCGAGCTCCTCGAGCCCTTCGTCGAGATCATGGACGAGACGCTGCCGATGTACATCTCGCCCAATATCTTCCAGGACGGCTTCGTGGTGGCGAAGGGCGAGCCGATCGAGCTCTTTGCGCGCGCGGGGGCCTACAATGCCGTGCCCTTCATCGCCGGGACCAATCGCGACGAGCACAAGCTCTTCTTCGCGATGAACTCGCCCCATCTCGAGACGACGTTCGGTCTTCCGAGCGGGTTCAAGAACGAGCGACTCTACGACGTCGAAGGGGAGTATGGCGGGCTGATGTGGCGCGCGATGGGCGCGGACGAGCCGGTGTCGACGATGCGCGGGACGCAAGGGCCGTCGGTCTGGGCCTATCGATTCGATTGGGACGAGGAGACCAGCGTGCTCGGGATGGATCTCTCCAAGCTGTTGGGTGCGGCGCATGGACTCGAGATGATCTTCGTCTTCGGCGTGACGGATTTCGGCTTTGCGAACCGATTCTTCTTCGAGGACCAGGCCTCGGCGGCAACACTCTCGGAGCAGATGCGCTCGTATTGGGCGAATTTCGCCCATTCGTTCCGGCCCGGGCAGGGGCAGCAAGGCGAGCTGCCGGAGTGGAAGCCCTGGGGCGTGGGGCGCGAGGCGCCCAAGTACATGGTCTTCGACACGCAGCTCGACGGTGGACTTCGGATGGAGACGGATCAGGTCGACCAGGCCTTCGTCTTCGAGCGAGCTGCGCGCGACCCGCGCCTCTTCGACGACGAGGAGCGCTGTCGGGTCTTCAAGAACTTCGTCCAGTGGAGCGAGGCACTCACGGTCGAGCAATACGCACAGGTGAACGGCGGCGTCTGTGGGCAGTGGCCGCTCGAATCGCGGCTCTTCTTCCCGTCACTCGATCACCTGCGAGATCCACCCTCCGAGCCTACCGCCGCGGAGGCTGGCTGAGTCGATCTCAGAAATCGGCCCGGCGGCGCGCTAGCTGACGCCCTGCCATCCGGCCGAAGAACGTGACGTCGCCAACGGACATGCCCGAGGCGTAGCCCTCGGCGCGTCGTGGCATGCCACAGGTCGCGCGACCCGCGGCGTAGAGACCGGGGATCACGTCGCCGTCCATCGTCTGCACCTCGCCCGTGGCACGCGTCTCGAGGCCCCCGAGCGTGAAGCCGACGTAGATGCCATTGCGTCCCGGCGTGATGTCGACGGCGGCCAGCGTCGGTTCGATCGGTTCGAGCCATTCCGCCTGCTTGTGGAAGAGGGGGTCCACGCCCTTGGCCGCCTGCTCGTTGTAGTAGTTGAAGGTATGGGCCAGGTTGTCGATCGGGAGACCGACTTCTTCGGCGACCTCCTCGATTCGGTCTCCCGTGCCGACGATCTCTCCGCCCAACATGTTGGGTTGCTTCCAATGCTTCTCGCCGATCAGCAGATAGATGCCGTCGCTCGTCTGCATCTGTTTGATGGCGTGAGCAGCGATCCGGGCGTGGTAGACGTCCTCGTTCAGGAATCGTTGGCCCTGGGAGTTGACGAGGATGCCGAACGTGTGGGAGGCCGGCGGGTAGAAGGGGATCGTCACGAAGCTCTGGTTCATGTGAAGCGTCGCGCCGCCGGCGCCCTGACCCATGCGGATTCCGCTGCCGTCGTCGAAGGGATTGCCGATCGGTTGGGCCAGGCCTCCGATCTCCGGCGAATAGTGTTTCCACATGTCGACATTCATCGCGAAGCCACCGGTGCAGAGCAGGACGCCCTTCCTCGCCCGCACGTTTCGCTCTTCACCGTCGATGCGGACGACGACGCCGAAGATCTCGCCCGATCGATCGGCGACCAGCCGCAGCGCGCGGGCGTTGTATTCGACCGCCACGCCACGCTCCTCGACGCAACGCGTCACGATCTCCATGAAGAGCGGGCCGCCATTGTCGCCCTCGATCTCGAGGTTGTGGCCGCGGGGACATGGACGCGCCACCGCGCTGAACGGCCAGGACTTCTCGTTGCCCGTATAGAGTAGGCAGTCGTCGGTCAGTGCGACGATCGCCTTGGCCTCGTGCTCCGTATCCTTGTAGGGAACGCCGAGTCCGACGAGCCAGTCGAAATGATCACGACTGCCCTCGGCGTAGAGTCGGATGCGTTGCTCGTCTGCGAGATCGCCCTGACAGCGCATCAGGTAGCGAAAGAGATCTTCGGTCGAATCGTCGTAGCCACAGGCGCGCTGGACTCGCGTGCCACCGTTTCCGCCCATGTAGATCTCGGCGCTCGATAGCGCGGTCGAGCCACCGCTCGCCGCCGCCACCTCGAAGATCGTGACCTCTGCACCCTGGTCGGCGGCCTCGATGGCGGCGCAACCGCCGGCGCCACCGAATCCGACGATCGCGACATCGGTCTCCATGTGCCAATGCTCGACGTCTTCGAGGCGGCGGGGATGGGTCGGGCTCTGCGGATTCAACGTGCTTCTTCCTCGCGTTGGGAGCATCGGCCCGCAGGACACGACCTGCGGGCCGCGAGACGGGGCTGTAAGACGGGCCGCGAGAATAGTCGAATGGTGGCGTCGAGCATCGGCCCGTCGATTGCGCCAGGATGGGGTATGGACTCCGTCGAGCCGGATCCCGAAGTCCTGATCGAGATCGCCCGGACGAAGATGCCCTTCGGTCGCTACGCCGGCCGGACGCTTCTCGATCTACCGGAGCCCTATCTCGTCTGGTTCCGTACGCGCGGCTACCCCCGCGGTCGACTGGGTGAGCTGTTGGCGACGGTCTACGAGATCAAGGCGAATGGCCTCGAGCCTCTGCTGGCTCCATTTCGAGATCCATCCGACCCGCACTATCGGGATTCGGACCCTCGCAAGTTTCGCGAGGGGGATCGGTAGGGCGACGCGGTGCGTGCTCAATCGAGATCGGCGATCCCGTTCGCGATCCGGACGCGACGACCGCACGCCTCCTCGTCGTCGAGCAGCGCCTCCATCAGCGTCCGGTCGTGGGAGCGCCCCCAGACACGACGCCCCGCATCGTCGAGTGCGGCGAACGTCGCTTGATAGGGACCATCGTGCAGCACGACGACCGAATACGACTCGACGCGGGCCGAGCCCGCGAAGCCTTCCGCGACGTAGCCGCGCCGGGGCAGGGCGGCGAATTCGGCACTCACGTCTTCGATGATCGGTCTCTGCTGCGGTCCGGGCTGGGTCGAATAGAGGCCGTAAGCGAAATGCGCGAAGCTGCCTCCGACCGAGCCGATCGCGCCAGTCGAGCCGGGATCGGCGCGTAATCGCTCGACCAGGCTCGCGATACTGTGCAGCACATAGTTGCCGAACGGTCCGCCGAAGAAAGTCATGCCGCCGGTCAGACTCGGGACGGGCTCCATGCCGATGCCGAGCGCCGAGGCACCCGCCTGGACTGCGAAGGGGAAGCAGGAATAGACGTCGACGTAGTCGAGATCCTCGGGCGTCCGCTCGCTTCGCTCGAGCAGACGCTCGGCGGCGAGATTCTGGCCCGGGTGGCGATGGAGCACGTCCCGCTCGGAGAGCAGGACGGTATGACTCATCTCCGTCGATGCGATCGGATAGACACACTCTTCGGTCGGAATCTCGAAGCGCGCGGCTGCCTCCTCGGAGCAGAGGATGAGCGCGGCAGCCTGATCGACCGAGATGTTCGACGTCATCAGCTTCGTATAGGGGTAGTTGACCATCCGATTGTCGGGTCCGGGATTCCGGATCTGCTCGGCCGACGGCGCCTCCCGCAACCATGCGTAGGGGTTGTCTGCGGCAACGCGCGCCATCCGCGCGTACAGCTGCGAGATCCGATCTCGATGTTCGGTCGGCGTCTCCCCCTTCGAGTGACGAAGCGAGACGTCGCAGAGCGAGAAGATGGAGGTCGCGTTCATGATGCCGGCGGCCGCCTCGTCTTCCGTGCGCAGGAACTTGACGTCACCGGCGCGCGCGTCGGGCTCGCCCGGAATCTGCTCCTCCCAGTGGAGCGGAATCTCCCGTCGCGAGAGTCGTCGTTTGCTGTTCTCGCTCTCACCCCCGACGATCGCGATCAGATCCGCCCGTCCCGCCGCGATCTCCTGGCAGGCGCGGTTCACGAGCAGCTGGACGATATGGCCGCTGACGGCACCGACCATCGTCCGTACGTCCGTTGCGCCCAGCTGCTCGGCCAGCAAGCGTCCGGGATCGCCGTATTTCCAGAGACCCTGGGGTACGTAGATCGCATCGAGGGACTCGACGAGCTTCGGCGCGCCGGCATCTTGCGCCGCCTCGCGGATCGCCCGCTCCATCAGGGCGAGTGGCGAGAGTGCCTCGCGCGCGTCTTCCACGCGTTGTACGACCTGGCCGGCACCGGCGATTGAGGGGCGGCGTTGGGCGCCGGCTGCCATCGATGGAATCTCCCGTCTTTCCACTCGGGGGTCTGGGGCCGAGTGGCGCCAGTAGATAGCATCTCCGAGGGCGAGCGGGGCCGGTCGACGCATCGGTCCCGCGCAGAAGAGGGAGGGGCCGCTTGCCCGAAGCCACACGTTATGCGCTGGCCTCCGTCGCGGCCGACCTCGAGCGGTCGCGGCTCGAGAAGCTCCAGGCGATCAACGATCCGGCGACGCTCGCGCGGCTCGATGCACTCGAGATCGATGAGGGTATGCGCTGTGTCGAGATCGGCGCCGGCGCCGGTTCTATTGCCCGCGCGCTCGCGGAACGCGTGGGGAAGACCGGTGAGGTCGTCGCGGCGGATCTCGACCCTCGCTTCCTCGACGACTTCGAGGGACCCGGACGGAGCGTCTTGACGCACGACATCACGCAGGGGCCGGTTCCGCCGGCCGATTTCGATCTGGCCCATGCGCGGGCGCTGCTGGCCCATGTCGAGGATCTGCCGGGCGCGGCGAGAGACATCGTCGCGTCGGTGGCGCCCGGCGGTCTCGTGCTCTGTGAGGAGCCGGACTACGGCGCCTGCCAGCCTTGCGATCCCGATCATCCGTCGAGTGCGATCTTCCAGTTCTATCTCGACGGTGTGATGGCCGGAGAGCGGATGGACCCGTACGCCGGTCGAAACGTCTACCGCGCGCTGGTCGAAGCGGGGCTGGAAGACGTGCAGACGAACGCGCAGACCGAGATCGTTCGCGGCGGGAGCTTCCGTGCCCGCTATCGACGGGAGACGATGGAGAACGTGCGCGAGATGGCGATCGGGGCCGGGAGCTATTCGGAGGCGAGCTTCGAGGCTCTGCTCGATTGTCTCGCCGACCCGAGCTTTCACTACGTCGACGTGCTCTGGGTCGGGGTCTGGGGTCGGCGCCCGATCGGGTGTTGACCTCGCG
The DNA here is from genome assembly GCA_965223565.1 of Myxococcota bacterium. Taxonomy (GTDB): domain Bacteria; phylum Myxococcota_A; class UBA9160; order UBA9160; family UBA4427; genus UBA4427. The sequence continues at coordinate 14,868 of CBDCWV010000007.1, read as the reverse complement.
ATCGAAACGAAGCGAGTCCGTTCGACGGCATCGCGCAGGAGGGAGGCTTGGCAATGGCCGGTCGTGTGGCTGGAAAGGTCGCGATCGTCACGGGTTCGGCATCTGGCATCGGACGTGCGACGGCTCGGCTGCTCGCGGCGGAGGGGGCGAAGGTCGTCGTGGCGGACGTCGATGGGGAGGGGGCCGAATCGGTCGCGCGTGAGATTCGTGATGCGGGAGGTCGCGCCGTCGCGCAGCGGACGGATATCGCGCAAGAGGCATCCGTCGAGCGAATGGTCGACGCATCGGTTCGGATGTTCGGGGGTCTCGACATCCTGCACAACAATGCCGCCATGACGGCGGCGCACGAGCACGCCAAGGACACGGACCTACGGACGATGACGGTCGAATTCTGGGACCGATCCTTCGAGGTGAATCTGCGTGGTGCGATGCTCGCTTCGAAGCACGCGATCCCGGTCATGATCGACGGCGGCGGCGGCGCGATCGTGAATACGTCGACGAACCAATCGCTCGCGGGCGATCTCTCCCAGTTTGCCTACTCCGCCGCGAAGGCGGGCGTGAATGCGCTCACGCGCTCGATCGCGACGGCCTACGGGCGGAGCGGAATCCGATGCAACACCGTCGCTCCCGGCTACGTCGCGACGGCGGCGACACGGCGCGCGGTCTCTGCCGAGATGGAGGCCGCCATCGTCTCCCAGAATCTCGTTCCGCGCGCGGGCGTCGCGGAGGACCTCGCCTCCGCTGTGCTCTTTCTCGCCTCGGACGAGGCGGCGTTCGTCACAGGGCAGCTCTTGTCGGTCGACGGCGGGCAGCTCGTCCACCTGCCCCACTACGCCTACCTGAACGCGTCGGGCGACGTCACGACGAACGTCGCAGCGGACGCGGGAAGGCGTCCGGCAAAGGGAGACGCGCGGGGCTAGGGCGGACCGCGTTCTGCGAACGTGAGATCGATTTAGCGACGATTCTGGTCCGTCGTGCGGTCCGAGATCCAGTCCCAGCGCTCCCCTGCTCGACGGAAGGCGCGGCCACGGTCGCGCGGCAGCATGTAGCCCTCCTCGACGAGTGCGTCGATCTCGCGCGCGACCGCCGTCTCGTAGGCGTCGCGGCTCGGGTAGCGCGTGGCGAGGCTCGGCCGGTCGTCACCCGGGCGCCGCGCTGCGTCGCTGCGAGCGAGTGGCAGGAAGGACCCGATATACCCGGCCATCTGGTCGCTCCCGCCGCGCTTGCCGTAGCGAAGGGCCCAGGGCGTATAGCTGCCGATCGGGACGCGCAGCTCGAGTGGTCGGATTCCGCTCGCCTCGCTACCGAGCGCGTCGATCGTTGGGACGCGGATCGCGAACGCGGGCCCGACGCGCGGCGGCTGGCGGTCGATGATGCCGGATGGCCAGCGCGGCCCGTAGTCGACGTCGTACGCGACGTGCGGCGAGCGCGGCGGCGTGAGCCAGGAAACGGGGTAGGCGAGGGCATCCGGGATGACGAGCGAGCCCGCTTCGATCGTGGGTATTCGCGACGGCGGCGGCGCCACGTCGGACTCGACCCAGCGCAACAGATGGACGAGGAGTGCCCGCTGGATCGGCGTCGTGTCGATCGAGCTCCCGAGAAAGAGGCCGGGTACGACCTCCGATCGCGGTTCGGGCGGAAAGGGAAGAGAGTAGTGCGGCGCCGAGGCGATGTGATAGAGCCGTTCGCGTTCGTGGGGTGCGACGTCGCGCTCGCCATCGGGGCTCATGTGGACGAGCGAGGCGGCTCGCCCCCAGTACTCGTAGCCCGTGTTGATCTGGAAGAGCTTGGGCAGGCTACCGCTCGCCTCGGCCAGGTCGAGCAGGCCCGCGCGCGTCTCGCCGTGCTGCGTCGGTCGACTCGCAAAGGGGAACTGATCTCCGGGATAGAAGAAGTTGGCGTACGGGTTGCCGACGCGGCCGGGATGCGAGAAGCGATGGTTGAAGCCGCCGCGTCCGGCACCGCCGATCTCGATCATCATGCCGTCGAAAACCGTTCGGCCACGCTCGTCGCGATTGAAGTCCTCATAGAGGAAATGACGCAGAAAGCGACCCGATTGGGAGAGGCCGTGGGCGATCGTCCGCTCGACCGCGAAGGGACAGCTCGGATCGTTCTCGGCGAAGGCCGCAAAATCACGAAAGGCGGCGAAGCCGAGTCCGACGAGCGGAGGATCCTCCGCGACATAGACGAGCTCGTAGATCCAGCCCGGCTCGAAGCCGCCCTCACTCTCGATCGCTTCCCGTTTCGCGTCGAAGCGCCAACGCGCGCGGGGCACGACCTCGCGGCTGGCCTCGCGTCCGGCGCGGCGCGTGAGTCGATTCTCCTTGGCGGCCGGATCGGCCGCGCGATGGGGCGTGTGGCCCAAGGCGGCGAGCTCGAGTCGATCGGTCGCCTCGTCGACGACCCAATCGGAGCGCGCCAGCCCGCGCAGGGTCCGGCCGTCTGGCGCGACGGCGTGCGGTACGCGCAAGCGCATGGCGCCGGGAAACGCCGGTGCGTCGGCCTGCCAGCCGACCCAGAAGACCGAGAGGCCCTGGGACATGAGAAATCCGTCGCCCCAATCGATCGGACTCCCGGGGTCGAGCGTCGCTGGGGCCATGAAGCCCTTTGCGACCCGATTGAAGGTCACGAGGGCCAGGCGACGACCGCGATTCGGCACGTCGACCAGCGCCGTACCCCGTCGTGCCGCGGGATCGATCGGCTGCAGCACGACGAACTCCGCCCAGGCCTCGACGAGCCCGTGCCGTCCGGTCGGGGTCCGATCGAGATCCGTCACCCGCGCGTTGGCCGGGCTGGCCGGATCGAATCCGAAGCGCACGCGGCCCTCGAGCAGCTCGTAGCGGACCGCGGCTGGCTGAGCTGCTTCGGCCGAGCCTTCCGTCGATCCGTCGCGGACGCCTCCGACACCCGTCCGCGCGAAGGGCGTGCCGGGCAGGATCTCGACCCTGCGATCGATCTCGATCGACAGTACGCGCGCGGTCGCGGGAGCGGGCGCGAGGGTGGCCCGGAAGGCCAGAACGATCGCGATGGACATGAGGAAGAGTCGGGTGAGTCGGCGGGGCGATCGCATCGTGCGATTGTAGGTCGCTTCTCTCGCTCGTCGCTCGTCCATCCCGCCTTCGCTCAGGCGGGCTGGATGCCGGCGTCGGAGACGATCGGGGCGTTCGTCCAGCGGTCGCCCTCCAGTCGATAGAAGCCGGCCGCAGTCAATGCACCGCCGTCGACTGGCAACGTCACGCCGGTCACCCAGGCCGATAGATCCGAGGCGAGGAAGAGGGCGGCACCCGCATGGTCGTCCGGTCGTCCGAAACGACCGAGCGGAATCATCAGCGGGACACGCTCGGCGTAGGCGTCCGGGATCCACTTCGAGACCGGCACCTGGCTCGTGTCGGTCGTCTCGGGTGCGATCGCGTTCACCCGCACGCCATGCGGCGCGACCTCGAGCGCGAAGCAGCGGGTAAAGGCCGTGATGCCGGTCTTGAATGCGGCGTAGATCGAGTTGCCGGGAATTCCTCGCAGGGTCTCGACCGTCGAGAGGTTGATGATCGAGCCCGAGCCGCGTTCGACCATCTGGGGAGCGAGGGCTTTCGTGCAGCGGAAGATGTGTTTCAGGTTGATGTCGTATTGCGCCTCCCAATCGGCCTCGTTCGTCGCGAGGAAGGGACCGGCGCCCGGCATGAAGTTGCCCACGTTGTTGACGAGGATGTCGACCTGACCGAAGCGGTCGAGCGCGAGTCCGGCCAGATCCTCGACGCCCTCCTTCCGTGTGACGTCGACGGAACAAGCGACGGCCGTTCCGCCCCGGCCTTCGATGGCGTTGGCGACGGTGGTCGCGAGTGCATCCTGTTTGTCGACGACGAGCACGTTCGCACCGTAGGCCGCGAAGGTCTCGGCGATCGCCTGGCCGATGCCGCTTCCTGAGCCGGTCACGACGGCGCTGCGGCCCTCGAGTGAGATCGAATTTCGGTCGAGCATCTGAAGTCTCTCCTGGTATGGGTGGGCTCGTCGAGACGACGGGCGTCGCGTCCGGCGAGCATAACCCGGGCGCCGGCTTCGAAAATCGACCATCATCGGGGTGGCACGCCCTTCGCGTCTCGAGCTCGGGCGCATAGCTCGGTCGCGGCGTGCGGCCGTGGATCGAATGGCACAACACTCGGACGAGGAGTCGGCAATGGAATATCGGACGCTCGGAGAATCGGGACTCAAGGTCTCTCTGGCTGGTCTCGGCTGTAACAATTTCGGCATGACGATCGACTACGAGGCGAGCGAGAAGGTCGTTCGCGCCGCGCTCGACTCCGGCATCACCTGCTTCGATACGGCCGATTTCTATGGCATGGGCGGCTCGGAGACCTTTCTCGGTCGGGCCCTGGGCGCGAATCGGCAGGACGCTGTCATCGCGACCAAGTTCGGGCTGCCGATGGGGGAAGGGTCACTCTCGGGAGGCGCGTCGCGTCGTTATGTGCTGCAGGCATGTGAAGCGAGCCTGTCCCGCCTGGGCACGGACTACATCGACGTCTACATCCTCCACACGCCCGATCCGGATACGCCGATCGCCGAGACGCTCGACGCGCTCGACACCTTGATCGATCAGGGCAAGGTACGTTATGCGGGCTGCTCGAATCTCGCCGGCTGGCAGATCTCGGATGCGGCTTGGGAGGCGGAGAGTGCCGGCAAACGCGGCTTCGTCACGGCGCAGAACGAGTGGAGTCTGCTCGAACGGGGAATCGAGGCCGAGGTCGTGCCGGCTTGCGAGCACCACGGACTGGGGATCATGCCCTACTTCCCGCTGGCGTCGGGTGCTCTGACCGGGAAGTACAAGCGCGGTCGAGACTTCGACAAGGACAGTCGCTTCGGTGGGGGCGAAGGTCGCGAGATGTTCACGCAGTATTACGGCCATTTCGTCTCGGACGAGAACCTGGCGAAGGTCGAGCGTCTCGAGCAGGTCGCCGTCGACGCGGGCATCTCGATCGTCGAGCTTGCGCTCTCCTGGCTCGCGAGCAAGCCGTGTGTCTCGACGGTGATCGCTGGAGCGACGCGGCCCGATCAGGTGGAGGCGAACGCGAAGCTCACTCGGGGCGATCTGCAGCCGGAGGTCGTGGAGGCCGTCGAGAAGGCGTTCTCCCAGACCGGCTGAGGGCGCGACGGCGCGCGCGGCGCCGTTTCGGTGACCGAGGATGGGGAACGAGCGAGGGGACGGACGCAATGGGGATGCACGACGGACGAGTAGCGCTGGTGACCGGGGCGGGTAGCGGAATCGGCCGCGCGAGCGCGCAGATCTTCGCACGGGAAGGCGCGCGCGTCGCGGTCGTCGACGTCGACGAGGCGGGGGCCAAGGAGACGGTCGCGTCGATCGAGAAGGCGGGTGGCGAGGCGATCGCGATTCGGACCGACGTCTCGGATGAGGCGGCCGTTCAGGCGATGGTGGCGACGACGGTCGAGCGATTCGGAAGGCTCGATGCGGCGATGAACAATGCGGGGGTGACCAGTCCGCATTTCACGTTCCACGAGATGCCGCTCGAAGAATGGGACCGCATGCTGCGTGTCAACCTGACGGGTGTCTTTCTCTGCATGAAGCACGAGATCGCACAGATGCTCCGCCAGGACGTGCTCGGCGCGGGTCGCGGCGCCATCTGCAATACGTCTTCGGGCGCGGGCATCGTGCCGGCCCCCGGTCAGCCCCACTACACGGCCGCCAAGCACGGCGTGCTCGGCATCATGAAGAACGTCGCCTCGGAGTACGCGGGCCAACAGATCCGCTGCAACTCCGTCCTGCCGGGCATTACGGACACCGCCATGCTCGAATCCTCGATCGCGCAGAACGGTCCCGAGTACCGCGCGGTTCTCGAGCGAACCGTACCGGGCGGCGTGATCGGCCGGCCGGAAGAGGTCGGCGAGACGGCCGTATGGCTCTGCTCCGACCTCGCCAGCCGCGTGAACGGTCAGGGCGTGATCGTCGATGGCGGGGGTGTATTGCGTTAGCCGTCGATCGCTTCGCGAACCTTCTCCGCACGCATCAGCTCTGCGAAGCCCAGATCGAGCGCTTTGCGGAGCGCCTCGCCGAAATCCTCTGCCCCAGCGCGTTTGCGTCCGAAGGGGAGCGCGCCGGGGCGGCGTACCTCGCCCTTGGTCGTCGTCGACCAGATCGGGCGGCCTTCGTCCGAGACGAGCTCGAAAGCCATCGTGATCGACGTGTCGATCGGCTCGGAGGGCTGGAATCCCTCCCAGTCGCGATTGGCCGAGACGATCGCCGCGAGGAACCAGGGGTAATCGGTCGCGGAGCCGCATTCGGCGTCGAAGGAGACGACGACCTCTTCGAAGGCGGCCTTCGCCATGATCTCGACGTTGAGCGCGGCGCGACTGCCCAGATCGACGATATAGCCGTGGTCCTCGACGTTCCACTGGCGCATGCGAAGCGCGGGCGGCAGGCAGAGCTCGACGGTTCTGGCGATCTTCGGACCCTCGAACTCGAATCGCATCGGCGCGAGCTCGACGACGCGCACGCTACGCGATCCCGGGCCCTGGCAGCCGCCCACGCAGAGCGAAATCAGCGAGACCAGAGCGCAAAGGCGGGGGAAAATCCGGATCATCGGTTGCCTTTCGGTTTCCTTGCCGCCTTCAGCGAGCCTCGGGCGCCCGTGTCGCCAGCGATCAACTCACTGGCGGGCACCTGCGAAGTTAGCGAATAGCGATTTCGCTCCACTTCACGACACGCGCCTCGGGCGTCACGATCTCGCCCTCGGGCAGCATGAAGCGCCAGAACATCACGCCGCTCTCGCGCCCCCCGGTGTCGAGCCAATTGGGCAGGCCCGGATCTTCGTGGGCGACGATGATCCGAAACGAGCCGTCGGGCTCGAGGACGGTCTGGGCGCGGTTGAGCGAGATGTTGCGCACCCGGTAGTCGAAGCTCTGGATATAGCGATTCCAGAGCGTCACGTTTCCGAATCGCGCCTCGGGCCAGCGACCGGTCAGCACCAGTGCCTCGTCGGGGCCGATCGCCCAGGGCGCCTGGGTATAGGCCGCGTCGTGGGCAGCGTAGGCCATCGAGCCTGGCTTCAGCGGATCTTTCAGGACGTTGGGCTCGAGCGATAGCCAGGTTGGCAGCGGATCGGGCATGGGCTGATCGATCGTCCAGCTCCGGAAATGGCGCTCGACGCGTGCGATCGCCTTTGCGATCGATCGATCGTCGGGCGGCTCCGGCGGCGGACCGGGCTCGAGCACCTCGATCGCCATCGGCACGCGCTTGCTCATCACGCTCGCGGCAGGCGGTTCCTCTTCGAAATAGTGTCGCACGCTGATGCGCGACGCATCCGGTGGCAACGCGATCCAGTTGCGGTCGCGCGACGGACCACCGAGATAGACCTCGAATCGACCGTCCGGCGCCACGTCGTATTGCGTGTCGTTGATGACGCCTGCGATTCGTCCTGCATAGCCTCCACGTTCGCCGCCTGCCTCGACCGTGATCGACGTGTAGACCGCGCTGGCCGTATTCCCCGTCACGCGGTACGCCTTGTTTCCGTCGATCGGCGTTACGTGGTAGATCGCATCCGCGTTGTCGCCGCCGAGCTTGACCCAAGGCGTCACGATCTTCTGGAGCCAGGGATGATCCGGAGAGGACTCGAGCTCGAGCATCAACGCCTGGAGCAAGACGTGGAGCAGGTACCGGTTGCCGAGGGCGACGTCGGCCGGCGTCATGCCGCGGCTGCCCGTCTTCATGAACTCCTCGTCCTGGCCGAGGTAGATTCGACGTGTTTCTTCGATCGACGCGAGCAGCCGATCGAAAGCGGCATCGCTCGCGAGCGAGGAGTCGGGTCGCATTCCTGGCGGGGTGGCAATGTCACGCGTTGCACATCCCGACAGACTCGCGAGGGCGACGCTCGATAGCGCCACGAGCGCGATCACCTCGTGTCGCAGGCAGGCTCGCCGTCGGCGGATCGGGCACGAGGCACGGTCCGAGCCGAGGAGGAGAGCGAGGGGCGCAATAGCAGGGGTTGTCGGCATGGATCACTCCAAGTTCGAGTGGGGTTTCGGGTCGCCAACTCTACGCGATCCGGCCACGAGCGCGCCAAACACGAGGCGATCGAATGGGTCACTAGGCGGCACTCGCGCGCTGCCCCGCCTCCATGTCCGCGATGATCGTGCGCGAGGCGAGCGCGAAGAGCAGTGCGCCGAGCGTGCAGGTCGCGAGCACGCAGAGCATCGACCATCGGATTGCGAGCATGCCGTAGCGCGGCTCGAGGACGTCGTTCAGGTAGCCGACCGCCCAGGGCCCGAGACCCGTTCCGAGGAACGTGATGAAGATGATGATGAAGGAGGAGGCGACGGCACGCATGTGGGGCGGCGCGAGGTTCTGTGCGAGCCCATATGCGATCGGCGCCCAGCCGGCACCACAGAGGGCCGAGGGGATCGCCCAATAGATCGCCTCGCGCCCGTCGGGCCAGAGCAGCTGGAGCGCCATGAAGGGGATCGTGAGTGCGACGGCGATCGCGCCGACCCAGGCGTACCAGCGAACATCCCTCGCCCCGAGCAGGTCGGCGATCTTGCCGTTCAGTATGGCGCCGAAGAAGGCGGGGACGTATTGGATGATGCCGAAGCGTACGCCGATCTCACTGCGCGGCAGATCGTGTACCCGCTCGAGAAAGGCGGGCATCCACATGCCGTAACCAGTGCCGGCGAACGAGGCGATCCCGGCGCCGATGGCGACGAGCCAGAAGGTGGGTCGTGCGGCCAGGAAGCGGGCGACCTCGAGGATCGTCGCTGCGGGCGGCGTCTCGCGTCGCTCGCCCCGGGTCGGGTCGAACTGACCGCGACGGGGCTCGCGAACCGTGAAGCGAACGACGAGAGCGATCAGCAGACCCGGCAGACCGACGATCAGGAACGTGGCGCGCCACCCGACGGGCTCGATCAGGAGCCCGCCGATGATCAGGCCGAGCATGCTTCCGAAATAGACGCCGCCCTGGAAGAACGAGAGCGCGGTTGCGCGCTGGTCGGGTGCGAAGTAGTCCGACAGCAGGGAATGAGCCGGTGCTGCACCCGCCGCTTCGCCCACGCCGACGCAGACGCGCGCAGCGGCGAGCTGGAGGCTGCTCGTGACGAGGCCGGAGAGGGCCGTGAAGCCGCTCCAGACCGTCATGCCGAGTGCGATGATGCTGCGTCGCGAACCGACGTCGGCCCAGCGTGCGATCGGTACACCGCACGCCGTGTAGAAGAGGGCGAACGCCGGTCCCATCAGGAAGCCGGCCATCGAATCCGAGATCTCGAGATCGCGCTTGATATCCGTGATCATGATCGTCAGCACGAATCGATCGAGATAGTTGCAGGTGTACATGACCACCATCACGGCGAGCACGTAGTTCGCATAGCGTTTGGTGGGAAGTGGCTCGGCCGACGAGGCGGACGCGGACATCTCAGGCTCGAGCCTCATCGTTCTGGCTGCCCTTCGGGCGGCCGTTTCGGCGGTCGATCCGGTGGGTCGCGGCGGCGGCGGGCTACTCGCCGGTGGGCTCGCCGATGCGGTCGATGCAGTCGAGGACGGTGTCGAAGCGGGTCTTGAACGCGTCGCGCATGTCGTCGTGGGTGAAGATGTAGGGCAGCTGTCGACGGATGCCGCGGAGCACGATCGGACCGACGTCGTCCGGCTGCATGCCGCCTCGGATGAAGGGTGATAGCGCTTCCGAGACACCGCCCGACCGTCCCCCGTCCGGACGCAGGCGATCCGAGGCGGGCAGATTCGTCTCGATCGGTCCGGGACACAGGGTGGACACACCGATCCCATCGGGCTCGAGATCGACGCGCATCGCCTCGCTGTAGGCGACGACGCCGAATTTGCTGACGGCGTAGGCGAGACCGCCTCCATGCGAGAGGAAGCCGCCGATCGAGGCCGTGTTGACGACGTAGCCGCCTCGAGCCTGTTCCCGCAGGCAGGCCGCGGCGCGTTGGCCGACTCGAAAGACGCCGTCGAGATTCACGTCGAGCACGAAACGCCAGTCGTCTTCCGTGCAATCACGCATCTCGCCACCGAGATAGACGCCCGCATTGTTGAAGACGAGGTCGATTCCGCCGAACTCACTGCGCGTCGATTCGAATAGGGCGTCGACGGAGCTCGTGTCACGGACGTCGGTGCGCACGGCGAGGCAGCGCGCCCCGCGCCCGCGCAGGTCTTCCGCGGCTTTCTGTGCGGCGTCTTCGTCGACGTCGGCGATGGCGAGGTGGGCCCCTTCAGCCGCGAGGGCGCGTGCGATTCCGAGCCCGATTCCGCTGGCGCCGCCGGTCACGAGCGCGACCTTGTCCTTGAAATCCTGCATCTCGTCCTCCGTCTCCGTGTTCGTTCGTCCCGGCGTGGGCTCAGATCGCTTCCCAATTCGGGATGGTCATGCGTTCGCCGGTCGTGGGGTCGGTCGCATCCTCGAAGATGGCACGGACGCGCTGGCCGATCTCGACCTCGCTCGAGGCGCGATTCACGACGTTTCCGATCGCATTGCAGCCCGGCGCGCCGTCGAGCGAAATCACGGCGATGTTGTAGGGCACGCGATCCTTGAGCAGCGGGTGGACCGGAAAATGCACTTCGACCGCGCTTTCGACGCGACCCTCACCCGGTAGCGCGCGAAACTCGAGCTCGCGGCTGCGGCAGGCGATGCAGACGTCCTCGGGCGGAATCTGGGCGTGTCCGCAGGACTTGCAGAACTGGACCCGCAGCTCGCCCGAGGTGAACCAGGGTGTGTTGTCGGGGTCGAGGACCGGCAGCAGGAAATCGTCACCGAGGTAGCGTGCCATGCGCGCTTCGCTCCTTATGTACGTCCGAAGAGTACGGCGCTCCCGGGCGAATAGCCGGGCCCGCCGACTGCGAGCGAGAGCTCGACGCCGTCGACCTGACAAGTCGAATCGCCGCGCACCTGACGCACGGCTTCGTTCACCATCTCGAAGCCGTGGATATAGGCCTCGCCGATATTGCCGCCGCTCGTATTGAAGGGAAGCCGCGCTCCCGGTCCCTCGAGCGCGCCATCGGCGACGAACGCCTCGACTTCCTCGGGTCGGCAATAGCCGAGCTCGCAGAGTGCCATCACGACCGGCCCAGTGAAGTTCTCGTAGAGCTGGAGCACGTCGACGTCCGTCGGGCGGATGCCGGCGCGATTCCAGAGCGTCCGACCGACCTTCTCGTAGAACATCCCGGGAAACCAGCGACCCTGGAATGCCGAAATTCCGATATTCGGACCGATGCCCTGGGACGTCGCCAGGATCGGCACCGGCTCCCGCTTCAGATCCCGAGCGCGTTCGGGTGTCGTGACGATGATCGCCGCTGCACCGTCGTTCTCGGGACAACAGTCGAAGAGATGAAAGGGCTCGACGATCCAGCGCGACGCGTGGTAGTCCTCGCGTGTGAGTGGACTGCCGTAGCGAACGGCGCGCGGATTTCGCTGGGCGTTCGCATAACAGGCGAGAGAAATGTCACAGAGCGCTTCCTGGGAGACGCCGTGATCGTGCATGAAGCGCTTCGTATGCAGTGCGCATTCCTGCGCGGGCGAGATCAACCCGTAGGTGTGGCGCCATGCGTACTCGCCGGCCGCGCCGGTCGTGCCCGAGAACGACGATCCGAGGCGGTAGAACTGACCCTGCGCGAGCGCGCGAAAGGCGACTACGTAGCTCGCGTACCCGCCGCAGACCGCGGCGTCCGCGAATTGCACCGCGGCCGACGAATTGTTTCCGCCCCCGGCCCAGGGTGTCACCGACCATCTGAGGTCATCCATGCCGAGCGCCGTCGAGAGTCGCAGCGGATCGTTCCGACTGTCCATGTAGGAGATCAGCCCGTCGAGCTGCGACAGCTTGAGTCCGGCATCCTCCGCTGCGCGACTGATCGCCTTGATCGCGAGCTGGAATTCGGTTTCGGGTGAGCCACCGCGCTTGTAGTACTCGGACTCGCCGACGCCGACCACCACTGCCTGTCCGTTCATTCCGCGACCTCGCTACCTGTTTCGGGCGTGCAGTCGTTGGCCCGAACGCCAACCATACACGGATCGCGGGTCGGGGGGGAGGAATCATTCGCCGCCGGCCGGCTCGTCGGAGCGCCTGAGCGACGACGAGGTGTGGGGCGGAAGGCACCGTTCGCTTCGCCCGGCGTGACTGGTAGAATTCGGAGACGCGTCGGCGCGTGGGCGACGGGAACCACGAGGACGAGGGGAGAACACATGCCGAGTCTCGACTATCTCGCGATCGACGGTGACAACCACTACTACGAGCCGGACGATTGCTGTACGCGTCATCTCGATCCGCGCTTCAAGGATCGATCGGTTCACGTCGTCCGCGAGGCGGATGGTTCCGGTCAGTGGTTCTTCGGCGACAAACCGCTCACCTTCGCGCGCGGCGCTCGCGACTTCGTGATGAAGCCCGGCCAATATCGGGCATTCATGGCGGGTGCGGAATTCGATCCGAACGAGCCGCCTGAGCTGATTCCGGCGCTGTCCCCCGCATTCAGCCAACGCGACGTGCGCCTCGAGACGATGGACCGACAGGGTTTGCAGGCCTGCCTGATGATTCCCTCGTTCGGTCTCGCGTTCGACGCGGAATGTGCGCACGATCCAGAGGCAGCCTGTGCCGCGGTCTCCGCCTTCAATCGCTGGGTCGAGGACGATTGGGGCTACGCATATCGCGACCGAATCATCTCCCCCGCGACGGTTTCGCTCTTCGATCGCGACCTCGCGATCGCGGAGCTCGAGCGCGTGATGGCTGCGGGTGCTCGGATCCTGATCATGCGCGCCGGGCCTCTCTCCGGCATCTCGCCGGCCGATCCCCACTTCGATCCATTCTGGGCGCGAGTGAACGAGGCGGGTCTGCCCGTGATCCTGCACATCGGCGTAAGCGGCTACAACCCGATCGTCGGTGCCATGTGGGGCGAGGACCCGAACGTCTCCGAGACCGAGATGTCGCCGTTTCTCTACTACACGTGTTTCGGCAAGCGTCCCATCATGGACACGATCGCCGCGTTCATCCTGCACAATCTCTTCGGTCGCTTTCCGAATCTCCGAATGCTGTCCATCGAGAACGGCTCGAAGTGGGTCCCGAGTCTGCTCGAGGATCTCGACAAGTGCGCGATGGTGACGGTCAGCACCCAGGGTGAGAAGAACGTGAACCTCGTCGGTGGACCGATTCAGGGCAGGCCGTCGGAGATCTTCAAGGAGCACTTCTACGTCTGTCCGTTCTTCGAGATCGTCGGAGGCGACGAAGCGGCCGTTGTCGCGCACCCCGTGGGCCGGCGGCAGCGCGCCGGTGAGCATGGAGGTGTGCGCCGGCAGCGTGATCGGGACGTGGGAGAAGGCGTTCTCGAAGAGGACGCCTTCGGCGGCCAGGGCGTCGATCGCGGGCGAGGTGTCGCGCGAGTAGCCGTAGACGCCGAGGTGGTCGGCGCGGGTGGTGTCGACCGTGACGAGCAGCAGGTTCCGCGGCTCCGGTTCGCCGCAGGCGGTGAACAGCGCGAGCGCCGCCGCCGCGACGAGCCGTGGCCGGCGGCTAGCCGCGCAGATCCCGGACATAGTCCTCGATGGCGGCCGTGTGCAGCGTGAAGCCGCTTTCGGCGAGCACCCGCTCCCGCACCTCGTCGTCGAGCCGGCGCACGCGCTCGCCGCTCAGCGTGTCGATGACGTCCTCGCGGGCCTCCTCGAAGCTGCGCGCGCGAGGCTCCGTCCTGCCGTAGAGCTTGACGAGGCCGAAGGCCGCGATCGGTCGGTCGTGAATGCGGACCGGCTGCGAGATCTCGCCCACCTGCAGCTGGCTGGCGGCGACGATGCCGCGCGACCCGAGCACCACCCGAAGGCGCGGCAGCGGCAGCGGCCCCAACCGACCCTGTCGCGTCCGGCTGACGTGGTCCGAGGCCTCCCCTGCGAGCGACTCGAAGCTCTCGCCGCCCGTGATCCGCCGGTGCAGCGCGTGCGCCCGATCGAGGGCGCCGCGGTCGCCGCCGGCGCCGTCGGCGGCGAGGAGGATGAGGCCGGCGTCGAGCTCGAGGTCCGTGCGGAAGCGGTCGCGATGCGTCTCGAAGTGCTCGCGGAGCTCGGCGGCGGGCCGGGCGGCGACCAGCGCGCGGCGCTCCCGCCGCCACTGGGCCTCCACGAGGGCGCTCTCCAGCGCTCGCTCGGCGATCCGGGCGTGGCGCTCGCCGGCCGTCGGGTCGGCGGAGATCGCCTCGCGGTACAGGAGCACCGACTCCGCGAAGCGCTGCAGCAGCTCGCCGCGATTGGGGACGGAGGCCAGCGGCTCGCCGTCGGCCGCGAGACCCTCGAGCGCCTCGAGGGCGAAGGGCTCATCGCCGACCGTGAGGGCCGTTCTTCCCGGCTCGTCGGACTGCAGGAGCGCGTCGCGATCGAGCACCACCGGGCTGGCCTCGCCGAGTGCGGCGAGGAGGGCGCGACCGCAGGCCTCCCGCCGGGCGAGGCTCTCCCGCCGTTCGAGGTCGTCGCGCGCCGCCGCGAAGGTCGGCGCCGGCTCGACGCCCGACGCCTCCCGCAGCACGACGTGGAAGCCGTTGTCGACCTCGATGATCGCGCTGTGCTCGCCGTCTCGCAGCGCCCACGCCGCGTCCCGGACGCGCGGCTCCATGGGCGCATCGCGCGAGATGCGGCCGATCAACCCGCCGTCGTCGGCCGTCTCGGAGTCGGAGTGCTCGCGCGCGAGCTCGAGGAAGCTCATCCCGGCGTCGAGCCGGTCCAGCAGGGCGGCGAGCTCGGCGCGCACGCGATCGCGCTCCTCTGGCAGCAGGTCCGGCAGCGCTCGCTTGTAGACGTGCCGCACGAGGATCCAGGGCCGGGGCTCTCGCGGACGGGCTCGGTCGAAGATTTCGCGCAGCTCGGCCTCCGGGATCTCCGGCGCCGGGCAGCGCTCGAA
>CBDCWV010000006.1:0-16769 GCA_965223565.1 Myxococcota bacterium | reverse complement strand
TTAGGCGATTCGAGCTACGGCGATGCCGCCTCGGCATCCGAGCCGGGTCGCGCGGCTGAGGCGGGCGGGATGCGGGGTATCCCCGTGTCGATCCCGCGCACGATGCTCCACGCGGCACAGCTCGCCTTCGAAGAGATCGACGTCACGATTCCGCCCCCAGCCGATTTCGCGGGGGTCGTCTCCGCGCTTCGAGGCGGGAGCGAGGCGTAGCGCCTCGTCGCTCGCGGCGCGCCCGCCGGGAGCGACGACGAAGGCGGGCCACCGTGCGTATCGCCACCTATTGTCTGCCGATGCCGAATACCAAGCGAATCGATCGTGAACATCGCGAGCTGCAGGAATTCCTGAAGGGCGCCCACGATCGCGTGATCCGGGAGCAGGATGGTGCCGACTTCTCGGACCGGGTCGTGCGCATTCGACGACTCACGGAACGGCTGCGAACGAGCTACGCGAGTGCCGACGAACGAAAGCTCGCCGCACTCCTCCGGCAGCTCTCGGCGCGCGAGCTGCGCGAGGTCGCGCGGGCCTTCACGTTGCTCTTCTGGCTCCTGAATCTCGCCGAGGAGCGCCATGCTGCGCGTCTGCGCGAACGCCAGGAGACCGGGACCTTCGCGGCGCTCTTCGAGCGCATGCGCAAGGTGGGAATCGACGCGTCCGTCGTAACGGATCGCCTGGGCGATCTGCGCGCGACGATCGTGCTGACGGCCCATCCGACGGAGGCGCTTCGCTGGTCCCTGCGCGAGACGCTCGACCGGATCGACGGATTGCTCTCGCTGCGTAGCGAAGTGCCGGAGACCGGCCGTAGTGCCGTCGAGCAGGAGATCCTCGCCGAGATCACCGGGCTGTGGCTCTCGACGACGCTTCGAACGCGGAAGCCGACTCCGCTCGACGAGGTCCGCTATGCCGTCCACGTGCTGCAGGAAGTGCTCGTGCACGCGGTCCCGAGGACTACGGCGCGGCTGCTCGCGGCGCTCGACGCCGTCTACGGGGATGATGCCGCGCTTCGAGACGCGGAGGATCGGGCGGCGGCTCGTCGTAGCATCCGCCTGGGCTCCTGGATGGGCGGTGATCGCGACGGGAATCCCTACGTCACGGCGGAGATCACGGCGGAGGCGCTGCGACTCTATCGGGCAGCGATTCTCGAACACTATCGCGAGGCGCTCGATCCGCTGATCGAGCAGCTCACGATCTCGATCCATCGAGCTCCGGTCTCCGACGCGCTCGAGGAATCGATCGTGCGCGATCTCGCGGAGCTGCCACTGCTGCGCATGCGTGTCGAAAGCCGCAACGACTCGGAACGCTACCGCGTCAAGCTGAACGCGATCGCCGTGCGGCTCGAGCAGACGCTCGCGGAGGAGCGCGACCGCTTGCCACCCGGCGAGCTGGGCGGCTATTTCGAGGCCGCATCGATGCGCGAGGATCTCCTGCTGATTCGAGACAGTCTCGCTCGAAACGGATCGTCGCGGCTGGCGGATGGGGCACTGTCGCGCCTGATCGAGCAGCTCGACGTGTTCGGCTTCGACTTCGTCCGGCTCGACGTGCGTCAGAACCAGAGCAAGCACCACGCGACCTGTCAGGAGCTCTTCGGTCGCGGCGAGACGCCGCTCGGCGATCGTTCGGTCGACGAGCAGCAGGCGCTGCTCGAGTCCGTGATTCTCGATGACGACGTGATCGACGTGGGCGCATCGGCGCTATCGGCCGATGCGCGCGAGGTGATCGAGACGCTTCGGCTGGTTTCACGCGTCCCGAAGCCTCCCGAGGGCCGATCGATCCAGGATCTCGTGATCAGCAATACCGAGGGGGCCGTGCCGGTCCTCGAGCTGCTGGCACTCTGTCGTCAGGTCGAGCTCGTGCGACCGCGCGGATCGCTCGCCTTCGAGAGCGACGTGAACATCGTCCCGCTCTTCGAATCGATCGAGAGCCTGCGCGGCGCGGCCGCATCGATGGCACGCCTCTACTCGTCGCGCGCCTATCGCAGGCAGCTCGAAGCGCGGGGGATGCACCAGCAGGTCATGATCGGCTACTCCGATTCGATGAAGGACGGGGGGCTATCTCGCCGCCTGCGCCGCCCTCGAGCGCGTCCAGCGCGAGCTCACGGAGCAGGCCCGGCAGGAGGGCGTGCGGCTGGAGTTCTTCCACGGTCGCGGCGGAACGATCGCGCGAGGCGGCGGGCCGACGCACAATCGCGCGATTCTCGCGCAGCAGCCCGCGGTACGGTCTCCGGCCGCATCAAGATCACCGAGCAGGGGGAGGTCATCTCGACGAAATACGGAACGCTCGAGTCGGCCAGCTATCACCTCGAGCTGATCCTGGCGGCGACGCTCGAGGCCTCGCTCGGCGAGGGGCTCGCGTGGCGATCGCGCCCGCCCGCGTCCGGCTGGCAGGAGACGCTCGTCGCGCTGGCCGACGGCTCTCGCCGCGCCTACCGCGCGCTCGTCTACGAGAACGAGGCCTTCGTCGACGCGTTCTACGCGATGACGCCGATCGAGCAGATCGCCGAGCTCAATCTGGGCAGCCGACCCGCGAAGCGAACCGATACGCGCGCGATCGAGAACCTCCGGGCGATCCCCTGGACGTTCTCGTGGAACCAGGCGCGGATCCTGCTACCGAGCTGGTTCGGTGCCGGCTCCGGAATCGAGCGCTACTGCGCCGAGCATGCGCGCGGGCGGGACGCGGCGCTCAAGCGCTTGCGCACGATGTATCGACGCTGGGCGTATTTCCGGACCGTGATCGACAATCTCGAGCAGGTGCTCGCGAAGACGGATCTGCATATCGGCGCGCGCTACGCGGCGCTCGCCAAGGACGTCCCGGGTGCGTCGGAGGTCTTCCTGCAGATCGAGAAGGAGTTCCAACGGACGCTGCGCGCCGTGCGGGACGTATCGGGCCAGAGCCGGCTGCTCGCGCGCGATCCGGCCCTGCGCGTCGCGCTCGAAGAACGCGTTCCCTATCTCGACACGCTCTCCTACGTACAGGTCGAGCTGCTCGATCGAAAACGAACCGGACGCGGGCTCGACCCGGAGGACAGGGAGCGGATCGACCGCGCGATCCAGCTCACGATCAACGGCGTGGCGGCGGGCCTGCGCAATACCGGTTGAACGACGGCGATCGAATGGGAACGATCGGTGCGCGACACGGATCAGCTGGCGCGCCGACGTTCGAGCCGGCCTCAGACGAGCTCGATCGAGTCCATTCCGCGCCCGAGTTCCTCGAGGGCGCGCGGATACATCCCCTTCTTGAGCGCGGACATCGCCGGGTCGGCCTTCGTGGCGAGGCCCGCCGCGATCTCGATCGATCGCGGCAGCACCTCGGCCTCCGGTACCGCGAAATCGACGATTTGACGCGCGAGCGCCATCTCGGCCGTGTACCGCGTGCCGGTGACGATCAGCTCGTGGGCGGTCTGATGCGACACGCGTGCCTGAATGATCGCCGTCATGCCCGGGTGGAGCGGTGCCTTCATGTCGATCTCGGGCATGCACCAGTAGCCGCGCTCATTACGCATGACGCGGTAATCGTGCGCGAGTGAGATCTGGGCGCCGGCGCCGAAGGCATGACCGTTGATGGCGGCGACCGTGATGGTCGGAAAGGTCAGCACGCGCGCCATCAGCGCCAGGACGTCGGGAATGTAGCGCTCGCGATCCTCCGCCCCGGCCTCGCTCGTCAACCATGCGAGATCGAGACCGTTCGAATAGAACTTGCCCGTCCCGGTCGTGACGAGCGCCGCCGGATTGCCCGCGCGCTCCACCTCGTCGAGTGCGGCGTGCCAGGCCGCGACGTTGTCGGGCCGAAAGCGGTTCTCGGGGGCGTCGAAGCGGAGCACGTAGACGTCGCCCTCGCGCTTCAGGTCGATCATCGATTCCCCTGCCTCATCTGCAGTCCCATCGCCCTCGCCTTCGCGTCCTCCGCTTCCGCTATCGAGCCCCGCTGCATGAGGATGCGGGACAGGTTCGTATGCGAGAGCGGATCTTCGGGCTCGAGCTCGACGAGTCGCTCTGCCGCTGCGACCGCCGCATCGAGATCGCCCTGGCGGGCCAACGCCATCGACAGGCCGTTCCAGCCGATCGCGAGCTCCGGGTCGATCTCGAGCGCTTCGCGATAACGCGCGATCGCAGCGTCGATCTCGCCCTTCACGAAATGATCGAAGCCTTCCTTGTAGAGGGCCTTTGCCTCATTATTTTCTTTCGAACCCGCGTCGGACATGGCGTCGCACTCCTCGTGCGCGAGTATACTCCGCCGCAGATGGAGATCCGGACACTCGAAGCTGGGGAACGAGTCGACGTCGCGCGACTGCTCGAAGCCTGGCCGCTGGCGGAAGGCGGCACTGCGGGCGATCGCTTCCGGAAGCAGGCCGAATTCGATCCGAACTGGGCGGACGAGAACGTGTTCGTCGCGACGGAGCGGGACCGCACGCTCGCGACGCTGACGATCCTACCGCGTCGGTTACAGATCCTGGGTCACGCGATTCCGACCGGTGGGATCGGCAACCTCTACACGGTGCCCGAAGCGCGCGGTCGCGGGATCGCGACCGAGCTGCTCGATCAGGCCTGTCGGTCGATCCGGGAACGTGGACTCGAGCTGGCGGTCGCCTTTCCGGGCGCGCCGCCCGCGACGCCGGAGTTCTTCAAGGAGCGGGGCTGGCACGTCTGGGGTGGCCAACAGACGATCCTGCGTCGCGATCCAAAGGCTCCGGTGCGTGAAGGCCGCGACGAGGACTACGAGCTGCGACCCGTCGATCGCGCCGACGAACGCGCGCTCCAGTCGGTGAGATCGATCCATTCTGCCTACGGCGCCAGCCGCAGCGGTACGGTCGTGCGGGACGACGCGCTCTGGCGGGCCTGTCTCGGGCTCTCGCCTGCGTTGCGCGAGGAGTTCTGGATCGCGCGTCGTGGCGGGCTGAGTGTGGCGTATGCGCGTGCCGCGATCGTCGACGACGTGCTGACGATCATCGAGTTCGGTCGCTTCGAAGACGGGGCGGAGGCGCTGGCGAGCCTGGTCGCGAGTCTGCTGATACCGCGCGACGAAGACCCGCTGATCGAGGCCGGGTCGGCCTCACCCCTCGAGAGCGGCCAGGTTCGTTCGTTCCTCGTCCTGCCGACCTTCGACGATCTCGGATTGACCGTCGCGCTCGAAGAACGGGGCATTCGCTCACACCCGATGGACGACGCGCGGGCGAGCTTTCGTTGCGTGAATCTGGTCGGCATGGCGAAACGGCTCGACGTCGATCTCCTGCCCGACGAGGACGGGACGGGCTTTCTGCAGCGGATCCTGCCGCCCGACGCCATGGTCTTCTGGCCGGCGGACCGGTTCTGAGTCGATGGTGAACGGGGTGCGCGATTCGGATCCGCTACTCGAGCGCGTCGAGGTGAGGTCGAGTCCGGTCCACGGTCGCGGCGTCTTCGCGCGCAAACGACTGCGTGAGGGACAGACGATCGGCTGCTTCGAAGGCGAGCCGACGGACGTCGACGGGACCTACGTGCTCTGGGTCCAGGACGAGGCCGGTCGTGCGAGCGGGATTCGCGGACGCAATGCGCTTCGTTTCCTGAATCACGACGCGAATCCGAACGTGGAATTCCACGGCCCCGAGCTCGTCGTGCTTCGCAACGTGCAGCCGGGACGCGAGCTGTTGATCGACTACGGCCCGGACTGGGAGCCGTCCGACTGAGCCGACCCGATCCCGCGTCGCCTCATCGCTTGCCGGCCGCGCGCGCCGATCCTTCTTCGGTCAGCCCCGCGAGCACGAGCGCCTTGCGCGTCGGACCGGCGTGAGCCAGGTCGAGGAGCGCCTCGGCAGCGAGCCAGCGATGGGCGACGAAGCCCTTGCGGCGCACGCGCGGGCGCTTCGCCCGAGCGGTCGGATCCGGCCCGGATGCGCCGACTTCCCGCAGCCGACAGCGAAAGACCTCGAGCTCGAGGCGGCGATGGGTGAAGAGGTGCTCGACGCGACCGATCTGGCTGATGTCGCCGACGTCCAGTCCGACGACGTCACGCAGGATCGGTGCGACGCGGTCCTTCGGCTCCTCGTTCGCCTCGATCGAACCGCCGGGCAGCTCCCACAGACCGGCCATCAAGCCCTGTTCGGGGCGCCGCACGGCGAGGATCTCGTCGCCGCACTCGATCAGGGCGGCGACGGCCCGCATGCGCCTGACCTTCGTCTTCTTGTGCTTGATCGGGAGCGATTCGGCGTCGCCGGCGGCGTGTGCTCGGCAATGTCTGCGAATCGGGCATGCCAGGCAGTGTGGCTTGCGGGGCGTGCAGAGCGTGGCGCCGAGCTCCATCAATGCCTGATTCAGGTCGCCCGGGCGGCGCCCCTTCACGAGCTCGCCGGCGACGGTCCAGATCCGATCGACGACGGACTTCGAAGCGCTGTCCTCGTGGATGCCGAGCACGCGCGTGAAGACGCGGATCACGTTGCCGTCGACGAGCGGCGCTTCGCGATCGAAGGCGATCGACGCGATCGCTCCGGCCGTATAGCGCCCGATCCCCTGCAAGCGCTGCAGCTCCTCGACCGTGTCGGGGAGCCGACCCGCGTGCTCCGCGACGATCGTCTCCGCGGCGCGTTTCAGGTTACGTGCGCGCGAGTAGTAGCCGAGACCCGTCCAGACGGCGTAGACGTCGTCGAGCTCGGCGCGCGCGAGGCTCGTGACGTCGGGAAAGCGATCGAGAAAACGCGCCCAGTAGGGGATCACCGTCTCGACGCGGGTCTGCTGGAGCATCGCCTCCGAGATCCAGATCGCATAGGGGTCGTCCGAGTCGCGCCATGGGAGATCGCGACGATTCGCGTCGTACCAGCGCAGCAGCGGCGCCCTGATCTTGCGAATTCCGCCCCGCGTCGTGTCGGAGGGTGCTGCGACTTCGGCTGGCGCGCCGAGCTCGACGGGCAGCGCGCGTTCGAGTCGGATGCGGTCGCGCAATACGCGGGCCGACAGGGCATGGACCTCTACGCCTGCGCGGGCCGCCTCGCGCAGGGTCGTGGCGTAGGCGGGATCGATGTCTTCGGCCGGGGCGACCGAGTCGGCGTCGCCGCGCTGGACGACGTAGAGGAGCGCCGCTCTGTCGCCTTCGCTGCGACGCGCCATCAGGTGCTCGAGGTGACGCCTGCCACGCAGCGTGACGGCATCGGGGAAGCGCGCGCGTCGCGCTTCGCAGAGCGTGACGCTCTTGACCTCGATCCAACATGGCCTCTCGTCGTCGACTCGACCCGAGAGCCGAAAATCGAAGCGCGAGCCCTCGGGTGACTTCGCCTCGCGAGCGATCTCCGCATAGCCTGCGAAGGGTGCGTATGCGTCGCGCCCGAGCGCGCGCGCGACGACGTCGTTCGCGCGTGCGGCGTGGAGTCCCACCCAGACGCGCCCCACCCGAATCATCTCGAGCGTATGTCGCAGCTTGCGGCGCGCGCCGTCGTGCGTGGAACATCGGACGGCCGAGCCGGGCGCGCAGGTGCCGAGCATGCTGCCCGGATTCGGACAATGCACGGTTCGTTCGCTTCCGTCGGGAAGCCGGATGTCGGCCAGGAATCGCTTGTAGCGACGAATCAGGCGCGCCTCGAGTGCCGCTTCGATCGGGAGCGAGACGGGTCGTAGATCGGACATGGCGAGAGTCTATCGGAGCTCGTCGGGCGAACCCGATCGTGTTCGAGCCGTTGACGACGCGCGGCCGAACCTCCACGTTCGGAGTGCGGACGGGGCGCGGTGCGGCCGTGCCACGGCGCGACGACGAGGGCTCGCTTTCGATGGTCGATCGATTGAGGCGTCTGATTCTGGTGCGACACGGCGAGACGGTCGGTCGTTCGAGTATTCGCTACTACGGCGTGACGGACGTGCCGCTCTCCGAGCTCGGACGTGCGCAGGTGCGTGCGGCGCGTGATCGCATGCCGGGCGAGACCTATCAGGCTGTCTGGGCGAGCACCCTCTGCCGCTCCTGGCAATCGGCTCGGATCGTCGCGCGCGGTCGCCCCGTCCACCTCGAGTCGGATTTTCGCGAGATCGACTTCGGCCGCTGGGAGGGGCTCACGATCGAGGAGATCCGCGAGGCCGACCCCGAGCTCCACGCCCGTTGGCTGGCGAGCGATCACGACTTCACGTTTCCCGGTGGCGAGAGTCGTGCCGCATTTCGCAGCCGGATCGCCCGCGGCCTCGATCGCCTGCGCGCATCCCATGTCGAATCGGCTCTCGTCGTCGTTCACAAGGGCGTCGTGCGGACGCTGCTCGAGCTCGTCACGGGGCACACGCTCGCGCGCGAGGACCCTGAGCTCGGTGGCGTCGTCCACGCCACGCGCGACGCGAGCGGCGCCTGGCGGAGCGATCGTCTCTAGATCACGCCCTTCCTAGATCACGCCCTTCCTAGATCACGCCATAGGCGAGCATCGCGTCCGCGACCTTGATGAAGCCACCGATGTTGGAGCCCTTCACGTAGTTCGTGAAATCGCCTTCGCGTCCGTGCTCGACGCAGGTCGCATGGATGTTCTTCATGATCCCGAGGAGCTGCCGGTCCACCTGCTCCCGGGTCCAGGAGAGTCGCATCGAGTTCTGCGTCTGCTCGAGTCCGCTGACCGCGACGCCGCCCGCATTCGCGGCCTTGGCGGGACCGAAGAGGATCTTCTCGTCGAGGAAGACGTTGATCGCATCGAGTGTGGACGGCATGTTCGCGCCCTCGGAGACGAGCATGCAGCCGTTCGCAACGAGCGTCCTGGCGTCGTCCTCCTCGAGCTCGTTCTGGGTCGCGCACGGGAAGGCGAGATCGCACGCGATGCCCCAGGGCCGTTTCCCTTCGAAATAGTCCCCGCCCCACTTCTCGGTGTATTCGCGAATCCGTCCTCGTCTGTTCGTCTTGAGGTCGACGACCCATGCGAGCTTCTCTTCGTCGAGGCCGTTCGGGTCGTGGATGAAGCCGTCGGAGTCCGAGAGCGTGACGACCTTGCCGCCGAGCTCGATCAGCTTCTCGGCCGTGTACTGCGCGACGTTTCCAGAGCCCGAGATCACGCACGTCTTGCCCTCGATACCCTCGCTCCGGGTCTCGAGCATCTCGCGGGCGAAGTAGACGCAGCCGTAGCCCGTCGCCTCGACGCGGATCAATGAGCCGCCGAAGGCGAGCCGCTTGCCCGTGATCGTGCCGGTGAACTCGTTTTGGAGGCGCTTGTACTGGCCGAAGAGATAGGAGACTTCGCGCGCGCCGACGCCGATATCGCCCGCAGGAATGTCGGTATAGGGACCGATATGGCGGTAGAGCTCTGCCATGTAGGCCTGGCAGAAACGCATCACTTCGCCATCGCTCTTGCCGTGGGGATTGAAGTTCGCACCGCCCTTCGCGCCGCCCATCGGGAGCGTCGTGAGCGAGTTCTTGAAGACCTGCTCGAAGCCGAGAAACTTGAGGATCGAGAGGTTGACGCTCTTGTGGAAGCGGAGGCCGCCCTTGTAGGGACCGATCGCGTTGTTGAACTGGACGCGGATGCCGCGATTGACGCGGACACTCCCGTTGTCGTCCGTCCAGCAGACGCGGAAGAGGATCACGCGATCCGGCTCGGTCATGCGTTCCAGGATGCGCGCCTGCTTGTAGGGCTTCTTGTCCTCGAGATAGGGAACGATGTCCCGCGCGACCTCGTGGACGGCCTGCTGGAACTCCGTCTGACCGGGGTTCCGTCGTTCGAGGCCCGCCATGAAGCGTTTGAGATACGCATCGGCATCGGCCTGCTGCTTCTTCGAGAGTGCCATCTCCGGTCAGTCCTCGTCGCTCTCGCGCAACTTTGCGAGTACGGAAAAATCCTCGAGCGTGCTCGTGTCGCCGGCGACTTCCTTGCCCGACGCGATATCGCGCAGCAGCCGACGCATGATCTTTCCCGAGCGCGTCTTGGGGAGTGCGTTCGTGAAGCGGATCTCGGCCGGCCGCGCGATCGCGCCGATCTCCTTTGCGACGTGTTGCTTCAGTCGGCCGACGAGTGCTTCATCGGGGCTCGTCGTGCCCTTCGGCGAGACGAAGGCGACGATCGCGGTACCCGTGATCTCGTCCGGTCGGCCGACGACGGCGGCCTCGGCGACGTCGGGCGACGAGACGAGCGCGCTCTCGACCTCCATCGTTCCGATTCGATGGCCCGAGATGTTCATCACGTCGTCGACGCGACCCATGATCCAGAAATAGCCGTTCTTGTCGCGGTGGGCGCCGTCGCCCGCGAGATAGGTCTCGTCGTAGGTACCCCAGTAGGTCTCCTTGAAGCGTTTCGGGTCGCCCCAAATTCCGCGCAGCATCCCGGGCCAGGGGTGCTTCAGGACGAGGAATCCGCCGCCGTCGCTCTTGATCGGCTCACCCGCGTCGTCGAAGATGTCGGCGTGCACACCGGGAAAGGGCCTCGTCGCCGAGCCCGGCTTCGTGTCGACCGCGCCCGGGATCGGCGAGATCATGATTCCGCCCGTCTCGGTCTGCCACCAGGTATCGACGATCGGACAGCGTTTCCCGCCGATCACGCGGTGGTACCACATCCAGGCCTCGGGATTGATCGGTTCGCCGACACTGCCCAGCAAGCGAAGCGACGAGAGATCGTGGCTCTTCGGGTGCTCGTCGCCGAGGCGGATGAAGGTGCGAATCGCGGTCGGCGCCGTATAGAAGATCGTGACACCCCACTTCTCGATCAGGTCCCACCAGCGGTCGGGCCCCGGGTGCGTCGGCGTGCCTTCGTACATCATCGACGTCGCGCCGTTCGCGAGTGGCCCGTACACGACGTAGGAATGTCCGGTGATCCAACCGATGTCGGCCGTGCACCAGTAGACGTCGTCGTCCTTGATGTCGAAGATCGCCTTGAACGTCGTCGTGACGTGGGTCAGGTAGCCGCCGGTCGTGTGCAGGATGCCCTTGGGTCTGCCTGTCGTGCCGCTGGTGTAGAGAATGAAGAGCGGATGTTCGGCGTCGAGCTTGGCGGGGGCACAATCGGCCTTGGCCTCGGCCATCGCTTCGTGCCACCAGACGTCGCGTCCCGCGCGGATCTCGACCGGTTGCTTCGTGCGCTCGACGACGATCACGTGCTCGACGCAGGGCGTGTTCTCGACCGCCTTGTCGACCGTCGCCTTGAGGCCGAAAGGAGCGCCCTTGCGATAGCCGCCGTCGGCCGTCACGACGAGCTTGGCCTCGGCGTCGTTGATCCGATCGCGTAGTGCCTCGGCCGAGAACCCGCCGAAGACGATCGAGTGCGGCGCGCCGATTCGCGTGCAGGCGAGCATGGCGATCGCGAGCTCGGGCACCATCGGCATGTAGAGGCAGACGCGATCGCCCTTCTTGATGCCCCGACTCTTCAGGACGTTCGCGAACTTGCAGACCTCGCGATGGAGCTCCGCGTAGGTGATCACGCGGGTGTCGCCCGGCTCACCCTCCCAGATGATCGCGGCCTTGTTCTTGCGCGAGGGTCGGCCGGCCTTGCGGTCTTCGGCGAGGTGCCGGTCGAGACAGTTGTAGGAGACGTTCGTCTTCGCGCCGACGAACCACTTCGCGAAGGGTGGCTTCCAGTCGAGCACCTTCTTCCAGGGGCTGAACCAGGAGACGTTCTCCTTGGCCATCTTCGCCCAGAATTTCGTCGGGCTCGCTTCGCCGAGCTTGCGATATTCGCTCGTCGCGCGTTTGTTCCAGTTGGCCTGCTTCGTGAACTCGGTCGGAGGTTTGAAGGTGCGCTTCTCTTTCAGCAGCGTATCGATGTCCGCCATGCGGGCTCGTTCCTCGCGGTTCGGTTTCGAAGATCGGTGTCGGAGCGCCGATCAGCCGTCGGCGACCCACGCCTCGATCTCGTCGATCTGTTTCGGGATCTCTCGGGTCAGGTTCAGGATCCCGTCGTCGGTCACGACGATATCGTCTTCGATCCGGATGCCGATCCCTTTCAGGGCTTCGGGCGCGTTCGGATCGTCGCGGCCGACGTAGATTCCGGGCTCGATCGTATAGGCCATTCCGGCTGCGAGCGGGCGCGGCCGGGCCTCGGAATCGCTCGCGTTGCCGCCCGCCTCCGCGGGCTCGACGACGTAGGCCCCGACGTCGTGGACGTCGAGCCCGAGCCAATGGCTCGTTCCGTGCATGTAGTACGGCTTGTAGGCCTCCTTCTCGATCAGGTCGTCGACCTCGCCCTCGAGCAGCCCCAAGCCCACCATGCCGTCGCAGAGGACGCGCAGAGCCGCCTGGTGGATCTCCGGCAGCGTCGTGCCCGGACGCGACGCCTCGATCGCCGCGAGCTGCGCCGCCAGCACGACCTCGTACACGTCGCGCGCGGCCGACTCGAAATGGCCATCGACCGGATAGGTTCGCGTGACGTCGGAGGCGTAGCCCTGGTATTCGACGCCTGCATCGATCAGCACGACCTCGCCCTTCTCGAGGCGTCGATCGTTGCGGATGTAATGGAGGATCGTGGCGTTGTGGCCGCTGCCGACGATCGAGCCGTAGGCGGGGCCGGCGCCGCCGCGAGCGCGAAAGACGTGGGCGAGCTCAGCCTCGAGCTCGTATTCGAAACGACCCTCGCGCACGAGTCGCGCCGTCTTCGCGTGGGCCTCGCGCGAGATGTCGGCGGCATGTTGCATCAATTCGATCTCGGTGGGCGATTTCACGAGGCGCATCTCGTGCACGATCAGGCGCGGGTCGACGATCTCGCGTGCGGGCAACACACCGCCGCGGGATTGTCTCCGAATCTCGTCCTGGAGCGAGACGATTCGAGCGTCGATGTCGCCGGCGCGGCCGAACGCGTGGTAGAGGCGCGCTGCGCCGCGGACGTGTTCCTCGAGCTTCGCGTCGAGCTCGCCGATCGGATGGGCCGCGTCCGCGCCGTAGTCTTCGAGCGCGCCGTCGACGCCGGGCCGATAGCCGGTCCAGGTCTCGGCGGCGGGGTCCCGCGGCTGGACGAAGAGCGTGAAGCTCGGGCCGTCGCGGGTCGACAGGATCGCGACGGCGTCTGGGTGGTCGAAGCCCGTCAGATACCAGAAATCACTGTCCTGTCGGAACGGAAACTCCGTGTCCCCGGAACGCACGGCGAGTCGCGCGCCGACGAAGATCGCGACGGCGTCTGGACCCATGGCTTCGAGCACTTGCTGGCGCCGTTGCGCGAACACGGCCGCAGTCTATCCCATCGATTCCCCGCCAGAGCCCGAAGCCGGCGTCGTCCCAGCGACCGGGCCGAACGACCGCCCGCGCACGGGCGCCCCGCAGATCGCGATCCCGCATGCCAACTCGGGCGGCGGGTGCAACTATTGGCAGCGCCGTCCAAGGGCTTGAAATCAATCGGTAACTCGAGTCGTAGTCGACCCGGGTGGTCCCGGAGATTCGATCCGCCACTTCATGTGGCACCTGTCATTCCGATGCGAGGAGGTCTGCGCAGGGCACAGAATCATGTGGAAACTCAAGGGTTTGGTGGAGTGGATCCAGCCCTTCCGAAGGTTGGCACGGATCGTGCTAATCGAACGAGTCAGAACGTTTGGAATACTGGCTGGCCCGGGCGGTTAAACACGGGCGCGTTCGCTCGGGCTAGCCAGTAGTTCCCCTCCGCGTTCCCCTTCCCCTTCCCAGCTCGATCACTTGCCGGACGTGGTTCCCGGTTTCTTCGAAGTCGTGCGTGCGCTCGCACGACCGGGAGACTTGGTCGTCTTGGCGTTCGTGCGGCCCGATGCGCGGCTCGCGCCGGTCTCTTTCTCTTTTCGTGTATCGGTGTCGCTACTCGACTCGCCATCGCGAAGCATCGCGGCCCGTCGCGCGCGCGCCTTTTTGCGTGCAGCGCCGGAACGTTTGCGGCCGGATCGTCGCGTGCGCTTCGCCGACGTGCCCGCGCTCTTCGTCGCCGAAGATCCACTCGCGCTCGACGAGCTCGTCTCGGCGCTCGAAGCGGCTCCGGCTCCGGCGAGGTCGGCGTCGTGACGTTCGAGCACGCTGAGGATCTCGTCGGAGAACTCGCGCACGAACCACGTCTTCAGCTCCGGCAGGCCCTTCATGTCCTTGGCGCTGCTCGGATTCGACCAGGCGATCGCTTCGAGCGCGGCGTTTGGACACAACACGCCGGGGTCGAGCTTGAGTGCCTCGGCCCGCGGGCCCCGCCAGTCCTTGAGGGCGGTCAGCCGTTTCTCCGTGCGTCGATCCATCCGTTTGCGCGCGGCAGTCTCGAGCTTCGGGATCGGTCCATGCGGTTTGCGCAAGCCGCGTTTGACCGCGGACACGAGATCCTTGCCGAGGCGCTTCAGGATCAGGTCCGAGATGCCCTTGATCTCGCTCAAGCTGTCGAGGTCCGCGGTCTGCGAACGACTGATCTCGAGCAGCGTACGGTTTCCCAGGACCTTGAAGGGCGGCCGATCGATTTCTCTCGCGCGTTCGTCGCGCAGCAGATAGAGCTCGCGCAGTACGGCGAGCGCGACCGCGTCGAGCGAGCGCGCTCCCTTTATACGGAGATAGCCGAGCTCGTCGAAGTCGCGGTCGGGCCAGCGGCGTCCGCATAACGTCTCGAACTCGTCCTGCGCCCAGTCGAGACGGCCGGCCTTGTCGAGCTCCTTTTCGAGCTTCTCGGCGAGCTGGATCAGGTAGAGAACGTCGGAAGCGGCGTAGACGAGCTGCTTGTCGGTGAGCGGGCGACGGGACCAGTCCGAGCGTTGCTCTTCCTTGGGCAGCACGACACCGAAATGCTTTTCGATCAGAGCGGCGAGTCCGATCGCGGGGTATCCGAGGAGCTGTGCGCTCACCATCGTGTCGAAGAGATGGGTGAACTCGAAGCCACAATCGCGCTTCAACACGTAGATGTCGTACTCGGCGGCGTGAAAGAGGACGCGCACCTTCGGCGACTTGAAGACCGGTGCGAGCGCCGAGAGCTTTTCGGGGCCGCCGATCGTGAGCGGGTCGATCAGCCAACATTTCTTGCGCGTTGCGACCTGGACCAGACAGACCTTGTCGAAGTAGTGATAGAAGCTGTCCGCTTCGGTATCGAAGGCGACCACGTCCTCGCGCATCAGCTCCTTCGCGAGCTTCTCGAGCGCTTCGAGCTCGGTCACGATCTCGAAATCGGCCGTGCCCCCCGCGGTTTTTCTGGAGCTCGCCCGCGCGCGCGCCTTGGCAGGTCGCGCCGCATCCGTAGTGTGGCCTTTCGCCTTCGATCGCTCTCGTGTGCGCCGCGTCGTACGCGTCCGAGAACGACGCCCCTCTTCCGTGCCATCCTTCGCAGCCGACTCAGTAGCGGACCGGCTTCTCGAGGCGCTCGTCTTGGCGGCGCCCTTCTTCGAGGCGCTCTTGTCCGGGGCGCTCTTTTCCGGGGCGCTCTTTTCGGAGGCGCTCTTTTCGGAGGCGCTCTTTTCGGAGGCGTAGTCGGCCAATTCAATCTCGCTGGACGGGCCCGATGCGCTGCCGCGTCCCCCTGCGACCTCCGATCTGGATCGACCGGATTTCGCCTCCTGGATCCTCGCGCGCTGTCGGCGATCTGCCAGGCCCCATTCGCGCGGGTGCCGGGCAGTCGAGTGGCAGCTGCACGCGTCGCATGCCGAGCTCCTGCCGATGCACGCGGATATCGTTTACCCGTGCGCCGCTGCACGAGGTACGAGCCGCATCGCCACCGACCAAACGCGACCAAGCGGCGAGGTGACTTCTGCACCCTCGCAACCCGCGCGCGCAAGGCGCACATCGCTATTTCAGGGGGGACCGGGTCTTCCGGGGACCTCGTTGTCCACAGTCTCGACCCGGGCGGAATCTAGCCGAGGTCCGGCTGGCCCGAAACCCGTGAAATCGACCACTTAGAGCCCGTCGCGCGACTGGCGCGAGCGGCGATCTTCGAGGTAACGACTGGCCCCATGGTGAGAGTCACGGCGGCGTTCAGCCGAGCACGGACGGTCGAGGCAGCAGCGGCGGAGCTGGCCGGCTCGGTCGAATCGAGTCTGCAAGGGCCGAACGAGGTGGCGGGCGGTCTGCTGCTGGCCACGGCTGCGACCGGCCGGGACGCCCACGCGATCGGTCGCGTGTTGGGTCGGCGATGGCCCGAGGCCGAGCTCCTGGGGACGAGCTTCGAGGGCGTGCTCAGCCGGGGCCGGGTCTGGCGGGACGAGCCCGCCGTCGGCCTCTTCGCCTGGCGTGAGGCCGCAGGGGAAACGCCGATCCCCGTCTGTCTGCCGCCCGAGTCCACGGGTGGAGATCGGCTCGCCGACCTGACCGCGGCAGTCGGATCGGGGCCACAGCCCGATCGGTCCGAGGCGGATCCCGCCCGCGGCGATGACGGCGATCCGAGGGGGCTGCTGCTCCTCTTTCCTGATTGCCTCGAGCCGCCTTCGCAGCTCGAGGGGGTCCTGACCGGCCTCGCCAGGACCGTGATCGTCGCCGGCGCCGCTGCGTCGGGGATCGACGGTCGCGCGGCCGCTGCCTGGCTCGGAGAGGAGTCGCTGCCCGCCGCGACGATCGGGGTTTTCGTACCGCGGTCGTGCGATCGCGAAGCGCCCGGCCGGGTTCGTCTGGCGGGTGCGAGCCGTTTCGCCAGCCCCTGGCTCGAGGTCGACGCCTGCCACGGCCACTGGGTCGACCGTCTCGAAGGGGAGCCGCCCCTGGTCTGGGTCCGACGCCAGCTGGGTCTGGAGTCGGATTCGCCGGTCGAATCGCTGCTCGATCGATTGCTCGTGCGCGTGCGGGACCCCGTCTGGGTCCTCCGGGATCGGGATCGGCTCGATGAGGACGACGAGAGCTGGATCGAGCACTTCGTGGTGGGCGTCGATCCGGAGGCGGGGCTCGCTCTCGCTTCCGCGCCCGCTTCGGCGAGGAGACCAGCTCGCCCTGGCGCTACCGGACGCGGAGCGGGCACGTGACGCATT
>CBDCWV010000005.1:0-233684 GCA_965223565.1 Myxococcota bacterium | reverse complement strand
CGGCCGACGCGCTGGCACGAATGGCCGAGATCGATTCGAGTCGCATCGGCTTGATGGGCCTCGGCGCAGGTGCCATCGCCTGCGCCTACGCACTCGCACACGATCGTCGGCCCGCGGCCTGCGTGCTCGCGGGGGGATGCGGTCGGCTCGCCCACGCGAGCCTCGATCCGGCCCGGTTGCTCGCCGCGCGCGCCGAGCGACTCGGCCGTCACGCGCCCTGCCCAACCCTCGTGCTCGCGAGCGCGACGGATTCCGAGACGAAGACGGGCGCGGCGCGCAGCCTCTTCGAGGCGCTCCTCGAGCCGCGCGAGTTCGTCGTGCTCGAGGACGCCGGATCGGCTGCCGACTGCGCCGCCGGAAGCGCCGGCCTTCCCGAAGCGGGCATCGACGCAGCCTTCGCATTCCTTCGCAAGCGACTCGACGATCCCGCTACCTGAACGACAGGCTGCGCGCGACCGCTGCGAAGACGCCGCCTAGCTGTCAGCGGCCCGAGCCCACCACGGCGACCGGCGGTCGCCGCACCACCATCAAGGTCGCCGCCGTGACGAGCGTCGGCAGCATCACCAGGTTCAACCCCGGTACGAGCGCCGACACGAATGCGATGGCCCCGAAGCCGAGCATCGTCGCACGGTGCTCGCGCAGCCAGCGCCGCCGCTCGCGAAATCGCAGACCACGCCGATCGAGCGCGAAGCCCGCGTAGTCGAGCGGCAGGAAGAGCAGCATCACCGCGACGAAGATCGGCCCCGTAACGAGATGCGCCCCCGGCACGAGGGCTCCGGACACGGCGAGCAGAAGCCAGACGGAAGCGAGGAAGGCCACACGCTGGAGCTCGGCCCAGAAGCTCCCGAGTACGCTCGAGAGCCACGTCCGGCGCGACGCCGTTTCCAGCGGCTCGTGTCCAGCCAGCGCTTCCACGCGCTCGGACAAGCGATCGAGAAAGGGTGCGCTCAAGAGCTTGGCCACGAGAATCGCTGCGACCAGCGCGACCGCGAAGCTGACGAGCACGGCGAGCCAGGCCAGCAGGAAGAAGAGCAGCCGCGCTGGAGCGATCCAGAGCCAGGCCCAGCGGCTCGTCACCTCGAGCTCGGGCGCGAATGCCGACCAGAGGGCATGGATCTCGTCGAGTCCGGCTGCGAAGGCAATCGTCGCGGTCACCACGGACAGCAGCGCGAAGAGCACCGGCACGGAGGCAAGCGGCCAGAGCGCGCGCTCGCGGCGCAGCAACGCGATGGCGGCCAGCACGAAGCCCGGTCCCCCGCCGAGTCGCGAGAGCAAGCCTAGTCGCCGCCCGCGCCGCCGCTCAGGCGCTCGATCCGATCGAGCATGGCGTCCCGACGGCGAATCATCTCGGGCTCGTCGTCCGCTTCGAGATTCAAGCGCAGGACCGGCTCCGTATTCGACGGACGGAGATTGAACCACCAGCTCGGGTAGCGAACGAGCAGCCCGTCCAGCCGCGACACCTCGGGTGCCGCGGCGTGCTCCGCAGCGATCGTCTCGATCACGTAATCGGTATCCGCGACACGCCTGTTGATCTCGCCGCTCGCGGAATAACATCGCAATGGCTCGATCAGCTCGGCCAGGGGACGGCCTTCTGCTCCGAGCACGTCGAGCATTGCGACCAACGCCGCCGTGCCGTCGTCCGCGACGAGATCCTTCGAGAATCGGAAATAGAGATGGCCCGATAGCTCGCCTGCGAAGACCGCGCCCTCCTCGCGCATCTGGGCCTTCACGAACGAGTGACCCACGCGACACATCCCCGGGTCGCCCCCATTGCGCTCGATCTCCTCGGCGACTACCCGACTCGAACGGAGGTCGTAGAGCACACGCGCGCCCTTCTCGCGGGTGAGAAGACGACGCGCGATCAGCGCCGTCGCGAGATCGGCCGAGACGGGCTCGCCTCGGCCATCGACGAAGACGGCGCGGTCCCCGTCGCCGTCGAACGCGACGCCGAGATCAGCCCCTTCGCGGCGGACTGCGCTACTCACATCGCGTAGATTCTCGACCTTGAGCGGGTCTGCCTCGTGATTCGGAAAGCGCCCATCCGGCTCGAAATAGAGGCGAACGACGTCGACGGGCAAGGCGGCGAGCACGGGCTCGAGTCCGACCGCGGCCATGCCATTGCCGCAATCGATCGCGATCTTCAGCGGCGGGCGGTGCTCCCCGACCGAGAGTGCGTGCTCGGCGTAGTCGGTCGTAACATCGTGGGCACTCGAACGACCCCGCTCGGCCGCTCGCGGCGCGCCAGCGCGCGAGGGGACGAGCGACTCGATCTCCTTGAGACCACTCGCCTCACCGACGGGAACCGCATGGGCGCGACAGATCTTGAATCCGTTGTACTCGCCGGGATTATGCGACGCCGTCACCATCACGCCGGCGTGTGCCGAGAGCTGCTCGACACCGAAATAGAGCATCGGCGTAGCCACCAACCCGAGATCGAATACGTCGAGCCCCTCGTCGAGAATGCCGTCGGAGAGCGCTGCGGCGATCTCCGGAGAGTGCACGCGTGCATCGCGGCCGACGGCGATCGGACCCGCCCCCATGAAATGCGCGACGGCTCGGCCGATCGCGTACGCCTTGTCCGCGTCGAGCTCGTCGGGAACGATGCCTCGGATGTCATAAGCTTTGAAGAGTGCCATCTGGAGAGATCCTAGCTCGCTGTGGAAAAAGGGAGATCGATCCGGCTCGTCGCGCGCCGCGCGGACGAGCGATGGACGGGCGTCTCTGGGTGTGTGTTCGACGCACACCGGTTCCCATCGATGCGGGCCCGAGTGCGACTTCGCGGTCAAGCCCTCGCGCGGTTGACCCGATGACGACCCAGCGGCACCATCCCGGCGCGAGCGCGCCGACGGTACCCCGTCGTTCTTTCTGCTCGATCGCGCCTCTCCACCGTCGGCACAGGATCCGGCGATGGAGTCGCAGGCGCGCGGAGGTTCCGATGTTCGGAATGGGACCGATGGAGCTCGGAATCATCCTCGTGATCGTGGTCGTGCTCTTCGGAGCGCGCCGATTGCCGGAGATCGGTTCCGGCTTCGGTAAGGCGATCAAGAATTTCAAGGCAGGCATCTCCGGCGAGGACGAGATCGACGTCACGCCCGAGAAGGAAAAGGTCGAGCCGGGCGACAACTCGGATTCCAAGCCCGTCGGCTGAGCGCGGCTACTGCGCGTCGCCGGACGCGCCGCTCGGCATGTCCTCGGTTGCGCCATCGGCCGTCGGTGTCGGGGGCGTCGATGCGGGGGCGGGCGCGGCGGGTCCGGTGCTACGCGGTCGAGGTCGGGGTCGCTCGGCGAGCTCGAGCTGGAAGCGGCGGGCAGCGACCGGCAGATCCGCCTCGAGCAGAACCGCCTCGAAGCCGCGCACCTCGCCGGGCGCGAGTGGCGTGGCGCCGAATCGGTGGGCCGCAGCCCGCGCCGTCGACGACAGGACGTCCGGTGCCGCCTCGCGCAGGACGCGCGTCGGCATCGGCGCGCCGGCCACGACGGGCGGCGTCGCGAGGCGTTCGCCGTCCGCTCCGAGCAGCGCGAGCTGCACGACACCGGGCCAGATCGCCTGACGACCCGTGTTTCGCACCTCGCCGAAGAAGCGCAGCACGCCACCCGATCGGGCGGTCGAAACCCAGCCCGAGGAAACCGTCTCGGCGCGTAGCGCACCCATGACGACACTTTGTTGCGTCGGAACCCATCGCACCCGTTCCGCCTGCGAGCCGTAGAAGCAGACGGCGGCGACCAGGCCGAGCGAAACGACCCACCCGAGCCCCTTGCCCACGAATGCGATCGGGCGCAGTACGCGTGTGAGTGCACCCCGCTCGGCTTCGTAGGCAGCGCCCTCGAAGCCCGTATCGCTGAAGAACTCCCGCGCGTCGACCGAGCCGATCCCGCCCGACTGCCCGAGCGGCCGGCGCCCCTTCTGCATGACGGCATTGCGTGCGATCGCGTCGTCGTCCTGACCGACGAGGTCCCAGCTCTCGGGATCGCCGAGATCGTCGGTCGGACCCGTCTCGGCGTAGGTGCCGACGGGCGCAGGAGCGGCGGCGACCGCCTCTGCGCTGGGGGCCTCTTCCTCTTCGAGGCCCTCGACCGTGGCCGGCTCCTCGTCTTCCATCAAGGCGGAGAAATCGTCGACGGAGCCGAAGTCGGAATCGTCGCGCGGGATCTCCGACGCCACCTGCGGCGCGTCCAGCTCGAGACCCGAAGCCAGTCCCGAGTCCTCCGCCGCGTCGGCTGCGACGGCTGGCATGTCGTCGGATCCGGGCATCTCGAGGTCATCCGGCGAAACCGCGCTGGCGAGCGCGGACTCGTCGGATCCGATGCCCTCGACCTGGCTCTCGTCGAGTCCCGACGCCACGAGCCCGTCGCCGATGGGAGCGCCCTCACCGAAATCACCGATCGAGAGCCCGGGGTCGGTCAGATCATCCCCTTCGACTCGAACCTCCTCCGAGAATTGCCACTCCTCCTCGTCGAGCTCCGGCTCGGGCTCCAACGGGGTCGCAGGGGGCAGCCCGTGGGTCGGGGCGGCAACCAGATCGTCCGTCGCCGGGGGCGCCTCCGGTGAGGCCGCGCTCTCTTCCGCGATCGAATGGACCGCATCACTCCCACTCGCCGAGGGGTGCGGAAGAAAGAAGGCGTGCTTACACCGCGAACAACGAACCCGCGCACCGCTCGGCGGAATTCGCGTCTCGTCGAGCTTGAAGCTCGTGGTGCATTCCTCGCAGGTAACGATCAATTGGGGTTCCCCATACGCCGTGCCGGCGCGCCCCGCTGGCGCTCGACGGGCCGCCGGTCGACGCGAAAGAAAGAGCCGTGACAATCGACTTCTTCGGAAGTGGGCGCGCAGGTCTTGAGTGAGCGCCCTTCGCTCAGCGGTCCCGTGCACGCCAACGGAGAGCTAGACTTCCGTCCGTGCTGAAGGTTTTTCCCCACTACCCTGCTCGAGCGCGAGCCCTGCGAGCGCCTCCAAGGGGTAAGGACCGTGCCTGATTCGGTCGACCCGAGTCGTGGGGCCGCGGCGTACCCGAGTCTGCTCGAGCGACGCCTGATCATCGTGACGGGCAAGGGCGGCGTCGGGAAGACGACGATCGCCAGCGCGCTAGCCGAAGCGGCGAGACGGGCCGATCGCCGGGTGCTGCTCGTCGAGACCGCCGACTCGGAAGCCGCGGCCAGCTTCTTCGAGGCGTCGCCCGATCCGATCGGCCACGCGGGACGCCCGCTCGCCCCCAACCTCCATGCGCTTCGGATCGATCCCCACGAAGCGTTGGCCGAGTACGTCCGAACGCAGACGCACCTCGGGCTGCTGACCGATCGGCTGCTCCAGACGGAGGTCTTCCGTCAGCTCCTGGCCGCGGCGCCCGGCTGGCGCGAGCTGATCCTGCTCGGAAAGATCTGGCATCTGGAGCAGAAGAAGGACCCGGGAGCCGCGAGTCAAGCCAGTCCAAAGAAGACCAAGCCCACTCCGCTCTACGACCTGATCATCGTGGACGCGCCAGCCACCGGCCACGGCTTGACCTTTCTCGACGTCCCGCGCGTCGTTCAGCAAGCGGTCCGCGCAGGACCGCTCGCGCGCCATGCGGGCTGGGTCGACGCATTGGTCCACGACCCGAAGCGCACGCTCCTGCTACCGGTCACGGTTGCCGAGGAGCTACCCGTGCTCGAGACCCGCGAGTTGGTCGAGCGCGCCCGCCGCGAGATCGGCATCGCCGTCGACCGCATCGTCGTCAACCAGTCGCCGAGCTTCGAGACGCTCGGCCTCGACACCGCGATCGAGCGCCTGCCAGACGATCTGTCCCTCGAGACGCTCCCGGCGGTGCCCGCGCTGCGATGGATCGCGGAGCGTGCAGCACGCCAACAGCTGAGCGCCCGCCGCTTCAGGCGACGCGTCGCGGCCGACTGCGGGCTCCCGATCGTCGATTTCCCACTGCTCGCGGAGGCACTCGTCCCACAAGCAGGGGCGACGGGTCGACTCGCCTGGCTGGATTTCGCCGATCGCATCCTCGCGAGCCCGACCTGGCCCGAACACGACGACGCCGACAGCGACCGACTACGCTTGGCCGATCGAGAGGGGGTCTCCGCGGCATGACGACGCTTCGTGAGCTGTCGCAGACCCTCGATACGGCGCGGGTCCTCGTGTGCGCTGGGACCGGCGGCGTCGGCAAGACGACGATCGCCTCCGCGCTCGGGATCGAGGCGGCCCGGCGCGGGCGACGCGTGCTCGTGATGACGATCGACCCGGCCCGCCGGCTGGCGGATGCGCTCGGCATCTCCGGAATCGACTCGAGCCCGATCGAAGTCCCGCTGCGCGAAGCGTCCGGATTCGCTCCGGGCGGTGGCCCGGGGCGACTCGATGCGCTCATGCTCGATCCGAAGTCGGTCTTCGATCGGATCGTGACCGAGATGACGGAGGCCGACGAAGCGCGCGCGCGAATCCTCGACAACCGCTACTACCAGCACCTGTCCCAGGCCCTCGCCGGCAACACGGAGTACGCCGCGATGCTCCTCGTCGACGAGTATCTGGAGACCGAGCGCTATGACCTGCTGATCGTCGACACGCCGCCCTCGGACCACGCACTCGACTTCCTGCGCGCACCGCACCGGCTGCGCGAGTTTCTCGAGGGCCGCTTCGTCCGGGCGCTTGCGGCTCCGACCCTCTCGGCCGGCCGCTTCGGGGCGCGACTGTTCGGGCGCTCGGTCCAGGCGACGCTCGGCCTGATCGAACGGATCGGTGGTCGCGGCTTCATCGGCGATCTCTCCGAGTTCCTCGCAGCGATCGGCGGACTCTCCGAGGGCTTTCTCGAACGCGCGAGCCGCGTCGAACGCGTCCTGCTCGGCGAGCACGCGAATTTCGTGCTCGTCTGCGGTGCGATGAGTCGATCGGGGCGGAGCGCTTTCGATTTCCTCGACGCGCTCGAGGCGCTCGAGGTGAATCTGGCGGCCGTCGTCGTCAATCGCGTTCCCGCCTGGCCCTTCGCGGAATCCGCCGAGAGCTTTCGGGCACGCGCCGGCCCCGAGGCACGTGCGCGCGATGCCGTCAGACTTCGCGAGGTCTGGGCGGACGCGTCCGGGGACGATCGATCGGCGGATCTCTTCGCCTGCTTCGATACGGCTGCCTGCGCGCGCGTCGCGGCGGAGCGTACGATCGGCGCGCTCGACGCACGCGCTGCGCATCACGGCACCCGTTGCCACGCGGTCCCCGACCACGTCGGCGGACTCGACCATTTCGACAGTCTGGCGGAAATCGGCGCGCGGCTCGCGGCCGAGCCCGACGCGCCAGATCTACAGGCGAGCGGGATCGCATCGTGACGAGCGAGCTGGCCGAGAGCCTCTCGCGCGCACGCGTGCACCTCGCGCAGGCCTTCGAGGAAGCGCTGCTCGGCGTGCGGGCCCTGCTGGAGGCGGCCCTGATCGCCGGCGGCTTCGAGAGCGAAAGGCGCGTCGCACTCGGCCTCGAGGTCGACGCCGCCCTCGACGAGCTCTCGCGCACGCTCGCCGACGCACGCAAGCTCGACGCGGCGAGCGCGTGGGGCCCGCTGCTGCTGGACGCCGTCGAGGCGGAGATCGAACGATGGCGGGAGCGCGCGAAGAGCGATCGCGACGCAGAGCCGGTCCTGCGTGCCTTCGTCGGCCTGCGATCGTTGCTGCTGGGCTTCGGGATTCGAGAGCGGGCAACGGATCCCGAACGACCCGCGCCCGCTACGCCGTCTACACCTCCTACCGCTCCCAGGCCACCCACGTCGACCCCGGCTGGAGGCGAAGCTCAGGATGTCTTCCGCCCACCAGCCGCGTTCAAGGCGCGCGATTCGCGTCGATCCTCGTAGCGTCCGCCTGCTAGGATCGGTTGATGGCGATCCTGATCAAGCGCTATGCGAATCGCAAGCTCTACAACACGGAGACGAGCCGCTACATCACGCTCAAGGGGATCGAGAAGCTGCTCGAGAGCGGCGAGGAAGTCCGCGTGATCGACAACGCGACGGGCGAGGACATCACCCAGGTCGCGCTCTCCCAGATCCTCGTCGATCGCGAACGTAAGCGCGAGAACCCATCCGACACACTCCTCACCCAGCTCCTGTCGCGCGGCGGCGACGCGCTCTACGGAGCGATCAAGAAGAGCGTCGACGACGCGACCGATGGTCTCGGCGACTTCCAGGACCGCTTCCGCCAATTCGTGAGCCAGACCGAAGAGCTCGCCCGCGGCGCGCGCGGCTTCGGCTGGGAGCCCCGGCGCGAGTCGGAGCGCCGCTCGCCTTTTTCGGATTCCGGCTCTTCGGGCTCAGGAGCGGGCACGGAGCGAAAGCGGCACGCGGCACGCGCGCACGACGAGGACTCGGAAGCGGCGACCGCGGGCTCCGATGCGCTCCGTCGCGAAATCGCGCGAGCGATCGAGGACGCGCTCGACGACCGGATCACGACGGGCGACCTGCCGAATCGTCACGCGATCGAGACGCTCGGCCGTCAGCTCGGCCGCGTCACGCGGGCGATCGAGCGCCTCGAGACGATCCTCCGCGAACGAACCGACGGCGAGCGCTGAGCCGCTGGGGACGTGAGGCATGCCCGAAGAGCTCGTCGAGATCATCGAGGACGATCGCTTTCAGCGACATGTCGGTCCGGCCGGCCATCCGGAGCGCCCCGAACGACTCGCGGCGCTCGCCGAGGCCCTCGATCCGTTTCGCGAGCGCGTTCGCGTCGTCTCTGCGCTGCCCGCCGACCCGGAGGAGCTCGCTCGCGTCCACGCGCGGCCGATGATCGATGCGCTCGCGGCGACGCGTGACCGCCCACCGGGGCAGATCGACGGCGACACCTACCACACACCGGAGAGCTACGCGGTCGCCTGTCTCGCCGCGGGTGGCGCGTCGGATCTCGTTCGCCGCGTGATGCGCGGCGAGGTCACACGCGGGCTCGCCGCGATCAGACCGCCCGGTCATCACGCGGAAGCCGACCGCGCGATGGGCTTCTGCCTGTTCAACAACGTCGCCGTTGCGGTGCGTGCCGTGCAGGCGGAGTTCACGTCGGCGCGCGTGCTCGTCTTCGACTGGGATGTGCATCACGGCAATGGCACCCAACACATCTTCGAGTCGGACCGGGACGTCCTCTACATCTCCACACACCAATTCCCCTTCTATCCCGGCACGGGCGATTTCGCCGAGGAGGGGGAAGGTCCGGGAACGGGGACGACGATCAACATCCCGATGCCGGCGGGCTGTGGCGACTCCGAGTACCTGGGCGTGGTAGAACGCATCGTCACGCCAGCCGCGATCGGCTTCGCCCCCGATCTGATCGTCGTGTCCTGTGGCTT
Organism: Myxococcota bacterium; assembly: GCA_965223565.1. Taxonomy (GTDB): domain Bacteria; phylum Myxococcota_A; class UBA9160; order UBA9160; family UBA4427; genus UBA4427. The sequence goes on along the minus strand of CBDCWV010000005.1, from coordinate 224,404 downwards.
CGATGCCCACCGCATCGATCCGCTGGCCTCGATGGAGCTCACGCAGAGCGGCTATCGCGGCATGGCAACGATCCTGCGCCGACTCGCCGACATGTTATGCGAGGGTCGGATCGTGTACGTACTCGAGGGTGGCTACGCGGCGACCGGTCTGCGCGAAGGCACGAGTGCCGTACTCGAATCGCTCGTCGCCCGGCCGGCTGACGAGGCGACCGACGCGCGCGTCACCCTCGCAATGCCCCCGGACGCGCCGTCGACGGGGCCTGCCGATCTGATGCCGGGCTCGGTGCTGCGCGGGCTGGTCGATCGGGTCAGCAGCATCCACGGACGCCGGATTCCGAATCTCGGCGTGCGCTGATCGGCGCGGTTACGCACCCGCCGACTTTCGCCTCTTTATCGTGTTCTCTGCACAAGTCCAGTAGCGACTTGTTTCGTCTGCAAAAAAAATTGCAGACCACCCCCTTTTGGCCTTGCGAGGGTGGGGCCAAGTGGGATAGAAACCAAATCGAGTGGGGAATGGTGGGATAACGAACCGGTTCCTTTCCAGGCAGACGATCTTCGGACGAGCCATCCGGATCCCTCGCCAGACCCGCCCAAGAGGGTAGCGATCCCGGTCGTAGTTCCAGCAAGCGAGGCATTTTCAAACGATGTTTCGCGGTCGACATGACCACACGATCGATGCCAAGGGCAGACTCAGTATTCCGCGGGTCTTCCGCGGCGAGTTGGTAGGCGGGGGGGAAAGTCCACCGATGCTGGTCAACCAGAAAGATCATCTCGCACTGTTCCCGGCAGAAGAATGGGCCGCAGAGGAGCAGCGACTGCTCGAGATGTCGAATCTGGATCCGGATGCCCAGCGGCTGCGGCGCTTCTACGCGACGGGCTCGGTGCCCTGCCCGGTCGACTCGCAGGGGCGAATCCTGGTTCCGGGCTTCCTGCGCGACCACGCCGGACTGGAGAAGAATGTCATCGTCGCGGGCGTGCTCGAGCGGATCGAGCTCTGGAGCCCCGCACGATTCGAGGAGAGCCAGACCGCGACGGTCCACGGGCTCGAGGAAATCCAACGCTCGGTGGATCAGAGCCGCAGGGCGTAGCTTTATTGGGGGGACTGGAGAGCATCGCTCTCCAGGAGAGAGGTTGGGGTGTTCCCGGGGCACACAGGGTCTCCGGCGCGGTTACTGGGGGGTACGTGCCGTAGATACGTGTCCCGGGACGCCCCAACATCTTCTCCCGAGTCCACCCGCTTCTACATCCGACCGGGTTTCATGCGACCCGTCCACGACGGCCGGGGCCGAGCGAGCGATTCCGGCTGCCAGGAGACCTGACGGTCCAGACGAGAGGCGCCCCGGGTGGTGACCACGCACTACCACGACCCTGTCCTGCTCGCCGAAACCCTCGGATTCCTCGATCTCCAGCCCGGCTCCGTCATTCTCGACGGCACGCTCGGCGGCGGCGGCCACGCACAGGCGATTCTCGAGCGGACGGCGCCGGACGGCTTGCTGATCGGCCTCGACCTCGACGCCGACGCGCTCCGCGAGGCCACCGCGCGCCTGTCCCGCTTCGGCGAGCGGGCGCGCTTGTTCCAGCGTTCCTTTCGTCGTCTCGAAGACGTGATCGCCGAGCTCGCCCCGATCCGACTCGACGGGATCTTGCTCGACCTCGGCGTCTCGTCGCACCAGCTCGACGCACCCGAGCGCGGCTTTCGTTTCGCGAGCGCGACCGAGACGAGCACGCCGCTCGACATGCGCATGGACGGCCACTCGACGCGGCCGACCGCGGCGCTGCTCCTGGCAAACGAGAGCGCGCGGGAGCTCGAGCGGATCTTCTCCGACTACGGCCAATTGCCGGGCTCGCGGCGACTGGCGAAGGCGATCGTCGAACGTCGCGAGCACGCACCGCTCGAGCATGCGAGCGATCTCGTCGCGCTGATTCGCGAGCTCGGAATCGGTCGGGGACGCAAGCACGACCCGGCCACACTCGTCTTCCAGGCCTTGCGAATCGCCGTCAACGACGAGCTCACGGCACTCGAGGAAGGAATCGAGGCGGCGATCCGCGCCCTGCCCGCCGGTGGAAGACTCGTCGTGATCGCCTATCACAGCCTGGAAGACCGGATCGTGAAGCACCACCTTCGCGCCGCGGCCAAGGGATGCACCTGCCCGCCGGACTGGCCCGCGTGTCGCTGCGGCAAGCAGCCAACGCTCGAGCTGCTGACCCGGCGACCGGTCACGCCGAGCACGGACGAGATCGCGCGCAATCCTCGCGCCCGCTCCGCGCGACTACGCGCCGCGGCACGCCGGGAGGCCGCGTGAGCGCGCGGGCCTCGCTCGACCCCGCGAGTCGAACACCCGTGCGTAGCGCCTGGGTCGGTGTCGACTTCGCGCGCGACTCCCCCGTCCGCTCGACTCGCGCCTGGCTGCCGCTGCTGACACTCGCGCTGCTGGTCGCGCTCGCGATCGCAGCATTGCGGATCGATCTGATCCGGACGCGCTATGCGCTCGCGCGCGCGGCCGAGCGCGAACGAATCCTGATCGAGGAGCAGCGCCGACTGATCGTGCGCAAGCGCTCGCTGCGCGGCCCGACCGGCTTGGCGGCCCTGGCCCAGGATCGTGGCTTCGCGCCGATCGAACGGGCCCTGTCGCTACCGGACCCGATGCCGTCACCCGAGACGCCGGCACGCGGCCTGGGGCGCGCGGCCGAACGCGCCCTCGATCGGCTGCCGCCGGTTGCCGCCGCAGCCGCGGATCCGGGAAGTAGCTCCCCATGAGATCGCAGGCACTCGATCGCGCCCACCGCCGAATCGTCTGGCTGCGCCTGATCGGGCTGCTGGTCGTGCTCGTGCTGGCCGCACGCGCTGGCCACCTCACGGTCGCGCACCACCGCGCACGCACGCTCTACGAAAAGCAGATCCAGACGGAGAAGCGCCTCTCCGCGGCCCGCGGCACGATCTTCGATCGCTTCGGCCGCGAGCTCGCGATCACGACCGAAGCCGCCTCGATCTACGCCCTGCCGCGCCTCGTCGCGGACCGCGACGCGACGGCGGAGGCCCTGGCCGCGGCACTCGGTCGCGACCCGGCCCGTGTCAGCCGACGGCTGAGTGCACATGACGGATTCACCTACGTCGCACGCTGGGTCGACGCCGACCAGGCCGAACGCGTCCGAGCCCTCGAGCTGCCGGGCGTGGGGATCGACCGCGAGCCCCGACGCCGCTATCCGGCCGATACGCTGGCGGCGCCACTGCTCGGCTTCGCGAATATCGACGGCGAAGGCGTGCGCGGTATCGAGCAGCTCGAGAACAGCTGGCTCACCGGACAACCCCGCCGGGTTCGCGTCGAGCGCGACGCACGCGGACGCCCGCTCGCACTCCGCTCGACCGATCCGCGGGACGTGCAGGGAGGCGACGTCGCCCTCACGCTCGACGCCGCCATGCAGGGCGCCGCGGAGGCCGCACTCGAGGCCGCCGTCGCCGAGCATGGTGCCACCGGCGGGCTGGTGCTGACACTCGACCCGAAGAGCGGCGACCTGCTGGCACTCGCCGAGGCGCCCGGCTTCGACCCCAATCGCTTTCGCGCGCTCGACTACCACGACACCCGGGCGCGTGCCTTCAGCGATGCCGTCGAGGCGGGGTCGACCATGAAGGCGTTTCTCGTCGCCTCCGCCCTCGACGCCGCCGCGATCGAATCGAACGACCGTTTCGGTACGGAGGCGGGCTTCCTGCGCGTGCGCGGCAAGACCATCCGCGACCGCAAGCCACTCGGTCCGCTGCGTGCGGCCGACGTGCTGAGGCTGTCGAGCAACGTCGGTGCCGTACAGATCGCTCAGACGCTCGGCGCCGAGGCGCAGCACGCGGGACTCGTACGCTTCGGCTTCGGCGCCCGCACGGGCTCCGGCTTTCCGACGGAGTCGACCGGAATCCTGCGCGATTGGCGTTCCTGGCAGCCGGTCGATCAGGCCGCGATCTCCTACGGCCAGGGCGTCTCCGTGACGGCGATCCAGCTCGCCTCGGCGCTCGCGGCGCTCGCGAACGACGGTATTCGCATGGAGCCGCGTCTCGTGCTCGCCCGACGCAGGACCGGAGGTCGCTGGCAGACGAGCGAAATCGGGCCCGGTCAGCGTGCCGTCTCGGCGCAGGCCGCGCGCGAAACGCTCGACATGCTGCGCACGGTCGTGAGTCCGGAAGGGACCGGCCGGCTGGCCGGACTGGCGGACGTCCCGGTGGCCGGCAAGACCGGCACGGCGCAGAAGCTCGATCCCGAGAGTCAACGCTATTCGACGGATCGTTACATCGCCTGGTTCATGGGCGTCGTTCCCGCCGACGATCCGGAGCTCGTGATCGTCGTGGCGATCGACGAGCCACAGGGACCGATCCACAGCGGCGGGATCATCGCTGCGCCCGCTTTCGCGCGGGTCGCGGCCGCCCAGCTCGCGCGCCGTGGGATCATCACGCGGCCGGCGCCGATTCCGGCGCCGACCGCGGTCGAGACCCTGCTGGCCGAGGAGACACGTGCCGCGCCCCAGGTCGCGGCGGCGCCGCACGAGGCCGGTGCGGCGGTCGTGAGCGAGCTCGAATTCGGGATCGAGGGTGACGTCGAGGCGGAGGATGCGGTCTCGGGCCGCAGGACGCCCGAGAGCGAACACGCGAGCCGGGCGATCGTCGACGCGCGGGGCGACGCAAACGAAATCGAGCCGCTCGCAGCGGCTGGCGCGGCCCCCCCGGCCGGTCCCGCCGTCGAAGCGTCGGCGGCGGGACCCTCCCCCGCAGATGTCGCTGCCTTCGTGCCCGACTTCGAGGGGCTCCCGCTCGCGGCGGCGCGGGAGATCGCCGAGAGCGAGTCGCTCGAGATCACCACGCAGGGAGCCGTCGAGGGGCGGGTGGTGTCCCAATCGCCTGTCCCCGGCACGGTGCTCGACGGCGAAGACCGAGCGGTCAGGCTCCACCTCGAGCTGCGAACGGCGAGTGCGATGTGGCGGGAGGAGGGCTGATGCGACTCTCGTCCCTGATCGATGCGCTCCCCGAAGAGCTGACCGCGGAAAAGACTGGGGCAGCGGGCGCCGCCGGCGATCCGACGATCCGCGGCATCCGCGACGACTCGCGCAAGGTCGCACCGGGCGATCTCTTCGTCGCGCTGCGCGGGTCCAACTCCGATGGCCACGACTATCTGGCGCGCGCCGTGGAGCTCGGCGCCGCCGCTCTGCTCGTCGAAGCGTCGCCAACCGAATCGATCTCGGGCGACGTCCCGACGATCCGCGTGGCGGACACGCGGCGGGCACTCGCGCCGATCGCCGTCCAGTTCTTCGGCCGACCGGCAGACGAGCTCGACCTGATCGGCGTCACGGGGACGAACGGCAAGACCAGCACGACCTACCTCGTCGAGTCGATGCTCAACGAGGCCGGTGAGCGTACCGGGCTGATCGGCACGGTCGAGATCCGTTATGCCGACGTACGCGAGGTCGCGGTCAACACGACACCCGAGAGTCTCGACCTGCAACGGACCTTGCGGGCGATGCGAAACGAACGGATCGACGTCGCAGTGATGGAGGTCTCGTCACACGGCCTCGAGCTCGGACGCGTCGCGGGCTGCGCGTTTCGCGTCGCCGCCTTCACGAATCTCTCGCAGGATCATCTCGATTTCCACGGCAGCATGGACGCCTACCTCGCCTCGAAGGCGCGCCTGTTCCGCGATCACCTGGCGGACGACGCCGTCGCGGTCGTGAACATCGACGATCCCGCCGCCGCCAGGCTGATCGACGTGGCCCGCGCGGCGGGCGCACAGATCCTGCGTGTCGGTCGGGGCACCGACGCCGCAGCCGAGCTGCGACTCGTCGAGAGTGATATCCGACTCGAGGGCACGCGGGCCACGCTCGAGGACGCGAGTGGACGCTTCGAGATCGAGCTCCCGCTGCTCGGTGACTTCAACCTCGAGAATCTACTCGTCGCGGTTGGCATCGCGCGTGCGCGCGGCATCGCGCCGTCGTCGATCGCGCGCGGCGCGCGACACTGTCCGCAGGTCCCCGGACGGATGGAACGCGTCGTCGGCCCGGGTCGCGACGAGCCGACCGTCCTGGTCGACTATGCACATACGCCCGACGCCGTCGAGAAGCTGCTGCGCGCGGTGCGCCCGCTCTGCCGTGGCCGGCTGATCGCCGTCTTCGGCTGCGGCGGCGATCGCGACCGGGCGAAGCGGCCGCTGATGGCCCAGGCGGCGGCGAAATTCGCCGATCTCGCGATCGCCACGAGCGACAATCCCCGCACGGAGGATCCGGGGGTGATCCTGCGCGACGTCGAAGCCGGTCTCGGCGGACTCACGAAGGTCGCGCCCGCGTCGCTCTTCGCGACGTCCCCCTATGCGGATTCGGAATCGCCGGCGCGTTATGCCACGATCGTCGACCGACGCGAGGCCATCGACGCTGCGATCGCCGGCGCGAGCGCGCGGGACACGGTCGTCCTGGCCGGCAAGGGGCACGAGGACTACCAGATCGTCGGCCGCGAGAAGTTCCCCTTCGACGACCGCGAAGAGGCGCGTCGCGCATTGGCCCTGCGGGTTGGGGCGACGGGCGGCTCTGCGACGCGAGCAGTCGATGCAGCCGCCGAAACGGATCGCGCCGCCGGCTCGGAGGAGAACGACCGATGAGCGTCGCCGCCCGGGCCGAGCAGATCTGCGAGTGGACGGGCGGGCGGCTCCTGCACGGACGGCCGGATGCGAGCGCGACCGGGACCGTGATCGACAGTCGGGCGGTCGCGGCCGGAGATCTCTTCGTGGCGATCGTCGGACCGAACCACGATGGCCACCGTTTTGTCCCCGACGTGCTGGCGCAGGGTGCCGCGGGCGCACTCGTCCAGCTCGATCGCCTCCCGGTCGACACGACGACGGACGCCTTCCTGATCGGAGTCGAAGACACGACGGTCGCCCTCGCTGCCCTCGCCCGCGGCCACCGCGCCGACTTCACGGGTCGACTGATCGGCATCACGGGCAGCAACGGCAAGACGACGACGAAAGAGCTCTGCGCCGGCATCCTGGCCCGGGAGGGCCCGACGCTCGCGACGCGCGGCAATCTGAACAATCACTTCGGTGTGCCGCTGACGCTATTGCGACGCCAGGCCTCCGACGCCTTCGCCGTGATCGAGATGGGCATGAACCATCGCGGCGAGATCGCGGCCCTGGCCGAGATCGCGCGACCCGAGATCGGCGTGCTGACGAACGTCGGTACCGCGCACATCGAGTTTCTCGGCTCGCGCGAGGCGATCGCGCAGGAGAAGGGCGACCTGCTGGCGTCACTCCCCGAGAGCGGGACCGCGGTCGTCGGTCGCGACGAGCCGCTCGCGTTCGCCCAGGCCGAGCGGACCCGCGCGCGCGTGCTCTCCTTCGGCCGGTCCACGAGCGCCGAGCTGCGGGCGAGCGAGATCCGCGCGACCCCGGACGGCGGCCACCGCTTCACCCTCGAAACGCCTTTCGGCCACGGCGAGGTCCGGGTGCGCGGCCTCTCGGAGACGATCGTCGAAAACGCACTCGCGGCCGCAGGCGGTGCGCTCGCGGCGGGCGCCTGCTTCGAATCGGTCGTCGTCGGTCTCGCAGCGCACGCGGGCGTACCCGGCCGCATGCAGCCGCGCCCGCTGCCGAACGACATCCTCCTGCTCGACGACAGCTACAACGCGAATCCGCAGTCCGTGCGGGATGCGCTCGAAACGCTCGCCCGCCTCGAAGGCGGGGGGCGCCGCTTCGCCGTGCTGGGTGAGATGGGTGAGCTCGGCGACGAGTCCGACGCCGCCCATCACGAGGTGGGTCGGCTCGCAGCCGCGCTCGAGCTCGACGGTCTCTTCGTCGTCGCCGACCGCGTCGGGAGCCGAGCGGTGCTGTTCGCCGACGGCGCACGCGCGGGCGGACTCTCCGACGCGCAGATCCTCGTCGAAAGCGACCACGATTCGATCGCGAGTGAGCTCGCGCGGCGCCTGTCGAAGGGCGACCGCGTACTCGTCAAGGGATCGCGTGCCGCGCGCATGGAACGCCTGATCGAATTGCTCGAAGAGGCCAGTCGCTGATGCTCTACCACTTCCTCTATCCGCTGGCCGAGACCTTCGGCGGTCTGAACGTGGTTCGCTACATCACGTTTCGGACGGCAGCGGCGACACTCACGGCGCTCTTCATCTCCTTCATCGTGGGCCCCTGGCTGATCCGCCGCCTGGCAGCGCTGCGCGTCGGTCAGCCGATCCGCGAGATCGGTCCGGATCACGCCGAAAAGGCTGGCACGCCGACGATGGGCGGACTCTTGATCCTGCTCTCGCTGATCATCTCGGTCCTGCTCTGGACCGATCTCACGAATTCCTTCGTCTGGATCGTGCTCGGGCTCACGACCGGCTACGGCACGCTCGGCTTCATCGACGACTACCGCAAGGTGACGAAGCGAAATAGTGACGGCATCTCGGCACGCATGAAGCTCTTCTGGCAGGTCGCACTCGCGCTCGGCGTCGCCGTCGCGATCTATACGAGCCCGGCCTTCGACTCGGAGCTCGCCGTGCCCTTCTTCAAGAACTTCACGCCGCATATCGGCCTGCTCTACGTGCCGCTCGCCACGTTCATCATCGTCGCCGCCTCCAATAGCGTGAACCTGACGGACGGCCTCGACGGTCTCGCGATCGGTCCGGTGATGATCTCGGCTGGCACCTTCCTGCTGCTCGCCTACGCCGCGGGTCACGCCGGAATCGCCGAGTATCTCCAGATCAAGAACGTGCCCGGCGCGGGACAGCTCGCGATCATCTGCGGTGCGCTGGTCGGCGGTGGGCTCGGCTTCCTGTGGTTCAATGCGTCGCCCGCCGAGCTCTTCATGGGCGACGTCGGATCGCTCGCGCTCGGCGGGGCCCTCGGCACGATCGCCGTGCTGATCCGCCAGGAAATCCTGCTCGCCGTCGTCGGCGGTATCTTCGTGATCGAGACGCTCTCGGTCATCATCCAGGTGGTCTCGTTCAAGCTGACCGGCAAGCGCGTCTTCCGGATGGCCCCGATCCACCATCATTTCGAACAGCTCGGCTGGCCCGAGCAGAAGATCGTCGTCCGCTTCTGGATCGTCTCGATCATTCTCGGGCTGGTGGCGTTGTCGTCGCTCAAGCTTCGCTGAGGCCGATCGCATGATGGACTTCTCCGGACAGAGCGTGATCGTGCTGGGCCTCGGCAGCTCCGGACGCTCGGCGGCGCGCTTTCTCGCGACGCGCGGTGCGCGGGTCGTGGCGGCCGACGAACGCCCACGCGACACGATCCAGGAGCTCGATGGCCTCCCGTCCGAGATCGAGCTCCGAACCGGATCCGCCTTTCCGGAGCTCGCCGGCTACGACCTCGTCGTTCCGAGTCCCGGCATTCCGGCGTCGCGTTGGCAGGGCCGCGCCGAGCGCGTCTGGGGCGACATCGAGCTCTGCCACCGCGCGCTCTCGATTCCGATCGTCGCCGTCACGGGCACGAACGGCAAATCGACCGTCGTACGCATGATCGAAGCGATGGCGCGCGCTGCCGGCCTGCGCGCCGGAGCCGCGGGCAATCTCGGACTGCCGGCACTCGAGCTCGTCGGGCAACCGCTCGATCTCGCGATCCTCGAGGTCTCCTCGTTCCAGCTCGAGAGCGTCGACGCGTTCCGTCCGCGCGTCGCGCTCCTGCTGAACCTGACGCCCGACCACCTCGATCGACACGGGGACTTCGACGCCTACCGGGCCGCCAAAGCGCGCATCTTCGCGCGCCAGGGCGAGGGCGACGTGGCGATCGTGAACGGAGACGACCCGAATTGCGCGGCGATCGCCGTGCCGGGCGGCGTCGAGCGCCTCACCTTCCGACGTCGTGCACCCGTCGCCGCCGGCGCCTGGCTCGACTCGAATCAGGTCGTGATCCACCGTGGCACGCAGACGCTGCGCGTCCCGCTCGCGCCCCCGGCGGATCACACCCGCGCAGACCGAGCGGCGAGCCACGCCGCCGCGAGCATGCCCGTAGCCGCGGCGCCGGTCGCCGAGCAGGACAACGTGCTGGCGGCGCTACTCGCCCTGGCGCCGCTCGACGTCGACCTGCGCGCCGCGACCCACGCCCTCGTGCACTTCGAAGGCCTGCCACATCGCTGTCAACTCGTGGCGCGGGTCGCCGGCGTCGACTACTACGACGACTCGAAAGCGACCAATGTCGGCGCCGCGGCCCGCTCGCTCGCGGGCCTGCCGGGTCCGATCGTCTGGATCGCGGGCGGCCGTCACAAGGGCGGCGATCTCGCGCCGCTCGCGACGAGCGCGCGCGGGCGGGTACGGTGCGCGCTTCTGATCGGGGAGGCCACGCCGGCGTTTCACCGCGTGCTCGACGACCACGTCCCCTGTGAAGACGTCCCGGACCTCGCTTCCGCGGTCGAACGCGCCGCGGCGGTCGCCGAGCCCGGCGACCGCGTCCTGCTGGCGCCCGCCTGCGCGAGCTTCGATCAGTTTCGTGATTTCGAGGATCGCGGGCGCCAGTTCCAGGCAGCCGTCCAGGCTCTCGCCACGAGCGGCCCGGCCGCCGACCGGTCCACGCCGTCGCACGCGCGGATCGCAGCCATGGAACGCTCCGACGCCAAGGAGTGCGCATGAAGCGAGTCGCACCCGATCCATCGGCACCCGGTCTCGATCCCGCGATCGCGATCGCGAGCGCCTGCCTGATCGGCTCGGGGATCGTGATGAGCTACAGCGCGACCGCCGCGCTCGCGCTCGACGCGCAGGTTCCTCCCCTCTTCTTCGACCACCTGGTCGGCCTCCTGCTGGGATTCGCCGCGGCCGCCATGGCCTACGCGATGCCGGCCAGCTTTCTGCGCCGATTGGCCCTGCCGTTCTGGGCCGGAAGCGTCCTGCTGCTGGTCGCGACGCTCGTCGTCGGACTCGAGGTCAATGGCGCACGGCGTTGGCTCGAGTGGCCCGGTCTGCGTTTCCAGCCGGGTGAGCTCGCGAAGCTGGCCACGCTGCTGGCAGTCGCGGCCTGCCTGTCGCGCAAGGACGATCGACGGGAGCTCTCGACGCGTCGTTCGCTCGAAGCGGCGGCGCTCGCGCTCGTACCCGCCGCGCTCCTGCTGCTGCAACCCGATCTCGGCAATGCGGTCGTGCTCGCCGTCCTCGTGGCGGGGCTGCTCTTCGTCGCGGGCACGCCCTGGCCACGCTTCGTGCTGCCGGCCGTCGCAGGCATCGCGGTCGTCGTCGCCTACGTCCTGACGAACGACTACGCCTATCGCCGCGTGCTGGGCTTCCTCGATCCCTTCCGCGAGGCCCAGGGCGCGGGCTGGCAGCTCGTGCAATCCTACGTCGCCTTCGGCCAGGGCGGCCTGCTCGGTCAGGGTCTCGGCAATGGGCGTCAGAAGCTCGAGTACCTGCCCGAGGTCCACACCGACTTCGTGCTCGCGCTGGTCGCCGAGGAGCTGGGTCTGCTGGGCGTCCTCTTCGTGCTCGGCGCCTTCGCCGCACTCTGGATCGCTGGCACGCGCGCGGCCCATCGCGCGCGGGACCGCTTCGACCTGCTGTGCGCCTTCGCCATGGCGACGCTGTTGACCGTGCCGGCCTTCCTGAACGCCGCGGTCGTGATGGGGCTGGTGCCGACGAAGGGCTTGACCCTGCCCTTCCTGTCGTATGGCCGGACATCGCTGGTCGTCAGCTGCTTCTCGCTCGGCTGCCTGCTCGGCGTCGCGCGGCGACATCCGATCCACGCGACGCAGCCGTCGCCCGCGCGACGCGGGGACGCGACATGAAGCGACGCTGGGTGATCGCGGGTGGCGGGACCGGTGGCCATGTGACGCCCGCGTTGGCGCTCGGCGAGGCGCTCCATGCCCGCGGCGACGAGCTGCTCTTCGTCGGCTCCGACCGCGGGCTGGAAGCGCGCCTCGTGCCCGAGGCGGGGTTCGCGCTCGAGACGCTTCCCAGCGAGCAGTTCATGGGTCGCAGCGGGCTGGGTCGATTGCGCGGCGCGTTCTCGATCCTGCGCAGCGTCGGCGCGGCGCGGCGCCTGATCCGACGCTTCGAGGCGGACGCCGTGCTGTCGGTCGGCGGCTACGCCGCGATGCCAGCGGCGCTCGCGGCACGGCTCACGAGGCGGCCGCTCTTCGTGCTCGAGCCGAACGCGATCCCCGGCCGGGTCAATCGACTGACCGCGCGCTTCGCACGCAAGGTCTTCGTCGGCTTCGAAGCGACGCGGGGCGCCCTGCCGTCGCGCGTGCCGAGCGTCTGCCTCGGCGTCCCGCTCCGCAAGGCCCTCTACCACGCCTTTCCGGAGCCGGCCCCCTCCCGCGAGCAGACGCGCGTATCGGATACCGGAGCCCCTTCGACGCCGCTGCACGTCTTCGTGTTCGGCGGGAGTCAGGGCGCACGTCAGCTGAACGAGACGGTACCCGAGGCGCTCGGCCGACTGCGCAAGAAGTCGGTCGTCGTCTTCCATCAGACGGGCGAAACCGATCGCGCCGCCGTCGAGGCACGTTATGCCGAGCTCGGTGTACCGGCCGAGGTCGTCGCGTTCGAGCACGCCATGCCGAGACGCTACGCCTGGGCCGATCTCGCGATCTGCCGCGCCGGCGCGCTCACGGTCGCGGAGCTCGCGCTCGCCGGCATGCCCGCGCTGCTCGTCCCCTACCCCTTTGCGGCCGACGACCACCAGGCTGCCAATGCGCGCGCGCTCGAAGAGGCGGGCGCCGCCCGCTGTCTCGACGCCCAGCCACTCGACGAGCACGCACTCGCGCAGGCCGTCGCCGAGCTCGTCACGACGCCCGGCCGACTCGTCCTGATGCGCGAAGCGGCACTGCGACTGGCACGACCCCACGCTGCTCGCGACATCGTCGAATCTTGTCTCGCGGAGCTCGAGGGTCGCCCGCCCCAGCTCGCTCGCGGCCGCTCGGTCGGATCGGGTCCGGAGGTCGCCCCGTGCAGCGCAAGCTGAGCCGACTCCATTTCGTGGGCATCGGCGGGATCGGCATGGCCGGCCTGGCCGAGCTCCTGCACGCCCAGGGCTTCCACGTGACGGGCTCGGACGTCGTCGCCGGCGCGACCGTCGCGCGCCTGCGCGAGCTCGGGCTCGAGATCGCGATCGGCCACGCCGCTTCCGCCATCGCCGACGCCGAGACCGTCGTGCGCTCGTCCGCGATCGCGGAGGACAACATCGAGCTCGCGACCGCTCGCGAGCGCGGCATCCCGATCGTCGGCCGCGGGGCCCTGCTCGCCGAGATCATGCGCACGAAGGACGCGATCGCGGTCGGCGGCTCGCACGGCAAGACCACGACCTCGGCGATGACCGCCCATCTGCTCGAGCACGCCGGGCTCGATCCGACGGCGCTGATCGGCGGTCGCGTGCCGCGCGCGAGCGGCTCGGCCAGCCCGGTCAAGCTCGGCCACGGCGACCTGATCGTGGCGGAGGTCGACGAGAGCGACGGATCGTTCCTGCTGACCCGGCCGATCTGGGCCGTCGTCTCGAATATCGACCCCGAGCATCTCGAGCACTACGGCTCCCGCGAAGCACTGCTCGACGCCTTCGTCACGTTCGCGAACGCCGTCCCCTTCTGGGGCGCGGCCCTGCTCGGCATCGACCATCCGGGCGTCGCCGAGATCGCGGCACGCGTTCGCGCCCGGCAGATCCGCTTCGGATTCGACACCGCGGCCGACGTGCGGGCGCTCGCGGTCGCGCCGGACCCGCGCGGCCAGCGATGTCGCGCCCGACTCGCCTCGGGCGAGGAGATCGATTTCCTCGTGCCGATGCCCGGACGGCACAACGTGCTGAACGCACTCGCCGCGATCGCGGTCGGCCACGAGCAGGGCATCGCAGCGGCGATTCTCGCGGAGGCGATCGAGTCCTTTCCCGGTGTTGCGAGGCGCTTCGAGCGCAGGGGGACGGCTTCGGGCGTCGAGATCATCGACGACTACGCGCATCATCCCGCGGAGATCCGAGCCTTGCTGGCCGCGGCACGCAGCGTTCACGCCGGTCCGATCACGGCGATCTTCCAGCCCCACCGCTTCAGCCGCACGCGGGATTGCTGGGATGCGTTCCTCGAGGCCTTCGGCGACGCCGATCGCGTCGTCCTCGCCGACATCTATCCCGCGAGCGAGCGGCCGCTCGATGGCATCGACTCCGAGCGCCTCTCGCGGGATCTGCGCGCCGCGGGACATCCGGAGGTCGCCTACGGCGGCTCGCTCGACGCGATCGAGCGCAGCTGGCCGGAACGCTTCACGAACGGCGAGCTGGTGCTGACGATCGGCGCGGGCGACGTCGCGGCGCTCGGCCCCAAGCTGCTCGAGGTGCTGCGGTCGAACGCACACGCCGCGAAGGGCGAGGCCTCATGATCGCCGCCGCCGCACGCCAGGCGCTCGAGCGCGTGCTCGAGGACCGCGTCGCGTTCGACGTGCCGCTCGCGCGGCATACCTCGCTGCGGATCGGCGGGCCCGCGGACGCGCTTGCGACGCCGCTCGATCGGGCCGAGCTCGCACGCACGCTCGAAGTCTGCGCCGAGCATGGTCTGGCGACCCGGGTGCTCGGCGCCGGCTTCAACGTCCTGGTCTCGGACGAAGGCCTCTCGGGTGTCGTGCTGCGGCTCAAGAAGCTGCGCGGGATCGAGCCCTTGCCCTTGGCCGGGTCCGACACCCGCGCCCGGATTCGCGTCGAGGCCGGCGCCTCGCACGCGACGATCACGCGCTACTGCGCCCGACATGGCCTGGCCGGTCTCGAATTCGGCGCGGGGATTCCCGGCACGCTCGGTGGCTGGCTCGCCATGAATGCAGGCATCGGAGAACGTGAGATGAAGGACGTCGTCGAACGCATCGAGCTGCTCGATCGCGCCGGGCGCCCACTCGCGCCGCGCACACGCGCGGATCTCGATTTCCGCTACCGCGAGCTGGCCGGCCTGCCCGAAGGATGCGTGCTGGTGGCTGCGGATTTCAGACTCGAGCGAAGCGACACCGAGACGGTCCAACGCGAGATCGATCGACTGCTCGCGCTGCGCCAGGACAGTCAGCCGACGGACCTGCCGAGCTGCGGCTCGGTCTTTCGAAACCCACCCGGCGACTTCGCCGGGCGCTTGATCGAGGCGGCCGGTCTGAAGGGCGAACGCGAGGGCGCGGCGGAGGTTTCGACGCTGCACGCGAACTTCATCGTCAATCGCGGCGGAGCGCGCGCGGTCGACGTAATGCGTCTGATCGAGCGGATCCGGCGTGCCGTCGCCGACCGAACCGGCGTCGAGCTCGAGACCGAGGTCCAGCTGCTCGGTCGCGAACGCTGGCGGGTGAGTGCGCCGACCGACACCCCGAACGAGGGATCGTTCGAAGGCGACCAGGAGGTGCCCCGTGAGGCGTGATACCCGGTACGGACACTCCGCCAGGACGCCGGCGGGCATCAGCTCGCCCGAGCTGCGAGCGGCGGCGCGGGCCAAGCGCGCGCGGGACCACCTGGCGCGCAAACGGGAACGCGACCGGCTCCGCCTCGAACGAGAGCGATCGAAGAAGGCTCGGCGCGAGGGTCGCGAGCGGGCGCTGCTCGTCCTGACACCGATCCTATGCCTGACGGCGACGTGTCTCGGCGTCGTGACGGCCGGCCCGCTGATCGAACGACTCTGGCTCGATCACGTGCCACTCGAGCGGATCGCCGTCCAGGGCGCCGCTCGACTCGCACCCGATGCGATCGCGGCGGCCGCGCGCCCGCTCCCCGATCGGCCACTCGGAGCGCTCGATCCCGAATCGATCGGTCATGCCGTCGCCGAGGAGCCCTGGGTCGCATCCGCGCGCACGCTTCGATTCCCGAACGGGACGCTCGTCGTTCGCATCGTCGAGCGACGCGCGATCGCGCGTTGGCAGCGCGCGGTCGAAGCGCCCACACGGCTGGTCGAGCCCGGCGGCAGCCATTTCGACGGCGAGCTCGCGACCGGCGGTCCACTGCCCCTCGTGCGTGGTGAGATGCGCGACGGCGAGGTCCTGCCGAGCGAGGCGCTCACGATCCTGGAAGAGATGTCGCGCCACGAGGTGCTTCGCGGCGATCCCGAGCGCCTGACGCTTCACCTGCCGGGCGACCCGGCCCATACGGGCTACGTGCTGGAGCTCGGGACGACCGGACCGCGAGCCCTGTTGGGGCGACGACTCCTTCCACAGCGCGTCGCCCGCCTGGCGGCCCTGCTCGAAGAGGACGAGGCGCTCGCCCGGCGCGCGCGCCTGATCGATCTCCGGTATGCGGACCGTGCGGTACTGCAGACCGAGCCCGCCCCTGGGTAGGGGCGGGCGACAAGCGGCGGCAAGACGCGGATGCGTCCGGCCGTCCAAACGAGACGTCTCCGGATGGAGACTTTCGCAGCTCGCCCGTGTGCGTGTGGCGAGCAAGGGGGGAATGACATGTCCAAGAAGGAAGACCTGATCGTCGGACTCGACATCGGGACGACCAAGATCTGCGCGATCGTCGCGGAGGAGACCGAGAACGGAATCGACATCGTCGGGATCGGGACCCATCCGAGTCGCGGCCTGCGCAAGGGTGTCGTCGTCGACATCGATGCGACCGTCGACTCGATCAAGCACGCGGTCGAAGAGGCCGAGCTGATGGCGGATTGCGAGATCACCTCGGTCTACGCCGGCGTGGCCGGCGGTCATATCCGCGCGTTCAACTCCCACGGCGTCGTCGCGGTCAAGGATCGCGAGGTCCGCGACGGGGACGTGAAGCGCGTGATCGACGCGGCGAAGGCCGTCGCGATCCCGATGGATCGCGAGGTGATCCACGTGATACCGCAGGAGTTCATCATCGACGAGCAGGACGGCATCCGCGAGCCGCTCGGCATGAGCGGGGTGCGACTCGAGGCCAAGATCCACATCGTGACGGCGGCCGTGACCAGCGCCCAGAACATCGTGAAATGCTGCAACAAGGCGGGGCTCAACGTCGTCGACATCGTGCTCGAGCCGCTGGCATCGGCGGCCGCGGTGCTCGCGAACGACGAGCGCGAGCTCGGCGTCTGCATGATCGACATCGGCGGCGGCACGACCGATATCGCCGTCTTCGCCGATGGCTCGATCAAGAACACCTCCGTCCTCGGTCTCGGCGGGTACCACTTCTCGAATGACATCGCCGTCGGCCTACGAACGCCCTTCGACGAGGCCGAGCGGATCAAGAAGAAGTTCGGGGTGGCCTCGGCGCGCTATCTGGGCTCGGACGATGTCATCAGTGTTCCTTCAGTGGGTGGGCGCAAACCCCGTGAAATATCTCGCAAAATTCTCTGTGAGATCATCGAGCCGCGGGTCGAGGAGATCCTCTCCCTGGCGCGCCAGGAGCTGATCCGCGCCGAGCTGATGGACCGGATCCCCTCCGGCGTCGTGCTGACCGGGGGCGCCTCGGCGCTCTCCGGGATCGGCGAGCTGGCGGAGGAGATCTTCGAGGCGCCCGTGCGACAGGGCCTGCCGACCTCGATCGGGGGACTCCAGGACGTCGTGCGGAGCCCGATGTACTCGACCGGAGTCGGTCTCGTGCTCTTCGGCTTCGATCAACAGCGTTCGGCCCGCACCAGCCGCTTCCGGATCCGCGACGAGTCGATCTTCGGCAAGGTCAAGCAGCGGATGCGGGATTGGTTCTACGCCGAGTTCGACTGATGCGATCGGGTCGCGATCGGCGGCCCGGGAGACACCGATCCGATCGGGCGCATTCGCGCGAAAACACGATCGGGGGGCCCGAAAGCGCACAAATCCAAATCAATCGTGTTACATTCGGCGCTGCTGCCAGGCATCGTCGGGGGGTGAAAGCATGGCCAACAACGACAAGAGAAAATCGCAGAAGACCCGGACCTCGGACGGCGAGTCCACGAGCCGCGCAAACCCGAAGAACGCGTCCCAGCAGGACGCCGTCGATCTGCTCGAGCTCGGCCCGGAGGACGGCCAGGAGCTGCTCGAGTTCGAGGGCAGCTCGCATCAGAAGGCGACGATCAAGGTGATCGGTGTCGGCGGTGGTGGCGGCAACGCGCTCAACACCATGATCGAGCAGGGTCTGTCGGGCGTCGAGTTCGTCGCGGCGAATACCGACGCCCAGGCTCTCTCGCATAACAAGGCCGTCACGAAGGTCCAGCTGGGCGCGGAGATCACGCGTGGTCTCGGCTGCGGCGCGAACCCCGATCGCGGCCGCGCGTCGGCGCTCGAAGCGCGCGACCGCCTGCGCGAGCTGCTCGAAGGATCGGACATGGTCTTCGTGACCGCCGGCATGGGCGGCGGCACGGGCACGGGCGCCGCTCCGATCGTCGCCGAGGTCGCCCGAGAGATCGGCGCCCTGACCGTCGGCGTCGTGACCAAGCCCTTCCCCTTCGAGGGCCGCGTGCGCATGAAGCACGCCAGTCACGGAATCGAGGAGCTGCATAGCGTCGTCGATACCTTGATCACGATCCCGAACCAGCGGCTGCTGGCGTTGGCCGGCAAGGGCACCGCCGTCCGCGATGCCTTCTCGATCGCGGATCAAGTGTTGTTGAACGCGGTGCGCGGGATCTCCGACCTGATCACGATCCATGGCCTGATCAACCTCGACTTCGCGGACGTTCGCACGGTCATGAACGAGGCGGGCGTGGCGCTGATGGGAACCGGGACGGGCACCGGCGATACGCGCGCGGTCGACGCCGCGGCCGCAGCGATCTCGAGCCCGCTGCTCGAAGATCTCTCGATCGAAGGCGCTCGTGGCGTATTGATCAACATCACCGGTGGCTCCGAGATGACGCTCTTCGAGGTGAACGAGGCTTCCTCGCTCGTCCACGAGGCAGCGCACGAGGACGCCAACATCATCGTCGGCGCCGTGATCGACGAAGCACTCGAAGAGGACGAGCTGCGCGTCACGGTGATCGCGACCGGACTCGACAGCGTCGATGCGCGGCGCACGCCACCCGAGCCGCGGCCCGCGCCGGATCGGGATTCCGAACGCCGACGTCGGCCGCAACGGCCGGAATACGCGGCGGAGTACGACGACGCACAGCACTTCGACGACGGGGGCGGCGAGCGTGAGCACGTCTATGCCGGAGCCGGTCACGCCGGAGCCGGTCACGCCGGAGCCGGTCGTGTGGAGGCCAGCGGTCGGGCACGTGCCGCCGGCCGCGACGACGACGACGGCGGTCGGGCGTACACCGAGCGTGACGAGCCGGGCGCACCCGTGGCGGGCCGCCGACAGGCCGCGCATCGCGACGCCGAGCGCGAAGGGGCACGCAGAGGTCGCGAGCCCGACTGGCCTGCCGAAGAGCCGGCGGCGCTCGATGCAGCCGCGCGGGGCGGGGAGGAGCAGGCTGCGAACGTGCGGCCGATCCGAGAGACGTCGCCGCCGATCGGCGCCTCTCCGGCCCTCTCCGACCCCTATCCCCAGAGCCTGCGACCGGAGCACCCGGACGATCTGCCGGAGATGACTCAGCAGGTCGCCGCCGGTGGCGGCCAGACTGCGGAGGAGATGGCCGCCTCGGGGGTCGGCTTCGAGTCGCCGTTCGAAGACGAGCTCGATACGCCCGCCTTCCTACGCAAGCGAAGCGGCACCTCGGACGACGATCGAGACGTCCCCGCGTTCATGAGAAGGGGCGGGTCGGACTGAGGCCACGACCGGATTCGAGCGAGGCCCCCTCGGAACACCACGGACACCACCGAAGGGGGCCTTGCTCGTCTCGGACTGTTTCGGCAATCGCCCGGTCGCCCGTGCCAGCGCGACCAACGGCCGTGTCCCGACTTCTACGCGAGCGCGCGCAACCTCGGCGGCTCTGCCCGGTTTCGACCAGGAAACGGGAGAAGCCCCATGCGCCTGCTCGAGCTCGTCATCCGACCCCTCGCCCCTTCGCCTGCGATCTCCGCCACCCGCCTCCTCACGTTCGCCGCCACCCTTCTGCTCGCGACCACGAGCCACGGCCAGACCTGTCCGGCGCCCGTCACAACCCGACTGCCCTTCTTCGGCGACGTGCACGTCCACACCCGACTCTCCTTCGACAGCTACACCTTCGACACGCGGGCCGGCCCGCGCGAGGCCTATCTCTTCGCTCGCGGAGAATCGATCGATCTGCCTCCGCTCGATCCCAACGGCTCGCCCACCCGCCCCCATCGGCTGCGCCGTCCCCTCGACTTCGCGGCGGTGACTGACCATGCGGAGATGCTGGGTGAGACCTCGCTCTGCACGACCGGCGGCCCCGATGGAGACGGACTCGACGCGCCCGCCTGCGCGCCGATCGCCGACGGAAATTTCGGGCTCGCAGGGATCGTGTTCGGAAGCCAATTCCGCGATCCGGAACCGATGCGACGTGCCTTCTGCGGCGAGGGTGGCGCGCTCTGTCTGGCCGAAGCGGCCAGCGTCTGGCAGGAGATCATCTCGGCCGCGAATGACTTCGACGATCCGGACGACGACTGCAGCTTCACGACCTTCGTCGGCTACGAGTGGACCGCATCGCCCGACGGCGACAACCTGCATCGAAACGTCCTGTTCCGCAACGCACAGGTCCCTCCCCTGCCACTCAGCTATACCGAGGTCCAGGATCCCAGGTCGCTCTGGCTGGCACTCGAGAGCCAGTGCCAGAATGCCGGACCCGATTGCGAGGTCTTGACGATCCCGCACAACTCGAACCAGAGCAGAGGACAGACCTTCCTGACGACCGAGTCGGACGGCTCGCCGCTCTCGCTCGAAACCGCTTTGCTGAGGCGCGAGCTCGAGCCTCTGGTCGAGCTCATCCAGCACAAGGGCGATTCCGAGTGTCGTCCCGGAGTCGGCACCAACGACGAGCGCTGCGGCTTCGAGAAGATTGCGGCCGTTCCGCCCGAAGACGACGCGCCGCTGGCCTACGTGCGTAACGTGCTCCGGGCCGGCCTCGCGCTCGAGGCCGAGATCGGGACCAACCCGTTCCGCCTGGGCCTGATCGGTTCGAGCGACACGCACAACGCCACGCCGGGCGCGACGGCGGAGGACGACTTCGCGGGCCATGCCGGCATGCTCGATGCGGATCCGGGCGATCGGCTGAGCGGCTCGTCCTCGCTCCAGAACCCGGGCGGCTTGATGGTGCTCTATGCGGAGGAGAACACGCGGGATGCGCTTTTCGCGGCGATGCAGCGACGGGAAGCCTATGCGACGAGCGGCACGCGACCCACTCTGCGCTTCTTCGGCGGCTTCGATCTTCCCGCCGGGCTCTGCGCGGCAAACGACCTCGTCTCGCAGGCGTACGCGACGGGCGTACCGATGGGGGGTGAGCTCGTCGTGGGCGAGACGGCAGGCGCCCCTCGATTCGTCGTCTTCGCGAGCCAGGATCCCGGCAGCGCGGGGCATCCCGGCACGCCGCTCGCGGAGATCGAGATCGTGAAAGGCTGGCGCGCGGCCGACGGCACGACGCACGAGTCCGTCGTCGCAGTCGAGAGCAGTCCCACGGGTCCGGGCGCCGTCGACCCGCTCACCTGTCAGACCGACGGCGGCGGCGCAGCCGCGCTCTGCGGCGAATGGCAGGATCCGGACTTCGATCCTGCCGAGAACGCCTTCTACTATGCGCGCGTCCTGGAGAGCCCGACCTGTCGCTGGTCGACGCGGATCTGCCTGGACGAGGGGATCGACTGCGCCGCCCCCCCGCCTGCCGAATTCGCCGCCTGCTGCGATGGCTCGGTCCCGAAGACGATCCAGGAGCGCGCCACGAGCTCACCGATCTGGCTACGGCCCGTTCCGGAGCCCGGTCTCGTGACGTCGCTCTCGCTCGGCCTGCTGCCGCTCCTCACGAAGCGGCGGCTCGGTATCGCCGAGCGTGACGGCGGGGCACGGCGTCAGGCGGGGCGGCGATCGCTTCGAGACGCCGCGGACTTGTGGGCGTGAACGACCACGCGGCCTTGATCGAGGAGCCCGGGCAATCGAAGGGGATGCCGACCTGCGCGATAGAGCGCGCGGACCACACGTCGAGCGAGCGATCTGCGATGGACGATCTCGACCCGGGCGAAGCCGACATCCTTTAGCCAGCTCGTGAGCAGCGCTTCGTTCGGCCCGCACCAGTTCGACGGATCGCCGGCGAGCTCGTCGCCCGCGTAGAACACCATCGCCGGACGCCGCAGGTGATTCGCGTCCGTATGCGTTTCGAGGATCAGCAGGTCGTCGGTCACCTCGGCAACGGCGGCGAGCGCTTCGAGCGGTTGGCGTAGGTGATAGAGGACCCCCAGGCACATCACGAGATCGAAGGAACCGATGCCAGCATCTGCCACGGCATGGATGTCGAGCTTCTGGGACTCGACGCGCGAGCCGAGCGCACGATGGGCGAGCTCGAAGCAAGCGCGGCCGCTCTTCTCTCCTCGCTCCCAGGCGAGTGTATCGATCGCCAGGACGCGATCGGCGCCGCGACGCTCGGCCTCGAAAGAGAAGAAGCCGTCGTAGGCACCGATATCGAGAACGCGCTTGCCGCGCAGGTCCCGCGGCAGCCGTAGGCGATCGAGCTTCGCCGGACTGGCGTCGCGACCGGGCGTCACGATCCCACTCCCGAGGTCGATCGAGTGGAACCAATCGAGCTCGTCGACGCGGGCACGGAGCGCACGCGGATCGGCCTTCGACGCAGAATGGGTCATCGAAGTGGCGCCAGCTGCGCCCCCTCGCAAAGCCCCAGTGCGCCCTCCATCAGGGCCTCTTCGCGACGCGCGTGGCGATAGAAGTAGCGGATGAACTCCGCATCCCGATCGGGACTCGCGTCACGAACGAGTGCATCGACCTGCCGTTGTCCCTCGCGCACGTCGGCAGGGCGTTTGCCCAGCAACTCGCCCATGTCGTCGAGCTCCTGCTCTTCGAAGGCCGGACCGAGGCGGTCCGCGTGGCGTAGATGACGGGCGAGACGCGAGGTGAACCACATCCGGTTCGAGAGAAAAGCGTCCTCGATCGCCGGGGACTGCTCCTGCTCGAGATTCTCGACCAGGATGTCATAGTAGTTCGAGAAACGCGTCGACCGCGCCGCTGGCAGCTCGACCTCGGGTAGCTCGAGACCGTTCGCCTCCGCGAGCGCCTGCGCCGTCGTTCGCAGGTAGAACACGTGCTGCGCGATCCATTCGGCGTGCTCGGTCCCCGCGTGCAGGTTCTCCATCACGGGAGCGAGTGACATCGGAACGAGCGCCTGGGTCTTCACGTTGTAGAAGTGCAGCGTTTCGAAGTCGATCTCTCGACCGGAGAGCTCGCTGTAGCGGGCGAGCCGCTCGGGAAACCGGTCGATCGGTGTATAGAGGTCCCGAGAACGGACGCAGGCGAGATCCGTCATCGGGTCCGAGACGTGCGCCAGCTCGAAATCGACGAGCGCCGATACGCGACCCTCGTGAAAGAGCAGGTTACCCGGCCCCGTATCGCCCTGGCAGAGAACCGGCTCGACCTGCTTGCGCGGTACGTTGCGCCGCAGCCATTGACAGGCGAACGTGAGCAGCGGGAGCGGCTCGCGCACGGCGGATTCATAGGTCGACTGCCAGACGTCCAGGTCGTTCAAGGCGATCTCTTCCGGTGACTGCGGAATCGTCACACCGGCTGCCTCGAAATGGCGCAGGTCGACGGCGTGCAATCGGGCCAGCAGCTCGAGGAAATGCTCGACGATCGAGTCCCGCTCCGCCTGATCGGTCACGAGATTGAAGTTGTCCCTCCCCTCGACGTGAGCGAGCACGGCGGCCTGCGGATCCTCGTGGAAGGCCAGCACCT
Source organism: Myxococcota bacterium (assembly GCA_965223565.1). Taxonomy (GTDB): domain Bacteria; phylum Myxococcota_A; class UBA9160; order UBA9160; family UBA4427; genus UBA4427. The sequence goes on along the minus strand of CBDCWV010000005.1, from coordinate 200,813 downwards.
CGGGTACCGGGATGCCCTGCTCGTAGAGCACACGCAGGATGCGGGCCTCGCGCGCCGTCGAGTAGACCTGGACGTACGAGAAGGAATCGTCTCGCGTGCCCCGCACGTAGGTCTTCACCTCGCGCCCATCGACGTCCAGATCGACGAACCAGGCGAAACGCCCACCGGAGACACGCCCCTGGCGTTCGCGCCGAATGATGCGGCCGCCGAGCTGCGCTTCGATCCAGGGGAATATCTTCTCCCAGCGCGCGAGAGGGTCATCGCTCATATACGCCTCCGATCCGTCATGAGCCTCACCCAGCTTGGCGCCCCGCGCCATCACCGAATCGAGACACGACGGATTGCGACGGACCCTTGGCATGGATCGGGCCGAATTTCTATGCTGGCGCGCGGACGAACCCGGGCGTGGACGCGCCGCGTCCCGAAAGCCGACCCATGTCCTCGTTTCGTCCGCCGAGCCCCCGCGCAGGGTCTCGATCGTCAGCTGCTCGCGTAACCGCAACATCGGGGCGAACCGCGTTCCCGCGCCGCAAGCACTTGGCCCTGATCCGGTGGTCGACAGTGGCCACGCTCACGCTCGGCGCCGGCGCCCTGCTCGTGGCGATCGCTCTGACGCCCGGCTGTGCGAAGGCCCAGGCGAAAATGGCTGCCGACGAAGCCACGACGACGAGCGGCGGCGGTCCGCGCGAGACCAAGCGCGTCCGCCTCGGCTACACGAGCACGCCTCCGATCCTCGATGGCGTGATGGACGAGAGCGCCTGGCAGGCCGGTGGTCTGGTCACGGATCTTGCCCAGGTCCTACCCGTGTCGGGTGCCCCGCCGAGCCAACGAACCGAAATCCGGATCGTTACCGACGGCCAGATGCTCTTCGTGGGATTCCGCTGCTACGACTCCGACCCGGATCGCATCGTCCATCGCCGCAAACGACGCGACAACTTCCCCTTCTACGACGATCGCGTGGGTCTCTCGCTCGACACCTTTCACACTCGCCGGAACGGCTATTTCTTCGCGACGAATCCGAACGGCATGCGCCACGACGTCCTGCTCGAGGCCGAGAATTTCGAGGTCAGCTGGGACACGATCTGGTACGTCGAGACCTCGATCGACGAAGCGGGTTGGACGGCCGAGATCGCGATTCCCTTCTCGTCGATCGCCTTCGATCCCTCGATCGAGACCTGGGGCATCAACTTCGAACGCGGGATCCGGCGCAACGACGAAGACCTGCGCTGGTCGGATCACGCACCCCAGCGATTCATCAGCTCGATGGGCGTGGCCGGCGTGCTCGAAGGCGTAGGCCAGCTCGATCAGGGACTCGGCTTCGAGCTCACTCCGGGCGCGACCATTCGCCGCATCGACGACCGCAACACCGACGACCGCTTCGAATTCGATCCGACCTTCGACGGCTTCTACCGAGTCCTGCCTTCGGTCACGACCGCCGTCACGGCGAATACCGATTTCGGACAGGTCGAGGTCGACGACGTCCAGATCAACGACGATCGCTTCGCCCTCTTCTTTCCCGAGAAGCGTGACTTCTTTCTCGAGGATGGCCTGATCTTCGATTTCGGCGACATCGCCCAGAACGGACGGCCCTTCTTCTCTCGCAGGGTCGGACTCAACGATACCGGCCCCGTCGGCATCCTCGCTGGCGGGAAGCTGACCGGTCGCCTCGGCCCGGTCAAGATCGGCGTGCTCGACACGTTCGTCGAGCACAAGAACGGAACCGATGAACGCAATCTCTTCGTCGGCCGCATCGCGACGAACGTACTCGCCGAGTCGACGCTCGGAGCGATCGTCACGAACGGCAATCCCGGCGGCGGGCGCAACTCGACGACGGTCGGCGGCGATTTCCTGTTTCGCGACTCGAGCTTCCTCGGCGGCGACGAGACGTTTCGATCGAGTCTCTGGTTCGCCAAGAGCATCGATCACAACCGGTCGAGCAGCGGTCGCAACCACGGCTACGGCGTCAAGCTCGAGTATCCGAACGACCGGATCAACTGGCTGCTCGGATTCGAGGAGCTGCAGGAGGACTACCAGCCCCGCCTCGGATTCGTGAACCGCAACGACGTTCGCCATTGGTTCGGCTCGGGCCGCTACCGCTCGCGACCGTCGCGGGGGCCGTTTCGCACGATCGATGACGAGGTCGCCGGCGAGATCTTCATGGATAGCGGCAACGAGCTCGAGACGCTGAACATCCGCTTCACGCCGGCCGAGTTCACGACACCGATCGACGACGGATTCGACCTCAGCTACCGGATCCGCCACGAGCGCGTAACGCTGCCATTCTCGATCTTCGACATTCCCAACGGAATCTACACGTTCCACGAGGCCGGACTACGCGGTTTCACGAGTCGAAATCGGGCCGTTCGTGTCGAATTCGAGCTCGGCCATGGATCGTTCTTCGACGGGACCCGGACACGCGTCGATCTCGATCTCGAGCTCAGGCCGACGCACTCTCTATTCATCCAGTTGCAATACGAGTACCGCGACGTCAATCTGCCCAAAGGAGGGTCATTGCGACCGGGCTCGCCCGATCGAAACGATCGCGATACGCAGCTCGCCCGACTGAGGGTCGATCTGCTCTTCACGCCCGACATCACATGGTCGACGTTCGTGCAATACGACAACGTGAGTGACACGGCAGGCGTCAACAGCCGCTTCCGCTATATCGTGCGGGACGGGCGCGAGTTCTTCCTCGTCTTCAACCAGGGCCTCGACACCTCGCGCGACGACCCGAGGCGAACGCGGAGCGAAGCGATCGTCAAGGCCATCTGGACGCTGAGCTTCTGACGCCCGGGTCGGAGCGGAACATGATCGGCGCGGAATACGAGATGCGAGTGGGAGAGGGGAGCCAATGTCGGCAGCGAAGGATTCGCTGATTCTGCAGTCGCGCGAGGAGGACGTCGTCACGCTGACGCTCAACGACCCCGATCGGTTGAACGCGATGTCGCGTGACATGGGACTCGCCTTTCGGGATGCGATCGCCGGACTCGCCGGGGACGACGGCGTTCGGGCGGTCGTCCTGACGGGCGCGGGGCGAGCGTTCTCGGCCGGCGGCGATCTCGACATGCTGCAGGCTCAAGCGGACCGGGGAGGAGCCGAGCCCGGACGCGCATGGCGCGCGATTCGCGACGAGATGAGCTCCTTCTACCGACTCTTCCTCTCGATTCGCGAGCTCGCCTGTCCGACGATCGCGGCGCTGAACGGTCACGCGATCGGTGCTGGGTTCTGCGTGGCACTCGGCTGCGATTTCCGATTCGTCGCACGCGAAGCGCGCCTGGGCCTCAACTTCACGCGGATCGGCGTCCACCCCGGAATGGCCGCCACCTGGACCCTGCCGCGCCTCGTCGGCCCCGGCCTCGCGGCCGAGCTGCTCTTCACGAGTCGCATGGTCGACGGCGAGGAAGCCCTGCGGATCGGTCTCGCGAATCGCGTGCTGCCAGCCGACGAGGTGCGCGCGGCGGCCGAGCGGACCGGTCGCGAGATCGCCGCGAATGCGCCGCTCGCGGTGCGCGCCGTGAAGCAGGCGCTCGCACGATCGGAGCTGGCCAGCCTCGAAGACCAGCTGCAGTTCGAAGCGAGCGCGCAAGCCAGGAATTTCGAGTCCGAGGACGCTCAGGAGGGAATCGCCGCAGTACGGGAGAAGCGACCGCCCCGCTTCCGTGGGCGCTGACGGCTCGCACGATCCGGTGGCGCTCGGGACTTCGACGAAAGAAGTACGCCGATTCGCTGTTTTCGGTGATCGGCGACACAGCGCAGCAGCGGAGAAGCGGGAAACCTGCGCGCCGCCGCTCAAGTATTCGCGCCAGATTTCGAATAAGAGAAGAGACGAGGGGTACGAGGGGTACGAAGGGAGAGGCGGGACGATCGGTCTTGCCAGGATCCCGAGAGGATACGAATTGACCCGCGCACTGCGCAGCCATCAGCTCTGGCTCACGCTCACCTACCTCGGGCTGCTCCTGCTGATGGCCCGAGGCTTCGCCAGCTAGCCAGTCGGTCCGGCCGATTGTCAGGCCGGGGGGAGCGCCTCGGTCAGCCCGACGATCTCCTGGGCATTGAAGAAGTAGGCGACCTCCAGGCGCGCCGTCTCGGGCGCGTCGGAGCCGTGTGTTGCGTTCTGCTCGAGATCGGTCCCGAAATCGCCACGCAGCGTGCCTTTCGGCGCCTCGTTCGAGTTGGTCGGGCCCATCAGATCCCGCCATCGCTTGATGGCGCCCTCCCCCTCCAGCACGAGCGCGACCACGGGCCCCGACGTCATGAACGCGACCAGGTCGTCGAAGAAGGGCCGCTCCTTGTGCACGGCGTAGAATCCGCGCGCCCCCTGCTCGTCGAGCTGCAGCTTCTTCATCGCGACGATCTCGAGTCCGGATTCTTCGATCCGACTCAGGATCTTGCCGGCGACCTTGCGCTTGACGGCGTCGGGCTTGATGATGGCGAAGGTGCGCTCTAGCGCCATGGCGAAACTCTCCTCGGATGCCTCGGTTTCACGATTCACTCGCTCGCGCGCTCGGGGCTCACACCCCGAATCGCGCGGCGCCGGAGCCTAGCAGGCCGATCGACGATTTCCGGTGCTCGGGTTGGCCATCGCGCCCGGACCTGCGACCCTCGGGCGCGACGGCCGGACCGGACTGCACGGCGACCGATCTGCGGCCAGCGGCCGCCCGGGTCCCTGGCTCGCCGAATCACGCTCGGAGTGGATCACCCGCTTGGATTCCACAGCCGCCAACCCGCACGCTGCCAGCACGCGAGACGCGCCGCACCCCGTCGGTGCGTCGGCCCGTGCACTCACGGCGCGACTGATCGTCCTCTCCCTCCCCTATTGGCGGGTGCTGATCGTCGTCGTCGCCTTCGGGCTCGTCCTGGCCGCGACCCGTTATCTGAGGGCCTGGCTGGCCGAGCCGCTGCTCGACCGGGTGATCGTCCCCGCGGCGATCGAGGCCGTCGACCTCGATACGATTCTGCCCCAGCTCGGGCAGATCGGCCTGATCGCAGGTCTCACGCTGCTGGTCGCGCCCGCTGCCGTGCTCGGCCGGACCTACTACGCGAACTGGATCGCGGCACGTGTGCGGCAGGACGTCGATGTCGCCGTGGCGCGCAAATTCCTGAACGCGCCGCTGCGGGTCACGCGCGCCGGCTCGAGCGGGGATCGACTCGCGCGGGCGATGGCCGACGTCCAGATCGCCTGCCAGGCCGTGACGATCGTCTACAAGGACGTCGTCCTGAACGTCGAGATGTTGCTCGCGGGTATCGCGTTCATGATCTACACGAGCTGGCAGCTCACACTGATCAGCCTGGTCGCAGTGCCACCCTTCTCGCTCCTGATGAGTCATCTGACCGCGAGCATCCTGAATCAGGTGAATCGCCGGCAGGCCTCCCAGAGCGAGCTCTCTTCACGCCTCCTGTCGATCCTCTCGGGAATCAAGGTCATCAAGGCCTTTCGTGGGGAGGACGTCGAGCAGGCGGCTTTCGATCGCGAGACCGGCAAGTTCTTTCGTCATCACATGAAGGTAATGAAGAGCGGTGCACTCGTGAAGGCGACGAGCGAGGCGATGTATCCGACGATCGGCGCGATCGTGCTCGGGATCGGCGCCGTTCTCGTCGCGAACAACCAATGGGGGCTCTCGCTCGGGCGCCTGACGGCCTTCGCGCTCGCGCTCGTGACGATCTACAAGCCGATCAAGACCTTGACGCAGGCCTATCCCAAGATCGTCGAGTCGGCGGGCAGCGCCGAGCGGCTGTTCGCGATCCTCGACATGGACGAGGAGACCGTGGACCGGCCGGACGCCCGGCCCATGACCGGGCTGCGCGACTCGATCCGCTTCGAGGACGTCCGTTTTCGCTACGGCTCGCAGGGCGAGGCGACCGGTGAGGAGGTGCTGCGCGGAATCGACCTCGAGGTCGCTGCAGGGGAAGTGGTCGCGATCGTCGGCCGCACGGGTGCCGGGAAATCGACGCTCGTCGACCTCGTGCTGCGCTTTCACGATCCAACGCAGGGGGCGATTCGGATCGACGGGATCGACCTGCGCGATCTGCAACGCGACTCGCTCCTGCGACACATCGCAGTCGTGACGCAGGAGCCCTTCCTCTTCGACGCCTCCGTCGCGGAGAACATCCGCTACGGCCGTCCCGAAGCGAGCGACGAGGAGGTTCGTGCCGCGGCAATCGCCGCCTCCGCCCACTCGTTCATCGAGGCGCTGCCCGCCGGCTACGAGACGATGACGGGCGAGTTCGGCCTGCGCCTCTCCGGTGGCCAACGCCAACGCATCACGATCGCACGCGCAATCCTGGCCGACGCTTCGATTCTGGTCTTCGACGAGGCGACGAGTGCGCTCGACGCCCAGACCGAACGCGCCGTACAGGACGCGATCGAGGGATTGCGCGGCGAGCGCACGATATTCCTCGTCGCCCACCGACTCTCGACGATCGAGCGCGCGGACCGGATCGTCGTGCTCGACGAGGGGCAGATCGCCGAGATCGGCGATCACGCGAGCCTGCTCGCAACGGGTCGGATCTATCGCGAGCTGATCGGCGCGAGCCGGGCGGTCGCGAGCTAAGCTCGCGCGTCGCATGCCGAACGGAAAGATCTGTCTCGCCGCCCCGTGGTTCGTGCCGCTGACCGGTGGCGGACAGACACGCTATGCGCGTTACCTGCCGGGCCTGCGTGCGCGCGGCATCGAGCTCGAGCTCTTCTCGGGCACGCCCAAGCCGAAGAAGGTCGGGCCCGAGCTCGTCGATGCAGCCTGGCGCGCCGGCCGCGTCGGCGCCTGGATCGACCATCCTCCGATCGAGGGCATCCCCGTGCGCCGGGTCCGCCTGCCCGACGCGGGCCCGACCCGCGCCGCCTGGTTCGGCTCCGCACTCGTACGTCACTGCTGGCGAGCGGCACGCCGACCTGCCGTCGTACAGTGGATGGGCGAGATCCGACCGGCCCATCACGGCTGGATCCGGATCCTGCGTCTGCTCGGCGTGCGAACGGTCTTCTCGCTCATGATCGCCCCGGAAGACGACCTCGCCGTGCGGGAAGTGCGCGCGCTGCGCCGCCTCTACGATGGCTTCGACGACATCATCGCCAATAGCGAGACCGGCAGGACGATGCTCGCCGAGATGGGCGTCGAGACGCCGGTCCACGTGATCTCGAATGGCGTCAATCGCGAGCGTTTCCGGCCCGTCGAAGACGAGGCCGCGCGGCTCGAGCAGAAACGCCGTCTCGGCTTCGACGAGAAGGCACGGATCGTGTTGGCCGTCGGCGCCGTAAGTCCGCGCAAGGGCAGCGACCTGCTGGTCTCGGCCTGGCGCCGGCTGGCCGCGACAGACCCGAACGCGCGCCTCGTCTTCGCGGGTGCCCGCAAGGACCAGGACAACGACAACCTGCGGTCCTATCGCGAACGACTCGGGCGACTCTGCGAGGCGTCGGGGGCTGCCGACCGAATCGACTTCACGGGCTACGTCTCGAACGTCGAGGAGTACATGCGCGCGGCCGAGCTGCTCGTGCTGGCCTCGGAACGCGAGGGGCTCCCCAACTCGATTCTCGAAGCACATGCGTCCCGCCTGCCGGTCATCGTGACGCCCTACCGCGGGCTGTCCGGCGAGATCGGCGAGCCGGATCGACACCTACTGCTCTGTGAGCGCAGCGCAGACGCGCTGAGCGACGCGCTCCTCGGTTGTTTCTCGCGACCCGAAGCGGCACGCGCGCGGAGTCTGCGCGCCTACGAGGAGCTCGTACCCGAGCTCTGTCTCGAGCGCACACTCGATCGGCATGCGGCTCTGTACGGCCGCTGGACCGCGGAAGCGGTCGGCAAGCCCCGACCTGCGAGACCGACTTAGAGCCCATCCCAATACCCCCTCGGTCGTGATCCGCGCGCCTGTGACCCGATCTCGGCGTTGCGAAATCTCGAAGTAGCGAAGGCTACGCCTGCGATTTCGCGCCTTGATCTCGGGCCACATTCACGCGGCTCACTCGGTCGGGGGTTTTGGGACGGGCTCTTAGCGACGAGCCGGCGCGCTCGCGCGCGTATGAAACGAATCGAGCCAGCTCTGGAGCAGCACCAGACTCCAAACGAGATTCTTGTGCCCCCGCCAGCCGCTGGTGTGCTCGCGCCAGACACGCGAGACCGCCGTCGCATCGAGCAGGCCCTGGCGCTCGAGCCGCTCGCACGAGAGCAGGTCCTCCACCATCGGTCGCAACGGCCCATTGAGCCATTCGGAGATCGGCATGTTGAAGCCCTGCTTCGGGCGATCGACCAGCTCCCGCGGCAGCTGCTCGGCGAGCAGGGCGCGGAGCACGCGCTTGCCCGCGCCGCGCTCGTCGATGCGATGCTCGCGCGGCAGGCTCCACGCGAGCTCGAGGAGCCGTGTGTCGAGCAGGGGCGAGCGCACCTCGAGTCCTGTGCTCATGCTCGCGCGATCGACCTTGACGAGGATGTCGTCCGACAGGAACGACATCGCGTCGAGGTAGAGCACGAGCGCGAGGGGATCGCAAATCTCACGACCCCGATCGGGCAGGCCAACGAGCGCCACGGGGTCCGTCGCACCGAGCACGAAGCCCTCTTCCGAGCGGAAGCGCTCGTGGCTTCGCAGATAGAAGTCCCGCAGATCGTCGGCCGCGATCGGCCGGAGCTTGGGCGACAGCTTGCGCAGGAGCTTCGGCAGCTCCCGCCCCGCACGCGACGCCTCCGCACCCGCCGCGAGAGCGCCGGGCGCTCCGAGCAGGACGCGCGCGGTCGCGGCATCGAAGCCATGCGCGATGCCTTCCCATGCGCTGCGCAGACCGGCCGGTAGGCGCGCGAGCCGCCGCCAACGCTCCGGTAGCTTGACGTGACGGGGATAGCCGGCGAAGAACTCGTCTCCGCCATCGCCCGAGAGCGCGACCTTCACGTCCTCCGACACCATTCGCGACAGCAGGAGCGTCGGCAAGCCCGACGGATCCGCCATCGGTTCGTCGTAGACCGCCGTGAGATCGGGCACGAGATCGAGCGCGTCGTCGGCGCGCACGATGAGCTCGCGATGCCGCGTCCCGAAGTGCTTGGCGATCTCCCGGGCGTAGGGCGACTCGTCGAAGGCCGCCTCCTCGAAGCCGATCGAATACGTGCGAATCGGATCGTCCCGCAGGCGTTGTGCCACGCCGACTACGAGACTCGAATCGACACCCCCGGAGAGCAGCGCACCGACCTCCACGTCCGCCACGAGGCGCTTGGCCACGGCGTTCTCGATCGCTTCCCCGACCGCACGACGCGCCTGCTCGAAATCGCCTTCGAAGGGATCGGTCTCGCCGCGCCGCGCCACCGCCGCCGCCGACCAGTAGAGCCAGGGGGAAGGGGGAGCCTCGCCGAAGCGCACACGCAGTGCGCCGCCCGGCGGCAATTTTCGCACGCTGCGGTAGATCGAGTGCGGGGACGGAACCCAGCCGATCTGGAGAAAACGCGCGAGCGCATCACGATCGATCTCGGCTTCGAAATCGGGGTGCGCGGCGACGGTCGCGAGCAGTGAGCCGAAGAAGAAGCTCCCGGGTGTGGATCCGTAGTAGAGGGGCTTCTTGCCGATCCGGTCGCGCGCCAGCATGAGTACGCGCTCGCGGCGATCGTAGAGGGCGAAGGCATACATGCCCTCGATCCGTTCGAGTGCTGCCTCGAATCCGAAGGTTTGTACGGCACCGAGCAGGACCTCGGAGTCGGAGCCACCGCTGAAGGCGACACCCCGACCTTCGAGCTCGGACCGCAGGCGCTTGAATCCGTAGATCTCGCCGTTGAACGTGAGGACGAAGCGACCGCAGGCAGAGACCATCGGCTGCGCGCCGGCCTCCGTCGGGTCCTGGATCGCGAGGCGCCGATGGCCGAGGGCGACCGTTCGATCCGGATCGAGCCAAAAGCCCTCGCCGTCCGGACCGCGCGCGTGCACCGTCTCCGTCATGACCTCGAGGACGCGGCGCTCACGCGATCGATCACGGCCGCCGTCGCGCGGCGCGAATTCCATGAAGCCGGCGATGCCGCACATCTCGCGTCCTCCTCGATCGCAGTCGGGCCGCGCAAGCGCGGCGGCGACACCCAGGCCGCCGCGCGGGCTGCTAGTGCAGGGTGAGAACGAGCTTGCCGAAGTGGCTGCTCGCTTTCATCATCCGATGTGCCGCGGGCGCCTCGGCGAGCGGGAAGACCTCGTGGAGCACGGGCCGGATCCGACCCGCCGCGAGGTCTTCGCCGAAGCGTGCGAGAAAGGCGTCGACGAGCGCCGCCTTGCGGACCACCGGTCGGGTGCGAAGCGTCGAGCCGATCACGCGCAGTCGACGCATGAGGAGTGACCCGAGCCCGATCTCCGCTCGCGCGCCGCCCATCAGACCGATCACGACGAGCGCTCCGTCGTCGGCGAGCGAGGCGAGATTCCGCTCGAGATAGGGTGCACCGATCGAGTCGAGCACGACGTCGACGCCACGACCGTCGGTCGCGGCCTTCGCGGTCTCGACCCAGTCGTCTTGCCGGTAGTTCGCGACGGCATCCGCACCGAGCTCGAGACAGCGAGCGCATTTCGCCTCACTGCCCGCCGTCGCAACGACGGTCCCACCCGCCCGCTTGACGAGATCGATCGTCGTCGTCCCGATGCCGCTGCCGCCGCCGTGGACGAGCACGCTCCCGCCCTCCGGCAGCTGACCGAGCTCGAAGACGTTCGAGAACACGGTGAGCAGCGTCTCGGCGAGTCCGGCTCCCTCTTCGAAGGAGAGTGCGTCGGGCAGCGCCATCGCCGATCCCGCATCGACGACGACCTCCTCCGCATAGCCCCCGCCCGCTAGCAGCGCGAAGACCCGGTCTCCGGGCGCGAATCGCGAGACCCCCGCAGCGACCTCGACGACTTCGCCGGCGCACTCGAGGCCGAGCGTCTCGGGCGCACCCGGTGGCGGCGGATAGAGGCCTTGGCGCTGGAGCAAATCGGCCCGATTCACGCCGGCCGCGTGGTTGCGGATCCGGATCTGGCCGGCGGCCAGGGCGGGCGGGGGCAGCTCGCCCACGCGCATGCAGTCCTCGTCCCCCGGCTCGTCGATCACGATCGCCCGCATCGTCCCCCCCTGCCTCGATGTCGCTCGCGCGAGTCTAGGCGAGCGTCCCGCTGGGTCGAGCGCTCGGCGCGGCGCGCCTCGCCGGCTTGGCTGGCGCGGCTGGCGCGGCCGAGCGGCAGCGCGCGCGCAGCCGAGTCGCGCAGCGCGCGTCGTTTCGCGCGAATGCGTCACGCGCGGCGCGATCGAATCAGGATTTTTCCCCAGCAGACCGATCGTAAGTCTGATGTCCCGCTCCCCCCGCCCGACATCGCGTGCCGCAGCCGCGCGCACTGCGCCGATCCTCGCCCTCTGTCTCGTCGTCGGTCTCGCCGTACCGAGCGCGGCCGAGCCGTCGATCGCGCCGGAGGCCCGCTCCGAGGCGAGCGACGCCTGGCGCGCACGCGGGCTCGCCTATCTCGACCTGCCGCTGCGCTTTCGCGTGCGATTCGACGCCAGCTACACGCGCCACGCCTACGCGAGCGACGACCTCGTGTTCGCTCATCTGCGTGCCGCGGGTCGTGGGGGTCCCGGGCGCCAGCTCGATCGCTCCCTCATCAGCCGTCTCGCCCTCGCCCGCCCGATCCTCGAGCGGATCGAGCTCGAGATCGCCTTTGCGTCGCACAACCGACTGGCGACGCGTGGGCCGATGGATCTCGAGCGCCACACGATCGGAGCGCTGATCCGCGTCACGCGGTAGTCCCGAACGCACCGAGCCCCCGTGCGTCCGGAATCGCGCGCGACACGGCCATGTATCTTGCTCGAAAGCTATCGAGACAGCTAAGCTCGGCTCGGGTCGACGGAGATCGGGGAATCGAGATGGAGTGGTTCGAGGATGTCACACGCGGCTGGGAGAGCGAGTACGCCGATCTCGACGTGACCGACCTGACGCCGTTGGTGCGACTCGCGCGGCTCGGCGCCTTGATCGACGCCTTCCAACACGACGTGCTCGAGCCCTTCGAGCTCGGCCCGGGCGACTACGGCGTCCTGGCCGCGCTGCGACGCGCCGGACCGCCCTACGCGCTGAACCCGAGCCAGCTCTATGGTCGGCTGCGGCGGTCGTCGGGCGGCATGACGAAGATCCTGAAACGACTCGAAGAGGCCGGACTCGTCGCCCGCAGCCCTGATCCGGACGATGGCCGCGGCACCCGTGTTCGCTTGACCGAACGCGGACAAGCGTTGCAGGAGCGCATCTTTCACGCGTTCATCGCAGCGACCGCGAGCCTGATGGCGCCGCTCACCTCGCAGCAGAAGCGCGCCGCGGACGAATCGCTCGCACGATTGCTCGACGCCTTCGAGCGTCGCGCGCTGCCCGACGGAGCTCGCGACCGCGACGACGACGGGAGTGGCCCCGCGCGTAGCGCGAGGACGAGGAGACCGGCATGACCAAGATGGCGATTCGACCGGTCACGGCCGTGATCGGAGCCGACGTCGAGGGCGTCGACCTGGCCAAGCCGCTCGACGACGAGCTCCGCCGAGAGATCGAGGCCGCTCTGGTGGAGCACCACGTGCTCTTCTTCCGCGATCAGGAGATCGACGATGCGGCGCAGATCGCCTTTGCGCGGCAGTTCGGCGACATCTCGATCCCGCCCTTCACACCCAAATACGGTGACGACCCCGAGATGGTCGTGCTCGACCAGACGGATCCCCGCGGCGAGGGAGCCGATGCCTGGCATAGCGACAACTCGTTCATGAGCGAGCCGCCGATGGGCTCGGTCCTGCGGGCCGTACACCTGCCCGAGGTCGGCGGGGATACCTGTTGGGCGAGCACGGTCGCCGCCTACGACGCGCTCTCCCCCGCCATCCAGCGCCTGATCGACGGCCTCACGGCCGTGCACGACATCACGAAGCCGCTCATGAAGGGCATCGCCGCCGGACATACCAATGCCGACCTCGCCCAGATCCAGCGCGATTGGCCTCCGGTCGAGCATCCCGTCGCGCGCACCCATCCCGTCTCGGGCCGTAAGAGCCTCTACGTCAATCGCAACTCGACCACGCATATCGTCGGACTCGAAGAGCGCGAGAACGAAGCGCTGCTTCCGATGCTGATGGATCACGTTCGCTCACCCGAGTTCCAATGCCGCTTCCGCTGGGACACGAGATCAGTCGTCTTCTGGGACAACCGTTCCGCCCAGCATTTCGCGGTCCCCGACTATCGATCGCGTCGGATCATGCACCGTGTCACGATCGCGGGTGAGAAGCCGTTCTGAGCCCGAGCCCGCGTCATCGAAGGAGGATCCGATGCCCGAAGTGAAGTTCCGACACCTCGATCAGGAGAAATGGCAGGAGGTCCGCGCAATCGAGCTGCCGACCGGTCGCGCCGTCGTACGCGAGAAGTGGCTCGAGTTCAGCGACAAATGTCTATCGCTCTACGCGAAATGGGATCCCGGCATGATGATCCACAAGCACGGCCACAACAGCGAGCACGTGGTCTACGTGATCAAGGGATCGATGATGTGCGGGGACGTCGAGTGCACGGCCGGCATGCATATCACGCTCGAGCAGGGTGCGGCCTTCGGCCCATTCATCGCCGGCCCCGACGGCGTCGAGCTCTTCGAGGTGATGATGGGCGATCCCCGCTCGTTCCCCGCCGACACGGAGGGGTTCGAGAAGCTGCTCGCCGAAAAGGGCGCGAAGCGATTGCCCAATCCGCCGATCGACATGCCCGACTGGATCGAGGACACGCGCAACTGATGTCGTCCGAGCACGAGGCGACCGCACCGGACGCACTGCTCGTCGACGTCCACACCCACGTCGTGTCGCCGGATCGCGAGCGCTATCCGCTCGATCCCCGTGACCTCTCGGGTCCCTGGTATCTCGAGGCACCCGCGAGCGCCGAGGATCTGGCGCGCGCGATGGACCGGAGCGGCGTCGCCCAGGCCGTGCTGGTGCAGGGGGTCGGCGCCTATTCCTTCGACAACGCCTATGCCGCGGATGCGGCCGCCGCCGATCCGACGCGTTTCGTGTCCGCCTGCTGCATCGACCCCCTAGCGGAAGACGCCGTGGCGACCCTCGACTATTGGATCCGCGAGCGCGGCATGGCGGGGGTGCGGCTCTTTGCGCTCGCGCGCGATGGCGATTCGTGGCTCTGCGACGAGGCGACCTTTCCCGTCTGGCAGCGCGCGCACGCGCTCGGAGCGCACGTGATCGTCACGATCCTGCCGCATCAGCTCGACGAGCTGGATCGCGTGCTCGACCGCTTCCCCGAGATCCCCGTCTCGCTCGATCATTGCGGCTTCGCGACGGCCGAGCCCGACGCCGAGGCGCAGCTCGTCGCGCTCGCGGCGCACGAGAGCCTCCACCTCAAGATCTCGACCCACAACCTCGACGACGCCGTGAGCAGGACCGGCAGCGCTCGGACGCTCGTCACGCGACTCGCCGAGGCCTTCGGTGCCGACCGGTTGATGTGGGGCTCCGATTTCTGCCAGACCCACGACCGTCCCTACGAGACCCTCGCCGGGCTCGCCCGAGACGCCTTCGGCGGACTCAGCGACGAAGACCGGCACCACTGCTCGTCCGGCACCGCACGAAGACTCTGGCCGGGGCTCGCAAAGTCGCCGCGAGCCAACGAGACGCTTCAGTCCGAAGCTTTGGCCCGCTCGAGATCCCCGGCGACACGTCGTGCGCCGAAGAAGCAGACGAGCGCCGAGAGCAGCGGTGTACAGGTCGGCACGAGCAGCGAATAGCGCAGCGCGTCGTCGCCGAAACGCGCCGCGAATCCGTCCGCCAAGACACCCACCAGGAGCGGCCCCGCGGCCAGACCGATCAGCGTGCTGATCAGGGTCGAGACCGCGGCCGCGAATGCCCGCATTCGTAGCGGCGCGACGCCCTGGATCGTCGACATGAAGGGCGCCGTGAAGAACGAGCCGAAGACCGAGCCGAAGATGCTCCACACGAGCGCGACGGGGATCGCCTCGAAGGCGGTGCCGGCCAGGAAGGACGGCAGGGCGATGCGTGAGGACTCGGGCCAGAGCAGGAAGGCCACCAGGATCGGCACGCTGATCGTCTGACCCAAAGCTGGCACCCAGAGATACCAGCGCGCGTCGCGCGTCCCGTATCGGTCCGCCAGGAAGCCGCCGAGGAAGATACCGAGCATCGACGGCAGGGGGCTCGTCAGGAAGTACCAGCTGCCGGCATGGAACTCACCCATGCCGTAGCTGCGCACGAGAAAGCTGGGCTCCCAGAGATTGCGCCCCATCGACGCGAAGAGCGCGAAGCCATTCGCGGCCAGGATGACGAGGTAGGTCTTCTGTCCGAGCAGCAGCTTGAACGCCGGCCAGAAGCCCTCGTCCCCGGTCGAGTGGCGACCTTCGCTGCCGCCGCGTTCGGGCTCGCGAATCGTGAGCCGGTAGAGGAGTGCGAGCACGATGCCGGGCAGACCCGCGGCCAGAAAGGCGCGTCGCCAACCGTAGGACTCGGAGATGAAGCCACCGAGGATCATCCCGAGGCCCATCCCGGTGACGGCCCCGATCGAGATGACGGAGACGCCGCGCGCGCGCCGCGAGGGCGGCAGATAGTCCGACAGCATCGACACGCTCGGCGCCGTGCCGCCCGCCTCGCCGATCCCGACGCCCATGCGCATGACGAAGAGCTGCGCGTAGCTCGTCACGAACGCCGTGCCCGCCGTGAAGCAGCTCCAGAGAAAGAGACTCACGGCGACGATCGTGCGGCGCACGCCCGTCGTATCCGCGTAGCGCCCGATCGGCAGGGACAGGATCGTGTAGACGAGCGCGAAGGCCGGCCCGAGCAGCCAGCCCATCTGGGTATCGCTGAGCTGGAATTCCGCTTTGACCGGCCGGACGAGGATCGAGAGGATCGTCCGGTCGATGTTGTTGAGCACCATGGTCACGAGCACCATGCCGAGCACGTAGCGCGTGTAGAACGAGCCGTAGGGAGCGCGCTCGCTCGCAGCCTCTTCGGGTTCGTCAGGGCTCAACGCGGCTCCGGGGCTCGCCTCGGTCGCTCGTCGACCGACGCCGCGTCACGGGCCGGATCGCTCCGCGCGCCCGGCCGACGATAACAGAGCCGCGACGGCTATTTGAGATCCGCGCGTGTGTAGTCGAGCAGCCCGCGCGCGATGATCAGGCGCTGGATCTCGCCCGTGCCTTCGTAGATGTCCGTGATCCGGCTGTCTCGCATCCATTTCTCGAGCAGCCATTCCCGGGAAATGCCGATCGCGCCGAGGATCTCGATGCAGCCCTGGGTAATCTCCCGCACGGCGCTACCCGCATGGGCCTTGCAGACCGAGGATTCGAGATTGTTGGGCAGGCCCTGCCCCGCCATCCAGCCACATTGAAGCGTCGCGAGCTTCGAGGCTTCGAAGAGGGCTTCGAGCCGCATGAAGCGATCGGCGGCCGCGGACAAGTGCCCGAGTCCACCCGGTCCGGCAGCGTAGTCGAGCGCGATCCCCGCGGCCTCAAGCTCGTCGCGCGTAAAGTCGATCGCGGCCTCGGCGATCCCGAGTCCCATGGCCGCCGTCAGCGGCCGCGTCATGTTGAAGGTCTTCATGACGCCGCGAAAGCCGCCCGAGCTGGCCTTCGGAATCGACTCGTCGAGACCGAGCAGGTTCTCGCGAGGGATCCGGCAATCCTCGAACACGTAGGCCGCCGTGTCGTCGGCGCGAATGCCGAGCTTCTTCTCCTTGTGCGGCACCTCGAAGCCAGGTGTTCCCTTCTCGACCAGAAAGGACTTGATGCCGGCGCGTCCAGCACTCTTGTCGATCGTCGCCCAGAGCACGACGCCGTTTGCGCGGATGCCGGTCGTGACGAAGATCTTCTCGCCGTTCAGGATCCACTCGTCGGTCGTCTCGTCGAGGACTGCCGTCGTCGACACACGCGACGGATCGGATCCGCAGCCCGGCTCCGTGATCGCCATCGAGAGCAGCAGACCACCCCATTTCTGCTTCTGCTCCTCGGTCCCCGCCGCCGCGAGCGCGGCATTGCCGAGACCGCCCCGCAGCGGCCGCCGCAGTCGAGCGGAATAATCGCCCCAATATTGTCCCATCGTCTGGAGCAGCATCATGACGGGACCCTGCGTGTCCTCGTCGCTCACCGCCGGCAGCTCGGGCTGGTTGGCGAGGAACGCTTCCGCTTCGGGCAGCGTTTCGGGAATCATCTCCGCCTCGTTCTCGTCGAACTCGCGCGCATAACGTCGCGCGATCATCGCCTCGGCGCGCGTGCGCGCGAGGTGGGCCCGGTCGGTCTCGGTCAAGCGAAAGTCGATCATCTCGGTTCCTTCCATCCCAGATCGGCGAAGCGTCGATGCGCACAGGGCGCGATTCCAATCGCTGCGCGCGCGGCTCAGAGCGTGACGAGCCCCTCGAGCACGCCCAGCGTCCGCGCGTTGCGGAACCACATCTCGACGGGGTGCTCGCGGATGAAGCCATGACCCCCGAGGACCTGAACGCCATTGTCGGCGATCCACATGCACTTCTCCGCTGCGTAGCTGCGCGCCTGCCAGGCCGCCCTCGTCGCGTCCTCAGCGTGCTCGAGCAAGCTCGCCGCCTGCCAGACCAGCTGACGCAAGGCGTGCTGCTCGATGTGCATGTCGGCGAGTCGGAAGGCGATCGACTGCTTCTTCGCGATCGGTTCGTCGAACGCAACCCGATCCTTCGTGTAGGGAATGCAGTAGTCGAGCACCGCGCGGGACAGCCCGAGCATCACGGCCGCCATGCCCGCACGCGAAGCATTCAGCAGCTGCTGGACGTCGGCGCCCTGCGCGCCGCCGAGCAGCGCCGACGCGTCGACCTCGACCCGGTCGAGGTCGAGCGCCGTCGTCGCCAGCGCGTGGAGCCCCATCTTCTTCTCCACCTCGCCGACGTGCAGGCCCACCGCGTCGCGCGGCACGATGAACGCGGCCAGGTCGTCTCCGAGCCTCGCCGTCACGAGAAAATGGCTCGCGCGGTCGCCGAGCACGACGAAGCGCTTGCGACCGGACAGCACGAACGACGTGCCCTTCGGCTCGGCTTCGGTCCGCGGTCGGCTGGCGTCGGAGAGCGCAGCCGGCTCGACGAGCGCGAGCGCGCCCGTCGCGAATGCCTCGCCCGTGAAACGCGGCAACAACGCCGCGCACTGCTCCTCCGTGCCGTGATCGAGGATCGCGTTGACGAAGAGCGACGGCGAGAGGGCCGCGAGCGCGAGTGCCGCGTCACCATGCGCCAGCTCCTCGAGCAGGATCGCGTTCGTGACGGGGGAGCGTGACTCGCCGGCGCCACCGAATCGCTCTGGAATCTGCGTACTCGAGAGGCCGAGCGACCAGATCGTCTCGAAGAATGTGTCGGGGATCGCTGCCCCTTCGTCGCAGGCACGCGCAATCGGGCGCAGCTCTTCCGCTGCGAAGACACGCATCGTGTCGCGCACGAGCTCCTGCTCGTCGCTCATTCCGAAAGAAATCATGGCAAAACCCTCCGGGTCAGCTGGCGTCGGCCGAAGTCGCATCGGCTCGGCCGACGGTGTGCGTCGCGATCTGATGAAAGAACTGATCCATCGCCTGCGGTCCACCCTCTTTGTGGAGCAGACCTCGTTTGACGGCCTCCCGGGCATCGACGAGCCCGAGCGCGACCGCGCACCAGTCGCGGGTCGAAGCCGTGTAGCGGACGTCCGCGCCCTCGGCGAAATCGGGCCGCACGGTACAGCGACCGTCTTCGATCTCGACCGTCCAGACACCACCGCCCTCGCCCGACAAGCGGATCTCGAAGACGACGCGCACGTCTCGTGCGACCTCGTCACGCAGCAGGCTCGGCAACGCCTCGAGCACGGAGACGGCCGAGGTGTCGGTGAAGCGGGCGGGATCGACGTCGCGGACGCTGATCCCGTCGCGCACCCACCAACGCGCGATCGACGCGATGATCGGTGCGAGCGTGCGACCCTTGTCGGTCGCGCGGTAGATCTGGCGATTGCCCTTCGCCTCGGTCTCCACGAAGCCGTCGGCGCGCAGCTGTCGCAATCGACCCGAGAGCACCTTCGGTGCGATCCCCGTACGGACGCGCAAGGCCTGGAAGCCCTTGGGCCCACCGAGCAGATGCCGCAACAACACCAAGGTCCAGCGATCGCCGATCACGTCGAGTGCGCGCGCGACCGGATCGAAGATCTGGGCCGGGCGGAGGACCTCGAGTCGACGCTCGCCCTCGCCCGTCGAATGCGCTCCGGCGGGCTCCGACCCGCCTCGATTCCTGGACGTCATGAATGAGTATCTAATAGATACTGTTCTTACTTGCCAATCAAAATCGTGACCGGTAGTCCTGAGTGTTCTCATGGGCTTCGGCGCGCGGGCCTCCCTTTGCCGGGAGAATCGCGCGCGATAGGATGCGCGGGCCCGCCGGAGGCGGCTGGGAGGTCGCCGGTGGAGCGAGCCGATCGGATGGGGTCCGCCCCGGACGCTCGGCCCGCGTTCACGGGAGGAAAGTCCGGGCTCCGCAGGACAGGGAGGTCGCTAACAGCGACCCGGGGTGACCCGAGGGAAAGCGCCGCAGAAAAGACACCGCCGATGGTCGGGCTCCTCCGGGTGCGCGACACAGGTAAGGGTGAAATCGTGGGGTAAGAGCCCACGCGCGACAGCCGGGTGACCGGCGGCGAGGCAAGCCCCTCCCGGAGCAAGCTCGAATAGGGACATCGTCGAGAGCGGTCCGCTCGATCGCCGGGGCTCCGGCCCCAGCGCGGTGTCCGGGTGAGAGTGCTCGAGCCGCTCAGCAATGATCGGCCTAGAGGAATGACCGCCGCCGACGCCCGGGCAACCGGACGTCGGAACAGAACCCGGCTTACAGGCCGCTCCGGCCCACCCCATCGCGGGCGCCGGACCTCCAGAAGGAAGCCCTCGGGTCATCTCTGGAGCGCTTCGACGGGCATCCGCGGTCGCCTCGGACGCGAGGGCGACGACGCGTGACGAGGCGAAGGAATCAGCTGCAGCGCCCCCCGGATCGCGCGATCGCTCAGCGATCGGCGCGGGCGAGCTCGAAACGCAGGCAGCGCACCCGAGCACGCCGTTCGGCCGCGTAGTCGCGCCACTTCGCGCTCGGCACGTCGCGCGCATCCACCGATCGAAACCCATGACGCGCGAAGAACGCGACGACCCGATCCGACGTCGTGCAGGCGAAGAGATAGTCGAGGTCGTCGCGGCGGCCACGCTCGATCGCGTAGCGCACGATCTGGCCGCCCACGCCCTCTCCGACATAACGAGTGAGCGCGAACAGGCACGCGAGCTCCGCGGCGCGCGCATCGGGATAGGGCAGGATCGCCCCGATGCCCGCGAGATAGCGTCCCTCGATGAATACCCCGACACCGTGGGTCAGGACAGCATCGAGCGCCTCGTCATCGCGCGGTGCGAGGAATCCGTCCGCCTCGCCGCGTGCGATCAGGTCCCGCGCGAGATCGAAATCGTCGAGCGCGAGCGGTCGTACGTCGGCATAGCGATCGCGTGTGAAGAAGGTCCCGGCCCCGTCGTAGGTGAACAGCTCTTCCGCGAGGTCTTCGGGTGCACAGACATTGACGGCCGGAATCCCCCCCTCGATCAGCTGTCGGATCGCGGCCAATACGGGCGCCCCGTCGGGTGCCACCGCGATCGACGTCGCCGCGTCTCCCGCCCTGCTGCCTTCCATGTCCGGCTCGGAATCGTCCCCCTCGACGATTTCCCGTTCGACGAATCGACGCACGCGCCCGTCGAGCAACGCCTCGAGATGCGGAAGGTCGACGACCGAGACGCGACCGGCAACCGGCACGCGGACGACGGGCGGTGAGGATCGGATCCAGACCACCTTCGCCAGCCGCAGGCCGACCGCCACGCGAGCGACCGCGCCGTCGAAATCGGCCTGTCCGAAGCGCAGCCCGGCGTAGCCTCGTTCGCGGAGCGCGCGCCAGAGCGGCGCTACGAAGCCGGGCTCCTTGGCGGCGATCGGCCGGGCGATCGAGAGCCGGGCGAAGAGCGCCTCGAGCGGGCTCAGCACCACGACCCGAGAGCCGTTCCGGGCGAGCTCCGAGATCACGTCGGCGACGACGCTCAGGCGATCGCGGCCAGCGATCTCGACAGCCTCGCCGGGGGGCCAGGCGACCCCGATCGAGCGACCGCGAAACTCGGCGAGATAGAAGTCGCGCTCGTTGAAATCGCGGATCGAGTCGTTGGTGAGCATGCTCGGAGTTTCGCGGATCTCACCCGTCCTGCACGTCACAAGGGCCTGCGCCGGGCGGAATCGTCGCGACCGCGAACACGCGCGCGGCGGAAACGCCGCGGGCGCCGGATCGCGCCTCGGCGACCTGTTATCGTCGACCGCGGATGGACTGGCAGATCGTCTTCACGCTCGGACTCGTCGCCGTCGCACTCACGGCGATGGTTAGGGAGATGGCCCCGCCAGATCTGGTCCTGATGGCGACGCTCATCTGTTTCGGTGCGACGGGCGTGCTGTCACCCGCCGAGACCTTCGCCGGCTTCGCCAACCCCGTCGTCGCGGCAATCGGGGCCCTGTTCATCGTGTCGGCCGCGCTGCGCGAGACTGGCGCGCTCGAGATGACCCTCGGGCGCGTGCTCGGACGTTTCTCGGGAACGCGCCGTTCGATGATCCGCATGACGGTCCCCGTCGCGGGCTTGTCGGCCTTCCTGAACAACGCACCGATTGTCGCCATGATGACGCCGACCCTGATCGACTGGTCGAGGCGATATCGCGTTTCGCACTCGCAGTTCCTGATCCCGCTCTCCTATGCCTCGATCCTCGGCAGCGTCACGACGATCATCGGTACGAGCACGATCCTCACGATCGTCGGACTCGTGAACCAGGCCGGCCTCGAGCCCTGGGGCTTCTTCGAGCCGGCACCGGTCGGCATCCTGATCGCGGCAGCGGGCATGCTCTATCTCACGTTCGTCGCGCCGAGTCGCTTGCCGACCGCGGTCGAGAGCGAGGAGCATCTCGACGATCGAGGCCGCGAATACACGGCTGCCATGCGCGTGACGGAGGACAGCCCGCTCTCGGGACAGACGGTCGAGGAGGCGGCGTTGCGCAACCTGCCCGGCCTCTTCCTGGTCGAGATCGACCGGGGTGAGCGGCTGATCACGCCCGTCGGTCCCGAGCAGGTGCTCGAGGAGGGCGACATCCTCGTCTTCGCAGGGGTGCTCTCGACGATCATGGATCTCCAGCGAATCCGCGGTCTCGTGCCCGCCGCCAAGGAGGAGCTGCTGCAGAGCCTGCCGGGCGGGCGCAACCGGCCCATGGTCGAGGCGGTCGTCTCCGCGTCTTCGCCTCTGATCGGCCAATCGGTCAAGCAATCGAATTTCCGCTCCGTCTACGACGCCGTCGTGATCGCCGTCCATCGCAACGCCGAACGCGTACAGGGCAAGATCGGCGACATCGTGCTCCGGCCGGGCGACACGCTCTTGATGCAATGCGCGCCGGAGTTCATGCGACTCCATCGCAACAGCCGCGACTTCTATCTCGCGAGCGAGCTGCCCGGCGCCACCAAGCCGGCCTTCGAACGCGCGCGGACGGCGCTCGGCATCCTCGTCGCGATGGTCCTCGCCGTCAGTCTCGGTGGCGTCCACATCTCGATCGCGTCGTTCGTCGCGGTCGCCGCGCTGATCGGCAGTCGCTGTCTGAGCGCCGCGCAGGCGCGCGACTCCGTCGACTGGTCGGTCCTGATCACGATCGGTTGCGGACTCGGAATCGCCAACGCGATCGATCAGTCCGGCGCCGCCCGCGTTGTCGCACAGGCGCTCGTCGCCGCGGTCGGCGGACTGGGACCGATCGCCACACTGATCGTGATCTACCTGCTCTGTCTCGTGATGGCCGAGACCCTCCACCACAATGCCGCCGTCGCAATCATGTTCCCGATCGCTCTCGCGGCAGCGGCACAGCTGGGCGTCGACAGTCGGCCCTTCGTCATGACGGTCGCGATCGGGTCCGCCTGCGCCTTCGCGTTTCCGGTCAGCTATCAGACCCATCTGATCGTCTACGGCGCGGGCGGCTACCGCTTCCGCGACTTCCTGCGCGTCGGAATCCCGCTCGATCTGGTCTGCGCCGCCGTCGCGCTCGCCGCGATCCCCTGGCTCTGGCCCCTCTGAGCGTCCGCCGACGCTGCCGAACCTGGCCTGTCACTCGGTCATGGTCGCCCATTTCCCCTCGGGTAGTCACGAGACCCGATCGACCCTCGGGCGCCCGCAGCGAACCCTTTCGGCCGGGGGGTGTCGCAAGGCGGTCCCCATGCATTGCCAGGGCGGCAAACCGGCAACATTTTCGCCCGATTCGTCCCCTCGGACCGAAATCACGGGAGGAATTCGACACATCTCCGATGGCAGAACCACTCCCAGTTACAGGATGGCTTCGATTCGGCGCAGAAGACGAATTTCTCTGGCTAAATAGGTGAAATTGAATCATTATCAGGCTAAACAACGGCCCCCCATGTCCCCTGGGAGGCCAGCTGGATCGCCGGGGAGGAGTGGATCGGAGCAGCCGCCACATCCCGCGTGATGCCAGGCCGCGTGATGCCAGGCCGCGTGATGCCAGGCCGCGTGATGACAGTTCGCGAAATGGCGCGTGCGTAATGGCTGCGTAACGGCAGAGCCGCTCGACCGACGGCCGCGAACATCGCGCCAGGTCCTCGGCCCCGGCGCCGAGGACCCGGATCGAGGCCGTCGACTGGACATGAGCGGCTTGGACGACGCGAACGGCGCGAACGGCAATGTCGGGACGGAAAGAGCGCGGGCGGGCGGAACGGGGGCACGGATCCCATCGCACCACTCGGGCCGAGCAGCGCACCAGCGTCGGGACGAGCGAGCAGAAACGACAACGAGACGACCGGACGCCTCCCGAACGTCCAATGCAGCAGCGACTTCGCGCCCAATCGACCCCGGCCGGGCGTAGCCGGGCGGAAAACGACAAGACTTGCCCCCTGGGCAGACCGCGAGCAGCAGGGCTCCCAGGTCGCCAAGAGGGGGCGCGAGGAACAGAGTTGAAAACGCAAAACAAAAAGCAGGCGGCAGAGTCGAGCGGCGCCAAGTCCCGGACGGCGGCGAAGGGGAAGCGTACGTCGAGCAAGACCTCGACCCGAAAGCCCGCCGCGAAGGCCTCCGGAGCGAAGCCGACCTCCGCGACACCGACCCCCTCGAGCGCGACCTCGACCGCCAAGCGCGCGAGCGCGAACGGCCGCGCCGAAGCCGAAACGGCCGTCGACGCGGCCGCTGCCGCCAAGACCGCGGCGAATCCCACGGACGCGACGGACGCAAAGGACGGCAAGGACGGACAGCCCACGATGGGCGCGACGCCCGTCGTGTCGGCCGAAGAGCTCGATCCGGGACGCGAGCGGCGACCGCTCGAGTCTTACTTCCAGGAGATCGGCGGTACGCGTACGCTGAAGCGCGAGGAGGAGGTCGTCCTCGCGAAGGATCTCGAGGCCGCGACCGCGGCATTGCGCGATGCACTCTACGCGATTCCGATCTCGGCCAAGCACGTGGTCGCGCGCTGGGACGCGCTGCGCGCGCTGTCGCATACGGGGGCGAAGCTCTCGGAGTCCGTGGGTGACGAGGAGACGGGCGAGATTGCGGCGCGTGTCGAGCGTGCGGTGAAGCGACTGCGTGCCCAGCTGGCCGAGCGCGACAAGAAGATCGACAAGTCGGGCCTTGCCTATTCGGCGGCACTCGAGAAGGTCGACGTGAAGGTCGCCAAGGAGATGCACAGCGCGCAGCTCTCGCTCGCCGTACTCCACGAGCTGCGCGAGAAGAGCATCGGCCTGTGTGCCGAGATGCGTCGCGCGCGCAAGCGGACCAAGAAGCTGACCGAGCTCGAGTACGAGGCGGGCGTCGAGAAGAAGCGCATGATCGAGCTGACGGGTGCGGTCGAGGATGCGCACGACCAGATGTCGACGGTCAAGAACCGCTTCATCGAGCACAACCTCAAGCTCGTTGTCGCGATCGCGAAGGACTACCGCAACCTCGGACTCTCCTTCCCGGATCTGATCCAGGAGGGCAACCTCGGGCTGATCCGCGCGGTCGAGAAATTCGACCATCGTCGCGGCTTCAAGTTCTCGACCTACGCGGTCTGGTGGATCCGCCAGGCACTCGTGCGCGCGATCCAGAATCACTCGCGCACGATTCGCCTGCCGTCTCACGTCCACGACCGGCTCCAGCGCAGCCAACGCGTGCGCGCCGAGCTGACGGGCAAGCTCGGCCGCGAGCCGACGCCAGCCGAGCTGGCACCGGCGCTCGGGACCGACACGGACTCGCTCGAGGCACTCGATCGGCTGTCACGCGAGGCGATCTCGCTCGAGTCGAACGTCGCCGGAACGGAGAAGCGGCTCGAGGATTTCGTACCCGACGCAACGGCGGATCGACCCGACGGCGGCATCGACGACGATCGGATGCGCATGGGCGTGGGCTCGCTGATCGGCAGCCTGACGCCACGCGAACAGCTGATCCTGCGCCTGCGCTACGGACTCGGCGGGGAAGAAGAGCACACGCTCGAGCAGATCGGCCAATCCCTCGGTCTCTCGCGCGAACGCGTACGGCAGCTCGAGGCGCGTGCGCTCAAGAAGCTGCGCGAGACGCAGCCGGCCCAGCGCCTGCATCCGATCCTGGAGCCCTGATCAGGCGAGCGACCAGAGCAGGAAGCCACCACCGGCCAGCCAGCAATACCAGGCCCAGTGGTGGAAGAGGCTGCGGTCGAGCATCCGCACGAAGAGCCAGATCGCGAGCAGGCCGGAGACGAGCGCCGCGAGGCCGCCGACGGCGATCGGTAGCCAGGCGCCCGAGGCGAGACCCGGCAGCTCGGGGATCATCAGGATCGCTGCGCCCGTGATCGCGATGATGCCCATCAGGAAGGAGAACTCGGCGGCGGGTCGCGCGGCGACGCCGAGCACGAGCGCCGTCGCGACGGTCGAGCCGCTGCGCGAGATCCCGGGCAGGATCGCGAGCGCCTGGGCCAACCCGATCGCGAAAGCCACCCCCCAGCCCGGTACGGCGGCACGCGCGCGCGACGCGGTCCATCGCGTCGAGAAGACGATGCCCCCCGTCATCAGCAGGGCGACACCGACCAGCAGCGGATTCGAGAACTGCGCTTCGATCCAGTCCTTCGCCGTCAAGCCGAGCACGACCGCCGGTACGGTCGCCAGCCCGAGCTTCGCGACGTACTCGAGCGTCTCGCGGTCCGCCCGCGCCACACCCGCCAGGAGCGCCGCAATCCTCGCACGATAGAAGAAGGCGATGGCGAAGAGCGTCGCCACGTGGACCGCGACCTCGAAGAAGAGCCCGGCGCCTTCCCGCCCACCGAAGAACGCCTGGAACATCGCCAGATGGCCGGAGCTCGAGACGGGGAAGAACTCGGTCAATCCCTGCACGACGCCCAGGATCAAGGCCTCGATCGCGTCCACCCCTGCACTCCTCGCTCGGGCCGCACCTCACACGGGCTCGGCTGCGCTTCTCGTCGGGGGGGTCGGCTGGGGGATCGAACGAGCGAGAGCGTACCGGATCGTGGGGATGCTGTGTGCGGTTCTGAAAATCTCCGCAGGGTGCTAAACCCCGGGCATGGAAATCGCCTGCCTCGACCTCGAAGGGGTCTTGATTCCCGAAGTCTGGATCAACTTCGCCGAACGGACGGGAATCGACGCGCTCAGAGCCACGACGCGAGACATCCCCGACTACGATCAGCTGATGACCCAACGGCTCGCGATTCTACGCGAACACGCGCTCGGCATCCGCGACATCCAGGACGTGATCGACGGCATGGACCCGCTGCCCGGCGCCGACGCCGCGCTCGACTGGCTCCGCGAGCGCTTCCAGGTCGTGATCCTGTCGGACACCTTCTACGAGTTCGCCGAGCCCTTCATGCGCAAGCTCGGCTGGCCGACGATCCTGTGTCATCGGCTCGAGATCGACTCGAAGGGAATGATCCGCGACTACAAGATCCGCCAACCCGATCCCAAACGGGCCTCGGTCAAGGCGTTTCACTCCCTCCGCTTCCGCACGATCGCCACCGGCGATTCCTACAACGATACGACGATGCTCGCCGAAGCCGACGCAGGCATCCTGTTCCGACCTCCCCAGAACGTGATCGACGAGTTCCCGCAATTTCCCGTCGCGCGGGACTACGCCGAGCTGCAAGCGGAGTTTGCCAAGGCCTCGGAGCGCGATCTCTGATCCGAGCGATCGCCCAGACGGGGAACGCATTGGCGTCGACGCCCGAGCCGAGGTACGAGCCGTGAGCGAGACAGAGAACGCGAGCGCGGCCGGGCGCGGCGAGATCGATTTCGATCGGGCCGAGTTCGACACCGGGACGGAAGGCGCGCCGCGGGTCACCTGCACGGCGTGCTCCGGCGAGATCGTGGATCGCTACTTCACACGCGACGGCGAGCTCGTCTGCGCGCGCTGTGAAGGACCCGCCCGTCGCGCGGGCGTGGGCGGCACGGCCTTCGGACGATTTCTCGGCGCGCTCGCCGCGGGACTCGTCGCAGCGACGCTTGCGAGCGCCCTGTGGATGTTGGTGACGAGATGGACGGGCTACGAGATCGGACTGATCGCAATCGCCGTCGGCTGGATCGTCGGTCTGGCCGTGATGGTCGGCTGTCGTGGGATTGGCGGCCTGCCCTACCAGCTGCTCGCCGTCTTCCTCAGCTACTCGGCGATCGTGATGACGTATGTCCCCCTTCTCCTCGCCCAGCTGGAAAGGCCCACGATCGATGCCTGGCGCGTGATCCCGATCGCCTACGCCGTGCCCTTCCTCACTGGCTTCGAGAATGCGATCGGCCTCCTGATCATTGCATTCGGGCTCTACCAGGCCTGGATGATGACACGCAGGCAGACGCCCGATTGGCAGGGCCCGTTCGCACTCGGGCAGGAGGCGTCGGGCGGGATCGCACCCGCACCCGGGCGAGGCGGGTGAGCGGGTTGAACGAGCGCGCGATCCGCCGCTGCGCTTGCGGAACCGAGCTCGCACCGGGCCTGCTCGCCTGCCCGGTCTGCCACCGCCTGGTTCACGCGGAGCGACTCGCGGGCCTCGTACGCGAAGCGGAGGCGTTCGAGGCCGCCGGCGATGCGCGCGGCGCGCTCGCGAGTCTGCGCGAGGCGCTGCCCCTGTTGCCCGCGGCATCGCGCCAATACGCCCGGCTGCGGGCGCGCGCCACGCGCCTGAGTGACGCGATCGACGCGGGCCCGTCGCTGTCGCGCGCCCACCCGCCCGGCAAAGCGACCGAGCCGGTCCTCGCGAGCGAACGGGCGGCGGCGAGCCCGACGCCTCTGCTCAAGGCGGGTGCCCTCGCCGGCGGACTCGCGCTGCTGCTCTGGAAGTTCAAGTTCGTCGTGGTCTTCCTCGCCACGAAAGCGAAGCTGCTGCTGGTCGGGCTCAGCAAGTCGACGACGCTCTTCTCCATGCTGCTGTCGCTCGGCCTCTACTGGACGCTCTGGGGCTGGCCCTTCGCGCTCGGCGTCGTGCTCTCGATCTACGTCCACGAGATGGGCCACGTCGCCGCGTTGCGCCATTTCGGAATCCCCGCCTCGGCACCGATGTTCCTGCCCGGACTGGGCGCCGTCGTACGCATGGACGCCTATCCGCAAACGGCTCGGGAAGACGCGCGCATCGGTCTGGCCGGACCGATCTGGGGACTCGGCTGCGCTGCGATCGTCGCCCTCGCCCATCTGATCACGGGCGTGCCGCTGCTCGCCGCGATCGCGCGCGTCGGCGCCTGGATCAACCTCTTCAACCTCGTCCCGATCTGGCAGCTCGACGGGGGGCGCGGGTTCCGCGCCCTCTCCCGCCATGGCCGTATCGGCATATTGGTGCTCGTCGCCGGCTGCGGGGTCGCACTCGAGGAAGGGCTCTACGTGTTGATCGGACTGGCCGCGCTCGTGCAGATCTTCGGTCGCGATGCACCCGCGCAATCCGACCGAAGGACGCTGCTCGAGCTCGGCTTCCTGCTCGTCGCGCTCGGGCTCCTGTCACGGCTGCCGGTCCCCACGCCGGCCTGACGGGCACGGTGCGCGCCCGTTCCTCGGCCTAACGCGTCGATGCAGCAGGTGTCTCGCCGTCTCGGTCTCGGGTGTGCTCGGGCGAAGCGGCGGTCGTGGACCGTGCGAAGTTGCGCGTGCCCGGACGGCGGAACATCGGATGATCGGGCGGCTGGTAGGTCAGGACGATCGCTCGCCGCGCTCGATCGGAGTGATTCGGCTGGCTGCCGTGGACGAGATGGGGGCTGAACACGATCAAGCTGCCGGCGGGCACCTCCGCGTACCACGCCCGCGTCGCATCGAAACAGGTCGGGTCCGTGAAGAGCGGACCGAGCGCCGTATCGTCCCCGAGACCGGGTAGGAATCCCGCGACGTGGCTGCCGGGTACGACGCGAAAACAGCCGTTGCCCCGATCGGCATCGTCGAGCGTGATCATCACGTTCGGCAGCTCGTCACAATGGCCACAGGCGTGACTCCAATAGGGCGAATCCTGATGCCAGCGAAAGCCCGAGCCCTCACGCGGACGCTTCAGGTTGATCTTGTCCGTCCACAAGGCGATCCGATCGCGCGCGAGCACACCGCAGAGCGGATCGACGATCCGTGCATCCGCGACGAGCGCGTCGAAGACGGGGTCCAGATGATGGAAGGGCTCGATCACGCGAATCGTCTCACTCGATTCCCGGTGCTCGAACTGGATCGTCGCCTGCGCCGCCTCGACGTAGCGATTGCCGTCGATCCGGTAGTCGCGCCGCACGGCCTCGGCGTCGGGCGTCGCGCCGAGCGACGCGTCGGCCGCGCGAGCGACGACGCGTTCCGCGGCCGCACGGAAGCGCGCGAGGTCCCGCTCCGAAAAGGCGTGCTCCCGCACGAAGAAGCCCTCTTCGCGATAGCAGCTGCGCTCTTGATCCGTCAGCTCGAGGCTCACGTGTGCTCCGCCTAGCGCTTGCGGAAGGATTGGCTGAGCACTCGCTTGCGCAGGCGCAGCTCGACGGGCGTCACTTCGAGCAGCTCGTCGTCTTCGATCCAGCCGAGCGCCTCCTCGATCGAGAGCCTCTTGTGCGGTGTGATGATCACGTTCTCGTCGCGGCCGGAGGCGCGCATGTTGTCGAGCTTCTTGGCGCGCGTCAGATTCACGTTCAGGTCGTTCGGGCGACGGCTCTCGCCGACGATCTGCCCCTCGTAGACGTCGACCCCCGGCGGCACGAAGAGCGTCGCCCGCTCCTGGATCTTGAAGATCGCGTGGGGCGTCGTGCGGCCTCGATCGGTGCAGACGACCGGGCCCACGCCACGTCCGGGCAGATCGCCGGCGAAGGGCTCGAAGCCCTGGACGGTCCGATAGAGGAGGCCCTCGCCCCGGGTGTCGGTCAGGAATTCGCCGCGGTAGCCGAAGAGTCCGCGACTCGGCACGATGAAACGCATCTGCACGCGGTCGCCCTGATGCTCCATCGTCTCCATGCGGCCCTTGCGACCGGCGAGCTTCTCCATGACCGAGCCCGCGGCCGTCTCGGGTACGTCGGCCACGACCTCCTCGACGGGCTCGCAGCGCCGGCCATCGACCTCCTGGACGATGATCTCCGGCCTCGAGACGGCGAACTCGTAGCCCTCGCGGCGCAGCGTCTCGATCAGGACCGCGAGCTGGAGCTCGCCCCGACCGCTGACGGCGAACGTATCGAGCTTGTCGGTCCGCTCGACCACGATCGAGATATTGGACATCGCCTCGCGGTCGAGTCGCTCGCCGATCTGTCGACTCGTGACGTACTTGCCGTCCCGACCCGCGAAGGGCGAGTTGTTCACCGAGAGATGGACCCGGATCGTCGGCGGATCGATCGCGATCCGCGGCAGGGGGTCCGACTCGCCCGGATCGCAGACAGTATCCCCGACGTCGATCGAATCGACACCCGCGACGATCACGATATCGCCAGCCCGCGCTTCCTCGATCTCGACGCGCTCGGTACCGAGCGTGCCGAAGAGCTTCGTGATCCGGAACGGGTCGGGCGTTCCCGTCTCGCCCACTCGAATCACCGGCGCCCCGCGCTTCATGCGACCGCGCACGACGCGCCCGATCACCAGACGGCCGACGAACGAATCGTAGCCGAGCGTGACCGCCTGGAACTGGAGCGGACCCGTCTCGTCGACCTCGGGCGCTGGCGCGTGGCGCAGGATCGTATCGAGAACCGGAACCAGGTCCTTCATCTCGCCCCCGTATTCGGTCGACGCGACGCCCTGCTTGGCCGAGGCATAGACGACGGGAAAGTCGAGCTGGATGTCGTCGGCACCGAGCTCGACGAGTAGATCGAAGACCTCGTTCACGACCTCTTCCGCCCGCTCCTCGGGCCGATCGATCTTGTTGACGACGAGGATCGGTCGCAGACCGTGGGCGAGTGCCTTGCGGAGCACGAAGCGCGTCTGCGGCATCACGCCTTCGTAGGCGTCGCAGAGCAGGAGCGCCGCATCCGCCATCCCGAGCACACGCTCGACCTCGCCCCCGAAGTCCGCGTGCCCCGGCGTGTCGACGAGCTGGATGCGCACGCCCTCGTAGTCGACGGCGGTGCTCTTGGACTGGATCGTGATGCCGCGCTCCCGTTCGAGATCGCCGGAGTCCATCACGCGTTCCGCCACCGATTCGTTCTCGCGAAACGCACCGCAGGTGCGCAGGAGGCCGTCGACGAGGGTCGTCTTGCCGTGATCGACGTGGGCGATGATCGCGACGTTGCGCAGGTCCTCTCGAAGGCGTTGGCTGGACATCTCTGCTTCTCGCTCGTCCGCGCCCGTGACCCCGTCGCGCCGCACTCGCGTCGCCCGGCACTCGCGGCGCGCGCAACTTAGCGCAATCAAAGTGGAAAGCCCGTTTGACGCAACTTTCACAGGGCCCGCGTCGCGACCCGCCGATCGAGCTCGTAGGCTCCCGCGCGCCCGACCCACCGGGCGAGGAGATTCGTGCGTGGCCCCACCCAGCACCGAAGGAATCTGGCATCGCCATGCCAAGCTGTCGGCTGCGCTCTACTGGACGATTCACGCGGGCGCGTTCGCTGGCCTCGTCGCCGCCCTGCTCGTCGCGGGCGACGCGTTACCCGACGGCGAGGTCGGCCAGCTCGTATCGCGCGTCGGCCGGATCGACGGCGTCGCCATCGCGCTCTGCCTGGGACTCTTCTGGCTCCGGCTCTTCGGCATCACGGCGGGCTACCACCGCTATTTCTCGCACAAGAGCTTCAAGACGAGCCGCGCCTTCCAATTCCTGCTGGCCTTCGTCGGGGCGGCCGCCGTTCAGAAGGGCCCCCTCTGGTGGGCGGCCGGCCATCGCCGCCACCATCGCTACTCCGACCAGGAGGGCGATCTCCACTCGCCACGCCGGGGATTCTGGTGGGCGCATCAGGCGTGGATCTTCTCAGACGAGTTCGAGGAGACCGAGATCGAACGAATTCGCGACTTCGCGGTCTACCCCGAGCTCGTCTGGCTGAACCGCTGGCACGTCGTCGCGCCGGTCGTCCTGGGCACTCTGTGCGTCGCCATCGGCGGTTTCTCGGGCTTCGTCTGGGGCTTCCTGGTCTCGACGACGCTGCTCTGGCACGCGACCTACACGATCAACTCCCTCGCCCATCGCTTCGGCAGCCAGCGTTACGACACCGGCGACGATAGCCGCAACAACCTCTGGCTGGCGCTCCTGACGTGGGGTGAGGGCTGGCATAACAATCATCACCACTACATGGCTGCCGCACGCCAGGGCTTCTTCTGGTGGGAGATCGACGTGACCTACTATCTCCTGCGCGCGCTGCGGGCCGTCGGCCTGATCTGGGACGTGCGCGAGCCGCCGACGGAGATCCTGCGACCGAGCTCGGGGCGGAAGCGAGAGGATCCGCCGGCTCGCCTGGCTGCCTGAGCACCGGGAATGACGGAGCCGTCGGGCTCAGGCCCCACGAAGTCCCAACACGACGCGCGTCCGATCGCTCGCGCGCAAGACCTCCACGCGACCCCCTGTCCGCCCGACGAGCTCGCGCGCGATTGCCAGGACGAGGCCGCGTCCGCGTCTTGCCGCCGTCTCGGAAAGGTCTTCGGGCGGGCCGTCGTCTTCGCATACGATCCGGGCCAGACCGGCGTCGGACTCGAGCGATAGCGTGATGCGATCGCCCGCGTCGAGGACTTCGATCGTCGTCTGAACCAGCGCGACCAGCAGCGGATGCAGCCAATCCGTCGCGGGGACGGCAGCCAACGGGTCGCCGGCCCGGACTTCGAAGAGAATGCCGCGCGTGCCCTCGTCCCCGATCTGGCTGGCGACGCGCTCGAGCAGAGCGGTCGAGCCGCCGTCTCCGGGCGGCCGTGGCGAGAGGAGTGGCCGCAGCAAGGCCAGCAGCGGTCCGGAGCGAGCCGCGAGGGCGTCGATCGAGAGCGACGACCGCGCGAGCGCGGCTACGTCGAGCTCATCGTCGAGCAGATGCGCCTCGAGCCGGATCCCGCCCAGATGGTTTCCGACCTCGTGCGCGATCGCGCAAGCCAACTCGCTCGCCGCCGAATCCTCCACGCTCCCCCCGTCGTCGTCGCAGACCTGCCCGGCGCGACTGCAAGACCCGCCCAGCATAGTAGGCTTTCGCAGCGGGAGCGGCACGGGTCGCGCGGAACGCGGTACGCTCCGGCCTGCCACCGCCCCACGCGAGCGCCGTTCGCCCATGAGGACATCGAATCAGCCCGTCATGACCTCGCTCGAGTCTTCTTCGCCGCGACCGGCATCCCGTTCCACCTCCGGTGCGCTGCGGATCGGGTTCCTGCGCGGGCGCCATCATCAGTCGATCGGCCGTCTCGAGCTCGAGGGGATCGGTCCGGCTGCCGTCGCGCTGTCACGGGGTGGTGCACGCAAGACCTACTCCCACACCGACCCGAACGAGGACTGCGTCGCCTTCGCGCTCGGTCGCGGCGGCCAGCTCGCGGTCGTCGCCGATGGACATCACGGCGAGCACGGCTCCGAGGCCGCCGTGCGTACGGTCCTCGAGCGTTATGCCGCACGTTGGACGGACGAGCGGGATCCGGCGGGCGACGAATCGGCCTGGCGACGGGAAGCGATCTCGGCGCTGCTCGACGCGAATCGCGCAATTCTCGACGTGGCGGGCAGGAGCGAGCTTCCCCCGGCACCGACGACGTTCGCGTTCGCCCTCTTGCGACCAGCGGACGATCGCTGTCTGCACGTCTCGGTCGGCGACAGTCATGTCTTCTGGGTCGATCGAGGGGGTGCGACCGATCTCGGCGGGCGCGATCCCGATCTCGAATTCACACCTTTCCTCGGCTACGAGCAGGCCGAGCCCGAGCTGCTCGAGCGATACGCTTCGATCGACGTCCGCAAGGGAATCGCGGAGCTGCGCGCCTGCGTCCTCGCGACCGACGGACTCTCCGAGCCCGGGATCGGGGTCGCGGATCCTGCGGCGGCAGCCGCGAGCGCCGTCGCTCAGGCCGAGCTCGATGCGCCGCCCGGGCGCCGCGCCGTCGACACCTGTCGCCAGGTCGTGGAGACCGCGCTGGCTTCCCAACGTCGTCAGAAGGCCGGCGACAATATCGGCTGTGCCGTGTTGTGGGTCGATCGGCACGACTGAGGCGCCCGCGCCCAGACGGGTGCCGAACGGCCTCCGTCAACCGATCGTCAACAGGGCGACCCGCTCCGCGAGGGCGAGTGCTGCCGTGAGACCCGGCGACTCGATCCCGAGGCATGCAACGAAGCCTGGTACGCCGTGATCCGAGGTCTCGACGACGACGAAGTCGCGAAAGGCCTCACCCGGACCGGCGAGCTTCGGGCGGATCCCGGCGTAGTCGGGCTCGAAGCGAGCCGCGTTCAGGCGCGGCAGGTAGCGAGCGACCGCCTCGCGGAAGCGAGCCTCCTTCGCGGGGTCGACCGCGAATTCGAACACGGGCTCGGGTGCGGTCGGCGAGGAGGCGGATGCGCCCGGATCCACGAGATATTCCGCATCCGGTCCGAAGCGCAGCCCGCCCGCCAGATCGAGTGTGGCATGGATCCCGAGGCCCGCAGCCTGCGGCACGGGGTAGACGAGGCGATCCAGGCGGACGCGCGGCGCGCTCGCCGAGCCCGAGCCCGGTGCGAGCTTGAAGTAGTCGCCCTTGCACGGACGTTGTCGCCAGCCGAGTGTATCGATCGGCAGTCCCGCGAGCTCCGCGACCCGATCCGCGGCGAGGCCCGCTGCATCGACGACGAGGCCGGTATCGATCGACTCGCGCGTACCCGCCGCGTCACGCACCGCGACCGACCAGCCATAGGATCGCCGGGTCAGAGACTCGACACGGCGCTCGAGTGCGAGCGATCCACCCGCCGCCTCGGCTGCCGCGAGCAGCGACATGCAGAGGGCATGTGCGTCGACGATTCCCGTCTCCGGCGAGTGGAGCGCGGCCTGCGCCGCCACGTCGGGCTCGAGTGCGCGGGTGGCCTGCGCATCGATCAGCTCGAGGCCGGCGACACCGTTTCGGCGTCCCTGCGCGAGGAGGGCTTCCAGCTGCTCGACCTCACTCACGCGGGTCGCCACCACGAGCTTCCCGAGGCGTCGATGGGCAACGCGGGCTTCGGCGCACCAGGCATACAGGCGTTCGCGACCCTCGACGCAGCTCTGCGCCTTCAGACTCCCGCTCGGGTAGTAGAGGCCGGCGTGGACGACCTCGCTGTTGCGACTCGTGATGCCCCTTGCGATGCCCGGCTCGCGCTCGATGACGAGCACGGATCGCCCCGCGCGCGAGAGCCGCACCGCGACCGCCAGGCCGAGCACACCGGCGCCGACCACAGTGACGTCGAACCCGTCCACGCTCGCCGCGGAGCGACCGACACCGCTCACACTTTCCGTCGCGGGCGACATGCAGAAACGCGCTCAGACGCGAGCGGTGCCGACGCGCGAACCCTGGCTCGGGCGCAGCCGACCGCCTCTCATGGCAACGCCTCGCCGAAGGCCTTCTCGTACTGCTCGCGAATCGCCGCGAGGTCGAGGTCGATACTCTGGGGGCCGCTATGGGCGACCTTGATCGCGCCCATCAGGCTGCCGAGCCGGGCGCCCTTCTCGAGCGGAAGATCGTGTACGAGGGCGAAGAGCAGGCCCGCACGATAGGCATCGCCGCAACCCGTCGGATCGACGATCTCCGACGCCGTGATCGGCGCGACCTCGAGGCGATCGACGCCGATCGCGAGCCCGACGTCGCGTCCGCCGCGGCGCAGCATCGAGCCCTCCTCGCCACGCGTCACGACCAGCGCCCCGACGCGCGCGGCGATCGCGTCTTCGTCGAGCCCCGTCTTCTCGCGTGTCAGCTCCCACTCGTATTCGTTCACGATGTAGACCGATGCACCGGTCAGCGCGGTCAGCAGCTCGTCCGCGTCGAGGATCGGCAGCCCCTGGCCCGGATCGATGATCGTATGCACGCCACGCGACTTGAGATCGCGCGCGTAGTCGATCATGGCCTGACGACCGTTCGGCGAGACGATCGCGGCACGAAAGGGCTCGCTGACGTCGGCAACCCTGGCTTCGTGGGCGCGATCCATCGCGCCGGGATGGAAGGAGATGATCTGGTTGTTGCCCGCATCGGTCGTGATGAAGCAGGCCGCCGTGTACTCGTCGTCGATCACCCGCAGATGGTCGCGCCGGACGCCACTGCGCTCCATCCAGTCGCCATAGGGCCCGAGATCCGGACCGACCGCCGCGAGCAGGATCGGGTCGATACCGAGGCGACACAGGTTGTAGGCGATGTTCGCGCCGGTGCCGCCGTACTTCTTCTGCATCGACGGTACGTGGAAGGCGACGTTCAGCTTCTCGAGCTTGTCGCTCACGAAGTGATTCTTGAAATGATCCTCGAAGACCATGATGTGATCGACGGCAACGGATCCGGTCACGAGCACGGACATCGGAAGCTCCTCGTCGAGCGATACGCGCGACCGGCTCTCCGGCCACGGTCGCGCCCTCGCCTGCGGCCCGCAGTCTCGCCGGTCGGCCCGAGCCCGTCAACGCGGCGTCGTCGCGGGACCCGACAGGGTCGATGCTAGGATCTCCGCCATGGGCATCGCCGAGATCTACCGCCAAGCCGATCGACCGGTCATCTCGTTCGAGTTCTTCCCACCGAAGACCGACGCGGGCTACCGGACGCTCTACCGGACGATCGAGGAGCTCAAGCAGCTCGCTCCGGGCTTCGTGTCGGTCACGATGGGGGCAGGCGGCAGCACGCGCGAGAAGACGGTCGACCTCACGATCGAGATCGCGCGCGAGATCGGGCTGGTCACGATGTGCCATCTCCCGTGTACGGGATTCCTGCCCTCGCAGGTCGGGACGATCCTCGATCAGCTACGCGAAGGCGGAGTCCACAACGTGCTGGCGCTGCGCGGCGATCCGCCCCGCGACGATCCCGCGTTCCGCGTACCGAGCGGCGGCTTTCGATACGCGAACGAGCTGGTCGCCTATATCGCCAGTCGGGACGATCGGAACGAGTTCTCGATCGGCGCCGCATGCGCACCCGAGACGCATCCCGAGGCGCCGGATGCAGCGACCGACATCGCCAACCTGAAACGCAAGGTCGATGCGGGTGCGGATTTCCTGGTCAGCAACTTCTTTTTCGAGAACGAACGCTTCTTCGATTTCGTCGAGCGCGCCCGCGCTGCCGGGATCGGCGTACCGATCATCCCCGGCATCATGCCGATCGCGACCGTCTCGGGCATTCGCCGCATGGCGGGCGTGAACGGAACGAGCTTTCCGGTCGAGCTCGAGGCGGAGCTCGAGCGGGTCGATGGAGACGACGCGGCGACCTACGCGCTCGGCGTTCGCTGGGCGACGAGACAGTGTGAGGAGCTGTTGGCGCGCGGCGTCGACGGCATCCAGTTCTACACGCTGAACCGCTCGCCCGCGTCGCGCGAGATCTATCGGAATCTCTTCGGCTGATGGTCCGGGAAGCGGACGCGAAGCTCCGGGTCGCGGTGCTGCTCTCGGGAAGCGGGACCAGCCTCGAGAACCTCTTCGAAAGGATCGACGCCGGGCTGCCCGCCGAGATCGTGTGTGTCGTGTCCTCGAAGAAGAAGGCCTTCGGTCTGGCGCGCGCCGAGCGCCGCAACGTACCCGCCTTCGCAATCGCGCGTCGTGAATACCCGGACGTCACGGCCTTCAACGACGCGCTCCACCAGGTGCTCGATCGCTTCGCACCGGAGCTGGTCTGCCTGCTCGGCTTCCTGTCCCCGTTCGAGCTGCGCGGTCGCTATGAGGGTCGGACGCTGAACGTCCATCCGGCGCTGATTCCGGCTTTCTCTGGCCGTGGCTTCTACGGACATCACGTCCACGAGGCGGTCCTCGAGAAGGGCGTCAAGCTGACGGGCGCGACGGTGCATTTCGCGAGCGAGGCCTACGACGAGGGACCGATCCTGTTGCAGGGAGCCGTCCCGGTCGAAGAGGACGACACGGTCGATACGCTGGCGGCGCGCGTCCAGGCACTCGAACGGGAGCTCGTCCCCGAAGCGATCCAGCTGATCGCCGCCGGACGCGTGCGGATCGAGGCAGGACGCACGCGCATCGCGCCGCCGTTCTCTCGGTCTTGACCGATGGCGAATAAAAAGCGAAAGTCGGTTCATGCCCCCCGCTCCTCCCGACGCCCCGGTCGGAAGGACGAGTGGTCCCGTCCGTGGTGCTCGCGAGCGAAGACGAGCTCCCCGCGCCCGAATCCCTCCGATCGGTCGTGGGCCTCGCCCGACCTTCTCGCGGAGTGGCTCGCCCGGGGTCGACTCGCCTTCCTCTCTTCATGCTCCGAATCATGCCCCGGACCCTGTCCCGGATAGGGGCTCTCCACGAGACCGCATCTGCCAGGCGGCAGCGGCTCTGTCACGCACAGCGAGTACGCATACGAGCCTGCTGCGTGGATCGGAGCTCGCGGAGAGGCGCGATCGGGAAGCGCGATTCTGTTCGCTGGGGATCGCGGGGCTCGATGATCGGCTGGGTGGGGGGATGCCGATCGGTCGACTGAGCGAGATCTGCGGGCGGCCGTCTTCGGGGCGCACCTCGCTCGGGCTGGGCCTGCTCGCGACGACGCTGGCGCGAGGGGTGCTCGTGGGGTGGGTCGACCTGGCCGATGCCCTCGACCCGGCCTCCGCACTCGAAGCGATCCTGGCGCTAGGCGGCGAGTCGGAAGATCTCGAGCGACTGCTCTGGGTACGCGCGCGCTCGGACGAAGAGGCGGTCCGCAGCTGCGAACGCCTGCTCGAGACCGAAGGGTTCGAGCTGGTCGTGCTCGATGCAGGTCTGGATGTCCCGGTCGCGACGCACGCGTCCGGAGCGACGACACGCCCGACGCGCTCCACGGCGTCCGCGGTCTGCTCGATCAAGGACGTCACCTGGCTGCGGCTCGCTCGCCTGGCGGCGGGAACGCGCACGGCCCTGGTCGTGCTCGCCCCGACCGCGATGGCCGGCTCGCGATCCGAGCTGGTCCTCGAGCTCGAGTCCCGCGGAACACGCTTTGCCACGCCGCCGCCGCTGCTCGAAGCGATCGAGACCCGCGCCGTCCTGCGCCGCCATCGCAGTCGCCCAGCCGGCGCGAGCCTCGCACTCTCACTCGACCGGGATTGAGCGTCGCGATGCGGATCGCCTGCCTGCTCGTCCCGAACCTGCCGCTCGACGCCGAGTTGCGCGCCCATCCCGAGCTGCGCGGTGAGCCCCTCGCGATCAGCAGCGGCCCGGGCGCCCGCGCCGAGATCCTGTCGGTCTCGCGCGAGGCCGCCCTGCGCGGCGTTCGCCCCGGACTCACTCCACCCCAGGCCCGAGCCGTCTGTCCCGAGATCGAAGTGCGCGTGGCCTCGCCCGTCCTCGAGCGGACGGCACGGGAGGCGCTGCTCGATGCCGCGCTCTCGCTCTCTCCACGCGCCGAGCTGGCCGAGCGCAGTGCCGGTCCCTTCGCCTCGGAGGGCGCCGTCTACGTCGACGCCAGTGGCATCGAAGCGCTACACGGAAACGAGCGGACCTTCGCCTCGATCCTGCTCGCCCGCGCCGAACGAACGGGGATCGAGGGCCGGGTCGCCGTCGCCGCCTCCCGGAGTCTGGCTCGACTGGCTGCCCGACAGCTCGGCTTCGAAGCGCAGAGCCACTCACCGACCGAGACGATCCTGATCCTCGCATCGGGTCGCGAGCGTGATTTCCTCGCTCCACTCTCGGTCGATCTGCTCGAGCCCGACGACCGAACGGCCCAGGCGCTCACCCGCTTCGGGATCCATCGCATTCGCGACCTCTTGCGCCTGTCGCGCCGCGACCTCGCCGCTCGACTCGGACCCGAGCTGCTCGCTCTGGTCGCTCGCGCTCGCGGCGAAGAAAACGAAGCCCCCCTGCCCGAGCCACGCAGCACGACGCTCGAAGAAGGCCAGGATCTCGAGACACCGATCACGAATCTCGAGGCGCTCGGCTTCGTGTTGCGCGGACTCGTCTCGCGACTGGTCGAACGCCTGGTGCTGCGCGCACTCGGTTGCCGCGAGCTCCGCCTCACACTCGGACTCGAGGGCGGTGCCCGCCTCGGTCGTCGGATCGGTGTCGCGTCGCCTTGTCAGGACGAGCGCGTCCTGCTGCGATTGCTTCGCCTCGCGATCGAAGAGGACCCACCCCCGGCTGCGATCGAACGCGTCGGACTCCTCGGCGAGGGCTCTCCGTTGCGACGCGAGCAGCTCGATCTCTTCCTGCCGCGGGGCCCGAGCCCGAGCCGACTCGATCAGACCCTGGCGGAGCTCGCTTCGATCTGCGGTGCCGAACGGGTCGGCACGCCCCAGGTGATCGATGACCATCGCCCGGATGCCTTCGGCCTGAAGCCCTTCCGAGCGGGGCCGACGCGCGCGCGTCCCGATGCCACCTGGCGGGCCGCCGGACGCGCGCCGCGACTCATGATACGGGCCCTTCGCCCCCCACTCCGTGCCGAGGTCCGGCTCGAGCGTGGGCGTCCGCACCATCTGCGCAGCGCTCTCGGCCAGGGCGAGATCGTGAGGGCAGCAGGCCCCTGGCGAACGACGGGGTCCTGGTGGTCCCGAACGGCGCACTTCGCCTTCGATCACTACGACGTCGAGATGGGCGATGGACTCGTGCTGCGGGTCCGTTACGACTGGAAGACGAAGCGGTGGCAGGTCGACGGGCTCTATGACTAGAATGAGCGACCACTTTCGAGGAGACACCGTTGCCCGAGATCAGGCAGGCGCCCCCGTCCACGAATCGTCCGCTGCTTCCTCAACCCGATCACCCGATCGCCTTCCTGCGTGGCTTCCTCGAGCGCCCCAAAGAAGTCGGCTCGATCATTCCCAGCTCCCGATGGATGGAGCGGCGCATCACACGTACGGCGGAGATCGCGGAATCGGACTTGATCGTCGAGCTCGGACCCGGCACGGGCGGCACCACGAAGGCGCTGCTCGCCGCGATGCGACCGGGCGCCCGACTGCTCGCGATCGAGATCAATCCCGGATTCTGTGATCTGCTGACCGAAACGATCCGCGATCCGCGCCTGATCGTCCACGAAGGCAGCGCCGCTGAGATCCCCGAGGCACTCGTCAAGCACGACCTCGGCGCGCCCGACGTCGTGCTCTCGGGCATTCCATTCTCGACGATGCCCCGCAACCTCGGGCTCTCGATCCTGCGGTCGGTCAAGGACAGCCTGGCACCGGGAGGGCGCTTCGTCGCCTATCAGTTCCGCGACGTCGTCCACACGCTCGGCAAGCAGGTCTTCGGCCCCGCGAGCGTCCAGCTCGAGCTGTTGAACGTGCCGCCGATGCGCGTCTACCGCTGGGATATCCGTCGTTAACAGG
This sequence comes from Myxococcota bacterium, assembly GCA_965223565.1. Lineage (GTDB taxonomy): Bacteria > Myxococcota_A > UBA9160 > UBA9160 > UBA4427 > UBA4427. The sequence continues at coordinate 159,123 of CBDCWV010000005.1, read as the reverse complement.
GGCCGCGGCGCCAACAGGGGCCGCGGCGCCAACAGGGGCCGCTCGCGCCGCGACGCCAAGAGGGGCCGCAGCGCGAGCGGACGCGGCGCTCGTGCGCCCTACGATCGATCGTCGCCCGGGGCGTCGGACTCGCCGGTCGCGGCCCGATCGGGTGAATCGAGATCGATATCGCGGCTGCCCTTCTTCCATTGCCCCGACAGCGTGGCGTGGCGCGTCTCGGCCTGGCTCGCGCGGCGCACGACGTCGTCGCCGAAGCGGTCCGCGAGCGCGTCGAGTGCCCGGTTGAGCTCCCGCTTGCGTGGCGGGGCCCGAAGCGAACGGGTATCGCCTCGCCCGACGTCGCTCGTGGCGCGCGTTGCGTCGCTCGCCGCGAAGAGCGCCAGCTGATGCGACCCGGCCGCCTCCCTGACCAGGCCGGATACGCCCACACCCAGCAAGCGCACCGGCCGGGCGAGCGCATCCGCGAGCAGCGATCGGGCGACCTGGGCGATCACGTCGCCGTCGTCGGTCGGCTCGAGCAGACTCAGCTGCCGCGTCCGCGTCGGATAGCCGCGCGGGCCCTGCTTCGTGCGGCGGGCGAGCTTCCACTTGAGGACGACCGTGCGGGCGAAGAGACGCTGGCGACGCAGGCGCTTCGCGACGGCCTCGGCGTGCGTCAGGATCGTCGCCTCGAGCGTGCCGCGGTCGACGATGTCGCGATCGAAGGTGTTCTCCTCGGACAGGGAGACGGCCTCGCGGTGGGCCTCGACTTCGCGCAGGTCGACGCCCCGGGCCAGGCGACCGATCGAGACGCCCCAATCGCCGAGCCGCGCGCGCAGCGTCGCCAGATCCGCCCGCGCGAGATCCCCGATCGTGTGATAACCGAGGCGCTCGAGCCGTTCTCCCGCAACGGGTCCGACGCCCCAGATCTTGCGCGCCGGTAGCGGGTCGAGAAACCTGCTCACGTCCTCGGCCCGCACCTCGATCAGCCCGTCGGGCTTGGCGGCACCACTCGCGATCTTGGCCACCATCTTGATCGGTCCGATTCCGACCGAGATCGGCAGCGACGTCGCCTCGCGCACGCGCCGCCGCAGACGTTCGCCGACCCGGCGCGGTGGACCGAGCAGCCGCTCGCTGCCCGTCAGATCGAGAAAGGCCTCATCGAGCGAGAGCCCTTCGACCGAAGGCGAAAAGCTGCGAAAGATCTCGAAGATCCGCCGCGACTCGCGCGCATAACGCTGCATGTCGCCACTCACGAAGACGAGCTCCGGACAACGGCGCCGCGCCTCGACGCTCGGCATCGCCGAGTGCACGCCGAAGACGCGCGCCTCGTAGCTCGCCGCCGCGACCACACCGCGCGGCCCGGCACCGCCCACGGCAACCGGACGGCCGCGTAGCTCGGGACGATCGCGCTGCTCGACCGAGGCGTAGAAGGCGTCCATGTCCGCGTGCAGCACGCAACGCGGTCGCTCGCCCGAGCCACGCGTGCTCACGCCGTCGCGACCCGGCGCGGCGGCGGCGAGGCGACACGCTCGAGCTCCCGCGACGCCTCCGCCGCCGCGCGCATGCCGGCCGTGACGCGTCCTTCGAGATCGGGCGTCGTGAGCGCGGCCGTCGCGAAGGCCAGGCGCGGCGTCCGCTCGCTCCGCGCGAGAAACCGCTCGCGCCGTGCCAGTGCACCACGGCCCTGGACGGAGATGATCTCGTCGAGCCGCTCGACCCGAGAAGGACCCTCCGGCAACGCCCCGAGCGGCGAGCCGCGAAACGTCGCGTCGAGCTTCTGGACCAGCGCGGAATCCGCATCGTTCCAGTGGGCGTCGACGGAGCCGTGCTCGAGCGAGACGCGAATCCAGAAGGGCTCGGTCGAGTGGGGCTCGACCGGCCGACCGAGCACGCGGAGGTCGCGCATGTCGGGCAGCTCGCCGGGGACGAAGCTCACGCCGGCGAGGCCGCGCAGGAGCCACGCCTCCTGCGTCACGCGTCGATGGATCACGATCGATCGGCGTGGCTCGAGCGACTCGAAGAAGCCGCGCTCCTCCGGCCCGAGCTTCGCGCAGATTTTGAGGATCTGACTCGGCGGTAGGGCGATCACGGCCGCATCCGCCAGCGCCCCGCCCGCGCGCCCCCCCGCGCGGTAGCGGATGCGTACGCCTTCCGAGGTCGTCTCGAGCCGCTCGACCCGACAGCCCGCGCGGATCCGAAGTGGCGAGGCCAGGGCATCGACGAGACTCGTGAGCCCGCCGGCGAGCAGGAGCGAACGCCCCCTGCCTGCCAGCAACCGACTGAGCATCGGCACCACGATCGCCGCCGACTCCGCGGCCAGGTCGACACCCGTACGGGCCAGGAGCGCCGGTGCGAGCCGCGTGGCACACCAACGCGTACCGAAGGCGCGCAGCGAGGCCCGTTGCCAGGATGTGTCGTCGAGCGCGCGAACGGACTCGGGCAGCTCGAGGCTCGGCTGTCGATAGCTGTCCCAGAGTGCACGCACGAGCGGACGGCGATCACGCCAACGCGGCGGGCGGCGGAAGACCGCATCGATCGGCCGATCGATGCGCGGCGAGAGTCGCGGGAAGAGCAGCTCCGACGCGCCGAGCGGTGGAGGGCGATGCAATCGACCGCCGAGCACGAGTGCGTGGGCGCGCGCGAGCCCCGGCCGACCGCTCGGCTCGAGTCGGAGACTCGCGACCAGCGCGCGCAGATTGGCGTCGCCCCAGCCGATCTCGCCGACCGCCGGCTCGAGCAGACCCTCCTCGGTCGGGATCGGTCGCAAGCGTCCCCCGACGTTGGGGGCGGACTCGAAGAGCTCGACGTCATGCCCGGCCCGCGCCAGCCGCGCACCGCAGACGAGGCCCGCGAGCCCGCCGCCGACGACGACGATCGAGGCCATTCAGGCGACCCCGGGCCCGTTCGTGTGCGACGCCGCGGGCGCGCGGCCGGCGCCCCGCTCGGCGTCGAGCAGGCGGAGGAGTGCGCGCGGCAGGAAGGGCTTGCGCAGGAAGCTGCCCCCGATCCTGTCGAGCTCTGCGGTGAGCGAGGCAGGGGGCTCGTCTCCGCTCGCCACGATCACACGCACATCGGGGCGCTCGGCGAGGATCTCCGGCAGCAACCGCTCGGCACCCTCGCCCCCGGGCATCACGACGTCGAGCAGGACGAGGTCGACTGCGGCGCGATTCTCCGCGAAGACCCGCCGCGCCTCTGCGGCGTTGGCGGCGACCAGCGCGCGATAGCCGGCGCGCTCGAAGACGGTCGCGAGCAGCCGCAGAAGCGACGCCTCGTCGTCGACGATCAGGGCGGTCCGTGTCTGCGTCGAAGGGGCCATCGAGGCCAGTATAGGGTTGAAGAGGGGCGAAAATAAGACGAAGATCGGGCATGGCCACCCCCCATGACTACGTCGAGCTGCGCGCCCGAAGCGCCTTCTCCTTTCTCGAAGCCTGCAGCAACCCCGAGGACCTGGTCCAGGCCGCTGCCCGGCTCGACCACCCCGCGTTGGCCCTCGTCGATCGCGACGGCGTCTCGGGTGCCCCTCGTTTCCATCGGGCGGCCCGAGCGGCGGGCCTGCGGGCCCTGGTCGGGGCGGAGCTGGCCGTGCTCTCGGAACGCCGCGCAAGGGTGTCGCTGCTGGTGGAGTCGGCGGAGGGCTGGCGGCGATTGTGTCGCCTGATCACGCAGGCGCATGCCGGGCGCGACAAGGTACGCGAGGGACGGGACGTGCGGGCGCGCGAACGCATCGGCGTCAGCTGGGAGCAGCTCGAGCGCGAAGCGGGACATTGGAGCGTCCTGCTGCGCGGCGACGAGCGACTCGACGCAGAGCTGCTCACGCGGGCACACGGGGTCTTCGGCGATCGCCTGGCGGTCGACGTCTCGCACCTGCTCGATCGGCGGGTCGAGCGCGCCGGACGACGCGCGGCTGCGATGGCCGAAGCGAACGGGGTTCCGGTCGTCGCGACGGGCGATGTCCGTTGTGCTCGCGCCAGTGAGAGGCGTCTGCTCGACGCCATGATCTGTCTGCGCGAACGCACGACCCTCGACCAGGCCGGGCGATATCTGCCCGCCAACGGCGAAGGCCATCTGCATTCGCGGCAGGCGATCGTCGAGCGCTTCCGCGACCACCCCGAGTGGATCCTCGAGAGCCGTCGGATCGCCGAACGCTGCAGCTTCACACTCGAAGATCTCGACTATCGTTTTCCCGAATATCCGTTGCGACCGGGCGAGACCCAGATGGCGCGCCTGCGAGAGCTGACGCGCCTCGGCGCCAGAGAACGCTACGGCGATCGCCTGGCTCCCCGTGTCTCGAAGCAGCTCGCCTTCGAGCTCGACGTGATCGAGAAGCTCGATCTCGCCGGCTATTTCCTGATCGTCGAGGACATCGCGTCCTTCGCCCGCACCTCGCGCATCCTCTGCCAGGGACGCGGCTCCGCTGCCAACAGCGCCGTCTGTTATGCGCTCGGCATCACGGCCGTCGATCCGGTCCGGATGGATCTGCTCTTCGAGCGCTTCTTGTCCGAAGAACGCGGCGAGTGGCCCGACATCGACATCGACCTTCCCTCCGGCGAACAACGAGAAAAGGTCATCCAATACGTATTCGCGAAATACGGAGAGACGGGCTCGGCGATGACCGCGAACGTGATCACCTATCGCATCAAGATGGCCGTGCGCGAGATGGGCAAGGTCCTCGGCCAGGATCCCGAAGCGATCGGCCGACTCTCGAAGCTCGTCGCGCGGCTGGACTTCCCGGCGCTGCCGCGGGGCAGCGCCGGCGAACGACGCGCGAACGAGGAGGCGGCGGAGGCGCGTGGCGAAGCCCCCTATCGAGAGGTCGAACGCGAATTCGAACAACGCCTACGCGAAGCGAAGCTCGACCCCGCCTCGCCCGACGTCCGACACTGGATCGATCTGATCCGCGCGGTCCAGGGCCTGCCGCGCCATCTCGGCCAACACAGCGGCGGAGTCGTGATCGCTGCCGGCCGTCTCGACGAGGTCGTCCCGATCGAGCCCGCCAGCATGGCCGATCGACGGATCGTTCAATGGGACAAGGACGATTGTGCCGATCTGGGCATCATCAAGATCGATCTGCTCGGGCTCGGCATGCTCGCCGCCCTCGAAGAGACGATCCCGCTCGTCGAGCAACACGAGAACGAGCAGATCGACCTCGCCCAGCTCCCCCAGGACGATCCCGAGACCTACGCCATGATGCGGCGCGCCGACACGGTCGGTGTCTTCCAGATCGAGAGCCGCGCTCAGATGGCGACGCTGCCGCGGCTCAAGCCGAAGACCTTCTACGACCTGGTCGTCGAGATCGCGATCATCCGCCCCGGGCCGATCGTCGGCCAGATGGTCCACCCCTACATCAACCGCCGCGCGGGACGCGAACCGGTCGTCTATCCGCACGAATCCCTGCGGCCGATCCTCGAACGCACCCTCGGCGTGCCGATCTTCCAAGAACAATTGCTGCGGATCGCCATGCAGGCGGCGGGCTTCACGGGCGGAGAGGCCGAAGAGCTGCGCCGGGCGATGGGCTTCAAGCGTTCGGTCGAGCGCATGACGAAGGTCGAGGAGCGTCTGCGCGCCGGCATGCGCGCGCAGGGCTATTCGCGCGAGGCCGAAGACCAGATCGTTCTCCACATCACGTCCTTCGCACTCTATGGCTTCCCGGAATCGCACTCGGCCTCGTTCGCGCTGATCGCCTATGCCTCGGCCTATCTCAAGCAGCATCATCCGGCGGCGTTCCTCGTCGGTCTGTTGCGCGCGCAGCCGATGGGCTTCTACAGCCCGGCGACACTCGTGAAGGATGCCCAACGCCACGGCGTCGAGGTGCGACCGGTCGACGTCCTCCGTTCGTGCGAGCAGGCCGATCTCGAAGCGGGCTCGTGCGGTCGCGATCCATCGCCCTCCCGGCGCGTGCGCCCCGCCGTGCGAATCGGATTCGACGCGGTCGGCGGACTCTCCGCCCGAACCACCGGGCGGATCGTCGAGGAGCGCGCACGTGCGGACTTCGAGGATCTCGGCGATTTCGTACGTCGCACGCGTCCCGACCGCGACGAGCTCGAAGCCCTCGCCGAGCTCGGGGCACTCGCGCGATTGCGTGGTGCGCCTGGGGCGCGACGCGATGCTCTCTGGCAGGTAGCGGCACTCGAACGCGATCCCCGCTCGCTCTTTGCCGGCCGCGAGATCGCCCGGCCGAGTCGATCGCCCTCGACGCGAACGACATCGCAGAAGACACCACGAACGGCGCTCGGGACACAGACGCCGCGCGAGCCACGCGAGACGAACGAAGAGAGTGCACCCCTCGGGCCAAGCGAGACGAACGAAGAGAGTGCACCGCTCGAGCCGATGAGTGCGATCGAGCAGACGCTCGCCGATTATCGCCTCGCGGGTCTCACGACCGGCGTTCATCTAATGGCGCATCTGCGCGAGGCGCTGGATCGCCGCGGCATCCTGCCCGCAGCGAAGCTGCGCGAGACGCCGGACGGCGCCTTCGTGCGCACGGCGGGTCACGCGATCGTGCGCCAGCGTCCGGGCTCGGCCAAGGGCTTCTGCTTCGTCACGCTCGAAGACGAGACCGGCCTCTCGAATGCGGTCCTCACCCCCGACATGGCGGCCCGTTTCCGTGTGCCTCTGCATCAGGCTTCGCTGCTCGAAGTCGCAGGGCCGCTCCAGCGCGTCGACGGCGTCATCCACGTCCGCGTGCGGGAGGTCCGACCCCTCGCGCCCAGCGAGACCCCACACCCGCTGAACTCACACCCGCCGAACCCACACCCGCCGAACCAAGACCCGCTGAACCAAGACCCGCCGAACGAGGCGAAGCTGCCCGCTTCCCACGACTACCGTTAGGTGGGTCGACCCGTCGCACGAGGCCTGCGCGGTCGACCGAACCCACTCGCTCACACCCGAGCCGTCAGTCGTCCTCCGAGCGCAGAGGCCGTGACGCGAGCTCCGCACCCCCCGTGACGGGCAGCGTCGCGCCGGTCACGTACGACGCCCGATCCGACGCGAGGAAGGCGACCGCCTCGGCGACGTCCTCGGGCCGCCCCATGCGCCCCAGCACGAAACGCATGCCCGCCGCATCGAGCTGATCGTCGGTCAGCTGACCCATCATGCCCGTCGCCGTGGGACCGGGCGCGACGGCGTTCACGCGAATCCGACGCGAGCCGAGCTCGAACGCGAGATCCCGCGTGAAGGCGACGACGCCCCCCTTCGAGGCCGCATAGGGAACGTGTGGCACGGTGTAACGCCAGGCTGCCATCGATGCGATGTTCACGATCGCGGCCGCCTCGGAAGAGCCGAGGTGAGGCAACGCTGCCTGACACATCAGGAAGAGCGAACGCAGATTGACGCCGAGCGTCCGGTCCCACTCCGCGAGCGTCGTCTCGACGAAGGGCTTGATGATCACGACGCCCGCGTTGTTGACGAGTACGTCGAGACCGCCGAGTCGGCTGACCGACTCCTCGACCGCCCGTGCCACGTCGGCCTCGCTCGACACATCGGCGATCACATCCACAGCCGAGCGGCCACAGCCGGCGACTGCCTCCGCCGTCCCCGCGGCCGCGTCTCCATCGAGATCGACGCAGGCGACATCGGCCCCGGCCCGTGCCAATCGCAGCGCCACGGCGCGGCCGATTCCGGCCCCCGCGCCGGTCACGAGCGCCCGGCGCCCCTCGAAGTCACCCCTCAGCGTCTCCATCCCCGCCCCCCGCGCTGGCACGCGCCAGCGCCCGTTTGCCGCCGGACCCGGCGGGCCTCGCCCCTCGCTTCGACCAGCGGGGATCGGGCGGCAGAATGGAAGCAATTTCCGTCCAGATTTCAAAGACTTGTTACGATGTGGTAAATTTTCCCACTCACGCTCGAGGCCCTTTCCGGGGGCGACGGGCCCCCTCAGCCGGCGTGTGACAGGCCACCGAGGTGATATGGACGACGAGGGATCGCAGGGGCGTAGCCAGGCGTCGTCCGCCGGCCGCACGGGGGACGACGAGATCGGCACCGCCGGTGGGCCCTCGGCCTCGCTGCTCGCAGCCGTGCGCCGCCTGCTCGGACCACTCGTCCGCCTGCTCCTCGAGCACCAGGTGCCCTTCCCCGCCCTGGCCGCACTCCTGAAGTCGGTCTACGTGGAGCAGGCCAGCCGGCATTTCCGGCTACCGGACCGCCCGTTGACCCAGAGCCGCATCACGCTGCTCACAGGAATCCATCGCAAGGACGTGAAGCGACTCCAGGCCGAGACGTCTGGCGCACCCGAGACGCCGGCCAATGTCTCGCTCGGGGCGCAGATCGTGCTCCGCTGGACGGCCGATCCCCGTTACCGTGATCCGACCCGGGGCGATACGCCGCTCGCCCTGCCGCGGCTCGACCCAGGAGGCGAGCAACCGAGCTTCGAGGAGCTCGTCGAATCCGTCACGACCGACATCCGCCCGCGCGCGATCCTCGACGAGTGGCTACGCCTGGGCATCGCCCGCCTCGACGACGAGGACCGTGTCCATCTCTCGAATGAGGCCTTCGTTCCGACCCATGGCTTCGACGAGAAGGCCTACTACCTCGGGCGCAACGTCCACGACCATCTCGCCGCAGCCCGTCACAATCTGGCCGGAGAGCACGCGCCACTGCTCGAGCGAAGCGTCTACTACGCGAAGCTGTCCCCGGAATCCGTCGCGGAGCTCGAAGCGCTCTCGCGCCGTGTGGGTAGCGATGCGCTGCAAACGATCAACCGCCGAGCGCACGAGCTCCAACAGTCGGATGCGCGCGGGGCCGCCGATCCGAAGGCGCTCACGAATCGCCACCGCATCAACTTCGGCGTCTATTTCTTCGGCGAGGCGACCGAGGGCGAGCGGAACGAGGATTCGCCCGATCGAGATTCGCAGGCGGCGAACGTCACGCCCGACGACGAGCACGACGCCTCGGAGGATCAGTCATGAGCCCCGCCCAGGCCGACGCGGGGTCGCGGCAGGCCCGCGCCAACCCTTGGACGACGTTCGTCTTCGCGGCACTCATCGCGAGCGCCGCTGTCGCGACGCCGCAGATCGCCTCGAGCACCGAGACCTGCGGCACGGGGTTCAGCGGGCTCCAGATCATCGAGCCCGACGAGGACAGCGGCATCGGCGGCACCGGCGCGAGTCCGCCGAGCGCTGAATCGGGCCCGCTTCGGACACCCTCGACCAGCCGGTCGGACGGATCCGAGCACACGCGCGAAGACCGGGGGTCGACACGACGCGCCGGCGACGAATCGGAGAGCGGGATCGGCGGCACCGGCCAGCGACCGACGGGCGGCGGCGGCGACGAGAGTGGGATCGGTGGTACCGGTATCTATGGCCCCGTCAGTCGGAGTGAGCGCCTCTGCGTGAACGGTCTCAGGATCGCGGTCCCGGAGAGCCTCGCGATCGAGGGCGCGACCAACGAGACGGACGCGGGCCGGCTCGCCATCGGCCAGATCGTCTTCGTCGACGCCCTCGCCACCGCGGACGGACTGCTTGCGCGCCGCATCGTTCGCCAGGAGGGATTGGCGGGTCGCATCGAGGTGATCCGTGATGCAGGGCGCGAGCTGATCGTCTCCGGTCGGCGCGTACGACTCGATGGGGATGTCGCGCGCAGCCCCGACCTCGACGATCGGGCACTCCGCGCAGGCGAGTGGATCGTCGTTCACGGCCTGGTCGGCGATCGCGGGCAGGCGATGCGCGCGACGCGCCTCGAGGCGGGCGACCCGGGTGAGACGCGCCCGGGCGGATCCCTCGCCGGTCGGCCGCTCTCCGCCTGGCTCGAGTCGATGCGCGCGGCCGAAGACGGGCTCGCCTACGTCGCGATGGAGGGCATCGTTGCCGGCAGTCACGATCGCCCCCGGCTCGGCGGCATCGAGATCGCACGGGACGATCGCAGCACGCCCGATCGCCCGTCCTCACGCGACGCGATCCGTCGTGACGCAATCCGCTCGGCCATGCGCCCCGGACAGCGCGTCCGCCTCGGTGGACGAATCGCGCGCGACGCAACGCTGCGGGTCGAAGCGCCACCGCGCTGGCTGGTACCCGAGCGAAGCCCGCGTCCGGAGTCACGCGCACCCGATATCCGTCCACGTGGGATCGACGGGCCGAGCGAGTCGTCCACCCCGCATCCGCGACAGGGACCGACGCCGAAACCGCGTCCGACGCCCGAGACGAAGCCAAGACCACCGCGGGAGATCGACCGACCGCCACGCCCCGAGATCGAACGACCGCCGACGCGGCCTCGGGATCTGCGACCCGATCGCGACGTGCTCCCGCCGCGCCCGGATCTGCGGCGACCTGCGGTTCGCCCGCTCGCGCGACCACTCGATCGACTTTAGAGGACGGGCCGAGCGAGATCTTCGAGCGCGCCGCCTACCCAGAGAAGGCAGAACGCCGGGTGACTCGGTCACCCGGCGTTTCTTCGAGTCGCACTCGCGACTCCCCATGCATCGTGCTCGTTGGCGAAGCGCCGATGCGGTGGGCTCACTGATCGGGCTTCGTAGCAGCCGCTAGTAGCTCGCGATCAGTGGGAAGCGGATGCGATTCGAATCCCAGGGGCCTGCCTGAATCACATCCAGATTCGTGATCGCGCCGGGCGCGAGAAAGACGGCCGATCCCGCGACGCGCGCACGCGACGAGCAGAGCGCGCTGCCGACGAAGTCGGCACCGTTCGAGAGGTCGGAGGCGCGCAGATAGCGGGTGCCTCGCGCGGGCAGCTTCGCGATCTTGCGGCCGAGCAGACGGCCATTCGCGCCATAGGCGGTACAGAAGACGATCGCGTCCTGGTTCGTCGTATTGTTGAAGACGAGCGCCGTGTTGGTCGAGTCCGTGTCGCGGTCGACCGCCTCGCGCATCTCGACGCGAAGCTCGGTCTCGCTGCGGGAGTCGTCGCGGTCGGCCATGGCCAGGGCCTGGGCCGATGCGACGCCCGCCCCGAGAACGAGCGCGACGATCGCGAACGGGAGGCTTCGAAGCAGAAAACGAATGGACGAGTAACGGGTGGTCATGGTGATCCTCTGGTCCGAGCCCAGCGGGGTCTCCGAGCTCGATCGGGGTCCGGGCGCCCGCCGACACGGAGTCGAGCCGGCCACGGGGACCCTGTTCTTCGAGAGTGGGAAATTTTCCCACCTCATAGCCAACACTATAAGCGGGATTTTTTCCCACGTACAGTGTTTTCTGGATCACCATCGCGAGTTTTCATCGCCGGATTCAGCTCAGATCGACCACCGTCCACTCCCGATCGCGCCCCTCGACGACGACCTCGAAGCAATCCCCACGGCGGGCACCCACAAGCGCCTTCCCCACGGGTGATCGAGGTGTGACGACGACGATATGCCCATCGCCGCCCGGGCCTCGCAGCTCGACGCCCGCGCCGACGGGCAGGAAGTAGAGCGTGCGCTCCTCCTCCCCTTCCTCGTCCTCGATCCGAACGTCGACCAGCGCGCCGACGTCGACCCGATCCGACGGCGCGAATCGTCTCGGCCCGCGCTCGGCGAATTCGAGCAGGCGCTCCATCTCGGCGACGGCCTGCTTTCGGCGGCGGCGATGGCCCGAGGCCATGCGCCCCTCGAGCGCGGCGACCTTGGCATCCTCCCGGCGTGTGGACTCCGCGCGAATCTGGTCGGCCTCGGCCGCAGCGCTCGACTCCGATCGTGCCGCACCGGCGATCCGGTCCTGATAGACCTGCTTGAGCTCGTCGATGAAGAAGCGTTTGATGTCCATTGAAGCGTTACACTCCGCGCCCGCGAACGATCGCGATGACCGGTACGGAGGCGTACCCATGCGATCATGCTCCGCGATTCTTCCATCCCGCGACCAGAGAGGAAAGCCCACCAGATGACCACCGCCACGATCACGACCAGCAAGGGCACGATCAAGCTCGAGCTCTTCACGGACAAGGCCCCGGAGACGACGGGCAACTTCATCAAGCTCGCGAAGGAGGGCTTCTACGATGGACTGAGCTTCCATCGTGTGATCGACGACTTCATGGTCCAGACCGGCTGTCCGCAAGGGACCGGCACGGGCGGACCCGGCTATCAGTTCGACGACGAGCCCGGCGCGCTCGCCCTGCCCCACGACGGCCCGGGCGTCTTGTCCATGGCGAATGCCGGACCGAACACGAACGGCTCACAGTTCTTCATCACGCACGTCGAGACGCCCTGGCTCGACGGCAAGCACGGCGTCTTCGGCAAGGTCCTCGAAGGCCAGGACATCGTCAACGCGATCGAGCAGGGCGATTCGATGGAGAGCGTCGTCATCACGGACTGACGACCGACCCGAGCGGACCGCCTTCCACGAGGGAGGCGGCGCTCAGCCGCGATCGCTCAGACGAGCGCCTTGACGCGCTTGGCGACCTTTTCGGGCGTGAATCCGAAATGCTCCGCGAGATCCGGATAGGGCGCAGACGCGCCAAAGCTCTCCATGCCGATCACGAGCCCGCGGCGACCGACGAATCGGCGCAAGGTCTCGCCTCTCGCGGCCTCGAGCGCGACGATCGGCGTGCCGTCGTCCGGTAAAATCGCATCCTGTGTCGCCTCGCTCTGCTCGAGGAAGAGCTCGACGCTCGGCATCGAGACGACGCGCGCACGGACGCCGCAGCCGCCGAGCTCCCCAGCCGATTCGACGGCGAGCGAGACCTCACTGCCGGTCGCGAGCAACACGACGTCGGCGCCCGCGTCCGGCTCCGAGACGACATACGCACCGCGCCAGACGTCGTCGGGCCGGAACGAATCCGGTCGCTCCAGACCCGGCAAGCTCTGGCGGGTGAGCGAGAGCAGGACCGGGCCGGAGGCCTTCTCCAGGTAGTAGGCGTAGGCCATCGCCGTCTCGACCCCATCCGCGGGGCGGAAGAGCGTGATGCCCGGCATGACGCGCAAGCCGTCGAGCTGCTCGACTGGCTGATGGGTCGGCCCGTCTTCCCCGACGAAGATCGAGTCGTGTGTGAACACGAAGAGTGTCTTGACCTGCTGGAGCGCCGCGAGCCGAATCGCCGGGCGCATGTAGTCGCTGAAGATCAGGAACGTGCCGCAATAGGGCAGGAAGGTACCGTCCAGCCCCATTCCGTTCGCGATCGCACCCATCGCATGCTCGCGTACGCCGAAGTGGATGTTGCGCCCCGCGAACGGGTCCGCCTCCGCACCCGCGGCCGGTCCGACGATCCCGGCGGCCTTCACGATCGGCGGGGCCGCCGAGCCGGCCAGATCGGCGGAGCCGCCGGCGAGATAAGGCACCGCCTCGGCGAGGCGCTCGAGCATCGTCGCCGAGTGCTTGCGCGTCGCATTCGGCGCACCGGCCATCTCCGCCAGCAGTCGCGCAGCCAGATCCTCCGGCATCTCACGACGCCGTGCGGCATCCCAGCGGGCCGCCCGTGCAGGCTCGCTCTCACGCCAGCGATCGAGTCGCGCGTCGCTCGCGAGGCGTGCCTCGTGCTTCGCCGCCGCACGTGCCTCGCAATACGCTCGCACGTCGTCGGGGACGATCAGGTCGGGCTCCGTGGGCCAGCCGAGACCCCGCTTCGCGAGCGCGGTCTCCTCGGCGCCGAGCGGGCCGCCGTGCGCCTTGTTGCGGCCCTCGAAGTTGGGCGCACCACGCCCGATCAACGTCTTCAGGACGACGAGACTCGGTCGCTCGCTCTCTGCTCGTGCGGCAGCCAGTGCACGAGCGAGACCACTTCGATCCTGACCCTCGACATGATCGATCACATGCCAGCCGTAGGCCTCGAATCGCCGCGGCACGCTCTCGCCGAACGTGATGCCCGTGCCGCCGTCGATCGTGATCTCGTTGTCGTCGTACACGTAGATCAGGTTGCCGAGCGCGTGGTGACCCGCGAAGGATGCGGCCTCCGACGCGACGCCCTCCATCAGATCACCGTCGCCGACGAAGCCGTAGACGAAGTGGGCCCCCGGGCTGTCGCGATCGGCAGCCGCTCCCGCCCGGCCCGCGCCGAACTGCGAGGCCGTCATGCGTCCCGCGAGCGCCATTCCGACGCCGTGAGCGAATCCCTGACCGAGCGGTCCCGTCGTCAGCTCGACACCTGCCGTCTCGCCGTACTCCGGATGCCCGGGCGTGCGGGAGCCGAGCTGTCGAAAACGAGCGATGTCGTCGAGCGTCAGGTCGAACCCGAACAGATGCAGCAGCGCGTACTGCAACATCGACGCATGCCCGTTCGACAGCACGAAACGGTCGCGTAGTGGCCACTCGGGATCGCGCGGGTCGAATCGAAGATGGTTGTCCCACATCTCGAAGGCGGCAGCCGCGAGCGCCATAGCCGCGCCGACGTGACCGATCCCCGCGCGCTCGACCGCATCGACTGCCAGGAAGCGGATCGTATTCTCGATTCGTTCGAGCAGTACGCTGTCCGTCGTGCCGTCGCCGGGCGGCGAGGTCCCCGATCCGTTCGGGTCGGACGACCGCGCGGAAGAGGTTCCAGGGGTCTCTTGGGCGGACATGAAGCGGGATTTCCCTCGCGCGGCGAGCGCGTGACGAGCACGGATCGGACCGTGTGGAGTCGGAAGATGTGGAACCGGACGATGCGAAATCGCGCGATCTGGAATCAGCTCTCGCCGAGGCGTGCCTTCTCGCGTTCGACGTAGGTCTTCCATTTCGTCGCGACTTCACGCGTTCCCGCGAAGTTCTGCGCACGACTGAACGCGCCGTCTGCGGCCGCCCACTTCTTGTCGTTCGCCGCCGCGATGCCGAACAGGATATGCGCCTGTCCCTCGTCGTTGAGCCCACCCCTGTCGAATGCGCGACTCAGGGCATTTCGCGCCTTGCCCCACTCGCCGAGCTGTAGATGGACCTGGGCGAGGCGCACGAAGAGCGTGCCATCCTTGTGCATCTCCGCCGCCTTCTCGAGTGGCTCGACCGCGAGCGCCCATTCGCGGGACTGCAGGAGCGTATCGGAGTACGTCTGATAGGCCTGCCGCGTCGGCTCGATGGCGCCGCTCTCGATCCCCTCCTTCATGATCGCGGCGCCGCGATGGGGCAGCCCCTCCACCATGAACATCTGCGCCATCCGCGTCAGATCCTTGTCCTCTTTGATGAAGCCCTCGCCCTTAGCCAGCTGCTGAACCGCGAGGCTCTTGTTCATCTGGTCGAGCTCCGCGTAGATCGCCGCCATCTGGGACCAATAGGCCTTCTTCGGGAACTTGAGGATCAGGTCATCGAGCAGAGCGAGGGCCTCCTTGTATTCCTGCCGCTCGAGATGGAGCGAGAGCAGCAGGCGATACCAGGACTCGCGCGGCTCGTCGGCCATCTCGACCGCCTTCTTGGCGGGAGCGAGCGCGTCCCCGGGTCTCTCGGCCTGATAGTAGGTCACGGCGAGCGTGTAGAACGAGGCTGGTGCCGGCTTCTCGACCATCCCGAGCCATCGCTCGAGCGTGATGATCGCGTCGTCGTAGCGCCCGAGCATCGTCTGCAGCTGTCCCACCATGTAGAGGGTGCGAAGCTGCTCCTCGGGCTGGAGCGCCTCCTCCTTGATGCAGCGCTCGAGATAGTCGAGGGCCTTCTCCGTGTTGTCGTCCTGGATCTCGAGCGTGCCGAGCGTCTGGAGGATCCGCGCACGTCCGTAGGGCTTGGCGCGCTTGAGGTTGATCTTGGAGAGGATCTCCTTCGCTTCCTGCTTGGCCGCCGCCTCCTCGGCCTGCGTCCCCTCAAGCTGAATCAGCTCGTAGACCTTGACCATCTTCTTGAGGTTGCGCTCGCCGAACTGATACTGATTTCCCTGCGCGAACGCGGGCGCCGCCGCGAGGAGCGCCACTACGAAGGACCCGACGAGAACGAAATTGAAAGTACGCATAGGATTCTGATCCGTCTTTGTTTGGCGTTGGCCTTCGGGCTCGGCTCGCACCCGTCAGGACGTCTCGTTACCGAGCTTGAACGGAATCGCGATTCGCAGTCCGACCTGCTCGACGGGCTTGCCATTCACGATCTTCGGATTGTACTTCCACTGCGAGACCGCCTTGAGCGCAGCCTTGTTGAAGATCGTACTCGGCTCGTAGGCGACGACCTTGGCGTCCTTGACCGTGCCCGCCTTGCTGATCGTGAACTCGATCAGGACACGCCCCTCGATGCCGCGCTGGAGCGCCCGCTCCGGGTATTGAGGCGGGACGCGCACCATCGGGACGGCGTCGCCGTCCGCCGACGCCATCGAGAAGCCACCTCCATCTCCCATGTCCATCGAGGTCTCGACGTTTGCCGCGATTCCGATCCCACCGCCGTCGAGACTGGTGCTCTGATCCATCGAGAAGTCGGGCGGCGGCGGCGTGTCGTCGAGCTCCTTCTTCTTCGGAGGCTCGCGCTCCTTCTTCTTGACCTCCTCCGAACGCTTCACGCGCACGAAGTCGACCACCTTGATCTTCTCGCTGTCGTCGATCTCGCCCTCGACCCCGATCAGACTCTGCATCAGATAGAAGAGACCGAACGTGACGCCGGCGGCGAGACCGAAGGCGACCAGGAAGCGGGCCAGAGCCATGGCTAGTTCACCTCCGCCGCGATCGAGATCTCTTCGACCCCCGCGAGCCGTGCCTGGTCCATCACCTCGACGAGCAATCCGTTCTCGGATGCTTCACCGGGCGCGACGATCACCTGACCGTTCGGCCTCTCGGCATGGAGGCGCTCGATATTCGCGCGAATCGCTCGGACATCGACGTTGCGGCGGTCGACGAAGATCAAGCCGTCGTTCGTGATCTGGATCAGGATGTTCTCCGTATCCGTGACCGTCTTCGCCGATTCTCCCGCCGGCGGGCGATTCAGCTCGAGACCGACCTCCTTCACGAAGGACGCGGTCACGATGAAGAAGATCAACATGATGAACACGACGTCGAGCATCGGGGTCAGGTCGACATCGGCCTCCTCGTCGAGCGAGGACGATCGTCTGCGTCTCATGCTTCACCTCCGTGCTCGATCTCGATCTCGAGCCGATCCGCCAGACGTTCGCCTTCGAGCGCCGCATATTGCTCGAGGCGCGCCGACAGGATCAGCCCGGAGAGCGCCGCGACCATGCCGGCCATCGTCGGAATCGTGGCCTTCGAGACGCCGCCGGCCATCGCCTTGGCGTTACCACTCCCGGCGACCGCCATCACGTCGAAGACCTCGATCATGCCGGTCACGGTTCCGAGCAATCCGAGCAGCGGACACAGAGCCACCAGGACCCGGATGTAGGCCAGACCATCCTCGAGCTGCATGCGCAGCTCGGAGACCTTGAGCCGGCGAATCTGATGGGCTGCCCAGGACGCGTGGTCGGCGCGATTCTGCCACTCCTGCTGCACCCTGTCGGCGATCCCCGGAAAGACCCGATAGAAGAAGTAGAAGCGCTCGAGCATCAGCGTCCACATCACGAGCGTGACGAGGCCGATGAAGTAGAGCACGCCACCGCCGGTCTCCAGGAAGGCCTGAACGTCGAGAATCATCTGGCTCATGACTTTCCCATCGTTCCCATCATGCGCATGCGTGGACTGTCTCCGTCGTTGCTCACCACGGCCGATCGACGATCCCTATTCCTGCTGGGCGATCAGGCCGGCACTCTGCTCGTCGAGCGTGTCGACGATCTTCTTCGTGTAGTTGGCGAGTGCCGCATGGAGCAGCACGAGCGGAATCGCCGTGACCAGCCCGAGCATTGTCGTGACGAGCGCCTCCGAAATACCGCCTGCCATCATGCGAGGATCGCCCGCACCGAAGAGCGTGATCGACTGGAACGTACGGATCATACCAGTCACCGTTCCGAGCAGACCCATCAGAGGCGCGACGACCGAGACGATCCGCACCAGCCAGACCAGGCTCTCGAGCTTGCCGGACTCGCGCAACACGACTTCGTCGAGCATCAGCTCGAGCTGCTCGCGATCGACGTCGGGATTGTCCGCGGCGACGGCGAGCACTCGGCCGAGCGGATTGCCCGTATCGGGACGGCTGCTCTTCTTCTGCGAGTCGACCTTCATCTTGGTGAAGAAGAGCATCACGAACTTGATCACGCCGAGCGCAAAGGCGAGCAGACCGAGCGTGATGACCGTGTAGCCGACGGCACCACCATCGGGCAGGCGCTCGAAGAGGCTGCGCGTCTCGATCAGGACCGCCAACAGCGACCCGCGCGACGGGTCGACGGCCAGGCCGGCCAGCTGCTCGTCCGAATTCGTGTACTCGTCGACGGTCTCGAGGAATCGTGCCGGAGGCTGTCGACTCAGCTGCTGCAGCTGCTGCTGATTCGGATCCCAGAGCAGGTATTCGCCGTTCGAGATCGCGGAGAAGACACCCGCTCGTGTGACCTTGCGCTTCTCGATGCCACTCGGCGTGTAGACGTCTGCCTCGAACTCGACGATCTTCCCCTGCTCCACCATCTCGTGGACCATCTCGGCCCAGAGGCGCTCGAGCTCGGCGACCGAGGGGAGCTCCTTGCTCTTGCCGAGCTCTTCGAGGAACTCGACGCGGTCGAGCCCGAACTGCGCGGTCGTGAGCGACGCCTCGATGTTGCCGCGGGTATCGCCGGCGATCTGCCGGGTCACGCCGAAGAGCTCGCCGAGGTTGCCCATGCGCTGATCGAGCGCCTCGGTCAATTCGGCGATCTCGACTTCCTTCTGCTGGTAGTCGCTCTCGAGCGCCTGACTGCGGGCCTCGAGACGCGACTCTTCGGCCTTGGCGTTCGCCAGCAGCTGTTGCTGCTCGGCCTGATTCGCCTTGAAACGACGTTCGCGCTCGAGATCCTCGGCCTTCTCGACGTTGAATCCCTTCCGCACGGCCCGCAGCAGCTCGTCGGCCGTCGTGACGTTCGGCGCTTCGATCACCATCGCCGGCGGCTCGGCGTCCTGCGCGAGGCCTTGGCCGGCCACCAGCGACAACGCCGCGATTCCCGCGATTGCAATCCTTCTGACCATCTTCTCGATCTCCTGGACAGGTGTTTCGGCAGGCGTCGTCCGCGCTCCGGACGCGACGCCACGCGTTCGATTCGAACCGGGAAGCATCAGCTCTGACCTCCCGAGACCGGACGCGGCAACGGCACGCGAATCAGCTGGGGCGCGGACTGCTTCTTCGCCACTCGCAGCCCCTCGTCGATCCAGTTCGCATAATCCCCCGAATCGAGCGTCTCGTATTGCTTCGCTTCCGGATTCCACACGCCGTACTCGGCGGCATCGCGTGTCTTGTAGACCAGCGCGATTCGACCGATCCGCAGGAAATCGACGGGTACGTCGACGCCATCCTTCTTGATCGTGCCCGCGTGTGCGTCGATCGTGCGCCCATAGTCGTTCTCGATCTGATAGGCCTCGAGGATCCGGCGATAGCGCTCGGGCTCGGCGACGTCCGAGCGTCGCATCAGCACGCGCAGGTTGTTGACGCGCTGCTTGCGCTCGTCGAGCAGGAAGGGAATGTCGATCTTCACGTGTTGGTCGAGCGCCTCGATCATCTTGAGCATCAATGGCGTGACTGCGCGCCCGACCTCTTCGACGTCGTCGATCTGACGCTGCAGCGAAGCGAGCTCCTCGTTCTGCGAGTTGATCACCTCGCCGAGCTGGCGATTGAAGATCTTCAGCGATTCGATCTTCTTGTTCGTCAGTCGGTACTGCGCGATCAGGCTGTCGGTCGCGGTCGAGATCTCCTCGACGCGCTTCTGAGAGGCGGCCCCGGCCTCGTTCGCCTTGACCCGTTCGTCGATCGGCGGATCGAGATCCTGCGCGGAAGCGAGCGAAGCGACAGACACGCTCAACACGCATAGCGTGACCAGAGCGACTCGTGCGGTCGCGGTTCTTCCTGCCTGGACGGTCTCGCCTGCCGTCGCCCTCGAGGTTCTCATTCAGTCTCTCCTTGGATCCGATGCCCGATGGTTGTGGCTCGCCTCGGTGTCCCGCGACGAGCCCGATGGTTCCGAGCGAGCGCAACACGACCCGGTCGCGTCACCCGCCATGACTGCTTACGCCCACCCGCCCGAGGATCTCGCTCTTCGATGCGTCCAACGGGCACTCGAGCGCCGATTCGAATCTCCGTGCCGACGCTACACCGATTCCGGTGCCGACCACACCCGACGTCCCCGTACCCGATCGACGGCACCGCGATTCCCGGGCCACCGCGAGCGCACGAGCCCGGGGCCCACTCGTGCGTCCGCTCTGCGCCCAGAGTCCCGACCAGGATGACCCGTACCCGATCCTATTTTCGAGTGTGCGGTCGCGTCGCATCCGAACGGCGCAAAGGACCACGTGAAGGGGCTCTCCAGGGGCAGGCCGGTGACCGCCGGGGGGCGGATGCACGCGAAGCTGCCTCGGAGCGTCTGGGGCGCGTCGGGTATTCTTTCGAATCTCAAAGCGATTTCCAAGCGATTTTTTGGGATTTACCGGAACTCTTGCGAGTTCGGCACAGCAGACTCCGCGATTTGGGACGACCGCGAGGGCGGCGTGGTTCGTCTGACGCTGCGTCGGAGCGGCATGCGCCAGCCGGCCCCCGGCGCATGCGACCTGAGCGCACGGCTCCAGATCCGGTCTCCTCTGCGGCGCAGAACGTGCTGCGGGTCGAGGGTGGAGCGCCACGCACGGGCGAGGCCGGCGGGTGACGCGAAGTCCCCGCCGACGTTGAGAAAAGGCGATGGCGATCGGTGGCGGACGAGCGTCCGTGCCGCCGCGGCCGAATGCGCCGCGCCGGGCGACGCCCCCGAGGCGCCGTACCCATCCCTTCTCAGCCCGGTACGACCGACGTATCCTCGCCTTTTCGGATTCCCGGGCGCGGGGATCACCCGGGCCCGACGCCCCGAGCGGAGCATGGATCGGATGCGCGTCGCGCTCTTCATCCCCTGCTATGTCGACCAGCTCCGGCCCGAGGTCGGACTCGCGACGCTCGCGCTGCTCCGCAGCGTCGAGATCGAGCCCGCGTTCCCGCTCGACCAGACCTGCTGCGGACAGCCCTTTCTGACCGCGGGCGAGACGCGACAGGCGCGCCGCTTGATGCGCCGCGCGAGCGAGGTCTTTCGCGACTTCGATCACGTGGTGGCGCCCTCGGGCAGCTGCGTCGCCACCCTGCGCCGACACGCTGCCCGGCTGGTCGGCGACGACGCGGCGCGGGCGCTCGGCGAACGCACGAGCGAGCTCTGTGAGTTCCTGATCGACCAGTCGCTCGACCCGCCGTTCGAATCGGCGTTTCCCCATCGCGTCGGCCTGCATGCGAGCTGTCATGCCCTGCGCGAGCTGCGCCTCGGCACGCCGTCGGAGACGCGCGAGCCCGTGCGACCGGATCCCGCCGCGACGCTGCTCAGTCGCCTGCCCGGGATCACGTTCGCCGACCTCGCGCGCCGCGACGAATGCTGTGGCTTCGGCGGCCTCTTCTCGGTCGTCGAGGCCGACGTGTCGACCCGGATGGGCCTCGATCGTCTCGAGGACCATCGCCGCGGGCGTGCCGAGGTGATCTGCTCCACCGACGTGTCCTGCCTCCTCCACCTCGAGGGTCTCGACGCGCACGAGCGACACCCGCTGCGCGCGATGCATGTGGCCGAGATCCTCGCCGCCTGTCTCCCGGAAGTCACGCGACGTGGAGGGCAGCCGCTTGGGTCACGTTAGTCGTGCGCGCGAATTCGTCGCGGATACCGAACGAACCCGCTGGCACGACGAGGCGCTCTGGTTCGTGCGTACCAAACGCGACGGCGCGGTCGACCAGGTTCCCGACTGGGAAGCGCTCCGGAGCGAAGCCGCTCGCATCAAGCGCGACGCGCTCGACCGGCTGCCGGAGCTCTGGCAACGCTTCGAACGCGAGGCGACACACGCGGGCGCCATCGTCCATTGGGCCCGTGACGCCCAGGAGCACAACGAGCTCGTTGCGACCTTGCTGCGCGAGCGTGACGTCGAACGCGTCGTCAAGAGCAAATCGATGTTGACCGAGGAATGTGGGCTCAATCCGTTCCTCGAAGCACGCGGAATCGAGGTGGTCGATACGGATCTCGGCGAGCGGATCGTCCAGCTGCGTGGCGAGAGGCCGAGCCATATCGTGATGCCCGCGATCCATCTGCGGCGCGCCGAGGTCGGGGCGCTCTTCGCGAGCGAGATGGGCAGCCCCGCGGATCTCGACGACCCCGACGAATTGACGGCGATCGCGCGCCGCGACCTGCGCGGCCGCTTCCTGGGGGCCCAGGCCGGAATCACGGGCGTGAATTTCGCGATCGCCGAAACCGGCTCCCTCGTCGTCGTCACGAACGAGGGCAATGCCGACCTCGGCACGTCGCTTCCGCCGATTCATATCGCCTGCGTCGGCCTCGAGAAGATCCTGCCGGAAAAACGGGAACTCGCGCCCTTCCTCCGCCTGCTCGCGCGTTCGGCGACGGGCCAGTCGATCTCGACCTACACCTCGCATTTCCGGGGTCCACGCGACGCGGGTCCCGGAGAGCGATCGGACGGATCCTCGGGTGCCAGACCGGAGCTCCACATCGTCATCGTCGACAACGGCCGCAGCCGACTGCTCGCGGCGCCGGCCTTTCGGGAGGCGCTCGCCTGCATCCGCTGTGGCGCGTGCCTGAACACCTGCCCGGTCTACCGGCGCAGCGGTGGGCACAGCTACGAAACGACGATCCCCGGGCCGATCGGCTCCGTCCTCGCGCCGGGGCGCGACCCGGCCCGCCACGCCGAGCTGCCCCAGGCCTGCACGCTCTGCGGCTCCTGCGGCGAGGTCTGCCCGGTTCGCATCCCATTGCCACAGCAGCTGCTCGCCTGGCGCGGCGTGCTCGCCGAGACTGGGCACGCGCCACGGCAACGACGACTTGCACTCTCGCTCGCGGGGTTCGTGCTGGCGCGGCCGGCGCTCTATCGACTCGCGACCCGCCTATTGCGACCGTTGTTGATCGCCTTGCCAGAGACGCTCCGGGAACACCTCGCGCGACCGTGGACGCGGTCGCGTGCACTGCCTGTCATTCCAAGCCGGAGCTTTCGAGAACGCTACCGGGCGGAGGCGCGCGAACGAACGCGCGAATCCGATTCGTGAGCGAAGCGCGGCGCGAAATCTTGGCTGCTCTCGAGGCGAACACACCACACATCACGCCGTCGGCTGCCGGCGACCCCGCGTTCGAACCGCCCGGAATGCCGCCCGATCCGATCGCGACCCTGGCGGCCCGTGTCGTCGACGCGGGCGGGCAGTTCGTCGAAGCGCAGGCCGCGGCCTGGCCCGAAGCGGTCGCATGGCCGATCCCGCGCGAACGGATCCGACACGCCTACAGCGCCGACACGACCTTCCCGTGTCGCGGCGTCGGGCGGACGATCGATCGTGAAGACGACGCTCTTCCTCCGCCCGACCTCGCACGGCTCGAGATCTGCGTGCTACGCGGCGAATTTGTCGTCGTCGAGAGCGGGGCCGTCTGGCAGGTTCCGACTTCGATCCAGCAGCGGCGAGCGGCGCTGCTCGCCGAGCACCTCTTCGTACTGGTCGCGGCCGAGGCGATGGTCGCCACGCTCCATCAAGCCTACGACCGGATCGACCTGGCACGGCTCGGTTTCGGCTGGTTCCTCTGTGGTCCCTCGAAGACCGCCGACATCGAGCAGGCGCTCGTCCTCGGCGCGCACGGCCCGCGCACGATGACGCTCGTGCTGCTCCGGAGCTGACATGCATTTCGGATTGAACTCGGAGCAGGAGCTCCTCCAGGAAACGCTGCGCCGCTTCGCGGCGGAGCAGAATCCGGCATCCCGGCTACGCGAGTGCTTCGATGCGGGCACGGGATTCGACGAGGCGCTATGGCGTGGCGCCGCAGCGCTCGGATTGACGGGCCTGACGGTTCCGCCCGAAAACGGCGGCGCCGGTCTCGAGCTGCTCGACCTGGCCCTCGCATTCGAGGTGCTCGGCGAAGCCGCACTCCCCGGACCCTTCCTCGGCCATGCCCTCGCCACGATCGCGCTCGCGCGCGGGGGTGACGAAGCGACGCGGGCAGCCTGGCTCCCGCGCCTGGCGAGCGGCGAGGTGATCGCGACCTGTGCTCTCTGTGAACGGCGCGCACGGACGTCGGCGGCGGTTCGCGCACGCGCGACCGAAGATGCCCTCGCGAACGACCGCGACGAGGCCACGACGATCGATTTCGAGCATGTCTGGTCACCCGAGGCGTGGTCGCTCGAGACCGTCTCGCGGGGCGGCACCGAGCGGCTCACAGGCGGCAAGCAGTTTTGCGAAATCGTCCCCGAGACGACCCTCCTCGTCGTCGGTGTGCGCGGTGGACGCCTCGTGCTGGTCGAACGCGATCAGGAGGGGGTGCGGATCGAGCAGCTCGATCAGATCGATCGCACGCGCGCGCTCGCTCACGTCCATTTCGACCAGGCCCACTGCGTCCCCCTCACGAACGACCCCGAGATCGCCGAGCAGGTGCTCGATGCAGCCCGCGTGCTGCTCGCGGCCGATGCGTTCGGCGCCGCCTGGCGACTGATCGAGATGACCGTCGCCTACGCGCGACAGCGCGAGCAATTCTCGACCCCGATCGCACAGTTCCAAGCGGTCAAGCACCAGCTGGCCCAGATGGCGATGGAGGCCGAGCCCATGCGCGGACTGGTCTGGTACGCAGCCTACGCCTTCGACCACCGGCCCGCGGAACGCGCGATCGAGGCCGCCACCGCGAAGGCGCACGTCACGGACCGGGTCGTTCGGATCGGGCGACAGGCCGTGGCGCTCCACGGAGGGGTCGGATTCACGTGGGAATGCGACGTGCATTTCTGGCTGAAGCGCGCGATCCACGACCGCACCTGGCTCGGACCGCCCGAGGACCACCGCGCCCGACTCGCAAGTCTGTCGGGCTGGTAGTCCGGCGGAATCGATACACGATCCGCGTCGCACGAAAACGCGACGCTCAGGGAGACGCGTCATGGATCTCTCGTTCGGCAAGGAGTACGAGCAGTTTCGCGCGGAGGTCGAGGACTTCCTCGCCGAGCTGCCGCGCGACCTCGATCGGCGCGCGTTTCTCGAGGCGGCGACGGCGCGCGGCTATCTCTATCGGAGCATTCCGCGCCGTTTCGGCGGCAGCGAGCAACCATTCGATCCGATTCGCGAATCGATCGTCGCGGAGTGTTTCGATGCCTCGCCGTTCGAATGGCGGCTCGCCCCCCAGAGTACCGGCATGCTCGTGCCGACCCTGCTCGAAGCGGGCGCGGATTGGCAACGCGCCCGGTTCATTCCGCCGACCCTGCTGGGCGACATGGTCTGGTGTCAAGGCTACAGCGAGCCCGGCGCCGGAAGCGATCTCGCCTCGTTGCGCAGCACGGCGCGCCTCGAAGGCGACAGCTGGGTCCTGAACGGCCAGAAGATCTGGACGAGCGACGCGGACGCCGCGGGCTACATGTTCGGTCTGTTTCGCAGCGAGCCCGACGCCGATCGCCACGCGGGCATCTCCTATCTCTTGCTGGAGATGGACCAGCCCGGGATCGACGTGCGACCGCTTCGCCAGATCACGGGCGCAACACACTTCTTCGAGGTCTTCTTCGACGACGCGCACACGCCCGCGGATTGGATCGTCGGGGGTCGCGGCGAGGGCTGGCGTGTGACGCGC
This sequence comes from Myxococcota bacterium, assembly GCA_965223565.1. Taxonomy (GTDB): domain Bacteria; phylum Myxococcota_A; class UBA9160; order UBA9160; family UBA4427; genus UBA4427. The sequence goes on along the minus strand of CBDCWV010000005.1, from coordinate 133,710 downwards.
GCGAACCTGAAATACGAGCGGAATCTGGGCGGCGGACCGCGACTGCGTCAACGTTTCAACGCACTCGTCGCACTCGCTCGCGCGACGCCGCGCAAGCAGCGCGCCGCGATCGAAGACCCGCGTATCCGAGATCGACTCGCCGACCTCGCCGGTGAGGTCCGTTCGGCCGAAACGATGACCCTGCGCCAGCTGTCGGCGGCAGCACGCGGCGAGGACGCGAGCGTCGCCTTGCCGCTACTCGTCAACAAGCTCTACGGGACCGAGGTCGGCGAGAAGATGGCGCAGCTCGCATTCGACCTGATCGGCGAGGCGGGCCTGCTCGCGCCGACCCGCTCGACCTGGGACACCGTCTCGACCGCCGCGCAGGACACCGATTGGGTCGATCTCTACCTCTTCGAGCTGGCCTCGGGCATCGCCGCCGGAAGCTCGAATATCCAACGCAACCTGATCGGCGAACGCGGCCTCGGCCTGCCCCGGGACCTGCGCGCCGACGAGCGACGGAGTGAGCGGACGTAGTCGGACGCCAGGCCGTGGCGGGCCCGACGAAGAGCCAGAGCGTTTCGCTGCGACGCGACCGGCAAGCGGCACGCGGGCGATCCGGCGGACGCAGCCCCCGTGCAAGTTCGGCCCTGTCTCGGCACGCGCTCCGCCGTCGCGCTACACACCTCGAGCGATGGATCTCCGCTTCCTTCTTCTATTGGTCTGCTTTTTCGTCTCGGGCTTCGCCGCGCTGCTCTATCAGACCGCGTGGACCCGAGAGTTCGCCTTTCTCTTCGGGACCTCGGAGCTCGCCGTGGTGGCGGTACTCGCGGCCTACATGGGCGGTCTCGCCCTCGGCGCGGCGATCGCAGCGCGAATCGTGGGCCGCCTCACGCGGCCGGTCCTCGTCTACGGCCTGCTCGAGCTGGGCATCGCGCTCGGGGCGCTCGCAGTCCCGCTGCTGATTCGCAGCGTCCAGGCCATCTACCTCGGAATCGCCGGCGGCCTCGCGGCGCCACCGGAGACCCTGGGTCTGATGACGGCCCTCTTCCACCTGCTCGGCTCCTTCGTCGTGCTGGTTCCCTGCACGGCCCTGATGGGTGCCACGCTCCCGCTACTGGCGCGTTACGCGGTCTCCGAAGATGCGCAGGTCGGTCCGCGAATCGGCATCCTCTACGCCATCAACACGTTCGGGGCGATCGCTGGCACGCTCGTCGCCGCCTTCTACTTCCTGCCCCAGTTCGGACTACGACATACCGTCTATATCGGGATCGCCGGCAACGCGATCGTCTTCCTGGCTGCGGCTGCCCTTGCCCACGGCCTCGCGGGCCTGCCCCCGGAGCCCGCTCGCACGGACGCCACGGGTCGACGTCGCTTTCATTGGATCCTGCCCGCGATGATGATCTCGGGAGCGGTCTCCTTCGTCTACGAAGTGCTCTGGACGCGCCTGCTCGGTCAGGTCCTCGGCGGCAGCACGGCAGCCTTCGCCTCGATGCTCTCGAGCTTCCTGCTCGGTATCGCGCTCGGGAGCGCGCTCGCCGCCCGCTTCGCGACCACGCGATCCGCGGCGGCCCGCGGCTTCGCCCTCGCGCAGCTGGGATCCGGGCTGCTCGCCTATCTCGCGTTCCGCGCGGCCGATCGCTTGCCGGATCTCGCCCACGCCGTGGGCGCCAATCCCGCGGCACCGGCGCCAGGCGCCGCCGCCGCAGGCGTGATCCTGCTCCCGGTCACGCTCTGCATCGGCGCCACCTTTCCCTTCGGTGTGCGACTACTCGCGCGCGGCGCCCAGGAGGCGGCCGCCGTCAGTGGTCGCGTCTACGCCTGGAATACCGTCGGCTCGATCCTCGGCGCGATCCTGGCGGGCTTCGCCCTCCTCCCGGCGCTCGGCCTGGAGAACACGGCGCTCTGCGGCGTGTTGACCAGCCTCACTCTGGCCGTCTTCGCCTGCCTCGCGACGACACCGCGCCCGCGCCTCGTCGCGGCACTCGCCGCCGTCGCACTCGTCGGTGCGGCGATCGTCGGCCTGCCGCGACCCGAGAACCTGCTGCTCCATTCGGCGATCAGCGGCACTCGCATGCCGGGCGAGCTCTTCTACCTCGGCGTCGGTCGTTCGGCCACCGTGACCGTCGTCGAGAATCGCACGGGCTGGCGTCTGCTCACGAACGGATTACCGGAATCGGGCGTCGACCGTGAGACGATGCCGAAGACGCGGACCAACGAGACGGCCTGGCTCTCGTTGCTTCCCACCGCTGCGCGCCCCGACACGCGAGACATGTTGATCATCGGGCTCGGCGGCGCGAAGACGCTCGAGGGGACCGCGAGCTCGGTCGCTTCGATCGACGTGATCGAGCTCGAGGAAGAAGTCGTGACGGCGAACCGCGTGGTCCCGAGGCCGAAGGACCCGCTCGCCGACCCGCGTGTGACGCTGCGACTCGGCGACGCGCGGGGGGCGATGCACCTGACCGACAAGACCTACGACGCGATCGTCTCGCAACCGTCGCATCCATGGACCTCGGGCGCGTCCCACCTCTACACGCGCGAGTTCTTCGAGCTCGCCCGGACGAAGCTCGAGCCCGGGGGCGTATTCGTCCAATGGATCGGCCAGAACTTCGTCGATCTGCCGCTCTTCGGGAGCTTGATGGCCTCGATGCAGGACGTCTTCGCGTTCGTCCACGTCTACCGACCCGTTCCGGCCGCACTCGTCTTCGTCGCCTCGGACGAGCCCATCGATCTGATCCGAACGGGTCCCGAAGCGCTGCGCGCGGCACCCGAGAGCTTCGCCATCGAGGGCGTCCACCGCGTCGAAGACCTGATCGCCGCCTGGACCCTCGACTCCCGCGGCGTCGCCGCGATGGCAGGGGGGCGTCCGCTCAACACCGACGATCACAACCGCCTGGCGACGACACGCCTGCCTCCCTCCCGCGCGCGCGCGGGGCGTCGCGCCTTCGATGCCGAGCTGATGCGACACGATGCTCTCGACGCCGAACGCCTGGCGCGGGTCGACGCCGTGGCGGTCCTGCGACAGCTCGGGCTCTCCGGCGAGAGAGCGCGCGCGTTGCAGCTCGCGCGATCGCTCTCGCCGGGCGCGCAGCAAGCGGCGCTCGGCTGGATCAACTACGACGCCGGTCGCCTGCCACGCGCACGCAGCCTCTTCTCGAAGGCGACCGAGATCGACGCCGGTCTTCCGAGCGCACGCGCCGGCCTGCTCCAGAGCGAGCGCGTCGAGACACTCGAGTCGATCGAACTCGGATGGAACGAGCGCGAACGGAGCGTGCTCGAGGCGCGCCGTGCGGCCGCGAATTCCGACGCAGCGGCGATCCGCCGACTCGACGCGGCGCTGGCGAAGATCGAGCCCGACGACCATCTCTATGGCGTCGCAGCGCGAATGCGCGCCACGGCCCGCATCGCCTCGGGCGACACGCAAGCGGATCGCGAAGCACTTTCGATCGTGGACGCGCTCCTCACGCGGGAGCGAAACGGCGAGAACTACCTGCTCCGGGCGCATGCGGGCGCGGCGGCCGAACGCACGGACATCGCCTGGGCGACGCTCGAACACCTCGCGTCACTCGGTCCGCCCGCACCGAGCCTGGCCCGCGAGGCGCTCGCGCTCGCGCGTCGCCTCGGTCCGCCGTCCGAGCAGTCGAACGTGATCGCACGATTCACGCAATGGTCGCGACGACGTCGATGAGCGGGGTCGAGGAGCGGGGGCCACACGCCCCGCCTAAGGTGTAACGCCCAGCCCGTTGTCCGACCCGCACGAGGTACGTACGCCGCGGCGCTGGCGCTCGAACGATTCTTTTTCCGCCGCGCGGCGGATCGAAATTCGGTTAGACTAGGCGGCACCATGAAGATCCACCTAGAGCTCAGCGACAAAGATCTCCGGCACTTTCGACAGGTTCTCCAGAAGGTCCGCAAGGGCCGCAACGCGGAAAACGAGGCAGTGATCCTCGAGGAGGCCAGGAGTCTGCTCGACGAGGTCAAGCACACGGAGACCCCCCAATTCATCCGCAATCGGATCTCGCAGCTCTCCAAGCTGATCGCGATGCTCGAGGACGCCGACTGGCGGCTCGAGGGCGCCGATCGCAAGCGGGTCCTGAACGCACTCGCCTATTTCGCGGATCCCGACGACCTGATCCACGACCGAATACCCGGTCTGGGCTATCTCGACGACGCGATCATGGTAGAGCTCGTCTGCCAGGACCTGAAGCACGAGATCGAGGCGTTCGACGCCTTCGTCGAGTTCCGCAAGCAGAAGCGTCGCGAACACAAGGCGACGCCCGAACAGCTCGAGAAGCGGCGCGTCTCGCTCCAGAATCGCATGCGGCGTCGGCGACGCGGCGATCGTGAGCGACATGCGCGCAAGAAGGGCCGCAATCCGATCAGCCTCTGGTAGCGCCCGATCGCACGAACGGGCTCGGCGACCGGGCGTCTGACGGCGGGCGAATCGCGCGGCCCGTGTGGTAGAACTGGGGCGGGCCCACTCGGAGACGACACGCGACTATGGGGATGCGTATTCTCGGCTGGGGCACTGCCCTGCCCGATCGGGTCGTCACCAATGCCGACCTCGAGAAGACCCTCGATACGACCGATCAATGGATCGTCGAGCGCTCCGGAATCCGTGAGCGGCGTATCGGCGACTCGACCGCCGACCTCGCGATCGCCGCGGGCCGCAATGCGCTCGAGCACGCCGGCGTCGACCCCGCCTCGATCGACCTGATGATCCTCGCGACGACGACGCCCGACCAGACCGTCCCGGCGACCTCCGCCAGCGTCCACCACGCTCTCGGGCTCGGGGGCGGCGCCTTCGATCTGAATGCTGCCTGCTCCGGGTTCGTCTATGGACTCGTGATGGCCGGCGGTCTGCTCGGCTCCGGTGCCAAACGGATCCTCGTCATCGGTGCCGAGACCCTGTCCCGGATCACCGACTGGACCGACCGCAATACCGCCGTCCTGTTCGGCGACGGCGGCGGCGCGATCGTCGTCGAGCGCGTGGCCGACGAGGGGCAGCTGCTGGCGTGGGATCTCGGTCTGGACGCCGAGGCACGCGAGATCCTGCAGGCCGACGTCGGCGGAACGATCGAGATGGACGGACGTGAGGTCTTCAAGCGCGCGGTGCGGGTGCTGGTCGATTCGGCGAGACGCACGCTCGAGCAGGCCAAGGTGCGTCCCGAGCAGATCGCTCTACTGGTTCCGCACCAGGCCAACATCCGCATCATCCAGGCCGCCTGTGATCGACTGGGCGTCGACCGCGAACGCGCTGCGCTCGTCCTCGACCGCACGGGCAATACCTCTTCCGCCTCGATCCCGCTCGCGCTCGTCGACGCGATCGAGCGCGGTCGGCTCGCCCACGACGATCTGGTCCTGCTCACGGGCTTCGGTGCCGGCATGACCTGGGGCAGCGCGCTGCTGCGATGGCGCGACCGCCCCTCGGAAGACGCCACCTCCCCGGCGGACAGTAGAGACGGGGAGCGCGCCCGATGAGCGCGCGACGACGCGTTGCGGTGACCGGCATGGGCGTCGTCTCGCCGGTCGGCATCGGCCAGGAGGCCTATTGGCGCGGGCTCCTGGCACCACAACCGACGGGCGAGCGCCGCGTCCACGATTTCGATCCGGCCGACCACTACGCCGATCCGAAGGCGATCCGACGTGCCGATCGATTCGAGCAATTCGCCGTAGCGGCCACGCGAGAGGCGATCGCGCAATCCGGCGCGCTCACGGCGGAGCCCGAGAAGATCGGCGTGATGATCGGAACCGGAATCGGCGGAGTCCAGACCCACGAAGAACAAACCCTGGTCCGCGAGCAGAAGGGCGCACGCCGTGTGTCCCCCTTCACGGTGCCGATGATGATGATCAATGCCGCCTCCGCTGCGGTCTCGATCGAGTACGGCTTCCGCGGCCCGTGTGAATCGATCGCGACTGCGTGTGCCACGGGCACGCACGCGATCGGAAGCGCCGCGCGTTGGATCCAGATGGGGCTCTGCGACGCCGTGATCGCGGGCGGAACCGAAGCGGGTATGACACCGATCGCGATTGCTGGCTTCAGCAACATGAAGGCGTTGTCGGCGAGCGGCGTGTCGCGCCCCTTCGACGCCAACCGGGACGGATTCGTGCTGTCGGAGGGCGCCGCGATCGTCGTGCTCGAGGACTGGGAGGCCGCGCAGGCGCGCGGCGCGAAGATCGTCGGTGAGGTCCTCGGCTCCGCGAGTCTGGCCGATGCACATCACATCACGGCACCTGCGCCCGGTGGCGAAGGTGCGCTCCGGTGCATGCGTGGGGCACTCGAGGACGCGGGACTCTCTCCCGCCGACATCGTGCACATCAACGCCCACGGTACGAGCACGCCGCTCAACGACGCCGCCGAGGCGATGGGCATCGAAGCGCTGTTCCAGGGCGCAGACGAAGGTGCGTCCGGGGGGCGCGCAGCCGGGCGCGTCGGTCCGATCGTCACCTCGATCAAGGGCGTGACCGGTCATTCACTCGGCGCAGCCGGCGCCCTCGAGGCGGTCGCCGTCCTCCTCAGCATGCAGCACGGGCTGATTCCGCCGACGGACGGACTCGAGGCCTTCGACCCGGAGATCCCCCCGATCGACGTCGTCCAGAAGGAGGCCCGCGCCTGGACGCCCGGGCCCTCGCTCTCGAACTCGTTCGGGTTCGGCGGCCACAACGGCACGCTGGTCCTCGCGCCCGGCGCCTGATCGCACGACCCCGGGCCCACGCCACTCGGCCCGGCCCCTGGAGTCCGGCGACAGCGCGACGCCCTGGAATCGCTCGCCGAGACCACCGCTCGTGGCCCTGTCGCCGCCTCGGGTCCCGACTGCACCCGCGGGGGTGAGACGAATCCGCGGCATCCCGGTTCCTACCCGTACCAACTGCTGGGTCGAACCCATGCATGGAGGACCGGTGAGATGAAACCGAAGCAACGAACGACGTGGAAGCGATGGCCGATGCTGGCCGTCTCGATCGGCCTGCTCACGATGGCGGGCGCGGCAGAAGCGGACGACCGCGGACGCCACGATCGGGCGCATGGCAAGGAGCGACGCGCGCGGGCGCACGATGCAAGGGCGGCGCACCGCGCACCGATTCGAGAGGCGCGGCGATACGATCGTCGCCTCGATCGACAGGGGCAGCTGATCGACGGACATCTCGATCTGCTCGCGTTCGCGGCCTCGGCCTCCGGCGAATACGACCTCGCCTACGCACTCGATCACACGGGGGATCGGATCGAGGCCCGCCTGGATCGCCGCGGCGATCGTGCGGTCCGACGGGCCCATCGACAGGTCCGGCGGCATCGCGCCGATCATCTCGCCTGGCTCGAGTCCCGCGCCTACGCGCACGGCCGACATGCGCGCAGGCACCGCGACTGGCATGACCACCGCGGACACGGCCATCACGTCCATCGCCATCACGGGTGGCATTCGCATCGCGACCACCACAAACATCGTCGACATCGCCACCATCGGCGTTGCGGCCACTGAGCGCACATCGCGCAATCGATCAGGCCGGCAGACGCTCGGAGCGGACCGGTAGGCTCCGGTCCTTGCTGGACATGACACGACGAACAGGCGCGTGAGGAGCGCGTGCAGCGACCGGGGAGTCTCCGCCAGGAGGCTCCCCGGCGCGTTTTGAGGCAGACTCCCCAGGGACGCGATGCGCGCTCGCGCGGCGGGAGGGAGCGAGTCATGAACGGCGCCATGACGCCGCGCACGAAGGCGATCGTCGACCGCGGCTCGGTCGCGCTCTTCGGCCTCGCCTTCGCGTACGCCCTCTACGCCCTCGCACCGGGACTCGCCTCGGTCGATCTCGTAACGGCCGCGCCGGTCGCTCTGCTACTCGCCTATCTCTTGGCAGATTTCCTTGCGGGCACGGTCCATTGGCTGGCGGATCGCTATTTCGATCCGCAGACACCGTTCCTGGGCCCGATGCTGATCGCCCCCTTCCGCGAGCACCACGTCGATCCGGCCAGCATCGGCCGACACGATTTCTTCGAAGTGACCGGCAACAACGCCCTCGTCAGTACGCCGGTCGTCGTCGCAGTCGCCCAGCTGCCGCAGCCCGAGGATTGGGCGGGCCGCTTCCTCGCGCTGTTCGGATTGGGTCTCGCCCTCTGGCTCGTGGCGACGAATCTCTTCCACGGCTGGGCGCATGCCGATCGCCCGCCCGCGATGGCGCGCCGGCTCCAGGACTGGGGCGTGATCCTATCGCCCACCCGCCATGCCCGGCATCATCGCGACGCGCACGACCGCGCCTATTGCGTGACCTCGGGCTGGCTGAATCCCCTGCTCGACCGGACCCGCTTCTTCGCGCGTCTCGAACAGATCCTGCGCGATCGGGCGCGGAGCGCACGCTGAGCGATGGCCGAGACGATCGGCGGCCGTTTCTGGCATGGCGTCTACTACAGCGACCTGCAGAGCCCGCTCGCGCTGGTCGTGATTCCGCTGGCCTTCCTCGCCTGGCGTGCCGCCTCGCCGACCGATCATGAGCGTGCCGTCGTGCCGGAGACGGCGCGCTTCGTGTCGCTCGCAACGCTCGCCTTCGCCGTCGCCACGATCGTCGACCCGATTGCGACGGGCCCGCTCGTGCGCGGGCTCGAGCAGGACGGACGACTGGGCGGCACGCTCGTGATGTTCTTCTTCGTCCTGCTGGGAGATTTCCGCGTGCTCTTGCTGGCCGCTGTCGTGGGTCGCGCAGAACGCGGCCTCTCCGGCAATCTCGTCCCGGCGCTTCTCGCCACCGCGATCGTTCCGGTCTTCGCCGGCTTGCTCTTCGGGGCCTGCCGCCTGCTCTGGACGGACGTGCATGGGCAGCTGCTCTGGATGATCTACGAGTTCGGATTCTTCGCCCTGTGTCTCCATCTGTCGCGCGTCGAGGTCCCGCGTCGGTGTGCCGATTCGCCCGCGCGAGCGTCGTATCTGCGCGCGCTCTTCGGCTATAGCGCCGCCTACTACCTGCTCTGGCTCTTTGCCGATCTGCTGATCGTGGTGGGCGAGCTCGACGTCGGCTGGGCCGTCCGGATCGTGCCGAACCAGCTCTACTACGCGTTCTGGGTGCCCTTCGCGTATTTCCGATTCTTCTCGCGACCGCTGGGGAACGCCTCTCGGTAGGCGGCTTCGAGCAGGTCGAGCCAGGCGTCGAGATAGCGGGCCGCCCGTTCGGCGGAGGCCTGCGACGGATCGCCCAGGACTCCGCTCTCGGTATGCGGCCGAAGACTCGGGTAGAAGAGCGCCTGCGCTTCACCGGGCCGAGCCACGCGACCTACGTCCGCACGCAGCGCGTCGACGCGCACGCGACCCGGCTCCAGGCCGGCCACCAGACTCGTCTCGTATTCTCCCGCGTGTGGCCCGGCCGAGAGCGTCGGCAATCGCTCGGCGGCGACGGCAGCCGCCTGCATCTGCCCCACTCGGAGATCGATCTCGATCCGCAATTCCAGGGGACGCACCGCACGCGTCAGTCGGTCGCGCATGTCGCCGAGCGCGTCGACATTGCCACCATGGGCGGTGAAAACGAAGGCGCGCTCGAAGCCATGGCGCGCCAGTGACCCGAGCAGATCGCGCAGGATTCGTTCGAGCGTGCCCGGCTCGATATGAAGCGTGCCAGAGAAATCGAGATGCTCGCTGGCACATCCGATCGCGATCGCCGGGAGCGCCACGGCCTCTGCCAGCCGGTCGGCCAGGCCGGCGAGCAGGGCGTCGGCGATCCATCGATCGGTACCAAGGGGTAGATGCGGGCCGTGTTGCTCGATCGAGCCGAGACCGACGAGCGCCGTCGTGCGGCCGGCGGCCAGCCAGGCCTCGACCTCGGGCCAGACGGCGGTCTCGTAGGCGGGCGTTCGCCGCAACATCGAGGCAGCTCGCTGCCGGCGGCGCGGGGGCGCGGGACCCACATCGTAGAGCGCGGCTTCGCGCTCCGCGCCCGGCCAGGCGACGAGGTCGTTTTCGGAAGCCGCGAGCGCGCGCAGCACGAAGCTGTCGAAGATCGCCTCGTATTCGAGTGCCGCGAAGGGCCAGGGCAGCGCCGCACGCACGAAACGCAGGTCGTGGCGCTCGGAATCGAGCGTCGCGGCGAAGCGCGCCTGCCAGTCGCGCGAGGCCGGCGTCGGATCGCGAGCCGACAGATAGAGGATCGACGCGTCGCGATCGGCCAGTCCCTGGAGCGGTCCGTGCGCGAACTCGAGCACGTCGATCGCGAGCGGTCGCGGGCGCAGCATGCCCTCGGCCAGCTTGAGCGACAGCTGGTCCGCCATCTCGAGCACACCCCCGTCGGACACGATCAGCAGCGTCCGCTTCGGGTCGAAGAAGCGGGCGAGCGCGGCGTCGCTCGCGAAGATCCGTCCGGCCTCGTCGGGGGCTTCGAGCTGCGCCGCGCGAATTCGCGCCGGCTCGCAATCGAGCGCACCGCGCTTCGTGAGTCGTCGCGCGGCGAGTGTGCGCACGAGGCTCCAGGCGATGGCATAGCCCGCGCGTGCACCGATCACCCGCACGAGCGAGCCGTACTCGACGCCACAGCCGAGATCGAGCCGCGTGACCCCACGCTCTTCGAGCGTCTCGAGCCAGACTCGCTTTTCCTCGTCCTGCAGCTCGCGCTCGAGCGCGTCCCCGGCGAGACCGGTCACCAGGATCACCCGGCCCCAACGCTCCGGTGTCGTGAGCGCATGGCGCGCATTCGCACTCAGCCCCTGCGAGAAGACGACGAGCCAATCCATCGGATCCGCAAGCGTCGGCGTCGCACCGATCGCCGCGGTCGAAACGTATCGCGCGGGCTGATCTGCGAAACGCCAGGCGACTTCCGCGAGATGACGCGCGTGCCCTTCCGACGTGCCGAGACCGGTCGTCACGAGACAGCGGGGCAGCGACCCGGTCGCGGAGATCAGGCGATCGAAACGAGCCGGCACCGCGGCGACGTAGTCTGCCGCGACGCGCACTCGCTCTGCCAGCAGGCGTAGGCCACGCCGGTCCGAGTCAGGCGGGGGCATGATCGCGATCGTCGAAGCGGACGAGGACCGATCCGCCAGCGCCGTCCCGATCCCCTCGCCGGCAGGCCCGGTCGAGCGCATCCGCCAGCTCGACGCGGGCGCGCGAATGCGCACCCGGCAGCCGATCGAAGAGCCGCATCGTGATCGTGCGCACGACGTCGCCCCGCTCGACGCCGAGACCGCCCTCTTCGCTCGGTGCCGCCAGCACGATCGATTCGCGTTCACGCTCGCGGTCGTAGAGAACGCTGGCGCGAAACCACTCGACACGCGCGCCGACGGCGCGCGCGGCGTCGGAAGACGACGGCGGCAAGGCGATCGGCAGAAAATACGAGGCCGTCAGGATCTCGTGGGGCCGATCGGCCAGCCGGATCGGATCGAAGACACGCACGCGTCCGGGGGGCGACGCGCCGGCGCGGAGACCGGGCCGAGCGAGAGCGTGACCCGAATCGTGTTTCGCGCTCAAGTAGTCGCGGTTGAAGACCGAGATCGGGCCCTCGAGCGGTGCCGTACCGGCGAGCACGATCTTCTCGGATTCGAGCGCCCGAGCGACATCCGCGGCCTTCTCCGGGTTGTTCGTGAGCAGGCGGATCGGGGCACGAATCTCGAGTAGCCGCGCCATCGGCGCGACGACGTCGTAGCGACGCAGATCGGGCGGCAGGCCCATCGACGCATACGCTTCGAAGGTCGTGATTCGATTGCCGCTCGCCTGCACGATCATCCGATCGCGTGCTTTGGCCGTGAGTCCCGCGCCCCGTCCCTCCTGCATCAGATAGAAGACGACGCCCCGGCCTTGGCGCGCGATCGTGGTGAGCGCGCGATCGAGCTGCTCGGCGCAATCGCAGTCGCAGCCCATCAGACATTCACTCGTCACGCAGGCGGAGTGTACGCGGGCGAGTAGCGGCGCCCCGCTTCCGAGGTCACCCTTCGAAACCGCCATCGCGGTCGTCTCGTGCGCCAGATCCCGGAAGAAATGCACGTCGAATCGGCCCAGCGGATGCTCGAGCCGCTCTTCGCCGAGGCGCATCGTGGCCTCGCGCAACTCGATCCGACCGCTCCGCTGTCTCACGAGCCACCTTCCGCGTCGTTGGGCGTCGCCGTGTCGGGGTCGTGCTTTCGCTCGCTCATGGCCGAAAAATAGGCAATCAGCGCGTCGAGATCCGACGCGTCGAATTGGGGGTGCGCCGGCATGCTGGTATAGCGCGTCGCCTGCGGATTTCGGATATAGGCGCGGATCTGATCGACCGGCCGATACTCGACGATGCTGCGGGGCACGTTCAGCTCGGGGCCGACCTTGCCCCCTTCGCGATTGATCGAATGGCAGCTCGCGCACGACGCCTGGAACAGGGCGTAGCCTGTCCAGGCCGGGTGTCCTTTGGCCAGACCCGTTGGCACGGTATTCGGAAACGCCGCCTCGAAGTCTGCGACCTCGATCCGCGCGAGCTGGTAAGGCCACGGATGTTCGTGTGGATCGTTCTGACGAACACCGGTCCAGACGAGATAGAAGGGGGAAGGATCGACTCGCCGGCGATCGATCGGGCGAAACGGACTCGACCCCGCCGCAGGATCGAGGCGGTCCGGCTCGCCGAAGGCGAGAAAGGCACCCGGCTCCAGCAGGTCGCGTCCGGTGACCGGTCGCGTGTAGCCGTCGAGCGCGCGCAGGAGCAAGCCGCGTTCGCGCTGGCCCTCGGCTCCGCCACTCGCTTCGAAGCCGAGATCGAGTACACAGCGGAGCGGCAGCGCCACGTAGCGCATGCGGGCCCGATGGTAGGGGTCATCGACCGCGATTTCGCGTTCGCGACAGGCCGCGCGCAGGTACCCGAGCTCGATTGCCCGCTCGCGACCCACCGCATCGACGAACGTGATGCGCGCGCCAGAACGCGACGCAACCGTCTTCCCGACCGGCGCCAGCTCGAGGGGCGTCGCACGACAGCCAGCGAGCATCGCGACCGACATGAGCGTCGCGACCGACATGAACGTCGCGACCGACATGAACGTCGCAACCGACATGAACGTCGCGACCGAGGTAGGGGTCGCGACCCGGCTTCCCGCGTTCATCCGTCGGCACATTTCCGCAGCAGCACGCTACCGACGGAATAGCCGGCGCCGAATGAGCAGAGGACCGCAGCATTCCCGATCTCGAGGTCTTCTCGGTATTTGTGAAAGGCGATCACCGAGCCAGCCGAGCTCGTATTCGCGTATTCGTCGAGGATCACTGGCGCCTCGTTCGGCTCGGGCTCTCGACCGAGCAGCGTCTTCGCGATCAGCTTGTTCATGCCGAGGTTGGCCTGATGGAGCCAGAGCCGCTTCAGGTCTTCGAGGGCGACGCCCGCGTCCTCGAGATGGCTCCGGATGTGTTCGGCCACCATCGGACACACGTCCTGGAAGACGCGGCGACCGTTCTGTCGAAACACGAGCTCGTGGGGGTCGCGCGGTGTCCGCTCGCTCCGATTGAGAAATCCCGCATCGTTTCGGATCTGATTCGAGAATCGGGTCGCGAGTCGCGTCCCCAGCACGTTCCAGGCCTCGCCTCGTGCGGCGTCTGCCGCCAGCTCGAGCACGACCGCGGTGCAAGCGTCTCCGAAGATGAAATGGAACTCTCGGAGCTCGAAATTGTTGTGCCCCGACGTGATCTCGGGATTCAGGACGAGCACGCAGCGTGCGCTCCCGGCGCGCAGCGCCTCGACCGCATTCTGGATCGCGAAGGTCGCCGACGAGCAGGCCACGTTCATGTCGTAGGCGAAGCCCGATGCGCCGAGCGCCGCTTGGACCTCGATCGCGATCGCGGGATAGGCCCGTTGCAGATTCGAGGCGCCCACGACGATCGCGTCGATCTCGTTCGCCTGGCGTCCCGCCTGACGAAGTGCTTCCTCCGCAGCGGGAAGACACATCTCGGCCTGGATCGAGAGCTCGTCTTCCCTGCGCGTCGGGAGCCGGGGACGGAGTCTGTCCGGGTCGAGCACACCCTCTTTCTCGAGCATGTAGCGATGGCCGATGCCCGACGCCTTCAGGATGAACTTCTCGGAAGGCATGTCGCGGGCTTCGCGCGTACCCGCGGCGATCTCGTCCGCGTGATCGGCGTTCCAGCGCGCGGTGGCGCGAGCGAGCGACGCGACCAGCTCGGCATTCGAAACCGAGCCGGGCGGCGTGAAGAGACCCGTGCCCGTGATCCAGACATCCGACACGGTCAGGCGCCTCCCCGCTTCCAGCCGGAGGGCGTTCGGCCCCGTGTCACGTCGTCGCCCGCCAGCCGGATATGCGCCGTCTGCGGTGTCGGAGGAAACGAAGCGATCGCATTGCGGGCGGCCGGTCCGGCCGGCAGCCACTCGAAGCGCAGGGCGGGACCGGCATCGTTCACGCGGATTTCGCTCGTCGCCGCGAGTGTCAGCCGCTCGATCGGAACGCCGTCGACACGCGTGCCATTGCGGCTGCCGAGATCCTCGATCACCCATCCCTCCTGATCGGGAAACACCCGTGCATGGCGTCGGGACACGAGTGGATCATAGAACCGCACGCGGCAATCGGCGCCGCGTCCCACGAAGAACTCGTCGACGCAGAGCAGGGAGCGCTCTTCTTCACCCTCGCGAAAACGCACGACGATCGCCCCGGCTCCGACATCGCCGCCGAGGACGGTCGGCATCGCGGCCAACTCCTGATCGGCCTGCTGCTGGGCGAGCACGTCCTGCGGATCGCGCACGATTCCATCGCGGCCGATCTCGAACATCCAGGCGAGCACGACGACGCCGGGCAGCGCCGCGATCGCGGCGATCAGCGCCGTCCGCAACATCCAATCCGACGCCCCGAAGAGCGGGGCGAGCTCGACGGCACCCTGCGAGATCCCCCAGACGGCGACGAGATAGACACCGGCCGTGCGAAAGACCCTTCGACGCCTGGCCTCCGCGACCCATTCTGTCCACTTCATCGCCACTCGTTCGCCACTCGCCACACCGCGCGAGAGCGGGAGTCTACCGCGACCCGCGACGCGACCGCACGCGCGGGTCTCAGCCGGAAACCCGCCTGAGCGCCGCCTGCGGCGACTCGCTGGCACCGGTCGCTGCACCGAAGAGCCCGATCAGGGCGGTCAGCGAGAACGTCGCCGTCGCCAACCCGAGCAGATCGACTAGCGGCGGCGTGAATGGCAGCTCGAAGACGAAGACCACGACGGCCCAGGCGGCCGCGAGCGCGAGCAAGACACCGACGACGGTCGCCAGCGCTGCCAGCACGATCGCCTCGGTCGACACGATGCGTCGCAACAGCGGTCGTGAGGCGCCTAGCACACGCAGCAACAAGGCCTCGCGTGCGCGCTCGGCGCGGGCGGCCAGCGCGGCCGCGACGAGGATCACGATTCCCGTCGCGAGCGTGAAGACCGAGAGCAGGCGGATCGCAATCCCGATCTGACCGAGCATCGAATCGAGCGAACGCAGGATCAGCGTCGCATCGAGCGCGGAGACGTTCGGAAAGGCGCCGACGAGGGCGCGCTGCAGATCGGCGCGAGCGCGTTCTTCGGCCAGATGCGCGAGCAGCACCGTGCTCTGCGGTGCAGCCTCGAGCGCCGCCGGCGGAAACACGACGAAGAAATTCGTCGCCATCCGCCCCCAGTCGACCTGCCGCAGGCTCGCCACCACCGTCTCGACTTCGACCCCCTGAATCTGCCAACGCAGTCGATCCCCCACGCCGACGCCGAGGGAGTTCGCGAGATCGCGCTCGAGCGAGACGGGAAACGGGCTGGTGTCGGCGCGCACCTCTCCGGGCCGCCACCAGCGTCCCGCGACGAGCTCCTCGCTGTCGCGCAGTGCATCCGAGTAGGTCAGGCGGTATTCGCGCTGGAGCGCCCAGCGCAGCTCGCGCGACAGGTCTTCGCGGGTCAGGAAGGACGCGCGCCTCTCGTCACCGATCCCCGCCAGGCGTGCCGAAACGAGCGGCGCCTGATCCGTGATGCCGGCGCCGTGCTCGGCGAGCAGGCGTTCGACGCCGTCCACCTGGTCGCGTTGGACGTCGAAGAGCACGAAATTCGGCCGATCTGGCCGCGCGTCGACTGCCATCTGGTCGAGCACGTTGCGTTGGACCGCGTGGATCGTGGCGACCGTGAAGAGCGCGAAGCCGATCGCGATCGTCGTCGGCAGGGTGTGATTTCGCGGGCGGAACAGGTTGGCGATGCCCTGCCGCGCCCAGTAGGCGAGGCCGCGGGTCCGGCCGCCCCGAACGGCGACTCGGAGCAGCTCCATCAGTCCGCGCGCCGCGAGCGCGAGCGCCAAGATCGTCGCGACCAGTCCGCCGGCGAAGGCGAGTCCGACGCGCCAGCTGCCCGCCTGCCAGATCGATGCGAGCACGAGACTGAGTGTGAATCCAGCCGCGACCCAGAGCCGGCCGCGCGCCCCTCCGACCTCGTCGGCGGTGAAGTCGCGGCGCAGGGCGCGCAGCGGTGGCACCCGCGCGAGATCGAAGACCGGACCGAGCGCACAGAGCAGCGTCGCCCAGACGCTCAGGCCGAGACCGGTCGCGATCGCACCCGGCCCGAGTCGTAGTCGGACCTCGACCGGTAGGAGCTCTGCGAAGAGCGTCGGCAGAACGGCGAGCAACGGCAGGCACAAGACCAGGCCGAGCAGACCGGCTCCGATCCCGAGACACACCGCCAGCCCCGAGTAGATCGCAATCACGTCACGCGGCGAGGCACCGACTCCGCGCAGAAGCGCCACCGTATCGAGCTTCTCCCGTACGAATACGCGGACACCGGCCGCCACACCGATGCTGCCGAGAACCAACGCCGCCAGCCCGACGAGCCCCAGGTATCGCGTCAGGTTGCCGAATGCCTCGGACATGTCCTGCTGGTAGCCGCGCACCGTCTGGCTGCGCACGCGCGCGAGCTCGAGCATCTCGCCGTGCTCTTCGAGCCACGGATCGACGTGACCGTCGGGCAGCTTCAGGTAGAAGAGGTGGGCGACGAGGCTACCTTCGACGACGAGACCCGTGCGATCGAGATCACCTCGGGTCATGAAGACACGCGGCGCGACCTCGGCCTGCAGACCGAAGCTGCCCGGCGCCTTCTTGACGGCCGCCGCGATCTCGAAGGATCGCGTCCCCAATCTCAGTCGATCGCCGACCTCGGCGTCGAGCTGGAGGAGCAGCGTCGAGTCGACGAAGACGCGACCCGATGTGCTTCCGAAGTCACGCCAGGCATCGCGCGGCTCGGTCCAGACGTTTCCGTAGAGCGGATAGTCGCCGTCGATCGCGAGCAGGTCGATCAAACGGCTGCGCCCGGATCGTTCGGCCAGCGCCATCGAGCCGAGGCGGGACACGCGCGTCGTAGGCTCGAGCGCCACGGCCTCGAGCTCGGCCAATGCACCGCGAATCTCGGGACCGAAGGGATCTCGGCTCTCGAGCCTCAGGTCGGCGCCGAGCATCTCCCGTGCCCGTAGATCGACGGCCTGGTCGACGGCCTCGCGCAGCGAATGGAGGCTGGCGACGACGGCGATTCCGATCGCCATGCAGCCGCCATAGAAACCGAACCGACGCGCGGCAGCGCGGAGCTCGCGCTTCACCATCGAACGTGCGAAGCGGGCGTTCATGGCCGTCCGAGCGCGTCGCGCGCCTCACCACCCGCGCTGGAGTCCGCACGCTCGATCGCCCCGTCGCGGGGCCGGCCGGATACCCGCCTGGCCGCCGCGAGCCGCTCGATCCTCTCGATGCGACCGCCAGCCAGGTGCAGGATGCGATGGGCGCGACGACTCAGCTCGAGGTCGTGCGTGACGATCACGAGCGTCGTGCCATGTTGTTCGTTCAGCTCGAAGAGCAGATCGGCGATCTCGTGGCCGGTCTCACGATCGAGATTGCCCGTCGGCTCGTCGGCAAAGAGCACGGCCGGTCGATTCGCGAAGGCACGCGCGATGCCGACTCGCTGTTGTTCGCCGCCCGAGAGCTGTGCAGGATAGTGGTCGAGGCGATCGCCGAGGCCAACCCGCTCGAGCAGCGCACGCGCCGCGCGTTCCGCCGACTCCGCGTCCGAGGTGTCCTCCCGATCGAGCAGCTCGAGCGGCACCAGAACGTTCTCGAGTGCGGTCAGCGTCGGGATCAGATGAAAGCTCTGGAAGATGAAGCCGATCCGATCCGCGCGCAGCGCGGCGCGCGCATCTTCGTCGAGCGTCGAGAGTGCGACACCCGCGAGCTCGACCTCCCCCTCGCTCGGACGATCGAGCCCGGCGAGCAGACCGAGCAACGTCGTCTTGCCACTACCCGAAGGTCCCAGGATCACAACGACTTCGCCCGCATCGATTGCGAGGTCGACGTCGTCGAGGACGGTCAGACCGGTCGGCGGAGCACCGCTCGCGCCAGCGCGGGTGTAGCGTTGTGTCAGATTGCGAGCGACGATCATGCGCGATGCAGAATCCGATTCGGACCGGGGCCGAGCTCGCACGTGGAGTCGACGATGTGGGGGCGGCGCCGGTCATACACTACTCCCTGGAAAGCCGTCCTGCATTGGCGTTCGGCGCCCGCCCCACACACGGACGTCCTCGCCGCCGCGGCGCGTGCTCGACCCGCTGGCTACTGGTCGTCGCCCTGTCTCTGTTCGTCGCAGGATGCTCCCAGGAATCGACGACGAACGCATCGACCGATGCAACCGAGGTCGAACGGGTGGGCGAATCGGCTGTGGCCCCGAATCCGGACCGCAGCGCCGTCGACGATTCGCGACCCGTCGTCGTATTCCTCGGAACCAGCCTCACGGCCGGCTACGGACTGCCGGAGACGCAGGCCTTCCCGGCCTTGATCCAGCAACGCATCGACCACGCCGGGCTCCACTTCGACGTGATCAACGCCGGCGTCTCGGGCGACACCTCCGCCGGCGGCCTGCGACGACTGGATTGGCTCCTGCGGCGCCCGATCTCGGTCCTGGTCCTCGAGCTGGGCGCCAACGACATGTTGCGAGGTCAGGGAATCGAAGCGCTGCGGTCGAATCTCGAGGCCATCCTGGAGAAGACCCGAAATCGTTATCCGCAGGCGCGCTTCGTGATCGCCGGGATGCGGGCCGCACCGAATCTCGGACACGACTACACGGAGGCCTTCGACGCCGTCTATCCGGAGCTGGCCAGGCGCTACGGCGCCGCGCTCGTGCCCTTTCTCCTCGAGGACGTCGCCGCCCGACGGAATCTCAACCAGGCGGATGGAATCCACCCGACGGCCGAGGGCCACCGTCTGATCGCGGAGCGGGTGTGGCGGGTTCTCGAGCCCGTGCTCGCGTCGGCTGCAGCTGGAACGGGCTGAGTCCGACGGCGACTAACGGTGCGGCTCGACGACGACCTTGCCGGTCACCTTGCGGTCGAGCAGGTCGCGAAGCGCCTGGGGCGCCTGCGCGAGCGGGTAGCGCGCCGAGACGTGAGGCGCGAGCCGGCCGTCAGCCGCCAGGGCCTCGAGATCACGCGCCACCTCGTCGCGCAGCTCGGGCATGCGCTGGACCATTGCGCCGTAGAAGACACCGATCACCTGGCAGCCCTTGAGCAGAGTCAGGTTGAGCGGGAGCTGCGGGATGCCCGCGGTGAATCCGATCACTAGGAAACGTCCCTCCCAGGCGATCGCCCGCAGTGCCGCCTCTGCGTAGTCGCCGCCGACGCAATCGTAGACGACGTCGACGCCGCGGCCTTCGGTGAGCTCCTTGGCGCGCGCCTTCAGGTCTTCCTTCGAGTAGTCGATCGTCTCGTCAGCACCGCGATCGACGCAGACGGCGAGCTTCTCGGCGCTCGAGGCGGCAGCGATCACCCGCGCACCCATCAGCTTTCCGAGCTCGACCGCGGCGAGACCCACGTTTCCCGCGGCACCCAGCACGAGCAGCGTCTCGCCAGGCTGCAGATCGCCCCGGTATTTCAGCCCGTAGTAGCCCGTTCCGTAGGCGTAGAGCAGACCCGTCGCCTCCGCGAAGTCCATGCGCTCGGCCAGCTTGCGGGTGGCGCTCGCCCGTACGAGGACCTGCTGCTGGAAGCCCCCGACCAATCCCGTCGAGCCGATCACGCGATCCCCGACCGCGAATTGCTCGACACCGGGACCCACCTCGGCGACCAATCCCGCCGCCTCGCCTCCGGGCACGAAGGGAAGGGGCGCCTTGAATTGGTATTTGTCCTCGATCATCAGCGCATCGGGAAAGGTCACGGTCGCCGCGCGAGCATCGATCACGAGCTCGCCCTCGCCCGGCTTCGGCGAGTCGATCTCTTCGAGCACGAGCTTCTCGGGCGGACCGAATTCCTTGCAGACGATCGCCTTCATGGCAGTCTCTCCGGCTGGTTCACGAGACGACTCTAGCGACTCGTCTCGCTGGCGCGCCCTCGCCGACCCGCGATAGCGTGTCGCCATGACGAAGACCGTGCGCGCCGCCGCCCCAATCGACCTCCCGCTCGAAGCGTGCTGGGAGAAGCTCCGCGACCTGACGCGCGCCAGGGACTACGTCCCGGGACTCACAGACTCGATCATCACGACCGACCAGAGAGAAGGCGTCGGCGCCAGCCGGATCGTGCGCCATCGGCAATTCGGCGACATGAACGAGACCGTCGTCGTGTGGGACGAAGGGGTCGGCATGACGATCCGGCTGCACAAGGGCGACGGCCCGCCCAAGCCGTTCGAGCATGCACAGTTCCGCTACGAATTCCGGCGCCAGGCCGAGAGCCCCGAACGATCGGAGATCCACACCTCGCTCAGCTACGCACTGCCATGGGGTGCGCTCGGTCGCTTGGCAGATCGGCTCTTCCTCGGCCGCATCTTCGAACGGAACGTGCTCGATACGGCGGTCTGCCTGGCGGAGAACTACGAAACGGACCGCCCCGTCGAGCCCGCGCGCATCGCCGCCCTGCGCGCCAATGCGCTCTTCGTCGAGAGCAGCCGCGAACATTGAGGGCCGCCGCCGAGCGATGCCGATCGCTGTCTCTCGGGCCGGTGACTCTGGTCGGAGTTTGTAGCTGGACGGAGCCGGCGCCTGCGGGCCGGGCCCACGATCCCGGGAGATCGAGATGACGAAGCGTAGCGGGACCCCGCCAGGCGAGACCGAACCGACGGCAGGCGGCGCATCGGTGCCCGACAGTGCTGCCCTCGCCCGGTATATCGAGCAGGAAGGCATCCGATTCTTCAAGATCGGCGTCTTCGACGTCGACGGCGTTCTGCGTGGCAAATACGTCGATCGCGCCAAGCTCGAGAGCGCCGTCGACAAGGGCTTCGGCTTCTGTGACGTGGTGCTCGGCTGGGATCTCCACGACGAGCTCTACGAGCGCGTCGACGTCTCGGGCTGGCATACCGGCTATCGCGATGCACCAGTTCGACTCGACCTGTCGTCGCTGCGCAGGATTCCCTTCGAGGATGACACGCTGCTGTTGATCGGGAGCTTCGTGGGTGAATACGCGGCGGTCTGCCCCCGTACCGTATTGGCACGGACGATCGAGCGTGCCGATGCGATGGGCTTCGCGGTCGATGGGGCGTTCGAGTACGAGTTCTTCCTCTTCGACGAGACGCCGAGCAGCGTTCGCGAGAAGAACTACCGGGATCTCGAGCCGGTCACCCCGGGCATGTTCGGTTATTCGGTGCTGCGAAGCTCGGTACACGCGGAGTTCTATCACGACCTGATCGAGTCGATGCAGCAATTCGATTGTGCGCTCGAGGGCCTGCACACCGAGACGGGTCCCGGCGTGATCGAGGCTGCGATCCGATATGCGCGCGGCATCGAAGCGGCCGACCGCGCCGCTCTCTTCAAGACCTTCGCGAAGGTCTTTGCCCAACGCGCCGACCTGATGGCGACGTTCATGGCCAAATGGAGCAACGACTACCCCGGACAGAGTGGGCATCTGCACCTATCGCTCGTATCGCGCAAATCGGGCGAGAACGCCTTCCATGACGCCGCTGCGCCGCATTCGATGAGCGAGTCGATGCGCCATTTCGTCGCGGGCCAGCTGCGCTACCTGCCGGAGCTGACGGCGATGATCTGCTCTACGGTCAATAGCTATCGACGACTCGTTCCCGGATTCTGGGCACCGACCTCGGCGACCTGGGGCGTCGAGAATCGAACGACCGCGATTCGCGTGATTCCAGGCGAACCGGGTGGCCAACGCTGCGAGTATCGCATCGCGCCCGCCGACGCGAATCCCTACCTCGTCGAGGCGGCGGCACTCGCGTCGGGTCTACGGGGTATCGAAGAGGGGCTCTCGCTCGACGACCCGATCGAGGGCAACGCCTACGAAGACCCGCGCGCCGGCGCGCATCCGCTGCCGTCGACCCTCGCCGAGGCGAGTCGTGCACTCCGCGAGTCGCGATTCGCACGCGAGGCCTTCGGCGACGCCTTCGTCGATCACTACGCGACGACGCGCGATTGGGAGGATCGCCAGTTTCGCGCGGCGGTCTGCGACTGGGACCTCGCCCGCTACTTCGAACTCGTCTGATGGAAGGCGTGTTCCACTTTCCGACGGCCTACCGAATCGGTCCCGGCCGGATCGGCGAGCTCCCTGCGGCCTGCCGGGAGCTCCGGATCGAGCGGCCTCTGATCGTGACGGATCCCGGCATCCGTGCGCTCGATTGGTTCGATCGCGTGGTGCACGAGCTCTCGACGTCGGACATCTCGTTTCGGATCTTCGACCAGATCGAGGCCAACCCCTCTTCGGATCAGATTGCGAACGGCCGAGACGTCGCGCGCGCACACGCGGTCGACGGGGTCGTATCGATCGGCGGAGGGTCGGCGATGGATGCGGGCAAATGCATCGCGCTCCTCGCGGACAATCCCGGCGAGATCCTCGACTACGAGGACGTCGGCGATCGCTGGCGACGCGCCGATCCCGCGCGAATCCTGCCCTCGATCGCCGTCCCGACGACCGCGGGCACCGGCTCGGAGGTCGGCCGCGCGGCGATCGTGCTCGATCCCCGCGACCACAACAAGAAGATCGTCTTCCATCCGCAGCTCCAACCCGACCTGGTGCTGGCCGACCCGGAGCTCACGCTCGGCCTACCGGCCGCATTGACCGCGGCGACCGGCATGGACGCCCTCGCCCACTGCTTCGAGGCCTATTGCTCGCCCAGCTACCATCCGATGGCCGATGGGGTCGCACTCGAAGGTCTCAGGCTGATCGCGGAGAACCTCCCCCTCGCGTTCGAGGACGGCTCGCATCTTCGGGCGCGCACGCAGCTGCTGATGGCGGCGGCAATGGGCGGGACCGCCTTCCAGAAGGGCCTCGGCCTGATCCACGCGCTCTCGCATCCGGTCGGCGGCGTGATCGGGCTGCATCACGGGACGGCGAACGCGATCTTCCAGCCCTATGTCATGGTCCACAATCGACCGGCGATCGAGGCCCGGCTGCCGCGACTCGCGCGCGCGATCGGACTGCCGAACGAACGCTTCGAGACCGTACTCGACTGGATCCTCTCCCTGCGAGAACGATTCGGCCTGCCCCACGATCTCGCGGCACGCATCGACGAAGGGAAGGTGCCGAAGCTCGTCGAGATGGCGATGGCCGATCCTTCGCTCGCGACGAATCCGAAGCCCTGCACGAGCGACGAAGTCGAGCGCGTGCTGCGAAAGACGATCGCAGGTGATCTCTCACCCTAGAAGCCCGTCGGATTCTCGGCCAGGAAGCGCTCCTCCTCTTCGGTCGAGCGCCTCCCCAAGACGGCGTTGCGATGGGGAAAGCGGCCGAAGCGCTCGATCACGACGCGATGGCGCGATGCATAGTCGAGGCCGTTCTCGAAGAGCGCTCGGAACGCTTCGGGCACTTCGCGGACCGCTCGACCGAAGGCCGTCTCCCCCTCTCGCTGGGTGGACGCGTCCTCCGCGTGCATGTAGGGCACGAGGACGAAGTAGTGCTCGAGTGGATGGAGCGTCGCTCGATCGGCCGCAGTCGTCTCCCGGACGAGCGAGAGCGCACGGACGTCGCCCGCGAACGATCGCGAATCGCCGCGATACAGGTTCCGCGTGAACTGATCGAGCAGGATGATCAGCGCGACGCGGGAAGAAGGTTCGTGCGTCCATGACGAGAGCCCACCGGCGAGCGCGGCTTCGACCCCATCCCCGAATCGCTCGCGGATCCGCTCGTCGAAATCTGGATCCGAGCCGAACCAGAGCGTGGTCCGCTCCGGCGTCGGCGGATCCTCGCCTCGCTCACCCAGCCAGAAATCGAGCACTGCATCGGGCTTCAAGCCGCACCTCCCTTCCGCGTCGCACGAAGGATAGGCCCGTCGCCGGTCCCTCGGCTGCCGCGCGCCGACCCATTGCGTCGAGGCCTCGGCGGGCGGTGCGGGCGCTTGGCCTCGAATCGCGGATTGGGCGACGCTTGCCGAATGGCCCGCGGTGCAACGATCTACCGAGCCACGCTCGACCTGTCCCTGGTCGACCGGAACCGTTACGAAGCAGCCAGCACGACGATCGCTCGACATCCCTCCGAGACCGTCGAGCGCATGCTCGTCCGGCTGTTGGCCTACGCCCTCCGCCACGACCGCGGACTCGCGTTCGGGCGGGGCGTCTCGACGGCCGACGAGCCGGATCTCTGGCGCCACGCCGACGACGGCCGCCTGCTCGAGTGGATCGAGGTCGGGCAGCCCGACGCAAAGCGACTGGTCCGGGCATGCCGTCGCGCGGAGCGCCTCACCCTGTTCGCCTTCGGCGACGGCGCCGATCGTTATCGCCGGGCAACGCTCGACACGATCGATCCGCCTGCGAACCTCTCCGCACTCCGCCTCGACGCGGGATTCCTGCGCGATCTCGAGGCCGCGAGCGAACGCCAGCTCCGCTGGGGCGTGACACTGAGCGGCGGCGCTCTCTTCGTCGACGCAGACGGACGGATCTTCGAGACCACGCCCGAGATCTGGCTGGGCGACCCACTCGCTTGAGGAGCGGAGCGCAGGTTCAGAATCGAAGCGTCCATTGGAGCTTTGCGAGCGGGGCCGTACGCGTCGCCTCGACGCCGTCGCGCGAGTCGAAGCCCTGATTCAGGACGAGGAAGAGCTCGCGACCATCCTCGATGATCCAGCGGAACCGACTGTTGATCCCGATCGTGTCCGAGACATTGTCGAATTGGACGAGCGTCACCCAGGAGATGTCCGGTGTGAAGAAGAGGCTCAAGCGTGCGCGCAGCAGGTGGATCATCGTGTCGCCGGCGGGTAACCGGATGTCGTTCCAGCCATAGACGATGCCGGCCTGGACGTACTTCGTGAAACGAAGCGTCAAATCCGTCCGCGTCTGGACACGCGTCCCATCGTAGAACGTTCCGTACGCCACGAAGAACTCGCCCCCGAACGGGCGATTCAGGCTCGACTGCAGCCGTAGGCGCCCCTCGTCGAAGTGGTAGCGGCCGATCGGAACGGCGATGTTCTCGAACGCGGTCTCGACGGCTTCGTAGGCGTGGACGTATTGGAGTCGGACCGCGTCACCGATCGGACTCGCGACGTCGAACGCGGTCCAGATGAACTCGCCCGTCTCGACCGCCCGACCCTGCTCGGTCACGATCCGTCCGTCGATCTGGCTGTCGATGGTCTGGAGCGCGGGTGTGACCGGGCGCCAACGCCTTCGGTACTTCCCCTTGTAGTCGCGAATCCCGACCCGATTCACGAAGCCGAGCGCGGGATCGAAGTCCCGATCGAAGATCTCGGCCGAGAGCTCCCAGTTGTTCCGATCGTTCGGGTAGGACACGGCCGCACCGTACGCGTAGCCGCTACCGTCGATCGCGTTCGCATCGGCATTCGGTCCGGCATCGGGGTCGTTGAAGCTCCCCTGGCCCCATACGCTCGCGCGAAACGTCTTGTTGTCCATGAAATTCGAGTTGCGATAGACATAGTCGAGGCCGACGACCGCATTCTCGCCGTTCGCCTCCGGGTCGCCATGCGTCGCCAGCAATCCGAGCGTCGACTCGCCGAGATTCGCGGCGGCGCGTGCGACGAGCAGATTCTGCTGATCGACGCGATCGTGTTCGTCGAGTACGACGTCGAGCACCCCGAATTTCACGGGGCCCAGCCGACCGGTCAGCTTGCCACCCGCCAGGATGTCGACGGGCTCCCCGTCGTCGTCGAGACCGATCCGACGCGTGAAGAATGGGCGGCCGTTCTCGTCGAGATCGCCGAAATCGAAGATCAGCGCGTCCTGGAGGAAGAAATCGCGCTTCTCCGGGAAGAAGAGCGCGAAGCGCGAGAGATTCACCTGTCGCTCGTCGACCTCGGTCTCACCGAAATCGGTGTTGACCGTGAGCGCGGCCGTGACCGAAGGCGTGACCTTGTAGAAGGCATCGAAGCTCGGATCGAAGCGCGTGTAGTGGCGCCGGGCGTCGTCTCGGTCGGGAGGCGGATCCACGTGATCGTCGACGCGCCGGAGCGTCCCGGCCGGAATCAGCTGCACGCCGAGACCCTGCTCGATCCCCCGCATCCCGACGAGATTGCCGGCGCGCCCCATCACCGTCAGAAAACGCTCCAGAACCGGGTCGGCCCAGCGATCGATCTCGTCGCGGCGACGGATCCCCCTCGCCATGTTGAATCCCCAGACGTCGGCGTCGGGATCGAAGTTGATCGTCGCGTAGGGCAAGGCGAGCTCGAGGACCCAACCCTCCTCGTCGACGGACGTCTTGGCGTACCACCGGCCGTCCCAGCTCTCCTCGGCGTTGCCGCCCTCGAGCAGGAAATCGCGCCGCACACCGTTCACGTTGACCTGGAAGAAGTAGCCGTTCTGCCGATCGAGGAACGGATCGATCGTGAAGCCGAAGCGATCGTCCAGGCGCGTGTTGCCGTCCCGCGCCATCGCGTTTCCGACGAGCTCGTCCGGCCGGGAGTCCCAGAGTCGAGCCGCCAGGTAGAAGTTGTTCTCGTCGGTCATGACGAAGACTTCGGTTCGCTCCGTCGCCGCCTGTCCGGGATCCGGCTGAGCCTGCGGCAGGCCATCGACGTAGGCCGCGTCCTGCCACTCCCCCGGCTCGAGCCGACCGTCGATGAGCGGCGGCGTCGACGTCCAGCCGATCTCGAGACTCGGCCGATCGGGCTCGCCCGCCGCGACGATCCCGGGCGCGGAGAACGCGAGGAGAATCAGGATCCCGAGCCAGCAGGAATGCTTCGCCGCGCGAGGTCGGCCTCGGCCCGGACATTCGCTGGACATCGAGCCTCCCGCTAGCGGAGCCCACGAGCCGACCGGTCGGGGCGGCCGGATCCTATCGCGGCTCCCTTCGACTCGACACCGATTCGAGGGGCCGATCCCGATCGTCTCGAGCGACCTCGCGTCGTAGACGAACACATCCATGCCTTCCGTTTCGGTCTTCCATAGAGTCCCATGAAGCGAAGAGGCCCATCGCCGGAGGAAGAGACGATGCGAATCGGAATCATGTCGGGACACGGTCGGCAGGACGAGGGAATCGAGGCGCTCGTCGCGAAGGCGAAGGATCTCGAAGCGCGCGGCTTCGCCACGCTCTGGATCGCGAATATCTTCGCGATCGATGCGATCACGGCCAGTGCCCTCATCGGCCGTGAGACGTCGCGGATCGAGCTCGGTACCGCCGTCGTGCCGAGCTATCCGCGCCACCCGACCGTCCTCGCCCAGCAGGCGCTGACCGCGCAATCCGCTTGCGCCGGCCGTTTCACGCTCGGCCTCGGCCTGTCGCATCGGATCGTGATCGAGGACATCCTCGGCCTCTCCTACGCGCGGCGTGCGAAGCACATGCGTGAGTACATGGCCGTGCTCGCTCCGCTGCTCCACGGCGAGAAGGCCGAGTTCGAGGGCGAGGAGTTTCGTGTGAACATCGCGCTCGACGTTCCCGGGGCACAGCCGGTCCCGGCGCTGATCGCGGCGCTCGGCGATCACATGCTCGATATCGCAGGTGAGGCTGCGGACGGAACGATCCTGTGGATGACCGGAGCCGCGACGATCGAGTCCCACGTGGTCCCGAAGATCCGCCGTGCCGCAACGCGGGCCGGCCGGCCGGAACCGCGCATCGTCGCCGGCCTGCCGATCGTGCTGACGGAGAACGAAGACGCCGTGCGCGCGGCGATCGGCCGGATCCTCGTCCACTACGGTCAGATTCCGAGCTACCGCGCAATGCTCGACAAGGAAGGCGCCGAGGGACCGGCGGATATCGCGCTCGTCGGAAGCGAGGCACAGCTCGATGCAGAACTGGCGCGCCTGCGGGACGTCGGTGTCACGGATTTCGACGCGGCCCTGATTCCGGCCGAGGACGGCGCGGAAGAACGCACGCTCGCCTACCTGCAGAGCAGACTCTAGAGCTCGAGGCGAGCCCCGGAACGCAGAAGGCCCGGGATCCGCACCTCGCAGTGGGAATCCCGGGCCTTCGCCCTATCGGTCCGATCGCGCGCGATCAGTCGATGATCGTCAGCTCGACGCGTCGATTCAGTCGCTTGTTGAGCGGCGAATCGTTCGGCGCGATCGGCTGGGATTCACCGAAGCCCTGGACCTTGAAACGACTCGCGTCGAGACCCTCCGACACGAAGTAATCGCGCACGGCGGCCGCGCGTCGTAGCGAGAGATCCTGGTTATAGGCCTCGGAGCCGTCGGAATCCGTGTGTCCGTCGATCCGGATCCGAACGCTCGGATTCGCTCGCAAGACGACCATGTCCTCGCGCAGATCCTCGCGGAAGGTCGGCTCGATCGAAGCACCGTTCACCGCGAATCGGAGCCCCTTGAGCGTCCAGCAGCCGCGCCTGTCGACGCGCGCCTCGCGCAGGGTGTTTGGGCAGCGATCGGCCGTATCGATCACGCCGTCCCCATCGGCATCGCCCACCTTCTCGACCGGTCGCGGTGCCGGCTTCGGTGCGGGTGCGGCCCCACCGAGGTAGACGTCACGGGAGAAGGCCTGGAGCGCGGACGCCGTGCCGAGCGAGGCCGCAGTCCGATAGCTGCCGCAGCTCGACACATTCGCGATCGCCTGCAGCAAGGCCGATCCCTGCGGCCCGCCCATGCCCGTGTCTACGGTGTGGAAGCAGACCGCGCCCGAACGACCGGCTGCGACGTCGCGTGCGGCCTCGATCGTGCGGTCGTCGATGGCCGCGCTCATCCGCCCCGCGTAGTCGGTCGCCCGTCCGTCGGAGAGGAGCACCACCGCTGCCTTGCCCGTGCCCCCGCCGATCGCATCGGCGAGCTCGGTCTGCAAGACGTCGAAGATCGGCGTCGTACCCTCGAGGAACTCCGCGTTGCGGGCGGCGCCAGCCAGCGTCCCGCGGTTGAACGACGACATCCCCGTCGACTCCCGGTCGTAGCCTCCGAAATGGACATGGCCCGCTTGATAGCTGCCGCTCGGCATTGCGGCGACGAGCGACTCGAGGGTCGCCTTGGCCTTCGCGAACTCCGCCTCGAGAGAGCCCGAGGCATCGAAGAGGTTGACCGCCTGACTGACCGCGACGTTGCCGCTCGGCGGCGTCACGCTCACAGGGGAGATGTACGGAATCGGAGGCGTGACACAGGCCCCCAGAATGCTCGCGAACGCGACGATCGCCGCCAGATAGAGATGCTCGATCCTCATCATCGTCCCCTCGTCTCCTCAGCTAGACCCGGTCTCGTGTGAGACGGTCTCGCCAGCGAATTTCACCATCGTTCGGCGTCATCGCACGCCCACCGCGCGTCGCCGACCGACGTACCCGCCTCGCTGTTGGGCGTCGATTCGAAAGCCAGAATGCGGATGCCTCGCGAACCGCCACATCCCGGATGCGGTCGAGACCATTCCGATTTCCGGCGACCCCCCGCGCGGCAGAGTGAAGCCGATTCGACTGCGACTCGCACCTGCCGAGGTGGTGTTTTGCGTGGCCGGAGACACCCATTTGCGGGTCAGAATGCGGCGTTTCTGCGCGATACGTGGCGCTGCGGCGCGCGCGAGCGCGAACGATCCGCTTGACATGCCGCGGCCTGTTCAGACTCAATGAGAACGGGTCGATGGATCCTGGGCGTGGCACAGGCTTGGGTGCGTGCTCGCGCGACGACTGGCATCGAGGTACGTGGGCAATGCAGATCGGTGTTCCGAAAGAGATCAAGGCAGCGGAGCGCCGTGTGGGGCTCACGCCGGCGAGCGTCGGCGAGCTGTGTCGGGATGGGCACGTCCTGATCGTCGAGTCCGGCGCGGGCTCGGGCATCGGCGCGAGCGACGACGACTACCGCGCCGCCGGCGCGCGAATCGTCGAGAGCGCCGACCAGGTCTTCGAACGCGCGGAGCTGATCGTCAAAGTCAAGGAGCCGCAGGCGATCGAGTGCGAGCGACTGCGACCGGAGCACACGATCTTCACCTACCTTCATCTGGCACCCGACGCCGAGCAGACCAAGGCGCTCGTCGCGAGTGGCGCGATCTGTATCGCCTACGAGACGGTGACGGACGCGCGCGGCGGGCTCCCCCTCCTGAAGCCGATGTCGCAGGTCGCGGGTCGCATGGCAATCCAGGCCGGCGCTTCGAGTCTCGAAGCCTCTCGCGGCGGGGCGGGTCTCCTGCTCGGCGGGGTGCCGGGCGTCGAGCCGGCCCGGGTCGTCGTGTTGGGCGGGGGTGTCGTCGGTCGCAATGCGATCGAGATGGCAGTCGGTCTCGGCGCGGACGTGACCGTGCTCGATCGCGACACGATCACGCTCGAGCAGCTCTCCGCCCGCTTCGGCGTCGCTTTGAAGACGATCTACTCGACCGCCAGCGCCGTCGACACCTATGTGCGTGAGGCGGACCTCCTCGTCGGGGCCGTGCTCGTCAAGGGGGCCGCGGCGCCGCACCTCGTGTCGCGCGAGCAGATTGCCGCGATGCGACCCGGTTCGGTCGTGGTCGACGTCGCGATCGACCAGGGCGGCTGCTTCGAGACGTCGCGACCGACGACCCACGACGATCCGACGTTTCTCGTCGATGGCGTCGTGCACTACTGCGTGGCGAACATGCCGGGCGCCGTGCCGCGGACGGCGACGCATGCGCTGAACCACGCGACGCTTCCCTTCGTGCGGGGGCTCTCGAGCGAGGGTGTCACCGCGGCGCTCGCCCGCGATGTCCACCTGCGCAGCGGGCTGAACGTCGCGCGCGGTCACGTGACCGAGCCCGCCGTCGCGGCCGCCCTCGGCTACGACTACGTCGACCCGCTCGTCGCACTCGGATTCGAGGCAGCCTGAGACCGGCCTGCGGCCCTTCTGCACGAGCGAAGGTGATTGGTATGCTCGGGAGCGACGGGCCCGGGTAGATCGCTCTCGAGAGCGGCCCGGCGTCGACCTACCCGTCGAGCGGGAACGGGCGAGCCGAGCCCCTCCCGGTCCTTTCACGCCCTCGGCGGACAGACTGTGCGGTGACACGATGGACGAGAGCCAGATCGAAAGCCACCTCGAGCGGATCGACCGCGACGGCTACACGATTCTCGAACGCGTGATCGAAGACGATCTCGTGGCAGAGATTCGCGACGAGATCCATCGCGTCGAACGCGAGCGCGCGATTGCGCCGACGGGCAACACCGTCGAGGGCTTCAAGACGTTGCGCACGTACAACCTGCTCGCGAAATCAGCCTCGTTCCAGAAGATGCCCGTCCACGACGCCGTACTCCCCCTCGTCGAACGCGTGCTCGAGCCCGGCTGTCTGCTCTCCGGAATGACCTCGATGGACCTGGGGCCCGGCGAGGTGCCCCAGCCGCTCCATCCCGACGATTTCGTGATCGACGTACCGCGCCCCCATCCCGCCTACGTCTGCACCACGATCTGGGCACTCACGGATTTCACGCTCGAGAACGGTGCGACCCGACTCGTCCCCGGCTCGCACCGATACGATCACCTTCCGGACTACAGTCGCGAGTACGAATCGATCGCTGCGGAAATGCCCGCCGGGAGCGTGCTCGTCTTTCATGGCAGCCTGTGGCACGGCTCGGGGCGAAATCGCAGCCAGGAATCCTGGCGCATGGGCATCAACGTGCAGTATTGCTCGGGCTTCATCCGCACCCAGCAGAACCACTACGTCGGCATTCCTCGCGAGATCGCGCGGACTTTCCCAGACCGCCTGCTCGAGCTCTGCGGTTACTCCCTCTACAAGGGGATCGCGGGTCATGTCGACGGCGAGAGCCCGGCCGTGACACTCGGCGTCGAGCGGCTGGCCGAGCGTGCCTATGCCTCAGGCGAGAATGCGGCACCGACCGAGATCAACACCTGACAGCCGGGTCGTGCGGTCGAGGCATCCGTCACGGTGTCGGAAGCGCGAGTCGCGCGCGCGCCTCGTCGGGGGTCGCGATCTCGCGACCGTGACGTCGCGCCAACGCGACGACGGCCTCGATCACCTGGGCGTTCGTCGGTTTGCCACCCGCGAGCTCCGGATAGGCGTAGTCGCCCAGTCCGATCGCCACGTGGCCGCCGCCCGCGATCGCGTGCTCGACGAGCGGCATCGCGTTGGCGCCATAGCAGGCGGCGGCCCAGACGCAGTCGATCTCGTCGGGAACGAAATCGATCAATGCCTGCAATCCTGCGACGCTGCCCGGATGTCCGGCGATCAGTCCGCCTTCGGTCGTGAAGAGCTCGGCGAAGATCGTCCGCGGCAAGACCCCTGTCTCGACGAACGCTTCGAGCAGGCGCAAGCTGCCGACGTTCCAGATCGCCGCCATCGGTGCGGCACCCGCGGCACGCGCGCGCGCAGCCAACGCCGCGAGCGTCTCGACCGAGTTGTGATAGACGAGCGAAGCACCGCCGACCGACGGGTCGCCCGAGCGCCCGAGCGCCAGATCGCGAGCGAGACGCTCGCGAGGTCGAGCGGTGCCAGCTCCGCGCGAGTCGCGTCGTCTCCGGCCATCGATTCGATGTGTCCGATCCGCGCATCGAGATCCGTCACGGTATTGGCGCCGAGCGTGGGCATCACGATCGCATCGCAGGCAGCGCGAATCCGGCGCGCCGCCTCCGCATAGAGCGACGCGTCGTTCGACGGCGCACCGGATTCGGGATCGCGCGCGTGGTAGTGGACGATCGACGCACCCGCCTCCCGACACGCCGCAGCGTCTGCGGCGATCTCCTCCGGCGAGAATGGGATATGGGGATTGGGCTCGCGCGGCGTGTACTCGTTGAGACGAGCGTCGATGATGAGCTTCTCCATCCGGCCTTCGTGGCTCCCATGCGTCTGGCGTGCCTCTCGGCGGCGCCCCCGCCCCGGCCGATCGACCCGAATGCGCCATAATAGGCCGCATGACGGAAGACAGGAGACCCCCGATGTTCGATCTGCTCGTTCGCAATGGACACATCTGTGACGGATCCGGAAGGCCGGCGGAGCTGGGGGACGTAGGGATTCGAGGCGACCAGATCGCCGCGGTCGGCCACGATCTCGCGCCCGAGAGCGCTTCGGCAACGCACGTAGTCGACGCAACCGGGCTGGTCGTCGCCCCGGGCTTCATCGACCCGCATACCCACTACGACGCGCAGCTCAGCTGGGACGGACTGGCACAGCCCGCGCTCGAGCACGGCGTGACGACCGTCGTTCCGGGCAATTGCTCCCTCTCACTCGCGCCACTCAAGGCGGACCATCGCGAGTTCCTCGGCGCCGTCTTCCGCCAGATCGAGGAGATGCCGCGCAGCGCTTTCGACGCCGGACTCGATTGGCGCTGGGAATCGATGGCGGAGTACAACGAGGCAATCGCGCCGTCGCTCGGCATCAACGTCGCCCCGCTGGCCGGACACAGTCTGCTGCGACTCTGGGTGCTGGGCTACGAGAGCCGCGATCGCGCCTCGACGCCGGACGAGATCCGTGCGCTCGCCGACCTGCTGCGCGAATGCCTCGACGGTGGTGCCCTCGGCATGAGCACGAGCTTCTCGGACGTCGATCACGAGTTCCGCCCCGTGCCGAGCCGCCTGGCGACGATGAGCGAGCTCGACGCGCTCTGCGCCGTGTTGGGCGAACGCGGGCGACCGCTCCAGCTGCTGCCGGAGTTCTGGGCCGCGGATCTCCTGTGTTCGCGGATCGATATCATGGCGGAGCTCTCGCTCCGCCATGGAATTCCCGTCACCTTCTCGCCGCTCTTCGAGAGCGCTTCGACCCCCGGTCTGGTCGAAGCGGCCATCGAACGGCTCGAGCTGCACGCCGCGCGCGGCGCCCGCGTCGTCGCCCAGATGCAGACGCGACCACTCGACATGACCTTCGACCTGAGCCAGGTAAGCGCGGTCTTCTCGGCCATGCCGACCTGGATGGGCGTGCTGCTCTCGGGCCGCGAGGCGATCACGCAGGCATTCGCCGATCCGGACACCCGCAAGGCGCTCGCTGCGGAGACCGAGACAGAAGCGATGCCGATCGCGCTCGATTTCCATCTCGAGACCACGAAATTGTCCGCCTCGACCGGGTCGTCGCGAAACGACGTCGGCCGCACGCTCGGCGAGCTGGGTCGTGAACGCGGTCAGCACCCGGCAGAGGTGATGATGGACATCTCACTCGAGGAGGATCTCTCGGCACGCTTCACGGCCGATGCACTCGGCCACTACGACGAGGCGAAGATCGGCACCGCGCTCGCGCATCCGCAGATCCAGATCGGTGCCGGCGATGGCGGCGCGCACGTCCAACGCTTCGCGACCTACGGCGATACGGGCCATCTCTTTGCACGCTATGTCCGGGCGAATCCGGCCTTCTCGGTCGAAGCGGCCGTCAAACGCATCACCTCCGACGTCGCCGATTTCTGGGGCCTGACGGGAAGGGGACGCATCGAGCCAGGCCAGGCCGCCGACCTGGTTCTCTTCGATCCCGACCGGATCGATCGCGGTCCCGAGGAGCTCGCCTTCGATCTCCCCGACTCGGGCGAGAGCTTTCGCTTCGTGCGACGCGCGACCGGTGTTCGCGAAGTCATCGTCGGCGGCGCCTCGGTCTACCGCGAGGACTCGGGCTACAGCGACGCGCGACGCGGCGTGATCGCCGAAGGGGCCGGTCGATGACACGGGTCGAAGCACCTCCGCCCGTACGCCGTTTCGTCCATCCCGAGCCCGGCGAGGGTTGGGAGCAGCTCGCCGGTCGCCTACGGGAGGTCGACGTCGCGACACTCCAGAGCTGGAATCTCCACCTCGCCATGCGACCGCCACCGATCGTGCTGACGCCGATCGACATCGTCTTCGTCGAGCCGCCGCGGCCCGATGGCAGCTGATCGCCAGCCGCGCGGCGTGGACGAGCGATCCTTCGACGCGACGGAGGCCATCGTCGAGAGCGTCGGCTTCGAGGTGGCGCACGACTCGGACGGCTTGCTGGTCGTCGGGCTTCGCTACCCGAACGGCGGACGCTCCCAGCTCCAGCTCGAGGGACGCGGGGTCGGACGGCTGCTGGCGACGCTCGGACTCGAGGCGGCGCAGGATCTCGTCGGCCGGCGCTTTTCCGAGCTTGCGCCCGGTCTGCCGGTCAACGGGAAGAGCTGATCCGCACGCCTCCGAAGGGCGCACGCACGTGCTGCCGCAATCGCGGCGAAACGGCTAGACTCGGCGCTCGCGACGGTGCTCTCGCGCGTTTCGACGCGCGGAGCGACCCTGAACGAGCGCCCGATCGGGGCGTCCGAATCGGATCGGGGGTCGCGATCGTCGAGACCGACCGCGCAGACGGGCGACCGGACGACGGAACGATGGAGAACCCGCCTTGACCAGAGAGGATTCCGCCATGGCGACCGAGCGCAAGATCCAGACGACCCATTCCGATGGCCACCCGGCCGTTCAGGAGCTCGGCTACCGGCCATTCGACGCCGACAACCACTACTACGAGGCACCGGACGCCTTCACACGCCACGTGCCGAAGAACATGCAGGCGCGCTGCGTCCAGTGGGCGGAGATCAACGGCCACAAACATCACATCGTAGGCGGCAAGCTCGCGCACGCCGTCAAGAATCCGACCTGGGACCCGATCGCCCTGCCCGGCGCGATCGCCGATTTTCTGCGCGGCAATCCCGAAGGCACGAACATGATGGCCGCATTGCGAGAGCGCGAGCCGCTCCCGGCCTACTACATGGACCACGACGCACGGATCGCCAAGATGGACGAACAGGGCATCGAGGCGATGTGGCTCTTTCCGACCCTGGGCGTCCTCTATGAAGAGTTGATTCGCGACGATACCGAGGCGGTCAAGGCGCTCTTCCACGGCTTCAACCGCTGGCTGAACGAGGACTGGGGCGTCGCCTACCAGAATCGGATATTCGGGGCGCCCTACATCACGCTCAGTGACATCGACTTCGCCTGCAGCGAGCTCGAGTGGGCGCTCGCCGAAGGTGCGCGCGTCGTCTGCATGCGGCCGTCCGCCGTCTTCACGCGCGAGGGCTCCTTCTCGCCCTCCCATCCGCGACACGATCCGTTCTGGGCGCGGGTCTCGGAGGCCGGTATCACGGTCGTGATCCACGCCGGCGACTCGGGCTATACGACGCATGGCTACGTCTCCGACGGCTTCACGGCCGATGCGGCCGAGAGCGCGATGGCACCCAACATCAAGCACTTCAACATCGAGCGTGCGGCCTACGATTTCCTGATTACCTGCGCATTCGAGCGCCTCTTCGAGCGGCATCCGGGCGTCCGCATCGCCTCGATCGAGAACGGTGCCGAATTCCTGCCCGACCTCTTCCGCAAGCTGCGCCAATCGCGCGATCGCCTGGCGATCGCGAACTACTACAAGGAAGATCCCGGTCTGCTCTTCAAGGAGCACGTCTGGATCAATCCCTTCTGGGAGGACGACGTCTACGAGGTCGAGCATTTCATGGGCGCCAACCGCGTGATCTTCGGCTCCGATTGGCCGCATATCGAAGGCATGCCCAGCCCGCTCGACTACGTCAAGGAGCTCGACCGCTTCGACGAGGATCAGAAGCTGCGTATCCTGCGCGACAACACGCGTGAGCTGAACGAGCTGCGGCCCGCGGCCTGAGGATCGTTTCTACACCCTGAGGATCGTTTCTACACATTGGCGAAGGAACGAGATGGCGAAGGAACGAGCACTCGACGGGATTCGTGTCCTCGACCTCACCACACCACTCGGCGAGGCGACCGGCCGCGTCCTCGCCGATCTGGGCGCCGAGGTCATCAAGATCGAGCCGCCGGGCGGCTGTGCCGCGCGCTTCGCGCCGCCGTTCGCGATGCGGCCATCGGCCGAGCAGCCACGCCCCGAGGCACCGGACGGAGATCCGGAGACGTCGCTTTTCTGGCGTGCCTGGGGAATCGGCAAGCACAGCGTCGTGCTCGACCTCGACGACGATGGACCTGCGGGCGACCGCGACCGATTTCTGTCGCTGGTCGAGACGGCGGACATCCTGCTCGAATCTTCGACGCCGGGTGAGATGGCCGCGCGCGGACTGGGCTACGAGGATCTCCGCGCGCGCAACCCGATGCTGCTCTATGTGTCGATCTCGCCCTTCGGCCAGACGGGTCCCTACGCCGCCCATCCGGCGACGGACCTCACGCTCTCGGCGGCCGGCGGTTTTCTCAACATGACGGGAGACGGGGATCGCGCCCCGGTACCCGTCGGCCTGCCCGAGACGGCGCATCTGGGCTCGGTGCAGGCGGCCGCGGATGTCCTGATGGCGCTCTACTCGCGGAATCGGTCGGGCGAAGGCCAACACCTTGACACTTCGATCCAGGCGGCCGTGCTCTGGAGCCTGATGTACGTCACGGACTATGCAGCCGTCGGTGAGAACCCGCCCGGCTTCGATGACTCCCGCGCGAGCCGAACGGGTAGTCAGGAGATCGTGCCGGGTCTCGTGCTACCCGTCATCGAGCCCTGCAAGGACGGCTATGTCGCGATGGTCCTGGTGCTGGGCGCCCAGGGTGCCTTCGGCTTCAACGCCTGCATGAAATGGATCGGCGAGCAGGGCGGACTCGACGCCGACCTGATGGAAGTCGACTGGCTGACCTGGATCCAACAGCTCCAGGAGGGCGCGCTCGCACTCGAGACCGCCGTGCGCGGTCTCGATCAGTTCAAGGCCTTCCTCCGCACGATGACCAAGGCCGAGATCCAGGAGCAGGCCGTTCGGCAGAAGTGGCTGATCTCACCGATCTACCTACCGCCGGATCTGCTCGCAGACCCGCAGCTGAGAGACCGCGACTTCTGGGTCGAGCTGGCGACGAAGACAGCGAAGCCCGAGAAGAGCGATGGCCTGACGCGGCTGCGCTATCCGGGCCCCTTCGCACGATTGAGCGAGACGCCGATCGAATACGCGCGCGAAGCGCCCAGGCTCGCTGCGGACCAGGCGTTGGTCGACGACCTCGATCGCAAGTCGAGCCCACCGATCACGACCGACCCGAGGCCACGCAGCCAGGCCTTCGACGGCCTCAAGGTCGCCGATTTCTCCTGGATCGCGGCGGGACCCCTCATCTCGAAGGATCTGGCCAATCTCGGCGCCACCGTCCTGCGCGTCGAGACCGAGACGCGCGTCGACACGCTGCGATTCCTACCGCCCTGGATCGGACCGCCGGGCACGACGACGGGCCATACTGCCGCGAACATGAACCAATCGAAGCTCGGCATCGCGATCGACTTCACGAAGCCCGAGGGACTCGCGGTCGCCCACCGCATGGTCGAGTGGGCGGACGTGGTGATCGAGAACTTCACGCCGGGGACGGCCGAGCGCCTGGGTCTGGGCTACGAGCAGCTGCGCGAGATCAATCCCGACATCGTCATGCTCTACACCTGCATGCGCGGTCAAACGGGTCCGGAACGCAAGCACACCGGCTTCGGTCTCCACGGCGCCGCGCTCGGCGGATTCACGGGGATCACGGGCTGGCCCGATCGCGCCCCCTCGTCGCCGTGGGGCGCCTACACGGACTTCATCTCGCCGCGCTATGCGTTGGCGGCGCTCTGCGCTGCGCTGCACTTTCGTGACAGGAAGCGTGACAGGAAACGTGACGCAAAGCGTGATCGCGAGGGTGACGCGTCGCGCGAGGAGGCTGGCTGCGGCCAGCTGATCGATGTGTCGCAGATCGAGGCGTCGATCCATTTTCTCGCGCCGGCGATCCTCGACCACCAGGCGACGGGCTTCGTGCTCGATCGCGCCGGCCACGATTCGGAATGGGGCTGTCCGCACGGGGTCTACCGGGCACGCGAGACGGAGCGTTTCGTCGCGATCGAGACGCGTACGAGCGAGCAGTGGCGGGCGCTCTGCGGCGAGATTCCGGCGCTCGCAGCGCTCGCAGGTGGTGGTGCGCTCGACGGGATCGACGCGCGACTCGCCCGACGCAAGGAGATCGACGACATCGTCACGAGCTGGCTCGCCGAGCGGCCCTGCTTCGAAACGGCGGACCAGCTCCGACAGGCTGGCGTCCCCGCGTACGTGCCGCTGCGCGCGACCGACTTCCACGCCGACCCCCAGCTGGCGGCACGCGAGTTCTTCATCGAGCTCGAGCACGGCGGCTTCGGCAAGAGCATCTTCGACGGACCCGTCACGACGTTCTCGAAGACGCCCGCACGCCCGCGCCGCGCCGGCCCCTTGATCGGGGAACACACCTTCGAGGTCATGAAGGAGATCCTCGGCTATAGCGAGGAAGAGATCTCCGAGATCGCCGCGGCGGGCGCGCTCAGCTGACGAGCCGAGCGAGCTTCGTCGCGCGGCTCTCCGACCGGAGCTGTGCCCGACGCTCGCTCGCTCCGATCCCGGCTCGTATACGCCTACTCGCCCGTAAAGACGGGCTCGCGTTTCTCCATGAACGCACGCGGACCTTCGCGCGCGTCGCGTGAGCGCGTGACGCGACCGGAGATCTCCTGCTCGATCTGATAGCCAGCCTCGAGGGGGAGGCCACTCGTGCGCAACACGGCCTCCTTCACGGCCGCGACGGCGAGTGGACCGTTCTTCTTCAATCGCTCGGCAAACTCGAGCGCTCGGGGTCGGACTCGTTCGGGCGACACGACCTCGTTGACGAAGCCGATCCGGAGCGCCTCGTCCGCAGAGATCGCATCGCCCGTCATCAGCATCTCCATCGCTTTGCAATAGGGCACCTGACGCGGCAGGCGCACCATCGACCCCGCACCCGGAACCAGCCCACGCTGGGTCTCCGTCAACCCGAACGTCGCCCGCGTCGACGCGATCCGGATATCCGTCGCCTGCAGGAGCTCCGAGCCACCGGCCAGCGCGTAGCCGTTGATCGCCGCGACGATCGGCTTGTAGAGCTCGAACGGACGCAGCAGCGCGGTCGACATGTAGTGCGCCAGATCGTTCATCAGGCGCTCATCCCACTCGTCCTCGGGCTGGCGCGCGCCGGTGAAGAGCGGCAGCAGGCGACCGAGATCGCCGCCGGCGCAGAACGCCTCGTCGCCCGCACCCGTCAGGATCGCCACGCGCAGGTCGGGGTCGTCGCGGTAGTCGATCCAGGCCTCGGCGAGCCGGATGATCGATTCCGGGCTGAAGGCGTTGCGACGCGCGGGGCGGTTGAACGTGATCGTCGCGATTCCGTCGGATTTCTCGTAGATCAGGTCGGCCATGATCGCGCAGACTACCGGGATCGATCCTCCGAATCCACGCGGAGGATTTCGTAGGGATCGAAGGGATCCCGCCCGATCGATTGCAGGTCGACGTGCTCGCCACAGCCGAGTCGATCCGCCCAGCGCAGAACGAGATCGGCCGCGACGAGATCTTCGAGCGCCCAGCCGGTCGAATCGAATACGCTCAGAGCATCCCGGGCATTCGCGAAGCGGGCGGCACCCTGGACGAGCTCCGCCAGATTCGGCCCGATCTCCTCGACCGCGAGCTGCTGGCATTCGCCTTCGGCGATGCACTGTGCACGAACATCCGGACACACGAGACTTCGCCGGAGCAGCTCCTGCGGCAATTCGAGCTTGCCGGCAAAGTCCGCACCGACGGCGTTCACGTGCAGCCAGGCACGGTGATCCCCGTCTTCGACGACGGGCCCTGCACCGATCCCGACCGATGTCGCGGTGCATAACACATCGACGTCGCTGCGCAGACGGTCGCGATCCTCTGCCTCGACGATCTCGATCGGAAGGTCGAGAAATGCGAGCCGGCGTGGAAGCGAGGCGAGCGTTTCCGGGTCGACGTCATAGGCGAGGATCCGGTCCACGCGCCGCACGCGCGAGATCGCGTGCGCCTGGGTGACGGCCTGGGCGCCGGCACCGACCAGGCCGAGGCTGATCGGTGCATCGACCGCCAGGATCTCGGTCGCGACGGCGGAGGCGGCGCCCGTGCGCAGGGCGGTGAGGGTCGTCCCCTCGACGATCCCCAGCAGCTGACCGCTCGAGCAGTCGTAGACGGAAACGGTCGCGAGAACCGATGGAATACCCGCGCGAGCGGGATTCTCCGGGTGGTAGCCGACGGTCTTGATCGAGACCACGCGTCCCGATGCCATCGCCGGCATCCACTCGAGCAGGCCCAGACGCGGCTCGACGTAATGAAAGCCCGTGCGATCGAACGTCGCCGTCGCCTTCGCGTCGTAGGTCTCGAGCGCCTCCCGCAGCTCCGCGATCAGAGCATCGAGTAGCGCATCGAGCCCGATCTCGGAGACGATCGAACGAAGATCTTCACCTCGGAGCAGCCGCGTCCGCATTCACATCCCTTCCAGCACTGCGGCATGCTAACAGTATTGCGATGTCTTCGGTCGACGATGCAGAGGAATCCGATCCGAGCGCGGCGACCGGCAGGCTGGCGAGGTGCCGGCGACGACCGGTGGATCTCGTCCTGACCCTGCTCCTCGCCGCCCTCGCGAG
The DNA here is from genome assembly GCA_965223565.1 of Myxococcota bacterium. GTDB lineage: Bacteria > Myxococcota_A > UBA9160 > UBA9160 > UBA4427 > UBA4427. The sequence goes on along the minus strand of CBDCWV010000005.1, from coordinate 92,214 downwards.
CACCCAGGCTTCGGCGCACAGCGGCACGCAGAGCTACCTCTTCATCCGCGTTTTCGATGATGGAATCGACGGTCGCCTGGAATTCCCGATCGGCGACCTGAACCGCCTGCTCGACGCCGACGTACCGGATCCGACACGACTCGACGACGTCCAGCCGGCCGAGCGCGGGGCGGCCAGGACCTCTGCCCTCGCCCGCTTTCAGCCGCTCGCGTCCCGCATGGAGGCCTACCTCGACTCGCAGCTGCGCATCGGTCCCGTGGGGGGGAAGAGCTGGCAGCGGCGTTATTCGGACTGGGAGCTGCTCGGTACGGAATCGGGCGGTTACCTTACCGTCCGCTTCGACATCGTCGACCTGCTCGATCCGCCACCCCGCTCCTTCGAGGTGCAGTTCGACGCCATGATCGAGGCGCTCCCGAACTACTCGACCCTGCTCCTGCTCGAGACCGATTGGCAAGGCGGTGTCTTCAACAATCAGGAGCAACCGCTCCTCACCTTTCGCGAAGGACACACGCGACAGCGCGTCGATCTCGACGAACCGTCCTTCTGGGCTGGCATCGCCGGCACGATCGGACTCGGCATCGATCATTTCCTGATCGGTACGGATCACCTGCTCTTCATCGTCGTCCTGCTCTTGCCCGCCGTACTGGTCTTTCGCGAGACCCGCTGGTGGCCCGCTGCGAGCTTCTTGCAGGCGCTATGGCGTGTCGTCCTGATCGCGACGCTCTTCGCCCTGGCCCATTCGCTCACGCTCACACTCGCGGGCCTCGGCTTCATCACCCTCGACGCTCGCTGGGTCGAAGTGGTCATCGCGATCTCGATCATTCTCGCCGCACTTCACAATCTGCGACCGCTCTTCGCGAACCAGGAGCACTGGATCGCGTTCGGCTTCGGACTCTTCCACGGCCTGGGCTTCGCGGGTCTGCTCGGGAACCTGGGGCTGGACCGCACCCACCGCTTCTGGTCGATGTTCGGCTTCAATCTCGGTGTCGAGATCGGCCAGATCTTCGTGATCCTGCTCGCGTTCCCGATCCTCTTCCTGCTCCGGCGCACGCCGATCTACCAGAATCTGGTGCTGCGTCTGGGATCGGTCGTGATCGCCGTCATCGCATTCGGTTGGATGCTCGAGCGATGGCTCGAGCGATCGCTCGGCGTCGATCGCCTCGTCGACAAGATCCTCTGGGCCCCGCGTGTCTACGGGCTCATCGCCTTGGCGGCTGGGATCGCCGTCGCGCTCTGGTACGTCGAAAAACGCCGCGGGCGTCTGCTCCCCTGCGCGTCGGCAACGACGAGCTGAGCACATCCTCGCCCCCCATCAGTCACCCCCGGGCTTGATGGTCCACCCCGCCCGTTGAGACGGTCTCGCGCGCGATCGCCGCATCCATCTCCGCACGAAGCGCCCGACCAACCGAGCGAACATACGGCTGCTCGAGCATGGTCAGCCAGTCGCCTGGCAGGTCACGGATCTCGATTCCGCCTCGGACATAGGGTCCCCAACCGAGCAGCGGATCCGTGAATGGGACCATGTTGCGCAGACGGAGCAAGGTCACGCGCCCCTCGAAGACCTGGGACTCGACATCGAAATCCGGGTTGCCGTGTACGAGCTCCGAGAAGAGCTCGCTCGCCCCGCCGCGCTCTCGCAGGCGATTTCCGATGTAGCTCGGTCCCGTGCGCAACAGGTTCTTGAAATGTGCCACGAAACGCTCGCCGAGCGTGAGATCACGAAAGATGTCTCGGTTGAGTGTCGTCTGCACGAACGCGAGCAACCCGACCTCCCCGGCTTCTTCGTGGAGTCGGATCGCGAGCTTGAACGCCTCACGCCCCCCGCAATAGAGACCGACCAGGTGATAGGGCCCGTCGGGTGAATGGCTACGCAGCACGTCGACGTAGGGCGTGATGTCACCGCCCTCCGGCTGGGTCCCGTCGACGAGCGGACTGATGCCATAGATCGGCTGGTCCTCACCGAGCAGCGGGACGAGCTCGCGCAGGTAGGAGAAGCCGCGGCCGAGCGTATAGATGAAATAGAGTGGCGGACGCGAACCCGTCGTCTTGATCGGAACGAGCCGCACGACGGCCGCCGGCTTCGACGATGCGCGAGCCGATCGACGCGGGTCTTCCGTCCCCGTCGCGACAGCGGCCTCCTCAGCGATCGCCGAGGAGCCCGCGCCGGTCCTCAAAGGCGCGGCATCGAGCTGGCGAGCGATCACCTCGATCGTCCGATACTCGAAGAGATCGTTCGGGTCGAGACGGAGTCCGCGCTGGTGTGCGCGAGAGACGATCTGGACCGCGAGGAGCGAATCGCCGCCGATCTCGAAGAAGTCGTCGTCCATGGCGACGACGCCACAGTCGAGCACATCACAGAAGATCTCGGCGAGGGCTTCCTCGGTGCCGCTGCGCGCCGTCGTCGGACCGGACATCGATCCGGTCGAATCGCTGGACCGCGTCCCCGACTCCTGGCGCAATGCGTCAGCCGATCTCCCTGCAGCGAGCAACGCGCGGCGATCGATCTTGCCGTTCGGCGTCCGGGGCCAATCTTCGAGCAACACGACCTCCGAGGGCACCATCGCACTCGGCAGGCGCTGCGCAAGCAGCCGCCGAAGCTCGTCCGCCGACTGTGACACGCCTGGCGCGACGTCCGGCGCTGCCTCCGGCACGACCTCCGGCACGACCTCCGGCACGACAAAGGCGACGAGCCGCGTCGCCGTGCGACCGGAATCGCGCGACGTCACGGCCTCGTGCCGGTCGAGCTCGGCTGCGAGTCGCTGCCGCTGGTCCGCGTCTAGGCGCGCGATGCGATCACGAACGATCCCGGTCGACATCGCTGCCCTACCCCACCCCATCCGCGGCCCCGTACGTCGCCCGGACGATCACCATCGAATCCTGCCACATCGCGTCGCGACTATCGTTCGGAATCGCGAGGTCGCGGGCGAGTGAGAGCGAGAGCTCCTCGAAATATTCGAAGAGCAGGCGCTGATGCGCACGGCTGAAGGAGTCGCTCTCGTTCGTGAGGTAGGTGAGGACGCCTCCGGGGCGAAGCAGCCGAGCCGCGGTCGGCAGGAAATGGGCTGCGAAGGTCACGTCCTGGACGCTGTAGTCGGCATGCTCCTGGGCGTTCAGCGGATAGGCATGAAAGAACACCCCATCGAAGGATTCCGCGGGCGTATCTGCCAGAACGTCCTGCCAGAGTCCATGCAGGATTCGAATCGCCCGTTCGTCGTGCCGCGCGCGCCAGCGCTCGAACTCCGCGACGATCGAGTCGTTGCACTCGACGATCGTGTGGCTGCGAACACCGAGCGTCTGGATGAACTCGGCCGAGACGCCGCGCCCGAAGCCGATCTCGAGCACGTCACCGTGCCCAGCGGTGACGATGCGGGCCATCCGCTCCATGACGGGCCGCTGCCAGTCCTCCATGATCTGGTCCGCGGGAAGGACCTGCTGCGTTCGATCTTCGAACTCGAGTGGCGTACCGCCGGCGATGAAATTCGGCGCGCGACGATCGAGGTAACGCAGCTCGTCGACGAGCTCGGCGATCGCGCGATTCACCACCCAATTGCGCTGGGACTCCCGCGGTGGTCGGATGAACCCTTCCTCGTGGATCGTGAGCGCCAGCTCGAACTCGGCGAAACGCTTGATTCTTCGCATTCAGTCCCGTCCCGTCGGAGCTTCGGGTGTCGTTGCCGATTCCGTGGCCGACCCGCTCGATCCGCCACATCGATCGATCTCGATCGGAAAGAGCGCCTCCCGCCGAATCTCTCGATAGCTCGTTCCATCATAGAGCGTCGTCACGCGAGAGACCTCGACGCGACAGATCTTCTCCTCACCGTCGAACGAGCCCGGCCAGGGCGAGCTGACGAGCTCGCTCGGACGCTCGAGCCAACGGAGTGCGCGCAGCTTCGGATGTCGATTGAGTCCATCGACGAGGCCGCGAACGAAATCGACGAAACGTGCGCTCGCCTCCGGGTCGAAACGTACGATTCCGTGGCTCCGTTCGAGACGCTCGATCGCGTCGAGCGAGCGGGCCTGACGCAGGGCAAGCACGACTTCCGGGTCGCCCGTCGCGCCGTAGCGCACGGGTAGCTGGCGTCCGGGGTAGAGATATCCGAAGCGGTTCCAGGTGATCGGGTACCGATAGGGCTCGAAGGTTTCGGGCGATAGCCGGTAGCGCTCGCCACTCTCTCCCACTGCGGTCAGCCGATAGGCGTAGGTGAGACGGGTATCGAACCAGGCGAATGCCGTGGTCGTCAGCCAGAGCGAGCCACCGAGCGTGAGCGGAACCGCCAGGGCGAACAGAGCCGGTCGAAAGATCCGGATGGATCGCTCGGAATCGAGGCGCCAGAGGACCACCACGAGCGCAGCATCGACGACGATCCAGTTCAGGAACAGGATGCCTCCGACGGCGAAGATGCCGAGATGCAATACGACCAGACCGCCGAGCAGTCCAATCGCGACCCCACGTCGAAAGAGCATCGCCAGGACGCCGAGCTCCAGGACGAGCGTGAAGATCCGCAGGGGCAGATCGACGAGCGCAACCGCGCGAGAGATCTGGACGATCCACTCCGAAGGGACACCCGCCAGCCAGCCATTCGCATGGGCCGCGAATACGACGTCGGCGATCGCGTTCGTCTCGAGCCAGTGCATGCGCAGCTTCGCCCAGCCCGAGGGCCAGTACGACGCAGCGACCAGCGTCAGCAACCCGAATAACAGTGGCCAGCGCCGTTCGCGGTCGAACGCGACCAGAATCAGATAGCTGGCGAACAGCGTCAGCACGTGTGCAGGCAGCAGCTTCTCTGGAAACAGGTAGGGCAGTCCGCCGGGGTACTGGAACTGATAGAGCACGGGGAAGAGCACGAAGAGGAAGGGAAGCACGGCGACGGGGCGAGAGAACGCCGCGGCGAAGCATGCGACGAGCAGTGCACGATCGACGAGATGCCACCGCTCGAAGTAGAGATTGTAGTCGTAGAACGCGAAGTCCCAGACGAGCAGACCCATCGCGAGCAACACGAACGTCCGCAGGCCGGGAAAAGCGTCGAGCTCCTCCCAGCGCGGCAACGTCGCTCGGCGCCATCGAAGGAGTACCAGGAGCATCGCGGGCAAGAGCCACCAGAGACCGAGCTCACGAGCGAAGGCCCAGGCGAGCACCCGCTCGTAGACCGCGGACTCGGGAAGCTGGATCGCTTGCGAGAGCCAGGCGTCGAACGCGCTGAACAACCCGATCATGAGCAGCGGCGGCCACGCAACGCGAACGAGCTCGGGCACGCCCTCGGAAGGTCGTGACCCAACAGCGACTGGCTCGGGGCGGCGCATGTCGCGAGTATATGCGGGGTCCCGTGGGGACGAAGCGATCGCGATCGCGTGTCCGGCGAGTTGCCTGCGAATTGCGCGAACCCGGTCGATCACGCGCGGCTAGACTCGGGTCTTTCGGACCGCGATCGAGTGTCTTGCCGGGGAGCGTAGGCGCGAAATGGATTTCGATTGGTCGCCAGAGCAGCTGTCCTATCGCGAGGAGGTGCTCGACTTCGCGCGCGACCGGCTCGGACATTCGCTGGCGGCCCACGACGCCGAGGGCAGCTTTGCGCTCGAAGATTGGCGCGCTTGCGCCGAATTCGGGATCCAGTCGATGGCGCTCGACGAGCGATTCAGCGAGGCGCCGGCACGCGACACGCTGAGCTGCATGCTCGCGATGGAGGCGCTCGGCCAGGGCTGTCGCGACAACGGCCTCGCGCTCGCGCTGAACGCGCACATGTGGACCGTGATGCTCCCGATCCTGATGCACGGATCCGACGATCAGCAGCGGCGCTACCTGCCACGACTCGGCCGCGGCGAGTGGATCGGTGCGCATGCGCTGACGGAGCCCGAATTCGGCTCGGACGCATTCTCGCTCGAGACGGAGGCGCGACGGGAGGGCGACGGCTACGTCCTGAACGGCAAGAAGGTCCTGATCACGGCCGGCCCGATCGCCGATCTCGCGCTCGTGTTCGCCACGATCGACCCGAAGCTGGGCAAGTGGGGCGTGACGGCCTTTCTGGTCGAACGCAGCTCTGACGGCTACCACGCCGGTCGCGTACGACAGAAGATGGGGCTCCGCACGGTTCCGATCGGAGAAATCGAGCTGCGCGATTGCTTCGTGCCCGAGACGAATCGCCTGGGCCCGGAAGGTGCGGGCACGTCGATCTCGATGAGCTCCCTCGAGTACGAACGGTGCTGCATCCTCGCAACCCAGCTCGGCGCGATGGAGCGGCAGCTTGCAGAGGCGGTCGAGCGGGCGCGGACGCGACGACAATTCGGACAGCCGATCGGGAAATTCCAATCCGTCTCGAATCGGATCGCCGACATGAAGGTGCGTCTCGAGACGGCTCGACTCCTGCTCTACAAGGTCGCCTGGCTCAAGGACCAGGGACGATCGGCGCTGCTCGAGGCGGCCATGCTGAAGCTCTTCCTGACCGAACAATTCGTCGCCTCGGGTCTCGACGCCGTTCGAATCCACGGCGGCCAGGGTTACCTGAGCGAGAACGACGTCGAGCGCGATCTGCGCGACGCGATCGGCGGTGTGATCTACGCCGGAACGTCCGACATCCAGCGCAACATCATCGCCGGCCTGATGGGTCTCTAGCGAATGGGCACCCTGTTGACGCATGCCGTTCGTGATGCGGCGCAGGAAGATGCCGACCACGAAGCTTTCCGCTTTCTCGACGCATCCCTCGACTACGGCCGACTCGAAGCGAAATCCAACCAGCTCGCAAACCTGCTCGTCGAGCTCGGCGTTCGCCGCGGCGATCGCGTCGGGATCTACCTGAACAAGTCGATCGAGGCACCGGTCGCGATCTACGGGATCATGAAGGCGGGCGCCGCCTACGTACCCCTCGATCCCGGCGCACCGGCCGCGCGGCTTGCCGGCGTGCTTCGACATTGCGACATCCGCACGCTCGTGAGCCACCCCCCGAAAGCCCGGGACACGGCCGAGCTCCTGAGGGAGGAAGTCCCCCTTCGGTCGATCGTCGGGATTGCAGGGGAAATCACGGAACGCAAAGACCTCGACGTGCATGATTGGAGTGCCCTCGATGCGGCAGCCTGGCAGGCCCCACCGGATCGATCGCTCGACGAACACGATCTCGCCTACATCATGTACACGTCGGGCTCGACCGGCGAGCCGAAGGGCATCGTGCACACACACGCGAGCGGTCTGGCCTACGCACGGCGGGCGGCGCGCCTGTACGAGGTCTCACCACAGGATCGACTGAGCAACCACTCGCCGCTCCATTTCGACATGTCGACCTTCGACTATTTCGCCGGCCCGCTCGGCCGTGCAACGACGGTCGTGATCTCGGAGGCACACGCGCGACTGCCCGCCAGTCTCTCGCAGCTAGTCCAGGACGAGCGGTTGACGATCTGGTATTCCGTACCCTTCGCTCTGATCCAGCTGCTCCTGCGCGGCGTGCTCGACGGGCGCGATCTCTCGAGCCTCCGCTGGGTACTCTTCGGGGGCGAGCCGTTTCCGCCCAAATACCTGCACGCCCTGATGCAGCGACTGCCGAATGCGCGTTTCGCGAACGTCTACGGTCCAGCCGAGATCAACCAGTGCACGCATTTCGAGGTCCCCCTCGATCGTGTCGCGGACGGGACACCGGTTCCGATCGGCGCTCTCTGGGACGGCGCCGAAGCAATCGTCGTCGACGACGCGGACCGGGACCTGCCGGCGTCGGAGGCGGGCGAGCTCCTGGTTCGAACGCCGACGATGATGCGCGGCTACTGGGATCGACCGGACCTGAACGAGCGCGCCTTCTATCGTCGCCCTAAGGGGGATGGCACATCCGACGTCTTCTATCGAACGGGCGATCTCGTACGCTACGAAGATGGCCTGCTCGTCTTCCTCGGACGCAAGGACCGCCAGGTCAAGGTTCGCGGCCACCGCGTCGAGCTCGACGAGATCGAGGCCGCACTCGCTTCACATTCCGACGTCGAGGAGGCCGCCGCCTATCCCGTCCGGACCCACGCGAGCGAGGGCGGCAGCAGGATCGAAGCGGCCGTCGTATCTGCGGATCCGGTCGACGCGACCCTCGGCGCGCGCCTGCGACATCACGCCGGTGCGCGGCTTCCCGCATACGCAACACCTACGCGGATTCGGATTCTCACGACCTTTCCACGTACGACATCTGGTAAAATCGATCGCCGCCGCCTGAGCCTCGAAGCGAGCGACGAGGCCGATCGGCCAGCGCCCGATTCGGCTGGAGCGGGGGATGCGGGCGAAGCAGCAGAAGCGGTTGAAGCGGGTTCGGCATGAGCAGCAAAGAGCAGATTCGCCGCTACATCGAGAGCGAGTTGCTCGACGGTCAGACCATCCGCGATGACGAGAACCTCCTGCTGAGCGGTCTCGTCGATTCGCTCGGCATCATGCGGCTGGTCGCGCATCTCGAGGAGACGGCCAGCGTCTCGATCCCGCCGGAGGCCGTCACGATCGAGAACTTCATGTCGGTCGACGCGATCGACAGCTACATGCGTGGTCAGACAGGATCGACCACCGATTCGGCGACATGACGGCGGCTCCATCACGACCCGCGGCCGTTCCGCTCACCCAGAGCGAACGCATGATCTGGACCGGGCAGCAGCTCGATCCCGACTCGCCCCTCTACAACATGGCGCTGCGCTTCGATCTGCTCGGCGCGATCGATCCCACCCGATTCGAACGCGCGTTCCAATCCGTCGTCGATCGCAGTGATGCCCTCCGCACGGTCTACGTGGAAACCGACGGCGAGGTCCACGCTCTCGTGCGCGACGAGATGCCCGCACGAGTCGATCATGTCGACCTGAGCGCGGAAGCCGATCCACTTTCGCAGGCTCGAGCGTGGATCACCCGCCGCTGTCGGCGGCCTTTCGACCTCGGTCGGACGAGCTTCGATGCCGCCCTGCTCGCGCTCGCGCCCGAGCATTTCGTCTGGTTCCTCGATCAACATCACATCACGACGGATGCCTGGTCGACTTCGCTCGTATTCCGACATACGGCCGAAGCGTATGCGCGGCTCGCTACGACGAGCGACGCGACGGCGCGATCGGCATCGCCGCTGCCGCCCTTCGCCGACCAGCGTCGCTTCGAGGCCCGGCAGCGCGAGAGCGAGGCATTCGCCCGGAGCGAGGGCCACTGGGCGGCCCAGCGCGAGAGACCGCGGCCGCGGCTCGCGCTGTACGGAATCGCGAGGGCGAGCCGCGCGGCGGCGACCGATCGCATTCCCTGTCGGCTCGGAAGCAGACGGAGCGAACGGCTGCGTGCCCTCGCGGAACGCGAAGACGTGCGCACGCTCAGTCTGGACATGACGCTCTTCAATCTCTTCGCGACGGCGTTCATCGCCTACCTCAGCCGCGTAAGTGGACAGCAAGCCGTCGTACTCGGCACGCCGGCACACAACCGGTCGAGCCGAGCCGCGCGTGAGACGATCGGGCTCTTCATGGAGATTTTTCCGCTCCAGGTCGAAGTCGAGCCCGGAAGCTCCTTCTCGGATCTACATGCGCAGGTGCGCCGCGAAGGCCAGGCGCTGCTTCGCCACGCGCGCGCCGGCGCCAGCTCGGTCGAGGACGCGCGAGACATCCACGCCCTGCTGAACTTCATCCATGCGCGCTTCGGCGACTTCGCCGGAATCGAGATGCGACCCGAGTGGGTCCACGCGGGATTCGGCGATCCGCGCCATGCGATTCGGCTCCAGGTCCACGACTTCGAAGATGCCGGTGACTATCTGCTCTACTTCGACGTGAATCGCGCCTCGATCCCCCCGCGCACGCGGGAGACGCTGGCGGGGCATTTCCTGGCCTTGCTCGACGGGCTGCTCGACGATTCCGAGCAACCGATCGACGGCGTACGACTGATCTCGCCAGCCGAGGCCGAAGCGATCTCGAAACGTCTGCAGGCCGATCGGGACCAGACAACCGCCCCGGGGCCGCCGCAGACCGAGTCGACGGTGCTCGAGGCGTTCGAACGCCGATGCGACGAGGCGCCCGACGCGATCGCAGTCCGGGTCGGCGACGATGCCTGGCGCTATGGCGCATTGCGCGATCGCGCACGGGCCTTCGCCGGGCTGCTCGCATCGCGGCTCGGACCGGCCGGCGGCCGTGTCGCGCTGTGTCTGCCGCGAGACATCGATTTCGTGACGGCGGTCCTCGGCAGCTTCTACGCCGGCGCTTCCTGGGTTCCCCTCGACCCCGGCTATCCCGATACGCGGATGGACGTGATTCTCGACGATCTCGAGCGAGACGGGCGAAAGCTCGTCATCGTCACGAGCGACTCGGAGGTGGCGAGATTCGCGGCTCGCGCGTGCGAGCCTTTCGCGATCGACGCCGTCGACTGGGAGACGCTGCCCTCCCTGACCAGCGAGTCTCTCTACTCGCCGCGCTCGCAGGACCTCGCGTACACGCTCTACACGTCGGGCTCGACCGGGCGGCCCAAGGGCGTCCTGGTCGACCACGCGGGCCTCGCGAGCTACGTGCTCTGGGGGCGCCAGGTCTACGCGAGCGACGCGCCGGGCGAGCACCTCGCCTTCGCGTTCTGCACGCCGCCGACCTTCGATCTGACCATCACCTCGCTCTTCGTTCCGCTCGTGTCCGGCGGTTCGATCGTCGTCTACCCGAGCCGATCGGATTCGGCGGATCTGACGATCCTCGACGTCGTCGAGGACGACGCGGTCGACGTGCTCAAGCTGACCCCTTCTCATCTCGCCCTATTGCGCGATCGATCGCTCGAGCGGAGCCGGATCCGGCGATTGATCGTCGGCGGCGAAGATCTCACGACCGAGCTCGCGCGCCAGATCGACTCGGTCTTCGGCCATCGCGTCGAGATCTTGAACGAGTACGGTCCGACCGAGGCCGTCGTCGGCTGCATGCTCCATCGCTTCGACCGCGAACGCGATCGCGAGGCGTCGGTCCCGATCGGGCGACCGGCCGCGGGACGAGAGATCCACCTGCTCGACGCCGCCGGAAATCCCGTTCCCGACGGGGTCCCCGGAGAGCTCTTCGTCGGCGGCGCCGGCATCGCGCGCGGATACCTCGATCGCCCCGACGAGACGGCGCGACGTTTTCTCGACGACCCCGGGTCCGAAGGCGGTCGCGTCTACCGCACGGGCGACCGTGCGCTCCGAAACGAACGGGGTGAGCTCGTCTACCTCGGACGGGAAGACGATCAGCTGAAGATCCAGGGCGTGCGCATCGAGCCGGGCGAGATCCTCCATCATCTCGGGCAGCACCCCGGAATCCGCGAGGTCGCGCTCGACGTCGTGCGCATCGAGCGACCGAACGAGTCCACGCCCGATCGCTTCTGCAGCCGTTGCGGACTCGCCTCCAACTACCCGGACGTGCACTACGACGCCGACGACGTCTGCAATCTCTGCCGCGCCTTCGAAGGCTACCGCGATCGCGTCGAAGCCTATTTCGGGACGATCGAGGATCTCGAGGCGATCTTCGATGCGGCCCGGGCGCGAGCCGGCGGAGACTACGATTGCCTCGTCCTGCTGAGCGGCGGCAAGGACAGCACCTACGCGCTCTACCGCGTCGTCGGCCTGATGGGCGGCGGAACGCGCGTACTGGCCGCCACACTCGACAACGGCTTCATCTCGGACGGGGCCAAACAAAACGTGGCAAAGACCGTACGGGCGCTCGGTGTCGACCATGTCTACATGCGCACCCCCGCCATGAACGAGATCTTCGTCGACAGCCTCGAACGTCACTCCAACGTCTGCCACGGCTGTTTCAAGACGATCTACACGCTCGCGACGGGCATCGCGCACGAGCGTCGGATTCCGATCGTCGTGACCGGGCTGTCCCGGGGCCAGCTCTTCGAGACGCGCCTCTCCGAGGAGCTCTTTCTCGGCGAGAGCTTCGATGCGGATCGGGTCGATCGCGGCGTGCTCGAAGCGCGCAAGGCCTATCATCGGGTCGACGATGCGGTCTCACGACTGCTCGACACGGAGCTATTCCAGAGCGAGGAGATCTTCGACCGCGTCGAGTTCATCGATTTCTACCGGTACTGCAATGTCGAGCTCGAGGAGATGCTCCGCGACCTCCGCGACGAGCTGCCCTGGGTGCGGCCGGCCGATACCGGTCGCTCGACGAATTGTCTGATCAACGACGCCGGCATCTTCGTCCACAAGCGGAAGGAGGGCTTCCACAACTACGCCCTCCCCTACAGCTGGGACGTCCGCGTCGGCCACAAGGACCGGGCGGCGTGCCTCGCCGAGCTCGACGACGCGATCGATACGCGCAGGGTCCACGAGATCCTCGACGAGATCGGCTACGGGGAGCGAGACCTGCTCGAGCCCGGTGTCTCCGAGCGCCTGGCCGCCTATTTCGTCGCTGACGTCGCGATCGAGCCGCGGGAGCTGTCCGAATGGCTCGGCGCTCGTTTGCCGAGCGCGCTCGTGCCGAGCTATTTCGTCCAGATCGAGCGCCTACCGCTCACGGCACACGGCAAGCTCGACCGCGCAGCACTCCCCGCGCCGGTGGTCGGACGTCCCCAGCCGGGCACTGTCTACGTCGAGCCGCGCGGACCCTTGGAAGAGGCTTTCGCCGAGATCTGGAAGAGCGTGTTGCGAGTCCCGCGCGTCGGGCGACACGACAACTACTTCGACGTCGGCGGCGATTCGATCTCGGCAATCCGAATCCTCGCGCGGATCGTCGATGCCGGCTACGCGCTCGGCCCGGCCGATCTCTTCGAGCACCAGACGATCGCGGAGCTCTCGGCTTTCGCCGAGTCGAGGCGCGAGGCCCATCCGAGATCGACGGCCGAGGCCGAAGACGACGGTGCGGAGCGTTTCGCGTTGATCGACGGCGACGAACGAAAGCTCGGCCAGCTCGCCGACCTGTTGGGCAAAGCAGAGAGCGGCCGAACGGGACGTGACTCGTGAGCCCGACCGCGTCGAGGGAACGGGCCGGACGATGAGTCTCGAGGGAATCGAAGACGTCTATCCGCTGGCGCCGGTCCAGCAGGGCATGCTCTTTCACGCGATCGCTGCGCCCGAGTCGGGCGTCTACTTCGAGCAACACGCGTTTTGCATCGAAGGCCCGCTCGATCCGGCCGACTTTCGCGCCGCGTGGGGAGACGTCGTCGAGCGACACCCGATCCTGCGGACGATCTTTCCCTGGGACGGTCTCGACGAGCCGCTCCAGGTCGTTCGCGAGGGAATCGCACTGCCCTTCGAAACGCACGATTGGCGCGAATCCACGCCCACACAGCTCGAGGCGCGATTCGAAGCCTTCCTGGCCGAAGATCGCGAGCGTGGATTCGACCTCGCTGAAGGACCCCTGATTCGGATCTCGCTCTTTCGCGAACGCGACGACGTCCATCGCGTGCTCTGGAGCTTCCACCATCTGATCGCCGACGGTTGGTCGATCGCGCACGTCCTGCGGGACCTCTGGGCCTTCTACGTGGGTCGTCGACGCGACGCGAAGCCGACGCTCGAGCCAACGGCGCCCTACCGCCGATTCGTCGCCTGGCAGCAGGACCGGGACTTCGCGACGGACCGCCCCTATTGGCGAGCGCGTCTCGGCGGCTTCGAGCAACCGACCCCGCTACCTGGCGGCCACGACCCGAGCGTGCGGGAAACGACGTCCCCCGACCACGCACCCAGCGACCTCGTCACTCGCCCGGATCCGTCGCCCTCTGCCCGTGCGACCCGACGTGTCGCGATGGCCCTTTCGCAAGGGGCCACGGAGCGCCTGCGAGCGTTCGCTCGTGCCGAGCGCCTCACGCTCAACACGATCTTCGAAGGCGCCTGGGCGATTCTGCTCGGTCGCCATGCGAACACCGACGACGTCGTCTTCGGCTCGACGCTCTCCGGGCGATCGGCGGCGCTCCCCGATGCGGAAAAGATCGTCGGGCCGCTGCTCGCCACGCTGCCACTGCGCATCGCGATCGACCCGAACCAATTCGTCGTCGCGTGGCTCCACGAGGTCCAGAAGCAGAGCGCCGAGCTGCGTGGTCACGAGCACAGCCCACTCGCGAAGGTCCAGCGCGAGAGCGACGTGCCGAGCACCGTCCCGCTCTTCGAGTCGATGGTCGCGTTCGAGAACATCGAGATCGACTTCGGCGATACCGACGGACTCGTCATACGGGATCCCCTCTATCTCGAGGAGAGCAACTATCCGCTCGCCGTGCTCGCCTTTCCCGAAGCGTGTTTTCGGGTCACGCTCGTCTTCGACGCGATGCGCATCGACGTCGAGTCGGCCGAGCGGGTCGCCGCCCAGCTCGAGGTCCTGCTCGAAGCGATGCCCGGATCGGGTGCTTGCCGCGTCGCCGATCTCCCGGTCCTCCCTGCGAGCGAGCGCGCGCAAATCGAGATCGCCGAGACGGGCAGCCCACTCGAGCCACCCGCCGGAACCGTGCTCGACCGTATCGCCACACAGGTCGCCGCGAAGCCCGATGCGACCGCCGTCGTCTGCGGCGAGCGCACCAGGAGCTACCGGGAGCTCGACGAAGAGGTCGGCGCACTCGCCGACCGGCTGGGCCCACGCGAGCCGGGCGAGCCGATCGTGGTCCACCAGGAACGATCGATCGAGATGATCGTCGCGCTCCTCGCCGTGTTGCGAGCGGGAGGCGCCTACGTTCCGATCGATCCCGACCAGCCGAGCGACCGCCTCGCGCGCATCCTCGAGGACGTGAAGCCGCGAACGATCCTCAGCTACGCCGGTCGTGTCGCCGAGCTGCCCGAGACGAATTGCGAGATCATCGTGTGCGGCGAAACGTGGGCCGCGCCTTCGGGTGGCCCACCAGGCGCCGACCCGTGTGCCGCCGACGTGAAGGCGGAAGACCGCGCCTACGTACTCTACACGTCGGGCTCGACTGGCCGGCCCAAGGGTGTCGAAATCAGCCACGCCAACCTGCTCTACTCGACGATCGCACGCAGCACGTTCTACCCGACCGCCCCGTCGGCGTTTCTCCTGCTGCCGTCCTTCGCCTTCGACAGCTCGGTCGCGGTGATCTTCTGGACGCTCACGACTGGTGGCGCGCTGGTCATCCCGCGCGAAGGCGAGCAGCGCGATCCTGTCGTGCTGACACAGCTGGTCGCACGCCAGCGCGTCAGCCACGTGCTCGGTCTTCCCTCACTCGTCGATGTACTGCTCGAGACCGGAAGCGACGACGAGCTCGAGAGTCTCGAGACGTTGATCGTGGCAGGTGAGGCGTGCCCACCGAGTCTGCTTCGCCGGCACTCGGCGTTCCTGGCGACACGTTCGATCTATAACGAATACGGTCCGACCGAAGCGACCGTGTGGGCGACGGCCTGCCGACTCGAGACGCACGCGACGAGCGCCGGCCCGCATCCGCGCGTCCCGATCGGAAGACCCATCCCCGGCGCACGCGTGCGGTTGCTCGACGCACACGGTCGCAGCGTCCCCTTCGGTGCGACCGGTGAGATCTGCATCGCAGGACCGGGTGTCTCGTCGGGCTATTGGCGGGATCCGGACGCGACCCGTGCCCGCTTCTTCGAGGACGGCTCGGTCGATGCGACGGGCCGACTCTATCGCACGGGCGACCTCGGTCGATTCGGCAACGACCTGCAGATCGACTTCATGGGGCGCAGCGACGAACAGGTCAAGATCCGCGGCCACCGCATCGAGCCCGGCGAAATCGAGGCAACGCTCGAACGCCTCCCGGGCGTGCGCGAGTCAGTCGTGGTCGCGGTCGATCGTCGAAGCGACCCTGCGCGCGATCCGGGCGCGGAGGATCCCGAGCGCCTCGCGGAACGCCTGGCGCAGCTCGATCCCGAGCTCGCCCAGCGACTGCTCGACGAGATCGAAGCGGAGACGATTCCCTCCTGAGGTCGACCCGGCTCCCGTCAGATCGGCATCGAGAAGAGCGAACCGATTCCTGCGGTCACGAGCATCGCGATTGTCCCCCAGGAGAGCACGCGCAGCGTCCCACGCAACGTGCCGGCGCGACCCATTCGTGCGGCCGCGGCGCCGAGTCCGGCCAGACCGACCAGCGAAGCTGCGGCGACGACGATCGCGTGCGGCTCGGACGTCGCGGCAGCTGCAACGAGTGGAATCGCAGCACCGACCGCGAAGGCCATCGCGGACACGAGCGCGGCCTGCACGGGTCTTGCACGCGCGCCTTCGACGATGCCGAGCTCGTCGCGCGCATGCGCGTCGAGGGCATCGTGTGCCATCAATTGCCGAGCGACCTCCCGCGCCAGCTCGGGCTCGAGCCCTCGCGAGACGTAGATCCCGGCGAGCTCCCTGTGCTCATGCTCGGGCTGCTCGGCCAGCTCTTCCTTCTCGCGCTCGAGGTCCGCCAGCTGAGAATCCGCTTGTGAGTAGACCGAGACGTATTCGCCCGCCGCCATCGACATCGTCCCCGCGACCAGTCCGGCCACACCGGCGACGAGCACCTCGGATTGTGAGGACTGGGCGGCGACGACCCCGATGATCAGGCTGGCCGTCGAGACGATGCCGTCGTTCGCGCCGAGGACGGCGGCCCGCAGCCAACCGAGGTGCGAATCCGCATGGATCTCGGAGTGCTTGGGTCGATGAGGTGTCTTCTGCTTGCTCAAGTCGGCGGCAATCTCTCGCGCACGGATCCCCTAGGCGAGTCGTCAATAGGCCAGAAACAAATAGGCGAGAAGCAGCACCGCCGCCCACATGGCCGTCACCCCCGTCGGCCAGGGTTCGCCGAGTCGCGACCAGGGACTCAGCTGGGTCGCCGTGAAATCGAGCAGGCGACGGCGCAGTCCGTCGCCGAAGGCGAGCAGGCGCCGCTGGACGATCAGCCAGCTGTCGGCGACACCGGACCAGGCCTGCGGCAACAATCGACGCCAGAGCCAATCGACGTCGAGCACCACGCTGCGGAGCTCCGGCGGGTACCAGCCCATCTTCCACAGGAACACGAATGCGAGTGCCGCGAAGAGCAGAAGCTGCAGGACCGTGAAGACATGCGTGAGCGTGTAGGGGGCATAGTCGACGGGATAGGGCAGGATTGCGTAGAGCGGCTGTGGAAAGATCCCGATTCCGATACAGATCGCAGCGGCGATCGCCATCGCGAGCCGCATATTGAGCGGCGCCTCCGCCACGCGCTTGCCGCTGTCGTGGGCGAAGAAGGAAAAGAAAGGGATCTTGATCCCCGAATGATCGAGCACGCCGGCCGACGCGAAGAGCAGCACGAGCGAGGCGATCAGCAGGTGCTCGGCATTGGCCGCCGAGAGCACCATCGACTTCGAAACGAATCCGCTCGTGAGCGGAAAGCCCGAGATCGAGAGGGAGCCGATGATGCAGAAGAATGCCGTCCAGGGCATCGACTTGTAGAGGCCACCGAGCTCCGACGCCTTGATCGTACCGACCCGGAAGAGCACGGCCCCCATGGCCATGAAGAGCAACGCCTTGTAGATCACGTGCGCGAAGACGTGCGCGACCGTACCGTTGAGCGCGAGCTCGGTCCCGATCCCGATCCCTACGACCATGAAGCCCAGCTGATTGTTGAGGCTGTAGGAGAGTACGCGTCGCAGGTCGTTCTCGATCACGGCGAAGAAGATCGGAAACGCGGTCATCGTCGCACCGATCGGGATCAGGATCTCGGTGCCTGCGAAGCCGCGTGCGAGCGCGTAGATCGCGAGCTTCGTCGTGAAGCCCGACAGGAACACGGTTCCCGTGACCGTCGCCTCGGGATAGGCGTCCTTCATCCAACCGTGCAGGAAGGGAAAGCAGGCCTTGATGCCGAAGGCCAGGAACACGAGCACGCCGCCGGTAGACTCGATTCCGATATGGTCGAATGCGAGCGAGCCCGAATTCGCGTAGAGCGAGATCGCTCCGGCGAGCAACAACAAGCCCGAGCTCACCTGGATCAGGAGATAGCGCTGGCCGGCGCGCAGCGCGGACTCCGTCCCGCGTGCCCAGATCAAGAAGACGGAGGAGACGGCCGTCAGCTCCCACCACACGAAGAGCGTCAGGAGATCGCCCGCGAAGACAGCGGCGATCGCAGCCCCGGCGTAGACGAGTGCGGCCGCAGCCTGGAGACGGTCGCGCTGATGGGCGGCGTAGAGCACGCCGATGAAGGCCGCGACATGGAAGACGATGCCGAAGACGCGAGCGAGCGCGTCGGCGCGAACGAGCTCCAATCGGTAGTCGAAGACGCTGTAGGCCTGGCTGAAATCCGCCGGGAGCTGCAAGAGCTGCACGAGGCCAACGACGGGTAGGGCGAGCATCACAGCCTGCGACGCGCGATGGGGCAGGAATACGACGGGAATCGCGGCCAACATCAGTAGCAGGCCGGGCGGAGAGCCCACGACGATTGCGTCGAAGAGGCTACTCCACATCGTAGTAGTCCTCGTCCCGCATCAGGATCCGACGCAGGCCCTTCGCAGCGTTCACGAGCCCCACGTAGGCGAGGAACCCGAACACAGCATCGAAAGCGAACCACTCCTGAAAGCCGAAATGGCCGTGCTTGTGGTAGGCGAAATCGGCCAAGACGACGCCGACGCAGGCCAGGATCAGGAGCCTGATGATGAGGTCGACGCTGGCGGGCCGATCGAGCCAGTAGTCCGGCTCGTCCGACACCGGTCGTTCGCTGTCGCTTCCGTGGTCAGCCATGGCGATACGCACACTTCGGCGGGTTCATTCGAGCCATCCCGGCGCCAGCCCCATCGCCGGCGCCAATAGTCGATAGACCGCATCGGTATAGAAGAAGATCACCAAGCAGAGCAGCGCCGTCGTGCAGATCGGCAGCAACATCAGGAGCGGAGCATCCGCGACGCCAGCCACCTCGCCTTCCGGTAGCGGGCGGAAGAAGGCCCGCACGACGATCGGCATCAGGTATCCGATCGAGAGCAGCGAGCTCAGCATGAAGATCGCCCCCATCCAGTACTGACCTGCATCGAAGGCGCCCGTCACCAGGAACCACTTGCTCCAGGCGCCGCCGAGGGGCGGCAGGCCGATGATGCTGAACGACGCCAGACAGAAGGCACCGAACGTGAAGGGCATGCGTCGACCGAGTCCGTCGAGCTGGCTGACCTCGGTCTTGTGTGCGACGACGTAGACGGCTCCGGCCACGAAGAAGAGAGTGATCTTGCCGAGCGCGTGCATCAGGATGTGCAGCCCCGCACCCATCGCGGCGGCCGACGTCGCGAGCGCGGCGCCGAGCACGATGTAGGAGAGCTGGCTGATCGTCGAGTAGGCGAGTCGCCGCTTGAAATTGTCGAGATAGAGGGCGTGAATCGACGCGGCGAGAATCGTCGTCGCTGCGATCCACATCAGGATCTGTGAGAGTCCGTCGGCACGAAGCAGGTCGAGACCGAAGACGTAGACCGCGATCTTGAGCACGGAGAAGACACCTGCCTTCACGACCGCGACCGCATGCAGCAGGGCCGAAACCGGCGTCGGAGCGACCATGGCCGCCGGCAGCCAGCGATGGAACGGCATCAGCGCCGCCTTGCCGACGCCGTATGCGAAGAGCAGGAGCAGCAGTCGCGCACCCGGCCCGTCGATCCGGCCCGACAGGATCCCGCCCGGCGTGAAGTGAAGGGTGTCGGCGAGCGTCGATGTCCAGAGGATCGCGAGCAGGAGGAACAATACGGAGGTCGAAACCAGGATGCCGAGATAGACGCGACCAGCGCGTACGGCGGCCTCGGTTCCGGCGTGTGTGACGAGCGGGAAGGTCGAGAAGGTCAGGATCTCGTAGAAGAGAAAGAGCGTCACGAGATCACCGGCGAACGCGATCCCGAGCGCCGCCGCGATCGCGAGTGCGAAGCAGGTAAAGAAGCGCGTCTGATTGGGCTCGTCGTGCCCTCGCATGTAGCCGAAGCCGTAGAGGGACGTCAGTACCCAGAGCCCCGAAGCGACGAGCGCGAAGAGCAGTCCGAGCGGCTCGACCTCGAAGCCCAGGCCGAGTCCCGGCATCCAGGCCGGCAGCCACAGCCCCGGTCGCGAACCCGCCATCACCGGCTCGACCAGCCGCAGGACCTGAAGGAACGTCACGACACCGATTCCGACGGTCCAGACGTCCCGCGCGTTGGCGCTCGCGAGGCGACCGAGCAGCTGCACGCCGATCGCACCTGCCACGGGCAGCAAGAGTGCCCATAGCATGGGCATCGCTTCGGGGCTCAGTTCCGGCACGTCAGAAAACCACTCCCGATACGGCTGCCGGAGCCGCGCCGACTCCAGCCGCCGCGGCATCTCCGGCCGCACCCGTGTAGAGCTGGGCGGCTGCCAGCTCCGCGACCTCGACGGTGAACCCGGAGAAGAGCCCGAAATAGATCGTCGCGGCGGCCAGGATCCAGGTCGGCACGAGCAACCGCAGCGGCGCGTCCCTGCGCTCGACGACGCCTTCCGGCTCGGCGAAGTAGACGACCTCGACGAGACGCCAGATATAGACGACGGCCAGAACGGAGCTGGCCATGATCAGGAACGCGAGCACGAGGTGGTCCTGCTCGAGCGCCGCCGAGACGAGTGCCCACTTGCTCACGAAGCCGACCGTCCCCGGCACGCCGACGAGCGCGAGCCCCGCCACGACGAGCGCCGCCATCGTGAACGGCATGCGCTGGCCCAGACCACGCATCACGACGATCTGCGTCGTGCCCATGCGCCAGACGACGCAGGCCGCGACGAGGAAGAGCGCGCCCTTCATGAGTGCGTGATTGAAGACGTGGATCAGGCCGGCCGCGACGCCCGCTTCGCTCGCGAGCGAAAGCCCGAGCGTCATGTAGCCGATCTGCGCGATGCTCGAGTAGGCCAGCAAGCGCTTGAAGTTGGTCTGGTAGATTGCCGCGATCGAGCCCACGAACATCGCCAGGATGGAGAGCGGCAGCAGAAGCGTGTCGATCCCGATCCGCTCGAAGACGAGTGCCGCGCCAAATAGCCCGAGACAGAAACGGACCAAGAGGTAATAGGCAACCTTGGTCGCCGTCGCCGCCAGAAACGCGGAGACGAGAGGCGGTGCCTCGCTGTAGGCGTTCGGTAGCCATTGGTGGAGCGGGAAGACCGCGAGCTTCGTGCTGATGCCCACGACCACGAACGATACGGCCACGAGGATCGTCCGCGTCTCGGAGACCTCGGTCAGCCGCGTCGCCATATCGACCATGTTGAGCGTACCGGTCATCTGATACATCAGACCGATTCCGATCAATAGGAAGGTCGCACCGATCGTTCCCATCACGAGATAGGAGAAGGCCGCCATCATCGCGCGTCGCCGTCGTCCGAGCGAGATCAGGATGTAGGAGGAGAGCGAGGAGATCTCGAGGAAGACGAAGACATTGAACGCATCGCCCGTGATCGTGACACCAAGGAGCCCTGTCAGACAGAGGAGTGCCGCCGAGTAGAACAGGTAGGCGCGCCCCTCCGGAATTCCCCGCCTCGCCTGACCGGGGCCGGCTGCGAAGACGACCGCGGCGACGAGTGAGACGACGACGAGCACGAGCGCATTCGTGATGTCGATCCGATATTCGATCCCATAGGGTCGCGACCAGCCACCGAACTCGTAGACGATCACATCGCCCGAGAGCACCTCTCCCAGGAGCGTCGTCGAGATCACGAGACAACCGATGCTCGTGGCGACGGTAAACGCGCTCGCCCAGGCCTCGCGCCTCAGTAGGAAGCAGATGGGTGCACCGAGCAGTGGCAGCAGCACCTGGAGTGCGGGCAGGTGATGGGCCAATCCGCTCATGGCGCGTCCCCGGTTCCGCCCGCCGCGGACGATCCGCCGTCGGTCGCGCGAGCGTGATCCGCATCGCGCCGCTCGCGCTCCTCGAGAGCGAAGGCCCGCTCGTCCTGCTTGCGGTCGAGCGCAACGATCTCGTCCTCCTCGACCGTCCCGTAGGCCTCCTTGATGCGCACGACGAGTGCCAGCCCGACGGCCGTACTCGCGACACCGACGACGATCGCGGTCAGCATCAGCACGTGAGGTAACGGATTGGAATAGACGACGTCCTCCCGTCCCTCGATCAAGATCGGCGCCGTCCCCCCCAGGACCTTGCCCATCGACACGTAGAGCAGGATCACGCTCGCCTGGAAGATGTTGATGCCCATGATCTTCTTGACGAGATTGCCGCGCGAGATCGCGATATAGAGGCCAATCATCATCAGCGCGATCACGGCCAGATAGATCCAATGCGTCGGCAGGTGCCCGACCAACTCCGTCAGCGCGCCGAGGATCATTGACGCGGCCGCCCGGCGAAGGCGTAGAAGATCGCCACCATGACGAAGGTGACCGTGATCCCGACACCGAGCTCGACGAGCAGGATACCGACGTGTTGTCCGTGTGCAGGGTCGTGGTCGTCGAGTACGCCGTAGTGGAGGAACTCGCCGCCGAGCATCATGGAAACGACGCCGACGCCGCCGTAGAGCAGCGCGCCGAGCGCAATCCCGATCTCGACGACGATCGGCGGCACTGCCTCGCGCAGCGCATCGAGGCCATAGATCAATCCGAAGAGGATGAGCCCAGCGGCGAAGATGACGCCCGCCTGGAAGCCCCCACCCGGTCCGTAGTCGCCATGAAACTGCACGTAGAGAGCGAAGAGCAGGATCGGCGGCGTCAAGAGCTTGCCCACGATGCGCAGAACCAGCGTCTCCCGGACGCGCATCTTGATCGGCGTCGGGCTCGACTCGCTCACGAGTCGTCTCCCCGATCGATCGGCGAGAAGTTGTCGTCGCCGTCGTCATCGTCGCCGTCGCGCCGCGAGGCGCCGCCGAGGAGAAGAATCGCGCCGACCGCCGCCGTCAAGACGACGGTTGTCTCGCCGAACGTGTCGTAACCGCGGTAGCTCGCCAACACCGAAGTCACGACGTTCGGGATGCCGATCTCCTCGCTCGAATCGACCAGATAATGAGGCGCCACGTGTTGGTGGACCGGCGCATCCGGATCTCCGTAGGCTGGCATGTCGAGCGTGCCGTAGGCGAGCAGGAGCCCCGTCGCCGTGACGACCGCGAGCGCGGTCCAGCGATGGCGGAGTGGACGGGTCTCCTCCGAAGTCGTGAGCCCGAGCGCGCCCAGGAAGAGCACGGTCGAGATGCCGGCGCCGACGGCTGCCTCTGTGAAGGCGACGTCCACGGCGTCCATCACCATCTGGAGACCCGCCGCCAACAAGGAGAAGATCCCGAACAACATCGCCGCAGCAAAGAGACTACGCAGCCGGACGATCTGGATCGCGAGCACGATCATGAAGAGGAAGAGCATGGCCTCGATCGCCGGCCCCATCACGTGCTCACCCATCGGTCCCCTCCCCCGCGTTCGCGATCGCCCGCGCCACACCCGTCGACTCTTCGACGTCCGGTGCCTCGAGCCCTCTGGAGTAGGCGGCCTTGACGAGCGCGTGCGCGGCCGTCGGGCTCGTCAAGTAGAGAAAGCCGAGGATGAAGACGAGCTTGACGGTCACGAGGTTCGGACCGGAGTGAATCGCCAGACCGAGCAGGATGAGCGTGGCACCGAGCGTGTCGGTCACGCTCGCAGCGTGGCTCCGCGTGTAGACGTCGGGCATCCGCAACATGCCGAGACCGCCGATCACGGAGAAGAGACTGCCCAGGACGAGGCAGGTCCAGACGAGCACCTCCCGGACCAGCGCAACGATCTGCAGATCCTCCATTACTTGAGCCGCTCGTCGTCTGCGAGGTTCGCGAACTTGCTGAAGCGAAGCAGCGCGATCATGCCGGTGAAATTCATCAGCGCGTATAGGATCGCGAGGTCGAGCCACTCCGGTCGGCCCGACAGGAAGCCGGCGACGGCGATCAGCAGCACGGTCTTCGTGCCGAACATGTTCGCAGCGAGGACGCGGTCGAAGACCGTCGGTCCCAGGAAGCCTCGCACGAGCGCGAGGGCCATCGTCGCAAGCACACCGACCATCGCGACGACGAACACGTTCACGCTTCGACCCCGCGCGCACGCGCTTCCCGGCGCGCCGCAGCTTCTTCGAGATGGCTGACGCGTCGATCCATCTCGCCGCTCTCGAGCCCGGCGGCCGAGCCGGTCGTCAACGCGTGTACGAGGAGGCGATTGCCCCGCACGTCGAGCGTAACCGTGCCGGGCGTCAGCGTGATCGAGTTCGCGTAGATCACCCGGCCGACGTCCGTCTTCTGGCTCGCTTCGACCCGCAGGATCCGCGGGTGGATCGGTAGGCGAGGATCGAGAATCACGCGCGCGACCGAGAAATTCGAGATCACGATCTCCTTCAGGAGCCAGGGCGCGTAGAGCAGGGGTCGAACCCCGAGATGGATCGGCAGGACTTCGTCGTCGAGAATGCCGAGATGCCGCACGAGCAGGACGACGAGGGCGCAGCTGAGCACGCCGTAGGCCATCAAGGTCGCATCGTAATGACCCGAGAGCAGCAACCAGGTGGCGTAGAGCACGACGAACAGCATGAGCGCGCGTTTCATCGCTGTCGGTACTCCTCTGTCTGCTACCCGTGCAACCGATGACGCGGCGATCTCGTCAACACTATCACGACGCGAGAATGGAGAAACTCCCTTCGGCCGTCGATTCCCCGGTCTGTATCGTTGCGTCAGCCCTCGTGATCGAATGCAGCGCCGATCACACGGGCGTTGGGGGAAACCCCTGAGCACGGGGGGAGTGTTCTGGGCCGAGCGAGGGAACTGGGCGAATCTAGGCGAGATAGGTGGCTGCGAATCCGGCCAGCGAGTCCAGATACTCCGCCCGGCTCCGCGTCGGTAGCCCCATCGTCACCCACGTCACACCGGCCGCCTCGAGCGCGGCCAGCTGCTCGCGAAGCGACGCTTCGTCGGGCAGCTTCCGCGTATTCATATGGAGTCCGAAGGGAACGAAGTTCACGTCGAGCGCCTCCTCGCGGCCCTGCGACGCCGCGTACTCCTTCATGCGGCGAATCCCTGCGGCGAGATCGTCGACGGTCTCGATCGCCGAGGTGCGGGTGCGGCCGGTCGCTGCGCGAGGGAGCGGGAACGGACTCCAACCCTGCGCGAAGTCGACGCTGCGCCGAATCGCACGAGGACTGTTGCCGCCGATCCAGATGGGCGGATGCGGTCGCTGGATCGGCGCGGGGAGCATCGTATTGCCCGAAGCCTTGAAGCCGGGCCGCTCGAGCTCGACCGACTCCCCGCTCCAGGCCGCCTTCATCGCGAGGATCGCCTCGTCCGAACGATCGTTGCGATGCTGGAAATCGGCACCGAGCGCCTCGAACTCCCCTTCGAGATAGCCCGCACCGGCGCCCACGATCACGCGACCTCCCGAGATCGCGTCGAGACTCGCGACCGCCTTCGCCGTCAGAAAGGGATTGCGATAGGCGAGAACGAGGATGTTCGTATGCAAGAGGAGTCGCTCGGTGGCGGAGGCGGCGACCGCGAGCGACACGAACGGATCGAGCGCGTGGTGACCGCCGCTTGCAAGCCATTCGTCGGTCGGAAAGGGATGCTCGGTCACGAAGCAGGCGTCGAATCCGGCCTGCTCCGCCGCCACGGCGATCTCCGCGATCGCGTTCGCGGTCCCGAACTCGGCCAGCTGCTCGACGCGGTCGGTCGGAAGCTGCAGCGAGAATTTGAGCGCCACGCAAGACTCCTCGTTTAGCGGGCCGCGGAACAGCCCGCTGGCGTTCGCTACGCGCTCGACTCCCGCGTCGACCGCGAAGGCCAGGCAACGCTACGCGATCCGCGCCCGTGTCGCGAACGCTCGCTCGAGCGACCTCCCCCGTGGCTCTCGAGATTCACACCGCTCCGCGGCGCGAGCCCGGCGCCGGCGGATCGACGGGCGGACCCGCGAAGCACTGGGCCAGCTCCATCCAACGCGTCGCGACGTCTCCGGACACATCGAGCGTGGTATCCGCGACGTTACGCGCCTGGGTCACGGTGAAGCAGAAATCCACTGCCTCCCCCTCGATTCGTTCCGCATCGTTCTCTTCGTTGTACGTCCAGACCGCACCGGACGGCGCACCGAGCCGCAATCGGGGCGGCGGACCCGGCACGTCGAGCCCGCGATTCGCGAACGTCCAGGCGAAAGTTCGCACTCCGATCGCCACGACATGACGGATCCGATCCGTATGCACCCGCCGGGCGCCCAGGAGGTCATAGATCGCCTGCGCGTGCGACCAGGTCTCCATGAAGCGCGCGCTCGCGAACATCCGAGCGCTCATGTCCGGGCCGAACCAAGGCAGGCGCGTCTTGGGCGGTAGCCGAGCCAATCTCTCCGCCAGCACATGAAGGGTCGCCCGCCAGCGTTCGAGCAGCGTCGCCGCATCGAGATCGCCGAAGTCGCGTCGATGGAGCGCCTGGGCAGTCAAGCCTTCGCCCACCGATTCGACGAGCGCCTTGCGTCGAGACGAGAACGCGGTCTCGCCGTCCGCGGCGTGCAGGGAGACCTCGTCGAAATAGTGCAGATGTGCCAGAACGTCCCAGGGCGTCCAGTCCTTGAAGCCCGTCGGTCGCTGCCAGTCCGAGGCCGATAGCGTGACGAAGAACGCATGGAGCGCGTCCGCTTCCGCGCGCAGATCGTCGGTCACCGATCCCGGTGAGCCCGTACTCACGCCGCGCGCAGCTCTTCCAGGTAGGCCGCGCGCTCGCTCTCCGTCGCCCATGCGAACGTCAGGAGCATTCGGTCGACCAGGCCACCGAATCGACGCGCGAGGGCGCGTGACACTTCGGCCGGCTCGGCCACGATCGCGAAGGTCTCGAGGATCTCGTCCGTGATGCGTTCGCCCATCGTCTCCCACTCGCCGCGCTTCGAGAGCTGGTTCAGCTCGGTCTGCAGCTCGCCCCAGCCATGGATCTCGAGTACGCCACGATAGGCGGGCGTCGAGCCGTAGAAGCCGAGCTGACCGGCGACCGCCCTGCGCATCGTCTCCCATTCCCGTTCGTCGCGGCCCGTCACGACGAACGCGGGATAGCAGAGCTCGAGTACCTCGCGGCCGCGGCCCGAGATCGCGAGCCCCTTCTCGATCGCGGGCAGAGTCACCTGCCGGAGATACCGCTCGGTCGTGAAGGCGTGGATCAGCATGCCGTCCGCGACCTCGCCGGCGACCTCCGTCATGCGCGGACCGACGGCTGCCAGTACGACGCGCGGCGAGCCATGCGGGTTGTTGGTCGGCGTGAACATCGGCGTCATCAACGTGTGCGAATAGAAATCGCCGCGAAAGTCGAGCTTCTCGCCGCGATACCAGCAATCCCAGATCGCGCGCATCGCGAGGACGAATTCGCGCATGCGGGCCGCCGGCTGCGACCACGGCTGACTGAATCGCTTCGTGATATGAGGTTTGATCTGCGAGCCGAGACCGAGGATGAATCGACCCTTCGAGTACGCCTGCAGGTCGTTCCCGATCTGCGCCAGGCTCATCGGATTCCGCGCGAAAGCGACCGCGATCGAGGTCATCAACTCGACCCGCTCGCTATGCTCGGCTGCCAGGACGAGTGGCAGGAAGGGATCGCTATCGATCTCCGCCGTGACGATTCCGTCGTAGCCTTGGGCCTCGAGCGCGCGCACCCGATCGGGGATCTGCGAGAGATCCGCCGTCGTCATCAGCCCGGAATCGATCTTCATTTCACTCTCGTGCCCTGTCTCACTCTCGTGTCCTGTCCGTGCCCTGTCCGTGCCCAGTCGCCTCGTCACCGCGCGAGCCGCGTATTGAATCTTGGTACCAGAGCTGGTAGAGACCTGCCAACGCTGCCCTTGCTCGAGAACGGGGTTCGCGCGCCCCGCTGCCCTGGAGTCCCGTCGATGGCCGATCCGATTCGCATTGCCAACTGCTCCGGCTATTTCGGTGACCGACCGAGTGGGGCGAGAGAGATGGTCGAGGGCGGACCGATCGACGTGCTGACCGGCGACTGGCTGGCCGAGCTCACGATGTTGATCCTCGCCCGCACGCGCGCGAAGCGCCCTGGCGGCGGCTACGCCCGAACCTTCGTGAGCCAGATGGAAGAGGTGATGGGCCGCTGTCTCGACGACGGTATCCGCGTGGTCTCGAACGCGGGCGGACTCGATCCGGAGGGCTGTGCTCATGCCGTCGCCGAGATCGCCGAGCGGCTCGGGCTGAAGCCCGCGATCGCCTTCGTGCGTGGCGACGATCTGATGCCCCGCATCGACGAGCTGATTGCGAATCGGGAGCTCGAGCATTTCGAAACCGGGCGGCCGCTCGATGATCCCGAGCGCTACCTGACGGCGAATGCCTACCTCGGCTGCTGGGGGATCGTCGACGCCCTCGAGCGCGGAGCGGATATCGTCATCACGGGACGCGTCACGGACGCCGCAGTCGTCTGTGGCCCGGCCGCATGGCATCACGGCTGGAAGCGCGACGATTGGAATGCACTGGCCGGCGGCGTGGTCGCGGGCCACCTGATCGAGTGCAGCAGCCAGGTAACCGGCGGCAACTACGCCTTCTTCGAGGAGGTGCCGGGCCTGTCCCATATCGGTTTTCCCTGGGCCGACGTCGCCGAGGACGGTTCCTGCGTGATCGGAAAACACGACGACGGAACTGGAGGCCAGGTCTCGCTCGGCACCGTCACGTCGCAGGCGCTCTACGAGATCGGCGGACCGCACTACTTCGGTCCCGATGTGACGGCGCGCTTCGACACGATCGAGCTCGAGGAGGTCGCGCCCGACCGTGTGCGTGTCTTCGGCGTTCAGGGCGAGCCGCCCCCGACGAAGCTCAAGGTCTGTCTGAACCGCAACGGCGGGTACCGCAACGACATGCGAGTCGCCCTGCCCGGACTGGACATCGAAGCCAAGGCCGCCGTCATGGAGGAGGCGTTCTGGCGCGCCTGTCCCTATACGCCCGACGACTATCGGCAGGTGACGACACGCGTGCAGCGGACGAGCAAGGACGATCCGGCCTCGAACGAAGAAGCCATCGGCGTGTGGCATATCGCCGTCAAGGATCCCGATCCGGACAAGGTCGGTCGCGCCTTCTCGAATGCGGTCGCCGAGCTCGCCCTCTCGTCGATTCCGGGCTTCTTCACGATCGGCGGCGGACCGGGCCCGGCCCGCCCCTTCGGAGTCTACGAGCCCGCGCGCCTGCCGGCGCGGATCGTCCCGCAGGAGGTGACGCTGCTCGGCGCGGATTCACGGACCGTCTCGTCCGAGATCCCCGGTTACGAGCCGAACGATGAGCGGCGGAACGGGGCGAAAATCGAGATCGTCCCTGCAGCGGGACCGAACGTCCCCGCGCCGCGCGGCCCGACGCGCCGGGCGCCTCTGGGTGCGGTCGTCGGTGCGCGTTCCGGTGACAAGGGCGGCAATGCGAACCTCGGCGTCTTCACTCGCAGCGATGCTGCCTGGACCTGGCTCGACGAGACGCTCACGACCGATCGACTCGTCCGGTTGCTACCGGAGGTCGGCGCCTTCCCGATCGATCGTCATCGCTTCCCCGCCCTGCGTAGCCTCAACTTCGTGATCCACGGCCTACTCGAAGAGGGCGTCGCCGCCGCCACGCGTCAGGACGCCCAGGCCAAGAGCCTGGGAGAATGGCTGCGCGCCCGCTGGCTGGAGATTCCGGAGGCGTTGCTCGACTGAACGCGCTCAGGCCGGACCACTCCCGCCGAGCCGCGAACCATCGGGTATCTCGACCGGTTCGGACGACGCGTTCACGAGCTCGACGTCACCTTCGATCGTGACCCCGGCCCCGAAGCGATGATCGCCCTCGACCCGAAGACGGCGACACGCGCGGAGCGAAGGCGCACCCATTGCGAACCGAGCTTCGAGATCCCCGAGTCGCCCGTAGTAGCGCGGGTCGAGGTCGATTCGACGCGTGCGATGGAGCTCGTTTTCGGTCGCGACGATTCTCGCGTCGTCGGTAATTTCGTAAGCGTCCGACCAGAGAAGCAGGAGATCGTTCGTGGTCTTGACGGGCGCGAAACGCTCACGCGGTACGCAGATGGCGGCGGCGTCCTCGAAGCACGCGATCGCCGCCCCCATCGCGGTCTCGAGCTGCAGGCAACGCGGGCCTTCCGGCTGGTCGGGCGAGACGGGCTTCTCGTTCCGGATGACGGCGAGCGGCAGACCGTCTGGCGACGCCGCGAGCCGCGCGGCGAGTGCGTCGAGATCGAGCCAGAGATTGTTGGTATTGAAGTAGCGATGGCGCGTGACGTCTTCGAAAGCGGGCACGTCGGCTTCCGGACATTGGGCCTTCTCGCGCAGCACCAGACCATCTCCGAGTCGCGCGAGATGTCCGCCCTTCTTGTCGGACGGCGTCCTCTCCGCCACCTCCATCGCGAAAGGGCGACCGCTCGCCGCGAACCAGCCGAGTAGGCGCCGATCGAGAACCGCCCCGAGATTGTCCGCGTTCGAGACGAACGCATAGCGAATGCCGCGCGCGCGCAACCGTTCGAGCATGCCCGACGCCTCGAGCATCACGTAGAGATCGCCGTGGCCGGGCGGACACCACTCGAGCTCTGGATCGTCGGGCCATTCGATGGGACGGCCCGAATCGGGATCGACGCGCGGGACCTTGCTCTGCACGAAGTCGAGTGGAATACCCGGCGTCTCGAGCACGTGCTTCTCGAGCGCGGCGAGCGACGCCGCGCGCGTGCGAAAGCTGTTCATCAACACGAGCGGCAGATCGATCTGCCAATGCTCACGCTGCCAGCGTACCTGGCGCGCGATCAGGTCGAGAAAGGAGAGCCCCGGTCGAACGGGGAGCAGGCTCTTCGCCTGCGTGAGGCCCATGCTCGTACCGAGCCCGCCGTTCAACTTCAAGACGACCGCCGACGACAGCGCCGCGTGACCCTCCGCGTCGAATCGGTCCAGATCGGGCAGCCCGGGCAGTGACTCGACCGGCGCGATCTCGCTCTCCGGCAGCCACGGCGAGCCCCCCTCGAACACGAATCGAAGCGACCGAAGGAAGGCACGAATCGCGACCTCGGGTAGACCCGCGTCCTGCATACGCTCTCGATGGAGCGAAGTGATCGTCTCGTCCAGCTTCGTCGTCTGCGACATCGTATCCTGCGGTTCCGTCCGCTTCTGCGCTTCTCGATCCTGCCCAGCGCAAGCACTCGCTCGAGGCGACTCGATTGGCCGGGTACGCCGAGCGCTCGTTCGCGGCTGACCCCGGAGCTGCGAGCCCCACGAGTCAGCCCCACGAGATGAGTGTCCCCGAGCGCGCGATCGGCGTCGAAATTTCTTCGCGCACACGGCGCCAGAGCGCCGGTCCATCACCCCCGGTTGGGTTGCACTCGAACGTCCTGGCGCTGCTAGGCCTCCTGCGCGCGCCTCGCGAACGGCGCGTCTCGACGCCCATGGCATCCACGCCCATCCTGCGTCAGGCTCCCAGCCTACCGGAACTCGCGGCGCGGGGGATACCGGCAATGGCGGGTGGCCTGCCCGTGGCCGCTCGACGCGTTGGCTCTCGGCGGTCGCCCGCGGACCGCGCATCCGGAACGGAGGGCAGAAGGTGGCCGGAGAGAAGATCCGCATCGAGGACCTCGCCGATCCCGTACTCGACGAGGGACAGAAGGCCGCACTGGCGCACGCCGAGACGATCGAGACGACGCTCTCGCGCGATGCCGTTCTGGCCGCCGCGGAGGCGGCGACGGGGCTCTCCGATTGGGGGCCGGACGACTTCCACGAGCGCCTCGATCTTTGGCTCTCCGAGGTCGACGAGGACGAGAATCGCACCGCACTCGGGCGGCTCACGCATTTCAACGACTGCGTACGATATGCGACGACACGTCTGCGCATCAACGACCTGATCGCACGTCATCCCGAGATCCACGATCAAACGATCGAGCGCCCGATCATCGTCGTCGGACTGCCGCGATCCGGCACGACCCACCTGGTCAACCTGATCGCCGCGGACCAGAGACTCCGCTCGATGCCACTCTGGGAGGGACAAGAGCCCGTTCCGGATCCGAACGAGCGACCGGGTCCCGACGGGATCGATCCGCGCTGGCATCGCTGCAACCAGATCTGGGAGCGCATGCGAACGGCGTCACCGCTGATCGCGGCCATGCATCCGATGGAGCCGGACCATATTCACGAAGAGCTCGAGTTCCTGCTACCCGACTTCACGAGCTACAACATCGAATGGGTCACCCGCGCTCCGAAGTGGCGCGACTACTACCTCGCCCACGATCAGACGCCCCACTACCAGGGTGCTCTGCTCACGGGACTCAAGATCCTGCAATGGGTGAAGCCGCGCGAGCGGTGGATACTCAAGTGTCCTCAACACCTCGAGCAGCTCGGTCCGCTGATGGCGACGTTTCCCGACGCAACGATCGTGATGACCCATCGCGATCCCGTCTCGGTGATCCAGTCCGCGGCGACGATGATGACCTACTCGTCACGGATCAACTACAAGCATACGGACCCGCGTTGGTACCTCGAATACTGGCACGACCGCATCCACCGCCTGCTCGACGCCTCCGTGCGCGATCGGCATCGACTGCCCTCGGACCGCGTGATCGACGTACCCTTCCACGAGTTCATGGCCGACGACGTCGGCATGGTCGAGAAGATCTACGAGGTCGCAGGCCTGTCCATGACGAACGAGGCACGCGGCCAGATCGACTCGTACATGGCGGCACATCCCCGCGGCAAGGCTGGACAGATCGTCTACGACCTGCGAAGAGATTTCGACGCCGACCCGGCCGAGCTCCGCGAGGCGTTCGACTTCTATCTCGAGCGCTTTCCGGTGCGGGTCGAGGTCGAATAGGGACTGCGCCACACGGTCCGGATCGCCGCCCGGGGCAGGATGGATTGCCACCGCTTCGAGTCGGACGCTCGGCAGGACAACCGACATCGCACGACACG
Organism: Myxococcota bacterium; assembly: GCA_965223565.1. Classification (GTDB taxonomy): domain Bacteria; phylum Myxococcota_A; class UBA9160; order UBA9160; family UBA4427; genus UBA4427. The sequence continues at coordinate 59,573 of CBDCWV010000005.1, read as the reverse complement.
TGCCTGGGCCATCCTACCGTCCACGAATCAGGCTTTGAGCCGTGGACGGAAGATTGTGCCTGTTCGGACCCGAGTCCGTCGGGCTGTCACTCAGTCCCCGCCCGAGGCCTCCCGCTACACCACCTACACTGCGTACTTCGCCCGATGCGGCACGCAATGCTCGATCGCGCGCGTCGGAATCCGCCCGAAATAGCACGCCGCCAGCCAGCCCGAGACCCCCACCCGATCCGGAAACAACCGCGCCCCCAACACGTCCCGAAGCCGAAGCCGCCGCTTCGCCAGCCCCAACGCCTGCGCCGGCGTCCCCCGCTTCGCGTTCTCCGATCGGTCCTTCATGAAGTTGCGCCACACGGTCCAGATCGCCGCTCGGTACAGGATCGACTGGCGCCGCTTCGAGAACGCGATCGTCTCGCGCTTGTGATTCGCACTCGAGTGGCGCAGCAGCCCATCGGACAGATTCACCGGAAACAGCGGGTTCCCCGTCGTCCGGGCCGCCTTCGAAGACGTCCGCTCGTGAACGAAGGTCCGGTCCGACAACCGCCGCAGGGCCTGGGGGTAGGCCGCGTGCTCGTCCGAGCGCAGCACGACCGGGCCGCCGGGCGGAACCACGCGACGCAGCAGCGCCGCGACCTGCTTCTCGGTCGCGCGGGGGTCCGGACGGCCGAACTGCTCCTCGAGCTCGGTGCGTCGGGCGCGTTGCTGCGGCCGCATCGTGCCACTTCGCCGGAGTTCGGCGTCATTGAAGCCGTAGACGAACAGCGACGGGCCCACGACCAGGTTGAGGTCCATCGGCCAGTATTGGCTGTGCTCGAAGGTCCGGAAGCCGTCGAGCACGAGGGGCTCGGCGGGACAGGGGGGGCGAAGCTGCTCGTGGTAGAGCAGACAGTGGCGACCGAGCCGGTCGCTCAGGCCTCGGATGGTCGAGTGCGAGACCTCGAACTCGCGGGCGATCTGGCGGAAGCCGGAGCAGGCGACGAGGCGATGGAAGGTCGGGCTCAGCAGGTCGGGTCGGCGCAGCCAGTAGCGGGTGGAGAAGGTCTGTGAACTGAAGTTCCGGCCGCAATGTGAACAGCGGTACCGCTGGACCTGCCGGGGAGCCCGCTGGCGGAAGAAGAATCCCTTCTTCACGAATCGCCAAGGGGTTGATTTCCTTCGCGAATCACATTGGGGATTGGGACAGAAGGGGGGACGAGCAAGACGCGGCAAGGTCGACATGCACCCCCAAATCGCAGGGTTCGTGCCAGGAACAATCTACCGTCCACGAATCAGGCTTTGGGGATGAAATCGAAGGAGAGATCGGTCGCGTCCCGCGTGCTGCCCTGCGAGATCTCAGCCCGATCGAGCACATACGAGCTCGACTGGTCGAGCAGATGGATGCGGTGCTCGATCGCCCAGCGGCCTCCACGTCGCTCCCAGCGATCGAGGTAGCGACCCCGCCCGACGAGCTCGCGTTGGGCCCCGTTCGCGTCGGGCAGGGTCCAGAGGACGACCGTCACGTAGGCCTCGCTCGTCGCCTTGTCGCCGTTCACCTCGACAAGCGTGTTCGTGATCTGATGCGAATGGCGTTCCATCGCCGCATGCGCCTGCCAGACCCAGTCGACGAAGCCCCGCCCGGTTCCGTCGTAGATGCCGTCGTAGAAGGCAGTGCCGTCCGGGTGCCAGACGCCGTAGGCCATCTCCTTGTCCATTCGATCGAGCCCACGACAATAACGCGCGAGCACGTCTCGAATCGCGCGATCGTCGAGCAGGGTCTTGAGTGAAACGTCCTGGTCATCGTTCATGGCGACAACTCCGATCGTGTCGGTCGATTCGACTTCGCGAGCCCGCACACCCCGGGATCTGCCGCCCGGGGCGCGAACTCCGTCTGCTAGCGTACACGGGCCGCGCCGGGTCCACGCTTCCTTGTCGCGAATGCGGATTTCGGGTGCCACGATCGGTTGGCCGCGGTCGGAGCAGGAATGAACGCCTCACCCCGAACACCTCGTTTCGGCTGCCCCGGCGACGATTCTCGGCCGCGACGCCAGCTCGACGGGCGGGGAGCGCGCTCGATCCAGCTGCTGCTCGCCCTCGCCGCGGCGACGGCCGTGGCGGGCGTCGGCTGCCGGCCCGGTGCCGCGCCGGAAGCCGCTCGATCGACGGGTTCCCCGACCGCGAACGAGTCCCCGACGCGCGCTCTGGCCCCGTCGGGCCGACCCTACAGTGAAGCACGCGCGCCCTGCGCGAATCGCGCGCCCGAGCGACAGGCCTTCTGGGGAGAGCTTCACGTCCACTCCGCGCTCTCGATGGACGCCTGGCTCTGGAACGTGCGCAACGGGCCGGACGAGGTCTTCCGATTCGCTCGGGGCGAGCAGACCTTCCTGCCGCCGCTCGACGATGCGGGTCGACCGACGCGCCCGGCCAGGCTCGAGCGCCCGATCGATTTCGTCGCCCTCACCGACCACGCCTCCTTCCAGGGCGAGGTCGCACTCTGTACGCGGCCGGACTCGAGCCGCTACGACACACGCGCCTGCCGCCTCTATCGAGGCGAGATCCCGATCGACGACGCACCACTCGGCGCGCTCGGCACGCGCATGAATCTGCTCAGCCAGGCGCTCGATCCGGAATCGGGCAGCGCGACACGAAGTGAAGCGCTCTGTGGCGATGCATTCGGAATCGCCTGCCGCGCCGCGATGCGATCGGTCTGGGAGGAGCAGCAGGCGGCGGCGGAGCGACACTACGACCGCTCCGAGCGGTGTCGCCTCACGACCTTTCACGCCTACGAGTACACGGCGACGCCGAATCTCGCGAAGATCCACCACAACGTGATCTTTCGCAACGCGAACGTGCCCGACTCGCCGATCGCCTGGATCGACGAGCCCGACGTCTACGACCTCTGGGATCGCCTACGCGTCGAGTGTCTCGAATCCGGCCGCGGCTGCGACGTGATCACGCTTCCCCACAACTCCAATCTCAGCAACGGCAACATGTTCGCGATCACGGGCCACGACCTCTCAACCGTGGAGCAGCGGCGCCGCGCGCGACTCCGCGGTCGGATCGAGCGACTAGCCGAGATCAGCCAGATCAAGGGCGATTCGGAGTGTCGAAACGGCTTCGCGAGCGTCTTCGGCGCACCCGACGAGTTCTGCGAATACGAAGAGTGGCGCGGCCCCGAGCTCGAGGATTGCGGGCCCGACGGACGTGGCGCCGGCGCCCTGCTCGATCGCGGCTGCGTCTCGCGCAAGGACTACATCCGCTATGCGCTCATCGAGGGATTTCGTGAGCAGGCGCGCATCGGCGTCAATCCCTTCAAGCTCGGTATCGTGGCCGCCACCGACGCGCACAACGCCAACCCCGGCGACGTCGAGGAGTACTCCTACCAGGGCTGGCAGGGAACACCGGATTCGACGCCTGCACTGCGTCTCGCCCCGGGCGAAGGCCCAGTGAACGCGACACGCTCGATCGCCTCGAATCCCGGCGGGCTGGCCGGCGTCTGGGCGGAGGAGAACTCGCGCGACGCGCTCTTCGATGCGATGCAACGTCGGGAGACCTTCGGCACGAGTGGCCCCCGGATCACGGCGCGCTTCTTCGGGGGCTGGGACTACCCGGCGGATCTCTGCGAATCACCCGAGCTGGTCCGAGTGGGCTACGCCGGCGGCGTTCCGATGGGCGCCGACCTACCGCCACGGCCGACCGACGCGAGCGCGCCCCGTTTCGTGATCGCTGCCATGCGAGATGCCGGCACTGCGACCCATCCCGGTGGCCTGCTGCAACGCGCGCAGGTCGTGAAGGGCTGGATCGATCGCGACGGCCGCTTCCGTCAAGCCGTCTTCGACGTCGCTGGCGGAGCGAACTCGGCGTCGGTCGACCCGCGCACCTGCCGCCCACGCGGCCCGGGCCACGACCGCCTCTGCCGGGTCTGGACCGATCCGGAATTCGATCCCGCGACGAACGCCGTCTACTACGTGCGGGTCCTCGAGAACCCGAGCTGTCGCTGGTCGGCCCTGCAATGCCTCGAGCAGGCGGGCGAGGACCACGCAGTCACGCGTCCCGCGAGCACGTCGACCACGAGCGCGCGCAGCCCGAGCTGCGATGATCCCGCGCTGCCCCGGACGATTCAGGAGCGCCTGTGGACGTCGCCGATCTGGTATGAACCGGGGAGCGACATCGACGCCAGCCGCGCGAGACTCGGAGCCAGGTGAAGGGATCGATGGAAAGGGGAGACTTCGCCACAGCCGATCCGGCCGAGCGCGACACGTCTCGAATCAAGAAGCGCACGCTCGCCCTGTTGGGACCGCTCGCGCTCACCCTCCTCTCCGCGTCGTCGACCCTGCTCTTCTGCCGAGCGGCGATCGCCGAGGGTCCGAACGGGGATCTCGGCGAAGCCTGGCTGCCGCCTCGACCCTACCCGATCACGGAGCGGCGCGATCCCTGCGCGGCTTTCGCACCGAACAAACGTGCGTTCTTCGGCGATCTGCACGTCCATACGGCGCGCAGCCAGGATGCCTCGACGCAGGATACCCGCGTGAGCCCACGCGACGCCTATCGATTCGCGCGCGGCGCGGAGCTCGGAATCCAGCCCTTCGATTCGAGCGACCAGGCGCTGCGCCGCGTGAAGCTCGATCGGCCGCTCGACTTCGCCGCCGTGACCGACCACGCGGAGCAGCTCGGCGAGGTACTCATCTGCAATACGCCGCACCTGACGGGCTACGACGCGCTCGCCTGTCGCCTGTATCGAAACTTTCCGCGCACCTCCTTCTTCGTGATGAACGCGCGATATTCGCTCTTCGAATCACGTTGGGGATTTTGCGGCGAGGGGGGCGAGATCTGCCTGGCCGCGGCCGGTGTCGTCTGGAAGGAGCACCAGGACGCCGCCGAAGCCTTCTACGATCGAAGCCCCGCCTGTGCGTTCACGAGCTTTGTCGCCTACGAATGGACCGCCGCCGTGAAGGCCGGTGGCCATCTGCATCGGAACGTCGTCTTCCGCAACGAGCGCGTACCCGAGCTGCCGATCTCCGTCATGGAGACGAGCGCCCGAGCTATCGAGCTCTGGCGAAGGCTCGACCGCGAATGCCGCGATGGAGCGCCCGGCTGCGAAGCGATCACGATCCCGCATAACAGCAACTGGGGGGCCGGCTCGACCTTCACCTCGGCCGAGACGCTCGGCGCCGAGATCGGCCCCGACGAGGCCGCGCTCCGCGCCCGCTACGACCGCCTCGTCGAGATCATCCAACACAAGGGCGAGTCGGAATGCGCCCTCTCGCCCGGCGTGACCGACGAGGGGTGTGCCTTCGAGAAGGCGCCGAATACGTTCGGCGGCGGCGGGCAGGATTTCGCGCCGATCAACTTCGCCCGCGACGCGCTCAAGCGAGGGCTCGCGCTCGAGGGCGAGCTCGGTGTCAACCCGCTCGCCTTCGGCCAGATCGGTAGCACCGACACCCATCTCGGAACGCCGGGTCTGGTCGCGGAGCGCGGCCACCCGGGCCATGGCGGCGCCGGCAAGCCGGGCAACACACTGTTCGACGAGCCGGGTCTGGTCGACTTCACGTCCCTCAATCCGGGCGGACTGGCCGTCCTCTGGGCCGAGGAGAATACGCGGGATGCCCTCTTCGAGGCGATGCGGCGACGCGAGGCCTATGCCACGAGTGGAACCCGGCCCGAGCTGCGTTTCTTCGGCGGCTGGGCGTACCCACTGGGTCGGGCGGATTCCGACGCGGAGGCGCCGCCGGACACCGTCTCCACCACTTCGAGCGGCGCGTCGGAAGACGCGCAGGCGCCGGATCCCGCCGGCGCCTGTGCGGCGGAGGACCTGGCGGCTGTCGGTTATGCCGGCGGCGTCCCGATGGGCGGTGAGCTCACGGCACTAACGAATGAGACGGCGGCGCCTCGCTTCCTCGTGGCGGCCGCGCGCGATCCGCATCCGACCGGCGGCGATCTCGAGCGACTCGAGATCGTGAAGGGCTGGCTCGAAGGCGGCGAGCGCAGGGAGCGCGTCTACACGATTGCGGGCGGGGAGAACGGTGCGTCGGTCGACGTCGACACTTGCGAACGTCGGGGCAGCGGTGCGAAGCAGCTCTGCCGGGTCTGGCGCGACCCCGACTTCGACCCGCAGGCCGCCGCCTTCTACTATGCGCGGCTGCGGGAGAATCCGAGCTGCCGCTGGACCCAGTGGGCCTGCGTCGATGCGGGCGTGCGCTGTGACGATCGGTCGAGCGTGCCCGACGGCTACGAATCTTGTTGCGAGCCCACGCTCGACAAGACGATCCAGGAACGGGCCTGGAGCTCACCGATCTGGTACCGACCAGCGGAGCAACCGAGCTAGGAACCGGCCCACGATGGCTTGCACGCGCATCCTGGCTCGGACACCCAGCTCAGGGCGCGGATCGCGCGGGCAGCGGACGACGCGGCGACCCGCCCGGCCGGGCGCCGACCGGCGGCGGAATCCGCACGCAGGCCAGCAGCACACCGCCCAACACGAGTAGGCCGCTCTGGACGAGGAACGAGACGTGATGCGTCCCCGTCACGCTCTTCAGGACCTGGCTCAAAACGACGGCGCCGACCATCAGGGGGATGGTGGCGAGCCCGCCGAGACCGCTCGCCGTGCCGAAGTTCAGCCGTCCGAAGCAGCGCCCCACCAGCACGCCGTGAAGCGGCGCCGCGCCCCCGATGCCGACGCCATAGAGTGCGCCGGTCGCCACGAAGACCGAGAAGCTCGGATCGGAGTAGAGTAGCATCCAGACGACGAGGATGACGCTCACGATCATCGCGATCGAAGGCTTGAGCGGCGTCACGTCGGCGAGTCCGCCGACCACGACCTTGCCCAGGAGGGAGAAGGGGGCCATCGCGCCGAAGAAGAGCGTCGCCTGCTGGCCCGTGAAGCCGAGCGACATGCCGAAGGGAACGAGCATCCCGATCATCACGACGGGCGAGGTCATCACCAGCCCGAAGCCGATGGCGACGAGCCAGAGCCGCGGGTCGCGAGCGAGCTCGGCTGCGCTCCGCAGCGGGATGCCGTCGCCTGCGTCGGTCGCGGTGGACGCCGATCCCGGATCGACTTCGCCAACGCCCATCGATGGCGAACCTGCTCCGTCGGGCGCGACCGAATCCGGTTCCGCTGGTACCGTGCTGTCCTTCGTGTCCGGATTCTCGTCCGGCAGGGCGAGCGGAGGCGAGGATGGCGTCGATGGATCGCCGTCGGGGCGTTGGCCGACCGCCTCGGGCCGACTCACGATGAAGAAGGCGAAGACCGGAACCACGGTCACGAGCGTGAAGATGCCGAGATAGCGCACGGCGCTGCGCCAGCCTTCCGCATCGATCACGGCCTGCGCGAATGCAGGCGCGACATAGCTCGCGACCGTCGCACCCGCGAACGCGATGCCCAACATCAATCCGCGTCGCCGCACGAACCAGTTCGCGACCAGGGTCGTCGCCGGCAGTGCACCGAAGAGCGCGCCCCCGACACAGACGAGACCGACATAGACGAGCGCAAGCTGCCACGCAGAAGACACGCGAGCGAGCAGGATCAGGCCACCCCCGGCGAGCAGAGCGCCCGCCAGCATGACCCGTCGGGTCCAGCCTCGATCGAGCCATCGTCCCAGGAGCGGACCGACCAGACCGATCACCAGGATCGCGAGCGCGGGTGCCATGCCGACGGCGGAGTCCGGAATGCCGAGATCCGCACTGACGGGTCCCACGAAGTTGCCGATCGCAGAGAGCGTGACGCCGCTCGCGACGAATTGGGCGAGGAAGGCGACGGCCACGATCTGCCAGCCGAGGAAAGCCCGGTGGTGCGACTCCGTCCCGACTGCGTCGCTCTGGGTCTCGCTCACGCCGATCGACATCCGCCCTCCTCGGGTACTCGCCCTGTGGTCGGGTCGAGCGAGTCTAGGTCAGACGTCTCCATCCGCCCGGACGGGCCTGCCAGCGCCTCGAACGCGATCGTCCTCCCGGCCCGATCCCTCGAGCCGCGACTGGGCTAGGCTCGACGGGCGCGTTGCTGCGCCAAGCGAGATCGGAGGATCGACCATGAGCGCCGAAGAAGTGGTGTCGACACCAGCCGACGACGGTGCGGGCCTCAATCTGATGGAGCTCCTGCCCGATTTCATGGAGCGCTACTTCGCGTTCTTCCGCCCGGGACATACCGAGGGCGAAGCGCCCAGCCGGATCAAGGAGCTGGCGCGGCTCAAGATCGCCGCGCTGAACGAGTGCGATACCTGACTGTTCGCACGCTACGCGTCGGCGACGCGTCAAGGACTCGACGAAGAGACGATCGCTCAGGTCCACCTGCCCGAGCCGGAACGCAGGCTCGAGCCCAGGGATGCGCTTGCGGTTCGCTTCGCGGAGAAGATGGCGACCGATTTCCGGCAGGTCGATCCCGCGTTCGTGGCGGAGCTGCGCGCGCACTACGCGGATGCAGAGATCGCCGAGCTCGGGCTGATGATCGGCCAATACCTGGCCCTCGGCCGCATGCTCGTCATCAGCGGTGGCCACAAGGCGGCCTGCGAGATCTACGAAGCGCCCGACACCTAGAACGGTATCTCGTCGATGTCTGAGGGCGGTGGTGGCTCGTCGCCGAATCCGGGATCTCCGTCCTCCGGCGCGGGTGCGGCGTCGCCCAGGCGATCGATCGACCAGGTCTCGAGACTGTTGAAATAGCGGATCTCGCCCTTTGGGCTCGTCCATTCGCGACCCCGCAGGCTGAACTCGACCTTGACCTCCTCGCCGGTCGAATACCCGTCGAGGGCCTCGCAGCGGTCGCCCGTCAGCTGGAACATCACGAGTTGTGGATAGCGAGAGGCGCCGTCGAGCTCGAGGACGAACTCGCGTTTGCGAAAACGGGGCGTCACCTGCTCGGCTTCGAAGGTGGCGTGGATCTTTCCCTGGACTTGCATGTTCATGCTCGCGATACCCCTTTCGGCGCGCACGGTAGCGCGCCTCGGGCCGGGCGCGTGGGCCCACTCGAGGCAGCCGGCGCCACGGCCATCCGGCACGGGATTCCCACACGCTCGCCGGCCGATCGCGTAGACTCGGCCGGGACGGCGGCACCCGAATCGTCGTGCGTCGCGGAGAGCCGAACATGCGCGGACCGCTCGAGGGTGTGCGAATCATCGACGCGAGCGAGGTCATTTCGGGCCCGCTCGCGGTCATGATCCTCGCGGAACAGGGCGCCGACGTCGTCAAGGTCGAGCCGCCCCGGTACGGCGAGGAGAGCCGCCAGCTCGCGAATTTCCGCGACGGAATGGCAGCGCTCTTCCTGAACTGCAACCAGGGCAAGCGATCGATCGGCTTGAACCTGAAGACCAAGGACGGGCTCGCTCTCCTCCGCGAGCTGGTCCGCGGCGCCGACGTCTTCGTGCAGAACTGGCGACCGGGCGCAGCCGAACGACTCGGCGTCGCGGAGTCCGATCTGCGCGCGATCAATCCCGCCCTCGTCTACGCGACGATCACGGGCTTCGGCGTCGACGGCCCCTACGCCGAACGGCGCGGCTACGACCCGATCTTCCAGGCCCTGACGGGCTACGTGTCCGCGCAGCTGAATCCGGAGGTTCCGATTCCGGATCTCGTGCGCAACGCGATCGTCGACAAGGCGACGTCCTACGCACTCGCCCAGGCGATCACGGCCGCGCTCTATGCACGCGCGCAGGGGGCGCCGGGTCAGCACGTGCGTGTCGCGATGCTCGACGCGGGACTCGCCTTCTTCTGGCCCGACGGCATGCTGAGACACGCGCTCGTCGGCGAGGGTGTCACGCATCCGATGGTTCCCGGCGAGCGCTACCAGCTGATGCCGACGCGCGACGGCCAGATCATCGTCTGGGCCGGCACGGCCGATCAGATGCGCGGCTCGCTGCGCGCCGTGGGCAGGGACGATCTGGCGGACAGCCCGCGCCAACAGGGTGTCGCCATGATCGAAGACGAGAACGCGGCCGAGCGGGCCCGAGCGGTCGCGGAGGGCTTGACTCGGCTGTCGACGGCAGAGGCCTACGACCGCATGGTGGCCTTCGAGGTGCCGGCCGCACCCGTGCTCTCGCATCCGGACGTGCTCGTCGATCCCCAGATCGTCCACAACGGGAGCGTCGTCGAAGCGGTCCATTCCGTCTACGGGCGCTACCGGCGCGTGCGGCAGCCGGCGCGCTTCTCACGCACGGTCCCGCCGCCGCCGCGCCCGGCCCCGCTCTACGGCGAGGACACGGAGACCGTGCTCGACGAGCTCGGCGTCGATCCCGACGCGCGCGCTCGGCTGCGACAGGCGGGCGTCATCACCTGACTCGCGAAGGAGCCGAAGCTCAGGCGACCGCGGCTTCTCGCAGCTCCCGGAAGCTCTCGTCTATGCACTCGGCGTAGAAGCTCGGATCGGGCATCTGACTGCGGCAAGCGGTGACCGCGATCGAGATGGCGCCGTTGTAGCTCAGAATCGCGTGAAAGAGCCCGAGGCCCTCCATCGGCAGACCGAGCCCGAAGGATCCGACCATGCGTGCACCCGTGAAATAGAGCGGCACCTGGGGACCGGGAACGTTCGTGACGACGCAGTGGGCGATCGGGCGCATGCGACTCATCATGCCGGTCCGGGCCACCAGGCGGCCGGCGATCCCCGCCAGAGCACCCGGCATCGTCTGCGTGACGTCGGTCATGCTGCGCGCACCGAGTGCCTTGGTCATCTCTTTCATGCTCTGGGTCGTGCGGTAGACCTGCTCCAGGCGAGCCACCGGATCGCGCTCGTCCGTGTGGAGCGCGACGAACATACCGGAGACCTGGTTGCCGGCCGTCCCGGCCTGCTTCTCCGTCCGCGTCGAGATCGGTGCGAAGGCCGTGAGCGTGTCGAGGGGCAGCTCGCGATGGTGATCGAGATAGCTCCGCAGCGCGCCGCCGACGACGGCCAGGATCACGTCGTTCACCGTCGCACCCTCGACGCGCTTGCGAACCTGCTTTACGTCGTCGAGCTGAAGCGAGGTGGCCTCGAAGACGCGATGCGGCGAGACCGGCCCGTTGAAACGGGTACGCGGCACCTCGCGACCGCGGTTCTCATCGTCGTCGGAGCGCGCGGCGCGATCGAGGAACGTACGGATGACCGGCGGTGCCGCTTCGTTCAGAATCCGGGCGAAGCGCAGCGGCTGCTGAACGTTGTTGATCGTGCTTCGGATCGCGAGCTCGACGAGCGACGGCTCCGACTCCGCGATCCAGGGCGCCTCGGGTGGATCGGGGCGTCCGTCGGGCTCGAGGTCGTGTGTGGCCGTGGTCATCTCCATGCCCGAGACGCCGTCGATCGCGCAGTGATGGATCTTGGTCAGCACGGCGAAGCAGCCGCGCGGCAGACCCTCTACACCGTCGAGCCCCTCGATCACGTACATCTCCCAGAGTGGCTTGCCGAGATCGAGCGGACGCGCATGCAGTCGGGCCGTCTGGATGCAGAGCTGGCGCCAATCCCCGGGCTTGGGCAACGCGATATGGCGTACGTGGAACTCCAGATCGAAGTCGGCGTCCTCGATCCAGTACGGATGATCGAAGCCAAAGGGCACGCGAACGATCTTCTGGCGGAAGCACCGGGCCAGATGGAGCCGGCTCTCCATGTTCGAGAGGATGCCCTTGAACGTCACTCGGCCTTCGGGCGCCGTCGACTGGTCATAGACCATCAACGAGCTGATATGCGTCGGCGCGTTCCGCGTCTCCATGTTGATGAAGGTCGCGTCGAGTCCGTTGAGCTGTTGCATGGGGCCGCCTCGGGGATGCTCTCGCCCAAGATCCCACAGGTCTACGGGCAGGGTCAAGGCCAGCGAACGGGTGTCAAGCCCCTTGAACGCGGGTAGCACGACCTGTTTGCCGATCGCTGAGGCGACGCGTATCGACATCGCGCGGATGCATCTGCGCGTGCCGTCCGCTCAGGGCAGCTCGCCCTTCCCTTCGCGTGTCACCTCGAGCGTGTCGCCCGTCGCCTGCAGGATCGTCGATGGTTCGGGCCAGATCGGCCCGCCGTCGATCACGACTTCGACGCGGCCGCGGTAGCGCCGCTCGATCTCCTCTGGGTCCTCGAGCGCGGGCTCGGCCTCCCCCGGCGTGAGCGAGCCCGTCACGATCGGCTCGCCGAGCGCGTCGAGCAGCATTCGGCACACCGGCGAGTCGGGGATCCGCAAGCCGATCTCACCATGGCGATTGCGCATGTCGCGTGGGACCTCCGCACTCGCCTCGAGTACGATCGTGTAGGCCCCGGGCAGGATCCGCCGCACGGTCCGGAAGACACGCGTCCCCATGATCGCATAACGTCCGAAATCGCCGAGCTCGCCGACCAGCATCGAAAGGGGCTTGCGCGACCGATCGTCGAAGCCCTTGAGCGTTCGCACGGCTGCGATCGCCTTGCGACTCGAGAGCGCGCAGCCGAACGCGTAGCCCGTATCCGACGGGTAGACGATCACCTGATCGCGCCGAAGCGCCTCGAGTGCGGGCGCGAGCTTGCGCGGTGCGGGCCGCTCGGGGTCGACGCGAACGCGCACCGAATCAGGCGCTCTCGGCTTCGTCGTCCTCGGGCAGATCCTCGCCGCGGCCCCGGGAAGTCGGCTCGCTCGACACGCGCTTCGGAAAACCGAGCTGCTCGAGCCTTTCGACGATGTCCTGTCCCGCGGTCGCGGGATCGACGTCCTTGTCGACGTAGCGGAGAACTCCGGCGGCATCGATATAGAACGTCCAGCGTTTGGCGTAGAGGCCCCCGAAGCCGAGCACGTCGTACCGCTTCGCGGTCGCCGCATCCGGGTCGCTCACCACCGGCACGCTCGCCTTCATCTCCCGCTGGAACTCCGCGTTCTTCTCTGCCGAATCGAGACTCACGTAGAGAACGTCGACGTCGTAATCGGCCAGCTGCTGGGCGCTGTCACGCAGCGCCGCGAGCTCCTTCGTTCAACCGGGCGTGAATGCCTTGGGAAACCAGGCGATCACGACGCCCCGGCCCTGCTTCGTGCCTTCGGGCTTCGTATAGTCGGCCAGTCGATAGGTCGCGCCGCCCTCGCCCTCGAACGAGAAGTCGGGCGCGAGCGCACCGACCTCGGGCGCGGCCCACGCGATCGTCGACGCGACGAGTGTGAGAGCACCCAGGAGTGCGATCGCGGCGGTTCCGAAACGCATATTCTCTTCCCTCCGGTTGACACGAAGCCCGGGCGAGCGGCCAGACACGCGCCACGCGACCGCCCACGCGGGCGTTGGTAGACTCCGCGGGAGTCTAGTCCCTCGAACGGCCGCCGGCGCCCAGTCCGCTGGCACGGATCTCGAGCGAGACGCGCCGCGAGCTCGACGACCGAGCCACGCGACCAGGGGAGCGCACGACGATGGCCGACAAGCCCGGATTCGACTGGGCCGACCCCCTGCTCCTCGAGGATCAGCTCGCACCCGAGGAACGCCTCGTGCGCGACAGCGCCCGCGAGTATGCCCAGGAGCGCCTGATGCCCCGCGTGCTGCTGGCCAACCGCGAGGAGCGTTTCGACCGCGAGATCATGCACGAGATGGGCGAGGTCGGATTGCTGGGCGCGACGCTGCCCACGGAGTACGGCGGCGCCGGGGTATCCCACGTCGCCTACGGACTGATCGCGCGAGAGATCGAGCGCGTCGATTCGGGCTATCGCTCGGCGATGAGCGTGCAGTCGTCGCTCGTGATGCACCCGATCTTCACATACGGAACCGAGGCGCAGCGAAAGCGCTGGCTGCCGGGCCTCGCGCGTGGCGAGCTGGTCGGTTGCTTCGGCTTGACCGAGCCGGATTTCGGCTCCGATCCCGGCGGCATGCGCAGCCGCGCCGAGAAGGTCGACGGGGGCTATCGACTGACGGGCAGCAAGACGTGGATCACGAATAGTCCGATCTGTGACGTCGCCGTCGTCTGGGCGAAGCAGGACGGCGAGATCCGAGGCTTCCTGCTCGAAGCCGGGATGGAAGGGCTCTCGTTCCCGAAGATCGAGGGCAAGATGTCGCTGCGCGCCTCGATCACCGGCGAGATCGTGATGGATGGCGTCTTCGTTCCCGAGGAGAATCGGTTTCCGGACCCGCGCGGCCTCGCGGGCCCCTTCGGCTGCCTGAACAAGGCGCGCTATGGAATCGCCTGGGGCTCGATGGGAGCGGCCGAGTTCTGCTGGCATGCCGCAAGGCGCTACACGCTCGATCGAGCGCAGTTCGGACGCCCGCTGGCCGCGAATCAGCTGATCCAGCTGAAGCTCGCCGACATGCAGACAGAGATCACGCTCGGGCTGCAGGGATGTCTGCGAGCGGGGCGCCTGCTCGACGAAGGACGTCTCGCACCGGAGAACATCTCGCTGCTCAAGCGAAACAACTGTGGCAAGGCCCTCACGGTCGCCCGTCTCGCTCGCGACATGCATGGTGGAAACGGCATCTCGGACGAATTCCACGTGATCCGACACGTCATGAATCTCGAGACCGTGAACACCTACGAGGGAACCCACGACATCCACGCTCTGATCCTCGGGCGCGCCCAGACGGGCATCGCGGCGTTCAGCTGAGTCCTCGATTCGCTCGCCATCCGTTCCGTCTCCGCGCCCGACCCGGTCGGCCGCGAACGCCGACCGGAAACGGCTCCCGCCGCTTGTCGCCCGATTCCATCTGGGTTTCAATTCGCGAGCGGTTCGCGCCGTTCGGGGGTTCCGATCGACGCGCCGCGAATTCGGAACTTCGATTTCTTTTGGGGGGTACGATGAAGAATCTCGTGAAGGCGACCGTTCTGAGCGCCGCAGTCGTGGTGGCGCCGATGACGGCGGCCCAGGCGGACAACGACGTCGGCTGCGGAATCGGGACGCAGATCTGGGAAGGCAAGAAGGGGCTCGGCTACCACATTCTGGCCTCCATGACGAACGGCATGCTGTTCAACTCGATCTCGCTCACGTTCGGTCTGGTCAATTGCGACGGGCGCGACACGGTGACGGCGAGCGCGCTGCGACGCCACTATGTGTCGACCAGCCTCGACGCGCTCGCTCGGGATACGGCGGTTGGCGGCGGCGAGTCACTCGATACGCTGGCGAGCCTGCTCGACCTCCCGGTCTCGGAGCGGCCGGCCTTCGCGGCCTTCGCCCAGCGCCATTTCGATCGGCTCTTTCCGAGTGATTCCGTCACCTCGGACGAGATGCTCGAGGCACTCGACGCGCTGATGCGAGAAGACGAACACTTCGCGAGCTACGCGCGAAGCTGAACCGAGACGGGCCCGGGAATCCGCATTCGGATGCTTGGGCCCGTCTTCGGCGCTCGCCTTTCGCGTCCGTGGCCCGGGGCCGCGGCCCGCGCGCGAGCGATATGTCTCGGCTCCGCCGCCGTGGCGGCGCTCGTCCTGCTGGCCTCGTCGACGGCGCTCGCGACCGGATCCGCCGCGGCGGAGAACTCCGATGCGGTCGTCGCGATCGACGGACCCAGCGCGCGCGGCGCAGCGGCGCGCGATCCCACCTGGCGCGCGTTGCTCCATCAGGCACGCCGTCGTCTCGGTCGACTCGAACGCCGCGGCTACCATCGCGCCGGCTTCTTCCTGCATCCCCAGGGTGGACAGCGACCCGATCTCGAGCTCGATGCGACGCTCGCAGCCTTCACTCGAGCCGACCCGCGAGCAGCGGCCGCGGCCAGATGTCGCTACCCGGCCCGATTCGCATTTCTGCATGCGCGCGGCCTCGTGCGCGACGACCCGCCGGAGCGCGGATCGAGCGCAGACGCAGGACCCGGCGCCACCGCCGCAACCGCGCGTTGTCCTGCGCTCGAGGCCTGGCGGCGGACGCTCGGTGACGTCGAGATCACGCTGATCTTCCCGGAGTCCTTCCTCGGCAATCCGGCCTCGATGTTCGGCCACACGCTGCTTCGCTTCGATCGCGCGGGTGCGCGCGCGGCGGGACAGCTCGACCCCCTGCTCGGCTGGGCACTCGACTACACGGGCGATTCCGAGGGCGGCACGGGACCGATCTACCTGATTCGTGGCGTCTTCGGCGGCTACGACGGGCGATTCTCGCTCGCGCCCTATTTCGAGAAGATCAAGTTCTACGGCGACTGGCAGGATCGCGATATCTGGGAATACCCGCTTCGCATGTCGACCGAAGCGCGTGAGCGTCTCATTCTGCACCTGTGGGAGCTACGCGACGTCGCGCTGCCCTATTTCTTCTTCACGCAGAACTGCTCCGAGAAGCTGCTCCAGGTGCTGGCCGTCGCCTGGCCCGAGATCGAACGCGGCGGCGGCTTTCCCCCGGCGGTCACGCCGATCGATACCGTTCGCGCGATCGCGGCGGTCGGCGACACGCTCGGTGAGGCAGAGCTGCGCCCCTCGCCCGCCTCGCGATTGCAGTCCGCGATGGCCGAAATCTCGCGCGACGCCGCCGATCGCGTCGAACGCCTCGCGCGCGGCGAGCTCGCGCCAGAGGCTCCAGCCCTCGCAGCGCTCGCACCGAAGGCGCGCGCCCGCGCGCTCGAGCTCGCCTACGACCTGCTGCGCCATCGTTATCTCGCGGGTGAAATCACGCAGGACGCGTCCCGTGCTCGATCGCTCGCGCTGCTGCGTGCACGCAGCCGGATCAGAATCGAGACCGATGCCAGCGACCCCGCGCCCGTCGGACCCGCGAGCGCGACCCGCGTAGCCGATCACGCGAATCGCCCTCCAACCGAGGGCCACGGAACGGCACGCATCGAGCTCGCCTCGGGGCTCCATGACCGCGAGGCGTTCCTCGAGCTGCGACTCCAGCCCGCCTACCATGCCGCGATCGATGCAAAGGGCGGCTTTGCCGAAGGCGGTGAGATCCGCGTGCTCGACACCCGCGTTCGCTACTACCCCGAGCTCGACCGCGTGCGGCTCCACGAGCTCGTGCTCGTCGATGTCGCGACGGCGAGCCCCTGGCGGCGGCCGTTCCGACCCCTGGCCTGGCATCTCGAGGCGGGCCTCCGCACTCGCATGCTGTCCTCGCGCCGGGATCGCGGGCTCGACACCGAAGGCGTATTCCGGCTCCAGCTCGGCGCCGGCGCTGCGAACGCACCGCTTCGGGGGCTCGAGCTCTACGGCTTCGGCGAATTCGCGCTCGAGGCGGCGCCGGGCCTGCAAGGCGACGTCGCCCTCGGCCCGCTGCTTCGAGCCGGCCTCGTCTATTCGACGCCCCGAGACCGCTACACCGCCCGCGCCGAGGTCTTGAGCGGCCTGCTGACGGGCCCCCGCAGCGCGCCCTGGCTCCGCGGACGATTCGAGCAACGGCTCACGCTCTCTCGCAGCTGGTCGCTCGTCTCCGAGCTGCGTTACGAGCACGCCTACGACGTCGGTCACTTCGAAGGACGGCTCGGCCTGACTCGCTATTTCTGAGACGCGTCGAAGCCGACCGGACCGACTCGAGGAGACCGGCTCAGAAATACCAGGGAAAGCGCGAAAAATTGCGATCACGCTTCTCGAGGAAGGCGTCACGCCCCTCCTCGGCTTCGTCGGTCATGTACGCGAGTCGCGTCGCCTCGCCGGCGAAGACCTGCTGGCCGACGAGACCGTCGTCGACGAGATTCATCGCGAATTTCGCCATGCGCTGGGCCGTCGGACTCTTGCTGTTGATCTCGGCGGCCCACTCGAGCGCGACCCGTTCGAGATCGGCATGCGGGACGACGGCGTTCACCATGCCCATGTCGTGGGCTTCGCGCGCGCTATAGCTCTTGCCGAGGAAGAAGATCTCGCGGGCGAATTTCTGGCCGATCTGCCGCGCCAGATAGGCCGATCCGTAGCCGCCGTCGAAGCTCGCCACGTCGGTATCGGTCTGCTTGAAGACCGCGTGCTCGGCGCTCGCGAGCGTGAGGTCACAGACGACGTGCAGACTGTGTCCCCCACCGACGGCGAAGCCCGGAACGACCGCAATCACGACCTTCGGCATGAACCGGATCAGGCGTTGTACCTCGAGGATGTGCAGGCGACCCGTACGACCCGCCTCGATCGAATCGGCCGCCTCCCCCTCGGCATAGCGATAGCCGTCCCTGCCGCGGATCCGTTGGTCGCCACCACTGCAGAAGGCCCAGACCCCGTCCCTGGGCGAGGGACCGTTCCCCGTCAGCAGGATCGTCCCGACGTCGGTCGTCATCCGCGCGTGGTCGAGTGCGCGGTCGAGCTCGTCGACCGTCCGGGGCCGGAAGGCATTGCGCACCTCGGGACGGTCGAAGGCGATACGAACGGTTCCCTGATCGACTGCGCGATGGTAGGTGATGTCCTCGAAAGCGAAGCCCGGCACGGCTCGCCAACGGCTGGCGTCGTAGATATCCGAGACCATGTCGAATCCTCCTGCCGCGATCGACGACCACGCACACGATCGCCACGGGCGCCGGAGCATAGCGGCGCGTAGCCTGCCGGCGCCGCGCTACGCTGACGCGATGAACGACGCTCTACCGGACTCCGGTCGCATCCCCGACGCGCAGGAGATCGCCTCCCTCGGCGAAGCCGTCCCTCTGCTCGAGGGCATTCGGACCGCACGTGCGATCCGTCGACTGCGGACGGATCCGGTCCCGCGCGCGCTGATCCGCAAGGTCTGCGAGGCCGGCACGTTCGCACCGAGCGGCGGCAATCGTCAACCCTGGGTCTTCGTCGCCGTCGACGATCCCGAGAAGCGCCGCTGGGTCGCCGAGCGCTACCGACCCACCTTCGAGGAGTACATCCAGCCGGCGATCGATCGCGGCGAGCGCGAAGGCTTCCCGGATCGTTTGATGCGCAACATGCGTGCCGCGTTGCACCTCGCTCTCCATCTTCACGAAGCGCCGGTCCTGCTCTTCGTGGCCGGCTTCGAACGACGCGGCAAGCCCCAGCTGCAGGCGCTCTATCCCTGTGCGCAGAACATCCTGCTCGCCTGCCGCGCCGTCGGTCTCGGCGCCTCGTTCACGACGCTCCATCGCTCGTTCGGGAGCGAATGCGACCGGATGCTCGGTCTACCGGAGAAGCTACCGAGCGCCGTGATGATCCCGATCGGTTGGCCGCTGGGTCGACACGGCCGGCCGCCGCGCGAATCGGTCGACAAGAAGCTCTTCTGGAACGAGTTCGACGCGTCGACGCTCGCAGAATCGCGTCCGATCGAATAGACGATGTGTCGACGCGTCGCGAACGAAATCGCCGCCGTGTATGCCGCGCGCATGAGCCGGGCGGTCGAATTCCCGCCTACCGGTGTCGCGGCGGCTGCCGCCGTCGTCGTCGCGCTGCTCGCGGGACCGGGATCGGGCGAAACCGCTCGCGCCTCCGCCGCGACAGCAAGCGACGCCTTCGCCACGCGACCGAATATCCTGCTGCTCGTGGCAGAGGACATGAGTGCGCGCGTCGGTGCCTTCGGCGATCCCGTCGCACGAACGCCGAATCTCGATCGCCTCGCGTCCCAGGGCGTGCGCTTTCCGAACACGTTCACGACAGCAGGCGTCTGTGCCCCGAGTCGCGCGGCCCTGATGCTCGGCATGCACGCGATCTCGACGGGCACGCAACACATGCGAACGGCGTCGGCGCCAGCCGGTCGCTATCTCGCCGTTCCGCCCGCACACGCCAAGGCGTTTCCCGAGCTGCTGCGCCGTGCGGGCTATTTCACCTATCAGCACGGCAAGCTCGACTATCAGTTCAGCGAAACGGGCTCGGGAAGCGGGCCGCCTTCGATCTGGGACGCGGAGGACAACGACGACCAATGGGCGGATCGCGAAGCCGGGCAGCCCTTCTTCGGCATGATCAACTATCTCGTCACACACGAGAGCGGCATGTTCGCCCCGCTCGGAACCGCACCTCGCAACCTCGTTCACTTCTTCATGCAGGCCTTCCAGACCTACCAACGCTGGGGCTGGTCCGATCGGATCGAGGGGACCGATCCGGCCACCGTCGTCCTCCCGCCCTACTACCCCGATCTTCCGGAGATCCGGACCGATCTGGCACGCCACTACGACAACATCCAGATCATGGACGCCCAGGTCGGCGAGCTGATCGGGCGGCTCGAGCGCGCGGGGCTCGCCGAGTCGACGATCATCATCTGGACGAGCGACCACGGGGACGGTCTGCCGCGCGCCAAGCGCGATCTCTTCGACGCGGGCATCCGCGTACCCTTGATCGTCCGTTGGCCCGAACGCTGGCGACCCGCGACCTTCACGCCGGGGGCGCTCGACGCGCGATTGATCAGCATGATCGACCTGAGCGCGGCGATCCTGGGGCTGGCGAATACGCCCGTCCCGGCCCATTTCCAGGGTCGCGACTTCCTGGCGGCGGCCCGTCGGCCCGACCAGAACGAGCGCGCCGAACGGACCTTCGTATTCGCCTCGAAGGACCGGATCGACGACACGACCGACCGCCAGCGCGCCGTGCGCGACCGGCGCTTCAAGTACATCCGCAGCTTCCATCCCGAGCTCGTCGCCGCAGACGCGAGCGCATTCCGGGAGAACCTGCGCAGCATGCGCGCCCTGCGTCGCGCCTATCACGCGGGTCGACTCGATCGGGCCCAGCGCGCCTTCTTCGAGGCGCCGGGCGAAGAGCGGCTCTTCGACCTCACGAACGACCCCGACGAGCTGAACGATGTCTCCGGAAACCCGACCTACCGCACGCAGCTCGAGCGGATGCGGGCCGCCTACGACGAATTTCGCGTGCGCGTGCCCGATTGGAGTGACGTGCCGGAAGCCGAGATGGCGGCTCGCTTCTGGCCCGACGGTCGGCAGCCCGAGACCCCGGCGCCCGTGATCGCGGTCGAGCGGGAGCGCATCGTGATCCACTCGCCGACCGAGCACGCATCGATCGAATACCGCCTCGACGACGGCCCCTGGCGTCTCTACGCCGATGCGATTCCCGTTTCCACCGCGACCAGGAGAGTCGCGGCACGTGCCGTCCGCTACGGCTGGGCAACGAGCGACGAGGTCAGCCGGCGCCTACCACGCTGAGCGCGCGGAGCCCTCGAAGCGAATCGGGCTGCGACCGTGTTTCGGATCGGCCATTGGCCAAACGGGACCCATTCCCGTAGCTTCGACCCTCCGCCGCCCGCACAGACCAGACCGGTTGCCACCCGGACCGGACTCACCCTGCACAACCCGAGAGAGGCCTACCGCCATGCCCGAAGTCGTCGTCGTCGAAGCCGTCCGGAGCCCACTCGGGAAGCGCAACGGTCAGCTCGCCGCCATGCACTCGATCGATCTCCTGGGCCTCGTCCAGGCGGAGGTGATCCGCCGCCCGGGGATCGATCCACGCGAGGTCGGCCAGGTCGTCGGCGGCTGTGTCGGCCAGGTCGGAATGCAGACCATGAACGTGACCCGCAATGCCTGGCTCGCGCAGGGACTTCCGATCGAGGTTCCGGCGACGACGGTCGACGCGCAATGCGGTTCGTCTCAGCAGGCGACGAACCTGGCTTACGCACTCGTTGCATCCGGCGTCGTCGACGTCGCGCTCGGCTGCGGCGTCGAGCTGATGAGTCGCGTCCCGATGGGCTCGGCGATCCCGAAGGATCCGCAGGTCGGTGCGCCCGTCAACAGGAACTATTGGAAGCACCACGAGCTCACGTCGCAATTCGAGGGTGCGGAACGGATCGCGAAGCAATGGGGCCTCACACGCGAACGAACCGACGAGTTCGGCAAGCGCTCGCAGGATCGGGCGCAGGTGGCCTGGACGCAGGATCACTTCGCGTCCCAGATCCTGCCGATCGACGCTCCGACGGGCTTCGAGGACGGCAAGCCGACGAAGCAGACCCATCGCGTCGAGCGAGACGGCGGGCTGCGCGAGACCAGCCTCGAGGGACTCGCCGAGCTCAAGACGAATCTACCGGACGGCATCCATACGGCCGGCTCCTCGTCCCAGATCTCGGACGGTGCCGGCGCCGTTCTGTTGATGACGCGCGAGAAGGCGAACGCGCTCGGGCTCGCCGTCAAGGCGACGATCGTCGACACCTGTCTCGTCGGCTCGGACCCCGTGCTGATGCTGACGGGGCCGATCTACGCGACGCAGAAGCTGCTCCAGGACAACAAGCTGCAGATGTCGGATATCGACCTGACGGAGATCAACGAGGCCTTCGCCTCGGTCGTCCTCTCCTGGGCGGCCGAGCTCAAGCCCGACATGGACACGGTCAACCCCAACGGTGGTGCGATCGCGCTGGGTCATCCGCTCGGCGGGACCGGCGCGATCCTGCTCACGAAGGCCGTCCACGAGCTCGAACGTGCCGACAAGGAGCAGGCGCTCGTCACGATGTGCTGTGGCGGCGGTCTCGGAACGGGCACGCTGCTGCGCCGCGGCTGAGGCGGGCCCAGCGCGCGGGCGTCGACGCCCGCTCCGTCCCTCGATTCAGAACGTCTCTCGATCCGGCCGCAGATCGAGCTCGAGGGTCCAGGCACTGCGTGGCTGGTGATGGAGCATCGCGTAGGCCTCGGCGATGTCGTCGGGCTGGAGCATGCCCGCCTCGCCCAGGTGTTCCTTGACCTGTGGCAATCGGGCGTTCACATGCTCGCCGTCGATCACGCCATCGATCACGACATGCCCCACATGCAGGCCCTGCTTGCCGAACTCGCGTGCCATCCCGAAGGCCACCGCGCGCAGACCCGCCTTGGCCGAGGCGAAGGCCGTGAAGGGCGGCTTCGACCGGAGCGAGGCCGTCGCACCGGTGAAGATCAACGTTCCGCCCCCGGCCGAAATCATCCGCTGCGCCGCTTCGCGCCCGACCAGGAAGCCCCCGAAGCAGCAGATTCGCCAGGTCGCCTCGAAGAACTCGTCGCTCATCTCGAGCAGTGGTGCGAAGCGGTTGTTGCCGACGTTGTAGACGACGACCTCGGGCGGGCCTGCGACCGATTCTGCCTCGTCGAAGAATCGCGTGACGTCCGTCGATTGCGTCGCGTCACCGACGACGTGCGACGCGCTACCGCCTGCCTCGCGAATCGTCGTGACGACGGCTTCGAGCTTGGCTTCCGTGCGACCGCAGACCACGACCGGCAGCGCCTCGCGAGCGAAACGGCGGGCGACGGCTGCGCCCACGCCCTGCTCCGCCCCGACGCCGATCACGAGTGCAGCTCCCATCGCGCTCCCCCCTTCTGCACACCGGAAATCCCTTGCCGATCGGGTCGGCAGCCCGCTCGCCGATCCCGACGCAGGGCAGCACCGCAGTCGATCCACGCGGGCTATCCTCGTCGACCCGAAGCCGGGGACGAGCCCGAGTCGAGCTCACCCGGATCCACGCCGTTATAGCCCAGGCGATCGCCAAGGAGCTCGCTCGATGTCCGCCCCCTCGTCAGCCGGTCCCACCGACTCGACCGTCCGCTACGAGACGAACGACGCGATCGCGACGATCACGCTCGATCGACCCGAAGCGCGCAACGCGCTCTCTTCCGCACTCATGCGCGACCTGACAGCGGCGATCGAACGCGCCGAGAGCGAGTCGGCGATTCGTGTCGTGATCCTGACGGGCGCGGGCGCCGCGTTCTGCGCGGGTGTGGACCTGAAGGAGTTCGGCCAGCTCGAGCTCGATCCGAATCCGACGGAACGCCCGAATTGCTGGCGCGCCATGGAGGCCTGCAGCAAGCCCATCATCGGCGCGATCAACGGACCGGCGATCACGGGCGGCTTCGAGCTCGCATTGGCCTGCGATCTGCTGATCGCGTCGAGTGAAGCGCGTTTCGCCGATACCCACGGCCGCGTCGGCGTACTGCCCGGCGCCGGACTCTCACAACGACTCTCGCGCGCGATCGGGATCTACCGCGCCAAATACCTCTCGCTCACGGGGAATTTCCTCTCCGCGGAGCAGGCGGCGGACTGGGGCCTCGTGAGCCACGTCGTACCACCCGATCGGCTGCTCGAGACCACGCGCGGCGTCGCCGAAGACATGCTGGGTCTGCTGCCGGGCATGCTGCCCGGAATCAAGTCCCTGATCGACGATGGCTTCGACGAGAATTTCCGCGAGGGCCTGCGTCTCGAGACCCGTCGCTCGGCGCAGCAGATGGCGGAGCTGCGGCCCAACGAGACGGCCAGCGCCGCCTTCGAGGGCGTCCGGCAACGCGGACGCGAACAGAAGAGCGAGCGTTGAGGCGCGATGCTCCGTCTGCGGCCGGCCCGACGCCAGTCGCGCGCTACTCGATCAGGACGTTCGGCTCGCCGAAGCCCGCTTCCTTGCAGGCGGCGAGATAGAACGTGAGCGTCGTCGTGGCGTCGATCACGCTCGTGACGTTGCCCGCCGCGTCGAGATTGATGTTGGCCCCGTACATCTGGAACCAGACGCGGGTCTCGTCCTCGATGCACTGGAGTGTGTGGACGGAGCCGGCGGGCTCGTAGAGAAACGAGCCGGCCCGGTTCACGTAGTCGTATTCCTTGTACTTCCAGGCGCCCGCGGTCGTGTAGCCGAAGACCGGCCCGGAGTGGCGGTGGGTCTGGACCTCGTAGCCCGCTGGGAAGATGTTCTCGATGATCCACAGGTTCTCGCCGCGCTTCACCTGCAGCACCTTCAGCTTCGCGCCATCGCCGATATCGACGAAGGGAAGATCGTCGATCCCGATGTGAATCGATTCGGCCGGGGCCAATGCGTCCATGGGGTACCCTCGCTGTTCTTCGTGCCCGTTCTCGTCCCGGTGACGGCTTCGCGCATGCACGCGATCGATCCGTCGCCCACGATCGAGCCCGACACCCTGGATCGTCGCCCGGCTCGCACGACGCCGCGCCGCGATACGCCGCGAGGCACCCGAAGCGCCGGGTGGTATCGTGCCGCCATCGAACCGAGCCGAGCCAGGATGCGCGGACGCGCTCGCGGGGCCTACGGTACGCCAGCGACGCAGATCGAGCGAGGAATCCCCGAACATGTCGAACGCCCAGCCGACTTCGTCGCCCGCCGAGCCGGAGCTCTTGGCCGCGGCGCGCTCGTTGCAGCCACGCCTGGTCTCGCTCCGGCGACGGATCCATGAGGAGCCCGAGATCGGGCTCGAGACGCCGGCCACGCGCGAGAAGATCCTGGCCGAGCTCGACGATCTCGGGCTCGAGACGAGGCTCCACGAGCAGACGAGCGGCATCGTCGCGACCCTGCGCGGGGCGCGGGCGGGGCGGCGCGTGCTGCTGCGGGGCGACATGGACGCGCTGCCGATGCCCGAGCGGACCGGACTCCCCTTCCAGTCGAAATCACCGGATCGGATGCATGCCTGCGGCCACGACGCCCACGTGGCGATGCTGGCCGGTGCGGCGCGGCTGCTCTGCGAGCGACGCGATCGGCTCGCCGGCGAGGTGATCTTCATGTTCCAGCCCGGCGAGGAGTCCTACGGCGGCGCCGAGCTGATGCTCCGGGAGGGCATCCCGGAATTCGACGCCTCGTTCGCGATGCACGTCGCGCCGCAGATTCCGACGGGGATGATCGGCTCGCGGCCCGGACCGATCTTCGCGTCGTTCGACGATTTCGAGATCGAGGTGCGCGGGAGCGGCGGACACGCTTCGATGCCGCACGATTGTCTCGACCCGATTCCGATCGCGAGCGAGATCGTGGGCGCGCTCCAGAGCTTCGTCACGCGCCGGATTCCGGCGAGTGATCCGGGCGTGCTGACCGTCGCGCAATTCCACGCCGGCACGACGAACAACGTGATCGCCGACGCGGCGCAGCTCTCGGGAACGATGCGCGCGGTCTCCGACGCAACGCGCGCGATGTTGCTCGCGGGTCTGCCCCGGATCGCCGAGGGCATCGCGGCAGCCCATGGCGCGGAGGCTCGCGTCGAGATCCTGCCCGGTTATCCCGTCGTCGTGAACGACGCGGGGTTCGAGGCCTTCGCGCGCGAGACGGCGTCGGAGCTGATCGGCGTGCAGGCGGTGATCCCGTTGCCCGCGGCGGTGATGGGGGCCGAGGATTTCGCCTACGTGCTCGATCGGGCCCCCGGCGCGATGGTCCTGCTCGGCGTGCGACCCAAGGACACAGCGGACCCTGCGCCCTGTCATTCCAGCCGCATGATGCTCGACGAGGACGCCATGCCGCTCGGTGCAGCATTGCATGCCGCGATCGCAGAGCGCTATCTGGCCGAATCGCCCTGAATCTCGTTCCCGCTCCGAGCGGTCGCCCGCCGGGTCCGAACGGACGATTGCTAGACTCGGCCGCGCCATGACACGATCGCCCCGGGATCCCCGCGGCCTTCGAGACGAGAGGAGTCGAACTTGGATTGGCAGGACGTGATCGGGCTCGGGGTCGCCGGCAACTTCACGGGGCATCTCGAGCAAGCGGGTGAGGCGGACGATTTCAGACACCTCGCGATTCCGGATGCGTCGGCCCCGAAAGGCGTCTTCCCCTTCTACGTACCCGGTGATGGCGAGCATTTTCTCCACCGCTTTCCGATCTCGTCCGATCGCCTCCGACTCGGCTCGCCCGACGAGAAGCACCAGATCGAGCCGGAAGTCGCGCTGCTCTGCGAGCTCCGGTACGAGTCGGGCCGGGTCGTCGCGATCGAGCCCCGAAGCGCGATGGCGCACAACGACTGCTCGATCCGACGAGAAGGCGCCAAGAAGATCAGCGAGAAGAAGAACTGGGGACCCGAGACGAAGGGAACGGCCCGCGAGGCGATCGAGATCGATCGTTTCGAGCCGGGCGGCGTGCTCGACGAATACCGGATCGCCTCGTTCCTCCTGCGCGATGGCGAGCTCTTCGAATACGGCGTCGACAGCGCGGTCCGGAGCTACAGCTACGTCTACGGACAGCTGATCGATTGGCTGATCACACGCCTCAACGATCAGGTCGACGAAGGTCCGCTCGAGAACATCGCCGATTGGCTCGCCGTGGCCGGAATGCCACCGAGGGCGCTGATCAGCATCGGCGCGACGCGCTATACGCCGTTCGGCGAGTCGACGTTCCTCGCGCGCGGCGATCGCGCGATCGTCGCCCTCTACGATTCGACGCGCTTGGATCGGAACGAAATCGAGACGATCGCCCGCCAGCCCGAGTCGGGAGCGAGAGCGGGTCTCTCCCTGCTCCGCCAAACGGTCGTCTAGGACCGCCGTGCTCGCGATCAAGCTGGCACTCCTGGCCGCGATCCTCCTCGCGGGCGGTCTCGGCGGCGCGCTGCCGCTGCTGCGCAGGGAGGCTGCCGGAAGCGAGCGGTTGCTGGGCTGGGGCAACGCCTTCGCGGCCGGCATCTTTCTCGCGGCCGGATTGATCCACATGTTGCCCGATTCCGATCGCATCTGGCACGGCCTCGGCTGGGACTATCCGATGGCCTTCGCGCTCGCGGGCGCTGCCTTCGCCTTCATGTTGCTCGTCGAGCACGTGATGTTGCCCGAGCAGGCCCACGAGGTCGTCCACGCCCACTCCGCCGAACGCTTCGCGCGCGTCGACACGACGCATCTCGAGGCACACGATCGACTCTCGGCCTACGCCGTCCTCACCGCACTCTCGATCCATGCACTGCTCACCGGCCTGGCGCTCGGTGCCGAAGCGGATCTGTCGCGCGCACTCGTGATCTCCCTCGCGATCGTGGCTCACAAGTCAGCCGCGGGATTCGCACTCGGCGTCTCGCTCGTGCGCAGCCCGATCCCGTCCGCGCACGCCTGGCGAATGGTCGCGCTCTTCGCTCTGGCGACGCCGGTCGGCGGCCTGATCGGCGCGGCCCTCGGCGGTGTCGCCGAGGGCCGCGCCGGAGAGACCCTCGAGGCGAGCTTCCTCTCGATCGCCGCCGGCACCTTCATCTACGTGGCGACCTTCGACATCCTGCGCGACGAGTTTCCGGCCCCGGGCGGCCGGCTCCTGAAGTGGGGAATCCTGTCAGCCGGTGTCGCGTTCATGGGCGCGCTCGCGGTCTGGATCTGACTCGCGTCGAGAGCGCAGCGGCCGTTCGATTCGGCGTCGCGACGAGGGCGCATGAGCCGTTCGATTCGGCGTCGCGACGAGGGCGCATGAGCCGTTCGATTCGGCGTCGCGCCGGACGGCGCCGTCCGCCTGCCTCAGCGACCCGGTCGAGCCAGCTCTGCCAACCGATCGCGATAGGCTGCCACGCGCTCGGCGTCCGGGTTCGCCTCGGCGAGCGAGGCGAAGAAGTCGAACGCGTCGTACCAGATGCCGAGCTCGGCGAGGCGATGGCCCCGGGCCGAGGCCGTGGCCTCGCGCACGGCGCTGCGACGCTCATCCCCGCCGTCGACGACACGGAGTCCACCGGCGGAGACGGGATTGCGCGACGGGCGGTTCGGGTCGACCTGCAGCGAGACGAACCAGCGATAGTCGATCCCGGGCTTCAAGACGACGTCATGGGCGGCGAGATCGAGCGAGTGCAGACCCGCCGCATGCGGCCCCCGTAGCGTGAGGCGCAGGAGCGGCTCGATCGCCTCCTCGTCGACCACGGTCAGCTGGAGCGGCAGGTCGGTCGTGTCTGCGATCCACCACCAGAGACGCGGCGACGCGGCGAGCGTCAGGCCCGTATGGTCGGAGGGCGCGCGCGTCTCGATCCGTGTCGCGCTCGTTCCCGAACGCACCGGTCCGAACTGACGCATCCAGGCCGCCGAAGAAGTCCCCTGCGGCGACGCGTAGTCGGGCAGCGGCATGTCGTCGAGGGCCGCGAGCAGCAGCTCTTCGCGCGGCTCGCGCGTTTCGTCGACCGCCTCCTCTACCGGCGCGGTCGCCCCGCGAGTGTCCTCCGCCTCGGCGATTTGGACCGGATCGCGACGCTCGGTCGCCTGCGATTCTCCCGCGTCGCCGGGTCGGGGCGACACGGGTGTCCGCTCCGCGACCCGTTCGCGCAGGGGCTGCGCGCCCGCATCGTCGAGCCCGGTCCCCTCGCGCTCGGCGCGCGGGGATTCGTCCCCCTCGACCGCACTGCGGTCCCGGTCCTCGTTTCCAGCCACGAGCGCGCCCGATCCGCCGCCCGGATCGCCGCCGCGTGGCTCCCGCACCTCGAAGTCCGGCTGCGTCTCCACCGGGCCATCGCGCGCGGGTCCCTCGACGAAGCCGCCGGGCGTTGCCGGCGACTCGACGCCGGTCCGACTACCGAGTGCCCCGCTCCACCAGAGACCCGCCAGCACGAGGATCGCTGCGACGAGTGCCGGAATAGCGGCGCGACCGAGGCCCGGTTCGAAGAGCGCCTCCGCCATGGAGCCGAGGAAGGATCGCAGGCCGTCGACGACGCCGCCTTCCACCCGGTCGTCCGTCGACGCCAGCCGACTCGTCGAGTGGTCCGTCGCCGCGGCCGCAGCTTCGACCGGCGCCACCAGCAATTGCGCCGGATCGAAGCGCTGCATCAACGCGACCTCCGTGCGACAAGAAGAACAGCTCGCCAGATGGCGCTCGATCACTCGGTGCATCGCTCGGTCTCCTTCGCCGTCGCCATCCCTGCCGCCACCGGCGTAGGCTTCGGCCGCCGCCGCCGAGGCGACGAAGGCTTCCAGGCGGGCCGGATCCGGATGATCGAACTCGGCACCGGCCTCGTCCGCGAAGGCTTCGTCGACCGCGACCTCGAGCGCCGCCCAGCGCGCCACGGTCGCCGCGCAATCCGCACAATCCGGATAGTGGCGGCGAAACGCCTGCCACTCGGCCGCATCCGAGCCGAGCCAGAAATCCGACGGATCGAGTGCTTCCGCCCGCCTGCACGTCATCAGGCGGCCCCCCTCGCGTTCGCGGCCGAGCGCGACCACCGACACCCTGCCGGTGCCGCTCGCGAAGATCGACGCATCGCACCTCCACTTCCCCGGGTCGATCGGCCCACGGTCGCGAATCGGATCAGATCGACCGAGAAAATCGCCACGATGGCCTCACCCCACTGGGAACCGGCAATCGTCTGGCGACCCGGGATGCTAGGCGTCCCCATCCAACACCTCCCTCAAGCGAGCCAGGCCCGTCCTGAGCGCCCGCTTCAGCGTTCCGAGCGGAATCGCGGTCGCCGCGGACGCCTCGTCGTAGGTTCGACCCCGGACGTAGACCTCGAGCACGGCGGCGCGTTCCCGCGGATCGAGACGCGCAATCGCGCGGTCGACGGCATCCCGCAGCTCGAACGCCTGATCCCCGATCGATCGTTGCGGTGGCCAGAGCGCGGCGTCGTGCGTCGGTGGGATCTCCGCTTCGGCCTCGGACACCTCGCGATCGCTCCGTTTCTCCGCAGCACGGATCCGATCGACGAACTTGAAACGCGTCGCCTGCCGGACGTAGGCCTGGAACGCCGCCGAATTGGGAAAGCGGCCCTCGCGATGGGCGGCCACCGTCGAGACCAACACGTCCTGGACGATGTCCTCCCAGTCCGCGCGGAAATCGTAGGCATGCCAGCGCGCGAGATAGCCCGTCACGAGGCGTGCGAGGCGTGCGTAGGCCGCGCGATCACCCGAGACCGCCCGATCGACGAGCTCACCCCACTCGGGGATCGCGCTCCCTGCTGACTCTACGGCCTCGCCCGACATGCGAACCGAAGGCTAACAGAGTCCCGTCGCCCACCTTCTCCACCGACCTGCCGCTCGAACTCCCGCCAGAGCCACCTCGCCCGGGCCTGATCGCCGAGCTCTCGAATCGCGCGAGCCCTGCACGCAGAGCGGATGATCGCGCGGACACGACGCGCCTAGCTACTCGCGACTCACCCTTCGTGCGAAGGCGATCGGACGGCGGCACCGAATCGGACCAGCTGTGCTACCGCGTGACCCTCGGATGGTCGCGCGGCCGTTGCCGATGGCGGGACGATCCGAGTGCGACGAAGGGAGGCCCGATGATCGATCTGCATTACTGGCCGACGCCGAACGGCAAGAAGGTCACGATCCTGCTCGAGGAATGCGGTCTGCCCTACCGGGTCGTCCCCTGCTCGATCGGCGAAGGGGACCAATTCAAGGATTCGTTCCTCGCGATCTCGCCCAACAACCGGATGCCCGCGATGGTCGACGACGCACCGGCGGACGGCGGCGAGCCGATCGCGGTCTTCGAGTCGGGGACGATCATGATGTACATCGCCGAGAAGGCGGGGCGCTTCTATCCGCAGGACCTGCGCGGCCGCTACGAGGTCAATCAGTGGCTGATCTGGCAGATGGCGAATCAGGGCCCCAAGAGCGGCGAAGCCGGGCACTTTCGCAGACTCGGCGAGGAGCAGGGAGACCAGTCCTACGCCAGGCGGCGCTTCGACGACGAAGTGAATCGACTCTACGGCGTGATGAACAACCGGCTCTACGACCGTCGCTATCTCGCCGGCGACACGTATACGATCGCCGACATGATCTCCTACCCCTGGACGGTGCGTCACGAAGAGCAGGGCGAGAATCTCGACGACTTCCCCTATTTCAAGCGCTGGTTCGAAGAGCTGTCCGCACGCGAGGCGGTACAGCGCGGCATGGCGGTCGGCTCCGACTACTCGGTCGACTACGCGAAGTACGACGAAGAGCAGGTCGCAAGGCTGCGCGCGATGCTCTACAACCAGCGCGCGCGACCGGCACCCGAGGGCGGACTGCTCTGATCTGCGGGGGCCGGCCCGGTCCCGAAGGGGCTCGTGAGATGGCGCCTGGGGTACGAATCGGGGCTAGACCTACTGTGAACAACGCCTACGCGCGACCCGACGTGCGAGGTCACGTCCCGCCAATCGCTCGAGCCTTCTGCCGTCCATGACCTCACGCGATTTCGAGTATCTTGGGTCGCATTCGAAAGAGAGACCAACCCTGCGCGCTCATCTTGATGCCCCGTCGAAGCAAACGCGAAGCATGATCTCAAGCGCCCGCCGCTCCCACGCCGCGATCGAGAATATCGGTCGATTGCAGAAGCGAATCGGCCGATTCGCTTCTGCAGACGATTCGAAGGCGTTGCAGGAGCTGGGCTGGACACTCGCGATTCTGTGCGTTGGATTCTCGCTCTCGTGCTTCGCAAGGAACGCACACTGGCTCATCTACTTCGCAACGGTCCTGGTATCCGGCGTGGCGCTCGTTCGTGCATTCACGATCCAGCACGACTGTGGACACGGCTCGTTCTTCTCTTCGAAGTCATGGAACAAGTGTCTCGGGCGAGTCATCAGCGTCTTGACGTTCTTCCCCTATGCTCAGTGGCGATCCAGCCACGCCGAGCACCACAAGAACGTCGGAAACCTCGATTCACGCGGTGTTGGCGACATCCGGACGATCACGCGAGCCGAGTTCGACCAGCTTCCATGGCGAAGACAGGTTCTCTATCGACTCTACAGGAATCCGGCGATTCTGATTCTGGTCGGAGGCCCGTTCTACGTGCTGATCCGAAATCGCTTTCCGCGCGGAGAGCTCGGTAGGCCGACGTTCGAGCGCTGGACGAGTGCTCTGTCTCTGAACCTATGCCACGTCGTGATCGGGATCGTGCTGTGGCGGATCGACCTGCTCGAGGAAGCGATTCAGGTCGTATTGCCGGCGGTCGCCGTCGGAGGATCGATTGGCGTCGTCTTCTTCTTTTTCGGCCATCAGTTCCAAGGGACTGCGTGGTCGCGACCGCCACACTGGAGCCTGATCGAATCGGCTTTCCGAGGCAGCTCCTACCTCGAACTTCCCGAGCCGTGTGCTTGGCTGACGGGCTACGTGGGCGTTCACCACGTACATCATCTCAATAGCAGGATTCCGCTCTACCGCCTGAAGGAGTGCCTCCAGCAGAATCCCGAGCTGGCCCAACACAATCGCTTGACTTTGATCGATGCGGTGAAGGGCGCTCGGCTGATGCTCTGGGACGAAGGAAGTGAGCAGCTGGTTGGTCTGGCTACGCGACGGAGATCTCCGAACGCCCGGACGCCGAACATGGAGATCGAGACCCCTACAACCCGATCACTGCCCCAATCCCCATCAGGCTCCCGATCAGCGCAATCAGATAGAGCACCCCACCGACGATCGGATCCCGCTCTCCACCGCCAAGATCGACCAGGAGCGATCGCAGGTGATGCGCTCCCTTCCAGAGCGGCAATACGAGAAGCGCCGCCAGCACGAGCTGGCCGAGCGGGATGAAGCCCAGCACGGTCGCCGTCGCGAGCCGGTGCGCGCGGGAATAGTCGAGCGCCGAGGCGTCGACCAGGCCCATCGGGATCAGGATCCCCACGACCAGGATCCAGCCCGTGAGGAGCATGGTGCCGATCAGGATGCCCTGACCGAAGAGCAGCCAGATGATCGGTTCGAGCTTCAGCAGTAGCGCGCGCATCAGAAGAGCACTCCGGCCAGGATGAGCGTCATGATCAGGCTGATGCCGATCCAGACGACGTAGAGCGTGGCGTGGATGACGGGGCCGGGCGGGACCGGCAGGTTCGGCGGCTGGGCCTTCGGGAAGAGGCGGAAGAAGCGAACCGCCACGAAGACGACGGAGACGAGACAGACGATGTGGAAGAGGATGTAGAGCGGATGCTCGAGACTCTCCATCGCCTGGCTCCAGGCAGCCGGTCCGTCGCCAAGGGCGCGCACGAGGCGGATCGCCACGAACCCGACGAGCAGGTAGACGATCCCGGTCGCGTCGAAGAGCAGGTAGGTCAGGATCCGCGACGAGCCCCACCAGCTCGACGGCGTCGCCGGGGGCGCCGTCCGGGTGCGACCCGGCTGCGGGGGGGCCATGGCGTGGGGATGGGCGGGACCGGCCATCAGTTCGCTCCTCCTGGTTCGGGCTGGGCGCCGCGGGGCAGGACGAGCCCCTTGGCCCAGTCGATCACGGCCCCGAACTTCGCCTGGTTGACGGCGGCGGCGGGGTCGACGTTCTTGGGACAGACCTCGGAGCACTCGTTCGCGTAGGAACAGCTGAAGACGGTCCCCTCGCCGCGGAAGATGTCGTTTCGAAGATCGTTGCCCTCGTCGCGGGTGTCGAGGTTGTAGCGATGGCCGAGCGCGATCGCGGCCGGGCCGAGAAACTCGGGCTCGTTCGCGACGACGGGGCAGGCGGCGTAACAGAGCATGCAGTTGATACACATGCTGAACTGCTTGAACGTCGCGAGCTCCTCGGCCGACTGCGCGTAGGTGCGCTTGGTCGGATGGAGCGCCGCCTCATCTTCGGCCTTCTCCTTCGCGCGCAGGATCCAGGGCTTCACGCTCTCGAACTTGTGCATGAAGCCATCGAGCTCGACGACGAGGTCGCGCACGATCGGGAAGTTCGCGAGGGGCTCGATCTCGACCCGGTCGCCGTATTCGTCGAGCGCCGTCTTGCACGTGAGCTTGGGCTCACCGTTCACCATCATGCCGCAGGAGCCGCAGACGGCCATGCGACAGGACCAACGATGGGAGACCGTCGCGTCGATCTCGTCCTTGATGAAGTTGACGGCGTCGAGGACCTTCCAGTTCGACTCGCAGGGAACGCGGTACTCCTGCTTGCGGGGCGCCTGGTCCTTGTCGGGATCGAATCGCGTGATGACGATCGTCTTCTCTTTCGCTGGGGCTGCCGCGGCCATCAGTACTTCCGCTCCTCCGGTTCCCACTTGCCGAGCACGACGTCCTTCTTCCCGAGCCGGGGGCCGGCGGGATCGTGGTGGGCCATGGTGTGGTAGAGATAGTTCTGGTCGTCGCGCGTCGTGAAGTCCTTGCAGGTATGCGCGCCGCGGGACTCCTTGCGATGGGCCGCGGAGACGGCGAGCACCTCGGCGACCTCGACCATGTTCGTGAGCTCGAGGGCCGTGATGAGCTCGGTGTTGAAGACCTTGCTCTCGTCTTCGAGCCGCAGATCGGCGACGCGGCCGCGCAGCTGGGCGATCGTCTGGACACCCGACTGCATGCTCGCCTGCTCGCGGTAGACGCCGCAGGCGGTCTCCATCACGTCGTTCAGCTCGCGGCGGATCTGGGAGATCTTCTCCCCGCCCTTCTTGCGGCCGCGCAGGTTGGCGACGCGACCAGCCTCTTCCTCGACCTGGGCACGCAGCCCCGCCTCGTTTCCGTCGCCCGAGCCCTTCGCGAATTGCATGGCGTGACGCGCCGCGGCCGCCCCGAAGACGAGGCATTCCGTGAGCGAGTTCGAGCCCAGGCGATTGGCGCCGTTGATCGACACACAAGCCGTCTCGCCCGCCGCGTAGAGGCCGGGCAGCTCCGTCGCCCCGTCGATCGTCGTGTCGACGCCGCCCATCATGTAGTGGACGACGGGTCGGATCGGGATCGGGTCCGTCACGGGGTCGACGCCGACGTAGGTCTTCGCGAGCTCGCGCACGAAGGGCAGTCGGAAGTTGATCTTCTCCTCGCCCAGATGCGTCAGGTCGAGGTGGACGTAGTCGCCGTAGGCGCCCGAGAGGCCGCGGCCGGCCTCGATCTCCTGGACGATCGCGCGCGAGATCATGTCGCGCGGACCGAGCTCGGCCTTGTTACCGACACCGTAGTCGTACTCGACCAGGAAGCGCTCGCCCTCGGAGTTGCGCAGGTAGCCGCCCTCACCGCGAGTCGCCTCCGTGATCAGGATGCCCGTCCCGGGCAGCCCCGTCGGGTGGTACTGGACGAACTCCATGTCCTTGAGCGGCACGCCCGCGCGATAGGCGAGCGCCATGCCGTCGGCCGTCTTGATCGTCCCATTCGTCGTGAAGGGGAAGATCTTGCCGCCGCCGCCCGTCGTCAGGATGACGGCACGGCCGACAATCGCCGAGTACTCGCCCGTGCGGATGTCGAGCGCCGCAACGCCGCGACAGACGCCGTCGTCGACGAGCAGCTTCGAGACGAAATACTCGTCGTAGCGCACGATGTTCTCGAAGCGCATGGAATGCTGGAAGAGCGCGTGGAGCATGTGGAAGCCGATCTTGTCGGCGGCGTACCACGTGCGCTTGGTCGTCATGCCGCCGAAGGCGCGCGTCGCGACCGTACCATCCTCGTTCCGCGAGAACGGGCAGCCCCAGTTCTCGAGCAGCGCGAGCTCCTTCGGCGCCTCCTCGACGAAGAACTGGATGCAGTCCTGATCGCCCAGGAAGTCCGAGCCCTTGACCGTGTCGTAGCCGTGGAGCTCCAGATTGTCGTCGTCCCGGGCGATCGCCGCGGCGCCACCTTCGGCCGAGACCGTGTGGCTACGCATGGGATAGACCTTCGAGACGAGCGCGATCGAGGCGGAGGGGTTCTGCTCGGCGGCTTCGATCGCCGCGCGCAGGCCCGCACCGCCGCCGCCGACGATGACGATGTCATGTCGGGAAACATCCATGGGTCGGTCCTTCTCAGTCCTGGCTCCAGTCGAGGTCGCGTCGGGCCTCGGCTGAGCGCCGATTCGGCGGCACCCATCGGTCGCCTCCGGATCGCATCGAATGGCTCCGAGACGGCTCCGAAATGACTCCGAACATGAAAGTGCCGCGACCGCAGGCCGGCTCGACGGGGTCGATCCCGGTCGAGCTCCTGCCCCCCTGATCCGTCCGCGCTCGAAGCCTTCCGAGCGGCCGGCGGGCCAGACGACGCGCCGGGCGACGCGTCCTGAGACCCGCCGAAACCCAAACGCCCCCGGGTTTTAACTTATGTAGAGGGGGATGGAAAGGTGATCGGAGGATCTACTACGCGTGGCGCGGAAGGGCGGGCCGACCCCACGGGTGCACATCCGCGGCTCGTCGCGAGTCGCCCGGTACCTGCGAGCCCGGCTGTCATCGCGGGACCTCGGCGGCGACATGCGCGGCGAATCCCGAGCCTGCCTCGGTGTAGATGTTGAACACCGTATTCGCCCCTGCCTCCTCGAGCGCCTCGACCTCGTCGGGGAACCGGGCCGTCGCGGCCACCTGGCCGGAGAAGTGTGCCTCTCGAAGCTGATCCAACACGGCGAGATTCGTCGTCAGCTTGGGCAGGGCCAACATCGCGAGCTGGATCCTGTGCGCTCCCGTCACGCGATCCCAGAAGTCTGCATCGCTCGGATCACCGAGGAGGACCTTGCGACCGGTCGCGCGGTGGCTCTCGACCTTGAGCGGATCGGAGTCGACACCCACGACGGTCTCGCCGTAGAGCGCGCGCATCTCGTCGTACGCCCCCGTTCCCACCCGCCCCATCCCGACGACCGCGATCGCGGCCTCCTCGGTATCGATGAACTCATCCCCCAGCAGCCGCTCGTCTCGCTGGAATCGTTTCCAGGTCTCCCGGTAGCGGTTGTTCAGCCGGTTCGATCCCCGGACGAGGACGGCGGCGATCGCGAAGGAGAGCGAGACCGCCACGGCCAGAACGACCAGCCACTCGCTCTGGATCCAGCCGTGCGCCACGCTGGTCGCCGCGACGATCAAGCCGAACTCGCTGTAGTTCGTGAGATTGAGCGTGGCCATGAGGGACGTCCGCGCTCGCAGTCCGAAGCGCGTCAGGAGCACGAAGAAGACCGCCGACTTGAGGAAGACGAGCGGGACGATCGCCACACCCAGCAACAGCGTCTCGACCGTCGGCTGACCGGAGAGTCCGATCGAGAGGAAGAAGCCGAGCAGAAACAGGTCCTTGAAGCTGAGCATGGTCCGTGCCAGCTCCTTGGCACGGGGATGGCTCGCAACCAGGACGCCGACGGCGAGCGCACCGAGGTCACCCTTCAGTCCGACCAGCTCGAAGAGCTCGGCACCGCCGAGCGCCAGCAGGAACCCGTACAGAATCAGCAGCTCGCCGTGGCCCACGCGGTCGAGGATGCGACCCAGGAGCGGCCGCATCGGAAGCATCAGCAGTGCCAGGAGCAGGGCCCAGGGCGACGGGATCTGGCCTGCCGAGAAGGCCAGGAAGAAGACGGCCGCAATGTCCTGCATGATCAAGATGCCGACGGCGACTCGACCGTGGAGCGACTTCATCGCACCGCCGTCCTCGAGCGACTTGACCACGAAGACCGTGCTGGAGAAGCTCATCGCGAACGCCACCAGCAGGGAGCGCGGCAGATCGAGATCGGCGACCAGGGGCACGCCCGCGAGCGCCATCCAGTAGATCGCCAATCCGAAGATCGCGGTCACGATCGAGGTGTGCAGGCCGGTGACGGCCCACACCTGGGGTCGCGCGAGCGTCCGAAGACTCAGCTTGAGTCCGACCGTGAACAGCAACAGCGTAATGCCCAGATCCGCGAGCTTCTGGAGCATCTCCCCGCTCGTGATCCCCTGGATCTGGAGCAAGAACCCGGTCGCGAGAAACCCGACGAGCGGCGGCAGACCAAGCGAGCGCGCGGCCAGCCCGAGCGCGAAGGCCAGGGAGATCCACACCACGTCGCCGAGCGCGATCGCAACCCAGTAGAAGTCCATGGCTCGGTCAGGAGCGTCCCGCGCGCACGAAGGAGGTGGGGCTCCCGAGAGGCGTACGCCGACCGGCCGACCGCCGAGCGCCGAGCCCGTCGTCGGGCGGAGAAGGACAGGGCCGGATCTCGTCTAGGGCCAATCGAACCTCCTGAATCAGAAAACGGAGCCACGGATTGCGCGCAGGCCGCGCGAATCGAGGCACGGTAGCTGCGGCCATCCTGCCTTTCGAGACGACCGAGCCATCGACGACAGGGACCACCGTGCGGGGTCCAGCGGCCGACACGCGCCCTCCCCGCAACGACCGGCCCCACCCTCGCTGCCGGGCCGAAGTCACCCCAGCGAGACCAGTGCCGGCTCCTGCTGCGTGAGGCAGTGGACCGAGCCGAGGCCCATCACGAGCCGCGCGCTCGGGATCGGCACGATCGGCCGGTCGCGCACGAGCCGCTCGAGGATCGCGATCGCCTCGCGATCGCTCGGTCGATCGAAGACGGGCACGAGCAACGCGGCGTTCGCGAAATAGAAGTTCGCGTAGCTCGCGGGCAACGGACCCTCCGGCCCCAACAGCGGCGCAGGCACCGGCAGCTCGACCACCTCGAGCGCCCGCCCTGCCGCGTCCACCATCGACGCGAGTCGCGCCCGATTGGCCTCGAGCACGCCGAAATCGACATGGGCAGGGTCGTTCGCAACGACCGTGACGACATGCCCCGGCGCGACGAAACGCGTCAGGTCGTCGATATGGCCGTCGGTGTCGTCCCCCGCGATGCCCGACGCGAGCCAGAGCACCTGCTCGGCTCCGAGCTCCCGCGATAGCAACGCCTCGAGTGTTGCCCGCGTCCGCGCCTGGCCCGCGCGCGCGCGCTTCGGATCGAGCAGACACGACTCGGTCGTCAGGATCGTCCCGGCCCCGTCGCCCTCGATCGAGCCTCCCTCGAGCACCCAATCGATCGCGACCCGCGGCAGCCGCGCGATCCGAGCCATCTGCTCGCCGACCGCCGCATCCCGATCCCACGGCGGATATTTCCCACCCCAGCTGTCGTACTCGAAGTCGAGCAGCACCCGCCGCCGCCCTGCGCCGACCTCCCCGTCCGCAACGCGCTCGGCCTCGCTCGCGTCCGACTCGAAGACGACGATCCCGCCATGATCCCGAACCCAGGCGTCGTCGGTCGGCACACCCCGGAAGCGCACCCGCTCGAGCGGCTCGACCCCGGCGCCCCGAAGCCGTGCGCGCACGCGCTCGGCCATCGCCCCGTCCGCCACGTTGATCTCGACCGTCTCGCCCGGCGCGATCGCGCGTACGATCTCGCAGAACGCGTCCTCGACCTCGCCTAACACCAATCGCGGCCACGTCTCGACGTTATGCGGCCAGGAGAGCCAGGTCGCGCGATGGGGCTCCCATTCGGCCGGCCAACGTCGCCGTGGAGTGGCATCGCGTCCCGAATGCCCGAGCGCGGCGTTGCCACCGTCCGGCTCGGGCGCCGACTGCGTTGGCGTTTGCGGCACTAACGCACGTCCGAATCCGATCCGTCGCCACTCCCGCTACGAGCCAGTGACCTGGTCGGCGCAGCCGACGACGAATCGGCATCCCCTTCGACGGGCGACGCCCCGTCGAGAAAGCGCGCGCCGAGCCCGCCATAGGCATCGATCCGCCGATCGCGCAGGAAGGGCCAATCGCGCCGGACCCGCTCGACGCGGTCGAGATCGCAGTCGACGACGAGCACGGCCTCGCCGTCGTCGGGTGCCGTCGCGAGCACGCGGCCGAAGGGATCCGCGACGAACGAGCTACCCCAGAATCGGATGCCGCCCTGCTCGGCACCTCCGGGCGTCGACGCATCCGTCGCCTCGAAGCCGACCCGGTTGACCGCGACGACGAAGACGCCGTTTGCGATCGCATGGGAGCGCTGGATCGTCGTCCACGCCTCGCGTTGGGCCGCATCGACCTGCGCACCCTCGTCGAATTGCCAACCGATCGCGGTCGGATAGAAGAGCAGCTCGGCGCCGCCGAGCGCCGTCGCACGCGCCGCTTCGGGAAACCACTGATCCCAGCACACCAGCACGCCGAAGCGACCCGCTTCGGTCGCATGCGTGCGAAAGCCCAGATCACCGGGCGTGAAATAGAACTTCTCGTAGTAGAGCGGATCGTCCGGGATGTGCATCTTGCGATAGCGCCCGACGAGTCGCCCCCCGGCATCGATCACGATCGCCGTGTTGTGGTAGAGACCGGCCGCCCGACGCTCGAAGAGCGAGGCGACGATCGAGACGCGCAGATCGGCCGCCTGCTTGGCGAGCGCCTCGCTCGAGGGACCGGGAATCGACTCCGCCCAATCGAAACGTGCGGGATCCTCGCGTTGACAGAGGTAGGGCGTGCGAAAGAGCTCTGGGAGACACACGACGTCGGCCCCACGCCGGGCGGCATCCGCAATCCCGTCCTGCGCGCGCGATAGATTCGCCGCGTGATCCGACTCGCAGCGCATCTGCACGAGCCCGACCCGACGGGTGGGGGACCCGCTGGGGCCGTCCGTGGAGCGTGATTCGGGGGTCATTTCGCAGGTGGATAAAGCAACGCCCCCACCCACGCAAGCGATCGTGCCGAAACCGTGCACCGGTGTGACCGGAGCTGTCACGCACGACCGTCAAGCTCGACATCCAGTCGATGCACTCCCCCCACCTCGAGGCCCCCCACCCATGGCGAGAAGGCGACGAACCCGATCCCCCGGCGACACCCGGGCGCACATCATGCCCGAGATCCCTCTGCTGCGAGCGCGAGGCACACGAATCACGCACGGCGCCCGGCGCGATCGCAGACGCGGCCGCCGCGCATACCTCGCTCCCCAGAGCCGACGCCTCGCAATCGCGAGCGAGGCCTTCGAGCTGCCTTCTCCCGACCTGCGCGGCTCCCATACGGGAGGCTCCGGCGTAACGGGAGGCTCCGGCGAACGAGGCTCGGGCGAAGGCGGCGCGCTCGTCGGTGTGGCCGAGGAGGGCCCCGACGCGCGGAGCGCCTGCATGCGCTCCGTGCGTCGGGAGGAGGCTCGCGGGGCGGGAGGCCGCTCGCCGCGAGCGGGTGGCGATCTGCTCGAGGCGATCGCGGTCCTGTTGATGACGATGATCGTCGGGCTGGGCTGGGCCGCGATCGAGCTCGGGCGGGTGGACGCGCCTGGCCCCGGCTACGCTCGCTGGTCCGCGCACGACCCTGCGATCTCGATCTCACCATCCGAAGCGACCGGGAGGTCTTCCGGTCGACGGCAGGCCTCCGAGACCGACCGCTCCGGTGCGGCTCCACACGAGCGCCGACCCCAGACGACCTTCCCCTTCCGGAGTCCCTTCCGGAGTCCCTCCCAGAGTTCCGCTTGGACGCCTTCGCAAACACCGCGCTCGAGGCCCCTTCCCGCAGACCCATGGACCACGCCCGTTTCGAAAGACCCGATCGACGGCCCGACGTCGAGGCTGCCCGACCCGATCATGCCGCTCGGGACACCAGCCCGGCTCACGCCCGGCGCCGTGACGCCGCCGGACTCCGTGACGCCGAGCCCGCGCCCGCCGAATCGGACGCCCGCGTCGCGTCCGCGCGGTCCCGCCGTCGCCGAACCCTCCGCCCGGATCGAGCGACTCGCGAGCTCGAGGCCATGATGGAGATCGTGGGGAACCGGGCCGACGACCCGATGGTGGAGAAGCGAGGAGGAGGACGCGTGATCCTCGTCGATGGGTTCAACGTCCTCCACGCCGTGCTGCTCGAGGCGGATCGTGCGTCGGGCTGGTGGCGGCGAGCCGTGCGCGAGCGACTCCTGCGCCTGGCGGCCGACTGGCCCGATCGCGAGGACGAGATCTGGGTCGCCTTCGACGGCGCCCAGCCCAGCTGGTCGGTCTGGGCCGAGCCGGTCGCGCAGGTCGTTCCCGTTCCGTCTGGCACACCGGCGAGGACAGGGAACCAGACGGTCGCACCGGGGAGCGCCCGGCCCCTCGTCCACAACGTCCACGTCGAGAGCGCCGACGATTGGATCGTGCGCCGCGCTCGCCGCGCGCGCCGATTCGATCGGGCCGAGCAGACCGTGATCGTGACGGCCGACCGTCAAGTTGCCGGACGCGGCCGGAGCGCGGGCTGTGAGATCTGGACGCCGTGGTCCTTCGTGTCGAAGTGCCGGGTGGCCGCATGCGAGCCCGCGCGCGCCCGAGCCATGCCGGGTGCGAAATCGGTTCGCCCCTAGCGCACGCACAACACCCTCACCCTCGGAAACCCTCGGAACCTCGGAATACCCGCGCAACGCACTCCGATCGTACACTCCCGACGAGGCTATCGCGTGCCGGAGCCGAAGGTCTCCTGGTAGGCGTCGATGATCTTCGAGGCGTTCTCTTCGACGGCGCGGCCGGAGACGTCGATCTGCTTCCAGCCGCGCGCGCGAAAGAGCTTTCGTGCGCGCTCGAGCTCGAGCATCACCTGATCGGGGTCCGTGTAGTCGTTGGACGACTGCATCCGCATGGAGCGCATCCGCGCCGTCCGCATCGACAAGAGCGTACCCGGATCGACCGTCAGCCCGAAGACGCGCTTCTTGTTCAGCTCGAGTAGCTCCTGAGGGGGCTCGAGTCCGGGCACGAGCGGCACGTTTCCGCATTTGTAGCCGCGCTGGGCCAGATACATCGAGAGCGGCGTCTTCGACGTTCGCGAGACGCCGGTCAGCACGATCTCCGCCTCGTGGAGCGTGCGGAGATTTGCACCGTCGTCGTGACGTACGGCGAACTCGACGGCGTCGACACGATCGAAGTAGTCCTCGGAGAAGCCGTGCAGCAGGCCAGGCTGATGCCTCGGCTCGACCTTCAGCCGTTGCGCGACGCGCATGATGAGCGGTCCGAGCAGATCGACCGTGACGACGCCCCGCATCTCGGCCTCGCGCAGGAGGGCTTCGACGATCTCGCCTTCGACCAGACTGAAGACGACGAGCGCGTTCTCGTCCTGTGCGAGCTCGATCACCCGACGCACCTCGGATTCGGTCCGTGCGTCGCGAAAGACGCGCAACCGCCAACGATCGCGGAACTGGATCATCGCTGCCCGAACGGCCGCGCTGCCCGTATCGCCGGTCCCGTCGGAGACGACGAAGACGGTCATGTCGGTGCTTCGTTGTCCGGTCACGGCGCGAGTCTAGCGGCGCCGTCGATCGCAGCCGAATCCCCTCGACCCCGCGTATCGAAAACCACTCGACACCGAACGTGAACCCGGGGGCTCTCCCCGATACCCGAGCGCGACACGCCGAGGTATTCTCGAGTGGCCATGGTCACGGTAGGCGAGGCACGTCTTCGCTAGATTTTCTGCTGAACCTCGGTCCAGATTCAAAACACTGTTTTGCTGGAACCGTAACGATTTGGAAAGGATCCAACCGAGCCCGAGATTCGATTCGCGTCGCGATTGCTGTCCCTTCGCCAGTCGGTTCGCCTTTCCTGTACGAGCGCGGCGCGAAATCGACCCAAAATCCCCCCGGATCTCCCGTATCCCCCGTACGGAGTGGAGGCCTCGACCATGCTCTATCAGGTCGCGCTTCTCCCGACGATCGGGATCTGTTCCTGGATCGCTCTGGACCTGATCTTCTCGCGGACCTGGGGGCGGCGAATCGCGAGCGTTCCGATCCTCGCTGGAGCGGCGACGTGTTGGGCCTCCGGCGAATCGATGCTCATGTCGGCCGCGACACCGAGCGAGATCGAGACCGCCCGCCGCATCCTGTTCCTG
Source organism: Myxococcota bacterium (assembly GCA_965223565.1). Lineage (GTDB taxonomy): Bacteria > Myxococcota_A > UBA9160 > UBA9160 > UBA4427 > UBA4427. The sequence continues at coordinate 15,931 of CBDCWV010000005.1, read as the reverse complement.
GGCGTCTGCCTGATCGGCCCGGCCTGGATCTGGTGCGTGCTCGACGCAAGACGTCCCGGCTGGTCGTCCGCGCGCGGCCTTCGGCTGGCGGCGCTCACCGCTCTGCCGCTCGCGATCTACTCCACCCTCTATTGGGACCGAAGTGGACTCTTCGTCGACCGCGTCGCCCCGGTCGCACAACACGGACCGCTCTTCTTCGTGAATGCGGCCTACGTCTGGGGGCTGATCGTCGCCGGCCTCGTCCTGCTGCTCGGGGCGCGTCAGTCACTCGCGGGCACCTGGACCGTGCGCCAACGCGGACTGATCGCACTCGCCGTCCTCGCCCCGATCGCGGCGAACGGCCTCTACCTCGCGACGCGCTTCCCCCCGTTCGATCCGACGCCGGTGCTGCTGGCCGGCTCCGCGCTCATCATCCGCCACGTCGTGCTCGACGTCATCATGGGTGCCTACTACCTCCCCTTCGCACGCAGCGAGGTCGTCGAGCAGATGGAGACGGGATTCGTCGTCGCGGACCACGACGGCCGCATCATCGATTCGAACCCCGCCGCCCGGAAGCTGCTCGGTCGGCGTACCCTCGCCGGCCATCCGATCCGCGAGATCGTCTCGGCACTCGAGCGCCGCAACCCGCCGGATCTCGAGCCGCGCGGCTTCTGGCTGACCAAGCACGGTCAGACCGTCGGGATGGGGCTCTCGATCGCCGACCGCCGCGAGCAACGCCGCCTGGAACACCAGAGCGAGATCGCGACCCGACTCGAAGCGCTCGGTCATCTCGCCGCGGGCGTCTCGCACGAGATCAACAACCCACTCACCTACCTGACCGCCAATCTCGGTCTGCTCGAGCCGCTCACCCAACACCTGGCCGACACGGTCGGAGACGCGCCGCCTTCGCACGCGAACGTGGAGACGAACGCGCTCGGCCACGCGCACGAGCGCGTCGACGAGCGGCTCGAGAAGAAGCGCGAATCGCTCGATCTCGGCGAAGAGCTGCGTGAGCTCGCGCTCGACGCGCCCATGCTGCTCGCCCAATGTCGCGAAGGTGCCGACCGCATCCGTCGGATCGTCGACCAGCTGGCGCTCCTCTCGACGGCGGAATCCGCCGAGGAGCGACGCGCCGAGCCGACCCGTTTCCCGCTCGCCGACAGCGTCCGACGCGCCCGCGCCATGGCGCTCTTCGGCCAGAAGGATGCGCGGATCGACCTCGCGATCGAGGCCGGCGCGACGGCCTATGCCCACCCGCCGGACGTCGTGCATATCCTGCTGCTGCTCTTCCTGAACGCGATTCGCGCCGCGGGCCCGGAGGGTAGGGTCGAGGTCCGGGTGGCGCGCGAGGCGGGCGGTACGTCGATCGAGGTCCGCGACGATGGACCAGGTATTCCGGAGGACGAGCTGCCCTTCGTCTTCGATCCGCTCTACACGACGCGCCGACCGGGCTCGCTCGGTCTCGGCTTGAGCCGCTGCTTTCGGCTCGCCGGCGAGAACAGCGGCCGGCTCGACGTGGCGGGTCGCGAAGGCGGCGGTGCCGTCTTCACGCTCTGGCTGCCGGATTCGTGCGAGCGCGTCGCGTCGGTCGCGTAGCCGCGCCCGCGCGCGCACGACTCGTTTCGGCGCGTTGACGCCGACGCTCGGCGATCCCATTCTCTGCGGGCCATGGCCTACGACCCTCAGCGCATCGAATCGAAATGGCAGGCGTACTGGGAAGAGAACCAGACCTTCCGTGCCGAGATCGACGCCACACGCCCGAAATACTACGTGCTCGACATGTTTCCCTACCCGTCGGGCGATGGGCTCCACGTCGGTCATCCCGAGGGCTACACCGCGACCGACATCATGGCGCGCTACAAGCGCATGCGCGGCTTCAACGTGCTCCACCCGATGGGCTGGGACGCCTTCGGCCTGCCGGCCGAGCAATACGCGATCAAGACGGGCACCCATCCACGCATCACGACCGCGCGCAACATCGCGAACTTCAAACGCCAGATTCGATCGCTCGGCTTCAGCTACGACTGGTCGCGCGAGATCGACACGACCGATCCGAGCTACGTCAAGTGGACCCAGTGGATCTTCCGCCGGCTCTACGAACGCGGGCTCGCCTACGAGGCGGAGGTGCCGGTCAACTGGTGCCCGGCGCTGGGCACGGTCCTCGCGAACGAAGAGGTGACCGACGGCAAGAGCGAGGTCGGTGGCCATCCCGTCGTGCGGATGCCGATGAAGCAGTGGATGCTGCGCATCACAGATTACGCCGACCGCTTGATCGACGACCTCGACGCGCTCGATTGGCCCGAGCCGATCAAGAAGATGCAGCGCGACTGGATCGGGCGCTCCGAGGGCGCGAACGTCCGCTTCGCGGTCGACGGCGCGGACGGAGTCGAGATCGAAGTCTTCACGACACGCCCCGACACGCTCTTCGGCGCGACCTACATGGTCCTCGCCCCCGAGCATCCGTTCGTCGCGACGATCACGACGGACGAGCGGCGCGAAGCCGTCGACGCCTACGTCGAGCGCGCCTCGCGACGGAGCGAGCGCGACCGCATGGCCGACGCCGGTGACAAGACGGGCGTCGCGACCGGGGCGACCGCACGCAACCCGACGAACGGTGAATCGATCCCGATCTGGATCGCCGACTACGTGCTCGCCGGCTACGGCACGGGGGCGATCATGGCCGTGCCTGGACACGACGAGCGCGACTGGGCCTTCGCACACCGCTTCGAGCTGCCGATCGTCGAGGTCGTCGCCGGCGGCGACGTCACCGAGGCGCCGTATACCGCGCCGGGCCGCGCCACGCGCTCGGGCTTTCTCGACGGCCTCGAGACCGAGGCGGCCAAGCGCGAGATGATCGCCTGGCTCGAGCGGGAAGGTCACGGCGCGGGGAGCGTGACCTACAAGCTTCGCGATTGGCTCTTCAGTCGCCAGCGCTACTGGGGCGAGCCCTTTCCCGTGCTGCACCACGAGGACGGCTCGGTCTCGCTCGTCCCGGAATCCGAGCTCCCGCTCACGCTCCCCGAGCTCGAGGACTTCAAGCCGAGCGGTGACGGCTTCGAGCCGCCGCTCGCGCGCGTCCGCGACTGGATCGAGACGACCGACGCCGACGGCCGGCCGGTCCTGCGCGACGCCAACACGATGCCGCAATGGGCCGGCAGCTGCTGGTATTTCCTGCGCTTCCTCGACCCGCATAACGAGCAGGCGCCCTGGTCCCAGGAGGCCGAACGCTACTGGATGCCCGTCGACCTCTATGTCGGCGGCGCCGAGCACGCGGTTCTCCATCTGCTCTACGCGCGCTTCTGGCACAAGGTCTTCTACGACCTCGACCTCGTCCACACGAAGGAGCCGTTCCAGAAGCTCGTCAACCAGGGCATGATCCTCGGCGAGAGCTTCCGCTACTACGACGACGACGTGAGCGACGAGAAGAGCGAGCACGCCCGGCGCTACGCGTCGGACGACGTGCGTGAGACCGAGGACGGACCCGTCGCGCGGGACGACGGCCGAGCGCTCAAGGTACGCTGGCTCCACGGCCGCGAGATCGCCTACGACGACGCGGGCGCGCCCGTTCATCCGGAGGACGAGACGCTCGCCCTCGAACGCGTCGTCGAGAAGATGTCGAAGAGCAAGGGCAACGTGATCAACCCGGACGACGTGATCCGGGAGCACGGCGCCGACGCGATGCGCCTCTACGAGATGTTCATCGGTCCGCTCGAGAAGGCCGCGCCCTGGTCGACCGAAGGCATCCAGGGCATCTACCGCTTCCTCCAGCGCGCCTGGCGCCTGTTCCACGAGCCGGTCGCCGCGGCGAATACGGCGACAGCACACACGGCGGAAAACGCCGGCACATCGGCGCCGAGTGCGACTTCCGCCGGCGGCGCCAACGACGCCGGGGACGACGGCGAGGCCGAGCGCTTCCGAACCCCCGTCGACGCGCTCGGCAACGAGGCCCAGCGCCGCCTCACCGCCCAGACAATCGCGGGTGTGACCGAAGACCTGGAGCAGATGCGCTTCAACACGGCGATCTCGAAGCTGATGGTCTTCGCGCGCGACATCACGAAGGGCGGTGCCGGGCTACCGCGCGAGTCGGCCGAGACGTTCGTGCTGCTGCTATCGCCGATGGCACCTCATTTGGCCGAAGAGCTCTGGTCGTTGCTCGGTCACGAAGCGAGTCTGGCCCACGCGCCCTGGCCGGTCGCCGACGAGGCGTTGCTCGTCGCCGACGAGATCACGCTCGTCGTGCAGCACAACGGCAAGAAGCGCGGCGAGATCCAGGTCCCCGCCGACGTGAGCGACGCGCTGGCGCGCGAGCGCGCCCTCGCCCTCGAGAACGTCCAGAAGAGCCTTGGGGATCGCGAGCCCACGAAGGTGATCGTGGTCCCGGGTCGCCTCGTCAACATCGTCGGCTGACGCGATCCGTCGGCTGACGCGATCCGACGGCTGACGCGATCCGTCGGTGGGCGAGGCTCCGGGCGGATGCGCTTGGTCGACCGCCGCGTCGACGCACGAGCGACGCGGGCGCCGCGCCGCCTGCGCGGGGCCGCTAGGCTCTAGGCCGTCTCGTCCAGAGCTCGGTCAGGGATCCTCGACGCGAATCCTTCGCGATCGCAGGCCGGGCCGCCGGGTGAGCGAGGAGCGCGCCATGCACGATCTCGCGATTCGCGGAGGCACCCTGATCGACGGCACGGGCGGCCCGGCTCGCCGCGCCGACCTCGGCCTGCGCGCGGGTCGCATCGTCGAGATCGGCGATAAGATCGAGGCCCGAAGCGAGATCGACGCCGCCGGCCGACTCGTCGTCCCGGGCTTCATCGACATCCATACCCACTACGACGCGCAGGTCCTGTGGGATCCGGCGCTCACGCCCTCGAGCCACCAGGGCGTCACGAGCGTCGTCGCCGGCAATTGCGGCTACAGCATCGCCCCGACGCGCGAAGCGGGCCGCGCATCGCTGATGCGCACGCTCGACAAGGTCGAGGACATGCGCGTCGCGACCCTCGAGGCCGGTGTCCACTGGGATTTCGAGCTCTACGGGGAGTACCTCGAGCAGATCGAACGGCGTGGCCTCGCGATCCACTTCGGCGGCTACGTGGGCCATACGCCGGTCCGACTCCACGTGATGGGCGACGACGCCTACGAGCGCGAGGCGAAGCCCTCCGAGATCGAAGCGATGAAGCGCCTCGTCGCGGACTCGATCCGGGCCGGCGCGCTCGGCTTCTCCTCTGACCGAGCGGGCTTCCATCTCGGCGATGGCGGACGCCCCGTGCCGTCGGTCGTCGCGAGCCAGGCCGAGCTCGAAGCGCTGATGCACGTCGCGCGGGAGATCGACCAGGGTGTGATCCACGTCGCGACGGGCGAGGACTTCGACTGGATCTACGACGTCCAACGCGAGCTCGGTCGCGTCGTCAACTGGTCGTCGATCCTGACCTATCCGCCCGCCTGGACCTCGCGTGCGCCCTATCGCGAGAAGCTCGCGCGACACCTCGCGGGCCGCGCACAGGGCGCCGACGTCTGGGTCCAGGTCACCTGCCGACCGATCGTCCAGCGGATCGTGATGCGCGAGCCGACCTCGTTCTATCAGATGCCGGCCTTCGCAGAGCTCGTGGCGGTCCCCGAAGACTCGCGCGAGCGCCTCTTCCGAGACGTCGACTGGCGCGCGCGCGTGATGGAGCAATTCGAGTCGGGCAAGTGGATCGATCCCGGCTGGCCGACCTTCACGGTCGCCGAATCGAAACGACATCCCGAGCTGCAGGGCGAATCCGTGCTCGACATCGCGCGCCAGAGGGGTGGCACGCCCTGGGACGTCGTCTGCGACCTCGCGCTCGAGGAGGATCTCGCGACGCGCTTCGAGATCGTCTTCGCGAACGACGACGAAGAGGGCGTCGCCGAGCTGCTGGGGGCCGAGGGCTGCATCCTCGGTCTGTCGGACGCCGGTGCTCACGTCGGCCAGATCTGCGACGCCGTCATGCCGACCGACTTCCTGGCCCACTGGGTGCGCGACCGGGAGCTGATGTCGCCCGAGCAGGGGATCCACAAGGTGACGGCCGAGATCGCGCGGGTCGCCGGCCTGCCCGATCGCGGCGTCCTGCGCGAAGGCGCGCCGGCCGACGTGGTCGTACTCGATTGGGCGGCGCTCGATCCCGGTCCGGAGCGCCGCGTGCGTGACTTTCCGGCCGACGGCGAGCGCTTGACGGCCGATGCGCCACGCGGGATCGACTCGATTCTCGTAGACGGTGTCCCGATCCGACGCGACGGCAAGTCCGTCGTCGACCAGCTCGAGACGCTTCCGGGTGAGATCCTGCGCAGTCGCCCCGGGCCCGGATGAGCCCGGACGATCCGATCCGAACGCGACGCCCCGACGTGGACGCGTCCGACCCGCCACCGACACGCTTCGAGATCGCCGTACCCGAGGCCGAGCTCGATGCGCTGCGCGCACGACTCACGGCGACACGCTTTCCCGATGCGATCGAGGACGCCGGCTGGGACTACGGCACCGACCTCGACTATGCCCGCGCGCTCTGTGCCTACTGGCGCGACGCCTATGACTGGCGCGCGGCGGAACGCCAGCTGAACGCCCTGCCCCAGTTTCGCGCCGAGATCGACGGGCTCGGGATCCACTTCGTCCACCAGCCCGGAACGGGTCCCGATCCGATCCCGCTCGTGCTGACCCACGGCTGGCCGAGCAGCTTCTACGAGATGCACAAGGTGATCGGCCCGCTCTCGGATCCCGCTCGCTACGGCGGCGATCCCGCCGACGCGTTCCATGTCGTCGTGCCGTCGCTCCCAGGCTACGGCTTCTCCGATCGTCCGACGCGCCGCGGCCTCGACACGGATCGGATCGCGGACCTGTGGGTCCGGCTGATGGTCGACGTGCTCGGCTACCAACGATTCGGTGCGCAGGGCGGCGATTGGGGTGCCGCCGTCAATACGGGTCTCGGGTTGCGTCATCCCCGCCGGCTGCTCGGCCTGCACTACAACATGCTCGTGCCGCCGATCGACGAGGCGTCGCTCACGCCCGAAGAGCGCAGCTGGTGGCAGGAGGTGAAGGCCTACCGCGCGCGCGAATGGGGCTACGTCGGTCTCCAGAGCACGAAGCCCCAGAGCCTGGCCTTCGGCCTCGCCGACTCACCGGCCGGTCTCGCCGCCTGGATCGTCGAGAAGTGGCGCCGCTGGAGCGATTGCGACGGCGAGCTAGAGCGCGTCTACACGAAGGACGAGCTGCTCACGAACATCATGATCTACTGGGTCACGAATACGATCGGCTCCTCGCTCCGGCTCTACTTCGAGACCTTCGGTCCGATGACCGGCCCGCCCGCCTACTCGGGTGTCGAGGTGCCGACCGGGGTCGCCGCGTTCAACGAGGTGAATCGACCGCCGCGTGCGCTCTGCGAGCCCCATTTCAACCTGCAGCGCTACACCGTAATGGAGCGCGGCGGCCATTTTCCGGCGATGGAGAACCCGACCGGCCTGGTCGAGGAGATCCGCGCCTTCTTTCGGGATCTGCGGAGCTAGCGAGCGAGCGCCGCAGCGAGCCCGTGCGATACGAAACGTGAAGAGCCGAACGCGCGGGTGCGCGACGGAGGCATGACGGACATGAAGCTGTTGGGACTCAACCGGGTGGAGCTGCTCGTCGAGGATCCGGACGCGACCGAACGGGATCTCTCGGCGCTGCTCGGCGGACTGGCCTTCGAGCGCGAGCCCGCCGAGGGCGTGCTCGATTGCCGCGTCGATTGGAAGGCGGGCATCGAGATCGTGCACCCGGAGAGCGAGTCCCACGCCGTCGGCCAGCTGCTGCGCGACGCGGGCGAGCACGTCTTCACGGTCGTCTTCGAGGTCGAGGACATCGCCGACGCCCGGGACTGGGTCCTCGCCCAGGGCTTCGAGATCCTCTACGAGTTCGACAACGGCACACCGCAAGCGCCCGCGACGATCAAGCAGATCTCGATCAGCCCCGAGCGCACCCACGGCATGCTCGTCACGCTGCTCGAGCGGGTCGGGCGGAAGGCCTGAGCGGGCAGCTCCCTGCGCCTCAGCTCCCGCGATCGAAAGCGAGCACCTGGTCCCGCGCGACGAGGTGGTCCGTCGCCCGATCGAGCTCGATCCGGCGGAACGTGATGCGCACGGCCTCGATCGTGTCGTCGCTCGCGAAGACGGTCCGCACGAAGGACTCCGGCGAGGCGAGACGGCCGAGCGCCGTGCGCCGCCGCGCGAGTCTCCGCTCGCGCTCGCGCAGCGGCCCCATCGCACGCAGCGGAGCCCAACGCCCGTCCCGCTCGACGTCGACACGGACCTGCACCCGCGCCGCCGGCAGCGCATACATCGCCCAACCGAAGACCTCCCAGGCGTCGATCCCGGCCGTCGCCACGAGTCGCATGTGTACGGCGGGCCAGACGAGCACGAATGCGACGATCGCGCCCATCCAGCGTCTTCGCGTCACGCCGCGCATCAGGCCGCTCCCCCGCCACCCACGAGTGCCGCGATCTCGCGGCGCAGGAGCCAGCCGCCGTAGACGAGCGCGACGAGCGGGAACGACCGCGCGAGCCGGTCGCGCCGCAGCTCGAAGAGCAGCAGGCTGCCGACCATCAGCCCGCCGAAGAAGACCTCTCGCGCCCCGAGCTGGATCGCGACGAGCAGCAGGATCGCGCCCCACATACAGAGGGCGCGCGTGCGTGCAAGCAGGAGTCCGACCGGCAACACGAGCTCCGCCAGCCAGGTGAGATTCGAGATCGCGACCAGGGACGGCGCATCGGCCCGGAACGGCCCCGCACCGACCGCGTTCTCGAGTGCCACCAGGCGTGTCCACTCTGCCGCCGGCAGCAACGGAGCGAAGAAGCGCGCGAAGCCGGGGTCCGTCGCGATCCGGTAGGCCAGGAACTCGCCGCCGAGCCAGTGGCCGTACCAGAGCTTCATGATGCCAGCCCAGCCGATCCCGAGGACGACGATCCACCGGATCGCCTGCAACGCCGCGACCGCATCCGCCGCGTCGAGCGCCGCCGCGCCGCCAGCGCGCGAGACCGGCGCACGAGCGGCCGCCTCGCGGTCAGCCGGTGGGCACCCGTCTCGCGCGCGACCGACCAGCAAGAGCAGGGCGAGCAGGCAGATCGCCAGATATTGATGATTCGCGTTGTCGGGAAAGACGCTCACGACGACGGCCAGCTCGAGGACGAGCGCGAAGCCGAGCGCGGCGCGCGCAAACCGGTCGCGCCAACCGAACACCGCGCAGGCGAAGAAGCCGAGCGCGACCGTCGCATAACGCCCGGGCTGCGAGGAGAACTGCACGTAGCCGAGCGCCGCGATGCTCTCGCAGGCCAGCGTCAAGAGGACGAGTCGACGAAACGACCGCAGCTTCGCAAAAGCGCAATCCGGTTTGTCCCGCCCGGTCCACTCGAAGGCCGCCCGTCCCGCGTGCCCGATCCCCGACAAACCGACCCCCGCCCGGCTTCGTAGCCGAGGCGAAGCCCGCGTGCCTCGGCCGACCGATCGCGTCGAGCGTAGAACGCCCGAGCCGAATCGACGATCGCCGGGTCTGGACGCGGCCGCCGCCATCTCCGATCATGCGCGCCGACCGATCCCATCCCCGCCAACCCCGGACGGAGCCCCGCCAGCATGAGTGAGATCACCCCCTTCGAGATCGACATCCCCGATGCCCAGATCACGGATCTGAAACAGCGCCTCGCCAATACGCGATGGCCGGAGAAGGAGACCGTCGACGACTGGTCCCAGGGCATCCCGCTCGCCTACGTCCGCGAGGTCTGCGAATACTGGGCGAAGGAATACGATTGGCGCGATCGCGAGGCCCGGCTCAATCGTTTTCCCCAGTTCAAGACGAAGATCCAGGGCCTCGACATCCACTTCGTTCACGTTAAATCGCCCGAGGCGAACGCGACGCCGCTCCTGATGACGCACGGCTGGCCGGGATCGATCGTCGAGTTCCAGAAGGTGATCGGTCCGCTCTCGGACCCGGTCGCGCATGGGGGCAAGGCCGAGGACGCGTTCGACGTCGTCTGCCCTTCGCTTCCCGGCTACGGCTTCTCCCAGAAGCCGAGCGAGACGGGCTGGGGCGTGGGCAAGATCGCGGACGCCTGGGGCGAGCTGATGGCGCGCCTCGGCTACGACCGCTACGTCGCACAGGGCGGCGATTGGGGGGCGATGGTCACGACCTGCGTCGGTGGCCAGGATCCCGCGCATTGTCAGGGCATCCACCTGAACATGGCGATCGCGCCGCCGACCGAGGAGTCGATGGACGACCTGACCGAGCTCGAGCAGTCTGCGCTCGCGGGCATGCAGCACTACGAGCAGAAGGACAGCGGGTATTCGAAGCAGCAATCGACCCGGCCCCAGAGCCTCGGCTACGGCCTCGTCGACTCGCCGGCCGGCCAGGCCGCCTGGATCATGGAGAAGTTCTGGGCCTGGACCGATTGCGACGGTCACCCGGAGAACGCGCTCGGCCGCGACGAGATGCTCGACAACGTGATGCTCTACTGGTGGCCGGCGACGGGCGCCTCCTCTGCGCGGCTCTATTGGGAGAGCTTCAACTCGCCGCCGACGCTCGACGTCACGGTGCCGGTCGGCGTCAGCGTCTTTCCGCACGAGATCTTTCGCGCCTCGAAGCGCTGGTGCGAGGCCCGCTACGAAAAGCTCGCCTACTACAATGCGCTCGAGAAGGGCGGCCATTTCGCGGCCTTCGAGCAGCCCGAGACCTTCGTCGACGAAGTGCGCGCCGCCTTCCGCGCGATCCTGGGCTGACGGATGGCGAACGATCGCGCTCGATTCCCGACCGCCCTGCTCGTCGCCGGGGTGTTTCTCGCCGGCTCACTCGGGGCCTGCAACCAGGCCTACTACAGCGCCATGGAGCAGATCGGCCAACACAAGCGCGACATTCTTCGAAGCCGGATCGAAGACGGCCGCGAAGACCAGGAAGAGGCGCAGGAGCAGATCAAGACGACGTACGAGCGCTTCAAGGAGGCGGCCAACTACGCGGGCGGCGACCTCGAGGCCGTCTATACGAAGCTCGAGCGCTCGTTCGAACGGAGCGAGGCGCGCGCGGCGGCCGTGACCGACCGCATCAAGTCGATCGAGCAGGTGGCCGCCGATCTCTTCCGCGAGTGGGAGCAGGAGACGGACCTCTACCAGAACCGAAAGCTACGCGACGCGAGCCGCCAGAGCCTCCGCGATACGAAGGCGCGCTACGCGACCTTGATCGCCGCCATGAGACGCGCGGAGTCGAAGATGCCGCCCGTGCTCGATGCCTTTCGCGACCAGGTGCTGTTCCTGAAGCACAATCTGAATGCCCGCGCGATCGCCGCCCTCGAGGACACCCTCGGCGAGATCTCGGACGACGTCGAGCGCCTGATCGCGGACATCGACGTCTCGATCCGCGAGGCGGAGCGCTTCCTCGACACCTTCGAGGGGGCTGGGACGTAGCGGATTGGCGCCCCCGAGCGCGGGGCCGCCGCGAGCCGCTACTCGGGATCCTCTTCCGAATCCATGCCGCCCTCGTCATAGACGGCCGGCAGGCCCGGCGCGACGGGCGGCAACCCGCGCGTCTCGGCCACGAGCTGTGTCTCCGACCCGGTCGGATCGGCCAGGAGCGCTTCGTCGCCGGGCGCGGCCGGGGGGGGCGCGGGCGCGGCCGCCACGGGCGGAATCTGCTCGAGCGGCAACAGGATCTCGTCCGTGGCGTAGAGCGCGCGGCGCGATCGCGTGGTATCGGCACCAGCGGGATCCTGCTGCGCGAACGCCGGCGCGACGAGGACGAGCGCGAGAGCAGTCAGCCCGATAACGGCCGGGATCACAGGCACACGCGTCGCGGCGATTTGGCTGGAAGGCATCTGCGGATCCTCCTCGAAGGACAGGATCGGACCGGAAGCAGTCGAACGCCGTGCGCCGCGTCACCACGGGCAAGGGGGAGTACGATTTTTCTCGCGGAACGGCTCCTGTGGTCCCCCCGCGATGTCGTTCATGACACAGGAATTTCGAATCGACATCTGGCGTAGCTGCCGATCCCGATCGACCGATGCTTGTGGCGGGAAGTCAACGTATTGCCTTTCACTCGCACCGGCGTGTCGCCACGTATTGCAATTCGTTCCCTTCGTCGACTTCGGTCGTGGCTGGGATGACGGCGACCGACGCGGAGCGAGACGACAATGGCTCGTCGCCGCCGGCGCGGGTCTGCGCCTGCTTCCATTGGCCGAGCTCCAGGCGGAGCTCTTCTGGGGCCACCGAGTCGTCGACGTCCCCGGCCGCGAGGGCGACGGTCTCCAGAGCGATGGGGTTCACTTCCGGGTGCGGACGTCGTTCTGACCCGTGCCGAAGGCGCCACGCGACCGGACCTCGAACGTCAAGCCTCGAAGACCGGCCGCTCGCCGACGACCCGCTTCTCGCGCAGCTGCATGATCTCGTCGTGCGAGAGCCCGAGCTCGCCGAGCACCTCGTCGTTGTGCGCCCCGAGCGTCGGCGCAGCCCAGCGAACCGTGAGCGCACGATCGTCCGAGAGCTGGAAAGGCAGCCCCGCGTACTGGAGGACACCCGTCACGGCGTGCTCGAGCGGATGCCGAAAGCCGCGGGCGTCGAGCTGGGGGTTCGGCGAGATCATGTAGCCGTTCACCAGAGTCGCGGCCGGAATCCCCACCGCGAGCAATCGGTCGACGACTTCGTCGCAGTCCTGCGTCGCGAACCACATCGCGAGTGCCGACTCGATCTCGTCCTCCGCGACACGACGACCCGACTCGCTTCGATAGGCGGGCGCGCTCGCCCAGTCCGGTCCGCCGAGCACCTCGACGAGCGCATCCCAATGCGCGTCGGTCACGACCGCCAGCGCAACGTGCTTCTTCTCGTAGCGGGTCTCACGCTTCGAGGGTCGACTTTCGAAGACGGCTTGCGGCGAGGCGACGGGACCGCGATTGCCGCGTCGGGTCAGGAACTCGCCGTAGGCGGTCCACTCGATGACCTGCTCGGCTGCCATATTGAGCGCGGGCTCGACGAGCGGTACCTCGACGAGCATGCCCTGCCCCGTGCGCGCGCGCTCCTCGAGCGCCATCGCCAGGGCGAAGACGGTGTGCATCCCGCCGACGGGATCACACACGCCGCGCGGGATGATCGGCATGTCTTCGTAGCCGGTGATCCAGGCGAGCCCGCTCGCCTGCTCGACGCTCGGCGCGAAGCCGGTGCGGTCCTTCCAGGGACCGTCGAGCCCCCAGGCCGGCATCCGGACCGAGATCAAGCGGTCGTTGATCCCGTGCAGGATCTCCCAGGGAAACCCGAAGTTGTCCATCACGCGGGCCGAGAAGTTCTCGATCACGACATCGGCATCGTCGAGTAGACGGCGCAGGAGGTCCTTGCCCTCGGTCGAATCGAGATCGAGCGTGATGCCACGCTTGCTCAGGTTGCAGCCATGAAAGATCGGTGAGGTCTCCCAGGAGCGTTCGCTCGGGACCGCACCGGCGTAGCGCATGCCGTCGGGTCGCTGGATCGATTCGACCTTCACGACGTCGGCACCGAGCGCAGCGAGTATCCCCGTCGCGAAGGGACCGGCCCAGAACGCCGTCAGGTCGATCACGCGCAGCCCTTCGAAGGCGGGTCGGACGACGCCGTCCCCCGTCCGGTCGGGCGACGATTCGGACGCGACGCGCGAGAGCTCCGCCTCGATCGCTTCGTCGTGCTCGCCGAGTCGCGGCGCGCGACGAAAGGACGGCAGCGACAGACCGCCGACCAGATAGGGCACGCGCGGCGCCTTGAAGCCATCGGGATGATCCACGAACACGCCGCGTTCCCGGAGCTGGTCGAACTCGAGCACGCTCTTGCCGTCGCCGATCGGTGAGACCGGAATCCGCATCAAGCCCGCGGCCTCGATCACCTCGTCCATCGTGTGCTGCTTCGTCCAGGCGTGGATCACGTCGAGGATGAAGTCGAGATGCTGCATGCGCGCCGAGCCGTCGTAGTAGCGCTCGTCCTCGCCGACGTCGGGGCGACCCATCAAGCTGCAGAGATCCTTCCATTGCTGCCCGGTATAGGTGCAGAGTCCGATCCAGCCGTCCTTCGTCGGCTCGATGGAAGGGGTTTCTAGCGACTGCGGAATGGCAAAGCCGGGGATGAACTGTCCGAACAGATCGTGATAGGTCGTCATCGTGAGACACAGGGTCTCGAGCATCGACAGATCGGCGTGCAGACCGACGCCGCTGCGCCGCGCGGAGAGCCAGGTGGCGAGCACGGCGATCGCCCCGGCCGCACCGGTCGCCCACTCGCCGATCCGCCCGCCCGCCGCGACCGGACCACGCTCGGGCAGGCCGCGGTAGGCGGTCGTACCGACCTCCGCCTCGAGCGTGAACTCGGTCGCCGGGCGATCGGCCCAGGGGCCGGTGCGACCGTAGGGCGAGATCGAGACGAGCGAGAGCGCGCGGTTCTCGGCCCGCAGACGTTCGAAGCCGAGATCGCGCGCCTCGAGCCAGCCGGGCCCGCCGCTCTCGACGACGAGATCCGCGCTACGACAGAGTCGCAGCAACCGATCGCGCCCGACCTCGCTCGCGAGATCCCAGGCGACGCTCTGCTTGCCGCCGTTCAGGAACTGGAAGAGCGCGCCATCGCGCCCGTCGAGCGGCTGGCGTGAGCTGCTGAATCGGCGCAACGGATCGCCGCCCCCCGGCCCCTCGACCTTGATCACCCGGGCGCCTGCGTCGACGAGCAGCTTCGTCGCGTAGGGGCCGGCGATCTCGCTCGACAGGTCGATCACGACGAGACCCGAAAGCGGAAACGATTCGGCGTTCGACACGCGCCCCTCCTCAGTCACGCGCCGGCGCGCGAGCGGAGGCGCCGAGCCGGGTCCTGCGACCCCGCGCCTTCATCGATTCAGCTCGAATGGACCAGCAGGTCGACGAACAGGGCGAGAAAGACGACGAACAGGAAGGCGAGCGACACGCGGAAGACGCCCTGGGCCGCCGCTTCCGTCCGTTCCTCGAAGAGTCGCCAGGCTCGGTAGAGAAACCAGATGCCGGCCGTCGCGGCCACCCCGAAGTAGATCGGCCCGGCCAGCCCGAGAAAATACGGGGCGATGGTGACCGGCAGCAGCCCTGCGGTGTACCAGACGACGCGCTTGCGGGTCGCCTCGTCGCCGATCACTTCGGGTGGCATCGGGATCCCGGCGGCGCGGTAGTCGTCCTTGCGGTAGAGCGCGATCGCCCAGACGTGTGGCGGCTGCCAGAAGAAGACGATCGCGAAGAGCGTCCAGCCCGCCGCGCCGATCCTCCCGTTCACGGCCGCGTCCGCGATCAGCGGCGCGGCGGCACCAGCGGCGCCGCCGATCACCGCGTTCCAGATCGAGCGCGGCTTCAGCCAGACCGTGTAGACGAAGACGTAGAAGAGAATGCTCGCGACGCCGACGAGCGCCGCGGCCGGTCCGCTCACCCAGGCCAGCAGCACGGTCGAGAGACCGCCGAGCACGAGTCCGAAGACGAGCGCGGCGCGCGGTGCGATCAGGCCCGCCGGCAACGGCCGCGCGCGCGTTCGCTCCATCAGCGCGTCCTTGTCGCGCTCGATATAGGCATTCAGCGTATTCGCCGAGGCGGCCGCCAGCGCGATCCCCGTCATGACGACGACGCAGAACCAGGGGCTGGGCCAGCCGCCGGCCGCCATGCCGAGCACCGGCAATGCCGTGAAGAGGACCATCGGGAGCAGTCGCGGCTTGGTCAGATCGAGGTAGTTGCGGGCCGTCGCGCGCGCCATCGAGAGAGAAGAGTCGCTCATTGCTTCCGTGTGGATCCGTGCGGATCGCGGGGTAGTGCCGTTCGAGCTGCAAAGGGCGCGGGGGGCGGCGCTTCGCGCTGCGGAACGATTCAGACGAGAAATCCGGTTCGGGGAATCGCTTCCTACTCTAGCCTACCGCGGCGATGGGCGAGACCGAGCCAGCAGGGGCGGAGCCGAGACCGCCAGTCGAGCCGGCTGCGCGCCAGCCGCTCGCGCGACG
>CBDCWV010000004.1:530000-570342 GCA_965223565.1 Myxococcota bacterium | reverse complement strand
GGGGTGCCGCGCGCCTGTAGTCCCTGCGGAGGGGCTGTCGGGACGCAGCGTGCATGCGCGCGATTCCCCCAGCGCTCGTCGCGCGCGCGGCAGAGGAGCTGCTCGAGCGGGGCTCGACCCGCGAGGACGCCCCCCGTCTCACTGCGCGAGGTCGGGGGAGGTGGCTCCGCGTGCCGAGCGCACGGGCGACGGCGTGTGAGCGAGCTCGCGGAGCGTCTCGCGCAGAGCCCCGCGGCAACGGATCTCTCGTGCGTTGTCCCAACTGGCTCGGGGATGTCGTGATGACGACCCCGGGCCTGCGGACGCTCTGCGCCAGGCCGCTCCCAAGGCTCGCATCGTGGCTCAGCTGCCGGCCCCCCTCGCGCCGCTGCTCGACGGCAGCGGTCTCTGCGACGAGATCTGGCCGCTCGCCTCGCGTGACGTCGGTCTGGCCGGCTGGCGCGCGGACGTGGCGCGCCTGCGTCGGACACCGTTTCGATCTCGGCATCGCGATTCCCGAATCGGTCTCTTCGGCGCTGCTGATGCGGCTCGGGGGCGTGCGTCACACGGTCGGGTTCGCACGCGACGGGATCCGCCGTCGATTGCTCGATCGCGTGATCGAAGCGCCGGTCGGCTGGGGGCGGCGTCGGCTCGTCTCGCGCGAGCGTTACGTCCTCGGCCTGCTGGCGGCGATCGGTGTAGAAGGGGGCGAAACCGATCTGGTGTTGGCCGTCTCGCCGGGCGAGGAGGAGCGACTGGCGTGGGCGCTCGCCGATGCCGGCGCCGATCCGGCCGGGTTGCGACGCACGCCGCCCGTCGTGATCGCACCGGGGGCGAGCTACGGAGATTCGAAGTGCTGGCCGGCCGAATCCTACGCGGCGCTCGCCGATCGCCTCGCTGCGCGCGATCTGCCGATCGTGTTGGTCGGGGCGCCGTCCGAGGCTGCACGCGTGCAATCCGTCGCGCGAGCGATGGAGCACCCCGCGATCGTGCTCGCCGGCACGCTCGACGTCGGGGCGCTCAAGGCGCTGCTGCGCGTCGCGCGCGCACTCGTCGCGAACGATGCCGGCGCGCGTCATGTCGCCGCCGCGTTCGGCACTCCGAGCCTGCTCTTCTTCGGCCCGACCTCGGTCCGCCAAGACGGCCGACAATCTGGCGCTGGCCCGGATCCTCGAGGACGAGCACGCTTGTCGCCCGTGCTACCTGCGAAAGTGCCCGATCGACCATCGTTGCCTGCGTTCGATCTCCGTGGCGCGCGCCGAGCAGGCCTTCGAACGGCTGGCTTTGGACGCGGGGTCTCGCTCGACCGCTCGAGCGCTAGTGACGTCGAGTCCCGCGCCCCGTGGCCTGGTACCGTGACGATCGATCTCTCGGTCGTCGTCGTGAGCTACGAGACGGCGGATCTGCTCGCGGCTTGTCTCGATTCGGTTGTCGTGGCGCTGGCAGCCCATCCGGAGCTACGGGCCGAGGTCATCCTGGTCGACAATGGCTCGCGGGACGACTCGCTCGCGCGCGTCGCGGGGGTCGAAGCGCCGATCCGCCTCGTCGCATTCGCGCGCAATCGGGGCTTCGCCACGGCGGTGAACGCGGCGCTGCGGCTGCGTCGCGGCCGCCACGTGTGCTGCTCCTGAATAGCGACGTGCGGGTCGCCGCCGACCTGTTCGCTCGCGGCGTGTCGATCCTCGACGAACGGCCCGAGATCGGCGTGCTCGGTGCGGCGCTCGTGCATCCCGGCGGTCGGCCCCAGCGCTCGGTCCATGCGCGCCCGAGCCTCGCCACGGAGATCGTGCCCGCACCGCTGCTCGAGTGGCTTCGGCCGGGCGGGGCAGAAGTTCGCCGTCAGCGCGAGGACCCGATTCGGGAGGTCGAGGCGGTGCGCGGCGCCGTCTTCTTCGTTCGCGGCGAGGTCGTCGAGAAGGTCGGGCCCTTCGACGAGGGCTATTTCTTCTTTCTCGAGGAGACCGACTACTGCGAACGGGTCGAATCCGCTGGCTTCCGCGTGGCTCACGCGAGCGCGCTCCGCGCGATCCACGCCCTCGGCGCGAGCAGCAAGCAACGCGCACGGCTCGAGACTCGAATCGAGTTCCATCGCTCCCTCTATCGTTTTCTCGAGCGTCGTCGCGGGCGCTCGGTGGCGCGTTTCGCTCAGCTGTGGCGCTCGCTTCGCAACGTCGTCGTCGTCCTGCTGCTGACCCCGCTCGCCGTCTGCTCGCGAAGCGTTCGGTCACGTTGGCAAGAGCGGGCGGGCCTGTTGCTGTGGCATCTTCGCGGCTGTCCCACCGAGCCCTCGCTCGCGTGGGCGCTCGACGCGCGCGTTTCGCACGGGTCGCGACACCCGTCCGATGACCGAGCCACTGGAGGCGCCCTTGGAGCCTGAGCGCGAGCGAGATCCGACGGCCGGACGCGCCGACCGATTGAGCGCATTGATCGATCGCTTCGCAGGCCTGCGGGTGCTGGTCGTCGGCGACGTGATGCTCGACGAGTACCGAGTGGGCGACGTGGAGCGGGTGAGCCCGGAGGCGCCGGTGCCGATCGTCCGCGTCGCGGCCGAGCAGACGGCACTCGGCGGAGCCGGAAACGTCGCTCGGAACGTGCTCGCGCTGGGCGGCCGCGCCGCGCTCGTTGGACTCGTGGGCTCGGATCCCGAAGGCGAGCGGGTGCGGATGCTCGCCAAGCAGGCAGGCCTCCCGGCGGACGGACTCGTGGCGAGCGCCTCGCGACCGACCTCGCACAAGCTGCGCGTCGTGGCACGCGGCCAGCAGATGCTGCGACTCGATCGCGAAGTATCGCGGGCGAGCTCGCAAGACGAGCAGATGGCGCTGCGTGCCCAGCTGCTGGAGGTCGTCGCGGAGCAGGACGTCGTGATCCTCGCCGACTACGACAAGGGGATCTTCGCCGAAGGCGAGGCGGGCTGGCTGATCGAACGGGCCCTCGCGTGCGGTGCGATGGTCGTCGCGGATCCGAAGCGTGACCTGGTGCGATTTCGAGGTGCGTCGCTCGTCAAGCCGAATCGGAGTGAGGCGCTCGCTTGCGTCGGCCGAGACTCGCAGCGGCTCGACGAGGCGGGGGATCGGCAGCAGCTGCTCGAGGCGATCCGGGACGTGATCGGCGGGGGTGAGGTCGTCGTCACGCGAGGCGCTTCGGGGATGAGTGCGCTCGACGCGTCGGGTCGCTTCGTCGACGTCCCGACGCGGACGGTCGAGGTCTTCGATGTCCAGGGTGCCGGGGATACGACGGTCGCGGCGCTCGCACTTTGTCGCGCAGCGGGTGCATCGCTCGCCGAGGCCTGTATCGTCGCGAATGCCGCGGCCGCCGCCGCGGTCGAGCAGGTGGGCACCGCCGCCGTCGAGGCCCCGCAGCTGCGCGCGCGTCTGCCGGAGGCGGTCGCCGCCTTCGAGCGGGAGTACGCATAGCCGCGCGGTGAGAGACCTCGGTATGCGGTCCTGTGGCGGTCGAGCAGGCAGGGGGAGCGTGTGATTCACAGCATGACGGGCTTCGGGCGCGCGAGCCGAGAGGTGGAAGGCATCGGTCTCGAGGTCGAGGCGCGCAGCGTCAACCACCGCCATCTGGACCTGCGCATCCGTCTGCCGCGCGTCTTCGCCGACCAGGAGGCCCGCCTGAAGGGTCGAGTGCAGTCCCGACTGTCGAGGGGCAAGGTGGACATCAGCGTCAACCTGGCCTCTGGCGAGGCGGCGACCCGACTCGAGATCGATGAGACGATCGCTGCGCAATACGTCGCGGCGGCCCGCTCGCTCGCCGATCGTCACGGCCTGCCCGGACCTGGCGATCGGGCGGGAGCGGCACCGCTCGACGCTGCGGCGCTCCTGTCGCTTCCCGGCGTCACGCGCCTCGTCGAGACCGAGGTCGCCGCGGCGACGCTCGTCGACGCGCTCGACGCGGCCCTCGACGAAGCGATCGATGCGCTCGTCGCGATGCGTGCGGCGGAAGGATCTGCACTCCTGACGGAGCTTTCGGGGCGACTTTCGCAGATCGAGATCCTCGCCGAACGCTTCGACGGTCGCAGTCGGGAAGTCGTCGAGGTCGCGCGCCAGCGTCTGCGCAAGCGTGCCGAGCAGATCGAGCGCGACGTCGGGCTGCTCGACGAGGCGCGACTGCACCAGGAGATCGTGATCGCTGCCGATCGCCTCGACATCACGGAGGAGCTCGTGCGGCTGCGTAGTCACGTCGAGCAGTTTCGCGAGACGCTCGCGGCAGCCGGACCCAACGACCCCGTCGGTCGGCGGCTGGATTTCCTGCTGCAGGAGCTGGGCCGCGAGGCCAATACGGTCGGCAGCAAGGCGAGCGATGCGCCGCTCGCGCAGGACGTCGTCGAGCTGAAGACCGAGCTCGAGCGGATTCGAGAGCAGGTCCAGAACGTTGAGTAGTGCAGCGCGTTCGGGGGAGGCGACCTCCATGCCGGCGCGCGACCGCCACGTCGCGGTCGCACCGACGATGGTCAATATCGGGTACGGCAATCTCGTCACGGCAGCGCGCGTGATCGCGATCGTCTCTCCCAGCTCCTCGCCGATGCGCCGCCTGCGCGACGAGGCGGGTCAACGGGGCAAGCTGATCGACGCGACGGAGGGCCGGCGCACGCGTTCGATCGTCGTGACCGATAGCGATCACGTGATCCTGTCGGCGATCACGCCCGAGACGATCGCCACGCGACTCGCCCCCGACTTCGACGGCGAGGCGAGCGAATGAGGCGCCTCGTCGAAAGGCGCCGCCCGCCGGCACCGCCCGCGACGACGGCCAGGTCGTGCCCGGAGGCCTGCGCGTGACGATCGAGGCGACGCCGGACGGCCGCGGGTTCGTCTTCGTGATCGCGGCGCCCAGTGGAACGGGGAAGACGACGCTCTGTCGACGGATCCTCGAGGCCGACGCGCGGCTCTGCCTGTCGGTCTCGCATACGACGCGTAAGCCGCGCGCGGGCGAGGTCGACGGCGTCCACTACCATTTCGTGGAAGCGGGCGAGTTTCGCCGGCTCAACGAAGCGGATGCCTTTCTCGAGCACGCCGAATACGGTGGCAACAACTACGGCACCAGCTGGCGTGCTATCGAGGAGCCGCTCGCCGAGGGTCGCGACGTCGTGCTCGAGATCGAGGTCCAGGGGGCGGCGCAGGTGCGCGAGCGATTGGAGAGCGCGCGCTTGATCTTCCTGCTGCCACCGAGTCTGTCCGTGCTCGAAAAGCGCCTGCGCGGTCGCGGAACGGATTCGGAGGACGTGATCCAACGTCGGATGGCGCTCGTCGATCGCGAGCTCGCCGCCGCGTCGCTCTTCGACTTCGCAGTCGTGAACGACGACCTCGATCGCGCCGTCGCCGAGGTACTCGACGTGATCGAGGGCGTACGCGCGGGTCGCGCCGAGGCGCTCGCCGAGCGGCATGGCCGGGCCGGCGTGATGGCGCGGTGGGAGGCGATGCAGTCCGGCGCCTAGTGCGTCGACCCTTCGAAGCCCGGGAGCAGCGCGGCACGTGCGCTCGCACACGTGGGCGAATTCGCGCTCTGCGATCGACGGGTTTGCCGCGGATCGGGCCGGCGGGTACCCTCGACTGGACGGTTTCGCGGTCAACTCCCCGAAACCGAAGGGGTTTTTGCCTTTTCGATGCTCCGCTTCAACGATATCGCCGACCGCATGCTCGACTACAACCCCCAGGTCGATCTGGAGCGGCTCCAGCGCGCCTACGTCTTTACGGCGAAGGTCCACGACGGCCAGGAACGACTCTCCGGCGAGCCCTACCTGATCCATCCGCTCGAGGTCGCCGGGATCCTGCTCGACCTGAACGTCGACGAAGACACGATCATCGCCGGGCTGCTCCACGACACGCTCGAAGACACCCTCACGACACGGGACGAGATCGAACGGCTCTTCGGGGCGAAGGTCGCGTTCCTCGTCGAGGGGCTCACGAAGATCGCGCGCATGGAGTTCAAGAGCGCCCGCGAGCACCAGGCCGAGAACTTCCGCAAGATGCTGATCGCGATGTCCGAGGACATCCGGATCCTGATGATCAAGCTCGCCGACCGGCTCCACAACATGCGGACGATCGAGTACATGAAGGAGGCGAGTCGGCGGCGGATCGCGCAGGAAACGATGGACATCTACGTGCCGCTCGCCCATCGACTCGGTGTCTACTGGCTGAAGCAGGAGCTCGAAGATCTCTCTTTCCAGGTCCTCGAGCCCGATGCCGCGGCGGAGATCGAGGCGCAGCTCCAGCTGAGCCGCGACGAGCGCGAGGTCTATATCGAGAACTCGATCCGGATCATCTCGGCCAAGCTGGCCGAGGTCGGGATCCAGTGCGAGGTGATCGGTCGCGTCAAGGACGTCTCCTCGATCTACGCGAAGATGAAGAGCCAGGACCTCGAGATCGAGCAGATCTACGACGCGATCGGCTTTCGGATCGTCGTCGAGGGTCGAATCGAGGATTGTTATGCCGTGCTCGGCCAGATCCACGGCATCTGGGCGCCGGTGCCGGGTCGTTTCAAGGACTACATCGCACTGCCCAAGCCCAATGGCTATCGCTCGCTCCATACGACGGTGATCGGCGAGTACGGTGAGCGGATGGAGGTGCAGATCCGCACGGTCGAGATGCATCGCGACGCGGAGCTCGGAATCGCGGCGCACTGGAAATACAAGGAAGGCCGAGTCGGCGCCGAGCGGGACGATTCGAAGTTCGACTGGCTGCGCCAGCTGGTCGAGTGGCAGAAGGAGCTCTCCGATCCGCACGAGTTTCTCGACGCCGTGAAGCTCGATCTCTTCCCGAACGAGGTCTTCGTGTTCACACCGACGGGCGAGGTGATGAATCTGCCGTCGGGTGCGACGCCCGTCGACTTCGCCTACGCGATCCACAGTGAGGTCGGCTCGCATTGTGCGGGCGCCAAGGTGAACGGTCGACTGGTGCCACTCCGCCAGCGCCTGCGCGACGGCGACACGGTGGAGATCGTGACGAGTCCGGCCCAGGAGCCACGCAAGGACTGGCTCGAGTTCGCCGTCTCGAGCAAGGCGCGCAACCACATCCGTCACTCGATCCGGGCGGCGGGCAAGGCCCGCGCGATCGCGCTCGGCCGCGACATCCTCTCGCGTGCGCTCGTGCGGGCCGATCTCTCGCTCTCACAGGTCGAGAAGGACGGGCGGCTCGAACGCTATCTCGAGAGCGAATTCGGCGGTCGAGACCAGGACGATCTCTTCGCGGCCGTGAGCTACGGCAAGGTCGCGGCGAGCACGCTCGTGCGACGGCTGGGAGGTGAGGCCGCGAACGACGCCCCCGAGCCCACGCCGGGTCACGTCGTACCGAGCCGACTCCGACGCCTCTTCAAGCGCGAGCGCAGGACCGAGGGCTCCGGCGTTCGTGTCTCCGGCACGGCGGACGTGATGGTGCGCTTTGCCGGCTGCTGTGAGCCGCTACCCGGCGACGAGATCATCGGCTTCGTGACGCGCGGTCGCGGCGTCACGGTGCATACCCGCGGTTGCGTGAAGGTGTTCGCACTCGATCCCGAGCGGCGGATCGACGTCGATTGGGACACGGAAATCGACGCCCGGCGTGCGATCGCGATCCGCGTCGTCTCGCGGGACGAGCCGGGCATGTTGGCCAAGATCACGAATACGATATCGGCCGCCGGCATCAATATCGGCTCCGCCCGCGTGTCGACCGACGAAGAGAGCCGCAGTGGGGCCGAGCAGACCTTCGAGCTCTGGGTGAAGGACGCGCAGACGCTGAATGCCGTGATGCGCGAGATCCGCAAGGTCAAGGGTGTGCGCTCGGTCGAGCGTGTCCGCGGATGAGCCAGGCGCTCAGCGTCTGCATACTCGCTCGCGACGAAGAGGTCGAGCTCGCACGCTGTCTCGATGCGGTCGCCTGGGCGGATGAGATCGTCGTCGTGATCGACGACCGCAGCCGCGATGGCAGTGAACGCGTCGCGCGCTCCCGGGCTGCCTGCGTCGAACGCCGGCCCTATGCCGGCGACGTCGAGCAGAAGCGCTACTGCACGAGTCTGGCCAAACACGATTGGGTGCTGATCGTCGATCCCGACGAGGTCGTGTCGAGCGAGCTCGCGGACGCGATTCGCCGCATGCTCGCTGCGGCGGCGGAGCCGGACGATCCGACGAGCGAGACGGCACCCGTCGCCTTCGAGCTCGATCGCACGACGTATCACCTCGGGCGTTGGATTCGACACGGCGATTTCTACCCCGACTGGAAGCTGCGCCTGTTTCGACGCTCTCGGGCACGCTTCGTCGGTCGCGATCCCCACGGCCGCGTCGAGGTGTCGGGGCCCGTCGAGCGATTGTCGGGCCGGCTCGATCACTACAGCTATCGCGACCTGTCGGACCAGATCGCGCGCATCGATTTCTTCAGCGATCAGGCCGCCGAGGCGCTCGTCGCCGAGGGCCGCCCCTTTCGTCTGCGTGATCTCGTGTTGCGGCCGCCTGCGCGCTTCCTGCGCAGCTACCTGCTCAAGCAGGGCTTTCGCGATGGATTGGCGGGCTTCGTGATCGCGACGGCGAGCGCGTTCTACGTCCTGCTCAAGTACGCGAAGCACTGGGAGCGCGTGCGCGTCAGTTCGCCCGGGTCGCCTTGATCGGATCTTCGCCCGAGGCCTGGATGCCGATCAGCTCGCGGTAGAGGCCGGGCTCGCGCATCAGCGCCTCGTGATCGCCCTCTTGCACGATACGACCCTCGTCGAGCACGACGATCCGGTCGGCGTGTCGAATCGTCGAGAGCCGGTGGGCGACGAGGAAGATCGTGCGCTCGCCGCGCAGCGATTCGATCGCGTGTTGGACCGCGCGCTCGGTTTGCGCGTCGAGGGCGCTGGTCGCCTCGTCGAAGACGAGGATGTCGGGATCGGCCAGGATCGCGCGCGCGATCGTGAGACGTTGTCGCTGGCCGCCCGAGAGGCGCAGCCCGAATTCGCCGACGGGCGTATCGTAGCCGTCGGGCAGCTGCTGGATGAACTCGTCCGCCGAGGCCGCGCGGGCGGCCGCGCGGATCTCCTCGTCGCTCGCATCACGGCGTCCGTAGCGGATGTTCTCGGCGATCGAGGCGTCGAAGAGGAAGGGCTCCTGGGTCACGACTGCGACGTGATCGAGGAACGACGCGCGCTCGAGATCGCGTAGGTCGACGCCGTCGATTTCGATCCCACCGCGGGTGGGATCGTCGAAGCGCAGGACGAGATCGACGAGCGTCGACTTGCCGGTTCCCGTGCGACCCACGATCGCGACGACCTCGCCGCGGGCGACGTGCAGGTCGATCCCGCGCAGCACCCATCGTCTGTCGCGCGTCTCGTCGGGCCCATCCCCGGCTTGCGTCGCGGCCCTTTCGAAGGCGTCGCGAGGGGCCGCTTCGTCAGCCTGCTCGTTGGCCGGTTCGTCGGCCGGCTCGTAGGCCGGCTCGTAGGCGTAGGAGACGTCGCGCAGTCGAATCTCCCGCTCGAGTCCGCGCATCGGTCGGGCGCCCGGTCGATCGGGGGGCTCGCCGGCGAGATCGAGCACCGCGAAGAGGCGGCGGGCACCGCCGGCCGACTCGACCATGCGCGGAAAGGACTGGGTGAGCGCCTTGATCGGCTTGTAGACGGTGACGAGGATCATCGAGAACTCAGTCAGGGTGCCGATCGTCATGCCCCACATGTCCTGCAAGAGGAGCCAGACGCCGAAGCCGATCACCAGGAAGCCGATCGTCGGATTCATCAGCTCGCCCGTCGCCTTGGCGAGCACGCCGTTCCAGATCACCTTCATGTGACGCCGGAAGTACTTGCCCGTCTCGACTGCGAAGGCCTCGGCCTCGAGCGCCTGGCCCTGGAAGGCCTTGATGACCTTGATCCCGGAGAGGATCGCGAGCAGACGTTGGGAGAGGTCACCCTGGGTCTCCTGGCGCCGATGGGATTGCCGCTCGATGCGCCGTCCGAAGAAGCTCAGGACGAGAAAGAAGGGCGGCATCGCGATCAGGCTGAGCGTCGCCAGCTGCCAGCTCGAGAGGAAGAGCGCGATCGCGCCGCCGACGACCATCTGGACGTTGATCAGGACCTCGTTGTAGGCGACCGAGACCGCGTTGCAGGCGAGCTGGGCGTCGGTCAGGGCGCGTGCCATGAAGTCACCGCTCGAGCCGGCGCGGTGGAGTCGCAGCGGTGCGGCGAGGAAGCGCGCAGCCACGGCGCGGTCGATGTCTTGCCGCACGCGGGCGACGATCCACTGGGCCCCATAGGAGCGGACGAAGACGGCGATGGGCAGGACGACGAGGGTCAGCCCGAGCAGGACGCCGAGCTCGACGAGCACGGGCCGGACCAACGCGAACGAGACCTGCTCGCTCGAGGCGGGCACCAACACGTCGTCCATCAGGGGCTTGAAGAGATAGGCCCGCAGATAACGGACGAACGTGATCGCCAGACCCGCCGCGAAGACCCCGAGTCCGACCGGCCAGTGGGCCATCGAACGGCCGAGGATACGCGCGAGCAGGGGGGCGCGCGCCGCGCGGTGGTCGCGCGTGGCGTCCGGGAAGCGTGTTTGCGATTCCAGCGGCAGGGGCGTCCCTCGGAGCCGGGCGCGTCAGGCCAGCTCGCTCGCGATCGCGTCACCTCCGCGCCAGCCGAGCAGGAGATCGCCCTCCAGGCCGAGACCGGCCGCGGCGGCGCGATCGAGGTGATAGATCGGGGGGCGACCCGAGAGTCGCAGATCGATCTCGCCTGGCCAACCGGCGCCGGTGGGCGCGTCCTCGAGCCAGCCATCGTCGCTGTCCCATTCGGGCAGGTCGACGTCGAGACCGAACAGGGCGTCGCCGCTGAACGGCATGAGCGTGCGCAATCGCTCGCCGATCGCGACACCCAGGCGCTCGCGCTCGCGGGCGAGTTCGTGCTCTTCGATGTCGGGTAGGACGGCGCGGGCGACGAGGTCGACGTGACTCGGATCGGTCAGACACGGGTAGGCCGTAATCGCCAGGGTGGGCTGCGTCTCGCCTTCGCTCGGCAGGATCAGGCGGGCCGCCATGCCCTCGGGCAGATAGCGCGTCGGGACGCGATAGAGGAAGGTGGCGCGATAGGCGCGGGTGACCGGCCGGTCGAGCAGGTCGGGTGCCGGACGCGCAGGGTCGCGGCCAATGCGGTCGCGGAGCGCCGAGAGCGGTGCGGCGAGGACGAGCGCACGACCCAGCCACATCTCACCCGTGCGCAGCATTCGCACGCCCGGCTGCCCGGAGACCGAGACCAGCTCGAAGTCGCCGGTCAAGGTGCGCATGTCGCCGTAGAGTGCGGTCACGCGTTTGCGCAGCAGGTCGATCAACCAGGGCGGCTCGTCCGAGAAGCCGACGCCGCCGGCGAGGCCGAGCCCGAGCAGGCGTGCCTGGGCCTCGGGGGAGGGCGGTCGCGTCGCCCCGTTCGAGAGCGCGCGCACCTGCGCGGCGAGCATGCGTCCGAGCGGCTCCGCGACCTCGGAGGCCTCCCCGGGTAGGCCGCGCTTGTGGCGGCGTGCGAGGAGCTTGTCGGGGTCGGCGCCGCTCGTGACGCCACTCGGGTTGCGTGCGCCGGGAGCGCGGCGGCCGACCCGAACGAAGCGCGCGTCGTAGAGCATCTCACGCTCGATCTCCGAGGCCTCCACCAGCCGCCGGATCAGCGTCTGGGCGGCGTCGGGCTTGGCGAGTCCCCAGCCGACGAGCTCGTCGGCGGTGCTCGCCGGCTGGCCGATCTCGACCCGGTAGGGGTCGGCCGCGAGCTGATAGGCGAGGCGTTCCGCGGCGATACGTCGACGATCGATCAGGGGGACGCTGAGCGCGCGGAGCGTCGCGTCGAGCAATCCCTGGTCGCGCAGCCCGGCGAGGAAGAAGGGCTCCTTGACGGCGGGCGGAAGGCGCGTTCGCGCTTCCTCTTCGACGACGAGCACGCGTTGGCCCGCGCCACTGATGCGCGCAGCGGCGACGAGCGCAGATATCCCGCTGCCGAGCACGAGTGCGTCCCAACGCCGCGCGCGGGGTGCCTCGCTCGGATCGAGGCTTGCGATCTCGACCATCTCGAGTTTCCTCTCTCGTGCTCGTGTCGCCGCCGGAAGCGAAGCGTCAGGGATCGCTCGTGGCCGACAGACAGCCGGGGTCGAAGACGATCGCGGGCTCGCCCGCCAGCTTGCGTTCGATCGCACCGATCCGGTAGCCGCGCTCGCCGAGTCCACGCAGGCGATGAAGCACCTCGTCCGCGGCCTGGCCCGGCACGATCACGATCATGCCGATCCCGCAATTGAACACGCGCAGCAGCTCGGTCTCGGGCAGCTCGCCTTCCCGCGCGATCCACTCGTAGACGTCGGGCCGGGGCCACGCCTGCGGATCGATCCGCGCGCGCACGCCGGCGGGCAGGATGCGCGGAATATTGCCGGCGAAGCCGCCGCCGGTCACATGGATCATGCCGTGCACGTCGAAGTCGCGAATCAGGTTGAGCAGCGGCTTCACGTAGATGCGGGTCGGTGCCAGCAGCGCGCTCGCCAGACTCGTGCGCATTCCCGCAGGCTCCTCGAAGAGGTCGAACTTGCCGGCTGCGAGCCCCGCGTCGAGCACGGAGCGCACCAGCGAATAACCGTTGCTGTGGAATCCGCTCGAGGCCAGCCCGATCAGCACATCGCTCTCGGCGATCGTCGAGCCGTCGATGACCGCGTCGCGTTCGACGACACCGACGCTGAAGCCCACGATCTCGAGCTCGCCCTTGGGATAGATACCCGGCATCGTCGCCGTCTCACCGCCGAGCAGCGCCGCGCCAGCACGCCGGCAGCCCTCGGCGACGCCGCGCAACGCCTCGCTCGCGGTCTCGCGTTCGAGCAGGCCCATCGCGATGTAGTCGAGGAAGATCAGCGGCTCCGCACCCTGCACGACGAGGTCGTTCACGACCATCGCAACGCAGTCGATTCCGATCGTGTCATAGCGCCCGATCTGCGCGGCGAGCTTGAGCTTGGTGCCGACGCCATCGGTCGCCGCGACGAAGATGGGATCGCGGTAGCGTTCGGGTGCCTTGAACATGCCGGCGAAGCCGCCGATCGCGCTCAGGACCTCGGGTCGGAAGGTGCCTTTCGCGATCTCCTTGACGTCGTCGATGAACGCTTCGTCGTGGTCGAGGTCGACGCCGGCAGCCGCGTAGGCGGGCGCCGCGGTCTCGCTGAACGCGCGCGACTCGCGCACGTCGGCGTCGGGCTCGCTGGCGGAACTTCGGTCGTCGCGGGAGCGGGTCACGGGCGAGTGATAGGCAAAGGCCCCTGGGCAGTCAATCGAGTGCCCCCGCGGTCGCTTGGGTACGCGCCTGACGCTGCGGGCGACGCGTTCGGGGCAGATCGCCCGCTTCCGGGCTAAGGTCGCGCGGTGACGATTTCGGTGGTGATTCCGACGCTCGACGAAGCCCCGCGCATCTTCGACGGCGTGGTGGAAATCGTCGCCACGGGTGCTTCGGTCGCGCCGACGGGGCTGCGCGCGGCATCGGAATCCGCAGGCACGTGCGACGCCACCGCCGTATCCCCGGTTGCGGCGAGCGAGCGGTCGGCCGCCGCTGCGTCCGCAGCGGTCGAGGTGATCGTCGTCGATGGCGGCAGTCGCGACGCGACGTGCCGGTTGGCGCGCCGGGCGGGTGCGCACGTGATCGAGCTGGGACCGACGAGCGATCCGGCCGAGCGGGGTCGAGCGCGTCAGCTGCGGTGCGGCGCGCAGGAAGCGAAGGGGGACGTGCTGCTCTTTCTCCATGCCGATACGCGGCTCGACGCCGACTGGCGGCCAGCGGTCGAACGCGCACTCGCCGACCCGCGCTGCGCGGGGGGCGCCTTCACGTTTCGCTTCGCCGAAGCAGGTCGATTCGAGCGCTGGGTCGAGTGGTGGGTGGCGCTGCGTGTCGCGATTCTGCGCCTGCCGTACGGCGATCAGGCGATCTTTCTGCGTAGGGAGGTGCTCCGGCAGATGGGGGGCGTGCCGGTCGTGCCGATCATGGAGGACCTCGACCTGGTTCGCGGAATCCGGCGAGCGGGTCGACTGGTGATCCTGCCGGAGTGCGCGACGACGTCGTCGCGCCGCTACCGCGCGCGGGGTCGTCTGCGCACGCTGATCGGTCACCAGGTTGCGTTGCTCGGCTGGCTGCTCGGCTGGGATCGGTTCCGGCTCGCGCGGAGGCTCGCACGATGACGGCGGGCGTGGCAGGCGCGGACTCGGCCTGGCAAGCGGACGTGTCACCCGTGCGTCACGCGCTCGCCAGACTTTCCGTCTATTTGAAAAGGAATTGGCGCTATTACCTCGCGTGGCTTCTGATCATGCTGGTCTATGTGGCGGCATTCGTTTCGCTGCCGCTCGTCGTCGGTTGGGCGGTCGACGGGCTGGTCGATCCCGCGGTCGGTCGAGACGAGGTGATCCGGCGCTGCTGGATCCTCTTCGGGCTGGCCGTCAGCGGCGGCCTGCTGCGGTTCTTCTCTCGTCAGATGGTCTTCGACGCTGCCCGCGAGGTCGAGTACGAGATCCGCAACGATCTCTTCGCGCATCTGCAGAAGCAGCCGCAATCGTTCTACCAGAATTGGCGCACGGGCGATCTGATGAGCCGCTGCGTGAACGATCTGAACGCCGTGCGGCTGCTGCTCGGTCCCGGGCTGCTCTCCGCCGCCCAGAGTCCGATCCTGTTCATCGGCGCCTATGTGGCGATGTCGAGCTACAGCGTAAAGCTCGCGACGCTGATGATGCTGCCCTATCCGCTCTTCATCGTGATCTCGAGAGTCGTCGGGGCGCGGCTCTACAAGCGCAGCCTGATGGCACAGCAATCGCTCGCCTCGATGTCGAATTTCGTGCAGGAGAACGTCGCGGGCATCGCCGTCGTGAAGGCCTACGCGATGGAGGAGGACCAGGCCGCTCGCTTTGGCGCGGCCAACGAGCACCTGCGCGAACGGCAGCTGTCGCTGGTACGGGCGAGCGCGTCGATGCCGGCGATCACGGGGCTCCTGCCAGCCGCGGGCCTCGGCATGGCGCTCTACGTGGGACTCGGCGAGATCGCGGCGGGGCGGATGGGGGCGGGGGCGCTCTTCTCGTTCACGATCTTCGCGCGCGTGCTGACCTTTCCCACGCTGATGCTCGGCTACTCCGTCAGCCTGCTCCAGCGCGGCGCCTCGGCCATGCAACGAATCGACGAGGTGCTCTCGATCGAGCCCACGATCGCGGACGGGCCCGAGGTGCGGTCCGATCTCGAGACGATCCGCGGTCAGATCGAGTTTCGCGGCCTGACGATCCGCTATGGCGACGATGCGGCGGCGCCGGCCGCGATCGAGCAGATCGAGCTGAAGGTGCCCGCGGGCAGCTCGCTCGGGATCGTCGGGCCCGTCGGCTCGGGCAAGTCGACCCTGGCGTGCGCGATTCCGCGGCTGTTCGAGGTCGCGCCGGGGCAGCTCCTGATCGACGGCGTCGACGTGAACGAGATTCCGCTCGCCACGCTGCGTGCTTCGATTGCGATGGTGCCCCAGGACTCGTTCCTGTTCTCGCTCCCGCTCGCGGAGAACATCGCCTACGGGCTGCCAGCGGACGCGTCCTTCGAACGGATTCGCGAGGCGGCGGAGCGGGCCCAGCTCTCCCAGGACGTCGCGGAGCTGCCCCACGGCTACGACACGCTGGTCGGCGAACGCGGCGTGATGCTGTCGGGGGGCCAGCGCCAGCGGACGGCACTGGCGCGGGCGCTCGCCCTCGATCCGCGCATCCTGATCCTCGACGACACGCTCTCGGCCGTCGATGCCGAGACCGAGCGGCGAATTCGCGCCGAGCTCGACGCGGTCTTCGCCGGGCGCACGGTCGTCGTCGTCGCCTCGCGTGTGAACTCGGTCGAGCACCTCGACCAGATCGTCGTGATGGACGCGGGGCGGATCGTCGAGCGTGGGACTCATGATTCGCTGCTCGAGAAGGGGGGGCTCTACGCGCGGCTCGCGAGCGAGCAGGCGGCGGCGGACGCGCGCGCCGCGCGCGAGGCGGCGCTTCTCGCGGCCGCCGCTGCCTCGGACGCGGGTTCGACCGGGGAGGGCGAATGAGCGCCGAGAGCCCCGACTCGAG
Organism: Myxococcota bacterium; assembly: GCA_965223565.1. Classification (GTDB taxonomy): domain Bacteria; phylum Myxococcota_A; class UBA9160; order UBA9160; family UBA4427; genus UBA4427. Next base: position 554,350 of record CBDCWV010000004.1, on the reverse strand, counting down.
ACCGACGGGCCGACGCGACGGCCCCGAGGACCTCCACGACGAGGAAGAGCTCGGCAAGGCCTACGACACACGCCTGCTCTTCAGGCTCTGGCCCTATGTCGGACCCTATCGCCGGCAGGTCTTCGCCACGATTCTGATGTTCTTCCCGATCTTCGCGCTCGAGCTGGCGCCGGCCTGGATCGTAAAGGCAGGGATCGATCACGTCGTCGCCGAGTACGGCGCGGCTCCGCGTGCAACCGCGACCGCATCGGCCGACGTGCCCGAAGCGCCGCTCGCGGGTCTCGCCGCCGCGACCGATGCCGTGCTCTCCGGAGCGCTCGAGCCCCCGGCCGGATGGTCGACGCGTGGCTGGCTCGCCTTCGTCTACGTCGCGGTCACGATCCTGCTCGCTCTGCTGCAGTACGGCTATCAGATCCTGATGGCCACGACCGGTCAATACGCGATGCGCGATCTGCGGCGCCACGTATTCGGGCATCTGCAGACGCTGCCGATGCGTTATTTCGACGTGATTCCGGTCGGTCGGCTCGTGACGCGTTCGACGAACGACGTGGAGAACATCGCCGAGATGTTCTCCCAGGGCCTCGTCGCGCTCGTGACAGACGTGATCAAGATGTTGGGCTACGCGGCGATTCTATTTCTGCTCGTCCCGCGCCTGGCCGGCTGGGCGTTCGCGATCGTGCCCTTCCTGGCCGTCGCGGCCTTCTTGTTCCGCTGGAAGGTACGGGAGGCCTTCCGGGAGGTGCGCGTACGGATCGCACGGATCAACACCTATATCCAGGAGAGCGTGACGGGCATGAAGGTCGTTCAGCTCTTCTCGCGCGAACGTCGCAACGAGGCGGAGTTCGACGAGATGAACGCGCGCCATCGAAACGCCTGGAACAAGTCGATCCGCTACGACTCGCTGCTCTTCGCCACGATCGAGGTCGCCACCGGCATCACGATGGCGGTCATCATCGGCATGGGCATCGGACTGGCCGAGGTCGGCATCATGTACGTCTTCATCGACTACATGCAACGCTTCTTCATGCCGCTGCGGGATCTCTCGGCCAAGTACTCGGTCATGCAATCGGCGATGGCCAGCGCCGAGCGGGTCTTCCAGGTCCTCGATACCGAGCCCGACGTAGCGGATCGGGTCGAGGTGGCGCCGCCCACCGATCCGGCCGAGAAGGGCGTCGTCGAGTTCGACCACGTCTGGTTCAGCTATTCGGACGTGTCGACGGAGCTGGCCTCCGAGGTCCCCGGACCGGCCGACGACCGGACGGATTGGATCCTCCGCGACGTGAGCTTTCGCGTCGCGCCCGGCGAGAAGGTGGCCTTCGTCGGCGCCACGGGTGCGGGCAAGACGACGATCATCAAGCTGCTGACGCGCCTCTACGACGTCGACCGCGGCGCGATCCGCGTCGACGGCCACGACGTGCGGGCGCTACCGCAAGCCGACCTGCGCCGCCGGATCGCGACCGTCCTGCAGGACGTGTTCCTCTTCAGCGGCTCGGTTGCGCGTAATATCGCGCTCGGCCGCGACGATCTCGACCGGGAGGCGATCGAGCGGGCGGCGAGGGCCGTCGAGGCCCATGGCTTCATCGCACGGCTGCCTCGCGGCTACGACACACTGCTCCTCGAACGCGGCGCGAACTTCTCGACCGGCCAGCGCCAGATCCTCTCCTTCGCGCGCGCGCTCTCTCATGGTGCCCACATTCTGGTGCTCGACGAGGCGACCAGCGCGATCGACAGCGAGACCGAAGCGGCCATCCAGCGCGGTATCCACACGCTCATGGAGGGCAAGACGGCGATCGCGATCGCGCATCGGCTCTCGACGATCCGCGACGTCGATACGATCCACGTCCTGAAGGGCGGTCGACTCGTCGAGTCCGGCTCGCACGAGGCACTGCTCGCGGCGGACGGTCACTACGCTCGCCTCTACCGCCTGCAGTCGCGAGATGGCGGCGGAGCCGACGCCGAGGTCGGGTCGGCGACCGAGGCGACCGGGGGCGCCGCCTGAAGCAGCAGGGCCGATCGGTGGATCCGATAGACTCCCGTCCGAACGGGATCGCGCCCGCCTGCGCGATCTGCCCGAGGAGAATGTGATGGCGCTCTTCGAAGCGATTCCCCCCGAAGATCCGGCTCAGGTGGACCGCCGCCGCTACGACGTCAAGTCGCCGGTCAGTCTCGAATCGATCGGCCAATTCGAGGCCGCGAGTCCAGCCGAGGTGCGCGCCGCCGTCGATCGTGCGCGCAAGGCCCAGCGCGAGTGGGCGACGCGTTCCTTCGACGAGCGCGCCGAGGTGCTCTGGAACCTCGTCGACCAATTCGTCGAGCGCCAGGACGAGATCGTCGAGCTCGTGGTGAAGGAGACGGGAAAGGCGCTGAACGAGGCGATCAGCATGGAGGTGATGGCACCCTGCATGCAGATTTCGCACTACGCGAAGCGCGGCGCGAGCTATCTCGCGACCCGGACGCGGCGGCCGTCGGGAATCATGAAGTTCACGAAGAAGGTGACGCTCGTCTACCAGCCGCTCGGCGTGGTCGGGCTCATCACGCCCTGGAACGGTCCGGTCGCCCTGGCGGCGAATCCGCTCGCCCAGGCCGTCATGGCCGGCAACGCCGTCGTCCACAAGCCGAGCGAGGTGACGCCCTTTTCGGCCGTCCTGCTCGAGGAGATGACGCGTGCGGCCGGCTTTCCGAAGGACCTCTATCAGGTCGTCCAGGGCGACGGTGCGACCGGCGCTGCGCTCGTCGACGCCGGTGTCGACAAGATCTCGTTCACCGGCAGCGTCGCGACCGGACGAAAGGTCGGTGAGGCGTGCGGCAGGAATCTGGTGCCGGTCACGCTTGAGCTGGGTGGCAAGGACGCCATGATCGTCTGCCGGGACGCGGACCTGGACCGTGCGGCCGACGGTGCCGTGCGCGGCTCCTTCTTCAATACGGGGCATTACTGCTGTGGTACGGAACGGGTCTACGTACCCGAAGCCGTCTACGAGCCTTTCGTCGAGAAGGTCGTCGCGCAGACGAAGACGCTACGCCAGGCGGAGCGGGGTGCGAGCGACGTCGGTGCGGTCTTCTGGGACAAGCAGATGGAGATCATCGAGGCGCACATGGCAGACGCCCGCGAGAAGGGCGCCAAGGTGCTGGTCGGCGGGGAACGCAATCGCAGCCTCGCCGGCTATTTCTTCCCCCCGACCGTCGTCGTCGACGTCGACCACGACATGGATCTGATGCGGAGAGAGACGTTCGGCCCGATCGTCGCGATCCAGAAGGTGCGCGACGAAGAGGAGGCGATCGAGCTCGCCAACGACTCGGCCTATGGGCTCTCCGGCAACGTCTGGACGACGGATCTCGAGCGGGGCGAGCAGCTCGCGCGACGCATGCTGACGGGCAGCGTCAGCGTGAACGATATCGCCGTCACCTATGGCATTCCCGAGGCGCCCTTCGGCGGGGTCAAGGAGAGCGGGGTCGGGCAGGTGAACGGTGAGATCGGGATCCGCGGCTACTGCCACGTCCATCCGGTGATCGTCGACACCAGCAAGAAGGCCCAGGGCGGCTACCCGTACACGGAGGAGAGCGCGGCCGGCATGAAGAAGATGATCAAGACCGTCTTCGGAAATCGATTCCTGCGCCGGCTCTTCGTGTGAGGGTATGGGTCTCCGAGATCCAGGGGGCGGCCGCCCGCTCTCAGTCGTCCCAGACGCGTGGGTCGGGCGACTGACGCCTTGGCGAGGGCTAGCGGATTGCGGTAACTACCAGACAACCCCCCGGTAGTGCAGAACCGACGGAACCGCCGCCCCGCCCGACTCGCCCGCCTTATCCGATTTCGTGCTCGTCGACCGTGGTGACGGTCAGCTCTCCGAGAGAGCCGAAGAGCCTGGAATTGGGGTGGCGACCCGCACTGATCGAGGGGTTTCTTGCGCATCAAGAGTCTGCAGCTCCACGGCTTCAAGTCCTTCGTCGATCGCACGGTCTTCAGCTTCGACGATGGCATGACCTGCGTCGTCGGTCCGAACGGCTGCGGTAAATCGAATGTCGTCGACGCCATCAAGTGGGTGATGGGCGAGCAGTCCGCGCGACGTCTGCGCGGCAAGGGCATGGACGACGTGATCTTCGCGGGCTCGGAGAACCGGCCGCCGATCGGGATGGCCGAGGTCTGCCTGACCTTCGACAATCGCGACGGTCAGGCCCCGGCAGCCTACGCGGCCTACTCCGAGATCGAGATCGCGCGCCGTCTGTACCGATCGGGCGAGTCCGAGTACCTGATCAACAAAGCGCCGGCCCGGCTCAAGGACGTGCACGACTTCTTCCGCGATACCGGCATCGGGCTGCGCGGCTACACGATCGTCGAGCAGGGCAAGGTCGCCGAGATCGTCTCCGCCAAGCCCGAGGAGCGCCGCGGTCTGATCGAGGAGGCCGCCGGGATCGGCAAGTACAAGGCCCGCCGTCGCGAGGCCGAGAGCAAGATGAAGTCGACCGAGCAGAACCTCGTGCGCGTGACCGACGTGCTCGGCGAGATCCGAAGGCAGATCAGCAGCCTCGAGCGCCAGGCGAAGAAGGCGGCCCGCTACAAGCGTCTGCAGGAGACCCAGCGCGTGCTCGAGCTGTCGCTGGCGGCGGACGAACGCGCCAGTCTGCTGGCGGAGGTCGAGCGCGAGTCTGCAGCCCTCGGCACGCTCAAGGATCAGATGACGGCGCTCGAGGCCAACCTGGCGGAGCGCGAGCTGGCCGCCCAGGAACAGCGGATCGGCCTCGCCGAGGCCGAGAAGGCGGTCACGGCGGGCGCCGAGAAGCTCTACGGGCTGCGTAGCGAGATCAAGCAGCTCGAGGGACACATCGATTTCGCTCGGCGCGAACGCGACAACCTCGAGGAGACGAGTGAGGCGCGCCGGCGTGAGCTCGTCACGCTCGCCGAGCAGCTCGCGACCGCGGAGGGGGAACATCGCAGCGCGCGCGAGCAGCTCGAGCAGCTCGAGCGTGGTCTCGCCCAGGAGCAGGCGGGGATCGAGCTGGCGGAGCGCGCCGTCCAGGCCGCGCGGGAAGCACTGCGCGGCTTCGAGACCGACCGGGATAGCCAGAACACGACCCACGTGGAGCTGCTGACGGGCGTGGCGCGGATCGAGGATCGCATCGCCGCGCTCGGCGACCGCCGGGCCGCGATCGAGCAACGCATGCGCGGTGTCGACGCGGATGTCGAGGCCCAGCAGAGCCAGGCCACCGTGGCTGGCCAGGAGCAGTCGAGCCTTGAGGAGGGGCTTCGCAATCTGCTCGCCGAACGCGACCGCCTCCAGGAGCAGCTGCGTGAGGCGCTGCGTCTTCACGAGGCGGCGAAAGAGGCGCTTGGCCGCGTCTCGCTCGAATCCCAGGAGGCACAGAAGGCCGCCCAGACCAGCCGCGCCCGCTACGACTCGCTTCGCGAGGTGGTCGAGGGGCGCCAGGATATCGGTGCGGGCGCGCGCCACCTGCTCGAGGGCGGACCGGAGGCGGCGAGCCGATTCGGGCTCAAGGGCCTCGTTCGCGAGCTGATCGAGGCCGATCCGGAGGTCGAGCGGGCGGTCGAGGCCGTGCTGGCGGATCGCGCCGAGGCGATCGTGATCGACGAATCACGCGGTGCGCTCGCCGCACTCGAGGCCCTGCGGCGGGAGGGTGCGGGTCGCGGCGTCTTCGTCGTGGCGCGTGCGGTCGCCGACGCGCAGCCGGGCTTCGTGCCACTCGGCGATCCGCTGCTCAAGCGGGTCAGGCCCCGGGCGGGCAGCGAGGGAATCGCCCGCGCGCTGCTCGGCGATGTCTACCTGATCGAACGCCTCGAGCAGGCCTTCGAGCATTTCGGAGGTGGCCGCCTGCCGGCGACCTTCGTCACGCCGAGCGGGGATCTCGCGACACCGGAGGGAGTCGTCCAGGGCGGCGGCGATCCCTCCGCCCACGGCATGCTGACGCGTGCGCGCGAGGTGCGCGAGCTCGAGGTCGAGGTCGCTCGGCTCGATCAGTCCGCGGAGCGGAAGCGCAGTGAGCAGACCCGCGCCGAGCAGGCGCTCGCTCGGGCGAGTGAGGAGCTCGAGAACCTCCGCAACCGACACCATACGGCCGCACTGGCCGTCGCGAACCACGAGAAGGATCTCGAACGGTCGACCGAGAAGGTGAAGCGGATCGGGGAGGCGCAGCAGACGCGGGTCGCGGAACGTTCGGATCTGCTCGGGGAGCAGACGGCCGTCGGCGAGGAGCTCCGCGCACTCGAGGTCGAGCTCGAGACGCGGCGCCAGGAACGCGAATCGAGCCAGCGCGGCCTGGATGCAGTCGGTCTTCAGATCAGCTCGGCCGGTCGCGAGCTCTCGCGTTGCGAGAGTCGCGTGGCCGAGCTGCGCGTCGCCTATCGGGCACGCGACGAGCATCGCCTGCGCCTGCGGGAGACCGCGACCCGCGCGGAGCAGGCAGAGCGCGAGACGCGCAGCTGGATCGACCAGCGCCAGCAGGAGATCGAGCAGGCGCGACTGCGGCGCGAGACCCTGCGCGAGGAGATCGAGGGGGCCGAGCGCGCACTGGCGGGACAGCTCGAAGCCGAGGAGGTCGCGCGCGTCGAGAGCGACACACTTCGCGAGCGCTTCGAGGCGACCTCGGCCCGGGTCGCGGAGATCGAAGACAGTGCCCGCTCGATGCGCAGCGATCTCGGGGCCGCGCGCGAGAAGACGAGCCAGGCCGAGCTCAAGCTCTCGGAGGCCCGCATGCGCCTCGACCACCAGGCCTCGACCGTGCGCGAACGCTGGCAGGTCGAGATCGAGCATTGGAAGCTGCCGACGCTGGAAGAGCTCGAGGAGGGCCGCGGAACGTCTGGCGAGGCGGCGGCGCCGGAGCCGGGTGGGTCGGATGCCGCTGCGAGCACGCCCGCTTCGGCGCGCGCACTCGCGGCCGAGGCCGCGGCAGAGAAGGACGGCGAAGGCGGTGAGGCCGACGAGGACGACGTCAGTCCAGCCGCGATGCTGCGCGAGGCCAAGCGCAACGTGACGCTCGCGATGTTGCCGACGCCGGAGCGGAGGCGCGAGGCCGAGAAGGTGCGCAAGAGCCTTCAATCACTCGGGGACGTCAATCTCGGTGCGATCGAGGAGCACGAGGAGCTCGCCGAGCGGTTCCGCTTCCTCTCCGAGCAGAAGGAGGACCTCGAGGGCACGATCCAGAACCTGCGCGAGGCGATCAACCGGATCAATCGCACCAGTCGCAAGCGTTTTCGCGAGACCTTCGAGCTGGTGAGCCAGCATTTTTCCGAGAACTTTCCCCGTCTCTTCGGCGGCGGGAAGGCGAGCCTCGAGCTGACGGAGGCCGAGGACATCCTCGAGGCTGGCGTCGACATCATGGCGCAGCCGCCGGGCAAGCGGCTGCAGAACGTCAACCTGCTCTCGGGCGGCGAGAAGACGATGACCGCGCTCGCGCTGCTGGTTGCGGTGTTCCAGGTACGTCCCTCGCCCTTCTTCCTACTCGACGAGGTGGACGCCGCACTCGACGACGCGAACGTCGGGCGCTTCAACCAGCTGATCGTCGAGATGGCCCAGCAGAGTCAGTTTCTCGTGATCACGCATAACAAGCGAACGATCGAGGTCGGCGACGTGCTCTACGGGGTCACGATGGAGCAGAAGGGCGTCTCGAAGCTCGTGTCGGTGGTGTTGAGCTAACGATCGCGCGGCGTGAGGTCGGCGTGGGGCGCCGTGGGTCGACGAGAGTGGAGTGGTAAGCTCCGGGCGGCATGGACGCGACGACGGCGACGCTCTACGAGGTTTCGATCTGGATTCGTGAGAATCCCTGGCTCCTGCTGGCGCTGACCGGTCTCGGGCCGCTGCTGCTCGCCCTGGTCGTCGAGCGCGTCGGCCGCGGCGCGGCCCCGCCCGCTTCGCCACCGGACGTGGCGGAGGCCGCACCAGCGGAATCGCTGCCGGCGACGGATGTCGAGGTCGCGCCGGAGGCACACGCGCCGTCCGAGCCACAGCGGGCCGACGTCGATGCCGCGACGGGCGAGGATGCGTCGGCGACGACCCGGACGCCGTCCCTCGAGCCGCTGGTTGCGGAGGAGTCGCCCGGGGTTGCGGGGGCGGTCGAGCCGGTCACGTCTCTTCCCGAACCCGAACCCGAACCCGAACCCGAACCCGAACCCGAACCCGCGCCGCGGGTGCGACTGCGGGACCGTTTGCTCCGGACGAGCGAGACCCTCGTCGGGCGTCTGGGTGGGGTGCTCGGTGGCCGTCAGGTCGATGCCGCCCTGCTGGACGAGCTCGAGGAGGTGCTGTTCACGGCGGATCTCGGTGTGACGACTGCGGAGTCCCTGCTCGAGCGCGTGCGCTCGGAGGGGCGCGGGGCGGACGGCGAGCAGGTTCGGGAGATCCTCAAGGGTGCGATCGGCGAGAAGCTGGCACACGCCCAATCGGAGCAGGACGTCTTCGCGCTGCGGGGCAAGCCGCACGTCGTGCTGGTGCTCGGCGTGAACGGAGCGGGTAAGACGACGACGATCGGGAAGCTCGCAGCGCAGCATCGGGAGCGGGGTCGGAGCGTGTTGCTCGGCGCGGGCGATACGTTTCGCGCTGCCGCTATCGAGCAGCTCGAGACCTGGGGCGAGCGGGTCGGCTGCGACGTGATCGCGGGTGAGGCCGGCGGCGATCCGGCCTCGGTCGCCTTCGATACGGTCAAGGCCGCAATCGCGCGTGAGGTCGACGTGGCGATCGTCGACACGGCCGGTCGTCTCCAGACGAAGAAGCCCTTGATGGAAGAGCTCGCGAAGATCGTTCGCGTGATCGGTCGCGACATCGCGGACGCGCCACACGAGATCCTCCTCGTGCTCGATTCGAATACCGGCCAGAACGCGATTTCGCAGGCCCGGCTCTTCACCGAGGTGGCGGACGTGACGGGTCTCGTACTGACCAAGATGGACGGCACGGCCAAGGGCGGCGTGATCGTCGGGCTCGCCGACGAGTTCCGGATTCCGGTCCACTTCGTGGGGGTCGGGGAGGGGATCGAGGACCTGCGCCCCTTCGACTCGAAGGAGTTCGTCGACGCTTTGTTCGGCGAGGATGTCTGATGGCCGGCTACGTGCTCGCGCTGGACCAGGGGACGACGTCGTCACGCGCGCTGCTCTTCGATGCCACGGGTGAGATCGCGGGTGTCGAGCAGTTCGAGTTCGAGCAGTCGTTTCGCAAGCCCGGCTGGGTCGAGCACGATGCGATCGAGATCTGGCAGAGTCAGCTGCGTGCGGCGCGCGGTGCGCTCGAGAACGCGGGCGTGCGAGCGTCCGACGTGGCGGCTGTCGGAATCACCAACCAGCGTGAGACGACCGTCGTGTGGGATCGTCAGAGCGGGGAACCGATCCATCCGGCGATCGTCTGGCAGTCGCGTCAGACGAGCTCGATCTGCGAACGGCTCCGCTCGGCGGGTCTCGAGGACGAGATTCGTGCCCGCACGGGTCTCCTGATCGACGCCTACTTCTCAGGCACCAAGATCCGCTTCATTCTCGACGCGGTTCCGGGAGCGGAAGCGCGGGCCCGCGCGGGCGAGCTCTGTTTCGGGACGATCGACTGCTGGCTGATCTACAAGCTGACGGGGGGGCGGGTCTTCGCGACCGAGCCTTCGAATGCCGCGCGCACGCTGCTCTTCGACATCCATGTGGGCGATTGGGACGATTTTCTGCTCGATGCGCTGGGCGTGCCGCGTGCGATGTTGCCCGAGGTGCGCGATTCGGATGGTGATTTCGGCGAGGTCGATCCCGAGTGGCTCGGTGGCGCGATTCCGATCGCGGGCGTCGCTGGGGACCAGCAGTCGGCGCTCTTCGGGCAGGGCTGTGTCGAGCCCGGACGGGCCAAGAACACGTATGGGACGGGTTGCTTCCTGCTGATGAATACGGGTGACGAAGCGCCACGTTCCGAGGCCGGCCTGATCACGACCGTGGCCTGGCGGCGGGAGGGTCGGCAGAGCTACGCGCTCGAGGGCTCGATCTTCGTAGCGGGATCGGCCGTGCAATGGCTTCGCGATGGTCTCGAGTTCGTGAGCGAGGCGTCCCAGACGGCCGCACTGGCCGAGAGCGTGCCCGATAGCGATGGCGTCTACGTCGTGCCGGCGTTCGTCGGGCTCGGCGCACCCTACTGGGACGAGGCGGCGCGCGGCACGATCGTCGGACTGACGCGCGGCTCGACCCGTGCGCATATCACACGCGCCACGCTCGAGTCGATCGCGTTCCAGACGCGCGACGTGATGGACGCGATGCGCGAGGACTCGGGCATTACGCCGACGGTCCTGCGCGTCGACGGCGGTGCCTGCCAGAACGACTTCCTGATGCAATTCCAGGCCGACATACTCGGCATGACGGTCGAGCGGCCGGTCGTCCTCGAGGCGACCGCGATGGGTGCGGCCTTCCTGGCGGGGCTGAGCGTCGGGTTCTGGCGGGATCGCGGAGAGCTCGACGGCCGGGTCGGAGCGCCGACGTTATTCGAGCCACGTCTTTCCGAGGACGAGCGCGAGGCGCGCTATCGCGCCTGGCTTCGAGCCGTCGAGCGCTCGCGTGGCTGGGCGCAGGACGACCCTGGAAGCGTTCGCGAGTGAGCCGAACGGTGGATCGCATTCGGGTGAGGTCGGGACCGCTCGTGATCGCCCACCGCGGCGCGTCCGGCGAGCGGCCCGAGAATACGCTGGCCGCGTTCGAGCTCGCGATCGAGCAGTCGGCGAACATGATCGAGACCGACCTGCACCTGAGTCGCGACGGCGTCGTCGTCGTGCACCACGACGCCGGGCTGCATCGGCTCGGGTTGGACGGCGAAATCCGCGACTACTCGGCGGCGGAGCTCGCACGGCTCGATGCGGCCCCCGACCTCGATCTCGTCGAGCGGATGCCGACGTTGCTCGATCTGCTCGACGGCCTGGCCGATCGGATCGAGTTCAACCTCGAGCTGAAGATCGGCCTGGCCGCACCCTACGAGGGGATCGAAGCGCACGTGCTGCGCGAGCTCGAGGTCCGCGCGCTCGTGCCGAAGATGTTGCTGTCCTGCTTCGACGACGCCGTGTTGTCTCGCCTGCGGGCGCAATCGAGCGCGGCTCGGCTCGCCGTGCTGGTGTCCCCCAGGGCTCCGGAGGCGATTCTCGAGCGGGCCGCTCGGGTCGGCGCGGAGGCCATCAATCCCGAATGCTCCCTCGTGACGCGCGAGCTGGTCGATGCGGCCCATGCGGCGGGCCTCGCCGTCTATCCCTATACGGCGAACTCGTCGCGGCTGATGAGGCGGCTGCTCGACTTTGGGGTCGATGGGATCATCACGAACTATCCCGCTCGCTTGCGTGACCTCCTGGGATCCCAGAAAAGTGTTTGATTTCAGCTGCTTAGCTAGAACAGGGCAAGTCGGTTCCGGTTGACTTTCGAGATCCCTTGGCTTAGGGTCGCAAGTTCGAAAAACCTCGGATCCACGGCGACTTAGGCGCTTCGCCAACGTCGTCGGACCGCAACTCGGGACTCACATAGCATTCGGAAGCGGCCCGTGCGGGCCCGTTGCTCGATCGTGGCGCGGCCGCGTGGATGCGGCTCGGCCGCAGCGGTGCATTCTCGTCGCGGCACCGGGCTTCCGGGCTAAGGCGAGGTCCGCTTCGCGCGGCGCACGCTCGAAGACCGACCGGTCGCTCGATCCGTGCGCAGCGGCGCCAAGCCGCGTGGGAGTGCGCGGGCGCTCGAATGCAGGAGCACCCGAGGGCCGTCGGACGTGCGGTGGATACCGGGGTGGATCGAATCGCAGACCCAGGAACGGCAATCGTGCTGGATGAGCGAGATCGGTCACCGGTCTCGCGTTGTCGACACGAGCATGCCCCCCCGGCTGCCGATCGCGAGCGTGGAAACGAAGCGTCGAACACGAGCCAACCCCGAGTAAGGAAAGCCGGCAGCGCATGATGCGACACGGACTCCCCCAGAAGCAGGGCCTCTACGATCCCGAACTCGAGCACGATGCTTGTGGCATCGGATTCGTGGCCGACCTGAAACGGCCGGCCAGCCACACGATCGTCGAGCAGGCGACGGAGGTCCTCTGTCGTCTGACCCATCGAGGCGCCGCGGGATCGGACGAGGCGACCGGCGACGGCGCGGGGATGCTGATCCAGACGCCCGACAAGTTCCTTCGCAAGGTCGCGGATGCCGCAGGCTTCGAGCTGCCCGAGCGCGGGCGTTACGCGTCGGCGCTGGCCTTCCTCGCGACGGACGCCGCCGAGCGCGAGGCGCAGATCCGCGTCGTCGAGCAGGTCGTGGCCGCCGAGGGGCAACGGCTGCTGGGCTGGCGCGAGGTTCCGACCCATCCCGAGACGATCGGACGAATCGCCCGCGCCGGTATGCCGGAAATCCGGCAGGTCTTCGTCGGCGCCGCCGATGGTCTCGATCAGCCCGCCTTCGAACGCAAGCTCTACGTGGTCCGGCGATTGATCGAGAAGGGAGTGGAAGCGCTCGGCTCGGCGTTCCACATTCCGAGCCTCTCGTCGAAGACCTTTCTCTACAAGGGGATGTTCCTGGCGCATCAAACCCCGGAGTTCTTCCCCGACCTCCAGGACGCGGACCTCGAGAGTCGTCTCGCACTCGTCCATCAGCGCTACAGCACGAACACGTTCCCGACGTGGGACCTCGCGCAGCCATTCCGCTACCTCGCGCACAACGGCGAGATCAACACGATTCGCGGCAATCAGAACTGGATGAACGCGCGCGAGGGGACGCTTCGCTCGGAGCTCTTCGGAGAGGACCTGGCGAAGGTCTTCCCCGTGATGCGCGAGGGCACGAGCGACTCCGCACGCTTCGACAATGCACTCGAATTCCTGCACCTGACGGGTCGCGACCTGCCGCAATCGATGTTGCTGATGATTCCCGAGGCTTGGGAGAACCAGGCGGGCATGGACGCGGATCGACGCGCGTTCTACGAGTATCACTCCTGCATGATGGAGCCCTGGGACGGACCGGCTTCGATGTGCTTCTCGAATGGAGACGGTGTCGGCGCCGTCCTCGATCGCAATGGACTACGTCCGTCGCGCTACGTCCTGCGCAAGGACGGGCTGCTCGTCATGGGCTCGGAGGTGGGCACGCTCGCCATCGACCCCGCAGAGATCGAGTCGAAGGGCCGTTTGGAGCCGGGCCGGATCTTCTACGCGGACCTCGAGGAGGGCCGGATCATCGCGGATGCCGAGCTCAAGGACCGCTACATCTCGCGTCATCCGTACAAGACGTGGGTCGAGACCAATCGCGTCGAGCTGACCGACCTGCCGCGCGTCGACATCGTCCACAAGCCCAACCCCGAGATCAGGCTCGCGCTCCAGCAGACCTTCGGGTACACGCTCGAGGATCTTCGGTTCCTGATCGCGCCGATGGCGGCGAATGGGAAGGAGGCGCTCGGCTCGATGGGTGAGGATGCGGCGTTGGCCTGTCTGTCGGACAAGCCGAGGCTGCTCTTCCACTACTTCAAGCAGAACTTCGCACAGGTGACGAATCCGGCGATCGACTCGATTCGCGAGCGACCCGTCATGACGCTCGACTCGACCCTCGGCGACGAGAAGAACCTCCTCGACGAGACGCCGGAGCATGCCCGCCTGCTGCGACTCCATCGGCCCGTGCTGCGCGACGCGGAGCTCGAGGCGATTCGTCAGATCGACAGCGAGGGCTTCGCGAGTCGAACCCTCTCGACGCTCTTCAAGGTCGCCGACGGTGGCGACGGAATGCGGGCCGCGATCGACCAGCTCTGTCGCGAGGCGTCGCAGGCCATCGAGGGTGGCGCGAACATCCTGATCCTGTCCGACCGCGGCGCGAGCCCCGAGCTGGCACCGATCCCCTCGTTGCTGGCGACCGGAGCCGTCCATCACCACCTGATCCGCGAGAACTCGCGCACGCGCTGCGGGCTGGTCGTCGAGACCGGCGAGGCACGCGAGGTCGCGCATTTCGCGCTCCTGGTGGGCTATGGGGCCGGTGCGATCAACCCCTATCTCGCCTTCGAGACCGTGGCGGATCTGGTCGAGGCCAGGACGTTCGTCCCGGCGGACCTCGATTACGAGACCGCCGAGGAAAACTATCTCAAGGCGATCGACCTCGGTCTGCTCAAGATCTTCGCGAAGATGGGCATCTCGACGCTCCAGAGCTATCGCGGGGCCCAGATCTTCGAGGCGGTCGGTCTGAACGAGGAGATCGTCGAGCTCGCGTTCGCCGGCACACACTCTCGCGTCAAGGGAGTCGGGCTCGATGTGATCGCGCGCGAGGTCGAGATGCGGCACGACCGCGGCTTCCCCGACGACGAGTACGAGTATCCGGAGCTCGATGCGGGTGGCCTCTATCAGTGGCGTCTGCGGGGCGAGCAGCACAGCTTCAATCCGGAGTCGGTCTCGAAGCTCCAGCACGCCGTTCGGAACGAGAGCTGGAAGAGCTTCGAGGAGTACACGGCGGCGGCGAACGACGACGCCGTTCGCATGCGCACCCTGCGCGGCCTGCTCGAGTTCAAATTCGATCGCGAGCCGGTTCCGCTCGAGGAGGTCGAGCCGGTCGAGGAGATCGTCGTGCGCTTCTGCACGGGCGCAATGTCGTATGGGTCGATCTCGGCCGAGGCGCACGAGACCCTGGCGATCGCGATGAACCGGCTCGGCGGGCGCAGCAATACGGGAGAAGGGGGCGAGGACCCCAAACGCTGGACACCCGACCCGAACGGGGACAGTCGCCGCAGCAAGATCAAGCAGGTCGCTTCGGGTCGATTCGGGGTGACGAGCGCCTATCTCGTCAACTCCGACGAGATGCAGATCAAGATCGCACAGGGCGCCAAGCCCGGAGAAGGCGGTGAGCTCCCCGGGCACAAGGTCGACCAGATCATCGCCGATACGCGCTATTCGACCCCGGGCGTCGGACTCACTTCGCCCCCGCCCCATCACGACATCTACTCGATCGAAGATCTCTCGCAGCTGATCCACGATCTCAAGAACGCGAACCGCTACGCGAACGTGAGCGTGAAGCTCGTGTCGGAGACGGGAGTCGGCACGATCGCGGCCGGCGTTTCGAAGGGGAAGGCCGACGGGATCCTGATCTCGGGCCACGATGGGGGTACCGGCGCATCGGCGCTCACCTCGATCAAGAATGCGGGCTGTCCCTGGGAGATCGGTCTCTCGGAGACGCAGCAGACGTTGGTGCAGAACGATCTGCGCGGGCGCGTCAAGCTCCAGGTCGACGGTGGCTTCAAGACCGGACGCGACGTCGTGATCGGCGCCTTGCTCGGAGCCGACGAGTTCGGCTTCGCGACGGCACCGCTCGTCGCGATGGGTTGTATCCTGATGCGCGTCTGCCACCTGAATACCTGCCCCGTCGGCATCGCGACGCAGCGTCCCGAGCTGCGCGAGCGGTTCGCCGGTCAGCCGGAACACGTCACGAAGTTCTTCTTCTTCGTTGCCGAGCAGACCCGTCAGCTGATGGCGAAGCTCGGCTATCGCACGATGGACGAGATGATCGGGCATTCCGAACGGCTCGAGATGCGCAGGTCGATCAATCACTGGAAGGCTTCGGGCGTCGATCTGTCCGATCTGCTGTATCGGCCGGACCTACCCTACGACCTGCACAATACGTCCAAGCAGGATCACGGACTCGAGCGCGCACTCGACATCAAGCTCCTCGAGCTCGCCGAGCCAGCGCTCGAGCGGGGCGAATCGGTCCGGATCGAGCTCCCGATCGAGAACACCAACCGCACGGTCGGCACGATTCTCGGCTCCGAGGTCAGTCGGAAATACGGACTGGCGGGCCTGCCCGACGGCACGATC
Organism: Myxococcota bacterium; assembly: GCA_965223565.1. GTDB lineage: Bacteria > Myxococcota_A > UBA9160 > UBA9160 > UBA4427 > UBA4427. The sequence continues at coordinate 538,606 of CBDCWV010000004.1, read as the reverse complement.
GAGATCGAGTTCACGGGCTCTGCGGGCCAGAGCCTCGGGGCTTGGCTGCCGAAGGGCATTCAGCTCCGCGTGACCGGTGATGCCAACGACTACTGCGGCAAGGGCTTGTCGGGCGGGCGGGTGATCGTGCGCGTGCCGGCGGAGGCGTCCTTCGAGCCGACCGAGAACATCATCGCCGGAAACGTCCTTCTCTATGGAGCGACCGGGGGCGAAGCGTTCTTCCACGGGCTGGCAGGCGAGCGGTTCTGTGTCCGCAATTCAGGAGCACACGCCGTCGTCGAGGGTGTCGGCGACCACGGATGCGAGTACATGACCGGCGGCCGCGCGATCATTCTGGGTCGCACGGGCCTCAACTTCGCTGCCGGAATGAGTGGCGGGATCGCCTACGTACTCGACGAGCGGGGTGATTTCGCGAATCGCCTGAATCCGCTCGCGGCCGTCGATCTCGACCCGCTCGAGCCGGACGATGTCGAATATTTGCAGAACATGCTCCGCAAGCATTTCGACTACACCCGCAGCCGTCGCGCCGAGGACATCCTACGCAAGTGGGATACATACGCCCCGCGTTTCGTGAAGGTCTTTCCGCAGGAATATCGTGCGGCGCTCGCGCAGCTTTCGAGTAGCTCGACCTGAGATTCCCAGCACGAACGATTCCCACCGACAGCCGAGGCAGACTCCCCATGGCCAAGCCCACCGGATTTCTGGAAACCAAGCGCAAAGCCGTTCGCTATCGCCCGGTCGACGAGCGTATCAAGGACTACCAGCAGGTCATGCTGGAGATTCCAGACCAGGTGCTTCGCGACCAGGCGTCGCGTTGCATGGACTGCGGCATTCCCTTCTGCACCAATCCCAACAACGGGCGTGGCGGGTGTCCGCTCGGCAATATCATCCCCGATTGGAACGACCTCGTCTATCGGGGAAAGTGGGAGGAGGCGATCTCTCGGCTCCACTCGACGAACAACTTTCCGGAGTTCACGGGCTCGATCTGCCCGGCGCCCTGCGAAGCGGGCTGCGTGCTCGGCATCAACGATGATCCGGTCACGATCAAGAACATCGAGTTCAAGATCGTGAGCCACGCCTGGGAGAACGGCTTCGTCAAGCCCGTGATTCCGGAGAAGAGAAGTGGTCGCTCCGTCGCGGTCGTGGGATCCGGGCCCGCCGGTCTCTCCGCCGCGCAGCAGCTCGCCCGCGCAGGACATAGCGTGACCGTCTTCGAGAAGAACGACCGGATCGGTGGTCTGCTCCGCTACGGCATCCCGAACTTCAAGATGGAAAAGTGGCTCATCGATCGACGCCTCGAGCAGATGAAGGAGGAGGGTGTCTCCTTCCAGACGGGCGTGGCCGTCGGACAGGATCTCTCGGCCGCAGATCTGCGGAAGAACTTCGATGCCGTCTTGCTCTGCATGGGCGCCGAGCAGCCCCGCGACCTGCCCGTCGAGGGACGCGATCTCGCCGGGGTCCACTTCGCGATGGAGTTCCTGCCGCAGGCGACCAAACGCGTGCTCGGTGACACGCTGCCCCCGGAACACGACATTCTCGCGGGCGGAAAGCACGTCGTCGTCCTGGGAGGTGGAGACACGGGATCCGATTGTGTGGGGACGAGCCACCGTCAGGGTGCTGCCTCCGTCACATCGATCGAGTTGCTCGAAGAGCCGCCACATGGTGAGAATCCGGCCACTCCCTGGCCGATGTGGCCCATGATCGCCCGGAGCTCGAGCTCCCACGACGAGGGCGGGACACGAAAGTACGCCATGATGACGAAGCGGTTTTCGGGGTCGAATGGCCGCATTCAGAGGCTCCACGGCGTCGAGGTTCGCTTCGGAGACCCCGACGAGTCGGGTCGTCCCACCATGGAAGAGGTCCCGGGGAGCGAGTTCGAGCTCGAGGCCGATCTCGTGCTGCTCGCGTTGGGCTTCCTGGGACCCGTTCAGTCGGGACTGGTCGAGGAGCTCGGCGTGAAGCTCGACGCGCGCGGCAATGTCGAGGCCCAGATCGGCGACTACAGGACCTCGGAGCCTGGTGTTTTCGCCGCAGGCGATTGCCGTCGTGGCCAGAGCCTCGTCGTGTGGGCCCAGTGGGAGGGCCGCGAGGCCGCGCGCGCGGTCGATCGCTACCTGATGGGTGCTTCGCGTCTGCAGGTTCGGAATACGATCGGCAATTTCCCCCGCTGAAACAGCGTTCTCGTAGAGAACGAAACGAGTGTCCTGCTCGACCGCGCGTCACGCGCTTGGGACGCGCCGCCCGTCGCACGACGCGACGACCGCGCCGCGTACTCGTCTCCCGCACTTCGATCCGCGAATCGCTGGGGGACGAACGCGGACGACATCCGAGGCTTCCCGTCCCGCGTACGTGGCGCCGATCGTGAACCGATCCGAACCGTGTCCCGAACGGACACCGGCGACGTCGCCGAGCGCGACACGCAGCGAGCCCGACACGCTCGCGAAACGCGATGCGTGCGTTCGGTGTCCGTTCGTTTCGAGGGACCGCGCTTCGAGTTCCATTTCGTGGCGCTCTTCGGGCATGGATCGTGTAGTCTGTTCGCACGGAACGACGGGTCGCACGAGCGGAGACGAGCGGAAATGGGGCGCGAATCTTGACGCGAGACACGCAGCAGACGCAGACGACTTCGGAGACGTCTTCGAAAGAGCACGAGCGAGCGCAGACCCAGGGCAAGCGTCGTCGTCGTGATGACGGGTGCAGCCATCCCGCTCGGCAAGCGGGGCTCGCCCATACGGATGCCGCCAACGAACAGACCTACGACTTCGAGCGTCTCGAGCGCGCCGTCGCTTTCCTTCTCGAGGAGCACGAGCGGTTGTCGGGCGAGCGCGCCGAGCTGCTCGAGGAGCTCGTCGACAGGGAGCAGCGAATCGGGCAGCTGGAATCGAGACTCGAGGCAGAGCGGAAGCGTCGGCTCACCGCAGTCGAAGGCGTCGACAAGGTGCTGGCGCGACTCGAGCAGCTCCAGACGAGCGTCGTCGCCGCGGCGGAGTCGGCTTGAGCATGCCCCAGAATCGACCTGCGACGTCTTCCCACTCCGAAGCGATCCGATCCGGTCGGGATCGAACGAGTGGGGGCCGAGCACAAGCCGTCGCGGTACGGATCGCAGGACACGAGTACAAGATCCGAAGCGACGGTGATCCCGAGACGCTGCGCGAGATCGCGGGCTATGTCGATCGGGCGATGGTCCGAGTGCGGGATCGGACGGGTACGGTCGATACGCTCGATGTCGCGGTCTTGACCTGTCTGAATCTCGCTCGCGAGCTACTCGCGATTCACGCGGAACGTGCGGCCGCTAGCGAGACTGCGAGCCGGCCCGTCGTCGACGCTGGCCAGCTTCGCGATCTGATCGAACGCGTCGAATCGGCCCTCGACGCGGCCGCGAGCCCCGAGGTCGCATCGAACGAAGGGCGCGGGCATGCGTCGCACAAGCGCGCCGATGGGCGGGCGGGTGAACGGGCGGGTGAACGGGCGGGTGAACGGGATAGTCCTGCGGCGTCGCGTTCGGAGGCCGGCTCGAAGCCGAAGGCAGAAGGCCAGACGTCGGATTCGACCCGAACACTCGAGCTGCCGAGTGTCGATGCGCTGCGAGATCGCGCGGCGACGGCGCCCCAGGGCGTGGCGGACGATGGGGCGAGCGAGGGCGGGGCCTTGACCGGCGCTCGCGTGGCTTCCGGTGGCCGCGATCGGGCGACCTGAGCCGGCCGGACGACGGCGTCGCGCGCGGCCGATGGCCCGTGATCGAGGGCCGCTGCGATCCCGCCGAGCCGCTCGGCTCGCGGATCGATGTACACGCCTGACATGACGAACGATGACGAAGATTCGTTCCCTCTCGGATCGCACGCGCTGGCGACGGAGAAGGCGCGGCTGCGCGATCGATTTCGCGCACGGCTCGCCGACCTCGCGGCGGACGACGCGCTCGACGCGGGCCGGCGGGCCACGCGCCGGATCACGGATTGGTCGTGCTGGTCGAGCTTCGGGAGCATCGCGATATTCGCCGCGCGCGCGGACGAGATCGCGACGTCACCACTCGTTGCGGCGGCGCGTACCGACGGCAAACGCGTCTTGTTTCCGCGGGTGTGCGATCGCCAGCGACTCTCGTTCTGCGTCGTCGAGGATCCGGAGGAGCTCCGCCCGGGTCGCTTCGAGATCGAAGAGCCGGCGAGCTGGTGTGCCGAGGTGCCGGTTTCCGAGATCGATCTGGTCTTCGTGCCGGGGCTCGCGTTCGACCGAGCGGGGGGCCGGCTCGGGCGAGGTGCGGGCTACTATGATCGAGCGCTGGGAACGGAAGGGATGAGGCGGACCGGCACGCGTCAGCGACCCGTCACGATCGGGATGGGCTTCCGTTTTCAGGTCATTGCGCAGGTTCCGATGGGGCCGGCCGACGTGCGGCTCACAGGCCTGTTGACCGAGGACGAGCTTCTGGTTTGCGAATGATGAGCCGTGATGACGCGGATCGGAGACGATCCCGCTCGCGGAGGATGCGGGGGAAAGGTGTCTGAGCAGGCGGGCCAGGGCGGTAGGAAGATGGACGCTGCGACGCGGAGAGAGGTCGAACGGCAGCTCGAGATCATGCGTGCGGGCGCGGTCGACTTTTACGGCGAATCGGAGCTCGCCGAGATGCTCGCGCATCGCCTCGAGCAGGGGCGGCCACTGCGCGTGAAGCTCGGCATGGATCCGTCGTCCGCAGATCTCCACCTGGGCCACAGCGTCGTTCTCATGAAGCTACGGCGCTTTCTGGAGCTCGGACACACACCGATCTTCCTGATCGGAGATTTCACCGCTCGGATCGGGGATCCGTCGGGCCGAAACAAGACGCGGCCCGCGCTCGACGAGGAGCAGGTGAAGGAGAACGCGAAGACCTACGTCGCGCAGGTCGCGCGTCTGGTGGATGTCGAGCGTGTCGAGCTGCGATTCAACAGCGAGTGGATGGACGACATGAGGCCGGCGGATTTCGTGCGCCTCTGCTCCCAGACGACCGTGGCGCGGATGCTCGAGCGCGATGATTTCGCGAAGCGGTATGCGGAGGAGACCCCGATCTTCCTCCACGAGTTCCTCTATCCGTTCGTGCAGGGGTATGACTCGGTCGCGCTCGAGGCAGACGTGGAGCTCGGCGGGACGGACCAGACGTTCAATCTGCTGATGGGTCGCGAGCTCCAACGCGCCTACGGCCAGCGCCCCCAGGCGGTCATCACGCATCCGCTCCTGGTCGGGCTCGATGGCCACGAGAAGATGAGCAAGAGCCTCGGCAACAGCATCGGAATACTCGAGCCCGCGAACGACATGTACGGAAAGGTCATGAGCATTCCGGACGATGCGATGCGGGAATGGCATTCCCTGCTGTCGATGGGCGATTGGGAGGAGCTGGGCCGCGCGCTCGCAGAGCCCGGCTCGGATGGGAGGGGCGAGCCGGCGCCCCCCGCTGGGCCGATGGATCTGAAACATCGACTAGCACACAGCATCGTGTCGCGACTTCACGATTTCGCCGCCGCCGACGCGGCAGCGGATCATTTCCGTCGGGTCGTGCAACGCAAGGAATTGCCCGACGAGATTCCGCACGTGGCCGTCGACGCGGGTGGAGGCGAAGGGCTGCGCCTGTTCGAGCTGCTCGTCGCAGCGGGGCTGGCAGGGAGCAAGAGCGAGGCGCGTCGGTTGATTCAGCAGGGCGGCGTCTCGGTCGACCGGGAACGGATCGACGACCCGATGCGGTCCGTGGCGTGCGGGGAGCGGCTGGTGCAGGTGGGAAAGCGCCGCTTCGCCCGGATCCTGCTGCGATCCTGATCAGGAGTGGGTCGGATCCTGGGAAGCCCGCTGGTACCCCGCGGGAATCCAGCGAAACCAGGGTGCCGGCGGGACGATGGCCCTTGACCGGCCCCGATCGCTCGCGTAAGTTCCGGCGCCCGCTGCGGGGATCTCTCGCGGGGTGTCCCTATCAGAAGCCCGCATCTTTCGTCGCTAACCTCGTGACGACGGATGGCTTCGGCCGGGGTCAGCGGTCTTCCGCTCCGCGCAACCACGCATGTCCGGCATCGCGTGGCACGGCACGGGGATGCGAAGCGAAGAGCGAAGAGCGAACGAAGAAAGTCGCTGCAGAGTTTTGATGTCTGATCGTTCCCGACTTCGGGCGAGTCAGGCGTGCCTTCGGTGTTCTCGACAAGCACCTTCGGCTTCGGACGATCTTTGAAAACTGAATAGCGTGTGATCCGTGAAGTCGGGGATGCTCCACGACCGCGGATCGAGACACAAGATACATGTCCCCATGCAGGGCAGAGGGGATCGGGCCGCGAGGTCCGGTGCTCGAGCTCTGCTTGCGATCATGGGGGACGGAGTGCGAAAGCAATCCGTTCCTCAGCCAAATTTAAACTGGAGAGTTTGATTCTGGCTCAGGACGAACGCTGGCGGCGTGCTTAAGACATGCAAGTCGTACGAGAACGTCTCTTCGGAGGCTAGTAAAGTGGCGCACGGGTGAGTAACGCGTGGGTAATCTGCCCTTGGGTTTGGGATAACCCCGGGAAACCGGAGCTAATACCGAATAAGACCACGATGACTTCGGTCGACGTGAGAAAAGGTGGCCTCTTCTTGAAAGCTATCGCCAAAGGATGAGCCCGCGTTTGATTAGCTTGTTGGTGAGGTAAAGGCTCACCAAGGCTCCGATCAATAGCTGGTCTGAGAGGATGATCAGCCACACTGGAACTGAGACACGGTCCAGACTCCTACGGGAGGCAGCAGTCGGGAATATTGGGCAATGGACGAAAGTCTGACCCAGCAACGCCGCGTGAAGGATGAAGGCCTTCGGGTCGTAAACTTCTGTCGAGAGGGAAGAACTACGTACGGTCAATATCCGTGCGTTTGACGGTACCTCCAAAGGAAGCACCGGCTAACTCCGTGCCAGCAGCCGCGGTAATACGGAGGGTGCAAGCGTTGTTCGGATTTATTGGGCGTAAAGCGAGTGTAGGCGGTTTGACAAGTCGGGTGTGAAAGCCCAGGGCCCAACCCTGGAACTGCATCCGATACTGTCAGGCTAGAGTCCCGGAGAGGATGGCGGAATTCCCGGTGTAGGGGTGAAATCCGTAGATATCGGGAGGAACACCAGTGGCGAAGGCGGCCATCTGGACGGTGACTGACGCTGAGACTCGAAAGCGTGGGTAGCAAACAGGATTAGATACCCTGGTAGTCCACGCCGTAAACGGTGAGAGCTCGTCGTAGTGGGTATTGACCCCTGCTGTGACCAAGTTAACGCATGAAGCTCTCCGCCTGGGAAGTACGGTCGCAAGACTAAAACTCAAAGAAATTGACGGGGGCCCGCACAAGCGGTGGAGCATGTTGTTTAATTCGAAGCAACGCGCAGAACCTTACCTGGATTTGACATCTCGGGAATCTCTCCGAAAGGAGAGAGTGCCTTCGGGAACCCGATGACAGGTGCTGCATGGCTGTCGTCAGCTCGTGTCGTGAGGTGTTGGGTTAAGTCCCGCAACGAGCGCAACCCCTATCGTTAGTTGCTAGCAGTTCGGCTGAGCACTCTAGCGAGACTGCCGGTGTTAAACCGGAGGAAGGTGGGGACGACGTCAAGTCCTCATGGCCTTTATGTCCAGGGCTACTAACGTGCTACAATGGTCGGTACAGACGGTCGCGAACCCGCGAGGGTTAGCCAATCCTACAAAGCCGGCCTCAGTTCGGATTGGAGTCTGCAATTCGACTCCATGAAGGCGGAATCGCTAGTAATCGCAGATCAGCATGCTGCGGTGAATACGTTCCCGGGCCTTGTACACACCGCCCGTCACACCACGAAAGCTGGTTGAACCAGAAGTCGGTGACCCAACCCTCGGGAGGGAACCGCCCAAGGTATGACTGGTGATTGGGGTGAAGTCGTAACAAGGTAGCCGTAGGGGAACCTGCGGCTGGATCACCTCCTTTCTAGGGAATCCATTCTCTGGCAGGACATCCGTTCGCGGATTCGAGGCGCGCTTGCGTGCAGCGTCTCTGCGGACTGTCCGACCCGAGCGGATATCAATAGAAGTCACGTCGGTCGAGACGACTTCGAGTCGTCAGGAAAGCATGAATCCCGGGTTCTCCCGGTCACTCGTTCAATCGGGGCGTTTTCCGATCGACGCTCGTCCGCAATCACACGCTATTCAGTTTTTGGAGACCGGAGTGTCTTCTCTATTCGAATCGTCTCCTTGCGAGCAAGGGCGGGCATATTCGACGGGCCTGTAGCTCAGCCGGTTAGAGCGTCCGCCTGATAAGCGGGAGGTCGGTGGTTCGAGTCCACCCAGGCCCACCGTATGCCCCAGAGATCGGGATGCCGGCATTCGCCGAGCACACCGAGCAGCGTGGGCAGCAGCGGGGCCAGGCTCGAACCGGGAGCGATCGGAATCGAGCCGATCGAGCCGACCAACGCGTGCGACGCAACGAAGGCGAACGAAACGAACGCGCGAAAAGCGCGACCGGCGATTCGAGAACGAGTCGACTGGGAGTCGGAGAGACACACGAGGCCGGTTGAGCCGTTTGACCTCGACAGCCCTGCTGACGAAATCCATGAACGTGCACGGATACGTTCGAATCGCGGCAGGCACAGTGCCGTCGGGTTCTTTCACTTGGGGCTGTAGCTC
>CBDCWV010000004.1:0-525000 GCA_965223565.1 Myxococcota bacterium | reverse complement strand
GATCCCGAGTCGCACGCCATCGATCGTGGGTGGGTCCGAAATGGGCGGGGTCGCGGGCGACCCGCTCGGGGGCGGCGTCGGCGTCGTCGGTGGGGCGGGCGTCGGATCCGTCTCCGGCTCCGGTGCTGGCGCGGCCGGTGGCGGATCCGGCTCGGCCGCCGCGACGACGAGCTCGTTCGAGTACGCCGACGAATTGCCGGCAGCGTCATAGCTGCTGATCGCGACGTAGAGATCGGAGGCGGCGTTGAACGACGCCTGATACACGATCAGGTTCTGACCCTCGTCCGGCTGGCCGATATCGAGGTCGGCGATGTACTCGCCTGATGTCGCCCCGAGATGAAGCGTGTAGCCGACAGCCGTAGGGGAGGGGCTCGGGGTGAAGTGGATGTGGTACGTCTGGTAGGCCGCCGAGGCCACGCCCGCCGCGCCGGCTACGCCCAATATCGAAGCGCAGACGACGCCGGCCAGCAGGCCGGAAAACGACCGTGCGGAGCCGCGGAAGCGAGCACGGAGAGAGACACACCAAACGGGTCGCGGGCTGAATCGCTGCATGTCCAACGATTCGGGAGCGACTGGAATCGCCCACGTGACGAGCCTCACGCTTGCCGGTGATTGACCGCTGAACGGCGCGCGGGGCGTCTCGGGGCGCGCAACAGCGATCCGTTCGGCGATCGGCCGTAACCGGTCATCGAAGGACGTTCTTCTCTCTGCCGTCGTGATCGCGTAGACCTCCCTCCTTTTGCAGGAGGAGAGAAGAGATGCAGAGGCTGTCTGACGGGCGGATTCGGCGCACGGAGTCAGAGTGGCGAGCCCTGATCGAGAAGTTTGAGGCGGGCGCCCAGTCGGAGGCAGCGTTCTGCCGCTCGAAGAAGCTCTCGCGGAAGAGTTTTCGGGAGTGGCGAGCGCGGCTGACACAGACGAGTACTCGACCGCGGCGCTTGCGTGCAACGCGCAAGCGGAAGTCGGCGCCGGCGGGGTTCGTGGAGCTGACGGCCCCGTCGATGGACGCGAAGCCGGGGACAGGGGCGGAGTTCGAGCTCGAACTCCCCGGTGGTGTTCGCCTCCGCTGGCGGGCGTAGCCCGTGTGGCTGGCCGACACGCCGCGAAGGATCTTCGCGTGGACCGAGCCGACGGACATGCGGAAGTCCTTCCAGGGGCTCCTCGCACTCGTCCAGCGCGTCTTCCGCGATCAGGATCCCTACTCAGGCGATCTCTTCGTTTTCGTGAACCGGAAGGGCAACTACGTGAAGATCCTGGCGTGGGATCGGACCGGGTTCTCGCTCTTCGCGAAGAAGCTCGAGCGAGGGCGCTTCCTCTTCCCCGCTGACGAGAGATCGCAGGAACTCACGGATCAGGCTCTTCGCTTCCTTCTGGACGGCATCCCTCTTGGCAAGCGACGTTAGGTCCGATACCAAGAGTCCATGACGCGCGAAGGACTCGAGGATGCGACGCGGGACGAGCTGATCGATCTAGCGTTGGCCTCTCACGTCCGAGCAGAGCAGGCCGAACGCCAGCTGGCGTGGTTCAAGAAGCAGGTCTTCGGACAGAAGTCCGAGAAGCGCTCGGGGCCGATCGCCGAGGTCGAGCAACTCTCGCTCGGGGAAGGCACCGAGGGCGATCGCCGGCCGGTCGAGAAGACGGTCTCTGTGAAGGCCCATGCTCGGGAGATCTCAAGTTCTTCGCCGAAGGAGAAGGACGAGAAGCCGATCCGCTTCGACGACTCGGTGCCGCGGATCCGTCGCGAGATCCTGCCGCCCGAGATCGAGGGACTCGACCAGAGCGAGTACGAGATCATCGGCGAGCGCGTGACACAGCGCCTCGTCCAGACGCCGTCGTCGTACCAGGTTGAGGAGACCGTTCGGCCCGTCGTGAAGCTCAAGACCGACGACAAGATCGTGACGGCGCCGGCCGTGCCGGGCGTGCTCGATCGAAGCTTCGCCGACGTGAGCGTCCTCGCAGGGCTGCTGATCGACAAGTTCCGGTTCCACATGCCGCTCTATCGGCAGCACCAGCGGATGGAGGCCGCAGGCGTCCACCTGGCGAGATCGACGCTCACGAACTGGGTGCACGACACGATCGATCTCTTGCGGCCCATCTACGATGCCCAGCTCAAGTCCATCCTGACGAGCCGGGTGCTTGCCATGGACGAGACTCCGATCAAGGCAGGCCGGAAGAGCAAGGGCAAGATGAAGCAGGCCTACTACTGGCCCGTCTACGGAGATCAGGACGAGGTGGCCTTCCCGTTCGCGACCTCACGGGGCCATGGTCACGCGGTCGAGATCCTGGGCGAGTACTGCGGAACTCTGATCTCGGACGACTACAAGGCGTACGAGGCGTATGCCGAGAAGCGGAAGAAGGTGACGCGCGCGTCTTGTTGGGCGCATGTGCGGAGGAAGTTCGTCGATGCGGAGGACGTGGAGCCGGATCGCGTAGCCAAGGCGCTCGAGTGGATCCGAGGCTTCTACCGGGTCGAGGAGGAGATCCGAGAGAAGGAGCTCGAGGGCGAGGCGAAGCTCGCGAAGAGGGCGGAAGAGAGCAGGCCTCTGGTGGCCGAACTCTTCGAGTGGCTCGAGCAGGAGCTCGTCGCATCTGCGCTCGTGCCGACGAACCCGTTCACGAACGCGGCGCGGCACGCGCTGAAGCTAAAGCCGAGTCTCGAGGTCTTCTTGTCCGATCCCGAGGTGCCGATCGACACGAACCACCTGGAGCGGGCGCTCCGGCCGATCCCGATGGGTCGGAAGGCGTGGCTGTTCTGCTGGACGGAGGTGGGCGCGCAGAAGGTCGGGATCATCCAGAGCCTGATCTCGACCTGCGTGATCCAGGGCGTCGATCCGTACACGTATCTGGTCGACGTGCTGCAGCGGGTCGCGGAGCATCCCCAGAGTCAGGTCGGCGATCTCACGCCGCGGCTCTGGAAGGAGAAGTTCGCCGATCAGGCGATCCCGTCGCCGGCGCTTGCGAGCCGCAACTCAGGCTGAACGCAAGGACGTCGTTCGCTGACCGGTTACGATCGGCCCGCCGATCGTCGCCTTGCAAAGGCGATCGCGCGCGTAGGGCGCGGTCGCTCATCGCTTCGGTTGCTGCACGACCGCGGTTCGCATACGCCGACGTGTGTCGCCGGGCAGCAGGCAGCCCGTAGCGAGCACGCACCCGGGGAGCATATTCCTGCGTGTCTCGACGAGCTCCGATCGGGTGCTCGTCGCGTCCGCCGTCTCAGGCCTGCGCGCGCATGCCGGCATCGAGCGAGCGCGCCAGCCGCGTGTAGAGATGGATCTTCAGACTCTCGAGGATCGCATAGCCGACCAGCCCGAAGATCGTCGAGCTGAGCGCCAGCGCGAGTGCGCCCATCTGCAGTACGTCGTGCGAGATATGCATCGACAGCAGCAGGACTGCGAGGCCGCAGGTCGTGCCGATGAACCCGATTGGTGGCAGGATGTTCGCGTACATCGAGATCGGCTGGGCGAAGCTCGCTTCGTAGTCGTCCACCACGAGCCGTTTCGCTGCATCGCGCAGGAACGCCTCCGGTTGCGCCCGGTCCTCGTCTCCGTCCGGCGTGATCGAGGCGTGGACCTCTTCGAGCAGGCCCACGACGCGTCCATGCGCCGGGTTGCTCGATTGCGTCGTCTTCGTGCTCGGAATGCGTGTGGCCGCGCGCGCGCGCCAACAGAGCAGGGCGCCACGCGTGAGCGGCCACCACACGGCGATCAGGGACAAGCCGCAGACGACGAGCGTGATTCGCAGCTCGCCGCTGCCGATCTCTGCCAGATTGAAGAGGTTGATCAGCTCCATCAGATTTCTCCCGCCTGCGTGCGCAGAAGCGCGACGCTTTGTTCGAGGGTGACGGCCTCCCCCGTCGGATACAGAACGAGCATGCTGCCGAGTGAGGCGAACTCGCGTTCGATTCGTTCGATCGTCCGGCGCACGGCTCGTCGGTCGCCCATCTGATCGAGCAGCACGGCCTTCGAGAGCAGCAGCTCCGCGCGGAACGGTCGAAGCTCGGGGTGCGACGCGGTGTCCGAAGACAGGATCAATGGGTCGACGCGATTCGAGATATAGGGCCGCGTGAAGCGTTCGAAGCGCGCGATTCCCGCCGACTTTCCGTGTCGCTGGAGCTGTTCGAGGGTGCGACGAAAGCTAGCCAGGTCGCGTCGCACGCGGCGCATCGAGTACTTGCGCTGGGCGAGTGCCTCGCCGGCCAGCTGCGACTCGACGGCATCGCGACCGGGTCGTCGCTCGAAGTACGCACCACGACCACCGCCGTCGAGCGCGCAGCCTCCTGCGAGTACGCCGAGGCAGGCGAGCATGGCGAGCGACATCCAGACGCTGCGAGCTTCGAAATGCATCCCGCGCTCCCCCTTCACTAGCCGATCGGTTCGGCGCGTGTTGCGCGATCGGTCGAATGTCACGGTCATCATCGGCTGATCCCTCCTTGCGAATCCTCTCCGGCCATGCGGGCCGACGGAGTCCGCCCGTCCGTCATCGCCCCGGAAACGGCGCTCGTCGTCGGCGCGAGCTCCTCGGAAAACCGTCGGAGCAGCGAGTGGACTGGGTGGTCACGCTGCGATCCGAGCTCCCAAAGCAGTCCTTCATGGCCGAGCGTCGCCTTGAAGATCGGGAGCGACTGCTCGATTGCTTCGATCTGTGCGTCGAGTCGCTGGCTACTCGAGTCGAGTCGCTCGAGATCGACGCCGAGTCTGGCGAGCGCGAAGCTCTCGGGGCTCCGCGGTGCGCTCGCGACGGTCGGCGGTGCTTCCGTCTCGCTCTCGCCGGAGAGCTCTGCGGCGAGCTGGTGGGCCTCTCGGCGCCGCTCGTCGAGTGCATCGCGTTCGCGGCGGGTCTCGGCGATCGAGGTCGCCACCGCCTCTCGCTCTCGCTCGAGGCGGGCGAATTCCCGCTCGATCTCGTCGAGCTTCGTCTCGTCGGCGAATCCGAAGTAGACGAGACTCCGATCGTTCTCGAAGGCCCGTCGGAAGCTCGCGAGCGGCTGGGCCCAGGGCGATTCGTTCTCGATCCAGCGATCGAGGTGACGCGAGTGGACGACCGCGTCCGCGATTGGCTTGGCGACGGCCAAAAAGTCGCTCTCGCGGCCGGATCGTTGCAGGGCGACCGCGAGTGTCGACCAGAGGGCGCGGTCGAAGGGGAAATAGCCGAGGGCGCGCGAATACTGTCCGATCGCCTCCTCGAGCTGATCGATCGATGCGTCGCCATCCGCGAAGAAGAGCACACCGTCGCCGATGCCCCTCGCAGCCAGGTAGGCGCCGTAGTAGGCGGAGTCGGGCAGTGACTCCCCGGTCGGATCGCCCGCGTAGCGTTCGAAGGCGTGCAGGTAGCGGGAATAGTGATTGATCGCGTGGACGAGCGACTCGTCGTCGAGCTCACCCGCTGCGTTCTCACGGCTGCCGTAGTAGCTCGCGGCGTTGAAGCTCGCTTCCTGGATCTCTGACCAGAGTCCGTGCATCGCCGCGAGGTAGGCCTTGCGATCCTGCTCGACGTAGCCCTGGCGGCGCCAGTCGCCGTCCTTGGCCGCGTGGAGCCGGCCATAGAGCTCGAGGGCGCGGTCGAGACTGAACGGGACGTCGAACGTGATCGCCTGACCCGTGCGTTCAGCGGTGGCGTAGACCTCGCCCAGCTGGCGCAGCGCTCGCGTATAGATCGCCACCTGGCCCTGGAGCGTGTTGGCGTTTCGCATTGCGCGTTGGTAGGCGGCCACCGCATCGCGAATCGCGTCTTCAGTGGCCGAGTCGAAGCCCTCGTCGGCCAGACGCTTGCGCGCGACCTGATGGGCGCGCTCTGCCTCGACGAGCGCGAGCGTGTAGCTCAGGCTGCCGCCGTCGCTCTCCGGTCCCTCGAGGCGCGCCATGATGTGGTCGAGATACGCCTTCGAGCTCGAATCGGGCGGGACGATCTGAGGGTCGGCGCCGACGCGTTCGTCGGTCAGGACGCGGACGATCGCTGCGAGCGAATCGATGTCACCGTCGAGTGCGGCGTTCTGGGTCTCGATCAGGATGATGCGCGCGATGCTCTCGTAGAGATGCGGCAGGGTGCGGACGAAGCCGGCGTTGCCGTTCTCGGTCAATGCGAGCGTCTTGTAGGTTTCGAAGGGCACCTCGAGCGGCGTGACGACTTCGAGCCAGAGGGTCAGGATTTCGTCCACGAAGGCCTCGGCATCGCCCGATTCGAGGGCCCGATGGGCCTTCAACGTGTGGTACCAGTAGCGATTCTCGTGCCGGTCCAGGCGATCGGCGAGCGAGGAGATCGTGTCGATCGACTGGGCGAGGTCGTACTCCGGATTGCCGGCGCGATGGAGCAGAAACTCGGCGATCGCCTTACGGCGGATCTGCGTCTCGCGGAGGTCGTTTCCGCGTGCCGCGAGCGCCGGGAAGGTCTCGGCGTGGTACTCCGCGAGCGTGCGGCCGACCTCGACGGTCGTCCGCTCTAGCAGCGCGCGCAGATCGCTCCTCTCGGCCGCCGAATAGACGTAGGCGTGGTCGAGGTAGTCGTTCCAAGTCGCCCGCGTCGGGTCGGTCGGGGCGGCGTGGCCGCTGGCGACGAAGACGACTGTCATGAGAGAGCCCAGCATCGTCATGAGACGAAGATCCCAGGCGCGTTCGTTTCGTTTCTGCTTCATCGGTTTCCGAGCTCCTCTGTGAGCGGGTGGGATAGGGGCGACGCCGTCGATCCTGGCGTCGAGGTCGATGGATCGGCCGCCCCGAGGCAGGCCAGGGCGCGTTCGAGTACGGCGCAGGCGTCCCCTTGCGGACGGGCGGCGAGCGGCTGCTGGCGCGTCGACTCGCTTCGCGACCACAGGAGAAACGCATTCAGGTTGCGGGTCTCGAGAAAGCGAAAATGTCCTCGGCCCGATCGGCATTCGCGTCCCGAGGGCGCCAACCGCAGGATCTGGCGCTTGAGTGCGTCTTGGCGTTCGGGTGGCGTGCACGCGGGAAGATCGTCGAGCGGGATCTCCTGCCAGCCGGCCTGCGCGGCATGGCGCGCGACCGCGCTGCGAACACGATCGGATGTCACGCGGAATGCGGCCGACACCGGAGGCCGCCGAGGCCCGGAGCGCACGGTGGTCGCACCGATCTCCTCGCCGAGTCCAGAGAGGAACGCCTGGCGAAGGGGCCCGTCGCCGCCCGCGCGGGCGGCGAAGCTCGGGGCATGGCCCTCGTTCGCGCTGGGAAGTGCCGGGCGGGAGCGTCGCGCGGGCGATCGCGTCGAGCCGGCCGACGTGTCCGCGAGGATTGGCATCGGCGCGCGCGCTTGCGCCGCCCGCGAGCGAGCGGCGCGTGCCACACGTGCGCGCTGGTCTCTGCCCCCGTTCGCTTTCGGTCGGCGGGCGTCCGGTCTGGCCTGCGCTTCGTGGTGTGGCGGCTCACTCATGGCGAGTGCGGGCGGCAGGGTGCGTGGCGCGGTCAGCGTGAGGGAGCGAGCGTCGAGTCGTTCGGTGCTCGGCTCGGCGACGGCTATTCGGGTCGGGGCGTTCACGGTCTGCTCGGGCTCCGCAACCCGCGTCACCGGCTTCGAGATCGACGGATCGGCTGGCAGTGCGGGCGGTGTGGGTCGTGACTCGCTCCAGTACTCGAGCTCCAGGGGTGCCTCCGCGGCGAGCCCGATCGGTTCGTGCGCGTCCGGAGCGAAGCTCCTGACGACCAGATAGGCGAGCGCGATCGCCATCAGCACGGGCATCGACGCGAGTCGCCGTTCGTAGCGACGTGGAATGCGGGCGCAGGCGGCCAGCGGTGCGCTGTCCGTCGGGCGGCCGATCGGAATCCGCGCCACGCCGTAACCGAAGCGTCGCTCGACGGGTCGGCACTCCATCAGTCGCGATCGGCATCCGGTGCGGCGGCGACCGGCCCGAGGCGATCGACATCCCGCGCGTCGCCGACCGATTCTTCGCGGTCGAGCTCCGTTGTCGCGCGCGGCGACGGTCCGGGTCGGACGGCCACGTTTCGGCCGCGTTGCCAAACGCCTTCGACGAGTGACACGGCAACGAGCAGATCTTCGCTGCGAGCATCTCGGTGGGGGGCGAGGATGGGCTTTTCCGTCCGCCGATCTCGCAAGAGCCGCAGGCGCGCGTCGAGGTCGGCCGCGTCGATCGCGACCGAGGGAGTCGTCGAGTGCGCGCTCGGCTCGACCAGCTCGAAGGCGGCGCGTCGGTCCGTTCTGTCTCGGGCTGCCGCGTCGGGTGGCAGCACACGCAGCTGCCAGCGAGACCGTGGCTGGCTGCCGTCGACATGCCGCCCGGGACCGTGGATTCGCGGAATCTCGAGCTCGGCGACGTCGATCCGCGACGGATCCTGATCGCGCCCGAGCTGGGTGAAGGCGATCAGCAGCAGGAATGCCAGATCGACGAACGAAAAGAGCCAGATCGGAGCACTTCTTTCATGTCGCAGCATGTGCAACGGGATCGGAATGGGTCTGCCCTGGCTTGAGCAAACTGCCGCCTCGCTGCCGAAGTTTTTCCGTTCTGCGGACCGTTCGGACGGAGCGTAGGCTCTTCTGTGATTGACGTCACCAGCAGGTCAGGATCGGGTCGGATCGGGCCCTCCGGCTACCACTCTCCGGTGTTCTCCATCGATTTCCAGGGCTCGCGAGGCGGGAGGCGCTCCCCCCGCTGAAGCAGCTCGATCGAGATCCGGTCGGGTGAGCGGACGAAGGCCATGTGGCCGTCGCGCGGGGGGCGGTTGATCGTGACGCCGGCGTCCATCAGACGCTGGCAGACGGCGTAGATGTCCTCGACCTCGTAGGCGAGGTGGCCGAAGTTTCGGCCTCCGTCGTATTTCTCGGGGTCCCAGTTGTAGGTCAGCTCGACCTGGGCATCGGGATTGCCAGGCGCCGCGAGGAAGACGAGTGTGAAACGACCAGCCTCGACGTCGACCCGCTTCAGCTCTTCGAGGCCGAGCTGGTCGCAATAGAATGCGAGTGATGCCTCGAGGTTCGTGACGCGCACCATCGTGTGCAGGTATCGCATGCCCACCATTCTCCGCAGATATAGCCGGTCGCTCGCTCGAGGCGTGCCCGGTTTCGTTTCGTGAAAGAGCAGGAGAGGGAATGTATGCGATTTCGTAGGGCATCGAATCCGCGCGAACCGCACGGTCAGTCGCCGCTCCGGGTGCCTTGCGCTAATCAATGTGCGCCAGCAGTGGCTCGACCTGCGCGCGATGTCTCGTTTCCCGCGTCGGCCGCCCTGGCTCCCCCCAACAGAGATCGACGTTTGCACCGCTCGAGCGGGGGGAGATCGACCGGTGGGATCGATTTTCGCAGAACTCCGTGGCGTCGACCTGCTCGACATCGCGATCGTCTCGGCGCTCTGCTGGGTCGCGATCACCTGGGTTCGAGAGGCGCGAGCGCGCGTCGCGCTGGGCGGTGTCGCGGCGGTCGCGATGCTCTTCTGGCTGGCCCGCGGTCTCGACCTGCGCCTCACGTCGACGCTGCTTCAAGCGTTCATGGCGGTGGCGGCACTCGTGCTGGTCGTCGTCTTTCAGGACGATCTTCGCCGTTTCTTCGAGGGCATCACGCTCTGGGTGATGCGCAACGTAACGCCCCGGCCCTCGGTCGACGTGCTCGACGAGCTCGCGGCCCTCTGCTTCTCGCTCGCACAGGCTCGGGTCGGGTCGCTCTTCGTGTTTCCCGGTCGCGAGTCGCTCGATCGGCTGCTCGACGGGGGGCATTATCTGGGCGGCCGCGTGAGCGAGCCGCTGCTCCGGAGTCTGCTCGATCCCGCGACACCCGGGCACGACGGTGCGATCGTGATACGCGGGGGCAAGGTGGCGCGTTTCGGGGTGCACCTGCCGCTCTCGACCGAGTGGGGCGAGATCGGCGCCGGCGGCACCCGCCACGCGGCTGCGCTCGGTCTGGCGGAGCGCAGCGACGCATTCGGGATCGTCGTCTCCGAGGAACGTGGAGAGGTGTCGGTCGCGTGGCGCGGCCGGCTGACGCGAGTGAGCGATGCGGCCGCGCTGAGGACTCTGGTCGAGCGCTTCCTCGCACGCACGGCGAAACGTCGCCGGGAGCCGTGGCTGCGCTCCCGTCTGCGTCTGGCGCGCAGACATTGGCGCGAAGGTGTCGTGGCAACGGCGGTCGCGACGGGACTCTGGCTGCACACGATTCCGGGTGCGACCGTCGATCGAAGTGAGAAGTCCGTGCCCGTCGTCGTCGAGAACGTACCGGCAGGGCTACGCGTCGCGGCGATCGAGCCGCCGGCTGTCGCGGTCGAGTTCGAAGGCAAGCGTCGCGATCTGATCCTGGCGCCAAAGGAAGCGCTGCGGGTGCGACTCGACGCGGATCTCGTCGACTCGTCGCGGCGAAGCGTCTGCGTGCACGTCGACGCGGACCACGTCGCTCATCCACCGGAGCTCACGATCGTGCGGATGCAGCCGACGGAGGTTCGGCTCGAGATCGAATCGATGTAGACGTTTCGATCGGCGATCGCGCGAGGGCCGATCGACGCCGGGCTATGCCGTACTACGACCCTCGACGACCTGGCGACCCTGACCTGGCGACCCTGACCTGGCGACCTAGGACGACTCGCGCGAGCCTCGAGCAGAGCGGCTCTCCGCCGAGCTGGAAGATCGACCCGCTCCGACGCGGCCATCGACCCGCAGATCCGTGCGGGGATCGATTCGTGGATCCATTCCCCGAAGGGTCAGCCAGGTCAGACCCAGGAGAGCAAATGCGATCGTAATGCTGATCTCGTCCACGCGGAGGACCTCGTTACTGGGGCTGGTCCTTGTATCCGTCGAACGCGAGGAAGATTCCGTGACTGAGGTCACCGCGACGCAGATTTCGCCTTTTTTTTCGCGATCGACTGCGTCCTTCCCACCCGGGCGTCTCGGCTCCGGGTCAGAGGCTCTCACGGTAGTCGCGGGTCAGCGCGAGCAAGTCGCGGTAGATACGCCGCAGGCGTGGGCTGGCCTGCTCGAGCGCGTCACGGGCCGGGGTGCCGCTGCGCTCCTGCGTGTCGGCGAACGCGCGCACGAGCCGGAAGCTCTCCTCGGCGGTGAGCCCGCCTCGCGCGCGTGTGAGCCGGCGTGTGGCGTGCGTCAGCCCGTCGCCGGTCATTCGCGCGTACGGATTCCGGGCGCGCGCCCGGGGCGCGATCGACCGGAGTACACGCGTGATGTTCGTACCGTGTCGGTCCGCGTGCCATTGGACCAGCTCGAGATAGCGGCGCTGATAGGCGTTCGCGAGTCGGCGCCGGTAGGCGCTCGGCTGTCGGTCCGCACGCGAAGCATAGTCGGAGAGGGCGATGGCGTAGAACGCTTCCGGAGGGATGCGCCGGGATCGTTCTCTCGCGCGCTTGAGCAGCTCGGTCGGGAGCTCTCTCAAGACGTCACGCATGCAGTAGACGGCGTTCCAGGTGAGGCCGTCGGGGACGCGCTGCTCGCCGCTCGACGAGCGCCGTCGCTCGAGGCGCCGATGGAGTGCGAGGAGCTCTCCGAGCGGCTTCGGGTCGGCACGAAGAATCGTGGCGACGTCGCGTTCGCGGAATCCGATCTGGCGGAGAAAGAGTCGGCGACGATGGCGCTCGAACTCGTCGTCGAACAGGTGCAGAACGGGGTCGTGTGCGAGGTCGCGAAGGGCGGGTCGGAGACCGCGTTCCAGGAGCTCGCGAATCTGCACGAAGCGCTGCACGATCTGGCGGGCCTTGCGCTTCTGCTCGGGAATCGAGGTCGAGAGCCGATCCGTGTCACGGAAGCGATAGCGGTGGTGATAGAGCCCGAATTGTCGGACGGAGCCGTAGTCGATGATACTGCCGTCTGTCAGCACGTTGTCGCCGTCCCAATCGAGCCAACAGAAGATGTACTCGCTCTCGAAGCTCGCGGCGGCGCGTGCGAAATCGATCGCTGCACGGCGGGCGAGGTAGCGGACGCGGGCCTGCTCGCGGACGAGCTTCGGCCAGCGGCCGGCTCGGATCTCGCGATCGGCGTGGTAGAGCACGAGGCGACGCAGGTCCTCGTCTTCGCGACGGCGCAGCAGTCCGAAGAAGTGCGAGGGACGAAGCAGGTTCGGTGCGACGCGGACGTTGATGGCGAGACCGTCGGGCAGGGCGAGCACCGCGAGGACACGTTCGGTGCGAATATCGTTTCGTGCGAAGGCCTCGCTCATCAGGGCGGCACCGATCCCCTCCTCGATATGCGCGGTTCCGCAGCCGTAGTCCGTGTCCGCGTTTCCGGTTTGCAGAAAGCGACCGAGGATCGAGGTCGCCGGACACAGCCGGGTCACGCCCGTGCCGCAGCTCGAGACGTCCCAGAGCCCGGTGCGACCCCGGATCACACCGTTCCAGATGCTCCTGCCGTCGCCCGAGTTCAGTCCCCGTTTGTCCGGATGCTGGAGCTGGAGATAGCGCGTCGCCATGTACGGAAACGGCCGTCGATCCCGCTTCGGCGGCGGCGGGGCGTTCGCCCGGTCCCACTCGTTGACGATGACGAGGCTGAAGCTCTCGAGCAGACTGCGTTCGAGTGCACGCGTCATCGCGCAGGGATGGGCGGGCGCGATCAGCCCGATCTCGCGAGCGAGGTCGAAGTTGAAGAACGCGATCCGACTGTCGTGTCGGCGTCGCGCGGCGTAGGGCACGACCGCGCTCGGCGCGGTGCGGCAGAGCGGGTGTCGGCCGTCGATCTGCTCGATTCGCCGGTATCTCTTCCGGGTCGTGCTCTTCGAACGTGTCATGAATCCTCCTGACTCGAATCGACCGGCCGCGTCGCAGGCTTGACGTGGCCTCGGACGCGGCATTCGTCTCGAGCGGAATTCGCGGAGTTCTTCGCCTATCGTTCGCGTAACCAGAGGCCTGCGGGTTGGCCCCATTCAGAGCGGGTTTGCGACTCAGTTGCGCATGTGTGTTAGGCGGTGCACCTGCAGTCTTCGATTCGCTTCGGTGAAGCTTCGATACGGCCATGGGGCGACGCGGGAAGGGGCGGCACGTCGTTCAGGGATCGGCTGTCGGATGCCGGGGAGGGGGGCGTCGCGGTCATGCGGATCGGCGATCAGCTCGATGGGGAGCTCGACGACGGGGCCGTCCACACCGGTCGGGCGTCGGGTGCCACGCCCGAGGTCCTGGCGGAAGGCCCGACGCGCCCAGTTTCGTCGAGTGCGGGGACGGGTGCGGCTGCGACCAAAGCGGGTGCCGCGACTGCGGCGAGCGCTCTTCCGGCGACCTCCTCGATCCCGGTGATCTTGCTCGAGCGAATCGAGCCTGCACTCGGTCGCGGCGAGCGCATACGCCTCGATGCCGACGCGGCGCCGGTGCGGATCGGGCGGGCCGAATCGAACGAGATCCGGCTCTACACGGCATCGGCTTCTCGCGAGCACGCCGTGCTGGCGGCGAACGCGACGGGTGAGTGGATTCTGACGCCGCTGCCGGGTCGTACCGTCGCGGTCGATGGCGAGCGGGGCGACGCCGCGGTCGTGCTCGAAGCGGGGATGAATCTCACGCTCGGTGGCGATCGATTGCGGTGTCTGCGCGAGGAGGAATTATCCGATCCCGCGGACGCGGCGGCTGGGACGGCACCGGTCTCTTTGGCTGCGAGTGCGCGTCGACCGCTCGCGTGGATGGCTGGTAGTCCTGCCCGGCGGCGTGTGATCGCGGCCGGTCTGCTGTTGGCAGGCGCCGTCTGTTGTTGGTGGCTGCTGTGACGTCCAGCTGCGCAGCCGGCTGTCCGTCCAGCGGGGATGACGTCTGCGCCGCCTCGCGTGCGCGTCGGGTCGTGAGCGGGCTCTGCGCGAGAGGGCGCGAGGAACTCTTCGGCCTCGATCGGGCACCGATGCGGGATGGAGCGGGTCGCGTGCAGAGCAGAGGCAGAGGACGCAACATGAGGGCTCGACGGCTGGCGTGGGAGGCTTGGGGCGTGGGTTGGCGACGAAGCAGAGGCGGCCGAGCGCTCGCCGCGGTCGGACTCGTTGCGATGGGTGTCTGGCTATTGGGGTCGAGTCCCGCGCTGGCGAACGATCGCGCGGCGACGCTCGCGGCACTCGAGGACCTGGAGACGCGCTGGCCGGGCGGAGACGTGAAGGTCGAGGTCCTGGGTGGTGGTGGCTCGAGCCTCCGGATCGGCGAGCCGCTCGTCTATCGCTTCGCCTCGGAGCGGTCGGGCTATCTGACGGCCCTGCATGTCGACACGCATGGCACGACCACGCTGCTCTTCCCGCGCGGCGAGGTCGAGGCCGGGCGCATCGGCCGAGATCGGTCGGTCGAGCTGCCGGGCGCGGACGACGGATTCTCGCTCGAGGTGCAGCCACCGGTCGGGCGGGACGTCGTCTACGCGATCGTGACCGACGAACCGATCGGGCGCGAGCAGCTCGCGGTCGCGGATGGCGACCCCATCGTCTCGCTCGAGGCACATCAGGCGCCCGATCTCGTGCGGCGTCTGCACGCCATTCTGATGCTGCCCGAGCGAAGCGGCGAGGTGCGCGTGGCCCACGTGGCACAGCGCATCGACGGTCGTGGCGAGATCCAGTATCGGTCGGCCGACATCGTCGACTTCTTTGGCGCGCGCACGCGCTCGATCCGACCCCCGAAGCTCGATCTGCAGATCCAGTTCGCAACCGACAGCGCCGCGCTCGACTCGAGTGCCCGTCGCAACATCGACGAGTTCGCGCGCGCCCTCAAGGATCCGAAGCTCGCCGGTATGCGCTTCACGGTGGCCGGCCACACCGACGATCGGGGCAGCGACGAGCACAATCTCGGCCTTTCGAGACGACGCGCGAACGAGGTGATGCGCTACCTCGTCGACGAGGGAGGGATCGACGCGGAGCGACTCGAGATCGAGGCGCACGGCGAGAAGAATCCGCTCATGAACGAGGATTCGGACTACGCACGGCGCATAAATCGACGCGTCGAGTTCGCGCCGGCGCGCTGAGCGCTTCGCTTCTCAGCTGCCGCGCTCCCGGGCGCACCGGAAGCCGAGTGAGATGCTCGTATAGTCGGCCGCGTCTTCCGAGAATGCCGCGCTGCGAAAATAGGCGGGGATCTCGTCGGCCCAGGAGCCGCCCTTGAAGATCCGGCGGCCGCCTTCGCCGCTCTCCGTGGCCGTCCATTCCCAGACGCTGCCGGCGAGATCCAGCAGGCCTTCGGGCGTCGCGCCAGACGGGTGCGACCCGACCGGCTCGAGCCCGAGCGCGCTGCCGCCGCGAGTGCGCAGGCGGCTGGCATCCCACGCATCTCCCCACGGAAACGTCCGGCGCTCGCGGCCGCGGGCGGCGTACTCCCATTCGTCTTCGCTCGGGAGTCGCCCCCCCGCCCAGCGGCAATAGCGGCTCGCGTCCGTCCAGGAGACGTGAACGACCGGGTCATCCGGATGATTCGATGCCTCGCGCGCCGGCTTGGGTCGTCGCCAATTACAGCGCCGACAGCGCGTGATGTCCCAGCTGTAGCCACGTTCTTCGGCCGTCGTCGTATAGCCCGTCTCGGCGACGAAGCGGGCGAACGACGCGTTCGTCACCTCCGTTCGATCGAGCGCGACGGGCAAGAGCTCGACCTCCCGCAGTCGCTCGTCTGCGAAGACCTCCCGCGCGCAGGCGCTCTCGGACCCGCCGCCGCGCAGACAGAGCGCGATCGCGCGCTCGATCTCCTCGTCGGTACTGCCGAGCGTCACGCGAATCGGCTGTCCCGGCGGTGGCGTCGGCTCGGGTCGCGTCGTCGTGGCGTCGCTCGGATCGGGTGGCGTGGCTGCCGGCGCGTCCGGCGTCGAGCTCGCGAGCGGCCAGGAGCGATCGGGGTCCGTCGCCTGCGCACCACTCACGCGCTCCGGCGCGGGTGCGACAGGCTCGTCCCGCCCCGTGAGACGCGTCAATCCGAACACGAGCACTAGCGAGACGGCGCCGACCAGGGCGCCGGTCGCCGCCGAGGGCGACGAGGTCGCGCGGAGCCATCGCCCGAGGCTCGACGTGGCGGTCGCTCCCGCGAAGGCCTCTGCGAACTCGCTGCACGTGGCGAAGCGGTCCTCCGGCCGGCGAGCGAGCGCACGCAGCAAAGCCTTCTCGGCCGGTCGCGGTACGGGTGCCTTCAGGCGTCGTGCATCGAGGCTCGGTGGCCCGCCCTTTTCCTTGGCGATCAGGATCGCCTCGTTCGTCGGTCCGCTGAAGGGCAGGTCGCCCGTGAGTGCCAGGTAGACCACCGTCGCGAGACTGTATTGGTCGTAGGCGGGGGTCAGGATGCGGTCGATCGCTTCGGGCGGCGCGTAGGCCGGCGAGCCGACGAAGGTGCCGACGACCGTCAGCTCGTCGGCAATCTCCTGAGTCGGCGCGTCGGGGTCGGCCGCACCGATCGCGGTCGCGATCCCGAAATCCGAGAGGATCGCATTTCCCTGTGCGTCGAAGAGGATATTCGCGGGCTTGACGTCGCGGTGGAGCGAGCCGTTACGATGGACCGTGTCGAGCGCGTCGGCGATCGTCGGCAGCCAGGCGAGGATTTCCTCTCGCGTCTGCTTGCCGCCCTGGCTGGTGATTCGCTCGCGCAGATTGCCGCCGCTCAGATATTGCACGACGGCGTAGGGCAGGTCTTCGTGCGAGCCGGAATCGATGATCGAGAGGATCGCTGGATGTTCGTGGGTGCTGAGGTCGCGAATCTCCTGCAGGAAGCGTCGTCTGAATGCGCGGTCCGCCATCAGGCTCGCATGCGGAAGCTTGACCACGACCTGACGTTCGAGGGTGCGGTCCCAGGCCAGATAGACCGTCCCCATCCCGCCATGGTCGAGCGATCGGCGGATCTCGTAGCGGTCGTTCAGCACCTGCCCGACGAGCGCATCCTCGGCCTGGGTGTCCTCGTTCTCGGTCAAGCCCGCTCGTCCTCCGCCGTGCGGTTATGCTAACAGCGATGGTCGAATTCGGCGCGAAACAGAAACCGTCGGGCGAGTCGTCGCCGATCCGATCGGCGCTGCGCGCTTCGGATTGCAACACCTCGATCGGTTCGAATCGACTGACGGGGATTCGCCGCCTCGCCTTCGGGATGCTCCGCATCCTGCCGAAGAATGCACTGTCGAGGCTGGCGGGTCGCTTCGCGTGTCTGCGCTGGCCGGGTCCGATCCAGCGCGCGCAGATCCGTCTCTTTGCCTGGGCGACTCAGATCGATCTCGAGGAGGCACGTGATCCCGTCGAAGCCTTCGACTCGCTGCAGCAATTCTTCACGCGTGCCCTGGCGCCGGACGCGAGACCGATTCAGGGCGATGGGTCGCATCTCGTTTCGCCCTGCGACGGCGCCTGGGGTGCGTCGGGGCGAATCGAGGCGGGTCGGATCGTTCAGATCAAGGGCGTCGACTACTCGCTCGCCGCGCTGCTCGCGGATCCGGACCGTGCAGCCACCTACGAGGGCGGCTCGTTCGCGACGTTCTACCTGTCGCCGCGTGACTACCACCGTTTCCACACGCCCGCAGCGGGTCGCTTCACGCACGTCGACTATCGGCCCGGCGCGCTCTGGCCCGTCAACGCGATCGGCCTCGGCGGCGTCGACGGGCTCTTCGCGCGAAACGAGCGGATCTGCGCCTTCTTCGAGGTCGAGGATCCGTCGACGGGCAACCCCCTCAAGCCTCCGATCGCACTCGTGCCCGTCGGCGCGACGATCGTCGGTTGCGTCCGCCTCGCCTTCGACGAGCTGCACACGAACGTTGCAGGCGCTGTCCCCGTGCGGCGCGAATACGCGATGCGCGCCCCGGCCTTCTCGCGCGGCGAAGAGTGGGGTCATTTCGAGTTCGGATCGACGATCGTGCTGCTCGCGCCGCCGCGTGTCTTCGAGCTCGAATCCCGCGCGCCGGGTACCACGCTTCGACTCGGCGAGTCGATCGGACGGATTCGCGGTCCGGGCTGAACGAGACGAAGCGGCTACGGGTCGAAGTGCCGCGACCGGGGAGCCTCAGAGTGAGACGCGCGTCGGGAGTCCCTCCGAGAGGAGGGGCCAGACGCGATCGATCCAGCGACACAGTCGCGGTCGCGTTTCGCGCGGATCGATCAGGTCGTGGACGCCGAAGGCCTCCGCGCGCGGGAACGGACTGCGGCGCGCTGCGAACTCCGCCTCGAGCTCGGCACGTCGTTTCTCGGGGTCGGGTGCCGCTTCGATCTCCCGCCGAAACGCCACAGCCACACCACCCTCGATCGGCAGGGCACCCGATTCGGCCGAGGGCCAGGCATAGACCTGCGCGCGTGGACCGAAATGGGCAACGGAGGCGACACCATAGGCCTTGCGCACCAGGATGCAGCACCAGGGCACGCGACTGGTCACGACCTGCTCGATCGCCTCGACGCCGAAACGGATCGTTCCCGCGCGTTCCGATGCACTACCGATCATGAACCCGGGCTCGTCGACCAGGCTCACGATCGGCAGGTGGAACGTGTCGCAGAGCCTGACGAATCGGGCGACCTTGCGGGCCCCCTCGGCGTCCATCGAGCCCGCGTAGAAATGGGGATCGTTCGCAAAGACGCCGACCGGTCGCCCCGAAAGACGCGCCAGGCCGGTGATCTGGTTTCGGCCGTAGCCGCGTGTCAGCTCGAAGAAGCTGTCGCGATCGAAGATGGCTCGGATGATCTTGCGCATGGCGTAGACTTTGCGCCGGTCCCGCGGCACGACTTCGAGCAGGGAGGCCTCGCGCCGTTCCGGGTCGTCCGTGATCTCCGTCGCGACCGGCGGGAGCGACAGGATATTCGTCGGCAGGTAGGAGAGGAAGCGCCTGATCTGGTCGATCGCGTCGTACTCGTCGTCGGCGACGTTGTCGACGACGCCGGAACGCGAATGGACGCGGGCGCCGCCGAGCTCTTCTTTCGTGCGCTTCTCGCCAAGCGCGCGTTCGACGAGAGCCGGCCCCCCGATCAGGACCTGCGCCGTGTTCCGGGTCATTACGGAGAAATGCGAGGCGGCCAGGCGCGCGGCGGGTAGCCCTGCGACGGCGCCGACGGCGGCCGAGGCGACCGGCACGACCTGCATCACCTGGGCGATGGAGAGAAACCGCGACGGTGCATAGACGGGGTCTCCAGCGGAGACGGGCGGCGCCTGGCCGCGCGGGCCGCGCGTGCCTGCGACGCTGCCGCCGCCGCCTTCGAGGAATCGGATCAGTGGCACGCGCAGGTCGAGCGCGAGGGTTTCGGCGTAGACGCTGCGTCGCAGACCGGCAGGGGAGGGTGACCCGCCGCGTTGGGTGAAATCCTCGCCGCCGACCACGACGCGGCGGCCTGCGACGCGACCGGTCGCGAGCACGAAGTTCGCCGGATGGAATCGCGTCGGGTTTCCGTCGGGATCGCGTTCGGTCTCGCCGGCGATCGGGCCCTCCTCCTCCAGACTGCCGGCGTCCACGAGGGCGTCGAGTCGTTCGCGAATGGTCAAGCGTCCACGTGCGTGCTGTCGCTCGATTGCTTCGCGCCCGCCCATCGAGCGCGCGGCGATTCGGCGCTCTTCGATCTCTTCGACTTCGGACTTCCAGCTCATCAGACTCGGGGGCCCCCGCGCAGCCGCTCAGAATCGCAACAGCTCGAATTCGAACGAAACGAGATCGACGATTCCGACCGCGTTCCGACCCGGCATCCGACCGGCGCACTCGCCGGGATTGAAGACGAGCGTACCGTTCGCGTGATCGAGCCGTTCGAGTCGATGGCGGTGGGTGTGCCCGTGTAGGATCAGATCCGGACGATCGCTCTCCCCCGACGAGCGAACATCGGAGGGAATCTCCTCGGGATCGTGTACGACGAGGACCCTGCGTCCGGCCCACTCGAGCGTTCGCGGTGGCTCCGCGATCTCCATGCCGACGGCAGCAGCGATTCGTGCGAGCTCCTCGCGCTCATGGCGGTCGTTGTTGCCGAAGACGCCGAAGAGCGGAACCTCGAGCTCGGCGAGCCGCGCGAGCACGGGCGGTCGCGTGACGTCGCCCGTGTGCACGACGCGCTCGACGCGGCCGGCGCGCAGGAGCTCGACGATCTTCCCGACGTTGCTCATCCGATCGTGGGTGTCGCCGACGACGCCGATTCGCATCGACCGATCCTACCATGTGGCACTCCCGCGTTCCCGACGGCGGGGCTCGCGACGGACGGGTCCGACGAGATCGACCCGCCGGCAGCGGGAGGAGCGGAGTCGGGTGAAGTCCCGATATCGGCTCGGGTCCCTGGCGCGGTGTGTCGAGCGAAGACTCCGCCACGCGCTCGCTCGCTCGCGGCGATGCTCAATCGACGACCCGACTCGCCGATCAGGGACGCTGGATGCGGGTCATGAACGGGGGGCGTCGATGAACGCGAGGGGCGAGACAGAGCGAGGAATGGCCGGCAGCTTCCTCGGGCGTCAGCCGATCCTCGATCGCGATCAACACGTGGTGGCCTATGAGCTGCTCTATCGGAGCTCGGCGACTGCACGCACGGCGGAGATCGACGACGTCGGACGCGCCGTCTTGCGGGTCATGGTCAATACTTTCGCCTCGCTCGGTGTCGAGGCGGTGCTCGGTCGTGCCGACGGCTTCTTCAACGTAAATGGGGAGGTACTGCTTTCCGACGCCGTCGAAGCGCTGCCACCCGACCGCGTCGTCCTGGAGATCCTCGAGGATGTCGAGCCGACACGCGAGATCGAATGCCGTTGTCGCGCGCTCCACGAGGCGGGCTACCGGATCGCACTCGACGATTGGCGCGAGAACGATCCGCGGGAACGGCTCCTGCCCTGGACGGAGGTGGTCAAGGTCGATCTGCCGGCGTTCTCGGAGCGCGGGCTACGCCGCGTCGCGCGCGTGCTCCGGCGGGCGGACGTCTTGCTGCTCGCCGAGAAGGTCGAGACCGACGAGGAATTCCGGACCTGCCAGCGGCTCGGATTCGACCGCTTCCAGGGCTATTTCTTCGCTCGGCCGATCGTGATCGAAGGCGCCGAGATCGATCCGACGCGGCTCACCTTGATCAAGCTGCTCGAGCAGATCGTGACCGAGGCAGAAACGGACCAGATCGTCGAGACCTTCAAGCAGGATGCGAAGCTCGGCCTCAACCTGCTGCGGCTCGTCAACAGCGCCGGTCGCGCCTCGCGCGTGCGACTCGAGTCGATCGAGGACGCCGTGCGGCATCTCGGTCTGACGCAGCTCGGGCGTTGGGTGACGATCCTGCTCTACGCGCAGGGCAGAGAGGCCGATCTGCGAGATCCCCTGCTGACGACCGCCGCCCATCGCGCACGGCTGATGGAGTTGATCGCCGCCCGCGTAACGGCTGCCGCGGGTGCTGCGCCCGACGCCGAACGCGCCTTTCTCGTCGGCATGTTGTCGCTCGCCGACGCGCTCCTCGGCCGACCACTGCGGCTGCTCGTGGACGAGCTGCGACTCGGCGAGGAGCTGGCGCGAGCGCTCACGCATCACGAAGGCGAGCTCGGGCGACTGCTCTCGCTGGCCGAGACGATCGAGCGTGGCGAGGTCGACAAGTTCGAGAGCGAATTGGCGGGGCGAGATCTGGATCTGGCAACGTTGCATCGCATCGAGCTCGACGCCTACGCCTGGGTGCATGCCCTCAGCCGTGGAGCGTAGAATGTTCCTGGCACGTGTCGTGCGATGTCGGTTTTCATGCCGACCGTTTCCCGCTCGCGTCTGCCGCCCTTCTGTCCCAACCCGCGCTGCGATTCACGAAGAAATCCGGGCACTTGGCGCTACGTGAAGAAGGGCTTTTTCTGGCGCGATCGGGCGCCGCGGAAGATCCAGCGGTACCGCTGTACCCATTGCGGGCGTGCCTTCAGTTCTCAGACCTTCTCCGTCGACTACTGGCTTCGTCGCCCCGACCTGCTCGCCCCCGTCTTTCATCGCCTCGTGTCCTGCTCCGGCTTCCGGCAGATCGCCCGGGAGTTCGGCGTCTCCCACTCGACCATCCGCGGCCTGAGTGACCGACTCGGCCGGCACTGTCTGCTCTTCCACGAGCAGCAACGCCCCCGCACGGCTCCCGCCGAGCCCCTCGTCCTGGACGGCTTCCGCACCTTCGAACACAGCCAGTACTGGCCGATGGATCTGAACCTCGTCGTCGGCCCCTCGCTCTTCGTCTACGCCTTCAACGATGCCGAGCTGCGCCGAAGCGGCACGATGCGCCCGAAGCAGCGGGCGCGACGCAGCGAGCTCGAGGCGAAGTTCGGCCGGCCCGATCCCCGCGCTACGCAGAAGCAGGTGGAGCAGCTACTCCGCCGGGTGGTTCCCCCCCGGGCCGACGTGGTGCTGCGCTCGGACGAGCACCCGGCCTACCCCCGCGCGATCGCGCGCCTGAAGGACCGCGCGTTCGTTCATGAGCAGACGTCGTCGAAGGTGGCGCGTACGACGACGAACCCGCTGTTTCCGGTGAACCTGTCCGACGTGTTGCTGCGGCACTCGAGCGCGAATCACAAGCGGGAGACGATCGCGTTCTCGAAGCGGCGGCAATCCATCCTGTACCGGGCGGCGATCTGGACCGTGTGGCGCAACTACATGAAGGATCGTTCGGAAAACGTGAAACGGGGGACGCCGGCCCAGGCGTTGGGGCTGGCGAGGCGGGCGCTCGGGCTGGGGACGATTCTGTCGGCGCGGTTGTTTCCGGATCGATTCGTGCTCTCGCGCTGGCAGTCGGATTGCTATTTCGGGCGCATCCCGACGCGAGCGATCGAGCGCTGCGTTCCCCATGCAGCGAGGTATGCCGGATAGAGGGAGATCGGCGCGTCGTCGCCGGGCGGCGGCGACGGCTCCGACGAAAACAGGCACAATCTACGGTCCACGTCCCTTGGGTCACGGGGGTTGGGTTGGTTATGGTTCGAGGGTGGTCACCGGAGTCGTCTCGCTCGGTCTAGCGATCATCGCCGGCGTGCTGATCCACCAGCGATGCTATGCGGGCTATCCCCCGGCGCCGGCGGGACTCGGGGTCCTGAATCGCGGCGAGGCCGCCTTCGTCGCTGCCGCCGCCGAGGTGATGTTCCCAACGAGCGCGCCACTCGCGGTCAGCGGGGCCGAGGCGCGTCTGCCGCATTTCGTGGATCGCTATCTCGACGGACTGCCGCGTATGCAGCGGCTGGAGATTCGCGCGCTCTTCGGCTTGCTCGAACACGGAACGCTCTGCTTTCCGGGACCGGAGCCGGGGGGGCGCGGACGTTTTTCGAGTCTCTCGGCCGCGAGTCGCATCGCCATCCTCGAGCGGCTGGCGGAGCATCGATCTGGTCTCATGCGCCTGCTCGTCACCGCGCTACGCGCCGTCTTCGTGCTCGGCTATCTGGGGCACCCCGCGAATCTGGCGGCGCTCGGACTCGCGCCTTTCGCGATCGAGCCGGTCGTGAGCGAGGCCGAGCTGCTCTTTCCGCGAATCGGTGGCCTGCCGGGCTCGATCGCGTTCGGGCCGGAGGATCGGAACGACGAGGTCGCCCGTGGGCCGCTCTCGCCGAGTGCGCAGCGCCATCCCGCCTACCGCCGCGCCGGTCGAGGGCCGGCGTGAGCGAAGCGATCACGGCGCGCGACGGGCTCGGCGAGGTGCGCGACCGTGTGCGCGTCTTCGCCCAATACGATCACGATCTCGAGGAATGCGCCGACGTCGTGGTGGTCGGGTCGGGTCCCTGCGGTGCGGTCGCGGCCTTCGAGCTGGCAGCGGCGGGGCGGGACGTGATCCTGGTCGAAGAGGGCCCGCCGTTCACGGTGCGCGATTTCGAGCTCGACGGCAGCCTCTCGATGGCGCGGACCATGCGTGAGGGGGGGCTGCGCATGACGCGCGGCACGACGATGCCGACGATGCAGGCGATCGCGCTCGGGGGGGGATCGCTCGTCAACTCCGCGATCTGCGTGCGACCGCCGGATTCGGTCTTCGCGCGTTGGGCGACCCGCTTCGATCTCGAGCGGACCGACCGCGCGTCGCTCGACCCGCATTTCGACGCGATCGAGCGGTTCCTGGGGATCGCGCCGACGCCCGATGCCGTTCAGGGTCGGCGGAATCTTCTCTTTCGCGAGGCATGCGACGCGTATGGCGTCTCGAGCGAGCCGATCGCGCGCAACGTGCGCGGCTGCCGTGGGAGTGGGGAGTGCTTTACGGGCTGTCGCAGCCGCGCCAAGCAGAGCATGGACGTGAGCTACGTGCCCGCGGCGCTGCGTGCGGGCGCGCGCGTCATGACGAGTCTGCAGGTCCAGCAGATCCGGCGCAGCGGGCGTCGTGTAACGGGTGTCTCGGGCCAAGTCGTGGCGCCGTTCGCGCGGGCCCGCGGTCGCGCGCGCCGCCCCGGCTTGTCGTTTCGGATCGAGGCGCGGGCGGTCGTGCTGGCGGCGGGCTGCACCGCGACGCCCGTGCTGCTCCAACACAGCGACGATCTCGCGAACGCGTCGGGCCAGGTCGGGCGCAATCTGCAATTCCATCCCGGCGTGGCGATCGCCGGCGTCTTCCCCGAGGCGATCCATCCCGAGTTCGGCGCGACCCAGGGCTACCAGAGCCTCGCCTTCCTCGACGAGGGCTTCAAGCTCGAGACGCTATGGGCGCCGCCACCGCTGCTCTCGATTCGCTTTCCGGGCCTCGGCGAGGCGCTCCAGCGCCGCTTCGCCGAGCTGCCGGCGACGGCGGTCTGGGATGCGATCGCGAGCGCCAATCGATCGCTCGGTCGCGTGCGGAAGCGATTCCGCAGCCTCGAGCCTCGACTCGACTGGCGATTGCATCCCGACGACGCGCCGATCCTGCGCCGTGCGCTCCACGTGATCGCGCAGCTCTTCTTCGCAGCCGGTGCCGAGAAGATCCTGCCGGGTGTCGCCGGTCTGCCGCCGACCATCTCGTCGCTCGAGCAGGCGACGGTCCTCGACTCGCCGGCCGTTCGCGTCGGCAACCTGGTGATGGGCGGCAATCACGTCTTCTGCACGACGCGCATGCACGGGGATCCGATGCGTGGAGTGGTCGACGAGGAAGGTCGCTGTCACGACATGGAGAACCTCTACATCGCCGATACGGGCATCTTCCCGCAATGTCCCTCGGTCAATCCGATGTTGACGGGAATGGCGCTTGCGCGTCGCCAGGCACGGACCCTCGCTGCGCGACTCTGAGGGGATCGCCCCTCTCTGTGGAGTCCGCGCCGGACTGGGGCGCGGCCTCGCTTCGGGGCCTTCAGCTCGCCCGCCATCACGCCGATGCAGCGGGCATGAAGCTCGCCCGCTCGACCCAGCCCGGACAGGCGCCAGCGCGCCGCGCGAAGGGCGCCCCCCGTCGGCGGCTGCTGCTCCTGGCCTGTGGCGGACTGCTCATGGCCATGCCCGCCCACGCGTCGTCGCCCGAAGCGGGAGAGCGCGGCAACTATCGCGGCCAGTGCCGGCGCCTCACGCTCCAGATCGACCATTTCGAGAACACGATCCTGCCGCTCGCGATCGATCGCGGCAATCGCAGCTGGGAGGCCGCGACCAACGCCCAGATCGAACGCCTCTGGCACCGCCGCGCCGATCTCTGTCCGAAATACGGCGCCGAGCGAACCATGCTCGCCAAGGCGAAGGACCAGGCGCGCCGCTTCAACAAGTTCCTGGCCGCCGCGGGTCGCGCCGCGGCCACCTATTTCAGTGGTGGTCTCGCGGGGCCCTGAGAGGCCGAGGCCCCGTCTCACCTCGCTCGGGTCCTGTATCCTCCGCCGAAGCGATGGCTCCGCTGCACTTCATTCTCGTCGCGTTCGGCCTCCTGGTATTGGGCGCGCCGCCGGCTCTCGCGGTCGGTGATCGCGGCGCCGACGGCGATTTCGCACGACGGGATTCGTTTCATTTCACGCTCTACCAGGATGTCGACATCGACGAGTCGGGTGGGCTCTACGGCTCGCGCCATTTCGAGCGCGAGGTCCTGTCCGTGCTCGAGGCCGCCTACGATCGGCTCGATCAACGACTCGAGCTGCGACCCGAGCGAAAGCTGGTCGTCTATCTGTGGGACCCGGTGCTCTTCGATCGTCGCTACGCCGGGCTCTTCCGCTTTCCCGCCGCCGGCTTCTACGGCGGCGCCATCCATATCCGCGGCGCGACCCGCGTCAGTGATTCGCTCGTCCGGGTGCTGCACCACGAGCTCGTGCACGCAGCCTTCGACGCCGAGGCACCGCGTCTCGTGCTGCCGGCCTGGCTGAACGAGGGGGTCGCCGAGTGGTTCGAGGCACGAGCACTCGGCAAGCGCCGCCTGGTCGGCGCCGAAGTGCGCGTCCTCAGCCGGGCGGCCGAGTCGGGCGCGCTCTTCTCGCTTGCCGAGCTGAGCACGCCGAGCTTCGCCGCGCTGGGTCCGGACGCCGCCGCACTGGCCTATCTCCAGTCCTACGGGTTCATCGACCATCTCGTGCAGACCCATGGCGAACGCAACCTGGTTCGTTTCTGGAGGGCAGTCGTTCGCTCCCGCAGTCTCGAACGCGCGAGCCGACGCGCCTACCGCCGCGACCTCAGCGAGCTCGAAGCGCGCTTCCGCCGCTCGCTCGTCGGCGGCTGAGAAGGAGCGGCTTGCGGTGTCGTTTGCGCGGGTCGGGCAATCCGATCAAGCCCGCACGACCCCCGCGCGGTCTTCAGTCCGGCGTTCCCTTCCGACCTGCTAGCCTCCTCGCGTGTCGACGTGGCGCCCTTTCTCATTGCGCGGGGAGAATCGCGAGCGGATCTACGGGACCGTCGCGTCGGGCGGGCATGCGATGGGTCGGGTCGATCGGAGTCGCCGAGCACCCCGGCCGTTCCTGCTCCTGCTGCTCGTTTCGGCCATCGCCGTTCCGACCGCAGCAGCCGACGAAGATGGTGACGCAGCGGATTCGGTCCGCACATCCGAAGCGAGTGCCCCGGGGTCGCTCGGCTCGCCGCCGCCGCCGGCCGGTATACGCTACGGCGAGCCACTCCCGGGCGATCGGATCCGGATCGGCTACAGCTGGCAGTACGTGAAGTCGCAGGGCCTGATGGCCGGCGACGACGACATCACGCCGGACTACGCGCGCGACACGCTCGGCTTCGCGACGACGCCGCGTTCGCTTCGCGTCACGCTGCACACTTTTCAGGTCGCCTATGCTCCGCATCCGCGGGTCACGCTGCTCGTCGATGTGCCCTTCGTCGAGAAGGAGCTCGAGCGAATCGATCCCGCACGCGGTCGCCGCGTCGAGCGCACGGACGGCGTCGGCGATCTCGCGTTCGCGGTCGTGATCCCCTTCATCCGCAAGGGATTCGAGAGCTCGCACGTCCATCTGGGCTTCGACGCACCGACCGGAAGCATCCGCCGCAGCAGCCTCGGCGCGCGGCTACCCTACGACTCCCAGATCGGCAACGGCACCTGGGACCTCGAGTGGGGCTGGACCTATCGCGGCGAGCTCGAGCGATTCGGTTGGGGCGGCCAGGCCTTCGGGCGTCACCCGATGCGCCGCAATGGTCTGCGCTACCGCGAGGGCAGCCGATTTACGGGCTCGATCTGGGGCTCGGTGCGGCTCTTCGCGGGGCTGACCGCGTCGCTGCGGGCCGAATGGGAGAAGCAGAACAACATCAGTGGCTTCGACCGCGGCCTCGACGCGCGGAGCGATCCGGCGGAGAACGACAAGCTGCGCGGGGGAACGCGGTTCAGCCTGGCGCCCGGCGTCTCGCTCGATCTGCCCCAGCTGAACGACCAGCGCATCGCCTTCGAGTTCTCGATACCGGTTCATCAGGATCTCGATGGACCGCAGCTCGAACGCGACTGGACGCTCAAGACGGCCTGGCAATGGGTGTTCTGAAGCGCCCTCGGAGGCGCGGCCGCACATCGCGTCGCCGCGCGACCCGTCCTTTGCGCCTCCACGCTCTCGTCCTCGCGCTCGTCGCCCTCGGTTGTGGCCGGGAGGACGGGGGACCCGGTCTCTACCCGGCCCAGGGCACGGTCGAATCGGTCGATGCCGAGAACGCGCAGGTCCTGATCGATCACGGGGACGTCGCCGGGCTGATGCCGGCGATGACGATGAACTTCGCCGTGCCCGACGAGGCATTGCTCTCGCGGCTCGCACCCGGCCAGGTCGTCGACTTCGAGATTCGCTTCACCGGTCGCAGCTACGAGGTTGCCTCCGCTCGGGTCGTCGGTGTGGCGCCCGCGGAGGCGGGCTGGCGTCGGCTCGGCGACGGCCTGGTGCGCACCCGTCCGGCGCCACCCTTCTCGTTGATCGACCAGGCGGGGCGACCCGTCAGTCTCGCATCGATGGGCGACAAGGTGGTCGTCCTGGACTTCATCTACACCGAGTGCCCGGGTCCCTGCCCGGTGCAGACCGCGAACCAGGTCGACCTGCAACGTCGCTTGCCGGCCGCGCTCCGCGATCGCGTTCGATTCGTATCGATCAGCCTCGATCCCGACGTCGATCGGCCGCCCGTGCTCGAGCGCTACGCGACGGCGCGTGGTGCCGACTTGTCGAATTGGTCCTTCCTGACCGGCGAACGTGCGGAGGTGGAGGCGCTCGTGCGTGCCTACGGCGTCGGCTCGCTCCGCCAGCCCGACGGCACGATCGACCATACGCTGATCACGTTCGTCGTACACGACGGGCGCGTGATCGATCATTTCGCGGCGAGCGAGCCAGCGAGCAGCGCGCTCTACGAGGCGATCGTCGCGCTTGCTGGCGAGGACGTGACGGCTCCCCACGCGGAGCCCGCCATCCAGGCGGGCGCGAGCGGGTCGGCGGCGCCGTGAGCACGCCCGCTCGGGTCGACGACGTGCTGGTCGTAGGCGGCGGCGTGATCGGTCTCGCGATCGCCGAGGCCGTCGCCTGCGAGGGACCGCGCGTACGTCTGATCGAATCGGATGCGATCGGCAGCGGTGCCTCGGGTGCGGCGGCGGGCATGCTGGCGCCGATCAGCGAGGCCGAGGCGCCCGGACCGATGCTTCGCCTCGGGCTCGAGAGCCTGGCGCGCTTCGAGCCGCTCTGCGCACGCCTCGCGGCGGAGACCGGCATCGACCCGGAGCTCGACGCTTGCGGGATCCTGCAGCTCGCGAGGAGTGAGGCGCAGGCAGAGGCACAGCGCGCGCGCGCGACACGAATGGCGACCGTCGAGCTCGAATGGGTCGACGACCAGTCCTTGCGGCAGCGTCACGCCGCACTCGCGCGCGATTTCGTGGGCGGACTGTACTCGCCGTGCGAGGCGCATCTGCGACCACCCCTGCTGGTCGCTGCGTTGGCCGCAGCCGCCCGCGCACGCGGCGTCGTGATCGAGACGGGCGTCCGGGCGCTCGGACTGCGGCGCGCGGGCTCGCGCATCGTCGGAATCGACTCGAACCTGGGGCCGCGCGACGCCGACCAGATCGTGTTGGCGGCCGGTCCCTGGACGCCGAGTCTGCTCGCGGCTTCGGCGATCGATCTGCCGGGCGGGCGGGCGCTCGCCGTTGCGCCCTTGCGTGGACAGATCATCCGCCTCGAGCCGCCGCTGCCACTTCTGCGCGAGATGGTCTGGCACGACGATCGCTACATCGTGCCGAAGCGCGACGGCTCCTGGATCGTCGGCGCAACCCAGGAGGTGGTCGGATTCGACCGCCGCGTGACGGCCGCGGGAATCGAGGACTTGCTCGCCGGCGCCCGCGCGATCTTCCCGGACGTGGCAGAGGCCGGCTTCGGTCGCGCCTGGGCCGGCCTGCGACCGGCGAGCGGCGATGGACTCCCGTTTCTCGGCCCGGTACCGGAGGTTTCCGGTCTCCATCTGGCGGCGGGCCACGGCCGCAATGGCGTGCTGCTCGCACCGATCACGGCCGAGCTCGTACGCGACGGGTTGCTGGGCAAGGGGGGCGTCGCGCCGGGCGATGCCACCTTCGTCGCTCGCCAGGTCGTGGCCGAGGGCTCCAAGTCGTCCACAGCCCTCCCGTCGAGGTGAACGTTTTTTCGCCTCTCTTTCGCGTGCCCAGTCGGCCCGCTAGCTTCGGCCCATTCGATGGGTGTACTCGACGATTTCCATCCCGCGGTGCGACGCTGGTTCGAGGAGCGCTTTCCGGCGGGCCCGTCGGCGCCCCAGCTCGGCGGCTGGCCCGCGATCGCGCGCGGCGAGCATACGCTGATCGCGGCGCCGACCGGTACGGGTAAGACGCTGGCGGCCTTTCTCGTCTGCATCGACTTTATCTTGCGCGCCCGGGGCGCGCGGAGTGGGCGGGCCGTTCAGCTTGGAGGGAGTTCGTCGTCTGAGGTGGCGGCGGAGCCGTTTCGGTTGGATCCGGGGCCGGCGCTGCGTCGGGGCCGGCGGGCTGTGTGTCGTGAGGGCGTAGCGGCGCGGCCGGTTGGGCGACCGGCGGGCGTCGAGGTGCTCTACGTGTCGCCGCTGAAGGCGCTGGCGGCGGATATCCAGCAGAATCTCGAGGGACCGCTCGCCGAGATCACGCAGCTCGCTTGTCGCCTGGGCTTACCCGTACCGGAGATCCGGGTGGGCATGCGTAGCGGGGATACGCCGGCCTCGACGCGCGCGGCGATGCTCAAGAAGCCACCGCAGATCCTCGTCACGACGCCGGAGTCGCTCTATCTGCTGCTCACCTCGGCGCGGGGGCGCGAGATCCTGCGACCGGTTCGGCACGTGATCGTCGACGAGATCCACGCGATGGCACGCGACAAGCGCGGCTCGCATCTCGCCCTCTCGCTCGAACGACTCGAGGCGCTGTGTGACCAGTCGCCCGTACGCATCGGCTTGTCGGCAACTCAGAAGCCGATCGAGACCGTCGCGAAGCTGTTGGTCGGGGTCGGGCCCGACCGCCTGGATGCATGGGGACGCCCGCGTTGCACGATCGTCGACGAGGGCCATCGTCGCGCGCTCGACCTCGAGACCGTCCTCCCCGGCAGCGAGCTCGAGGCGGTCGCTTCGGCCGAGCAGATGAAGGAGGTGCTCGACCAGATCGCTGCGCAGGTCGAGAGACATCGGACGACGCTGGTCTTCGTCAATACCCGCCGGATGGCCGAACGCCTTGCCCATCAGCTGGCCGAGCGTCTCGGCGAGGAGGGCGTCGCAGCACATCACGGCAGTCTCTCGCGCAGTCGCCGCCTGCGCGTCGAGACGGCGCTGCGCGAGGGCCGGCTGCGCGCGCTCGTCGCGACCGCCTCGCTCGAGCTCGGAATCGACGTCGGACCCGTCGAGCTCGTCTGCCAGATCGGCTCGCCGCGTAGCCTCGCGACCTTTCTCCAGCGCGTCGGCCGCTCCGGTCATTTCCGTGGCGGCACGCCGAAGGGCCGACTTTATCCGCTGACGCGCGACGAGCTGGTCGAATGCGCCGCCCTGCTTCGCGGCGTACGCGCGGGCCGACTCGATCGGTTGCTGCCGCCCGAAGCACCGCTCGACATCCTCGCCCAGCAGATCGTCGCGGCCTGTGCCGCGGAGCCCTGGAAGGAGGCGGACCTCTTCGAGCTGTGTCGACGGGCTGCGCCCTTCGAGTCGCTCACGCGCGCGACGTTCGATGAAGTCGTGCGGCTCGTCTCGGAGGGGATCGAGACGGGCCGCGGCCGCCGTGCGGCCTATCTGCATCACGATCGGATCGGCGGTCAGCTGCGTGCGCGGCGCGGTGCGCGACTGGCCGCGCTCACGTCGGGCGGTGCGATACCCGAGGTTGCCGACTACCGCGTCGTGGCGGATCCCGATGAGACCTTCATCGGCACGATCGGCGAGGATTTCGCGATCGAGAGTCTGCCGGGCGACGTCTTCCTGCTGGGCAGCTCGACCTGGCGCATCCGGCGCGTCGAGTCGGGCAAGGTCCGTGTCGTCGATGCCGAGGGCGCCTCGCCGAACGTGCCGTTCTGGGTCGGGGAGGCGCCCGCGCGAAGCGAGGAGCTCTCCGACGAGGTCTCGCGCCTGCGGGCCGCGCTCGAGCCGATCCTGGCCGACGGCGACGAAGCCGGCGCGCAAGAATGGCTGGCTCGCGAGACCGGCGTGGGCCCGGACGCTGCGAGCCAGATCGTCCGCTATCTCGCGGTCTCGCGTGCCGCGCTCGGTGGTCTGCCGACGCGCGATCGGCTCGTGCTCGAGCGTTTCTTCGACGACGCCGGCGGCATGCAGCTCGTCGTACATACGCCGCGCGGTGGGCGGATGAATCGGGCGCTCTGTCTCGCACTGCGCAAGAAGTTCTGCAAGAGCTTCAACTTCGAGCTGCAAGCGGCTGCCAACGATGACGCAATCGTGCTTTCGCTCGGCCCTCACCACAGCTTCCCCTTGAGCGATGTTCCGCATTTCCTGTCGCTCGAGGGGATCGAGGAGACGTTGCGGCAGGCGGTCCTGCCGACGCCGCTGTTCACGGCCCGCTGGCGCTGGAACTTGAATCGTGCGCTCACGGTGCTGCGCTTTCGCGGCGGCAAGAAGAATCCGCCACCGATCCAGCGGATGGAATCCGACGATCTGATGGCGGCGATCTTTCCCCAGGCCGCGGCTTGCCAGGAGAACCTGGCGGGCCCGATCGAGATTCCCGATCACGTGCTCGTGCGGCAGACGCTGCACGACTGCCTGCACGAAGCGATGGACGTCGACGGCCTGCGCGAGCTGATCGCACGGATCGGCGACGGAGGGCTCGAGATCCTGTGTGTCGACACGACCGAGGCCTCGCCGCTCGCCCACGAGATCCTGAACGGCAAGCCCTTCACCTATCTCGACGATGCGCCACTCGAGGAGCGCCGAACCCGTGCGGTGCGCCTGCGCCGTGGTCTGCCGATCGAAGAACGCGACCTCTCGCGGCTCGATCGGGCCGCGATCGAGCAGGTGCGTGAGCAGGCGCGACCCGAGCCGCGCGATCGCGAGGAGCTGCACGACCTCTTGCTGGGTGTCGGGCTGTGGTGCGCCGAGCCCGACTGGCTGCCGTTCTATCGCGAGCTCGAAGCGATGGGACGCGCGTTCACGATCG
Source organism: Myxococcota bacterium (assembly GCA_965223565.1). Classification (GTDB taxonomy): domain Bacteria; phylum Myxococcota_A; class UBA9160; order UBA9160; family UBA4427; genus UBA4427. The sequence goes on along the minus strand of CBDCWV010000004.1, from coordinate 492,309 downwards.
AGCCTGCCGGCCGCCCGCGCTTCTGGGTCGCCAGCGAGCGCATCAGCTGGGCGCGGGCGCTGCATCCCGATGGCGTCGCGCGGGCTCGGGTGGGGCAGGGGTGCAGGGCCGAGTGCGCCCTCGAGGCCTCGGCGGCGGCGCTCGTCGAGGACGAGGCGATCCACCACGTCCTGCGCGGCCACCTCGAGACGACGGGCCCGATTCGTGCTGCAGAGCTCGCTGCACGGCTCGGCGTGCGGACGGGGCTGGTCGAGATCGGGCTCGCCGCGCTCGAGGCGGAGGGGTTCGTGCTGCGAGGACGCTTCGAGCCCGACGGCGCTGAGGCTTCCGGCGCGCCGGCGTCGGCACCCGAGCAGTTCTGTGCGCGACGGCTGCTCGCTCGGATCCACGCAAGCTCTCAGGCCCGGCTGCGCGCGGCGGTCGAGCCGGTCACGGCCCAGGACCTGATGCGCTTCCTGCTCGATTGGCAGGGGGTGGCGACGGGCAGTCGGCGCGAGGGAGCGGCGGGCGTCGCCCGCACGATCGAGCAGCTGCAGGGCTTCGATCTCGCGGCCGGTGCCTGGGAGAGCGAGGTATTGCCTGCCCGCGTGCGCGACTACCGCCCGGATTGGCTCGATCCGCTCTGCCATTCGGGCCAGGTGTCGTGGCTTCGCGTGGCGCCGCCACTCCCGTCATCCTCCCCGGCCCAGCCTACGGCGTCGGGCCCGCGTGCGACGAGCCGCTCGACGCCGCTCTCGCTCGTGCTGCGCGCCGACCTGCCGTGGCTGCTGCAGGCCCATCGCGCGAGCGGCGCGATCGCGACGCCGCCGGTTGGCCTGCCCGAACGAATTCTCGATTGTCTGGCCCGCCGGGGTGCACTCTTTCACGCCGAGCTCGTCGCCGAGCTGAACGTCCCGCCGGTCCAGGTCGAGGCGGCGCTCTGGGATCTCGTGGCGCGCGGATGCGTCGGCGCCGACGGCTTCCAGGCATTGCGTTCGCGGCTCGGCGCTCGCGAGGGCGCGGCGCGGGCGCGCGCGGAGACACGCGCGCGCCGCGGCTTGCGGCGCGGGCTGGCCGCCGGCGCGACGGCGGGCGCGGAGGGGCGCTGGAGCCTCGTGCCCGCGCGCGAAGCCGTCGACGATCCGGATCGACTGGCAGAGGCGCTCGCGGAGCAGCTGCTCGCGCGTTGGGGCGTCGTGTTTCGCGACGTCGTGGCGCGCGAGCATCTCGCGCTGCCCTGGCGCGAGATCGTCTGGGCGTTGCGGCGGCTCGAGGCCCGGGGCGTGATTCGCGGCGGTCGTTTCGTCTCGGGCTTTACGGGCGAGCAATTTGCCTTGCCCGAAGCGCTCGAAGGTCTGGCGCGGATCCGTCGCAGACCGCGCGAGGGCGAACGCCTGCGTGTCTGCGGCAGCGATCCCCTCAACCTGGTCGGAATCCTGACGCCGGGCGCGCGGATTCCGGCCCGGCGTACCCGGTCGGTCGTCTTCGTCGACGGGCTTCCGAGTGAGCTCGAGAACGCGGAGAGCACGCGGATCGCCCGCGCACGTCCGCGCGACAGCGTGGCGCGAACGGCCGCCGTCCGGGGTCGTGGTCGGGACCGTGGGTCGTGACGGAAGCGGCGGACGGGGCCGGGGGTCGCCCTTCGACGTCGGGTGAGCGGCTGGCCTTTCTGTGTCTCGGGGTCATGGGTGCGCCGATCGCCGGACATCTCGCGCGGGCGGGACATGCGCTCACGGTCTACAACCGCACACGCAGGCGCGCGGAGTCCTGGGCAAGGACGCACCCCGACGCGAGGATTGCTGCGACGCCAGCCGAGGCGGCGCGTGGCGCGCAGGTCGTCTTCGCCTGCACGGGTGCGGATCCAGATCTCGAGGCGATCACGCTCGGGCCCGAAGGTGCCTTCGACGCGATGGATCCGGGGGCCGTCTTCGTCGATCACACGACGGCGTCGGCGGGTCTGGCGCGTCGGCTTGCCGCGGAGGCCTCCCGCCGCGGTCTGGGCTTTCTCGACGCGCCGGTCTCCGGCGGCCAGTCGGGCGCCGAGAACGCCGCACTCACGATCATGCTCGGAGGCGAGGCCGAGAGCTATCGACGGGTCGCGCCGCTGCTCGACCACTATGCCCGCAAGCATCGCCGGCTCGGTCCGTCGGGCCACGGCCAGCTCGCCAAGATGGTGAATCAGATCTGCATTGCGGGCGTGCTCGAGGGCCTCTCCGAGGGGCTCGATTTCGCGCGTCGGGCGGGTCTCGACGCCGCCGCGGTCGTCGACGTGATCGGGCAGGGCGCGGCCGGGTCCTGGCAGCTGGACAATCGAGCCGAGACGATGCTCGCCGGGCGCTTCGATTTCGGATTCGCGGTCGATTGGATGCGGAAGGACCTCGCGATGGCGATCGAGGAAGCGGCGCGCTGCGGCGCGTCGCTGGCCGTCGCCGAGCTCGTCGACGGGCGCTATGCCGAGCTACAGCGACGCGGCGCGGGTCGCTTCGACACCTCGAGCCTGATCATGGCGTTGGCGGACGATCGCGACGATCGTTGAGTTCGGGCGCGTCGTCTCGACGCGATCGGAATCGATTCCGGTCGCGAGCGAAGGCGCTGCTCAGCGGCCAGGTGGGCGGAACAGCCCCATTTGAGCGATCACGAGATCACGCTCGTCGACGCGCCCGTCTCCGTCCAGATCGTGGTCGGGGTCGTACGGCCCATTCTGCGCCGTCAACGTGATCGCCTCGAGGTCGCCTCGTTGGTCGAGGGGGTAGATCGCCCCCCACGAGGTATCGACGCGACCGTCGTCGTCGACGTCGGCGTCGCAGCGGTTGCCGAAGCCATCCCGATTGGTGTCGCGTTGGTCGGGATTGGCTTCGTGCGGACAGTTGTCACGCAGATCGGGAATTCCATCCCGGTCGTAGTCGTCATCGTCGCCCGCGGTCGCGGACTCCGACGCCGCCCGCAGCACGGCCATCGGATCGCCGACGAAGACGTTCAGCCAGCCGAGCTGGGGAAGTGCCTGGAAGTGGGCCTCGGCCGCGCTGCGCCCCGCCGCGAGCGCGCGCAGCTGTGCGTCCGCCCGAAGCACCCCAGCGAGTGTCGGGTCGGCGAGATGGGTCGAGACGAGGCCGGCGCCGCGATCGATCCAGCGGGCCAGGAACCGATCGAAGTCCGCGGCGTCGCGCGCACCCGCGAGACCGACGACGACTCCCGGCGCTGCCAGGCCCGTCGTCGCCGTGCCATTTGCCTGCGACACCCCTGCTGCGGCAGGCGGCGGGACGCTCAGACCCATCGTTGCAGCGGCATCGGACTGGACGATCACACCCGTCGTCGCGGCGGAGGCAAACGGCTCGTCACAGCCGTCGCAGACGCGATGGCCGAGGCGGGACAGGCGCGTCGCCAGCTCGTCGAGCAAGAGGCTCTCGGCAGCAGTCCGCAGACCGCGCGGGGTGAGCGAGAGGATGCGCCAGCTCGGGGCGTGGCGGCGCTCGCTGTGCGCGCGGGCCCGCTCGATCAGGGCGTGCCAACGCGGCGGACGCGCTGGCGACGCGGTGCGCTCGTAGGGGGGCGCGGTCAGACGTGCGACGAGAAAGCGCAGGCGCGCGTCGGGCTCCTCGCGTCGGAAGCGCGAGAAGGGACGTGGGTCTCGGAAGAAGGGATTCGCGACGCGCGCGAATGCGCGTCCTTCGAGTCCGGGCGCGCCGAGCTGCGCGAGCGCCGCATCGACGGCCGCACTGTCACAGTCGCGTGGGTAGTGGCGTCGCCAGGTGTCGCAGTGGCCGATGCGGAGCGGCAGTCCGCGCGTCGTGACGAGCAGTGAGACCCGCGCTTCGGGATCGTGCTCGGCCAGATGCGCGAGGGTCGGTCGGGCGATCTCGTCGAGGTATTTCCGGGCCGAGATCTCGCGTCGATCCGGTGGATCGGAGAGGGCGAGCTCGAGCACCCGGTCGGACGGGAGATCGCGCGCGGCGAGATAGGCGTCCGCGATCGCGCGCGCCGGCGCATGGTTCGCGCGGACCAGCACCAGCAGATCGTCCTCGGCCTCGTCGCGACAAGCCGCCGTGCCCAGAGCGAGCGCGAGCGCGGCGAGTAGGACGGATCGGCCCACGCCGCGAGATCCCGATCGACCGATCTGGCGGACGGCGTGAAGGCGACGACGCGTGGGCAACGAGCTGGGTTTCCGGCATCGGGGGGAGCGGGCGCCGAGTCTACCACCCCCCGCAACGATCGTGCGAGAGAAGCCTTGGAGCTAGACTCGGTGCCGTCATTCAATCACGGGTGAGGGCTCGCTTCTTGGCGCACGAATTCGTCTACACCATGAACGATCTGCGCAAGGTGATCGGCGATCGCACGATCCTCGACGGCATCACGCTGTCCTTTCTGCCGGGGGCGAAGATCGGTGTGCTCGGTGCGAACGGGGCGGGCAAGAGCACGCTGCTGCGGATCATGGCCGGCGTCGACGACGACATTCTCGGCGAGGCGAAGCCGGCCAAGGGGCTGCGTGTCGGCTATCTGCCCCAGGAGCCCGAGCTCGATGGCGCCAAGGACGTGCGCGGAAACGTCGAGGAAGGCGTGGGGGAGATCCGTGCGCTGCTCGACGAGTTCAATGCGCTGTCCGAGAAGTTCGCCGAGCCGATGGACGACGACGAGATGAACGCGTTGCTCGAGCAGCAGGGCAAGCTCCAGGATCAGATCGACGCTGCCGACGCGTGGGAGATCGACCGAACGCTCGAGGTGGCGATGGAGGCGTTGCGCTGTCCGCCGGGTGACGCCGACGTGTCGACGCTCTCGGGGGGCGAGAAACGCCGCGTCGCCCTCTGCCGGCTGCTGCTCTCGAAGCCCGACATGCTGCTGCTCGACGAGCCGACGAATCATCTCGACGCCGAGAGCGTCGCCTGGCTCGAGCGCTTCCTGCAGGAGTATCCCGGCACGGTCGTCGCGATCACCCACGATCGCTACTTCCTCGACAACGTCGCCGGCTGGATCCTCGAGCTGGATCGGGGACATGGAATCCCCTGGCAGGGGAACTACTCCTCCTGGCTCGAGCAGAAGAACAAACGCCTCGAAGTGGAGGAGAAGCAGGCGGGGGCGCGGGCGCGGACCCTCTCGCGAGAGCTCGAGTGGATCAAGATGAGCCCGCGGGCGCGGCAGGCCAAGGGCAAGGCACGGATCAACGCCTTCGAGGAGCTCGTGAAGCAGGGAGGCGAGCGCGCGCCGGAAAAGGTCGAGATCGCGATCCCGGTGCCAGCTCGGCTCGGCGACGTCGTCGTCGACGCCGAGTCGATCAGCAAGGCCTTCGGTGAGAAGCTCCTCTTCGAAGATCTGTCGTTCAAGTTGCCGCCGGGTGGGATCGTGGGAATCATCGGCGCCAATGGCGCCGGCAAGACGACGCTCTTCAAGATGATCTCCGGCGAAGAGAAGCCCGACACGGGAGCGCTGCGGCTCGGCGAGACCGTCTCGCTCTCCTACGTCGATCAGGAGCGGCGTGATCTCGATCCCGACAAGACCGTCTGGGAGGTGATCAGCGGCGGCGAGGAGAAGATCCAGATCGGAGATCGCGAGGTGCCGTCACGGGCCTGGGTCTCCTCCTTCAACTTCAAGGGTCCCGATCAACAGAAGCTCGTCGGCTCGCTCTCGGGTGGCGAGCGCAATCGCGTGAATCTGGCGCTACTGCTGCGAACCGGAGGGAACGTGCTGCTGCTCGACGAGCCGACGAACGACCTCGACGTCGACACGTTGCGCGCCCTCGAGGATGCCCTCGTCGACTTCCCGGGCTGCGCCGTCGTGATCTCCCACGACCGCTGGTTCCTCGACCGCATCGCAACCCACATCCTGGCCTTCGAGGGCGACAGCCACGTCGAGTGGTTCGAGGGCAACTACCAGGACTACGAGGCCGATCGCCGCAAACGGCTCGGTGCCGATGCCGACACGCCCCAGCGCATCAAGTATCGACGGATCGACGCTTGAAATTCCTTCCCTCGCAGCTGGCCTTCATCCTCGGCGACGTGCTCGACGACAACGAAGCACGTCGCAATCTGCGTGCCTTGCTGCGATTCGCGTTGGTGCTGACGGGTACGATCGCGATCTTCTCCGTCCTGTTCCACGTGATCATGGTCTACGAGGGTCAGCAGCATTCCTGGCTGACGGGCTTCTACTGGACGCTGACGGTGATGAGCACGCTCGGCTTCGGCGACATCACCTTCGAGAGCAATCTCGGGCGCGGCTTCACGATCGTCGTGCTGGTCTACGGGATCGTGATGCTGCTGATCGTGGCGCCCTTTACCTTCATCCGCTTCTTCTACGCGCCCTGGCTCGAGGCGCAGATTCGCATGCGCGCGCCGCGGCAGCTGGACGACGAGACGTCGGGCCATGTGATCATCTGTGGCCACGACGGGATCGCGCAGGGATTGGTCGAGCGACTCGAAGAGATCGACATCCTCGCCGTGATCATCGAGCCCGACCCGACCGTCGCGGCGACCCATCACAGCGACGGCCTGCGCTGTGTGACGGGCAGGCGCGACGTTCGCAAGACCTACGAGGACATGCGCGTCGAGAAGGCGCGATTCGTCGTGGCGAACCTCTCGGATGCCGAGAACACGAATATCGTGCTGACGATCCGCGAGATCACGGATCACGTCCCGATCGTGGCCTTCGCCGAGGAGATGGATTCGGTCGACGTCCTCGAGCTCGCCGGTGCGACGCGCGTGTTGCCGCTCAAGCAGCGACTCGGCGAGCAGCTCGCTTCGCGAATCACGGCGGGCACCCAGACGGCCCACCGCATCGGGAGCTTCGAGGATCTCGTGATCGCGGAGTTCCCGATCCACGGCACGTCGCTCGTCGGCCGCACGATTCGAGACACGAACCTGCGCAGACTGACCGGGCTGAACGTCGTCGGCGTCTGGGAGCGCGGTCGGCTCGAGCCAGCGGGTCCCGACACCGTCCTGACCGAGACGAGCGTGCCCGTCGTCGTCGGTACCGACGAGCAGGTGACCGATCTCGATGCGCTCTTCGTGATCTACCAGGCGACGGACAAGCCCGTGCTGGTGATCGGCGGTGGCACCGTCGGTCGTGCGGTCAGCCAGGCACTCCACGCGCGCGGCGCTCGCGTCACGATCCTCGATTCGAACCGGGAGCTGGAATCCGAGCTGGCGCCGCTCGCCGATCGGGTCGTGATCGGAGACGCGGCGAATCTCCACACGGTCAAGAAGGCAGGCATCGACGAGGCGCCCTCGGTCGTGCTGACGACGAACGACGACGCGACCAACATCTTCTTGACCGTCTATTGCCGACGCCTCAGCCAGGACGCCAACATCGTCAGTCGCATCAGCCACGATTGGAATCTCGAAGCGATCCATCGCGCAGGGGCGGACTTCGCGCTCAGCCGCGCCTCGCTCGCGATCCAGACGCTGGTCTCGATGATCCTCGGTCGCGAGCTGATCGTGGTCGGAGAGGGGACGGAGCTCTTCGTCGAATCGATCCCGGACCACCTCGTCGGCAAGCCCCTGGCGGCGAGCGAGATCGGTGCCCGCACGGGACTCAACGTGATCGGCATGCGGATCGGTGGCCGCCTGGTGGCGAACCCGTCGGGCGACACCGAGCTGGTCGCCGGGGCCGAGCTCGTGATGCTCGGGACCGCCGAGCAGCGCGGGCGCTTCCTGAGCCTGCGCGAAGCGGGCTGATCGCGATCGGGCACCCGTCGCGGGAGCGCCCGCGGGAAATCGCCCGCCGCGGCTGCACTCGATCCAAAATAACTGATGGATCATCAGATTTGCGAGTACACTGCCTGGGAAGGGCGGCTCGTCTCCTGCTGAGGCGCAGCCAGCTCCGCTCGCGGTATCGGCTGTCAGGAGCTGCCGCCCTTCGTCCGAGCTCGGAGGCGCCGCCGTCATGTCGAATCCACTGCTCGAATCCCGATCGCAGGCGCACGCGGACCGACAGCGGCGCCTCAGCCTTTCCCGCGCTCGCGTTGCGCGGCAGGGCCTGGCACCCGGACTCATCTCCGGACGACGTGCCCTGACGCGCAACCGGTTGCTCGACGCCTGCGCAGCGCTCGTCGTCGAGCTCGGCTTCGAGTCCGTATCGATGACGGCGATCGCCGAGCGGGCCCAGATCACGCGTCAGACGGCCTACCGCTACTTCCCGAATGCGCGCGAGGCGTTGCAGGCCATGCTCCAGCGCGAGGCCCAGCAGATCCTCGAGGGTCAGCTCACGATCTTCGGCGACGGCGGTGAGCCCGGCACGCTGTTGGTCGAGTCGGTTCTCTCGACCCTGCGTCGAATCGAGCAAAACGACGTTTTGCGAGCAGCTTGGAGCTCGCGCCACTATCCCCAGGCACCCCATGCAATCCTGCGGTCGACGCTCGATCCCGCCTTCGCAGAGCGCGCCATCGGCGGACTGCACTCGATCGGCGAGCACCTGGGTTGGAGCGAACGCGACCGGCGCGAAGCCTACGACGTGATCGTGCGCGCCGTCGTCTCGCTGCTCACGCTGCCGCCGGCGTCGTCGGCCACGGAAGCCGATCTGCGCGACCTGCTCCGGCGCAGGCTGCTTCCCGCCCTGGGCGTCTGATCGGCCCAGCCCCCGCGCCACGCCGCGCCTGGCCGGGCTCTGCGCCCTGGCGCCTCGTCGACGCTGGTTCGTGAATGCGCGAAGCTCGTCGAGGCCGGCGGGCTCTCTCCGTCCGGCCACGACCAGTAGAGGTGCGCATGATTCTCGAGGACAAAGTCGTCATCGTCTCCGGCATCGGCCCCGGGCTCGGTCAGGAGCTGGCGATCAACGCTGGCGCGCTGGGAGCCAAGGTCGTGCTCGCGGCGCGCACGCAGTCGTTTCTCGAGGAGGTCGAGCGCGAGGTGCAGAAGACGGGCGCCGAGACGCTCGTCGTCGCGACCGACATCACGAAGCCCGCGCAATGTGAGCATCTCGTCCAACAGACGATCGCGAAATTCGGACGTATCGACGCCCTGATCAACAGCGCCTATTCGGGTGGAAAGTTCGCACTCTTCGAAGACGCCGACTTCGACGATTGGCGGGCGACGATGGAGGTGAATCTGTTCGGATCGCTCTCGCTCTCGCAATCCGTCGTGCCGCAGATGAAGAAGCAGGGGAAGGGCGCGATCGTCAACATCAACACGCTCGTCGAACGCAAGCCGCTGCCGATGCAGGCCGAGTACGCCGCGTCGAAAGGCGCGCTCACGGTCGCGACGCGGATGCTCGCCAAGGAGCTCGGCCCGCATGGGATTCGCGTCAACTCCGTCGCCATGGGTTGGATGTGGGGGCCGCCGGTCGAAGGCTACGTCGGAGGCCTGGCGAAGCAGCAGGGCATCCCGGTCGAGGACGTGATCGCCGAGATCGTGAAGGACATCCCGATCGGGGTGATTCCCGACGACTCGGATTGCGCGAACGCGGCGCTCTTCTTCGCGTCGGATCTCGCCGCCGCCGTGACGGGCGCGAACCTCAACTGCAATGGCGGCGAATTCATGGCCTGAGCGACCAGCGAATGGAGAGGAGCCCCAGCGTGCCGAGAATCGAACCCCTCGAACGAGCCGAGCTGGCCGAATTCGAACCCGTCCTCGCGATGATCGAGGAGGCGGCGGGCTTCGTACCGAACAGCCTGCTCACGCTCGGTCGCAAGCCCGAGATCCTGCGCGCGTTCTCCGGGCTGACGGCTGCGGTGCTGATGACCCCTTCGCTGCCGCGTGAGCTCAAGCAGCTGGTCGCGCTGGTGGCGAGTCAATCCGCCGGTTGTCGCTATTGCCAGGCGCATACAGCCCACGCCGCGGAGAATATCGGGGTCGCGACGGAGAAGATCGCCGCCGCGTTCGAGTTCGAGACGAGCCCGCTCTTCGACGAGCGCGAGCGGGCCGTCCTCCGCGTGGCGCGCGACGCGGGCTGTGTACCCAACCGCACGACCGACGCGCAGTTCGAGGCGCTGGCCGAGTTCTTCTCGCCAGACGAGATCGTCGAGATCGTGGCCGTGATCTCGCTCTTCGGTTGGCTCAATCGCTGGAACGACACGATGGCGACCGAGCTCGAGGCCGGGCCGCTCGCGTTCGCATCGCGGCAGCTCGGCCCGAAGGGCTGGGAGCCCGGACGACACGCGGTCGATCAGAGCGTCGGGTAGTCGGTATAGCCCTCGGCGCCGGCCGTATAGAGGGTCTTCCGGTCGAACTTCGCGAGCTCCGCGCCGCGCTCGAGACGCGTCACGAGATCGGGATTGCCGATATACGCGCGCGCGAACGAGACGGCCGCGGCGCGGCCCCGGTCGACGACCTCTCTAGCCTCCGCGAGGTCGAAGCTGTCGTTGACGATCAGGTCGGGACCGAACTCGGCCCCGGCCAGAGCGATGTTGTCCAGCTCGACGTCGTGCAGACGGATCACGTGGCAGTAGGCGAGATCGAGATCGCGAACGGCGCGCAGGAATGCGGTGAACGTCGCCTTCGGGTCTTCGTCGGACAGATCGTTGAACGGGTTGCCCGGGCAGATCCTGAGCCCGACGCGGTCGGACGCGTCGACCTCGGCCATCGCGCGCAGGACCTCGACGGGAAAGCGGAGCCGATTGCCGAGCGAGCCGCCATAGTCGTCCTCGCGGAGATTGGTTCCCGTCGAGAGGAATTGGGCGGGCAGATAGCCACTCGCGCAATGGAGCTCGACGCCGTCGAAGTCCGCCTCGTAGGCGCGTCGCGTCGCGTGGGCGAACTCTTCGATCACGCCGGGGATCTCCTCGCGCGCGAGCGCACGGGGCTCCGAGAAGGGCTGCAGGCCGGCGGTGTCGGTGAACATCTCGCCGCGCGCACGAATCGCCGACGGCGCCACGGTCTCGGCGGCGGGATCCTTGTTGTCGGCGTGGGCGATCCGGCCGCAGTGCATGATCTGGGCGACGATCCGACCCCCCTCCGCATGGACCGCGTCGGTGACGCGTCGCCAGCCCCGCACGTGTTCCGGTGTGACGAGACCGGGCGTGCGGCAATATCCCTTGCCGTCGGCGCTCGGGAAGATGCCCTCCGTCACGATCAGACCGGCGCCGGCGCGCTGGCGGTAGTACTCGACCATCAAGTCGGTCGGCGTCCCGGCCGGGGTGGCGCGAGAGCGTGTCATCGGAGCCATCACGACGCGATTGCGGAGCGCGAGGCGGCCGAGTCGCGTCGGCGAGAAGAGATCGGACATCGAGCGGAGCTCCTCGTCGTCAGGCCAGTCGGGCCGCGAGCGCCTCGAGCAGGGCCTCGTCGGGCCCGACGCCGCCATCGCTCCGAAAGCTCTGGATGCAGACGTGGTTGGCGCCGGCGTCGAGGTGCTCCTTCAAATGGGCCGCGATTTCGTCGACCTCACCCCAGCAGACGAGCGCGTCGACGAGCTTGTCCGAGCCACCCTCGGCGAAATCGTGATCCTCGAAGCCGAACTGCTTCAGGTTGTTCTGGTAGTTGGGCAGGCCGATGTACATCTTGAGGTTGGCACGGGCGATCTCGCGTGCCTTGTTCGCGTCCGTCTCGGCGAGCACCATGTGTTCGGGGCAGAGGAGTGCGTCGGGGCCGAGGATCTCACGCGCGTGCTTCGTGTGTGCGGGCGTGACGTTGTAGGGATGCGCACCTTGTGCCGCGCTCGCGGAGAGCGCGAGCATCTTGTCGCGTAACGCCCCGATCACGATCGGTGCGTCGACTTCGGGCTGCTTGCCGAGATAGAGCGCCTCTTCGACCGCTGCCAGGTAATCGCGCATCGCGCTGACCGGCTTCTTGTAGTCGTGGCCACGCTGGCCCGACACGAGATGTTGATGAGACACGCCGAGTCCGAGGATGAAGCGGTTCGGTGCGAGCTCGGAGATCGTCTTCCAGATCGCCTTCGTCGACATCGGGTCGCGCGCGTAGATGTTGGCGATCCCGGTCGCGAGGATGATGCGCTGGGTGCGCGCGGCCAGGTAGCCGATCAAGGAGAACGGATCGCGGCCGACCGCCTCCGGGATCCAGAGCGCCGAGTAGCCCCAGCCTTCGGCGCGTTGCGCGAGTGCTGCCGCTTCGTTGGCACTCAGGTGGTCGAGCCAGGTCCAGACGCCGATCTTGCCGAGTTCCATTTTTCCCATCCTCCGAGTTGCCGGTGGCCGAACCCTAGCAGGACGTCGCAGGACGTCGCCCCGGCAGCGAGCGTGCCCTTCTGCTCGATCCGGGGCTTCAGCCGAGCGGGGGGTCCGGTCGATAGAGCAGAGCGTCGAGGTCGCGCCGCTCCACTCGCGAGGGAGCGCCGGCCAACGGGGATTCGAAATGACACGAGAAGCGATGCGTGAACAGCAGGGTCGGAGCGGGGCCGAGCGAGGGCGAGGTCGAATCGCGCGGTACGCGGGAATGAGCCGTCTGGTCTCGCTTCTCCTGTTCGGCATCCCGCCGGCTGCGCTCGCCTATCCCGGTGGTACGCCCGACTTCCAGACCGACGTCGCTCCCTATTGCGCCGCCTGTCACGCCTCGACGAGCGAGCAGGATCTGGCGGGCCTGGGCGATCGCGCGAAGGCCGAGATGCCGCTCGATAAACACTTCGCGGCGATCCGCGCCGGCAGGGGGCCCTATGCGGAGGTGCCGGAGGCGGCACGCGCGCAACTGATCGAGCGATTGGCGGCGGTCGACAAGAACTCGACGATTCGACTCGAGCACCCGGCCGCGGTCGCTCCTGGCGAGGTCTTCCAGGTCACCGTCAAGCTGACCGGTGGCGCCGGGCCGGCCGTCGGTGTCGCGCTGGTGGACCGCGCCCACCGCTTCTATGCGAAGCCCGCGTCGGCGGTCGGTTGGGAAGTCGTCGGCGCGCCGACCATCATCGGACCAAAAGGGCCGCAATCGAAGTGGATCGAGCGACGGCCGGAGCGCGAGGGCCGCGGGATCACCTACGTCAACGTCGAAGGCGTGCAATCGAGTGCCGATGCCGGCAAGTGGTCGCGCGCCAAGATCGTCTTCACGTTGCGCGCACCCGAAACCGAGGGATCCTACCCGCTCGCGGGCGCCTATTTCTACGGCACGGAGACTGGCACGGCGCTCTCGACCCGCGTCCATCCCGAGCTCGGCCCGCAGCCGCTCGGCGGTGCGGTCGGTCGATCGGGCCGCGTGAAATTCTCTCCCGATACGCTGATCAGTGTGAAGCAGAGCGATGCCCACGAGCGGCAGCCGGTTGCGGAGCTGGCTCCCTGATCGCTCAGGCGTGCCGCCGGAATTCACCCGCGGCGAGTCGGGCGAGATAGCGATCGAGCTCGGCCTTCACGAGCGGGGCCAGCAGGACCACGCCCGCGATGTTCGGGAATGCCATCCCGAGGATCATCAGATCGCCGAACGTGAGCACGACCGTCGCATCCTGGAAGATCACGCCCCCGAACGTGAAGGCCAGGAACACGAGCTGATAGACGAGCAGCGAGCGTTCGCCGAAGAGATAGATCCAAGAACGTTCGCCGTAGTAGCTCCAGGAGATCATCGTGCTGAACGCGAAGAGCACGGCGACGACCGCGAGCACCTTCGGGAACCAGGGGAACACCGTCGCGAAGGCCGATGCGGTCATCGTGATTCCGGCGCCGGCCTCGGGATCGTTCCAGGTTCCCGTCACGACGATCACGAGTGCCGTCGTCGTACAGACGACGATCGTGTCGATGAAGGGCTCGAGCAGGGCGACCAGTCCTTCGCGAATCGGCTCTTCGGTTCGCGCAGCCGAGTGGGCGATCGCGGCTGAGCCGATGCCCGCTTCGTTCGAGAAGGCAGCGCGTCGGAAGCCCTGGACGAGGGTGCCGACGAAGCCGCCGAGGCCGGCCTCGAAGCTGAAGGCCTGGCTGACGATCAGTCCGAGCGCGGCCGGGACCTCGGTCGCGTGCTGGAGCAGAATCAGCACGCCGCAGAGCATGTAGAGCAGGCACATGCCCGGAACGAGGACGGAGGTGACCTCGCCGATCCGGCGGATGCCGCCGATGATGACGAGCGCGACCAGGATGACCAGCACGAGCCCGAAGCCGACCTGGCCGGGACCCGAGGCGAGGGCCGGCACCTCCTGGCGCACGATCGAGAAGCTCTGGTTCGCCTGGAACATGTTGCCGCCGCCGAAGCTCGCGCCGATGCACATCACGGCGAACGTCACCGACAGCGCGGCGCCGAGTCGGCCGAGGCCGCGTTCGGCGAGGCCCGCCTTCAGATAGACCATCGGACCGCCCGTTACGTGGCCGTCGACGTCGATCTTGCGGTAGCGCTGGCCGAGCGTGCACTCGGCGAACTTCGAGCTCATGCCGATCAGGCCACCCGTGATCATCCAGAACACGGCCCCCGGACCGCCGAGTCCGACCGCGAAGGCGACGCCCGCGATATTGCCGAGGCCGACCGTGGCGGAGAGCGCGGCGGAGAGCGCCTGGAAATGGCTGATCTCGCCGTGGTCCCCCGGCTCCGTGTAGCGACCGAGCACGCAGTCGACCCCGTGACGGAAGCCGCGCACGTTCACGAACTGGAATCGGAACGTGAAGAAGAGAGCGCCGAGCACCAGCCAGGCGACCACGATCGGCAGCTGGATGTCGTGGCCGCTCTGGTCGTCCCAGAACACGAGGTCGAAGAAGATCACCTCGTTGATCGGCTCGACCACGAAGCGCGAGAAGGTCGCTTCGATCGTGCCGAAGAGGCTGCTGGACGGTGTCGCGGCGCTGCTGGACATCCGGCCGAATCATACGCGATTTCAGCTAGATGCGGAGACATTTGCGAGTCCAGGCCGATTTTTGTGGTACTCCGGAGGGTCGCCTAGGCTCTGCGGCCGATGACGACGAGCGATTCCGAGTCGAATTCGAGCGGCGCTGCGACCCACCAGCGGGCGGCGTCCGGGGACGCCGCATCAAAGAAGCGGACGCTCTCGGAGCACGACTCGAAACGCATCGTGGCGGAGTACGGCGTGCGTTTCGCGGCCGAGCGGATCGTCGACGACCCGGCCGCCGCCGCCCGAGCAGCGAGTGGGATCGGATTCCCCGTCGTGCTCAAGCTCGCGGGACCGGGCATCGCCCACAAGACCGAACGCGGGCTCGTCCGGGTCGGTCTGGCCGACGCGCGCTCCGTCGAGCAGGAGAGCGCGGCGCTGCTGTCGCTCGCGCGCCCCGAGGATGGCGAGGTCAGTCTGCTCGTGGCCGAGCAGGTTCGGGGTAGCCGCGAGCTGATCGCGGGAATCGTGCGCGATCCGCGATTCGGTCCCTGCGTGCTGCTCGGCGTCGGGGGCGTGCTCGCCGAGGCGTTGGGCGACGTCGTCTTCGCGGTGGCGCCGCTCGGCCGCGAGCAGGCCATGGAGATGATCGACGGGTTGTCGGCGCGACGCCTTTTTCTCGACGCGCAGCGTGGCGAGCCCCCGCTCGATCGCGGGCTGCTCGCCGATCTGCTCGAGGGCCTCGGCCGATTGGCGCAGGATCGGCCCGAGATCGAGAGCGTCGATCTCAATCCCGTCATCGTCTCGAATGGCCGCCCGATCGCGGTCGACTGTCTGGTCGAAGCCAGGGTCGACCCGGCGACCCGCGAACGCGAGGATTCCGGGCGCATACGCTCGGACGAGGAGGTGCTGGCCCGATTCCGCCCGCTCTTCCATCCGTCCGGCGTGATCGTCGCCGGGGTGGCGAGTCATCCCGGAAAATTCGGCTTCGTGACGCTTCACAATCTGCAGGCTTGTGGCTATCGCGGCCAGATCTACGGCTTGAAGCCCGACGGCGCCCAGGTCCTGGGTCAGGCGACGTATTCGACCGTCGCCGAGCTACCGTCGGGGCCAGCGGATCTCGTGGTCGTCTGCACGCCCAACAAGGTGAACGTCCAGCTGCTGGAGGATTGTGCTCGCCGCGGTGTGCGCGCGGCATTCGTCACCAGCGCGGGCTACGGCGAGTCCGGCGAGGCCGGACGTGCCCTCGAACGCGAGCTCGTCGCCAAGGCCGACGCGCTCGGCATGCTCCTGATCGGTCCCAACGGTCAGGGCGTCGTATCGACGCCGGCCTCGCTCTGTGCACAGATCGTCGCGCCGAATCCGCCAGCCGGCCGGATCGGGGTCGCCAGTCAGAGCGGGAATCTCGTTTCGTCCTTCATGAACTACGCGGTCGCAACGGGCGTCGGGATCAGCAAGGCCGTCTCGCTCGGCAATTCGGCACAGACGGGGCTGGCCGATCTGCTCGAGTACTTTGCCGTCGATCCGGATACGGACGTGGCACTCGCCTACGTCGAGGGCGTTGGCGACGGTCGCGCCTTCCGCCGCGCCGTCGCACGACTGACGGAGCGCAAGCCGCTCGTGCTCGTCAAGGGAGGCGCTCGGTCGGAAGGACAACGCGCCGCAGCCAGTCATACGGGTGCGCTCGCGACCGACGATCGTGTCTTCGACGGGCTGTGTCGACAGCTCGGTGTCTTCCGCGCGCCGACCGTCGAGGAAGCTTTCGAATGGGCTGCGACGTTGGCGACGCAGCCCCTGCCGGCGGGTCGGCGCGTCGTGATCTTCACCTCCGTCGGCGGCTGGGGCGTGCTGGCCGCCGACGCCTGCGCCGATGCCGGACTCGAGCTCGTCAGGCTCCCCGAGTCGATCCGGTCGGCGATCGACGAACGCGTTCCAGCGCGCTGGAGTCGGGGAAACCCCATCGACCTGGCTGGGGGAGAGACGCGCGACACGATTCCCGAGCTGCTCGACCTCGTCTGCGCCCACCCCGACGTCGATGCGGTCATCCACCTCGGACTCGGCATCCAGGCGGCCACGGCCGGGATGTTTCGTCAGGGTCCCTTCTTCCCGGAGCATGGGCTGGAGCGAATGGCCGACTTCCACGCGCGACAGGATCGTCGCTACGCCGAGGCCGGGGTCGCGGCCAGTCGCAAGCACGCCAAGCCCGTCCTGGCCGTCACGGAGCTGGTCGCCTCGAATCCCGAGAATCCCGCGCCCGCGACGCTGCGCGAGCTCGGGCGGGTCTGCTATCCGAGCGCCCATCGCGCCGTGCGGGCGCTGTCCATCTTGGCGGATCGAGCACAAGACCGCGCGGCTGGGGTGGGGCTCGCGGAGCGGGCGTCGCGGTCCGGACTGGGCGTCTCTGCGGGAGCCGACGTGAGCGAGGGCGGACGCGGAGGCCAGAAATAAAGCGGCCCGACGTGTCCTGGACGCGTCGGGCCTCCCTGGGAAGGGGATATCGGCTTGTTCTATCTGGGAAGTGCCGATTTTCGGGCCCAGGTGGCGAAAATTTTTCGAAATCGCGAAGATTTTTCGGTCGATTCTCGCAAATGCGCGAAGTTGCGACTTTTTCTTGGGGGATCTCGATGGCGAGGGCACTCGTGCTGACCGTGATCGGTGAGGATCGACCCGGGCTCGTCGAGGCCCTGGCCGAGCTGATCGATCGCTACCAGGGCAGCTGGGACGAGAGCCGCATGGCCCGCCTGGCGGGCCATTTCGCCGGGGTCGTCCAGATCCATCTGCCTGAATCCGAGGCCGACGCCCTGATCGCTGCCTTGCCCGCCCTGTCGGAGCGTGGGCTTTCGGCCAGTGTGGTCGACAGCGACTGGTCGCTCGCGACCGTCGATCGGCGCGAAGCGTTTCGACTCGAGCTGGTCGGACAGGACCGGCCCGGGATCGTTCGTGAGATCTCGCACGCCCTGGCCGACCTCGGCGTGAGCGTGCAGGACCTGCGGACCGTGGTGGAGAGCGCGCCGATGTCCGGAGAGCGGCTGTTTCGGGCGGAGGCGGAGCTGGCGCCGCCGCGCGACGTGTCGCTCGACCGCGTACGGGCGTCGCTCGAGCGGCTGGCCGACGACATGATGGTCGACATGACGCTCGAAGCGGGCGCCGAGTCGGGGGCTGCTTCGGGCCGACGGATCGGCTGAACGCAGCGGGTCTTCGACGCTCGGTTCTGGCTGGCCGATCCACGAACGTCCACACTGCTCCGCGTTTCTCCCCGATGGATCGACGAGATTGGATCCAAATTCGATCGGAACATGATCGAGTGTATTAGGCGCCGATGTTATGCATGGGCGCCATGAAGATCCGATTCTCCGATTTCGTGCTCGACGAAGAACGCTATCTGCTCGAACGGGCGGGCCGTCGTGTCGCCCTGCGTCCCAAGGTCTTCGACCTGCTGATCGAGCTCGTTCGCAACCGCGCGCGAGTGCTGCGGCGAGAGGAGCTGATCGAGACGCTGTGGGGCGGGACGGCGGTCGGCTCGGGCTCGCTCTCGGGGCTCGTCAACGAGCTGCGGCAGGCGCTGGGTGAGGACGGGCGGGGTCGCTCCTCGATCCGAACGGTTCATGCGAGGGGCTACCAGTTCGTGGCGGAGGTCGAGCCCGATCGGGTCGACGTGCGCGAGGTCGACGCGGTCGCGGAGCCGAGCTGCGTCGCTTCCGCCGACGCGTCCCGCGCCAGCGTCGACGGTGAGGGGGGTGCACTCACGCGATCGATCGACGCGCTCTTCGCGCGAGTTTCGGAGTCGGGTGCCGTCGGGCGCGTGGTCACGCCGAGCGAGCGTTCGGAGCTGGCTCGTCTCGTCGCACGGGCGCCCGCATTCGAATTCGCGGTCGATCGTGTCCGCGTGCCGGAGGGCGGGATGGCGGGCGCGAGCGAGCTCGTCGTGGCCCTCGTAGCGGGTCTCTGCGAGCGCTTCGGCGAGCGCGTCGTACGCAGCGCGCTGCCACCGCCGGCGAGGGGTGTGCTCGAGCGGGTCCGTATCGCGGGCTCGCGCGAGGCGGGCTCCGCGGCCGAACGAAGGTGCCCGGGCGACTGCGGGCAGCCGGTGCCGGACCCGGTCTGGCCGCCGATCGACCTGCTCGCGACGGGAGTCGGACTCCTCGACGAGCTCGCTCGCCGCCAACCGACGCTGCTCGTCGTCGAATCGATCGAGCGAGCGGGTCCGGATGTCGCAAGTGCGCTGGTCCGCATGCTCGACGGACTGGCGGATTCGCCCGTGCTGCTGATCGCCGTTTCGAGCGCACCGATCGAGCGGGACTCGCGTTGGTGGCGCGTGCTCTCCCACGGCGGTCACTTCGCTCATGGACTCCGGTCGGACGTCCGGAGTGGGTCGCTCGGCGACGGCGAGACCGAAGCAGGAGGACGTGCGTGCTTCGACGCGTGGTTCGAAACGCGCGGTCTGGCGCCCCCTCCGGTCGACGTTTCGCGGCCGCTCACGACGCAGCTCGGTCATGACCGACCGAAGCTCGAAGACGCCGCCGAAGCCTTGTGGCGATGGCGGATGGGCCGCGGCGAATGCGAGTCCGGGCCGGGTCGCGCAGCCCGCACGATGCGCAAGGTCGACGCCGGCTCGTCGACGTTCGCGCGGTATCGATCGATCGGGTCGTAGGGGAACCGCGGCGTAGGAGCTTCGATGCGTTCGGAGCCGGTTCTCGAAGCCGATCATCACGCTAGGCGGCCGAACTCGATCGTGCGTGGCAGTGTCGGAGGCACACGCCCGCAGCCTTCTCCGTTCGCCCGGGAGCGCGTCTTCGCTGCATCTGCATCGAGCGACGCCACGTGAGAAAACCTGCACCATTGCGCAGAAAAGTGTCGCGCCTGACTGACGTCGTGTCAGAATGGACTTGGGAGGAGGTTGGCATGGGGAATCTGATCCGCTTACGTTCCGCGCGCGCGCGAGGGAGGGCGGTCGAGGCGGGCAGCGAGGAGCGCGTCCTCGCGCGTCCGGGGCTTCGCGTGCCGAACCGAGAGGAAGTGATGCTCGATCAGCTCGATCGTCGGGAGAGATTGCGGTTGGTCGAGTTCGTTTGCTCTTTCGCCTGGGCGGATTTCGAGATCCAACCCGAGGAGCGCGTCTTCGTATCCCGGTTGATTCGCCGACTCGATCTCGACGAGGAGGAAGATCTCCAGGTGCAGCAATGGCTGGATCGGCCGCCGCGCCTCGATGGCCTGGATCCCACCTCGATCCCGCCGGCCCATCGCCGCCTCTTCGTCGAGGCGATCGAAGGTCTGATCTCCGCCGACGGCGAAATCGCCGACGAGGAACGCGAGACGTTCGAGATCTTCAAGCAGCTGCTCGCCGACTGACGTTCGCAGCCTCCGGTTCAGGAGCCCGGCGGCCGTGGAATCAGCATCGGCGTCTCGTCGATGACCTGCTGGTAGTCCCGACGTCGCGCCAGGGCGCGCTTCTCGATCAACGGGATGCTGACCACGAGGAACATCGCCGTCATCGCAAGCGGCGCCAGCACGAAGGCGCGTGCCCGTTCCGGATCGGCCGCGAGTCCGAACAGGAAGAGACTCCACCAGATCATCAGCTCACCCAGATAGTTCGGGTGGCGTGAGTAGCGCCAGAGGCCGGCTCTGAGCGTCTCGCCGGGTCGTCTGTCGCCGGTCACGAAGCGGTGCAGCTGGGCGTCGGCGATCCACTCGAGTCCAATGCCGCCGAGGCCGACGAGCAGCGCGATCCCGTCGACCCAACCGAATGCCCGGCTGCCCGAGCCGAAGGCCGAGTAGGCGGCGGCGAGGCCCGCGAAGACGATCAGCGTCGGAAAGAAATGGATGCCCGCGAAGCTCACGAGCCAGTAGCTCCGCGGGAAGCGGTCGCGAAAATCGGCGTAGCGCCAGTCCTCGTGATCGAGCGCCCGAAACCCGCGTGCCCAGTTCCAGGTGAGGCGCACGCCCCAGACGCCGACGACGAAGGCGATGCTCGTGATGCGAAGCGCGGAGGCGGACGCGTCGGCGAGCGAGGCCCAGTAGAGGACGATCGCGATCGGAATCACGCTCCAATAGGCGTCGTAGAAGCTCGAGTTGTCGTAGGCCATGCTCCAGCCGAAGATGACCAGCGTCGCGACCACGTCCGCTGCCAGCGTGCGCCAGAGCGGATCCGCGATCGGCGCGAGCCCGAGCGTGGCCCCGAACGCGACGAGGGCCATGAGATAGGCGAGGGCCACGACGCGCAGCGCGTGCATGTTCACTCCCGCGCGGGCTGCGGCTCGCTCCGATTCGCGTGCGTCGTGTGCGCTCAAGACCCGTACCCCGTCGGCGTCGTCGCCTTCAGTTGATGCGCCGATCGCCGTCCCAGAAGGCTTCGCGCAGCTTGTACTTCTGCAGCTTGCCGGTCGCCGTGCGCGGCAGCTCGTCGACGAAACGAATGCGCGTCGGACATTTGAAATGCGCCAGCCGATCACGGCAGAACGCGATCAGCTCGGCCTCGTCCGTCACCTCGCCCTCTCGCGTGAGTATCAGGGCCACGGGCGTCTCGCCCCATTTCTCATGTGGCACACCGATCACGGCGCATTCCAGCACCGCCGGATGCTGGTAGAGGCAATCCTCGATCTCCGGGCTGCTGATGTTCTCGCCGCCCGAGATGATCACGTCCTTCTTGCGGTCCACGATGTGGATGTTCTCGTACTCGTCCCAGACGGCCAGGTCGCCAGTATGGAAATAGCCGTCGTAGACCGCGGCCGCCGTCTGGTCGGGCTGCTCGTAGTAGCCCGAGAACACGACGTTCGAGCGGGCGCACACCTCTCCGATCGAGACGCCGTCCTTGGGCACGGGCTTGCCATCGTCGTCGAGCACCTTGAGATCGACGCCGATCCCGGCCACCCCCGCACGTGCCCGTCGCGCCCAGTCGTCGGCTTCGGTCGTGGCGTCGGGACGGGAGATCGTGAGGAGCGGTGCCGTCTCGGTCAGGCCGTAGAGCTGCATGAACTCCCAGCCGAGCTCCCGCTCGAGTCGCTCGATGAAGGCGGCCGGCGGCGGCGCGCCCGCGACCGTGAAGCGCGGCCGGGTGCGGATCGTGAATCGATCCTTGTCGGGCGTGTCGAGGATCGTGCGCAGGACGGCCGGCGCCATGCAGGCGAAGGTCACGCCCTCGTCGGCGATCAGGCGCAGGATCTCGTCGCCATCGATGGCGCGCAGGATCACGTGCGTGCCGGCCACGCCCGTGAGGGCGAATACGCCGCCCCAGCCATTGCAATGGAACATCGGGAGCGTCCAGAGCTCCACGTCCTCGTGACGCAGGCTGTTGTGGACGATCATGTTGTAGGCGTTCAGGTAGGAGTTGCGGTGCGTCATCATGACGCCCTTGGGACGGCTCGTCGTGCCCGACGTGTAGTTGATCGACACGACTTCGTTCTCACCGATTTCCGGTCGCTCCGGCTTCTCGGCACTGGCGGTATCGACGAGCTCGTTCCAGGAGAGCCAGCCGGTCTTCGCGGCACCGCCCTCCTGAGCGACGATCCAGTGCTCGACGTTCGGAAGCCGATCGCGGATCTCGTCGACGACGTCGACGTACTCCCAGTCGACGAGCACGGCGGACACGCCGGCGTGATTCAGGATGTACTCGTGGTCCGCGGCCACCAGTCGGTAGTTGAGCGGGACCAGGATCAGGCCGATCTGTGCCGTCGCGTAAAAGCTCTCGAGGTAGAAGTGGGAGTTCGGGCTCAGCATGCAGACGCGATCGCCGCGCGTGAGTCCCAGATCGAGCAGCGCGTTCGACAGCCGGTCGACCCGTTCGGCCAGCTCGCGATAGGTCAGCCGCAGGTCCCCGTCGACGATGCCCACCTTGTCGGGATAGAGGCGCTCCGCGCGATCCAGGAAATCACTGACCAACATCGGGACTTCCATGACAGCCTCTCCTCCTTCTGCGCCCCGCGCGATCTCGTCTCTCTCGCACCCCGCCCGTTCGCGCAAGCCGGGCCTCGAGCTCGCCGCGTTCACGGCCGGCGCAGAGTGTAGTCAGCCACGCCGTGGCCGGGGACCCCGCGATCGATCGCGTCGGCTGCTAATGTCGCGGGTCGCAAAGTCGTGCTGGGTGCGCACGTGATTCGCGTGTGCCGAGGAGGATCGAGTGGGGGGGGAGAAGATCGCGATGCGTACGGGTCGACGGTTGAGTCGAAACGGCCGGGCCGACGCCGAGTCCGAGG
Source organism: Myxococcota bacterium (assembly GCA_965223565.1). Taxonomy (GTDB): domain Bacteria; phylum Myxococcota_A; class UBA9160; order UBA9160; family UBA4427; genus UBA4427. Next base: position 469,537 of record CBDCWV010000004.1, on the reverse strand, counting down.
CGAAGCCAGCGGGCGAAGAGGGCCTGGGTCTACGCATGTTGAAGACCCGGACCGTGCTCGTCTCGGGGGGGGTCGACGACAAGCTGGCCGAGAAGGTGATGGCTCAGCTCCTGATTCTCGACGCTGACAGCCACGATCCGATTCGGGTGATGATCACGTCCCAGGGAGGCCACGTCGATTCGGGCTTCGCGATCCACGACATGCTCCGCTTCATCGAGTCCCCGGTCATCACGATCGGCGCCGGCTGGGTCGCGAGCATCGCAGTGCCGATCCTGTTCGGCGCACCCCGCGAGCGACGTTACTCGCTGCCGCATACGCGCTTCCTGCTACACCAGCCCTCGGGCGGTGCCGGCGGCCAGGCCAGCGATATCCGGATCGAGGCCGAGGAGATCCTGAAGGTGCGCGAACGGCTGAACGCCCTGATCGCCGGCGAGACGGGTCAGCCGGTCGAGCGCGTCACGAAGGACAGCGACCGAAACTTCTGGATGGATGCAGAGCAGGCCCAGGAGTACGGCCTGGTCGGCGCCGTCGTTCGTCGCGCCACGGAGATCGAAGCGCCCCGCGTCTGACTGCCAACCGCCACACAGCTCGCCTCGTTAGAGCGCGAAGCTCTCGCTTCGTTAGAGCGCGAAGCTCTCGCCGCAGCCGCAGGTCTCGCTCGCGGCGGGATTCTGGATCTTGAATCCGGCATCGTTCAGATCGTCGCTGTAGTCGATCGTGATCCCGTCGAGATAGCTCGCGCTCTCGGCGTCGACCCAGACCCGCAAGCCGCCGAACTCGAGCTCGTCGTCGTCGTCGTGCCGCTCCGAATCGAAGAGCAGCTCGTAGCGCATGCCGCTGCAGCCGCCGTTGCGAACGGCGACGCGCAGCGCGCCGCCCGGCTGGTCGCTCGCGGCCAGCAGCCTCTGCGCCTTGTCGGCCGCCGCGTCCGTCAGCTCGAGATGGGGCACGTCGCGATCCTCCCTCGCCTGTTGGGGGTCCGTTCGGTGGCAGCGACGGGAAGGCTGGCGCCGACCTCGACTTCGCTGCCACCGGTCGCGTGGCAGAGACTCGCGAGCGTCACGGCTTCCAGCGAGCACCGGATCTCGTGCCCCAGGCGTCGCCACAGCGAGCTGACGGCGCAGGCCGTCGTGCGGCGACAGTCGACGCGCTCGTCCTCCGTGCAGGCGCAGGTCGTGTCGGGGAGGAAGCTCTCGTCGAGCGCCTGAATGGCGTCCCAGACGCTGATCGCGCTGGGCGCCCGGCTGAGTCGATAGCCACCGGCGGCGCCCCGCGTGCTCTCGACGAGTCCGGCCATTCGCAGCTGGCGCATCAGCTTGGCCGCGTAGACGTCGGAGATTCCCTCGCCGGCCGCGATCTGCGCAATCGGAACGGGGCCCCCATCGCGATCGCCGAGGGCCACCTGGAGCAGACAGCGCAACCCGGTCTCTTCGCGTGCCAGCAGGTGCATGGCGCGGAGGATACGATAGGATACCGATCGGTCAAGATTGAATCCGCAGCCCGCGGAGTGACCCGAACCGGAGTGGCGCCGCCGACGTGTCCAGCGACGAGATCCCCACCAGGCCAAGCTCGCTTGCCGCCCCAGGAGCGCCCGAACGGTCCGCGTCACAGGCGTCGCTGGGCGGGGCGACGGAATCGAGCGCTCTGCGCGATCGCCTGCGGCGACCCCTGCGTGATCTGCGGATCTCGGTGCTCGACCGCTGCAATTTCCGCTGTCCCTACTGCATGCCCGCCGAGATCTTCGGTGAGCGATACGAGTTCCTGCCTCGCCATGAGATCCTGACCTTCGAAGAGATCGAGCGGCTCGTGCGGATCTTTCTCGGCTTCGGCGTCGAGAAGCTGCGCATCACTGGTGGAGAGCCTCTACTGCGGCAGGAGCTGCCCGATCTGGTGGCTCGCTTGCGCGCGCTCGATCCCGGCGTCGATCTCGCTCTCACGACCAACGGGAGTCTGCTCCCGCGGCAGGCAGCGCCCCTCGCGGCGGCCGGTCTGCAACGCATGACGGTGTCGCTCGATTCACTCGATCCCGAGGTCTTCCACGCCATGAACGGCGGGCGTTTCGGCGTCGAGCGCGTGCTCGAGGGAATCGCCGCGGCAGAGGCAGCGGGCTTTGGCGCGATCAAGATCAACTGCGTGGTCAGGCGCGGGGTGAACGACGACGGAATCGTCGAGCTCGCGCGGCGTTTCCGCGGTACCGGACATATCGTTCGCTTCATCGAATTCATGGACGTCGGCACGCGCAACCGCTGGAAGCGGAACGAGGTCGTGACCGGCGGCGAGATCGTCGAGCGAATCGGGGCTGCGCTGCCGCTCGAGCCGGTCGATCCGAACTATGCGGGCGAGGTGGCGAAACGCTGGCGCTATCTCGACGGCGGCGGCGAGATCGGCGTGATCACGAGCGTCTCGGCTCCGTTCTGTGGGGACTGCACGCGGGCCCGGCTGACGACCGAGGGCTCGCTCGTCACGTGCCTCTTCGCGGAAGGCGGGATCGACTTGCGCGAGCCGCTGCGATCGGGCGCCGACGACGAGACGCTGGCAGGCCTGATCGCGTCGACCTGGCAGGGCCGGACGGACCGCTATTCAGAGGAGCGAGCGGGGCTGCTCCAGATCGAAGGCACGACCGCGGGGCGCGATCGCGTCGAGATGTATCAGATCGGGGGCTAAGGCCGGTCCGCCCGTCGCCGGTCGCCCGTCCCCAGAACGCGTCTCTCAGCCTGCGAGGTAGCTGAGGAGTGCGGCGGGGATGGCCAGATAGACGCCGATTCCGACCAACGCGATCAAGAGTCCGAACAGATTCGGTCCCGCCTGGGGCAGCGAAGCGCGCGCGTCGGCGAACTCCCTGGCGCGGAGCGCGCGGCTGCGGGCCAGCGCGACCGGCTCCCAGCCGGGCGGCCGCTCCCGCGAAGCGTCCGTCTTGCGACGAGCCGGTTCGGGGCGGAAGAGTGATGGGTCCCGTTGGGCGACGGACTGCATCTCCTGGGCCTCCTGACCGCTGCGATCCTTACGCGTTCGCGCTCCCCTGAATCATCTCCAGCTCTGGATCTCTACCCTCTGCAGTCGATCCGTTCGAGCGAACGCGTTCGATCTGGTCTCGCGTGCTTAGCGCGGGCCCCATGAGCCCGCCTCCTGTCGCGCCGAGCTGCCAGGGCTGCCATCTGCCTCGCTGGGCGACCCCATCCTGTTCGGCACACCTCCTAGTCAGCCTGAATCCGCCCTTTGGTTCTGTGACGGTCATCACTTTTCGCCGTGAGCGTTTCCGATCGGATGTTTTTTTGACGTCCCAGACCGGAAACAGATCCGGGAAACGCCCCATATGCCCGTCCAGAGCGCGTCGCCGGGAAGAGCCGGCTCAAGCTCGTCGCTACGGCGCCGATCGCTGATCCGAGTGCGGGCGGGACGGAATCCTGAAGCGTCACTGGAAGGGCGGTGAGAGTTGGCATTCGGCAGGCGGGGCAAGAAGAAGGGCGAGGAGGGCTACGGCCAGGGACGGGCGGCGATCGCTGAGGGCGACGACGTGCTGCTCGACGAGGAGAGCATGGTCGCGACGCTACTCGGGATGATCGAGGCGCCCGACTACCGGCCGCCGACGCTGCCGGCCGTCGCGGTCGAGCTGATGGCCCTCTCGCAACGGGCAGACGTCGAGATCGACGACGTCGTCGCGCTGCTCGAGCAGGACAGTCTGATCGCCGGCCGCGTGCTCAAGCTGGTCGGCTCCGCGGCCATGGCGGGTGCGGTCAAAGTGACCTCTCTGCGCGAGGCGACGATGCGGGTCGGTCTGACGACGATCCGCGACATCGTGATGGAGATCGCGCTCAACATGCGTGTCTTCAAGTCGGCGGACTACGGGGATACGATGGAGCTGTTGCGCCAGCACGCGACGGCGACGGCCCACCTGTCCCGAATCGTCTGCAAGTACACCAGTCTCGAAGCGGAGTTCGCCTTCATGGCGGGATTGCTGCACGACGTCGGGATCGCCGGCACGCTGCTCGCGCTCTCGGATGCGAAGGGCCGGCGCAAGACCCCACCCGACCTGATTTCGATCTGGCCTGCGGTCGATCGCGTCCACCAGCGCGCGGGTGAATTGATGGCGGGACATTGGGACCTGCCCGCGGATATCGGGCTCGCCCTGTCCGGCCACCATCAGGTGATGATCCAGGGGCACGCGCACCCGCTCTCCTCCGCGGTCGCGCTCGCCAACGAGCTCGCCCACGAGCTCGGTGTCGGGGTGATCCCGAAGCAGGGCGCTTCACTCGAGGAGCTCGGCGAGGAGGAGGCAGATTGTGTTCGGGCGCATACCCGGGTCGATCGTTCGGGCGATCGCACGCTCGATCACGCGCGCGAGGCGCTCGGACTCGACGCCGCGGCCCTCGAGCTGATTCGCGAAGAGGGGCGGGCGGCCGTGATCGGCCTGGCGGGTGAAGCGGAGGCCTGATCGCGTCCGCGCGCCGGCGGGCCAGCCGATCGTTTTCGGCTGACTTCGGTGACGACTTTTCATAGCCTTCGGCCATGGAAAAGCTCGCCTACCTGCTCTGGAACGACGCGACACCCAACGCCGATGCTGCAAGCCCGATCGACGCCGCGCCCGACGCCCATGTCGCGAGCCCGATCGACGTGCGCCGCGACGCCTATCGGGACCGACTACTCGCCGAGCTGCCGGAGGCGATGGCGGCGGCGGGCGCGAAGCAGCTCAAGATCGTCGTGACCGACAGCGACGTGGCGAAGGGGGCTGCGCTCCACCTGGGACCCCTTGCCCCGGATGCCCTCGTGACGTTTTGGCTCGAATGCTGTCAGGACCGCCGGGCCGCGGAGGCGAGTCTCGTGGCCTGCGGTCGACTGGCCGGCTACCTCGTCGTCGAGTCCCATCCGCTGCGCGTCGAGACCCCCGACGGCGGAATCGGCAAGCGGATGCAGGGCTTCTGCCTGGTCGGCTGCATCGAGCCCAAGTCGGGCGTCTCACAAGCCGATTTCGTCGGCATCTGGGAGTCGGTCCATCGCGACGTCGCGATCGAGACCCAGAGCACGTTCTCCTACGTGCGCAACGAGATCGTGCGGCCACTGACGCGGGACGCGCCGACATGGGGCGGGATCGTCGAAGAGGGGTTCCCGATCGAGGCGCTCGAGAATCCCCAGGCCTTCTATGACGCCGTCGGCGACGAGGCGAAATACCAGCGCAACCTGAAGCGCATGATGGACAGCGTGAACGCGTTCCTGTCGATGGAGAAGGTCGACTCACACCCGATGAGCGAGTACCGGTTCTACTAGCGGACAGTCGCCTCGCGCAGTCCGGCGATCGCCTCCTGGAGGCCGACGAGCTGCTCGTTCACTACGTCGACCGCCGAATCGACCCGATCGAGTGCTGCCTCGGCATTGTTCGCGCGGAACGTCTCGGCGTCGATGCGCGCAACCGCGGCGTCGAGGGCCTGCTCCGCCTCCGCGCTCTTCTGCTCGAGCGCGGCGACGTCCCGGCTCTGCTTCAGGTTGACGGCCACGGACGCGAGCAGCAGCGCTGCCAACACGACGGTTGCGAGGCCAAAGCCCCCGCGCGAGCTCCACTCGGTCTGCTCGGCTGCGTCGGCGACCGCAGGCTCGCTCGGGTCGGGCGCTTGCTCGATCGGCGTCGCGTCCTCGATCGGCGAGCTCGTCCCAGCCGAGAGCTCCTCTTCGGCAGTCGCATCGACCCCGACCTCGAGCTCGTCCTGCTGGGTTCGTTCGGGATGGATCTTCGAGATCGGGTTGGACATGATGCGGGCTCCTCTTGTCGCCTTGATCGCGTTTGTCGCCTTCGTCGCCTTGCGAGACTTGCTTGCGGGCTGGCTGCCCGACGGCCCAAGCGGTCGCCAGCGGATCGGTACCGCTGGTGCGAAGCTCCGGGCAGTATACGACGGTCTGCCGCGAGCGCGACGATCGCGTTGCCCCGTCGCGCAGACGATCGGCGCGATCGGCGGCCCGCTTGAGGGCCGATCCTCTGCGCGATCCGTGTACGTCGTCGACCGCGGCGGTTCGTGCCGAGCCCACCTCTCTGCGCGATGGCGCGCGAAGGGTCAAACACGGTCGAAGCGTACGAGGTGTGCCGTTCGTGGCGCGAGCGTCGACCACGGGCCCTCGATCTCGAAGTGCGCTGTCGTGGCGGGCGTGAATCCGCCGCGCAGAGCTTCGACGTCTTCGCCTCCGCCCTGTGCGAGCTCGAGCCCGAGCACGCTGATGCCCGGATTGTGTGCGAGCAGCAGCAGATGTTCGACCGCCTCGTCGGCCGCGGCGATCTCGCCCTGGAGCGCCATTGCGGACGCATTGTAGAGCCCGGCCTCGAAGCTGACCTCGATCCCGGACGCGTCGCCGAGCGCCGCGGCGACCGATCGCCAGGTCTCGCGACAGCGGAGGGCCGTCGACGAGAGGACACGGGTCGGAATCGCATCTGGGCCCAGCGCGGCGAGTCTCACGCCGACGCGGTGTGCATCGTCGCGACCGTCGGCAGTCAGGGGTCGATCGTGGTCGCGCGTGGCCAGCCCGGATTGGCGCGCATGCCGCATCAGCGTCAGTCGTCTCGCGGCCATCGACGCTCAGCTCAGGCTACAGGAGGGGCGTGCGCGGGGCTCAGGGGGCGGATAGCGCCGTTGCAGCTCTTCGAGCGGCGTGTCCTTGAACTGCTTGATGACGGCGATCCGACAAGCCTGGAGAGCGCTGCCCTTCTCCTTTGCGCAGAGCTCACTGACCCGCGCGCTCACGTAGTCCGATTTCGAGGGTGTGCGTTCGCAGCTCGCGAGTGCAACCAGGCAGAGGGCGGCGAGCCAGACGCGCAGCGCGTTGCTGGGAGCCCGCTGGATCTCGTGCGGTGCATCGGAGTCGGCCATCTCGGTTCCTTTCTCGGGTGATCCGTGATCCCGATCGCGCAAGGGCATCGGCGCGCGTCCCGAGTCAGCCGCCGTACGCGCGCATCGGGAGCCAGGTCGCGAGCTCGGGCCGGAGAAAGATGAAGGCGAGTCCCAGGAGCTGCAAGCCCACGAAGGGCAGGATTCCGATGTAGAGCGTTCGGATGTCGACCTCGGGCGGTGCGACGCCGCGGACGTAAAAGAGCGCGAAGCCGACCGGTGGTGTCAGGAAGGAGGTCTGCAGGCAGACGGCGAAGAGGACCGTGAACCAGACGATGTCGAAGCCGAGATCGACGACGACCGGGGCGACCAGGGGCAGGACGATGAAGGTGATCTCGATCCAGTCGAGGAAGAAGCCGAGCAGGAACGTCGCGAGCAGGATGGAGAGCACGACGCCCTCGGGCCCGAAGGGCAAGCCGAGCAAGGCGCGCGCGATCAGCTCGTCACCACCGAGGCCGCGCAGGACCAGCGCGAAGGCCGACGCGCCGACGAAGATCCCGAACAGGTAGCCCGTCGTGAGCGAGGTCTCCTCGAGGACATCGGCGAGCACGCGACGCGAGAGGCGGCGTCGCCAGGCCGCGAGCAGAAGAGCGCCGAAGGCACCCACGCCCGACGCCTCGGTCGGCGTAGCGACGCCGAAGAAGATGCTGCCGAGCACGGCCAGGATCAGCGCCGCGGCGGGCACGATATCGCGGAGCACGGACGCGAAGAGCGCGAGGTCGACCGGCGCTGCCTGCTCGGGTGCGGGCGCGACGTCGGGCCGAAAGGCCGGCCATAGCCAGAGGAAGACGAGATAGAGGCTCGCGAGCAGCAGGCCCGGAAAGACGGCGCCCAGGAAGAGATCGCCGACCGAGATCGCCAGCCGGTCTGCCATCAGTACGAGCATGATGCTCGGCGGGATCAGGATGCCGAGCGTGCCGACCGCGCAGACCGTGCCCGCCGCGAAGGTCGGCGCATAGCGCGCCTCGAGCATCGGTGGCAGGCCGAGCAGCGCGAGGAGCACGACCGACGCCCCGATGATCCCCGTGCTGGCCGCCAGCACGACGCCGATCAGTGCGACGCTGATCGCCAGACCGCCGCGCAGACGACCGAAGAGGCGTGAGACGTCGCGCATCAGATCGGCGGCGATGCCGGCGCGATCGAGCAGCAGACCCATGCAGACGAACATCGGCAGCGCGACGAGCACCCAGTTGTCCATCAGATCCCAGAGACGATCGGCGACGAGCGAGGTGTGGCTCCAGTCGACGCCGGTATAGAAGCCGAGATCGCGTTCGACGACGATCGCGATCGCCGTGAACAGGATCGCGACGCCCCCGAGCACCCAGGCGACCGGGAAGCCGGTCAGGATGCCGAGCATGAAGCAGGCGAACATCGCGACGGCGAGCCACTCACGAATCGTCATGCTGTGCCGCGCTCCGAAACGTCCGGTCCCTTCGCGGCCGCTGCGCCCGGGGCCGCTGGCTCACCGCCGAAGAGCCGTCGCGCGACCTGTACCAGGCGGGCGAGCGAAGCCAGCCCGAGCAGTGTGAAGCTGAGCGGTAGAACGCTCTTCAGCAGCCAGCGCAACGGCAGCCCGCCGGCCGAGGCGGAGCGCTCGCCGACCGCGAAGCTCTCCGCCACGAAGGGCAGGGCGCTCGCGAGAACCAGCGCGACCAGCGGCAGCTGACAGAGCAGGATGCCGTAGAGATCGATCCAGTCGCGCGTCCGACGCGACATCCGCTCGCGGAAGACATCGACGCGAACGTGACGATCGGCGACGGCGCAGGCGACGATGCCGACGAGGAATCCGAGCGCGTAGAGATGCCACTGCAATTCCTCGAGCTCGATCCGACCCATCCCGAAGACGAACCGCAGCAGGACCGAGCAGACGATCACGGCGACGAGCGCGAGCCAGACCCACGAGACCGCACGGCAGACGCGCCTCAGTGCCGTGTCGACGGGCGGTGTCGGGCCCGGGTGTGCTCGTGTTCCTGGCTTCACGGCGCACCTTCGCCAGCGGCGTCCGCCGTCGGGTAGGCCAGCGCTCGCCAGCGTCGGTACTCGCGGCGAAAGGAGCGCTGGTGCTCGAGCGTGCGAGCGAAGTCGACGTCCCCCGCCGCCTCCTCGTCGAGGACCTCCGCGACGGCCACGCGCAGCGCGTCGACCAGTGCAGGCGAGAGCGTCCGAGTCTGGACGCCGCGCCTTTCGAAGTCGGCGAGCACCGGTCCCTGGGTCGCCTCGACCCGCGCAAGGTTGCGATGGACGCCGTCGCCGCAGGCGAGCTCGATCGTCTCGCGGGTATCCGCGGCGAGCGCGTCCCAGGTCGCTTTGTGGACGACCAGGTGGAAGGCGGTATGGGGCTGATGCCAGCCGGGGAAGTAGTTGAACCGGGCGACGCGATCGAAGCCGAGCCGGGCATCGACCTCGGGTAACGAGAACTCGGTCGCGTCGATCGCCCCCTTCTCGAGTGCCTGGAAGATCTCCCCGCCCGGCATCATCGTGACGGAGGCGCCGAGCTTCTGGAGGGCGCGCCCGCCGAGCCCGGCGAAGCGGATCTTGAGCCCAGCCAGATCGGCCGGCGTCAGGATCTCCCGCCGAAACCAGCCGGCGGTCTCCGGACCGATCATGCCGCAGAGGATGGGCTCGATGCCGAGCGGGTGATAGATCTCGCGGGCGAGCGCCCGGCCGCCGCCGCCGACCCACCAGGCGGTGTATTCCCAGGGCGTCATGCCGAAGGGGACCGCGCCGAAGAGCACCGAGGCGGGCAGGCGGCCCTGGTCGTAGCCGAGCCAGGTGTAGCCAGCCTCGATCTTGCCGGCGCGTACGGCGTCGACGATCGCGAAGGCCGGGACGACCTCGCCGGGGTCGTCGATCGTGAAGCGCACACGCCCAGCCGTCGCCACGCGAAGCCGTTCGGCTACCCGCACCGCATTCTCGCCGAGGCCGGGAAGATGGGTGCCGAAGGCGCTGCTGATCCGCCAGCGTAGCGGCGCCCGCCCCGTCGCCGACGGGTCCGCGGAAGGTCCGCCCCCTTGCGTCTCCATGCTGTTCGTGTCGGCGCGGTCGGCGGGTCCGCGTCTCGCCGGTGAGAGCGATCCGATCGCGAGACCGCCCGCGATAAACGCGACTACGACGGCGACCAGCGCCTCGCGTATCGACATGTGATCGCCTCTCCGTCTCGCCCGCGCGGCGATGGCCTCCGTCGTCTGGCGTCGACTAACGTCGGAGCTCCGTCAAGCGGATCTCCAGCTCGATCACCTCGCGGCCCCGCTCGACCGTGAGCACGACGCGTTCGCCGGGCTTGCGATCGTCGAGCGCATTGGCCATGTCCACGAAGTCCTCGATTCGCTCGTCGTCGATCGCGACGACGACGTCGGCGGCGAGAACGTTGCCGCGGCGATCGATCCTGATCGTGCGCAGGCCGGCGCGCGCGGCCTCGCTGCCGGCCGCGACCTCGCGGATCACGACGCCCGAGACTCCCCAGCTGCGCACGATGTGATCGGGCACGATCGTGACCCCGAGCCCCGCGCGACGCACCTGTCCGAAACGGATCAGCTGGGGCACGATGCGCGCGACGGTATCGATCGGAATCGCGAAGCCGATCCCGGCGCTCGTCCCGCTCGGACTGTAGATCGCCGTGTTGACACCGATCACGCGTCCGGCCGAGTCGAGCAGAGGGCCGCCCGAGTTGCCGGGGTTGATCGATGCGTCGGTCTGGATCACGTCCTCGATCACGAAGCCACCCTGGGTCGGGAACTCCCGCCCGAGCGCGCTGATGATTCCGGTCGTGAGCGTGCGGTCGAGTCCGAAGGGATTGCCGATCGCGAGCACCTTCTGGCCGACGATCAGACGGTCGGAGCGTCCGATCGGCAGCGCGGCGACGTCGAGTCCCTCGGTATCGAAGCGGAGGACGGCGAGGTCTTTGCGTGGCTCGACGCCCACCACGCGCGCCTCGCGCGTCGCGCCGCCCGGTAGCGTGATCGAGAACGTCTGTCCGTTCTCGATCACGTGGAAATTCGTGACGACGTGACCGCGCTGATCCCAGAGAAAGCCCGAGCCGGTGCCCTGAGGCACCTCGGTCACGTTCGTCGAGAAGAAGTCGCGACGCAGCGCGTTGTTCGTCACGAAGACGACCGAGGGACCGGCGTCGCGGAAGACCTCGATCGTATTACGCTCACTCTCGAGCAGGTCGCGCGGAATCGGGAGTGCCGCGGCCTCGGCGCCCGCCTTCATCGCGCGCTCCGGCGCTGCAACCGGACGGTACGGGGTGCGTCCGACGTCGTCGCCGTCGGACCCGCAAGCGATCGCGATCGCCGTCAGCAGCACCGCCGGGAGAAGCTGCGCGCGCGCCGCGCACGACCCGGAGGAAGGGTCCGTCCGTTCGCCTAGGCCATCCCTGTCGCGGCGAAGCGTGTGGTGTTTGCGGCGCACGAGAGGAGCCGTCATGCGAGCGCCGGCGCGCTCGCGCGTTCGAGTGCCGCCTCGGCGAGCGCATCGACCTGCGCCCGGAAGCCCGCGGTGTCGCCGTCTTCCGCCATGACGCCCTTCAGATAGCGAGCGAGCACGCCTTCGACGATCGCCGCGAGTCGCCAGTACTGGAACGCGCGGTAGTAGTCGATCGCGTGGGTCGAGCGTCCCGTCAGGCTCTCGTAGCGCGCGAGCATCTCGGCTCGATCCGGAAAGCCGCCGCAGCTGGTCACCGACCGCCCGGTTCCGTTTCCGGTCGGTTCGCGGTCGTGCGGACCGTTCCAATCGTTCAGGAGATAGCCGAGGTCGGCCATCGGATCACCGAGCGTGCAGAGCTCCCAATCGAGGACCGCGGCGACGCGACCCGCCTCGCCGTCGACGAGAAAATTCCCGATCCGGTAGTCGCCGTGGACGATCGTCGCTCCCTCCTGCTCGGGCATCTTCGCCTCGAGCAGGGCATGTGTCGCCTCCATCGCCGGCAGCTCGCGGGTCTTCGTCTTCTCCCATTGTGACTTCCAGCGTTTGAGCTGGCGTGCGAGATAGGCCTCGCGGCGTCCGAGATCGCCGAGGCCGACGGCATCGGGTGACGTGTTGTGCAGCGCCGCGAGCACCTCGATCACGTGCAGGCCCAGGGCTCGACGACGCGTCTCGGGGATCGTGGCGGTCGTCTGCTCGGGCGTCACGAGGACGTGGCCGGGCACGAACGCCATCACGTAGAAGGGTGCCTCGTTGACGGACGTGTCCTCGCAGAGCGCGAGCGCGCGCGGAACCGGGACGTCGCTCTTCTCGAGTGCGGCGAGGATGCGGTATTCCCGCGCCATGTCGTGGGCCGTCGCGAGGACGGCACCCGTCGGCGGTCGACGCAGCACCGTCTTCTGACCCTGTCGATCTTCGACCAGGTAGGTGAGGTTCGAATGGCCCCCCTTGATCTGGCTGAATCGAAGCGGGGGGACGGCCCCCTCGACGTGCTCGGCGAAATAACGTTCGAGTGAGGCTGGCTGGATGCCTTTCATGACCCGCGCAGTGTAGCGGGGCTCCGGGCCGCGTGAGCGCTCGTTGTCATGCGACGATCTCGATTGCGGCGCTCGTTGCGCGCTTCGGATCGTCGGCCGGGACCAGGCGGCCGATGCGTGTCGCGGCGGACTCGCCCGCGGCGTGCAGCGCATCGAGCGTCGTCTTCTCGTCCGCCTCGGCAACCGCGAGCAGCAGCCCGCCGGCAGTCTGGGGGTCGAAGAGCCAGGCCTCGTCCTCCTCGCTCGCACCGACGATCGTCGCACGGAACCCTGCGGCGTTGGCCGGATGGGCCGTGCTGCGGAGCGCGCTGCCAAAGAGCGTCGCCGCGCCGGGCAGCAGCGGGATGCGACTTCGCGAGAGGTGCGCCCGCAGGCCGTCGCCGTCCGTGGCGAGCAGGCTCGAGAGGTGCCCTGCGAGTCCGAAGCCCGTTACGTCGGTCGCGGCGTGCACGCCGTACTCGAGTGCGATGCGGCCGGCGACATCGTTCGTGTGCTGCATGACGGCGTGGGCGGCCTGCACCCACGCCCCCCGAGCGAGCCCCTGCATGTCGGCTGCCAGGACCACGCCGGTGCCGAGCGGCTGTGTCAGCAGCAGGACGTCGCCTGGTTGCGCACCGCGCTGTTGCAGGAGTGCCGCCGCCGAGGCGCCGTCGCCGGTCACCGCGAGCCCGACCGTGAGGTCGTCGCCGATCGTCGTGTGGCCACCGAGCAGCGAGACGGCCAGCGGATCCAGCGTGGCGCGGATGCCCGAGAGCACCTGGAAGAGGCGATCGCGGCCCGCATCGGGCGCGAGATCGGGCAGGCCGATGATCGCCTGTGCGTAGCGCGGGCGACCCCCCTTGGCGTGTAGATCGGACAAGGCGTTGGCTGCCGCGACGCGGCCCACGAGCCACGGGTCGTCGCAGAAGGCGCGAATCACGTCGACGTTGTGGAGCGTGGTCTCGCCGTGAGCGTCACGCGTCGCGGCGACGTCGTCGCGCTCGGCCAGCCCGAGCAATACGCTCGGGTCGGCCGGCGGCTCGGGCAGGAGCGCCAGGGCGTCGCGCAGGGGCTCGGCGCCGAGCTTCGCGGCACAGCCGCCACAAGCCATGTCGCGCCCCATCTCCGAAGAGCCGCCGCCCCGCGTTTCGGCACCCGGCGCCCCATCGACGCCCATCGCGCCGAGTCGCGCGGCTTCGGGCCTCGGTCGGCCCTCGCGGTCGAGGATCTGGAAGCGACGCATGAAACGACGATCGATCGCGTCCTTCAGTCTTGCCACGACCCTGCCGCGCGCCGCAAAGCCCCATTTGTGACCGAGTGCGCGACCGTCTCCCAGCGTCAGCAGCGACAGGAAGTCGCGTTGGGGTCGGTAGCGACGCAGGCGCCGCCCCTCGAGTCGGGCGCGCAGATTGTGTTCGAGCACGGGGCCCTGGCGTACGGCGTAGACGCCGGCGCGCGGCACCCAGCGAGCGTCGACGAGGCGCGCGCAATCGCCGACGGCGAAGACGTCGTCGAAGCCGATCGATTGGAGCGTGTCGCGGACCTCGATGAAACCGGCTGCGTCGCAGGCCAGCCGTCCGAGTCCCGCGTGGCGTGGAAACGAGATCGGCGCGGCGCCGGTCGCCCAGACGACGAGATCCGCGGGGCGATCCGTGGGCCCCGCGGCGTCGGCGGGCCCGCCGTCGGGTTGACCGGCGCTTGCGGGCTCGACGACGAGTCCGTCCGCGCGCACGGCGACGACGCGCTCTCCCGCTCGCGTCGTGATCCCGCGCCGGCGCATTTCGTCTTCGACCCGTTCTCGGACCCGGCCCGAGACCCCGGCCAAAACGTGCTCGTCGGTCGTCACGACTTCGAACGCGCCCCGCACGCCCGCTCCGCGCAGGCGCGCCTCGAGCGCGAAGGCGAGCTCGACGCCAGCGGCCCCGCCGCCGACCAATGCGACGCGCGGCGGCCGACCGAGCCGTGCGAGGGCGAGTGCACGGCGATCGACCTCGCCGACGAACGTGCCGATCGGTCGTGTGGCGAGCGCGTGCTCGCGGACGCCCGGCAGGTCGAGGCCGCGGACGGTCGAGCCGACGTCGAGGCTGATCGTGTCGTAGTGGATCGGTGGACGACCTTCGAGCGAGAGCGTGTGCGTTACGGGATCGAGGTCGACGGCGGGGGTCATCAACACGCCGGCGCCCGCCCGACGGGCGAGGGGCACGACGTCGATCTCGAGCTCGTGGTGCTCGTACTGACCCGCGACGAGACCGGGCACCATGCCCGAATACACGGCGACCGGGCGATCGAGCACGACGAGCAGCCGCAGGTCCCGGGGTCTCGCCATCGCCCAACGTCGCAGGATCTGGACGTGTGCGTGGCCGCCGCCCACGAGCACGACCGTGTGCTCGCGATGGCGGGCGGGTGGCGGCGCGCCAGGCGGCAGATCTACGCGAGGGGCGGCCAGGATCGACTCAGGCCTTGTGGCGCTCGACGAGCTGGTCGATGTCGCGTACGGCGCCGCGGGCCGCGCTGGTCGCCATCATGCCGTAGGCACGGAGCGCCTGCGATACCTCGCGCTTGCGATTCGGCGTCCAGGCGGCCTCACCCCGCTCGTTCATCGCCCGGCGCCGCGCTGCGAGCTGCGCGTCGTCGAGACAGAGCCGAATCGATCGCGCCGGAATATCGATCTCGATTCGATCACCCTCCTCGACGAGCCCGATCGCACCCCCCTCGGCTGCCTCCGGCGAGGCGTGTCCGATCGAGAGTCCGGAGGTCCCGCCGCTGAATCGCCCATCGGTCACGAGCGCACAGGCCTTGCCGAGCTTCTTCGCCTTGAGATAGGAGGTCGGGTAGAGCATCTCCTGCATTCCCGGTCCGCCCTTGGGTCCCTCGTAGACGATCACGACGACGTCGCCTTCCTTGATCTGGCCGTTCAGGATGGCGTCGCAGGCACTGTCCTGTGAGTGGAAGACGCGCGCCGGTCCCTCGAACCGCCAGATCGACTCGTCGACACCGGCCGTCTTCACGACGCAGCCGTCGAGCGCGATATTGCCGTAGAGAATCGCCAGGCCGCCCTCGGCGGAGTAGGCGTGATCGATCGCGCGAATGCAGCCTTCCCGGTCATCGTCGTCCGTGGTTTCGAAGTACTTGTCCTGTGAGAAGGCGACCGTCGTGCGTACGCCTCCGGGCGCGGCATGCGCCAGCTCGCGGGCTGCCTTCGTCGCGGTCGGGCGACGGATGTCGTTGAGATCGATCGCGGCGCCGAGCGTCTCGGCATGGACCGTGTGGACGTCGCGATGAATGAGACCGCCGCGATCGAGCTCGCCGAGGATCGTGAAGATCCCCCCGGCGCGGTGCACGTCCTCGACGTGGTAGCGCTCGGTTGCGGGCGCGACCTTGCACAGATTGGGGACGCGACGGGAGAGGCGGTCCATGTCCGCCATCGTGAAGTCGACGCCCGCCTCCTGGGCGACGCCGAGCAGGTGGAGCACCGTATTCGTCGAGCCGCCCATCGCAATGTCGAGCGCCATGGCGTTCTCGAAGGCTTCGAAGGTCGCGATACCGCGGGGCAGGATGCGATCGTCGCCCTCGAGATAGTGCCGATGCGCCAGCTCGACGATGCGCTTGCCCGCTTGCTCGAAGAGCTCCCAGCGCCGGGCATGCGTGGCGAGGATCGTTCCGTTGCCCGGCAGGGCCAGTCCCAGCGCTTCGTTCAGACAGTTCATGCTGTTGGCCGTGAACATGCCCGAGCACGAGCCGCAGGTCGGGCAGGCCGATCGTTCCATCTCGAGCAGCTCTTCGTCCGACACCTCGTCGTCCCCGGCCGCGATCATCGGGTCGATCAGGTCGAGCTTCCGCCCCTTGCGGTCGTGCGTGCCCGCCGAGCGGCCCGCCTCCATCGGTCCGCCCGAGACGAAGATCGTCGGCACGTTCAGCCGCATCGCGGCGAGCAGCATGCCGGGCGTGATCTTGTCGCAATTCGAGATGCAGATCAGGGCGTCCGCGACGTGCGCCTGGACCATGTACTCGACGCTGTCGGCGATCAGGTCCCGGGACGGGAGTGAGTAGAGCATGCCCCCGTGGCCCATCGCGATGCCGTCGTCGACGGCGATCGTGTTGAACTCGACGCCCCAGCCGCCAGCGGCGTCGACGACGGCCTTGACGCGCTGGCCGACGTCGTGCAGGTGGACGTGGCCGGGTACGAATTGCGTGAAGCTGTTGGCGATCGCGATGATCGGCTTGGTGAAATCTGCATCGGTCATGCCGGTCGCACGCCACAGCGCGCGGGCGCCGGCCATGTTGCGTCCGAAGGTCGTCGTGCGGCTACGATATCCCTGCATGGACGCGAGGATAGGCGTGGGTCCGCGATTCTGCACGAAGGGTCGTTCGATCGGCCTGCAACGTCCGAAGGCCTCGGTCGTCTCCGATCGCGGCATGATTCGACACGATTCTTCTCGTCAAGCGTGCTCCGCGAAGCGAGAATGGAGGCCTCGAAGACGACGCGGGCCGTTGCGTCTGGGCCGCGACGGGCGAATGGGAGGCAGGAGGGACCGAAGATGCGCCGAAAACTTCCCTGGCTGACGGGGCTCCTGTCGCTGCTCTGCTCTTTCGTTTTCGCGAGCGTCGCGCCGGCCCAGTCCGACCTGCCTCCGCGCGACGATCCGACGACGACCGAACGTCGCGCGTCGAAGGTCGATTCGCGCCGACTCGAGGACGCGGTCGCGCGCGCCGAGGCCGCGGCCGAGGAGGCGGCGATCGCGGCGAGGGCGGCGGATCGGGCGCGCCGTGAAGCGGATCAGCGCCGGGAGCGAAGCGGGCCCTATTTCGGCGGTGCCTTCTTCTACGCGGCCGAACACTTCGACGACAGCATCATCGTGAAGAGCAGCACCGGCGGTGCTGCGTTCATCGGCTATCGACTGGCTCCCATCTTCGCGGCAGAGGTGCGTTACGAGCATTTCGAGGCCTTCGACCTCGAGGGTCGCAGTGGCCGTGCCGAGATCGACGGGTACGCGATCACCGCGAGTCTCAAGGCCTTGCCCTTCCAAGGACCGGTTCAGCCCTTCGTCACGGTCGGAGTCGGCGGTATTCGCCTCGAGCAGAAGACCGTCTTCAATAGCGGTCGGCGAAGCCGTGCCTCGGATAGCGACGCGGCATTCCGGGTCGGGGCGGGGATCGACTTCTGGCTGAACGAGTCGCTCGTGTTGAATGCGGAGGCGGCCTATCTCACGCCGGCGGACGATCTCTCGAATCTCGACATGACGATCCTGAGCACGGGCCTCACTTATCGCTTCTGAGCCAGCGGCCCCGTATGCTGGCACGCCGATCGCGTGGGACGGAGCGTATCGCCCGCGGCTTCCCCAGTGTCTTTGGTCACGCGCTTGCGGCCACCGGTACGAACGCGTCGTAGATCGCGCGGACCGCGCGTTCGAAGTCCGCGTTCTCGACGCCGACGATGATGTTGAGCTCGCTCGAGCCCTGATCGATCATGCGGATGTTGATGCCCGCGTCGGCGAGTGCGCCGAAGAGGCGGGCGGCGGTGCCGGGAGCGTGACTCATGCCGCGGCCGACGGTTGCGATCAGGGCCATACCGGGATGAACCTCGAGCGAGTCGGGCGTACAGCTGCGTTCGATGTCCGCGACGAGCGCGTCGAGTCGATCACCGAGCGCATCGCTCTTCAGGATGATCGAGAGCGTGTCGATTCCACTCGGGATGTGCTCCCAGCTCACGCCATGATCCTCGAGCACGCCGAGGAGTCGCCTTCCGAACCCGATCTCGGCGTTCATCAGCGTCTTCTCCAGAGCGAGGATCGTGAAGTCCTTGCGACCCGCGATACCCGTGATGCGCCCGGTCGGTGGCGCGTCGAAGCCGCCACGGGTGATGCGGGTGCCGGGCGCCGAGGGCTCGTTCGTATTGCGAATATGGACCGGGATGCCCGCCTCGCGCACGGGGAAGATCGCTTCGTCGTGAAGGACGGTGGCACCCATGTAGGCGAGCTCACGCAATTCCCGGTAGGTCAGCTCCTCGATCGTTCGAGGTGCGTCGACGATACGGGGATCGGTCATGAGTAGACCCGAGACGTCGGTCCAGTTCTCGTAGACCGAGGCGCCGACTCCGCGTGCGACGATCGCTCCCGTGACGTCGCTGCCGCCGCGGGAGAAGGTCTTGATCGAACCGTCGGGACGGGCACCGTAGAAGCCCGGGATCACACCCACGCTCTCGCTGCGAAGTCGCTCGGCGACCGCGCCCTGCGTCGCCTCTGCGTCGAAGCGCCCGTCCTCGCCGAATCGGATCATGCTGGCCGGATCGATCAGTGGCCGATCGAGCAGCTGCGAGAGCACCAGACCACAGAGGTATTCGCCGCGGCTGGCGGCATAGTCCGGACCCTGTCGGTCTGCCGCCGAGGAGAGGATGCGATCGTGGACCTCGGCGAGTGCCGACTCGAGGTCGAAGTCGAGGGCGAGATCGGAGACGATCTTGCGGAAGCGCTCGGCGATCTGGTCGAAGAGCGGGGCGATCGAGTCTCCCCGGCTCGCGGCATCGTGCGTCCGATAGAGAAGGTCGGTCACTTTGACGTCGTCGGCCCTTCGCCGACCGGGAGCCGAGGGCACGATGAACCGCCGCTCCGCCTCGCCCTCGATGATCGAGCGGACCTTTCGCAGCTGACCCGCATCGGCCACGCTGCTGCCCCCGAATTTGCAGACCCGGATCTTCATCTCGTTGCTGCTCGCATCTCCCGCCGGCGTTCCCTATCCGCACGGAGTCTTCGTCGCTCGCGTCTGATCGAGCGCCGGGATCGGGCGCGCAGTGTAGGCGCCCACCCTGGCGCCCGAAAGCTGCCGGTCGGCACGAGATTCCAGGGACGCTCGGGTAGACTCGTCCGCACATGTCCACCCGACGTTCCAGCGATTCGCGAGGCTTGCGGCTCGATGCCTATCTGGCGCGCGCCGGCCTCGCCTCGCGTCGGGAGGCGCGTCGGCTGATCCGCCGCGGTGGGGTGCGCGTCGATGGCGTGGTCTGTCGCGAGAGCGAGCGACGGATCTCGGCGGAGCGCGTCAGTCTCGACCACCGGACCGTGCCGTCGCCGACCGTGCCACTCGATCTGATCCTCCACAAGCCGCGTGGTGTCGCTTGCGGCCGCGATCCGCGTGAGGCACCGCTCGTCTTCGATCTGCTCGCGAACGACGCTCGCAGCGGTTCGCTTCACGTTGCCGGCCGCCTCGATCGGGACACGACCGGCCTGCTCGTGCTGTCGAGCGATGGTGACCTGATCCATCGACTTACGCATCCATCGCGCAAGCTCCCGAAGCGCTACCGGATCGGCTATCGCGGCCAGCTCGACGCGGATGCGGTCGCCGCCTGCCGAGCCGGGCTGCGACTCGCGGGGGACGCGTCGCCCACGCGGCCGGCGACGCTCGTGCTCGAGGCGCCCGGCCGCGCTTCGCTCGTCCTACGAGAAGGTCGTAGGCACCAGGTCCGTCGCATGATTCGCGCCCTCGGCGCCGAGGTCGTCGCGCTTCATCGCGACCGCGTGGGCGGGCTCGACCTGCCACCGGATCTCGCGCCTGGAGACTTTCGTCCCCTCGCCGCAGCGGAGCGCGCGTGCCTCCTGACGGACAGCAGCTTGTAGCCATTTCCGCTCGCGATTCGTTCGACGTCACCCTGCTGCGAGAGCAGGGTTTCGTAGGGGAGCGTGTGGTTCGCCACCACGAGCGCGCGACCGTGTCGATCGAGCCAGCCCGCCAGCGAGTCGAATAGCGCCAGGGCCGGAGCGAGATCGACCTCCGGACCCCGATGGTGGAAGGGTGGGTTGAGTAGGGCGAGGTCGAAGCCGCGCTCGCTCGGGGCTTCGCGCGCGTCCCACCAGGTGACGCGTGCGCGTGGGGCGAGACCGTGGCGCTCGGCGTTCTCCCGAGCGCAGGCGACGGCGCGCGCGTCCGCGTCGACGAGCAGGCACTTGAGCTCGGGCCAGCGCGTCGCTGCGGCGAGGCCGAGCACGCCCGTTCCGCAGCCGAGGTCGACCAGGCGCCGCGGCGGCTTGCGAAGTCCGATCGAGGGCAGGGCTTCGAGCAGCAGCCGACTGCCGGGGTCGAGCTTGCTCGCACTGAAGACGCCCGGGCGCGTTGCGATCTGGAGGCACTGGCTCTCGCCATCGAGTCCTTCGATGGACGCCGTGAACGGGGAGGGCTCGTCGAAGTGCGGGCCCGGGCCGTCGTCGCGCTCGAAGCGGACGACCCGCGCCCGCGCGCGATTGCTGACGACGACGCCCCGCTGGCCGATCTGCGCCGCCAGTCGCTTGACGGCGGAGACGACGCCGAGCGAGTTGGTTCCGGCGAGGAGTAGGCGCCCCCCCGGCCGTAGCACGCGCCAGGCTTCGGCGAGATCGGCGAAGGTCGCTGCGCGACTCTTCTGCAGATGCACGATCGCCTGAGCGTGCGAGGCCGTCGCGATCGATGCAGGTGTCTCGACGACGGCGAGACCGAGCGCTTCGGCCGCGAGGAACTGGTCGCGCCAGGGCGTCACGACGGTGCCGCCCTGCGCCTCGACGCCGAGTGCGGATCCGAATTCGCAGACGCCCCCCGGAGCGAGCACTCCCTCGTCGAGTACGAGCGCTTCCGGTCGGCGATCTCGCCGGGTCACGTCGAGTCGGGTCCGGAGCCTTCGGTCCGGGCCCGAACGATGTCGGCCGCGGTCGCTCCGGCTTCGGGACAGCCGGCATAGGGTGGCCGCTTTTCGACATAGGCCAGCCACATCGCATCGAGCATCGTCCAGAGGATGTCGAGCTTGAACTGCAGGACCTCGACCGCACGATCCTGCTCCGCGCGCGATTCGAAGCGGTCGAGCGTGAGAGCGAGCCCGTGCTCGACATCCCTTCGCGCCTCGCCGAGGCGACGCCGAAAATACCCGTAGCCCCCCTCGTCGATCCAGGGATAGAGCGAGGGCCAATTCTCGAGTCGCTTGCGATGGATCGAGGGGGCGAAGAGCTCCGTCAAGGAAGATGCCGCCGCCTCCTGCCAGTCCGCGGTCTGTGCGAAGCGCAGATAGGCATCGACCGCGAAGCGCACGCCGGGCAGCACGTGTCGCAGATCGACGACCTCCTGGCGCTCGAGGCCCACGGCTTCCGCGAGGCGCAGCCAGGCCTCGATGCCTCCTTCGTCGCCCTCGCGGCCGTCGTGGTCGAGGATGCGCTGGATCCATTGGCGCCGCACGTCCCGATCCGGACAGTTCGCGAGAATCGCCGCGTCCTTGCGCGGGATCTGGATCTGGTAGTAGAAACGATTGGCCACCCAGCCGCGAACCGCTTCGCGATCGAGGCCCCCCTCGTTCATCGCGATATGGAAGGGGTGGTGGATATGGTAGAAGCGCTCCATGCCCCGCAGTCGTGCTTCGAACTCGTTGCGGCTCTGGCGAGCGTCGGCTGCGGTGTCGGGCGAAGCGGGACCGGATTCGGGCGTCATCCGATTTCGATCTCCATGCCGTCGTAGGCGACTTCGATCCGCGCCTCGTCGAGCAGACGTCTCTCCGGCGAGTCCTCGTCGAGGATCGGATTCGTGTTGTTGATGTGGATCAGGATCTTGCGCCCGGGCAGGGAAGCGAGTCGCTCGAGCATGCCATCGTCGCCGCTCTGGGCGAGATGGCCCATCTCGCGCCCGGTCTTGTCCGCCGCACCGCGTCTCGAGAGCTCGTCGTCCCGCCAGAGCGTGCCGTCGATCAGGACGCAATCCGCGCGCGTCGCTTCCGCTCGCACGCGCTCCGGAAAGCCGCCGAGCCCGGGCGCATAGAAGACGCGCCCGCCGCTGGCCCGGTCGACGAAGCTCACGCCGATCGTATCGTCCTCGGCCGGCTGGTGGCGCCGCGGCGAGTAGGGTGGCGCTTCGCCGGGAATCGGCAGCGGCGCTAGCTCGACACCCGGTAGCTCGGGAATCGCGAAGGCCTTGCCGCCGATCGCGTCGACGGGATGCCAGTCGATGCCACAATAGTGGTCGAGGACGCGGAGAAGCGGGTAGCCGGTCGTGAGATCCTCGTGGACGCTCGGTGTGCAGTAGACGGGCAGGCGTTTCGTGTGCTCGCGCAGCGACATGAGACCCGTGGAGTGGTCGATCTGGGCGTCGACGATCAGGACGGCGGCGATCGCCGTATCGCGTACGCCTCTGCGCGGCTGGAGGGCCGGGCAGGCTTCGATCTGGGCACGCAGGTCGGGCGAGGCGTTCACGAGGAGCCAGTCCTCGCCACCATCGGAGACCGCCAGCGAGGACTGGGTCCGGGCACGCGTGCGGATCGTTCCGGCGCGGAGTCCCTTGCAGTTCGGGCAATTGCAATTCCACTGCGGGAAGCCGCCGCCGGCACCGGATCCGAGTACGAAGATCTTCATCGAAACGTCGCTCCAGTCGGGCCCGCGTAGGGAGTCGAATCGCGCGCGCCGTGTCCTCAGAAGGGCTTCACGACGACGAGGATCACGATCGCGATCATCATTAGCGTGGGAGCCTCGTTCGCGAAGCGATAGAAACGCTGGGGACGTGCGTTGCGGTCCGCAGCGAAGTCGTCGCGACAGCGCATGAAGAAGAAGTGCATCGTGAGCAGTCCCGCGACGAAGAGGAGCTTCAGCCAGAGCCAACCTCCGGCGTGCGGGAGATAGCCCGGCGTCCCGGGAATCGCGATCATCGCGACACCGAATGAGAGCGTCGCGATCATCGCGGGTCGCATGATGATGCGGGACAGCTTCCCTTCCATCAGCTTGAACTTCTCCGAGAGTGGGCTGCCCGTCTCGGCATCGCAGTGATGTACGAAGAGCCGCGGAAGGTAGAGCAGCCCGACCATCCACGAGATCACGGCGATCACGTGCAGGGCCTTGAGCCACGGGTAGACGCGCAGCAGCCAGTCGCTCATGGCCGGCTCGAAGCGCGCTCGATTCGTGGAGAGTCGTACACGGAGGGCTCTGCTCGCTACAGGCTGAACTGCTCGGCCAGGTTGCGTTCGGAGAGGCTCTGGCCGGCATCGAAGAGGACCTCGACGGCGATGCTCCGGTCCTCCTCGATCTCGACCGAGACCACTTCGCGCACCTCGGCCGAATCGGCGACGGCGCTGACCGGTCGCTTGTCGGCCTCGAGGACTTCGATGCGCACGCGAGAGGAGCGCGGGATCAGCGCGCCCCGCCAACGCCGAGGGCGGAACACGCTGATCGGCGTGAGTGCGAGGACCCCCGCGTCGAGTGGCAGGATCGGGCCGTGCGCCGACAGGTTGTAGGCCGTGCTGCCGGCGGGCGTCGCGACGAGCGCGCCGTCGCAGATCATCTCGCTCAGGCGGACGACGCCATCGACGAGCACGCGCAGCTTGGCCGCCTGGCGTGTCTGTCGGAGCATCGAGACTTCGTTCATCGCCGAGAGCTCGACCTTCGCGCCGTCCTCGAGGTAGGCGATCATCTTGAGCGGGTGGAGTATCGCGGACTCGGCGCTTCGGATCCGCTCCAACAGACGATCGGCAACGAAAGGGTTCATCAGGAAGCCGACGGAGCCTCGATTCATGCCGTAGATCGGCTTGGTCTCGGCGATGAACCGATGGATCGTCTGGAGCATGAAGCCGTCACCGCCGAGTGCGACGATCACGTCGGCGTCGGCCGGCGACTTGGCCGGATAGCGCGCCTCGAGCAGCTCGCGCGCGGCCTCGGCCGCATCCGTCGGCGCGGCGACGAAGGCGAGGTGCTCGGCCGTCGCGAAATCCCGCGCGGGCGTCACGTCCGGGTCGGCACTCGCGAGTCGTGTGCGGGGATCCTGGGAGTCGCCGGACTCGGCTCGCTTGCCTTCGTGCTGTAGTGGGCTCACTGCGCGCTACTCCAGGGACTCACCGACGCCCGAGCCCGCAGGAAAACATAGCAGCCTCGCGCTGATCCCCGGCGGATACCACGACGATCCAGGACTCCGTTACCCTGCTGCGTCCTTGCCGATTCGTGGGAGGAGAGGGCATGTCGGAATCGGAGCCGAGAGATGAAGCGTCGCGCTCGCGGCGCAGAGGCTCGACCCGCGTCGTCCAGCGGATCGCCCTCGTCCTGGGCGGTTGTTTTCTTCTGTACGTGCTCGTGGGATTTCTGCTCCTACCGCGCGTCGCAGAGCGGTTCCTCGTCGAGGCGATCGTCGACCAGACGGGCATCACGCCAGAGATCTCGGCCGTTCGGTTCAACCCCTTCACGCTCTGCCTGGGAATAGAGGGATTCGCGCTGCCGGATGCAGAACGTGGTGGGATGCTCGTCGGATTCGACGTGCTCTCGATCGACGCGAACCTCGTCGGCTTTCTCTCGGCCGACGTCGCGCTCGATTCGGTCGTCCTCGAGAGGCCGCGAGTCGACGCCGAGCTGGCCGCAGACGGCGGTCTCAATCTGTCGCGCTTGTGGTCGGGACCTGCCGCAGAGGCCGAGGAAGAGGGCGCCGAGGTCGAGGGAGACGAGGCGACGGAGCCACTCGTGATCGACGCCGCTCATCTCCGCGTATCCGATGGAGCCGTCTCGTTTCGTGACGCGTCGAAGTCACCTTCCTTCGAGGTCGCGCTCACGGCAATCGACTTCGAGCTCGATCGGCTCTCGACACGCGCCGGAACCGAAGCACCCTACCGTCTGGAGCTCGCGTTGGGCGATGCGACTCGACTGCGCTGGAAGGGATCGCTCGGTCTCGAGCCGCTCGCGTCGGCGGGTCAGATCGAGCTGGAGTCGTTCGATCTCCGCGTGCCATGGCAATACCTATCCGAAGGTCTTCGATTCGAGATCGCCGACGGGCGACTCGGGGTCGGTCTCCGCTACGCCTTCGAAGGTGGCGATGCACTCTCCGTCGCGCTCGAAGACGGCTCGCTCGAGCTGCGGAATCTCGAGATCCTGGATCGGACCGACCGCGAACCGGTCATCGCGCTGCCGTCCGTCTCGCTCTCGGGGATCGGGGCACGCGCGAGCGCTGCCGGACTCGAATCGCTCGCGATCGAGGACGTCGACGTCGACCGGGGCGCGCTCGCTTCGTACAGGGCTCCAGACGGCAGCCTCCAGCTCGTCGATCTCTTCGCGCCGGCCGAGCCGAGCAATACGACCGCGGAGCCGGCGACGCCCGGCGAGACACGCGACGAGACGACCGATGGCTCGACCGAGGGCGCTGGACCCGCTCTGCGGATCGGTCGGACACGCGTAGCGGGCTTCGAGGTCGCATTCGAGGACCGGGTTCCGGCAGAGCCCGTATCGATCCGATTGGCCCCGCTCGAGCTCGAGATCCGAGATCTTCGTTCGGGGCCGAACGACGACGACGCGGTCGCATCGGGCGGGGGCGGATCCGATACCGGATCGACGAGCATGCGGGTCGATCTGGCTTCCGGGCTCGGCGAGGGCGGTCGCCTCGCTCTCCGCGGTCCCGTCTCGGTTGGCCCGCTATCGGGACGGCTCGGAGTCGAGCTCGAGGCGATTCGATTGCGTGATTTCGAGTCCTACCTGGCGAGCGTGGCGCGGCTCGGAATCGCCGAAGGCACGTTGTCGACGGCACTCGAGGTCGACCTCGCAGAGGGAGAGGGAGGCGGCGCCGGAGTTCGCGTCACCGGCTCGGCGCGGATCGACGAGCTCGAGACATTCGAGCCGGGTGGGCGTGAGCCCTTTCTGGGCTGGAAGCGGTTCGAGCTCAGCGGAATCGAATACGCGACCGCGCCGGATGCGAAGACGTCGCCGGCGCCGCAGCTCGCGATCGAGGAGATCGCCTTGTCGGTCCTGCGTGCGAGGATCGCACTCGACGCGAACGGCGAGACCAACCTCTCGCGAATCCTCACCCCTTCCGATGCGAATGGAGGCGCGAGCGAGGGGGGTTCGAACGCTGGCTCCGCCGGCTCGTCTGCGGCACCCGCGATTCGGATCGCACGGATCCGACTCGACGACGTCGCGGCGCAGATGGAGGATCGGAGCGTCGAGCCCGCTTTCTCGATCTCGCTCGATGACCTGACGGGCACGATCGAGGGGCTCTCCTCGGATCCGAGCGCACGCGCCCGGGTCACGCTCGCGGGCATGATCGATCGCACCGCGCCGATCGAGATCGATGGAGAGATCAATCCGCTCGCCAGCCGGGCGTTCACCGATCTCCGACTCGAGGCCTCCGGCATCTCGTTGCCGGCTTTCTCGCCGTATTCGGGCCGCTATGTGGGTCGCGCGATCGATCAAGGCAAGCTCGGTGCGCGCTTGCACTACGCGCTGAAGGCGAATCATCTCGAGGCCAGCAACGACTTCCGGCTCGAGCGATTCCGGTTCGGCGAGCGGATCGATTCGAGCCAGGCGACGCGACTCCCCGTCGCGCTCGCCGTGGAGGTGTTGCGAGACATGAAGGGAAATATCGAAGTTCCCCTGCCGATCGCGGGAGATCTGGATGACCCGGGCTTCGACTTGTTCAGCTTGCTTCGGGAGACGCTGACCCAGCTGATCAGTCGCGTCGCCACGTCGCCCTTCGCGGTCGTCGCCGGGGTTGCGGGTGTCGTCGGCGCGGCGGGTGATGAGCTCGCCAGCGTCGACTTCGAAGTGGGCTCCGACCGATTGAGCGAGAAGGAGCTCGGCGAGATCGACCTGATCGTGAAGGTGCTGGCGGAACGACCGTCGCTCTATCTCGATATCCAGGGCCGAGCGGATCCCGGGGTCGATGTCGCGTCGACACCGGGAGCCAGCGCGGGCGGGAATTCGCGCGAGCCGGACAGCGGAGAGGCCACGGGGGCGAACCAGGCGGCCGGCGACGACTGGCGCGCACTCGCTCGCGCGCGCGCGCTGGCCGTTCAGGATGCAATTCTGGCAACGCAGCAGATCGATGCGGCACGCGTCTATCTGCGCGAGATCGGCACGACTGAGGTCGACACGGAAGGTCGCGTCGCGACACAGCTCGCGTTGCGCGCCCGATAGGCGACGCTTCGAGCGCGCTTCGGAATCGCGCATAGCCGATCGCGAATCCGAGACAGGGCTTTTCCCCGCGCCCGGCGCACGTCGTTTCGGATCTCCGGAAATCTGGGTTTCGCACGGGCAGCCACATGGCACTCGTCGAGTCGGGGCTCGCAGCATGAGCTGCGATGTGCGATGGCGTCGTGACGGTTAGCATACGCGACCGCATTGATTGCTGACCGTAGTCGTGCGGCGGGTCCGATGTTATGTGGCTCGCCCTTGTTCACTTGCGGCGATCAGTCGGTATTCGGGCGATTGGTGTCGGGAGAGCTCTCGGGTCTTCAACGACAGGCTCGCTCATCACCGAGGCGAATGTGGCTACGCGCCGCGAGCGCCTCACAGGGGTCGGACCGAGGCGATCGCGCAGTCGCGTCCGAGATGGAACCAAGGGGGTAGAGACAGGATGTTCGATTGGACGAGAAGATGGAAGCGGACTCACGGAGGCGGCCTCGTCGCGTTCGGGGGCCTGTGGCTCTCGATGCTGGCTGGCGTCGCGCAGGGCCAGGAAGCGGATGGCTGGACCGGTGGCATCAACGTCGGTGTGACGGCGCAATCGGGTACGACCGACACGTTCTCGGGCTCGATCGATGCGAATGCGGACCGGGCCTGGGCGAAGGATGAAGTCTCGGTGCGCTTCTCCGGCGTCTACGGCACGTCTCGCACGCGCGACAAGGACGGGACGGAGACGATTCAGAACGCCCAGGCGCTCTTCGGTGACTGGAAGCATCTCTTCTCGGATCGTTTCTTCTGGGATACCGGCTCCGAGCTCTCGCGAGACAACACGCAGGATAGAGAGCTGCGTGTGAGGGTGAATACCGGACCGGGCTATCGGTTCTGGAAGGGCGATGCGTGGGGGGAGGACGCAGCGAACTCCGATCATTTCGACATCTCGGCGGGCGTCGGCTATCGCTACGAGATCTACGACGGAAACACCAACGGCGGTACGGGTACCGGCGTAGCGGAAAACGGGGACAAGGATCACTTCGCCGATCTGGTCGCGGGCTTCGACTACGCGAACCTGATGTTCGACGGACGCATCGAGTTCACGCATACGGGCTCGGCATTCGTACCGGCGAACGACTTCGAGGCCTATCTCCTGCGCACCGAGATCATCTTTGGTGTTCCACTGAGCGAAGCGTGGTCCTTCCGCACGGGCGTATTGGTCGAGTATTTCAACGACGCACCCGACGATACGAACAAGCTCACGACGCGGACGACCGTCGGGCTCGGCTACAAATTCTAGCTCGTGGTCATGGGCCGGCGGGCTCGTCTTCGCTGAATCCGAGACCGAGCGATTACACCGCCGTCCGAGCGAATCGGGCGGCGGTGTTCTCGTGGAGGCCGATCGGGCGCCGCGGGAGCCCCGCGAGGGTCCGGTGGGCTGCTACTTTCGAACGCCCGTGGAGCGCCGGGGAGCTGGCTCGCGGGCGAGGAGGACCGAGCGGGTCGATGTATACGATTCTGATCTCGCTACTGATCGGCGGGGCGTCCGGCGCGATCTGGACGCTGCTCGAGCTCTGGAAGACCTGGCAGATGGGGCTCCTGCTCTCGGTCGTCGTCTCCCTCGTCGCGTTCGTCGTGCTCTCGCGCATCATGGCCCGACGCGTCGAGCCGCGGTTTGCGGCGATCCAGAAGCAGATCCAGAGCGGACAGACGCAGCTGGCGATTTCACAGCTCGAGGAGATGATGCCACTCTCGCGTTGGCAGGTCCTGCTCGAGGGCCAGCTGCATGCGCAGATCGGGCTGCTTGCGTTCGCGTCGGGCGACGAGAAGAAGGCGTCGGAACATCTCGCGCGGGCTGGCCTACGAGCGACCGAAGCCAAGCTGGCCCAGGCGGCACTCGAGTACCGCAATGGTCACAAGGACAAGGCACGGGAGGCGCTCGACGTTGCGATCCGGGCGAACAAGAAGCAGATCATGCCTTATCACGTCTACGCCTGGATGCTCGCGAAGGACGGCGATCGTGAGGCGGCGATCAACAAGCTCCTCGCCGCCCAGAAGGTCGAGAAGAGCAACGAGTCGACGCAGGAGAACCTCGATCGTCTACGCAACGGCAAGAAGCTCAACATGAAACGCTTCGGTATGGCCTGGTTCGGGCTGCAGCTCGAGAAGCCGCCGGCACAGTACCGCGCGGGTCAGGGCATGGCAGGACGCAAGGGATTCCGTCAGAAGCCGAAGCGTCGCCGTTAACGCGCCGCGATCGGGCGAATCGACCTCAGAGCTCGTTCTGGAGCGCCTGCTCGAGGCGCTGCCGCCGCCGGATCAGCCGCGGCTCCCCTCTGCGATCGATCAGGACCTCGGCGGCCTCGGGGAACGCATTGTAGTTCTTGGCCGCCATGCCGGACGCATACGCGCCGGCTCCTTCGATGACGAGCGTGTCGCCGATCGTGGCCCGCGCGAGCCGTCTGGGCGTGAGGCCTTCCGGGTCGCCGGGCGCGGGGGTCAAGATGTCGCCGGATTCGCAGCAATGGCCGGCGATCAGGTAGTCGACCTGTTCGCGGCTCGGCGGACGACCATGTGCCACGACGTGGAGAGGATGCTGCGCACCGTAGAGCGACGGACGGAGCAGCTCCGTCATACCGGTATCGACCTTGAGGAAGCGATGGCCGTTCGCTTCGTCGACCGCGTCCGCTCCTCGGCGCTCGCCGGTCAACGCCGATCCGGGCAGGGTGTCGACGATGTCGATGATCTCGGCCACGATGGCGCCGGCATTCGCGACGAGGAAGCTGCCGGGCTCGATCTCGAGCTGGAAATCCTCGGCGGCTCGTAGGCGGCCGGATGCGATCCGGCGTTCGACGAATTCCGAGATCGCCGGTAGGAGCGCCCGACCGATCGCTTCGAGGTCGGCGCTCGGTTCTTCGGGCAGCCGCGCCACCTTGAATCCGCCGCCGAGCGAGAGCCGATCGAGATCGGGCAGCTGCTCGGCGATCTCGAGCGTGAGCGCGGCACAGCGTTGCCAGACCTCCGGATCGCCTCCGGAGCCGATATGGGTGTGCAGGCCAGAGAGAGTGAGGTCGAATTCCCGAGCGATCGCCTGGGCCCGATCGAGCTTTTCGTGCCAGATGCCGAATGAGGAGGAGGGACCGCCGACGTTGGTTCGATTGTTGTGTCCCGATCCGAGACCGGGATTCACGCGAATCGAGACCGGACGACCCGGGAAATGCTCGCCGAAGCGACGCAGCTGATGCAGCGAGCAGGCGTTGAAGAGCACGCCGCGTTGGACGAGGCCCTTCAGGTCGTGGGGGATCTCCTGGGCCGTGATCTGGATGCGCTCGGGTGCGATACCTGCGTGCAGTGCGCGTTCGGCCTCGAAGCCGCTGCTCGCGTCGATGTGCAAGCCCTTGGCATCGAAGACGCGCAGAATCGTAGCGGTCGGCAGCGCCTTCATCGCAAACCGGCCGACGAGGGGGCAGGGCGCTGGGAACGCGAGGACGCGGTCGGCGGCGGCCTCGAGCGTTCGCTGGTCGTAGACGTAAACCGGTGTCCCGAAGCGCTCGCGGATCAACTCGATCGCGGCTTCGTTGAGAAAACGCATGGTCCCGGACTCCTGATCGCTCCGCAGCATAGCAGGCGACGAGCGACGCGAAGCGGCCGCCGTCGCCTTCGGCCGCGCCGTGCCGACCGGCCTCCGGCACACTTTGCCCTTGGCCGCGCGTGATGCGAGACTCCGCGGCGTGACGACGTCGGGCGGCCACGAGGCCGAGGGGGCGAGCGAATCGTGTCGGTAGACAGCGATCATGCAGCGGGCGGCGAGGGCTCGAGTAATGCTGATGCAGGCGGTGCGCCCACGAGCGGACTCGACTTCATCCGCACGATCGTCGCGGAAGATCTGGCCGCCGGTCGCCACGAAGCGGTCGTCACGCGCTTTCCGCCGGAACCCAACGGCTACCTGCATCTCGGCCATGCCAAGGCGATCTGTCTCGATTTCGGGCTGGCGGCGGAGCATCCCGGCAGTCGTTGTCACCTGCGCTTCGACGACACGAATCCGGCTACGGAGGAGACGGAGTACGTCGAGGCGATCAAGGCCGATATCCGTTGGCTGGGATTCGACTGGGGTGAGCACCTCTACTTCGCGTCCGATTACTTCGAGCGACTCTATGCGTTCGCGGTCGACCTGATCCGCCAGGGCAAGGCCTTCGTCGACGATCAGTCGGCGGACGAGATTCGCGCGCATCAGGGATCGTTGACCGAGCCCGGCGTCGAGAGTCCGTTTCGCGGGCGCAGCGTCGAAGAGAACCTCGATCTCTTCACCCGCATGCGTGCGGGTGAGTTCGAGAGCGGCGCCCGCGTGCTACGCGCCAAGATCGACATGGCGGCCTCGGTCGTCGCGATGCGTGATCCGATCCTCTACCGGATACAGAAGAAGACCCACCATCGCACCGGCGACGCCTGGTGCATCTACCCCCTATACGACTTCGCGCATTGCCTCTCGGACGCGCTCGAGTCGATCACCCACTCCCTCTGTACGCTCGAATTCCTGGACCATCGCCCACTCTACGACTGGATTCTCGATCAGCTGGAGACGCCGAGCCGTCCGCGCCAGATCGAGTTCGCTCGGCTCAATCTGTCCCACACGATCACGAGCAAGCGCGCGCTGCGTCGCCTCGTCGAAGAGGGGCACGTGCGCGGCTGGGACGATCCGCGAATGCCGACGATCGCGGCGATGAGAAGGCGGGGCTACCCGCCCCAGGCGATTCGCGATTTCTGTAATGCCGTCGGCGTGGCGAAGCGCGAAAACCTGATCGAGTTCGCGAACTTCGAGTTCCACGTTCGCCAGGTCCTGAACCGCGAGGTCGAACGGCGGATGGGCGTGCTACGTCCGCTTCGTCTGGTCATCGAGAACCATCCCGAGGACGCGGAGGAGTGGCTCGAGGCGATCAACAACCCCGAGGACGCGGGCGCAGGGAGTCGCCAGATCCCGTTCTCACGGGAGCTCTATATCGAGCGGGACGATTTTCTGGAGGACCCGCCGAAGAAGTTCTTCCGCCTCGCGCCCGGCAGGGAAGTCCGACTTCGTTATGCCTACTTCGTCACCTGTCGCGAGGTCGTGAAGGACGATCGGGGTGAGATCGTCGAGGTTCGCTGCAGCTACGACCCGGAAACGCGCGGCGGCGACGCCCCGGACGGTCGAAAGGTGAAGGGCACCCTGCATTGGGTGTCGGCGAAGCACGCGATCGCCGCCGAGGTGCGCCACTATCGCCCGCTCTTCCGCGATCCGGAGCCCGATCCGAATCGCGAGGGCGGGCTCGAAGCGGCCCTCGAGCCCGATTCGCTCGAAGTGATCGAGCGGGCACAGCTCGAGCCCGCCTTCGAACGAGCCAGCCCCGGAGAGCGCATCCAGCTCGAACGACTCGGCTACTACTGTGTCGACCCGGACTCGAAGCCCGGTCAGCTCGTTCTCAACCGAACGACGACGTTGCGCGACACCTGGGCGAAGGTCGCTCGTCAGGCGGCTGCGCAGACATCGTCGGGGACAGCAGGCCGCGGACGGAAACGTCGGACGAAGGACTGAGTGATGACGCGCTACGGAATGACGATTCCGATCAACGGAATTCCACTGTCGGCGCATCGCGACTGGCTGCGCGAGATGGTCGACCTCGGCTACACGGATCTCTGGTCCTCGGAGGCCGGCGGCCAGGACGGCTTCACACCGCTCGCACTCGCGGCCGCCTGGGCGCCGGAGCTGCGACTCGGTATCGCGATCATCCCGGCCTTCACACGGGGGCCAGCGCTCCTCGCGCAGAGTGTGGCGAGTCTCGCGGAAGCGGCCCCCGGGCGCTTCGCGATGGGAATCGGCACGTCGTCGGACGTGATCGTCGAGCGATGGAATGGCATTCCCTTCCGCGAGCCCTATCGACGCGTCCGCGACACCGTGCGTTTCCTGCGGCGCGCGTTGGCCGGCGAGAAGATCGACGAGTCTTTCGAGGGCTTTGCGGTCAAGGGCTTCCGACTGCAGATGAAT
Source organism: Myxococcota bacterium (assembly GCA_965223565.1). Classification (GTDB taxonomy): domain Bacteria; phylum Myxococcota_A; class UBA9160; order UBA9160; family UBA4427; genus UBA4427. Next base: position 436,362 of record CBDCWV010000004.1, on the reverse strand, counting down.
CCGCTCACGCATCAGCCGCCGATTCTGATCGCGGCCCTGCGCGCGGGGATGCTGCGGCTCGCGGGTCGCGTCGGAGACGGGGCGATCCTGAACTGGCTCTCCGCAGAGGACGTGCGAACCGTTGCGCCGATCGTGCACGCGGCCGGTGCGGAGGGCGGGGGCGAGGACGCGCGATGCGGCAGCGGCGTCGACGGCGTCGGGGAAGGGCGCGGCGCGAAGGAGATCGTGGCGCGGCTCTTCGTGGTTCCGACGCGAGATCGCGACAAGGCCCGTGCGATCGCACGCCGAGCGGCGGCGGCCTATCTGAACGTCCCGGTCTATGCGGCCTTCCACGACTGGCTCGGTCGCGGCGATCGGCTGGCGGCGATGCGGGACCACTGGCGGGCAGGCGACCGCAAGGCGGCGCTCGAAGCGATCCCCGACGAGGTCGTCGACGACCTCGTGATCCACGGCCCGCCGGAGGCGTGTCGGGAGCACGTCGCGCGCTATTGCGAGGCGGGGGTGACGACGCCGGCACTCGCGATTCTGCATGCCGATGATCTGCGGCAGGCCGTCCGCGATCTGGCACCGAGCAACTGACTCGACCCCGATCTGCGCGGAAAATTCCGCCTCGACGACTCAGTCTCGGTCGGGAGATGGCCGAAGGAATCCCGGAGGGTCTGAGCTCCGGGGTCGCGCCATGTCTGCCGCCGAAAAACCGCTCGCTGGGAACGCGAAGCCCGCTGCAGCCCAGCCGGATGGCGGGACACCGAGCGCGCCGATTTCGATCCGCGCGCTCGAGGAGCGGACGCGCAGCCTCTCGCTCGAGCAGCAGATGGCCGAGTGCATCGACCTGCTCCAGTTCCCCGAGCTCGTCGTCGACGACCTGCTGCGGAGCGTCGCCGAGGCGCGCGGGCTCGATAGCGAGGGCGCGCGAGGCGGCGTCCGGCCACCGGGCCCGCGCGAGACGCTGCACCAGAGCGACGCGGACGTCCGGACTGGCTTCTTCTATCCGACCCGCGAGCTCTTCGTCCAAGGAGATGGCTGTTCGTTCACCGTCCTGGCGACCGATCTCGACTTCCGGACCGATGCGGCGGCGACGCACGACGACCCGGATCGGCGCGTGATCGACTACGCGGCGGTGACCTGTGAGGCGCGGCCCTTTCCCGTGCTCGGGTTCACCCAACGCAGCGAGAACGAGAGCGCCTATCCCGTGCTGCTACGAGCGCTCTCGAGCGTGGTGGAGCTGACGCGGGCCCATCGCTTCGACCTGCTCGACCGCGACGTCTATCGCGGTCTCCTCGGGCCGGCACCGGTCTTCGATCTCGCCCTGGTGCTCTGGGATGACGAAGCGATCGACGATCCGCGTCGCCCGCTCTGCGAGCTCGCCCGCGATCTGGCCGAGATGCTCGGATCCACGCTGGCCGCGGAGCCTCGATTTCCGCCGATCCTGAACGACGTCGTCTGCCTTCGCATGAACAACAAGCGTTTCGACGGCAGGCTCCGCTTCGTCTGGCGCGTCTGAGTCACGAATGCTCGGGGCTAGTGGAACGAGCTCGCTCACGCGCACTCGCGGGTGGCGGTCGTGGTGCGATCGACCATGCTTCGCACATGGCCAGGCGCGATCGCGATCGAGGTGAATCCGAGCTCACGATCTACGGTCGGCACGCCGTCTTCGCGGCGCTCGAGTCCGACGGCGCCGAGGTGCGCGCGGTCACCGTCGCGAAGGGCGCTGCAGCGGACGATCGTGCCCGTCTGGCGCGCCTCGCCGATCGAGCGAAGATCGAGTTCGAGGAGTGTACGCGGGAAGCCCTGACGCGCAGGACGGGGGCGCCGCGGCATGACCAGGGCATTGCCGCTCGCGTCCGACTCCTACGCGTCACGACCGTCGAGAGCTGGCTCGATCGCGCCAAGGGCGCGGCCGCGCGTGAGCCGCAGCGACTGCTCGCCCTCGACGGCGTGACCAACGCGCAGAACGTCGGCATGGTCGTTCGATCGGTCGTGGCCGCCGGCCTGGACGGCCTGGTCTGGCCGGTCGTGGGTCAGCCCTGGGTCGGGGGTCTGGTCGTCCGCGCGGCGGTCGGTGCGATCTTCGAGTGCTCGATCCTGCGTTGCGAGTCGCTGCTCGAAGGCCTGGTGACGCTCCAGTCGCAGGGATTTCGCGTCTTCGGGCTCGATGCGGCCGCGGACCGTTCGCTCTTCGAGATCGAGCCGGCCCATCGCGCCGTCTTCGTCCTCGGCAGCGAGTCCGCCGGTCTCTCGGCCACGGTTCGCGGCGTGATCGACGAGCCGGTCTCCATTCCCATGATGGGGGCGGTCGAATCGCTGAACGTCGCCGTCGCGGCGGGTCTCGTGGCCTATCGTGCGGCGGGTCTACTCGGTCGCGGGAGCGAGGGGCGCGGCGTTCGGTCGGGGTAGGCGGCGGACGGGACTTCGCCGTCCATCGGGCAGCCAGTGCTCGATCGCGAGGAGTCCGCCGGGTGCGTGACCCTGTCGGCCTTTCGGGGAATCGATGCCTTCGGCCTCGAGGTCGATTTCGAGCCGACCGCGACCTTCGTCGCCGATCGAACGGCGCAGCAGCAGGCGTCGACTGCGGAGATCCCAGACGCGGATCTCGCCGCGAGAGAGCGCAGGTACGATCGACCATGCGTGACCCTCGTGGTCGAGGGGCGACACGAGCGGTGGAGGCAGCCGTCGCTCGACGAGCGAGGCAGGAGCGGCTTCGAGCGGCGCACCGACCGGAACGACTCGGTAGGCAATTGCTCCGATCGGGGCGACCTGCTCGCCGAAGTCGAAGCGGCCGTCGGATGTCGAATGCGTGCGACCGACCCGGACTGTGCGGCCCCCCTGCTCGAGCCAGAGCTCGAGGGCGCGCGGTGCGCCGGGATCGACGCCGCGCGCAGCGAACGAGACGACGGTCGGCTCGAGTCGGATGGGATCGAGCCGTGGACTCGGCGCGGCCATGTCGGCGGAGGCGGCGAGGCCGAGTACGCCGCAGCCCGTCATCCAGACCGCGAGTCCGATCCGACGCACGGTCGCGATCGCGTCCGCGACGGCGGGAGACGATGGGACAGCGATGCCTACTCGAGGCGGATGCCGCATACGGCGCCCTCCGGTAGTCCGGCCGTGAAGTGAATCTCCGGTCCGCCGAAGCGGTCTGCCGCCGGCGTCTCTCGCAGCAGGATGCGATCGATCGCACGGATCTGGCCACTCGCTTCGTCGACGAGCGGGGCAGCTGCGGCGATCATTCGCTCGAGCTGCAGGACGCGATCGGGGTCGATCGGCGTCGCACGGTCGCTCGGCAAGCCGAGATCGAGCAGGACGATCGTTCCGTCGCAGAAATCGGTCGCAGCGGCGAAGTCGCCTTGAGCCTGGATCGCGACGGAGGTCTGGGTCGTACACACGGCGTCGGAAGGTCCCCCGCCGCGACGCGGCAGAACGAAGGGCCTCGCGCCGTCGAAGACGCGCGCATCACGTGTACCCGGAACGGATCCGTCGAGCGGTATCGTTGCGGCGGCCGAAGGGCTACCCGAAGCGCCACCCGCGCCCACACCGAGCGTGGGATCATCGAGCGCTGCGAGGTCGATCGCGAAGAGCGCACGGGAGGTCGCCCCACCGATCAGCCCCAAGCGGCCCGACGGATCGATCGCGAGGTGGCTGAAGCCGAGGCCTGCGCGCCCGAGCGGAATCGTCGCGATGAAGCGTTGCTCCGCCACGGCGAAGACGTCGATCGCCGAGTCGCTGCGCACGAGGTCGCTGCCCGTGCCGAGCGCGATCGCGCCGCTCACGCCGACGAGTACGAGTCGTCGGCCGGTGGGCGTCGTGTAGGGCGTGAGCGTGGTGGGGTTGAAGCCCGTGGTCGGATAGACGGCAGCATCGATCGCCGGAGCGACACGTGGCGGCGTCGTGCGCTCGTCGTAGTCGAAGACGAGCAGGGTGCCGGGTGCGAACTGCGCGCGCGAAGACCGGATCAGATTCGAGGTCACCACGAAGAGGCGATCCTCCAGGCGCAGCAGATCCGCCGTGAAGCTCGTCACGAAGCCCGCGCGCGTCGCGTCACAACGGGGATTCGGTCCGATCGGATCGCCCAGCGAATCCTCGAAGTCGTCGCCGTAGACGCAGACACGCGTGGAGAATCCGGACTGGTAGGGACGCACGCCGGGGGCGGGCCAGAAGGGCCAGTCGGACGGGTCGAAGCCACTGCTCGCGGGCGGTGTCGCGAGCTCGACGCTCTGCAAGCGGCCGCTCTCGGGCTCGATCAGGAGAACCTGTTCGTAGCCCGAGGTCACGAGGCCGACGCGGCCGGGCGAGAGGGCCCTGAGGTTTCCCGCGGCGGGAGTCAGGCAGTTGAAGCCGAGTGCGTCGCTTCGGTCGGCGTCCGCGCGTCCGTCTGCATCGCTGTCGACGCGGACCCCGCCACAGCGCGGACTCGCGAGCTCGGGCCAGCCGGGGATCGATTCCTCGGCCAGCAGGCGCGGTGGCTCGCGCTCGAGGTCGAGGCCGAGAATCGCGGGGGGAGCGAATTGCGCGACCGCCGCGTGGTTCACGTCGCCCGAGAGCCGCGCGAAGCCCGACGGGAAGCCGCCGGCGAAGACGATGCACTCCGGGGTGTCGTTGAAGCGGATCTGCGGCGAGCGACCACCGCTGCCGTCGCCGGGACATCCGAGTGCGACGGCACCCAGCAACGCGATGAGCACATGCGCGAGGCCTGCGGCGGGCGTCTCGCAGGGCGCCGCGCGCGACTCCGGTAAGGGCTGCCAGCGTGTCGCGTCGACGCGCTTCAAAACACACCCTCGAGCGCGACCGAGGCGCTGCGGCCGGGTCGCGGGAAGGAGCGGGTATCGCGAAGCGCCACGTCTCCGAGGTTGCGGCCGCGCAAGCTCAGCCAGAGAGAGCGCCCGGGCCAGGCTCCTCCAAAGCCCGGAATTCGCGCTAGGTCGATCGCCAGGCTCGCATCGTACGCGACGCGGGAGGGCAGCTCGGCGAGCCCCCCGCTGTCGAGCGGGATGCGACCCGTGTAGTGGATCTCGCCGACGAGCTTGAAACGGTCCCGCGGACCGAATTCGAAACGTCCGTCGATCTGCGAGACGGCGATCCCGGCCACGTTGCGCCCGGTCGATTCGAGCTTCGTGCGGGTGACGGTGCGTGCCGCCGTCATCCGCCACCAAGGATGAGGTGTCCAGCGCAGACTCAGCTCGTAGCCACGGGTCTCGGCCGCTCCCGTGTTGACGGGCGCCACGACGTTGCTGCTGATCAGCTGGAAGACGATCGACTCGTCGATCTCGCCCCGGAACCAGGTCGCTTCGATCTCGAGGTCGAGCCAGGCCGAGTCGAGAGGGCTCGACAGCCGCGTTCCGACCTCGAAGTTCCAGGCCTCTTCCGGTCGTAGTCGTTCGTTGCCGCGCTCGAATCCTCTGTCGGGCAGATAGAGCTCCTGAAATGAGGGAATGCGGTAGCTGCGCGAGGCTGCGGCGCGAATCGACCAGAACGCGACTGGATCGGCCTCGACGAAGAGGCCGGGGAGCCACTCCTCGGAGAGCCCCGAATAGCGTTCGAAGCGCAGCGATGGTGACACGCGAAGACGGCCCTCGAAGTAGTGGCTGCTGAGCTCGGCCCGCAGGGCGACTCCCGCGCGCGAGCGGCTCTTCGCTTCGTTCGAGCCTCGATGGTCGAAGCGCGCTTCGCCCAGCAGCCTTGCGTCGTGGCGCCCGCCCAGGAGATGAAAGGGGAGGCGAAAGCTCGATTGGCCGGCGAGTGTATGAAGCGTCGTTTCGGAATCGATCTCGTCGCGGCCGGCGGTGGGCTCTGGATCTTCGAAACGGTTGTCTTCGAAGCGATGCGAGAGCGTGGTGCTGAAGCGCCCGACTCGTTCACCCGACGCGGCGTCCTGGTCCGCCGCTGGAGTCGCTCCCGTCAGGTCGAGTCCGAGACGCGTGAGGAGCGAGGCGTTCTCTTCGCGCGCACGCGTCCTCGGGTCCTGCTCGAGGCCCGGCGCGCCGCGCTCGAGATGGCTGCCGAGCTGGCTGAGGCGCATGCGCGCGTTTCCGAGCGTGCGACCGAGCTGCCAGAGTGCGGTGTGGCGATCGGCGTCGTTGTTCTCGCGCGTCACGATCTCGGCCGAGCCGATCGTATTGCCCTGCGTGCGACTCGGAGCCCGTTGGAACTCGAAGTCGCCGTCGCTATGGAATCCGCAGTACGCGAGCGAGAGATCCCAATCGTCGAGCCGGCGGGCGTGGCGCAAGCTGCCCTCCACCGTGCCGAAATGGCCCCCGCCGATCCGCACGCGGGTCTCGGGCTGCTCCGTCGGGCGGCGCGAGACGAGATTGACGACGCCCCCGATTCCCCCGCTACCGGCGCGCGCCGCGCCGGCGCCGCGGGTGACCTGGATTTCCTCGACCACGTCGAGGCAGAGCGTCGACAGATCGCTGCGCCCGGAGAGCGACGAGTCGAGCCGCACGCCGTCGAGCAGCACGGGAACCTGCTCCGGTCGCGAGCCGCGGATCGAGATCTCGAAGCGTTCGCCGAGCCCGCCGAACCGGCGGATCTGGACGCCGGGAACCTCGGCGAGGAGGTCGTCGAGCCCGGCGCCCTCGATCAAGCGCAGCTCCGTCTCGATTCGGGTCGTCGTCGAGCCGGGGAGCACATCGAGCTCGGGCCTCGGCTCCCCGACGACGAGCATCTCCTCGACCGGTGGACCCGCGGTTTGGGATGCGATCGGGTTGCCCGCCTCGCGCGCCTCTCGACTTCGATCGGCATCCGCATCGGCGAGACCGACCGCGGCGCGGAACATCAGCTCGACGACCAGGAGCGGGGTGAGACAACCGGCTCGCACGGTCGCCAGGCGAATGCCGTTCGCGTACTCGGGCACAGCGGCGCTCGTGCGGGCCGGGACGCAGGCGGCGTCGTGGCACCGCCGCCTCGTTCCGACCCACCGATCCAAGCGTCTCCGGCGTGGGAGGCGCATCCGCGCCTAACGCTCGTTTCTGTGCGGGGCTGCGAGCAGAGCGAGTCCGACACCGAGCAGCAAGGCCGTCCCCGGCTCGGGAACCGTGTGGAGGTCGTCGATCGCAAAATACTGTGGCGTGTTGATCCCGAACGGACCGATATCGCTCGACTCGAACGCGAAGCGGATTCGTTCGACCACGCCGAGCGAGCGCAGGTCGACCTCGAGCCACGTGTCGAGGATGAAGTCGAGTGAGTCGTCGGCGAAGCGATAGTCCGCGAGCATCAGCTCGACGACGCCGGTCGACGCGCCCGCGGTGTCGAGTCCTTCGATCAGAAGCCGGAAGAAGTCCGGATCCGATCCGCTGTCCCCCCCGAACTGTTTCGCGAAGGGGTCGCCCGATCGCATCGACAGCGCGGCATAGGTCGTGTTCGTAAACGCCGCCGAAACGATCGTTTGCGGACTCGGCAGGACGATGTGGCCCGATCCGAAGAAGATGCCGAAGGTGGCGCTACCCCCGGCACCGGCGCCGGTGATGTTGCTCGATTGGTTGCCGAAGCCCGGTGTCGTCGTATCCGTCGTGGTCGAGGCAGCGAAGCCGGAGAAGCTGTCGAAGGCCGCCGTGTACTCGTTCTCGAAGAAGATGCCCCCCGACTGGAAGCCGCCCGAGAGGCCCGATCCGTTCTCGAATGACTCGCTTGCGAGGCCGAGATCCTCGAACGTCGCAGTCAGGGCGAGCGCGGGCGGCGCCGCGAGGACGAGCGATGTGGCCGCGAGCAGACGGCGGGCACGTCGGCGCCTCGCGCCGAGGCGTGTGCCCGCGCCGGCGAGGGTGGCGATCGCTGCAAGGAGGGTGAGGGTCGGCTCCGGCTCGGGTACCTGCTCGGGGGCATGGACGACGCCCACGGCATCGAGGTCGAAGCCGCCGGTTTCGAAGGGGGTGGGGTAGGGATCGAAGATCGGGCGTCCGGACGGGTCGAGACTCGAGCCGTCGCCCACGAGATCGACGATTCGGACGTAGAGAATGTCGTTGACGTCGACGTCGCCCGACTGGACCGCGGGCGAGGATGCGAGATCGGCGAGGTCGAATCCGGTTCCGAGCGGCGCTGCATGCCGCCCGGCGAGCCCGGCGTAGTCGCTCGGGTCGAGGGTGTCGAAGCTCGCCACCGGCAACGTGTTGAGCGCTTGTGCCTCGAAGCGCGCGAAGTCGACGCCGTTGCTGCCGACCTCGACGAAGGCGAGCTCGGCAAAGAGACCGAAGAGATCGAAGAACGCGTTCTCGAAGACCGCAAAGTCGTCCCCGGGCCCGTTCATGATCCCGCTGGCGACGTGGAGCGTCGCCTGGCCTCCGTCACCGAGCGAGACCGTGTGAGCGGGATCGCCGCTCGGCTCGCCCAGCGCGTTCGACGCTTCGCCGAAATCGGCCAGACCGAGCTCGGGAGCCGCAAGGTCACGCGGGCCCCGCACGAGGGATTCCACGGCCGTCGCCCAGCCGACCATGTTCGAGGCGGACCAGCCCGGCTCGTCGAAAGGGCCGGCACCGGCGCTCTCGAAAGGGAGCAGGAGTGAGAGGATCGATAGCGATGCGAGGCGGGTGGAGCGAGAAAGCCTGCGAATCCGCGCGCGGCGGTCGCTCATCGGGAAACGGGACATGCATTCTCCTCTGGACGCCGGGTCCGGGCGTCCGCGTTCGGCCCGATCGGGGTCGAACGGTCGAGGACGGCGCGCGACGACGACGCTTCGAGGAGTGGGCCCGCGTAGGTCGCGGGGGCTGAAAAGCCAGGGAGCGGGGGTGCCGCGAAAGAGCTCCGTTCGGCGCTTCGGCCTTGCGGGTGCATCTGGGCTGCCGGCCGGCTGCGCCCGCTCTACGCGATGCGCAGATCGCGGGCGACGGAATCAGCCGAGACAGCGGGTCGCGTCCCTGCTTCGTGCAGCGACGTGACGGCCTGCCTTTCGTTTCGCCCTACGCCCTCTGTTCCCGAGAGTCGTAGCGCCGCTGAAGGGTCGGTCTTCTGGCTCCCGGATCCTTCGAGTCTGCACGCCTTCCCAGCACTGAGCCGTTGATCCGGTCTCGCGACCGGTCGGTTCAGTGGCCAGTGGCTTCGTGTACAGCTCGTCCCCGGTTACAGCGACGGGCTCGCGCCGGCTTCTCACCGGCTTCCCGCAGGTACGAATCGATTCCATCTCGCGATCGTGATCGCGCGGCCCTCGTTCCCTCTTGCTTCCGTCGGACTCTCGTTTCGCCTTCGCTCGGCCTTCGTTTGGCCTTTGTTTGGCCTGCGTTCAGCTGGATCAGTCGACCAGAGTCCGGCTGACGGAGCGCCGGGTTGCGGTCGGGTTGCGACACGGTCGGAATCTTCTCGTTTCGTCCCAGTCCTTCGACCCGGATCACTCGATCCGTCGTCGAGAGGAACACCCTCCACCGTCGGTGGTGTAGAGCGGATTAGCCCAGGCAACACCTGCATGCAAGCAGGCGCGTGCGCGCCGGGGCTGTGCAAGCCGCTTCGTACCCCGCACGAAATTGCGCTGCACGGGTTTGCGCGGTGGGTTCGCGGTGGTTGGGAATCCTCAATCGAACCAAGCGTTTGCCGAAACGAACGCCAATGGCACGGCGCTTGCGACTCCGCCCGGGACGGCGGGCGCCCGCCCGTCTTGGAGGATCGCGATGTCGCGTGAGGCAGGAAAACGGATTGCTCTGGGAAGCCCCCGTTCGGGGGGCTTCACGCTGATCGAAGTCGTGATCGTCGTCGGGATCATCGGCATCGTGACGGCAACCGCCGTGCCGAGCATGAGTCGCTACTTCGAGAACGGGCGCGGTCGCGCGGCGGCGCGCTCGGTCGCGGACGCCTTCACGATCGCGCGCGCGCAGGCGATCCGCACCGGCAACAACCACGTCGTCTTCTTCGCGATCGGCGGCGCTGGCGACACGGCTGGCACGGCGCTCCAGAACGAGGCGGGTGATCCCGTTCCGATCCTGGTCCTGAACGACGGTTCGCCGGGCTCCGCGAATCAGAATTGTCGCATCGACGCCGGCGAAGAGATCGTCACGTTCAATGCCGAGCGCGGTGTCGGCTGGGGCTTCAACAAGCCTGCGGCGAACCAGACACCACCCGACGAGCTCGACCTGACGATTCCGGCCGCTGGGTCGAGCTTCCGAACGCCCGATCGTTCGGCCCTCGTCACCTGGGTGCAGTTCCGTCCGGATGGCGTGCCCGTCGCGATCGACAACACCTGTAGCCCGGGTCGCCTCGGGACCGGTGGCGGCACGATCTATCTCTGGACGAGCAATCGGGACTTCGCCATCACGCTCGCGCCGCTCGGCGGTGTACGCGTGCACACGTGGAATGTCGGAGGGGGGACATGGACGCTGTGACTGAAACGACGAACACGACGACCGGTGCACGCGATCGGCGAGCCGGAATGAGCCTGATCGAGGTGATGATTGCGATGGTCGTCCTCTCCTTCGGCCTGCTCGGCGTCGCCGCGCTCCAGGTCCGCGCGATCACGGAAGGCAGCAGTGGTGAGCATCTCTCGGCCGCGAGCGCGATCGCACGCAACCACGTCGAGAGACTGAATCGGATCACCTGGACGGCGGCGGACCTCGCCGATAGCGGCGGGGCCTGGGTGAATGGAACGCCCGCGAACGAGACGATCACCGGCCAGAACTACGCGATCACCCAGCGCATCACCTGGGACAACGCGGATCCGAATCTCGTGACGATCAAGTCGATCGAGGTCCGCGCGCAATGGAGCGATGCGAAGCGTCAGAATCGGCAGGTCCTCCTGACCAGTGCGCGATTGCGGGAGGTGGACGAATGAGCCGCCGCCAGCCGAGTCCGCGTCGCGCCGGCTTCACGCTCGTCGAGCTGATGTTTGCCGTGGCACTCCTCTCGATCGTCGTGATCCTCACGCTCGACAGTCTCTCGCGCCAGCAGAAGACGTCGATCGTGACCGAGCAGATCGTCGAGGTCCAGCAGAATACCCGCGCCATCTCCTCGCTGATCGAGCGCGAGCTGCGCATGGCCGGCTTCATGGTGCCGAACGCCGTCGGCATCTGCGGCGTCGACAGCACGACGGGTCCGGATCAGCTCTTCGTCTCGGAGATCGAGCCGATCGTGCCGGACGACGAGCGAGCGGGCGATCTCGGAGCGCGGTTCCTGACGGGCGTGAGCTATAGCGGCTCCGGGACCTACAACCTGGATTCGACGACGACCGATCTCGACGACGACGGCAGCTTCTTCTACGACAACGACGGCAACGGCACGCCGGAAGCCGACTTTCGCGTCGGAGGTGGCTATATCGTCGGCGACCTCGCGAATCCCCACCGCGGTGCCGCCTGCGGCAACGTCACGGCGGCCACGGCGACGCAGATGACGGTCGTCCAGGTCGGCGGCGGACTCCAGGCCACGACCGCCTCGGATGCACCCGTCGAGCTCGTGATCGTCCCGGCCGCGCGCTACTCGGTCGACGCGACGGGCCGGCTGATCCGCAATGGCGACCTGATCGCCCAGGGCGTCGACGACTTCCAGGTCTCCTATTTCTTCGACGTCGACGACGACGGTGTGGTCGACGTCGCGGGTGGCGTGAACGTCGAAGAGCCCGGGACCTCGGGCGGCGCGACCTATAACGCGGCCAATTGGGACAACGAGACGCTCAGGGAGGTGCGCTTCTCGCTCGTGATGCGGACGCGCGCGACCGACCCCGCCTTCGACGACGGCGCGCCGATCTACCGCGAGAATCGCGCCGTGCCGGTCACGATTCCGAACGACGGATTCAGGCGACGGCTGCTCGCGGGGGCGGTTCGCCCGCGCAACATCGGGCAATCAGGGAGCATCTGAGATGGAAGACCGACGATCCTCGAAGAGAAGCGAAGCCGGCCGAGACGCGCGCAGGAAGCGCGAGTCGGGCGTCGCCTTGATGCTCGCCGTGCTGCTCCTGGTTGCGGTTTCGGGCCTCGCGATCTCGACCATGCAGACGGCTGCGAGCGACGGAACCGTCGCCGGATTCCAGAATCAGGAGCAGATCGCCTTCTATGCCGCAGAGGCGGGCATCGCGGATGCGCGTGCCGTCGTCCGGAACATGGGCGAGCGGAGCCAGCGACCGAACTACCCGGCCGACTATCCCAACCAGGCGAATCCGGCGGAGCTGTCCGCTCCGAGCGAGTTTGTGGGTGGTGATCAGCCGGTCTACTACGTCGATCCGTCGCCGCCTACGGCAGCTCCGATCATGTGGATCGGCGACGGAAAAGCATGCACCGAAGGCTGCAACATGACGCTCGGTGGCGCGAAGTTCTTTCACACCAAGTGGCAGATCAATGTCGTCGGGGAGTCGCCGTCGGGCGATCAGAAGCGACTCGAAGTCGTCGCGACGCGATTGCTAGCCACGGGCTACTAGGCGCCGTTGGACGCCAGGAATACACAGCGAGGTCTCGGACGGGGGGCCAGCTGCGAATCGAATTGGAGCAGGCCCCTCGGCCGTACTCCCGGAACGATGGAGACCCCCATGATCGGACTCGACCGAACGAAAATCTCCCAGCTCCCGCCGCCCGCGCGAACACGCCGCTCTGTCCGACCAAGCTGGGCCGCATTCTGCAGCGTGCTCCTCTTGCTCGCCGGCGCGCTCCCCGGCAGCGCGGGCGACGAAGACATCTTCACGGCCCAGGTGCCGCCGAACGTCCTGTTGATGGTCGACAATTCGGGATCCATGAACGTGATCATGGAGCATCCGTCGTTCGATGCGGTGAACTTCACGCCGACGTGTGACGTGCTGCCGCCGGGCGACGGCGCAGGCTGGCGGATCATCGAGGACGACAATCTCGAGGATACCTGGGCCTACTGCTTCTCGACGTTCTGCTACTTCAGCGTCTGGAAATATGATGATGGCTGGGTCCCCACGCCCGACACGACGGACCACGCCGACAGCGGCTACATCGAGCGGACGTTCTGCGGTCAGACGCGAAAGCTCTACTCCGACGGCATCAACCAGAGCTATGGCAACGACACGTGGTATTACCCGGAATACACCGAGTGGCTCTTCAGCATCGACGCAAGCGACAATACGACGTTGATTGGACCGCCAGGTAGCCAGAGCACAGCGCCTCAGATCCTGGCCGACATCGACGATCCTGCGAATGGTCGTCAGTTCATATCGGGCGATACCTTTGCGAAATACCAGATCACCCGTATTACGGCGGCGCGCGACATCGCCCGTGACGTGATCTACCAAACCAATAGCGATTGTCCTGCGTATATGGGCGCGTGCGGTGTCTACAAGGATCGTGTGCGCTTCGGCGTCGCGCAGTTTCATGGTTCGGCACACGGCGGCTTCGTAAACGCGCCGATCGACACCTACAACACGAATCGGCTCGACCTCGACGCGGCGATTACGTCCCTCGACGCATCGACCTCGACTCCGCTTTCTGAGACCCTCTTCAAGCTCTACACCTACTTTATGCCACGCGCGACGGCGGATCTGCCGGAAGGCAAGGTCGCGGGCAACAAGTTTCCCGCCTACAGCTACAATGACAGCGACGGCAACTACACGACGGATGCCACGCAGATCCCGGACGATCCGATGACCGTCGAATGTCAGAAGAACTTCATCATCATGATCACGGATGGTGAGCCGACTTCCGACACATTCGACACGTCGGGTAATGAGACGCTGGGATTCGCCAACTTCAAGAACTTCTTGATCGGTGACTATTACACCGGTGACAGCACGGCCGACCCGGACGTGGGCCCGGCCGGCGAAGAAGAGGGCAGCCCGCCCTGGAGCTTCAGCTCGGGCAGTGGTTACCTCGACGACATCGCCGAATTCATGCAGAACAACGATTGCCGCCCCGACTTTCCGAACACCACGAACGTCGTCGACCTCTACACGGTTGGCTTCACGACGACCGGCGCCGTCAATTCCCTGTTGGCCAAGGCGGCGGATCGTGGCAACGGCCTCTACTTCAACGGCAACCAGGCAGAAGAGTTGACGGAGGCACTCGTCAGCTCGGTGCAGGACATCATTTCCAAGTCGCAGGGTTTCTCGGCTGCGACCGTGCCTGCCGCGCGGACGAGTGATGGTGGCCAGCTCTACACGACGCTCTTCCAGCCGACTAATACTCGCCCGTTCTGGCCCGGCCTGCTCCGCAGCTACAAGATTACTGTCGGCGGTGAGATTCACGACAAGAATGGTGCCTGTGCGCTCACCAATCTGACCGATCCACCGAACTGCACGAGTGGTACGTTCAAGAACGAGTCGGTGGCGCCGCCTTTCTGGAACGCGTCGAAGAAGATGCCGGGCGCAAACGCTCGCAATCTCAAGGTCTCGCTTCCGGGCGCGACGAATCAGCTCATTGCGGATTTCGACCACAACGTGACTGCTGCGCACCTTGGCGGGGCGTTGGGTTCGATCTCCGACTATCTCCCCCATGCCAATGTCACGTCAGCCACAGACCTCGAAGGGGCTGTCGTATCCTTCGTCGCGGGTTGCGAGTGGGGAACCGGCCTCGCCGCCGGCGTTACCGACGACTTCGAGAACTGCGTCGATCGAACACGCCTCGAGGCGGGCTCGACCGTGCCCGATCGGCTGGGCGACATCTTCCACTCGAATCCCGTCGTCGTCGGTCCGCCAGCCAGCTTCCTCGACGAAATCTCCTACGGCCAGTTCAAGTCGATTCCCGCCGTCGCGACGCGAGATCGCGTGATCATTGCGGGTGCGAATGACGGCTTCCTGCACGGCTTTCATGCAGGCGACTATCAGATCGCGACCAAGAAATGGGATGCCGGTACGGGCGTCGAGCTCTTCGGTTTCATGCCGTGGGGGGCGCGATCGAAGGTCATGGATCTCGCGAAGGACGACGCGACGCTGCATCCGATCACGGTCGATGGCTCACCCTCGGTCGCCGACGTCTGGATCGACAGCAACACCGATGTCGACGACGCAAAGCTCGCCACGGAGTGGAAGACGGTCCTCGTGACAGGCATGCGTGAGGGTGCCGAGCACTATCTGGCACTCGACATCACGGATCCGGCCGCAACGAGCTATCCGAGCTACATGTGGGAGTTCCCGCATGAGAACGACAGTTTCTGGCTGACGCGAATCGGTCAGACCTGGTCGAAGCCCGTGATCACACGCATCCGACTCGAGCGCTCGAATAGTGACGTCGAGGAGGTCTGGGTCGCAGTCTTCGGCTTCGGCTACGACCCGACCGGCGATCCGAACAACGCGGCGCTCTACGACGTCAACGCCGTCAAGGGCCGTGGCATCATGATGGTCGACATCGAATCGGGTCGGCCCATTGCCGTGCGCCGCTATGGCACAGGAACTGGCGATGTGCCGGATATGTATTACGCGATGCCGTCGAGTCCGGGCGTGCTCGACTACGACCAAGACGGATTCGCCGATCTGATCTACATCGGCGATCTCGGCGGAAATGTCTGGAAATGGGTGATTCGTCCCAACGGAATCGCGAATCCGAATTCGACCGAGCTTCATCAGCCCAACTGGTCGTTCCGCAAGTTCTTCGACGACGATCCCAGTCGGGTGACGAATGGCCACGCTCGGAGCTTCTATTTCGCCCCGAGCGCTACGATCGTGAACGGTATTCTGCACGTCGCGCTCGGCTCGGGCGAGCGGTCCCAGCTCAACTGCACGAGCACGAACGGCGGCTGCACCGTGATGAACCGCTTCTACGTGCTGAAGGATCGCGACATCTGGGATTCTGGCTCACCGACGACGATCGACGGCCGTGCTGTGAGTACTGGCGACTTGACCGACGTTACGGCGAGTCCCGACGATTGCCCCGCGGTCACGCCAAAGGGCTTCTTCTTCGAGGTCGCGGACGGTGAGAAGTTCGTCACGAATAGTGAGGTCTTCAACTCCTTCTTCTTCGTGTCAACTTTCAAGCCTGACCTCTCCAACCTGTGCAAGCCGGGTGGGCTGTCGACGCTCTATGGATTCCTCGCGAAATGTGGCCAGGGCTTCTTCGGGCCGCCGAGCGTCTCGAGTCCGATCGCGGGAACGAAGCGCAAGCTCGATGTGGGCTGGGGCATGCCGACTGATGCGCGACTCTCGATCGCGCCGGGCAAGGGCGGGAATCGACTCATCATCAGCAAGCAGGATGGCGAGTTGATCAACATCGACAGTGGCAATTCGGATTCCGAGCACGGCGTCATGTATTGGCGCGAGCTCGACTGAAGGCTCGGTCCCACCATCGGCGCGCGCGACGCAGCTCGCCTCGCGCGCCATGGAGGGACGGGAGGAACATGATGAAAATGCCAATGATTACGGGAAGTCGGAGGGTTGAGGGGATGAATCACGTGAAGTCGATTCGAGGGGCGCTGCGCCGCCTCGGGCTGTTCGCCGCGATGCTGCTGGCGTTCGGGTTCGCCGGCGGCGCCAGTGCCCAGAGCGCGCCCGACCGGCCGACGCGTCCCCCGCTGATCCAGACGGTCGACGTCGTTGGATCCAAGCTCACGATCCAGGGCAAGACCTACTCGGTCACGGCGTCGAGTCGATTGACGGATGCAGACGGCAACCGGCTGACGCTCAGCCAGCTGCGGGGACGCTCGAGCAGCTACGGCGGCGACATGATCCAGTTCACCGCGACCGGCTCGGGGGCATCCGCGGAGATTCGCGAGCTCCAGCGACTCCGGATGCCCGAGCCCTGACCAGGGCGGATGACTTCCGAGCGAGGGGGGATTTCGATGCTGATGTCTGCAATGCGTTCCGCGCAAGGGGAGCGATTGACGCGCGTGGCGACTGTGGCCGGTCGGCTCACACCGATCGTGTTCACAGGGATGATGGTCGCAGGCCTACTCGCTTGTGGCTCGGACGAATCGGGAAGCGGGCGCGTGGCGAGCATGCTCGATCCCGCGGCTGCGCCGCTGGACGCTGCGAGCGAGGCCGCGGGGGGAAATCGACCTCCGCGTATCGAGTCCCTGCGCATCGAGCCACCGCGGCCCGTGCCGGGTCGCTCGGTGCGGGCGATCGCGGTCGTGCGGGATCCCGACGGGGACGCGACGACGCTTTCCTACGTCTGGCAGACGGCGTCGGGGCGGATCCTGGGAGAGGGCGCGAGCCTCGATACGTCGGGCCTCGATGAGGGCGCGCGAATCGAGCTGGTGGCGACGGCCGATGACGGAGAAGACGAGAGCGAGGAGTTCGAGACGGTCTTCGAGATCGGTGGCGCCAGCCTCGATGTCGCCTTCGTCGCAATCGATACCGAGGACGGGACGTCGCCGGGCGCGCAGCTGTCGGCGGTCGTCGAGTCGACCGACGACTCGGCGGGGCGCTACGACGTCGAGTACGAGTGGCTCGTCGACGGACGGGTCGTCGGCAGCGAAGAGGAGCTCGATACGACGGCGCTTTCGCCCGGCGACGCCGTCTATCTGCGTGCGCGGATCGAGTACGAGGGTCGCAGGACGCGCGCGGTCACGTCGCGCCCGGTCGTGCTCGGCCGCGGCTCGCCTCCGCGAATCGTCTCGAACCCGACGGCCGGCTTCGAGGATGGCGTCTTCCGCTACCAGCTGCGAGCGGCGAGCGACGAGCCCGCCGCCCGTTTCGTCTTCGAGATGCTCTCCGGGCCGGAGGGGATGAGCGTCGATCCGGAGTCGGGTCTCGTCACTTGGCAGCCGCGCGAAGACCAACGGGGCGCCTTCGAGGTCGAGCTCGCTGCGAAGGACCAATGGGGTAGCGGAGTCGCTCAGTCGTTCGAGCTCCAGATCGACGCCCCGGATGCACCGCCCGCTCGCGCTCGATAGGCGCCTGCGTGGGCAGGTCGTGCAAAGACCGTGTCACGGGACGATCTCGAGGGCCGCGTCGACCGCTCGCGCGAGCGAAGCCTCGTAGCTGCGACCGAACAGGCAGACGTGAACCAGCAGAGGATAGGTCTGATAGAGAGGGACGCGCGCGTCGGCCCCCGACGCCAGTGGCAACACCTCGTCGTAGGCATGGAATAGCGCGGGTCCGAAGCCCCCGAAGAGGCTCAGCATGGCCAGATCGATCTCGCGATGTCCACCGTACGCGGCGGGGTCGATGAGACAGGGTGCACCGTCGGCATCGGCCAACACGTTTCCCGACCAGAGATCTCCGTGGAGCCGTGAAGGGGCTTCGGGTGGACCGACGAGCTCGGGCATGCGTTCGATCAGCTGTTCGAATCGCGGCAGGAGTGTGTCGGAGAGGAGTCGATCGCCCTTCGCGCGTTCGAAGAGCGGAGTGAGTCGACGACGCGCGTAGAACGTCGCCCAATCGGCCTCGTCGGCGTTCGACTGCCGAAGCGGACCGATCCAATTGTCGTGGTCGAGACCGAAACGGGGTGCGCCGCTCGCGTGGAGGTGCGCCAGGCCGTGGCCGAGCTGGTGCTCGAAATCGTCGGCTGGAGCGCCCGACTCGATCCACTCGAGTGCGATCCAGTCTCGTCGGGCCATGACCGGCTGGGCGATGCGAAGTACCTCCGGCTCGGCCAGCCATCGCAAGGCCGCCGCCTCCGCCTGCGCGGCGCTGGGTGTCGGATCGCTCTCGTGCTCGTCGCTCGGCAGATCGTTTGTCGAATACTGTTTGACGAACAGGGTCCGACCCGACGCGAGCTCGACGCGATGACTCAGGCCGAGGTCGCCTCCGGCCACCCGCTCGCGTCGTCGCACACGGTCCGCGAGGGTCGTTTCGAGCTCGTGCCAGAGCCCGGGGTCGCCGAGTCCGCCGGAAGCAGATGACTCCCCTCGCGTCATTCCGCGTGCTGCCAGTCGGCGCGAATCGCGTCGAGCAATCCCCGACAGGCGGCCTCGCACAGATCGAGCACCTGCTCGAAGCCCCGCTCGCCGCCGTAGTAGGGATCGGGTACGTCGGCGTCGCGAGGGGAGAGCGGGTCGAAGTCGCGGAGCAGCACGATCGTCGCTCGACGGGCATGGGGCTGCAGACCTCGACGTTCGGCCGGGACCGTCTCGGGCACTTCTAAGGCGGCGCGCGCGACCTCGTCCGCTCCGCTGGAGAGCGTCTCGAGATCGGACCGATTCTCGCGGTCCATCGCGATCACGTAGTCGAAGTGGTCGAAATCGCGCGCCTCGAATCGCCGGGCTCGACTGGTGAGCGCGATTCCCCGTCGTGCCGCGGCTTCGCGGGCGCGGGCATCGGCGCGTTCGCCGACGTGATGGGAGGCGGTGCCTGCGCTGTCGACCGCGATCCGGTCGCCAAGTCCGTGCGACTCGACGAGCTGCTGCATCACCCCCTCGGCCGTCGGAGATCGGCAGATGTTCCCGAGGCAGACGAAGCAAACACGTGTCGATGCTCTTTCCATCGGTGCTCCCGGTGATCACCCTAGCAATCCTGCTCGGGGGATGACCCGATGAGTGGAGCCCTCGGGCGGTCGATACGGAACCGATGGGACACCGACGGGAATGCGGCGCTGCGCTTCCTCGTGGGCGCGCGATTCGCACGCTCGGATGGCATTTGCGTAGATCGCGACGGGTCATGCGCGCATGGTGAAATCGAGTCTCACGCTCGCCGCGATCCTTCTGACGTTGATCGCACTCTCGGCCTGGCGGCTACGGGGCACACCGATCGGCCGATGCTTCCTCGCCTTCGTCGGGCTGGCCGGAGTTGCGGCGATCGTCGCGCTCGAATCCCTGCACGCGTGGCTCGCGCCCGACGAGGCGAGCGCGGTGGCGATGCTCTGCGTCCTGGCGGCGGGCGCCTCGATCTGCCGGCTTTCGATCTTCGCGGATTCGGATGGTGCAGGTGCGGCCGCACCACGCGACACGACTCGTCTGTCGATTCTCAGCGAGCTCGCGGTCTGGCTGCCCCCGCTCGCTGTGTTCGTGGCCGGCGAGTGGAAGATCGCCGCCCTCTGGCTGGCGCTGGTCTTCGCTACAGCCAGTATTCGTTTGTCACGCGTACCGCGGCAGGGCTGGCGCGGCTTCCGGCGAGCGCTGTGGCTTTCGAGCGCGTCTCTGTTCGTCGTCGGGTTGGTTCCGCTCGGATTCCTGGCGGGGATGTCGTCGCAAGGGGTGATGTCGATCGCCGCAGTCACGGTGACCGCGTGCGCCGGCACACTCTTCTTCACGCTGCCACGCCTGGGACTGTTGCGAACGGATCGGGTCCAACACGGCGACGTGATCCAGGCGATGAGCGACGGTGTGCTGGTCGTCGATCGCTCGGGGCGACTCACCGATTTCAACCAGGCCGCGCGCGACATCCTCGATCTCGACGAGGCCGCCCGCGATCTGCGACCGGTCGCCGAGGCGCTCGAGCATCACCCGGAGCTCGTTCGCTTCGTGTCGGGCGCAATCGACGGTCGCAGCGTCTACTCGCCAGAATCACAGCGGGACCCGGGGGCCGACGCCACCTTCGACCTGCAGTCCAGCGCGCTCTTCGACGCCTCGGGCGCCGTTCAGAGCCGAGTCGTCGTCCTGCGCGACATCACGGACCGGATCGAGATCGAACGTGAGAATCGCCGACAGGCGCGACACGTCAGACTCGTCCACGAGGTGTCCGCAGCGGTGCACGAGGCGGAGACGATCGATTCCGGGATCGAAGCCGCGCTCGAGCTGATCGCCAACACGCTTGAGTTGCCCCTGGGGCAATTCTTGCGCTCGACGAACGATCCCGAGGGCGGAACGCGCCTCGAGGCGTCGGGGATCGTCTACTGCGCCGTCGAAATCGCGGGGCTCGAAATCGGCGTCGAGGAGCAGATCGCGGCGCCCGTCCCGTCGAATGATCGCCGGGGCGCGTTCATGGCCGACGATGTCCGGTCCTTCGATCCACGCGGACTTCGCTGGTGGAAGGAGCTCGGCTTCGAGACGGCGCTGTCGATCCCCGTTCTGATCGGACCCCGTCTATACGGGATGATCGAGTTCTTCTCGCGCGACCGGATCGAGGTCGAGAATACGACGAACGAGATGCTCGAACACGTGGGCGATCTCGTCGGACGGGCGGTCGAACGAAAGCTCGCGGAGGAGAAGATCCGACGCATGGCTTTTCGCGACGACCTGACGGGACTTCCGAATCGGCAGCGATTCCAGCATCTGCTGCGAGGTGCCGTCTCGCTCGCCTCGCGAAGCGGGCGCCGAATGGCGCTCCTCTTCATGGATCTCGATGGCTTCAAGAAGGTGAACGACACGCTCGGCCACGAGGCCGGGGATCATCTGCTCGCGGAAGTCGCCGCCCGATTCTCCCAGGTCGTACGCGTCTCCGACCATATCGGAATGAGCACGCAGGAGACGGCTGAGTCGGCGGTCTCGAGACTCGGCGGCGACGAGTTCACCGTGCTCCTCAGCGAGATTCACGAGCCCGCCGATGCTGCCCTGGTCGCCAACCGGATCCTGGCGACGCTCGAGGCCCCGATCGTCGTCGGCGGCAAGGAGCTCTTCATGAGCACGTCGATCGGAATCGCCGTCTTCCCCGACGACGGGCAGGATACGGAGAGTCTTCTCCGCAATGCCGACGCTGCGATGTATTTCGCCAAGGGGCGCGGGCGCAACGGCTACCAGTTCTACTCGGAGGAAATGAACCGGACGCGCGCGGCCCAGATGGAGATCGAGGCGCGATTGCGGGGCGCGCTCGACCGCGACGACTTCCAGCTCTACTACCAGCCGATCCTCGACGCAGAGACCGGCGAAGTGGTTGCGGCCGAGGCATTGCTGCGTTGGATCGACGAGGAGCACGGCTTCATTCCGCCCGACGAATTCGTGCCGGTCGCAGAAGAGACCGGCTTGATCGTCTCGATTGGACAGTGGGTCTTCCGCACGGCCTGTATCCAGGCCGAGCGGTGGCGTCGCGAGTTCGGTCGTGCGATTCGGATCGGGGTGAACGTCTCCGGACATCAGATTCGTGAGCCGGGCATGCTCGACATGGTCCGCGAGGCGATCGCGGACTCGGGCGTCGCGCCGGAACAGGTCGAGCTCGAGCTGACCGAGTCGACCATCATGCAGGACGATACGCTGACCGTTCGAACCCTGCGTGAGCTGCGGGCGATGGGCATCGGCCTGGCACTCGACGATTTCGGCACCGGCTACTCGTCGCTCTCCTACCTGCGTCGCTTCACGATCGACAGGGTCAAGATCGATCGATCCTTCGTGAACGAGGTGACCGAGAACGCCGACGACGCGGCGCTCACGGCGGCGATCATCGCGATGGCCCACGGGCTGCGTCTGCGCGTCGTCGCAGAAGGCGTGGAGACGACGAGGCAGGCGCTCTACCTGAAGCAGCGCGGCTGCGACGAGCTGCAGGGCTACCTCTTCGGGCGCCCCTGTCCCGCCGACGAATTCGTCGACCGTCTTCGCGCAGAGCCGTTTCGGCTCGGCACGATCGGCAAGGACGAAGAGCCGGCCGACGACGGGCAGGTGCTTCGAGAGGGCTGAATCGAACGCGTCCGGCCGGTATGCTGCGCCGGTGTGAGCGACGCGTCTCGGTTACCCGACGAATTGATCCTATTGCGCCCCGACGACTGGCACGTGCATCTGCGCGACGGCGAGATGCTCGAGCGTGTCGCGCCCGCGACGGCGCGGGTCTTCGGTCGCGCGATCGTGATGCCCAATCTCGATCCACCGGTCACGACCTGTGCGGCGGCGGAGTCCTACGCCGCGCGAGTTCGCGCCGCGGTTCCCGACGCGTCGGGCTTCGAGCCCTTGATGACACTCTACCTGACCGACGATATGCGCCCGGAGGAGGTCGCACGCGCGGCCGACTCGCCCGTGGTCGCGGCCGTCAAGCTCTATCCGAAAGGGGCGACCACGAATTCGGATGCGGGAGTCGACGGTCTGGACGGCCTGGCCCCCGTCTTGTCGGCGCTCGAGCGATTCGACCTGCCGCTCCTCGTGCATGGCGAGGCGACCGATCCCGCGTGTGACGTCTTCGATCGGGAACGGGTCTTCCTGGAGACGACGTTGATCCCGTTGGTCGATCGCCATCCGGGGCTGCGCCTGGTCTTCGAGCACATCACGACGGCCGAGGCGGTCGACTTCGTCGCCGAGGCTCCGGCGCGCGTCGCCGCGACGATCACGCCGCAGCATCTCCTGCTTGCACGCAACGCCCTCTTCGAGGACGGTCTTCGTCCCCATGCCTATTGCCTGCCCGTATTGAAGCGAGAGGAGGATCGCCAGGCCCTGCTCCGCGCCGCGACGAGTGGGCATCCGAGCTTCTTCCTCGGAACCGACAGCGCGCCGCACGAGCGATCGGCCAAGGAGTCGGCTCGAGGCTGCGCAGGGATCTTCAGCGCGCCCGTCGCGATCGAGTGCTATGCGGAGGCCTTCGCCTGCGCGCGTGCGCTCGATCGCCTCGAAGGCTTCGCGAGTCTACACGGCGCGCGCTTCTACGGACTACCACCGGCACGCGAGACGATTCGTCTCGCGCGCCGGGATTGGACCGGTCCCGAGCGGATCGGTGACGGCGCGAGCGCCGTCGAGGTGTTCTGGGCGCGCCGATCGCTTCGCTACCGCTTCGAAGCCTCGTCCTGATACGTCGTGCGACTGCGACGGCGGTTCCGATCGGGCCGGGCGCGCGCACTCACCCGGTCGGCTTGCGCATCGCTCTGTGCTCGATCCCTGCCGACAGGAAGACGTCGCCCTCGGCGCGATAGTCGAGCTCCTCGTAGAAGGGGATCACGGGCAGCTGGGCGTTGAGTCGGATCTCGGCCAGTCCGCGCTCGCGCGCGCGAGCGTCGATTGCCGCCATCAGAGTCCGCCCGAGTCCGTGACCACGTGCGAAGGCGAGAACCGCGACGCGCTCCGCCTTGGCAGCGCCGTCGACCTCGCGCAGGCGGGCGGTTCCGACCGCCCGATCGAGCTCGCGCGGATCGCCGTCTCGCCAGACGAGGAAATGTTCCGCGTCGGCGTCGAGTCCGTCCCATTCGAGCGCGGCCGGCACGCCTTGGCCATCGATGAAGACGACGCTTCGGATCGCCCGACAGCGCTCTACTGCCCTGATCGCGCGCGGATCCGAAGCCCCGCCCGGTTCCGCCAGCGAGAATCGAAGGATTCGACTGCTGCCCACGACCGGATAGGGTCGCACGCTTCGGACAGCGTCACCGGCGCGCGCGGCCGTGCGCGATCGGGCACGCTGAAACGCGAACGCCCCGACGTCTTTCGACATCGGGGCGCTTGGCGTTTCGGATTCGATCGTTCGGCTGCTCAGACCGTCGGCTCAGTGCTCAGTTGAGCCGAGATTGAATCCTCTTTTTCGTTCGCTCTTGCTTTCGCTTTCGCTCTTGTTTTCGCTCTTTTCTCGTTCTTCTCGCGTTTCGGCTCGGCGGAGAACCCAGACCTGAATCGCTCGAAAATCAGAGGGAGACTCGATCTCTCGTTTCGTCCCCTTGTACACCCCTCCTATAAGCAGACTTCGTGCCAGTTGCTTCGAAAGCCCGAAAAGCAGAGCTATTTCAGTCTCTTGACGGGTTTCGCCGCCACCGCGCCATGGCGGCCTGCAGCTCTGCAGACGGTGCAATTCGCACCAGCCAAGCTCGATCGAGCAGCAACGATCGTGTCAACTATCTGAAAATGCTGCATGAAATGGCACTGAAGGCAGAATTGGTGCGTTCTGCACCACTGGTGTGATCTGCACCGCGCGAATCGCGGCGGGTGGGCCATTACGTGGTGGCTCCAGCCCGGTCACGCGGGCTGCGAGGGTGCCGCTAGAATCGGACGCCGCGTGGGTCCCGTGCCGCCCGATCGGCGATGTTCAGCAGCCTGACGAAGCAACCCGGGGAGACAGCGAATCGATGGCGGGCGGTGCAGCCGGAGCGTCGGACACGGCCGCGATTCTCGACCGGCTCTTCGAGCTGATCGAAGCGCGTCGCCAGGCGCGTCCGGACGGGAGCTACGTCGTCAGCCTGCTCGATGGCGGGCTGGAGGCGATCGAGGCCAAGGTCCGGGAGGAGACCGAGGAGCTCGTAGTGGCCGCGCGCGAAGAGAGCGACGCGGCGCTCGCGCACGAAGCGGCCGATCTGCTCTTCCACGTCTGGGTGTTGCTCGCGGCGCGCGGCACGTCGCCGCAAGCGGTCTATGCGGAGCTCGCACGACGCTTCGGCGTGGGCGGTCTTGCGGAGAAGGCCGCACGCGTGGGGCACGTCGGCGCGGCGGCGAGTCGTGAGACCGGCTCGCGAGAGAGCGAGGATCGATGATTCCGGACGAGCGGTTGCGGGTCGCGGTGCCCTCGAAGGGACGTCTGCGTGACGCAGCGCTCGCAACACTCGAGCGGGCGGGACTTCGATTTCGGGTGTCGGGTCGCCGGCTCTTCTCCGTCTGCAGCGAGACGGGGACACGCATCATCTTCACGAATACTGCTGACATACCGGTCCTGGTCGCGGAGGGCGTCGTCGATCTCGGCATCACCGGTAGCGACCAGGTGCTCGAGAAGGGGGTCGAGGTCGTCGAACATCGGCGCCTCGGCTTCGGTCGCTGTCGTCTTTCGGTCGCGGTTCACAAGGACGCCGCGTTTCGCAGCTCGGCCGATCTCGCAGGAAAGGTCGTCGGCGCAAAGTTCGTAAAGCTCGCCCGGGCGCATTTCGCCCGTGCGGGTGTGGCCGATGTGCACGTGATCGAGATCCAGGGCGCGGTCGAGGTGATGGTCCTGCTGGGGCTGGTCGACGCGATCGTCGAGATCGTCGAGACCGGCAACAGCCTGCTCGAGAACGATCTCGTCGAGCTCGAGCGGGTGCTCGAGGCCGAAGCCGTGCTGATCGGCGCGGCACGTCCGCGAGATGCCGCCTTGTCCGACCAGCTCCTGCGCCGCATCGATGGCGTGCTGGCGGCCGCACGCTACTCGCTGCTCGAGTACAACTGTCCGGCCGAGCGGATCGCAGAGGCGACCGCGATCACGCCCGGCTTCTCGTCTCCGACCGTCGCGCATCTCCAGGACGAGGCGTGGCTCGCGGTCAAGGTGCTCGTCGAAAGGACCGCGACCCAGACCGTGATCGATGCGCTCGAAGCGATCGGTTGCGTGGCGATCCTCGAGACCGAGCTGCGTCACGCACGACTCTGAGACCCCGCGGCCGCGAGGCTTGCGGTCGGCACGCGAAGAGCGGGCGTCGTGTGTATCGGGCAAAGCACGGACATCGCTGCGACTCGACGACTCGCCCCATCCGGTCTAGATCGGAGTGGTGCAATTCCCACGAGGCTCGGGCTTGAGCCCGTCTCTCACTGCGGCTTTTACCGGATGGCGCCGCACGAAGATCACCCGCGTGAACGATTCTCCGTCAGGGATTCGGAGCTGTGACCGATGAAGAGACCTGCGTCGGGGAGAATTGGCCTCTCGTGGGGAGACCCGAAATGAAGCGCGTGCTCTTGATCGACGATCGTCCGGTCTTTCGTTTGCGCGCCGAGCGCCGGCTGCGGGCGAGCGGTCACCTCGTGCTCACGGCGGGCGACCCCGTCGCTGGCCTGCAGCGCGCGATCGAGGATGCGCCGGATCTCGTGGCCGCGTCCATGACGGTCGCCGAGATGGCCGGCCTCTCGCTGCGCGATTGTCTGGCGCGCGAAGAGACAACCCGCCGACTGCCCGTCGTCCTGTTCTCGCGCGACGCGCTCGTGGCCGTCGAATCCGTGCTGGGTGACCCGTTGGGGCCGGCGACGTGGCCGCTCACGCGTCGCTCCGGGCCGCCGCGATCCACAGCGCGGCGCTGACGATCATTCCGCCGCCCAGGATCGTCGAGAGCGCAAGCGACTCGCCGAAGAGCAGCACGCCCCAACCGGCCGCGAAGACGACCTGCAGGTAGGAGAGCGCCGTACCGCGCGCCGCCGGCAGAAGCGTCAGTCCGCGCGTGAGCCAGATCTGTCCCGCCTGCGCGGTCAGACCGACGCCGAGCAGCCAGAGCCACTCGATACCGCGCGGCCAGACGAAGGCCCCCATGAGCGAGGGCAGCGCTGCGGGAACGGTCACGAGCGGAAAGTAGAAGACGATGACGAGCGGATGTTCGGTCCGACTCAGCCGACGCACCACGACGTAGGCGGCCGCGCTGAAGGCGGCACCGGCGAGCGCAACCGCCACCCAGCGTGGCTCGAGGGCGGCGGCGCTCTCGCCGAAGACGACGGCCGGCTGCGCGACGAGGACCACGCCGAACAGACTCGCGATCGTCGCCAGCACGATGCGTCGCCCGATCGCCTCGCCCAGGAACAAGCCCGCAAAGAGCGCTGTCAGAGCAGGGTGCAGGTACTGGAGCACCGTCGCCTCGGCGAGCGGCAAGCGAGTGACGGCCGCGAAGACGCAGGAGAGACCCGCGAAGCCCAGCGCACCACGAATCCAGAGCCAGCGTTTGTCGTGACCCCAGGGCGAAACGCCGGCGCGGTACAGGAGCTGCCAGCTGAGAACGAGACTCACGAGCGCGCGGGCGACGACGATTTCCTGACTGGGCAGTCGCGCACCCGCGATCTTCACGAGTGCGGTCATCAGACTGAAGGAGAGCGCGGAGAGCAGCATGAAGATCGCGCCGCGATGCATGCTCTGCGTACTCCTCGACTCGATCGCTCGTTCGGCGGCTGTGTGCAACGCTGCGGCGGCCCATCGCACCGCGCCGGGCCGAGCTTGTCATGCTTTGACCCTCGTCGCACATGACGGGTAGACTGGGACCGGGGAGACGAGCCCGCATGCGGCAGCTTTCGCCCGGCATCCGACACCTGCGCGAGCTGATCGCGATTCCGTCCGTGAATCCGATGGGTCGGGACGATATTCCGGCCGAGTGGCTGGGCGAGCACGCGGCGGCGGAGCACGTCGCCGGCGAGCTCTCGCGGCTGGGTCTCGATCATGTCCTGCTCGGTCGCGACGGGCGTACGAGCGTCGTGGCGGAGGCGCGAGCTGTCGATGCGGTGGAGACGATGCTCGTCGCCAGTCATCTCGATACGGTGCCCGTCGATGGCATGCTGATCGATCCCTTCGATCCCGCGATCGAGGACGATTGCGTCCTAGGTCGGGGCGCTTGCGATACGAAAGCCGGAATGGCGGCGCTGCTCGAGGCACTCGAGAACGTCCTCCGCCGCGGGCGTCTGCGTCGAAACCTCCTGCTGGTCGGCGAGGCCGACGAGGAGCTCGGCAGTCGCGGCGTCGCCGACGTGCTCGACCATCTCGGAGCGCGCCGGCCCGACTGGGTGCTGGCGACCGAGCCGACGGGCCTGCGCCTCGTGAACGCGCACAAGGGCGTCGTCCACGCGCGGATCGAGGCGGCGGGACGCGCCTGTCACAGCTCGGACCCGGCGGCCGGGCGTAACGCGATCGTGTTGCTCGCGCGCGCGATCCTCGCGCTCGACGAGAGCGCCGTGATCTTCAGTGAGCGGCCGCATCCGCAGCTCGGCCCCGCGACGCTCTCGATCGGCGTCGTGCGCGGCGGACGGGCGCCCAATATCGTGCCCGACGAGGCGCATGTCTGGGTCGATCGGCGCACGCTCCCGAACGAGACGCCGGAGAGCGTTCGCGGCGAGCTCGAGTCGGCGCTGGCCCGGGCAGGTGTCGTCGCCGAGGTCCGTGTCGCGTCCTGTGCGGAGGAGAAGCCGCCGCTCGCGACCGAGCCGACCGAGCCCGGCGTTCGTGCGACCTCGGCAGCGCTCGAGGCCGAAGGACTTGCGGGCGACTGCGATCACGTCGCCTTCGGGACCGATGCCGGCGTCTTCGGGCGGGCGGGCGTTCCCGGTGTCGTGCTCGGTCCGGGCTCGATCGCGGTCGCGCATACCGCGCGCGAATTCGTACCGATCGCAGAGGTCGAGACCATGGTGCGCATCTTCGAACGCCTGCTCGAGGGTGAGGCACCAGCGCTCCGGGGCGCGTAGGCGGGCAGCGAGGCGCGCATTCGCCCCCCGCCATCGCTCGGGGAGGGTGTCGGGGCCGCGTCGGGCCGCTCGTCATCGCCTCGCTCAAGCGGCCCCGCGTCCCGGCCGAAAACAGGGGTATGCAGCGCTCATGCCTTCGATCTCGCGTCCTGGCCGCCGTGTTGCTCGGCAGCTGGCTCGCCGCCTGCGCGAGTACGCCGCCGCCCACGCCGACCGAGCTCGGACTCGAGGCGCTCGCGGCCGGGGACTGGCGCACCGCACAGTCGCAATTCGCGCTGGCCCTCGAGCGCGACGCGATGGATGCCGCAGCCTGGCACGGCCAGGCGCGTGCGCAGCTCGCCGGACGGGATCCCGAAGCGGCGCTCAGCAGCCTTGCGCGACTCGCACGGATCGATCGCGATCGCTTCTCGGGCGCGGCGCGGGCCACCTACGGCGACGCGCTCGCACACGCCACGCGTCGGCGAATCGACGAGGGGCAGACCCAGGCTGCACTCGAGGCTGCGCGTGCGCTCGCAGCGCTCGACGCTCGGCGCTCGGGGCTCGGGCAGCTGCTCGGCGAGGCGCTGATCGCGGAAGCGGACCGGATTCGATTGCACGGGAAGGCCGGCGATGCGCTGGCCCTCTACCGTGAGGCGACGACGGTCTCGCCGGGTCGGCTGGCGGCCTGGGTGGGCGCCGCCGAGATTCTGCTCGAGAAGCGCAAGGGCAAGGCGGCCATGCAGCTGCTCGAGGCCGCCCGCCGTGCGCACCCGACCGCGGGTGCGATCCGGACGCTCAGCCTGCAGGCGCTTCGCTTGCGCTGAGCGCGCGTCACCGCAGCCGGACCCGGACGGGGATCCAACGCTGTACGACGGGCTCGATCAGGCCTTCGCGCTTCCAGGTGGAGAGCGTCGTGTCGAGCTGCTGGAAGAGCGCGTCGTCTTCGGGTCGCACCGCCCAGGCGAGCTGCTCCGTCGTCAACGGCCGGTAGAGACCATGTAAATCGCGGTGGGCGAGGTCGCCCGCGAGTCGCCAGACGGTCGGCGCGTCGTGAATGAAGTAGTCGATGCGGTCGGCGCGCAGGCTGCGCAGGCCCGACTCGACGTCGTCGAAGCCGAAGCTCTCCGCGCGCGGTAGGTCGGTCGCCACGAATCGCTCGCCGCTGGTTCCGAACTCATAGCCGACACGGGCGCCGGGTCGTCGGATGTTCTGGATCCGGCCGAAGCGCGCGATGTCGCGGGAGCGGATCAAGGCGAGCTGCCCCACCTCCATGTAGGGGGTCACGAAACGCACGCGGTCTTCGCGCTCGGGCGTGATCGACAGGCCGCTCATGACGACGTCGATCTCGCCCCGCAACAGAGCGTCGATCAGCTCGTCGGACCGATAGCGCTCGAACTCGATCGGGCGTTCGAGCGTTTGGGCCACGCTGCGCGCGAGATCGGCCTCGATGCCCACGACCTGGCCATCGACCTCGAAGACGATCGGAGGGTCGTCGGGTGCCACGCCCACGCGCAGCGGGGGACCGGACGGGCTCGACTCGCCGGGTTTGGCCGTACTCCCCGCACAGCCGAACCACGAGAGCGCGCAGCCGACGAGCGCGATCGCCAGGATCGCGGCCGACGACAGCCGCGGGCCGGCCCGCCGTGCGTGGCTGCACGCCGCTCCACCTTGTCGCTCGACACGCGTCAATCGCGTCCTCCCAGCCCCGTGCGCAACCTACTGCCTTGCAGTGGTGTGCGCCAATTTCTACTTTGCCGCGCCGACGCAGTGGGGATCGAAAGCGGGGGAGGGGCGACGATGGGCCAGGCGAAGCCGGAAACCGTGCTGCGCAGCGATTATCGCGTGCCCGAGTACCTGATCGAATCCGTCGCGTTGCGCTTCGAGCTCGGCGAGGACGAGACGCGGGTCGAGGCCTGTCTCGATGTCCGTCGCCGGGAGGACCTACCCGGCGACCGGGGAGCAGGCCCGGTCCCGCTCTCGCTCGACGGCGAGGATCTCGAGCTGCTCGAGATCGAGATCGACGGGCGGTCGCTCGCAGGCACCGAGTACCGTGTCGAGTCCGATCGCTTGACGATCGACGCTCCGCCGGCGCGATTCGTCTTGCGCACGCTCGTCGCGATCCACCCCGAAGCGAACACGGCGCTCACGGGTCTCTACAAGAGCAGCGGGAACTTCTGCACGCAATGCGAGGCGATGGGATTCCGGCGCATCACGTATTTCCTCGATCGGCCCGACGTGATGGCGCGCTACACGGTCACGATCGAGGCCGATCGCGCGCGTTATCCGGTCCTGCTCTCCAACGGCAATCGTGTCGAAGAGACCGATCTACCCGACGGTCGCCATCGCGTCGTCTGGCAGGATCCCTTCCCCAAGCCGAGCTACCTCTTCGCGCTCGTCGCGGGCGATCTGCGTTGTCACGCGGGGGCGTTCCGGACGAAGTCCGGGCGCGACGTCCGACTCGAAATCTGGGTCGAGCCTCAGAATATCGATCGTTGCGAGCACGCGTTGCGCTCGCTCGAACGCGCCATGGAGTGGGACGAAGAGTGCTTCGGTCTCGAGTACGACCTCGACATCTACATGATCGTCGCAGTCGGCGACTTCAACATGGGTGCGATGGAGAACAAGGGGCTCAACATCTTCAACTCGAAGTTCGTGCTGGCGTTGCCCGAAACGGCGACCGACGACGACTACGAGGGGATCGAGTCGGTGATTGCCCACGAGTATTTCCACAACTGGACGGGCAACCGGGTGACCTGCCGCGACTGGTTCCAGCTGACACTCAAGGAGGGGCTGACGGTCTATCGCGACCAGCGCTTCAGCGAAGACGTGGGATCCGAGCCCGTCGTCCGGATCGCGAACGTCAAGCAGCTGCGTGCCCGACAGTTTCCCGAGGATGAGGGCCCGATGGCCCACCCGATCCGACCCGAATCCTATATCTCGATGGACAACTTCTATACGGCGACCGTCTACGAGAAGGGAGCCGAAGTGATCCGGATGTACGAGACCCTGCTCGGTCGCGCGGGCTTCCGGAAGGGACTCGATCTCTACTTCGATCGTCACGACGGCCAGGCAGTGACCTGCGACGACTTCCGCGCCGCGATGGCCGATGCGAGCGGGCGCGACTTCGACCAGTTCGAGCGCTGGTATTGCCAGGCGGGGACACCGCGCCTGCGGGCGCAGGGTCGCTACGACGCCGATCGTCGTCGCTATGTCCTCTCGCTCGAGCAGGACTACCCGGAGACGGCCTTCGAGATCGCCGGCGCGGCGGAGCGGAAGTCGCTTCCGATCCCGATCCGACTCGGGTTGCTGGCGCCGGACGGAACCGCGCTGCCGCTCGTGCTCGAGGGCGAGTCGCGCGATGGCGCGGGCGGCGAGGTCGGCGCCACGACCCGCGTGCTCGAGCTGCGCGAGGCCCGCGAACGTTTCGTATTCGAAGGGGTCGACGCCGAGCCCGTGCCGTCGCTGCTGCGCGGCTTCTCGGCGCCGGTCCGCCTCGAGATGGAGCGCCCGACGGCCTCCTACGCGCTTCAGATGGCGCACGACGAGGACCCCTTCAATCGCTGGGAGGCGGGGCAGCAGCTGGCACTCGGGCTGCTGGTCGAGGCGGCAGAGGCGATCGATCGGGGTCGCCCCGCATCGCTCGACCCGGCCTTTGCGGAGGCGTGGGGACGTGTGCTCGCAGACACGAGTCTCTCGGGCTCGATGCGCTCGCTGGCAATCACGCTGCCAGCCGAGAGCGTGATCGCGCAGGAGCTGGATGTGATCCGGCCCGACGCGATCCACGCCGCGCGCGAGCTCTTTCTGGCCGAGCTGGCCGCCGCTCACCGGCCGGCGCTGTGGTCTCTCTATCGGGATCTGGCGCCACGGGCTGCCTATGCTCACGAACGCGAGCAGATCGATCGGCGCCGGCTGCGCAATGCCGTCCTGCGCGTTCTGGTGACCCCGCCGCCGTCACGAGCGGAAGCGGCCGACGGCGACACCGACACGCGGGACCGGGCATCGGTCGATTCAGCCGATCGGTCGTCATTCGAAGAGGCGGTCGAGGCCGCTTGGTCACAGTATCGATCTGCCGACAATATGACCGACGCCCAAGCCGCGTTCGTCGTGCTGGCGGATCAGGCACACCCGCTCCGGGAGGCCGCAGTCGACGATTTCTATGCGCGATGGCGCGCGGACCCCCTCGTTCTCGACAAGTGGTTCACGATTCAGGCGCTCTCGACGCGATCGGATACCCTCGTGCGGGTTCGCGACCTGGCGCGACACGAGGACTTCACGCTCTCGAATCCGAATCGCGTGCGATCACTCGTCGGCGCGTTCTGCTCGGGCAACCAGGTTCGCTTTCACACGGCCACGGGGGAGGGCTATACGTTTCTCGCGGATTTCGTGCTCGAGCTCGACGGCTCGAATCCGCAGGTCGCCTCCCGCCTGGCCTCGGCCTTCAACGACTGGCGGCGCTACGACGAGGATCGACAAGCGCTGATGCAGGCCGAGCTCGAGCGGATCGCCTCGAAGGGATCGCTCTCGAAGGACGTCTACGAGATCGTCCACCGGGCGTTGTCGCGTTAGCCGAGGGACGAAGGAGTATTCGCCGAGTCCAGTCGTGCCGGCCCGTACCGGTCGGCTGACGGAAGGCGACGCGACGAAGAGGAATCCGATGAAGGGACTCAAGGCCGGCCAGCCCATCTTGACGGCGAAGAATCTCGGTCGCCGCTTCGGCGATCGCACGATCCTCAAGGGCGCTTCGTTCAGCCTCCAGCCGGGCGACCGCGTCGGCGTCCTCGGTGTCAACGGCGTCGGCAAGTCGACGCTGATGAAGATCCTGGCGCGGCGCGACGCCGACTACGAAGGTGACCTGCACATCGCCAAGGGTGCGAGTGTCGGATACGTCTCCCAGGAGCCGGAGCTCGACTTCGACAAGAACGTCCGGGAGAACGTCGAGGAGGCCGTGCGCGAGACGCGGGACCTGCTCGCCCGCTACGACACGATCCTCGCGGCCTGGGAAGATCCCGACGTGATGGCTGACGAGGAGAAAATGAACGCTCTCCTGGAGGAACAGGGAGAAGTTCAAGCAGCACTCGAAGCCCTCGACGCGATGGATCCCGCGGCCCTCGACGCGCGCATCGAGACGGCGATGGAGGCATTGCGGTTGCCCCCGGGCGATCGCGATGTCGGCTCGCTCTCGGGAGGCGAGCGGCGCCGCGTCTCGCTCTGCAAGGAGCTGCTGGCGCACCCGGACGTCCTGATCCTCGACGAGCCGACGAATCATCTCGATGCGGATACGGTCGCGTGGCTGGAGACCTTTCTGGCGGGCTATTCTGGCACCTATGTGCTCGTGACCCACGACCGGTATTTCCTGGATCGCGTCGCAACCCGCATGCTCGAGGTGTTTCACGGCGAGGTCCGCGCCTACGAGGGCAACTACTCGGATTTCCTGGAGGCCAAGGAGAAGCAGCAGGAGATCCAGGACCGGACGGACGCGAACCTGTTGAAGGCCGTAGCACGCGAGCTCGAGTGGATCCGCTCGACGCCGCAGGCGCGTCGAACGAAATCGAAGGCACGGATTTCCGCCTACGAAGACCTGGTCGAGAAGGCCTCGCGAATCCAGCCGGCCGAGGAGCTCGACCTGCGCATTCCATTCGGGCCGCGTCTCGGCAGCAAGGTCCTCTCGCTGCGTGGGGTCTCCAAGGCCTACGACGGCAAGGTGCTGCTCGAGGGCTTCGACTTCGACATGCCTCCGGGCGCGATCGTCGGCATCACCGGTGCCAACGGCCTGGGCAAGACGACGCTGGTGAACATGATCGTCGGGCGTGAGAAGCCGGACGCGGGGACGATCGAGGTCGGTGAGAACACCCGTTTCTGCTACGTCGATCAGACGCGACAGACGCTGCGAAACGAGCGCACGGTCTACGAGGAGGTCGCGGACGGCTCCGACGTGATCGAGTACGGCGACAAGACGCTCTCGGTCCGCCACTACCTGGCGCGCTTTCTGTTCAGCGGCTCGATCCAGCAGACCGAGGTGGGGCGCCTGTCGGGCGGCGAGCGCAATCGACTGCAGCTGGCGAAATCGCTCCGCGCACCCTCGAACTTCATCATCCTCGACGAGCCGACCAATGACCTCGACCTGATGACGCTCCGCGTACTCGAGGATTCACTCTCGGAGTACCCGGGCTGCGCGATCGTGATCACGCACGATCGTTATTTCCTCGACCGCGTCGCGACGCATATCCTGGGCTTCGAGGGCGACGCGCGGATCGAGTTCTGTAGCGGCTCCTGGGATTCCTACGTCGAGCAGCGAGCGAAGCGGATCGCGGCGGCGGGCGGCCCGAAGTCCCAGAAATTCAAGCACCGCAAGATCGGCCGCTGAGCGCGATCTGCCGTGACGAACCCGATGCACCAGAGGGGGGCTCCTGCGAGATGATCCGACACGTCGCGCTCTTTCGATTTCGCGAGGACGCGCCGCGGGATGCCGCGCAGCAGCTCGAAGAGGGTCTATTCCAGCTCGCCCAGACGATCCCGACGATCGCCGCCTACGAATACGGCGCCGACCTCGGGCTTCGCGAGGGGAACTTCGATTTCGCCGTCGTGGCCGACTTCGACGACGCCGCCGCCTTCCGCAGCTATGTCGATCACCCGGATCACCAGGCCTTCATCGCCGAACGCCTCGCGCCCGTCATCTCGGAGCGCGTGTCGATTCAGTTCGACCGCTGAGAGCGGCCGTCGTCGGCGGGCCGCGTGCGCCACGATCGCCCGCTGTGCCACCTGCGGGGCTCCCGCGCCGCAATTCAGCACGCGGGACGCAACGTCGTGCGCACGACTTGACAGGCCCCGCGAGGCGACCATCTCCCCCGCCAGGAATCTCGAAGCCTGATCACAGGGGGTGCGCGGCATGCGCTTCGACAAGTTGACGATCAAGAGCCAGGAGGCGCTCCAGGAGGCGCAGGGTCAGTGCAGCGCGCGCGGCCATCAGACGCTCGAGACGGCGCATCTGCTCGCGGCATTGCTCGGCCAATCCGAGGGCAGCACGGTTCCGATCCTGCAGAAGCTCGGCGTCTCGATCGACGCGCTGGGTGCCGAGGCCGAGAGCTGGCTCTCCCAGCAGCCCAAGGTGACCGGCGGGGCCCAGCCGCAGATGGGTCAGAACGTGAGCCGGATCCTGCAGGCCGCCTTCGATGAGGCGGAGGCGCTGAAGGACGAGTACGTCTCGACCGAGCACCTGCTTCTCGCGATGGCCAAGGACGAGGCCGATCCGATGGGTCGCGTGTTGCGCAGCGCGGGCGCGAGCTACGAGAGCCTGCTGCAGTCGCTCGAATCGATCCGCGGCTCCGCGCGCGTCACCGATCCCGACCCGGAATCGAAATACCAGGCGCTCGAGAAATTCGGCACCGATCTGACCGATGCAGCGCGCATGGGCAAGCTCGATCCGGTGATCGGCCGAGACGAGGAGATCCGACGCGTCGTGCAGGTGCTGTCGCGCCGCAGCAAGAACAACCCCGTGCTGATCGGCGAGCCCGGCGTCGGCAAGACGGCGATCGCCGAGGGGCTGGCGTTGCGCGTCTACGCCGGTGACGTCCCGGATACGCTCAAGAATCGCAGGGTGGTCGCGCTCGATATCGGCTCTCTGGTGGCCGGCGCCAAGTACCGCGGCGAGTTCGAGGATCGCCTGAAGGCAGTGCTGCGCGAGGTCGCAGAGGCCGAGGGCCAGGTGATTCTCTTCATCGACGAGCTCCACACGATCGTCGGCGCCGGAAACGCCGAGGGGTCGGCCGATGCGGCGAACATGCTGAAGCCGGCGCTCGCGCGCGGTGACCTGCGCTGTATCGGTGCGACGACGCTCGACGAGTACCGCAAATACATCGAGGGCGACGCGGCATTGGCGCGTCGCTTCCAGCCGGTCTTCGTCGGCGAGCCGAGCGTCGAGGATACGATCTCGATCCTGCGCGGATTGAAGGAGCGCTACGAAGTCCATCACGGTGTGCGCATTCAGGATGCCGCGCTCGTCGCAGCGTCGACTCTGTCGCATCGCTACATCACCGACCGCTTCCTGCCCGACAAGGCGATCGACCTCGTCGACGAGGCGGCCAGCCGCGTCCGCGTGCAGATCGATTCGATGCCCGAGGAGCTCGATCAGCTCGAGCGTAAGCGGACGCAGCTCGAGATCGAACGCGAGGCGCTCAAGAAGGAGAGCGACGACGCGAGTCGCGAACGACTGGCGTCGGTCGAGCAGGAGATCGCCGATCTGCGGGAGTCGTCCGACTCGATGAAGGCGAGCTGGCAGGTCGAGAAGGACTTGATCGCCGATTTGCGCGCGGCCAAGGAGCGGCGCGAATCGCTCTCGGCCGACTACGAGCGGGCCGAGCGAGCGGGCGACCTCGAGCGCGCGGCCGAGCTGCGCTACGGCACTTTGGTCGAGCTCGAGCAGCAGATCGCTACCAAGCAGGAGGAGCTCGAGAAGCTGCAGGCCCAGGGCAGCGTGCTCTCCGAAGAGGTGACGAGCGAGGAGATCGCCGAGATCGTCTCGAAGTGGACGGGCGTACCGGTTTCGAAGATGCTCGAGGGCGAGCAGCAGAAGTTGATCGAGATGGAGGCGCGGCTCGCCGAGCGGGTCGTCGGTCAGAACGAGGCGCTGGCGGCCGTCTCGAACGCCGTGCGTCGCGCCCGTGCGGGTCTCCAGGATCCGAGTCGACCGATCGGCTCGTTCATCTTCCTCGGCCCGACCGGCGTCGGCAAGACCGAGACCGCGCGTGCCCTGGCGGAGTTCCTCTTCGACGACGAGCAGGCGATGGTGCGAATCGACATGAGCGAGTTCATGGAGAAGCATGCCGTGTCGCGCTTGGTCGGTGCTCCGCCCGGATACGTCGGCTACGACCAGGGCGGCTACCTGACCGAGGCCGTGCGTCGGCGCCCGTATAGCGTGATCCTCTTCGACGAGATCGAGAAGGCCCACCCGGACGTCTTCAACATCTTCCTGCAGATCCTCGACGACGGCCGCCTGACCGACGGCCAGGGTCGCACGGTCGA
Organism: Myxococcota bacterium; assembly: GCA_965223565.1. Taxonomy (GTDB): domain Bacteria; phylum Myxococcota_A; class UBA9160; order UBA9160; family UBA4427; genus UBA4427. The sequence goes on along the minus strand of CBDCWV010000004.1, from coordinate 398,706 downwards.
TTTCAGGAATACCGTCCTCGTGATGACTTCGAATATCGGCAGTCAGCACATCGTCGAGCTCGGCGTCGACGACGAGGAAGAGATGCGTCGTCGCGTGATGGACGCGCTGCGCGGCCACTTCAAGCCGGAATTCCTGAATCGCGTCGACGACGTCGTGATCTACCACGCGCTTCGCGAAGAGCAGATCGCCACGATCCTCGACATCCAGCTCGCGCAGCTGCGGGGGCGACTGGCCGAGCGGCGTCTCACGCTCGAGCTCAGCGAGGCGGCGCGCGCATTCCTCGCCAAGCGTGGCTACGACCCGCAATACGGTGCGCGTCCGCTCAAGCGACTGATCCAGCGCGAGGTCCAGGATCCCCTCGCGATGCGGATCCTCGAGGGCGAGTTCGTCGAGGGCACGACCGTGCGCGGGGATCTCGCCGAGAACGGCGAATCGCTCGTCTTCGTGGCCGAAGCCTCGACCTGAGCCGACGCCAGAGCGCGTCGGAACGAGTCAGTCGGCGGCTTCTGCCCGCTCGGCTGACTCCCCCGGCGCGCGGGGAACGCTGAAGATGAAGCGTGAGCCGACGTCGACCTCGCTCTCGAGGCGGATCGTGCCGCCCATCGCCTGAACGAGATGGCGCACGATCGACAGACCGAGCCCGGTCGAGCCGACCGCGCGTGAGCGCGCGGCATCGACACGATAGAAGCGCTCGAAGATGCGGTCGCGTGCCTCCTCGGGAATCCCGATGCCCTGGTCGGCGACGGTCACCTCGAGCAGGTCGCCCTTGGTCTCGACGCTGACCTCGATCGTGCCGCCCGCGTCGGAATAGCGAATCGCGTTCGTCAGCAGGTTCTCGAGCACTCGCTGCAGGGCAACGCGGTCGCCCCAGGCCGCCGGTGCCGTCGCCGTGATCAGGCGTGCCTCGATCTCGTGGCTGCTGAGGCGCTTGGCCAGGTCGACGAAGAGCTCGCGTGTCAGGTGAATCAAGTCGACGCGCGTCCGCTCGCGTGCGCTCGCCTCGTTCTCGATTCGCGAGAGCTCCATCAGGTCTTCGATCAGCGCCCGCATGCGAGACACGTTGCGCAGGATCGTCGCGAGACATCGCTCGGCATCCTCGGGCGCCAGCCCCCCGCCCGCGAGGGTCTCGGCGTACCCCTGGATCGACGTGAGCGGCGTGCGCAGCTCGTGGGAGGCGTTGGCGATGAAGTCCCTTCGCACCTGGTCGACGCGCCGTACCGGCGTCACGTCGTGGAAGACCGCGAGGGTGCCAGCCGGCGCCCCCTCGGTCGGAAAGCGCGTGGCATGGGCCAGTAGGGTGCGTTCGTTCGCACCGCGCAGGCGCACGTCGCGGATCACCGGCTTCGTCGCCTCGCGTGCATCGCGCAGCAGGGCGTGGATCTCGGGCAGGCGGATCACCTCCACGAGCGAGCGCTCCTCGATCGGCCCCCAGACCTCGAAGAGCTCGCGGAATCCCGGGTTGATGAGGAGGACGCGGTCGTTCGGATCGACGAGCAATACGCCCTCGACCATGCTCGCCATCACGGCCTCGAGTCGCTGGGCCTCGCTCTGGGCGGTTTCGATCTCGCTCGCCAGGCGTTCGGCCATCCGGTTGAGGGCCGCGGCGGCCCGGTCCCGTTCGTCCGAGAAGGACCAGGCGAGCCGGCTGCTGCGACGACCCTCGCGAAGCCGGTGTGCGAATGCGTGGACATCGTCGAGCATGGCGAGCGTACGATGGCCGAGCGCGTGGGCGAGCAGCGCGGCCGCACAGAGCGCCAGCCCGAGCAGCAGGACGAACGATCCGAACGAGAAGGCGCCGGGTTGGGCGACCAGGGCCGCGGCTCCGGCGACGAGGATCGCCAGGGCGGCGCACGCGAGGAAGATCTTGAGCAGGAGGCGCTTCACTCCTGGAAGCGGTAGCCGACCCCGCGCACGGTGTCGATCAGCTCACCCGCTCGCCCGAGCTTCTCCCGGAGTCGCTTCATGTGCGTATCGACCGTGCGATGGGTGACGGCGATCCCCTCGCCCCAGACCTCCTCGAGCAGGCGCTCGCGCGTCAGGACGCGACCGGGGCGGCGCATCAGCGCCGTCAGCAGCTGGAACTCCTTCGCCGTGAGCGCGATCTCCTCGCCGTGGAAGACACATTGGTGACGTGCGACGTCGATCGAGAGCTCGCGATGGGTCAGCTGTTCGGCCGACGTCTCGGCGGGCCGGCCGCGTCGCAGGATCGCCTTGACGCGTAGGCAGAGCTCGCGAGGCGAGAAGGGCTTGGTCACGTAGTCGTCGGCGCCGAGCTCGAAGCCGACGATTCGATCGATCTCGTCGCCCCGGGCGGTCAGCATGATGACCGGGACGTCACGCAGCTCTTCGTTCGAACGCATCGTGCGGCAGATCTCGGTGCCCGGCTGGTCGGGCAGCATCAGGTCGAGCACGACGAGGTCGGGCCGGTTACGCCGCAGCTGGGCCAGCGCTTCGTCGCCGCTCGCTGCGGTATCGACCACATAGCCCTCCTGACTCAGAGCGAAGCGGGTGAGCTCGAGGATATCGGGCTCGTCATCGACGACGAGGATGCGTTGGCTCATTCGATTCGGCGGTCCGAGAGCTTTTCCGCGTGTTTCAGGTTGATGGATTCCGCGGCGAGCACCACTTCCTCGGCGATATTCGTCGCGTGGTCGGCGACCCGCTCGAGGCTCTTCGCGATGAAGATCAGATCGATCAGCTGCTTGGCGACCTCCGGGTTGCCGCGAATCTCGGCGATCGCTTCGCGAATCACGCGTCCTTCGAGCTCGTCGATCGCGTCGTCTTCGTCGAGGACGTTTCGCGCCAGCTCGACGTCGAGATCGGCGAAGGCTTCGAGCGAGCGTTTGAGCGAGCGCCGGCAATCGTCGGCGAGAGTATGCAGGAGCTGTGGCGGCGAGATGGCCGCTCGCGCGGAGAGTCGTTCGGCGCAGCCTGCGATGTTGCGCGCGAGGTCGCCGATCCGCTCGAGATCGGTCGCCATCGTCTTGATCGCCAGTGTCTGGCGCAGGTCGACGGCGACGGGCGCGCGCAGGGCCAGCACGTTCAGCACGGCAGCATCGATCTCGACGTCGAGTCGGTCGATCTCGAGATCGTCGTCCGGAACCTCGCGTGCCAGTCGGTCGTCCCGGTTCCAGGCCGCGCGCAGACTCTTGTCGAGAATGTCCTCCGCGAGCCCGCCCATGTGCAGGGCGAGATGTCTCAGATTGTCGACCTCGCGGCCGGTCTTGAGCGAGGGCTTTCCGGGCGACTTGACGTTCTCGCTGGCTTGCATCGGCGTTCCTTACGCGTTCCGGGCTGGCTCGCTGGCCTCGATCGACCGGTTGGGTAGCCCTCGGGCGTGACGAATTCGTGTCGCGTAGATGGCATCTGAGGGAATGCACGCGCCGGCTCGGGAGCGTCGCAGCCGAGCGCGCGTGCTACGCGATCCGAGACCGACTGACTGGCGTTTCGCCCGAGCGACCGACCATGAATTATCGGAAGCCCGGCTGTCACGCAATTGTCACGATTCCTTCACCAGAGGTGCGTCGCGGTCAGCCGCGAATCGGGCGAAATTCCCGCGTCGGCTCGACCGCGGTCGTTGGCGCGAGTTCGGTCGACGCGTAGAGGCTGCGCGGTCGCATGGCTTGCCGCGCTCGGGGAGGGACACCAGGCGTGATCGAGGCCCTTTGGGTTGCCGTGCCGATCGTGGCGCTCGTAGGCTTTACGCTCGGGCGCCGGCGTGCGCTCTCCCTCGAGGGTCGTGCAGTCGCTGCGACTCCCGGCTCCGCGCTCAGTCACTCGCTGCCGGGGCACTACGGTCAGTTCGTGTTGATCTGGGCCGCACTGCCCCCGCTCATCCTCCTTCTCCTGGGCACCTTGTTCGGCGGCGCCCTGGTCGACGGCTGGGCCGTGGCTCAGCTCGAGCGCTCGGGCCTGCTCGAGGCGGGCCAGACCGCCTCGGCGATCCTGCGCGATGTCCGCTCCGGCATGGCGGCCGTCGACGGGCCGCAGGCGAGTCCCCCTCATGCCTTCGTTCGCTCGGCGCTCGATCGAAGCGAGGACGTGTTCGGGCTCGCGCTGGCGTCGCTCTTCGCCATCACCGCCGCGACCGGGCTCTGGCTCGGGCGCGCACGCATTCGGCCGGATTTTCGCGCCCGCAACGTCGTCGAGCGCGTGCTGCATGGGGCACTTCTCGCCTGCTCGATCGTCGCCGTCCTGACGACGCTCGGAATCGTGGTCTCGCTGGTCTTCGAGGCGCTGCGCTTCTTTCAGTTGGTGAGTCCGGCCGAGTTCTTCTTCAGTACGGAGTGGAGTCCGCAGACGGCGCTGCGAGCCGATCAGGTCGGCTCGTCCGGCGCCTTCGGAGCCGTGCCCGTCTTCGCGGGCACGCTGCTCGTGACCGCGATCGCGATGGCGATCTCGGGACCGGTCGGCCTGATGGCGGCGATTCACCTGGCCTTCTACGCGAGTGAGTCGGCGCGCTCCTGGATCAAGCCTCTGCTCGAGGTGATCGCGGGGATTCCGACGGTCGTGTGGGGCAGCTTCGCGGCGCTCACGCTCGGGCCCGAGATCCGCCAGCTCGGCGAGGCACTCGGCTTCGACGTGGCGCTCGAGAGCGCGCTCGCGGCGGGGCTGACGATGGGCGTCATGATCATCCCCTTCGTCTCTTCGCTCTCGGACGATGCGCTCAATGCGGTCCCGCGCGCGTTGCGCGAGGGCTCGCTCGCCATGGGCGCGACGGAGTCGGAGACGATCCGGCGCGTGATGTTGCCAGCAGCGCTGCCGGGCATCGTCGGTGCGTTTCTGCTCGCGGTCTCGCGCGCGATCGGTGAGACGATGATCGTCGTGATGGCCGCCGGATTGGCGGCCAATCTGACGGCGAACCCCTTCGAGGCCGTCACGACCGTGACCGTCCAGATCGTGACGCTTTTGATGGGTGATCAGGAGTTCGATTCGGCAAAGACGCTGGCGGCCTTCGCGCTCGGTCTGACGCTCTTCTTCGTCACGCTCGCGCTCAACCTGGTCGCGCTCGCGGTCGTTCGGCGCTACCGGGAGCAATATGAGTAGCGAGGACCCGACCGCCGCTGCTGCTGCTGCCGGAGATGCGACCGAATCGGATCGCGACGCGCGGGCCCGGCGACGACTACGCAAGCGCTATCGCTCGGAGCGGGTCTTTCGTGGCTTCGGCGTGGCGGCGATCGCCTTCGCCTTGATCGCGTTGGTCGGCCTGCTCGCGAGCGTGACGTTTCAGGCGGGCTCGGTCGTGACGCAATCGTCGCTGCGGCTCGACGTCGAGCTGTCGCCGGACGCGGTCGATCCCAGGGGCGACGCGAGCCCGGAGAGCCTCGCCTCCGGCGACTACCGGACGCCTGTTCGGCGGGCGCTCGCGGCGCTCTTTCCGGAGGTCGACGGCCGGCGGGAAAAGCGCGCCCTCTACAGGCTGCTGAGCGTCGGGGCGGAATACGATCTCCAGAGCTACGTCGCCTCACACCCGGATGCGATCGGGTCGAGTCGCTCGCTCGTCCTACCGCTCTCGGACGATGCGGATCTCTATCTCGCGGGCGACGTCTCGCGCGAGGTCGCAGAAGCGGATCGCAATATCTCCGACCGACAGATGGTCTGGCTCGATCGCCTCGTCGAGGCCGATCGCGTCGTCCAGTCGTGGAATCTCCGGTTCCTCAGCTCGGGTGATAGCCGTGAGCCCGAGCTCGCCGGGGTGCAGGGCGCGATTCGGGGCTCGCTCCTGACGCTCCTCGTGACGCTCGTGTTGAGCTTTCCAGTCGGTGTGGCGGCTGCGGTCTATCTGGAGGAGTTCGCGCCGCGCAATCGTCTGACCGACCTCGTCGAGGTGAACATCAACAACCTGGCGGCCGTTCCCTCGATCGTATTCGGCCTGCTGGGTCTCGCCGTCTTCCTGAACGTCTTCGGCATGCCGCGCTCCGCACCGCTCGTCGGCGGACTCGTGCTGGCGCTGATGACCCTTCCGACGATCATCATCGCGGGTCGCGCCGCACTCGCCGCCGTCCCGCCCTCGATCCGCGAGGCGGCGCTCGGCGTGGGTGCCTCACCGACCCAATCGGTCTTCCATCACGTCCTGCCCCAGGCCCTGCCGGGCATCTTGACGGGCACGATCATCGGCATGGCGAGGGCGCTCGGCGAGACCGCGCCGCTCCTGATGATCGGGATGGTGGCCTTCATCGTCGATCTGCCGACGGGCTTCTCCGATCCGGCGACCGTGCTGCCCGTGCAGATCTATCTCTGGGCCGACGCACCCGAGCGCGCCTTCGCCGATCGCACCTCGGCTGCGATCCTGGTCCTGCTCGTGTTCCTGGTCGTCATGAATGCGGCGGCGGTATGGGTGCGCAACCGCTTCGAGACGCGGTATTGATCCCGGGCGTGAACGGGTACGAAACGAGCAGAGAAATGCACTCGAGGGATGCTTCGTGAAGGCCAAGATGGAAACGCGCTCGCTCGACGTCTTCTATGGAGACAAGCAGGCGATCGACGACGTCAGCCTCGAGATTCGAGAGAACCAGGTGACCTCGTTGATCGGTCCCTCGGGCTGCGGCAAGTCGACCTACCTGCGCTGCTTGAATCGCATGAACGACGTCGTTCCGACCTGCCGCGTCGAAGGTCGCGTCACGCTCGACGGTGAGGATATCTATCACCCGGATCTCGACGTCGTGAAGCTGCGCGCGCGCGTCGGCATGGTGTTCCAGAAGCCGAACCCCTTCCCGAAATCGATCTATGAGAACGTGGCCTATGGGCCCCGCATCCACGGCATCACGCGCGGCAAGACCGAGCTCGACGAGCTGGTACGCGAGAGCCTGCGCAAGGCGGGATTGATCGACGAGGTCGAGAATCGGCTCGACGAGCCGGGCACGAGTCTCTCGGGTGGGCAGCAGCAGCGCCTCTGCATCGCGCGCGCGATCGCGGTCAGCCCCGAGGTCATTCTGATGGACGAGCCCTGCTCGGCGCTCGATCCGATCGCGACGGCACACGTCGAAGACCTGATCGACGAGCTGCGCCAGCAGTTCACGATCGTGATCGTGACGCACTCGATGCAGCAGGCAGCGCGCGTCTCCCAGCGCACGGCCTTCTTCCATCTCGGCCAGCTCGTCGAAGAAGGCGAGACGGAGAAGATCTTCACGAACCCCGCGGAAAAACGAACGCAGGATTATATCACCGGCCGATTCGGCTGAGATCGCGCACGCGCAGCGACCCGCTCCACCCTGATCTACAGTACCGGTCGGAACGCGAAACGCGGGCGTTCCGGCGACGTGGGGAGGTGCGAATGGGTTCAGTCGAAGTGGCTGCGATCTCGCTCCCGCGCGAGACCGATCGCTTCGTCCGGACCTGGTTCCCGATCTACGAGGACGACTCGCACTGGGTCCCGCCGCTTCTCTTCGAGCGGCGGCGCTTCTTCGATCCCGCCCGCAATCCCTATTTCGATCATGCCGACGTCCAGTGTTTCGTCGCACGCCAGGGAGATCACGACGTCGGGACGATCGCCGCCGTCGTCGATCACGTCTACCAGTCCGACGAAGCGGGCACGGGCTTCTTCGGCTTCTTCGAGTTCGTGAACGACCCGGAGGTCGCGACCGCCTTGCTCGACGCGGCCCGCCATTGGCTTGCCGAGCGGGGCATGACGCGTGCCCTCGGCCCCTTCAATTTCAACACGAACCACGAGTTCGGTCTGCTGGTCGATGGCTTCGACACGGACCCCTTCGTCGCGAATCCGCACAACTCGGCCTACTACCCCAAGATCTACGAGGCGCTCGGACTGTCGCCCGCGAAGGACTGGTTTGCGTACCGACTCGACGTCGACATGCCGGGCTTCGCCAAGATGGGCCGGGTGGCCGATCGGCTGTTGTCGCGACATCCGAACCTGCGCATCCGGTCGCTCGATCCCGCCCGGTTCGACGACGAGGTGGCGCGTGTCCATCGCATCTACGTCGACGCCTGGGAGCGGAATTGGGCGCACGTGCGCGTGAGCGAAGCAGAGTTTCGGTTCATCGCCGAGGGTCTGCGACAGATCCTGGATCCCGATCTCTGTCTCGTGGCAGAGGTCGGAGATCGGGTGGCTGGGATCTCGGTGACGCTCCCCGACGTGAACCAGGCGGTCAAGAAGATGAAGGGCGGGCTCTTCCCCATCGGTTGGTGGCATTGGCTGTCGAGACGCCGCGCGATCGACCGCGTCCGCATCTTCATGCTCGGCATCGCCCACGAGTTCCAGTCCTGGCCGCTCGGCGCCCTGCTCTACGCCCGCACCTTCGAAGTGGGCCGCGCCAAGGGCTATCGCTGGGGCGAAGCGTCGCTGATCCTGGAAGACAACCATCGCATGCGCAGCGCGCTCGAGAAGATGGGCGGAACGATCCACAAGACGTACCGCACGTACGAGATCGCGATCGGCTCGCCGTCGGCGCCGGTCGCAACGCCTTGATCGAGCGCCCCGGGCTCGAATGCCGACTCGACGGAAGGCGACTCGATCGACGAAGAAAGGAGTGAAGCGGAGATGGACATCCAATGGCACGTCAAGGGGGACCTCGAGGGCACGCGTCGAGACACGGTCGAGTCGCGCATTCGCAAGCTCGGAGAGGGGCAGAAGGATCTGATCCACGTCGTCGTTCACGTCGAGGGCAGCAATCACCATCAACACGGGGTGGCCGAGGCAAAGATCCGCTGTCAGGCGAAAGGCAAGGAGCTGATTGCGCACGAGCGCGACGCGGAGCCGGAGATCGCGCTGACGCGTGCGGTCGACGCATTCGAGCGCGAGGTGCGCTCGATGCGGGCGAAGCGGCGCGACCACCGCGGTCGTGCCGCGCCACCGATCCCGAGCAGCCCCGTCGCGGAGGTCGACAGCGACGACCGCGAGGGTGTCCTGGGCTGAGCATCACGCGCGGCTTGCAATCCGGATCACTGTGGCCGACATTTCGCGCTCCCCCTGCATCGCGACGCGCCCCGCGGGCAGATCCCAGCGGTCTTCTTCGGCTCGATCGGTCCGTGAGGGCCAGGGTCGCGGACGCGTCGCCCGCCAACGTCGATCCGACTCGCCCCGGTTCGTCCGTGATGGATTACAGGGAGGCGTCACCATGACGCGGGCTGACGATTCGACGAGCGGTGAGGAACGACGGGAGCGGGCCGAGCCGGCTGCGGGTGTTGCGGTGCCAGCACCGTGGGCCGAGCGTGCGAACGAAGACAGCGATCCCCAGGAGACGCTCGAGTGGCTCGAGGCGCTCGACGCGGTCTTCGAGCGAGAGGGTGTCGAACGCGCGCATTTCCTGATCGGTCGGCTCGTGCGCCGCGCTCGGCGCAAGGGCGCCCACCTGCCGTATCGCGCGACGACCGCCTACATCAACACGATCTCCGAGGCGCTCCAAGCCGTCAGCCCGGGTAATTCCGCGCTCGAGGAGCGGATTCGTTCGTTCATCCGCTGGAACGCGATGGCGATGGTCGTGCAGGCCAATCGCGTCGATCCGTCGCTCGGCGGCCACATCTCGAGCTTCGCCTCGGCGGCCACGCTCTACGACGTCGGCTTCAACCATTTCTTCCACGCGCCGACCGACAAGCACGGCGGCGATCTGCTCTACATCCAGGGCCACTCGGCGCCGGGGATCTACGCCCGTGCCTTTCTCGAAGGACGCCTCAGCGAAGACCAGCTGCACAATTTTCGCCAGGAGCTCGAAGAGGGTGGACTCTCGTCCTATCCCCATCCGCGTTTGATGCCGGATTTCTGGCAGTTCCCGACGGTGTCGATGGGCCTCGGGCCGTTGATGGCGATCTATCAGGCGCGTTTCATGCGTTATCTGCGGGATCGAGGGCTGATCCAGCCCTCGGACCACGCCTGGGGACGCAAGGTCTGGGCCTTCCTCGGTGACGGTGAGACCGACGAGCCGGAGAGTCTCGGCGCGATCTCGCTCGCCGGTCGTGAGCGCCTCGACAATCTGATCTTCGTCGTCAACTGCAACCTCCAGCGCCTCGACGGCCCCGTGCGCGGCAATGGCAAGATCATCCAGGAGCTCGAGGCCAACTTCCGCGGCAACGGCTGGAACGTGATCAAGGTCATCTGGGGTGGGCGCTGGGACCCGCTGCTGGCGAAGGATCGCGACGGGATCCTGCGCAAGCGGATGGAGGAAGCCGTCGACGGCGACTATCAGGCCTATCAGGTACGCGGTGGTGCCTACACCCGGGAGCATTTCTTCGGGAGATACCCCGAGCTCGCCGAGATGGTGGCGACGATGTCCGACGAGGATATCTGGCGGCTGAACCGTGGCGGGCACGACCCCCACAAGGTCTATGCAGCCTACGCCGCCGCGGTCGCCCACCGAGGCGAGCCGACCGTCATCCTCGCCAAGACCGTGAAGGGCTATGGGACGGGCGAGGCCGGCGAGGGCCAGAACGTCACGCACCAGATGCACGACATGGCGGAATCGGCGCTGCGCGCCTTCCGGGATCGCTTCAACATCCCGATCTCGGACGACGAGATCGGCGAGGCACCGTTCTATATGCCGCCCGCCGACAGTCCGGAAATGCAGTACATGCACGAGCGGCGAAAGGCGCTCGGGGGCTACCTGCCGGCGAGAGACCCGCAGGCGCCGCCGCTCACGATGCCCGATCTCGAGATCTTCGAGACGCTGCTCAAGGGGACGGGCGACCGCGAGATGTCGACGACGATGGCCGCCGTGCGGATCCTGCAGATCCTGACGCGCGACAAGGAGATCGGAGAGCACATCGTTCCGATCGTTCCCGACGAGTCCCGCACCTTCGGTATGGAGGGCATGTTCAGGCGACTGGGCATCTACTCCTCGGTGGGCCAGCTCTACGAGCCCGTCGATTCGGATCAGGTCGCCTACTACCGGGAGGAGAAGGACGGGCAGATCCTGCAGGAGGGCATCAACGAGGCGGGTGCAACCGCGTCGTTCATCGCCGCCGGGACCTCGCATGCCAGTCATGGCGTGCACATGATCCCCTTCTACATCTTCTACTCGATGTTCGGGTTCCAACGAATCGGGGACCTCGCCTGGGCCGCCGGGGACCAGCGTTGCCGCGGCTTCCTGCTGGGCGGGACCTCCGGGCGAACCACGCTCGCTGGCGAGGGGCTTCAGCACCAGGACGGACATAGCCATCTGCTCGCGAACACCGTCCCGAGCTGCGTTTCCTACGACCCGGCCTACGCCTACGAGCTCGCGGTGATCGTGCAGGACGGGCTCCGTCGCATGTATACCGACGGCGAGGACATCTATTGCTACCTGACGGTCATGAACGAGAAGTACGTTCAGCCGGAGATGCCGCGGGGTGCGGAGAAGGGCATCCTCAAGGGCATGTACCGCTTGCGCGAGGGACGCGGGGGCGGCCCGCGCGTGCAGCTCCTCGGCAGCGGGACGATCCTGCGCGAGGTCATCGCCGCGGCCGACATGCTCGAACACGACCACGGCGTGACGGCCGACGTCTGGAGCGTCACGAGCTTCAACGAGCTGGCGCGCGAAGGCCAGGACGTCGATCGCTGGAACATGTTGCATCCCGACGACGCGCCGCGCATGAGTTTCGTCGAGCGCCAGCTCGCCGGCACGAGCGGGCCGGTCGTCGCGGCCACCGACTACATGCGGCTCTACTCGGAGCAGATCCGCGCCTACGTGCCGCGCGCCTACCAGACGCTCGGGACCGACGGCTGGGGACGCTCCGACGGGCGCGAGAAGCTGCGGCAGTTCTTCGAGGTCCACCGCACGAACGTCTGCGTCGCAGCGCTCTCGGCACTCGCGGAAGAGGGTGCGGTCGAGCGCGAGCACGTGACGCGCACGATCGCCAAATACGGCATCGACGCGGAAGCCGCGGCGCCGCGCCACCGTTAGGCGCCGAGGGTAGGGGATTGGGCGAGACGCTCGAAATTCGCGTGCCGGATATCGGCGACTTCGAAGACGTCGAGGTCGTCGAGCTGCTCGTCGCCAAGGGCGACAATGTCGCCTACGACGATCCGCTCGTCAGCATCGAGAGCGACAAGGCGACGATGGAGATTCCGTCGACGGCCGCCGGGGTCGTCGCGGAGCTGCGGGTCTCCGAGGGCGACCGCGTGTCCGAGGGCAGCGTGCTCGTGCTGCTCGAGCTGACGGGAGAGCGTTCGGACGCTGCGAGCGAGGCCGACCAAGAGCGGGAAGCGAGCGCGCGCGAGGTGACGGAAGCGGCGGTCGCCGAGGGGGCGGAGGAGATTGCGACGCCGGACGCTGCGACGACGGAGATCGGGTCGGCAGGTCCGGCGGGCCGCGCCGAGGCGGAGGCCGCGCGCGAGATCGAGCCACAGCCGACCCGACAGGTATCGGCTGCCGCTGCGCGTCCCGTCCCCGATCGTACGGGATTGCCTCACGCGAGTCCGCTCGTCAGACGCTATGCGCGCGAGCTCGGCATGCCCATCGAGCTGGCCCAGGGGACGGGGCCGAAGGGTCGGGTCCTCGTCGATGACCTGAAGCGCGAGGTGCGAGAGCGATTCGCGAACGAGTCGCAAGCCGGGTCGTCTGTCGGAGCGCGTCCGGCGCTCGCCCAGCCCTTGCCGGACTTCACAGCCTTCGGGCCCGTGCACGAGGAGCCACTCACCCGGATCCAGCGTGTGGCTGGTCCGGCACTGCATCGGAGCTGGACGGAGATCCCGCACGTCACGCAACACGACGAGGCGGACGTGACGCAGCTCGAAGCGTTCCGGCGCGAGCGTCGGGAGGCGGCCCGCGAGCGGGGGCTGTCGCTCTCCCCGCTTCACTTCGTGATGAAGGCCGTCGTGATCGTGCTGTCCGAGTTCCCGAAGTTTCGCGCGTCGCTCGCGAGCGAGGGCGACCGACTCGTGATCAAGGACTATCTCCATCTCGGCATCGCGGTCGATACGGAGGAGGGGCTCGTCGTTCCCGTCGTCAGGGACGTCGACCGCAAGGGCATCTTCGAGCTGGCCAGCGAGCTCGCAGAGCTGGCCGAGCGCGCACGCGCACGCAAGCTCGCACCGGCCGATCTGAAGGGCGCCGTCTTCACGATCTCGAGCCTCGGTGGGATCGGCGGAACCGCGTTTTCGCCGATCGTGAACGCGCCGGAGGTCGCGATTCTCGGTCTGTCGAAGACCGTCGTGCGACCCGTCTGGCAGGGACCGTCGCCGCTCGACCCGGGGAGCCCGACCCCGAGCGGCGTCGCCCCGGTCACGACGAACGATCCGGCGGTCGAGATACCGGGGCAGGGAGGGGCGGCCGCGGGCGGCCGTTTCGAGCCCCGCCTGATGCTGCCATTCTCGCTCTCCTACGACCATCGCGTCATCGATGGAGCCGATGCGGTCCGCTTCACGTCACGACTCGCGCGCGTCCTGTCCGATCCCTTCCAGCTGCTGCTGTGACTCCGCGCCCGCGCGTATGCGCGCGGACCGGGCGTGGTGATCGGCCGACTCGTTTCGTTCACGAAACGGGCCGGCTGCGCGTCTCTCTCGGGTCTTCTCCCGGGGTCGACGGCTTCGCCTGGCCCCGCAGGAATACTCAACACCGATCCAGCATCTGCCGATCCCTCCGCTATGCCTCCAGCTACGCCGCCCGAGACGGATTCCAGGACGCCCGCGCCGTCGTCGGACGAGCAGACCGCTTCGCCGGCCGCGGGGCGGCGGCGATCGCGGCGTACGGCTCGGCTCGCGACGGCGTCGCCGGGTCCACCGGCGCCCCAGCACGTGAGTGAGCTCTTCGGTGCGCTGGCGAGTCAATTCGAGGCCGCGGGGGCGATCGGGCTGATCGTGATCGGAGCGCCACAGGTCGCCGAGGTCGAGCGGCGCCACGGCGATGTCGCGCGCAATCGCTGTCTCGAAGCACTCCATGCTCGGATCGGCGACATCGCGCGGGAGCGGCTGCGATCCGAAGACGTGATCTGTCTCGCGGAGCCCGGCTACGACGAGGTACTCGTGTTGCTCTTCCGCTCGCGCGGATCGGCCGATTTCCTGATCCAGGAGATTCCCGATTTCAGGGCTGAGGTCGATCGCGCGCTCCGAGCGGATGGCGGCCAGGTCTTCTACCCGTTCCTGCGCGGGCCGTCGCGCCTGCCGGTCGGCGTCGCAGTCGAGATTCGCAATCCGCAATTCGGGACCGCGACCCAGCTGCGCCGCCTGATCGAGCGCGCGCGGGCCGACTGCGCGCACGACGTGGCCGCCCGTCGGCGCGCGCGTCGCTTCGAGCTGCTCGAGACGATCCTCGACCAGCGGATCTACTCCGTCTACGAGCCGATCGTCGAGGTCGAGAGCCGCACGGTCTTCGGCTACGAAGCGCTCGCCCGGGGTGCGGATGGCTCGCCCTTTCAATCGCCGGTCGCGCTCTTCGACGCGGCGGAGGAGCACGAGCTCGTCTTCGAGCTCGACTGCGTCTGTCGCGAGAGCGCGTTGCACGGTGCGGTCGATTTTCCGACGGGCACGAAGCTCTTCCTGAACATCCGGCCGACGACGATCCACGATCCCAATTTCCAGGAGGCGCGGCTGATCGAGACGCTCGAGCGGAGTGCACTCACGCCGTCGGACGTGGTCTTCGAGATCTCCGAGCAGGAATCGATCGCGAGCTTCGGTGCCTTCGGCGAGATGCGGGATTTCTATCGCAGCCTGGGGTTCCAGTTTGCCCTCGACGATACCGGGACCGGCTATGCCGGTCTCGAGGAGCTCCTCGAGGTCGAGCCGGACTACATCAAGATCGATCGCGCGATGGTCTCGGGTGTCGACCAGGATCCCGCTCGGCAGGACGTCCTGGCTGCCGTCCTCCAGCTCGCCGACAAGATGGGTGCGCAAGTGATCGGCGAGGGTCTCGATACGCTCGAAGAGCTCGAGATGCTGGGTCGTCTGGGGATCCGCTTCGGTCAGGGCTGGCTCTTCGGGCGGCCGACACCGCTCCGGGCCAGCGACGCGAGCGACTGAATCGAAAGCCGGCATCAGATCGCCGTCACTGCTCGTCGTAGACCGTCGAGCTCACACTCCGTCGAGCTCACACTCCGTCGAGCTCACACTCCGTCGAGAAAGCCGAGTACGGCCTCGCTGAACAGGTCGTTGCGATCACCCGCGACCATGTGCCCCGCGCCCGAGACGTCCGCGAACTCCGCATGCGGGACCTGCTCGAGGAAGGTGCGCGCGCCCGCCTCGCTCAACAGGTCGCTCATCTTGCCGCGGACGAGCAGGGTCGGGAGCGCGAGTCGACCGGCGGCTTCGTCGAGCAGCTCGGGTGTGACGAGACCGTCACTCTTGTCGGGGTCGACCTTCAGGAAATCCGGATCCCAGTGCCAGCGGTAGCGGCCGTCATCGCCCCGCCGCAGGTTCTTCTCCAGTCCCGAGATGTCGTCCGGTCGGGGGCGATGCGGGTTGTACTCCGCGACCCGATCGGCGACCTCTTCGAGGCTCTCGAAGCCAACTCGACCGCTCTGCATGAACTCCATGATGCGCGCCGTGCCGCTCTCCTCCATTCGCGTTCCGATATCGACGAGCACCAATGCCCGCGCTAACGAATTGCCCGCCTCGGCGATCGCGAGCAGCGATGAGATGCCGCCGAGCGAAGCGCCGATCAGGACCGGTGGCGACTCGAAGGATCGAGCCACGGCGATCACGTCGTCGCGGAAGCCATCGTGGTGGTAGCGACCTTCCGGGTCCCAGTCGCTCTCCCCGTGACCGCGAAGGTCGACGCTGACCGCATACCAACCTCGTTCCGCCAGCCGCGCTGCGGTCCCGCTCCAGGAGTGGCGCGTCTGACCGCCGCCGTGCAGCAGCAGGGCGGGCGGATCCTCCGGGCGGCCGAAGGCATCGGCGGCGAGTGTGACTCCGCCGCTTCCCTTGAAACGTTTCGATTCCCTGCCCGTTCCGTGTTCCGACGCTCGCTCCGACATGTCACTCCGTCTCCGGGCACGAGACTCCGCTCGGGTCCTTCTCTTGGTTCGAACCGTAGCTCTTCCCGCGCGCCCGACGAGCGGTCGGCTCAGCCCCAGACCCCGTCGACGGGCAGGCGGACCAGACGCTCGCTCTCACGCCAGAGCTTGCGTGCGAGCGCTTTGTCCCGCGCGAGGGCGGATACATTCGCGAGCTTCTCGTCCACGAAGTAGCTACCGCTCGGCGCATCGATCTCGGGCTCGCTGCAGAGGTAGATCGAGGTGCGCGCGCCTCGCTCGGGGCTCCTGAAGAAGAGTGAGAGCAGGGGAATCACGAGCTTCGACACACCGCCGTTGTTCGCGCCGAGACGCGTCGATACCGCACCCGGATGCAGGGACCAGACTCGCAGCTCACTCGTCGCGAAGCGTCGAGCGAGCTCGTTCGTGAACAGGATATTCGCCAGCTTCGACGCACCGTAGACGCGCATCGCCGAGTAGCTTCGCGTCGACTGCAGATCCTCGAGATCGAAACGGGCGAAGCGATGGGCAGCGGAGGCCACGTTCACGATGCGCGCGCCGGGTCGTTCGAGCAGCCTGGACATCAGTCCGTGGGTGAGGAGAAAGGGCGCCAGGTGGTTGACTGCGAAGGTCGTCTCGTAGCCGTCGGGCGTCTCGTGCCGGCGCGCCATCGTCACACCCGCGTTGTTGAGCAGGACATCGATCCGATCGAGCTCGGTCGAGAGTGCTTGCGAGGCGCGCCGCACGTCTTCGAGCCGCTCGAAATCGCATGGGAACAGACGCACGCAATCCCGGCCCGATTCCTTCGCGATCCGCGTGCGCGTCGCCGCACCGCGTTCGGGCGAACGACAGAGGAGCGCGAGATCGGCCCCCTGGCAGGCAAGTGCGACGGCAGTCGCCTCTCCGATACCGGATGTTCCACCGGTGATCACGCACGTCTTGCCGCGCATCCGCTGCTCTTGGCTCATTCCGCAGACTCCGCGACCTTCGGCCCGGTCTGGGCCGATCCGAGGGTCGCATGGAAGAAGCGCGTGACGCGTTCCGCCAACCACGTCTGCATCTCGACCTCGCCCAGGAGCTGTGATGCCTCGAGGGTCGGCCGGATCTGCTGCGCGCGCGGCTGGCTCTCGTGCAGCGCATGGAGCGTCTCGATTCCATCGCAGAAATGGAAGTGATCGGCGCTGGGTGCCACCTCCAGGCGGATCTTCGTGCTGCCCCCGGCCTCCCGGTTGCCGCCGAGCCTTCTCACGAGCGGCCGGATGTCGCGTTCGAGATCGACGAGCACGTCCTCTTCCCCTGCGATCACCAGACAGTCGATCGACGTCGCGAGCGGTAGCTCGTCCGGCGCAAAGGCGTGCCAACCGACGAATCGTTCCGATACGGGGGCGAGCGCACAGACCGCTCGGACGCGGGGCTCCAGGCGGGGCTGCTTGAGCACCGTCCAGCCGCCGAAGGAGTGGCCGAGTGCGCCGATCCGATCCGCTAGAGCGGGCAGCGAATCGGCGAGGACGCCTTCATCGGCCAGCGCTGCGACGACGGCGGCCAGGTCGTGAGGACGCTGACGGCGAATGCGACGGTGTGCGTCGCGCAAGGCGTCGGGATCGCGCACGCCCGCCAGCTCGGCGAACGTGTTTCCCGAATGATCGGGTGCGGCGACCACGAATCCCCAGCTGGCGAGCTGTGTCGTCAGGAACGTCGACTGTCGCCGAAAGCCGGAGTTGCCGTGCGAGAATGCGATCAGCGGGCATGACGACGTTCGCTCGGGCTCGATTGCGCGGTAGGCGTGATGGGCGAAGCCGAGCGGATGGTCGGCCAGCTCGGCCGCGTCCGACGGCCCGCGAGCTGGATACCAGACGTCGATCGTCAGTCTCCGATCGGGGTCGAGCGGATCCGCGCGGGAAATGATCTCGGTCTGGACGACGCCCACCGCGAACGGGCCCCGACTTGCGAACGCGCTTCCCTGGCAATGCATGCCGCGTATTCTCGCCCTGCGGCCGACTTCGGCAAGTCCCGGCCGAGCGCGCGCTCAGTCCTCGAGTCGTGGGTCGACGACGCTCACGAAGCGCAGAGGTTGCACGCCGCCGGACTCGATCTTGCGCTCGTCGAGATCGGCGACCTGCTCGAGAAAGCGGCGGTCGCGCGCGGCTTGCGGATCGAAGTTGGCAGCGATCGCGGGGTTCAGGAAGGCCAACGACAGGAATCCGAACCGAGCCGCAAGCTGCGGACGAGCCTTGGCGCGCAGTCGCTCGGAGAGGGTATTCGCCTCGAGGTGTTCACGTGCTGCGAAAGCGTCCGCCCAACGCTCGATCGTCGGGCCAGATCGCCCGCGCTCGCATCGGCCTGTCCGCCCGTCGTCGGCTTCGCCCGGTCGCGCTCGGGTGCGCGTGTACCGCTCGGGCATCAGGGCCCAGATGCGTTCCCCGAGTGCCGAGACGTCCTCCGGCGGAGAGCCGACGTCGTGTCCGGTCGATTCGCAGAGAATCAGGCAGCCGGAGGTGTCGGCGACGGGCACGAGGACGTCGAGCCAGGGATCGACGTCCGTTCGATCCGAGAGGAAGTCGCGACAGACGACGATCTCGGCCCCGCACGCTTCGATCGCGCGCCGGAGCGCACGCGGATCGGCTGGGAAATCGATTGGACTGAGCCTCTCGCGCAGAGGAGAATCGGCGGGAACGGAGCCTTCGCGACACGACGCGTCCGGGTCCGCCACATGGATCGTGAACGCGCCGGCGCCGGCTTCTAGGAGCTGCTCGGCGAGTCTGTGGGCATGGATCCAGGCGCGACGACCGATCTGCAGGAGCACCGGCCGGTCTCGCCGCTCGAGCGCGCTACGCACCAGATCCGCGAAGCCCTCGATGCCGAGCGGGCCGAGGTTCCTTCTCAGCTGCTCGTCCTGCCACAGGTCGAATACGGCCGCGACGCGACCGCCGTCGGTCTCGGTCCTCTCGGGCTCGCCGGCGTCGCGGTCGCGCAGGCCCGAAGGCGGCGCCAGGCGGGGATCGGTCGCGTCACCGGTTTGGGTCGTCTCCGGCACCGCCTGTCGGTGAGCACCCGCCGGCGCCCCGGCGATCGTGCTCGTGTCCGCGTGCGCGTTCGAGAAGGTCGATGCCGACACGCCTTCGAGCGTCGTCTTCAGCCGGCCGAGCAGGGCGCGGCTCTCGGCGTGTCGCTCGTTCTCGATCGCCAGCGCGCGACGTGTTTCCGCCAGTGCCTGGTGCTCCTCACGGAGGCGATCGTAGAGTCGAGCGAGCTCATCCTCCCGCTCGACGAGACTGCCTCGCACGCGCGTGAGCTCGGTCTCGAGGGCGCCTCGCGTCCGCTCGGCCTGCTGCGCCTCGCGCGCCTGTCGAGCGAGGCGTTCGCGCAGGTGTTCGACCTCTCGGCGGTCGGAATGCGCCGCCTGTTGCTGCGATTCGAGCTCCTCGACCCGTGCACGCAAATGCGCGCGCTCGGCACGTTGGGAGACGGAGGCCTCGCGTGCGATCGCGAGCGTCGCCTTCAGCTCGCGGATCGTGCCCCGTGCCACACGCAACGCGTCCGTCGGCCGGTCCGGGGTGCTCGCCTCGTCGGATTCGTCGGCTGCGCGCTCGGGTGCGAGCGGCCGCGTCCGCCACCCGCTGGGTGCCGCGGCCGCTTCGGTCGCCAGGAGCGGCCGCGGCGCATCCCGCCCGGGGTCTGCGCCGTTGGCTCGCTCGCTCGCGCCCGTGCGCGCGGCGGGGTCGAGGATCGCGCGGGTCCGTTCGAGCGCCGCCCGGCTGGCGCGCTCGCGCGAGCGCGCGGCATCCGCCAGGCGCCGTGCCGCTTCCGCGTCGAGGAGACCGCTTCGGGTCGCGGGTGCTGCGTCCGCGG
This sequence comes from Myxococcota bacterium, assembly GCA_965223565.1. Taxonomy (GTDB): domain Bacteria; phylum Myxococcota_A; class UBA9160; order UBA9160; family UBA4427; genus UBA4427. The sequence continues at coordinate 379,022 of CBDCWV010000004.1, read as the reverse complement.
CGAGGAGTCCGGCGCCGGCCGCGGGTACCTCGTCGCGGGCGAGCGGCTCCTGCTCGGCGCGTTCGTTGCGTTTGGCCCCGTTCTTGTTGTCGCGCTTCCGCTTGCGACGACGCCTGCGTTTGCGGCCGCGCGTGCCGTCGGTGTTCGGAAGGACCTGGTTCGACACGTTCCCACCCTCGTCGCTCTCGAATCGCCCTTCCGACATCGGAAGAACTCGAGATCGCTTGAGTGGGCGCGCTGTTAGGGGCAGAAATGCACGCGTTCGAGGCGCTCGGGTCGCGCTGCTGGGGTCGAATCAGCAGAGCGGGATCCGGAGATGGACGGATCGGTCCCGGGGTGAATCTCGAGCGCCGGAACGGATTCGATCGGTCCGCGCGCCACGCTCAATGGGGCCGGAAGCGTGCACCCATCTTCTGGCGGCTCGCGTTGAGCTCCTTCAGCTCCTCCATGGCACGGGCGGCGACATCCGAGCCCGCGACCTCGTCGTGCTCGCCGGCCAGCTCGTCCATGTCCACCCAGGCCTGATAGACCGGTCGGGTGCGATCGGTGATGATGCCCGACTTGAGAAGCGTCTTGATCAACACGCGGAAGATGTTGGTGTTGTCCGTCATGTCGCGCCGACGATCCTCGTCGCTGAACGCTTCGAGGACCGCGCCGCGAACCCATTGCCAATCGAGTCCGAACTCGCCGTAGATCTCCTGCTTCTGCTCGGCATTGACGAGATTGAAGAGCAGGATCTGGAAGGCTTCGGCCGCCCACGCCTCGACGTGCTCGTGCTCCTCGTCCGAGAGCTTCGGGACCGTGCGGTCGGCCCAGATCTTGCCGAACTTGTGGTGGAAGGCCTCGTCGGACATCGTGAAGTGGATCAGCCGGCGCAGCAGCGGATCCTGGGTCTCACGCTGGATCGTGGCGAAGGCGCCCATCGCGAGACCTTCGATCAACATCTGCATCCCGATCAGCTTCTTGTAGACCGCGCCGCTCTTGACGATCTCGTTCATCAGGCTCTGCAGGGTCTTGCCCGAACGCAGGGGCGTGCCCCATCGCATGCCGATATAGCGCGAGAAGCCAGTCACGTGGCGGGCCTCTTCGCGGGTCTGATTGGCCGCGTACTCCTGCGCGCCCGGGTCGCGCAGGATCTGGGTCAGGCTGGCAGACAGCGAGAGGGCGCCCTGCTCGCCGTGCAGGATGCTCGACAGCACGAAGCGCGTGTTCTGGTTGGCGAGTCGGATCTGCTGGGCCTCGTCGAGCTTGTCCGCGACCGCCGTCTTGAGCTCGATGCAGAAGTCGCGCGGCATGATCAGCTCTTCGCCGAGGTCGATCGGCGAGGAGTCGAAGTCGACGTAGCGGGGGTCGGTCGGATCCCAGAAATGATCGACCGTCGCGGCGATGATCTCGTCGAAGGCATCCGTTCGATCGGCGTATCGATCGACCTCGATCAGCGTGTCGAAATCGTCGCGATGGACCGTGTTGTAGATCGGGTCGTAGGTGATGTGACGTTCGCTCAACGCAATCGTCCTCCTTCGGGCGCACGAACGTTAACGTCCGATTTCGCGTCGAGTAAAGGACTGTGGCCTGACCCTGAGTTCAGCCGCGTGCGACGCGCGCTAGATCGAGCCGCGGAGTCCGGAGGCGGCGAGAATGCCGGGCTCGCAGGTCTCACCGCAGGCGGCGTCGACGCTCGTGTCGTGCGGCGCGAGCTCGATCTGGATCGTCGTATGGTCGATCGAGAAACATTCGTCGAGGCGTTCGCGGACGCGTCCGAGGATCACTTCCGGATCGCTCCCCGGCGCGACGACGAGGTGGCTCGACAGGGAGACCTCGCCGCTGCCGATCGTCCAGACGTGGAGGCAGTGGAGAGCCGAGACGCCGGAGACCGCGAGCAGTGCATCCCGGATCTCTTCGGGGTCGAGGTGACTCGGAACCGTCTCCATCAGCACGTCGAGCGCTTCGCGAATCAGATGCCAGGCGGAGAGCAGAACGAGGACGCTGACGACGACGGAGACGGCAGGATCGAGCCAGACCCAGCCGAAGGCCCAGATTCCGGCACCGGCGAGGATGACGCCGACGCTCGCGAGCGTGTCACTCGCGACGTGTAGCCAGGCGCCGCGCACGTTCAGCGATTCGCCGCGACCGCCCTCGAGGATCCAGAGTCCGATCAGATTGATCAGGAGCCCGCCGGTGGCGACCAGCAGCACGCCCTGGCCCGCCACGTCACGCGGGGACAGGAAGCGTTCGAAGGCGTGAACCGAGATGAAGACCGCGACCACGGCGAGCGCGAGACCGTTGGCGAGCGCGGCGAGGATCTCGGCGCGACTATTGCCGAAGGTGCGGCGACCGCTGGCGGGCCGCGCCGCCATCCAGACCGCGAGCAGAGACAGTGCCAGCGCCGCGACGTCCGACACCATATGCAGCGAGTCGGCGAGCAGCGCGAGCGAGCCGGTGAGGAGACCGCCGACGAGCTCGATCAGCGCGTACGAGAGCGCCAGTCCCAGCACGAGCAGCAGACGCCTTCGGTTCTGCGAACGCGGATCCGAGTGGCCGTGTGCGTGGCGAGCGGGATGTGCCTGCGCGTTCCCTGACGCCATCGATCCTCCTCGCTCGGCCCGCACGTGGCTCGCGCGGACCAGAGACTAGCGGCCCAGGGCCTTCGCCATGCGATCGACTACGTCCGTCAGGATCGGCCGTGAGGTCGCAAAGTTGAGTCGGACGTAAGGCTCCCACCCCTCGCCGAAGAGGCGGCCGTCGGAGAGTGCGACGCGACCGTGGCGCAGGAAATGGGCAGCCGGCGATCCCTCGATCTCGAGCGCGCCACAGTCGAGCCAGGCGAGAAAGGTCGCTTCGGGCGCTGCGATCCGTAGCTCGGGAATCCGGTCGGCGAGCGCGTTCGCGACGAAATCGCGGTTCGCCTCGAGGTAGGCGACGACGTCGTCGAGCCAGGGCTGTGCGTAGCGCCAGGCAGCGATCGTCGCGTAGAGACCGAACAGTCCGATCCCGCCGCGCACGTGCCGTGGCAGCGCACGCGACAGCCGCCGCGCGAGCGCCGGATCACCGACATGTGCGACGGCGCAACGGAGCCCGGGAATATTGAAGGCCTTGCTCGCCGAGCTGAGTGTCAGCGTTCGACGCGCGATCTCCGGGCCCAGACTGGCGAGCGGGACGTGACGGCGACCGTCGAAGAGCAGATCGGCGTGAATCTCGTCGCTCACGACGACGAGATCGTGGCGGATGGCGACTTCGGCCACGCGTTCGAGCTCGGCGCGTGCGTAGACTCGGCCCGACGGGTTGTGCGGGTTGCAGAACAGAAAGACGCGTGTGTCGCGATCGATTTGCCCGGCCAGCGCGTCGAGCTCGAAGTCGAGTCGGCCGCCGGGGCCGACCCGCATGCGGTTTTCGATCAATCGCCGGCCCGTGTCGCGGATCGAGCCGAGAAAGGGCGGATAGATCGGCGTCTGGACGACGACGCCGTCGCCGGGCGCCGAGAAGGCCTCGAGTGCGAGGTAGAGACCCTGGACGACTTCGGACAGGATCTCGACCTCTCCCGGGCGGATCTGCCAATCGAATCGCTCCGCCATCCGTTCGCAGAACGCGTCCGCAAGGCCCGTCTCGTCGGGCGCGAGCGGGTAGCCCACGTCCGAGCTGCGGGTGAAGCGCTCGAGCTCGGCGCGGATCGGCGCGGCGATCGGAAAATCCATCTCCGCGACCCAGGCCGGCAGCACGTCCGCGGGGTAGGTATGCCATTTCTCGCTGCGGCGTGCGCGGAGCGACTCGAGGTCGAGCTCGTCGAGCTCGACCGGTCGATTGCGCAGCGCGATCTCGGCTTCGCGCAGCACCGCGTCCGAGGTCGCTGCCACTGCGGCGATCGCTCTCGTCGCCGGGTCGCTCGAGTGGTCCATCGCAGGCGAATCGTCGGTTGCTTCGACTCCTCCGCCGCGCACGATCAGATTGCTGCCCTCGCGGCGAAGCAGCTCGATCGCCTCGGCGACGAAGTCGCCGCGCTCGTCGAGCGGGTGGATCTCGTCGCGGCCCGTCGGATCGCGGCGCCAGATCGGCCGTGGCGTGACGCAGTCGAAGCGCAGCCAGACCCGTCCCACTCGATCGGGGCCGAGATCCTCCTCGACGTGCAGCGATCGGCCCGTCGACATGTCGACCACGCGCAGCCGTACGCCCTGCCAATGCGCACTCCAGACACCTTCCATCGCGCAAGGGTAGCTTTGGTCGCAGCCCGGGCACGACACCGCTGGGGCGCGGCCTGCGCGCTATGCTGCGCGTGGGTCGTATCCCGGCGCCACGCCGCGGAGACGACGGCCTGAGGTTCGGCGTCGGACCGATCGAGCGGTGGCCAGGGGGGACACGCGCAATGGCCTCGGTGCAGATCGAAATGCCCCAGCTCTCGTCCGAGGACGAGAGCGAGGGCGGCGTGCTCGCGAATTGGCTGGTCGCACCGGGCGATCACGTCGAGAAGGGCGAGGTGATCGCGGAGCTCGAGACCGAGAAGGCGACCGTCGAGCTCGAATCGCCCGAGACCGGTACGATCAGCCAGCTCGTCGTGGCCGCGGGAACCGAAGCGATCGCACCCGGCACGACGCTCGCGACGCTCGAAACGGAGAGCGACGCCGCTCCCCGCGCTGCGACGGATTCCTCCCCGTCGCCGGCCGTCTCGGCGTCACCGGCTCCTTCTCCGTCGCCGGCAGCTGGGGCAGTGCCCGCGCGAGTGCCCGCAGATACGTCGACGGGGCGGGCGAGTACGGGTCCCCCGGCAAGCGCTGGGGACGCGTCCGCGGAGCGTCCGTCGCCGCCGGCGACACCCCTGGCCCGACGCGCCGCCGAGGCAAACGCGGTCGAGCTGTCGCACGTCGTGGGCACGGGACCCGGCGGACGCATCGTCGAGGCCGATGTTCTGCGACAGGCACCAGCGCAGGCGCCGGGCGAATCTGCGCCGCCGCCTGTCGTCGAGCTCGCTGGCGAGGCGGACGGGCGATCGATTCGGTTGAGCTCGATGCGCGAGACGATTGCGCGTCGGATGACGGAATCGAAGCAGCAGGTGCCCCATTTCTACCTGCGCATGCGCGTCTCGATGGATGAGGCGATCGCGGTGCGCGCGCGGCTGAATGCGGGACTCGCGGAGGAGGGACAGGCGGGCAGAATCTCGCTCAACGACTTCATCCTGCGCGCCGCAGCTTTGGCCCTGCGAGAGGTGCCCGAGGCGAACGTGCAGTTCGCAGGGGACGCGATTCGGGTCTTCGATCGCATCGATATCGCCGTGGCCGTCGCGACCGACGGTGGACTCGTGACGCCCGTCGTGCGCGGTGCCGATCGCAAGCGCCTCAGTCTGATCGCCGAAGAGGTACGCGGGCTCGCCGCCGCGGCGCGCGACGGCAAGCTCACGCCCGCGCAGTATCGGGGCGGAACGTTCACGATCTCGAATCTCGGCATGTATGGCATCGAGACCGTCTATCCGATCTTGAATCCGCCCCAGGCCTGTATCCTCGGCGTCGGCGCGGCGGAGGCCCAGCCCGTCGTTCGCGAAGGCGAGATCGTGGTCGGACACGTCGCCGGACTGACGCTGGCAGCCGATCATCGCGCCGTCGATGGAGCGGTCGGTGCGCGTCTGCTGGCGGCCATCCGCAGCCGGCTCGAAGATCCGATCGGGATGATCCTGTGAAAGGAACACGAAATGACCAGCCCTCGTTATGACGTCGCCGTGATCGGCGGCGGACCCGGCGGATATCCCGCCGCCATCCGCGCGCGTCAGCTCGGCCTGTCGGTCGCGCTGGTCGAGCGGGAACATCTCGGGGGCATCTGCCTGAACTGGGGATGCATCCCGACGAAGGCGCTGCTTCGAACGTCGGAGATCCATCACCTCGTCTCGCGTGCCGACGAGTTCGGTCTGACGGTCGACTCGTTCACGTTCGATCTGGGGAAGATCGTCAAGCGCTCGCGACAGGTGTCGAAGCGGCTCAATACGGGCGTGAAGTCGCTGCTCAAGAAGAACGAGGTCGACGTCTACGACGGGACGGCGCGCCTGGCCGGCGCCGGCCGCGTCGCAATCGAGGGGGGCGATGGCGCGGCGAGCGAGCTCGCGGCCCAGCACGTGATCCTGGCGACGGGTGCCCGCGCGAAGACCCTACCGGGCCTCGAGCCCGACGGAGAGCTCGTCTGGACCTACAAGGAGGCGATGGTGCCGACCAGCCTGCCCGCGCGTCTGCTCGTCGTGGGCTCCGGCGCGATCGGGATCGAGTTTGCGAGCTTCTATCGCGATCTCGGCAGTCAGGTCACGGTCGTCGAGGCGCTGCCCCGGATCCTGCCCGTCGAGGACGAGGAGATCTCGCAGCTCGCGCACAAGGCGTTCGAGAAGCAGGGGATCGAAATCCACGTCGGCGCGACGGTCTCTTCGCTCGAGAAGGGCGACGGCGTCGTCACGGCGACGATCTCTCCGACGGCGACGGGCGCTGGGAGTGCTGAGTCCGAAGCGAAGGTGGCGACCTTCGATCGCGTCATCCTGGCCGTCGGGATCGTCGGCAACGTCGAGGGGCTCGGGCTCGACGGGACCGGCGTCGAAGTCGACCGCAGCCATATCGTCACGAACGAGTGGACCGAGACCGGAGAGCCGGGCGTCTATGCCATCGGAGACGTCGCCGGGCCGCCCTGGCTCGCGCACAAAGCGACCCACGAGGGCATCCTCTGCGTGGAACGAATCGCGGGTGAGGGCGGGCTCCATCCGATGCGGAGCGAGCGGATTCCTGGCTGCACGTATTGCAGGCCGCAGATCGCGAGTGTCGGGTTGACGGAGGCGGCCGCGCGCGAGGCTGGTCGGGAGGTCCGTGTCGGGCGGTTCCCGTTTCGGGGTAACGGCAAAGCGATCGCGTTGGGTGACATGGACGGGCTGGTGAAGACGCTCTTCGATGCGAGTACGGGTGAGCTGCTCGGCGCACACATGATCGGTGCCGAGGTGACGGAGCTGATCCAGGGATTCGTGGTGGCGATGAATCTCGAGACGACGGAGGCGGAGCTGATGCAGTCGATCTTCCCCCATCCGACGCTCTCGGAGATGATGCACGAATCGACGCTCGCCGCCTTCGGTCGCGCGATTCACATCTGACACACCGGGTGCTCGAGAAGAGGGCGTTCGAACGAAAGGAAGCAGCGTGGCGGATCAGCTGCTGCAGATCGAAGGACACGAGCCGAAGCAGGGAGGGCTCGAGCGGCCACCCTGGATCCGGGTACGGCTGTCGGCGGATCCGCGCGTCGAGCAGACGCGCCGACTGATGCGGCGGCTCTCGCTCAATACGGTCTGTGAAGAGGCGGCCTGTCCGAATCTCTCGGAGTGTTGGGCGGCACGGCACGCGACGGTGATGATCCTGGGCTCCGTCTGTACGCGCGCCTGCGCGTTCTGCAATGTCGACACCGGCCTGCCGGATCGCGTCGATCCCGAGGAGCCCGCCCATCTGGCTCATGCGGTCGCCGAGCTCGGACTCGACCACGTCGTGATCACGTCGGTCGATCGCGATGATCTGCCCGATGGCGGCGCCGAGCAGTTCGCCCGTTCGATCGAGGCCATTCGCGCGCAGTCCCCAGAGACGACGATCGAAGTATTGACGCCTGATTTTCGACGCAAGGCCGGTGCTTTGGAGCGAATTCTCGAAGCAGCACCCGATGTCTACAACCACAACCTCGAGACCGTGCCGCGGCGCTACAGACAGATCCGGCCCGGCGCGGACTATCGCCACTCGCTCGGGCTCCTGGCCGAGGCCAAGCGGCTTCGCCCGGGGCTCTTCAGCAAGAGCGGCATCATGGTCGGACTCGGTGAGCGAAGGGACGAGATCCGACGCGTGATGGAAGATCTGCGTGCGGCCGACGTCGACTTCCTGACCGTTGGCCAATACTTGAGACCGACCCCGCGTCACGCGCCCGTCGAGCGCTATTGGTCGCCGGGGGAATTCGACGAGATCGCGGCGGAGGCGAGCGCATGCGGCTTCCTGCTCGTTTCGGCGACGCCGCTGACCCGCTCTTCGTACCACGCCGCCGAGGACTTTCGGCGTTTGCGCGAGGCGCGCGCTCTGGCCCGCGGCGAAACGACGCAGGCAGAGGGCTGAGGCGTGGGCCCGAAGCCCGGGCCTGGGGATGCGGACTCGGATCGCGAAGGGCCCGCGCGCGCTCAGGGACCGGGTGGGGATGGGCGCGGAACGTCGGACGCCCCGTTGGCGGCGGGACCGGCTCGGCGTAGGTCCTCCGGGCTCATGGGCGGCAGGCGAGCCTCCGCGGCGCGCTTGCGGCACGCGATGTAGATCGCCTGCTCCGAGAGCCTGCGTGGCTCGATCCGACCGCCTTTGTTGACGGGGTGGAAGAGCGGGCCCTCCCCGTCGCCGCGACGTTCGAGCCAGCGGTCGAGGGCGTCGCGCGCCGCCTGTGTGAGCACGATTCGGCGCGCCGAGGGTGCCCTTCGTTCGCGAATCTCGATGCTGCCGCATGCGGGGTCGTAGTCGTGGGCGTCCAACGCGACCGCTTCCGAGCGGCGCAGCCCGGCGGCCGCGAGTAGGGCGAAGATCGCCTCGTCGCGGGCGCCAGCGGCCGTCGGGTCGCGACGGCAGCTGGCCACGAGGTGCACCAGCTCGCGCGCGCCGAACCGGCGCGTCTTGCGGGGCGAGCCACCGCGAACGGGCGGCAGCTCGGTCGCGCATCGGTAGGCGTCCGTCGTCATCGCACCGCTCTGCCAACATCGCTTGAGCACGCCGCGCAGCGCGGCCAGGTGCTTGTTCGCCGTCGCGGGTGCGAAGGTCTGACTCAATCGCGTTCGAAGCGCGGCCGTCTGCTCGAGTCCGAGCTCGTGCCAGTCGAAGGCGTGCGGGTCGGTCGCACCACCGGAGGCCCACTCCGCGAGCCGCGTCAGCGCCTCGCGCATCGTGCGTCGGGATCCCTCGCCGAGACCCGCCAGATAGGCCGCTGCCGGGTCGGTGTGGTTCGCCGCCGTCGGGCAGTTCGCCGGGTCATCGATCGAGCGACCGCTTCGCGAGGGATTCGTGGTGGATTGCCCGGCCAGGGGCCGATGGCGCCAGGCCGGGAATCGTCCGGACATCGCAGGCCGCTCCTTCGCGCCGGGGGGGAGGCCTTTGCGCGACCAAGATCGTCGAGCGCGGACGGAGCCGGTATCGGGCAAAGGCCGTAGGCCCGCTGTCGAAAAGCGCGGGCGCGTGCTCAGGCGTGCCCGGCGCGGCGCCGATAAGGGACGTGGGAAACCAGGCTGCCGGCGCTCGCGCTCGGCCCGAGCGGAGGATCGAGAGGCGAGATGAGGGGCCCGTTTCTGCAGCTCGGGGCGGTATTGGCCCTGCTCGTGGCGATCACGATCGGGGTATTCGAGGGTCGTGAGGTGACGGCGCGCCTCGGCATGTCCCAGCAGGCGGCGCCCGTGCTGGTCTTCGCGGTGTCGAAGGCGAAGAACCTGGCCCGGCTTCGCTCCGTGGTCGAGCCCGATCGGATCGTCGGCGAGAGCGACGCAGGCATGGCGCTCGCCGGTGGGCGCCTCTACGTGACGGACGTCTCGGCGGCCGGGCCATTGATCAACGAGGCCGGCTGGGTCGAGCGCCCGATCGAGATCGTGACGCTCGGCGAGGACGGCGAAGGCGAGGGGGGCGACGGCTCGGGCTCGGGGGCCAGCCCCGAGGAGCGGCTCGCACGGCTGCGGAGTCTCGTCAACAAGCCGACGCTCACGCGCGGCGAGCAGATCTTCGTGTTGCAGGCGATGAACGACGGAATCGAGATCTGAGCCGAGCGCGAGGCTTCGCGTGCTTCGAGATCGACGTGGTTCAACGGCCGCCTTGCGCGCCGTCGGTCGATTTCAGGGCGCTCCGGTCGCGGTACCAGCCGATCGCGTCCTCCGCCTGCTCGCGCTCGCGTTCGAGGAATTGCGCGACCGCAGCGCCGAGCCTCGGATCGGCGAGAAAATGCGCGCTGTACGTCGGTGTCGCGTCGAAGCCGCGTACCTGCTTGTATTCGCCGCCCGCGCCCGGCTCGAACCGCGCCAGCCCCTGCTCGATGCAGTGCTCGACGGCGGCGTAGTAGCAGACGTTGAAATGGAGGTGGCGAAGCATGCGCGTGGCGCCCCAATAGCGCCCGTAGAGCGCGTCACCCTTCTCGACGTTGAACGTTCCCGCGATTCGATCTCCCTCGTGCTCCGCGATTACGAGACAGAGCCGATCCCGGAAGCGCTCGATCAGGAGCTCGAAGGCGTCTCGGTTCAGGTATTGGCGTCCCCAGGCGCGTGCACGGATCGTCGCGAGGTAGAAGCGGTAGATCGGATCGACCAGCTCGGAGGTGATGTCTTCCCCACGATAGGTTCGGATCCGGACGCCCAGCTTTTCCATCTCGCGTCGCTCCCGCCGGACCTGATTGCGGCGCTTGCTGCGAAAATCGGCCAGGTAGTCCTCGAAGTCACGGTAGCCGTGGTTGTGCCAGTGGTATTGCAGTCCGACCCGCGTGTGGAAGCCCTGCGCCTCGAGCACCTCGGCCTCGTCCGTCTGGCAGAAGTTCACGTGTACGCTCGAGAGCGCGTTCCCGCTGCAGATCTCGCGCAGCGCCTCCGCGAGCCGTCCGATCCAGGCGCGCCGATCGACGTCGGGATCGACCAGGAAGCGTGCGCCCGTGACCGGAGAGAAGGGGATGCCGACGAGCAGCTTTGGGTAGTAGTCGATGCCGGCGCGATAGGCGGCGTCTGCCCAGGCGTAGTCGAAGACGAACTCGCCCTCGCTATTCGACTTCACGTAGAGCGGGCAGGCTGCCACGATCCGACCGTTCTCGCGCGCGACGAGTGGGGCGGGACGCCAGCCCGATGCGTCGTCGAGCGTGCCCGCCTCCTCGAGTGAAGCAAGGAAGGCCCATTCGAGGAACGGTGATGCGTCCCCGACGATCCGATCCCAGTCTCGTTGCGGGAGCCGCGCCACGCCTGCTTCGATCTCGATCGTCGCTTTGGCGGCGGCTTCGGGCATGCTGGCGCGAGTGTAGCCACGCGAATGGGGGGCGGTGCTGCGACGGGGTTGGCGGCCGGGCTATGCTCCGCGCGATGCTCCATCCCGCTCGAATCGACGCGCCGGCCGCGGCCCGTGCGCATTCGACGCCGGCGACTGCCGGGCCGCCGGCCATCGGGCGGGCGAACGCGAGCCGTCCAACGAAACGCTTCGATCCGATGCGGATGGCGGACCCCCCGGGAGATGGCGACGCGCCGCCATGCAAGCCTCCGCCGGCTCGGGATCCGCGACGCGAGGTCGACCGCGGTCTGGCGACCAAGGAACGGGCGAAATCGGCGCGCCCCCCTCGCTTCAAGGTCATCCTGTACAACGACGACTACACGCCGATGGAGTTCGTCGTGCAGGTACTCGAGAAGGTCTTCGGCAAGAGCCCCTCGGCGGCGACCCAGATCATGTTGCAGATCCATCGGGGTGGCATGGGCATCGCCGGTGTCTATGTCCTCGAGGTCGCCGAGACGAAATCGGCGACGGTCCACCGCCTGGCCGAGGAGCGAGGCTATCCGCTGCGAAGCGGCGTGGAGAAGGAATGAGTTCGATCGGTCGAGATCTCCAGCTGACGCTCCAGGCGGCCCACCGCGAGGCCGTCGTGCGTCGCCACGCCTACCTGACCGTCGAGCATCTCCTCTACGCGCTGATCCACAACGAGGACGGCGCTCGGATCCTGTTGCATTCCGGCGCCGACGTCGACCGGCTTCGAATCGAGCTCGAGCGTTTCTTCGACGAGGACCTCGAGTCCGTACCCGGGGAAGAGCCGGTCGATACGCTACAGACGCTCGCCTTCCACCGTGTCGTCCAGACGGCGATCGACCATACGACCAACGCCGAGAAGGAGGAGGTCGAGGTCGGCGACTTGATCGTCGCGCTCTTCAACGAGCCCGATGCGCACTCCATGACGCTGCTCCGCGCGCAGGGGGTCTCGCGACTCGATCTGCTCCGCTACATCAGCCACGGAGAATCGAAGCTCGGCGACGAGTTCAGCTTCGGCGAGGACGCGGGTGCGACACCACTGCTCGGTGGCGATGACGCCGAGGGCGTGCCCGCCGACCCGCTCGCGGCCTTCGCGACGAACCTGACCGAGCGCGCCGCGGAGGGAAAGCTCGACCCCCTGATCGGGCGTGGACCCGAGCTCGATCGCGCGATCCATATCCTGGCGCGACGACGCAAGAACAATCCGATCTTCGTCGGTGAGACGGGTGTCGGGAAGACCGCGCTGGCCGAAGGGCTCGCGCTCCGCGTGCACGAGGGGCGCGTCCCCGAGGACCTCGAAGGGACGGAGATCTACGCGCTCGACCTGGGCGCTCTGCTCGCCGGCACCCGCTACCGCGGCGACTTCGAGGCGCGCTTCAAGGCGTTGCTCGCGGCGCTCGAGGAGCGCGAGCGCTTCATCCTCTTCATCGACGAGATCCACACCATTCTCGGCGCCGGCTCGGCCCAGGGGACGACCGTCGATGCCTCGAATCTCCTCAAGCCCGGGCTGGCGGACGGCTCGCTGCGCTGTATGGGGTCGACGACCTATCAGGAATACCGCCACTTCGAACGCGACCGCGCGTTGTCCCGGCGCTTCCAGAAGATCGACGTCGAGGAGCCCTCGGCCGAGGAGTGCGTGCGGATCTTGAAGGGCCTCGCACCGCGCTACGAGGAGCACCACGGCGTGCGTTACACGATTCCCGCCCTCAAGGCGTGTGTCGACCTCGCCGTTCGCCACATCAACGATCGCTTCCTGCCCGACAAGGCGATCGACGTGATGGACGAATGCGGCGCAGCCGTGCGGCTGCGACCGACGGGTCGGAAGCGCCGCACGGTCGGGGTTCGCGACGTCGAACGCACGGTGGCCCGAATGGCTCGCGTGCCGCTCGAGACGGCCGTCGCCCAGGATGCCGAGCGCCTCGAGCGGCTGGAGGCCGACCTCAAGGCCGTCGTCTTCGGCCAGGACAAGGCCGTCGAAACGGTGGCGAACGCGGTCAAGCGGGCCCGCGCGGGTCTGGCCGGGCTCGACAAACCGACGGGCTCGTTCCTGTTCGCCGGACCGACGGGGGTCGGCAAGACCGAGCTCGCCAAGCAGCTCGCGGAGACGCTCGGCGTACCGTTCCTGCGCTTCGACATGAGCGAGTACATGGAGAAGCACTCGGTCTCGCGGCTGATCGGTGCGCCACCCGGCTACGTCGGCTACGACCAGGGCGGCATCCTGATCGAGCAGATCCGCAAACATCCCTACGCCGTTCTGCTGCTCGACGAGATCGAGAAGGCGCATCAGGATGTCTTCGACGTGCTGCTCCAGGTGATGGACCACGCGACGCTGACGGACAATCAGGGCCGCGAGGCGGATTTCGGTCACGTCACGCTGATCATGACCTCGAACGCCGGCGCGCGTGAGATGTCGGCCAGAGCGATCGGATTCGGCGACGCGCGCCGCGGCGATGGCCATCAGGAGATCGAGAAGATCTTCAGCCCCGAGTTCCGGAATCGACTCGACGAGATCGTGCGCTTCTATTCGCTGCCGGCGGACGTGATGGCCAAGGTGGTCGACAAGTTCGTCGTCGAGCTCGAAGCGCAGCTCGCCGAGCGGAAGATCGCGATCGAGCTGTCGCCGGCCGCCCGCGAACGGCTCGCCGAGAAGGGCTACGACCCGGATTTCGGTGCCCGCCCGCTCGCCCGGGTGATCCAGCAGGAGCTGAAGAACCCACTGACCGACGAGGTGCTCTTCGGGAAGCTGCGAGGCGGCGGCAAGGTGCGCGTCGACGTCTCCGAGGAGGGCGAGGAGCGCCCGTTCCGGTTCGAGTTCGGCGACGCCGGCTGACGTCAGACGTCGGGCAGGCGGCGCCAGCGTCCACGCACGTATCGGGCGGCGAGGAAGATCGAGCGCGCGACGTGGTCGAAGATCAACGTCGCCCAGAGCCAGACGACGTCGACCTCGAGGATCGCGCCGATCAGGATCGCGAGGGGAACGCGGACGCCCCAATTGCCGAGCGTCGCCGCGATCAGCGGGGTGACGGTGTCGCCGGCCCCCTTGTGCGCGCCACCGAGCGTGAAGTGCGTCTGGAGAAAGGGCTGGGCGATCGCCAGACACAGCATGAACGGAGAGAGCGCGGCCACGACCTCGGCGTCGCTCGTGAAGAGTCGGGCGAGCGGGACGCGATACCAGGCGAAGGCGAGGCCGAGCGGCAGGGCGGTCCCGATCGCCAGACCGAGCGCGCGGTTCGCACCGAGGAGCGCGGCATCGCTGCGGCGCGCTCCGAGTGCCTGACCGACGATCGTCGAGCAGGCCTGCGCGTAGCCCGTACCCGGAATCCACGAGAAGGAGAGAATCGAGATCCCCACGGTATAGGCCGCGACCGCGAGCGTGCCGTAGTAGCGACTGAGAACCCAGAAGTAGAAGAGCAGTCCCAGATTCAACACGATGCGTTCGGCCACCCCGGGAATGGCGATCCGCACCACGGCGTGGATGATCGGGTTGGGTCGAAAGAGATCCCCGATCCGCAGCGCGGTCGGCGCATCCCGCGGCTGGCGCGCGATCACGAGGGCGAAGAGCAGCAGCCCGATCAGCTGACTGAGCGCGGTGGCCAGCCCGGCGCCGAGCAGCTCGAGGCGCGGTGCGCCGGCCAGCCCGAAGATCAGCATCGCGTTCAACCCGAGCTTGGCGACCGCCACGATGCCCGCGATCAACATCGGCGTACGCGTATCGCGGTTCGCCCGCAAGCCACTCTCGCCGATCATCGTGAACGAGAGCGCCAACGAGGCCGCGACCGTGAGCTCGAGGTAGGGGGCGGCGACTCGCACGACCGACGGCTCCGCGCCGAGCGCGGCGAGCGCCTGCTCCGAGAAGAGGTAGAGGCCGCTCGCGTAGACCAGTGTGATGATCGCCGAGACCTGGATCGAGCCGGCAAAGGCGTGGCGCGCTCGCGGGGCGTCGCGTGCGCCAATCGCGCGCGCCATCAGCGCCACGCAGGCGAGTCCGACGGCGAACAGGGTCGAGTGGATGAGGTGAAAGAGCTGGGATGCGTAGCCGACGGCGGCCAGCGGAATCGCCGCGCTGCCCTCGTCGGCGAGTCGCCCGATCATCATCCGGTCGAGGACACCGGTCAGATTGAGCAGGACCTGCGAGGCCATCACGGGCCAGGCGAGGCGGAGGATCTCGCGGCGTGACTCCCCGCCCGGCTCGTCGCTCGCTCTGATGGGCGGCGCGGCGGCGGCAGCCAGCGACGTCGCCGGTACGGAGGGACCGAGCTCCGGGTCGAGCGGGCCCTCGGGATCGACCAGTGGGCGCAGCGACTCGGCCGTGGGGGGCCGCGGCGTCTCGTCATCCGAGCGAGACGAGCGCCGCGGGTGCCTGGCTGGCGGGTTTCGCGTCGGCTCTCTTCGGCCTCGGTCGCGCGGGTTCACGCTTCGCGCAGTTCGCGCGGCAACTTGAAACGGACGCTCTCCTCGACGGTCGCCAGCGAGTCGAGGGTGGCGGGGCCACCCGGCCCCTGCTCGGCATACGTACGCAGGTATTCGATCACGCCCTGGACGAGGATGTCCGGCGTCGACGCGCCAGCCGTGAGTCCGACGCAGTCGACACCGTCGAGCCAGCGATCGTCGACGTCGTCCGCGCTCTGGATGAGATGGGCGGGGACATCCAGCCGCGAGGCCACCTCGACGAGCCGATTGCTGTTGGACGAGGCGGGCGCACCGACGACGAGGACCAGGTCGGCGTAGTTCGCCAGCTCCTTGACCGCATCCTGACGATTCTGCGTGGCATAACAGATGTCATCGCGTTTGGGCAGCACGATCTCGGGAAAGCGTTCGGCGAGTGCGCGCATGACGTCCCGCGTGTCGTCGACGGAGAGCGTCGTCTGCGTGACGCAGCCGAGCCGGTCGGGCCGACGGACCTCAAGCGACGCGACGTCTTCAACGGTCTCGACCAGGTGCATCGAATCGGGCGCCTGCCCCATCGTCCCCTCGACCTCGACGTGTCCGGCGTGCCCGATCATGACGATCTCGAAGCCGAGCCGGACCATCCGGTGGACCTCGTTGTGGACCTTCGTGACGAGCGGGCAGGTCGCGTCGATCGTCTCGAGCCGCTTTGCCTCGGCCCGGTCGCGGATCTCGGGTGAGACGCCGTGCGCGGAGTAGATCAGCACGGCCCCCTCGGGCGCGTCCTCGGGATCTTCGATGAACGTGGCGCCCTTGGCGCGAAGACCGTCGACGACGTGTCGATTGTGGACGATCTCGTGGCGGACGTAGACCGGACGCTTCTCCTGCTCGAGAGCGAGCTCGACGATTTCGATCGCGCGGTCGACGCCGGCGCAGAATCCGCGCGGGCTGGCAAGGAGGATTCGCATGGCGCGGGCGATACTAGCGTCCCGCCTCGTCACCCGGGAAAATCAGCGCGCTTGTCGTTACACTGCGCGCGGCCGAAGCGGTGATTCAGGAGTCTTCGCACCATGTCCGATTCGACGATCGAGCTCGACGCGTTTCGCCGCGAGACCCATGCCTGGCTCGCGCAGAATGCGCCTCAGGGTGTTCGCGGTCTCCAGATCGTCGAGCTGAACGGGGTCTGGGGCGGAAAGAAATGGGTCTTCGAGAGCGACGACCAGCGCGTCTGGCTCGAGCGGATGGCGGAGAAGGGCTGGACCGCACCGACCTGGCCGACCGAATACGGGGGCGGCGGCCTCTCGGACGCACAGGCGCGGGTGCTCGCCCAGGAGATGAAGTCGCTCGAGCTGCCGCCGCCGCTGATCGGCTTCGGCTTGACGATGATCGGTCCGACGCTGCTTCGATTCGGCAACGAGGAGCAGAAGCGCGAGCACCTGCCGAAGATCGTGCGAGGGGAGATTCGCTGGTGTCAGGGCTACTCGGAGCCGGGGGCGGGCTCCGATCTCGCCTCGCTCCAGACCCGCGCCGAGCGCGACGGCGATCACTTCATGATCAACGGAACGAAGGTCTGGACCTCCTACGCGGATCAGGCCGACTGGATCTTCGCGCTCGTTCGAACCGACAACTCGGGCAAGAAGCAGGAGGGGATCACGTTCCTGCTGATCGACATGGACGATCCCGGTGTGCGCGTGAGTCCGATCCTGCTCATCTCGGGCAGGTCGCCTTTCTGCGAGACGCACTTCACGGACGTGCGCGTACCGGTTGGGAACGTGGTGCACGAGATTGGCGCTGGCTGGACGGTTGCGAAGGCATTACTCGGACACGAACGGACGATGATCGCCGACACCTTCGGCGGCGCAGGCCTGAAGAAGCGGACCGCGTCCGAGCGGAGCTTCCTGTCGGGTCTGGCGGTCGAACACACGGGCGAAGTCGAAGGGCGGATCGCGGACGCAGTGATCCGGGATGACGTCGCTCAGGTGGAGATGGACAGTCGTGCGTTCGCCCTGACCGTCCAACGCGCACAGGATGCGGCGAAGGCAGGGCACCAGCCGGGGCCGGAGAGCTCGATGTTCAAGGTCTACGGCACGGAGCTGAACATGCGTCGCAACGAGCTCATGGTGCGAATCCTGGGCCCCGACGCGCTCGGCTGGGAAGGCCCCGGCTTCGAGCCCTTCGCGCTCGACACGACGCGGGATTGGCTCCGCTCCCGCGGCAACTCGATCGAGGGCGGTACGTCCGAGATTCAGCTCAACATCATCGCCAAACGCGTGCTCGGGCTGCCCGCCTGAGCGAGATCGACGCTCGCCGGCGAAACGTCGGGCGAGGTATGCGGCCCGGGTCGCCACCGTACGCCGGTAATCGTGAGGAAGCCGATGCAGCTCGTGCTCGACGAAGATCAGGAGATGATCGCCCAGACCGCGCGCGACTTCGTCGACGAGCGCTCGCCGGTGGCCCGTTTTCGCGCCCTGCGTGACGCGGACGACCGGCTTGGCTATTCGCCGGCGCTCTTCCGCGAGATGGCGGAGCTCGGCTGGACCGGAATCGCCTTCGACGAGAAGCAGGGCGGGGCCGGCATGGGCCTCGCGGAGATGATCCTCGTTTGCGAGGCGCTCGGTCGGAAGCTCGCCCCGGAGCCGTTTCTCGGGGGTGTGACGATGGGCGGGAGCGCGCTCGCCCTCGGCGAGAACGCGGCGTTGCGGGAGCGATGGCTGCCGAGCGTGATCGATGGCACGAAGGTCGTGGCCTTCGCGCACCAGGAGCCCGGTGCCCGCTACGACGTCTACTCGATCGAGACGCGGGCAGAGCGGACGGCGGATGGGTTTCGGCTGCAGGGGGAGAAGGTGCAGGTGCTCGATGCCGTCGGAGCGGACGCGATCGTGCTGCCGGCGCGGACCGATGGGCAGAAGGGAGACGCGCATGGGATCGCGCTCTTCCTGCTCGAGCCTGGGGTGCCGGGCGTCTCGGTCGAGCGGCAGGTGCGTGTCGACCATCGCAACGCCGCGATCGTTCGCCTCGACGCCGTCGTCGCCGGCGAGGGCGCGCTTCTCGCGGGCCCCGCCCGTGGCGGTGAGCTGCTCGAGTCGGTCGTCGAGCGGGCGATGGTCGTGCTCTGCGGCGAGATGTTGGGCGGCATGTCGGAGGCGTTCGAGCTGACGCTCGACTATCTGAAGACCCGTGAGCAATTCGGAGTGCCCATCGGGAGCTTCCAGGGCCTGCAACATCGCGCCGCCGCGGTCTTCATGGAGATCGAGCTCGCGCGAAGCTGCGTGATGGCAGCGGCGCGCGCGGTCGATGCGGGCGATCGGGAGGCCCGTCGTCTCGTCAGTCTCGCCAAGGCGCGCTGCTCGGACGCCTATCTGTTGGCGGCGAACGAAGGCGTCCAGATGTTCGCCGGCGTCGGGATGACCGACGAGTACGACATCGGTTTTTATCTGAAACGGGCGCGAGCCTGCGAGTTGACTTTCGGCGACGCCGCCTACCATCGCGACCGCTGGGCCGCAATCGGCAACTACTGACCGAGCACGTCCCGCCGACCGAGCCGAGCCACCGGGAGTCTCCTTGCATCCGAGAGAGCGATTTCTGCGCGCGTGTCGCGGCGAGCCGGTCGATCGACCGCCCGTCTGGCTGATGCGACAAGCCGGGCGCTATCTGCCGGAGTACAGGGCGGTGCGAGCGGGTGTGGGTTTTCTCGAGATGTGCGCGGACGTCGAACGCGCCGTGACGGTCTCTCTACAGCCGGTGGATCTGGTGGGTGCGGAGGCCGTGATCCTGTTCCAGGACATCTTCACGCCGATTCCGCCGATGGGCGTCGCGCTCGATTTCGCGCCAGGCCCCGTGATCGAGAAGCCGCTCCGGACGGCCTCGCAGATCGAGGCCCTGCGGATTCCCGATCCGCGTGAGACGGTGCCCTTCGTGTTCGAGATCCTCGGGCGGCTGCGCGAGGCGCTGGCGACGCGGGAGATTCCACTACTGGGATTTGCAGGCGCGCCATTCACCCTCGCGGCCTATCTGATCCAGGGCAGTGGCTCGAAGGACTTCTCGATCCTGAAGGCGATGCTCCAGAAGAGCCCGGACGAGGTCGAGGCCCTGCTCGAGAAGCTCACGGCCCTCACGATCGACTACCTCCGCGCCCAGATCGAAGCGGGTGCGGAAGCGGTCCAGCTCTTCGACACCTGGGCCGGTCTGCTCGATCCGGCCAGCTACGCGCGCTGGGTCGATCCCTTCCATCGGCGAATCGTCGAAGCCCTGTCCGATTCGCCCGCACCGCTCATTCTCTACGTTCAAAATGGCGCGCATGTGGTCGATCGGATTGCGAATTCTGGCGCCGACGTGATCTCGCTCGACTGGCGTGTCGAGCTCGCCGAAGTCGCCGCGCGGCACGGCGACCGGGTCAGCTTGCAGGGCAATCTCGATCCCTGCTGGCTGCACGCGCCGCGGGCGCGGATTTTCGAGATGGTGCGCGAGCTGGCCGAGGCCGCCGCGCCCGCCCGGGGCCATATCCTGAATCTCGGCCACGGCTGTCTGCCGGATACGCCGGTCGAGGGCGTGCGTGCATTTACCGACGCCGCCCGTGCGCTCGCGTAGCGCGCGGCGCGTCCGTTACCCGGGGTCCTGTCCGAACGTTGTCCGAGCCCGGCGTCAGGCCGCCGGATCTGTCGCGCGGCGTTCGATCCAGCCGGCGACCGTGCGGGCGAAGCGCTCGTCGCCATTCGGACACGGCGCGAGCCAGAGCTCGTCACCCCCCAGCTCGAGCCACTGTGCGCGCAGGCGGAGCCCGACCTCTTCGAGCGTCTCCAGGCAATCCGCGACGAACGAAGGACAGAAGACCGCCAGGCGTCGAATCCCCTGCTTGGCCAGGTCGGGAAGGATCTCGTCCGTGAAGGGGCGGATCCACGGGCGGGGACCGAGTCGCGACTGAAAGGATACCGTCGTCTCCGACGGCTCGATCGAGAGGGCCGCCTTCAGGCGATCGGCCGTGGCATAACACTGGGCTCGATAGCAACGGCGCAAGCTCGCCCCGGGCCGCGCGCAACACTCCGCATGCGAGAGACAATGCGAGCCCGTCGGGTCACTCGCTCGGATCTGGTCTTCGGGTAGGCCGTGAAAGCTGAAGAGCACGTGATCGGCCTCGAACGCCGCCAGTCCAGGGGCGGCGATCTCTGCCCAGGTGCGCGCGAAGTCGGGCTCGTTCCAGAACGCGCCCATGATCTCGATCGGGGGGATGTCGCCCGAGCGATCGAGGCATTCGAAGACGCGCGCGGAGACCGAGGCCGTCACCGAGGACGCATACTGGGGAAAGAGTGGCAGCACGACGACGCGCGAGACGCCCGCCCGTTCGAGGTTCGCGAGGGCTCGCTCGATCGAAGGCCGGCCGTAGCGCATCGCCAACTCGACGTGGTAGGTCTCCCCGAGTGCGCGCCCCACGCCCTGGCAGAGCGCGCGGGAGTGGACGAGCAGGGGCGAGCCCTCGGGAAGCCAGATCTTTCGATACGCCTCGGCGGATCGCGCCGGACGGGTCGGCAGGATGACGAGGTTGAGCAGCAGCCAGCGGAGTGCCCCGGGTAGCGTCAAGACACGGGAATCGCTCAGGAACTCGCGCAGGTATCTCCGTACCGGACCCGTCTCTGGCGCATCGGGCGTTCCGAGATTCACGAGCAGAACGCCGATTGGCTGTGGGGGCTGCATGACGAGTCGGGCATCCTGTTCTGATCGGGAGATGGTCGGGGGGATCGGGGGTGCCGAGCGACCGGCGGGTCCGTGCAGCGAGCCCCCGAGGCGGGCCCCGGTGCGGATTCGCCGATCGGGTCATTGCTCACTGCGTTCGGGTGAGAAGCCAAATATACTCGCCCGATCCCGAGGTGGCACGAGAACGACGTCGCTTCACCCCACCCTCATCTCCGCGGAGCCCGCGGAACGTCCTCAGAGTGAATCCGAGTCGGACGCAGACACAGCAGAAAACGGAAACCGATCGGCGTTGCGGGGCAGCACACGATCCGTCCGAATCCCCGGGCGAATAGCGGAAGCGGAGTAGGTAGATCGTTGGCAACCGTCATGATCGTAGAAGACGAGGATTCCCTGCGTGAGACGCTGAGCCGATACCTCGCGCACGAAGGGCACGAGGTGATCGCGACGGCGTCCGGCTACGAGGCCCTCGAAGCGGGCTTCGATGCCACGCCCGACGTGCTGATCGCGGACTGGATGTTGAAGAACCACATCCACGGGCTGCATGTCTCCGAGGTCTTTCGCGCGCTGCACCCGCGGCTGAACACGATCCTGATCACGGGGTTTCCCTCGCGCGACCTGCTCGAGGAATCGGACCGTTGCGGCGTCTCGCGGCTACTCGAAAAGCCCTTCGATCTGGAGGCCCTGAACGAGGCGCTCGTCTCGGCGCTGATGGATCCCTCGGATTCCTCGACGCTCGGACCGCCGATCGCGGCCATGGCCGTCTCCGGACGTGGCGCGATCGAGTTCGCTTCCCAACGCGCCTGCGAGCTCTTCGAGGCGGCGGGCGCCGCGTCCGATCTGGCGCGTCTCGATCAGCTGATCGACTGCGATGCGTCAGAGCTGCTCGGGCGGGCGGAGGCGGACTGGATCGAGGTGACGCCGCGAACGGCTCCGGGCCAGGGGTGGTCCTTGCGCTCTCGCAAGCGCGCCGGAAACGTCGGCTGGCTCGTCGTCGTGTGTCCGCGCGAAGAGGAACAGCGCCGGAGCGATCCGCGGGTCCGCATCCTGCTCGATGTGCGAAGTGAGACGCCGACGCGCAGGCTCGTGAATCCCGGGCCCGTGGTCGTCCTCGAGCGCGACGGCGTGGTGCGTCGACTGCTCGTCTCGCAGATCGAGCGGATGGGTGCGATCTGTTATCCGAGCGACGATCTGTCGAGCGCCCTGCGGCTGCTGGCGGCCGAGCCGCGCGCGCAGACCGTGATGATCGATTTCGCGCTGGCGGGATCCGAGATGGCGCAATGGTGCGAGCGTATTCGCGCCGCGCGTCCGAACGTCTCGATCATCGGTACGGGCGGGGTCGGCTCCGAGACGGATCTGCTGGCCCAGGGCGTTCAGAGCGTCCTGCGCAAGCCCTGGCGGATTCGCGAGCTGCTCGAGGCGATCGAGGGATCCGACGCTCCGCGCTGAGCGACGGCGTTCAGCATTCTCGCGCGAAGCCGCCCCGTATCGCGGAGAGCGCGAGATACCAGACGGGATAGAAGAGCGAGGCCTCGACGAGGTGCGTTCGTCGTGCCAGCTCGGGTCGGTCGATCGCGATGACGAGCAGTCCGAGCCAGAGGACTGCGCCGATGCCGAGTGCGACACGGAGTCGCCGGGGCTCGACCTTGCTCGGATAGAGGAACTTGTAGGGGACGAAGACGCCGACCGAGAGCAGCACGAGCCAGAACGTGACGACCGCGGGGCTCGTACCGAGCAGCCACAGGTAGATCGCGAGGATGTTCCAGTAGGACGGGAAGCCGAGGAAGAAACCGTCCTCGGTCTTCGCATCGCGTCGCGAGAACCCGTAGGCGCTCGCAAGAACCGGCGCGGCCAGCCAGCCTGGGTGGCTGACCAGCGCGGCGGCTTGCAGGAAGACGATCGGTACGATCACGAAATTCAGGAAGTCGACCATGTCGTCGAGTCGCCGTCCGTCGATCTCGGGCGTGTGACGCTCGACGTCGACGGCGCGGGCCAGCGTCCCATCCAGGCCATCGATCAGGAGCGCGACGAGCATCAGGAACGCTGCTGCGTCGAGCCGATCGATCCGCGCGGCGATCAGTGCGAAGGCGCCGACGACGGCTCCGCTCGCCGTGAACGCGTGGACGCCGAACGCCAGGATCCGGTCGAGAACGGGCGACCTCGCTCCACCGGCCCGTAGGTTCGGCTCGCTTTGCGTGCTGGACACGCGATCGATCATATCAGAGCGGCTATGCTCCTCGCGTCCGCGTGGGTGCGGACCGTACGAGGGGTGAGTGCGCGCGTGGATTCCAGCTCGGCGACAGCGGATGGTGGCTCGGACCGGCCCCTGCCGAGTCACGGCGCGGCTTCACTGCGCACGACGCGACTCGAGGATGCGCTCGATTGGGCTGCCGGACTCGCTCCGTCGCCGCTCGTCTTTGCGACGGCCTGCTGCGGCATGTCGCTTGCGCAGGGGGGCGACGGCTTTGAGGTCTTCGGCTCCGCACCCCCCGCGAGCTCGAGTCGCGCTGCGGATCTGTTGATCGTGGCGGGGTCGATCAGCCGTCGGCAGGCGCCGCTGCTTCGCGAGATCCACGCGAAGCTGCTCGAGCCGCGCTGGGTGGTCGCCTGGGGTGTCTGTGCGATCTCCGGCGGTGCCTATGACAACTATGCGACCCTCTCGGGTCTTTCACGCCTCGTTCCCGTCGACCTCGCGGTGCCGGGCTGTCCACCTTCGCCGCTGGCGTTGCGCGAGGCCTTCGAGGCGTTGCGGACCGGGCGGGTGAACGCCTCGCGTCGTGGGCACGTGGTTGGGGGGCACTTCGACGGTGGGGGCGATTCAAGCGAGCTGGCCCGATGGCCGATTCTCCGCGAGTCCGGGCGCGACGCGTCTCCGGACCTGGAATAGGGAGCGAGGAGTCAAGCATGTCGGTCGAGATTGAGTTGCCTTCGCTCGGCGAGAGCGTCTACGAGGGAACGGTCGCACGCTGGCTCGTCGCGGAGGGCGAGCTGGTCGAGGTCGATCAGCCGATCGTCGAGATCACGACTGACAAGGTCGACGCGGAGATTCCGGCCCCGAGCGGCGGCGTGATCGAGCAGATCCTGGTCGCGGAGGGCGACGTGGTCGAGGTCGGGGCCGTGCTCGCGCGGATCGATCCCGAGGCCAAGCCGAGCGCCACGCCGGCCGCGGCCGCACCCGCGAGCGTGCCAGACCCATCGCCGGCGAGCGCGGAGATCCCGGCCTCCCGTGCGCCGTCTTCGGAAGCGATCGCTGCGACACCGGTCGCCCGTCGCGTCGCCGACGAGGCGGAGATCGATCTGCGCGAGGTTCGGGGTACCGGCAGCGCCGGCCGTGTCACGAAGGATGACGTCCTGCGTCATCAGGGCACGGCGAGTGCGTCGGCGCCGGGGGCGGCGACCGCCCCCGCGACGAGCCCGGCGCGCGACCAGAGTGGCTCGGGGGATGCGCCTCGCGCCCAGGCGCCGTCGCCAAACCAGCCACCCCAGCCGACCCGGCGTGCCTCACCTTCGTTCGGCTACGAGCTTCAGCCGGGTGACCGGGTGATTCCGATGTCGCCGATGCGCCGGATCATCGCCGATCACATGGTCTACTCCAAGCGCACGAGCCCGCACGTCGGCACGGTCGCCGAGGTCGACTTGTCGCGCGTCGTGCGGCTGCGGGCCGAGCACAAGCGGGCCTTCCAGGAGAGTCACGGCATCGGGCTCACCTATCTGCCGTTCATCGTCCATGCGACCGTGCGCGCCTTGCGTGAATTCCCCGCGCTGAATGCATCGGTCGTCGACGACGCGATCGTGGAGAAGCAGGACATCCACGTCGGTGTCGCGACGGAGACGGAGAAGGGGCTCGTCGTTCCGGTCGTGCGCAACGCCGATCGTCTCTCGCTCTCGGGCACGGCGATCGCCATTCACGACCTGGCGACACGGGCACGCAACAAGCAGCTCTCCGCCGATGATCTGCGTGGGGGGACGTTCACCGTCTCGAATCCCGGCCGCCAGGGTAACCTCTACGGCTTCGCGATCATCAACCAACCGCAGGTCGGCATCCTGCGCATGGGCGAGATCGCGAAGCGTCCCGTGGTGCGGAGTCTCGACGGAGAGGATGCGATCGTGATCCGAACGATGATGTACCTTGCGCTCTCCTACGACCATCGTGCCGTCGATGGGGCTCCCGCCAATGGCTTCTTGTATCGCATCAAGGAATCGCTCGAGGCCGGCGAGTTCGATCTCTGAGCTTCCCGGCCGGATAGGCGTCGCGGGGAGCGCGTCGATGAACGCTGTGCTCTCGATCGAGTGGTTGGGCGAAGTGCCCTATGGCGAAGCGCTCGCGCTCCAGGCGGGTGCGGTCGCCGATCGCGTCGCCGACCGAACGTGCGACCGGCTCCTGCTGCTCACCCATCCGCCGGTCGTGACGCTCGGCCGACGGACCGACCCCGCCAATCTGCACGTATCGGCCGAGACGCTTCGGGAACGGGGGGTCGAGGTCTTCGACGTCGCGCGCGGGGGTGACGTCACGTACCACGCACCGGGACAGCTCGTCGGCTACCCGATCGTCAGCCTGGCTGCGCGCGGCCGGCGCGACGTCTACGACCATCTCCGGCGACTCGAGCGGGGTGTGATCGACGCGGTCGAGTCGTTCGGCGTGCCCGCCTGCCGGGTCGACGGGCGAACCGGGGTCTTCGTCGATCGCGCGCGGAGTCCGCGAGCGGGCGACCGGGATCGCAAGCTCGCTTCGATCGGGGTCGGCCTTCGCCGTTGGGTCACGTTCCACGGCTTCGCCCTCAACGTGACGATCGATCTCGAGGGCTTCGACTCGATCGTGCCCTGCGGGCTGCACGACGTCGAGATGACTTCGCTCGATCGCGAGCTCGCCTTCGCGGAAGCCGCAGGCGCCCGGGTCGATCGCTCGGACCTCGACGACCGCATCCGTGAGCGAATCGGGGCGGCGATGCGGCAGGCGCTGTGTGGGGTGGACTCGCCGATCTCGTGAGCGCCCGATTCGTCCGGGGCGCCCGCGACGGCGGATTTCCTCGGAGTCGGTCGCTCGCGGTGCGGGAAGCCTCTATTCTGGCCCCGATGTCCTCCCGGGTCGTCGTCGTCAAACGCACTCGACCGCGCACGTTCGCGCTCCTCCGGTCGCTCCCCGGCTGGCTGCGTGCAGTTTGGCTGAGTCTGCGCGCACCGGAATCGGGCTCGACGGTCGCGGGCGATGGATCGCTCGGCGAGCGGCCCTCGCTGCCGACGGCACGTGCCGCACGCGCGCCGATCCTGGTGCGATCCGAACGCGGGGGCCATCGCTGCACGGCCTGCCATCTCTGTGTCGAGATCTGTCCGAGCCGCTGTCTGGCGCTTCGGGCCCGCACCGGTCCGGGCGCGGAGAGTGACCCGCGACCTGCCAGCTTCAGCCTGGCGATCGACCGTTGTATCGGCTGTGGCGATTGCGTCCGAGATTGTCCGGAAGGGGCGCTCTCTCTCGAGCCCGACCACGTCGTCGTGTGGTCGGGGAGCGAGCGGCAGGTCGACCTGCTCCGGATGGTCGGGTCCGTCGCTTGAGCCCCGTCGAGCCGAATGGACTGCGCGCGCGGCATCGCGATCTCGGCGTCGATGTCGAGCGCGAGTCGCGCGACGCGCTCCTTGCGGAGGCGGCCGCCGGGCGGATGCTCCGACTGCGCGTACCGGCCGAGCACGTGCACGTGTTGCTCGAGCGACTGCGACAGGAGAGCGAGGCGTCGATGGGGCGTCTGGTCGACCTGACCGCGATCGACCACGGCGCGGTCGCGCATCGCTTCGAGGTCGTCTACTGGCTGCGCTCGTCGGACGGGAGCGAGGATCTTCGCGTCCACGCGCGACTCGCCGACGAATCGACGGAGGTCGAATCGGTCGCATCGCTCTGGCCTTCGGCGAGCTGGCTCGAACGTGAGATCTTCGATCTGTTCGGCATCCGATTTCGTGGACATCCCCAGCTGCGTCGCCTGCTGCTCGACGAGGCCTTCGAAGGGGCACCGCTGCGGAAGGACTATCGGCGTGACGCGAAGCAGGCGATCGCGAAGGACGACACGCCGTGAGCGCGGGTGGGGTCGAGCCGGCTCGCACGCGCTCGCTCTCGGCGTCGCTCGGTTTCGCCGAGAGCGTGGTCGAGCTCGGGGTCGCGCATCCCGCACTTCGCCGCTCGATGCTCGCGGTCGGCGGCAGCGCGAGCTTCCTGGTCGACCTCGACGACGATCGGATCCGCCGACTCGACGTCGAGATCGGCTTCGGACATCGCGGCTTCGAGAAGGAGGTCGAGAGCGTGCCCTGGCCGCGTGCACTGCCCTACGTCGCGCGGCTCGGGTTCGCGAGCGGCGTGATGGCGCAGATCGCTTATTGCCAGGCGGTCGAGACGCTCGCCGGCGCGGCGCTGCCCGATCGCGCCGTCTGGCTGCGCATGTTGGTCGCCGAGGTGGCGCGCGTCGCAGATCACTTCGCCCGACTCGCCGCGATCTGTACGGCGATCGGACTGCGCGAGGGAGAGATCACGGCCCATCGCGCCGAGCTGCTCGCCGCGCGGCTCCTGGCCGGCGTGACCGGGGGCGAGGCGTTCCCGGACTGGCTGCGACTGGGTGGCGTGGCGTCGCCGCTTCCCGAGGACTTCCCCGTTCGTTGGGCCACGGCGCGTGAGCGAATCGAGGCCCGACTCGAGCGCTTCGAGACCGTCGCGACGAGAAACCCGACGCTGCAGCGCCGCCTGCGCGGGGTGGCCGCGCTCTCGAGTGAGCAGGCCCTGGCCTGGGGCGTCACCGGCCCGCCGCTGCGCGCCTCGGGCGTCGCCGAGGACGTGCGCCGCGACCGACCCTATCTGGCCTACGGCGCCGTCGATTTCGATGTCCCGATCGGCGAGGTCGGCGACGCATTCGATCGTCTGCTCGTCGTCCAGCAGGAGATTCGAGAGAGCCTCTCGATCATCGATCAATGCCGGAAGCTGCTCGTCAGCCTCGGCCCCGGCGTCGTCGCAACCTCGCCAGCGATCGATGCGGTCGTGCCGGCGGGTGAGGTCGCGGTCGAGGTCGAGGCGGCGACGGGCGCGCTCGGCTTCTTCCTCGTATCCGACGGCTCGGATCTGCCCCGTCGGATTCGCTGTCGCGCGCCGAGCTTCTTCCATGCGCAGGCGCTGCCCGCGATGCTCGTCGGGGCCCGCCTCGACGATCTGCTTCCGACGGCGGCCTCGCTTCATCTCGTCTCCGGCGAGTGTGACCGTTGAGCACCGGGACCCGCGGCTCGGTCGGCCTGTCTCGACGGCCGAGGGCGATCGGGCAGGGGCGCGGGTGTTGATGGTCGACGGGCAAAGGCGTGGGCCGCCGCCGCTGCGTCCGTTCGGACTCCGGCTCCATCACGACGGGCGTTTCAGCCACGAGGGCCAACCGATCGCGAATCGCCGCCTGCGCGCCCACTTCGAGCGCTCGGTCGAGTTCCTCCCCGACCAGGGCAAGTACGTCGTCCGACTCCGTCATTTCCGCGGCGAGGTCGAGGTCGAGGAGGCGGGCTTCTTCGTGCGCGAGGTCGACCTCGAAGCCGGCGAGGTGCTGCTCTCCGATGGCACGCGGGAGGCGCTCGAGCTCGAGACGCTAACGCTCTCGCCGATCGACGGCGCGCTGCTCTGTCGCGTCAAGCGATCGCTCGTGCAGGCGGGGCTACCGGCACGCTTCACGCATGCGGCCCAGGCGGAGTTCCTACAGGCCGTCGAAGCGGGGGGCGAGGGCTATGTCGTGCGACTCGGCGGTCGCGAAGCGAGGGTCCCGCTGCCCGATTGACTGGGAAGAGCCGTGCTGGTACATCCTCTGGGCCCGCCCAGCCGGCACGGCCGCCGCGTCGCGTCGTCCGAGGCGGCTCCGAGGCGGCGTAGCCAAGTGGTAAGGCACGGGCCTGCAAAGCCCTGATCCCCGGTTCGAGTCCGGGCGCCGCCTCCAGCCTCCCGGCGTCCTCGCTCCGCGTTTGGCCCCTCGTCCTGGCCGCGGTGTGGGCCGCGGCGTCGGCCACTCGTCGTTGTGCGGCGGTCGCTCAGCGCTCGTCGGCGACGCGTCGCATGTCCTTGATCTGTCCGTCTTCACTGCCGAGCAGGACATCGTTGTAGTGGCGACCGCCGAGATGATGCTCGCCGCCGACGCGCGCGTAGCCCATCAGCACGCAGCTTCGAAACGGGCCCTGACTGCTCGTCGGCGGCGGCGCGACGTGCAATCCATCGCCGTAGTGGAAGGTGATGTCGCCGGGCTCGGCAGCGGGAGCGACGCCGGTCGGGGCCCATTCGGACCGGCCGTCGACGAAGGGGAACGAGCTCTGCCACGAGCCGGGCAGGAATCGGATCTGGCCGGCCTCGGGCGTGTTGGGGCCGAGGAAGACGCTGAGCACCGCGGTCGGGCACATGCTCGCGTGGCCCCCCATGCCACAGTCGCGATGCCAGGGGAGGTCGCCGAGTCCCTCTTCGACGCCTGGCTGCTTCCAGAGGGTCGTCACGCCGTCCTTGTCGGTCGGACCCTGCTTGTGCTCCATCGGAACGTCGCAGAGCGCCGCATAACGTTCCAGCCGCGGATCACCGTGGAGCCCACGCATCCCCGGCTCCTTGCCCGCGCGCAGCACGCGGCAGAGTACGGACGAGCCATCCGCGCGTCGGCCCCACCAGGATTCCTGATCACCCTCGCGTGCGGCGGCGCGCAACCGTTCGCCCTCTTCGCGGAGCGCGTCGACCTCCTCGCGCGACAAGACCTCCCGGACCCAGAGATATCCCACCTCACGAAGGAAGTCGGCCATCGCCTCGGGGTCGTCGTCCGCCCGGAAGCTGCGGGTCGGGTCGATCGGTCGTCCGTCGCGATCCCGGAGGTCGACCTGGTCCGGGTCGTAGACCGGACGCTCGCAGAACATCCACCGCAGCGCCGGCTCCCATTGAAGGAACTCCATCAGATCGCCGCGCACGCGCGAGGCGCGCTCTCCGTAGAGGAGTCCGGGCGCCGACTCGAGGTCCTGCGTCAGGTGGCGAAAGCTGTCGCGGGGCATCTCGACGACCGTCGCGGCCGCTGTCTCGCCCGCTCGCAGGTCGATCGTGCCGTCGTCGGCGCGACACACGTAGGTGCAGGCCTCGCCCGTCTCCCGTTCGCGAATCGCGAAAGGCCGCAGTGTCCGGGCGTAGCGCGCGGGCAGACGCGAATCACGCCCCGCGAGCGCGTTCGCCAGCCAGCTCGCATGGAAGTCGTCGAAGGAAAAGGACGTGTCGGGATTCGGACTGGCCACGGTGTCTCCTCCGGTTCGAGAGGGATGGAGAGTGCCTTTGCTGGCGAGCCAGAGGGTAGCGTTCTCCGTCGTGCTCCCGCTCGGGGGCGTGGCGCGGACGGAGCGTGGTCTCAGGAGGCGGGCCGAAGCTCGGGTCTCGGCTTCGAATTCGGATCGAGCTTGCGCCCCCTCGGATCGAAGATCGCGAAGCTCGCGACGCCGACCCGTTGCAGGAAGAGCTGGAGCGACACGCCGAGCACGCCGAAGCCGTAGCGGAGCGAGCGACGGAAATCGATCGACGAGGCCTCTTCGAAGTAGGCGGTGGGGCAGCTGATCTCGCCGATCTCGAATCCCTGGTAGAGAATCTGCGCGAGCATCTGGTTGTCGAATACGAAATCGTCGGAGTTCTCGAGCAATGGCAACTCTTCGAGAACGCGGCGCGTGAACGCGCGATAGCCCGTGTGGTACTCCGAGACGACGGCGCCGGCGAGGAGGTTCTGCGTGATCGTCAGGAAGCGGTTTGCGACGTATTTGTAGCGGGGCATCCCGCCCTTGAGCGCGCCGCCGCCCAGGATTCGGGATCCCAACACGACGTCATAGGGACCGTCGGTCAGCAACCCGATCATCGAGGGCAGCAGCTTCGGCGTGTACTGATAGTCCGGGTGGAGCATCACGACGACGTCGGCGCCGAGTCGCAGGGCCTCCTGGTAACACGTCTTCTGGTTCCCGCCGTAGCCGCGGTTGTTCGGGTGGACGAGCGTTCGTAGCCCGAGTCGCTTCGCCTCCTCGACGGTGTCGTCGTGACTGGCGTCGTCGGTCACGACGACTTCGTCGACGAGATCCATCGGGATCTCCTGGACCGTTCGTTCGAGCGTCCGGGCCGCGTTGAAGGCGGGCATCACGACCACGACGCGCTGGTTGTGAAACATGCGGGATCCGAGGCTCCTCGGGGGCGTACGAACCCCGGAGACTATAGAATCAGAGCCGTTCGCCCGGATGGCGAAATGGTAGACGCGGACGACTTAAAATCGTCTGGCCGATGGCCGTGCAGGTTCGAGTCCTGCTCCGGGCACCTCGCGCGCCGATCAGCTCGCCGCGTCGAGCAGAGCCAGTACGCGCTCACGAATGTCATCGGTCGCGAGGAGCTCCTCGAGCGCGTCTCGATCGAGCAGCGTCGTGCGCTGGTAGCTTTGATCGGGCCGATCGATCTCGACGCGATAGATCTCTCTCGGGTGCGTGAAGATCTGGCGGATGCGAAGCGATTGCTCGCCGTCGTCATCGAGGATCATCTCTCGCAGCGAATCCACGATCCGGTCGCCGCGATCCGTGCAGAGCGCGAGTGGATCCATCGCAGCTTCGGCGCTGCGTCTCGCGCGTCCCAGTAGTTTGAATGCGCCCGGCGGTCTCATGAGGCGGCCAAGCATACCCGCTCGGCGAAGCTCGATTCAAGCATGTCCCGGCAGGCCGTGGATGCGGCGGATGCGTCGAGCGCGGCGTCGCGCGTGATCGTAGCTGGAGAAGAGTCGCGCGATCGGCATGAGATCCTGCGGCGTCGTGTCGTCGAAGGCGATCCCGAAGATCGCGTCGTCGTCTCTCCCCCTGGGCGAACCGAGCAGTGTCGGATGCAGCGTCTGCTTGGACCAGGCCACGTGTCCGCGGCAGGCGAAGATCCGGCCCGAAGGAAGTCGGAACGAGACGTGCACGCAGGTCCCGGGCACGAGGCCCGAGGCCGCGGTGACGCGCACGCCGCCGAGTCCGACGTTTGTCGTCCTCGCCATCGGCGCTGCCGGTCGACCATCCGCGGTCGAAACCCGAAGCCGTGTGTGAAAGGGCAGGCGGTCGCCAGCGCGGTCGTGGAAACCGTCGTTCTCGGAGCTGCGGGTTCGGGTCATCGAGCCCTCCGCGGGGGCGGACGTGCACGTCCTCTGTGTATCGGTTCGACTCGCGCGGACTCAAGCGTTTGGCGGGCCGGTCGATGAGGAGGGCTCCGGGAACGTGGGACGAGCGGGCGGAGGGCACGTGTCGGGCGATGACGTCGGCGAATTTGGATTCGGTCGGCCGATCTCTGCGGAGTCGCGCGAGGCGCTCGGTCTGGCATCGAACGAGAGCGTACGTGTGCTCGCCCGCGGCGGCCGTACGCTCCTGCTCGAGCGCGGCGAGGATCGCGGGCGTTATACTTCGTGGGGCTGTGACCTCGCCTTGTCTGCCGACGTCGGTGTGTTCGCCCTGGCAGATGCGCTCTGTCTGATCCATTCGGGACGGGAGTCGGGACTCCTTCATTTCCAGTTCGAGAACGAGATCAAGTCCGTCTATTTCGATCGCGGCGAGGTCGTCTTCGCGGAGTCGAATCTCTCGACGGATCGCCTCGGCGCGAGTCTGCTGCGATCGGGCGCGATCGATCAGGCGCAGCTCGATCTGGCGGAACGCCGCTATCACCCCGGTACCCGATTCGGAAAGGTCGTCGTGGAGCAGGGGCTCCTCACGCCGCGCGCGCTTTGGAACGGCATGAAGCTCCACGTCGAGGAGATCGTTCGCTCGCTATTCACGTACACCGGCGGATGGATCCACTTCTGGTCCGGGGCGATCGAGCCCGACAACGTCGTCCGCTTGTCGCTGCCGACCGCTCGGCTGATCGACGAGGGGTTGGCCGACTGCGAAACGCTACTCGCCTTCGTCGAGTCGCTGACGCGCGACAAGACGCGGATCGCAGTCGGTCGCGAAACGCGGACGCCCGCCTCGGAGAACGAACGAAGCGTCATGCAGGCACTCGCGACGGAGCAGACCTTCTCCGGTGTCTGTGAGGCTTCGGGGCTCGATGCGCGCACGGCCGCGCGGACGCTGCAATTCCTGCAGCTGACGGGACACGTCGAGCTGTGTGCCCCGGGTGTCGAAGCGACGGCAGATCCCGCTGGTGCGAGCGATGAGGACGTGCGGCATTCGCTCGGCTGCTACTGCAAGCTGATCGGCGAATTGACGGCGCCGCTCGTGGCGATCGATGGCTCGGCCGCGGTCGCGGCGCGGCTCGATCGGATCGTCGAGGAGAGCGCGGAGAACGGTCGCCGGCTGCTCGCCGGGATTCGCTGCGGGCCGACGGCCAGTCTCGATCCCGAAGTGCTCGCGCCGGCGGCGATCGCGCAGCCCGGTGACCGCTTGCAGGCGGTCGGCGAAGCGATGGAGGAGATCGCCGCCTATCTCGAGTTCGAGCTGAAGAACCATCCGGAGATCGACGACGCGCAGAGCTACCTCGAGGCCGTCAGGCCGTTACGGGCTATGCTCGAGGGCTGACGAAGCTCCTCCAATTCCGAGCCTCGCAGCGCCGCCGACGATCACGTCTCGTTCGAGGCGATTCGGGCTCGAGCCGTGCGGGGCGTCTCGAGTCCCGATCCAATGGCGAGTCATGGTCGACCATCCGCGCGGAGCCGTCCCGGGCGAGCGCGACGTGCCGGCTCCGCCGCCCAGCGCGAGGACGGGCCGTGGCTATTCGGCCTGCATGTAGTGCGGGAGGCGCTGCGAGCGCGGCGACGCAAGCTGGAAATGCTCTGGCTCCGCGACGACCCGAGAAGCGCGAGACAGGGCGGGGCATCCGCGAAGGCGCAGGCGGAGCTTTTCGCGCTCGCGCAGGAAGCGGGTGTGGGGGTCGAGCGCGTCGAGCGAGCGCGATTCGAGCGGGCGTGCGGTCCGGACGCCCGTACACAGGGCACGGCCCTCCGCGCGGGACCGCTTCCCGAGCTGACGCTCGAATCGCTCCTGCGTGCGGCGATCGAGACCACGGCCGCTGCAGGCAGCCGCGAGCGCCGGCTGCTGCTGGCGCTCGACGGCGTGGAAGACCCGCAGAACCTGGGAGCGATCGCACGGGTTGCCGAGTCGGCGGGTGTCGGGGGGTTGATCCTCACCCATCGGCGCGCACCGCCGCTCAGCGCAACCGTCAGCCGTGCCTCGGCCGGGGCGATCGAGTGGCTTCCCGTAGCGCGTGTCCAGAATCTCGCGCGGGCCCTCGACGAGCTGCGCGCCGGGGGATTCTGGGTCGTCGCGGCCGAGCCGCGTGGCGGCCAGAGCCTGTTCGCGATGGAGGACCGATTATTCGAGGGGGACCTGGTGGTGGTTCTCGGATCCGAGGGGAAAGGCCTTCGCCCCAATGTCCTCGCTGCCAGCGACCACCGCGTCGCCATCCCGATGCGAGGCCGCGTGGCCTCGCTCAATGTCGCGACCGCCGGCGCCGTGCTGCTCTACGATCTGGTCAGGCGCTCCGAAGCGCGAGAGGTCGGGGGTGCCTGAGTCGGTGTTTCCATGGATCGACCGTGGTACCGAGGCCCATTTTCCCCCTAGGGGGCCAGCAGCGAGGCGTGAGGCGCTTGCCAGCGGGGACGAACGCGGTCTATAGTCTGGCCTCATCAGTTCCGATTTCACACGACATTTTTTTGCGTTCCGCTCATGATCGCGTCCACGAAGCCGCTCGACGAGTCGGGTTGGCTGGAATGGAAAACGACCCTGCGAAGCTTTGGCTGGCGTAGCTCAACTGGTAGAGCACCGGATTTGTAATCCGAAGGTTAAGGGTTCGAGTCCCCTCGCCAGCTCCGGTCGGTCTCGCTGATCCGGAGCATACGGTCGATCCGAACCGAGGCTCGCTGCGCTTCACACTCGAGGGCGCGTTCCATTCGGCATCGAACGCGACGACGCATGACGACGCATTGGGAATGACTGGACGATGGAGAGATACCGAAGCGGTTAAACGGGGCAGACTGTAAATCTGCTGGCCTTTGGCCTACGGAGGTTCGAATCCTCCTCTCTCCACCACCCCCGAGAATTCCGCAGATCGAATTTGCGAGCACGTACGCGGGAATAGCTCAGCTGGCTAGAGCACCAGCCTTCCAAGCTGGGGGTCGCGGGTTCGAATCCCGTTTCCCGCTCCATGAACAGACCGATCGACGAAAGCGAGAACGGATCGGCGAGGGACGATCGAAGCGGAAACGAAGAGAAGTTGAGACAAAGGCTGAGCATCTGCTCACGTAGCTCAGGTGGTAGAGCACGTCCTTGGTAAGGACGAGGTCAGCGGTTCAAGCCCGCTCGTGAGCTCCAGACTCGACGGTCTCGGGCGGGCTCGATCGAGAGAGAAGAGCGCGGGATCGAGATCGAAAACATAACGATCGGCATCGGGGTAGGCCCCTGTGAATCGAGACCTCGTCCCGATTCGATGTCGACACAACCAGCGAGCAGGCTGAGAAACCAAAGAAGATGGCCAAGGAAAAGTTCGAGCGAAACAAGCCACACGTGAACGTGGGTACGATCGGTCACGTGGATCACGGCAAGACGACGTTGACGGCTGCGATCACTTCCCGTCAGGCGCACAAGGGTCTGGCGGAGAAGATGGACTTCGCGAACATCGACAAGGCACCGGAAGAGCGAGAGCGAGGGATCACGATCGCGACGGCGCACGTGGAGTACGAGACGGATAGCCGTCACTACGCACACGTGGATTGTCCGGGTCACGCGGACTACGTGAAGAACATGATCACGGGTGCGGCACAGATGGACGGCGCGATCCTCGTGGTGAGCGCCGCGGATGGTCCGATGCCGCAGACGCGTGAGCATGTGTTGTTGGCGCGTCAGGTGAATGTTCCCCATATCGTGGTTTTCCTGAACAAGGTGGATCAGGTGGACGACGAGGAGCTGCTCGAGCTCGTTGAGATGGAGATTCGTGAGCTCTTGTCGAACTACGAGTTCGATGGGGACAACATTCCGATCGTGAAGGGTTCTGCGCTGAAGGCGGGTGAGGATTCTTCGAACGACGAGGCGAACGCTTGTATCGACGAGCTGATGGGGGCTTTGGACGCGAACATTCCGGAGCCTGAGCGTGCTTTGGACAAGGATTTTCTGATGCCGATCGAGGATGTCTTCTCGATCACGGGGCGCGGAACGGTGGTGACGGGTCGCGTGGAAGCGGGGACGGTGCATCCGTCTGACGAGGTGGAGATCGTGGGGATCCGCGACACGCAGAAGACGACGATCACGGGCGTGGAGATGTTCCGGAAGCTGTTGGACGAGGGTCGTGCTGGGGACAACGTGGGTTGTCTGTTGCGTGGCACGGGGAAGGACGAGGTGGAGCGGGGTCAGGTTCTGGCGAAGCCGGGCTCGATCACGCCGCATACGAAGTTCCGTGCTCAGGCGTACATCCTGACGAAGGACGAGGGGGGCCGTCATACGCCTTTCTTCAACGGTTATCGGCCGCAGTTCTATTTTCGGACGACGGACGTGACGGGTGTGGCGAACCTTCCGGACGGGACGGAGATGGTGATGCCCGGGGACAACGTGGAGATGACGGTGGAGCTGATCACGCCGATCGCGATGGACAAGGAGCTGCGCTTCGCGATCCGCGAAGGCGGACGCACCGTCGGATCCGGCGTCGTCTCCGAGGTGATCGAGTAGGACGTTCGACGCCTCGCCCCGGACCGAGCGTTTAAAGTCGTTCGGGACGAGATGGGAAAGAGCGACGGGTTCGAGTTCGTAGGGCCGTAGCACAATTGGTAGTGCATCGGACTCCAAATCCGGAGGTTGGGGGTTCGAGTCCCTCCGGCCCTGCCAACTCCGGCCTCGCCAAATCGGGTCGGTCGGTCGGATGCTACCGCGTGGTTCGAGGCGAACGGGGGTTCGATGTCGGAAGATTCCCAGGGGTGGCTCGGGCGATCGCGGCAATACGTGAGCGAGGTCCAGGGTGAGTTCAACAAGATCACCTGGCCCCCACAAGCAGAAATGATCAACGGGACGATCGCGGTCGTCGTCATCGTCTCCGTGATTGCGACTTTTCTAGGCGTCGTCGACTTCGGACTGAGTCGGGTGATGCAGATGGTGTTGGGCTGATGGAAACAGCAGGCGGAGAAGGCGTGCCGGTCGCGGATGCGGAGTCGGACTCGACTTCGGAGAACGCGTCGAAGAACGACACGAAGAAGTGGTACATCGTGCACACCTACTCGGGCCAGGAGACGCGGGCGAAGAAGGCGCTGCTCGAGCGGGCCAAGACCATGGGATTCGACGAGCAATTCGACGAGGTGCTGGTTCCGGAGGAGAGCGTCGTCGAGATGGTCGGAGGTCAGAAGCGGACCTCGAAGCGGAAGTTCTTTCCCGGCTACATCATCGTCCACATGGAGCTGAACGACGAAACCTGGCACGTGGTCAAGGGGACGCCGAAGATCACGGGCTTCGTCGGGAACGCGACCGACCCGCCGCCGATCTCGGATGACGAGGTCGCGCGGATGACGCAGCGGATCAAGGAGGGGGCCGTCAAGCCCAAGCCGCTGATCCATTTCGACGAGGGCGAGAACGTACGCGTCACGACGGGGCCCTTCGCGAATTTCTCGGGCTTCGTCGATGAGGTCATGGAAGACAAGGAGAAGCTCCGCGTGATGGTCCAGGTGTTCGGCCGCGCGACTCCGGTCGTCCTCGACTACTCGAACGTGGAGAAGGCCTGAGGCGCCCGTCACGCCGAAGGAACGGGTTCGAACGAGCCGATTCGCCCCATCGGCTAGCTCGACTCTGATTTTGGATTCGAAGACCGACTTCGGCGATCGGTCTTCGCGAGACGCATACGGTCGGGCAGGGCGCCCGGCCAACGTTCGCCAACGGTAAGCGGGAGGTCGACCACGAGGTCGGCCGCGGACCGCCAGTGGTGAGGAGCAGAGAGGAAAGTGGCAAAGAAGGTCATGGCAGTCGTCAAGCTGCAGTGTCCGGCCGGGCAGGCGAATCCAGCGCCGCCCGTCGGTCCGGCACTCGGTCAGCATGGCGTCAACATCATGGAGTTCTGCAAGGCGTTCAACGCGAAGACGCAGGACAAGGGCGGGCTGATCATCCCAGCCGAGATCACGATCTATCAGGATCGGAGCTTCACCTTCGTCTTGAAGTCGCCGCCGGCTGCGGTGCTGCTCAAGAAGGCGGCGAAGCTCAAGAAGGGATCGGGTGAGCCCAATCGCAACAAGGTCGGGAAGGTCACCAAGGCACAGCTGCTCGAGATCGTCGAGATGAAGAAAGACGATCTCAACGCGTTCGACCCGGAACAGGCCGTGAAGATCATCGCGGGCACCGCTCGCTCGATGGGCCTCGAAGTGGAGGGCTGAACGCGATGGGCAAGGCAAGCAAGCGTTATCGCGAGGCCGAGGAGCAGCTCGATCGCAACCAGCTCTACTCGCTCGAGGAAGCGCTCACGAAGGTAAAGGCGGGTCCGACGGCGAAATTCGACGAGACGGTCGACATCGCGATCAACCTGGGTGTCGAT
This sequence comes from Myxococcota bacterium, assembly GCA_965223565.1. Classification (GTDB taxonomy): domain Bacteria; phylum Myxococcota_A; class UBA9160; order UBA9160; family UBA4427; genus UBA4427. The sequence continues at coordinate 340,469 of CBDCWV010000004.1, read as the reverse complement.
CCCAAGCACGCCGACCAGATGGTGCGTGGCGCGATCGTCCTGCCGAATGGTGTCGGCAAGTCGACGCGCGTGCTCGTCTTCGCGAAGGGCGACAAAGAGAAAGAAGCGCTCGAGGCGGGTGCGGACTACGTGGGAGGCGACGATCTCGCCAAGAAGATCCAGGACGAGGGCTGGTTCGAGTTCGATCGGGTGATCGCGACTCCCGACATGATGGGCGTGGTGGGGCGCCTCGGGCGCGTGCTCGGACCACGCGGTCTGATGCCGAATCCGAAGCTCGGGACGGTGACTCCGAACGTGGGCGAGGCGGTGCGCGATCAGAAGGCGGGCAAGGTGGAGTATCGGGTGGACAAGGCCGGAATCGTGCACTGCGGGATCGGCAAGGTCTCGTTCGACGCGGAGAAGCTCTGGGAGAATGCGTCGGCCTTGATCGACGTGATCCTGAAGGCCAAGCCGGCCTCGACCAAGGGAACCTATCTGAAGAAGATCGCGGTGTCGTCGACGATGGGCCCTGGTTTCAAGGTCGATCCGGCATCCCCGTTGAAGGCGGCATGAGAGGGGCGAAATGCTGACGCGAACACAGAAGGAAGAGCAGGTCGCCGAGCTCAAGAAGAAATTCGAACGCGCTACGAGCGTGTTCGTCGCGGACTACCGTGGGCTCGGTGTCTCACAGATGGAAGCGCTGCGAGGCGGGATCCGGAAGGCGGAGGCCAGCGAAGGGGAGTTCCGCGTTTCGAAGAACACGGTGCTCCGGCTCGCCACGGCGGGTGGTCCGGCGGAGGGATTGCAGGAGCACTTCACCGGTACGACGTCGGTCGCGATGTCCTTCGGCGATCCGGTCGCACTGGCGAAGACGCTCGTCGACTACGCGAAGGAGAACGAGGCATTCGAGCTTCGGGGCGGACTTCTCGAAGGGGAGGTCCTCGGCAAGGCCGAGATCGCGACCCTCGCGACGCTGCCCTCGCTCGAAGAGCTGCGCGGCAAGATCGTCGGATTGCTGCAGGCACCGGCGAGCAAGCTGGCACGGCTGCTCTCCGAGCCGGGCTCGCAGCTCGCACGAGTCGTCGCGGCACGCGAGTCGGCGGCCGCCGGAGAGGGTGAGAGCTAGCGCCCGCCCCGAGCCGGGGAACGAGCGGGTCGGTGACGACTCGCGGAAGACGAGACTGCGAGATCGACCTCCGCATGCGGAACGTCGACTCATTGACCGGGCGGGAGGGCATCAGGCCCGCTGGCACCGCCCCTGATAAAGGAAGAAGAAGACCATGGCGGATCTCAACGAAATCGTAGACACCCTGTCGAGCCTCACGGTGATGGAGGCAGCCGAGCTCGCGAAGCTGCTCGAAGAGAAATGGGGCGTTTCGGCGGCGGCGCCCGTCGCTGTCGCGGCGGCGGCCGGCCCCGCAGCGGCCGGCGAGGCCGTGGAAGCCAAGGATGATTTCGACGTCATCCTGACCTCGTTCGGTGACAAGAAGATCCAGGTGATCAAGGAGATTCGCGGCATCACGGGCCTCGGCTTGAAGGAGGCGAAGGAGCTCGTCGAGGGCGTTCCGAAGCCGATCAAGGAAGGCGTTCCAAAGGACGAGGCCGACGAGATCCAGAAGAAGATCGAAGAGGCCGGCGGCCAGGTCGACGTCAAATGACACCGGCCTTCGCATTCGGTCGGAAACGGGCCGAATGCGAAGGTCCGGTTCGCGATTTCCGCGTTCTCGCGCTCTTGCGTGCGGGGCCGGGAGACTGGACGACGCTCCGCTCGCGCCGTCTGGATTCGTACGGATCGATCGACGCGGGACTCGGGTGTGCCTCGAGCTCCGCCGATCGGCCGCGTTCATGGGTCAAGCATCGAAGCCCTGCGGAAGAGTGGTTCGTGGGGATCGAAGCTACACAGGAGGGTGATCACACTCGTGCCTGAGACCAATTTCTCCGATTTCGCCCCACGACTGCGCAAGTCCTTCTCGAGCATCCCGCGAATCATCGACATCCCGAATCTGCTCGAGATCCAGAAGCTGTCGTTCGAGCGCTTCCTCCAGACCGGTGTCGAGATGGAGAAGCGTGAGAACGTCGGACTGCAGGCCGTCTTCAATTCCGTGTTCCCGATCCGGGACTTCAACGACACCGCTTCGCTCGAGTTCGTCGGCTATGCCCTCGAGCAGCCGAAGTACGACGTGCAGGAGTGTCTCCAGCGAGGGATGACGTATGCGGCGCCCTTCAAGGTGACCATCCGACTCGTCGCCTGGGACGATGCCGAAGGCTCCCAGACCATTCGCGACGTCAAGGAGCAGGAGGTCTATTTCGGGGAGATCCCGATCATGACCGACAACGGCACGTTCATCATCAACGGCACCGAGCGCGTCATCGTCTCGCAGCTCCACCGCTCGCCCGGCATCTTCTACGACACGTCGATCTCGACGACCGCGAGTGCGGCCGGAAAGAAGATCTTCTCGTGCCGCGTGATCCCCTATCGCGGATCCTGGCTCGACATCGAATACGACCACAAGGACATCGTTCACGCCCGGATCGATCGGCGACGGAAGATCCACGTGACCGTTCTCCTGAAGGCGCTCGGCTACCAGCCCGAGGAGCTGCTCCAGTACTTCTATCCGAGCGAGATCATCCGCCTGGACGGGCGCAAGATCTTCAAGAAGACGCCACCCGAGAACCTGATCGGTCAACGCTGTACCCGCGAGGTGAAGGACGACGACGGCAACGTCCTCGTCCGCAAGGACAAGAAGTTCACCAAGGCGGCAGCACGCAAGATCCGCGCCGCGAATCTCGAGTGGATCCAGGTCGGGCAGGAAGACCTGATCCGCGTCGACGCAGTCAAGCGCGTCGCTCCGATCGATATCGTCGACGAAGAGACGGGGGAGGTGATCGTAGAGTGCAACGAGGAGATCACCGAGGCGCATCTCGACGATCTCAAATCCCGTGGCATCCTCGAGTTCCCGCTGCTCTTTCTCGACCCGATCTCGACGGGTACGGCGATCCGCGACACCCTGCTCGCCGACAAGACCGTCTCCCAGGACGAAGCGATCATCGAGATCTATCGCCGCCTGCGGCCAGGCGATCCGCCGACGCTCGATACGGCGACGAATCTCTTCAACAACCTCTTCTTCAATGCGGAGCGCTACGACCTCTCCAAGGTCGGCCGATTGAAGCTGAACCACAAGCTCGAGTTCGACGGAGAGGAGCGGGTCGAATACTACCCGACGGGCGTCGGTAATCCGACCGAGGAGATCGCGCTCGGCGATCTACCGACATTGCGGCAGGAGGACATCCTGTCCGCCGTCAAATACCTCGTCGATCTCAAGAACGGGACCGACCTCAGCAAGCGCGTCGACGACATCGACCATCTCGGAAACCGTCGTGTACGCGTCGTCGGTGAGCTCCTCGAGAACCAGTACCGGATCGGCCTGGTGCGGATGGAGCGGGCGATCAAGGAACGCATGAGTCTCCAGGAGATCGAGACGCTCATGCCGCACGACTTGATCAACTCGAAGCCGGTCTCGGCGGTGATCAAGGAGTTCTTCGGATCGAGTCAGCTGTCTCAGTTCATGGATCAGACCAACCCACTGTCCTCGGTCACGCACAAGCGTCGCCTCTCGGCGCTCGGTCCCGGCGGCCTGACGCGGGAACGTGCGGGCTTCGAGGTGCGTGACGTGCATCCCACGCACTACGGCCGGATCTGCCCGATCGAGACGCCCGAGGGTCCGAATATCGGGCTGATCGCCTCGCTGTCGACGTTCGCTCGCGTGAACGACATGGGCTTCATCGAGACACCCTACAGACAGGTCGACGAGTCGAAGGTGACGGAGGACGTGAGATTCCTGTCGGCCCTAGACGAGGAACGGATGGCGATCGCACAGGCGAACGCGCCGCTCGACCAGAACGGAAAATTCGTCAACGACCGGATCTCCGCCCGCAAGCAGGGCGAGTTCGAGATGATTCCGCCGGAAGAGGTCGACATGATGGACGTGTCGCCGAACCAGCTGGTCTCGGTGGCGGCCTCGTTGATTCCCTTTCTCGAGAACGACGACGCCAACCGCGCGCTGATGGGCTCCAACATGATGCGGCAGGCGGTGCCTCTGCTTCGCACGCGTGCGCCGCTCGTCGGAACCGGAATGGAGGCCGTCGTCGCGCGGGACTCCGGCGTGACCGTGGTCGCGAAGCGCGATGGGACCGTCGAATCGGTCGACGCCGGGCGGATCGTTCTGAAGCCGGACGAAGACGACGGTACCGGCAGCAACGTCGACATCATCAACCTGATCAAGTACCAGCGTTCGAACCAGAACACCTGCATCAACCAGCGACCGATCGTCAAGGCCGGCGATCGCGTTCAGGCCGGTCAGGTGATCGCGGACGGACCGGCGACCGATCGGGGCGAAATGGCACTCGGTGCGAACGTGACCGTCGCGTTCATGCCGTGGGGTGGATACAACTTCGAGGATTCGATCCTGATCTCGGAGCGAATCGTCAAAGACGACTACTTCACGTCGATCCACATCGAGGAATTCGAGTGCGTCGCTCGCGACACGAAGCTCGGCAAGGAAGACATCACGCGGGACATCCCGAACGTCGGGGAGGATGCCCTGCGCGATCTCGATGAGGCGGGCATCGTTCGCATCGGCGCAGAAGTCCACCAGGACGACATCCTGGTCGGCAAGATCACGCCGAAGGGCGAGACGCAGCTCTCTCCGGAGGAGCGGCTCTTGCGCGCGATCTTCGGCGAGAAGGCGGGCGACGTGCGCGATACCTCGTTGCGCGTGCCGCCGGGCGTGACCGGGACGATCATCGGCGCGCAGGTCTTCTCACGCCGCGGTGTCGAAAAGGACGAACGCGCGAAGGCCCTCGAGGAGGCCGAGATCGAACGTCTCCGCAAGGACCAGGAAGACGAGATCCGGATCATTCGCAAGAGTGCGTTCAATCGCGTGCGCGAGCTGATCGTCGGCAAGCAGACGGCGAATCGTGTCGCGGACGAGCGCAAGAACGTCGAATGGCTCAAGTCGGGCGACCCGATCACGAACGAGGTGATCGATCAGATTCCCGATCGCCGTTGGCGCGAAATCCAGGTGACCGACGCGGCCGTCCAGGAGCGCGTCGATCGTGTCTTCCACCACGTGGAGGAGCAGGCGATGGTCATCAAGGCGGTCTTCGACGAGAAGATCGCCCGCCTGAAGAAGGGCGACGAGCTCCCGCCCGGCGTGTTCAAGATGGTCAAGGTCTACGTCGCGATCAAGCGCAAGCTCTCGGTCGGCGACAAGATGGCCGGCCGCCACGGCAACAAGGGCGTCATCTCGCGGATCCTTCCCGAGGAGGACATGCCGTACATGCCCGACGGCACGCCGGTCGACATCGTGCTCAATCCGCTCGGTGTTCCGTCGCGAATGAATATCGGCCAGATCCTCGAGACACATCTCGGCTGGGCCGCACACGGTCTCGGGCGCCAGATCGAGCGAATGCTTGAGAAGAGCGCCACCACGGAAGAGATCCGCACGAAGCTCAAGGAGATCTACGACGACGACGAGATCGCGGCTCAGATCGATTCCGCGTCAGCGGAGTCGGTCGAGTCGATCGCTTCGAATATCGGGCGCGGGATCCACATGGGGACCGCGGTCTTCGACGGGGCGAGCGAGCAGGCGGTCAAACGGGAGCTCGAGCGGGCGGAGCTGCCGACCTCGGGTCAGATGGTGCTCTTCGACGGTCGCTCCGGTGAGCCTTTCGATCGGGACGTCACGGTGGGCACGATCTACATGCTGAAGCTCCACCATCTCGCGGACGACAAGATGCACGCCCGATCGATCGGGCCCTACAGCCTGGTGACGCAGCAGCCACTCGGCGGCAAGGCCCAGTTCGGTGGCCAGCGGCTCGGCGAGATGGAGGTCTGGGCGCTCGAGGCATATGGCGCGGCCTATGGACTCCAGGAGTTCCTGACCGTCAAATCGGACGATGTGCAGGGTCGAACGCGCATCTACGAGTCGATTGTCAAGGGCGAGAACACGCTCGAGCCCGGTCTGCCCGAGAGCTTCAACGTGCTCGTGAAGGAGCTGCAGGCGCTCGGATTGGACATCGAGATGCGAGAGGATTCCTGATCCGTTCACGCGAATGAGATCGAGTCAATCGGCGGAAGACGCCGGAGTTGCCCGTCAGGGGGAAGTTTATGCGCGATTTGTACAACCTGTTCGAGAAGCCGAAGGATCCGCTTGCGTTCGATTCCCTGCGGATCTCGTTGGCATCGCCGGACAAGGTCCGCGAATGGTCGTTTGGTGAGGTCAAGAAGCCGGAGACGATCAATTATCGGACCTTCAAGCCGGAACGCGACGGGCTCTTCTGCGCGAAGATCTTCGGGCCGGTCAAAGACTACGAATGTAATTGCGGCAAGTACAAGCGCATGAAGCACCGCGGCGTCGTATGCGAGAAGTGCGGCGTCGAAGTCATTCAGTCGAAGGTTCGGCGTGAACGCATGGGGCATATCACGCTCGCTTCGCCCGTCGCGCATATCTGGTTCCTCAAGTCCCTTCCGTCTCGGATCGGGAATATCCTCGAGATCACGCTGCGCGATCTCGAGAAGGTCCTCTACTTCGAGGCACACGTCGTGCTCGATCCCAAGGACACCGAGCTCGAAAAGGGCGAGCTCGTGACGGACGAGCGCCTGATCGAGCTGCGTGAGCAATACGGGCGTGATGCATTCGAAGTCGGGATCGGCGCCGAATCCGTGCGCCGTCTGCTCGAGGAGCTCGACGTCGAAGGCGAGTGCACCCGCCTCCGGGAGGAAATGCGCGAAGCGACGAGCGAGGCCAAGCGGAAGAAGATCGCCAAGCGACTCAAGGTGCTCGACGCCTTCCGCGAATCCGAGGTCAACAGTCCCGAATTCATGATCCTCGAAGTCGTGCCCGTGATTCCGCCCGATCTGCGACCGCTCGTGCCGCTCGACGGTGGCCGGTTCGCGACGAGCGATCTGAACGATCTCTATCGCCGCGTGATCAACCGCAACAATCGCTTGAAGCGGCTCCAGGAGCTGAACGCACCCGAGGTGATCATCCGCAACGAAAAGCGGATGCTCCAGGAGGCGGTCGATGCGCTCTTCGACAACGGGCGTCGCGGGCGCGTCATTACGGGGCCGAGCAAGCGCCCCCTCAAGAGCCTCTCGGACATGCTGAAGGGCAAGTCGGGCCGCTTCCGCCAGAATCTGCTCGGTAAGCGGGTCGACTATTCGGGTCGCTCGGTGATCGTCGTGGGTCCGGAGCTTCGGCTCCATCAGTGCGGGCTGCCGAACCGCATGGCGCTCGAGCTGTTCAAGCCCTTCATCTATTCGAAGCTCGAGCAGCAGGGATTCGTCACGACGATCAAGGCCGCGCGCAAGATGGTCGAGCACGAACGGCCGGAAGTCTGGGACATCCTGGCGGAGGTGATCAAGGAACACCCGATCCTGCTCAACCGCGCACCCACGCTCCATCGGCTCGGAATGCAGGCCTTCGAGCCGATGCTGATCGAGGGCAAGGCGATTCAGCTCCATCCGCTCGTTTGCGCTGCGTTCAACGCCGATTTCGACGGCGACCAGATGGCCGTACACGTTCCGCTCTCGGTCGAAGCGCAGATCGAGGCGCGCGTGCTGATGATGTCGACGAACAACATCCTCAGTCCGGCTACCGGGCGGCCGATCATCGGGCCGACGCAGGACATCGTGCTCGGCGCCTACTACATGACGCGGGAACGCCCGGGTGTGATGGGCGAGGGGATGCAGTTCGCGACGGATGAAGAAGTCGTCGTCGCATACGACGCGGGCGTGCTCGACATCCATGCGGCGATCGGGGTGCTGATCGACGGCGAGATGACCGAGACGACGGCGGGACGAATCCTGTTGCGCGAGGTCGTCCCGAAGGAGATTCCGTTCGAGTTCATCAACCAGGTGATGGACAAGAAGGCGCTCGGCGAGCTGATCGATCAGTGCTACCGGCGCATGGGCAACAAGGCCACCGTTCTGCTGGCGGACGCCCTACGCACGCTCGGCTACCGAAATGCGACTCGGGCCGGTATCTCGATCTGTATCGACGACATGCGGATTCCGCCGGACAAGGAGCGCTTCCTCGCCGACGCAACCGACGAAGTCACCCAGATCCAGGAGCAATACCAGGAGGGCCTCATCACCGACGGTGAGCGCTACAACAAGGTCGTCGACATCTGGGCCCAGGCGACCGAGCAGATCACGACGCAGCTGCTCGACGGAATCGCGACGGATACGGTGATCGATGGTGAGGGCAACGAGCGCCAGGTTCCGAGCTTCAACAACATCTACATGATGGCGGACTCGGGGGCGCGAGGATCGGCGCAGCAGATGCGACAGCTCGCGGGCATGCGGGGTCTGATGGCGAAGCCGTCCGGCGCGATCATCGAGACGCCGATCACGTCGAATTTCCGCGAAGGTCTCTCGGTTCTCCAGTACTTCATCTCGACCCACGGCGCGCGCAAGGGCCTCGCCGATACCGCCCTGAAGACGGCCAACTCCGGCTACCTGACGCGTCGACTCGTCGACGTCTCGCAGGACGTGATCGTGCGCGAGGAGGATTGCGGGACCGAGGACGCGCTCGAGACGACGGCCTTGATCGAGGCGGGAGAGATCGTCGAGGCGCTCGGTGAGCGGATCCTCGGGCGGGTCGCACTCGAAGACGTGAGCGATCCGGTGAGCGGAGAACGACTCGTGACGGCGGGCGAAGAGATCGACGAAGACCGCGTTCGCGCGATCGAGAATGCCGGAATCGAGAGCGTCAAGATCCGCTCCGTGCTGACGTGTGCCAGCCGCTATGGCGTCTGCGTCAAATGCTACGGACGCGATCTCTCGCGCGGCAGCATGGTCAACCTCGGCGAGGCCGTCGGCGTGATCGCGGCTCAGTCGATCGGTGAGCCGGGAACGCAGCTCACGATGCGGACCTTCCATATCGGTGGCGCGGCGACGCGGCGCGCCGAGCAGTCGCACGCGGAGGCCGCGAGCGAGGGGACGGTCAAGCTGCACAACATCCGGACCGTGATCGACAACGAGGGCCGCGAGACGGTGATGACGCGGAATGGCGAAGTCGGGATCGTCGACCCGAGTGGCCGCGAGAAGGAGCGACACCCGGTCGTCTACGGTGCCACGCTTCGTGTCAAGGACGGGGCGACGGCACGCGCGGGTGAGGTCCTTCTCGACTGGGATCCCTTCGCGAGTCCGATTCTCTCGGAGATGCGCGGCACGGTCCACTTCAACGACATCATCGAAGGCGCGACGATGCAGGAGCAGGTCGATGACTTCACCGGTGTCTCCTCGAAGGTGATCATCGAGTCGAAGGACCCGTCTCTGCGACCGCAGATCAGCATCTCCGAGATCGACGGAGACGGCGAAGCCAAGTCGCTGCTCCCGGTCGGCGCCTATCTCTCGGTCAACGAAGGTGAGGAGGTGACGGCCGGTCAGGTCGTGGCCAAGATTCCACGGGAGGCTTCGAAGACGAAAGACATCACGGGTGGTCTCCCGCGCGTGGCCGAGCTCTTCGAGGCGCGGAAGCCGAAGGAGTGCGCGGTCGTCGCCGAAATCGACGGGATCGTGTCCTTCGGTCCCGATTCGCGTGGCAAGCGGCGTGTGATCGTGACACCCGACGAGGGGGAAGGCGAGCCCGAGGAATACCTGATTCCGAAGGGCAAGCACGTGAGCGTCCACGAAGGTGATCGCGTCCGAGCGGGCGAGGCTTTGATGGACGGCTCGTCCAACCCTCACGACATCCTGAAGATCAAGGGCGAGAAGGAGCTCGCGAAATATCTCGTCGACGAGGTGCAGGAGGTCTATCGCCTGCAGGGCGTGAAGATCAATGACAAGCACATCGAGACGATCGTGCGGCAGATGATTCGCAAGGTCCGCATCGTCGATCCGGGTGATTCGGATTGGCTGATCGGGGAGCAGGTCGAGAAGGCCGCCTACCGCGAGCTGGTTCAGCAGTTCACGGAGGAGGGCAAGGCACCACCGACGGCGGAGACCCAGCTGCTCGGCATCACGAAGGCCTCGCTCTCGACGGAGTCCTTCATCTCGGCCGCGTCCTTCCAGGAGACGACGAAGGTGCTGACGGAGGCCGCCATCTGGGGCAAGAACGATTACCTGCGCGGTCTCAAGGAGAACGTGATCATGGGTCGCTTGATCCCGGCCGGCACCGGCCTCGCTCAATACAGCGGGATGGGGATCCAGGTCGAGGTCCCGGAAGGCTTCGAGTTCGACACGGCCGAGCCGGGTGAGCCTGCGTTCTCGTCGGAGTTCACCGGCGAGCCTGCCGACGCGACGGGCGAGCCGGTGTCGGATGGAGAGGCCCCCGTGGCGGGACTCTTCGCGAGCGCGCCGGAGGGCGGTGGGCTCGAGGGCTAGGCGTCTGACCCAGGATGGCGCGAGCCTGACTGATCCGATGTGAAAAGGCCCCGGTCGAGTCGATTCGATCGGGGCCTTCCGCATCCTGCCGAGCGGTCGGCCGGATGCGATCGGGTATGGATCGCGCCGGTCGCGCGATCGCGGTTCCTGGGGGCGACATGGCTCCATGGGCCCGTTGACACGACCCCGCAGGAGGCTAAATTGCCGCCGCTTCAGGAACCAGGGATTCGCAAACCCCGCGGTTCGTTTCCAGCTTTCGGAGAGAGCGCCTGAGTTCGATACGACTCCGGTCTCTTCGTCACTGTGAAACGCGACTTCGGGGTCGTGCTGTCTCCGGACCCCGAATTCGCCGAATGCGACCGTCCCCTCTATCACGTCGCTGACGTCGCAGAGGTCGCTTGCATGCGCAGACGCGCGGTGGTCGTCGTCGCATCGCGAAGCCCGACCGCCGGAGGGGCCGCCGGGGACTGCGGTTCTGAAACGAGAGACGTTACGCACCAGGAGTGTCGCCGAGCCCGATGCCGACCATCCAACAGCTCATCCGAAAAGGCCGCAAGCCGAAGGCGTCGCGGTCCAAGTCACCCGACCTTACAGCGTGTCCCCAGCGTCGCGGCGTGTGCCTGCGCGTCTTCACGGCGACACCGAAGAAGCCGAACTCGGCACTCCGCAAGGTCGCCCGCGTCCGCTTGACCAATGGCAACGAGGTGAATGCCTATATCGGCGGCGAGGGCCATACGCTGCAGGAGCATTCGGTCGTGCTCGTGCGAGGCGGTCGCGTGAAGGACCTGCCGGGCGTTCGTTATCACATCGTCCGAGGGTCTCTCGACGCGACCGGCGTCGATGGTCGAAACCAGAGTCGATCGAAATACGGGGCCAAGCGCCCGAAATAGACTGCGACGTGAATCGCCGGCACGGCCCCGAGATCGGGTCTGCCGGCTTTTTCGTTGCGCGCCAGCCGGGTCTCCCGGCGGGTCACGGAACAGGAATTACGACGCATGCCCCGAAGACGTGAAGTACCGAAGCGGCAGACGATCCCCGACTCCAAGCACGGCGATCAGACGATCGGGCGATTCATCAACGTCATCATGCGCGATGGCAAGAAGAGCACCGCGGAGAGCATCGTCTACGGTGCCTTCGACGAGATCGAGAACAAGATGCGGAGCGATCCGCTGGCGATGTTCCGCCGGGCATTGGACAACATCCGACCGAGGCTCGAGGTGAAGAGTCGCCGCGTGGGTGGCGCGACCTATCAGGTGCCGATCGAGATCTCTCCGAATCGCGCCAACTCGCTCGCGATGCGTTGGCTCGTCCAATATTCGCAGGCGCGACCGGGCAAGAGCATGAAGGAACGACTGGCGAACGAGATCATCGACGCAGCGAACGAGCGCGGTGAAGCCGTCAAGAAGCGTGAGGACACACACCGGATGGCAGAGGCGAACAAGGCCTTCGCGCACTATCGATGGTAGCCGCTGGCGGTCGACGGTAGCCGCGGGCTGGCGGGGAGCGGCGGCTCGTTGGCGTTCTTGCTGGCGCTGGAGTGCGCGGTTGCCAGGCCGCCTCGCCCGTCGCTGGGGATCGAGGGTCGGGCACGCTGGAAACTGGAACGGAACGGCCATGGCTCGAAGTGCGCAGCTCGCCGAGACGAGAAATATCGGCATCATGGCTCATATCGATGCCGGAAAGACGACGACGACCGAGCGGATTCTCTTCTACACGGGCGTCAACTACAAGATTGGAGAGGTTCACGACGGCGCGGCGACGATGGACTGGATGCAGCAGGAGCAGGAGCGGGGGATCACGATCACCTCGGCTGCGACGACGTGCTTCTGGAAGGACCATCGGATCAACATCATCGATACGCCGGGGCACGTCGACTTCACGGTCGAAGTCGAGCGCTCGCTCCGGGTCCTCGACGGCGTGGTGGCCGTCTTCTGTGGCGTCGGCGGGGTCGAGCCGCAGTCGGAGACGGTCTGGCGGCAGGCCGATCGCTACCGGGTGCCGCGCGTTGCGTTCGTGAACAAGATGGATCGCATGGGTGCAGATTTCGACAACGTGGTCTCGATGATCGAAGACCGTCTGGGAGCCCGGCCCCTGCCTTTGCAGCTGCCTATCGGCTCGGAGGACGCGTTTTCGGGCGTCGTCGATCTGCTCGAGCGTAAGGCCCTCTATTGGGATGCGGAGGGCGCCGAGGATCTCGGTGTCGAGTTCCGATCCGAGGCGATTCCGCCAGAGCTCGTGGACGATGCAGAGCTCGCTCGCGAGCAATTGGTCGAACGGCTGGCGGATTTCGACGATGACGTGATGGCGCAATACCTCGAGGGCGAGGAGGTTGCCCTCGAGGCGCTGCGAGCGACGATTCGGCGGAGCACGCTATCGCTCGACGTCGTACCGGTCCTGTGCGGTAGCGCCTTCAAGAACAAGGGTGTTCAGCCTCTCCTCGATGCGGTCGTCGACTACCTGCCCGCTCCGAGCGACGTGCCACCGGTCGAAGGGGAGAAGGTCTCGACTCGCAAGAAGGGACCGCGCAACGCACGGGCCGACGACGAGGTCACACTCGTCGAACGCGCTGCCGACGATACGGCGCCGTTCGCCGCGCTCGTATTCAAGATCCAATCCGACAAGCACGCGGGCAGCCTCGCCTACCTGCGGGTCTATTCCGGGACGGCCAAGGCGGGCGAGGGCTTGCTGAACGCTTCGACGGGAAAGAAGGAGCGCGTCGGTCGCTTCCTGCAGATGCACGCCAACAAGCGTCAGGAAGTGGACGAGGTGCACGCGGGGGACATCGTCGCGGCGGTCGGTCTCAAGCAGGTCGCCACTGGTCATACGCTCTGCTCGCCCAGGGAACCCGTTCTTCTCGAGTCATTGGAATTCCCGGATCCGGTCATCTCGATCGCGATCGAGCCGAAGACGACCGCCGACATGGAGAAGCTCGGGCAGTCGCTCGAGCGACTCGCGATCGAAGACCCCTCGTTCAAGGTGTCGACCGACGCCGAGACCGGGCAGCAGATCATCTCGGGTATGGGCGAGCTGCACCTCGAGATCATCGTCGATCGTCTGCTGCGGGAGTTCGGGGTCGATGCGAACGTCGGCCGTCCGCAGGTCGCCTACAAAGAGACGATCGCGGCTACGGCCAAGGGCAAGGGCGAGTACATCAAGCAGACCGGTGGTACCGGTGAGTTCGCGATCGTCGAGATCGAGGTCGAGCCGGGGGACCAGGGATCGGGGTTCGTGTTCGAGACGATCGCGCTCGGCGGCGCCGTGCCGAGCGAATACCTCGATGCCGTCGAGCAGGGCTGTCGCGAGTCGGTGGATAGTGGCCATCTCGGTGGCTACCCGGTCGTCGACGTCAAGATGCGGCTGGTCGGGGGGCAGGCACACGAGACCGATTCGTCCGAGCGTGCCTTTGGCATCGCGGCCTCGATCGCTGCGAACGAAGCGTTGCGTCAGGCATCTCCGATCCTGCTCGAACCGATCATGGACGTCGAAGTCGTGACCCCCGAAGAATTTCGCGGCGCAATCCAGGGCGACTTGAACGGCCGCCGTGGCCAGATCAGGGGCATCGAGATGCGCGGCACCTCGCAGGTCGTGCAGGCCGAGGTGCCGCTCTCCGAGATGTTCGGCTACGTGAGCAGCGTTCGCTCCATGACCCAGGGGCGCGCGAGCTACACGATGCAATTTTCGCACTACGCACAGGTGCCGGATTCGGTTCTGCAGACGATCGTGGGTGCGTATTGAAGGCGGCTCGAAGATCGATTCGTGAATGCTCCGGAGCGGCATAGCCGCATCGGATCGAGCGAATCAAACAAGAGGGAAGTCAGAGCGATGGCCAAGGAAAAGTTCGAGCGAAACAAGCCACACGTGAACGTGGGTACGATCGGTCACGTGGATCACGGCAAGACGACGTTGACGGCTGCGATCACTTCCCGTCAGGCGCACAAGGGTCTGGCGGAGAAGATGGACTTCGCGAACATCGACAAGGCACCGGAAGAGCGAGAGCGAGGGATCACGATCGCGACGGCGCACGTGGAGTACGAGACGGATAGCCGTCACTACGCACACGTGGATTGTCCGGGTCACGCGGACTACGTGAAGAACATGATCACGGGTGCGGCACAGATGGACGGCGCGATCCTCGTGGTGAGCGCCGCGGATGGTCCGATGCCGCAGACGCGTGAGCATGTGTTGTTGGCGCGTCAGGTGAATGTTCCCCATATCGTGGTTTTCCTGAACAAGGTGGATCAGGTGGACGACGAGGAGCTGCTCGAGCTCGTTGAGATGGAGATTCGTGAGCTCTTGTCGAACTACGAGTTCGATGGGGACAACATTCCGATCGTGAAGGGTTCTGCGCTGAAGGCGGGTGAGGATTCTTCGAACGACGAGGCGAACGCTTGTATCGACGAGCTGATGGGGGCTTTGGACGCGAACATTCCGGAGCCTGAGCGTGCTTTGGACAAGGATTTTCTGATGCCGATCGAGGATGTCTTCTCGATCACGGGGCGCGGAACGGTGGTGACGGGTCGCGTGGAAGCGGGGACGGTGCATCCGTCTGACGAGGTGGAGATCGTGGGGATCCGCGACACGCAGAAGACGACGATCACGGGCGTGGAGATGTTCCGGAAGCTGTTGGACGAGGGTCGTGCTGGGGACAACGTGGGTTGTCTGTTGCGTGGCACGGGGAAGGACGAGGTGGAGCGGGGTCAGGTTCTGGCGAAGCCGGGCTCGATCACGCCGCATACGAAGTTCCGTGCTCAGGCGTACATCCTGACGAAGGACGAGGGGGGCCGTCATACGCCTTTCTTCAACGGTTATCGGCCGCAGTTCTATTTTCGGACGACGGACGTGACGGGTGTGGCGAACCTTCCGGACGGGACGGAGATGGTGATGCCCGGGGACAACGTGGAGATGACGGTGGAGCTGATCACGCCGATCGCGATGGACAAGGAGCTGCGCTTCGCGATCCGCGAAGGCGGACGCACCGTCGGATCCGGCGTCGTCTCCGAGGTGATCGAGTAGGACGACGGAGCGCTTCGTACGGGAAGCGGGAGAAGATCGATGGCGGATGCCACGGCTCAGAAGATTCGAATTCGGATGAAGGCCTACGACTACAAGCTGCTCGACCAGAGCGCGGGAGAGATCGTGGACACGGCCGTGCGTACGGGAGCCCGCGTGGCGGGACCGATTCCGTTGCCGACGAACAAGAACAAGTGGACGGTGCTCAAGGGACCGCATATCGACAAGAAGTCGCGCGAGCAGTTCGAGCTGCGGACGCACAAGCGACTGATCGACATTCTCGATCCGACTCCTCAGACGGTGGACGCGCTGATGAAGCTCGAGCTCGCCGCAGGGGTCGATGTGGAGATCAAGCTCTAGTCATGGCCACGATCGACGTCGTCAATCTCGAGAACAAGAAGTCGGGTTCGTTCGACTTGTCGGCTGCGGTCTTCGACCAGAAGGTCCGTCCGCACCTCTACCATGCCGAGGTTCGGCGCCAGCTCGCCGAGCGTCGCGCGGGGACCCACAGCACGAAGAATCGCGCGGCCGTCTCGGGCGGCGGTGCGAAGCCCTATCGACAAAAGGGGACGGGCCGGGCGCGACAGGGTACGACGCGCGCACCGCAATTCCAGGGTGGCGGCGTCGTGTTCGGACCCGTACCTCGCGGGTACGGACACAAGCTACCCAAGAAGGTCCGCCGCGCGGCTCTCGTGTCGGCACTCTCGGAGCGAGCGCAAGCGGGCGCCATCACTGTCGTCGAGGCGCTGTCGGTCGACAGCTATAAGACGAAGGCGGTCGTCGCGATCCTGAACGGGCTCGGACTCGAGGGCTCGACCCTGATCGTGACCGAGGACGCGGACGCCGTGCTCGAGGCGTCGGCGCGAAACCTGCCCGGCGTGAGCGTCGTGCGGGCCGATGGCGTGAACGTCTACGACCTACTCAGGCATCGCAATCTCCTGCTTACGAAGCCCGGGATCGAACGGCTGCAGGGTCGTCTCGAACGCAGCACGCGCTCTGGCGGCGGCGACGAGGGAGACGCGCGATGAATCTCCATGACGTGATCCAGCGTCCGATCGTGACCGAGAAGAGCAGCATTGCCCGCGAGGAAGCGAATATCGCGACCTTTCGGGTCGACCCGGCGGCGACCAAGCACGAGATCAGGCGCGCGGTCGAGGAGCTCTTCGAGGTGAAGGTGTCGGCCGTTCGCACGATGCAGCAGCCCGGCAAGAAGAAGCGGGTGGGTAAGAAGGTCGGTCGCAAGCCGGCCTGGAAGAAGGCGATCGTCGAGTTGGCCGAGGGTCACACGATCGAGTATTTCGAGGGAGTCTGATCGATGCCGGTCAAGAAATACAAGCCGACATCCGCCGGGCGGCGGAACATGAGCGTGTCGGATTTCGCGGAGATCACGCGCGGCAAGCCGGAGCGCGCGCTGACCAAGGGACTCGTGAAGAAGTCCGGTGGTCGCAACTCCAACGGCCGGATCACCTCCTACCATCGCGGCGGGGGCCATCGTCGGCGCTTCCGGCAGATCGACTTTCGGCGAAACAAGGTCGACGTGCCGGCGCGTGTCGCCGCGATCGAATACGACCCGAATCGTTCTGCAAACATTGCGCTCCTGCACTACGCCGATGGCGAGAAGCGGTACATCCTCTCCCCGAATGGGCTCAAGGTCGGGGACTCCGTTCTCTCCTCTGCGACCGCCGAGATCCACCCCGGCAATGCATTGCCGCTCTCGAAGATTCCGCTGGGCACGCAGGTTCACGCGATAGAGATGAAGCCGGGCAAGGGAGCTCAGATGGTGCGGTCGGCGGGCACGAGTGCCCAGCTGATGGCTCGCGAAGGTCGGATGGCGACGCTTCGCCTGCCGAGCGGCGAGATGCGCATGGTGCATATCGATTGCGTCGCGACGGTCGGGGAAGTCGGCAACGCGGAGCACGAGAACCAGCGAATCGGAAAGGCCGGGCGGTCTCGCTGGCTCGGCAAGCGATCGAACGTGCGTGGTGTGGCGATGAATCCCGTCGATCATCCGATGGGTGGCGGCGAGGGGCGGTCTTCGGGTGGACGCCACCCCTGTACGCCATGGGGGAAGCCGACCAAGGGGCGCAAGACGCGCAACAACAAACGCTCGGACAAGTACATCGTCAAGCGACGAGGGAAAAAGTAGGCGAGGAGACAGACCATGGCACGTTCGCTTCGAAAAGGACCCTATGTCGATCCGAGTCTCCAGCGGAAGGTCGACAAGCTCGCGGCCGGCGGCAGCAAAGGCGTGATCAAGACCTGGTCTCGGCGATCGATGATCACGCCGGACTTCGTCGGTCTGACCTTCCACGTGCACAATGGGAAGCTCTTCATGCCCGTCTTCGTGACCGAGAACATGGTGGGGCATCGCCTCGGCGAGTTCGCCCCGACGCGAAAATTCACCGGACATGCGAGTGACAAGCGGGTGAAACGCTGATGGAAGTCAAGGCTGGACTCAAGAACTATCGGGTCAGTGCGCAGAAGGCCCGCTTGATCGCAGATCAGATTCGCGGCAAGGGTGTCGAAGACGCGCTCAACCTGCTCTCGCTGTCGCCAAAGCGGGTAGCCGACCCGATCGCAAAGCTGCTGCGATCCGCGGTCGCCAATGCCGAGCAGAAGAACGAGAACCAGCATGCGGGCATCGAGATCGACGATCTAGTCGTGTCGAGGATCTACGTGGACGAAGGCCCGAGCATGTGGCGGATTCGGCCGCGCGCACAAGGTCGTGCCGCCTGGATCCAGAAACGAACCGCCAGCATCAACGTCGTACTCTCCGAGCGTTAGCGCTCGAGTCACTCGCGAGCCCGAGTCGCGAGCAAGGATCGAAATCCATGGGTCAGAAAGTCCATCCCTACGGCTTCCGCGTCGGCACGCTCTATGGCTGGCAGTCGAACTGGTTCGCCGAGAAGCACTATGCCGAACAGCTTCACGAGGACGTGAAGATCCGTGCGTTCATCAAGAAGAAGCTCTACCACGCGGGCATCTCCAAGGTCGTGATCGAGCGGACCGGCGAGAAGATCGTGATCAACATTCATACGGCCCGTCCCGGGATTCTGATCGGTAAGCGTGGCGCAGAAGTCGACAACCTCCGCAAGGAGCTGAAGGCCTATACGTCGAGAGACGTATTCATCAACATCAAGGAGATCCGCAAGGCGGAGCTCGACGCCCAGCTGGTCGCGGAGAACATCGCGACACAGCTCGAGCGTCGAGTTGCATTCCGGCGCGCCATGAAGAAGGCGATGATCTCGACGATGAAATTCGGTGCCGAGGGCATCCGTATCCAGTGCTCCGGCCGGCTTGGTGGTGCAGAGATGGGACGGCGTGAGTGGTATCGGGACGGGCGCGTACCGCTCCATACGCTCCGTGCGGAAATCGAGTACGGCTTCGCGGAAGCGAGGACGACCTACGGTGTGATCGGCGTCAAGTGTTGGATCTTCAAGGGCGAGGTCGGCGACCGCGAATTGAAGCGCGGTCCGCTTTCCCAGGACCATCGATCCGAGGTGCCGAGATAGACGGCGTTCGAGGCGAAGGTCCAGACGTCCCGCCATTCCAAACGAGCGAAGTAGGCGAATAGAGAGAAAGAGATGCTGCAACCCAAGAAAGTCAAGCACCGCAAGATGTTCAAGGGCCGTCTGCGCGGCAAAGCATTGCGTGGCAATACGCTCGCCTTTGGCAACTACGGACTTCAGGCGCTGACCTCGGGCTTTCTCACGGCGCGCCAAATCGAGGCCGCTCGAATCGCGATGACCCGGCACGTGAAACGCGGCGGGAAGGTCTGGATCCGCGTCTTCCCCGACAAGCCGATCACGAAGAAGCCCGCCGAAACCCGAATGGGCAAGGGCAAAGGCAATCCAGAGGCCTGGGTCGCACCAGTCAAACGCGGCCGCGTCCTGTACGAGATGGAGGGGGTCGACGTGACGATCGCGCGCGAGGCACTTCGACTGGCTGCGCACAAGCTCCCGATCCGAACGCGATTCGTCGAGCGGGAGGGCGGAGCATGAACGCATCCGAACTCCGGACGCTATCCGAGGCAGAGCTCGTGCAGAAGGGGGTCGAGCTCCGGAACGACCTCTTCAATGCCAGGATTCGACGTTCGACCGAGCAACTGGAAAACACGGCCATTCTCGGGCAGCTCCGTAAGGACATCGCCCGGGTCGAAACTCTCCTCACAGAGAAGCGCGAGGCGGGCAAGTGAGCGAAACAGCGAGCCAGAATGTGGGCAAACAGGGTGAGCGCGGTCGCCGGCGAACCTTGATCGGGACGGTCGTCAGCAACAAGATGGACAAGACGGTCGTGGTACGCGTCGAACGCCTGGTGCAGGACGCGCGGTACAAGAAATATATCCGCCGCTACTCGCGGTTCATGGCCCACGACGAGTCCAACGCCTGCACCGAAGGCGATCAGGTTCGGATCATCGAACATCGACCGCTCTCGAAGCGCAAACGCTGGAAGGTCCAGGAAACCCTGGAGAAGGCCACGTCGATCTGAGCGGTGGATCCCGTCAGATCAAGGAAACGGAAGCATGATTCAGGCTGAATCGACATTGCAGGTGGCCGACAATTCGGGCGCGCGGAAGGTGAAGTGCATCCGCGTGCTCGGCGGGTCCCGTCGAAGGTTCGCGTCGGTCGGCGACATCATCGTCGTCGCGGTCAAGGAGGCGATCCCGAACGCACGGGTCAAGAAGGGCGAGGTTCGGCGCGCGGTCATCGTGCGAACCAAGAAGGCCATCTCGCGACCCGACGGGACGCATATCCTGTTCGACGAGAACGCTGCGGTCTTGATCAACAAGGAGCGGGAAGTCGTTGGGACCCGCATCTTCGGCCCCGTCGCTCGAGAGCTTCGCGGTGCCGGCTTCATGCGAATCGTGTCGCTCGCTCCGGAGGTGCTCTAGCGATGACAGCAGAAGTGCCGCGTCTGAAACAGCAATACAGTGAAACGATCGTCCCGAAACTTCGAGAGGAGTTCGGGTACAAGAACATCAACCAGATTCCCAAGGTCGAGAAGATCGTGGTGAATGTCGGCCTCGGCGAAGCGACGACGAATCCGAAGCTGCTCGAGCGAGCGATGGAAGAGCTCGCGCAGATCACGGGTCAGAAGCCCATCTTGCGTCGTGCGAAGAAGAGCGTCTCGAACTTCAAGCTGCGCGAGGGACAGGCGATCGGGTGCAGCGTCACCCTCCGCGGCACACGCCAATGGGAATTTCTCGACCGGCTCTTGAACGTGGCGCTACCGCGCGTGCGGGACTTCTCGGGCGTCTCTCCGAAGGCGTTCGACGGACGCGGCAACTACACGTTCGGCGTCCGGGAACAGACTATTTTCCCCGAGGTGGACTACGACAAGGTCGAGAAGGTCACGGGGATGAACGTCACGGTCGTAACGACGGCGAGGACGGACGCCGAGGCCAAGTCACTGCTGACGCACCTTGGTGTTCCGTTTCGGCAGCCTCAACAGCAATAGGCTGCGCGACAGGCGGCGAGATCGTCGTCTTACAGGAGAGATTCATCATGATGACCGACCCGGTTGGTGACATGTTGGCGCGAATTCGGAATGCAGGCGGAGCACGACATGCGCAGGCGCATTGTCCATCGTCGAAGCTCAAGCTGGCCGTGGCGCGCGTGCTGAGCGAAGAGGGCTTCGTGGGGGGTGTCTCGAGCGATGGCGACGAGAAGAAGCCCACGCTTACGATCGATCTGCGATACCAGGACGATGGCCGTCTGATGATCGAAGGGATGCGTCGGGTGAGCAAGCCGGGGCGACGCGTCTACGTCGGTGCTGGCGAGGTGAGACCCGTGCGTGCGGGGCTTGGAATGGCTGTGCTGTCGACTTCGAAAGGCGTGCTATGCGACCGTGACGCACGCGCCGAGAAGGTCGGCGGCGAAGTGATCTGTGAGGTCTGGTAAGCGATGTCGCGTATCGGCAAACAACCGATCGGTATTCCGAGTGGAGTCACCGTCCAGGTTTCGGGTGGCGAAATCCAGGTGAAGGGCCCGAAGGGAACCCTCACGTCGAACGTTCCGAACGGCATCGGAGCGAAGGTCGAGAACGATCAGCTCGTCCTCGAGCGACCCGATGACAAGAAGGAGTCTCGCGCACGGCACGGGCTGGCACGAGCGCTCGCGAACAACATGGTCGTGGGTGTGAGTGAAGGCTTCATCAAGCGCCTCGAGATCGAGGGCGTCGGCTACCGGGCGGACGTCAAGGGCAAGGTCCTGAATCTCCTGCTCGGTTTCTCGCATCCGGTCGAGATGTCGATTCCGGACGGGATCAAGGTCTCCGTCGAAGCGAACACCAAGCTGCAGATCGAGGGAGCAGACAAGCAGGCGGTCGGTCAGTTCGCGGCCGATGTCCGAAAGCTGCGGCCGCCGGAGCCCTACAAGGGCAAGGGCGTCAGGTACGAGGACGAACACATCCGGCGCAAGGTCGGCAAGGCGGGCGCGTAGCGATGAAGAAGAAGATCCAGAATGCCAAGCAACGCAAGTGGCTCGCCCGCAAGGCGCGCACACGGACCACGCTCGCTCGCAGCGAGCGCGTCGTCTTGACGGTCTATCGGAGCGCGAAGCATACCTATGCTCAGCTGGTCGAGAACGAGACCGGCAAGACGCTCGCCGCGGCATCGACGCGCGATCAGTCGATCGCGAGCGGTGCCTCGACGGGAAACGTCGAGGCGGCGAAGAAGGTAGGTGAAGCGATCGGGCGGATCGCGAAGGAAAAGAGCATCGACCAGGTGGTCTTCAATCGAAACGGCTTCCTCTTCCACGGCCGCGTCAAGGCGGTGGCGGAGGGAGCGCGCGAGGCGGGGCTTCAGTTCTGACATGGCATCTGTAATTCAATCCTCGACGCTCAATCCGAACGACTACGAATTGAACGATCGCGTGATCCACATCAACCGCGTCTCGAAGGTGGTGAAGGGCGGTCGGCGCTTCAGCTTTTCGGCACTCGTCGTCGTCGGCGACGGTCAGGGGATCGTCGGTGTCGGCCTCGGCAAGGCGGGCGAGGTTCCCGAAGCGATCCGGAAGGGTGTAGAAAAGGCGCGGAAGTCGTTGATTCAGATCCCACTGATCGACGGTCGGACCCTGCCGCACGACGTGATCGGTATCTCGGGCGCGGGTCGCGTCTTGATGCAGCCGGCGTCGCCCGGTACGGGCGTGATCGCGGGCGGGCCCGTTCGCGCCGTCGTCGAGTCCGCCGGCGTCTCGGATGTCTTGACGAAGACGCTCGGGACGAAGACGCCACGGAACGTCGTGAACGCCGTCATGGCCGGTCTCAAGGAGCTGCGCGATCCCGAGGAGCGACTCGCTCAGCTGGGCCGGAGTCGGTGATGGCGGAGAAGACTCTCAGGGTTCAGCAGGTCAAGAGCGTGATCGGATACGATCGGCGGCAACGGGCAACGATGCGAGGGCTCGGGCTGCGGAAGATCCGGCAGGCGGTCGAGCTCGAGGATACGCCTTCCATTCGTGGCATGATCGACAAGGTGCGTCACCTCGTCATCGTGTTGGAGAACTAGCGCGATGTTGAATGAACTCTCGCCCCGTCCCGGTGCACGGCATCGACGCAAGCGCGTCGGTCGGGGACCCGGATCCGGAAAAGGCAAGACCTGCGGCACGGGCGTCAAGGGACAGGGCACTCGTTCGGGAAAGAAGATCAAGGCCTGGTTCGAGGGTGGCCAGATGCCGCTCTACCAGCGAGTACCCAAGAAGGGCTTCCAGAATCGGTTTCGGGTCGAGAACGAGATCGTGAATCTCGGCGCGCTCTCCGTATTCGGAGAGAACGCCACGGTCGACGTTCGCACGCTTGCCGACAAGGGCCTCATTCGGGGCTCCGGCCGACCCGTCAAGGTCCTGGCCGAAGGCGAGCCGCCGCGTGGATTGTCGCTCACGGTTCACAAGATCAGTGCGTCTGCGCGCGCCAAGGTCGAAGCCTCGGGCGGGAGCGTCGAAGTGATCCCGATTCGGGCCTCGTCGGCGTCGCGGGAGCAGGCCAAGTCGAGTGGCTCGGGCGGAGCGGCCGTCGGCGGAGCGGTGGAATCGCAGGGGTCCTGAATTGCTGGCAGCGCTCCAGAACGTCTTCCGGATCGAGGAGCTGCGAAAGCGGATCCTCTTCACGGCCGCGATGCTCGCGGTCTACCGGGTGGGCTGCATCGTCGTCACGCCGGGCATCAACGGCAACGTAATCCGCTCCTTCTTCGAGCAGATGGCCGGTACGATGTTCGGTCTCTTGAACGTGTTCTCGGGCGGCGCCATGGAGTCGCTCTCGATCTTTGCGCTCGGCATCATGCCCTACATCAGCGCGTCGATCATCTTTCAGCTCCTGACCGTCGTGATTCCTGCTCTCGAGCGACTCAAGAAAGAGGGGAGCGAGGGGCAGAAACGGATCACCCAGTGGACGCGCTACGCGACGATCGCGCTGGCGCTCTTCCAGAGCTTCCTGATGGCTATCGCGCTCGAGAACGGCCAGTTCGGACAGGGGGCCGTGCTCAATCCGGGCTGGGGCTTCCGGCTGACGACGATGATCACGTTGACTTCGGGGACCGCCTTCATCATGTGGCTCGGCGAGCAGGTCACCGAGCGCGGGATCGGCAACGGCATCTCGCTGATCATCTTCTCCGGGATCATCGTCGGACTGCCCTCGGGCATCTCGAACGTGATCGACCTCGTTCGGACCGATCAGTTCAGCATTCTCGAGGTGATCTTCCTCGGCCTCGTCGTGGTCGCGGCCATCGCCTTCGTCGTCTACGTCGAGCGCGGCCAGCGCCGGATCCCGATCCAACACGCCCGACGGGGTGGTGGCACGGCGGCCTCGTCGAACATGAGCTACTTCCCACTCCGCGTGAACAGCGCCGGCGTGATCCCCCCGATCTTCGCCTCTTCGTTGTTGATGTTCCCCCTCACGATCAGACAGTACAGTGACAACCCGACGATCCAACGCTTCATCGACGATTGGATGGATCCGGGCGACATCATCTACAACGCCGTCTACATCGGTCTGATCATCTTCTTCTGTTTCTTCTACACGGCGATCGTGATCAATCCGGACGACGTGTCCGAGAACATCAAGCGTTCCGGCGGGTACATCCCCGGCGTTCGACCTGGTCGCAAGACGGCTGAGTACATCGACGCAGTGCTGTCCCGGCTCACTCTCGTCGGGGCGATCTACGTGGCGGGAATCTGCGTGTTGCCCGTGATTCTCTCGCAGGAGATGGGCGTTCCCTTCTACTTCGGCGGAACGGCGCTGCTGATCGTCGTGAGCGTGGCGCTCGACACGATGGGGCAGATCGAGGCGCATCTCGTGTCTCGCAAATACGAGGGGTTCGGATCGACGGGACGCGTGAGAGGGA
Organism: Myxococcota bacterium; assembly: GCA_965223565.1. GTDB lineage: Bacteria > Myxococcota_A > UBA9160 > UBA9160 > UBA4427 > UBA4427. Next base: position 315,756 of record CBDCWV010000004.1, on the reverse strand, counting down.
GGCTGGGTCGATGAGCGGAGCGAATAGGCAGGCGACGAGAATCGTCTTGCTCGGACCGCCTGGGGCCGGCAAGGGAACGCAGGCGGCACGGCTCGTGGAAACGCTCGGCATTCCGCACGTCTCGACGGGTGACATGCTGCGTTCGGCGGTTCGGATCGGCTCGCCGGTCGGCCTGAAGGCCAAGGCGGTGATGGAGGCGGGTGAGCTGGTGAGCGACGAGATCGTGATCGGCATCGCCGAGGAACGGCTCGCCGAAAAGGACGCCGCAGGCGGCTTCCTGCTCGACGGCTTCCCGAGGACGATCGCTCAGGCGGAGGCCCTCGAGGAGATGCTCGAGCGGCTGGGTGTGCGTCTGGACTGTTGTCTCGCGATTACCGTCGACAACGAGGCCGTCGTCGAGCGTTTGCTCAAGCGCGCGGAAATCGAAGGCCGCGCGGACGACAACGAGACCTCGATTCGGGAACGCATGCGTGTGTACGATGCAGAGACGGCCCCACTGCTCGCGTTCTACACGACGCGTGACCGCCTGATCGAGGTCGATGGCATGGGCACGATCGACGAGGTGGCGGAGCGGATCGAGAAAGCGCTGAAGAGCGGATAGACCGCGCCGGAGCGGCGTGGGACCCTGGCTTTCGAAGCGGATCGAGGAGGATCGAGGAGAACGAACGTGAGCTTTGGCGAGCGGATCGCCATCAAGAGTCGGCGTGAGATCGAGCAGATGCGGGAGATCGGCCAGTGGACGGCCGAGATCCTGCTCGAGCTCCGGGAGCGAGCCCAGCCAGGCATCACGACCGGGGAGCTCGACGAGATCGCGGCGCGGGCGCTCGAGAAGAGGGGCTTGAACTCTCCGTTTCTGGGCTATGCTCCCGGGGGGGTAGCGCCCTATCCAGCGGTTCTCTGCGCGTCGGTCAACGACGAGATCGTGCACGGAATCCCGGGCCCCCGCGAGCTCCGAGAGGGCGACATCATCAGCCTCGACTTCGGGGTCGAATACCGCGGTTGGCACGGCGATAGCGCCGTGACGATCGCTGTCGGGGAGATCGATCCAGAGTCCGACGCGGCTCGGTTGATGGCGACGACGCACGACGCCCTCGATCGGGGAATCGCGCAGATGGTGCCCGGCAATCGGCTGTCGGATATCGGACACGCGATCGAAGCGCGTGCGGTCGGTGAGGGGTACGGCGTCGTACATCAGTTCGTGGGCCACGGCATCGGACGCGAGATGCACGAGCCGCCACAGGTCCCGAACTACGGCCGCCCGGGGCGTGGACCGAGACTTCGGGCGGGCATGGTCTTCGCGATCGAGCCGATGGTGAACGTCGGTAGTGACAAGGTGAAGGTATTGAAAGACGAGTGGACCGCCGTCACGGTCGACGGTTCGCTCTCGGCTCACTTCGAACACACGGTGTTGATCACCGACGACGGCCCCGAGGTGCTGACCCGGATTGCCGGTTCGCATTGAGCGTATCGAGATGGAGCGGAGCAATGAAGGTTCGAGCCTCGGTTCGAAAGATGTGTGACAAGTGTCGGGTGATCCGGCGACGCGGCGTCGTGCGGGTGATCTGCGAGAACCCGAAACACAAGCAGCGGCAGGGCTAAAGCGCGTCGCGTCGACCGCGACGGAACTGGACTCGAAGGAGGAAGGACGATGGCGAGAATCGCTGGCGTCGATCTACCACGCAACAAACGAATCGAGATCTCGCTTACCTACATCTACGGCGTCGGCCGGGTGAAGGCGCTCGAGATCTGCGACAAGGCTTCGATCGATCCCGGCTCGAAGACGGAGCACCTGTCGGAGTCAGAGGTCATCAAGCTGCGCGAGATCATCGAACGCGACTACAAGGTCGAGGGCGACCTACGCCGCGAGGTGAACCAGAACATCAAGATGTTGATGGACATCGGCTGTTATCGGGGGCTGCGCCACCGAAGAGGCCTGCCCGTCCGCGGCCAACGAACCCATACGAATGCGCGGACGCGCAAGGGCCCGGCCAAGACAATCGCCGGCAAGAAGATCGCGAAGAAGTAGTCGCCGCGTCACGCGCGAAGAGAGCGAGATAGAAGACAGATGGTTGCCAAGAAGACGAAGAAGAAGGTCAAGAAGAACATCCAATCGGGGATCGCCCACATCCAATCGACCTTCAACAACACGGTCATCACGATCACCGACGTCGGAGGCAACGCGATCGCTTGGGCGAGCTGTGGCCAGCAGGGCTTCAAGGGCTCCAAGAAATCGACGCCCTTCGCCGCGCAGATCGCAGCGGAAGAGTGCGCGCGCAAGGCGCAGGAGCACGGCGTGCGAACCCTCGGCGTCTACGTGAAGGGGCCCGGCGGTGGTCGTGAGTCTGCGTTGCGTGCGCTCCAGGCGGCAGGAATGAAGATCACGATGATCCGCGACGTCACACCGATTCCGCACAACGGCTGTCGACCGCCGAAGCGGCGTCGCGTCTAGACAGGGCCGGGCTCGACGCAGCCCGGCGATTTCCAGGAATCCACGCAGCCCGAGTCAAGGTTCGGTCGGGTAGGGTCAGGTAAGAGGGTCACGAATGGCACGATATACCGGTTCTGTTTGTCGATTGTGTCGCCGGGAGGGCACCAAGCTCTTCCTCAAGGGCGATCGATGCTTCACTGAGAAGTGCGCGATCGACCGTCGCGCCTATCCCCCCGGCCAGCACGGTCAGGGTCGGGTCCGCTTCTCGGACTACGGCGTGCAGCTCCGCGAGAAGCAGAAGGTGAAGCGCATGTACGGACTGCTCGAGAAGCAGTTCCGCGCGACGTTCGACCAGGCTTCGCGGATGCGAGGTCGGGCGGGTGAGAACCTGCTGATGCTTCTCGAGCGCCGCCTCGACAACGTGATCTACCGCCTCGGCTACACGACCTCGCGGGCGGAGGCGCGGCAGCTGGTCAAGCACGGTCATTTCACGGTCAACGGACGCAAGGCACACACGCCGAGCATGCTGGTGAAGCCCGGTTGGACGATCGGCGTTCGCGATCGCTCGAAGAAGGTCGACCGGATCACGGGTGCGCTCGAGACGATGGAAGGCCGGGCCGTTCCCCAGTGGCTCGAGATCGAGAAGGACGAGATGAAGGGGACGATCAAGGCGATGCCGCAACGCGAGGACATCACGCTGCCGATCGACGAGCAGCTGATCGTCGAGCTCTATTCGCGCTGAGCGCTGGATCGATCGAAGGGCCCGCGAGCACGCTGCGGGTAGGCCTGAAACGAAGGACGGAATGAGGCGCCCGGGCAGGGCCGGGGCGAAAGGGAGTTCCGATGCAAGACGAAGTAGTGGCTCGAAATTGGCGGGAGCTGATCCGCCCGCGACGATTGGACGTCGAAGAGGACACGCTGAGCGCGACCTACGGGCGCTTCTATTGTGAGCCGCTCGAACGCGGCTTCGGTACGACGCTAGGGAACGCGCTCCGACGCGTTCTGCTCTCGTCGCTCCAGGGCGCCGCGATCACGAATATCCGAATCGACGGCGTGCTGCACGAGTTCTCGACGATCCCGGGTGTGATGGAGGACGTCGTCACGGTCGTACTCAACCTGAAGGACGTTCGCGTTCGCATGAACTCCGAAGGGCCCAAGACGATCCGGGTCAAGCGATCCGGTGAGGGCATCGTCACGGCGGGGGACTTCGTGTCCGACGACCAGACGGTCGAGATCATGAATCGGGAGCACAAGATCTGCACGCTGGGTCCGGAGTCCGAGTTCGAGATGGAGGCGACCGTCAACCTCGGCAAGGGCTACGTCCTGGCCGACAGGAACAAGACGGAGGAGATGCCGATCGGGACGATTCCGATCGACTCGGTCTTCTCGCCGATTCGTCGGGTGAACTACACCGTGACGCCGGCTCGCGTCGGGCGTGAGACCGATTTCGATCGCCTGAACCTCGAGCTCTGGACCGATGGTGCGATCGAGCCCGCCGACGCGGTGGCCTTCGCCGCGAAGATCCTCAAGGAGCAGCTCTCGATCTTCATCAACTTCGAGGAGCAGGCCGAAGCGCCGACGATGCTCATCGACGAGCCCGAGCCGCTCAATCCGAACCTGTTCAAGTCGGTCGACGAGCTCGAGCTCTCCGTCCGCTCGGCCAACTGTCTGCAGAACGCGAATATCCGCTTCATCGGCGAGCTCGTGCAGAAAACGGAAGCCGAGATGCTCAAGACGAAGAACTTCGGTCGGAAATCCCTCAACGAGATCAAGGAGACGCTCGGCGCACTCGGCCTCAGCCTCGGCATGACGATCGACAATCTGCCGCCGCGCAAGGACCTGGAGCGGATGCGGGAGCAACGCGAGGCCTGATATGAACCATCGAAAATCGGGTCGCAAGCTGTCGCGAAGCGGGTCGCATCGCAAGGCGATGCTGCGCAACATGGTGACGTCGCTGCTCGAGCACGAGCAGATTCGAACCACCGACGCCAAGGCGAAGGAATTGCGCGGCGTGGCGGAGAAGATGATCACGCTCGGCAAACGCGGCACGCTTCACGCGCGTCGCCAGGCGCTCCGCACGATCCGCAGCAAGGGCGTGACGGCCAAGCTCTTCGACGAGCTCGCCGACCGCTATCGCGAACGTCCGGGCGGCTATACGCGAGTGATCAAGCTGGGTCGGCGACCAGGGGACGCGGCGCCGATGTCGATCATCGAGCTGGTCGACGCGCAGCCCCGACAGGGTGGTGCGAGCGAGCAGGAGGACAGCGCCTGAGCGGTGCCGAACGACGGGATGAGCCCGCGCACCCCGCCGAACGCGGGTCGGCGACCGAGGGCTCGACGGAGCCAAGATCCGCCGCGTCCAGTCTCGTTCTGGGAGCGGCGGTCCTCTTTCTGGCCCTTGCCGCCGTCTGGCTCGGCGGCCTGGGCTCGGAGCCCGTCGTGCGGGGTGCCGCGGCGCCAGGCTTCTCTTTGCCGCGACTCGTGGCCTCGACCTCGGCCGAGCTGGGAAACGCCGCTCCTCTGCGGCTGGCCGACCTGCAGGGACGGATCGTGCTGGTCAATTTCTGGGCGACCTGGTGCGAGCCCTGTGAGCGCGAGATGCCGGCGATGGAGCGGCTCTACGCGCTCCTGTCGCGCGAGGACTTCGAGCTGGTCGCCGTCGCGATCGATGAGCAGGTGGACGAGGTCCGGGCTTTCCAGGATCGCTATCGACTCTCGTTCCCGATCGTGCTCGATTCGGACCAGTCGATCTACCGTGCGTATCAGACGATGGGTGTACCCGAATCGCTGCTGATCGATCGCTCGGGGCGAATCATCGAGCGCTACGTCGGTCCCCGCGAGTGGGACGATCCCGCCTACGTCGAACGGATCCGCAGTCTCTTCGCCGGTCATGGCGAATCGGGAATGGCAGCGGGGCGCGACGGCACGCCCTCGCAGGGGGCGACGGGGTCGTGATCGCAGGGCACGAGCCCGAAGGGACGGGATTCGGTACCCTGCGGCCCGCCGTGGGGCACGTCGCGGTGTTCAGGCATCTTTTCGGACCGACCCGCCTCCCGTCGGTCGACTGAGGTCGATTCCCGTCGGATCTACCGCTGTCCGCAGCCGAGCGCCGCATTCCGCTCGCCTGGAATCGGATGACGAGTCGACTCGGCGTAGCCGGCAGCAGAGGTTCGGAGCGGGCGCCGGAGGGGGCATGTGAGGGGATTGGGCCTGGGGATCATCGTGATCGCGCTGCTCGCGATTTCGGCGCTCCTCGATCGGGACAGCGGGTTTGAGATCTGGCGCGAGCTGCGCGCGGATCTCGCGACCTCGAGCGGCCGGGTGGCCACGCTCGAGCGGCGGAACGAAGCGCTGCGGCGGGAGATCGAATCCCTCGAGATCGATCCGACGGCGGTCGATCGCGCGATCCGCGAAGAGCTCGATGTGGCGCTTCCGGGTGAGATCGTGGTTCGCTTTCGGCCCTCGGATTGATCGGCCGGAATCGGAAGCGAGGAGCGGGGACGAATCGTGAAGGAAGCGCTGCGGGAACGGATCGAGGTGGCGCTGGGTGAGTTGCTGGGGAGCGAAGGCGATGCCGAAGAGCTGCCGGAGTTCGCGATCGAGGTGCCGCGCCAGAAGGATCACGGCGACTACTCGTGCAACGCCGCGATGCTGCTCGCGAAGCGGCTGCGAAGGAAGCCGCGTGAGATCGCCGAGGATCTCGCGGCTCGGATCGGGGACGCCGGTGGTCTGGTCGCCTCGCTCGATGTCGCCGGCCCTGGCTTTCTCAATATCCGTCTCGCACGATCGGGTTGGCAGGATCTGCTGCACGAGATCGTCGACGCGGGCGGGCGCTACGGGCGCCGGGATTCCACCGAGGTCGTTGCCGCGAAGGCTGCGGCGGCCGACCCCACCGCTCGTCCCCGGATTCAGGTCGAGTTCGTCTCCGCGAATCCGACGGGGCCGCTCTCGACCGGCCACGGCCGACAGGCCGTGCTCGGCGATTGCATCGCGCGGCTGCTCGAGGCGACCGGCTGGGACGTCACGCGGGAGTACTATTTCAACGACGGCGGCCGCCAGATGCGTGTCCTCGGCGACTCGGTCAGGGCGCGTTATCTCGAACGCCTCGGTCGCGCGGCGCCGCCCTCGGAGGCCGCGCTCGCCGACCCCGAAAACGGCTGGGAAGACGAACGCGACGGGTTGCCCGTCGCGTTTCCACGCGAGGGCTATCAGGGCGAGTACATCGCCGAGATCGCAGCCGGACTCGAGGCGAGCGAGGGGGCCGCGCTGGTCGACGAGCCCGGAGAGGGTCGCTTCCGTGAGGCGGCCCAACGCGTGATCTTCGAGGACATCTCGGCGACGCTCGCGCGGATCGGGATCGCCTTCGACGTCTACTACAACGAGCGGAGCCTCTACGAAGAGGGCAAGCTCGACGAGACGATCGCCGACCTGAAGAGCGCCGGGCTGATCTACGAGTCGGAGGGCGCAGTCTGGTTCGCGGCGACCACTCGCGGTCTCGACCGCGATCGCGTCGTAATCAAGAGCAGTGGCGAGCCGACCTATCTGCTGCCCGATATCGCCTATCACCGGGAGAAGTTCCGACGCGGCTTCGACCGCGTGATCGACGTCCAGGGAGCGGACCATATCGAGCAGTTTCCCTTCGTCCGCGAGGCGACCGACGTCCTCGGCGTCGATGGCGATCGCGTCGAGCTCGTGATGCACCAGTTCGTGACGATCACGAGCGGGGGCGAACGGGTCAAGCAGTCGACGCGCAAGGCGACGTTCGTGACGGTCGACGAGCTGGTCGACGATGTGGGTGTGGACGTCTTTCGCTTCTTCATGATCGAGCGCAAGCCCGACGGACACCTGGATTTCGACCTCGACCTGGCGAAGGACAAGAACTGGCGCAAGAACCCGGCCTACTACGTGCAGTACGCACACGCGCGCACGCACGGAATCGAGCGCAAGGCGCGGGAAGCTGGCGTCGATATGCCCGTCGCGGGTGGATTCGACGCGAGTCGGCTCTCGCTCGAGGAGGAGATCGAGCTCGTAAAGAAGCTCGCGACCTTCCCGGACGTCGTGGCGCGGGCCGCCGAGAGTCGCGAGCCGCACCACGTCGCCTATTACCTGCGCGAGGTGGCCGGTCTCTGGAATCCCTATCTACAGGACGGCGACCGCCACCGTGTCCTGTCCGACGATGACGCGCTCTCGGCCGCTCGTCTCGGACTCGCGCTGGCGGTCCGGAACGTCCTGGCGAGCGGCCTCGATCTACTCGGAGTCGGCGCGCCGGAGCGCATGTGATGGGAGCGTCGCGAAGTCGTGGGCTGCGACCGGGTGGGGTCGTTCGAGCGTTCGGCCGGCTCGTGCTCTTCGTCGTACTCGGCTTCGGCGTCGGGCTCGTGTTCGGCATCGTGATGGAAGAGCCGGAGCTGCTGGCCGGCCACCTGCGTGGCGAGAGCGAGACGGTTCCGCTCTCGGCGCTGGGGCGGTCCGCTCCGGGCGAGCCGGAAGGGGAAGGGGAGGTGGCGCGCGACGCGGCCGCCGATCGGAGCTATGCGAGCGCGGCGGACCAGACGCGCCCGGGCCCGTCGGCCAGCCCCGGCACGTCCGATCGGGAGAGTGATACCCGGGTGGACGCGAGCGGGCAGGCGGAGCCAGCGCTGCCCTCGGTCGCAGCGGCACCACCGGCAGAGGCACCGCATGCCGAGCGTCCCCTCGGCAGGGGGACGGGTGAGCGGCGCTGGGCGATCCAGATCGGGGCCTTCTCGGAAGAATCGGCGGCCGCGGGACTCGCCGAGGGTCTCGAGGGACGGTTCCCGGTCGTGATCCTGTCGCCTGGCGAGAGCCGCGGACGCTGGCGTGTTCGGGTGCAGCCGATCGGCTCGGAGACCCGCGCGCGGCAGCTCGCCGAGACCCTCAAGCGGGACGAAGGACTGCCGACCTGGGTAACGCCGATGGACGGAACCGGGGCGGATCGATGAGCGAGCGATCGCACGAGGCAACCGCGGGCTCGCCCCGGCGGATCGGAGTCATCGGCGCGGCAGGTCAGCTCGGCCGCTGTCTGGTGCGTTCGATCGACCGATCCGAGGACCTCGGCTTGGCCTTCGCGCTCACGCGCAAGGAGATCGACCTGGCCGACGCGAGCACCTTGCCGGAGCGGATCGCCAGCCTGCTCGATTCGGCGGCGAGTGGAGATCCCGAGCTCGTCATCAATGCAGCGGCCTATACCAAGGTGGATGCCTGCGAGACGGAAACGGAGCTGGCGTATCAGACGAACGCGCTCGCCCCGGCGGAATGGGCGCGGCAGCTGGCCAGCCGGTCGATCCGCTTCCTGCACGTCTCGACCGACTATGTCTTCGCCGGTGATGGTGCACGACCCTATCGCGAGGACGATGCCACGCAGCCGAAGACGGCTTACGGCGCGAGCAAGCGTGCGGGCGAGGTGGCCGTTCTGGGAACCGACCGGAGCGCGCTCGTCGTGCGCACGAGCTGGGTATTCGGACCGGGTCGCAACTTCGTGGCGGCGATCCTCGATCAGGCGATCAAGCGGCGGATGGGCGAGGCCGCGGGACCGCTCCGCGTCGTGGACGACCAGCAGGGATCTCCGACCTACGCAGCCGATCTGGCGGAGGCGCTGGTCGAGCTGGCCCGACGACCGGTCCCGGAGCTGCCCGCGGGTCTGCTCCATCTACGAAACGCGGGCGTGACGACGTGGTTCGGCTTCGCGCGGGCGATCCTCGATCGGGCCGGCTTCGCGGAGGTCGGAATCGAGCCCGTGTCGACCTCGGCGTTCGAGACCGCGGCGCCCCGGCCCGCCTACTCCGTGCTCGATACGACGCGGGCGGAGGCGCTCGGGCTGCGAATGCCGCCCTGGGAAGACGCGCTCGCTCGTTATCTCAGCGGTCCCGATCGGCCCGAGTCGCTCGCTTGCCCCTCGGCGCCCGGCGGAGCGTCGCAATGAGTCTCGATCAATCGCGGATCCGGAACTTCTGCATCATCGCGCATATCGATCATGGCAAGAGCACGCTGGCCGACCGCCTGCTCGATGCGACCCAGTCGCTGAGTGAGCGGGAGAAGAAGGCGCAATTCCTCGACAACATGGATCTCGAGCGGGAGCGTGGCATCACGATCAAGGCCCAGACGGCGCGCATGAACTTTCGCGCCGCGGACGGTCTGGACTACGTCCTCAACCTGATCGACACGCCCGGTCACGTCGATTTCTCCTACGAGGTATCGCGGGCGCTGGCAGCCTGTGAGGGTGCGCTCCTGATCGTGGACGCCGCTCAGGGAATCGAGGCCCAGACGCTCGCGAACGCGTACCTCGCGGTCGACGCCGATCTCGAGCTGATTCCGGTCGTCAACAAGATCGATCTGCCTTCGGCGGATCCAGACCGCGTGGCCCAGGAGATCGAGGACGTCGTGGGTCTCGATGCTGCCGACGTGCTGGCGGTCTCGGCCAAGACCGGCGAGGGCGTCGAAGCGGTATTGCAGGCGATCGTCGATCGAATTCCCGCGCCGCAGGGCGACCCCGGAGCACCGGCCCAGGCGCTCGTCTTCGACGCCTGGTTCGATCCCTACGTGGGGGCCGTCATGCTCGTGCGCGTCGTCCATGGCGCGCTGCATCGGCGCGAGCGCGTTCGCTTCATGATCGCGGGACACGAGCACGAGATCACGCGCCTCGACGTGATCGATCCCAAGCCGCGAAGCGTCGAGACGCTCTCCGCCGGCGAGGTCGGGATGGTCGTCGCCGGCGTGAAGACGCTCTCGGATGTCCAGATCGGCGATACGATCACGACCGCGACCGGCGGCGCGGATGCGCCACTCGAGGGCTTTCAGGAAGTAAAGCCGATGGTCTTCACCGGCCTCTACCCCGTCGACGCGGAGGACTACGAGGACCTCAAGGCAGCGCTCGAGAAGCTCGAGCTCAACGATTCCTCCTTCAGTCATGAGCCGGAGACGAGTGCAGCGCTCGGCTTCGGCTTTCGCTGTGGCTTCCTGGGCTTCCTGCACGCCGAAATCGTCCAGGAGCGGCTCGAGCGTGAATACGATCTCGACCTGATCACGACGGCCCCGACCGTGCGCTACCGGGTCGTGCCCAAGGACGGTGAGCCCTTCGAGATCGAGAGTCCGGCCGCCCTGCCGGAGACGCAGGACATTCAACAGATCGAGGAGCCCGTCGTGCTCGCGACGATCCACGTCCCCTCGGATCACCTGGGGGCGGTGCTCGGCCTGTGTCAGGATCGTCGCGGCAGTCAGAAGGACATGGGAGTCCACGGGAGCCGCGTCCAGGTGCGCTACGAGCTGCCCCTCGCGGAGATCGTGACCGACTTCCACGACAAGCTGAAGAGCGCGACACGGGGCTACGGATCGTTCGACTACGAGCTGGTGGGGTTCCGACCGGCGGATCTCGTCAAGCTCGACGTACTGGTGAACGGGGACCCCGTCGACGCCCTCTCACTCATCGTGCACAAGGACAAGGCCTTCAATCGTGGCTCGGAGCTGGCCAAGAAGCTGAAGGAGTTCATCCCGCGCCAGCAATTCCCGATCGCGATCCAGGCCGCGATCGGGAGTCGGGTGATCGCCCGCACCACGGTGCGCGCAGTGCGCAAGAACGTCCTCGCGAAGTGTTATGGAGGGGACATCACCCGCAAGCGCAAGCTGCTCGAGAAGCAGAAGGCGGGCAAGAAGCGGATGAAGATGGTCGGGTCGGTCGAGATCCCACAAGAGGCCTTTCTGGCGGCATTGCGCCTGGGAGACGATTGAATTGGAACCGGTGGATCAGGCGACGCGTGTCGACAAGTCGGAGCGACCGGAAGACGAGCTGCCCGAGCAGGCGGGGACGGTGTCGGCGATCGTCGATCAGGTCGTGACGCTCGTGATCGCGATCGCGATCGCTCTCGCGATCCGACATTTCCTGATCGAGCCGTTTCGGATTCCATCCGGCTCGATGTTTCCGACGCTGCTGATCGGCGACCATCTCTTCGTGAACAAGATGGCCTACGGGCCGCGAATCCCGTTCACCGACGTTCGCCTGCCGGGCTTTCGCGAGCCCGAACGGGGTGACATCGTCGTCTTCGAGGTCGCGCGACCGATCGGACGGCGGGGCGAGCGTGAGATCAAGCCGGTCGATCTCGCGCCGGACGGCACGCCGACCGAGGACTTCGTGAAGCGGTTGGTCGGGCTTCCTGGCGACAAGATCAGCTGGCGCGGCGGGCGTGTCTTCGTCAACGGCGACGTCCTTCCGATCGCCGGCGCCGATGCGCCCTTCGTCGACGATGCCGGTCAGCACTACGAGATGAGCTGGGAGGACCTCGGCGACTGTCGTCACGCCGTGCTCGACGACCCGAGGCCGCGGGACGTGCGTTTCGATCGCGGCACCTACGTGGTCGAGCCCGGCCGCTATTTCCTGATGGGCGACAATCGGGACAACTCCAACGACAGCCGCGGCTGGGGGACCGTTCGCCTGGCCGAGATGAAGGGCCCCGCCTTCATCCTCTACTGGTCGTGGGACGTGAACGGCAACATGCTCTCCTTCTTCAATCCCGTGAACTGGTGGACTGCGGACAAGCGCTGGGAGCGGGTCTTCCAGCGCGTGAAATGCGATCCGATCCGGGGCACCCCGGCGCCTCCGTCCGCGGGCTGAATCCGCGCGGGCGCTCCCGCGTGGGCGCTTTTCTCGCGAATTCGTCCACTTCTCGCGGCGAAACGATTGCCAGGCAAGGCCGCCGCGGTAAGCTACCGCGCGATCGAATTCATCCTTTAATTCCGGCCAGCGAGCCGGGCAAGGATCGAACTTGGCCGAGGCCACCCCTGCATCCAGATCGACCCCTGCCGCCTCGGTGCCGGCGGAAGAAGGCCATCTCCGGGCACGCTCCGAGCGGTCGGCTGCGGGAGCGCCGACGCGCGACGCCGAGACGTCCGAGTCCGAGCCTGCCCAGGGTCCCGAGCGTGTCATCCTCGACGACGAGGCGATCCGTCGGGCCTTCATGCGCATGGCGCACGAGATCGTCGAGAGTGCGGACCGGCTCGATCGGCTCTATCTGGTGGCGATTCCGAACGGCGGCGTGCCGCTCGCACGGATCCTGGCAGACAATCTCGAGAGCCTGACGGGCCGGCGCCTGCCGCTCGGTGTGCTCGATACGACACTCTACCGTGACGATCTCTCGACGCGCGGCAGCCGGCCTCGGCTGCGGCGAACGGAGATGCCGTCCTCGGTCGACGGTCGGGTCGTCGTGCTGGTCGAGGACGTCGTGAACACCGGGCGGACGATTCGCGCCGCGATGGATGCGCTGATGGATTTCGGGCGTCCGTCTCACGTGCGGGTCGTCGCGCTGGTCGATCGGGGCCATCGCGAGCTTCCGATCAAGATCGACTACGTGGGCAAGAATATTCCCACCCAGCCTCGGGATCAGGTCGTGTTCCGTGCCGAGGCGGCCGATGGCACGCCCTGGAACGGTCTGCCGGAATCGCTCGATCCGTTGCCGAACGCGTCGGCGACGGCCGACGATGTGGGACCGCGGGCCGCCGGTGTGGGGGCGCTCGAGCTGTGCGTACGCGAGCGTGGAGAGGGGCAGGAGAGATGATCGGGCGCGACATCCTCGGAATCGAAGACCTCGAGCGCGACGAGATCGAGACGATTCTCGAGACTGCCGAACGCATGAAGGAGATCGGTCGACGCGAGGTCAAGAAGGTGCCGACGCTGCGCGGGCGCACCCTGATCAATCTCTTCTTCGAGCCGTCGACGCGGACCCAGACGAGCTTCGAGATCGCGGGCAAGCGGCTCGCGGCCGATGTCGTGAACTTCTCGGTATCCGGATCGAGTGTCAGCAAGCGCGAGACGCTGCTCGACACGGCCAAGACCCTGGACGCAATGGACCCGGACGTCGTCGTCGTGCGCCACCGCGTGGCGGGTGTGCCCCCACCGTCTGGCTGAGGTGCTCGAGGCGCCGGTGATCAACGCGGGTGACGGGGCGCACGAGCATCCGTCCCAGGCGCTGCTCGACATGCTGACGGTGCAGGAGCAAAAGGGCCGGATCGAGGGGCTCACGGTCGCGATCGTGGGTGATATCGCGCATAGCCGCGTCGCTCGATCCAATATCTACGGCTTCAGCAAGCTCGGAGCCGAGGTGCGTGTCGCGGGTCCGCCGACGATGCTGCCGGCGGAGATCGAGAGCCTCGGCGTCAAGGCCTTCACGAACCTGCGCAAGGCGATCGAGGGCGCCGACGTCGTAATGGCACTGCGTATCCAGATGGAGCGGCTCGAGGGTGCCTGCTTTCCGAGCGTGCGCGAGTATGCGGCGACCTTCGGTCTCGACCGTGCGAAGCTGCGCTTCGCCAAGGACGACGCGATCGTGATGCATCCCGGGCCCGTCAACCGCGGCGTCGAGCTCGCCCACGAGCTCGCGGATCATCGACCGAGCGTGATCCTCGATCAGGTTCGCAACGGCGTCGCGCTGCGGATGGCGCTGCTCTACCTGGTGGCCGGGCGGGGAGGGCGGTAGTCGATGGCGCGGATGCTGATCCGCAATGGACGGATCCTCGATCCGAGTCGCGATCTGGATCTCGCCGTCGGGCAGGCGGAGATCCTGGTCGAGGATGGACGGATCGCCGCCTGCGCCGAGGCGGGCGAATCACTGCCGGCCGAGGGTGCGGAGATCCTCGACGCGGAGGGCGCCTGGGTCGCTCCGGGCCTCGTCGATCTCCACGCGCATCTACGCGAGCCCGGTCAGGAGTACAAGGAGGATCTGGCGACGGGCGGCACCGCGGCCGTCGCCGGCGGCTTCACGCAGGTCGCCTGCATGGCCAACACCGATCCGGCGAACGACGATCCCTCGGTCACGAAATACATCCTCGATCGCGCCGAGAAGGAATCGCCGGCGAAGATCCGACCGATTGCAGCCGCGACGCGTGGCCTGGCCGGCGAGGTGATGACGGAGATGATGGCGCTCCGCGAGGCGGGTGCCGTCGCCTTCAGTGACGACGGGGCGACGATCATGGACGCCGCCGTCATGCGCCGCGTGCTCGAGTACTCGCGTATGGCGGAAGCGCCGGTGATCGTCCACGCCGAGGACTGTCAGCTGCGTGGTGGCGGCGTCGTGAACGAAGGACCCGTCTCGACCCGCCTCGGTCTGCCGGGCAATCCCGCCGCGGCCGAGGAGCTGATCGTCGCCCGCGACATCCGTCTGGCCGAGCTGACCGGCGCCCACCTGCACATCGCCCACGTCTCGACGGCCGGCTCGGTTCAGCTGATCCGTCGCGCGCGGGAGCGGGGTCTTCGCGTCACGGCCGAGGTCACGCCGCACCATCTCACGCTGACCGACGAGGCGACGACGGGCTTCGACACCAGCACGCGGGTCGCGCCGCCGCTTCGCGGCGAGGCCGATACGGCGGCGCTGCGCGAGGCCCTCGCCGAGGGTGTGATCGACGTGATCGCGACCGATCACGCACCGCACGCCTCTTACGAGAAGGAGGTGGAGTTCACGGAAGCGCCGCCGGGCATGCTGGGCCTCGAGACCGCGGTCGCCGTCACGCTCGAGCTCGTGCGTGCGGGTGATCTGTCCCCACTCGAGTTCATCCGGCGACTCTCTACCAATGCCGCGCGTCTGCTCGGGCTCGCGGGCGGTGACTTGCGCACGGGCTCCCCGGGCGATCTCGTGCTGATCGATCCGGATCGCGTCTGGACCTACGATCCGGCGCAGGGGTTCTCGAAGAGCCGCAATTCACCCTGGGCGGGCGAGCGCTTCGAGGGCCGCGTCGTCCAGACGATCGTCGAGGGTCGCCTCGTCTATCACCACGAACGAGGAGTGCTGATTCGATGAGTGCGAAGGAAGGGGCCCGGGAGGCGACGACGGCCGAGCTGGTCGGGAAATCGGCGGCGCCGGCAGCGCTCGCGCTGGCCGATGGCACGATCTACCGCGGCCGCGCCTTCGGCGCTCGCGCCATCCGCTCGGGTGAGGTCGTCTTCAACACGAGCATCACGGGCTATCAGGAGATCGCGACCGATCCGTCCTACGCGGGGCAGATCGTCGTGATGACCTACACGCAGATCGGCAACGTGGGTACGAATCCGCTCGACGACGAAGCGACGAGACCCTTTCTCTCGGGCTTCGTCGTCAAAGAGCTCTTCGAGGAGCCGAGCAACTACCGAGCCGAGGGCAGCTTCGCAGCCAAGCTCGAGGCTGCCGGTGTGCCGGGTCTGGCGGGGATCGACACGCGCGCGCTCGTTCGGCGGATTCGCGACGGCGGCGCGCAGGTCGGCGTGCTCTCGACCGACCCCGATCTGCAGGACGGCGATGCGCTCGTCGAACGCGCGCGCAGCGCACCGGGCCTCGACGGCGAGGACTGGGTCGCGCGTGTGACCTGCGATGCGGCCTACACCTTCACGGACGGCGTCTGGCAGGGCGTCGTTGGACAGCTGCCGCGACCGGCGCGACCGGAAGAGAAGCTCAAGATCGTCGCCTACGATTTCGGCGTGAAGCGGAACATCCTGCGGCTGCTCGTCGAGCAGGGCTTCGCCGTGACCGTCGTACCCGCGACGACGCCCGCCGCCGAGGCGCTCGCGATGGAGCCCGATGGGATCTTCCTGTCGAATGGTCCCGGTGACCCGGCGGCGGTCGCGGGCGTTCGACCGATCGTGCGAGAGCTCGTGCAGCGCAAGCCCGTCTTCGGGATCTGCCTCGGCCATCAGATCCTCGGCCTCGCCCTGGGCGGGACGACGCGCAAGCTCAAGTTCGGACATCACGGGGGCAACCAGCCCGGTAAGGATCTGGCGACGGGCAGGGTTGCGATCTGCTCCGAGAATCACGGCTATGCGGTCGAGGCCGACAGCCTGCGGGCGGCGGGCGAGGACGTCGAGATCACGCACGTGAACCTGAACGACGACACCGTCGAGGGCCTGGCGCATGCCGCGCGACCGCTCTTCTCCGTGCAATACCACCCGGAGGCCTCCCCCGGCCCGCACGACGCCGCCTACTTCTTCTCTCGCTTTCGCGAGATGGTCGAGCGGGCGAGCGCCGGCGAGGCCGTGACCGGGGCGCAGATCTGTGCCGCCGGCGCAGTCGCGGCGAGCGGGCCCGGTGCAATCGGATCGAGCGATCGGAAATCGGAGTAGAGCGTGCCGCGAAGAGACGACATTCATACGATCCTCGTGATCGGATCGGGCCCGATCGTGATCGGGCAAGCCTGCGAGTTCGACTACTCGGGGACCCAGGCGTGCAAGGCGCTGCGCGAGGAGGGCTATCGCGTCGTCCTGCTGAATTCGAATCCGGCCACGATCATGACGGATCCGGAGACGGCGGATCGTACCTATGTCGAGCCGATGACGGTCGATGCGGTCGAACAGATCATCGCGGCCGAGAAGCCGGATGCGCTGCTGCCGACGATCGGCGGTCAGACGGCGCTCAATCTGGCGATCGATCTGGACGAGGCCGGGGTGCTCGAGCGCCACGGCGTCCAGCTGATCGGCGCCAATCTCGATGCGATCAACAAGGCCGAGGACCGCGAGCTGTTTCGCGCCGCGATGGAGCGGATCGGCTTGCGCATGCCCGAGTCGGGTATCGCGACGAGCGTGGCCGAGGCGCGCGAGATCCTGAAGCGGACGAAGCTGCCGTCGATCATCCGCCCGAGCTTCACGATGGGCGGCTCCGGCGGAGGCGTATGCGAGCACGACGCCGATTTCGATCGTATGGCGCAATGGGCGCTCGACCAATCGCCGAGCAAGCAGATCCTGGTCGAGCAGAGCGTCATCGGCTGGAAGGAGTACGAGCTCGAGGTCATGCGCGATTGCGCAGACAACGTCGTCGTGATCTGCTCGATCGAGAATTTCGACGCGATGGGCGTCCACACCGGAGACTCGATCACCGTCGCCCCGGCCCAGACCCTCACCGACCGCGAGTACCAGGAGATGCGCAACGCCGCGGTTGCGATCATGCGCGAGATCGGCGTCGATACCGGCGGCTCGAACGTCCAGTTCGGTGTCAACCCGGAAGACGGATCGCTCATCGTGATCGAGATGAATCCGCGGGTCTCCCGCTCCTCGGCGCTGGCGTCCAAGGCGACGGGATTCCCGATCGCCAAGATCGCGGCGAAGCTGGCGGTCGGCTATGCGCTCGACGAGATTCGTAACGACATCACGCGCGAGACGCCGGCCAGCTTCGAGCCGACGATCGATTACGTCGTGACGAAGATCCCCCGCTTCACGTTCGAGAAGTTTCCGCTCGCCGACTCCGAGCTGACGACGCAGATGAAATCCGTCGGTGAGGTGATGGCGATCGGCCGGACCTTCAAGGAGAGCTTCCAGAAGGCGATCCGATCGCTCGAGATCGGTCACGTCGGGTTCGATCCGCCCGATCTCGCCGAGGGCGAGGCGGGAGAGCGACAGCTCTGGGCACAGATCGAGACACCGCGCCCCGGTCGTCCGTGGGCGATCGTCGAGGCGTTCCGGCGCGGTGCGAGTGTCGACGAGATCTTCGAGCGTACCCGGATCGATCCCTGGTTCCTGCGCAATCTGGCCGAGCTGGCCGGCGCCGAAGCGAGATTGACCGCGGCCGCTTCCGACGAACGGGAGCGGCTCTTGCGGCCGGCCAAGCAGCTGGGCTTCTCCGACGCGCGAATCGCGGCGCTCTGGGCGACGGACGAGGCCTCCGTACGCGCCACGCGTCATCGTCTCGGCATCCGCCCCGTGTACAAACGCGTCGATACCTGTGGTGCGGAGTTCGAGGCACACACACCCTATCTCTACTCGACCTACGAAGACGAGTGCGAGGCCGCGCCGACCACGCGCCGAAAGATCATGATCCTCGGCGGCGGGCCGAATCGGATCGGGCAGGGGATCGAGTTCGACTATTGCTGTGTGCACGCGGTGTTCGCGCTGCGCGATGCGGGCTTCGAGACGATCATGGTGAATTGCAATCCGGAGACCGTCTCGACGGACTACGACACCAGCGATCGACTCTATTTCGAGCCACTCACCCTCGAGGACGTTCTCGAGATCATCGAGACCGAGCGCCCCGAAGGCGTGATCGTGCAGTTCGGCGGCCAGACACCGCTCAAGCTCGCGGTCGCGCTCGAGGCCGCCGGTGCGCCGATCATCGGAACGCCACCCGATGCGATCGATCGAGCGGAAGATCGCGAACGCTTCGACGAGGTGCTCGAGCTGCTCGGCCTCGAGCGGCCCGCCGGCGACGTCGCGCGTAGCGCCGAGGAGGCCGAGGTGATCGCGGAGCGGATCGGCTACCCGGTCCTCGTACGCCCCTCGTACGTGCTCGGCGGACGCGCGATGCAGATCGTGCAGGATGTCGCAGGGCTGCGGGAGTACATGCGCTTCGCGGTGCGCGCCTCGGCGGCCCATCCGGTGTTGATCGATCGTTTCCTGGCCGATGCGACCGAGGTCGACGTCGACGCGATCTGCGACGGCGAGCGTGTCGTCGTCGGTGGAGTGATGGAGCACATCGAGGAGGCTGGCGTGCACTCGGGCGATAGTGCCTGCTCGCTCCCGCCGTACTCACTCGCGCCCGAGCGGATCGAGGAGATCGGCGCCGCGACACGCAAGCTGGCGCTCGAGCTCGGTGTTCGCGGCCTGATGAACGTGCAGTTCGCGGTCAAGGACGAGAAGATCTACGTGATCGAGGTCAACCCGCGTGCGTCGCGCACGGTGCCCTTCGTCTCGAAGGCGATCGGCGTACCGCTCGCGAAGCTGGCCGCACGCGTGATGGTCGGTCAGTCACTCGACGAGCTGGGCTTCACGACGGAGATCGTTCCCCAGCATTTCTCGGTCAAGGAGGCGGTCTTCCCGTTCGTGAAGTTCCAGGGCGTCGACGTGCTGCTCGGTCCCGAGATGAAGAGCACGGGCGAGGTCATGGGCATCGATTCGGCGTTCGGCCGCGCTTTCGCGAAGGCCCAGATCCAGGCTGGCAACAGCCTGCCGATCGAGGGCGGAACGGTGCTCGTCTCGGTGCGTGCCGACGAGCACGAGCGGATCCGACCCGCCATCAAGACGCTCGTCGATCTCGGCTTCGACGTCCTCGCAACGCGCGGTACCGCGGCGACGCTTCGCCGACTGGGGATCGAGGCCGAGACGATCAACAAGGTGCAGGAGGGCTCGCCCCATACGGCGGATCGTGTCGAGGCCGGCGACGTCGTACTCGTGATCAACACGGTCGATTCGGATCCGCGCTCGATCGAGGATTCGAAGTCGTTGCGGCGCGCGGCGCTTCTGCAGGGTGTTCCCTACTGCACGACATTGCCCGCGGCGCGGGCCTCGGCCGATGCGATCGCGGCGCTTCGCGCTCACAGCATCGGAGTTCGCGCCCTCCAACAGATCCACCAGGCCGGCTTCGAGTCCCACTGATCCGCGAGCCTCGGACTCCTCCGCTCCCGCTCGAGCGCAGAGCCCGCGGGCTCGGCGTTTCCAACGCCCGGCCGCGGCGCGGGGCCGTGACCGCTGGCATCCACACCGGCACCGTTGCCGCCATCGCCGTAGACTGGCGAGGGGATGGCCGCGAGTGTCCCGCGACGCTCGGCTCGCTGTGATCACCCGGCTCGGAGGTGCGAGACACATGAAGGGTTCGTCGCCAGGGCTGCACGCGCAGATTGACGCGCTGTGTCGCGCCGTCGCGACGATCGCCCGCGCGGAGACGACCCCCGTCAAGGCGCCCGACCCGGCGCCGGAATCGGCGGGTGTGACGGCACCCGACCCGGGGTCGGATTCGGGCCGTGCGCTCGTGGCCGGCGTAGCGACTCGGGAGACGGATCGGGCCGGGCAGGTCGCCCGCGAGACGCTCGACGCGCTCGCCGCACGAACGCTCCCGAAAGAGCTGCGGAGCCGGCTCGATCGGATCGCGAAGCGACTTCGTGCGCGCGAGTCGGGTCGGCCGCGGAGGGATCTCGCGCGTGAGCTGGAAGAGCTGATCGACCCGCTCCGTCGCGCCGGCTGGGCAGAGGAGCTGCTCGCTCGGTCGTTGGCGGCGCTGCCGGGCGTCGGTCCGAAGAAGGCCGAGGGCTTCGCGCGCCGCGGTCTCGAACGGGTCAGCGACCTGCTCTTCTGGCTGCCGAGTCGCTACGAGGATCGTCGCCGCGTCGTCACGGTCGCGGAGCTCAAGGTCGGCCAGACGGCGACCTTCGTCGCGGAGGTGAAGCTGGTCGATTGGGTGCCGACGCGGCGCGGCGGGCGTTTCGGCAAGATCTTCCAGGCCGTCGTCGGCGACGACGAGTCGATCGTGACGCTCAAGTGGTTCCGAGGTGGAGAGGCGATCGCCCAATCGGTCGTGAAGGGACGTTTCCTGCTCGTGAGCGGGGAGGTGAAGCGTTATCGCTTCTCGAAGGAGCTGATCCACCCGGACGTGGAGGTCGTGGCGACCCCGGAGTCCGGTGCCGCTGCTGCGACCGAGACGCATGCTGCCCGCGCGGACCTCGCTCGGGTCGTGCCCGTCTACGCCGCGCCCGAAGGCGTCAACCCGCGTACGCTGCGTCGCCTGATCGGCGAGGCGGTCGAGGCCTACAGCGATCTCGTGACGGGTCACCTCCCCGAGAGCGTCTGCCGAGAGCGCGAGCTACCGACGGTGTCGGAGGCGCTCGTCGCACTCCATCGGCCCGACGCCGAAATCGACGTCGAGCAGTACGCGGCCTTCGCCTCACCGGCACACGAGCGACTCGTCCTCGAGGAGCTCTATCTGCTCGAGCTCGGGCTGGCGCTTCGGCGAATGCGTGCACACGCGCAACCCGGCGTCGCGATCGACACCGCCCGTCCGGATTCGCGAATCGCGGCGCGAGCGCTGCCCTTCAGGCTGACAGCGGCCCAGGCGCGAGTGATGCGCGAGATTCTGGACGATCTGGCCGAGCCCCATCCAATGAATCGCCTGGTCCAAGGCGACGTCGGAAGTGGCAAGACGGCAATCGCCCTGCTCGCGGCGGTCGCCGTCGCCGCGTGTGGAGGCCAGACGGCATTGATGGCCCCGACGGAGCTCCTCGCCGAGCAGCACGCGCGGACGCTCGGGCAGCTCGTCGCGCTTGCAAAGGGAGACATGCCGATTCGTGTCGGCTTGCTGACCGCCTCACTTCCGCGAGCCGAGATCAAGCAGGTGCGCGGTCTGTTGGCGATGGGGGAGCTCGATCTGGTGGTCGGCACGCATGCACTCGTGCAGGGTGAGGTCGCGTTTCGCAACCTCGTACTCGCGATCGTCGATGAGCAGCACCGCTTCGGCGTGATGCAGCGCGCCGCGCTCTCTGCGGCCCGACCGGACGGCCGTGTGCCACATCGGCTCGTGATGACCGCGACGCCGATTCCGCGCAGCCTGGCGCTCACCGCCTACGGCGAGCTCGACCTCTCGCTGATCGATGAGCTGCCGCCGGGGCGCAAGCCGATCGAGACGATCCTGCTTCGGTCCGGTGAGGGCCAACGTGTGATGGATCTGATTCGCGAGACGCTCGATCGCCGCGAGCAGGTCTACGTCGTCTATCCGCTCGTCGAGGAGAGTGAGAAGATGGACCTGCGTTCGGCGATCGAGTCGAGCGAACGGATCGCTCGCGTGTTTCCCGAGGTGCGCGTCGACCTCGTTCATGGCCGGCTCTCCGCGGAGGAACGTCAGGCGGCGATGGACCGCTTCGCGAGCGGTGTGTCGTCGATCCTGGTCGCGACGACCGTGATCGAGGTCGGCGTGGACGTGCCCGGCGCGACGCTGATGGTGATCGAGCATGCCGATCGATTCGGTCTGGCCCAGCTGCATCAGCTGAGAGGACGGGTCGGGCGCGGTGGGGAACGGGGTCGCTGTGTGCTCGTCGCCCGGGCGATCAGCGAGAAGAGCGAGCAGCGGTTGCGAGCGATGGTGGATACGACGGACGGGTTCGAGATCGCGGACGCGGACCTCGTGATTCGCGGTCCGGGGGATTTCATCGGCACGCGGCAGAGTGGACACCTGCCCGATCTCCGGATCGCCGATCTGCTTCGGGACACGCTGCTCGTTGCGGTCGCGCGAAACGTTGCGCGCGCCGAGATCGCCCGGGATCCCAGGCTCGAGCGCGTGCCTGCGACGCGCCGTGCCGTCGCAGCCCGCTGGGGCGACCGGATCGATCTGTCAACGGTCGGCTGAGTGACGGACGCCCGCGTCGGGCGTGCGGCGTCGGCTCGCAGCGGCCAGGCCGACGGTGGCGAGACTGAGCCCCAGGCCGAAGGCCGGCTCCGGCAGTCGGCGAATCGTGAACTGGCCGAGCGGCACGCCGGGCTCGATCGGTGGACCGAGGAGCGAAATCGGCTGTGGCGGGTCCGAGTCGGCGTCGGTCGCGATGAAGGTCGTGCCGTCGTCGGTGCCGGCGTCGTAGGCGAAGAGATCGACGACCTGTTCGGGGATCCACCACCCCCCATCGAGGAGCGATAGGCCGTGTACTCCGAGGAACCAGTCCGGGCTCGGTGCGACCATCGTCACGAGCGTGAGCTCGGGATGGTCGAGGTTCGCCGTGAAGCTCAGTGTGGTCTGGCCGGGGGAGTTGATACCGCCCGAGCCGGTGAATCCCTGGTCGGCGGAGCCCGCGGTGATCTCCGCGTCGATCTCGAGCAGGAGATTGCCCGTCGAGCCGGCCTCCGCCATCCGCTCGATTCCGAAGCTGGCGAGCTCGCCGGGCGCCCAGAAGACGGCATTCGAATCGTGCGTGCCGCCGACGAGATTCGAGAAATGCGCGCCGGGAGGGAACTCGTTCGGATGCGTCTGGGCCGACCAGGTCGCGTCGAAGATCACCTCGTAGTCGGCCGTCTCGCTCTGTGCTGCGACCGCGTGGGGAGAGAGGGCGCCGATCGCGGTGACCAGGCCCGCGAGCAGCAGCCGAGACGCGGCTCGGGCGTGGGAGCGTTTCGGGTCGCTCATCTCGGACATCGTTCGGCCCCTCCTGTCGTCTCGCTCTGGGCGCCGTGCTTGACGCGATCTCGTCCATAGAGTACACCGCCCCCATGCACGCATCAGCAGGCCAGAATCGGGTCCCGAGATCGGCCCTTCTACTCCTTGCGTACCCGCTCTGCCTTAGCGAGGCGGGCGGGGTATCGCGTGCTGCACGTCCGGCGGACGAGATTCCGGAGGACGACTCTTGGTGGATGGTGTGGATGGTACGGTAGACCGTACCGAAACCAGCCCGAGCGAAACGCGAAACCCTTCCCGCCTGGCCGGCCGGAAGGGTTTTCTCGTTCTGAACCTCGCGACGTCGGTCGATCGGCGCAGGCGCAGCACGATCGTGAAGGATCCCTTCTCGGCCGGCCCAGGCGGTGGGTGGGGGAGAGAAGATGATGGTCAGGAGCGGAACGTCGCAAGCGTCGGCGCAGTCGCAGCGAAGCCAGGCCGGGGGCTGCCCGGGCGTGATGCCGTACGGCCGATATCGTGCAGCGGCGCGGATCGATCTGCCCGATCGTCGTTGGCCCGAGCGCGCGCTCACGCGAGCCCCGCGCTGGTGCAGCGTCGATCTGCGAGACGGGAACCAGGCACTCGTCGAGCCGATGGGCTTCGCGCGCAAGCAGCGACTCTTCGACACCCTCGTTGCGATCGGTCTACGCGAGATCGAGGTGGGGTTCCCCGCCGCGTCCCAGACCGATTTCGACTTCGTGCGCCGTCTCATCGACGAGGATCGGATTCCCGAATCGGTCACGATCCAGGTCTTGACTCAATGCCGCGCCGACCTGATCGAGCGGACCTTCGATGCGATTCGCGGCGCGCCACGCGCGATCGTGCATTTCTACAACTCGACCTCGCCGATCCAGCGCCGGGTCGTCTTCGGGCGGGATCGCCAGGGCATCACGGCGATCGCGCGTCGGGCCGCGTGTCTCGTTCGTGAGGCCGCCGAGCGGCGCGGCCCGGACGAGCATACTCGCTTCGCCTACTCGCCCGAGAGCTTCTCGTCGACGGAGATCGACTACGCGATCGAAATCTGCGAGGCGGTCGTCGACGTGATCGAACCGACGATCGGAGATCCGCTCATTCTCAATCTGCCGGCGACCGTCGAGGTGTCGACGCCGAACGTCTACGCCGACGCGATCGAGTATTTCTGCACGCACCTGCGCGATCGGGCGCAAACGATCGTGAGCGTTCATCCGCATAACGATCGGGGCTCGAGCGTTGCCGCGGCCGAGCTCGCGCTGATCGCGGGAGCGGATCGCGTCGAAGGGACGCTGTTCGGAAACGGGGAACGAACGGGGAACGTGGATCTCGTGACACTCGCGCTCAATCTGATGAGTCAGGGCGTCGATCCCGAGCTCGATCTGCGCGACCTGCCCGAGCTGGTGCGGACGGTGGAGGCCGTCAATCGGCTTCCGGTCCATCCGCGTCACCCCTATGCGGGGACACTCGTGTACACGGCCTTCTCGGGCTCGCATCAGGACGCCATCCGCAAGGGGCTGGCGGCGCTCGACGACGTGTCGCGAAATGGTGAACGCCCTGCGTGTTGGGAGGTGCCCTATCTGCCGATCGATCCCGCCGACGTGGGTCGCGACTACGAGGCGGTGATCCGGGTCAACAGCCAGTCGGGCAAGGGGGGCGTCGCCCATCTGCTTGCGGCTGATCACGACTATCAGCTTCCGCGCGCGGTCCAGATCGAATTTGCTGGGATCGTTCAGGAGGAGGCCGAACGGACGGGCCGGGAGATCGACAGCCCGCGCCTCGCCGCGCTCTTTGCATCGACCTACCTGCAGCCGGCAGGGGCGGCACCGAGAAGGATCGGCCCGCTCTCGCACGGGCGCGCACAGTCGGGCGTCGGCGAACGCATCCAGGCCTCGGTCGCGTGGGACGGCCATCGCCTTTCGCTCGAGGGCGTCGGACACGACGCGATCGACGCTTGCGTCGCTGCGCTAGGACGCGTCGTGGGGGAGACGCTTCGAATCGGGACGGTCCACGACCATCGGCGCGGTGATGGCTGGGTCGTCTATGTCGAGCTCGTCCTGGCCGAGGATCGCAGGCTCTTCGGCGTCGGTGAGGCGCGGGAGACGGTCGAGGCGTCCCTCGATGCCGTGCTGTCGGGTCTGGCGCGCGCGGATCGTTTCGATTGGCTCGCTCGGGCGATTCCCGAGGACGGAGATGCGCGTCGCGCGTGACCCGATTCGACGCATTCGTGGCCTACAATGAGGCCGTGTTTCGCGATTTCGCCGGTCGAGGGGGGCGTCTTGCGTCTGCTGCACACGGGTGATTGGCATCTCGGTCGGCTCTTCCACGGCATCTCGCTCGTGGAGGACCAGGCGCATCTGCTCGATCAGCTGGCACGAATCGTGGAGGAGGCGGCGATCGATGCGGTCCTGATCGCCGGCGACGTCTACGATCGGGCCGTGCCGCCACCCGAGGCGGTGTCGCTCTTCGACGCCTTCGTGGCGCGTGTGGCTGGCGATGCTGGTGTGCCGGTCGTCGTGATCGCGGGCAATCACGACAGCCCCGATCGTCTTTCCTTCGGCGCGCGTCTGCTCGCGACCGGCGGGCTTCATGTCCGCGGTCGCCCCGAGCCCGACCCGCGGCCGATCGTGCTGTCCGACGCGAGTGGTCCCGTCGAATTCGTCGCCTTGCCCTACCTCGATCCGCCCCACGCGCGGGCCGTCTATGCCGGAAGCGCATCCGCTGCCCGCCGGTGCGGTGAGGCAATCAACGCGTCCGGAGATGCGACGCGGACGCAGGAAGGCGCTCCGACGGGCGGCGAGGCCGAGCACGCGCTCCGGGATCACGATGCCTGCGTCGCCGAGGGGCTGGCCCGTGCCGCGGTGCACGCGCGACGCGGTCGACGGCGGGTCTGTCTGGCGCATGCTTTCGTACGCGGAGCGACCGAGAGCGAGTCGGAGCGCCCGCTGCTCGTGGGTGGCGGAGGGATGGTGTCGGCGAGGCGCTTCCTCGATTTCGACTATTCGGCGCTCGGCCATCTCCATCGCCCCCAGACCGTCGCAGCGGAGCACGTTCGCTATGCGGGCTCGCTGATGCCGTACAGCTTCTCGGAATCGACGTACGCGAAGAGCGTGAGTCTGGTCGAGATGAATGCGCGGGGCGGCGTCTCGGTCGAGGCCGTGAGACTCACGCCGCGGCGCGCGGTGCGGATCGTCGAAGGGCGCCTCGACGAGCTCCTCGCCGAGACGCCCGAAGACGTCGCGCGGGAGGACTACCTGCTCGCACGGCTCTCGGACCGGGGTGCGCTGCACCATCCGATGGCGCGTCTGCGGGAACGCTATCCCAACGTGCTGCAGATCGAGCGGCCCGCGCTCGAGGTCGAGGGGAGATTCACGCCGGGTACAGCGGCGGCTGCGCTCGCTCGCAAGGGTGCCGCGCCTCGCTCGCCCCGTGCGCTGTTCGAGGACTTCTTCGCCGCCGTGATGGAGCGGCCGCTCGACGAGGAGCTCGGCGCGGTGCTCGGCGAGGTCGAGGGCGCCGCGGAGGGTCTGTCGTCGTGAGGCCGCTGCGCCTGGAAATCGAGGCCTTCGGGTCCTTCGCCGGACATCAGACGATCGATTTCGAGGCGCTCGGCGAACGTCGACTGCTGCTGGTGCACGGGCCGACGGGCGCCGGCAAGTCGACGCTGCTCGAGGCGATCTCCTACGCGCTCTACGGCGCGGCGAAGTCGAGTGGCGACGGGCCTGCCAGGCACGGGAGCTACCTGCGCAGCCAGCACGCAGACGCCGATCGCGCGACGCGCGTGCGCTTCGAGTTCGCCCTCGGTTCGGATCGCTACCGGGTCGAACGCACACCACGCCAGAGACGTCCGAGTCGTCGCGGGGGACGCGAGGTGGAGGATCGCCCGACGGCGCTGCTCTACCGGATCGCGGGAGCGAATCGATCCGGGTCGCTCCCAGCAGCAGGTCGACCCGTCGTGGTCGATACGGCAATGGACGACCGGTCGATCGCGCCGGCTTGGGGTGCTCCGCTCGCCTCGAAGCCGAGCGACGTCGACGAACGGATTCGCGAGCTGCTCGGTCTCGATCGGAGTCAGTTCAGACAGGTCATCCTGTTGCCTCAGGGCGAGTTTAGACGCCTACTCGAAGCACCGAGCGCGGAACGCCAGGCGATTCTGGCGCAGCTCTTCGATATCGAACGTTATGCGGTCTACGAGCGCGTCTTGAAGACGGCGGCCGAGGGCGTGCGCGAGGAGCTCGATCGACTCGAAGACAGACGTGTTCAGCTCCTACGCTCCGCGGATTTCGAGAGCCAAGAGGCGTTCGCGTTGTGTCGGAAAGAGCTCGCGGAGGAGATCCATGCGCTCGCGCAGACACTCGAGGAGCGCGAGGCGAGTCGCACGCGAGCACATGAGGCCGAGGACCGCGCGAAGGTCGACGCCGAGCGGATCATGTCGAAGATGGCGGCCGCCGAGCGCTTCGATCGCCTGGACGCGCGTCGTCCGGAGATGGAGAACCTTCGTCAGCGCCTCCGCGAGGCGGAGCGTGCAGAGCCCGTCGCCCTCGTGCTCGACCAGCTCGAAGCGCGCCGTCACGCGTTCGCAGCGGCGCAATCGCGGTCGGGTGAGGCCGAACGCGCGCGAGTCGACGCAGAGCAGCTACTCGAGCGCGCGCGCCAGGCCGAGCTTCGAGCGCGAGAGGCCGAGCCCGAGCTGCGTCGAATGAGCGAGCAGACGGCGAGTCTGCAGCGTGCGCAGCAGACGGTCGCGGAGCTGGAGGCGCTCCGAAGCGAGCAAGTGGCGGAATCGGAGCGTGCGCGCGCTTCCGGGAGGGCGACGATGCGACTCCGCGATGCGGTCGGCGCCGCCGAACGCGATTGCGCACGCTTCGAGGAGGAGATCGCGCTCCGAGAGCAGGCAGCCCGCGAAGTGCCGCATTGGCGGGCCGCCGTCGAGCGCCTGGAAGCGCTCGATACGTTGCGCCTGCAGGAACGGCAACACGTGGATCGCGTGCGGTCAGTCGAACGGAAGCTCGAGGAGCTCGGCGAGCGGATGGCGAGAGATCGAGCGCAGGCTGACGCGGCGGAACGGACGCTTCGCACGGCGCTGCAAAACGATGACGCGCGAGTGACCCTGCGTCTCGCGGAACGGCTCGAGGCGGGTGAGCCCTGTCCGGTGTGTGGATCGAAAGAGCACCCGAGTCCCGCGGAGGGTGCGCGTGCGGACGTCGAGCCCGCCTCGCTCGAGGGTCGATCGCTCGCCGAGCTGGATGCGCGCGCGGCCGAGGCGCGACGGAGATTGGCCGACACACGGGAGAGGTGGGCTCGCAGGGGTGCTGAGCACGTGGCGGAGAGGAGGCAGCTCGCCGACGTGGAAGCGCAAATTGCGACGGCGACCTGGCGAATCGCCGAGTCCTCGACCGCTTGGGAGAAGGATTCGGCGGGCGCTGCGACCGGGGATGCGCCGGTGGGCTCGAGCGTTCGCGTGGCGGCTCACGAGCTGGCGGCTGCGCGCGAGCGCCTCACGAACGCGAAGCGTGCGGTCGAAGCGGCGGAGGCGGCGCGGGAACGGCTCGGGCAGGCGCGTGATCGCGTGACCCGGCTGCGCGGGGAGCAGACGGCGAGTGCGCACGAGGCTGCACAGCTCGACGCGCGTCTCGCCGAGCGCGCCAGGTCGATTGCGCGTCTCGAAGCGGATCTGCCGAGCGGAGTGCGTACGCAGTCCGCGCTCAAGGAGCGGTTGGCGACGGTCGCGAAGGGACGGGAGGCGCTGACGGATCGGATCACGCGTGCGGAAGAGGCCGTGCGCGAGGCCGAGCAGGACGTCGTCGGTCGCGGCGTTGCGGTCGACGAGCGCGCCGGCGAAGCGCGGCGTGCCGAAGGCGAACGAGTACGCGCGGAGGAGGCGCTCTCGGTCGCGCTCGCGCGCAGCGGCTTTGCCGGCGCGGCCGATGTGCGCGCAGCCTGTCTGTCCGAGGCGGATCGTGAGGAGGAGACACGGCGCCTCGAAGCGTTCGACGGAATGCTCGAAGCGGCCCGCCGCGGGCTCGCGGAGTCAGCCCGCGCGGCCGCATCCGCGATCGAACGTGCGCCGGGCGGGGATCGCGACGCGATCCGCGGCTGGCTCGAGGAGGCCAAGACCGCGTCGCGCGCGGCAGACCACGCGCGCGACGCTTGTCGCGACGAGCTGATGCGGCTCCGGGAGCGGGATCGGGTCTGGCAGGGGCTGGCGAAGAACCTCGAGCGAAACGCCGACCGAGCGGCCGAGCTGCATCCGCGTTATGAACGCGTCGGTCTGCTCGCGCGAGTGGCCAGTGGCGAGAATCCCAGCCGCATCTCGTTCCAGCGCTTCGTGTTGTCAGCCTTTCTCGATGAGGTGCTCGTCCTCGCGTCGAGCTCCCTGCGCCGCATGAGCAAGGGCCGCTACGACCTGCGTCGCGTCTCGACCGCACTCGATCGGCGGCGGGGCGCAGGTCTCGACCTCGCGGTCTGGGACGGACATACGGGACAGGAGCGACCCGTGGCGACGCTCTCCGGAGGGGAGAGCTTCTGTGCCGCATTGGCTCTCGCACTCGGGCTCGCCGAGGTCGTCCAGCGCCATAGTGGCGGGACACGCCTCGACGCGATCTTCGTCGACGAGGGCTTCGGATCGCTCGATCCCGAGTCCCTCGAGCTGGCACTCGAGACGTTGGTCGAGCTGCAGTCCGGTGGACGACTCGTCGGCTTGATCTCGCACGTGCCCGAGCTGAAGGAACGGATCGACACGCGCATCGAGGTCCTGCCCGGACGCGGCGGAAGCCGGCTGCGTTTCGAGGCGCTCTGAGTCTTTGCTAGGCCAGCGGGCTCGGATGGGCTAGAACCCCGTCCGATGGCTCCGCTCGATGACGAGGCTGCGGCGCGCGAGGCCGGCCCTGCGGCTCATCCGAAGGATCGCTTGCCGCGATCGCTGTCGCTGTTCGACGCGTCGATGCTGATCGTCGCCTCGGTCGTCGGAAGCGGCATCTTCTTCACGCCGGCACAGGTTGCTGGCCTACTGCCGGGAGCGGGCTGGATGCTCGCGGCCTGGCTCGTCGGGGGGCTGCTCTCGCTCGTGGGCGCTCTGCTCAATGCGGAGCTCGGTGCGCAGTTTCCGCGGGCGGGCGGTGACTACGTGTACCTGAGAGAGGGGATCCACCCGGCCGCGGGCTTCCTCGTGGGCTGGCTCTCGTTCTTCGCGATCTACGCGGGGACGATTGCCGCACTCGCCGTCGTTCTGGCCGAGGCCGCCGCGCCCGCCTTCGGTCTCGGCCGACGGGGCATCGTCTTCCTGGCAGCCGGTGCGATCGGCATCACCTCGCTCGCGAATCTACGTAGCACACGCTTGAGTGCCGTATGGAACAACCTGACCTCGACTGCGAAGGTCGTCGCGCTGCTCGCGTTCGTGCTGCTCGGGCCGATCGTGGGGGAGGGAAGTCTCGCACCATGGCTCGCGGCGCAGTCGGCGCCTCCGGCTCCGGATCGCGCACTCGCGGTCCGCTTCGGGTTGGCGCTCTCACCCGTACTGTTCAGCTACCTGGGCTGGAACGCGAGCGTCTACGTCGCGAGCGAGATCGTCGAGCCCGCCCGCAATCTCCCGCGTTCGCTCTTTCTCGGTCTCGGACTCTGCATCGTGCTCTATCTCGGTGTGAACGTCGTCTACTTCTATGCGCTTCCGCCCGCGGCGCTGCGCGCGGCGAACGATGTCGGCGCGGCCGCGGCCGCTGCCCTCTTCGGGCCGATCGGGGCGGCATTCGTCGCGGGCTTCGTGCTGCTCTCCGTCGTCGGGACGCTCAATGCGACGGTCCTCGTCGGCCCACGAATCGCCTATGCGATGGCGCTCGACGGACTCTTCGCCGACCGGGCGACGCAGGTTCATCCCCGCTACCACACGCCGGGCGGCGCGATTGCACTCCAGGCCGCCGTCTCGATCGTCCTCGTCTTCTCCCTCGAGACGTTTCCCCGGGCGCTCGACTTCACGGTCTTCGCGATCGTGTTGGCGACGTCGGCCGATACGCTCGCCTTTCTGGCGCTGCGCAGCCGGCGGCCCGAGGCTCCGAGGCCATTTCGCGCCTGGGGTCATCCGTGGCTGCCGTTTGGCTACCTGCTCGTCCATCTGGCGATCGGCGCGGCGATCGCCCGGGCGCGTCCGCTCGAGGCCGCGGCGACGCTCGGCTGGCTGGCGGTCGGCGGGCTGCTGTACTGGGCCCTGTCGCGCCGCGAGGCTCGGCCGATCCTACCTCGAGACGATTTTCTTGAGTAAGATCAGGCAATTCGAACGCGTCCCGAAGGGATCGTCGGCGCTCCGACGAAGCCGGACTCGCGTCCCGGGTACGCATCCGGGCCGGGCACGGGGCGAGAGCCGGTCGCGGCCGATCGGGCCCCATCCCGAGCCCGAGCGATCCGCGCGGCGTTGGCGCCGAGCCGGAGACCCGACGAGACGAACGGCCATGACGGATCGATTCCGACACGACTTCAACAAGCTGAACCGACTGCCCCCCTACATCCTCTCCGAGGTGACGGAGCTGACCCGCGCGGGTCGTCGTGCGGGCGAGGACATCATCGACCTCGGGATGGGTAACCCGGACCTCGCGACGCCGCCGCACGTGATCGACAAGATCTGCGAGGCGGCACGCGATCCCCGCAATCATCGCTACTCGTCTTCACAGGGCCTGCCCAATCTGCGCGCCGGGATCACCGAGTGGTATGCGCGGCGCCATGCCGTCGCGCTCGATCCCGAGACCGAGGCGGTTGCCGTCATCGGTGCGAAAGAAGGACTCTCGCATTTCGTACTGATGACGGCCGGTCCCGGCGATGTCGTGCTCGTGCCCGATCCCGCCTATCCGATCCACCAATACTCGGTGATCATCGCCGGCGCCGATCTGCGCAAGGTTCCGCTGACTCAGGAATCCGATTTCATCGAGAACCTCGAGCAGGCGATGAGCCGAACCTGGCCGAAGCCCAAGATGTTGATCGTCTCGTTTCCTGCGAATCCGACGACACACGTCGTCGATCTGGCGTTCCTCGAACGGATCGTCGCCTTCGCGCGCGAGCACGACCTGATGGTGCTGCACGATTTCGCCTATGCCGAGATCGCGTTCGACGGCTACAAGCCGCCCAGCATCCTCGAGGTGCCGGGCGCCAAGGACATCGCGATCGAGTTCGTCTCCTTCTCGAAGAGTCACTCGATGGCAGGCTGGCGGGTCGGCTTCGCCTGTGGCAATGCCGAGATGATCCACGCGCTGAAGCGCATCAAGTCCTACCTCGACTACGGCATGCCGCAGGCGATCCAGATCGGTGCGATCACGGCCCTGCGTGGCCCCCAGGACTGCGTCGAGGAGAACTGCGCGACCTACAAGGAGCGGCGGGACGCGTTGATCGAGGGCCTCGCGCAGCCGGGCGATGGCCAATGGAAGATCGAGAAGCCCCTCGCGACGATGTTCGTCTGGGCGCCGATCCCCGAGCCCTTTCGCGCACTCGGGTCGCTGGAGTTCTCGAAGCGTCTGCTCCGCGAGGCCGGAGTCGCCGTCTCGCCGGGCATCGGCTTCGGCGAGCAGGGCGAGGGCTTCGTACGTTTCGCGTTGGTCGAGAACAAACATCGCATCCGTCAGGCGGTGCGCGGCATCCGCCGCTTCTTGCGCGAAGCTCGGGTCTGAGCCAGATCGTTCGCCGGGCTCGCGAGGGTCGAATGGAGAGAGGATCGAGATGAGCGCGCAAGCTTCTGAACATGGCGTCGGCGTCGGCCTGATCGGATTCGGCACGATCGGCACCGGTGTCGTCAAGGTCCTGCGCGACAATGCGGCCGAGATCGAGGAGAGGCTGGGCTTTCCGCTGCGGCTGGTGCGGATCGCAGATCTCGATACGGAGACCGACCGCGGTGTCGATCTCTCGGGGATCGATTTCGACGCCGACGCCTCCGGCCTGATCGCGGATCCGCAAGTCGGGATCGTGATCGAGCTGATCGGCGGCTACGACGTGCCGCGCAAGCTCATCCTCGAGGCGTTTGCGGCGGGCAAGCACGTCGTGACGGCCAACAAGGCGCTGCTCGCTCTGCACGGTCGGGAGATCTTCGGGGCGGCGTCGGCGGCGGGTCGGGACATCGCGTTCGAGGCGGCCGTCGGCGGCGGCATCCCGATCCTGCGTTCGCTTCGCGAGGGACTCGCCGCCAATCGGATCGAGACCGTGCTCGGCATCCTGAACGGCACGACGAACTACGTGCTGACCGAGATGGAGGCGACCGGCGAGGATTTCGAGGTCGTCCTCAAGCGCGCTCAGGAGCTCGGCTATGCCGAGGCCGATCCGACCTTCGACGTCGACGGGATCGACGCCGCGCACAAGCTGGCCCTCTTGACGGCGATGGCCTTCGGCGCAGAGATCACGTTCGAGGAGATTCCCACGGAGGGAATTCGCGGTCTGCTGCCGATCGATTTCCAGCTGGCGGCCGAGTTCGGCTATCGGATCAAGCTGCTGGGCGTCGCGAAATGTCACCGCGCCGGCGAAGGCTCGGGAAGTGCCGGCGCCGACAATGAGCGGATCGAGGCGCGGGTCCAGCCGACGATGGTCCCCGCGTCGAGCATGCTCGCGAACGTCGACGGAGCGATGAATGCCGTCGAAGTGTTGGGCAACGCCGTCGGGCCGACGCTCTATTACGGTGCCGGGGCAGGCGAGATGCCGACGGCCAGTGCGGTCGTGGCGGACCTGATGGAGATTTCGCGCGAGATCGACCGCGGCGGGGCTGCAGGTCCGGTCGCGCCGCTCTCCTACCTGCCACACAACATCGTGCAGAAGCCCGTCGTCGAGGAAGACGAGATCCGGGGGCGAGCGTACCTCCGCTTCACGGCGCGTGACGAGCCCGGGGTGCTCGGGCGCATCACGAGTGCGCTCGGTGACGAGGGCATCGGAATCGCATCCGTCGTCCAACGCGAGACGAGCGTCTCGCCTGAGGAGACCGTGCCCGTCATCGTGTTGACGCACGAAGCGAGCGAGGCGGCGCTTCGCGCGGCCTGCGAGAAGATCGCCGCGCTCTCCGCCGTGACCGAAACGCCGCGCGTGATCCGGATCGAGGAGGACGTCTAGTGGCGGTATCCGTGCCCTCCGACAAGCCCGAGCCGCGCGCCTGGTTCGAGAGCCTCGACCATCCGGAGGAGCGCTACGCGCTCGACGAAGTGGTCTACACGGACGCAAGGGGGGGCTTGCTCCAGGTCGTTCACGACATGGACGAGCTCGCCAAGACGTCGGCCGACGACTGGAAGGCGCTCTTCGAGCGCCGCGCGCGCCGAAACGAATGGCCCTACGGCTCGGGCGTCTGGGGCAAGAAGGAGTGGGTCTTGCCGGACATCGACAACGACAATGTCGTCTCGATGTACGAAGGACACACGAACCTGTTCTGGGCCGAGCGCTACGGTCGCGAGATCGGCCTCGACGATCTCTGGCTGAAGCTGTGCGGCAACTCGCATACGGGGTCGTTCAAGGACCTCGGCATGACCGTGCTGGTCTCGCAGGTGAAGCAGATGATTGCGAACGGGGTGGAAATTCCTGCGGTCGCCTGCGCTTCGACTGGGGATACCTCGGCCGCACTCTCGGCCTACGCGGCGGCGGCGGGGATCCCGGCGATCGTCTTCCTGCCCCGAGGCAAGATCTCGCTGGCGCAGCTGATCCAGCCCGTCGCGAATGGCGCGATCGTCTTCGCACTCGACACCGACTTCGACGGCTGCATGGACATCGTCAAGCAGGTCGCCGCCAAGGACGGCGTCTATTTGGCGAACTCGATGAACAGCCTGCGCATCGAGGGTCAGAAGACGGTCGGCCTCGAGATCGCACAGCAGCTCGATTGGAGCATGCCCGACTGGATCGTGATACCCGGCGGCAATCTCGGCAACGTCTCGGCCCTCGCGAAGGGGCTCGACATGCTCTTCGATCTGGGGTTGATCGCGAAGCGCCCCCGTATCTGTGTCGGTCAGGCCGAGGCGGCCAATCCGCTCTACCTGGCCTACCAGAGCGACTTCGCCGTCTTCGAGCCGATCGCGGCGCGCAAGACGGTTGCGTCCGCGATCCAGATCGGGAACCCCGTCTCCTATGCCAAGGCGGTCGACGCGTTGCGACGCTACGACGGCGTCGTCGAGCAGGCGAGCGAGGCCGAGATCATGGAGGAGTGCGCGAAGGCCGATCGAACGGGTCTGTTCAACTGCCCGCATACGGGGGTCGCCCTCGTGGCGCTTCGGAAGCTCCAGGCGCGCGGCCTGGTCAGAGGAAGCGATCAGGTCGTCGTCGTGTCGACCGCCCACGGCCTCAAGTTCGTCGACTCGAAGCTCGCCTATCACGCGATGGAGCTCGAGGGGATCGTATCGGAGCAGCCGAATCCGCCGATCGAGCTGGCTGCGGACTACGGCGTCGTGCGCGACCGGATGCTCGGCGAGATCGAGCGCCGATTCGGGTCCGCCGGTGCGCGCGCCGCCGGCCGCGCGCGTGGAACGGACGACGTCTGATGTTCACGGGCATCGTCGAGTACGTCGGTCGGCTCGCGCGCGTCGAGCAGCGACCCGACCTGCTGCAGCTCGGAATCGATCTCGGACCGGTCGCCGAGGGGGTCGCGGTTGGCGACAGCGTGGCGGTAGCGGGCTGCTGCCTGACCGTGACGGGAGGTGAGGGCGGCGTCTTCACGTTCGACGTCATCGAGGAGACGCTCGGCAAGACGCGCTTCGCCGAGCTCGTTGCGGGCGACCGGGTGAACCTCGAGCGGGCGATGGGAGCCGACAAGCGCTTCGACGGGCACGTCGTCCAGGGCCATGTCGATGGCGTGGGGCGCGTGCGTCGTTCATCGCGGAGCGGGAACGAGGTCGAATTGCATCTCGAGTGCGAGCCGGTGATTGCCGATCAGCTGGTCGACAAGGGATCCGTCACGATCGATGGGGTGTCTCTCACGGTCGTGCGTGTGGTCGAGGACGGCTTTCACGTGGCCCTGATTCCGCATACCCTGGCCGTCACGACGCTCTCGGATCTCTCGGAAGGCGATGCGGTCCATCTCGAGGTCGACGTGTTCGGGAAGTACATCAGACAATATGTCGAGCGGGTCCTGCCTCCGCTCCTGCGGAAGCAGACACTGGAATCGGCTCCCGACCACGATACGGAGCACGATGAAGAGGAGTAGGCGGCTCGCGGCCCTCGCGACGACGTTCTCGTTTCTGCTGGGGATGGCCGTCTCGGTGGCGCCCACGGCGCCCCGCGCGGAGACCCGTGATGCACCGCTCGCGGCCTCGCCCTCGGCCCGTCAAGGCAGGGCGAGCTCTGCCCCGACAGCGGTGGTCGCTTCGGCGATCCCCGCTTCGGAGGCGAGCGCCTGGCGGGCGACGCTCGATCGCGTCGCGGCTGCCGTCGTCGTCTTGCGGGTCAGTACGCCGCGGGCCTTCGACGACAACACGGCGGGAACCTCGACGGCGACGGGGTTCGTCATCGACGACGAGCAGGGCCTGATCCTGACGAATCGGCATGTCGTGACGGCGGGCCCCGTCGTCGCCGAAGCGGTCTTCCAGAACAACGAAGAGGTCGCCGTCCACGCGGTCTATCGCGATCCCGTACACGATTTCGGGCTCTTCCGATACGACCCGAAGGCCGTGCGCTTCATCGAGCCCGGGCGACTCGAACTCGCACCCGAGCGCGCCCGGGTCGGAACGGAGATCCGGGTGGTCGGCAACGACGCCGGCGAGAAGCTCTCGATCCTCCAGGGCACGATCGCCCGACTCGATCGTGCGGCGCCCGAATACGGCCGCACCTCTTTCAACGATTTCAACACGTTCTACATCCAGGCGGCGTCCGGGACGTCGGGTGGCTCGTCGGGATCCCCTGTGATCGATATCGACGGTCGCGTGGTCGGGCTCAATGCCGGCGGCAAACGCATGGCTGCCTCGAGCTACTACCTGCCACTCGATCGGGTCAAGCGCGCGGTCGAGCTGATTCGCCGCGGGGAGCCCGTCGAGCGCGGCACGTTGCAGGTCGTCTTCGCCCATCGACCCTTCGACGAGGTGCGGCGGCTCGGTCTGCGCGCGGAGACCGAAGCGCGCATCCGGGCGCGATTCCCGGACGGGACCGGCATGATCGTCGTGCGCGAGGTCGTGCCGGGGGGACCGGCCGAGGGCGAGCTCGAGGTCGGCGACGTGATCGTCGGGATCGACGGTCGGCCCGTCAATGCATTCCTGCCGATCGAGTCGACGCTCGATGCACACGTCGGGGGAGAGGTGCGTCTGGATTTCGAGCGCGGTGGGACTCCGGCCGAGGCGACACTCTCGGTCGCGGATCTCCACGCGATCACACCGTCGCGCTATCTGGAGTACGCCGGCGGCGTGCTCAACCCGCTCTCCTATCACCAGGCGCGGAACGCTTCGGTCGAGGTGGGTGGGGTCTACGTCGCGACTTCGGGCTATGCGCTGGGTCGTGCGGGTGTTCCGCGGCGCGCCGTGATCACGGAGCTGGCGGGCCGGGCGACGCCTTCGCTCGAGCAATTCGAGCGGGTGCTCGCGGCCGAGCCCCACGATGCGCGCCTACTGGTCCGCTTCTTCATGTTGGGCCAGCCGAAATCACCGAAGGTCGCGCTGCTGCGCAACGACCGGCGATGGTTCTCGATGCGGATGTGTCGGCGCGACGACGCGACGGGGCGATGGCCCTGCGTCGATTCGCCCGAGCCACCGCCGATGCAGCCCGAGGCCGGGGGTGAGACGGCATTCGATCTCGAAGCGCCGTGGGCCGTGCGTCGCGTGGCACCGTCGCTCGTGGTCGTCTCGACCTCGATTCCGTACCGGCTCGACGGCGTCCATGGCGAGCAATTCGTCGGGACGGGACTCGTCGTCGACCGCGAGCGGGGACTCGTCGTCGTCGATCGCGAGACCGTGCCGATCGCGCTCGCCGATCTGACGCTCACGTTCAATGGCTCGGTCGAGGTGCGCGGTGAGCTCGTCTATCTACACCCGGAGCACAATCTCGCCGTCGTACGCTACGACCCGACTCTGATCGGGGATACGCCGGTTCGCACGGCGCGAATTCGCGACGAGTCGCTCGAGGTCGGCGACGACGTCTGGCTCGTCGGCCTGACCTCGACCGAGCGCGTCGTCTCGCGGCGTACGCGGATTGCGCGCCGGGAGTTCGCGCAGCTGCCGCTCACGCACCCGCCTCGCTTTCGCGAGTCGAACCTCGAGGTGCTCTCGGTCGAGGACGCCGCGCAGACCGTGGGCGGCGTGCTGACCGACCGACTCGGTCGTGTCCTCGCGTTCTGGGCCTCCTTCAGCATGGGCAGTGGCTCGAACGTCGATGGCTTCTTCGGCGGGATTCCGGCCCATCACGTGCTGCGGATGGTGGAGCCCCTGCGCGATGGCGAGTCGGTCGCCTGGCATTCGCTGGGTGTCGAGTTCGAGCCGCTCACGCTCGCCTCTGCGCGCGACCGCGGACTCTCGGAGCGGCAGGCGCGTCGCCTCGAGCGACACGATCCGCAGGGCCGTCGCGTCCTCTCGGTCGTACGCCGGACGGTCGGGCTCCCGGGCGAGTCGTTGTTCCGTGAGGGCGACCTGCTGCTCTCGATCGACGGACGTCCGGCGACGCGGAGCGTCGAGCTCGATCGCCTGACCCGGGCGGGCCCGGTAGAGGTCGAGATCCTGCGCGCTGGCGTCGAGGCCGTGGTCGAGGCGCGTCCGGCGCCGATGTCGGGGGAGGGCACCACCCGCGCGATTCTCTGGGCTGGGGCATTGCTGCAGGCGCCGCACCCGGCGCTCGCCGCGCAGTTCGGCATTCCGCCTGGCGGCGTCTACGTATCGCGCCATTGGTTCGGCTCGCCGGCGACGCGTTATGGTCTCGAAGCGACGAGTCGAATCGTCGAGGTCGACGGCGAGCCGGTTTCGGA
The DNA here is from genome assembly GCA_965223565.1 of Myxococcota bacterium. GTDB lineage: Bacteria > Myxococcota_A > UBA9160 > UBA9160 > UBA4427 > UBA4427. Next base: position 276,626 of record CBDCWV010000004.1, on the reverse strand, counting down.
TCTCGACGTCTTCCTGGCGGCCGTCGAGCGCGCCCGCGAGCGTGAGGCCGTACGCCTCGAGACGCTCGATCTCGACGGCAAGCGCGCGGTGATCACGCTCAAGCCGGATTCCGATTTCTGGCCGACCTACGAGCTGCGCCGCGAGGGTGGGGTCTGGGAACGCGTCGGCCTTCGGATACCGCCGAGCGGCACGCGCGTCGTGGAAGGCGTCGTCGACGAAGAGGCCGACGGCCGAGCGCCCGCGAGCGAGGGGGGCGTTTGAGGTGATGCGCGCCTGGGATGTCGCGACCGCGACCTTGACCACATTGTCGAGAGCGGGATCCGGCTACGCCGTGGGCCCGTTGGGACCACGGCCGGCGGAGCTGCTCGCCCTCTGGGAATTCGAAGCCTGTCCGTTCTGTCGCCGGGTACGTGAGGCGCTCTCGATCCTCGACCTCGATGCGCTCGTGCATCCCTGTCCGAAACAGGGTCGGCGCTTTCGCGACGAGGTCGTCCGCCGCGGAGGCAAGGCCCAGTTTCCCTACCTCGTCGATCCGAATACCGGCAAGGAGATGTACGAGTCGGCAGAGATCGTCGACTATCTCTTTGCGCAATACGGCGCCGGACCTCCGCCACGCGCGCTCTCGCGTAGCGGGCTCGCGACCGTCGCCGTCGTCGCCTCCGGGCTCATTCGGGGTACGGCCGGCAGTCGCGCGCGGCCTTCTCGATCGCCGGCACGACCGCTCGAGCTCTACGGCTTCGAAGCCTCGCCGTTCTGTCGTCTCGTGCGCGAGGAGCTCTGCGAGCTCGAGCTGCCCTATCGGCTGCGAAACGTCGCGAAGGGTAGTCCTCGGCGCGAGGCCCTCGCGGCGCGGACCGGCAAGATCCAGGTGCCCTTTCTGGTCGATCCCAACCCCGATCGCGAGGTCGCGCTCTTCGAATCGGCCGACATCATCGCCTATCTCGAACGGACCTATGCGTGTTGAGATCGTGTCGATGGCAGCCTGAGCGTGGTCGCGGCGGCCCGTTGGTCGTGCACCGAGCCCGCGCTGCGGGGTGTCGTCGTCGGGCGGGGGCGTTCAGGTCAGCCGGTCGAGCAGCAGCGTCGCGATTCCGAGGAAGGCGAAGAAGCCGAGGGCGTCGGCCGCGAACGTGACGAGGATGCCGGAGCCGAGTGCCGGGTCGAGTCGCAGGGCCTTGAGCCCGAGCGGAACGGCTGCACCGAACAGACTCGCGCTGACCATCGTCATCATCATCGCGAGCAGCAGGACGAGCCCCATGTACACGTTACCGTGGAGCAGGTAGGCGATCCCGCCACTGATCACGCCCGCGGCCAGGCCGACGACCAGCCCGACCCACATCTCCTTGCCGACGGCGCGCAGGCCGCTCGAGAACTCGATTTCGCCCAGGGCGATCGCCCGCGTGATCACGGTCAGACTCTGGATTCCGCCGTTGCCGCCGACGTTCGCTACGACGGGCAGGAAGATCGCCAGCCCGACCATCCGCTCGATCGTCCCCTCGAAGAGCCCGACGACGGCGCCGGCGGAGAACGCGGTGCCGAGATTGACCAGCATCCAGGGCAGGCGTTTTCGAATGGAGACACGCGCGGACGTGAAGACGCGATCGCCCTCGGACAGACCCGCCAAGTTGTAGATATCCTGGGTCGCCTCTTCGGTGATCACGTCGATCACGTCGTCGACGGTGATCACGCCGAGCATCGTGCCGTCGACATCGGTCACGGGAATTGCCAGCAGGTCGTAGCGCGCCACGAGCTGCGCCACCTCCTCCTGGTCGGCGTCGGGGGGCGTGCTCAACATCTCGCGAATCGCGAGCTCGCGGACGGGCGTGTCCGGCTGCGCCGTCACCAGCCGGCGGATCGGAACGATCCCCGTCAGGCGTTGTAGCTCGTCGACGACGTAGAGGTAGAGGATCGCATCACTCGCCTCGAGGCCGGCGGCGCGTACCGAATCGATTGCCTCCTGTGCCGTCATCTTCTCGTCGAGCGCGCAGAAATTGGTCGTCATCGCGCGACCCGCGCTGCGCGGTGGATAGAGCTCCGCATGCCGCAGCTCTTCGCGGCGCGCGTCGGGTAGCTGCGCGACGACGCCGGCCCGCCGCTCCTCGGGGATGGCTTCGACGAGCTCGAGCATGTCGTCCATCTCGAGCCGATCGAGCACCTCGGCCATCCGCTCGTCCGAGATGGCACCGAGGATCTCGGGCACCAGCTCGGGCGGGAGCTCCATCAACATGGTGGCGGCACGTCGATGCTTGAACAGCAGGTCGATCACGATTCGGATCTCGTCCGGCGTGAGATCCGAGAGGAGTGGACCGAGATCGGCGGGATGGATGCGCTCGAGCAGCTTCTCGGCGCGCAGGTGCGCGCCCGTCTTGAGCAGCCGGCGGAGGATCCGCGTCGTCACGATCGGCTGGGCCATGCTGGCCTCCTCCCCGTCCCTCGGCGTCGTGCCCCGGGCCGCCGGGGGAGTACCCCAGATCTCGCGGTACATCTACCCCGGCGATTCGCAGCGCCAGCCGGACTCGAAGGCCTCCCCGGGCCGATCGTGTCGCCTTCATCGGCGTTCGCGCGTGGCCGCAGAATTGGAAGCCCAGCGCTCAAGTTTGCGCGCGAGTTGCCGATCGGTGAAGGGGTTCGAGGATCGACGTGGGCGGAACCGCCCGCGACGGGAGAGGGTGCATGGCGAGAACGCGCTTGCGGGGTCTGGAGATCGGCGACGTCCAGATCGGAATCGAGGTGCCAGAGGACTTCGAGTGGCATTGGCCCGAGGAGCCGGTCGCGGAATTCCAATGTCTGCCGCGTGACCCGGAGGTGCACGTCGGGGTACGCGTCGGATCGGTCGCCCAGCAGGATCTCGCTGGCGAGCGCTATTCGGTGGGTGCCTGGACCTTCGAGGTGGCCCGTCGCGGTAGCGATTGGCAGCTCGGTCTCTCCCGCGCCGGACGTCGCAGTCAGCTCGCACTCTTCGATCGCGAATTCCGCATCGGCGAGGTCGTCGTCTCACGAGAGGCGGCGAGCGAGGCGGCCTATCCATTGCGCGGTCCGCTCGACGAGTGGATCGTGCTCCATCGCATCGTGGCGAACGGGGGTCTCTGCCTGAACGCGCGCGCGACAGGGCAGGGGGCGGTGGACGGACAGGCGATCGTGCACCTGGGCGAGCCGGCACGTTCGGGTGTCCAGCGTTGGTCGACGCCTTCGTTCTCGCTGCTCGGGCGAACGGCACTCCTGATCCGAGAGCGGTCGGGAGAGCTGCGCTTGTTTCGAACTCCGTGGAGCGACACGCTCGATCAATCGCTCGGATATCGGGTTCGTGTGCGCGAGTTTCATTGCGCTTGCGAATCCGAGCGACCTTATTCCGAGCTGCAGGGTCCGGAAGAGGCCGCAGATCTACTGGTTCGTCACGCGGTCGTTCCGCTCTGTGGTGACGACGCACTCTTCGAGCGCGTGCTGCGAAACGCCCGGCGGCTCGCACGCACGGCGCGGATATTCGAAGTCGGCGAGCGAAGACCGTCGGATGCGCCCATGGCGTGGCGATCCGCCCAGGTGCAGGGCGCCTTCGCGCCCCCGCGCAGCGCATTCTGAACGCGCCGCGCGCGTCCATCGTAGACTGATCGTCCGTCAGTGGTGAGCTGGCAGCCGTAGCGCGTGTTGACCGATCGACCCGTGACCCGACCAGGCACAAAATGACCCGTTTGGGGGGTCTTCACCTGTTGCGCATCCGGTCGATAGCCTGTTTCCTTGCGCAGTCCCCTCGGGAGCAAACATTCGTTCGGTCGTCGTCATCCAGTTCCCAGCCTTCGACTCGTTGTGCATGCCGCGGTGAACGTGGTGAGATCGGCGGCGGGCGGTGAATGGAAGCGTGGATCTTCGCAGCCGAACGACAACTGCTCGCCCAATCCAGATAGGGGACCGACCGGTCGATCACTTCGAAGCGAAGCGATCCGCCAAAGGGGTCAGGGCCACCAGCATGAAGCAATTGATCGAAGACATCGTCAAAGCGCTCGTCGACAAGCCCGACGAGGTGCAGATCAAGGAGGTGGTCGGCGATCATGCGCACGTGCTCGAGCTGCGCGTCTCGAAGGAGGACCTCGGGAAGGTGATCGGCAAGGGCGGGGCGCATGCATCGGCCATCCGGACGCTGATGGCAGCGGCCAGTGGCAAGGAAAAGAAGCGCTATATCCTCGAGATCATCGAGCACTGAGGCACGGCTCGGCGGTTTTCGCTTCGGCCCGAGCGCGGATGATCCGATAACGCCCGGAGCGCTGCCCGACGCTTCCTTCGTCATGAACGGATCCGATCGACGGGTGGCCCTTCCGGGGGATCGTCAATATGAGCGCAGAGAGCGTTCAGATCCAGGCCGCGAGTGGCAGCTCCGGCCGTCAGGCGCTCGACGACGAGACGCAGGCTCTGTTCGACGCCGGCCTCGGCGCCCTCGAACGCGCCGAGACGGCGGCCGCGATCGACGCCCTCACCGCCGCGCATGCTCGGGCACCCGGGCACGCCGTGCTGCGATCGATGCTCGGTGTGGCGCTCGCACGCGGCGAGGGCGCCTTCGAAGAGGCTCGACGCCACTGTGAAGAGGCTGCTCGGCAGGAGTTCTTCAACCCCGACCTCTATCTGAATCTGGCGCGCGTCTATCTCTGCCACGGTCGGCGCGCCGAAGCCCTTCGCTACCTGCGCCGCGGCCAGATGATCGCGCCCGGGCACGAGCCGATTCGCGATCTGATCGCTTCGCTCGGACGCCGTCGGCTCCCGATCGTTCCCTTCCTTCCGCGTCGCCACCCCGTCAACCGTGCGCTTGGCACCGCGCGAAGCCGATTCTTCGGTGCCTTCTCACGCGCCTGAGGGTCGCGCTGCGACGGGACGCTCCCGTTGACATGCAGGGGCAGAGTGCCTAAACCTTCGCCCCGCGGACGGACTCGAGTCGCCAGCTGCGCCTCGATCGCGGAAAGCCGCCACGGCCGCGGATCCGGAGAGAACGATTGGGCAGCGTCATCAAGAAGCGCCGAAAGAAGATGCGCAAGCACAAGCAGCGCAAGCTGCTGAAGCGACAGCGCCACAAGAAATAGGCGCGTCGCCTTTTTCCGACGTTCCGACGTTCCAACCTTCCCACGTGCCTTCGCGGGCGGCGACGCACGCGATCCGGCGTTCGTGCAACGTCGAGTCTTCTCCGCGGGCCCGCGGGCCGAGCCGAACCGGAAATCGCCTCGCGTCGAGCTGCGATCGGCTCGAGCATGCCGTCCACATCTAGCTGAATTTGCTTTTCTTTTCTGCGCTCGGGCGTCCCTGCATTCGCGCCACGTGACGGAAGGGGAATACCCACGTCTCGGTCTCAGCGCGGGGTGGGTCGGTCGTCCATGCAGAGCGGCAGCCGGTCTGGAAGCGTATCCCGGATGACCGCGATCGTGCGCGCGTGGTCCGCATGTCGCGAAGCGCGGACGACTCGTGTCGCTGGATTTCGCTGCGAAGTCGCATCGTCAATCGCAATTCGATGTCACATCTCACTGTTTTTTTTGACGAATTGGCTTGACGCCATTTCCGTGCTGTTGTTACCTCGGACGCAACAAACGCTCTATCGTGGCGGTTTGAGACGTGAAGGTCTGTTTGATCCTTCAAGTTGTGGAGCTTCGGCACCGATAGGAACTCGCAGTTAGGTCTGTGAACTCTTGGATTTTCCGACGCAATGCACCCACCCGGGTGGATCGAGGACGAAAAGCCAGCTCGCGCCGATCAGATGGATTCGGATGGAAGACCGCTCGACGGGATCCATCGACCGCTGAGAGAGCGAGCCGCCAGAGCAGGACGGTGGTGACATCGGCCGGCTGAGGCGTAGGGCGGGCCGCTACGAAACGAGCGATTGACAAGGGGGGAAACCCAGAAAATGGCAGCTCGAAAGAAGAAGGCCACCAAGCGCAAGGCGACCAAGCGAAAGGCCACCAAGCGCAAGGCCACCAAGCGCAAGGCCACGAAGAGGAAGGCGACCCGTAAGAAGGCCGCCAAGAAGAAGGGTCGCAAGAAGAAGGCCGCCAAGCGCAAGGCGACCAAGCGAAAGGCCACCAAGCGCAAGGCCACGAAGCGGAAAGCGACCAAGCGCAAGGCCACCAAGCGCAAGGCGACTCGAAAGAAGGCCGCCAAGAGGAAGGGCCGCAAGAAGAAGGCAACCAAGAAGCGGGCGACTCGCAAGAAGGCGTCCAAGAAGAAGGCCGCTCGCCGCAAGCGCTAGGGCGCGAGGTGGAGTGGTCTTCCCTTTTTGGAAGATCCTTCCTAGGGACCCCGGCCAAGAGCCCCCTGATTCTGGGGGAGCTGGCCGGGGTTTCCTTCGTCTGGGGCCTGGGATACCCTGCCGCGCCGCTCTGGGAAGAGGACCAGGAGGCATCCAGCCATGGCGCGCATCACGATCGAAGATTGCATGGAGCAGGTGCCGAACCGCTTCCACCTGGTTCGCATGGCCTCGATCCGCGCGAAGCAGCTGAAGAAGGGTGCGCGGCCGCTCTTGACCTCGGAAGAGAACAAAGAGGTCGTGATGAGCCTGCGTGAGATCGCCGCGGGACTGGTCAAGCCGGGTGACGCCGAGCTGCCGCCGGAGCCCGTGGGCCAGGCTGCCGTGGCCTCCGCTCCGTCCAGCGACCTCGCGGACGTCCCGAATCCGGACTCGGCGACCGAGGCGGCCGCGCCGAGCGAGACCGAAGCCTAGATCGGCTCGGCCCGTCTCAGGCAGGTACGGCCGGGATGCTGAACTCGACGCGGGTTCCGACGCCGGGCTCACTCTGTAGCAGCGAGTCCCCGTCGAGCAGCACCAGCAGGTCGTGAACGAGCGTGAGACCCAGACCCGCGCCGCGGTAGCGTATGCTCGCGCGATCATCGACCTGGTAGAACTCGTTCCAGATGTACTTCTGATCGTCCGGACAGATGCCGATCCCGGTGTCCTCGATCCAGCACTGCAGTCGGTCGGCGTCGAAGCGGGCGCCGATCTTGATCGAGCCCTCTTCCGTGAACTTGGCGGCGTTGTCCAGGAGCAGGAAGAGAATCTGGTTCAGCTTCGCCAGATCCGCGCGCAGCCGTGGGATCGGGGACTCGAGCTCCTTCTCGATCTCGACCGGCTTGTCGCCGAGTGTGTCCTGGACGCTGAAGATCGTCTCGTCGATCACGTCGGGGACGGAGAGCTCCTGGATCTCGATCGGGAACTCGTCCTGCTTGATGCGCCACAGGTCGAGGATGTTCTGGAGTGTACGACCGAAGGCCGTGCCCTCGTCGAGCGCGTTGCGGAGCGTCTGCTGGGAGCTGGCCGACAGATTCTCGTTCTCGCTCGAGAGGACGGTGATCGTCGCTTCGATGATGCTGTTGAGGGGTGTGCGAAGCTCGCGTGACATCTTCTCGATGAAGTCGTTCTTGAGCTTCTCGATCTTGCCCAGCTTCTCGTTGTTGCGGAGCAGCTCGATGTCCTGGGCGAAGAGCTCTTCGGAGAGCTTCAGGAGCTCGTCGTTCTTCTCGTCAGCGAGCTCGAGATGCTTCTCGGCCTCGACCGAGAGCGCCTCGTATTGGGCCGCGAGCGCCGGATGGTCGAGCAGGTTCGCCGTCGTCCAGGCGAGCACCTCGAGCGCGTCGAGGGCGTCGGGCGTGGGCTCGGTGGTCGCGGCGAAGACGAGCGCGCCGACGACCTGATTGCGCGCCACGAGCGGTCGGATCTCCGTGGGCATCCCGGGACATCGGTCGCTGATCGGTGGGGGTGTGGGGGCGGATTGATTCGTCGCCGAGTCGATCGCGGCGCGGACCTCCTGCTCGAGGCCCGCGGCCGTCTGGCGCGCCTCGTCGGCGCTCCGGAAGCCGGCAGCCGCTCGCAGGCGACCCGTGACGGGCTCACTCAGCAGATGCGAGTAGACGAGTACGGCGCCTCCACCGACCAGCCCGGAGGCCTGGCTCGCCGTCAGACGCAGGGCGCGATTCAAGCGGTCGTCCGCGGGGGCGGGCTGCGCGGTCTGCATCGGGCTCGCCATCTCAGAAGCGCTCGTCGGGTTCGATGTCGAAGGGCTCTTCCGGCTTGACGTCGACCTGGTCGTCGTCGTGGACGAGCCCCTCCATCTCCAGCTTGGTCTGGAAATCCGTCGGGTTCGTCGCTGCGTTGAGCGCGCCCTCCATGGTGATCTTGTTCGCCTTCAGCAGGTCGAGCAGATGCTGGTCGAAGGTCTGCATCTTCTCGGCTCGGCCGCGCGCGATGTACTCCGTGATCTCGTGGGTTCGCGCCGGATCCTTGATGCACTCCTGGATCGAGCGGGTCGATCGCATCACCTCGACGGCGGGAACGCGTCCATTCTGCTTCTTGTTCACGAGCAGGCGGAGGGAGACGACCGCGCTCAGATTGTCGGCGAGGCGGGCGCGGACCTGCAGGTGCTCCTCGCTCGGGAAGAAGGAGACGAGGCGATTGATCGTCGAAGCGACATCCGCCGTGTGAATCGTGGAGAATACGAGGTGGCCGGTCTCCGCGGCCTTGAGCGACGTATCGACCGTCTCGAGGTCGCGCATCTCGCCTACCATGATCACGTCGGGGTCCTGGCGGAGCGCCGCGCGAAGCGCGTTCGGGAACGAGTCGGTATCGGTCCCGATCTCTCGCTGGGTGATGATGCTGCGATCGTGCGTGAAGACGAACTCGATCGGGTCCTCGACGGTCACGATCTTGCTCTTTCGCTGTCGATTGACCTCGTTCAACATCGTCGCGAGCGTCGTCGACTTGCCCATGCCGGTGGGCCCGGTGACGAGGACGTAGCCGCGCCGGATGTTGGCGATGTCGCCGAGCACACTCGGCAGGTTCAGATCGGCGAAGGACTTGATCTGCAGCGGTATCACGCGCAGCACGACATTGAAGAAGCGTCGCTGACGCGAGATGTTGACACGGAAACGACCCTCGCCGGGCAGCTCGAACGCGAGATCGCGTTCATTGAAATCGAGATCCTGGCCCAGGGGGTCGTTCTCGATCAGGATCTGGACGATCTCCTCCGTGTCCTCGGGCGTCAGGACCTTGTATCGCAGCTCGACCAGCTCGCCGTGGAAGCGGTAGAGCGGCAGATAACCCACCTGGAAGTGGATATCGCTCGCTCCCTTCTCGAGACCGAGTCGGAGAAGCCGATACAGCTTTTCCCGTTCCATCACCGCTCCCCCAGCCCTCTGAAGGGACGCCCGCTGCCGGTGCGCCCTCAGCGAGATTTATCGGCTTTTCTGGTGTGCCCTTGACCCCGGACTTGGCTACGCGCTCGTACGCGTCGCGACAAGGGGGGCTCCGCTATGCTGCGCGACGAGCGTGTGGGCCGTCGCGCACGATTTCATCGTGCGATCCGGAACCGATCGCCCTTGGCTCGGCACGGGCGGGGAACGATCGAGTGACGAGTCCGGGCGAGAGCGGGTAGGGAGCGCGATGAAGGCCGCGGCAAGCAGCGTGACGAGCCGGGCGGTCGCAGCCACGATCGCAGGGTTGGCCGTCGATGGGTTCGGGCGCGCTCGGGGGATCCCGTCCCGCGCGCTCGTCCTGCTGATGATCGGGGCGTTCGGGCTGCTGCTCCCGCTCGGAGCCGCTCACGGCGAAGCTTCGGATCCATCGGAATCGGTCGTGGCGGTCGATCGGCCACCCGCCGATGGGCGGGCGGGACAGCCACAGGACGACGAGGCGATGACGGTCCCGGGTCGGCGCCCTGCGAAGACGGGCGGCACCGATCGTAGCCCCGTGGGAAGTCCATCGGCGTCGGGATCCGGATCGCCCAGCGGCCAAACTGTGCCCCAAGGGGGCCCCGGTCTCGATGCGTTGCTGCGTTTGCCGACGGGCTTCTCGACGGGTGACCAGCGTTCCGTCGCGGGTGCCGGGGAGGCGGAGTGGCGGCGACGATTCGCGAAGGCCCGGGACGAGCTCGAAGCGGCCCGCGCCGAGCTGGCGGCGACCCGGCGTGAGCTCGATTCGGTGGCGGAAGGGGGCGGTTCGAGTCAGTGGTCGGTCGCGCCGCCCGGTGCTTCGGAGTCGGGCGGACCCGGGACCTCGCCGCTGTCGTTCAAGCTCCGGCAGGACCTGAAGCGCGACCGTGAGCGCCTGGAGCAGAACGAACGCGCCATGCGCGAGCTCCGCATCGAGGCCGACCTGGCGGGCGTTCCCCCCGAATGGCGTGGCGATTCCCCGAGCGCCGAGTCGCGACGTCCCGTCTCCGCATCGCCCTCGCTCGACTGAGGCACGCGGGTAGCCGATTGTTGCATGGCATGCAGGGGGTCAGCCGCTAGTCTCTGCGCCGCACCAGAAGGAGTGGCCTGATGTCGGCTGGCGATCGAGACGAGGACGAGTTCAACGAGGACGGGCCCGGGATCAACGGCGACCTGGCTTCCTGGCTCTATGTGTTGGGCGGCATCCCGATGATGATCATCTTCTTCGTCGTGCTCTTCGCGCTCGTGGGCTCCTGCGATGCGCAGAATGTGATGCTCTACGGCTGATCGCAGCACGACGGCGCGTTGGCTCCCTCCGCCGTCTGTCCCTCTGACTCCGACGCCCGCCCTTGGGCTCTCCATGGTATCGCGATCCCCTTCGCGGAGTCCTGTCACCACGGCTTCGTGAGCTAGCCGCCCTTCGGCGAGACGCGACGCTCCACGGGATGTTCGGCACGAAACCGACGTGCACGCGGCCGGCAACCCGCCTGCGATGGCGTTTCGTCTGGTCGCTCGCCTCAACTTCCCCGGATCGAAGGCCGATAGATCGGCCATGTCGCTCCGCGCTCGCTGGAATCGATGCCTACCCGGGCTGGCGGCCAGTCTGATCCTGGCACTCGGGCTCGGTTGTGCCGGGCTCTCGCTGCCTGTTCCGGCGAGCTCCGGATTCGACTATTTCGAGCGACCGCATCCGGACGACGTCTGGAGTCCCAAGATCGAGGGTTGGCAGCGACGCGAACGCTTCGACGCGGCCCTCGTCGCGCCGCTCGAGACGGGGCCGGCCGTCGAATCCGCCGGCTACAGCGCCGCGAACGAGCAGCTGCCCGCCGACCAGACGGCGGAGGGTGGGCTGCGAACGAAGTACTTCGAGTTCAGGGCCGAGCGCAAGCGCGCGCTCGCACGCGACGTCGCCGCCTGGATCCAGACCGAGGCGAAGCACCACTATCGCGAAGACGGTGCGGTCGACCACTGGGCGACGCTCGAAGAGACGCTCGCGCGGGGCGGGGACGACTGCGACGGACTCGAGCTGCTCACATTCCACGCCCTCCGCGATCTCGGCTTTGCCGAGAGCGAGGTCTATCGTGCGATCGTCGTGCGCCCGTCCGATGGACAGCACCACATGGTGACGCTCTGGTTCGAGCAGGCGAACGATCCCTGGGTGATCGATCCGACCGGTGCCATGACCGTCGGCATGCCGCGGATGTCGGAGCTGCCGGAGTGGATCCCGATCAAGGTCTTCTCCGATCGGATCGAATACACCGTTCGCGACCGCGGTGAATCGCTGGCACAACGCCCCTGAGTCCGAGCTCGCTCGTCCCGCGTCGACGCATCCCACCTGCTGTTTCCTTCTCGACCGATCTCGGGCATTCGCCCGAACCGATCGTCCGTGTTCGCTCGGATGGAGCATCTCGCATTCGCGTCCGATAGATCCGGAGTGACGGCTTCGCCCGAGACGCGAGCCGCCGGAGGTCGCGACCGCGATGGATCTCGGAACGATCGTCGGATTGATTCTCGGCTTCGGCCTGATCATCGGCGCGATGATGATCGGCGGGGGCGTCATGCCCTTCGTCGATGCCCAGAGTGCGCTCATCGTGATCGGCGGGACCTTTGCCGCCACGATGATCAATCAGAAGCTGCCTTTCGTGATCGCGGGTCTGAAGAGCGCGATGCAGGCCTTCTTCGATCGGTCGAGTCCAAAGGCGGAGATGGTTCCGCTGATCATCGATCTCGCGGGCAAGGCACGCAAAGAAGGGCTCGTCGCCCTCGAAGGGGAACAGATCGACGATCCGTTCATGGCGCGCGGAGTCCGCCTGGGTGTGGATGGGCTCAGTCCGGAGCTGATCACGGAGACACTCAAGGGTGAGCTCTCCGCGATGAAGGAGCGTCACGAGCGCGGCCAGCAGATCTTCAAGTTCATGAGTGCGACGGCGCCCTCCATGGGCCTGATCGGAACGATCGTCGGTCTCGTCCAGATGCTCCAGAATCTCGACGATCCCGATTCGATCGGGCCCTCCATGGCCGTCGCCCTGCTGACGACGCTCTACGGTGCGATCCTTGCCTTCGTCGTCTACGGACCGATCGGCCAGAAGCTGGCCAATCGGACGGCAGAGGAGGTCGCCGTCAAGAAGCTCGCGATCGCGGGCGTGGAATCGATCCTGAAGGGTGACAACTCGATGGTGATCCAGTCGAAGCTCGAGTCCTTCCTGTCGCCCGCCGAGCGCGAATCGCTCGCTTCGGATTAGCGACGAGCGCAGTAGCGAGCGGTTCATCGGTCGAGCCGTCGGGCTGAAAGGGAAGCTGAACTCAGATGGGGCTCGATCCGAGCGAAGCGGAAGATCACGTCTGTGAAGAGGGCGCGCCGGCGTGGTTGGCGACGATGGGCGACTTGATGAGTCTCCTGCTCGTCTTCTTCGTCCTGATGCTCTCCTTCGCCAATACCGACCGCCAGCTCTTCCTCGAGGCAATGGGGTCGATCAAGCATGCGCTCGGCATGATCGAAGACAGCCCGGGCCACTTCAAGATCCGCAGCTCCAGCTTGATCGAGTGGAGCGAGAAGAAATCGACACCCTTTCTCGACATCATGGACATGGACCAGTCGAAGGAAGCACCGTCGATGGACCAGAAGATCATGCAGCAGGTCCAGCAATCGATCGCCGAGAACAACCTCGCACGGATCGTCGAGGCAGAGAGCTCCGAGCGTGGCGTGATCGTCAGGGTGAAAGGCGGGGCGCTCTTCAAGCCTGGCTCGGACGAGCTGCTCCCCGTCTCCTTCGTCTTCCTCGACGAAGTCATTCGAATCACCGAGGAATTCCCCTACGAGCTGTCGATCGAGGGCCACACGGACGACGTCCCGATCCGCTCGTCGCGTTTCCCCACGAATTGGCACCTCGCTGCCGCTCGCTCGATCGCCGTGCTTCGCTACATGATCGACGCCGGCGAGATCGAGCCGAGCCGAATCGGTGCATCGGGCTACGGCTCGACGCGACCGCTCGTGCCGAACGACTCGCCCGAGAACCGAAAGATCAATCGGCGGGTAGAGTTCGTCTACAAACGCGACCCCGTCGCCGATCGAGCGACCCGAGCCCAGCGACGCGCGCAGCGCGAGCAGAGCGCTAAGGCGGGGTAAAGAGCGCTGCGGACGGCGAGGCCGCGTGCGAATCGCCGGAACGCCGAAGTCGATTCCTTTCAACTCGAAACGTCCGCCCGTGCGATCGCCAATCTGCAGAGCTCGCCTCGGGAGAAACCAGCAACCGATCCGGGTGGCGATCGCAGACTGCACGGTGTTCCGTGCCTGCTGCAATTTTGCACGAATAGCGCTCAAGGCTGAAACCCCCTCGCCGATCGATTACTCGGTCTTGGATTGCATTGCGCAAGGGGGGTGTCGTGTTGAACGGGGAGGCGGGCAGGAATCTCCGACCGGAGTCCGCCCGGCGTTTCGAATCGCGCGATGTCGATCGTCGCACGGCGGATCTCCCCCGCGTCGCACGTGCCGTCCCCCATGTCCTGATCGTCGATGCGGAGGTCGAATCCTCGCGGGCCCTCGTCGATGCGTGCGGCGCGCTCGAAGTTCACGTCGAGGGCGTCCGCTCGGTTCCGCGGGCCCTCGCGCGGCTCGACGAGTCGGCGGTCGATCTCGTGATCGCAGACGAGCGTGTCGGCGAGTCCTGTGGGCTGACCTTCCTCGCCGAGCTCCGTGCGACGCACCCGGCATGTCGACGGGGCCTCGTTACGGGGCTGTCGGGAATCGCCGCGCTCGCGAACGCGGTCGTCCGAGCCGAGCTCAGCCTGGTGCTCCACAAGCCATGGACGAAAGGGGAGCTGCTCACCAAGGTTCAGGCGGTGGTCGGCGCTCGGTCGCGCTACCGGGATTGGACGCGCGCGGCCGGATTCGTCGGAGACGAATCGAGAGCCGATCGAGAGTCGCGATCGGCGGGCTCCGAGGCGGGTCTGTCGCGGGAAGCCGAGCGGGTCGTACGCGGTCTGCTCGTCGGCTTGCACGCCTGTGAATCGGCGCGTGAGGTCGGCGCGCTGATTCAATCCGAGCTCGAAGAGGCATTCGGCAGCGACGCCGTGCGGAGCCGCGGTGGCACGCTCGGCCAGGTGTTCCGTGCCCTGCAGCCCGGACTGCAGCTGACTTTGCAGAGGATTCGCGCGGCCGAGCGACGTGCGCGCGCTGCGAGTCGGCTCGCCGAAACCGTTTCGGAAGAGCTCCGTACGCCGATCGGGGCGCTGGCGCACGCCGTCGACCGCCTGCGGGGCGAGGCGGAGCGCGAGGGTCTCTCCAGCGAGTCGGTCGAGCGGGTCTGCTCGGAGTCGGCTCGGATGGCGCGCGCGGTTGCGCAGGTCGAGGGTGAGATTCGCACGGAGCAGGCGGCGGCCCAGCGCGTCTGGCGCTGATCCGCGATTCCAGCACGACGAGACGAGAGATCGAACCAGGGGAGGATGGGTAGCGTGGCGAGGATCTTGATTGCGGACGGAGAGGACTCCTTCGTTCGAAACGCAGCCGCGACGTTGCATCTGCGTGGCCACGAGGTCGTGAGCTGCCGGAGTGTCGACGAAGCAAAGCGGTCGATCGGCGAGGCGCCTCCGCAGCTCGTCGTCGCCGATCTGCGTCTCGAAGGCGGCGGTGGCTTCGTCCTCCTCGATTGGATCGGAGAAGAAGGGCATGGCTGCGCCGTCGTTCTGACGACGAACCTCGGCAGCATCGAGAGTGCCGTCGAAGCGATCCAGCGTGGTGCGTTGAACTACCTGCGCAAGCCGATCGACTCGAGCGAGCTCGTGGCGATGGTCGAGGATGGTCTGTCGAAGGTCTCCCCTGCGGATTCGGAGGTGACGGCGAGGCCGTCGCCCGACCAGGATCTGCGAACGCTGACGGGAATCGTGGGCAGCTCTCGAGCGATGGAAGACCTGCTCGCGCTCGTGGAGAAGATCGCCGACACGGACAGCTCCGTCTTGATCACGGGCGAGACAGGCGTAGGCAAGGAGCTCGTTGGACAGGCGATCCACCGCTTGTCGCGGCGGGCCGACCGCGTCTTTTGTGCAGTGAATTCCGCCGCCTTCCCGGAGACGCTGCTCGAGAGCGAGCTCTTCGGCCATCGACGTGGCGCCTTCACCGGCGCAACCGGAAACAAGAAGGGTCTCTTCGAGTTCGCGGACCAGGGCACGGTCTTTCTCGACGAGGTGGCTGACATGCCGCTCTCGATGCAGGTCAAGCTGCTCCGCTTCCTGCAGACTGGCGAGGTGCGCCCGGTTGGCGACGAGACGACGCGCTATGTCGACGTGCGGCTCGTGGCTGCGACGAACAAGCAGCTCGAGCGAGAGGTCGCAGAGGGGAATTTTCGGGAGGATCTGTACTACCGCCTCGCCGTGATCCCGATCCACGTGCCGCCACTCCGCGAGCGGCCCGAGGATATCCGGGATCTGGCAGCCTATTTCCTCTCGCGATTCGCCACACGGGCGGGAAAGCCGACGGAGAGAATCTCGAGCGAGGCGATGGATCTGCTCACCGGCTACGCCTGGCCGGGAAACGTCCGGCAGCTCGAGAACTCGATCGAGCGGGGCGTCGCACTCTGCCAGGGTCGCGAGATCCAGGTCGAGGACCTTCCGCGCAAGCTGCGAGACGAATCGCTCGTTCGCGAGGGGGAGACGATCCACAGCCTGCAGGTCATGGAGCGTTCGCACATCCTGAGCACGCTCGAGCAGGTCAATTGGAATCGAAAGCGGGCGGCGGCGCTGCTCCAGATCTCGACGACGACGCTCTGGCGACGATTGAAGGAATTTGGGATCGAGACGGATGGCAGTCGTCGACCGAGCGTCGCACCGACCATCCAGCGATAGATCCAGAGACGGATTGCGTCCGACCCTGCGGTCGGACTTCGAGATCGACGGGTCGCGCACGAAGGCGGCCCCTGGAGAGGATCGATGGCGAAGGACAAAGAGACAGAGGCCGAGGCGACGAGTGAAGAGAGCGAGGCGGCCGCCAAGGGCAGCAAGGGCGGACTGGTCATGATCGTCGTCGCGGCCCTGATTTCACTGGGCCTCGGTGCCGGAGGTGCCTTCTTCTTCGCGAGCTCCCAAGTCCCGCCGGCCCCGGCGCCGATGACGGAAGAGGCGAGCGCCGAAGCGGAGGCAGCGAAGGAGCAGGCGACGCAGAGGCGTTCGACCGAGGACTTCAAGGAGCGACTCTACGGGCTCGAGCCCTTCGTCGTGAACGTGACCGGCGACGGCTACAACCGATTCTTGAAGCTGCGCGTCGAGCTGGAAACGAGCGAGGTCGGACTCGCGGAAGAGCTCGATGCCCGGCTGCCGCAGGTCCGAGACGCCCTGATCGTCCTGCTCTCGAGCAAGCAGCTCTCGGATATCACGGATTTCGAGGGCAAGGCGTTGCTCAAGGAGGACATCCTGGAGCGCGTGAACGACCTCCTCGAGAGTGGCAGCGTGCGCTCGGTCCTGTTCACGGAGTTCGTGGTTCAATGACCCGCGTCGCCGGACAGAACGCGGCGGGCACGAGTCAAGAGGAGGGCGTGCTCTCGCGGGAGGAGCTCGATGCGTTGCTCGAGGAGCTGCCGCGCGGACTTGCGACGGCGTTCGTGGACGACGCCGAGACGATGGCGATCGCCGACGTGGAGCTGCAGCGCGCGAACGAACGCTTTGCCGCGGACGAGAGCACGCTGCTCTCGAATCGACACCAGCGGGTCGTCGCGATTTCGCTGATCGGCCAGCGCGAGATCGAGCTCACGGAGCTTTCCGAGCTGATGCTGCCAACCGATCTGGCGAGCGCGATCCGGCTCGAGCCTGCTGGCGTGCGCGGCTTCTTGTTGTTGTCACGCCCCTTCTTCTTCCAGCTGCTCAGCATGAGCTTCGGCTCCGGACCCACGATCAAGCCGACGCGTCCGCCCGTCCGCAGCTACACGCGCATCGAGCGCCGCTTCTACGAGCGCGCGACGCGCGAGATGACGCGTCTGCTGAGCGAAGCGTGGGCCGAGATCTCGCCGATCGAAGTGAAGTTCGAGGGCGTGCTGAATCGATCGGCGGTCGCGGAAGCCGAGGCGGCTCGTGCGCTGCTCGCGAGCTTCGATGTCAAGGGCTTCGGCGAGGTCTGTCGCATCCGGGTTGCGATTCCCGCGGCGGCTTTTCCGGCGCGCGAACGCAAGCCCACGCCTACGTCGGTCGCGAGCAGGAAACGATCCGGCGTCTCGTTGCTCGATGTGCCGATTCGATTGCGTGCGCGTGTCGGGAGCGCCGAGCTGCCGCTCGGCGAGGTGGGTCGTTTGAAGCCCGGCGTCTCGATACCGCTCGACGTGCCGAGCGATGGTGCACTCACGGTCGTGATCGGGAAGGAACCGAAATTCCACTGCATCGCGGGAAAACGCGGAACTCGCCGCGCGATCAGGCTGCGAGACCGAATCGGCCTGGGCGAAGCGACCAAACGGAGCGAGGGGGCGGAGTGAGCCGGCATGAGTGACGAGCCCGAAGCGAACGACCTGCCGGATCTCGCCCAGACGGTCGAGGCGGAGATGTCGACCTCCGACGCGTCTGTCGCACCGGATTCGAGCGCGGTGGCCACCGAGTCTTCCGAGGAGGCCGAGGGGGCGGTCGGGAGTGGCGTCGAGGAGTCGGACGGAAAGGCCGCGCGAGCGGCGGATCTGGGACTGATCATGAACGTTCCGCTGCGACTCTCGGTCGAGCTCGGGAGTGCGATGCTGCCCGTTCGTGAGGTGCTGGAGCTCGGCCGAGGATCGGTCGTCGAGCTCGACCGGATGAACGGTGAGCCGGCCGACGTCTACGTGAACGATCGTCTGATCGCGCGTGGCGAGTTGGCCGTCGAGGACGAGCGTGTGGCGGTTCAGATCACCGAGCTGGTCGCAGATCGCGATACAGCCTCGGCCGGGTAGTCGAAGGCGGAAGGCGGAATCGACCGTTCGCACGCGAGGAGCGGATTCGAATCTGGGGGGATTTCGATGCTCGAGACGCTCAGTTCCCTGTGCATCGTACTGGGTGCGATCGTCGTTCTGCGTTTCGCGATCGTGCGGCTCGGCTTCGCGCGGGTCTCGGCGGCGTCCGGCCGCATCCGCGTCGTCGAATCCGCAGCGATCGGCGTGAAGCAGCAGATCCACCTCGTGGAGGTCGACGGTCAGCGTCTGCTGCTCGCCTCACATGAGTCGGGGCTGCAACGGCTGGCCAGGCTGCCGAACGGGACGGGCGCGCGGGCGTCGGCACCCGTGACGAGTGAGCCGGAGGGCGCCGGGACGCCGACAGCGTCGTCGTCGCCGCGCCCGCGTCTGGTCAGCCTGCTCTCGACGTGGCTCGGTGCGGGTCCCGCGATTCTTCCGACGATCCTCTTCGTCTTCGTCCTCCAGGCGTCGGCGGGCGACGCAATGGCGCAAACGCATACCCAAGCCGCCGCGGGAGGGCCGACGCTCTCGCTCTCGATCGAGGGGGCCACGGCGCCCGATCGACTGTCGGACACACTCAAGATCGTGCTCGTGTTGACGGCGATCTCGGTTGCTCCGTCGATACTGTTGATGGCGACCTGCTTCACGCGGATCGTAATCGTGCTGGCGCTCCTGCGTCAGGCGATCGGGACAGCGACGCTGCCGCCGAATCAAGTCCTCGTCGGTCTCGCTTTGATGACGACCTTCTACGTGATGACGCCAGTCGGCGAAGCGGTCTATTCGGATTCGCTCGCACCCTACATGGCGGAGGAGATCGACGGCCACGATGCTGTCGAGAGGGGTATGGCGCCCGTGCGCGACTACCTGCTCGCACATACGCGGGAGGAGGATCTGCTGCTCTTTCTCGAGCTCAAGCAGCAGCCGATTCCGGAAGAGCCCGAGCAGGTCGACCTGTCGGTCTTGATGCCTGCGTTCATGATCAGCGAGATTCGCACCGCATTCGAGATCGGCTTCATGATCTATCTACCCTTTCTGGTCGTCGATCTGGTGATCGCGTCGATGTTGATCTCGCTTGGGATGATCATGTTGCCGCCGGTCATGATCGCCTTGCCCTTCAAGCTGATGCTCTTCGTCCTGGTCGATGGCTGGAATCTGACCCTGACTGCCTTGGTGTCCGGGCTCCAATGACGATGCGTCGCGTCGCGTACGGGATGAGGCGGAGCTGGCGATGAATCTCGAACAAGTGAGCAGCGTCATGCAGGACATGATGATGACGACGCTGCTGGCGTCGGCACCGCTTCTGCTCGCGGGCCTGTTCGTGGGGCTGATCATCGCGGTCTTTCAAGCCGCGACGCAGATCAACGAGCAGACGCTGACCTTCGTTCCGAAGATCATCGTCGTCTTCGCGGTCTTCGGTGCGCTCTTTCCCTGGATGATGACGCTCATGATGGACTTCAGTACGCGCGTGATGCGGATCATCGCCGAGCAGGGTGGACCGTGACGCTCGAGATCGGGTTGGCGCCCGTGCTCTCCGCATTGCTGGGGAGCGTGCGCGTCCTCGTGATGATGGTGACGGGCCCTTTGTTCAGCCATCCGGCGCTCGGCGCGCGTGTCCGGGTCCTGCTGGCGTTGGCGATTGCCTGGGCGATCGGACCCGAGAGCGTCGGTGGGCAGTCGGTCGCCGAGCTCGGTGTCGCGAAGCTGGCCCTGACCGTCTGCACCGAGGTCGTGATCGGACTTGCCGCGGGTGTCGGGTCCGGCCTCGTCTTCGCGGGAATTCTGCAGCTCGGCCAGTTCATGGCGATCCAGGGTGGACTCGGAGCGGCACGAACGATCGATCCGGCCAGCGGTGCTTCGACGCTCGCCATCAGCACGGCATTCAACACCTTCGCCATGCTCGTGTTTCTCGTGATCGGCGGGCATCACGATCTCGTCCGGGGAATCGCAGCGTCCTTCGAGGCCTATCCGATCGGGCGGGCCGGACCCGATCCGGGTCTGCTCCTCGAGCTGGCGAGCCTGGCGAGCGTGATCTGGCAGGTCGCATTCCAGCTGGCGGCACCACTCACGGTGGCGATCTTCGTGCAGAACGTCGCGACCGGGGTGTTGGGGCGCGCAATGCCTCAATTGAACCTCTTGATCGTCAACCTGCCGCTTCACGTCGGCATGCTGCTGCTGTTGATCGGCATCGGTGCGAACGACTACATGCACGCCTTGCGCGAGGTGATCGAGATCTGGCCCGATCGGGTCTTCTCAGTCCTGCTCGGAGGTGGCGATGGCGGATGAAGCCGAAAAGACCGAGCCCGCGACGCCCAAGAAGAAGGAAGATGCACGCAAGAAGGGCCAGGTCGCCCAGAGCCGTGACGTCTCGACCGTACTGCTGCTCGCGGCTGCGGCGGCCGCGCTCGGGTCGCCGCTCGGCGAGCGGCTCGGGAGACTGGTCCTCGAGGCGAGCCGTCAGTCCTGGAGCGGGATGTTGATTCGCCCCGAGAGCGTGGCGGATTTCCACGCAATCTTCCTCTACGTAGGTGTATTGATGGCGTTCGCGCTCGCGCCCTTCGCGTTGCTCTTCGTCCTGACGGGAATCGCCTCGAACCTGGCCCAGATCGGCTGGCTGCTGTCGGCCGAGGCGCTTGCCTTCAAGCTCGAGAAGATCAATCCCATCACGGGATTCAAGCGCATGTTCAGTCTCGATCGTGTCTACGAGCTCGGCAAGGCGCTCTTGCGGCTCGCCGTCGTCGTGTGGATTTCATGGTGGTTCCTGGCGCCGGCATTACCCGAGGTCTTCTCGCTGATGGGGTCCGACCTGGCGGCCACGGGCCGCGTGGGGGGCGAGCTGCTCGCCAAGACGATGTGGGTGATCCTCGCGATCTTCGCGCTCTTCGCCGTCGTCGACTTCGTCTGGCAGCGCTATCAGCACGAGAAGCGGTTGCGCATGACGAAGCAACAGGTGCGCGACGAACACAAGCAACGCGAGGGCGATCCCCAGGTCAAGAGCCGGATTCGCCAGATCCAGCGCGAGGTCGCGCAACGCCGCATGCTCGACGCGGTCGCGGATGCGGATGTCGTGGTGGTGAATCCGACGCATTTCGCCGTGGCGCTGCAATATCGGCCGCCCGAGCAGCGCTCGCCCCACGTGCTCGCGAAGGGTCGCAACCACATCGCACTCAAGATCCGCCGCCGGGCCGAAGAGCTGGGCGTGCCGATCGTCGAGAATCCACCCGTCGCGCAGCTTCTCTACAAGACGGCGATCGTCGATCGCGAAATCCCCGAGAAGCTCTACGAGGCCGTGGCTGAAGTGCTCGCCTACGTCTATCGACTCGATCCGACTGGGCACGCGGGACGACGCTGGAGGGCGGCCTGATGAAGCTTCCGGTCAACCAGCTGATCCTCGGCGGCGCATTCTTCTTCATTCTGGCGCTCCTGGTCGTACCTCTTCCTGCAGTCGTGTTGGATCTCTTCCTGTCGCTCTCGCTCACGGTCGGCCTGCTGGTACTGCTCCTGGCGCTCTTCGTCGAGCGTCCGCTCGACTTCTCCGTCTTCCCATCGCTGCTGCTGATTCTGACGCTGATGCGGCTCGGGCTGAACGTCGGAAGCACTCGTCTCATCCTGCTGCAGGGAAACGAGGGCGCCGACGCGGCTGGTCACGTGATCCAGGCGTTCGGTGAGTTCACGGTCGGGGGCAATTACGCGATTGGCATCGTGATCTTCCTCATCTTCGTGATCATCAACATGGTCGTGATCACGAAGGGGGCCGGGCGCATTGCCGAGGTCGCGGCGCGGTTCACGCTCGATGCGATGCCAGGCAAGCAGATGGCGATCGATGCCGACCTGAACCAGGGCGTGATCGACGACGCCGAGGCGCGCAAGCGTCGCGTCGACGTCCAGCGCGAATCCGACTTCTACGGTGCGATGGACGGCGCCAGCAAATTCGTCAAGGGCGATGCGATCGCGGGTATCGTGATCATGCTGATCAACCTCGTCGGGGGACTGGCCATCGGCATCTTTCAGGAGGGGATGCCGCTGTTCGAGGCGGCGCAGACGTACACCACCCTCACGGTCGGCGATGGATTGGTCAGCCAGGTTCCAGCGCTCGTCGTCTCCGCAGCCGCGGGCGTGATCGTGAGTCGGGCGGGGGCGGGAGACTCGCTTTCGGCCGAGCTCCGCGATCAGGTCTTCCTTCAACCGCGGGCAATGGGGATGACCTCCGCCATGCTCGGGGTGATGGCCCTCGTCCCCGGGCTGCCCTTCGGGCCGTTCGCGTTTCTCTCGCTCGCGGCGGGTGTGGTCGCAGCGACGGTGTCGCCCCGAATGGTCGAGCCCGAGCGGGAGCCCGCCGCAAAGGCGAGCGAAGTCCCGGCACCGACCGAGGAGGAGCAGATTCGAGAGGCACTCGTACTCGACGACCTCGAGCTCGAGATCGGATACGGACTGATTCCACTGGTCGACGAGAAGCGAGGTGGCGAGCTGCTCTCCCGTATTCGAGCGACGCGACGTCAGCTCGCCGCAGAGCTCGGCTTCATCGTTCCGCTCGTCCATATCCGCGACGATCTGGATCTCCCGCCCGGTGGCTACCGCATTCGTGTTCGCGGCGACGAGGTCGCGCGCGCCGAGATGCCGCAGGGTCGTTGTCTGGCGATCTCACCGGGGAGCGATGCCGAAGAGATTCCTGGCCAGAAGACGCTCGACCCCGCCTTTGGCTTGCCGGCACGTTGGATCGAGGAGCGCCATCGCGACCGCGCGGCCTCCGCGGGCTACGCCGTCGTCGACGCATCGACGGCGCTCTCGACCCATCTTTCGGAAATCGTCCGCAATCACGCGGTCGAGCTTCTGACGCGCAGTCGCGTCCAGGATCTGCTCGACCAGTGGAAGCAGAGCGGCGCGGACAGCGCGGAAGAGATCGTGCCGAATATCGTCAGTCTGTCGCTACTCCACCGGACCCTGCGCGCGCTGCTCTCCGAGCGGGTGTCGATTCGCGACCTCGGCACGATTCTCGACACGCTCGCGGAGCACGTGGGCAAGATCCAGGATCCCGACCTGCTGACGGATCTCGTCCGTGAACGACTCGGCCGCTCGATCACGAAGTCGTATCTGAAGGAAGACGGACGACTGCCCGTGATCACGCTCTCGACGGAGCTCGAGGAGCACCTGCGTAGCGTCGTCCAGCGATCCGAGAGCGGCTCCTTCCTGGCGGTCGACCCGGTCACCCTCGATGGTCTCGTCCGTGGCGTGCAGGAGGCCGTGGCGCGGCTGGGCACACCGATCGACGATTCGGGTCCGGTGCTGCTGGCGACCCAGAGCATTCGCTCCCCCCTGCGGCAGATCGTGGCGCGCTTCCTTCCGAGGATGGCCGTGCTGTCGCACGGCGAGCTGCCGAGTGGTGTCGAGGTGATCTCGATGCAGACCGTGAGTCTCCCGACCGATGCTCATCAAGCGGTTTGAAGCCGATACCCTCTCTGCGGCCCTCGACGACGTGCGACGCGAGCTCGGGCCCGACGCTCTGATCCTGTCGACGCGGTCGCGCCGGAAGGCGGGCGGGCGGCTGGGGTTGTTGGCGCGCACGGTCGTCGAGGTGCAGGCGGCCCAGGAACGCGCCTCGGCACGCGAGTGCGATACGCAGGCAGGGGCGATGAGCGAGGCACGGGCTCCCTTCGAGGAGATCGTACGCGCCGAGCTCGCGTCGCTACGCCGAGAGGTGGCAAGGCTCACGAGAAGCGAACGATCTTCTGTCGCGCCGCGCGCGAGCGTGGAGGATTCGCCGTCGATCGATGATCGGCTCGCGTCCGAGCCGATGTTGGCTGGGCTCCGCGCGGCGGGCCTCGAAGCGTCGCATGCTCATGCGCTCGCCGATGCCTGGTATGCGGATCGCGAGGCGGGCCGTGCGCGTCCGATGGTCGCGCTCTTGCAGGCTCGGCTCGAGGCGAATCTCGCACCGCCGCGCGAGGACGAGGGCGCGCGGATGCGGATCTTCGTCGGCGCACCCGGCGTCGGCAAGACGACCAGCCTCGCGAAGCTCGCGGCGCGCAGCGAGGAAGGCGAGCGCGATGTAGCGCTGGTCTCGCTCGATCAGGCGCGCATCGGAGCGAGCGAGGTGCTGCGTGGCTATGCAGCGCGCGTCGGGTCTCCGTTCCGTGACGTGCGCGATCCGTTCGAGCTGCCGCGTGTTGCCGAAGGCTGGGGGCGACGCGCCGTGCTGGTCGACACGGCCGGTCAGAGTCCGGGGCACGACGATTTGCTGACCCGTCTCGCCGCGCTGCGCGAGAAGCTCGGCGCGCGGGTTTCGATCGAGCAGGTGATCGAGGCGACGACAGGGCGCGAAGTCCAGCGTGCCCAGCTCGATCGATTCGGGGCCCTCTCGCCCGATCGATTGATCGTCACGAAGACCGACGAATGCACATCGGTCGTCGGGCTCGCAAACCTCGTGCTCGACCCGGACGCGCCACCGATCTGTTGGATGGGAACCGGGCAGTGCGTACCGGACGACCTCGAGGTGGTCGATCCCGTGCGCCTCGGTTGCAGTCTGCTCGGGGAGGCGACGTGAGCGAACGGTATCGAGCGAAACGAAGCTGCGGGGTCGAGGCGACGGTGGCGTTCACGGCTCGCACGTCGGTGCCCTTCCGGTTGGGCATCGCGAGTGGCAAGGGGGGCGTCGGTAAGAGTGCCCTGGCCGTGAACATCGGCCTGGCGAGCGCGGCGCTGGGAGTGCGAACGCTCCTCGTCGACGCCGACGCGGGCCTCGCCAACGCAGATCTCCTGATGGGCATCGCGCCGCGCCACGACCTCGCCGATTGGCACTCCGGTCGGGTGACCTTGGGGGCAGTCTTGACGCCCGTAGCCGACGGGATGGGATTGATCGTGGCCGGTCCCCGGCATGCCAGCCTCGATCGGCTGCGTGAAGCGTGTTTGGGGGGGGATGACCCGGCTCTCGCTTCGTTGCTCACCGAGCACGACCTCGTGCTCTTCGATCTGGCCGCAGGGATCGGTCCCAACGTGATCGACCTGGCGGTGGAATGCGACGCGACCTGGCTCGTCGCCACACCGGAGCCGACGAGCCTGGCCGACGCCTACGCCACGGCCAAGCGGATCTGGCAGGTCGCCCCGAATGCGGTCGTCGAGCTCGTCGTCAACCGCGCTCCCGATCGGCTGTCGGGCGAGCGAACCCACCAGGCACTCTCTCGGATGGCGGAGCGATTCCTCTCGCGGTCGATTCCGCTCCGGGCCGTGTTGCAAGAGGATCCTGCGATGCTGCAGGCCGTCGCTCGCCAGCGCGCCGTCGTCGTCGATCGACCGCGTGCGCCGATCGCGCGCCGCCTGCAGCTGCTCGCCGAGTCGCTCGAAGGCGAGCTTGGGGGAAGCGCGACATCGAGAGCGCGACCGTCGATCGACCGAAGGCGTGCAGTCTGAAACGGGTGCATTCATTTCGTTGTCTCTCGCGGGACGAATTTGCCGGGTCGGCCGTCGCGAGTGGCGCGAGAGCCACGGTAGCCGGCCCTCGGCCCGAACGAGCAGATCCGCTCGGCTGGCACGACGATTGCTCTCTCTGCGTTCGACGATCGAACCGGCCGCGCGACCTCCGTCGCGCCGCCATGCGGGGAGCAGCTTGGGAACGGACGCCTACATTTCGGCGGCGGGTGCGGCGGCACGCCTTCAGGATCTCGACGTCGTCGCCAACAACATGGCGAACGTCGGCTCGCCGGGCTTCAAGCGTAATCACTCGGTCTTCAAGGCCGTGCTCGAAGGTCGGTTGCACGACGAGGCGGGTCGGCCCGCCGCGGGAGCGCCGGCGCGCGCCTTCGTCCGAACCGATCTGGTCGGGATCGACTTCGCGAAGGGCCCCGTTGAGCACACCGGCGTGCCGCTTCACACGATGATCGATGGGCCGGGCTTCTTCGAGATCGAGACGCGGCGCGGGCTCCGCTATACGCGCGCCGGTAACTTTCGCGTGAACCTCGAACGCCAGCTGTCGACACCCGACGGTGCTCCGGTTCTCGGTGAGGGGGGCCCGATCACGATCACCGATACGCGCGCAATCATCGATTCCGAGGGCGTGGTTCAAGACGGCAACGGCAACGTGCTCGGTCGGCTGAAGGTCGTCGAGTTCGGCGAGAGCCAGAGTCTCGAGAACGATGGGTTGACGCTTTTCCGTCCGGAGCTCGAGGCGATGCCCGTTCCGGTCACCGCGCCGAAGTTCATTCCCGAATCGGTCGAGGGCTCGAACGTCGAAACCCCGCGCGAGCTGGCGGACATGGTGATCCTGCAGCGCGCGTTCGAGACGAATCTCCGGGCGATGCAGCTCGACGACGAAATGACACGACACTTGATCGAGGGGATCCGCTGATGAGAGCGCTCTTTACCGCCGCGACGGGCATGGAATCGCAACAGTCGAGAATCGATACGATCGCGCACAATATCGCGAACGTCTCGACGACGGGATTCAAGCGCTCGCGGGCGGAGTTTCAGGATCTCTTCTACGAGACGATGCGCGCGCCGGGCGCGGAGAGTGCCGACGGCGCCGTCCTGCCGACCGGCGTACAGATCGGCCACGGCGTGCAGCTCTCGGCCGTGAGCACGATCTACACGCCGGGCGACCGACTGACCACGGGCAACCCGCTCGATATGGCGGTCGACGGCGAGGGCTTCTTCCAGATCCAGCGACCGACCGGCGAGACCGTCTACACGCGCGATGGCGCCTTCAAGGTCGACTCCGAGGGCAACGTCGTGACGTCACTCGGCTATCAGGTGATTCCCAGCATCACCGTGCCGAACGACGTCCTCTCGATCACGGTCCTGCTCGATGGAACCGTGACCGCCGAGCAGGCGGGCAGCTCGACGCCCGTCAATCTGGGTCAGATCCAGCTGGTGCGTTTCGCCAACCCGTCGGGGCTCCGCGCACTCGGGGGCAACCTGCTCGAGGCGACCGGTGCCTCGGGAGATCCGGAGATCGGGACACCCGACCAGGATGGCTTTGGATCGGTCGCGTCGGGCTTTCTCGAGGGCTCGAACGTCGAGGTGGCCGAAGAGCTCGTCCAGATGATCCTCGCCCAGCGTGCCTTCGAGGTGAACTCGCGGGTGATCCAGGCGGGTGACGAGATGCTTCGCGTGGCGGCGCAGCTGTCGCAGTAGGTCTCGCCCGGAGGAGGGCGGCGCCGTCGTGAAGAAGAGGCACGGGGGAAACGGTCATGGGGTCGGGAGCCAGAGGCGAGCGAGGTGGCGAGGTATGGGCCCTTGTCCTGCTCTTCGTGGGGTGTCTTGGTCTCGTGTCGCCTGCGCCGAGTGTGGCCCGAAATTCGACGGGCGAGGTCGGCGGCCAGGCCGAGGTCGTCGGCGAGGGTTCGGCGAGCGATCCGGCCGCAGAGATCGGCGAATCCGTCTCAGAGAGGATCAGCGCGGTCCGGCGGGTACGCATCGATCTCGAACGATTCGTGCGAGAGCGCGTTGGGTCCGGCGCGGTCTCGATCGAGATGCCACCGCTCGTCGGATTCGAGACGATCGCAAGCGCCTCATCGGATGATCCTGCGGAAGCGCCCGCGTACCGCACCGAGCTGCGAACTCGTTCGAGTGAGCCGCTGCGGGGTCGCGTGCCCATCACCGTCGCCCTCTATTCGGGCGAGCGATTGATGAAGCGTTCGGTCGTCTCGCCCTACGTACGCGAGACCATGCGTGTCGTGTCGGCGGGGCGAAATCTGGCTCGGGGCGCGATTCTGTCGACGAGCGACGTGCGCACGGTCGACGTCGACGCCGCGCGGGTGCCGAACGACGCGATCGCCGATGCCGATTCCGTCGTCGGACTCCGTGCGAAGCGGTCGCTGCGCAAGGGGCAGGTGTTGCGGGATTCGGCGATCGAAGGCGTACCCGTCGTCGAACGCGGGGACCGCGTCACGCTCGTGCTCGAGAGTGGTCGATTGACGATTCAGGCCGTGGGGCGTGCTCAGGAGGCCGGCACGATCGGCGACTGGATCCGGGTCGAGAATCTCGACTCGAAGCGCGAGCTGTCGGGTCGGGTCGATCGCGAGGGGCGGGTGCATGTCGCATTCTGAACCGCCGGAGGGGCATCGACGCGTTCGTGCGCTCTGGCGGCTGCTCGCACTGTCGTTGGCCGTCGGGGCCTGCGGTTGTGTCGAGACGTCCCTGCGCGAGGCGCGCGAGCCGATGGACTACGACTTCCCGCAGGTCGGAGCGTCGCGTCCGCCCTCGGACGGCTCGATCTGGCGCGGCACGACCGAGGGGGGCTCCTTTCTCTTCTACGACGAGAAGGCCAAGCGCGAAGGGGACCTGGTCACGGTCGTGATCGTCGAGCAGACCAACGCGCAAGGGGATGCGCGTACGGAGACCGAGTCGGAGCGCATCATCAATGGCTCGATCTCCTCGCAGATCGGCTTTCAGAAGCTGATCTCGAGTCCGATCCGCGGCTTGATGCGCGTGTTCGGATTCGATGAGCCGGGCGTGACGGTTCCGGAGGGCACGCCGCTCAACGTCGTCGAGAGCGGCATGCGGAACGACTTCACGGGCGAGGGCACGACGAGCCGAAGCGGGACGTTCACGGGCGTCATCACGTGCCGCGTCATCGGCGTCCTTCCGAACGGGATCCTGCACATCCGTGGTCGGCGTTCGGTCGTGGTCAATCACGAAGCGCAGTACATCTCGCTCGAGGGCCTCGTACGGCGCGAGGATCTCACGATCGAGAATCAGGTCCTCTCGAACGCCGTCGCCGAGATGCGGCTCGCCTACGACGGGATGGGTGTTCTCGACGACAAGCAGCGACCGGGCTGGATGAGCCGCCTGATCGACTGGGTCTATCCGTTTTGAGCGCGCTACTGCGAAAGAGGACGCCGGCTTCGATTGCCTCCAGCCCCGCTCGGGTGGCTTCGCTCGCGTTGTTCGCGCTCTGGCTGCTCCTGCTGCTCGCCGTCGCTCCCGGATCCGCACACGGTGCGACGCGCTTGAAGGACATGGCCTCGGTCAAGGGCGTGCGCGGCAACCAGATCATCGGCTATGGGCTGGTCGTGGGCCTGCAGGGGACGGGCGACAAGGCGGGGGCACGCTTCACGACGCAATCGTTGCGGAGTCTGCTCGCGAAGATGGGTATCTCGCTCGATCCGAGCGCGATCCGCGTGTCCAATGTCGCCGCTGTCATGGTGACGGCGAAGCTACCGCCATTCTCACGGACCGGCAGCACGATCGATGCGGTCGTGTCTTCGGTCGGAGATGCGGAGAGCCTCGAGGGCGGCATGCTCCTGATGACGCCGCTGCGGGGGAACGACGGTCAGATCTACGCGATCGCACAAGGGGCGATCGCCGTCGGTGGGTTTTCGGCTCAGGGGGGTGGCAACTCGGTCTCTCAGAATCACCCGACGGTCGGCACGTTGGCCGGCGGAGCGATCGTCGAACGCGAGGTGCCCTTCTCGCTCGTCGGCAAGCAGGATTTCGAGATCGCCCTGCATCGGCCCGATTTCACGACGGCGAAACGGACGGTCGAGCAGATCAATCGGGCATTCGCCGCGCCCGTCGCCGCGGCGCGCGACTCGGGCACGCTCGACGTCACGGTTCCCGAGGCCTACCAGGGCGATGTCGTCGCCTTCTTGGCTCGTGTGGAGATGCTCGAGATCGAGCCCGATCGCGCGGCGCGCATCATCCTGAACGAGCGCACGGGCACGATCGTGATGGGCGAGAGCGTGCGCGTCTCCAAGGTCGCCGTGGCGCATGGCAATCTCACGGTCGTGATCAATCAAACGAACGAGATCTCGCAGCCGCAGCCGTTCTCGCGCGGGCGGACGGCGCGACTCGAGAACAGCGAGATCGACGCGTTCCAGGAGCCGAGCCGATTGAGCGTGATCGAAGAGACGGTCACGATCGGGGACCTGGTTCGCGCATTGAACGCGATGGGCACCACGCCGACCGACCTGATCTCGATCATCCAGGCGATCAAGACCGCGGGTGCACTTTCGGCCGACGTGGAGATGATGTGATGGATCCACTGGTCTTCAATACGCCTCCGACCGTGCATGGTCTCGGGCAGGCCAACGCTCATTTCGCGACGGGGAGAGTCGAGGAGAGTGAGGCACTGCGTGCGTTCGATGCATACTTCCTCGGTGAGATGTTGCGACGGAGCGCCCCCAGCAATCCGACGGGTCTCTTCGACGGTGGGACGGCGGGTCGGATGTACCAGGACCACTTCTACCAGGAGCTGGCTCGGATCGTCGCGGAGCAGGGCAGCTTTGGGCTGGCTTCGACTTTGGAAGGACGTCTGGGCGGGGCGGCGTCGGGCGAAGCGCCGGTCGTCGAGCCCGAGGAGGCGCGACGATGACAGGGGGGGAACGCGAGGTCGGCGTACTCGTCGAGCGTCTGACTGACGTGATGCTGGCAGAGGAGCAGCTCTATCTGCGAATGCGCGACCTCCTGCGACGCGAAGAGCAGGAGCTGATCGGACTCGACGTCGAGCGATTGGCATCGATCGTCGACGAGAAGCGCGCGCTCGCCGAGGAGGGGCGCCTGCTCGAGGAGTCGCGACTGGCGGTGGCCGAGACGCTGGCGCGTACGCTCGGACTCGACACGTCCAGCCCGCAGACGCGACAGGAGAACCGGCGCGTTCCGACCCTGATCGGCCGGCTCGGTCCCGAGGCGGGCGGACTGCCCGAGGTGAACGCCCGACTTCGTGCGCTGGTGACGACGACACGGGCGTTGCTCGAGGCGAACGAGAGCTTCGCAGGGCGCTCCCTCTCTCACGTACAGGACACCCTCCGTCTGTTGGGACGATCTGCCGCCGAGCCGATGGCCTACGGACCCGGGCGAGCCCCGAGCGGTGCACGATCGACGGGCCGACTCGTGCGGCAGACGATCTGAGGAGCTCCGATGCCCAATCTCTTCGACACCCTCGGCACGGCGACACGCGGACTCCGCGTGACTCAACGCCAGATGGCGACGACGGGTCACAACATCGCGAACGTCGATACGCCCGGCTATTCGCGCCAGCGCGGCGTCCTGGAGACGGCCCAGCCCTTCAAGACGGACGCGGGGTTCATCGGCACCGGTGTCGAGCAGGTGAGTATCGAGCGTGTCTTCGATCGCTTCACGCACTCCCGTCTGCTCGCCGAGACCGCCCGCAAGCATTCGCTCGAGACCGAGAGCACGATCCATCGCGATGTCGAGACGATCTTCAACGAGCAACTCGTCGGGGGGCTGCGGGAAGCCTTGACCGGACTCTTCGATTCCCTCGACGACCTGGCCAGTGCCGCCGAGCCGGGCCAGCCGATCGCACGTAGTCAGGTTCTGGCCTCTGCGGAGTCGCTCGTCGATACGGTACGGCGGTACGACGAGCAGCTCCGCGCACTCCAGCGTACGGCCGATCGGGGGATCACGGACCTCTTGCCCGACATCAATGCGCTCACCCAGGATCTCGCGCGCCTCAACCTCGAGATCACGGAGGCGGAGCTGGTAGGGCCTGCGAACGACCTGCGTGATCGTCGCGAGGAGACCGTGCGGCTACTGGCGGAGAAGCTCGAGATCACGACCTTCGAGAGTGCCGAAGGTGTGTTCTCCGTGCGGACTGGGAGTGGTCTGTCGCTCGTCGATGGTACGGTCTCGCACGAGCTCGTCGCCGTCGTCGATCCCGCCAATCCGAATGGCTTCGATGCCACGTTTGCGCAGGTGCACTACGCCGTGTCCGGCTCGCGCGTCGACGCCACTGCGCAGCTGCGGGGCGGTCAGCTCGGTGGCCTGATCGAGGCACGCGACGGCATCATCGGCGGGGCGATCCGCGATCTCGACGCCCTGGTATTCACACTCGTCGAAGAGTGGAACGCCCTTCATCGCAACGGTCTCGGGCTGATCGACGGTGCGCCGCATGACTTCTTTGCCGACTTGTCCAGCCAGGCGACGGCCGACGATGCGGCGCGCAACTTCGCACTCGCGGCGGATATCGATCCGGGCCAGGGGGGCTCGCTCGGAAATATCGCGGCGGCCCTGGCGGCGGACCCGAACGGGTCTGGCGAGGGCGCACCCGGGGATACGGATGCGATCGAGGCGCTCAAGGACCTGCGACTCGCTCGTGTGACCCAGTACCTCGCGGGCGACGCGAGCGGGACCCGGACGGGCAATCCGCAGTCGGTTCTCGGTCAGCTCGGCCAGATCGTGGGCGACCTGGGACAGGGCGCGCAGACGACGAGCCGAGCACTCGAACAGCAGGATGCCGTCCTGTCGACGATCGAGGATCGGCGAGATGCAATCTCCGGCGTCTCGATCGACGAGGAGGTAGCCGAGCTCGTCACGCTACAGGCGACGTTCCAGGCGAACGCGAGAGTCGTGAGTGTCGTCTCGAATCTCTTTGGCGATCTACTCGACGCGATCTGAGTCGTCGCACGAACGCGAACGGGAGGGGCCCATGCGGGTCACGCAATCGACGCTGGTTCGAAATGGTCTGCAGCAGATCGCGCAGCAGCGCGCGCGCCTGGCGCGTACGCAGGAGCAGGCGGCGAGCGGACTGCGCGTCAATCGGCCCTCCGACGATCCGGTCGACTACCGGACCGTCCAGGCGCTCGAGGACTCCATCAGTCAGACCGGACATTTCCTGCGCGCGATCGACGTATCGCGAACACGTTTCCGCGCAACCGAGACGGCGATCACCGATGCGGTCGACCTCGTTGCCGAGGCCAAGACGATTGCGATCGCGGCGCTCAATACCTCCAACCAGAGCGACGGCGCAGCCGAGGCCCTTCGGACACGTGTAGAGGGGCTCTTCTCCGAGCTTCTCGCGGTCGCCAACACGCGGTCGGCGGACGGGGCCTATGTCTTCTCGGGAATCACGTCCGATCGGGAGTCGTTCGTACAGACGGGTGTCTTCGCGTCGGGCTCGCCGCCGCCGACGGTCGCGTTCGATGGTGATGCGAGCGTGATCGACGTCGAGATCGACGAGGGCGTCTTCGTCGACGTGACTGCGGACGGAAGCACGGTCTTCCAGTCGGGCGTCGACGTGTTCGCCGTTCTCGGTGCGCTCTGGCAGGGAATCGACACGATCGATGCGGGTGGCGCTGGCGCGGTCGAGACCGCGCTTGGCGACCTCCAGGACGCCGAGAGTCAGTTACTGCTCGCGCAATCGATCGTCGGTAGCGAAGAAAGCAAGGCAAATACGTTCGAAGCTCGATTGCAGGCGCAGGAAGCGGAGGCGATCACGCGATTGTCGCGGCTCGAGGACGCCGACGTGTTCGAGGTTTATTCGAAGCTGACGACCCAGGAGACCGCACTCCAGGCGTCGCTTTCGATCAACGCACGAATCCTGACGCCGACTCTGCTCGATTTCCTCTAGTCGGCCACAGGCAAAGGAAGGTCGGGGACGACATGCTGGTTTTGACGAGGAGACCGGGTGAGAGCCTGCGAATCGGCAATGACGTACGCGTGACGGTCGTTGCGTCGACGGGCGGGCAGGTACGTGTCGCGATCGATGCGCCGGAGGAGATTCCGATCCTGCGCGAAGAGATCTTCGAACGTGTCGCTTCGGCGAACGTCGAGTCTGCCGCGATCACGCGGCAGATGATGGTTGGATTGGGCTCGCCGCGCGCGGCGTCGGCCAATAAACGGAGGGGGAACGAGAATGAGTGAAGCAATTCTCTTCGAGAGTCGGAGAGTGGGTAGGATCGAAGTAGCGGCATCCGACGTGCTCGAGCTGGAGCCGCTTCCTGGATTTCCGCGCAATCGGCGCTTCGTATTGATGGAGCACGACGAAGGCTCGGGCATGGCCTGGCTGGTGAGCCTCGATGATCCGGATGTGGCCTTCGTGGTCGCGACGCCCTGGGACTATTTTTCGCAATACGATCCACCGGTCGAACGCGAGCACCTGGCCGCGCTCTCGATCGAACGGCGGGACGAAGTCGAAGTCCTTTGCCTCGTCAGCCTGTCGGGCAAGACCATCTTCTTGAATCTCGCCGCCCCGCTCCTGATCAACGCCGTGACGCGGCGCGGCCTGCAGGTCGTGAGCGATGATCCGCGCTACTCGACCCGCGCCGAGATTCCGGCGCTCACCGATGGCAAGACGATCGAGACGGGCGACGACGGGCGGGAAACGACCGGAGATCGCAGCCGCGCGCTCGGAGCGTCGCCGGCCTGAACGGACGTGGGAGGTCGGATCGGGACGGGATGCCGACCAGGTCGAAGCCTCAGGGCAGGGGGATGTCGGCCGGGGGCGGACCCGGATCCTCTGCCCGGAGCGACTCGTCCGCCTCGTCGGGGATCGGAGGCAGCGCGTCGAGCAGACGATCCAATGCCTCGTCGCCCGATGCGCCGGCATCGCCCGGTTCGAGATCTTCGAGGATCACGATCTCAACCCGACGATTGCGCGCGCGGTCCGCGGCGTCGCGATTCTCGGTCAAGGGACGAAACTCCGCGTAGCCGGTCGTCGCGACCCGATGCGGGTCGAGCTCGTGATCGTCGATGAAGATCCGAGCGACGGCGGCTGCGCGTGCGCTCGAGAGCTCCCAGTTCGATGGAAAGACCTCGCTCTCGATCGGCAGGTCGTCCGAATGGCCCTCGAATCGGAGGTCTGCACGAGAGCTCGCGAGTATCGGTGCGAGGCCTGCCAGGAGCTGTCGGCGTTCCGGTGTGATGGCGACGCCGCCTTCCGGGAAGAACTCGGCCGAAGCGAGCGAGAGCACCAGGCCCCGTTCGCTCCTTCGCAGGCTGATGCCGAGCGATTGGGATCGTTTACGGCGCTCCGCGTCGAGCAGATC
Source organism: Myxococcota bacterium (assembly GCA_965223565.1). Taxonomy (GTDB): domain Bacteria; phylum Myxococcota_A; class UBA9160; order UBA9160; family UBA4427; genus UBA4427. Next base: position 241,851 of record CBDCWV010000004.1, on the reverse strand, counting down.
CGTGAGCTCTCCCTCCAGTCGGTCGAGCGGTGAGATCGGTTCGAGGGCGGTCGTCTTGGCGAATGTGGCCGCGGGCTGGTGGGCGGGCCCGAGCGACGGGTCGGGTGCTGCGGCGGCATCGACGAAGGCGGATCGCAGGCCTTCGACGACGGTGTCGGCGACCTGTGGGCTCTGTGTGATCTCGATCCGGGCGCTCGCATAGAGCACGACGAAGAGAGCCAGCAACAGCGTCATGTAGTCCGCATACGAGAGCAGCCAACGATCGCGGTGGCTCGCCCCTCCGGCGTCGCGATCCGCGCCTCGTCGCTTCGACGGCATCACTCTTCTTCTCGGACCAGATGGGCAAGGAGCCCGCGCTCGATCGCGCGCGGCGAGATGCCGGCCTGCAAGCCGAGAATCCCGTCGATCACCATTTCGTCTTCCTGCTCCTGCTGACGGATGCGCTCGCGGATCTTGCTCGCCAGGGGCAACAGCAGCAGGTTTGCGGCGCCGACGCCGTAGATCGTCGCGACGAACGCGATTGCGATCCCCGCGCCGAGTGCTTCGGGATCGGCCAAGGATTCGAGGGCGCGGACGAGACCGAGCACGGCTCCGAGGATCCCCATCGTCGGTGCGTATCCGCCCGCGACCTCGAGTACGGTCGCCGCGCCCTCCGCGTTGGCGGATCGCGCGCGGGTATCGGCCTCGAGCACCTCGCGGAGCTGGCCCTCCTCCACACCGTCGATCACGTGGCGAAGTCCGCGTCGCATGAAGGGCGTGGGCAGCGCATTGTGGGCGTTGTCGAGTGCCACGAGCCCGTCCTTGCGCGCGACGCGTGCCAGGTCGCGAAAGCGTGTCGGCAGGATCGCTCTGCGGTCGCTCGGGGGCACGAAGACCGACGCGAGCGCACCGCGCGTCGCACGCAGCTGGGACTCGCTGCACGAGAGCAGCGTCGCGCCGAAGGTGCCGAGTGTCACGATCGCGGCGGCGGGTCCCTGAACGAGGGAGGAGAGATGTCCGCCCTCGAGTACCTGCGTCGCGATCAGCGCAGCGAGACCGAGTGTGAGGCCAGCGAGACTCGTGCGATCCATCGCCTATTCCTGGTCCCCGTCGGCGTTGCCGGTCGGTTCGAGCTCGTGCAAGACCGACAAGCCCATGACCCGTTGTCTCCAGACTGCGACGCGCCGGACGAATTCGTCGGGTGACTCGAGGATGCGCAGCCGCTCGCCCGTCGAGAGTACGAGCATCGTGTCGTGCGTGGCCTCCACGTAGAGCACCTGGTCGTCGTTCAACAAGAGTCGGTCGCCGTCGAGTCGCGTTACCCAGATCATCGTCAGATCGACTCCAGACCCCATACGAAAAACGGCATCGGAATGCGTTCGTGTGTCGGCGCGGGCAGCAAGGCACGCAGACGCACCCGTTCGGCATCGAGGGCAGCCCCGGCCGGATCGCCGAGGAAGCAGGTGAGCAGCGTCTTCTGGTCGAACCCGCTCCGACCGAGGTCGGTTTGCAGATCGAAACGTCGGCGAGTCGGCAGCGGCTCGAGAGTCGTCGGGGCCGTCGGCGTCAAAGTGAGAGACGTATCGAGCCAGGTCGATAGATCCGCCGCCAGGGCCTCCTCCCCGGCGATCCGGGCCCAGACCAGCGGTCGTTCGATCCGTCGCGCCCCCGCACGACGCAAGGCCCATGCGAGCGGTGTGCGTGAAACGGGTGCGAGCAAGAAGCCCTCACGGCCGGCGGCAAGCTCTCGCATCAATGCCCGGCAGCAGTGCAACGCGGCTGCGGGCTCCCCTCCCCACTCGTGAATCACCTCCGTGAGATCGTCACCGCGGCCGCGCATGGCGAAGCCCGCGAGGGTGTCGCCGGCCTTGGCGATCCAGGTGCTCGTATCGGGAATCGCCGACAGGCGAGTCAGGTCTTCGCCCGAGAAGTCGAGGCCGCAGGGACGCGTGCTCCGCATCGCGGCGATCGCTTGCCAATCCGCGCCTCTCGGCCGGGAGAGGAGGAGGGGTGTCGCGTCGTCGCGAGAGGCGAGGGCTTGCTCGGCGCGTGCCGAAGTGTCGGCGTCGAGATGAAGGAGCGTTTCAGTTCCGATCGGCTCGAAGCCGGCCGCACGATAGAGGGCGTCCTGCTCGCTCCACAGGAGTGTGAGACCGAGATCGTGCGTGGCGGCTGCCTCGACAGCGGCGGCCACGACGCGAGCGGCCAGGCCCTGCCTGCGCATTTCGGTATCGGTGTAGACGAGCGAGACGACACCCGTCCGCAATCGGCTGGTGCCGATGCGAAAGTGGGCCGGCCAGAGCACGCACGCGGAGAGTGGGCGATCGCCTCGCCAGAGGCTGATCGGAATCGCCGTGGACTCGCGGGCGAAGAGCAGGGGGTATTCGCGCAGCAGCCGGCCGGGGCGCCCCGGTCGAAGGCCCTTCCCGAGCCATTCGAGGAGTCGGCGTCGTCGCTCGTGATTCCGGACGCCGACATCGAGCTCGAGGCCCCCGGGCAGGGTCAGATCGAGCATCGGGCGGCGTATCCGAGCGGACTTCACCCTCGTGATCATCGATCCCGCTTCGGTCACGTGTGCTGGCCCCCGCTCGTCTCGCGATCGTGTGCGCTTCGCGGCGCGCTCGCCGCAGCTCGTGTCGAGCCGCGACGCCGGTCGTGTGAGACGAGGAATCGAAAGCAAGATCAGTACCGGGTTGACCTCCGATCTGGTGGTGTCGGAGATCGCGGAGCCTGCAGCTTGAAAGGGCCGGAGACGCGGTGTCTCGGGCTGAAAAGAACGCCTCCGATCCGGGGCCGCCGCGTCGACCGCTTTGCGTGGACTTCCGCCTGCGGTTGCACTCGTATGAAGCGCCCGTGCCGGTCGGTTGCGAGCTGGCGAAGCTGGCATCGCCATTGCAGTACCCCGATCGTCGCACGCGAGCCACGCGTGCATCGCCAAGGACGGCGAGTCCGGTCTCAGGGAGGAACGATCGATCATGGGCCTTCGCGTCAACTCGAACACCGCATCCATCAATGCCCAGCGCAATCTCGCGAACACCACGACGAACCTGCAGAAGTCGCTGCAGCGCCTCTCGTCCGGGCTGCGCATTACTCGTGCCGCCGATGACGCCGCTGGGCTCGCGATCTCGGAGAATTTCCGAGCCGACGTGCGAAGTCTCGGTCAGGCACAACGGAACGCGAACGACGGAATCTCGCTCCTCCAGATCGCCGAGGGCGCGCTCAACGAGGTGAGCGGAATCCTCGTGCGCCAGCGCGAGCTCGCAATCCAGGCCGCCAACGGCACGCTCGGCGACGGCGAGCGCACGACGATCGACAACGAGATCCAGGATCTCGTCGACGAGATCGATCGGATCGCCGCCGTGACCGAATTCAACGGCACGTCGGTCCTCAATACCGCCTCCTCGATCACGTTCCAGATCGGTATCAATGACAGCACGAACGATCAGATCACGGTCTCCGGCGTTCTGGCCAGCAGCGACGCGATCGGCGTGAGCGGCGTGTCCGTTACCAGTCAGGCCGGCGCCCGTGCATCGCTGTCATTGATCGACAGCGCGATCTCCCAGATCGCTTCACTCCGCGCGGGATTCGGTACGGTGCAAAATCGTCTCGAATCCGCCATCCGCTCGATCGCGGTCGCCGTCGAGAATACCTCGGCAGCCGAGTCGCGGATTCGCGACGTCGACTTCGCGAGCGAGACGGCCGAGCTCACTCGAAATCAGGTGTTGCAGCAGGCGGGGATCTCGGTCCTGGCGCAGGCAAACGTCTCCACGCAGAGCGCACTGTCTCTGCTCGGATAGCTGCCGCTGCTCGACTAGCGCGGAACGTGGCCGACGCGTGGAATCGGGCCGCCGCGAATCGATCGAAAGGAAACCGGAATGGGTCTTCGAGTCAACTCCAATGTCAGCTCCATCAATGCGCAGCGCAACCTGGCGAACACGACGACGAGCCTGCAGAAGTCGCTCCAGCGATTGTCCTCGGGCCTGCGGATCACGCGCGCGGCGGACGACGCGGCCGGTCTGGCGATCTCCGAGGGATTCCGCGCGGAGATCCGCAGCCTCGGCCAGGCCCAGCGCAACGCCAACGACGGCATCTCCTACCTCCAGATCGCCGAGGGCGCGCTCAACGAGGTGAGCGGCATCCTCGTTCGCCAACGCGAGCTCGCGATCCAGGCCGCGAACGGCACGCTCGGCGACAGCGAGCGTGACACGATCAACAACGAGTTCCAGGACCTCGTCGACGAGATCAATCGGATCGCGGCCGTGACGGAGTTCAACGGCCAGGCGATCCTGCAGGGCACCGCGTCCACGGTATTCCAGATCGGCGTCGACAGTACCTCGAACGATCGCATCACCGTCAATGCCGTCGACGCCCAGACCTCGGCGATCGGCTTCGGGGCAGGCGTCTCCGTCAGCTCCGTCGGGAGTGCGCGGGCGACGCTGTCGGTCCTCGATAGTGCGATCTCCCAGATCACGTCGTTGCGTGCAACCTTCGGCACGGTGCAGAATCGTCTCGAGTCGACGATCCGGTCCCTGGCGATCGCGCAGGAGAATACGTCCGCCGCCGAGTCGCGGATCCGCGACGTCGACTTCGCGAACGAGACGGCCGAGCTCACTCGAAATCAGGTGTTGCAGCAGGCAGGGATCTCGGTCCTGGCGCAGGCAAACGTCTCGACGCAGAGCGCGCTGGCATTGCTCCAATAGCAGTCGCGAGCACGAGCGCTGTAGGCACTCCACTCGCCGCATGCGCTGGACGTCGGGTAGAACGCTCCGCGGGTACGAAACCCGCGGAGCGTTTCGTCTTTCTGGGCGCGGAATCCGGGAAGAGACGAGTCGTGCGCGGGTCTCTCTGGTGGCTCGTCGTTCGATCTGAATCGTGGGGGCGGCACGCATTTCGAAATGAATCGTGGCGTTTCGGGCCGCTTCGCGGCGTCTCGAACGCGTCCAACGGGGTGCCGGGAGTTGCGTCGTCAGTTGCTCTCGGGCTGCCAGGAGGTGCCGACGCGTTGCAGATCGATCGATCTGGCATTGTCATTGCAATCGAGGGATCCCGAACGATCTCGAATGTTAGGCGTTCGCGGGAGCATTCCAACCTCTCCTGACCGTCGAACGCGCGAGTCGATCCAGAAACGTGAATCTCGGCTCGTCACGGATGACGAGCCCGACTTCTCAAGGAGGAACGAACGAACATGGGTCTTCGAGTCAACGCGAACACCGCATCCATCAATGCCCAGCGCAATCTGGCCAACACGACGACGAATCTGCAGAAGTCGCTGCAGCGACTCTCTTCGGGGCTGCGCATCACGCGCGCGGCCGACGACGCGGCTGGACTCGCGATCTCGGAGAATTTCCGGGCGGACGTGCGAAGCCTCGGTCAGGCACAACGAAACGCGAACGACGGGATCTCGCTTCTCCAGATCGCCGAAGGTGCGCTCAACGAGGTGAGCGGGCTCCTCGTGCGCCAGCGCGAGCTCGCGATCCAGGCGGCCAACGGCACGCTCGGTGACACGGAGCGCACGACGATTGACAACGAGATCCAGGATCTCGTCGAAGAGATCGATCGGATCGCTTCAGTGACCGAGTTCAATGGCACCTCCGTGCTCAATACGAGCTCGGCGATCACGTTCCAGGTCGGTGTCAATGACAGCACGAACGATCGCATCAGCGTTTCTGGCGTCTCTGCCGCCGCGGCGGCGGTCGGCGTGGGGAGTCTGGACGTGACGACTCAGTCGGGGGCGCGCTCTGCGCTGGCTGCGATCGATAGCGCGATTTCGCAGGTGGCCTCGCTTCGTGCCGGGTTCGGCACGGTTCAGAATCGACTCGAGTCGTCGATCCGCTCGATTGCCGTCGCGATCGAGAATACCTCCGCGGCGGAGTCGCGGATTCGCGACGTCGACTTCGCGAGCGAGACGGCGGAGCTCACGCGAACGCAGGTGCTGCAACAGGCGGGAATCTCGGTGCTTGCGCAGGCGAACGTGTCGACGCAGAGCGCACTGTCGTTGCTCGGATAGTCGGATCGTATAGGGGGCACGCGACGAATACGTCGCGCGCTCGATGAAGGTTCACCGCTGGCATTCGCTCAGCGAGTGGAGAACGAAGCAACAAGATGACCGGTGGGGAACGACCTCAGTTTCTCGCCGGTTCGAACACTGACTGGAAGCTCACGAAGGATTCGGTGGGCTCGAGATCATCAAGGAGGATCCCCCGTCATGGGACTCAGAGTCAATTCCAATATCGCCTCGATCAACGCGCAGAGGAATCTGTCCGAATCGACCGGCAATCTCCAGCGCAGCCTGCAGCGGCTGTCTTCGGGTCTGCGTATCACACGGGCTGCGGACGACGCAGCGGGGCTGGCGATCTCGGAGCGCTTCCGGGCAGACATCCGGAGCATCGGGCAGGCCCAGCGCAACGCCAACGACGGCATCTCCTTTCTCCAGATCGGTGAGGGGGCGCTCAACGAGGTGAGTGGGATTCTCGTTCGCCAGCGCGAGCTGGCGATCCAGGCCGCGAACGGCACCTTGGGTGATACCGAGCGTGCGACGATCAACAACGAGTTCCAGGACCTCACGGACGAGATCAACCGGATCGCGGCCGTCACCGAGTTCAACGGCACGAGCATCCTACAGGGTGGTGGCTCTTCGACCTTCCAGATCGGCGTCGACAACACGAGCAACGACCAGATCACGGTCCAGAGCGTCGACGCGCGGACTTCGTCGATCGGGCTTGGCGCGGGCTCCGCGAATGCGACTGTCAGCACGCAGGCGGCGGCGCGTTCGGCCCTCGGAGACCTCGACAGTGCGATCGCTCAGATCGCATCGCTGCGCGCGAGCTTCGGTACGGTTCAGAATCGACTCGAATCGTCGATCCGATCGCTGGCGATTGCGAGCGAGAACACGTCGGCGGCGGAGTCCCGGATTCGGGACGTCGACTTCGCGAACGAGACGGCGAATCTGACGCGGAACCAGGTGCTGCAGCAGGCGGGAATCTCGGTGCTGGCGCAGGCGAACGTCTCGACGCAGAGCGCGTTGGCCTTGCTCAACTAGCCGCTCGGCTCGGCGACCCTGGACCCCGCTTCGTAAGGTCGAGGCGGGGTCCGACCGCTCGAGCCCTTCAGACGGAGCGTGGAGTCGCCGACAGGAGTCGGTGAGGCCGGTGCGTTCCGAGACCAGGGAGAATCATTGGGCGCTCGATATCGCGAGATGGAGATCAGGACGGCTTCGCCGGAGATGGTGATCGTCAAGCTCTACGAGGGAGCGATCCGTTTCATCCGAAACGCGAAGGGCTTCCAGGAAGAGGGTGCGGTCGCACATCGGGCGACGGCGATCGGGAAGGCGCTCGCGATCGTGAACGAGCTCCAGAACAGCCTGAATCTCGAGGACGGGGGCGAGATCGCGACGAATCTCGATGCGCTCTACGTCTTCGTCAGTGAGCGACTGCTCGAGGCCAATGCACGCGGATCGGTACAAGCCCTGGATGAAGCCTCGAAAGTTCTCACTACCCTGAACGAGGCATGGGTTGCGATCTCCCGCGGCTCGGTCGATTTCGACGCGCGTCGGATCGGCGATGCCGTCGAGGGGAGCGCGCCCTAGGGTCGATTCCTTCCCCCGCGTCATTCAATCTGAAGGCGTGCGTTCCAGGTCGAACGGCGGCGTGCCGAGCGCGCTCTCGTCGGGGCGCTGATCGGCAGCAGAACAGCATCTGCTTGGCATTCGTCTTGCTAGCTCTTCGCGTGTGGCTTGGACGACGGCGCGGCCCGCGCGAGAGGGCAAGCAAGACCCGGGCAGTGCCCAGGAGGGTCCGTTGCGAATCCTCGTGACGGGGGGCACGGGCTCCTTCGGCCAGGCGTTCGTACGCCGGGTGCTGGCGGATGGCGACGCCTGCACGATCCGCGTCTACAGCCGCGACGAGCTCAAGCAGTACGACATGGCCGAGGCCCTCGGCCAGGATCCGCGTGTACGATTCTGTATCGGGGACGTGCGTGACGCCGATCGGCTCGCGCGTGCGATGCACGGGATCGACCTGGTCGTTCACGCTGCGGCCCTGAAGCACGTGCCGATCTGCGAGTTCAATCCGGCCGAAGCGGTCAAGACCAATATCCAGGGCTCGCAAAACGTCGTCGACGCCGCGATCGATGCGGGTGTTCGCAGGACGGTCGCCCTGTCGACGGACAAGGCCGTGAATCCCGTCAATCTGTACGGAGCGACGAAGCTCTGCTCCGAGAAGCTCTTCGTCCACGGCAACGTCTATGCGGGGTCCCGGGACACCCGATTTTCGTGTGTGCGCTACGGCAATGTGATGGGGAGTCGGGGAAGCGTGATTCCGCTCTTCCGGCGCCAGGCCGAGTCGGGCGTCCTCACGATCACCGATCGCCGCATGACCCGCTTCTGGCTCTCGCTCCAGGAGGCCGTCGATCTGGTACTTCACGCCGTCGGCGAGATGCGCGGCGGCGAGATCTTCGTACCGAAGATCCCGAGCATGCGGATCGTCGATCTGGCGCGAGCGATCGCTCCGACTGCGACGATCGATGAAGTCGGCCGCCGGCCGGGCGAGAAGCTGCACGAGGTGCTGTTGACGGCGGAAGAATCCCGCAACACCCTGGACGTCGGTCGCCAATTCATCGTGCGGCCCGATGCAGGCAGCGACCCGCCGGCGACCGTGGCGGGCCGCGTCCTGCCCGATGGGTTCGTCTACTCGAGCGAGACGAACCGGGAATGGCTGACGGTCGAATCCCTCCGCAGCCATGTCGCGGCGCTCGTCGCGTCCGATGAGCCTTCGAGCAGCCCGCCTCAGCGCGCGAAAGCGTCGGCCCTCGGGCGCTGAGCCGCGCGCATGATTCCCTACTGCCGACACGAGGTGCGAACGGAGGATCGTACGGCGGTTTCGGACGTCCTGTCTTCGGATCGTCTGACGCAGGGGCCTCGCGTCGTTTCCTTCGAGCATGCACTCGCGGATCGAACGGGCGCCACGCAAGCCGTCGCGGTCTCGAGCGGTACGTCGGCGCTGCAAATCGCGTTGGCTGCTCTGGGCGTTGGACCAGGAGACGAGGTGCTGGTCCCGTCTCTGAGCTTCCTGGCCACGGCGAACGCAGTCCTGCTCGCCGGCGCGACTCCGATCTTCGTCGACGTCGAGTCGGACACGCTTGCGCTCGACGCGACAGATCTCGAACGCAAGACGACGCCGCGCACGAAGGGTGCCGTGCTCGTGCATTATGCGGGTCACGTCGCCGATCGCGTCGCGTGCCGAGCCCGGCTCGGTTCGGAACGGTTTCTGCTCGAGGACGCCTGTCACGCGCTCGGTGCACGCGACGCGGAAGAGGAGATTGCCGCCAGTGCGGAGATCGCGTGCTTTTCGTTCCACCCCGCCAAGCACGTGACGACGGGTGAGGGCGGCGCGATCGTGACGCGCAACGAGGCCCTGGCCAAACGCTGTCGACTCTTGCGCGAGCATGGCATGGAGCGCGATCCATCCCGCCACATGGGGCTCGGATTACCCGAAGCGCTCGGCCGTGAGCAGTCGGGTGCCTGGGTCTACGAGATGCAGCAGCTGTCGGGAAACCACCGGCTCAGCGATCTCGCCGCGGCGCTCGGGACGAGTCAGCTCGCCCATCTCGATGCGAATCTCGAATCGCGGAGATCGATCGCCAGGCGCTACGACACCCTGCTCGAGGGCGTGACGGGTGTCCATCGGCTGCGCGAGCGGGCCGGCACGCGTTCGGCCTGGCATCTCTACCCGATCCGCCTCGAGCCGGATCGACTGCGCGCTGGCCGTGCGGGCGTCTATCGGGCGCTCCACGAGGCGGGGATCGGCGCCCAGGTCCACTACATACCGATTCATCTGCAGCCCTACTACCGGACGCGCTTCGGATCGAAATGGGGCGACCTGCCGAGGACCGAGGCGGCCTATCTCGGACTGCTGTCGCTGCCGCTCTTCCCCGGCCTCGATCCGGGGCAGGTCGATCGAATCGTCCAGCACCTGGCTCGGATCCTTCGCGAGCAGGCGAGATGACGCGTTTGCGTCTCTTTACCGCTTTTCATGCGAATCTCGACTTCTCGGCGATTCCGGATGCCGATCGGCCGAGCGTGCTCGCCGCCTGCTATTGGCCGCTGCTCGAGCTGCCCGAACGCTGGGCGATCCCGATCGGCTTCGAGATGAACGCGCGAACCCTCGAAACGCTCGCGCGAGAGGACCCCGAGTGGTTGAAGCGCTTCGCCGGTCTCGTCGAACGGGGGCTGGTCGAGCCGATCGTCTCGGGTTGGGCGCAGGTCGTCGCGCCCCTCGTCCCCGTCGAGATCAATCGTGAGAACCTGTCACGTGGCCTCGCCGCCTTCCGCGAGCGGCTCGGGATCGTTCCCGACACCTTCTTCGTGAACGAGCAGACCTGGTCGGATGGGCTCGCGCCGCTCTATCGAGAGGCAGGGGCCGCGCGGCTCGTCATGGAATGGAACAACCCCGCCTCCCGTCGGCCCGAGCTGCGACCCCTTCGCTGTCAGCCCGCGCGACTCGTGACGCGCTCCGGGCCAGGCCCGATCGTTCTGTGGAACGATTCGGTCGTCTTCCAGAAGGTCCAGCGCGTCGCGCATGGAGAGATTCCCCACGCCGAGCTCGACCGCTTGCTCTCCCGCCTCGTCGGCATCGATGCACGGCACGCGGAACGTGAGGCCGGAGCGCTCGACTTCCCGGATGTCGGGCCCGTCGGCGCCGACCCGGCGCTTTGCCTGTACGGAGGCGATGTCGAGATCTTCGACTACCGGCCGTCACGGCAGCTACCCGCGCCGCGCGACGGTCGTCGCGAGCTGGACCGCCTGATCGATCTCTTTCGCAGGCTCGCCGAGGATTCGCGCTTCGAGTTCGTGCTGCCGAGGGACGTCGTCCAGTCAGACGAGCCGCTTCCATCCGTCCGGCTGGGGAGCGCCGAGGATCCGATCCCGTGCAAGAAGCAGCCCCGCTACAACCCGACCCGATGGGCTGTCTCCGGCCGCGATGGCTTCGGGATGAATACCCGCTGTCAGGCGCTGCTCCGTACGGAGCGGTCGATCGCGAGCCTCGACCGGTCGAGCGGGGGACTCGATGCCGATGCCGCCGAACGTCTGGTCGAGCTCTGGCGGAGCGATTTCCGGACGCGCGCGACCCAGGAGAAGATCGCCGAGTTCGAAGCACAGCTCGGTGTGGCTCGTGAAGCCGCTGGCCTGCGGTTGGCCGCATCGACGCCCGAGCTCGCCGAGGGCGAGGATCTGCTGCTCGTCAACCCGCACGCCGAGGCGTGGACCGGAATGCCCGTCGAGATTCCGATCCGGCTGCCGGCGGGACGCTTCGAGGATGCGACGTGTCATACGCCCGACGGGCGGCCGGTCGCCGCGTCCGACGCACAGCTCGAGGTCAGCAGCCGGCATCGTGACGGAAGCGTACGAGAGGCGATCGTCGTCCTCATCCCGCACCTGGCGCCCCGCGAACGACTGGGGCTGCGCCTCGTGCCGCGAGCGCGTACCAGCGAGACGAGTGTGAGTCACGGCGAGTCCCGTGGAGCGGCGACGGCACGCGTCGAGCTCGCCTGGCTTCCCCATCGCGGTGGGGCGATCGAATCGCTCGTCTTTCCGGGGCTCGGTCCGGCGCGGCCGCTCCTCGGCACGATCCCCCACGGCAGCTTCGACGCGATCGCCTACACGCCGGATTTCTATAGCGGGCATGTCGTTGCGCTGACGGAGGGGGGTCGCAAGCTGACGGATCTCGAGCATGTCGAGATCGCGCCGGTCGACGAGGCATCGGGTGGCGTGCGCGTCACGTACGACGCGGCCGTCGAGACCGCTCTCGGGCCCTGGCGCAAACGCTTCCGGCTCTATCGCGATCGCCCACGACTCGACCTCGTCCACGATCTCGGATTCCACGATGCCCGGCTCGCGAGCCTGCGACTCGGTCTCGTGAGCCTGCTCCCGGACTCGTGGGATCGCGATCGACTCCGGTTCGGCACCGTGAATGGCGGTCGCGATCAGGAGTGGTGGCGTCTGCCAGCCGGCGCCTCGATCGAGCAGTCGCGAGCCGTCTCGCACGCCGTGTCGGCAACCTCCTGTCTCGGTGCCAGCGAGGGCTGGGTGGCCTTCGAGGATGATCGTCAGGGCCTGATCGTCACGGCCGACCTGGCCGAGGCGGCGACCGTCCCAATGATCGACTTCGCAGAGGTCGACGACGCCTTCTTCCTGCGGCTCTCCCATAGCGCCGCCGAGCAGGACGAGACGCGTGCTTCGTTCCTGCGTGGACGCCAGCGATTCTCGTTCTCGCTCGAGGGCTACGTGCCGGGCGACACCGGCGCCATCTCCCGAGCGCGCCTCGCCCAGCGCGGTCTCGTCTATCGAACGGAGAGCAGTCTTGGAATCTCGAGCGGTCTTTGAGAAGAACCTGAAATCGATTCGCCGCCGCAGCCCGCAGCTCGCGGCGCGGCTCGAAAACGCCTCGAGCGAGGGGATCGAGGAGGTGATCGGCCCGCGTGGGGCATGCGTGCTCCGGGAGGCCGGAGTTCTGCTCGGCTCCGCCTACGATCCGGAGCGCGAGGGTCGGCAGCTGGCGGAATCGATGGCAGCGGAGCCGGCCGACATCATGGTCGCCGTGGGCTTCGGTCTCGGTCTGCAGTTCACACCCTATTGCGAGCGGAATCCCGCGACCGTGATCGTCTACGAACCTTCACTCGAACGACTCCGAGCGGCGCTGGAACGTGTCTCGATCACGAATCTGCTGGCGACCGAGGCCGACTTCTATATCGCATCCGACCCCGAACAATTCACGAACCTGCTGAACGCACGCTATTCGCCCGGACTGCGCCTGCGCGTCTTCACCCATCCGTCGATCCTGCGGCTCGATCCCGAGCGCGTGGCGGAGATCGTCGATCGGACCCGTCGAGTGAAGGATGCCTCCGATACGCGCTCACTGACGTCGATCTCGATGCTGAACACGTGGGCGACGGTCGTTGCGGGCAATGGTCGGCGGATTGCGCGACGGCCCTGCTTCGGGGAGCTGGCGGGCCGGTTCTCGGGCCGTCCTGCGGTCGTCGTGGCCGCGGGTCCCTCACTCGACCAACAGCTGCCGCTGTTGCGAGCCTATCGCGACTGCATCCTGATCGTGGCGATCGGACAGACGCTCGGGTCGCTGCGGGCAGCGGGTATCGAGCCGGACCTGGTCCACATCCTGGAGAGTCGCGACGTGTCGCACCAGCTGACGGCAGCGGGTGAGACGGGTGGTCTCCACGTCGCCCTCACGCCCGACAGCCATCCGGCGCTCTTCGACGTGCCGACGCGGGGGACCTTCGTGGCGACGCCGGCTGCCAGCCCGATGGGGCGCTGGATCGCCGAGGCCAAGGGTGAGCGCTGCTTCACGATCGGCGGCGGGACCGTTGCACAAGGCGCCGTCGGTCTCGCGCTGGCGCTCGGGGCCGATCCGATCCTGCTGATCGGACAGGATCTGGCCTTCACGGACGGGCGCGCCTATGCCAGGAGCTCGGCCTATGACTGCGTGGAGGTCGAGATGACCGAGGACGGATCCTGCCATTTCAAGAACATGAAGCAGAAGGTCGGACTGCTGGGCGATCGGGACCTCGCGACGGTGACCGACGTCAAGAACTCGGGCCGGACGATCTGGGTCGACGGCTGGAACGAAGGAGAGAGGGTGCCGACCTGGCGCGCCTACGCGTCGTTCATCGAGCAGTACCGGGAGGTCGGCCGGCTCTTCCGGGAGCTCGGGCGCGCCTTGATCAACTGCACCGAAGGGGGGGCTCGGCTGCCCGGTCTTCCGCATCGTCGCTTCGGGGAGATGCTGGAAGCGCACGCGACCGAGAGCTTCGATGCCAGGGCCCTGCTCGACGACGCGCTGGCGGGCTGGTCCCCGCTCGAGCTCGAGGATTTTCGCGAGCCGATCGACCTGGCACGTCGCAGCCTGAGTCGAACGGATCGCGACATCGCCAAGGCCCTCCGCTTCGCACGTCAGCAGACGCGTCGCCCGACCTTCGCGCAGAACGAGCAGCGTCGACTCGAGGTGCTACGCGGCTTCGCACGCCACGAGAAACGCGTGCGACGACAGCTCGAGCGGATGCCCTGGCTCGACGCACTCGTACAGCCCGAAATCTTCGATGCGATCCGGGCGACGCGCCAGACCGAGCGACTCGATCCGACTCACGAGCAGCTGATCGAGGAATCGACGTTCCTGTTCGAAGCCGCGGAACGGGGTGTCGAGCGTGCCCGCGCGTGGTTCGATGCCTTCGAGGCGAGCTTCGACGAGGTCGGATCGCAAGCGGGTGTTCGCGTCGACGCAGTCGCTCCGCGCCGGAATCGACCGGGGCACGGGGGCTACGCGCCGGGTCCGCGTCCCTGAGCGAAGCCCCCGGACTCCCGCGGCGAATCGCGAGCGGCCGTCCGCGCCGTGGAGAGTGCCGCCAGTCGGTCGAGAATGCGCTCGACGCCGAGACCAGAATCGATCGCCTCGAACGCACGCTCGGCGGACGCGTATTGCCAGGCCTCGTCGACGAGCGCTCGCCGGATCTTGGGTAGGGCAACGGCGGGCTCGATCCGAGCCGCGTAGCCGAGTGCGAGGCCGAGCCCACGTGCTTCGAGTCGGCTGGCGTGTGCGACGTCCCCTGTCTGTTGGGCGAGCGCGAGAAAGGGCGTCCCATGCCAGGCGAGCTCGACGAGGCTCGTTCCGAAGCCGGCGACCGCAAGGCGTGGTGCTGCCATGCACTCGGCCATCTCGCTTGCGCGCAGTGCCTGACGGACCTGCCAGCCCGCCCGTTCGAGCGTGCGCGCGATCTCCCGGTCGGGATCGTCGAAGGCTGCACCCAGCACGGCGATCCGCGGCCAGTAGTCCGCCTGGCGTCGTGCGGGCAGCGACGCGAGGACCCGATCGACCAGGCGTGTCAATACCGGCGTGGCGTGGTGTGGATCGGATCCGCCGAGTGAGAGCAACAGCCCCTTGCGGTCCTGGCGCGGGCGGCGGGGCAGGGCGCGGTGGGCCTCCGAGATGATCGAATAGCGGGGTCCGCTGAGGATCGCTCGGGCCGGCGACGGCCGGGATCGCGTCGGCGGGCCGGGAGCGCGCTTGCGATCGGGTCCGTCCGAGAAAGGGGTGTCGTCGACCCGGTCCGAGTGATGGAGGCCCGGAAGGATGCTGAGGTCGGCGCGGCCGATGCTGCGCAGGTCGTCGAGCACGACGCCAGCTCGACCGCTCGCGGCCAATCGCGTCAGCCAGGGGCCTTTACGCTCCGGGTAGTCGAGCACGACGATTGGCGCGACCCGTGTCTGCGAGCAGGCTGTCCACGTCTGGACTTCGCACGCGCCCGCGGCGAATCCGAAGGCCTCGCGCGCGACCGGGTCGCCGGCGACGAAGGCCCGCACGCGAAAGCCGCGGGAAGAGGCAGCACGCGCGAGGGCGGCCGAGCGCATCACGTGCCCGAGGCCGAGCGCGGTTCCCCCGGCGACGATGAAATCGACTGCGATCCGATCGCTCACGCCGAGGGCGACCAGGTGGGCCGGATCGGTCGCAGGGGTCGGAGACCGTCGCTCGGATCCGCACGCCAGCTGCGTTCCTGCGCTTCGATGTCGCTGGGGATCTTCTCCCCCCGACCACTCGCGCGCACTCCGACCCTCACCTGGCGAATCGTCTCCTCGATCGCTGCGGGCAGCCAGCAATGGCCCGTCTCGAACTCGTCGCCTTCGCCCTCGAGGTCGAGGTGGAACTCGACGAAGCGGGCGCCGTGCGCGTGTACGGCGCGTTGGATGACGCCCGGCTCGACGGTGTGGTCGGACCATCCGATCTGGATCGAGAGTGGAGAGTCGTCGCGTGCGAGCGCGTGGAGCGTATCGATGGCACGAAGGTTGGCCCGATCCGCCGGTGCCGGATAGCCCGAGACACAGTGGAGCAGCGTGAGATCCCGGCCTCCGGCCCGCTCGATCACGCAGACTGCGTGCTCGACCTCGGCGAGCGTCGCCATGCCCGTCGACAAGACGAGCGGCCGTCCGGTCCGGGCGCACGCAGCCAACAGCTCGTCCCAGAGGAGCTCGTAGGAGGCGATCTTCAGGAAGTCGACGAAGGGCGCGAGCGCCTCGACGGCTTCGAGATGGAAGGGAGTGCAGCCGAACTCGATCCCGCGCTGTCGACATCGCGCCGCGATCGGCGCGAGAAAGGCTTCGGGCAGCTCCCAGCGGCGGCGCGCCCGGTGGATCGCGCTCCGCTCGAGAATCTCGGGTGCGAAGAGTCGATCGATCCGGAAGAGCTGGAACTTGACGCCGTCACAGCCGATCTCCGCAGCCCGATCGACGAAGCGAAGCGCTCGCGCGAGGTCGCGTTGGTGGTTGCTCGAAACCTCCGCGACGAAGCGGGGATCGATGGCACTCGCTGCCGATTGGCGCTTTCGCAATGCAAGTCCCCTTTCGATTCGAAACCGTTATGGACACCAATCACTGCCCTGGGTGCCCCTCGAGCAGCTGTTGCGCCGCCTTCGATCCTGGCCTGGAAGGGGTGCAAGCGCCGTGCCCCGCTCTCAGCGTCACCGCGCATCCCCGGCCCGTCGCGTTCGGCGAGCTTCGCCCTCGCTCGTGCGAGTGGCACGTCGCTTGCTCAGCTCCCGGTTCACGAAGAGGGGGATCGCGTGTGGACTTGATTCTGAACGGCGAAACACAGCGGATCGACCTGTCGGATTGTGCCAATCTGGCCGAGCTCGTCGCGGTGACCGAGCGGCTCGACGCCCAGCACGAGGCCTCGGTCGTCGTGCATATCGAAATCGATGGAGAGCCGCTGCCACCCGAGGCGCTCGGCGAGCTCGAGACCCGGTCGCTCGATGGCATCCGCCGCGTCGCCCTGGAACGGCGACCGACGCGACAGGTTGCGCGCTCCGTACTCGAGCAGGGCGCCGAATATACGAAACAGATCGCGCGCGCGATCGACGAGACGGTCGGTCACTACCGCGGCGGACGGCCCGATCTGGGTGCGCGATTGCTGGCCGATCTGAGCGATTCGTTGACGGTGCTGACCGGCATCGCCTACTCGGTCGTCGCCGTCTTGGGCGATGAAGAAGCGAGCGCGCTGGCAGCACTCCAGGTAGATCTCCAGCCCGGACTCGAGCAATTGCTCGATGCCCAGTCGAATGAAGACCCGATCCTGATCGCGGATTCGCTCGAATACGAGATCGCACCGCAAGTCGATCGCTTCGGCGTGACGATGACGGCGCTGCATCAGGCGCTCGACGCGCCCGGACCCGGTTGCGACGCCGGGCGTTCGAATTGAAACGTCCCGAACGCGCGCCTCAGATCGCCCTTCGTTCCGGCCGATAACCCTCGTCGTGACGCCGCGTGAGCCGCGGCGCCGGAATGGATGCGAGGACGCGAGACCATGGAGACCTCAGGCATCGGCCGTCCGACCTTCGGTGGATTGGCGAGCGGACTCGATACGACGGCTTTGCTCGACGGATTGCTCGCGCTCGAGCGCCAGCCGCTCGAGCGGATCGAGAGCCGCCGAGTGGAGATCGATCGCCAGCGCGGTCTGATGCGCGAGCTGAACGGGAAGCTCTTGAGGCTCCGCGATGCAGCCCGGGAGATCGACAATCGCAACCGCTCCGGGAGCGATTTCTCGTTCGACGAGGAATTCCTCCGCTACGAGGGCTCGTCGGCGAACGAAGACGTCGTGACGGTGAGCGCCGGATCGGGCGCCTCGCCGGGCGACATCGACGTCAAGGTCCTGCAGCTCGCTCAGGGATCACGGCGATTTTCGGAGACGTTCACGCAGTCTGCGTCGGACGCGGCGCTCTCGGGCCAGCAATCGCTCACGATCGCGCTCCCGAATGCCGATCCCGACGCGGTGCCGCCCGTCGAAGCGACCGAGATCGTGATCGAGGCGCAGGGCAACACGCTCTCGCTGCTCGAGATCCGCGACCAGATCAACACCTCGGCCGAGAACGGCGGCACGATTCGCGCCGATGTCCTCCAGCTCGATGACGACGCCTTCCAGCTCGTCCTCACGACGACCGGTACGGGCGTCGAGAACGAGCTCTCGGTCTCGGGCGACCTGGCGATGCGCCCACCCGATCCCGAAGATCAGGCTCGGGGATCGGTGATCGAGGTCTTCGGCCAACGGATCGAGCGCGAGACGAACGCGATCGACGACGTGCTGACGGGAATCACGCTCGAGCTCGTCGCGCTCCCCGAGATCGACGAAGCCACGGGTGCGCCGAGCGACGCGCCTGTCACGGTCAGCGTCGGTGTCGATGTCGACGCGGTCGCCGCGGCGCTCGAGTCGTTCGTGACCGCGTACAACGACGTGATGACATTCATCGACGGTCAGTTCCGATTCAACGAAGCGACGAATCAGGCGGGGCCACTCGCGGGAGACTCCACGTTGCGCGACGTACAGCGGCAGCTGCGCGAGACCGTCAGCAAGGGCTTCTCGTTCGAGCGCAATCCGAACAACCCGTTCGCGCCGTCGCAGGACGAGGCTGTCGGCGGCTCGGTCGCGATGATCGGCCTGGAGCTGCAGTCGGGCGGACGCCTCGCGCTCGATCGCGATACGCTCGAAGAGGCGTTGGCACTCGATCCGCTCTCGGTTCGGGAGTTCCTGACGGGTGCCGTGCGCGAGACGCCTGCGAATCCGGAGGAGTTGCTGGCGTATCCCGACGAGGCCGTGCCGGATCTCTACGACGAGGGATTCGCGCAGCTGATGGCCACGCGTCTCGAGCAGATCGTTCGATCGGGTGACGGAACGTTCGCGACCCGCGATCAGGCCTATGCGCGGCGCCTGCGCGAGTTCGACACCTCGATCGATCGCTTCGAACAGCGACTCGCCCAACGCGAAGAGACCTTGATCGCGCGCTTCAGCGATCTGGAGCGGATCATTTCGGGTCTCCAGAGTCAGCAGGGCTTCCTGACCAGTCTATGAGGATGCGGCCATCGGCGCGCGGTGAGTCGGAGGAGTTCGAAGCCGAGATCTTGCACCTGCTCGGCGCAACCGAGGCGCTCGCCGAGCGCATGCTCGCCGCGGAGTCGGGTGATGCACTCGCAGCAGCGCTCGCGGCGCGCAATACGGCGTTCGATCGGGTCTCGGCCGTGGCGCGCGATCGCCAGCCGGCGAGTGCCGTGGTCAGGGCGGCGCTCGATTCGATCCGGCGGCTCGATGCGGCGATGATCCGGGCGGGGTCTGCACGCCGCGACGCGATTCGGGACGAGCTCGAGGCGCTCTCACGCAGTCGATCGGCAGTCGAGATGCACGCACGCCGCGAGCGCGTCGCGCCGCGCGTCGTCACGCTCAAGGCCTGATCCGGATCCATCGGAGCGGGACCGTCGGACGCGAGGGTTCCGCTCAAGTCGGAATTTTCGCTCGTCGATGTGCGGGAGACGACACCCGTTCCGGGCATGTCAGAGGATCGAGCATGGCGGACGACGACGTCGAATCAGAGCGCGACGAGAACGCCCCATCCCAATCCGGAGGACCCGGGCAGGGAGCGATCGTCGTCGTCGACGCGGATCCCGTATCGCGCAACGAGGCCGAAGATCTCGAAGACGACCTCGATCAGCCGGTCGTTGCGTTCGACCCGGTCGACTTCGAGCTCGATGCATCCGAGGAGGTCCTCTCCGCGGTCGCGATTCTACTCGACTTCGATCTCGAGATTCGCTCCGGGATCGATCTGCTCGAACAGATTCGTGTGCACGATACGCTCGCCGATGTTCCGGTCTTGCTCGCCTTTGCACGGCCCGACGCACGTCGTGTCCGACTCGCGGTCGATTTCGGCGCATCCGGCGTCTGTTGCAAGCCCTACGACGCGGACGAAATTCGCGCTCGGCTCGATGCGATCGCCGGGCCTGCCGCCGCGGACGCCGCCTGATTCCCCGCGCGGAGGGCGGTAGATCTGACCCGAATCACGTTTCGGGCTGCGACGATCCCTTTCGAGCTGAAACGACCCGCCGGCTGGAGCATACGTTGATCGGCGGGGAGCTGGCATGTCGTTTGCGTGTCACCGAATGGACTGCAGATGCTGGATCTTCGAGCCGCGCCCGAAGCCCGGAACGGACGCACGGACCGAATTCGCGTGCGGAGAGATTCCGCCGACGACCAGCGTGGCGGAGCGCGGGAGGGAGATGGACCGGTCGACACGCGGACAGGACGACGCTGCTGCGCCGTCACACCCGATCGAGCTTTCATACGAGGCGACGGGAGGCGACGCAGGCGACGAGGCGCGCTGGCTGCGTCGCGCCGATTCACCGTTCGAAGTCGTGGCGCCAGACGCTGCCTTCGTGCGCGCGGAGGAGTCGATTCGACGTCACGGTTCGTCGTCTGATTGCCGTCGGGCCTACTACCGGGTACCGGCGATCCTGCCGGTCCGAATCACACCGCTCGAGCGGGAAGCGGTCGAAGCCGCGATCTTCGACCTGTCACTGCCCGATCCCCTGGCTCAACCGATCGCGGGTGCGGACGACGAAGAGGACGCTCCTCTGATGGCGCGGCTGCGTCGGATCGAGGAGAAGCTCGACCTGCTGTTGGGCGCCTCGCCCGTCGAAGTTCCGGAGAGCCTGACAGGCAAGGATCGTCGACCAGTCGTCTTCTCGGGCTCTGGGCTCGCACTCGACGTTCCGTTTTCGTTCAAACGGGGTGATCCCTTCAAGGTCGAGATCCTCCTGCCCGCACCCTACTGCCGGATCGTGCGCTCCGTGGCGGAGGCGGTTCGCGATCCGTCGCCTGCGAGCGAGCGCAAGGGCCAACGTTTCCTGGCGTTGGCGTTGCGGCACATGGAGGACGACGAGCGGGATACGCTCGTCGCCTATAGCTACGACGTGCAGCGCGCCGAGCTGCGTGCGCGCAATCGGGGCGGAGTCGACCGGGGATGAGGTCCTTCGTCACGTGCATCGCCCTCCTGGCCGTGGCGTCGGTCGGTCGCGCCGCTCCGCTACCGCCGAGTCCCTACGACATCCTGTCGAGCCGTGACCTCGAGACGCCGCTGCTCGATGCGACACCGGTCTGCGTCCCGGACGATCTCGATTCCGCCGTCGACACGATCCTCGAAGAGGCGACGGCGGGAAGGTGGCGCGAGGCGAGGACGCTGCTCGACGACTGGCGAAGCAGTCTGCCGACGCCGGAGCCCGAGCTGGCGTTGCTCTCCGAGATCCTGCGCGGGCGCGCAATCACGGAGAGAGCGGAGCTGCTCGAGATGGAACGGTACTTTCGGGCTCGCATCGCGGCCGGTCGCGGCGACCCCGACGACGATCTCGTGTGTCCGAGGCTCGAGCTGGCGCGCATCCTGATGTTGCTGGATCGCGCCTCCGAGGCTGCCGCGCAGCTGACCCGCGTCGAGCGACTGCTCGAAGATCGGTCGGATCCCGGCCACCTAGCCGAGTCGGTCGCGTTCGGTCGCGCCGAGATCCTCTACCAACGTCGTCAGCGATTCGATGCGCATCTCGCCTTTCGTGAGCTGGCGCGCACGGCGCGACCACGTCTGGCGCTGGCGGCCCGCCTGCGCCTGACCGATCTCTCATTCGAAGCAGGCCGCAAGACGGGCGTCGACCTCGAGTATGAAGCGCTGCTGCCGCGGGCCGCCGCGTTCGGCGCATCGTCGAGTGCCTGGGCATTGCGGGCGGCGGAGGCGTCGATCGACGCGGACCAGACGGCCCGGGCGCTACAGTGGATCGAGCGCTTCCTCGAGGGCGAGCCGAGTCGGGATGCGCGCGACGCGGCCGGCATTCGTCTCTCCGATATCGATGCCGCGCTGGACGACGTGCGCGGGGCCCGCAAACGACTGGCGACGATCGCCGGCCGGCGGCAGGGCGACGCGATCGGCGCGTTGGCCGCGATTCGCGCGATCGACCTCGGTGTGTCGGATCGATCCCCCGACCAGCG
The DNA here is from genome assembly GCA_965223565.1 of Myxococcota bacterium. GTDB lineage: Bacteria > Myxococcota_A > UBA9160 > UBA9160 > UBA4427 > UBA4427. Next base: position 220,027 of record CBDCWV010000004.1, on the reverse strand, counting down.
GCTCGAGGTTCTCCTGCGCGCGCTGCGCGAACAACGCGAGGGCGTGAGGCGCTACGCGCTCGGCGTCCTGATGAAGGAGCGCAGCGAACGGGGCGATCTCACCGGCGCGCTGGCCGCTGCGACGCGGCTCGCCTACGAAGGGGTCGATCCCGTCGTGACGCCGGGCTACGCGGCTCTGCTCGATGGCATCCTGGCCCGGCTCTCGAACGGCGCGAGGCCGCCGCACACGTCCGAGGATCGCTGTCGCAGGCTCGTGCGTGCGCTCGGTGGGCGCTACGGGATCCTGATCGAACGCGCCTCGCAGCCGGCTGCATTCGGCGAGCTCGGCCAGTGCTTCGAGCGAATGGAGCTACCGTGGCTGGCGGCGACGGTCTATCGCGCGATCGCGCGTCGTTTCGGGCCCTCCGGCGCGCAGACCGTGGCGCTCCCGCTCGCGCGCAGCTCGCTCGCGATCGGGGAGGTCCCGCTCGCTCGCCGCGTGGCGATGGCGGCGCTCGAGGATCCCGAGGAGCCGCCCGAAGCCTGGCAGGCGATCGTGGCGGAGGCGAATTTTCGAGACGCGCGTTTCGCCGACGCGGCGCGCGGTCTCCGCGCGATCATCGATTCCCCTGCGCTCGCCGGCGAGCGAGCGCGGCTGCTCTGGCTGCTCGCGCGAACGCTCGATGAGACGGCATCGCTCGCCGATGCGCGTCTGATCGCCGAACGTGCGCCGGCCTGGCTCGGCGCTTCCGGGCTCGAGCCGGTCGGGCATGCGGTCCTCATCGAGTCGATGATGCTGGCTGCGCACCGACTGCGTGGTCGGGGCGCGCTCGACGAAGCCTTCGCGCTCTACCGCGTGCTCGAACGGGAGGCGGCACCCGGTGCGATTCGATCCGCAGCCCGTTTCTGGCTCGGGCTCGCCAGGCAGCCGCGCGAGACGGGCGAGTCTGCCTGGGGCGAGAATCCGGATCTCGAGCTCGGCACGCCCTGGGGGCGAGTCGCGCGCTTCGAACGGCGCTTCGACGACCTGCGATCCGCCTATGCGAGCGTACGACCATGACGCATGGCGGTGAACCGGCCCTCACCTCGCCGCCCGACGCGCAAGCGGTCCCAGGCCACGAGGCGCCTCGATCGGCTAGGACGGGCGCGGCGGATGGAGCACGCGCGGATCGTCTGCGGGGCGCGTTGGCTCGGCGGTTGACGGCGGACGGGCACGACGCGCTCGCGCGAGTGGAGCTGGCCGCCAGCGAGCTCGCCCGGCTCGACGTACCGCCTTCCGCGCGTGCGCGTGTCGACACGATTCGCGATGCCGTGCTCGAGATCGATGATCTGCTCGTACGGCTCGACCGGGTCGCCTCGCCGGGCCTTCGTCGCGTCGCGCGTGCCACACCGCTCTCACCGGTCTGGACAGACCTGCGAGCGCGAATGCGGTCAGCCCTGGCCGCCCGTGACGTGCGGCTCGAGCCGATCGAACCGAACAGCTGCCTCGCCTTGCCGATCGCCCGCCCCGTGCTCGAACGCATCCTGCTCGGACTACTGCGCGGCGCACTCGTCGCGGCTGCGCCGGGAGAGGCGCTCACGCTCGCCGTTCGCCACGTGCCCGGCGGACTCGAAATCGGATTGCGCAGGGACGAGACACGGGTTCAGCATCGGGGCATGAACATCCCGACGGCCCAGAGGCTCGAGCTCGAGCTCGAGCTGGCGGAATGGGGCGGGCAGCTCGTCACACGGCAGGGGATGTGGGTCGGTTTCTGGCTCGCCGACAGGCACGTTCCGACGAACGCTTGCGAGGCCGACCGGGTGGCCGAGGATGGCTGAGCCGACGACGGGCAGCCGGGTCCTACTCGTGGTACCGCACGATGCGCTGCGGGCCGAAATCGAGCGCACGCTCGTGCAGATGGGCTTCCGCGTCGAGGCGGCACGGAGCGTCGAGGGAGCTCGCTCGGTCGAGCCCGTCGTCTGCCCGGTTCGAATCGTCGACATGGCGGCCGAGGGTGTGCTCGATTGGCTCTCCGAGGACGCGACCTCGAGAACCCGGCGGGGCTTCGCGCTCACACTTGCGCTGACGACGGGTGCGCTCGTCGAGTCCGGGCGCGTGCCCTGTTCGAGGGGGCGATTCGAGACGCTGCGCAAGCCCTTCTCGATCGAGGCGCTCGAGGCCCGTTTGCTCGCCCACCCAGAAGCGCTGCAACTGTCGCGGGGCCGGCCGATCGATCCCGTACTCGAAACGGAGGAGCCGGCGCTACGGCTGCTGCTCGCACGGGCCCGTCGATTGGCGTGCCAGGACGTGTCGATCTGTCTCGACGGCGAGCTCGGTGTCGGACGGCGAGCCCTGGCGCGTGCGATCCACCTTTGGAGTTCGCGCTCGGCGCAGGCTTGTCTGGAGCTCGGAGCAGAGCCCTCGCCGGACGCCGTCGACGAAACGCTCGGGGCGGCGCCGGGTACGCTCGTGATCGTCGAGCCCGCCAGCTGGTCCGAAGCGAGCCAACGCCGATTACTCGATCACTTGCGCGGTGAGCAGCCGGCGACGCGTCCGGAAGCGGTGCCGGCGCGACTGATCTCCGTCTCGCTCGAGCCGCTCGACAGTGCACGGTGCCGGGGTGGACTGCTGGTCGAGACGTTCTATCGACTCGACGCGACGCGCCTCTCGCTGCCCGCGTTTCGCGATCGACCGCGAGATTGGGAACGCCTGTTTCGGTCGAGCGCGCGGATCGCCGCTCGCGAGCTGGGCTGCGTCTCCAGCCAGATCGATCCGAGCTGGCTCGATACGCTCGTGCGCGAGCGGTTCCCCGGCAATCGTCTCGGGCTCGAGAGTCGGCTGCGCAGCTGGCTGCTCGCCGCGGGCTGCCGTCCGGACGCGTGGACTCCATACGTGCCCGGTCGTGCCAGTGAGGGTGAGCCAGTGGGAAAGAGCGAGCCGTCGCTCAACCTGAAGGTGATCGAGCGCGACACGATCGTTCGCGCCCTCGTCCATCGTGAGGGCAATCGCACGCGGGCTTCCGAGGATCTCGGCATCAGCGTGCGCACGCTGCGAAACAAGATCCGCGAGTACGACCTGCGCGCGCTCCGTTAGGCCCCGCCGCAAAGCCGGAAGAAGATGCCGGGCTGGCATCCGGCCCCCTTTCATTCTGCACGCATCGGATCCGGAGCCTTCGTCGCTGCAAGCCGATATTCGTGCGAGACCGGCCGGGAGACGTCTCTCGACGAGCAGGGGGATGGCACGGCGATTGCTTTTCCCGTCTCGAGCACGATTGCCGCGAAGCGGGCCGCCGGAATCTCCGGATCGCCCGTTCGTTTCGAAACAGGGGCGTCGTGTCGGGAGGAAGAAAATGCCGAGCTTCGGTCCCGAGGCCCTCGCGACCCTGCCGCAGGCGATGCGCCAGCGGATGGCCCGCGAGTCGGTGCTCGCGACGAATATCGCCAACGCCGACACGCCTGGCTATCGACGTCGGGATCTCTCCTTCGACGGGATGCTGGGGGAGGCCCGGGCGCGACTCGAGCGCACGCATGCGCGTCATCTCCCGGCCGCCTCCGGCGATCCCAGCCGCGCGCGGATCGAGGTCGGGCCGCGTGGCACGCGTCCCGATCGCAATGGCGTCGATCTCGAGCAGGAGCTGGTCGCAGCCCATCGCAACGCCGGTGCCTTCATCGACCAGGCGAACGTGCTGGCACGTCTCTCGGCGCTCGTCCGTACCTCGATCGGACAGGCCTGATCGCCGGAAATCCAAGCAGGGGAGGTCGAGCCGGAATGTCCGACATGAGTACGATCGTCGATATCGCGACTTCGGGCCTTCGGGCCCAACGCGCGCGGATCAGCGTCACGGCGACGAATATCGCCAATGCCGAGACCACGCGCACCGAGTCCGGTGGTCCCTACCAACGGCGTGATCCCGTATTCAGGACCGAGCGCGTGAGGGACGGCTTTGCGTCACGACTGGATCGCTCGCTCCGTTCCGTCGAGGTCGCGCGGATCCAGGCGGATACGCGGGACCCCTTGACGCGCTATCTGCCCCACCACCCCGATGCCGACGAGGAGGGACACGTCGCCTTTCCGAACGTCAATCTGGTCGAAGAGCAGGCCAATCTCGTGAGCGCCAATCGCGGCTTCCAGGCGAACCTTCTCGTGATGGCGAAGGTGCGCAGCATGGCCGAAGCGCTGATGCGGCTGGGTCAGTAGCGATGGAGCAGGTACTCGTCGAACGACTGCGCGAGATCACGCCATCGCTCGAATCACCGGCGCCGATCGGTACCAGTGGGGGGCCGCGCGCCAGCGAGCCGACGGGGGGTCGCTTCGCGGAGCTCGTCACGGGACTGCTCGCCGAGGTGAACGAGAAGCAGAACGTCGCGGCCGACAACGCCGAGGGACTCGCGAAGGGCGAAGTCGGCATCACGGATACGGTCGTTGCGCTGAACGAAGCCGATCTCTCCCTGCGCATGATGATGCAGATCCGGGATCGGGCGATCGACGCCTATCAACGGATACTGCGCACGATTTGAGGTGACGTTTGCCTGAGTGGCTCGACAATCTGATCGCGGGCTTCCGCGCGCTCTCGATCGCGCGACAGGCGACACTCGTCGCGACCGCGCTCGGTTCCCTCGGCTTCTTCTTCTGGCTGTCGAGCGGTGCCGGCTCGGCCGAGTTCCGACCCCTCTATCGCGGTCTCGAAGAAGCCGAGCTCGCCGAGGTCGCCGACGCCTTGGCGGCGGAACGGATCGACTATCGCCTGAGCGGCAGTGCCGGCGCGATCGAGGTACCGGCCGCGCAGGTACACGAGGCGCGGATGCGGATCGCCAGTCGTGGACTGCCGAGCGGCTCGTCGCCCGGCTTCGAGATCTTCGATCAAGGGAGCTTCGGCGTAACCGACTTCGTCCAGAAGGTGAACTACCACCGCGCGTTGCAGGGCGAGCTCGCGCGTAGCATCGAGCAGGTCGAAGGCGTCGAGAAGGCGCGCGTGCAGCTCGCCCTACCGAAGCGGAAGACGCTGCTGCGCAGGGACGATCGCCGCGCGACGGCCTCGGTCGTGACGCGCCTCCGGTCCGGCTGGGAGCTCGAGCCCTCCCAGGTCCGCGGCATCGTTCATCTCGTGGCCTCGAGCGTCGAAGGCCTCGACGTTTCCCACGTGACGCTGGTCGACCAAAGGGGTCGGCTCCTGGCGCCGCAGCCGGAGATGGAGCTCCCGGGTGCCGGCGGCGGTGCTTCGCTCGGCGCGACGCAGCGAATCGAGCGTGCGTTCGAGCGACAGATCGAGGAGATCCTCGGTCGAACGGTCGGACTGGGTCGCGTCGTCGCGAAGGTCAGTGCGTCGCTCGACTGGACCCAGACGGAGAAGACCGAGGAGTTCTTCGATCCCGACGGACAGATCGCGCGCAGTACCCAGACCGACAACGAGACCTCGAGCGAGGGAGGCGCAGTGGGCGGCGTGGCCGGGATTGCCGCGAACACGCCGGATCGGGAGACTGCGGTCGAGAGCGGATCGGGCGGACTCAGCACGACACGAACCTCCGAGACCGTGAATTACGAGATCAGCAAGACCGTGAGTCGTCAGGTGTTGCCGACGGGGCGAATCGAGCGCCTCTCGGTCGCCGTCTTGGTCGATGGCAAGCCGGTGGCGGGTGCCGCAGGTCGTGGCGGCGAGGGGGCCGATGCGACGCAGGACGAGGGGGCCGAAGACGCGGACTTCACACCCTGGACGGCCGAAGAGCTGCGGGAATTCGAAGAGCTCGCCAAACGCGCCGTCGGCTTCGATGCCGAACGCGGTGACGAGATCAGCCTGATCAATGCCCCCTTCATCGAGATCGAGCCGGGCGACGATGGCGCGGGCTTCCTGACGCCCGACATCATGCTCCTCGTCGGCTCTTTGCTGCGTGGACTCGCGTTCCTGATCGGACTGATCGTGTTTGCGCGCTTCTTCGTTCGGCCGCTTGCCGACGCCGTCGGGGGTGAAGACGGTGGGGCCCTCGAAAACCTTCGTGCCGAGGTGATGGAAAAGCTGCAGGCCGTGGAGGTGCTCGGCGCGGAGAGCGGTGGCGGTGCAGATCTCTCCGCGGCCGATCTCGACATCCCCGGTCTGATGGCGCAGAGCGACGAGATGTCCCTCCAACAGCAGGTCGATCGCCTGGCCCAGCTGCGTACCGAGGATTCGGTGCGGACGATCCGCGGCTGGATGTCCGCCGGAGGCGCTTGATCGATGGCCGGCAAACATCTGCAATACGAGCTGCTGACGGGTGCGGAGAAGGCCGCGATCCTGATGATGGCGATCTCGCCCAGTCGGGTTCAGGATCTGATGGAGCGGCTCGAGGACAACGAGGTCGAGCGGATTCTCGCCTCGGTCTCGCGTTTCGACACGATCCCCGCATCGACGCTCGACAAGGTGCTCCAGGAGTTCCAGGAGGCGATCGGCAAGCACGAGATCGCGATCCAGGGCGGTCGCAAGCAGGCCATGGCGCTGCTCTCCCACTCGATCGACGACGAGCGGGCGACGCGCTTGATGGAGAAGCTCGGTCGTGACGAGAAACGCATCGACTGGACGCTGCGTGACTACACACCCGAGTTCATCGCCGAACAGCTCGCGAACGAGCACCCGCAGTCGATTGCGCTGATTCTCGCGCAGCTTCCATCCGAACGCGGCGCGAGCGTCGTGGCGCACCTCCCCGACGACGTGCGCGCGGAAGTGATGTTGCGCGTCGCCAATCTCGAGACCGTCTCGAGCGACGTCATCCACGAGCTCGAGGACGAGATCGCGGTGCTCTTCGCCCGTCAGGTCGGGGCACCGACCCCGCTCGGCGGGACCGAGGTCGCGGCCAAGCTCCTGAACGGCGTACCCAAGGCAGACGGTCAATCAATCCTCGACCGGATGGACACGCGCGACCCGGATATCGCGGCCGACATTCGCAAGCAGATGCTCACGTTCAACGATCTGGAGTCGATCGACAAACGCGGCTTCCAGGCACTCCTGCGCGAGATCCCGACCGAGGATCTCGTGATCGCGCTCAAGACCGCGAGCGACGAGATGAAGGAGAAGGTGTTCTCGAACGTGTCGTCGCGCGCGGCCGATCAGATCCGCGAGGAGTCCGAGCTGCTGCCGCCGATGCGACTCTCGGAGATCGAGCAGGTCCAGCGTCAGATCGTCGACGTCGCACGTCGTCTCGAGGAAGAGGGCGTCGTCACGATCGACACGGGCGGAGGTGGCGACGATGTCCTCGTTTGAGTCGGACCCCGCGCTCGTCCCTGCGGAGTTCAGACCCGACATCGTGCGCGGCGGCGAGGGGGATTTCCGACCAGTCCTCGAGGCGACGCGTCGGGTCGCCGAGCGTGCGACGCGGGACGAAGGAACGAGCGCGGCCGGCGCCGACGCCGACGGTGTCGATGTCGACGATGCGACGGGGAAGCCGGACGGGGTGGCGCCCGAGGCGCGGAAGGATCGAGACGGGCGCTTCACGGCCGAGCAGGTCGAGGCGCGCGAGACAGAGGCATTCGAAAGGGGTCGCGCCGAGGCCCGCGACGAAATCGAGCGACTGGCCTGCGTTTGTGTCGCGCTCGAGAGCGCGGTCGCGGAGTGGCGCCGCAGCGAAGCGATGACGCTGGCTGCGAATCGGACACTTCTGCTCGATCTCGCGGTCGAGATCGCAGGACAATGGGTCGGCCGTGTCATGGCGAGCGACCTCGACGCACTCGGCGCAGCGATCGACCGTGTTCTCGTCCCTGCGGCGGAGGATGAGGAAGCGAGCACCTCGTCGGCCGAAGCCGGACGACGTGCGCGGCTCTTCCTCCACCCGAACGATCACGAGACCCTGGTGGCCGAGCAACCCGACCGACTCGCGCGTTGGGCTCGAGAGGGCTCGCTCCAGGTCGCGACGGATGCCGAGCTCGAGTCGGGCAGCTTCCGGCTCGAACGCGCCGACCGCGTACTCGACGGGCGACCGTCCGTCGTCCTCGAGCGACTCCGGGATCGGCTCGCCGAAGCCCTCGAGGCGGACTCGCCGGGAGGCGCCTCGTGACGGCAATGATCTGCCAGAGACGGGCAGAGACGAGTGACGCGGGTACGCCCTTGCCCGATCGCGCGTTCTTCGCGCAGGCGCTCTCGATCGTGCGCGAATGGCAGCCGGGTGAATGGGATGGCCGCGTGCGCGCGATCGTCGGCACGCTCGTCGAGTGCGAAGGACTCGAGGCACCGATCGGGGCCTACTGCGAGATCCTGACGCGGGATCGCGTCGTGGTCGCCCCGGCCCGCACGCATGCGGACGAGCTCGCGCGTCACACGGCGCCACCCGGTGCGAGCGTCGTGCCCTGCGAGGTCGTGGGGTTTCGCGAATCCGTCACCTTGCTGATGCCGCTCGGCGGACTGAGTGGCGTGCGCGTCGGGGCGCAGGTGCGGCTGCGCCATCGCGCGGACCGAATTCCGTGCGGCGAGGGCTGTCTCGGTCGCGTGCTCGATGGCCTGGGACGTCCGATCGACGGACGGGGCGGACTCGCGCGTGTCCTCTGGCGCCCGATCGAGGGCGAGCCGGTCGCGGCCGTCTCTCGCGCGCGAATCCGTCGCCCGATCGAGTCGGGGCTTCGTGCGATCGACCTCTTTACGACGGTCGGAGAGGGCATGCGGCTCGGCATCTTCGCAGGCTCCGGTGTCGGTAAGTCGACGCTGCTGGGACAGCTCGCGAGTCAGGCCGAGATCGACGTCGCCGTGATCGCGCTCGTCGGCGAACGTCGCCGTGAGGTTCGCGAGTTCCTCGAGCGCGATCTCGGGCGCGCACTCGCGCGTTCCGTCGTCGTGGTGTCGACGTGCGACGAACCGGCCTCCATGCGCACGCGGGCGGCGCGGGCGGCCACGGCGATCGCGGAGGGCTTTCGCGACGAGGGGCGGCGCGTGCTCTTGATGATGGATTCGCTCACGCGATTCTGCACGGCCCAACGCGAGATCGGCCTGGCCGCCGGCGAGCCGCCGACGACACGGGGCTACACGCCTTCGGTCTGGAGTCATCTGCCGCAGCTGCTCGAGCGCGCGGGCACGTGCGCCGGAGCGGGCAGCATCACGGGGCTCTACACCGTTCTCGTCGAGGGGGACGACATGAACGAGCCGGTCGCCGACGCAGCCCGCTCGCTGCTCGACGGCCATATCGAGCTCTTGCGTCGAATCGCCCAGAAGGGTCGCTTCCCCGCGATCGACGTGTTGTCGAGCGTCTCGCGCGTGATGCCCGACGTCACGGAGGCCGAGCATCTCTCGCTCGCCCGGCGTGCACGCGAGGCGCTCGCGACCTATCGCGACGCGGAGGACCTGATCGCGGTGGGCGCCTATCAGGAGGGCGCCGACGAGCGGATCGATCGTGCGCGTCGCCTCGAGCCTGCGCTCGCGGGTCTGCTCGCCCAGGCGCGCGACGAGCGTTCGTCGATGGAGCCGGCCCTGACTCGTCTCCGCGAGCTGGTCGAAGGAGTCGGGCGATGAAGCGATTTCGATTCCGTCTCGAGAACGTGCTTCGCCTACGTGAGCTCGAGCTGGAGCGGGTGCGCGGGGAGCTCGCCCGCGTGCTACGAGAGCGATCGCGCCGTGCGGCGGAGGTTCGCGACGCCGAGGCGCGCCTGCGTCGGGGCCAGGATCAGCTCGCACAGGAGATGCGCGCGGGGAGCGACGGCGATCGACTCGCGCTCCGAGCCGAGGGCATCGCGACCGGACAGCTCCGTCTCGTTGGCGCACGGGCTGCACTGCGCGACCTCGAACCGGTGGTCGCGCGAGCGCGGAACGCGGTGCAGATGGCGCATCGCCGGGTCCGAAGCCTCGAGAAGCTGCGAGATCACCAGTCCGAGGCCCATCGTCGTACAGAGCTCGCTGCCGAGGAGTCCGAACGGGAAGAGCTCGCGCGATCTCGTCGCGCGTACCGCGTAGTCGCCGAGCGTCGCCATACGGAGTCGTCGCTGTGAACGAGGTGTCGTGCAGATCTGCGTGTGGCTCTCGGGCGATCCGCGTGGCGCTGGTCGGGTGGATCCTCGCTCTCGTCTTCGCGGGCGACGCCGGTCTCGCGGAGGAGGTCGTCGCTGGAACGTCCGCCGAGGAGGCGCCGCGACTGGTCGATCCGGATGCCCTCAAGACCGAGGGCAATGCACCCGAGATCCTGCGTGCGCCCGGTCTTTCGAAAGGCGTCGACGCGATCATCGCGCAGATCCGCAAGCGCGAAGTCGATCTGGTCGTTCGCGAGCAGAACGTGGCCGAGCGGGAGCGTGCGGTCGCCGAGCTCGAGACCTTGCTCGAGAGGCGCGTCGTCGAGCTCGATCGGATCCGCCAGGAGGTCGAGGATCGGATCGCCGCGTGGAGCAGCCAGGGACAGGATCGCGTCATGCAGCTCGCGAACGTGTACTCGGCAATGCCACCGCCGAAGGCGGGCGCCCTGCTGGGCAAGCTCGACCTGGATCTCGCCGTGTCCGTGCTGCGAGAGATGAAGAAGAAGAAGTCGGCCGCCGTGTTGTCGGCCATGCAACCCGACCGCGCTCTGCGGCTGAGCCGGCGCCTGCTGCGGCCGCTCGATCCCCAGACGGATCCGCCGGCGGCACCGCGTTCTTAGCGTGGCTTGGCAGGGGTCGTCCGATGGACGGTTCGCGAGTCTGGTGGACATGGCCAGCGGCGAGAAGGGATAGAGGAGAATGGGAATGGAAACGAAGCTGATCGACGCGCTCGAGCGTCCGACGACGAACGCGCGTCCGGCCCCGAAGCGAAGCGCAGAGGGTGGCTCCGAGTTCCCTGGTCTGCTCGGCGCGACGTTGACGGGCGATCCGTCGGCTGCGTCCGGATCGCGTTCGATCCGTGCGGAGCGCCTCGCGAACGATTCCGGGTCGGAGCGCCTCGCGGGCGCGGAAGAAGACGAAGCGCGTGATCGAGCGGAGGAGGGTGGCACGGCCACGCATGCGGCCGAGGCGGCGGCCGGGGCTGGCACGAAAGCGGCGGGCTCGGTGGGCGATGCGACTACGGCGATCGCGGGCCCCGCTGCGGCGGGAACCGACGTCGGCGGCTCGGTGCTCGCCACCGCCGTGGCGGGCGTCGCTGACGACGGGCGGCGCAGCACGTCGGGCGACGCGGATCGGCGCGCGAGCGACTTCGTGGCAGAAGCCACGCCGGGACGCGGAGCGAATGGGGCAGACGCGGCCGGCGATCGGCTGGCGCCGAGCTTTGCCGGACAGGGCCGGGGATCCGCGACGCCTGTGCATCGGGCCGCGACCGCATCGGCGCCGACGGGCGGGGCTGCCGAAACGATCGATCGGGCATCGTCGGTCGCGGAGAGCCATGAGGGCAAGCCCTCGGACGCGCGCGCGAACGAGACCGACAGGCGTGCTCCACGCACGGAAGCGGCGACTGCGAGCTCGCACGCGGGATCTCCGGCAGCGGGAATCGCGGCCAGCGCGAATAGCGGGAGCGAGGGATCGCGAGAGATCGCGCCAGAAGACCGCTTCGCAGGGACGGAGCTCGATTCGGTGCGCAGCGAAACGACAGATGAACATGGACGGCGCGACCAACGCGCTCGCTCGTATTTCGACGGCTACGGGTCGGCTTCCGATCAGCGGTCGGACGGGGCAGACGACGTCTCACGTCGTCCTACCGGCACTGCCCTCGCCGTGCAGGATCCGACGCGTGATGGCGTCGCGCCCGGGGCGGCGATCGCTCTCGAGCCCGATCTCGGGGCGTATGCCGAATCGCGTTCGGCGTCGAATCTCCATCTCGCGGCTGCGGGTTCTGCAACCGCCATCGCGACGGCTGCGAGCGAATCGCGCGGCGACGCCGGGGCACCCGGCGCAGCGACGCCACCCGCGGCCTCCGACGCGATCGCGGTCCAGACCGAATGGCTGGCGACGCGCGGCGGCGGGTCGGTGCGTCTGGCGTTGCATCCGCCGGAGCTCGGCGAGATGGCAATTCGCGTCACGCTGCGGGGGGGTGCCGTCGACGTCGTGATGGTCGCCCAGGAAGCGGTTGCGCAGAGCGTCGCCGAGGAGCAGTCGGAGAGGCTGGCGCAGGCCTTCGCGGGTCGCGAGCTGCGAATGGAACACTTCGAGGTCCGGCGCGGCCAGCCCGGTGAGCTGCCGACGTCCGACGGGAACGAGTTCGCACGCGACGCCGGCGACCCGGATCGATCCAGCGACGGCGGGGATCGCCAGCCCGATGACGGTGGCTCGCGATCGGACGGCCCGGGGGCTGGGTCTGTGGTCGCACTGTCGGGAGTCGATGCGGCGGCCGTGCCTCGGATTCTCTCGCTCGGCCCCGAGGCGAGCGTCGATCTCCGGATCTGAGCAGGCGGCAGGTTCAATCGTTCGGACCCGAGCACGGGACGAACGCGGATGCGAGGTGATGAGAGTGTTGGAAGCGATCGAAGGGCTCGGAATCGAATCGGTGCGCGCGGTCGAGGCCGAGCGCAAGGCCGCAGAAGAGGAAGTCGGGCAGACACAATTCCTCGAGATGCTGGTCGCGCAGCTCGAGAATCAGGATCCGCTCAATCCCCAGGACTCGGCAGACTTCGCGGCCCAGCTCGCGCAGTTCTCCCAGGTCGAGCAGCTGATCGCGATGCGCGCCGGAATCGACACGCTCGTGTCCCAGGCGGAGACGTCCGACGAAGAGACGGCGAGCGCGAACGGGCTCGATCCGGCCGCTCTCGTCGGTCGCGACGTCACGGTCATCGGCAGCCAGATCGAGGTCGATGCAGCCCGGTCGCTCGTTCGCATGCCGCTCCGCACGATCGAGACCGCGACCGAGGCACGGGTCGAGATCTACGATGCCGACGGCAACCGGGTTCACGCGGAGTCGATCCTGCCGCGTGATGCGAACGGAGAGATCGCGCTTCGCCCCGGAGATCACGAGTATGTCTTCGATCCGGCGGCGCACAACTTGCCGAGCGGTGTCTACCGGATCGAATTCAGTGGCCGCGGGGCTGCCGACGAAGAGATCACGATCCTACCCATGGTACAGGGGCGCGTGACGGGCGCGATCCTGGCCGGGGAGCCGCGCGTGCGCATCGGTGATCGGATCTTCCCCGTCGCCGACGTTCTGGAGGTCCGGCTCGCCGACGACGCGAGCGCCACGAGGCCGAGAGACGACGTCGGTGGCGGACAGACGGTCTTCGCACCGCAAGCGCAGCGTCGGCCCGAGCTGGTGGCGGGCCCATGAGCTTCGAACGCCACCTGATCGAGGCGATCGAACGCGACGACGGCCTGTTGCTTCGCGTATCGGCCCAGCAGGCCATGCTCGCGGCGCGACCGCCACGTCGCCCGTCGATCTTCGCACGACTCACCCGCTGGGCACTCGTCCGAGTGCCGAGCCTTGCCGCGATGCGCGCAGCGTGCGCCAATCGCGGCCATCGATTCCAGCAGAGAAGGAGTACGACATGTCATTGACCAACGCCCTGTTCAGCAGTGTGAGTGGCCTCGAGACGGCCTCGACACAGATCGCCGTGATCGGCGACAACATCGCCAACGCGAATACGCCGGGCTTCAAGGAGAAGCGGGCCGAGTTCGCTGCCGTACTCGGCCAGAACATCACGGCGGGTGCGGGCTTCGCACAGGTCGGCGCGGGCGCACGCGTGAACGATGTCGGCACGATCTTCTCGCAGGGGACGTTCGAGCAGACCCAGCGCAGCACCGATCTCGGAATCGAAGGCCGCGGGTTCTTCGTGCTCGAGGACAATCGCGGTCGCACCTATACCCGCAGTGGCATCTTCGGATTCGACAACAACGGCTTCCTGGTCGATCCGAGCGGCGCGCTCGTGCAGGGGTATGGCATCGATCCCGCGACCGGTCAGTCCAACGGTGTACTCGGCAATATTCGCATCAATCCCCAGTTCTCGGCTCCGACTGCGACCAGCGAGATCGAGCTGGCGATGAACCTCGATGCGAACTCGCCGAGCATTCCGGGCGGATTCGATCCGGGTGATGCGATCGCGACGTCGCACGCACGCGAGGTCGTCACGATCTACGACTCGCTCGGTGCGCCGCGACTCGCAACCATCTTCTTCACGAAGACGGCCGCCAACAGCTGGCAGTACAACGTGACGCTGCCGGATCAGGACGCAGGCACGCCGACGGGCGATCCCTTCGTCATCCAGGGGACTGGAACGCTCAGCTTCGACGCAACGGGCGCCATGACGGCGATCAATGGCGGGACTACGGATCCGACGATCACGTTCGACTTCGCCAATCCGAACGGGGCGAGCGCGAGCCAGACCGCGACGTTCAGCATGGGTGCGATCGGCGGCTCGCTCACGACGAGTCAGACCACGACCCAGTTCAACCAGCCGACGGTCACGAACTTTCTGTCCCAGGATGGCTTCGGGCCGGGCACGCTGACCGGACTCGAGATCGATGCGGATGGCTTGCTGAACGGCGTCTTCTCGAATGGCGTGACGGCTTCGCTCTCGCATATCGCACTGGCCAATTTCGGTGACGTCGAAGGATTGACCGAGATCGGCGGCAGCAAGCTGATCGAGTCGGTCGAGTCCGGGCCGCCGGTGCTCGCACCCGCCAACTCCGGCAACCTCGGCTCGATCCGATCGAGCGCGCTCGAGAAGTCCAACGTCGACCTGGCACAGCAATTCGTCAATTTGATCGTGAGCCAGCGGGCCTTCCAGGCCAACACCCGTACCGTCTCCGTCGCGAACGAGCTGATGGCGAATCTCGTCTCACTCGGCCAGTAGGAGGGACGCGAGGCGTCGACTGTCGGAAACGTCGACCCGCGTGGTATCGTCCCTGGCGACGGGGGTGCATCGCGTGTCGGGAATCGGGATCCGGGGCTGGCTCGGCGGCCTGGTCGCTGGCGTGGTCGTCGGCGCAGCCGCCTGTACGCTCTCTACGCCTTCGGCCTCGCAGTCGCGGACCGACGCTGCGCGGGACGGGCGTGCCGTCTCGCCGCCGGTCGCCGCCGCCGGGGCACGGGATCGTTTCGACGTCGTCGTACTCGATGCGGGTCATGGGGGACATGACGAGGGGGCGACCGGTCCGTCGGGTCTGCTCGAAAAGGATCTCGTGCTCGATGTCACGCAGCGGCTCGCCGACCGGTTGCGCAAGCGGGGTGTTCGGGTCGTCCTCACCCGCAAGGACGATCGCTATCTCTCACTGGAGGAGCGGACCTCGGTCGCGAACGACGCGCGTGCGGACCTCTTCCTCTCGATCCACGCGAACGCGTCGCGCAGTCGCAAGCCGCGCGGGTTCGAGACCTACTTCGCAGCGCTCGAGGCCACCGACGACGCAGCCCGCGAGACGGCGGAGCGCGAGAATAGTGCGTTCGGCGCCGAGGCGACGAAGATCCGAACGGGCGATCCGCTCGCAGCGATTCTCGGCGACCTGATCGAGACGCAGCATCTGCAGGAGTCGAGTGAGTTCGCGAAGCTCGCCCAACGGGCTCTTGCCGAGGCGGGTCGCGAACGCTCGCGCGGTGTCAAGCAGGCGCCTTTCGTCGTCTTGATGGGTGTGCGGATGCCCGCCTCGCTCGTCGAGATCGGCTTCATCACGAATCCGGACGAAGAGAAGGGGCTGCGCCGGAACGCGCGACGCGACGCGATCGCAAAGGCGCTCTACGACGCGATCGGCGCCTTCGCGAGGCGCTACGATGCGCGTCGAGGCGCCGCTGGCGCCGCACGCCCGGGCTGAGACAAGGCGAAGATGTCGCCGGCGGGTCGGAAATCGAGACCGGGCCGCGCTCCTCGCGAGTGCGGTAGTGAATGGAGGCGCGCATGCGCAGCGATGGCCGGCAGCCAGACCAGCTGAGACCGCTTCGTTTCGACGTCGATTTCACGGAGCAGCCGCTTGGGTCGGTGCTATGCCGCATGGGGCGGACGCAGGTGCTCTGTACGGTCACAGAGGAGGCGAGTGTCCCGCGCTGGCTGCGCGGCAGCGGCAAGGGTTGGTTGACGGCGGAGTACGCGATGCTGCCGGCGGCGACCGACTCGCGAAGCGAGCGCGAGTCGACGCGCGGCAAGCTGTCCGGGCGCACGATGGAGATCCAGCGCCTGATCGGCCGGAGTCTGCGCGCCGTGGTTTCGCTCGAAGCGCTCGGCGAACGAACGCTCTGGGTCGATTGCGACGTGCTGCAGGCCGACGGCGGAACGCGGACGGCCTCGATCAGCGGCGCCTTCGTCGCCGTGGCACTCGGGCTGCTTCGACTCGATCGCCAGGGGGCCTTCGCGGCGCCCGTCTTGCGCGATCAGGTGGCGGCGATCTCGGTCGGTGTCGTCGGCGGCGAGCCCGTACTCGATCTGCCCTACGTCGAGGACGCGGGTGCCGATGTCGACATGAACGTCGTCGCGACGGGCCGGGGCCGCTTCGTCGAGGTGCAGGGTACGGGCGAGGAAGCGACCTTCGAACGCAGCGAGCTCGACCAGCTGCTCGACCTCGCCCTGGTCGGCATCGGCGAGATCGCGGCACGCCAGCGTGATGCGATCGCCGGTGCGGGCTTCGCACTCGACCGTGTGCTCGGCAAGCCGAGCTGAGTCGTGGCCAGCGAACGAACGATCGTCGTCGCCAGCCAGAATCGCGGGAAGTGTCGTGAGATCGCTCGACTCTTGGGCGCCTTCGACGTTCGCTCGCTCGCCGAGTTTCCGCCGGTTGCGTTTCCGGCGGAGGGCGGTGACTACGTCGAGAACGCGCGCGCGAAGGCGCTGTCCGCGGCGCGAGCGACCGGACTGGCGTGCATCGCCGATGATTCGGGTCTCGAGGTCGAGGCGCTCGGCGGTCGGCCCGGACCCTATTCGGCACGCTTCGGCGGGTCGGGCCTCGACGATCGCGGTCGGGTGGCGGAGCTCCTCAGGGCGCTCGACGGTGTCGCTCCGCCGCGGCGCGCCCGCTTCTACTGCGTTGCGGCCTGGGCACTCGCCGACGGAACCTGCGAATCGGCGACGGGGGCCTGTCAGGGCGAGATCCTCGAAGCACCGCTCGGCGAGGGGGGCTTCGGGTACGACCCGATCTTTCGTCCGCTGGGCTTCACACGATCGATGGCGCAGCTCGGCGAAGCGGAGAAGGACGCGATCTCACATCGCGGACTGGCGATTCGCGCGCTGGCGGAGCGTATCGAGGCGCGTCGTCGCGCGAGGTGATCGCGCGCGCTCAGACCTCGAGTGCGCTCAAGCGTTCGCGAATGATGCCGGCGATTCGGGCGAGCGCATTCGGGGGCAGCTCGTCCCATCGCACGCCCATTCCGAGCGGTAGGTTGGGTCGCTGGAGATTGCCGGGGACGTTGGTGAAGACGACCTGGCCACCGAGATCGAAGGCGGCGTCGTCGATCGTGAAGCTCATGCGGAGCTGGGCGCCATCCATGCTGGCGCGGGGCGTCTCTATGAAGCAGCCACCCTCGGAGAGGCTGTAGAGCGTGCCTTCCTTCTCGCGGCCGCCGACGTACATGCGGACCGGGACGTGGGTCGGTGCGCGTCGCGAGCCGCGCTCGGAGCTCTGGGTCTCGCCCGATACGAGCCGGTTCAGCTGGAAGCGGAGCATGCCCTCGTCGTAGCCGTCCCAGAGGGCGAGCAGCACACCGGCTCGGCGCAGCGTCCTGGCGACCGAGGGCTCGGGTCGCTTGCCGTAGGCGAGCGCTGGGAACACGGGCTCCCGGCGACGCATGCTCTTCATCGCCTTGGCGACGAGCTTGGCTGGCACCTCCGAGGGCAGCACGATTCCCGCGAAGGCGTATTGCCTGGACTTGACCGCGTCGACGGCTTCGGTCAGGTCGGCCACTCGAATCGGCTCGACGCCGAGTCGGACGAGCTGGGTCGCGAGGGTCTCGCTTCGGCTCGTCGAAGACGACTCGATCATCAAGATGAAATGACTGGCGGACATACGGGCGTTTTCGGGTTTTTCCCCACTTGCCTTGAGTCCCGCCTGGCGACCCGGGCGGGTCGGGTCGTGGCCTCAGGTCGCGCGTTCGCGGGGGCGTGCGACGTGTTCCTCGGGTGTCGGGTGGGTCGGGTCGAAGGCGAGCAGCCGCCGCTCGAGCCGTCTGCGGGGGCGGCCCTCGAAGACGACGCCCTCCTCGGCGAACACGGCGGGCATCTCGTCTTCGATGAAGATGTGAGCCTGCTCACGGGTCATGTCATCCGGATCGCCGCCGGCGTTCCAGACGTGCAGCCAGAGGTCGTAGCGTGAGATCCGACGCCCGACCGCCAGGCAGATCTCCTGGTAACAGAATTCGAAATAGCGACTCGGCATGCGCCGCGGCTCCAATAACTCGGCCTGCGCCCCTCGCGCCGTGAGATGTCCTCCGACGACACACCTCGTCGCAGCTCTGCGATTTCCCCGTCCGGATGCGCGGGCGCGGCGGGGGGGTGTCTGGATGTAGAGTGGGTCCAGACGCGAGGGTATGGCAGGGTGAAAGACCCGCGCCGTGCGCCACGACCCGATCTGAGGCGACTTTGCGCTCGCGCTGCCCGGCGCCTGCGCGCGGTCTACCGGGACGCGTGGCCCCGGGCGATCGGCCGGTGGCGTCGGCCCTGCGGTAGCATCCCTGCGCGTGGGGTGCTGCGCCGGGAGAGAGCTTGTCGAGGGACGAAGCAGCCGAGGATCCGAGCCGAGCCATGGTCGAGGAGCGCCTGTCCGATTGGATGCGGGCGGCCCAGCAGGGTGACTCGGCGGCCTATCGGAGCCTGCTCGAGACGATCCAACCCCAGATTCGCGGCCTCGTTCGCGCGAAGATCCGGGAGCCGGCGGCCGCCGAGGACGTCGTGCAGAACGCGCTGCTGTCGATCCACCGCGGCCGTGCCAGCTATCGGCCCGAGCGTCCCTTCGGCCCTTGGATGCGTGCGATCGTGCGCAACGCGATCGTCGACCACTTTCGCGACCGCAAACGCCGCGGCGACCGCGAGGTGGAGCTGGTCGTCGAGGAATGGGCGGATGACCGCGCGACGCGCGACGGTGGGCGGAGTGAGCCGGCGCTCGCACCCGAGCTCGCCGAGGCGCTCGCCGCTCTGCCGCCGAGCCAACGCGAGGCGGTGGCGCTGATCCAGGTCGAGGGGCTTTCGGTCGCCGAGGCCGCTTTGCGCGCCGGCGTGTCCGCGGGTGCGGTCAAGGTGCGGGCGCACAGAGGCTACCGGGCACTTCGCAAGGCGCTCGAAGGCAGCCGTCGCGACGGGGAGTGGCTCTCTTCCCGGCCCGCCGAGACCCACGCGGAGGGCCAGCCCGCGTCGCCGTCGGCCTCTGCCTCCACTTCGCGAGGGACCGGATGACGGGCTCGACCGAACGCCTGATCACGGAGATGGTGGAGGACCTCGAGGCGGTCCGGCCGCTGCCGCGTCTGCGATCCGCGTTCGCGATCGTCCTCGCCGTCTGGGCGACCATCCTTGGTGTGGTCTGGCTTAGTCGTGCGGGCGCGGCGGGCGCACGCGGTCTGCTGCAGAGCCCGATCTACCTGGCGAGCTTCGCAGGTCTGATGGCGGCGGCCCTCGGCGGGACGCTCTCGGCCCTCGCGGCCGGCCAGCCGGGGCGCGCGCGTCTCGAGCTGACCGGGCTCGTGCTCGCGGTCCTCGGACTCGCGGCAGCGGCGATCGCATGTCTGGTCGGCATGCAGCAGCTCGGCCTCGCCACGCCGATCGGGCCACCGGGCGCCGACACCATGTGCTTTCGCAACAGCGTCGTGTTCTCGCTCTTGCCGGCGGGCGTGATCTTGAGCTTCGTGGTGCGGGGCTGGTCGACGCATCCGATTCGCGCCGCGCTCGTCGCGCTGGTGGCCGCAGGTGCGCTCGGAGCGAGCGTCGTGCATCTGAGCTGCGACTTCTTCGGCGCGCGGCACATGTTGTTGGGCCACTTGAGCGTTCCGATCGTGCTCGCTGCGATCGGGCTCTATCCCCTCGCGATCCTGCTGCGGCGATTGCGCGGCTGAGATTCGACGAGCTCGATGACGACTTCGACGAGCGCACCGCTTCAGAGCGTCGAGACGCGACTGCTGCTGATTCGGCATGGTGAGACGCCGTGGAACGTCGCGCGACGCTGGCAGGGTCACGCGGATCCCGGTCTTACGGAGAAGGGCCGGGCACAGGCCGTTGCAGTCGCTCGGTCGCTCGAGACGGAGCCGCGTGGCCGCTGGACGCGGATCATTGCGAGTGACCTCGCGCGTGCACGGCTCACGGCCGAGACGATCGCCCGTTCGCTCGACCTGCCGATCGAGCTCGACCGGCGGCTGCGAGAGCTCGACGTGGGTGATTGGTCGGGTCTCACGCGCGACGAGATCGCGACACGCGATCCGGACCGACTGCTCGCCTTCGAGACGGGCGATCCATCGATCCGACCCAGCGGCGGCGAGACGCGGCTCGAGCTCGCGGCGCGCGCCGTCGCGTGTCTACGCGATCTGCGCGCGCGCTATGCCGGGGAGGGGCTCGTCGTCGTGACCCATCGCGGCGTGATCCGTGCCCTCGTGGCAGATGCCCGGCCTTCGAATGCCGACCGGTTCGAGGTGTCTGCGGAGGCGATTCTGTCGCTTCAATGATCCGCACCGCCCGCCGAGGAGCCGCGCGTTGGGTCGGCCGGGGCGGGCTGCGCATGTTGCAGGACCCGCAAACCCTCGAAGAGGATCCACACGTCGAGTGCCAGGATCAGCGTTCCCGAAAGGGAGAGCAGCCACAGCTCCTCGAAATCCGAGTAGTAGTCGACCAGATTGCCCAGCATGGCCCACGCGGTGAGGGTGGCGACCGCGACCATCGGGACGAGTGTGTAGACATAGGGTCGCCCCTGCCGCTTGAGCCAGATCGAGACGACGAGCAGCGTCACGCCGGCCACGAGCTGGTTGGTCGTGCCGAAGAGCGGCCAGAGGACGAGTCCACCCTGACCACCGCCCTGTGTGATTGCGAGCAGTAGCGCGCTTCCGACGCCGAGTGCTCCCGCCACGAAGCGGTTCGAAAGGGGTCGGATGCGATAGACATCGGAGAGCTCCGACAGGACGAGGCGCTGGATCCGCGCGCCGGTATCGAGCGAGGTGGCCGCGAACGCGATCACCATCACGGCCATGAAGGTGCGCGCCGTCTCGAAGGGTATGCCGAGTGCCGCCACGAAGCTGGCACCACCGCTCACGAACGCGTCGAGCTTGGCCGACAGGCCGTTGGCCGCACCCCAGCTCGAATAGTGTTGCCACCAATCCGCCGAGCTCTCGAATCCCGCCGTCGCCGCCAGCACGGCCATCAGGCCGAGAAACCCCTCGGCGAGCATCCCGCCGTAGCCGATCGGTCGCGCATCGGTCATGCGCGCGAGCTGCTTGGACGTCGTACCGGAGGCGACGAGTCCGTGAAAGCCCGAGATCGCACCGCAGGCGATCGTGACGAAGAGGAAGGGGATCGCCGAGGGGGCGCCCTCGGGATGGGCGTTCACGACGGGTGCGACGACGTCGGGGCGCAGGACCACCAGCCCCGTCGAGAGGACGACGAGGCCCGTCACGAGCTGATGGGAGTTGAGGTAGTCACGCGGCTGGAGCAGGAGCCAGACGGGCAGGACACTCGCGACGAACGAATAGCCGAGAAGCAGGCAGACCCAGGTCGTGACCGAGATCTCGGCCAGGAAGGGGAGGGCCTGCGCGACGCTCTCGCCATAGAGGATCGCGACCAGCAGACCCGCATAGCACACGAGCGACGGGAGGAAGATCGGCATGCCGCGTCGGTAGACCAGCCAGCCGAGGCCCATCGCGACGAGGATCTGGATGTTGATCGGAAAGATCGAGCTCGGCGTCGATCGGAACAGGGTCGCGATGATGAAGGCGAAGACGGCGAGCACGACCCAGATCAGCAGCGAGATGATGATCAGGAAGAGCGTGCGCACCCGCGGACCGACGACGTGGCCCGCGACGTCGCCGATCGAGCGGCCGCGATGGCGCGCGCTGATCACGAGTGCCGAGAAATCGTGTGCAGCGCCCATCAGAACGGTACCGATGCAGACCCAGACGAGCGCGGGCAGCCAGCCCCAGATCACGGCGATGGCGGGGCCGACGATCGGCGCCGCTCCCGCGATCGAAGCGAAATGGTGGCCCCAGAGGACGTGGAGTCGTGTCGGGACGAAGTCGACGCCGTCTTCGAACTCGCGGGAGGGGACGGGCTCGTCGGGCGCGAGCGCAAAGATCCGTCGCGAGAGGAAGCCCGAGTAGAAGTGGTAGCCGACTGCGAAGACGACGAAGACGATGGCGGCGAGGGTCGCGGCGTTCAATCCCGAGCTCTCCTGTGTGCGGTCCTGGCAGACGAGCCGTCCCGGTCGGATGAGCGGGTCCACCCCGCCGAGCTGCCGCGTCCAAGCGACGGGCGAGACCGTACCAGACGTGGCCGCGGAGCCTCTGCAGGGATCAGGATCCGATCGCTTGGCCGATCGGTTCCACGCTGCGCATTCGACGCGCGATCGCGAGCAGGCCGAGGATCGCGAGCGTGCCGCCGGTCACGTCGATCAAGACGTCGATCGGGCTGCCACTGCGCGCGGTCGAGAAGGCCTGCCGTGCCTCGTCGGCGCAGGCGAGCGTCGCGACGAGGAAGAGGGCGACCCAGCCTGCGGTCGCCAAGCGGTTGCGGGGCGCGGCGAGCAGCGCGGCGCGAAAGGTGAGGATCGCCAGGATCGCGTACTCGACGAAATGCGCCGACTTCCGGATCGCGACGAAGATGCGGTAGCGCGTCGCACGATCGAGATCGCCGATCAGCCACTCGAGCCAGGGGGAGATCGTGTGGCTCGTTCGCGCAAGCGAGAAATCGTCGCCCCCGAGCACCCAGATCACGCCGGCCCAGACCGCCACGCACAGCCACGCGAGCATCGCCCTGCGTCGTCGCTCGACGGCGGGTGTGCGCTCGGGATCGGGCAGGAGTACCGCCAGGGTCCGCCTCATCGAATGCGTCGTCCTCTCCGAATGCGCCGACCGATTGCCGAAGCGATCGGGCGGGGTGGATCTGGCGCGCGGGCATCGTGTGTTCCGGGCTCGGTATCGTCCGTCGACATGGCTCCCCTTCGAATCGGCCTGGTCTTCGAGTTGCTCGAGCCCGAATCGCGGCGTCCCGAGGATCCCATCGACGCACACGTCGAGTACGAGCCGGAATCGACGATCGAGGCACTGGAGCATGCCATCGCGCAGCTGGGTCACCAGCCCGTCCGCCTCGGTTCGCCGCGAGCACTGCTGACGCGTCTCGGCCAGGGCCGGCCACCGCTCCCGGACGAGATCGACGTCGCCTTCAATCTGGCGGAGGGCGCTGGCAGCCGCAATCGCGAAGCCTGGGCGCCGGTCCTGCTCGAGATGGCGGGGATCCCGACGATCGGCTCCGATGCGCTCACGCTCTCTCTCTCGCTCGACAAGGCGTGGACGAATCGCTGGGTCTCGGCGGCGGGCATCCCGGTCGCGCCGCAGACGCTCTTCGGTCGCGCGGACGAGGCGCGCGCGGGGGGCCTGCCGGCTGCGTTCCCCCTCTTCGTGAAGCCACGCTGGGAGGGCACGGCCAAGGGAATCCGCCCGAGCTCGAAGGTCCACACGCGCCCGGAGCTCGTCCGCGAGGTCGAGCGCATCACGCGCGACTATCGACAACCGGCCCTCGTCGAGGCCTTCCTTCCCGGCGCCGAATACACGGTCACGATCGTCGGCAATACACCGCCCCGGGCGCTGCCCGCCGTCCAGCGTGCGCTCGAGCTCGAGACCGGGATCGGCCTGCATGCGCTCGAGGGACCCGAGTCCCCGCCGCGCGCCGGCTATTCGCATCGCACGCCCGGGGTCCTCGAGCCGGCCCTCGAGGCCCGCCTCGCAGCGCTCGCGATTCGCGCGTTCGAGGCACTCGAGTGCCGCGACTTCGCGCGGGTCGATTTTCGGCTGGACGCCGCTGGCGAACCGGTCTTCCTCGAGATCAACCCCCTGCCGACGTTTGCGACCGACGGCACCTTCGCCATCCTCGCGGAGCTCGAGGGAATCTCGCTCGACACGATGCTCGGCCGCTGTGTCGCCGCCGGGCTCGCCCGGCTGGGAATGGAGTCGAAGCCGGGCGGCGACGAAGGGGGAGCGCGGGAATGAGCGTCGCCTGGCCAGGAGGCGGATACGACCGAGGCGAGTCCGCCCACGCGGCCGAGCCATTGGTCTGGCCACTGCCCGCGAGCGAGAGGCCGCCCGACGTGTCGCACTCCGATTGGCACGATTGGGGATGGCAGATGCGCCATCGCATCCGCACGGTGGAGCAGCTGCGCGCCTTCGTCGAGCCGACCGACGACGAGGCGCGTGCGGTCGAAGCGCTCGCCGAGCGCTTCCGCTTCGTGATCACACCCTATTACGCCTCGCGCATGGACCCACGTGACCCGGATTGCCCGATTCGTCGGCAGGTCGTTCCGCGTCTGGCCGAGCTGACGGATCGGAATGGCTTGGCCGATCCCCTGGACGAGGTGGCCCACTCCCCCGTCAAGAACGTGATTCGCGTCTATCCGGATCGAATCGCCTTCTGTGTCAACAACGAGTGCGCACTCTATTGCCGCTACTGCCTGCGCAAGCGGATGGTCGGCGACGAAGACTGGACGATGCAGAAGCGCGAGCTCTCCCGGGCGCTCGATTGGATCGAAAGGACACCCGCCATTCGCGACGTGCTGTTGACCGGGGGCGACCCGCTCGTCTTCTCCGATGCGCGACTCGAGTGGCTGCTCACGCGTCTGCGCGCGATCCCGCACGTCGAGCTGATCCGACTCGGAACGCGCCTGCCGGTCACGTTGCCGTTCCGCGTGACCGAGGCGCTCTGCGCCATGCTCGAGCGCTTCCATCCGATCTGGCTGAACACGCATTTCAATCATCCCCGCGAGCTGACGGCGGAGGCCGCGGCCGCCTGCGATCGGCTGCTGCGGGCCGGGATTCCGGTCGGCAACCAGAGCGTCCTGCTCCGCGGCGTGAACGACTCGCTACCGGTCATGAAGACGCTCTGTGAGGGGCTGGTCCGGATGCGCGTGCGCCCCTACTACGTCTATCAGGCGCAGCTGCTCGAAGGAACCGAGCATTTCCGCGTGCCGATCGAGCAGGGGATCGCGCTGTTCCGGGCGATGCGAGGCCGGACGAGCGGGTTCGCGATTCCCCAGTACGTTCTGGATACCCCCCATGGCAAGGTGCCGCTCGACCATCCCTTTGCGAAGGGACGATCGGGGGACGAATTCGTCGTGGAGGCCTGGGATGGGGCGATCTGGCGCGAGCCGAATCCGCGCTGACGGAGCCGGCGGTCGGGTCGCGGGGGCGGCGGGGCTACTCGCGGCGAGCGTGCTCGTGGCGCGCGGGCTGGGCTTCCTGCGCGATGCGCTCTTCGCGAAGTTCGTCGGCACGGGTGCGATCGCCGATGCCTATTTCGCTGCCTTCCTGATTCCCGACATCCTCGGCTATCTGCTGGCCGCGGGCGCCGCCGCCGTCGCCGTCACGCCGCCCTACCTGAATCGGCTCGAGCGCGACGGCGAAGCGGCCGCCGCCCGCTTCGCTTCGGTGGTGGTCGGCAATATCGGTCTCGTCTCGACGCTACTGACGATCCTCCTGTGGCTCGCCGCGGAGCCTCTGCTGCGCCTTCAGTTCCCGGGCTTCGACGAGGCGACGCTCGGCGAGACGCTGCGTCTGACTCGCATCGTCCTACCCGCGCAGATCTTCTTCCTGACGGGCGGCGTGCTGCGCGGCGTGCTGATGGCCCATGCGCGTTTCGGTCCCCAGGCCTGGGCCTCGATCGTCTACAGCGCCGCGCCGATCGCCGGCGGACTGCTCTTCGCCGCGGCCAGCGACGACGCGAGTCGAATCGCCGACGGCTTTGCCTGGGGCACGCTCGGGGGCGCGGCCGTCGGCCAATGGGCGATTCCGGCACTGGCACTGCGGAGTCTGCCCCACGCGATCGGACGCATCCGGATCGGGATCTTCGACGGCGATTTCCGGGAGTACCTCTGGCTCGCCCTGCCGCTGATGCTCGGTCTCGGGCTGACCACCGTCGACGAGTGGTACGAAAAATGGGTCGGCGCGACGCTCGAGCCCGGCGCGATCGCGCGTATCACCTATGCGCGCAAGCTCATGATGGCACCCGTCGGGATCGTCGGGCAGGCGGTCGGCGCAGCGCTGCTGCCGAGCCTGACCGGTCTCCATCAGCGAGGCGACCGCCCGGGCTACGGCGCGTTACTGACCGGAACGCTCCGGACGACACTCGGGCTGGGGCTGCTCGCCGCCGGCGCACTGGCCGCGTTGTCGCTTCCCGCCGTGGAATTCCTCTATCAGCGCGGGGCTTTCGAGGCCACGGCCTCACGTGAAGTCTCGGATCTCTTGCGGGTGCTTGCCTGGGCCGTCCCGGGCTGGGCCGTCCAGCAGGTCGCGGTACGCGGATTCTACGCCCGCGGCGAGATGTGGCGCGCGATGCTGCTCAGCACGGCGATCGCGCTCGCGGTCTTCCCACTATATCTACTGGGCGCCCGTTCGTACGGCGTTACCGGTCTGGCGCTCGCTTCGGCCGCGGCCATTACGCTGAACGCACTCGTCACGGTCGTCTGGCTGCGGCTGCGCGCAGGAGCGCCGCACTTGCGGCCGCTCGCCGAGACGGCGCTTCGGGGTGGGCTCGTCGCCGGCGTGGCGGCCGGCGCAACCCGGCCTCGTGCTGGCCGGACCGGGTGCCAGCTGGGGGGAGGGGCTCGTGCCGCTCGCGATCGGCGGCAGCCTCTATGGCCTGGTCGCGTTGATCGCCGTGGCGCTCGTCCGGCGACGCGCCGATCCGGGACGGGGCTGCTGCGGATCGCGCGCCGGCTGCGAGGGCGAGGCGCCGAGTCCGCACCGGGCCGCGACGAGGAGGCCAAGCCTTGAGCGAGACGGGCGAGGTCGCCTGGCAATTCTGGCTCGATCGAGGCGGCACCTTCACTGATTGCCTTGGAATCGATCCGCAAGGTGTCGTTCATACAGCGAAAGTTCTCTCCTCGGACGAGGCTCCGATCGAGGCGATCACGGCCGTTCTCGCTGCGGCCGGCAGCGATCTCGATCCCGCACGGGTCGAGGCGCGGGTCAAGCTCGGCACGACGCTCGCGACCAATGCCCTGCTCGAACGCCGCGGAGTGGCGACCGCGCTGGTGACGAACGAGGGGTTGGCAGGCGTCTTCGACATCGGCACGCAGCAACGGCCGGAGATCTTCGCCCTCGAGATCGAACGCCCGCCGCGCCTGCAGTCCTGGCGCCTCGAGGTCGGCGGTCGCCGCGATGCCATGGGCGGGATCGTCGAGCCGCTCGATCTCGCCGGCGCTCGGCGCGAGCTCGAGCGCGCACGGGTCGAGGGCGCGCAGTCGGTCGCGATCGCCTGGCTGCATGCCCATGTCGATCCGGCCGACGAGGTCCGGCTCGCCGCACTCGCCCGCGAGATCGGCTTCGAGCACGTCGTCGCCTCGCACGAGACCGCGCGGGAGATCGGGCTCCTCTCGCGCGGCGAGACCGCGATCGCGGACGCCTACCTCACCCCGTTGCTGCGCGGACACGTCGACGCGCTGGTCCGTGCGCTTCCGCGCTCGCAGCTGCGTTTCATGCAGTCGTCCGGGGGGCTGACCGAACGCGAACGGTTTCGCGGCCCGAACGCGTTGCTCTCCGGTCCGGCGGGCGGCGTCGTCGCGACCGCGTGGGTGGCACGCAGGGCGGGACATACGCGCGCGATCGGCTTCGATATGGGCGGAACGTCGACCGACGTCTCGCTCGTGGAAGCCGATCGGCTCGATCGCGCCTTCGAGAGCGAGGTCGGCGGCGTGCGTGTGAAAGCGCCGATGCTGCGCATCCACACGGTCGCGGCGGGCGGCGGCTCCCTCTGTCGCTTCGACGGGATCCGACTGACGGTCGGTCCGGAGAGCGCGGGCAGCATGCCCGGCCCTCTGTGTTATGCGCTGGGTCGAGCGGGCGCAAGCGCCGGCGAGGAGACCTCGCCGGTCGATGCGGTGGACGCGGACGACACACCGACGGACGCATCGGCCCTCACGCTCACGGACGTCAATCTCTGGCTCGGTCGCGTGCTACCCGATCGCTTTCCGTTCCCACTCGCTCGCGCGCCCGTCGCGCGGGCGCTCGGGGCGCTGCGCGACGCGCTTGCCGAGGCCGGCTTCGATCGTTCTCCGGACGAGCTCGCGGCGGGATTCTGCGAGGTCGCGAATGCCAACATGGCGCAGGCCATCGTCGAGATCTCCGTCGCACGTGGCCGCGATCCGCGCGACTGCGTGCTGGTCGGCTTCGGCGGCGCTGGCGGACAGCACGTCTGCGCGATCGCCGATCGGCTCGGCATGGCGGAGATCCTGCTGCATCCGCATGCCGGTCTGCTCTCGGCGCTGGGCATCGGGATCGCGCCTCCGATTTGGGACGGCGAGCGCGATGGACGGGGGCGGGCGTTACCGTCCGCGGGCGCCGTCCCCGCTTCGGTCGTCGCCGAGTGGCAAGGGCTCGAACGCGAGGCGCTCTCCGTGCTCGCGGCCGAGCAGGTCGAGCCCGATGCGATCGTGCTCGAGCGCAATCTCGACCTGGTCTACGCCGGTACGGATACGGCGCTCACGATCGCGGAGCCGACCACGGGTCCGCGTGCCGCCCACGCGCCCGCAGCCGCGTGGTGCGACGCTTTCGAGGCGGAACACCGCGCGCGTTTCGGCTACGTGCGGCGCGATCGCGGGATCGAGATCAAGGCCCTGCGCTTGCATGCGCGCGGTCCGGACGGCATCGAAGCGAACAGCGTCGAAGGACGAGCGGCCGGCGGTGCGGCCACGGTGGAGTCCGGCTCGCCCGCACCGAGCCGCTTCGAGTCGGCCTGGTTTCCCGGGATCGGTCGCGTCGAGGCGCCGGTCTATTTCCGAGAGGCGCTCGCGCCGGGGACACGGCTCGCGGGACCCGCGCTCGTGCTCGAGAAGACGGGGACCGTCGTGCTCGATCCGGGCTTCTCGCTCGTCGTATCCACGGACGGCGTCTTTCGGTTGCGAGCGGAGGGCCGATCCGCTGCGCCGCGTTCGGACGGGCTGCGCGCGGCGGATCCCGTGCGGCTCGAGGTGCTCGGTAATCGCTTCATGTCGATCGCCGAGCAGATGGGCGCCGTGCTCCGGAATACCGCCGTCTCGACGAATATCAAGGAACGCCTCGACTACTCCTGCGCGGTCTTCGACCAGCGGGGCGGTCTCGTCGCCAATGCACCGCATATTCCGGTGCACCTCGGCGCGATGGCGGAGTGTGTCGAGGTCGTTCGAGCCCGCTTCGAGCCCGTGGCGCGCGGCGATGTCTACGTCACGAACGATCCGTTCGAGGGCGGCTCGCATCTGCCGGACGTCACGGTCGTGACGCCGGTCTTCGTTGCCGAGCAGCCGCGGCCCAGCTTCTACGTGGCGAGTCGCGGCCATCATGCGGATCTCGGCGGCAAGACGCCGGGCTCGATGCCGGCCGACTCGAGCTCGCTCGCGCAGGAGGGCGTGTTGATCGAAGCGTTTCCGCTCGTGCGCGACGGCCTCTTCGACGAGGAGCGGATCCGCCGCGTGCTGGCGAGCGGACCCCATCCGGCGCGGCGACCCGACGACAATGTGGCGGATCTCGAAGCCATGGTTGCGGCAAACCGGGCGGGCGCGCGACTGCTCGACGCGCTCGCCTTCGAGGTGGGTGAAGCGATCGTTCAGCAGACGATGGTCGAGCTGCAGGAGGCGGCCGCCCGCAAGGTCGCGCGTGAGCTCGCGCGACTCGAGCCCGGGCTCCACCGCTTCGCGGATGCGCTCGACGACGGCACACCGATCTGTGTCGAGCTCGCGATCGAGCACGCCGCTTCGGGATCGTCCATGCCGAGCGAAGGTGCGGCGCGCGGCGGCGCGACGACTCCAGTCGGTACGGCGGATCGCGACCCGTCGGGGCTCGCAGCGCGCATGCGGATCGATTTCAGCGGTACCGGCCCCGCCTCCGCCGGCAACCTGAATGCACCGCCGGCCGTCGTGCGGTCGGCCGTCATCTATGTCCTGCGCGCGCTCGTCGACGAACGGATTCCGCTGAACGGCGGCTGCCTCACGCCGGTCCAGATCGTGATTCCGGAGGACTCGATCCTCTCTCCGCCGCGCGGCGCGGCCGTCGTCGGCGGTAACGTCGAGACGTCCCAGCGGGTCGTCGACGTGCTGCTCGGCGCCCTCGGTCGTGCGGCGGCGAGTCAGGGCACGATGAACAACGTGACGTTCGGCGATGAGCGCTTCGGCTACTACGAGACGATCGGGGGCGGAGTGGGCGGCTCCGCGCGCGCCGCCGGCGCGGCCGGTGTCCATAGCCACATGACCAACACGCGGATCACGGATCCCGAGGTACTCGAGGCGCGCTTTCCGGTGCGGCTGCTCGTCTTCGGGCTCCGCGCGGGCTCGGGCGGTCGCGGTGCTCGACCCGGCGGCGACGGAATCGTGCGCGCCTACCGGTTCTTGCGCCCCGTCACGCTCTCGCTCCTGACGGAACGTCGCGTGCGTCGGCCCTTCGGTCTCGCCGGCGGCGAGGCCGGTGCGCTCGGACGCAATACCCTGAGACGCGCGCGGTCCGGTGCCCGCGAGACACTACCGGGTGGGGCGCAGTGCGAGCTCGAGGCGGGGGACGAGCTGTGGATCGAAACGCCCGGCGGAGGCGGCTTCGGCGAGCCGTGAGCCCGACGTCTCGCTCTTGAAGTGCCGGCACTTCGATTCTACTGTCCGCCCGGGCGCGTAGCTCAATTGGCAGAGCAAGTGGCTCTTAACCACTAGGTTCGGGGTTCGATTCCCCGCGCGCTCACCACTGCATTTTGCGGAAATTTTGCGACGGTGCGAGGAATCTTGTGCTGGTGCGCGGACAGCCTGTAACGGGTCCTGCGCGGGGCAGCGAGCTGCTCGGGTCGGGTGGTCACGTTGCCGCTCGGCTGGAAGCAGGCTCGGGATTCGCGCGAGATCCATCGAGGCTTGGCCGGGGTGGCGGAATTGGTAGACGCAGTGGCCTTAGGAGCCACCGTCCTCTGGACGTGCAGGTTCGAGTCCTGTCCCCGGTACTCGCTGCCTGGAGAGTGGGCGGGTGGCGACCCGGCGAACGCGCTCGGATGCCGCGCCTCCCGCGTGCGGTCCGGACCGGGGCCGATCGGGTCGCGCGTCGAAGCGGGTCCGTAGGGCAAACGAGGAGCCGTCATGGCGGATGTGGAAAGCGGTCGGGACGATCTCCAGATCGAGACGAACGAGATCTCGCCGGTGGTGCACGAGGTGACGATCGAGGTCGCCGCGAAGACGGTCGACAAGGCGTACGGTCGCGTCGTCAAGCAGCTCCGCAAGACGGCGCGTGTGAAGGGATTCCGACCGGGCAAGGTGCCGGTGAACGTCGTGAAGCAGCTCTATGGCGAAGGCCTCGGCGAGGAGATCGAGCGCCAGCTCGTCGGAGAGACCCTGGCGGACGCGATCGAGCTCGCGGCACTCGTACCCGTCGTCGAGCCGCAGATCGAGGCGCAGCCCCCGGTCGAGGGCAAGGCGTTCCGATATACGGCGCGAGTCGAGGTGAAGCCCGAGATCGAGCTGCCAGCGCTGGCGGAGATCCGAGGCGAACGCCCTCGCGTCGAGGTGGGAGAGGACGAGCTCCTGACCGAGCTCGAGAGTCTGCGCGAGCGGAACGTGGTCTGGGTCGAAGAGGACGAAGACGTCCTCGCGGAGAACGGGCATCAGCTCACACTCGATTTCGAGGGGACGATCGACGCGGTCGCCTTCGAGGGCGGCTCGGCCGAGGGCGTCGAGCTCGAGCTCGGATCGGGCAGGATGATCCCCGGCTTCGAGGAGCAGCTCGTCGGTGCACGCTCGGGCGAAGCGCGCAACCTCGACGTCACGTTTCCCGACGACTACGGCAATGCCGAGCTCGCGGGTAAGCGCGCCGAGTTTGCGACGACCGTGACGGCGATCAAGCGCAAGGAGCTGCCCGAGCTCGACGATGACTTTGCGAAGGACCTCGGCGATTTCGAGACGCTCGACGACGTGCGTGACAAGCTCCGGGAGACGCTGACGAGCCAGCGCCAACACGCTTCGGATCATGCGCTCCATCGCAGCCTGCTCGACGATCTGGTCTCGCGCACCACGTTCGAGGTGCCGCCGACGATGGTCGAGCGCCAGCTCGAGAGCGAGCTCAAGCGCTTCGAAGATCAGATGCGCGATCGCGTGCCGGAGCCCGACCTGCGTGCGCGACTCGCGCAGATGCGCGAAGAGGGCTGGGACGATGCGCGCCGTCGCGTGCAGGAGGCGCTCCTGCTCGGGGCGGTCGCACAGCAGGCCGAGCTCGAGGCGAGCGACGAGGAGATCGACGCGCGGCTGGCGGAGATGGCCGAAGGCCAGGGCGTCGATGCGAAATTGATGCGCGACATGGCCGCCGCCCAGGGATGGCGTCCCGCGATCGCGGCCGAGGTGGTCGATCGCAAAGCGCTCGAACATCTCGAGGCGAGCGCGCGGATCGAGCAGACCGAGCCCTCAGAAAACGCCTGAGGGTTTCGGGCTCAGTCCGCATCGTGCAAACCCTTCGCGGGTTCCACTCGAGGGGCGGATTCGACCGCTCGGGCGCGTCGAGCAGACGAGGTCACGTGAGCGATTCCGGTGTGACCCCGCGTGCCGCCCCAGCGAAACCCCGCGCTCGAATCGGGCACTCACCCCGTTGGCGCGATCGACGCGACGCCAGCCGGACGCGCGCGCATGCGTGGGCAACGTCGATCGGGCTCGCCGAGAAGCGCTTCACCGCACCCGAGTTGCCAAGGCCCGACGCCTGACTCAGACTAGGATGGTTGCGGAGGTGGGCGCCCCGTGAGGATTGGTGCGCGCGAGAGCGGTGAGCTCGGGAGCGGTGAAAGAGGCGATGGAACGGATTCGGCCGACGGCGTACACGATCCCGATGGTGATCGAGCAGAACCAACGCGGGGAGCGTGTCTTCGACATCTACTCGCGGCTGTTGCGAGATCGCGTGATCTTCCTCGGATCGGAGATCTTCGACGAGGTGGCGAACGTCGTCGTCGCCCAGATGCTCTTCCTCGAGGCGGATGATCCCGACAAGGACATCCACCTCTATATCAACTCGCCGGGTGGCTCGATCACGGCGGGCCTCGCCATCTACGACACGATGCAGTTCATTCGCTCGGACGTGCATACGACCGTGATCGGGCAGGCCGCGTCGATGGGCGCGTGGCTGCTGGCCGCAGGTGCGCCCGGCAAGCGCACGGCGCTCGCGAATGCACGCGTGATGATCCATCAACCGATGGGCACTTCGCGCGGTCAGGCCTCGGACATCGACATCCAGGCGCAGGAAATCCTCAAGCTTCGCCATAGGATGAATGAGATTCTTGCGAGCCACACGGGGCGCCCGCTCGAGCAGATCGCCACCGATACGGAGCGTGATTACTATATGGGAGCCGAGGAGGCGTGCGAATACGGCATCGTCGACGTGGTCGCGAACGAGCGCGCCCGGGTGCGAGAAGCCGGCTGACGCTCCGCGTGGAGCGGATCCGATCGATCACCGGGGGGTGAGGAAACATGAAGAAACGAGACGACAACGCGAACCTCTCCTGCTCGTTCTGTGGCAAGTCACAGAAAGAGGTCAAGAAGCTCATCGCCGGACCCACGGTCTATATCTGCGACGAGTGCATCGAGCTCTGCAACGACATCATCGCCGAGGAGTACGGCCAGGACGAGGCCGGCCAGGCGCCTCCACGCGTGCTCAAGCCCAAGGAGATCAAGGCCGCCCTCGACGAGTACGTGATTGGGCAGGACGCCGCCAAGAAGGTCCTCTCGGTCGCCGTGCATAATCACTATCGCCGGATCGAGAGTGGGAACATCTCGGACGTCGAGCTGCAGAAGGCCAACATCCTGCTGCTCGGTCCGACCGGCTCCGGCAAGACGCTGCTGGCGCAGACGCTGGCCAAGATCCTCGACGTTCCCTTCACGATCGCCGACGCCACGACACTCACCGAAGCGGGCTACGTCGGGGAAGACGTCGAGAACATCGTCCTGAATCTATTGCAGGCGTCGAACTACGACGTCGAGCGCGCCCAGCGCGGCATCATTTATATCGACGAGATCGACAAGATCGCGCGCAAGAGCGAGAACCCGTCGATCACACGCGACGTGTCGGGCGAGGGGGTGCAGCAGGCCCTGCTCAAGATCATCGAGGGGACGATGGCCAGTGTGCCGCCCAAGGGAGGGCGAAAACACCCGCAGCAGGAGTTCCTGCAGATCGACACGACCAACATCCTCTTCATCTGTGGCGGGGCCTTCGTCGGTCTGGAGGGAATCATCGAGCGGCGGATCGGAGTGAAGGGATTGGGCTTTGCGGCCGATATCCAGAACAAGAGCGACCGCAAGAAGGGCGAGATGATGCGCGACGTCCAGGCCGAGGACCTGCTCCATTTCGGACTGATTCCCGAGTTCATCGGCCGGCTGCCCGTCGTGGCGACCCTCGAGGAGCTCGACGAGGAGGCGCTGATCGCGATCCTCACGCAGCCCAAGAATGCGCTCGTCAAGCAATACGAGAAGCTCTTCGAGTTCGAAGACGTCGCACTCCGTTTTACCGACGGGGCGCTCGGCGCCGTCGCTCGCAAGGCCCTCGAGCAGAAGTCCGGCGCTCGCGGTCTGCGGGCGATCCTCGAGAACGCGATGCTCGAGCTGATGTACGAGCTGCCCTCGCGTGACGATGTCGAGGAATGCGTCGTTGGAGAGGAAGTGATCGAGCAGGGCGCCGAGCCCGTGCTCGGCCTGAAGCGCGAAGCGGAGTCGGCCTAGGACGGCCGTCGACGACGCCCTGGCCCGCAGCGGGGCCGAGCGGGCGACCATGGTTCGAGGGGGGTGGCATGAGTGAGCAGACAAGTGGTGGGCGGATCCCGCTCCTACCGCTTCGCGACATCGTCGTCTTCCCCCACATGGTGGTGCCGCTCTTCGTCGGGCGGCCCAAATCGATCCAGGCACTCGAAGACGCGATGGCCGGCGATCGACAGCTCGTCGTGGCCGCCCAGCGCGTCGCGGGCGAAGAGGATCCGACGCCCGAGGACATCTATTCGATCGGGACGCTCGGCACGATCATCCAGCTGCTACGCCTGCCCGACGGCACGGTCAAGGTGCTCGTGGAGGGCAAGACCCGGGCCCGGATCCGGGACTTTGCCGCCGTCGAGCCCTATTTCGCCGTCGAGATCGAGGCGCTCGACGACGACGGTGCGGATACACCCGAGGCCGAGGCGCTGGTCCGGTCGATCCACACGACCTTCGAGTCCTATGCCAAGCTCAACAAGAAGATCGCCCCGGAGATCGTCAACTCGGTCGCCGCGATCAGCGATCCGGGCAAGCTGTCGGACACGGTCGTTGCCCACCTGAATCTCAAGCTCCCCGATCGTCAGAAGCTGCTCGAGGTCGCCGCGACGGCCGAACGACTCGAAGAGGTCTTCAGCCGCATGCAGGCCGAGATCGAGGTCCTCGAGGTCGAGCGGAAGATCCGTGGCCGGGTCAAGAAGCAGATGGAGCGCTCCCAGAAGGAGTACTACCTGAACGAGCAGATGCGGGCGATCCAGAAGGAGCTCGGCGACCGCGACGACCAGAAGAACGAGCTCTCGGAGCTCGAAGAGCAGCTGGCTGCGAAGAAGATGCCCGAGGAGGCACGCGAACGGACCGAGAAGGAGATGAAGAAGCTGAAGCAGATGTCGCCGATGGCGGCGGAAGCGACGGTCGTTCGCAACTACATCGATTGGATGCTCGGCCTGCCCTGGGACGAATACGCCGAGGAGGAGAAGGACCTCAACGTCTCCGAGGGCATACTCGACGCGGACCACTACGGTCTCGAGAAGCCGAA
The DNA here is from genome assembly GCA_965223565.1 of Myxococcota bacterium. Lineage (GTDB taxonomy): Bacteria > Myxococcota_A > UBA9160 > UBA9160 > UBA4427 > UBA4427. Next base: position 184,349 of record CBDCWV010000004.1, on the reverse strand, counting down.
GGAACGGATCCTCGAGTACCTGGCCGTCCAGACGCTCGTCGAGAAGATCAAGGGACCAATCCTCTGTCTGGTCGGACCGCCCGGCGTCGGCAAGACCTCGCTCGGCAAGTCGATCGCGCGCGCGACCGGGCGCGACTTCGTGCGAATCAGTCTGGGCGGTGTGCGCGACGAGGCCGAGATCCGGGGCCATCGGCGGACCTATATCGGTGCGCTACCGGGCAAGATCATCCAGGGTCTGAAGAAAGCGGGCTCGTCGAATCCGGTCTTCCTGCTCGACGAGATCGACAAGATGTCGATGGACTTCCGGGGCGATCCGAGCTCCGCCATGCTCGAGGTGCTCGATCCCGAGCAGAACCATACGTTCGCCGACCACTACCTCGACGTCGACTACGACCTGTCTCGGGTGATGTTCATCTGCACCGCGAACGTCCTGGGTGAGATTCCGCGACCGCTGCAGGATCGCATGGAGATCATCCAGATCCCGGGCTACATCGAGAGCGAGAAGCTCGAGATCGCGAAGAAGCACCTGGTCGACAAGGTCACGACCGACAATGGCCTGGGCGAGGAAGACATTCGCTTCAGCGACGGTGCGCTGCTCGAAGTGATCCGCCACTACACGCGAGAGTCCGGCGTGCGCGGCCTCGAGCGCGAGCTCGCGTCCGTGTCGCGCAAGGTCGCGCGCGAGAAGGTCGCGGCGGGCGAGGATTTCAAGGCGGTCAAGCTGAGCCCGAAATCGATCCGGAAATACCTCGGCGTCCAGAAGCACCGCTTCGGTCAGACCGAGACGGAGAATCGGATCGGCGTCACGACGGGTCTCGCCTATACCGAGGTCGGCGGCGAGCTGCTCCAGACGGAGGTCGCGGTCACCCCGGGCAAGGGCAAGCTCCAGATCACGGGGCGACTCGGCGAGGTGATGCAGGAGTCGGCGAACGCCGCGATGTCCTACATCCGCTCGCGCGCCAAGCAGCTCGGGCTCACGAGCGATTTCCACACCAAGGTCGATGTCCATATCCACGTTCCGGAAGGCGGCACGCCGAAGGACGGTCCGTCGGCCGGGATCACGCTCGCGACGACGATCGCCTCGGCGCTGACGCGCATCCCCGTTCGCTCGAACGTCGCCATGACGGGCGAAATCACGCTACGTGGCCGGGTGCTCCCGATCGGTGGACTCAAGGAGAAGCTGATCGCGGCCCACCGCGGCGGCGTCGACACGGTCGTGATCCCGAAAGAGAACGAGAAGGACATCAAGGACCTGCCCGGCGTGATCAAGAAGAATCTGGCGATCCATCCCGTCGAGCACATGGACGAGGTTCTGAAGCACGCACTCGCGGTGCCCGATCCCGAGCACTTCCTCGACGAGGGCGACGGCATCCACGAGATCGAGGACATCTACATCGCGCCCGGCGGCCTGCGCGAGACGATGGAGTTGCCGCACCCGGCGGGCGTCAACTAGCCTGCGGCGCCGTCGCGCGTCGACGCGGCTCAGGTCGACACGTCATTTCCGGTATCGAATGCGGGCGCGTAGCTCAGCTGGCTAGAGCACCTCGTTTACACCGAGGGGGTCCGGGGTTCGAGTCCCTGCGCGCCCACCATTTTTTCGCGGCGCCGAGCGCCGCTGGGCTGACGGCTCTCTTTCTTGCGCGTCGCCGAGCGCCGCTTGGCTGACGGCTCTTTTCGTGCGGTGTGGAGCGTTTCGAGCATGGTCGCGTGGCCCGATGATCCCGTTTCCTCGGCCGAGTTCATGGAGCGGGTGCTGCCGGTGCTTGCGGCGGACTGGGCTACGGGAGACGAGCCACCAGCCTGGTCGGCCGATGGACCGGCTCGCGCGCTGCGGCTCGGTGTCGTGTTGCGCGGCACGCCTGAGCACGCGGATCCGGGTGGGGCGTGGACGCTCTGCGCACCCGATGGTCGCCTCGAGGTGCGTACGGGTCGGGACGACGCGTGTGAGCTCAGCGTCATCCAGGACGTGGCGGATTGGCGGGCGGCGCTCTGGGAAGGCTGGCCGCGCCTGATCGCCGAGGCGGTCGAGACGCTGCGCGCCTCGGGTCCGACTGCTCTGCTGCCCGGCCCGCTCGCGTCGTCCGGCTCTGGTCCGAAGCGCGGCGCGGCGGACGCGACGGCGTTGCCCCCCATCGACCCGCTCGCGGGAATCACCGATCTGCGCGGTCTGGTCGAGGCGGTGATCGAGGCGGATGCGCGCGCCGCGGCGGCGCGAGATTGGCGTGTCGCCGTGCTGCTCGGACCGGGACCGATTCCGGACGCGCCGCAGGCCACGATCCGGCTCGGTGCGATGCAGGCGGAGGCGATTCGCGAGGGTCGCCTGCATCCACTCGAGGCACTGATCACGGGACAGCTCGCGTTGGACGGTGATCTGGGTCTGATCATCCAGCTACAGGCGGTCGCGACGACGATCTCGATGTCGCTCTGAGCACGGTCGGGCCGACTTCGCGCCCCGCCGTGTCTCCGCGCCACCGGCTCAGCGCGCCTGCTTCGGGCGTCTCGCTAGCGACGGGTCGGCTTCTCGGCTAAAAACAGGCGCGCAGGATGGATGCGGTCCGGTAGTTCAATTGGTTAGAGCACTGGCCTGTCACGCCAGAAGTTGCGAGTTCGAGTCTCGTCCGGACCGCCATCCCGTTCAGCCCGCATCTCTCCCTTCGTCCGGTCCGCCTTCCGGCACGACGCGGCCGGCTCTCAGTCGGTGCTTCTGGACCTTGCCGAGCGCGTTTCGGGGCAGCGCGTCCACGCGATAGACCCGACGCGGATGCTTGTAGCCGGCGAGCTGGTCGCCGATCGCGCGGCGCACCGAATCGAGCGCGATCTCGCGCTCGGCGACGACGTAGGCGACGACGCGCTCGCCCCATTCCGTCGAGGACTCGCCGACGACCGCGACGTCCTCGATCGCGGGGTCTTCACGCAACACGTCCTCGACCTCGCGTGGATAGACGTTGTAGCCGCCACTGATGATCAGCTCCTTGGCGCGACCGACGATCTGCAGATAACCATCCTCGTCGCGTGCCCCGAGATCTCCAGTACGAAACCAGCCGTCCTGCGTGAACGCGTCGTCGTTCGCGTCGGGTCTCTCCCAATAGCCCGAGAAGACGTTCGGGCCACGGACCTCGATCTCGCTCGGATCGCCGACGAGTCGCAGCTCGACGCCCGGCAGCGGCAGACCCACGCAGCCTGGTCGGCGCTCGCCCTCATAGGGATTCGAGACGAGCATCAGAGTCTCCGTCATGCCGTAGCGTTCGAGTACGCGTTGGCCCGTCGCGGCCTCGATCCGCTCGTGCAGGGCGGCCGGGAGTGGTGCGGACCCCGACACACAGAGTCGCAGCACTCCGAGCGCGTGGACATCCGGGTGCTCGGCCAGTCGGTGGTACATCGTCGGAACGCCGAAGAAGAGGCTGGCCTCTCGTACCGCGATCTCGGCCAGGATCTGCTCCGGCCGGAAGCCGCGGTAGAGCACGGCCGAGCCGCCGGTCGCGAGCGTGCCGTGCAGGCCGACCCCGAGCCCGTGCATGTGGAAGAGGGGTAGAGCCAGCAGCAGGCGGTCCGTCTCGCTCCAGCGCCAGGCGAGGCGCAGCGCCTCGGCGCTCGCGAGGCAGTTGGCGTGGGAGAGGACGGCACCCTTCGGTCGTCCCGTCGTACCCGACGTGTAACAGATGAGCGCTGCTGCGCGCGGCGCGGATGCATCGAGCGCAGGCGTCGGTCCGTCCGGGAGCTCCAATTGTGGCTCGAGGCAGGCGATCGCCGGCGCGATCTCTGCGACCTGTGCCCGGCGAGCGGGGTCGTCCAGGATCGCGGCTCTGGGTCGCGCGTCGTCGAGGACGTGCCGCAGCTCGCGATCGCCGTAGGCGGTATTCGTCGGGATCACGACGAGGCCCATCCGGAGGCAAGCGAGGTAGCTCGCGACGAGCTCGAGCGAGCTCTCGGCCGAGAGCAGCACCCGATCGCCGGATCGCAGGCCGAGCGCGGCGAGCCGGCCCGCGTGTCGTGCACTGACCGCCTCGAGATCGCCTCGCGACCACCAGCCGTGCTCGGCGTCGGCGATCTGCGGACGCTCGGGATCTGCCCGCCAGGCGCGGGCGAAGAGCGCGGTCAGGCTTCCGGCCGAGCCCGCGCTCGGATCGAAGACCTCGCCGGCGGGCAGGTGGCGCTTGGTCCCGGTCATTGAAGCCGACCCCGGCTGAGCTCGGCCGCGCGCGGCCCGGGCCAGCGAGGCTGCTCGAGCAGCCTGGACCAGCGCAAGGGGACCCGGGCGAGCCCGGGTCCCGATGCATCTGGTCGGAGACGCATGGCCCGGCGAGCGAGTGATCCGTGACCCACTCGGGTCGCCGGATGCCGAGCGAGCGTCCCTGTCTTCCTGAGTGCCCGATCGCGGCGTCGGGGGCGGTCGCAGAGCGAGATTTTCTCCCCTCCGCGGCGAATTTTCCGGAACCGCGGCCGCCCGAGCGGAGACGTACCGAGCGCACGAGACATCTTGTCTCTCTCCTTCAGGTTGTGACTCGGTCGGGGTCCGCAAGCCGCAAAGGCCTGCGGGCCCCGATTCGTGTCGGCTCAGTCGGGTAGCACCCACGGCCGGTCTCGACCGGGTGTGGTCGTCGGGGGGCGCACCGTCGTCAGTCCTCGTGCTCGTCGAGCGCGGCCTCCCTGCGCGCTCGCTGCGCCTGCAGACGTGAGGCAATCTCGGCCTCGGCCCCCCGCTCGGTCGGCTCGTAGTAGCGCCGTCCGCGGAGTGCTTCGGGCAGATTCTCCGCCGCGACGAAGGCGTCCTCTGCATCGTGTGCGTAGACGTAGTCGCGCCCGTAGCCCAGCTCCTTCATCAAGCCGGTCGGGGCGTTTCGCAGATGCAGAGGGACGGGCAGGGGGCCTGCGCGCTCGAGGTCGGCGGTCGCGTCGCCGAGCGCAACATAGGCGGCATTGCTCTTCGGGGCGCAGGCGAGGTAGGTCGTCGCCTGGGCCAGCGGGATTCGGCCTTCCGGCATACCGATCCTTTCGACCGCCTGGTGGCTCGCGACGGCGAGGCCGAGCGCGGCCGGGTCGGCGTTGCCGACGTCTTCGGAGGCGAAGATCACGAGTCGCCGCGCGACGTAGAGGGGATCTTCGCCGGCCTCGAGCAGGCGAGCGAGATAGTGGATCGCCGCATCCGGATCGCTCGCACGCAGGCTCTTGATCAGCGCCGAGACGACGTTGAAATGCTCCTCGCCATCGCGGTCGTGCCGCAAGGCGACGCGGCCGATCGCCTGCTCGACCGTCTCGGCCGACAGCGGCTCGGCGCGCCGGCCGCTCGCCAGATGCACGGTCGCACTGGCTTCGAGCATGCCGAGCGCGCGCCGTGCGTCGCCCTGGGAGGCGAGGATCAATGCGTCGCGCGCATCCGGAGCGAGTGCCAGCTCGGACGTACCGAGGCCGCGCTCGCGATCGCCGAGGGCCCGATCGATCACGCGGCCGATCGCGGCGGCATCGAGCGCCTCGAGCGTGATCACGCGGCAGCGCGAGAGCAGCGGGGCGATCACGCTGAAGGAGGGGTTCTCCGTCGTGGCACCGATCAAGGTGACGGCGCCGGCCTCGACGTGCGGCAGGAGCGCGTCCTGCTGCGCCTTGTTCAGGCGGTGGATCTCGTCGATGAAGAGCAGCGTGCGCAGGCGCGTGCGGCGTGCTGCCTCGATCGCCTTGCGGATCTCGGGCACACCCGCGGTTACGGCTGAGAGCGGCGCGAGTCGCGCGCCCTGCATGTCGCCCAGAATCCAGGCGAGCGTCGTCTTGCCACTACCGGGTGGGCCCCAGAGCAACAGCGAGGGCAGCGCGCCTTCGGCGACGAGTGTGTGGAGCGGCCGACCCGGTGCCAGCAGCGCCTCGTGCCCGACGAGGTCCTCGAGCTGACGCGGTCGCATCCGCTCGGCGAGCGGCGCGTGCGGCTCGAGCGTGCGTTCCGTCTTCTCCGGGAACAGGTCGAGCGTGCCATCACCCATGCCACGAGCCTACTGCGGGCGCCGCTCGGGCTGCCAATCGAGCGCTCGGCCGGGGTGGATGGCGCGCGAGGGACGGGGGATGATTGGGCGCGGCGTGCCGGCGAGCGGCTGCGGGGCGGGGGGAGTCGCGGATGATCGAGGTCTTGCGGATCGAGAACCTGGCGCTCGTCGAGTCCGTCGAGCTCGAGTTCGGCGGTGGTCTGAACGTGTTGACGGGCGAGACGGGTGCGGGCAAGTCGATCATCCTGAGTGCACTCGCTCTGTTGACCGGAAGCCGCGCTTCGGCCGACGCGCTGCGGCAGGGAGCCGACGAGGGCGTCGTCGAGGCGCTGTTTCGAATGGACGGGCACGAAGACGTCGCGCGCGCGCTCGTCGATCGCGGCCTGGCTGCGTCGCTGCCCGACGGCGAGAGCGAGCCGCCAGAGCTGATCGTTCGGCGTACGCTGCATGCCGGTGGGCGCAGTCGCGCGCGGGTCGGTGGGCAGCTCGTTCCCGTCTCGACGCTCGTCGAGCTGTTCGGCGGCCAGCTCGAGATTTCGAGTCAGCACGGCTCGCAAGCGTTGCGACAGGCGGAGCTGCATGCGGTGGTGCTCGATGCGTACGCCGACAAGACGAGCCTGCGCGAGATCGTTGCGCGCGAGGTCGTGCGGGTCGGGCAGCTCGCGCGCGAGATCGACGCCTTGCGCGGCGCGGAGGAGGAGCGCGTTCGGCGCCTCGATTTTCTCGAGTACCAGAGGCAGGAGCTCGAGGCAGACGATCTCGACGCCGAGACGGTCGAGCGACTCGAACGTGAACACCGTCGCCTGACGCACGCCGAGCGCTTGGCCGAGGAGATGGCAAGCGTCGCGCGCGCGCTCGCAGGAGGCGACGGGGCGGGTGGGGACGAGAGCTCGGCCGAGCTGGCGCTCGGCCTTGCCCAGCGTGCACTCGCGAACGCGCTCCGCATGGACCCCTCGCTCGAGCCCCTCGCGTCGCAGCTCGAAACGCTCGAGAGCGAGCTGCGCGACGTCGCCGTCCGAGCGAGCGACTATCTCGCAGAGCTCGAGGTCGACCCCGACCGGCTCGCGAGCGTCGAGGAGCGGATCGCGCGGCTCGAGGCCTTGCGCCGGAAATACGGACGGAGCGTCGCGGAGATGCTCGCGCGCCGCGACGAGATCGAACGCGAGATCGAATCCCTCGCGGGCGCCGACGATCGGGTCCAGGCGCTCGAAGCCGAGCGGGAGAAGGCGGTTGCGACCGCGAACGAGGCGTCCCTCAAGCTATCCAAGTCACGCAGCCGCGCGGCTCGCAAGCTCGCCCGTGCCGTCGAGGCGGAGCTCTCGGATCTGGCGATGGCCGCGGCACGCTTCGTCGTCGAGCTCGCGCCGGTCACACCCGCCTCCGACGCGACGGGACTCGAGACCGCAGCGGGTGGACGCGAGCGACCGCAATTCCTGTTCTCGGCGAACGAGGGTGAGGCGCCGCGTCCGATCCAGAAGGTCGCGTCGGGCGGTGAGCTGTCGCGGCTCTTCCTCGCACTCAAGAACTCACTTCGTCGCGCGGACCGCAACATGGTGATCGTCTTCGACGAGGTCGACGCCGGGATCGGCGGTGCCACGGCAGAGCGCGTCGGCCGCGTCCTCGCCGAGCTCGCCACGGAGCACCAGGTCCTCTGCATCACCCATCTGCCTCAGATCGCGGCCTTTGCCGACCGTCACTTCGTCGTGCGCAAGCGGGCCGCCAAGGGCCGCACGCGGACCCAGGTGATCGAGGTCCGCGACGACGCGCGGATCGACGAGCTCGCGCGGATGGCCGGTGGCGAACGGGTGACCGAGGAGACGCGCGCGCACGCGCGCTCGCTGCTCCGATCGCACTGAAGGCAATCCGTCCGCCTGCGCCGCCGTTGCCACCGGTGGGCGTCGGAGACGGCCGCCTCGAGCCGCCCGAGGGGACGAGCGCCGTTCAAGAAGGGGGCTCTGCGAGCCGATAAGCCTCCTGGATGATTGGATCTCCCCACGCGGGGCGTGTGGAGCGACGGGACGGGTGTTGCCGGGAGTGGTCACGATGGGCGACCGGGCCGATTCGATCGAGGAACGTCTGCGTCCGCCGCCGGGCGCGAGCGCGGTCGTGTTGTCCGGCTTCTACGAGGGTCTCGAGGTCGTGCTCGATCGGGAGCGGCTGGTCATCGGCCGCGGGCGACGCGCCGATCTGGCGCTCGCCGAGGCGACCATCTCGCGTGCACACGCGGCGATCGTCTTCGATGGCATGGCCTTCTTCGTCGAGGATCTCGGGAGCACGAACGGCACGCTCGTGAACGGCGCGCGGGTCGCGAGGCAGACGCTCAAGAGCGACGACGAGATCCAGATGGGCAAGCTGCGCATCGGGGTGACGCTACCGGGCTAGCCGGGAAGGCGGCGCATCGGGGTCAGCTGCCGCACGGGCGGAAGCGCGGAGAATCGGAGTCACGCCGCCGAATCGAGCGGCCGGGACGAGACGGAGTGGACGAGGCGAGTCGATGGAATCGTATACGCTGATCTTCGTGCGGGACCAACGCTCGCGGCCGGTGCAGATCTCCGTACCGAAGCCGCGGGTGCAGCAGGCCGCGATTGCGGCGGTCGTGCTCGTTCTGATCGGCATGGTCGCGGTCTGGGACTACTGGCGTCTGCGCGCGGACAACGCCGAGCTGGCGGCGCTGCGGATCGAGACGCTCGAGCAGCGCGAGCAGATCGAGCTCTTCGGCAACCGCATCGCCGAGGTCGATGCCTCGATCGATCGGGTGGCCGATCTCGAACGCAAGGTCCGAATCATCGCGAATCTCCCGGGTGCGGCCGGGATCGGTGGCGACGGGCTCGCGGAGCTCGCGCCCGAGCCAGGGGAGGCGCGTCCGCCCGCCGGGGTACCGGTCGACGATACGCCGCCGCCCGCGGGCCTGCAGGGACGCGGCGGTGGCGAGCCCTTGCCTTCGCTCGACGACGGCCTCTCGGCCGTCGATTTCCTCGAGGTGCTGGAGGGCGAGGCTGTCGAGCTCGTCGATGGCGCTTCGACGCGTGTGGCGTCGCTCGAATCCCTCTTGATCCAGCTCGAGGACAAACGCCAGCGCCTGGTCTCGATGCCGTCGATCTGGCCCGCCAAGGGCTGGCTCACCTCACGCTTCGGTCCCCGGGTCTCCCCGTTCACGGGTCGCAGGCAGCTCCACAACGGGATCGACATCGCAGCGGCGAGCGGAACCTCGATCTATGCGCCGGCGCGGGGGCGCGTGCATTTCGTCGGGCGTCGTGGTCCGCTCGGAAAGGCCCTGGTGATCGACCACGGCTTCGGTGTGAAGACGCTCTACGGACACACGAAGGAAATCCACGTCGAGGCGGGCGACACCGTCGAGCGCGGCCAGGAGATCGCCTCGATCGGGAGTACCGGCCGCAGCACAGGGCCGCACCTCCACTACGTCGTCGAAGTCAACGGCAAGGCGAGGGATCCGCTCGACTACATCTTCGACTAGAGCCGAGACGCATCGCGTCGATCCTTCGGTCGCGATGCTGCGCGACCCGGACCAAGACCTCGTTCCCAGCGAGGAGATTCGCGCCGAGAGGCGCGCGCTCTGTTTGCCGCTCCCGAGCGCCTCTCCTACCCTCCGGCGTCGCTCGACGCACCCGGGACGGGCGGGAATAGGGGCGACGCGAGGCCAAGAGGGGATCGGGACGCGCCGATGCAACGCATTCTCAGCAAGGTCTTCGGCACCAGCAACGACCGCGCGATCAAACGCCTGCTGCCACTCGTCGAGCGGATCAACGGCTACGAGGGCGAGTATTCGAAGCGCTCGGACGCGGATCTGCGCGGGCTCACGGCACAGTTTCGGGGTCGCCTCGACCAGGGCGAGCCGCTGGACGATCTGCTGCCCGAGGCCTTCGCGACCGTGCGCGAGGCGGCCAAGCGCGCCCTCGGCCAACGCCATTACGACGTCCAGCTGATCGGCGGCATCATGCTCCACCAGGGGCGGATCGCCGAGATGAAGACCGGTGAGGGCAAGACCCTCGTCGCGACGCTGCCCTCGTATCTCAACGGCTTGACCGGACGCGGCGTACACATCGTCACCGTGAACGACTTTCTCGCCTCGCGCGACGCCGAGTGGATGGGCCAGCTCCATCGTTTTCTCGGCCTCGAGGTCGGTGCGATCCTGCACGGTCTCTCCGACGCCCAGCGCCAGGCCGCCTATCAGGCCGACGTCACCTATTGCACGAACAACGAGCTCGGCTTCGACTACCTGCGCGACAACATGAAGTTCTCGCTCGACGCCTGCGTCCAGCGCGAGCTCCACTACGCGATCGTCGACGAGGTCGACTCGATCCTGATCGACGAGGCACGGACACCGCTGATCATCTCGGGTCCGTCGGAGCAGAACACGCAGATCTACACGATCGCGAATCGCCTGATCCCCTCGCTCGAGCTCGGCTCGGCCGCCGAGCCGGCCAAGGGAATCGAGGAGACCGGCGACTACTGGATCGACGAGAAGGCGCACTCGGCGACCTTCACCGATACGGGCATGCACAAGGTCGAGAAGATGTTGCGCGTCGACAATCTCTACGATCCGAGCATGCTGCCCGTGTTGCACGCGATGCAGCAGGCCTTGATGGCGCACGCGCTCAAACGGATCGACGTCGACTACGTGGTTCGCCCCGGAGAGGACGGCAAGAAGGAGGTCGTGATCGTCGACGAACACACCGGGCGGCTGATGCCCGGGCGTCGCTGGTCCGACGGCCTGCATCAAGCGGTCGAGGCGAAAGAGGGGATTCCCGTTCGCAGCGAGAACCAGACGCTCGCGTCGATCACGTTCCAGAACTACTTCCGCATGTACGAGAAGCTGGCGGGCATGACGGGCACCGCGGATACAGAGGCCGAGGAGTTCGCGAAGATCTACAACCTCGACGTCTCGCTCATCCCGACCCATCGTCCGCTGGTCCGGAACGATCAGGCCGACGTCGTCTTCAAGACCAAGAAGGAGAAGTTCGACGCCGTCGTAGAGGAGCTCCAGGCGCGGCACGAAATCGGTCAGCCCGTGCTCGTCGGCACCATTTCGATCGAGACGTCGGAGATGCTCTCGAAGAAGCTCAAGCGCACGGGTCTGCGGCATACCGTGCTGAACGCGAAGAAGCACGAGAGCGAGTCGGAGATCGTCGCCCAGGCGGGACGCAAGGGTGCGATCACGATCTCGACGAACATGGCGGGTCGCGGGACGGACATCCTGCTCGGCGGCAACCCCGAGGTCATGGCGCTGGAAAAGTGCGTCCACGACAAGGACCACCCGGACTACGAGGCGACGTTTGCGCAATTCGAGGCGCAATGTGCCGCGGAGCGCCGAGAGGTCCTCGAGGCGGGTGGGCTGCATATCCTCGGCACCGAGCGCCACGAGAGTCGTCGCATCGACAATCAGCTGCGCGGTCGCTCGGGCCGTCAGGGCGATCCGGGCTCGAGTCAGTTCTTCCTGTCGCTCGAAGACGATCTGTTGCGCATCTTCGAGGCGGATCGGGTCAAGCAATGGTGGGACCGCGTCGGTGTCGAAGAGGGCGAAGCGATCGAGAATCGCATGCTGACCCGCGTGATCGAAGGCGCACAGAAGAAGGTCGAGGGTCGCAACTTCGACATCCGCAAACATCTGCTCGACTACGACAACGTGATGAACAAGCAGCGCCAGGCGTTCTACGCCCGCCGGCTCACGGCGATGTCCGCCGACGACAAGGCGCTCGCCGAAGAGGTCCTGGCCTGCATCGAAGGCTTCGTCGCGAACCTGATCGAGCGCGTCTGGCCGGCGCGCGGCGAGCCCGACGACGACGAGTACGTCGAGATGCGCCACGCGCTCGAGGCCCAGTTCGGCGTGTCCTACTCGATCCAGGAGAAGCCCTTCCTGAATGCGGAGGGCAAGCGCCATGGCGATCCCGACGAGCTCGGCCACGCGATCCTGGCCGACCTGAACGAACGACTCGACGCGAAGCGGGAGGAGGGTCGCGCGCTCAAGGAAGAGACCTACGCGGATATCGACCAGTATCCGACCTTCGATCAGATCGTGCGCGACATCCAGCTGCAGATCCTCGACCAGCAGTGGAAGGCGCACCTGCACACGATGGATGCGCTGCGCGAATCGATCAACCTGCGTGGCTATGCCCAGCGCGATCCGAAGCTCGAATATCAGCGCGAGGGCTTCGCGCTCTTCGGGGAGATGGAGCAGCGGATCGACGACTCCTTCGCGGAGCTCGTCTTCAAGTTCGGCTTTCCGCGACCCAGTCTCGGTCCCCAGGCGACCCAGCGGCGGGTCGTCCCGGGTGCAGCCGGTCGTCCCCCTGCGCGCCCATCGGCCGGCGGCCAGGCGCCGGGCGCGGGGACATCGCCGCCCCAGGGCCCCGTCGCCGCCGCGATGGCGGGCGGGGCCGCGAGCGCCGCGCAGCCCGGTGGTCAGGGCAAGATCGGACGCAACGCACCCTGTCCCTGTGGTAGCGGCAAGAAGTACAAGAAGTGCCACGGAGCCTGATTCGGCGCGAGTCGAAGCCAGTCCGGGGATTTCGCGCGGCGGGACTGCATGCAGGTCTGAAGGCGGCCCCTACGCCGGACCTCGCGCTGATCGTCTCGGAGACTCGCGCGACCGCGGCAGCGGTGTTCACGCAATCGACCGTCGTCGGTGCGCCCGTGGAAGTCTCCCGTGCGCGCGTCTCGAGTGGGCGTGCACGCGGCATCGTCGTGAACAGCGGGATCTCGAACGTCGCGATGGGTGCGCGCGGCGTGCGGGACGCGGAAGAGATGGCACGCGTTGCGGCCCAGGCCGTCGGCTGCGACGAGGCCGACATGCTCGTGGCCTCGACCGGCGTGATCGGCGAGCCGCTACCGATGGACGCCCTGCGGCGCGGGATTCCGCGGGCGGCAGCCGAGCTGGCGAGCGACGGCTGGGATGCGGCGGCCGAGGCGATTCGCACGACGGATACGCACGCGAAGGTCGCTTCGACTCGACTGCGTCTGGCTGGCCGGACGATCACACTGACCGGGATCGCCAAGGGCTCGGGCATGATCGAGCCGAACATGGCGACGATGCTGTCGTTCCTGGCGACCGACGCGAAAATCGCGCCCGGCGTGCTGCGCGGCATGCTCGGGCGGGTCGCGGACCGGACCTACAATCGGCTCACGGTCGATGGCGAGGGCTCGACGAGCGATATGGTCGTCCTGCTCGCGAATGGGGCAGCCGGCGGCGCAGCGCTGGCTGGCGAGGAGGCGGTGCGATTCGAGTCCGCGCTCGAGGCGGTCTGCGAGGATCTGGTGCGTCAGCTCGCTCGGGACGGGGAGGGCGCGACGAAGCTGCTCGTCGTCGAGGTCGAGGGCGCGCGCAATGCGGCGCAGGCGGAGCTCGCCGCGCGCCGGATCGCGAACTCGCTGCTGGTCAAGACGGCGGTCTTCGGCGGCGACCCGAATTGGGGTCGGATCCTGCAGACGCTCGGACACGCGCGGGTCGAATGGCATCCGGCGCGGATGCGGGTGCGCGTCGCCGGTGTGCTCGTCTTCGCGAAGGGGCGCTCGGCCGGTCCGGCCGCGCGAAAGCGGGCCGAGCGGGCACTCGCGAGCGAGGAGGTCACGATCGCGGTCGATCTCGGCCGCGGCGTGCATGCCGCGCGCCTGTTCAGCTGCGACCTCAGCTACGACTACGTACGGATCAACGCCGAGTACACGACCTAGCGCAGTCCGCAGCGACGGGGCGAGGCTCCCCGCCGCGATGCGGACTTGCGCGTCCTGTTGCCGGTGTGTCGCCGGTCGTTTCTGGGACGGGTGCGATTCGGCCGTTGCAATCGACGTCGATCGCTCCAGAATGAGGCCACGCGGATCGATCCGCGCCCTTCGATGGAGTGAATGATGAAGAAGCTGAACACTCGGATCGCCCTGGTCGTGGCGATCATCGGACTCGCGATCGCACCCCCCGCCTTCGCCCACGCGGACGATCATCCGTCCAACTCGGGCCCGAAGCCGCTGGCCGCGATCGGAAGCGTATTTGGTGGTGCGATGTGGCTCGTGTCCGTCCCCTTCAGCGTCCTGCTGGCGCCGACCCACGTGATGGACAGCTTCGACACGCTCGTCGTCGCACCCTGGCGAACGGCGATCGGCGCGGACTGAGCGACAGGGTCGGTCCCTCGCCCGGCTGGGGTCGGCGTCCCGTCGCTCGGAGGCGGGCCGACGAGGCGTCTCGCCCGTCTACGTCGGCGCGTGCCTCGGGCGCGTGGTTGGCGGCGCGGACCGGTGTGTCCGCGGCACCCCGGCTCTGCCGTGCGCGGGGGTGTTTCGGTCCGCATCCGTCTGCTAAACACCCGCCAATTCACACGTTCCGAGTCACCCCGGCGGTGCCTGCTCCGGAACGAGTGCGTTCGTCCTCGCCCCGACCGTCGCTTCGACGTTCCGCCGCCTGGCGGCTCGATTCGAATTCGCGGGCGCAGGGAACGAGACCCGGCCCGGGATTGTTCGCAGGCGTGACGCCACCCGGGATTGGCAACAGAGCTCGTAGGAGACGAGCTCGGGGTCGCGAGCGCGCTCGTGGTCGAGATCAGGTCGGGGAGTGGACGGCTCGGATCGGAGGCCCAACCGCCAAAGGAGCGATCCATGTCCGAAACGCCGGTCCCACCCGGGTCCGATACCCCTTCCCCTGTTCCCGCAGCCGCAGAGACCCCGCCGGCGCCCACCGCGGGTGCCGAGCCCACCGTCGCCGGCGCCGCAGCCGCGACGAACGACGAGAGCGCATTGGGGCAGGCGCTCAAGGAGCAGGAGCTCTCGATCCGATCGCTGATCGAGGCGGGCGTCCACTACGGTCATCAGCCCGGTCGCTGGAATCCGTTGATGCGCTCCTACATCTTCGGCGAACGCAACGGGACGCATATCATCGATCTCGACCAGACCCTGCCGCTCCTGCGCGAGGCGCTCGACTTCCTGCGCGAGACGACGGCGGCGGGCGGCAAGGTCCTGTTCGTCGGTACGAAGCGCCAGGCCCAGGGCTCGATCATGCTCGAGGCCAAACGCGCCGGTCAGCACTACGTGAACAATCGCTGGCTGGGCGGGATGCTCACGAACTGGAAGACGGTCAAGAAGTCGATCGATCGCTACAACCAGTACCTCGACACCCTGGGCGACGAGGAGAAGCGCGCCGAGCTCTCGAAGAAGGAGCAGGCGAGCATGTCGCGGCAGGTCGAGAAGTACGCGAAGTCGCTCGAGGGTATTCGCGGCATGGATCGCCTGCCCGACGCGATCTTCATCATCGACGTCGGCAAGGAGTCGATCGCCGTTCAGGAGGCGAAGCGACTCCACATTCCGATCGTCGGAATCGTCGATACGAATTGCAATCCACGCAATATCGACTTCGTGATTCCCGGCAATGACGACGCCCTGCGCGCGATCGATCTCTATTGCACGGCGGTCGCCAACGTTTGCCGGGAGGGCTACGACCAGCATCAAGCGGAGCTCGTGGCGCAGCGACGCGATCAGCCCCAGCAGCCGAAGGCCGACCCGGCCTCGAAGACCGGTCGTCGCGTCGTCGAGATCAAGCAGCAGCCGCGTCGCGGCCGCGGCCAGAGCAGCGCTGGTGGTGGAAAGAGCTATTCGGCGGGCAGCGACAAGGGCGCTGATGTGCCGGGCAAGCCCGCAGCGAAAGCGGCGGGCGCTGCCGCTGCGCCCGAGGCGCAGGCGATGCCGGACACGCCGCCTGCTCCGGAGCCCGCCGTGCCGGCTGCCGAGGCGAAGGAAAGCGACGGCGAAGCCAAGTAGCGAAGGCGAATCGCGCCGAGCGATGGGTTCGTGCGCAATCGAACGAACGGGCGGCCGTTCCGGCGAGGGACGGACGATCGGGAGAGCAGGACAGTGGCAGGAATCTCCGCAAAGGACGTGAAGGCGCTTCGTGACGCGACGGGCGCGGGCATGATGGATTGCAAGAAGGCCTTGAAGGAGGCCGACGGCGATGTCGACAAGGCGATGGAGCTGCTGCGCGCGAGCGGTCTGGCGAAGGCGGGCAAACGGGCCGGTCGCGAGACGAGCGAGGGCGCTGTCGTCTTCTCCGCACAGGGTGGTCGTGGCGCACTGATCGAGCTCGGTTGTGAGACCGACTTCGTGGCCAAGACGCCCGACTTCCAGCAGCTCGCCCAGGGTGTTGCCGACGCGATCGCGCAGGCGGGCGCCGGTGCTGCCTCCGATCCGGCGGCCGCGCTCGGCGTCGCGATGGAAGGCACCAAGGTCGAGGATGTCATCAAGGCGGCGGTCGCGAAGGTGGGCGAGAACATCCAGCTGAAGCGCGTGGCGACCGTCGAGGTCGAGGGCGTGACCGGCGGCTACGTCCACGGCGGCGGCAAGCTCGGCGTGCTCGTCGGGCTCGAGACCACCCGATCGGGTGCCGAAGTCGAGGGCGTCGCCCGGGAGATCGCGATGCACGTGGCGGCGCACGATCCGACGCCGATCGCCGTGGATCGCGCGGATATGCCCGCGGCCATCGTCGAGAAGGAACGCGCCTTCCTCACGAAGCAGGCCCAGGAGAGCGGCAAGCCGGACAATGTGATCGAGAAGATGGTCGACGGCCGCATCAACAAGTTCTTCTCCGAGAACTGTCTGCTCGCGCAGGGCTTCGTGAAGGATCCCGACAAGAGCGTGCGGGACGTGCTGTCCGACGCCGGCAAGGCGGCGGGCGGCGAGATCCGGGTGGCCGCCTTCGAGCGCTTCAAGCTCGGCGAGGTCGCCGAGGCCTGAAGCCCCCTCATCGGGCTCCGAGCGCTCCGGGTGGGCAGCCGCGACCGCCCGTGGCCACGGCGTGGGGCAATCGGGACTCGGGAGAAGCGCTCGGCTGGCCGATCATGGTATTGGCTCGGTCCGAGCGGCACACTCTCTGCTGGGGCCCCGGGGCGGCCGATGTCCCGGCCGCGCGCAGCGCATGCGGTCGAGATCGTCTCGGTCGCCCGAGCATTCGACGGATGGAACGGCGGGTCGTCGGTGGTCGTGGGCTGCTGTGGGAACCGGAACGAACGGAGCGCGGTCCTGAACAGAGTGAGAGTGAGGCGGCGCGGCGACGCGACGCCGGGAGGCGAACGAGGACATGGCGGACGAAGACGACGTCAAGGCTGTGATCGAAGAGGGGCGCGAATCGATGGACGCGGCCCTGGAGCGGTTCCGGAAGGAGATCCAGAAGGTCCGCACGGGTCGCGCCAGCACGAGTCTGCTCGACGGGATCAACGTCGACTACTTCGGCACGCCGACGCCGCTCAACCAGCTGGCGACGCTCTCGGTTCCCGATCCGCGGCTGATCGTGATCTCGCCCTTCGACAAGTCGGGAATCGCGGCGATCGAAAAGGCGATCCAGACCTCCGATCTCGGCGTCACGCCGAGCAACGACGGCAAGGTGATCCGCATCCAGATCCCGCCGCTCACCGAGGATCGTCGCAAGCAGCTCGTCAAGCAGGTGCGCAAGATCGCCGAGGACCATCGCATCCGTGTGCGGGACAGCCGCCGGGACGCGCTCTCGCTCCTGAAGGATCTCGAAGACGACGGCCTGTCGAAAGACGATCGCCACCGCGCCGAAAAGAAGGTCCAGGACGTCACCGACGAGTTCGTGGGCAAGATCGACGAGCTGACCGCGCAAAAGGAGAAAGACGTCCTCGAGGTCTGACCTCGGGACGAGGCCGCCGGAGTCGCGCGTTCATGCCCTCGCAAACATCCCATCCCGATCGCATCTCCCCCATCCGCGCGGCCGAACCGGCCGGGCTCGAGCCGGCGATCGATCTCGATCGGGTGCCGCGACACGTGGCCATCATCATGGACGGCAACGGCCGTTGGGCGGTCGAACGAGGCCTCGAACGAAACGCGGGCCATCGCGAGGGAATCGAGTCCGTCCGCGAGGTCATCCGCGCGTGTCGGGACTACGGCGTCGAGGTGCTCACGCTCTACGCGTTCTCGATCGAGAATTGGAATCGCCCGAAGGGCGAGGTGTCGGAGTTGATGCGCCTGCTCGAGGAATATCTCGAGACCGAGCTCGCCGAAGTGATGGAGCACGAGGCGCGCGTGCGCTCGATCGGCCGACTCGAGCGGCTACCGCCGAGCACCCGGCGCGCCGTCGAGAACGCGGTCGCCAAGACCGCGGGCAACGGCGGCATGCAGCTCGTCTTCGCGCTCTCCTACGGCGGCCGCGCGGAGATCGTCGACGCAGCGAGGCGGGTAGCGCGCGACGCCGAGGCGGGAAAGCTCGATCCCGAAGGCCTCGACGAGAAGGGATTTGCCGCCTACCTCTACGCGGCCGACGTACCGGATCCGGACCTCCTGATCCGAACGGGTGGCGAAGCGCGGATCTCGAATTTCCTGCTCTGGCAGATCGCCTACGCCGAGCTTCACCTGTCCGAGCGCATGTGGCCGGAGTTTCGGCGGCGGGATTTCGAATCCGCGATCCTCGACTATCAGAACCGCGAACGCCGCTTCGGGCTGACGAGCGCTCAGGTGCGCGACGGGACCGGAACGGCGGGCGGGAGCGATTCCGAGCGCTCGCGCGCGCCGCGCGGTGCGCGCGAGGAGTCGCCCGGGGCCGGCTCGTGAGCGAAGCCGTGGGAGGGCCGCCATGAAACGCCTGGCCGTTCTCGGAAGCACGGGCAGCATCGGCGAGCAGACGCTCGAGGTGGTCGACCGCCATCGCGATCGCTTCGAGGTCGTCGCGCTCGCCGCCGGCCGGCGCATCGACCGGCTGATCGAGCAGGCGCGACGATTCCGTCCCCGCGTCGTCTCGGTCGCCGATCCCGCCGACGCCGTCGCCGTGCGCGAAGCGTTGACCGGGATCGCGCCCGCCGCGTCGCCATCGCACGAAATCGCCGACAGTGCTCGCACGACGGGATCGAAGCCAACGACCGGAGCCAGTGCGATCGAGGTCGTGAGTGGTGCGAACGGGCTCGATCGCGCCGCGACCGAGGCCTGCGAGCTCGTCGTCGCCGGGCTGGTCGGGGCGATCGGCCTGCGGCCCGTGCTGGCCGCGATCCGGGCCGGACACGCGATCGGTCTCGCGAACAAGGAGGTGATGGTGATGGCCGGCGCGCTGGTGCGCCGCGAGGCGGCCGCGCGCGACGTGCCGATCATTCCGATCGACTCCGAGCACAGCGCCATCTTCCAGTGTCTCGCCGGCAGTCGACCCGGCGAGGTCGCGCGCCTGATCCTGACCTGCTCGGGCGGGCCCTTCCGTACCTGGTCTCGCGAGCGGATCGAGCGCGCCGGGGTCGAGCAGGCGCTCGCGCATCCGAATTGGTCGATGGGCGACAAGATCTCGATCGATTCGGCCACGCTCATGAACAAGGGGCTCGAGGTGATCGAGGCACGCTGGCTCTTCGACGTGCCAGCGAGTCGAGTCGAGGTCGTCGTCCATCCGCAGTCGATCGTCCACTCGTTGGTCGAATACTGCGATCGTTCGGTGCTCGCGCAGCTCGGGCTGCCCGACATGCGCGTGCCGATCGCCGTGGCGCTCGCGCATCCCGAACGCGTCGAGCTCGACCTGCCGCGACTCGACCTGGTCGAGCTCGCGCGACTCGACTTCGAGGCGCCCGATCACGACCGCTTCCCCTGCCTGGATATCGCCTACCGCGCCGTGTCCGGAAGCGAGGCCGCGCCGGCCGTGCTGAACGCGGCCAACGAGGTCGCGGTCGCCGCGTTCCTCTCGCGGCGGATCGCGTTTCCGGAGATCGCGGCCCTGAACGAGGCGGTGCTGGCGCTCCATCTCGCTGAGCATGTCGGACGGCGTGTCGATCGGCTCGAGGAGATCGTCGAGTCCGATGCCTGGGCGCGTAGCGCCGCGACCGAGTGGCTCGCGAAGCGCGACGACCGAGGCGCGACGGGTGGGCTGAGCTAGTGGCGGTCTTCGACACGCTCGTCGCCGTGATCCCGTTGCTCGGGATCCTGATCGTCGTGCACGAGCTGGGTCATTTCCTGGTCGCCAAGGCCTGCGGCGTGCGCGTGCTCAAGTTCTCGATCGGGTTCGGCGCGCCGATCGGTGTGGGCAGCATGCGGATGCGATGGGAGCGAAACGGCACGGAGTACGTCGTGGGCTGGATTCCGCTCGGTGGCTTCGTGCGCATGCTCGGTGAGCCCTTGCCCGGCGACGAGAATTTCACGCCGGCGGTGCCCGACGATGCGAAGCCCGAGGAGTTCCTCGAGGCCAAGCCCGCCTGGCAGAAGCTCGCAGTCGTCTTTGCGGGACCGGTGATGAACCTCTTGCTGCCGGTGCTCTGTTTCGTCGGGATCCTGTGGTTCGGCTTTCCCCGTGCGGATGCGGTCGTCGGCATGGTCGAGGCGAACTCACCCGCGGCCTTGGCGGGCGTCGAAGTCGGCGATCGCGTCCTTTCGATCGACGGCGAGCGCGTCGAGTTCTGGGACGAGGTCGTCGAGCCGATTCGCGCGCGTGGCGAAGATCAGGACGTCGTGCTCGAGCTCGAGCGCGGCGACGAACGGATGCGCGTCGCCGTGCCCGTGCAGCCGCAGAAGACGCGTGATCGCTTCGGAGCCTTCGTCGACGTCGGCTGGATCGGGGTCGGCTACAACCGGCTCGCGGCGCGTGTCGGTGTGCCAGACGCTGCGAGCGAGGCCGCTCGCTCGGGGCTCCAGTCGGGCGATCTCGTGACGGCGGTTGGCGGACGCGAGCTCGAATCCTGGCAAGAGCTCGCCGCGGCCCAGGCGGAGGCCGCGGTCGCAGCGCGCGCGGCCGGCGACGACTTCGTCGTCTGGCGGATCGAACGCGTGCCGCGATCACCGGAAGCCGCCGCGCTCGCGCCGGCCGACGTGATGCCGCCCGACGCGTCCGCCCGCTCGGTGGCGACCGGAGAGCCAGCGGGTCAGGCCGCACCGAATCCCGGGGCGGCAGCGGAACCCGAGCCGGAGGCGCTCGAGCTCCGCGTTCCGACACGGACGGATCTCGCCCGACTCGGGCTCGTGCCGGCGACGATCGTGGTGGCCGAGGTCGCGCCCGATCGGCCTGCGGCATTGGCGGGACTGCGAGCGGGGGATCTCGTGCTCGCCGTCGACGGCGAGCCGGTGGGTAGCTTCGCCAGCTTCGTGTCGCGGGTGCAGACGAGCGCCGGCCGCGAGCTCGCGATCACCTATGCGCGCGACGGACGGCGCGAGACGGTACGGATTCGCGCGCGAGAAGAGACCGTCGCGGGTCTCTACGAGATCGAAGGGATGGAGGAGAAGATCTATCAGATCGGTCTCGCGCCAGAGACCTCCTGGCTCCCCGGCGCGCGGACCTTTCAGCAGATCCGCAATCCGATCGTGGCGATTCCCCGCGCGACCGCGTTGACCTGGCAGATGACGGTCGACTATCTCGAGGGTCTCTCGAAGCTCTTCACAGGAGACGTGGGGACGGAACGGCTCTCGGGGCCGATCGGAATCGCCCGCATCGCGCGCAAATCGCTCGATCGTGGCTGGCTCGAATACCTCTCGATGATGATGCTGATCAGCATCAACCTCGGCATCCTGAACTTGCTTCCGATTCCGATTCTCGATGGCGGACAGGCGGTGATCTACGCGATCGAGGGCGTCAAGCGGTCGCCGCTCTCCCTGCGCGCGCGGGAGATCGCCAGCTCGGTCGGCTTCGCGGTCCTGGTGCTCTTGATGGGGCGCGCGTTCTGGAACGACTTGACTCCGTTCTGGACGCGATTCATGCGCTGGCTCTCGGACGGCTCGCCCTAGGCGGCGCACCCATGGCAGAGCGACTGTTAAGCATCGAGTCGGCGACCGATCGGTTGTCGATCGCGCTCCACGAGGGCGAGCGGGAGATCCTGGAGCGGGACGCGGAGGGTGAGCGTCGCCACGCTTCGACGCTGATGCCCCTCGTCGCCGGCGCACTTGCGGAGGCGGGCTGGTCGCTCGCCTCGCTCGACGCGCTCGCGCTCTCGATCGGACCGGGCTCTTTCACGAGCTTGCGAATCGGTCTCGCGACGGCGAAGGGCCTCGCCCTCGGACGGAGCCTCGCGGCCGTCGGTGTCTCGACGCTCGAGGTGATCGCGGCGGCCGGCGCGGAGGCGGCGCCGGACGGATCGGCGGTGCTGGCGCTCCTCGATGCGCGACGGGGAGAATGGTATGCCGGGGCCTGGCGCCGGGAGGCGCTGCTGGGCAGCGCGGTCGCCCGGACTTCCATCGCGGTCGAGGGTGAACGGGGCGCGACCGTGCCCACGCTCACCGAGGGGCTCTACGGCGTGCCCGCGCTCGCGCAGGCCTTGTCCGAGCCGGTCCTGCTCGTTTCACCCGATCTCGACGAGGACGGGGGTGGCGTCGCGCGCGCTGGGATCGAGACGTGTGGTGTGATCGGGGGTGTCGCGGGGAGGCCGCGCGCGAGCTGGGTCGGGCGGCTCGCGCGACGCGTGCTCGCGCGTGGGGAGGTCGGGGACGTTCGCGATCTGCAGGCGCGCTATCTGCGGCGCGCCGAAGCCGAGGCGAAGCGACTCGGTGGCCCCGTCGAGCCCGGCGAGCTGGCAAGGGTCGAGGGATCGGATGCCTGAAGGGCGCCGTTGCTGGCATTCTGGCGCCTGCGGCCGAGGTCGCGTACTTTCTTGCCGGCTGGCCGGCTCGCCCAATCCTGCTGCAATCCCGCGTAGTTAGCGCCCTTTTTCGGCTGCGATTCGAGACCGGTAGCGCGGTGGGTGTAGGGCGGGAGAGCGGGCTCGGAGACGGTCTACCCGTCATCGGGTTCTCGAGCGGGGTGGGCAGGCGGCCGCTCGATCCGCGCCGGGACGCGGTCGGGACACCGAAGGAAAAGGGGCGATCCGCTCCGGTCGGACGCAATCGACGCAGCCGACTCGAAGGCGGGCGAGCGCGTATCGAGGCGAGCCCGCAATCGAAGCTTCGCGAAGCAAACGAGATCCAGCAAAGGACCGAAGAGCACTCATGGCACTCAATATCTACTACGACAAGGACGCGGACCTCGGACGCCTGCAGTCCAAGAAGATCGCCGTGATCGGCTACGGCAGCCAGGGTCATGCGCACGCCCAGAATCTCCATCACTCGGGCGTCGACGTCATCGTCGGTCTCCGCAAGGACTCCTCGAGCTGGTCGAAGGTGGAAGGCGCGGGTCTTCGCGTCGCGACCGTGGCCGATGCGACGCGTGAGGCCGATCTCGTGATGCTGACCGTGCCGGACGAGTTGGCGGCCTCGATCTACCGCGACGAGATCGCGCCGAATCTCGATGCCGGCAACTACCTGGCCGTCGCGCACGGCTTCAACATCCATTTCCAGGCGATCATTCCCCCAGACGACGTGAACGTGATCATGATCGCGCCGAAGGGTCCCGGCCACACCGTGCGCGACCACTACGAGCAGGGTCGCGGCGTGCCGTGTCTGATCGCCGTGCATCAGGATCCGAGCGGCGACGCCAAGCAGGTAGCACTCGCCTATGCGTCGGCGATCGGCGGCGGTCGCGCTGGAATCATCGAGACCAACTTCCGGGAGGAGACCGAGACGGATCTCTTCGGTGAGCAGGCGGTGCTCTGCGGCGGGCTGACGTCGTTGATGCAGGCGGGGTTCGAGACCCTGGTCGAGGCCGGCTACGCGCCGGAGATGGCGTATTTCGAGTGCATCCACGAGACCAAGCTGATCATCGATCTGATCTACGAGGGTGGCATTGCGAACATGCGCTACTCGATCTCGAATACCGCCGAGTACGGTGATTTCGTGAGTGGCCCACGCGTGATCGATTCCGGCGTCAAGGCGCGCATGAAGGACGTGCTCCACGATATCCAGAGCGGCGAGTTCGCCAAGCGGTTCATCCTCGAGAATCAGAGCGGCAATGTCGGCATGCACGCCCGGCGTCGCGCCGCCAAGGAGCACCAGCTCGAGGAGGTCGGCGCGCGCCTGCGTGGCTTGATGCCTTGGCTTTCCGAGAAGCAGCTGGTCGACCGTTCGAAGAATTGAATCCGCAGGCCCAGCGGGTGCGGGGGGAGACGTGAACGAGCACGCGAGCGAGAGACGCCGGCGCGCGCGCAGGCGCCGGCGGCACGACGACCAGGATCGCGCCGGGTTCGCCTCGCTGCTCCCGCAGCTCCTGACGACCGGCAATCTCGCCGCGGGCTTCTACGCGATCATCAAGGCGAGCGATGGCGACGTGTTGTTCGCCTCGTACGCGATCTTCGTCGCCGCTCTCTTCGATATCCTCGACGGACGCGCGGCGCGCATGACCGGCAACGTGAGTCGCTTCGGCGCCGAATACGACTCGATTGCTGACACCGTGTCCTTCGGTGTCGCGCCGGCGGTGCTCGCCTTCCATGCGGGTGATGTCTCGACGCTCGGTTGGGCGGGTTGGGTGATGGCCTTCGTCTATACCGCCTGCGCCTCGCTCCGGCTGGCGCGCTTCAACGTCCAGTCCGGACGCTATCTCGGCCGCTTCGACGGATTACCGACGCCCGCGGCCGCCGGCATGGTCGTCTCCGCCGTCTGGTTCAAGAATTTCCTGGTCGGGCCGGAGATCGGATTGGGGCTGCCGCCGATTCTGCCCGCGCTCGGCGTGATGAGTCTCGGGCTCCTGATGGTCAGCCCGATCCCGTACCACAGCTTCAAGAACCTGCGCTTCGGTCAGAGCTACTCGGCGACGGTCGTGCCCGTCATCGTCTCGATCTTCCTGATCCTGGAGCCCGGACTCAACTTCTTCCTCGTCGGTCTGCTCTACGTGCTCTCGGGGCCGGCAGGCTATCTCTGGCGTTGGCGGACGGGTCGCGAGCTGCTGCCCGTCGATGCCTTCGGAACCGCGACGGCAGCCGCCGAGTCGGAAGGCGGAGGGGCCGGATCCGGCGACGTCCAGAGACCGAACGTGACGTCTCTCTCGGATCGTGTGCATGCGAGTAGCTCCCCCGCACGCGATGGCGAAGAGAATCCGCGCGGAGGCAAGTCATGACGAACGACACCGCCAGCCAGACGGGGCGCATCCGGATCTTCGATACGACGCTGCGCGATGGTGAGCAATCGCCGGGCTGCAGCATGAACCTGCAGGAGAAGCTGAGCCTTGCGCGTCAGCTGGAGCGACTCGGCGTCGACGTGATCGAGGCGGGATTCCCGATCGCGAGCGACGGGGATTTCGATTCGGTGCAGGCGATCGCCAAGGAGGTCGAAGGATCGATCATCTGTGGCCTCGCCCGCACGGGGGAGCTCGACGTCGAGCGGGCGGCGCGCGCGGTCGAGTCCGCTCGGCACCCGCGCATCCATACCTTCATCGCGACGAGCGATATCCACTTGGAGCACAAGCTCCGTATGAGCCGCGAGCAGGTGATCCGGGAGGTGGAGCGCGCCGTGCGGCAGGCGCGCAGCGCCGTCGAGGACGTCGAGTTCTCGGCCGAGGACGCGACGCGGTCGGATCGCGATTACCTGGTCGAGGTTTTCTCGGCCGCCGTCGAGGCGGGCGCTTCGACGCTGAACGTACCCGATACGGTCGGTTATACGACGCCGCGGGAGTACGGCGCATTGATCGAGTTCCTGCGCGCGCGGGTGCCGGGTGCGAGCGGGGTCGTCTTCTCCGTGCACTGCCACAACGATCTCGGGCTGGCCGTCGCCAACAGTCTGGCGGCGATCCGTGCAGGTGCACGTCAGGTCGAGTGCACGGTCAACGGGATCGGTGAACGCGCCGGCAATACCAGCCTGGAAGAGGTCGTGATGGCGCTCGAGACGCGCAGCGACGAGTTCGCCGGTCTCGAGACCGGCATCGCGACGCGCGAGATCTATCCCTCGAGTCGGCTGCTCTCGTCGATCACCGGCGTTCAGGTCCAACCCAACAAGGCGATCGTCGGCGACAACGCCTTCGCTCACGAGGCGGGGATCCATCAGGACGGCGTGCTCAAGGCGGCGATCACGTACGAGATCATGACGCCGGAGTCGATCGGTCGGGCCTCGAACGAGCTCGTGCTCGGCAAGCACTCCGGAAGGCATGCCTTTCGCGACCGACTCGAGGAGCTCGGCTTCGAGGTCGAGGGCGAGGAGTTCGAGCGTGCCTTCAAGCGCTTCAAGGACCTCGCCGACGCCAAGAAGGTGATCTTCAACGAGGACCTCGAAGCGATCGTGGCCGACTCGGTCCTCGCGATCGACGATCGCTACGGCTTCGCGTCGCTGGTGCTCAGCTGTGGCTCGGACGCGCCGCCCTGCGCGAAGGTCCGACTCGTCGTCGACGACGAAGGCGTCGAGCGCGAGGCGAGCGGCGTCGGCCCGGTCGACGCGATCTTCCGCGCGATCTCCGAGCTGACCGGGACCGGGAGCGAGCTGATCCAGTACCGCGTGCACGCCGTGACGGCCGGCCTCGACGCGCAGGGCGAGGTCTCCGTCACGATCGAGGAAGACGGCCGTCGCGTGATCGGAAACGGTGTGCACGAGGACGTCATGGTCGCGAGCGCCAAGGCCTACGTGCATGCGTTGAACAAGCTCGAGTGGCACAAGCGGCGTCGAGACGTCGACGCACCGCGTGGAATCTGAGGCGCAGCGTAAGATCCGAGGGTCGGCGGGAAATCTGCAGCTCCGCGTGTAATCTAAAGCGCCACGTGAAATCCGATACTTCGCATCGGATCCGACACTTCGCGCGATCTCCGAGACGTCGCGCCGAGATCGACGTAGCGCGCGGCCTTCGATCGGGAGATGGAATTCCTTGGCTGAACGAATCGTATTGTTGCCGGGCGACGGGATTGGACCGGAGGTGACGGAGCAAGCGCGTCGCGTGCTCGAAGTCGCGGGTGCGCGCGCGGGATTGCGCTTCGCATTCGAAGAGGCGGCGATCGGCGGCTGCTCGATCGACGCTCACGGTACACCGCTTCGCGACGAGGTGATCGAGGCCTGCCGTGCGAGCCGAGCCGTCTTGCTCGGCGCCGTCGGCGGACCGAAATGGGACGACCTGCCGGTCGACGTGCGGCCCGAGAAGGGACTCCTGGCGATTCGCAAGGCACTCGGCCTCTTTGCCAATCTGCGACCGGCGGCGGTCTTGCCGGCGCTGGCAGAGGCGTCGGCCCTGCGTCCGGAGATCGTGACGGGCGTCGATCTGCTGGTCGTTCGGGAGCTGACCGGCGGCATCTATTTCGGGGAGCCGCGAGGACGCGAGGGCGAGGCGTCATCGACGGGCGAGGCCGGGACCGGCTCGCGTCGGGCCGTCAACGCGATGGTCTACGACGAGCGGGAGATCGCGCGGATCGCGCGCGTGGCGTTCGAGCAGGCTCGACTTCGGCGTCGCCACGTGACGCACGTGCACAAGGCGAACGTGCTCGAGGTCTCGCAGCTCTGGCTCGAGGTCGTCGACGAGGTCGCGGCGGGCTATCCGGATGTCGAGCTCGCGCACCAGCTCGTCGACTCCTGCGCGATGCTCCTCGTGCAGGAGCCGAAGCGCTTCGACGTGATCGTGACGGGCAATCTCTTCGGCGACATCCTCTCGGACGAGGCCGCAATGATCACGGGCTCCCTCGGCATGTTGCCCTCGGCGAGCCTGGCCGAAGGGGGCTTCGGTCTGTTCGAGCCGGTCCACGGCTCGGCACCGGATATCGCCGGCAAGGACCTCGCGAATCCGCTTGCGGCGATCCAGAGCGCAGCCATGCTGCTCGAAACGACCTTCGCCGAGAAGGCGGCGGCGCGAGCGATTCGACAGGCCGTCTCCGACGTGCTTGCGGCGGGTCATCGCAGCGGCGATCTGCTGCTGCCGGGCGAGACGCGCGAGACCGTCGGCTGTGCGCAGATGGGTGAGCTCGTGATCGAAGCGCTCGAGCGGGCCTAGCGCGAGATGGCCCCTCGTGCTGCCGCCAAACGCATCGTCGTCTTCGGTGTGACCGGTCAGCTCGGCCAGGAGCTGGTCGAACGGATCGATGGATCGGACTGGCCGGTCGCGGAGCTGGTCGGCGTCGCCTCGAGCGAATCGTTCGGCGCGACCTTCGAGTTCCGAGACGAGACCTGCGATGTGGCCGGTGAGTGGCCGGCGCTGCGGGGCGCCGACCTGGTCTTTCTCTGCACGCGGGACGCACCGGCACTCGAGATCGTGCGCGAGTGCTTGCGTGCCGAGGTGCCCTGCCTCGATCTGACGGGCGCCCTCGTCGAGCAGGCCGTCGGTCGCGAGGCGAGCGTGCCGATGCCGATCGGGCTCCTCGCACGCGTTCGCGGCGAGGTCGACCGAACGAGCGAACGAGCGCAAGAAACCCTCGCGAACGCGCCGCTCGTCGCTCTACCGAGCGCGACCACGCTCGCCTGGGCCCGTGTGCTCCACGCGCTCGGCGGCGCGGACGCGATCCGTCGCGTCGTCGGCACGGTTCTCACGAGCGCCGGTGCGCGCGGCCGCCGCGGCCTGGCTGCGCTCTCCGAGGAATCGATCGCGCTGTTCAATCAGACGAGCGCGCCGGAGGTCGGGCCGGCGGGCCAGCCGGTCGCGTTCGACGTGGTTCCGGGCGATGCGATCGACGCGGCGCGCGTACGCGCCGAGCTCGCCCGCGTCTTCGCGTCGGAAGCGGGTGCCGACGACTCGCCCGAGGAGCCAGGACCACTGCGGATCGACGTGGCCTCGGTCGAGGTGCCTACCTTCGTGGGGGAGGGGACTTCTCTGGTGGTCGAGCTCGCCCGTCCGCTCGAGCGGGTCGAGGTCGAGAAGCGTCTCGAAGAGCAGGAGGGCCTGACGATCGTGGCCCAGGGGGCCGGCTCGCGTGGGTTGGCCGCCATCGAGCCCGGAGTCAGCGAGCCCGTCGGGCCGACGCTGCGGGATACGGCCGGGGTGGAGAGCGTGCTCGTGGGCTCGATCGAGCCCGACGCCTCACGGGCGCCCGGTCTCGGCTGGCGTCTCTGGCTGGCGAGCGACCCGCTCGGACTGTCTGCGGAGCACGCGATTCGCGTGGCCGCGGATCGCCTCGGCCTGGCTTGAGTCGCCGACGGGATGGCTGAGCGGCCGCGGCGTCCGAGCGAGCCGGACGCAGAGATCCGACAGGACGGGTCGAACACGGGTCGCTCGAAGTCCCGCCCCGCCGAGCTGCGTACGTTTCGGCTCGTGCTCGAGTACGACGGGCGGGACTTCGAAGGCTGGCAGCATCAGGCGGGCGCGCGCCCTTCACGGACCGTCCAGGGCGTGCTGGCGGACGAGCTCTCCGCGCTCTCGGAGCCGCAGCCCGAGCTCGTGCTGCGCGGCGCCGGCCGCACCGACGCCGGCGTGCATGCCTGGGCGCAGGTCGCCAGCGCGACCTGCGCGACACGCCTCGAGGCGGATGCGCTCGCGCGCGCGCTCAACGCGCGGCTGCCGGGCGACCTCGCCGTCCGCGAATGTCGCGAGGTGCGCGTCGGCTGGGATGCGCTTCGGGCCGCCCGCGGCAAGCATTACCGCTACCAGATCTGGAATGGTGCCACCCGGTCGCCGCTGCGCGCGGCTCGCTGGCTCTGGGTCCGCGAGCCGCTCGACCTGGCCGCGATGGCCCTGGCGGCGACCGCCTTCGTGGGTCGGCACGATTTCGCTGCGCTCCAGGCCGCGGGCTCGAGCGTCCGCACGACCGTGCGCAGGCTCGATCGGGTCGAGGTCGCGGGGGCAGCGGGAGACGAGATCCGGATCGAGGCCGAGGGGCAGGGCTTCCTGCGCCACATGGTTCGCAATCTCGCCGGCAGCCTGATCGAGATCGGCCGCGGGCGCTGGCCACCGGGGCGGGCCGGGGAAATCCTTGCTTCGCGCGACAGGGGTCGAGCGGGGCCCACGGCCCCCGCCCATGGGCTCGTGCTGGTGGCGGTTCGCGACGACGGCGGGGACTAGACCAGAGCGACACCGGTCCGAACCTCGGGTCCGAGGCGGCCATCGAGCACGACACCGAGGGCGTCCGCGGTCCTCGTCCTGGAGGTGGGTCCGGCCGCGCGCTTGCTTGACGGGTGCGAGTCGGTTGGGTAAAAACCGTCCTTCGCCGCGGCCCTCGAGGGGCGTAGCGGTGAATTTCGCCCGCGGGCGGGGCCCGCCGGATTGTGGGTCGGGAGCGGTGGGGCGGCCCGCTTGCCTCGATTCGCCCATCGCCATCGTTCCGACCCGTCGTGACCGCTTGGACCGCAGAGGGGACGCAGAGGAGAGCGGCTCGCGGGACCCTAACGCGGTGCCCGAAACGTGGAGAGCTCGTTTCGGGAAAGCGCGACGGGGCCGGTGCTCGGGCTGTCTCGGCGTAGAGCGCAGAGGCGTAGACGAGCCGATCGATCGGCGATCGAGCAGAGACCGAGAGAGGGAGACCAGGTCAGATGGCCAATCGAGCATTCGCCGCGACGAAGAGCGTGAGCGCCGACGAGGTCGAGCGCCGTTGGTATGTCGTCGACGCCGAGGATCTCGTGCTCGGCCGATTGGCGACGCGCGTCGCAACGGTGTTGCGCGGCAAACACAAGCCGAGCTTCACGCCGCACGCCGACACGGGCGACCACGTGATCGTGGTGAACGCCGAGAAGGTCGTGCTGACGGGGCGCAAGCGCGAGCAGAAGACCTACCACCGCCACAGCGGCTACATGGGCAGCATCAAGTCGATCACCGCCGAGAAGCTGCTCGCCTCGGCGCACGCCGACCGCGTGGTGCGTTCCGCCGTGCGCGGCATGCTGCCGCGCAACAGCCTCGGGCGGAAGATGCTCTCGAAGCTGCGCGTCTACGCGGGCCCCGAGCATCCCCACGCCTCGCAGAAGCCCGAGGCGCTTCCGCTCGTCTGAGCGTGAGCGCGCGGGTGCCTGAGATCTGATCGCAACCCCTGCTCGATCGGTTCGAGTACGAGAGGGAGAGAATGGCCGAAGACATCATCCAGGCGACCGGAAAGCGGAAGAGCGCGATCGCACGTGTGCGGCTCAAGCTGGGCTCGGGTCAGATCCTCGTGAACGGCAGGACGATGGACGAGTACTTTCCACGGGAAGCGCTCCAGATCATGGTGCGCACACCCTTCGACAAGACCGAGAGCCTCGGCCGCTACGACATCGACGCGACACTCTCGGGCGGCGGTGTCTCGGGCCAGGCAGGCGCGCTGCGCCACGGAATCGCTCGGGCGCTCGAGAAGCTCGACGCGAGCCAACGTGGCGTGCTGAAGCGCGCGGGCTATCTCACGCGTGATCCACGCAAGAAGGAGCGCAAGAAATACGGTCAGAAGGGTGCGCGCGCGCGCTTCCAGTTTTCGAAGCGCTGAGCGCGTCCTCGTGTGATGCCCGTACGCGCGGGCGGTGGCGGGCGGTACTGCGGTATGGCGGTATAAGGTCAGTCCCGTACGGATCCGAAGCGGCCGACTCCCGAGCGAGTCGGCCGTTTTCTTTGCAGGCATCGGCCGATCGCCCCGCGTCGATTGACGGCGGGCGAGCGTCCCGGTATACCCCGGCGGACCCCCCCGGTCGAAGCAGGTGGACGTGAAGACGAACTCCGCAGCGGCCGTAGCGCGGCCGGCGCAAGTCCGGGCGTCGTGTCGTCGTTGAGGCGACCGAGCGAGCCCTTCAGCCACTCGAGAGACCGCTATCTGCGCGGCTCTTCGGGCGCGGAACCGGTGCCGCCGCTGTCGCCCGTTCGGGGCTTCGCATGACCCGCTATTTCGCCAGCGAGCCGACCGAGCTCGGCCTCTCCGTCTCGGCCATGGTCTGGCTCGAGGGACGGCTCCTGCTGATGCAGCGCTCAGACAATGGCCATTGGGGTCTTCCGGGTGGCTTCGTCGAGCTCGGCGAGTCCGTCGCACAGGCGACGCGGCGCGAGGTCGCCGAGGAGACGGGCTGGCAGATCGAGCTCGGCCGATTGATCGGGGTCTACTCGGATCCGGCGACACAGGTCGTCGACTATTCTTTGTCTTGGGCCGCAGACGCTTCTTTGGCCGCAGGCGCTTCTCAGACCGCAGACGTGTCTTTCGATCCGGACGGTTCGGTGGCCGCGGAGCGGCCGGATCGGGGCCGCGTTCAGATCGTGAATCTGTGTTTTCATGCAAAGGCAATCGAGCAGGGCGAGGCGTCGACACCCGAGGAGACGCGCGAGATCGGCTTCTTCGCGACCGATTCCCTGCCCGAGCCCTTCGTCCCGATCCATCGGGTGCGGGTCGAGGATGGGCTCGAGGGTCGTGCGGAGGCGGCCGTCCGATGAGCGGCGGGCGAAGGTGGACGGCCCGGTACGGCGTAGAACGGCGAAGCCTGGGCGGGGGGAGCGAGCGATGAGTCCGAGACCAACGAAATACATCTTCGTGACGGGCGGCGTCATGTCGTCGCTCGGCAAGGGGCTGGCCTCGGCCTCGATCGGGGCCCTGCTCGAGGCGCGCAGTCTGCGCGTGACCTTCCTCAAGCTCGATCCGTACCTGAACGTCGACCCGGGGACGATGAATCCCTTCCAGCACGGCGAGGTCTACGTGACCGAGGACGGCGCCGAGACCGATCTCGACCTGGGCCACTACGAGCGCTTCACGACGACGACCCTCGGCAAGGTCAACAACATGACGGCCGGCCGGATCTACGATCAGGTCCTCTCGGCAGAGCGACGCGGCGACTATCTGGGCGGTACCGTCCAGGTCATCCCCCACGTGACCGACGCGATCAAGGAGGCGATCCGCGGTGCGAGCCAGGACGTGGACGTGATCCTGGTCGAGATCGGCGGCACCGTCGGCGACATCGAGTCGCTCCCCTTCCTCGAGGCGATCCGTCAGTTCCGCGCCGATGCGGGCCGAGAGAACTGTTGCTTCATCCACGTCGCCCCGGTGCTCTACCAATCGACCGCCGGCGAGGTCAAGACCAAGCCCGTCCAACACTCGGTCAAGGAGCTGCAGTCGGTCGGTCTCGCCCCCGACATCATCTTGTGTCGCACGGATCGCTTCCTGTCGAAGGCGATCAAGAGCAAGATCGCGCTGTTCTGCAACGTCGACGAAGACGCCGTGATCACGGCCAAGGACGTCGACTCGATCTACGAGGTACCACTCGCCTTCGCGAAGGAGAACCTCGACGAGAAGATCGCGCAGGTGCTCAACATGTGGACGGGTCGCCCGGACCTGCGCCATTGGGAACGCCTCCACCACGTCCAGCGTCATCCCGATCGCCGGATCCGGATCGGCATGGTCGGCAAATACGTCGACCTGACCGAGAGCTACAAGAGCCTCAACGAGGCGCTCTACCACGGCGGCTTCGCCTGCGGCGGCGAGGTCACGATCGAGTATTTCGACTCCGAGAAGCTCGAGGACACGAGCGTGCTCGAGGGTCTCGACGGCATCCTCGTGCCCCACGGCTTCGGCTCGCGCGGGGTAGAAGGCAAGATCCGCGCCGTCCAGTTCGCGCGCGAGAACGAGGTGCCGTTCCTCGGCATCTGTCTCGGCATGCAGATCGCCTGCATCGAATTCGCCCGTCACGTCGTCGGCCTGGTGGGCGCGAACTCCTCGGAGATGGATCCCGACTCGCCGCACCCCGTGATCGACCTGCTCCCCGAGCAGAAGGCCGTCGAGGACAAGGGCGGCACGATGCGGCTCGGCGCCTACCCCTGCGTGCTCGAGCCCGGCTCGATTGCTGCAGAGGCCTACGGGACGCTCGAGATCAGCGAGCGACATCGCCATCGCTGGGAGTTCAATCCCGACTACCGCGAGTCCTTCGAAGCCAAGGGCATGCGCTTCGCCGGCTCGAGTCCCGACGGCCGGCTGGCCGAGGTGATCGAGCTCCCGAGCCATCCCTTCTTCGTTGCGTCACAATTCCACCCCGAGTTCAAGTCGAAGCCCTTCGACCCGCACCCGCTCTTCGAAGCCTTCGTCCGCGCCGCCGGCAAACGCCAGCGGCGTCAGTCGTCCACGCAGCCGGTGCCATCGATCGTGCGGGAGGCGGGTCAGGCCGACTAGACAGACTGGAGCGGCTGGACGCCCAGCCCCCTGCAGCATCCGCCCCCTTTCCGCGCTAAACCCTCGACCGCGTGGGGCGTTAGCTCAGCTGGCTAGAGCGCCGTGTTCACACCGCGGAGGTCGGTGGTTCGAGTCCACTACGCCCCACCAGACATTCTCTCCGGTGGTCCACACCGATCGTGGCCCGGTAGCTCAGCTGGATAGAGCACCAGCCTCCGAAGCTGGGGGTCGCGCGTTCGAATCGCGCCCGGGTCACCATTTTCCTACGCGCGGGGCAGAGGACGCGCATCGAAGGTCCCAGCTTCGGAGCGAAGCTGGGGGGGAGCTGCGACCGAATAGGGAGCAGCGAGTGGAGGTCATTGGCAGGCCGCGCCTGCCGATGACCGACGGGACGCGCGTTCGAATCGCGCCCGAATCTGCCCGACTCATCACCTCTTCAGCCGCAGAGCAGGCGGCCCACCAGCGAGCATCCCAGCCTCGCAACGACAGGAGTTCAACCCGTGCCGAAGAGACACCGCATCCAATTCCCTCCGGCCGACGTGCGCGAGCTCTGTCAGGACGAGGTCTATTTCTACCTGATGGATGGTGAGTCGAGCGAGAAGATCCGACTTCACGACTACGATCGGATCTTCGATGTTCCGGGGCTGTACGAGCAGGTCGTCTACGAGCGTCTGAAGTGCCAGTCGCCGGCGACGGTGGTCGACGTCTTGCGCTACGCCGTCTCCCAGTGTCAGCACGGCCTCAACGAGCTGCGCATTCTCGATCTCGGCGCTGGAAACGGAATGGTCGGTGAAGAGCTCAAGAAGCAGGGAGTCTCGCGCCTCGTCGGTGTGGATATCATTCCCGAGGCGCGCGCCGCCGCGGAACGCGACCGGCCGGGGATCTACGACGCCTACTACATCATGGACTTCTGCTCCCTGAGCGACGACGATCGCGACGAGCTGCGCACGTGGTCCGTGGATTGCCTGGTCTGCGTGGCGGCGCTCGGCTTCGGGGACATCCCGACCCGCGCCTTCCTCGAGGCATTCAATCTGGTCGGCAAGGACGGCTTCGTGGCATTCAACATCAAGGAGACCTTCCTCGATCGCAGTGATGATTCGGGTTTCTCGCAGCTCGTGCGGGAGCTGATCTTCTCCGAGTACCTCGACCTCTATCATCTGCAGAGGTATCGGCATCGTTACTCCATCGAGGGCGAGCCCCTCTACTACTTTGCGTTGGGTGGCAGGAAGTTGGGCGATGTGCCGCCCGAGTTCGTCGAGGCTCTGGAGCTACCGGATTCCTAGCAGGCCGCGGAGAAACGCCGAGGTCTGCCGTGCAGGGCGTCCCGTCCGGTGGCCGCCCCATGCTCTGAACCCGCTTGGCGCGCGGGTGGACCGCATGATGCATCGGGCACCCAGCCCGGCGCGCCTCACCTTCACATGCGCTGTGACGGCCCCCGGCCGGGCCGCGCGGGACGATGGCGCATGGCGTCGTTCCACAATCGCTCGCATCGGTCGGGGCGGGTGATCGGAGGGGATCCGAGCCTTCAGCGACACGGAGCTCACCATCGAACCCTGCTTCCGGTCGTCGCCGCGCATCCAACACCCCCCGGATCATCTTCTATCATCATCCGGAGCGTTTTTCCGCAGCCCGCTAGTGTCCCGTTCCTGAAATAATATGAACACATTCTGAGTGCCGGTGTCTCTGCTATTCGAGGGGGACACGATGGCACGACCGAAGGCACGATTGATTGTTTCGCCGAGCGAGCGCAAACGTCTGCAGCAGTGGACGCGGCGACGCAAGACGGCTCAGGCGCTCGCGACGAGATCTCGCATCATCTTGCTATGCGACTCGGGCATGACGAACACGGCCGTGGCCGAGAAGCTCGACGTCTCGAAGCAGATGGTCGGCAAGTGGCGCCAGCGGTTCATCGACCACCGCCTGGACGGATTGCTCGACGAACCTCGGCCGGGCGCTCCGCGCAAGATCTCCGACGAGGACGTCGAGCGGGTGATCGTTCGAACGCTCGAGACCACGCCTCGCGACGCGACGCACTGGAGCGTGCGGTCGATGGCCAAGGAGTCGGGCCTCAGTCCGACGACGATCCACCGCATCTGGCGAGCATTCTCGCTCCAGCCACACCGAAGCGAGACGTTCAAGCTCTCGAAGGATCCGCTCTTCGTGGAGAAGGTGCGCGACATCGTCGGGCTCTATCTCCATCCGCCCGAAAAGGCTCTGGTTCTTTGCGTCGACGAGAAGAGCCAGATCCAGGCGCTCGACCGTACGCAGCCGCTTCTGCCGATGCGACCGGGACAGCCCGAGCGGCAGACGCACGACTACGTGCGGAACGGTACGACCTCGTTGTTCGCCGCCCTCGACGTGGCGACGGGAGAAGTGATCGGCGAATGCCATCGTCGACATCGGGCCGTCGAGTTCAAGAAGTTCCTGAACACGATCGACGCCCAGGTGCCCGAGAACCTCGATGTCCATCTGATCATGGACAACTACGCGACGCACAAGACGGAAGCCATCCGCCGATGGCTCGCGAAGCGACCCCGCTTCCACGTGCACTTCACGCCGACGAGTGCTTCGTGGATCAACCTCGTCGAGCGTTGGTTCGCGACGCTCACGGCCAAGCAACTACGAAGGGGAACCCATCGGAGCACCGTCGCGCTGGAGAAGGCGATCAAGAACTACATCGAGATCAGCAACGAAGATCCCAAGCCTTTCGTCTGGACGAAGACCGCAGATGAAATCTTCGAATCCATCAAACGGTTTTGCTTGCGAACTTCGGGAACGGGACACTAGCCCTTCGATAGGGGATCTCTTTGCGCCGCATCGTTCAGTGGCTGGTCGGATTCTTCCTGCGCTGGATCCCGGATGCCTTCGTCATCTGCCTCGTCTTGACGCTCGCAACCTTCGTGTCGGCCATTCTCGTGGCCGGTCAGGCGCCTGCCGAGGCCGTCGCTTCGTGGGGAAACGGCGTCTGGCATTTGCTGGAATTCACGAATCAGATCACGTTGACGTTGTTGCTCGGCTATGCCGTCGCCAACACGCCGGCCATGCGAGCAGTCCTGCTCCGCAGTGCCGCGGTCGTGCGTGGCCCGACGTCCGCCTACGTGGCGGCGTGCTGGATCACGGGTGCCTGTTCGCTCGTCTCCTGGGGACTGGCACTGGTCGCCTCGGGTATCGTGACGCGTGCGATCGGTGAGCACTGCGAACGCCGAGGGATCGCCGTCCACTACCCCCTGCTGGCCGCGTCGTCCTTCTCGGGCTTCGTGGTCTGGCATCAAGGATTGTCGTCGTCGATCGGGCTCGCGGTCGCGACGCCCGGCCATTTCCTGG
Source organism: Myxococcota bacterium (assembly GCA_965223565.1). Classification (GTDB taxonomy): domain Bacteria; phylum Myxococcota_A; class UBA9160; order UBA9160; family UBA4427; genus UBA4427. Next base: position 147,307 of record CBDCWV010000004.1, on the reverse strand, counting down.
AAGCCCAGATGGGTGTCGTTCCGATGGCCGAGACGCTGATGACCGCCTGGAACGGGATGGTCGTCGTGGCGGTCCTGGTCACGCTCCCCTTCGTGATGGCCCGTCTGCATCCCGCGTCGGCCGATGCGATCGAGCCGATCTCGCAAGCGATCTCGTCGGGAGCGGGTGCTCTTCCTGCCGAACCCGCCGGGGACGGCGCGCGGACGCCCGCCGAGCGGCTCGAAGACTCTCGACTGCTGAATGGGCTGATCATCTCGCTGGGGATCGCATTTCTCCTCGACCATTTCCTGGTGCAGAAGAGCGGGCTCACGCTCAACATCTTCAATCTCGCGTTCCTGATGCTCGGCCTGGCACTTGCCGGCTCGCCGATTCGCTACGTACGCATCATCGTCGAGGGTGGCCGGGTCGCCGTGCCCTTCCTCCTGCAGTACCCGTTCTACGCCGGGATCGCCGGGCTGATGTCCGATTCTGGCCTGGCGAGCATGCTGATCGCGCAATTCGTTTCGATCTCGACGCCTGCGACGCTCCCGCTCTTCGGTTTCGTGAGCGCCGGAATCCTCAACATGTTCGTCACGTCGGGTGGCGGCCAGTGGGCGCTGCAGGGGCCGATCATGATCTCGGCCGCACTCGAGCTCGGCGCCGACCTGCCACGCACGACGATGTCCGTCGTCCTCGGAGATCAATGGACCAACATCGTCCATCCGCTCACGCTCGTCCCGATCGTGATGATCGCGGAGATTCCACTGCGCAAGATCCTGGCCTATTGCTTCATCGCGCTCCTGTGGAGCGGGATCATCTTTGGCCTGGCACTGGCGATTCCGGCTGCGGCGTAGCGATCCTCGCGAGCCCGGCTGGGTGCTCAGCACGGGCGACGCTCAGCTCGGCCTGAACTTCAGCCAGCCTTCTCGGGTCGAGGCGATACCGGGAATAGAGGTAGATCGGCACGAGGTAGGCGCTTCCGAGTATCGGACCCATCACGATACCCAGCCGATACACGGCGTCGGGGGGCGCGGCAGCCGCTTCGATGTTCGGAGGCAGGCCCACCAGGCTGAGACTGACGCCACCGAGGAGTGTTCCGAGACCGCCGACGGCCTTGCTCGCGAAGGCGCTCGCGGAGAAGAAGATCCCTTCCTGCCGCTCGCCCGTCGCGAGCTCCTGCTCGTCGATCGCGTCCGCCATCATCGATCGCGTGAAGAGCGAGCCGACGTTGTCTGCCGTGAATCCAAGCATTCCGCTCGCAATCAGGAGAGGAAGCAGGATCGGGCTGCCGTTCTCCGGAAACCAGCCCAACAGGCGCAAGTCGATGAAGACGAGGGCTTCGAAGGCACCGACTGCCGTAAAGAACATCGCGACGTGTTTCTTTTCGAGCAGTACGAGGCGCGTCTGCTGGATCAGCGCGAAGACGAAGAACGTCGCGACCAGGCCCGCGATTGCGATGTACTTCTGTTGGCTCGGCACCAGACCCCAGAAGAACGTGAGCATGTGGAGCTGCATCGAGTAGTTGAGACCGAAGAGCGTGCCGGTCACGACCGAGGCAGAGAGAAGGATCCGGAAGTTCCTGTTCTGGAGCGTCTGGCGCGCCTCGCGCGCCAGCCTCGCGAGCCCGAATCGTTCGCTGCTCATGCTCGGTTTCGGGATCCGTCGTGCAGCTGCCTGAGTGAAAAAGGCCGAGAGGAGGATCGGGAGACCGATCATCCCGACGCCGAGGAACGCGAGCCCGCGATACGCGTCGACGTCGAGCAGGCCGTTCGCGAACTCAGTGGTGGGCGAGAAGACGAGCTCGTAGGCGGACGTGAGGAAGATGATTCCGCCGAGCGATCCGACCACCATGCCGTAGGACATCACGCTCGTTCGTTCGCCGTAGTCGGTCGAGAGCTCCGCCCCGAGTGCGTAGTGCGGAATGCTGAACAACGTCATGAAGGTCCGCGTCGAAATGGCGGTCGCGGTCAGCCAGCCGAAGAGCGCCAGGCCCTCGAGGTCTCGAGGTGGCTGGAACAAGAGATAGAAGCTCGCGCAGAGCGGCAGGATCGAGAACCACATGAAGGGGTGCCGGCGTCCGAGGCGCGACCGCCAGCTGTCCGAGAGTGAGCCGACGAGGGGATCACTCAAGGCATCGAAGACGACCGCGATCCCGAGAGCGAGCCCGGCTAGCGCTCCCTCCAGTCCCAGGACCTGCGTGTAGTAGAACAGGAGGAAGATGTTGAGGCCGATGATCACGGTCGCTGTCGCGAAATCCCCGACGCCGAACGCGAACTTGACGCCGACGGTGACGCGTTCTTGCCTGGGTCGCGGCGCTCTCGACTCGTGCTCTCCCTTGGTCAAACGGCTTCTCCGAATCGAGCGAGGGGGAGGCGGTCGCGTCGGCGGACGGATCCGACGGACGATCGAGCCTAGTCCGCCAGGTAGTACTCGATCGTCGAGACGACCCGCACCTTCTTGATGTGCGGCGTCTGGCTGTCTCTGCTCGTGATCGAGAACTGGCCCTGATTGGCGCGCTTGATCTTGCCGAGACGGCTCTCGGAGTCGGCGGCGAACTTCTCCGCGACACTGCGCGCCTTGTGGGTCGCTTCTTCGACCATCTCCGGCTTGACGTCATTCAGGCGGGTGAACAGGTACTGCGTCTGGTTGCCGTAGTCGGCGCCCTTGAAGACGATGCCGCTCTTGCCGAGTCCGGCGAGGTCGGCGATCGCATTGCGCACCGTGTCGACCCGGGTCGAATAGACGGAGACCGTGCGCTCGCCGGAGTAGCGGAAGGGGATCTGGCCGCTGCCACCGTATTGCTGGGCCAGCTTGTCTACGATCGCAGGTGCCGCGATCGTGATCTCCTCCGCCGGGATCTCGTGCTCGAGCAGGAAGGCTTCGATCTCGCGCGCCTGACCGTCGAGCTTCTCGTAGAGCCTCGTCAGGTCGTTGTCCGCGGCCGTGAAGCCGATCGGCCAGAGGACGATATCCGCCGCGTACTCGTGCTCGGCGAGGCCCTTGACCGTGACGGTGCGCTCGTACTCCTTGAAACGCAACGCGCTTCGGCCGAGCAGGGCGCCCAGCGCTGCGAGTCCGAGGAAGATGAACAGGCCGAGCAGGAGCGCAGCGGTCTTCGACGGGGTCGTCACGGGAGCGTTTCCTCGAGGAATGGCGCGCGCGCACGACGGCGCGAGGGCAAGGAGCGGACGGGGATAGGGTGTCGTTCGAGGCAGAGTCTAGGCCACTCCAGGGTTCGTCGACTCCGACTCGATCGAAGCGCTGCGGTACGCTGGCGCGCCGATGAGCAGCGATACGACGGAAGTGGGATACGCAGCGCGCGAGGCGGGTCGCAGCGAGGGAGGCGGCGACGTGCCGGACGAGCGGACAGCTGCGGCGCCAGATCCAGCCGAGTCCGGGGATGGGACCGCCAGCGAGGGCGAGGTCGCGTCCGCAATCGCCCTGCTCGAGTCGCTCGCGGAGAGCCCCGAGCGGCTGGCGAGGCTCGACGCGCAGGCGCTCACGCGTCTGCGGACCGCGGCCGGGCGGCTCGCATTGCCCGACCGACTCGCGCGCCGTCGCTTCGCACGAGCCCAGCGACGACTCGAGGAAAGGCGCAAGAAGGCGCAGGACGATGCCGCCTTCGAGGGCACGAGCAATCGGGCGCGGAAGCGTGCACTCGCTTTTCCGGTTCCGCCCGCCGACGCGGCGCTCGACGACAGGGCGCGCGGGCTGCTCGAGGTCCAGGCGCGTTCCCGACGAGTCGACGCGGACCGGCACAAGCTCCACGCGTCGCGTAGCTGCTACGTCTGCAAGCGCGACTATCGACGCCTCCATCCCCACTACGACACGATGTGTCCCGAGTGTGCCGCGTTCAATTGGGAGAAACGTACGCAGACGGCCGATCTTCGGGGGCGCGTTGCGCTCGTCACGGGTGCGCGCGTCAAGATCGGTTTCGAGATCGCGCTGATGCTGCTGCGGGCGGGTGCCCGCGTGATTGCGACGACGCGCTTCGTGCGCGACGCGGCTCGGCGCTTCGAGGCCGTCTCGGATTTCTCGACCTGGCGTGAGCGACTCGAGCTCGTGCCGCTCGATCTGCGCGATACGCCGGCACTCGAGCGATTCTGCGACGAGCTCGGTCGACGCGAGCGGTGGCTCGACTACGTCCTTCACAATGCCTGCCAGACGGTGCGTCGACCACCCGCCTACTATGCCGAGATGGTCGATGCTGAACGTCGCGCCGGGCTGTCCGCGGACGCCGAGGCTCTGATCGGCGGCGGGCCGGAGCGTCATGCGCTCGTTACGGTGGAGAGCGAGGGCGACGTGGCGGCGCTCAGCACGCTCGATCTGCTGGGGGAGGCGGATCTCGCCCCGCTCTTTCCCGCCGGCATCCGTGACGGGGACGGGCAGCCGCTCGATCTGCGCGAGACGAATTCGTGGCGGCTCGACCTGCACGAGGTGACGACGATCGAGCTGATCGAGGTTCAGCTCGTGAACGCGATCGCGCCTTTCGTACTGAACGCGCGTCTCAAGCCCCTGCTGCTGGCATCGCCGCGCGAGAGCAGGCATATCGTCCACGTATCGGCGATGGAAGGGCAATTCTACCGGACGTTCAAGACGACGCGGCACCCGCATACGAACATGGCCAAGGCGGCGCTCAACATGATGACGCGGACGTCGGCTGCGGATTTCGCTCGCGACGGCATCTACATGAACAGCGTCGATACCGGTTGGGTGACGGACGAGGATCCGTTCGAAAAAACTGTCGCAAAGGAAATGGCCCAGCGATTCGCGCCGCCACTCGACGCGGTCGACGGCGCCGCCCGTGTGCTCGACCCGATCTTCACGGGCGTGCAAACCGGAAGGCATTGCTGGGGACAGTTCCTGAAGGACTATCGACCGACGCGGTGGTAGGTCGCTCGATTCGCAGCCTGGCGGCTCGTGCGCAGCCGTGCCCGCTCGGCGCGAGCTAGGCGCGCCTAGCAAGTTCTGCGAGAATTCGCGGTAATCAAGTAGACACTTCTCGGCGCAAGCGGCAACATGGAAATGGGGCCGAAGCGCTCAGCCGTCGAAATCGGGCACGAACTCGGCAGTTCGCGGCATGTGACGCGAGGTCAGATTTCTCGCTGCCGACGCTGAGAGAGAGGCCCCCGTGGCAAGGCGCCACATCGTCTCGGAGACGTGGCGTGATGTCCCGTCCCAGAGATCCGAGGCCCGCATGTTCCGTCGATCCAGCGAAGTTCACAAAATGCCGTTCTGTTTCCGCCCTTCTGCACATCGCCTGCAATCTCCGACTACGTCGACCGCGATCGCCGTCCTGCTCCTGCTGATCGGATCGCTCGCGGCCGCACCGGCGTCATCCCAGGGGCCGCCGGAGCCGCTTGCCAAACATCTGGGCGGCGAGTGGACGGACGACGTGATTCCGTTTCCGCACGTGTCCGTCTCGATGGCCAACCTGCCGGATGGACGGATTCTCTCCTACGCGTCCAACGAACGAGATCGGTTTCCCGGCAATCGTCCGGAGTTCACGTATGCGGCCGTCTGGGATCCGAGCGACGGCAGCTTCCTCGAGATCCCGCATCCCAATCACGACATGTTCTGCGCCTCGCTCGTCATGCTCGAGGACGGCAGCGTCTTCATTACGGGAGGGCGCAACCAGGCCGACAGCCCGTGGGTCAGCATCTACGACTATTTCAACAATGCCTGGGTCATGCTCGAGAACATGAACCAGGGCCGCTGGTATCCGACGAGCGTCGCGATGGCGACGGGCCAGGTGATCATCGCAGGCGGCATCGGTGGCGGAAATCACCCCGAGATCTGGACGCCGGGGGCCGGCTGGCAGCTCCTGACCGGAATCGACATCAACGATTCGATCGCCGAGAACGTGGGACTGCGCGATGGTGGCGGCCTCTGGCCATTGCTCCAGCTCGATCCGCGCGGCGAGATCTTCCATGCCGGCGCCGTGCCCGAGATGCACAGCTTCGATCCGACCGGTCTCGGGTCGACGACGGATCTCGGACCTCACGGTGCAGGCTGGTTTCCGGACGAGGGGACCTCCGTTCTCTACGACGAGGGCAAGCTGCTCGTCTCGGGAGGCTCACTCTCGACGGCGACCAATGCGAGCAGCAAAGAGTCGATGGTGATCGACATCAACTCGGCGACACCCGTCGTTTCGGCGACCGGCGACATGGTTCACGCGCGTCAGTTCCACAACGAGATCATGCTGCCGACGGGCGAGGTGCTCGTCGTCGGGGGCAATACCGACGGCGTCAAGTTCAACGACGACAATGCCGTCTTGGCGCCCGAGGTCTGGGATCCGACGACTGGCACCTGGCGTGAGATGAACCCGCAGATCGAGGCGCGGACCTATCATTCGGTGGCGAGTCTGCTCGTCGACGGGACGGTGCTCTCGGCCGGCGGCGGCTTGTCCGGCAACGACGAGACGAACCACTGGAACGGAGAGATCTTCCGACCGCATTATCTCTATGCGGCGGACGACTCACCGGCGGTTCGCCCGGTGATCGACGACAGTCCGGGCGTGATCCGGATCGGGTCGACCTTCGAGGTCCAGGCGACGGCGGGACTGGCCGGGTTCAGCCTCGTCAAGATGTCGGCCACGACGCATACGATGAATACCGACCTGCGCTTTCTGCGTCCGAGCTCGGTCGAGACGTCTCCCGGGGTCTACGAAATCACGCTGCGCAGCAACCCGAACGTATTGACGCCGGGCTATTGGATGCTCTTCGCGATGGCGGGCGATCTCGGTAGCGACGGCGTGCCCTCCGAGGGTCGAATCGTCCAGCTCGTCACGACCGGCGAGCCGCGCGGCAAGCCGTTGGCGGATCGCAGCGGTCAGGTCGGCGATCCGGTCCTGCTCACCTTCGAAGCGGAGGATCCGGACGGCAATCCCGTGACTTTCACGGCGGGTGGACTCCCGCCCGGACTCGTGCTCGACGGGGACGGCCGCCTACACGGCACGCTCGAGCAGGTCGGCATCTACAACGTCGGCATCACGGTCGACGACGGAACCGAGACCTCGGTCGTGAACTTCCTCTGGTACGTGTCGCTCGCGGACGCCGAGGTCGGCACGCTCACCGTTTCGCAGGCCGACGCGGACACCTGGCACACGGTCGACCTCGTCGACTTCTACCAGGAGCCCGTCGTGGTGATGGGTCCCCCCTCGTTCGCTGACGCGGAGCCGACGACCGTGCGCGTGCGAAACGTGACGACGAACAGCTTCGAGTTCCAGCTCGACGAATGGGACTATCTCGACGGCGCGCACGCGAGCGAGACGCTCTCCTATCTCGTCGTGGAGGCTGGGGCGCACCAGCGGACGGATGGCGGCGCGATCGTGGCTGGTCGCAGTGGCGGCGTGAACACGCCGTGGCGCTCGGTGCTCTATCCGGAGAACGCATTCTCGACGCCGCCGGTCGTGCTGACGCAGGTCGCGACGGCGGACGAGGCGGATGCGCTCACGGTTCGCCAACGCAACGGAGATGCGCTCGGCTTCGAGATGCAGCTCGAGAGACAGCAGGCCGGGGGCCAGGTCTTCGACGACGACGAGGTCCACTGGATCGCGATCGAGCCGGGCGTCGTCGCGGGACTGCTCGAGGCTGCCAACACCGGTGCGATCGTCGACCACAATGGCGAGACGCTCAGCTACCAGGCTGGCTTCAGCGGCCCCCCGCATTTCCTGGCCGGCATCGAGACGAACAACGGCGGCGATACCGTCGCCCTCCGGCACGACAATGCGAGTGCCTCGAACGTCGAGGTCTTCCTCGAGGAGGAACAGTCGGGCGACTCGGAGACGGGCCATGGTGACGAGTCCGTTGCCTGGCTGGCGATCGATCCGGCGACCTCCGCGATCGCGCTCTCGCCGCTGTTCAATTCCCCACCTGGCTTTCTCGATCCCGGTCCTCAATTCGATCTGATCGATGACTCGGTCTCCCTCGAGGTGCAGGTCTTCGACGACGACGGCGACGTGCCGTCGTTCTCGGCGATGGGGCTGCCGACCGGTCTCACGATCGATCCGCAATCGGGCACGGTAACGGGCACGCCGACCGCGCTCGGCGTCTTCGACGTGACACTCGTCGTGACGGATCCGGCCGGCGGGCAGGGCGAGGCGAGCTTTCCCTGGACGATCAGCGAGAGCCTCGTGTTGACACCCTTTGCCACGCCACCGGCCGAGACGGATGCCACGATCGTCTACACGGCGCCGACCAATCTGGCCGGACCGCAGGAATTCGTCTGGGACTTCGGGGATGGCTCGGGCGTGACGCCCGCGAGCTCCGACCCCATGACGAGCCATAGCTTCGCCGCGCCCGGTCGCTATATCGTGACGCTCTGGGCGACGGATGTGCAGACCGGGAGCGCGGACATGCTGCAATTCGTGCAGATGATCCATGCCCCGCTCGCCCCCCAGCGTCCGACGGCCTCGAGCCAGATCGCCTACGAGTCGGCGGCAGGCGGTGGCGTCGATCGCGTTTGGGCCGTCAATCCCGACAACGACAGCGTGACCTATGTCGACGCGACGCTCGACGTGAAGCTCGGAGAGATCGCGGTTGCCGCGAATCCCCGCAGCGTCGCGATCGCGGGCGATGGGCGCATCTGGGTCGTCTGCAAAGAGGCAGCCCAGATCGACGTGATCGACCCGGCGCAGCTCGAGGTCGTGGCGCAGATCCCGCTGCCGCGGGGCTCGCGCCCGCACGGGCTCGCCTTCGATCCGAGCGGCGCGAACGCGTTCGTCGTGCTCGAAGCGATCGGAGAGGTCTGGCGTCTCGATGGGGTGAGTGCTGCGTTGCAGGCCTCGCGTGCCGTCGGACCGCGCGTGCGACACGTCGCCGTCGACCCGGATGGCGCCACGCTCCTGGTCTCACGCTTCGTGACACCGCCGCTCCCGGGCGAGGCGACCGGCGTCGTCGAGACCGAGATCGACGGACAGGCGGTCGGCGGCGAAGTCCTGAAGCTCGACGCGACGACGCTCGACCTCGAGGCGACGATCGTGATCCACCACGGCGAGGACGTGATCACGGAGTTCTCCGCGCCGGGGATTCCGAACTACCTGGGTGCGGCCGCGATCTCGCCCGATCGCAGTCAGGCCTGGGTGCCCGCGAAGCAGGACAACATCAAGGGCGGCCTCGCGCGCAGCGGTCTGGCGCTTGCGCACGACTCGACCGTGCGAGCGATCACGTCGCGCATCGACCTCGCGACGAGTACGGAGGACGAGGCGGCCCGCATCGACCACGACGATGCGAGCGTGGCGAGCGCCTCGCTATTCGGAAGCTTCGGGGCCTATCTCTTCACGGCGCTCGAGGGCAATCGGGAGATCGCGGTCTCGGATGCCCACTCGAAGTTCCAGCTCGGACGCTTCCCGGCCGGTCGCGCCGTCCAGGCGCTGGCGCTGTCGCCCGATGGACGCACGCTCTACGCGCACAACTTCATGGACCGCACGATCAGCGTCCACGATCTGGCAGACCTGATCGATTTCGACGACGTCGACGTCCCGACGCGAGCCACGATCGCCCTGGTCGAGACCGAAGCGCTCGCTCCCGACGTGCTCCTGGGCAAGCAGCATTTCTACGACGCCCAGGACGAGCGGCTGGCGAAGCAGGGCTACATGGCCTGCGCGGCCTGCCACAACGCGGCCGGAGGCGACGGTCGCGTCTGGGACTTCACGCAATTCGGTGAGGGGCTGCGCAATACGACCGACCTCCAGGGTCGCGGTGTCGGACACGGACGTGTGCACTGGACGTCGAATTTCGACGAGGTGCAGGACTTCGAAGGGCAGATTCGCGGCTTCGCGCTCGGACTCGGTCTGATGGACGACGCCGACTTCGAGTTCGAGGATCGTTCGGAGCCGTTCGGATTGCCCAAGGCAGGCTTGAGCACGGACCTCGACGCACTCGCCGCGTATGTCGCATCGCTCGTCCAGGCGGGCGACAGTCCCCATCGCGCGGCGGATGGCAGCTTCACGCCCGAGGCGATCGCGGGTCGCGATGTCTTCGCCGCCTCGACCTGTGCTGCGTGTCATCTCGGCGCCGCCTTCAGCAACAGCGAGTCCGGCACGCGCAGCTCGATCGGCTCTCACCAGCCGCTCTCGGGGGCAGATGGCGGCTTCGATACGCCGACGCTGCGCGGACTCTGGTGGAACGCGCCGTATCTGCACGATGGCTCGGCGGCGACGCTCGAGGACGCGATCCTGGCGCACACGGACGTCATCATCGACCCGCTCGGCGATCTGGAGCGCGCCCAGCTCGTCGCCTATCTCGAGCAGGTCGACGATGCGGAGCCGGTCGCGCCGGAATATCTGCCGGAGCCGGCTTTCGGCTCCGGTGCGCTCCTCGCGACGTTTCTGCTCGGTCGCCTCGGTCGGCGCGAGCCGCACTCGCGCGGTCGCGGCGATGAGGTGGAAGCCCGGCGGATTTGAGTCCGTTCGGGTCTCGCTAAGTTCAGGGCATGGTCACTCGGAATCGGGTCTCGCCCTTCGCGATCCTCGCCATGCTCATCCTCGCGTGCGGTGTCTCCGGCGCTTGTGGCGATGACGCGACGCGCCTCGACACGTCGCAGGCCATGTCCGGGGAGACCGCGTTCGCTTCACCTCGCGAGAATGTGCCGCCCGACTCGGTGACGGGCGAATCGAAGGGTGGCATGCGGGACGCCCGCTTTCACGCAGTGAGCGAAGCGGGCCATTTCGTCGTCGAGCTCGAGCCGCGCACGCGACCGATCCCACTGGCCCAGCTGCACGAATGGACGCTTCGCGTCGAGCGGTCCGACGGCGAGGTCGTATCGCCCTCACATCTGCGTCTCGCGGGCGGCATGCCGGCCCATGGTCACGGTCTCGTGACGGCGCCGCGGGTCACGCGCGTGCTCTCGGATCGCGAGTGGCTGGTCGAGGGCATGAAGTTCCACATGGGAGGCGCCTGGGAGCTGCGTGTCGAGGTCGTCGCCGACGGCGTGGGCGACCTGGCGGTCTTCGATATCGACGTGGGGCCCTGATTCGGTGCGCCCGCCGAGTCCCACGCTACGCTCGCGACTCGCCGCGTGTCTGGGACTCGTCTATCTGCTCGCCTCGGTCGGTTGTGGTCCGACGGGCGGGAGCGATTCGAGCGACGCGGTGGCCCCCGCGGCGCCGGTGCCTGTCGCACTGCCGACGGAGCCGGTGGCGGGCTTCACGCCGCAGGAGATCGCGTTGCTGCGCTCGCTCTCGCTCGAGACGCTCTCCGCGCCGCCACCCGTCCCCTCCAACCCCGTCGCCGATCGCCCGGAGGCTCGGGCGCTCGGGCACGCGCTCTTCTTCGATGCGCGGCTTTCGCGTGACGCTGCGGTGCGGTGTGCGGACTGCCACCGTCCCGAGCTCGACTTCAGCGATGGCCGACCGCAATCGGTCGGCGTGGGCCGCGGCACGCGAAACGCGCCCGTTCTGCTGGGGATTGCGCACGCGACCTGGTTCTTCGTGGACGGCCGCCGAGACAGCCTCTGGTCGCAGGCGCTCACGCCGATCGAGGCGGGTGTCGAGATGGCGGGCACGCGGCTCGAGGCCGCGCGGCTGGTCACGACGGAGCCCCGCTACCGAGCCCATTACGAAGCGCTCTTCGGCGAGGCGCCAGATCTCTCGCTCGAGGCCGGTCTTCCGGAGCGCGCGGGTCCCTATGCCGAGCCCGAGGCACGCGCGGCCTGGCAGGCGCTCACTCCGGACGAGCGCGAGGTCGTGAATCGCGTCTTCGCGAATCTCGGTCGGACGCTCGCCGCCTATCAGCGACTGCTCGAGCCGGCGCCGGGTCGATTCGATCGTTTCGTGGCCCTGCTGGTGGCGGGCGATGGGCAGGCCGCGCTCGCCACGCTCGATGATGACGAGCGGGCGGGTCTACGGCTGTTCATCGACGCCGAGCGCGGCCGCTGTCTGCGCTGTCACAACGGTCCCTTGCTCACCAATCAGGTCTTCCACGACATCGGCACGAGTCGGCTCGGCGACGTACCCGACCTGGGCCGATTCCTCGGCGCGCAGGCGCTGCTGCTGGACGAATTCAACTGTCTGGGACCCTACAGTGGCGTGCAGCCCGAGCAATGCGGCGCGATCCGCTTCATGGACCGCAGCCATATCGGCGAGAGTGCGGGCGCGTTCAAGACGCCGACGCTGCGAGGACTGGCGCGCTCCGCGCCCTATTTCCATTCGGGCACCGTGCCGAGCCTGGCGCAGGTGATCGAGCACTATCGAAAGCCGCCGGAGGGTCTACGGCACGAGCTCGAGCCGCTCGATCTATCCGACGCGGAGGCGCTCCAGCTGGAGCGCTTCCTGCTGTCGCTCGGAGGCGGTACGGTCGCCGGATCGGAGTGGCTCGGCCCACCCGCCTGGATGCACTGACGCTTCGACCCGGGCTCGCAACGTCAGAGTGGAATCACCATCCCCGCCAGCGGGTCGCCCGCATCCTGCTCGGGTGTTGGCAGGATCTGTCGCAGGTGATCTTCGAGTCGCCAGCCGAATCGATCCGCGCGCAGCTTCCACTGGTCTGGATAGCCGAGCGAGACCTCCTCGAAGCGGACGGCGTCGACGTAGCGGGTGCAGGGGATGTGGATATGTCCCGAGACGACGACCGTGGCGTCGAAGCGACGATGCCAATCCTCGGTTCGCCGCGTCCCGCACCAGACCATGAAGCGGGGTATCCGGGGCAGTCGCGCATGTTCCTGGCGGAGGGGGAAGTGCGCGATCAGGACGCTCGGAAGCGGTGTGGCGAGGCGGGCGGCTTCGAGTCGTCGCTCGCTCTCGGCGACACGTGCGGCACACCAGTCCGCGACATTCGGATAGGGATCGCAATCGAGGAGGGCTTCGTCCGTGCACAGCACGTCGCCGGCGCGAGCCCAGCGAACGGCCTCGTCGATCGGCACCGCGTCGGGTCGAAAGCTGTAGTCGTAGAGCAGGAAGAGCGGGGCGAGCAGGTGCGGGCCACCTTCACCCTGCCAGACGGGAAAGGGGTCCTCCGGCGTCAGGACGCCGTGCTCGCGACAGAGCGCGACGAGGGCGTCGTAGCGCGCGACTCCGCGCAGACCGGACTTTCGTGGCACCGTCCAGAGCTCGTGGTTGCCGGGTACCCAGATCAGCTGGGCGAACTTGCGGTCCAGCAGGCGAAGGGCGAGCTCGACCTGCTCGAGCGTGTCGCCGACGTCGCCACAGAGGATCAGCCAGTCGTCCGGTCTCGCAGTGAGCTCGGCGATCGCGAGCAGATTCTCGCGGTAGCCGACGTGGAGGTCGCTCAGCGCGAAGAGCTTCACGGAGCCCACTCGTTGGCGGTCTCGGCCGCAAAGGTGCTGGTGTAGCCCGAGAATCGTTCGGCGATCTCGTCGCGATCGAGCCCCCAATCGTCGAGGCTGTATTCGTGCGCACCGTGCTTCTCTGGCGGATGGGCCTCGCGAAAGCGCCGAATCGCCGCATCGGTCTCCGCTCGGTAGGGGAGGTCGAAGTAGTCGTAGATGTCGCGAATGGCGGCGAGCGGGTCCGCTCTGAAACGAGCGAACGAGAGGTCGAAGAATCGCGCCGAGGGGTGTGCTCGCCGATCGCGCAGCATCGCTTCGATGCTGTGTTGCCAGAGCGCGAGCGTCGCGCGCCCGAAGGCCTTGGTCTCCGTGTCGCGGTTGAGCGCTCGACGCGCGGACGCGCAGAGGCTGCAGACGGACGGAATCAGCTCGATCGGATCGCGGTGAGTCTGGACGATCAGCGCGTCGGGGTAGACGTCGAGCAGGGCGTCGAGTCCGAAGAGGTGGGTCGCGTCCTTGAAGAGCCAGCGCTTCTCGATCTCTCGGTGGCCGATCAGGCGCGCCGTGCGAAGGTGGCGGCGGTAGACCGGCCGCATGTCCTGCCCGATCCACCAGGCGGCGTAGTGCGTGACGTCGGCATTGGCCTGGTAGGAGCTGTGGAGGAAGTTCTGGGCGAACGTGTTCCAGCACTCGTCGGGGAGCCCGGCGTCGATCTCGTGAATCGCACGCATCTCGGGGCTCTGCTCGTAGATCGCGCGCACGCGCGCGACGGAGGCCCGGTAGTCGGGGTCATCGGCCCAGTGTTCGGGTGGCGGGCGCGGCTTCGGCGAGCGCTGGATCCAATGCTCGAGGGCCTGGATCCCGGGGTCCTGGGCAATCAGGTGATGCAGCGCAGTCGTCCCCGTTCTGGGCAGTCCGATGACGAAGAGCGGACGTTCGATCTTCGCGTCGGCAGCGGCCGGGTGGCGACGCCAGCCCGCCTCGACCAGCAGGCGCGCTTCGAGCGCATCCGTGATCATCGCCCGGTAGGCCGCGATCCCCGCGGGCGTGAGCTGTGCATCGTCGTCGAGCGACCGACACAGAACGGAGAGTGCCTCGCGGTAGTCATCGGCCCCGAAGTCGTCGAGCCCGCGCGCCTCGCGGGCGAACGCATGGAGCTGGTCGATCGAATCGGCGAAGCGGAACATCCAGGGCCCTCCGAGGCAGACGCTACTGGACTCTCGCGCTCGAATCCTGGGAAGGGAAACGGTCGATCCGGCGAGGGGTCGAATCCCGCGCGGTCGGGAGTGGGCATTCGTCGATGCGGGTAGGTCGGGCGCAGGATCTTCGCGTCGCGACGACAGGCCGAAGGCAGTCCGCCCGCAAGTCGTCGATTCGCTGCAGAAACGAGTGATTCGAGGTGAATAACCCTCACAAAATTACAGCCCTTGCCGATGGGCTCCTCGAAACCGGTCGCCTGACGAGTCCGTCTCCGTCCGTCGTCCGCCGGAACGAGGATCCCCGCAATGTCATTCTCCCCCCGTGTCGCGCGACCGCGCGCGACCGATCGCTTGTGCCTGCTACGCGGAGCGCTGCTCGGTTGTCTGGCCGTTGGCTTCGTCGGTTGCGCTGCGTTTCCACCGCTCGCGCTCGACTCGGAGCGGTCGGCTCCGAGCTTCGGTGCCGTCGCGGAGATCGAGCCGAAGGGACCGGGTGCGGTCTTCGAAACCGTCGAGGAAGCAGCGCTCGACGCACTCGCCTACTGCTACCTCGAGAGTCGGCGACGGGTCTCCTCCGCGCGAAGCGTGCGCGGCGGTGCGATCCATCCCCTCGAGAACGGATTCAGCTACGCCGAGCCGAGCGTGGCGCGTGATTTCGTCGGCGATCAGATCCGCTATCGGCTGCGCCCGACCGACGTCGCACACTATCGACATTTCCCGAATCGCATGGCGCCGCGGAGCGCGGGCCAGCGGGACCTGCTCTCCCGCAAGGATCGCGCGGTCGTCGACCGACGCGATCCACTCAAGCGGCCGCTCTACTATTTGACGCCGAGTCGTTTCGTGCGCGTCTATCCGGGGCTCGACGCCGGAGAGGTCACGCTCGCGCGCGTCGACTTCGGTGTGCGCCGCGGAGACCGGCAGCTGGTGTTGCGCATGCCGCTCGAGCTGACGAGCCTACCCCCCGACCTGCCTGCGCGCTGAGCCCGAGCCGTCGGCGCGATGCGGATGGGATCCGCGTCGCCCGCGACCGCAGGGATGCCATCGCGTGCCCCGGTCCCCCGAACACGCCCCTGAAGGCCGAAGTCGGCCGATGCGCCTCAGCTCCTTGGCCGGAGCTGGGGCGTAGTTCGTATGGGTCCCGAGGCGCGCCGCGCGGCGCCTCCCCGGAGTGCGCTCGACAGCTCGCTTCGACGCTGTACGCTCGACCGGGCCGCGATCCTGCGATCGGTCCGGCACATAGGAGGAGTGCCCGTGTCGAAGCCGAAATCGGATGCACCCGGTCAGCTGGAGGCCGACCGGATCGTTCGCGAGTTCTGTGAGGCGTGGGGCCGCGCGGATCTCGACGCGATCATGCAGGCCTTCGCGGAGGATGCCGTCTACCACAACATGCCGATGGCCCCGAGCAAGGGCAAGGAAGAGATCCGCGGCTTCATCGAGGGCTTCCTCAAGATGAGCCCGGGCGGGATCGACTTCGAGATCCTGAACCAGGTCGCGGCCGGCAACCTCGTGCTGAACGAGCGCGTCGACACCTTCGAGCAGGAGGGCAAGCGGACGGCCGCGCCGGTCTGCGGCGTATTCGAGCTCAATGGCGACGGCAAGATCGTCGCCTGGCGCGACTATTTCGACATGGGTGCGTTCCAGGGAAGCTGAGCGAGACGGCGGCCACTTGAACGACGAATCCGCGTCGGTGCGAACGCGGCCGCACGACGCGATCTCCGTCGGCGCGACGCGCTACGCGCTCGCGATGCTCGTCGTCGCCTACGCCTTCAACTTCATCGATCGACAGATCCTGGTGATCATCCAGGAATCGATCAAACGCGACATGCAGCTGGCCGACTGGCAGCTCGGGCTGCTGAGCGGCTTCTCCTTCGCGGTCGTCTACATCACGGCCGGGATTCCGATCGCCTACTGGGCCGATCGCGGCAACCGTCGCAACATCATCGCGCTCGCCGTGGCCGTCTGGAGTGGCATGACCGCGCTCTCCGGATTGGCGCAGAATTACGGCCAGCTCCTGCTGGCACGGATCGGTGTCGGGATCGGTGAGGCGGGCGGCAGCCCGCCGGCGCACGCGATGATCAGCGATCTCTTCGCACCCGAACGACGAGCGACCGCGCTCGCGATCTACTCGGCCGGGCTGCACGGCGGCATCTTCCTCGGCTATCTACTGGGCGGCTTGATCGAGGCCCGGCTCGGCTGGCGGGCCGCCTTCATGTTGGTCGGGGTGCCGGGCGTCGTGTTTGCGCTCCTCTTCTTCCTGACCGTGCGCGAGCCCGAACGTGGTCGCTTCGACTCGAGCGCGGCGATGGCGCCCCAGGTCGGGCTCCGTGACACGCTGCGATTGCTGGCTCGATTCCGCTCCTTCTCGTGGATCGCGGCGGGCTGCGGTCTCACGTCGTTCGCCGGCTACGGAAACGGCAACTTCACACCCTCGTATCTGATCCGGAGCCACGGCATCGAGGGCGAGGCGCTGGGAGCCCTGATGGCCTTCGGTGGCGGTGGCGCCGGTCTCGTCGGCACGCTGCTGGGTGGCTGGCTCTCCGATCGGTTCGGTCGGCACGATCGACGCTGGTATCTCTGGGTGCCCGCGATCGCCGGAGTGCTCTCGATCCCGTTCGCGATTCCGTTCCTGCTGGCCGACGACCTGCGCTGGGTCGTGCCGACGCTCGTGCTCGTGACGATCTCGATCAACACCTATCTCGGCCCGAGCCTCGCCGTCAGCCACTCGCTCGTGCCGCCCGCGATGCGCGCGCTGACGTCGGCGATCCTCCTCTTCGTGCTGAATCTGATCGGCCTCGGAGCGGGGCCGCTCGTGGCCGGGATCTTGAGCGACGTCCTGACGGCACGCTACGGCGACGATGGCCTGCGCTACGCGATGCTCGTCGTCGCCGGGATTTCGGCGCTCGCCATTCCCTGCTTCCTGCTCGGCGCGCGCAGGCTGCCCGCCGACCTCGCACGGCGTGAGGCGGTCTTCGCGACCGCGGCCGACTCAGCCTGAGGCCGGCCGGCTCAGAGCCCTTTCGGCTTGGTGCCGATCACCTCGTCCGCTTCGAGTCGAGCGATCTCTTCCTGGGAGAGTCCGAGCTCGGTCAGGATCTCGTGATTGTGTTGGCCCATCGTCGGGCAGGGTGTGCGGTTCCAACGGTCGACGGTCGCGAAGCGGAAGGGCGGGCGCACGACGGGATGGCGACCGACGACCGGATGGTCGATCTGCTCGAAGAAGTCCCGGGCCTCGAATTGCGGATGCGTCGATTGTATGCGCGCATCCCAGACCGGGGCCGCGGGGATGCCCCTCGCGAGCAGTGTCTCGACCGTTTCGTCGAGATCCCGCGTTGCGGCCCAGCTCGCGAGCCCCTCGTCGATCACCTGATGCTTGCGTCGACGACCGGCGTGGCTCGCGAGCTCGGCGTCCTCGGCCCAGGTCGGAGCGCCCATCAGATCCTTGAGCGCGGCCCATTGGGTGTCGTTTCGCACGACGAGGGCAAGCCAGCGCTCCTCGCCCGCGCAGGCGTAGATGTTCTGCGGTGCGCCCTGTGGTCCGCGGTTGCCGTCGCGGGAGAGCAGGGCGCCGTAGGCGGACCACTCGACGGCGAGCTCGGCCGCGGCGTTGAGCGCGCCCTCGATCATCGTGCATTCGAGCAGGTGGCCGCGGCCAGTCTTCTCGCGCTCCGCGAGCGCCACCTGCGTGGCGAACGCGGCGTGCATCCCGGCCAGCGGATCGCAGGGGCCGCGTTGGATGCGCGGCTGGTCGTCGGCGTGACCCGTGATCCAGGCGAGTCCGGACATCTGCTCCATCGTCTGGGCGAAGCCGACATTGTCGCGCCACGGGCCGGACAGTCCGAAGGCGGGCATCCGTACGAGAATGCACTTCGGGTTCAATGCGTGCACGTTCTCCCAGTCGAGCCCGAAATTCTCGACCACCCGCGGCGAGAAGTTCTCGATGAAGACGTCGCACTCCGCGATCAAGCGCTTGCAGAGCTCGAGTCCGGTCGGGTCCGCCAGGTTGAGCGTGAGTCCGCGCTTGTTCGTGTTGGCCGACAGCGTGATCGCGCTGCGCTCCCACCACGCCTCCTTGTCGATGAAGATGCCACCAGCCATGCGCATGCCGTCGGGTCGCTGGATGGCTTCGACCTTGATCACGTCGGCGCCGAGATAGGCGAGCATCTGACAGGCCGAAGGCCCGGCCCCACCAGGCGGTCGTATCGAGGACGCGAATGCCTTCGAGTGGCAGGGGTGGCGCCTCGCCTCCCGGCTTCGTCGCCTGCGAGGGCGCACGGCCTGGAAGCGGTCGCTCGCGCGCCTCGATCCGGTCGTCGTGTTCACCGAGTCGGGGTACCGCCTCGAAGGGCCGTGGCCCCTTGCCGTCGAGTAGGTAGGGCGGGCGTGGCTGAAGAAAACCGCCGGTCGGGTTCTCGACGAAGACGCCGCGCTCCTGCAGATGGACATGGTCGAAGACCGTCTTGCCACTGTTTACCGGTGCGACGGGAATTCGGAGCAGGGACGCGCGCTCGACGATCTCGGCCGTCGAGTGCCGCGTCGTCCACGCGCGGACGATCTCGTTCCATTCGTCCATGCGCGCCATGCGCGTCTGCATCATCGCCCATTCGGGCTCCTCGAGCAGATCCGGTCGCTCGATCAGCAGTAGGAAATCGCTGAACTGTTGGGCCGAGTTGGTATTGAAGCCGACCCAGCCGTCGAGGGTGGGCTCGATCGAGGGAAGCTCGACAGAACGAGGTCCACCGACGGGTTCCGGGCGACCGTTCAAGTGATCCATCAGGTCGAGATAGGTGGTCGAGCCGATGTTCATCACCTCGCAGAGGGAGAAGTCGATGTACTCGCCTTGACCCGTCGCGCGGGCCCGGCGGACCGCGGCGAGGGCAGCGACCGCGGCGAACGTGCCGCCGATCCACTCGGTCGTCTGCCCGCCGCACATGACTGGCGGCTGGGACTGGAGACCGCGAACGGATACGGCGCCGCTATTGGCCTGGACGCAGAGGTCGGCAGAGGGCTGTCCCGATAGGGGGCCGCCCTGTCCGTAGTCGGAGATCGACAGCACGACGAGGCCGGGGTAGCGCTCGGCGAGGCCGCGCGCGGTCGATCTGGCCCTCAGGCGACTCGGGTGTCGAGGTCTCCACGAAGAGATCGGCGCCACGCAGCAGGGCGTCGACCGAAGGCTCAGCGAGCTGGCCGACGATCGACTGCTTCGACGTATTGAGAAACTGGAAGAGCGCCCCATCGGCGTCTCCCAGTGATTGGTCGCTCGCCGTCCAGCGTCGGAGCGCGTCGCCGTCGGGTGGCTCGAGCTTGACGACCTCGGCCCAGGCATCGGCGAGGAGCTTCGTCGCGTAGGCACCCGCGATCCGATCGCTCGCATCGATGACGCGCAGCTCGCGCAGTCCTTGCATGGGGTCTCCTTCGGGTGTGTCCGCGTCCGGCGCGACCACTCGGTTCGAGGCGGGACGCCGGGTCGGCTCGCGCCGTGGCGACGCGGATCGCGGCTCTCAGCGCGACAGTATAGACCGATCGCTGGGGTCCGAGCCGGCGGATGGTCGATCGTCTCCGATTCAGAACAGCGTCCAGGCCTTCGGCAGGTCCGTCGTCGCGGCGAGCGTGAATCGCAGGAGCTCGAATCGCCAGCCGGCGTCGGTGCGGACCAGCCGGTCGTCGTAGACGCCGACGTGCAGCTTGGCTTGTCCTTCGGCCGTCACGGCCAGCAGCGCATGCCAATGTGCCGTCGCGCGATCTCCGTCGACCTCGATCAGCGGACTCGTGATGTGATGGAACGCGAACGGCATGATCGCATCGCCCGTCAGCATGTATTCGCGGATCCCCTCGTGGCCTCGCCCGCCGCCGAAGGCGCCGCTATCCCAGACCCCGTCGGGAACGAAGAGCGCCAAGACGGCATCCGCATCGTGTGGCCGCACGCCCGTCCAACCGCCGTCGACCGCGTCGGCATAGCGCGCCTTCAGCTTCTCGATCTCGTGAACGTCCTCGAGCTCCCGGCTCATGCGATTCCTCCACCTGTCGGGCCCGTAGGCGATGCTACCGCGCGAGCGCGGGTCCGCTGGGATATGCTCCGCCGGTTCGCGTCGGAAGGATTCGACGCCAGCCGGGAGCTTCGCATCATGTCAAGCACATCCTCGACGACCGCCGCCTCCAACGGCGGTCGGACCGTCCACGATTCGTTCTGTCGCTTCTGTCACGCATCGTGTGCGATCAAGGTCACGGTCGAGGACGGGAAGCCGGTCTCGGTGATCGGGGCCAAGGACAATCCGGTCTATCACGGCTATACGTGCGCAAAGGGACGCGCCCTGCCCGAGCAGCACCTTCATCCGGAGCGTTTGCTCCACACGCTCAAGCGGGGTTCCGACGGCAAGCATCGGCCGATCCCCGTCGAGCAGGCGATGGACGAGATCGCCGGGCGCGTCTCCGAGCTGGTCGACGCGTTCGGCCCGCGTTCGGTCGCGCTCTATACCGGGACCTACTCCTTTCCCTATCCAGCTGGACCCCCGATGGCCGGCGCCTGGCTCACCTCGCTCGGCTCGCCGATGTTCTTCACGAGCGCCACGATCGACCAGCCCGGAAAGATGATCGCGCCGGCGCTGCACGGGACCTGGGAGGGTGGCCCCTACAACTTCGATGCAGCGGACGTGTGGATGCTCGTCGGTGCCAACCCGACGATCTCGAAGTCGATCGGCATTCCTTGCATGAATCCCGCCAAGCGTCTGCACGACGCGACCAAGCGCGGACTGCAGCTGATCGTGATCGATCCGCGGCGTAGCGAGGCCGCCCGGGCGGCAGCGATTCACCTGCAGCCGAGGCCCGGCGAGGACCCGACGATCCTGGCTGGCATGATCCGGGTGATCCTCGCGGAGGGGCTCGTCGACGATGCGTTCGTCTCGGCGTATGCGCGCGGTCTCGACGCACTGCGCGCTGCGGTCGAGCCCTTCACGCTCGACTACGTGGCCCGCCGCGCCGACGTGTCGGGCGGCGACGTCGCTCGGGCGGCGCGTCTATTCGCCTCGACGCGAAACGCGGGCGGAAACGTGGGGACCGGGCCGAACATGGCGCCGCGCGGCAATCTGAGCGAGTACCTCACGCTCGTACTGAATACGCTGACCGGCCATTGGCGCCGGGAGGGCGAGCGGCTCCCGAATCCCGGCGTGCTGATGCCCCCCACGCGCGCACGGGCGCAGGCGCACGATCCCTATCCCGGCTGGGGCTTCGGCGAATCGATTCGTGTCCGCAACCTGACCAACACCGTGGCCGGGCTGCCCACGGCGGCCCTGGCGGACGAGATCCTGTTGCCGGGCGAGGGGCAGGTCAAGGCGCTCTTCAGTCTGGGCGGCAATCCGATGGCGGCCTGGCCCGACCAGGACAAGACATTGGCGGCGATGCGAGCGCTCGACCTGAACGTGACGCTCGACATCAAGATGTCAGCGACCGCGAAGCTCGCGGACTACGTGATCGCACCGAAGCTGTCGCTCGAGGTGCCGGGGATGACGCTGCCGACCGAATCGCTGACTCCCTATGCGATGGGTTATCCCGAGCCTTATGCGCAGTACTCACCCGCGATCGTCGATCCACCCGAGGGCGCCGACGTGATCGAGGAATGGGCCTTCTTCTACGGGCTCGCCAAACGCATGCGATTGCCCCTCACGTTGACCGCCGCCTACGAATGGGGCCCCGAAGCCGAGGCGCCGGCGCGTACCGAGATCGACCTCGACGTCGAGCCGACCCACGACGCGCTCTTCGCGGCGCTCACGAAGGGATCTCGGGTGCCATTCGAGGTGGTGAAGCGATATCCGGAAGGGCACGTGTTCGAGGAGCCGTCGGCCGTCGTCGAGCCGGGGGATCCGGCTGCGACGGGTCGTCTCGAGCTGGCCGACCAGACGATGCTGGCCGAGCTGGCCGAGGTGGCGACCGAGCCGTTCGACCGCGCGACCCGCTATGCGTTCCGCCTCGTCAGCCGCAGGCTGCCCGACGTGCACAACTCGGCTGGGCGGGACATCCCGAAGCTGGTCCGAAAATACACCTACAACCCGGCCTTCATGAATCCCGCGGATCTCGAGGATCTCGGGATCGAGTCTGGTGACGTCGTCGAGATCAGCTCGAGTCACTCCTCGATCCTGGGTGTCGTCGAGGCCGAGGCGGCGATCCGCAAAGGCGTCGTCTCGATGCCACATGCATTCGGGGACGCGCCGGGCAGTCCCGACGATCGCGCGGTCCACAAGATCGGCAGCAATACGGGGCGGCTCACGAGCGTCGACCGCGATTACGATCCCTATAGCGGGATTCCCCTGATGAGCGCGATCCCCGTCAATGTCGAGCCTGCGAACGCCTGAGCCGCACGCGTTGGCCTCGGGCTTTCCTGGCGTCTTCGGGCTGAGCAATCGCGGTGCGCTCGTCGTCGGCGCCGGCGAGGGGATCGGTCGCGCGACGGCAGAGCTGTTGGCCGCAGCCGGCGCCCGAATCGCCGTACTCGATCGACATGAGGACCGGGCGGAGGCCGTCTGTCGGTCGATCCGCGATACCGGCGGCGAGGCGCACGCCCTCTGCCGCGACTCGAGTCGCGTGGGAGAGCGCGAGGCTGTCGTCGCGGCAGCGCGTCGGCTGCTGGGCGAGTTCGACATCCTGGTCGACATCACGGGCTCCGCGAGCTGGACGCCGCTGCTCGAGATGGACGAGGCGACCTGGCAGCGGGATCGTGCCGTCAATCTCGATCAACACCTCGAGGTCTCCCGTGCCTTCGTGCGGTATCGGCAGGCCCTCGGTCGCGGTGGCGTGATCTGCGTCGTCGCTTCGATTTCAGGCGTCTTCGGGTCGGCTGGGCACGCGGCGTATGGCGCAGCCAAAGCGGGGCTGATCTCGTTCGTCCGAAGCGCCGGCGAGGAGTGGTGGCCGTCGGGTATCCGGATCAACGCCGTCGTGCCGGGCTCGGTCCGGACGCCGCGGATCGAGCAGACGCTGATGGCGGCTCGACTCGAGCAGGGCACGGATGCCGTCCCGTCAGAGATGCTCGCGCGCATGGCGGCGCCGGCCGACGTCGCCGGTCCGGTCGCGTTTCTCGTGTCGGACTGGGCGCGGAAGCTGACGGGGCAGACGATCGTCGTCGACGGCGGCACGACTACCCGTTTTCCCTATGCCCTCGCCTGAAGCTCGTCGCGTGAGAGCGGCGACCGGGAGGCGGGTAGGGCGCCGGGCCGGCGGCGTGCTGGTGCTGGACTAGAATGAACGGCGTGACCGATGGGGCAGTCGAGCCCGATCGCACTCGCTGAAAGGAAGTGATGGCCGATTCGATTCTCGATCTATCCGGTCGCGGTGCACTCGTCGTGGGCGGTGGCCAGGGCATGGGCCGTGCGACTGCACTCCTGATGGCGCGCGCCGGCGCGAACCCGATCGTCCTCGACGCGGAGCGAGAACGTGCCGAGGCCGTGGCAACGGAGCTCGAGGCACTCGGCGCGAAATCGTCCGCTCTCGAGGCGGATGTGACCGACCCCTCGGCCGTCGAGGCCGCGGTCAACGCCGCAGAATCCGCGAGCGGTGGACTCGATATCGTGGTCAACATCGTCGGCGGCGCGTCCTGGGCGTCGCTGCTCACGGTCGACGAAGCGACCTGGGAGCGAGATTTCGCGATCAATCTGAAACACCATCTCTACGTGGGGCGCAGCGCCGCGCGCAACTGGATCGACCACGACCGACCGGGTGCGCTCTGTGTCGTCGCCTCGATCTCGGGTCTCTTCTCCTCCGCGCGGCACGCCGCCTACGGCGCGGCGAAGGCGGGTGTGTTGAGCTTCGTGCGAAGCGCAGCCGAGGAGTGGTGGCCCCACGGCATTCGGGTGAACGCCGTCGTGCCGGGAGCCGTTCGCACGCCGCGCATGGAGGCGGAGTGGGCTGCGGGCACGACCCCGCGACCGGCCGACGACCTGCTCGGCCGGATGGCCGATCCCGAGGACATCGGTGGCGCGATCACGTTCCTGGTCTCGGATCTCGCGAAGAAGGTCACGGGCCAGACGGTCGTCGTCGACGGCGGGTGGTCGACGCGTTTTCCGTATGCCCTGACCTGAGAGAACGCGATCCAGAGACCGGAGGAAGTCTTGAAGCTCGATCTACTCTACGAGGTGGATGCCCCGAAGCCGTGGGCCAATCCGCATCCCTACGGCCAGCGCGAGCGCGAGCAGCGCGCCTACTACGAAGCGATCGAGCAGATCAAGCTCGCCGATTCGCTCGGATTCCACACCATCTGGGCGGTCGAGCACCATTTCCGCGAGGGTCGCTCTCATTGTCCGGCGCCGGAGGTCCTGCTCGGCGCGCTCAGTCAGGTGACCGAGCGAATCAATCTCGGCTTCGGCGTGACGCTCACGCCCTTCGGCTTCACCCATCCGGCGCGCATCGCGGAGAAGGTGGCGACGGTCGACATCCTGTCTCGTGGTCGCTGTCAGTGGGGAACGGGACGCTCGACGCCGATGGAGCAGACCGCCTTCCACGTCGATCGTGAGGCGTCGCGTGACCAATGGCGCGAGGCGATCGAGATCGTCTGTGGCATGTGGCGCGACGAGCGCTTCTCCTACGAATCCGACACGTTTCAGTTTCCCGAGCGCGTCGTCACGCCGAAGCCCTACCAGGATCCGCATCCACCCTGCTGGATGGCGGCGACCTCCGAGGGATCGGCGCAGGTCGCGGGCGAGAACGGGCTCGGCTTGCTCAGCTTCTCGATCATGCAGCCGCTCGAGAAGATGGCGGAGGCCATCCGGGTCTATCGTGCGGCACAAGCGCGCGCCAAGCCGCTCACCGACGTCTCGACCAATCGCGTGGCTGCCTACACCCTCGTCCACTGTGCCGAGACGATGGATCAGGCGGTTTCGAACGGGATCTGGGACTCGGTCGGCTGGTGGTATCAGAACCTGGCGCAGTTCACGCTCGATTGGGAGCTCACGCATCTCTCGCAGGAAGAGCAGGACCAGACGTTTCCACTCATGAAGCCCCTGCTCGACGGCGACGTACCGATCCAGACGTTTCATGACGCCGACATGATCGTGGTGGGGGATCCCGAACGATGCTTCGAGAAGATGTGTCACTACGCGGATCTCGGTTGCGACGAGCTGATCTGTTACGTGCAGTTCGGCTACCACTCTCATGAGTCCGTCATGAAGACGATCGAGCTGATCGGTCGTGAGGTGCTGCCGGAGATCGAGAAGTACACCCCCAAGCCACTCACGAAGGCACAGGTCTCTGGAGGCGATCGGGATGGATGATCTGAGCACGGTATTCGGGCTCGCGGGCAAGGTCGCGGTCGTAACCGGAGCGGCCTCGGGAATCGGCGCGTCGGTGGCCGAGGTGCTCGCCCAGGCAGGCGCATGCGTCGTGGCGGGGGATCTGGATGGAGCGGGTGCCGAACGGGTAGCCAAGCAGATTCAGCAGCACGGGGGACGCGCAGTCTCGCAGTCCGTCGACGTCGCCGATCGCGACCAGGTCGATACCCTCGTCGCGTTGGCCGAGGGCGAGTTTGGTGGTCTCGACGTGCTCTGCAACGTGGCCGGCATTCCCTATGACGGTCTGCTCGAAGATCTCTCCGACGAAGACTTCGATCGTGTCGTCGCCGTCAACATCAAGGGCACGCTGTACGGCTGTCAGGCGGCGATACCGCGCATGTCCGCACGCGGCGGGGGCAGCATCATCAATGTCTCTTCGGGTGCGATCGATCTGCCAGTCCCGAACTTCGGGCTCTACGCGATCACGAAGGCCGGCGTCGCCCAGCTCACCCACACGCTCGCACAGGAGGTCGGCGACCGGGGGATCCGTGTCAACGCGATCGCACCCGGCGCGACGATCACGAACTTCACCAAGCGCCGCTTGAAGAACCCCGATGGCTCGATCGATCAGGCAGGCTACGACGCGTTCGTCGAGCGAATGGAGGGCATGTCGCCGATCGGCCGCGTGGGCGAGGCGATCGACCAGGCCTGGCTCGTGCTCTATCTGGCCTCGCCGGCGTCTCGCTTCTGCACGGGCCAGATTTGGCGCGCGAATGGCGGCGCGACGACTGCGCGCTGATGAGGTGCTTCGCCTCCGGGGTCCGCGCGGCAGCTCGACGGGCGGACTGCTCGCGTCGGGCCATCAGGATTGACAAGTCGGACGCGCGACGTAGCTTGGCAACGTACAGAGTGAACGAATCTTGAGCGCGTACGAACGGGCGCGATCACTGATGGACTTCGCAGTCTTCCGGCTCGCAGGCAGTGCAGCAACAGCAGGCGGCGGCCAGGTCGAGCAGAATGGTGGCCAGGTGGCGGCATTTCAGTCGCGACGTAGAAGCGGCATTGAAGCGGCATTCACGCGGCGCGACGAAATGGCGAATCAATAGTGGTGGTAGTGGCGAGGCGGCGGAAGCGAATCGGTGATGCGACCCCGTTGGAGGTGTTGCCGTCATGTCCCTATCGCAGACCGTCGAAGGATTTCTGAACGAACGCCACGTCGCCTACACGACACATCACCACCGGCCGTCGAAATCGAGTCTCGACAGCGCGCATAGCGCTCACATCGACGAAGATTGCCTCGCCAAGTCGGTCGTACTCGGCGACGAGAAGGGCTTCGTGCTGGCGGTGCTGCCGGCGTCACGCCGCCTCGAGGTCGAACGACTTCGGGACGAGCTCGGGCGTTCCCTCCACGTCTGCGAAGAGCGCGAGGCCGTGCGGCTCTTTCCCGACTGTGAGGTCGGTGCGCTGCCGCCGCTCGGGTCGGCCTACGGCTTGCCGACCGTGATCGACACCAGCCTCGAGGGCCGCGAGGAGGTCTTCTTCGAGGGAGGGGATCACGAGACGCTCGTGCGGCTCGACGGAGACGCGTTTCTCGACCTGCTCGACGATGCCTCGGTGGCCGAGATCGCCAGCGAGTTCCCGAGCCTCGGGCCGGCGCTCGTCGCGCGAGAACGGCTGCACGACGCCCTGCACGCGGTCCGGCGAGCGCTCGCAGCGCCGATCGGGAACGAATCGCGCTGGCGTGCGCGGCTCGAGAGCACACTCGCAAGCCTCTCCGCGGCAATCGAAGACCATGTCGTCGAGACCGAGAGCGTCGGTGGTCTGCTGCGCGAAGTCGTCGACCAGGCCCCGCGGCTCTGGCGTGAGGTCGACGCCTTGCGTCGCGAGCATGCCGCGCTGTCGGATGCGTGTATGCTGCTGCGTGAGGCGTTCGACGAGGGGGACTCGTCACGCTCGATCCGGCGCCGCACGCATGCGCTCGTGGGGCGGGTCGAAGAACATCGCCATCGCGGCGCCGACGTGGTCTATGAAGCCTTCGGCGTCGACATCGGTGGTGGCTGATCGTGCTCGGGCGACCTCAGCTGCGTCGGCCGCGGGCTGCAGCGGCGCGACCCGCACGACGCCCGAAGAAGCTCCCGTCTCCGAGTGAGAGGCCGCTGCTGTAGCCGCCGACCGCCAGTCCCGAGGTCGAACGGCCGGCCGCGTAGAGACCCGGAATCTCACGACCCTCGGGATCGAGGACGCGTCCGTCGACGTCGGTCGCCAGACCCCCGAGCGTGAAGACGGCGTAGCGCGCGTGCTCCGTGCGGCAATCGATTGCGCCGAAGGGGGCCGTTTCGAGGGGCTTCAAATAGGGCTCGCGCTTGCCGAAGAGCGGGTCTTCGCCACGTCGCGCGTGGCGATTGAATACCTCGATCGTCGACTCGAGGGCCCCTTCGGGCAGACCGAGCTCACGACCGAGCTCTTCGGGCGTCTCGCCGACGGCGGCGAGGTCGAAGCCGTATTCGGGCTGGACGTAGAAGTCGTCGTCGACGATCAGCCAGCACGTCCCGTCCTGTCGCAGGAGCGCGTAATCGCCGAGCCTGCCGTAGTAGGCGTCCTCGTTGATGAATCTTTGGCCGTGCGCGTTCACGAGCAGGCCGGCCTTGAGGTCCCAGGGCTGCGTGACGGGAAGCGAGACCGAGACCTTGTCGAGGTGGCGTGTGCCGGCGCCGGCGGCCATGCCGAGTCGGATGCCCGAGCCGTCGTCACCGTCCGCCGCGACGCGCATCGAGCATTTTCGGGCCTCCGGTCGGTAGGCGAGCAACATGTCGTCATTCAGCACGAAGCCGCCCGTCGTGATCGCGATTCCTCCACGGGCACGGACCGTCCGACGCTCGCCGAACGTCTCGAGGCCCACGCCGGCGATCGAGCCGTCCCTCTCGCGGTAGAGGGCCGTACAGCGCGTGTTGAACGCCGTCTTCGCGCCGGAGCGATCGACCGCGTCGCAGAGCACACTCATCACCTTGTGCCCGGCTGCGCCCGGCACCGCCGCGACGTGTCCGCGCGGCGCCGGACGCGCCAGGTCGCGAAAGGGATGAACGTTCTCGGAGCCGGACCAGACGAGGCCGTCGTCGGTCGGTGGCTCGCCCGATTGGCCGTAGTAGAAGGTGTGCTTGTAGGGCATGCCCTGTGCGACGAGCCAATCGAAATGGTCGACGCTGCCCTCGCAGTAGCGCTCGAGCTTGGCGTCGTCGCGGCCGAGACCGACGGAGGCCTGTAGGTACTTGAGCATCTCCTCGGGTGAATCCTCGAAGCCACAGGCCTGCTGGAGCGCGGTGCCGCCGCCCAGATAGATCACGCCGCCCGACATCGCCGAGGTGCCACCACCGCCGCCGGCCCGCTCCACGACGAGCGTCTCGGCGCCGGCTTCACGCGCACCGAGTGCCGCGGCGGCACCCGCGCAGCCGAGCCCGACGACGAGCACGTCGACCTCGTCGTCGAATTCTGCGAGCGATTCCGCATCGAGCACCTCGGTCTCCATCGAACGTCTCTCCTGCCTGGCCCAGTTTCCGGTGGCCGTCGACTCGACTGCCTGTCGTCGGCCGACTGATTCGGTAGCGCGCCTCTAGCCCGACGACAGCAGCTCGGCGGTATTCGTTCGCATGACGCGTTCGATCGCCTCGGGGTCGAGATCGCCGAGCAGTGCACGAAAGTCATTGGGCTCGGCGAGGCCCTCGGGATGGGGATAGTCGGAGCCGAAGAGTACGCGCTCGCAGCCGACCTGGTCGATCAGAGCGGGAACGTCGTCCTCGGGGTAGGGCGTGAGCCAGAGGTGCTGCATCAGGATCTCGCTCGGTCGACCTCTGAAATAGCCCCCGGGCCAGGGCCCCTGGCGACCCATGCCCTTCTTCTTGTCGAGCTGCTTCAGCAGGTAGCCGAGCCAGTCGGAGCCGTTCTCGATCGAGACGACGCGCAGGCGGGGGAAGCGCCCGAAGAGGTTGTGGTAGGTGAGCGCGCCGAGCGTCTCCATCAAGGGCCGATCGCCGTGCAGGAAGGCCCACTGGAAGGCGGATTGGCTGCGGACGGACGGAGCCGGCTCTTCGCCCCAGGCTGGTCCGAAGAGCCGGTTGTAGCCGGGATCGCCGATGTGGAAGACGACCGGGACGCCCGCCTCCTCGACGCGTGCCCAGAAGGGATCGAAGCAGGGGTCGGCGGGCGAGCGGCCATCGACCGGGCCGGTCTGCAGGTGGATCATGCGTGCACCGCGTTCGAGGAGCCGCTCGAGCTCCGTGCAGCCCGCCTCGAGATCCCGCAGGCTGACGAGCGGGACACCGAAGATCCGTTCGCGATAGGCGAAGCCCCACTCCTCTTCGAGCCAGCGGTTGAAGGCACGCAGAACGGCTGCCGTGAGGACGGGATCGTGACGGAGGGGTGCCTCGACACAGACCGCCATGCTCGGCAGCAGGATCGCGGCCTCGAGCCCCTGGGCATCCATCAGTGCGAGGCGCGCGTCGCGATTCTGGAAAGCGGGCAGCATGTCCTCTTTCCGGAGACGACTCGCATAGCTCCTCTTCGCGGGGTCGCGCAGGGATTCGGTGAGCGAGCCGGGCGGGTTCGTCCTCTCGAATTTCACCGGTGCGAAGCGATAGGGTCGCTCGTCGACCAGGAAACACTCCTCCTTCTCACCCGCCACCTCGATCTCGGTCGTATGGACGGAGCGGGCCGCGAATTTCGATTCGATATGCCGCGTGAAGGCGTCACGCGTCTCGTAGTAGTGGTTGTCGGCGTCGATCGTCGGGTAGGGCCAGTCCATCGCTCGTCTCCCGTCGATTGGCCGGAGGGCGTTCCGAGTCCGCGCGAGTCGGTCGAATCAGCAGCCTAGACGCTCAGGTAGAAGCCACCGCTCACGTTGATCACCTCGCCCGTCACGTAGCTCGCTTCATCCGAGACCAGGAACGCCACGACGCTCGCGACCTCTTCCGGCCGACCATGCCGCCGGAGCGGGGTCTCGTCGGCATCCCGCTTCAAGCGGTCGGCGTGCTTCTCGGCGAATTTCGACGCGATGATACCCGGCGCGATCGCGTTGCAGCGGATGCCGTAGGGTCCCGCCTCGATCGCGACGCTGCGCGTGATCTCGAGCAGCCCCGCCTTGGCCGCGGAGTAGGGCGCCTCGCGACCGCGGCCCCCATTGTAGGCCGCGACCGACGAGATGTTGACGATCGAGCCCCGTCCTCGCGCCCGCATCGGACCGATCGTGCGCCGGATCAGGTACCAGCAGGCGTTCAGGTCGACGTCGATCACCCGGTCGAAGGTCTCCGGATCGTAGTCGAAGACGCTCCCCTGCGGATTGATCGCGGCATTGTTGACCAGGATGTCGATCGGGCCGAGGGCGGCGTTGGCTTCCTCGAGCAGGCTGTCGACGGCCCTGCGATCGGTGACGTCGGCGGCGAACGTCCGCACGGGGACGTCGAATTCGGCGCGCAGGGCGTCCCCGATCTGCAGCGCGCGGCGTTCATGCTGCTCGACGGCCACGATCGAGGCGCCTTCGCGCGCGAGGCGTCGGCTGATTGCAGAGCCCATGCCCGCCCCACCAGCACCGGTGACGAGCGCGACGCGACCCGCGAATCTTCCGGTGTCCTCGCGGTCGCGACCGCGCGAGCAGGTGCTCCGAGTTCCGGTCATGTCGGGGACTGCCACGAGCGGGCGTTGCCCTCGGCACGGCGGCCGCGACAGATCGCCCCGAACCCGTTCGCCAAGGGCCGATCGCCTGCGACGGCGTCGAGGATCGTGTCGCCGATCGAGCGCTTCATAGTCGATAGCCTCCGTCCACTCCGATCACCTGGCCCGTGATCGGTGCCCCGCCCGCCGACGCGAGCAGTACGCACATGGGTCCGAGCTCGGCAGGCTCGAGGATGCGCCGCTGCGCACTCTCGGCCTCCGCACTCCGCCGAGCGGCCTCGGCCGACTCGCCCTGCATGCGGCCCAACTGATCGAACGAGACGAGATCCGTATTCGTCCAACCGGGACAGACGCAGTTGACGGTGATGGCATGGGGGGCGAGGTCCTGCGCGAGCTGTCGCGTCAAGCCGACGAGCCCGTGTTTCGCCGCGGTATAGGCGGGGCTCGCTGCCGCGCGCTTCGACGCACCGGAGCCGATGTTGATGATTCGGCCATTGCCACGGGCCCGCATCGAACGCACTGCTGCGCGGGTCGTCCAGTAGGCCGCCGTCAGATTGAGCCGGAGGTTTGCCTCGAACCCGTCCTCGTCGTCGGCGTCGCCGGCGAAGAGGTCCGGATTCCCGCCCGCGTTGCCGCCGACATTGTTGACCAGGATGTCGACCCCTCCGAAGCGCTCGATCGCGCAAGCCACGGGCTGACCTGCGGCGTCCCGCCGAGCGGCGTCGGCGACGATCGGCGTCGCACCGATCTCAGCCGCCGTCCCGTCGAGCTTCTCACGATCGCGGCCGGAGATCACGACCCGTGCGCCGGCGCGCACGAGCGCGGCCGCGATTCCCGCTCCGATTCCGCGCGAGCCCCCGGTGACGACCGCGACACGGTCGGCGAGCAGTCCCGGCAGCTCGCATTCTGTGGCAGCGGACATCAGGCACTCCCTCCTCGATGGGCCGGGGCGGACCGCGCTCTACGGGCGCGTCGCCGGCCTTTCGCGACGCGAATCCACCTCGAGGCAGCGGGCTCGCGATGCGTCGATCGCTTCGGGTCGTCAGCTCGGAGCGTGGACCAGCGGCGACTTGTAGTAGCGGGCGACCGTCGCCTCGACGACGTAGACGACGCGGCTCGACCATCTTCGTCGCGGGAACGGCCCCCCCAGATATTGCTGCGAGAGCCGGTCGAGTACCAGCAGGTCGTCGTCGGCCCGGGTCTCGACGACTCGACCCCGAATCAGGGCCTGCTCGTAGGGATTGGCGAAATCCGTGATCGAGAGCGCGACACGCTCGTCGCGCGCGATGTTCTGGCCCTTGATACCGCGTGCATCGGTCGCGATGAGGACGTGATCGCCCTCGCGACCGATCCAGATCGGCTCGACCTTCGGGGAGCCGTCGGGCATCAAGGTCGCCAGCGCCGCGAAATTCGGGCCATCGAGCAGTCGGCACACGTCCGGGTCGAGTGATCTGGCCATGTCGTTTCGTCTCCCTTCGATCGACGCGTCCGCCGCGGCGACCGTTCAGGCGCGCCGGCAGCTCACGCTCAGGGCTTCGCCGGTCAGATAGCTCGCGTAGTCCGAGGCGAGGAAGACGATTGCATTGCCGATCTCCCAGGTCTCCGCGGAGCGCCCCAGCACCTCGTTCTCGGCGACCATGCGCGCGAGGAATTCCGGCGAAGAAACCTTCTCGAGGTGAGGATGGATCGCGAGACTCGGCACGACGGCATTGACGCGCACGCCGTAGGCCGCCGACTCGAACGCGACACAGCGCGTGAGCGCGAGCACGCCTGCCTTCGAGGCGGCGTACGCGGTCTGACCCGCCTCGGCGCGCCAGGCGCAGATGCTCGAGAGGTTGACGATCGATCCGGAGCCGCGCGCCTGCATCGCTGGGAGTACCGCACGCATCGTGCGAAAGGGGCCCGTCAGGTTGACGTCGAGCAGCCGGGACCAGTCTTCGCTCGTGGTGTCGACGAGATCGCGCGTCATGCCGAGGCCCGCGTTGTTCACGAGCACGTCCACGCCGTCGAGCGCCTCCTCCGCCTGCTCGATCAGCGATTCGACCTCTCGATTCGAGCGCACGTCGCAGACCGCGTGCGGAACGGCCCGACCGAGCTCGTCGGCGAGCGCTTCCGCGCATTCTGCGAGTCGTGCCGCGTGCCGATCCGAGAGCATCACGCGAGCGCCTTCTTCGGCACAGCGCCGCGCGGTCGCGAACCCGATACCGGTTCCGGCAGCCGCCGTCACGAGCACGGACTTGCCCGCGAGCAGGCCGCGGGGGGGTGGATACGCCGGAGCGGGGACGGGTGCGAGTCCGGAACTCACGCGAGCAGTCCGCCGTCGACGACGAGCGTCTGGCCGGTCATGAACGAGGCCGCTGGGCTCGCGAGGAAGCGTACGGCGCGCGCGATCTCGTATGGCTCCCCGAGCCGACCCATCAGATTCTGGCTCGCCATCTCTCGCTCGAAGCGGGCACGTTCCTCCGGATCCCGGGGCAGGATCATGTCCGTCGCGACCGATCCCGGCGTGAGCGCGTTCACGCGGATCCCGTCGCGGGCCCACTCCTGGGCGAGCGTAGAGGTGAAGTTGATCATCGCCGCCTTCGACGCGCAGTAGGCGCCGAGTCCCGCCATCGGTCGATGGGCACAGGCGGCCGTGACGTTCACGATTGCACCCGCCTCGCTGGCTGCGAGCAGCGGGTGAGCCGCCTGGCAGAGAAAGAGCGCTGCTTTCGTATTGACGGTGAAGACCTCGTCGAACTCCTCCTCGGCGAGGCGGCCTATGCGATGGGGCCGCAGGATCGCAGCGTTGTTCACGAGGATGTCGAGTCTGCCGGTTCGCTCGCTGATCGTCTCGACGAGCTGCCTGGGTGCGCCGGTGGCGCCGGCGTCGTAGGCGATGCCCTGTGCCGTGGCGCCTTCGCGGACGAGTGCGTCGGCGGCGGTCCGAGCGTCGCGTTCGGCGCGGCCCGTCACGAGGACCTCGGCACCGGCAGCTGCGAGCTCGGCGGCGATCGCGGCCCCGATGCCGCGCGTACTGCCCGTGACGAGCGCGACGCGGCCGGTCAGGTCGAAGCAGTCGTCGATGGATCTTCTCGTCATGATCGCCGCCGGCGTCGACGCGTGCTCGCGCGCGTGGGTTGCCCTCGGGACGACGAAGCGCCCTCGATTTCGGTCATTCCGTGGCGGCCTGGGGCAGGGTCGGGGGCCACTCGCCGCCGCCATAGACCTCGAGCGCAGCGCCCGACACGTAGCTCGAGTCCCGAGCCGCCAGGAAGAGAACGGCGTGCGCGATCTCCTCCGCGCGCGCGAAGCGTTTCGCGGGGATCGCGTTCGTGATCCGGCGCTTCATGTCGTCGTCGCCGTAGTGATCGCCCGTGAGCTCGGTCTCGACGAGACCCGAGACGACGCAGTTGACGCGGATCTGCGGACCCCACTCGACCGCGAGGGAAGTCGTCGCGTTCATCAGGCCCGCCTTGGCGGCGCCATAGGCGGCGCCGGTCGGCGTCGGCCGGTGGCTGCTGATGCTCACGATGTTGACGATCGAGCCGCCGTGTGCGCGGTCGCGCATATGTGCGTGGACCTGTTGGGAGAGGATCAGGGGTGCATTGAGATTCAGCTCGAGGATCTTGTTCGTGAGCTTCGGGCTCGCCTCGGCGCTCGCGACGGGAGGCGCGCCGCCCGCGTTGTTGACGAGCACGTCGATGCCGTCGCCCGGCTCGGCACAGCGTGCCAGCCAGCTCGCGGTCGATTCGGGGTCTCGCACGTCGACGCGCTCGCACGTGATCGCTCCCGATCGGTAGGCCGTCTCGGGTGGGCGGCGACTGCACGTGAAGACACGTGCGCCGGCCGCCGCGAAGGACTCGCAGATCTGGCGGCCGATGCCGCGGGAGCCGCCGGTGACGACGATGGTCTGGTCGCTGAAATCGAATCGGGTCTGGCCGGAACTCACGGGAGTGCTCCATCTTCAGGTTCGTGGCTTGCCGACGAGCACGCCCCCGTCGACGACGAAGTCCGCGCCGGTGACGAACGAAGATTCGTCGCTCGCGAGGAACACGACGACGTCGGCGATCTCGCGCGCATCGGCCATGCGCCCGAGCGGATAGCCGCCATAGGCCGCATCGTATTGAGCGTCGCTCCAACCTTTGCGTTCGGTCATCTTCGTTCGCGTCGGGCCCGGTACGACGACGTTGACGCGGATGCCCCTGGGGCCGAGCTCGATCGCGGCGGTCTTCGACAGACCGCGCACACCGAATTTCGAGGCCGCGTATGCGGACATGCCCTCGCGTCCCTCGAGACCCTGGACGGACGAGAAATTGACGATCGAGCCGCCGCCGTTCGCCGCCAGCACATCCATCGCCGCGCGAATCCCCAGGAACGCCCCGACCAGGTTGGTCTCGAGGACCTTCTGAAAGAGCGCGCGGTCGGTCTGCTCGATCGGAGCGACGCGGATCATGCCCGCGTTGTTGACGAGCACGTCCAGGCCGCCGAATGCCTCGGTTGCCGCCTCGATCGCCGCCTGCCAGGCCGCCTCGTCGGTCACGTCGAGCGCGACGAAGCGGGTCGATCCCGGCTGCTCGGCGTCGAGGGTCTCGGCGACCTGCCGACCCTCGTCGGCGCGACGGTCCGCGAGCACCACCCGCGCGCCTTCGTCGACGAAGCGGCGGGCCGTGGCCGCACCGATCCCGCGCGCGGCGCCGGTGACGAGCGCAGTCTTGTTCGCGAGCCGACCGGCGACTGTCATCGCGTGATCACGCGCTCGCCGCGTACGAACGCGTCGCGCGCCGCGTCGCCGTCGCCCATGATGTTGAGCTGGTAGGTGTAGCCCTGTTCCATCCGATAGTTCGTGTGCATCTCGAAGACGTCGAGGTGGTTCAGGGCGGCCTTCGCGAAGCGCACGGCGGCGGCAGGCTTGTCGAGGATCATCCGGGCCAGCTCGCGTGCCTTTGGCATCAGCTCCTCCGGCTCGGTCAGGTAGGCGACGGTGCCCCAGGCGTGCAGCTCGGCCGCGGTCGCGGGCTTGCAGGTGAGCGACATCTCGCGGAGCTTCATCGGCGCCACCAGCTTCGCCAGGTGTGAAGCGCAGCCGAGCGCGCCGTTGTCGACCTCCGGCAGCCCGAATCGCGCTCGGGTGGAGGCGACGATCATGTCGCAGCTGGCGACGAGACCGATGCCGAGCCCCATGCAGAAGTCGTTGACGGCGGCGATCACGGGTATCCGCGTGTTGTAGATCTGGTGGAAGGTCGCGTAGCAGGCCTCGCCCGAGCCGAGCAGGTGATCCCATCCCTCGACGCTCTGCATCTCCTTGATGTCGATCCCCGCATTGAAGCCCTTGCCCTCGGCCGTCAGGATGATCACGCGGACGTCGTCGTTCTCGTCGAGCGCCTTGAAGGTGTCGTGAATCTTCCACGTATCGCCGACGGTGATCGAGTTGACCGGCGGATGATGCATCACGACCTCGGCGACGTGGTTTTCGATCGAGTGGCGAATCGTCATCGTGTCTCGTCGGCTCCCCTTCGCAGCTCCGCAGCGGGATCCTGCGGAATTGCTTTACGTTCGCAGGTCTGCAAATCTCGGCAACTCGGGATCCCGCTTCCGGGCGAGCAGATCGAAGACGGCCTTCGCGGCCATCGAGACGAGCCACCAGACGATCGATCAGACGAGATCGTTGCGAGATTCCGAGCGAGATAGCGAGATAGAGGTGGGCATGGACCCTTCCCAGCCGATGGCCGAGATTCCCCGGATCGTGAGCGTGGACGACCACGTCGTCGAGCCGCCGCATGTCTGGGAGACGCGTCTGCCCGCGAAATACAAGGATAAGGGACCGCGCATCGAGATTCTGCCACGCGGCGTACCCGTGCTCAAGGACGGGGTCTGGCACGAAGAGCCGGGCGAGGGTCCCGAGCTGGCCGCCTGGTGGCACTACGAGGATCACCGATACCAGGTCCGACTGATGATCGCTTGCCCGGGGATCCCGCCCGAGGAGGTCAAGCCGATCGGTGTGACCTTCGACGACATCGCACCCGGTTGCTGGAAGCCCGACGCGCGGCTTGCCGACATGGACAAGAACCACGTCGAGGCCTCGCTGTGCTTCCCGAACTATCCGCGCTTCTGTGGCCAGCTCTTCGCCGAGCGGAAGGATCGCACGCTCTCGAAGCTCTGCGTCGAGGCCTACAACGACTGGATGGTCGAGGAGTGGTGCGGGGACTCGGGAGGGCGTCTGATTCCACTCTGCGTCGTGCCGCTCTGGGACGCTGAGCTCGCCGCGGCGGAGATTCGACGCAACGCTGCACGCGGCGTGCGCGCGGTCGCGTTCTCGGAGCTGCCCGCCTGGCTCGGCTTGCCTTCGATCCACACCGACTACTGGGATCCCTTCATCCGGGCCTGTGAAGAGACGGGCACGGTGATCTGCATGCATATCGGCTCGGGCACGAAGACGGTCAACACGGCCGAGGAAGCGCCGACGATCATGAGCTCGAATCTGATCGCGCTGAACAGTGTCTCTTCGCTGCTCGACTGGATCTTCTCCGGCAAGCTCGAGCAGTTCCCGAAGCTGAAGCTCCTCTATGCGGAATGCCAGATCGGCTGGATCCCGTACTTCGTCGAGCGCGCCGACGACACCTGGCAGACGCACCAGTGGGCCCAGGGAGAGACGCGTCTGCCGCGACCGCCCTCGGAATATTATCGACGCAGCATCTACAGCTGCTTCTTCAAGGACACCGTCGGCGTCGATCTGATCGAAAGGGTCGGACTCGATCAGGTGATGTTCGAGACCGACTATCCGCATCAGGACGGAACCTTCCCGCACACGAAGAAGATCGCCGGTGAGCTCTTCGGCCATCTCCCCCAGGCGCAAGTGAACAAGATCGCTCGGGAGAACGCGATCCGACTCTTCGATCTGGATCTCTAGGAGATGGCCGCGAGTCCCGACAGCGGCGCCGCTCGATCGCGTCGAAGCGAATTGCCGATCCCGAATGGCTGGTACGCCGTCGCCGTGAGCGAGGAGCTGGCCGCGGGGAGTCTCTCGCGTGTTCACTATTTCGGTCGCGAGCTCGTCGTGATGCGGAGCGAGGCGGGCGTGGCGGCGGTCTTCGATGCCTATTGTCCGCATCTCGGAGCCCATTTCGGCTACGGCGGACGCGTCGAGGGCGAGCGCCTGCGCTGTCCCTTCCACGGCTGGTCCTTCGGGCTCGACGGCGCCTGCGAGGCGATTCCCTACGCCAAACGGATCCCGAGCCAGGCCCGGGCCGGGGTCTTGCCCAGCGTCGAACGAAATGGCTTCGTGTTCGCCTGGTGGGACGCCGAGGGAGGCGAGCCCTGGTACGAGATTCCCGACGTACCGGAGGCGAGCGACCCGAACTGGTCGAGTCCCGATCGCTACGAGTGGACGGTCAACGCCCACGGCCAGGAGCTCGGTGAGAACGGCGTCGATTCGGCGCATTTCCGGTTCGTGCACGGCACCCAGAACGTGCCGGTCACGCGTGCCGAAGAGGATGGCGCCTACCGACACGCGTTCTCGCCGGTCGAGCTGAAGACGCCCCGCGGCGAGGTCTCGGGCGGCATCGACAGTCACCAGGCCGGGCTCGGCTTCGCCACGACGCGCTTCACGGGGATCTGCGAGACGCTCGAGCTCGCGACGACGACACCGATCGATGCCGACCACGTGCACGTGCGATACGCCTTCATCCAGCCGAAGATCGACGGGCGGGACCCGCAGGGCGGCGTCGCTGCGGCGATCATCAAGGATATCGTCAAGCAGATGAACGAGGACGTCCCGATCTGGGAGAACAAGGCCTATCTCTCGCGGCCGGCGTTATGCGACGGGGATGGCCCGGTCGCCGACTTCCGCCGCTGGTGTGAGCGCTTCTACCCCGACGACGCGCCGGCGCAGTAGACCCTTCGTCGGGTCGGCTCGCCGAAGGACCAGATTTCAAGCCAACAGGCAAAGGACGCGCGTGGCGCTCGAGCTGCCCGATTTCAATCTCTCCGAGGAAGGCCAGGCGTTTCGCGACACGCTCCGGCGTTTCTTCGAATCCTCGGCTCCGATCGGCGAAGCGCGCAGCGCGATGGAGGCGGGGACCGGCTTTTCCGAAGCGCTCTGGAAGGCGGCGTCCGAAGAGCTCGGGCTGCCCGGTCTCGCGATCGCCGAGACGGACGGGGGTCAGGGCTTCGGCCGCAAGGAGCTCGCACTGGCACTCGCCGAGACCGGCCGTTGCCTGGCGCCGATCCCGCTCTTTGCGAGTGCGGCGCTGGCGGCACCGGTCGTCGAAGCGGTCGCCGATCCGACGGCGCGTGGGGCGTGGCTAACGCCGATCGCCGCGGGTGAGATCGCGACACTCGCATGGCTCGAGACGGCCCAGGATTGGGACCCAGCCGCCTGTCACACGCGCGCTTCCGAGTCCGGGGGCATCGTGCGCTTGTCGGGCGAGAAACACTATGTCCTGGCGGCGCGCGAGGCAGCGCGGTTCTTCATCGTCGCTCGGCGCGACGTCGCAGGTGAGGGGGATCGTGCGCGGGACGTGGGACTCGGACTCTTCGCCGTCGATGCGGGGGCCAGGGGACTCGAGGTCCTGCCACGGGAGACGCTCGATGGGACCCGGCCACTCGCGACGCTGCGCCTGGATGCGGTCGAGGCGCGCGTGGTGGCCGATGAAGGAGCGGTTGCGGACGGCCTGCGCCGAGGTCTCCGCGATGCGACGGCACTCCTCTGCGCGGAGATGGTGGGCGGCATGCAGCGGGTGCTCGAGACGGCCGTCGACTACGCGGGTGAGCGCTACCAGTTCAGCCGCCCGATCGGGTCGTTTCAGGCCATCAAGCACAAGTGCGCGAACATGCTGATCGACTTCGAGGCGTCGCGCACGGCGGCCGACGGGGCGATCGTTGCGATCGACGAGCAGCGGGCACACGCGAGCGAGGCGCCGCGCGCGCACGGCGGGCAGCGGCGCGATCTCGCTGGGGAAGCGGATCGACTCACGCACGTCGCCAAGAGTCATGTCGGACCCGCCTATCGGCGCGTGACGACGGAGAACATGCAGATCCAGGGGGGCGTCGGATACACCTGGGAGTACGACGCGCATCTCTACTACCGCCGAGCGACCTCCAGCGAGGGGTTTCTCGGCGGCGCGGTGCAGCACCGCGCCGCGCTCACGCTGGCCGTCGCTGCTGGTCTCGAGCGGAGCGATACGCGAGCTGCCGGCCGGAGCGTTGCGAGCGGGGCGGGGAGTGACTCGCGACGGCGCGAGGACACGCCCGAAGAGGCAGCCTTTCGCGCCGAGGTGCGCGCCTGGCTCGAGGCGAACGCGGAGCTGCGCGGCGATCTGCCGGCGGGGCCGCTCGATCATTCACCGGAGGCCGAAGCGCGAGCCTGGGAACGCATGAAGGCCTGGCAGCGCAAGAAATACGATGGCGGCTGGGCGGCGATCACGTGGCCCGTCGAGTACGGCGGGCGGGGCGGCACGGCGATCGAGCAGATGATCTTCAACGAGGAGCAGGCGCGCTTCGATGTGCCGGTCGGCTTCATCGCCGCCTCGCTCGGCATGATCGGTCCGGCGCTGATGCGATTCGGTAGCGAACGGCAGAAGGCCTACCTGCCCGCCATGCTGCGGGGTGACGAGGTCTGGTGTCAGCTCTTCAGCGAGCCCGAGGCCGGCTCGGATCTCGCCGCCGTGCGGACTCGTGGCGAGGTCGATGGCGATGAGCTGGTGATCAATGGCCAGAAGGTCTGGACGACGAGCGCGCAGTTCGCCGACAAGGGATTCATCGTGCTGCGCACGAATCCCGACGTCCCGAAGCATCAGGGCATCAGCTTCGCCCTGATCGACATGCGTCAGCCCGGCGTCGAGGTTCGTCCGCTCGTCACGATGCGCGGCGACCGGCACTTCAACGAGGTGTTCCTGAGTGACGTGCGCACCCCGCTCGACCACGTCGTGAACGGGCTCGATCGAGGCTGGCCCGTCACGACCTTCGTCCTGATGAACGAGGGTGCGTTCATCGGCACGAGCACGGCGGGCCGCACCTCCGCGCTGGCGCTCGTCGCGGAGGCGCGACGAGCAGGTCGCCTCGAGGATGCACAGGTGCGCCAGCAGCTCGGCGAGGCCTGTGCACGCGAGTGGGTGCTCGAGGGGTTGCAGGCGCGCCTGCGCGCGGCACTGCTCGACCGTCGCCCGCCGGACGTCGATGGATCGGTGCTCAAGATCCTCGCCGCGGAGTGGGGGCACGCACGTGCCGAGACGGCCGTCGCGCTCCAGGGCGCCGCGGGTCTGCTCGTCGGTGGTGATGCACCCGAAGCCGGCGTCTGGCAGGATCAGGCCCTCTCACGTGGCGCGCTCTCCGTGGGCGGCGGCACGCTCGAGGTCCATCGAAACGGCCTCGGCGAGCGCGCCCTCGGCTTGCCGCGCGAGCCGCGCTTCGATCGCGACGTTCCGTTCCGGGACCTGAAGACGGGCGCGTAGCCTCGATTCGGTCGCCTGCTAGCCTCGGCCCATCCGTCGCGACGACGGCGCGCGGCCCGGACGCGCGAAGCGAAGAGCGATGAGAGGAAAAGCGAGACCATGTCGAAGCCACACACACCGCAGGACGTCCTCCCCGCGCTCTCCCTGCAGCCGGTCAACTTCGCCGCGGAAGATCCCGGTGTCGGTGGCTGGGCACCGCTCTTCGCCCAGGGTCGCGGTGCGGACGCGGTGGGGATCGATCGGCTGGTCGTCTCCGATCACGTGATCCTGGGTGAGAATCTCGAAGTCTACGGCGACCCCAAGGCGGGCGGCACGAAGGGCGGCGTGCAGCCGACGGGGCCGGACGGGCATTGGCTCGATCCCCTCACGGTGATCTCGATGTGGGCCGCCCAGACGAGCCACACGCGCTTCATGACGGGCATCCTGATCGCGGCCCTGCGCAGGCCTGCGACGCTCGCCAAGCAGCTGGCCACGATCGACGTGCTCTCCGAAGGCCGACTCGATCTCGGCGTCGGCGTCGGGTGGCAGCGCGAGGAATACGAGGCGAACGGTGTCGAGTACAAGGGACGCGGCGTGCTGCTCGACGAGACGCTCGAGATCTGTCAGACGCTCTGGTCCCAGCAGTCCGCGTCATACGCCTCCGAGCGCGTTCGCTTCGAGAAGATCCACCTGAATCCGAAGCCGTTGCGCGAGGAAGGCGTGCCACTCTGGATCAGTGGCACGCTCAACAAGAATGTCCTGCGCCGGATCGTGCGTTTCGGCAGTGGCTGGATTCCGTGGGGACCCGACGCGATGGATCCGATCGCGGGGCGCACGAAGATCGCAAGCGAGATGGAGCGAGCCGGTCGCGACATGCAGGGGTTCCAGATTTCGAGCTACGTCCCGATCGTCGCTGACGGCAATCGGATCGATGCCGAGAAGACGATGTCGGTCGTCGCGCCGATGGCCGAGGCCGGGATCACCGACTTCCGCGTGACGCTCGACCTGCCGAACGAACAGCCCGCGGTCGAGGACATGCTCTCGCCCCTCGTGCAGGCCTTCCGCAAGGCCGTCGGCCGAAGCTGATCCGCTCGCCACCCGGCGCCTCACCGTAGAAAGTCCGGCTCCTCCTTCATCAAGACGTCGTAGATGGGCTGGAAGCTGAAATAGCCCGTGTAGGGATTGCCGACGAGACCGGCCGTGGCCTTCGCCGCGGCGGGATCGATCGGGACGGGGGTGCCGGCCGCTTCGGCGAGAAGCTGCGCCTGGCAGCATCGCTCCATGCTGACGAACCACCAGGCCGCTTCGTCGACCGTTCTTCCGACGGTGAGCAGCCCATGGTTGCGCAGGATCACGGCCTTGTGCGTACCGAGCGCGGTGCCGATCCGGTCGCCTTCGTCGGTGTCGAGCACGACGCCCGTGTAGTCGTCGAAGAGGGCGTGGTCCTGGTAGAACGCGCAGGCGTCCTGGGAGAGCGGATCCAGCAGACGTCCGAGCGTCGACCAGGTCTTGCCGTAGAGCGAGTGGGAATGCGCGGCGGCGACGACGTCCGGACGCGCGAGATGGATGCGGGAATGGATCGCGAAGGCCGCCTGGTTGAGCGCACCGTCGCCGTCGAGGATCCTGCCTTCGCGATCGACCTTGATCAGATCGGAGACCTGCATCAGCTTGAAGGAACGGCCCACGGGATTGACCCAGAAATGGTGCGCATCGAAGGGATCGCGCGCCGTGATATGACCGGCGACGCCTTCGTCGAATCCGAAACGTCCGAAGACCCGAAGCGCCGCGGCGAGCTTCGTCTTGCG
This sequence comes from Myxococcota bacterium, assembly GCA_965223565.1. Classification (GTDB taxonomy): domain Bacteria; phylum Myxococcota_A; class UBA9160; order UBA9160; family UBA4427; genus UBA4427. The sequence continues at coordinate 103,778 of CBDCWV010000004.1, read as the reverse complement.
CTCGACCAGCTCCTCTTCCGGGGAACGTTCGGGCGGCGTGGGTAGGTTCTCGAGCTTCATACCGTCGGATGCGGTCGCGTCGTTCATGGCCTTCCTTTCGTCCCAGCGGACCCGCGGCTTCGGCGAGGCGTCCCGGCGCTCGGCCGAAGCCGTCGAGGTCGGCTGATGTCGGCGAAGCGGAATCCGAATGCTGCGTGGGGGCTCGATTTTCGCGATCAGGATAGGCGATCGCCGTCCGGGGGGGCTGCCGGCACGTCCGGCGATCGGGCTGCACTCGCTTCAGCCGATTCGCAGCACCTCGACGTCGCGCTTGCCACGGGGCGTGTCGAGTCGGACTTCGTCCCCGGCGACGAGACCGAGCAGCGCGCGACCCAGCGGGGCCGCGGGCGTCACCGTGCGCACGCGGTGCGCATCGAGGTCGAGGGAGAGCCCGCCGCCGGCTGGCACGATCCACCAGCATTCGCTCGCAGGTCGCGTGGGGTCGGACGTCGCCGCGAGATCCGCGAGCTCCACGAGTGCCCCGACAGCGATGGCTTCCTCGGGATCGAACGGTCGCAAGGGGAAGGAGGCCAGCGTGTCGATCGTGGCGCGCATCTGTTCGACCCGCTCGGCCAGGCCGCGCGCGAGATAGCTCTGCTCGGTCGCGCGCGTATCCTTCGCATGCTCGGCGCGGCTCTCCTCGTGCGTCGCGCCATCGGCCGTATCGCGTTGGCGACGCTCGAGTGCGCCGAGCTGCGCGCAGAGGGTCTCGCGCAGGACTTCGATCAACCGCGTCTTGTCGTGCACTTCGATCCTCTTCTCGGAGCCAGCGCTCGGCGGATCCGGTCGCTGGTCGCGGGTGAGGGGCTGGGATAGGGTCCGCTGCCCCGAACGGGCGCGCAGCGGAGGATGCATCGACGATGAAGCTCTATCACGTTCCGGGATCGCGTTCCTGTCGGGTGCGTTGGCTGCTCGAGGAGCTCGAGATCGATCACGAGGTCGAAGGGCTCGGGATGGCGGACGGCTCGCTGCGCGACGAGGCGTACCGCAAGAAGAACCCGCACGGTCGTGTGCCGACGCTCGAAGACCGCGGTGTCACGTTCTACGAGTCTGGTGCGATCCTGCAATACCTGCTCGAGCGTTATGGCGAAGGACGCCTCGAGCCCGCGGTCGAGTCGGCGTCGCGGCCGATCTATCTGCAGTGGTTCCACTGGGGCGAAGCGACGTTGATGCCGCCCTCGACGGCGATCATGGGCAACCGATTCGTGTTGAAGGAAGCAGACCGCAGCCGGACCGCGCTCGATGTCGCGCGACGTCAGCTGGCCCGGGTCCTCGACGTGCTCGGCCAGGCGGTCGCTGGGCGCGAATTCCTGGTCGACGATCGCCTGACGGCGGCCGATATCATGGTCGGCTACGGCGTCTCGCTCGTGCGGATGGTGGGGGAGCTGCCCGACGAGCCGTCCTCCGTACACACCTGGCTCGAGGGCCTTGCCGCCCGACCCGCCTATCGACGTGCCTTCGAGGGTGGACTCGGCTGAGAGCCGGGGAGCGACGACCGTCGGCCGGCACGTGACGACGATCGCCGGTATCCGGTCGTTGGGACTGAGCGCCAGCCATTCGGAGTCGGGAGGTCGTGGAGATCGATCCTCGCGGCAGGAGATCAGGCGCTCGGGAGGCGGCGGAATGGCCGCAGGACGTGGAGCGATCGCCCCGTTTTGAAAACTGTTTTCAATAACAAGTAGGAAAACGCGTTATCGGTGGTAGAGCCGAGGCGCAATGATTCGCGGCGTCCGACGGGGTGCGGTTGGGGCGGCGATCTCGTTCGAGCGGTGGTAGAACACGTTCTACTCGGGGGTCGGACCCTTCAGGAGTCGAGATGGATTTCGGTTTGAGTGAAGAGCAGGAGATGCTCCAGGAGACGATCCGGAGCTTCGCCCAGAACGAGTGCCCGACGACCCGGCTGCGCGAGCTCTTTGACGCGGGGGAGGGGATCGACCCGGGCCTCTGGTCGGCGATGGTCGAGATGGGCCTCGCGGGGCTGATCGTTCCGGAGTCGCTCGGTGGTGCCGGGCTAGCCCGACTCGACCTGGCGCTGGTGGCCGAGGTGCTGGGCGAGTTCGCGATTCCGTCCCCCTTTCTGGGACACTCGCTCGCGACCGAGGGTGTCCTGCTGCGCGCCGACGCCGTCCAGCGAGAGGCGATCCTGCCCGCGCTCGCGGCCGGCGAACAGGTTGCGACGGTTGCCCTCCATGAAGGGGATACCGGCTGGGCCCCGCGCGACTGGACGGTGAAGCTCGATGGCGATCGCGTCTCGGGCACGAAGTCGATCGCGCTGCATGCGACGCGGGCGGATCGCCTGCTCGTCGGCGTGCAGGGTGGCGAGCTCGTCTGGGTCGACGCGGCCGCCGAAGGCGTGACGATCGATGCCGAGAACGGTATCGACCGGACGCGGCCGTTCGCGTCCGTGACGTTCGAGGCGGCGCCAGGGGAACGTCTCTCCGGCGGGTCGGGTGACGCGATGGCGCTCATGGACATGGCCGCTGTCCTGCTCGCGGCGGATGCCTTCGGTGCCGCATCGAAGCTGATCGACCTCGACGTCGCCTACTCGATGGAGCGCGAGCAGTTCGGTCAGCCGATCGCACAGTTCCAGGCGATCAAGCACACGATCGCGCGGCTCGGGACCGACATCGAGCCGACTCGGGCGCTCTGGTGGTACGCGGCCTACGCGCTCGACCATCTGCCGACGGAGGCGTCGAGAGCGGCCTCGCTCGCGAAGGCACACGTGACCGATCGCGCGATGAACGCAGCGCGGCAATCGGTCGAGCTGCACGGTGGCTACGGCTTTACCTGGGAGTGCGAGGTCCAGATGTGGTTCAAGCGAATCATGCTCGACCGCACGATCTTCGGGACGCCCGACCAACACCGCGAGCGTGTCGCCGAGCTGGGGGGATACTGAGATGGATCTCGAGTACAGCCAGGAGCACGAGGCGTTCCGCGAGGCCGTGCGTCGATTCCTCAAGGGCTGGCCGCTCCAGGGAAGCGAAGCGCAGCTTCCCGAAGAAGAGCAGGAGGCGATCTTTCGCAAGCGCGGGATCGAGGAGGGCTTCGTCTACCGCAAGGTGCCGCGCAGGTACGGCGGCTCGGAGCAGCCGGACGATGCGATCCGCGACCAGATCATTCAGCAGGAGTTCCATGCCGCCGGCGCGCCACGGGATCTCTCGACGCAGGGGGCCGGCATGCTGGTCCCGACGCTGCTCGAGTTCGGAACCGAAGCGCAGAAGGAGCGCTATATCCGCCCCGCGCTCACGGGTGAGGAGAACTGGTGCCAGGGCTATAGCGAGCCCGGCTCGGGGAGTGATCTGGCATCCTTGCAATGTCAGGCACGACTCGATGGTGACGAGTGGGTCTTGAACGGGCAGAAGATCTGGACCAGCTCGGCTCAGCGTGCAGACATGATGTTCGGACTGTTCCGAACGGAGCCCGACGCGAAGAAGCACGAGGGGATCTCCTATCTGCTGGTGCCGATGGACACGCCCGGGATCGAGGTGCGACCGCTGCGCGAGATGGCGGGCGGCTTCGAGTTCAACGAGGTCTTCTTCACCGACGCGCGCATTCCGGCTTCGAATATCGTCGGCGCGCGCGGCCAGGGCTGGCAGGTGTCGCGCGCCACGCTGGTTCACGAGCGTAACCTGATCGGAAATCCGAACTCGATGCGTGAGGCGTTCGACGACCTGCTCGATCTCGCCCGCACGCGCAGGATTGGCGGTCGGCCGGCGATCGAGTATCCCGGGATCCGGCGCCGGATCGCCGAGATCGAGGGCTACGTCGAGACGAGCCGGCTCTCGGGCCTGCGGCAGTTCACGACGGCCAATCGGGGCGAGATGCAGAAGGTCGCGCGGCCCGTCCTGATGAACAAGGTCTTCTCGACCGACGTGATGCAGCTGATCATGAAATGTGCCTTCGACCTGCTCGGCGCCGATGGCGTCCTGGCTCCGAGCGAGGAGGAGCTCGACACGTGGCGTCGCAAGACGACCGCCTCGGGCTGGGTCCTGCAGTACATCTTCTCGCTCGGGCCGGCGATCGCGGGCGGTGCGACCAATATCCAGCTGAACATCATCGGCGAGCGGGGCTACGGATTGCCACGCGATCTGCGTCGCTCCAGCTGATTGCCGACCTGCCCGCGGCCCCACGTCGGACCGCCGGTCTGAAAGGCGCGGCTCAAGCCGCTCGCCGGTCAGGCCGATCGAGGCGCCATGGCTCTCGATGCCGACCTCAGGCGCGCTTGCAGCAAGGCCGCGATCAAGGCCGGAATCGGCTTGTGCGTCGTTGCGGCCGTGCTCGGGATCCGGATCGTGACGGCGGATCGCGATGGGGTCGAGGGCGAGATCGCCGAGCTCGAGGCCTTCGAGGCACAGCGCGCATCCGAGCTGGAGCCGACGCCAGCGAACGGCGCAGCCGGTCGGGCGCCCGCTTCGGACACGCTCGCCGCGGCCCCGGCGGCGCCGCCGACAGCCACCGCGGGCGCCGCTGCGGCGCCGAGCAAGCGTCGCCGGTCGAGTGCGACGGGTGAGGAACGTCTGGTTGCCTGCGACCTCGGCGGCGGCCGTCAGTTCACGCGGGCGGCCGACTGCGCGGCGCGGGGTGGACGGCTCGTCGAGCTCGACTAAGAGCCCATCCCAATACCCCCTCGGTCGTGATCCACGCGCCTGCGATTTCGCGCCTTGATCTCGGGCCACATTCACGCGGCTCACTCGGTCGAGGGTTTCGGGACGGGCTCTAGCCGGCCGTGACCAGCTGCTCGTCGTTTGCGTGGGCGTCCTTCTTCGCTCCGCCTCTCCCCTGGTGCGCGTGTCGATCACGCGCCGATGCCGGCGAGGCCGCGTCGTGGTCGACCGAGCGCAGGCCGAGTCCGGCGAGCACGCCGAGGAGTGCGACGGCCGCGCCGAGCGCATAGCCGTCGCGATAGGACTCGAAGGTTCCGCCGTCGGCGCACAAGGCTGTCAGGATCGAGACGCCCGCGACCGCTCCGATGCCCGACGTCGTCGACATCGTGGAGACGGCGATACCATGGTCCGCGTCGGGGACAGCGGACGCGACGATCGTCGTGAGCGAGGGCTGCGCGAGCCCCATCCCGACGCCCGCAGTCACCAGACCGGCGACGATCAGGGCGAGCGATTCGATCGACGCGCCGAGCGCGAAACAGACCATCGCGCCCACGACGAGCACGCTACCCACCAGGATCAGCCGCCGTTCGCCGTATCTCGAGCCGAGCTGGCCACCGAGCGGCGAGGCGGCGGAGAGCGAGATCGGCCGGGCGATCGTCCAGAGCGAGGTCGCAGCCTGCCCCAGTCCGAAGCCGCCGAGCATGATGAGCGGGCTGATCACGAAGCCGCCCATGTAGGCGAATTGGAGGGCGAAGCCGACCGCGAGCGGATACACGAAATTGCGTTCGCGCAAGAACGCGAGCGGCAAGAGCGGATGGGTTGCGCCTCGCTCGATCCGGACGAAGAGCGCGAAGAGCAGTGGCGCGCCGAGCAGTGAGCTCGCGACGCGCCAATCCGCGAGACCCCAGCCCGGGGCTCGATTGATCGCGAAGACGAGCACGAAGGCGGCAAGCGCCAGGACGAGCGCGCCCGGCATGTCGAGTCGCAATTCGCTCCGACGCGGCGTCTCGTCCAGCACGTGGACCGCGATGGCGCAGGCGATCGCCGAAAGGAGGCCCTGAATCACGAAGATCGGTCGCCAGCCGATCGCCTCGATCAAGACGCCCCCGATCGCGAGGCCGAGTACCGGGGCACCGGCCACCACGACACTCATCCAGCCCATCGCTTTGACCCGGTCGCGTCCGGCATAGACGCGGAACAGGATCGCCATCGAGGCCGGCATCGTCGCGGTCCCGGCGAGCTGGCCGAACGTCCGCAACCCGATCAGGCTCGCCGCGTCCCAGGCGGTGGCCGTCGCGAATGCGGCCAGCGTGGCGCAGACGAAGCCGATCAGATAGACGCGACGGTGGCCGTGGAGGTCGCCCAGCTTTCCGAGCAGGGGCGCCGACACGGCCTGCGCGAGCATCGGGGCCGTCAACACCCAGGCGATCGTCGACACGTCGCTGGTGAGATCGTCGGCGATCGCGCGCAACGAGACACCCAGGATCGTCATGGTGAAGGTCGTTGCGAAGCAGCCGGTCAGGCAAGTCCAAAGGACCCACCGGCGGCGCTCGGGAGCGTCCGGCGGGTTGCGGGGCGATGTCATGAGCTCTCGTGGGTGCGGGCGCGACGACCATAGCGTGTCGGGCGCTGGCCGGGCTTCGCGGAGCCGTCCGCGTATTCGTGCCCGTTTCGGCTGGGCAGACAACGCGCAGGTCGCCCGCAGGGAGCGGGCGTCGGATGCCCCGAAGGACGTTTCCTCGACAGAATGAAGGTTTTCTGGGGCGGCCGCGCCACGTGTGCGTGGATTCGGTCACTTATCTCTATGACAAGGGGGGGCCCTGTCACTCTCTGGGAAATCGGGACGAGGCTGATCTAGCGCCGCGCCTCCGTGACGCAGCCCTGCGCGTGTTGTTCGGATCCAGATTCGAAGCACGACCGCTAGAGCTGCATCTCACGAAGGCGACCGGCAAACGAATGCGTCCACGTGCGCCGCGTCGCGCCGCGCCGTGAAAGGGCGGCGAAGCCCAGCCAAGAAGCAACAAGAAGCAAGAAGCGAAGAGATAGAGGAAGCCAGGAGCCAGGAGAGAGGAAAAGCCGCCTTGTCCCTTACGTCCGCCGCTGAGGTGTCGCTCGTCGATGACTCCATCGACCGAACAGCGCACACCGAATACGCTGTACCTGAAATTTCACTCGCCCCGGATGAAATCGACCCGCGATCCGATGGTCCGCGCGACGGCGTCGACCTGGCGTCCGCCTGGATCGCGGAGCGCGGCAGCCTGTCCGGTCTGAGTGACCAGGACCTGCTCGAGGGCCTGCGCACCGGAAGCGAGCCTCATTTCTCGGAGCTCTACAACCGCTATTTCCAGCGCATCTACAACTTCGTGTACGCACGCACACGCAATCACGCCGAGACGGAAGAGGTCGTGCAGGAGACCTTCCTCGCCGTCTTTCGTTCCTTCGAGAATTATCGAGGCCAGTCCTCGCTCCTGTCCTGGATCTACGGGATCGCCAAGAACACGACGAACAACAACTTGCGACGGGCCAAGAGTCAGTACGAGCGGATCGAGCTGGCGGATCAGGAAGACCTGATGCCGCGGCCATCGCTCGACGTGGGCATGCCGGACGAGCAGCTCGATCTGCATCGCTTTCGCGAGCTGCTCAGCCAGCGACTGGATTCATTGGCATCCTGGCAGGCCGAGATCTTCGAGATGCGTCACTTCGAGAATCTGTCGATTCCAGAGATCTCGGAGCGCACTTCTCGCTCGAGTGATGCGGTCCGTTCGAGTCTCTACCGGGTCAAGCGGATCTTCTTCGAGTCGGCGATGGCGGCGAGCGGCAACCCCGCGCTAGCCGGCGGGGGTGGAGATCGCCGATGAAGCGCATCGGCGATGACGTCGCCGGCATGCCGCCCTTCGAGCGTCGGACGGCGGTCGCCGTGGGCACGGGGCTGCCGCCGGCCGACGTAGCGGGAGCGACCCAGCTGCGGGCGCACACGGACGACGTCGCTTCGTTCCGTCACGCACTCGACGATCCGATGGGAACGGCACAGGAGGATGCGGAATTGCTCGCGGACTTTGCGGACTTCATGGGCTTCGACGGAGACTTCGAGCGCTGTGGACTCCTCCCGCCCGACCCCGGATTCCGCGAGCGATTGCGCCGACGGCTCTGGCGGACCCATGTGATGACGCGGCTTCGCGATCGCAGAGACGAGCCGCACTGACCGTCGAACCGGCGCGTGCTCGGCCGGTCGCCCGCGGGATGGCTCCTCTGGACCGCTCAGAGCGCGCTGACGGCTCACTCTGGCGAGGGAGGTCGCCCGCAGCTGGCGGTCCCTCAGGATTGGGGCAAGATGGAGGTCGGCGTCTCCGGGCGCGGATTGGAGGCCTCCGCTCATGACCCCCCCGAGCCAGACCGACCTGGTCGACGACCACGAGCTTGCCAGTGACGAGGGCTACTTCGACGAGGGACCGACGCGCGTTCGGAGCTTCGACGCACGCCTGCTCGGGGAGCCGCTGACGCTGCTGCCGAACCGACCGCCGATCGCGTTGTCCGGCGATGCGTCGGTCAAGGATGCCATGCAGGTCATGAAGCGGCGCCATCGCGGCTGCGTTCTGATCACGGAAGACGGCACGCTCCGATCGCCGCTCACCGGCATCTTCACCGAGCGCGACGTGCTGCTCAAGATCATCGACAGTGGTCGCAATCCGGCAACGGTTCCGCTTGCTGAGGTCATGACGTCCGAGCCCGAGAGCCTCGCGATCGACGCGAAGCTCGCCTGGGCCCTCAATCTGATGTCCGTCGGCGGGTTCCGTCATCTGCCCGTCACGGACGCACGCGGCTGGCCCGCGTTCATCCTCTCCGTACGAGACATCGTCGAGTTCCTCGTCGAGTCATTCCCGGCAGAGATCCTCAATCTTCCGCCCGATTTCCGACTCGGACAGAGCACCCAGCGCGACGGCGCCTGAGGGCTCGATCGCTTCGCATCCCAGCGGAATCCTTGAGTCTCACGCGAATCCGGTCGATGGAACCGCTGGAGCGGATCGCGTCGATCCGCCCGCTCGTCCCCGCCTGTCCAGGGACGAAACGTGAGGCGGCATGTCCGAAATCGAGCATTCCGGATTCTTCCTCGGCCGGCGCCCGATCCTGACGGCGGAGCGTCGATTGGTCGGGTGGCAGCTCGCCTTGGCGTCGGGCGAAGGGGAATGCCTGACGCCACGTGAAGCGACCGGCCCGAGCGAGGAGCGCAGCCGTCGACTGCTGGCGGCGGCGCAGGCCTTCATCGCGTCCGCGCGCTGGCCATCGCTACTCGGGGGTGCACGGGCGCTGTTGCCGGTCGATCGCCGACTGCTGCTGAGCGACGTGCTGGACGGTCTGCCGCGCAATCGATTCTTGTTGGGCCTCGCGGCCGACGCGGAAATCGATCCGCCACTCGCGCGTCGGCTGCATGAACTTCACGACCAGCGGGGCACCCGCCTGCTCTTCTTCGACTATGCGCGGCGCGACCCGCGCGAGCAGCTGCTCGAGCTGGCCGATGGCGTCCAGATCGATGCGTTCGACGGCGAGACGGACCGGCGGACACTTCTGCTGCGACGAGCCAAGCGACGCAACCTGCAGGTGATGGCCGACGCGGTCGCGCACGACGCCGACTTCGAACGACTTCGCGCCGCGGACTTCGATCTCTTCGTCGGCTCGGCCTACGCCGAAGCGTCGAAGCAGCCCGACGAACGCGCGACCGAAGAGGGGCGCGCTCTATTGCGCCTGCTCGTCGAGGCGCGCGGAGAGCTCGAGATCGACGACGTGACGGCGCGGATCGAGGCGATGCCTGGACTGACGGCGGGTCTGCTGCGGTTGGTGAACTCGCTCGAGCTGGCGCGTGCGCAGAAGATCGGGAACGTCGGACAGGCGTTGATCATGATCGGCGCCAGGGGACTGAGTCGTTGGCTGCTGCTGCTGCTCTTTCAGGTCGGCAATCGCCTCGGGACGCGCAGCCCGCTCTTTCGCGTGGCGGCCAGTCGCGCGCGGCTGATGGAGCTCGTGGCGGCGGGCACGACCGACGTCGACGTCGCTGCGGCGAAGGAGTCGGGTGAAGCGGCCTTCCTGACCGGAATCCTCTCCTTCGTGCACGTGCTGCTCGGTGGCGATCGGCGCCAGGCCATGTCCGGCCTCACGATCGCGCCCGAGATCAAGGCCGCGCTCGAGGATCGCGCCGGTCCGCTCGGTCGCCTGCTGCGGCTCGTGGAATGTCTCGACGAGGGGCACTTCGCCGAGCTGGCCGAGATCGCGCGCGAGCAGTCTCTCTCGCCCGTCGAGCTCTGGCAGCACCAACAAGACGCCTACGAATGGGTGACGCGTATCGGCTAGGCCTCTTTCGCCCCTCGCGTCAGGTCACTTCGAGCGCGCGGGTCATCACGATCTTGCCCGAACGCACCAGCTCGACGATTCGTTCCTCGTCGAAGAGCGCGATCATCGCGTCGAGCTTGTCGCTGTCGCCGTAGACACGCAGGATCACGCTCTCGACCGCGTAGTCGACGACCTTGGCATTGAAATGCTCCGCGATTTCGAGCACCTCGCGACGTTCGTCGCCCGAGCATCGGATCTTCACGAGCGCGATCTCGGTCTCGTAGCGATCCGACGTCGTGTGATCGAGCGCATGGACCACGTCGACGAGCTTTGCGAGCTGCTTGATCATCTGCTCGAGAATTCCGGGATCACCCGAGCAGGTGACCGTCATGCGGGAGAATCCCGCGCGGGCGCCGGGGCTGACGACCAGACTCTCGATGTTGTAGCCGCGGCGCGAGAATACCATCGCGACCCGGACGAGGACCCCGGGTGCGTCGCGCACCAGGAGCGAGATCGTGTGCAGGTCCTTGCGTGCGTCGTTGGCGGCGGCGCTCTTCTTGCGAGCCGCGTTGGCAGGCGTGGCGGTCGACTGCGCGCGCGGCGCGTAGGTGGCGGTGCTCATGTGGATTCCTCGGCGAGGCGACGCGAAGGGCGGGCTCGTTCAGGTACTGCCCGTGGGCTTCGCGAGCTGTTTGCGGGGCTTCTCGACGATCATGCCCGAGAGGGGTGCGCCGGCGGGGATCATCGGGAAGACATTGTCTTCCTTCACGACCTCCGCGACGACGACACAGGGACCTTCGTCATGGGCGTGCGCCTCTGCCAGGATGCGATCGACGTCGGCGGGTCGCTTGATGCGGAGCGCCTTCACGCCGTAGGCCTGCGCGAGCTTGACGAAATCGGGATTGCCGACGAGATCCACGCCGGACAGGCGATTCTCGAAGAAGAGCTCCTGCCACTGCCGGACCATGCCCAGATAGTTGTTGTTGATGATCAGACACTTGACGGGCAGATCGTGGATCGAAGCCGTCGCGAGCTCGGCCTGCGTCATCTGGAATCCGCCATCACCGACGATCGCCCAGATCTTCTTGTCGGGCTGCCCGAATTGCGCCCCGATCGCCGCGGGGAAGCCGAAGCCCATCGTGCCGGCGCCACCCGACGAGATCCAATGCCGGTTCGTGGTCGACAGGCAGAATTGCGCGGCCCACATCTGGTGTTGTCCGACGTCGGTCGTGATGACGGCATCGCCCTGCGTGATGGCGTGCAGGCGATCGAGAACGTGCTGGGCGCGTAGTCCGCCCTGCTTGGCGTATTTCAGGGGATAACGCTTCCGCCAGGCGGCGCACTGAGTGAGCCACTCCTCTGAATCGGCCGCGGAGACCTGTGGCGTCAGCTCCTCGAGCACCAGCCGGGCGTCGCCGGCAATCGCGATGTCGGGACGCACCATCTTGCCGAACTCGGCGGGATCGATGTCGATGTGGATCTTGGTCGCGTTCAGGCAGAACTCGTCGAGCTTGCCCGTGACCCGGTCGTCCCAGCGCGCACCGATCGACATGATGCAGTCGCAGGCGTCGACGGCCTTGTTCGCGTAGGCCGTGCCGTGCATGCCGAGCATCCCGAGGTGGAGCGGATGGGTCTCGTCGGCGGCACCCTTGCCGAGCAGGGTGTTCACGATCGGCGCACGCAGCTTCTCCGCGAGACGGATCACGGACTTGCCGGCTCCGGAGATCACGGCGCCGTGGCCGACGTAGAGCAGGGGCCGTCGGGCCGCGGAGAGCGCCTCGGCCGCCTGACGAATCGCGGTCGGATCGCCGTGGGTCGGGACGCCGTAGCCCGGTAGATCGACGTCGTCGACGAAGGGCGCGTCGCAGGGACCCTGCGTGACGTCCTTGGGGAGATCGATCAGGACCGGTCCCGGCCGGCCACTCGTCGCGATGTAGAACGCCTCGCGCGTGGCGCGGGGAATGTCGGCCGCGTCTTTCAGCAGATAGCTGTGCTTCACGACGGCGTAGGTGATGCCGGTGACGTCGGCCTCCTGGAAGCCGTCCTTGCCGAGCATCGGAGAGATCGTCTGCCCCGTCAGGACGATCACGGGGACTGAATCCATCTGCGACGTGAGCAGGCCCGTCACCGTGTTGGTCGCGCCGGGCCCCGAGGTCACGAGCACGACCCCGGGCTTGCCCGTCGCACGCGCGTAGCCGTCGGCCATATGGGCGGCACCCTGCTCGTGCCGCACCAGGATCAGCTCGATCTCTGAATCGACCAGCGCATCGAAGATCGGCATCGCTGCGCCGCCCGAATAGCCGAAGATGTACTCGACGCCCTCGCGCTCGAGACACTGGATCAGCTTCTCCGCGCCCGTGGGAACCCGCTTGTCCATGCTTCGTCCGCCGCTTTCCATCCTTGCCCCCGGCCCCTCAGCGCCGGCCCATGATTCGGTCGGCAGAAGGAATCCGAGGATCGAAGCCGGCAAGCCTATCGCAAATTTCGGCCGAGGCGGTCTCGAAGCTGATCGCAATCAACGAAAAATCGCCTCGATTCGACCGCATTCGATTCCGTGAGGTGAAGGAATCGACCGCAGTCGAGATAGGTTGGGAAACAAATAGCTTTCTCGAAAGCTTGTTTTCGAAACAGGACGAATGGAGGGCTCCGGCTCACGCTGATCGGGTAACGGGCGGTCGAGATCACCCCGGCCCGGGTTTTGCAGCGGCCGAGCCGGGGACCCGTTAAGCTGCCCGCCAGTCCTCCCGATCGGGGGAAGACGCGAGGGCACGCGGGGCGGCCACGCAGGGCAGAGAGGATCCGCAGGATGCGAATCGATTCGAGCACGGGAAGCAGGCAGAGCGTCCATTCCACGCAGACCGGCGGGCGCGCGGCCTCGCGGCACACGCGTCCGCGACGTGCGGCGACCGCGGTCGTCGCCTTGCTCGGCACGCTGCTGGTGCTCGGGCTCGCCGGTCCGGCAGCGGCGGACAAGTACGACGCGACCGAGGCGGGTCATCCGCTACGAATCATCGCCTATATCGTGCATCCCGTCGGCGTGGCGCTCGACTATCTCCTGCTGCGCCCGGCCCATTGGCTCGTCAGCCACGAGCCCTTCAAGACCGCCTTCGGTCACGAGGACTGAGGTCGCGTTCGGACATCGTTCGGTGCGACGGCAGCCGCCGCCCCTCGACGGATTCCGGGTTTGCGTAGGCCGCAGGAGGTACGGGCCGATCCCCGTGCCGGTGGCTGCCGCGATCGCGGCCTCGTTCGTGCTGTGTGGTGCGGCGCGGGCGGACGTCCCCGATCTCGGCTGGCTCGAGGGCGACCCGGGTCAGACGCTGCGCGTACAGGGGATGACCTTCGTGGCCAGCGAAGGCTCGGCGAACGAGATTCTGTTGCGTGCGGAGCGCGCGGATTTCTATCCCGAGCGCGAGATCGCGGATCTGGAAGAGGTGACGGTCCGTGTCGCTCCCGGATCGGATCGCGTCGGCTTCCGCATGCGCTGTGACGGGGGGCAGCTGAACCTCGGAACGCAGTCGTTCATCGCCGTCGGCCACGTCGTCGGCACGATCGAGGGGGACCGCCAATTCGAAGCGCGCTGGGTGGCCTATGATGAGTCGGAGGGCGTGCTCTACACGAACGATCCGGTCTTGATCACCGATCGCGACGGTCGTTATCAGGGCGGCGGTTTCCGCTATTTCGTGAACGAAGATCGCTTCCGTCTCGAGGGCGGAGCACGAGTCGTACAGGATCCATGAGCCGCCACCGATCCCGTTCCTCTCCATTCGCGGCCGGAGCTCGGTCCGCCTGCCGAACGCGAGGCGCTCCGCTCTTGGCCCTCGCATGTGCCTGTTTCGTCGCGATCCTGCCACGGCCCGCGATCTCGGCGCCGGCCGCGCCGATCCGGCTGGCGATCGCACCTTTCGAGGGCGAGACGGCGGCGTGGCCGGTCGCGGACGCATTCCATGCCGAGCTCGCGAAGCGCTCGCTCGAGCGCGTCCTCGCTCCCGGCAGCTTCGTCGCCGAGCAGGCCTTTGCCCCCGATCCCGCGGCGATTCGCCGCTGGGCCTACAACGCGGCGGTCGACCACGTCGTCGTGGGACGCATCGCGTTCGCCAGCCGGGACGGGGAGCCGGTCGCCGGCGGCGCCGATCGTCGGCTCGAGGTCGTACTCCACTCGGGTCACTCGGGTGCGGAGATCAGCCGGCATGCCGTGGGCGTGGGCGCTCGCGGGGAGCTCGACACGGTCGCGGCGCGATTGGCCAATGCCGTGCTCGCCGACCTCGGCTACGAGGCGCCCCGACCGCAGTCGCCGAGCACGCCGCCGGCCGCCACCTCGGCGTCGGGCGGGGAGACGGCCAGCGCGAGCTCCGGCCGTGGTCTCGATGCCAAGCTCGAGCTCGGCGGCTTCGAGAACGATGCGCCGATCGAGATCAAGGCGGACGAAGCCGAGATCGTGAGTCGTGGCGAGGGACGCGAGCTCGTCTTCCAGCACAACGTCTTCGTCCGCCAGGCGAACGTCACGCTGCGCAGCGACCGGCTCGCCGCGTCCTATCGCAAGGGCGAGTCCGAGCCTCGCCGGCTCGTGGCCGAGGGGCAGGTCCGCGTCGACCAGGGCGATCGCCGGGCCCGGTGTGACGAGGCGATCTACGAGCGGGAGCTTCAGCAGCTGATCTGTCGCGGGCACGCCGAGCTGGTCCAGGGCTGCGACGTCGTGCGCGGCGACTCGATCGAGTTCGATCTCGCGGACGATCGCGCGCGCGTCGAGGGAGCCGCCTCGATCGTGATTCGGCCCGACGACGAGTCGGGTGCCGCCTGTACGCCTGTCGGGGGGGTCTTGTGACGAAGCCCGTCCTCTCGGCGACCGGGCTCGTCAAGCGCTACGGCGAGAAGCTCGCCGTCAGCGGCGTCGACCTCGAGGTGCGCGCCGCCGAAGTCGTCGGCCTGCTCGGCCCGAACGGCGCCGGCAAGACGACGACGTTCAACATGATGGCCGGGAGTGTGAGGCCGAGTGAGGGGCAGGTCTTCCTCGGTGACCAGGACATCACGGAGCTTCCGATGTATCGCCGGGCGCGGATGGGGATCACCTATCTGCCGCAGGAAGCCTCGATCTTCCGCAAGCTGACGGTCGCGGACAATGTCGGCGCGATTCTCGAAACCGTCGAGAGCAATCGGGCGCGCCGCAAGGAGCGGCTGGCGGAGCTGCTCGCCGAGCTGGGACTGACCGAGAAGGCCGGACGCAAGGGAGCGGATCTCTCCGGGGGCGAGCGCCGCCGCGTCGAGATCACGCGGGCGCTCGTGTTGAATCCCCAGTTCATGATGCTCGACGAGCCGTTCGCCGGTGTCGATCCCATCGCCGTGATCGACATCCAGAAGATCATCGAGCAGCTCAAGAGTCGTGGCATCGGCGTGATCATCACCGACCACAACGTGCGCGAGACCTTGTCCATTTGCGACCGTGCCTACATCATCAAGGACGGATCGATCCTGCGCCTCGGTACGCCGGTGGAGATCGCCGACGACCCCGAGGTACGCGAGGTCTATCTCGGGCAGAATTTCAGCCTGAATTGAGTCTCGGCCGGCAGAGGTGCGGGCTGCCGGTCTTCTCGCTCAAGCGACCGGGCCGTGAGGTCGTCAAGGAAGCGGGACCACGGGGAATCGCGAAGGACGCGGGATTCAGATGGCGATCGAACTGAAACAACAGCTTCGGATCTCGCAGCAGCTGGTGATGACGCCCCAGCTACAGCAGGCGATCAAGCTGTTGCAGCTCAACCAGCTCGAGCTCGTGGGCCTGGTACAGCAGGAGCTTCAGGAGAATCCCGTCCTCGAAGAAGCCGACGTCGAGGAAGAGACCCAGGCCGAGCGCACCGACGTGAGCGAGGCCGAGGCAGACGAGACCGGTGGTCCGGAGGACGGCGCGGAGCCCGCCGAAGGGGCCGACACGGGCGAGGTGGCGATCGACGAATCGCTGGCCGCGGCGGAAGCATCGGTCGGCGACGGCTCGGATGTCGCCGCGGGCGACGCGCCCACAGCGGACGACGCCGGTCCGAGCGATGCGGAGAAGATCGCCGACATCGAGTGGGAGCAGTATCTCGAGAGCCACCCCGTGACCGGACTCGAGAGCGGCGGCATGGTCGGCGACGACGATCGCCCCTCGCTCGAGGCGACCTATACGCGCCGACCGAGCCTGGCGGAGCACCTCGAGTGGCAGCTCCAGGTGACCGACCTCGATCGCGATGATCTCGAGATCGCGCGCTGGATCATCGGCAATATCGACGATCGCGGCTTTCTTCGCTCGAGCGTCGAGGATGTCGCGCGCCAGGCCGGTGTCGCGGAAGCCGACGTCGAGCGCGTGTTGGCGGCGATCCAGCAGCTCGATCCGACCGGTGTCGCAGCGCGTGACCTGCGCGAGTGCCTGCTGATCCAGATCGACACGCTGAACGTCGGCCCGGCGCTCGTGCGGACGCTCGTCGACGAGCACATCGAGCTCCTTCAGAAGCGCGATTTCCGCGGCCTGTCCCGCCTCACGGGCGCCTCGCTCCAGGAGGTCGCCGACGCGGCGCGTGTAATCGGTGGCCTCGAGCCGCGACCGGGACGCGGCTTCGGCGGAGAGGATCCCGTCTACATCACGCCCGACATCTACGTCTACAAGGTCGGTGACGATTTCCACGTGCTGCTGAACGAGGACGGTCTGCCCAAGCTTCGAATCAACTCCATGTATCGGGACGTGCTCTCGAAGGGAGGCGACTCGGGCGCCGTCTCCGCCAGCTCGGGTGATCCCGCCGGAAGTGACGAGAGCGGCGCGTCGGCCACGACGGCTGCGGAGCTCGGTGAGAAGGACACCCGGACCTACGTCCACGACAAGGTGCGTTCGGCGATGTGGCTGATCAAGTCGATCCACCAGCGTCAGCGAACGATCTACAAGGTGATGCAGAGCATCATCGGCTTCCAACGCGAGTTCTTCGAGCACGGCCTCGCGCACCTGAAGCCGCTCAACCTGCGGGACGTCGCCGACGACATCGAGATGCACGAGTCGACGGTCAGCCGCGTCACGACCAACAAGTACGTCCATACGCCGCAGGGCATCTTCGAGCTCAAGTACTTCTTCAACTCGAGCATCAGCCGCTTCGACGGCGAAGCGCTCGCCAGCGAGAGCGTCAAGGAGAAGATCCGCAAGATCATCGAGAACGAAGATCCTGTTCGCCCGATGTCCGACCAGCGGATCGCCGAGATGCTCAAGGCAGCCGGGATCGACATCGCGCGGCGCACGGTCACGAAATATCGTGAGGCGATGAATATCCTCTCCTCGACGAAGCGTCGTCAGGTCGTCTGAGGGCACGCCGGATCGTGCGAGCGGCGGAGCCCGGGCGGGCGTTAGCGAGAGGCCGGCGGCCTGGGATAGAGTGCGGCCGCAGCTCGGAGCCGGCATGAAGATCACCGACATCCTCGTCCGCGAAGCGTCGATCCTGGACCTCGTGGCGACCTCCAAGGACGATCTGCTCGCCGAGCTGGCCGGCGCGCTGGCGGCCGCCGAGCCGGCACTCGACCACGATCATCTGCTCGAGGTCCTGCGCGAGCGGGAAGCGCTCCAGAGCACAGGAATCGGCGAGGGCGTGGCGATTCCCCATGGGAAGGTTTCGGGCCTGGATCGGCTCGTCGCGACCTTCGCGCGGAGCGCAGCCGGGGTCGACTTCGAATCGATCGATGGTCAGCCGACCCAGCTCTTCTTTCTGCTCGTGGTCCCCGAGCAATCCGGGGGGCAGCATCTGAAGGCGCTGGCCCGGATCTCCCGCTTCTTCCGCGACGCCAGCTTCCGCGAGAAGCTGCTCGGGGCGAGCGATCTCGACGAGATCTTCCGCGCGATCGAAGAAGAGGACGCCAAGTTCTGAGGCGCCGAATGCGCGGCGGACCGAGGACGGACGCGGCGACGTCGGGGGTGGGGTCGTGGCGACTTCGGGAGCAGACGATTCCGGCCGGCCGTGGGATCAGATCCACGGCTCACTCGTCCAGATCGGCGGGCTCGGCGTCCTGATCCTGGGGCCCAGCGGTGTCGGCAAGAGCGAGTGCGTGATCGAGCTCGTCGAGCGCGGCGCGCGCCTGGTGGCGGACGACGTCGTGCGCCTACGCGCCGATACCTCCGGGCTGGTCGGCTGGTCTCCGGCGCATATCCGCCATTTCATCGAAGTACGCGGCCTCGGCCTGCTCTGCGTCGCGGACCTCTACGGCGAGGAGGCGACCCTCGACGAGTCACGGGTCGATTTCGTCGTCCGCCTCGAGGCCTTGGCAGATGGCGCGACCTTCGAGCGGATCGGTCTCGAGCGCGAGCGGGAGAGCCTGCTCGGCGTGGAGATTCCACGCGTCCGGCTGCCGGTGCACGCCGCGAGCAATCTCGCGACGCTCGTCGACCTGGCGGTACGCGATTGGCGACTTCGACAACGGGGGATCAATGCCGCGCGGCGCCTCGACGAGCGGTTGCGCACGGCCAGTGGCATCCTGCCGGGGGAGAGCGGCCAGGGGGAGGGCACGTGACCACGCCGCGACGACACGAATTGCACGAATCCCATCGCGAGCGGGCCCGCCAGCAGATCGTCTTCGTGAGTGGCCTGTCCGGATCGGGCAAGACGACCGCGATGGCCGCGCTCGAAGATCTCTCCTTCTACTGCGTCGACAACCTGCCGGTCCAGCTCGTTCCGCAATTCCTCGTACTCTGCATGAACGCCTCGAGCTCGATCGACAAGATCGCGCTCGCACTCGATGCACGCGAGAAGAACTTCCTCGACCAGTTCCCCGAAGTCGTGGCGGAGTTGCGCGATCAGGGAACCGACGTCGAGGTGATCTTCCTCGATTGCTCCAACGAGGTGCTCGAACGTCGCTATCGCGAGACGCGACGCGTCCATCCGCTATCGCCAGACGGCTCGGTCATCGAGGGGATCGAGCACGAGCGGACGCTGCTCGACCAGGTGGTCACGCTCGCCGACCAGACGATCGACACGTCCGCGCTCAACGTGCATCAGCTGAAGGACACGATCGTGCGTCACGTGACGGGCGAGGGTCGGGCGACGGTCGTCAACATCGTCTCGTTCGGCTTTCGGCACGGCACGCCCGCCTCGGTCGAGCTGCTCTTCGACGTCCGTTTCCTGCCCAATCCCTATTTCGAAGAGACGCTGCGCGCCGGTACGGGACTCGAGTCCGCCGTATCCGACTACGTGCTCGAGAGCGCTCGTGGTCGCGAGTTCGCGACGCGCGTCGACGCTTTCGTCGACTATCTATTGCCCTTCTACGACGAGGAGGGCAAGGCCTATCTCACGATCGGCGTCGGCTGCACGGGCGGCCGCCATCGCTCGGTCGCGATCGCGGAGGCGCTCGCCGCCCGCTTGCGCGGCGACGGCCGTGAGGTCAATGTCTCGCATCGAGACGTGGAGAGACCGCTTTGAGCGAGAACGACAGCGAGCACGGCGGGGGGGGCGCGTCCGGTCAGGGCGCGCAGGGTGGCGGCGAGCCGCGCATCGGCGTGCTGATCGTGACCCACTATCGACTGGGCGAGGAGTTCCTCCAGGCGCTGCGATTGATCCTGCCCGAGGCGCCGCATTTCGATGCCGTCTCCGTCGATCCGACGATGCCGGTCGAGGAGGTGCGCGGCGCGATCGCCGCGGGTCTCAAGGCGGCGGACAAGGGTGACGGCGTCTTGATCCTGACCGACATGTTTGGCGGAACACCCTCGAACATGAGCCTTTCCTTCCATGACGAGCACCAGGTCGAGGTCGTGACGGGCATGAACCTGCCGATGTTGATCAAGCTCGCGACCCTGCGCGACGAGAAGCCGCTCGACGAGCTCGCGGCCTTCATCAAGGCGTACGGCCAGCGCAATATCTCGGTCGCGAGTGAGCTCGTGCCGGAAAGCGACGCGTGAGCTCGGCGGACACGGTCGTCGAGCGCGAGTTCGTGGTCCGCTCCGAGCTCGGTCTCCACGCGCGTCCCGCCGGTGCGCTGGCTTCGCTGGCGGGCCGCTTCGAGTCGGAGGTCACACTCGGACGGGGCGACGAATGGGTGAGCGGGGCCAGCGTGCTCTCGATCCTCTGCCTGGCTGCGACCCAGGGAACGGCGCTCCGCGTGCGCGCGGTCGGGCGAGACGCCGAGCAGGCCGTGATGGAGCTGGGGGCACTGATCGAATCCGAGACCTGACGGAGGCGGGGCGCCGATCGGATGTGGGTCGGGAGACCTCCGGACGTTTGATCGCCGCCGGGCGAACGCCTACCCTGCGGCCGTCGAAAAGGGGAGGTCTCGATGGGATCGCGCTTGATGTTCACCTCCGAGTCCGTGTCGATGGGCCATCCGGACAAGCTGTGCGACCAGGTCTCGGACGCGATTCTGGACGCCATGCTGGCTCAGGACTCGCGGAGTCGCGTGGCCTGCGAGACGGCGACGACGACCGGTCTGGTGCTCGTCTGTGGTGAGGTGACGACGTCCGCCCAGGTCGACATCCCTACGATCGTTCGCAACGTCGTCCACGACATCGGGTACACCAGCAGCGAGATGGGCTTCGACGCTTCGACCTGTGCCGTCCAGGTCGCGCTCGGCAAGCAGAGTCCCGACATCTCCCAGGGCGTCAGCGAAGGAGAGGGACTGCACAAGGAGCAGGGCGCCGGCGATCAGGGCATGATGTTCGGCTTTGCCTGCGACGAGACACCCGAGCTGATGCCCGCGCCGATCCGATTCGCGCACAAGCTGATGGAGGCCCATCGCGCGCGGCTCGAGAGCGGCGAGATCGAATACCTGCGGCCCGATGCGAAGAGCCAGGTCACGATCGAATACGACGAGGAGGACCGACCGATCCGGATCGACACGGTCGTCCTGTCGACGCAGCATTCGCCGGACGTCAGTCACGATCAGCTTCGCAAGGACATCGTCGAGGGCGTGATCCGCACGACGCTGCCGGCGGAGCTGCTCGACGAAGACACGATCTTCCATATCAACCCGACGGGCCGCTTCGTGGTCGGCGGTCCGATGGGCGATGCGGGTCTCACGGGGCGAAAGATCATCGTCGATACCTACGGCGGCATGGGTCGGCACGGCGGCGGCGCCTTCTCGGGCAAGGATCCCTCGAAGGTCGACCGGAGTGCGGCCTACGCCGCCCGCTACGTCGCGAAGAACCTGGTCGCGGCCGGTGTGGCGCGTCGCGCCGAGGTCCAGCTCGCCTACGCGATCGGCGTCGCGGAGCCGGTCTCGATTCGCGTCGACACCTTCGGTACCAGTGACCTCGACCGCAGCCGACTCGAGCAGCTGGTCCGGAAGCACTTCGACCTGACGCCGCGAGGCATCGACGAGACGCTCGATCTGCGGCGGCCGATCTACCGCGCAACTTCGTATCACGGCCATTTCGGGCGCGAGAACATCGGCTTGCCGTGGGAGCGGACCGACAAGGCGGAAGCGATCCGGGCCGACTCCTGAGCTCCGACGGCTTTCGAGGGGCGTTTCCGCGTGGCTCTGGATAGATCTTGATTCAGGATGGATGGGGGGATTCGGTGTCGAGCGGACCTGGGCGCCAGCTCGTGCTCGGCCTGATCGCGTTCGCACTCGGCGTGACGATCGTCGGTCTGGCGAGCACGCTGCCGGCGACGCGTGCGGGAGCCGAAGAGATCGCCGACGTGCGGGTTCTGCTTCATCAGGGGCGCGGTGTGCTTCCGATCGGGCCCGCCGGCGCCGTGCGCGAGGTCGAAGCGGTCCACGGCAACCTGGTCGCCGGTCGCGAGCTGCTCGGCATTCGCTGGGCGCCGCAGGGCGACGGGCCCTGGACGGTCGGCGACCGGACGGTGCGCGGCCGGATCCTCGTGCGCGCCGAGGGGGATCGGCTCGAGGTCTTGAATCGCATCGATCTCGAGACCTACGTCGCCTCGATCGTCGGGGCCGAGATGTCCCCGAGCTGGCCGATGGAGGCACTCCGTGCGCAGGCGGTGGCGGCGAGGACCTACGCGCTGCACGAGGCCGGGCGGCGGCGGCGCTTCGATTGGGACCTCCGCGCGACCGTCAACAGCCAGGTCTACCGGGGCGTGTCGGCAGAGTCGCGCGAGACGCGCGAAGCGACGGCGGCGACCCAGGGCGAGATTCTCACTTATCGAGGCGCACCGATCCTGGCGGTCTTCCACTCGACTGCCGGCGGCCGTACGGCGACCGCCGGCGAGGTCTGGGGCCGCGATCTTCCCTATCTGCGGAACGTCGATATCGAAGAAGAGGCGGATGCGCCCCATACCTATTGGCGAACGGTGTTCTCCAATGCCGATCTCGATCGTCAGCTGACGGATGCCGGAATCGAGGTGGGCTCGCTACGGGATCTCGTCGTGACGGCTCGGACGGAGAGCGGACGCGTCGCGACGCTCGAGGTGCGGGGATCCAGTCAGGTCGCGCGGCTCTTCGGTCCGAGCCTGCGGTCGTTTGCCGGTGGGCTCGACCTGCGCAGCAAGCTCTTCGACATCCGCAGCGTGCCGGATGGCTTCGCCTTCGTCGGTTCGGGCTATGGCCATGGCGTCGGCATGAGCCAATGGGGCGCGCGCGCGTTGGCTGAGCGGGGCGAGACGTATCGGCGTATTCTCGAACGCTTCTACCCGGGAACGCGACTCGAGGTCTGGGGTGGACGCGGAGTCGCGACGAATCGTGCCACGAGCTGGGCGGATACGCGGGACTTCGGAGGTGCGCTGCCATGAATGCCGCTGAGGTCGTGCCGCTGCAGGCCCAGTCGGGTGGAGGCGATTTCTCCTTCCTGCTGATGATGGGCGCCATCTTCCTGATCTTCTTCTTCCTCGTGATCCGGCCGCAGCAGAAGCAGCAGCGAGAACGGGAGGCGTTCCTGAAGACCGCCGCGAAGGGGGACGACGTCGTCACCCAGGGCGGGATCCACGGCAAGGTGAGTGCCGTCGATGGTGACGTCCTCGAGGTCGAGGTGGCGCGTGTGCGCGGCGAGAAGGTGAAGCTACGGGTCAGTCTGGCCAGGATCGACCAGCTGACGAAGTCGGGTCAGGCAGACGCCACGGAAGCCGGCTAGCGCCGCCAGGGACGAGGGACGACAGCGTGGGTGGATCGATCGGATTCAAGGCGGCGAGCGTCGCGGGATTGCTGGTGCTCTTCGGGTTTCTGACGGCGGCGAACTTCGTCGCGAAGGAGGACCGCGTCGCCAGCAGCTTCTGGCCCGACGACGGCCTCCGACTCGGTCTCGATCTGCGCGGCGGCATCCATTGGGTGGTCGGCGTCGAGCTCGAGGAAGCGGTGACCCGCGAGCTCGAATTCGTCCGCAAATCGATCGAAGAGCGTCTCGAGAAGGATGGCCTCGCGCTGGCAGGCAGCGAGATCGAAGGGGGCGAGCTCGAGCTCAGATTGGCCGACGAGGCCGACCGCAAACGGGTCGTCTCCGAGGCAGACGATACCGGTGTGCTCGAGGAGACCGGGGATTCCGGTCTCGCGCTGCGGTATGCGTTGACGGAGGAATGGACCGAGGACGTGCGCGAGCGGACGATGTCCCAGGTGCTCGAGGTCCTCCGACGCCGGATCGACGATCCCCAGCGCGGGATTCCCGACTCGATCGTGACGCGCCAGGGCAAGGACCGCGTACTCGTGCAGATTCCCGGGGAGCAGATCGATCGCGAGCGCGCGCGCAATCTGTTGAAGAGTACGGGCTTTCTCGAGTTCAAGATCGTGAGCGATGCGGCCGACACGCAGGCCGACCTCGAGGCGCGCTTCCCGGAAGGGATCCCCGACGACAAGATGATCCTGCCCGAGCTCGATCCCGAGACCGAGCAGCCGATCATGTTCTACCTGCTGCCGAAGGTCGCCGACATCACGGGCGCCTACCTCGAGGACGCTCGACTCCAGTTCGACCAGCAACAGCGGCCGATCGTGGAGTTCCGGTTCAACCCAGAGGGCGGCGAGATCTTCGGCGCCCTGACCGCCGCGAATATCGGCAATCCGCTCGCCATCATCCTCGACGAGAAGGTCTACAGCGCACCGAATATCCGCGGGCGCATCTCGACGCGCGGCCAGATCGAAGGCAACTACACGGCCGAAGAGGCGGCGGATCTCGCCGTGATCCTGCGGGCTGGCTCGCTCTCGGTGCCGGTCGTGATCGAAGAGGAGCGGACGGTGGGCCCGGGACTCGGGCAGGACTCGATCGAGAGTGGTGCCCGCGCGAGCATGATCGGGCTGATCCTCGTGCTCGTGTTCGCGGCCCTCTACTACCGGCTGTCTGGTGCTTATGCCGCCGTCGCCTTGATCACCAACCTCGTCTTCCTGATCGGTCTGATGTCGTTCTTCGAGGCGACGCTCACGCTGCCGGGGATCGCGGGTCTGGTCCTGACCGTCGGCATGGCGATCGACGCGAACGTGATCATCTTCGAGCGGATCCGCGAAGAGCTGCGCAATGGGCGCGCGGTACGGGCCGCGATCGCAACCGGCTTCAGCAAGGCGACCTGGACCGTCCTCGATGCCAATATCACGACGCTCTTCACGGCCGTGATCCTGTTCCAGTTCGGGACGGGTCCGATCAAGGGCTTCGCGGTCACGCTCTCCGTCGGCATCGTGACGAGTGTCTTCGCCGCATTGGTCGTGACGCGTCTGCTCTTTCAGCTCTACCCGGGCCATCGCAACGTGGAATCCCTCTCCATCTGAGCCGCGCTCGCGCCGCCCGAACTCCGAGATCCAGTAGGAGAACCCCGTGCCCTTCGAATTGATCCCGCCCGGCACGCACATCGATTTTCTCGGCAAGCGTCATATCTGCATTGCGATCTCGCTCGGCTTGATCCTGCTGGGCGCCGTCTTCGCCGCGACGCAGGGCGTGCGGGTCGGGCTCGACTTCGCCGGTGGTACGGAGGTCCAGCTGCTCTTCGACGCGGGCGTCGCCGTCGACGAGGAGAAGATTCGTGACGTCGCGCGGGCCGCGGGCTTCAGTGACCCGACCGTCGTGCGCTTCGGCGACGAAGGCGTGAACGAATATCTGATCAAGTTCAAGGACGACGAGAATGGCGGCGAGTCGGCGGCGGGTGACGGAGACGAGGCCGTCGACGGGCTCGCGGCCAACACGCGCGTGATCGAGCTCGAGAACGCGCTTCGAAGCGGGATCGGCAGCTTTACGGAGCAGCGCGTCGAGTACGTCGGACCACGCGTCGGTGCGGAGCTGCGCGAAGACGGCTTGAAGGCGCTGCTCTACTCGGCGATTGCGATCCTGGCCTACGTCGCATTCCGCTTCAGCTCGCGGTTCGCGCCGGGGGCGGTCGTCGCCGTCGTGCACGATCTGGCGATCACGGCGGGCATCCTCGTGATCCTCGGTGAGGAATTCGATCTGCGCATCCTGGCCGCGATGCTGGCGATCCTCGGCTACAGCCTGAACGACACGATCATCATCTACGATCGAATCCGTGAGAACATGGAGCTGCGTACGACGGCCAATCTGGAAGAGGTCCTGAACGCGAGCGTGAATCAGACGCTGTCGCGAACGTTCCTCACGTCGATTACGACGCTCCTGACGCTGCTCTCGCTCTACTTCTTCGGGGGGGAGGTGATCCGGCCATTCGCCGAGACCATGTTGATCGGCGTGCTCGTGGGCACCTACTCGTCGATCTTCATCGCCTCGCCCCTGCTGCTCTTCCTCGAGGAGCGCTACGGCGATCCGCCAGGCGCCGCCAAGCAGAAGAAGGGCGCCGGCGTGAACAAGGCCGTGCGGGTCTAGAGCGCCCGTCCGCCGGGCACGCTTCGATACCGGGCTGGGGTCTTTCGGGCCGACGCACGGTCTCAGGCGCTCTTGCGCGCAGCGACCTCCGAGACGGAGGCCGGCTCCGATTCGTCGCTGGAAGGTTTGCGGCTGCCGCCGCCGCTTCCCGCCGACATGTCGACCGAGCCGTTCAGCACGGCGCCTTCCTGGATATGCAGGCGGGGCGTGCGGAGATCGCCCTGCACGACGCCCGTCGCCTGGATCTCGATGCGTTCGGAGGCGGTGAGGTTGCCGACGACCTGGCCGATCACGACGATCGATTTGGCGTTGACCTCGGCCGTGATGCGACCGTTCGCACCGATCGTGAGCTGATGGTTCGGGAAGGTCACCACGCCGTCGACCTGTCCCTCGAGCTCGAGATCCTCCTCGCCGCTCAATTCGCCCTTGAATACGATCGATTGTCCCATCGTCGCCATCGCAGCCATTCCCCCTGCCCGGGTCGGTATGCCCGGATTCGTGCTCGTTCTGATCGTTGAAGTTGACGTCGTCGTTTTGCGGGTCGTCGTCGCGTCGCGACCGATCGGCTCCAGGCGCGGCTCCTGCTGTCGGATCCTTCGCCAGCCGTCCCCCGGGCTCGCCGCCGGCGTGCCCTCCGTGTCGCCGTCGACCACGCCGCGCCGGTCGGCCGGCGCGGCCGCCTCGAGCGGCCCGTCTCGCGTGGCGCGCGCGGTCGGAGACGGCTCGGGCATCACGCCCGCGTTCGACTCGGGTGGCGCGTCCACCACCGCTTCGGGCGCGGTGTCCGGCGAAGGGCCGGGCTTCGATTCGGGATCTGCTTCGGGCTCTGCTTCGGGCTCTGCTTCGGGTTTGGACGGCTCGGCCGAAGCCTTACGTCGGGTGCGATGTCGCCCCGCTCCGCCACGGCCTCCACGACGTCTCGAACCGAAGACGGCCACGCATCCCCCTCCGCCTGTCCAACATATCGCATTCGGGCGAGGTGCAGCAGCTGCGCAGGTCCGATTCGTCTCGTCGACCGACTGCGGTCGGTTGCGAGGCGCGGCAGCCGAGCGGGCCGTCGGATAGTATCCCGGCCCGGAGGCAAACCATGAAGCGGGCAGAGTCCATCGGAGCGTTCGTCGCGAAGACGGCCGTCGTCGCGATCACGTGGGCTTCGTTGGTCGTTGCATCGACGGCTGCGGCACGATCCGAACAGCGTTTCGATACGTCCAACGACGGGCGGGATGGACCGGCTGCCAGTACGAATGGCGAGATCGTCGTCTCGTCCGGCGGCTCGGCGGATTCGGGTGACCTCGCGTCGGACGCAGAGATCGTCGGGCTGGGCACACCGCTCGCGATCGACGAGGCGGTTGCGCTCGCGATCCGGAACAACCTCGGTGTCGAGGTCGAACGTTTCGCGCCGCTGATCGCTGACCTGCAATACGAAGCCGCCTGGGGCGCCTACGATCCGGTGATCGGCGCCGACATGCAATACGACGTCGCGAAGTCGCCGAATACCTTCATCCTGAACAGCGCCGCCGCCAACCGCGAGCGATTAAAGGGCGGCGGCGTCGGCATCGAGCAGCTGGTGCCCTATCTCGGCGCGTCGCTCTCCGCGCGCTACGAAGCCAGCTCGACGTCCACGCGCAACACGATCCAGCGCTTCGACGAGCAATTCGACGCCAGCTTCTTCGTGACGGCGCGCGTGCCGCTCGCGCGCGGCCTGATCTGGAACGAGCCCTGGACGAACGTGAAGCTGGCCAAGCACGCACGTGCCGTCGATCGCGAGGGATTCCGAGTCGCGATCATGGACACGGTCCAGTCGACGGTGGACGCGTACTGGAATCTGGTCGCGGCACGCGATCAGGTCCGGGTCGCGCAGAAGAGCCTCGAGACGGCACGCGCCTTGCTCGACCAGACCGAGACGCAATACGAGGTGGGCGTCGTGTCGCGCGTCGAGGTGGTCGAGGCCGAAGCGGGTGTCGCGGATCGGGAGTTCGGTCTGATCCGCAATGCGAACGACTATCGCAATGCGCAGGACCAGCTGATCGACGGCGTGCTCGGACGTCAGCTCGCGGCGACGACGGCGCTCGAGTTCTCTCCGACCGAGGAGCCCGAGCGCTACCTACCGCGCTCCGTCGACGTCGAGCATGCGGTCGACCTCGCGTTCCGGCTACGGCCGGAGTTCGAGCGACTGATCGCCGAGATCGAGCAGGGCGAGGTGAACCTGAAATTCGCCAAGAACCAACGTCTGCCCCTGCTCGACGCCGAAGTGCGATTCGGATACGTCGGCGTATCGGGCGAGGGCAATGTCGGTCTACGCGATTTCCAGACTGGCGGTGTCGTGACCCCCCCGCCCCCGAGCTTTCCCTTCGATCAGGCCGACGACGACTTCTTCACGGGCGCGGGCGCCGAGAACGTGCGGGTCGTCGGCACGTTCTCGATCCCCTTTCCGAACACGACGGCCCGCAAGCGGGTGCGCATCAGCCGGCTCGAGCTGCAGCGGCTTCAGACGCGGCTCGCCCGCCTCGAGCAATCGATCATTCTCGAGGTGCGGGCTGCGGCGAGAAATCTCCGCGCCTCGGCGCAGGGCATCGAGGCGGCCGAACGCCGACGCCTCGCGGCGGAGGAGCAGCTGCGAGCGGAGCGGATCCGACTGGAGCACGGCGAATCGACACCTTTCGAGGTGCTGCAACGCGAGAGTGATCTCGTCGAAGCGGAGAGCCAGAAGATCAACGCGTTGCAGGCCTACCGCTCTTCGGAGATCGCACTCGAGCGGGCGCAGGGGACGATCCTCGAGTTCCACGACGTCGTGCTCGAGGACGTGTCCGAGCCCGTGCAATAGACATGACGTCGCAGGCGCGCGGGGACGGCGTCGCCGCTCTGGTGCTCGGAGCCGGCCGGGGGGAGCGCCTCGGGCAGGCGCTGCCGAAGGCCTTCGTGTCGCTCGTCGGCGAGACATTGATCGCGCGTTCGCTTCGCGCCCTCGCGCGAAGCGGGCTGTTCGCGTGGATCCAGCCCGTCGTGCCGGCCGCGGAGATCGGTCGCTTCGAGGCGCTCGGGCTCGCCGCAGCGGTCGAGGGGCTGGCACCGCCCATCGCAGGTGGCTCGACGCGCCAGGACTCGCTCCGGGCGGGTCTCGCGGCGCTACCCGAGCGCTACGAATGGGTCGCGGTTCACGATGCCGCGCGTTGTCTCGTCGATCGCGAGGATCTGGTGCGGGTCGTCGAGGCGGCGCGGACGGCGGACGCCGCGATTCTCGGCGAGCGAAGCCGCGATACGCTCAAGCGGGTCGTCGAGGAGCGGATCGTCGAGACGCTCGATCGCGAGCACTGTTGGGCGGCGCAGACGCCCCAGGTCGCCCGTCGGACCTGGCTGGTCGAGGCAGTAGAGCGCGCGGCGTCCGCGGGCCGCCAGGCGACGGACGAGGCCCAGCTCCTCGAGTGGGCGGGGCGCTCGGTCGTGATCGTCGAGGC
Organism: Myxococcota bacterium; assembly: GCA_965223565.1. Classification (GTDB taxonomy): domain Bacteria; phylum Myxococcota_A; class UBA9160; order UBA9160; family UBA4427; genus UBA4427. The sequence goes on along the minus strand of CBDCWV010000004.1, from coordinate 74,667 downwards.
ACGGGCCGCGAATCCGAAGATCACGCGACCGGACGATCTGCGTCTGGCCGAGCACATGATCTCGGCCACGGCGGAGCGGAGCGGTCGGGGAGGGCCTGCGTGAGCGAGACACACGACCGGATCGGCCAGGGCTTCGACGTCCACGCTCTGGTACCGGATCGCCCGTTGCTGCTCTCGGGCGTCGAGATTCCGCACGATCGCGGGCTCGCGGGCCATTCGGATGGCGACGCGCTGCTCCACGCGGTGGCCGACGCGATCCTGGGCGCGCTCGGGCTCGGCGATCTGGGACGCCATTTCCCGTCGAGCGAGGAGCGCTGGCGCGGCGTCGCGAGCGGCGAGATCCTCTCGCGCGTCGTGGCGGAGATGAAATCGGCGGGGTTCCAGATCGGCAATGTCGATGCGACGATCGTCGCGCAGGCGCCGAGGCTCGCGCCCCATCAGGACGCGATGCGGACGACACTGGCGGATCTGCTCGAGGCCGAATCGGCGCGGGTGAACCTGAAGGTCACGAGCACGGATCGACTCGGTGCGATCGGCCGTGGCGAAGGGATCGCCGGGATCGCGGTCGTCCTACTCGAAGCGACTCGAACGAGAGAGGCCGGGGTGTGAATCCGATCCAGTTCTACGATACGCGCATGCGCAAGCAGCGGGTCTTCGAGCCGCTGCGGCCCGGTAAGGTCGGCCTATACAGCTGTGGCCCGACCGTCTACGCCGAGCAGCACGTCGGCAACCTGCGATCGCGACTCTTCTCCGACCTGCTGAAGCGATTCCTGCAGAGCGAGGGCTTCGAGGTCACGCACGTCATCAACATCACGGACGTGGGCCATCTGGTCTCCGATGCCGACGAAGGCGAGGACAAGATGGAGGCCGCGGCGCGCCGAGCCGGTCGCTCGGCCAGCGAGATCGCCGAACACTTCACGCAGCTCTGGCGCGAGGACGCTGCGGCGGTCAACTGCCTGCCTCCGGAACACAATCCGAAGGCGACCGAGCACATCGAGGAGCAGATCGAGCTGGCTCGACGTCTCGAGGCGGGCGGCTACCTCTACTCGATCCCGGACGGGCTCTACTTCGATACCAGTCGATTTCCGCGCTACGCCGAGCTGGCGGGGCTCGATCTCGCGGGTCAGAGCGAGGGGGCACGCATCGGCGTGACCGAGGGCAAGCGCAATCCCGCCGACTTCGCGGTCTGGAAATTCGCTGAGAAGGGTGTCCAGCGTTTGCAGGAGTGGGACTCGCCGTGGGGACGCGGCTTTCCGGGCTGGCATCTCGAGTGCTCGGCGATGAGCGTTCGCTATCTGGGCGAGCGTTTCGACATTCATACGGGCGGGATCGACCTGGCGCCGGTCCATCACACGAACGAAGTCGCGCAGAGCGAATGCGGCTACGGCGTGCATCCATGGGTCAACTTCTGGATGCACAACGAGTTCCTCGCGCTCATGGCTTCCGGCGCGAGCGGCGACGGCGAGAAGATGTCCAAGTCCAAGGGCAACGTGAAGACACTCCGCGATCTCGTCGCCCGTGGCATCGACCCGCTGGCATTCCGCTACTTCTTTCTGCAGGCGCACTATCGACAGCAGCAGACCTTCAGCGACGATGCGATCGGGGCGGCCGCGACCGGATACAGGCGGCTGCAGGCGATCGCCGCGCGACTCGAGGCCGTCGAGGGAGCGGGCTCGCCTGCGCTCCAGGCGCCCTTTGCCGAGCGCTTCCGCGCTGCCCTCGCGGACGATCTGAACGCGCCGCGGGCGATGGCCGTCGTGTGGGAGGTCGCGCGAAGCGAGACCCTCGCCGAGGTCGATCGCCGAGACCTGCTGCGACGTTTCGAGGAGGTGCTCGGGCTGCGACTGGGGCAGCCCGCCGCGACGGACGGCGACGCCGAGTCCGAGGTCGATCCGCGGATCGACGGGCTCGTGGCAGAGCGCGAGCGGGCGCGGGCCGCGAAGGACTGGGCGCGAGCCGATGGCATCCGCGACGAGCTGGCGGCCGAGGGGATCGAGATCGTCGACGGGCCCGACGGGTCGCGCTGGCGGCGGACCTGACCGGATAGACGACCGCGTCTGCGGCCTATACTCCGGCGCCATGGCAGCCTCACTTCGTCCGAATGCCTTCGAGCTGGTCTCGGAGTTCGAGCCGTCGGGGGATCAGCCCCAGGCGATCGACGCGCTCTGCGAAGCCATGGCGCGCGGCGAGAAGCACCAGACCCTGCTCGGGGTGACCGGGAGTGGCAAGACCTTCACGATCGCATGCATGGTCGAGCGGCTGAATCGGCCGACGCTCGTGATGTCGCCGAACAAGACCCTCGCAGCTCAGCTCTACTCCGAGTTCAAGGAGCTCTTTCCCAACAACGCCGTCGAGTATTTCGTCTCCTACTACGACTATTACCAGCCCGAAGCCTACATCCCGACGACCGATACGTATATCGAGAAGGACTCGTCGATCAACGACGAGATCGACAAGCTCCGCCACTCCGCGACCCACTCTCTGCTGACGAGAGAGGACGTACTCGTCGTGGCGAGTGTCTCCTGCATCTATGGACTCGGTGCGCCCGAGAACTACGGCTCGATGCACGTCTACGTCGAGACCGGCATGTCGCTCGTGCGCGACGATCTGCTCCGGCGACTGGTCGACATGCAATACGACCGGAACGATCACGATTTCCATCGCGGCACGTTTCGCGTGCGCGGCGACGTGGTCGAGGTCTTCCCGCAATACGAAGGCGAGATGGCCGTGCGAATCGAGTTCTTCGGCGACGAGATCGACTCGATCGCCGAGGTCGATCCGCTGCGGGGCAAGGTCGTGGCACGAACCAAGAAGGCGATGATCTACCCGGCCAGTCACTACGTCGCCTCTCAGGAGCGCCTCAACCGCGCCTGCAGCGGTATTCGCGACGAGCTGCAGGAACGTCTGGCTTATTTCCAGAAGGAGAACAAGCTGCTCGAGGCGCAGCGGCTGGAGCAGCGGACGATGTACGACCTCGAGATGCTGGAGACGATGGGCTTCTGTCACGGGGTCGAGAACTACTCGCGTTGGCTCGACGGGCGCGCCGCGGGGCAGACGCCCTATACGCTCTATGACTACCTGCCCGACGGGACGGTGGTCGTGCTCGACGAGAGCCACGTGTCGGTCCCCCAGATCGGCGGCATGTATCGCGGCGATCGCGCCCGCAAGGAGACGCTCGTCGAATACGGCTGGCGGATGCCCTCGGCGCTCGACAACCGCCCGCTCCGGTTCGACGAGTGGGAGGAGCGGGCGGGCCAACGCGTCTACGTGTCCGCGACCCCCGCCGACTATGAGCTCAAGGCCTGCCAGGGCGTCGTCGTCGAACAGATCATCCGGCCGACGGGTCTGGTCGACCCGAAGATCGAGCTGCGTCCGGCGACCGGACAGGTCGACGACCTGCTGGGTGAGATCCAAACGCACGTGGAGAAATCCGAACGCGTCCTCGTGACGACGCTGACGAAGCGGATGGCCGAGGAGCTGACCGACTACTATGCCGAGCTCGGCGTTCGGATCCGCTACCTGCACAGCGACGTCAAGACGCTCGAGCGGATGGAGATCATTCGCGAGCTGCGCGAAGGCCAATTCGACGTGCTCGTCGGGATCAACCTCCTGCGCGAAGGACTGGATATTCCCGAGGTCGCGCTCGTCGCCATCCTCGACGCGGACAAGGAGGGCTTCCTACGCTCCACGCGATCTCTGATCCAGACGATCGGTCGGGCGGCGCGTAACGCGAAGGGACGCGTCATCCTGTATGCGGACCAGGAGACGGACTCGATCCGTCAGACCCTCGAGGAGACCGGCCGCCGGCGGGAGCGTCAGGAGGCCTACAACGCGGAGCACGGGATCACGCCGAAGACGGTCGAGAAGCGCATCACGAGCCTGCAGGATTCGATCTGGGAGCAGGACTACGTGACCGTGCCACGCGCGGAGGAGAAGCTCGAGCCCGGACTGCCGCGCCACGAGCTGCCCGCGTTGATCGAGCGCCTGCGCGTCGAGATGCGCGAGGCCGCGCGCGAGCTCGAGTTCGAGCGTGCGGCCGAGCTGCGCGACCGGATCAAGACGCTCGAGGCCGAGCGCATTCGGCTGACCTGAGCGCGCCATGGGGGACGACGGCGGGGGCCAGGAGACGGAACGGGCGCTCGAACGCGGCATCACGGGCTCCGGCGGTGCGACGCAGAGTAGAGACGCGCTCGAAGCGCAGGTCGAGCGCCTGCCGAGCGACGCCGGCGTCTATCTCTTCAAGAGCAAGAGCGGCAGCGTGCTCTACGTCGGCAAGGCGCAGTCACTCAAGAGCCGCGTTCGGCAGTACGTGAGTGGTGGGGATGGCCGGATCCGGATCCCCGCCCTGGTCGAGCGTGCCGTTTCGGTCGAGGTGCTCGTCACACATAACGTCAAGGAGGCATTGCTGCTCGAGAACGAGCTGATCAAGCAGCATCGACCCCCCTTCAACGTTCGCCTGCGCGACGACAAGCAGTATCTCGCATTGCGGATCGACGAGCGCGAGCCCTGGCCGCGTGTGACGATGGTGCGGCGCTTTCGCAAAGACGGCGCGCAGTACTTCGGACCCTATACGTCGAGCGTGGCCCTCAAGTCCTCGCTCTCGAAGCTGCGCCGGCTCTTTCCACTCCGCTCGTGCAGCGAGGGCACCTTCAAGGATTATGCGCGCCGGGGTCGACCCTGCATCGAGTACGAGATGAAGCGCTGTCTCGGACCCTGTGTGGGACTGGCAGACGCCGAGGCCTACTCGGAGCAGGTGCGGGGGACGATCCTCTTCCTGCGCGGTCGTTCGCGGGAGCTCGTCGACGAAATCGAGCGCGAGATGGCCGAGGCGGCGGCCGAGGAACGCTTCGAGGATGCCGCGCGCTTGCGCGATCGGATCGAAGCCGTCGAGCGAACGATCGAGTCCCAACAGATCGTGTCCGAGGCCGGACTCGATCGCGATGTCTTCGCGATCGCGCGGGAGGGCGGAGAGCTCACGGTCCAGGTCCTGCACGTGCGGGAGGGACGCGTGATCGGTGCACGGGACTTCCCGTTCTCGAACGTTCGGATCGACGACGCCGAGGTGATGTCCTCCTTTCTGGGACAGTTCTACGGCACGGGACTCGGTCACGCACCGCCGCGGGAGGTGCTGACGTCGGTCGATTTCGAGGACGAAGGCGCGCTCGAGGCACTCTGGCGCGAGCGATTCGAGCAGGCCGTCACGATCCGTCGCGCCCAGCGTGGGGGAGGCCGTCGATTGGTCGAGATCGCCGAGCGGAACGCGGCGCTCTCGCTCGCGACGCGATTGGCGGCGCGTGAGAGTGTCGATACGGCACTCGACGAGCTCGTCGAACGCTGTCGCCTCGCGACGCGCCCCCGGCGGATCGAGTGCTATGACGTCTCGAATCTCCAGGGCACGCTCGCCGTCGCCAGTCGGGTCTGCTTCGAAGACGGCCAGCCCGTCAAGAGTGACTACCGGCGCTACCGGATTCGCGAGGCGGAGGCCGGCGACGACTACGGGTGTCTGCGCGAGGTGCTCGATCGAAGGTTGCGACGCGTCGCGAGCGAGCCGCTGCCCGACCTGTTGATGGTCGATGGCGGTCGCGGTCAGCTCGGCGTCGTGATGGCTGCGCTCGAAGACGCAGGGCTCTCGGTCGAGGTGCTCGGAATCTCGAAGGAGCGGGACGACGCGTCGCCGAGTCTGCGCGTCAAGCGCGGTGGCGGGCTCAAGGCCGAACGCGTCTTTCGGCCCGGTCGCACGAATCCGATCCAGCTCCCGCCCGCGAGTCGCGGCATGCTGCTGCTCCAGCGCGTCCGCGACGAGTCACACCGCTTCGCGATCGAATTCCAACGCGAGCTCCGCTCGAAGGTCAACCTGACCTCGATTCTGGAAGAGCTTCCGGGGATCGGTCCCGGCAAGAGACGCGCCCTGCTGACCACCCTCGGCTCGCTGCGCGCCGTCCGCAATGCCAGTCGCCAGGCGCTCGAGTCCGTGCCCGGCATCTCGGCCAAGGATGCCGAGAGCATCCGACGCTTCTTCGACGCATTGGCTGCGCCCGAGCTCGAGGCGGATGCCCCCGCCGCGACGGACGCCGTCGAGGCGAGTGAGAGGAGCGAAACGACCGACGGCGCCCTGACGAGGGGGCGCGACGACGCTGCGGACGATCTGCCGGTCGAATGAGCGACGCGCGGTCGTCTGCGGATTCGTCCGCGTGAGGCAGATGCCCGGGGGTCCTTCGTGATTGGCTCGGGCGGCAGATCAAGCAGCTCGTCTGGGTCGCCGATGAAGCGGAGGCCGGCACGTAGACGGGGGGCGGCGGCGAATCCCATGCAGATCCGACTCGAACGAGTGCTGCGTCTCGCGAAGGCCTGGGTCGTCTGTGCCGTCGCCGCAGCGGGAATGCTCCTCCCACCCGGCGCCACGGCCGAGATCTATAAGTGGAAGGACGCGAGCGGGCGGCTGCATTTCGCGCAGGATCTGAATCAGGTCCCGCTCGAATATCGATCGCAGGCGCGCGGCGGGGCGCTCGATGGCGAGGGCAGCGATCCGGTCCAGCGCTATCAGGCCCCACCCACCTCGCCGAGTCGCCGCACACGCAAGGCGATTACGGGTCGCAAGCGGCCGGGGCAGGGTCGCGTGCATCGGATTCGCGTCGAGCAGGTCGGCAGCACGATGCGCGTGAACGTCCGGCTCAATGGTCGGGTGACCGCGCCGTTCTACGTCGACACGGGCGCCACCGACGTCGTTCTTCCGCTCTGGGTCGCCAAGGATCTCGGGCTGGAGCTCGAGGGCGCGCGCACTGGCTTCTACAGCACGGCGAACGGGACGATCAAGCAGTCGCTCGTCACGCTCGATAGCGTCGAGCTCGGCGGTGCGCGGGCGGAGCGGGTACCGGCGGCGGTCAACGAGTCGATGTCGACCGGCCTGCTGGGTCTCTCGTTCTTCAATCACTTTCGTTATCGCTTCGACCCGGGCTCGGGCGTGATCACGCTCGAGGAGAATGGGCTGGCCGAGGCCGGCACGATTCGCGGCGGGCGCAGTCGCCAGCAATGGCAGCGCCAGTTCGCATTGATGGCACAGCATCGCGCGGCCATCGAACGCGCCCTCGACGAGATCAATCCCAACTGGTCGAGACGCAAAGCCGAGCTCGAAGCCGAGCTCGAGGAGCTCGATCGGCAGCTCGACGTGCTCGAGGACGAGGCCGACGAGGCGCGTGTCCCGATGCAGTGGCGCGACTGAATCGAGGTCGCCTCGCTGCACACGCCGGCGAGCAAGCGAGACGCGAGAGCGACGCAGGCGTGGTAGCCGCCGGGTCTTGGCAGGAGGCCCTACGTGCCGGATGTGATTTCCCTCACAGGGAAATCCGCTTCCTCGATCCCATCGGCGGAGATCGCGAGGCTTTGAGACGACCCGTTGGCGAGCGCCACGCGCGATCCGGATTCCGCCCCTTTGGAGCGCGTCTTGCCGGCGGGCTGCGCGAGCCGCCGGTGAGCCCTGCGTGGCACCCTTCTTGCTCTTTCAGGCGCGTTCATGCAGCAATGCACGTCGATCACGCGGAGGGCGTGAGTCGTCGCGGCTCGCGAGAGTCGCAGACGGGTGGAACGCGGAACCATGGACAGGAGTCGACGGCGAGGGGAGACGCGCCGGTCGCGGCGGAGCGCGCGAACGGAGCCACGAACCGAGCCCGAAACGGAGGCGGCGGTCGCAGGCTGGCGAGCGAGGTGGCGCGCGATCTGGCCGGCATCGCTTCGAACGCTGCTCGGCGCGTCCGTATCGCGTCGCTCGGCGAGGCACCTCGTGGGGACGGCGGACGACGACCGATCGACGCCGGTCGCGTCGCATGCCGTCGGGGTCGTGGCAGGGATCGAGGACCCGGAGCCCGAGTCGCTCGATACCTGGCAGGCGCTGTTGCTGGCGGAGGGTGTGTCGGCCGAGTGGGCACCGCGTCTCGCCCCCCGACTCGAATCGCTCTACCACGAGCTGGGGCGTGGCACTGCGCGACCGCTCGTCTGCGCCACGATCGCCGTGCTCGACGTCCAGGCGGAGACGACCGCGCACGTCGAACGGAATCTGCGCGACGTGCGCGAGGTGGAGCGGCTACTCGGTGCCTTCAGCGGTGAGCTCGAGAAGCTGGACGAGGTGCTCGAGGTCCTCGCCGCCTACGCCCAGCGCATGCGCGCGAACCCGCGCAAGAAGTCCCGCCACACTCTGCACTGAGTCTTCGGCAGCATCAGCGCAAGTCGATTGCGCGGGTGCACGGCTCGAGGACTTCCGTCCGCCTGTCGTCCGGAGTGGCGATCCACGACAATCTCGGCCGCCGGGCGCACTGCGCCGGCGGTCACCGCAGATGAAGCCGGCTCCGGTCGACGAGCCGCCCGTCGCGGCTGACGGTCGTGACGGCTGAGTGCGCGACGGCCGCACGCGGGACGCCCACCTGCGGGACGCCCAATAAGGGAAGGCCCAATAGGGGAAGGCCCATCACGAGAGGCCCCATCCGGAGAGCCCAAGTAAGGAAAGGTCGGGGTTGGCCCTCGCACTGGCAGCGGCGTTCGCACTCGGGGTCGTCTGGCTGGACGGGGTCTTCGGGCTGGAGCCGGCGGCCGGCGCTGGCCTGCTGCGCGCGGGCGCTGCATGGGATTGGGCTTGGCTGCTCGAGCCGGCGCCGCGGGTCGGGCTCGCCGTGCTGTCCTGCAGCCTCGCCATCGCGCCCCGACTTCGTGAGATCCTCGGGCACTCGCATCCGGACCCGTCTTCGTCCCGCCGTCCGGCACCCTGGCCCTCATGGCTACTGGCGACGGCAGCGCTCGCGCTGCTGGGCTGCATGTTCCTCGCAGGCGCGATCCCGCTGGCCGAGCGGTTCGCGGATGCCGAGCGCGATGCACGGCGCGTGGCGGGCGTGCGCGCGTTCGAACGGTGTGGGCGCCCGCCCGCCCAGGCGATCTCCGTCGCCGAGAGATGCCGCGCGAGTCCGGACGCCTCGCTGTGGTTGATCGAGGCGCGGGTGACCGAGCGGATTCGAGATGGCTTTTCCGACTCGGCCGTCCTCGAGGACGTGCGACCGATCATGGCAACGGGTATGCGAGAGGATGGACCGCTTCCCGAGCGAATCCGACTCGAGCTGCCCAGACCCGACGCGGCTGACGCGGCCCGCGCGTCGGGGCACCGCGCCGCCGCGCTGCTCTGGCCGGGAGCGCGTGTCCGGCTGGGTGTGCGAATTCGGCCGCTCGAGTTCAGACGCAATCCCGGCGCCTCCGACCGCGCGCGGGCGTACGCACGACGGGGTCTGGCGGCCGCTGCGCGACTCGTCGATCCCGACTGGGTGCTTGCGATCGAGCATCCCGAGGACCGGCTGACGGACCGTTTCCAGGCCCGTGCCGCCGCCACGCGGGGCCGCTTGCGCGCGCGGATCGCCCGACGTCTCGAGGCAACCGGGCTGCCCGTGGGCCTCGCTCGGGCCCTCGCGCTCGGCGATCGTTCGGGGCTCTCGGCCGACGTACGCGAAGCCCTGCGCGCGCTCGGCCTGGCCCACCTGATCGCGGTCTCCGGTCTGCATGTCGGATTCGTTGCGATCGGGATGGCGGCGTTTCTGCTGCGCGGGCGCGCGCTGGTGCGCCACGCGCTGGCTGAGGGCGGTTGGCCCTTTGGCTGGCTCGCGCTGGCGGCCAGCCTCGTCGCGTTCTCGTACGCGTGGATGGCCGGATCGCCGGTTTCGGCCTGGCGGGCGGCGTTGCTGCTGGCGCTCGTCGCGCTCGCCCGTCGTGTGGGCGTCGGACTCCGGCCGCGTGAGGCCCTCGGCTGGGTGGCCCTGGTCATCCTCTGTATCGACCCGGCGCTGCTCTTCGATGTCGGGGCGCAGCTCTCGTTCCTGGCCTGCGCAGGAATCGTCGCGGCCGGCGCCTGGCCGGATCCGTCGCGCGCCCGGCCGCATCCGGCGGCGATTGCACGCGTGCGGACGCACTTCGATTCGTCGAGGCTGGGAATCCGAAGCCGCGAGCTCGTCGTCACTTCGCTCCGTGTGTCTTTGGCGGTGGGCTTCGCGACCGCACCGGTGCTCTCGTACGCGGGGCTCCCCGTACCGCTGTGGTCGCCGCTACTCAATCTCGTTGCGGTCGCGATCACGGGGGGGCTCGTATTGCCGATGTCGATCGTCGCGGCTCTGGTCGCGGAGGTCGTCCCGCCCGGCGCGCTGCGCTGGCTTCTGTTGCCCGCCGCCGGACTCGAATGGTCGCTCGAAGCAGCCGCGTCGAGACTGCCCGCGTGGTCGCCGATCGATCGACTCCCGCCGGTTGGCGTCCCGCTGACGTCGATCGCCGGGCTCTGTCTGCTTCGCTTCGGCCGCGGCTGGCGGATCGTCCTCCCCCTCGCCCTCGCCTGGGGTCTGATTTCGATCGCCGGCACCCGCCCTGCGCTGCACGGTAGACCCTTCGTGCCCGCACCCCGCGCCATCTTCTTCGACGTAGGGCAGGGCGATGCGGCCCTGCTCCAGCATGCCGCGCGCTCGGTGCTGATCGATACGGGGCCGGGTCCGCCCGACGGCTCGGGTGGTCGGGCCCTGCACCGATCGCTGCGTGCGCTCGGGGTGCGTTCGCTCGCAGCGCTCGCGATCACGCATGCCGATCTCGACCATCGCGGCGGAGCCCAGCGCCTATTGTCATCGCTCCCGATCGCCGAGCTCTGGCTGCCGGCGGGCCGGCAGCGTGATCGATCTCTGGCTCTACTCGCGGCGCAAGCGCGCCGCCGGCGGACACGCGTTCGCTGGCTGGCGGCCGGCTCGCAGCCGTTGCACGAGTCCGGCTGGTCGTTCTCCGTACTGTGGCCTCCGGCCGAGCTCGACCCGCGAACCTCACGAAACGACGCGTCGCTCGTGTTGCGGGCGACGCTCGACGGTCGTCGATTCCTGTTCTCGGCGGACGTGGGGGGCGATGTCGAGGCGCGCTTGCTCGAGCGACCGAGCGCGATTGCGGCCGAGGTCTTGAAGCTCGGGCACCATGGGAGTCGCTCCAGCTCGACGACGGCATTCCTTTCCGCGGTCGCGCCGAGCGTGGTCGTGCTGAGTGCGCCCTGTCGGGGCAGTCGCGGCCTGCCGAGCGGCGTTCTACTCGATCGATTGAGTCGCCAGGGTCTCGATCTGGAGCGGGACCTGGCCTGGACCGGCCGGTCGGGGGCCATCTCGATCGGACTACGCGGGGGCTCGTCGCCGATCGTGGAGCGCTGGGCCCAGCGGCGTCGATGTCCCGGCGAGCAGCTGCGCTGACTCGGAAAGACCCGGCCCGACCGGCTCGGTCTGCACGTTCGGACACCGGGCATGGCGGGTGTGTCAAGCTGGGGCACGAGCTCGCCTCGCCATACGGGATCGAGCGTCGGCCGCGCCCGCGCTCGGGTCCCGGCGCGCGCGAGCCGCGATCGCAGGAAACCGGAGGAGTGGACGTGATGGCCAGGCAGCCCGCGGGCACGCCCGATGCGGACGTGACGTCGTCCTTTGCCGACGCCGGAGCCCTCGCCGCGGCGTTGCCCCGCGCGTTCGTGGCGACGGGTCGAGCGGAGTCTCTTGCGGCCGATTGGTTCGAGCGCGAGACAGAGGCCGTGCGGTCTGGGCGGCCTCCGATCGCCTGCTTTCCGTTCACACACGCGATTGCGGAAGCGTTGTTCGATGCGCGTCGTTCGCGGCGACTCGTACGCGGGCTCGAAGGCGCCGAGAGCGCACTGGCCCGCGAGGCCGCGGGGCTGGCTGGGGCCGCGGCGACCCGACCCGATCCCGCGCGCCCGCGGATCTCGAGACTCCTGGTCGTCAGTGCCGATGGGGCCGAGCGCTTCTACCGTCACGTCTCGCGGCTTCGGCAGCGATATCCGACCCGCCTCGCAGCCTTGATGCTCGACTGCGACGAAGCTGCCCTCGGTGGGGCCGTCTACGGGCGCGGGCGTCGTGCGCGTGCCCTGCTGGTTGCGCACAAGCAAGCCCTGGTCGGGCTACTCGACGTGCTCGAGAGCGCGGGTCATACACTCGACGACGTCACGTCCTAGGCGTATCGGCCGAGGGATCTGCGGGTGTCGTTTCAACTTGAAACGATTTTCTCGATAAATTCTGTAATCACTTGAAAGAGAAGGACTTGTTCCACGGGGAACAATCTGCTCCCGGCTCCGGGTCGCGTCATGGCCGCGGCGTGAGCGTCTCCCCCGGCAGGTCGAGTGCGTCGCGCAGGCGTTCCAGGATGGCGAGCGGCGTGAAAGGCTTTTCGAGCAGCGCGTCGCGCTCGATCTCGAGCCCGTGCTCGGACAACGTCTCGTCGCTGAATCCCGACATGAAGAGTACCTGGATTTCGGGCCGCAACTCCCTCGCACGTCTCGCGATTTCGGGTCCCGGCGTCCTTGGGAGCACGACGTCGGAGAGCAGCAGGTCGATCGGGCCGTCGTGCCGACTGCAATAACGGAGCGCGGCCGTGGCGGACTCGGCGGGCAGGACCTCGTAGCCGTTCTTTTCGAGCGTCCGCTGGATCAGCCGCCGGACTGGGTCGGCATCCTCGACCAGCAGGATCGTCTCGTTGCCACCCGGTCGCGCGGATTCTTCCACTGGCCGCGCGCTGGTCTCGCTGTGCTGGCCTGCCGGGAGATAGACATGAAGCTGCGTGCCCGCGCCCGGCTCGCTCTCGACCTCGATCTGGCCGCCGCTCTGGCTCACGATGCCGTAGACGGAGGCCAATCCGAGGCCTGTTCCGTGGTGGGCTTCCTTCGTCGTGAAGAAGGGCTCGAAGATCTGGGAGCGCGTCGCTTCGTCCATTCCCACGCCGTCGTCGGCGATCGTCAGCACGACGTAGTCGCCCGCCTCGAGCAGGCCAGAATCCGTCGCCCGAGCGATCGTTTCGTGCTGGTTCGCGGTCCGGATCTCGAGCCGCCCGCCCTCGGGCATCGCGTCCCGGCCGTTCACGACGAGGTTGACGATCACCGTCTCGATCTGCCCCGGATCTGCGAGGATCGGCCTCAGATCTGCGGCCTGGTGCGTGATCAGCTCGATATCCTCGCCGATCAATCGTCGCATCATTCTGTCGATGTCCGAGACCACTGCGTTCAGGTCGATCGCTTCGGGCTGCAGCACCTGACGGCGACTGAATGCGAGCAGCTGGCGGGTCAGCCCGCCGGCGCGTTCGGCGGCCCGCAGGATTTCGTGGGCGTCGCGTGATGCCACGTGATCCGCCCCGATCTCGTCCAGGAGGAGGTCGGAATAGCCGATGATCGCCGTGAGCAGGTTGTTGAAGTCGTGCGCGATGCCGCCGGCGAGTCTGCCCACCGCCTCCATCTTCTGGGCCTGACTCAACCGGAGCTCGCTCTCTCGCAGCGCCTCCTCGGCGCGTCGTCGCGCCTCGACGTCACGCAACGTGATTGCGAGATAGGTTCGATCCTGCTGGTCCTCATCGCTGAACAGAAAGAGGCTGGCTTCGGTCTGGATCGTCGATCCCGGCTCGTGACCCGCCAGCACCAGCTCACCGGACCAGGGCGCGTCGGGCAACAGCTCCGGAAGGATCTCGCGTCGGAGCCGCTCGGCCTCGGCGGACGGGAGTGCGTCGGCGAACGAGCCGCTTGCGAGGTCTCGTCTGCCGGCTTCGGGTGGGGCTCCGATACGACGCCGGGCGGCGATATTCGCGAAGAGCAGCGTCAGGTCGGGCTCGCAGACGAAGACGAGGTCGGCGGAGCGCTCGACGACGCGATAGAGAAGCGCCTGGCCCAGCTCATGGTACCGCCGCTCGGTCACGTCGCGGGCGATGATCAGCAGCCGTTGCGAGCCGTCGGAAGCCGTGTAGGCATTCGCTCGGGCATCGAGCCAACGCCAGCTGCCATCGGCATGGCGAATTCGCGAGTTGGTGAAGATCTGCTGCGCTCCGGCGGCCAGCTGGGCCGCCGTGGCGTCGTTGACGGGCGCGTCCTCGGGATGCGCGAGCTGGCGCAGGTCGCGGCCGAGCAGGTCGGCTGGCGGATAGCCCAGCACGGGGAGGCTCGCGGTCGAGGCGAAGGTGATCCGTCGCGCCTCGTCGACCTCGATCAAGAGATCGTTCGCCTGGCTCGCGATCGCTTCGAAGCGCGCCTGATTGGTCCGGATCTCCTGGTCGGCGAGGACCCGATCGATCGCGGATGCGGCCTGGGTCGCGAACGCCGAGAGCAGGGAGCGCACCAGGTCGGGATCGCGGATCGATCGTCGGCCATAGCCGCCGAGCAGTCCGATCACGCGGCCATCGGCGCGGCGCAGCGGCAATCCCGCGTAGGATTCGATGTCCGCACCGATCCGATCGCTGACGCAGGGCACCAGGCGCGCGAGCTCCGACGCGAACAAGCAGTCCTCGCCGCGAGCGACGGCCGCGTCGGGCAGCTCATCCAGCTCGATCTCGTCGACGTCGAGAAAGCGGCCGTCCTGCCAGGCGACCGAGACCGCCAGGCGGTTCGCGCCTTCCTCTTTGAGCGTGCCGAGGACGAGGCGATCGAAATCGAGGGCTTCGGCGATCTGCGCGACCATCGCGCGGAGTGATTCCGGTCTTTCGCTCGTGATGCCCTGCGCGATGTCACGAAGCGCGAGCTCGACGCGTTTGCGCCGACTGATGTCTTCGTAGACGACTGCGATCCGGCGTTCGCCGTCTTCGCCCTGGAACGCGTTCCAGCTCGCGCTGAACCAGGCGGGTCGACCGTCGCGGCCTTCGTATTCGAAGTCGCAGCTGCCCGGGGCGTCGCGGTCCGGTCGGTTGGAGTCGAACCAGCTGGTCGCGATCTGTTGCTGTGTCGTGGACTCGAGTCTCCGGTAGACCTCGGTCAGTGCGGGCTGCGAGCCGAAGGTGGCCTTGAATTGTTGGTTCGAGAAGACGATCTCGCCGCGTGGCGTGACGATCGCTGCCGGTCGCGATCCCGACTCCACGAGTGCGCGATAGTCGTGCTCGCGGCGTCGCTCGATCGAGCGCTCTGCGAACTCCTCGGTCATGTCGCGCGCGATCGCGACGATTCGCCGCTCGCCGTCGCGATCGACGAAGACGCTCGCCGTCGACTCGAACGTCACGCGCGCACCATCCTGTCGCAGGACGCGGAAACGAGTGCGGGGATCGTCTCCGTTCGCGACCAGCTTCTGATGGCTCGCGAGCATCGCTTCACGATCTTCGGGGACGATGAAGTCGATGAACGAGCGTCCGAGGTAGACGCTGCAGGGCCGACCGAGGATCGCCTCGACCGCCGGGCTGATGTAGCGCACGCGGCCGTCGAGCCCGAGCTCGACCGTCACGTCGGGCGCGTGTCGCAGGAGGGTGGCCTCGCGCATCAGGTCATCCGCGTCGGGCTCACGCCATGCCCGGTCGAGCTGGCTGCGTACATCGTTCGACATCTTCGTGACTGGCCTCAACCGCGTGGATTCTGGCCCTCGTGCCTCCCGGGCGACTCGCCCCCCCTGGGAGACTATCCCCCACGCGAGGCAAAGACCACAAGAATTCCAGGAATTGCAGCATTCGAGTCGTGAGAGGCCGGTCACGGGTCCAGGACGGTCGCTCGGTCGAGGATTGGGGCTGCGGGCTGGATTCGTGTTCGTCGCCGTCGGCGGCGTCTCTCGCTGCGATGGCAGGGGCGGGATCGTCAGTAGAGGTCGAGCATGCGACCGGCCATCGCCACCACCGCCGCGACGAGCACGGGTCGGATCAGGCGCTCGCCGCCCCGGACGGCCGCGCGTGCGCCGAGCTCGCCGCCGGCTGCGAATCCGATCACGAGGGCGGCCGCCTCGGGCCAGGCGACCTGGTCGTGGAGGATGAAGACGGGCACGGCGACCGCGGTCAGTGCGCCGACGAGTACGACCTTGATCGCATTGGCCCGCACGAGATCGAGGCCGCTGCGCGCGAGCGCCGCGATCAGGAAGAGGCCGACACCCGCCTGGATCGCACCGCCATAGAAACCGATCGCGAAGAAGACGATGCCGTTCGTCAGCCGTCCCCGCACCGCGCGGGCGGTCTGCGCCGCGCCCCCCCGCGTCCCCCGCAACATCGGAATCAGCATCAGGATCATCGCGACCCCGAACATCCGTTGGAAGATCTCCGCCGAGAGTCGCGATGCGAGCGTGGCGCCGAGCACCGCACCGATCAGGGCCGGGACCAGCAGGGGCATCGCCTCGCTCAGGCCGTCGAAGCCCTCACGTCGAAAGCGCCAGGTCGAGACGCCATTCTGGAAGAGCACACCGATTCGATTGGTGCCGTTCGCCGTCGTCGCGGGCAGCCCGAGGAAGACGAGCAGGGGGACGGTGATCAGGCTGCCGCCTCCCGCGAGGGTGTTGACGACCCCGGCGACGAGTCCACCGAGTGCGAGCAGGAGCCAGGTCGTCGTCTCTTCCATCCGCTCCCTACGATCCTGCCCACCGGTGCGCGGCGGCCCGGGTCTGCGCTCACGCCTCCCGGGCCGAAGCGAATGCCGCACGTCCGTTCGTGCCGGCTCGCCTCGCGGGTGGGCGCCCGAGCATGCACACTCTGCGGCGGGCGCGCCAGCGCGCCGCCGACGGCGCTGCGCCGATGGGGAATGAATGGAGGATCATGGCGACGACCCGTCCCTTCGGTAGCTGGCCCTCTCCGATCGGGTCGGCGGATCTCGTGCGCGGCGCGTTGCGCCTGTCATCACCCCGGATCGCGGACGGCTTCGTCTACTGGCTCGAGGGTCGGCCAGCCGAAGGCGGGCGTCAGGTCGTGATGCGTGCTCGCCTGCCGAGGCCGGGCGCGTCGATCGGAGCGGACTTGTCCGCTCTCGGCGAGGTCAGTCCGGCCGGCGTCAACGTGCGAACCCGCGTGCACGAATATGGGGGTGGTGAGTTCAGCGTCTGGCGGGATCGCGTCTTCTACGTCGACGATGCCGACGGACGCATCCGGGCCGTCGCGGGGCACGGCTCGACGGCGTCCGACGGCGGCCTCGTCCGGTCGCCGTCGCCGCCGGGCACGCGCTATGCGGACCTGGTCGTTTCGCCCGACGGCCGGTGGCTCTTCGCGATCGAGGAACGCGCCCGGGAAGCCCGCGAGGTCGAGAATCGCTTGGTCGTCTTCGCGCTCGATCCGGCGCGGCCGATCGAAGCGCAAGCCGTGTCGTCGCCGCGCGTCGTCGCCGCCGGTCACGATTTCTACGCCTCGCCGATCGTCTCGCCCCGATCCGATCGCGTCGCCTGGCTCGCCTGGGATCATCCTCACATGCCGTGGAACGAAACGCGCCTCGAGAGCGTCGACTGGTGCGGGCAGGGCGCCGCGAGCGGAATCCGCACGCGCCTGGCCCACCCGGGTGAAGCGCTCTTCCAACCGCGCTTCTCGGCCGAGGGAGAGCTCTTCGTCGTAAGCGATCGCTCGGGTTGGTGGCGTCTTGCACACGTCGGGGAGGGCGGCCTGCGAACGATCGGTCGCGAGGCCGCTGAGCTCGGTCGCGCGCAATGGGTCTTCGGGCAATCCACCTGGGCGTTTCTCGACGGGCGTCACGTCCTGGCGAGCGCGACGCGGGAGGGCCTCGATTCGCTCGTGCGCATCGATCTGGAGCGCGGCGACATCGTCGAGCTCACGACCCCGTTCCGGATGCTCGGCGGTCTCGAGATCGGCGAGGGCTTCGTCGCCTGTCTGGCGGGCACGGTCGCGAGCGCAGCCTCGCTCTATCTCGGCCGCGTCGCCGAAATCGGGCATGGCGGGCTGGCTCGTGTGCGCGCGAGCGCATCGTTCGAAATCCCCGACACGCAGATCAGTCGCGGTGAGGCACGGATCTTCGATTCCGCGGACGGCCGTCGCACCCACGCATTCGTGTACCTGCCGCGGTCGGCCGAATACACGGGGCCGGCCGGAACGCGCCCGCCGCTCCTGGTCAAGAGTCACGGCGGCCCGACGGCCGCCACCAGCGCCGCGCTCGATCCGCGGATCCAGTTCTGGACGAGCCGGGGCTTCGCCGTCGCGGACGTCAACTACGCCGGCTCGACTGGCTACGGACGTGCCTATCGCGACCTGCTCGAGGGCATGTGGGGAGTCTTCGACGTCGAGGATTGTGTCGCGGTGGCGCGTGTGCTCGCCGCGGACGGCTCCGTCGACGGCGAACGGCGGGCGATCAGTGGTGGCAGTGCAGGTGGCTACACGACGCTCTGCGCGCTGACCTTTCACGACGCGTTCTCGGCGGGCGCGAGCCATTACGGCATCGGCGATCTCGAGACGCTCGCGCGCGACACGCACAAGTTCGAGTCACGCTATACCGACTGGCTCGTGGGTCCGCTGCCCGAATCGCGCGATCGCTATGTCGCTCGATCACCGGTCCACCACCCGGAACGGCTCGCCTGTCCGACGATCTTCTTCCAGGGTCTCGAAGATCGTGTCGTGCCGCCCAACCAGGCGGAAGCGATGGTCGCCGTCCTGGCACGCCGCGGGATCGCGCATGCCTACGTCCCTTTCGAGGGAGAGCAGCACGGCTTTCGGCGCGCCGAGAATATCCGCACGGCACTCGACGGCGAGCTGTACTTCTATTCGCGCGCATTCGGCTTCGAAGCCCCGCGGCCCGCTGGAATTCGGGTCGAGAACGCGCACGCGACGTGATCGTCGACGCGATCGAAGCACGAACGGTTCGTCGCGCCACGCGATCGGGACGAGGGGCCATCGGCGCCGCTCATCGCTCTCGGCTGACGAGACTGACCGGTCTCGTCGTGCTCGTCGTTCTCGCCGGCTGTTCGACGCACGTGGGCGGTTGGGATGTCGCGGCGTTGTTGCGTGCGGAGCCCGACCTGGCGGCGATCGAAGGCCAGCGGCTCGGAGATATGACGCCCTATCCGGCGCTCGTCGACGGGCGCCTGCTGCTGGTCGTCTGTCGCTTCGAAGCAGACCGACCGGTGCGGGTGTGGGGCAGCGGGTTCGGCTACTCGGCCGAGCGTGCGGCAGCCGCCGTTCGCGCCGTCTCGCGCGGTGCCCACGGCGTCGCGATCACCTTGCAGCCGGACGACGACCCGCCTGAAGGCGATCGCGTCGACTCGATCGGGGGCGCAGGGGGTGAGCCGGTCGAGATCGTGATCGAGATGGTCGGCGCGGCGCGGGGCACCGGGCCGGCGGGTCTGGCGGACACACTGGCAGAGTGCGACGTCGGGGCGCGTTTCGGGGCCGATGGACGGACGCTCGGCGTGCGGGGTCGGCTCCAGTCGGCGCATATTCGCCTGCGTCGCGCGCGACGGGATGCTGCCGGCAGGCTGTGGGCGGCCAAGGATGAGGAGTGGGTCGGCGCCCTGGCACACGAGCTGGCGCACGCGCTCGGCTTCGCGGGCCACGCACGCAGAGGGAGCTCGCTCGTCGTTCTCGACCAACAGGTCTTGCGCGGCATCGGTCGACGCGCGCTGGCCGGGGAGGCGATCGCGGCGCCCAATCTCGCAGCGCTCTACCGGCTCGACCCCGGTCGGATCCTGGGCGAGGTGCGCGTACGCGACCAGGACCGGGCGTTGCTGGCTTCGGTCGCGGCGCTCGTGGGGCTGGGGTCGGATCCGAGTCTGGCTGCGATCGCGAGCGTCGGGGATCGGGCCGCGCGCATCGTCTGGCGGCTTCCCAGCCGCGCACCCCTCGAGCTGCGGTTTCCGTACTGGGCGCGAGAGCTGCGCGCCGGTCAGCCGGTCAGCATCGTGCCGAGCGCGGCGACGCTGCATGCGATCGCCTCGGAGGCGCAGGCGGTCCCGAACGACGCCATCGCCCTGCCGTGACGCCGCGCCCCGCCGTCCTACTCGTCGATCGAGGGATCGAGCGAACGCGCCTTCGCGATCAGCTCGCTCGCGCGCTGGAGATCGCCGTGGCTGCGCAGGACCAGGCCGAGGCGGTAGTGGATCTGGGCATCCTCCGGTGCCTGGCCGAGCGCGATCTCGAAATGTTCGGCGGCGCGAGCGGTATCGGGTTTGGGCTGCTTGTAGAGCGCCCACGCGAGCCCCGCTTGATAGGCCGGCTCCTCGGGCCAGAGCTCGACGGCCGGCTCCAGGTATTCGAGGGCGCCCTCGAAGTTGCCCATGCGCGCCAGGATCTCTCCCTTCCTAAAGGAGGTCTCCGCCTGGGCCAGGCGCGCCGTATCGATCTCCGCCTCCTCGCCACCCCGCGCGTCGTAGGCGGCCTTCTTGTCCGCATCCGAGAGCGTCTCGAAGGCTTCGGCGATGCGCGCGAAGACCTGGGCGGCATCTTCCTTCAGGTCGTCCAGGCCGAGTCGCGCGAGCGCGTCGGGATGATATTTCTTGGCCGCCTTGAAGTAGGCCTTCTTGAAGTCCGCCTGCCTCGCCTTCTCGTCGAGACCGAGTGCGCTGTAGTGGTCGAGCTCGCCGAGTCGGTCGCGCAGGGACAGGATTTCCTCGCGCATCTGCGTCGCCTTCGCGTCGGCCTTGGCATCCTGGGTTCGGATCTCGGCGAACGTGCCGTCGGGCGCCGCGCCGAGCCGATCGCCGGCGCGTGGGTCGACCTCGACCTCGAACTCGAGTCGCTCGAAGTCCGTCGGCTCCGCACTCGCCTCGCGTCGGCGCAAGACGCCCGTATGGACGGCCGTCCAGAGGGTCGCGGCCGCGACCGGATCACCCGCGCAGTCGCCGAGGATCTGTCCCAGGGGTGTCGACCCGTCGAGCTGCGAGATCGCGCGCGCGGCGAGGGGCCCCGCCTCGGCGAGCTTCTGTGCGACGCGGCGGTAGCGCGACGATACGTCGCCGCGAACGTCCTGCAGCACCATCAACGAGCCGAAGAGGCGTTCGGTTCCCCAGCGACGCGGCAGCTCTTCCTGCAACAGGCCCAGCAGGTCATGCGGCTTAGCCGTGCCCGCGCCATCCGCGACCGCGTCGGTCCAGCGGTACATTCCCACCTGCCATTCGAACGCTTCGGCGATCCGGCGCCGCGTCGCGCGCCGTAGCGCGCGGTAGAGCTCCGGCGGATCGAGCAACTTGAGCGCAAGTACGGCGGAGGCCTCGGGACAACCGCGTTCTTCGCAGAGGCGTTCGACCCGGAGCCGGTCCGCTGCGCTGATCTTCCTGGCGTCGGCCAGCTGCTGGGCGAAGTCGTCTTCGCCGCTGGGCGTGTCGACGCTGATCGGTGCGCCGTCGCGCACCTCGATCGTTCGCTGGCTCTTGCCGTGGGCGATCTGGAGTCGCCCGCTGCGGCGCGTACGCCACGCCTGCGCCAACAGCTCCGGCACGCTCGCCGTTTCGAGGGATCCTTCGTCCGGTGCGTCGATGTCGGCGAGTTCCGTCATGCTGGCTCTCGTGCTCGAATCCGATTCCCGAGCGGCGGCGGTCGCTGTCCCGGTCGCGACCGATCCGCGGCGATTCAGAGTCTGAACTTCTGGGCGTCCGCGATCTGGAAGGCGGTCGCGATCGCCTCGGGCAGGTCCTTGCGCAAGACCAGATGCGAGGACTCGAGGCTGCTCATGGCGGCCTCGGCCGCCGGCGAGACGCCCGTGACGAGGCTCTGGGCATTCCAGGACTCGATCGTCTCGAGGATCTGCTCGAGTGCCGCGGCACCGAAGCCCTCGTCGAGCGGCTGTTCACGCAGGTCGACCACGACGGAACGGATCTCCGCGATGCCCGGGTCCCGTCCGAGCATGTCGATCGTGCCGAGCGCCTCGTCGAGCGTCGTGAAGGGCAGCACCATGACGGGTCCCCAGATGTGGACGACGGGCTGGGACCGATCGAAGCGCCCTTCGTCCGGCAGATCGTGCGCGTGCGGCGGCGCGTCGCGGCGGTCGACCGCGGGCGCGAGCGCGAGCTTGCGAAACGCCTCGAACGGCACCTCGGCGAGCAGCCAATCGACGACTGGGTCGCCGCATTCCTGCCAGGCGCTCGACTCCCTGAGCTCGAAGCGACAGGACGCGTCTCCGCGGGCGGCGCATTCGACCTCGTGGGCGATGACCGCGCGATCGAGCACGCTGCTGAGCCAGCCCGTCGTATAGCCGGCGCTCAGCCAACAGCGCGCCTCGCCGCTCGCCCCGAGTCGCGCAAGGCGCGCCGTCGCTTCGTGTCGCTCGGGCCAGCGGCCCTCGAGCGCGAGCGCGCCGGTCGGATCGACTCCGACCCCGCGCGGAACCTGCATGACGAGCGACGGGGAGTCCGCGCTCGGCCGCGGTCCGGACGCGTCGTCGCGCTCGTTCTCCCGGCACACGCGTGCCGCGTCACGCAGCCCGTGAAGCAGGCCGATCTGGAAGAGCGCGAGCCCCGCGTCACGCGGCCCGAGCTCGTCGTCGAGCTCGACCAGCAGAGACGCCAGGAAGCGACCGTCGACGAAGAGCTTCGGATCATTCATCAGGACGGTTTCGGGCCCGAAGCCGAGCGTCGTGAGCATCGCGAGCGGATCGGACGCTTCACCTTCCGACGCCTTGGCCGGTGGCTTCTTCGAGGGTGGCTGGGGGGCTTGCACGCGGGTGGAGGTCTCTTGCGTCAGCCTTCGATGAAGGCATAGATGTCGAATTTCTGATCTTTCGAGATGAAGGCCTCTCCTTCATCTTCGAGCAGCTTGAGGAACGCATCGACGACCACCGGGTCGAATTGCGTTCCGGAATATTTGTGGAGCTCCTGGACCACGACGTCGATCGAGAGCGCCTTGCGGTAGGGCCGATCCGAGGTCATCGCCTCGACCGTGTCGGCCACGACGATCACGCGCGAGGGCAGGGGGATCTGGTCTCCCGCCAGGCGGTCCGGGTAGCCGCTCTGGCAGCCGTCGTACCACTCGTGGTGATGTCGCACGCAGGGGACGACGCTGCGCAGGAATTCGACCGGCTCGAGGATCTTCGCGCCGATCTCGGGGTGTCGCATGATCTCGCGATATTCCTCGGCGGTCAGGCGGTCGGGCTTCGTGATGATCGCGTCGGGCACGCCGATCTTGCCCACGTCGTGCAGTAGCCCTGCGAAATAGACCCGTTCGATCAATTCCTTTCGCAGGCTCATCTCGCGCGCGATCCGC
Source organism: Myxococcota bacterium (assembly GCA_965223565.1). Classification (GTDB taxonomy): domain Bacteria; phylum Myxococcota_A; class UBA9160; order UBA9160; family UBA4427; genus UBA4427. The sequence goes on along the minus strand of CBDCWV010000004.1, from coordinate 51,783 downwards.
GAGGCGTAGACGGCGACGCGTTCCGAGTGGCCGCGCGTGTAGGCATCCTTGGCGTCGATCGCCTCGGCGAGCGCCCGGATCGTCTGGATGTAGGCCGTGCGGAGCTCGCTGTTCTTCAGATCGAGCTGCTTCGTCCGCGCGCGGACCTTCTCCTCCAGGTTCTTGTTCATGTCCTGGAGCTTGAAATTCTGCTCGCGCGTTACCGAGTTGAGTCGTTTGATCTCGGCCTTGAGGTCGTAGTGGTCGAAGGCCTGGCGGAGCGTCGCCTTCAGCTCTTCGTCGTTCCAGGGCTTCGTGATCAGCCGGTAGATCTCGCCCTTGTTGATCGCATCGACCGCGATCGTCATGTCCGTGTAGCCGGTCAGCATCATGCGTACGACGTCGGCATGCCGATCGCGCACCGCGGCCAGGAAGTCGACGCCGCTCATCTCGGGCATTCGCTGGTCGGAGACGATGACCTGCGGGCCCGCGCGCTCGATCAGCTCGAAGGCCTCCGCCGGCGTGCTCGCGATCAACGTATCGATCGGCTCGCTGCGGAGCAGCCGCTGCAACGCCTTCAGGATATTGACTTCGTCATCGACGAAGAGAACGGTGTGGTCTGCCACCGCGAAGCTCCCCGGACGTTCTTCCCTGCCGCGATCGTTCGCGAGAGAAGGCGTCGCTCGTGAAGTGACGAATGCACTCCACAGGGCTTCGTATCGGCGCGTGACGTTCGTACCGTTAGGAGTACGCCGGGCGTCGGGTGCGCGCGAATCCGGTGTCAGCGATACGAAGGCAGGCCGAAGGCAACTCCGTCGCACCGCGCTCGCGCAGCGAATGCGGACTCACAGGTAGTTGCCGCCGTCCGTCCTGATGCGCGTGTTCGCTTGCCGGAACCGACTCACTTCACGCGAGAAATCTTCGTGGGTGACTTCGCCCGGACTCTCGCCTGCCGCATCGAGTCGTGCCTTGCGTCGCAACACCGCATGCAGGATGCGCACCCAGTCTCCGATGCACGGCTCGCGCGTGTTGTCGACGACGACCTTCCAATCGATGTCGCCGAAGACCGGCCGCCCGGCCCGCTTCTCCGCCTGTCGCGCGTGTACCTCGAGCGCTTCGATCACGTCGTCCGGAAAGAGCGGGTTGACCTCGACGATCCGCTCGAAGCGACCGGGCGAGAGGAACGCCGGCGTCAGAGTATCGGGATGGCTCGTGCTCGCGATCACGAGGCAATCTTCGATTCCCAGCGAGCGATCGATCAGCTCGAAGAGGAAGTCCATGATCGGACCGGTCGGCAGCTCCGCCCCACGCGAGCCGATGTCGTGGGCACGCGAGAACTCCAGCTCGTCGAAGAAGACGGTGACCGGTGGCATCTCCTCGAGTGCACCACTCCAGCCCTGGACCAGCTCGCCGACCTTGCCGGCGCCGTGGATCACGTCGAGGACCATGCGCGGCACGTCGACGCGCACGAAGGCCGTTTGAGTCTGCGCCGCGAGCGCTTCGGCGAGCAGCGACTTGCCGCTGCCGCGGCGACCGATCATCAACATCGCCGACGGTGGAAACGTGCCCCAGCGTCCATAGACCGCGGGACTCGTCTGCGCGTACGCGTAGGTGAGGATCTCTTCCTTGGGCGACGCCAGTCCGCCGATCTCGTCGAATGCAATCTCGGGTGCCGGCTTGATCGAGGCCCCCCGCGCCAGGGGCTCGACGGCCCGTTGGAAGCTCGACCAGATGTTGGCGGCGCGATCGGCCACGATGCGGCGGTCTGTCATGCGCGGCAGTCTAGCGGGTGGGTCGGCCGTCGCTGTCGTCGATGCGGTTCGATCGGGCTGGCAGGCTTCCGGTGCCGCGTGACATGCGCAATACTGCCCGCCCAGCACGTCCCCATCGTCTATCGGTCAGGACACCAGCCTTTCAAGCTGGTGAGGCGGGTTCGATTCCCGCTGGGGACGCCATTTCGGAAACCGCGGCGTCGATCTCGCCAAAGTAGCTGAAGATCAACGACGTTTCGGCGGTTCCAATTTCCCCGTCGCTGTAGGTCAGGCCGGTCGGGTAGATCGCGTCCTGCAGAACCGGTCGTCGGTCCGGCGGGAGCTTGGCCCAGAAGTCTCCGGGGTCAGCAAGCAGGCGCGGCGCGAAGTCGAGGGCCGCGTCGACCGAGGCGCGCTTGACGGCGGTCGCGTGCTGCCGGTCTCGAACTTCTTCCATCTCGCGCTCGACCCGGTCGAGCTGCTCGCGGTAGGTCTGATCGTCGATCTTCCGCTCGTGTAGGTAGGCGTCGACCAACCGGTTCTTCCGCCGCTGGAGATCATCCAGGCGCTCGTCGACGCGCCTCTGGTGCTCGATGTCGGAGCGGTGCTGCTGGCGCCACGCGTCGCGGACGACCTCGGAGAAGAGCGCCAGCACCGCCGGGTTGATCCGGAGCGAGCCGAGGCGCTCGACGAAGACCTCCTCCAGATGTTCCTTGCGGATGCTTCCGGTCGGGCAACGCGATGTTCCACAGCGATAGTATGGGTAACGCTCATTTCGCCCACTCGACCAGCTGCCGGTGAGCGGCCGACCGCACGCGCCGCATCGGACGAAGCGCCGCAGCGGAAAGTCGGGATGGTCCCGTGTCCGCCTGACCTTTGAGGGCCGGCGACCGTCTAGCCAAACGGGAGTCCCCCCAGCTCTGCTGGGGAGGCCTTCAGAGTTTGACAGTTCCTGAAATCGACGAGACTCCCTCCCGTGAGCCGCTCAAAGCCACACAGGAGAGAGCCTCTTGTCGAAGTACAAGACCCTACAGCACACCGAGTGGGAGTGCCTTTATCACATCGTCTTCATCCCGAAGTATCGCCGCAAGGTGCTCTACGGGCAGCTACGGAAGCATCTCGGAGAGATCTTCCGTCGTCTGGCAAGACAAAAGGAGTGCGAAATTCTGGAAGGGCACCTGATGCCCGACCACGTGCATATCCTGATTTCGATTCCCCCGAAGTATGCCGTTGCGCAAGTGATGGGATATTTGAAGGGGAAGAGCGCGATTCAGATTGCTCGACAGTTCGGCGGAGTCCGTCGCAACTTCACCGGGCAGAAGTTCTGGGCGCGCGGTTACTTTGTCTCGACCGTAGGTCGAGACGAGGACGTGATCCGAAACTACATCCAGCACCAGGAGATCGATGACCGCAAGCAGGATCAGTTGAAGTTCGACTGACCGCCCGCCGCCTGTAAGGCGGCCCAAGGGGAGGCGATAGCCTTCCCGTCAATCCCGCTTTGAGCGGGTCACCTGGATGCCCCCAGCTTTGCTGGGGGAGGATGTCACGACCGCCTGGGCGGCGTCGAAGAGGTCGCGGTCGACAATCGACTCGAAGTCGCCTGGGCCCTCGAAGTCGAATCTCGGTACCCTCATCCAGCCGGCGTAGATCGGGTTTCGTACCATCGACGCGAACGACTGGTCCGACAGCCGTTTGCCCTTCTTGGTCCGCAAGCCGAGCGCGGTGACCTCTCGGAGGACCTCCCGCGCCGTCGATGTCCCGGTGGCGATCCGCTCGAACGCGTCCCGTATCAGCGGCGCGCGCTCCGGGTCGGGTGCCAAACTCGGGGCGCCGTCTCGGGCGGTAGGCTTCACGTAGCCCAGGGGCGCTTGATGGGTCCAGCGGCCGTTGGCAAGCGCGGCCTTCATGCCGGCGACGGTCCGCTCGGCCTTCTGGCGGTTCTCGAAGTTGGCGACCATCGCGAGCATGCCGCCTACCAGCTCGCCAGCCGCACTCTCGTCGAAGGCCTGCGTGGCGGATCTCAGCGAGATGCCCACGCGTCGAAGCGCGTCGCGAATCACCTCGTAGTCAAGGGAGCTTCGGGAGAAGCGGCTCACGTCGTGGACGACCACGAAGTCGATGGACTTCGCGTTCTCGGAGCAATACGCCAGCATCCTCTTGAACTCGGTGCGCTCTGGAGTCTTCGCAGAGGCGCCCTCCTCGACGAAGACCGAATCGACCTCCATGCCGTTGCGGGCACAGAACTCTTCGCACTGCCGACGCTGCGTCGCGAGGCTGTAGTTGTCGACCTGCTCGGCCGTCGACACGCGGGTGTAGATCACGGCCCTCGGCACGGTGTCGCCTCCTTGTCAGGCTTGTCGCCGCTCACGGGGTTTCGCCGGTCTCATTCTGCTCGACGGCTTCGAGGACGAGCAGGGCGATTGTGTAGAGATGGTCTCGAAGGACCTCGACTTTCTCATCGGGAATCGAATCGGAGATTCCCATAATCTCGCGACATTGCTGGATCGAAAGCACTTTCTGGGCCTCTCGCAGCGACTGAGGTCGCTGCGCAGGCCGACGGGCAGGATCTTTCTGTTGCGCCGGGTGGGGTTCGTGGTCCTAGTCACCTTGGGACCTCTTGGTTCCGGGGCGGTGCGGGATCTTTCCGTCGTCCGCCGCCGGGGTGTGTACGGAAACCGTGTGCGTCAGCCGCTGGATCTGCCCGTGCCGGTTCTTCACGAGCACCGTGCTGTAGTCGTGGCTCTTGATCAGTTTGGCGATCTCAGCGGCCTTCACGTCCGCAACGTCGCTGGTGATCTCGATCCGGTAGACCTGACCGCGCGGCATTATTGTCATCTTGGAGAACTCACGGGATCGGAGTAGGTCAATCACCGTCTGCTCGCGCGCATCCAGAGATTCACCGTCCACGTCGCCGATCTCGGCGACACGGTGCCGCAGCGGCAGTGGGGTCGATCCGGCTGCAGCGAGCACGCGGTTGATGTTCGCGTCAACACGAACGACCAGCGGGTCTTCCGGTAGTGCCCCCTGGCGTGCATGGTCCAGGAGTCCGGGTTCGGAGACGAAGAGGTGGGATTCGAGGTTCGTCACGAGGAACACTGGGAATCCGGTCGAGAGTTCGCCGAGCGCGCCGTAGAGCGGCATTAGGGCGGCGCACAGCTGATGTACGGCCCACTCCAGCCGCGGGTCGTCCAGCGCGCCCGCGCGGGCGAGAAGTCCGTCGCGTCGCTCAAGCATCTCAAGCCCGCCCGGCTGCTCCGAAGCAATCGCGACGAGGTCGCTGATCAAGTCGGCTGCCTCCTGCGATGTCGGCACGAGGTGATCGGATGCGACCGCGCCGATCGCCATCACTTCTGGCCGCTGCCTTCCGACCATCCAGTGGATCGGGCCGCCGAGCTTGGTCAATGGGATCGAGTACCGCTCTCGGATGCTGGAGGCGATCGAAAGCGCCATCGCATCCCAGGGGCTGACGCGGCGATGGCCGCCGGATCGGCGTTCATGGGGCAGGGCGCCGCGCTTGTCCCACTCGTGGAGCTGTCGGTCGGTCAGGCCCGTGACCTCGCGGACCTCGGAGGCCCGGAGGTGACCATCGACATCCAGATGATCGGTCCCTTTCGACATAAAATTACAGTAGTGGAAGTTTCGGCTTCCGGCCAGGGCTCGCGCCGCGACTGGCCGGATGCCCGGTGGTAGGCTGAAGCTCGTATGGTCCCGGACACCCCTGAACAGCGCGCCCGCAGGGACATCGACGCTCAGCTACTCGAAGCCGGGTGGGAGGTCCAGGACCGCTCCGAGATGAACCTCGCAGCTGGGCAGGGCGTCGCCATCCGAGAGTTCCCGATGGCCAAGGGCCACGGCTTCGCGGACTACATGCTCTTCGTCGATGGGAAGGCCGTCGGAGTCCTGGAGGCGAAGCCGGCCGGCTACACGATGACCAGCGTTGAGCTGCAGGCCGACAAGTACGCCACCGGCCTTCCGACCGGACTGAACCCGCCAGTCGACCCGCTTCCGTTCCAATACCTGAGCACCGGAATCGAGACCCGGTTCATCAACGGCCTCGACCCCGACCCGAAGACGCGGCGCATCTCGGATGTGCCGCATATTCACCGACCCTCGACCCTTGCCGAATGGCTGGCCGCGGAGACGCTGGACACCTGGGTGAAGCGACTGCACGGGGAGGGCGGCGGCTTCTTCACTGCGGCCGACGACACGCGCCCATCGTCGCTCCGCGCGCGACTCCAGACGCTGCCTCCACTCGAGCAAGGGTTCCTGTTCCCGAACCAAGTCGAGGCGGTCACGAAGCTGGAGTACTCGCTCCAGCAGAATCGCCCCCGATCTCTCGTCCAGATGGCGACCGGGTCCGGTAAGACGATCTTCGCCATCACCTCGGTCTACAGGCTGATCAAGCACGGCGGGGCGCGCCGGGTTCTCTTCCTCGTCGACCGGAGCAACCTCGGCGAGCAGGCTGAGAAAGAGTTCCAGGGCTACCGGACGCCCGATGACCACCGGAAGTTCACAGAGCTGTACAACGTCCAGCGTCTCACCTCGAACACGATCGGGTCGTCGAGCAAGGTCGTGATCACGACGATCCAGCGTCTCTATTCCATGCTGAAGGGTGAGCCGACCTTCGACGCGGATGCAGAGGAGCAGTCGGGGTTCGAGTCGACAGGAGCGGCGATGAGCGAGCCCCTGCCGGTCGTCTACAACGAGATCTACCCGCCCGAGTACTTCGACGTGATCGTAATCGACGAGTGCCATCGCTCGATCTACACGCTCTGGCGGCAGGTTCTGGATTACTTCGACGCCTTCCTGGTGGGATTGACGGCGACGCCCGCGAAGCAGACTTTCGGGTTCTTCAACAAGAATCTGGTCATGGAGTACGACCACGAGCGGGCGGTCGCGGATGGGGTGAACGTCGACTTCGAGGTCTACAACATCCGCACGAAGATCACCGAGGGCGGCTCTACGATCGAGGCAACCCCCGGCACGATGGTCGAGTATCGAGACCGGCAGACGCGCGCCCGTCGTTGGGAGGCCCCGGACGAAGACATCACCTACGACGCGAGCGAGCTGGATCGGCGTGTCGTCGCGAAGGATCAAATCCGCACGATCGTCCGCACGTTCCGCGACCGGCTGTTCACCGAGATTTTTCCAGGGCGGACCGAGGTCCCGAAGACGTTGATCTTCGCGAAGGACGACAGTCATGCGGAGGACATCGTCGAGATCGTTCGGGACGAGTTCGGTCGCGGCAACTCCTTCTGCCAGAAGATTACGTACAAGGTCACGTCGGCAGATCCGCGGGATCTGATCCAGTCCTTTCGCAACAGCTACGAACCCCGAATTGCGGTGACAGTCGACATGATTGCCACCGGTACGGACATCCGACCAATCGAGATCGTGATGTTCATGCGGGCCGTCAAGAGCCGGGTCCTCTTCGAGCAGATGAAGGGCCGGGGTGTGCGGGTGATCGACTCCGACGAGTTGAAGGCCGTCACACCGGACGCGCAGGCGAAGACCCACTTCATGATCGTGGACTGCGTCGGCATGACCGAAACGCAGCTTGCCGACAGCCAGCCCCTGGAGAGGAACAAGACGGTCTCGTTCAAGGCTCTCCTAGAGCATGTCTCCATGGGCGGGACTGACCCCGACAGGCTCTCTTCGCTCGCGAGTCGACTCTCGCGGCTCGCAAAACAATGCGGCCCCGAGGAACGTCGACGCGTCGAGGAGGCGTCCGGCGGAATCGGCCTCGTTGAGATCAGCCACGCCATCGTCGACGGGCTCGATCCCGATCGACAGGTCGCCACGGCGCATGACATCTTCAAGGTGCCCGCGGATGCTGAGCCGACCCCCGAGCAGGTCAGGCAAGCAGCCGAGACCCTGCTCAAGGGTGCGACTGAGCCGATCGCAACGAAGCCGGCGTTTCGAGACGTCCTTCTGGAACTCAAGCGCGAGATGGAGCAGGTGATCGACGAGGTCTCCGAGGACGAGCTGCTTGAGGCCGGAGCGAGCGCCGAGGCCAAGGAGAGGGCGAAGGCGCTCGTTACGTCCTTTGAGCAGTTTCTGGAGGACAACAAGGCCGAGATCGACGCGCTCCAGTTCTTCTACGAGCGGCCGTACTCGAAGCGGCTCCGGTTCTCGGACATCAAGGAGCTAGCAGACGCGATCAGCGCTCCCCCGCGCTCGTGGACGCCGGAGCGGCTCTGGAGGGCATACGAGGCGCTGGAGCGTGACAAAGTTCGGGGGGCGTCATCGGATCGACTCCTGACAGACATAGTTTCTCTTGTCCGCTTTGCGACTGATGCGGATGACGAGCTGGTGCCGTTCGGCGATCAGGTACGGGAGCGGTTCGAGCATTGGTTGGCGCAGCAGCGCAACTCGGGTCGAGACTTCGCGCCTGAGCAGCTTCGGTGGCTGGAGATGATGCGTGATCACATCGCGACGAGCGTCGAGATGACAGTCGAAGACCTGGACTACGCCCCGTTTGCGGAGGAGGGCGGGCGGGGTCGTGCGGCTCAGCTCTTCGGGGATCGGCTGCCGGACCTCCTCAGTGATCTGACCGGAAGCCTTGCGGCATGACGCGTCCCGCACTCCCGCCCGGATGGGCGATCGCCAAGCTCCCTCAGCTCGTTTCCAGTGAGGGTGTACTCATCGACGGGGACTGGGTCGAGTCTAAGGATCAGGACCCGGCTGGGCCGATTCGTCTAACTCAGCTGGCAGATGTGGGCGACGGCGTGTGGAGAAACCGATCGTCCAGGTATATGACGGCGGACAAGGCGCGAGAGCTTCGATGCACGTTCCTGGAGGAGGGCGATGTCCTGGTGGCGCGGATGCCGGACCCGCTCGGTAGGTCATGTGTTTTCCCAGGTGACGCGATGCGGTGCGTCACCGTTGTGGACGTGTGCATCATTCGACCGGCGAGTCCCGATGTCTCGAATCGATGGCTTTCCAATTTCATAAACGCGCCGGACTATCGGGCTGCCGTTCACGCGCTTCAGAGTGGTTCTACCCGAAAGCGGATCTCCAGGAAGAATCTCTGCACGCTTGATCTTCCGGTTCCTCCCGCGGCCGAGCAGCGTCGCATCGTCGACGCCATCGAGTCCTATTTCTCCCGCCTCGACGACGCCGTGGCGAGCCTGGAACGCGCGCAGCGGAACTTGAAGCGGTACCGGGCCTCGGTGCTCAAGGCCGCCGTCGAGGGGCGGCTGGTCTCGACCGAGGCTGAGGTTGCCCGCGAGGAGGGGCGGGACTACGAGCCCGCCTCGGGCCTCCTGGATCGCATTCTCGCCGAGCGTCGTCGTCGATGGGAGGAGGCCGAGCTGGCGAAGATGACGGCGAAGGGGAAACCGCCGAAAAACGATAAGTGGAAGGGGAAGTACAAGGAGGCCGATCCGGTCAACCAAGACGCGGTGCCCGCGCTTCCAGACGGATGGTGCTGGGTAGCCCTCGGCGGTTGCGCCGACTTGATCACGAAGGGCTCGACTCCCACAAGCTATGGGCATGCATATCGTGAGTCAGGGATCAACTTCGTGCGCGTTGAGAACCTGCTGAACGGAAGAATTGACAAGTCTTCGCTCACCGCCTTTATCGACGAGGACGCGGACGAGACGCTCAAGAGATCGCGTCTCGCCGAGGGTGATCTCCTGATCTCAATCGCTGGGACCATCGGCCGGACGGCCACGGTTGTCGCCGACGATCTTCCCGCGAATACGAATCAGGCGCTCGCGATCGTGAGGGGGACGGTGTAGAACGACACTGCATTCTGTCGCTAAGGCGACACCCAGTCTTACGAGCCTGAGAGAGTGCTCGCGGTGCGAGTCTCTCCCCACGGTGGGGAGGGTCTTGGATGGCGGGCAAGCTTGGACTGGAGGCTCGGATGACGATTGGAGAACTGTCGCGGCGAGGGATCGCGACGAGCGAGATTGCTCGGCAGCTGGACGTGACGGAAGGCGCGGTCCGGTACCACCTGCGGCGCCAGGCCGCAGGGGCCGAGGATGGAAGGGCCCGGCAGCGATGCCGCGCCGAGGACTGGGCGTCGGCGATCGAGACCTGGCTCGAGCGACGGGATGACCGCGATCGGCTGAACCTGGCCGCGCTCCACACCTGGCTCGTCGAGGAGCACGACTACCCGGGCAGCCTGCGCTCGGTTCAGCGCTTCTTCAAGAAGCGCTATCCGGTCCCGAAGCAGCGGGCCCGCCGTCGCGTCGAGACGCCGCCCGGCGCGCAGGCGCAGGCCGACTGGGGCGAGTTCCGCGGGCTCCAGGTGGGTGGGCGCGAGATAACGCTCTACGCGTTCCACCTCGAGCTCTCGCACTCGCGCTACGACGCCGTCGTGTGGTCGGCACGCAAGCACGAGCTCGCCTGGCTCCGTGTCCACAACGAAGCCTTCTCCCGACTGGAGGGCGTCCCCGCGATCGTTCGCGTCGACAACGAGAAGACGGCCGTCTCGCGAGGCGCTGGCGTCTCGGGCACGGTTCATCCCGCCTATGGCCGCTATGCGACGATGATGCGCTTCCACGTGGACGTGTGCGCGCCGCGATCGCCCGAGCACAAGGGCAAGGTGGAGCGGCTGATCCGGCACCAGCGGCTCGATGCCAACCCCTACGCGCAGCACTGGCGCGACGTGCGAGAGCTGCAGGCCTGGACGGACGACCGGGTCGTCCGGTCGAGCCGGCGGCGGAAGTGCCCCGCCACGGGGCAGAGCGTCTACGAGAGCTGGCAGGTCGAGAAGGCGCACCTGTCGTCGCTTCCCGTGTACCTGCCCGAGCCCTTCGACCTGTCGGGGACGCGTCCCGTCTCGAAGGACTGCTTGATCGCGTTCGAGGGGCGCCGCTACTCCGTGCCGTTCCGCCTCGTGGGCAGCCGCGTCGAGGTCCGCGGCTGCTCCGAGACGGTCCAGGTGATCGCCGAGGGCGATATCGTGGCCGAGCATCCGCGGCACACGGAACGGACCCTGGTGCTCGACGAACGTCACTTCGAGGGCGAAGCCACGGAGCGGATCCTGCCGCCGACGCCGCTTGGGCGGATGGGAAGGCGCCTGCAGGAGATCGCGGCGATGGCACCTGAGGCGCGTCCCATCGATCAGTATGCCGCCTACGCGGAGGTGGCCCGATGAGCAGCCCCACCACGACGACGACCACGACGAAGAAGCCCCCGAAGGTGGACCTCGACGCGACGCAGGAGCGGCTGGTCAGGCTGAACCTGCAACACGCGGCGGACCATCTTCAGGAGCACGTCTCGGACGCCACGAAGCACGATCACGCGCCGCACCGGTTCCTGGACGAGCTGCTGGATCGCGAACTCGCGATCCGAGAGGAGCGTCGCGTGAAGACCTCGCTCAAGCTCTCGGGTCTGCCCACGGGCCAGACGCTCGGCAACTTCGACTTCAGCTTCCAGCCGGGTGTTGAGCGAAGCCGGATCGAGACCTTGGCGACCTGCGCGTTCATCCGCGAGAAGGAGAGCTTGCTGATCCAGGGCCCGCCCGGCGTAGGCAAGACGCATCTTGCCGTCTCGTTGGGCGTCCGCGCGATCGAGAACGGGTTCTCGGTCCTGTTCATGCGTCTCGAGGATCTGCTTGCGGCGATGAAGCGCGACGCCGACGCGGGTCCCTCACGGCTGCGCCGCAAGAAGTACATGAACGTGGCGTTGCTCGTGATCGACGAGGTGGGCTTCGAGCCGATGGACCGGACCGAGGCGAGTCTGTTCTTCCGGATGGTCTCGTACCGCTACGGGCGGGGCTCGATCCTGATCACGACGAACAAGGGGATCCGGGACTGGCCGGAGATCCTGGCGGGCGACGAGGTGTTGGCGACGGCGATCCTGGATCGCCTGCTGCACCACAGCCACGTGCTCAACATCAAGGGGCGCAGCTACCGGCTGCGCGACCTCGAGCAGGCCACGGAGGCCCGGGGATAAGAGGACACCGAGGCCGCAGGCCTACGGCCGCCCTCCGGGCGACCTCCAGCCTGCGGCCTCTGCTACCGCGACACTTCGTAAGAGTGGGTGTCGCCTTAACTCGTAGGACTGGGTGTCGCTTGACAGACGGGCAGCCTCCTGGACCCGGAGTATCTACGTCTAGTTCTCAGCTCCTACGTAGGCCAGCAGCAGGCAAAGACTGATGCGCGCGGTGGGGCGATGAGCAATATCTCTCTGGGTGACGTGAAGGCGATGACGATCCCAGTGCCGCCCCGAGCCGAGCAAGCCCGCATCGTCGAGGAAGCGGATAGGCTGATCAGCAACGGTGAAGCGACGGAGTCAGTGGTAGCGAATGAGATCGTTCGGCTAGCGCGACTCCGGCAAGCGATCTTGAAGTGGGCATTCGAAGGTAGGCTCGTCGAACAAGATCCATTGGATGAATGTGCCGTTGCCCTTCTCGAACGGATAGCCAAGGAGCGCCCCGAGGTCGGGGGGTCGACGAAGAAGAAGCGCGCGGCGCGAGGGAAGAGATAGGGCCGAACGACATGAGTGAAGCCGCCAACCGAATCGTCCAGAAGCTCTGGTCCTACTGCAACGTCCTCCGCGACGATGGCCTCTCCTACCAGGACTACCTGGAGCAGCTCACCTTCCTCCTGTTCCTGAAGATGGCCGACGAGAGGGCCGAGCTGACAGGAGAGGATCAGCCGGTGCCGAAGGGTCATCGCTGGTCCGACCTCGCTGCGCCCCACATGGAGGGTGTCGAGTTGGAGCAGCACTACCGCGAAACGCTTCGCGAGCTGGGCAAGCAGGGCGGGATGCTCGGGCTCATCTTCGAGAAGGCCCAGAACAAGATCCAGGACCCGGCCAAACTCCGGCAGCTGATCGTCGAGCTGATCGGCAAGGAGAACTGGTCCGCGATGGCCTCCGATGTGAAGGGCGACGCCTACGAAGGGCTCCTGGAGAGGAACGCTCAGGACGTGAAGGGCGGCGCGGGGCAGTACTTCACGCCGCGGGCTGTCATCGAGGCGATCGTAGAGACCGTTGAACCCCAACCCGGTGAGGTCGTTGTCGATCCTGCGTGCGGAACGGGCGGCTTCCTCCTCGCGGCCCACGAGTATGTGAAGGACCACTACGAACTGGATCGCGACCAGAAGAAGCACCTGCGGTTCGAGGCCCTGCGCGGGGTCGAGCTGGTCCCGAACGTCTCCCGGCTGTGCGGTATGAACCTCTACCTACACGGCATCGGTCCCGACGGCAGCGACGATCACGACCCGCCGATCACGACCGACGACGCGCTCCGCGACGAGCCCGGCGCGCACGCCGACGTGGTGATCACCAACCCGCCCTTCGGGAAGAAGTCATCGATCACGGTCGTGAACGAGAAGGGCGAAACCGATAGTCAGTCGCTGACCTACAACCGGCCCGACTTCTGGACGACGACCTCGAACAAGCAGCTCAATTTCGTTCAGCACGTGAAGTCCATGCTGAAAATCCACGGTCGGGCGGCCGTGGTCGTGCCCGACAACGTCCTCTTCGAGGGCGGGGCCGGCGAGACCGTGCGCCGGAATCTCCTCCAGGAGTGCGACGTTCACACCCTGCTTCGGCTTCCCACCGGGATCTTCTACGCCCAGGGCGTGAAGGCGAACGTGCTTTTCTTCGACCGGAAGCCGGGCGCGAAGGAGCCATGGACCAAGACCCTCTGGGTTTATGACCTCCGCACGAACATGCACTTCACCCTGAAGACGAAGCGGATGAACCGCGCCGATCTCGACGAGTTCGTGGAGTGCTTTCGGCCCGGGAATCGCCACAAACGTGAAGCGACGTGGTCCGAGGAGATGCCGGAGGGGCGCTGGCGGCCCTATGGCTACGACGAGATCGTCGGCCGGGACAAGGTCAGCCTGGATCTCTTCTGGCTCCGAGACGAGAGCCTGGAGGACTCGGCGACCCTCCCAGAACCGCACGATCTCGCCCAGGAGATTGCCGAGGACCTGAGGGCGAGCCTGGAGGAGGTGGAGTCGATCCTCTTGGACCTCCATGAGCGGGTGGGGCCGATCTCCGAAGCGGAGGAGTAGTCGAGTGCTGCCCGGATTCAGAACGCCGTTCTGCCTTGCTCGATCGTGTGCTACGATGGGATTCCCCCCTCACATCCCCGTTTTGAACCGAAGCGACGTGGCCGAAGAGTGCGCGTCGCTTCCCACGCGAGCCGCCCCCGCGCGGCGCGCCGGGGATGTGATCACAATGGGATACGAACTCGATTTTCTTCCAGTCGGGGACGGAGAGCGCAGCGGCGACGCGATCGCGCTCCGCTTCGGCGATCTCGGCGGCAGCCGCGAGAACCAGATTGTGGCCGTCGTCGACGGCGGCTTCACCGACACCGGGAAGCAGCTCGCCGAGCACGTCCGGCGCTACTACGGAACCGAACGGGTCGAGCTGGTGGTCTCGACCCACCCCGACGCGGATCACGCGGCGGGTCTGCAGATCGTGCTTGAGGAGATGACCGTCGGCGGGCTCCTGATGCACCGTCCGTGGGAACACACTGACGATATTGCTCAAATGTTCCGGGACGGGCGGGTCACGGACGCCAGCGTGGGAGAGCGGCTCCGGCGATCGCTGGAGTCGGCCCGCAACTTGGAGACGCTCGCCAAGCGCAAGGGGATTCCGATCATCGAGCCCTTTGCCGGCGTCGGGGGCTGGGACGGGATGTTCCGAGTCATCGGCCCGACCGAGCCCTACTACGAGTCGCTCTTGCCCGAGTTCCGAGGAACCCCCGTTCCGCGTTCCGCGCCGACGCAGGTGCTCGCGGGGCTCGCGTCCGCGTTCAGCCAGCAGCAGACCGCGCCGGCCGGAGGGCTTGCATCCGTGTTCGGTCAGCAGCCGTCGCAGTCGGCGGGACTCGTTGGTCGTGGCCTCGCCGCCGCGGTTCGCAAGTTTGAGGACTGGACTTTCGAGACGCTCGGCGACGATGGTGAGACGAGCGCCGAGAACAACTCAAGTGCACTGATCTTGCTGAATCCTGAACCTGGGCATCACGTGCTGCTCACGGGCGACGCTGGGGTCCCGGCCCTGACCGCCGCAGCCGATAGGCTCGACGCCGAGAGGTTCGATTACAACTCGATCCGGTTCCTCCAGGTCCCGCATCACGGCAGTCGCCGAAACCTCGGGCCGACCATCTTGAATCGACTCGTCGGTCCTCGGCTGCTGAGCGACCAGAAGCTCCGGACGGGTTTCGTGTCCGCGTCGAAGGACGCGCCGAAGCACCCCTCCCGACAGGTGACGAACGCGCTGCGGCGGCGCGGGGTGCACGTCTACGAGACGGCAGGTCGACCGATTTGGCATCATCACGATGCTCCTGGGCGGGACAACTACACGAGTATCGATCCGGTCGACTTCCAGTACGAGATCGAGGACTAGCGTTGTCCGAGCTGCCGTGGGACCCGTACAACCGCCGCGCTCGGCTCCAGCCGAGCCTGCTCGTGATCCTGCCGGTGGGGTTGGTTCTGTCGCTGTTCGATCTGGGCGGCGATTCTGCGTCGGGACCGACGGTCGGCGTGATAGCGACCCTCGGCGGCACAGCCCTATTCACCCAGCTCGGCAGGGATCTCGGCAAGCGGAGGGAGCCCAAGCTATTCGGGATCTGGGGCGGCGCGCCGACCACGATAAGGCTCCGCCATCGCTCGGCTGAGAACCCCGCTCAGCTGGAGCGAGTCCACCGGCGACTAGGGGAGCTGATGCCGGACTTGGAGATCCCGGACTCGGTCGAAGAGGCCCGAGATCCGGCGAGCGCGGACCTCGTCTACGAGAGCGCTGTGGAGCGTCTGATCGCACGCACCCGAGATCGAACTCGATTCCGCCTCGTCTTCGAGGAGAACTGCAACTACGGCTTCAGGCGGAACCTGTGGGGCATGAAGCCGCTCGGAGTCGGCCTTGCGGTCGTCGGGGCCGTGATCGCTGTGGTCGGCGCGATGGGCACGCTCGGCGACTCGGTGGACTCGACCGTCGCCGGTTTCTCGTTGGCCGCCTGCGTCGCGCTGGTCGGTGTGTGGACGATCTGGATCACGCCGAGCTGGGTCCGACTCGCGGCGGACGCCTACGCAGATCGACTTCTCGAAGCCGTCGAGACGCTCTGACAGGGCGGCATAGCGCAGTGGTCAGGGACACGGCGAGAGCCCGGCCACGACCTCGCGCAGGCCCCGCGCCGCGTCCTCCTCCCATCGCGTGATCCGGGCGTCGGCCGCCAGCCTCTCGCCGTCCTCCGCGCCGATCGTCCGTCGTGAGCCGTCCAGGAACCCAGTCCCCCTGAGCACCGCCAGCGCGACCCGGGCATCTCCGCCGGCTATCGCCTCCTCGACGGCCGTCAGGGCCACCTGGACGAGCTTTTCGATGCGAGCTTCGACCTCGCGTTCGAGATCGGCCCGGAGGCGGTTCCAGGCGGCCTGGAAGCGAAAGTCCTCTCGCAGCCATCGGTGCACGGTCGTCCGGTCGACGCCGGCCAGCCTCGCGGCGTCGGTGACGGTCGAACCCGCCGCGAGTCCCTCCAGTGCGCTGAGCTGCGGGCGCGACAGTGTCGGCCCCGATTCGGCCGAAGTGTGGCGGTCTGTGGCAGTCTGTTGATCGCCCATGTCCTGGTGTTCCAGTACCGGTCGGGACCGTCGGGTAGTGACTCTCAGTGGCCCGAGAGTGGCGTGACCGTCGCCTGAGGCCCGTCGGTGACGAGCAGACGGAGGTTCTCGACCTGACGAATCCAGTCTAGACTCCGGTTCCAAGTGGCATCGCCTTGGGACGCCAATCCCCGCTGCGCTGGGCGGACACTTTGGTCCGCTCTGCTGGAACGGTTCCAAGTACGACGGGTATGGGACGCCACTCGACGCCGCTCAGTACGGCGTCTTTCCGCGCTGCTCCCTACCTCCTCCTCGACGACCCTCAGGTCGCCTTCGTCGTCGTCCGGTCCGCGGCGCGAAAATCCACCGCACTGATCGACGTCGAGGGTGGGTAGGAACCCGGCTCTGTACGTCGGAGTCGACACGAACGCGGACGTGAGGAGTCGAATATTGTCGGCGCGAGCATGTGCATGACACACGTGCAGAGCGCCCCGCGAAGTTCGCAGCGAACAATTTCGAATTGACCGCGGTGCCGTCGCCGCAGTCGATCGGGCCGCTTCCGATCGACCGATGAAGCGCCTCCTTGCAGCAAGGTCGGCGGGTGAAGCGTTCGCAATGGTCTGGGATTCGCGGAGAAATCGTTCTCCGATAGTAACGCGGGAAACGATGAGGCCGGGATGTGTGCTTTAGCGCGCTCGCCCGCGGGTCGATCCGACGCCTATGCCCATCGAATCGAAGAAGCGCGGGGGGCTCGGCCGACCCCTGTTCAAGCTCGTCCGTGCAGCGGGTCTGTTCATCCTGTTCCTGGTCGTAGCGTTCCCCGGCTGGGTGCTGCTCGCGCCAGGCGACCTCGATGACGCCGGGGACCGTGATCTGATCGGCGCGGCCGCGGGACGACGGAACGGCGGTCCGGCGCACTTGACCTTCGCGGTGCTCGGCCAGGCGCTTGAAGACTTCGATCACAAGCGCGCTCACGCCACGCTGGTCGCTTTCCGCGAGGGCGACTTCTCTGACGCCGCGTGGGTCCAGCAGCAATTCGCTCAGCAAACCAAGCTTCGCGACGCCGTCCTCGCCGGAGACCCGGCCGACGCGATCGGAGCGGACAAGTCTATCGACCTCTACGAGGAGACGACCGACGACGGGGTGATGGGGCTGCACGGGCTGACCCGAGTCGCGACTGCGAAGGCCCTGGTGCTGGAGCGTGACGGTCTCCGCGAGGAAGCTCTCGACCTCGCGATGTTCGGTATTCGAGCCGGACGTGAGATGGCTGCGCATCCCGACATCGACCTGATCGGAATGATGATCTCGGGGAGCGTCCAAGGGATCTCGCTCGCATCGCTGGAGGAAATCGCCGCGCGCCACCCGTTGTCCGCCGAATCGGCCAAGGCTCTCTCGGCGGAAGTGTCGGCGGCGCGTGCGCAGCGCGAGAGTTGGCAGCGAATGTGGGCCAACGAGTACATCTGGACTCGGAGCGTGGCACTGAAGGCCTTCGAGGACGGGACGAATCCCCAGGCCGTCGTCGACGTGGCCGAAGACGATTGGGCGTCGCTCCTAGCTCGCATGGTGCCCAACGACTACCTGATGCAGCCGAATCGGACCGTTTCTCGGATGGCCGATCTCTACCGAATCAGGCGGGAGAACACGGGGCGGGACTGCGTCTCGGTCTACACCGCGCAATCGGAGGAGCGCTCGTCGTTCGACGCGATCGGTGTGCTCGTGAGGCCGAACCCGGTGGGCGAGCTGCTCGTGATGATCGCGCATCCCGACTTCGAGCGATTCGAGCTGAAGCGATGCGCCTTCGAGGCGAAGCTCGCGCTCGCCCAGGTCGTTATCGCGATGCGCGCCTACGAGGTGGAGCAGGGCGATCTGCCGGAGAGCATGGACGCGCTCGTGCCAGACTACCTCGTCGAGGTCCCGACGAATCCCTACGTCGGGCGTGCGCTGCGGTACTCGAAGATCGATCGGACGGTCACTGCCGACTTCGAGGAGCTGGCGCACATCCTGGGGCCCGATCGGGCGAAATTGCTCGATCGGCTTGTCTCGAAGCGGAGTCTCGATTGGAGTGCGTCGGCAGGCTCGTAACCGTGTTTAGCCCCGCAACAGGCCGTTGATCATGCGGCGCAAATTCAGTTCGACTTGTTGCCGAGCAAGGTCTGCCTCAGCTGTTCGCGCGACCGTCTGTGGGTCCTCGGATCCGGTTGGGGCGCGATCCCCGCGGAGCAGGCCGGAGCCGCGGAGAATCGCGAGCGCCCCGAGAGTGTCGTCCGGCAACCGGTGGTGGACGGTCGTTCGGTCGAACCCAGCCTCCGACGCGGCGTCGGCTACTGTCGCGCCGCTCGTGAGCGCGGCGAGCCGACCTTCGGACATCGTCCCTCCCGACCCCGCAGATGTGTTGCGATCCGTGGCGCGCTGTTGTCTGCCCCCCGTTCCCCCTGTTCTACTTATGGTTGGGATCTCCCGGGAAGTCGTCTGGGGTCGGTTGAGGGGCCTCGTGGGACTGACCGGGATCCGTCCCGAGGGCATCGCGCGATCTCTCGATCTCCACCCACTCTATCGCGCGATTCCATGTCACGTCGGTTTGGGACGCCATTTTCCGCTGCGCTGGGCGGAGAGGGCGGTGCGTCTTCGCAGGGTCCGAACACCTGGACGCCGCGGTGCTTCTTGTCGCGGTTTGCGGCTGCCCGTTCTTTGGGCTTGCGGGTTTGGCATCTTCTCGAGATGGTGGCTGAATTCGAGGCTGACGATTTCGATCTCTTCGATCACCGACAGACGCAGGCGATGGTGGAGGTGGCGGCGCGTTGGCGGCGGGAGGCGCCGGTCGTCCGATTGCCGAGCGGACATCTCTATGTGTCGCGCTGGGCGGATTGTTGGACGGTCTTGCGGGATCCGCGGACGTTCGCGAACGGCGACGGGTTCAAGGCCGTCGCGATGCCCGACGAGGAACGCATGCTCGGCGAGATGGATCCGCCGCGGCATCCGCGTTTGCGGCGCATCATGCGGGGCGGATTCGAGAAGGCGAAGATCGCCGCCGAGCGTCCCTTCGCGCGCGCCGAGGCGTCGCGCCTGCTCGCCGACTGGGCGCCGGGCGAGACGCGGGAGCTCGTCTCGCGCTTCACGGACCAGATCAGCAATCGCGTGAGCTTCCATCTGCTCGGATTTCCGCTCGAGGATTCGGAACGGATCGTCGCCTGGGTGCGCGAGCTCCTGCACAGTGATTGGCCCGTGCTCAATCGGACGGAGCGCGGGGTCGGGCTCGCGGGCGCGTTTCCCGAGTTCGCCGCCTATCTCGACGGGCTGGTCGACGTGCGGCGGGATCCCGCCGCACCCGATGATCTGCTCGCGCGGTTGGTGCGCAGTCGGCTCGACGGCGAAGCGCTCTCGCCGGTCGTGCTGCGGACATTGACGGCGCACGTCGTCCTCGGTGGCATCTCGACGACGACGAACCTGATCGGCAGCATGCTGTATCGCATTCTGCGCGACCCGGCGCTCCATGCGCACCTACGCGCTCAGCCGACGTCGATCGCGGCGGCAGTCGAGGAGAGCCTGCGACTCGATCCGCCCGTGCTGTTCGTGATGCGCGTCTGCACGCGCGCGACGGACGTCGCAGGGGAGCCGATCGAGGCGGGCGCGAGGGTGCTCGCGGGAATCGCGTCCGCCAATCGCGACGAGCGCGTCTTCGACGAGCCTGACCACTATCGCCTCGATCGCGGTCTACCGCGGCACATCTCGTTCTCGGGCGGCGCCCATCACTGTATCGGCGCGGGGCTCGCGCGGCTGGTCGCCCAGGAGGCGATCGGCGCCTTCGTCGAACGCTTCGCCGCAGGCGAGGTCGGTTTCACGCCTGACTTCGCGTACGCGGGCGTGCCGGTCTATCTCGAGAACGGACCGGAGCGACTCGACGTTTTGCGCCACTGACCCGATGGGATTCGCCGCGGCCTCGTGGCTCGCGGCGGAGTCGTCGGCACGGGCTCAAGCGGCGGCACGCACCTCGAGTCGATGGATCGCCGAGA
Source organism: Myxococcota bacterium (assembly GCA_965223565.1). GTDB lineage: Bacteria > Myxococcota_A > UBA9160 > UBA9160 > UBA4427 > UBA4427. Next base: position 31,536 of record CBDCWV010000004.1, on the reverse strand, counting down.
CGTGAAGGTTCGGACATCGCTCCGGGCCGCTCGCCAGCTCCATCTGTGGCAATACGGGGGCGAGGGCGCGCAAGGCTGCTCGCAGCTCCCAGCGCGCGAGATTGGCGCCGAGACAGAAATGCGCCCCGTAGCCGCCGAACGCGAGATGGCGATTCGGTTTGCGCGTGATGTCGAAGCGGTAGGGATCGTCGAAGACCTCGGGGTCCCGATTCGCGGACGGATACCACATGCCGACGTCCTCGCCGGCCTTGATCTCGACGCCCGAGAGCTCGAAATCTTCGACCGCCGTGCGCGCGAACTGGAGTACGGGCGAGGTCCAGCGCAGGATCTCTTCTCCCGCGGACACGATCAGCTCCTCGTCATGGGCCCGCTCGGCGAGCAGGGCGAGCTGTTCCGGGTGCTCGAGCAGCGCAGCGACGCCGCCGCTGATCGCGTTCTGGGTCGTCTCGTTTCCGGCCGCGAGGACGACGAACAGAAAGCCCTGGAGCTGCTGCTCGGTCAAGGGCTGGCCGTCGATCGTCGAGTGGATGAGCTGACTCGACAGATCGTCGCCGCCCGGTCCGCTGGCCTGGCGATCGTGGATCAGGTCGATCATGTAGTCGGTCATCTCGTCCATCGCACGCCAGACGCCCGTGTTGCGATCCTCACCCTCGTGGAAGAACGACTTTTCGGGGGCGCCGATCATCACGTTCGTCAGCTGCTTGAGCCGTTTCCAATCGCCATCCGGCAGCCCCATCATCTCGCCGATCGCGGCGAGCGGGAGCTTCTCCGCGAAGCCCTTCACGAAGTCCGTCGTCTCGCCGCGCCGGCCGGCAGACGCGAGCTCCGCCGCGAATTCCTGCGCGAAGCCGTGTGACAGCTCGGCGAAGTGCTTCTCGAGCTTGCGCAGCGCCGCGGGCGTGAAGCGTTTCGCGATCAGCAGGCGGAACGCGCGGTGGCGCGGGTCGTCCATCAGGATGAAGTCGCTGACCTCGTTCGGGTCCCAGCCGCGCTGCTCGATCCGAAGCTTCGTCGACAGGGCCTGGCGCGCGTCGTCTTCCTGGGATTGCAGTCGTAGCCGACGGCTGTTGACGAAGACCTCGGAATGCTTCGAGATCGTCAGGATGTCGGCGTGGCGCGTCACAGCATAGAAGGGGTCGATTCCCTCCCGCTCGTACCAGAAGATCGGCGCCTCGCGCCGCAGCAGATCCCACTCCTCGAAGGGGTATCCGCGCGTCAGATAGAGATCGGTCGAGTGGATGTCGAGGTTGTCGAGCGTCAGCTGGGACATGATGTCTTCCTATCCAGGTCGGGGGTGCGTTGGCTCGTGCGTGTCAGGCCGGCTGCTGGGCGCCGCGTACGAGGCGACCGGGCGTCGCGCCGGTCGGTCGGCCCGCTTCGAGCACGATCTCGCCACTGACGATCGTGTAGTCGTAGCCGGTCGCCTTTTGGACCAGCCGCTTGCCGCCGGCCGGGAGGTCGTAGCGCATCTCGGGCTTGCACAGCCGGAGCGCGTCGAAATCGATCACGTTCACGTCCGCCTTGAGGCCGGGCGCGAGCAGGCCGCGGTCGAGGAAGCCGACCAGCTCGGCCGTCGCGCGACATTGCTGTTGCACGACGAACTCGATCGGAAGCCGATCGCCCCGGGCGCGATCCCGCGCCCAATGGGTCAGCAGATAGGTCGAGAAGCTGGCGTCGGAGATGAAGCTCACGTGCGCGCCGCCGTCGCCGAGACCGGGCACGCTGTACGGGTGGCGAAGCATCTCGAGACAATGGTCGGCGTTGCCGTGCACGTAGTTGAGTGCCGGCATGAAGATCTGTCCCGTACCCTCGCCCTCGAGCAGGACGTCGAGCGCGTAGCCGACGACGGGCTCACCGGCCGCTTCGGCGAGCGCGGCCAGGGAGGCGTGGGCCGGCGGCTCGTAATCCGGCACGTCGCCCATCCGGAAGAGCTTCTGCGGATCCATGATCATGCCGCCCTCCACGACGCGCGAGCGCAGCGCCGGGTCTCGCAGGCGGGCGACACGCTCCGCGAGCGGGCGGCCGGCGAGCTCGGCGACGACGGGATTCTGGATGAAGGGATTGAAGGTCGACTCGAGCGACATGATCACGCCGACCGGGCGCGGCGCGACCTGCGCGTGAAGCGCGACACCGTCTGCCTGGGCACGGCTGATCAGCTCGAGCATGCGGCGCCAGTCGTCGGGTCGTTCGTTCAGCTGGGAGACACTGACGGAGAGCGGCCGCCCGCTACGCTCGGCCATCCCGCGCACCATGGCGAACTCGGGCTCGAGGTCGGGAAAGTCCCCGACGATCTCCAGGACCCCCGCACCCGCCTGGCGCAGTCCCTCGGCGATTCCAAAGAGCTCCTCGGCGGTCGCCGTGTAGCTGGGCGTGTGCTGGCCGTCGACGGTCTTGTGGTTGATCGTGCGCGAGGTCGTGAAGCCGACCGCCCCGGCTTCGATCGCCTCGCGCGTGAGCTGCGCCATGCGCGCGATCTCGTCCGGGGTCGGGTGCTCGTTGTGGTCGGCACCGCGCTCGCCCATGACGTAGCCGCGCAGGGCGCCGTGGGGTACCTGGGCCGCGAAGTCGAGCGCATGGGGGCGCGCTTCGATCGCGTCGAGGTATTCCGGAAAGCTCTCCCAGTCCCACGAGATGCCCTCGGCGAGCGCCGTGCCCGGAATGTCTTCGACGCCCTCCATCAAGCCGATCAGCCATTCGTGCCGATCGGGCGCCGCCGGCGCGAAGCCGACGCCGCAATTGCCCATCACGACGGTGGTGACACCGTGGTAGATCGAGGGCTCGAGCAGCGCGTCCCAGCTGACCTGACCGTCGTAGTGCGTATGGACGTCGACGAAGCCGGGCGTGATCAGTCGCCCCTCGGCCGCGATCTCGCGCCGGGCCGGGCCCGCCGTCTCGCCGACCGAGACGAGGCGACCGTCCTCGACGGCGACGTCCCCCTCCCGCGGCGGTTCGCCGCTGCCGTCGACGATCGTGCCACCCCGAATCACGAGATCATGCATCGCTCTGCTCCTCGTCCGAGATCCGGAGGGTATCGTCGTCCTGCCGGCGAGACACCCGTTCAGCGGACCCGGTGACCGCCCGTACGAGCCCGTCCATCCGCCTCCGATAGCCGGCGAGCGCGGGCCGAGACTCGATCGCGAAAGCCACCTCGGGGATCACGCCGTCGCTGAGCGCACTGAGCACACCGTAGACCGAGACGTCCGCGCCGCTCGGCTCGTCGGCATGGAAATAGGGACGCTGACCGAGAAAGACGACGAGGTCGTCGAGGCGATCCGCGAGCTCGCGCTCGACGACGCGGGCACGGACCGTGCGCGCCGAGGGCGGCCTGAGTCGCCGTCTGAGCGCTGCGACCCAGCGCGCGAAGAACGGGGTCGCCTGCGTGCTCGCCGCCTCGCTCTCGCGCGCGGCGTTCCAACGCGTCCAATACCAGGCGAACGCGTCGTCGGACCATCGCGACAGACGGCGCTGGGCGTCGGCCGTACGAGCGTCGGTCGAGTAGAGCGGGGGATCGGGATAGCGCGCTTCGAGCCAGTCGAGGATCTCGCCCGAGTCGGCGCGCCGTTCGCCGTCGATCTCGAGGACCGGGAGCGTACGCGTCACCGGACTCCAGCGCGCGACGTCCTCCGGGCCCCGTGACACGACGCGTTCGAAGCGCAGCGACTTGATCGCGAGGGCGGCGGCGACCTTCGCGGCAAAGGGATTGGTCGCCTGCGTAAAGAGGCGTATCCGCGGCGAAGTGGGGGGCGCGGGGTCGTGTGTGTCGGACTGGCTGCTCCGCCCGAGTGGCGCGTCAGTCATCGCTCGGCGGGCCCGGGAAGATCGCATCGATCGCCTGGACGACCTCGTCGGGCAACGCGACTCCGACCGCTTTAGCGTTCTCCTCCAGCTGCTCGATCCGGGTCGCGCCTACGATCACGCTGGCCACCTCACTCCGTCGCAGACACCAGGCGAGGGCGAGCTGGGCCATCGATACGCCGATTTCATCCGCCAGGGGGCGCAGCCGATCGATCCGAGCGAGCACGTCGGCGTCGAGTCGCGCGCCCATCCAGCGGTTGCGTTTCGGATCGTTCGCGCGGCTCGCTTCGGGGATGCGTCCGCCGCTGTACTTGCCCGTGAGTGCGCCCTGGGCGAGGGGGCTGAAGACGATCTGACCGATCCCCTCGCGACGGCCGGTCGCGAGCAGGCCGGACTCGATTTCGCGGGCGAGGATCGAGTACTCGGGCTGATTCGAGATCGGGCGATAGCCACCGAGCCGATCGGCGATCTCGCAGGCCTCGCGCAGCTCTGCCGGGGTCCAATGGGAGACGCCCCAGTAGAGGAGCTTTCCCTGGCGGATCAGGTCCTCGTAGGCCCGGACCGTCTCCTCGAGCGGGACGTCGGGATCCGCGCGATGGCATTGGTGGAGGTCGAGGTAGTCGGTCCCGAGACGCCGGAGGGATTGCTCGACGCTCTCGACGACGTGCTTGCGCGAGAGGCCGCGATCGTTGGGCCGCTCGGACATGGCGAAGAAACACTTCGAGGCGAGGACGACGTGCTGACGCGGCAGCGACGCGACGGCGCTCCCGAGCGCCTGCTCAGCCTCGCCGTCCTGGTAGACATCGGCCGTGTCGAAGAGGTTGATGCCGAGGTCGAAAGCGCGATGGACCAGGCGAGCCGTCTCGGCGTGGTCGACGCGGGTCCCGAGCGTCAGCCAGGATCCGAGCGAGACCTCGCTCACCTGCAGCCCGCTTCGGCCGAGCGCTCGAGTTCGCATGGCGGAAAACCTAGCAGCTCGCTCACGGCTCGATCGATGCGATGCGGGGCCGCGCGAGCGACGGGGTCGTCGCGCGATAGACTCGCGACGTGCTGCACCTCGCGACCCAGACCTCGCCCGATTGGCTGCCGGCCGCGCTGGCCGGAATCGACGACGTGCTGCTCGATCACGCCCATTGCGAGAAGAAGGCGGCGGGCGCCGCCATCAAGCTGCTCTTCTCCTATCCGCACCATCGCTTCCTACAGGAGCCGCTCGCCGAGCTGGCCCGTGAGGAGCTCGCCCATTTCGAGACGGTCCTCGGCGAGCTCGATCGGCGACGCGTGCGCTATCGGACGATTCGGCCCAGCCCCTACGGCATGGCGCTCCATGCCCTGGTGCGCAGGGACGAGCCCGAGCGGCTACTCGATCTGCTCTTGATCTCGGCCCTGATCGAGGCGCGCAGCTGCGAGCGCTTCCAGCTGCTTGCCGAGGCGCTGGGCGATACACGATTGGCGGCGCTCTATCGCGGCCTGCTCGCGAGCGAGGCGCGTCATCACGGCGTCTTCCTCGAGCTCGCCGTGCGCCTGGTCGGTCGGCCGGTCGCCGAGTCGCGCTGCGCGGAGCTGGCGCGGGCCGAGGCGGAGATCATCGCCCGACCCTGCGACTGGGTGCGGCTGCATGCCGGCTGATGTCGCAGACGACCGCGCCCAGGCGGCGCGACGCCAACACGCGCCGGTCACGACCGAGGCGGCCGCAGCGACGGCGCTGCCCCTCTGTGGTGTCGATCGCAGTGAGCCAAGGACCTGCGAGACGCGCACCGGCCAGGTCGCCTGGCACGAGGTCGATCGGGGCGAGCGAGGGGGCCAGCCCGCCTCGCCGCCACCGCTTCTCTGTCTGCATGGCTTCACGGGCCATCGCGACGACTTCGTCGGCGTGGCGGCCGCGCTCGGCCGGCGCCGACGCGTGCTCGTGCCCGACCTGCGTGGTCACGGAGATTCCGATTCGAAACCAGGGGCTTCGGGATGGACCTTCGAGCAGCTTGTGATGGATCAGATCGCCTTTCTCGACGCCCTCGGCGTCGAGCGGGTGGATCTGCTGGGTCATTCGATGGGTGGCTTCGTGGCGCTCCGCCTGGCCCTCGCGCATCCGGAACGGCTGCGCCGGCTCGTGCTGGTCTGCACCGGTCCCGAGACGCCACGGTCGATTCCGAGAGCGGCGTTCGCGAGGGCCGCCGAGATCGGCCTCGTGCGCGGTATGGGCGACGTCCAGTCGCTGATCGAGCGCGTCTCGCGGCCGCGGGTCTCGCAGACGGTCGCGGCCTGGGGTGAGCGCTACTGGCAGCATCATCGCCGCCGGCTCGGCGCGATGAGCCCGGAGAGCTATCGCGGTCTCGGGCGGGCCTTCTTCGACTCGACGTCGCTCGTCGAGCGACTGCACGAGATCGATCGAGCATGTCTCGTGCTCGTTGGCGCGGCCGATCGCGACTGGTTGCCGGGAGCCGACCTCCTCGAGCAGAATCTGCCGCGCGTGCGTCGCCAGACGATTCCCGAGGCCGAGCACCATCCGCACAACGAGAATCCCGTCGCGTTCCTCGAGGCGGTGACGGCGCATCTCGAGACGAGCGCGCGGGACCATGCCTAGCCGGACGCGACCCGGCACGACCAAGGGAGGAACGAAAGAGATGGGGATCGAAACCGAACGAATCGAGATCACGACGTCGAACGGCGAGACGATGGGCACCTATCTCGCCTTGCCCGAGGCTGCGCGGGCGAAGCCCTTACCCGCGGTGATCGTCTACATGGAGATCTTCGGCGTGAACGACCATATCCGCGACGTGACCCGTCGGGTTGCCGCCGAAGGCTACGTCGCGATCGCGCCGGATTTTTTCCACCGCACCGGGGCGGGAATCGAGCTCGCCTACGACGATGCCGGGATGGCGGAGGGCATGAAGCATCTCGGGGCCCTCGCGGCAGACCAGATGATCGCGGATGCGAGGGATACGCTCGCGTACCTGCGCAGCCGTGACGACGTCGAGGGGAGCAGGATCGGCGCGATGGGTTTCTGTATCGGAGGCCACATGACCTACCTCACCGCCTGTGAGACCGACGTCGCGGCGGCCGCCGCCTACTACGGAGGGGGAATCGCTGCGCCGGAAGGGCCGGGCGGCGGTGCGTCGACGGTCTCGCGTACGTCGGGGATCCGGGGTCGTATCCATTGTTATTTCGGCGGGCAGGACGCGATGATCCCACCGGATCAGGTCGCCGCGATCCGCCAAGCGCTCGAGCAGGCCGGCGTCGCGCACGAAGTGGTCGTCTACGACGACGCCGACCACGGCTTCCATTGCGACCAGCGCGACAGCTATCACGCAGCGAGCGCCGAGGACGCCTGGCAGAAGACCCTCGCGCTCTTCGAGCGGGAGCTGCGCGGCTGACGCGTCCGCGCGAGTGCGTCAGTCGAGGATCTTGCGGAGTGCCTCGAGCAGCCGGTCGACGGCTTCGGCGCGCGCGTTCTCGCCCATCAGGCCGATTCGCCAGATGCGGCCGGCGAGCGGGCCGAGCCCCGCGCCGACCTCGATCCCGAACTCGGCGAGCAGCCGAGCGCGGACGGCGGCCTCACCGCGCTCTTCGACCCGCGCGGGCAGGCGCACCGAGGTGAGCATCGGCAGCCGATCGGGTGCCGCGACGAGTGGCGTGAATCCGAGCGGCTCGAGTCCTTCGACCAGGCGAGCGGCGGCACGGCGATGGCGCTCGAATCGCGCCGGTAGACCCTCTTCGAGCACGCGGTCCAGACCGGCCGCCAGGCCGTAGATGGCGGTGATCGGCGCGGTGTGGTGGTAGACGCGCTGTTCGCCGCCGTAATAGCCGGCGAGCAGTCCGAGATCGAGGAACCAGCTCTGGACGGGTGCCTTGCGCGCGCGGACGTGGTCGACGGCGCGTGTCGAGAACGAGACGGGCGACAGCCCGGGTGGGCAGGAGAGACATTTCTGACTGCCGCTATAGGCCGCGTCGATCCCCCAGGCGTCGAGCTCGACCGGACGACCGGCGAGCGAGGTCACGCAATCGAGCACGACCATCGACCCCACCTCGCGGGCCGCGGCGGCAATCGCCTCCACCGGCTGGCAGACGCCCGTCGAGGTCTCGGCGTGGACGAACGCGACGACCCGCGGCGACGTCCGTCGAATCGCGTCGCGCATCGCGTCGGCATCGAGTGCCTGGCCCCACTCCGCCTCGACCGTGCTGACACGGGCCCCGGCGCGCCGCGCGACCTCGGCCATGCGTCCGCCGAAGACGCCCGCGACGCCAATGACGATCGCGTCGCCGGGCTCGAGGAGGTTCACGAGTGCCGCCTCCATGCCGGCGCTGCCGGTGGCCGAGATCGGCAGGGTGAGCGCGTTCGTCGTCCCGAATACGCTGCGCAGACCCTCGTTCACGCGATCGAGCAGCGCGATGAACTCGGGATCGAGGTGGCCGAGCAGCGGCCGGCCCATCGCCTCGAGGACGCTCGGATGCGCATTCGAGGGACCGGGGCCAAGCAGGAGTCGTTCGGGCAGCGGGCGGAGGATCGACATCGCGAGAGCGTAGCGGTCGCGCCCGCCCGTCGGCGTGGACGCCTGACCGCGTGTTGACAGTCCGGGCCGGCGGCCGTAGCCTCCGGCGTGATTTCCCCGTGGGAAAAAGCTTCCAGGAGCTGAGCAGAGCGGAAGATGGGCGGACTGCGTTGGATCATCGGCTTGGGCGCGCTGCTCGTCGCGGGCCTGGCTCTGTACGTCCTGGTCCAGGGCGGTGGAGATCGGTCTCGCGCGTCCGACACGAGGTCCGGCGACGCTTCAGGGACGGCTGTGGGCGGTCGCGTAGCGTCGCCCACGAAGCCGGTCGAGCGCTACGAGCGCGAGCGACCCGCACTCGAGGAGATCGACGCCGAGAGCCGCGCCGCATTGCGCGAGCTGTTGCGCGAGGCCGACGAGACGGACATGCCGCCTCGCCCGGCGCGACCGGAGTAGCGACCAGCGGGCGATGACCTGGCGGACACGCGAGCAGTTCGAGGATGAGGAGCGGGCCCGACTGGCGCCGTGGGCCGCACGGTCCGGCGATTCGGCAGGGCGGCTCGTTCCGGAGCCCGACCACGCCTATCGCACGGCCTTCCAGCGCGATCGCGATCGCATCGTTCATGCACGTGCGTTCAGGCGCCTGGAGTTCAAGACCCAGGTCTTCGTCTATCTCGACGACGACCACTATCGCAATCGCCTGACCCACACGATCGAGGCTGCCCAGGTCGCGCGCACGATCGCCCGCGCATTGCGCCTGAACGAGGATCTCGCCGAGGCGATCGTGCTCGCCCACGACCTCGGTCACACGCCTTTCGGCCACGCCGGCGAGGCCGTGCTCGACGAATTGATGGAGGCCGAGGGCGGCTTCGACCACAACCGGCAGAGCCTGCGGATCGTCGACCTGCTCGAGGAACGCTATCCCGATTGGAGTGGCCTCAACCTCACACAGGAGACGCGCGAAGGCATCCTCAAGCACGGTCACGCCTGGAGCCATCCGGTTCCGCTGCCGCCGATCCAGGCCCAGCGCAGTCTCGAGGCCCAGGTCGCGGATCGAGCCGACGAGATCGCCTACCTCCATCACGATCTCGACGACGGTCTTCGTAGCGGTCTGCTGACGATCGACCTGCTCGACGCGCAGCCGCTCTGGAAGCGAGCGCAGGCGAGGCGACGCGGCTCGTCGGATCTCGGCCCGTCGTTCTCGGTCGCGCGTACGCAGACGATCGCGGCGCTGCTCGATCTACTCAATACGAATCTGATCGAGGAGACCTCGCGGCGAATCGCCGCGGACCCGCCCACATCGCTCGCCGAGCTGCGCACGCGCGCCGGCGCCCTGGTCGGCTTCTCGAACGAGATCGACCGAGCCAAGCGTGAGCTCAAGCAGTTCCTGCTGGAACATTTCTATCGCCATCCCGACGTCCTGCGGCGTACGCGCAAGGCCGAGTGGATCGTCGGCGATTTGTTCCGGACCTACCGGTCAGATCCCCAGCTGCTCCCCGAGCAGGTGCGTGCGCGTTTTCCGCGGGAGGGGACGGATCGGGCCATCTCGGACTACATTGCGGGGATGACGGATCGCTACGCGATGGACGAGCACCGAAAGCTGCATGACCCACACAGCCCGAGCTGAGCCTTCGCCTCGTGAATGGGATCGTCGACCCCCCGCATGCATGATGGATGAACGATGAGTCTTCCGGACAGCCTCGAACGTGCCGCCGGCGATCTGCCGGAGCTGGCGGACCAGATTCGCCCCGCCAATGGGGATCCGCTCCGCGTGCTCGAAGCGCTCGATGCGAAGGCCGCTGCCCGCCTGCTCGCGTGGGTGCTGGTCGAAGCCGTCGACGATGCGGAGGAGCTCGTCGAGGTCTGGGGCGAAGCCGAGAAGGGTATCGAAGTGCTGCTCAGCGCAGACGACACCGGGCTCGACAAGGCGGGCCGAAAGCTGCTGAGGCGAGCGCGTCATCGCCTGCGGTCGCAGGGGATCGAGGTCGCCGCGCAGAAACCTCCGGCAGCGCGGGAAGCGCGTCGCGCGCTGCCCGCAGTCGATCGCTGGCAGGCCGCGCACGTCTCGACCGCGGATTTTCGCGGTACGCGGATGGGCTATCTCGCCGAGCCACATCCGAACGGCGGCGCACGACTCTTCGAGATGCGCTTCGACGAGGGGCGGGGGATCCTCGATTTCAAGATCTACAACGCCGGTCGCAGCAAGGTGCGCGGATTCCTCCGCAGTCTGACGGCGGGGTCGTCCGAGCGGCTCTTCGAGGTGGATCGCGACGCGCTGCGGGCATTGGTCTGGCGTGCCAGTCGGGCGCAGCCCGCCGATCGCCCACTGCCGACCGGCTTCGTCGAATGGCGGGGTCGGCTCTTTCCCGACGAGCTCGAGAAGCAGGCGACGCCCGGTGACCTCGCGCGCGCCGCGCTCGCGGAGGCAGACCCGGCAGCAACCCCGGCAGCAACCCCGGAAGAGGCACTCGCCACCACCGAGCACGAGATCCGCGCCGGGCAGCTCGGACCCTGGCCGCCGCCCACGAGCTGGGTCGCGGAGCGCATGGAGCTCGGCCGCGAGTCGCTGCGGGGACTCGCCGACGCCGCGCGCGACCAGGCGATCGGGTCGTGGACGGACGAGACTTGCGAGGCCCTCTCGGCGCAGACCGATCGGGCATTGCTGGCGCGGCATCTCGACGAGTCGGCCTGGACGCGGTGGCAGTCGGGCGACGAGGACGGCGCCCGGCGGCTGCTCACGGTCGCAACGACCTGTGTCGCCGACGCATCGGCGAAGTCGGACGTCGCTGCCCGGTCGTCGCTCGATCGCGCACGCGTCGAGTCACTCTTCGAGCCCTTTCTCGCGGAGCTGAGGGCGGGGGAATCGAGCAACTGACCGCGCCGGCTCGCGCGGGGAGGGCGGGCAATCAGGCCCGATCGAGGAGGCGAGCGGATTGTTGCTCTCGCAGAATCGACATTGGCGCGTGACCCGCGCAAAGGCTGCGAGCGAGGTCGTGATCTCGCTCGAGAAAGAGGAGCTGCCCGACGATTGGCGGGAGCTCAAGGATTTTCGACTGGAGATTCCAGTCGATCGATGGAATCGCGTCGTCAAACACGTACGCTCGGATCGAAAGTTGTTCGGTGGCGTGGTGCTCGAGTTCGCGAACCAAGAGGATCAGCTGCCCGCGATGTTGAGTCATGACCGACTCTACGGCGATCTCCAGCGTGTCGTTCAGGACGCAACCTCGACGCTCGTCGAATCGGGTGCGCTCGCGCTCGCCGTCGTCGATCTGGCGCCCGAGTGAATCGCAGCGCGAGCGCGAACACTCGGGACGCTTCGAGTCGAAGACGCGGGATGGATCCTCCATAACCTTCGACCGGCAGCTGATGTTGCAAGGACGAATCAAGAGCCGTGCTCGCCTGCGCTCGAGACGAGGCGCGCGAGCGGCGGCCAGGGGAAGACCACATGATGAGAAGATTCCAGCGCAAGCGTCGCGGCGGATCGGAGAGCCGTCCGGGCCCGATCGACGCGGGGGAGTGGCTCACGAGGATCGCCGACCAGAACGTCGTCGAGACGAACGGGCTCGAGGTCTTCGCCGCAGAAGGTGTGCCGGATAGCGTGGCGGCGATCGGGCGCGGCGAACGACCGGACGCGACGCCCGTCCTGGTTGCCTTCTCGCCGCATTCGGCCACGGAGGCGCTGTTGGCCGGTCTCGCCGCGGCCGCCCAGGCAGGCGCGGAATCCGCGTTCTCGGGCGAGTTGGTGATCGTGTCGCCGCAATGGCCGGCCGGTGCACGTCGTGTGCTCGGGCTCGTCGGCCGCACGCCCCATGCGACGCTTCCGATTGCGGCACCCGGCCTGGCCGACGGGCGTGTCGTCGTCGAGCCGGAGCCTACGGGGTCGATCCTGGCCGCGGATGCGTCCCAGCTCGCCGCGCGAACGGTGCGACCCGAGACGCGCGCGGCCTTCGTTCGCGCGGCTGCGGCGCTCGAAGGACTCGCGGCGAAACATGGCGGCTGCGTGCGCGTCGGGACCGATCGGCTCGAGCTCGTCGTCTTGGCGCGTCGCGTCGCGGAGATTCGCGTCGATGGTGAGAGTGCCGTTCTCGAGGTTCAGGTCGGCGGTCGCTCGACGACCCCGCTCTCGGGCGCGGATCTCGCCGGAGCCCTCGATGGCCTCGAAGGGCAGCTCCGTCGCCGACTGAACGACCGCAAGGTGCGCGACGGCGAGGAGGGGCTGCGGGGACGCGTGATCGCCCAGCTCGCAGCAGGGGGCGAGCTGCGAGGACTCCGCCCATGGCCGCAGCCCGGGACGGATCAAGCGGCCATCGACGGCGTCGGGGTGAATCAGGAGGGCGATCCGGTCGTGATCGCGGTTCGCGAGGAGATGGATTGGCCGTCACTCGCCGCGGTCCTCGAATCGCTGGGACCGATCAGCAACCTGATACCGATCCTCTTTGCGGGTCTCGCCCCGCCACTGCGGCTCGAGACGCCGCGCCTGCTGTTGGCCGCCGAACGATTCGAGGGCGCCCTCGAAGGAGCGCTCGCTGCGCTCGTGCCGGCCTTCGAGCTGCGCTCCGTCGCGGGCGAGGCCGGAGCGGGCCTCGATCTGGTCGCACGCGCGGCGGGCGAGGGTGCCGAGGCGCGTCCGAGCCGTCGCGGACGGCGGCGCGGCGGACGTGGCCGGTCGGCCGGAGACGGTAGGCGAGAGGAGAGCGACGGGTCCGCCGAGACCGAAGCCGCCGAGTCGGAGCCGCGCGATCGCGACCGGCCTCTCGGTCCGCGCGCCGATGAGCGGGACGAGGAGGACGCAGGCCGCGGGCGCGGGCGCCGGCGCCGCCGACCTCGTCGCGGCGGGCGCGGTGGCGGCTCGGACGGGAGTGCGGCGGAAGAGGCCGCGCGCGATCAGACCGAGGCCGAGGCGGGTCCCTCCGGAGACCGCGGTCGCGGTCGCCGCGGGCGCTTCGAAGAGGTTTCCCTGATGGATCTCGACGACGGCCCGGCGGCCGGCGGCACTGGCCCCGCCGCCGAGGTGCGGTCCGAGGCACGCGACGACGACACGGGTGGTAACGGCACGGATCGCCGCCGTCGGGGTCGCCGCCGCGGTCGGCGTAGCGGCGCGCGGGCCTCCGATGACGGGGAGGGGGAGGAAGAGGATGGCGAGAGTGACCCGGTCGGCGTCGACGTGTCGACGCCGAAGGAGGCAGCGGACGACGACGATGCGAACGAGCTGCAGACCGAGGTCGATCTCGTCGATGCGGACGATCTCTCGGAGATTCTCGCCCGGCTGCCCGACGACGTGAGCGATTTCGATGCGGCCGAGGTGTCCTTCGAGGGCGACGAAGACGACGAAGGCGAAGCGGAAGAAGACGGCGCATCGGCCCGGCGGACCGGGCGCGGGGCTGGGCGGAGCGGGCGGGCGAACGCGCCGGAGGGCGATGACGAGACACGACCGGCCCCGCGCAAGCGCTCCGCGATCCTCGTCCACGCCGACCCCGATTCGCTCTTCTCGGCGATCCTCCTGGCGCGCGACATCCGCCAGCTCGAGGGCCTCTGGATCTATCCGCAAGCCGAGTTGATGACCTTCTTCCGCAGCATCGCGACCGATCTGCGCGAGGATACGCCGATCTTTCTGGTCGGATTCAGTCCCTCGCCGGCGCATGACGTGATCCAGGCGTCCGCTCTCTACCGCGGTCGCCTGACTTGGTTCGACCGTGCGGAGTGGCCGCCCGAGGATCGCTTTGCGCTCGGTGACTCGATCGGAACCGACGCAATCCACGGGGGTGACGGGATCGACAGCAGCCTGCCGCTCGTGCTCGAGACCTGCAGCCGGAGGAGTCGTTTCTCGGACAAGCTCGTCGACCTGGCGACCGGACGCTTCAGTCAGCACGACTTCGAGCGATGGGGTCGGCTCTGGCGCTGGCGGATCGGCGAGATCGCGGCCAAGAGCGGGGATATTCGCAGCGATGTCGCGCCGCTTCTCGCCGGTCGCCCGAGCGATCTCGCCAAGGATGCGGCGCTCGTCGACGTGCCGCCTCCGCCCGCCGAGGTCGCCTGGGTCGCCGAGCGTGATTTCCGGCTGGTGCACTTCGGGGGGCACGTGATGGTCGTGCTCGAGGTCGACCCGGAGGTCGACCTGCATCTCTGCTCACGCGTCGCGCGGGAACGTTATGGCGCCACACTCTCGCTCGCCCGCACGCGCGACGCGGAGACCTTCGTCTTCGCAGGCGACGAGACGACGGGCAAGCGTGCGCTCGACTATCTGGCGATCGCGGAGCATCTGGTCGAGAAGCTCGAATGGGTCGAGGCGCGCGGCGACGCGGATCACGTCTCGCGTTTCCGCATTCGCGATCTCGCGAGGCACCCGGAGCGGCTCGAGGAGGTCGTGAGCGAGATCGCGATGGGCCGCTCCCTGCTCGAGCGCTGAGGTGGGCGGCGCCGTTTCCGACGCCGCCAGCCTGATCGAGGTCTTCGTCTCGGTGCAGGGCGAAGGGCCCGAGGTCGGACGGACGACGGTCTTCGTGCGCTTCGGCGGCTGCGATCTGCGTTGCCGCTGGTGCGACTCGCCGCAAACCTGGCGAGCGACGCCGGGCTGGCGGCTCGAGCGCGCGGCGGGCTGCGGAGAATTCGAGGACCGCGAGAACCCGGTCGCGATCCCGGAGCTCGTCAGGCTCGTCGACGCGCTGGCACCGACGCCCGACTGCTGGATCAGCTTGACGGGCGGCGAGCCGCTGCTTCAGCCCGAGGCGGTCGCGGCCCTCGCCGGCTCGCTCTCGGCGCGGGGTCGGCGGGTCTATCTCGAGACCCACGGCCTGCACGCCGAGGCGTTGGCGCATTGCGTCGCTTCCATCGATCTCGTGTCGATGGATTGGAAGCTGGCGAGCGACGTCGTACCCGGGCCGGGTCGCGGGATGCCCCCGGGCGACGACTATCATGACGCGCACGCGGCGTTCCTGCGCGTGGCCCAACGTGCCGACTCCGTCTTCGTCAAGGCCGTGCTGACGCCGTCGACTCGC
Organism: Myxococcota bacterium; assembly: GCA_965223565.1. Lineage (GTDB taxonomy): Bacteria > Myxococcota_A > UBA9160 > UBA9160 > UBA4427 > UBA4427. The sequence continues at coordinate 16,265 of CBDCWV010000004.1, read as the reverse complement.
GAGTCGGAATTCGACGCCATGCTCGATCGAATCGAAGCCGTCTCGCGCGACACGCCGCTCGTGCTCCAGCCGGTCACGCCGACCGGCGGCGTCAAGGAGCGACCCGCGGCGACCCGCCTGCTCGCCTGGCTCTCGCGAGCCGAAGCGCGCCTAAGCGACGTACGTCTGATTCCGCAGACGCATCCGATCTACGGCGTCCGCTAGCACGGCAAGATCGCGCGTGACATCGCCGGCGGGTCGGTCGCCGAAACGTTCGGCGAGGTAGGCATCCGTGATGCGTGCGAACGCGTCACCCCCCGGTGCGGAGAGCGAGCCCCGTAGCGCAGCCACGAATTCGCGGGCGGTCTTGTTCGCGGGTCGTCGTAGCTCGGCGCGCGCGAGCAGCTTCAGCGCTTCGCGGTAGGCACTGGGCAGCGTCCCTTGCTCGCGCCGATTCCGACGCACGGCGAGGGTGACGAGTAGCGACGAGAGAGCGAGCGCGGCGATCGGGAGCAGTCGGACGAGGTCCCGCAGCGGATTCGACGTGCGCGGTGCGGCCTGCGGGTCCGCCCGCTCGTTCGCGGCCACGGGTGTATCCCGCTCGTCTCGCCAGCTCCGGAATAGCCCGCGCAGGGCACCGATCTGGTCGGCGCTGTCGAAATCGACGACGCGCTGGAACCACCAGAGCTCGATCGCGCTCCCGAGCTGGGCCAGGCGCGTCAGCAGCGATGGTGAATCTTCGGCCCGCAGCCGCAGCGAGATGGGCGTCGGATCGAAACGGACCCATCCCGCCTCGTCGAAGTGGATCTCGACCCAGGCATGCGCATCGGCCCGGGTGACCTCGACGAAGCCGCCGACATCGTTCGGTACACCTCCAGCGAAGCCGTTCACGAGTCGACTCGGCATGCCCTGGCTGCGAGCCAGGACGACCATCGCGCTTGCGAAATACTCGCAGTGGCCTTCGAGTCGACCCAGCAGGAAGTCCTCGATCGGCGATTGCTCGCCCTGGCCGAGTGGTGGCGGCGAATCGCTGTAGCGACCCCGCTCGCGCAGGTAGTCGCGAATCGCGAGAGCCCGCTCGAAGTCGCTCGTCGTGTCGGGCGTGGGCTCGGTCGCGAGGCGCTCGGCCAGCGCATGGACCTCGGGCGAGAGAGCGGGCAGCTGCAGGTAGCGTGTGTCCGGTCGGGCACCGCCCGGACTCGCAGCGTGTGGCGGGCGCGCATGGTCCCGACGCAGCCGCTCGGCATCCCGTTCGGTCGCACGACTCGTGAGCGTGTAGCGGATGCGCTCGTCCCCGCGCCCGGGCAGGTAGAGTCCGCCGTTCGGATCGCGCTCGAGACGTTGGAACGGACCTTCGATCTCGATCACGCGTCCGGGCGTGAACAGCACCCCGGCGTCGACCGGCTCTCGCAGAATGCGCTGGGCCAATCGGGTCGGGGTCGCGCTCGTGTCGTCGCTCGCCCGGGACGCGGGACCGCCGGCGTCTTCGTCGCGGCGGGTCGACTCGTCTTGCAATGTGATGCCGAATCGTCCGATCCCGCTGACCGGGCGGCGTGCGGGCTGATTCTCGCGCTTTGAGATCGCCCAGTTGCGGCCGTCGAAATGATCGAATGCGAGTCCCCGCCAATAGGACTCCGAAGGCTCGGGCATCTCGCCCGAGAGGCTCTCGACGCGGAGCACGACGGACCGGTCCTGCCGGATCCGACCGACGTCGCCGAGCGCGACCCGCTCGGAGAAGCCCGAGACGGCGAGCCCGGGGCCGACGCCTCCGCGCAGCACGTGGGTCTTGAGTCGCGGCATCATCACGAAGAGCAGGCCGGCCAGGACGAGCGCGGCGGCCGTCGCCCATACCGTCATGCGTCGCAGATCCGGCGCGACGATCTGTCTGAGTGCGGACGGATCGCCCGCCTCGGCTGCCTCCATCGCGAGGGTGTGGACGAGTAACGTCCAGGTCACGGCCGCCAGGAAGACGATCAGGAGCGGCGGGAACAGGACGCTGTCGGTCAGGTTCGACGCGAGGATCACCTGGAAGAGTGCGAGCGCGACGAGAACGAATTCCGATCGCCGCGGACGAGCGTCGAGCAGCTGCAGTCCCTGCGCGAGCGCCGTGAAATACGCCAACGAGATCGTCGCGGGATTGCCATCGAGTGCGGAACGGATCGTGACGGTCGTAATGCCCGCCATCAGGACGTTGAGGAAGATCGGACTGCGCCGGATCGCCGGGGGCGAGAGGCGGGTCGCGTAGCTCGTCACGTAGCAGACGAGCTGGATTGCGACGATCCACCAGGGCAGCTGTTCGGTCACCCAGAGCGTCGCACTCGCGACGAGCGACATGATCCACGCGGCGGCCGGACGGGGTCCCTCGACGACGGCGCGGAACTCGCGCCGGCTCATGACGCCGACGCTTCCGGCGCCCGCGTCGCTTCGAGCTCGCTGCGGTCGACGCAGGCGAGATAGCCGAGCAGGGCGCGCCGATGGGCGGCACTCGCTGCGGGCGCGAAGCGTTCGTTTGCCGACCGCAGACCGACGCGGAAGCCGGCCTCGAGGTGGCACTGGATCTCCGAGGCCGCCCGGGCCACGGCCTCCTCGAAGGCCGCCTCCGACATCGCCGTCGTCGTGCGGAGCTCGATCTCGCGCTCCCCGGCCGCCTCGCCCTCGCGCTCGCCGACGAGCCAGCGCCCCGCACGCAGGCTCCGGCGCCAATGGACGCGCCCGGGTCCGTCGCCGGGCGCGTATTCGCGCAAGCCGGTCACCTCGTCGCCGCGCGCGATCCGTCCGGCCGCCTCCGCGGATTCACGGCGAACCGCCGCGGCCTCGATCTCGACCCGAACCGGTCGTCGCGGGGGGTAGACGAGCGCTTCGTCTACCAGGGGCAGATCGACGGACTTGACGAAGAGGCCGAAAGGAAACCGGGTCGAGACGCGCACGCGGTCGAACGCGTGGGGGCCGCGCGTGGAAGGCTCGAAGTGGTAGCTGCGTTCTCGGGTTTCGCCGGGCCCGACGCGGAGCGCGAAGGCGCGACCGATCGGGGTCGCGGCGGCGTCGCCCGCCTCGGCGACGGCGAGGTGATCCTCGAGCGAGATCGCGAACGAGGCGATCCGCTCGAGTCGATTCGAGACGCGCAGGACGATGCGGTTCGGTGCGGCTGCGTAGAGCTCGCGGGGCAGCCGACGCTCGATGCGGATTCCGCGCAGCGCCGACTCCGAAAGGATGCCCGAGAGGACGAGAAACGACAGCATCAGCGCGAGCACCAGATAGAGCAGGTTGTTGCCCGTGTTGAGCGCAGCGAAGCCCACACCGAAGATGATCGCGACGAAGCACCACCCGGCTCGGGTCGCTCGCAGCGAGCGCGGGGCTCGCAAGCGGCGGCGCGGATGGTGTACCCGCGGCGGCACGACTAGAGCGGCACCGCGACCCGGTCGACGATCTCGCTCACGATCCAGCGAGCCTCTTCGGCGTCGGGTGCCAGCCCACCGCGTGCATCGAGCCGGACACGATGGGCCAGGACGTCGGCCGCATGATCTCGTACGTCCTCGGGAATGCAGTAGTCGCGGCCGTCGAGCAGTGCGCTCGCTTGGCTCGCGCGACGCAGCGCGAGGGCGCCGCGCGTCGAGACGCCGAGGGCGAGACCTTCGTGGAGTCGTGTCGCCTCGACGATGTCGAGTAGATGGGCGATCAGGCTGTCTTCGATCTTGACGAGATCGGTCGCAGCCTGCAGTCCCAATAGATCGGCGGGCGAGAGGATCGTTTCGAGGCTGGGCAGCGCGTGCAGACTCGGATCCTGGGTGAGCACCCGGGCCTCGTACTCGCGATCGGGATAGCCGAGCGAGAGCCGCATCAGGAAGCGATCGAGCTGGCTCTCGGGAAGCGGATGCGTGCCGTAGTGTTCGAGCGGATTCTGGGTAGCGACGACGAAGAAGGGCGCGGGCAGCGGATGACTCGTGCCGTCGACGCTCACGGTGTTCTCGCTCATCGCCTCGAGCAGAGCCGATTGCGTCTTCGGGCTCGCGCGGTTGACCTCGTCGGCCAACACGAGGTGCCCGAAGAGCGGTCCCGGCTGGAAGCGGAAGCGGGGCGCGCGTCCTGGCTCCGTCGTCTCGGGGACGGCGAGACCAGTCAGGTCGCCCGGCAGCAGATCGCTCGTGAACTGGATTCGACGGAAGTCGCCGTCGAACGTGCGCGCGATCGCCTGGGCGAGCGTCGTCTTGCCGACCCCCGGCACGTCGTCGAGCAGCAGGTGGCCCCGCGCCAGCAGACAGAGGATCGCCTTGCGCACGACGTCGGACTTGCCGTGAATCGCGCGTTCGACCTCGTCGCACCAGCGTCGCGTGAGGCGGGCGGCTTCACTCGCTTCGGGACGACTCTGCTCTGATTCCGACATGACTGCGCGCGCTGGCCTCCCGTCCGCGTCGTTCCGAGAACGTTTCGGCCGGGGTGACACTTGCCATGAGGCGAGCGGGACCGCGACGAAGGATGCGGGCGGGCGGACGCATCGTCTGGGGTGATCGCGGGCGGCAGGTCGCTCGCAAGTGCGCGGCAGATCCGACTGCCCGACGACTTCCGGCGTCTCAGAAGCTGTATTTCAGCTCTGCGTAGACGCGGTCGTTCGAATCGAAGGCGCCGAGCCCGATCCGCGGCCCGCCAAAGAACACGAGCCAGCCCCCCTCGATCTTCCAGGAATCGTCGAGCTCGAAGTCGGCGGAGGCACGAAAGAGCCCGCCGTCCTGGAACGCATGCCCGAACGCGACGCCGAGCAGCGTGACGTCGAGGCGCTCGCGAAAGAAGGGACGCGTGATCCGCAGGCCGGTCTCGAATTCGTCCTGGGCGTTCAGCTCCCAGATTCCGGTCGGACCACCGGGGTGGTCGAGCAGATGGCGATTGACGATTTCGAGCGCAATGGTCAGCTGGTCGGGGCCGTAGTACTCGATGCCGATCATCGTGTCGAGTCGATCGCGTTCGACCGTCAGGACGGTCGGTGGTGTCGGCGGCGGTGCTCGCAGGTCGAACCGCAGCACACGCAGATTCGATCGCCAGGCGAACTCGCCCTTCACGAGGAAGGCCCCGCGCGTCACGTTGCCGGCGATGCCGAGCAGCCCCATCCGGTTCGGCTGTGAACGAACGCCGAGCGTCGGGTCGACGAAGACGATCCGACTCGTCTCGTCCACGTAGGCTCCGTAGATCGAGAAGTCCCAGCCGCTGAAGCGACCGTCGACCTTGGCCGCGAAGCCCGGCGTCTCGACGAAGTCACTGCGACCGTCGATCTGGGAGTTCCCGCCGAGTGGTTGGTTGGCGAAGATGTCGGGGATGAAATCGCTGCCGGGGGGCGGGAGTCGGTCGTAGCGGTGCTCGGGGATGACGAGGAGCTGCGCGCTCCAGGGGCCGCGGACTGCATCGAGCTTCACCATGGCCTTGGGGCGGCGCAGGTCCTCGATGTCGACGAGGCCGGGCTCCTTGTTGTCGAGGGGATTGATCACGTCGACGACGCGAAAGGTGTCGGAGCGGCCCCAGTTGACGATCTTGCGTCCGACCGTCAGGTCGAGGTGATCGAAGAGTGGTCCCGTGATGTAGATCTCGCCCGTATCGGCCTGCCACTCGTAGACGTCGAGGACGGCACCGTTGTAGTCACTGCGACCCTGTATGCGATAGGCGAAGTCGTACCAGCCGAGTCCTTCGGCGCGGATCTGCCACTCGCCGGGCAGCCGGATGTCGAGCTGGACGAGGCCGTCCAGGTCGAGGCGCGAGAGCCCGCCGTAGTCCGTCGTGCCGCCGAGACCGTCCGCGACGGAGTGCGAGAGATAGTTCCAGACGAGACCGGCCGCGATCGAGCCGCCGAGATCGACATGATCCCAGAGCGTCTGTCCGAAGGGCAGGGCGAGGAGCCAGGCCGGTGCCGAATCGTCCTCCTCGAACTCTGAGATGTCGAAGTCGTCGTCGAAGCCGCCCATTAGATCATCGACGTCGTTCGTCTCCTCGGCTCGCCCGGACCCCGCGCACAGCAGCAGCAGCCCGGTAGCGAGCGCGGGTACGAATCGGCGTGCGATCAGCGCAGAAAGCCGCGCGGACCCCCCGGCGATCGGCCCGCGACGTCGGTCGGGGCCGGCGAGACGGCGTAGCGGCACGGATCAGGGACCGGTTTCGAGTCCGCGAACCGTGAAATTGTCGAAGTCGAGTGCCTGATTGAACTTGACGTTGGTCTGGCGAAGCAACGTCTTGTGGAGCGTCTGCTTGCCCTTCTTGGTCGTCATCGTCATGACCGTCGGCACCCAGATCCCATCGATCTGCTCGAGCTCCTGGACCTCGAGGTATTTGTTGCGCTTGCCCTTCTTCACCCAGATCTTCGAGCGGACGACGACGTCGATGTCCTTGCGCACGAACTGGATCGATTTCGTGTAGCCCGTCTCGTCGATCTCGTCCTCGTCGATCGGGGTCGATTGGATCACCCAGACAGGATGCCCGTCGACCTCGGCCTCCTGCAGGAGCTGGAACTCGTACTTTTCGAGCGGCCGATCGGTCATGTCTGCATAGCTGAAGTCGGAGCCCATGAAGCTGCCGCTCTTGTCGCTCGAGGCGATCCGCTTCGTCTTCTTGAGCGCGGGCAGGTAGAGCCACTGATCGTCGTCGCGGTCCGGATCGTCGTAGTCGTAGGTGAGAAAGCCCGTATCCTCGACGTCGGCGGGACTGACGAAGAACATCATCGAGTAGGTGTCCTCGCCCTTATCCTTGCCGAACGTGCGGAGCTCTCGGATCCGTTGTTTTCCGCGCTTGTCGATCAGGACCATCTGCATGTCGGAGGTCTGGTCGTCACCGTCATCGCGCTCGTCGACCCGGACCATGATCTCCCGGGCCTTCGGATCGTCGGCAGCGCGGGCGACCGAGGCCGCGACCGTTTCCTCCAGCAACGTCACGCCCGTCAGGCTCTCGAGCGCGGCCAGGAGGCATACGGCGAGGAACATCGGGGTGCTCCTTCGAAGGACACGACGACTGGACATGCGGAGAATTCCTCTCTGGTGGATCCGGGAGATCATCGGGCGGGAGCCGGGTCGGGTCATGGGCGATGTCCGACCGAGGGGCGCGCAGACACCGGCCGCAGTAAACCCCAGATCCACGCGGGCGACCAGATGACCGCGGGCGACCGAATCGCCACCTTCGAGCCTCTCGTCCTGTCGAATTCGCCGCGTACGTCGCTCGTCACACGACCGGAAGGCCTTGGTGAGCCTTGGTAGGCGGCGGACGCGCCTCGCGAGATCTCCACTTCCTGCGTGCCAGGTGTCGTCGCCGCGGATACGCCACCGATCGTTGCGCCCTGAATCGCGAATGATGTCGAGCGGTAAGCTGCACGCGATCTCCTTCTCCGGTCGCGCCGCGTGACTGCGTCGCCCGAGAGTTGGCGCTGCGCATCATCGTATGACGGATGTCGGGGGGAAACGCGGGATGGCCACGCGAGGCGCGTCCGAGTCAGACGAGGGGAGTCCGTCGCAGGCGGGTCGCCGTGCGTCGCGATCGGACGAGCGCGGCTGGCGGGGGCGAATCGAGCACGCCTTCGAAGCCTGGGGCCATCTCGTCGTTCGCCATCGCTATTGGGCGATCCTGTTCTCACTCCTCGTGACCGGCTGGCTCGTGAGCTTCTTGCCGCGCCTCACGATCGACAACTCGACCGAGTCGTTCCTGTTGACGGAGGACCCGGCAGTCCTCCGGTACAACGCGTTCCGCGACCAATTCGGTCGCGACGATCGCGTGCTCGTCGCGATCGAGACGTCGGCGCTCTTCGAGCTCTCCTTTCTCGAGCGGCTACGTACACTCCATCGCGCGATCGAAGCGGAGGTTCCCTATGTCGAAGAGGTCGAGAGTCTGATCAATACCCGCTTCACGCGCGGTGAGGCGAACGAGCTCGTCGTCGGGGAGCTACTCGAGCGGTGGCCCGAATCCGGCTCGGATCTCGCGCTCTTTCGCGAGCGCGTGCTCGGGAACCCGCTCTACGAGAATTTCCTGGTCTCGTCCGACGCCCGCGTGACGACGATCGTCGTGAGACCGCAGACCCATTCGGGCGAGTCGGCAGGAGACGCGCTCTTCGGCGGCTTCGAATCGCCCGCGATCGATCGAGGGTACGGCTCGCTGCCGAGCACGGCTTCGCATGCCGGAGCGGACGTCGTGTATCTGACTGCCGCCGAAGGCGATGCGCTGATCGATGCGCTGCATGGCGTCGTCGACCGCTTCGACGCGCCGGGATTCCGCATCCACCTGGCTGGCGCGCTGCCGATGACCCATCGCATCAACCGCGGCATGAGTCAGGATTTCTCCGTCTTCCTGCCGGCCACGCTTGCGATGATGTGTCTCGTCCTGGCGCTGCTCTTTCGACGCGTCGGAGGGGTCATCCTGCCGCTGCTCGTCGTGGTGTTGTCGCTCGCGGCGTCGATCGGCGTGATGATCCTGCTCGAGATTCCCGGCTCGACGGCCGTGCAGATCCTGCCCGTCTTCCTCTTGACCGTCGGCGTCTGCGATGCGGTGCATATCCTGGCGATCGTCTACCGCCTGCGCATGGAAGGCGTCGCTGAGGCCGACGCGATCGCGCAGGCGCTCGGTCACTCGGGACTCGCCGTCTCGATGACGAGTCTCACGACCTCGGCTGGCATGGTCTCGTTCGTGACGTCGGAGATGGCGGCCGTAAAACACCTCGGTGTCTTGGCACCGACGGGAGTCTTTCTGGCCTTTCTCTACACCATGGTGCTCTTGCCCGCCTTGCTGGCGGTATTTCCGCTGCCACCACCGCGCCGCGGCCGTATCGCCGAAGGCACCTTCCCGTTCGAGGGATGGCTGGTGGCGGCGGGGAGCTTTGCCTGTCGGGCGCCCTGGCGTGTACTCGTGCCAGCCTCACTGCTGATCGTGTTGGCGGTGCTGGGTGCGCTCCAGATCACGTTCAGTCACAACGGCTTGACCTGGTTTCCCGAGGACGATCGCGTCGTCGTCGATTTCGCCGCGGTCGACGAGGCGCTCGGCGGCTCGATCACGCTCGACGTGCTCGTCGACACCGGCGAGCCGGGCGGCCTCTACGAGCCGGCGATCCTGCAGGAGATCGACCGTCTCGGCAGCCAGGTCGCATACCTGGCCCGGCCGCCGGTCTCGGTCTCGAAGGCCGTCTCGATCGTCGACATCGTGAAGGAGACACATCAGGCGCTGCACGAGAACCGACCCGAGATGCGTCGGATCCCCGAGACCCGCGAGGCCGTCGCACAGGAGCTGCTGCTCTTCGAGAACAGCGGTAGCGACGATACGGCCGAGTGGGTCGACAGCGAGTTCCGTACGGCCCGCATCAATCTGCGCGTTCCCTTCGTCGATGCGCTCCGTTTCCCGCCCTTCCTCGATGACGTCGAGGCGATGTTGGCCGCGCGACTCGGCGGACGTGCCGAGTTCGAGGTCACGGGATTGATGACGCTGCTGTCCAAGATCTTCGACGCCGTGATCGTGAGCATGGGGCGGTCCTATGCCTTCGCCCTCTGCGTGATCACGCCGCTCATGATGCTGCTGCTCGGGAGTCTGCGCCGCGGATTGGTGAGCATGGTGCCGAACCTGCTGCCGATCGTCTCGGTCCTCGCCGTGATGGGATGGCTCGGCATCGCGATCGATACGACGACGATGTTGATCGGCGCGATGGTGATCGGGATCGCTGTCGACGACACGATTCACTTCATGCACAAGTTCCATCGCTACTTCGAGGCGTCGGGTGATCTCGAGGGTGCCGTTCGTGAGACGCTGCGCACGACCGGCTCGGCGCTGCTGTTCACGTCGCTCGTGCTGATGGCCGGCTTCGCGATCTTCGGCCTGAGCGAGATGCGTAACATCAGGATCTTCGGGCTGCTCTCTGCCTTCGCAGCCGCGGTCGCCTTCGCCGCGGACCTGCTGGTCGCACCTGCCTTGCTCGCCGTCGTCGAAGGACGACGCCAGCGGCGGCGCACGGCACGCGTGTGCTAACTCAGTCCGAAGACCGGCGGATCGCGGCTGTCTCGGCGGTCGCGTCGACCGCCGAATGGGGGGTCGTGTGAAGGCATTGATCTTCGATACCGAGACGACGGGGATGGTCGAGTTCCGCAAGCCCCCTGAAGACGCCAGCCAGCCCGATCTCATCCAGCTCGGCATGCTGCTCGTCGAGACCGGCGATTGGCGGCCGCGGGCGCGGCAATCGATGCTCGTTCAGCTCGCGGAGGGCGTTCGGATCGACCCCGGCGCCAAGGAGGCGCACGGCATCTCCGAGGAGGATTGTGCGCGCTACGGGGTGTCCGCCGTCGTGGCCTGCTCGCTGTTCAATCAGCTCTGTCTGCAAGCGGACGTGATCGTCGCGCACAATCTGTCCTTCGACGCCTCGATCATGAAGACCGCGCTCTACCGGATCGGCCGCAAGCCCCACCGGATGGACGGTCGTCAGCTCGTGTGCACGAAGGAATACTCGACCGACGTCCTGAAGCTACCGGGCAACTACGGATACAAGTGGCCGACGCTCGCGGAGGCCTATCTTCACTATACGGGTCGGGAGCTCGAGGGGGCCCACGACGCGCTCGTCGACACCGAGGCCTGCCTCGAGGTCTTTCGCGGACTCGTCCACGAGGGCGTGGTCGAGCTCGTCGGCCATTGAACGTCCACTTGGCGCGAGTCCTGGCGCGGGCTCGACGTCGAAGAACGTCTCCGGTGGTCGCGCCTGCTCCTGCCAGCGCCGCAGACGCGCGACCATCGCGCGCAGATCGCCCCCGAGTGCCTCGAGGACACGGGCATGTCGCGGCAGGTCACGGACGTAGGCGCCGCGCAGCGCGAGGCAGGCATCCGAGAGGCGGGCGGCTTCGGCGACGGCCTGCGCATCGAGCACTGCGAGCGGCAGACGGGCCATGTCGTGTCTCGCACGCGCCTCGAAGACGACGCGCCGCGCCGCGCGATCGGGCAAGCCGTCGAGCGTCCTCACGCGTTCACGAAAGGCGAGCATCGACTCGGCGATCCGAAGCCGGTCCTCGATCGCCGCACGCACCCGCTCGGCAGAGGGCCAGCTCCCGGGCAGCTCGTCGGCGCGCTGCGTCGAGACGGTCGCATGGCGTGCCTCGTGCGTGGCGAAGAAACGGATCGCGGCCTGCTGACCGATGAATTGGGCGACGCCTTCGTTCCACTCGGCCGCATCGGGCAGAAAGGCAGTCGCATGCACGAGCTCGTGAAAGAGGGTCTCGACGAGATTGGCGACGCCGCGCGAGACCATCGGCTGTGTGACCGGGTCGTCGAGCCAGCCGAGCGTCGAGTAGGCGGCGACGCCACTCACGCAGACGTCGTACTCGCCCCGTGCACGAATCCGCGCCGCCTCGGCTTCCGCGCGCGCGCGGTCGAAGTAGCCCTTGTAGGGCAGCGACCCGACGACCGGAAACCACCAGGGCGCCGTCTCGAGGCTGTCCTTTCGCGTGCGCACGAGCGTCGTGACGATTCGATCGCCGGGCCAGTCGACGTAGCTCGTGTAGTGATTCCCGACTGCGAGCCCGAGGTCGGCGGCGAAGCGACGCACGGCGTCGACCGCGCGGAGTCGTTCCCGCACGATCCCCGGATGGCGTGGATCGGCGAGCGCTTGCTCGAGCGGCTGCCTGCGCCACATCAATTCGAGCTGGCCCGAGGCGAGTTGGCCGTAGTAGCACCCGCTCAAAAAGAGGGGGCCGACCAGCGCGAGCACGAGAGAAAGGCGGCGCCTCATGCCGGATGAGTACCGTCGATTCGGGTTGGTCTGCCAGCGGGCGACCGAACGCGAGTGGCTGCTGGCCGAGGCGTTCGAGGCGGGCGCCGCCGGCGTCGAGGAGAGTGAGTGCCCGGGGGTCGGCGACGATGCGGATGCGCTCGTCTTCTGTGCGTCCATCTTTGCCTCCGCGGAACGGATCGATGGCGTCCGCCGCAGCCTGCGGGCGCTGGCCATCCCCGGCGTCGAGATCGGCCCGATCGAGGCCTTGCCTGAGGTCGACTGGCGCGAGGCCTGGAAGGAGGGGCTCGAAGCGCTGGTCGTGTCGCCCCGCCTGGTCGTGCGGCCACCCTTCGCGGCGCGACCGCTCGCGCCGGGCCAGCGCGAGGTCGTGATCGATCCCGGGCAGGCCTTCGGGACCGGCACGCACGCCTCGACGCGCCTCTGTCTCGAATGGCTCGATCGGTTGCTGGCGGGGCCTTCGGTTGCGTTCGAATCCGTACCCTCCGTTCGCGTGATCGACGTGGGCACGGGCAGCGGCGTGCTCGCGCTCGCGGCCCTGGCGCTCGGCGCCGGCTCGGCCGTTGGCTTCGATCTCGATCCGGTCGCGAGTCGTGCGGCCGCGATGGCCGCGCGCGACAATGGTCTTGGCGCTCGGGCTGCATTCTTTGCCGGACCGATCGAGGCCCTGGCCGAGTCAGCGAGCCGCAGCCCACTCGTCGTGGCGAATCTGCTGAAGCGCGAGCTGCTTCCGATCACGGCCGAGATCGCAGCGAGGCTCGCCCCGGGTGGGCGCCTGATATTGGCCGGGCTGCTCGTCGAAGACGTCGCCGAGGTCTGCAGCGCCTTCCGAGCGCTCGGCCTCGTCGAGGTGGGGCGCCGTGAGATCGAGGATGCCGTCGGCTGCTGGGTCGGACTCTGTCTTGCCCCTCGACAGCCGAGTCAAGTGGGGCGCGCCTCCCGTTCGGACCCATCTTCGTAGACCTCACGCAGAATCGCGTCGAGCGGGATCTGCGGCCGCCAACCCGTCGCCTGTCGCAGTCGACTGGCATCGCCGACGAGCCAATCGGTCGGCCGCCAGCGGTCGCGATCGGTCTCGACGCGGATCCCGTCGGCCCGTGGACCTGCCAGTGCGAGCAGCCGATCGAGCACGTCGCGGATCGAGGTCGCCCGCCCGCTCGCCACGTTGTAGACCGCGTCGGGCGTCTCGAGGACGAGCAGCGACAGATAGGCCGCGATCACGTCGTCGACGTGCAGGAAGTCACGGACCGAATCGAGATTGCCGACGCGCATGCGCGGCGCCTCATGTCCGCCCACGATCCTGGCGATCTGGCGAGCGAAGCTCGCGACGACGAAGGTGTCCGGCTGGCCCGCACCCGTGTGATTGAAGGCGCGCAGGCAGATGATGTCGCGCCCGTCGGCCCGCGCCCGCCGGCCGAGCAGCTCGGCGGCCGCCTTGCTGCGCGCATAGGGCGAGCGCGGTGTGAGGGGCGTCGTCTCGTCGAAGGGCGTGCGCGGCGTGTCGCCGCGTCGCTGCGCGTGCTGGCCGCTGGGCGGCGACGAATCGACACCCGTCGCCGTGTATTGATCGGCCGACCCGACGAGCAGGATCCGGGCCCCGGGTGCTCGCCGGGCGCTCGCGCGCAGCAGGTTGCGGGTCCCCACGAAGTTGACGCGGTAGCAGGCCTCCGGCTCGCGGAGCGATCGCGCCACGCTGCTCTGCGCGGCCAGGTGGACGATTGCCTCGGGCGTCGATCGCGTGAGCGCGGCGTCGATCGCTTCGAAGTCCCCGACGTCGACCTCGCGATCGACGCCGATCGCATCGTGACCAGCGGCCGCGAGCCGTCGCATCAGCCGCCGGCCGACGAAGCCCGACGCGCCCGTGACCAAGACCCGCATGGCCGCAGGCTGACAGATCGCGTGCACCGAGGCAATCGCGTGCGGCGCGCAATCCGGCGCGGAACGAACGCGCGCGATCGGGGCGGGGCTGCCTCTTGACCCGCACGCGGCAGCCGGGGACCATGCGGCCATGATCATCGGGGTGGCGGGGCGAAACGGGGCGGGCAAGGGCGAGTTCGTCCAGTTTCTCGAGGCTCGGAGCTTCACGGCGCTCTCGCTCTCGGACGCGATCCGTCGCGAGCTCGCGGCGCGGGGACTCGAAGAGACCCGGGAGCGGATGATCGAAGTCGGTCAGGAGCTCCGGCGTAAGGCGGGGCCCGGCGCGCTCGCCCAACGCCTCGCGCAGGAGCTGCAGCCGGATCGGAACTACGCGATCGACTCCGTGCGCCACCCGGTCGAGGTCGAGATCCTGCGCCAGCACGCCCGGGCGAGCGGCCACGAGTTCCGCCTTGTCTGGGTCGATGCACCTTTGTCGACGCGCTTCGAGCGGATTCGCAAGCGCGCACGATCGGGCGATCCCGACTCGATCGAGGAGCTCGATCGGCTCGAGACGCGCGAGCGCGGCAGCGACGATCCGAACGCACAGCAGCTCGACGCGGTCGAGGCCGAAGCGGATTTCCGACTCGCGAACGACGGCTCACTCGAGCGGTTCCAGCAACGGATCCAGGCCTGGGTGCGCGAACACCTCGCGTTCTCGCGGCCCGACTGGCACGCCTATTTCATGGGGATCGCCCGCGTCGTCGCGTCGCGCAGCAACTGCGTCAAGCGCAAGGTCGCCGCGGTCGTCACGCTCGACAAGCGGATCATCTCGACCGGCTACAACGGTACGCCGCGCGGCACGCGAAACTGCAACGAGGGTGGCTGTCCACGCTGCAACGATCTCGCCATCGGGGGGACCCGACTCGACGAATGCCACTGCTCGCACGCCGAGGAGAACGCCATCACGCAGGCCGCCTACCATGGCGTCTCGCTCAAGGGCGGCACGATCTATACGACCTTCTCGCCGTGCCTGCAGTGCACGAAGATGATCATCAACGCCGGCCTGCGGGAGGTCATCTACCTGAGTGATTACCCCCTCGGCGATACGGCGCTCGCACTCCTGTCCGAGGCCGCGGTCGCGACGAGCCAGATCGATCTCACGCCGACCTGAGTCCCTCCGCACCGGGCTCGGCCCGCCCGCCGGCTCGCTTCGGAGTTCGAGTGTTACTCGAAGTTTTGCTCGAGCGCGGAAGCGGCGCCCGGGGCTGAGCACTCGGCCGGGCCGTGCTCGAGCGGACCTGGCCGAGAATCTGGCCCTTGGTTCGACGGTCGGGTGCAAACACCGCTCAATTCACTATCGGAATCCGCCGAATCGGCTGGGAGCCCGCCCCGTTCCGCCGCCGCGACGTCGTGAGAGGCCCGGATGCGCCCCAAGCCTTCGAAACTGCTCGACCATCGCGAATATCCGGTGCTCTACGTCGACGACGAGGTCGACAACCTTCGCATCTTCGAGCTCACCTTCCGGCGGGACTTCACGATCCTGACCGCGAACGGCGCGAAGGAAGGGCTCGAGCTGCTCTCGCAGCACCCCGTCGCCGTCGTGCTGTCGGACCAGAAGATGCCCGGGATCGAAGGGGTCGAGTTCCTGCGCCAGGTCGGCATGCTCGATTCCCGCGCGCTGCGGATCCTCGTCACGGCCTACGGTGACGCAAAGATCCTGGGCGATGCGATCAACGACGGCAACATCTACCGCTACGTCGCCAAGCCGTGGGAGCCGGACGACATGCGGCTCACGGTCCAGCGAGCGATCGAGGCCTACGCGCTCGAAGCGGAGCGGGCGACGCTGCTCGAGGAGCTGATGATCCTGAATCGGCTCTCGCGCACGATCCATCGGGACATCGACCGCGGCCGACTCTACGACACGCTCCTCGCCGCCCTGCGCGAAGAGCTCGACTACGACGGCTGCTCGCTGCTGCTCTTCGGGAAGGATACGGACACGCTCTCGTTCTCGGCCACCGAGCCCGACGACGAGGTCGCAGCGCGACTGCGCGAAATCGTCTTCGAGCCGGCGACGTCGCCCGTCTTCCTCGATCGCGTCGCGAAGGGGGAGTCCCAGCTCCTGCTCGGCGACGACGCGCCCGAGCTCGAGGCGCCGGTGCGCGCCTGGCTGACGGAGGTCTCCGCGGAGGAGATCTTCATCGTCCCGCTCGTCGGCAAGCGGCGCGTGATCGGCGCCCTCGCCGTCGACAATCGGCGCGGCGGGCCGCGGCTCGGCGCCGACGGCCGGATGCTCGTCGAGGGGCTGGCGATGCAGGCCGTGATCGCGATCGAGAACGCTCAGCTCGTCGACGACCTACGGCGCTCGCGTGCGCAGGTGCGCCGCGTCGATCGCCTCGGCACGCTCGGCACGCTGGCCGCCGGGCTCGCGCACGAGATCAACAATCCGCTCGTGTCGTTGAATACGTTCCTCAGCCTGGCTCCGGAGAAGCGCGGCTCGGACGATCCGAGCTTCTGGAACGAGTACCACGAGCTCGCTTGCGGCGAGCTCGAGCGGATTCGCGGGCTGGTCGAGACGATGAGTCGACTCGGCCGCGGCGGCCCGGCACCCGCGCTCTCGCGCGAGCCGGTCGACGCGGGCGAGATCGCCCGCCAGGTCGTGCGTCTGCTCCATCGCGAGACGGAACGCGCCGGAGTGACGATCGATCTCGCCGTCGCCGAC
>CBDCWV010000003.1:0-141192 GCA_965223565.1 Myxococcota bacterium | reverse complement strand
CGCCGGAGAGCCTGTCGTCGCCCGCGTTGCCGTTGAGGCGATCGTTGCCGCTTCCGCCCTGCAGGAGGTCGGCACCGGCCTTTGCCACGAGCCGGTCGTCGCCCGCCTGGCCGCGAAGAACGTCGTTCCCCTGGCCACCGAAGATCTGATCGTCGCCGGCGCCGCCGATCAGGAGATCGGCCCCCTTGAGGCCTCTGATCGTGTCGTTCCCGTCGAGGCCACAGATCACATCGTCGCCGTTCGTGCCGATCAGGACGTCGTCGCCGGCCGTGCCGATGATCGTGCAGCTCGAGCCGCCGGCCGTCGTGACCGAGACCGTCTCGCTCGCCGTGCTCTCGTTTCCTAGCGCGTCGGCGTGCGTGGCCGTGACGGTTCTCGAGCCGGTCGCCTTGTAGGTGTGCTCGACAGAGGATCCGGTCGCGCTCTCGCCGTCTCCGAAGCTCCAGGCGGTGTCGCCGCTTGGCCCGCTCCAGCGGTCGGCGACGCTGACCGACATCGTCGTCTTCTTTCCAACGGTCGCCTTCTTGGGAATGCTCACGACGGTGAACACCGGCCCGGCCGCGTCGAAGGCCGCGGCCTGAATGCGCACGTTGCTGCCGTCTGAGCGGGCCCAGGCGGCCACTGCCCCGCCTTCGCCGTCTGCGCTGACGCGTGGCTCGACGACGTTCTGCCCGGCGGCAGAGAGGTTGGCGGGGCTCGACCAGGCGCCACCGGCGGGAAGCTGCGACGCCTGCGCGATCTGGTTGGCGCCGCTCAAGCGGCGCCACACTGCTGTGGCCTTGCCGTTCTCGTCGACGATCAGCTGTGCTCTTACCGCGTCCTGGCCGACGCTCGAGAGATCGTCGACGGGCTGCCAGATTCCCGACGCGACGGGCCGTGTGGAGGCCTGCACGATCGTGTTCGCTCCGTTCGAGCGCTGCCAGACGGCGACCGCGTCGCCGTTTGCCGCGGATGCGACCTGCGGTCGTGTGGCGCTTTGGCCGGCGCTCGAGAGATCGAGCGCTGCGCTCCAGGCGCTGGCTGCGGGCTCCTGACTCGAGGCCTGCACGATCGTGTCGGCCCCGTCCGAGCGCTGCCAGATAGCCACGACGTGACCGCTCGCGGCGCTTGCGACCTGCGGGTTGTTTGCATCTTGCCCCGCGGCTGAGAGCTCAACGGGCGCCGACCACGTGGCACCGGCGGCGACGTAGTTAGAGGACTGCACGAGCGTGTTGGCCCCCACAGGTCGCAGCCAGACGGCGACCGCATCGCCACCCTGTTTCAGCGCGACGCCGGGGAGCGTCGCGTCCTCGCCGGCGGCAGAGAGCTCGGCCGGGCTCGACCAGGTTGCGCCAGCCGGGTCGTAGACGCTCGCCTGCACCCGCAGGTTCGACCCGTCGGAGCGCTGCCATACCGCGACCGCCGTGAGGTCGCTCGCCAGGGCGAGCGCCGGCGCGGTGGCGTCCTGGCCGCTCACCGAGAGGTCGACCGGTACGCTCCAGGCGCCGCTCGTCGCGTCGCGGATCGATACCTGGACAACGGTGTTGCTTCCGTCCGAGCGAGCCCAGACTGCGATCGCCGCGCCGCTTGGCGCCATCGCGACGGCGGGCTCAGTCGCCGCCTGGCCCGGGATAGAGAGGTCGATCGGCGCGGGCCACGCCGTGTCGCTCGGCCCGCGCACAGAGGCCTGCACGGTGCCGGTCGTCGCGTTCTCGAACACGGCGATCGAGATGCCGGTCTCGTTGGCTGTGATCTCGACCGCCGCAGCGTCTTCGCCGGCCTTTGAGACGTCTTCTGGGCTCAGCCAGGCGGGCGCAGCGCCCGCGAGTGTTGGGGTTGCCAGCGCCAGCGATGCTGCGAGTACGAGCAGCACGACGAGCCGCTGTCCGTGAGTAGTGCCCATCGGGCATGACCTCCTCGAGTCGGTTGTTCGCGTCGAGCTGGCCGGTTCGAGGGAGTGCCGCTTGCGGGCGCGCCCCGGACAACGTCAGACACGATCAACCCTAGAGACGAGCCTTGAGGAGACTGTTAGGGGGCGGTTCGGTTGAGCTAGGTGCCCAGCTGCGGCATGACCTCGGCCGCAAAGATCCGCAGCTGCTCCTCGAACACGCTCCAGGGCATTCCCCTCCGCCCAGTGGATGACGACGTGCTCGAGGCCCGGGTAGCGCTCTTCCCACGACCTGAGGCGGGCGAGGATCTCCTCTGGCGAGCCGCACAGCCAGGCTCCCTGATCGACGCCGTCCTCGAGCCGGGGAAGGCCGTCGCCGCCCGGTGTTCCGATCGGGTTGCCGTCTTCGTCGGTGTAGCGCACGATCCCGAAGGGCGCGAACCACTTGTAGCGCTCATCGTGGTAGGGCCGCATCCTCTCGATCGCTCTCTCGCGGCTCTCGTCGATGAAAAGGCCGAAGCCGATCGCGATGTCCTCGCCGAGCTCGAGCTCGCGTCCAGCCCTCGCCGGCTGCGGCCCGGTACTGCTCGGCGATGCTCTCGACCATCCGCTCACCTGTCATCGTCGTGATGCCCTTGATGCCCCTGCTCGCCATCGACGCGATCGTGCGCCCGCTCGAGATCGCCTGCCAGATCTTGACGGGCCGCCGCAGCGGACGCGGCACCACCGTCACGCTCTCGAGGTCGTAGCCCCTGTAGGGCACGCGCGCCGGAATCTGGAAGTGCTTGCCGTCGTGAACGAGCTCGTCGTCGTGAAGCGCCTTGACGAGCAGCTCGACCGACTCCTCGAAGAGCTCTCGGTTGGCGTCGTTGTCGAGGAGCGGCGCTCCCAGCGTCTCTACCTCGCGCGACTGGTAGCCGCGCCCGACGCCGAGGATGACCCGTCCGCCCGTGACGATGTCGGCGACCGCGTAGTCCTCGGCGAGTCGAATGGGATGCCAGGTCGTCACCGTGTTGAAGGCGCAGCCGTGCCGAAGCCGCTCGGTGTGGCTGGCGAGCCAGGTGTTGAGCAGGATCAGGTTGGGGAAGACCTCGTAGCCCTCCCGTTGAAAATGGTGCTCGGCAGTCCACAGGCACCAGTAGCCGAGCTCGTCCATCAGCGTTGCGGCGGAGCGAGCCGTCCAGTAGGCCTCCTGGAAGCGCTCGTTCCCGTAGCGGCGCTCGTCGGGCGGTGTTCCGTCGCGCCCGACGTCCTCGAGCTCGATATGGCCGACGTAGAGAACGGAGACGTGTTTGATCATGTGGTGGGTGGCTGCTCGTCGATCGGCGCTGCCGCGTGCGGCGACATGATGGCACGAGGCAGGGGCAGCTGCACGGTTGCTAGGGCTCGTTGGGGCGCGTCAGGAAGTGGATGAGCGCCGGAATCGAGACGAGAACGAGGACGACGCGGATGAGGTGGAAGACCGCGACCTCGACAGCGCCTGTCTTCTGCTCGGCCGCGATTGCCGAGATCGCGCTGATGCCTCCGGGAGAGGTCGCGAGGAACTCGCTCGGCGGTGCCATGCCAAGCCGGCGCAGCAGGAAGGCGATCGCCAGCCCGGCCGCGATGATCAGGACGGCCGCGATCACGCCCGGAAGCAGCGCTGAGCGAGCCGCGCCGAGCGTGTCGCGCGTCACGAGCACGCCGATCGCCGCGCCGACGCCGATGAACGCGGCGCCTTCGAGGGGCGCTGGCAGCGTCGCCTCGAGGTTTGCTCCGGCGGTCGCGATCGCAGCTCCGAGCATCGCTCCGATGATGAGGCCGCCCGGGACGTTGAGCTGGTTGAGGAGCAGGCCGCCGATCACGGCGGCGCCGAGTGCCACTACAACGTCCATGTGTCGCCTTCCTCTGGTGTGTACGACCACCAGGCGAGCCTAGCTGCGGCCTGTCGACGGCGGGCTAGAGCGCGGCGAGGATGCCGGCGAGCGAGAGCGTCAGGCCCCCGCTCAGAAAGACCGTCGCGGCGATAAGGAGTGGGTTCCTGAGCTTCTGCATGGCCAGGGCGAATGCTTTCGGGCGGTGCCCGATCAGGGCATCGCCTCCTTGGGGGAGCGTCTCCATCCCCCGAACGGGGGATGCCAGCCCGCCGGTTGGCGCCGTCGGTAGGCTGGAGCTCCGTGGCTCGTGTGCGGTTTGCACCCAGCCCCACAGGGGCGCTTCACCTTGGTGGCGCGCTCACGGCGGTCGCCAACCGCGAGTTCGCCGACGAGCAGGGAGGCAGCTTCCTCGTTCGTATCGACGACACCGATCCGGACCGCTCCGAGCGGGCGAGCGAGCGGGCGATTCTCGCCGACCTCGCCTGGCTCGACGTGACGCCCGACGAGCCGCCGATTCGTCAAAGCGAGCGCTCGGAGCTCTACGCGCGCGCGGCCTCGACGCTCGAGGAGCAGGGGCTCGCGGCGATGGAAGACGGGTGCGTTGCGGGCACGCGTCGGCTGGCGACCGACGCTGCTGAGATCCGATCGAACGGCGACGTACCAGCTTGCAAGCGTCGTCGACGACGGCGAGCTCGGCATCACCCACGTCATCCGCGGCCGCGATCACCTCCCCAACGCAGAGCTCCAGCAACGGCTCGCGGAGGGGCTTGGCTATGCCGTCCCCGAGTACATCCACCACGGCCTTCTCGTCGGCCCCGATGGGAAGAAGCTCTCCAAGCGCCACGGCGCGAGCGCCCTCGGCGAGCTTCGCGACGAGGGCATACCGCCCGAGGCCGTGCGGGCGTACCTCAGCGAGCTCGGGCTTCCGAGGCACGACGTGCAGCTCGACCGGGCCCGAATCGAGCGGCTCTCGATCGACGCCATCGCCGGGCTCGACGCCGAGGATCTCGCCGAGCGCGTTGGCGTCGAGCCGCGGATGGTGCCGGTGCTTCGAGGGGCCCGCACGTTGAGCGAGGCGCGCGCGTTCGCGGCGCAGATCGCGGCAGAGCCCGAGCCGCCCGCGCTCGAGCAGGCAGAGCGGGCTGCGGTTCAACGACTCGTCGACCTGCGGGAGCGCGCTCCGGAGCAGCTCGACCAGGAGACGGCCCGCTCGCTTCTCCGCGAGGTGAAGGCGGTTGGCGGAAACCTGCGCACGGTACGGGCCGTGCTGACCGGCGTGACCAGCGGGCCCGAGCTGTGGACGGTGCTGTACGCGCTGGACCGCGCCGAGACGCTCGCGCGTCTCGAGCGGGGGCTCGCGAGCGTAGCATCCTCGACGTGAGGATCTACGACACCAGAACCCGCGGGCTCGTCGAGCTTCCGCCGGTGCCCGGGCCGGTCCGCATGTACTTCTGCGGGCCGACCGTCTACCAGCGCATCCACGTCGGCAACGCCCGCCCGTTCGTGCTCTCGATGTGGCTGCGGCGATGGCTCGTCGAGCGCGGCTACGAGGTGACGCTCGTCGAGAACATCACCGACATCAACGACAAGATCTACGACGCTGCGCGGGCCGAGGGCGTTCCCAGCAAAGAGCTCGCGGCGCGCGCTGCGCAGTGGTACCTAGACGACACCGAGGCGCTCGGCCTCGGTCGGCCCGACGTCGAGCCACGTGTGACCGAGACGATGCCCGAGATCATCGCCCTGATCGAGGATCTGATCGAGCGCGGCCTCGCCTACCGAGCGGGCGGCGACGTCTACTTCCGCGTGGGCGGCTTCGCCGAGTACGGCGCCCTCTCGGGACAGAGGCCAGACGAGATGCAGGAACAGGAGCCAAACGCCGCCAAGGAGGACGCCCGCGACTTCGCGCTGTGGAAGGGCGAGAAGGAGAGCGAGGACGCGGCCTGGCCCTCGCCCTGGGGAGCGGGGCGTCCCGGCTGGCACATCGAGTGCTCGGCGATGGCCGAGAAGTACCTCGGTGCGGCCTTCGAGATCCACGGCGGCGGGCTCGACCTGATCTTCCCCCATCACGAGAACGAGCTTGCCCAGTCGCGGGGTGCAGGCCGGGAGTTCGCGAAGATCTGGATGCACAACGGCATGCTCGAGCTGACGGGCGAGAAGATGTCGAAGTCGCTCGGCAACATCGCGACGCTGGCAGATGTGCTCGCGGAGTGGGGGAGAGAGACGCTGCTTCTCTACCTCATGACCGGGCTGTGGCGCAATCCACTCGACTTCTCCGACGACGCGATGGTGGCGGCCTCCGCTCAGGTCGAGAGCTTCCGAAACGCCCTGCGAGGGCAGGCGCTCGAGGGCGCAGACGCCGGCCGGGCTGGGAGGCGCTCGTCGAGGCGCTCGACGACGACTTCAACAACCCCCGAGGCGCTCGCGCTCATGCATTCGTGGCGAGCGGCCGGCCGCCTCGACCTTCTACGCCCGGCTCTGGCGCTCTTCGGTCTCGACTCGTCGCGCGGAGGCGCACGCAAACAGCGCCGACACGAATCGCGCAGGTAAGACCGGCGACCCAGCCGCTCGCGGACCCAACAGCACAGAGACAGATGTCTCGGACACCGACGGGGATGACAGCGACCCTGAAGCGGGCGAAGAACCCGTCACCCTCGCGGCCATCTTGCAGCGCATCGAAGAAGTCGATGACTCCGCCTACGAGTACTACCACCGGCACGCAACAGGACCTCTACGAGATCCGGAAGGGCTTGTCGGCGATCAAGGGTCGCCTGCACCGCCTCAAGAACGCACTCGCGGACGGCGGCATTGGCGGGGTGTCCGACGCCCTGCCCGCCAAGGGTCAGCCCCTCGGTCAAGAGGACATCAAGCGCCTCACGGAGCAAGCGGAGCAGTTCGGCATCAAGGTGGAACCGGGCAAGGTCACGGTGCGCGCCTTCCTCAACATGGCGCCACGCAAGAACATGCCGCTCGAGTACTTCATGACCCGCTATCCGGAAGCCAACCACGAGACACTCGTCCACATCATCGGCAACAAGTCACTGGAAGCCCTACGCAAGGACCCCCGCACCGAGGCCGCGGGCCTTGCGACAGCCCTCTACAAGGGACTGCTCGCAGCGGGCTTCAAGGAAGGCGACTCCTGGCGCCCCGATCCCGACCAAGACCCCGATGAGCGCAAAGAGAACCCCAAGTGGCTCCTACCCAACGGCGACGTGATCTACGTCACGGTCCGCTACGAGTTCGGCGGCAAGATCCACGAAGTCCAAGCCACCGACTGGGTGATCGACCCCAAGACGGGTAAGCCCCTCCCCCCCAACGCTTTCCGCTTCACCGGCTCGCGCCGGGTCGAGAACATGGACACCGGCGAAGAAGCCGTCGCATGCGAATTCGACGGTCTCCTGGTGTCCGTCTGGCCCGCACGGAATGCACTCATGGAAGTGGCACTCCCCGGCGCAAGTCGGAATGACTATCGCTACAACAGCGACTTGATCCCGAAGCCCGAGGGCTCGGAAGGGCCGCTGTACATGGACGTGGTCTTGACCCAGTCGTCAGAGGATGGGCGGTAACGTGCGTGGCGCTCCGACGCAATCGCGCCGCTACTTGCCTTGGCAGGCATGCCGGAGATGACGGCCGTGCCCCTCCCGGGTGAGTACCGCATCCTTCATGACTGCAATCTCGTGCGCTGACCTACTTCCCTTGGCCTGCGAGCAAACCCCGCCCGTCCGCAGGCCCGCTGAGGAAATCTCGACCGACCGTCCAACCCTCCCACGCATGAAACTGATTGCCCCCATTCGTCTTGCAACTCGATGCCGAGCACGACGCGAGACCGCGCAAACTCTTCCTCGAGCCGATGCATGCGAACGCGAGCCGCTGCGGAGATCGGCGATTCGCTCACCCCAGGCGGAGCCGTCTGATCGTCCGAGTCAGGTGGCATCAGTTGGTCTTCCCGCGTGACGCTACGCAAGGACATGCCAGCACTATGCTCCGGCAGACCAATGAGGCGAAGCACGCGCCCGCTAGAGTCGGGATCGACCCCCTCAACAGCAACTGACACGTCCCGAGCTGCGAACGTACCGCTGTCGAGACGCCACATCACCCGCGCGCGCCCCAACCAGCGTTCGGAGGGGCCTGATGCGCAATGCGCACAACGGTACAAAGTGAGCAGCGTCTGAAGCCCCTGTTCATCCTGGAGAACTGGAACGACTCCCTGCCAATCAACACGGACGCGGCGCACGGGGCCTCTGGGCAGTCGAACCGGCAACCGAGACCAGATCCGCATGCCCCGCGTCGGTCCGTCCGGGGCGCGCGCGATCACCAACTGGGCACACTTGTAGTCCTGAAGACTCCCCTGACTCAATTCGACCAGCAATCCGCCCTCCGCGAGGCGCGCGAGGGATCCAGCAGGGCCTGATGGGCCAGAGGGCGGGCAATCCACATTCCCGCCTGTATCCTGCGGGAACATGGCGTAGATGAGGTCGCTCCAGCCGGTGTAGCAGCCCTGCCCGGCGCGCATGTACTTGGCCAGATCTCTGTTGTCACAAGGAAAGAACGTGCTGAGGCCAGTGAGGCTGTGATCGCACGTGCAGTCGCATGGACGTGGACAGGAAGAGACGTGCCGCACGACCAGTTCGTAAGAGCGAACTGCGTTCCGCGCGGACGACCGAATCGCACGGTGCGCAGCTACATCGCCGGATGTGACGCCGGAGGCGGCCCTCAAAAACAAGCCCAGATCCCGCATGCAACATGTCGTGGCGCCTCGTGTTGCGCAACTTCCGCCAATGCACGACGTGGCGCAGGACCTCGCCCACGCTTGGCGCAACTGCTTACGCAAGCCGCGCTGAACCCGTGTGGCTTTCCCGGGCTCCTTCCCGATCGTCTTCTCCACAGTGGTCGCAAAATGAGCCATGTCCTGCTCCAGAGCCGGCCACGCCCGGGTGTCGAGTAGCGCAACACTCTCACCAACATCGTAGGGGCGACCGTCCCCACCCACATTGCACGAGTCCCCAGGCATCTTGTACCGATCGACGAGCAGTCGGCCCATTGCCTCGCCACTCACAGGGCTCTTCTTATCCATCTCCCGGATGACATCTGCAATGGGGAGTGCGGCCGGGACAACGTAGCCACCCGACGCGAAGACCCACCGCACATGGCCATGCAGGTGCTCGAGGAGGGCCGTGCAAGCGCACCCGCAATGGACGCCCGCGTACAAATCCAGCCGCCTTCCCGTGTAGTCCTGCCACGCCCCGATCGCGGAGGCGAGTTCGGCGGGGTTGAGCAGATCTCGAATAGGTGGGTGGACACCGGGGGCCGGTCGGGTGCCACGCTGGTGGCCGCAACGCGTGGCAAAGTCCCGCACGAGGCCTTGCCACGCCCAGCCATGCCCCAGCGTGAAGAGTGCCGTATGCTTCGCCGGCGGCAGCCGCGCGCATGCCCCGAGAGCAATGTGGAGCGGTCGGGGCGTCCCGAAAGACAGGCGCGGATGCCCGAAGCGCGCATCGGCGAATGCCCTGATCGGGAGTTGTCGCACGCTGCCCCGTGAAAGGTGGAACAACCGTGTCCCACGCCAAGCGGGGAAGTTGTACAGGTCATGCTGAGCATGCTGCTGGTAGACAACCACCACCTCCACACTCTGCGTTGGTGTTGCGGCACCGAACGCGCGAACGAACGACTCGAAGAAGCCATCCCCCTCGTTGTTTGCTACGACGACGAGGCGCCAGTCTGGCGCAGCTGCAGCGCACGTGCTATCGCGTGCGTCCGCGCGTGGCGCAGTTCCCAGACAAGAAGCAAGAAGAAGGACAAGCGCCCAGGGTGATCGCCGCATGCGAGATGCCGCCGACTGTGCCATTCGGTCGCTCCCTGCGTGTGTTTCCAGCATGTGGCAGTGCGCCATTTCCATGCACTTGACGAGCGTGAGAGGATGCAATAGAGTCCCCCAACCCAAATCGAAAACGGAGGGGTAGCATGTCTAGATTCACGTGGTTGTTCGTCCTTGGACTAGCGCTCTTGACTGGGACGCCGACAGAGCCCAGCGCTGCCGCAAGTTCGCGGTGCCGTCGGAACCGAGTCCAGAGGCCACTGCCCCCGCCCCCGCAGCCGTGCCGACCCTACCGTTGGCGGGAGAGAGACCCAGCACCACCCGTACCCTTCGATATCTGGGAGTTGCGGAACCGTCGCGGCAGGGCAACTCATGAGGTGCGGGACTCAACCGTGATCGCCTACAATCATCAGACTTCCCTGAATTCGTGGACAACTCGTGTTGTGCATCCATCGAACTACACGGGCGGTGTGAGCTTCGACTGTCCTTCCACCCCCGGAACATCGAATGACGGGTACTGGTTCGCTGCGGGCAATAGCACGCCGGCGAATCTTCGCGGCCCCCTGGCCTACAATGTTGCCAATGACATGTGCAGGGCTTGGTGGCCGGGCTTCTACAGTCCGTCGACCGCGGACGATGTGTGCAAGATCACCTTTTCCGTAACGCTCCACGACGGCGCTTCGTCCTACTCGAGAACATGGTGCTTGCACAACGCGACTGCGCCCACAGCGGGCGCGTGTACCCCACCGGGGCTGGGCTGCGGATCGCAGGTGCGTTACCAATCCGGCACACTCACATGGGAGCCCGATCCCGCAGACACATCGGGGGTTCGTGGGCGGCTCCGGGTGCAGGTCGTGTACGTCCCGAGCCCTGGTTCCGCGCCCGTAACCTCGCCACCGTACTACATCCCGACTCCTTTCTGACTGGCTGGGGGGCACGTCCGCACGACGAAGGTGCAAGAGCACAGTGCCGCCAAGACCTTCCTTCCTGAGGACTGCTCCGTCGCCTTCAGTTTGGCGGGACTGGACCTGCCTCCGACACAGGAGAGACCTCTCCCGCAAGTGCTGTCTGGCGGACTCTGCCTGGGGCCGACAGACGCCGCGCCACCGGGAGCGCTGGTGATCCGCAAGTAGGATCATTCCGTGGGTGCGGCGGAGTTCCACGCACCGATCACGCATGCGGCAAGCCGTGCGAGCCCTGCTGGCGCCGGACACGCGCGGTACGCTGCCCCGATGCGACGCCACGACTCCCCCGACCTTCCGAACGAGAGCAGCAACGGCCTGCGATTGAATCTCGCTGCGATTAGCCCAACCCGGTGGCTGCTTCCGCTTCTGTTGAGCTTGCTGCCGCTCACCACGAACCATTCGATCGCTGGCCCCGAGCGTGCGGGCGTTCTCGAGACGGTCATCGAGGCACACGCCAGCGAAGATGCCGAGACGCTGGAGCGAATCGCAAGCGGAAGGGGACCCGACGCTTGGCAGGTGTGTTTTCGTTTGCTGCTCAGCGAACGGTCTGATGTCGCCAAGGCCGTGGCAGCTGCCGCTCCGGTGGCTGAACGACCCGCGCTCCGCGCAGCCCTAGCCGCCTCCGCGCATGATTCAGGTTCAGGCGCGGAGGCGTGGAGACGACTCGCCAATGCGATCACCGCATCCCGGAAGAGGGGATCGGCCATTGAGACGAGTCTCCTCTCAGACCGTGACCTGTCACCCCTCGCCCGCGCTGCTGCGGTGTTGGATTGGAATGCCTCGGCATTGCCTAGCTTGCCAGCGATCAAGCTCGCCGCGGAGGCGGCCCGCTCGATCGGATGGACGCGCGCTGAGAAGCACTTGGCACTGGCCGAATCGGACCACCACGTGGCGGCTCAATCGTGGATTGCGGGAGCGCAGCGCGCCACGGATGTCCTAGCCCTCATCACTCGCTCGGACCCCGAGTGGATCGACGGCGCCCTCTACCAGAGGCATGGTCGCTGCAGTGTGGAGAGCGGCGACATTTCCGGCGCAATTCGCTCATATCAACTGGCTGCAGCCCTCTTCGCCAAAGCCGGAAGCGCTGTTGATGCCGCGTTCTGTCAATCGAGCGTGGCCTCACTGCTTCAGCGTTTCGGCGCCCTGACCGAAGCGCACGCGCTGCACCGCCGTGCACTGACTGCGCTTGCGAGCGAGCGGGCGAAGCGCGGCAGCCCCCTGCTCACCGAAGCGACTCACGCGGTTCGCATGCGAATCGCCACGACCTTGCAGCAGGGCGGCATGGTCCATCAATCGCGCTCGACGCTTGGCGAGTTGAGGGACGACCCCACCCTCTCCCCAAGGCTCATGCCGCACGTGTTAGGGAACCTTGCGCGGGTTGAGTTCTTGGCTGACGACTTGGGTGCAGCGCTCGCTGCCCTGGACGCCTCCGACGCCGCGTGGGAAAGCCAGCCAGGTCGAGCCGAGGGGCAAGCCCGCGTTCTCGTACACCGGGCCTGGATGCTCGCAGGTCGGCCTGAGAGTGAAGTCGTGGTCGGGCCGATCCAGAAGGCGCTGCGAGACGAGTGGGAAGATGCGTCCCTCGTGGCTGGTCTACGCAGCAGCCTTGCCCGCGTGCAGCGTGGCCTTGGGCGCTGGGAGGAGGCGCTGGCAAACTTGCGAACTGCGCAACAAGTGAGTCGAAGCCTGCCACCGGAGAGCACGAAGCACGCCGACCTTACCGCCTCACTGGGTGTGACCCTGGCCGGCACCGGACGCTACGGCGAGGCAATGCGCGAAATCGATGCGTTTATCCAACACGTCGTAGGCAATGTCTCGGGTGCTGAGATGGGTACCCAAAAGACCTTTCGCGGCCTCGTCGCAGCTGAAGCCCTTCAGGCCGGCATCAAGTCGGCCCTTGCCGTGGGAGATGTCTCCGCGCTCTGGCGCTACCTGGAGGCGGGCCGAGGCATCCGGCTACTAGCCGCGCTGGGCGGGCGCTCTAGCCTCGAGGCCGCGACAGTGCCGGCGGCGCTCACGACCGAGTTGGAGCGAGCGCGGACCGAGGAACTGAACGCGCAGATTGCAGTCAGGAAGGCCCGATCGAGTGAGACTCCGAATCTCCAGCAAGTCATTGACCTGCTGGCGGCGGCAACGCGAGCAGAGCGGCGGCGAGACGATGCGGCGAGGCGCGTTAGCGAGGCGCGGTCAGTCGCGGAGCGCGGCGAGCTCACATCGTCCGCAGCGCTCCTACCCCTTCGCCGCGTTGCACAACATCTAGCAGATGATCATGCCATGGTGTCGCTCTCGCTCGCGCTAGAAGGCGACGATCTGCTCGCGCTTGTTGCCACGAAGTTCAGCTCGCGCATTGTGCGACTCAAGAACAAGTCATCGATCCGCGCGGGCGGCCGGACAAAGCTATGGAAGCCTGGTGCGCGCGGTCTGGACGTGTCCACGGATGGCAGATCTGCTGCTCCCAGGCCCCCTTCATTGAGCGCTCTGCGGGAGCTTCTGGTCGCTCCGCTGAAACTGGAACCATCGATCACGTCCGTCACGATCGTGCCGGACGGCGACCTCGCCTACCTCCCCTACTCTGCACTCTTTGACACGCGAAACGTGTCCGTCGCTCCCTCGGGGACCGTCCTCGCCAGACTCGCTGGACATGCTCGGCGCACAGGTACGCACGGCCTGGCACTTGCCGATCCAGATGGAACGAGCCCAAAACTGCGCGACCAGTTGCAGGCGACCGCTGCGCTTGTGCCGGTGAGCGCCCAAAGGTCGTACCGGGACTTGGCACCCCTGCCTGGAGCTCGCAAGGAGGCGAACTGGGCGGTAGGCACGCAAGGAACGAAGCTCGTTGGGGCGCACGCGACGATCGCGAACCTGCATCGGCAACTCGCGGAGCACGGGTCGCGGCGCTGGCGAACCCTCCACTTTGGTTGCCATGGATTCGTGCACGGAGACACGCCTACGATGTCGGGGCTCGCCCTGGCGGATGGCATGCTGAAGGCAAGGGACGTCTTAGGTCTTCGACTCCACACAGACCTGGTGGTGCTCGCAGCCTGCGAGACAGCCACGGATCCCTTCGTTTCAGGGGAAGGCATCTCGGGCCTTGTCCGCGCATTCCTCTATGCCGGCGCCCCCCGTGTGCTGGCTACCCTCTGGAAGATCCCAGACGATGCGTCAGCCGAGCTGATGCGAGAGTTCTACGCGGCACTCGACAACAAGCGAGTGACCGTTGCCGAGGCACTACGAGCCGCGCAGACACACGTGCGGAAGCGGTGGCCATCGCCCTACTACTGGGCCGGCTGGACCCTGTGGGGCCTTCACTAGGTGGGCATGCCGCTCTTTCTGTAAGCAGTTGGTGATAGCAAGCACAAGTGGCGAGCAGCACGCCAAGTTCGCTGATCAGTTCAGGTGTGCTCTGACTTGCTGCCCGCGCCGGGGAAATGGGGACCCGTGGGTCACCGCTTGGGGCGGTCCGCGAAAACGCTCTCCAGCCGCTGAACGGCCTCTGTCAACGCATCTGGCAGCGAGGTGTCGTAGGCGACGACCGTGTGCCCCTGGTACCTGATTTCGTAGCGCTGCAGGTCTGCGCCTCGCTTGACGTCAAACGTACGGTCTTCATCGAACAGATTGCTCGCATCCAAGAGGGCGCTGATTTCGAGAAAGCGACCGGGGCGAGCTTCGCCGACCGACCAAGCCCCACCGACTTCGTACTCGACTCTGTCTTCCGAATCTAGGTGCAGTGTGCGCCGTAGGTTGGCGTACCCGCCCTCTACGTAAAACGAGATCGACACGTCCACTTCCTCCGACACCGTGGCCTGGGGCCCATCAGATGGGACGACGGGGCGGACCCGCCTTCCGCATCCGATAAGCCCACTCAGCAGCGCCGCAGCGAACAACAGCCGGGCGCGGCGGGTCACCGTCAGGCGACTCCGACGGATCGCCAAGAACCACGCACGATCTGAGTCGCGCCCTTGGGCACGATCCCTGCCTTCACGAGGATTCTCGCGGACGTCGCCGTGACTGTCGCAGCCTGTGCAAAGGTAGCATTGGGATCGAGATGCTGCAGGGCATGGTACCAGATGCGCGTCGCCTCGAGCGTGGAGCCCATTTCGATCGCCGTCAGGTAGAAGGCCCGGTTGGGAATGCCAGAGTTGATGTGCACCCCACCATTGTCACCGGTCCCCGTGTACCGGTCGTCATAGTGCGCTGGCTGGGGATCTTTGCCGAGGATGGGATTGTCGTAGGCAGTTCCCGGGTGACGCATGGAGCGGAGTGCCTCGCCGTAGAGCTCGGGCCCCATGATCTCATCGCCGATCAGCCAATCGGCATCCTGGGGCGATTCGTCGTTTGCCCACTGCGTGATCGCCGAGCCGAACACGTCACTAAAGTGCTCGTTCAAGGCCCCAGACTCATCCTGGTAAACAAGCTGCGACGTGTACTGCGTCACACCGTGCGCAAGTTCATGCGCCACTACGTCGAGGGAGCGGGCAAACCCGGAGAAGATCGTCCCGTCCCCGTCCCCGAATGTCATCTCGTCCCCATCCCAGAACGCGTTGTTGTAGGCGGATCCGAAGTGCACGTTCAGGATGAGATCCATCGCGCGGTTGTCGATTGAGTTGCGATTCAAGACCTCAGCAAAGAACCGGCGAACCGTCCCCGCATGTGCATAGGCCAGTGTGACATCAACGTCGTCGGTTTCGGGCTCACCCTCAGCGCGCACCAATTTGTGCCGCTGCGTGTATCCGTGCTCGGAGTCAAAACACCTCACGGCGGCTCGTTCCTGTAGGGGCGGGAGCCGCAGCGGGCGTGGCCTCGCCCGCGCCCACGCCGGCCCGCGCACTCCGCGCTGCTGCAGAGACCTGGGCGTGGTCATGTGCACCAGGTGCGCCCTCTTGCACCGATGTAGGAAGTTTGGCCTCAACGTGGGGGGGCACGAACGTGCAAAGACACCGCTGCTGCTTCATTGCGTCGATACTCCCTTACACAACTCATGGCATTCACTGCCAAGCACACGCTACTGCGAATGCCGGGCGGGGTCAACTCGAGCATGCTCATCGCCACACTACAAACTAGCGTGCGACTGTCAGCTGCACGCAGACCTGCATCCAGTTCGTCGGCATCCCGAGTCCGCGTCATGATCTAGACAGCAGGCCCCCGAGGCTGACCTTGCGACGGTGCTTGGAGATTGGAGCGCTCTCGGAAGAGGAGATTTTCACATCACCCAGAGACTGGCACTAGCCTGGTGCTCTCATCACCATGCAGCGAGTAGACATCAATGCCACCCTCGAGCTCGATGGTGGCAATTGCGTCTTGAAACGCCTCGCCGACGGTCAGCCCCGTACTGATGCCGCGATAGAGACTCGCGGCGAAGGTGATCGCCTCCTCATCCCCGAGATCGTTGGAGGTTCCGACGACCGCTGGGACGACATTCTCCAGTGCATCCGCAAGTCTGTCTGTCAAGCACGCGTTCAAGACCACGAGTCTCAGCCCACGCCCCTCAAGCACGTTGCAGAGAGATTCGATGCCCACTCTCTCGGATCCCGCAGCGCCCCCGCGCAGTCGAAGGCCCGCTGGTTCAGCGTGCCCGGAAAAGTGCAGCACTTCCGGTCTCAACTCGCGCAGCGCCGCCGGCAAGTCCTCCGGCTCGGCTGCATGGCGCACGTGGAGGGCAAGAGCTCTGCTGCCCTTTGGCCCAACGTCAACCCGAGCCCGGATCTCGCGCAGCTCACGTTCGACGTCCAGCCTCACGGAGTCGAGCGCGTTGGCAGTAAATGCAAGTATCCGAACTGGGTTCGGTGGCCCGAGCAGCTGCCGGACGAGCCCGCCCAGCGCCAGCCACAGGCTCGCCCAGAGCAAGAGAAGGGTGCTCCGGGCTGCCGCGACCTGAACGCCTGACCAGAGCAGGCCGAGGTCGTCGCGCGGATCCGAGATCTTCGCATCCCACAATAGGTCCTCGACCGATGGTTGAGTGTCCCCGTATGCCTCTAGCACAGCAGCCCGGGGGCGGAAACCGTGCACGCCGCGCTCCCCCCCCGGAAACTCATGCACAACCTGCGACCATACGCCGAGGTAGCCAAACAACGAGACGGCGGCGATGGCGATTAGCGCGCGTCGGCGGGTACGTCCCAGCCCCTTGAGGCACCCGATTGCGGCGCAAGACACGGCTAGCCCAGCTGCGAATCCCGCATGGGGGTAGGGCGGAAGAATCCCGTAAGCGCCGCCGTGCCGAGCAGACAGAGAAACGCCGCCGCGCCACCCACAGCCGCCAGTGAGAAACGCGCCGGCAGCGTCACCTAGGGGCCCAACTGCGAAGCGTGGATCGTAGTCCCTGATCTAGGCCAAGCCCATGCGCCCTGGCGTCGCACGCCATCGGGCCACGTGATCTGGATCCAGTAATTGCCCAAGGCGACGCCGCCGGATTCCTCGTCACCATGCGCGGGCCAGGGCGGAGACTCTGCCAACTTCTGTGCGAGATCTTCTTCGAATCGACTTGGGTCGCTGATGCGCATGAGTCTGTAGACGAGCATTGGTACCGCTCGAACGGTCCCCCCCTCTGGAACCGTACGCGGTCCACCACCGTCTGGATGGCTGGCCCGGACGGTGCGCACCGTCGCGAAAACCACGAACTCGAGCCCCCGATCTCGTGCAATGTTCTCCACGCGGTCGGCAAGCGCCTTTTCCACCGCCGTGCACGCCTTGGTTGCTATCTCCCTACGCGTCTCGAGTTTCCTCGTTCGGAGCACAGTACTATAGGCAGCCTGAAGAGTTTGATCCGCGCTCGCCAGGGTCGCGTTCCAGTAGGTGGACTTGATCTCGCGGAGCCGTACAGCATCCCGAAACAAATCGACCTTCGCCTGACACCGCATGAGCCTGAGCATCGGCTCGGCCGATCCAGCATCGATCTGGCGCGTGACACTGACTTGCGGCACGTTGTAGACGAGCTTCCCCTCCCCGATCCTAATGCTCGGGCGCTTCGTCGTGATCACATCCTTAAACTCGCGCGCGTGGAGGGCGAGCGCGAGCTTGAGCCGGTTGGGCCTCTGCATGCGCCCCGGCCGAGCGCTCGCTTCTTGACAAGCGAACGCCGGAGCGAACGCGATGAGAAGGCAGGCTACTATTCGAACGGACGCGGACATTTCCAGCTCCCGAGATTGGTGAAAACGGATGCGCGACCCAACGAGACCCACACATCCTTGCAACTGGTGGCGCCACGGACTAGCGGAGCGCCGCAATCCGCGCATCAACCGACGAAACGCGCCCCACCTACGGTGCCCTCGCCATGCCACGACCCACATCGTCTGCCGAGGGCGGCGCAGCGAAACCACCGCGCACGGCTGAGCCGACGAGCCGGTTGAAAATTCGCTCCGCAGTTGGAATGCCACCCTGCTGGCCCTCCGCCTGCCAATGGAGTGCGGCGAGGCCTGAAACGTGAGGCGTCGCCATGCTCGTGCCGTTCAGGCTGACGAGACCGGCGTTGTCGTGCGCGTTCGCGCTAAGCACCGCGACTCCCGGGGCGACAAGGTGCGGGCTGGTGTTACTGAAGTCTGCGATCTGAAGCCCTCCGGCGCCGGAAGAAACAGCCCCCACAGACATCACGTTCTCTGCAGCCGCGGGGGGCGCGGTATCGATCGTGTATTGGGGATGCACATGCCGCCTACTCTCATTGCCCGATGCCGCAATCAAGAGGGAGGAGCCGCCAACCGCAGCCTGCATGCTGCGCGACAGCTCGCCCAGCCGGTCGAACAACCGCAAGTTCTGACGGTACGCCGCGAGCACGCGAGAACCCGCCAAATCAGGAGGCAAGTTGCCGTTCACGACCAAGTCTGCGAAGGCCCCTGCCAAGTCAAAGCCCAGGGACATGGATACGACGTTCGCCCCCTCAGACATCGCCCACCAAATGCCATCCGCAATTCCCTTCGTAGTTCCGCCGCCTTGATCGTTCAGCACCTTTCCCACCAGCAGCCGGTCGAGATTGCGTGCAACGCCGATCCTGGTTCCATTGACATCTTGTCCGCCGATGGTCCCCGCGACATGGGAGCCATGCCCGTTTCCGTCTCCATCCCCAGTTCCCGTGAAGTCCTTGACCGAGATCTTTGCGGCCATTGGCTGAAACGCCTCGTGCTGCAAGTTGATGCCCGTGTCCAGGACCGCGACAGTTACACCGGCTCCGTCGAAATCGCTGGATGTCGCGCCAACTGCGTCGAGTCCCCAGGTTGCGTTGCCGGCTCCCGCTGGCGACGGGCCTGAGGCTGCAGCAACCGGGGTGACGAGCTTCACACGAAGCCTGGGTGCAACCTCCGCCACTGTAGGCTCACTTCGGAGCCTACGGGCGCCGGCTTCCGTCAAGACCTCAGTCTTGATCTCAATCTCGTCGACCCGAGGTGCAGTGTGGGCGACACCAGGCCCCCCGACTCCCCGAACTCGCCTGCCGGGCTGCAGATCTCTAAGAACGACGTATTCCTGCTCAAAGTTGAACTCTGACATGGATGCTTCCCCTCCTACCCGGACCGCCCCCACTACGCTGCATGGACGGTCGCGATGTGACTTCGGACTTGCCTACTTCGTATCGCCTGCACTCGGAGTCGGACTGACCGATTTGAAATCAAGGTGCCCGGGATATGTCGGGGGGAGCTGCGCCCCACCCTGGGGAGCAGAGACGGCGCCTCCGCCCGGTGCAGCCGCCCCACCTCCAACGCCGGGGGGCTGGCGATTCCAGTCGGTCACACGAAGCGCGCGCAGCAGGCTCTGCTGACTCTGCTCGTCGCGCTCTCGGGCCGCTTGCTGCATCTCTGCGAGGCTGCTGGCGAACCGTTCCAACGCATTGAGTCGGCCCAATTCAGAATCGACGATCGTGCCCACCTTGGTGTTGTTCTCGATTCGGATCGTCAGCAACTCGCCAGGCAACGCAAGCACCGACGCGAGCACATCGGCCGGAATTGAGAGGAACCCCAGGAGTTCACTTGGCTTGACCGCGTGCACTGAAGTCAGCATTCCATCGCTGAATGTCAACTCAGTCACCCCCTCGCCAAACGAGGAACCGCGGACTGGAATGCAAAAGATCGGCGCCTCATTGGGGAGGAGAACGAGAGCGTTCGACGACCCGTTCTCTCCGGGAGCCTCGATCACGCCAACGCCATCAAGCTTGTGACCTCCTGGGGTCAAGGCAAGCTGGTAGGGCATGGTCGGCCGGTAGCACACGCCGGGACGTGAGCGCACGCACTCCGTGCCGCAAGGCCGCGCCGCCCGGGGAGCTACGCGACAATCAGCCAATCGCTCCAATGACACGTCAATCTGGTACCGCGAGTGAAACTGTGCACGCTCCTGCTCCGAAGTCGGATCGAGGGCGTACGTGGTCACGAACACAGGCTTAGGAGCCTCAGCCCCTCCCATGCTGCGCAAGAGACTTGCCGCCGACAGAGGATCAAGATTGGGCCCAGAGAAGGTCGGGCCAAGTGCAAGTGCAGACTTCGCCACCTCAACGAGCTTCAACACGATTTCACTAGACTTATCAGTTACCGTGGAGTTGACAGAACTCAGGAAACCATTCTCGGTAATTGAGACGGTGACGTCGTCGTGCGTGTGTAGAGCGTGCTCGAAATTCACGCGCATCAGATATCGATTGTCGGGGACTACACTGGAGCGGTTGAAGACCCCGATGTATCGCCCCTCGGGGGCGAGGTAGACATCGACATGCACAATTTTCTTCGGCAACCAGTAGTGCATCCCCATCTGGACATCTGCAGCACCCTCTCGAATGTGCGTGGATGAAACCCCACCGCTCGAGCAGGCCACGAGGGCGCCAAGCACAGAAGTGGCGAGCGTGCGCACGAGTAAGCTACGTTTTGTCATTTCCACGGTCCCCTTACGCCCTGGAACTTCCCAGAATTCTCCCGCGTGTCAAGTAATGCGGCATGGGGCTCGCTCTCTAATCCGCCCGCACGAGCATCGGCGCCACGAACGTCCACAGAAGAACCGCAAGCGCGCCGAGAACTGGCGAGTGAATGGAGGGATACGAAGCGAACACCCCGCCCATTGCATACACCCAGACGACGTACGACACGGCAGCGATGGCGACGGCAGACCACTGGGTTCTACCCGTGGCAGATCGCGTGGCCCGAGCTCTGACAAGCACGACCAGTACAAGGCAGACTCCGGTCCACCCCGCCAGAAGGCTCACTTTGCTCGCTGCATCCGTCTGAATGATGCCGGATCCGGCCATGTACAGCGACACCACCTCGGCAGGCACAAGCTTAACAAGCTTCGCCAAGAAGGGATCTGCCGTACCTGCCGTGCCGTTTCCGCTTCGGACCCGGAGACCTCGAATTGCCTGCATATTCTTCTCCCCCTAGATGTTTGACGCTAACTGAGTCGTACCTCAAGTGCTACAGGGTGCAGAAACCGGTGTCACCATGAGGGCGCGCCGTTGCTTCTTCGCCACGCTCAACCACGGAACGCTTCAGCGCCAAACCTTCTAGGCGAAGGCCAATCCGAGACAGCGACCGTTGAGATCATCGAGAGTCTCCAAGACCCATGTCGATGCAACTCTGGCCTCGAATTCAACCACCTACGCGGTGCGCATAGGACCGCCCTCTCGGCGACTCAGGTCCCCAGCCCTTGGGTGCCCACGAAGCGGGAGCAACTCCGGCCGCCGTGTCCTAGTTTAGGAACTCCTTCATCGCCTCGGCCTGCGCCACCTTGCCGCGCTCAAGATTGGAGATGACTATACGTTTGATGCTCTCCCTCACCGAGTCACCCGCCTCAGTCCCTAGGCGAGGAACGAGCACTGTCAGCACGTTGGGAAACTTCTCGATAAATCTCTCCACATGGCGCGCTACGCGCTGTTGAGGCGGCTCAGGGGAAGCGGCCATTAGGCTGGGATCTCGCATCTGGATCAGCAGCCACAGGGCCCAAGCACGTTCATTGGCAGAGAGTGTCGAGAGATCGGAGACTAGGTTGTTGACGTATTCGGTTCCCGGTTCCCCGCGCAGCCGCCACTCGATCACAGGCTGGATCGTGGCAACAAACTCTGGGTAGCCCTGACTCCTGGAGGCCGCCGATATCGTACGAAAGAAGCCGACTCTCTCTTCGGGCCACTCGACCGGCAGACGCGGATCCTCAAGCAAATCTCTGCCCACGGCTTGGGCAAGGACCTCCGTGCAGCCTCTGTGCCGAATGAGCGTCGGCCCGAACCATGTGTAAAGCCGGAACACCGCATCCATTTCATCGGCTCGTGACAGGAACCCAACTGTCCTATAGAGCGTGTCGCCGAAGCCAACGCGTTCGGCGATGCGCGCATCGTCACGCAACTCTTCGAGTCCAGACATGAGTGCGCGAACGTCGGATCGGCTAAACCTCTCGCTTGCCTCGATGCCAGACAACTTCATCAGCACACCCTCGTAGGCCTGCTCTTTCCTCAACAGATCGTGCAATCCGCGTACCGCATCGTCTGTCTTCCCCTGCATGGCGTCGATCTTCCGGTGGGCCGAAACCACGAGGGGCGAGGAACCAATTCTCTCCAGAACTTCCGCGCGAATCTGCTGTTTGTTGTCCGATTTGAGGTCCACTCGCAAGCTCTCGACCATCTCCGTACTCGCAGCGCGCGCGGCGCCCCGAATCGATGCATAGGCCCCACCGGCGCACGCGATCGCCAGAGCCGTGCCGATTGCCGCCAACCAGCGATGCCGTCGCTCTTCCCGCCGCCGACATTGCTCGCCCACCCGGGCCACCACAGCTTCGGCGAAGGCAGATCCCTCCACGTTTGATCCAAGAAACTCGCGTAGCGCCGCGACCAGCGCCTCGGGAGGCTCAAAGCTGAGAGACGGTCCTCCGGCACCATCGTGAGGGCCGCCGCCGTGTGCGGAGTTGCTTGACTTTGACATAACTGATCCCCTGATTGCGGAAGTGCGACCACACAAGTCGGTCTACTCATATAGCCCACCCCGCGAATAGTCAAGCAGGAACGCGCAGTAGCCAAGATGCGGGACACTCGTGGGCTTGGGGCCTGCGCTTTGTACACGCAGCTCCTCCGAAGAGGAAACGGAGTGAGTACTGCTTCATGCCTTGACAGCGACAGCCCGACAGGCAAGACTTCCCGAAGAATGGAGACTATCCTCGGACCGGCGCAAGCATGCAGTGCATTTGCTGAGGTCCGTGCGAGAAGCGACGGGGGCTCGCCTCATGACTTCAGAGACGAGAATCGCTGCGCATCATCTAAAGAGTGCCATCCCCGCCTGGTGCGGTGCGCATGATCTTGGCGAACTAGAGACTGGCCACTGCAGACGCGCAGACAAGGCAGGAGGGGGAGGGTGAAGCGCGACCAGAGGTCCATCGTCTACGTCCGCGCGCGCACGGATCCTTCGGCTGCAGTGTCTGAGGGAACCGGATTCATCGTCCTTCTCCGTGGTCCCGGTGAGAAATCTTCCCTCCCGTATGTCCTTACGGCGGCGCACGTTGTGAAGAAATCAACACCGCCCGGCCAGATTGAGGTGCAGAACAGCGGCTTTCATACCCGGATCAGAGTACGGGCTCCGGGCGCGAGCACTGCAGGGGAGGGCGTTCCCGCAACCCCGTGTCCGAGTTCGGAGCCCACCCGCTACGATCCAGCCGAAGCCAGCTACGCGGACTGGACCCTCCTAGCCTTGCCACCAGTTGAGACAGTCAACTTCAAAGCGTCGGTCCGGTGGCCCACCACTCGAGCGGACGAGTACCCCTATTCACGGAGAAGACTGAAGTGCCTCGGGTACCCCGGAGGCGCGAAGGCGCTCGAGGGCGGAATCGTGATGCCCAAGCGGAAGAGGCGCCTAGAGGTCTACCAGGATGAGAACACGAAAGCGGGACTACTCGGAGTGCGCGGAGGCGACCTGCCTCGAGCCGGAATGAGTGGCGGGCCATACCTCACTTGGCGGGGCCAATTCGTGGCGATCCACCGCCAGAACCGTGGGGCCGCCGGTGAGAAGATTGCTATCGACGCGCGCCACGTGCGTGACACGTTAGAACGCCGCGGGTTCGAGCCCGTGGATCAGGGTTGGCCTCATGTCTGGCTGATCCTCGGCGTTCTCGTCATTGCCGCGCTGGTCGCCGCTGTGTATCTGTACCTTGCGAGTCAACCCGAGGACGATGTCAGGTACGAGCAGCTAGTCAGAAAATCCGTCGAGTCGCTACTAGGGAGTCCTGTGGAGTCTTTGGACCAGGCAGTGGCGGCCATGGACGAGAATCCGTGGCGCCCGGAGTCCAAGTTCCTGATTGCGCGACGCCTCAATGAGGTTCGCCAGACAAATCCGTCCGCGTACTACAACCAGGTCGCCCAGTTCCTCGCCCGCCCTAAGATCGCAAGCCTGAGATCCGATCTGTGGGCCTCTCGATTCCCTCGTTCCGATCAGGTCGCGTCGACAATCGAGAGGGCCCTTGATCCATTGCTGTTCTTGGCCCGTCTGGTTCCAGAAGGAGTCGGCCCGGCACTATCAAAGGAGGCGAGGGTTCGGCGCGTTGTAGCGCTACGCGAGGCCGCGAAACTGATGGAGCGAGTCGGCCGCACATCGGGTGTCAAGACGGCCCCCCCGTGGTTGCGTCGTCTAGCAGATTACGAACGCGCACTCCTCCAATTCTATGAACTGGGGGCTTCGAGTTCGGGGGTTTCGCAGGACCAAAAGGCCGCTCGGCTACGGCAGATGCTCGCGACACTCCAAAATTTCTGGACAGATCCTCAAGCGACAGAACTTCATACCATGGATGTCGCCCAGCAGATTACTGATGTGCTTGGCCAAGAATCTGTGGAGAGGGCCGACGATGCTGTTCTCGCAAACTCCGGGGACGATGCGAGGGGCGCGCTAAAGGAGTTCTCGCGTCTCATTCAACTTCGAGCCAACCGCCCGCGGTCCCAGTCTTGGCTGCGCGTCCCGAACAAGTATCTGCTCTACCATATGCTGTTGCACTCCGCCGTCAGTGGGGAGTCATCGCCAGCGCTGGATGATGCAGCAATGATCGAAGACTGTTTCACTGGGTTTCCAGCGAGCCTACCTACGGCACTTAGAAATCTTCGCGTCGGCGCCCCAAGCGCAACGATTGCTGATGACTTCCGGACGGCCGCCGCTTGGTGGAAGGGCACCATCTACGAAATGTCACGAGAGGAGTTTCAAGCAATGGTGCTGACTTCGCTCGACAGGACGGGGAGATGACTCATGAAGCTTTTGATCGGACAGTGCCTCGTATTCATGCTGGGCGGAGCTCTTGGGGGCTTCGCCGTGTCAAACACGACCGGTGGAGACGTCTCGTCCACTAGCGACTCATCGCGAGTTCAGTCCCCGGAAGGCACGCACGCACTCGCGATGCAGGATGATGTCTTTCGAACGGCGGCGTGCGCTGTCCGAACGGGTAGCTGTGCGCAGCCCGAAGCGGATCACGCCGTACTTCATCGCTTCGAGACGGGCTCGGCGCTGGTGGTACGCCAGGCGATCAAGACGCTCCCCGATGTCTCCGCGGCACGGATATTGCGCGATCACACGCAGCTTCCACTGTTCATAGATCACTTCTCTTCGGAGCCACCTGCGGCAGACACTGGTGCCCGAGGGTGGAGAACGATAACGGAGTTTTCGCCTGTGTTCGCATCAGAGTCCCTCGAAGTCACATCTGTTTCTCAGAAGGAGATCGCGTCGCTGCTCACGGGCGCACGCAAGCTCCCAGACTCAACCCAGTCTGTGAAGGTCTACGCACACGGCGGGGTGCTCCAGCGCCGAAGCCTAGACGATCTTGCCAGGCGCGTCGGTGTAGCTGAAGTATCAAACTCAGCGATTACTTGGGTCGATGGGTACGAGGAGCTGGCGACGGTTTCCCGAGAGGCGCCAAACGCAATCGTGTTCGGTCTCAAGCGTGTGCGCGCGCCCGGTCTTCGCCTCTTGAGAGTGGATGGCGTGGCCTTGATTGACCGAGGACCGAAGGGCGAACTCACGTTCAGCCCCAAGTACCCATTGAAGACGTGGGTTCGCCTCTCGGGAGGACGTGACCCGATGCACGCGTACGAGCGAACCGCGAGCATCGTAGGAACGGCGAGAGACGTCCTGTTGCACACTGGCGACTAGCCTGCGGGTCAGATCTTGCCTGTGGCCGACGCCCACGGAAGGTGCGCGCTCTTTGGAGACGCGGTTAGGAGGCCTACGACAATCGCTCTGGCGTGTCGAGTACACAATCGCCGCGGGGCGAATGAGCGCTAGCCGGTGCTGCGCGACGTGTCCCACCGTCGGCGTGGGTAGGAGATCAGAGGTAGTCTCTGGCCCCTCCAGTTGGCTCCTGACCGGAGCAGGGGGCCTGTTTGGACGGCAAAATCGTGAATGACCTAAAACGCTCCTGTGTCTACATACGAGCCCGAAGCCACGACAGTTCGAAACCTAGTGAGGGAACCGGGTTCGTCATCCGCTTGCGAAGCAAGCTGGAGCGTGATTCGCGGCTCTACGTACTCACTGCCGCCCATGTGGTGCGGCGACGAACTGGAGCCGGCCCCGACGACTGGAACGGTGAAGTACACGACTCGATACATTTTTGGGTGGCCGGCGATAGCACGGCAGCCAAGCCCCTGGAGGCCACCCTCGTTCCACGAGAGGGCACTGGCCGATCCCGCCAGGCCTATGACGACTGGGAGTTGCTGGAGCTCCCAACCGCCCTTCCCGCTGCCCCCCTCGACCCGCAGCCGCTTGACTGGCCCATGAAGCCAGCGAAGGCCGCGCCACACGCCTGGACGAATGTCGTGTGCCTCGGCTACCCCAACGGTGAAGCAGAGTTCCACGGCGGCATCGTGGAGCCCACAGCGAAGGAAAATCTCTCGCTGAAGCGAGACCGCAAGACGCGACTTGGGCTTCTCGATGTAAGTGGTGGAGACCTGCCGCTCGGCGGGATGAGCGGTGCTGCCTACACCACCGCGGACGCGCAAGTCTTGGCCATGCACCGTCAGAACCGAGGTGGGACTGGAGAGAAGGTCGCCATCGACAGCCGCGTGATTCGAGACACGCTCAAACAGCACGGATACGTGCCGATGAGCAGGTCGCTTCGCGGTGATCGACGCAACTGGATCCTTGGGGCGACGGCACTAGTCCTTCTGGTAGGGTGGCTCTTGTGGCCCGAACCGCCACCGCCACCGCTTGAGATACTTCGTATCGAGTTGGATCCACCCTGGGCCGACCAGGAGAAGATCTTACTCCGACCCAATCAGTCCCTGACGGGCAGGATCGACGCCCCGGGCGGCTCAGTCTCCGCCCTGCGGGGAGCCGAGTCAGTAGACGCTGACCTGACGCGAGAAGGCGACGCGGCGACTTTCGTCCTAGCCGTGCCTAAGTGGGCCGATGGCCCTCACCAGATACTCCTCACTGCCAGCGCACCCAATCGCGCGCAGGCGGAACGGGCCCTCACCGTAGTCATCGATGGCACACCGCCGACAATCGCGGCCACCGCGGGAGGCTGGCTGCCCGGCGAGATCAGCTCCTTTAGATTCACAGCAGCCGGCGCCACCCAAGTCAAGGGTGCGTTCGGCGATGAAGCACTGAGGGAGCTTCAGGGCGAGGATGGCGCCTACACACTTCCTGTAGCGCCATGGCCTGCTGCCGAGAAGCGCGCGGAAGTGCCGCGACCAAGTCCGCGAACATGGGAGAATGTCGCGCAGTTTTGGACCTTCAACAAGACGCAGTTCGATCTCATCGAGTCATGGATCGACGCAGGGTGCCCGCGCACCGCAGGAAGGCAAACCACCCTCCTTTCTCTGAATGGCGACTGGGCCGGCGATGGCCAGATATCAACGGCGGGATGGCCCGAGGTACTCGAAATCCTAGAGACCATGGATTGGTCGAAGTCACCGATCATCTTCCCGCAGGATCTAACCTACGAGGCCTTCTTGTTCGAGCCGGTGCAAACTCGGTCCGGCCAGACCAGAGCAGACATGGAAGGTATCTCTACTTAGCTGGGACGCGCGAGGGTCCCTGCGATGGAGCGGCGGGCAGCAATCTCATTCGACTCTTGAAGAGCCAGGAGAACGCGGCGGGCCTCGTGCTGGAAGTGTACGAGGAAACTGACTGCCGTGACGTCAAGCTCTGGGCCATAGATGCCGCAGGCAATGTAGCCGAGCACATCGCGCCTGTTTTCGCCTGGCGCGCTGGCTCACTCGAAAGTGCACCCGTGGCGCTGGTTCGTGCAGCGCGACTAGGTGACAGTCACGCAGCACTTGGGTTGCTGGCCGCGGCACCTACACACGCCAAGGAAAACGCGCTGTGGGATGAACTCCCGCCCCCCCTGTCGAAGCGCCTAGAGCCGATGCTCTCCCGTGTCCCAGACGCTGAGATATCCGCGTCATGGACAAGGTACTTGAACGCCACATGGTTCGGTTCGTGTCGAATGCAGAGTTTGAGGTCGTGTGGGACTTCACCGGCAGGCGATCCGACTACTCAATTTTCCTGTCATTTGAGAAAGCCGGCGCACCAACTCCGCAGCGAGACACTGTGCTCGATGGGAGGGGCCAACGGGTGTTCCCGCTTCCGAATC
Organism: Myxococcota bacterium; assembly: GCA_965223565.1. Taxonomy (GTDB): domain Bacteria; phylum Myxococcota_A; class UBA9160; order UBA9160; family UBA4427; genus UBA4427. Next base: position 113,187 of record CBDCWV010000003.1, on the reverse strand, counting down.
ACCCTCAGTGGATGGATGTCACGTTCTTCTTGCAGCGCGGCGCGGAACGGGTCGCACGGATCGGAACGCTAAAGATTTGCCAAGATACGCAGGATCCGGATTCCTTCCCAGCCATTGGGCATTTCCTGGACGAACGGCGAAAGGCCGCAAGCGAGCACAGGCTGCCCCCAGCTATCAGCGTCCCGGCAGGCGCGACCACTCTCGAATTCCTGCTCATCCCGCATGGCGATGGCTTGTTCTATGCGCAACGTGACGAACTCACGAATGGACAGTTCGCCGCGATTCTGGCCGACGAGAACGGAATGCAGTTCGCCACCGCGCGAACCCAGTTCCTAGACCAGTTCTCGTGGGACGCTCTCGAGTGGCAACTGAGCGCGAGGAAGCGCGTTGTCTGGAAGCGCTCCACGGCAGATCGGGAGAAGGAAGTTGACAGGAAGACTGGGAATGGAGGCGCGGGCCTGAATCGCGCTGACCGGCCGGCAGTGGCCGTATCAATCTACGCGGCGGAAGCGATCGCGCAGCGCGTCACAGTGTTGTTGAGCCGACACCACCCGAATCTGGAGGCACATCTTCCGACGGTCGAACAGTGGGTTCGAATGATGAACGGGCGGCTCGGAGACCGTGGCACGTACATGAAACAACTGAAGGCTACTCGCGCGAATCTGTGGAATATTCGCGACCGGAGTGACGCAAGCGATGCTTCTGGTCCGCGCAATGCACCACAGTCTCTGCTGGTCCGTACAAGGTGGCCCATCACTCGTGCCGCCTCCGAGGGAGGGGCAAACCACCTCGGGTTGCGCGATCTCGTAGGCAACGTCGGCGAGTGGTGCGTGCAAGGCAAAGAGTATCGAACCATCGGCGGCGATTGGCAGACGAATCGCGAGGATCTATGGCGTGTATGGCGAAACGGAATCGTCCACAGTCATCCCCCAACGCAAGCCTTCGTAGATACGAAGCGTGTTCTGTCACCCTTGGTTGGACTCAGGTTGGTCCTGGTGCCTACCTGGCGCGGTGGCAACTAGGCAACAGGACTTGGTCCGTTTCGCATGCGGCTCGGAAGAACCTCGAGTTTGCCCGCAACACAGATCTGTTCCTGAGTCCGAAAAAGCCTGCCGGATACTGGAGCTTCCACAACTCGACAAACGGCATCAGGTACATAGTGTATTGACTTCAGCGAACGAAGGGGGCGCACCATGAGCCAGATAGAATCACTTCGGAACAACTCGCCTGGATTCGAAGCGGCGGCGCAGCATGCCGCTAGGCGCTACGGTGAGATCATCAAGAGCGCGAAACATGATGGCCTCGAAGCTGCGGGAAGCGCGCATCCAACCGACGATGCTCTGGACGTCATCTACGGAAATCGATCTCTGGAGTCGCTCGATACAGTCCAATTGGATGCCGCCTGCGGCCTGGAGGCGATTATCCTCACAGAATTGCGCCCACCGTATTTTATCAAGAACGACGTTATCGAAATTGCTGGCGCGTACGATCACGTCGATCTGATTGCGACCAATAAGGAGCAACTAGAACGTCTCGCGAGGAGCGTCGGCATGGTCGATCTGCTCAACCATCCGACGCTGCCCTTCGCGGGTACGGCTTGGCTGATTGAAAGCGACATCGCCGTCACAAACCGCCACGTAGCAAACGTGTTCGCCCGCGCAGGCAGGGGCGGGCAGTATGCATGGAATCTCGGGGCACATGGGCGAGCGCTGGAGGTGCGAGTCGACTACCTGAAGCAAGTCGAAGAACCGCCACTTCGCCGGCGCGCCGACGTGACCGAAGTGCTCTGGATCGCAGGACCGCGGCAGCCGGACATTGCCTTCTTGCGTGTAAATGTGGAGGACGGCCTTCAGCCCCTCACCCTCGGCACGAGTCGTGTCGAGAGGGGTACGCCGCTTGCGGCCGTCGGCTATCCGGCAGCCGACCCACGCGAGAAAGATAGAGCTCTCATGGACAGGCTGTTTGGCGGGAAGTACGACGTCAAGCGATTCGCGCCTGGTGTTGCCACGGCGTACACAGACGACGGTGCGCAGCTTCTGGGAGACTACACATCGTTGGGCGGCAGCTCTGGCTCATGTGTCCTGGATCTCGCCACGGGGAAGGTGGTCGGACTACACTTCGCCGGCCTGATGCGCGAGACGAACTACGCGGTTTCAGCTGATTTGGTTGCCTCGGCCTGGGCGCGCATGCGAACCGTGGTTCAGTTCAGCGGCGACTTGCCGCCAGTCGAGACCCCCACATCGCAAGCCGCCGAGTTTCCTGAGCGCGAGGGCTACGACCCGACCTTTCTGGGCGACGATGTAGAGCCAGTGCCGCTGCCTGGCCTTGGGCCCTGGGCGCAAGATTCGGCACCGGTGTCGGACGATGCCGAGGGTGTAATCAAGTACCGCCACTTCAGTGTCGTTCAGTCGGCGTCCCGTCGGTTGCCTCTCTTGTCCGCAGTGAACATCGATGGATCGAAGTCCCGGCGCCTGAAGCGCAAGGGGCGGTGGCGGCTGGATGGGCGCGTTGCGACTGAGCATCAGATTGGTAATGAACTGTACCGAAGAAATCCACTTGATCGTGGCCACATGGTGCGTCGGCGAGATCCAGGGTGGGGCGAGACCAATGAAGAAGCTCAGGAAGCGGAAATCGACACTTTGCCACTACACGAATGCGGTTCCTCAACACAAGGACCTCAATCAGAAGGACTGGGTAGGACTAGAGGATTACATCTTGCATGCGGCAGAGACGCGCGACTTCAAGGTGAGTGTCTTCACCGGGCCAGTGTTTCGGAGCGATGACCGGCCGCCTGAAGCGACAACCGGGCGCCCAGGACATCAGGATTCCTGAGGAATTTTGGAAGATTGCGGCAATGGTCAATGAGGTGACTGGTGAATTGAGTGCGACGGGCTACGTACTCTCACACGGGCGCATGATAAGAGGACTGGTGGAAGCACCCTTCGTGTTTGGCCAGTACGAAACCTACCAAGTCAAGATTGCGCACATTGAGAAAGAGACCGGGCTCGACTTCGGTCCTCTCCGAGGAGCAGATCCCCTTGGTGCGAACCTGGCAGAGGGAAGTACATTCAGCGAGGCTGCTCGCCGAGTGAGCGGGCCAGACAGCATTCAACTAGCTCCAGCCTAACGCCTCCCGTGCCCGAGCGCGCTCATTTGACCGCTCGCGACCACGCCGCAATGAGGCAGCGCGCCCCAAGGAGACTTGGCGGGGCAGAGATAGCCGACCGCCCCGCTAGGATAGGCCAGTGGCCGCCCCTCCGCCGAAGATGGACTCCGCTTCACCCGGCACTTCGCGCGAGCGTGCAGTCTGGACACGAGTCAGCGCGCGTCTCGCCAAGTCATGTGCCCTACGCGAACGCGTGAGGAACGCATTCTCCGCATTTGGCGCGTTCGCTGGCATCGGCGGAGCGACTGGACTCGTGTCCCTCGCAGTTGGTGCGGGCCCCAGTTGGGTTTACGGTGTGGTGATTGCTGGCCTCGCGCTCGGCGTCATCGCCGCAATCGCTCGCGTCGCTCCTCAAACGCGCGCAGTAGTGGACCCCGGCGCCGCCGCATGGGCGCTCGACCGCCGCGCGCCGCCGCCGGTGGCGCCGGCCTGGCCGCGGCCACAGTCGGGGGGGTGCCCAATCCCCCACCACTGCCGCCGATTCCTAGGTTGCGTCCGCCTCGATCCGCGGGGTGGGCCCTGGCGGGCCTAGCGGCGTGCGCGTTGGTCCTCATGATCTCCGGCTCCTCTCCGACGCGTGGCGCCGTGCCGGAACCGTACTCGAGCCCAGCGCGGCCGATGGACGCAACGGGTGAGGCTCCTGACCGGGCGGGCGGCGAGACCGTGCGCGACCCCTCCGCACGCCCCAAGGCCCTGCACCAAGCCTTGAACCTGCCGCCGGGGGCGCCGTTGGATCATGGGACGGTGACCGAGCGGTTGAAGGACCCCGCGATTCGTCAGGCTGTTGCTGAGGCGGCGGTCGGTGATCCCGTGGCCAGGGTTGTGGCTAGCGGGGATACTCCGGCTGCTGAGGCGGCGCGGGCCGTGCTGGAGGCGGACGCCGCATGGGCGGCGGAGGCCGAGGAAGCGCGGCGGCGGGCTGCTCAGCGGGCTGCCGCTTTCGGCGCGGCGGAGGTGCCCGCCCATCGGCGACGGCTCGCCACGGCCTATGCGGACTTGCTCCGGAAGGGTCGCGGCGGGAAGTAACTCACCCCATCCGGAGACCCTGTGCCCCATAAGTCCGTGCCCCCCCACCCAGGGCCCCAAGTCAGCGGCCCCGCCACACGAGGTCCGAAGACTGGCGTCTGGCTCGTTGGCGCCTGCGGCGCCGTCGCCACGCTCACGGTCGTCGGCGCTCGTGCCGTGGCGCGTGGCCTGCGCAAGCCAGTCGGCCTCCTCACGGAGACACCGCGCTTCGAGGGCCTCGACCTGCCGCCCGTCGGGGAGCTCGTCTTTGGCGGGCACGAAATCCGCGACACGGATCTGCACTGCGCCGCGCGCGAGTTCGGTGAGCGTGCCGGCATCCTCGATCCGGCCTTGCTGCACGTGCTGGCCGAAGACCTCGCCGCTGTCGATCGTGAAATCCGCCCCGGCCATGTGGTGAATCCAAGTCCAGCCGTCGAAGAACTCGGCTTGTCCCCGCGCGTCGCCACGTGTGATGGCGAGTCGTCGCCCAACGCCCGCGACATCGTGCGGAGCATCCAAGCCGATGTCGCCGCGTTTCAGGAACGCAACAAGCTCGACGTCGTCGTGGTTGTGAACGTGTCGAGCACGGAACCCCCCCACCAACTGCCCATTGAGTACGCGGATCTCGACGCCTTCGAGCGCATGCTCGATGAGGACGCGCCGCGTCGCGGACTGACCGCCGGCGTGCTCCACGCGTATGCCGCGCTGGACGCGGGGCATCCGTTCATCAATTTCACGCCCTCGCCTGGCTCCACCATCCCCGCACTACGCACGCTGGCCCTCAAGCGTGGTGTCCCGCACATGGGATCCGACGGCAAGACCGGCGAAACGCTCGTCAAAACGGCTCTGGCCCCCCTCTTCGCGGGTCGCGCGCTGCGCGTACTCTCGTGGGAGGGCTACAACATGCTGGGCAACCGCGACGGCTATGTACTCAACGATCCCGACGCACAGAAGAGCAAGACGCTGTCCAAGGACCGCGCACTCCGCGAGATCCTGCGCGACGACGACACGCACACCCGCGTCACGATCGACTACGTCCCGAGCCTCGACGACTGGAAAGTTGCGTGGGACTACATCCACTTCGAGGGCTTCCTCGGCGCGCGCATGTCGATGCAGTTCACATGGCAGGGCAACGACTCGGCGCTGGCCGCGCCCCTGGTGCTCGACCTGGCGCGCCTCGCCGCCTTCGCTGCGAGCCAAGGCGAGTCCGGCCTGATGAAGCACACCGCCGCCTACTTCAAGAGTCCCGCGGGGGTGGACGAGCAGGTTTTCGTCAAGCAATTGCAAGCGCTTGAGACCTACGCCGAGGAACACCCGCACGGCGGCGCGCAAGCGCCGCACCACTTGATTGGCACAGCGCGCATGCGATGCGCCGGCTTGCCCGACGAGGCCATAGACACGTTCGCTCCCCTCGCGTACCGTCGGGCCTTCAATTCTCTAGGGGAGGCTCTCAAGCCATGCGTGCAACTCGCCAGTTCCGATTCGTGTTCTATCTGCCACTTGCCGCACTCCTCGTCTGCAGCGCGGGCCTGACGCACGGCTCCGCATCGGGTGATAAGCCTGGGCCTCTCCTAAAAGGCGAGCAGATTGCGTACGGAAAATTCAGCGGTCTCACCAAGGCCGCCGGCAGCACGTTCTTGGCCGTCCGCGATCTCAAGTCCTACCAATCTGGACACCGCCTGGCCCTCCTCACGATCATGTCGGAGGCGCAAACGAAAGCACGACGCAAGGCGACCAAGAAAAAGATTTCACCCGTTGTAGAGATTGATGTCCCCATGGTGTATCCCGCTGGGCAGAATCATGGCCCGCTCAATGACCTTGAAGCATGCTGCACACTGCCCGGCCGAAAGGACGAATTCCTGCTTGCAGAGAGCATGTACTACAACGGCATGTTCGGCCGAGTCCTTCACATCAAGCTCAAGACTACGAAAGATCCCGGCGGAGCCGATGTGACGAAGGCCCACTACCTCGGGCACTTCGAACCGTTTCCTGGGCACGGCTCGGGAAAGAAGGGCTATGAAACACCCAAGCATCTACGTGTTGAGGGGATGGAGGCCTTCGCCGTGGGTAGCACAACGCACGTCGTGTTCGGCCTGCGCGGGGACGCGAACAGCGATGCGACCATGGTCCATGGAACGCTGACATTCAGCGCAGCAGGCAGTGCAACGGGCTTCACTGAGCGTGGACGGCGGGGTCTTTCCATGGCGCCGACCGATCACGACCGAGGGTGCGCCGCCTACCACCTCTGTCAGAAGCCGGGCGAAAAGGTCTGGCAGCTTTGGGTCGTCGCCACGCACGACCACACCGATGTGGGCCCATTTCGCTCAGTGGTCTACCCCGCGGTTGAGTTTTCGGTGGGCGCCGCTGGTCAAGTGCGCCAGCGGAAGCTGCCTCCCGGCAATCCACTGTGGCGTGTTCGCGGGCTCAAGGTCGAGGGGCTTGCCGCGGCAGCGGACGTCATAGGGAACTCTGCGGCGTCCATCGTTTCGGAGTGCGAGTTCTACGGCGGAGTCTGGCGACCCCTCGAACTCATCAGTGCTGAGCGCGCGGCAATCACAGGCGAGCGCGCGACCCCGTTCCTATCGGCGGCCGCTGACTAGGGTCGCGCCGTACGCTCTCCGGCCATGGATACGCCGAACCTGATTGCCTGTGGGGTGGCCCTGGGTGCGCTGTTTGCGACGCTGTGGTTGGCGGAGCGCATGCACGATGTGCCGCGGCGCGTGCTCCTCGTCGTGGTTGGGCTGGGGCTGGGGCTCTGCACGTTCGAGTTGGCGCGCTTCGATCAGGGGCTCGGCAAGGCGCTTGCGTGGGTCGCCATGGTTGCGGCGCCGCTCTTCGTGATCTTTGGCGCGTCGGCCGCGGCGGTGAAGAGGTTCTGGGGTTGGCCCGATCTGGGCGATGGGCCGCCGCGCTCGGCCTTTCTCAGCCTCTTCGTCGTTGTCGGCATGGTGCTGGGCAGTCGCCAGCACGCCCGCGACATCGTGGCGAGCGAGCACATCGGAAATGCCATCGTGGCCGGGAAGATCACGCAGGACATGCCCAAGACGCGCATGGGCTGGTGGGATCCGCCGCGCCTGCGTCGGGGGGCGGGCGAGGGAGGCCGGGAATTGGTCTACTTCCCCCTGGGTGGCAAGGACTCGGTCTTCGATCCCGACTCGCGCTGGCGCTTCCGGTGGGCAGACAACCCGGCATGGGTCACGCCCAGCGCCCTCCCCCTGAAGCGACAGGGAGCGAAGAGCAAGTGAGTGCGGGGGCGTCGCGAAGAGGGCGCTTGGCTCGCGCGCGTCTCTATCTCGTCTGCACCATCACGCGTCCTGGTGATCCGAATGTGCAGGCGGCCAGCAAGGCCCTCGCGTCTGGGTGCATCGACATCGTCCAATTGCGTGTCAAGGGACTTGCTCGTGCTGACGCTACGCGGGACGCGGAACGGCTACAGCGCGACGCCCACACCGCCGACGCGCTCTTCGTCATCAACGACGATGTTGCACTGGCTGTGCAGCTCAATGCAGACGGCGCACATGTCGGCGAAGACGATCTCCCGCCGACCGATGCGCGCGCCCTGCTCGGACCTGATCGACTCCTGGGTGTCTCCACCCACGATGACGGCGAACTCTGCGCCGCACGGAAAGGGCCCGCCGACTACGCCGGCCTTGGACCCTGCTATCCCACCGAGACCAAGGAGCTCACGCGTGCAACAGGTGGCACCGGACTCGTGGCAACCACCGCGCCTCATCATCGGGATTGGATTGTGTTTCCGATCGGCGGCATTGGTGCAGGCCAGGTTCCCGAGTTGGTTCGCGCCGGCGCGCAGCGAATCGCCGTCGGGAGCGCGGTGCTTGATGCGCCACGCCCCGGAGATGCAGCGCGAGAGCTCGCCGCGCTCCTCGGGGGCCGTCCCGGCCATGTTCTCTAGCCCTCCGCCCGTCTTGGGGGATCATGCTGTGGGGCTGCCTCCGGTACGGGCCCCAGGCGGAGAGCGACGATGAGGCACAGTACGCCGGGACCGAGCTTCGCGTTGCTGCTGCTTGTCGCCATCTTGGGCTGGCAGCCGGCGCCGCTGCACGCCGAGGAGCCGCCGGCGGCACCGGAGACGGAATCCATCGACGCAGCCATCGCACGCATGCTGCTCGAAGCCAAGATGCTGGAGAACACGCAGGGCAAGCACCACGAGGCGCGCCTCAAGTACGAAGAGCTGCTCTTCGTCAGTGACTACGCAGGGCAGTTGACTGCAGAACAGCGGGGAGATGCGCTGCGCGGGCGCGCACGATGCGCAGTCCAAGAGGGCAGCACCGAGCTCGCAGCGCAGATCTGGGAAGCCATCGTTGCGGACGATGCCCTGCCCGACGATGTACGTGGCTGGGCGCGCGGCGAGCTTGATCGCTACCGCGCATCCACCGCACCAGATCGCGAGGACCTGCACGAGCGCTTGCGTGAAGAGCGACGCGCGGAGGATCGTCGTCGGGCCGAGGCGCTCTATGAGCGGGCGCGACTCGCGCTGGATCGGCACGATAGCGACAAGGCCCTCACGCTCGCCCTCGAGGCGCGGGCCTTGGATCCCGCGAGCACCCGCATCGAGGCGCTCTTACGGGAGATCTCCGCATCACGCCCTGATCGCGGTGAACTGCTCGAATCGCTCATGCGATTCGTGGAAACGCGCTCCCTCAGCGAGCGCAGCGCGCTCGAGGGCACCCTGGACGATCTGGAGCGCGCCGGCCGATCCGCGTTCACGAAGACCGATTGGAAGCGCGCGGATCATCTCTTCCGCGACGCCGTCCACCGCATCGATGCGAGCGGGTTCCTGGAGATCGGTGTCGCCCGCGAATTCGAGTCCCTCCTGGGTCGCAGGCAGCGCTTTGTGACGTGGCTACAACGCGTTCACGAAAAAGCCAAGGGCAGCGAGCAGGAGTTTGCCGTGATCCCCCCGATGCCGCCGCCCAGCGAACGCACGGCGGGTCTCCAAGGCCAACTCTATGGTGTTTTGGCGCGCCTGTTTCGTGAGCCCGAGCGCCCCGACGAGGCCCTTCGATTTCACCCCTTCGCTTCCCGGCGCACGGGTCGTGGCAAGCGCCCCCCCACGCTGTCGTCGCAGGTTGCGGGCGTCCGCGTGTCCCAGCGACCCAGCCAGCTCACGCGAGCGACCTGGGCCCACGCATGGATCGAGCGTGAGATGGGCAGCGTCTGGTTGGATCCCCGCGCGACGGACTTCGATGCACTCCGGGAGCGTGCCCGGCGCCGTGGACGGCCGCTGCGCCTGCTCGCGCGATTTGGCGACATGGTCGCCGTGCAGCACAAGCCGGCCATGCACAGGCGCATTGCTGCGCTTAGCAGTGCGTTCGAAGCGAACACCCCGCGGATGGTCGTGGACGTTCATCTCCTCGCGGCGACAGGCCCGGGCGTCGTGCGCGTCGAGGAAGCCCTCGAGTTGAGGGCCCAACGCGGCAGCTCCGGCTTCGCGTTTCTCCATGAAGGACGCCTCGTCGGCATGGCCGCAGAGCTCGTCAGCGAATTGGAGGGTGTGCGCGCGCTCGGTCACGCCACCATCGACCTGAACGATCAGAGTGCCACGCATACAACATGGCTGCAGTCCACCGGCGATCACCCGATGTTCGCGAAGGTCCCCTTGCCCAAGCTCACGCTCGCCGGCGACAACGCGACGTACGGACTGCACTTGGACCTCTATGCCGAGGACCTGCCCTTCGCGCAGAGCGGACTGCCACGCAGCGCCGTGAGTGTCTTGGCGCACACACGCATGCCAACACACTCCAGCGTGCTGCCGCGCCTTGAGGAGGGAGAGGGACGCTTCCGGCGAGTCCCGCGGATGGGGATCCACAAGGTCGATGCCCACGTTGAACTCGCTCACTTCGGTACGCTCGTATTGCTCGGTCTGCCCAACCCCTTCGTGCCCGCCGCCTTTGAGAACCACGAGCTGATCGTCCTCATGGGCGTACGCCGCGCAGATGAGCCCATCCCCGACGCACCGCCCGAGGACGCAGGGCGCGTGGTGCCCTCCGAGGGTGTTCAACAGGAACATGCGTTGGGCCGCCTTGCACTCGATATTGAAGACACCGTCCTGGCGCGCCTTTGGCCCGAGAGTGGTCCGCCCGATGAGGGCGACCGCTGGCAACGTCGCGAGGCGCGAAGTCGCTACTTGGCGCGCCTCCTTGCGCGCATGGCCAACCTGGAGACACCCAATCCGGGCGACGTCCCCGTGTCGATTGAGGACGGCAAGGCAGTTGCGACCCTCCACGCTGCGGAGCACACGCGCCTCAGCCGCGCAGCGGCGCGCGTGCGCGCTTGCGAAAGCGACCTGTACCGCATCGAGATCGAGTCTGCGGTGCTCCCTCGAACGACGACGGAGGCATGGTCCACGCTGCGCGGTGCGATGCGCGCGCGCGGTGGTGGCCTGCGCCTGCTCGCTCCGGTGGCGAAGCAGGTGCGGGAGGCAATCCAGGCCGCACGCAAGGGACCAGGCCTCTTCGATGCGTCCGAGCAGCTCTTCGCCCACCCCACCCAACTCGTCGCGATGCGCCGCCTCGTCGAGCGAACGCTCGTGCGCGACGTGCAAGTCCGCGAGGTGCGCGGCAAGCAGGTGCTCTTGCCGGAGCTGGGCCGCGTGGCCCAGGGACTGATCGTTGAGGTGCGCCCGAATTTGGAAGACACCGAACAAGCGCTGCGCACGGTCGATGTGCGCGCGCGCGCGGCGCGGTGGCGCGACATCGTGCGTTCACCCCACCCGAGCGATCCCGAGGGTGCGATCGAAGTCAGTGTGCCAGCGTGGGCACAAGGCAACGCAGGACCGGCAAGTGAGGACACCGCCAGTGACGTGCTGAGCGACGATGGCGCGCTCGTGCTGCTGATGCCGGTGCCGGATGCCGACCACCAGCGCATTGCCGTGTGGGTGCAAGTGCGCAAGGTGCCCGGGAAGTAGCGGAACGCACGCTCCCTTAGGGGTTTTCGATGCCCCGTCCCCTGAACCATGCGCGCAAGCACCCTGGGTCGATGCAAAACACCTCGGCCAAGGTCTCGGCGGGATCGGGACCAAGCGGCACTTCCTCGCGGCCGCACGCACGAAGGACCTCCAAGGTGTGGGGTCGCTCGCCGTAGCGGTAGATCACGTCCTCGCTGCGCCGCGCGAGACGCAGAGGGCGCGCCCGTCCCCGGTAGAAGGACGCGAGCCAAGCCTGCCGGAAGGAATGCGGTGGCGCAGGGACCGGCAGGATCGAGTAGACCGCGCGCACTTCACCGGGCGCAGCGGCACCTGCCCAAGCGGCGTCTGGCTCGTTCGGACAGCCAGGTACGTCGATACGGAGCGGATCAATCAATCGCAACGTCAGCGTGAGCGTGGGACCACTGCGCGGTTCGAGCACGAAGCGTCCGAGGGGGTCATCCAGGGTGCCTCCGGGACGCACGGGAACCGCCCCCTTCAACAGCAAACTGGGGTCGTACAAGTGCGGCACACCCTGCGCGTACGACACGACCGCCGCGTGCGCCTGCTCCGTGACGAGGTTGTAGCCCAACGTGACATGCGCCGTCAGGCCCGCACCGCGCAGCAGATCGCGCAGGGCGTAGGCCAGCGAGAAGCTGGTCCCACCCAAGCCAAGCGTCGCGTTTTCTCGAAGCAGGCGATCCGTGGCGCGCGGCCAGGCATCGGGCTCGTTGGGCGCCTCTTGCACGGCCATGTTGTTGGACAAGTTCTCGTAGGGCACACGCGCCAAGAACGCGCGGTAGATGCAGTCAGCGCGCTCCGCCTCGTTGAGCGGGAGCAGGTCGTCCTGCCCTAGGGACAACATGCGCAGCCGGTGTTGGGTGATGACGTCCACGCAGCGGCAGTCCTGTCCTGTGCGCGCAGGCGCACCCTCGAAGTCTACCGCAACCAGGGAGTTCGCGCCCCGCGCGGTGCTACGCGCTTGCGAACACGCGCCGCACATGGGCATGCACGCGCGGCACCAGGCGCCACGTGAGCACTGCGAGTACGGAGCCCAGCACGACGCCTGCCAACAGGTCCGTCGGCCAGTGGCGGCCCACATACATGCGCCCCCACAGCACCAGCACGCCGTACAGGATAGCCAGCATGCCCGCAACACGGCTTGCAAGCCACAGCGCAGTCGCTAGCGCGCCCACGGTGATGGCGTGCCGGCTGGGGAAGGAGCGTCGTGAATTTACGCGGTCGCGGATGGGGAAGGCCTCGGGCTGGCTGGCGCACGTCGCGAGCGCCGCGTCTGTGCGGAGCAGGCGTTCGTAGGCATGGGGCGGCCGCTCCCTCGGAATGATTGCCCAGCAGAGGCTGGCGATGAGCATGCCCAACCCAACGGCGGATGCGCCTGCGATCAGCGCGCGCCACGCGCGCCATCGATCACGTCGCGCGATCAGTGACAGAGCGAGGAGGGTGAGTGGGATCCCAATGCGGTCGGATTGGATCGCACGAAAGAACTTGCCGAGCGTTGGATGGTGGGCCGTGCACGTGATGAAGTGCAGGATCGCCTTTTCGATGTCCTGCAACGTCGCGAGCATGCCGCCGACTCCGAGCTTCAGATCGTACGACCCACCGGGAAGCGTACGCGCACGCGGGTCCCTCGACCCGGCTCGCTGTCCACGGTAACGCGAGCGCGATGCGCCTCCGCGTATCGCTTCACAAGGGCCAGCCCGATCCCCACACCTGGTGTATCGCGCGTCAACTCGCCGTCGGCTCGGCGGAAAGGCTCGAAGAGATGCTTGCGCACGGACGCGTCGATGCCCGGTCCATTGTCGGACACCTGAAGCAGCACCCGCTCGCCGCTTCGCTGAACGCGCACTTCGACGCGCGGTGCCTCGGACTTGCTGCCGTACTTGATCGCGTTGTCGATGAGATTCAGCACCAGGGGATCCACCAGGCGGGGATCGAAGGGGAACTCCGGGACATCCTCGGCAACCTGCACCGTCATCTCGACGCCGTGGGATTCGGCCTTGGCGCCCATCAGCGCGACGGCTCGCCGCACGGCTTCGCCAAGGTCACCAGGCACCGCGCGCATCGCGCTCACGCCCCGCTCTAGCGCGGTGAGGTCGAGCACCTGACCGACCAAGTGCCCCAGGCGCTGACTCTCATCGATGATGCGATCTGCGTAACGCTCCGCGGCGCCGCGGTTTTCCGTCCATCCCTCGCGCAGCATCTCTGCGTACATCCGAATCCCGGTCAAGGGGGTCTTGAGCTCATGGGTGATCGCTGCCATGAAGTCCTCCTTGCGACGCACCAGGTGCAGCTCGGAGCGGATCATGCGAAAGAGCACGTAGCAACCCGTGATCACAAGGCCCGCGAGGCCCGCCAACAGGAAGAAGAACTGCCGACTGCGCTTGGCACGATCCCGCTCAATGGCTTGAGGATCTGCACGCGCCAGCAAGATCAATGCCTCGTTGCGCTGCGGCAAGGCAGGCGCGCCCGCAGTGCCCGCGGGGTCGTCGCTGCCGGTCCCGGGGCCCTCCGCAAGGCCCTCGGTGCGGCCCTCGCCACCGGAGAGGACGGCGGTATCTGCATCCAGCGCGGAGAGCAGGCTTCGTCGCATGACGCCCTGCGCCTCGGGCTCGCCCGCGGCGCTCGCAATCTGCGTGGTCCCGTCCTGCTGCCAGGTCGAAGGGAGCGCTTGGTCCAGATCGAGGGTGTAGCCCTGCATCAGCCACCGGGTGTGCCGTACTTCGCGTGAGCGCGCATGCGTCGAGGCAATGGACACAAGGCGATAGGCCACGAACTCCGGACCATCGAAGCCCGCCGGTGCGGCGAGGTAACGAAAACTACCGACGCGCACCGCAACTTCGCGCTCCCCCTGCGTGCGTTCCTCAAAGCTCACAATGTAGGGCGCACGCTCGACCGGATCGGCCTGGGAGCCCGGCAGGGCCGCCTGCTGCATGGCGCGAGAGTCCCGCTGGTGAAGACGCAGTTCTTCGCTGAGCTGCCCACGCTCCTCGTTGGCTGCGATGACGCGCAGCGGGAGCATGCGGGTGCGCACGCCGCGGTCCTCGTCGGCGACTTCGGAGGCGGCCCGCTCCAAGCGGAGCACGAGGTCTGCGCCATAGCCCACACGCAGGCGTTCGGCGAGGCCGTGTGCGTCCTCTGGGAACACCTCGGGTGTGCGCGCGGCGCCGTAGTGGGGAAAGGACTCCCACTGGAACCAGCCCTGGAGCAGCGGTTCGTCTGGCGGCGGCGTCAGGGGGGATCGCTGAAAGAGGAAGCCTTGGTCCACACCCAGTGCCAAATGCACGTCCTGGTACGCGTAATAGGCGCGTGCGGCTTCCCGTTTCTCGATCCGCCCAATGCGATCCATCCAATCGCGCACCCGACGATCGAGCACCCGCGCGGCTTCGTGCCGCAACTCGGTGGCGCGCACGGCATGCTCGCGATCAAGACTTTGCCAACCGAGCCACGAAAACACTGCAGCCGGGCCGATCAGCAGGATGACGAGCAGGGCGAGGGCGCGGCGGCGCACCCCGCGTCGGGTGCCGCGTCTTAGCCGCCCCACCGATAGCCTTTCCCGCGAACGGTCAGAATGATGCGCGGCGCCGCGGGATCGCGCTCAATCTTGCGCCGCAGGGCCGCGAGCGTGTTGTCTACCGTGCGTGTCTCAACGTTGGACGTGGGATAGCGCCACACGTGCAACAGGAACTCGTCGCGCGTCACGACGTTGCCTTGCTTGCTACGCAAGTGTGTGAGGATTTCCCCTTCCCGGGGCGTCAGCGGAATCTCACGCTCGCCGCGATGCGCCAACAACCGACCCAAGTCAAACGTCACGCCATCGAGCTCGAACACTTGGCCGTCGCCGCGCTCGCGCTGGGTGCGGCGGATCTGCGCGCCGACCCGCGCCACGAGTTCCTTGAGGGCGAAGGGCTTGGTGACGTAGTCGTCCGCACCTATCTCGATACCGCGGATGCGGTCCTCCTCGTCGCCCTTGGCCGTGAGCATGATGGTGGGCACCGTGCGACCGGCTTCGCGTAGCCGGCGCATGACCTCGAAGCCGTCGAGTTTGGGCATCATGATGTCGAGCAGCATGACGTCGTAGGCGTGCTTGGTCGCAAGCGCAAGCCCGGCCTCCCCATCGGCCGCCACGTCCACGTCGTAGCCCTGGAAGCGAAGCGCTTCAGACAGCCCCTCGGCCAGCACGTCTTCGTCTTCGACGATCAGGATCTTGGGGCGTTCGGCGGTGGCCATGGTGCAGTCCTCTCGGGGCTAGCGCATGCGGGCGATGCGCAGCACATCATCGCCCTCACTCAAGAGCACGTCACCTTCCAATGCGAGGCAGCCCAAGTGGGCACGCGGTGTGCGCGCCAGCCACGCCTCAAAGGCCGGTGTACCCGGTCTCAGGGTTTCGGCCTCGGCGCTCTGCGCCACCCGCCCCTCGACCCATCCCTCATCGCGTCGCTGGAAGAGCGTCCGCGGACCGCTGTGACGAACGCCCGGGACGGGCAGGCGCATCACATCGCGATCACCCCGCGCCCCCACCAAGAGTTCCAACGGCCCAGTCGGCGCGCGAAGGGATCGAAGCCGACTGCCATTGGCGGCTGCCTGGGCCCACCCCATGGCGCCACTGCGCAAGGGCAGCCACTTACGCACGAGATCGGTCGCGAGACCGAAGTGGGTCTTGGCTTGGCCGGGCAACACGGCATCGCCATCAGCCAACGAGAGCGTGTATTCCGTCAGTGCGCCCAGCTCGGCACCAAGCGCGACAAGCTCTCCGACACGGGCTTCCTCCGCGCCGTCGGCATCGCCCAGGGCCTTGACCAAGTGCGCCGCGCGGCGCCAGGCGAGCAGGCGCTCCAGGCCCTGACCGAAGGGGCGTGTGTGGCCGCGCGCCGCAGCGCGAACCACGGCATGGTGTTCCCGGACCAGGGGGCCCTCGCGTCCCCGCAGCGCGACGTCGTGGGTGCCGGACGCGCGGTAGCGTCCCGCAAGAACAACAGATCGACCCCGGTAGAGGTCTGGCAACGCGGCCGTCGTAGCACTGACATGAAGCGGAGCCAGCGCGGACAGGTCCATCTCGGGATGCCTGAGCCACACCCTGCCGATGTGCATCACGAACTGTTGGAGCACCTGCCCAACACGCTGACGGGGCGGGAGCAGTTCGCACAGCCCCCCCGTCGTGTCGGCGAGATGTTGGAGGTAGGGGGCATCGACATCGAGGCCGATGCCCACCGTGTAGAGCGGCCGGTCACGTGCGCGCTCCCACGCCGAGGGCGCATCGTTTGGCGGCGGGCGGCTGTCAGTCACCAGCACCCATTGCATCCAGAGCCCTGGCGGCGCGGCGAGGGAGTTGGCATGCTCCATGAGCAAGCCAAAGTCGGCGCCACCCTCGGGGCGCTCCGCCGCAAGCCACCCCTCGAGATCCGCCTGCACGTCCGCGTCAACTGCGAGAAGCGAAGGACGGAAGAAGTGCAGGTGCTCTGAGAAGGCCACGACGTGCAGGCGGTCCCTGCGGACGCAGACTCGCTGCAATCGCGCGTACGCCTGCCTGAACCGCAGCCCAGCGCGGCCCTCGCATGGACGCACTCTTGTCGATCGCCAGACAGAGCGCACGAGGGGGTGGGGCGGCGGTCGCCGCACCGGGGGAGAGCACGACGGCGAAGCGCCCGGCCCCATGGTCGCTGGGCCAGTCCGTCAAGAGGAGCGTGCTGTCCTGGCTGCCCCCGGACTCCCACGCAATCACGACCTGATCCATGCACGGTCGCGCTGTCTTTGCGAAGGCCACACTGATGGTGCGCTTGTCCTTCGCAACCTTGCGAACCAAGCGGGTATCCGGCGACCACACCGGCCCCTGCGCCTGCTTCGCGGGGATTCGCACCACGCCCCGCCACGGCACGCCCGTGGGCAAGAGGGGGTCAGGCGCGGCGCAGGTCAGCGACACCGCCAGGACGCCGCTTGGATCCTCCAAGGAGCGTTCGTAGCGGACGAAAAGCTCCAAGTCGCCACCAAGCAAGGGTCGGCGCACCGCGACGAGATAGAGGTCGTGGTGCCACCAACGGGCAAGTTCCCGGCGACGTGTACGGAGCAGCTGATCGCGCAGGTAGCTCCGTGCATCTTCGCCGCGAAGCCAGTAGCCCTGCACGGCCTCCTTGCCGTGGTGTACGCGCACGTCCCGCCACGGCTCATCCCGCGGCACGGGCACGACGAAATCACAAGAGGGCGAGTGCATCCACCGCCGGCTTCGGCATCGCGCCCATCGCCTCGACGAGCCGCGCATGCAGCTCCGCCTCCGAGAAGAGTCCCGCCGGCGGTTCCAGAATCGCACGCCGAAGATGGAAGTAGTTCTCCGGAAACTCGAAGTTGAAGAACGTCGCCTCGGCCTTCTCGACTTGCGTCGCGACCGGAAGTACGTAGTCCGCGAGGCGCGCCGTCTCCGTCATCGCCACGTCGACGACGACCAGGAACTCGAGTGCCTCGAACGCCTCGCGCATGCGTGCGCTGTCGGCGAGCGAATGGACAGGATTGGCCGCCTCGACGAACATCGCGCGCAGCCGCTTCGGATGGTCGGTCAGGATCTCCTCCGGAATCCGATTGCAGGCGACGAGGCCATTGATGATCCGCGATTGCGTGACAGGCGTCCGGTAATCCTTGTCGACCGTAGAGGCGGAGAGCAGCGGCTGGAGCGAGCTCACGGGATAGGCGGCGCCCTGGCGGCCATAGTTGCCCGTGCCGTATGCGATCAAGCGATGGAGGTAGCTCACCATCGTCGAGTGGCGATTCATCTGCACGCCGAGGTCTTCGAAGAAGGCAGCGCTCTTCGCGTCGGCGATCCGCCGGGCTGCGCGCCGTACGAGCCCCTCCTCGACGCCCGCCTCGCGGCAGTAGTCGCCGATCGGCAGTGTCTCGAAATGAGGGCGGACGACGTCGAGACCCTCGCTGTGTCTCTCGAGCCAGTCCTCCGCGAGCCGGTCCTCCTGCACGAGGACCGCGAACATCGCGGCCAGCAGCCAGGCGTCGCCGGCCGGCTTCACCCGCAGATGGATGTCGGCGAGCTCGGCCGTCTCGGTCCGTCGTGGATCGATCACGATCAGCGAGCGAGCGGGATCCCGAGCGAGTGCGCGAAGGGTCACGCGGGCACGCGGTAGGCCGTGCGAGAACCAGGGATTCTTGCCGAGAAAGACGCCGACTTCGCAGGTCTCGAAGTCGGCGCGTGTGAACGTGCCGAGCATCTGACCCGCAACCCAGGCTTCCCCCGTCTTCTCCTGGGCCAGCGCGTTCGAGCGATAGCGCGAACCGAGCACGCTGCGAAGTGATCGCGAATAGGCGCCCGGTAGGTGGTTGCCCTGACCGCCACCGCCGTAGTAGAAGATCGACTCGCCGCCGCGGCTGTCGCGGATCTCGCAGAAACGCTCCGCCACCTCGCGGATCGCCGTCTCCCAGTCGATCTCCTCGAAGCGGCCGTCCGCTCGCCGCCGCATCGGGCGCGTCAGACGGGAGGCGTCGTTCTGGTAGAAATCGAGCCGCGAGGGCTTCTCGCAGGCGTAGCCCCGCGAGCTCGGGTGTCGCTTGTCGCCGCGCACCTTCGTGATGTGACGCCCGTCCTCGCCTCCGAGCTGGACCTCGATGCCGCAATTGCATTCGCAGAGAATGCAGGCGGTCGGATGCCAGTGGGAAGCATGCGGCGTCCTCGAGCTCGGGTGCGGCTCGGGCTCGACGCCGGTCGCGTGGTCAGCCAGCCTATCGGGCATGATGGGGTACTCCGTCTCGCCGACTCGGGACACGCCGGATCAGGATCGAGGATCGCGCTCGCGGCTGCAACGCTTCGCGAGGGGTCACTTCCGACCCCCGGTCATGGGCTCATCGCGTGCGTCACGCGGCTGTCTGCCATCTGATCGAGTGTTAGCCTTTCCGGGATGGCCGCGAGACACCACGCGCAGGAGGGCTCCTCCACGGTCGACGAAGCCGCGGCTTCGCCTGCACGCCCGCTCGAGGGCATTCGCGTCGTCGACTGTACGCGGGTGCTCTCCGGGCCGATCTGTGGCCGGATGCTCGCAGACATGGGCGCCGACGTCGTCAAGATCGAATCGCCCGAGCCCGACATCCTGCGTTCGACGCCGCCGCTGGTCGGGGGCTTCGGGTCGATGTTCTCGCAGTACAACGTCGGAAAGCGCAACGTCTCGATCGATCTCAAGCAGAGCGGCGGCCCCGGGATCGTCGCCGCGCTCGCGGCGGAGGCCGACGTGTTCGTCGAGAACTTCAGACCGGGTGTGCTCGCCCGTCTCGGCCTCGCTCCCGATCAGCTGCGCGCCGCCAACCCCGAGCTCGTCGTCTGTTCGATCACGGGCTGGGGGCAGACGGGACCCTGGGCAGAACGACCAGCCTATGCGCCGATCATCCAGGCGGAGGCGGGTACGCTCGCGATGGGTGGGCGGCTGCGCGGGGAACGGATGCGGGGTGAGACGATGCAACACGCCGATCTCTATGCGGGCATGATGGCCTGCCAGGGCATTCTGGCCGCCCTCTTCCATCGCGCGCGTACGGGGCGCGGGCAGCACGTCGACGTGTCGATGGCCGAGGCGCTGCTCTACGTGAACGAGCATGCGACCGCGGAGATCGCCGGCCATGACGGCTCGACGGGCTTCCCGACCTGGCGCTTCGAGACCTTCACGCTCGCTGACGGTCGCTCGGTGCACGTGATGGGCGACCCCGAGATGGTCTTCCCGCTTCTCGTCCAAGCGCTCCCGATCCCCGGCGCGTGCGAGGACCCCCGCTTCGCGACGCCAGGAGCACGTGCCGAGAATCGCGCCGAGCTGATCGAGATCCTCGATCGGGCCCTCGCGAACGTGGCGGATCAGACGTCGCTCGAGAAGCTCCTCGCCGGCACGCCCGCCATCGTCGTCGGCGTCCGATCGACGCGCGAGCTGGCGCGCTCGGAGTGGGCCGAGCACCGGGGGGTCTTGACCGAGCTCGGGCCGGATTTCGCAGTGCCGACCGCGCCCTGGCGTGCGGCGGACCTCGTGATCGGCGCGAAAAATCCGGGCGTGGCACATCGCGGCCAGCACAACCGGGAGGTGCTCGCCGAGTGGCTCGACATGAGTGACGCGGCTTGTGAGATGCTCGAGACGAACGGGGTCCTCGAATCGGCTCCGACCGAGCCGCCGACCCTCAGCGAGCGGCCGCGGACGGCCTACAAGGAGGGCGCGGCACGGGAAGGCGAGACGGGAGAGACTCGATCGTGAAGAAGCGTCTCGCGAAGGGAGGTCTCGCGTGAAGGCATCCGAGCTGGCCGTGCGTCTGGCCGTGACGCCTTTCGGCGCGGCACTCGACCGCCATTGCGTCAAGCTGCTGGGCGAGAGCCCCGTATCGTGGATCTTCGCCTGGTCGGAAGGCGTCGACTACAACCCGCCGATCCTGCTCGTCACGCGTGGTCGCAAGACGGGCGCCGATCGCACGGTCGTGCTGCCGCATTTCCGCGCGGGGCAGGGTCGAATTGCCGTCGTCGGCTCGCGAGGCGGCATGCCGACCGATCCCCATTGGGCGCGCAACCTGAAGGCGCATCCGGAGGGTCGGATCTGGTACGACCGCCGGGAGATTCCGGTCCTTGCGGCACGCGTGATCGGCAGCGACCGCGAGCCGCTCTGGAAATCGATCACCACCCGATCCCCCGTCTACCTCACCTATCAGGAGCGGGCGGCGGAACATCGCGAGATTCCGATCTTCGTCCTGACCGCCAAGGACGGCACGCCGCTCGACGCCGTCGGCTGATGACCTTCCGCTCGGACGGATCACTGGCGCAACGGCGCGGTCGCCCCGATCGCCCTTCGACACACAGCGAGAGAGAGGTCTCCTGAGCATGACGAGCCCGAATTCGAACCCCACCGGTATCGCCTACGTGATGCATGTCGGAATCTGCGTGCGCGATCTCGCGCGCTCGATCCGCTTCTACCGCGACGGCCTCGGCTTCGAAGAGGCCGGGCGTCTCGAAATAGAGGGCGAGCCGACGGCCACGATGCTCGGCCTCTCCGATCTCCACCTCCAAGCCGTCTACCTCGAGCGCGACGGCTACCGGATCGAGCTGCTCCACTATCCCCGGCCTGGCACCGTGGGCGACGCGACGGCGCGACCGATGAACCAGCCGGGCCTCACGCATTTCGCGATTCGCGTCCACGATCTCGACCAGACGATCGCGCGTCTCGAGCATCTCGACGGCGTGGCGCTCAAGCAGACGCGCGTGACGAATCCGGACTACGGATCCGAGCTGCTCTATGTGACCGATCCCGACGGTACGCGACTCGAATTGATTCAGGTCGAGCAGGATCCGACCCGGCCCGGGCGCTGAGACGGTCGCGCTGGCGGCGACACGTCCCGAGTCCCGGCATGCGAGAGGTCAGCGTCCCGTGCGGTGGCACGGCGCGCGGCGCGTGACTCGGTTGCCCACTCAAGCGACCGGGCTGAACGCGACCAATGCGCCCCCGTCGAGTACCCAGGTCTGGCCCGTGATCCAGCGGCCGGTCTCCCCCGCCAGGAAGAGCGCCGCGCGCGCGACGTCCTCGGGCTCGCCGAGCCGCTCCAGCGGATAGGCCCGGGCGACCTGCTCGCCGCGCCCATCCTCCCAGAGCTTCCGGGCGAAGTCGGTCTTGACGAGCCCCGGCGCGATCGCATTGACGCGCACCCCGGGTGCGAGCTCGGCAGCCAGCTGTCTGGTCAGGTGGATCAGGGCCGCCTTGGTCACGTCGTAGACGCCGAGGATCGGGCTCGTGGCGAGACCGCCGACGCTCGCGATGTTGACGATCGCGCCGCCGCGTTCCTGCATTCCGGCGCGCCAGACGCGTTGTGACCAGAACATCGGTGCCGTCAGGTTCGTGGCGAAAGTCTTGTCCCAGCGCTCGCGATCGACGTCGATCGTCCGCCCGGCATAGGGATTCGTCGCGGCGTTGTTCACGAGGACGTCGATCCGACCGAAGCGCTCGAGCGTCCGCGCGATCACACGTTCGGCGTCTTCGTCACGACCGATATGACCCGCTTCGAAATGCGCGCCCTCACCGATCTCGGCTGCGGCTGCCTCGCAAGACGCCTCGCTTCGCGACGTGATCACGACCTGCGCTCCGGCGTTCACGAACTGCGCTGCGATCCCCTTGCCGATCCCGCGCGAGCCGCCGGTCACGATGGCCACCTTGTCGTCGAGTCGAATCTCCATGCCGGCGGACGGTAGCGATCGCCATCGGGCCCTGCCGACTTCCACGAGCCCGGCACGGCGGGCGTGGAGTCGGGCGCACGGTCGGCTTAGACTGGGTCCGCGTGATCGACCCCCATCCGAAGCGATCGCGATCCGCCGGCTCTGTACGCGCCGGTCTGTCGCGATCGAAGAGAGGTTTCCGAACGTGTCCAACGGGTCCAGCGAGTCGCAGTCCGGCCGATCTCGAAACCGCCAGGCGAAGGAGGAGAGGCCGCACGCGAAGCGCACGAAGTCCGACAAGCAGAGTCGACGCGAGCGGCAGGCGGCGGAGAACCGGACCGCATGGCAGGCGAGTCGTGACGAGCTCACGCGGCGACGCGAAGCCATGCGCGCGATGGGGGGACCCGAGCGCGTCAAGAAATACATGCACGACCGCGGCAAGCTCGACGCGCGCCAGCGGCTCGCCGAGCTCTTCGATCCGGGCAGCTTCCGGGAGATCGGTCCACTCGTCGGCACCGTGAGGGGTATCCCCGCCGAGGGCTTCGTCTGCGGAAGCGGCGAGATCGACGGCCGCACCGTCCTGGCCGGCGCCGAAGACTTCACGGTCCTCGCTGGCTCGATCGGAGCCGGCGGCACGGCGAAGCGCTATCGGATCGCGGAGCTCGCCTTTCAGGAGAAGCTGCCACTCGTGATGATCCTCGAGGGCGCCGGCCATCGCCTGACCGACACCGACGAGGGCGGCCGTATGCCGAACGACCTGCTCGCGATGGCGGATCTCTCCGGCCACGTGCCGATGGTCTGTCTGGTGCTCGGCGCCTCTGCCGGACACGGTGCCCTGGCCGCGCCGCTCTCCGACTTCGTGATCATGGCCGCGTACGCGTCGATGTTCACGGGCGGTCCGCCGCTCGTGAAGGCGGCGACCGGCGAAGACGTCACGAAGGAGGAGCTCGGTGGAGCGCGAATCTGTGCCGAGATCGCCGGCTCCGCCCATAACGTGACGCCGGATGACGCGACTGCGCTCGCGCTCGCGCGGGAATACCTCGGCTATTTTCCCCAGTACAGCGGAGGAGCGGTCCCGACCCGCGAAACCGGCGACACGGGACCGCGGGCCCTCGACGATCTCGTGGAGGTGATCCCACCGGACGATCGGAAGCCCTACGACGTGCACGACGTGATCACGCGCCTGGTCGATCGCGATACGTTCCTCGAGATCCAACCGGGCTTCGGTCGCGCGCTCGTGGTCGGGCTGGCCTTTCTCGGCGGTCGCGCCGTCGCGATCGTCGCGAACAACCCGGCCCGCTATGCGGGTGCCGTCGACAGCGATGCGGCGGTCAAGGCGATGGATTTCCTCGAGAATATCGGTCATTTCGGCCATCCCGTGATCTTCCTCGCGGACAATCCCGGTGTGATGGCCGGCACGAAGGCCGAGCGCAGCGGCATCCTCAAGTGGGGTGGCAAGATGTTCCGCGCGGAACGCCGCCTCGCGAACGCGAAGATCCACGTCACGTTGCGCAAGTCGTTCGGATTCGGGGCGGTCACGATGGCTCAGAATCCGGGCGACAAGCAGACCCTCTCGTTCTCGCTTCCCGGCGTGACGATGGGCGCGATGCCCGCCGCGAGTGGCGGCCGTTCCGCCAAGCTCGACGCGCAGGCGCAGGCCGAAGCCGAGGCCGAGCAGGCCGCCGGGCCCTACAAGATGGCCCACCGTCTGGTCTACGACGACATCATCGACCCGAGTGAGCTCCGCGATCGCATCCTCGACGGCCTGGCGCTACTACACACGCGCTAGCCACAGCTGCCCGGCGCCCGCCTCCTCGCATGCGGCTGGGCTGCCCGCGCGCGGCCCCGAAATCAGCTCTCGCTCGCGGTCGCGAAGGGCGCCTCCGCCGGATCGATCTCGATTTCGCCCGACGATTCCTGCGAAGGCAGATCGATCGGACCCGAGATGCGCGGAATTCGAGGATCGTCCTCCGCGATCGTCGTTTCGATTCGCTCGTCCGTGTCGCGACCGAAATAGTCGCGGGCGGCACCGACCAGTACGGGAAAGACGCGACGCAGGTCGTCACTCGCCCCCCGGCTCTCCACATGCGTCCTCCAGACCGGAGGGCCTGCACGGGGATCCGAGATCGATTCGATCGCGCGCGCCTCGAGCGTAAAGAAGCGATTGAAGGTCGTGTAGGAGCGCACGCTGGGAAAGAGGTCGGCGCGCCCGAAATACGGATAGTCGTAGGGGTAGTAGGGAAAGGCCGAATGGCGATGGCCGTGAAAGCCGTGCCCGCAGCCGACGCCGTGGACATGACCGGCATATCCCCAACCGCTCGCATAGCCGAAGGCCGGCCTCGGAAGCATGACCGTTCGCGTCTCGGGATTCTCGACGCCGTAGTCGACGAGCAGCACGACATCCGCGTGCGCGACGTCGTTCACGCGGTCGAAGCCCTGCGTACCGAGTGCGAATTCGAGTACCCGAGCGAATTCCTGGAACTGGAGATCGCGCGAATCCGAAGCCGCATCCATCGGCAGGAGCAGGTAGCGCGCGTCGCCCTCCACGATCGACTCCGCGCTCGAACGCGCGAGCGCATCGACGCTCACGTCGAATCGCGGCGTCGTCGCACAGCCCCCCGCGACGAGCGCGAAAACGATCACGACTGCTACGACCCGCCTGGACCTCGCGGCCCTCCCGAACCTCTTCCGCATCGTGCCTCCCCGACCGATTCGCAGGTGGAAGCCGCCTCCCTCGCAGGCCGCAACGGAGCTCCCTCGTCCAGTCAATGCGGGCATCCCGCCAGAAGTCACGCTCGCCATGCCAGGGGCCCGGGGACGATTCGCGCCGGACTACGAGGGCAGGCGCGACGCCTCATAGTCACGATGCACCTTTTCGAGAAACGCGGCGACACCGCGAACCGTGTGCTCGGTTCGTGGCGAGTGGAAGATCTCGAACGCGTGTTGAGCACCGCGGAGCTCGACATGAAGAACGGCCTGCGCGCTCTTCGTGCGAAGCGCCTCGACGAAGGTGTCGGCCTCCTCCGACATCACCAGACTATCATGGCTGCCCTGGATCACGAGGAAGGGTGGTGCGTCGGCATGCACGCGCACGAGTGGACAGACCGAATCCCAGAGCTCCGGATCCTCGTGCGGCATCGATCCAAAGACCTTCGGGCCGAGCGCTTCGTCCATCCTGCCGAGCGGGCGATTGCCCGTGCGATCGAGGAAGTCGAAGACGCCGTAGAACGGCACGCAGGCATCGAGCCGCGTATCGACCGCCTCGAAGCCCGGCTGGAAGCTCGGATCGTTCGCGGAGAGCGCGGCCAACGACGCCAGATGTCCCCCGGCCGAACCGCCGGTGATGCAGAGGAACTCCGGATCGCCTCCGTATCGTTCGATGTTCGCGCGGATCCAGGCGATCGCCCGCTTCACGTCGATGATATGCGCGGGCATCTTCGCCTTCGGGCTCAGCCGGTAGTTGATCGCGACGCAGATCCAGCCCGCGCGCGCGAGCTTCGTCATGAGTGGACGTCCCTGCTCTCGTTTGTCGCCGATCATCCAGGCACCGCCGTGCACCTGCAGCAATACGGGTCGGTGGTCGCCCGCCCTCGCCGCCTTGGGGCGCACGATATCGAGCCGATTCCGCCCCCCTTGATCACCGGCCAGCGATTCCCCGTATTCGAGATCGACCAGGCGTTCGACCTCGGGATCCGCAAAACGAAAGGGATTCGGAAAGCCGTGGAGGGCCGAAACGCCCGTGTCCGGCGTCACGCCGAGCGGGCCGAGCGCCGCGGCCATCTCACGACCTGCGGCCAGGCCACGGCGATGGGTCAGCAGGAGCATCGCCCAGGACACACCGCAGAGGGCGAGGCCCAGCTGGCCGCGAGGCGCTTCGAGCGCACCGCCGGCAACGAAGCCGATCGTCACGAGTGCCTCGATGGCGATCGTCTGGAGCGCCATCTCGCCGCGCAGCCAGCCAACGACGAAGGTCGGAATCAGGAGCTGTCCATGCAGTCGGACGCGAAAGAGCGTGAGTGCACTCAAGACGAGGCCGAAGACGCTGAGCACGAGAAACACGGTCGAGAGAGTCACGAGGCGATCGCTCCAGGTTGACAGGTCGATTGGGGCGCTGATCCCGATCGGGTAACTCTACCGGATTCGTGCCGACCGGGATTTGGCGGAGCAGCGCACGCGGACGAATACCGTCGTGGCCCGCCCCTGACTTCCCTTCCGGCGTGCGACCGAATCGATCAGGCGGCTTCGGCAAGGGCTGCCTCGCCCGATTTCGCAGTGCCCTGCCCTTCCGGACCGAAGGGCTTCAGCCAGAGCACCAGCGCCGGCATGAAGAAGAAGTCCGCGACCAGCGCCGTCACGAGTGCACCACTCAGCAGGACACCGTAGAAGCCCTGCGAGCGCAGCTCCGAGAAGAGCAGCACGAGGAAGCCGAGCACGAGCGCAACGGAGGTGATGATCAGGGCTCTCCCGACGTCCCCGAGTGCTTCGCGTAACGCCTGCTTGTAGTCGCGGAGCCGTCCGAATTCGTGATGGAAACGCGTCATCAGGTGGATCGTATCGTCGACGGAGATGCCGAGTGCGATCGCCGCAATCGTCACCTTGTTGTAGTCGAGCGTGATGTCGAAGAAGCCCATGGCGCCCATCGCCAGGAAGACGGGCGCGAGGTTCGGGATCATCGAGATCAATCCGATCTTGAATGAACGAAAGATCGCAATCATCACGAGCGTGATGACCGAGAACGCGATCGTGAAGCCCTGGATATTGCTCGACATGATGTAGTCCATCAGCACGAGCCAGAGCGCTCCGATGCCCGTGAGCGAGACCTCGCTATGTCGCAGCGGCTCCCGCTCGAGGCTCTCGGCCAGCTCCGCCGCCAGAGCCTGTGTCCAGGCCGTACGTCCGATCCGGAGCCGCAGCTCGAGGTTCGCGTGGCGGTAATCCGAGGAGACGTACTCCTCCGCCTCTTCGCCGCCCGAGGACTCGTAGAGCAGCAGATATTGCGCCACGGCCTCGCGGGTCTCGGGAATCCTGTAATAGGCCGGATCGTCTCCGTGGAAGGACTGATTCAGATCCTTCACGATATCGACGATCGAATAGCTCTTGCGAACCAGGAAGTCGTTCTGGATCGCCTGACGCTGGACCCGCTCGATCTCGCGCAGGACGGCCGGCTCCTTGATGCCGTCGTCGCGTCCCGAATCGAAGAGGTAGATGATATTGGTCGCGCCACCCATCTCGTCATCGACCTTGACGATCGTCTGGTAGATCTCGGACGTATGCCAGAAGTCGTCGAGCCAATTCGAGTCGATCTGGACACGCGTCGCACCGATGCCGCAGACGAGGATGAAGCTGCCGAAGCCGAGGATGAGGGGCGTGCGGTAGCGAAAGTTGACGTCGGCCACCCAGTCGAGCAGCCGCGCCATCACGGCCGAAGACGCGTCGGCCGCCGCGGGAGACGTCGCGACCGCGACGGGTGCTCCCGGCGCCGACGTCGCGTCCGGGGCGGCCGAGCCCAGGCCCATCCGTCGGAGCAGCCAGAGCCAATCGATCGACAGGAGTGCCATCAGCAGCGTCATCGAGAAGACGAACGCCAAGAGCACGCCGAATGCGTCCGTCATCGCGCCCCGTGCGATCGTCTTGATCGGTACGAAGGACATCGACGCGAAGCCGACCGCCGTCGTGACGCTCGTCAGGAGGCACGGCACTCCGACGAGCGACATCGTACCGACGAGGGCTTCGCGACGACCGCTCCCCGCCCGTACGTGCCGGGCGAACTCGCAGAGGATATGGACCGAGTGGGCCACACCGATCGCGAGCAGCAGGGTCGGTGTCTTCGAGAAGCCCATCCCGATCTCGAAGCCAATGAGCGTCATCATGGCGATCGTGACGGTGATCGTGAGCGTCAGCACGAGTGCGGGCGCCAGGACCGACACCAGATTACGGAAGACGACGAGCAGGATCGCGCTGATGATCAACAGCATGATGTTCTGCAGCAGGTCCGGCTCGCTGAGGATGATCCGGTTGTAGTAGGCGTTGAGGGGGACGTCGCCCGAGTGGTGGAAGACGTAATCTGCGTAGGCGGGCCGCGCCAGGATCTCCTCGATTCGCGCGTCGGTCACCTGCGGATAGAGATTTTCGATATGCCAGGGGTCCTCGGGCACGATGCGCTCGCCCTCCGGCGCCTGGATCAGCTCCGGCGGATCGGTGCTCGAGCGGTCCATCTCGATGATGATGGCGCCGAAGTCGGCGTCTTCGTCGATGATGCCGCCGACGAGCAGGGGCTTCTTCAGATAGGCCGCGCGGCGCTCCAGCAGCTCGGCCTGGCTGAGTGGCCAGTCGTCCTTGATCTTGCTGATCTCGATGCCATCCGCCGTGCCCACGGTCAGCTCGGCGTTCGCGAGCGTCGTGACCTCGTAGATGAAAGGCACCTCGTCCTCGAGCGCGTCGGTCAGCTCGACGAGCGCGCCCATCGCTTCGACGTTCCAGGGCCCGTGTGGGAGCCCCGGCACCTCGTAGCCGATATAGGAGACCTCGTCGGACCCGAAATCCTCTCGATAGGCCTCGTAGGCCTGGAACGTCGTGTCGCCCGCGTAGAAGTAGGCCTCGTAGCTGGCATCGACCTCGATCTGACTGGCGAGATGGCCGGCCCCGGCGAAGATCCCGACACATGCCAACACGACCAGCCAGCGATAGTCGAAACACCAGCCCGCCAAGCTCGCGAATGCGGCGTTCATGCGATCGATCGATCCGTTCTCGCCGGGGGCTGCCATCGCTCCATCCCTTCTCTCGAGGAGGTCCGACAGTAGGCCATCGCGTGACGGCCCGGCCAAGGCTGTCGGCACGACTCCCCCTGCCAAGACCGCATCGGCTATGCCAGAATCCGACGCGCAGCCGACCGCGATCGGATCGAGGTCGAGAGGGGAAGATGGCCGATACCGGGGACGACGTGGCGCTGCGCGCGCCCTTTCGGGAGTGGTTGGCCAGCCGTTGGGATCACCTACGGGACCTCGAGGTCGGTCCCTTCGAGCTGCCGAAATCGGGCTTCTCGGCGAGGACGGTCTTCGTCCCGATCGGCTACGAGCAGGACGGACGCCGGATCGAAGACAAGGTCGTGCTGCGGATCGAGAATCCCGAGCCCGCGGTCTACCCCCAGCAAGCGCCGGGACTCGACGTCGAGATCGAGATCCAATACCGCTCGATGGAGCTGCTACGCGCGACGGGAAAGCTGCCGCTGGCCGAGCCGCTCGGCTACGAGGGCGACTCCGCCGTCCTCGGCAGTCCCTTCTTCGTGATGGCCTTCGCCGAGGGGGAGGTCATGACGGAGGATCCGCCCTACACGGAGGCGGGCTTCTTCATCGACGCAACGGTCGCAGAGCGTCGGCAGATCTACCGCCGCGCGATGCAGATGATGGTCGACTTCCATACGATCGACTATCGCGAGGCGGGCTTCGAGTGGCTCGTCCATCCCGACGAGCCGCCGACGCTCGAGCGCCAGATCGACGTCTGGGAGCGATACATGCGCCGGGAGCTACGCGATCGCGAGCATCCCGATTTCGATGCCGGAGTCGCCTGGCTGCGAAAGAACCTGCCCCGCGATCTCGCGCCGGGCCTCAGCTGGGGTGATTCGCGGCCCGGCAACATCATCTTTCGTGACCACGAGGTCGTGGCGATCACGGATTTCGAGAATATCGCCGTCGCGCCGATCGAGATCGACGTCGGCTGGTGGCTGCTCTTCGATCGCACCATGCACGAAGCGATCGGGAAAGAACGCCCCCCTGGTGAGCCCACGCGCCAGGAAGCTCGCGCGCTCTACGCGGAGCTCTCGGGTCGTGCGGTCCCCGACACCTTCTATTTCGAGGTGCTCGGCGGCATGCGCTACTCGGCGATCGTCGTGCGCGTCATGAATCGCATGGTCGACCGCGGACATCTACCACCGGACCAGACGATCTGGCGCGAGAATCCCGCCGCAACCGCCCTCGCGCAGCTGCTCGACAAGGGCGGGATCCGCTAGCCACGGGAGCCCGTCGCGCCGCGACGCCACGCGTCGTTCATTCGGGCAACGCGTAGGCCACGAGGGCATCGCCCGCCCGGGTGCCGAGCAGCATATGTCCGCCCGCCGCGATCACGACGTATTGCCGGCCTTCGGGTCGAATCCGATAGGTCATCGGCGTCGCCTGGGCACTCGCCGGCAGACGGTCCTTCCAGAGGAGCTCGCCCGTCGCCGTCTTGAATGCGCGCAGATAGGCGTCGGTCGTCGCGCCGATGAAGGTGACGCCGCTCGCCGTCGTGATCGGCCCACCGAGATTCGGCACGCCCATCTCGCCGAGAAAGAGCCAGACCGGCCACGGGGCCATGTCACGCGTATTGCCGAGCGGTACGTCCCAGACGATGTCTCCGGTCGCCAGGTCGACGGCGACGAGCGTGCCCCACGGCGGCGGGTTGCAGGGCGCCCCGAGCCAGGGCGAAAGCAATGGAACCCGCTCGAGGGCATAGGGCGTGCCCTCCTGCGGCTCGAAGCCGAAGGCCGGCGCCGCTCCCTCCGCCTCGACCATCGCGTCGTACTCGGCGCGCGGCACCATCCGGATATAGGTCGCGATACGCTGCGTATTGACGACCAAGAGCCTCCGGCCTGCGTCGACGGATAGGCTGCCCCAGTTCATGCCGCCGACCATACCCGGGTATTGGATCGTGCCCTGGGTGCTCGGCGGTGTGAAGATGCCCTCACTGCGGGCGCGCTCGATCTTCTCGCGACACGCCGCCTTCTCCCAGGGTGTGAATCCGAAGGCGTCTTCGGGTCGCAGCTCGGCCGGGTGCAGCGGCGGAGGCTTCACGGGAAAGGGCTGGGTCGCAGACAGCTCCGCTTCGCCCGGCACCGCCCGACCGGGCACGGGTCGCTCCTCGACCGGCAGGAGCGGCTCACCCGTCATCCGATCGAGGAAGAAGAGATGTCCCATCTTGGTCGCCGCGATCAAGCCGGGCACGCTCCCCGCCTCGGTCGGGAAATCGAAGAGCACGGGCTGTGCGCCGATATCGTAGTCCCAGATGTCGTGATGCACGGTCTGGAAGTTCCAGACGACTTCGCCCGTATCGCCATCGAGCGCGATGATCGAGCTCGAGTAGTAGTCGAGGCCGTCGCGATGGCCGCCAAAATAGTCGGGTGAGGTGTTACCCGTCGGCACGAAGACGAGATTTCGTTTGGGATCGGCCGAGAGCGCCGTCCAGGCGTTCGAAGTTCCTCGCCGAAAGAGACCGGTCTGACTCGTCTCGGTCCCGGGAACCAGCGCGTTCCAGGCCCAGAGTCGTCTCCCCGTTCGGGCCGAGTAGGCTCGCACGACGCCACTGGGTGCATCGACGCGCCGATTGTCGAGCACCATGGAGCCCGTCACGATCCGGTCGCCGAGCACGACCGGCGGCGAGGTCACGCCGTATTCACCGGGCGCTACGTCGCCGATTCCCTCGGTCAGATCGACCGTGCCCGCATCCCCGAAATCCGGACACGGGCGCCCAGTCGCCGCATCGAGTGCGATCAAACGGCCATCGATCGTGCCCGTGAAGATGCGTGTCGCGCAGACGTCCCCGGCGCGCGCCCGCGCGTCGGTCCAGGCCGAGACCCCGCGACAATTGAGCAGGTAGAGGCCGTCGATGTCGACCTCGGGGTCGAACTTCCAGCGCTCTTCGCCGCTCTCGGCATCGAGCGCGATCACCTTGTTGAAGGGCGAGCAGATATAGAGCGTATCCCCGACGAGGATCGGCGTATTCTGGAACGTCGTCGATGCCGGGCTGCCACCATGCGAGGCCGCTTCGTAGCCGCCCGTCGGGATGATGTCGCCCGTGTGGTAGGTCCATGCGACCTCGAGCTCGTCGACATTGTCCGGTGTGATCTGATCGAGTGGCGAATGGCGCGTACCGCCCAGATCATTGCCGTAGTGCGACCAGCCCGCGACCGGGCCTTCACGCTCTCGCGTCGCGTCTCCGCGATCGTCGCCGCAGGCCACGAACGAGAGCACCAGAACCGAGATCGATAGACCGAAGATCATCTGTCGCGCGCGCGTGCTTCCGCACGAGCGAGACGTACTCGCCAGCATGGGACGGGACTCCTTGTCGGGTTTCGAGACCGAGCTCGGCGATCGAGGTGACACGTTGCGGGATTCGCCTAGCGCGTGGCCGACCGGCCCGCCGTGTCGGGCTCACGGTCGAGCGGCGAATGCTGGCCGACGGGATCGAAGAGTCGGCGTTGTGCATAGAGCGTATCGAGGTGCTCGTGCACCTCGACGATTTGCCCCTCGCGCACGCGGAAGACGAACACGTAGTGATTGCGGTAGGGCTCACCGCCTCGCGTTCGTGCCACGATCGTCATCTCGACGAAGACGCGATCCCCGCTCGCGGCGACCGCTTCGCGACGGATGTCCATCGGATGGCTCGCGTCGTAGAGGCCCACGCCACTCGCCATCAATTCGAGCACGGCTGCCTTGCCCTCGTGATGGCGACCGAGTGGGTTGCTCTGGGGTGCGACCCAGCACGCGTCTGCCGCGAAGAGCGTCGCGACGTCGGGGTCGCCGTTCGCGACCATTTCGAAGTAGCGCTCGACGAGCGCGCGATTTCGTTCCGTCTCCGTGCCTTCGGCCATCCGGATACGATAGCCTCTCATGCCCGACGATCCGTAGGTCGCTCGGGACGACTCCCGTTTTCGACGTCGGATGCCGACGACGCGAGGGCTCCCTTGCTGCGTGCTCCCCTGCTCCATTTCATCCTGGTCGGTGGCCTGCTCTTCGTGCTGCAGTCCGCCTGGTCCCGCGTACCCGAGACACCTCGGGTTCGCGTGCTGCGCAGTGAGATCGAGGACGCACTCGAGAGCTACGCCCGGCAGATGGGGCGCGCACCGAACGAGACCGAGACCCGGGCGATCGAGAGCCAGTCGATCGAGAATGCGCTCTGGCTCGAGCAGGCCTTCTCGCTCGGCCTCCACGAGATCGATTCGGTCGTCCGCCAGCGACTGATCCTCAACATGCGCTTCCTGTCGGACGAAGCGGGCGGCTCATCCGACGAAGACGAGCAGACTCTGGTCGCTCGGGCGATCGCGCTCGGAATGGACAGGAGCGACACGGTCGTCAGACGACGACTGATCGATCGCGTCCAGGCCATCATCCGCGCCCGCGTTCGCGCCGAGCCGATTGGTGAGGCGGAGCTGGCTGAGTACTTTCGGGTGCATGCGGAGCGCTGGCGAGAGCCCCCGCTGCTCGACCTGAGCCACGTCTACTTCTCACGCGACAAACGGGGCGACGCGACGCACGCAGACGCGGTCGCCGCGCTCGAGACGCTCGAAGCGCGCTCCGCGTCGAGCGCTCCGCAGAGCGAGACGGATCTCGACGCGGCGCTCGCGCTCGGAGATCCCTTCCTGGCCGGCCATCGTCTGCGGGGCGCGACGCCGAATCGTATTCTCGCACGCCTCGGCCCGGATTTCGCCGAGGGCGTCGCAGATGGCCCGGTCGGTCGATGGTTCGGCCCCGTCGAGAGCGCGTTCGGACAACACCTCGTGTGGATCGCAGACCGCGTCGAATCGCGAATTCCCGCGCTCGACGAGGTACGCAAGCGCGTCGTCGAAGACTGGATCGAGGCGGAATCGCGCAAGGCGCTTCGCGAGCACATCGAAGAGCGCCGCCAGACGGTGATCGTCGAGATCGTCGAGGACGTCGACGCGAGCGGCGCTCAATCCTGAGCGACGTGAACGACGACACGGCGGGGGCCCGGTCGCCTCCGATGCTCCCACAAGAAGACACCCTGCCACGTGCCGAGTGCCGGGCGACCGTCGACGACGGGGATCGCGAGCGACGTCGCCGTGAGCGCCGCCTTCACG
The DNA here is from genome assembly GCA_965223565.1 of Myxococcota bacterium. Classification (GTDB taxonomy): domain Bacteria; phylum Myxococcota_A; class UBA9160; order UBA9160; family UBA4427; genus UBA4427. The sequence continues at coordinate 79,070 of CBDCWV010000003.1, read as the reverse complement.
TGCGCCGGCATGTCGTCGGGACCCTCCTGGATATGCGTGTAGAGCGGATCGTCCTCGGGCACGAGACGGTCGAGCCAGGCTTCGAGGTCACGGCGCGCCGAGGGATCTGCGTTCTCCTGGATCAACAGACTCGCCGAGGTATGCTGAACGAAGAGCGTACAGAGACCGGTCTGCGCACCCGAGCGTGCTACGACGTCGCGCACCTTCTCGCTGATGTCGAAGAGCCCGGCGCTGCGTGGTGCGAGTCGAATCGTCTCGACCATCGATCAATCCGGCGACGTGCGTCCGTCGCGGGACTCGCGTTGCGAAACACCGCCTCTGGATCGCGCACGCGCCGCGCGCAGCGGCTCGAGATCCGCCAGCAGGAAGGGCCGCGCGATTCCGTTTTCGCCGTCGATCGCGACCTGGTGGCCCAGAATCGTGACGCCGTCCGCCGTGGCGGCGTCTCGCGAGTCATCGACGATCGTACCGCGACATCCCGTGTACTCGCTGTTCGCGTTCGTGATCCGGACGCGATCGCCCGTGCGAAATGCCATCCCTCCCCCTCTCCTGCCAGCGTCCCTCTTCCGCTCCACGAGTCTGCCAGATTCCCACGCTCAGCGCGCGTCGACGCGGGCGAGCAGCGGCGAGGGCGTCCCGACGCTCATCAGCCAGAGCTGATGGATCGCCCGGGTGGCCGCGACGTGCAGCAGCCGCCGCGCGCCCGGCGTGTCCGGATAGTTGCTGGCGTCGGCATCGAGCACGATGACGTAGTCGAACTCGAGGCCCTTGACCTGCGCGACCTCGGTCACTTCGATCCCGGCCTTGAAGGGAAATTCCCCGTCGCGGATTCGTCTCAGGCGCGGCAGCTCGGCGCGCTCGAGACCCGCGAAATAGAGATCGCTGGTCGCTGCGTTCGGCGTCAGGACGGCGACCGACGCCAGCGGTTCGGCCGCCATCAGGTCACGCAGGACATCCGACAGGAACGCGACGCAGGCACCCCGGTCCGTCATCCGGAAGAGCGCGACCGGCGGGCCGCTTCGCGTCGCGACGACCTCTTCGTCCTCCTGGAGCTCGCCGAGTAGCGACGTCGCGAAGTTCATGATCTCAATCGACGAGCGGTAGCTCACGCGCAGCGTCTCGATCTCGGCGCCGTCCAGTCCGAGCTGAGCGAAGAAGTCGACCCAGGACGTGAAGCCCGAGTGCTCGATCAGATGCTGCTGGGTGTCGCCGGCGAGCGTGATGCTCGCCTCACGCTGCAGACTCTCGAGCAACACGCGCACCTCGAGGGGTGCGAAGTCCTGGACCTCGTCGACCACCACGTGCCGATAGGCGAGCGGCTTCTTCGAACGGCCGCGAAGGGAACCGATTCTTCTCTGCCAGGCCCGCAGCAGGAGCGCGTCGTCCTCGGGATCGAGCGCCGCATCCGCCTCTTCATCGCCCGCCATCGCGGCGCTGGTGGCGTCGAGTCGACGGCGATTCCAGTCGACGAACCGATCGAGATCACGTGCCGAAAAGCGCCCGGGATCGACCTCGGCGAAGACTTCGTCGAGCAGCGCGCGCTGGGTCAGCACGCTCGCCCAGTCGTCGAGGGCCTGGTCGACACTGCGCGGTCCGAGCACGCGGGCGACCTGGCGTTCGAGGGCGCGATCGAGACCCGAATGGAGCTTCAGGTGCTGGACGAGCGCCGGCGTATCGTCTCGCTGTCCCGCTGGCAGCTGTGGAAAATGACGCCGCCGCTCTTCGTGCGCCCAATCGCGATAGGTCGTGATGCGTACACCGTCGAGCCCGAGCGACGGGAGAACGTGCGCGACATAGCGCGCGAGCGCGCGCGAGAACACGACGACCAGGGTCTCCGGGCCGTCGATTCGACGATCGGCGAATGCGAGATAGGCGATGCGATGGAGGGCGACCGTCGTCTTGCCCGAGCCGGCGCTGCCCCGGATCACGAGGTATCCGGCGGCCGGTCGTGTGATCAGATCGAATTGCGTCGGGTCGATCAGACTGGTGATTTCGGGAAGTCGCTTGTCCGCTCGAAGGATCTCGCCGTCGCGCCCCTCGCCGAGCCGCCGCGCGCGATCCACCTCGTGCGTGCCGCCGCGGCTCGGATCGTCGTAGCGGAGCGCGACCGCCTCGCCACCGGCCAAGCGCGGGGACTCCAGGGCGCTGCGCCGCCAGCCGCTCAGCTCGCTCGGGTCGAGCGAGAAATCCCCCTCCGGCGCCTGGACCCGTTCGAGCTGTCCATCGCGAATCCGCACCATGCGACGTGCCAGCACGGAGCCCTGGCGCTCGCGGCCCGAGATCTCCTCGTCGAACTCCTCACCCTGGCGATAGCTGTAGAAGATCTTCGAGATCGGCGCGTCGCGCCAATCCACGATCCGCATGCCCTTCTCGAGACAGGTCGTGCGCCCGAGGAAGAGATCCCGCTTGCGGCCCTCCTCCGCGAGACGCAGGTGCGCGAAGTAGGGTGAGGCCGGGTCGACCTGGACAGCCTGACCGGCGCTGCGCAGCTGGTTCAGGATCGCCGACTGGTTGTGATACTGCTCGGTCAGCGCCGAGAGATCCTTGTTTTCGTCGCCCGAGAGCAGCCGCTCGCGGATCCGCTCGAGCTCGCGCACGATCGGCGCCTCGCTCGCAGTCTTGCTCGGTGGAATCGAAGCGAGCTTGTCGAGCACCTCGTCGAGCGCAGCGAGCTCCTCGGCGACGACCGGATCGGGATCGCCTCCCGGCGCGTCGTCCGCTCCGCGCATGCCGCCCATCCGGCCCGTCCTCCTCGACGCCCGAGCGGTCGCCCGGGTTGATCCCATCCAGTCGTGCCGTCGAAGCCCATGACCCCTCGCCGCTGGGGTCCATGAATTGGGCGATCATCTTTTATACGCGGTTTTCGTGCCCTTGCCCAGAATTTTTGGGGCGCCGCGGCCTCGCTCGGCCGGGGGTTCAATCGACTTCGATCGCGCGTTCGCGGGGCCGCGGCGCGCCGAATCGCAAGCCGAGGTCGAGCTCGCTGTCACGATCGTGGCCCTGCCAGCCCGCCCGGAATCCTGCCGTCTCGACGACCTGGCGCGCGGCGAGGTAGGTCTCGAAGCTGTCGTTCCAGACGTGAAAGCGCAGGAAGTCCCGCTCGGGATCGAGACGGGCGAGCCACTCGCGCAGGCGGGCGTCGCCGGCGAGGTGCGCGCGATCGATGCCCCCCTTCGGCGATCGCCAGGCCAGCTGAACGCGCACTTCGGGCTCGGTCCGGAGCTGCCAGCGGAAATTGCCCTGCCCGACGACGCGCTTGCGCAGATAGTGAGCCGCCGACTCGAACTCGTCCGGCCGCAAGCTCCGTCCTTCGGCGTCGCGGAGGATCTTCTCGATCGCACGACTGCCCGCATCGAGCAGCGCTTGTCGATCGACCGGGTAGACGCGTCCGTAGCGCACGAGGACCCAGGCCTCGCGTCCACGCCTGATCTCGGGATCGGGCAGGCGAGCGACGAGCTCGGCGGGAACCTGCGTGAGCGCGTCGGCGTAGGCGCGACGCGCCGTGAGCTCCTGCCGCGCTCCCGCGACCTCGGCCGCGAGCCGAGCTGCCTCGGCGCGGAGCTCCACCTCGCGATCTCGCGACAGCGTCTGTTGCTGCGGGTCGAGGGGGACCTTCGCCAATGCGGCGAGCGCGGACGCCGCGAGCGCCGTCGCGTCCCCGAGATCGACGTCGGTCCGCGCCCGGAGTGCGGCGATCCGCGCCGCGTCCTCGACCGACGCATCGAGTCGGGAAGGACGCGTCGCCGCCTCGGGCGGGGCCGTCGGCGGAGCGACCGCCTGCGTCACGCGTTCCAGTGCGTCACCCAGCTCGATCTGGATCAGGACGATCACGATCACGAGGATCCCGACGACGTTCGCGAGCGTATCGACCAGCGGGTCGAGATTGTCGGGCAGCGCGCGGCGAATCGGCCCAGCCATCCCGCTAGGTCCCGGCCTCGGCACGCCGCAGCAGACGGAAGTCGAGCTCACCCGTGCCGGGCAACGGCAGGCGCGCGACCCGGATCCCCGCTTCCCGCGCGATTCGCTGGATTCGCGCCGTCGTCGACAACCCATCCGGTCGCACGAGCACCACGATCAGCGCACCGGGTTCGGCGCGCACGCGCCGCAGGTAGCGGCCGAAATCGCCGCTGGTTGCGAGCTCGTCGCGCGGCACGAAATAGCTGAAGTCGTCGCTGGCACGATAGGCCGTGGCACCACCCGCGTCGGCCTCGATGAAGAAGGGCCTCCAGGCGCGTGAGAGGCCGGTCGGATCGATCAGGATCGGTAGCGTCTCACGTCGGCTCTCGAGCGTGGCGATCGTCGTCTCGATCGATCCCTGCTGCTCGACGAGTCTGCGCCGCTCGGCCTCGAGGTCGGCGCGGCGCTTTTCAGCCGCTCGCGAGCGCGTCGCGCGATCCGTGATCCGGTCGATCTCGAAGGCCGAGAGCCCGGGCTCGAGGCCGCGTGCGACGAGCGCGTCGTCTACCTTTCGCCAGGCCTGCTCCGCGCGCGCGAGCGCGAGCCGCCTCGCCTCCCGTTCGGCCCGCTGCTTCTCGAGCATCGCGGCCCCAACCTCGATCCGAGCGGGTGACGCCCCGCCCGCGGCCTCGAGCGGCCGACCGGGACCCGCTCCGAGCGACGAGAGCGACAGGACGGCCAGGAGCACGACGAGCGCCCCGATCGTGCAGGCCAACACGCTCATGAAGGGGAAGAGCGAGGTCTCGACTCGGCTTCTCCGCGCCATCGCTTAGCGCCCGCCCGCGACGTCCGGTGAGCCCTCACGCAACACCTGCGCCAGCCGCCGCGCCAGCGCCTCGACCAGGCGCGCATCGTCCGCGCCCTCGTCCGGATCGCGCAGGAAGCGCACGAGCCGCTCCGTACAGTAGTCGTCGACCCGCGCGATCAGGTTTTCTTCGACGCGTTGTACCGCGCTGGCGGGAAACATGATCAGGATGCTCATCACCAGTGCCAACAGCGTCGTGTCGAAGGCGATACCGAGCCCACCGGTCACGCTGCCGATCGATTCCTTCATGCCTTCGAGCGAGGCAGCCGCCTCGAGCGTCTCGGAGAACCCGCCGACGGCGGCGCCGATCCCGATCACGGTCCCGATGAAGCCGAGTGTCGGAACGACCCAGACGAAGACGCGCACGAGCGAGTAGCTCGCGTCGACGCGACCCTCGTCCGCGCTCGACTCGGCCGCCAGGAACTCGACGACCTCGACGACCCGCCGCCGCGATTCGAAATGACGCAGCGCGCGCTCGAGACGAGCGACGAGGAAGCTGCCCTCGGCGCCCTGTGCGCGCCGTCGCAGCTCGATGAGCGCGCCGGACGCGTCGTCGGGCGTGATCTTGCCCGCCCCACCGTTCGACACGAGGTCGCGCTCGAGCACGGCCTGCTCCCGCCGCAGCCGGGCCAGGCGCAGCACCAGCAACGCGAGCGCCCAGGCCGAGACGAGCGTGATGACGTAGGGCACCAGGCCGCGCGCCACGAAGAGGTCGCTCAAGCGACCGGCCGGCGCGAACGCGAGCAGGCCATAGAACACGGCGGTCACGAGAAGCGCGAGGAGTGCGGCGGGCCAGCTGGCAACCTCGCCCGGCGCCCGCCGAACCGGCGGCCTCGACGCCCATGGCGCCGATACGTCGGTCGCCGCGGGGTCGACGCCGTGCGCCGACTCGGTCCCGCGCGAGCCGCCCGGTCGCAACGACGAGCGGCCACAGCCGCGGCACACGACGACGCCTTCGTCGCCCGTCGCCTCGAGCGCCGGCGAATCGCAATAGGGGCAAGCGACCGGGGGCATGCTGCTTCGCTACTCCTGACGTGCGGCCTTCGCAGAGCCGCTCGGACGCAGACACTAGGCGCTCGCACGGGTCGGCGCCTGCTAGCCTGGTACGACGATGGATGCTTCGAAGCGCCCGCATCGGGAGCCCGCGCTCCACGCGATCCTGGGGCTCGCAGCGGCGGCGTCCCCGAACGAGATCCGCGCCGCCGGCCAGTGGCTGCTCGCGGCTTTGCGCGCGCGCCAGGCCGATCTCGACGACGCCGCGGCGCGCGCAGAAGTCACGGCCGAGATCGATGAGCTCGAGCGACGACTGAGGGCTGCCCTCGATCCGTCGCCCCCCGGCTCCAGTGCCAGCCGCGAAGACGCCCAGAGGCCGCATTCGACGGCGGGGGCGAGGCGCGCTTCCGGCCGACTCCCCCGCTCCGCGCTGGCGAAGGGCGCGGCGGCTCTCGGCCTCGCGCTCGTGCTCGCGTGGGCCGGCGGGCTCCGCATCGTGCACGAACGGGGCGAAGCTCGACGCGCGAACGAGCCGCCGCCGGTCGTCGAATCGGCGCGCCTCCTCCTCTCCGGCTCGCTCACGGGTGCGACCCTCCGTGTGCTCGACGCGGATCGCGAGCGGCTCTTCGTGAAGACGGACGCCCAGAATGCACGCGTCACGCTCGAGCCGGGTCGCTACGCACTCGAGGTGAGCCGCGAGGACTGCCCGGATCGCTGGACGCGATCGGTCTTCTTCGAGGCGGGCACGACCGCGCGCTTCGAGCCCGTGATCTGCCGCGGCGAAGGCCGCCTCACGATCCGCTCGAACGTATCGGGCGATCGCCTGCGAATCGATGGCTTCGATGTCGGGCAGACGGGGCCCGAAGCACATCGGCTGCCGGTCGGTGATCACGAGATTCGCGTCGACAAGAAGGGCTACGTCCCCTTCGAATCCCGTGTCCGGATCCGTCCGGACGAGGCACTCGAGCTCCGCGCCGATCTCGTTGCCCTCGCCGCGGCGGGCAGCGCCCCGCCCCCCGTCGGCCGACCGCTGCCGTTCCGCGTCACCGCCCCGACGCCGCTTCCCGTCGAGCTGCCCGAGCCCGAGGCCTTCGATCTCGCCGAGCTCGGTGCCGACATCGCGCCGAAGGACCTCGCGCACGACGCGCGCGGCCTGCTCGATCGCGCCGGACTCGCCGACCTGCCCGACGGCGGCTCGACCGCCTGGCACGATCGGGTGAGCGGCGAGCTGCTGCGGCGCTTCGACCGCGACGGCTCGGGTCGGATCGATCGGCTCGACGAGAGCGAAGCGATCGGCTGTCCGCTCTGGCGCGCGATCGAGACCGATTTCGATCGCGGTGGCCTCGGTCTGTCGATGGCGCGCTACTTCGGATTCGACGGAAGCGAGTGGCATCCGGGCGCCCTTGGCTTCGCCCGAGCACAACGGAGCGCGGCCTACGCGAAAATGCGCGAATGCGGCCTCCAGGCCTGAGTCGATCGCCCGATCGACTCGGTAGAAACCCCGAGCTCACTCGTCTACTTCCCCTCATGCGGTTGTTTTTCGTCCAAGATTCTCGGAATTTTCCCCGATAGTTGAAAGGTCGGGAGCAATCGCGTTCCCGCTTTCGTGTCGGGTGGTATGCCCCATCCGAATCGCTCTAGGGGATCAGTCAGATGGTCAGTATCGTGGTCGCCGACGACCATAAGATCGTTCGAGAAGGACTCATTCGTTTGCTGGAGGCACGCGAGGATTTCACCGTGATCGGCGAAGCCAGCAACGGCGAAGAGGCAGTTGCGCTCGTGATGGAGAAACGACCCGACATCGTCCTGATGGACATCAACATGCCCAAGCTCTCCGGAATCGACGCGACGCGCCAGCTCGGCAAGGCCGGCTGCCAGAGCAAGATCCTGGTCCTGTCGATGCACGAGAGCCGTGCCTACGTCGAAGAAGTCCTGCGCGCCGGGGCCTCGGGCTATGTGGTCAAGAACTCGGCGTCCAAGGACGTCCACAACGCGATCGACGCCGTCCGCGCGGGCGCATCCTACCTCTCACCCGCGATCACCCAGCAGGTGGTCGATGCGATCGCGCGGCCGGGCGACGCCGGGCCCTCCGGCGTCTCGATGCTGACCGAGCGCGAACGCGAGGTGCTCAAGCTGATCGCGGAGGGTCTCTCGTCGAAAGAGATCGCGGCCGAGCTCGGCGTCTCGCTCAAGACGATCGATTCCCACCGCTCCAACCTGATGGAGAAGCTCGACATCCACAAGGTGTCGGGCCTGGTGCGGTTCGCGATTCGCGCAGGTCTCGTCGAGCCCTAGCGGAATCGGATGCACGCGGCGGGGGCGGGCCGGACGGGCCGTCCCCCGCTTGTCCACGACCGTTCGATCAGATCGGGGGGGCCGGACGCTCGAGGACCTCCTCGCCGTGGACGAGTCGGTCCACGTGGTGGCCCTTGAGCTCCCGTTTGTCCAGCAGCGCCTCGGCCAGCTCCTCGACGGTCGACCAGACGGGCTCCAGCAGGCGTTCCGCCTCTTCGCAGTATTCTGGATAGAACTGCTCGGCGTCCCGCTCGAGGCCGATCAGCTTTGCGATGCGCGCCAGCTCCTCGCGTCCGCGTCGCGCGGCGCCCAGCCAGCGCTCCCAGGCCAGCTCCGCCGTCAGATCGACCGGGTCGAAACGACCTCGGCGGAGCGCGATCCGCTCGGCGCCGATGCCCGCGTAGGCGAACACGCCATGCGAATCGATCAGCTTTTCGGGGACGACACCGACCTGCTCGCCGCGACGTCGGCCCGCAGGCGGGCGACAATCGATCGGAAGCGGCATGCCCGAGAACGTGACGACCTCTCCATCGCCGGCCTCTGCGTCGATGACCGCGTGCTTCAGCACGTTCGGTCCGTAGAGGATCTCGCAGATCGCGGCGCGCCCCGCCTCGCGGTAGGCCACCCGCGCCAGTGCCGTGGTCGACATTCGCTTCCCTTCCCCTCGCTCGAATCGGAGCCCTGTACATCGGCAGCCGAGCGGAGAAATTGAGCGATTCCGGGCGTTCCCGGCTGCTCCTGCGTCTGCGCCCAGCGGCACGGGGGCGAGCCGTGTGTCAACGTTTCGCAGGCGAGGAGGCGACGACGATGCGAGACGACGCGCGGCTCGAGGACCTGGGGGGCGGGCTCTATGCCTATCTGCAGCCGGATGGCTCCTGGGGCTTGAGCAATGCCGGGCTGGTCTGCGACGGCGAAGAGTCGCTCTTGATCGACACGCTCTATGACCTGCCATTGACCCGTCGCATGCTCGATTCGATGGCTCGGGCGACGCCAGCCGCGCGCTCGATCGACACCCTGGTCAATACGCACGCGAACGGCGACCACTGCTACGGCAATCAGCTGGTGGCGGAGGCGCGCATCATCGCCTCGAAGGCGACCGCCGAAGAATGGGACGAGGTACCGCCCGCCGTGATGGCGGCGATGCTCGCCGGCGCGGACGAGATGGGCACCGCCGGCGTCTTTCTGAAACGCGCTTTCGGTGCCTATCAGTTCGAAGGCCTCGAGCCCACGCCACCGAACGAGACCTTCGACGGTCGAATGACGCTCTCGGTCGGTGACCGCGAGGTCGAGCTGATCGAAGTCGGGCCCGCACATACCCGCGGCGACGTCCTGATTCACGTGCCCTCTGCGCGCACGGTCTTCACTGGCGACATCCTCTTCATCGAAGGCACGCCGATCATGTGGGCCGGTCCGGTCGCCAACTGGATCGACGCCTGCGAGAAGATCGCGGCGCTCGAGCCCGAAGTCGTCGTCCCCGGGCACGGTCCCTTGACGGATATTCGCGGCGCGCTCGCGGTTCGCGACTATCTCGCGTTCGTGCGCGACGCCGCGCGGGAGCGCTTCGACGCGGGGCTCTCGCCGCGCGAGGCCGCGCTCGAAATCCACCACGGACAGCTCGGTGAGTATGCGGATTGGCTCGACTCGGAGCGGATCGTCGTCAACGTCGCCACGCTCTATCGCGAGTTCGGGTCGACCGCCCCGCCGCCCGGTCCGCTCGAGACCTTCGAGCTGATGGCCGAGCTCGCGCGCTAATCAAGCGGCGATGCAGAAGAAGTCCAGGACACCGGATTGTCTGCACTGTGTGCATTATTTCGTGACCTGGGAGCCCGACCGGCCGCGCGGCTGTCATGCCTACGAGTTCAAGTCAGCCGAGCTGCCCTCGGAAGTGGTCGCGGTCGCCTCGGGTGAGCCCTGCCAGCTCTTCGAGCGAAATACGCCGGCGGGTGGCTCGAAGCTCGTGCGCTGAGCCTGGGGTCAGGCCTCGGAGTCCGGCGCGTGATCCGCGCCGCGATCCGACTTGAGTGCACGCGCGAGGATCAGCCCGGCGTCGCGCGAACCGGTCTCGTCCTGGATCTCGCGGCAGTGCGCGAGGATCCGACCGAGGCGACGCCCGGCCGGGACACCGAGGCGCATCACGTCCGCGGCGCTCACGACGTCGTCCGCGACGCGATCACGGACCTGCGCGCGCGCAGCCTCGGCGAGGAATCGGCGCCCGGCCTCGAAACGACCCGCACGCGCCTCCTCCGTCGTGCGTCCGAGATGGTCGGCACGCGCGAGTCGCTCGAGATCGGCGAGCGTCACGCCCGCCGCGGCCACCTTGCGTGCGAGTCGACGATAGGCGCGCAGGCCCGCGCCCTGGGCGACGAATTGCGCGGGCGCGAGATGGTGTAGGACGAGCGCTGCGACCGCACGCACGCGATCCCGCGGCAGGCGCAGACTCGAGAGCCAGTGCTCGGCTCGCCGCGCACTGGCCGCCTCGTGGCCGAGTGCACGCACGCGAGTGGGGGCGCCCGATGCGACCGCGGGCTCACGCCGGGTCGTCTCGGCCTTGCCGAGATCGTGACAGAGAGCAGCCCAGAGGAGCGTCTCGCCGGTGAGTGCGTCCGCCGCGAGATGCTCGTCAGAGGCGATGGTCCGGGCGCGGTCGACGACCATGAGCGTATGCACGAGGACATCGCCCTCGGGATGCCAGCGTGGATCCTGCGGCACGCCCGCGAGCGAGGCGACGGGCGGGAAAACGGCGAGCTGCTCGAGATCGCGCAGACACTCGAAGGCCCGGGAAGGCCGGGGCGGCTCGCACAGGATACGCCGCAGCTCACCGGCCACGCGCTCGACCGGGAGGGTGTTCAGGGCGAGTGTTCGACAGAGCGAGGTCAATCGAGGCTCGGGATGGGCATCGAATTGCGCGGCCAGACGCGCCACGCGCAGGACCCGGAGCGGATCGGACCCGAAGGTCCGCTCGTCGGCGGCGCGCAGGATGCGCGCTGCCAGATCGCTGCGTCCGCCGAGCGGGTCGATCAGGCGATTCGTGCGCGGCAGCCAGCCGATTGCATTGATCGTGAGATCGCGATGTCGCGCGGCCTGCGCGAAGGCGGACACGATCGAGTCGGGTCGGTCCCGCTCGAAGAGCTCGTTTCCGGCCCGCGCTCGTGCGACGTCGAGGCCCGCGCGAGCGTGCCGCCAGGTCGCGAATTGGCGACCGACCGGGGGAGAGAATCCGAGCGGAACGAGCAGCTCGGTCAGCACCGCGGGATCCAGGCCGAAGATCTCGAGATCCAGGTCGTGACCGATGCGCCCCAGAAGCGCGTCGCGCACCCAGCCTCCGACGACGATGAGTCGCCCGCCGGCCGCCTCGATCCGCTCCGCCAGCTCCGGCACCAACGAATCGCCCGGCAGTCGCAGGGCGGACGTGTTCAAACGATCTCGTCCTCGTCGACTTCCTTCAGACAGATCGGGTGCGGAGCGAATTCGGGACCGCCCTCCCAACCGGGAATCCGTGCTGCCTCCTCGAGCCAGGAACGCGCGATCGACTCGTCGACGGCGACGTCGTTGTTGTCGAACCCCTCGGTGATCGAATCCCAGAGGGCCTGCCCCCCGTTCTCCCACCATTCGCGACCCGGGTTCTCGAAATCGATCGCCAGCTTGATCATCATCGCCTCTTCGCTCCTTGCTTCCGCTGCGCGCGCGCTCGCGGGCGCCACCGATGTCGTTCGAGATCGATCCGGCCGGCGGCATCGAACGCCACGCCTTCGGCTTCGAGGAGCGATCGCTGAAGATCTTCCAAGGCCCGCTCACCTCGCGCGCTCACGAAGCCACGCGCATTCAGCACCCGGTGCCACGGTACGCCGTCGGCTTCGTCGAGCGCGTGGAGGGCCCAGCCGACCTGACGCGCCGCACCGGGCATTCCCGCGAGTCGGGCGACCTCGCCGTAGGTCGAGACACGCCCGGCTGGGATCCGGCGCACGACGCGGTAGACGGCCGACCAGCTCGACCGATCCGTCCGATCGCCCGATCGAGGCCGACCGCTCACCCCGTGTCCGCCAGGCCGGAATGGCGCAGGAGCGCATCCGGCCGCGGCGGGCGACCGCGAAAGGACTCGAACACCTCCATCGGCGGCGCGCCTCCGCCCTGCGCGAGAATCGTGTCGCGAAATCGCTGGCCCGTCTCGGCCAGCGCCTCGGGATCGTCGAGGCCCCGCTCTTCGAAGGCCGAGAAGGCATCGGCCGAGAGCACCTCGGCCCACTTGTAGCTGTAGTAGCCCGCGGCATAGCCGCCGGCGAAGATGTGCCCGAAGCCGCAGAGAAATCGATCTTCCGGCAGTGGCGGTAGCACCGTCGTGCGCGCGGCGACACGGCGCTGGACGGCGAGCACGCCCTCGCGCGTCGCGGAGTCCGGGTCGAGTCGATGGAGCGCGAGATCGAGCTCCGCGAAGTAGAGCTGCCGGAGCATCGCGCTCCCGGCTCGGAACGTACGTGCCGCAGCGATCTTTTCGAAGAGCGAGGCGGGCAGCGGCTCCCCGGTCTCGAAATGCCCGGACAGACCGATCAACGTCTCGCGGTGGTAGCACCAGTTCTCCATGAATTGACTGGGCAGCTCGACGGCGTCCCACTCGATGTTCCGGATCCCCGACGCGAGACCGTGGTCGACGCGCGTGAGCATGTGCTGAAGACCGTGGCCGAACTCGTGGAAGAGCGTAACGACCTCGTCGAAGGACATGAGCGAGGGGCGTTCACCGACCGGCGGCGTCTGATTGCAGACGAGATAGGCGACCGGCTGGCGGACGCCTCCGCCGTCACCTCCGTGCTCGCGCGAACGGCCGAGGCACTCGTCCATCCAGGCGCCACCGCGCTTGTCACCGGGACGGCTATAGGGATCGAGGTAGAACGCGGCGATCGGCGCGGCGTCCTCGTCCCGCACGCGAAAGAAGCGCACGTCGGGATGCCAGACCGGTGCGTCCCCGTCGGCCGCCTCGATCGAGACACCGAAGAGCCGCCCGGCGAGCGCGAAGAGTCCGTCCAACACGCGGGGCATCGGGAAATACGGCCGCAACGCCTCTTCCGAGTAGGCGTAGCGCGATTCGCGCAGCCGCTCCGCCCAGAACGCGACGTCCCAGAGCGCGAGCGGCTCGGGCTCACCCGCATCCTGCGCCAGGCGCCGGAGATCTTCGAGGTCGGCGACGGCAGCCGCATGCGACGCAAGGCGCAGATCCGCGAGCAGCTTCTCGACTGCCTCGACGTTCGGGGCCATCTTGGCATCGACGGAGAGAGCCGCGAAGTGTGGATAGCCCAGGAGTCGTGCCATCTCGTGCCGCAGGGCGAGGATCTGCTCGATCAGGGGCTGATTGTCGAGTGCGCCTTCACTCGCGCGCGTGACGTGGGCGCGGTAGAGCTTCTCGCGCAGATCCCGCCGCGGGCTGTGCTCGAGAAAGGGCATCAAGACCGGGGCATCGAGTGTGATCCGCCAGGGACCGGCCTCGGCGGTCGCCTCGGCTTCGCCGGCGTCCTCGCGAGCGGATTGCGCGGACAGCGCGCGCAAGCTCTCGGGCGTGCCGGCCATCTCCTCGGGCTCGCGCAACACGAGGCCGAACGCCTTCGTCGCGTCGAGTACGTGATTGCTGAATCGCGTCGCGAGCTCGGCGAGCTCCCCCTGGATCTCATTGAATCGCGCGCGTTCGGCGCTGCCGAGTCCGACGCCGGCATGACGCGCATCGCGCAACAAGCTGTCGACGATGCGACGTTGGGCGGGCTCGAGCGACGCGAAGGCGTCGCTTCCGCGCAGGGTCTCGAGCCCTTCGAAGATCGGACGGCTCTGCGCGAGGCGCAGGCCGAAGGCCACCACCTCGGGCTGGACTGCGGCATGGGCGTCGCGCAGGGCCTCGCTGTTCCGAACGCCCATCAGGTGCCCGACGAGTCCCCAGGCGTAGCCGAGGCGCTCGGAGATCGCCTCGAGCGGCTCGACGAGACCCGCCCAGGTCGGCTCGAGCTGCTCTTCGAGCGCCGCGCGCTCTCGCTCGAGTGCCGCGAGCAGCGTGACCATGCCGGGCTCGACGTGTGCGGTCTCGAGGCGATCGAATCGGGGGAGCTCACCACAGCGATGGAGTGGATTGATCTCTTCGCCGCCGGCCACGCGCGCCCCCCCTCGCTCGAGTCGCACGACCCATCCCCTGGATGCCGCGCTCCCCGCTACCGACACGAATCGATCGGCGGGCGCGAACGTAGCGAAATGCTGGCGGCGATCGGCGTCAGCCGCGCCCCACGTCCTCGACCCGGATCGGGCGACCCCGCTCGTCCCAGGCCGCGAGGGGTCGCGAGCGAGCGGGCCGACGTGCGGGTGAGGCGGCGGCGGGCATGCGAGAAGCTGCGAGCCGGAAGAGCTCACGAGCGGTCCAGACCACGCAGGCCGATCCGAGCGCACTGATCAAGAGACCGGACATCACGCCCTCGTGCCATGCGCCCCCCCTCCGCGGCGCTCGCCCCTACGTGGTCCCGAAGCGGGCAGACTCGCAAGCAGAATTCACCCACACGCCCCCATCCAGACGTCTTGCAGCCCGCTTGCTGCCCGGCTGCTCCGGGTTGCCTCAGCGTTGCACGCTGGCTTCGGACCCTGCGATCACGTCGACGCGGGCGCTCGGACCAACGAGCGAGCCGCCGATCGCGACGAGCGAATTGAGCAGGCCGCCGACGACGCCGATGTGCACGCCCTCGATACGCGGAATCCCAGCGAAGGTGAATGCAGCGGAGAAGAGTGTCCCGACGATCAGGCCCGCCAGCACGGCGCCCGTTCGCAGACGAGCCCAGTGGAGCGCGATCAGGAAGGCGGGAACGCATTGGATCAGCAGCTCCATCTTGAGCTCGATCAGCCGCCAGAGCGTCAGCTCGCGCATCAGGGCGAACGGAATCGCGGCGAGCAGTACGGCCGCGGCCAGGCGTTTTCCGAGTCGGGTGGCGGCTTCGTCGCGGCCGGCCTGACCGAGGATGTCGCGGGAGAGCAGCGAGCCGAGCGACAGGAGACACGAATCCGCCGTCGACATGATCGCGGAGAGCGCGCCGAGAAAGACGAGCAGCGCCGCCGCCGTCGCGATCCCACCCGAGGTTCCCCATTCGTTCAGCAACATCGGTACGACGCCGTCGGTATCGACCGCAGCCTCGATGTCGAAGCGCGCGATCGATGCGATCCCGATCAACGTCACGACGAAGGTCGTCGCCAGCGGCATGAAGGTCATCCCCGCGAACGAACGTCGGAGTGCCTGCCCGCTCTCCGCGGCGAAGACCCGCTGGATCGCCTGCGGGTAGAGCACGCTCGCCAGCCCCATCAACACGATCGTGCTGAACCAGTTGACGCAGACGGCGAGCGGCGGAACGGCGACGGCATCGGGTCGTTTCGCGGCGACCGCCCGCGTGATCTCGGCCATACCGCCCGTATCGGCGAGCAGCCATGCGAAGAGCGCGACGAGGCCGATCAGCATGGCGATTCCCTGTGCCGCGTCGGTCCAGGCGACGGCACGCATCCCACCGCGGGTCTCGTAGAAGAGGATCACCGCGGCCAGGCCGATCACGCCCGCCTCGTAGGGAATCCGCCCGCCGGTCACGAGATGGGCCACGTCGCCCATCGCCTTGAGCTGCGCGAGCAGGAAATTCCCCAACGCCAGCGACATCAGCAGACCGATCCAGAGGCGCAGCGGACGCGCGTAGCGGCCCTCGAATCGCAGCCGCAGGTAGTCGCCGGGCGTCACGAAATGATGCTCGACGGAGAGCGGACGCAGACGCGGGACGAGCGCGTGGTAGACGACGATGATCCCCATCATGAAGCCCGTCGCCATGATGAAGGAGTAGCCGTCGCGATAGGCGCGACCCGGATAGCCGAGCAGTGAGTTTCCACTGTAGGCAGTCGCATAGAGCGTGAGGAAGAGCACGAACACGCCGAGCGATCGACCGGCCAGGAAATGGTCCGACGGCGAGGCATCGCGCTTGGCGCGCTTCGCGACCTCCGCCACGCCGATCAGCGCGAGAAGGTAGAGGCCGAGCGCCGTCACGCCCCACAGCCCGAAGTTCACGATGCACCCTCTTCCGGCTCGTGACCGATCGAGGATCGGTCCCCGGCGGATCCCACCGCCTGATCGGAGACCTCGGCGATCGACCAGGCGATGGCGTTCACGATCGCGACCGCGACATAACACAGGAGCGCGGTCGCGACCCAGTCGGGCAGACCGAGCCAGAGACGGACCGGATCCTCCGGACTCCGATACCAGGGAACCGAGAACACGTAGAGCAGACCCATCACGGCGAGACAGGCGCGATAGAGCAGGCGGCGCAGTCTGCCCTCCCGGGCCGTCGACCCATGCGCGGAGACACTGTCGACGCTCACGCCGGCTTCCCCCGATTCACGTCGTCGAAGAGATCGACCTGGCCGCTCTCGCGCTCTTCCGCCAGGCATCTCGGATCGTCGTGGCGTGGATCGTTCACGTAGCGGGAGACCGCTCGACGTTCCAGGGTACCGGCCGGCGCGGGACCTACCAGCGCCTTCAGGCGGTTGGGATCGGTCGCAGGTCGCTCGGTCCCGCACGCGGACGCTAGGCCGAGCCAGTCGGCGAAATGCGCGGGCGGCACGATCACGGGCATGCGGTGGTGAACGTTCGCCAGGTCCGCATTGGCCTCGGTCGTGAGGACCGTGCAGGAGTCGATCACCTCGCCGCCCTCGCCGAGCCAGTGCTCGTAAAGGCCGGCGAATGCCAGCAGGCCCGCCTCGTCACCATCCCTCGCTCGCGTCCGCGCGCTCGGCCGGAAGTGGTATGGACGGTGGTCCCGCTCGCGCGGCGTCCACTCGTAGAAGCCGTCGGCGACGACCAGACAGCGGCGGCGTTTCCAGGCCGCACGAAAGGAGGGCTTCGAGTCCGCTGTCTCCAATCGTGCATTGAACAGTCGCGCACCGATCGCGGGATCCTTCGCCCAGGCAGGAACGAGACCCCAACGCTTCCAGGCGAATTCGAAACCTGCGACCCCACCCGACTCGCCCGTAATCCCGCCGGATGCACCGGCAGGGCTCGCGACCACGACGGTCAGCAGATCCTGCGACGGCGCGACGTTGTATCGCGTCCGAAGCGCGTCCCCGTTCTCCTCACGAATCGCGCCGGCGACGAGCGTCCGCGCGTCAGGTCGAAAGCCACGCATCGCTTCGCTGAAGTAGTGGGCGATCTCGCTGCCCGACCGCGTCAGTGTCATCCGTCCACACATCGGCCTGCTAGCATAACGACGTGGGGGGAAGATTGACGAGCGAGACCGCGTCCGCGCGGAGGACTGGCCGTTCGCGGCCAGACGGGATCGGCTCGAGAACGCAGCCCGTCTCGCTCGCGCGCTTCGTTCCCCGTGGCCTCGTGGGTGGCGCCCTGATGGGGCTCGCGAACCTGGTGCCGGGAATCAGCGGGGGCACCATGCTGCTCGCAGTCGGTGTCTATCCCGCCTTCATCGACGCGATCGCCGACCTGACCCGCCTGCGACTCCGCCCGCGTCCGGTCGTCGTGCTGGCGACGATCGCGGGTGCCGCGATCGTTGCGATCGGTCTGCTCGCGGGCCCGACGCGGGCGCTCGTGATCGAACATCGCCCGCTGATGTACAGCTTCTTCATCGGCCTGACGCTCGGCGGACTCCCGATCGTATGGCGACTCGTGCGCCCAGCCACGCCGAGCGTCTGGCTGGGCGCCGCGGGCGCTTTCGCCACGATGGTCGTGATGGCGGTCGCGGGCGACGGGGGTAGCGGCGCGCGGGAGGCGAGTCTTCCTCTGCTCGTGCTGTCGGGATTGGCGGGGGCGTCGGCGATGATCCTGCCGGGGATTTCCGGGGGCTATCTGCTGCTCCTGCTCGGTCAATACGAGCCGATCCTCGGAGCCATCGACGAGCTCAAGGAGGGCCTGATCGGTGCCGCAGGCTTCGATCTCGCCCGCGTCGTCGCCTCGTTCGAGGTCGTCGTGCCCGTCGGCATCGGCGTCGTCCTCGGCGTCGTCGGGGTGAGCAATGGCTTGCGATGGCTGCTCGGGCGGTACGAGAAGCCGACGCTCGGCGCGCTGCTCGGCCTGCTGCTCGGCGCGGTCGTCGGCCTCTATCCCTTCCGCCAGCCGACGCCGCCGCAGCCGGGCTTTGCGATTCGTGGCCGGGTGCTGTCCGCCGCGGAACGGGCCGAGCTGCCACCGGAGGATTGGCCGCTCGTGCCCTTCACTCCGGATCTGACCGACCTGGTCGGTGCCGGCTGTGCCTTCGCCGTCGGACTCGCACTCACGCTCGCGATCGCGCGTCTGGGCCGAACCTCGAGCGACGCCTGAAGGGTCGCTTCGGCCTCTGGTCGGCAAACGAGCGGCAACGGAGCAACGATCCTTGCGGTCGCGCGACACCAGCGGGCTGACAGGGGTCGATTGCTTCCCGCCTGCCGACGGGCTGGTCGCTCCCCTGGCTCGGCCGACACGCGCAACTCGCTCTGCAAATCCGCGCGCGAAGCAAGGCTTCCCTTCGTGACCGATCGCGCTGCGCGAACGATCGCCGTTCGCACGGTTCTTGCTGTAGCAGGCGGAGGATCGCACTTCGACGACCGGAACTCGCCATGCCCCGCAACCCGACCCAGGCCCTCTGCTTCGTACTCGGCCTGCTGCTCTCCTTCTACTTCCTGACGCCCTTCCTCGAACGCTGGTCGCGTTGAGCAGCGGCGCGTCGCGCCGTGCGGGGCTCGGGTCGCGGGTCGCTTCGCCGATCTCGCCGCGGGCGGCCGTCTGCTGCGGCGCGTAGCCGCGCCGCGTGGTCGAGCAGCCGGCTGCGCTCGTCTGCGCGAAGCGGGCGTGCCTCGCCGACGGCGAGCCGGCCGAGTCGAAGCGGTCCCATCCGCACGCGCACGAGGCGACGAACCGGGAAGCCCAGCAGCAGCAGACTGCGGCGGATCTGACGCTTCTTGCCCTCGATGAGCGTGAGCGTGAGGCTCGAATGGCCGGTGTCGGGATCGAAGCGCACGTTCGAGACGCGCGCCGGCGCCGTACGTCCCTCTTCGAGCGTGACGCCACGTTCCAGCCGCTCGATCGTCTTCGAATCGAGAGCGCCCTTCACGCTGACGCGGTATTCACGTTCGTTTCCGAGCGACGGATGCAGCAGGGCATGAGCGACGTCGCCGTCGTTCGTGAGCAGCAGCAGCCCCGAGGTCTCGCGGTCGAGCCGACCGACGGGAAACATCCTGCCCGCCGCCTTGGGCAACAGATCGATCACCGTGCGTCGACCCTCGTCGTCGCGCACGGTCGTCACGACGCCTCGCGGCTTGTGGACGAGCCAATACGCCGGACGCTCGCGTTTCAGCCGTTCACCATCGAGCCGGATGTCGTCGCGCGTCGGATCGGCCCGATCGCCGAGCCGCGCGACGCGACCGTTGACGGTCACACGTTCGTCTTCGAGAAATCGCTCGGCCTCGCGCCGTGAGCCGAAGCCCGCGGCGGCGAGGAGCTTCTGCAGTCGGACGGCCCCACCCGGACGAGTCTCGGGCGGCGCTCCACCTTGCCGATCGTCGTTTTCGCGCGCGGGCGCGGCGACGGACCGACAGGCAGGGCCGCGTCCTGCGCGACGGCTCGGCCGCTTCTTGCGCTGATGTCTCGGGGAGTCTCCGTGGGGCATCGCGATCGCTCAATCGGGCTCGACCGACTCCGGCTCCGCCTCCGCGGCGGACGTCTCGCTCTCGGCCGCCTCCGCAGGATCGGGCTCGCCGGTCTCCATCGTTTCGGGTGCGTTCTCTTCGGCCTGTGCCGATTCGGAGGTAGGCGACTCGTCCGCGGCCGGACCACCATCGGTCGTCGCGACATCCGCATCCTCGCCCGTCTTCTCGAGCAGACCCTGCTCGCGTGCGAGGTCGTCCAGCTCACGCAGGCTCGGCAGATCGCGCAGCCGCTCGAGTCCGAAGACCTCGAGGAAGCGACGCGTCGTGGCGTAGAGCATCGGACGTCCCGGCACCTCGCGCTGGCCGGCGATCCGGATCAGCTGACGTTCGAGCAGGCTCTTCACGGTGGCCCCGGCATCGACGCCGCGTACCTCCTCGATCTCCGCGCGCGTCGTCGGCTGGCGATAGGCGATCACGGCGAGGGTCTCGAGCGCGGCTTGCGACAGACGTAGCGCTCGTTCCTTCTGGAGCTTCTGCAGATAGCCGGAGAACTCCGCACGCGTGCGGATCTGGAAGCCACCCGCTACCTCCCAGATCTCGAACGAGCGATCCTGCTCGGCGTATTCCGTGTTGAGCTCGTTGACCAGATCCTTGGCCTGCCCGGCATTGCAATAGGGGATCATCTCGGCCAGGCGCGCGGCGGAGATCGGCTCGGGCGAGGAGAGGATCAGGGCCTCGACGATGCGCCGCTTCTCTCGGGCTTCCATTCGACTCACAGGGATACTCCGTTTCTCGATCCGCCAGCCGGTCACCGACTACATCGTGTCGCTGATCTGCTCGCGCCATTCGGGGTCACTCGTATCGAAGGTGGCCCGCCGCAGGCGGATCGTGCCTTCGGGCGTGCCGCGCTCCGAGAGCCCCTGGTAGATGCGTAGCGCCGACAGGCGTGCCAGCTCGAGCAGGGCCAGGAAGGTCGCCACCAACACTGCGCGACTGGGCGGCCCCGCCTCGCCGGCGCTCTCGAAGATGCGCATGAACTCGATCGTCTCGTTCGCCTCGAGCAGCTCCATCACGACGAGCATCCGGTCGCGGACCGTCACGTGCTCGGTCTCGATCTCGTGCAGCAACGCGCCGCGCTCGGCGTTCTCGAGCACCTCCTTGAAGGCGGCGACCAGCTCGAAGAGCCCGACCTCGATCTCCCGTTCGGCCTCGGGCGTCTTCTCCGGTCCCGGACCGATCACACTGAACACGTCGCGACCGAGCAGGCGACGCGTCGAGAGCGCCTCCGCGGCCTCCTTGAAGCGTTGATATTCGAGCAGGCGCTGGACCAGCTCGGCCCGCGGGTCGACGCCTTCGTCGTCGTCCTCGACCTCGCTGGGCAGCAGCATCCGACTCTTGATGAGCGCGAGCGTGGCGGCCATGACCAGATACTCGGCTGCGACGTCGAGATTCAGCTCCTGCATGAACTCGATCGTCTCGAGGTACTGCTCGGCAATCCGCTGGATGGGAATATCGGTGATGTCGACTTCGTTCTGGCGAATCAGATGCAGCAGCAGATCGAGCGGGCCCTCGAACACGGCGAGCTTCACGGCGTAGCCGTCGAGCCCGTCCGTCCGCTCGTCCGGATCGGCCCCTAGCTCCTCGAGGGCGCTGCCCTGCATCTCGCTCAGCGTCGTGTCCGTTGCGCTCATCGGGTCGCGATCCGTCCTGGGCGCCTGGGGGGTGAGCTTGCGGGGGTCATTCGCGTGGGGTGCGCGACTTGCGGGATGGTCGCGCGCGGCGTCTCCCGGATCCGGCTTCATCGCCGGCCTCGACTGGCACGTCCGGTCTCGCGGCTTTCCGCCGACGGGCAGTATCCGCGATCGTGTCGCCGGGAGCAACTTTCGGCGACTCGTCGGCGACCGGTTCGGCCGAGGTGCGCGCGCTCGTTTTCTGCCTCGCTCGGGCGCGGGGGCGCCCGCGCTTCGACCCGGCGCGCGCCGAGCTCACGCGGCGCGAGGCACGACGTGCGATCTCCTGCGCGAGTGCGATGGCCTCCTCGCGATTGGCGACCTCTCCGTCGAGAAAGCCCGCCCGGATCCGCCGCAATGCCTTGCCGACGTCCGGTCCCACGAGACCGAGCTCGGTCAGCTCGGCCCCGGAGATCGGTGCGCGTCGCCGACGGTCCTCCCCGCCCCAACGCAGGATGCGCCGGCGAACCGGAATCGTCGCCAATGCGTAGAGTGCCTGAATCGTCTCTTCGGGAAGCTCGCCCAGCAGGGCATCGACGGCGCCCCGCCCGCGCGCCCGTGCGAGCGACTTGAGCGTCCGGTCGGCGTCGCGACCGAAATGGACGATTCGAGTCGCCTGCTCGCCCCGGATCGAGAACCGTTCGAGCGTCCGGCGGCGCTGTGCCGCCGGCAATGGAGCGAGCCAGACCGACAGTCCCGCGACCCAGCCGCGCCATCGGGGTGTCGGCCAATCCGGACGCGCGATCCTCTGCGACAGAAAGCGCAGCGGCCGCAGTCGGTCGCTCGGCAGCGAGAGTCCCGGCTCGAGCGCCGCCAGGACGTGCCAATCGGACAGAGAACGAAGCACCTTGCCGACCGACACACCCTGCCGGGCCTCGTCGAAGACGAGCTGCAGCTCGCGGCGGAAGCGCTCGCCGCTGACCGCGCCGAAGGCCCCGTCGCGCAAGGCGTTGCGGAGTGCGTTGCGCGAGCTGCGGTCCAGCGAGAACGCGAGTCGCGCGGCGAAACGAGCCGCGCGAAAAGCCCGCGTCGGATCGTCGTGAAAGCTCTCGGGATGCAGGATCCGCAGGCGGCGACGGGCGAGATCCTCGAGCCCGCCGACCAGATCGAGGATCGGCTGCGCGCGGGCGGAGTCGTTGCCGTCGAGGGGACAGAGAAGCGCGTTGACCGAGAAGTCCCGCCGTGCCACGTCCTGCTCGACGGTTCCCGGCGTGACGTCGGGGAGCGAGCCCGGCGCGGCGTAGGTCTCGTGACGCATTCCGGCCAGATCGACCACCGCCCCGACCGACGCGGCGTCTCCCGGGCTGGCATCGCTTCGAATCCGAAGCGTCCCGAAGCGCGGGTGGCGTTCGAGCGTGAGCCGGGCGCCCGCGCGCCCCGCCGTCAGCGCGTCACCGAGCGCCGCCGCGTCGCCCTCGACCATCAGGTCGAGATCTGCGAGCGGGCGGCCGAGCAGCAGGTCCCGGACGGGCCCACCGACCAGATAGAGTCGTCGATCGAGACGGGCCGCGTGTCGCGCCACGCGGGCGAGCAGATCCGCATGCGGGGCGTCGAGCGCGGCGGCGACGTCATCGAGGCTGAGCCGGGCGTCCGCAAAGCTCCGGGACGACGATTTTCGAGCGCGCCGCTTCACCGTTTCGCGCCCGACCCCCGCGGATGCCGCGTCTCGACCGTCTCGCGCAGTCGCTTGCGACTCACGTGCGTGTAGACCTCGGTCGTCGAGAGATCCGAATGACCGAGCATCGATTGGATCGCGCGCAGGTCGGCCCCTCCCTCGAGCAGGTCGGTCGCGAAGGCGTGGCGAAGCACGTGGGGCGAGACGCGATCCTGTGCGATGCCCGCCTTGCGTGCATGACCGCGCAGTCGCGCGAAGAAGTTCTGGCGCGTCATCGCCGTACCGCGGCGTGTGAGAAAGACGGCATGCGCCCGATCCGGCCTCGTCCCGAGCAGGATCGGCCTGGCCTGCTCGAGGTACCGCGTGAGCGCCTGCCCGGCGCGGTCGCCCAGCGGCACGATCCGCTCCTTGCGCCCCTTGCCGACGACACGCAAGAGCCCCGCGCGGCGGTCGATCGCGGAGAGGGGCAACGTCACGAGCTCCGTCACGCGCAGCCCGGCGCCATAGAGGATCTCGAGCATCGCGACGTCCCGCAGCGCCAGCGGCTCGTCGCCGCGAGCGGCCTCGATCAACGCCGCCGTCTCGTCCGGCCGCACGATTCTCGGCAACGTTCGCGACCGCTTCGGCGCCTCCAGCGCTTCGATCGGATCCGCGCCGATGAGCCCCTGCTCTTCGGCGAAGCGCAGCAGTCGACGCACGGAGACGAGCACGCGCGTACGCGAGCTCGCGGCCAATCCGCGATCGTCGAGATAGCCGGCCAGCGCGCGAAGATCACGCCGCTCGGCGGCCTCGACCGACGTGACGCCGCAGGCGGCGAGATGGCCTCGCAGGTGCCGCAGATCGTTTGCATAGGCCTCGACGGTGCGCGGCGAGAGCCCCTCCTCGACGGAGAGCCGCATCAGGAAACGGTCGCAGAGGGCTTCGAGCGGCGTCAAAGCCGGCCCGGGATCCGGGGGGGCGGAGGACTCAGGCACGACCACTTCCCTCCAACCCGCCCTTCACGGCCTCGAGCAATGCATCACGCAAGCGTTCCAATACCTCGGGATCTTTGATTTTTTTCGCTTTCGAATCCTTCAGGTAGAAGGCGTCCGTCACCTGATCCTTGATCGTGGCCGCCTTCGAGACGTAGATCTCGAAGCCCTGCTCGCCGATCGTGCGCGTCACGTCGTAGAGCAGGCCCAGGCGATCGTCGGCAATGACGTCGACGAGCGTGTAGAACTCCGACTCCGTGTTCGAGATCAACACACGCGGCTCCTTGCGCGACGGCAGGCGCGTGACGCCAACCGGCCGCCGCCGCCGCCGCACGAGCTCTCCCACCTCGACCTCGCCCACGAGGACCCGTTCGAGCAGTCCCTCGACCTCCTGCCAGGCGAGCCGACGTTCCTCCGCGCCTCCCGGCGGCGTATGCGTCCGGTAGATCTCGAGCGCCAGGCCGCCCCGTGTCGTGTAGACGTGCGAGTCGAGGATGTTGAGCCCGCAGGCGGTCATCACGCCGGCCACCTGGCTGTAGAGACCGTGTACGTCCCGGGCGCAGACGATGAACTCGGTGAAGCCACCCTTCATCTCACGGTGAGCGGTCACGACCGGTCGACCATCGCCGAAGCGAACGACGAGCTGCGCGTGGCGCGCGATCTGGCGTGGCGTGTGTGACAGGAAATAACGCCGCGGCAGCTCTGCGAAGAGTGCGTCGATCTTGCCCTCGCCGATGCCCAGCCGGATCAGCTCCTCGCGCGCGCCCTCGCGTCGGCGCTCGACCCGCGCCTCGAGCAGTGCCACGGCCTGGTCGGGGCGCTCGGCGCCCGTTTCGAGCATCTCGGCCGTGCGCTCGTAGAGCTCACGCAGCAGCTGCCCCTTCCAGTCCGTCCAGCCCTCGACCGAGGAGGCCCGGATGTCGGCGAAGGTCGCGAGATAGAGGTTTCGCAAATTCGTGCGATCGCCGCAGACCTGTGCGAGCTCGAGGATCAACTTCGCGTCGGAGAGATCGCGACTCTGGGCGAGATGCGACATCAGGAGATGGTGCTGCACGATGAACACCACACGATCGGCGCGCTCCTTCGAGAGGCCGAGGCGTTCGATCGCCGGCCGCGCGCGCACGACGCCCTTGTTCGAGTGATCGCCGCCGAAGCCCTTGCCGATATCGTGGAGCAGACAGCCGAGAAAGAGCACGGGCCGATCCTCGACCTCGCGCATCAGCTCCGTGAGCTCGGACATGGCCCGTGCGTATTTGCCCCGCCAGAGCCGTCGGAGCTCTTCGACCAGGAAGATCGAATGCACGTCGACCGTGTAGGTGTGGTAGACGACGTGCTGCCAGCGACAGACGATGTGTTCCCATTCGGGAATCACCTGCGCCAGCACACCGACGTCGTTCATCGCCATCAGCGTGCGCATCACGCGGGACTCGCTCGCGAGAATCCCCATGAAGAGCTCGGAGACGGCGGGGCTCGCGCGCAGCGACTCGTCGAGCAGGCCGCGATTCTCGCGCAGCAGACGCTGGGCCATGCGCGAGAGCCGGACCTGGTGCTTCTGGGCGATCGCGAAGGCGCGCAGCACGCGAAGTGGATCCTCCCGCAGATGAGCCGCGTGCGGGACGACAAGCTCGCCGTCGACGAGCAGGAACCCGTCGTCGATCTCCCGCTCGGCGTCGCGCTCTGGATCGGGGGGCAACACGCGCCGGGCACACTGGTCGATCACGAGCTCCGAGTGGCTCTTGATCGCTCGCGCGTGCCGGTAGTAGTCGCGCATGAATCGCTCGACGGGAAGATCGGGGTCGTCGGGCTGAAAACGCAGGTCCGCGAGCGTCGCCTCGCCGACCTCGCTCTCGCGCTCGATCTCCTGCTTCGCGAGCTTCTCGAGCGCGTCGTGCATCGACCCGTAGCCGAGTCCCTCGCTGACCTCCTCCTGGAGCTCGAAGCTCATCTGATCGTTCGCGCGCTTGGCGCGCAGGTGGAGCTCGTTGCGCGTGCGCCAGAGAAAATCGAGGGCGTCGCGATACTCCGTCATCTCGATCTCTGTCAGGAGTCCGAAATGCAGGAAATCGTCGACATTGCGCACGGAGGGTTGGGTTCCACGCGCGACCCAGTAGGCCGCGTGGTAGTCCCGCAGCGTCCCAGCCCCCTCCTTCACGTTCGGCTGGAGGAGATAGAGCGTGTCGCCGTAGGCGAGCTGACGCTCGCGCATCAGCTCCTGCTGCTCCGAGACGAAGGCCACCGGATCGGGCAGCAGCTCGTCGCGAATACGATCGGCGAAATCGTGGAAGAACTCGCCGTCGCCGCAGAGGTAGCGAGCCGTGAGCACCGCCGTTCGAACCGTCACGTCGGCGCGGCCCAGCTCGACGGTCTCCTCGATCGTGCGCGTCGCACAACCGATCGTGAGTCCCGCGTCCCACAGCCAATACTGCAATCGCTCGGCGACGTGCTCGACGAAGGGGGTGGGCGCGTCGCGGTAGAGCAGGAGCAGGTCGACGTCGGAGTGGATCGACATCTCCCGCCGTGCGTAGCCGCCGACGGCGATGATCGTGAGCCCCTCTTCCACGCGGCCCCCGCGCGCCAGGTGGATCTCCTGGGCGAGCTCGAAGAGCCGCCGCACCATGCGATCGGTGAGATCGGAGTTCGCCTCGTTGACGCGTCGGCCCGAGTCACCCCCGCGGTGGAGCGACTCGAGATGGGCGCGAACGTCCTCGAGGTAGGCACGCACGGCGGGTGTCACGGCAGCCTGACGAGCATCGGGATCCGTCGGCAGCTCCGCCAGGTAGGACTCGATCGAGGGTGTCTCGAGCATCAATGGCGGCCTTCACGCGTCGCGTCGAGACGCGATACGGCGTCCGGGCCAGCGGCGCCCGGCGGCGCCGTCCCGAACTCGACCGCGGTCCGATAGCGCTCGATCCCCTCCGCGATCCGTTCTGCCAGGAGTCGCTGGTAGGCGCTGCTCCGAAGCAGGCGAGCATCCTTGGTGTTGGTAATGAAGCCCGTCTCGAGCAGGAGAGAAGACATGCTCGACATGAAGAGGACGTAGAAGGGCCCCTTCTTGAGTCCCAGATCCGGCAGTGATCGATCGCTCTTCCGTGCACCGCGTATCACGCTCTCGTGGACCAGATCGGCGAGCTTCTCGGATTGTGAGGCGAGCTCGTCGGCCTGAATCCGCGCGAGCGCGCGCTGGAGCGGATCGAGTCGCGCCGCGGACACGCCGTTCTCACGCGCAGCGACGTCGAGGCTGTGTCGCTCGTGATTGGCGTCCAGCGTGTAGGTCTCGATGCCGCGCGCACGCGCACGCCGGGCGGCATTCGCGTGGATCGAGATAAAGACGTCACCCCCGGCCGACTCCGCGATCGCCGTGCGCTCCTCGAGACTCAAGGCACGGTCGTCCTCCCGCGTCAGCACGACCTCGAAGCCGCGCGCCTCGAGCTCCGGCACGATCTTGCGCGCGATCGACAGATTGACGTCCTTCTCGCGCAGTCCCCCGATCCCGGTCGCGCCCGGATCGCGACCCCCGTGGCCGGGGTCGACGACGATCGTGTGTACGCGGCGGAGCTCGGCCGGAAGGCGGCCGCTCGGATCCAGGCGCGTCGGGCTGCGGTCGCCGAAGACGTCGACGACGATCCGTGCGGGGCTCGGCAGGCTGAAGACGCGGTGGCGGTCGTAGCTCGCCAGATCGATCACGAGTCGCGTCGTCCGCAGCGTATTCTGGCCCAGGCGGACGCCTTCGAGAAGCCCGTCGCCGACCTCGATGCCCGATTCGAAGCGGCGCCCGACCCAGATTCCCGGCACGTCGAGATAGAGTCGCTCGGGTCGTCTCGCGTCGGGATTCGCGGCCAGCCGGATCAGCTCCGTCTCGCGCAGGCGAACCTCGCGGGACAGCTCGACGACGACCCGCGTGTAGTCGGGGTAGGACCAGGTCCGGACCTCGCGCACGTCCCCGAGCCCGGGGGGTCGCTCGACGCCCACGAGTGCGGGGACGAGCGCGATCAGGACGCCGAGGAGAATGGACCGCATCCGTCGCGTGGCGCTCATGGGTCGCGCCCGACGTCGTGCGCGACGTCGGCCTCCGTCGCTGCGGCTGCGAGTAGCTTCGTGCGACGCTCCGCGAGGAAGGTGAGTGCATCGAGCGGTGTCATCTCGTGCGGATCGATCCCGCGAATCGCCTCGGCGAGCTCGGCCTCGGCGTGCGCTCGTACGGAGGCCTCGGAGATCACCGACGCCACTCCCCCCGGCTTGGGCGCGAGCGCGAGGCTCAGCTGTCCGTCGCTCCCTTTGGCGGCGGCCAATCCCGACCCGCCAGGAAGTGCGCCTCCCTCGAGATCGTGCAGAATCGCCCGGGCGCGGTCGACGACCGCCGCCGGCAATCCCGCCAGTCGCGCCACCTGGATGCCGTACGAGCGACTGGCCCCACCCTCGACGAGCCGGCGCAGGAAGATCACGTCGTCGTTCCACTCACGCACCTCGAAGTGAGCGTTGCGAATCCGCGTCTTCGTGTCTGCCAGTGCGACGAGCTCGTGGTAGTGGGTCGCAAAGAGCGTTCGAGCCTCGACGCCGGGCGTGTCGTGCAGGTACTCCGCAACCGCCCAGGCGATCGAGAGACCGTCGAAGGTCGAGGTCCCGCGACCGATCTCGTCGAGGATCACGAGGCTGCGCCGCGAAGCCTGACGGAGGATCTCCGCCGTCTCGCGCATCTCGACCATGAAGGTCGACTCCCCTTTGGCCAATCGATCGGAGGCGCCGACGCGTGTGAAGACGCGGTCGACGACACCGATCCGCGCGCGCGCGGCCGGCACGAAGCTCCCGATCTGCGCCATCAACACGATCAGCGCCACCTGCCGTAGATAAGTGCTCTTACCCGACATGTTGGGACCCGTGAGCAGCAGGATCTGCTGGTCGGCGGGGTCGAGGCGCGCGTCGTTCGGCACGAATCCATCCGAGCCCTGGCGGCCGAGGACCGCCTCGACGACCGGATGGCGACCCGCTTCGATCTCGAGTCCTTCAGTCGCATCGACGATGGGCCGGACCCACCGCTTCTCGCGCGCGACGTGGGCGAGGGATGCCAACGCATCGAGCGTGGCGACGCGATCGGCCGCCGCACGAATCGCATCGGCCTCGGCGCAGGCGGCTCGTCGCACGGATTCGAAGATCTCGCGCTCGAGCCCGGCGGCGCGTTCGCTGGCTCCCATGACCTTCGCCTCGACCTCGCGCAGTCGTTCGGTCGTGAAGCGTTCGACGCTCGCGAGTGTCTGCTTTCGCTCGTAGTCCTCGGGCACCTTGGCGAGATGGGCCTTGCCGACCTCGAGCGAGTAGCCGTGTACGGGATGGAAGCGCACCTTGAGATTCGCGATGCCGCTCCGGTCGCGCTCCTCGGCCTCGAGCCCGGCAATCCACTCCCTGCCCTTGCTGGCGCTCTCGCGAAGCGCGTCGAGATCGCTGCGGTAGCCCACACGGATATATCCCGTCTCGTGTGCGCCGCGTGATCCTTTCGGGATCGCGGGCGGATCGTCGATCAGGGACGCCTCGAGCAGATTCGTCAGCTCTGGCAGCGACTCCGGTGGCGCGAGCAGAGGCGGTGGCTCCGAGGTCGAGGCCGCCTGCTCCTCGTCGGCGATCCAGCTCCCTTCGTCGCCCGCCCGCGCCCATGAGTTCGAGAGCGCGTCGACGACGGCCGGCAGCGCCTGGAGCGAGCTGCGCAGAGCACCGAGATCACGCGGCACGGCACCCGGTCGCGTCGCCTTGGCGAGCAGTCGTTCGAGATCGCGTACGCCCGCGATCGCCTCGCGCAGTCGGCCGCGCAGACGGTCTCTTTCGACGAGCGCAGCGACGGCATCCTGTCGCGCAGAGATCGCCTCGGGCGCGAGCAGGGGATAGGTCAGCCAATGCGAGAGCCTTCGCGCGCCGAGCGCGGAACGTGTCTCGTCGAGCTCGGCCAGGAG
The DNA here is from genome assembly GCA_965223565.1 of Myxococcota bacterium. GTDB lineage: Bacteria > Myxococcota_A > UBA9160 > UBA9160 > UBA4427 > UBA4427. Next base: position 49,149 of record CBDCWV010000003.1, on the reverse strand, counting down.
CGTCCCCGCCCTGCCCCGATCCTCGCTGTTCTCGTGCAGCTCGAGATGGCGGCGCGTCGACGCGTCGAGCACGACCGAGTCCGCGATCTCGTAGCGACGCAGTCGCGGCGGACTACTCGCCGCGAAGGGCTGATTCTCGATCAAGTAGCGAGCGATCTCGCGGGCGGCGACGGAGGCCGGATCCGAGGCGCTCGCGAACTCCCCCGGCCAATCGGCGAGGACGCCTGCATGGCCCGACTCGAGCGCCGCACGACGTCCATTCGCCACGGCGCCGACCCCGGTCGAGGTGATCGCAACCGCGTCGAGCGTGCTCTCGAGCTGCACGCGCCAGCTGTCGGGCGCATCGGCCGGCAGCAGCAATTCGCGGGGAGCGACGCGCGCGAGCTCCTGCCTGAGGACCGTCGGCAGCTCCCGGACTTCACAGCCTGGCGCAGCCACCAGCGTGGCACGAAAATCGGATGTCGACGCATCGAGCACCGCCAGTCCGAAGCGCTCCGTCTCCGCATCGAAGGCGAGTGCCGCGACCGCGACGATGGTGCGTCCATCGAGTCCTTCCGGATCGCCGACCAGTCCGGGCGTCACCACCTCGACGACTTCGCGCCTGACCAGCCGCTTGCCCCCGGCGCGTTTCGGGTCCTCGACCTGCTCGCAAATCGCGATGCGATGGCCGAGCTCCGCCAGACGTTTGATGTGACCCGCGGCCGCGTGGACGGGCACGCCGCACATCGGGACCGGGTCGGGCTTGTTCTTGTCTCGACTGGTGAGGGCGATATCGAGCAGCGGCGCCACGAGCTCGGCGTCGTCGAGGAACATCTCGTAGAAATCGCCCATGCGATAGAAGATGATCGCGTCCGGGTACTGCGCCTTCACCTCGAGGAACTGCCGCATCATCGGCGTTTCGCGCGCAGAGCCACTCACGCGGGTCGCTCTCCGTCACCCGGCGCATCGAGGGCTCGGACGTCGGACTCCAGAGCGGCTGACTGCGGGCGGAGCGCGTTCTCCCGCTCGAGCGCGTCGAGTAGGCTCGCATAGGCCTTGAGCGATTCGCCGTCCTGGCCCTCCGCCAGCAGCTGTCGACCGAGCTCGACGTGAAGCGCGAACTCGGTCGGTGCGAGCTCGAGCGCCCGGGACAGACACTCGATCGCTTCGGCGATTTCGCCGCGACCGGCCAGCGATCGAGCGAGTGCGCGTCGGGCCGGTGCGTCCGCCGGACGTTCCTCGAGGATCCCGCGGAGCAGCTTTTCGAAATCGCGCACCTTTCCCAGGGCCGCGTAGCCGGCATCGAGCTTCGGGTAGAGCTGCGGCGCGACCTCGGGATCGGCGAGCGCGCCCTTGCGAAAGGCCTCGACGGCACGCGCGTTGCGGCCGCGTTCGACCTCGAGCTCTCCCAGCAGCTCCCAGGCTCGGCCGACCGTCTTGTCCCGCCGCAGACAGCGCTTGAGCGTCGAGCGTGCGCCGTCGTGATCACCCTCTTCGATCTGACTCTGCGCCTGGGAGAGCAGGATCGCGACCTCCGCCGCGTCGGCACCCGCGCGATCGAGTCGTCGCCACTTCTTGACGAGCGCGAGCGCGCGCGGGTAGGCGCGCGAAGCGTGCAGGAGGGTAACGAGGCGCTCGAGAGCCTCGGCGTTGCGCGGCTCCGATCCGAGGACTTCCTCGTAGCTCGCGATCGCGCGGGCGCTGAATCCGCCGCGATCGAAGTCACGCGCCAGCTCGAGGGAAGCGTCGATACGCTGTGCCTTCGACAGGTCCTTTCGCAGCAGCAGATTCTGGTGCATACGGATCGCACGCCCGATCGCACCCTGCTCACGATAGAGTCGCGCGAGCGCGTGATAGGCGTCGAGATCCGAGCTATCCGCCTCGACGATTCGCTCGAGCCAGGTCTCCGCGGTCTCCAGATCCCCTGCGACGGCGGCGCGAAGACTACGACGCAGGGCGGCTTCGATCGTGCCGGCTCTTCGTGCATCGACCGGCGATTTCCCGCGACGCGCCACGGATCAGGCCTGCCGCTGCCCGAGGGCCTCGGGTTCGGGGATGACACCGGAACCCGGCGATGCCCCGGCGCTACCGGGCTCGTCGGCGAGAGGGAGGCTGCGCAGCTGGTGGATCTCGGCCTCGAGCCGACCGATCGCCTTGCGATAGCGGCGGGTCAACAAGGCGCGACGCAGCCAGAAGAAGCCCCACACCAGGGAGGCGAGAGTCGCGCCGAAGCCGGTCGAGAGCAACAACACACGCCACAGCTCGAGATTGGGAATCCGCAGCCAGAGCAGATCGAGATCGACGGACGTCAGATTCGCCGCTCGAAAGTTCCAGCCGCCGACGATCGATCCGATCACGATCGCCGCGAGCAACAACAAGATCGAGAATCGCTTCACGCGCCCCCTCCCCCCGAACGAGTCGTCCAAGGCCCCCCGAATCCGAAGCGATGACTCACCCGGCGGCCGATCCGCCCCCGCCCGTCGCAACTGCGCTGTCGGCGTCGGACGACTTGGGCGCGCCGTCGACCATCTCCTTCAATTCCTTGCCCACCTTGAAGAAGGGCGTTCGCTTGGCCGAGATGTGCACCGGCTCCCCCGTCTTGGGGTTGCGACCGTCGCGTGCCTCACGAATCTTGACCTGGAACGAGCCGAAGCCCCGGATCTCGATTCGGTCACCACTGCGAAGTGCCTCGATCATCGCGTCGAAGATCGTGTTGACCACGACCTCCGTATCCTTCTTCGAGATATGCGGCGTGCGTTTCGCCACTTCCTCGATCAATCCGCTCTTCGTCATTCTGTCTCCCCGGACCTCGAACAGACGCTATTCGCCCGAGTCCTGACCCTTGAGCTTCTCTGCGAGCAGATCACCGAGCGTGGTGGTCTGGGTCGCCGACTGCTGCTCGGCCAGCTCCTTGAGCGCCGCCCGCTCCGCCTTGTCGTCGACCGCGCGGATCGACAGGGAGATCTTCTGCTCGTTGGCGTCCACCTTGACGACCAGGGCCTTGATCTCCTGACCTTCCTTGAAGTGTTCGGCCGGATTCTCGATCCGTTCGGGGGCGAGCTCGGAGCTGTAGACCAGCCCGTCGATGCCCTCCTCGAGTCGCACGAAGACCCCGAAATCCGTCACGCTCGTGACCGGACCGGTGACCTCGCTTCCGACGCGATACTTCTTGAGGATGTCGTCCCAGGGATTCGGTTCGAGCTGCTTGATGCCGAGGGAGAACTTCTCGTTCTCCTTGTCGATCTTGAGCACGACGGCCTCGACCTCGTCCCCCTTCTCGAAACGCTCCGAAGGATGCTTGATCTGCTCCGTCCAGGAGATGTCGGAGACGTGGACGAGCCCGTCGATACCCTCTTCGAGTCCGACGAAGATTCCGAAGTTCGTGATGTTGCGAACCTGACCGGACACGCGGGTTCCGACCGGGTAACGCTCCTCGATCACGGTCCAGGGGTTCTCCTCGATCTGCTTCATGCCGAGCGAGATCTTGCGATCCCGTTCGTCGACGTCGAGCACGACGGCCTCGACCTCGTCACCGATCGACACGACCTTGGACGGGTGCTTGACGCGTTTCGTCCAGGACATCTCGGAGACGTGAACGAGCCCCTCGATGCCGGGCTCGAGCTCGATGAACGCACCGTAATCCGTGAGCGAAACGACCTTGCCCTGGATTCGCATGCCGAGCGGATAGCGCATGCCGGCATCGATCCACGGGTCGGGCTGGATCTGCTTCAGACCCAGGGATACGCGTTCGGCCTCGGCGTCGAATTTCAGCACCTTGACCTTGATCTCGTCGCCGACCTGAAAGAGCTCACTCGGATGGTTGATGCGACCCCAGGACATGTCGGTGATATGAAGCAGGCCGTCGATGCCACCGAGGTCGATGAAGGCGCCGTAATCGGTCAGGTTCTTGATCACGCCATCGAGGATCTGACCCTCCGAGAGTGTCGTCAGCGTCGATTCGCGCATCTTCTTGCGCTCGGTCTCGAGCAGCGCCCGTCGCGACAGCACGATGTTGCCGCGGCGCTTGTTGAACTTGATGATCTTGAACTTCGCCTTCTCGCCGAGCAACGCTTCGAGATTCCGGACCGGGCGCAGATCGACCTGCGACCCCGGCAGGAACGCCTTGACGCCGATATCGACCGACAGACCGCCCTTCACGCGAGCGACGATCGTTCCTTCGACCGGCTCCTCGTTGTCGTAGGCATTGCTGATCTCGTCCCAGACCTTGAGGCGCTCGGCCTTCTCCTTCGACAGGATCAGCTGACCCTCTTCGTTCTCGACCTCTTCGACGAGGACCTCGACGTCGTCGCCGACCTCGACGGTGATCTCACCGTCCTCGGTCATGAACTCCCAGGCCGCGATCATGCCTTCGGACTTGAAGCCGATGTCGATCTGGATGTAGTCGTTGTCGATCGAGAGGACCTTGCCCCGCGCGATCTCGCCCTCCTTGAAGGAGCGTTCGCTCGCGCCGAAGAGCTCGGCGAAGCTCTCGCCGTTTCCGCCTGACTGGGATTGTTCGGTTGTTTCGGACATACGTTCTGGTTGCTCCTGATGGCACGGCCCACACCGTGTGAGCGCCATTCGTTTACGATCTGCCTTTTCAGGTCGCGTCGGACCCGGATTCCGACCCCGTCTTCGATCCCGATGGGGTCTCCAACGTCGATGGAGTCTCCAACGTCGATGGAGTCTTCAACGTCGATGGAGTCTTCAACGTCGATGGGGTCTCCAACTTCGATGGAGTCTCCAACGAGGCTGGTGTCGCCAACGTCGCGAGTCGTTCGCGCGCCTGATTCAACGTGTTCTCGAGCGACTCGGCGTCGCCCTCCTCGAGCGCCCTGGCGAGCTTCGCCAATGACGCAGAGAAATGATTCAATGGGCCGGAGAGCGCCTTGCCGTTCAGTCCCAGGATCTCACCCCAGAGCTCGGCGTCGCTCTGCGCGATACGCGTGAAGTCGCGAAAGCCGCCGCCCGCCAGCCGACCGACACGTTCGGGCGCGTCGTGCAGCGCGTCCGCGAAAGCGAACGCGATCAGATGCGGCAGGTGACTCACCCAGGCGACCTCCTGATCGTGCTCGCCGGGGCTGCGACGTTCGATCCGCGCGCCGAGATCCCGCCAGAAGCGCTCGATTCGCAGCACACCCTGCTCCGATTGGCCGGCCCGCGGCGTCACGACACAGCACGCCCCTTCGAAGAGATCCGCCCGCGCGTGGTCCGGCCCGCGTAGATGGCTACCCGCCATCGGATGCGAGCCGACGAACTCGACGCCGGCCGGCAGGAGGCCCGGCAGCATCTCGATCACGGCACCCTTCACGCTCCCGACATCCGTGACGAGACAACCCGGAGAGAGCGACTCGGCGACGCCCGACAGCACCTGGGGCATCGATCCGACGGGCGTCCCGAGCACGACCAGATCCGCACCGGCGACCGCGGCCGCCGGCGGGGCGACGGCGTCGACGATCCCCGCCGCGAGCGCTCGTTCGAGCGGAGCGGGACGCCGTGCGGCGCCGACCACCTCGCGCGCGAGCCCCCTCGCCTTCGCGCCCGCCGCGACCGAGCCGCCGAGCAGCCCGAGCCCCAGCACCGCGAGACGTTCGAAGCGCGGCGCCGGAGCCTCAGCTTCGTGCCGCGTCCCACCGGTCGCGTGAGCACTCACGACGCAGCCTCCCCGCCGCCGCGAATCTCGGCGAGTGTCTTGATCAATCGCTCGTTCTCCTCGGGTCGCCCGATCGAGATACGCACGTGCTCGCTGAGGCCGAAGCCGGCCATCGGTCGTACGATCACGCCCCGCGCGAGCAGCCGCTCGTAGACGTCGGCACCCGTCCGGGCCAGCACGAAATTCGCGTCCGTCGGCCAGGTCTCGATTCCCAGTGCGGCGAGCTCCGTCGTCAGGTACTCGGCTCCGGCGGCGTTCGACTCGACGGTCGCGCGGGCATGCGCCTCGTCGTCGAGCGCCGCAAGCGCCGCGACCTCCGCGAGACGATTGACGTTGAAGGGGTGACGGGCGCGCTCGAGATAGCTCGCGAGGGCCGCATCGGCGACGCCATAGCCGATCCGGATGCCCGCCAGACCGTAGACCTTGGAGAAGGTCCGCAGCACGATCGTTCCGGGCCGCTCGGCGAGCAGCGCGACGACATCGGGAAAATCCGGACGTCGCCGGAATTCGTAGTAGGCCTCGTCGACGGCGAGCACGACGTCGGCCGGCAGCGCCTCGACGAATCGGGCGAACGCTTTCGCGCCGACGCTCGTACCCGTCGGATTGTTCGGGTTACAGACCATCACGAGTCGCGTCCGATCGTTCGTCGCCGCCACCATCGCGTCGAGATCGTGGACGAAATCCGACGTCAGCGGGATCGCGCGCGGCGTCGCACCCATCCCCTTCGCGACGATCGGGTACATCGCGAACGACGGCCAGGCGTAGACGACCTCGTCGCCAGGACCGAGCAGGGTCTTGGCGAGCAATTCCAGGATCTCGTCGGCACCGCTACCGAATACGAGCTGATCTTCCGCGACATCCAGCCGCGCGGAGAGCGCCGCGCGCAGTGCGAAGCACGCGCCGTCGGGATAGCGATGGATCTCGCCGGCCGCCTCGCGCATCGCAGCCACGGCCCGGGGACTCGGCCCCAGCGGATTCTCGTTCGACGCGAGCTTGATCGAATCCTCGATACCGAGCTCACGCTCGAGCTCTTCGATCGGCTTGCCGGGCTCGTAGGGCGCGAGGTCTCGGATATGGGGCTTCACGAGATCGCGCAGACTCACGACGGACCTCCTCGAATCGGGTCGAGGCGACCGGCCGGGCTGATCTCGAGCGCGCGCGGAAACGAGCCCAGCACCTTGTAGGACGCGGCAACCGCACCCGCTTCGGCGAGCGCGCGCGCCACCGCATCGTCGTCGCGATGGCCCTCCATGTCGACGATGAAGATGTACTCCCAGGGCTTGCCCTTCATGGGGCGCGACTGCACGGCGGTCAGGTTGACGCCGTGACGAGCGAAGGGACCGAGCAATTCGTGCAGCGCACCGGACTGGTCGCGTCGCACGGTGAACACGGCGCTCGTGAGGTCCTGACCGGAGGGGGCGGGTGTCTCGCGACCGATCACCAGGAAGCGCGTGGTATTGCCGCGATGGTCCTCGATCGAGGAGGCAATCGGCAGCAGGTCGTAGACCTCTGCCGTGACCTCCGACCCGATCGAAGCGACCTTCTCGTCGGCGTGGGCGAGCTGAGCGGCCGCAGCCGTGCTCGTCGTCTCGATCGTCTCGATCCCCTGGAAATTCGCCTCGAGCCACTGGCGACATTGCGCGAGCGGCTGCGGATGTGAGGCGATCTTCTGGATGTCCTCGCGGCGGCCCGTGCGCGACATCAGGTGTTGAGAGATCTCGAGCTTGATCTCACTGCAGATCGTGACCTCGCTCTCGACGAGCGCGTCGAAGGTGACCGTGATCGGTCCTTCGATCGTGTTCTCGACCGGTACGACACCGAAATGCGTATCCCCGCGTTCGGTCCGCGTGAAGACGTCGCGCATGTTCGGGACCGAGACCAGGTCGACCTGCGAGCCGAATTGGCGGCTCGCGGCCTGGTGACTGAACGTGCCCTCGGGTCCCAGGAAGGCGACCCGAACCCGCTCTTCGAGCGAGCGCGTGCCGGAGATGATCTCCCGGAATACGTGCGGGATTCCCGCGTCCGGAAAGGGCCCTGGGTTGCGTGCGACGAGTGCCCGCACCAGATCACGCTCTCGCGCAGCGACGTAGACGGGACCCCGACGTCCGCCCTCCTTGAGTGCACCCACCTGCTGGACACGACGTGCGCGCCGATTCAGCCGTTCCAGGATCTCGCCATCGATCTCGTCGATCTCGTCGCGCAGCCGCGCGAGCTCCGCCTGATCCATCGCGCGCTCCGGCTGCTCGCCCGAATCCGGCTCAGACGATTTCGACTTCGACATGCTGGACATCCGTGAGGAGCATCCCTCGAGCGCGCGCGTCGACTCACCCCGGAAGGACTCGGCCGACCGGCACCCGCACAGGACCGCGGACCCGGTCGAACCGGGTGCTCGGCGCGGGCGATGGGTCGGGTGATCCGATTCCGCGTCGATCCGGTCGGACGGCCGGTGTCCGGGCGCGTGTGTCGGAGGGAGGCTGTCCGTTCGACCGGATTCCACTCGGCTTTCGAGTAGCCGGGACGAGCGGCGCAGGGCGGTGGCGGATCGGGCGGGGCGCGAATCCGCTAACCCCCTGAAAAAGAAGGCGCATCATATCCGACGGGTCGCCTGCCTGCAAACCGAGCGGGCTCGGTTTCTCTTCTAAAAGCAAGGGTTTACCGAATTCGCCGCCGATCGGGCGGAGAGACGTCGCTCGGATGCGACGAGACGCAGCTAAGTCTCTGGAATCCTTTGGTTTTCCACAGAGGCTCGAATTCAAGCAGCCGCCCGAATCGGACGATACGCCTGCCGAGCCTTTCGAGCCGGGTGCCGATGTCCACGCCTCCCATTCAAAGCCCGCGCGACCCGAAACGCCCGGCCGACCAGCCGCATGCGCCCCTCAACAGTGTCTCGACCCGAATCGTCCTCTGTGTCTTCGTCTCGACGCTCCTGACGGCCCTGATCGTGAGCTGGCTGAGCGTCGGCGCGATCCACGCCGACGTTCGCAGGCGAATCGGCGAGCGCAGTCAGGCCCTGCTCGACGCACGCACGAAGGCGATCGAGTCCTGGCACCAGGAGGCCTCCGCCCAGCTGGCAGCCGCCGCGGTCATGGGTAGCGCCTGGCACGATGCCCTGATCGACGCGACCCGGCGTGGCCGTCTCGATAGCGATCTCCATTGGCTGGCCAGTGGCATCGATCCGGGCGAAGGCGATGGGACGGGCCAATCCGGCGTCGAGCCCCTGCCGCCGCCGCCGGCCGAGCTCGCTCGCCACTTCGATCGCCTCAGTCTCCATCGCAAGCGCGAGGGACCGCGCGTCGAGTCCGGCTGTCTCTCGGCGGGAATCGATCTCGTGCGGGAGAACGCAGAGGTGGCCGGCCACCTCGAGGGCTGCCTCTCTCGTGCGCTCCTCTTCGAGATCCTACAGCCGGGCGAAGCCGACCCACGCGAGCTCCGAACGCTGCTCGCCGACGCGAACGGTCGCGTCTTTGCCGCGACCGGCATTCGTGCAGAAGCGCGGCTCGATTCCGAGCTGCCGATGGCGGAGCTCCATTACCCGGCTGCCGGCGACCTCGCCGACTATCGCGACGGGAACGGCAATCGCCTGCTCGGCGCCGTCGCACCGATCGGACGCACGGGCTGGGTGCTCGTCGCGGAGGCGGAGCATGCCCGCGCGTTCGCCCCGGCCATCGCGATCACGAACCAGATCTTCATCGTCGACGTCTGCATCATCCTGCTCTTCAGCGTGCTCGCCTACAAGATCACGGTCGCCCTCATGAAGCCGATCGAGGCGCTCTCGGTCGGCGCCCAGCGGATCGCGGCAGGTCATCTCGACTATCAGATTCCGCATCCGGCCAACGGCGACGACGAGATGGGGCTGATGACGCAGGCCTTCAACAGCATGATGAACAAGCTGCGCAGCAATCAGCTCGAAATCGAGCAGGATCGTATCCGCCTCGCAGAGAAGAACGAGGAGCTGCAGCGCGCGAACGAGATCCTCGCCCAGCTCTCGATCACCGATGGTCTGACCAAGCTCCACAACCATCGATATTTCCAGGACCACCTGACCCGCGAGATCAAGCGCGTGAGCAGGACGAAGGCGCCGCTCTCGATGATCCTGCTCGACATCGACGACTTCAAGCAGCTGAACGACACCCACGGGCACGCCGCAGGCGACGAAGTGCTCGTCAGCCTCGCTGCGATCATGAACGACTCGGCGCGCGAGTCGGACCTGATCGCACGCTACGGCGGCGAGGAGTTCGTGATCCTGATGCCGAATACCGACCTGGCGGGCGCGGTCCACCTGGCCGAGAAGATCCGCATGGCGGTCGAGTCGACGCGGCTGATCATCGGCGACAACATGAAGCCCGTCGACATCACGATCTCGCTCGGCGTCGCCCTCTACAATGGCAACCGCCGTGAGTTCTTCGCCGAGGCGGACCGGGCCCTCTACCAGGCCAAGGCCGCCGGCAAGAATTGCGTGATCATCGCGGGCTCCGACAAGCGCGATCTCTAGCGCCGACTGACGCTTGAGCCGACGCGCCCTCTCCGCGATCCTCCGCCCATGACATTCACCCTCGGACTCTCTGGCGGCATCGGCTCGGGCAAGAGCACGGTCACCCGGATCCTCGCCGAGCTCGGCGCGACGACGATCGATGCGGATGCGATCGTGCACGAGCTCCAGGCGGCCGGCGAGCCGATGCTCGACGAGATCGCCGCGGCCTTCGGGCCCGACGTGATCGCCGCCGACGGCTCGCTCGACCGTGAGGCACTCGGCGCGATCGTCTTCCGCGACGAGCGGGCACGCGCACGGCTCGGCGAGATCGTTCACCCGCCGGTCATCGCCGAGATGATGCGCAGGGCCGACGCCGCTCGCGCGTCGGGCGTGCCGCTCGTGGTCCTCGACATCCCACTCCTCTTCGAGGGCCGCAAGAGCGGGCGTGGCTCGGGGGCGTTGATGGATTTCGATGCCACGCTCTGCGTCTGGGTCGACGCCGAGGTGCAGCTCGAGCGGACGATGGCGCGGGACGGATGTGATCGCGCGGAGGCAGCCCGTCGGATCGCGGCCCAGCTTCCGATCGACGAGAAACGCGACATGGCGGACCACGTCATCGACAACTCCGGCACGCCCGGACAGACACGTACTCAGGTCGAGGCGCTCTACACCACGCTCACCGACGAAGCGGCTTCTTCAGCGCTTCGATGAAGCTCGCCACGTCGTCGATCGCCGCCGTCTTCGAGGCCGCCGCCTCGATCCGGTCGACGATCGCGCTGCCGACGACGACCCCGTCGGCATAGGCGCCGATCGCCGCGGCCTGCTCGGGCGTCCCGACCCCGAAGCCGACGCAGACCGGCACGTCGCCGAGCGATTGCGCCAGTCGAACCTTCTCTTCGATGCCGGCGGCAAGGGAGTCTCGCGCGCCGGTCACACCCTGGAGCGAGACGTAGTAGAGAAAGCCGCGCGTCTCGCGCACCAGCATCTCGAGCCGCTCGGGTCGCGTGGTCGGCGCCGCCAGCAGAATCGGGTCGATACCGGCCTCGCGGCACGGGTCGAGATAGGGCGCGCCGTCTTCGGGCGTGAGGTCGGGGATGATGATGCCGTCGACACCGACGTCACGTGCAATCTGCGCAAAGGTCGCTGCACCCATCGCGTGCAACGGATTGGCGTAGCCCATCAATACCAGCGGTTGCTCGACGCGCGCGCGCAGACGGTCCACGAGCTGCAGGATCTGATGAAGACTCGTCCCGCGTGCGAGCGCCCGCTGGCTCGATCGCTGGATCGTCGGCCCTTCGGCGGTCGGATCGGAAAAGGGCACGCCGAGCTCGATCACGTCGGCCCCGGCCTCGGCCATCGCCAGCACGAGCGCCTCTGTCGTTTCGAGGTCGGGATCACCCGCCGTGAGAAACGGCACGAGCGCGACCTCGGGCCGCGTCCCCCTCTCCGCGCCCTGCTCCGCCAATGCCGCGAAGCGACGGCCGATCCGTCCGCCCGTCCGATCGCCCCGATCAGCCGCGTCGGAGCCCGCGTCTCGTTCGGCCATCAATGGGTCCCGCGCCCGCGCGAGGCGAGAATCGTGCGCACCTCGTCGACGTCCTTGTCGCCGCGCCCGGAGAGGTTGACGAGCACGATGCCCTCCCGCGGCAGCTCGGCGGCGAGCTTCATCGCGTGCGCGACGGCATGGGAGCTCTCGAGCGCGGGAATGATGCCCTCCGTGCGCGACAGGACCTGGAACGCCTCGAGTGCCTCCTCGTCGGTCGCGACGTCGTAGTCGGCCCGCCCGATCTCCTTCAGATAGGCGTGCTCCGGCCCGACGCCCGGATAGTCGAGTCCCGCCGAGATCGAGTGAGCGGGAAAGATCTGACCGTCGTCGTCGGAGAGCACGAGCGTCCGCTTGCCGTGGAAGATACCGGGCACGCCCGCCGTGATCGTCGCACCATGGCGTCCGGAGCCGAGCCCCTCGCCACCCGGCTCGACACCCACCATGCGGACGCCCTGGTCCTCGACGAAGGGGTGGAACAGGCCGATCGCGTTCGAGCCCCCGCCGACGCACGCGACAAGAACGTCGGGCAGGCGACCACAGACGTGTTGAATCTGCTCGCGCGCCTCGACGCCGATCACGCGCTGGAAGTTCCGCACCATGGTCGGATAGGGATGCGGTCCCATCACGGAACCGATGCAGTAGTAGGTCCGCTCGACGTTCGTCACCCAATCGCGCATCGCCTCGTTGATCGCGTCCTTGAGCGTTTGCGACCCGCTCTCGACGGGAATGCAGCGCGCGCCGAGCAGCTCCATCCGAAACACGTTCAGCGCCTGCCGACGTACGTCCTCGGCCCCCATGTAGACGTCGCATTCGAGCCCGAGCAGGGCCGCCGCCGTCGCCGACGCGACACCGTGCTGACCGGCCCCGGTCTCCGCGATCAGCCGCTGCTTTCCCATGTACTTCGCGAGCAGTGCCTGACCGAGCACGTTGTTGATCTTGTGCGCACCCGTGTGCGCGAGATCCTCTCGCTTGAGGAAGATCCGCGCACCGCCGACACGCGCCGTCAGCCGTTCGGCCAAGAAGAGCGGCGTCGGTCGCCCCGCGTAGTCTCGCAGCAGCGTGTCGAGCTCGGCCCGATAGGCGGCGTCCGGCAGGATCCGCTCCGCGGACTCGACGAGCTCGTCGAGCGCACTGATCAACATCTCCGGAACGAAGCGGCCCCCATAGGGTCCGAACATGCCTCGCTCGTCGGCTTCACTCTTCAAGATTCACATCCCTCGACCCGAAAGCCGGATCGTCCACCGTCGCGCCGCACGCGACCGGCCCTGGTCTCCGCCTCGCCCGATCAGCCGCCCTCGCCCGACTCCTTGCGGGCCTCGACCGCCTCTTCCCGCTTTCGCACGGCCTCGACGAAGGCGCGCATCTTCACCGTGTCCTTGCGGTGGTCGGGCCCCTCGACGCCCGTCGCGACGTCGACGCCCCAGGGCGGGATATCGCCCGCATCGGCGAGCGCGTCGGCGACGTTCTCGGGCGTCAGGCCGCCGGCGATGATCACGTCGTAGCCGTGTGCGATCAGGTCTTCGGCCTCGCTCCAATCCCATGCCTGCCCCTGTCCACCGCCCTGATGGGGATGATCGAGCAGCAGGATCGAGCCCGGATAGGTCTCCGCGGCCTCCTGATCGGCGCCGCGAATCGCCTTGATCGTCGGCAGATCGATCGCCTCGATCTCCTCCTCCGTCTCGTCGCCGTGAAACTGCACGCGCTCGAAGGGCACCCGCTGCAGGATCGGATCGATCTTGTCCCAGCCCGCATCGCGAAAGAGCGCCACGCGCTCGACGTCGTGGCTCTCGAGGGCCTCGCAGATCTCGAGGGCGCGATGGACGTCGACCTCCCGCGGCGAGCCCTCGACGAAGTTGATTCCGATCAGGTCCGCCCCCGCTTCGACGGCGGCCAATGCGTCCTCGACGTGCATCACGCCACAGATCTTGATTCGCACGCTTCCGGTCACGACGTCCTCCGTAACGCTTCGAGTGCCTTCCCCGGGTGAGGCTCGCGCATCAGCGACTCACCCACCAGAAACCCCTTCGCCCCGACCCGTGCCAGGCGCGCGACGTCCGCTGCATCGGCGATTCCGCTCTCGGCCACCAGCACGACCGAGGGATCGTCGAGACGCGCGGCCAGGCGCTCGGTCGTCGCCAGGTCGACAGCGAAGCTCTTGAGATTGCGATTGTTGACGCCGATCAGGTTCGCGCCGAGCACACGCGCACGCTCGAGCTCCCCCTCGTCGTGCACCTCGACGAGGACGTCGAGCGCACGCGCGCGCGCGTGGGCGTAGAACTCCTTCAGCTCCTCGTCCCCGAGTGCGGCCACGATCAAGAGGATCGCGTCGGCACCGGCGACCCGCGCCTCGTCGATCTGGTAGCGATCGACGACGAAGTCCTTTCGCAGCAGCGGCCGATCGACCGTCGCGCGGACAGCCCGCAGGTCGCCCAGCCCGCCTCCGAAATAGCGTTCGTCGGTGAGAACCGAGATGCAGGTCGCGCCCGACTCCGCATAACAGCTCGCGATCCAGACGGGATCGAAGTCAGCTCGGATCAAGCCCTTGCTCGGCGAGCGCCGCTTCACCTCGGCGATCACCGAGATGCCCGGCTCCGCCTGGAGCGCCGCGCGAAAGCCGAGTGGCGAACGATCACAGCCGGCCGCGCGGTCGGCGAGCAGATCCGGCGGAAGCTCGCGCTTCGCGCGCGCGACCTCTTCCCGTTTGTGCGCGAGGATCTCGTCGAGGATCGTCATGCCACGAGCCCTGTGCCCGCACGCGCCGTCGCCTTCGCGAGTGCCTCGAGCTTGGCCGCTGCCCGCCCCCCGTCGATACTCGCAGCCGCGCGCTCGAGTCCCTCTTCGAGCGAGCCCACGGCTTCGACGACGAGAAGCGCGGCGGCGGCGTTCAGCAGCACGATCTCGCGTCGCGGGCCGGCTTCTCCGGCCAGGATCGCGCGCGTCGCCGCGGCGTTCTGCGAGGGGTCGCCGCCCGCGAGTGCGTCGAGCGACGCTTTCGCCAGGCCGAGTGCCTGGGGATCGATCGACATCGGCTCGACGCGTCCGTCGCGATGGACGAGCGCGGCCTTGCTCGGCCCGGTCGTCGTCAACTCGTCCATCCCGTCGGATCCGTGGACCACGAGGGCCCGCACGGCCCCGAGCTGCGCGAGTGCCCCCGCCAGCGGCTCGACCAGCTCCTCCGCATAGACACCCACCAGCTGGAAGCGCGCTGCGACCGGTGAGAGCAGCGGACCGAGACAATTCAGCAGAGTACGCACGCCGAGCTCGGCCCGGATCGGTGCCACGTGGCGAAAGGCGGGGTGCGCCGTGCGGGCAAAGAACGGAGCGATCCCGACCTCGGCGAGGATCGTCGCGCAGACCTCGATCGGCAGATCGATCCGGATCCCGAGCGCTTCGAGCACATCGAAGCTGCCGGACCGGCTGGTCGCTGCGCGATTACCGTGCTTGGCGACCGGGATCCCGGCACCCGCGACGACGAAGGCGGCGGTCGTCGAGATGTTGAACGTATCGAGCCCCGAGCCGCCGGTGCCGCAGGTATCGAGCGTACGCGGGTCGGCGGCCGGCGCCGTCGTCGCGCGAGCTCGGAGCGCGCGGGCGACGGCGACGATGTCCTCGACCCGTTCGCCCCGCATCCGCAACGCCACGAGCAGGCCCGCCGTCGCCACCGGCGCCGCACGGCCGTCCATGATCTCACCGAAGGCCTGGCCCAGGCGCTCCGCCGCCACGGGTCGCCCGTCGACGAGGTCGTGAAGAATCGCCCGCACTTCGCTCATCGGCCCGCTCCGGCGGAGTCGTCCGTCGGACCATCCGCCGTCGAGGGCGTTCGGTCGCGACGACAGCGCGCGAGGAAGTTCCCGAGCAACGCCTTGCCCTCGCCCGTCATGATCGATTCGGGATGGAACTGCACGCCTTCGATGGGGAGCGTGCGATGACGCGCGCCCATGATCTCGCCGTCGTCGGTCCGGGCCGAGATCTCGAGGCAATCGGGCAGGCTCGCCTCCTCGATCACGAGCGAGTGGTAGCGAGTCGCCTCGAAGCGTTGTGGCAGGCCGGCGAAGACGCCCCGGCCGTCGTGCTCGACGCTCGAGACCTTGCCGTGCATGATCGACCGCGCCCGCACGATCCGCGCACCGAACGCCTGGCCGATCGACTGCAGGCCGAGACAGACGCCGAAGACCGGCACGCCCGCCTGCCCGAAACGCAGGATGGCTTCGACCGAGACGCCGGCGTCGTCGGGGGTCCCGGGGCCGGGCGAGATCACGAGTCCGTCTTCGGCCCGACCGAAGAGTGTCTCGACGTCGCACGCGTCGTTTCGCAGCACGTCGACCTCAGCGCCGAGCTCACCCAGATACTGGACCAGGTTGTACGTGAACGAGTCGTAGTTGTCGATCATCAACAGGCGCATCTCAGTCCATGCCCTCGCGCGCCAGATCGATCGCCGTCAAGACGGCCCGCGCCTTGTTGATCGTCTCCTCGAACTCGTACTCGGGGTCGGAGTCGGCGACGACGCCGGCGCCCGCCTCGAGCGTCACCTTGCCGTCCTTGGCGACCATCGTGCGGATCGTGATCGCCATGTCCATGTTGCCCGAGTAGTCGAGATAGCCGCAGCAGCCGCCGAAGAATCCCCGCCGAACGGTCTCGAGCTCGTCGATGATCTCCATCGCACGCACCTTCGGCGCGCCGGAGAGCGTGCCCGCCGGAAACGTCGCGCGCAGCACGTCGAGCCAATCGAGCCCGTCCCGAAGCCGCCCATGCACGTTCGAGACGATATGCATGACGTGTGAATAGCGCTCGACGATCGCGTATTCGTCGACCTCGACCGATCCGATCTGCGAAACGCGGCCGGCGTCGTTGCGGCCCAGATCGACGAGCATCAGGTGCTCCGCGCGCTCCTTCGGGTCGGCCAGCAGATCCGCCTCGAGCTGTCGGTCCTCTTCGGGCGTCGCGCCGCGCCAACGCGTCCCGGCGATCGGGCGCACGTCGATTCGTTCGCCCTCGAGGCGCACCAGGATCTCCGGCGAAGCGCCGACCATGACCGCATCCTCCATCCGGATGAAGAACATGTAGGGACTGGGGTTGATCACGCGAAGATGGCGATAGATCGAGAAGGGATCGACCTGGAGCGGCAGCTGGAATTGCTGGGCCAACACGACCTGGAAGATGTCGCCTGCTTCGATGTATTCCTTCGCGCGCTTGACGATGTCGTGGAAGGCGGCCTCGCTCATGCTGCGCTCGACCTCCATCGGGGAGCGGACCGTGGGTCGGTACGCCTCCGCATCCTCGGCGAGCGGCGCACGAATCCGAGCGGCGAGCGTATCGATCCGCTCGGTCGCATCCCGGTAGGCTGCACGCAGATCGACCGGTCCGGCCTCGGCGCCTCGCCCCGTATCGATCTCGGCATGCACGACGACGAGCGCCGTGTGGCGCACGTTGTCGTAGACCACGACGAACTCGGGCAGCACGAAGAACGCGTCGGGCAGGCCGATCTTGTCGGGATTCGCGTCCGGAATCCGCTCGACGAAGCGGACCCAGTCGTAGCCGACCATGCCGACGGCGCCGCCGATGAATCGCGGCAGCTCGAAGTCGGTCGGTTGGACCGCCTCGAAGGCACGCAACCGATCGCGCAGCACGACGAGCGGATCACCCCCCTGCTCGGCGTCGACCTCGATCTGCTTGGTCCGGCCGTCCTCGACCCACTCGACCCGTCGACCGTAGGCGCGGAACATCGCCCGCGCCCCGACGCCGAGAAAGCTGTAGCGGGCCCACTTCTCGCCGCCCTCGACCGATTCGAGCAGGAAGGCCGTACGCCCGTCGTCGATCTTGCGGAACAGGGAGAGCGGAGTCTCGAGATCGGCGAGGAATTCGCGCACGACGGGAACGTGATTTCCCTGTCGGGCGAGCGTCTCGAACTGCTCAAACGATGTCCGGAGCACGGGTCGTCTCGAGGCCTCGGCCGAATCCTTACGCGTACACCGGCCGCAGGCGTTGGGGGGCGACGAAGTCCCCGTCAAGTTAGGGACTCCCCCTGAGAGCGGCAAGCTGGCCGCGCGGCTCGATCAGAAGGCGTTGATGCGGGTGCCGAAGCCGCCGTCGAAGAGGCTGCCCTCGCCGTCGCCGAGTCCGAGGAAGCGGATCTGGATGCCCCCTCCGATGCCGGCGCGCCGCTCCTCGAAGATCGTCAGCCCCACGCCCCAGCAGCGACAGCGCGAGGCGTACTCGATCGAGCCCTCGTTCTTGATCGTGCCACCATCCTTGCCACCGGCCAGCGAGTAGATCGTCGAGTAGCCGAAGCGAAAATGGTCCGTGATCTCGACCCGGCCATTGAAGCGCAGCTGATTGATCTGCGTGTCCGAACGGCGGGCCTGCGAGAAGCCGCGGTTGGTCTCGAGGAAGTCCGGGATCCGTCGCAGGTAGCGGTAGCCCGTGTTGATGCGGATCGCGCGCACGATCGGATTCTCGAAGCGATAGGAGGTATTGAATTCCACCTGGCCCTCGTCGACGGCGACCGCCTCTGGATCGAAGGCCCCGCGCAGGCGCGCATTGAAGGGGCCGATCGAGAACAAGCGGGCTTCGGCGAAGACATGCCCGAGGCCGCCGCGCGAGAAGTTCCAATCGACAGCGGTCAGGACGTCGGCCTTGAGCCGCGCGCTGCCGGAGCCGCGCCGCGAGAAGAAGCGCTGGCTGATCCCCGCTACGACGCGGTTCGCGCTGGCGATCCGATCCGAGGGATTCCGGGTCACGTTCTCGAGCGTGAGCGCGCGCAAGCGGCTCTGGACCGAGGAGGCGCGCGGCACGAACAGCGGGTTGCGCTTCTGACGACGCTGGGAGACGAGCGCCCAGCCGAGTCGCGGCTCGATCAGATGGCGCACGAAATGGCCTTCGGACGGCGCGTACTCCCGCGCCAGGCGGCTGCGCAGCTCGAGTCGCCCCGTCAGCAGACCCCGCTCGGCGAAGCGTTGGTCATCGGAGCGATAGAGGGTCTGATTCCAACCGACCTCGGGCACGAGCTCGACGAGCGAGCCGAGTCGAAACGTCCGCGCCAAGCGTGGGTGCAAGACGACTCGCGTCCCGCGATTGGCGAGCGGCTCGCCGGGCTGGAAGAGACCATCGTTCTCGCCGCCCTGATCCAGGCCCTGAAAGGTGGCGTCGAAGCCGTAGTCGTAGAAGCGGCCGTCCGATTCCACGAGCAGCGGTGGCTGCGCGTCGAAGACCTCTTCATGGCGACGCCGCGTACCGAAATAGATCAGCTCCGAGTCGACCCGCAGCTCCACGCCGAGCGGCCCGACGGCGGCACCGGGCTGTACGTCGGCCCGCGCCTCGACCCAACGCTGGAGCAGGAAGTCATCGGTGTCCTCGAAGTCGGTGCCGCGTCGGGCACCCTGCTGATCGTCGGCGTAGCGCGCGCCGACCATTGCGCCGAGGCCCCCGGTCGCGCCGAAGTCGCGCGCGACGCTCGTCGTCGACTCGAGAAAGCGGAACTCCTTGTAGGGTCGCAGCTCGGCAAAATCCTCGGGGTAGAAATTGTCCGAGACGACGTTCAGGTCCGTCTGCCAGCGCCAGGCGAGCGGCAGGTCCTGATCGTGCGCCCAGAGCACGGCCCAACGCGCCTCCCGGATGCCACCCGAGGGCTCCTCGAAATCGTCCCGCATGCCCGCCACGAAGAGGTCGCCCTCGGAGCGTTCCCCGAAGACGTACTCGAGCTCGAGATCCTGCTTGTAGCCGCGGCGACTCATGAAGCGCGGCGTCGCGGTCACGTTCAGCTGTGGATGCGCCGCCCAGAAGAACGGCAGACCGAAGCCGATGCCCCCGCGCCCGCCGAGCTGGAAGTCCGGCAGCAGGAAGCCCGTCTCCCGTTCGCTCTTGACCGGAAAGAAGGCCCAGGGGATCCAGAGGACGGGCACACCGAGCACGTCGAAGGTCGAGTTGCGCACCGTGCCGTAGCCGCCGAGCTCGACGTCGGCGCGACCGGCGCGAATCTGCCATGGCAGCCGCTTGCCCGGAGCACATCGGCAGGTCGAGAAGATGCCGTCGCGTGCCGTGAAGGTATTCTCGCCCGTGCGGATCAGCTCTTCCGCGCGCACGCGAAAGCCCTGGCTGCCCGCGTCGAGTCCCGCCTCGAAGAGCATCCCCTCGAGCGACTGGACGTCGAAGACCATGAACTCGGCGCGCAGGACGTCGCCGCCGTCGACCAGCTCGACGTCGCCCTGTGCGACACCGATTTGTGTCTCGTCGCTGAAGGCGACCCAACGTGCTCGTAGTCGACGACCGGTCTGGATCACGCGTACGCGCCCGGTCGCGACGTAGAGATCCTTCGACCCGTCGTAGTCGATCCGATCGGCGGTGATCTCGAAGGGATCTTCGAGCCGCTCGCGTTCGTCGGCTGCCGAGGCCGGGCCGCCAATGGCGACGCCGAAGCCGAAGAGCCCGCACACGACGATGAAGATCCTGAGAGTGGCCCCGCGCGCCACGCGTCCCCCCGAAAACGCCCCGGTGCCGGACGCTACCTGAGGGGTCGCGGGGGACCAAACGAGCCAGAACCGAAGCTCAGGCGGGGGGCGTCGCGAAGCGCGTCATGGCGGTCGAGAGCGCCGCGACGTCCGGCGCGATCAGCTCGTCCGTCTCGAGCCGAACGAGCTTCTGGTCCATCAGCTCGTGGAGTGCATGATGCGTCTCCCGTAGCGAGAGACTCGCGCCTTCGGCCAGCTCGCGCAGGGACGTGCGGATCCGGATCTCCTCGTCGCCCTCTTCCGCCTTCTGCGAGGCCAGGTAACGAACGAGCGGGGCCACGAGCTCGTCGAGACCGAGCGCGGCGAGTCTGCGCTCCGCGCCGATCAGCCTCGTCGCAAGGCGCTGGATCATCCGGATCGCGATCTCGGGCCGCTCGATGCACATCCCCTCGAGCGTCTCGCCATCGAGCTCGAGCAGCTCCGTCGCGCCGACCGCGACGGCCCGGGCCGTGCGCGCCTCTCCGAGCACGACGCTCATCTCACCGAAGAAGTCACCGGGCATCATCTGGGCGATCACGCGCGGGCCATTGATGCCGGCGCGACTGATGCGGACCTCGCCGCTCTGGACGATATAGAGGTCGGTTCCCTCGTCGCCCTCGTCGAAGATGATCTCGCCGTCTTCGTAGCGACGCTCGTAGGCACGCCGGACCTGGAGATGCGTCGGTTCCTCGGCCACCTGGAGGCCTCCCGGCTGCCGCGCGCGTTGGCTACGGGCGCGGACCCGCAGGAGACATCGGCTGCCTGCCGGGGCGACTTGAGGCCGGGCAGTCGGCCGCCTGGGCGGGGCATCAGCCGGTCGCGGGCTCCTCGGCCGCAATCGCGTCGAGAATCGCCTCGAGCTCGGGACGACTCAAGACGCCCGTGTGTCGGGTGTGCACGCGGCCCGCCGGATCGACGACGACCAGCGTCGGAAAGCCCAGCACGCCGTAGTCGATGGCCAGCGACTGGCGCGCGATCGCGATCGGATAGTCCAGGTCGCGCGCCGCAAGCCAGGCACGGACCCGGTCGGGCGGGTCGGTATCGACCGAGAGCCCCAGCACCATCAGGTCACTGCCCGGCCCGCCCCGATTCTCCCAGAGCGTGTCGAGGATCGGCATCTGGACCTCGCAGGGCGCGCACCAGGTCGCCCAGAAATCGAGGATCACGACCTTCCCGCGGTGTTCGGCAAGCGTGACCGGCGTCCCGTCGAGCCGCACGAGCTCGAAATCGGGGGCGGGCCTGCGCGCCTGCAGCTCATCCGGGTCGCGCGCGTCGTGGCAGCCCGATCCGAGCATCAGGCCGAGGCCCAGGGCCGCAGTGAGGCAGAGCCCACGCGCGAGGCGGTCGCCGCCCGCCTGCCGCCGTGCACACGCGCTCCTCATTGCAGCCATTCCTCGGCCGCGACGACGAAATCCGCCAGGAAGCCGAACTGGCTATTGAACCAGGAGAGCTGATTCGTGACGAGCAGCAGCCCGACGCCGACGAGCAGGACACCGGAGAGGATCTCGAGCGTCCGGAAGTGCTGCTTGATCGCGGCGAAGGCGCGAAAGAAGAAGTCGATGCTCCAGCCGGCGAGCAGGAACGGGACGGCGAGCCCCGCGGAGTAGATCGCGAGCAGGCTGATGCCCTCGAAGACCGTCTCGCGACTGCCGGCGAGGGTGAGGACCGCGCCGAGGATCGGTCCGATGCAGGGTGACCACCCGAAGCCGAAGCCGGCGCCGACCGCGAACGAGCCGACGAATCCCGGCGCGCCCATCTCGAGCTGGAATCGCGTATCCCGCAGCAGCCAGGCGATGCGGAACGCGCCCATCATGTGGAGCCCGAAGACGATGATCACGAGTCCGGCGAGCTGCGCGATTCCGATCGAGAGACCGAAGAGCTCGATCTGGAAGCTCCGCAGCACGCGGCCGAGCGCGAAGGCGCTGGCGCCGAGGACGATGAAGACGGCCGAAAAGCCGCACACGAAGCCGAGGCAGGCTTCCATCACGCGAGCACGGTCGGACCCGCGCTGGCCCGCCTCGGCCAGCTCCTGAACGGATACGCCCGAGATCAACGAGAGATAGGCCGGCATCAGCGGCATCACGCAGGGCGACAGGACCGAGATCAGCCCCGATGCGAAAACGATCGGAATCTGTGCGAGGAAGTCGTTCATGGCCCGGCGGCGGATGGTGACGCCTCGCCGCAGCCCGCGCCAACTGGCCACCCGCCGGTCGAGGACGACCGGTCCGGCACGCAGCGTCGACGCGACCGGTTGGCCGTGTGCCGACGCCGCGGGCCGTGCCCGAGACCTCGCTTCGCGGATCGCGTCCTACCAGCCGAGGTCGTCGTAGTCGTCGCTTCGGCTGCTCTGCGCGCCGTCGGTCGTGCTCGGCGTCGGCTGCGTGTAGTCGGTGTAGCCGGTATACGTCGAATCCCCGGTCGCCTGCGCGTCGTAGGCATCGCTCGTGCCCGCGGCTCCGCCACTCGCCCACTCGTCGCCCGCCTGCACGGTGCCGTACGTGCTCTCGTACGTCGCGGTCGGATACGATTCGACCGTGCGTACGACGCCGGACGCCGAAGCAACCGCGTCGCCTTGACGCGCCACGGGCGTCTCGACGTCACGACCGATGAAGGCGAACTCCTTCTCGCCCGTCAGGATGTCGGGCGTGATCACGTACGTGCCCCGCACGGACCGCGTGAAGACCTTCTCGGCCACGACGGTGTCGCCGGCAGTAAAGGCCCATGCGAACGCGCCGACGACGAGCCCACCGGCCGCGTAGACGAGCTTGAGCGGTGCGTAGACCAGCGAAGAAATCGCCGCTGCAGCGCCGAGTCCGCCTTCGCGACTGGTCTCGGCCGCCTTCTCACCGGCGAACGCGAGCGACGGTGCCGCCGCGAGCGCAACGGCGAGCGCCACGACCAGCAGGCGCCGCCCCATCCTTCTCGTCCTACCGATCCTCTCTCGAGCGCCGGCCCTTCTACCGGCGCCTTCACCGGCCCTTCCACCGGCCCTTCCACCGACTCGACTGGCGATCTGCGGGCACACGGGCCCGTCCTTCGGGCTCGCGCCCGATCGAATCCACTCTCTCGTCATGATTCGTCCAACCTCTCAATGCGAGATTCGGCCGGCTCGATCGAGCCGGCCTGCACTGCGCCTCTCACTTCCCCACGCAGGAGTGTGACCGATCCTGAGAGGTCGGCAAGCGAACCGGCGTTCCGCGTGTCCTGCGGCACCCACAACCGGGCCAAAGGTGTCGTGCGGCTGCCTTCAGAAACGCTTCTGTGTGTCGAGCAGAATCGTGAGCGGGCCCGCGTTCACGAGCGAGACGTCCATCCTGGCACCGAAGCGACCGGTGACGACGGTCACGCCGAGTGTCTCGGCCTCATGGACCGTGCGTTCGAAGAGCGCAAGCGCCTGCTCGGGGGGCGCCGCCTCGCCGAACGATGGCCGTCGTCCCTTGCGTACGTCGGCCCAGAGGGTGAACTGGGATACCAGTGCGAGCTCGCCGCCGATATCGACCAGCGAGCGGTCGAGCCGACCCGCCTCGTCCTCGAAGATCCGCAGCCCCACCAGCTTCCGCGCCAGCCACAGGGCGTCGGCCACACCGTCCTCCCGCCCGACGCCGACCAGCGCGAGCAGTCCGGGGCCCATGCGCGCCACGCACTCGTCGCCCACATCGACGCGCGCCCCCGAGACCCGCTGTACGACGGCGCGCACCCGCTAGATCTCGCGCTGGTGCTGGAAGCGTCCCTGGTAGACGGCACGACCTTCCGTGCGCATCAGGACGAGCTGGCAGATGCGCACACCCGCCACGATCTCGAGCGCGCGACTGGAGACATTGCTCATCTCGAGGACCTGTCTGTTCGAGACGCCCGGCTGCACGAAGGCGGAGGTGACGTGGATCATCAAGCCGAGACGCGCAAAGCGGCTGCGCCCCTCGAGAAATCCGCACAGGTCATCCGGCAGCGTGATGCGCTCGGCCGTGATGCCGTGGATCGTGACCCCGGGTTCGAGTCGGTAGGGCCGATCGAGCGTGAGCACGCGCGTGTGGTCGCGATAGTCCGTCGCGTCCTCGACACGGATCGCGTTCGCGTCGTTCTCGATCGCGCGGATCTCGTCGCCGAGCGTGAGATCGATCGAGGCCACACCGACCTGATCGGTCGCAAAGGGCTCGATCCGTATGCGCTCCGACTCGAGCTCGCGCAGGATCACATCGCGGGTCAGAACGCTCATCGCGCCGCATGATACCCTAGGCCCGATGCGGCATCCGTTCTTCGACGTCCAGACGCCCTGGGTGATCGGCCATCGCGGCGCCGCCGGCACGCATCCCGAGAACACGCTCGTCTCCTTCGCGGCCGCGCTCGATCAGGGGGCGGACGTGATCGAGAGCGACATCCAGGCGACGCGCGACGGCGTCCCGGTCCTGCTGCACGATCCCGATACGGGGCGCACCTGCGACTGCGCCCGGGCTGCCCACGAGACCCACTCGAAGTGCCTGGCCGAGCTCGACACCGGTCACGCGTTCGCGCTCGCGGACGGCGACCACCCCTTTCGCGGTCGGGGCCTCACGATTCCCCGACTCGCCGAAGCGTTCGAACAGTTTCCGGACGCGCGATTCAACCTCGAGCTCAAGACCGACGACGCGCGCGCGTTACGCGCGACGCTCGAACTCGTGGCGCGATTCGATCGCGCCGATCGCACCCTGCTGACTTCGGGAGACGACGCGATCATGAATGCCCTGCGACGCGCCGTCGAAGCTAGCGACGTGCGGCCGGCACTCGGGGCCTGCTTCTCCGAGATCGTCGCCAGCGTGCGCAGTGCACTCGGCGAGCGGGAGATGCCGCCCGGCGTGATGGCGCTGCAGGTGCCGCCGACCTTCGCCGGTGCCCCGCTCGTGACCCGCGCCTTCGTCGAGCACGCCCGGCGCAACGATGTCGCCGTCCACGTCTGGACGATCAACGAGCACGACGAGGTCGAGGCGCTCCGCACGCTCGGTGTCGAGGGCTTTGTGACGGATTTCCCGGGCCGGCTGCGCGGCTGGCTCGACGAGGAAGACGCCGCGTGATCGACCCCGAGCCCGTCACGGCGCTCGCCGAGATCGGCCGCCCCTCGGCGTTCTTCGCGGCCTGTCGCGAGTCGATTCGTGAGAGCGCCAGAGTCGGCCGCGGACTCGACCTCGCCTGCGGTCGCGGTCGTCACAGCCTGGCCGCAGCCGCCCTCGGTCTCGATGTCCTCGCCCTCGATCGCAACCCCGAGAGTCTGGCGACGCTCCGCCGCGCCGCACTCGCCCGCTCCGATTCCGGCGACCCACGAGCGGGCGGCGCGACGACGCCGCCGGGTCGGATCGAGACCCGCGAGGTCGATCTCGAGGGCGCGGCACCGCCGGCGCTCGAGCCCGGCTCCTTCGGCTGTGTGCTCGTCTTTCGCTACCTCCATCGCCCCCTCTGCCCCTGGATCGAAGGGCTGCTCGCGCCGGGCGGCGTGCTCGTCTACGAGACCTTCACGACCGCCCAGCGGAGCCTCGGCTGGGGACCGAGCCGCGACGCGTTCCTGCTCGAGGCGGGCGAGCTGCCGACGCTCTTTCCCGGCCTCGAGTGCGAGCGCTTCGAGGAGGGCCCGAGCGGGGAGCCCCGCGCGGCGGAGACGGCCCGGATGCTGGCGAGAAAGCCGGCTGCCTGAGTCGGCGACGGGCTCGGAACGGGCGACGGCGCAGGTGGACGATTCAGGACGGGGGGTCGGCGCGGATGCGATCGAGCGCCCAGCGCGCGTGCTTCGACAGGATCGGATCGTCGGCGTCGACGAAGCGCTCCAGGCGCGAGACGAGCGCGGGATCGCGCGCATTGCCGGCCGCCACGAGCGCATTGCGCAGCAGGCCCCGATGGCCCGCGCGGCGCAGCGCGCTCCGCCGCGTCGCCTGGCGGTAGCCCTCGGCGTCGAGATCGAGCAGCCAGGCGAGCGTCGGCGTCAGCCACTCGGCACGCGGGGCGAGCCGCGTCCGGAGCCCGAGCGGATCCGGCAGCGGCGACCGCGGACGGCTCTGGTTCCAGGGGCAGACCGTTTGGCAGAGGTCGCAGCCGAAGACGTGCTCGCCCTGCGCCGAGCGGAGCGACTCGGGAATCGCACCCCGCTCCTCGATCGTCGTATACGACAGACATCGCGTCGCATCGAGCACGTAGGGCTCGGCGAACGCGTCGGTCGGACACACGTCGAGGCAGGCGCGACAGCTGCCACAATGGTCCGCGACGGGAGCGTCCCGCGCGAGCGCGAGATCGCAGAGGATCACGCCGAGCATGAGATGGGAGCCGAGCTCGGGATGGATCAGGCAGCTGTTCTTGGCGATCCAGCCCAGGCCGGCCCGTTCGGCCGCCGCCCGCTCCGCGACCGGACCCGTATCGACGTAGCTCCGCGAACGAACCGCGACGCCCGCGAGCTGTGGGAGCGCCGCCTCGAGCGCGCGAGCGCGATCGAGCAGCACCTCGTGGTAGTCGTCGCCACCCGCATAGCGGGCGATGCGGCCGACCGGCCTCGCGTCCGAACCGCCCTGCTCGACGACCGGCGGTGCTGGCAACGCCAGACCGACGACGACGATCGAGCGCGCGCCGGGCAGCACCCGGCGCGGATCGATGCGCTCCTCGAGACGACGCCCCAGGTAGTCCATCGAGCCGCCGAAGCCCCGGGCCCACCAGTCGCGCAGGAAGCGCGTCCGCTCGGTCGGCACGGCGTCGGCGAATCCGACGGCGTCGAATCCGAGCGCCAGCCCGACGCGCCGGATCGCCTCCTCGAGCGACTCGTCGCCGTCCGATCGCGGCGCGTCGGTCACGCTGGCTGGGGCGAATCGAGGTCGCCCGTGAAGCGCCGCAGCAGGGCGCCGACGGCCAGCAGGCAGGCGCACCCGACGACATAGGTCGCGACGCCGGCCCACTCGTGGAGCGGCCCCTCGGTCGCGAAGTCGACGCTCACCTCGATCGACATCAGGACGGTCAGGATCACGCGCAGCAGATTGCCGGCCAACGCGATCGGCACGACGGCGGCCACGATCACGACGCGACGCCAGAGCACGGAGTCGGTGAAGTAGGCGATGAAGACGCCGATCGGAATCAACGTGATCAGCGACGTGATGCCGCTGCAGGCCTCGGCGACGAAGAGCGTCACGTCGCCCGGCAGAGTCAGAACATTGCCCTCGCGGAAGATCGCGATGTCGGCGGCCTGGAGGATGCGCACCGCGATCGAGCTGACGATCAGCTGGAGCTTCACGATCACGGGCGTCACCCAGGCGACGGGCAGCGGGATCATGAACACGAGATAGGCGAGCGGAAAGACGAGCTGGCGCGCCCAGGCGAGGCCGCGCAGCGCGAGAACCGCTGCCACGACCGTCACGACGGCGACCACGCCGATCAAGCTCGGGTTGCCGAAGACGAGAGCCGCCACGTAGAGCGGCGCCGTGGCGCCCAGCACCAGCAGGCCACCCGAGACGGGCTCGGCGGGCAAGGTGGCCAGGGCCTCGCGATGGGCGGTGGCGGCCCAGAGCGCGACCAGCGGGACGAGGAAGCCGTGTGAGGCGTACTCGACCGTCCGCCAGACTTCGGCCATCGCCAGCACGCCCGGGATCCACAGGACGGCGAGCAACGCGACCACGCCCCACTCGAAGCGACTCATCGTTTCCTTCCCTCGCCCGCGCCGGAGCGGCGACTCGGTCACACGGCCACCCCGAGCGTTTCGGCTGCCCGCGCCCGTCAGCTCGCCCTTTTTCGCCCCACACCACAGGTCGGCCCGCTCGACGGAACACCCGAGACCCCTACCCGGCTTTCCGCCGCAAACGAGGCCCGCCGCAGCCGCGGAGCCACGCGCCGGGACGCCGATCGCGTGGGAGTGGAGCGTTCAAGTCCCATTGAAGCGCAACCGAAACGGGTGTCATCGAGGCACCCACTGCATGACCCTTCCCGACGATCCCGCTCGCACTGATCGGCCGGCTGCCCAGGCCGCCCCCGTCGACCCGCTCGAGGTGCGCTCGAATCCCCGCGTCGGCACCGACCTTCCCGTCGAACTCTACGCCAGTGATTTCGGCGGCGCGCTGCTCGGCCGCACGCGTGATCTCTCGATCGGTGGGGCCTGCATCGCGACCCAGTCGCCGTTCTCGATCAAGGGCCTCCAGCGCATCGTGCTCGGGCTGCCGAGCCAGAACCTCACGCTCGACGTCTTTGGCTGCTGGCAGCGTGAAGACCCGGTCGAGGATCTCGTCCTGACCGGTGTGCAATTCGACAATCCGCACTCGGAGCAGCTCGAGCTCGTGTGGGATCAGGTCCTCGAATCCGGCAAGCGATTGGCGCGCTTCCTCTACGAACGAACGGCGCTGCACGAGCTCGGTCTGGAGGAGGCGATGGGGCTCGCACAGGTGACGCGCTTCCGAACCATGCGCGCCGGCGAGACGATCTACCGCCAGGGCACCCGGAATCCCGAGAGCGACTCGATCTTCCTGATCACCGAGGGCCAGATCACGCTCCAGCTGCGGATCCGCGACGCGATCGAGCAGCCGCTCGCCCAGCTGCGTACGGGCGATCTCTTCGGCGGGCTGCCGCTGCTGGCCGATCTGCCCCACGCGGAATCCGCCGTCGCCGACACGAACGTCCGATTGCTCGAGCTCGACGCCGGCGCCTTCCGACACCTCCGCAGCATGAAGCCCTGGCTCGGCCACCGGCTCGGCGTGGCGCTGCTGCGCGTCCACGCCCAGCGCCTGGCGGGCATCCTCGGACTCGCGAGCACGTCGCTCTGACTCGGGTAGACTGCCGCCGCTTCGCGCGCGGGTCGGTCGAGCCTGTGCCCCGCCGCCCGGGCGTGCGTCGGCGAGGAACGTTCATTCGATGCAGGATCGCCTGGTCTTTCTGATCGGATCACCCCGCTCGGGGTCGACCCTGCTGAGCCGCGTGCTCGGCGCCCACTCCCAGATCCTCGCCCCCGAAGAGCCGCATCTGATCACGCCGCTCGCCCACCTCGGATATTTCGGGAGCGTCGAGACCGCCCCCTACGACCCGGTCATCACGCGCCAGGCCGCGCGCACGCTCGTCGCCGCCCTGCCAGGCGGGGAGCAGGCCTACCTCGCCGCGTTGCGCGCCCATACCGACGCCGTCTACCGGGGCCTCGCGGAGGGACTCGCCGAGGCCGCCGCGCAGGACGATCCACGGGTCGATGCGGACGAGCTCGCCGCGGGCACGCTGCTGCTCGACAAGACGCCCGCCTACGCGCTCAGTCTGGACTTCCTGACCCGCCTCTATCCCAACGCCCGCTACGTCACGCTCACCCGCAATCCCTTGGCGGTCTGGTCTTCCTACGTCGAGTCCTTCTTCGATGGCGACGACGAAGCGGCCCACGCGCACAATCCCCTGCTCGAGCGCTACGTACCGGCGATCGCCCGATTCCTGCGTGAGCCACCCGCCCGCATGTGCCCGATCCGCTACGAGAATCTAGTTCAGGATTCTGATCGAACCGCTCGAAATCTATGCGCTTTTCTAGAGATCGAATTCGAGCCATCGATGCTCGACTACGGCGCCGCGCCAAATGCCCGCGGCGCTTCGACGCGGGGGCTCGGCGATCCCACGACCGTCGCGCGAGAGTCGCGGCCGACCACGCAGAGCCTGTCGAAGTGGGCGGCGGCCGCGACCGGGCGACCCGAACGGGTCGGTGGGTACCGCGAGATCCTGGCGCGCCTGACCGACGACGACCTCGAGCGCTGGGGCTACCCCAGGGCGGAAATCGAGGCGCAGCTCGATCGGATCGACCTGTCCGGCCGCCCCGCGCCCCGCCCGCGCCTCACGCGCTACGCGCTCGAACGCAAGCTGCTCGTCGCCCTACGCAAGCGCATCCGGCCCGACAACACACCCGGCCGAATCATCAAGGGAATCCGCGAGTTCTGCGACGTGTTGCTGCGCTGAGGATGGGCGGGGTCGCCCGCTGCACCCGCGCGCGACGTGCATGCACGCGAGGAGGTGCCAGGCGCGAGGTGCGGGTGCTATAAATAGACGCATGGAAGAACGCATTACCCGACCGGCTACGTCCTTCGGCGATGCCCAGCGAGCTGCGCAGTCGACGCACTCGGACGGCACGGCCCGCTTCGAGCGTCCCTCGCACGAGGAGATCTCGCTCTGCTGTGAGATCTCGGCCTACGCGCCCGACGGCGACGACCGCCCGCTCTTCTAGCGGCGCGCGCCTCTAGCCCGTACAGCCCGGCCATCTTCCGCGGCCCTCTCGCCCGGTCTGCGACCGCGGTGTCGCCGGCGGCTGCGCCATCGTCGGCCTCAGAGATCGCGGGTTGCGCGATCGACGATCCGCTTCAGACGCGGGTGTGAGATCAGCGCGAGCGTATCGCCCGATTCCACGAGGGCGATGATCTCGGGATCGCTCGCGAGCGCTTGCATCTCCGGATCGTTGTAGAGGCGATGGACGCGCGGGGCCATCTGCTCGAACACGCCCGCCATCGTGGCGCGAAAGGCGGCCGGGTCCTCTCGCGCCTCGTCGCCCACCAGACCGAGATCGGCGAAGCGCGCGCGCATCTCCGGATCGTTCACCACGGAGCGGATCGCCCGCCGATTCATGGCGTGATCGATCGAGCCGTTCATGACGAGCGTCCAGAACAGCTTGTCCTCGAACATCTGATTCAGGCGCTCGTCCTCGAGAATCGACTGCATGCTTCCGAGGGCCTGGGCCGGTCGCGCGGTGATGCGCGCGGCGACCTCGCCGGCGGGCCCCGCGTCCGAGAGCGCGGAAGTGAGCGCCGCCTCGACCAGATCGCCACTGGCCCCCGCTACCGCCGACGCCTCCGCGTCCGGCAGCGCCGCCAGCCCCGAGACCGCACCGAGATCACGTGCGGCGTCGAGCCAGCTGACCAACACCGCGAGCAGCACCACGATCAGCCCACCGCGGGCCAATCCGAAAAAGCCACCCAGTCCCCGATCGATCGCGCCGCGGCCCATCCCGCCCACGCGACTCAGATCCCAGGCGACGACGACGTCGGCGAGCGAGCTCACCAGCAGCCAGACCACGACGAAGCCGAGCGTGCCGGCGACGGCCGGCGCGACGAACGGCGAGACGACGAGCGTCTGCGCCACCCAATCCGACAGCGTCATCGCGAAGAGCCCTGCTCCGGCGTAGCCAAAGATCAGGCTCGCGAGGCCCGAGCCGCTCACGACCGCACCTCGCCAGGCGCCGAGGGCGACCATCCCGAGCAGAACGAGGCCGAAGATCAGATCGAGGAGCATGCCTACGGATCGGCGGAACGACCGCCGCCCTGAATGCCCGTGCCCGTCGTCCCACAGTCGACCCGAAACCCGTCTCGGGGGCGCGAGACGGACGCGCCCCCCGGCTCGAGGCAGCTCGCCAGCCATGCGGCCGCGACGGCCTCCGGCGTCTCGCCCGCGAGGTCGACGCCCGCATTGAGTGTCCGCATCAGCTCGGCCGAGAGCCGCCCCTCGAGCGCCCGCAGCGCATTCGCCAGGCCGGGTCTGGCCCGCGAGAAGCCCGGCCTCGCCAGCACGACGGCGTCGTAGGGCGGGATCACCTCGCGATCGTCGACGAGCACCCGGAGCCCGTAGGCGGCGATCCGACCGTCGGTCGAATAGGCACTGATTACGTCACCACCGCCCGATCGCAGCGCTTCGTACATCAGCGTCGAATCCATCGCGCGACGTCCCGCGAAGGCGAGCGCGTAGCGATCGCGCAACGCGCGCCACTCGGGCCGCTCGAAGAACTCGTAGTCGCCGAGCATCTCGAGCCGCGGTGCATGCGGCGCGAGATCACTGATCGTGCGCAGCTCCCAGGCCGCGGCGTCGGCCTCGCGCAGCGCGAGCGCATAGGTGTTCTCGAAGCCCAGCGCCGCGAGCAGCTCGATGCCGTAGTCGCGAGCGAGTCGTGCCTCGACCTCACGCAGCACGGACTCGCGACCCGCGCCGGAGCCGGACTCGCGCAGAATCGTCGCCCAGAGCGTGCCGCTGTAGTCGACGTAGAGATCGAGATCGCCCTCGACCAGCGCATCGAAGGCGACGGTCGATCCGAGCGACGGCACGCGTTCGACCGCGAGGAGCTCGTCCGTGCCCGCCTGTCGGGCGGCACGCGAGAGCACCCCGGCCAGGATCTCGGCCAGGACGTATTGCTCGGTGAAGGTCTTGGACCCGATCCGGATTGGCGCCGTCGCGTCGGACCCGGAGCCCGCGCCCGCCAGACGCGGCACGACGAGCGCCCCCGCCAGCAACAGGCCGAGCAGGCCGAGCGCGACGGTCGTCCGCGCCCGCGAGCGCTCGCGTAGACCGCGTTCGATCCCGCGGATCAATCCGTCGAGCACGAGGGCGAGCAGCGCGGCCGCGAAGCTACCGACCAGTACCGCCGATAAGTTTCGCGTTTGTAAACCCGCGAAGATCGGATTGCCGAGGCTCGTTCCCCCGACCGGCGTGGCCAGGGTCGCCATCCCCACAACCCAGACCGTCGCCGTCCGGATGCCGGCCACGATCGTCGGCCAGGCGAGCGGAAGCTCGACCTGGAGGAGCACCTGGCGCGGGTCCATCCCGACGCCACGGGCCGCCTCCCGTAGCGCCGGATCGACCCCCGCGATTCCGGTCACGGTATTGCGCAGCATCGGCAGGACGCTGTAGAGCGCGAGCGCCACCACGGCCGGAAGAAAGCCGATCGTCGGCGGCGCCGGCAATCCGAGCCCGACGAGTCCGGCCCCGAGGAGTCCGAACAGGGGCACCATCAAGGCCAGCAGGGCCAGCGCCGGAATCGTCTGCAGCACGCTCGCGACGCCGAGCGCGAAGGCCTCCACACGCGGACGTCGCGTCGCGACGACGCCGAGTGGCAGGCTCACGAGCGTCCCGAGTGCGAGCGCGACGAGCGTCAGCTCGAGATGACTCGCAGCATAACGTGGCAGCTCCGCGAGCTGCTCCGCGAGCGCGTTCACGATCTCGCTTCCGGCGATGCCAGCAGGCCTTCGATTCGCTCGGCCTGACGCCGCGGTGCACGCAGGAAATCCGCGACCCGCGAGCTTCCCGGATCGGCAAGCAGCTCGGCGGGCGTGCCGATCCGTTCGATCCGACCCGCCTCGAGAAACGCGATCCGATCCGCCAGCAGCAGCGCCTCGCTCATGTCGTGCGTCACGAAGACGAGGGTCAGCGCGAGTCGCTCCGCGAGCCGCTTGAGCGTCTCCTGGAGCGAGTCCCTCGTCACCGGATCGAGCGCGCCGAAGGGCTCGTCGAGGAGCAGGACACACGGCTCGACCAGCAGCGCCCGCGCCAGGCTGACCCGCTGCTGCTCGCCACCCGAGAGCGAGCGGACGTCGCGGCTGCGGTAGTCGTCCGGGGAGAGCTGCATGCGCGCGAGCGATTCGTCGACGCGCGAAGCGATTCGCGCGGGTGCCCAGCCGAGCAGTCGCGCCGTCACGCCGATGTTCTGGGCGACATCCATGTGCGGAAAGAGGCCGGCGCGCTGGGCGCCGTAGCCGATCCGCCGGCGCAGCTCGTGAGGAACGAGCGAGCGCGTATCGACGCCCTCGATTCGCACGCAGCCCGCCGTCGGCTCGATCAGCCGATTCAGCATCTTCAGGATCGTCGTCTTGCCGGAGCCCGATGCCCCGATCAGCACGAGTGTCTCATGCTCCGCGACCGCGAGATCGAGCCGATCGACGACGGTCCGCTCGCCGAATCGCTTGACGAGACCTTCGCAATCGATCACGGAGCCGGCCGACCGATCCGGATCGCGAGCGCCGCTCGAAGTGCCGCCGCCACCTCCGTGACGTGCGGATCCACGTCACCGATTTCGGCCAGACTGCGCTCGAGCTCGAAGACGTATTCCGGGTTCGGACCACTCGGGCCCCGGGCCCACGCGATCTGCTCGGCGATCGAGGTGATCGCGGCCGGTCCCAGGTAGTTCCTGTTCCGCGGATGAGCGACGTAGACGAGCCCCCGAACGCGTTCGGTGGTCGACCCGGGTCGCGAGCCCTCGGCCTCGATCAGACCGATCTCGACGTCGAGACGCGCGTAGCCGCCGCGCTCCCGGTGGTCGAGGCGCGCCAGGACTCCGTCGGGATCGTCGGCCTCGATCTCGAAAGCGCGCCCCCAACAACGCGCCGGCTCGCCGCGCCCGCTGGCGCCCGCGTCGGCCTCGTAGCGACGCGCCGACGCTTCGCGCACGAGCGTCACGACGCGCCCCGGGCGCTCGGGCAGGCCGCGATGGTCGGTCGAGCCTTGCCAGAATCGTCGCACCCAACCGTCGAGGAAAGCGTGGCAGCTGCGCCGGTGGGGAAAGGCCGGTCGCCAGACGAGCGATCCGTAGCCGAAGATCCAGAGCGATGAATCGGACACGGCCCTAGCGTACCCCGTCCTCCGCGTCGTCGTCCGGTGCGTCCTCCGCCGCTGGATACTCGATCGCCAGGATCTCGTAGAGCGTCTCGCCTTTCGGCCGCCGCACGCTCACCTCGTCGCCGAGTCGGCGGCCCATCAAGGCCCGGCCGACCGGAGAGTCGACGCTGATGCGATGGGCGGCGGCGTCGAATTCGTCCGGGCCGACCAGCTGGTAGCGGCTCGACTCGCCGGCCTCCGATTCGATCGTCACCCAGGCCCCGAAATAGACGCGCTCGGGATCCTTGCGCGGACCGGGCTCGACGACGGTCAAGGCGTCGATCCGCTTGGTCAGAAAACGAATGCGACGATCGATCTCGCGCAGTCGCTTCTTGCCATAGATGTAGTCGGCGTTCTCGGATCGGTCCCCCAACGCCGCGGCTGTCGCGACGGCCTCGGTCACGCGCGGACGCTCTTGCTTCCAGAGCCACTCGAGCTCCGCCTGCAGCTTCTCGAAGCCAACGCGCGTGATGTAGTCGCTCTGTCCAGCCACGGATCTCGTCTCGTTCGTTTCGAATCGGGAACGTCGCGACCATACAAGCGTTTCCGAACGGGAACCATCGACGCGAACCCGTCGCGAGACGCCCGCCGATCACGCTAGACTCACGTCATGAGCGAAGAGCAGCCCGAGCAACAGGCGACGCCCGAGTCCGCGTCGACGAGTACCCCACGAGGCGCAACGTCGAGCGAGGCGCGACCCGAGCGGCGCGGCCCCCCACCGAACCCGCTCTACCACCCACTCTTCCTTCCCGTGCTGCTCGTCGCGTTCACACTCTGGTTCGGCTGGGATGGCTTCCTCACGACCGATCCCGAGATGCAGGAGCATCAGACGTTCAATCGCATCATGTACCTCGTGATGCAGCCGATCTGTCTGCGAAGCGTCCCCCGCGGCATCCAGGAATTCCTCGAGGACCACCAGATCGCGGCGCGCGAACGCGGCGAGGCGGCGCCGACGACGCCCGGCTGACCCACCGGCTCCAACCCGCAGCGCAGTCGGGGCGAAGCGCCTCGCGCGGGACGTGACGACGACACGCCGACCGCCGGTCGCGGATCTGCATGCATGACACACGGAGACGACGCGCGATCTGCGCACTGTCTGCGGGTCGCCGTCGGCTGAGATATCGATCACACAGTTTCGGGTTCGAATCGCCCCAGTTTTACTGAGGCTGGTTCCCCGCGCGTCCGATAAGAAACGCGAAACGTCGGCTCGATTCGTCGTGGCCTGGCGTGCGGAGATCTCGTGGCGGCCGCCTCCCAATCCGATTCCGATCCGAACGCGCCGACGGCCGCTCGACCGATCCGGTCGGACGCCGTTCAGACCGCCTCGTTCACGGCCGTGCTCGATCCGACCGAGGACGCCGAAGACCGCACGCTCGACTGCACGGCGACCGCGGGCAGCTCGGGGAGCGAGTCGGACGTTCCGTCCGTGCGCCCACCCCAGCCGGGCGACGAGCTGCAGGCTCGCTACCGCTATCGCGTGCTGCGTCGACTCGGACGCGGCGGCTTCGGCTCGGTCTTCCTGGCGCGTTGTCTCGATGGTGTCGAATCGGGCGATCCCGACGGGCCGCCCAAGCTGGTCGCGCTCAAGGCGATGGCGCGGCCGGATGATCCGCAAGCGCGCAATTCGCTCAAGCGCGAGCTGGCGGCGCTGCTCGCGGTCCATCACGATCGGATTCCCAAGCTCTACGACTGGAATATCGACGGCGAGACCTGCTTCGCCGCAATCCAGTATTTCCCGGCCGGCAGCCTCGCCGACGCCTGGCCCTTCCTCGGACGGCTCTCCGCGGAGCAGACCTGGCGCCTGCTCTCGGATCTGCTCCAGGCCCTCGGCGCAGCCCACCGCGCCTCGGTCCTGCACCTCGACGTGAAGCCCTCGAACGTCCTGCTCGACGGCAATGGCGGCTACGTCCTGACCGATTTCGGTGTCTCCCACTCCTCACGCATGTCGAAGGGACTGCTGCACCAGGGGCAGCTCTCGATCGGGCTCGGCACGCACGGCTACCGTGCACCCGAGCAGGCGACCGCGAAGGTCCAGAGCTTCGACCTGCGCACGGATCTCTGGGGCGTTGGCGCGACCGCCTGGGCCCTGTTCACGGGGATCGACCTCAACAAACGCCAGGACGTATTGCGGACACGCGAGCAGGGCAACATCTACGGTCTGCAGGCGGTCTCGGACGTCGCCCTCGATTGCCCGCCGCCACTCGAAGAGATCGTGATGGAGCTGCTCCATATCGAGCCCGCCTCGCGCCCGGGCGGGACGGGTGAGGTGCTCGCGCGGATTCGCGCGATCGCGAGCGGCTTCGGTCTCGACACGGCGACGATCGCATCCGCACGGCGGAGCGCGATCGATCCGAGCGAGATCGCCCGCCTGATCGAGACGCTCGTCGATCCGCTCTGGGCGTCCATCTGCCGTGGTCCGGGATTCGACCGTTATTTCGTGAAATTCGAGGACGACGAGGTGATCGCCGGCGTGACCGATCCGGCCCAACACACGGTGCTGCTGCTACGCGGAGGGATCGGTGTCGAGGTGGACGAACGCGAGGTCGCGGTCGAGACCCGCGAGGGCACGTTCCTCGGGGCGATCTCGACGCTGACCGGCGCGCGCCGCCAGGCTACCCTGCGGGCGCGCGGTGACACCTGGTGTTGTCTGTTCAACGAGGCGGAGCTCGAGCAGCTCGTCACCTGCAATCCCGCGATCGCGGTTCGAATGGTCCGCAGCATGGCCGATCGCATCGCGAGCGGCCCGCCACGCCATCGCCCCTGAGCCGAGCGTCCGCGACGGGCGCCCGCATGCGTCGTCGAACCCCGACGGCGGGTCGTCCCCTGCGCGTTCGGCCGAGTCCCCCACTCCGTGCAATGCCGGATGCGCACGTACTGTCTCTCCCCGAGTCGCGATCGAGGTTTGTCTCGTTTTGCGTTCGCGCCCGGCAGCCCGCGTCAAGCTCCTTTCGCCCGCAACCGATGCGCAGACGGGGAGGATGTCCGCGCCTCCACGTGTGCGCGGAATCGAGCCATGGCGCACGCGCAAACGGATTCGCCCGAGGCGGAAGACAGTCGAGCAGAGGCCCGCCTCGACGCATCGATGAAGCTCGATGCGGCGACGCTGTCGGGCGACGAGGCCGATTTCGCTGCCGCGCTCGGCTTCGGCAAGGAGCCGGCGCCCGCGCCGACGCCCGCGGCGTCCGGGTCCACGAGATCGACCCGATCGGCCAAGCCCGAAGACGACGACGCATCGGGCGCGGAAGCCGTCGAGCCGCAGCCGAGTGCCGAGCCCGCCGAGACGGGCCCATCGGAAGACGACTGGGAGTCGATCGCTCCGCGGCCCGCCGCGAATAGCGAGCAGCCGCTGCTCGAAGCGCGCGCCGAGGCCCTGCTCGCCGATCCCGGCTCGCCGGGGCAGCCGCCCGTCACCGCGGATCGCGCCCCTGCGCACGGCGACGGCGTCGTCGACGATGCGCAGCCAGCGAACCGCGCCGAGCTCGAAGCCCGCTTGCGGGAACGCGAGCGGGAGCTGACCGCTCTCCGCAGCCAGATGCAGGCTTCCGACAGCACGGCGAAAGACGATGCGCCGCTCGCGACCACGCCTGAAGCACCGGACGAAGAGAAGGACAAGCAGCTCGAGCTCCTTCGCAGCGAGGTCGACCAGCTCGGTCTCGAGCGTGACCAGCTGCTCGATCAGCTCTCGACGACGCGCGAGGAGCTGGCGGGAACGCGCGCGGCGAAAGAGAAGCTCGCCGTCTCCCTGCAGGCGGCACGCGGCGCGTTGGCGCCGCTGCCGGAGGGCGAGCGCGCGTTGCGCGCGGAGGTCGTCGGCCTGCGCAACCGCCTCGAGGCGGCCGACGACGAGCTTCGTGCGCGGACGAACGAGATCGCTGGCCTCGCGACCGAGCTCGCCATCGCAACCGCGCGCGCCGAGGACCGCGAGAACGAGGTCGCCTATCACGTGGAGCGATGCAGCGAGCTCGAATCCGAGCGGGACGCATCGCGCCAGGCACTCGCGGACGCCCACCTGCGCCATCGCGAGATGACCGACCTCACGGCCCGATTGCGAGCGGAGAACGCAGAGCTCACGAGCGCCCAGGCCGCCCTGGAAGAGACGCTGCAAGCACGCGATCTCGAGATCTCGGCGCGCGAAGAGCACCTGCGCGTCACCCTCGACGGGCTCGGCGCCCGCGATCAACAGCTGCAGGCGGGTAAGGACAGCCTGAACCAGGCCCGGCGCCGGATCGAAGCACTCGAGGACGAGCTCGACCGCGCGGCGCGCGACCGCGAAGCGCTCGAGGCGGACGTCGTACGGCGCGACGAGCGGATCGCACGACTCTGCGAGACGCTCGCGCGAATCGACGCAGCGATCGGCGAACGCCTGCCCCCGACCGAGCTGGAACGGACGAACGCACCGGCCTCGGAGCCCGGCGTTTCCGAGCCCGCGGCACCCGCCCGTCCAGCGCGAGAAGCGCGCGAGCCCCTCTTCGTCTCGCCCGATCCGGTCGACACACCCGCCGTGCTGTCGGCCTGGCGAGACGCGATCGCGAGCGAGGCCTTCGACGCCACGACGCTCAGCGACCTGATCGCCGCGCAGCTGATCGAGCTGCGCAGCGGTGACACGTCGACGGATCGGCCGCTGCGCGTTCGCAGCCTCGCCGGCGGTCGGCTCGACGCCGAGGTCCGACTGGTGCAGGGCCTCGAAGCATGCGGCGTGAGCGCACTCGCGGTCGAGGTCCTCGACAGCGATCGCGAGCGGGCGCGAATGCGGCGGGCGGCGATCGAACGCGCCGGCCTCGGCGAACGGATCGAGGTCGCCGAGGGCGATCTCTGCGAATGGACGACGGGCGAAGGGACCGACGTCTGGCTCGCGTCGGATGCCCTCCACGCGCAACCGCGGCTCGAGGAGATCCTCGAACGCATTGCCCATGTCATGCAGCGCGATGCCGTCTTCGTCTTCGTCGGCCGCCTCGCGGGCGGACCCCTCAAGCTCTCGGCGTCGGTGGTGGCGCGGCTGGAGGAGATCTGGGCCTTCCTACCCGACGCCCTGACGGAGCAGGCCGGACTCGGACGGCCTCCGTTCCGGGGTGACGACGGGGGCATCGCGGCCGCCGACGTCGATCTCGCCGCGGCACTCGGCGCGCGCTTCGACGCGCGGGTCGTCGCCGCCTTCGGCCATCTCGCCGATCTCGTCGTCGGTCCGGCCCGAGGGGCTGGGCTCACGCCGGATGCGCCGGAGGTCGAGCGGCTGCTCGCCTCGATCCAGGCGATGGACGAGAGCCGAATGCCGAGCGAGGGCCTGCCGGCGCGTCACGGCTTCGGGCTCTTCACGCTTCGAAGTGAAGGCCCACCCGAGTGCCTGAGCGAAGCACCCTGGCCCGCCCCGCTCAGGAATGCCGACGAGGCAAGCGCCTAGGAAGCCACCCGGCTGCGCTCGCTCGAGATCGACGCGCCGCGCGCTAGTCGCTGGCGGGAACGACGAGCGCGAGTCGATGTGTGCCTTCGGGCTCGAAGCGGGCGCCGAGCGCGTGGGCGATCGGGTGCATTCCTGCGAGTGGATCGAGCGCACCGCCTTCCGCTTCGAATGCGAAGCGAAGTGAGCGAGCGCCACCGTCGTCGGCCTCCTCACAGATCTCGAGCTGCACGCGATCGGCGGTCGTCGAGGCGAGCGCCTCGCGACCGATCGCCACGAGCAGTCCGCCGAGCCAGCCGGAATCGCTCTCGATCTCCCGCGCGATGTCCTTACGACACCGGACATCGACGGCCAGGCCCCGAACTGCCGCTTCGCGCTCGAGGCAGGCGCGTACGTCCGCGAGCCAGGGCCGCGTCGCGAAGGGCCTCGATCGGGGCTCCCGCGTCGCTTCCGTCTCGGCCGGGTGCGCGCCGCCGGTCTCGACGGCCTCCGCACGACCACCCTGCCCGTCCCCGATTCGCGTGCCCACTTCGGCGGCCTCATCCCGACCGCGTGCGAGTCCATCCTCGAGGCGTCGTGCTGCATCCGGCTGCGCGGCGCGATCGGAATCGGCGATCGACGTCGCCCGGCCCGCGCGCTCGCGCCGTGTGAGGAGCGCGATCGCGAGTGCGGCGACCAGGCCGTTCAGAACGAGACCGGGCAGCCACGGACCCGAGAGCCAGGCGACACGATCGAGCTGGGGCAGCGCCGTCTCGAGCACGAGCCAGAGCAGGGGTATGTCGGCGCCCTCGGCCTCGCCGAGGGCGAGCGGCTGAGCGAGCAGCTGTCGACCCGCGAGCTCGATCCGCGCCAGCTCGGGCGTCTGCTCGCGCGCGCGGGCCAACAGCCCGATCCGCGCTTCGGACTGCGCTGCCACCACCTCGCCTGCGACGCCGGCCACGGACGGCAGGAGCGGTGCACCCTCCGGAGAGAGCAGCTCGAGTGCCTGCTTCGAGCGGGCACCGAGCGCGACCAGCTTCGTGGCCCAGGGACGTAGGTCGACGCGCGCGACGAGGACACCCTGGACGAGCTCCCCGGGCGCATGGAGCGCGATTGCCAGGCGTTGTCGCAAGCTGCCATCGGGCGCAAAGGGCGAAAGCCCGCCCCACTCGACCTGCCGACCCTCCGATCCGACCGCCCGACGTACCGTCTCCCCGTACCACAGCGCCTTCGCCCGCCCTTCGCCCTCGGCGCCCTCCCAGGCGCGCTTCTCGACGAGCGTCTCACCCCGCACGAAGCCGACGAGCGAGAGCCCGGCGTCGCCAGCCACGACGAGCTCGAGTCCGTCGAAGCCGGGCGCATCGGCCAGTCCACGGCGCAACGAGCGTTCGAGCCGCACGCGTTGGGCCTCGCTCACTTCGCTCGAAGCGTCGCGACCACGGCGGGCGGCCGCCGACCAGAGCCCCTCGGCACGGAGCATCGTGCGCATCCGCTCGAGCTCGCCCTCGATGCGCGCGGCCTCGGCTCGGAACAACGCAAGCGAGATGCCAGCCAGACTCTCGAGCGAGCGAATACGTTCGCGCCGCTCCCGCTCGAGCGAGGCGGTGACGTGGTGCGCGACGCCCGCCACGCTCCCGGCGAAGCAGAGCGCGACCGCGATCGCCGCCAGGCTGCGGCGTCTGCGCCCTCGATCTGTCACGGATCCCCCTCCGCCGAACCCCGACGCAACCCGCCCCCTGTGGTGCTGCTGGCCCTGCGAGTCGAAAGCGCATTCAGTCCCGCGCGTCTGCGCCGCCTCTTGCATCGGCCTGAAGGCGCGTGGCGCTTGAGCCGAACGCGCCGCGGCGCGTCGCTCACGGGAGAGAATGAAGCGAAGGGCCGAGTCGATCCCCGGGTCTTTCCCGGAGTGGGTATGCGGATTCTCCTCGCGTGCCGAGCCGCGGCGAGATAGCGTCCGCGCCGACATGCAGAACGCGGGTACGCTCGGCATCATCGTCAACCCCCACTCGGGTCGGGACGCGCGCAGGCTCTTCGCTCGCGCCGGCACGTCGACGATCGAGGACAAGCGCAACCAGGTGACGCGCATCGTCGTCGGGGCCGCCGCGGCAGGCGTCGAGAAGATCCTCCTCTCCCGCGATGCCTTTCGAATCACCGCCGCCGCCACCGAGGCGCTCGCGCTTCCCGTCGACTGCGAGCTGATCGAGCACAGCTTGACCGGCCGTGGCGTCGACAGTCAGGACGCGGCGCGAACGCTGCGCGCGCGCGGCTGCGGTGCGATCGTCGCGCTCGGCGGCGACGGCACGAGCCGAGCGATCACGCGCGCCGATCGCGACGTCGTGCTGCTCCCGCTCTCGACCGGCACGAACAACGTCTTTCCCTTCGAGATCGAGGCGACGATCGCGGGAGCGGCCGCGGGACTCGTCGCCTCGGGTCGCCTGGCACTCGAAGACGCGGCCAGCCGCGCCAAATGCCTCGAGGTCGTGACCGACGCGGGCGACGAGAGCATGGCGTTGATCGATTGTGCTTTGCTCGTCGGCGATCATCCGGGCAGCCTGCTCCAGGCCGATCCGGAAAAGCTGGCGCGCGTGCTGCTCACGCGGGCGGAGCCGGCCAGCGTGGGTCTGTCCCCGGTCGGTGGCCTGCTGATGCCGTGCCAAGCGGAAGATGATTTCGCGGTCGAGGTCACGACCCGCCCCGAGGCACACCCCGAGCGTTCGGGCCGGGCCCTGCGCGCACCGATCTCGCCGGGGCTCTATGCCAACGTCGGCATCGAGGGCGTCCGGCGCGTCGAGCTCGGCGAGTCGACCGATTGGACCGGCCCGGGATTGCTCGCCTTCGACGGCGACCGCGAAATCGTGCTCGCCGAAGGCGAGACCGCGAGCCTGCGGGTCGTGCGCTCCGGACCCTGGGTGATCGATCCGACACGCGCGATGGTCGCGGCCGCGAGACAGCGTCTCTTCGTCGATCTGGGGGCCTGGCACGACCAGCGCTCGGGCGCAACCGACTGCTGCTGAGGACGATCGATCGTCGCCCCTGGCTGCGGCTTGGCGCGCTCGGGGCTATCAAGGCGCTGCGCTCCGCACCCGCAATCGGCCGTTCGAAGGAGACCCGATGGAGAAGGACCCGCTCGCAGAGGAGATCGGGCGCGTACGGACCTGGCTCGAGCAGGCGCGATCGGTCGCCGTCCTCACGGGCGCCGGGATCTCGACCGATTCCGGCATCCCCGACTTTCGTGGTCCCCAGGGTCTGTGGACGAAGGATCCCGACGCCGAGAAGATGGCGACGCTCGCGGTCTACCGCACCGATCCCGCGGTACGCCAACGCAGCTGGCGTTGGCGCCTCGAGACGGAGGCCAACAAGCGCGAGCCGAACGCGGGTCACCACGCGCTCGTCGATCTCGAGCGCGTCGGTCGACTCGACACGCTGGTCACCCAGAACGTCGATGGACTCCATCAAGCGGCCGGCTCCGACCCCGAGCGCATCGTCGAGATCCACGGCACGCTCCAGGAGGTCGAGTGCCTCGATTGCGGCGAGCGCGCGCCGATGGCGAGAGCGCTCGCCCGGGTCGAGGCGGGCGAGGCGGATCCGCCCTGCCGAAGCTGTGGAGGCATGCTCAAGTCGGCCACGATCTCGTTCGGGCAGGGACTGGTCGCGCACGATCTCGAACGGGCCCAACGCGCCGCAGAGCGATGTGACCTGCTGCTCGCGATCGGCACGACCCTGGCCGTCTATCCGATCGCCGCAATGGTCCCCGTGGCCAAGGAATCGGGGGCCCGGATCG
Organism: Myxococcota bacterium; assembly: GCA_965223565.1. Lineage (GTDB taxonomy): Bacteria > Myxococcota_A > UBA9160 > UBA9160 > UBA4427 > UBA4427. The sequence goes on along the minus strand of CBDCWV010000003.1, from coordinate 5,507 downwards.
TGATCGTGAACGGCGAGCCGACCGAGATGGACGCGATCGCCGACGCCTGCCTGCGCGGTTCGATCTCCGAGATCCTGCCGCGTCTGGTTCCAGCCGGCTAGCAGTCCGACGCGCACGCCACCCGGGACGCGAGAGAACGGACTCCGCCGATGACGCTGCATCCGATCGACTGGGTCTGTGTCGTCGTCTATCTCGGCGCGATGGCCCTGATGGGTCTCTACTTCGGCCGTCGAAACACGGATACCGAAGAGTACTTCGTGGGCGGCCGCCGCTTTCCCGGCTGGGCGATCGGATTGTCGATGGTCGGAACCGCGATCAGCTCGATCACGTTCCTGTCGCTCCCAGCGGATGCCTACAAGACGTATTGGCTCCGTTTCCTGCCCTACACCTTCATGCCGGTCGCAGCCGCGCTCGCGGCCTGGCTCTTCATCCCCTTCTTCCGGCGTGGCCGCACCATGACGGCCTACGAATATCTCGAAGCGCGTTTCGGCGCCTCGATCCGCGCCTACGGCGCCGCCACCTACATCGCGGCCCAGCTCCTACGCGTGAGCTTCATCCTCTACCTCGTCGCGACCATGCTCGAGATGCTGACTGGCGTCGACGAGACCGTCTGCATCCTCGTCGCGGGCAGCTTCGTCGCCGTCTACACGATCGTCGGCGGGATCGATGCCGTCATCTGGACGGACGTGATCCAGACCGTCGTGCTGCTGCTCGGGAGCCTTCTCTGCCTGGTCACGATCGTCGTGCTCCTGCCGGAGGGCATGGGACAGATCTTCGAGATCGCGGCCGCCCACGAGAAGTTCGCGCTCGGCGACCGCGTCGACGGCACGCTCGTCCGAACGGGCTGGACGATCGATTTTTCGCAGAAGACCGTTCCCCTGATGCTCCTGATGAGCTTCAACTTCTTTCTGACCGATTTCGCGACCGGGCAACACTACGTCCAGCGCTACTGCTCTGCACGCTCGCTCGCCGAGGCGCGCCGGGCGATGTGGACGAACGTCCTGGTCGGCGTGCCGACGTGGTTCTTCTACATGTTCCTCGGCACCGCTCTGTTCGCCTTCTTCCAGGTCTACCCCGAGCCCGAGGCCATCGCGATGCTCGACGGCCGCGAGAAGCCGGAGGGAATCGTGCCCTTCTTCGTGCTGAACTACCTGCCCCATGGCATCGCGGGGATCGTGGTGGCCGCTGCGCTCGCCGCGGGCATGTCCTCGCTCGACTCGAGCATCAATGCCATCTCGACGGTCTGGATCGTCGACATCTATCGACGTCATTTCGTGCGGGAGGCCAGCGACCGGCACTACCTGCGCGTGGCTTGGGTCGTCGCCGCGATCGCCTCGATCGTCATGCTGGCTGGCGCCGTCGCCATGCTCGAGGCCGAGGGCCCGAGTCTGCAGGACATCTCGATCCGATTGACGGCGCTGCTCGGCGGGGGCCTGCTCGGCATCTATCTGATCGGCTTCTTCACGCCGCTGGGCGATGCGCGCGCGATCTGGTGCGGAATCGTGGCGACCGTCGCGTACACCCTGTGGACGCTCGGCTGGCTGCCCCTCCCGATCCCCGTCGGCTTCGACCTCTACTACGCCGCGATCTTCGGCAACCTGGTGATGCTGATCGTCGGCTTCGTCGCCGGCCTGGCACTCCCGCGAGCAACGCGCGTCGCTTCGGATCTCTCGATCGTGTCGAGCGCCGACGCGCGGGAGATCGACCGTTGAGGCCCGAGCGGAATGACCTTGCCGCGCGGCCGGGCGAAGCCAGGCCTCGACGCGTCGAGCCCTGGCTCGCGCTGTTCTGCGCAGGAACGGTCGCGTTCCTGGCCTACCGCGACCTCACGATCCCGGCCGTCCGCGACGTCGAGATCTGGCTCGGCATCGAGCTGCAAGGACGGCTGGCGCAGGCGACGGCGCCGCTCCACTGGCTCGTCTTCGCCGTCGCAGCGTTCGGCTTCGCACGGCGGCAGCGCTGGGTCTGGCCCGCCGCCATCAGCTATGCGATCTACGTCGCTGCGAGCCATCTCGTCTGGAACCTCACGAGTCCGCGCGGGGGAGGCGCGATGGCCGGACTCGGGCAGCTCGCACTCTTTCTCCTCCCGGCCGCGCTGCTCTTTCTTCTCGCGCCCGCCCGCGAATGCGCGGAACGTCCGGGTGGAACCCACCCGGATCCGCCCGAACGCGATCCGGGCGATCCGGCGAGCTCCGCGTCCCGCGTCGATTGATTTCTCGTTACGCTCGCAGCTCACACGGGAGACCCGAGATGACCCGCTCCGAGCCCTCGATCGAACGCGCGCGACGCGCATGCCTGCTGATCGGCGTCGCACTCCTCGTGGCCTGCGTCGCCCGAGAATCGCCGCCCCAGACGACGCTGGGCGCAGCCGGCGAGACCGCGCTCGACGCGTCCTCGCGCGCGATCTCCGACCGTGCATCCGAGGTCCGATGTCGCGACAATACGTCCCTGCGCAACGCCTATTTCGGGGAGCTGCACGTCCATACCGCGCGCTCGCTCGACGCCTACACGTTCGAGACGCCCGGCACGCCCGACGACGCCTATCGCTTCGCGACGGGCGAGCCGATCGACTTCGCCGGCGATCGACGCGTCCAGCTCGAACGACCGCTCGATTTCAGTGCCGTGACCGATCACGCCTCGTCGATGGGCGAGCTGCGCCTCTGCATCGATCCCGAGTCGCCCGTCTACGACCACCGGATCTGCCGCATCGTGCGCGAGAACGGCCCGAGCCAGAAGACCGACGACTTCGAGCGCTTCGAGTCCGCGCTCAATGTCGTGACGGGCGGCGGCGTCGGAACGCCGCTTCGCAATCGCGAGCTCTGTGGCGAGGACTTCGCGCTCTGCAAGCGCGCGATGGATGGCGCTTGGCTCGAGAACCGGCGCGCCGCAGAGCGCTTCCAGGACCGCACGACCGCCTGCCGCTTCACCACGTTCAACGGCTACGAGTACACCGCCACGCCCGACTTCGCGAAGGTCCATCGCAACGTGATCTTTCGCGACGCCCGCGTGCCCGACCGCGTCGTGGCCTGGGTCGACGAGCCGAGCCGCTGGGGCTTGTGGGAGACCTTGCGCGACGACTGTCTGGACGCCGGCGATGGCTGCGATGCGATCACGATCCCGCACAACTCGAACATGAGCAACGGGCAGATGTTCGCCATCGACTACCGCGACGAGCCGCTCGAGCGCCAACGCGAGCGGGCGCGACTCTGGCAGCGACTCGAGCCCCTGATCGAGGTGATGCAGACGAAGGGCAGCATGGAGTGCCGCAACGGGCTCTGGCAGGTCTACGGCGGCCGCGACCCCCAATGCGATTTCGAGAAGTGGCGCGCCCTCGATCCCGCACCTCCGCCCTGTCGGGGCGGAACCGAAGCGGGCGCGATCCTCGGCAAGGGCTGTCAGTCGCGCGTCGACTTCTCCCGCTACGCGCTCGTCGAGGGTCTACGCGAGAAGGCGCGGATCGGGGTCAACCCGATCAAGCTCGGCCACTCGGCCTCGACCGACATGCACAACGCCAACCCCGGCGATACCGAGGAACGCTCCTTCGACGGGGTGCGCGGCGCCGACGATCGCCGTCCGGACCAGCGGCTGGTCCGACACATGCCGGCGCTGGCGCCGGCCGCCTTCAACCCCGGTGGTCTGACGGGGGTCTGGGCCGAGCAGAATTCGCGCCACGCCCTGTTCGACGCGATGCGACGACGCGAGACCTTCGGGACCAGCGGCACCCGGATCGAGCCCCGTTTCTTCGCGAGCTGGCGAGCCGATTGGGCCGCGGAAACGTCGCCCGGCCACGCGCTCTGCAACGACCGGCGACTGCTCGAGCGCGCCTACGCAGAGGGTGTCCCGATGGGCGCCGATCTCCCCGCCCGGCCCGATGGCGAGGGGGCGCCCCGCTTCCTCGTCGCGGCGACGCGCGATCCCGGCGCGCCGGGGATTCCGTCCCTGCCCCTCCAGAAGATCGAGATCGTGAAGGCCTGGCCCGGAGCCGGCGACGCGATGCACCAGGCCGTCTATACGGTCGCCGGCACGGCCGAGAGCGATGCGGGGGTCGATCTTGCGACCTGCGAGCCAATCGGCGCCGGGCACGACACGCTCTGCGGCGTCTGGTCCGACCCGGACTTCGATCCCGAGCAGCACGCGGTCTACTACGCCCGTGTGCTCGAGAATCCGAGCTGTCGTTGGAGCACGTTCGAGTGCAACGCCTTCGCACCCGAGGATCGTCCGGCGAGCTGCGACGACCCGATCCTACCGAAGACGATCCAGGAGCGGGCCTGGACGTCACCGATCTGGTACGCGCCAGCCACCCGAATCGCGCAGGATCAATAGCCGAGCGCTCGCGCCCGGGCGACGACCAGATCCGCGGCGCCATCGGTCCCGAGCAGCTCCGTGTTCAGCACCATGTGGTAGTTGAGCGGGTCGTTCCAGTCGCGGTCGTAGAACTCTTTGTGGTAGCGGGCGCGGTTGTAGTCGCGTTCGTCGACGGTTGCGCGCGCCGCGGCTTCGTCGAGACCCAAGGTGCGCATCGCCAGCTGGACGCGGTGCTCGTGCGAGGCCACCAGACGCACGTGGATCGCTGCGCGCTCGCGCGCGAGGACGGCGGCGGCGGCACGGCCGACCATTACGATGCGGTCGCGATGGCCGAGCTCTTCGATCACGTCGCGCGCGACGTGCGCGAGCTTGAGGGCGTCGGGCTCCTCGATCACGGAGGGCGTCGCGGCCAGGAACTCCGGAAAGGAGAGCGCCGAGGACTGTGCGAATCGCTCGAGGAACGAAGGCACGCTCTCGTCGAGACTCTGGACTTCCTCGGGACTGAAGCCCGAACGCTCGGCGACGGCTTCGATCAGGGCGTCGTCGACGACCGTCCAGTCGAGCTGCTCGGCGATTCGCGCCGCAACCGCCGAGGAGCCCGCGAGGTAGGTCCGCGAGATCGTGATGATCATGCCGTCCTCCTGCCTGCGTCGGCTCGCGAGAGCCCGGTCTGGCGCTTGCTGCGCGGCCGAACGCCCTCCCGAACGCGCTCGTCGAGATTCCGCAATTCGCGGCTCGAGGCATAGAAGACGACCGCGACGGCGACGGCCAGCAATGCCGCCCCACCGACCGCCGTCGGCGCACCGACCTGCTTGGCGACGGCCGAGACAGGCAGGTTGCCGAGCAGCGGCAGCGACACCGACATCATCAGGAAGCTCGAGATCCGCCCGCGCACCGAATCGGGAATTACCATCTGAATCGCCACGTTGTTGAGGGTACTGAAGGTACTGGAGAAGATGTTTGCCACGAAGACCAGGGCGATCGCCGGCAGAAACCAGGGGCTCCAGCAAAAGCCGGCGAGCAGCAGCCCGAAAGAGATGACGCTGGCGATCATCATATGCTGGCGGCCGGCCTCGGGCGCGCGCGAGGCCATCCAGAACGAGCCCACGACGGCACCGATCCCGGAGGCCGCGTGCAGGATCCCGAAGCCCCGCGGCCCGACCTGCCAGACGTCCTCGGCGAAGACGACGAGCAGGTTCTGG
>CBDCWV010000002.1:0-5625 GCA_965223565.1 Myxococcota bacterium | reverse complement strand
ATCGAGGTTAGCGCTCCTCCGTTCGGCAGATCATCCTCTGGCACGCCGAGGTCGAAAAACCCAACGCCCGGAGGAACTACGCGTCTTCGGGCCGAAGCGGACGCGTGGCGAGTTCAGCCCCGCCGGTTACGGGCAGCGTGACTCCGGTGATGTAAGCCGCACGGTCGCACGCCAAGAAGGCAACGGCCTCGGCGATGTCGTCGGGCCTGCCCATTCGGCCGAGCAAGAACTTGAGTCCCGCCTGTGCGATCTGCTCGTCGCTGAGCTCGCCGAGGATGCTCGTCGCGATCGGGCCGGGCGCCACCGCATTGACGCGGATTCCGTGCGCGGCGAATTCGAATGCGACATCACGCGTGAACGAAACGATTCCGCCTTTCGACGCCGCGTAGGGCACATGCGGCACGGTGAAGTGAGACGCTGCCATCGAGGCCATGTTGACGACGGCTGCGCCCTCTGAAGCCTTGAGGAACGGAAGCGCTTTCTGCGTCACGAGAAACATGGAGCGGAGATTGACGTTCATCGTCCGATCCCACTCTTCGACAGTCGACTCCTCGAAGCTCTTGATGATGGTGATGCCGGCGTTGTTGACCAGGACGTCGAGCCCGCCCATCTGCTTGGCGGCCGTGTCGACGGCACTCGCCACGTCGGATTCGCTCGAAACGTCTGCCGCGATCGCAATCCCGGCCGTCCCCACCTCAGCCGCTGCCTTCTCGGCCGATTCTCGGTCGAGGTCGAGGCAGGCCACTGCCGCCCCAGCGCGCCCCAGCCGAGCCGAGACGGCCCGACCAATTCCCGCTCCCGCGCCGGTCACGAGGACCCGTTTGCCGCTGAAGTCGTTCATCGTATCTCCTGCCATGATCTCTCCGGGTCTTTCGCGCTAGGCCGCGTCCAGCTCGCTCGAAATTCTCATGAAGCTCGTGTAGATCTGACTGCCGAGCGGAAAACCCGCGTAGTGCGAGAAGTGCGCGACGAACTCCGCCATCTCTTCGCGCGAGATGTCACCCGTCGCAAGCGCAGACCGCACGTGGATATCCATCGCGGGCTGTGCCCCGGTCATCGCAATCGCCGTTAGCGTTATCCACCGGCGTTCTTTCCGCGTCAGGGTAGAGCGAGTCCACACTTCGCCGAAGATGTGGTCGAGGCTGACTTCCTGCAGGAAGTCGGTCGGCTCGGGCGCGGGAAATCCGTTGACCTCTTCGAAGATCTTTTTCGCAACCGCTCGTTTCGATTCGTTCGTCGTCTGTTCCTGAGACACGATGGGTTCCTTTCTCGCGCCCTCTCGGGAGGGCCTCCGGTCGAACGTGAGTGCGAGCCGAGTTCGGCTTCAGCGAAGGTCGAAGACGACCGAGTCGAAGTCTCCTTCGAACTCGAACGGCGCTTCATAGGCCGGCGTCACGGGCAGTCGCATGTCCCGACCGACATCGAGGCCTTCCCATGTCGGCAAGGCACCCCCGGCCGGCAGATCGAGGCTCGCAACACGTTCGCCGTCCACCTCGAGGTGGGCCGTCCCGGCAAGCGCGGCCATCAGATCGATTCGCCCAGATCGCAAGGCGCTCTTCGCAATGCTCCAGAGCGGTGCGGTCTGATCGAAGACGAATGCGATCTCGACCTCGCCGCCGGGGAGCTCTGGCGAGACCAGGTGAAAGCGGTCGCCAGCGCGATTCAGCTCGTAGTGGAGCCGATTTGCCTGGATGTAGAGCGTGTATCCGGACGCGAGGTCGCCGTGAGCCACGATCACGCCCTCTTCCGAGGTGTCTGTGCGTCGAATCGTCGTCTCGATCGAGAAGTCGCGGCCGAGCGTCATCGGAGCGCCGAACATCGGCAACGTCTCCGTTCCCCGTCGCAGGACCTGCCGCTTCTCTGCCGACAAAGCGCTCCGGTCCACGCGATTCGTGTACACCCGATCGTCGATCGGAAGAACCTGGTTCGTTCGGGCCGCCTCCCACCAGCGCGCTTCGAGTTCCCGGACCTTGTCGGGATGCTCGCTCGAAAGGTCGTGCCTTTCGGACACGTCTCGATCGGTCCGGAACAGGCGCCACTCCGCTTCGTCCCAAGGCACGGTGAACGAGTCCTTGTTGTCGACGAACGTGACGATCTTCCATCCGTCGGCGGTAGCGAACGCGCGATGCCCCGCGACCTCGTAGTACTGCTGGGTTCTGCGGCTCGGCGTCTCCGCCGACTCGAACGTGTCTCGCATGCTCACGCCGTCCATCGCGCGAACGGTGTTCCCCCGCCATCGCTCGGGCGGCTCGATCCCGATGGCGTCGAGAACCGTGGGCGCGATATCGGTGACGTGATGAAACTGCCCCCGGAGCTCCCCGCGCGCCTCGATCCCGCGAGGCCAATGGATGATGAGCGGACTTCGATTTCCGCCACCGTGCTGCGTCGCCTTACCGCGGGCCAGGGGCGTGTTGCTGACCTGCATCCAACCCATGGGGTAGTTGGGACGTGTCGTGACGGATCCCAACTCGTCCAGCACGCTCTGGTTGTAGTCGAAGTTGTCCTCGACTTTGGAATGTCGTCGAACCGAATTCGCGCGCCCCTCGAGGCCCCCTCCGCGACTCCCACCGTTGTCCGCGAGAACGATGAAGACCGTGTTTGCGAGCTGTCCGGTCTCTTCGAGGTGGTCGACCAGCCGGCCGATGTTCTGATCGAGATTGTCGAGAAAGGCGGCGAAGATCTCCTGGAATCGTGCGGCCATCTCGCGCTGGGGCGCGTCGAGGTCATGCCACGGGACGACCTCCTTGTCGTAGGTCGCGAGCTCCGTTTCCTGCGGTACGACACCCAATTCCTTTTGCCGAGCCAAGCGCGCCGCACGAACTTCGTCCCACCCGACGTCATAGCGGCCCTCGTGGCGGGCGATATCGGTCGGCTTGGCCTGATGTGGCGCGTGCATTGCCCCAGTCGCGTAGTAAAGGAAGAACGGCTTCTCTGGAGCGATCGCATGCTGAGTCTTCAGCATCGTGACTGCGCGATCGGTCATCGCGTCTGGGAAGTAGAAGCCTTCTGGAACGGATTCGAGGAACTCGTTTCCGCTCACGAGATAGTTGGGATGGAATTGATTCACCTCGCCGTCGAGGAAGCCCCAGAACCGCTCGAAGCCACGGCCCGTCGGCCAATTGTCGAAGGGGCCGACCTGGGATTCGTGGGCCATGTTGACCAGGTGCCACTTTCCCGTCATCAAGGTGCTGTAGCCATTTTCTCGCAAGATCTCGGCGAGCGTCATGACGTCGGGCGCAATCTCGCCCCTGTATCCAGGATGACCGAGATCGAAGTTCGAGAGGAATCCCATGCCGGCGTTGTGATGATTCAGCCCGGTCAGCAACGCCGCACGACTGGGAGAGCACAGCGCGGTGACGGTGAAATTCGTGTAGCGAAGGCCATTCTCGGCGAGGCGATCGAGGTTCGGCGTCGGAATCTCGGATCCGTAAGACCCGAGATCGCCGAAGCCCATGTCGTCGACCAGCACGAGAACGACGTTCGGCGCGCCTGCAGGGGCCCCGGGAGTCTGCAAGAAGGCCGGAGCCGAATCGTGCGCATCCGTCTGTGCAACCGGCTCCAGCGAGGCGGCTCGGTGGGCCGCCGACCCCAATGCGGCGATACCCAGCAGGAATCCCCAAGAGACGGCATCGAGTGTTCGGCGACGGGTCCCGCCGCGGAGGCGCGGTTGCTCCCGCTGTTCTGAACCGAGTTTCGGCATTCGACGTGTCTCCCTCTCGTGCTGGGTCGTACCGCGCACCGTTCGCAGTGCCTCGCCGTCAGCCCGCGGCGGCGAAGCGGACTCCGCCGATTGCATCCCACTCGAGATCGGATGCCAAACCGCATCCTCCTCCCGGAAGGCGGGCTTGTCCCCGGACAGCGGCAAGCGTGAACGTGACGTCGTGCGAATCTCGGGCTGCATCGACGTGAGCAGGCCGTCGTCGAATCGGAATTGCTCGGTTGCAGTGTTTTCCGCGTCTCAACGCGCAGGCGCGGGGCGGCTCTTGGCCAGCTGGCCGCATCGCTGGTGCACGGTCGTCGCCCGCTAGCCGTGAGGCGCCGACGTAGTCCTTTTCATCGCTAGGGTTCAAAATTTAACCTTTAACCTTGAATTCACAATCGCTTCGCAAGGCCCGATTCCCTTGCACTCCGGAGCAGGTCCATTCCGCGCAACTCGCTGAAATTGCGTGCGTTCTTGGAAACACGGGCTCCGACATCCGTCGACAACCTGCGAGACGACCCAACCCGCCCAGTAGATCGCCGTCGCCAAACATCGCGAATACGCGGGACGAGAGACCCAGCAGGAGCCGCCCATCGTGATTCGAGCCGCGTACATCGTCAGTCCCCGTGGCGACTGGGTCTGGTTCCTCGGGCTTCCGTTTGCCGCAGTCGCCGCCGGCTACGCGAGCCAACTCTGGCTGTCGGCTGTCGCGGTCGTGTCATTCAGCCTGTGGATTACGGCGCCGCGCCACTTCGCGACCTGGCTCCGCGCGTACGGAGTGCCGGAAGATCGGAGGCGTTGGCGCGAGCCTCTGCTCATCTGGCCGATTGCAATCGCGCTCGGCATCGCTGTGAAAATCCTGTGGGCGCCGTTGACGCTCCTCCCGCTGGTGTGGGCCTGGGATCACCAGCACAGCGTCATGCAGCAGTATGGGTTCGCGCGGTTCTACGACCACAAGGCGAGTACTGGAACTCCCCTAACGGCGCGATTCGACCTCGGTCTCAACTGCGTGCTCTACGCAAACTTGATGATCGTGTCGCCGCTCTATTCAGAGTACTGGATTCGCGAATCCTTCCGTTTCGGCTTTATCCGCCGCCCCTGGCGAAGATGGCCGGACTCGTTCGTCATTCGGGATCAGGGAGCATCGATTCCCCGTTTCGCTCCTGGAGTTACCTGCTCGCGTAGAAGAATTCCCTGCTCAAACCCGTAGGGAGTTTGTTTCCGACAACCTGGATCCGCTCTGGAATTTCAATCGAACCAGCCGCTGCGATGCGCGAATCGGGCGAGATTCCCTGTTCTTTCCCTGATGATCAGGGAATCGACCTCGGTGATGGATTCGCTTTCGACTCCCCCCACCGCCATAGCCGCCGCCGGCGCTCCGCCACTGAGTCCTTCTTTTCAGAGACTCTTTCGACGCCGCCCCAGCACAGCGTGCCGCCGAGATTCGAGAAAGCCCTCGTGGTGCCGACCACGCTCGACGCGACGGTTCCAGAAATCTGGTGGGCGGCGAGGAAGGCGGGGCCGGTCGTCGCTGTCTCGTCCAGAACGGGATCGCCCGGCTCGTTGGCCGCGCTCGTCTTTCCGAGGATGGTGAGCAGCGCGGCCGAAGCCGGAGCCACGAGCGCCGGTCCGCTCACGACGAAGGCGATCAACGCAGGGAGAACGAGTTCGGCCACGCGCGAAGCGCGCCTTCCAGGCCGAGACATCATGGCGATCGTCGCGAGGCTCGGGGGTGCCGATAACGCTGCTTGAATTACTTGTCCGCCACGCGCGCGCGCCTGCCCGCGGCCCGACCGCCGACGGCTGGCGAGCGCGTCGATCATGACGGCATTGGGACTGCTTGTGCCCAGGTCGATCGAGCGAGCGTGAGCGAGACGCGCACGCAACTGCCTCTTGTCGCAACGAAATCCGGGCGGCCGTTCGGA
>CBDCWV010000001.1:0-416022 GCA_965223565.1 Myxococcota bacterium | reverse complement strand
GGGGGAAGTCCCGGAGCCGACGACCGCCCTGCTTCTCGGCCTCGGTCTGGTCGGCCTGGCGCGAAGCGCCCGAGGCTGAGCAAGGGCTGCCGGCGCCCCGGCTGCTAGTCGGCGCCGAGCGTTCGCTCGAGTAGCTGGCCGAGCCAGCCGCCGATATCGGGATGTTCGAGGAGCCCCGCCTGGCGCAGCCGCGTCGCCGCGATCTCGTGGACGTCGGCCACCGTCCGCGCCGCGAGTGCCTCGCGAGCGTCGGCCTCGACCTCTCCCGAATCGAGCGCCCGCACGATCTCCTTCACGACCGGGATCGAGGCGGGCGTACCCGACAGCTCGCCGATCCCGAGCCCGACCAGGATCGGCACGGAGAGCGCGTTGGTCGCCATCTCGCCGCAAACCGACACGGGGATGCCCGCCTCGCTGCCCGCCTGGAGCGTCGAGTCGATCAAATGCAACACCGCTGGGTGCAGCGAGTCGTAGAGGTGGGCGACGCGCTCGTTGCCGCGGTCGACGGCGAGCGTGTACTGCGTCAGGTCGTTGGTCCCGATGCTGAAGAAATCGCATTCCTCGGCGAAGGCGCGCGCCGTGATCGCGGCCGAGGGCACCTCGATCATGATGCCGACCTCGAGCTCGCGATCGAAGGGACTGCCGTCGCTCTCGAGCTCGTGCCGCACCTCGTCGATCACGCTCTTCGCCTCGCGCAGCTCCGAGAGGCTGCCGATCATCGGCAGTAGCAGACGCAGATTGCCGAGCGTGCTGGCGCGCAGGATGGCCCGCAGCTGCGCTTGGAAGTGGTGGCGGTTCTCGAGCGTCAATCGGATCGAGCGACAGCCGAGCTGGGGATTCTCCTCGTCGTCGAGGCCGATATTCGGGATGCCCTTGTCGCCGCCCAGGTCGAGCGTCCGGATCGTGACCGGGCGCGGCTCGAGGAATTGCGCGACGCGCCGATAGAGCTGCTCCTGCTCCTCCTCGCTCGGAAAGCCACGATGGGCGAGCGCGAGCAGCTCGGTGCGGAACAATCCGACCCCTTCGGCGCCGTGCTTCTCGACCAGCCGCAGATCGGCGAGCAGACCCGCGTTCGCCGACAGCTTGACGCGACGTCCGTCGAGGGTCTCGGCGGGTCGCTCGCGCAATGCGTCCAGATGCTCGACCGCGACCTCGAACTTGTGCTGGGCCTGCTCGAACTCGCGCGTCAATGCGTCGTCCGGCGAGAGATAGATCGTCCCGCTCGCCCCGTCGACGATCGCGCGCTCGCCCTCCTGGGCCTCCTCGAGCAGACCGGTCGCGCCCGTTACGGCCGGGATCTCGAGCGTGCGCGCGAAGATCACACCGTGTGAGGTCTGGCCGCCGTGCTCGGCGATGATCGCCGCCACCTTGTCCATCTCCAGCTGAGCGAAGATGGCCGGGAGCAGCTGATCGACGACGACGATCGATCCGTGCTTCATCGGCTCGAGCTTGTCGCGCACGCCGAGCAGGCGCTCCATCACGCGTTGGCCGACGTCGGCGATATCCGTGCCGCGCTCGCGAAAATACGGATCTTCGATCCGCTCGAAGGTCTCGCGGTAGGTCGCGAGCACGCCGCGCAACGCCTCGCGCGCATTGCCCGTCAGGTCGATCGCCTGAGAGACGTTCGACAGGAATCCCTTGTCCTCGAGGATCTGAATCTGGGCGTGGAAGACCGCCGCGAACTCGGGTCCGAAGCGGTCGCGGACGATCTCGCGCATGTCCTCGATCTCGCGCCGGGCCACGCCCATCGCCGCCTTGAAGTCGCTGTGCTCCTGCGCCACGTCGGCGCTCGGCTCGTACTCCATCCGCTCGAGATCGACCGGCTTGTCCATGCGGAAGATCGGCCCGATCGCGACGCCGCGCGCGGTCGCCAGGCCGCGCAGCGTGACGTTCTTCTCCGATCGCTTTGCCCGCGGTCTCGACGCCGCGCGACGGGCGCGGATCAGCTCGCTCTCGTTGATGCGCGCGACGACCGGCGCGCGTTCGGCGTCCGGTGCCGACATCAGTGCGAGCAGCTGTGCGTTCACGACGACTGGAGCGAGCAGCGAAGCACAGGTCTGGAGCAGCTCGATGTCCGGCTCGTCGAAGCGCCGCGGATCGACCGTCTGGATCGCGATCACGCCGATCACGGCGCCCTGGACGATCAGGGGCGCGGCCAGCAGCGACTCGAACCGCTCTTCCCCGGTCTCCGGGAAATAGCGATAGCTGGGATGGGAGCGGGCGTCCTCGATCGCGATCGGCTCGCCCCGCTCGGCCGCCATCCCGACCAGACCCTCGCCGATCGGCAGCACGACCTGGCCGACGGCAGAGGCGGAGAGCCCCATCGTCGACGAGAGGATCAGCCGACGCTGGTCGGCGTCGAGCGTGTAGATCGAGCAGACGTCCGCGTCGAGCCGCTTCGAGACCAGATCGGTCACGTTGGCGAGCGTCTCCTGCAGATCGTGGGAGCGCGACACGATCTCGGCGACATCGGCAAGAATGGAGACGCGATCCGAAATGGGCCACCTCGTCGGGTGGCGACCTCGGGGCTGGGGGTCGCCGTGCGGGTACCCGAGGGTAGCAAGCCAAAGAAAAACGCCCGGGGCACGGGCCCCGGGCGTCTCCAATCCGCGAGCGGATGGGCTCAGTGCGAGGTCGGAAAAGCCATCGATCGTCCGACCGGCGGGAAGACCTGGTCCTTGTCCTCGAAGGACAATCCGAGCGCGAGCAGGATCTTTCGCTTCGTGTCCATACGGCAGTTCATGCCCTTCTCGACGCTGTGAATCGTGCGAAGCGCGACTTTGGCCTTCCGGGCCAGCTGCGCCTGCGTCATGAGCTTGTTCTCGCGAAGCTCCCGTACGCGGTTCGGTACGCGCTCTTCCTGAGCGTCCATCGATCCCATCACCTTCTCACCCCCAGTTCCGATGCTCCGGGAGTCGCTCCCGAAGTAGTCCCTTGAATCGAATGGGGATTCGACTGTCCAATCCGAATTCTTGAGCCAATTCACCCCCTTGCAAGGTTTTTGGGGAGCACGGCCGCGCTTCGGGTGCCGCCGCAGAGGAGTGGCGCGGAACCAGCGACATGCAGGCACCCAGCGCACAGAGCTGAGGGCTCATTGACCTCCAATGAGGGTTCATTGGCACGCAAGTGCCGGGCAGTCCGCCTTCGGCCGCGGGCCTGCAGCTGCGGGCCCTTTGCTAGCTTCGTCCCCTTTCGGGGGGAAATCGGGTGCGCCGGAGCTGGCTGCGCCTGTTCTGGCTCTGCGTGGTGCTCGTCGCAGCGATCGGCGGCTACCTCGTGTCCTCCGGCCTGGGCACGCGCCTGCTACATCGGGAAATCGAGACCCAGCTCGCTCGCATCCTCGACGGACCGGTGTCGATCGGCGAGGTCGAGCTGCGCTGGAACGATGGCCTGTCGGTCGTCGGCCGCGAGATCTCCGCCTACCCGAGCCCGGTCGCCGGCGAGCCGGCGATCCTGCGCGCGAATCGCGTCGTCGCCTGGGTCGACGGAATCGCACTGCTCGTCGGTCGGCTCGAGCTGAGCACGCTCGTGCTCGAAGGGCCCCACGTACGCCTGGTCCAGCGCCAGGACGGCAGCTTCGTGGGTCTGCCGCTGCCACGACTCGCCGCCTATCCCGACGAGGGGCTCGACGATCGCACGGGGAGCGAGGGCTTCTTCGCGCGACTCGGATCGCTCGAGCCGAACGCCACGGCACTCGCCGAACGGATCCGCATCGCGGATCGGATCGAGGTGATCGACGGGACCTTGAGCTGGTCGAGCCATGGCGACGGCGAGGCGGCGAGCGAGGCCTGGCGAATCGAGCTGCTCGAGGGTGTCGCCGAGCGCGACTGGCTCTCCGACGCGGTCACGCTCGACGCGGGCGGCGTCTTCGTCGATGGCGAGCACGCGCCCTTCCCCTTCTCGGCCCGGATTGCGCGGGCGGAGAATGCCCGCTTCGCCTGGTCGCTCTCACTCTCCCAGATTCCGCTGGCCGCGGCCGAGACCCCGCTCGGCTTCATCGAGGGCCTCGAAGCACTCGACCGCCTGAGCGGCACGCTCGACGCCGAGTTCAGCCTGACGAGCCCGGGCGAAGGCGAGTATCGCCTCGCGATCGACGGGAAGATCGCCGAGGCAACGATCGTGCTGCGCGGCGCGCAGACGATTCTGGACAGCGAGCCCGTCGCCCTCGAGGCCGAGCTGACCTTCGATCCCCATCGTGTTCGCCTGCGTTCGTCGCGTCTGGCGGGCGAGACGCTCCGGCTCGAATTCAAGGGGCAGATCGAACGTCCGATTCGTCCGGCCTCGCGGACGCGCATCGAATCGCGCACGACGGGTGTCGAGCTCGAGGGCGTCCGTGAGTTCGCGAAGTCGCTCGCGAGCGAGTCGACGACGGCACGTGCGATCTCACGCATGATGGAGCGGGTCGAGTCCGGCCACATCCGCTACATCGAAGCGTCCGGCACGACGCGCCTCTCGCGCTGGCAGGCGCTCTCTGCGGGCCAGTCCCGGACCCTGCCCGACGGCTTCGTGCTCGGCGGCGCGTTCGACGGGATCGATCTCGCCGGTCGCCCCGAGAACCGACTCGAAGACCTCGAGGGCGTCGTCGAATGGGTCGGGGATCAGATCGCGCTGCGAAACGGCAATGCGATCTATCGCGGCAGACCGCTGCCCGAGCTCGAGGGCGTGCTCGACGGGGTCGCCGAGCTGGTCGAGATGCTCGACCGCGACGCCGTGGCGATCACGCGCGAGACACCCGACATCCCGGGGCTCGTCTCCCTGTCGCAGATCATCAAGCCACGCGATCCCGATCAGCTGCCGCCCGTCGAGGCCGCGGCCCTCGCGGTCGACGTGCTCGAGCACCCGATCTTCCATTGGCCCCTGCACGACGTGCGCATGCTGGTCGAGCCGCTTCGACGCGGACTGCAGATCAGCCTGCGCGAAGGCTATTGGGGTGGCGCCTCGGTCTCGGGCGAGGTCGTCTGGTTCAACGACCCGGAGAAGCCGAGCGTCAGCGCCAACCTGAGTCTCGCTCCGGCGCGCGATCCCGCGGCGCTGGCGGCTTCGGTCGCGGCCGCCGGCCGGCTACCGGAAGCTCGCTGGGGCGCGGGGCGCTTCGAGATGTCCTTCCGGCCCCGACCCTGGCTTCCGTTCGAGAAGGCGACGGGTTACCTCCGACTCGACGGCACGGATCTGTTGGGTGACGAGCTGGAGATCGACGTCGCGCCGGAGGGCAAGGCCGCGCTCCGCGTGGCCCTCGGGCTCGAGTCACGCGGATCGATCGGCTTCGATGTCAGCTTCGCGCTGACCGACGGCCAGCTCGGCCCGCTCGGTCCCTTCGTCGCCCTGCCCGAGGATCTCGCGACCGGCCGCATCGGCGCGACCGGATCGCTCGGGGGTCGCCTACGTCCCGACACCCGCTTCATCTCCGATCTGAGCGGGAAGATCCGTGCCGAAGCGAAGGACGGACGCGTGCGGACGACCCTGCCGCTCCTGTTCCGACTCGCGAAAGCGACCGAGGGCTTCAATCCGTTCGCGAAGAAGGACCGGCTCCAATACGAGGCGATGAGCGGCACCTTCGATCTCTACAAGGGCTTGATCTCGGTTGGCGATTTCGAGATCGAGGGGCCCTTGCGCGTCTACGCTCGCGCCGACATCGATACGAACGAGAAGCCCGCCGACATCCGCGCCGTCGTCGGCATCTTCCTGTTCCGAAAGCCCAATCAGGTCCTCGACAACCTGCCGATCCTGCGCAGCTTCCTGCCCGGCTCGGAGCGCGGATTGATCGGCACCTATTTCGATGTCGTCGGGCCGCTCGCCTCCCCGCGCATCGAGCCCCTGCCGCTCGAGACGCTCATGACCGGTGTACCCAACGCGATCAAGGCACCCTTCAAGGCCCTGCGATTGCTCTTCTCGCGACCCAAGGAGACGTCGTGAGCTGCGCCGAGCGTGCGCGCGACAAGATCCTCGCGCTCGCACGACTCACAAAGGAGGTCGCGCGGGCCCGGCGCGTCGGTGAGGCCATCGTCTTCACGAACGGCTGCTTCGATCTCTTCCATCGCGGCCACCTCCGCAGCCTCGAGCAGGCGAGCCGACTCGGCGACCGCCTGATCGTCGCCGTCAACTCCGATGCCAGCGTGCGGCGAGCCAAGGGCCCCGACCGCCCGGTTCAACCCGCGCGTACGCGGATGGAGATCGTCGCGGCGCTCGGCTGCGTCGACTGGGTCGTCGGCTTCGGGGCCGACACGCCGATCCGCCTGATCCGCCGCCTGCAGCCCGACGTGCTCGCGAAGGGCGGCGATTGGGCGAAGGGCGAGATCGTTGGCGCCCGCGAGGTCGAGGGCGCCGGTGGCCGCGTGGTGCGCCTGCGACTCGTCCCGGGCGAGGCGACGACGCGCACGATCGAACGGATCCGAGGCCCGACCCGCTAACGCGTGGCATCTCCCGGATCCGCGCCGGCCGGCCGCCGGCCCTCGCCGGGGGTTGGCATGGTATCTGCTTGGCCTGCTCGAGAATCGAAGGAAGGGTCGCCCATGTCCGCACGGTCTCGAACGACATTGGTTGCCGATGTCATGACGACACGCGTCCAGACGGCCACGTCGAGTCAGAGCCTGCAAGAGATCTGGGCGCTGCTCAGTCGGGAGAAATGCCACCACGTTCCAATCGTCGAGAACGACCGCGTGGTCGGCATCATCAGCAGTCGCGATCTGGTCCGGATCGCCCGCCAGCGAGGCGTTTCGAAGCTCTCACCCAGCGCGCTCGGCGAGACGACCGCGATGGACGCCATGACGCACGACGTCGAGACGATCGACCGTGACGCCCCGGTCGAGCTCGCCATCGATCGGATCGGCCGCGGCGACCTCCACGCGCTCGTCGTCGTCGACGAGGACGACGCGCTGGCGGGGATCGTGACGGATCGTGACCTGCTGCACTTTCTCGTAAGTTGACCCCGCTCGTGAGTCGACCCCGCTCGTGAGCTGACCCCGGACGCCGGGCGGGAGCGTGTGGGTGCCTGGCCGTTGGACCGATTGAGTCGGATCGCCTCGCTTTCGGGACGCCGCGAGGCAAACTGTCCCGCGCCCGTGCGCCTGGACTACGATTGCGGCGTGTCGAGAGGTATGGCTCTTGCACGCTTCACGCTGGCGATCCGCGCCCGCGACCGCCGGCGCCCAGCCGATCGGGCAGACCGACGTGCCGCTCGACTAGAGTCTGCGCGGGTCCGTCGCCTGCTTACGCGATGAGCAGCGCGCGGATCGCTGTGACCAACCCCGTGGCAGCATTCCGATCCAGCAGGCACGAGGCCACGACCAGAAGCGAACGAGACGCGGAGAGGGAATGAGCAAGAGCAGCAAGGCAAAAAAACGACAGCGGGACAAGAAGAAGAAGCGCGCGCGGGAGAGCCAGCCCGAGGCGAAGCGCACGGGCAAGCAGCGGGATCATCTCCACCTCGCCGAAGCGGCGCCCGAGGTCGACGAGCCGCAGCTCGAGTCGGCCGTGACGCACGTGCTCGACCTGCGGGCGAAGACGAAGGATCCGGCGGGCGGACGCTACCCGTACAAGAAGAAGATGCCCCTGCAGGAGTACGAGGAGCAGAAGACGCTACTCCAGATCGAGCTGCTCAAGGTGCAGAACTGGGTGAAGGAGACCGGCCAACGCGTCGTCGCCCTGTTCGAGGGGCGGGACGCGGCGGGCAAGGGCGGGACGATCAAGCGCTTCATGGAGCATCTCAATCCGCGCGGCGCGCACGTCTGGGCACTCGAGAAGCCAACCGAGCGCGAAAAGGGGGAGTGGTTCTTCCAGCGCTACATCGCCTGCCTTCCCACCTCGGGTGAGATCGCGCTATTCGACCGCTCGTGGTACAACCGCGCCGGCGTCGATCGCGTCATGGGCTTCTGCAACTCTGCACAATACCTCGAGTTCATGCGTCAGGCGCCACAGGTCGAGCGGATGCTCGTCAACGACGGCATCCATCTGTTCAAGTATTGGTTCTCCGTGAGCCGCAAGGAGCAGCTGCGTCGATTCCAATCCCGGCGAGAGGACCCGCTGAAGCAGTGGAAGCTGAGTCCCATCGATCTTCAATCGCTCGACAAGTGGGACGAGTACACCGAGGCCAAGGAGGCGATGTTCTTCTACACCGACACCGCCGATGCGCCGTGGACGGTGATCAAGTCCGACGACAAGAAGCGTGCACGCATCAACTGCATGCGCGATTTCCTCTCGCGGCTCGACTATCCGGACAAGGACGAAGAGGTCGTCGGGTCACCTGATCCGCTGATCGCAGGACCCGCGAGTCAGGTCTATGAACGAGACGAGCATCCGCTCGGGGGGCGACTCGGCGAGTCGAGCTGAGTGCGGGCGCGGCCGGGCAGCTCGCATCCGCCCGGCCAGCATCAGCCGCTCGAGTCTCGCCCATCGGCCCGCGTAAAGTCGATTCGTGACCACGCTCCGGGCGTCCGCCGGTCCTCGCCGCGGTCGCCCGGATGGAATCGAATCGTGAGGACTCGAGCTCAACAGGAGGATTCAATGGCGAAGACAGGCACCGCAGAGAAGGCCGACCGGGCACGCAAGGCCGCCGGCAAGGACGCGGCGGGAACGAAGGACAAAACGAAGGATAAGAAGCGGGGGGCCAAGCGATCCAAGAAGGCGGGGCGCAGCGAATCGGAGCCGGCGTCGGCGCGGCTGACCGCCATCGAGGCCGGCTCGAGCAAGGACCTGGCCGAGATCCTCGGCGCGGTCGATGATGCCCTGGCGGACAACGTTCGCCGCGCCGAGAAGGCGCTTCGAAAGGCCGAGCAGGCGGCTGCAAAGGCGAAGCGAAGCGCGCGGAAGGCAGCCAAGCGCGCCGCGAAGAAGGCCGCCAAGCGCGCGCGCAAGGCAGCCCGCCAGGCCGAGAAGGCCAAGACAGCCGCCGAGAAGGCCGCCAAGGACGCGCGAAAGAAGATCTCCGGCGAAGCCAAGCAGAAGGAGAAGAAGGCCTACGCCAAGAAGGCCGCCGATCAGGCTCGCAAGAAGAAGAAGGCCAAGAAGAAGGCGCAGCAGAAGAACGGCGTCGGGAAGACGGCCAAGAAATGACGCGAGGTCGACGACCCTGAGATCCGAGGATCCTCGGGGCCGTCGATCGGTTGCGTCCGACCGGCTCGACCATCCGACCGAGTCGGCCCTCGGCTTCCGCGCCGAGCTCGGATGCGAGCTACGCGCGACCTACGACGGAAGCTCGAACTCTTCGAGAATGCCGCTGCTCACGACCTCGGCGGCCGGATCGTTGGCAGCGAGCCGTTCGAACGCCTGGAAGTCGGCGTTGCCCTCGGTCGCCTTGGCCGCCTTCGCCCAGGCGTCCCAATCATCCACGGTCGAGGTGAACAGCACGGCATTGCCGTCCGAGCCTGCCACTGTCCGATAGCAGCGAACCGTGGCGCCGTTCTTCTCGAAGATCGATTTCGCCGTCTGAAGCCGACTGATGAAATCATCGAGTCGATTGGGAAGGGGTCGTAGCAACGTCGCTTGTGAGATGGCCATGGGGGGCTCCTCCTTGGTTAGATACACGAAGGAGCTGCAAGACCTATTCCTAGCGTCCGCGCGCACCGGACCTCGCCAGGGCGGATCGCTGAGGTGCCTCGCCCCAATCGACGCAGAATCGTGTCGAACCGCCTCAGTGTCGGCGGGGATGTCAGCGCGAGGTCAGCGCGTGGAGGTGGCCGCGGCCGATTCACGCAATCGCCTGACGCGCTCTTCCGTCGGCGGGTGCGTGGAAAAGAGCTGTCCCAGGCCGCCGGTGAACGGATTCAGGATCATCAGATGGGCATGGCCTGGGATCCCCGACGCGAAGGGCACCCGCCGCGCGACCGATTGGATCTTGAGCAGGGCGTTGGCCAGCGCTTCGGGCCGACCACTGAGCGATGCGCCGTCCGCGTCGGCCTCGAATTCTCGAGTACGCGACACGCTGCTGCGTAGGAACATCGCGGCAAAGGGCGCGCCGATCGCAGCCAACATCGTCAGCAGCGGATTGCCACCGCGTCGGGTCCCCTGATAGCGGCCCGCCTGCGAGACCATCGTGATCGCGCCCGCCAAGGTGGCCGCGATCGTGCCCGTCAGGATGTCCCGATTCTGCACGTGCGCCAGCTCGTGTGCCATGACGCCCGCGAGCTCCTCCTCGGTCAGGATGTCGAGCAGCCCCTCCGTCGCCGCCACGGTCGCGTGGCTCGGGCTTCGCCCCGTCGCGAAGGCGTTCGGCGCCTTGTCCGGGATCACCAGGACCCGGGGCATCGGCAATCCCGCCTGCGTCGCGAGCTCCGCCACGATCGAATAGAGACGCGATCCGTCATCGGGCCCGACCTCGGCCCCTCCGTAGCGACGCAGGACCAGCCGGTCGCCGAAGAAATAGGTCGCGAAGTTCATCACGCTCGCGAACACGAAGGCCATGACCGCGCCGGAGGTTCCGCCGGCGGCACCGCCCAGCAAGACGAGCAGCAGGGTCAATGCCGTCATCAACAGGACGGTTCGAAGCGCATTGCTCATCGGAACTCCTGCCCATTGGACGGGCTCGACATGAGAAGCAATGCTCACACGGATTCGACCGTCACGCATCGGGCGGAATTCGCCGCTCGCCGCGCGAACACGCGCCGACTCCGCTCAGATGAAGCGGTCCGCGCCGCGCTCGTTCGCCGACCCGCTGTCGGCCGCCCGCCGGTATTCCGGATCGAGCAGTCGCTCGATCCGATCCGTCACGAGGGCTGCGATCGCCCTGAACTGCTCGACATGGTCTCGTTCCGCCACGGCGGAGAAGGGCATGAAATCGCCTTCGATATGAAAGGGCGCGAGGTCGGCGTGGCGAATCGGCTCCCCGATCCGGTAGACGATTCGCCCCTTCCTGGCGAAGGGAGAGGCCCCGGGATAGACCCGATCGCAGCCGTTGCAGCCGACCGGCACGATCGGCATGCGAAGGTGGAGCGCCATCTGCGCGATCCCGGTATGGCCGGGCAGCAACCGGATCGAACGCGTGCCCTGTGGAAAGACCAGCAGGTCGAGTCCGATCTCCCGCGCCTCGCGATTCAGCGCGACGAAGCGGCTCATCATGGCGTGGAATAGCGCGCAGATATAGTCGGCGTAGTCGCCGCCATCGCCGACCCCGGCGGCAACCGCCCCCGCATCCCGATCCGGATCGCGTCGCGACTCGAAATGTCCCTCGCGATGACCGTGGTAGGCGACCCCGAACGGATTGCGCGCCTTGCGATACAGCTTCTCCGGTACGTCGGGCGGCTTCGGCAGCGCCCCGACCTCCCCGACCGCGCGCGCATCGACCGCGGCCCGCAGCAGCGCGTATTCCTGGTCGGTCGGCTTGCGCCCCATCACCGAGACGAAGTCGCGCGTAATGAGATAGCCACGAGAGACGGTCGGCAGCTGCAGCATGCTCTCCATGAATCTCGCGAGGAAGCGACTCTCGTAGTACTTGCCCTTGACCCAGGTCGCGGTGAAGCGATCGAATTCCTGCCAGATCGAGAACTGGAACGGAAAGTAGTTGTAGCGATCCGTATGATTCATGGCGTAGATCACGGGCTCGTCGGGAATCCGCTCGGCATCCTCCAACGCGATCTCGATGCCCGGCAGCACGCGATAGTTGACCTGGAGTAGACGACCGTAGAAGCGCTGCCAGAACGGACGCGGGTCGAGGCGGAGGCGTTCGAGCAGGGGCAGGTCGAGCATCGGCTCAAGCGACCTCGAGGGGTGCGCGATCCTCGGACGTCGCTCCCCGCGCGAACGGCCCGTCGTCGAGGTCCGCGAGGCCGAGGTCCACGAGGCTGACGCGAACGGTCTCGACCCGATCGAGCAGCGCTCCGAACGCGAGTCGGCCTCGGGAGAGCTGCTCCCGTGCGACCGACGCGACGGGCTCACGGCGATAGATCGCGCAGAGCGGACGATCCTGCCCGCCGTGCCGCGGAACCACGGCGTCGGCATCCGGCCAGGCGGAGAGCGCCAGCAGCAGATCGACCGAGGGCTGCGACAGGTCTCCCGCAAGGACGACCAGCCGTTCGCAGGTCGAGGCTTCGAAAGCAGCGACCAGGCCAGCCAAGGCGCAGGCGGTCCCCGGCGGATCGATCACGCGGTGCCCTTCGCGAAGGCCGTCGGGGACGCGTCCGACGAGCGCTGTCTCGCATACGATCGAATCGAGGACCCGCAGCCAGCGGATCGCCCCGGCCGCGGCCGGACCGCTTCGCACCCGCTCGTTTCGATCCCTTCGTTGGACGTCCCCGAGCAGAACGGCAGCGCCCACGTTCGCCAGACGACCCGCTCGCATCGGCTCAGAATCCCCGCTCGGAGCGATCGAAGAAGCCCGGATCGAGTACCTGGACGTCGACCGTCGTGCCGGCTTCGAAGCCTTCACTCTCGAGCGGGATCACGGCCAGCCCCTGGCCACGAATCAACGACGTCAGGACGCCGGAGCTCTGATTGCCGGTCGGGCGCGCCACGATTCCGCGAGCCTCCCCCACCGCCTCGCGCTCGAGCGCCACGCGTACGAAATGCAGACGTCCGGGACGTTTACGAATGGCCTCGGCGAGTCGGGCGCGCACGACGGGGCGATGGACCTGTGTGTATCCCAGCATCTTGCGGAGCGCCGGTCGCACGAACTCCTCGAACGTCACGGCAGTCGAGACGGGATTGCCGGGTAGACCGAAGACGAGCGTGCCGGTCCGCTCGATCACGCCGAACGCGAGTGGAAAGCCGGGCTTCATCTTGACGCCCCAGAAGAGCAGCTCGCAGCCGATCTTCTCGAGCACACCCCGCACGTGGTCGTGGTCGCCGACGGAGACACCCGCACTGCTCACCAGGACGTCGGCCGAGAGCCCGGCGCGCAGGCGCGTCTCGATCGCGGCCGGCGTGTCCTCGGCGATCCCGAGATAGGTCGGGCGCGCGCCTGCCTCGCGACTCTGGGCCGCGAGCGTGTAGGAGTTGGACGACACGATCCGACCCCCGTCGGCCGGTCGATCGGGCTCGACCAGCTCGTCGCCGCCCGAGAGGATCGCGACGCGCGGTCGCTGGTGGACGGAGACGATCGTACGACCGACCGAGGCGAGCACACCGAGATGCGCCGGTCCGAGCACGCTCCCGACCGCGATCAAGCGATCGCCGATCTCGAAATCCTCGCCGCCGTCCCGCACGTTCTCCCGCGGCTCGGGCTCGACGCGTATCTCGACGCGATCGGCCCCCTGGTCCGTATCCTCCTGCTTGACGACGGCGTCGGCGCCCTCCGGCAGCGGTGCACCGGTGAAGATGCGCGCCGCCTCGCCGGCCGCGAGCGGTCGTGCCGCCCGCCCGCCCGCCGGCACCTCGTAGACCACGGGCAGACTGCGCGGGGCATCGCCGTGAGCGCCTGCCAGATCCGCACGCCGAACGGCGTAGCCGTCCATGGCGGAGCAATCGGCCGGGGGGTGTCGGCGCGCCGAGACGATCGACTCGGCGAGCACCCGACCGGCGGCCTCGGCCGCCGAGATCGTCTCCGCGCCGAGCGTCGGCGTGACCTCGAGAATCGAATCCTGGGCCTCGGCGACCGTCAATCCCTCTCGCATGGCACTAGACTACCGACTGCGGGTCCATCCGGGGAGCCCAGCGCGCGCTCAATGAGTCGCCCATGGGGATCGCGCGGTTCAGCGTGCCGACTCGTGCGCTTGCGGAGGGTGGACCTACCGCTAGAGTGCCCAAAATTCGGGCAGGCTCGCGAGCCGGCCCCTCGCAACGCGCGGCGCCGGGACCGGCCGTATGCCACGGACGTCATGGAAGATCAGTCAAGCGACGTGCTCCAGGCGATATTCGATGCGCTGCTCGAAGGGGTCGTCGTGCTCGACGAGCAGGACCGGATCCGACTCCTGAACGCCGAAGCGGCCAGACTGCTCGACGTCTCGCTCGAGGCGCCGACCGGCAAGCGGCTCCCCGATATCCTGGCCGACGCGCATCCGATCGTGCAGATCGTCGATGCGGTCCGCGACGCCGGGCGACCGTCGATCCATGACGAGGTCGAGATCCCGCGGCGATTCGCCGCCGCGACACCGGTCGACGTCTCGGTCTCCCTACTGGGCGAGGAGCTGGCGGCGGAAGGTCGGCGGGGGATCGCGATCGCCATCCGCGATCGCAGCGCGGCCCGCTCGCTGCGCGAAGAGGTGAGCGAGCGCGAGCGCCAGGAATCCTACGGCCATATCGCGGCCGGCATCGCGCACGAGGTCAAGAACCCGCTCGGCGGCATTCGCGGCGCAGCCGAGCTGCTTCAGCTCTCGGTCCAGGGCGAGCGCGCGCAGAAGACGGCCGCGCTCATCGTACGCGAAGTCGATCGGATCTCGGGCCTGGTCGACGATCTGATGATCTTCGCGCGCGGCGACGAGCTGAAACGCGAGTCGATCAACATCCACCGTCCGCTCGACGCCCTGCTCGATCTGCTCGCCCTCGAGCGCGGCCACGAATCGATCGCGATCGAACGCCTCTACGATCCCTCGCTGCCCGAGCTCGAGGCCGATCCCGCGCGTCTGGAACAGGTCTTCCTCAATCTGGCGCGCAACGCGATGCAGGCGATGGAAGAAGGCGGCGGCACGCTCACGCTCAGGACCCGCATGAGCCTCGAACATCGCCTGACCGGCTCCGACGGCCGACCCCAACCGACGCTCGAGGTCCATGTCGAGGATACGGGGCCCGGTATTCCCGAGGCGATCCGCCATCGCCTCGCCACCCCGTTCTACACGACCAAGGAGCGCGGGACCGGTCTCGGTCTGGCCGTCTCCCGCCACTGGATCAGACGCCACGGCGGGCGCCTGCGCATCGACTCGGTCGAGGGCGAGGGCACCCGCGCCACCGTCTACCTACCGCTCCACGCCCTGCCCGCAGCTGCGACCAACGAGGGGACGAGCGAGACCGGCTCGTCGGAGACGCCTCGATGAGTCCTCCCGTCGACCGCATGCAGGTCCTCGTCGCCGACGACGAAGCCTCGATCCGCTTCGTGTTGCAGGAGGTACTCGAGGGCCTCGGCCACGACGTGAGCGCGGTCGACGACGGCGACCAGGCGGCGCGGCAGCTCGCCAGCGGGCGCTTCGATCTCGCCTTCCTCGATATCCGCATGCCGGGCACGACCGGCGTCGAGGTCCTGAAGGGCCATCGCGCCGCCGGCGGTGAGACGGCGATCGTGATCATCACGGCACAGAACCTGCTCGACAACGCGGTCGAGGCCATGAAGGCGGGCGCGCTCGACTACCTGGTCAAGCCCTTCGCGCTCGCCGAGGTCGAAGCGCTGGCCGACAAGGCACGTTCGGCGCGCGCGCTGCGCGACGAGGTACGCTCGTTGCGTCGGGCGGTCGGACGGGCGGTCTCCCCGGGCGGCGATCGACTGGTTGGCTCGAGCGCGGCGCTGCTCGAGATCTTCAAGACGCTCGGCAAGGTCGCCCCGCGAAACGTCCCGGTGTTGATCACGGGTGAGAGCGGCACTGGCAAGGAGCTCGTCGCCCACGCCCTGCACGCCGCGAGCCCGCGTGCCGAGGGTCCCTTCGTCGCCGTGAATGCTGCCGCGATTCCCCGCGAGCTACTCGAGAGCGAGCTCTTCGGCCACGAGAAGGGCGCATTCACGGGCGCGACGGCTTCCCGGACGGGCCGCTTCCGCGACGCGAACGGCGGCACCCTCTTCCTCGACGAGATCGGCGACATGCCGGTCGATCTGCAGGCCAAGCTCCTGCGCGTACTGCAATCCGGCGAAGTGACCCCCGTCGGTGGCCGCAACGGCGAGCGCGTCGACGCGCGTATCGTCGCGGCGACCCATCGCGATCTCGACGCGCGCGTCCGAGACGGCTCGTTCCGCGAGGATCTGCTCTACCGGCTGCGTGTCGTGCCGATGTCGATCCCCGCGCTACGCGACCGCGTCGAGGACGTCGGCACGCTCGCGCGTCATTTCGTCGAGCGTTATGCACCCGAGCTGGCAGAGGGACCGGTCAGCCTGCCTGCGGCCACGATCGATCGGCTCGAACGACACGATTGGCCGGGCAACGTGCGCGAGCTCGAGAACGCCATCAAACGGGCACTGGTCCTGTCGACCGGGGAGGTCTTGACGCCCGATGACTTCGATTTTCTGAGCCCCGCGGACCCACACGAGGCCGGGTCGGCATCGCTCGAAGATCTCGTCCGCCAGGAGACCCGACGACGACTCCAAGGCGGTCCCGGCGAGCCCGGCTCCCCAGCGGCGCTCGACCGGACGGCCCGGGAGGACGGCTCGGTCCCGGCGGACGCCTCCGAGGCTTCGGACGCGACGGCCTCCGGCGAGCTGGATCTCTACAGGGAGATCCAGGTACGCGTCGAGCGCCCCCTGCTCGAGACCGTGCTCGAGTTCACGGGCGGCAACCAGATCCGCGCCGCCGCGATCCTCGGGATCAATCGCAATACCTTGCGCAAGAAGCTCACCGAGCTCGGGATCGAGCTCAAGAAGAGGAGCTGAGGCGATCGTGCCCGATCCGCGAGCCGCCGCCGATCCGTTCGCACCGCCCTCGATCGGCGTCTACGCCGGGCTGCACGTGCTCGCCGACGACGACCCGCGCTGGCGACTCGACCCTGTCGCCCAGGCCCGCGCCGCCGTGCGCGGCGGCGCGGCGGTCGTTCAGCTGCGCTGCAAACACGCGACGGACTCGCAACGCCTCGACTGGGCACGCGCGATCCGCGCGCTCACACGCGAGGCGGGCACTCGCTTCGTCGTGAACGATCGCTTCGACCTGGCGCTGCTCGCCCAGGCTGACGCGGTCCACCTGGGACAGGGCGATCTGCCGCCCGGAGCGCTCCCGCGAGACGCGCGCGCACGCCTCGCGATCGGCCGCTCCACCCACACGCGATCCCAGCTCGAGGCCGCGCGAGAAGAAGACGTCGACTACATCGCGTTCGGCCCCGTCTTCGGCACGACCTCGAAAGTTTCGGAATACACGGCGCGGGGCTGCGACGCCGTGGCCGAGGCCGTGCGGCTGGCGGCGCCCCGCCCCCTCGTCGCGATCGGCGGGATCGAACGGCGCCATCTCGGGGACCTGCGCGACGCCGGCGTCGCCGGCGTCGCCGTCATCTCGGCGATCCTCGGCGCGACGGATCCCGAGGCCGCCACGCGCACCTTCGTGCGGGATCTCTCGCTCGCAAGCGACGCCTCTTCCGGAGAGTGCGCATGAGTGAATGGGCCCTACGCGGCGTCTCGGCCGTAGGCTTCGTCGTACTGCTGGCGATCGCCTGGCTCGCGTCGAAGGACCGGCGCGCGATCGATCGGCGATTGGTCGGTGTCGGCGTGCTGTTGCAGTGGGGCCTCGCCGCAATCCTGCTCGCCCCGCCGATCAAGCGCGTCTTCTTCGCCGTGATCGAGGTGCCGGTCCGATTGCTCGGCGTCTGGACCCAGGCCGGAGCGCGTTTTCTCTTCGGCGACCTGCTCACGGTCGGGCGCAGCTTCGCGCTCGACGTGCTGCCGATCATCATCTTCATGGGCAGCCTCTTCGGCACGCTCTACTACCTGGGCTTCGTCCAGCCCGTCGTACGCGGCCTCGCGCGCGGCCTGTCACGCACGCTCCGGATCTCGGGTGTCGAAGGGCTCGCAGCGATGGCCAACCTCTTCGTCGGCATGATCGAGTCGGGCATCGTCGTGCGTCCCTATCTGGCCCGCATGACCCGCAGCGAGCTCTTCTCCTTCATGACCCTGGGTATGGCCACGATCGCGGGGTCCGTCCTCGTCGCCTACGTGACGATTCTCGGCGGCGGCGATTTCGCCGGGCATCTCGTCGTCGCGAGCCTCGTCTCGGCACCCGCTGCAATCGTCGTCGCCAAGATCATCGTGCCGGAGACGGACACGCCCGAGACGGCGGGCACGACGCCCGCACTCGATTCGCCCGACGTCACCAATCTGATCGACGCCGCGGCCGAGGGTGGTCTGGTCGGATTGCGACTGGCGCTCAATATCGGTGCCCTGTTGATCGCCTTCGTCGCGCTGATCGCCATGCTGAACTCCCTGCTCGGCGGCGTCGGGGGACTCTTCGGCTGGCCCGATCTGACGCTCGAAGGTCTGCTCGGCCTGATGCTCGCGCCACTCGCCTTCGTGATGGGCATTCCCTGGAGCGAGGCCCGCGAGGTCGGCTCCCTGATCGGCCTCAAGACGATCGTCAACGAGTTCATCGCCTACCAACGTCTGGCGGAGGCCCTCGCTGCCGGCACGCTCTCCGCACGGAGCGGCGTGATCGCCGCCTACGCGCTCTGCGGATTCGCGAATTTCGGTTCGCTCGCGATCCTGCTCGGCGGCATTCATGCCATCGCGCCCGCACGCCGGCCGGAGGCCGCCGAGCTCGGCCTGCACTCGATTCTCGCCGGAACGCTCGCGACGTGCATGACGGGCTGCCTGGCGGGCGTGATCGCGTGACGTCGGGAGGCCCAGCCCGCATGCGACGGCGGAGCGCCGCAGCTTGAGTCGCGCCCAATGGATCGCCCTGGCCCTGCTCCTCGGTCTGGCCGCCGGCTGGCTCGCGCTGGGCTTCCGACTCGAGGGGCGCATCAACCGGATCGCGCCCGTGCCACTGCCCGAGGTGGGCCCCCGCGCACGCTCGCTCCATGCCACGAGCTTCGTCGCGGATCTGCACGCGGACTCACTGCTCTTCGGTCGCGATCTGCTCGAGCGCGCGTCGCTCGGACACGTGGATCTGCCGCGCCTGCGAGCGGGCGGCGTTGCACTCCAGGTCTTCGGGCTCCCGACCCGCGTGCGACTCGAGACGACGGGCTGGCAGGGCGCGGGCGGGCAGCTCGATGCACTCACGCTCGCCGCGATCGCCCAGGCTTCGCCCGCCGCCCTGCTCGGCCCGACCGACCGCGCGCGCTACCGCGCGCGCGGCCTCCGGCGCATGATCGAACGTTCGCAAGGTGCGCTCCGCGCGATCGAGACGCGCGCCGACCTCGAACGCCTCGTTTCGGATCGGGCGACCGGCGCGAACGCCGTGGGCGCGCTCCTCGCAATCGAAGGCGCCCACGCACTCGAATCCCATCCGGCGAATCTGTCGCGGTTGTTCGACGCGGGCTACCGCATGATCGGACTCGCGCATTTCTTCGACAACGACTACGCGGGATCGGCCCATGGCGAGCAGCGCGGCGGACTCACGCCGCTCGGTCGCGAGACGCTGCGCGAGATGGAGCGGCTCGGCATCACGCTCGACGTGGCGCATCTCTCGCCGCGCGCCCTCGACGAAGCGCTCGCGCTCGCAACGCGGCCCGCCGTCTTCTCGCACGGCGGTGTGCGAGCGACCTGTGACAATCGGCGCAATCTCTCCGACGCCCAGATCCGACGGATCGCGGATGGCGGCGGTGTCGTCGGGATCGGCTATTGGCCGATGGCCGTCTGCGGACGCGCGCCCGAGGACGTGGCCCGTGCGATCGCACACGCGGTCCGGCTCGTCGGACCCGATCACGTGGCGCTCGGCTCGGACTACGACGGTGGCACGACCGTCGGCTTCGACACGAGTCGGCTCGCCGTCGTGACGCAAGCCCTCGTCGAGCGCGATCTCTCGGATGAGACGATTCGCAAGGTGCTCGGGACGAACGTCCTGCGTGTGCTGCGGGAGAACCTGCCGGTGGACGACTGATCGGCCGCAGGGTTCTTCCGCAGGTCGCTAACGCGTCGCCCGAACCGTGTGGAGATGGGAGACGACGGCTGCCACGACGAGCACGACCAGGCCCACGTAGTCGGCGCGAAGTACCCGCGAAATCTCGGCGTTGTAGTCGCCGATCGTCCACGCGATGCCGATGAAGGACAGAAAGCTGAACAGCCCGACCGCGATGCCCACCGGCCTGAGCGGCCAGTAGCAGGCAGCCCCTACGAGCACGCCGCCCACCACAGCGAAGAGCAGCGCCCGATGGTGCATCAGGATCCGGAGGTTCGGATCGTCGAGTGTGATGCCGTAGGCCGCCTCGAGCCCCGCGGTCGAGAACGCCCCGACGACCGGCACCAGCTTGATGATCGCGGCTACGAGGAACAGGATCGTCGAGATCGATCGCATGAGCGCTCGCCTGCTTCAATCCCGCGCGCAGCTCGGCGCCGCTGGCCGCTCATCGGCCGCACCCTCGACCTCGGGATCCGGCTCGAAGAGCATTTCGAACATCAAGATGCCGACACCCACGACGATGAAGGAGTCGGCCATGTTGAAGGTCGGCCAGACGTAGCCACCGATCAGCCGGAAGTCGAGGAAGTCGATCACCTCACCGAATCGAACCCGGTCGACCAGGTTCCCGATTGCACCGCCGAGTACCCCGCCGATCGCCGTCGCCGACAGCCATTGTCCGGGCTCGAGTCGACGCAGGAACACGAGCAGCAGACCGATCGCCAGCACGCCGGTCCCGAGGAAGAATGTCTGCCGAATCGGCTCCGGCATGTTGGCCAGAAAGCTGAAGGCGCCACCCGGATTGCGTACATGGGTGAGATTGAAGAAGTCCGGAATCACCGGCAGCAGCTCGCCGTAGGCGAAGCGCTCGATCACCCAGCTCTTGGTCAGCTGATCGACGATCAGGCAGAAGAGGAACGTCGGTAGAAAGAACCGCAGGTTGCGCGCGGGGATCGACATGCGCGCCGGAGCGTATCAGATCGCCCCGTGACCCCATGGGGCAGCCACGGCGAAGCGGCCCGACTCCGCGTATCATTACAGATATCGAGTGAATCGACTCGATCGATTAATATCAGCAGATGGCGAGCCCGACCGCGCGCAGCCTGATTCTCGATCTGCTCTCGACGCTTCGCCGAGGCTCGATGCCGGTGCGGGCACTCGTCGAGGCGGCGGCCCTCTTCGAGATCGAGGAGAACAACGTGCGGGTGAGCCTCGCCCGGCTGCTCTCGTCGGGCCGTGTCGAGCGGGACGAGCGCGGGCGCTATCGACTCGGTCCGAGCGCGCAGGCGATCAGCCACCAGCTGCGGAGCTGGCGGGATCTCGAATCGAGGCTGCGCAGCTGGCGCGGGGACTACGTCGCCGTGCAGCGTCTCCGGCTCGGACGCGGCGCAGGCCGCCGGCGCTGTGACCACGCACTCGCGCTGCTGGGCTTTCGTGAATGGTCATCCGGGTTCGCGCTGCGGCCGAATAATCTACGGGGCGGAATCGCGGAGCTCCGTGCGCGCTTCGCGTCTCTCGCGCACCCGGCCCCGAACGCGGATTCCCGCACGTCGGCGATCGCCGATGGGGACGACGCAGACGCACGCGAATCGGCGCGCGTCTTCCTCGTGCACGACCTCGACCCGACGAGCGACCGGGAGGTCCGCGCGCTCTGGGACGTCGCGGCCATTCGACGAGAGACGATCGAGGCGCGAGAGCGACTCCACTCGAGTGAACGCGGTCTCTCCGCACTCGCAGACGCGGACGCGATGCGCGAGAGCTTTCTCGTCGGAGGGCGGGTGCTCGGTCTTCTGGTGCGCAATCCACTCCTGCCCCGAGAGATCCTCGATCCGGAGCCGCTGGCCGAATTGATCGCGGCCATGAAACGATACGATCGGATCGGCCGAGATTGTTGGGCGCGCTTCCTTGCTCGCCACGACGTGCCCCATCGCGGGGGCCTGCCACTCGCGCACCACACCCCTGCTCGAGTCCGGAGTCTTGCCTCATGACGATCGAACACGAAGCGAGCCTGCAGGCCGAGGAGCCCATCCTCGGCGACGCCCACTGGAAGCGCCAGTTCAGCCGCGAGGAGCTGCGCGAGATCCTCAGCCTCGACGATCGCAAGAGCCTTCTCACGCTCGTCGTGAACTGGGGGATCGTCTTCGCGGCCTTCGCGCTCGTCGGTTGGAGGGCCAACCCGATCACGATCGTCGTCGCGCTCTTCGTGATCGGCGGCCGCCAGCTCGGATGCGCGATCGTGATGCACGAAGCCGCCCACCGCAGCTTCCTCTCCGATCGCGAGTGGAACGACCGGATCGGCAACTGGCTCGGCGCCTACCCGATCTGGGCGGACGTGCTGCCCTATCGCAGCTACCACCTCGTTCATCACGCGAAGACCGGAACCGAGGGCGATCCCGATCTCTCGCTGACGCTGCCCTTTCCGATCACACGCGAGAGCTTCCTGCGAAAGGTCTGGCGCGACCTGAGTGGTCAGACCGGCTGGAAGCAGCTCGTCGCGACCTTCAAACGCGATGTCGGGATCGGCGCGGGACGCAACCAACGCAACCAGGGCCTCGCGCCGGGCGAGCTGCCCGACGTCGGCTGGCACAAGCTCGTGCCGGTTGTCGTCTCGAACGGCGCGATCCTGCTCGTACCGACGCTCTTCGGCCGTCCCGAGCTCTACCTGCTCTGGCCGATCGCGCTGCTCACGACCTACCGGTTGGCCCTGCGCATCCGCTCGATCGCCGAGCACGCCATGGCCGGTCCCGCGAACGACCCCCTCCGCAACACGAGAACGACGCGGGTCGCCTGGTGGGAGCGGCTTCTCTTCGCGCCGAATTTCGTGAACTACCACCTCGAGCATCATCTGCTGATGACCGTGCCCCACTACAACCTGCCGCGTATGCACGCGCTCCTGCGCGCACGCGGCCTGCTCGACGCGGCCCTCGTGACCGAGGGCGGCTACCGCGAAGTGATCGCGCGCGCGACGTCCAGGGACGCCCTCGCCGGCTGAAGAGCGGATCGTTCGGCGCGCACGATCTGGTCTCGTCAGCAGATCGATGCGCGACCCCGACCATCGATCGAGAGCGCTGCGTCCGCCGCTGCCCGACGAAAGACCGCGTCGGGCGACGCCTGGTCTTCACGCCAACACGCCTCGACCATCTTGATCGCATGCTCCTCGAGCGAGCAGGCCGCGTGGTAGCGGATTTCGGCCCAGTCCTCGGCGATACGCAGCACCTCGGCATCCTCCGCAGGCGACGATCCCGGGTCGCGGTAGATCGTGTAGAGCGCGGCGACTGCCTGGAACAGATAGTCGAGCCCGCGGCGAGCGAGGTCGCGAGGGAGGTGGCGCGCGACCGTGCGCCACGCGTGTGCGAGCGTCACGCCGTGAGCGAATGCGACCCTTGCCTGGGGCGAGGCGACATAGCTCTGCGCGGCGGCGCGCGCGAGCGCCGCGAGCATCGCATCGAACGGAATCGACTCGTCCCAGCGCGTGGTCTCGACGGCACTTCGAAAGGCCGCATCACGATCGAGCTGTTCGACGACCTCGCAGAGCGTTCCATCTCGATCGGCCGCGGCGCCCAGCACGGGCCACGCGGCCAGGCGCGTCCCGGGGTCCTTCGCCGCCGCGCCCTCGCCCGCGCGTAGCGAGCCCGGCAATCCCGGCAGCGGCCGATATCGCGCGGCCCAATGCGCCAGACCCCGTGCCAGCTCGCGGCGTCGCAACGGCCCGTCCGAGCGCTCGAGCGCTCGGACGGCGTGCGCCGTGCGGATCAGACCGTGGCCCGCCGCGGCGAAGAGCCCCGGCAGGAGCTCACCGAGCGCGCCGACCAGAACGGACCGCCAATCGCCCTCGGAGAGCACCGCCTCGAAGGTCGCGACCCAATCCGCTCGGCGAGCAAAGTCGGCGAGGCTCGCGTCGCGCTCCGCCTCGTCGAGCACGTCGCCCGGCGGTGGTGCCGGCGGCAATCGCGGCGCGTACAGATCGACGAGCGCCGGGATCTTCGCGGCATGACCGATCGACTCGAGCGCTTCGACCGCCATCGGTCCGTGATTGGCGAATCCCGGTCGACCGCCGTCCCGTAACGCCGGTCCGTATTCGAGATCGACGGCATGGAAGCGCGCGAGGGCAAGATCGTATTCCGATTCGCCCTCGCGGGTCGTGTCTACCGGCGCGCTCGCGTGCGATTCGCTCATGCCCTCCAATCTATACCCGATTCGAGCTCCGACCGATTTCGCACGCGCGGGAACGGCGGCTCCGCTCTCGCCGTCGCGACGCATCGCGCCAGGCTCCGGCCTCATCGTGCGACCACACGATACGCCGAGCGAGCTGCTAACGTCGGCGCGCATGCGCCCCGCACCGCCCGAGTTGCGGTACAGAGGACATCCCATGGCCGATCCGATCAGCCCCAGTCAGGTACTCGACGCTCTCCGCCCGATCATCGATCCGGACTTCCAGAAGAGCATCGTCGATCTCGGCTTCATCAAGGACCTCCGCATCGACGGCGCCGCCGTCTCCTTCTCGATCGAGTTGACGACGCCGGCCTGTCCCGTCAAGGCCGAGTTCGAGCGCGCAGCGCGCGAGCGCGTGCTCGCGCTCGACGGAGTCGAAGAGGTCGCCGTCGAGATGACGGCCAATACGCGTCAGGCCTCGCGCGGCGGGGGCGGCGAAGGTGCGCAGACGGTGAACCTGCCCGGCGTGAGGAACATCGTCGCCGTCGCCTCGGGCAAGGGGGGCGTCGGCAAGAGTACGACGGCGATCAACCTGGCACTCAGTCTGCGCGACCAGGGTGCGGAGGTGGGCATCCTCGACGCAGACGTGTACGGCCCTTCGCTGTCGCTGCTGTCGGGGATCCACGGGCGCCCGGACACGACGCCGGATCGCAAGATCATGCCGCTGATCGGCCAGGGAATGAAGCTGATGTCGATGGCCTTCTTCATGACCGACGACTCGCCGGTCATCTGGCGCGGGCCGATGGTCCATGGCCTGGTCAAGCAATTCCTGACCGACGTGCAATGGGGCGAGCTCGACTACCTGATCGTCGACATGCCGCCCGGCACGGGCGACGCGGCGCTCACGCTGACCCAGATGGCGCCGCTCTCCGGGGCGGTGATCGTGACGACCGCCAACGACCTGTCTTTGATCGATGCGCGCAAGGGCCTGCAGATGTTCGAGAAGGTCGGTGTCCCGATCCTCGGCATCGTCGAGAACATGTCCTATTTCACGCCCTCGGACCTGCCCGACCGCAAGTACTACCTCTTCGGTCGCGGGGGAGGTGAGCGTGTCGCGCAGGAGCTCGGCGTCGACTTCCTCGGCGAGGTGCCGATCGATCCGCGGATCGCCGAAGACGGCGACGCCGGAAAGCCGATCGTCGTCAGTCGTCCGGATTCGCCCTCGAGCGAGGCATTCCGCCGAATCTCGGGGGAGATCGCACGCAAGGTCGCGATGCTCGCGATTCAGACGCCGCCCGTCGCGGATGCGAACATCACCTGGGTCGATGGCTGAATCGGATCGGGCGGGCAGCGTGGGCGTGGGCGTGGGCGTGGGCGAACCGTGACAACCTGGATCACGACCCCTTCCGCACTTCGATGGCTGGCCGTGGGCCGGCTTCGATACACTTCGAATCCTCGGTCCCGACCCGATCGGAGGCGAGCCCTTCGCCCGCCCCGTTCGACCAGACGTGAGTACCCGACCCGATGCCCGCAAGAACGAAGAATCGAGGACGAACCACGCGGGCCTCGAGCAGATCCGGCTCGGGCGAGGCGACCTGGACCTTCCTGTCGAATCACAGCCACGTCCTTCTCGCCCTGCACCGCGATCCCGAGCTCACGCTGCGCGAGGTTGCGAGCGAAGTCGGGATCACCGAGCGGTCCGTCCAGCGCATCCTGAGCGAGCTCGAAGAGGCCGGCTATGTCGTGCGCGAGCGGACCGGCGCGCGCAACCGCTATCGCTTCAAGATGACCGCCCCCTTGCGACACCCGATCGAGAGCCACTGTCGCATTCGCGACCTGATCGAGATGGTCGAAGCGGACCGCCCCTGAGCGGCCGCCCCACCTCGCGAAGGCGGCGATTCGACGAGCGAATCGGCTCGCCCCCCCTCCCCCACCGTCCGCGTCGATAGGCGCGCCGGGCCGAGCCCGGCTGGCGCCCGCCACCCGAGTGCCCTGAACGGGCCCTGCGCCCCCTGGGCGGACTCCTCTGCCTCTACGATGACGATCATGACATGAAATTTATGTCGCGTTATTTTTTTCGCGTTTTTCACTTCGTGTCTCTTGTGTCACGTCATAGATTGTGCGATAAGAACGTCGCCCTCGAAGGGCCCGTCGCCGAGGAGGATCCGATGACACCCGCAATGGACTGGCAGGACGCCGCCACATTGATCGCTCTGGGGGCCGCATTACTCCCGGGCCTGGTCGGCTTCGCAATCTCCCGCGGGATGGGATGGAATGCCCGCCAGGCGAGGCGTGCGACTGCCGCCTCCGGTGGACTCGCCTTCTTGCTGGCCGGGATCGCGGCTGGGGCCTTCCTGGTCGGGGGCAGCGCCGGGACCAGTCTGCAGATCCCGGCCCCGACGGGACTCTCCGCGATCGGGCCGATCCTGCTCGTCGACGGCTTGACCAGCCTGATGCTCGTCACGATCGGACTGATCGGCGCCGTCGTCACCCGCTTCGCGGTTCGCTACCTGGATGGCGATCCCGAGCAGGCTCGCTTCTCGCAGTGGCTCGCCTATACGCTGAGCGCGGTCCTGCTTCTGGTCATCTCGGGCCAGCTACTGCTCTTCTTCGTCGCCTGGGTCGGCGCCAGCCACGGACTCCATCGGCTCCTGACCCACCGCGCGGATCGCCCCGCCGCGCTCGCTGCGGCCCGCAGCAAGTTCGTCGTCAGCCGAATCGCCGATCTCTGCCTGGCGGCGGCCTTCCTGCTCCTGTTCCTCGAGACCGGTTCACTCGCCTTGCGCGAGATTCTCGCGGCGGACGGCGTGGGCTCTCAGATCGATGGAATCGGGTGGATCGCCCTGCTGCTCGTTCTGGCGGCGATGGCGAAGTCGGCGCAGGTGCCGTTTCACGCGTGGCTGCCGGATTCGATGGAGACGCCGACGCCCGTCTCGGCGTTGATGCACGCCGGACTCGTGAACGCGGGCGGCTTCCTGTTGATTCGAATGAGCCCGATCCTCGTCGAGGCCCCGGTCGCACTCGTCGTCTTGACCGCGGCGGGTTGTCTGACCGCCGTGCTCGGTGCGACCGCCATGCTCGCGCAGACCGACATCAAGCGGAAGCTCGCCTACTCGACCATCGCCCAGATGGGCTTCATGCTCCTGCAATGCGGACTCGGCGCGTTCGGAGCCGCCGCATTGCACCTGGTCGGCCACTCCTTCTACAAAGGCTACTCGTTCCTCTCGACCGGCTCCCAGATCGACCCGATCGCCCCCGCGACGCGCGGCCGGTCCGTTTCCGTACCCGCGCCGATCCAGCTGGCCGCTGGCCTGCCGATCGCCGTGGGTCTCGTGCTCGTCGCGAGCTGGCTGGTGGGCATCGATCTACCTGCGAAATCCGGCTTCGGCGTGCTCGGTCTGATCCTCGTGCTCGGCCTCGTCCAGATCGTACAGGTCTCCCGTGAAGCAGCCGAGCCGAAGGAGCGAGGTCTGCTGGCCGGAACCTGGCGCCTCGAGACACTCGCGATCGGATTGGCCGTCGCCCTGACCTACCTGCTCTCGGTCGGCCTCGTCGAACGTCTGCTTGGAAGCGCACTGCCGAGTGGCCTCGGCCTCTTCGGCCCGGGTGGCTGGCCGCTCGCCGCGATCGTCCTCGGCTTCTTCCTGGCGTCGCTCGGCGTGCAGGAGTGGGCCGCGAAGCGGTCCGACGGCGATGCGGTCGTCCGTTTCTATCTCGCCGCACAGAACGGGTTCTACCTGGGTCTGCTGCTCAACCGCCTGATCGCTCGTCTCTGGCCGCTGCCGAGCGCGCCTTCGCGGCGGAATACCGTACACGGAGGAGGTGATGCTTCATGGGCCTGATATTCGACTCGAACCTGCCTTTCGTCCTGAACGCAACCGCGAACGTGGCCGAGCCGCTCTTCGTGCCCGACGACGACCTGGAGAGCGGCCACCGACGCGACGAGCGCGAAGCGCCGGGCGCCGAGCTCTTCGACATCGGGGATTCGACGCGCGTGACCGAAGAAGCGGAAGCGATCGAAGAGGCGATCGAAACGGCATGCGCCCGAATCGCGCCCCTCTGGCCGCTGCGGAATTTCGTCGCGGTCAATCCCTACCAGGGCCTCGCGGACCGCGCGTTTCCGGATGCGATGGCCGAGGCGGAGCGGCTCTTTCACGCGCGCGGCTTCATGCCAGCGCGCTATTTCGCGGAGCAGCTCGACGCCGGTCGGATCGACGAGGGCGACCTGCGCGAGGTGGTGGAAGAAGCGCATGACCTGCTCGGCCGCCCGGAGCTCGAGAAGCTCGAGCCCGAGCGACTGCTGGCCGACCTGCTCGACTTCGAGGAGCAAACCTGGGCGGTTCGGACGCGCGTCCAGAGCGTCGCCGACCTGATCGACCTCGCGTCGGGAACGAATTGGAGCCAGATCGTCGAGGAGGAAATCTCACGCTTCTGCGCCGCGCGCTTCGATGCCGGCCAGGCGGCCTGGAAGCACCCCTTCCGCGAGCGGTCGGTCTTCGCAGCCTGGCTGGCCACGGCAAGGCTCGACCCCATGCCGGAGCTCCTCGGCATCCCGGACTTCCGTTCCTTCGTCGCGTCCCTGCCGGAAGATGCCTCGCTCGCCATTGCGACGATGCTCGATCAGCTCGCGATCGGCGCAGGAGATCGTGCGGACTTCCTGACTCGACAGCTCACCTCGCTGGCCGGCTGGGCCGGTCACGCACGGCAGAAGGCCTGGGACGCGGAGCTCGCAGGCGGAGAGGACGACACGCTCCGAGCTCTGCTGGCGATTCGGCTGGCATTCGATTGCGCCCTCGCGGCGCGCCTCGATCGACCGATCGCGGATCTCTCGCTCGGGAGCACGAACGAAGCCGAGTCGCGCATCGCCCCGAGTGACCGGGAATCGCTCGCCCCGGGCGAGCGAAGTCTGCTGTGGCAGGTCGCGCTCGAGCGGCACTACCGCAAGCACCTGGTCGGGGCACTCGTCGACGCCAAACGCGAAGCCTCGTCCGCACGTCCGCTCGTACAGGCGGCCTTCTGTATCGACGTACGCTCCGAGATC
Source organism: Myxococcota bacterium (assembly GCA_965223565.1). Taxonomy (GTDB): domain Bacteria; phylum Myxococcota_A; class UBA9160; order UBA9160; family UBA4427; genus UBA4427. Next base: position 387,234 of record CBDCWV010000001.1, on the reverse strand, counting down.
CTGCGCCGCCAGCTCGAGTCGCAGTCGGATCAGATCGAGACGATCGGCTTCGCGGGCTTCTTCGGCGTCGCGATCGAGGCCGCGCGGGCCGGTGAGCAGAGCGGCTCGGCCCGTTGTCCGGTCCTGCTCAGCCCGGCGCACAAGGTGCGCGCGGAGGCGGGCGACGGCGATCCTTCACCTCGCCGTCTGCTCCGAGCGCGGGCGCGACACGATCGCTTTCTGGCGATGCGCAAGCTGGTCGTCGGTGCCTTCCCCATCGTCGAGACGGTCGGCGGCTTCTTCGGGGTGAAGCTCCTGGCGGATGCCTTCGGATGGAGTCATCCGCATCCAGGTGGTGGCCTGTTTCCCTGCCCGGACGAGCGCAAGCTCGCGCCCGGACTCGAGCACGCCGGCGAGTTCGGCATCCCAGGCGCCGCGCGGGTCGATCTCGCGGAGAGCATTCTGCGCAACATGGGCCTGGTGGGCCGAATGGGCAGGGTCGTCCTGCTCTGCGGACACGGCGGCACCTCGGTCAACAACCCACACGCCTCGAGTCTCGACTGCGGTGCCTGCGGCGGACATGCCGGCGACGTCAATGCGCGCGTGGCCGCCCGAATCCTGAACGACACGGAGGTGCGTGCAGCACTCGACGACCGGGGTCTGTCGATTCCCACCGACACTCGCTTCGTGGCCGGCCTCCACGACACGACCCGCGATCGGGTCGAATTGCTCGACGTCGAGGAGCTCGATCCCGCGTTGCGCGCGCAGCTGTCCAAGTGGCTCGAGACTGCCTGTTCGGGCACGCGTGCGGAGCGCGCGCCGCGACTCGGAGAAGGAGCGACGTCCGTCGACCTGGCCGAGCGACTCGACGCCCGCGCGAACGACTGGTCCGAGGTGCGCCCCGAGTGGGGCCTGGCCGGGAACGCCGCCTTCATCGCGGCACCGAGATCGCGGACCCGTGGTGTCGATCTCGGCGGGCGTGCCTTCCTCCACGACTACGACGCCGGATCCGATCCCGACGGCGCGGTCCTCGAGCTGATCCTGACCGCTCCGCTCGTCGTCGCGACCTGGATCAATACCCAGTACTACGCCTCGACGGTCGACAACGATCGCTTCGGCGCCGGAGACAAGGCCCTGCACAACGTCGTCTCGCGCCACGGCGTGATGCTCGGCAACCGCAGTGACCTGCGGACCGGACTGCCCTGGCAATCCGTCCACGACGGCGAGCGATTCGTGCACGAGCCACTGAGGCTGACCGCGATCGTCGAGGCACCTCGCGCCCGCATCGCGCGAATCCTGAGCGCGAACGATGGGATCCGGACGCTCGTCGAGAACGGCTGGATCGAGCTGATCGCCTGGGACGGAGACACGGACACCTTCGCACGCTGGCAGGGTGGAGACCAACCCTGGGTCGCCGCCCGACTCGCCCCCGGTGAGTTCGATTCACGCGCGGAGTCCGAATCGGCTTACGCACCTGCGTGAGCCTCTAGTCGAGGTCGAGACCGGATCGTCGCCCGAGCCCCGCCACTGGGCGAGAGTGGCGGAAGCGAAGGAGACACCGGTCTCGTCCTCTTCCCCCGCGACCGCCGGCGAAGGCAGCCGACGGTGGCGCGCGAAGGACGCAGCTCGCTACCGCGCCGCCTGCCCGTGCAGAAGGTCGGGGTAGAGAACCGGGATCGGCGGAACCTCTCCGCGCGCTGCCTTCGCCACGTAATCACCGTATTCGAAGGTCTCGACGACGAGATCGACGGGCGGCGAGAAGAAGCCATCGGGCAGCTCGAGGTCGAAGGTCCAATTCGCGTAGTCGAGATCGATCGATTCGCCCGAAGCCCGATTGAAGGTCTCGACGCGAAAGGGTACGCGCGGAATCCCCTTCGAGACCCAGACCTGCCGACGACCGGATGCATCGGTCACGCGCCAGACCTCGCCGCCGGTCGATCCGAGCTCGACGTCTTCGACCTTCTCCCCACCGTCCCGAACCAGCTCGTCGAGCTCGAAGGCGAAGGGGCGTAGCCGCTCGGCGTCGCGAGCGACCGCTTCGGGGGCGCGCCGAATCCGGACGCCCCGTCCCGTGAGCCGATCGAACGCGAGGTAGTGCTCGCCACGAACGATCGTGGTGATCGGATGGCCCGCGATCAGCGTCCGCGCCCGCATCTTCGCTCCCGCCGACCAATAGTCGATCACGCGAATGCCCATTCGACCCCGCACGTACGCCGTCGCATGCCAGGTCCTCGGCTGCTCGCGAGCGCTCGCTTCGGCGTCCGCGGAGACCACGCGCTCGCGATCCGAATCGGCGCTGCCTTCGGCGGCACGGGCTGCATCGTTCGGCGCCGCCGTCAGGCAGGATCCGGTCGCGAGCAAGCCGGCACACGAGACGAGCGTGAGGAGCGTCCGATGGGGGGAGCTCATCTCTTCGCTCCCGAAATTGCCATGCGAACGTCCGACATGGCTGCGGCCGCGCCGACCGGCGCCTCGCTCCGGCGCACGAAGCGTGGCGTCACGCCGGAGAGCAGCTCCGCGATCGGCGCGACCTCCATCTGGGCCGGAATCGCGATCCCGAGCAGCGCCAGAACCGTGGGCGCGAGCGCGAGACTCGAGACGCGGCCGAGTCGTGTAGCGGGACGAACCCCGCGCCCGCGCGCGACGAAGAGCCCCGCCATCTCCCGCACGCGACCGTCGTAGCCATGAAAGCCCTCGAGCTGCGCCGTTCGCGTGACGATCGCCGTCCCGATCGGAGCGCGCACGACGAGATCGCCGAAGCGTGGATCGTCCACGTGCCAGTCCCGGGGCGCCTCCGAACGCAGCCAGGCTTCGAGACCCGCGGCCCGCGCGACCTCGAGCGCGCGCGCCAGGCGTCGCGGCGTCCGTTGTTTGTGGGAGAAGACGATCGAAGCAAAGCCCCCGATTCCGAGCACCGAAGGCCGCAGTCCCGCCTTCGCGAGCCGCGCCGAGAGATCGATTCGGCGCTCCGCTCCGATCATGCCGTGGTCCGAGACGAAGAGGAGTGTCGTCGTCTCGAACAGGCCATTCGCCTCCATCGTCTCGACGAGCCGCGCGATCTGCACGTTCTGCGGCTCGAGCGCGCGCGCGACCGCCGGCGTTCCGGGTCCGGAGACGTGCGCGGCATGATCGGCTCCGTGGAACCAGGACAGAATCAGCCGTGGGCGCGTCGCCGGGTCGGGATCGAGCAGCCACTCGAGGATCCGATCGACCTTCGTCTTCTCGAGCGTCCGCGACGAGAATTTTCGCGTGTCGCTCGGTCCCGGGCCGGCCGCCCACGGCCCCTCAGAGCCGACCCAATGATAGGCCGCGCTTCGCATACCCTCTCGCTCGACGATCGACCAGATCGGCTCCGACTCGATCCACTCGTGGGGCGCGGAGCGCTTGAATCGCCCGCGCACGGGATCGATGAAGCTGTTGTTGACGAGGCGATGTCGATCGGGTCGAACGCCCGTCGCCATGCTCACGTGGCTGGGAAAGGTATTCGCGGGATCGACGGGGATCAGCCCTTCCGCGACGGCGCCGGCCCGTCCGAGTGCGACGAGCGCCGGTAGCTGCGCCTCTGTCACGTCCGCGGGTCGCGTTCCGTCGAGCGAGATCAAGACGACGGTCGGCTCTCGGCCGTGCGAGGGTCCACGGGTGCCCGAGGAGACCGGCGGCGCGCAGGCGAGACTCGCCGCGATCGCCAGCACGAGTAGCGCGAACGCAGAGCGACTGGCCTCGTGACTGCTTCGAATCGCTTCGCGGGATGCGTTCATGGGGCCGGGAACTTACCATCGGTTCAGATGAAGAGCGCACTCTCGATCGCGGGCTCGGATCCGACCGGCGGCGCGGGCCTGCAGGCCGATGTCCAGGTCTTTCGCGCCTTCGGCATCCACGGGAGCGCCGTTCCGACCGCGTTGACGACCCAGGACGGATTGCGAGTCAGCCAGGTCCTCCCTGTCTTTCCCTCGACGATGCTCGAGACGCTCCGCACGACGCTCGACGTGATGCGGCCGGACGCGATCAAGATCGGCATGCTCGCCACCGACGACATCGTGCGGAACGTGCTGCTCGCCCTGGCGCCGTATGGCGACGTCCCCGTCGTGATCGACCCGGTCCTCGCCGCGAGCGACGGCAGCCCACTGCTCGAGCGCCGCGCCTACAAGGCCCTGCGTGATCTCGCCTTCGGTCGGCAGCTGCTCACCCCGAACTGGCCCGAGGCGGAGGCGCTGCTCGGCGAGGCGCTTGCGCGAAAGCGCGATGGCGAGGTCGGCGCACGACAGCTGCTCGAAGATCTCGAGCTGGGCGCCGTCCTGCTCAAGGGCGGTCACCTCACGGGCGATGCCGACGATCTCCTCGTCTACCGGGTCGGTGATGCGCGAGCCGAAGCGGTCGAGAGTGAGTGGCTTCCGGGCGAGCGTCTATCGGGCGAGCCCGTCCATGGGACCGGATGCGCGTTGTCGGCCGCGATCGCAGCCGGCCTCGCAACCGGGTTGTCCTTGCGCGAGGCCGTCGTGCGCGGGCGGAAATTCGTGCGGACCGCGATCGCGAACGCGACGAAGCTCCGCAACGGGGCGCGCATGCTCCGCTTCGAGCAGGCCGTCGCCCCCACCCGCGACAGCGCCCAGGACGCCCGCGATCGGGGACGCGGGAGCGAGCACGATGTCGGCTGACGAAGCAGTCCCCGAGACCGCGTCGACAGCCCGGGAGCGCTACGAGGCGGGGCGAGCGGCGGCCGCCCTGCAGGAGCAAACCTGGCAGCGACAGGCGCGCTGGGTATCGAACGCGAGGCTCGTGATCTTCGCGGGCATTCTCATCGTCGCCTGGCTCGCTTTCGGAACCCATGCGATCGCCCGCAGCTGGACGTTCCTGCCGCTCGCGCTCTTCGCCGCGCTGGTCGTCGTACACGACCGGAAGCTCCGGCACGCAGCGCGCGCGAGCCGAGGGCTGCGCTTCTACGAAGACGGGCTCGCACGAATCGACGAGCAATGGGCGGGCCGCGGCGATGCGGGCGAACGCTACCAGGACGCGCGGCACCCCTACGCCCAGGACCTCGACGTCTTCGGCAAGGGCTCCCTCTACGAGCTACTCGCGACGACGCGGACCCTCCCCGGCTGCGACCGCCTGGCTACCTGGCTCTGCGAGCCCGCCGATCCCGAGACGATTCTCGAGCGGCAGGCGGCGGTCGAAGAGCTGCGACCTCGACTCGAGATGCGTCTCGAGATGGCGATCGCCGGCGACGAAGCCGGCTCGGCGACAGGGCGGGAGGCGCTCGAAGCCTGGGCCTCGGCTCCGGCGACCTCGCTCTCGCGCAGCGTCTTCTTCCTCGCCCTCGCCGCCACGGCGCTCAGCCTGGCGGGTCTCGCGGCCTGGCTCCTGACCGGCGCGGGCCCCGTCCCCTTCGTCGCCGCATTGCTCGTGCAGGGTGCGCTCGGGCTCGCACTCCGCAGTCGCGTACGCCCCGTGCTCGCCGCCGCCGATACGCCGGTCGGATCGCTCGCGCGCATCGCGTCTCTGCTCGCCTGCGTCGAAGACGAGGAGTTCGCCTCGCCGCTACTCGTGCGGCTCGGTTCGGAGCTCGCGACGACCGGCCACCCCCCTTCTGCCGAGCTCGAAGCACTGCGACGCCTGGTCGATCGTCGCGACGCACGCAACAACCAGTTCTTCGCACCGATCGCCGCCTTGCTCATGTGGGGCACCCACGCGGCCCTCTCGCTCGAGGCCTGGCGCGCGCGTTGCGGCCCGCGCCTCACGATCTGGATCGAAGCCGCGGGCGAGATCGAAGCGCTCTGCGCGCTCGCGAACTACGCCTACGAGCGCCCCGAGGATCCATTCCCCGAGATCGTGACCGATCGCCCGATCTTCGACGGCAAGGGCCTCGGCCATCCACTGCTGCCGGCGGATCGATGTGTCCGCAACGACCTCCGCCTGGGCGAGCGACCCCAGGCGCTCGTCATGAGTGGCTCGAACATGTCGGGCAAGAGCACGATGTTGCGGACGGTGGGTTGCAATACGATCCTGGCCCTGGCCGGTGCGCCCGTGCGCGCCCGAAGCCTGCGGATCTCGCCGCTTCGGATCGCCGCCTCGATCCGGATCGTCGACTCCCTCCAGGACGGCCAATCCCATTTCATGGCGGAGATCGTCCGCTTGCGACAGGTCGTCGAGATCTCACGCGGTGAGCCCCCTGCCCTCTTCCTGCTCGATGAGATCCTGCACGGCACGAACTCGCACGATCGCCGGATCGGTGCCCAGGCCGTGATCGAAGGCTTGATCGATCACGGCGCACTCGGGATCGTGACGACCCATGACCTCGCACTGACCCGGATCGTGCCGGCGAGCGAGGGACGTCTCGAGAACGTCCACTTCGAAGACCATCTCGAAGACGGCGTGATGCGCTTCGACTACGTCCTTCAGCCTGGCATCGTCGAGAAGAGCAATGCGCTCGAATTGATGAGATCCGTCGGACTCGACGTATGAGTCCGCCTTCCGACGACCGCCCCCTCGCGAGGAAAGCCCCACCGTGATCGATCGACCCGCCGACTCGCCCGCCTTCCCGTCTCCGGCTGCCCGGACGGGATACGCACCACGCTTCGGCTCTCGCGCCGCGTCCGCCATCGTCGCTGGACTCGGCCTGATCGCGGCGCTCGCTTGTGCAGAACCGAGGACGCCGCCGATCGAACCGCCGAAGGGGTCGCGCTTCGAGATCGCGGCGGACCCCCGCCAGGGGAACGAGTGGTTCCTCTCTGGTCGCGCCGCGGTCGGTCGAGCCGTGCGCTTCGTGGCCGATGACCCGCCCGCGCGAAACGTCATCCTCTTCGTGGGCGATGGCATGGGCGTATCGACCGTGACGGCCGCACGCATTCTGGAAGGCCAGCGGCGCGGTGAGCCTGGCGAGGAGAATCGCCTGGCGTTCGAGACCCTCCCGCACGTAGCACTCTCCAAGACCTACAACACCGACGCCCAGGTCTCCGATTCGGCCTCGACCATGACGGCGATGGTCTCGGGAATCAAGACGCAGACCGGCGTGCTCGGCGTCGACGAGCGGGTTCGACGCGGCGATCACACCAGCGTCGAAGCGGCGCGTGTACCGACGATCCTCGAGGAGGCCGAGCAACGGGGCCTCGCGACCGGCATCGTCTCGACCGCGACTGTCACGCACGCCACCCCCGCCGGCTGTTATGCACACGTCCCGTTCCGTTTCTGGGAGAACGACGGCCGCATGCCGACCGCCGCACGCGAGGCCGGATTCCCCGACATCGCCCGCCAGCTCGTCGAGTTTCCCCATGGCGACGGAATCGAAGTCGCGCTCGGCGGCGGCCGGGTCCATTTTCGCGCGAAGGGCGAGCCGGATCCCGAGGACGCTCGCCAGCCGGGCGGGCGTCTGGACGGACGCGACCTGACGCGTGAATGGGTCGCCGATCGTGCGGGTGCCGTCTACGTCTGGAGCCAGGACCAGCTCGACGCGCTCGACCTGAAGGCGACCGATTACCTGCTCGGCCTCTTCGAGCCGCTCGACATGAATTGGGAGACCGACCGCGAGCAGGATGAGGCCGGGGAGCCTTCGCTCGCCCAGATGACACGCGTAGCAATCGAGATTCTCTCGCGCGACGAAGATGGCTTCTTTCTGATGGTCGAGGGCGGACGCATCGATCACGGCCACCACGCGGGCAACGCAGCGCGCGCCCTCGCCGATACGATCGCCCTCTCGGACGCGGTCCGGGTGGCGCTGACGCAGACCGATCCGCGCGAAACGCTCGTCGTCGTGACGGCCGACCACAGTCATACCCTCACGATTTCGGGCTACCCGAAGCGCGGCAATCCGATCCTCGGGAAGGTCGTCGGTCCGAACTGGCTCGGTGACGGCGAGGTCCGAATCGGTCGCGACGGGCTGGGCCTGCCCTATACGACGCTCTCTTATGCGAACGGACCCGGCTACACGGGTGCGTCACGCGACCAGCCGGAGGGCGTACATGCTTGGGGCCATCGCCCCTGCAGTCTGCGGCCACCCATGCAATGCAGCTTCGAAGGGATCCGCCTGGGTCGCCCCGATCTGAGTGATGTCGATACGAAGGACTCGTCGTTCATGCAGGAAGCGACGGTCCCCATGGCCCAGGAGACCCACGCGGGAGAAGACGTGCCGATCTACGCCGGGGGCCCGCGCGCCGCGCTCTTCCACGGTGTCCGCGAACAGCATTACATCTATCACGCGATGGTCGAAGCATTGGGCTGGACGCGCGGGGGTCGGCCGGTCCCCTGAGCGAGCGCGCTCGGGCTCGCTGCTACTCGACGCACCAGATCTCGCCGACGACTCGTCCCGCCCGTTCGATTCTCTCCGGCACCGTCGCCGCCTTGCCACGCGACGCTGGCTCCACGATCTCGAAGTGTCGCTCGATCATCACCCAACGTTCGGGTGCCGGATGGGGTGGCCCAGCGTCGCGGGGAAAGCCCGGCTCCCGAGCGGCCAGGCGCGATACGCGCCGGACGATTTCGACGTCGAGATCGGAGCGAAAGCGCCATACGCAGCCCTCACGGGCGCGCCCTAACACGAAACGGGGCGATACCCCTTCAGATCGTGCGCCGACAATCCGGCCATCCACGTCGAATTCGAAGCGACGTTCTATTGTGTCGAGAACCAGATCGAGGTCGATCGAACGTCGTGTTAAGCGGTTCACGGCGGGATTCCAGCGAGACGGGGCAGAATGGAGATTCGATCACGATCCGACGGCGTTATGATGAACGGGCGCCCGGAGTGAAGTGAGGATAAGGACGATGGTCGAGCATCCCAACTCGTTGCTTCTCCATCAGTGCATCCAGGCCGTCAGCGACGGCGACCGACAGACGCTCCGCAGCCTGTGGGCCGACGACGTCGTGTGGCACGTGAAGGGCGAGAGCCCGTGGCAGGGCGAGATCAAGGGTGCCGACGACATCTTCGAATATCTGGCGGACCTCGGCGAGGTCGGCAACTTCGGCTTCCACGTCGAGATCGAAGACGTCATGGTGGGCAGCCGGCGCGCCGCGGTGCTCTGCCGTTGTGACGTCCAGCATCAGGGGCGGCAGCTCGAAGCACGCTACCTGCTCGTGACCACGATCGTCGACCGACGTGTCCGGGAGATCATGTCGATTCCGATCGAGCCGGAGCGTGTCGCCGAATTCTGGACTGAGTCAGCGCCTTAGGTTCATAGGACACAGGTTCATAGGACAGGCTCATGGGACCGCTTCGAGGGCCGCGAGTAGCTTCTCCCAGATGCCACCGAACGCGCCATTGCTCATGACGAGCACGACGTCACCCTCCTTCCGACCCGCGACCACCCAGCTGACGATCTCGTCGATCTCGGCGAACGCGACCGCATCCTTGCCCTTTGCGCGGAGCGCTTCGGCGACCGCTCGGGCCGAGAGACACTCCGTCACCTCTCCCGTGATGCTGTAGATCGGCTCGTCGGCGACCTCGGCGATCGCGATCCGATCGGCACCCGCGAGCGCCCGCTCGTAGTCGTCCTGGAAGAGCGCGCGACGGCTCGTATTCGTGCGCGGTTCGAGCAGCGCGACGACGCGGCGGCCGGGATGGCGCTGCGCGATCGCTTCGATCGTTCCTGCCACGGCGGTCGGGTGGTGCGCGAAGTCGTCGATCACGGTCACGCCAGCGGCGACGCCGCGCAGCTCCTGGCGACGTTTGACGCCGCGATGGGATGGCAGTGCGGCGGTCGACTCTTCGACGGACACCCCGAGTGCCTCGAGTGCCGCAATCGCGGCGACCACGTTCTCGACATTGTGTGCGCCGAAGAGCGGGCTCTCGACGTCCCAGCGTCGACCCCTCGAGCGGTCCTCGAGCGAGAACCTCAAGCCTCGAGCGGCGCCGTCGTGCTCGATTCCTGCGAGATCGCCGGCCCACCAGCGAAGCGCGGAGCCGCTCGCCACGACCTGTCCGGTCCGTTCGACGCCGTAGCCGATGATCTCGCAGGGGGCCCGCGCGACGACGTCGCGCACGCCGTCGTGGCTCAGCGCCGCAACGATCCGACCCGAAGGCGGCATGCCGGCCACGAGGCTGCGAAAGGCCTCCTTCACGTGGTCGAGATCGCGATAGATGTCGGCGTGATCGAATTCGACGGAGGTCAGGATCAGCGTGTCCGGATGGTAGTGGAGGAATTTCGGTGTCTTGTCGAAGAACGCTGTGTCGTATTCATCACCTTCGACGACGAAATGATCCCCCTGCCCTTCGCGAAAGGAGCCTTCGAAGTCGAGCGAGATCCCCCCGACGAGGAGCGACGGATCGCGGCCCGTCGCGAGCAACAGCTGGGCGACCAGATTCGTCGTCGTCGTCTTGCCGTGGGTCCCACTCACGGTGATGCAGTGGCGATCGGCGATCGCGAGCTCGTAGAGCGCATCGGAGAAGGAGCGATACGGGATTCCGGAAGCGAGCGCCGCGACCGCCTCCGGATTGTCGGCACGCACGGCGTTCCCGATCACGATCAGGTCGGGCGCGCGCCCGCTCGCCGCGGAGGGCGCGAGATGCGTCGGATCGAAGCCCTCCGCGACCGGGATGCCCCACGCCTCGAGGGCTGTACTCATGGGCGGGTACAGCTTCTTGTCCGAGCCGGTCACTTCGATTCCGCGGGCCTTCACGAGGCCGGCGAGCGAGCCCATGCCCGTGCCGCCGATCGCGACGAAATGCACGCGGCGAAGGCGGTCGGGATCGAAGGGTGCCCGATGGGCTGGCGTGGGCGAGCTCATTCGGCCGTGAACCCGAGGGCGATCGCGTCGTGGACCTTCGGGCGCAGATCGAAGCGACTCCGTTTGGCGACCTGATGGATCCGATTCGTGAGCATCACGACGATCAATTCGCGCTCGAGATCGATCCAGAGTGAGGTACCCGTGAATCCGAGGTGCCCGACCGAGTTCTTCGAGAAGTGTGCGCCCGAAGACGACGCCCCCTCGGTCGGCGTGTCCCAGCCCAGCGCCCAATCCGAGGACTCGGGCAGCTTCTGCTTCTCGCAGAACTCGCGTACCCGGGCCGGCGGCAGCGAATCATCGCGACCGTGATAGGCGTCGAGAAAGAGCTGGGCGAAGCGCATCACGTCGTCCGCCGTCGAGAACAGACCCGCGTGACCGGCCACGCCGCCCATCGCCGAGGCGTTCGGGTCGTGCACCTCGCCCCAGATGATCCGCTCGCGCCACGGACAGTTCTCCGTCGCCGCGACGCGGCGACGGACGGCTTCCGGCGCCGCCTGGGAGCCGTCGACGGGAATCGGGAAGAACCGCGTGTCGGCGAGTCCGAGCCTTGCGAAGATGCGCGCCTCGCAGAATGCGTCGAAAGGCTCCCTGACGACGGCCTCGACGAGCGCGGCGAGCACGATGAAGTCGAGATCGCCGTAGACGGCGGCTGCCCCCGGCTCGTGGACGAGCGCGCCGCGCAACACGCGATCGAGGATCCACTCCCGCCCCTCCGGCGTCCCGAGCAGACGATCGCCGGTCTTGCGCTCCTTCTGGATCAGCAGCTCGTGGAATTCGCGCCAGGGCTTGAGGCCCGCTGAGTGGCTGAGTAGGTGCCGGATCGTGACGGCCTCCTTGCCGCGATCGGCGAAGGCCGGAAGCGTCTTGGCTACCGGGTCGTCGAGCGCGATCCTGCCCTCCTCGACGAGCAGCATGATCGCCGTCGTGGTCGCGATCGGCTTCGTCAGCGAAGCCAGATCGAAGATCGTATCGCGGCGCATCGGCAGCCGTTCCGGCCGCGCCGCCGCGAGCCCGCGCACCCAGGAATACTCGAGCAGCTCGCCCTCGCGCGGCATGCGTGCGAGCACGACCGCACCCGGGATCTCCTGCTTCTCGATCGCTCGGTCGAGCGCCGTCTCGACCTTGCCGAGCTTCCGCTCGATCAGACTCCGCTTCATCCCCGAAGCCCCCCGATCTCGGCGCCGAGCGACGCCGCCGCGCACGCTACCGCGTCGTCACCGCCGATTCCAATAGCTCGAGCTCGCCACGCGCGCCGTCGAGCGCTGCCCGTCCACCGAAGGGCCAGGGCCGATTCTCCTCGCCATGCCCGAACGGCAGACCCGCGACCACGGGCACACCGAGCCGACCGAACAGCTCGCCGAAGAGTCGCTCGACGGGCCATTCGGGAAACCGCTCGTCCTCGCAATCCGTGAACGCACCCAACGCGATCCCCACGACACGTTCGAGTTTCCCGGCGGCACGCAGCTGCTGGAGCATGCGGTCGATTCGATAGGGCAGCTCGGTCACGTCCTCGAGCATCAGGATCGCGTCGCGCGTATCGACTTCCCACGGCGTGCCAAGGCTCGCGACGACGACCGAGAGCGATCCACCGACCAGTCGGCCCTCTCCCCAACCCTCCACGATCGACCGGCCCGCGTAGCGTGGAGGCGGTCCGGTTCCCTGCAAGGCGCGTACGAGCGCCGACCCGGACTCCCCCTCGAGTGCGCCGGCGCTCTCGAGCATCGGCCCGTGAACCCCGAGCAGCCCCGCTCGCTTGCGCTGCCAGAGCAGGAGGGTCGTGATGTCGCTGTAGCCGACGAGCGGCTTCGCCGCATCGCGAAAGACCTGCGCGTCGAGGTAGGGAATCAGCCGATGGCAGCCGTAGCCGCCCCGCGCACAGACGATCGCGTCGACCTCCGGATCGCGCACGGCTTCGAGCAGCTCGCTCGCGCGTCGCTCGTCCGAGCCAGCCAGGTAGCCGTCGCGCTCGAGGATGTCGTCGCGATGGACGACCTCGAATCCGAGCCGTTCGAGCGCGACTCGACCCGTAGCGAGCTTCTCGGGTGCGATCGGGCCGGCGGGCGCCACGATCGCGATGCGGGCGCCGGGCCGGATCGCGCGGGGTCGACGAAGGCTCGGCATCTAGCAGCCGCCGCAGCCCGCCGCGGCGAAGCCGCGCGCCCCCGGCTTCGATCTCGAACGAGGGCTCATCTCAGAACGTGCCCGGATCCGTGTCGGGACCGAACCCGCCGGGCCCGGCCGGAAAGGGCTCGTCGCCCGCATAGCCACCGACCGCTCCGTAGCCCGTGTCGTCGACGCCCGCGAAGGACTCTCCACCCGGCGCGCCGTCGTACGGATTGTCGGAGAGCGGCCAATCGCGAAACTGCGCGAAGCGGCCCTCGAACTCGAGCTTGACCGTACCGGTCGGACCGTTGCGTTGCTTGGCGATGATCAGCTCCGCGAGGGTCTCGTACTCGGTTTCTTTGTTGTAGACGATGTCGCGATAGATGAAGGCGATCACGTCGGCATCCTGCTCGATCGCGCCCGACTCCCGCAGGTCGGCGAGCATCGGACGCTTGTCGTCCTTGCGCGTCTCGGGGCCGCGATTCAGCTGGGAGAGGGCGATGACCGGGATGTCGAGCTCCTTGGCGAGGCCCTTCAGGCCACGACTGATCTCGGAGATCTCCTGCTCGCGGCTCTGGGTATTGCGATCGCCGTGAGCGAGCTGCAGGTAGTCGACGATCACGAGGTCGAGTCCCTGCTGAGAATGGAGCCTGCGGCATTTGGCGCGCATCTCGAGCACGGTCGCCGCGCCGGTGTCGTCGATCCAGATCCCCGCCTCGGCCAGGCGACCCGCTGCTTGCATCAATCTCGAATGCGACTCGGTCGAGATCAGGCCGCTGCGGAAGAGCCCGAAGTCGACCTGTGCCTCCGAAGACAAGAGCCGCATCACGAGTGAACGCGTCGTCATCTCGAGGGAGAAGATCGCGACCTTCTTGCCGAAGTCGACGGCGGCATTGCGACCGATATTGAGCGCGAGCGCCGTCTTGCCCATCGACGGTCGGGCGGCCAGGATGAACAGATCGCCAGGCTGTAGGCCGCCGGTCATCTCGTCGAGCTTTTCGTAGCCGCTCGAGAGACCCGTCAGCTCGCCGCTGCGGTTCATCAACATGTCGATATGGTTGACGGCGTCGTGCATCTCGACGGAGATGCTCGAGAGGCTCGTATTGGCCTTCTCCGTCGAGAGCCCGAAGATGCGGCTCTCGGCTTCGTCGAGGAGTCGATCGGCGGGCTCGCCCTGCTCGTAGCCGAGTCCGACGATCTCGCTCGCGGTCGAGATCAAGCTTCGTTTGATCGCGCGATCGCGCACGATCTTGGCGTAGTGGATGATGTTGGCGGGCGTCGCCTCGTAATCGGCGATCTCCGCCAGAGAGATCGGACCGCCGATACTCTCGAGCAGGCTCTCACCTTTCAGGTAGGCCGCGAGCGTCGTCAGATCGACCGGCTGATTGTCGTCCTTGAGCCGGACCATCGAGCGATAGAGCGTCTGATGCGAGGGATGGTAGAAGTCCTCGTCCCGAACCTCGGTCACGACCGCATGGATCGCGTCGTTGTCGAGCAGGATGGCCGACAGAACGGCCTTCTCGGCTTCGATGTCGTGCGGCGGAATGCGACCCGTCACCGCTTCGCCGGGCGACGACGCACGATCGTGCGGCGCGGCACCGCCCGATCGACTCGGTGCGCCGCGGGGCGGTGGGACGGATTCGTAGACCTGGTCGCTCACGCGTCGGTTCCCCCCCAGCGCCGACCCCGACCCGATCGACCCTGCTCCCCACGACAGGTACGGAACCGCAATGATACCACCGCAGACCCGATGCCCAGCGGTCGCGCGGCCGTACGCCGCCAGAAACCGGGCAGTTCGTGTCTAGTCGGCGGCCTTGACCGTGACCGTGAACTCGGCGACGACATCGCTGCGCAGCCGAATTGCGACCGTGTGCTCGCCGACGGCCTTGATTGGCTCCGAGAGCTGGATCTTGCGCCGATCGACCTCGAGGCCCTTCTCGCCGAGCAGATCGGCCAGGTTCTGTGCCGTCACGGATCCGAAGAGCTTGCCCTCCTCACCCGCCTGAGCGGCGATCTCGAGCGTCGTCGCGTCGAGCTTCGCCTTGACCGCCTCGAGATCCTTCAGCTCCTTGGCTCGCTTCTCACCGATCACACGCCGCCGATGTTCGACCTCGTTCACGCGCTCCGCCGTCGCGAGCATGGCCTTGCCCTGCGGAATCAGGAAATTGCGCGCAAAGCCCGGCTTGACGGAGACGACGTCGCCTGCATCACCCAACGCGTGCACGTCTTCACTCAAGATCACCTGAACCTGGCCCATAGGTCCTCCTACACCCGCACGGTGCCGCTAGAGATGCCGCTAGAAATGGCTCGGTGCGTAGGGCAGCATCGCCAGCTGACGCGCGCGCTTGATCTCGAGCGCGAGCGGGCGCTGGTGCTTCGCGCACGTGCCCGAGATCCGTCGCGGCGTCATCTTGCCGGTCTCGGTAATGAACAGACGAAGCGTCTTCACGTCCTTGTACGAGATGCTCAGATTCTTGTCCGCACAGAAGCGGCAGACCTTGCGGCGCTGGAACATGCCCTTGCGCTTGGCCTGCTTGCGGGCCTTCTTCCGGGCGGCCGCGCGGAGGCGCCCCTTGACCGTGAGCGGCGCGCGGGGTGGACGATCGCCGCGGTCTCCACGATCTCCGCGATAGCCGCCGTCTCGATCGCCGCGATCCTCGCGCGGCGGACGCGACCCGCGATCGGCCGCGGGGCCCGAGGGTCCCGCTGCCGGTCCCGAAGGACCGCTCGGACCACTCGGTCCGCTCGGTCCGCCGCGGGGTCCGCTGGGCGGCGTGCCGCCGGCCGCCGGTCCGCTCGGTGGCGTCGGCGAGCCCGTCGTCGGGCCACTCCCGGTCGTCGTCTCGTCGTCGCTCACGCGTTCTCCTCCTCGGACGCCTTCGGCACTGATTCGGACGCCGGCGCCGGTGTCTCGGCTGCCGCCTCCGCGGCCGGCGCGGCGGGACCAGTCGGCGCGTCGGGACCGGTCGGCGCGTCGGGACCGGTCGGCGCGGCTGCGGACTCGTCTGCCGACTCGCCTTGCGCGCTCGCCCCCTCCTGCGACGCAGCCTCGGCCTGCGCCGCTGCGGCCCGGCGCTCAGCCTCTTCCTGCTCGCGACGGGCGGCAGCCTCCTCGGCCTCGCGGGCCGCGCGCTCGGCCGCGCGTTTGGTCTGCTCGACCTCGGCCTCGGCTGCGCGCGCCTTGCGCGCCTCGATGTCGGTCACTTCCTCGCTCTCGAGAATCGTGAGAAATCGCAGCACCGACTCCTCGAGGCGGAGTGCGCGCTCGAGATCCGGAACGACCTGGCCGTCGTTCAGGAACTGCAAAGTGTAGTAGTGGCCCTTGTGGAACTTCCGGATCTCGTAGGCCAGCTTCCGCTTGCCGTGATCCTCACACATCAGGCGAGTGGCCCCACCCGCCTCGAGAATTCCGTCGAGCTTGGCCAGGATCGCCTGGCCACCCTCGTCTGAAATCTCGGGCTGAACGATGAACGTGGTTTCGTATTCCCGCAAAACGATCCTCCCGGTCGGACGCCTCGATCGGCGACCGGGTGCTCCGCGGGGACGGTCGTCGCGACAGTCGACTCGTCATGCGAGCGATGCCAGCGAAGCGATCGGCCCGGGCGGCGGCGGGTCACCGCGGCCCGTTCGGGAGCACCGAGGTCTTGAGTGAGCGGCCATTGCCCGAGCAGGGCCGGCCGACTCCCCATTCATTTCAGTACAGTTCTCAAGTCCAGATTCGAAAGTCCAGATTCGATGGGTCGGATCGATCGATCGATCAGCCGACCTGCGACTCCGCCCCCAGCCATCGGATGCCCGGGCGTTTACCGCCGCGGGGTCCTCCTCTCGGGGGCCGGAGAGGTACCACAGAATCGCGGATCGCGGCAAACCCCGGCGCCCCGGATGCGCGGAACGTCGCGCTCTCCCGACAGGGCCTCCCGAGCCTCGCTGGTCCTGCGACCGGTCGGGGCGGGGGGCCTGCCGCTCGCGGGCTCAGGGCCGCTGGATCGAACGCAGGTAGGCCACGAGCGCCTCGATCCGCTTGTCGTCCTTCCAGAACTTTCCCCAGCGCGGCATCTCGGGCGACTGGTGCCGGCCGAGCGGGTCTCGCCGCGAGATCAGCTCGAACACCTCGTCGTCGGGGAACTGCCCTCCGCGGCGTGTCGCGATCCGGGTGAGATCGGCAGGAGACCACATCAATTGGCCGCTCACCGCGCCGCGCCCCTGTCCGTCGGCGCCGTGGCAGATCGCGCAGTGATTCGCGAAGAGCTCGGCCCCATCGATCGCCGTGGGCGCAGTGCCCGAGACGAGCGCCTTCAAAGTCTCGAGGCGCGCCTTTTCGTCCGAGGGGAGCCTCAGACCGCCGGACCCCGTGAAGCCGGCGAGCGTCTCCTTCTCGAGCAGGTCGTAGGCACGTTGCGCCGGCGCCGATCGCGGCGCCAGCCGGATCGATGTCTCCCAGTAGAGATCCGCACGCGAGAGCCAGACACTCTGCGCCGCACCGAGCTCGCCACGCCCGAGCAGCTCGTAGATCTCGGCGGCCGCCGCGGGTGAATCCTGAGGCAGGCGGCTCAGGTCCTGGAGCTGAGCGGTCGCGATCAGATAGTCGACCAGTGCACGCGGATCGCCCGAATAGCGCGCCACGCCGTCCGCCCGTTCGATCGCCGCGCGCGCACGCTCGAGTGTCGTGCCTTCGAGGTCTCGCTTGGAGAGGCCGGCGAGCCGCTGCTGCCATTGCTCGACGTCCTTTCGCACGCTCTCGGCCAGATCGGGATGGGCCGCGAATCGCGCGACGACCACGCGCGCACGCTCGGGAGCGCGAGCGACCCGCAGCGCAACCGTCAGGTAGCGAACGATCGGTCCGAAGAGCGTCTCCGGCGCGACACCCGGCTCGGCGAAGACCGCTTCGTATCGCTTCATCGCGTCGTCGAAGCGGCGGGTCGCCGTCTCGATCGAGGCGATCTCGAGCGGATCGAGCCCCGCCAGCTCGGCACGCTCGACGAAGCCCTTCGTCACGAGCGCATCGTCGGCGCCATAACGCGTATGACAGGCGGCGCAATCATCGACCAGTGACACGACGGTGAACGCCGCTTCCTCGAAGCGCTCCTGCGCGTAGAAATTCCGCGCGCGGCGAATGTCTCGGGCGAGCGCACGCCCGAACAGGCGCGCACCGGGGTCGAAGCCTTGACCGTGGAGCGGCAGAGCCTCCGCGCGACGTTGCAATCGCTCGAAGGCACGGTCGAAGTCGGCGCGTCGCTCGGGTGCCTGCAGCTCGTCGCTGACCGCCGCGGGCAGCAGGACCTGGAGCTGCGCGAAGAGCTCCTGCATCGCCGCACGCGGCGAATCGACCTCCTTCGTCGACTCCGGCACGGCCCCGCCGCCTGCCGCGAGCCCCAGAGACAGGACGACGGTTGCCCCCACGAAGACGATGCGGCGCCCGCCGGCCCGGCTCAGCCGGCCATGCGCGCGCATGGCTCCCGATCGATCGTTCCGCTGCATGATCCCCTCCATTGTTCACGCACTCGACCCGGGGAGGGTATGCATGCCGAGCCAGAAGTACAGCGGGGGCGACGAGTTTCTCGAGACACCAGCGCCGCGGGCCGAGGGGCCGGCAGCCCGCGTCGACCCGCCGGCCATCGCGATCAGATGAGGTCGAGCAGGGCTTCGTGAACCCGGGTGTCCTCGGTCAGCTCGGGATGGAAGGTGCAGGCGAGGCGGCGTCCCTCGCGGACCAGCACGGGATCGCCTGCCACGCGCGCCAGCACTTCGACCGCGGAACCCGGCGCGATCAGGCGGGGGGCACGGATGAAGACACATTCCATGCCGGCCCAGCCCGCGCCGGAGTCGGCGTCGGCGAGCGCGACGAACGAATCACGCTGGGTGCCGTAGGCGTTGCGCTCGGACTCGACGTCGATCAGTGCGAGTGTCGGCACGGCGTGATTGCGGGTGACGCGAGAGAGCAGGATCGCGCCGGCACAGGTGCCGAGCAGCGGGCCACCCGCCTCGGCAAACGACCCGATCGGCCCAGCCAGCCCATGCCGCGCGATCCCCTTCGAGATCGTCGTGCTCTCACCACCCGGCAGGATCAGAGCCGCCAGGTCCTCGAGATCGTGCGGCGCGCGCACGCGACGACCGCGCGCCCCGATGCGCGCGAGCGCATCACAGTGCTTTTCGACGTCACCCTGTATCGCGAGCACGCCCACGACGGGCTGCTTCCCGGCCACGCGGCCCACGCCTGTTCCACCTCGTCAGTCTGTGCCCGTCACCGGCGCTCGCTCCGGGCGATCGCATTCGCCGCCGATCGCGACGTCCGGCGGCGAACCTCCCAGCCGCCGCCTACCAGCCCCGATTCGCCAATCGTTCGCTCTCGTCGAGCGTCTCCATCTCGAGGCCCTCCATCGCGGCCCCGAGACCCCGGCTCGCGTTCAGGACTTCTTCGGGATCGTCCCAATGCGTGCAGGCGTGCACGACCGCCCGCGCGCGTTTGGCGGGGTCGGCGCTCTTGAAGATGCCCGAGCCGACGAAGACCGCCTCGGCCCCAAGCGAGCGGCACAGCGCAGCGTCCGCCGGCGTCGCGACGCCGCCCGCGGCGAAGTTCGGGACCGGCAGCCGGCCGTGCTCATGGACGAAGCGGACCAGGTCGTAGGGCGCCCCCATGTCGCGAGCGGTCGACATGAGCTCCTCCTCGGGCAGGGCCTGGATCGCGCGCATCTCGCCGACGACGGTGCGCAGATGGCGCACCGCCTCGACGATGTTGCCGCTGCCCGCCTCGCCCTTGGTCCGGATCATCGCGGCCCCCTCGCCGATTCGCCGGAGCGCCTCGCCCAGATTGCGCGCACCGCAGACGAAGGGCACGCGGTAGTCGTGCTTCGCGATATGGTGCTCATCGTCGGCCGGCGTGAGGACCTCGCTCTCGTCGATGAAATCGACGCCCATCGCCTCGAGTACGCGCGCCTCCTGCAGGTGTCCGATCCGCACCTTCGCCATCACGGGAATCGAGACGCTCTGCTGGATCTGCTCGATCATCTCGACCGCGCTCATGCGCGCGACTCCGCCGTCGCGCCGGATATCGGACGGCACGCGCTCGAGCGCCATGACCGCGCAGGCACCCGAATCCTCGGCGATCTTCGCCTGCTCGGCGTCCGTCACGTCCATGATCACGCCGTTCTTCATCATCTCGGCCAGGCCGACCTTGAGATCGAAGGACTCGGCACCGCGACGCGGCTCGTCCTTGCCGTTCGCGCGCAGATTCTTCGCCCAGTTGCTATTCGACATCGCGATTCTCCTCCTCACTCGCTCGATTCATAGGTGCATCCCAGCCGTCTGGCCGGCTCCCGGTCGGACCCGTTCGTTCCTACGAAGGACCTCGCCGAGCAGCGCGACGCCGCGCTCGATCTGCGACTCGTCGGCACACGCGACCGTGAGCCGCAGCGCGCTCGACGGCCTCGCGTCGGGCATGAACAGCGTGCCCGGCGAGTAGAGCACGCCGGCCCGCGCGGCCTCGCCCAGCAGATCACGGGTGTCGATCGTGCCCGGCAGCTCGACCCAGCGCTGGTATCCGCCCTCGGGCGGCGTCGATTGCGTGCCCGGCGGCATGTACTCGCCGAGCGCGGCCTCGAGCGAAGCATGTCGCGCACGCAGCATGCGACGAATCCGCGCGAGGTGTCGATCGTAGGCGCCCGATTCGAGAAAGCGCGCGAGGCCCGCCTGGAGAGGCAACGCGTCGGAGAGATCCGTCGCATGCTTCAGGGCCTTCAGACCCGCGAGCGCACGCCCCCGGGCCGATACGGAGCCGACACGAACGCCGGGAAAGAGCGACTTCGAGAAGGAAAAGAGCAGCACGACGACGCCGGCTTCGTCGAGCGAGGCGAGCGGCGGCACCTCGGCGCCGCGGAACCGCAGATCGATCTCGAAGCCATCCTCGATGATCGGGACGCCGCGTCGTTCGGCGATCTCGAGCACCGCCTTGCGGCGCGCGAGGGGCGCGGTCGTACCCAGTGGGTTGTGAAAGCTCGGAATCGTGTAGAACGCCTTGACCTCCGGCTTGGCGAGCTGTCGCTCGAGCGCGTCGGGATCGGGGCCATCCGCATCCATCGCGACGGGTGCCGGCGTCAGTCCGAGGCCTGCGAACGCCGAGAGCACGTTCGCGTAGGTCGGCACCTCGACCGCGACCTGATCTCCCGGCTGCGTGAACAGCCGCAGGGCGAGCGAGATTCCCTGACTCGCGCCGTGACACAGAACGTGCTCCTCGGGCGCGTGACCGATCCCGAAGGCGCGAAACCGATCCGCGATCGCGCGCCGCAGACGCGGATCTCCTTCCGGCGACGCGTACGAGAAGAGCTCGGGCCCTTCCTCGCGCAGTGCCGCATCGACACAGGCACGAAAGGCGTCGACGGGATAGAAACGCGGGTCGGGAATCAAACGATGCAGCGCGATCGCAACGTCGTTTCCGGCATAGCGCGGGCGTGAGTTCTCGAGCGTCATCAAGCGTTCGACTTGGGGCGCGAGCGCCAGGTCGATTTCGCGCTCGCCGGCCGCGACGTCCGTCCGGCGGATCGATCGGACGAACGTGCCGGCCCCGACGCGCGCCTCGACCCAGCCCGCGTGGGCGAGCGACTCGTAGGCGAGTGCGATCGTGTCCCGATGCAGCCCGAGCGCGCCCGCCAGCGCCCGGATCGCCGGCAAGCGCTCACCCGGCTCGCGGTCGCCGCGCTCGATCTCGTTCGCCAGCTGGGTCGCGATCTGGCGGTAGACCGGCTGACCGGAGTCCGGATCGATCGAAACGCCGTCGACATTCAGCGAAGTCGCCATCGCGCAAAATTATCAGCCGGACAATAGAGCAGCAAGCCCGATTGTCCGGCCCCCAAGCTCGATCGAAACCGGACAATCAGGGGACGGCGTTGATCCGCCCCATTGCGCGCTCGACCCCCTCCTCGACGACCTGCTCGACCGCGCCGGCGGCTCGTTCGAGGCTCTGCGCGAGCGCCTGGTCCTCGTCGTCGCCGAACGGCGAGAGCACCCAATCGACGACCGGCATGCCGGTGGCCGGGCGGCCGATGCCGAATCGAAGCCGCGGGACGCTGCGGGTGTCGAGCACGGCGAGGATGTCGGCGATGCCGCGATGGCCTCCGGCGCCGCCGCGCGGCCGCAACCGAAGCCGTCCGAGTGGCAGGTCGAGATCGTCGTAGACGATGAGCAGATCCGTCTCGGGAACGAGCGACGGGAAGCGCTCGAGCGCCGCCAGGACCGCTCGCCCGGAACGATTCATGAACGTCTGGGGTGCCAGCAGCAGACAGGGTCGATCCGCCAACACGACGGAAGCCGTCCGCGCCTCGAGCGACACATCGAGCTCGAGCGATTCACCGTGTGCCGCGGCCAGCTGCTCGAGCACGCGGAAGCCCACGTTGTGTCGCGTCTGGACGTATTCGTCGCCCGGATTGCCGAGCCCCACGACCAGGCGCTCCGGCACCACGCCCGCCCCGACCGCAGGCGATCGCTCGGGGCGCGCCGGGCCCCGATCCGTCCGGCCTCGGATCGCGTCTGCGAGCGTGCGCCAGAGCGCGCGAATGCGGGGCACGACCGCGACGGGGACGAAACTGGACGACCGAGGACCGCGTCGGGAACGCGGCTCAGCCGTCGCCCTCGGATTGGGCGCCGTCGCCTTCCTTGGCGTCTCCCTCGGCCTTGGCCTCGGTCTTGCCGTCGGTCTTGCCGTCGGTCTTGCCGTCGGTTTTGTCGTCGCCTGCGGCCTCGGCTTCTTCTCCCTCGGCTTCCGGCTCGCCCTCGCCGTCCTTCAGACCGCGCGGCACGAGGACCGTCGCGACGGTCAGGGTCTCGTCGACCGCGAGCTCGACGCCGTCGGGCACGCTCAAGTCGGAAACGTGCAGGGAATCGCCGAGCTCCAGACCCGACACGTCCGCGAGGAGCTGGTCGGGAATCGCGTCGGGCAGACTGAGGAGCGCGATCTCGCGCACCTGCTGATCGAGCACGCCACCGACGACGACGCCCGCCGGCTCGCCCTCGAGGTGGATCGGAACCAAGACCTCGATCTTCGCCTTCAGGTCGACCTCGTAGAAATCGACGTGGATCAGCCGACCCCGCACCGCCTCGCGTTGGAGATCCTTCGCGATCACCGTTCGCCCGGCGGCGGCGGAGCTGCCGTCCAGATCGATCAAGGTATTGACGCCGCCGTGGCTCGTCGCGAGCAGGCGCTCGAGCTTCGCGCCGTCGAGCGCGATCGCCGTCGCCTCACGACCACCGCCATAGACGACGCCCGGCACCAGACCGCGTCGGCGCAGCGCGCGCGCAGCGCCCTTCCCGCGCGAATCGCGCGCTTCGACTGCGAATGTGACATCACCCATCTCGCTTCTCCAACCTCACTCGTTCTCGGTCCATGTTCGCATTGCCGATTCGAATCGACTAGAAGAGCGAGCTGACGCTCTCCTCGTTGTTGATCCTGCGAATCGCCTCGCCGAGCGGTGCCGCGACGGAGACGACGTTGAGCTTGCCCATGTCGACCGCGTCGGGACGCAGCGGGATCGTATCGGTCACGATCACCTCGTCGAGCGGCGACTCGGCAATCCGCTTGAGCGCCGGGCCCGAGAGGACGGGATGCGTGATCGCTGCGTGCACGGCGACCGCTCCCTCGTCGATCAGGCTGCGTGCTGCCTCGCAGAGCGTTCCGGCCGTGTCGACCATGTCGTCGACGATGATGCAGGTCTGGCCGTGGACGTCTCCGATGATGTTCATCACCTCCGCCACGTTCGCGACCTCGCGCCGCTTGTCGATGATCGCCAGATTTGCACCGAGTCGCTTCGCGTAGGCACGCGCTCGCTCGGTGCCGCCCGCATCCGGCGAGACGACGGTCACATCCGAGCCGATGCGGCGCTCGATCGCGTCGAGCATGAGACGCGTCGAGTAGAGATTGTCGACCGGGATGTTGAAGAATCCCTGGATCTGACCCGAATGCAGATCCATGCAGAGCAGCCGATCGGCACCAGCGGTCTGGATCAGATCGGCCACGAGCTTGGCCGTGATCGGCACGCGCGGCCGCACCTTGCGATCCTGTCGCGCGTAGCCGTAGTAGGGGATGACGGCCGTGATGCGGCGGGCCGATGCGCGCTTCAGCGCATCGATCATGATCAGCAGCTCCATGAGATGCGAGTTCTGCGGGGCACAGGTCGACTGGAGCGCGAAGCAGTCGAGGCCGCGCACGTTCTCGCTGATCTCGATCGCGCACTCACCGTCGCTGAAGGTTCCGACCTCGGCGCGACCGAGCTCGATGTCGAGGTAGCGAGCGATCGAGCGGGCGAGTGCGACATTCGCGTTGCCGCTGAAAAGCTTCAGATCCTGCATGCCTCTCGCCCTTCTCGTATGGCTGCGCCCGGGTTGCGTCCTACCCATGCCCGTTCCCCGTCTTCTCGTCTGACCCTTCGACGGGCATGAGCGACGGACTCCGGTCCGACCCGCAACGGCGAGTCGCAAATCTGGCTGGGGCGGTAGGACTCGAACCTACAAATGGCGGCTCCAAAGGCCGCTGCCTTACCATTTGGCGACGCCCCAAGAAAATTCTCTCGTTCGAACCCGACAGCCGTCGCCGCTCGGCGCGACGCTTCCCAAGCTCGCGACCCGCGCGCCGCCGCCCCGGGGTCGCATGGCCTTCATGTCAGATCGGCCCGCGAAGCGTCTTCGTCACCTGGACCCAGGCGCCCGCTGGCAGCTCGATCGCATTCGCGGCCCGCACCGCATCGCGCGAGCTCGCGAAGAGGGCGAAAACGCTCGCCCCGCTGCCCGACATGCTCACGCCGAGGGGGCTCGGCGGCCGATCCTCTTTTCCTTCTTCCGTCTCTATCTCAGTCCGGGTTTTCGCAGGGCGCTCGAGCCGTCGAAACTCCTCGAGCAGTCTACCGATCGGCGGGCAGAGCCTGATCGCGGCGGGCATCAGATCGTTCTGCAGCAGGAAATCGCCTACACCCGATTCCGACCCTCGGAGCCCCGAAGCCGGTCGCATCGTAGAGCCTGCCCCCGGCGGCGTCAACGAATCGCCCGTTGTCGCGCGAGGCGCTGGCGGGCGCGCCGAGAGTGCATCGCTCGCGCGGTAGACCTGCGCCGTGGAAACGGAAATCCCGGGATTCGCCAACACGAGTGCGAGCACGGGCAGGCCCGGCACGGGCTCGATCCGCTCACCGATTCCCGTAACGCGCGCGGGGATCGGAGCGAGAAAAAAGGGGACGTCGGCGCCGAGCTCGAGCGCGAGCGCTTCGAGCCGACCGCGATCGGGCGCGCGCCGGCCCGCCAGGCAGGCCAGCGCCCGCAGTGTCGCGGCCGCATCGCTCGAGCCCCCGCCGAGCCCCGCCCCGACCGGAATCCGCTTGCGCAGCCGAACGAGGAAGCGACCCGGCAGGCCGGTCGCCTCACGGAAGCGCTCGGCCGCACGCACGGCCAGGTTGTCCGGCCCGGTCGCGACGTCCGCCAGCGCGGTCGGCAGCACTCCGCGTTCCGATCGCCCATCCACGAGCAGCTCGAAGTCGATGCCATCGCGACCCGGCACGCGCCGCACCTCGACCTCGTCCCAGAGGTCGATCGGCGCGAAGAGACTGTCGAGCAGGTGGTATCCGTCCGCGCGCCGACCGACCACGCGCAGATTCAGATTGATCTTGGCCGGCGTGCGAAGCGTGATCGACTCCCGCTCCTCCGGCGGCGGCTGAGGGCCGCCGGCGCGGGGCGCGCGTGTCATCGGGTCGACTCGACGAAGCGCATCTGCAGCTCGTAGAGGAGCGAATCGATCAGCTTGCGCTCCTCCTCTTCGAGGTTGCCACGGGTCTTCTCGCGCAACATCTCGAGCGTGTCGATCGTCTGTTGGGCCACCAGCGGATCGGGCGGATCGGTCTCGCCCGTCGCGGGATTCGGCGCGGCGCCCATCTGATAGAGCGCGGTCGTCCCGAGTGAGAGCACGAAGGTCGAGAAGTCGACCTTGGGGAGCGCAGACGAGGGCGGCTCCGCTCGGTTCGACCTCGCGCTCTCGCCCGCTTCAGCTTCGTCGACCATCGTATCCCTCCCCACCTGCGCGCGACCGCGCCGAGAGGCGATCGAGCCGCTGCATCTCGCTCCGAGCGTAGTCAATGCGCTGGGCCAACGTCACGCTCGAGCCGATCGCCAGGACCCAGAGGATCGGCCATAGCCACCCCGTGAGGGCGCCCAACGCGAGCAAGCCGATTCGCTCTCCCCGCTCGAGCAGCCCACCCGGCATCCGCTCGACGACCCCCGCGGCGCGTGCCTTGACGTACGAGGTCAGCACCGACGACACGAGGATCACACTCGACAGGGAAATCCCAGCCCGGTCGCCCGCCCCGGCGAAGTGAACGACCAGTCCGAGGACGGCGACGATGTCGACGACGCGGTCGAGACTCGAATCGAGCAAGGCACCGAAACGTGTCGCCGTCCCGAAATGCCGCGCGACGACCCCGTCGACGAGATCGAAGAAGCCACCCACCAAGAGCAGGCCGCCCGCCCAGCCGAAGGCGCCGACGGCGAATGCGGGCCCCGCGGCGCTCGCGACGAGCGCACCGAAGAGCGACAGCGCATCGGGATGGATCGGCCGCCAGAAGAGGAAGGGGAAGACGGCGTGCACCCAGCCGTCGATCCGGGGGCCGAGCTTCTCCTTGATCACGCGCGCACTTCGTGTCGCCCCGCGCGGGCGACCGTCGCCTTCAAGACGAAGGCGATCCCGACGGGTCGTTCCACCGGCTCGGTTCGCCCGACTCGTTCCGTGGCGCGTCGCCCGACACCCGTTCGCTCTCGCTCGAGGAGCCGGCTGGCGAAAAACCGCCGGCAACCGACGAGGCCTGCTGCGTCCCGAGGCCCTGGGACGCGAGCGGATCCGAGGCCGCCGGCTCGCTCGGCCCGCCGCCGCCCGCTTCGGCCGCCGCCGCCTCTTCGGCTTCGAGCTCGGCCGCAGTCGTCATCTTGCTGGCGACATCCGGCAGACCTTCGAGATGGCTCTCGAATTCCCCGGTACCGATCCAGTCTCGCCGGCGTTGCAGCCGGCGATCGAAGCGCAAGCGTTCCACCGATTCTCGATCCATGACGAGCTCTCCGATTCCGTGAAGCCGTGTTTTCGTCGTGCCGAATCCCGCCCCGTCGGGCAGACGCGGCGGCGCAGGCTAGCAGGCCGGGCCCGCAGGTGGAACCCGCCGCCCGATCGCGCCATCGAATTGACGTGCGGGGACGACATCGATAGGGTGCCGCCGCGCGAGCGCCGCAACATGGGAGATCTCCCGACGTGCCCTCTGGCCCGATGCTCAGCACCCCAGACGCCCTCGACGGATCCCGAGGACGCCTGCTGACGGGACTCGTCGCCACCGTTGCCTGCCTGTTGGCGGGCTGCGCCTCGACGACGCCGACATTCGAGGACGTGAAGCCGGCGGACGAGCTCTACGCCGAGGGCCTCGAGATCCTCGAGGGACGCAGCGTTCTCGGGCTGTTTCGCATGGTGAACTACGACGCGGCGATCGAGCGCTTCCAGGCGATCATCGACAACTACCCCTACAGCGAGTTCGAGCGGAAGGCCCAGCTCAAGATCGCCGATGCCTACTTCGACGACGATCGCTACGAAGAAGCACTCGCCTACTATCAGGACTTCGCCGACCTCCACCCCCAGCATCCGCGGGTTCCCTACACGCTGCTGCGCGCAGCGCAATGTCACTACAACCAGATCGAATCCGTCGACCGGGACCAGAGCGCCACACACGAGGCGACCACCGCGCTCGAGAAGCTGATACGCGAGCACCCCTACTCGGACGAGACGCGTGAGGGCGAAGACATGCTCGTCCGACTTCGCACCCGGCTGGCGCGCAACATGCTGCACGTTGCGGATTTCTACCTCGAGCGAACGCACTGGCAATCGGCCGCCGCCCGCTACCGCCGGGTGCTCGACGAGTATCCTGGGCTCGGACTCGATGCACGCGCGCTCTATCGACTCGGCGTCTGCCTCGAGAACATGCGGCGCGAAGACGAAGCGCTCCGCCTCTACCACGTCGTCGTCGAGAACTACGCGGGCACACCCTCCGCGCGAAGCGCCCGCGCTCGCATCGCGCGGGCCAACTAGCGGTCCGCCGCCCCGGGTGAAGACTCGACGACGCTGGTGCGAAATGCGATTCTAAGGCCGTCGGTAGATCGATCGACGTTCGGGGGGTCACGATGAGCGTGTTGGACACGGGATCGACGTCCGAACGAGAGTCCGAGCCCGCGGCGCGAGTCGCCTCGACCGAGATCGGTCGTTCGATCGGACTGGGCGCGATCGCGAGCGACCGCGAAATCCTGATGCGAGGACGCCGCGCATTCGAACGCGGCGAGGACGCCTCGGCACTCGAACACCTCGGGCGCTTGACCGCGCATGGTGTGGAGTTCGCCGACGTCCACTATATGCTCGGCCTGCTGCACGAACGAAGCGGCGAAATCGATCGCGCGGTCGAGAGCCTGCGGGAGGCGATTCGCATCAATCCTTCGTACGCGGAGGCGCTCCTCGCGCTGGCCAGTCTCTACGAACGTCGCGGCGATTTCGATCGCTCTCGCGACTACGCCGAACGCGCCAGCCAGCTCGCGCGACCGACGAGCGACGGACTCGACCCGACGACCCGCGGAAAGCTTGCGAACCAGCAGGCTCGGCTCGGGGATGCACTCGCTGCGGCCGGTGAGCTGCGCGACGCGATCGAGCAGTACCGCGGCGCGGTCGCGCGCTGTCCGACCTTCCACGACATCCGCCATCGTCTCGCGATCGCCCTGCGCGAAGCGGGTCTGCCGGCGCAGGCGGTGCGGGAGTTCCAGCAGATCCTGCGCCTGCATCCCGGTCTGGTCGAGAGCCAGATCCAGCTCGGGCTCACGTGGTACTCGATGGGTCGAACGGCCGATGCGATCGCCGAGTGGAATGCCGTCCTCGAACGCGATCCCAGCCGCGACGAGGCCCGAATGTACCTGCGGCTCGTCCGCGGCGCGGCGGGTCGATCCCGACGCGTTCCGCTTTCGGCGGGGGATCCTTCGGCGGGGGATCGCGCTCCGGACGGCAGGCCCTCGGGCTGGTCGACGGCCGAGCTGGTGCGCGAAACGACCGAAGGCGCGGACGACGACGGCGACGAGACGGCCCTGGCGCTCGACTCGTCGGCGCAGCCGGCCACGCGTGATCCGGCACGACGCCAGGAGGGCGCATGAACGACGGAGGCTCCGGCATGCCGCTGCTCGACCTCGTCGCGCTCGCGGTCGTGATGCTCGCAATCGGACGCGGCATCTACATCGGCCTCGTCCGCGAAGGACTGTCGCTGGTCGCGATCGGGCTCTGCACGATCGTCACGCGACTGGGCGTCGTGCCGCTCGCCGAGCGCATGACGACGCTGACGGGCGGAGATCTCACGGGCAAGACGGCACTCTGGATCTCGGGCGTGCTCCTCGTGATGGCGACGATCCTAGCGTGCGGCCTCGCCGCACGCGTGATCCGCAAGGGCATCCGGTTCGCCGGCCTCGGTTGGGCGGATCGCGTGGGCGGCGGCGCGCTCGGCTTCGCCGAGGGCACGATCGTGGCGGCGATCCTCGTCTTGATCGCACTCTGGCTGGTCGGCCCCGATCACGCCACGACCGCCGGCGCGCGCTCGGTCGAGCTCGTCGAGCAGTTCCAATCCGCGCGCGAGATCGGCGAGCTCCCACCGGTCGCCGCGCCCGGGGATTGGTTCTAGTCGGCGTCACCCTCGACCCAGACGCCGTGGTCCTGGATCAGCTCGACGAGACGATCGGTCGCCTCGGCCTCGGGCACAGCCCGGGCGACGACCTGCTTGCCGACGTAGAGCGTGACCTGCCCGACTCCGGACCCGACGTATCCGAAATCGGCGTCCGCCATCTCGCCGGGTCCGTTCACGATGCAGCCCATCACGGCGATCTTCACGCCCTTGAGATGGTCCGTGCGGGCCTTGATGCGTGCGGTCGTCTCCTCGAGGTCGAAGAGCGTGCGTCCGCAGGACGGACACGAGATGTACTCGGTTCGCGTGGTTCGCGCGCGTGCGCCCTGGAGGATGCGGTAGCCGAGATCGACGGCGTCGGCCGCGTTCGCAGCGGGCCGAATCGAGACGAGCTCGCCGATCCCATCGCATAACAAGCCACCCAGGCGAACCGAAGCGTCGACGAGCGAAGACTCGGCGACGCCCGACGATCCGATCGATTCCAAGTCCACACCCGCGGCGAGCCGCTGGCGCAAGACGATCAGCGGTCGCGCCCGTCCCAACTGCTCGCCCGCCCCGACATCGAAGCCGGACGCGAGCGAAGCGTCGAGCACGCGATAGTCGTGCAGCGACGCATCGCTCCCGAGGCTCATCGCCCGCGTGACCCGCGATGCGACCTTCGTCGCGAGTCGCTCGACCAGGGCCGGGATCGCATGGTCCGGCGCCTGGAGCTCCCACTCGAGACCCGTCGCGAGCGACTCGGCGACCGCGAGCGCACGGCGGAGCAGCTCGGCCGGGGTCTCGGACGAGACGGGAACGACGAGCCGACCGAGCAGGCCGACCGAATCGCGTGCTACCCGGGCTCCGTCGGCCACGTCGAGCACGGCCGGAGCCAGCCGAAGCGAGAGCGGTAGATCGAGTCCGAGGGAGGCGAGCTCGCGCCGAAGCGTCGACACGCTCGCGATCGCGTCGGGATCGCCGACCTCGACGAGCAGCGACTCGCATGCGACGTCACGCAGGCCGGCCAGCTCGATCGCCAGCCGCGCCGCGCCCTCTGCGGGTGCCTCGAGCATGCCCGCGAGGTCGAGCTCGACCCGCACCGGCGCCTCGCCGCCCACCACGAGCTCGCCCCAATGATCGGGCGACCGCTCGGGTGGCGCTGCGGCCGGCGGGGGTCGAGCGCCGCGCGGCGACCTCGCCCGCCCGCCACTCGGCCAGTCGATCTTCGGCGGCTCGAGCGATCCGCGCGCCTGCCAGATCGCCTGTGCCCGGGCCGCGATCGCCCGCGCAACCGGGATCTCCCGCACGGGATCTTCTGTGAGCGACACGCGGATCGTGTCCCCGATACCGTCCTCGAGCAACGCGCCGATCCCGATCGCGCTCTTGATCCGCCCGTCCTCGCCATCCCCGGCCTCGGTCACGCCGACGTGAAAGGGATAGGAGGGCTCGCCGTTCGTGCGCGCGTCCAGCCGCTCGGCCAGGCGTCGGTAGGCCTCGATCGCGACGCGTGTATTGGAGGCCTTCATCGAGAAGACGACGTCGAAAAACGACTCGTCCTCGCAGACGTCGAGGAACTCGAGCGCGCTCTCGACCATGCCCTCGGCCGTATCGCCGAAGCGATTCATGATGCGATCGGAGAGCGACCCATGATTCGTGCCGATCCGCATGGCGACGCCGTTCTCTCGACACCGCACGACCAGCGGACGGAAGCGCGCGCGTACGCGCTCGATCTCTGCCGCGTATTCGACGTCGCTGTACTCGCGCACCTCGAATTTCTTCTTGTCGGCGTAGTTGCCCGGGTTGATCCGCACCTTCTCGACGAGCTCGGCGGCGATCATCGCCGCGTTCGGCGTGAAGTGGATATCGGCCACGAGCGGGACGCGAACGCCGCGCGCCGTGAGGGCACGGCGAATCTCGCGCAGGCTCTCGGCCTCGCGAATCGAGGGTGCCGTCACGCGAACGATCTCACAGCCGGCCTCGACCAGGCGAATCGTCTGCGCGACGGTCGCTTCGGTATCGAGCGTATCGGTATTCGTCATCGATTGGAGGCGGATCGGATGCGCGCCCCCGATCGCGACGTCGCCGACCGAGACCACACGCGTAGGCCGTCGACGCGGACGAAATCGCGCCTCGGCCTCTCGCGCGTCCATTACGCGAGACCCACCAGCTCGTCGAAGCGAGCGAGGGCGAGCTCGAGCTTGGCGGGATCCTTGCCGCCCGCCTGCGCGAAGTCGGGTCGGCCACCACCGCCGCCGCCGACGATCGCGGCGACCTCGCGAATCAGCTCGCCCGCCTTGTACTGGTCGGTCAGGTCCTTGGTCACGCCGATCGCCAACAGCGCCTTGTCCCCGCTCGCTGCCGCGAGACAGACGACACCCGTCCCCAACCGGTTCCGCAGGTCGTCGACCATCGTCCGCATCGCCTTGGCGTCGACGTCCTCGACCTTCGCCGCGATCGCGCGCGCACCCTCGATTGCCGGCAAGGGTCGCGCCGAGGCCAGCCAATCTCGACCGCCGCCGGCCGATCGGCGCGAACGCAGATCGTCGATCTGCTTCTGCGCGTCCTTTCGCTCTTCGAGCAGCCGATCCACGCGTCCCGGCAATTCGGCGAGCGGCACCTTCAGGCGATCGGCCGCCGCCTGGGCAAGCCGCTCCTGGTCACGGATGAAGCGGAGCGCACCGAGACCGGTGAGCGCTTCGATGCGTCGGATGCCGGCGGCGATGCCGGTCTCGGAGACGATCTTGAGCAGACCCAGATCGCCAGTCGCTTCGGCGTGCGTGCCGCCGCAGAGCTCCGTGCTGCAGTCGCCGAACGAGACGACGCGAACCTCGTCGCCGTATTTCTCGTCGAAGATCGCGATCGCGCCGGCCTGGATCGCCGACGGATAGTCCATCTCACGGGTCGAACCCGCCTCGTTCGCCTCGATCATCTCGTTGACGCGATCTTCGATCCGATCGAGCTCCTCGCGCGTGAGTGGCGCGTCGTGCGTGAAGTCGAATCGCAGACGCTCCGGCCCGACGAGCGAACCCTTCTGCATCGCCTGCTCACCGAGTGCCTCGCGCAGCGCCGCGTGCAGCAGATGCGTGCCGGTGTGATTGCGGACGGTCGCCCGGCGAGTCGATTCGTCGACCTGCAGCCGCGCGACCTGGTCGACACGGATCTCGCCCCGGACGACGCGCCCATGATGGACGAAGAGATCCGGGACGGGCTTCTGGACGTCGTGCACCTCGACCATGCCCGTCTCGGTCGCAATTCGCCCGCGATCCCCGACCTGCCCACCGCTCTCCGCATAGAAGGGCGTCTCGTCGAAGATCAGCTCGACCTCGTCGCCCGAGACAGCGCTCGCCACGGCTTCGCCTGCCGCCACCAGCGCCGTGATCGGCGTCTCGAGCTCGAGGGCCTCGTAGCCACGAAACGCGGTCGACACGTCGGCAGCGATGCGACCGTAGACCTCCTGGATCGCGGTATCGCCGCTGCCCTTCCAGGCCGCCCGCGCGCGCGCCTTCTGCTCGGCCATCGAGGTATCGAAGCCCGACTGGTCGAGCGTCATGCCGTGCCCGACGAGGATGTCGGCCGTCAGGTCGACCGGAAAGCCGAAGGTGTCGTAGAGCCTGAAGACCGTTTCGCCGGGCAGTGTCGCCGCACCTCGAGCCTTCAACTCCTCGATCTCGCCCTCGAGCAGGTCCATTCCCTTCGAGAGCGTCTCGAGAAAGCGCTCCTCCTCGCGTCGGATGCGATCCGTGATGTACGCGCGTCGATCGACGAGCTCGGGGTAGGCGTCGCTCATCTGATCGATCACGGCATCCGCGACCGAGAAGATGAAGGGCGTGTCGCGCCCGAGCAGCTTGCCGTGTCGCGATCCGCGCCGGAGGATTCGGCGCAGCACGTAGCCGCGGCCCGCGTTGCTCGGCAACACACCGTCGCCGATCAGGAACGCGAGCGCGCGAGCGTGGTCGGCCACGACCCGGAGCGAGACGTCCTGCTCGGCGTCGTCACCCGGGTTCACGTTCGCGAGCTCTCCGGCACGTGCGATCAGCGGCGTGAAGGCATCGGATTCCCAGCTCGAGCGAACGCCCTGCAGGACCGCGGCCCAGCGTTCGAGCCCTCCCCCCGTATCGATCGACGGCCGTGGTAGCGGCGTCATCTCGCCCGAGGCGTCGCGATTGAACTGCATGAAGACGAGATTCCAGATCTCCATGAAGCGGCCCGTCTCGCTCGACGGATCGTCGTCCGGATGCGCCGTCAGCTCGCCCCAGTCATAGTGGATCTCGGAACACGGCCCACACGGGCCGGTGTCGCCCATCGACCAGAAGTTCTCCTTCTCGTCGAGGCGATAGATCTTCGACTCCGGAAGCCCGATCCGGTCCCGCCAGATCTCGTACGCCTCGTCGTCCTCTTCGAAGACCGACACGACGAGGTCCTCCGCCCGGAAGCCGATGTCCTGGGTCAGCAGGGCCCAGGCGTACTCGATCGCCGTCTCCTTGAAGTAGTCGCCGAACGAGAAGTTGCCGAGCATCTCGAAGAAGGTGTGATGCCGCGGTGTTCGGCCGACATTCTCGAGGTCGTTGTGCTTGCCGGAGACCCGCATGCATTTCTGCGAAGTCGTCGCCCGTTTGTAGTCGCGCGATTCCTCACCGAGGAAGACCCGCTTGAAGGGCACCATCCCGGCATTGACGAACATCAACGTCGGGTCGGATTCCGGCACGAGCGACGCACTCGCGACGCGGCGATGGTCGTGGCCCTCGAAGAAACGAAGGAAGGTCTCGCGAATCTCCCGAGACGGGAGGGAAGCCATGGGGCACCTCTCAGCTGCGCTGACGACCTGGTCACGCGCTCGTGACGATCTCGGGCCCGCCGCGTTTCTCCGCCCGAAGCGCCGGCGCGGCGGAAGACGCGAACGGCGGCACACGAGACGCGCGAGCGGATGACGCGGCCGAGCGAGACCGCGGGGCCGACGGCGCGCGGAATATAGCGGGCTGGACGCGGGGCGAGCTAGCGGCGACCGATCGAGCTAGAAGCGATCGATGTTGAAGTCGTCGTCGTCCTTCAGGCCGTCGACGCCGTCGTGGTCGGGCTTCGATTCGGCGGCTTCGCCCTCACTGGCGAACTCGTTCCACTCGGAGTCGGAGGTCGAGGCGATCCCGCGGAAGCGAAGGGCGAAGTCGTCGGGATTCGAGACGTGCTTCAGCGCCTCCTCGTAGGACACGAGGCCGGCCTTCACATGGCCCATCAGGGACTGATCGAAGGTCTGCATGCCGTAGGTCGTATGGCCCTTGGCGATCGCGTCCGGCAGCTCCTTCGTGCGGTCCTTGTCTCCTATCAGCTCCCGGGTATAGGCCGTCGAGACCAGCACCTCGAGGGCCGGCACGCGACCCTTCCCGTCGGCGCGGGGAACCAGGCGCTGGCTGATCACGGCCTTCAGGATCGTCGAGAGCTGGAGGCGGACCTGCTTCTGCTGGTAGGGCGGAAAGACGGAGATGATCCGGTTGATCGTCTCGGTCGCGTCGAGCGTATGCAGCGTGCTCATCACGAGATGGCCCGTCTCCGCCGCGGTGAGCGCCGTCTCGATCGTCTCGAAATCGCGCATCTCACCGACCAGGATCACGTCGGGATCTTGGCGCAACGCAGCGCGTAGTGCGGCGGAGAACGTGTGCGTATCGACGCCGATCTCGCGCTGGTTCACGATCGAGCGCCGATCGCGCACGAGGAACTCGATCGGGTCCTCGATCGTCATGATATGGCTGGTCCGCTCGGCGTTGATGTGTTCGATCATCGCGGCCAGCGTGGTCGACTTGCCCGAGCCCGTCGTACCCGTCACGAGGACGAGCCCACGATGCTCCTGACTGATCTTCTCGATCACCTTGGGCAGGTAGAGCTGCTCGATCGTCTTGACGCCGAACGGAATGACGCGAAACACGATGCCGACCGTGCCGCGTTGCTGGAAGACGTTGACGCGGAAGCGACCGAGACCCGGTATTCCGTAGGCCAGATCGCATTCGCGATTCTCGTCGAAGCGCGCCTTCTGGATCGGATTCATGATCGAGAAGGCGATCTTCTGCAATTCGTCGGGCAGGATCCGCTCGCCATTCTTGAGCGGAACGAGCGCGCCGTCGACGCGGAACATCGGCGGCAGGCCCGACTTCAGGTGGATGTCGGAGGCCCCGCCCTTGATGGCGACCTTCAAGATCTCGTTCAGTTCCATTCGGAGCCTCTGGTCCCTTGATCCCGCTCGTGAATCGATCGGCGAGACGAACCCCAGGGCCCCCCGCCACCTTTCCTCTTTCGTCCGGTAGCGGAGCTTCCTTGAGGGACGCGACCGGGCGCGGAGCCTCGATCGCGCGCCCGCCCGATCGTGCACGATATCGCGTAGATCACTGTTCTAATTGATTTTTTTCGATCTCTGCCCGCGGCATGCGATCGCCTCTAGCGCGCCGCGCGGTCCGACTCACCCGCGACCGTGGCCTCGAGCAGCTCGAGGATCAGCCGATCCTGCTTTCGCTCCTCGACGATCGCTGCGATCGCCGTCTGCTCGAGGAGCTGGGCTCGGGTCAGCTCGGCGGTCTCCTCGGCCATGTCGGCGGCGCTCACGATCTCGATGTCGGTCGTCCCGTCGAGGAGGTTCTGCCGCCCGGACCGCGTGGTCTGTGCGATCCGATCGACCTCGGCCAGCAGGGCGTTCGCCTCCTCGCCGATCGCCGCACGCTCGGGCGGACCGGGCGTCCCATTGGCCGATTGCACTGCGAGCTCACGCAAGCGGACGAGGAGCCCACTCGTCTCGCCCAGCGCGCCCTCGCTGATCAGAACGACCGAGAGCCCGTCGTAGGTGTTGCGATGCACCTGCTGAATGCTGCGGATCCGTCCCTCGAGGCGCTGCGAGATCACGAGTCCCGCCGGATCGTCGGAGGCGCGGTTGAGCCGCCGCCCCGAGGCGAGCCGCTCCATCGCGCGCACCGCGCGAGATCGACACGGCAGCGATTCGCCGGCGCGACGGCGCGCGTTCGATTCGAAACGCGCGCCGTCGGCCGGGATCTCAGATTGGAAGATCGGCCCCCGAGCCGATCAGGTCTCGGGCGCAGCCTGCTCGAGGCCGTCCTCGTCCACCTCGGCCTCCGGTGCCCGCGCCGGAACGGCCAGCTTGAGGCCCTTCGCGAGGTAGACCTCCTCGGCGAGACGCGCGGCCACGTCTGGATTCTCCTTCAGGAAGGTGCGGGCCTTCTCGCGACCCTGCCCGATCCGCTCGTCGTCATACGAGTACCAGGAGCCACTCTTCTCGACGATTCCCTCGTCGACACCGAGATCGATCAGGTCGCCCTCGCGAGAGATGCCCTCGTTGTAGATGATGTCGAACTCGGCCTGACGAAACGGCGGCGCGACCTTGTTCTTCACGATCTTGACCCGCGTCCTGTTCCCCGTGACCTCGTCGCCTTCCTTGATGGCCGCGATCCGGCGCACGTCAACACGCACGGAGGAGTAGAACTTGAGGGCGTTGCCGCCGGTCGTCGTCTCCGGGCTGCCGAACATGACGCCGATCTTCATCCGGATCTGATTAATGAAGATCACGGTCGCACCCGACTTCGAGACGGTTCCCGTCAGCTTGCGCAGCGCCTGGCTCATCAGGCGCGCCTGCAACCCGACGTGGGTGTCGCCCATCTCGCCCTCGATCTCGGCCCGCGGCACGAGCGCCGCAACCGAGTCGACGACGACCAGATCGATCGCTCCCGAGCGCAGCAGCACGTCCGCGATCTCGAGCGCCTCCTCCCCCGTATCCGGTTGCGAGACCAGCAGCTCGTCGACGTTCACGCCCAGGCGCCGCGCATAGTTCACGTCGAGCGCATGCTCCGCGTCGATGAAGGCCGCCACACCGCCCACCTTCTGGATCTCGGCGATCGCGTGAAGCGTGAGCGTCGTCTTGCCGCTCGACTCCGGCCCATAGATCTCGACGACACGCCCGCGCGGAAACCCGCCGATTCCGAGCGCGATATCCAGGCTCGGTGCACCGCTCGAGAAATACGGCATCTCGTGGTCGACGGCGTCGTCCGTCATCTTCGTGATCGCGCCCTTGCCGAACTGCTTTTCGATACTCGATACCGCCAGCTCGATCGCCTTCGCCTTGGCGTCTTCCGCGACGCCCCCTCGCTCCACCTTCGCCTTGGGCGTCGCCGCCGCCTTGCCTCGTGCCATCCTCTCGTCCTCCCCGTTCTTCTCGTTCTTCTCGTTCTTGCCGTTACGAACTGAATCTCTCGATCTGCGCTCCGTACTCGTGCACCTCTGGTCGCGAATCTCCGACTTCCGATCTCGGACCGCGATCCCGACCGTGCGGCCTAGCGCCCCGGCGCCGAGCCGCCTCCTGCGCGACGCAGCAGACTCGGCCCCACCAGCTCGGCCCCCAGGATGTCGCGTCGAATCCAGTCGAGGGCCACCTGGGCAGAGAGCCGGCGATGGCGACTTCGATCGACCTGGAACACGAAGGAGTCCGCATGGGTGCGCCCCGCCGTCGCGAGCGCGATCCAGACCGTGCCGACCGGCTTCTCCGGCGTGCCGCCGTCGGGACCGGAGATCCCGGAGGTCGCCACGGCGAAATCGGCACCGAACCTGTCACGCACGCCCTCGGCCATCGCCCGCACGACCGGCTCCGAGACCGCGCCCTCGCGTTGCAGCATCGCAGCCGGCACCCCGAGCATCGCGCTCTTCGCCGCATTCGAGTAGGACACGACGCCTCCGAGGAAATACGCCGAGGAGCCCGGTACATCCGTCAGCAGCTCGGCCACGAGCCCACCGGTACACGATTCAGCCGTGGCCACCGTCTGCTTGCGCTCGGCCAGGAGCCGCCCGACGACGGCTTCCATCGAATCGACCTGCAAGGCCCCAGTCACGCCCTTCGGCGCGCGTCCCTGCGACCCGCGGCCTTCGGACCCGCCGCCCTCGGACCCACCGCCCTCGGAATAGACGACCGGACCGAGTCGGTCACGGATCGCAGCAACGACCTCCTCGATACGCGCATCGGCCTCGGCTGTCGTCGCCGCTCGTGCGACCGGCCGCAGGAAATTGTCTGGAAAGCTCGTACGGAAGCCCAGCTCGACGGCGCCGTCGCGCGCGAGATCGGCGAGCTCCGCCTCGAGCGTCGACTCGCCCAGTCCGAAGGTCGCGAGCAACGCGGCACGCACCACCCTTCGCGGCGCTCCGGATGCCCGCGGATCACCCGAGTCCGCGGAATCTTCGCCGACCTGCGACGAGACGTTCGGGGCCTGTGTATCGCCCGACTGCAGATCGGCCTCGATTCTCGGCAGAACCTGCTCGTCCATCATCCGCTCGAGCTCGCGGGGCACGCCAGGCATGGCGAAGAACCTCGCTCGCTCCGAGCGGAGCGAGAAGCCAGGCGCGGTTCCGATCGGGTTCGGCAACACGTCGGCACCCGCCGGAAAGTACGCCTGCTTGCGATTCGTCTCCGCCATCTCACGGCCGACCCTGGCGAAGAAATCCTCGATCACCGCCAACGAGGCGGCGTCGAGCTCGAGCGCGCGGCCGAAGGTCTGGCCGAGCACCTCGGTCGTCAAGTCGTCCCGGGTCGGCCCGAGCCCGCCCGATACGAGCACGAAATCGCTGCGCGCGGCTGCGCGCTCGAAGGCCTCTCGCATGTCAGACGGATCGTCGAGCACCGACACCTGATAGCGGCAGTCGAGATTGAGAGCGACGAGTCGCTCCGCGATCCGCGCCTTGTTCGAATCGACGATCTCACCGCGCATCAGCTCGTCCCCGATCGTGATGATCTCGGCGATCACGCGCTCTTCATCTCCCTGTTGACGGCTCGCTTCACCCTGGGTGGCTCCCGCTGACTGTTACCGATTACCGCTTCTACCGATTACCGCTTTCGATTACCGCTTTCGATTGCCGATTGCCGTTTATCGCTACCGATTGCCGATCACACGTAGACCAGGAGGCCGGTCAGACACGCGGCAGCCAGACCACCGGCCACGACGTCGTCGGCCATCACGCCGAGCCCGCCTTCGAAACGCCGCTCGGCCCAGCCGACGGGTCCCGGCTTCCAGATATCGAACAGCCTGAATAGGACGAATCCGGTCACGACGAAGCAAGAAAACGAGAAGAGACTCTTCGCCGTTCCGAAATGGACGAGGGCGAGCGGCGCGAGCGCGATCCACTGCCCGACGACCTCGTCGATCACGATCCGAGGATCGTCCGGGCAGCCGAGCTCGCGCTCCGCGCGGCCCGCCGCCCAGACGCCCGCGCCGAGCCCCACGACGAGCAGCCCGACGTATCCGGCGAGCAGCAGAGGCGGTGGCGATCCCAGGGCGAGCGGCTCGGCCCCAGAGCCCGCGCTCGTCGAGCTGGCCCCGCCCGACCTTCCACCGGCCGAACCACCGGCCGAACCACCGGCCCCACCACCCGCCCAGTCAGCCGCCCCATCACCCGCCCAGTCAGCCGCCCAGACTGCGAGGAACCAGCCTGCGACGAAGAAGAAGACGGCGAGCAGAGCACCGGCCGTACCGGGCATGCGTGGTACGAAGCCACAGCCTCCTACCGTGGCGATCCACCAACACCGTGACTGCCACCGCCAGCGCCGCCCGCCGTTTTCCATCCGTTTTCCATCCGGTCGTCGATCAGAGCTTCGAGTCGAATCGGGAATTCAGCACCAGGATTGTCACGGGGGGAGGCTCGAACGTAGCTGGGGGATGCGCAGACCGTCAATCGAAAAAGCGAAAATTCGACGAAAACTCAAGACTCCGATTCATCTGGTCGGCCGCGCTTCAGGGGGCCTCGAAAGCGACCGATGCTGCGAAGCATCCAATGCGCAACCTATCGAGCCAGACCGAGGCCCCGTCAGCCGGACCCCCGCCCATCGCGGGCGAGCCCTCGGCGACCAGGACGACAGGGGACTTCACCAGCCTGCTGCTCGAGCTCGCCCGGGCCGAACGGGGCTTTCGCTTCTACGGCGAGGGTGATTCACGTCGTCGGCCGCTCGCCAATCGGGCGGTGCGTGCGGTCTCGAGTGAGCTCGAGCGAGCCGGCGCACTCGAATTCACGATTCGAGCCGACGGCTTTCGTCTGGTCGGCTCGAATCGACACGTCGCCGCCAGCGGGGCGCTGGTCGAGCTCGAGCGGGCACTCGAAGTCCACGGCGTCGAGCGGATTCGCCTCGACACGAGCCTGACCACGACCGCGCTGGTGGGCTTTCTCGACCTGCTCAGCCAATCCGCCACGCCACGAGACGACCCGGCGGAGCATTTCGCCCGGGCGCTGGCCGCCCGCGACACGCGGGGGATCCGGATCAATCGAATCGCGAGTCCGCGCCAGGACCCAACACCGAAATTGACCGACACGCCACCGCGCGTGTCCCCGTCGCTCGCGAGCCGCACGACCGAAGACGCGACACCCGGGCCTCGCCCCACCGAATCCGCGCGCGCGCCCGCGTCCCAGAGCCTGCTCGACGAGCGACCGCTCGAGGCCGTCGCGAGCGACGATCGCGGCGAACGATTGCGCGCTCGCCTGATCGAGCTCGACGCCACCGTCGACGACGAGCCCTACTGCGCCCGCGTCTCGGATGTCGTGGTCTGGGCGGAGGATCTCTGGCGGGAGGAGCTCATCGACGAGTGCTATCGGGCGGAGCTCGTGCTGGCCGATCACGCGGTCGGCTCCGGCGGGCGGACCGAGGTGCAGGCCCGTGCTGCCAGTGCCAGCTTCGCGAAGCTCGCCAGCGGCCCCCGCCTCGCCGACCTGATCCGCCGCGCACGCGACGCAGCACGTCCGGGCATTCGCGCCGCGCAGCTGCTGCTGCAGCTGGGTGGTGCGGCTGTGCCGGCGATCTTGAACGAGCTCTGTCGCGAAACCGATCCGGCTCGAATCGCCCCGCTTCGCGCGTTGATCCTGACCCAGGGCGAGGCCGCCCTGCCCCACCTCGTCGAAGCGATCTCTGGCCACGACGCGACCCGCGCGCGCGTGGGAATCCGGCTGGCCGGCGAGCTCCAGAACGCCGCGATCCTGCCGACGCTCGTCTCGGCGCTGCGCTCGCCGGAGCTGACGCGGCGCCTCGAGACGATCCGCGCACTGAGCCTGTTACCGGGGGACGAGGCGAAGCGGGCGTTGGCCGATGCGCTCGAGCGCGATCTGGACGAGATCACGAACGCGGCCGGCCCGGCGCTCGCTTCGAGAGGTGCGCTCGACGTGGTGCCCGCCCTACTCGACGTGGTCGAAACGACGCTCCATTCGAGTCGCACGCAGCTCGGCCGGCGCCTGATCGAGCTGCTCGGCCGAATCGGCGACGAACGCGCGGTGCCGCGGCTCTGCTCGATTCTCGAACGACGGCCCGTGCTCCGACGCGCGCATTGGCATGCAATCCAGCTCGTGGCAGTCGATGCGCTCGGGAAGCTACCGACCAAGCAGGCACGCCGCGCCGTCGAACGCGCGGCGCGCCAAGCGCCGCGGGCGGTCCGCGAACGTGCCCGCACGACGCTCGAATCGCTCGAGCGCGGAGCCTGAACGCCGGCCCGACCCCGCACGGGCGACCTGTCGGCGCGCCGGTCG
Source organism: Myxococcota bacterium (assembly GCA_965223565.1). Taxonomy (GTDB): domain Bacteria; phylum Myxococcota_A; class UBA9160; order UBA9160; family UBA4427; genus UBA4427. The sequence goes on along the minus strand of CBDCWV010000001.1, from coordinate 345,223 downwards.
GCGGCCGACGTCAGTCGCGCCCCGCACGCAGCTCGGCGACGACATCCGCCCAATGCGTCGGGTCTGGGGCGCGATTGTGCGTGAGACTCACGCCGTCGGCGATGCCGTCGAGGCGTGCCCGGAGCTTCGCCGCAATCTGGTCGCGCGGCCCGACGACGGCGATCGCCTCGAGTACCTCGTCCTCGATCAAATCGGTCATCTCGTCCCAGCGATTCTGCTTCGACATGCGATTGAGCTCGACGTGGAGATCGCCCCAGCCGTGTTGATCGAGCGTGGGACGATAGGCGGGCGTCGAGCCGTAGAAGGCGAGCTGCTTGCGCGCCGCGAGCTTCACACGCTCGAAATCCTCCTCGGTCTCGGCCGTCACGACGAGCGTCGCGAAAATCGCGTCCAGATCGCTGCGCGTGCGTCCCGACTTCGCGAGCCCGCGTTCGAGTGCGGGTAGCACGAGCTCACGAAGCGACGCACGCGTGTTGAAGGGATGGCCGAAGAAGCCGTCGGCGACCTCACCGGCGACCTCCGTCATCAATGGCCCAACGCCAGCCGTATAGATCGGTGGTGGGCCGAATGGATTCGGTCCCGGATCGAAAGCCGGAATCATCAGCGTGTGTCGATAGAACTCGCCTTCGAAATCAAGATCGGCCCGACCTTCCCAGCGCGCAAAGATCGCCTTGATCGCCAAGACGATCTCACGCATACGTCGCGCCGGCTTCGACCACGGCATGCTGAAGCGGTTCCGGATGTGGGGCCGGACTTGCGAGCCCAGCCCGAGAATGAAGCGGCCGCCGCTGATCGACTGGAGGCCGTAGGCGAGATTCGCCAGATTCATCGGATTACGCGCGAATGCGATCGCAATCGCCGTTCCCAGGCGCAGCGTCTTCGTGTTCTCGGCGGCGAGCACGAGGGGCAGGAACGGATCGTGTTTCGCTTCGAAGCTGAAGGCACCGTCGTATCCGAGCGCTTCGAGGTGTCGGAAGCTCGTGCGTGCATCACGCGGGTCTTCGAGCGGAGCGGTCGTGTAGATCTTCATCACCACATGATAGGCTCCGCTACACTGCGCGCGTGCGGATTCTGGGCGTCGATCTCGGCAGCAAACGAATCGGTCTCGCCATCTCCGACGAGGACGGCGCGATCGCTTTTCCGGCGGGCGTACTCGACAGTCGCGGGCGCAAGCGGGACATCGCCGCGTTGCGTCGCTTGATCGCGGAGCGGGCGATCGGTCGCGTGGTCGTCGGCCTGCCCCTCCATCTCGACGGGCGGCGGGGGCCCGAGGCCGACGCGGCGATCCGTTTCGCGCGCGATCTCGCCGATGCGGCCGGGATCCCCGTCGACACGCTCGATGAACGCTGGACCTCGCTCGAAGCAGAGCGGATTCTCGACGAGGGACGATCCGGGCGCCGCGGGGGAAGCCGTCAGAAACGCGGCGCGCGAAGCCGAGGACAGGTCGACGAGATGGCCGCCTCGATCATCTTGCGGACCTATCTCGCCGCCCAACAGCCGCCCGGCGAGCACGAGGAGCGCGCCCGAAAGTGTTGAGAGCGCTCGGAGTCGTGACGCTCCTCGCCGTGCTCGGTGGGTTGGCGGGCGTGTTCTGGTGGCAGCGTTCGCTGGCCCCGGTCGCAGACGATCCCGCTCGGGCTCGCCTGCTCACGTTCGAGGTCGAGCCGGGCGATTCGCTCGCCCACGTCGCCACGACGCTCGAGGCGAAGGGCCTGGTCCGGGACGCGCGCGTGACGCGCTGGTTTGCCGAGTCCGAGGATCTCGCTGCGCGACTCAAGGTCGGCGAATACGAGCTCTCCGCCAGCCAGTCCACGCCCGAGATCCTGCGGACGCTGGTCGAGGGGCGTGTGCGCACGCATCCGGTCGTGATTCCGGAGGGTCTGCGCGCCACGGAGATCGCGGATCGCCTGGCGGCCGCTGGACTCGCCGATCGGGAGGCCTTCCTCGGCGTCGTGTTCGATCCCGATTCGGCAGGGCGCATGGGCGTCGAGGGGTCGAGTCTCGAGGGCTACCTCTTCCCCGATACCTATCGGTTCGCGAAGGACCTCCGCGCGGAGGACGTCGCGGGCGCCATGGTCCAGGAATTCCTGCGCGTCTACCGCGAGCTGGTACCCGAGCCCGACCGCGCGCCGCTCCCGATGCGGGAACACGTGACCCTCGCTTCGATCGTCGAGAAGGAGACGGGCGCGGCGCACGAGCGGCCCTTGATCGCGGCCGTCTTTCTGAATCGACTCGAGCGGGGCATGCGACTCGAGACGGATCCCACCGTGATCTACGGCATCGAGGCCTTCGACGGCAACCTTCGTCGCATCCATCTCGAAGACGAGGGGAATCCGTACAATACGTACAGGATCTCCGGCCTACCGCCGGGCCCGATCGCGAATCCCGGTCGCGATGCGCTGCGCGCCGTGATCGAGCCCGCGGATACCCCCTATCTCTTCTTCGTCTCGCGAAACGACGGCACGCACGTCTTCTCGAAGACCTACGCCGAACACGAGCGAGCCGTCGACCGCTTTCAGAGGCGACGACGCAGCCGATGAACCAGGACGAAGCGAGGCGCGATTTCTATACGACGCGCGTACCTCGGCATTTCAACCGAACGCTCCGCATGCAACGCCAGGCCGCGGCGAGCGACCCCGAAGCCGCGCGCGTACTCGAAGAGATGGAGGCCGTGCGCAGCGCGATCGTCGTGTGGGTCGAAGGCGACGGATCGGACCACGATCGCGAGCGCTACACGTTCGAGATCGAGCGCGGCTCGATGCGCTGTGTCGACGAGACGGAACGGGCACCCTTTCTCGTCCTCTGCCACACGCGCTCCGATTTCGAGAGCCTGCGCCGCGAATGCGGAGACTCCCTGCTCGGTTTTCTCGGTCGTCTGGCGGGCCTCGGTGACGAGATGCGCCTCACGGCAGCGCGTGTTCGGAGTCTTCGTGAGCTCGACGGAGCACTCGTATTCGAACGCGTGGGTCGCGATGGCTTCGCACTCCTCGCTCGTTTCGGAGGCGAGACGCGGTCGGCCGAGCCCCGTTCGACGATCCGACTCGACGCGGCGACCTACGGGCGTCTCCAGCGCGGCGAGCTCGACCCGCAGACGGGATTCCTCGAGGGCCAGATCGAGGTCGAGGGCGACGAAGCCATGGCGATCGGACTGGCGCTCGCGGCGACCGCGCCGGATTGAGACTTCCGCCGAATTCACGTGATGGGCGAAGCCCGGCTCAGGCGAGCGCGACCTCTCGCAGAAGCGAGATGTTGTCGAGCGCCTTGCCCGCGCCATGGACGACGGCGGTATAAGGATCCTCGCTTCGGAGGATCGGCAGACGGGTCTCCTGGCGAAGCAGGTGGTCGAGATCCGTCAGGAGCGAGCCGCCACCGACGAGCATGATGCCGCGATCGACGATGTCCGCGGCGAGCTCGGGGGGCGTCTTCTCGAGCGTCAGGTGCACCGTCTCGACGATCGCGTGGATCGGCTCGACGAGTGCCTCACGCATTTCGTCGCTCGTAGTCGTCACGACCTTCGGAATTCCCGCGACGAGGTCGCGGCCCTTGATCTCCATCTCGCTCGTCTTGCTCTCGGTCGAAGCCGTGCCGATCGTCATCTTGACTTCTTCTGCCGTCCGCTCGCCGATCAGCATGTTGAACTTGCGTTTCACGTAGTTGATGATCGCCTCGTCCATCTTGTCGCCCCCGGTGCGGATCGAACGCGAGGTCACGATCCCCGAGAGCGAGATCACGGCGACGTCGGTCGTGCCGCCGCCGATGTCGACGACCATGTTGCCGGTCGGTGCCGTCACGTCGAGCCCCGCACCGATCGCCGCCGCCATCGGCTCCTCGATCAAGAACACCTCACGCGCTCCAGCCGAGAGGGCCGATTCGCGGACCGCACGCTTCTCGACGCTCGTGATGCAGGGAGGCACGCAGATCACGATGCGCGGCCGCGCGAGCGTGCGACGATTGTGCGCGCGCTGAATGAAATAGCGAAGCATCGCCTCGGTGATCTCGAAATCGGCGATGACGCCATCCTTGATCGGCCGGACGGCGTCGATGCTGCCAGGCGTCCGGCCTAGCATCTCCTTCGCCTCGTGGCCGACTGCGCGAACTCTCGCGGCGCGCCCACCGGCATCGTTCGTCACCGCGACGACACTCGGCTCCGAGCAGACGACGCCCTTTCCCTTGCTGTAGACGAGCGTGTTGGCCGTTCCGAGGTCGATCGCGAGATCGTGCGAGAACATTCCGAACAAGGCATCGAGCAGCATGGGATTCTCCGATTCGGGATCCGGGGCACCCGGCGAGGCGCGGCGTCCCTGACCCTCTGAATCGGCAATTGCGCGCAGGGATTGAGGCAAAAGCCCTTGTCGGAAAGGGAAAATCCACCCAGACGCCCGTGATGGGGCTCACACCCATCACCCGCACTCGACGAGACCGGCGTCAGTCGAGCTCCCGCCAGTACATCACCCCGTGATCGGAGTCGTGCTGGCCGGAATCGATGTTGATCAGCTCGCCGTCCTGCTTGCTGATGATGAGTCGATTCGAGCCGTTCCCGGGTGCGATCGAGAGCCGCGCGTCGGTCGGAACGCCCTTGCCGATATCGAGGGTACGATTCGTGCCAGCGATCGGACTGACCGAGCTCTTCGGCCCGAAGAAGCCCTGCCCGCATTTCGCCAGGAATCCGTAGAGCAGCGAATCGCCGGTCGGGTCGCACACGTTCGTGACGTCCGGCTCGAAGGTCGATGCGAAGAAGAACGCATTGAAGACCTCGGAGTTCGTGACGAACTTCTCGCCATCGCCTGCCAACGTGAAGTAGAAGCCCTGCGGCTGGACACCCGGGCAGTTGTTCTCCTCGGGCGTGACGTCGGTCAGGTCTCCCGTCGGATATTCGCGTCCATCGATCGTCTCGGGACTGCCGGAATCCCACGGGTCACGATCCTTGAGGACGTAGAACCGATTCGCGAGCGTGCAGCCTCCATGCGTGCTGCTGCAGTTCATGTCGGCACGCTCGCCGGTCCCGATTCCTATGTGGAGCACACCGTTCACGATCGTCGCCGCGGCCGAGAAGAAGAAGCTGCGCGCCCTCGCACCCGCCGTGCGGCTCGGATCGTCGGAGAAGAACTTCCGGAAAGACCAGTTGGGCTGATAGAGCTCATTCGCAGCGGGATTGGCCGTGCCGGGCTGCTTGATCACCCATTTCCAGACATTACCGCCGAGATCACCGATGTAGACGAGGTCGGCGAAGCCGTCCTGATTCGCATCGAGCACGGCCGGCTGCGAGGGCATCGCGAAGAGCATGCCCGCGACGTCGCCCGTCGCTGCGCCGAATTTCCTGACCGCGATCGGGACGCCCGTCTCGACGTCGAGCATCGCGATCCCGCGCCCCTCGAGCGCGCTCGCGGAATAGCCGCCCGGGCCGACGCGATTCGGATCGCCGGTCGGGTCGTAGCCGAAGCCGATGATGGCGACCCATTTCTCGACGATGTCGCCGTTCACGTCTTCGAGACGGATACGAGTGATGACCGGCTGCGACCAGGTCTGGGCCACGTAGGCCTGCCAGCTCGTATCGTCCTCTTCGGGGAACTCCCAGAGATAGCCGGGATAGCCGCTCGCCGCGGGATTGGTCACATCGAGTGCGAAATAGCTCTCGCCGCCCTCCCGGAGTCCCGAGATCGCGTAGGTCCGCCACTCGCTTGCCTGCTTCGCATCGGTCGGGTCGTTGTCGCTGTCGATCCAGACGTCCGACACCGAAGGTGAGCCGTCGACCGAGATGGGATGCAGCGTCGACGACGTCTTCGCGAGGTCGGCGACCTTGGTCCGAACGCTCCACGGCATGAAGCCGAACTTCTCGACGCCCGTTCCGGTCGTGTAGCTCCCGGTGACGCCATTCCAGGTGCCGGCGCTGAAGCCGTGGAAGAAGCCGTCGTTCGCACCGGCGAGGATCACCCGCTCGCGATGGACATGATCCGCGTCGTTCGCGAAGTCGTGGTAGGAGACCTCCGGGATGAACGCCGAGGGAGGGCCGACGACGACCGGATTCGAATGAAAGATGTCGCCGAGCAGGTCTTTCACGGTCTGGCTGCCCGAGATGATCGTACGCGTCGTACAGCCGTCGAACGTGTCGGTCGCGCTGCTCGTCATGCCCGTGCCCCACTCGCAGCCGGCGAGATAGGCGACGACCGCCTCGTCGAGATCGGAGCTCGCCGTGACGTTCGCGTGCGGCGGGAACTCGGTCGTATAGGATGCTGCGAGGCCGAGGTCGTCGAGCGTGCGACCGTGATCCCAGGCGACGGCTACCTGGTCGTCGGAGGCGTCGAGTAGCGAGACGCGGAGCGTTCGGGCATTCGGTGCCGGCATCGCCGACGAGGCGTCCCAATAGGGCGGCGCGAGATTCGGATTCAGGAACGTCCCGCCCGCGCAGAAATTCGGATCGGCGAGATTGGTGAGCGCGCAGTTGCCGTCCCGGTCGAGGATCTGACCGTCGAGCGTGATCTTGTAGGCCCGCAGGTAGCCGGGCCAGAAGGAACGGTCGGGGCTCGGTTGGAAGGCCGAGGTGTAGATCAACCCGCCGTCCGCGGTCCGTGCGGCCGGCACGGTCGCGGCGGAGAATCCCTGCGACTTCGAGATGATGTCCTGAACGGAGCTCACGAGCGCCTCCGTCAGGACATCCGCCTGATTGCCCGTGAAGAAGAGTCCGTTGCCATTCGCGGCGGTCTTCGCGAGCAGCGCGTTCGTACGCCCCGACGTCGTGAACCCGACCGTATAGGTATCGATCGTGTTCATCGTGTTGGGAAAATCCGGCCGGAAGTCGTGATCCTGCATGAAGGCCGCGACGTCGTCGAGATAGCCCGTTGCGCGCGTGCTCCAGACTTCAGGGACGTCGGCGTCGGTTGGATCGTCGACGAAGTAGTCTCCGATCAGCTCGTCGAAATCGTCGAAGCCCCGCCCGCGAGTCGAGCCCTCGTCGTCGAAGTTGTCGTCGTAGGGCGCGCCGTCCGTCACCATGATCACGAAGTTCTTCTGACACTCCGCGATCACGGGCGAGTCGGCGGCCAGCGACGTGCCGACGTAGGCGCCGTCGGACGAGCGGTATCCATAGCTCGGGAACTTCTTGGTCGGCGAGCTGCCCTTGCCATATGGAATGTCCGCGGGGTCCCGCGACATGAAATAGGTGTAGATCTTGAAGAGACTCTCTGCGAGCGGCGTCAGCTCACTCGATTGGACGTTTGCGATCGCGGATTCGAGCGCCGAACGGTTGTTGCTGTATTCGTCGATCGGCACCCGCATGTATCCGCCGTGGTCTTGCGGATCGAAGATCCCGAGTCCGAAGCGAACACGGTCGTCGGCATGCGTACAGCTCGGCGTATAGGCCGGACAGTCGGTGTTGGTGCGGTAGATGACGTCCGAGATGATGTCGCGTGCCGCCGTCATGCGGGTGCGCTGGTACTTGCCGAACTTCATTCCCGTGATGTAGCTCTGCTCGTTGATGCTGCTATCGATGTCGGAGAGGATCTGGGAGGGCGTGGCTTCGAAGCCGGGCGGGCCGATCGGCGTCGAGCTCGTCTGATCGAGCGAGTAGAGCCAGGCGACGTATTTTCCCGCGACGATCGTACGGTCACCGAATGCGTCGCCCGGTCCGTCGATCCAGATCTTGACCGTGTTGCCGCAGAACGTCCGCTCGAGATAGACGGTACTGGGGTGGTCCTCCGTCGACGGACTCGGAACGGCGTCGGTATAGTCACCGCCCTCAAGCCAGAGCTTGCACCTGCCGTAGCGCGCGTCGTCCCTGCAGTCGGCCTTGAGCTTCTTCCCGTCGTCGTCGAACATGAAGTCTCGAAAGCGATTGTTGCTCGCCCCCGCGATCACACCCTCGATCAGCGCCTCATTTCCATTCACCTTGAACGGGTCGCAGGTAAAGAAGCTGCCCGCCCAGCCGCTGCCGTTGTTGTAGGCCTCGTGATAGATGGGATGGTCCATCGAGTTCGAGTTGTCGATGATGAGCGCCACGTTCGGCGGCGTCTGCGATGCGAAGACGTCCTCGTCGAGGGACTGCGAGCCCGCCAGCGACGGAATCTGGACGACGAACACGGCCAGCAAGATCGCCGCGATCGATGCGTGTCGATACGACGCCGCCCGCGCAGCAGAGAAGATCGCGATCCGACCCATCCGATTCTCCCGAAGTCGCTCTCGGAGCCCGCCGACGTGCCGGTCGGGCACGAGATCCAGCGCACCGTGCTGGAATCCACCAGAACTACTTCGGTAGACGGAACTAGTTGCGTAAGCGTTCTCTTCCGGTGCACGACCGAAAGCGCGTACGTCGACCCGCCGCGTGCGACGGTCGATGGATGTGGGCTGGGGCGAATGGCCTACGCCGACAAGCTCGCGCAGGGACGCCAATCGGGCATCGACGATCGTCCCGTGATCGCGTCGGTCGCTCCGCGGCGTCGCGAGCGAACCGAGCGGTCTAGGACTGGATGACCAGCTTCGACAGGCTCGTCTTGCGCAGGTTCGTCTTCTGGATCGTGCGTACGAGCTCGGCGACCTTCTCGGTATCGGTCTCGAACGGGTTGTTACAGATCACCCGAACGTTCAGCAGGTTGCCGAGACGGATATTCGACCAATCCAGGTCGTATTGGATCGAGTTCTCCCGCGCCAGCTTGATGAACTCGCCGCGCATGCGCGCGCGCGTATCCGGCGGCGGCTCCGTCTTGGCCGCATCGACCTCTTCGTCGGTGAAGAGGCGGTCGACGGCGCCCTTCCGTTCGAGCAGGTAGTAGAGGCTCCGCGTGCGCCGAATGTCGTGGTACTGCAGATCGAGCATCAGGACGCGTGGGTCGGTCCAGCTCGTATCGTGCTTGTCCACCCAGGACTGGATCAGCTTTCGCTTGATCACCCAGTCGATCTGGCGATCGAGCTTGTCGGGATCCGTATCCAGGCAGTCGAGCACGTGCTGCCACATATGAACGGCCTTCACGTGATCCTCGGAGACCGGATACTGCTCGATGTATTTCTGGGCCATCTCGCAGTATTCGCGCTGGATCTCGATCGGTGAGTACTCGCGACCGTTGTCCAGGCGCAAGCGACGCTTACAGGTCGCGTCGTAGGTGATGTCCTTGATCGCCTTGACGGGGTTGCGAAGCGTGAAATCCTTGTTGATGTAGTTGTCCTCGATCATCTGCAGGACGACCGAGCAGGTACCCACCTTCACGAAATTGGTGTACTCGCTCATGTTCGAGTCGCCGACGATCACATGAAGTCGTCGATACTTCTCGCGGTCGGCGTGCGGCTCGTCGCGCGTGTTGATGATCGAACGATCGTTCGTCGTCGTACCCGAGATCTTCTGGTAGATGTGCTGAGCGCGCTGGCTGACGCAGTAGTGGATTCCGTCCTGGGTCTGGAAGACCTTGCCGGCACCCGTATAGATCTGGCGGGTCACCAGGAACGGGATCAGCTGCTCGGCCAGGTAGTAGAAATCGACGTCGCGATCGACCAGGTAGTTCTCGTGGCAGCCATAGCTGTTGCCGACGAAGTCCGTGTTGTTCTTGAAGATCGAGAGCTTCCCGGCGATCCGCTCGTCGCGAATCTTCTCCTCGGCGTAGATCTGTAGATCCTCGAGGATCCGCTCACCGGCCTTGTCGTAGATGATCAGTTGGCCGGGCGACGCGCACTCCGGCGTGGCGTATTCCGGATGACAGCCCGTGTCCTGATAGAATCGGGCGCCGTTCTCGAGGAAGACATTGAGGAAATGCTCTGTCGTGATCAGCTTTTCGAAGAGAAAGCGGATCGCCTTCTCCACCGGCAGGGTCTTGCGTCCCTCCGGCGTGAAGATGATCCCGTATTCGGTCTCGATGCCGTAGATCCGCTTCTGCACAAAGCCGCCTGACCGCTCGCGGTGCGTTCGATTGGGAGAAACGGGACGCGTTCCTCAGCTGCCGCCGAGCATACCCTGTACTTCATCGGTAGAAAGTCGGCAGAACTTGCGGCCGGTCCTGGCACGGTCCAGAAGGCAGACTTCGAGGCTCTGCGCGTCCAGCTCCGAGCTGCGCTCGGCGCCCGCACTGAGCGCCCGGCGACCGAGATTGGCCGCCTCCCCCGCGGGCATTCCTTCGCGGAAGTCGTTCTTCAGGACGGATTCGACCTCCTCGACGTTCCCACCGATCGCGCAGTAGCCCACGTGGTCGCTGATGAAGCCGTCGTACTTGATCCGGTAGAGCGAGTTGGCCTTGTGGTCCTCGTATCGATCGTCGCCGACCTCGACGATCATGATCTCGATCTCCAGCGGCTTGATCTCGCGCGTGAACGCCTCGCCGATCACCTGCGAGTAGGCGTTCGCGAGCGCCTTGCCCGCGACGTCCTCCCGGCTGTAGGCGTAGCCCTTCGTATCGGCGAATCGTACGCCGACCTTCCGAAGCTGATCGAACTCGCTGAACTTGCCGACACCGGCGAACGCGATCCGGTCGTAGATCTCGCCGATCTTCGACAACGTCGTCGCGTTCTCGGCCATCAACAGGATCCCGCCCTGGTGTTCGAGCGCGACGATCGACTTGCCACGCGCGATTCCCTTGCGCGCGAACTCGGCCTTGTCGGCCATGACCTGTTCGGGTGAAACGTAGAAGGGCATCGACATCAGAGATTTCCTCCGGCGGCGCGCGCGGCGAGGATGTCGCGGTAGCCGGCTGCGATCTCCTCTTCGCTCGCGTCATCATGGCCTTCGGACGTACAGAGCTTGACGATCGGATAGATGCCACGTTCCAGGTCGACGCCGCCCGTCGCCCGGTCCTCGTCGGCGGCCGCCGTCAACGCCGCTACGGCCGCCCGGATCGCGTCGCCACGGGAGAGATTCCGGCTCCAGCTCCGCTTGAGTGACTCGCGCGCGAACAGGCCGCCCGAGCCCGTGGCGTCGAAGACGCTCTCCTCGTAGCGACCGCCGGTGATGTCGAATTTCCAGAGTCGGCCGGTCTTCCGACGCGTGTCGTAGCCCGCAAAGAGGGGCACGACGGCCAGCCCCTGCATCGCCGCTGGCAGATTGCCTCGGATCATCTGCGAGAGCTTGTTGGCCTTGCCCTCGAGCTCGAGCGGCTCGCCCTCGATCTTCTCGTAGTGTTCGAGCTCGACGGAGAGTATGCGCGCCATCTCGATCGACGGACCGGCTGCGCCCGAGATGGCCATCAACGAATAGGGATCGGTCTCGAAGACCTTGACGACGTCGCGTGAGGCAACGGCATGTCCCGCGGTCGCGAGCCGATCACCGGCCACGACGACGCCGTCACCGAATTTCATCGACAGCACCGTCGTTCCGTGTGGAACCATCTCGACCGCGCTCTGACCCCAGACCGCAAGATCGGGCAGCAGATTCTGGTGGTCGACCTGGAGGAGCTCGAAGAAGCTCGAACCCTGATAAGACCCTCGAAGCGGCACTGTCCCCCCCTCAGAAAACAATCCAGCCGTACTCTCTCAGCAATCCCTGCTCAGCGATCCCTGCTCGACGGTCCATGCCCGCCGATCCATGCTCGGCAACCTGTGCCGATCGGCGTCCGCCAGCTTACTGGCCGCCGCGCTGGACGTAGTTCTTGACGAACTCTTCGGCGTTCTCCTCGAGCACGGAATCGATCTCGTCGAGCAGATTGTCCATCTCCTCTTTGAGCTCTTCGCCCTTCTCCGCGAGCTTCTGGCCGCCTTCGTCCGAAGAATCGTCCCCGTCGTCCCCGCCGCCGCCTTTGCTCTTCTGCTTCTGCTCTCCGGATGCCATCGTGTAGAAGGGAAGGGTGTCCCGCTCCACGCTGATCTCTGCGTACGCTTCTTCGGCCTTGCGGATCTGCTCCGCCGTGATGAATCTCGCCATCGTTTCGTCCTCCGGGCTCGTTCGGGATCCCCTCAATCAGAATCCGCGGTCGGGATCGTCGTTCAGGATCCCATGTTCTCGAGCAGCTTCGCGGCGGACGGGGATCGGTCGAGAAGCTCCTCGACGTACTCACTCGTCCCCTTCAACGGCTCCGCCATCATCACACGCTTGATCGACTCGTCCGCGAGTCCGAACGAGATCGAATCCCAGTTGACACCGAAGACCTCGCCCGGGTAGCGCCGCAGACACTCCCCTCGAAAATAGGCGCGCGTATCGCGCGGCGGATGGTGGAGAGCGTGCTGGATCTCCTCGTCCGTGACGATCCGCTCCACCTTGCCCTGCCGTTCGAGCAGGTAGTAGAGGCCCTTGTCGGGCCGCGAATCGTGATACTGCAGGTCGAGCATCTGGACCTGTGAATCGCTCCAGGACAGCTGCTTGCGCTCCATGAAGCGCTCGATCATCCGCTTCTTGATCACCCAATCGATCCGCGTATCGAGCTCCATCGGATCCCGCTCGAGCGCCTCCATCACCTCCTGCCATTTCTGGAGCACGTCCTTCTGGACGGGATCCAGGGAACGCGACGAAGTGTAGGCCAGCGCCATCTCGAGGAAATCGGCCTGGATCTCCAGCGCGGTCCGCTCGGATCCGTCGTCCATCGCCAACTTCCCCGCGAGGCTGACGTCGTGTGAGACCTCACGAATCGTCCGAACCGGGTCACGCAGGCTGAGATCCCTGGTGACTTCTCCATCTTCGATCATCGACAGGATCAACGCGGTGACGCCATTGCGCAGGTAGATCGTATATTCGGACATGTTCGAATCGCCCACGATCACGTGCAGGCGTCGGTATTTCTCACGATCCGCATGCGGCTCGTCCCGCGTGTTCACGATCGGGCGCTTGACCATCGTGTCGAGCGCGACCTCGGTCTCGAAGAAGTCGGCGCGTTGGGAGAGCTGGTAGTCACAAGGGTGATTTCGATTCTCGCTGCCGACCTTCCCCGCCCCGCACCAGATCTGGCGCGTCGAGAAGAACGGCAGCAGGGGCTCGACCACCTGCTTGAACGAAGTCCGCCGATCCATCAGGTAGTTCTCGTGGCAACCGTAGCTGTTGCCCTTGCGATCACTGTTGTTCTTGTAGATCAACATCTGGGCACCGTCGGGCAGGAGCTGATTCGCCTCGCGCCTGCTGATCTCGATGATTCGTTCCCCCGCTTTCTCGTGGATCACGAGGTCCCGCGCATTCGTGACCTCGGGGCTCGAGTACTCGGGGTGTGCGTGATCGACGTAGTAGCGAGCGCCGTTGATCAGGGTCTTGTTGCGGGCGATGTTCTCCTGCTGGTTCGGCGTGTATTTCTCGCCTTCCACCTGGAAGCCGCGTGCGTCGGCGAGCGGATTCTCCTGATCGTAGTCCCAGAGAATATTTCCATCGGGGTCTTCCCGATAGGCGTTCACGATCAGAACGCAGGACGAGATGGGGTCGAAGTCAGGATCATTCTTGACCATGATCCCGAACTCGATCTCGGTACCCATGACGGTGGGAATCGCCATCTCGTTCCCCTACTCCTTCCCCTTCAGGCCTTTCGGACGATCCGAACCGTTCCAGGTGATGCCGACGAACGCTCGAGCGCGCCGACCCGAGCCGACCGGCGGGCAGCGGCTCGTGATCCCGCCGCGGCCGCCGACTCGACCCGATCGGGCTGAGAATCCCGGCCGGAATGCGACGGCGGAATCCGAATCCCCGAGATCCCTGGAATCCCCGAGAGGGGGAGAGGGAGATCTAGAGATACTGGCCCTGACCGCTCGAGACGTTCTCGATCGTCTGCTCCTTGCGCTCCATGCCCGTGATGAGCGTGCGGACGTTGATGATCCGCTCTCCCTTGCGGCCGGAGATGCGCGCCCAGTCGTCGGGATTCGTCGTGTTCGGGAGATCCTCGTTCTCCTTGAACTCCTCACGCACGGAGTCGACCATGTCTTCCGCGGTGATGCCGTGTTCGCCTCCTTCGAGGAATCGCTTCACGGCCTTTCGCTTGGCGCGCGCGACGATGTTCTCGAGCATCGCACCGGAGGAGAAGTCCTTGAAGTAGAAGATCTCGCGTTCCCCCTTCGCGTAGGTCACCTCGAGGAACTTGTTCTCGTCTCCGGTCGAGTACATGTTCTCGACCACATCTTCGATCATCTTCTTGCAGGCGACCTCCTTGTCGCCCCCGTACTTGGCAATCGAATCGGCGTGCAGCGGCAGATCCGCGGTCAGGTACTTGTCGAGGATCGAGATCGCGGCGGCGCGATCCGGTCGCGACACCTTGACCTTGAGATCGAGCCGACCGGGACGGAGCACCGCCGGGTCGATCAGGTCCTGGCGATTCGAGGCGCCGATCACGATCACGTTCTCGAGTGATTCGACGCCGTCGATCTCCGACAGGAACTGGGCCACGACGGTCGCCTCCATGTCGGAGGAGATGCCGGAGCCGCGCATTCGGAAGAGCGAGTCCATCTCGTCGAAGAACACGACGACGGGTACGTCCTGACTCGCCTTGTCGCGCGCCTTCTTGAACACCTCCCGCAGCTTGCTCTCCGTCTCGCCGACGTACTTGTTGAGCAGCTCCGGCCCTTTCACGTTCAGGAAGTAGGCGGTCGTCGCCTTCCCCGTTCGCGACTCGATCCGTTTCGCGAGGCTGTTCGCGACCGCCTTCGCGATCAGCGTCTTGCCGCAGCCCGGCGGGCCATAGAGCAGGATGCCCTTGGGCGGACTCAACTTGTGCTCGAGGAAGACCTCGGGATGGAGATAGGGCAGCTCGACCGAATCGCGCAGGATCTCGATCTGGTCGCCCAGTCCGCCGATGTCGTCGTAGGTGACGTCAGGGATCTCTTCGAGGACGACCTCTTCGACCGACGATTTCGGCAGCTTCTCGAATGCGTACTGGGTCCGCATGTCGACCAGGAGCGGATCGCCGACCTTGATGTGCTCGCGCCGGAGCGGCTCCGAGAGCGTCACGACGCGCTCGTCGTCGGTATGCCCATTCACGATCACGCGGCTATCGGAGATCGCGTCGACGACCGTGCAGACCTCGCCGCGCTGGGTGTATTCCGCGCCCTCGATGATGTTGAACGCCTCGTTCAACACCACGTACTGGCCCTCGTCGAGCTGGAACGGATCCAGATTCGGGTGCACGTTCACGCGCATCGGACGACCGTCCATCAGGATCTCGGACGTTCCGTCCTTGTTCGCGCGAATGAAGATGCCGTAGGTGTTCGGCGGCGCACACAGCTTGTCGACCTCCTCCTTCAGGAGCTCGATCTGCTGCTTCGCCTCCTGGAGCATGGCGACGAGCTTTTCGTTCTGGCGTTCGGAGTCCCGATGCTGGCTGCGCGCCTGGTCGTAGCGACGTCGCAGCGTCTCGAAGTCAGCCAGCATCCGGTCCAGCCGATGTCGAAATTCGCTCGAATCGCTTCCGAAAAAGCGCATCGCGTCCTGCAGTCGTTCGGCCTCACTCGCCGAGCGATCCACACCGGTCCGACCGCTCTCCGAAGCACCCTGTCCTGGAAAGCCCGACTCGAGATCCGGATCGTCGCTGGGGCGGCCACCGACCGGGGTGATTCGCCGCATCACGTCGCGCACGAATCCCTTCCTGCCCGAGCCGGGTCCCTGTGAGCCAGAGTCCGAATCATGTTCGCTCATCGCGCCGTCTCCTGATTGCCTCGCCCCGCTCGGTGCCCGATCGCCCTCTGCGCGGAATGATGCGCGAGAAGATGCGAAAGAACATGCGTAGGCGAACGGTCTTTTCGACCCGCACCAATCGATTTCTGCAAAGCCCATGCCGTTCGCGGCACGAGCGGCCCCCAACCGGCATCTCGTGGGCACGTCGAGGCAGACACCCGAGCGAGGGGAAGGGATTCATCGAGCCCACGGCCGACTGCCCACACGCGCCCCGGCCGTCTCGACAGCCATCGACGGTGTCCTCTTCGGCGATCGCCATTGCGCTCGGGTCGTCTCATCCTCGTGCTTTCCTCGTCCCGTGTCGTTTCTCTTGGTACCTGGCCTCTAGGTATCTGGGTGTCTCATCGGCCGGCAGGGGGGGTGCAGATGAGTGCGAATTTCTCCCCCTCATGACGCGGAGCGCGTCGCTCAGCGGCCTCGGTCACCATCGCCTCCCTTTACCGACCGCCCGTCGACGACTGCCACCGCACCGTTACGCCCGCGCCAGGCGCCTGGAGGGCCGCGACGAGAGACGAGAGGAGGATGCGGGCTCGTGATCCCAGCGAGGGCCAAGCCCATCCGATCTGACTCTAGACGGCCTACGACCCGGCTGCGTATCGCCTGCCGTCGCACTGCGTCTTTCCGGCCCCCGCCCAGCCCGCCCGTCGCCCATGCCGGCATGCGTACACGCATGGAATCCTTCGGCCTCTGACCTCTCGGACAACCTCTCGGACGACCCCTCAGACACGCATGCATTACGAAGATCGGCCGCGGCGGCGGATCGGGCGATGGCCGAGACACCCAATCTTGTCGAACCTGTCGAATTTGAAGCCCTTTTTGAACCGTTCGAGTTTATCTGTTGCCTTGCCCCTGTCAACCGCACCGAATCGGCAAGCCCTCCCGTAAAGTCCTGTTCTAGAAGACTTTCCTGTTCGAATCGGAACAGCCCCGCTCGATTCGGTGCGACCGCTGCGCAACGTGAGCCCTCCTCCGCTGCGCCCCGGACGTCGACCCCAGACAGTGAGTACCCCAATCGAATTCGAGGGTTTCCGGGATCCCGCCTGCCGCCTCGATTGGCGCTCGATCAGCCAGGAAGGCCTCTCGGCTAGCGGGATTCAGACGAAATCGTCGAGATCACGCCACATCCGCCCGCAAACACCCCCGCGAGGATGCCACGAAGCGAATCGCGAGCCCCCTTGCTGGGGCAGGACGAGGCCCTGCGGCCGAGAGAGTGCCAGCGGTCGGGCTGAAGTCGAGGTGGCGGCCTCCGAGTAGTCGATCAATTCGACGCCTTGTGGCAATTCGAACTCGAAGGTGGCCTTCCCGGGGTCGAGATTCACCTCGACGTTTCGAAAGCGGATCTCGGTTCGGTTGCCGAAGAGATCGACGACCGAGGTCGCGGCAATATCGCCCGAAGCCGGGTCGGCGACGAGACCGAGGCGCTCGTAGCTCGCGTCCTTTCGGGGTGTGAGATCGAGCTCGATCCGCCCCGATTCGCAGGCCGTGGCGCGAACGTGGAACTCGTCGAGCAGGCGTCCATCACCGAGCAGGAATTGCAATGCGGCGCCCGACAGGTACTCCTGCGTCACGGCCAGACGGGTCGCGGTCCTGGCTTCGACGTCGTGGATCCAGAGCGTCTCGCCATCGCTCACGACGACGCTCGGATCGGGCGCCGCGTACGTCCAGCGCATCTTGCCGGGCTTGGCGAAGACGACGCGACCCTGCTTCGGCTCGCCGTCCATCACCGGCTGGCCCGCGAACGTGGCAGAGCGGCTCTGCTGCTCGAAATCGGCGCGAAGATCGCGAATGGCGTCGTAGCGCGACTGGATCCGGCGCGCCGCAGCCTCGGCCGCGCCAGCCGCACACGCACTCGGCGCGACTGCGGGTGCACCCGCGACCGACGCATCGGCCTCCGCCCCGGCACTCGGCGCCCCGACGAGGGCGACGAGCACGAGCGGAGCGAGGCGGAGGGCGAAGGGACCGCCGCGGCGGCACACCTTCACACGGACTCCCCGCACTCCCCGAACGTGCGCGCGCGTTCTCATCACGCCAGCCCCCCGTCGCAAGCGGCCGAGCGCGCAAGCCGTGCGCCGTTCAACCGTCGATCAACCGCCGATCATTCGTCGTCGTCGATCGGAGCGGGCAGCAGCACCTCGCGGCCCTTCGAACCGATTTGAGGCCCGATCATTCCGTCCAGTTCCATCTGTTCAATGATGCGGGCGGCCCGGTTGTAACCGATCTTGAGTCGTCGCTGGACGTAGGAGATCGACGCATTGCGCGTCTGAGCCACGATTTCGACCGCCTGATCGTACATCTCGTCGACGTCCTCGCCACGCGTCTCGATCTTCTCGGCCTCGGCATCGGCCTTCAACAGGTCCTCGTCGAAGACCGGCCGACCCTGCTCCTTCAGGCAGGAGACGAGATCGTGCACCTCGGTCTCACTCACGAACGGACCGTGGAGACGTTGGAGCACCGCGGTTCCCGGCGGCAGGAAGAGCATGTCGCCCATCCCCAAGAGATCGTCCGCGCCCTTCTGGTCGAGGATCGTGCGGCTGTCGGTGCCGCTCGAGACCTGGAAGGATACGCGCGCGGGGAAATTCGCCTTGATCACACCCGTCAGGACGTCGACACTCGGCCGCTGCGTCGCCAGTACGAGGTGGATTCCCGAGGCGCGCGCCATCTGGGCCAGACGCTGGAGCGACTCCTCGACCTCCTTTGCCGACGACATCATCAGGTCCGCCAGCTCGTCGATCACGACGACGATGTAGGGCAGCTCCTGCCATTCGATCTCGTCGCCCTCGGTCTGACCGGGCTTCGGCTTCAGATGGAACGACTCCTCGCCCGCTGCGATCGATTTTCGCGCCTTCTCGTTGAACTGATCGATGTTGCGCACGCCGGTCGCGCTCATCATCTGGTAGCGCTCTTCCATCTTGCGCACGACGCCCTGCAAGGCCGCCGCTGCGCGCTTCGGACTCGTCACCACGTCGGCGATCAGATGCGGGATTCCGTCGTAGATCGACAGCTCGAGCATCTTGGGATCGACCATCAACAGCTTCAACTCGTTCGGCGTTGCACGACATAACAGGGAGCAGAGAAACGAGTTCAGGAAGACGCTCTTGCCCGTCCCCGTCGAGCCCGCGACCAGCAGGTGCGGCATCTTGGCGAGATCCGACGTGACGGCGTTGCCGAAGATATCCTTACCCATCGCGACGGAGAGCACGCCCTTGCTCTTGCGAAAGCTCTCCGACTCGAGCATCTCGCGCAGGTAGACGGTCTCGCGCGACGGGTTCGGCACCTCGATGCCGACGACCGATTTCCCGGGCAACGGCGCGATGATCCGAATCGAGATCGCTCGCAGCGCCATCGTCAGGTCATCCGTCAGCCCAACGATCTTGTTCACCTTGATGCCGGCGGCTGGCTCGTACTCGTACATCGTGATGACCGGACCGGGGTGCACCCGTACGACGCGACCCGTCACACCGAAATCCGAGAGCTTCTTCTCGAGGATCTTCGAGTTCATCAACAACGAATCCCGGTCGTAGCTGCGCTCGCCTTCCGGCGGCGAAGCGAAGATCGAGACGTCGGGTAGCTGGAAGGGACCGCTCGGACCATCCTCGTGGAATCGGAAGGCCTCCTGCTCGGGCTTCTTCTTCTTCCTTCGCTGCTCGTCGTGATCGACGATGTCGGGCTCCTCGCCCGCGCGTACCCGGCGAAGCGCAGGCGCGGGCTCGGCATCCGCCTCGTCGAGCACGGCGACCGGCGGCTTCGCCACCTCCTCGGGCGACGCATCCCGCTCCGCGCCGCGCTCGGCCTCGCGCAGATCGTCCTCGAAGGAGAACTCGGGCTCGCGCCGCTCCTGAACCCTTGCGCGACGGGCCAGCTGCTCTCGTCGAACGGCGAAGCTGCGAATCGCTTCAGCGAAGCGAGCGCCGGCGTGTGAGACGGTTGCGACCAGCGACCGGAGGGCGTCGAGCAGGACCCCACCCGCCCAGCTCAGCTTTCCGAGCGCCCATTGCGCCGCCAGCACCGCCCAGCCGATCAGCCATGCACCCGCACGCCCGATCGCCGCGAGGCTCCGACCGGCCGAGATCCCCGAGAGCGAGAGCAGGCCGATCACGAGCGCAAACGCGACGAGCACGATCGAGCCGGCACGCCCGAAGAGCAGTGAGAGCCCGCGCGCACCCCGCCCGCCCAGCCAACCCGGCTCGATCCAGGGCATCGCTTCCGGTGCCAGCTGAAAGAGCAGCGGGGGCAGGATGGCGACCGTCGGAATCAAGACGAGCGCGCCGATCCAGAAGCGCGACAGGACGCCAGGCAGGCCGAGGCTCATCACCAGGCGACCACCGAGAAATGCGCTCGCCGCCACGACCACGAACGCACCGGCGCCGAAGGTCCCCATCAAGAAACCCGCCAGCGTCGCGCCGATCGGACCCGCCCGATTCGACACCTCGACGAGGCGGGCAACGGGATCCTCGGGCGCGTAGGTCACCAACGCGAGCATCGCGAGGAGCGAGACGCCGATCAGGACGAGTCCGACGATCTCCGAACCCGCCGCGATCAGGATCGGGTCGCGCGCAGTCCTCGATCGCGCACTCGCACGTCCCCGCTTCGTGCGTCCCTGCGATTTCGCAGCCGCCCTGGCCATGCTCGCCCCCCCGACGAACCTTCCGGTCATCTCCGCTGTCGTCGCCCTCGACCGGACGGCTATCCGCGGTCCCGGTCGCCTTCGCGACGGATCCGCCGTGGCCCCATGCCGAGCCGAGAACGAATCGCCGACGCTCCGTCCCTCTCCGCGAGCAGCGCGAACGGGACAAACGCTGTTTGACGATCGGATTCCGCGTCCTTCGCGGAGGATCCGCGTCGCACGGCGCACACGAGCGATCGATTCGAATACGGCTTGGGGTTCGGGTCGTCGCGATTCCTCACCCCCCGGAGAGGACGACCGGCGCAGGATACCGTGACCCCCAGGACTCGCAAAGAGCCCAGCGCTTCCTCCCTTGACGCCTTTCGACCACGACGGGACACTTCCCCTTCGTATTCACCCGAAACGAGTCCCGCTGGAGTCCCCGCATGGCAGGCGTCAACAAAGCCATTCTCGTCGGCAATCTCGGGCGTGACCCCGAGCTGCGCCACACGCCCAACGGCCAGGCCGTCGTCAACTTCACGCTGGCCACGAGCGAGAACTGGACGGACAAGAGCGGTGAGCGTCAGGAACGAACCGAGTGGCATCGCATCGTCGTGTGGGGTCGCACGGCGGAGATGTGCAACCAGTACCTGTCGAAGGGCCGCACGGTCTACGTCGAGGGTCGAATCCAGACCCGCGAGTGGGAAGACAAGGACGGCAACAAGCGGTACACGACGGAGATCAACGCGAGCACGGTGCAATTCATCGGCCCGCGATCCGGCGGTGGCGGATCACCTGCGAGCGCCGGCGCGGGCCCCGACTCGGGTCCGGGTGGTCCAGGCGGTGGCCCGAGCGATTCGCGCCCGCCCCCCGACGACGATATTCCGTTCTGATTCGGTTCTGAGCCGCGGGCTCAGAACGAGCCGCTCGAGGCGCGAAGCGCGCGGACGATCCGGTCGATCTTGACGCGATCCTCTGCAGTCAGCTCGTCGAACTCGATGCCCATCCCGGCCGGTGCTGCCGATTCGCCCTCGCAGACGCGTACGACGCGTCCGATCGTCTGGAGGACGTCGGGACTGCCGGGCAGGTGGAATTGCATCGACACCTCGGTACCCGGCGGATGCGGCTTGTCGGTCTCGATGAAGAGCCCGCCCGCATTGATGTCGCGCGTGAACTCGGAGAACATCTCGTCGACCGTCGCGTAGTCGATCCGGACCGTGACGCCCGCGCGTCCGGCGCGGCGGCGATCGTTCGATTCGGCCGACCCGCACTCCGCGGAGGCTGCGCGCGCCACGTCGCTCGCGGAGCCCTGCGAGTCGTGGGCACTACGACCGAGCGTCGGCGGCGACGAGTCGCCGTCACTGCCACCGCCCGCGTCGAAGGGAGTCCCATCGTGCGGCGACGGGGCCGACTCCAATTCGGATTCGGGCTCGCTGATCTGCTGCCCGGGCTCGTCCTGCACTCGTGCGTCGATGCTGACGGTGGCCATCGCTCGGTCCGATCCTCACGGCGCCGAACACGAAACGGAGCGTCGCGTTCGGACCTGCAGGTCTTCATCGTCCGTTCCCGCCCGACGCATTAAGGGGCATCGCGCATCCCCGCGGGTTATCCGATCCCAGGCTCAGCTCTCCGGCCTCGCGAAAGCTGAAGTGGCCCCCCTCCGCGACGATCACGTGATCGACCACCTCGATACCCAGAAGCGCCCCAGCCGCCTGGAGGCGAGCCGTGACCCGACGGTCTTCCGCGCTCGGGCTCGGATCGCCGCTGGGATGATTGTGAACGAGCACGAGTGCAGCCGCAGCCGAACGAATCGCGTCGCGAAAGACCTCGCGCGGATGGACGAGGCTGGCATTGAGGGTGCCGACCGACACGTCTTCGACGGCGATCAGTCGATGCCGGCCGTCGAGCAGCAGAACGTGAAACGACTCTCGGCGCGCCGCGGCGAGTCCGGGTGCGAAATGGCGTTGGACGTCGATCGGATTTCGAATCGGCCGCCCGCGTTCGAGACGCCGATGGCCGACCCGTCGACCCAGCTCGACGCTCGCGAGCAGACTCGCGACCTTCGCCGGACCGAGCCCGGGCTCCACCTCGAGGGCATGGCCCGAGGTGGCGGCGAGCCCCGAGAGCCCGCCGAATCGTTCGAGGATCGAGCGCGAGAGAGTGGGGGCATCGCGTGCGCGATCCCCCGTGCGCAACACGAGCGCCACCACCTCGGCGTCGGACAGCGCGGCCGGACCCAGGCGCCTCAGCCGCTCACGCGGTCGGTCGGCACGGCACGCCCGCGCACCCTTGGCGCGCTCGGGACGCTCGGCATCGGCATCGTTGGCCCCGTCGACATCCGTCACGCCGAGCAATGTACTCGCGCGGATCGGCATCGGCCGCGCGTGAACGCGCGGGCACGTGCAGTCAGCGATCGGCAGATGGTCGCGCGGCGCTGTCGCCCGATCGATCGCGAAGTCGCAGCGCTTGCGACTCGAAGTCGTCGGCCAGCCAGCTCGCCGTCGCATCCCCGCTCCGCTCGAGTGATCGCAGGACCTCGTCGAGCAGACCCCGCGCCTCGGCTCGTCGTGCCAGCTGCGCCACCCAGAGCTCCTGCTCCGCGAGGGTCTTGTCCGCGATGAACCGGGCGAAGTCGATGGGAGACTCGAGCGCCCGCGCGAGCCACACGTCGCGGGCATCGGCGTCGCCACGAATCGGAATCCGCGCGGTCGCCGCCCCGGCATCCGAAACGCTCCCTGCCGCGGCCGAAGCGATTCGCGCCCGCGCGTGCTGCGCCCCTACACCTGCACCAGCACCCGCGGCGCCATCCGGCCGCCGCGACGCGCGCGCGCGCGGCGAATGGAGCGACTTCGCAGGTGCCGAACGCAGCAATCGATCTGCCGCGCGCCGCTCCTCGGCCGACAGAGAGCCGAGCAGCCCGCCAGCGAGGCCACCCTCGGTCGAGCGAGAGACTGCGGCATCGGAGAGAAAAGGCCCGGTCGTCTCGAGCGGCAATGCGGGCTCCGCCCTGACCGCGGCGAACCCAGCGCCGTCTTCGGCGGCGGCGGCGGACGTGGGGCCATGCGCCCGAGTCTCCGCAGACTCCCGACCGAGCGTCGCGGTCATGCGGGCAACCGACTCCGGCTGCACGCGCGCAGTGGCCATCGACTCGCGGGCGACGCGCGGCCGGCCGCCGTGGCCCCGCGCAGGTCGAGCCTCGAGCTGGAGGTGGATGCGTGGCGGAGCGTCGCGCACGGAATAGAGGGATCCGGTGGCGCCCGGGTCATCCGAAAAGCGGGGCGTCAGCGGCGCCGACGCTTCGAAGGTCGGCCCGGTCCGGCCCGAATCCGCCCACCGCGGCCCGACCGCATCCCCATCCGTCATCCGAAGTCCGAACGACTCGAGCGAGTCCGGCGACTGCAGCACGACGACGACGAGCGCCGCCGCCGCCATCGCGGACGCGGGCAACACGAAGCTCGGCTCGAGGATGGCGACGAGACGTCCGTGCAATCGTTCGAAGAAGCCGGGGCGCGTCTCACCGGCGCGGATCCGCCGCATCACATCGGCCGCGATCATCGGCGGTGTCTCCGGCTCGGGCAGACGACGCAGGAGCTGGATCGTCTGCTGCATCTCCCTGACATGGCGCGCGCAGGTCTCACAATGGGCGAGATGGCTGTCGACGACGGCGCGCGTTTCGAGGTCGAGATCTCCTTCGAGATAGTCGGCCAGGTTCCGCTTCACATCAGCATGTTTCACGAGAAACACCCTCGGCTGCAGAAGACCCCAACAGCTCCTTCAAACGCTCGCGCAGCGCCTGGCGTGCGCGGTGGATCCTCGACTTGACCGTTCCCTCCGCGATCCCGAGGACCTTCGCGATCTCACCATAGGCGAGGCCTTCGATGTCGTAGAGGATGACGGGCATCCGCAGGGAAGGCGAGAGCTCGTCGAGCGCTTCGCGCACGTGCCCGCTCAGCTCGGTGCCGAGCGCCGAGTCCTCGGGGTTGCGTGGCGCGCTCGGCAGATCGTCGCCGGCCTCTTGTCGGGTCTTGAGCTTGTCGACGCGCGCGCGTCCCCGCCCGAGTGAGCGTCGGCGATTGAGCGCGGCGTTGGCCGCGACGCGATAGACGAAGGTCGAGAATCGTGCCTCGGCGCGGAAGCGATGGCCATGACGATGGAGACTGAGGAAGGTCTCCTGCGTGAGATCCTCTGCGTCCTCTTTGTTGCCCATCATCCGATACAGCAGGCGATAGACGCGATTCTCGTGGCGCCGGATCAGCTCCTCGAACGCGGCCTCGTCCCCCGCTTGCCACTGGACGATCAGATCCCGATCGGGATCCTCGATCACGACGCGCGACGCGGTCTTCTCACGCGACAGCGGGTTCGTGCCAGTGGCCATCGTGCCTCGCTCGACGATCTCGTAGGTCATTTCGTGCCTCTCGGCGGACAGACCCCGGCCTTCGGGGTGGGGTTCCCCGGTTCTCACCGATCGAGCGGATGGTGCGCGATTCTCGCCTCCCTCCGAGGCCATCGTCGATCTCCCGGGCAGGCGCTGCCCCGTCCCTCTCCAGTCTGTGTCGGTTTCACGCGGTTCGGGTCGGCGTGACCCGATCGACGTTGCGTGTGTTGCGCACATCGCATCGCGGGTTTCTCGGCGCGTGCGGTCCGAACGCAAGAGGACTCGCCCAGCGACACCCGCGGGGTAGCGACGCCGCGAGCAATCGGGCGTCGTCAGGGCGGTCGCCGGCGTTGGGTGCGCCACGGGCTTCCCGTCCGGCGAGGCCGGTCCGTCAGGCTGGCCGTGGCGCCGGCTCCCCGGCGCGCTCGAAAGCGCCACTCTTCCCGCCACGCTTCGAAACGAGCCGCACCCGATCGACGGTCATCTCGCGATCGACCGCCTTGCACATGTCGTAGACCGTGAGACCCGCCGCCGACGCCGCCACGAGCGCCTCCATCTCGACGCCCGTTCGCCAATGCGCCTCGACGCGCGCCTCGATCTGTAGAGCCGTGCCGTCGCTGGCGGGCTCCAGCACGACCTCCACCGCGTCGAGCGGCATCGGATGGGCGAGCGGGATCCACTCGCCGGTCCGCTTGGCGGCCGTGATGCCCGCGATCCGCGCCGTCGCGAGCACGTCGCCCTTGGCGACTCGACCCTCGACGATTCGGGCGAGCGTCGACTTCGCCATCCTGACCTCGGCGCGTGCGATGCAGACACGATGCGTGATCGGCTTCTCGCCTACGTTCACCATCCGCGCTCGGCCGCGTTCGTCGAGGTGCGTCAACTCGCTCGCCGTCTCATCCGCCATCTCATCCGTCATCGTCGTCGCTCACTCCCCGAGCCATCCGAGCATGTCCTCGAAGACCTTCTCACGCTCGGGTTCGTTGAAGATCTCGTGCCTGAGCTCGGGATAGATGCGAAGCGCACTCGATTGCGCGATTTCGGGTCTCAGATCGGCGAAGAACCGCTGGCTGTCGAGCGGGGAGCAGATCGGATCCGCGTGACCGTGCAGGACGAGGACGGGATGGTCGATCCGGTCGGCGGAGTCCGCGACCCGGCGGGCGCAGGCCGCCAGACCAGCCGCAAAGCGCAGTGACATCCTGTCCTTCACGAAGGGGTCATCGACATAACGCCGGACCACCTCGGGATCTCGCGAGATTCCCTCCGGATCGAGTCCGGTCTCGAAGCCGACCCGCGGCAGGATACGCGACATCAAGCCCGCCATGGCCAGGCTCGAGCGACGACGCAAACCTCCACCCGTCTCGTCGAGTCCGAGCAGCGCCCCGGACAGCACCAGGCGATCGATCGGCGGCGCGTGCTCCGCGGCGGTCGCAGCAGCCACGAGGCCACCCATGCTGTGACCGACCAGCGTGATCGGCAGGTCGGGATGCTCCTCGGACACGACGTCGAGAAAGGCTCCGAGATCTTCGAGCAATGCGTCGAAGCGATCGACGTGCCCGCGCGGTCCCGCCGTACGACCGTGCCCGGCCTGATCGTACGCATGCACGGCGAAATCGCGGTCCGCGAAATAGACCGCCATCTCGTCGTAGCGACCGCTGTGCTCCGCGAAGCCGTGGACGAGTGCGAGCACGCGGGTCGGATATTCTGGCAGCCAGGAGCGTCGATAGCGAAGCGCCGACGAACTCAGGGCGACCTGGGTCTCCCGTCGCAGGATCGTTTGCTTCATTCAGGAGGCACTCGCGTCGCGCACGCGCGCACGCGCCCGCTGGACCTTCTCGAGGTAGGCGACGCCGCGGATTCGTCGGCCCCAGAAATAGCTCGAGATGCCCTTGGCCTCCCCGAGTCGCCGGATGTTGTCGGCCAGGATGTAGCAGCCGGCCTCGACGTTGCTCTCGATCGTGGCGAGGTTGCCCGCGAGCGGCAGCTTCTCCGCCATGTACGGCATCACCTGCATCAACCCGATCGCACCCTTGCCACTCTCGGCCCACGGACGGGCGTCGCTCTCGACGAGCAGCACGGCGGTCACGAGATAGGGATCGAGCTCGTAGCGGCGACTGCTGCGCAGGACGGCCTCGATCACCCGACTCTGCTCTTCCTTCGAGAGCGACGAATTGCGATCGCGCAGGTGTGCGACGAGTGCGGCCGTCACGGCGGCGCGCGCCGCGTCGACCTCGTCTCCTTCGGTCGCGACGTCGATTCCGCGCTCGAAGCGAATCGGCGGCGCATCGAGTACGAGGAGCGCACCGAGCAGCAGGAGACCCCAGGTACCGACGCGTCGCGAACGGGGCGAGAGCGTCGTGCGCTTCGGCGCGACGGCCCACGCTTCGTCCGCCGCCGTGCGATCTCCTTGGGCCAAGCGGGATCTCCTCTGGATCGGTTTGTCGGCTCGAAGATAGCGCGACTCGTTTGCCGGCCCGTATCGCTTCACGTACCGTGCGCCGCGAGGGGGCCTCCATGTATCCGGTGCTCTTCCGCGTCCCATTTCTCGACGCACCGATCAGCAGCTTCGGCGCCGCGATGGCCGTCGGATTCCTCGTCGGCTACTGGATCGCGATTCCGCGCATGCGCGAGGAGGGGCTCGATCCCGACGATACGGCCAACCTCCTGATGTGCATCATGATCGGTGGCGTTCTCGGGGCCAAGCTCTACTACGCGACCGACTTCTGGCTGCGCGAAGGCGTGCCTTTCTGGGGATCGCTCTTCTCGCGCGGCGGAATGGTCTTCTACGGCGGGTTCTTCGGCGGGGCGCTCGGCGGCTTGATCGGCTGCCGCATCTGGAAGGTCCCGCCGATTCCCTTCGCGAACGCCTGCGCGATCTCGCTCGCAGTGGGTCAGGCGATCGGCCGGATCGGCTGCTTTCTGGTCGGGGACGACTACGGACGTGCAACCGACCTGCCTTGGGGCGTCGCCTTTCCGCAGGGACTACCGCCCGTCGACCATCCCGTACATCCGACGATGCTCTACGAGAGCCTGTGGCTCTCGATCGTCGCGGTCTATCTCTGGCGACGCCGCAAACGCAGTCCGTCGCTGATGGGCGAGTACCTGGTTGCGAACGGCATCGGTCGCGCAGTGATCGAACACTGGCGGCTCAATGCGCGCGTCGCACTCGATCTTTCCGAAGCACAGTGGATCGGAATCGCGCTGATCCTCGTCGGCATCGTGCTGATCGTACGCGGCCGTGGTGCCTCGAGCGACGCGAGCGCCGAGCGGGCCGACGTCGCTCAGGACAAGGCCGTCTCGAGTCGCAGCTGAAGCTGCTTCGCGCGGTCGTCGAGCTCGTTCGCGAGGGCGTCGGATTCGACGAGCCGGCCGATTCGACCCAGCGCGGCTGCGGCCCGCCGAGCGAGCTCCGGCGCACTCGCCGCCCCGGAGAGATCGACCCAGTCCTCGAGTAGCCGCAGGGCCGCGACGTAATCGCCATCCAGAAAGGACTGCATCCCGGCTGCGTAGCCGGAGAGCCGCTCGATCTCGGCATCCGGCGCGCCCGACTCGCGCACGGCTTCGCGCAGGGTTTGCGATGCCTCGACGAACCAGGCGCTCTCGACGAGGGCGCGCGCAGCCACGACCAGACCGGTCGCGAAGTCACCGTGCATCGATTCGAGCAGGCCCGCGAAGCCCTCCGGAAAGACGCCGTCGACCTCGGCACGCCGGGCGAGCAGACAGCGCGTCACGGTCGGGTCCCCCGCGCGCTCGACGACGAGCTTGCGGAACTGCTCGCGGGTCTGCGCGAGCAGGATCTTCACCTCGGCCACCAGCTCGCGCAGTCGCCCCCGATTCTTGTCCAGGATGCGGGCGAACTCGTCGAAGAGTGCATCCGATTCGTCCGCCGACGAGACGCGCAGGGCCTCGATACGCGGCGCGTAGACCTGCCTCTGGTAGAGCCCCTCGCGCAGGTTCATCGCTTCGTGAAAGAGCGAGCCCACCGCCAGATCGAAGAGCGCCTCGCGGCGCACGGTCTCGCTCTCGGCGGCACGGTGGCGGAAGAGCGCGTGACTCTTCTCCTTCAAGCGATACAGCACGGCTCGCTCGTCGTCGCGCACGAGCGCGCGGAGGTCGTCGAAGGGAACGTCCTCGCCATCCGTACGGTCGAGGAGTCGTGAGAGCGCCTCATACGCCGTCAGGAACTCCCGCAGGAGCGCGACGAAGTCCGAGCTGCCGTCCGGGCTGTCGTGTCCCGCGCTCCGACTGGACGAGCTCATCGCGATCGAGTCCCTCTCCCGGAGTCCTTCGTTTCCGGTGGCCCCTGGCTTCGACGCGGGAACACGCGTGCCCAATGCGAGCGACCGGGTGTCGCGGCGTCCGACGGCGACCCGATCGCACTCGTCCGGGTCGGTCGCGGCGCGCGAGAATAGAGGAGCCGCTTCGTCGCGCCAATGGAACGAAATGGCCCGCGACCTCCCCGGGTCCTCGTTCGAGCGACGTCGTGAGCGGGATTCGGTTGTTTCGATACGCCGCGTCTCCTATTGTCCGCCCGGCCCCGACATGCTGGGAACCGGGAGGCCCGCGGGGTTGCCGCGCGCGCCGAGCCCGGTGCCCGGACAGGAACCCCCGAGGCCAGCAAGCAAAGGAATCGAACCATGTCCGAACCCGAACGCGAGAGCATGGAGGTCGATGTCCTCTTCGTCGGCGCGGGTCCCGCGACCCTGGCCTCGGCCTATCACCTGATGAAGCAGGTCGAGGCGCACAACGCGGCCTGCGAGAAGACCGGCGGAGAGCCGCTCGAGCCCCCGGTGATCCTGGTGATCGAAAAGGCGGCGGGCATCGGCGATCACCAGCTGTCGGGCGGCGTGATGAACCCGAAGGCGATCAAGGAGTTGATCCCCGACTACCTGGAGCAGGGCTTCCCGATCGAGCATACCTGCAGCAGCCATCATTTCTGGGCCTTCACTCGCAAGGGCACGATCAAGAGCCCGATCGTGCCTCCGATGTTCCGCAAGAAGGGCTACCACGTCGTCTCGCTCTCGGACGTCGTGAAGTGGCTGGCAGAAAAATGCGAAGCGCTCGGGATCGAGATCTACCCGGGCTTCGCCGCGCATGAAGTCCTCTTCGAGGGCGATCGCGTCGTGGGTGTTCGAACCGGGGACATGGGCATCGACCGCGAGGGCAAGCCCAAGGCCAACTACCAGCCCGGAATGGACATCATCGCCGGCGTCACGGTCTTCGGCGAGGGTGTGCGCGGCTCCTGCTCGAAGCAGGTGATCGAGCGCTTCGATCTACAGGGCAAGAATCCCCAGAGCTACGAGACGGGCATCAAGGAGATCTGGCGGGTCAAGCCGGAGAAGCACAAGCCCGGGCGCGTCGTGCACGGCTCGATGTTCCCCGACTTCTTCGATCAAGTGAACGGCATGTGGCTCTACGACATGGCCGACGACCTGATCTCGTACGGCTTCGTGACACCGCTTGCCGCCGAGGATCCGAACAACGACCCCCATCGCGCTTCGCAGGAGTTCAAGCGCGACTCCCCGTTCATGCGCGACCTGCTCGAGGGAGCCGAGCTGGTTCGCTATGGGGCACGCTGCGTGCCCGCGGGCGGACTCTACGGCCAGCCGAAGCTCTACATGGATGGCGCCATGCTGGTCGGTGACTCCGCCGGCATGCTCAACATCATGAAGCTCGCGGGGATCCACCAGGCGATCAAGAGCGGCATGTTGGCCGCGGAGACGATCGTCGATGGTCTCAAGGCGAAGGATTTCTCGTCGAAGACCCTCGGCGGCTACACCGAGCGCTACAAGAACAGCTGGGCCTACCAGGAGCATTACGAGGCCCGCAATTTCACGGGCTCGAACGAGATCTCGCCACTGTTCGGCATGCTGATCAACATCCCGCTCATGATCCTGACCAGGGGCCGGGGCTTGATCGAGTACATCAAGACCGAGCCGCCTCACGCGCTCATGAAGAAGATCTGGGAGCTTCCGAAGGAGGAGCGCAATCCGCCACCCTTCGAGCCCGATGGCGTGCTCACGTTCTCGAAGGAGCACCTCGTCGGGTTCTCGGGTACCCAGCACGAGGCCGATCAGCCACCCCATCTCAAGGTCGCCGACACGAACGTCTGCGCGACGGATTGTCGCCGCGACTACGGCAACCCATGCGAGAAGTTCTGTCCGGCCGCCGTCTACGAAATGGTCGACGTCGCGGGCAAGCCGGGCGAAAAGGAGCTCTTCATCCACCACGAGAACTGCGTCCACTGCAAGACCTGCGACATCGCGGATCCCTACCAGATCATCACCTGGACGACGCCACAGGGCGGCGAGGGACCCGACTACACGAAGATGTAGGGTCGGGTCGACCCGGCTTCGAAGCGACGTCGATCGATCGATCGTGGACCCAAAACACCTCGTCGTCCGCGCGGGTGCGCGCGCCAGGGAACGCCTTCGAAACGAGGGCTTTCATCCCGATCTCTTCGGGACGCTCGTCGGCGCGTCGGGCGGTCCGAAATGGCTCGTGCTGCGACACGTCGATGCGATCCTCGTCGATCGCCTGATCCTGCCGCGCACGGCACCGCTCGACACGCTCGGATCCTCGATCGGGAGCTTTCGCCACGCGTGTCTCGCTCAAAGCGACCCCCACGCCGCCCTCGCTCGGCTCGAAGAGAGCTACGTCCGCCAGACCTACGCCGGCCCCGGTGCGCCCACGACCGGAGAGATCTCGCGTGAGATGAGCCAGATCCTCCACAACATGCTCGGCGAGAAGGGCGCCGACGAAATCTGCACGAACGAGACCGTGCGAAGCGCCTTCGTCGCCGCGCGGCTCCGCAACGATCGCGGTCGCGACCGCGGCCGCCCCTTCAAGCTCCAGCTGATCGCCGCCGGCGTGAGGAACGCGATCTCGCGTCGTCAGCTCGAGCGCGCATTCCGACGCATCCTGTTCGCGAGCGACGCGATCCTTCGCGACGCGAGCCCGGATACGATTCACTTCCACGACTTCGACACCGAGATCCACCCCCTGACACCCGATCGCGTACCGCACGCACTCCGGGCCAGCGGCTCGATTCCACTCCTGATGGAGGGCGTCACCACGACGCCCGGCGTACCGGGCACGCTCTTCGACGGCGGCATCATCGACTACCACTTCGACTTCAGCTTCGGGCGGCGTCATGACGGACTGGTGCTCTTCGCGCATTTCTTCGACCGCATCGTGCCGGGCTGGTTCGATCGGCCCTTCGCCTGGCGACGACCCAGACCCCAGGCCCTGGAAGACGTCGTGATGGTCGCCCCGAGCGACGCGTTCATCCGAGATCTTCCGGGTGGCAAGATTCCCGACCGGGACGACTTCCTCGATCTCTCGAACTCGGAGCGCAGCGATCGCTGGCGCGAGGTCATCGCGCGCTGTGAGCTGCTCGGCCACGAGCTCGACGAGCTGATCGAGACGGGCCGACTCGCCGAGGCCGCGCAGCCCTTCAGCCCGACCGCGTGATAGGCTAGGCGCGCTCGATCCGAAGACCGCCCACGCACCCACTGTGCCGAGGTTGCCCATGCTGCCCTTCCCGCTCCCCTGCCTTCGTTTGCGCAATCGATTTCGCGTCCTGCTGGAGCTCCCGTCGATCGCCCTCCTCTTTGCCGCCGCGCTCCCCACCGCAGCCGCTCACGCGGCGGACCTCGCGATCGCGGTCGCAGGCGATCCGGCGCCGGATTCCGGCGGTGGCAGCTACGCCTTCTTCGGCGTGCCATCGATCAACGAGGCCGGGGAGGTCGCCCTGCTGGGCTTCCTCGATGGCGGCTCGGCCGCGAGTGGCGTCTTCGTCGAATC
The DNA here is from genome assembly GCA_965223565.1 of Myxococcota bacterium. Taxonomy (GTDB): domain Bacteria; phylum Myxococcota_A; class UBA9160; order UBA9160; family UBA4427; genus UBA4427. Next base: position 312,898 of record CBDCWV010000001.1, on the reverse strand, counting down.
GGAATCGGCTGGACGAAAGGTGGCGCTCGCGGGCGAAGTCGCGCCGGGAACCGGGGGCGCGACCTACTCGGGCTTCTTCGTCTTCGACCCCGTGCTGATCAACGATTCGAGCGACGTCGTGTTCAGCGCCAGCCTCACGGGCGGCAGCGCGACGCGGGGCATCTTCGTCGAATCGAACGGCAGCCTCTCCGCACTCGCCCTGTTGGGCGATCCCGCGCCGGGTACGGGAGGGGGTGTCTACGCGGCATTCTCCGACCTTGCCATCAACGACGCGGGTCAGGTGGCGTTCGTCGCGACGATCGGTTCGGGAAGCACGACCGAAGGTTTGTTTCTGGACAGCCTGACCGACCCCGCCGTCGCCGTCGCGCTTGCGGGTGACGCGACACCGGGGATCGCCGGCGGCAGCTTCGACTCGTTTCAGATCGCGACCGTCGACGACGCCGGCGCGATCGGCACGCTGGCTCGAATCGACACGCCAGCCGGAGCGAGCGACGCCCATTTCATCCTCTCGGGCGGCAGCGGCAGCCTGATCGCGCGCGACGGCGATCCCGCACCCGGGACGGGCGGCGGCAGCTACGACTTCTTCAACGTCAGCCCGCCGGCGACGAACGGTTCGGGCGATGTGGCCTTCGTGATGCCGATTGCCGGCGGAACGGGCGGCGAGGGCCTCTTCGTCGAACGAGCGGGCGTCCAGTCCGCGATCGCACTCGAGGACGATCCCGCACCCGATGGCGGTGGCGGAACATTCTCGATCTTCGACGCCTTCCCCGCGATCGACGAGGCGGGACGCGTGGCGTTCATCGCCGATCTCGCCGGCGGAACGACACCGAACGCCGTCTTCCTCGATTCGGCCGGCGACCTCGCAGCGATCGCAGTGGCAGGCAACCCGGCGCCAGGAACCGGTGGCGGCGTGTATTCCGAGTTCGCTCTCAGTCCGAGCATCAACACGAGCGGCGACGTCGCCTTCGCCGCATTCGTCACGGGCGGGTCGAGTGCGGGCGGTATCTTCGTCGTCCCCGAGCCGGGCACGGGTATGGCGACCGTGGTGGGCGCCGGCCTGCTGACGCTCCTGCGCAATCGCAGACGCTCGATCGTCGCGGCCTGAAGGACGGCGCACGTCGGTCGTCGAGCGCGACGACGGCGAGGTCGGAGGAGCGTCCGTGCCTACGCTACGAGAGGCGGTAGCGGATCGGCATGCGCTTGACGCCACCCAGGAAGCTCGAGCGAACGCGCTCGACGGGACCGGCCAGCTCCAGCTCGTCCAGGCGCGGGACCAGCGTCTCGAGCGCGATGCGCAACTCGAGACGCGCCAGGTTGGCGCCGAGGCAGAAATGCTCACCGATGCCGAATCCCAGGTGCGGATTCGGCGATCGATCGATGCGGAACGCGTCCGGCGCTTCGAACGCCTCCGCGTCGCGGTTGGCCGACGGGTAGAGCAGACAGAGCGACTCGCCGGCGCGGATCTTCTTGCCGTGCAGCTCGACGTCTTCGACCGGCGTGCGGCAGAACTGAACGACGGGCGAGGTCCAACGCACGATCTCCTCGGTCGCCCGCGGCACGAGTGAAGGGGTTCGCCTCAGCTTCTCCCGCTCGCCGGGATGCTCGATCAATGCGAGCAACCCGCCACTGGCCGCGTTGCGCGTCGTCTCGTTACCCGCGACGACGAGCAGCGAAAAATACGAGAGCAGCTCGAAGGTCGGCACGGGTTCGCCGTCCAACCGCGCATTCGCCAGCACGCTCACGATGTCATCCCGCGGTGATCGGCGGCGTGCCTCCACCATGTCGGCGAAATACGCGAAGATCTCGTCGCGGGTCGCTCGCATCGTCTCGCCTGCATCCGCCCCGATCTGATATTCGGGGTCACCGGGTCCCGCCATCTGATTGGTCCATTCGAATAGCCGTTCCCAATCCGAGCGCGGCACGCCGAGCATGTCGGCCAGCACCGAGAGCGTGAAGGGCGCGGCGAAATCCGAAACGAAATCCGCCTGCGAGCGCACCGCCAGACCGGCGACGAGATCGGCTGCGATCCGCTCGATCTCCGGCCGACGACGGGCGATCGCCCGCGGCGTGAACCACGAACTCGCGAGATTGCGGTAGCCGGCGTGCTCGGGTGGGTCCATGTTGAGGATGTGTCGTACGCCCCGCCGGTCCGGTCGCTCCGGATCCGGCGGCGGACTATCGGCGAAGACGGCGAGACGCGGCGCGTTCCGGAAGCGCGCCGGCTGCTTCGACAGCCAGACGATGTCCGCACGGCGGGTGACGGCCCAGAAGCCCGGGCGCGGCGCGAAATCGAAATAGTGGATCGGAGAGGCTTCGCGCAGCAGACGCCAGGCCTCGTGGGGATACCCATCCCGCGCGAAGCGATCCGGCCCCAGCACGTCCTCGGCCGTGAGTGCGTCGACTTGCGTCATCTCGATGCCTCCCCCGCACGCCGCCCAGCCTAGCGATCGACTACTCGCGTGTCCGTCGGGTGTCCGATTCGAGGGGCTTCCGAGTGCGCCACGGCTGGCCTACAACCTGAGGGGTGCGCGCTCCCCGCGCAAGACTCGATCGACGAGCCGTCTTCGGAGTACCACCATGTCCCATCGCCCCATCCCTCGATTCACATCTCTTCGCATTCTATCGACTTCCGTCCTGGCGCTACTCGGCGTACCCGACGCCGGCTTCGCAATCGGTACGATCGTCGAGTGCGAGGCCGTCGGACCCGCGCGACCGATCTGTGAGTTCACGAACCCGGAAGACATGGTCGCGCTTCCGGGCGATCGCGCGATCCTGATCGGCGAATACGGCCAGTCGGCCGACGATCACTCCGGTGGGCTGGTCGTCTTCGACCTCGAGAGCGAAAAACGGACGGTCGTGTTTCGCGGTGGCGAGAAGCCGGCCGTCGCCGAGGCCGGCTGGGGCGATCCGACCTGCTCGACGCCGCCGACCCGCGCCTTCAACAGCCATGGCATCGACCTCGTCCGCCGCGACGACGGTCGTCTCGCGTTGCTCGTCGTGCAGCACGGCGGGCGGGAAGCGATCGAGCTCTTCGAGGTCCTCGGCGACGGGACGAGCTGGCACGTCGAGTGGCGCGGCTGCGTGGCGGCACCGCCGGATGCCTCGCTGAACGAGGTCGTCGGCCTACCCGACGGCGGCTTCTATACGACCAAGATGGCCGGGCTCACCGGCGCTCTCGACTTCGAGAAGGGCATGCCGACGGAGCCGACCGGTCACGCGTTCGCGTGGAGTGCCGACAAGGGCTTCGAGAAGATCGACGGCACCGAAGGCATCATGCCGAACGGAATCGAGACCTCCCGCGACGGCAAGCTCATCTACATGAATGCGTCGGGCGACAACAGCATTCGCAAGGTCGAGGTCGCCACCGGACGCGAGCTCGGCCGGGCAGCCGTCCGCTCTCCGGACAACGTCACCTGGAGCCCGGATGGCAAGCTCCTCGTCGCGTCGCTCGGCGGGCTCGACCCGGAGGACTTCGCGGCCTGTCAGACGATGACGCGAGGCGCCTGCGGCATCCCCTTCGAGATCGTCGCGGTCGATCCCGAGACGATGACGAACCTCGGTCCGATCTATGCGAGCAAAGGGGCTCCGATGGGTGCCGGGACGGTCGGGCTACAGGTGGGACGTGAGCTCTTCGTGGGCTCTTTCCGCGGCGACCGCATCCTGCGCGTCTCCTTGTCCCCCTGATCGCAGCTTCCACTCACCCGCGAACCGATCGAGGCCGACGGATGGGCGTATACTGGCCCGAATGAGCGCGAGGTCGGATCGACGCTCCCGGCTGGTCGAACGCAGCCGTGCCGTCGTGCCGGAGGACGAGCTACGGCGCTTTCTCGATACCTTCCTCTACGGGGAGGAGGCCGTCCTCGTCGACGAGCTCACGCGACTCGATCGGACCGAGCGCGCGATCGAGGCGCGGCTCGAGACCGATCGCACCCTGCCCTTCGCAGCCGCCCAGCGAACGGGACCACGACATCCGCACCATGTTTCGGGTGCCGAGCTCATCATGGCTACCGGCGCGCTCGGATGCCTGCACGCGTTCTTCTTTCACGATTGTCGCTGGGACGAGGGCTGGGCGGGCTTCGGCAATCGCATCCACCGCGCCGACTTCAGACGACTGGCCTTGATCGGCGCCCCGATCGAGCTCGCCTCACGCGAAACCCGGACACGGGTCGGCAACGAGCGGATCGTGCTGCGCTTCGACTTCGAGTTCCGCCAGGCCGACCAGGTCGTCTACCGGGGGGATCAGTCCGCCATGTTCGTGAAGGATCGACCACTCGTCTGAGCGCCAGCCGTGCGAGCAGGAGCGGGATTCGCCGACTCGCAGTCGAGGGTCATTCGACGACGGCCCAGCCTCCCGCTCTCACGCGGCTCAGCGACCGAAATCCGCTGGCGTGATACCCGCTCCCCCGAGCCCCGGCCACCAGAGATAGTGGAAGCCGGGTCGACGCAGGAGCTCCTGGAGTCCAGCGGCGTGTGGCATCGCGAGTCCCGACAGTCGGGGTGCCGCGACGCGGAGCGGATGACCGATGGCGCGCGTATAGAGGTTGCGACGTGGCTTGCGCGCACGATGGTAGGCGACGACGCGCGACTCTCGAACGCCGAGGCGATTCTCGAGCAGGGAGACGGCGTCCTCGAGCGTACCCAGCTGGTCGACCAGACCATTCGCGAGCGCCTGGGGCGCGCTGTAGATGCGACCGTTCGCGAGCCGCTCGATCGCCTCGCGATCGAGCTTCGGCCTGCCGAGCGCGACGATCTCGCGGAAGCGCGCGTGCAGATCGTCGACGATCGACTGAATCTGAGCGCGCTCCTCCCCGGTCAGCGGGCGAAACGGCGAGCCGACATCCTTGAATTCGCCGCCCGTGATCGTCTGGTCTTCGACCCCGATCTTCTCCATCAGGCCCGCGAAATTGAGGCTCGAGAAGATCACACCGATCGATCCCGTCACCGTCGTGGGATGTGCCTGGACGGTATCGGCGGCCATCGCGATGTAGTAGCCACCCGACGCCGCCGTCGAGAGGAGCTGCGCCACGATCGGCGCTTGGCGTTCGCGCTTGAAGCGGTCGATCTCGCTGTAGATCTGCTCGCTGGCGGTCGCCGTGCCGCCGGGGCTGTCGATCCGGAGCAGGACGGCGCGGACGTCGTCGTCCTCCCGCGCGCGATCGAGCACTTCGCGCACGCGCGCCACCATGCTCGGGGTCCCGAGGTCGAAGAGGCCCGGCGAGACGTCGCCGCCGCTGATCACACCATCGATCTCGAGCAGCAGGATCTTCGGCCCCGCATCACCTCGCACCACGGACTCGGCCAGCGGCGCCCCCGCACCGTCGCCGAGGAGGTCGATCGAGATACATCCCGTCGTGGATGCCGCGAGCGAGACCACCAGCACGGCGAGGGCCCGCACGATCGGACGCGCGGGCGACGACGCCCGCCGCCGCGACCGTACCCTCGGCTGCGCCGACCGATCAGCTACAGCCACTCGTGCTGCCGCAATTCGGGCACTTGTAGCAGGCGCCGTTGCGGATCATGATCGAGCCGCAGTCCATGCAAGAAGGCGCGTCTGCCTGATTCACGAAGCTCGCCTTCGGCCCAGCTGCCTCGGGCGAGGCGAGCGACGACGCAGAGCCACCGGAGCCGCCCGCAACGGCGCCGGCCAGCTTCGACGCGGCGGGCGAGGCCGGGGCGGGAGACGAAGGCGGCGCGGCCGTCTGGATCGAGATCGGTACGGCCGTTCCACTCGCCTCGGATTCGGACGAGCGCGCCTCGTCGGCCGTGCCCTCCTCCTCGACCTCCAGGAAGCGGTTGCCGAGATAACGGAACACGTAATCCATGACCGATTTCGCGATCGGGATCTCCTTGTTGTTCGTGAAGCCCGACGGCTCGAAACGGGTATGGCTGAACTTGTCGACCAACGCCTTGAGTGGCACGCCGTATTGAAGTGAGATCGACGTCATCGTCGCGATCGTGTCCATCAGGCCGGAAACCGTGCTGCCCTCCTTCGCCATCTTGAGGAAGATCTCGCCGGGCTGTCCGTCTTCGTAGAGGCCGGTGATGAGATAGCCCTCGTGTCCCGCGATCGAGAACTTGTGCGTCGAGGCGACGCGCTCGTCCGAGAGCTTGCGCCGCCGCGGACGATATTGATCGAGCTCGACGACCTCGCCCGCATCCGTATCGTCCTGAATGGCCTCGTCCCGACCCGCATTGAGCGGTTGGGTCCGCTTGCTGCCGTCGCGGTAGACCGCGAGGGCCTTGAGCCCGAGCTGCCAGCCGAGCGTGTAGGCCTCCATGATCTCGTCGACGGTCGCGTCTTCGGGCATGTTGACCGTCTTCGAGATCGCCCCCGACAGGAAGGGCTGAACCGCACCCATCATGCGGATATGACCCATCCAATCGATCGAGCGCACGCCGTTCTGGGCCCGGAACGCACAGTCGAAGACCGGCAGGTGTTCGTCCCGCAGTCCCGGAGCGCCCTCGATCGTCTCGTGCTCGTCGATGTAGGCGACGATCTCCTCGACTTGCGCAGCCGTATAGCCGAGCTTCGCCAGCGCCATGGGGACCGTGTTGTTCACGATCTTGAGGAAGCCCCCGCCGACCAGCTTCTTGTACTTGACCAGCGCGATATCCGGCTCGACGCCGGTCGTATCGCAATCCATCATGAACGCGATCGTGCCGGTCGGAGCCAGGACCGTCACCTGGCCGTTCTTGAAGCCGTGCACTTCGCCGAGCTCGAGTGCGTCGTCCCAGGACTTGCGCGCCGCCTTGATCAGGTCGGACTGCACGCCGGACGGCGGTACCGCGTAGGCCGCGTCGCGATGCATCTCGATCACCTCGAGGAAGGGCTCACGATTCGGCTGATAGCGCGGGAAGGGACCCATCGCCTCCGCGATCTCGGCGCTCATGCGATACGCCTCACCACACATCAGCGACGTCAGCGCCGCCGCCATGTTGCGGCCCTTGCGGCTGTCGTAGGCCAGCCCGTTCGCCATCAAGAGCGCACCGAGATTCGCGTAGCCAAGGCCGAGCGGTCGGTAGAGATGACTGTTGCGCTCGATCTCGGCCGTCGGGTAGTCCGCGAAATCGACGACGATCTCCTGGCCCAGGATCGTGAGCCCGGCAGCTCGTCGATAGTCTTCGACCTCGAACGCACCGTCCTCGGAAACGAAGGTCATCAGGTTGAGACTGGCGAGATTGCAGGCCGTGTCGTCGAGGAACATGTACTCCGAACACGGATTGCTCGAGTTGATCCGACCGGAGTTCTTGACCGGATTCCAGCGGTTGATCGTCGAGTCGTACTGAATGCCCGGGTCGCCGCAGACATGCGCTGCATCGGCCATCGAGCGCAGAACGGCATCGGCGCGCAACGTCTCGACCGTCTCCCCGGTCGTGACCGCCTTCGTCTCCCACGAGCCACCGGCGGCAGCCGCCGTCATGAACTCGTCGGTCACGCGAACCGAGTGATTGGCGTTCTGGAAGAAGACCGAGTCGTAGGCGCCGCCGGGCACGTTGAAGCCGCCCTCGTAGCCCTCTTCGATCAAGGACCACGCCTTCTTCTCCTCGTCCGCCTTGCAGTTGATGAAGTCCATCACGTCGGGATGATCGACGTTCAGGATCACCATCTTGGCCGCGCGCCGCGTCTTGCCGCCCGACTTGATCACGCCCGCGAAGGCGTCGAAGCCGCGCATGAACGAGACCGGCCCCGAGGCGACCCCACCGCCCGCCAGCTTCTCTCTCGACGACCGGATCGCCGAGAGATTGCTGCCGGTACCGGAGCCGCCCTTGAAGAGCAGCGCCTCGGTCTTGGCCAGATCCATGATCGAATCCATCGTGTCGTCGACGGAGTTGATGAAGCAGGCGCTCGCCTGCTGAGGCGTGTTCTCGACACCGAGGTTGAACCAGACAGGACTGTTGAAAGCCATCTTCTGGTGGACGAGCAGGTAGGTCAATTCGTCGGCATAGGCGGCCGCGTCCGCTCCGGTCGCGAAATAGCCGCCCCGCTCTCCCCATTCGCGGATCCGCCCGACGACGCGGCCGATCAGCTGCCGAACGCTCGTCTCGCGTTCGGGCGTGCCGATATGGCCGCGGAAATACTTCGAGACGACGACGTTCGTCGCGAGCTGCGACCACGATTTCGGGATCTCGACGTCCGTCTGCTCGAAGACCGTCTCACCCTTCTCATTCGTAATCGTCGCGGAACGCCGCTCCCACTCGACCGTCTCGAAGGGGTCGATGCCCGGCGTGGTGAAATGTCGCGCGATCGTCAGACCGGTCGACGGGCGCGCTTCCGACCGCGCCCCTGGCCGCACCTCGCCGCTCGCCATCTCGCTCGGATCGCTCGGATTCGTTCGCCCGCGCCGTTCGACTTCGTCGCTCACTGATTTCCCCCTGGCTGCACGCCTGCTAGCGGTTGTCTCGATGCGGTCACGATCCATCGGCCCGTTCCGTCCGGCCCGCGCGGAGCGCCATCTCAGCTCGTCATCATCCCGCGATCTCGATTCGTTTCAACGCGACCGGCCCGATTCGATTCCACGCGACCGGATCGACTCAATTCGACGCGACCGAAGCCGTTCCTGGCCTCAGATGAGTGGGGCGCCGAGAATTCTCTCGGCGCCCCTCGAACCCGCGGCGGCCCTCCGCACGTGACCGAGCCGCAGGGACTGACCCGATTCGGCCGATCCCGATTCTCAGCGACCCGATCCCATGGCTTCAAGCCACGTAAAGTTCGTGTTCCTCCCCGCAACCAACCAAGTTGCGACCCCCCCAGGCTACAGGAGGAACCTCACATCCCCGTTGGGCCGGATCTTCCCGCGTACCTGGCGCTGCGTCAACGGAAAAATCCACAAAATGTTGCGCTCCACTACGGCAATGACCACAACCCCTAGTAGGTCACGCCTTTCACGACCTCGACTCCCCTCGAACGGAAGCGCGCAAGATCGCGAATCCGAAGCCGATTCAGGCTACCGCCAAACGACGTTTGCAAGCCACCGTGAACACAGGGGTTTTTCTCGATCCGCGATCTTTCCGCTCGCGCGGAGCCGGCAAGGCCCGACCTGCTCGGGAACGAGATGCGACCGGCACGCACATCCCCTCCGGGGCCCCTCCCTCGTCCTCCCAGGCGGGACCGTCGAACGCGTGCGAATGGGTCGCTCAGTCTGGCAGGCCGGTGAAGCGGATTCCGAGCCCCTCCGGGACCTTGTGGCGGATGTTCAGACCGATGACGAGTGCGGTCATCGCCTCGACGATGCGCGCATTCGAGAGCGCGCCGCCGTCGACTGCGCGCAGGCCCTCGACGAGCGGACAGAGCGCCATGATCTTGCTGCGCGCCGCCTTCGATCCCGAGACCACGACGTCGCATTCGACCGGCTCGGCGAGGTGCTGCAGCCGATGGGCCGAGACGTTCTGGAAGGCAGAGACGACCTCCACCTCGGCTGGCACGAGTGATTTCACCAGCTCGGCGGCCGAACCCTGCCAGATGCCGACCGTCCGGACGGCCCCGTCGCCGATCGCGGTCGCCAGCGGCACCGCCATCGAGACCAGGATCTGACCTGCACGCAGCGAGTCCTTGATCCCCTTGACCGTGCTGGCCGTGTGCTCGAAGGGCACGGACAGGATCACGATCTCGCCCGCCGCCGTCGCCTCGGCGTTGCCCAATCCCTCGACCTGCGCCTCGGCTACCTGATTGCGGACGTTCTCCGCCGCTTCCACCGCGCGTTCGGTCTTGCGTGATCCGATGATTACCCGCCGCCCGGAGCGACAGAACCGCAAGGCCAGTCCCAGTCCCTGATCGCCCGTGCCACCCAGAATCGCAATCGTCTCGTTCGTCTCGCTCATGGGCGCGGAGGCTAGCTCTCAATCCAGGTGTCGGCGCGCTGGCACGAGCCAAAATTCGAGCAGAATCCCTATCGTCCGAGCATGCCGCCAGAGTCCGCCTCCCCCATCGTGCCGACGGCGATCGAGCAACACGACGCACGCACCCTGCGGATCGTCTGGGCCGACGGCGCGGAGAGCCTGATCGACGTGCGCGCGTTGCGGCTCGCCTGTGGCTGTGCCCTCTGCGTCGACGAATGGACGGGCGAAGCGCTGCTCGAGGACGACCGCGTTCCGGCCGACGTCGTACCGAGGGGGATCGAGCCGGTCGGGCGCTATGCGATCCAGGTCGCCTGGAGCGACGGGCACGACACCGGCATCTACCCCTTCGAACGGCTGCGCGGACTCGCCGACGCCGATCGGCTCGGCCCGCGCCCTGCGCGGCGCGACGCTTCGGCGGCAGACCGTGTCGACGCGGCCGGGTCGGGCTCCGGCAGGCCCGGATGAGTCGATGGACTCACAGGTGACGCTCTCCCCGCCCCGCGGATTCTCGCTCGAGCGCGCAGCCGAGGCCGCGATCTCGCAGGACGAGCTGCGCGCCGCACTCGCCATCGCCCAGCGCGCCTGCGACCGCGCACGGGAGGAGATCCTGCCGCGCTTCCGCGACGTCGCCGTCGAGACCAAACGCGATGGCTCACCCGTGACCGAGGCCGACCGCGAAGCGGAACGCGCGATCCAGCAGGTGATCGCCGAGGCCTTTCCCGAGGATGGGATCCTCGGCGAAGAGTTCGGCGATACGGCGGCCGCAGGGCGACCGGCAGGCGGATCGAGCGAGTCGGTCGGTCCGCGGCGGCGCTGGATCATCGATCCGATCGACGGCACGATCGCCTACGCCCGCGGCATCCCGCTCTTCACGACCCTCATCGCGCTCAGCGTCGACGACGTGCCCGTGCTCGGGGTGATCGATCTGCCCGCGGTCGGCGATCGCATCGCCGGATTCCGCGGTGGCGGCCTCTGGCGCGGCGACACCAGGCTGGTCGTCGCGCGTCCCGACCGCGACGGCCCCGAGGCGCCGGACCGAGCCGAGCCGCAGCGCGCACGGCCGACGACGGATGCAGCGGCGCTGCAGGTCCCCGACGTGTTCGCCAACGCACTCGTGTGTCATGGCGACCTCTTCTGCTTCGATCGAGCCGGGCTGCGACCCGTCTACGATCGGCTGGCGGGAGCGATTCCCAAGCTCCGCGGCTACACGGATGCGTTCGGTCACCTGCTGGTGCTCTCGGGCGCCGCCGACGCGATGGTCGATTGCGACCTGAATCCCTGGGATGCGGCCGTGACCCGCGCCCTCGCACCGGAGGCGGGGCTGCCCTGCTGGCTGCGCGAGCGCGAGGCCGGCCAGAAGCTCGATCTCGTCTTCGGCCGCCCCCCGATTCTCGAAGCGATCGGCCGCTTCTTCTAGCGGCGCCGGATCGGATCCGAGGTCGGTCGCCGGTCCGGCAGGCAGTGCGATTGACCCTCGCGTGCGGTCCGGCTGCGAGCTCGCGCGCTATGTTCCGCGCCCTTCGCGGCGAGGGGGACCGCCAGACCACGCGAATACGCGTGTGATTCAGGAGCCCGACGACGATGACCGCTTCTCTCGATGACGCCCGAACGCTACTCGAAGCCGGCTCCAGCCTCCTCGCCGAGGCGGTCGCCGCGACGAAGGACATGACCGATGGCGGCAAGCGGATCGATGATCATCAGGTCGTGACCGAGCGCGTGGCCTACGCGGCGACCGAGGCCGTCGCCGCCCACGAGATGCTGCGCGAGATCGACGCCTGGACGAGCGACGGCGCGGCGACGGCGAGCCGCGAGAAGACGGCGATCGCCGCCGTCGGCCTGCTGATGGCCAACCTTCGCGATCGGCTCTCGGCCGCCGCAGACGATCTGGGCATTGGCGACGCCGCCGTCGAGCGGGCGTTTCCCGCCGACGTCCGCGCCTGCCTGCGCCGCGCGACCTCGGAATCGCTGCTGCGCGAACTCGGTCGCGTCGCGGCCGAGACCGCGGGTCGAAACGACTGGGTGCTCGACGAGATGCACGAGCAGGTGCGCGATCAGGTGCGCGAGTTCGCGACCCAGGAGGTCGCACCGCACGCGGAACACATCCACCGCACCGACGCGACGATCCCGGAGGCATTCATCACGAAGATGGCCGAGCTCGGCTTCTTCGGTCTCTCGATTCCGGAGGAATACGGCGGCGTCGAGATGGGCAACCTGGCGATGATCCTGACGACCGAGGAGCTGTCGCGGGCGTCGCTCGCGGCAGCGGGCTCGCTGATCACGCGCCCGGAGATCCTGACCAAGGCCCTGATGGGCGGCGGTACGGAGGCGCAGAAACGGCACTGGCTCCCAAAGCTCGCCTCCGGCGAGGTGATGGCGGGCATCTCCGTTACCGAGCCCGACATCGGCTCGGACGTCGCGAGCGTGAAATGCCGCGCGACGCCCGGCAGCCGCGACGGCGTCGACGGCTGGATCATCGACGGCCCCAAGGCCTGGTGCACCTTCGCCGGGCGCGCGAACGTGCTCGCGGTCCTGCTGCGGACGGATCCCGATCCCGCCAAGGGAGCCAAGGGCTTGTCGCTCTTCGTGGTGCCGAAGGAGGCGTCGCGCGAGCACGCCTTCGAATGCACGCAGCCCGGCGGCGGGCGCCTGGTCGGCAAGGCCGATGCGACGCCCGGCTATCGCGGCATGCACAGCTACACGCTCAACTTCGAGAGCTGGTTCGTCCCCGCCGATCACCTGGTCGGCGAGGCGGACGGGGAAGGTCGCGGGTTCTATCTGCAGATGGCGGGCTTCGCGGCGGGCCGACTCCAGACCGGGGGGCGCGGCTGCGGCCTCGCGCAGGCCGCACTCGAGGAGACCGCGCGCTACGTCGTCGACCGCAAGCAGTTCGACGTGCCGATCTCGGAGTTCCAGCTCACCCAGTACACGCTCGGCCGGATGGCGGCACAGATCGCCGGTGCGCGCGCGATCACCTACGCCGCCGCGCGCGCCTTCGACGAGGACGAGCGCGCCGCCGCCCCGCTCGCGGCCCAGGCCAAGCTGCTCGCCTGCGACGTCGCCGTCGAGGTGACACAGCAGGGTCAGCTGATGCACGGCGGCTGGGGCTATGCCGAGGAGTACCCGATCAGTCGCTACGTCGTCGACGCGACGGTGTTGCCGATCTTCGAGGGCGTGAAGCCGATTCTCGAGCTCAAGGTGATCGGCCGCGCGATTCTCGCTGCCTGATTCACGCCCCACGCCCATCGAAGAACGCCGTCAAGACGGCGATCATCGGGGCGACGTCGGTGCTCGCCGACATCTCACGACACGAGTGCATCGAGAGCATCGGATTGCCGACGTCGACGGTCCGAATGCCGACGCGGGCGGCGCTGATCGGGCCAATCGTGGAGCCGCAGCCGAGGTCGCTGCGCGTCACGAAATTCTGGCAGTCGACGCCCACCTCGCGGCAGAGCGCCGCGAAGAGCCCCGCCGTCTCGGCATCGCTCGCGTAGGCCTGGTTTGCATTCGTCTTGATCACGGGCCCACCCCCGAGCAACGGCTTGTGACCCGCTTCGTGGCGATCGGCATAGTTGGGATGAACCGCATGCGCCATATCGGCCGAGATCAGCCAGGACTGCGAGACGGCGCGGGCGGTCGCCTGCGCATCGCGCGTACCCGTCGCGGGCACGATCCGCGCGAGCAGGTCGGCGAGGAAGCTGCCGCCGGCACCCTGGGCGCTGCGGCTGCCCACCTCCTCGTGGTCGTAGAGAACGATGGCACGCGTGGCCTCCGCGGGTCCCGCCTCGCCGGCGTCGAGTAGCGCTGCGAGGCCGGCGTGGCTCGAGGCCAGGTTGTCGAGGCGGGCGGCGTGCAGGAACTCGCCGTTCGCTCCCGAGCGCGCGGCCGGCTGCGTGTCGTAGACCATCAGGTCCCAGGCGAGGAGGTCGGCGGCCTCGACGGCAGCACCCTGGCGCGAGAGCTCCGCGGCGAGCAGCGTCTCGAAATCCTCGCCTTCCCCGAGTCCCAGCAGCGGTGGCAGGTGGGTCTGTTTGTTGAGCTTGAGACCCTCCTCGTCGATCTCGCGGTAGAGATGGATCGCCAGATTCGGGATCCGCAACAGGGGACGATCGAAGTCGACGAGCCGCGTCTCGCTCGTCTCCCCCCTGCGCAGGCTCACGCGACCCGCCAGCGAGAGATCGCGATCGAGCCAGGTGTGGAGCAGTACGCCGCCGTAGGGCTCGACCGCGAGCTGGTGGTAGCCGTGGCGACGCACGTCTGGAACGGGCTTGAGACGAAGGTTCGGCGAGTCCGTATGCGCGCCGACGATCCGGAAGCCCGCCCGCGCGGGCTCGGCCGTACCGACCTCGAAGGCCGCCAGGCTGCCCCCCGCTCGCACGACATAACGTCGGTCACCGGGCGAGAGCTTCCAGGCGTGGGCCTCCGCGAGGCACGCGTAGCCAGCCATTTCGAGCCGGCGAATCGTCTCCTGCACGGCGTGATAGGGCGTCGGGGATCGATCGATGAAGGCGCAGAGGTCGTCGACAACGTCAGTCATGACACCGGAGCATAGCCACCGTCGGACGCGACCGGCCGTGGGGCGCAGGATCTCGCCGCTAGAAGCGCACCTCGACCGACATCGTCTCGCGCCGCTTCGCGCGCAGGCGCAGGCGAACCACCATCTCCTGCTCACCGATCTCGATCTGCCGCTCGGTGCGGAACAGGTCGCGGCTTCGCTTGCGGAAGCCGCTCTTGCGATCGAATTCCCGCGTCGAGCCGCGCGCGACCGCGGCGGCGAGTGAATCGTCCGTCCGCTGCGCCTCGGAGCGAATCGGCTGCTCCGGCACTGCGAGCAGTCGTTCGAGCCCCGCTGCCGGCATCGCCTCGTCGCCGTGAGCGACGAACATCACGGCCGCGGGCACCGGGCGTGCGTGCGTCACGACCCGCGTCGGCTCGCCCTGGGCCACGCCGGCGAGCGGCGCACCGAGGCCCAATGCGAACGCGAGGCCGAGCACTCGGCGAACCCGGCGCGGGAGTACGAGGGCGTCGCGATTGCGGCGATCGGCGGACGATTGCGCAATTCCGCGGCAGGATTTTCGACTCGTCGTGCGTCGCATCACGCGACCTCCGCCCCTCCAGGTATTCCAGTGCGATCTCGAGGGTTGGACTGCAAGGAGCGGGCCAGCGTTCGAAAACGCCGACTTTCGTCTCTCCCCCCGTTCAATCGCGCCAGGACCCGACAGGTCACTTCCCGGAGGAGCCGACGCGGCAAGCGGCAGACGAATTTCCGGGTCGGGAAGGAAAGAGACCTCCTCCCCTCGGGCCGGCTCGGCGCAATCGAGGCTTCAGCGCCGGCGCTTGCGCGACCGGCGCGTGCGACACCGGACGAGGGACAGACGCGGCGAGCGCACGCGTCGTCCCGTCGCCGCTAGCCCGTGAGCCAGTCGGCCGCCTTGCGCGCCATGCGCGCCAGGCTCTCTTCGTCGAAGCGCGTCTCGATTCCGGCAGCGGGAAACCAGCGCATCGCCTTCGATTCCCGAATCTGGCGCGCGATCGGCTGGTCCTCCGAGACGCGAAAGAGAAAGCGGAGATCGTGGTGCTCGTGGCCCGGCTCTTGGCCACGCGCCGGAATCGCGTGCACGTCGACGTCGAGCAGCAGCGCCTCACCGTCGATCCGAACCGGCTCGAAGCCGCGCAGTCCGGATTCCTCCTCGGCCTCGCGCAGCGCCGCAGCGAGGACGTCCGGCTCGCCGTCGACGTGACCCCCGAGCTGCAGCCAGCGATCGAGCTTGCGATGGTGCGTGAGCAGGACCGATCCGGTCTCGCGGGAGACGATCCAGGCAGAGGCCGTCACGTGACCGGGATCGAAGCAGTCGCGTTCGAGCGCGCGCGCGCGCGTCTCGAGCAGCCCGAGCACGCGCCGCGTCATCGCATCCTCGTCCGGATGTCGACGCCTGTAGCGATCGAGCAGATCGAGCAGGCCCGTGCGATCGACCATCGTGCGCCGAGGCTAGCAAGTCGCGCCGACGCGCGGGCTCAGAAGGACAGGCCGAAGCCGGCGGAGAAGTTCATACCCTCTTCGGAGAACCCGAAGTCGAGCCGGAAGATCGCGGCGCGCTCGATCGTCGCCCGTCCACTCACGCCGTAGCTCTGGCGAACGCGTTCGTGGAAGAAACCGAAGCCGTCCTCCGCGACGCCGCCGACCTCGTAGAAGACGGCGGCCCCGATCCGCTCGACGCGGATGTGGCGCCAGACGGTGAAGCCGCGCGGAATCACCCAGAATCGATATTCGGCTGCGGCGACCCAGAGCGCGTCGTCCCGCCAACGGCCCTCGATGTAGCCGCGAAGCCGACGCGAGCCGCCGAGCGACGGCCGCACGAAGAAGGGCAGATCGCCCGACGAGAGCTGCGTCTCGAAGTGGAAGGCGAAGCTGTCGGTCGGCGGATGCTCTTCGTCCTCGCTGCCACCGCGATGGAAGAGGCCCGGCAGGGGAAAGATCTGGTCGCCGAAGACGCGATAGACGGCGCCGAGATCGCCGTCGGTCTGGCCGAGTGCGGCGTCGACCGAGGCGCCGATCGCCGTGCCCCGGTACGGATTGCGCTGGCTATCGCGGGTATCCCAGCGGAGTCCCGCCGACAGCCAGCCGAGGATCACCTGATCGTCCTCGCGGAAGAGCGCCGGGAAGAGCGCCTCGGTCGTCGGTTCGTCTTCGACCTTGCCCTCGTCGAGCCAATGCGCCTCGCCGCGCACGCCGATCTCGAGCACGAAATCGTCGAGGAGATCCCGGCCGGCGCCCTTCAGCACGTCGTCGAGGGAGCGCGAGATGCCGAGATCGAGGAAGCCGACGGAATCCGTGTAGCTCGTCTCCTGTCGCTCCTGCGTCGAGGGGCCGATTCCGAAGAAGCGGCGCGTGAGCGTCTTGCGGTAGCCACCGCCCGCGCGCAGGAAGCTGCGCTCCTCCTGCAGGACGCCGCCGCCCGGCACGTCCATGTGTTTGGTCCAACGACGCCAGCGCACCACGTAGGACTGCTGCTGCTCGGTCGTGTAGGAGAAGAAGCCGCCGAGGAACTCGCGGCGCCGCTGCTTGCGGAAGTCGATGTCGGTGAGCGCCAGCCCGAAGCCCGTACCGACGTCCTGATTGCTGAAGAAGATCGGGACGATGAAGCTCGATACGAGAAAACGCTGGAGGATGTTTCCGGGCTTGATGCGGCCTTCTGGGATGTAGCGCCAGCGCTCCGGGCGTTCGACGTAGAGGGACTTGTCGATCGTGGGAATCCGACCGTTCGGATCCATACCCCGGTACGGGTCGTAGACCGCCTCGACCTCGGGTGCGGCGAGATCGGGCTCGCTGTCTTCGGAAAGGGCCGGGGGCGCCGCGATCACGAGACACAGCGCAATGCCGACAGCTGCCTGCGCCCGTCGATCAGGCCTCAACCGGCGTCCTCATCGTCACGAACTCCTCGGCCGAGGTCGGGTGGATCCCGATCGTCGCATCGAAGTCGGCCTTCGTCGCACCGGCCTTGATCGCGACCGCGAAGCCCTGGACGATCTCGCCCGCCTCGGGGCCGACCATGTGGAGCCCGAGCACCCGGTCGCTCTCGCGATCGACTACCAGCTTCATCATCGTGCGCTCATCGGCGCCCGTCAGTGTGTGCTTGAGCGCACGAAACGTCGAGCGGTAGACGTCGATCGTGTGTCCCCGTTCTCGCGCCTGCTCCTCGGTCAAGCCGACCGTCCCGACCGGCGGCTGCGAGAAGACGGCGGCCGGTACGTTCTCGTGATCCGGCGAACGGGGATCGTCGGCGAAGAGCGTCTGCGAGAGACAGACCCCCTCGTGGATCGCGACCGGCGTCAGGTTGATTCGATTCGTGACGTCGCCGATCGCCCAGATGCTCGGCACGTTCGTTCGCGAATAGGCATCGACGCGGATCGCGCCGTCAGGCCCGAGCTCGACACCGACCTTGTCGAGACCGAGATCAGCCGTATTCGGATGGCGACCTGTCGCGAAGAGCAACAGGTCGCCGTCGAGCGTCGTCCCGTCGGTCAGCGTCGCGCGAACGCCGTCAGCCGTCTTCTCGATCGCGGTCACGTTCGTGTCGAAACGCAGATCGACGCCACGCCCGCGAATCTGCTCGGCCAGATGCCTGCGGACGTCGCCGTCGAAGCCGCGCAGGAAGAGCGGACCCCGATAGAGCTGGACGACGTCGACCCCCAATCCGTCGAAGATGCAGGCGAACTCGACGGCGATATACCCGCCGCCCACGACGATCGCGCGACCCGGCAGGCGATCGAGATAGAAGAGCTCGTTCGACGTGACGGCGTGCTCGGCACCCGGAATCTCCGGCACACTCGGCCAGCCGCCCGTCGCGACCAGGATGTGGTCGGCCGAATAGCGTCGACCCGCGACCTCGACCGTATGCGGATCGACCAGCGTCGCGCGGCCGTCGATCTGCTCGACACCGGCGTCTTGGAGCAGTCCAGCATAGATGCCGTTCAGTCGCTCGATCTCCTTCGTCTTGTTGTCGCGCAGCGTCGGCCAGTCGAACCCGGTGTCGGCCACGCGCCAGCCATAGCCGGTCGTCGCGTCGTGCAGATCACTCGCGAAATGCGAGGCGTACACGAAGAGCTTCTTCGGGACGCAGCCGACGTTGACGCAGGTGCCGCCAAGCGCTCGATCCTCCGCCACCGCCACTCGCGCACCGAGCTGGGCCGAGAAGCGCGCGGCACGCACGCCGCCCGAGCCCGCTCCGATCACGAAAAGGTCGAAATCCCGCTCTGCCACCCGGCCCCTCCTTCGCCACGTCCCGATTCGGCCGGGCGCACGTCACGCGTCGCCCGCGCGCCGAAGCGGCCGCGCCCGGATCCCACCATAGCTTCGCGCACGGAGCCGGGATCGACTCCGGCCCGAAGAACGCCGCGACTCGGAGTCGACCGACGTGGACGTTCGCCGCGGGTGCTCCGCCTGCGCCGACGAAGATGCTATCCCCTGGCCCGAGCGGGAACGGCGAAGCGCCGGGAGCGGGAGAATCGATGGGCCAGACGCCCTCCGAGACGGACGACACGATCACGCTCTCCGACGCCTCGCGTGCGCGTATCCCGGCGTTGGTCCTCTCCGGCTTTCTCGGCTCGGGCAAGACGACCGTCGTGCAGCATCTGCTCGGCGACGCGGCGGCGCGCGGCGTTCGCGTCGCGCTCGTGTCGAACGAGCTCGGCGAGCTCGGGATCGACCGCGCGTTGCTCGGCTCGGGTCGGCAGTCCTACGTCGAGCTCGAGGGCGGCTGCGTCTGCTGCGAGCTCTCCGACGACCTGCTCGAGACCCTGGTCACACTGCGTCGTGAGGTCGATCCCGATCGCTTCGTGATCGAGACCTCGGGCGTGGCCCTCCCCTACGACACCCAGCTCAATTTCTGGCGCGAGCCGGCCTGCGACTTCATCGGCGACGACATGGCCGTCGTCGTCGTGAACGCCGAGCAGCTTGCGGAGAGCCGGGATCTCGTCGGCACGTTCGAAGACCAGGTCCAATCGGCCGACCTGCTGATCCTGAACAAGATCGACCTCGTGCCCGAGGCGCGCTGGCCGGAGATCGAAGCGCGCCTGCGCGAGATCGAGCCGGAAGCGCCACTCGTGCGCGCCATCCGCGGCGACGTCGACCTCGATTTGCTCTTTCCACCGGATGCCGGCGAGCTCGATCGCCGCGGCCCCGCGCCGGAGACGCCGCCCCATCACCACGAACATTTCGAGACGAGCGAGTGGAATCCCGAGCCCGGGCTCGCCTGCGATGCAATCGCCGCCCATCTCGAGCAGGCCGACCTGCTCCGCGCCAAGGGCTTCGCGGAGACCGACGAAGGACCCCGACTCGTCCAGGTCGTCGGGCGCCGCGTCGAGATCACACGGCCCGACGAGCCGCCGCCCCCCGCGCTGCTCGGCCGCATCGTCCTGATCCGACGTGCTGGCTAGGCGCCTCGGCTCGGGCGCGGCTTTCGCGCCGTCTTCCCCGCAGTCTTCCGGCGTGCGGCCGCCTTGCGCGAGGCCGGTCCGCCACCGCCTGCCCGTGCCTCCTCGGCGATGCGTTTCTTCGAGGCCGCCCAGCTGCAGATCGGACACGCCGCGAGATCGTGTGCTCTGGCCGGACAATATTCGCGACCGAAGTAGATCATCGCCAGATGCAGTCGCGCCCACGCCTCGCGCGGAAACACCGCCTTCAGGTCGCGTTCGGTCTTCTCCACACTCTTCCCGTCGGAGAGACCCCAGCGCGCCGCCAGGCGGTGGATATGCGTGTCGACCGGAAACGCGGGGATGCCGAAGGCCTGGATCAGGACGACGCTCGCGGTCTTGTGGCCGACGCCCGGGAGCGCTTCGAGCGCCGCCATGTCCGGCGGCACCACGCCGCCGTGGTCACGCACCAGCTGCTCGGACATCGCCTTCAGGTTCTTCGCCTTGCCCGGCGCCAGACCGCAGGAGCGAATCTCGCGCAAGATCGTCTCGACGGGCAGCTTGGCCATCGCGGCCGGCGTACGCGCCCGCGCGAAGAGCCCGGGCGTCACGAGATTCACCCGCTCGTCGGTCGTCTGTGCCGAGAGTGCGACGGCGACGAGCAACGTGAACGGGTCTTCGTGATCGAGCGGGACGGGGGGCTCGGGATAGAGCTCGTCGAGGAGCGCCAGGATTCGCCGAGCCTTCTCCGCACGTCTCATGTTTTCTCCGGTCGAAGGGGAGAGGTCGAGCAGAAAACAGTAACGTATGCGAGCGGGCGACACGGAACGGAATCGATGCGCCGATCTCTTCGCCGTCGCGATCGCCTTCCCCAACACTCATCGGAACGCCTCTTGAGCCACGTCGATGATGTCGCAGATCCGGGTTCGAGCGTTTCGCGCTGGGCGCTCGGCGAAGCCCGGATCGCCGGATCGTCGCACGTGGGCTGTGTTCGCGAGGTCAACCAGGACGCCTTCGGGCGCTTCGACGCCACGAGTGGTCGCGAGGTCCTCGTCGTCGTGGCCGACGGGCTCGGCGGCCATCGCGGCGGCGAGGTCGCGAGCCGACTCGCGGTCGCACGTCTGGGCGCGGCCGTCTTCTCCGACGCCCACGCGACGCAGGACGACCCGGCCGAGCGGCTGCGTCGATCGATCGCATACGCGAACGCGAGCGTGCTGCAGCTCGCGCGCGAGGATCTCGCACTCGACGGGATGGGGACGACGGTCGTCTCCCTGCTGCTCGCCGAGAACGGTCGCGCCTACGTCGGACACGTCGGCGACAGTCGCCTCTACCGGTTGCGCGGCGGATCGCTCGAGCGCCTCACGGAGGATCACTCCCTCGTCGAGACGCTCGTTCGCGAAGGCGTGCTGAGCGCCGAGGATGCGCGGGCCGATCCGCGTCGCAACCAGATCCTGCGGGCATTGGGCGTGCGCGACGAGCTGGAGATCGAGATCGCCTGGCTCACGCCGACGCCGGGGGATCACTACCTGCTCTGCTCGGACGGACTCCATGGCTCGATCGACGACGCCGCGATCCATCGCATTCTCGCCGGTGCACCGCACGTCGAGGGTGCGGTCTCACAGCTGATCGAGGCCGCCAACGAAGCCGGCGGCGCCGACAACATCACCTGCGTCGTCGTCGCCATCTCGACGTGAGCGGCCAACGGAGAACGCTCGCCGACTGGGTGCCCGAGGGACGGCTCGGCGATCCCGACGCGATCCTCGATCGCTTCACGCGCTGGACATCCGAATCCGATCTCGAGCTCTATCCCGCCCAGGAAGAGGCACTCCTCGAGCTGATGACCGGAAAGCACGTCGTGCTCTCGACGCCAACGGGATCGGGCAAATCGCTCGTCGCACTCGGTCTGCATTTCAAGGCACTCTGCGAGAATCGGCGCTCCTTCTATACCGCGCCGATCAAGGCGCTCGCGAGCGAGAAGTTCTTCGCGCTCTGCGATGAGTTCGGTGCCGAGAACGTCGGCATGCTGACGGGCGACGCCGCGATCAACTGGGCCGCCCCGATCATCTGCTGCACGGCCGAGGTGCTCGCGAACATGGCGCTGCGACAGGGCCGGGAGACCGACGCACCCTATGTCGTGATGGACGAGTTCCACTATTTCTCGGATCGCGATCGCGGCTGGGCCTGGCAGGTGCCGCTGCTCGTCCTGGACCGAACGTGCTTCCTGTTGATGTCGGCCACCCTCGGCAACACGGCCGCGATCGAGGAGGGGCTCGAAGCACTCAGCGGTCGCGGCGTGGCGCACGTTCACAGCGACGACCGCCCGGTCCCCCTCGACTTCAGCTATCGCGAGACGCCGATCGTCGAGACCGTCGAGCAGCTCCTCGCCGGCGACAAGCAACCGATCTACATCGTCCACTTCACGCAACGCGAGGCCGCGGAGCAGGCCCAGGGGTTGACCTCCGGTCGGATCACCGACAAGGGCGAGAAGCGCGCCCTCGCGGAGGCCATACGCGGCTTCCGCTTCGACTCGCCCTATGGAAGGGACATCGAGCGCTTCCTTCGCTTCGGAATCGGACTCCACCACGCAGGCCTGCTTCCGAAATATCGTCTGCTCGTCGAGCAGCTCGCCGCGCGCGGGCTGCTCAAGGTCATCTGCGGGACCGATACGCTCGGCGTCGGCGTGAACATCCCGATTCGGACCGTCCTGTTCACGAAGCTCTCGAAATTCGACGGAGAGAAGGTCGGTCTGCTCTCCGTGCGTGACTTCCGGCAGATCGCGGGTCGTGCCGGCAGGCGGGGATTCGACACCGCGGGCAGCGTCGTCTGCCAGGCGCCCGAGCACGTGATCGAGAACCTCCGACAGGAGACGAAATCGGCGCGCGGTGCAAAGACCGGCCGGCCCAGGAGGAAGGAAAAGAAGAAGCCACCGCCGAAGGGATTCGTCGGCTGGAGCCGGGAGACCTTCGAGCAGCTCGCCGAGCGCCCGCCGGAGACGCTTCGCAGCCGCTTCACCCTGCGTCATGGGATGATCGTGGCACTCCTCCAGCGGGGTCACGATCAGTCGCTGCCCGGCTCGGGCTATCGCGAGCTGATCGATCTCGTCGACCGGAGCTTCGAGAGCCCTGCCCGCAAGGCGCGCCTGCGCCGCGAAGCGGCGCTGCTCTTTCGCTCGCTGCGACGAGCGGCGGTGATCCGGCTCGAGCGGAGCCACTCGGGCACGGGCACCCAGGCGCGCGTCGATGCCGATCTACAACGCGATTTCGATCTCCACCATACGCTCTCGCTCTATCTCGTCGATTGCGTCACGGCGCTCGATCGCGACGCCGCCGATTACGCCCTCGATGTCCTGAGCGTCGTCGAAGCCATTCTCGAAGACCCGCGCGGCCTGCTCCAGGCGCAGGTGCGAGTCCGGAAATCTGAGCTGATCGCGGAGTGGAAGGCCGATCGCGTGCCCTACGAGGAGCGGATGGAGCGACTCGAGCACGTGACCTGGGAGAAGCCAAACGCCGATTTTCTCCATGCGACGTTCGAGGTGTTCCGCGCGCACCATCCCTGGGTCGGCGCGAGCTCGGTCTCGCCGAAATCGATCGCACGAGAGATCTGGGAGGGCTTCCTCTCCTTCGACGACTACGTGAAGCGCTACGGCATCGCCCGCCTGGAGGGCGTCTTGCTCCGCTACCTCTCGCAGGTGCACACGACGCTCGCGCGCAACCTGCCCGAGCTGGCGCGGAACGACGAGATGCTCGAGCTGATTGCGTTCCTGCGTGCGATGCTCGCTCGCGTCGACTCGAGTCTCGTCGAGGAGTGGGAGAACCTCGTCGACCCCACGATTCCTCAACCCGCGCAGGCATCGGCCGTCCCGGATCGCGCGCCTCGCCGCCTGGATCGACGTGCGTTCGAGGCGCGCGTCCGTGCCGAGGTCCATCAGCTGCTGCAGGCGCTCGCACGCGACGACCCGGCGGCAGCGGTCGCCTGTGTGGCCGAATCGGATTGGGACGCGACGCGCTTCGAAGCGGAACGGGCCGGCGTCGTCGATGCGCTGGGTGCGATTCGCGCGGACCCCGAAGCGCGACGCGGTCATTGGACACGGATCGAAGAGAAAGAAGCGCTCCGATTCGAGGTCACACATACCTTGATCGACGCCGACGGCGAAGGGGCCGGCGTGATCGAAGCGGAGATCGAGCTCGACGAGACGCGCCTGCCGGCGGGCCCGATGCTCCGCCTCGTCGCGATCCACGGCTGAGACCCGGGCTCAGGCGACGAGTGCGGCCCGCGCGAGTCGGCTCTCGGGCGAGCCCTGATCGACCGTGTCGTCCGCGAGCTCGCCGAAGACGACGAGACTCCCCACATCGACGCCCTCGAAGCGGACGTCGAAGGAGCGGACGTCCGAGGCCGCCGCCAGGCGCGCCAGTATGGCACCGACGAGCGCCTTGAGGGCGGGACCCACCGCCGCCACGCCTTCGAGGCGAACCGAAAAGCGCGTGCGGCCCCCTTCGTACTGCCAGGCCGGAAACGTCGAATGCCGAACCAGGCGCTCACTCGCACGACCGACGACGTAGCCAGGACCGTCGACGAGGCGATGGCCACTGGCCAGGATCTCCGCGATCTCCGGCTCGTCGATCCAATCGGCGACGAGCGCGTCCGCCCAATCGACCAGACCCGTTTCGCCGCCCAGCTGGTCGGCGACGAGCGCGACCAATCCCTCGACATCCGCCAGGTCGGCCCAGTCGCCCGGCGAGAGCGCGTGATCCAGAAAGGCACGCGCGTCCGGCGAGAGCGCACGATCGAGCGTGTCCTCGTCGAGCTTCCCCTCGCGCACCCAGCCGCGGATGCGCTCGGCCAGACGTGCGACCAGCCAGCCACTCAAGCAGACACTCCGCATCGTCGACCTCCGGCAAGGCTTGCCGCAGCGACATCGACCGATCGCGAGGCACACTTGAGCGAGCTCCGTGCCGCTCACTCCGAGGCGTAACGGGCCAGCGCTTCGTCGTAGGCGGGAAAGCCGACGAGCGATTGAAGCCGCTCGAACGACAGCCGCGCCGCGGGTGGCTGCCCTTCCGCGAGGGCCGTGAGTGCATCTTCGATCGCCCGCGCCGATGCGGACAAGAGTGTCAGTGGATACGCGGCGATCGCGAAGCCGAGCGCTTCGAGGCGCGAAGGCGACAGCCAGGGTGTGGCGCCATCCTCGACGAGATTCGCCATCTTCGGCCGATCGGGAACGGCCTCACAGAACGCGGCCATCTCGGCCTCGCTCTGGGGCGCTTCGAGGAACAGGATGTCGACCCCGAGGTCGGCGAAGGCACGACAACGTTCGAGCGCCTCGTCGAGCCCCCGCGTCGCGCGCGCATCGGTGCGCGCCATGATCAGGATGTCGGCACCCGCCTCTCGCGCATCGACCGCGGCACGGATTCGCTGACAGGCTTCGTCGCGTTCGACGACCTCCTTGCCGCGGGTATGTCCGCAGCGCTTGGGCGCGTGCTGGTCCTCGATCATGGCCCCCGCGAAGCCGGCCCGTGCGTACTCCTCGATCGTACGGCGGACGTTGAGGGCATTGCCGTAGCCGGTATCGGCATCGCCGATCACGGGCAGCTCGACTGCGCCGCAGATCGCCCGCCCCTGCTCGACCATCTCCCCGAACGAGATCAGCCCCGTATCCGGCGCGGCCAGTCGTGTAGCCGACACGGCGAAGCCGCTCATGAAGGTGAGCGAGAAGCCCGCGCGCTCGATCATTCGGGCCGACAGCGCGTCGTAGCAGCAGGGCATGAGATGGAGCGCTTCCTGGGCGAGCAAGCCCCTCAGACGATCCGTCGCATCCGTCATCTGCATGCCTCCCCCGGAGCTGGGTCGCGCAGCCGCCGGCTCCTACCGGGCGATCCGCAGGGACCGAGCGAGCTGCCGCATCCGTGCGCATTCGATTGCCCGCGAATCGAGCAGTGCTGATGCCGATGCGTGCATCGGCTCGCACGCATGATCGCTCCCGCTCGCGCGCGTCGTGCCGAATCTGGCCCAACGCTCACGATCGGCGGCCTGTCAGCCGGGCGAGAGCCAGCAGCGGCGACGTGAGAGCCGGCAGCGACGGGGTGAGAGCCATCAGCGGCCGGACAGGAATCATGCGCTGCGCAAGAGACGGTTGGCACGCGCATTGCTCCTACCGCACCGCGTGCGACCAAGCCATCCGCACGTGCGGGTCCGGGGACCCCGCGCACGGCGGTGATTCGAGCACGTTTCCCGCGACCCTTATCGCCCGATCCCCGAACGGAGTTCGAAATGTCTCGCAGCCGCTCACGACTCAAGGCCCGTCTCGCCACGCTCGGCGTATTCGTCGGAGGCTTCCTGGCCGCCCCGATCGCCCTCGCCGAAACCGCCGACGCGGTCTCGCCAGCGATGTTCGCGGCAAACAACATCTGGATGATGCTGGCTGCCGCGCTCGTCTTCATCATGCATCTCGGATTCGCGATGGTCGAATCCGGCCTCACGCGCGCCAAGAATACGACGAACATCCTGTTCAAGAACACGTTCATCATCTGCATCGGCATCCTCACCTATTTCCTGGTCGGCTTCAATCTGATGTACCCAGGCGAGTTCAACGGCTTCCTGGGCTTCGCCGGCATGGGCCTGGGCGCAGGCTTCGAGCCTGGCGCGACGACCCAGGCCTACAACACGGGTTACACCTATTGGACCGATTTCCTCTTCCAGGCGATGTTCGCGGCGACCGCCGCGACGATCGTCTCGGGCGCGGTCGCCGAACGCATCAAGCTCGGCTCGTTCATGATCTTCTCGGCGGTCTTCGTCGCGCTCGTCTATCCGATCGCGGGCTCCTGGAAATGGGGCGGCGGATTCCTGGACGGCCTGGGCTTCTACGATTTCGCGGGCTCGACCCTCGTCCACTCGGTCGGCGGATGGGGCGCCCTCGTAGGCGCGATCGTGCTCGGGCCGCGCCTGGGCAAGTACACGAAGAGCGGCAAGCTGACGCCGATTCCCGGTAGCTCGATGCCGCTCACGACGGTCGGCGTCTTCCTCCTCTGGCTCGGCTGGTTCGGGTTCAATGGCGGGTCCGTGCTGTCGGCCGATCCGGCGCTCACTTCGTTCACGCTCGTCACGACCTGCCTGGCGGCTGCCGCCGGTGGTATCGGCGCGATGATCGCCTACACGTTCGTGAGCTCGAAGCCCGACCTTTCGATGGCGCTGAACGGGATCCTCGCTGGACTGGTCGGGATCACGGCCGGGGCCGACGTGATCAACCCGAATCTGGCGATCCTGGTCGGCCTGATCGCCGGCATGCTGGTCGTCGGATCGGTGATCTTCTTCGACAAGATCCGGATCGACGATCCTGTCGGTGCGATCTCCGTTCATCTCACCTGCGGCATCTGGGGCACGCTGGCGGTCGGGCTCTTCTCGACCAACCCCGAACACAGCTTCGTATCGCAGGCAATCGGCGTCCTCTGTTATGCCGCCTTCACCGTCGTCTGCGCCGCGACGATCTTCCTCACGCTCCGGGCAACGATCGGCCTGCGCGTCTCCGAAGAGGAAGAGCTCGAAGGGCTCGACCTCGGCGAACACGGCATGCACGCCTACGACCTGAGTGGCTCACCGGGCTTCATGGAGGATTCGGGTCCCGGCTTCGGTGGTGCACTCGCGTCCCGCAAGCTCGTGACGAACGAGAGCTGACGACCGGGCGACAACCACACGGCCTACCCCCCGGCCATCGCGACGGGCCGCCCCGTCGCGATGGCCTTCGGAGACGAGAAGTCATGAAGAAGATCGAAGCAATCATCAAGCCCTTCAAGCTCGACGACGCGAAAGAGGGCCTCGCGAAGACCGGCGTCCAGGGACTCACCGTCAGCGAGGTCAAAGGCTTCGGCCGACAGAAGGGCCACACCGAGCTCTACCGCGGCGCGGAGTACGTGGTCGACTTCCTTCCGAAGCTGAAGCTCGAGGTGGTCGTTCCCGACGCCCAGGCCGAGAAGGTCGTCCTCGCGCTCCAGGAGTCCTGCCAGACGGGCAAGATCGGCGACGGGAAGATCTTCGTGCTGCCGGTCGACGACGCTGTGCGGATCCGAACGGGTGAGCACGGCGACGAGGCGGTGGAGTCGAACTAGCGAGCCCGTCCGCGCTCAGGGCAGGAGCACGATCTTCCCGGTCGTCCGCCGCGAGGCGAGCGCCGTGAGTGCGTCGCTCGCCCGCTCGAGCGGATAGCGCTCCGACACGAGGGGCTCGATCGCACCGCGGGCCGCCAGGTCGAAGAGGCCGTCGAAGCAGGCGTCGATCCGCTCGGGCTCGCGATCGGGGTAGGCGCTCCAGTGCAGGCCGACGACCGCGATGTTCTTGAGCAGCACGCGATTGAGCGCGAGCGAAGGGATCTCTCCGCTCGCGAAGCCGATCACGAGCAGACGGCCGTTCCAGGCGATGCACTTGAGCGATCGATCCGTCGTCTCACCGCCGACCGAGTCGTAGATCACGTCCGCGCCGCGTCCGTCGGTCTCGGTGAGGACGCGCGGCACGAAATCCTCCTCGCGGTAGTCGATCGACACGTCCGCGCCTGCGCGACGCGCAACCTCGAGCTTCTCCGGGCCTCCGGCCGTCGCGATCACACGCGCACCGCATGCCTTGCCGATCTGCACTGCAGCCAGCCCGACCCCTCCCGCCGCCGCATGCACGAGGAGCGTCTCGCCCGCGGCGATCGGCGCACGCCAGACGAGTGCCGCATACGAGGTCGGGTAGACCGTCGAGAGCGCGGCACCCGCCTCGAACGAGAGCGCGTTGGGCATGCGATAGGTCTGACTCGCAGGCGCTACGGCCGCTTCGGCAAAGCCTCCGACCCCGCAGCGCGCCAACACGCGATCACCCACCGCGAGCCCGCGCATCCCGTTGGATCCCGCCGCCTCGACGCCCTCGCCGAGCGCGCTCACGATCCCCGCCACCTCGCTCCCCGGCACGAAGGGAAGCGGAGGCTTCACCTGGTACTCTCCACGCAACATCAAGACGTCGGAGAAGTTGCAGCCGGCCGCGCGGACATCGATGCGGACCTCGCCCGGACCCGGTGCGGGCAGCTCTCGCTCTCCGAGAACGAGCGCGTCCGGCTCCATCAATCGATCGACGACCACCGCGCGCAAGCTGCCTCCTTTCCTTTCACACTCGCTCCTGCGCGCGGACGACCACCCGAGACGACACACTCGCGACGCGTGACGTCTCGATGCGTCATCCGCATCCGCAGACAGTCCCTAGCAAAGGACGGGCACGGACGGTTAGACTGCGCGCCCATGCGCGCCATTCCCATACGATTCCCAGCCCGACTCGTCCTGCAGCTCCTCTGCGCGGCCCTGATCGCGATCGCGGGAATCGGCTGTCGCCCGCCCTCCGGGCCGCAGCCGGCGGTCTCCGCCGCCCCGGCGACCGCCCCACCGCAGCCGCGGTCGATCGGAAGCAAGACCGCGACGCCCCCCTTCTTCCGCGTCGACGGCCGGCGCGGCGCCGACCTCGTCGTGATGGGTACGGTCCATATGGGACCCGCGGAGGGGTGGCGCTTCTCGCCCGAAGTCCGAGAGGCCTGGTCACGCGCCGATCGATTCGTGCTCGAGATCGACCCGCGCAAGAGCTCGGAGGAGGAGATCGCCGACCTGCTGGCCGCACGTGTGATCCTACCCGTGTCGGTCACGCTCGACGACGTCGTTGGGCCCGAAACCGAAAAGCTCCTGGCGCAGACGGACGCCCAGCTGTCGGCGCTGGGACTGCCCGAGCCTGCGCGGCGGCGTATGAAGCCCTGGTTCATCGCCGTCGGGCTCGTCGAGTCGGCAACCGCACGAAGCGGCTTTCCCGTCACGCAATCCGCCGATGCTGCCGTGCTCGCAGCCGCCGGGGCTCGGCCCGTTCACGAGCTCGAATCGATGGAGGAGCAGCTCGGGCTACTCGACGGCCTCTCACCGCAGCTGCAGGACCTGATGTTGCGCGACACGCTCTCACGGCTCGACGAGCTCGACGCGGAGATCTCACAGCTGCTCGAAGCCTGGGCGACGAACGACTCGGCCGCTCTGCAGGGCTTCGCCCATCAGGGGATCGAGGAGCTCCCCGGGCTCGAAGCCTTCTATGACGTGCTGTTGACGCAACGCAACGAGCGCTGGGCCGCAAAGCTCTCGACGCTGCTCGACGACCCGCGGCGGGCAGACGAGCTCGTCTTCGTGGCGGTCGGTGCCCTGCATCTGGTCGGGGAGGAGAGCCTGATCAGGATGCTCGGCGAGCGTGGCTATCGGGTCGTCACGATCCACCCGGATCGCAGCCGGACTCTTCCAGCCGCGCCCTCGCATCCCGCCGCGCCCTCGCATCCCGCCGCGCCCTCGCCTGCCGCCGCGTCCTCGCCTCCCGCCGCGCCTTCGCCTCCCGCCGCGAATCGCTCTCGAGCGCCGGCGGGGCCGACAGGGAAGTGACGATGGCCGATCCCGCGCGGCAGCAGATCGATCCGAGCGTCATCGTTCATCCGTCGGCGCAGCTCTACGGTCGCGTCAGAATCGGCGCCGAGTCCTCGCTCTGGCCGAACGTCGTGATCCGCGCCGAGGCGCAGGCCGTCACGATCGGCCGCTACACGAACCTGCAGGATTTCGTGATGGTCCACATCGGCTACGACCATGCGACCGAGATCGGTGATTTCTGCTCGATCACGCATCATGCAACCGTACACGGCTGCAAGATCGAGGACGATTGCCTCGTCGGCATCAACGCCGTCGTGATGGACGGCGCGATCATCGGCAAGGGATCGATCGTGGCCGGCGGTGCGATGATCCGGGAAGACAGCGTCTATCCGCCCGGCTCGATCATCGCCGGCGTCCCCGCGAAGCAGATCGCGGAACGCGACAGCGCGAGCGCGAATCGCCTGAACGCCTGGCTCTACCACCGCAATGCGCAGTCCTATCTTCGCGGCGACCATCGCGCCTGGGACGGTCCCGAGTACGAGACCTGGCTTCGCGAGATGAGGCGCAAGACCGAAGCCGACGAAGACCTCGAAGGCCTCCGTTAGCAGGCCGCCGCGGGCGATCGCAACGAACCGATTCGCGACAGCGACAGCGACCCAGGCAGCGCGGCTCAGTCGGGAGCGCGAGTCGCCATCGCGTCCCCGTTCGCCACCGGCGGTCCTGCCGATGCCGTCGGCTGGTCCCGGACAGCCACGCCGCGAAAGAGCAGGTCGACGGCTTGGTGGATCGAGTCGCGAAGCGCCTCGTCGCTGACCATGCCATTCGCCCAGGGAATCCGAGCGCCGTGGGTCACGTGGAAGAGCACGCGCGCCGTCTCGAGCACGTCGACGTCCTTGGCGAGATGCTGCTTCATGCGACCGCGCTGCAGGATCTCCATCAGCAGGCCGATCGTGCGGTCGTAGAGTCGCAGCACGCGCTTCGCGACCCGCGCTTCGGTCTTGGTGGTCGCACGCAACGCGATCGTCGTGAGGTCACGATCGGCGACCAGCAGATCATGCTGGACGTCCAGGAAATCCCGAAGCCGCACGGCCGTCGGGCGGTCCCGATCGTCGTTGGCGCGAAAGCGCGTCCACGCCTCCTCCTGCAGCTCGGCGAGGTCCTCGATCAGCAGCTCTTCTTTCGACTGGACATGGCGATAGATCGAGCTGGCGCCCATCCCGGCGCGCTCCGCAATCGCGCGCAGCGTCGCACCGTCGAAGCCACGTTCACGAAACAAGCCCCGCGCCGCCTCGCGGATTCGCGCTCGACTACGACGACCGCGCGCGAGACGCCCATCGTCGGGGCGAAGCTTCTTACGCGTCGACGACGCGGACGGCTTGGACGTTACGGAGCGATCGAGCGACCCGGGCGCTGATTGCCTGAACGAGAGACTCGTGCTCATGGCGCGACCTCCACCTCTCCCACTACGCGCGAACCGTGTCGCCCGACACCACTGCGTGTCGTCGCCACGCGGGCTGTGCGCAGGCGCGTGTCCTCGCGAACCTCGCGCCGACCGACTTCGCATGACCGACCTTGCATGACCGACCTTGCATGGGGGATGCGAACGCGTTCGGAATTGGGTGGGGGATTGGCCCGATCGATCAGGCTTGGCGAACAGGATCGCATAGATCGCCTTCGCCGTCAGCGAAGCCGAGTCCGAGCGCCGTGCATTCGACGCCGTGAATGGTCGTTCGGGCACGCACGTCGAAGCCGCGAGCGCGATAGAACGAAACGCTCTCCGGACGATCCGACTCGAGATAGATCGGCGCCGCAGGCCCCGCCACGCGCGAGACGAAATGTTCGAGCAGACGCGAGCCGACGCCCTGGCCCTGGGATTCGGGCCGGACACCGACGACCGCGAGATACCAGGTCGGCTCCGTGGGTCTCAATCCCATCAATCGAAGGTTGACCTCACCCCAGGCCTCCATCGTTCGAGCCCCCTGATGCCAAAGACACCCGATTTGACGCCTGAGGCTCGGACTGGGCAGGGGCCACACGCCGGGCGGCGCTGCGATCAGACCCCCTTCGACGCGATAATTGGTGCCAATCACCCACGTTTCGATCGGCAAGACGGAATCGAGCACGATCGCTCGCAGCCCGGCGCGATTCGCCCGCACCCGCCGAAGCGGATCGGGCCCGTGCAGCGCCCGATTCATCGGATTGTCGCGGAACGCCTGCGCCAGGCACTCGAGCAGGGCGCGACGCTCGGCGGCGTCGGGTCGGCTCGGTGCTTGCTCTTCCAGCATCGATCGCGATGCTACCCACCGCTTCCGGGAGTCGCGCCCCGGACGAGCTGAAACGCGCGCAGGTGTGCGCGAATCGAGCGGATCACGTCGAGCCGATCCGCATCTCCGTCGCGCGGGCGATCGTGACACTCGAGCCCGGGCAGCCGAGCGCGACCGCGCTCGATCGGATCGCACCCGACGCGCCGCTCTTCCTCTGGAACGGCTCGAACCACGGGATCGTCGTCGACGCGCGCATACTCGCCCGGATGGAGATTCCTTTCACGGTGCGTTCGGACCGTCCGATGGGGCCGATCGAGCCGGAGTGCATCCGCGATCTCGCATTCTGGGGCACCCTCTTCGAGGGCTGGATCTTCCGCTCGCGAGGAGCCGACGCGGCGCTTGAGGGGCCGCTTGGAACGACCGATGATCAGGAAGCCGACCGGGGCCCAGGAGCGCGGCGGGCTGAGCGCGATCGGATTTCGCCCACGCGCCGGTCCAGGGGCAAGGAGAGCGACGACTTGGAGCACGAAGACCCCATCGTCTGTCGACTCCGCTTCCAGCACGAAGGCCGCGACCGCGTCTTCACCATTGCCGATCGCCCGATCGTCGTCGGGCGGTCGCCCGACTCGGATCTGCTGCTTCACCACGAGAG
Organism: Myxococcota bacterium; assembly: GCA_965223565.1. Taxonomy (GTDB): domain Bacteria; phylum Myxococcota_A; class UBA9160; order UBA9160; family UBA4427; genus UBA4427. The sequence goes on along the minus strand of CBDCWV010000001.1, from coordinate 279,833 downwards.
CATCAGCCGTCAGCATGCGCGCATCAGTCGCGACGAGGAGGGCTGGACGCTCCGCGACCTCGGAAGCAAGAACGGCTCGCGCGTCAATACCTTCCATGTGACCGAACAGCTCCTTCGTAACGGCGATCGACTCGACCTCGGCACGATCCGGATGTACGTCGAGATCGGACCCGAGTCGGCGGCGTCGAGGGCCCGCGTCATCTTCGACGAGAACAAGGCACCCTCGGGCTATACCGAGGTGCTCGATCTCCAGGGACTCGACCATCTTCTCCAGGCGGCCGGCGATCTCTCGCAGAATCCGCCGCTCTTCAGCGAGATGCAGGATCTCTCGAGCATCGGCGAAGAGCTGCTGCGTTCGCCGGAGAACGCGACGAATCCGAGCGCTCAGCTGCTGCGCCTGGTCAGCGAATCGGCCGAGAGCCTGCTCTCCTGCACGACGCTTCCCGAGACACTCGATCGCATCCTGTCGCTGGTCTTCGCGAAGATCCCCGTCGAGCGCGGTGTGATCTGTCTCTACGATCCCGAGTCGCAATCGATCGAGCCGATGGCGATGCGCAACCGCGAAGGCGTACCCGACGTTCCCATCGCGATCAGTACGAACATCACGGGCGTCGCGATCGAAGAGAAGCAGGCGGTCCTGATCAAGGACACGGCGATGGACGAACGCTTCGGCGGCGCCGAGAGCGTCATCATGATGGAGATCCACTCGGCCATGTGCGCGCCGCTTCTGCGCGACGGCAACGTGAGCGGCTACGTCTACGTCGATCGTCAATCGTCGACGCACCCCTTCGATCTGCCTCAGCTGCAAGCGCTCTCGATCCTCGCCCTGCTCGCCGCGATCGCGGTGGAGCAGGCAGCTCTCCGCGACGACATCCGCCGCGAGCAGGAGCGACGTGTCCGTCTCGCGCGCTACAGCTCGCCAGCCGTCGTCGAACGCATCCTCGAAGCCCCCGGCGCGGGCGGCGCGCCGGGGGGCATGGTCGCGGACGAGGGCGACGTCTCCATCCTCTTCGCCGACCTGACGGGCTTCACGACGATGGCCGAACGGCTGCCTCCGAGCGAGGTGATCCTGATCCTGAATCAGGTCTTCGAGCGCCTCACCAGCGCCATCTTCGAGCTCGACGGCACGCTCGACAAGTTCCGTGGTGACGGCATGATGGCGTTCTTCGGCGCACCGCTGCCGATGCCCGACCACGCCGAACGCGCCGTCGAGGCCGCGCTGCGCATGCAGGAGGCGCTCGCCGCACTCAACGAAGCCCGCGCGGACGTACGACCCATCCTGATGCGCATCGGTGTCAATTCCGGGAGCGTCGTCGTCGGCGACATCGGCTCACCCCAACGCAAGGACTACACCGTGATCGGCGACGTGGTGAACATCGCCAGTCGCCTCGAATCCTCGGTCGCCCAGCCCGGTCAGGTCGTGATCGGCGAGGCGACCTGGCAGGCCGCTCAACACGCCTTCCGCTGCGAGGCGCTCGACGAGGTCATGCTGAAGGGGAAGCAGAAGAGCGTCCGGCCCTATCTCGTCGTCGAGCGCCTCGGAGATCGGGTCGGCGCGACACGCGCGCTCTGACGGGGCGCGGCCTGCCCATCGCGTCTCCGCGCTCTCGCGCCGAACGCGCGCGAGAGCGCAGCGAGGAGCGGGCCACCCGCGACCAGGAGCGGGGCGAGCCGGGGCTCGGGTACGGCGTAGGCGCGAACGGCCGAGAGCTGGCTCGCGAAGGGCCAGGTGTTCTCGATGTAGGTCGCGTAGAGAATCTCGCGGTCGAGGTCGACATGGGCGCCCCATGTCCCTTCACCATTGCCCGACGCACCCACCTGACCGATCAGGCGCACGCGCGCCGGATCCGAGACGTCGAGAATCACGACCTCGCTGTCTCCCGCGGAGCTGATGACGCGTTGCTTCTCCGGGTCGTACTCGATCTGGTTCAGATGGCCCGGGCTGTTGAGCCACCAGTTGGCACCCGACTGACATTGCCAGGGATTCCACCAATCGGCCTGAACGATCGCGTCCTCGTCGCCGACATCGATCACCTCGAGCCCGCAGTAGTCGACCGCCGCATAGACGTGGTCACCGGCCACGACGACGTGGTTGTAGGGCAGGGGCTTGCGGCCCAGCGCGTCGTTCAGGTAGCGCGTCACTTCACGCAGGTCGCTCGGATTCGAGACATCGATCAGGACGAGACCGCCGCCGTCGTTTCCCACGTAGAGGCGGTCACCCTGTAAGGCGAGACCGCGCACCTGCGCCTCTGCGAAGTCGCAGCTCGACTCGCCTCCCGGCACGATCGCGTCGAGGGGCGCGAATCGATCGGCCGCGAAGGCCAGGCTCTCGAGGCCCTGCCCCATCACCGCGAGATAGACGATCCCGTCGCGCTCGATCACCGTCGTCGAGCCACAGCCCGCACCGGGCGCATAATAGTCGTGCAAGAAGGCTGGCGCGGTCGGCTCCGAGATGTCGATCGCCACGACGCCGGCGCCCGACCCCGCCAGTGCGAAGTGATCGCCGAGCGCCAGGAAGAGGACCCCGGGCGTCTGCGACGACTGAAACAGGTGCATCGCGTGGAGCCCGTTCCAGGTCGAGATCGGAAGGGACGCCACGACCGCAGCCCCGTCGGCCCCATCGCCGACGAGCTCGAGGACGAGAAGTCCCTGGTCCTTGTTCGCGAGATAGAGGTAGGGGGAATCCGCGCGTTGGTCCCGCACGATCGCCATCGGCCGATCACCGGGCAGGGGGAGCGTCCAGAGTGGGGGCGGCTCGGCGCGAGCCACGGCGGCGACGAGCCAGCAGGAGCCCAATGCGAGCAGGCCGCAACGCCATCCGCGCCGAGATCGCACCCGCCGTGTTCCGGCGCTCAGCATTCGCAACCTCTCCCGCCGCGCTCGGCCACCTCGCCCACGATGCGGCCTCCGGCCGCCCCGCGCGGGGCGCGCATCCGATTCCGTTTGACCGATTCCGTATAGTAGGGACCCGTCGCTCGCGAGACGATCGATTCCGCTCGATGGCCCCGGCTCGACGCCCGGCGACGACGACCACGACGACCACCGAGCCCGATCGACATCGGCGACCGATAGGACCACCCATGGCGAAGCCAGACCCGGACACGAACCGCAACGCCGAGATCGCCGCACGTGGCAGTCAGGTCCTCGTCGGCAACTACGCACCGCAACCCGTCGCGTTCGTTCGCGGCGAAGGCAGCTGGCTCTTCGACGCCGAGGGCGATCGCTACCTCGACCTGATGGGCGGAATCGCGACGGCCTGTCTCGGTCACGCGAATCCGATCCTGCGTGCCGCCCTCGAGGAGCAGGCCGCGCGGCTCTGGCACGTGTCGAACCTCTACACGACCGAGCCCCAGATCCGCCTGGCCGAACGCCTGACGGCGAACTCGTTCGCCGAAGCCGTCTATTTTTGCAACTCGGGTGCCGAGGCCAACGAAGCCGCCCTCAAGCTCGCTCGCCGCCATCACTACGACCGCTGGCAGGCCGCGCGCGGGAGCGACTCGTCGGCGGATGCACCCGCGGCCGGTCACGCGGCGAGCGATGGACCGCGATTCGAGATCATCGCATTCGAAGGCGCCTTCCACGGCCGCACGCTCTTCACCGTGTCGGCAACCGGCACGCCCGCCTACTGGCAGGGCTTCGAGCCACTCGTGCCGGGCATCCATCACGCGCCCTGGGGCGACCTCGACGCCGTGCGTGACCTGCTCTCGGAACGAACGGCGGCGATCCTGGTCGAGCCGATCCAGGGCGAAGGCGGGCTGCGGCTGCCGCCGCCGGGCTTCCTGCGAGGCCTGCGCGACCTCGCGGACGAAAACGGCTGCCTGCTCGTCTTCGACGAGGTCCAGGTCGGCATGGGCCGAACCGGAACGCTCTTCGCTCACGAGCAGGAGGGCGTCACGCCCGACGTCATGACGCTCGCCAAGGCGCTCGGCGGCGGCATTCCGATCGGCGCCATGTGCACGACCCGCGCACTCGCGAAGGCACTCGTGCCGGGCACGCATGCCTCGACGTTCGGCGGCAACCCGCTCGCCTGCGCCGTCGCCTGCGCCGTCGTCGACCAGCTGCTCGAAGCGGGCGTGCTCGACCATGCCAAGGCGATGGGCGAGCGATTGGGCGATGGTGTCGACGCGATCGCGCGGGAGCTCGGACCGGATTTCGTTCTCGAATCGCGCGGCCGCGGTCTGCTCCGCGGACTCGCCATGACCGACCCGCCCGGCGCGGTGATCGACGCGTGTCGCGATCGCGGCGTGCTCGTGATCCCCGCAGGCGGCAACGTCCTGCGTCTGGCACCGCCGCTCACGATCAGTGCCGAGGAGATCGACCGCGGTCTCGCCGTGCTGCGCGAGGTGCTGCACGAGCAGGCTTCTCGATCGCCGAACGACTCGCCAGACGTCGCGCCCTGATGTCCGCTCGCTGGTTCCACCGCTCGTGTCCCATCTGCGAGGCGAGCTGCGGATTGCGTGTGCTTGCGGACCGCGAGACGCGCAGCGTCCTGCGCATCGAAGGCAATCGCGAGGACCCGATCAGCCGGGGCCATCTCTGTCCGAAGGCGACCGCGCTGAAGGGCGTCTTCGAGGACCCCGATCGACTCCGGACTCCGCTCCGCAAGCAGGCCGACGGCCGCTTTACGGCGATCGGATGGGACGAAGCATTCGACCTGGCGGTCGAACGGATCGGCGCACTTCAGGCGAAGTACGGCAACGATACGCTCGGGGTCTATATCGGGAACCCGAGCGGCTTCGATGTCGGCTGCCTGCTCTACAACCGGTTCATCCTGGAGTCGCTTCGTACGCCGCGCATGTTCTCGGCCGCGACGATGGATCATTTCCCGAAGCTCTTCACCTCGCGCGTCCTCTTCGGCAAGAGCTCGATCCTCCCGATTCCCGATATCGATCGATGTGACTATTTCCTCTGTCTGGGTGGCAATCCAATCGTCTCACAGGGCAGCCTGATGTCGGCGCCCGGAGTTGCGAAGAAGCTCCGGGCAATTCAGGATCGCGGCGGGCGCTTCGTCGTCGTCGACCCGCGCCGAAGCGAGAGCGCCCGCGTCGCCGACGAACATCTCTTCATCCGACCCGGGAGCGACGCCTACTTCCTCTTCGCGCTCGTGCACGTGCTCTTCGACGAGGGGCTCGTCCGTCTCGGACGCTTCGCCGAGTTCAGCGACGGTGTGGAGGAGATCCGCGCGCTGGCCGAGCAATTCAGTCCCGCCGCGACGGCCGCGGCGACGGGGATCGCTGCCGACACGACGCGCCGGATCGCGCGGGAGCTCGCGGCGCATCCCCGCGCCTGCGTCTACGGACGGATCGGAACCTGCACGGTCGAGTTCGGAACGCTCGCGAGCTGGCTCATCGACGTCGTCAATATCCTGCTCGCGCGCTACGACGAGCCGGGCGGCATGATGTTCCCGCGACCGGCGACCGGACAACACGAGGCCGGCAGCCCGATGCCCCCGATCGCGATCGGCCCCTATCGAACGGCGGCACGCGGCCTGCCGAGCGTCGATGGCCATCTGCCGGCTTCGTCTTTCGCCGAGGAGCTCGATCCCGAGGCGGCCGGCGATCGGCGCGTTCGTGCGCTCGTCATCACCTGCGGTAATCCGGTGCTCTCGATGCCCGCCGGCGACCGAATCGCGCGCGGATTCGCCGGGCTCGAGTTCATGGTCGCGATCGACATCTATTTGAACGAGACGACGCGCCACGCCTTTCTGATCCTGCCTACGGCTCCCCAGCTGACGCACGACAACTTCGATTTCCTCTGCCAATCGACCGCCGTTCGCAACCACGTGCGCTACAGCGAGCAGGTCTTCGAGCCCGAAGCGGGCGAGAAGCGATCCTGGGAGGTCTACCTCGAGCTCGCGGCACGACTCAACGGCGCCGATCCCGAGGCCTACGACGACCTGCACCTGATGCAGAACGCAACGCGCTTCGCGGGCCGACTCGGGCTCAACGTCGATCACGTGCTCGCCGAGATCGGCGATCGTCGCGGACCGATGCGGCTGGTCGAGCTGCAGCTCCGCTGCGGCCCCTATGGCGACCATTTCGGACGGCGACCGGAGGGGCTCACGCTCGCGAAGCTCGTTGCGGCGCGCGGGGCGATCGATCTCGGTCCGCTCGAGCCCCGCTTCCCCGAGATCCTGCGCACGCAGGGTCGCCGGATCCAGCTGGCGGATCCGATCATCACGCGCGACGTCGCCCGACTCGCGGCGCGTCGACAAGAATACGCGGCCCGGGACGGACTGCGTCTGATCGGTCGACGTCAGCCGCGCGACATGAACTCGTGGCTCCACAACCTGCCGAATCTGGCCAAGGGAGGTGCTCGCTGCACGCTGCTCGTTCATCCGCACGACGCGAGAGAACGGGGACTCGACAGTGGCGGACTCGCGCGCATCCGCAGCCGAGTCGGGGTGCTCGACGTCGAGGTCGCCGTCAGCGACGAAATGATGCCCGGTGTCGTCAGCCTGCCACACGGCTTCGGACACGGCGGCGTTCCCGGTGTTCGCCAGACGGTCGCGACCGCCCGACAGCCCGGCGTCAACGCGAACGTGCTGACCGACGACGCGCCGCTCGACGCGCCCTCCGGCACGAGCGTGGCCAATGGCATCCCGGTCGAGGTCGAGGCGTTGTCCGCGTTCCCTAGCGACCCTCCGCCTGACCGCGCGAACGCGTGAAGGCAAGGTAGACGCCGAATCCCGCGACGAGCGTCACCCCACCCGCCAGGGCCTGCCGCGGCTCGCGCCAGAGCGAGAAGCCGACGCTTCCGAGTGTCGCGACGATGAAGACGGCGGCGAGCCCGAGGAGGCCTCGTCCGCGCGCGGCGGTCGCCGATCGTGTGAGCGACGGCAGGAACAGACAAGCCACCGTGGCGGAGGCCGACAGGCCGAGCAGGAAGCCGACATAGAGCATCAGCTCCCGCAGCTCCGAGACAGCGAACGCCACCAGCGCCAGCACGACCTGGAGGGCGACCGCGAGACGCGGAACCTCGCCGCGCGGGGCGAGGCGCGCGGGGAAGGCGCCGTCGAGGGCCATCTGTGCGTAGACGCGAGGACCGACGACCAACATGGCCGAGATACTCGTCAGTAGTCCGAGCGCGACGATGGCGGACAGGAGCGCCCGTGCGGGCTCCCCCCCGAGCGCCTCGGCCGCGATCGCACCGACCTCCGCCTGGCCCGCGAGCGACGCGAACGGCGCGCCGTAGACGAAGACCGCGTTGAGGCCCGCATAGAGAAGCGTGACACCGATCGTCGCCAGGACGAGCGCCCGGGGCAGCGTACGCGCGGGAGTCTCGAGCTCGCCGGCGACATAGATCGCGGCGTTCCAGCCCGAATAGGCGAACGAGATCCAGACGAGCGTGACCGCGAACGCCCCGGGCGAGATCGCGTCGATGCTCCCCGACGTGACCGACTCGCTCGAAGCGATCGCGCCGGACGGCGCCGTCGCGAGCGCAATCGCGCCGAAGGCGATGAACAGACCGATCGCGACGAGCTTGATCGCGACGGCGGCGTTCTGCAGACGCAGACCCGCTCGGATGCGAAAGCCGTGGGCCAGGCCGCACCCCACGATCGCGAGCGCGCCCGCGCGGCCCTCGAAGGAGCCGGTCCCGAGCGCCGCCGACAGGTAGGCCTCGAGACCGTGGGCCGCGACGGCGATTGGCGCCGTGAAGCCCGCGAGCAGCGAAATCCAGCCCGCCAGGAAGCCAACCGCCGGATGGACCGCGCGCGAGAGCAGCCAGTACTCCCCACCATTGCCGACCGGCATTCGAATCGCCAGGGCGGCGTAGGAGAGCGCGCCACAGAGCGCGATCGCGCCGCCGACGATCCAGGCGACCACGACCGGGCCGGGTCGCCCGAGATCGGCCAACGCGAAGCCCGAAGTCGTGAACGCACCCGCGCCGATCATGTTCGCCGCCACGAGCGCGGCGGCGCTCGCGGTGCCGATCACAGCAGGGCTCCCTGCCTTCGCCTCCGAAGCCGTCATCCTCGTCGCCGAGCCCGACACGGGTCGTCCTTCTTCATGCATCGACTCGCGCGTCCAGAGCCAATCCGTCGCGGGTCAATGCGCTTGCCAGAAGCTCGATCGTGGTCGCTCGCGCCTCGACGGGGTCGAAGGACTCCGGCGCCTGATCCCAGTGGATGTGGACGGCCCACGTCGCGCACGTCTCGATCACGATCCGGCCGACGAGTCGAGGATTCGCGATCGCCGGCAGATGGCCCGTCGCGATGCGGTGTTCGAGATAGCGGACCAGCTCGGCGCGAGTCTGCTCGCGGCCGGCCGTCTGCCAGAGATCGGCGAGCTCGGGATGGTCCAGACAGCGATCGAGCAGCTTGATGCGATGCCGATTCGCCTCCATCAGGTCGAAGAGCTCGCCCAACACCGTGCGCAGCTCGAGTCCGAAGCTCTGCTCGCAGGTACGGGCGGAATCCGTGAGCGCCCGCGCGAGAGCCGGTTGGGCGATCGTGCGCGCCATGCCCGCCTCGACCAGACGGCGGATCGCGCCCGGCGGCGGGCTCGGAAGGGGCAGTACGTCGGGCAGCGGGATCGGCCCGCGTTCGTCCGCCGCGCTCAGGCAGAGAACGAAGAGTGCATCCTTGCTCTCGACGTAGCCGTAGAGCGTTCCTTTCGCGACGCCGATCGCCAGAGCGATATCCGCCATCTGGGTCTGCCGATAGCCGCGCTCGATGAAGACCGCGGTCGCCGCGCGAACGAGCTCGTCGAAGCGCTCGGGCGGGATCCGTCGCGCCATCAGCGATCCTCTCCGGCGACACGGTCGGGCGCTCGCGGCGCGAAGATCTGGAAGCTCTGGCCGGGCAGGAAGTCGAACACATCGCCCCGTGCGTAGCCCGCAGCCGCCATCTCGCGAACGATCCCTTCCGGATCGCTCACGTGTCCGTCCGACTGGAACCAGGAGATCGGTGGCGGCGAATCGGGCCGATCGTCGAGATGCGCCACGCGGCCTCCCCGGCGCAAGGCATGCCGAAGCGCCGAGAAGTAGGCGACCCGGTCGTCGATGTGATGATAGGTGAGACAGGTCATCGCGAGATCGATGCTCGTGTCGGGCAGACCGGGATCGGCGCGATCGCCCAGAACGACCTCGACGTTCGTGAGACCTTCTCTTGCGACCCGGGCCTCGAGCTCCGCAACGAGCACCGGATCGACCTCGACCGCGTACACACGACCCGTGCTTCCCACGGCTCGGGAGAGCGATGCCAGCCAATAGCCACGACCTGCACCGATCTCGGCGACCCGATCGCCGGTTCGCAGCGCGAGCGACTCGATTACCCGCTCGGGATGTTGCCAGCCGTCGCGACCGGAGAAAACGAGCCGCGTCCAGTCGAGCTTCGCCGTCTCGGCACAGCCGATCGCCGTGATCGCGATCGTGAGCCAGAGAAAGAACGGAATGGCCTTGATCATCTCTTCTCCCCCGGCGCGATGCGCCGACGCGGCTGATGGCATCCGCGAAAGACCTTCGGGCGCGGCCGTCCGCGGCGGTGCCCTCAGGCGCTGGATCATTTTATAACCGACCAAGTCAGTCATTTAAAGAGCCGCGCGAATCAAGATCGGGAACGACGCGTCGCCCGACCCGGCTCCCGATCCGCAAGGGGTCACGAAAACATCTCGGAATCAGGTACTTTGCCCGGATGTTGCTGATCCGGAAGAGCCGGACCCGGGGGGCTGCCAGCGTCATTGCCTCGGCTAGCGGCCCTTCCACTGCGGGGGTCGCTTCTCCGCGAAGGCCAACGGTCCCTCGACGAAGTCGTCGCTCTTGTAGAGCGTGGTGATCGCGGGATAGCGCTCGGCCATGGCGTCCTCGATCAGGCCGTGTCGCATGCCTTCCATGGCGGCCTGCTTGGTCGCGCGCACCGAGAGCGGTGCACACTCGACGATCAGATCGGCCCAGCGCCGGGCCGCAGCCATCAGATCCTCGGGCGCCACGACCTCGTTGACGAAGCCGAAGCGCTCACCCTCTTCCGCCGAGACGCGACGACCGGTCAACATCATGCCCATCGCACGCTTGAGACCGATCTGGCGCGGCAGACGGTGGACCCCGCCCGCGAGCGCGGCGAGCCCGACCCTCGGCTCGGGCAACGCGAAGACCGCCGTCGAAGAGGCCACGATCAGATCACACGCGAGCGCGATCTCGAAGCCACCTCCCATGGCGACGCCATTGACCGCCGCGATCAGGGGCTTCGTACAGTCGTAGCGAGCGGTCAGTCCAGCGAATCCCGTCTCCGGCCCCGCCTTCAGCTCGCCGCTTGCCTCCTGGGCCTGGTACTTGAGATCGTTGCCCGCGGAGAACGCGCGGTCGCCGGCGCCGGTGATGATCGCGACCCAGAGATCGTCGTTCGCCACGAAATCGTCGAAGACGCCGGCGAGCTCCTCGTTCGCCATCCAATGGAGCGCATTCATCCGCTCCGGCCGGTCGATCGTGACCGTCAGGATGCGACCGTCGATCTCGGCCTTGCAGTATTCCAGCGTGCCTGCTTTGGGCATGACGTCGCTTCCTCTCTCTTGCGTCGCCGGCGCCGCTAACGGCCGCGACGCTTGCGAACTGCCTCTGCGAGTCGCTCGAAGAGCGGCTCCGTCCGCTCCCAACTCATACACTTGTCGGTGATGCTCTGGCCGTAGACGAGGCCTTCGCTGCCCTGCGATTGGGAGTGCTTCTGGTTTCCGTCGAGCAGGAAGCTCTCCATCATCAGCCCGCAGACGGCATCGTTTCCGAGCGCGACCTGGTTGGCGAGCGCCTCGGCGACGGCCGGTTGACGCTCGTGGTCCTTGCCGCTGTTGGCGTGGCTGCAGTCGACCATGATCCGCTTCGGCAACGCCGCGCTCTCGAGCTGGGCCTCGACCCGCGCGATCGACGCGGCGTCGTAGTTCGGGCCGCTCGATCCGCCGCGCAGGATCACGTGGCAGAAGGGGTTGCCCTTGGTCGCCACGATGCCCGCGATGCCCTGCTTCGTGACGGACAGGAAATGGTGCTCCCCCGCAGCCGCCCCGATCGCGTCGATCGCCATCTGGACCGTCCCGTAGGTGCCGTTCTTGAAGCCGACCGGCATCGAGAGTCCCGAGGCGAGCTCACGATGGACCTGACTCTCGCTCGTGCGGGCACCGATCGCACCCCAGGAAACCAGGTCGGCGTAGAACTGGGGCATGATCGGGTCGAGGAATTCGCTGCCGGTCGGGAGCCCGAGCCCCGTCACGTCGAGCAGGAAGCGGCGAGCCTTGCGCAGGCCTTCGCGGATGGAGAAGCTGCCGTCGAGGTGGGGATCGTTGATCAGGCCCTTCCAGCCGACCGTCGTGCGTGGCTTCTCGAAGTAGACGCGCATCACGATCGCCAGCTCGTCCCGATAGCGTTCGCGAATCGGTCGCAGGCGATGGGCGTACTCGAGACCGGCTTCCGGGTCGTGGATCGAGCAGGGCCCGACGATCAGCACCAGGCGATCGTCCTCGCGCGCGAGGATTCGCTCGATCTCGCGTCGTCCCGTGTAGATCGTCTCGTTCTGGACCTCGCCGACGGGCAGATCCTCGATCAGGATCTCCGGCGCCATCAGCGGCCGGATATTCTGGATCCGGACGTCGTCGATTTCGTGAGCCATCGTGCGAACCTCGCCCGGGCGCGCTCCCGGACGGGGTTGTATACCGGCGCACCCCCGGCGCCACAAGGGCCGGAGCAGACGGGCGAAGCCGGAGGGACGACCGGTCAAACACACGTCTTCACGGCGTTTTCTCGGATGCGCAGGCCGCCCTCTGCTAGTCGTCGACGTCTCCGGCGGCGCGGTAGGCGGTCCAGACGCTGATCGCGTGGAGCAGCAGCCCCGGCACGAGAATGGCGGCGTAGCCGAACGAGACGACCAGGAACCAGAGCGCGCCGGCCAGCAGCCGACCGGCATAGACATGGCCGAGCCCCGGGATCAACACCCCCAGCACGGCGGCAATTCCCGGACTCGGCAGACGCCGCACCCGCACCTCGCCGAAATCGTCCGGTCGCTCGAATTCGTATTGCATCGTGTCTGCCTCTCCTCCGTCTGTCGTCCTTCGACGCGTCTGGACACATCTGGTAAGTCGTCGTCGGCCTCGCGGCCGTCCGCCTCGCCGTCGCCGTCGCAGTCGCGCGGACCGCAGTCGTGCCCCGGCACGCCGAGCCCAACAGGTGCATGTGCAACTCACGTGCCGGGCCGGTTCGAGGCTCGCTCCGCGACCGTCGCGCGAACAGCCCCCCCGCCGCGCATCGCGCGGCGCCTTTGGCGACGGCCTGAGGCGCGCCAGTGTCGCGATCCGACGACACTCTCCCGCGAAACCGTCGCCTCTTTCCTGCACCCAGCGCGGGGCGCGCGGCACCGAGCAAGGCTCGACCCTCAGGTCGTCGCGATTCGACCCGGGTGGGATCCGGTCGGAGCGAGCGACTCGATCAGCCGCGCCAGCTCCTGGATTCCGCGGTCGATCGCTTCCGGATCGAGCCGGGCGAAGCCCATCACGAGCTGGGTCTCACTCGGCGCTCCGAGCGGAATCCCGCGTGCATGCGCGGCCACCGCATCGCGCGTCACTCGCGCCTCGCTCGCATAACACGGTGCGGCCGGGTAGAGACCCAGCCCCACGCGTCGTCCGGCTTCGACGAGCCGAGCGGCGAGCTGTGGCGCGAGCGTCGGGAAGCGAAGCAGCAGGTGCAGGCCGGCGCGGCTGTCGTGATAGCGCGGCCCGAACCGGGCGAGCCGCGTCTCGATCGCGTCGACCAGGGCGTCCCGCCGCGCTGCGTAGAGCGTGCGGGCGCGGCGGAGATGACGCTCGAAGTAGCCGCGATCGAGATAGTCGGCGAGTGCGGCCTGCTCGAAGACGGGGGCCGACCAGTCCGATAGCCACTTGGCCGAGCGGATCAGCGCTGCAAGCGACGCGGGTGCCACGATGTAGGCGATACGCAGTCCTGGCAGGAGCGTCTTCGAGAACGTGCCCACGTAGAGCACGCGATCGCCGTCGTCGAGGCTCTTGAGCGCCGGAATCGCTCGACCGGAATAGCGGAACTCCGAGTCGTAGTCGTCCTCGAGGATGAAGGCATTCGCCCCGGTCGCCCAGGCGAGTAGCTGTTGTCTGCGTGCGAGCGAGAGGATCGTACCCGTCGGAAACTGATGGGACGGTGTGACGTAGGCCAGGCGACAAGCGGAGAGCGACGCGGGATCGACGCGCGACGGATCGACGCCCTGCTCGTCGACCGGCGCGCCGACGAGCCGCGCGCCCGCGGTCAGGAAGCTGCGCCGCGCGCCCAGGTAGTGCGGATGCTCGATCAGCACGGAATCGCCCGGATCGACGAGCAGCCGCCCGACCAGGTCGAGTGCCTGGGCCACGCCGCCCACGACGACGACCTCACTCGGGTCGCAGACGACGCCGCGTGCACGCGCCAGATAGCGCGCGATCGCCTCGCGCAGCGCCGGCAGGCCCGCCGGATCGCCGTAGTCGAAGAGCGAGTCGGGCGCGTGATGCGCCGTTCGGACGAGCGCGCGGCGCCAGTCTTCGTAGTCGAGCCGGGCGAGATCGGGCACGCAGGGCCTGAAGTCGTAGGCGAGTGGCGGCGACGCGTCCAGGCGATCGTGGAGGCGACGAGGCGACGTCGACGCGATCGACTGGCCCCAGCGCGAGAGCCGGGGTCGCGGCGGACGGGTCGACGGGACCCGATCGCCATCGGCTCGGACGCTTGCGGATCGGTCGCGCACGGTCGACGCGGCTGCGACCTGCCGGCTGCCGTCGCGGGGCGCGTGCGAACCGATCTGGGGTGCGACGAACGTGCCGGCGCCGACACGCGAGACGACGTAGCCCTCGGCACGCAGCGCTTCGAAGGCCGTCACCACGGTGTTGCGGGAGACGCCGAGCTCGGCGGCCAACGCACGGCTGGTCGGGAGCCGCGTCCCGGCCGAGACCCGCTCGGCGAGAATCGCGTCGGCCAGTGCGCGGTAGATCTGGTCGTAGAGCGGCCCCTCGCCATCGAGCGGGAGATCGCGCAATTCGAAGGGCGCCGCGGAACGCCCGACACGCGCCGCGGGACGGGCCCGATCGGCCGGCCGATCGGTCGCCGCGGCGGTGGCGCGGCCGAGGGCGGAGGGTGGTGAGGCCAAATTGGATCCTTCGAGAATAAGAAGATTGGCACTTTTGATGGTACCAAAATCACCTAGCCTCTCGATATGGATCGCAGCTCCGGATCCCAGGCAGACACCCTCGCCGCTTCGGGCGGGTCCCCGACGACCGTGGTCCACCGGATCTGCACGCTCTGCGAAGCCACCTGTGGCATCCGGGTCCAGCTTCGCGACGACCGCGTCTTCCGCATCGACGGCGATCGCGACGATCCCTTCTCACGCGGCCATCTCTGCCCGAAGGCCCACGCGCTGATCGAGCTGCAGGCCGACCCGGATCGGCTGCGGCGGCCGATGCGGCGCACGGCCAGCGGCTTCGAGGCGATCGATTGGGAGTCGGCGCTCGATCTCGCGGCCGAGCGTCTGGGCCAGATCCGCGACGCGCATGGACCCCATGCGATCGCGCTCTACCGGGGCAATCCGACGACCCACGATGCGCAGTCGCTCCTCTACTGGAGCGTCCTGCAGACGGCGATCCCGACGCGCAGCCAGTTCTCGGCGGGCTCGATCGATACCTGGCCGCGCTGGGTCCAGGCCGGACTGATGTATGGCGGATTTCTGAATACGCCCGTACCCGACGTCGACCACTGTGAACATCTGCTGATCGTCGGCGCCAATCCCGTGACCTCGAACGGCAGCCTGATGACCGCACCCGGGATCAAGAAACGACTGGCGGCGATTCGATCGCGGGGCGGGCGCATCGTCGTGATCGATCCGCGTCGAAGCGAGACGGCCGCGATCGCCGACGAGCATCACTTCGTTCGCCCCGGTACGGACGCCGCCCTGCTCCTCGCGATGGTCCAGGTGTTATTCGAGGAGGATCTCGTCCGACTCGGCGCCGCCGAAGCCCACGTCGCCGGACTCGACCGCGTCGCCGAGCTCGCCGCCGACTATCGACCCGACCGCGTCGCCGCGTTCTGCGGCATCGATGCGGATACGATCCGGCGCCTCACACGCGATCTCGCGCGATCGCGCCGGGCGATCGTCTACGGCCGCATGGGCGCGAGCGTTCAGGCCTTCGGCACGCTGGCCCATTGGGCGATCGACCTGCTCAACATCCTGACCGGCAATCTCGACCGCCCGGGTGGTGTGCTCTTCCCGAGGCCCGCGGCGAGTCTCGCCTTCGCAGGCCCGGATCCGACCGAGGGATTCGAGATCGGTCGCCTGCGCAGCCCCGTTTCGGGCCATGCCGAGGTGCTCGGAGAGTGGCCACTCGCGGCCTTCGCCGAAGAGATCGAGTCGACACGCGACGATCGCATCCGCGCCCTCGCGATCATCGCCGGCAATCCGGCGTCGTCGGCACCGAACGCCGATCGCATCGACCGCGCACTCGAACGCCTCGACTTCATCGTCGCGTTCGACTTCTACGTCAACGAGACGACGCGCCACGCCGACTTGATCCTGCCGCCGACGGCACCGCTCGAGCACGAGACCTACGACCTGGCGCTGCTGCATTTCGCCGTGCGAAACGTCGCCAAGTGGTCACCCGCCGCAATCGACCCCGAGCCCGGTCGTCGCGAGACCTGGCAGGCGCTGCTCGGCCTGGCGAAGCGCCTGATGGGACTCGCGTCGCTCGACGAAACACAGGCCGACGCGCTCGTCCTGCAACAGCTGATCCCACGCGTCCTCGCGCGCAGTCGCTTCGCGGGCCAGATCGAGGCAGCCGAGATCACCGCCGCGCTCGGCTCGGAGCCCGGGCCACGACGCCTGATCGACCTGCTGTTGCGGCTCGGCGACTACGGCGACGGCTTCGGACGCGTCCCCGACGGCTTGACGGTCGCGCGACTCGAACGCTCGCCCCACGGCCTCGACCTCGGTCCGCTCCAGGCGACGCTACCCGCCTCGATCGAGACGCGGAGCGGGCGGATCGAGCTCGCGCCTCCCGCGATCCTCGCCGATCTGCCACGACTCGACGAGGCCATCGCGGCTCGGCCCGACGAACGACTGAGCCTGATCGGTCGCCGCGACCTGCGATCGATGAACTCATGGCTCCACAATCTGCCGAGCATGTCGAAGGGACGCGAGCGATGCACGCTCCTGATCTCGCCCGCCGATGCCGAGCGGCGCGGCCTCACGACGGGGGACACGGCGGAGATCAAGAGTCGTGTCGGCGCGCTGGTCG
Source organism: Myxococcota bacterium (assembly GCA_965223565.1). Lineage (GTDB taxonomy): Bacteria > Myxococcota_A > UBA9160 > UBA9160 > UBA4427 > UBA4427. Next base: position 263,601 of record CBDCWV010000001.1, on the reverse strand, counting down.
CGCCCGTCGAGGTGAGCGCCGAGATCGCCCCCGGCGTCGTCAGTCTGCCCCACGGCTGGGGACACGATCTGCCGGGCGTCGTCCTCGCCGTCGCCCGGGACCGGCCGGGCGTGAACGCGAACCGCCTCGTCGACGATCGACCGGTCGACGTTCCGTCGGGCACGAGCGTGTTGAACGGTGTCCCGGTCGAGGTCACCCGCGCACAGCCCGGGCCGGTATGAGTCCCGCTCGCAGCCGATCCGCGGCCGGCTATCGGACCGAGCCCGAGCCGCCGTCCACCCACATCGTCTGGCCCGTGACGTAGGCAGCGTCGTCGCCCGCGAGGAAGACGCACACGCGACCGATATCGTCATGGCAATCGCCGACCCGGCGGAGCGGGATCTGCTCGATCGCCGCCGCGTGCCCTTCCGGATCGAGCGCCGCCCAGTCGAGCATGCCGGGCGAGTTGGCGAAGGGGCAGACGACGTTCACGCGAATGCCCTGGGGTCCCCACTCCCGGGCCGCCGTCCGCGAGAGGCCACGGATTCCCTCTTTGGCCGCGGCGTAGGCGCCCTGCGCTTCGTTGCCGATCGTGCCCGAGCCACTCGCAAAGTTGATGATCGTACCGCGACCGCGCGCCATGAAATGCGGGTGGGCGAGCTGCATGCAGTAGAACGTCGCCCACAGGTTCGTCGCGAGCACGCGCCCGAAGGTCTCGTCGTCGAACTCGATCAAGCGCAGCCCGGGCGTCGGCGTCCAGGCCGCATTGTTGACGAGCACGTCGAGTCCGGCGAACTCAGCGACGGTCGCGTCGATCACGCGCGCACAATCGGAACGGAGTGCGACGTCACCCTCGATCGCGAGCGCGCTGCCACCCGCTCGCCGAACGAGATCGGCCGTCTCCGCCACGGTCTCACCGTCGATGTCGATCAGGCCGAGCGACGCACCCGCCTCCGCCAACGCGAGCGCCACTCCGCGCCCGATCCCGCGACCGGCCCCCGTCACGATCGCGATACGGCTCTCGAGTCCACCCAACGCCCCCTCCTTTCAGCCATCTCGATCCACAGCCGAGCGAAGTCCTGAAGCCGCCGCGCGCGGATACTCTATCGTCCCCCATCCAGACCAGCTTTGGGAGCCCCGATGTACCGACATCTCAACTCGCCGGTTTCGATCGGCGGACTCGAATTGCGCAACCGCATCGCCATGGCGGCCATGGGCGTCGAGATCGCGGACGAGGACGGTCACGCACGCGAGCCGATCATCGCCTACTACGAGGAGAGAGCGCGAGGCGGCGTCGGCCTGATCATCACCGAGGTCGCCGCCGTCGCCTATCCACAGGGCGCGACGGCGGCCCGACAGCTCGCCATCTCGAGCGACGACTACCTGCCGGGCCTCTCCGAGCTGACCGACCGCGTCCACCGCCACGGCGCCCGCATCGCCCTGCAGATGGTCCACCACGGCAAGGTCGCGCGGCTCGACACGAAGCAGGGTCGACCGCTGCTCGTCCCGTCGATGCCCCGTTTCAAGGGTGCGAACGACATGGCCGGCGACCTGTCGCGCGAGGAGCTCGGCTGGATGATGGCCGCCGCCGGCAACGAACGGCCCCGCTACAAGGAGGCGGACGCCGACGACATCGCCTGGGTCGTCGACGCCTTCGCGAGCGCCGCCGAACGTGCCCGTCGAGCCGGCTTCGACGGCGTCGAGCTGCACGCGGCCCATGGCTACCTGCTCTCCGGCTTTCTCTCCCCCGCCTGGAATTTCCGCGAGGACGACTATGGTGGAAGCCGCGAGAACCGCGCGCGTCTGTTATGCGAGGTGATCGGCGAAGCCAAGCGACGCGCCGGCCAGGACTTCCCGATCTGGGCACGGATCGACTGTCGGGAGTTTCGGGTACCCGGCGGCATCGAGCCGGAAGACGCCGTGCGCACGGCCGAGCTCGCCGTCGCGGCCGGGGCCGACGCCATCCACGTCTCGGCCTACTCGGACTCGACCTCCGGACCCGCCTTCACGGACGGCCCCCTCACCCATACCGAGTCCGCCTACGTGGAAGAGACCGCACGCGTGAAGGCACAGATCGACGTGCCCGTGATCGCGGTCGGTCGGATCGAGCCCGAGGAGGCCGACCGGCTGATCCGCGAAGACCGGGCGGATCTCGTCGCGATGGCGCGCAAGCTCCTGGCCGACCCGGCGCTCGCGCAGAAGCTGTCCGAGGGCCGTCCCGAGGACATCCGTCCCTGCATCTATTGCTATACCTGCGTCGCGCAGCCCTTCTTCGATCGACCCGTCCGTTGCGCCGTCAATCCGATCACGGCGAAGGAGTCGGATCTCGCCGACACCGAACGCAAGCGAACGGAGTCGCCCCGCCGCATCCTGATCGTCGGCGGCGGACCGGCCGGACTCGAGGCCGCGCGCATCGCGCGCCTGCGCGGACACGAAGTGCTCGTCTGCGAGAAGTCGGCGCAGCTCGGCGGTACGTTGCGTTTCGCGGCGCTCGTCTATCCACCGAACGAACGCTTGCTCGACTGGCTCGAGAATCAGGTGCGCAAGCTCGGCGTCGAGATCCGCCTCGAGACCGAGGTGACCCGCGAGACGATCCGCGAGTGGGCAGCGGACGAGGTGATCGTCGCGGCGGGCGCGCGGCGCGAGAAGCCCGAGATCCCGGGCGTCGAGCGGGCCCACGTCTTCGACGGCGATGATCTGCGCGCGCTCCTGACCGGTCAGGACGACGCGCAGGCGTCCAGCAAGGTCTCCTGGGTCGCCCGCCTCGCCGTCCGCGCGGGACGCGCGACGGGCATCACGACGTCCCCGAGCCGATTGCGCGAGGCGTCGCGCGCCTACATGCCGATCGGCAAGCAGATCGTCGTCGTGGGCGGCGGACTCGTCGGACTCGAGCTGGCCGAGTTCCTCGCCGAGCGAGGACGCACGGTCCACGTCCTCGAAGAGGGACCGAAATTCGGGCTCGAGATGGCGCATCCCCGCCGCTGGCGTGCACTCGACGACCTTCGCCGACACGGCGTTGCACTCCTCGAGCGCACGCGCGTGCTGTCGATCGGCGAGCGCACGGTCGAGATCGAGCGATCGAGCACTTCGGACCAGATCGTGCGCGATTCGATCGAGGCCGACAGCGTGATTCTCGCGCTCGGGCTCTCGGCCAATCCCGGCGTCGCAGCCGAGCTGAAGGCAGCCGGAGTGCCCGTGCGCGAGATCGGCGACGTCACGGGCGTCGGCTATCTCGAAGGCGCCATACACGACGGCTTTCACGCGGGACGGGCGCTCTAGCGGAATGATCCGGACGATCGTCAGATCGCGGGCGAACTGCGCACCCGCCGCGCCGATCGATCGTGTGCCGCGGCGAGTCCGCCAGCGTCTCGAGCGAGACCGGAGCGCGGCCTCGAGCCAGGGGGGCTTCGGTCGACGCGTCGGGCTATGGCTCGTGCTCGTCGCCGCGGCCTGCTCGAGCTGCACGCGGTTCGATCCCGCCGCTTCGACCTCGATACGTCCCCTCCCCCTGCCGACGCAGACGCGGAGCGAGATCGCCCGGGCCGATCTGCGCCTTCACGTCGACGCGCTGACGGACCCACGCACGGCCGGACGACTCGCGGGCTCAGCCGGCGAGCGAATCGCAGCGGACTATCTGGTCGGCGTACTTCGCGCGATCGGTTTGCGTCCCGGCGGACCCGACGATCGGTTCCGCCAGTCCTTTCCCTTCACATCGGGCGTCTCGTTCGGCACGGCGAACGCCGCCGTGATCGAGTCGGGCGACGAAGATCCGGTGGCGCTCGCACTCGACCGCGACTGGCGACCGCTGGCCTTCTCTCGCTCGGGCGTCGTCGACGCGCGACCCGTCGTCGTCGCGGGCTATGGGCTCGTCGTGCCGGATCCGGAGCAGGGGCCCCCGATCGACGACTATCGGGGTGCGGACGTGACGGATCGATGGGTCCTGGTCTTTCGCGACCTGCCGACGTCGCTCGCGCCGGAGAGACGCCAGGCACTCCAGCGACACGCCAGCCTGCGCTACAAGGCAATGGTCGCGCGGGATCGCGGAGCGCACGGGATTCTCTTCGTGAGCGGCCCGGAAGGTCGTTTCCGCGAGGAGCTGGTGCCGCTGCGCTTCGACGCCTCGCTCGCCGGGACGCGCCTCGCGGCGATCTCGATCTCGGACGACACGGCGACTCGCCTGCTGGCTCGGACCGGCCGCGACGTCGCCGCCTGGCAGCGGATCGCGACCGCATCCCTCGACGCGGCACCCCATTCGATCGCGCCCGCGACCCCGGCGAACGGTGGCGGAGCCCACGCACAGGCGTCGATCCCGATGGCTTTGCCGGCCGACCTGCGATTGCGCGGCCAGATCGAGCTGGTGACCGAGCGATCTCAGGGACATAACGTCCTGGCGAGGCTGCAGGTCGGCCCCGAGCCCAGCACGGAATCGATCGTGCTCGGTGCCCATTTCGACCATCTCGGACGCGGCGAGGGCGCGGGCTCGCTCGCGCGCGGCGCCGAACGGGACGCGATCCATCCCGGTGCGGACGACAACGCTTCGGGCACGGCGCTGCTGCTCGAAATCGCCGAGGCCCTCGAGCACGCGCGCCGCCGCGGGGCGGACCTCGGTCGGCGTGATTTCCTCTTCGCGGCCTGGTCGGGTGAGGAGCTGGGACTGCTCGGGTCTCATGCGTGGATCGAAGCGGCGGTACCCATCGACCCGCAGAAGACGCCCGCGACGCCGACTCCGATCGCCTATCTGAACTTCGACATGGTCGGTCGCCTCGACGAGCGTCTGATCGTTCAGGGACTCGGCTCGAGCGACGACTGGGCGCCACTGCTCGACGGGCTCTCGAAGCGGCATGCAATCGAGCTTCGCAGACAGCAGGACAGTCACTTGCCGACCGATGCCACGAGCTTCTACACGCGTGGCATCCCGATCCTGAGCGCGTTCACCGGGGTCCATGCCGAATACCACACACCGCGGGATACCCCGGATCGTCTGGCCTGGGAGGGCTTGCGCCAGATCGGGACGCTCTTCGCCGATCTCGCGGTCGCGCTCTCGCGCGCACCGTCCGGGCCCGAGTATCGCGCGCAACCGACGCCACGCAGCGGCGCCGGGCTCGGCGGCTTTCGCGTCTACCTGGGAACGATCCCGGACTACGCCCAGGCGGCACGGGAAACGCCCGAGTCCGGTGTTGCGCTCGCGGGAGTCACACCGGCGGGTCCCGCCGCGCAGGCGGGGCTGCGTGCGGGGGACGTGATCGTGTCCGTCGACGGGCGGGCGATCGAGAATCTCTACGACTATACGTTCGCCCTCCAAGCGCTCCGAATCGGCGAGGTCGCGCGCATCGGCGTGCGGCGCGGTGACGATCGTCTCGTCTTCGAGGTCACGCCGGCCTCGCGCGATTGATGTCGGCGACCTGCTAGTCTGCGCACGTGCAGAGCGTCATCTCGGACAGGTTCCGTGCGCTCGCCGACCGGTCGGAGAGTCAGTTCGGCCTGGCGGAGGGCGCCCTCGTACTCGCCGCCGAAGTGCGACCCGAGGTCGACATCGACGCGGGCCTCGCGGCGCTCGACGCGCTCGTCGCGCGGACCCGTCCAGCGATCGACGACGCCTCGACACCGAGTGCGTCGGTCGACGCCCTCAACCACGCGCTCTTCGCCGTCGAACGATTCCGCGGGAATCAGGAGCACTACGACGATCTGCGCAACAGCTTCCTCGACCAGGTCCTGGCACGCCGACGCGGTCTGCCGATCACACTCTCCATTCTCTACGTCGAGGTCGCGCGACGGTTGGGCCACGAGGCCTACGGCATCGGCTTTCCCGGCCACTTCCTGGCCAAGATCGTGGGCGTCGCCGACTGCCCGCAACACGAGATCATCGTCGACGCCTTCTTCGGTCGCACGCTCAGCCTGGAGGATTGCGCGGCGCGCGTGCGTGCCGCGGCGGGCGAGCACGTCGATCTCGATCCGTCCTGGCTGACACCCGCCACGGCCCACGAGATCTACATTCGCATGCTGAACAATCTGAAGCTGCTCTATCTGCGACAGGGAGACGGGCTGGCCGCGCTCGGCTGCTTCGACCGGATCCTGGTCCTCGACCCGGAGGCCGCCACGGAGTACCGGGATCGTGGGATGCTGCTCGAACGAATGGACTGCCTGCACGCCGCGATCGAGGACTACAGTCAGTACCTCTCGCTCGACCCCGTCGGCGACGCGTCGGCCGCGATTCGGGCGCGTCGCGACCTGCTGGTCCAGCGCAAGCCGGCGCTCAACTGAGCGCCGGCTCGCGCCCATGCGAAGACCGACCGAGTCAGCGCGCCCGCGCGGCCAACGATCGCATCCAGCGGCGCCAGCCGCCCGCGATCAGCCGACCGATCAGCCGACCAAGGATCGCACGTCGTCGACGAGGCGGCCGATCTCCGGATCGAGGTTGCTGTAGCGGATCGCGAAGCCGTCCTCTTCGACCCGCACGACCTCGCCGGCGAGCTCGAAGGGACAGATCGGCTGGATGAAGACGTAGAGCCGCACCTTCGTGCCGATCTCCGGCGTGTGGCTCGCATCGATCAGACGGGCGCCGGATCGCGAGAGGTTGACGAGGGTGCCCGCGCCTTCGGTCTCACCGGCCGAACACAGCACGTCGAATTTCGTGCTGAAGCGAGGGTGGCTGCGGCGGTTCACGAGCATCTCCGGCGAAGTTCATTGATCGAGCGGAAACAGGAGCCCACCCGAGGCCCGTCGATCGGTCTGTCGGTGAACCCGCTTGAGGAGTTCGCCGCAGCCGAAGCCACCCTCGGACCCGTCTCAGCCGATCTCGATCCAGGCTTTTTCTCTTGAGGATCGGCGGATTGCATCGAGGACTGCCTGCACGGCGACACCGTCGGCGAACGTCGGCATGACGGGATCCGCCGCGACCGGACGATCCAGGATCCGGTCGCGAAAGCACTCGTAGAGCCGGGTATAGGGGCCGAGATCGATGCCCATCGAGTGGAGCATGTCGTACTCGTTCGAGAGCAGCTCGGCCGGCGGAGGCGACGGCGCGGGGAGCTTCAGATCTTCGGGAACGGGCAGCGTGCGCTCGCCCGAAGCATCGGCGACGCCGACCGTGTCGCCCTCGACGAAGAGCGTGCCACGCGACCCCACGAAGCGCGTGCAGGCCGCGAAGGGCCCACGAGCCGCCGCGCTGCTCTGGAGGATGCCCTCGAGACCGGATCGCGTCCGGAAATGCACGGAGTAGCTGTCTTCCGCACTCCAGGGAAGCGCGTCGCTGCGTTCGGCCACGACCCGCAGAGAGGCGCTGACCCCCTCGAATTCTCCCGCCGAGACGCGGATCTGGTCGATCACGTGGGAGGCGTAGGCGCCCAGCCAGCCGCCGCCCTGTCGTTCGTCCCGCCACCAGTCGGGGACACCCGCCTCCGCGGCCGCCAGCGCCGGCATGTGGAAGAGAAAGGTCGCGAGCCGCGGCTCGCCGATCACGCCGTCGGCAATCGCGCGCGCGGCCACCGCCTGCCCCGTCGCCCAGCGAAACTCACAGCCGAGCACGTGGACGACGCCGGCCTGCTCGGCGGCCTCGAGCATGCGCCGTCCCTCGGCGGCATCCCGCGCGAAGGGCTTTTCGCAGACCACGTGTTTGCCCGCCGCCACGGCAGCCAGAACGATCTCGGCATGCGTGTGCGGCGGCGTCGAGACGGCGACGGCATCGACGCCCGGCAAGGCCAACGCCTGATCGAGCGAATCGAGGCCATGCGGCACGCCCATCAGCTCCGCGCGCTTGCGCGCCTTCTCGCCATCCCGCCCGACCAGCGCGTGGACCTCGAAGCCCGCGCCCCGCAGCGCCCGAAGATGGGTCAACACCCCGAAGCCGGTTCCGACGACGATCGCGCCGAGGCTGGGAGATTCATTCATGTCCATCGACTCCTTCGCTGAGCGGTGGGGCTCGGACTCTCGAGAAACGGGAAGACGCCTTTGGGGGCCGTTCTCGCAGTGAGTGGTCCGGCGTCGGCCGATGTGGCGCGCTAAGAGCCAGCCGCTCGGAATCGCCCGGTTCCGATCCGGGTTATGCTCCGCCTGCATCAGTCGAGGAGGCTTCGATGGCCACTGCTCTATCCGACCGATCGCCCTCGATCGAGGTCACGCGGCTGTCGGGCTCGCTCGGCGCGGAGGTCCGCGGGCTGCGTCTCGCCAGCGCGGGACAGGAGCAGGTCGAGAGGCTGCGCGCGCTGCTCGCCGAGCATCTGGTGCTCTTCTTTCCCGATCAGCACCTGCGACCGGACGAACACATCGCGTTCGGCCGCCTCTTCGGCGATCTCGAAGCGCACCCGAACCTGTCGCTCGATGCCGAGCGGCCCGAGTTCTTCGAGCTGCGAGCAGAGGGTGGCGCGGGCGCGATCGCGGACGAGTGGCATAGCGATCTGACGTGTCAGCCCGAGCCTTCGAGGATCGCGATCCTGCAGATGAAACGTTGTCCCGAGGTCGGCGGCGACACGCTCTGGGCCAACATGTACAAGGCCTTCGATGAGCTCTCGCCGCCGCTGCGGGACCTCTGCGAGGGCTTGACGGCGCTGCACGACGCCAGCCCACACGGCACGCCCGAGCGCAAGGCCATCCATCCGGTCGTCCGCGTCCACCCCGAGTCGGGTCGTCGCTCGCTCTTCGTGAACGAGCATTTCACGCGCCGGATCGTCGAGCTCAGCCACGACGAGAGCGATCTCCTGCTCGGGTACCTCGTGCGCCATGCGAGTAGTCCGCGCTTCACGGTGCGTTATGCCTGGCGCGAGGGCACGGTCGCGATGTGGGACAACCGCTGTACGCAACATCACGTGCTGAACGACTTCGAAGGCGAGCGGATCATCCAGCGCGTGACCGTGATGGGCGACCGCCCCGAAGCCGCGAGGCCGTCGCCCTACCCGCCCTACGAGCATGGGTTCCGCGCCTCGAGCTGGCGCGACCAGCCGCTCGTCCGATTCCTGCGCGACCGCGATTCGGTCGAGGCGCACTGACGGCGATGCGTCGCGTGATCGTCCAGGGGACGGGATTCGTCGGTAAGGCCGTGCTGACGAGTCTGATCGGTCATCCCGAGTACGAGATCGTCGGCGTGCTCGTGAACGATCCGGCCAAGGACGGCCAGGATCTCGGCCGGATCCTCGGCACCGAGCCGCTCGGGATTGAGGCCACGCGGGACATCGACGCCGTCCTGTCCCGGGAGGCCGACGCGCTCGCCTATTTCGGACCGAATGCGATGCATGCCGAGACGAACCTCGCGAACATCACGCGGGCCCTGCGCGCGGGGAAGAACGTCGTCGACACCAGCATGGGCGCCTTCCAGAACCCCGATCGCGTGCCCGCCGAGCTACGCGAACCGATCGAGGCCGCCTGCAAGGAAGGCCAGACGAGCTTCTTCAGTGGTGGAATCGATCCGGGCTTCGCGAACGATCTCTTCCCCCTGACCCTGCTCGGCCTGTGCGGACAGGTCGAGTCGGTGCGCACGACCGAGTTCATCGACGGCGGCAGCTACCCCGACCAGGCGAGCCTCCAGATGATGGGGCTGCAGTCGAGGATGGACGCGGCCCCACTGCTCGACACGCCGGGCATGATGACGGGGATCTGGGGCGGACCGCTCTACATGATCGCCGGGGCGCTCGGCGTCGAGGTGGAGGATACGCGCGAGGTCTATCGTCGCTGGGGGGCCGACCGCGTCGTCGAATTTCCCTACGGCCGCGTCGAGCCCGGCCAATGCGCCGCCCACCGGATCGAGCTCCAGGGCATCGTCGACGGCGAGCCGCGGATCATGATCGACCACCTCCATCGTCTCTATCCCGAAGCCGCCCCCGATTGGCCGCGGCCAGAGCTCGACGTCGTGCACGCGAATCGAATCGAGATCCGCGGCCAGCCGGAGATCGTTCAGGAGACCGTGCTGCGCGATCCCGACACGGGCGACGGCAATGCCGGTGGCTGTCTCGCGACCGGCATGCGCGTCTTCAATGCCATCCCGGCGGTCTGCAACGCCGCACCCGGAATCGTCTCGACGCTCGACCTCCCACTCATCGCGGGTCGCGGCGGGATGCGCGCACGCCGACCCGCCTGAAGCCACCCGACACGACGAACAATGCGCCGAGACCGAGTCCGCCGACGAGACCGGGCTCCGGCGTGTAGACGATCAAGCCGCTCGGGCTCGCTACGACGCTGTCGGGGACGACGCTCTGTACGCCGCCGGGATTCGTGATCCGCACGAGGCCATTGTTGACGTCGATCGCCAGCACGTCGCCGTTCGGGGCGAACGCAAGCCCCTGGATATCGGTCAGGAACCCGTCGTCCGTCAGCTCCATGGCATCGCCCGTCGACGCGTCGACGAGATAGATCTCCTCGAAGAGCGTCGACGTGACGAGCGTGTCGACGCCGTCGAAGGCCAGGTATTGAAACGAGGGGTCGTTCGGGATTCCCGGATCGCGGCTGTCCACGAGCGTGGTCGGCACGGTCGATCCGGCCGGAACCTTCGCGATCTGCGAGTAGAACGACGGAACACCGCCGACGAGCTCCGAGACCGTCAGATACGCCAGATAGAGATTGTTCGCGTCGTCTGCGGCCACGCCAGCGAGCTGACTCACGAAGGATCCGGGAATCGCGTCGACGACCTCGACCGCCGCACCCGAGATCGGATCGATCGCCGCGACGGTCGCGGCCCCCGTCGCGGCGCCCACCGTCGTCGCCAGCAGATCCCCCGTCGGCCCGGTCGCGAGGGCGCTATACCCGAAGCCGTTCGGCGGCGTCAGCAGATCGACGTCACCACTGGGAATCTCGACGCGCTGCACGCCCGAAACGTCCGTCAGGACGAGATCACCCGACGCCTCCTCCGTCAGGTCGATCAGACCGTTCAGGCTCGTGTCGTCGATCGGAATCGACGTCTTCCCACCGCTTGTGAGATCGATCGCGACGAGACTCGTTCCGCTGGTCACGATCGCCTGCCCCGCTTGCTGGGCAGCACTCTCTCCTGTCGAAATCAAGATCGCGAAACCGATCGCGACCAGGCCCCGCCGTCGTCTGGCAAGCTTCATCTAAACGCATCCTCTCGTCGTGCTGTTCGCGCACTGCATGCGGAAGCGCACCGCCCTGCGCGCCCCCGGACTCCGAGCATGCCCGCGCGCAGGGACGCGCACCGTGAACGACTTCACGTTTGCGCGAGGGGCGAACGTGGATCGTTCACGCGCAGACACGTGCCGAGCCCACATGCGAGAGATGCAGACGACGGGTCGAGTTCGCCCCGGATCGGGTCGCGATCCCGGGGCGATTCAGCAGACGCCCGTTCGAGCGACCGGGGGGAGCCGGAGCCGGCTCAGGCTCGCCTTCTCGACGCGAAGCCGGCCAGACCGAGTCCCAAGAGCAGGGCCGTGCCGGGCTCCGGCACGACCGTGAACGTCAGGCTCGTGTTCGAGAACGGCAGCTCGACGCCGCCGTCGCCGATCGCGGCATTGCCGAAGCTGCCCGTGCCGATCTGGAGCGTGACGTCGGTCGGCGTGAGTCCTGCCGCCGCCGTGAAGCTCACCCGGAAATGCGCGTCGCCGTCGCCGACGAGAGCCTGATCGACGCCCGTATCCACGCTGCCATCACCCGAGGTGCCGCTGGTGGACACGCCGTTGAAGAGCCGCACGCGCAAGGTATCGCCTGGCCCGGTCGCGCCGAGCTGAACCCCGGTCGCGAGCTGATTGTCCACGCCACCCGCACCCGCGACGGGACGAAAGGCGGCGCCCGCGACGCTCGCGCCGCTGAATCGAAGGCGGTTGTCGTTTTCGAAGGCCTGGATACCGGTGTCGTAGCCGTCGATGCCGACGGCCAGGCCGAAGACATCCTCATTCGTCGCGTTCTCGAGAACGAGATCGAACGTGACCACATCGCCATCGGCGAGCACGCTCGTCGACGACCCCGTGCTGCTGACATTCGCGACCGAGATTCCGAGTGCACCGGCCGACAATGGCGCGAGCAGGACTGCCGTAGCGACCAGAGCGGCTCGATTCGAGAACTTCATCTGCTGCTTCCTCATCCGCCATTGCAGACGCCGCCGTCCGCAACGAGTCGGTTCGACTCCGCGAGGAGTCCGACGGCGCGGGTGACCGAATCGCACCATGCGACGATCCGTCCGCGCCAGAATCCACGACCTGGATGAGAGTGCTTCTCTGGAATCTCGAAGCGTGCCGGGCTCGAGCAGCGACTCGAATCAGTCGCGATCGCGCGGGCAATCCGGTTTCACACTCGAATCGAGCGAGCCCGAAGAGGGATCTCTCGTCTGCGAATCCTCCACGGACCGCGAGCGCACAGGCCCGCAGCCACACCTTCCCAGGTCGCGTTCATCATATCCCGACGGCGCCGTCGAAGGGGAAGAAATTGGCGATCGAGGCGCAGATGGCCCCCGGGGTGAGCGAGGGCGGATCTCAGCGCCCGCCGTCCGACCCGAGCCAGACGAAGCGAAGGCCGGCCCCGAGTCGATGGAGCCAGGGGTCGACCTCGAAGACGAAGCGACCGGCGACCTCGCCCGTTCCCAGGGTGTCGCTCACGGCGTTGGGACCGTCGCGCAACACGATCCGTCGATCGCCGAGCACGTGATAGAAGCGATAGGTGGAGTAGAGCGACAAGCCGGCCGGACCGATCCGGCCGATCGCCATCTCGAGGTCGACGCCCGCTCCGACCGCGTGATAGGTCTCGGTCGTACCGCCGCGGAGCGTCGTCTCGCGCAGGAAGCCGGGACCGCCCGTCACCGTCGTGATGCATCGGTTGACACCGCCACCGAATTGCTGGCATTGCGCATCGGATGTCAAACCTTCGATGTCGACCTCGAAGCGCAGCCATCCGATCGACGGCTTCACGAGTAGCTCCCGATCGAGCCATTCGAATGGAATCGCAAGACCGAGATAGGCGCCGTAGGCGCGATCCGTGATCGAGGCGACCGTCTCGGCGCCCTGGCCCTGGGCATTCTCCTCGTTGAAGGGTGTCGTGTCGCGAGACGCCTCGGGAATCGGACTCGTGATCGAACCGGGGTCGCCCTCTCGCGCCACCTTCCGCTCGACGCCGAAGTTGCCGACGATCTCGCCCCCGAAGAAGAAGCGGGTCGATCCGAGTCCCGGCAGCTCGGGCGTCATCAGCTCGAGGTTCGCGCCGACGAAGGGGGTCACGTCATTGTCGTCGCCGGTCTGCGCGGGACGCAACGGCTCCTCGCCGCCGAGGGGATCGGGAATCGTGCAATCGGGACAGAATTGCGACGAGACCTCGGCCTCCCACGGATGGACCGTGATGCCAAAATGCATCGCCGCCGAAGGGAGCCAACGGTCGCCCGACGGCGGCGCGGCATGGGCGTTCGAGATCGGCAGCGACGAATGGCACGCGAAGACGACCGCGAGGGTCATCACCGTGTCGCGAAGCCTTCGGCACATCGGAAGCTGGGTTGCCTTCACTGCTCGCGTAAACCTCGACCGCCGACCGCCGAAAGACTTCCAGATGGTCGACCCGAGACGTGGAGGGAGCGGCGCGCTTCGCTCGGGACGTGAACCGGCTGGTCTCCGGATCCTAACAGGCCTCGCCGCCGAGCCGTAGTCCAAGCGTGGAAACTGACTGGCGATCATGAATCGATCGCAGACGACCGATCCGACCGTCGCCCGTTGACCGCTCGTGATCAGGCCCCTTACTATGCAAGCCAATGCGCCCGCCCGCACACGTAGCGCGCCGATTCGCGGCGAGGGGCCACCCGACCCACCGGCGGACGTTCGCCCGTTCGGCGGTCGGTGTGAAGTGCGCGCCGCATGTCGCGACTGCCGACGCAGCTCGCCACGCGGGTTCCGACGCGGCCTTCCACACGGGCGATGCGACCCAAGCGACGCTGGGCGCGCGCTTGCGAGAATCGCGTCTGCCGGCCGCGCTGCTCGTGGTACTGATGCTGCTTGGCGCCACGGAGTCCCGCGCCCAGGCCGCCGCGCCTGCGGCCGCAGACCCCTGGTCGGGGGTGGAAGAGCTCGTCGTCACGGGAGCGACCTCGAGTCTACTCAAGGATATCGGCACGGCGGATTCCGTCGTCGCCTTCGACGACGAAGACCTCGTCGCGATCGGGGCGTCCGACGTAGGTGATCTGGCGGCGTTCACGCCGAATCTCGAGATCGTGACCGCCGGTGCGTCGACACCGACCTTCTTCATCCGCGGCGTCGGGCTGAACGATTTCAATCCGAACTCGACCGGCGCCGTCTCGATCTATCTCGACGACGTCGCGATCAACGCACCCGCACTCCAGCTGCCGAACCTCTTCGACGTCGAGACGGTCAACATCCTGCGCGGGCCGCAGGGAACGGGCCTCACGCGAAACTCCTCCGCCGGCGCGATCAAGGTCTACGGGCGCAAGCCCTCGGGCAATCTGGGCGGCTACATCAGCGCCGATTTCGGCAACTACGGGCTGATGCAATACGAGGGTGCGCTCGAGACCCCGATCGTCGAGGATCTGCTGGCCGCGCGCTTCGCCTTCCAGTTTCGCCAGCGCGACGGCACGATGAACAACCGCTGTGGCGGCGCACCGGGTCCAGGCAGTCGTGCCGTGCGCCCGAGCAATGCCGTTCCCGCGGCGGTCGGTCCGTGGTCGATCTGCGGCGAGCCCGTCGACGCGTTCAGCCTGCTCGGCTCGACCGGTATCTCGGACATCCCGGTCGGTCTCGCCAAGGACGTCAACAACGACAACTATTGGGCGGCGCGCGGCACGATCACGTTCGATCCCTTCGAAGGCGTCAGCTTCGTGGTGAACGGCCACGGTTCGCGCCGCGACGAATACACCGTCCTCGGCCAGGCGATCGGGACCGAGGGCAATTTCTGCGTCGGCGGCGACATCTGCTCGGCGCCGTTCGGGGGTGTACCCCCCGAGCTGCTCGGCGAACCGAGCGGCGGAGTGCTCGGCGGGCCCCAGCGCCAGGGCGCCCAGTTCAACAACGGCTACGTCCCGATCGAGATCCGCAATGCGCTTACGGCCGCCGCCCCGTGTCTCACGACCCTCGTCCCGAGCGAACGCTGCTTTCTCCAGGATCTCGCCACGCGCCAATCCGCGAACCGCGCCCGCATCGCGGTCGCCCAGGATCTCGCGAAGAAGCTCGACAGCGATCCCTGGAGCGGCGACTTCAACCACACGGGCCGCACGACGCTCGACAAGCTCGGCTTCTTCCTGCGCGGCGACTACGAGCTGACCGACACGATCAGCGCGACGACGATGACGGCCTACGACCAGTACCGCCGGCGCCGCGATCAGGACCTCGACTTCTCGCCGGAGACGCTCTTTCACATCCTGACGCGCGACGACGCCTGGCAGTTCTACCAGGACGTGAAGCTCGAGGGCGAGATCGACGCCGACTACCCGATCGACTGGGAGATCGGCGCGTTCTTCCTGACCGAGTCCCTCGACGTCGACGTGTTCAACGACTTCGGCGACACGCCGGCCGCCGCCGTCGCCGTGCTCCGCCGCGACTACGTCCAGCGCACCGACAGCGCCGGAGGTCATGTCTACCTGGCGATCGACCTGCTCGAAGAGCTCACGCTCGACGGCGGGTTCCGTTGGAACTGGGAGCAGAAGACCTTCTTCATGGACACGCTGTCCGCCATCGCGCTCGGCACGCCGACCTTCGACCTACGCGAAGAGTGGGACGCGCCGACGGGTACGGTTCGGCTCACCTACCGGTTCACGGAATCGGTCTCCGCCTTCTGGAAGTACACCCGGGGCTGGAAGCCCGGCAGCTTCAACGCGACCGCCTCGATCTTCACCGGTGTCACGACGGCGGCACCCGAAACGATCGACTCCTTCGAGTTCGGCGTCTCGTCGAGCTGGCTCGACGACCGCTTCTCGTTCAACGGCACTCTATTCTTCTACGCCTATCAGGACTACCAGATCTTCACGGCCCAGCAATTCCTCGGCGGCACGCCGGAGTTCGTCATCCTGAACGCGGACGACGCCGAGGTGCTGGGCGCCGAGATCGAATCGACCATCCGGCCCTGGGAGGGCTTCAACTTCGACGTCCGCTTCTCCTGGCTCGAGACCCAGTTCCTCGATTTCGTGCGCACCGACCAGTTCCTGACCCAGAACAGCACAGGCAGTCCGGTCACACTGCGCGCCTCGCAGAACTCGGGCAACCCCCTGCTCAACTCGCCCCGCTTCAAGGTGAGCTTGACCGCACAGCAGACGCTTCCGCTCGGCCGTTACGGATCGCTCTCGCTCCGTTGGGACGGCGTCTGGACCGACATCACCTACTTCGATCCGACCCAGGGCGTCGGCCTCGGAAACGACGATGGCCGCACCTTCCTGCCGGACGACACGATCGCCCAGCCGGACTACTGGCTGCACAATCTCCGCGTGACCTGGCTGTCGCTCGAAGAGCGCTTCGAGATCGCGGGCTGGATCCGCAATCTCGAGAACACGGCCTATAAGAGCTTCGCGTTCGACGGCAGCTCGTTTCAGTCGACGACGATCTACTTCGTCGGCGACCCACGCACCTACGGCCTGACCTTCAAAATCAAGTACTTCTAAGCCGTGGACCGAAGATTGTGCCTGGTCGGTCCGGAGGCCGGCGGCGTGTCTCCCAACCGCCGCCCGAGGCCTCCCGCTACACCGCGTACTTCGCCCGATGCGGCACGCAATGCTCGATCGCGCGCGTCGGAATCCGCCCGAAATAGCACGCCGCCAGCCAGCCCGAGACCCCCACCCGATCCGGAAACAAGCGCACCGCCAACACGTCCCGAAGCTGAAGCCGCCGCTTCGCCAGCCCCAACGCCCGCGCCGGCGTCCCCCGCTTCGCGTTCTCCGATCGGTCCTTCATGAAGTTGCGCCATACGGTCCAGATCGCCGCTCGGTACAGGATCGACTGTCGCCGCTTCGAGAACGCGATCGTCTCGCGCTTGTGATTCGCACTCGAGTGGCGCAGCAGCCCGTCGGACAGATTCACCGGAAACAACGGGTTCCGCGTCGTCCGGGCCGCCTTCGAAGACGTCCGCTCGTGAACGAAGGTCCGGTCCGACAACCGCCGCAGGGCCTGGGGGTAGGCCGCGTGCTCGTCCGAACGCAGCACGACCGGGCCGCCGGGCGGGACCACGCGACGCAGCAGCGCCTCGACCTGCTTCTCGGTCGCTCGGGGGTCCGGACGGCCGAACTTCTCCTCGAGCTCGGTGCGTCGGGCTCGTTGCTGCGGCCGCATCGTGCCACTTCGCCGGAGCTCGGCGTCATTGAAGCCGTAGACGAACAGCGACGGGCCCACGACCAGGTTGAGGTCCATCGGCCAGTATTGGCTGTGCTCGAAGGTCCGGAAGCCGTCGAGCACCAGGGGCTCGGTCGGGCAGGCGCGAGGCCGCATCGCCTCATGGAAGAGCAGACAGTGGCGACCGAGCCGGTCGCTCAGGCCTCGGATCGTCGAGTGCGAGACCTCGAACTCGCGGGCGATCTGGCGGAAGCCGGAGCAGGCGACGAGGCGATGGAAGGTTGGGCAGAGCAGGTCGGGTCGGCGCAGCCAGTAGCGGACGGAGAAGGTCTGTGAACTGAAGTTCCGGCCGCAATGCGAACAGCGGTACCGCTGGACCTGCCGGGGAGCCCGGTTGCGGAAGAAGAATCCCTTCTTCACGAATCGCCAAGGGGTTGATTTTCTTCGCGAATCACATTGGGGGTTGGGGCAGAAGGGGGGACGAGAAAGACGCGGCGAGATCGACATGCACCCCCAACTCGCAGGGTTCGTGCCAGGAACAATTGACCGTCCACGAATCAGGGAATGGCGTAGCCGAGTGCGCGCAGGTGATTCAGCTCGAGCTGGTTGATCTCCCGCGTCGGTGCCGCCCCCCAGCTAGGCTCGCGCCGCAGATAGGCGTCCGCTTCGGCCGCCAAACGGGCGAGCGCATCGGGATTCTCGGCCGCGCGATCGCGCCGTTCGAGCGGATCGTCCGTTGCGTCGAAGAGCTGCTCGACGACGCCCGTCGGCTGCTCGATCCGGACGAATCGCAATGGGCCGTGCGAGACGGCGACGGTCGGTTGCGGTGCCTCCTCGGGCCGGGCCCAGGTCTGGTCGAGATGTGCGATGGCGAGCGACTCGGCGCGCACCGCCCCACCCCCCTGCGACGCTCCGCGCCCCTGCAAGCTGTCGAGAATCTCGGGCAGCCGCGACTGCCCATCGGCGTCGAGCGACTCGAGACCCAGCAAATCGAGCAGCGTCGGCCAGACGTCGACATTGCTCGTGCGCGCCTCGACGACGGCCCCGCCCTCGATCCGGAACGGGAAGGACACGAGGAACGGGACCTCGGCGGTCTCGCGATAGACCTTGCGTGCGTGCCCTTCGAAGCCGCGCTCGCCGAACGCCTCGCCGTGGTCCGAGGTAATGACGATGATCGTGTCGTCGAGTGCTCCGAGCCCCGAGAACGAGTCGAGCAGCGTCTCGAGCACGCCGTCCTCCCAGAGGATCGAGTTGTCGTAGACGTCGCTGTAGCGGGAGCCGAACTTCGCCGTGGCCTCGTCGAAGAGATACTCGTGCACGTCCATCAGATGCAGGTAGAGGAACCACTTGCGATCGCCGCGGAGTCGCACGAACTCGGTCGCGGTCGCGACCGTCCCCTCGTCCGTCCCCGCTTCGGAGAGCGTCGGATTCTGGCGACGCGCGTCCTTCGGAAGCGGCACCCGTAGCGGGCGCTTGTAGACCTCGAAGCCCTGATCGAAGCCGAAGGTCGGTGCGACCCAGCCGTTGCGGTAGAGCCCGATCGTCTGATAGCCCGCCTCGCGCAGGATCTCCGCGGGCATGCGCGCCTGCTCCGGCACGACATGGTCGAAGCGCGTCACGCCCGTGCGCACGGGCAGCAGGCCGGTCCAGAGCGAGGCCATCGACGATTTCGTCCAGGACGACTGCGCCAGATGGCGCGCGAAACGGACGCCGCCTTCGGCGAGCCGGTCGAGCGTCGGGCTCGTGTCACGGGCGTAGCCGTAGCTGCCGAGACGCTCGGCCCTGAGTGTATCGATCACGATGAAGAGGAGATTCAGGTCGTCTCGGCTCGCGAGGGCTTCGACGTCTTCGGCGCCCCCGGTCGGTCGACGATCCCAGTCGGCCGGGCGCGTCACCTCGAGCATGCTCGCGAGCAGCGCGAGTACGACGACCCCGGCGGCCAGCAGCCATGGCCATCGCCGATCGAGCCACTGCTCCGACATGGGCGCAGGCTAGCTCAATCCCCGCGACCGGCGTGTCGCGACCCGGTCGACGCGCGCAGGTACGGATCCGGATATAGTCGAACGATGCCGCGGTCCGTCCTCCGCTTCCGTCGATCCCGACCCCGGGCTGCGCGATCGCGCTGGCGGACCCTCCTGCTGTCGCTCGCGATCGTCGCCTGCGACCCCGGTCCCGGCCTCGACGAGATTCGGGCACGGCAGGAGCGCGGCGAGTTCGCCGAGACGGTCGAGCCACTGCGCGCCTACGTGGCGGAACATCCCGACGCTGCGGAGGCCAGCTACCTCTATGGCCGAGCACTCGTCTTCACGGGGCAGGCCAGCCTCGCGACCTGGCCGCTGCGTGAGGCGATGGAGGATCCCGATTGGCTGATTCCGGCGGGTCTGCAACTCGCACACGCCACGCTCGCCAGCAACGACTTCAACGAGACGGTCGAGATCACGACGCGGATGCTCGAGGCAGATCCGGGCAATCCCACGGCGCTGCTCTTCCGGGCACAGGCCAATGCCCATTGGCGCAGCGATCCAGAGGCGGCGCTCGCCGACGCCCGACGGCTGCTCGAGCTGGAGCCGCTCGCGCTCGAGGCCTACGAGCCGCTGATCCTGGCCCTGTTGACGCTCGACCGGCTCGACGAGGCACGCGCCGAGCTCGCTCGAGCCGGCGAGCTGCTGGAGGAAACGGAGGCGGCGCCCGAGACGCTCGCCTGGCACTGCTCGACGAGCGCGCTCTTCGCCGCCGACGCGGGCGAGGTCGACGAAGCACGGGAGCGCTGGGCGCAATGCCGCGAGCGCTATCCGAGCGACCCGACCGTCGTGCAGAACGCCGTCCAATTCTACGACGCCCAGTCCGACTGGCAGAGCGGTCTCGAGACGCTCGAGGCCGCGCACGCGGCGGCGCCCAACCAGAGCCTCTACCGAACGGCACTCGCCGGCCGGCTGGCGGCGCTCGGTCGACGGGACGAGGGTGAGGCGCTGCTTCAGGCGGCGACGCAGGTCGACGATCCCGTGCTCGCCGCGCGAGCGTGGGGCGATTTCGCGCAATTCCATCACGCCCAGAGAGACCACGGCGCGGCGGCGGATGATCTCGCCCGGGCGATTGCAACGATCGAGCCGGTCGAGCTGCCGAGCGAGCAGCTGCGATTCCAGTACGCGGATGCGCTCGTGGCCGCGGGTCGACTCGACCTGGCGAGCGAGGCCGCGCGTCAGCTCTCGGTCCCCGCACAACGCCGCTTGATCGAGGCCCGCGTCGCCCAGGAGCGGGGTGACTTCGAGGCGGCGCTCGCGGGCTTCGACGAGGCGCTGCGTCTGTGGCCCAACAACCCGTCGGCCCGCTACTACGCCGCGCGCGCGGCCGAGGTGCTCGGCGATTTCGATCGCGCGCTCGAGGAGTACCGCTACGCGATCCGGATCTCGCCTGGCGCGACCGACGCGCGTACACGCGCGGCCGAGCTGCTCGTCGCCCAACACCAGCCCCTGCTCGCCTATCAGCTGCTCTTTCTCGAGGTCGCGAAGGCACCGCTCGAGCGCGAGGGCGAGGGCCTCGCGATGTACCTGCTGGCGCGCGTCGCGAATCCGAGCCAGCTGCAGCAGTCGCTGCTCGAGCTGGCCGGGCGGGATCCCGCGCGGCTACCCGCCGCGCTCGCCCGCGGCGCAGAGGGCGCCGCCGAAATTGCAGGACCCGAGGCCGCGCTTCGCCTGCTCGCCGGTGTCCCCGGGATGAGCTACACGCATCCGGCCGCAGCCCCTGCACTCCGAGCCTTCGTCCGTTTCGCGCACGCAGCCGGTCGCGAAGACCTCGCCAGCGAGCTGGTCGCGAACGCGCTCACGGCGCACCCCGACGCGGCTGCCTTCCACGAGCTCCAGGGGCTCGACCGCGAGCTCGCCGGCGCCCCGACGGAGAAGATCCGGCAGGCCTACGAGCGTGCGCGCGCGCGCGATCCGCAGAACGCCCGCACGCTCGCCGCCCTGGCACGCCTCGCCGAGGACGATGAGCCCGAGGAGGCGCTCCGACTCTTCGAGGCCGCCGCCGCCGCGGATCCCGCCGAGCCCGAACACGCCCTGGCAGCGGCCCGCCTGCTCGCCCGACTCGGCCGCGCGGCCGAGGCCGCCGAGCGGCTCGACGCACTCTTGATCGCCTTTCCCCTCTCGGCCGGGGCGGCTGCCGAGCGCGCACGCCTCGACTGGGCGTCCGGACGCGTGAACGAAGCCAGCCTGGAGCGCGCCCGGCGTGCGCTTCGCTTCGAACCCAGTGAGGAGAACCAGGCGCTCGTCGAGATGATCCGCTCGCGGCTGGAAGCCTCCCCCGCCGGGGCTGGATGAGCTTCGAATCGATCTGACCCTCCGGGGGCAACGAGCGATTCGAGAGGCATGACCAATGGGATCCTGCCCGTTGCGCCCCCAGCGGATCCCCGCGCGGATCGAGGCGAAGAATCCGGCCCGCTCCGCACAATCGAACTGCGCGTCATTCGGGCGGAATTGCTGCCACCCGGCCGGCGCGTGGTGGTAGGATGGTCTGAACTTCATCGAGGAGGCGATCATCATGCCGCTCAAGAGTCTTGCGTTCCGAATTGCCTGCATCATTTCGATCGTCGGCTTCGCCACGACCGCAAGCGCCCAGTTCCTGCTCACCGGCGCCCGAAGTGGCGGCGCGCTCCAGATCGGGACCGGTCTGCCGCTCCCCGTCCCGGACAGCGGCGTGTTTCTGGGCGGCAAGGCGATGGCCACCGCCGGAACGCAGTTCTACCCGGAGCTGGGGGTGCCGGCGAATCCCAACGTTCAGTTCGGTGCCACGCCGACGCGCACGATCATGCAGACGCTGGGTACCGCCAACGGCGGCGCGATCTCGCTGCCGCCCGCCGTGTTGAGCCTCCAGGCCGAAGGAACGCCGCGACGCATTCCCGTCTTCACGACGAATCCGGCCGTCTATCAGGTCGGCACCAGCATCAGCTACGCCTGGCCCGCGGCCTCGGCCGTGATGGCGCCCGGCGGCGCACCTGGCCCGACGGCCCTCGGAACCGGCGGTGGCGGTGTCATCAGCTACGACGGCGGTAGCAATGCCTTCGGCGGCGCCGCGCAATTCGTCGTCGCGCCGGGCTCCGGCGCCGGTACCGGCCGCGTTCCGCCGAATGCCGGCGGCGCCCTTCCGATCGCGACGGTCTGGCTGAACCTCGGCGCCCTTCCGAGCACCGGCATGGCGGTTGCGATCGTCGGCGCCTCGAACATGGTCAGCCTCGGCGCGCCCGGCGCGCCCTTGACTGCGCCGGCCCAGACGACCGCCTTCGGGCCACTCGCGACCGCCGACGGCCCGTTCGGCTTGATCAACGTCACGTCCCCAGCGCCCTGCTGCGCTGGCGGCCCCTTCGGCACGATCAACGCCTCGATCGCGATTCCCGGCTTGCCGCCACCGGCGCCGGGCCCGCTCTCGAACATGGTGACGGCGTCGCAGGGCTTCCCCTGGACGACGGGCTTCGTGACAGTCTCGCAGCCCGGCGCCGTCCCGGCCGAGGTCTTCTTCCTCTCGGGTACCGACCGCCGTGTCGCGGGCGTGGGCAACGTGTCGCTCGTCTCGGGCGCGCTCAGCCTGCGAGCGCTCTCGGGTCCGAATGCCAATCGCGGCTGGGTGAGTCTCCAGCTGACGACGCCCGAGCCGACCGCGATCGCCGGCGCCGGGGGTGCCCTTGCGGCTCTCGCACTGTGTCACACGCTGGTACGACGCCGCCGGGCGGGCCGCAGCGACTGATCGATTCGCCTGGAGCGGGTTACTCGAAGGGCCTCGTCCGCCACCCCGTGTTGCGGACGGGGCCCTTGCTGTTTTCGGACACGCTCTTCGCGGATAGGCCCGCGGCAGCTCCGGCCTAACCCGGCGGCGCCGGATTCGCACGGGGCGGCGCCGCGCGGCGGGCCTCTGCCCGCGCCGCCTGCGAAAGCGACGAGCCCTCGAGCCACGCGTCGGCCGCTTCGGGATCCCGCGCCCGCCAGGCTCGAACGATCCGGATGAGCGCGCGCTCCCGCTCCGATTCCTCCTCGATCTTCTCGGCCCAGGGAATCGCCTCCGCCGGTGTCTCGATCGCGAGCTGCCGCGCGTACTCGGCGTAGAGCACCGGTAGCCAGGCGGGGCGAGACGGCTCGTCCGCAGCCAGCGCGGCCTTCATCCAGGCGAGCGCCTGCTCGCGCTGTCGGTACGCCCAGGTCGAGTAGGCAACCCAGAGCGAATGGTGCTTGTTCGCGATCTGCTCCGGGTCCTGCTCGGGCACCGCAGCGACCCACTCGACGACTTCGTCGCCCGGATCACCGGCGACCAGCCGCGCACGGATCACGACATTGCGCATCCCCTTGCCATGGGGCCCGTCGCAATGGGCATCGCAGAAGCGCTCGGCGGCGGCCTTGTCGTGCCAGACCAGGGCCGACATGGCCTGGCGATAGCTCGCCTTCTTGAAGCGCTCCTGGTCGTCGGGGATCGCCTCGGCCCAACGGACCACGGCCTCGCCCCCGTCGCTCGATGCGAGTGCAAGCAGAAACGAGAAGAGCGCCCGCTCCTGATGAATCCCGGCGCCGAGACCGACGATGAAGTCCTCGACCTCGCCGCGGTCCTTTCGGAACCAGCCCTGGACGAGCGCGACCTGGGCCGCCCGGGCGATCTCGTTCGTTCCCATGATGGCGGGGACTTCGATCGCGACGAGGGCCGCCGTCGGATCGCGCGCGGCCCAGGACTCGACGATCGTGCGGACCGAGGCGGGGCGATAGAGCGGGGACGCGTAGCGCGCGACCCAGTCGAGCGACTCCTGTGGCGCTCGTTCCGCCCAGTAACGAACGAAGAGATCGAACTCCGAAGCACCCAGCTCGACGGGATAGCGGCGCAGCGTCTCCCGAATCGCCACCAGCAGCTCATCGGAGGACCCGGCCTCGGATGCACCCTGCCCCGCGCGCGCGGCCCGATCCTCCGCGAGGAGGGCCGCGATCCGCGCCGTTCGTCGATAGGCGTCCGGCTCTGCCAGCGCCCGAGCCAGCCCCTCGGCACTCGGTCGCCCGGCCTCCGCGCCGCCCGACGCGGCGGACGAGCGCGTGTCCGGGGTCTCCGAGGACAGAGTCGCGTCCGAAGGAGTGCGATCGCAGCCCGTCAGGGTGATCGCGAACAGCAGGATGGCCAGCCACGCGTTTCGAGTCTTCTCTTGGGACATGGGACGCGCGAAGGTACCGCAGCCGATCCACACCCCGACCGCCCGCGACTCACAGCGCCTGCAGCGCCGGCCGGAACGCCTCGACGAAGCGATCGAGTCGCTGCTTCGCGCGGTCGAGCATCAGGGGACCGCCGTGCGGAGCGTAGGCGGTCAGGCGAACGAGCGTGCGCCCCTCGTCTGCGCCGGATGACCACGCGAGTCCCCAGAAGGTCGACCACGACCGACGCAGCGGACCCGGACTGTCCGGTGACCAGACATAGCTGATGGCGTACTCGCCCGTCGGCCGCGTGCACGTCGTCTGGTCGGCGGCGCGACCCGCGAGTCGCCAGAGCCGCACCGACACCGTCGCGATCGCCTCCCACTCCGGTCCGGGCTGGCCGCGCTTGGATGAGAAGAGCCGGCTATCGCTGGCAGCGAGCATCGGCTCGCGCGCGATCAGGACGTCGATGAACTGCGTGGGTCGATCCGCTCCGCCCGCATGCCGATAGCGCCGGTGGATGCGCTGTCGAAAGACCCCCGTGAAGAGTGGATCGTGCGGTGCGGTCTCGCTAAGCCATCCCGACTGCGTCTCGGGAAAGCGGAGGCGGGCGGGCTCGGGTGACCGCTCGAGCTCGGGCGAGCGGGAGACCAGAAGCGAAGCGACGGCAAAGAGTGCGGCGACGGCCGCAGCACCCACGCGATCCGGTCGTGGCGCGTCGGCATCCCGAGCGGTAGCGCATGGGGCGTGCCGGTCGTCGGCACTGGCAGCACCCCGACCGTCGGCACGGCCCGTCGCGAGCAGCAGACCGACGAGATAGACGATCGCGGTTCCGACGCACACGATCGCGACGCCCTGCAGCGTGTGGTCGCCGCCCGCGCCGGCCAGCGCTTCGGGCTCGGGACTGGCGGCGACGTAGGCGACGCGGACGACGTTCAGCACGAGCGCGAGGGGCGGCGCGAGGAGGACCAGCAGCCACATCCGCGCGCCCGCCGCGCGGAACAGCTCGCGTACGATCACGGCGACCACGAGCAGCAAGCCGATGCCGTTCCAGCCACTGCAGCCGTCGATGACATGGAAGACATGCTCCTGGCCACGCAGGATCACACCGCTCTGCGTAAAGTCACGACCGATCAGCGCGAGCAGCCAGCCGGCCCCGCGCGCCGTCAGCAGCTGGAGCTGCCAGACGAGCTCGTCCTCGATCGGTTCGGGGATCGGCGCGGCGGCCACGAGCACGGCCGCCGGCAGCGCGACGATCCGGCAGCCACGCGGGCCCGCCGTCCAGGCCGCCCAGGCCAGCAAGACGAGCGAGAGCGAGAGCAGAAGCGGACCGATGACCCCGACGCGAAGGGCCCAGCCAAACAGCAGGAACGCGAGGAGCAGGAGCGAGAGCGACGAGGGACCAGTCCGCGCCGTTCCCGCCGCACGTGCCTGCTGCGCGAACGAAGCGCGCCGGCGCCAGAGCAGCCAGCCCGCGAGCAACAGTACGACCTGCGCGGGGAAGGCGTCCGGCCGGAACACCAACGATTCGAAATCGACCAGCTCGCCGCGCTGCCAGACCGCTCGATAGGCAAAGGCGACGAGCAGCACGACGAGCCCACCGAGCCAGGGTCCGGGCCCGCGCTCGTCGCTCGCCAGGCGAGCGGCTCGCACACCCGCCCCTTCCCGATTCCCCTGCGCCACGTTTCAGACCGTGCGCACCCGAGCGCCCGACTCGACGCCACCCGTTTGCAGAACGGTCGCGTAGACGCCGAGCCGGCCTGCGTTCTCGCGCACGAGCGCGCGCATCACCCGGGGATCCTTCGGCAGGTCGGCGAAGCCATGGGTCGTCATGACGCAGCGATCGCAGCCGGCATGCACCTCGACGATCGCGTCGCCCACACGAAGTCGACGTCCGATCCACGCCTGCTCGGGAAAGGCCTCGTCGCTCTTCGTTCGAACGAGCAGGTTGGGACGAAAGCGACGCACGTCGATCCGACTGTCCTCTGCCGCGTCGGAGATGGTCGCGATCGAGCGCTCCGACAGCAGCAGGAGCGGATAGGCATCGAAGAAAGGACCGCCCCGCGCGTAGACCTCGAGCAGCGCCTTCGGCGGGTCGGAGAAGTCCGGCATCGGCTCGCCGGGCAGACGCGCCATCATCGTGACCAGATCGTCGTCGAGGGACCCCTCGCCGCTCGGCTCGACGGACCGGGCCTCGGGCGACGCGGCCCATAGGCTGACCTCGTGCCCGACGAGCTCGCCGACCCGTCGACCCGCATCGCGTGCGTCGGCCCGAAACGTCGCACCGTCGGGAAGTACGATCTCCGGCACCTCGCCGGCACTTCGGAAGCCGTCGACATAGCGCGCGCGACACGCCATCAAGGCACCGGATCGCTTGCCGACGAAGAAGTCTCCGCGACGCTCGTCGCGCACACCCCAGGCGCGGTCGCCAGGCAGACCGTCCCGCTCGAGCCGGGTACGCTCGAGGGACCCGCCGAGCATGCTCTTGACCGGATAGCGGTAGATTCCCGCGATCTCTCCGACGTCGTCGGCCATGCCCTGCTTCCACCTCGCCTGGCGCCGGCACGAGTCACGCTCGCCAGGCATCCGCCTGCGAGCCGACTCCGCGCGCGGGTCTTGCCGTCGCGTCGAGCCCGTCAGTCGAGCACGGCGACGGCGCTGATCTCGACCAACATCCCCTCACCGGCCAAGGCCTCCACGCCGATCAGGCTCGACGCATTGGGCGGAAACGCCTCGCCGTCGAGTGCCTCCGCCATCGCCGCGGTGAAGATCTCGACCTTCTTCGCGTCGAGCTTCACGACGTACATCGTCGAGCTGACGATATCGGCGACGGTCCCGCCGAGCGACTCGACGGCCGTGCGGAGATTCCGAAAGGCCTGCACGGTCTGCGCGTGCAGATCCCCCTCGCCCTGCAGCACGAACTTCTCGTCGAAGGCGCCCTGACCTGCGATATAGGCGGTTCGCCGCGCGCCCTCGGCGACGACGATCTGGGAGAAGCCGTCGAGTGCAAACAGGCCAGCCGGGTTCACGTGATCGATCTTCATGGCTTCTCCAGCCCGTCGTGCAGCCGTTCCGTCGGCGGCGCGATCGCAGGCATCCGCGCCGAAGCGTAGGGCGTCCGGGCGCAGCTGGATAGGACCCCGCGTGGGCAGCCATCGATCGTCTCCCTTCCGGGTGCGCTCCCGATCGCGCGCTTCGGGACACGCTGTCTCAGGCCTGCGCGCGAGACCGAGCCCGATGCTCGACGGGGAAACGGACGAGTCGCGCGTCGTGGAATCCGTCGAGAAGATCGCGTGCAACCCCCGGTTCAGTCGCAGGGCGGAATTCGCCGATATCACTCCAGTCTGCGTCGAATCTCCCACCTCGTGCCGCGTCCGAACGGACGAGTACTCCGGAGTCCCTGGCTTGGCGATCTACTCCGAGAAGCTGAATTTCGTCTTCCTACACGTTCCGAAGAGCGCCGGGATCAGCATGCGCACGACGCTCCTGAATGCCGACCCGGACGCGGTTCAGTTCCACAATCACATCCTCCCGCACGAGGTCGAACGCGAGATCGGGCAGGCGAATTGGGGGGGGGGTATTCAAGTTCGCGTTCACACGGAATCCGTGGGATCGCGCGGTCTCGCTCTACCACTTCATCCTGAGCGATCCGTCTCACGCCGCGCACGAGGCGACTCGGCATCTCTCGTTCGCCGAGTATCTCCACGTCTACAACGAGAAATCGAAGAGCCGACAGACGGACTGGACGCATCTCGGCGATCGACAGATCGTCGACTTCATCGGACGATTCGAGAACCTGTCGGCCGACTTCGCGACGATCTGCGCAACGATCGGGATCGCGGGCCACAGGTTGCCGCGACTCAATACGAGCCGACATGCATCGTACCGGGACTACTACGACGACGCGATGCGAGAATCGGTCGCGCAGTCGCGCCGACGGGAGATCGAGCTCTACGGATACGCGTTCTAGCGACGGGCTGCCGGTAGGGTTCGGGGCCCCTTCGATCCCGTCGAGACGACGCGTCCGACGACGTCGGGCCGCGACGATTGGAGTTCATCGCGGAGCTGACTAGAAGCTATCTCATAAACGCCGCAACAAGATGCAGATGCACCCGAGGCGGACGAATCCGAGGAAGTTCTCGGCGTGATACTCCCACCGTGTCGTGAGTCGCCGAAAGTTCTGCATCCAGGCGAAGAGCCGCTCGACCTTCCAGCGGCGCTTGTAGCGACGGAGGGGACGGCCATCCTGTGTCGGCACCCTCCGATTTCTTCGATTCGGCGCGATCAGCGTGATGCCTCGGGTCTCGAGAAGATGACGATCGAGAGGGTCCGAGTCGTAGGCCTTGTCGCCGATCAGAAGCTCGGGCTCCACGTCGAGAAATCCGCTGTCGAGCGTTTCGTCGACGAGGGTGACTTCAGCTGGTGAAGCACTGGCGATGCAGGCGGCGACAGGAAGACCAGAGCGGTCTGTGACTGCCATGATCTTGGTCCCCTTGCCCCGCTTGGTCTTTCCGACGCAAGAGCCCCCTTTTTGGCCCCTGCGAAGGTGCCATCGATGAAACACTCGGTGACGTCGATCCCGCCTCGCTCGTAGAGGTCTCGAGCCAGAGCGTGGAGAACCTTCTCGAGCGTTCCGTCGCGACACCATTGCTGGAACCGGCGATGGCACGTCTGGTACGGGGGATATCGCGGCGGCAAATCCTTCCACGGCGCACCCGTTCGAAGCACCCAGAGAATCCCGTGAAGAACATCGCGAGGGTCGCGCCAAGGGCGTCCGCGACCATCCGCGCGTCGCTTCGGCTTCGGAAGCAGCGGCTCGATGAAATCCCACTGCGCTTCGGTCAGGTCCATGAATCCCCCCACAAAGGGGGGTAGGCCGAACCAACATCAGCGAGGAAGACCGCCGAGATCACACGTGAAGCTTAGCTCAGCGGGTTTATGAGATACGTTCTAGAGTAGTCGGCCAATGGACCACGCTCGTCCGAAGAGATGGATCTTCACCGGAGTGACGATCGGTATCGTCTATATTGCGATCGAACTGATCGCGATTCTGGGCCATGCGGTCACGCAGGGCTCTGGCTACTCGAAGACCGCCGTCCGCCATGCGATGCGAGATGCCGCCTCGAGCGTCGCTCCGCGCGCTGCAGCGGTCGAGGACGTCGAGCCAGACCGCGAGGCATATCACGAGACGATCCATCCCTTCTTCGGGTACGTCGTCGATCCCTATCGTTCGGGGTCTCGCTACGCAGTCTCGAGCATGGGCTTCTCTCATGCCGCGGAGGATCGGCCGCTCGCCCCTCCCGAGCAGGACGTCGTACGGATCGCCGTGTTCGGCGGATCGGTCGCAGCGGGCTTCGCGTTTCATGCCCGCAATCGGATGCCTGCTTGTCTAGGGTCGCAGGGCCAGCAGATCGAGATTCTCAATTTCGCAAATGGCGGCTACAAACAGCCGCAGCAGCTCCACATCCTGACCGATCTCTACGCGCGAGGAGCGCGCTTCGACATCGTCATCAACCTCGACGGTTTCAACGAGCTGGCGCTCTCGGTCTCGGAGAACGTGGCTGCCGGCGTCCTACCCCACTTTCCTCGCCGTTGGCACGAGCGGGTCTCCAACGTGGTATCTCCCGAGAAGACCAAGCTGCTCGCCGAGCTCGCGATCGCGGAGGCGCAGCGCGCGCGGTGGGCCGAGCGACTCCTCGAGCTCAAGCTCTACCGCAGTCCCGCGGTCTCGCTGCTCTGGAGAGTCGCGAGCGACCGGGCCGAATCGGGCCTCTTCGATCTCCGCAATCGTATTCGCGAGATCGACGATCTATCGGACCAGGAACAGATCTATTCGATCCGCGATGGCCGAGGGTCCATGGCAGAAGCCTATCGCGAGGTCTCGCAGACGTGGGCACGATCTTCACGCCAGATGCATGCGCTCACCGAATTCAATGGTGGCAGGTATTTTCATTTCCTCCAACCGAACCAATATCACATCGACTCGAAACCGATGTCCGACGCCGAGAAGTCGATCGCTTTCATCGAGCACCATCCCTATCGCCGACCGATCGAGCAGGGCTACCCATTGCTCATCGCCGAAGGCGCGAGGTTGGCTGCCGAGGGTGTGCTCTTTCATGATCTGACTGGGATGTTCGAAGAAATCGTCGCGCCGATGTACCGCGACGCCTGCTGTCATCTGAACCTCGTGGGCGCCGAGATGATGATCGAAGAGATCTGCGGGATCGTCCGAGGCAGACTCTCGAGAACCGCCCACGAGATCTCGACGCCACCAAGAAGATAGTAGCCCTCGTGCGAAAGCACCGTTGTGTGAAGTAGCTAACGGCCGGCACGAAACGCAGCGGCATAGCCTGTCAGGATGAAGCAACGAATCCGCTCGCGAACCACGTCACTTCTCTTCCCTCTCTACGCGCTCGTCGGCGTGGCCGCATGGGCCGACAGCGTCTCTGCGGCGGAGTATCGCTGGAATCCGAATCCGGTGTACAACGTTCTCGACAACGACTGTCTGCTCTTCCAACAGCCGCCCGACTGTTCCTATTTCTACCCGTGGCGCACCAACCCATTCAGCTGGGTCCCCAACACGGGTCCTCCTGGTCCAGGCGATGTCGTCATCCTCGACGGCGATGACATCGGCAGCGGAATCGGCCAGGACGACGTTCGTCTCTACGGAGACGTTGGGCCCCTCGGTGGATTGCATCTGCGCGACGTGTCGCTTGAGACCGATGGATTCACCCTGAACGTGACAGGCAGCTCGGGGCTCGGTACCACCCACATCGAGAGGGGCGGAGCGATCGTCGTCGACCCGACCAGCGGGTTGGGTTCCGGCTTCGCCACGGGAGCGCTTCGTTTGGAGGACCACTCCGATCTGTTACTGCGAGGGGGCGCGGCCTTCTCGACCTACTTGATCAGAGTGCATCAATTCGGTGAGATCCGCGGTCACGGAACGCTCGGACTGGTCTCGGGGAGCGCATTCGAGCTCTCTGGAACCGTGCGCCCAGATGACGGCGACCTCACGCTCTTCTCCTCCGTGGCGAACAGCCTCGACCTCGACGGCGTCATCGCGGAAACGGGCTGGCTCGATGTCACGCGTTCGGGCGACCTGTTGCTGCAAGGCTCGCTGAGCGATCCGTTCGGTGGCGTGATCGATATCGGCAATGCGAATCGCGTGGAGTTCGACTCCGCGCTCGAGATCGACGGTCAGCTGAGCTTCACGACCGACTACAACAACGAGCTCGTCGCTCCATCGATCGTGTTTGGAGCGGGCGCCCACGTGGCGGTCATCGGACAGACCTCCGGGTCGATCGTTGCCACGACCGATTGGCCGAGCGGCGCCACGATCGAGCTGCGGGACCCGAGCGGGAGACTCTGGCTCGAAGGCGATTCGACGTTCGGCGCGACCACCGTGTTCGGTGGCTCCGGCGAGCTCGTCAACGACGCGGGCGCAACGATGACGCTCGCCGACGGGGTCGACATGGGCACTCCGCTCCGCAACCGCGGAACCCTCGAGATCGGTGACTCGATCGGCGCCGTGCTCCTCGAGGAGTACGATCAGAGCAACGGCGGAAGCCTCGAGATCGAAATCGGGGGGCCGACACCGGGCATCGACTTCGACGAGGTCACCGTGACCGAGATCGCCGATATCGAGAGCAGCAAGCTCGAGGTATCACTCGTCGGGAACTTCCAGCTGGCGCCCGGCGATTCCTTCGAGATCCTTCGGGTCGATGGCACGCTGTTGGGCATGTTCGAAGATTTCGGCGAGGGGGGCCTCGTCGACACCTTCAACGGGGCGGGTCTCTTCATCACCTATTCGGGCGGGGACGGAAACGACATCGTGCTCTATACCCTGCCCGAGCCCGGGTTGACTCTGGGACTGATGATCGGGATCACGGGGCTCGGCTGGCGCCAGCGTCGATGCGCGAATCGAGTGGTCGAAGCCGCGGCCTGTCCCCTCAGCGCCGCTTGACCAGATCCTCGAGCGTCGTCTCCTCCAGGAAGCGACGGACCTGCTGCGAGAGGACCTGCCAACGGTCGTGCGCCAGGCAGGGGTCGTCGTCGCTGCAGACGGGTCGGCCGAGCAGGCATTTCTGCTCTGCGAAGCCCGGCTCGAGCGGCTCGACGATCTGCGCGAGGGAAGTTCGCGCCGGGTCCCCGGCCAATCGAAAGCCGCCGCGCGAGCCCCGCTCCGAGGTCAGCACGCCGTGGCGCGCGAGCTGGTGGAGGAGCTTGCCCAGGTAGTTGCGCGGAATCCCCGTTGCCGCGGCCAGCTCACGTGCCTGGACGGGTTCGCTTCGCTGCTCGGCCAGCACGGTCGCCGCCTGCAGCGCATAGCGGGCGGTCTTCGAAAGGAGCATCCCGCTCGACTCCCGTTCCTGTTGCCGTCCCCGGTCGGCGTCTCGCGTCGCCGTCCTCGGCGCCGGGCACCGGTCCTCGCCTGGCGATCGGCTCGATCGTAGTGAAGAAACAATACATGACAATTACATGAGAATATCTACAATGCGCCGCACGCCATCGCGATGGGTGGCGATCATGCGAATCCGGGCGCGGCCGGCGATCGAATGCCGGGTCGCCAACCCCGAGACTCGAGGAGCGGCCTCAGATGCTCACGAAGTCGCAGGCGCGGATCTTCTTCTTGGGGGGAACGGTCTTCTTCACGGCCATCTTCCTCGTGCTCACGGTCGACACCCTGAGACAGATTCCGGAGCGCCAGAACTCCCATCTCATCACGCCGCAGGTCGTCCGCGGCAAGACGATCTGGGACGACAACAACTGCATGGGCTGCCACACGATCCTCGGCGAGGGTGCCTACTACGCGCCCGAGCTGACTCGCGTGGTCGAGCGCCGCGGCGAGGCGTGGATCCGCGTCTTCCTGCGCGATCCGCAGGCGATGTATCCCGGCAAACGTCGGATGGTCCAATACGACTTCAGCGAGGAAGACATCACGGCCGTGATCGCCTTTCTCGACTGGATCGGTCGGATCGATACCAACGGCTTCCCTCCGGAGCCCGATCTCAAGCCCGACGCGGTGGTCGCGCAGGCAGTCTCGCGAACGAGCTCGCGGCCGGCCTATTTCGACTCGATCTGCGTCGCCTGCCACTCGGTCGGGGGTGCGGGTGGTGCGGTCGGGCCCGCGCTCGACGGCGTCGCCACGCGCTTCACGCCCGATCAGCTCGATCGATGGCTCGCCGATCCGCAGTCCGTGAAGCCCGGTACCGCGATGCCGAACCTCGGCTTGTCCGACGAGCTTCGGACCGAGCTGGTCGCCTGGCTCAGAACCCTCCAGTAGGAGTCTCGAGATGAAGTTCCGCTCCCAGCGAGTTTCCTATCTGTTCTTCGCGACCTCGATGCTGCTCTTCACGCTGCAGATCGTGTTCGGGTTCGTCATGGCCTTCGCGCATATGGGCTACGACCCGCTCCACGAGTGGCTCCCGTTCAATGCGGCCAGGACCTCGCATATCAATCTGCTCGTCTTCTGGCTCCTGTCGGGCTTCATGGGCGCGGCCTACTACATCGTGCCGGAGGAGAGCGATCGCGAGCTCTACAGCGAGAAGCTCGCCGTGATCCAATGGGTCGGGCTCGTCGTGGTCGGCGTCACCGCGCTGATCGGCTTCCAATTCGGCTGGTGGGAAGGCCGCAAGTTTCTCGAGATTCCGCGTCCCCTCGACTATCTGGTCGTGGTCGACGTCCTCCTCTTCCTCTACATCGTCGGCCGCACGGCCCTCGGCGCCGAGCGCTTCACGACGACCGGCAGCGTCCTGCTGCTCGGTCTGACCGCCGCCGCCCTCCTCTACCTCCCGGGCATGATCACGTTCGAGAGTCAGGTGATCGACTCGTATTTCCGGTGGTGGGTCGTCCACCTCTGGGTCGAGGGTGTCTGGGAGCTGATCATGGGGGGCATCCTCTCCTACCTGCTGATCAAGCTCACGGGCGTCGACCGCGAGCTGATCGAGAAGTGGCTCTACGTAATCGTCGGCTTCACGTTCCTCTCCGGCATTCTCGGCACGGGACACCACTACTATTTCATCGGCGCCCCGGAGTACTGGCTCGTGATCGGCGGTCTCTTCTCGGCGCTCGAGCCGCTCGCGTTTCTCGGGATGGCGATGTACGCCGTCACGATGGCGCGCCGTGGCGGCATGAATCATCCCAATCGCATCGCGCTTTTCTGGACCGTCGGCTGCGGCGTCATGTCCTTCGTCGGTGCGGGCTTCCTCGGCTTCGCGCACACGCTGCCGCAGGTCAATCTCTGGACCCATGGCACGATCATCACGGCGATGCACGGTCACATGGCATTCTGGGGCGCCTACGCAATGCTCGTCCTGGCCATGATCAGCTACGCGCTCCCGAATCTCACGGGTCGCAAGCTCTTCTCCGGATGGCTGCCGGAGTGGGCGTTCTGGACGTCGAATGTCGGCATGCTCGGCATGACCGGCGCCTTCGCCGTTGCCGGCATCGCGCAGGTCTACATGGAGCGCAAGATGGGCCAGGACTTCCTCGGAGTTCAGGAGGCGATCGAGGTCCATTTCGGGGGCGTCGTCCTGGCAGCCTGCCTGCTCACGCTCGGCGTCGTGATGTTCATCGGGAACTTCGTGCAGTACGGGCTCCCCTCGGACGAAGCCGTCCAGGGCCGTTAGGCCGCCGTCGTGGTCGCGTCCGCAGTCCCCGCGACGAGCATCCCGCGCTACCGCCCGATCGCCGACGAATGCGACGTCTTCGAGCGCGCTCATGCGCTACGCATGCCACTGCTTCTCAAGGGACCGACCGGCTGCGGCAAGTCACGATTCGTCGAGCACATGGCCGCGCGCCTGGGTCGGCCGCTCGTCACGGTCGCCTGCCACGACGAGACCTCCGCCGTCGACTTGATGGGACGCTACCTGCTCGAGGGGGGCGAGACGGTCTGGCAGGACGGTCCGGCGACGCGCGCCGTCCGCACGGGCGCGATCCTCTACCTCGACGAGTTCGCGGAGGCCCGCAGCGACGTGATCGTCGTGCTCCATCCGCTCTCCGACCATCGCCGAGCCCTGTTCGTCGAACGCCGGGACGAGATCCTCGAGGCACCGGCGGAGTTCATGCTGGTTGCCAGCTTCAACCCGGGCTATCAGCACGGCATGAAGGAGATCAAGCCGTCGACCCGACAACGCTTCGTGGCCGTCTCCTTCGACTACCCGCAGCCGGAGGTCGAGGCGGAGATCGTGATCGGCGAGACCGGCATCGACGACGACCCGGCCAGGCGACTCGTCGCGCTCGCCAACAAGCTGCGCGAAGCCGAATCGCTCGGACTCGCCGAGCCGCCTTCGACGCGGCTCCTCGTCCAGGCCGCGCAGCTCATCGCAGCGGGCATGCCGCCGCGCGCCGCCTGCCACCACGCGATCGCGGAGGCGCTCTCGGACGAGCCGGAAGTCGTCCGCGGCCTGCGCGACCTGGTCGCGCTGGCGTTCTAGCCGTGGGCTGGCGCGAGGCCCTCGACTGGGAAGAGAACGTCTTTCGGCTCCTGCTGCGAGCGTCGCGCCGACTGCGTCCGCGCGATCGAGGCGTACCGGCGCAGACGGTGCGTTTCGAGGAGGTCTCCGCCCGGCTGGCCATCGTCGCGCAGGCGCTCTGCGGCGAATCGATCCGGCTACGGCGCGCACGCGGCGTGGGAGGCGTACGCGGAGCGGAGATCCTGCTACCGGCCTCGCTCGACCTCCTGCCGGAGCCGTCGGGCAATCGCGAAGCGCTCCTCGTACAGACGGTTGTCGCGTCCGGCATGCGACGACGCAGTCGTGGTCTTCGCCCGCCGCCCGAAGACACCTTCGAACGCGCGCTCGCGTCGCTTCGGCTCGCGCAAGCGGCTGCCGGGCAGATGGAGCGCGAGCTGCCCGGCTTCCGGGAGATGCACGAACGCGTACTCACGCCCCTGCGCGCCGCGCGCACGCGACTCGATACACGACGCTTCAGTCGGCGCGAACGACGCCTCGAAGACGTCCGGCGATCGGCGCTCGCGGGCGGGCGCGATTGGGATACGCCCGAGCTCGACCGGCTGCTCACGGGCCCGCGCGAGGGACGGCGACGCAGTCCCGCAGTCCCCATCTGGGGCGATTGGTTCGAGGGCGAGCCGGAGGCCAGCCCGGCGGCTGCCTCGGGCGCCGAGCGCGAAGCGACCGAGCAGCCGACGAGCGAGTTCGAAGCCCCGGCGATCGACTCGCTTCGACTGATCGACTCCGAAGACGACAACGCGCAGAAGAACGATCCTCCGCCCTCGGCGCCCTTCGAGCGCGCGGAGAGCCTCGACAGCTACAAGGGACCGGGGAGGGATCTTGACGGCAGCGACGAGCTCGAGGCCCATCTCGAGGCGCTCGAAGAGGTCGATCTGGGCGCGCTCTTTCGCGGGGACGAGACGACGCGCTCGCTCTTGCGAGCCGATCTCGATTTCGGGATCGACGTCGGTGCCGCGGACCGCGAAGGCGTGGCGCGGGCCGCCATCCACTACGACGAATGGGACGCGCGCAAACGTCGCTACCGCGACGCGTGGTGTGCCGTCTATCCAGCGCATGCGCGCGAAGGCGATCCCGCATGGGCGCGGGAGAAGCTCCGGACCCACCGCCCGCTCGTTCGCCAGCTGCGGCGCCGACTCGAGGCCGCACGCGCGGGCCTGCGCGCGGCACCCCACCAGCTCGACGGCGAGGAGATCGACCTCGAGGCCGCGACCGACGCGCGGGTATCGTTTCTTGCCGGCTGCGAGCAGGACCCCCGTGTCTACCGTCGACTCGAGAAGCGAAGACGAGATTTCGCGACGACCGTCCTGCTCGACGTCTCGATGTCGACCGACTCGTGGGTCGCGGACAGACGCGTGCTCGACGTCGGACGCGAGGCCGCCCTCGTGCTCGGCCAGGTCGCCCATGAGCTCGGGGACCGGCTGCAGATCCTGGCCTTCGCGTCCGAGACCCGGAACCGCTGTCACGTCTGGACGGTTCGTGGCTTCGGCGAAACGTGGCCCCTCGGCATGCGCCGACTCTCCGCCCTGCAGCCGACGGGCTACACACGCGTCGGTCCCGCCCTGCGACACGCGACGGCCGATCTCGTCAGCCAGAGCGCCGAACGCCGGCTGCTGCTGCTCGTAAGCGATTGCAAGCCGACCGACTACGACCGCTACGAGGGTCGCTACGGCGTGGCGGACGTCCGCAAGGCGGTCGAGGAGGCCGAGCACGCCGGCGTCCGCGCGCACGCCCTCGCCGTCGACTCGGTCGCACGCGACCATCTACCCGCGCTCTTCGGAAGGAATGGCTGGAGCGCACTCCGGCGCCCCGAGGACCTACTCGCGACGCTCTCGACGGTCTACGGGCGCCTCACGGCGGCGTAGTCGACCCGATCGACGCGGGTGATGCGCGACTCGTCACCCCGTCGTCACGCTGGCACACTACGAGCCGCACTCACCCACGCACGAGCAATCGAAGGAGAAGCCGATGAACGAGATGGTCGTTTCCGATCTCATGACCGAGGAGGTCGTCACGCTCGATCAGAACGAAGAGCTGGCGCTCGCGGATCAATTCATGTCGCTCGGAAGGATCCGTCATCTGCCTGTCATCGACAGCGACGAGACCCTCGTCGGCATCGTCAGCCAACGCGACCTGTTCCAGGGAGGTCTGCTCAAGGCGCTCGGCTACGGCAGCGTCGCGAAGGAGAAGCTCCTCGCCGCGATCAAGGTGAAGGAAGTCATGCAGACGAACGTCCACGCCGCGCCGCCCGACATGCGCATCCGAGAGGCCGCAAACCTGATGGTGGACAACAAGATCGGCTGCCTGCCCGTCGTACGCGAAGGCAGGGTCGTCGGCATCCTGACGGAGAGCGATTTCGTGCGGCTCTTCGCGCGGATGCTGTAGCGAAGCACGCAAACGGAGAGCGGATCGCCGCGTGCTGGACCTCGATGTCGGCACTCGTTCGCGGGCGATCGATGGACCCCTAAGAGTAATGGCGCCCCGGGCAGGACTCGAACCTGCGACCCGCTGCTTAGAAGGCAGCCGCTCTATCCGGCTGAGCTACCGGGGCGTCTCGGCGAGGAATACGCTGCGATCGGAATCTCGCCGGGGCGCAGTATACGCCGCCTGCCGTCGGCGGGCTGGTGTCGCGGTGCGTCAGGAGAGGTCTTCGAAGCATGCGCTGGCTCGGAAGCCTGATCGCCGTCTTTCTCGTGCCGCCGTGTACGTCGATCCTCGGCGGCGGTGGCGACTGGCACGTCGCGGACGGCGTCGTCTTCTCGTGGCATGAAACCTGGACGGCCCCGGCACTGCTCGTGGCCGTCACGGGCGTGCTCGTCGTCGGACCCCGACCGGGAGCACGCGAGGCGGTGCGCGGGCGATTCTTCGTCTGGCTCGGACTGCTCTGCGCGGCGGCCGCGACGCTCGTCCTGTGGACGGGCGGCGGGCGCCTCGGCTTCGTCTCGTTCCGATCGCCCGAGGCGAGCGCCGGGCTCGCTCTGATCTCGATCGCCACGGGCCTTCTTCTCGGCAGAAAGGCTGCGGGCTTCCGGCCGGCGGGCGTGCCTGCCGTTGCGATCGGCGCGCTCGCGGGAATCGCGCTCTTGCTGGGGCTCCGGGCCGTCGACACGTCCCGACTGCGCGCGGCGATCGAGGCGAGCGGCGGTCGCGGTCCCGCGCACCCGGGCCCCGATATCGTGTGGATCGTCGTCGACACCTTGCGGGCCGACGCGATCGGGACCTATCGGGAGCGGTCTCGTCGATCGGCGTCCGACGTGGCGGCGTCGAAGCCGATCGCCGCCGCCACGCCCTTTCTCGACCGACTCGCGTCACGCGGCGTCGTCTTCGAGCGCGTGATCGCGCCAGCCCCCTGGACCTTGCCCTCGATGCTGGCTTCGTTCTCGGCACGTTGGCCGTCGACGCTCGATCCCGCGACGCGCGGCGCGCCGCAGTCCGCCGATCGTCTGGTCGGATTCGCACCGGGGACGGCGACCTGGGTCGGCCGGCTCCGGGAGGCGGGCTACCACACGGCCGGCTTCCAGAAGAACCCGTTCTTGAACGCGGCGACGGGATTCACCGCTCCCTTCGACCTCTACCGGGAGGTCGGCGGCGACCGTGCCGAGCGCGAGTCGGCGGCGCAGCTCGTCCGGGCGGTGCTGCGTTGGGGAGACGTCCTGAGCCGCGCTCGTCGAGAGACACGCGACGAGCGTAGACCTTATCTCGTCTACGTCCATTTCATGGATCCACACGTCGACTACCGAGCCCCCTCGGCGTGGTGGAGTGAAGCCGCCCGACGATACGAGGGGCCGATGGACGGCAGCGCCGAACGTCTCCACCTTGCGATCGCCCGCGGCAACGGGATCACCGGACCCGATCGCGACCAGCTCGCGAGACTCTACGCCGCCGAGGTCGCCTACCTCGATCGCCAGCTCGAGCGCCTCGTGGGAGGGCTCGCCGATCTCGACCTGCTCGACGACGAGACCCTCCTCGTCGTGAGCGCGGACCACGGCGAGCAGCTCGGAGAGCATGGCGGCTGGGAACACGGGGATGTGTATCGCGAGAACGTCCGCGTGCCGCTGATCATGGCGGGCGCCGGTCTCGCACCCGGCCGGATCGCACGGCCCATCTCGGGGATCGATCTCGGACCGACCGTGCTCGATCTCGTCGGCGCCGCGCCGCTCGATCGTGTCGATGGTCGCAGTCGGCTGCCGGGCAGCACGCCCGCGATGCATCCGGACGAGCCGATTTTCACGGAGTACGGCAAGAGCGTCCGGCTCGAATCCGGACGCTGGGTCCTGATCCGGCGCGGCGATGGATCGATCCGACTCTTCGACGGCGAGGACGATCCCGGGGAGTCGACCGACCTTGCAGCGGAACGACCGGGGATCGTCCGCGCGCTCGTCTCCGTGCTCGAACGTCACGAGAGCCGCGGGGTGACGCGTCCCTCGACGCGCGCGGTCGTCGCGCCCGATGCGATGCGCGAAGAGCTGCGCGCATTGGGCTACGCGAAGTGAGCCCTCGTGCTACCGGGCGGCACGCGAATCGGGCGCGATCGCCTCGCGCCCGCTCCTCGCCAGTCGCGCGAGGTAGCGGCGATAGCCGGCCATCACGAGCTGGTGCAGGCGCGCTTGCGTAGCTGCATAGAGCCACCAGGGCAGGTGCGGCTCGAAATCCTGCAGCGCGACCAGCACGTGTCGCCCGTCGGGCGTCTCCCGGAATTCGAGCCGGGGATCGCCCTGGGGAACGCGACCGGCCAGCCAGCCGCCGGTCACGCGGAGCAGATAGCGACCGGCGCCCTCGCGTTCACGATGACGGCTCAAGACCAGCAGTGTTCGGGACAGGAAGCGAAGGCCCATCCGTAACGCGTCGCCCTCGTGCTCGATCCGCAACAGCCACGGAGCCGCGCGTTCGAGCCAACGCGGATACTCCTCGGCGACCCAGGCGACATCGCGACCGCGAGGCAGATCGAGTCGCTGGACCGAGCGCGCGATCGGACGCTTCCAGAGCCGCGACTTGCGGATCGATTCGCGCAGGGCCTCCTCGAAGGACTGACCGGGCAGGCCCAGCTTCGCCTGCAGCCAGCCGTCTTCGACGACCATCGGATGGCGCAGGCTCTCGACGAGCGGCCGCACGAGACTGCGCGAAGAGCCCGTCACGAGCGAGACCCAGAGCTCGGAGAGCGCGGGCGTCACGAGCGGGACGGCGAGCATCGGGCGACGCCGACCGAGCACGCGAGCGGTCGCCTTCATCATCT
This sequence comes from Myxococcota bacterium, assembly GCA_965223565.1. Taxonomy (GTDB): domain Bacteria; phylum Myxococcota_A; class UBA9160; order UBA9160; family UBA4427; genus UBA4427. The sequence goes on along the minus strand of CBDCWV010000001.1, from coordinate 222,593 downwards.
CGCGATAGGACATGACATCGGGGCCGCCCACCTCGCAGACGCGACCGCGCGTCGCCTCGTCGAAGCAGCAGGCTTCGAGCAGGCGCACGACGTCGGAGAGCGCGATCGGCTGGGTCGGCGAGGACGTCCAGCTCGGGCAGATCATGACCGGCAAGCGTTCGACCAGCTTGACGAGCAGCTCGAGCGAGGAGCCCTCGGCGCCGACGACGAGACCGGCGCGCACAGCCGTCACTGGGACACCATGGGCAGCGAGCGCCTTCTCGACCTCGAAACGGCTGGCGAGGTGCGCGGAGAGCGCCTGATCGGGGTCGGTTGGCAGGAGTCCGCCGAGATAGACGATGCGCCGAACACCTGCCTTCGCGGCCGCCCGCGCAAAATTGTCGGCCAGCAACAGGTCGAGGTCCGCGAAACGCCCCTGCGTGAGTCGCGCGTTCGGACTCATCGAATGGACGAGATAGACCGCGACGTCCGCCCCCGTGAGCGCCTGCTGCGTCTGGTGGACGGAGAAGAGATCGCACCGTCGCGGCTGGACACCCGGCCGCGTCGGTAGCCGGCCCTCGTCGACGAGCGTCGGCTTCGCGAAGCGCCGACCGAGCGCGAGCACGACACAGCGCCCCGCGATCCGCTCGCTCAAGGCAGCACCGACGAAGCCCGCCGCGCCCGCGATCGCAACGCGGAGCAGGCTTCCCTCTGGCTCGACGTCGGCGTTCGCAGCCACGGTTTCCGAGTGCTCCACCTCGAACGTCTCTCCCTCTTCTCGCTTGCGCCACCGACCTCGACGAACGCCGGCACGAAGCGAGACTCTAACGGCCAGATCCTCGAATGCGACGATCAGCCCCCCGATCGACGAGCTCGAGGTGGGCGCGGCCGTCGCGCTCGCGTAGCATCCGGCAGTCGGTTTGCGGGCGGGAGTTGCAACGCCAGGATGGGCGCTGATCACGATTGGTCGCGCATGCGACGGGATCCGATTTGAAGCGATTGCGCCGGGCCTTCGTCATTCTCCTCGCCCTCGTCGGGACCATCGCCGCGACGCTCGCGATCGGCTGGCGCCTCTATCGCGGCCCCGATCCCGCGACGATCCTCGCGCGCGTCGACGTACCGCCGGCACCCGTGCTCGATCCCGAGCGGGAACGCCAGACGTTCCGGCTCGCGCCGGGCTTTCGCGCCGAGCTCGTCGCCGCCGAGCCGCTCGTCGTCGACCCCGTCGCGATCGACTGGGACGACGCCGGGCGGCTCTACGTCGTCGAGATGCGCGGGTTCATGCCCGACATCGACGGATCGGGCGAAGAGCGCCCCGTCGGGCGCGTCGTCGTGCTCGAGGACGTCGATCGGGACGGACGCATGGACGAGAGCCACGTCTTCCTCGACGGACTCGTGCTGCCCCGAGCGATCGCCGTCCTGCCCCAGGGCGTCCTCGTCGGTGTCCCACCCGACCTGATCCTGTGTCGCGACGACGACCGCAACCTGACATGCGACCCGTCGGAGCGGACGCGCCTCGCGAGCTACGGTGCCGAGCCGAGCAACGTCGAGCACCGAGAGAACCGACTGCTGCCGGCGATCGACGGATGGATCTACAACGCGAAGTCGAAACGCCGCTTCCGATTCACGCCGGCGGGCCGCTTCGTCGAGGCGCCGACGGCGTTTCGCGGACAATGGGGCATCGATCAGGACGACGAGGGCCTGCTCTACTACAACCACAACTCGGCCTTCCTGCACGCGGACCGGATCCCGGCCGACTACGCCCTGCGCCAGCCGGGCACGGCCGTCGCCGCCGACGCGCCGGGTGTCGGCCTCGATCTCGCGCGCGGCGAGCTGGTCTTCGGTGTGCGCGTCGCTCCCGGACTGAACCGCGCCTATCAGCGCGGAAGTCTCCGGCCGGACGGCCGTCAGGCTGCGCCGACCGCGGTCAGCGGGCTCGCCATCCAGCGCGGAGATCAATACGGCGACGCCTATCGCGGCGACGCATACGTACCCGAGTCGGCCGGTAATGCGGTTGCGCATCTCTCGATCGAGCGGATCGACGCTTCGGCCCTCGACGGGGCGACGTTCGATCTGGTGGTCGAGCACGCGCGCTACGCCGACCCCGACTACGGCGAGCGAGAGTTCCTCGCCTCGACCGACGAGCGTTTTCGCCCGGTCGACGCACGCGTCGGCCCGGACGGGGCGATCTGGATCGTCGACATGTACCGCGGCGTCATCCAGCACGCCTTCTACGTCTCCGATTACCTGCGCGACTACGTCGCGCGCCACGACCTGGCGCCACCGGGTGCCACGGGTCGGATCTGGCGGATCGTGCGTGAGGACCGACCGATCGACTACGCACCCCCGTCGCTCGAAACGCTCGGAGATCGCCTGACCGGACTCGATCATCCGAACGGCTGGGTCCGCGACCACGCCGCACGGGCGCTGGCCGCCAGCGCGGACCCCGAGGTGGACGAACGACTGCGCGCCTTCGAGTCCTTCGATCCGCGCGGGCGGCCGCATGCCCTCTGGACGTTGGCAGTCCGCGAGACGCTAGACATAGCGACCTGGCGCCGCGCGCTCGAGACGGGCGATGCCTCACTTCGCCGCACGGCGCTCCGCGCGGGCGAGTCGCTCGCCGGCTCGACTGCCGACGCGCTCTTGCCCGCACTACTGCGAGCAACCGGCGATCCCGACGACCGCGTGCGCCTGCAGGCGCTCTACAGCCTGGGCGCCCTGCCCGCCCCCGATCGCCCGCTGGCACATATGCTCGACACCGCGCGCACGGGCGGCCCTCTCGAACGGCACGCCGTCCTCTCCGGTCTGGCGGGCCTCGAAGCCCAGGCGCTCGAGGCAGCCATCGCGAGCACGAGCGACACGAATGCAGACTGGCTCGTCGATCTCACCCCGGCGCTCTTCTACGCACTCGCGCGTGAAGCCGACCCCCGACCGACCGTCGCCCTGCTCGACCGACTGACCGCGCTCGCCCATGAACGTCCGAACGTCGCGCGCGCCCTGCTCGACGGGATCGAGGCGGGCCAGCGCCTGCCCGACGCGACGCGGGTCGTGCTCGAAGCGCCCCACCCTCTCTTCGCGACCGACGGCGGCCCCGAGATCACCCGCGGCATCCAACGCATCCGACGCGGCTTCACCTGGCCGGGCGATCCCCGACCGGGCGGAGCACGCGCACTCACGGCCGAAGAGGAAGAGCGGCGGCGGCGCGGCGGCGCGCTCTACGCGGCATCCTGCGGTACCTGCCACGGCACCGACGGACGCGGCATTCAGGGCCTCGCGCCACCGCTCGTCGGCTCGCCCTGGGTACGAGACTCGGACGCCTGGCTGGTGCGGATCGCGCTCGAAGGGATCACCGGACCGATTCGGATCGCAGACGCGGTCTTCGACGCGACGATGCCGGGTCACGGGAACGATCCGCGTTTCGACGATGACGCACTCGCCGGGGTACTGACCTTTCTCCGCCGCGCCTGGGGCCACGCCGACGAGCCCATCGCGCCGGAGACCGTCGCGCGAATCCGCGCGCAGACGCAGGGGCGAAGGGCGCCCTGGACCGTCGCGGAGCTGCTCGCCCTCCCGGCTTCCGATGTCGACCACCGGCTCGATCGATTCGTCGGACGCTATCGCGTGCCGATCGTCGGCATCGAGCTCGTCGTCTCGCGCGACGGCGCGGGTCTGATGTTTGGCCAGGCCGAAGGATCGCCGAGCGAGCTCGTCGAGATCGGGGACGGCGTCTTCACGGGTCAGGGTGTCCAGCTGCGATTCGATGCAGCGGCGACCGGGCCGGTCTCGGCAGTCGAGGTGCGCTTCGGAACCGATGTCGTGCAGGTCGAGCGCGTCGGATCGTGAGTCGATTCGCGACATCACCGATGCGAACGCGAGGCCGTGTTGCTCCTCTCCTGGCAGCTGCCCTCACGAGTAGCGTCGCAGCGTCGGCAGCGGTCGCGTCGCCATCGACCTCGCATCAGGAGGCGACGCCGTCCGCGAGCGCGAAAGTCGAGGAGATGATCGTCAGCGCGTCCCGCACGCCGCGCGCACGCGCGAGTCTGCCCCGATTCACGACCGTCATCGACGGCGAGCAGCTCGACGCCACGATCAGCACGTCACTCGACGACGTGTTTCGATTCGTGCCATCGCTCACGCTCGTGCGGGAGGGCGCACGCGGTGGGCGCGCCCAGCTCTCGCTCCGCGGACTCGACCCGAACCATCTCGTCGTGCTCGTCGACGGCGTGCGACTGAACGACCCGACCAACGCCCGCGGCGGCTCCTTCGATCCGACGACCCTCTCCCTCGCGCTGGTCGATCGTGTCGAGATCGTCCGCGGCCCGCTCTCCGCCGTCTACGGATCCGACGCGCTCGCCGGCGCGATCAACATCGTGACGCGAGCCACGCGCCCCGACGATCCGCCGCGAATCCAGACGCGCATCCGGGGCGGACGCTTCCACGCGATCCACGCGACGGGACGCGCGAGCACGGGGCTGGCAGGCGTCGCGGGATTTTCGCTCGGCGCGGCCTACGACTCCTCCCGCGACCCCCACTCCGACGGCGGCTACGATGGCGCCAGTCTGAGAGCGCGCCTCGACCTGCCACTCCCGTTCGCGATCGACTTCAGCGCACAGACGCGTCTCCACCAGAGCAGTGCTCGCGGATTTCCCGAGTCGAGCGGCGGCTCGCGGCTCGCCGTCATTCGCGACATGGAGGACCGAGACGTCCGCGAGCTCAGCTTCGGCGGCACGCTGTCGAGAGCGTTCGAGGCGGCGGGCCGGCTGACCGCGCGCGCCAGCCACGTGCGTCGACGGGAGCGCACGCGCTCGCCGGGAATCGATCGGATTCCGCCGCTCGACCCGATCGTCGAAGGCGACGTGCCGCCCAGCCGTGCGAGCGACGAGTACGCACGCACCGAGCTGGCCCTGCTCGGGGAATGGACACCGCCCAGAGCCGAAGTCGCCGGTGTCGGACTCACGACGCGAACGTCGATCGGAACCGAAGCCATCTGGGAGCACGGACGGAGCGACGGCTTCCTCGATTTCACGGGAACCGGGACGAGCTTCGTCCCCTTCCCCTTCTTCGACCACCGCCGAACGATCAGCGCCTTCGTCGAGCTCGAGGAGCGAGTCGGTCCCTACGTCACGCTCTCGGGAAGCCTGCGCTTCGACTCGACGCCGGACGAGAACGATCGGCTCTCACCGTCGGCGGGACTCTCCGTCGCGCTCCTCGAGACGGGCCTCACGTTGTACGGCAACTACGGCGAAGGGTTCAAACGGCCGAGCTTCTTCGCTCTCGGCAACCCGCTCGTAGGCTCCGCAACGCTCCGCAACGAGACCAGTCGGGGCTTCGAGATCGGCCTGCGAGGCGTGGCGCTCGACGGCCGATTGCGGGCCCAGCTCGGCTACTTCGATCTCGTCGTCCGGAATCTGATCGATTTCGACGACGCGACCTTCCGCCTGCTGAACCGGAGCCGTCTCGTCTCGCGCGGGGTCGAGCTCGAATTCGATTGGCGCGTCAACGGCTGGCTCGAGCTGCGTGGCGGTGTGACGTTCAACGACACGAATTTCGCGGGCACGGGCGGCCCCAACCCCGAGAATCGGCCGCGCTGGCGCGGATTCGCGACCGCGGTGGCAAGGCCCTTCGAGCGAATCGAGCTCACGCTGCGCGTGCTGGGCCAGAGCTCCGTGCGCGCGAGCTCGTTTCGGACCGGTGGCCGCGTCGATCGATCGGGCGGCTACGAGCGAATCGATCTGCGCGTGGCGTGGCGCGCACGCGACTGGCTTCAGCTATTCGCCGAGGTCGAGAACCTGAGCGACCGGACGGATCGCGAGGCGGTCGGGTTCGAGGCGCCGGGAATCGCCCCCCGGATCGGACTCACGCTCAGCCGCTAGGAAGTGCATTCTTCGGTCCACCTCCATTATTATTCGGCCCCGTGGATCGAGCGATGCGAGGCGACATGGAATACGACCCGACCGATTGGCAGACCCAGATCGCCCCCTACGAGACCTACGCCTGGCTCCGGGAGCACGCCCCCGTCTACCACAACGACGAGCTCGGCTTCTGGGCCCTCTCGCGGTTCGAGGACGTCTGGGACGCCCACCTCGACTACGAGACGTTCAGCTCCGCCTGGGGGCAGACCCTCGAGAAGACGCAGACGCCGCTGCCATTGATGATCTCGCTCGATCCGCCCAAACACACACGCGTCCGCCAGCTCATCAGCAAGGTCTTCACGCCTCGCCGGATCGGGGAGCTCGAGCCGACCGTTCGGAAGATAACGACCGATCGGCTGGCGGGCCTCGAGCCAGGCGATCAGATCGATCTCTTCGAGCGCCTGGCGTCGGTCATGCCGATGGACGTGATCAGCGCCATGCTGGGCGTGCCCCAGGAGGACCGCGACCACGTCCGGCGACTCACGAACACGTTCATGCACCGCGAGCCCGGCTCGCTCGAGATTCCAGAGGTCGCGCGCGAGGCTTCGGCCCAGGTGCTCGAGTATTTCGTGGGCTTCATCAAGCAGCGACAGAAGCAGCCCGAGGACGACCTGATCAGCGCGCTGATCGGAGCCGAGCTGCGCGACGTCGAGACCGGCGAGTGGACGCGGCTCAGCTTCGAGGAGCTGCTGGGCTTCTGCCTGCTGCTCGGGAGCGCCGGCCATGAGACGACCGCGCGGCTGATCTGCAACAGCGCGGTCACGCTCTATCGCCACGCGGATCAGCGTGCGGAGCTCGCCCGCGACCGCAGCCTGATGCCGAATGCCGTCGAGGAGCTGCTTCGCTTCGATCCACCCTCGCAGGTCCAGGGTCGCTGGAGCACGCGGCCATGGACCCGCCACGGCGTGACGATTCCAGCCGACGTGCGCGTTCTGCTGCTGACCGGTGCGGCCCACCGCGATCCGCGGCAATTCGAAGAGCCCGATCGATTCGACATCCGACGCAAGCTGGATCGGACGGTGCATTTCGGTCAGGGGCACCATCTCTGCATCGGCAAGAGCCTCGCCCGCCAGGAGTGCCGAGTCGCCTTCGAAGAGCTCCTCGGACGCTTCCCCGACTACGAGGTCGACGAGGCCAACCTCGAGTGGTCCCACAACAACAACGTGCGTGGCTACGGCAAGGTCCCGATGCGACTGTGACCCGATCGAGCGCTCCGCGTCGCAGGCTGATACCCCGAAGGGACTTCGCTCGAAGCGACGAGAACGCGGAATCCGGGGCCAGACGAGGCGAGAATTCGCCCCGAAGCGGTCATTTTTTCCACCCGCCCGTCGCGGTTTTCGCGTAGGCTGGTCGCGACCTGGGAAGGTTGGCCATGCGGTGCGACGCGCCGCGTGACTGCCATGGCATTGGGATATCGGCATACGCGGCTCGTCCGAGCCGCGTTCGTCCGGATCGTTGCTGGTGGAGCGGATCGAGATGGAGATTGGCTGGGTCCCGTAGAGGCCCAGCGGAGCTCCCTGACCGCCGATCTGGTGTCGGAATCGGATTCGCACACGCGATGGCTGCTGGGAAACAGCCGACGCGGAATCCGGCGACCGAACGATCCGTTCGAATTTCTCGACTGCTCCAGGTCGGATGACGGAACGCCCGTCCGAAGCGCCGCAATTCGCGGTCGCGGCGGCTGGGCGGCGGATGCTCGACCGCGTGTTGGCGCTGGCCGGAATGCTCGAGCAGTTGAGAATGAGGCGGAACTAGAAATGACTCGAATCACGAAGAGACTGGGATGGGCCGCGGTCGGCATCACGGCGTTGTTGCTGCTGCCGCTGAGCACCCAGGCGGTCGAGGTCTCGGTCTCGGCATCGAGTAGCGGCGGAGACACCTCCGTGCTCCAGCCGGGTGACATCATCACGTTCGATGTGTCGTTTTCACACGCGAGCGGGGAGCGCCTTTTCGGCCTCGGCATCGGCGTCGCGGGCCACGACATCAACGAGAACGGCATCGCGGACGACGGCCTTACCTTCGTGGGCCCGAATGCGGACGCGTTGATCCTGCCGGATTTCGTACCCGTCGACACGAGCGGTACGGCGAACGTCGCCGACGGGCTGCTCGGCGTGAACGACGGCGCCGGGAACTACGTCAACAACACCGGTCTGGTCAACATCCGCGGCAGCTTCGAGACGCCCGCGTTCACGTTGCTGCCCAAGGAGGTCACGGGTCAGCCCGTGGACCTGCACAACTACGCCGGCAACGGCCTGGGCGCCGTCGAGTTCGGCTTCAACAATCCGATCAATGCGCTGCTCGGTCTGCCAACGGTCGAGGTGCTCCACGTCTCGCTCTTCGACGGTGTCTCCACCACGGGCACCGACGGCGCACCCCCGCTCGACTTCAACCCTGAGATCGATCCCGGCGTCCATTTCCGTCTGGCCTTCCAGGCGACGCCCACTTCGATCGATCCGGTGCAGCACACGCTCACCTTCGGCGAGAACGCCGAGTTCGGCGCGGTCGCAATCGGCGACGGTGGGGAGGTGCTCTCGACCTACCAGAGCTCGAGCTTCACGTTGACCGTGATTCCCGAGCCGGGCACGGCCGTCCTGATGGGCCTCGGCCTGGTCGGCCTCGCCGCCAACCGGCGACGCTAGGCGAGTCCGCCGTGACGTGACGCCCCGCGTCGCGTCACGGCGACCCACCGGCCGGCCTCAGCCGTCTGCCCCGGAAGCGCCGCGAGAGAGCCGTGTCGCGTCGGGCCCGATCTCGGCGACGAGCGGCGCGAGCGCTTCGGCGTCGAAGCCATAGAACTCGGCCGCGTTGCCGCCGAGGATCGCCGCGATCTCGTCCTCCGGCACGCCCGCGAAGTTCTCGGCGAGGCGGGTCGGTGTCTCCGGCCAGCTGCCCTCGGGATGAGGGTAGTCACTGCCCCACATCATGGTCCCGATCCCGATCTCGTGGCGCAGCTCGATCTCACGGCCGTGGAAATTCGTGCCGATCCGCACGTTGCGCGCGAAATACTCCGAGGGCTTGAGTGACAGGTGGCTGCGGTAGTCGCCGAGCTTCGCATTGCCGTGGTGCTCGGCGAAGCGCTGGTCGAGCAGCTTCAGGAACTCCGGGACCCAGACCGCGGTCCCCTCCGTCACGGCGACCTTCAGTCGCGGATGGCGCTCGAAGACGCCGCCCCAGATCAGGAACGTGAGGGGGCGACTGACGAAGAAGGCCACCTCGGAGACGTAGATCCCCATCCCACCGAGGAGCGTTCCCTGCTCGGGATCGGGCGGCCAGGTGCCGAAATACTGGTCCTGCTCCGCCGGTCCCGAGTGGAAGTGGATCGGCATGTCGAGCGCTTCGCAGACGCTCCAGAGCGGCTCGTAGCGTGGATGGTGATAGGGCGGATGATCGCCCCACATGACCGGGATCATGATCGAGCGCAAGCCATTCTCGTGGGCCCAACGCACCTCCGCGACTGCCTCGTCGACATCGTAGAGCGCGAGCACGAGCGCGACACCACAGCGCCGCACCGGCGCCATCTGACATAGCTCCGCCAGCCAGCGATTGTGCGCCCGCGCGCCCGCCCACTGAAGCCGCGGATCGACCCCGCGCGCGGACAGTCCGAGTCCCGCGCCGAAGGGCGGCGAGTTCATCTCCGTGATGCCGTCGGGGAAGATCACTTCGCCGGCGATGCCATCTCCGTCGAGCACCTTGATGCGCTCGTCGTGATCCCACGCACCCGTGAGCGCTCGCTCCCGACCGCGTCGCCATTCGTCGTTGATCTCCTTCACGAGGAACATCTTCTCGGCTTCGCGCGTGTTGGCGATCTGGACCGGCAGCGCTGCGTCGAAGGCCTCCCGGAACTCGGGATCGAGGTATTCGCGGTAGCGCTCCGGCGGGAGCCCCGCATGACAGTCCGAAGAGATCACGAGCGTACGCGACATCATCCCACCTCCGACGAAGCTGGCCGACATCCATAGGCGACGCGTCGGCCAGTCCAAGCATAGAGCACGAGCGATCGTGAGCACGCGACGCCATGCGCTCCGGCGCTCGCTCAGTGTGCGATAGTCGAGGCACTCGGCGATCGGAGGAAGGGTGCGCGAAACTCATGCTCCGCCACCCGGCCCGGCCGGCGCGACGCCGCCGAGCGCCGCCTACGTTCGATTCGTACTCGCGATGATGCTCATCGTGATGGTGATTAGCTCGGTCGACCGAACGGTCCTCTCGATTCTCGTGCAGGACATCAAGCTCGAGCTGTCGCTCGACGACCGCCAGATGGGCCTGCTGCTCGGCCCGGCCTTCACGGCGGTCTACTTCGCGGCGTCGTTTCCGCTGGCACATTGGGCCGACGGGGGGCGACGGCGGCTCGTCATCTCTCTTGGCCTCTTCTTCTGGAGCCTGTTCACGACGCTCACCTCGTTGGTGACCGGCTTCTGGTCGCTCTTCGTGCTGCGCATGGGCGTGGGAATCGGCGAGGCCTCAGCGAGCTCGCCGGGCCAGTCGCTGATCGCCTCCTATGTGGCGCCGCACAAGCGGGCGCGCAGCCTCTCGGTCATCGCGATCGGCTCCGTCCTCGGGCTCGCCATCGGCATGATGCTCGGGGGCTACGTGAGCGAGTGGCGCGGCTGGCGAACGGCCTTCGTGCTCGCCGGGCTGCCGGGGCTCGTCTTCTCCGTCGTCTTCTTCGCGACGATCCGCGAGCCGGCTCGCAGCGAACGCTCGGTCTCGTGGCTCGACACGCTCCGGGCAATGTGGGCCATCCGCAGCTTCCGTTGGATCGTCGCGGGTCAGGCGACGGCGCTCTTTGCGTCGATGGGGCGGAATCTCTGGGAGCCGACCTTCCTGCGCCGCGTCTACGAGATGGGCGCAGGCGAAGCGGGCAGCTGGTATTTCCTGACGAGTCCGCTGCCCTCTGCGTTCGGCATCTTCCTCGGCGGCTACCTCGCCGATCGGCTGGGACGCAGAGATATCCGCTTCGCGATGTGGGTGCCGACGATCGGCCAGATCGCCTGTCTGCCGCTCTTGACGGCGTTCCTGCTCTGGCCCGAAGACGACCGCCTGCCCTTCTCGATGATCGAGGGCGGGTTTCCGATCGCGCTCTTCTGGAGCATCGCGGCGAGTGTCGTGGGCTCCTGGTACGCCGCCCCGATGCTCTCGACGACCCAGTCGCTGGCACCGATCGCGATGCGTGCGCGGGCCGCAGCGGTCGCGAGTGCGATCGGCGCGCTCGTAGGCAACGGCCTCGGCCCCTGGCTGGTGGGCGATCTGAACGTTCGCCTCGAGCCCACGTTCGGCACGGCGGCGATCCGCTACTCCTTGCTCGCGGTCGTACTGACGACGCTCGTCTCCGCGGTCTGCTGGTTCGGTGCGTCGCGGCACCTGACGCGGGACTTCGCGCTTCGAGCCCCGAGCGAGACGGACTGAGACGAATCGCGGCGGGCGTGTCCACGAACGGGACCGGACGAGAGCCAGCCACGCCCCGTCCGCACGCGCGCGATCTCACTCAGACGGTCACGTCCCAGAAGCGACGGCTCGTGTCGAAGACGCGTCGTGCGAAGGTCTCGATCGGCATCTGCCGCGTCTGCCTGGAGAGAATCTCACAGCTGACGACGCCGTCGAAGCCCTTACCGAGCACGACCCGACAGAAGCGATCGAGCTCGAACACCCCCTCGCCGGGAAACACCCTTCGATTGACCGTCTCGTCGACCAGATCGTCACTCGCGAGCGGGGGATGATCGTCGAATTGCACGTAGGCGAGCAGGTCGAGCGGAAGGTCTGCGAGATCGTCCCAGCTGTCCGCCCCGTGCGTGAAGTGCCAGGTGTCGACGAGGACTCCGGCACCCTTCACGTTCGCCCGCTCGAGGACGGCCAGGGTCGAACGGATGTCACGCACCTCGGGAAGCCAGGGCAGATACTCGATCGCCAGGTGCGCGCCGAGCGCGCCGAATCGGTCGCCCGCACGCCGGAGTGCATCGACGACGCTGTCGTCGACCTCGGAATCGAGATTCAGCTGGACGAATCGAGGTCGCAGGATCTGCGCGATCGTGGCCAGCCGCTCAATCGCGTCGTTCGTCGTCGCGCGATCCTGGTTGAGCATCAGCGTCGGGAGCTCGAAGGTCGACAGCCCCGCGTGCTCGATCGACTCCGCCAGCGCCTCGACGCGCCCACCCTCGGCGACGAATCGCGTGATCGAGAACGCGTCGGGGCCGATGTAGCGAAAGCCCGCGGCGCCGGCAGCGGCGATCTGCCCCGGCAGGTCCGGATCGGCGTCAGCCATCAGGTAGGCCGATCGGTTCATGGTGTTGAAGCAGAGCTCGACCATCGCCTCCATCTCCCGGCTGCGGAGACAGCCCAACCGAATACGATACCAGCGCTGCGCCCGCGCCCCGCAACGGCGACGAAATCCCCTCGTCCGACCCGATTCGGCGCGAATGCTAGTCTCGCGTGCGATGGCGCGGATCTGGGTGCTCACGAGCGGACGGACCGGAGACGACAAACAATCCCTGCGCCTCGGCGCCGCGCTCGGCCTTCCCTTCGAAGAGAAGAAGATCGTCTTCAACGAGCGCGCCCGTGCCTGGCGGCTGATGCTCGGCCCGAGCCTCGAGAGCGTCGATCGCGGGCGCTCGAGCGAGCTCGCGGCGCCCTGGCCGGATCTCGTGATCTCGACCGGCTGGCGTCAGGTGCCCGTCGTACGCGCGGTCGAACGCACGTCGGGTGGGCGGACGAAGCTCGTGCAGCTCAATCGCCCGCCCGGCCCACAGCACTTCGACCTGGTGCTTTCCCCACCACAATACGCGGTGCCGGCCCGCCCGAACGTGATTCCGCTCGAGTGGCCGCTGCAGCTCCCGCCGTCGCCAGACCAGCTGAGCGAAGCGAGTCTCGAGTGGCGGGATCGGCTGGCTGGATTGCGCCATCCCTGGACGGTCCTGCTGCTCGGCGGCTCGTCCTTTCCGTTCCTCTTCGATCCTGCCACGGCCGGCCGCCTCTTCGACGATTCGCTCGAGCGCACGCGGAGCCAGCGTGGCAGCCTGCTGCTCACGACGAGTCGACGGACACCTGCCGAGACGCTCGCGGTGCTACGCGAGCGCGTCGCCCGCGAAGGCGACGACGTCTTCTTCTTCGAGTGGCAGCCCGACGCGGCCGACAATCCGTATCGGGCGTTCCTGGCCGGCGGCGACGAGTTCGTCGTGACGCCGGACAGCATCTCGATGTTGGTCGAGGTCGCGCGACTCGGCCGACCGCTCGCGGTCGCCCCCGCGACCCGCGACCGGTCGATCGCGAAGCGCCTTCGCAATGCCTCGAAACGCTGGATCCACGGACCGCCGGGTCGACCGCAATCCGCGATTCGCGAACGGATCAGCGATCTCGCCTCGATCCTCGGACTGAAATATGGCCGGGACCTCGAGCGCGTCTCGCGGCGCATGATCGAGCGGGGCTGGGCCGCACCCTTTCCCGACTTCGGGGGCGGCGAGGGACCCGCGCGTAAGCTGCCCGACGAGGAGTTCGACCAGCTCGTGACGCGCGTCCGAGCGTTGCTGCCCCGCGGCGACGGCTGACCCGAGCGGCGCCGCTCGGGCCGGATCCCGCGAATCGACCCGCGCGGGATCCCTGGCGTCGACGAGGACGAATCAGCGAGGAGCTTCAGGCCCAGCGCTCGATCGTGTGGTGTTCGAGGCCACGCTTGCCGGCGAGCCCGAGAACCTTCTTGGGCCCCGTCCGTGTCGCCAGGCTGAAGCGGTAGGACACGTCGGTGTGGCGCATCGCCACGGCATGGATCATGCCCTTCCACCAGTCGGGCGGCCGGACGGTGCAATGGGCGTTCTGGCCGTTGGGCAGGTTCTTCTTGGCCGGGTAGCAGGCGATATTCGCGAAGACGAAACGTCGTGCAAAGCCGAACATCTCGTCGAGGATCCACGGCAGATCGGGCTCCGTGATGTGCTCCAGCACGTCCGTCGAGATCACGCCGTCGAAACGCTCCCTCGGCAGCTGGCTGAAAGGCTCGTAGCCGGGGTCGTAGCAGCGAATCTGATCCAGGCCCCAATACTCCTTCAGGCTCGGCGCGACCTGACCAGCGATCTCGATGTCCTTCTGCTGATAGGACTGGCCCTTGCCGCTCCCGTAGTCGAGTAGCGTCCGACTCCCGGTCCGGTCGATCAGCTGCTTGATCGTCGGAGCGTGACTGGCGAGCATCTTGCCAGCGAAGGTCTGTTCCGGCGGTCGGTGGTCCTCGTTCGCGGCCTTGTCCGCGCCTTCCGCGTGGAGCGTCGCGTACATGTCGACCATCGCCCGATACTCGGGACTCGGGTTCTCACGCGTGTAGATGCTCATCGATCAGGCGCCTCCGTTTGCACGATCGGCTCGGATCGATGCGGCGCTCGGAACCATGCAGGACTTCGGGGGGACCGGCGCGCGCGGATCTCGCGCGGAATCGGCCGGGGAGTCGGTCGATTAGCACGGCGCCCGCGCCCCTGCCAAACCCGTCGAGCGCTCCGCGCTTCGGGTCGCACGAAGCCACGAGCGAGCAGTCGCCTGCGCTAGACTCGATACCCCGCGGGCCGCCGCTCGTTCCCGAGCGCTTCGAATCGCGTGGACGAGGGCCGTACCTCATGAGCTTCAATTCCCTGATGGCGCTGTTGGTGCAGGGTGCCCTTCCCTCCCTCGAGCCGAAGCCGACCGTCATGGAGCTCGGCAACCAGACGCTTCGCGCCAGCAACACCGCGCTCGGGCTCGTGATCGAGCGCGCGGAGCGCCGATCCGCCGCGGGGGTCACGAACGCCGACGCCGTGCAGCTCGAGGGCCTGCAGGCGCTCGCCGCCGAAGACGCCGTCGTACGTGGCGATCGCGCGGCCGACTACTACCGGCTGCTCGGCTTCAGCGACTACGCGGCGATCGACGTGAACGAGCGCTACGGCAGCCTCGTGATGGACCTCAACAAAGACCTGCGCAAGAGCTACGACTATCGCGAGTGCTTCTCGCTCGTCACGAACAATGGCACCGGCGAGCACGTCTTCAATCAGGATACGATCTACCGCAATGTCCACCAGCTGACGCGCGAAGGTGGCGTCATGATCCACGTCCAGCCCTTCATCGACTACGTGAATCACGGCTTCTTCTCGATCCATCCGAACCTCTACCACGCGCTCGCGGTCGCGAACGACTACGCGATTCTGGCGATGGGCATCGCGAATCGCGATGGCTACGGGCTGGTCGCGCGGGGGCCGTCGGCGAAGAAGCCCTCACGAGCGGCGGCGCAGCCCGCAGAAACGCGGAGAGAGTCTGCGGAGCTCCTCGCGCGGGAGGTCGAGGTTCCCCTCGGTGTTCTCCTCTCGGAGGCCAAAACGCTCGCGCGGGGCCCCCGCGGCTGGCTCAAGCGCTTCGCCGGCAAGCCCGAAGCGCGGCGCTTCGGCAGCGAGATCCGACGACTCCAGCGCACGAATCCCAAGCTGCTGTCGTTCTCGATCCTGCAAAAACGCCGCGACGACGCGTTCCAGATTCCGATTCAGACGATCTACGAGGGCGACGTCGAAGATGCGAGCCTCCAGGTCGAGTACGGCCTCGAAACAGGGAGCTGAGGTATGGACACGAGCCAAAATACGTCGAATGGTCACCAGACCGAGGACAAGCGACCCAACGTCCTCGACTATGCCAAGAGCGCGATCGACGACCGCCGCGCGGTGATCGAGCGGGACCCGTTTCCGTATCTCGTCGTCGAGAACATCCTGCCGGCCGACGTATACGCCGAGCTCGAAGCGAACTTCCCGTCGATCGAATATGTCGCCGAGCTCGCCGAAGGCGAGCAGATCGAGAACAACACGACCTATCTGCGCACCTCCGATCGCATCCTGGCGGATCCCGAGCTGCCGGCTCTGTGGCGCACGTTCGTCGAGACGAATACGAGTGCCGCGGTCTTCGAGACCGCATGCGCCATCTGGAAGCAGGACATCGAATCGCGCCACCCGGGCCTCGAAGCGAACTTCGGCAAGCCGCTCGAATCGTTCGAGACCGCGCGGCGCCACGGCAAGGGCGACTCTGAGGCGAATCGACGCGCCGATCTGATGCTCGACTGTCAATTCGGCATCAACAGCCCGGTACGCGAGCGCAGCACCTCGCGCGGACCACATGTCGACCGGGGTGCCAAGCTCTTCTCGGCGCTGCTCTATTTCCGGGATCCCGCCGACGCCTCGGAGGGCGGTGAATACGAGCTCTATCGCCTGCGCCGGGGTCCCTTCCCGCAGCGCAAGATGAAGAAGGTCCCCGACCGCTACATCGAATGCGTCCGGCGGATTCCCTACCGCGCCAACGCGCTGGTCATGTGGCTCAACACGCCCGACGCCGTCCACGGCGTCGCACCCCGCAGCGTGACGACGTTCCCGCGCCGCTACATCGCGATCAGCGGCGAGTGCTTCGGCGGGGCCCGACCGAGCGCCTTCTTCTCCCATTTCCCGGCCTGGGACACGCCGCTCGGCCGCCTGCGCAGTGAGATCGGCCTGCTCTGAGCTTCGAGCCCGATCGGGTGGGTGAGCCCACGAGGTGCGCGAGGCGACGAGCGCGCGCCGTCCGGCCCTTCGTGCGCGGATCCTTTGTCCCCGCGGGCGGATGCTACGGAGGTCGCGTACGGGTTCCTCGAGCCCCAAAACCCCCATGGGAATCAAGGACTTGCGTAATTTCCGGGGCGCCGGGAACGAGTCCGAACGCTATTCTGGCCCGCGGCCTGAAGCTCCTCATACCGACCCCGAACCCGATAGAGAACGACCCCCATGAATCGCATTCGCGCAGCGCGCCAAGCCCTCGGATGGACCCAGAACGATCTCGCAAAAAAGGCCAACGTCTCTCCGAGAACGATTCACGCCGTCGAGAAGGGTCGCCCGTGTCGCCAGGCGACCAAACGACACATCCTGAACGCGCTGGGTGTGCCCTGGGAGCTGCGCGACGAGTACTTCGTTCGCGCGCGCAGCGTTCGCCCGAGCCCACCGGCGAGCCTCGGCGAGGCACAACGCGCCTGAACCCGCGCCTGAACCCGCGCCTGAACCCGTGCCTGAACCCGTGCCTGAACCCGCGCCTGAACCCGTGCCTGAACCCGTGCCTGAGCCCCTGAGTCTCGGCTGAGCGCGCGCGGTCGGGGACAGTTGCTCATCGGGGCTCGAGCGGGCTGTGAGCGCGCGATCGCCGTCCACACTTCCCGGGTCGCCGCTTCGCGCCATGAAGGCACTGGGGCGCGCCTGGCCCGCCTCGCTGCAATCGCTCGCATAGCAGCGCGCCGGATCCTGCAGGACGCGCACGCCCCCCGATGGCGTATCCATCGGTCGCACCTGCATGACGACGCGCGCCCGGGTCGAGCGGCGTTCGCGGAACCGGTCTTCTAGCATCCCGGGCGCGAAGCCGGAGGCGGGCGGGAGCGCAGTCATGTTGAGTGATTTCGAAGGCAAGGTGGCCGTCGTGACCGGTGCCGGCAGTGGCATCGGCGCGGCGCTCGCGGAGGGGCTCGCCGCGCAGGACATGCGCGTCGTCGCGGCGGATATCGATGTGGCTGGCGCGGAGGCCACGGCCGATCGGATCGGTGGCGCCGCGATCGCGACCGCTGTCGACGTGGCGAATCCCGCTTCCGTCGCCGAGCTGGCCGATACGTCCTTCGAACGCTTCGGACAGGTCGATCTGTTGATCAACAATGCCGGTGTGTTCCAGGGCGGGCTCGCCTGGGAACGCAGCCTCGAAGACTGGCGCTGGACCTTCGACGTGAACGTCTTCGGGATCATCCACGGCATCAAGTTCTTCGTGCCGCGCATGATCGCCCAGGGAACAGACGGCCATGTCGTGAACACCGCGTCGGTCGCGGCGTTCGTGTCCGGGCCGACCTCCGGTCCCTACGTCGTCTCGAAATGCGCGGCGTTCTCCCTCAGCGAGTCCCTCGCCCTCGATCTCGAAGCGGTCGGATCCCGAATCGGCGCCTCGGTGCTCACGCCGAGCTCGATCGACACGGGGATCGCGCAAACGGCACGCGTCCGACCCGACGCCTACGGACGCGATGACACACCCGACGGCAAGGTCGTCGTCGAACATCTCCAGCAGCAGCTCGATCGCGGTATCGCGCCCTCCGAGGTCGTCGCTCCCGTTCTCGATGGCATCCGAAAGGGCGAGTTCCTCATTCCGACGAAGCCGAGCTACGCGAATCAGATTCGCAATCGCTACGAATCCCTGCTCGAACGACGCGTGCCGGGTCCGACCGAGGTCGATTGAGATGGCTTCCGATCCGAGCGGCGCCACCGGACCCGGGCCCGACGCACGCGCCTTCGACGCTCTGCGGCGCCGCGTCGAACGCCTGGAAGCGATCGAAGCGATCCGACAGACGAAATACGACTATTTCCATGCGCTCGATCTGAAGCGTTGGTCGCAGCTCGAAGATTGCTTCACGCCCGAGGTGCATGCGTGCTATGGCCGACCGGATTGGACGCTCGAAGGTCGCGAGGCGCTCGTCGCCTTCCTGCGCGCGAACGAGGGCGGCGAGCGATATCGGGTCAGTCACGCGGGTCACAACCCGCAGATCCGTCTCGAGAGCGAAGCCCGCGCGACCGGCTTCTTCAAGCTGCACGACTGGGTCGTGATCGAGCCTGCGACCACCTATCGCGGCTTCGGTCACTACACCGATCGATTCGTCCGCGGCGGCGACGATCGCTGGCGAATCGATCGCCTCGAGCTGAGCTACGAGTACAAGGAAGAACATCTGACCTACCTCGGGAACGAGCCGCCGGCGGCGACGCCTGCCATGCAGAAATGAGCCGCGCGGGCGTCGAGCGGGGCGAGCACGACGAGCGCACCACCCGCGACCACGTTCAGGGGAGCAAGCATCGTGAGCTATGAACCGCGACTCGGCCTTCCGGGTACCGGCGTGATCGTGACGGGGGGCGCCTCCGGGCTCGGTCGGGCGAGCGCCGAAGCGCTGGCCGCCGTCGGACGCGCGGTCTCGCTCTGGGACCTCGAGGCCGAAAAGGCCGCCTCCGCAGCCAAGGAGATCGCGCAACGATACGGCGTCGTCGCCCAGGGCCTCGCCGTCGACGTGCGCGATCCCGCAGCCCTCGAGGACGGCGTGGAGCGAGCGCGCCACGCCCTCCCCTCACTCGGCGGCCTCGTCCATGCCGCCGGCGTCTGCGATGTCGAGTCGCTCGATGGCCTGACGCCCGAGGCGTTCGACGACGGCATCCGGATCCACACGCGTCCGCTCGCCCTGCTGGCGAAGCTCCTGCTGCCGTTCCTACGCGAGCAGACGGGCTCGGCGATCGTCACTTTCTCGTCGATCAACGCGACCCTCGGCAACGCCACCAATCCCATCTACAGCGCCGGCAAGGCGGGCGCACTCGGGCTGATGCGCTCGCTCGCGGATCGCCTCGCACGCGACGGCATCCGGATCAACGCCGTATCGCCGGGCCAGATCGACACGCCGATGATGCAGCCCTCGCTCGAGGCATTGGGCGCGGTGCATTTCACGCGCCGCATCCTGATGGAGCGCGTCGGTGAGCCGGCCGAGGTGGCGCGAGTCGTCCGTTTCCTCCTCTCGGAGGAAGCCAGCTATGTCACCGCCGCCGAGATCGTGATCGATGGCGGCAACCTCTCGAGTCAACGGACCTGAGCCAGGACGCATACGCGGATGACCGGATCCTCGCGTGCCACGAACGAGTGAGCCGCAGGCGTCCGACACGGTCACTCAAACAAGGGGACACCCAGCAAGGGAAGTAGGACATGGGCGGGAGATTGGCGGACAAGGTGGCACTCATCTCGGGTGCGGCCCGCGGCATCGGCGAAGCAGACGCGCGACTCTTCGCGGCAGAAGGCGCTCGCGTCGTGATGGGGGACGTGCTCGACGACGTCGGTCGCGAGGTCGCTCGTGAGATCGGCGACGCCGCGAGCTACGTCCGCCTCGACGTGACGGATCCCTCCTCCTGGTCCGCAGCGGTCGCGCATACGCAGGAGCGCTTCGGTGGGCTCGACACGCTCGTCAACAACGCCGGCATCCTGCGCTTCGATCCCATTGCGGAGACCTCGCTCGAAGACTACGAGGCAGTCATCCGGGTCAACCAGATCGGCCCCTTCCTCGGCATGAAGACGGCGTATCCGGCGTTGCGTGAATCGTCTGGCGCCTCGATCGTCAATATCTCGTCGACGGCGGGCCTGGAGGGCATGCACGGTCTGGCGAGCTATTGCGCGAGCAAGTTCGCCGTCCGCGGCATGACGAAGGTCGCCGCGATCGAGTTCGCTCCCGCCGGCATCCGCGTCAACTCCGTCCATCCCGGCGGCACGAATACGGCGCTCGTCAATGCCGCCGGAAGTGACGCACCGTCCGAAGAGGACTACTCGCCACCCCAACCGATCAAGCGAATCGCAGACCCCTCGGAGATTGCGGAAATGGTGCTGTGGCTGGCCTCGGACGCGAGCAGCTACTGCACGGGCGCCGAGTTCGTCGTCGACGGCGGGCTGACGACTGGCTCGGCCTTCGAGCCCCTCGCCTGATCACGCCGGGCCGGCGCCGGTTGGCGACGCATCGGCCCCGTCCGCCGAGACGCACGGAGACCGATTCGTCTGGTCAGCCGTCCCAGCCACCCGCTTGCCCCGGCGCCTCGACCACGCGAAGCTTCGACCGTTGATCCTCGAGGCGGGATCCCAACAGGAGACGAGCTCTTGGATCGCACCCGACCGCGAATGATGGGCACCACGACCTGGCACGGACGCGCAGAGCGGACACCCGAAGCCACTGCCTTCGAGCCCGCTTCGCGTCGGGCGCGCGAGTGGATGTCATCGGCCCAGCCGTCGTCACCATCGTCGTCGCCAGCACCGAAATCGTCGTCGCCTCGCCGATCGGTCGGCCTCGTCGTGGCTGCGGTCGTGGCCATCGTTTGCACCGGACTGGCCTACTCGGCCCAAGCGCAGCCCGCCTCGCCCGAGCGAACCCACGCGAACACGATGACGCGTTCCGACGAGTTGTCCTTCTACCTCGAATACGTCGGCGGCATCGCCTTCGTCCGCAACCAGAACGTGACCGGCTCGGGCGTCACGGGAGCGGGACTCGGTGGTCGAGCCGACCTGTCGACCGGCTACGCCGTCGGGGGCGCGATCGGCGTCCGGCTTTACGAGATCTTTCGTGGCGAGATCCAGATCGCCTATCACAACGCAAAGCTCGACAACCTCTCCTTCCGTGGTGGCGGTGAAGGCACGACCGCAAAGGGTGGCCTGTCGGCGCTTGCATTCATGGCCAATGGCTACATCGACGTACCTCTCGAGCGTTGGACAGGCCTCCCGATCCCGATCGTTCCCTTTCTAGGAGCGGGCGTCGGCTACGGCGAGATGGAATTCGAAGGCCGCAATCGATCCGGCCCGAATCAGACCGAGATCGACGATACCGACAGCGTCTTTCTCTGGAATCTGATGGCCGGCGGGACGTGGCCGATCTCCTCGGTGGTCGATCTCTCGCTCGGCTATCGCTACATCGCCAGCACGGATCTGCGACTCAACGCGCGAACCGCCGGGAGCGTACAGAGGGTCGAATCCGAGTGGGATTCGCACGAGCTGCTCGCGGGCCTGCGCCTCAACTTCTGACGTCCGAGAACACCCACACGAAATCGCCCCGGGCGACGCCGAGTCAGACGGTCCAGCCCCCAGATCCCCACGTCCGAGCCCTGGGCGCGCCAGTGATTCCGCACGCATGATGAGCGGCGTTTTTCCACTATCCTACGCCCGGCCCCGGCCCCAGCGGCCCACCGCCGTTCGAATGGACCCGCACTCCGCGCCGGGTGCGTACAGGAGCGTACAGTGACCCCGATCCGATCGTCTGTCCTCACCGAAACGGCCTCAGGCCCCTCGCAACCGGCAGCTTCGCCGCCGCCGAAGCGGACGAGCGCGACGGTCGTCTTGCTCGCCACGATTCTGCTCGCGACGATGACCACGTTTCCCGCCGCGGGCGAGGAGGACGCGGACGTCAGCTACGAGACCTCGGAGATCGAAGGCAAGGGAATCTTCGGCCCACTCGGACTCGATCCCTACGTCGAATACAACGCCGGCGCGACCTTCATCCTGAACCAGACCATCCGCGGCGACTCGGCGACGGGCACCGGGCTCTGGGGACGCTCCGAGCAGGAAACTGCCGGCTACGTGCTCGGCGGCGCAATCGGGACCGAGCTGCTCGAGCATTTCCGCGCCGAGCTGAATCTGTCATTTCGATCGTCCAAGGTCGAGGACATCGCAGTCCAGAGCGAGCCGTCGAACGCCAAGGGTGATGTCAGCCTCTTCAGCGTCATGGCCAACGGCTATTTCGATTTCGACCCGAAGGAATTCCTTGGTGTCGACTTCCCCGTGATTCCGTATATCGGCGCCGGCATTGGCTGGGGCCTGGTGCGGCTCGACGCGCAGAACCAGGCAGGCGCTCTCCAGCTGGCCCTCGACGACACGGATAGTGTCTGGGTGTACAACGCGATGGTGGGCGGGACGGTGCCGATTTCCGAGGTCGCTTCGGCGTCGCTCGGGTATCGATATGTCGGGACGGGGGAGATCACGTTTGCGTCTCGGTCGGCGGGGGCGGCTCAGCGGATGGAGTATGAGTTCGACGCGCACGAAATCGTGGCCGGCCTACGTTTCAGCTTTTAGGACGTGGACCGAAGATTGCGCCTGATCGCGATGGTCCCGGCGAGCTGGGGGCTCCGCTCCCTCTGAATTGACCACTTTCCGACGCGCTACACCGCATACCTCGCTCGATGCTCCACGCATCGCTCGATTGCGCGCGTCGGAATCCGCCCGAAATAGCAGTCCCGCAGCCAGCCCCGCAGCCCCTTTCGCTCCGGGAATAGACGGCGAGCCAGAATCTCGTCGACCGCCAGCGCCCGCTTGGCCAGTCCGAGCGCCTTGGCTGGTGTCCCGAGCTGCCGATTCTCCGAGCGGTCCTTCCTATAGTTGCGCCACACGGTGAAGATCGCCGCGCGATACAAGATGGATTGACGGCGCTTCGAGAACGCCACCGTCTCGCGCTTGTGATTCGCACTCGAATGTCGCAACAACAGATCGGACAGGTTGACTGGAAAGAGTGGGTTTCGGGGCGTACGAGCCGCCCTCGAGCTCGTCCGACGGTGCACGATCTTGCGGCCCGGGAGTCGCCTTAGCGCTCGCGCGTAGGCCGGGTGTTCGTCGGAGTGGAGCTCGGCAGTGCACCCCGGCGGCACGAGACGTCGAAGCAGCCCCTCCACCTGCTTCTGGGTCGCCAGCGGATCCGGCCGGCCGTACCGCTGCTCGAGCTGGGTTCGCTTGATCACCTGAGCGGGTCGCATCGTCCCGCTACGTCGCAGCTCAGCGTCGTTGAAGCCATACACGAACAGAGACGGGCCGACGACCAGGTTCAGGTCCATCGGCCAGTACTGGCTGTGCTCGAAGGTCCGAAAGCCATCGAGCACGAGTGGCTCGGTCGGGGCTGTCGGCGGCCGCGCCTGTTCTTGGAAGAGCAGGCAGTGTCGGCCGAGTCGGTCGCTCAATCGTCGAATGGTCGTGTGCGAGACGCCGGCCTCGCGAGCGATCTGGCGGAAGCCGGAGCACGATACGAGACGATGAAAGGTCGGGGCGAGCAGGTCGGAGCGCTTGAGCCAGTAGCGGGCGGAGAAGGTCTGTGAACTGAAGTAGCGCCCGCAACGAGTACAGCGGTACCGCTGGATTCGCCTCGGAACCTGGTCGCGCAGGAAGAAGCCCTTCTTCACGTAGCGCCAAGTCTTCGGATTCTTTCGGGAATCGCAGCGCGGGTTGGGGCAGAACGGAGGACGGCGGTAGGGCGTGATTGGCAACATGCCCGCGGTTTCGCAGGAACGGTGCCAGGCGCAATCAACGCTCCACGTCCTTTAGAAGCGAAGAGTCCAGCGGAGTTTGGCGGTCGGGCTCGTTCGTCGCACCCGAAAATCCCCCGGCCGAGCCTCGAAATCCTGCCCCACCACGACGAAGAACTCCTTCCCCGGCTCGATGATCCACCGCAATCGGGTCTGGAACTGCAGATCGTCCGACAGATTGTCCCACTGCACGAGCGTGCTCCACGATACGTCGGGACTGAAGGTGATCTGGAGTCGCAGACGTGCCAGGCGGATCTGGAAATTTCGATTCCCCAGAACGTCCGGGCCCGCCGTCGACACGCAATTCGCGAACTGCCCCCCTTTGCAGCTCTCGAGACCGTAGAACCAACGCTCGTCGTACTGTACGGCGAAGAGCAGGTATTTCGACGGCCGCCACTCGATCAGCGGCGCCATTCGCACGCCCCATCCATCGTAGAACTCACCGATGCCGGTCGTGTACTCGAAACGGACCGGGCGATGTTGGCTGGTCTTGAGCAGCACGATGCCCGAATGGTAGCCGTAGGTGCCGGCCGGAATGCCCACGTGGCGCGCGAGGAAGAAGGGGTTGGGGAGGTCCTCGTAGAGATAGACATATTGCAGCTCGATGCTGTCGTCGACCTGGCTCGTGATCCTGAGGGGCGTCACGAAGAGGGCGACGCTCTCGAGGTGATTGTTCTCGCTGCGCGCAGCCGTGACCTTCGCGTCCAGATTCAGATCGTAGGTGCGGATACCCGCAGTCGGGTTGCGAAAGCGGTAGCGGAGCAAGCCTTCGTAGCGACGCATGTCTTCGCGATTGACGAATCCGAGCGCCGGATCGAAGCCTCGCTCGATCTCCTTGTAGCGAAACTTCCAATTGATCTTGTCGTTCGGATAGGAGAGCGTCGCGCCCCAGGCACCCGCGCGGTTGCCGTAGCGATCGCCGGAGATGTCCTGCTGAATCCAGAGACTCGCCGACACGAAGCGGTTCCGGACGAGCTGGCTGCTCCGGAAATTGAAATCGGCCCCCGCAAGGAGGTTCTCCTCTCGGGAGTTCGGGTCGCCATGCGTCAGCAAGAAGCCGACGTTCGACTCCTTCAGGACGTTGGCCGATACCCGCGCGACGGCGAGATTCTCGCTGTCGCGTCCCTCGTTGGCGTCTTGCTGGATGTCGAGGAAGCCGATGTTGTAACGGCCGATGCGGCCGGTCAGGCGACCACCCCCCCAGAGCCTCACGGGGTTCACTGCCTCGTCGAGTCCGATGCGACGTGAAAAGAAGGGAATACCATTCTCTTCGTTCAGGTCGGCGAATCGAAAGATCCCCGTATCGCGCAGGAAGAACTCGCGCTTCTCGGGAAAGAAGAGCGCGAAGCGAGTGAGATTGACCTGGGACTCGTCGATCTCGGTCTGTGCGAAATCGGTGTTCGCCGTGACGGATGCGGTCAGCGACGGGAGGACTCGATAGAAGGCGTCGAAGCTGGGCTCGATCCGGAATTCCCCGTGGTCGTCGAAATCGCGTGCGGCGGCAATCGAGTCTTCGCCCTGCTCGTCGTAGATGCCCCCGACGGAGAGCGTCGGCACCACATCCAGTCCGATTCCCTGGCGCGCGACACTCATGCCGTGGAGCGTGCCCGCGCGACTCATGTTGACGCCGAAACGCTGGAGCGAAGGATCCGCCCAGCGATTCTCCTCGTTGAAGCGCCGTACCCGACGCGAGAGGTTCAGACCCCAGACGTCTGCGCCGGGCCGAAAGCCGAGTGTCTTGAACGGGATTGCGACCTCGGCAGTCCAGCCCTCCGCATCGATTCGCGCATCCGCGTACCAGATCCCGTCCCAGTTCTCCTCGAACGCATCGCCCGCGAACGTCCCGTCTCGGCGCCCGCCATTCGGGTTCACCTGGATGAAATACCCGTTCTGTCGGTCGTGAAACGTGTCGAGCAGCATGTTGAAGCCGTCGTCGTAGAAGAACGTCTCGGTCCGCGCCATCCGATTCGCGACGATCTTGTCGGGCTCGGGGTCGTACGCGCGCAACGAGAAGTAGAGAAAGTCGCCATCGGTCAGGATGCGAATCTCGCTGCGAAACCGGCTCGGCCGACAGAAGAAGGGCTCGACCTGGGTCAGATCGTCGATCACCTCGGACTCGGCCCAGACGGGGTCGTCCAGCAGACCATCGATCACGGGTCCACGCTCGACGAAGACCGCCGTGGCTCGGGGCGCGAGACCGCGTTCACACTCGACGGGGGCAGGATCCGCATCCGACAACGGCGTGTCTTCCGCACCGGCTGGCTCGGCGGGCCGGATGATGAGGAGCCCGATCGCAAGGAGGAAGAGCACGAGCAGCGTCGACGGTCGGACGATGTGTGTCCTGCGCTGCCCCGGGGCCAAGCCTCGACTCCTCTTCCCGCGATTCGACCGAAGTCGCGTGCCTCACGGGTGGCTACACTAACGCGTTCGGAGGCGTGAGAAAACGTACACGCAGGAGCAGGCAAGCGGCGTCGAGGGAGCAGATCGCATGACCCTCTCTACCCCCGAACGACGTGCCGGACTCCATCATCCCGTCATCGACGACGACGACCGAGCGGACTGTCTTTTTGCCGATTCGGCTCCGCATTGCCCGAGAGCCGGCGTCGCCGAAGATGTCGAATCGCTCTACACCGACACGAATCCGGACTGATTTCGCGGCACTGTCATCGCGCGCCTGGTCGATGCCCTGCTCGCCGCGGAAAGCCCGGGAGAACGAGGCCGACGGAACCGCGTCAGGAGCGAAGGCGAACGACGTCGTCACGTCCGATGGATCGGGCTCCCGGCCTCAGACCTCGTCGACGTAGCGGTCGGTACCGGGCAGCGTGGGAATGAACCCGGCCGCGAAGGCGACCTCGCCGACACCCGCGTCCGCCTGCGCCTTGCCGAAATCGCGAAACAGCGCGTCCCAGCTCTCGCGCGGGTCCCGGTCGAGAAAGAAGAGCTCGAGGGTTCGTCGCTCCGAGCCGGGATCCGGCGGCACGTAGGCGGGCGACTCCTCCGGCAGCTGGAGCGGGTCGAGCGACAGACAGAGCGCCGCATCCGATCCTGGCAAGCGCTTCGGTAGATCGGTCTCGAGCAGCCAGCGTTCGCGTGTGTCCGCCGAGACGCCTTCCGATCGCTCGCTCATGATCATCACCACGCCCGCAAAGGGGTGGTCGAGGGCGACCTCGGGCGGGACGCCGTCGTCGTCGCGGCAGGCTGCGACGCGATGGGCATAGAAGCTCGCGTGCACGGCCTTGCGGCCGCCGCCACCGTCCATGCGACCATGGCGACCGAGCCAGAGCACGCGCTCGACGGCCCACGCCTCGGCCTCCGTGTGGTGGCCGCGCTCCATCCAATAGAGCGCGAGAAACGAGCCGATCGACGTGTCCGGCACGGCGTTCGAGCTGGCGGGGTAGCGCAGGGCCTTGAGGGGACGTGTAGCCAGGAAGCGACGTCCGGCAAAGAAGGTCTTGCCGGTCATGCAGCCCGCGTAGAAATGATCACGCTCGTACCAGCGATTGAACGTGCGCGCCTGGCCCGGCTCGGGCTCGAGCAGGCTCACCAGGATACTCCCGAGCGCGACGCCGTATTCCGGGTCGTCGTCGACACGAATCACACGCATCGACTACTCGCCAACCAGCACCTTGCGGGCGTGCTCGGTGTCCATGTACTCCTTCCACTCCGTGATCTTGCCGTCGCGGGCGCGCATCAGGAAATGGTATTCCTGCGCGTACGCATCGCCGCGCACGGTCGTGCCCGAGCTCGTCGCTTCGATCGCGACCGTGTCGCCCTCGGCGACCATCGAGTGCGCCGTGAACTTGAGCCCGTCGGGAAAGAGATCGAGCACGGCCGGCATCCCGGCCAGGGCACCCGCGCGATCGTTCGTCCCGCTGAAGGGCAGCGAGCCCGTCACCCAGATCCGGAAATCATCGGCGTAGTGTGCCGCCACCCAGTCCTGATCGGCGTTCGAGAGCGCCTCGAGCATTTCGTGCGCGAGCTTCTTGTTGTCCTCTTCCTGCTTGCCCATTTCGACCCTCCGTCTCGACCCGAAGCGCGGGTCGCACGCGCTCGGGCATGGACGGAGAAGCTAGGCCAGACCGAGGGTCTTTGGCAGACGGGAGATGCGGGCAATCGCACGCCCTGGCGGCCGCGGAGTCCTAGAGCAGGCGGCCCGTCGCGTGCTCACCCCTGATCGTCGTTCGATGGACGACGCGTTCGACGCCGGGTGGCGTGCCGCGCGCCGTGTGCATCGTGCGCCAGTTGTCCCAGAGCACCAAGTCGCCTTCCTCCCAATCGTGTTGGTAGGTGAAGCGACCGTCGAGCGTGTGATCGACAAGCTCGTGCAGGATCGCGTCGCCCTCTTCACGCGGCATGCCGACCATGTCGATCAGATGGATCGTGGACAGGACGAGCGAGCGGCGGCCGCTGATCGGGTGCCTGAAGACGAGCGGATGTGCGACGTCCGGAAAGTCCGGATAGTCGACATTGCCGAAGTCCTCGACTTCGATCTCGCCGGGCTTGCCGAAGCGCATCTCACGTAGATCGGTCACGAAATCGAAACGGCCCTCGAGCCCCTCGATCCGATCCTTCATCTCCTGTGACAACGAATCGTATGCCTGCGCCGTATCGATCCAGGCAGTCTCACCGCCGGCGACTGGCTTCTCGACCATCCGCAGGATGGCCCCCCGATTCGGCGTCGTCGTGTAGATCAGATCCGTGTGAAAGGGAATCCGACCCACGACCGGCTCGCCGTCGAAGAGATAGGTCATCTGCTGGGTGTCGCCCTTCTGTGCGAGTCGGATGATCTCGTCGTAGCCCTCGAGCCGAATGATCTCGACGGGGTGGACGTCGAGCTCGCCGAAAACGCGACTCAGTCGCAGATGGCCTTCGTTCGACGTGCCGATTCCGCGGAAAACGACGATCGCCGCATCGAGCCAGACATCGTTCAGGGCGCGTGCCGTCTCGTCGTCGATCGGTCGATCGAGATCGAGCCCAATGACCTCGGCTCCCACGCCGCCGGGGAGTGTCTCTACCTCGAATTTCATCTCGTGTGTCTCCTTCGGGTCGAGAGGACCCTTCCCACCCGAGCCCGTGCCCTGCTCTGCCCGCGCCCGATCCGCCTCAGCGCCTCACGAGCGGGGCTCGACCGCGAGCAGCTCGCGCGCCTGCTTCGCGTCCGCGACCGGACGCCCGACCCGATCGGCCATCTCGACGATCCGCTCGATCTGCTGCGCGTTCGAGAGGAGCTCGTCGCCAAAGCGCGGGTTGTCGCCGACGCCCGTGCGGACATGGCCGCCCGTTTCGACCGCCAGGCGCGAGAGCGCCGGATGACTCGCCCCTTCGACGTAGGTCATGAAACGATAGGGAACGTCGCCGGGAATGATGCCCGCCGTCAGGATCCGCAATCCCTCGTGACTCGGCGGAACGCCCCACGCGTGGTTCTCGCTCATCGTGATCTTGAACAAAAGCGGGTCGGTCGCCCAACCGAGCTCGCGGTAGGCGAGCACGTGGCGAACGTGGCCGAGCTCGCGCACGGTGAAGCTGAAGCGGATTCCGCGCCGCCGGCACAGGTCGAAGAAGTACTCCACCTCGCCATGCGAGACACTGAGGACGTAGTCCCAGCCGAGCCGGTGCTCATCCGGCCCCTCGCCGCGCACGAAATCGGCGTAGTTGACCGCGCCAGGATCGATGGTGGCGAAATCGAGGCGAACATCGGGATCCGCAGCGAGGGCGTCGAGGTGGCTGAAGCGCTCTTCCGGGGTCGGAGAGGCGCCGTAGGTCGGGTAGAAGAGAACGTCGGGATCGGCTCGCCGGATCTCACGCATCATCTCGCGATAGAGCTCGGTGCCTGGATGTAGGAGGTCGCCGCTGTCGACGTCACGCGCGTGGAAGTGCAGAATCGAGGCACCCGCGCGCGTCGCTTCGAGCGCATCACGAACGAGCTCGTCGGGCGCGATCGGAACGTGAGGAGTCTGCTCCTTCGTCACCTGCTCGTTCAGCGAGCACTCGATGATGAGCGGCTCTTGCTCCGACGCGGGCGCTCCCACTACAGCCCCTCCTTGCCTCTGCGCAGCAGGCGACCGGGCAAGGCGCCCGTCGGCTCGCCGTCACGGAGCAGGACCTCGCCTGCCACGACGGTCGCGAGGAAGCCCCGCGCCTTCTGTACCAGCCGCCGCGCGCCACCGGGCAGATCGTGCACGATACGCGGAATCTCGGGCGCGACCGTCTCGGGATCGAAGATCGCCAGATCCGCGACATAGCCCTCGCGCAGCAGACCCCGATCGCGGAATCGGAAGGCCGCCGCCGGCTGCGCCGTCAACATCGAGATCGCCTCCTCGAGCGAAATGGCCTGCTCGCGGCGAACCCAATGGCCGAGCAGATGCGTCGCGATCGAGCAGTCGGAGATCTGTGAGACGTGGGCACCCGCATCGGAGAACGTCACGAGCGAACGGGGGTGGCGCATCAGCGCCAGCACCTGCTCGGGGTATTCGTTCGCGATCGGTTGCAGGAAGTTCTGCGCCAGATCGGATTCGAGCGCGAGGTCGATCATCAGCTCGACGGGATCGACGCCCGCCTCTTGCGCCCGTTTTCCGAGACGCTCGTGGGGGCCGAGTGGATCGTCCTGGACGAAGACCCAATCGAAATCGGGCTTGCGAGCCTCGGCGCCGATTGCCTCGCCGTAATCTCCGTGATGCGCTTCGTCGACGAGTCGCGCTCGCATCTCGGGATCGCGAAGCTGTTCGATTTGCTCCGCGCGCGGCCGCTTGCGAAGTGCCTGCCAGGCCGGCAGACCGTCGAAGGGCAGCTGACCCTCGAAGGAGAGGACGACGTCGAAGCGACGTGAGTGGACCTGCGCAAACATGCGGCCGCCGGAATCGCTCACGCGATCGATCAGGTCGATCCAGGGCTTCCAGGACTCGGGCGCGTGCCGCGTGCTGCCGACGCCGAACATGACCGTCGCGCCCGTCTCGCGCGCGAGCGATTCCATGCGACCGAAATACTCGGGCTGCGCCTCTGGATCCGTAATCGGTGCATCTTCGTTCGTGATCTCGAAGAGCCCCCCCGCCGCCCCGGCGATCCCGACGAGTGCGCGCACCTCCTCCCAGTCCGCCAGGCGACTGGCCACGGGCCGGTCGTCGGAGGTCTGGTGATTGAGCGTGCGGGAGGTCGTGAATCCGAGTGCGCCAGCCTCGACGCCGGCCGAGAGCTCGCGGCACATGGCCTCGAGGTCGGCTTCCGTCGCCCGCTCGGAAAAGGCACGCTCGCCCATCACGTAGGTGCGCAACGCGGAGTGTCCGACATAGCCAGCGTAGTTGATGCCCTTCGGCAGCCGATCGACCGCATCCAGGTATTCGGCGTAGGTCTCGAAGCCCCAGCTGATGCCCTCGGCCATCGCCGCTGGCGAGATGTCCTCCGCGCGTTCGAGATTGCGCACGACCAGCTCGCGCGACTCCTCGCGACTCGGTGCAAGGGTGAATCCGCAATTGCCCATCACGACGCTCGTGATCCCGTGATAGGAGGAGCAGGTGCCGAGTGGATCCCAGTAGACCTGTGCATCCATGTGCGTGTGACCGTCGATGAAGCCAGGCGTGACGGCATGACCTTCGGCGTCGATCGTCTGGCGTGCCTGCTGGCCGGCAAGATCTCCGATCGCGCTGATTCGACCGTCCTGGATGGCGACGTCGGCTCGGCGTCCCGGTGTGCCACTCCCGTCGACGACGGTGCCGTTCTCGATCAAGAGGTCGTGGGGCATGACATCGCTCCTCGGCGTCGAAAACGACGGCGCGCCGCTCGACACCACCATGGTCTCCCGGCTGACCGGCCCTGTCCAGCCGGGCCCGATCCGATTCCAGCGAGGTCGGCTAGCCTCCTCTGCGCGCACCAGGCCGGCGACACGCCCACCACCGCCATTCCCGAACAGACCCCTGCCCGAGCACACCCTGCCCAAACACATCATGGAGGCAATCGAATGAGGGTTCCCAAGATCGCGATCAACGGTTTCGGCCGGATCGGCCGCACGATCACCCGCATCGCCAAGCAGCACGGCCACTTCGACATCGTCGCGATCAACGACATCGCGCCCTCGGACGCCCTCCTCTACGCGTTCCGGTTCGACAGCATCCATGGGCGCTACCCGGGGACGGCGCAG
This sequence comes from Myxococcota bacterium, assembly GCA_965223565.1. Classification (GTDB taxonomy): domain Bacteria; phylum Myxococcota_A; class UBA9160; order UBA9160; family UBA4427; genus UBA4427. Next base: position 190,749 of record CBDCWV010000001.1, on the reverse strand, counting down.
GTCCACGAGAACACGATGAACATCGACGGCGATCCCTTTCTGATCCTGTCGGAGAAGGATCCGGCGAAGCTGCCGTGGAAGGAGCTCGACGTCGACTACGTGATCGAGAGTACGGGCGTCTTCCGCCATGTCGATCAGCTCGAGAAGCATCTCGAGGCGGGCGCCAAGCGCGTGATCCTGACCGTGCCGTCGAAGGACCCGCTCGAGGCGACGCTCGTGATGGGCGTCAACGACCACGTCGTGAACGCCGACTCGCGGATCATCAGTAACGCCAGCTGCACGACCAACTGCGCCGCGCCGATCGCCAAGATCCTCCACGAGTCCTTCGGAATCGAGCGCGGACTGCTCACGACGATCCATGCCTACACGTCGAACCAACGCCTGATCGATTCACCCCACAAGAGCGACAAGCGCCGCTCGCGCAACGCCGCAACGAATATCGTGCCGACCTCGACCGGCGCCGCGCGAGCCGTCGGTGAGGTGATCCCCGACCTCGATGGCAAGCTCGACGGACTCGCCATGCGCGTCCCGATTCCCGATGGCAGCGTGATCGACCTGACGGTCGATCTCGAGACCGACGTCACGGTCGATGCGATCAACAGCGCCGTCCAGCGCGCGGCCGAGGGTCCCATGAAGGGGATCGTCGCCTACAACACGGATCCGATCGTCTCCTCCGACATCATCGGCGACTCCCACTCCTCGATCTTCGACGCCCCGCTCACGCAGGTGATCGGCGGTCGACTCGCAAAGGTCGTCGCGTGGTACGACAACGAGTGGGGCTACAGCTCGCGTGTCGAGGAGCTGATCGTCCGGCTCTCCAAGATCGACGGGATGAACGCCGAGCTCTCGAGCTGACGCGACGGGCGAAGGTCGGCCCACGCCTCACTCGCTGAGACGGTCGGCGATGATCTCGGCCGCGAGCTGATTCCCTGCCGGATTCCAGTGCGTATCCTGGAGTCGGTAGAGCTTCTCGATCCGACCGCGGGCCTGGAATGCGGGCAGGAGATCGATGCACTCGATGTCGAGATCGATGCAGATCGCGTGGAGACGATCCTGGGGTGCCGTCAAGTCGAGCGCGTCGGGTGCGGCGCCGATCCGCTCGCGCGCGCGGGCGAGCAGATCCGGATCGACCTGGACCTCGTCGGGAATCATCACGATCGCGAAGCGCGTGCCGATCGATCGTGCCGACAGCGCCATCGCGCGAATCGACGGCTCGATCGCTCGCGCGAGACGATCGAGCGTCTCGCGGCTCTTCTTCGTGTAGACGCGCAGGCGGCCCGCGGCCATCTCCTCGAAACGTTCTGTCTCGATCGACGGCTCCATTGGATCGTATCGGGCGAGATAGGCGGGATCCTCGGTCCCGGTGTCCTCAGAGCGGCGACGGTCGGCCGTCGCTAGCGTCCGAAGTGCGTTTCGATCGGCCAGCACACGCGCGAGGTTCCGCGCGAGGCGCGCGGTATAGCAATACTCGATCAACGGGTTCGCGCGCTCGAGCTCCGACCAGGATCCCTGCTCGCCCGAGAAATCGTTGCCGACGTAGAAGCCCAGCACCGCGACGTCCGGCTCGAGTGCCTCGCCCTCGAGCGCCCACAGCCGCGACTCGAAGAGCGGGCCGACACCCGGCGCGCTCAGGCTGATCACCTCGGTCTCGACGCCCGTCATCGCCGTCAGCCGTTCACCGGTTCTCGCGACCCACGACAGGCTGTAGGGCAGCTGGCCCGAGGCGAACGTGAACGAATCGCCGAGGAAAACGATCCGCCGAGTCCCAGGCCGCTTCTTCAGCTCGTAGTCGGGCGATCTGAAGCCCCGGGCGTTGAGGACGAAGCCCGCGTAGACGCTACCGGGGTTGAAGCCGAGCGCGGTCTTCTCCATCAGGCTCGGTAGATCGTCGATCTCCTCGTATTCGTGCCGGATCGAAGGGAGATAGAGAAGCAGGCGAACGCCGCTGCTGTACGCGGCGGCGAGTCGGATCCCGATCTCGAGCAGGATCAGCAGGAGCACGACCTGACCGATCAGCATCGCTGCCCAGAAAGCGCGGCGGGATCCACGAGGGAGTGTTTCGGGAGACGCGGAGGACATCGACTGGCGCATGCTAGCTCGACCGCCGGCAGCATCGCGCCGAGTCCGTCGCCGCCAATGTACGTGGGCGAGAGCCCGCGCCCTATCCGGGCGAGCCGGGGCGGAAATCGAGTGCCGATCGGCGTGACGGTCGCCTAGGATCCGGCATTGAATCGACGATCGGCCAAGCGTGATCCGGCCGTCCTCGCCTCGTCGCCGATCCCGTTCGGGCAGGAGCGACGCGTCAACCCGTCAGGAGATACACGCCGTGAACGAAGACTGGCTCTCGAAATTCGATCTCACCTCGACCCTCGAATCACTGACCGGGCTGCTCTCTACCTGGGGCCTGCGCGTCGTCGGTGCGATCGTGTTCCTGATCGTCGGTCTGATGGTCGCGGGCCTGATTCGTCGTTGGACGCGTAAGGGCCTCGCGCGCACGCAGCTCGACGAGACCCTCGTGCCCTTCTTCGCGTCGCTCGCCTACTATGCGGTCCTCACTTTCGTCGGTATCGCGGTATTGGGCCTCTTCGGCATCCCGACGACCTCCTTCGTCGCCGCGCTTGGCGCTGCCGGCCTCGCGATCGGGCTCGCTCTCCAGGGCAGCCTCTCGAACCTGGCAGCCGGCGTGATGCTCTTGATCTTCCGCCCGTTCCGGGTCGGCGACTACGTCGAGGCGGCCGGCGTCGACGGCACCGTCGAAGAGATCGGTCTCTTCGCTTCGACGCTCGTCACGCTCGACAACACCCAGATCGTCACCCCAAACTCCGAGATCTGGGGCGCCACGATCAAGAACTTCACGGCCAAGGAGACACGCCGCAACGACCTCGTCTTCGGCATCTCCTACGGCGACGACATCGACCGCGCCCGCGAGTCGATCCTCGCCGCCTGTCGCGCCGACAGCCGCGTCCTCTCCGATCCGGCACCCGAGGTCTGGGTGACGGGCATGGGCGAGTCCTCGGTCGACCTGCTCGTCGTGCCCTGGTGCCACCCCGACGACTACTGGGCGCTCAAGTTCGACCTCTACCAGAAGGTCAAGGAAGCGCTCGAGGCCGGCGGCTCGACGATCCCGTTCCCGCAACGCGACCTCCACCTGATCGACACGCCCGGCGCCGCCCAATCCGGCTGACCGGCACAGTGGTGGCGTGGCACGTATCCCCGCCGTCGATCGAGCCGGTCTAGGCGAGGCGGCTGCGAGCGGGCCATGGCGGATCTACTCGGCACGCGCGCGGGCGACGACGAATCGCAGCCGGTTTGCTAGCCTGCGCTCGCCCTCGGGTCTCCGCCTCCGATTCGTCGGGGACGGATTGCCGACGACTCCCGCGCGCCGGTAGCTCAGCTGGATAGAGCATCAGGCTTCGAACCTGAGGGTCGGGGGTTCGAATCCCTCCCGGCGTACCATATAAATCAAGTACTTAGAGATGTTAGGTGGTTGAGCCTCAGGTTCGTTGGACTGAGGCTCAGCGCCCAGCGGCGCATCTCTATTTGGTTTTCTTCAGCGTTACCAACGACATATACCCAGTTCGCTTCGAGGCACGCCGAACGGTCGAAAGCGTCGGGGACGGCCCTAGACGGCCCCGCGCCGGATCCGCCAATGTGGTGCGCGACTACTTGCCCGGAGAGGCCGCGGACTTCCGGAGCCTGAGCGGGGTTTGGCCACCAACTGGAGTTGCAATCGCCACCGACGGAAGACATAGACGGTGGCAAAACCGGACTCAGTTAGACGGTTTCTGCGCGCAACTAATCTTCCAGCGAAACGCGCGACCAATCGCGCTCGGCGCGCACGACTCGAATAATCTGGACAGGCCGCACATCGGACCGAAACGCGATAAGTGAAGGTCCAACGGGCCAGAACGAGTACGGCCGCGGCGCGATTTCTTCTTTGGTGTGTCCGATCTCGGGATTTTCGGCGAGCAGTTGGAACGCACGGTGAAGTGCTTCGAGGACAGAGTCCGCGACGTCAAAGCCGAAACTCTCGGAGACGTAGTCCCAAGTCTCGTCTAGGTCGTTCTCGGCAAGCGGGGTGAGGCGGTAGCTCGAGCTCATCGACCGGCGCGACGACGTTTGTCTGCCGCGCGGGCCTTTACGCGAGAAACAGCTTCCTCGCCATCGAGGAGCTCACCACGCTCGGCTTGTGCGATGCCTTCACGCACCTTGGTGCGGAGCGCTTCGAGCTCTGCCTCACGGTAGTCGTCCTGTTCTTCGAGCAGACGAAGACCAGCGCGAACGACTTCGCTTGCCGAACCGTACCGGCCGCTCTTGACCTTGCTTTCGACGAGCTCTTCGAGTTCTGCTGTTAGGGATACGTTCATGATTCTAGGGTCCCATGGATAACAAAATATGTCAATTTTGGTTATCGGTCGAGCTCTAGATGTTCTCAAGGTAGAATTGGAGAATCTCAGAAACCCTTACAAATCAAACACTTACATATTTCTGTGCGATAACGAACATTATGACAAGTACTGTAGTCAGCTCGCAGCAAGATCAGACACCATTTCGGACAGCGTAAGATGCCCCTATTGGCAGAGCCCGAGCTTCGCAGCCCATCAAAGCCAGCCGAATATGGCAAAAAGCCCTCTTTCGGCGCGTGGCGAGTATAATGGACTGATGATCGAGCCATGTCTATTCACGCGCTCCCAGGACTGGTTCCGTCCACCGGAAGTGGCGCTGAATCGCCTTCGTCCAGCGAATTGACTGGCGCACCTCTTGGAGAAGAACAATGGTCCTTTCGCTTGGGAACGCCCTGAAACTGTTCCGCTCGCTCTTTTCGGGCGTCTTGTTCGGTATCGTGGTTTCGACCCCGGCTATCGGATACGCAAGCGGCACAGCCGACGCGGCCCCCTCCCTCTCGGGTGCCCTCCCGCAGATTCGGTCGGCGATCGAAGCGCGCGAATACTGGGTGACGCCGACAAGCGCGGGTCTTCAAGCCCCGAACCGTGCGCAACGCATGCGCAGCTATTTCGACGCTTCCGGTCTGCGCGTCACTGATCGGGAATCGTCTCGTAATCCACTCGTCGGCTTGTCGCTGACTCGTATCGGGCGCCTCGGCTCGATTCGATCAGTTCCGGAAGGTAAGGTCCGCCACGACGGCGCGCGAGTCGAGATCGCCCGACCTGGCCTCACAGAGTGGTTCATCAACTCCGCGGCCGGGCTCGAGCAAGGATTCACTTTGATGTCGCGGCCTGCCGCGGCCGTTGATCCGACGAATGCCGAGTCCGCGGCGCCTACATTCACGCCGCTGACGCTCGAGATCGATGTCTCGCACGCCGAAGTCTCGGGCTCGGCCACTCGACTGGTCTTCTCCAGCACGTCCGGGCGTCGTCTCGAGTACACGAAGCTCGTCGTCGAAGATGCAAATCGTTCGACTGTGCCTGCCCATTTCGAAGTGCTGGACGAAGGTTTCCGAATCGTCGTCGACGACGAGAGTGCCGTCTATCCGCTCGTCATTGATCCGATCCTCGCTGGAATCTTCGACACTGAATTCGAATCGAACCAAGTGACTGCTCTCTTGGGAATGAGTGTTGCTGGAGCGGGAGACGTGAACGCCGACGGCTACGCGGACGTGATCGTCGGCGCGACGCGGTTCGACTCTGGTGAGACCGACGAAGGGGCCGCTTTCGTATTCCTCGGGAGCGCGAGCGGAGTCGCCGATGGGAATCCGATCAACGCCCACGCAATGATCGAGTCGAACCAAGCCTCTGCACTCCTGGGAGGAGGTGTTGCGTCTGCGGGCGACGTGAATGGGGACGGGTACGACGACGTGATCGTTGGCAGCGGCAATTTCAGCAACGGGCAAATCAACGAAGGCGTTGCGCTTGTCTTCCACGGTGGACCCGCCGGGATTGCCGACGGAAATCCAAGTACCGCCGATGCGCTTCTCGAGGGCGATCAGGCCAACGCCAATTTCGGCGCAATCGTCAGTCAACCGAATCACGATGGCTGCGTCGCATCGGCCGGCGACGTGAACGGCGATGGATACGCCGACGTCATCGTCGGCGCGACGCGGTACACCAATGGCGAGAACGGCGAAGGCGCAGCATTTATCTTTCATGGCAGCGCTTCGGGCGTGAGCAGTGGCAGCCCCGCGACGGCCGACACGTTTCTCGAGTCCAATCAAACGCCCGCAGGAACTGGGCAGTTGCCTGCGATGGGTGTTGTTTCGTCGGCCGGGGACGTCAATGGGGACGGCTATTCCGACGTGATCGTCGGTGCTCGGGCCTACGTTCACGGAACGGATTTCTCCGGCGTGGCTTGGGTATTTCATGGTGGTCCGGCGGGCGTGCCGGACGGGAATCCGTCGACCGCGGACGGAACGATTGGAGTTGAGTCGATCTCGTAGACACGCAGTTAAGCGAGTTCTGTGATCTTTTCGAACTCGACGGGCGACATCCCTCCCAGCGAGGAGTGTCGTCTCTTGGGGTTGTAGAACAACTCGATGTAATCGAACAACCGCACCCGGGCTTCAGCCCGGGTGCGGAAGCGCTCGCGATGAACGAGCTCCTTCTTGAGCGTCGCGAAGAAGCTCTCCGCGACGGCATTGTCCCAGCAGTTGCCCCGGCGGCTCATGCTTCCCTCGAAGTCATGCGTGCCGAGCATCCGCTGGTAGGCGTTCGAGGCGTACTGGCTGCCGCGGTCCGTGTGATGCAGCAAGCCCTTCTGCGGATCACGCTGCCCGAGGGCAGCGTGGAGCGCGTCCGTCGCAAGCTGCTTGGTCATCCGTTCGCTCGTCGCCCAACCGACAACCCGCCTCGAGTGCAAGTCGATCAGCACGGCCAGGTAGAGCCAGCCCTCGAACGTCGGGATGTAGGTGATGTCCCCGACCCAGCGTTCGTTCGGGCTCTTGGCCGTGAAGTTTCGAGCGAGCACGTTCGGCGACGTAGGCATCCGATGGTCCGAGCCCTGGCTCGGGCGGAAGCGCTTCTTCCAGGAGGCTCTGAGACCCTCCTGGCGCATCAGACGCGCGATCCGCTTGACGCCGTGGCGCTTGCCTTCGTCGGCGAGCTCGCCCTGGATCCGCGGCGCACCATAGGTCTTTCCGCTGCCCTCATGGATGGCTCGGATCCGCGGACGGAGTCCTTCGTCCTCACGTGAGCGTCTGCTCGGCGGACGATGGGTCCACGCGTAGTAGCCGCTCCGTGAGACCTCCAGCACCTCACACATCAGGCCTACTTCGAAGACGTGCCGATGGGCACGGATGAAGCGGAACTTCAGTCCTTTTCCTCTGCGAAGTAGGCCACGGCTTTTTTCAGCACGTCTCGCTCCTGCTCGGCGCGCCGAAGCTTCTTCTTCAGCTGCCGGATCTCCTCGTCCTTGCCCGCTGTCTTACCGTTGCCGGGAAAGGCGGACTTCGGATCCGAGTCGAACTGCTGTCGCCAGCCGTGGAGCGTGTTCACATGGATGCCGAGGTTGCGAGCAACCTCGGCAACGGGGCGGCCTTCGTCGACGAGCCGCAGTGCGTCGAGCTTGAACTCACGCGTATAGCGGCGGCGGGGGGGCGGCATCAGACATTCCTCCAGGGGACAAAGTATGTCCCCTATCGAGGTGTCTACAAAACCGACTCAACTCCAGCTCGACGAACGGGCGAAGGAGTCCGAAGACCTGCTCGTGCGGATCGGCACGGCCGTCGGCAAGTACTGGATCTGCAAACGCACGCCCGGCCACGCGGTCGAGGCGATGGAGTGTATTGGCGGCTCGGGCGTGATGGAGGAGTGCATCCTGCCCCGGCTCTTTCGGGAGTCGCCGATCAATGCGATCTGGGAGGGCAGCGGAAACGTCCAATGTCTCGACATGTTGCGGGCGATCCGCAAGACGCCGGGCTCGGTCGACGCCTTCGTCGCCGAGATCGAGCGGGCCCGCGGCCTCGACGCGCGGCTCGACCGCTTCATGGACGCCACGATCGCGGCGCTCGCCGACGCCGAGGGGCTCGAGTACCGCGCGCGTCGCGTCGTCGAGCGAATGGCGCTCGCGCTCGGCGGGGCGATTCTCGTAGGAGACGGGGATGCGGCGGTCGCCGAGGCGTTCTGCGCCTCGCGACTGGCCGAAGGGGCCGCCGGCTGGCTCTACGGCAATCTACCGACCGGGCTCGATTGCCGCTCGATTCTCGACCGGGGGATGCCGACCGCGTGAGATGATAGGCGGGAGAAGGGGCCCTCGGCTTCGCTCGTGCTTCGTGCGTCGAGCCGGTCCCGGGCGCGCTGGCTGCCGCCAATCCCGAAGCGCCTGGCCAGGACTCACGCGACGACCAGGCGATAGCCGAGGTCGAGCCGGAGCCGCTCGAGACCCACTTCGAGATCCTCGAGCCACGAGAAGATCGAGATTCCATTCCGAACCTCGGGCCGAAGATGGTCTTCGGGCCGACGCCAATCGGCGCCCAGGAATCCGTCCAGGCAGTCGTGGGGAATCGGGACATCCCGAATCGCGACGGACCCGAAGCGTTCACGGAACGTCGAGATCGGCGGCATCTTCTTCGCGTCGATCGCGTACATCTCGGGGGTTAGTCGTTCAGCCAGAAGCCCCCGACGCTCGTGTCGAAGGTGAAGACGACCGTCCGCTTGCGGGCCATCCGGCCGAGCTCGTCGAGCCCCCGCTCGACGTCCGACCAATGGTGCACGGTCAGGAGCGCAAGCGACGCGTCGAAGGACGCATCTCGAAACGGCAGGGCCGAAGCCGACGCACGAACGGCGGGCGCCGCATCCGGTGGGCGTTGACGAAGCATGACCGCCGACGGCTCGACGGCGACGACATCCCGATCGACCGGCTCGTAGGATCCCGTCCCCGCGCCGACGTTCACGACGCTACGACAATCCCCGAGCGCCGAATGGACGTTGGCCGCAATGCGAGGATCCGGCCTTCGAACCTTCGTGTAGCCATGACCGATCGTGTCGTAGAGAGTCAATGCGCCCCTCCGACTGAAATCACTGGGTATCGGGATTTTCGAGGGCGCTCGGCTCGAGCGATCGAAGAGTGTATCTGAGCGATGGCTCCCGCCGAGGTCCGGCGGATCGACGGATCGCTCCGGCAAACTCGGCGTGGTTCACCCTCTAGGTGCCTGCGGAACCGGGGGAAGTCCAAGGCTCGCCTCTCCATCCGGTATAGACTTAGGAATGCGAACCTCAAATAGGCAGCCGCCCGTCTCAGCGTGCCTCACAGATATTTCTCCATCGTGATCATCGACGATACGACAACTCACTGAAAGACCGAGCCCAGTTCCCAAACCTGCAGATTTCGTAGAGAAGAATGGGTCGAAAATTTTCTCCATGTCGCTGTCCGACAAGCCTGGTCCATCGTCTTCTACCTCCAACACTACGAATGATTCTTCTTCCCAAGCCCGGACTAACACCTCTCCTCCCGCTGGTTCAACAGCCTGCGCCGCATTCTTAACCAAATTCATCACCACTTGATTGATAGCAGCAACATTTCCGTGAACGAGCGGCAACCGCTCTTTCAATTCCAACCGAAAAGACACACCACTTTCCACAAAGGTCGGTGCTAGAAGATCAATCGTAGACCTGATTCCCTCGCAAATATCGACCTCGGAAAAATCACCTGAATCTGGGGTTGAAAGATCTCTCAAATCGCCCACAAGACGACTCGTTCTGCTAAGCCCATCGGAAATGATGCCCGCCAATTCATCGATCGTATTCGCTAGATCCTCAACGTCCTCAGTGTACTTAGAGTCGCTAACCGTTTGCATCGAGCCCGAAAGACCACGACCCTCCCTAGCAACATCTGCGTTGAGACTCGCCACCTCCTCCATCAACCGAACGATTTCATGCCTCAAGGTACGCGCTGCATTCAAAGCGAAATTGACGGGATTATTGACTTCATGCGCAACTCCCGCGGCGATCTCCCCCACTGCAGCCCGGCGTTCGCTTTCTACCAACTTCAATTGAGCGGATTCCAAGTTCTCAAGAGCTTCTTCTAGGATACGGTTTCGCGACCGAAGCTCCGCTTGAAGCCTGCGGATGCGAACAAACGATCGAGCGCGAGCAAGCAATTCCCTTGGATTGAATGGCTTCGTCAAATAGTCATCCGCACCCGATTCTAAACTTCGGACCCGAGTCTCATCGTCTGCTTTTGATGTCAAGAGTATTATCGGAATGTCAGACGTATCAGACGCGCTGCGCAAGGCGCGACAAAGCTCTTCCCCGGACATCTTCGGCATCATGACATCGCTAACTACGAGATCCGGTGAAACTCGCCGGACCGTATCCAGAGCGTCTCGACCGTTCTTGCATGCATGAACACGGAACTCTTTCGTCAGAATAAACTCTAGAAGCTTCCTCATCTCAAAGTTGTCCTCTGCAACGACAATCTCTGCGACGAAATCGCTATCGAGCCCGAGAACGCTCACTTCATTTCCATCTTGATCCACATAGCGCCCTACCGATCGCTCGACTTCCAACGAGACTTCACCCTGATTGGGCGAAACCTCCCCGACCTCTTCGATCCAACTGGTGCGTTCCGAATCATCCGGTGCGCCCACAGGAATCTCGAAACAAACTTTCGTACCCGTACCCGGGCCCTCGCTCTCTGCCCACATTCGCCCTGAATGCAGTTCGATTAGTTCACAAGCTAGTGACAAGCCGATTCCAGTGCCTTCATATTCCCTAGTTGCTGATTCGTCTACCTGAGCAAACCGATCAAAGATCTTGTCCAATTGCTCCTTCGGGATCCCGATTCCAGTGTCTCTAACCTCAACCCTAGCGCCGCCACTAGCAATAGCGACACCTCGAATTTCAATCTCGCCGTTCGCCTTCGTGAACTTGAGCGCATTGCCAATCAAGTTGATAAGCACTTTTTCGATCGCATCTCGGTCTGCATACACACTCTTCATTTCGTCGAAACCAGTAACCGATATACCGATCTTCTTTCGCTCTGCGAAGGGTCGAACGCCTGTGACGATTTCTTCCGCGACAGAACGAAAATCTAGGAGCCGACGAGTGATTTTAATCTTGTTGCTTTCCAGCTTTGCAAGATCAAGAAGATTGTTAATTAGACGCAACAGACGCCTCGCGTTTTGCTCCATTACCCGGAGTATCGAGTCGCTTTCCTCCGGAAGAGGACCGTATTCTCCGTCTCTCAATGCTGACAGCGGCGACAGGATCATCGTAAGTGGAGTCCGCAATTCGTGGTGGATATTTGCCGTGAATCGCGATTTCGCACGATCCATTTCACGCAAATGATCTCTCGCAGTCTCAAGATCTGCACGTCGCTCAAAATCAGCGAATCGCATTCGATCAAGAACCGCCGCGCTCACAACACACTCAATAGCCGCAGCGAGCACAAAAAAGACCGATACAGAGTATCTTTCAATTGCTACATCCTGAGACCCTACCAAAGGAAGAGACGAGAAAGTCAACGTGAGAACGAAGACAACAATCCCTGCATCCGCGGCTGCGATCGGGATTAGGACTGGCATCCCGAGAAAGAGCACCATGATTGCTGGCCAATACAAACTGGATACGCCCCCGCCAAGGCCTGATAGACCAATCAGGAACAAACCAGCCACTACACATCCGAGCCTTGCACAGATGATTGGGCTAGTACGCCGTACTGCCACGATGACGGCGAGCATTGACACATTCCAAGAGCATCGCATCGCGACGAAGCGATCGAATGACTCTGGATAAATCCAGTAATCAAGAGGCAGAAAGAAGGTGTTCAACCCGATAACAAACCAGGCAGCGAACCGGACTGCGGGCCCAAGTCGCTCCTCGACTAGCCAAAGTCTGTAGGAATCGTAGGCAGGCTCGCGAAAACAGGGAGATGACATCTCATTCGAAATCGTCATTCCTGATTTTTCACTTGAGGTAAGCCGGTTAATTGCCGGTTACCTACGTGCGGATTTTATGCAGCAGGGCAACAAGTAGCGTCGAATCTGCAACTAGACACACCACGACCGCCGCCACCATCGTCGCACCGAGGTTTCGGATTAACGCGATCTCAGAGAACGCCAGCACGGCAAAACCGAGCCCGATGGCCAGCGTTGTCGCGAACAGCGCCGGAAGCACGGCAGACAAAGCAGATTGCAGCGACACATCAGCTGATCGTCCGCAAGACCTATTCTTGTCGAACTCAGAGACGATGTGGATTGAATCATCCACAGCGATTCCTAGCGAAAGGCTAGCGACACAAACGGTTCCGGCGTCAAGCGGCACGCCTAGCCATCCAATGATCCCGAGGATCACAGATACCGGTATAACGTTTGCCATCAACGTTACAAAAAGGACGTTGAGATTTCGAAAAAAAACCAGAATCACAGCGCCAATGGCGGCGATCGCGAAAAGCATTCCGAAGATGCCAGCAAGAGCGATATTGTCTTGCGCCCTCGCAAATTCGTACATGATCCCCGTGACAGCGATCGATGTTGCATCTGGTCCGTTCCTATTCCACCAGGAGCGCGCCCACTCGCCCACCGTCGCGATGTCATCTGATGAATTTGAATCAAGTCGAATCACGATGTTCGCGTATAGGCGATCGTTAGTGATGACGTCATCTAGCTGCTCAAACTCTTCTAGGAGCAAGAGGTATTGCTCGATATGCGATTCACTAAGCGGAAGGTCATTGCGGAGCTCGTCACCTATCATGTTCTCATGAATTAGTTCAATCGGGTCGGCAACCGAAAGCGACTTTCCGACGAGAGGGTGCTGCTGGAGCGCAGAAGAGAAATCACCGATCGCTTGAATCGTCTCAACCTTGGTGACTCTCTCTCCAGCGTCTGAAAAAACAAGGATGTTTAACGGCGTTATTCCAGATAGTGACGACCGTATTTGTTCATACGAGCTTCGCAACTGACCTGATTTAGGAAACCACTCAATGACGTCACTCGCGACTCTAATTTGAACCAAGCCACCAATCGAGCACAATGATACAAAGGCCCACCATCCCACTATCTTGTATCGCTTCGTGCAACAGAGCGCATAAATCTCCGAAGAGATACTCTCAACAGCCTTTTTTCCCAATATGTGCTTGTCTCGTTTGCGATTCTTCATCATTCCGAGAATTGCGGGCGACAGAGTAACCGTCGCTAGTGTCACAAGCACCGCACCTAGAGCTCCATATGTGCCCAAGTGTGAAATGAGATCAACACTACTCATGGACATTGCCAGGAATCCAAGCGCTGTAGTAGTCCCTGACATCAGAACGGGAGCAGCCACACCTGCTAGGGACACAATCAAACTGGCTTTCGCCCTCGATTCCAGTGACGCGTTCATGAAATGCATCGAGTAGGCACAAGCTAACGCGAGAATTATTGAGGGAAGGACGGCTGTCGAAAACGAAATCGGCACATTTGCAACTGCCATCACTCCTAGGCAAATGAGAGATGCTGCACCGGCAATAGACATTGGAATCAGCAAATATCTGATATCACGAAAGACTATGATCAGAAACGTGCTCATCAGTAGTATCGTGATCGGCGTGAGCCTCAGGATTTCAAACCTTGTCAATTTGCCGGCTTCGGAACGCACCAGCGGCACGCCGGACATTTGCGCACCGCCATGCGCAGCTACGGTATTCTCAATTCGGTCAGTAAGGGACTCGCGGTCGCTGTCAACGTCCCCATCCAATACAACGTTAATCGCAATGGCGTTTCCATCGGTCGAGACAAGACTGCCGAGCGCTATCCGGTCCTCAAGAACCCTTCTCGCGAAGGCGTCGATCGCGTCTGGAGAACGGATCATCCGACGATTGAGTCCGGGACGAACAACAAGAGCGCCATCAGAATCAGAACCAATTAGGGGTACAGTCGACAGACTATCTACCCGCCGGACGCCGTCTACGGCAGAGAGTGCATCACTTAGCTCAAGCGCCGTTTCTAACGTGTCTATCTCAAATGGACTCTCCGAATGTGGCAGCAGAATCGCGACGAATTCGTCGCTCGAAAACAGAAATTGGCTGCGTTCGTAGTTTTCCCACTCGCTTCCCACTCGATCGAGTGCGCTTCCGATGGTCGTGTCAACACGAATTCGCAACGCAGCGAATCCACCCAAACCGGACGCGACGAGCCAAAGAACGATGACAGCTCTTCCGTGCGTCACGCATCGGGACACAAGAGCATCAATCGAACGAACCTCGCGGGCGCCTAGCGTAGGGTGGGTCAATTTCCGCGAATACCGCTTGCGATAATTGCCTGAGGAGGATCTCCGAGAGCGCGATATGACTCAACGTGAACAAACCCTCCTCTAGAGACGAGATTTTGGAGTTCTTCAGCATCGCGAAATAGGAAGAAGCCCTGCTCCTCTAGATCGACCAATCGAGCAGCGTCATTCAGATAGTTCCGCTGAATCTCCTCGAACTTCGCTTGGGTGGGATGATCGATTGCTCGTTGAATCGATGACGGATCAACCGACGCGATAGTTTGGCGATAAAGAGACGATAGATCTGCATCGCGACGCGGGCAGGACACAACCAGAATCCCACCGGGGCGCAACACTCGATACAAATCGGCTATTAGTCGATCGGGGCGTTCCAAGTACGGGACTACGAGCGACGCAACGACTCGATCGAAGGCCTGGTCACTGAAAGGTAAGGGATGATTGAAGTCGGCCGCGCAAAAGCTGAACGTCTGTTTTTCGGAATCAGCAGTTCTCTTCCGAGCACGAACAAGTGCCGCTTGCACAAAGTCAGTACAAACTACATGAGCGTTTGTTGGCTGCGATGAAGAATCCTTAAGTCGCACACCAAACTCACCCGTTCCGCATCCCAGATCAAGGATTCTGAGCCCATCGTTTAGGCGCAGCGCGGAAATTTGGCTATCCATGAATTGTCGATAAAAGGGTGTTGATCCGAGCAGCTCCATCCCGATCGTCGAATCTCTTCCCAAAAGATAGTCGTTCCAAAAATCCCGAAGGTCTGGTTTAGTTTGCCGAAGGCGCCGTTTTTCGGCGCTGCGCCTCGTGTCGATCTCCTTTAGGTCGGGCAAACGCGGCTCCACATCGCCCAGGTCTAACGAACTCACCACTTCCGAAGCTACGAGCTGAAATGCATCTATTGCCTCCGTGCTCGTACGAAGCTGGTGTCCGGTCGGAATTTCAATGATCTTTCGCGGTGCTTTCGATACTGGAGAGAGAAGCTCTGCGACTTGTTCTAGCGGTGTCCAGCCGTCATCTCGACCATGAATCCACGATATCGGACAGGAAATTTTCGCTACGTCGCGCTTCGCTTCTTCCAACGTGGCTAGATCACGAGTCAGAACGTCTTCCGCTGCATGATCGATATCAATTTTCACGCCGCCAAGTTCTTGAATTCCGAACTCAACGCCTGCTTCTTTTCCCAGCACGAAATCTATTCCGCCAGACACCGACTTTAGAGCCGACTGCACATCTGTCATCCCAACGACAGATATCCAGCTATCAAATGGAGAGTCCTCACTCGAAACGAGAGCAATCCTTCCTTCTATCGCGGCCAAACTGAATGTGACTAGGGCGACCTTTTCTGCGCCAATTTTCTCACTTTCCCGAAGATATCGAGCCGCAGCGATCAGATCCTGGGCCGCCTGCGAGTACGTGAAGTGAAGGTTCTCACTACCTCTAGCTCTGCACTCGGGATCGACATACGACTCACCTCTTCTTTGAGTGCCGTCGTACCTCAATATGGAAATCTGCTGGCCGGCTTCTCGAAACGTCCGTAGCAAGGTTTGCGCAAGCGGAAGCAGGGTCTCTTTTGTTCTGCCCCACGCCGGTGGCACTACAACGCCAACACCTCCGCGGGATTCAAACGAACGATCCACTATCCCACGGATCGGTTGGTTCAACTGGTTTCGAAAGGTCACGATTGAAATCTCGGTTGGACCTACGGGTCGAGCACCGAGACTGCGAAGAGCCTTCGCCGCCTGAAGCTGAATCGATCTAGATGCTAAAGCAAAACGAGTCCAGCGCCTTGTGGTCACCGAGCCCGGTAGAATCTGAGTACGCTTCTCCACTGGAATAGGTTCTCGACTCGCAACCGGATTGAGAACTAAGCCAACTCGCATCTTGCCGTTGCTGGAACTAGAATGACGGACCATTGCTTGGGTGAAATCACTCGCACCGGCGATGGCTGAACTCTTAACCGTTACCGACATCCCACTTTCTAGCGGAACGACCTCGTCGAGGCGTATCCCGAGGCCTCCCTTTGAAATATCCACAACCGTGGCGTCTTCAATTCGGCGAGTTGCATCAAGCCCGATAACTGCTGTGACATTCTGCCTTGAGGCTCGCCGAAGTCGACCACGACGCTCAACAATGTGGATCGTAGCGGGAGTTGCAATTTCAATTGTTTCTGAGTTTCGTTTCCGACGAATCGGCGTACCAGCCATGGAGAACTCGACACCGCCAATTTCAAACGCAAATACGAGGAGTGCCTGACTTGAAATATCGATGTTCTTGTGGTCCAGAACAACCACCGACTCATCAATACTGCGCACGTACGCTAGGCGCTCTCTATTTCGTGAATCCATTCCGTTTCGTAGGCATACTCTCTCGTCCCTAGCGCGGCCAAGTAGCTGAAGTACGCGACGTTCTCCAGAAATAGACTGCCGCGAGTACGAATTTAGGTCGGCTGCTCGCATGGATTAGGTTCCAACGCATTCTTGCTACGGACTGACGATGCCGCGGACACCCGAGGTAACTCGGTATCGTTCACAGACTGTACTATCTCGATGATGAGATTCGAATTCCACTCGAAAGTAGACGAGGTGGCGTCTGGATCGCCAAGACAGGTGTCAACCGATGACAACCTGGGACCTAACGGGTGATTCGCACCGGAACTCCGCGTCGTTCGGCCGCAGTCCGGTAGGCGAGCCCCCAGTCGATGCGGGTGCTGTCCTCGCCGGCGAAGCGCCGAATCTCCGGTCGGATGTCCTCCGGTCGGATCCGCGGAAGCCCGGCCGTCTCCTCGAGCGTCGCCATCTCGTCCATTGTCGGATGCACCTCCAGATAGACGTCGCGACCCACGCGGGCGAGCTTGACCGGTTGATGAATCACGCGAACCGGCGTCTCGAGGGGCGTCATCTCGTAGAGGCGCTCGATATCCTCGGGATAGAGCCGGATACATCCGCGCGAGACGCGGCGCCCGACGCCATCCGGCTCGTTCGTGCCGTGGATCAGGTAGCGCGGCCAATCGAGGTAGAGCGCATACTCGCCGAGCGGATTCTCGGGGCCGGCCCGCACGACCTTCGGCAGGCTGGGATCCTCGCGCCGCGCGGAGGCCGTCGGGTACCAGGTCGGCGACTCGCGCTTGCGCACGACCCTCGTCTCGCCGAGCGGCGTCTGCCAGCCGTCGCGGCTCACGCCGATCGGGAAGCTCTGCGGCTTCCCCCCTGGCGAATCGAACGCGTAGAGTCGCTGCTCCGCGAGATTGACCACGATTCCCTCGGGCGGCACGGGCGGCACGAGATGCGCCGTCGGCAGCACGATCTGCCGCCCTTGGCCGGGCAGCCACGGATCGATCCCTGGATTCGCCGCGAGCAGCTCGACATAGCCCAGGTCGTAGCGGCGGGTCAGATCGAGCAGCGTCTCCTCGCCCTCGATCTCGTGCAGTCGCATCGCCCCGACGATACCGGGCGCCTCGACCGGGGTCGCCAGGGGATGCCAGCTGCGCGAAGGGCCAATCGCCGAGCACGCCGCCAGCATGCCCGTCGCGAGCGCGACGCCCCCCGCGACGAAGACTCGCCACGCGACGGATCGCGCCGGCGTCTCGCGTCGGAACGCGAGCCGCGACTCAGGGCAGAATGTCGATCGGCACGCCATCTCGCACCCACTCCCAGATCTCTTCGATCTCACGATCGGTGACCGCGATACAGCCGTCGGTCCAGTCGACGAGCGTATGCGCGGCGCCGATCAGTCCCAGTCCATTCGGCAGACCGTGGATCATGATCGAGCCGCCGGGATCGACGCCACGCGCGGCGGCGCGGCGACGGTCCGCTTCGTTCGGATAGGAGATGTGCAGGGCCCGATGGTAGTCACTGTCGACCTTGCGCCAGTCGATCCAGTAGCGCCCCTCGGGCGTCCGCCCGTCGCCTCGCTCACGCTTGGGCCCGACGGGCTCCGAGCCGAGCGAAATGTCGTACTCGAAGAGCGGCAGCCCCCCCGCGAGCAGCACCAGCCGACGCTCGGCCTTGTGGACGCGAACGAGATCGACGACGGGCCCGAGCGAGGCCGGCCCCGTCTCGAGCAGGACCGGGTCCAGCTCGAATCGAGGAAGTGGCTCCGGATCGGTCCGTGCGTGTACGGAGCCGCCTCGCTCGCCCGGGGACGTGGCGATCGCGGCGTCGGCCCACGCGAGCGGGGGCGCCCAGGCGAGCGCCAGCCAGGCCGTGAGCGCGAGCGCACGGGAGAGCATGGCCGGCCATCCACCCACGCCAGTCGTTCGCCCGGTTGGCGGCGCTACTTCGAGAGCGAGCGGACGTACACCCGTTCGGCCTTCTGATTCGCCTCGCTCGCCTCGTATTGCGCACTCGCGGCGAGGCTCGCGGCGTTCTGGGCTTCCTGCTTGGCGAGCGCCGCGTCGGCCGCGGCACGCTCGGCCGCCGCACGCGCGTCCTGGGCGTCCGCGCGAAGCGCGTTCACCTCGTTGCGAAGCGAGCGGATCTCGGACGTCGTGGCGCAGCCGAGCGACAGGAACGTCAGCAGGGCCAGGGAAAGGACGAGACGGATCGGTCGAGACATCGATGACTCCTCGGACCCTGTCGCTCCGGACGCGCTGCCCGGCACGAAACGGTCCCCATTGAAGCGCGGGAGGATGCACGACCCTCCGCCGCAGTTTAGTGATGGTCATCACCGATTTCCAGAAAGCGTGTCGTCCGCCCGTCTCCCTCGGGCCGGGCGCCGACCCGAGGGCACCTCGAATGCGCCGCTTCGGCCTCAGGCTGGCGGCCGGCGCCTGATCTACCGTCGCTGCGCGGCGAAGGTCGAGCCGCCGAGGGGAAGAGGAGCCAGGATGAACCGACGTGTCGAGTGTCTGCCCGGGGGACCCGCGTGCCGAGCGCGCCTGCGGACCGCACTCGTCCCGTTTGCCCTCGTGCTCGCGCTCGTGAGCGTCGCGACGCCGCGGATCGCGCGGGCGGAGCGATCGATGGTGCTCGCCACGACGACGAGCGTGCGGGATTCCGGTCTGCTCGACGCGATCCTGCCGGCCTTCCGCGAGCGAACCGGAATCGCCGTGCGCGTGATCGCGGTCGGAACGGGCGCAGCCCTTCGCATGGGCCGCGAAGGAAACGCCGACCTCCTGCTCACGCACGCCCCCGCCGCCGAAGAGGCGCTCGTCGACGAGGGCATCGCCTCTCGTCGGACGCCCTTCATGCAGAACTTCTTCGTGATCGCCGGGCCGCCGGACGATCCGGCCCGGGTCGCCCAGGCCGAGAGCGCGGAGGCCGCGATCCGCCGAATCGCGCAGCACGGCGCGCCTTGGGTGAGCCGCGCCGACGACTCGGGCACGCACAAGCGCGAGCAGGCCCTCTTCGAGGCCGCCGGTCTCGACCCCGAGCAGGACCTGCCGGCGATCGTCCGCACGGGCAGTGGCATGGGCCTCTCGCTCCAGGTCGCCGGCGAGCGACGCAGCTACATCCTGAGCGATCTCGGGACGTTCCTGGCCTTCGCGGAGCGGACGGGCCTGGTCGCGTTGTCGCAGCCGACGGCCGCGCTGCGCAACACGTACTCACTCCTCCAGCTCGACGCCACGCGCTTCGAACGACCGATCCGCGGCGAAGAGGCCGAGGCGCTCGAACGCTACCTGCTCGAGCCCGAGACCCAGGATCGCATCGGCCGGCACGGTCGCGACCGATTCGGCCGCGCGCTCTTTACGCCGCTTCGCCCGAAGCCCGCGACTCGCCGCGCCCAAGCGGAATCGAACTGAATGCTCACGGGCGACCTCGCCAGCCTCGTCGAGATCACCTGGCGCACGCTCTGGGTCTGCGGCTCGGCCCTCGTGCTCGCGCTCCTGCTCGGCGTGCCGACGGGGATCGCGCTCGGCAGTCGACGCTTCCCCGGTCGCGGGCTGCTCGTCTCGTCGGTCAATGCCGGCATGGGTGCGCCGCCGGTCGTCGTCGGTCTGATCGGATCGATCCTGCTCGCACGCAGCGGTCCCTTCGGCGGTTGGGAGCTCCTCTACACGCCGTACGCCATGGTCCTGACCTCGACGGCGATCGCACTGCCGCTCGTCGTCGGACTCACGCTCGCCGCCGTCGGCGCCCTCGACGAGGAGTGGGACCTGCAGGTGCGAACGCTCGGAATCGGCCCCGTCTGGCGCCTCTGGCTGCTCGTGCGCGAGATCCGCATGGGATTGGCGGCGGCCGTGATCGCCGCCATGGGCGGTATCCTCTCCGAGGTGGGCGCCGTCAACATGGTCGGCGGCAATATCGCGGGAGAGACGCGCGTGCTGACCACGGCGATCATGATGCACACGAGCATGGGCGAGTACGAGATCGCGCTCGGTCAGGCGGTCGTCCTGACCGGAAACATGTTGCTCCTCGCCGGCCTGCTGACGGCGATCCAACAGAGTGGTCGAGCGCGCTGACATGAGCGAGCCGAGCGGACTCGAGGGCGCACGGGACGACGCGCGGGGGATCGCCGCGACGACCGCGCCCGAGCTCGCCCTCGCCGTGCGTGATCTCCGCTGCGAGCGCGGGCGTGGCGGCGCGCGCTTCACGCTCCGGGTCGACGCCCTCGACCTGTTTCGCGGCGAGGTGCTCGTGATCCTGGGGCCGAACGGTGCCGGGAAGAGCACGCTTCTGCGCGCCCTCGCCGGGCTCGAGGGCAGGCGGGGCCGGTCCCGCCGTCGCGCCCGATCGAGCGCAAGGGTCGAGCGTGCGACCGCCGGACCGACGACGCTCGTCTTCCAGCGTCCCGCCGCCCTCGCCGGCAGCGTCATGAGCAATCTGCGCGCTGCGTTTCTCGGCAAGGGCGTGCCCGCGCGCGCACGCGACGCGCGAATCGACCACGCCCTCGCCCGCTTCGGAATCGAATCGCTCGCCGCGCACGACGCGCGCACGCTCTCGGGTGGCGAGCTCCGGCGCCTGGCACTCGCCCGCGCCTTCGTGCTCGAGCCGGCCGTGCTGCTGCTCGACGAGCCCTTCGACGATCTCGACGCCGAGGGCCAACGCGCCCTCTCGCTCGACCTGCAGAACGCGATCGCCGAGACCGACGTCGCCGTCGCGATGGTCACGCACGACCTGCGTCGCGCGCTGCTGCTGGCGGACCGGATCGCGGTCCTCGCGCCGGGCGAGCTCGTGCAACACGGTCTGCGCGACGAGGTCCTGATGCGCCCCGACACGCCCGAGATCGCGCGCACGGTCGGCATGTCGAACCTCGCGCAGGGTCGCGTGCGGCGCCGTGCGGACGGGCTCTGCTGGGTCGAGATCGCCGAGGGGCTCGAGGTGCCGACGCGGGCCCCGCTCGAGCAGGGCGCACCCGCCTGGATCGGGATCCGCCCCGAACACCTGAAGCTCGACGTCGGTCGCGGCGAGGGTCAGCCGATCGGCAAGGGGGTCGTCGAGCATCTCGTCGGAGACGGCCTCGCGACCGTCGTCACGCTCCGCGCCCACGGCCACGACTTCACGACCCATCTGCTCGCCGGCCGTGGGCTCGCCCGCCGCCTGCGTCCGGGGGATCCCGTCTCCCTCGCCGTCCGCCCCGACCAGGTTCACGCACGACATTGTTAGGCGACGCCCGCGACCCTCGGGCGCGGCAATCCGGCACGCGGATCGCAAATTGCGCGCAGGCGTGATCGCCGTCCTGATTTTTCCTCATGCGACGCAGGGCTCTACCCGATCTCGGGCGGAGAGCACTCCGCGTGCCGGCTCCGTCGGCGCGCGCGGAGGCCGTCGTCGGCACGAGGAACGATGTGATGCAGGAAACGCGACCGGACCGCCCCGAATCCCCAGACGAACGCATGCAGCGCCGCCGCGCCCGGCGCTGGAAGCGGCGCGCACGGATGGTCGGGCCGCTGCTCGGCATCCCCCTGTTGCTGTTGACGCTCGGCCTCTCGGTCGACCTGATCGAATACCGTCCCCAGGAGAAGGGGGAGAAGCTCTCGGATCGGCCACTGCCCCCCGCCGTCCTCGAGGAGCAGCGCCGCCGGGCGATCCCGCTGCGCCGCGCGATCTCGACGAGCTCCGTCACGACGGCCTCGCCGACGCCTTCATTCGAAGCACCCGCGGTCGCGCACGGTCGTGCCGCGCCCGGCGTACGCTACGACCCGCGATCGCTCGATCCGCTCGGCGAGCGATTCGAATCCGACAGGCTCGATTTCGAGGCGTCGCGAATCGACGCGGCCAGTCCGACCCGACGCGCTCCGACCCCGCCCGAGGTCCTGCACGGTCCGCGCTAGCGGCCCGCCCGCGAGCCCGCCTCGCCGCGTCGCTCGCGCGTCAGTCGTCCGATCCCGAAGAGACGGCCGCGACCAGGGCGAGATCCCCCTGCTTGACGCTCCCGACGTCGAATTTCTTGGCCGAGGCCGCCATCCGCGTGAGCGCCGAGGCGATCGGCATGGCGGGCTTCGTCTCACCACGCTTGGCGCGATGGAAGCGGACGGGATTGATGCGCGCGACGACGTAGGTACGCAGGTAGGGTGACTTGAAGCCGCGCTTCGAGAGACCCTCGATGATGCGACCGACCTCGACATTGATCTCTTCGAGCCGGGACGCGTAGCCCTCGCGCTCGCGCAGACTCGCCGCCAGCGTCTTCGAGCTGAAGCGATCGACCTTCTTGAGCACAGGGTTGTAGGCTCCACCCGCGAATCGGCCCTGGCGTTCGTAGACGATGCCGAGCGTCAACAGCTCGGGCGCCTCGAACTCATTGGCGAAATCACTCTCCTTTGCGCGGGGACGCGCCTCGGCGAGGGCGCGTGCCATCCGGATCACTTCGAGGCTGCGGTCCTTCAGGTTGTGCGCCTTCTCCGTGTTGAGCGCGAGGATCTTGAACGAGAGCGCCTCGTCCGGCGAGACGAGCGCCGTGATCTGCTTCAACCCGAGGACCTTCGCCGCCGCGAGCCGATGGCGCCCGTTCGGCGTCCAGAGTCCGCCGTCCGCCCCGCGCACGACGATCAGCGGGTCGAGAAACGAGCCGCTCTCCTCGATCTTCGTCGCGAGCCGCTTGACGTGGGTCGGCGAGAGATCCCGCTGGAAGGGCGTCGGCGCGACGGCGCCGAGCGGCAGACTCGCGAGCAGCAGAGGCCGCCCCGAAAAGGGCTCGCGATAGGCCGCGAGCGGCGCGCCCTCCGCCGCACGAATCTCGTCCGCCAGCGGCGCGATCGCGGGGTCGTCGAGCGCGAGCGCGACCTCGCCCGCCTCGAGACCCCGCTTGCGCTTGCTCGGCGCGAGGCTCTTCTTCGCCGCCGCCTTCCGACGCGTCGACTTGCGACTCGCCGCCTTCTTCGCCGTCTTCCGGGCGCTCTTCTTTGCGCCTTTCTTCGCGCTCTCTTTCGCGGTCTTCTTCGCGGTCATGGGCGGACCGACCCTCCCTCGGCCCTCGCGCTCGTCTGCTCACTCGCTTCGGAGGCCGGGGGCGAAGTCTAGGCCAGCCCAAGGCCGCTGCTCGCGCGATTCAGTCGAAGGCGTACTGCACGCCGACGGTCGTCAGCCAGTCGGTCTCGAGTCCCGGTCCGTCCAGGTGTTGATAGGCCGGCAGTCCCGCCTCGATCGCGAGTCGCAGCCCACTGAGCGCTTCGAACGGCAGCTTGACGTTCAGCCCGACGAGTGCGTCGAGCCGCTTCACCGCCCGGCGCCCCGGATCGGCCGTCGGCACCATCGCCGGATTCAGGCTCCGATCGCGGCCGCGATGGTTGAGCTGGTGCAGCCACTCGAAGCGCAGGCTGGCGCTCAACCAGGACGAGAGCTCGTAGGCGCCCCAGACCGTCGCCGCGTACGCGTTCCCGGTCCGATACTGCGCGTGATTCTCGTTCAGTCGGATCTCGCCGCGCGCCTGAGCGCCCCACGAGATCGCCGCCCGATCTCCCCGGTAGGTCAGACCGGGCAGCAGATCGTAGGTTCCCGAGCCCGTCTGCATCGGATAGGGCAAGCGCACCTTGGCCCCCGCCGAGGCGGGCGTGACGTCGATCTCGGAGATCGAGCCCGTCGGAAAGCGGACGCCGATCATGCCGTGGACGGCATGCTGAATCCCTGCATGCAGGCGCGCGCCGCCGTGCCCGCCGCCAGGCGCGCCATGCGAAGTACCCGCCGGCCGGCTTCGATAGAGATCGACGAGCGCCAGCGCCCGGATATCCCCGATCCCCTCGCTCCGCGTCGTGAACTCGACGCCCGTGCGGGTTCGATGGTCCATCGCGAGCGCCACGTAGGGAACCATCAGCATCAGCGTCAGCCGCTCGACTGGCGCGTACATCGCGCCGAACATGTGCATCTCCATGTCCATCGAAGTCGGCGTGACCGGAAAGTCGTCGAGCACCCGACTGCGCGAGATCCGCTCGTCGTCGTCACGCAGACCGTTCATGCCCATGCGCATGTAGCGGTAGGAGAACATCACCTCCCCCGCGTGATGCGTGTGATCGGCCATCACGCCGATCGGCGCGTGCCCGGCCGGCCCCGAGGCCGCGCTCGCGGAGGCCGCCGCGACGAGCGTGCTGGCCACGGCCACGAACGAGGCCCGGCCTGATACTGCACGAGCCACCGTTCGACTCACCTTCGATCTTGACGTCTTCATCTCTACTCTCTTCCCCTGCTCGATCGGGTCGCGATCGCGCGGCGTATCCGCTCGGCCGAGATCGGCACGAACGCATACGCCGACGCCGCGAGCGACCCGCATTCCCGGATGGGTGAACGGCACGGCGCACGCCGTCAAGCCGACGTCACGCAGACACGTGCGCTCACCGGGAGCCACGCACTCCGCGGCCCCGCCCTTCGATCTCGGTTCGAGGTCGAGCGGAATCGGCCGCGCGTCGAAACGACCCGCGGCGCCCTGCGCGTCGACCGGTCGCGGCTAGATCGGGATCGGATCGATCCCGAGGGCGACGTCGAGTACGTGGGCCGGGTGTCGCGCCTGCCCGTAGACGTGCTCGTGCTCGAGCAAGCGTGCGACGTGGACGCGGGGCACGACGACGCCCAGGCGACTCACCTCGCCCCCGACGGTCGAACGCGTTTCGCTGCAGCCACAGAGGCAGGTCGGCGACAGACTCAGCCGTGCCTTCGGGATGGAGTCGGCATTGTTGGCGTTGTCGGTGTTGTCGGTGTTGTCGGTGTTGTCGGCGTGATGAGCATGCGGACCGTTGGGCGCCGGGACGCCGCCGGCGTTCGCGGCCCTCGCCAGGCGCGAGCCCGCTTCGTCCGGTCGCTCGCAGTCGAACGTCGCCGCACTCGCGTAGGCGATCATCAGGAGCACGGAGACGAAGCGGGCGATCCGTCGCACGCGGGCAAGGCTAGTGCGATCGCGGCGGGCTGGAAATCCGCTCGCCCCCACGCCGCCGAGTCCGCGCCGGGCGCGAGCCTCTGGGCGTCTCGAATGCGACGCGTTCGTTCGACATCACGGATGGACTCGATTTCCATCCGAGGCTACACCCCGCGAGAGCCAGAGCGCCGTGCGCCAGCGCGATCCCCAAGGAGCCGCAGGATGGAAACCCTGAGCGAAAGCCACTGCTTCGGTGGTGTACAGAGGACGCTGCAGCACGCCTCGGAGGCGACGGGCACGCCGATGAACGTCGCCGTCTATCTGCCGCCGGCGGCGCAGCAGGGCCCCGTCCCTCTGCTCTATTTCCTCTCGGGCCTCACCTGCACGGAGGAGAACGTCACGGTCAAGGCCGGCGCGCAACGATTCGCTGCGGAGCACGGGCTCGCCTTCGTCGCGCCCGACACCAGTCCGCGCGGACTCGACCTCCCCGGCGAGCACGAAGACTGGGAATTCGGGAGCAGCGCCGGCTTCTATGTCGATGCGACGGAGGCGCCGTGGCGGGACCACTACCGGATGTACAGCTACGTGACCGAGGAGCTTCCGCAAGCGCTCGCGAAGACGCAGCCGATCGACGTCGCACGGGCGGCGATCTGCGGTCACTCGATGGGCGGACACGGTGCGCTCGTCGTCGGCCTCCGCCACCCCGATCGGTATGCCTCGATCTCGGCCTTCGCGCCGATCGTGGCGCCGACGTCCTGTCCATGGGGCGTGAAGGCCTTCTCGGCCTATCTGGGAAGCGACCGCGAGCGCTGGGCGGAGTACGACGCCACGCGACTCGTGAGCGAGCGCCAACATCCCTACGAGATCCTGATCGATCAGGGTACGGACGACGGCTTTCTCGAAAAGCAGCTCATGCCCGAACGCTTCGAAACGGCCTGTCGCGACGCGAAGCAGAGCCTGCGTCTGCGCATGCAGCCCGGCTACGACCACAGCTACTTCTTCATATCGACGTTCATGCAGGATCACGTCGAGCACGCCGCCCGCGCGCTCGGCACGCTCAGCTGAGCTTGACGAGCGCCTCGAGATTGGCTTCGGCCTCGCCGGCCACGTCCGCCAGCCGCTCGGGCGACAGGCCGAGCCGCGCCCCGAGCGCGCAGAGCGGCTCGGCGATCTCGGCGACCGCTTCCGGCCAGCCCGCCTCGACCTGATGCGCCAGCCGATCCGCGAGCTCGATCGCCTGCGCGAGCGGGGCCGCCGCCCCGCTTGCCCGCGTCGCATCGTGATGTGCGTAGACCGCCTCGCAGAACGCCGGCGGAAAGCCCCACGACGCCAGCACCATCGCGCCGAGTGCTTCGTGCGTGGCCGCCCGGATCGCGTCGACGGCCTCGGGACGAAGCAGGGTCTCGTCGTCCTCCCAGGCGGCCAGCTGTGAGACGAAGGCCAGGATGACCAGCTGACCGATATCGTGCAGCAGACCCGCCAGAAAGCCGCTCGCCTGCCAGGGCGGCAGCTCGAGCGTGATCTCCTGCGCCGCCGAAGCGGTCAGCAACGAGTGCCGCCAGATCCGGTGGGCAGCGTCGCCGACACCCGGAGCGCGCAACAGGGTCGAACGGAGCGCGACCACGATCACGATCGTGCGCGCCTCGCGAATGCCCATTCGCATGAGCGCCTCGCGAACGCTCGGCACCTCGCTCGCGCCGCGGAAATACGAGCTGTTGGCGACGCCCATGATGCGCGTGGCAAGCGCCGGATCGCCCGAGACCGCGTCGGCGAGCTCGTCGACGTCGACCTCGTTCTCTTCGATCAGCTTGACGACGCGCTCGACGGTCGGGGGGAGCGTCGGCAGCTCGAGCCGCCGGCGGCGGATCGCGCGCACCAGGGGCTTGACCCAACGCGCCTGCCCGGGCTCCCGCTCGGCCAGCGCTCTGGCAGACGCGATCGCCGCGTCGACGTAGACGTCGGATCCCGGGTCCGCAGCAGGACCGAGATCTCTTTCCGGGATGTCGTCCCGGCTGATGGGCATGCGGCCTCCAGCTCCTGCTCTTCCCCCGAACGCTTAAGACGGTCGAACCGCGGGCGAACTCAATCGGGGAAAGACCCCCGCTGGCCGGGATACCGGTGATGTGCGCATGAGACGCAATGTCGAGTGATTTTCAATACGAGTTTAAAGACCCTCATTCAAGAGGACGATGAGCAGAGGCGGAACGCGCCACGCCGCGCGACCGGAGCCCGATGCGCAAAGCCCACTGGATGCGATTGATTTTCGGGATGATCGGGCTCTTCGTCCTGTGGGCCGCGAACGCCTCGCTGACGACCCGCGAGCCCGTCGCGCAAAATCGGCTCGAACGCGCTCGAGCCGGCTCCCAGACGCCGCAGGCGACGGCGACGGCTCCGAGCGAAGCGACCGACCCGATCGAACGCGCAAGCCGCACGCAGGCGTCTGACGCCGACCACGACGAACGGCGAGCCGGATCGGATGCGACCGAGCGGACGGCCCGGGCGACGCCGGCGCCGAGCGAGACGCTCGCCGACGCACCGCGTGAGGAGATCCGACGGCGCCTGCTCGAGGCGATCGACCAGGCGCGGAAGGCGCGGCCGCTCACGATCCATCCGGCGGTCGTCGATACCGTCGCCCGGGAGGGAAGCGTTCGCGTGATCTTCGACGCGAGCTCGGCCGTGACGCCCGAGTCGCTGACGGCCCGCCTGACGCGTGCGAACCGGGACGCAACCGTCGACGACCTGCGCCTCTTCCCCGTGCTCTCGCGAGCGGCCGCGCGAATCGGCCCGGATGCCCTGCTCGCACTGATCGAATCCGGCCACGCACGCCAGATCGAGCTCGACGCCATCCACCAACCGACACTCGTCGAGAGTCTCCCGATCATCGGCGCGGACCGCGCACACGCCCGCGCCTTCGACGGCGACGGCTTCGCGGTCGCCGTGCTCGATACGGGAGCCGAAGCGAGCCACCCCATGTTGGCCGGGCGCATCGTCGAAGAGGCCTGCTTCTCGCTCGGCAACAACTGTCCGAACGGCACGTCGCAGATGCTCGGTGCGGGGGCGGCCGCGCCCTGCGCGCTCGGCGGCTGCGACCACGGGACCCACGTCGCGGGGATCGCCCTCGGCCGCGAGCCGGGCGACGAGCTCGTCGGCGTCGCGCCGCATGCGAACCTGATCGCGATCCAGATCTTCAGCAATGTCGAAGGCGAGCTCGGGGCCTACGCCTCCGACATCCTGGCCGCACTCCAGCACGTGATCGGCCTGACTGCGTTCCGTTCGATCGCGGCCGTCAACATGTCCTTCGGCGGCGATGCCTACGCGAGCGAAGCGCAATGCGACGCCCTGGCACCCTCCCAACGAGCGGCCGTCGCCATGCTCCGTTCCGCCGGCGTCGTGACGGTCGCCGCGTCGGGCAACGAGGGCTTCACGAACGCCCTCAGCACGCCCGCCTGTCTGTCGAACGTGGTGGCCGTCGGCGCCACCAATGACGGCGATGCGGTTCCCGGATTCTCGAACTCCGCGACGTTCCTGTCGCTCCTGGCGCCGGGCAGCTCGATCGAGTCCGCCGCCCTCGGCGGCAGCACGCGCGTGAGCGCCGGCACGTCGATGGCGGCGCCACACGTCTCCGGCGCGATCGCCGCGCTGCGCGAAGCGCATCCGGACGCGAGCGCCGGCGAGATCGAGAACGCCCTCCTGCTCGCGGGCCAGCCCGTCACGGACCCCCGCAACGGCGAGACGACGCCGCGGGTCGCCGTCGAGGCGACGATCGACCTGCTCGGAGCCGCGAGCGTGCCACCACCCGATCCCGAGGATCCTCCGCCCGGCGGCGGAACGGGCGGCGGAACCGCGAGCGGCGCCGCGAGTCCGTCCTCGGGCGGCGGCGGGGGCGGCTGCGGCCTGATCGGGATCGAGCCCTTCCTCGTGCTCGGCCTGATCCGACTCGGTCGCGGCCGCCGCCGGCTGCGGCCAAGCGAGGCGTGATCGATCCGCGGCCCGGGCCGGTCAGCCCTCCGGATTGCGAATCACCAGAAGGCGGATCTCCGTCATGTCCTCGATCGCGAACTTGACGCCCTCGCGACCGAGCCCGCTCTCCTTCACGCCGCCGTAGGGCATGTGATCCACGCGCCACGACGGCACGTCACCGATCACGACGCCGCCGACCTCGAGCCGATTCCAGGCGGCCTGCGCCTTGTAGAGATCCCGCGTGAAGACGCCCGCCTGGAGTCCGAAGACGGAATCGTTCACCTGATCCAGCGCCCCGATCGAAGTCGTCGAAGCGAGACAGGATCGCGACCGGGCCGAACGCCTCCTGACAGACGACGTCCTGATCGTCCGGCACGTCCTCGAGCAGCGTCGCGTCGAGCATCGCGCCCTCGCGCTCGCCTCCGCATAACAAGGTACCGCCCGCCTCGACCGCCGACGCGATCCAGCCGTGCAGTCGCTCGGCTTCCTTCTCGGAGATCATCGGACCGATGAACGTGTTCTCGTCCTTTGGATCACCCTTCTGGAGCGCGCGCGTCTTCGCCACGAGTCGCTCACGGAACTCCTCGTAGCAGGCGTCGTGAACCAGGATGCGCTGGACTCCGATACAGCTCTGGCCGCTCTGGTAGAAGGCACCGAAGACGATCCGTTCGACGGCGTCGGCCAGATCCGCATCGGCGTCGACGATCACGGCGGCATTGCCACCCAGCTCGAGCACGACGGGCTTCTTACCCGCCTTCGCCTTGAGCGCCCAACCGACTCCCGGGGATCCGGTAAAGGAGAGCAATTTCAGGCGCTCGTCCTCCGTGAAGCGCGCGGCGCCCTCGCGCGAGCAGGGCAGGATCGAGAAGGCGCCCTCGGGGCAGATCCGTCTCGGCCAGGATCTCGCCGATCACGAGCGCGCCGATCGGCGTGAGGGCTCGCGGGCCTTGAGGACGAAGGGGCAGCCGGCCGCCCAGCGCGGGCGCGACCTTGTGGGCCGCCAGGTTGAGCGGAAAGTTGAACGGCGAGATGAACGAGCACGGTCCGATCGGCACGCGTTTCCACATCCCCGCGTAGCCACGGGCGCGTGGACTGATATCGAGCGGCATCACCTCGCCGCCCGATCCGGACCGACTCCCTCCGAGGCGATCCGAAAGGTGTCGATCAGCCGGGTGACCTCGCCCCGCGCATCCTTGATCGGCTTGCCGGCCTCGATGCAGAGCGCGAGCGCGAGCTCCTCGTCGCGCTCCTCGAAGCGCGCGACGCAGTGATCGAGCACGGCCTGTCGTATCGTAGGCGGCCAGCCGGGCCATCGGCTCGGCTGCCTCGACCGCGCGCCCGATCGCCCGGTCGATCGCGGCGTCGTCGGCCAGGGCGACGCGCGTCGCGACCTCGCCCGAGAACTTGTCGGTCACTTCGAGATCGTGGTTCGGCGCTTCCGGGCGGTTGGCCAGGTAATAGGGATAGCGATCTGCGAGCGACATCGATCCTCCTCGATCGCGATTGCGCGTCGTCGGGTGGCGAGGGATCGGGGCGGATCGAGCCGACCTGCCCCGTGGGTGCAACGCGACCGCTTCGCAGGCCGTCGTCGCGGCAAGCTAGCCCACGGCCAGGTCCTGCGGATGGAGCGATCGCCCGAGCTGGCTGTAGATTCCGAGCGCGGCTGCCGATGGATTCCGACATGGACGAATCGAATCGCCTGCCCGGCTGGCTGCGTTCCGGCTTGATCGGACTCGGCCTCTTCCTGGCCGGCGGCGCGCTCGCGTTCGGCTACTCCTATCGCCCGCTCCACGGCGCACTCAGCTGGAAGGTCGAGGCGCTCGAGCAGCGGCTCGACGAGCGGAATCGCGAGCTCCTGAAGCAGAGCGACGAGCTCGCGCGGCTGCGAAGCGACGATGCCGAGCGGATCGACCCCGAGCGATTCGCGAAGATCGAGCGCGAGCTCGAGACGACGAAGTCCGCACTCGCCCAGGCCGAGACCGATCTCGAACGCGCCGAGAAGAAACGCAAGGACGCGAACGCGAGCGCGAGCCGCTGGCGCAAGCGCTACGAAGAGATGCGGGATCACGCCACACGTACCGCCGCCGCCCCGCCCGTCGTTCAGGAGCCGAGCCCCCGCGCCGGTCCCGCAAGCCGGCAGTGTCGCAGGTGCCGACGGCGTCCGAGCCCCGGTCGCCGGCTGCACCGAACGCCGCCGCGCCGCGCCGGATCCGAATCCGCCCGTCTCGCCAGAATTCACCGAAAGCGGCATGCTTCCGCCGGAGCCCCTCTCCGGACCCGATATCCCCTGATGACGCGCGGCACCCGAACGCGCAGGCGAGCCAGAGCGAGGAATCTCTCGGATGTCGGTCCACGGCGAATACGGCCGCGCACTCGAGTCGTTGATCGCCTGCGTGCGGAGCCTCGACCATCCGGGAGCGCGAGCGCTGGCTCGACGTGCTCGAACGTGCCCGGGTCGGAGCCCAAGCCGACCTGTCGCGCGCGGCGGCCCGCGCGCTCGAGGGTCTGGCGGAGATTTCGCCCGAGGCATGCCTTGCAACGAACGGCAACGGGGAGAGCGACGCCGACCGAGCGGCTGCATCCGAGCCACCGGCTCGCATCTCGGCGCGTCTGGTCGAGTCCGCCGCCCACCTGCGAGCCCATTGCGAGGTGATCCTCGGGCATCCGCGCGTCGGCGCGGTGCGCGACTGAGTCGGGCGACGACGAGAATCGAATGAGCTCGATGGCGAATCGTTCACGAATCTCTCGTCTCTGCGTCGGGCTGGCCTGGCTCGTGACCTGCGTGGGACCCGTGACCGCCGGCGCGGTCCTGATCGCGACCGGGGATGGATCGGGCAACACCACACCGCCGGCCGCGGACCCCGGATTCGACAACGTCGGCCGCGTCAGTGGCCTGAGTGGCGTGTATCTGCGCAATGGCTGGGTGTTGACCGCCGACCACGTCGCCCCGGGCGCGTTTCGCCTGGCCGGCGTGAGCTATCCGCAGATCCCGGGATCGAGCGTCAGCTTCGAGAACACGAATGGGACCTCGGCAGATCTCCGCGTCTTCAAGATCCTCGGTCGCCCCCCCGTGCTCGATCTGTTGATCGCCGACGAGGCGCCGAGCGTCGGACAGCTCGTCACGCTCGTCGGCAATGGTCGCGAACGCGGGAGCGAGATCGACTGGATGGGCAACATCGGTTGGACCTGGGAGGTGACGACCTCGACGCGCTGGGGCACGAACCGAATCGAAGGGATCGACGAGTGGCGACTCGACACGCGGTCCTTTTCGTTCGTCTTCGACGAGCTGGCGAATCCGGCCTCCGGCGAGCACGAAGCGGATGTCATCGAAGGCGATTCGGGCGGGGGCGTGTTCGTCGGCGCCGGCCCCGGCGCGCGCTTGATCGGCATCCTCTTCGCGCGCTCGAGCTTCGAGGGACAGCCGGAGGAGACCTCGGTCTACGGCAATCTCGGCGTCGCCGCGGACGTCTTCGCCTACCGCGACGCGATCCTCGACGTGATCGACCGACCGGGTTGCAGCGACGGACTCGATGACGATCTCGACGGGCTGATCGACTATCCGGCCGATCTCGGCTGTACGGACGCGAACGACCCCGACGAAGCGCCCGAGCCGAGCGGCCTGACGTCGATCGCGTTGGGCGCGCTCGCCCTCGCGCGCGCTCGGCGCGGCGCGCGTCGCGCGCTCGGCCGCGGCGCGACGCGCGAGCCTGGCGTCGGCTAGGCGGGATCGAGCAGGTCCACGCGGTAGTTGCCCCGTTCGTCGTCGTACTCGAGGCGGACGCAACCCTCTTTCTCGGCGTCCTGGAGCAGCTCCGCGAAATTGCGATACCCGGCACTCGCCTCGTTGAAGTCGGGATAGATCCGGCGTAGAGCCTGCTTGATCATGGAGCCCCAGACCGCGTCGTAGTCCTTCGAGAGGTTCTCGAGCACCTCGAGCATGAGATCGATCGCGTCGCCTTCGGGCTCGGCCACGTCGCTCGATCGATCCGGCGCCTTCTCGGCACCGCCCGTCTTGGCCTTGGCCGACTTCTTCTTCCCAGCCGACGGCGCGCGCTTCTGCTTTTGCTTCGCGGCGCGCTTGCCCGCCTTCAGGTCGGCCGCCTTGGCGAGATCGTCGTAGTAGAGGAACTCATCGCAGCTGCCCATCAGCAGCCCCGACGTCGAGTTCTTGACGCCGCATCCGATCACGCGCTTGTGATTCTCCTTCAGCTTCGACACGAGCGGCGAGAAATCGCTGTCACCCGTCAGCAGAGCGAAGATCTCGATATGGTCCTTCGAATAACAGAGATCGAGGGCATCGACGACCATGCGGATGTCGGCACTGTTCTTGCCGCTCATCTTCGAACGCGGGATGTCGACGAGCTCGATTCCGCGCGCGTGGAAATCCCGGACGTCGCCCGGATACTGACTCCAGTCGCAATAGGCTCGCTTGTAGACGATGCGCCCCTTCTCGAGCAGTCGCTTCAGGATCAGATCGATGTTCAGCTCCCGCCACTTCGAGTCCCGCGCGCCGAGCGCGAGGTTCTCGTAGTCGACGAAGACGGCGATCAGGGGTTCTTCGGACATGTCGAGTCTGTCTCCGATTCGAGCCCGCCGAAGGCGGCGGGCGGGCGAACATCACGTCGAGGCACGATCCCCGAGCCAGAGCCGCCATTCGGCGCGCTCGCCCTGCTCGTCGATCTCGCCCGTGAAGGTGCCGGGAGCTTCGGGCATGGGCGTGAGGAATGCTCGCCGTGGGCGACTGCGGGCGGAGAATCGCCAGCCGACCGTGGCCTCCGGCCAGCCCTCGAGCACGACGATGCCCTCGTCGTCGAAATACGAGATCAGCATGCCCCCCTCTTCGAGCCAGACCTCCGCGTCGTCGCATTCGAAGCGCTCGCGGGATCCCCACGCCTCGACGCGGATGCGGGCCCTCGGATAGTGGACGCGACTCATCGGGTTCCGGACAGCCCGCCGTCGACGGGGATCACCGTGGCGTTCACGTAGGCGCCCGCGCGCGAGGCCAGATAGATCGCGATGCCGGTCATGTCCTCGGGCGTGCCGATCCGACCGATCGGCACCATCCCTGCGATTCGATCGCCGAGTCGTTCGAGGGTCGCCTTCATCATGCGACTCTCGAAGGGCCCCGGCGCGACGGCGTTGACCGTGATCCGGCGGGACGCGAGCTTGCGCGCGAGCACGCGTGTCAGGTGGTGGACGGCGGCCTTGCTCGCCGAGTAGGAGTAGGTCTCGAGCACGGGGACGGAGAGTCCGTCGACCGAGCCGATGTTGATCACGCGCGCCGGGTCTTCCTCGCTCGCCGTCGCTTCGAGAAGGCGCGTCAGCCGTCGCGTCAGCTGGAAGACCCCCTTCACGTTCACGTCGAAGACCCGATCCCAGGCCGATTCCGGGAACTCCTCGTAGGGTGCACCCCAGTTGGCGCCCGCATTGTTGACGAGCACGTGCAGCCGCTTCTCGCGACGCTCGATCTCGTCACCGAGCGCGTTGCAGCCCGCCTCGCTCGAGAGATCCGCCTCGATCGCCGTGCACTCCCCCGCCGCGCCGAGCTCTGCGATGCGCGCGTCGAGCTCGGACTTCTTGCGCGACGCGATATAGACACGTGCACCCGCTCGGGCGTAGCCTTCGGCGATCATCCATCCGATCCCGCTGCCGCCACCCGTCACGAGTGCGACCTTCCCTTCGATCGAAAACAGATCGGCCATCGACCCTCCCCGCCCGGTCCCACGAGCCGCGCGAGTATAGGCGGTCGTCCGTCCGCGGGACCCGCCTCGCTGGGACGCGCGCCGGGCGCGCGGTAGGCTCCCGACCGCGATGAGCGAGAGCGTGTCCGAGCCAGACATCCCGATCCCGGGGCGAGCGACCGCGAACGGCACGCGACGCTTCGCGGATCGCTTCGTCCGGCCGATGGCTGGCCGACCCGCTCGCGCGAGCGAAGATCATTTCACGCGTCCCGACGAGCTCTGGCTGTCTTCGATCGCGCTCGGGACACTCCGCGGCGAGCCCGGCGGCGTCGACGACCTGCTCTACCGAAGCGTGGTCGGCGACCTGCTCGACGGCGGCGTCAACGTCTTCGACACCGCGCTCTCGGACCGCTTCCAGACGAGCGAACGCGCGATCGGCCATGCCCTTCGCCGCGCGATTCGCGAGGGGCGTGCGCGTCGTGACGAGATCGTGGTCGTCAGCAAGGGCGGTGCCCTCACGCCCGACCCGGATCGCGCCCACGACTACGCGTCGGCCCAGCGCGACCTCTACGCGAGCTATATCGACACGGGTCTGCTCGCCCCGGATCGCATCCACAAAGGGTTCTCGATCGCACCCGCCTTCCTGCTCGATCAGATCGAGCGCAGTCGTCGCAATCTGGGTCTCGAGACGATCGACTACTACCTGATCCAGGAGCCCGAGGTGCAGCTCAAGGCACTCGGCGTCGACGGCTTCCGCGACGCGCTCGAGGCGGCCTTCGCGGCGCTCGAGGAGGCGGTCGAGCGCGGCTGGATCGGCGCCTACGGGCTGGCCACGTGGGAGGGGTTCCTGGTCCCCGACTCCGATCGGAGCCATCTCGGTCTGGTCGACGTATTCCAGGCGGCGCTCGATGTCGGCCAGGCAGACCACCACCTGCGCGCGATCCAATTGCCCTACGGACTCGCAATGGGCGAAGGCGTCGCACTCGCCAGCCAGCTCGGACCGGACGGACACAGTCGCGCCATTCTCGAGAGCCTCGATCGGACGGGCACGGTCGTCTTCGCGAGTGCACCCCTCTACGGCGGCAGGCTGGTCGGCCAGGTCCCCGCGTTCGTGCGGCGCGCCTTTCCCGAGGCGCCCTCGGACGCGACGGCCGCGTTGCAATTCGTGCGCAGCACGCGGAACGTGAGCTGCGCGGTCGTGGGGATGCGCGACGCGGCGCACGTCGAGGACAACCTTCGACTCGCGCGCGTACCGCGCTGCGCCCGAGCTGCCGGCGCAGATGTTCGCGGCCGCCGCCCGCGCGCAGGACGTTCACGCCTGACACGCGGCCGATCCCGGGCGGCGACCCAAGCGGGGCCGCGGTCGGTTCCGGCGTCGATCGACTACGCTCGCAGCATGACGCGCGAGAATCGCGACCCGGCGGAGTCGACCGGCGACGTGACGGGCCTGCTACGAATCGCCGGTCGCGACGGCGACGCGGCGGACCGGCTCTGGGCACTCGTGTACCCGGAGCTGCGCCGGCGCGCGGCGCAGCTCGTCCGCAACGAACGCACCGATCATACGCTCTCGGCGACCGCCGTCGTGAACGAGGCCTACGTGCGACTCTCCTCGCGCATGGCGCACGAGTGGGAGGATCGTTCGCATTTCTACAACGTCGCCTCCGGCATCATGCGCCACGTGCTGATCGACCACGCGCGCCGCCATCGCGCGGACAAACGCGGGGGCGGCGCGCCGCGCCAGGAGCTCGACGAGTCGGTCTTCCCGAGCGTCCGGGACGACGACGAGGGATTTCGGGTCGCCGAGCAGGCGCTCGAGACCCTCGCCGAGGACCACGAACGCGCCTCGCTCGTGGTCACGCTCAAGGTCTTCGGGGGCCTCACGATCGCGGAGATCGCCCGCGAGGTGAAGGTTGCGGAGCGGACCGTCAAGAACGATTGGGCGCTCGCGCGTGAGCGTCTGGCGGAGATCCTCGCCCCCGCCTGAGCGCCTGCGAGGAATCGCGCCCTGCCCGCAGCCCGCGCATCACGCGGACTGCTGAGCACCCTCCGCCTCGAGTCGGGCCTCCATCGCCCGACGCGTCCGGAACAGACTGATCTTGACCGCTTGATTCGATTTACCGAGCGCCTGCGCGATCGCCTTGGTCGGCTGATTCTCGCCGTAGTAGCGGTCGAAGATCTCGCGCTGTGCCGCCGACACGTCCTCTTCGAGCGCGTCAGCGCAGACCGCGAGCACACGGGCGGCTTCGACGCGCCGATCACTCGGTGCCTCCGGGGAGATCGGCGGATTGGCTTCGAGCTGCTCCATCGGAACACTGATCGGCGTCTTGCGCCGGAAACGACGACAGAGCTGATGATGGGCGATACCGAACATCCAGGTGAGCAGCGTCGAGCGACCTTCCCAGGACGCGAGACAGCGATGGATCTCGAGAAAGGTGTCCTGCACGACGTCCTCGGCCTCGCTCGGATCGCCGAGCCGCTTCACGGCGAAGCGGAAGAGACGCTGCGCATAGAGATCGTGCAGACGCGCGAAGCTCTCGCCGTCACCCGAGAGGATCGCGTCGACCAGCGCGCGATCCTGGCGGCGACGTTCCGCCGCGGCCGGATCGAGTGGCTGCCCGGTCGAGATCGAGACCACGGAGCCATCGCGCGGGTCGGGGGTCGCCGCGCGGCGAGCGGGTCGTGCCGCCTGGCGAGACGTTCGGGCTTGCGCGGCGGGATCGGGCACGATCGAGAGACTCATGGGTTGCTCCTGTCAGGGTGGCTGGCCGACCGGCCCACCCGGGGGATCCGGGGTGGGTCGATTGCGGCGCTCTCCCTGAAAGGCGAAACCGGTGAGGAGATCGGGCAGCTCGGAGCAGATTTTCTTCCCCGCCTGACGCCCGGTCGTGTGCATCGATCCGTGTTTTTTTACCCTCTTTTAAGCAGAGCCATTGTTGCCCCAAAGGGCAGCCAGAGCCCGGATCCGCTGTGAAATCCGCGTGCTAGGGTCCGCCGATGCGTGTCGCGGCAACAGGCGGGGAAGCGACTCGCTGGATCGAATCTGCCTCGGATCGTGCCCGGCTGGATTTCGGCCTGGCCGTCCGTTCGGGGCTCTGCGCCTCGCCCAAGACGCTCCCCAGCCAGTTCTTCTACGACGCGCGCGGCTCCCGGCTCTTCGAGGCCATCTGCGACCTCCCCGAGTACTACCTGACCCGGGCCGAGACCGAGATCCTCGAGCGCGCCGCCCCCGACCTGGCGACCCACCTGCCCGGAATCCGCACGCTCGTCGAGCTCGGAAGCGGCAGCGCGATCAAGACCGAGATCCTGATCCGCGCCTTCGAGGCCGATCGGCGGCCCCTGGCCTACGTCCCGATCGACGTGTCGCGCACGGCGCTCGAAGCGTCGGTGGCCCGGCTCGAAGCGCGCCACCCGACGCTCGAGATCCGACCGGCGGTCGCGGAATACGAGCGAGGCCTGGCCGAGATCCGGGGGCTGGGACTCGGGCCGAAGCTGATCCTGTGGCTCGGCTCCTCGATCGGCAATCTCGAACGCGAAGCGGCCGGCGCCTTCCTCGAACGTGTTCGCAAGGCGATGCAGAACGAGGATCGACTGCTCGTCGGCATCGATCTGCGCAAGGACCGGGCGACCCTCGAGGCGGCCTACGACGACGCCGCCGGCGTGACCGCGGACTTCGACCTGAACCTGTTGGCGCGCATCAACCGCGAGCTCGATGGGCGTTTCGAGCTCGACTGCTTCCGTCATGTCGCCGAGTACGACCAGGCTTCGGGCAGTGTTCGCAGCTTCCTCGAGAGCCGCCGCGCCCAGGACGTCCGGATCGAAGGGCTCGACCTGACGGTCTCCTTCGAGCGGGGCGAGCGAATCCACACCGAGGATTCCTTCAAGTACTCGCTGGAGGAGATCGGGGCCTTGGCGCGTGCCTCGGGCCTGGCGCTCGAGCAGCAAGCGTTCGATCGCGCGCGCCGCTACACGCTCAATCTCTTCGCGGCAGGCGGCTGACGCGGTACACGCGCCGGCCCCCAGCCACGCGGACTGCCCAAAGGGACCGGGTCGAGAAGCGGGGCACCGGAATCCGGGGCGCTAGACCAGAGGCCAAAAACGAAAAAACCCGGAACACCGAGTTGGTGTTCCGGGCATCCCTGGGAAGGGGAATTCGGCTTTTGTACAGAGGAAGTGGACGCCACGCCGATCATGTGGCAGAGAAAAGTGCACGCCGACGAAGAAAATTTGCCCCCTCGGGAGCCGTTCGGTCGGCACGGCGCTTCGATTGGGGTGAAATCAATGCGCCTCTCGCCAGTTCCGACCCGATCCCAGGTCGACGGTGAGCGGCACGGCGAGCTTGGCGACCCGCTCCATCCGATCCCTCACGAGCTCACACAGGGCCTCGCGATCCGCCTCGCTCGCCTCGAAGACCAGCTCGTCGTGGACCTGGAGGATCATCGTCGCCTCGAGTCCCGCCTCGCGGATTGCGCTGTCCACCTCGACCATCGC
The DNA here is from genome assembly GCA_965223565.1 of Myxococcota bacterium. Taxonomy (GTDB): domain Bacteria; phylum Myxococcota_A; class UBA9160; order UBA9160; family UBA4427; genus UBA4427. The sequence goes on along the minus strand of CBDCWV010000001.1, from coordinate 151,250 downwards.
CTTCTTGATCAGATCGGCCGCGGTCCCCTGGATCACCGTGTTCGTGGCCATGCGTTCCGCCGCCTGGCGCAGCACGCGATTGCGTGAGGTCAGATCGGGCAGGTAACGCCGCCGACCCAAGAGCGTGCGCACGAATCCGTCCGTCTTGGCCTGCCGTTTCGTCTCGTCGAGAAATCGTCGCACGCCGTCGTAGCGTTCGAAGTAGGCATCGATCGTCTCCTGGGCCTCGCCCGCGGCGATGCCCAGCTGCTGCGCCAGACCGAATGCCGACGAGCCGTAGATGATGCCGAAGTTGACGGCCTTGGCGCGGGCGCGCTGCTCGTCGGTCACCTCTTCCTGAGCGATTCCGGCGACCTCCGCGGCGGTACGCCGATGGATGTCGTCGCCGTGGCGGAAGGCCTCGATCAGCGACGCATCGCCCGAATAGTGAGCGACGATCCGAAGCTCGACCTGCGAGTAGTCGGCCGAGACGAGCAGTCGATCTTCGGCCGGCACGAACGCTTCGCGAATCCGTGCGCCTTCCGCGCCGCGGATCGGAATGTTCTGCACGTTCGGATTCGAGGCGGAGAGCCGTCCCGTCGCGGCCCCCAGCTGGTGGAAGCTGGGATGGATCCGACCCGTTCGTTCGTCGACGAGCGGCGGGAGCGCGTCGATATAGGTGCTCTTCAGCTTCGAGAGCTTGCGCCAGGCGAGCACCTGACCCGGCAGCTCGTGGTGCTCGGTCAGCTGCTCGAGCACGCTCTCGGCCGTCGAGTAGCCGGTCTTGGTCTTCTTGAGGATCGGCAGCCCGAGCTTCTCGTAGAGGATGACCTGGAGCTGCTTCGGACTGCTCACGAGAAACGTCTCGCCGGCCAGGCGATGGATCTCCTTCTCGATCCGCGCGAGCTCCTTTTCGTATTCGGCCGAGAGATGCGCCAGGTGCGCTTCGTCGATGCGTACGCCGGCGCGTTCCATCCGCGAGAGCACGCCAGTCAGCGGAATCTCGATCTCGTCACAGAGCGCACGGAGCTCGTCGCGATCGAGTCGCGCCGACAGCACGTCGGCCAGCGCGGGCAGCACCCCCACCTGCTCGGCGGCCCAGGCCGATACGACTTCCGTACCGAGCTCGACGACCGGCTTGGCCTTCGCGCCGCGCCCCGCGATCTCCTCCCAGGCACGCACGCTGCGGCCCAGATGCTCGATCGACAATGCCGGGAGATTGTGAGCGCCGCTCGAGTCGATCATCTGCGCCGCCACCTCGACGTCGAGCGCGGGCAGCGGCAGGAGCAGTCCGGCCTCGGCGAAGAGACTCTGCAGATTCTTCGTGTCGAATCCGATCCAGCCGGGTCGAGCGTCGGGCTTCGTCGCCGGACCCAGGACGCGGTCCAAGAGCGAAACGACGTCGGAGAGCGAGACGCCTTCGCGGTCGAGCAGGCCTTCCCCCCGCACGGGCACGTAGTCGACCCTTTCGCCGTACGCGAGCGCGATCCCGTGCAGCGAACGCGAGACGGCCGTTCCTTCGCTCACGACCGGAAGCAGTGCGACGCGCTCCGACTGCGTGAGCCGTGCCCCAAGCGCGCCGAGCGCATCGGCCAGGGCGACGACCTCGAAGGCGATCTCGCCCGTCGCGTCGGCCCCTGAGCCGGCCCGCCCCGCCTCGCCAGCGCTCGGCTCGGGCTGGTCGAGCGACTCGAGCAGACGCGTGAAGCCGTATTGCTGGTAGAGCGCGCGCAGGCGATCCCTGTCGGCGTCCTGTCGCTCGAGGCCCTGCCAGGCGTCGGCGATCGGCACGTCGCTTCGCAGCGTCGCGAGCTCCCGAGACAGCCGCGCGTCCTCCGCGTGGGCGAGCAGCCCTTCGCGCGCGCGTTTCGCCTTCACACCCTCGGCGGAATCGAGCAATTGGTCCAGATCGCCGTACTCGAGGATCAGCTTGGCCGCGCCCTTCTCGCCGATGCCCTTCACGCCGGGGATGTTGTCGCTCGGGTCCCCGACGAGGGCCCGCACGTCGAGCAGCTTGGCGGATGGGACACCGAACCGCGCCTCGACGGCCTCGGCATCGATCCGACGATCCTTCGCCGTGTCGAGCATCTCGACGCCCGGCGACACCAGCTGCATCAGATCCTTGTCGGTCGAGACGATGCAGACCTCGGCATCCGCCGGTGCGCTCGCCACCAGCGTCGCGATCACGTCGTCGGCCTCGAAGCCGGGCACCTCGAGCATCGGCACGCCGAACGCAGCGCAGAACTCCGCCACGATCGGGAACTGCAACGCCAGGTCTTCGGGCTGCTTGTCGCGACCGGCCTTGTATTCGGGGAAGAGCTCGTTCCGGAAGCTCCCGCCCTTCGGATCCGAAGCGACGGCGATGTGGCTCGGCCGCTCCTCGCGCAGGACCTTCTGCAACATCGTGACGAATCCATAGGCGGCGTTCGTCGGCGTGCCATCGGGCGCGCGCAGGTTCGGGATCGCAAAGAAGGCGCGGTAGAGCGCGTTCGCGCCATCGATCACGACCAGCCGAGCTGGCTCTCTCCCGGCGGATCGTTCGGTTTTCTTGGCCACCCGGCGAAGGTAGCGCCCCGGCTACTGGACGGGGACCAGTGTCGATTTACGCGGCTCGGCCGGCGGCGCCAGCTCGACGCGGCTCGGATCGGCCAGGATGCCGCGGATCAGCGTATCGATCGCGTGCGTGTAGAGCGGCTCGAGTGGACGTCGGCGGATCTGCCGGCGCGCCTTCGTGTTGTCGGACTCGATCAACGAGTTCGCGATCGACCAGAGCACATGAGCCACTTCCCAGGTATCACACGCCACGAACTCGCCGGACTCGACGCCCGCGGCCAGCACCGAGTGGGTCACGTTCAGATTCATCTCCCAGAAATCCGCGATCTTCTCGATCACGTCGCGAGGCAGGTCGCCGATCACGCTCTCGTTGTCGACGGCCCAGAAGATCTGGAAATAATCGGGGTGTTCGAGCCAATGCGCGAAGTAGAAACGCGCGATCGAGCGGATGCGGTCGAGTGCCGTCGCGCCCTCACGGCTGGCCGCCACCATCTGGTCGTGGAAGATCTCGTGGTTGTTGGTGAGCACGGCGACGTAGAGATCGGCCTTGCTCTCGAAATAGCGATAGAGCGTGCCCTTCGCGACGCCGGCCTTCTCCGCCATCTCGTCGAGATTGGCCCGCATGAAGCCGTCGCGGAAGAATACGTCGCGCGCCGCATCGAGGATGCGTCGACGACTCTCCGCCTTCTTCTGATCTCGCGACATAGTGGAAGTGTGTTCTCCCCACGCCAAAACGCAAGCACCAGCAAGTCGCCTCAGCGGCCCTTCGGCGTGGCCGCCCGCGAGGCTGCGTGAGAGCGCGCCGTCTCGACGTAACGCAGCGTCCGCTCGCGCTGGAGTGCGAGCTCCTCCGCTCGCAGCGCGCGAATCGTCCGGGCGGGAACCCCCGCGACGAGGCTCCGAGCCGCCACGACCTGGCCGGGGCGCACGACGGCACCGGCTGCGACGAGCGCCTCCTCGCCGATCTCCGCGCCGTCGAGCACGACGGCGCCGATCCCGACGAGCGCCCCGTCTGCGACTCGACAGCCGTGTACGACGGCACGATGGCCGACCGTGATCTCGTCTCCGAGCAATGTGGGATAACGACCTTCTGTCACATGCAAGGTGGCCTGATCCTGGATATTCGTCCGCTCGCCGATCCGGATCCGCTCGACGTCGCCACGCAGGACCGATCCGTAGAAGACGCTCGAGTCGCGGCCGATCTCGACGTCGCCGATGATCGCAGCACCCGGCGCGACCCAGACACTCTCGTGCAGCCGGGGCGCTCGCTCGCCGAAGCTGCGGATGTAGGCACCTTCGACGCGGGGCCCGACCTGCGGATCAGGCTCAGGCGTCGATGGCATCGCTGCCTTCGTAGCGGAACGCGTCGAATAACATCGTCTGGATGTACCGCTCGCCGAAATCGCAGATGATCGTGACGACCGTCTTGCCGGCATTCTCGCTACGCGATCCGTACTCGATCGCTGCCTGCACGTTCGCACCCGACGAGATGCCACAGAGCAGCCCCTCCTCGGCTGCCAGACGCTGGGCCATCGCGATCGCTGCCTCGTTCGAGACCGTGACGACGCCATCGACGTTGTCCGTCTCGAGCACGTCGGGCACGAAGCCGGGACCGATTCCCTGGATCTTGTGTGGGCCGGGCGGGCCGCCCGACAGCACGGGGCTGTCCTCGGGCTCGACTGCGATCGCCTCGAACGAGGGCTTCTTGGGCTTGATGTAGCGCGCCACGCCGGTGATCGTGCCGCCGGTTCCGACGCCAGCGACCAACGCGTCGACGCCTCCGTCGGTGTCCTGCCAGATCTCCTGAGCCGTCGTCGCGAAGTGGACCTCGGGATTGGCGGGGTTGCGAAATTGCTGGGGCATGAACGAGTTCGGGATCGAGTCGGCGATCCGTGCTGCGGTGTCGACCGCCCCCCGCATGCCCTTGGCGCCCTCGGTCAGGATGATCTTCGCGCCGAAGGCCCGCATCGTCGCGCGCCGCTCCGGGCTCATCGTGTCGGGCATGATGATCACGCATCGATAGCCCTTGACCGCCGCAACGAGCGCGAGTGCGATCCCGGTATTGCCGCTCGTCGGCTCGACGATCGTCGATTCGCCCGGCACGAGATCGCCCGCCTTCTCGGCTGCCTCGATCATCGCGAGCCCGATCCGGTCCTTCACGCTGTTGCCGGGATTCGCCGCCTCGAGCTTGCCGAGGATCGTCGCGCCGCAGTCGCCGACGACCCGATTGAGGCGAACGAGCGGCGTCCCGCCGATCAGATCCGAAACGGACGAGGCAATCTTCATGTCGATTCGCTCCCTGTCTGGCGCGCTCGTTCGCAGCCCGGACGCGTGGCATCCACCTGCCCGTTCGAGCCGCGCTCACGACGCGAATGGCGCGACGAAGATACCGCCCGCGGGTTGGCGGTGTCACTGGACGCGACCGGGCGCGAGACGTCGACGATCTTCCCGGGCAGGATCGCATCGAGCAGTACCGTCACGTAGGCCCCGGGCGGCAGCGCACACGAGAGCAAGAGCCCCGGACCATCGCCGAGCGGCGAGAGCCGTAGCGCTTCGGGCCGAACACGCAGGGGCCGGCGCGTGCCACGCGCGCGCAAGCCGCGCGGCCAACGCAACGCCTCCGGATCCGGAAGCCCGTAGCGTCGGTAGATCGTGCGCTCGAGCGCGTCCACCTCGTCTCGCGGGCGCCGCATCTTCGGTCCGACGATCGGTCCCGTCGCGCTGATCTCGAAACGCGCCGCCCGATCCTGCTCGCGCGCGAGATCATCGACCCAGAACAGCCCGCCGCTCGCCTCCACGCGCGCCAGATCGCCGGGGCGGACCGAGTCGTAGTCGTCGCCGCGCGCCTCGAGCACGGCGTTGAACAGCTCGGCCTGCAGCGCCGAGACCAGGAAGCGCGCGGCACGCCGGTCACGCGGGGGCCGGTTGCTCGCGAGCAGCTGCCGGGCGCGCTCCGCATTGTCCCCGTCGCGGCCAAAGCGCTGATCGCCGTAGCGATTGGGCAGGCCGCGGCGCCGAAGCGTCTCGGCCCGCACCTCGAGCGGAGCCAGATCGACGCGTGAGTCCGTCCGCAGGACGATCTCGAAGCGATTGGCTCGCAGCTGGCCCGTCCTGAGCTTGTGCGGATGGGCACGCGCCTCGAGTACACGGGCGTCGGGCAGCTCGAAGCCGCGAACGCGCTCGGGTGCGACGCCCTCGAGCGAGAACCACTGGCGCGTCACGGCGTAGCGATCCTTGCGCCCCGCATAGCCGACGTCGCGGGCCGGGAGCGCCGCCATCCGCGCCAGCTCGCGTGCGACCTGCTCGGTCGTCCGACCGCGCTTCTCGACGAAGACGAAGGTGTGATCACCCTGCCCGGTCGCGGGGTAGAGCGGCTCCTCGACGACGCGAAAATCTTCCGGCGTCGTGCGAATCCGAAACGCGGGATCGTTCATCGCGGCGAGGCCGGCGCGCCGGGTGCCGAGCCGATCGGCCGCGCGCGCACCCGACCGTCATCGCGGATCGCGGCCGCCACGGGCGCGAACGAACGTCGATGGATCGGACAGGGGCCCACGCGCTCGAGCGCGGCGAGATGCTCCGCCGTGCCGTAGCCCATGTGACGCTCGAAGCCGTAGGCCGGATAACGCTCCCCCATCCGACACATCTGTGCGTCGCGATGGACCTTCGCGACGATCGACGCAGCGGCGATCCCTGCATCCTTCTGGTCGCCCTTCACGATCGCCGTCTGCGGCACGTCGACGCCGGGAATCGTACGCGCGTCGACCAGCACGTGGGCGATCCGGGTCGTGCGCGCGAGGCTCGCGAGCGAGCGGCGCATCGCCTCGAGGGCGGCGTGGTAGATCCCGCGCTGGTCGATCTCCTCGGATCCGACCTCGCCGATCCCCACGCCGACGGCGAGCCGGCGAATCTCGCCTGCCAGGCGTTCGCGCTCGAGGGGCTTGACGCGCTTCGAATCGTCCAGGCCGCGCAGGGCGTGCAGCGCGGCGGGCGGCAGGGCGTCGGGCAACGCGACGGCCGCCGCCACGACGGAGCCGGCGAGCGGTCCGACACCGACCTCGTCGACCCCCGCAACCGCGGGCGCGGCGGGCGTGGCGACCGCCTCTGCCTCCCGCGTGGCGCGCGCCGCATTCGACGCGACGAACAGACCGCGGGCCTCGTCCTGCTGCGCGGCAGGCGGGAGCGCCAGGCCACGGCGAAACGAAAAGAGCCGAGCGAGGCGTTCGCGCTCGGCGGCGCGCGACGCGAGCTGCCGCTCCGCGCGTCGCAGCAGGCTCCGGACGCCGGCGCGGGGATCGTCTGCGACCTCCGCGACCCAGCGCTCGAGCGCGCGATCCGAAGCGAGGTCGGCTTCGGCGCCGCGCAGCGACTCGCGCAGCACGGCGATCGAGGCGGGCCGACCGTGCGGTCGCGGCGTCGATCGCTCGGCGGGTCGGCCGCTCACGGGGTCGAGATCCGGCGGGTCGGGCGGGGGCATCGGCGCGAGGATCTCCCAGGTCTCAGTCGCGCCCGGAGTCTCCCGCGGAAGACCCGAGGCCGCCAGCGCTCCGTCGCGACGCCTCGCGTTCGCCGGCCGCCTCCGAGCGTTCCGCGACGCGTTCGAGTCGGCGCTCGAGCCGACGCACGCGCTTCACCAGCTCGGGCAGTCGCCGCAGGGCGGCGACGGTCCGATGCCAGCCGCGCTCCTCGACCGCGGGCGCGCCGTACATGCGGGCGCCGTCGGGGACATCGTGATGCAGCCCCGCACGGGCGGCGATGAACGCGCCGGCACCGATCCGCAGATGGCCCGTCGTCCCGACACCGGCCATCACGATTGCGCCCCGACCGACGACCGTTCCGCCCGACAGGCCGGTCTGGGCGACGATCAGCGCGTTTTCGCCGATGTCGCAGTTGTGTGCGATCTGGACCTGGTTGTCGATCTTGGCACCGCGGCGGATGCGCGTCTCGTCGAGCGTCGCACGATCGACCGTCGTATTGGCCCCGATCTCCACGTCGTCCTCGATCACGACGCAGCCACGCTGTGCCATCGCGCGCGGCCGGCCCTCCGAATCCGGTACGTAGCCGAAGCCGTCGGCGCCGAGCACGACGCCGGGCTGCAATACGACCCGGTCGCCGACCCGCGTCTGCTCGCGCACGACGACACCCGCGTGGATCCAGCAATCGCCGCCGATCTCGACGGCGGCGGCGAGCGACACGTTGGCCGCGACGACCGTGCGTGGCCCGATCGTGCAATCGGGACCGATCGAGGCGCCCGCCGCGATCGACGCACTCGGATCGACGCGCGCCGAGGTCGCCACGTACGCGCCCGGGGCGATGCCCGCGGCGGGACGGGCAACGGGCGCGAAGGCCGAGATCAGCTGCGAGAAGTCATGCGCAGGCTCGTCGCTGCGGATCGCGCTGCGCCCGGACACGTCGATTGCGGCCGTCGTCACGACGGCGCGCGCGGCCGATCGCGCGAGCGCCGCGACATGCGTCGCATCTCGCACGAAGACGAGATCCTGTGGGCCGGCGGCGCCGAGCGACGCGAAGCCCGTGATCTCGAGGTCGGCGTCGCCCTCGACCGACCGGCCCAGGTGGGACGCCAGCTCGGCCAGTCGAATCGGCCGAGTCGTTCGGGGCACGACCTAACGCGCGAGCAGCACGGACACGGGTGAGGTCCGCGCGACCGAAGCGGCATTGCTGCCCAGGAAATAGTCGGTGATCCGGTTGCGACCGTAGGCGCCAATCACGATCAGACTCGCTCGCACTTCCTTGGCCGTATCGACGATCTTGACGTCGGGCCGACCGAGCGTCGACGAAGTCTCGCGCACCGGCACGGACAGGCCGCCGACGAGCTGACGCACCTCGTCGAAGCGGGCGACCGCACGCCCCTTGTCCTTCGAGTCGACGAAGACGTGGACGGCCTCGTTCAGCCCGTTCGCGAGCGTGACTGCGAGTCGGGCCGCGATTCGAGAGCCGGGCGAGCCGTCGAAGCCGAGCACGAGCGGCCCCGTGAGCGGCGCGCCGCCCGGCACGAGGATCGTCGGCCGGGTGGTCTTGCGCAGGATGGCGTCGACCGTCGAACCGATCAGGCCGCCGCGCTCGCCCGAACGCGTCCCCGTACGACCGACGACGAGCAGGTCGGTCCCCTGGGCCTTGTCGACGATTCGATCATCCGGTGCGCCCTGCAGCACCTCGCACGTCGCCTCGAGACCCTCACCGCGTGCGCGCTCGCTGAAGCGGCGCGCGACCGCTTCGGCGCGGGCACGGTAGTAGGCGGTCAGGTCGGCCTCGGGAAAGGGCGGCAATGCGAGCCCGTCGCCCGCGGGCGCCCGCAAGAGTCGGTCGTCCAACACCGAAACGGCCGACAGACGCGCGCCGAGGCGCGAGGCGAGCCCCATTGCGGTCTGCTCTGCGGCGCTCGAATCGTCCGAGCCATCCGTGGCCACCAGAATCGTCTCGATCATGTCGTCGCTCTCCGTCTCACTCCGTCCCTGCCCGCCGTCTCGAACTGGAGTCCGGGCGGGGACTCGAAGCGTACCCGCAGGATCGGCAGAACAGCCCCGAAGGTAGAGACCTTCGGGGATGAGAGTAGAGAATCCCCGAGGGTGACGCAAATCTGATCCCAGGCAGCCGAGAGCACCACAGAAAATCGAACGTCGGTTGGCGAATGGCTTCGCTCCGAGCATCCGAGACCGGGACCGAGGCGCAGTTCCGACGACCTCGCTCGGGTGATAGGGTCCGGCCGTGGCGCCCGAGACCGAACGCGACGCGGCGAGCCCCGCCCCGCTCCACTCGCCCGAAACGAAGCCGACCCGGGTGGTGGGCATCGAGGCCGCGCAGGATCGGGATCGCTGGGGTCTGGCCGGCCCGGCGCTCGGTCTCTCCCTCGGCGGAACGCACGATGCCGACCAGCAGCGGGACCATCGGCGCTGGGTCGATCTGGCGGAGTCGCTCGGCCTCCACTCGATCTGGCTGCCCGAGATGCATTTCCAGCGCGGCGTCTGCTCGGCACCGCTCGTCGAGCTGGCGGGCTACGCCGCGCGCACCCGGCGCTTGCGACTGGCGACGACCTCCCTGCTGCTCCCGCTCCACCCGCCCGAGCGGCTGGCCAACGAGATCGCTCAGCTCGACCAGCTGTCCGGAGGACGTCTGCTGATCGGTCTCGGACGCGGCTTCCAGCGGTCGATGCTCGAGGCCTTCGGCGTGCCCCCCGCGGAGAAGCGCGACCGCTTCGACGAAGCCCTCGACCGCATACTGGCCGCCTGGCAGGCACCCGAGCGAGCCGGCGTGGCGACGCCGGCCCGAACGCATCAGCGCCCACATCCCCCGCTCGCCGTCGCGGCCTTCGGTCCCAAGGGCCTCGCGCAGGCAGCGCGCCGCGACCTGCCCTACCTGGCCTCGCCGGTCGAGACCTTCGACCAGATCGCCGAGAACCAGGCGCTCCATCGCGCCGGTCGGCCCGATCCGACCCGACCGGGCCTGTCACTCGTGATGCGAACGATCTTCGTCTCGGACGATCCCGACGAATGCGCCCGCGCGCGACGCGCGCTCGAGAGCGAGTCGGCCCGGCCCGGTCGCGGCCTGCCCGCGGCAGCACGCCGCGCGCTCGAGGCGCCTCTCTCGGCGCGAGCCGTGATCGGCTCGGCGGCGCAGGTAACGGAGCGATTGCGCCACGAGCGTGCCCGGCTCGGCATCGACCTGCTCGTCGCGCGCCCCCAGATCCGGGGTCTCGCGAACGGGACGCTCGAAACCTCGCTCGGTGCGCTGGCGGAGTCCGTCTGGCCCGCCGTCTGCGCCTGACGCAGGCAGCCCGGGCCTCACTCGGCGTCGGCTTCCTCGCGCGAGAACGTGACGAACGCCATGCTCGGCCGCTTCGAGGAATCGCGCATCGCGAACTGCATCGTGTCGAAGGTCCACCCCTCGGCCGTCCAGCTGTTGAGCGTCTTCTCGAGCTCTTCGTCCGTGACCATCGCGACCTCGACCACCTTGTAGCGAAGCGACACGTTCCCTCCTCGCGCTCCTCGAGAGCTGGCCCGACCGCGCCCGCACGCCGAACGCAGCAGCCAGCTACCCCGCCTCAGGCCAGTCGTTCAGCCAGATCCGCGGCAGCGTAGGTGAGGATCAGATCCGCTCCGGCCCGCTTGATCGAGACCAGGGCCTCCTCCATCGCACGATCGGCGTCGAGCCAGCCCCGCAGGCCCGCGGCCTGGATCATCGAGTATTCGCCCGATACGTGATAGGCGGCGAGCGGCAGATCGAACGCGCGCCGCGCGTCCGCCAGAATGTCGAGGTAGGCCATCGCCGGCTTCACCATCAGCCAATCCGCCCCCTCCTCGACGTCGAGCCGCATCTCGCGCAGCGCCTCGCGGCGATTGGGCGGATCCATCTGATAGCCGCGGCGATCGCCGAATTCGGGTGCGCTCTCCGCCGCATCGCGAAACGGACCGTAGAAGGCACTCGCGTATTTTGCCGCGTAGGAGAGGATCGCCACATCCTCGAAGCCGTTCGCGTCGAGCTCGCGCCGGATCGCGGCCACGCGACCGTCCATCATGTCCGAGGGGGCGACGATCGCGGCACCCGCGCGGGCATGCGAGACGGCCGTACTCGCCAGGCGTTCGAGACTCGCGTCGTTGTCGACGTCCTCGCCGTCGAGCAGGCCGCAGTGGCCGTGATCGGTGTACTCGCAAAGACAGACGTCGGTGATCACACAGAGCGCGGGCACCTGCTCGGCGATCGCGCGCGTGGCGCGCTGGACGATGCCATCTGCGAGGTCCGCGCCGCTCCCGCGTGCGTCCTTGGCGTCGGGAATGCCGAACAGGATCACACCGGGAACGCCGAGATCGGCGATCCGTTTGGCTTCGAGCACGAGCTGGTCGACCGAGAAACGGTGGACGCCCGGCATCGACGCGACCGGCTCGCGACGACCACTGCCCTCGACCACGAAGAGCGGCAGGATCAGGTCGTCGCGCGTGAGACGCGTCTCGCGCACCATCCTGCGCAGCGTCTCCGTGCGGCGCAGGCGCCGCAGCCGGGTGGTGGGAAAAGCCACGCTCGCAAGCCCCCCTCTCTTTGCCTCGATCCGCCTTGCCTCGGTCGCCCTGGCCTCGGTCACGCGCGCCGCGCCCAATCGAGGCGCGCGAGCCCGGAGGCCAGCTCCTTCACATCGGGTCGCGCCGGTACGAAGTCCGGCGTGTAGCCGTGGTGTTCGAGACGCCGCGCGGTCGTTTCTCCGATCGCGGCGATGATACATCGACCCGCCGCCTCCCGACTCTCATCGGCCAGACACGAGAAAAAATGATCGACCGTCGAGGGACTCGTGAACGTCAATGCGTCGAGCCCGCCTTCGACCAGCTCCCGGCGGAGTGCCGCCACATCGATCGCGGGTCGCCGGTTCTCGTAGAACGCGACCGAATCGACCTCCGCGCCCGCCGCGCGCAGACCGTCCGCGATCACGGTGCGCGCGATCTGGGAGCGCGGGATCAACACGCGCTCGCCATCGCCGGGGAGTGCCGCCAGCAGCTGGGCGAGGAGCGCCTCGGCGTCGCCCCTGCCCGAGGCGACGACATGGACGGGAAGCCCCGCTTCGAGTGCGGCCTGCGCGGTCGCGTCGCCGATGCAGAAGACCCGGGTCGAGGACACCAGCGCTCGGCGCGCCGCAGTCCGCCCGGGCTCGGAATCCGTCTTCCCCGCCTCCCGTTGCGGCGCACGCTCCGCGCACGCCCGCACGAAGAAGCGGACCGCGTTCGAGCTCGTGAAGACGACGACGCCATAGTCGTCCAGTCGCGCCAGCACCCGGTCGATCTCGGCGCGTTCCTCCTTCCCCTGGCTCGGCGCCAGCTCGATCATCGGGACCAGCACGGGTGTCGCGCCCCGTGCACGCAACGCCGCCGAGAGCGCCGGCGCCTGCTCCCGCGCGCGGGTCACGAGTACACGGCGACCGAACATCGGCTGTTCCTCCCACCAGGACATCCCTCTAAGCAGGCCGACGACCGAACCGATCACGACCGTCGACGGCGCAGCGTAGCCCCCCGCGCGCACGGCCTCGGGCAGCTCGGCCAGGGTCGACACGCAGGTGCGCTGCTCGGGCAGGCTGCCGTGCATGATCGCAGCGGCCGGCGTCCGTGGATCGCGCCCGCCCGCGATCAGCTGCTCGACGATCTCGGGCAGATTGCGCATCCCCATCAGGATCACGAGCGTATCGACGGCGTTGCCCAGCTCGCGCCAGCGCGTTCGCTCCGCCGCAGGGCTCGGGTCCTTGTGCCCCGTCACGACGGCAAAGGACGCGGCGTGACGTCGATCGGTGACGGGGATTCCCGCGTAGGCCGGGACCCCGATGGCCGAGCTGATGCCGGGCACGATCTCGAAAGGAATCCCCGCCTCGCCACAGGCGCTGAGCTCTTCGCCACCGCGCCCGAAGACGAAGGGATCGCCGCCCTTCAAACGCACGACCGTGCGACCGGCGAGCGCGTGCGTGACGAGCAGCCGATTGATCTCGTCCTGGGCGCGGGTCGGCGGCTCGTGACCGCGTTTGCCGACGTTGATGCGCAGCGCCTCGACCGGCGCGAGGGCGAGCAGGTCGTCGGTCGCCAGCTCGTCGTAGAGAACGACGTCTGCGCGGGCGAGTGCGCGCGCACCACGCAGCGTGATCAGGTCGGGATCCCCCGGCCCCGCGCCGACCAGCAGCACGCGTCCGCCGGCGCGCCCCGCTGGCGGCGTGGGCGACTCAGCCATCGGCGCCGTCTGCCGCGAGCGATACGAGGATCTCACGACCGCCCCGCGCGAGGACCTGCTCCGCGACACGCGTTCCGATCGCGGCGGCGTCCGTATCGGAGCCGACCTCCTCGGCGAAGGCGATGCGGCGGCCGTCGAGACTCGACACGAGTCCGCGAAAGCGCAGCGCCCCGTCCGTGCGAAGCTCCGCATGGCCCGCGAGCGGCACGCTGCAATCGCCGCCGAGCGTTCGCTGGAAGGCGCGCTCGGCGCGCGCGACGATCCCGACGCGGTCTTCCTCGAGCTGCGCGATCCGTTCGGGCCACTCTCCTGTCGCGCGCGTCTCGAGCGCGAGCAGGCCCTGACCGACGGCGGGCAGGAGCACGTCGGTCGCGATGCGCTCGTCGATCCGATCGCCGAGTCCGAGCCGCTCGAGGCCCGCGCAGGCGAGCACGACCGCGTCGAGCGATTGCGACTCGAGCTTGCTGATTCGCGTCGGCACGTTTCCGCGCAAGGGCACGATCTCGAGATCCGGCCGCGCAGCGCGCAGGAGCGCGGATCGGCGGGTGCTGCCCGTGCCCACGCGCGCGCCGCTCGCGAGGCCGGCGAGCGTCGCCCCGCGCACGCGACCGACCAACGCATCGCGGGGGTCTTCGCGCTCGGGATAGGCGGCGATCAGACAGCCGTCGGCGATCCGAGCCGGCACGTCCTTCGCGCTGTGCACGGCGACGTCGGCGTGATCCTCGAGCAGCGCCTCTTCGATCTCCTTCACGAAGAGCCCCTTGCCCCCGATCTTCGCGAGCGATCGATCCTGGATCCGGTCGCCGGTCGTGCGCAGCACGACGAGCTCCGACTCGACATCGAGCAGCTGCTCGATCCGTGCCGCGATTCGACGGCTCTGCGTGAGCGCGAGGTCACTGCCCCGCGTCGCAATGCGGATCCGCGTCGCATCGCTCAATCGTTCTCGTCCCGGGACACGTCGGCCGCTTCCGGCACGGCATCGTCTTCCGAGACGAAGACGTCGCGCGCATCGAGCGCAAAGAGCGCGCGCGCCTCCTCGAGCCGGACGAGCCCGGCTTCACGATCGGTCTCGTCGCGCAGCTTCGAGATCGGCGCATGCATCAGCTTGTTGACGATGCTGCGCGTCAGCTGTTCGAGCGTCTCGTGTTGATTCGCCTCGAGGCCGAGGCGACCCGCGAAGCGGTCGATCTCACCCTGCCGGATCGCCTCCGCGCGTCGCCGCAGATCGCGAATCGTCGGCACGGCCTGGAGCGCCACCATCCAGCCCTCGAAATGCTCGCGCTCCTCCGCGACGATCCGCTCCGCGCGATCGGCCTCTCGTCTGCGTTCTTCCTCGTTGGCGGACGCGACCTGCTGCAAATCGTCGAGGTCGTAGAGATAGGCACTCTCGAGCTCGTGCACACCCGCTTCGACGTTTCGGGGCACGGCGAGATCGATCAGGAAGAGCGGACGGCCCCGCCGTTTCGCGAGCCCCGCCTCGACCCGCTCGCGCGTCAGGATCGGCGCGTCGCCCCCGACGCAGGTCAGCACGACGTCGCTCTCGGGTAGCAGCACATCGAGCTCGTCGAGCCCATGGGCCGTCGCTGCGAATCGGCGCGCCAGACTCTCGGCGTGGGCCGCCGTGCGATTCGCGACGCGGCGGCCGCCCAGACCCCGATCGTCGAGCGCGACGAGTGCCGCCTCGATCATCTCCCCGGCCCCGACGAGCAGCGCCTGCTTGTCGTCGAGGCGTTCGAAGATCTGCTCGGCCAGATCGACCGCGACACGCGCGACGGAGACCGGCCGCTGGGCGATGCCGGTCTCGTTCTTGACCCGCTTGGCCGTCGCGAACGCGCGCTGGAAGAGGCGCGAGAGTACGGCGCCGCAGACGCCCGCTTCGCTCGCCTCGCGGTAGGCATCCTTGACCTGC
Source organism: Myxococcota bacterium (assembly GCA_965223565.1). Lineage (GTDB taxonomy): Bacteria > Myxococcota_A > UBA9160 > UBA9160 > UBA4427 > UBA4427. The sequence goes on along the minus strand of CBDCWV010000001.1, from coordinate 136,099 downwards.
CCGAGGATCTGCGGCTCCCCTACGACCATCGAATCGATCGAAGACGCGACGCGGAACACGTGCTCGACCGCCTCGCGCCCCTGCCGCAGGTAGGTCAGATCCGTGAGCGAGAGATCCGCCGGGAGCGACCCGTCGGCGAGCTCGCGCGCCATGAAGTCGATGAGCACGTGACGGGCGGCATCGACGTTCTCCGTCGAGACGACGATCTCGACGCGGTTGCAGGTCGAGATCAAGGCGGCCTCCTCGATCTCCGGACGATCGACGAGCTTCGCCAGGCGCGCCTGCGGCTGATCGACCACGAAGCGCTCGCGTACCTCGACCGACGCCGTTCGGTGGTTCATGCCGAGCAGTACGACCTTCACGGCGCGCTCCCCGACGCGACGGACGACAGCGCGAGCCGAGCGACGCGACGGACTCGACCCGTCACGAGACGATCCCCGTGCCGACCACCGCGAAGAGCAGGAACGCGAAGCCAGCGAGGGCGCTGGCAGCCGCCTGGCGCGCACCCTGCCGACCGGCGAAGCGGAGTCCGACCAGCCCGAGGTAGATCATCCAGGCAATCATCATCCACGTCTGGTGGATATTGCCGCTCCACCAATGGCCCGTGCGCGAATCGAGCCAGAGCGCGCCCGTCACGACCCCGAGACTCAGCAGCGGGAATCCGAGCACGAGCGCCAGCCGATTGACGCGATCGAGCGCCTCGAGCGAGGGCAGCGGAATACGCCGCCGCACCGGCGGGCGCCGCTTGAGGGCGCGATGCTCGATCAGGAAGAAGAGGCCGGCCAGTCCCGCCAGACCGAACGCGGCGAGGCCAGCGCTCGCGAGCAGCACGTGGGCATGGGGCAGCGCGCCACCCGAAGCGATCGTAGCCGCGGCGGCGGCACCCGGCCCGGGCTCGGGTCCCGGCGCGGGCAGCGTCGCGCCGAAGGCCGCGAGAAAGGCGACGAAGGCGACGGGCGGAACGAAGCCCGGCAGGCGAAAGCGGGTCGCGAGCAGGAGCGTGAAGAGCACGGCGAGCCACGCCATCACGGCGACGACCTGCGCGAGGTCGGTCAGGGCGGGCGCGGGATCGAGTCGATGGAGGGTCGCGAACGCCAGCGTCTGGACGAGCGCACCGAGCCCGAGACCCCAACGCGCGCCGCGCAGGATCGACTTCGCGGGCAACGCCAGACCGAGCACCGCGGCCACGCCTGCAGCGAGATAGAGCGCGGCAGCGGTGGTTTGAAGTGCGTACAAGAGCATCCCCAGTGCGGATGTCGGCCGGCCGGGTCGATCGCCAGGCCAGAGGTCGCGCGGGCGCAGTATACAAGTGCGCGGCCGCGAGCGTCCGGCGCCTCAGGAACGCGCGCGCAGCTTTCGCATCTGGGCCTCGACCTTGGCCGCGTCGTTCACCATCTCGAAGACGCGGTAGCTCGGCTCGCCGAACAGGACGAAGCGGATCTCCTCGAGACGCCCCCCCTCGCCCGCTTCGTTCGCGTCCCCCGCTTCGGCATGGCGCCGCGCCTCGGCCAGCGAGATCTCCGCGCAGACCTGCATCGAGAGGCCACCGACGCCGGCACCGATCGCGGGCAAGGCGATCGTCCGGCAGCCCTCGGCCCCCGCCGCCGCGAACGTCGCCCGCAACACACGCCGCAGCGCCTCCTCACTCACCTGCCCGCCGGGTGGCATGCCCGCCGCATGGATCACGACCCGCGCGGGCAGCTCACCGGCGGTCGTGACGGCGACCTCTCCGACCTCGATCGGACCATGGGCGGCACAGGCCGCCGCGATCGCCGGTCCGCCGCGCGCGTCGATCGCACCGGCCACACCGCTCCCGAGCACCAGGGCGCTATTGGCCGCATTCACGATCGCATCGACCTGCTCCTCGGTGATGTCCCCTTCGCGCAACACGATTCGCGTCATCGCCTGGGTCCTCCCTTGCGTCGCGGCGCGCCGGGCGGTCGCTTGCCGCCGGCCGCCTGCTTGCCGGCTCTGCGGGCCTTCGTCGGCGACGCCTTCTTGGTCGTCCGTCTGCCGGAGTCGAAACGCTCGACGACACCCGCCGCCAGGAGCGGAATCAGCACCTCGTGTTGCCCGACGAGCGAGATGCCCCGCCCGGCTCGTCGCGTCGGACGCTCGACGACATTGACCTGCGGCCGATACTGGCGCACGAAATCGCAGTTCACCGTCGTGATCCGATCGACGCGATGACCGAGATTGCGGGCCAATGCGAGCGCCTTCAGGAACACCTCGGGCAGGACCACGGCCGAGCCGATATTCAACATCACGCCACCTTCGAGCCTGGCGACCAGACCGACGAGCGTCTCGAAGTCGCGATAGCTGGTCTCGCCGAGCGCGGCCCCGTCGGCGCTCGGGTGCATATGGTGGATATCGGTTCCGATCGCCGCGTGGACCGTGACCGGGATCTCCAGCCGCCAGGCCGTCGCAAGTACCGAGCGAGCGCGGTAGCGATCCTTCGATTCGTAGAGCGCACGCCCGATCGCCGCCCCCATCCCGAGCCCGTCGGCGCGTCCGTCCGCGATCGCCTGATTCAGTCGTTCGGCCGTCTCGCGCGCCATGCCGAAACGTCCCTCGTCGAGCGACTCGGCCACCTCCTCGCTCGTGCGCCCCATCATCGAGAGCTCGAGGTCGTGCACGCAGCCCGCGCCGTTCATCATCAGGGCCCCGATCGCGCCGCGCTCCATCAGGTCGACCACGAGCGGCGCCAGGCCCACCTTGATCAGATGCGCCCCGAAGCCGAACAAGACCAGCCGATCCCGACGCCAGGCGCTCACCCAGGCGTCGATCGCCGCATTCAGGTCCGCGGCCCCGAGCAGTCCGGGCAGGCTGTCGAGCAGCTCCGCCACGCTCGCCCCGGGTCCGAGGGGCCGACCTTCGTCGCGGGTCGCGACCTTGCTGCCGCGGCGCCGCGCGGGCTGCGTGCGAATCCGCGATCGGTCGATCCTCGGCGTACGTCGCTTCACCCGCAGCTCCCCGAAACGCCTGACCTCTCGGCGCGCCTTGCGGCGAGAGCGGGCTGCTATAGTGCCGCGTTCGTGCTCGCCTGGCCGGCCCTTGCCAGATCCGACCGCGTGCCGAGACTCCGGCGCCCAGCGAGGCGGCTGATCGGACGCGCAAGTCGACGTCGGTCGCCCTGGGCGAAGAAGCCGGCTCGACGAATCGAGACCCGAGAAACGGAGACCCGACATGGCCGAGATCACCGATGTGACCGATGCGACCTTCGAAGGCGAGGTCCTGAAATCCGACACGCCCGTGCTCGTCGATTTCTGGGCCGAGTGGTGCGCCCCCTGCCGCGCGATCGCACCGATCGTCAAGGAGATCGCGGACGACAACGGCGACCAGCTCAAGGTCGTCAAGGTCAACATCGACGAATCGCCCCAGACGCCCGGCACCTATGGCATTCGCTCGATCCCGACGGTGCTCGTGTTCAAGGACGGCCAGGTCGTGAGTCAGCTGACGGGCGCGCGGCCCAAGGGCGATTTCGAGGAGCTGGTCAAGGCGGTCGTCTAGACGCGAGCGGGGTGGTCGCGAATAACGACTGACGGGTTTCCGCTATGGTGCGGGCCGTGTCGACGTCCCGCTCCCCAAGCTCTCCCACGTCGCTGCGTGCCCGCGGGCTGCTCGTCCTGTGGGTGATCCTCGCGATCGACGCGACCGCCTGGGCGCAGTCGCCTGCTACCGGGGACGCGAAGCCGCTCCTCTTCCTGTCCAAGACCCCCGGCGCCGCCCCGGACGGCGATTGGGAGATCTACCTCGCCGACGCCGCGCTCGCCCAGGTCGATCGGCTCAGCTGGCAGCAGGATCGCACGGTCGCCTGGCTGGACGCGCTCGAACGGGCACCGGGCGAGTTCCTGATCCTCGTCGCCTCGAAGCGGTGGGGTGACACGTTCGATCTGACCTCGGACACGTGGGTCGCATCGAACGATGCGCTCGCGAACGCGGTCAACGGGCCGATGCAGCGCCTCGAGATCCATCGGCTCGACACGACGGTCGCGCCCCCTGCGCTCGTGCTGGAGAGGCGCCTGCTCGATACCCGCGTGCCATCCGAGTCATCCGGCTTCACGCGCGTCTGGCATCCGACCTTCGATCCGCGAGCGGGCGACGCGGAGACACCCGAGATCGTGTTCGCCGCCGCCCTCCCGGGCGAGGTCATGAACCTGTGGCGGATTCGAAGCGACGGCTCGGGGCTGGCGCGCCTGATCGACGACCCGATGCGGACGTCGAACGATCCGAGCTGGGGGCACGACGGCTGGATCTACTACGTGCATTCGAGCCAGCCGGGCGAGCCGCTCGCCGTCTGGAACACGCTCGACGCCTGGCGAGTCGATCCGGCGACCGGCCTGCGCCAACGCGTGACGAACGAAGCCATCATTCCCGGCGAGGCGCGCGCCAACTCCGATCCCGTCGCCTCGCCCGACGGCGGGACCGTCCTCGTGCTGCGCAACGACGAGTCCCGCTGGTCCTCGATCGATGCACAGGCGCCGGACGGCGGCGACTGGTACGCGGCCCAATCCTACACGGACCCGTGGCGCACCCACGGCGTGGTCCATTTCGAATCCACGACGGGCTTCGTAGGCGAGCGCTGGACCGACTGCTTCCTGGTCGTCGTCTGCGACCACCAGATCTATCGAAGCGTACTCGGCGAGGTCGATGCGCCGGTCGAGCTGTTGTGGTCGTCGCGCGAGACGGGGGTGGAGGTGAGCCTGCCGGTGCCGCTGCCCGAGGCTTGGGGAGGCCAACCCCTGGCACTCGGTCTCGGGTTCGCGATCGGACTCCGCCTGCGACGCGACCCCGCGAGCCGCCGAACGCCGGGCGCGCAGCTCAGAAGACGTAGCGCCGCATCGAGATGTTGAGCAGCAGGCCGACCGCGATCACCGCCGACAGCAAGGCCGAGCCGCCGTAGGAAAAGAGCGGGAGCGGCACGCCGATCACGGGCGCCAGCCCCAGCACCATCGCGACGTTGATCGCGGCGGGCCAGAGCAGCGTGGCGACCAACCCGATCGCGAGCACGGCGCCGAAGGGATCCTTCGAGTTGCGTGCGATCAGCAAGCCCCAGAGCAGCATCGCCGCGTAGACGACCAACACGAGGCTCGAGCCGAGGAAGCCCCACTCTTCGGCGAGTACGGAGAACGCGAAGTCGGTGTGCTGCGTCGGCAGGAAGCGCAGCTGGGTCTGCGTGCCCTCCTGCCAGCCGGTCCCGAACAGACCACCCGAGCCGACGGCGATCTTGGACTGCATCTGCTGGTAGCCGGAAGAGAGCGGATCGCGCGACGGGTCGAGAAAGCCGAGAATCCGCTCCTGTTGATAGGGCTTGAGACCGTATTGCCAGAGCGCCGCGAGACCCGCCGCGCCGACCAATGCGATGCCGAACCAGGCGCGCAGCGGCACGTTCACGAGCGGGAGCAACGTCAGTCCGATCAGGAGCGTCAGCACAGCGACGCCGAGATCCTTCTGCGCCACGATCAGCGCGACGGGAATCGCGATGATCGAGGCGGGCACGAGCAGATCCCGCAGGCGATGGATCGTCGCCGGCGGATTGCGGCCGAAATAATGTGCGAGCGCGATCACCATGCCGACCTTCGCCAGCTCCGACGGCTGGAAGCGACCGGAGAAGAGCCAGGCGCGCGCGCCGCGCGTCTCCTCGGCGATCGCGAGCGTGACGAGCAGCAAGGCGACCGAGCCGCCGTAGAGCAGGTAGGCGAAGCGATCGTAGTGCCGATAGTCGATGATCACGACGGCCGCGATCACGAACAGCCCGACACCGAGCGCGAGCATCTGACGCCCGACGATATTGGAACCGCCCTCGACGCCCGAGGCCGCTGCACTGACGAGATTGACCAGGCCCATCGCCATCAGTACGACGACGAGGCCCGCGAGGACCCAGTCGAAATGCTGACCCCGACTGCGATCGACGCGCAGCTGGTTCATGTCATGCCTCCAAGCGCCGAGGCCCGCCGGCTCACGGCGCGCCCGCGGCGAAGCCCAGCGCCGCCACCTGCGTCGGCACGCGCCCTTCCTTCTTCTTGAAATAGGCCGCCAGCACCTTCTGGACCATCGGTGCGGCCACCGCACCACCGCCGCCGCCGGCGTGCTCGGCGATCGCGACGACGACGATCTCGGGTGAAGCGACCGGGGCGAAGGCGGCGAAGAGCGCGTGGTCGCGGTACTTGAGCGGGATCTCCTCGGGCTCGAGATCCTTCACGAGATCGAGGCTGACGACCTGCGTCGTACCGGACTTGCCGGCGACCTCGATTCCCGGCACGCGCGCCCGACGGCCCGTGCCGCCGGCTTCCATCACGACGCGTCGCAGGCCGCGCGTCACCATCTCGAGGATCGGTCGCGCGATCACGTTCTCTGCATGCACGACCGGTGCGTTCTCATCGACGACCGAGCCATCCCAGGTCTCTCTGCGCAGCACGACGCGCGGCTCGACCAACCGGCCGCCGTTCGCGATCACGGAGTAGGCGACGGCGAGCTGGAGCGGCGTGGTCAGATTCGCGCCCTGACCGATCGAGAGCGAGATCGTCTCGCCCTCGACCCACGGCTCGCCGCGCGCTCGCAGCTTCCATTCGGGGGTCGGGACGAGCCCCCCGGCCTCGCCGCGCAGCGCGATGCCCGTCGGTCGCCCGAGGCCGAAGAGCCGGGCATAGCGCGCCAGGGTCTCGACGCCGAGCGTCTTGCCGAGCTCGTAGAAATAGACGTCGCAGGATCCGGCGAGCGCCTTCTCGAGATCGACCGGCCCGTGGCCCCCGCGCTTCCAGCATCGATAGACGCGACGCCCGAGCCGGTAGTAGCCCGGACAGGTGGCGACCGTCGTCGCGTCGATGGCGCCCTCGGCGAGCCCGGCCGCGGCGACGATCGCCTTGTAGGTCGAGCCCGGCGGATAGACGCCCGCGATCGCGCGGTTGCGCAGGGGCCGCCACGGATCGTCGTTCAGCTCCCGCCAGGTCGCGTGATCGACGCCGCCCGCGAAGACGTTCGCATCGTACGCCGGCGCCGAGACGAGCGCGAGCACGTCGCCATTGCGCGGATCGAGCGCCACGAGCGCTCCCATCAACGAATCGGGCGCGGGCGCTTCCTCCTCGTTCGGCGGCACCTCGCCCGCGGGCGGCTTCCGCGCAAGCGGGGCGACCTCGAAGGCCGACTCTGCGGCCCGCTGCAGGTCGAGATCGAGCGCGAGCACGACGCGCCCTCCCGGCGTCGGCTCGAGGCGATCGATCTCGTCGATCTCGCGGCCCGCAACGTCGACGATCAGGTTCACGCCGCCCGCTCGACCGCGCAGATGACGCTCGTTGCTCGCCTCGACACCCGTCTTGCCGATCGTCTCGCCGGAGCGATAGTCGGAGTAGGCCTCTTGGGCGAGATCGTCGGCGCCGATCTCGCCGATCGTGCCGAGCAGCTGCGCGGCGAGATCCGCGTACACGTAGTCGCGCAGCGGCTTCTGGTAGAGCTCGACCCCGGGCATCGCATAGCGATGGGCAGCGACCTGGGCCCGTGCCGCGTGCGGCAGGTCGCGCGAAAGGTTGATCGGCTGGAAGCGGCTACGACCGCGGGGCTCACCCACCTGTTCGGCGATCTCGAGCGGGTGGCGTTCGAGGATCGCACCGAGGACCGAGTAGGTTCGCCACGGGTTGCGGATGTCGTTCGGCATCAGGTCGACGCCATACGCCGGACGACTGGCCGCGATCGTGCGCCCCTCTCGATCGACGATCTCCCCGCGCTGGGCCTCGAGACGCACCGTACGAACCGAGTTCGCCTGCGAACGACTGGCGAGATCTTCGCCTTCCAGGATCTGCAGCTGGAACAAGCGCAGCACGAAGGAAACGAAGAGCGCGACGACCACGCTCGCCACGGGCCAGAGCCGGATCTGCCCGGGGCCGTCGCCCGAATTCGAGAGCCGCGAGTCGCCGAAGGGATCGTTCATGGCAGGCGACCTCGCCCGAGCCGCTTGCCGAGTGCGGTGGAGCCGTCATAGGACTGCTTGCCGAGCGTGGGTCGACCGAAGCCGAGCGGCATCGGCGCGCGCCGCCCGATCTCCTCGTCCGAGAACCGGGCCAGTACCCGTTCGACGAGCGAGAGGACCGTGCCGGCGGAGAGCACGTTCACGGCGGCATGCGCGATCGCGGCACCGATCACATCGAGACCGAGCCAGGGCGCCCCGACGAAGAACGACAACATCGTGACGGTCGCGAAGCCGTAGAAGACGGTCATCGCGCTGACGAAGATCGCAACGGGCAGGCTGCCGGAGAGATCGAGCTGGCGCGCCGCGAGCGCTGCGGCCAGGAAGGAGACGAGCCGCAACAGCGCGTGCTGTCCCATCAGCGAGCCCGACACGAGATCCATCGCATAACCGAGCACGACCGCCAGCACGACGCCCGGCAGAAAGCTCGGCCAGCGAAGCCCGATCCCGACCACCACGAGCCAGGCGAGATCCGGACACCAGGGCGGCGGCAGCAGCCTCGCCAGCGCGCTCTGGACGACGAGCGCGGCGATCCCCAGAGCCAGCAGCGCGAAGGCGGATTTCACGGCGGCCCCGGCTGCGCCGCGCCGCGGTCGCCGGCGCGGTCGACCGGGACGGAATCGGACCCCTCCGACGGCTCCTGCGTTTGCGGGGGGCCCGCCGAGACCGGCGGCGTCGGCTCGAGGACGATCGGCCCCGTCAGATCGGTCTCCGCCCGGTTCGGCCGATAGAGCAGCTCCATCTGCGGGCCCCGCCGGAGCAGCACGAAGACCTGTTCGAGCTGTCCGAGATCGACTGCCGGCTCGATCTCGGCGATCCGCGTCAGCCGTCCGCCCGCCTCACGCAGCGCGGCGACGCGACCCAGGCGGAGTCCCTTCGGATAGATGCCACCGAGTCCCGAGGTCACGACCTCGTCGCCCTCGGCCACGTCGGCTCCGCGAACGACGAACTCGAACTCGAGCCGCTCGCGCCCGACACCCCGCACGACACCGCGCGCGCGACTGCGCTGGACCAGGGCGTCGACGGCGCTCTGGCGGTCGAGCAGCAACATCGTCTTGGCGGCGTGACCCGAGGTCGCCGTGACGACGCCGACGACGCCTTCGGGCGTGATGACGGGATGACCCGGCAAGACACCGTGCTGTGTACCCCGGTCGACCAGCACCGATCGAAACCAGGGCGCCACATCCAGCCCGACGACCTCCGCCGGCAGCATCGGAATCTCGACCTCGTCTCGCATCGAGGCCACGCGGCCGAGATGACCGCTCGTGACGAGCGCCTCGCGAAACTGGAGATTCTCCGACTCGATCTCCGCCAGCCGTCGCCGCAGCCGGCGGTTCTCCGTCCGCACGCCGATCAGATCGACGTAGTTCTCATAGAATCCCGCCACCCCGTCGAAGGGCGCCGAGATCACTCGAGCGACCGGCGAAGCCACCTCGAGCACGATCGCCTTCCACCACGGCAGCGGCTCGTCCGACTCGACGCGACGCCGGTCGCCCACCATCGAGGCGATCGTCAACAAGATCAAGAATGCGACGGCAAACGGCGCCGCCAGCCGCCTGACCCATTCCCCCATACGCGCGACTCTCCGCCGTGAACGCCCCCGAGAACGTCCAGAGCACCCGGATCGCTAGTGGCGTGCTAGGAAATCGACGACCGGATCGTCACTTCCTTCAGCAGCCGCAGCTCGTCGAGACAGCGGCCCGTCCCGACGGCGACCGCCGTCAGCGGATCCTCGGCGAGCATCACGGGCAACCCCGTCGTCTCCCGCAACAGCACGTCGAGATTGGCGAGCATCGAGCCGCCGCCGACCAGCACGATCCCCTTGTCCACGATATCGGCCGAGAGCTCCGGCGGCGTCTTCTCGAGCGCCATCTTGACGGCCTCGACGATCGCGTTGACCGGCTCGGCGAGTGCCTCGCGCACCTCCTCGCTCTTGATCTCGAGCGTCTTGGGGACCCCGAGCACGAGGTCGCGGCCCTTGACCTCGATCGACTCCATGTCGTCGGTCGGATAGGCCGTGCCGATTCGGATCTTGATGTACTCCGCCGAGCGCTCGCCGATCAACAGGTTGTACTTGCGCTTGACGTAGTTGATGATCGCTTCGTCCATCTTGTCGCCGCCGACGCGGACCGAGTTGGAATAGACGACGCCCGAGAGCGAGATGACGGCGACCTCGGTGGTCCCGCCACCGATGTCGATGATCATGTTGCCGGAAGGCTCGGTCACGGGCAGACCGGCGCCGATCGCAGCGGCCATCGGCTCCTCGATCAGGTAGACCTCGCGCGCGCCCGCGAGCATCGCGCTCTCGCGAACGGCGCGCTTCTCGACCTCGGTGATGCCCGACGGCACCGCGATCACGATACGCGGGCGCACCATCGTGCGTCGATCGTGCACGCGACGGATGAAGTACCGGAGCATCGCCTCCGTGATGTCGAAGTCCGCGATGACGCCTTCCTTGAGCGGTCGGATCGCCACGATGTGGCCAGGCGTGCGGCCTAACATGTCCTTGGCGGCCTTGCCGACCGCGCGCACCTTGTCCGGACCACGCGCGTCGCGCGAGACGGCGACGACACTCGGCTCGGAGACCACGATTCCGCGCCCCTTCACGTAGACGAGCGTATTGGCCGTTCCGAGGTCGATGGCGAGATCGCTCGAGAACCAGCCCAGCACGGTGTCGATGATCAAATTCCCACTCCCTGCTCGATCTCCGGTCGGGCGCCCACCGCTCGGACCCGGCTGGACCGGGGCCTGGCAAGCATGGGCAGCTAGTCCCGCTAACTACCCGAAAATCCGACACGTTTGGCGCTCGTCTGCGAGCGGAACGTAACAGCGGCCCCCCCTGCGATCAATGCGCGAAGGCGTCGATTTTCGGTGCCGGTCGCGACTCGCAGCGCCTCCCCCGCGCTTGCTGCCAATGGCGTCGGTCTCGTAAGCTCCGCGCGCCGATCGGACCTCCGCATCGTCGCCCGGCGGCGGATCGAGCGCTCGATGGGCGGCGACCATGGCGACCGACGCACGTGCGGAAGCTCGTTCCGATGGCCCGGCGACACGAACGGCCGGAGCGACTCCCCGGCGCTGCGCCGAATCCCTCCTCCGAAACCCACACCCCCGGACTAGAGAGGTCTCGCTTGCTCGAATCGTTCCGCAAAGGTCAGCGCTGGCTCACGCTCATCTTCGTCAGCGTGATCGGACTCGTCTTCGTCTTCTTCTTCGGTGTCGGCGGCAGCTTCGGGCCGCCAACCCCCACGGGTAATTCAATCGTCGAGCTCGACGACATCCAGCTCACGTCGCGCGACTTCGGCCGCGAACAACAACAGACCGAGGCCCGTCTGCGCGCGCAGCTCGGCGACGCGTACGATCAGGTCGGCGCCGACCGCTACGTCGATTCTCAGGCGCTGAGCAGTCTGATCAACAACGCCGTCCTCGCGACGGCCGCCCGAGAAATGGGGCTCCACGTCACGAAAGACGAGGTTCGCAGGGTCGTCCAGGCCAGTCCCGCATTCATCGACGCCGAGGGTCGCTTCAGCCCTGCCGCGTTCAACAATTTCGCGCAACGCGAGTATGGAACCCAGCGATCGTTCATCCGCCACTTCACGCGAACGCTCCTGGGACAGAAGCTGGTACAGCTGCTCGCCTCGCAGACCACGGTCTCCGACGCGGAGGTCGATCTCGCGACCCGCTTCGATCTCGAGGAGGTGCGCATCGCCTACGTCGTCCTCGACGAGACACGGCTGCCCGACGGGGAGACGATCTCCGACGAGATGATCGAAGCCTATGCCAACGAGAACGAGGAGGCGCTCCGCGCGACCTTCGCCGAGCGGGAAGAGGCGCTCTCCTCGCCCGAGCGGGTTCGGGCGCGGCATCTGCTCGTCCTCGTCCCGGCCGACGCCAGTGACGAAGAGGAGGAGGCTGCTCGTGCCCGTGCGGAGGCCGCGCGCGCCCGCATCGAAGCGGGCGAGGCCTTCGCGGCGGTCGCGAGCGAGGTCTCGGAGGACGTCGGCACGAAGGCGGAGGGTGGCGATCTAGGGCTCTTCGCCCACGGCGACAACGATCCCGCGGTCGACGCCGCTGCCTTCGCGCTCGAGCCGGGCGAGCTCTCCCAGGTCGTGCGCTCGAGCTATGGCTTTCACGTGATCCAGGTCGACGAGAAGCAACCGGCCGAGCCGGCCGACTTCGCGCGATCCCGCCTCGATCTCGCGCGAGAGGCCGTGAGCGCCGAGCGGGCGCGGGAGCTGGCGATCACCCGCGGCGATGCGCTGGCTCGACGGATTCTCGACGGCGCGAGCCTCGAGGACGCCGCTCGCGAAGAAGGCCTGAGCCTGGAACGGACGGTCGCCTTCAAACGGCGACCCGATGGCTTCATCCCGGGCCTGCGTGCGGCTCCGGACATGATGACGACGGCCTTCACGCTGGAGGCTGGCGCGACCAGCTCCGAGGTCTTCGACCTCGGCGGTCGGCGCGCGCTGCTCCAGGTGATCGAGCGAAACGCCCCCGACGCCGACACGATCGCCAGCGAGCGGACCGAGCGACGACCACAGGTGCTGACGCAGAAGCAGAACGAGCGAATCGACACCTGGCTGACCGACTACCGCCGCGAGCTCGAACGGAGCGGCCGCCTGCTCGTGAATGCAGAGCTCGCGCTGGGAAGCTGAGCCGAAGCCCGACGCGTCAGGCGAACGACTCTTTTCGGTGCCGGATCAGCTCCATGAACTCCGCGCGCGTCTTCGAATCCGATTCGAAGGTGCCCCGTAGCGAGCTCGTGATCGCGAAGCTGTTCTGCTTTTCGACACCCCGCATCATCATGCAGAGATGCTTCGCCTCGACCACGACCCCGACGCCCTTCGGCTGCAGCACGGCCTCGATCGTCTGCGCGACGTCCATCGTCAAGCGCTCCTGGACCTGTAGTCGACGTGCGAAGAGATCGACCGTGCGCGGGATCTTCGACAGCCCGACGACCTTGCCGTTCGGGATATAACCGACATGGACTCGGCCGAAGAAAGGCACCATGTGGTGCTCACAGAGGGAGTAGAAGTCGATGTCCTTGACGAGCACCATCTCGTCGTAGTCGACGTCGAAGAGCGCCCCGGTCAGGATCGCTGCGGGATCCTGGCCGTAGCCCTGCGTGAAGAAACGCATCGCCTTGGAGACTCGATGGGGCGTCCGCTCGAGGCCGTCTCGCGAGGGATCTTCTCCCAGCTCCTTCAGCATCGCCTCGACATACGCCTCGATCGGATCCGGCGAATCGCCCGTCGAACTCATCTCGGTCTCCATCCTCGTCTTGCGCGATCCGCGCGTTCGGTGCCCCTCGGTAGAGTCGCAAGGGGCGCGAAGTCGCGGAGCCTAGCTTGCAAAGCGCCGTGCGTCAGAGCCCGGTCAGCCCGACGCGCGATCGGGCGAAGCGTCCGACCCGCCTTCGACTCGGCGACGCGCGGCCCGCAGGTCCACGTCGCGGAAGCCCTCGCTGAAGCTCGCAAGACATTCGCCGACGAGACGTACCGCTTGAGACGGCTCGCCGCGCCGGTCGAGCAGGCGAGCGAGATCGAGCGCGGCGCGCAGCTCGAGCGAAAGCGCACTGCGCTTGCGGGCCGATGCGATCGCCTCCTCGAGCAGCTTCTCGGCACGACGGGCGACGGCTGACGAAGAATCCGCCTCACTGAGGAGTACGGCCTCGACGCGCCGTCGTTCGGGCTCGAAGATCCACTGTCCGGTCCGCTCGATCACGGCATCGATCCGGCCGACGATCGCGAGCGCCTCGTCGTACTCACCGGCTCGTCCGAGCGCGTGCGCGAGCATCGAATCGAAATAGGGCCGCCCCAGCTCGGAGCCCGTCTCCTGCCAGCCCTCGAGGCCGTCGCGGAGCAAGGCGATGCCAGCCGGAAGATCGCCCTCGCCGGCGAGGCACCAGCCGCGAACGATCCGGCTGAGCGCCAGCCACAGGGCCATGCCCTCGCTCCGCGCGAGCTCCTCTGCACGATCGCTCCACTCCCAGGCCCCGGCGACGTCGCCCCGCAGAGCGTGCAAGACGGCCGCGTACGAGAGCGCGAAGGCGAGACTCGGCGGATGAGCGAGTCGCTCGCCGATTCGCGCGGCCTCTTCGACGTGCCACACCGCGCGTTCGGGTCGTCCGAGGAACCAGCTCGTCCAGCTCTGATAGGCGTGAGCCAGCACGACCGGGTCATCGCCGATCGAGTAGTCGAGTCGCTCGTGGCGATCCGTGTCGTAGCCCGCCAGGGCGCGGTCGAGATGCCGCTCGGAAGCGACGAGATCGCCGCGGAAGAAGCAACCGTGGCCGATCGCGCGATGGGCCTGGAGCTGCACGATGGGCTGCGAATCGCGCTCGGCGAGCGCGAGCAGACGCGCCTCGAGGCCTTCGGTCGAGAGCAGGTCGGCGCGTACGAGCGTGAGCGACCAGAGACCCAGCAGGACGGGAAAGATCGCCGGTGAATCTTCGAGATCACTCGTCAACACCGCCAGGCGTTCGAGATTCTCCGCCAGCTCGCGGTTCGCATACCCGAGCACGGCTGCCAGGGGCGCGCAGATCGCCAGACGCAGGCGGATCTCACGAGGGGTTCGCTCCGCCGCGGGCAGCTCGGGCACCAGCGCGAGTGCGCGCCGCAGATGGCTCAGGGCCTCGCGATTCGCGAAGATGCGAGCGCTCGCCAGGCCGGCCTGAGCCAGGTGGTCGATCGCGCGTGCGGGATCGAGACCTGCCTCGAAGTGGAGCGCGAGCTCGCTCGCGATCTCACCCGCGCGATCGGCGAAGCCCGCCTCCTTGCGCAGCGCGATCGCGCGGTGGATTCGCGAGCGACGGCCGGGCGAGAGGCGCGACCGCAGTGCCGCGCGATGTAACGAGTGCGCGAAGCGATAGCGGCTGCCGACGCTTCCGTCGGGCCATGCGACACCGCCCGCGGCACACAGGAAGCGACCGTCTTCGACGAGCGCATCGGATCGCCGTTCGAGCGCGGCGATCTCCTGCGCGAGCACCGACTGCAGCTCGAGCACGGAGAATTCGATTCCCGCCACGCTCGCCACCTCGAGCAGCTCGCGTTGGTCGGGCGCGAGCGCGTCGATCTGGCGCTCGATCAGCGGGCCGATCCGGGCCGGAACGAAGGCGGGCGCGACGGCGGACTCCGCCGTCCAGCCTCGCGCGAAACGAGCCTCGGGACCGGTCTCGATGATCCCGCGATCGACCAGATCGTCGACGATGCTGACGAGGAAGAGCGGGTTGCCCGCGCTCACCTCGGCGAGCCGCGCCGCGAGCTCGCCCGAATCGGCCAGCTGCGTGCCGAATCCGAAGCGATGGCCCAGATACTCCGCGATCGATGTGCGATCGAGCGGCACGGGCTCGAGCAGGCGACAGCGACCGCTGCGATGGAGGTCGGCCAGGGTCATCCCGAACGCTTCGTCCATTGCCCCCGCCTCGAACGGGCGCAGGGAAGCCAGGAAGAGGACGCCTCGCCCCTCGTTCTGTCGCGCGAGGTAGCTGACGGCTTCGAGTGTCGATCGATCGGCCCATTGCAGGTCATCGAGCCAGACGACGAGCGATTGCCGCTCCGCGAGTCGCTCGAGCGCGTTCGCGAGCTCGCGGAGCAGGCGCGCCTGCGTCACGCCCTGGCTCTGCGCCGCGAGCTGCTCACGTTCCTCCGGCTCACTCAGGGCGGGGATCTGAGCCAGCCAGCTCGGTGCGTGCCGGCGCATGATCGCGATGGGGAGCTCGCCGCCGAGCGCCAGACAGACACGCTCGAGCACTTCGAGCAGTGGTAGATAGGGCTGTCCGGGACCGTAGAACTCGATGCACTCGCCACGCGCCACGACCACATCGTTCGACTCGGAGACGTGGGCGAGAAAATCCTCGAGCAGCCGCGTCTTGCCGATGCCCGCCTCACCCGAGACGAGCAGCATCTGCGAGCGATCTCCGCGAGCGAGCGCGAGCGCTTCTACCAGGCGGCTCCACTCGTCGGCGCGACCGACGAGCGGCGCGATCGGCCGCGGAAGCGCCGACGTCGCCCCGAAATCCTCCGGCAACAGGCGGCGGCGACCGTCATCGATCGCGACGACGCTGCCGACGAAACGCCACCCGCTGCGCGCGACCGTCTCGACGAATCGCGGCGCCCCGACCGGATCGCCGAGCGCTTTGCGTAGCTGACGAAGCGTGTAGCGAACCGCGTCGGACGAAACCGCCATGCCGTCCCAGACAGCCGCGACCAGGTCGTCTCGCGTGACGATTTCCCCGGGTCGATCGACCAGCACTCGCAGGACGTCGAAGGACTTGGGCGGTAGATGTCGGCGCCCGTCCGCCTGCCGCAATTCCCGCCGAATCGGATCGAAGACGAACTCCCGCGCAGGCGCTTCGCCGTCTCCCGCGACGTCCCGCCCAGCGCCGATCTCGGACTCGACGAGCGACTGGACCACCTATCGATATTAGTCGGATCACCCGGTCGGGGCGACGCAGCCACGTAGCAAGACGCGCGCAAGCCCACTTCGCGGATCACGCGACGGCGCGCTGCGGCCGCGGGCTGCGGACCAACTCGCAACCCGGTCCCGATCGGCTGTGCTCGGAGCGGCTCGAGCCCGTCCGGTCGCGATCTGACCGAACGTCAGGCCGTGCCGTGCAGTCCGAACGTTCAGAACTGCCGGATCAATCCCCGAACGACACCGCGGACCTCCACCTGTGAGGCGTGGAACTCCATCGGCGACATCGTCTCGTTCGCCGGCAAGAGCTTGACCTGCGCCCCGCTACGGTAGAAGCGCTTCAGCGTCGCTTCGTCGCCATCGACGAGCGCCACGACGGTTTCGCCGTTGCGCGCCTCACGCCGACCCTCGATCACGACCAGGTCCCCGTCACAGATCTGATCGTCGATCATCGAATCACCCCGCACCCGTAATACGTAGTGATCCTGGCGCCCCGGGACCATCTCGGCCGGCACGGCGAGCTGCTCGGCCACCGCCGCATCCGGCTCGATCGCCTCGATCGGCCGACCCGCGGCGACCGTCCCCAGAATCGGCAGATGGATGCTCTCGACGAGCGTCTGCTCGGGGACCGGCTCGACGGAGCGCGAGCGATTCCAAGCCTTTCGCAGATAGCCCTTGTCGACGAGGTGCTTCACGTGCTTGTGGACCGTCGCAACGGAAGACAGCCCGAAGGCGGCCGCGATCTCTTCGAGGCTCGGCGAATAGCCCTGCTCGGCGACGAAGCCGGAGATGTAGTCGAAGATCTCGCGTTGGCGGCGCGTCAGCGCACCAGAACGCTGTTCTGTCTGCGAGCCGGCTCTGAAGGCGTCTGCCCGCTCGCCGTGGCTGCCTGCGTCCCGCTCGTCGTTCTCATTGCCATTGTCGACGTCGACCCTCGGCTTGGCCATCGCTGTGCCTCTGCTTGCGCTTTCGCGCTCTCGTTCGCTCTTTCGCCCGATCTTTCGCCCGATCCTTCGCTCGCGCTCGCGTCTGGTTTCGGCCGGATTCGGGCCGAGGACGCCGGCCGGCGGTCACCGGCCCGAAGGAGCTTCGGTGCGTTTTCGCCTGGTAGCGTGACGAAACCGAGGCGAAAGTCAAGTGGGTCACCACGACTCGGCAGCTCGGGTGCATTTTTTTTCGGGGCGACCGTTGACTCGTAGGACGCAGCGTTTAGCTTGCCGCGCCGTTGGCAGTCGGCCTCGTCGACTGCCAATCGTCGACCGGTCGATCCGGTCGACCGGATCAGACCTCGTAGCGACTGCATTCGGGCCCGTCCCCCAAACGGTCTCGAAGCCGAAACCCAACCGGGCCTGCTCGACCTTCGAGTGGGCCCCCTGCTCTCCGGCGGCGCCGGAGCGTGTCCGCGTCGCGTTCGGCGTCGTGGACGCGAATCGATTAGAGAGGCGAAACATGAAGATCCGTCCGCTCCAGGACCGCATCCTCGTCAAGCGTGTGGATGAGGAAGAAACGACCAGTGGGGGCATCATCATCCCCGATACCGCCAAGGAAAAGCCGCAGGAAGGCCTCGTCGTCGCGGTCGGACCCGGCAAGACCCTCGACAGTGGCGAGATCGCGACGCCGGGCGTGAATGCCGGCGACCGGATTCTGTTCAGCAAGTACGCCGGAACCGACGTGAACGTCGATGGCGACGAACACATCATCATTCGCGAAGACGACGTCCTCGCGATCTACGAGTAGAGATAGGAGCGCTGAATCATGGCCAAAGAAGTCATTTTCGATCAGGACGCCCGTGCCAAGATCCTCGAGGGTGTCGACGGGCTGGCGAACGCCGTGCGCGTGACCCTCGGCCCGAAGGGCCGGAACGTCGTCATCGACAAGAGCTTCGGCTCGCCGACGATCACCAAGGACGGCGTCACGGTCGCCAAGGAGATCGAGTTCGAGGACAAGTTCAAGAACATGGGCGCCCAGATGGTCAAGGAGGTCGCGAGCAAGACCTCGGACATCGCGGGAGACGGTACGACGACCGCGACGGTCCTGGCCCAGTCGATCTTCCGCGAGGGCAGCAAGCTCGTGGTTGCCGGCATGAACCCGATGGACCTCAAGCGCGGGATCGACAAGGCGGTGACGGCGATCGTCGACGAGCTCGAGAACATCGCCAAGCCCACGCGTGACTCGAACGAGATCGCGCAGGTCGGCACGATCTCGGCGAATGCCGACGAGACGATCGGCAAGATCCTCGCCGAGGCGATGGAGAAGGTCGGCAAGGAGGGCGTGATCACGGTCGAAGAGGGCAAGAGCCTCGAGACCGAGCTCGACGTCGTCGAGGGCATGCAGTTCGACCGGGGCTACCTGTCGCCGTACTTCGTGACCGATCCCGAGAGCATGGAGGCCGTCCTCGAGGAGCCGCTGATCCTTCTCCACGAGAAGAAGATCAGCAACATGAAGGATCTCCTTCCGCTCCTCGAGCAGGTCGCTCGCGCCGGCAAGCCGCTCCTGCTCGTCGCCGAGGACATCGACGGCGAGGCACTTGCCACGCTCGTCGTGAACAAGATCCGCGGCACGATCAACGTCGCAGCGGTGAAGGCGCCCGGATTCGGTGACCGACGCAAGGCGATGCTGCAGGACATGGCGATCCTGACGGGTGGCCAGGTGATCGCGGAGGAGCTCGGGCTCAAGCTCGAGAACGTGACGGTCAAGGACCTCGGCCAGGCCAAACGGGTCTCGATCGACAAGGACAACACGACGATCATCGACGGCGCCGGCACCAAGAAGGACATCGAGGGCCGCTGCCAGGAGATCCGTAACCAGGTCGAGACGACCACCTCCGACTACGATCGCGAGAAGCTCCAGGAGCGACTCGCGAAGCTGGTCGGCGGCGTGGCGGTCGTCAAGGTCGGTGCCGCGACCGAGACCGAGATGAAGGAGAAGAAGGCGCGCGTCGAGGACGCGCTCCACGCGACACGGGCCGCGGTCGAAGAGGGCATCGTGCCTGGCGGTGGTGTGGCGCTCCTGCGCTGCTCGGCCGTGCTCGATCGCGTCAAGGCCGACAACGACGAGCAGGCGGCGGGTGTCAACATCATCCGCCGTGCGATCGAGTCGCCGCTCCGCTTCATCAGCGAGAACGCCGGGATCGAAGGCTCGATCGTGGTCGACAAGGTCAAGGGTCAGAAGGGCGCGAATGGCTTCAACGCTGCGACGGAGACCTACGAGGACCTGGTCAAGGCCGGCGTGATCGACCCGACCAAGGTCGTCCGCACGTCGCTCCAGAACGCGGCGTCGGTCTCGGGCCTGCTGCTCACGACCGAGGCCATGATCGCCGAGAAGCCGGAGCCCAAGGGCGCCGGTGGTCCGGGCGGCATGCCCGACATGGGCGGCATGGGCGGAATGCCCGGCATGATGTAGGGGCGACCCCAGCCCGCGTCGGCCTTCGCTGAGCTCCAGCGACGTTCGGCGCCGATCGAAGTCAACGCCCCCATCGCGCAGCCTGCGAGATGGGGGCGTTGCTCGTCCAAGCCACTCAGCCGCTAATGCCGACGTGGGAGCCCGACCCGGGAGGTGCGTGGATGGATGCGCCGGGCGTCGAGACGCCGCCAGCGTACGGCCCCGACGACGGTCAGCAGCCCGATCACGTGTGAGGCCAGCCCCCCCGGCTCGGGCACGCGAAACACCTCACCGCCAAAGAGATCCGTTACGTACAGGTTTCCCCGTGCGTCCTCGCCGAACGAGGAGATGCTCGAGATCGTACCCTCGTCCGGTACGAAGGCGGGATCGTCCACGTGATTCGTCAGGTCCGTGTAGTTTCGCCCGTCGAAGCTGGACGGGTCGGAATCGTCGTAGACGAAGGACCAGATCTCCGAGGTCGCGAAGTCGGCGAAGAAGTAGCGGCCGCGGATCGAGGGCGCGGGTCCGTTGTAGACGACACCCCCCGTCACGACCGTACCGACGAATTCGGCAGGCGGACCCGAGCAGCTCGACGATTGGCCGCCGGGGCGCGGGTAGTCCATGATCGGATCGAGCGCGCCGGCGGGCTTGTCACCACCGACGCCGCCGGTCGGCGTCGCGATCGTCCCCTCGCGCAGACGCCAGCCGAGATTCTGGCCACCGGGCAGATCGGAGCGCAGCAGGCTGATCTCTTCACAGGCCTTCTGCCCGACGTCGCCGATATAGAGATCGCCCGTCGCCCGGTCGAAGCTCGCACGATACGGGTTGCGCAGCCCGTAGGCCCAGATCTCGTCGTCGCCCACGGCGTCGACGAAGGGATTGTCCGCGGGAATGGCGTAGTTGCGCTCGGTGTCCTGCGGAAAATCGTCGCCGTCGACGTCGATCCGTAGGATCTTTCCCAGCAGGTTGTCGGTCGTGGCCTGTCCGTTTCCGGTGCCGGTCGCATGACCGGTTCCCGAATCATTGCTGGAGCCACCGTCACCCGTCGCGATGTACAGGAATCCATCGTCGGGACCGAACCCGATCCAGCCGCCGTTGTGATTCGTCTGGGGCTGCGAGAAGGACAGGATCTCGAGCTGACTATCGGGATCGACCACGTCCGGATCGGCGGACACCCGGAATCGCAGGATGCGCGTCGCATCACCTCCGTCGTTGTCGGTCACGTTCACGAACAGGTAGCCATTGGTCGCGTAGTCGGGGTGGAAGGCGAGGCCGAGGAGCCCCTGCTCACCCCCCGTGGTGATGCCATCGAGATCGAGAAAGGGCTGCGGATCGAGCGTGTCGTCGCTGAGTCGCAGGATCCTGACCTGCCCGCTGTGCTGCTCGGCGACGAACAGACGGTCGAAATCCTCGGGCGGCGCCGTCACGAAGACGGGGCGTTGCAGCCCGGTCGCCACCCGCACGGTCGTGACGCCTTCCGTCCCTTGCGCAATCGCGAGCGACGGGCAGCAGACCGCGAGCGACGAGAGAACGGCGCCGAACCTGAGCCAGACTGCGACGACATCCAAAGAGCTTCCCAAGCCGATCATCTCGAACCGCCCCCATGCACGGCGAATCCTCCGACACCGAGAGCCCGGCAGCCTAGCATGCGGCCATGTACGCGATCGGTGAGCTGGCACACGGCATCGGTCCCGAACGGCCTGGCGCAGCCTCCGTGCAAGGGCTCGAAAAGCGTCGCGTTGTCGCCGATTAGCGGTAGGCTCTGCAGATGGCGGCCAGCAAGAAGTCGAGCACGAGAAAGACACCCCCGAAGAAGAAGGCGGCTCGCAAACGACCGAGCGCCCGCGCCGAATCGACTGCGAAGGTTGCGAAGCCGAAGAAGCGTGCCGGCACCAAAGCGGGCGCGCAGGCGGAGACTGCCGGAAAGGCTACAGCTCCCGCGAAGAAGAAGGCTGCTGGGAAGGCGAAGGCCGGCGGTACCGCGAAGGCAGCCGGGAAGAAGGCCACGAAGACGGGGACGCCCGCGAGCGCTGTTACGCTCGGCCACGTCTTCGCGCTTCGCCCGCGCGTCAATACCAGCTTCAGGCCGCCGGATTTCGCCCGCGCGAAGCGGGAGCTCGTCGACGAGCGCTTCGATTCCGTGGAGCACGCGGCCCGCAGCGTCGCCGAGCGGGCCCTCGAGCTGACCCGCGAATCCGCCGTGCGTCCGCAGTTCAAGAAGCGCAGCTGACCGCGCGGAGTCGCTCGCGAGGCGCGCGACGGGTCTCGCGGACGCGCAGACCGAGCCTCCAGTCCCGGCCACGGCGCGACGAAGAGACGAGTGGGTGCGCGATTCGATCCACGCCGATCCGGCCATCGGCACGATCGCTTTCCACGAGACGAGAGACGGAGGTCGGAGAGTCGGCGCGATGTTCGAGAATCCCGCATATGCCGACCACGAATGCGTCCTGCAAGTCGCCGATCCCGATTCCGGACTGCGGGCGATTCTCGCGATCCACTCGACGGCGCTCGGACCGGCCGGCGGGGGCTGCCGACTCTGGCGCTACGACGATCCAGCGGATGCACTCACGGACGCACTGCGGCTCTCCCAGGGCATGTCCTACAAATGCGCGCTGGCCGAGCTGCCGATGGGCGGCGGAAAGGCGGTGATCCTCGGCCCGCTTCCGGCCGCCTCGCGCGAAGCTGCATTCCGCGCATTCGGACGCGCCGTCGACACACTCGGCGGTCGCTACGTCACAGCGGAGGACGTCGGCGTCTCCGTCGAGGACATCGAGGTGGTCGCCTCGCAGACGCGCTACGTGAGCGGACTGCGTGCACGGGCGGGGCGGGCGGGCGGAGATCCCGCACCCTATACCGCCCGAGGCGTCTGCCTCGGCCTCGAGGTCGCGGTCGAGCACGCCCTCGGTCGCCGGGAGCTCACGGGTCTGCGAATCGCCGTGCAGGGCCTCGGCAGCGTCGGCGCCCGGCTCTGCCTCGAGCTCGCGCGACGCGGCGCGCGTCTGCTCGTCGCGGATCTCGACGCCAGGCGGGTCGAGGCGATCTGCGACGAGTACGACGCCGAGCCGGGCGACCCGAAGGATCTGCTCTTCGCCGACGTCGACGTCGTCGCGCCCTGCGCGTTGGGGGGCGTGTTGACCGAAGAGGTCGCCCGGCGCTTGCGTGCAAGGGTCGTCGCAGGCGCAGCCAACAATCAGCTCGCCAACGCCACCGTCGGACGCCAGCTCCACGAACGTGGAATCACCTACGCACCGGACTACGTGATCAATGCAGGCGGAATCATCATGGTCGCCGGTGAGTACTCGGGCCAGGACGACCCGCAACGAATCGAAGCCGCGATCGAACGAATCGCCGAACGCACACGGGAGATCCTCGAACGCGCTCGCAGGGACGACCGTGCCAGCGCTTCGGTTGCCGACGCGCTCGCGCGCGAGCGGATCGACCGCGCCCGCGTCGCGTGACGACCCGCGCGGTCCGTCTCGCTGCACCCCGGTGACCCAAAGTCGCTTTACAGCTCGATTCTCGAAGCCAGACTCTGGCGCTCGGTCCACGCCGAATCGACGTGACGATCGAAGGCGAGGTGCCCGTGACGATCGGTGCCCAGGCGACATTGTCGACCGTGAGATCTGTCGATCGCGTGCGCTGATATCCGCCAGCCGGGGGATCGGCGTCGCGCCCTGCGACATTTTGCCACGTGACCGTTCGATCGCGGCCCGACTTCGAGGGGCGCGCAGGCGCAGTTGACAGATGCGTCGGCGGCTCGCGAGCCATGGGGACGTCCCCTCTCCGGCCGGGCTGACGAGATGGGAATCGTCCCAGCTCCGATCCGAAGCGATCGGGCCCGCGTCCACGGTCCGTCCGCCAACGGGCGAGACGCCCTCGGTCGGAGCAGCCCGACGGATGCTGCGACGAGCCGAGTGTCAGAGGAGCCATGCAAGACAGCCGAGAAGACGATCAGAAACCGACGACGAACGCCGAGATCTCGCGCGCGATCGTGCTCGAGTTCTCCGAGATCGTGAAGTCGGCGGATCGCATGCGTCGGGAGCTGCGCGCGATCGCGAACCAGGCCGACGACATGATCGATGCGGCCGACAGGGCGATCCGACTGGTCCGGACGATCGAAGAACGCCTAGAGCATGCGGGCCTCGACGGCGGCTGCCGACTGACCGATGAAATCGAGCGGCTCGCTCCGACCCTCTCGCGTCTGGCTGGCGACGACGTCTCCGTCAGCGCGCGGGTCGATCGCCACACGGACGCCGTCGCCTTCGCACCGATCGAGATCGAATCCGTGCTGACCCATCTGGTCGTCGCCGCTCGCGAGGCCTACCGCCAGGGCGGCGTGATCCTGATTCGTACCGAAGCCTCGCCGCGATCCCTTGCGGACCAGACCGTACGCTTGATCGTCGAAGACGACGCCGGTGGCCTCAAGCCGAAGGACCCACGCTGGTGCCTACAGCATGCGGGCGAGGCACAGAACGACTGGCACCCGATCGAGCGTTTTCGCCGCCGCGTGATCGAGACCGGGGGTGGGGTTCGGGTCGAGACGCAGAAGGGGCGTCATACGCGCGTCGTCTTCGATCTCCCGGTCCTCCGAGTCGCGCGCTGAGCGAGCGCAGCGAGCGCGACCAGCCCTGCAGCGAGCGTGCCCACGAAGGTCGGTTCTGGCGCCGGCACGATCGAGGGCAGAAACCCGAGCGGCGCCCCCGCGACCGGACTCGGCGTACCCCCGGCGGCGGGGACCGTCCGCAGGATGGCGGTCTCGGGAGCGCCGAGCGGACTGAAGAAGCCCCCGTTCTCAACCTGGTCGGCGATCGAGAATGCCAGCTGGCTGCCGTCCGAGGACCAGGAGACACCGAGCGGAAAGAGACCCGGCGTGAAGGTCACGAGCGTCGTGGAGTTCGCGCCGTTCGTTCCGATCGTGTGCAACCGGGTCGTGACCGGACCGGCCAGAAACGGATCGGGGAAAGTGATCGAGAAGAAGGCCAGCTGCTGGCCATTCGGTGAAATCACGGGAAACGCGTGATTCTCCTGCACGATCGTGCCGGGAAGATCGAACACCTGCGGCGTCGTGAGCGTGCCGACCGGCGCGTAGTTCAACGTACTGGGATCGAAGGCGAACGTCACGATCCCGATCGCCGCCGTCTGGCGTCCGGTATTCGAGAGGACCCCGACATACGCTGGCGTCGCGAAGGCCGAGCCGTCCGGAAGCCAGCTGATTCCCAGGTACTCACCGCGGGTCAGGTCGAGCGCGCCCCCTTGACCGATCTGGGCGAGACCGACGTTGAATCCGTCGCTCGCCCGATGGACCGTGAGCTGCTGCGGCAAGCCGCCTCCCGGCACGGCGCCGAGCTGCGTGGCCACCGCGACCAGCTGGTTGTCGGGCGATCGTCCCGTGAAGACGGGCGACGAGAAGAAGATGCTCCCGTCGGGCTGGGTCTCGGTCTCGTTGTCGATGATCTTGCGCGTCAGGCCCGTCGCCCGGTCGTACTCCCAGAGATCGTCGCTCGCTTCGTTCGGAAAGGCGGGGTCGCCGGACGAGATCGTGACGAAACGGCCGTCGGGCGAGAGCGAAGCGAAGTTGTTGGTCGGCAACCCGGTCGCGATCGGCGTCGCGACACCCCCCGCGACCTCGAACAGACCGATCGACGCTCCGCCCGGTGTGTCGACGAGCTGGCTGTGAAGAATCGTCTGCGCGCTCGCCAGCTCCGGGAGTGCGAGCGGCAGGCCGATCACGACCATACCAGCCACAACACCGGCTACATGAACGAGCGCGCGCCGAAATCGTCGCATGCCCGGTCCGACCCAAGCCATTCCCAGAAACGCCTCACGCATCTCACACTCCTCCAACTGCAACACACCGGGCACACCCGACCAGCCCACACCTGCTGTCATCGCCACCGGCGAAGACCCGCGAAGAGGTAGGCCGAAGAATAGGTGTCCGTGTCGAGGAGTCGGCTCGCGGTCGCGCGACGGAGCGTGAGGTTTGCGTGAGTTATGCGATCGGCTGCCCGTCGGGACGACGCCCTTCGGAGACAGAACGCCCCCGACCGGATCCAGGTCCGATCGGGGGCGTCGGGTCCTCCGCTTGGTGGGCCCCGCAGCCGCATCGGCGAAGCCCCAGAGAACCCATGGGCAGGTCGAGCCGCGAATCCGAGCTCAGCAGCCGGTCGCCTGTCCCCCCGCGTTCGTGCAGTTGTTGTCACCCGCATCCTGACCGAGCGAGACCGGGTCGAGCCCGAGGTTGTTCAGGATCTGGTTCTGGCTGAACACGGCCGTCGGGTTCAGCTGCATGCCGCCGAGCCGATTCCCCATCACGAAGCTCTGTGTAACCGAGCTGTTGAGGTTCGCAGACACGCCGAAGTCGTCGTTCTGCGCGGCATGGCAGTTGGCGACGGAGCTGTGGTTCTGGACCACGATTCCCGTCGTGCCGTTGCGAATCGCACTGACCTGGACGATCCAGCTGGCGTCCCCGATCGCCGAGACGCCGACGAACGCGTTCTGGGTAACGGAGACCCTTTCGATACGGGTATTCACGGCAGCGGAGCTGATGCCGTTGAAGAAGCCGCTGACACCGCCGTTCTTGATCTTGATGTCGCTCACGTTACTACCGATCTGGATGCCCGTTCCGGCTACGTGGCCGCTGCACGTGACGTCTCCCGTGCTGAAATTCCGGCTGCAAGTGCCGGGGCCCTGCATGAAGAAGTTGTTGAGGTCGAGCTCGACACCGCTGGCGTCGATCTCGATCACGGCGGTGGTCCCATCCCCCGCGTCCTTGAAGATGTTGCTCGTGAGTCGGTAGTTCCCCGGCGCGTCGATCACGTAGGGGAAGCCGCCGCTGTTCTCGATGATCGACTGGTTGATCTCGATGAACCCGTTCGCGATCGCCGCCGGCGCCAGCGCGACGAGCGCTGTGGCGACGAATATCGCATGGGCGGCCTTCGAGATGTTCTTCGCGGGTACGAGATCGAGGAGTCGGGTGTTACGAAAAGTGCTTCCAATGGTCATCTCTGTTCTCCGTCGGACGCGCATTCGTCGTCCGCTTGCGTCGATCGGCTCGATTGGACTCGAGCCGTCGGCTTCGTGGTCCTGGATCCCCGCACGCGGGGTCCTTCGTAAGTCGATTGCCTTCAGTCCTTCGATCGGCCTCGCGAGGCGACGCCGATCAGGCCCGTGCCCAAGAGCGCGAGCACGAGCGGGAGCCCGGGCTCCGGCACCGCGACGAGATCCGCCGACGCGAGCGCCGACTCCCGAGCGGAGCCGTCGAAGGCGAGACGCCAGCTCCCGCTCGATCGATCGAATCCGAGCAGGTCTTCGTCGTCGAAGACGACGCCCCCGATCGCGCCACTGGTGGCGAAGCTCAAGAGCAGCTCGTCCGCCCCCTCGGCGTAGTGCGCAGCATCGAGGCCCACGCCGGCGGGCACGCCCTCAGCCGATGCGTCGAAGAAGAGGCTGAAGGCCGCTCCATCCCAGCGCACCAGATCGCGATCCTCCGCGAAGACACCCGCCGTCAATTCGAGCGAGGTATCGAGCGAGAGCAACAGGTCGCCCGCGGCGTTCGTGCTCAGTGCGTCGATCCCGATGCCTTCGGGCACGCCCTGGCTGCTGCCGTCGAAGAGAATCGAGTGCGTGCCAGCACTCACCCGTACGACGTCCTGGCGTCGGGCAAGGATCGCTCCTGGCAGCTCGATTGCCGCCCGAACGGCGTACAGAAAATCGCCCCCACCTTCCGGGTGATAGGCCGCGATGGCCGAATCATCGGGAATGGTACCGACGGGCGCGGTCGTGAACGCCCCCGAGCCGGAATCCTGAACGACGTCGCGCGGTGTGATGAGGACGCCACTCGCGTCGATGCTGACGTCGGGGACGAACTCCCATTGCGCGATGGTCGACGGCGCCAACATGAACGAAGCGATCACGATCCCGAGGACGCGATCGATCCGCTTCGAACGTCGTCTCGTTCTATTGGTCCTGTTCATCATCTCTTGTCTTCCTTTCCGCACGCCGCGACGACCTTCGTGGCCCTCGCAGCGCGAACCAGTCCGATGGCCGCGAGCCTCACGCGCGTTGCGTTGGGCCTCGTTGGGCGTCGACCATCGACACAAGGATCCGCAGCAGCTGATCACCCGATCGGAAACGAACGCGTTCCGAGGTCTGCGTGTTCTCGAGCTCGCCCGAGAGAGCACTCCCCTCCTCGGACGAGACCCAGAGCACGAAGCTCTGTCGACGATGTAAATCGAATCGGTCGGGTGTTCCTGCCATGGTGGCAGACTAGGACCCGCACCTTTCGAATCGCTTAACGTGATTTCTTCGGGAATCCGAGTAGTTAGGCGGGGTCCGCGATGTGGGTCGAGGTCGCTTGCGCGACCTCTGCCGAGAGTCGCCGGAGCGAAATTCCGGGCTCGCTCTCGAACTCACGCAGGAATCGCTGTCGCGCTTCGTCGAGCGAGCGTCGTGCGGCGGGACGATCGCCCGCGAAGATCTGTCCCCGCACTACGAGCTCCCAGGCGCGCTCGTCCGTGGCGACACGCGACAAGGCGAGCCGCGCCGATTCGATACACAGCTCGGGTCGGCTGCGTTCGAGCCAGGTCGCGGCGATCGTGATCGCGGTCTCCACGACCACACGATCCAGCTCGAAGCGGAGCTCGAGCACCCAATCGTCATAGCTCTCGGGCAGGAAGTCGCCCTGCGCGAGCGCGTTCGCCTCGCGGATCGCGGCTCGTACGGACGATTCGCGTTGCAGATCGGTCGCTTCCCGTGCGAGCTCGAGCGCCGCACGCAACCGTGTCACGTCCCAGGCGGCGATCGCGTCGGCGCTCAGGCCGAGACGATTCGCATCGCGTTCGATCACCGTGGGATCACCACGACCGCGCCGCCGCGCCTCGAGAACCCCCCGCAAACGATGGAGCGCCACGCTCAGACTGTTATGCGCACTCGCAGGCTCCGCCTCGGGCCACAGCTCGGCTTCGATCCGCTCACGGGTAAGCGCGATACCGTCGGCCGCGAGCAGCCGCATCAGCAGCCGCTTCGAGGTCGCCCCCTGCCAGACCCGATCGGCGACGCGACGACCCTTCTTGCGGACCACGAGACCACCCAGACTCGAGATCTCGAGCGGGGGCGCACTCGCCGACTCGGGACGACGAATCTGCGGTACGGCCGGCTCGATCAAGCCGAAGGCCGCCGCCCGCGCCTCGGCCCAGTCGATCAGATCCCGGTCGAGCTCAGGAGCGACGCCCTCGAGCCGAACATCCGAACGTAGGCGAAGCGCGTCTCGCAATGCGTCCTCCGTCGCGGACGGATCGCCCGAACAATCGAAAACGCGCGCGCGGCAGAGCTTCACGGTGTGCTCGCAGAGCAGCAGCTCGGGATGGCGCATCCGTCGGCGATTACGTTCGAGGAATCGGCGGGCACGACCGGCTTCGCCGCATTCGGCGAGCGTGCAGCAGGCGAGCGCGATACCACCCACCCAGAAGAACGAATTCCCCCAGCGCCGGGTCCAGACGCGCGGGTTGCGCAGCAAGTCGATCGCGAGACCCGCCCGAGAGCGCGCCTCGTCCGTTTCACCGCGCGCCAGCATGAGTCGGGCCTGGAGGCCGAGGCTGGCCGCCTCGGCCTCCGGCAATTCGATCCGGCGCGCGAGAACGGCTGCCGTCTCGAGATGCTCGAGCGCCGCGCCGAAGTCGTCCTCCGCACGGCAAACGAGCGCCAGACCGTGCTCGACGCGGATACGATTGAGCGTATAGGGCGCGCGCTCGTAGGCGTCGCGCGCCGCCTCGAGCCGCTCGCGAATCGTCTCGCGCGCCCCGCCCCGCCCGGCTTCGATCCCGGCGAGGACGACCTGTACCGCGTGGAAGCCGAGTGCGTATTGACGCTGCCCGGGCTGGGCCAGGTAGTCCTCGATGCGACGGATCGCATCGGACCAGCGGCCCTGATAGAAGCAGCTCCACGCCTGTACGACGCCGAGGAGCGCGCGCTCGCGCGGCGCCTGCTCGTAGGTGCGGGCGACATCCACCAAACGGAGCGAGAGATGGTGTCGCCCCGCCATGAACGAGCCGGCCGCGAGCGCGTTCGCAACCAGCGCACGCGCGGACGCATCGGTCACGAGCCGGCGCAGACTGAGCGCCCGGCGATAGATCGCGCGAGTCTCCGCGGGTCGGTTCTCGTTATGTGCCACGACCGCGATCTCATACAGGCACAAGAGCTCGGATCGCAGATCCGCGAGCTCACGGTAGGCCGTGCTCGCTGTCTGGAGATGTTCGATCGCCTGATCTGGATCCTCGGCCGAGAGCAGCAGTCCCCGCATCGCGATCAGACCGGGCTCGCGCGCGGTCCTCGCCTCGGGCAACGCGGCGAGCGCGTCGCGCACGATCTGTCGATGGCCTCGGGCGAACCAGGCATACCCCTCGCGCTCGAGCAATTGCACGATCCGGTCTTCGACACCGGGCAGAGGCAGCGCTTCGAGCAGGTGCGGAACGGCGCGCTCGCCCTCTCCCGACGCCCTCAGTAGGCGGGCCACGCGGTCCTGCAGCCGTCGCCAACCGTCGCGACCCGCGCGCTCGCGCACGCGATCGCGCAGGCAATCCCGCCACAGCTCGTGGATCGAGAGGTGCTCACCCTCGACGACCAGGAGTCCCGCGGCAACGGCCATGTCGATCCGTGCGGGCTCCCCGTCGAGCTCGGCAGCCTCGACGAGCCAGCGTCTCGGCCCGCGACCGAGCACTGCCGCGATCTCGACCAGCGACACCACCTCGTCCGGAACGCGTCCGAGGAGCTCGCTCCCGATATAGGCGATCAAGTCGGCGTCTTCGCCGATCCCACGAACGAATCGCGCGCGATCGCCCCGCGGAATCGTCGAGAGCGCGCGCGCGGCGAGGCGCACGGCCATCGCCCAACCGCCCGTCCGTGCCAGGAGCGTCGTCGACAGCTCGGGATCCGGCTCGACCCCTTCGTCCCGCAGCACCTTGGCGACCTGATCGGCCCGCAGGTCGAGATCGCTCGCCGAGACCTCGACGGCATCGCCCGCCGCGAGCAGCGGGGTCGACGCGGGCGGCTTGAGGCCCCGCGTCGTCACGACCCAATGGGCAGGCGAGGGATCCTGCCGCAGCAGCTGGTCGACGATCGACAGCGTTGGGCCATCGCCGCGAAGCGTTTCCAGGGCGTCGAGGAAGAGGACGGGACGCTCCGGCAGCCGCTCGAGCTCACGGGCGAGCACGCGAGCCACCCGGTCGGGGCGCAGCTCGGTCCTCTCGCTCAACAAGCGGTCGACCGAATCGCCGAACCGGGTCCCGGTGCCCGATTCCCTCTCCCGATCTTTGGACACCGTTGCGAGCGCGCGCAGTGCCTGCAGGAAATCCTCGAGGAAGACGTTCGGATCGCGATGGAGCTGGCTGATCGCGAGCCAGGCGACGGATCGATCACGGGCCTCCAGTCGCTGCCGCCAGCGGGTCGCAAGCGTCGTCTTTCCGCAGCCGCCCGGGGCGACGACGAGCGTCAACCGAAGCTGGGTCGTACGACTCCCGACGAGTGCAACCGAACGTCTGAAATGGGCGCGACCCGAGCGACTCATCGATCGGGGTCCTGCGCGCGCTGCGGGATCGACTGCGTCACCGATCGAGCCGATGCTTCTACATCCTCCACGCTCGGGGGCGCGGATCGGCCACGCAGCACCGCGACCAGCACCTCGACCGAATCGAATCTCGTCCGCACCGAGTCTGCCATGCGCTCGACGACGCCACGGAACGGTGCGTCACGAGGACCGGATCGGGCGATCGGATCGAGCCACACGACGAAT
Source organism: Myxococcota bacterium (assembly GCA_965223565.1). GTDB lineage: Bacteria > Myxococcota_A > UBA9160 > UBA9160 > UBA4427 > UBA4427. Next base: position 104,561 of record CBDCWV010000001.1, on the reverse strand, counting down.
CCCTCGACGACTGGCCATCCGCGGCCGCTCGCGTCGTCGAGTGCACCACTCAGGGAGGCACCTTTCGTCGGATCGGACGGCGCCGGATCGGACGGCCCCCGATCGACGGCGGCCGGGTCGGATGCTCCGCGGCCTGCCCGGGACGGACCGGGCGCTCGTTTCGGCATGACCACCCCCTCTCCTGTCCGGCTGGATCGCGCCCACGCGGCGCCGGCCCCCAAGGCGGGCCCAGCCGGATCGAGGTGAGGATCAGTCGTCGCCGTGACGGATCCGTGGTCGTAAAAACCATTCAATTCCGGCATCTTGCACGGAATCCGCCGCACACGGGGCGAGCCGTGCGGGAGCCAGCGTCAGGCCGGAAAACCCCGGCAAGGCCTGCGACTGGATGCGGCGACCCCGACCTCGCCCGTCGATTCGCGCGTCGGGTGGTCGATCGCGATCCGATCGACGAGGGCGCCCGGCGTCTGCTGGTCGCGGCGCGCGTCGCATCCCGTGACGTCCCGACTGCGCGCCGGGCGATCGCGGACGTTAGGCGCCAGCTCGCGCTCCCCGAAATCGAGCAGGCCCGTCCAGCGCTCGAAACGCGCATCACGTGGCTCGACTCGACCGACTAGACTCACGCCTCGCGTGCGTGCGGCGCGGTCCGCCCGTCGCGGAATGATCGACGGACGAGCCGGGCTTTCGATTCGGCCGGCGAGGGAGGCGGCGATCCGATGGACGAGGGGACCGACCTGGCCGGGATCATGGCGACCCTGGCGCGCTATTCGACGGCAATGGACGAACGCGACTGGTCACTGCTCGAGCGCGTCTTCACACCGGATTTCACGTACGATGCGGGTGAGTGGGTCACGCACTCGCTCGACGAGTATCTCGGCCGCCTGAGACCCTACCTCGAAGGCTGCGGTCCGACCCAACACCTGCTCGGGAGCTACCGGATCGAGCTCGACGGCGACCGCGCTGCGAGTCGTGTCTCGGTTCGTGCCTTTCACGTCGGTACGCGCGAGCTATCGGACACGACGTATGAGATGTTCGGCGAGTACCACGATCGCTTGATTCGCACGGCCGCGGGCTGGCGGAGTGAACACCGCACGCTTCGCCTGCAGCTCGAGCGGGGCTCGCGCGCGGTCCTGCGACCTGCCTGAGCACGCCTGCGAAACCACATGCGGCCGGGACGAAGCTCAGCCCTTCCCCGACTCGAGCTCGGCCGAGCGAGGACCGTCGGGCAGCCGACCGTCGTCCTCGCGCACACCGTACGCGACACCGAGCTCGGCCGTCGTGACGACCCGGCCACTCCGCTCGAGGCGATCCGGCGCGTCGGCCAACGCCGCGATCGCGCGACCCGCGAAGCCCTGGCTCTCGGCACCCGCGATATCGTGATCCCAGTCCCCGGCTGCGCTGGCCTCGATCGCGAGGAGCCGTTCGGTCCGCACGAAATAGGGCCAGAGCGAGACGACCGCAACGCCAAAGGGAGCGAGCTGCGTCGCCATGTCGGCCGTCATCCGATCGAGCGCGCTTTTGCCCGCCGAGTAGGCAACGTGCAGATGCAAGCGGCGCGCCCCCTCGGACGAGATGTTGACGATCAGACCCGATCGTCGCGCCGCCATCGTGCGGGCGGCGTGATGCGACGCGACGTACGCAGAGCGCGTGCCCACGCCGAGCATCGTGTCCCACCAATCGATCGGCGTCTGCCAGAACAGGCGATCGGGCTCGATCGCGTCGGGGAGGGCGAATGCGTTGTTGACGAGGACGTCGAGACGTCCCGGCTGCTCGGACTCGATCCGAGCGAACGCGCTCGCGACCGCCGCGTCGTCCTCGTGGTCGCAGACGAGACCGACGATGTGACCAGGGAGTGATTCGGCAGCAGCTTCGAGCGATTCGAGGCTTCCCGGCAGAACGTGGTCGCCTTCGCGGCGCGTGCGACCCGTCGCGTAGACCGTCGCGCCCGCCGCCGCGAGCTCGATCGCGCAGCCACGCCCGATCCCCCGCGTCGCGCCGGTGACGAGCACCACGCGCCCCGCGTGCGCGATCCGATCCGCTCGCGCTCGCGAAAGCGTCGCCGGCGCCCCGGCGTCATCGTCGATCGGCATGGACGCACCTCACCCGGAACGGATCGAATCAGAGCGCGTCGATGATCGCCGCGGTGATCTTCTTCGTCGTCGCCTTGCCGCCGAGATCGCCCGTATGGTTCGCCGGGTCGGCGAGCGCATGCTCGACTGCGCGTTCGATCCGTGCCGCCGCTTCCCGTTCGCCGATATGCGCGACGAGCAGCGACGCCGAACGGATCACCGCCGTCGGGTTGGCGAGACCGCGACCCGCGATGTCGGGAGCGCTGCCGTGGACCGCCTCGAAGACGGCACAATCGTCACCGAGGTTGCTCCCCGGCGCGACACCCAGACCACCGACCAGTCCGGCACCGAGATCGGAGAGGATGTCGCCATAGAGGTTGTCCATCACGAGCACTTCGAATTGCTCCGGACGCGTCACGAGCTGCATCGCGCAGTTGTCGATGATGAGCTCGCGAAGCTCGATCTCGGGGAAATCCCGGTGGACCCGACGCACGCATTCGAGGAAGAGACCGTCGGAGAGCTTCATGATATTCGCCTTGTGGATCGCGGCGACCGAGGAACGTCGCTCGGCCCGGGCGAGCTCGAAGGCATAACGAGCGATCCGCAGACTCGCCTTCTCCGTCACGACCTTGAGGCTCTCGACGACGCCCGGTGTCACGCGATGTTCGAGACCCGTGTAGAGACCTTCGGTGTTCTCGCGCACGATCACGAGGTCGACGTCCCGGTAGCGACCGGGTACGCCGGGAATCGTGCGGATCGGCCGCACACAGGCGTAGAGATCGAGCGCCTGACGCAAGAGCACGTTGGCACTCTTGAAGCCGCCGCCGATCGGCGTCCCGATCGGTCCCTTGAGCGCCAGGCGCGAGGACCGGATCGAGTTGAGCGCCTCTTCGGGCATCGCCGTGCCGTGCTTCGTGAAGACGTCTGCGCCCGCCTCGACACGCTCCCAATCGATCTCGACCCCCGCCGCGGCGATCACCTCGACGGCCGCCTCCGTCACCTCGGGACCGATCCCATCTCCGGGAAGCAGGGTCGCACGCGTAGCCATGGGTCGTTTCTCCTCCGATGCGCGCCCGAGTCGTCCGCGAGCGCGCGCGAGTCTATCACGGCCGCACTTCGCGAGCGGCGGTGCCGCAACGGGCGGGATCGAGATCCCGCCAGACCGAATGGCGGCCGAGTCCGACCGCAGCGGACTATGCTGTAGGTTGGGTCCCGGCACGATCCAGGTGCCGACGTCGAGGAAAGGAAAGCCGACGCATGATGATGTGGCTGAGGCGCTTCGCGATCGCCTTGCTCGGTCGCTACGGCGCGCGACTGCGATTTCCCCACCTGCTGTTGGTGACCGGGCTGCTCTTCGCGATCGACCTCGTGATACCGGACGGGCTGCCCTTCCTCGACGAGCTCTTCCTCGGTCTGATGACGCTGCTCTTCGCGGCCTGGCGTGGCGACGGGGCCGACGAAGCCGCGGAGGGCGCGCCAGACCCGGTGGCGGCGAGCGCGACGGAGCGGCGAGCGCCGCGCGGCTGAATCAGGGCTGGGTCGTACCCGGGAACGGCGAAGTCGTCGGCGGCTGCTCGATCAGCGTGGTCGGTGGGCCACCGGGATCACCACCCAGGGCACCCGAGCAGCCGCCATTGATCGTGCCGCAGGGGCTGAGGTCTTCGCGCGGGAAGCCCGCGACTAGCGCCCCGCCGGCGAAGGCCGACGCGAGCCCGCCGCCACCGCCGCCAAAGCCACCTCCCGAGGCGACGGACGGCAACAGATCACCGGGACCGCCGATCAGCTGGGCGACGTCGATCGCGGGGCCCGCATCGGCGAGCGAAGGCGCACCTTCGAGAAGCGAGATCCGATTCGCGTGGGCGGGCGCTTCGAAGAGGGATTCGCGCTGGTTGGCGACGATACAGTTGCCAGCGGCGTCGGTGCTGCGGCGCTCGCCCGCCGCCCGACCGCCGGCCCCCTCGCCGGCTCCGCCCGAGGCAGCCCGCGCGACCGAGATCGGCTCTTCCCAATCACACAGGATCGCGTAGGGCCCCGTCTTCTCGCGCAGGATGCGTGCTTCGGAGTCGCCCCCCGCGACCCGCGTCGTCGCATCGAGCGCGACCAGCTCGATCGGAAGCCCGCCCCGGCGCGGATCGACCACGCGCACCGCGCCCTCCTCCACCTCGACCCGTGCACGCGCATCCGTCGCGCCGGAGAATCGTACGCGACTCTTCTCGTCGAGCTGGGCGAGCGCAGTATCGAGCCAGAGGCCTGCCGAAGAGCCCGAGCCCGACACGACCCGCTCACCCGCGTAGACCACGTCGCCGTGCGCCAGCATCCGACGACTACCGTCCGTGGCGATCGCTTCCGCCACGCCCTTGACCGAAGCCACCTCGGCAATCGGTGCCGCCGCGTGCGCGGGTGTCGTCGAAAACAAACAGAGGGCCGTGATGCCGAGCAGGAATCCGGATCGAATGAAAGGCATGGAGCTACTCCTCGTTCGCGCGAGCCTGCCGCTTCAGCGGAACAGCTCGAGCAGGTCGAGCGTGAAGAACGCGCCGACCAGGTGGCGATCGTAGTCGAAGACCGCCGTGTTCGAGTCATTGTTCAGATAGTGGTAGCGGGCGGCGAGCGTCAGCCAGTCGGTGATCGGTCGCGAGAGGACGGCGCTCGCGGTCCCGATGATGTCCTCGCGAGCGCGCCGCGGCTCGCCGGCCAGCAGGAAATTCGATTTTCCGTCGTACTCGTCGTAGGCGACACTGCCGGTCGCATCGAGCGTGAATCGCCAGGGAAGACCCTGCGTGAAGCCGAGCCAGCCCCCGACGCCCGAATGGTCGTACTCGCTCCCCTCGGCGAGATAGTGACGACCGAAGACACCGCCCCGCAGCGTCGTCCGCTCGGCGACCCCGATCTCGTGGTCGTACCCCCCACGCAGGTCGTGCCCATCGCGATCGAGTGCGTTGCGGAGCCCTGCGAGATTGTTCGCGTCGAAGTCCTCGCGAAAATCGTCGTAGGCGTAACGAAAGTAGAGCCGGCCGAGACCACCCCGGCCGAAATCGTGCCGGAGCTCGGGCCGCACACCGTAGAAGCGCAGGTATTCACCCGTGTCGAAGAAACCGATGCCCGCTTCGGGCGAGATCCGAAACAACGTATCTTCGCCGAGGTCGCGATCGAGCCAGACCCGACCCGTCGCGAAATGCTGTCGATAGGACTGGGATTCGAAGTACTCGTAGCCCGTGTACTGCGCGCCCACGCCACCGGCCCAGCCGCCCTTGCGAAAGAGCTCGGCGCCCGCGTCGATCCCCCACCAGCCACGACCGTCCTCGTCGTCGGAGATGTTGCCGGGCTGCGCCACGCGGTCGCTTCGCAGCGAGACGTTCGTGTCGTAGTCGAGCCCCGCCTGGAGCCGCAGCCAGCGGTTCAGTGGCCCCCGCCTCCCCCGCGCCTCGCTACCGGCGAGCAGCTCGTCTGCGCGATCTCCCCAGACCGTCCCGGCGCCGCGCTCCTGCACGCGACGGAGCGCATCTTCCGAGCGCTCGACATCACCCGCGCCCGCATGCGCGATCGCGGCGTAGTAGTCGGGGATCGGATCGAATCCGTCGGGTGCGAGTCGACCCGATTGCTCGAAGCGACCCGCGGCCGCCGCGCTCTCTTCGCGGTCGATCAGAATCAAGCCGAGATAGAGCGGGGGCTCCGGCCGGTTCGGCAACAGCACCTCCGCGCGCTCGAGGATCTCGTAGGCCCCCTCGGCGTCGCCCAGCTCGTAGCGAACGATGCCGAGGGCGAGGGCTGCTTCACCCGAGCGGGGATCGCTCGCGACGGCGCGCTCGAGCGCCGGTCGTGCCGCCTCGAACCGCTGCAAACTGACGAGGCAACGTCCGCGCAGGAGGTCGACCTCGGCTTGCATAGGTATAGGCGCCCGCGATTCCGTCGCGTCGGGGACCGCTCGCGAATCGAAGTCGTCGGCCTCGTCGAGCAGGCGCAGCGCGCCGGCGCAATCGTCTCGCGACGCGAGCTCCGCGGCGCGCGCGCGCAGGATGCGTGCTTCGTCCGCGGCAAACGGGGCGGAGGCCAGACCGAACTGCGCCACGATCGCCAGGACGAGTAGCAGCGGCGTCGGGGCAGAAAACACGCTCGAGCGATCTCGACCCCGCGGACCCGCGAGCCGATTCGTCATGCGGCGGCTCGCCGACCGTGGCTCGCCGCCGCCATCAGACCGAGCCCGAGCAGGAGCGCGGTGGCCGGCTCCGGAATCGGACGATTCGCGAAGCCGATTTCGAATTCCGGCAGCGCGTAGTCACCCGTCCCGCTCCCGATCTCCTGGAGCGGCCCGTTCACGACGTAGTTGATGGTGGCCTCGACCGATTGTCCGTTCGCGAGCATTCCGTCGATCGGATCGCCGACCGTCCGATCGAGCAACAAGGCCGGGTAGTAGAAATCCTCGAAGCCGAAGCTCGTGAGGATGATCACCCAGCCGTCGTCGGCGTCGATCGTCAAGCCGATGTTCTCTTCGCCGTAATCGATCGTCTGCCCGGCGACCTCGAAGGGCGCCGTGTGCGTCACGAGCATGTAGCTCGCGCCCGTGAGTGGTGCGCCGGAGGTGTTCGCCACCTGCCACGGCGAGCTAGCGCGATTCTGCGCCTCGGTCGGCGGATCGTTGTCGAACTCGATCTCCGACGCGCTCGGCAGGCTGACGGCGATCTGCGGCGTGATCGGATCGATCAGCTCGATCGAGAGACCACCCGAGAGAATCGGGATGTCAGCCTGCTGGTTTGCCTGCGTCGCCAGCTCTGCACCGATTCCGAAATTGGCGTTGGTTCCGTCGATCGCCACGTTCGCACCCCGGAAGAACACGTCGAAGGGAGCGGCGAGGCTGGCAGCGGGTACCAGCGCAACCGCAACCCACGACAGCGCAGCGAGCGATGTCGACCGCAGCGCGAACCGACTCTCCTGAATCCACCCCTGAATCCACCGAATCCTCTGTATCCACCGAATCCGCGAGTGCTCCGAGATCATCAGGTTTCGACTCCTGCGCTTGGCTCGAGCGCGGACGCACCGCACCGTCTCGCTTCAGTGGTCGGTTGTCCTCGAAAGTCGCAGCAAGATTGGGCAGATCCGGAATTTCGTTGATGAATTTCGAGTGTCTCGCACGCGGCATCGCAGCCCGACGGCAGCTTCCGACGTCTGCGGCAAGCGCGACCGACGCGTCCCGGTCTGCACGGCGAATCGGCGCGATTCTGGTCAGCGGATCACAATTCGGGCCGGTCGAACGAAGGGCTGGGGCCGCTCACCATCATCATTGTGGCCCACACGCCCGAGCGCGCGCCGCGCTTCGAGCCAATCGAGGAGCGACGCCAGGGCTTCGTTCGTCGCGCGCAGGCAGCCGAGCGTCACGGGCTTCGCGACCGTGTACGGATTCCCGCCCCCGTGCAAGGCGAACTCGCCCGAAAACGGAATCTTCGCGATGCCGAGCGGGCCCTCGGCAGAAGCGGCAATCGGCTCGGCCCCGAATCGACGCGCCGTGTCGCCGGGCTCCCAGTCCGGATCCCGAATCACGGAGTAGAGCCGATACTCACCCGCCGGTGTCGGATGTGCGGGTGAGCCCACGGCGACCCGGATCGCCGAGGCCCGGTCGCCAGACGCGAGATCGACGACGTCGATCCGAAACGCCTCGCGGTCGAGCTCGAGGAGGATTCCCGGATCACGCCGACTCTCGTTGGCCTCCGCGACGACCACCTGGAGCCAGGCGATCGACGCAGCGACCAGCCCATGGGCGATTCGCACGCGCAAGCTGCGCGACCGGCCACGACCCGGCGCGGGCCAGCGCGAGTGTCGCGGGCGAGCGGCAGGCCTACTCGAAGATCGCACCCTGGGTCGCTCCATGTCGGGTCTCGTCGTCGTAGCGGCGTTCGCCCGCGCGCGCCGCCTCGATCACCTGCTTACCCAGCCGGCGGACGGCGGCCTCGGCCGCGTCGCAATCTGCCGCCGGCGGAAGTCGCGCGACACGTGCGGCTAGATCGGCCGCCGCCGCGCGGGCGATGCGGGCATGTCCCTCTTCGTGGCGGCCGAGTGCTTCGAGGAAGCGATCCCAGCGAAGCCGCAGCGATTCCTCGGCACGTCCGCGATCGGACCATTCGGGCAGCACGATCTCGATCGAGAGATCCGACTCGAAATCCGACACGCTGCACGCGCCGGGCGACGGTCTCAATCCGTGTTGCCAGCGCAGGTCCCACGTCGTGAGGCCGTAGCGGCCGGTGCCCGAGCGATCCCGCGGCCGATTGCGATCGAGGCTCGCGATCAACCCTTCCGCCTCGAGCCCCGTCACGCGGTAGGTCTTCATGGCGGCGGGCGACTCGCTCGGCACGTCCTGCGCGTGCACGACGTCCGATCCCGACGAGAGGACGCAGACGAGCACGACAGCGAAGCTGGCAACCTGTGGGCGCCTGCGGACGCGCAGCGTGGCTCGCACGAGCGCCGGCCAGCGCCACCGGAACGGCGAACGGATCGCATGCCTCTCCATCGAGACCCCCTGGAAGCGGAACATAGCGTGCCCGTCTGCGGTCGATCGATTCGCAGGCATTGGATTCGAGCGCGATGGAATCAAGCGAGCAGAAAGCCGACCGGTGGGTTGGTCAGGCTGGGCGTCGCGAAGCGCCCGATATTCGGCAGCACGGCATCGAGATCGCCAGGCGTCACGCCGAACCAGAGCGCGAGCTCTGCGAAGTACTCGTCGGTCGAGAGCGTCGGGATCAGACGGCCCCGACCCGTGTCGAGGGGGCTACCCGGATAGAGCGGCGGCGGCGTTCCGTAGAAATCACCACCGCGTACGGCGCCACCCAGCACGAGCTGGTTGCCGCCCCAGCCGTGATCGGAGCCGCGCCCGTTGCTCGTGAGCGTGCGGCCGAAATCCGAGATCGTGAACGTCGTGACCGCGTCACGCACCTGCAACTCACCGAGCGCGGCATCGAACTCCGAGAGCGCCCCGCTCACGTCGGCCAGCATCGGTGCCTGGTTCGCCAGCACCTCGTCGTGATGATCCCAGCCACCGACGAGCACGAAGAAGGTCTGGCGCCGCATCCCGAGCTGCTCCCGCACCGAGATGGTCTCGGCGATCATTCGCAAGCTCTGGGACAAGGGTCCCGGAGAGAACGGCGTCGAGAGCGGCGGCGCCTCTGCAATCGCGGCGCTGAAGACCTCGTCATTGCGGATCCCGCCGGCCATGCGATCGGCGAAGGCCTGCTCGAGCAGATTCTTGTACTGCGCATCGACCATCGAGCGAATCGCCGTCTCCCGGAGCACCTGGATCGGATCCGTCTCGCCGAAGCCGTAGATCGGCACGCTGCCGTTGTTCGAGATCGCGAACTCGCGCGTATTCGCGCCCGCCTGAAAATCGTTGGTACCCGCGAGCGAGATTCCCATCGAGATCTCGGCCGTCGGATTGACGCCCGCGAGCAGATCCGAGAGCCGCCCGCCCCAACCGAGCGCATTGCGATCGTCGGGCACGCTCGTCTGCCATTGGCGGATCTGGTCGGAATGCGAGTAGAGGCCCAGCGGGAGCGATGCCGTCTCGGCGTCGACCTGCGCGAGTGTGACCCGCTCGACGAGCGTGCCGACATTGTTCACGACCGCCAATCGGCCTGCCTCGAAGAGGTCGCGCACGGCGGTCATGCTGGGATGGAATCCGAAGTCACGGCCGGCACTCGGCGGCGAGATGCGCAGAATCGCGTCCCGATCGAGTGCGAGATCGGATCGTGAGCTCAGATAGTCGTCGTATTCGTCCTGCTCGTGGGGCACGATCATGTTGTAGGAATCGTTGCCCCCGGCGAGCAGGATGCAGACGAGCGCCTTGTAGTCGTCGCCGCCAGGGAGGCTCTGTGCCGCTGCGCTCGTCGCACTCCCCAGATGGACCAGCGTGCCGAGCATCGGCGTCGCCGAGAGCGCGCCGCAGCCGAGGCCTTTCAGAAAATCGCGTCGTGTGGGGTTCATGTTCTCTTCTCTATCTCTCGCTGGTCAGCGGGCGGAGGGCACGACGGACTCACCGCACGACGGAATAGTCGGGGGACATCAGGATGAAATGCAACGCGACCCGTACGCGAAGCGCCGGATCGACGAGCGCCGGGTCTTCGAGCACGCTGCGAATCTCCGTCCGACTCTCGTCCGAGAGCGTTCCGTAGGTCAGCAGCAGGTCGAGCCGGTCGAGGAGCGCGTCGATGTCGCCCGCGATCGCGATCTCGTCGCTGAAGTCGAAGCGCAGCTGGGCGTCCTGCTGGCTGATCGAGCCGGGACGGAACACCGCGACGTCCGTCGTGAGTCCGCTCTCGTCGAACGCGAGCGCAGTGACCAGGTTCGCGATCCACACGACCGACGCGTCGGTCGTGATCTGGAACTCGGGGGCCGTCAGCCCCGCCTGCTGGATCGGACCGTTCGGCGCGAAATCGGGCTGGAAGAAGTTGAACACGCTCGGCGACGCCATCGGATGCTGGCCGACGAGAAAGCCGATCCCATTGGCCTCGACGAGGAACTCGCCGGAAGGCGACGCCGCGTCGAACGCGCGCAACAGCGAGACGAAGCGCAGGAAGGGCTCGCGCAGTCGACCTCCGTCGCCGTCGGCGTCGTCGCCGGGGTCGCGTCGCGCCTCCTCGTCGAGCAGGATCGCTCGGACGACCGCGCCGAGATTGCCACGATTGCCGCTGCCGTCGTTCGCGAAGACGGCCGCGATCCGCTCGATGTAGGCCGGGCTCGGGTTGGACTTGACCAGACGCTGGATCAGGCGGCGCGCCATGAAGGGACCGACGTTCGGATGATCGGCGAGGTGCGCGATCGCTTCTTCGATGTCCTCCATGCCGGTCTGACCCGGCGGAACGAGATAGCCGCCGAGCAGCGTCTTGGGACCGGGCTCGTGATGATCCTCGTACATCACCATCGGGGCCCGTCGATCGCCCAGGGGGCCGCCGAAGAACGCGAAGGGTCCCTGCAGTCCGAGACCCGTGAAGATCTTCGCGAACTCCGTGATCTCGTCGTTGCCGTAGGTCGGAATCGGGTCGCCGTTCGCGTCTTCGATGCGACTGCCGTCGGGTGCGAGCTCGAAGAGCCCGATCGAGAAGAGCTGCATGACCTCCCGTGCATAGTTCTCGTCGGGAAAGCGACCGACCTGCGGATCCGAGCGATCGTTGTTCAGATGGCTCAGGTAGACGCCCATCGCCGGGTGAAGGGTCACGGCGAGCAGAAGCTCCTCGTAGGAGCCGAAAGCGTGGTCGGCGAGCACGTCGTAGTAGCTGGCGACCGCACCTGGATTGACCGCGAGCGCATCCATCGCCTCCGAGACGACGAAGATCTCCGAGAGCGCCAGCGCGACGCGTTGGCGCAGCAGATCGGGGCCGCCCATCACGCGATCCCACCAGGCGAGGCGACGAAAGAGCACGGACGCGATCGAGTCGGGATCGGCCAGATCGCCATAGGTCGCGATCAGCCGATCGAGCGCCGCCTGATGACTGAGCGCGGTCGCCATTGCCGACGCGGGCATCGCCAGCTGCTCGTCGAGCCAGACCTCGAAGCCCAGCGCTTCGACGCGCTTGATCTCCTCCATGTTCGCGCCGAGTGTGGCCTGCGCGAGAAAGCGCGACGCCTGCTCGACCTGCGTGAGCGGCTCGACGGAAGGGCCGCCACCGCCGCCGCCACCGTCCCCACCACCGCCCGAGTTGCAGGCCAGGAGGCCGGCCACGAAGCTCGCCAGGAGGGCAGCGCGGATGCCACGGATCGTGTCTCTTGCCATCTCGTGCCCGCTCTCCCGCTCCGAACGCCAGCTGCCATTGTACGGGCCGGCCGTGGCCCCTGCCCAGGAGAACCGGCCGGCGGTCGCGAAGTTGCGGAAGGTTTGCGGCTGATGGACCGTCTGTGGGGTCGCGACGGCCGGTCTCCCCCGGGCGCGTGACGCGGCTCGTGACGCCGATCACAACCCGCCCCCCTTTGGACGAACGCCGCACATGAACACCGGAGACCGCGTCTCCTCCCTGGGACTGGGCCGCCAGCTCGCGAGCTTCGGACGGACCTTCTGGGTCGCGAACGCGATCGAGATGTTCGAACGGCTCGCCTACTACGGACTTCGCACCGTCATCCCGATCTACATGGTCCTCTCGATCGAGGAGGGCGGACCCCAGTTCGATCACGTCCAGAAAGGCGTGATCTTCGCCTGGTGGGCACTCGTGCAATCGATGGTGCCCGTCTTCACGGGTGGCTTCGCCGACCGCTACGGCTACAAACGGACCGTTGCGGTCTCGATCGCGATCAAGATCGTCGGCTACCTCGTGATGGCCTACGCGATCGAGATCGCGAGCGGCCTGACCGGCGGCAGCTCGACGACGACACCCGGCCACTCGATGACGTTCGGCATCTTCTGTACGGGCGCGCTCCTGCTGGCCCTTGGCACCGCGGTCTTCAAGCCGGGTATCCAGGGCATCCTCGCGCATCAATTGTCGCCCGAGAACGAGAGCACGGGCTGGGCGCTCTTCTACCAGCTCGTGAACGTCGGCGGCTGGCTGGGCCCGTTTCTGGCAGGCGTGCTGCGACTGCTCGACTGGCGCTACGTCTTCGTCGCGTGCGCGTTGATCGTCAGCCTGAACTACCTGCTGCTGTTGGTCTTCCCGGAACCGGAGCGCGCGACCGAAGCCGCCTCCACCCCGGCCGAAGACGAGGAGAAACGGTCGACCGTGGTCGAGGCCGCTGGCGTGCTCTGGAACAGCGCGATCGGAATCTGCGAGCCGCGCCTGATGTCGTTCCTCGTCGTCTTCTCGGGCTTCTGGTTCATGTTCAACCAGCTCTTCGACCTGCTGCCCAATTTCATCGACCAGTGGGTCGACAGCCGCGGCGTCCTGGCGCTGCTGGAGCAGAGCTTCGAATTCGCGGCGCCCGCGCAATGGGGCGGTCATCTTCCCCAGGAGTTCATGATCAATCTGAACCCCGGCATGATCATGCTGCTGGCCTTCGTGTTCGGCTATCTCACGGGCAAGATTCGTTCGCTGACAGCCATCCTGCTGGGCATCCTCGTCTCGACGAGTGCCATCTACTGCTTCTCGCTCTCGGCGAACGGGTGGATCGTGCTCGCGGCGATCGCGCTCTTCTCCATGGGCGAGATGACCGCGTCGCCGACGATGATGCGTTATTTCGCCTCGATCGCGCCGCCCGATCGGGAGGGGCTCTACCTCGGCTACGTGAACGCGACGAACGGGTTCGGCTGGTATATCGGCTCGCTCGTCGCCGGCGCGCTCTACCAGGAAAAGGGCGATCTCTTCGTGCTCGCGCGACGCCACCTGGTCGAGCAGGTCGGCGAGGATGCAGAACGCGTCGCGGCCCTCGCCCAGACGCGGGTCCTGCCGGAGCTCGCCGAGCGGACCGGACTCGAGATCGAAGGGGTGAAGCAGCTGCTCTGGGACACGTATTCGCCGGAGCAGATCTGGCCCTATTTCGCGTCGATCGGGCTCTTGTCCTTCTTCGGACTCTTCGTCTTCGACCAGATCACGCGCCGCGAACCGAGATACGAGAACGCCTGGCTGGCCGGGCTGACGGCGCTCGTCGCGGGCCTCTGTTATGGGCCGGTCTGGGCAGCCTGCTTCCTGCTCCCCATCGTCGCCTACCTGGCGCTCGAGCGCTGGGCGCCGGAGCTGCTGCCCGTCGGCCAGACCAGCGGCCGCGACCCCTCGAGCGCGACCTGACCGACGGCCACAGGATCCAGCACGAGACCGTCGGCGGCACGGCTAGGCTCTCGGCCTGCGCTCGATCGATGCGAGGCGACGACCATGTCCCAGGCGACCACCAAGACGACAGGATCACTCAACAGCTCCGCCGACGAGGGGTTCGCGCGGATCGCGCGTCCCCATCCGATCGAGACGGAGTACCGGCTCCGACCCGGCCGGATCGAGGGCGAGATTCCCCGCGAGCTGAACGGCACGCTCTATCGGAACGGACCCTGCCAACGGATCGCACCGACCGCGGGCAATCGCGCGTTGCATTTCTTCGACGGCGACGCACTCGTTCACGCGATCGACTTCGACGAGGGTGCGGTTCGTGTGCGTGCGCGCTTCGCCCGAACGGAGAGCTTCGAACGCGAGGCGCGTGAAGGCGTCTACTGCCATCGGGGACTGAATCTGGCGCCCGATCGACCGCTCGATCCGCCGATGGCGCGACATGCTCCCAATACGAATATCGTCCCGCACGCGGGACGACTCTTCGCTCTGGCGGAGAACATGCCGCCCTTCGAGATGGACCCGGAATCGCTCGAGTCGAGGGGGCTCTGGACGCTCGACGATCGCATGCTCGGCCTGTCCACGACGGCCCATCCACGGCTCGATCACGAAACGGGCCAGATGTGGATCCACGGCTATCAGCCGGTCTCGCCCGAGATCCAGCTCTACTGCATCGAGTCCGATGGGCGCGTCAGCCTCGCCGAGGCGCACGACGCACCCTGGCCTTCGATGATGCACGACTTCGCGATCAGCGAGCGCCACGTGATCTTCCCGCTCGGCTCGATCCATTTCGACCTAGCGCCGCTCCTGGCGGGTGAACGCTTCAGCCGCGTGATCTCGGGCATGCCGGAAGAGCCGATGCGTTTCGGGATCCGCCGTCGGGAGGCGGGGAGCGAAATTCGCTGGCTCGAAGCCCCTGCGGTCGGGTATCTCTTCCACCCGGGCAACGCATACGAGAACGACGGCCGGATCGAGATGGACGCCTGCGTCTACGAATCACCCGCGGATCTGATCGCGGGCCTCGACACGGCCCGAGCGGGTCGCGGGCTCCACGGGGTTCGTGCCTTTCCCTACCTGTTCGAATTCGATCTCGCGACGGGCAGCTGCAAGCAGACGAAGCTGTCGGATGCACCCGCGGAATTCCCGCGACTCGACGACCGACGCGTCGGTCGTCGCAATCGATTCGGCTACGCGGTCACGGCCGAGCCCGGGACGGAGCCCGCCCCGGGAGCGAGCGCGAACGGATTGTTTCGACGCCTCACGAGATACGATCGAACGGACGGCAGCGCGATCCACCGTCCCGTCGTCGCGGGACAGTGGTCCGGAGAGCCCGTCTTCGTACCGCGGGCGAACGACGCGGCCGAAGACGACGGCTTCGTCCTGAATCTGCTCCACGATGCCGTGCGCGACGAGACCGCGATCGAAATCCACGATGCGCGAAATCTCGCGGGCACACCCCTGGCCCGCGGCTGGCTCGAGGAGCGGATTCCACTGGGCTTCCACGGCAACTGGCTGCCGAGACGCGAGCATCACGCCTGACCTGCGCGCCGGGCGGCGCGCTTCGGGATCGCTATCGATCGACCCCATGCGGCCCGAATCGAGGCTCTTCGTGTGTCGCGACCTCGACTGGCGCGGAGCTCTCGAGCAGCGCCTCGCGGACCTCGACCATCACCGACTCCATGTTCTCCGACAGCTCGAGCTGCGGTGTCGCGGGGCGGCCGAAACGGATGAAGGGCGCGGCGAACCGGCCGGACAGATCGAGGGGGAGCTCCCAATCGGCATCCAGGGTCACGCCGGGCAACGAGAAGTCGGGCAGGCTCGCCGAATCAATCTCGTCGCCCGAGCGGCTCGAGAGCCAGATCGCGAAGAAGACGACGGCCGCGAAGGCCAGGAAGTAGATCGCGTCGATACGGGGTGACGTGACGGCCATCGGGGCCCCTCCGCGTCGTGGCGCCTGGCGGTCGATACCGGTAGCCGTCGGTACCGGTAAGAGTCGGTACCGGTAAGAGTCGCCGGAAGCGATCCACGCGCGTGCTTCGAGGGGTCGTGTGAGGGTAGCAGACGCTCCGCCCGAGCGTGCGTCGCCGAGTGCGTATCCGATCCGCCCCTGCGTGGCGCGCCGCGTAGGCGGCGCGGCGCGTTCCGATAGAATCGCCGCTCGTCGGCGGGGCAGCCGTGACTGCCCACCACGCGATTTCCGAGAGGGCCCGAGAAGGCCCGAAGGCATAGCACCGGGCGAAGGGAAGACATGCACGAAGATGAACCGGCAACTGCCTTCGAGCTGGCCTACGAGCTGCGCGCGATCGCACAGAGCCTCGTCGACCGGCGGATCGACGCGACATCGGCACAAGCCGCGCTCGACCTGGCGCGCGAGATCCGACCCCTGCTCGAGGGCGAGCGGCGCCTGCGTTGGTACGAGCGCAGTGCGCCCAACACGTTCGGCGAGGACACCGATCGTTCCTTCGACGCGCTCTCACCCGTGCGCGGTCGCCTCAATCCGGTCGCCCCTCCCCTGCTGATGGAGGAGGGCCGACGGGACGATGGCACGCCTTGTATCGCCGGTCGCGCACACCTCACGAATGCCTACGAAGGACCGCCCCGTGGTGTCCACGGCGGCATCGTCGCCGCGCTCTTCGACGAGATCCTCGGCGCCTCGATGACACTCTGTCCGCCACCGGGCGTGACGGCGAAGCTCGAGGTCGACTACCGCCATCTGACGCCGATCGAGGAGACGTTGCGCTTCGAGGCGTGGATCGACGACGAGCGTGATCGTCGCGTCTACGCGCGTGCGACCTGCCACGCGGGCAAGACGCTGACGGCGACCGCGAAGGCCCTCTTCGTCCGCGTCGACTTCAAGGAGGTCGAGGACCGCATGCGGGCGCGGGCCCAGTCCTGAGTCCGACTCAAACGGGGTCGGGCCGCCCGCTCTCTCCGACCGCTGCCGCGTCCCGGCGTGCGACCGCCTCGCGTAGGCACGGGATCAGCTCCTTGCCGTACTCGATCGTGTCTTCGTAGGCGTCGAAGCCGCGAATCAGCAGCGCGTCGATCCCGACGTCGTAGTAGTCGAGGATCGAGTCGACGACCTGCTCGGGCGTGCCCACGAGCGCCGTGCTGTTACCCGGGGCGGTCGTCGCGCGCGCGATCCCGGTCCAGAGCCGCTTGTCGTAGACCTCGCCCTCGGACGCGAACTTGCGTAGTCGCGCCGAGCCCTCCGACTCGGGCATCACGGGTGGCCGGCGGCCGTCCGTCCCGCCGAACGCCCGACCGACGCGCTCGAGGATCGCCTCGGCACGATCCCAGGCCTCGTGTTCGGTCGCGCCGAGGATCGGACGTAACGACACGCTGAATCCGATCTCGCGACCCTGTCGGGACGCCGCGTCGCGAATCTCCTCGGCGCGAGCGCGCAGACTCGCGACCGGCTCGCCCCAGAACATGAAACGCTCGCAGTGGCGCGCGCAGAGCTCGACCGACAGATCGGATCCGCCACCGCCCCAGAGAGGAACGTGTGGCGAACGGAGACTGCGGACACCGGAGAAGGCGCCCTCGACCCGGTAGTAGTCACCCTCGAAATCGACTGACCCCTGCCCCGCCCAGACGCGACGCAGGATCTCGAGGTACTCGTCGGCCCGCGCATAGCGTTCGTCGTGGCGAAGGAAGTCGCCGTCACGACGCTGGTCCTCGTCGTTCCCGCCGACGAGCACGTGCAGCTTCAGGCGACCGCCACAGAAATTGTCGGTCGTCGCGATCAGACGCGCGGCCAGGGTCGGCGCGATGAAGCCCGTCCGATGCGAGACCAGGAGATTGAGCCGCTCCGTCACGGCGGCAGAGCGTTGGGCGATCTGAAAGCCGTCGGGGGCGGCGGATGAGGAGCCGATCAAGGCGGTATCGAAGCCCGCCTCTTCGTGGGCACGAGCGAAACGATCGACCGCGTCGAGATCGACGCCCCGCGCGCGTGCGTCGGCGGACGCGCGACCGCCGATCCGCGACGGCGTGGCTGCCGAGGCGTCCATCACCGGAAGGAGCATCCCGCAGATCTCGATCGGCATCGCTCGCCTCCCGAATCCCGCCCGACTCGAGCGTACCGGAACGCGCGAACGTCGCCTAGCGTCGCCGGCGGCTCTCCGCCTGGACACGGGCTCGGGCCGACAACGCGAGGGCACCGAGTGCGACGCCCAGGGCGAGGCCCGCCTCGGGCACGACGAGGGGAGCCGAGGCGAGATTCGCCATCTCGAGATTCGCGCGGATGACGCGACCCTGGACGTTGGCCGAGGAGCCCGTGATCTCGCCGTTCAGAAGCACGTCGAGCGTGCCGAGATGGCGTGGGCCGATCGGCGGGGCACCGAGATCGAAGACGTTGGCCGACAGCAGACTCGACGAGAACGTCTGCGTGAAGCCCGTGTTCTGGCCGCTCGAGTCGAAGGCCGTATCACCCGCGAAGTCCCGCAGCTCGAGATTGCCGCTCGTCTCGACGCGGAACTGGATGCCGCAGATTTCGTCGCCGGTCGCGGCGGGCAGACAGGCCGGCGTCGACGAGACCGCGGTCCCGGCGGCGGCCCAGAGATGCAGCGTCATCGGCACGTTCGGCAACACCCCGATCGGTCCGCCGACCGCCGTGGCCTGCGGACCGTAGGTCGCCCAGAGCGTCGGCGTCGCCGCGACCTGAGCGCCTGCATCGGAGGTCGGCGCGACGAGCGCGACGACGAGGGTCGCGACCGACGTGCACAGCGCCGCGAGGCCGACGCGCGCGCGCGGGCGCGCCGAGCCGCAACGGAGCACATGGATTCTTCCTATCGTCACGGGGCCACCTCCGGACAGGAGGGAAAGGCGAGCGGGGTCGCGATCAGGGGCGGCAGCCCCTGGCGTGCCTTCAATAGCACGAGCACGTCGTTCAGATCGCAGTCGTAGGGCAGCTGGGTCGCGGGATCGATCGTTTCGAGGATCGGTCCGACGGCGTTGCACTTCCTGAGCGCTGGCGAAGGAATCGACGAGGCTGCGCTCGGATCCGCGATCGCGCTACGCAGCAGGTCGATGTCGAGGGCGATGACGGTATCGTCGTTCTGCGAATCGCCGCATTGGCACTCGTTGCCGATATTGTCGAGCTGCCCGACGTGGACGAGTACGGTCGCCCCGTCGACCTGCTCGAGCGTGCCGCCGTCGAGATTGCCAGGTGACGGCACGTATGGGCATTTGTCGTCGGCATCCTCGATCAGATCGCCGTCGGCGTCGGCATCCGGTCCACTCGTATAGGAGTGGGAGGTCGTGTAGAGGACATCCGGTAGGGGGTTGCCGTTCTCGTCGCAGGGACCGAAGACCTCACCCGGCATCGCCGCCGCGAAATTCTCGACGCCCTCCATCGTCACCGTCGGGACGAAGCCCGGGAGCGAGAGCACCTGCTCGTCGAATCGAAATAGCCCCAGCCGCGCGCGATTGCCCGGCGTGTTCATCTGCGGCAGGGATCCGATCCCCTGCGCCGCGCCCTCGAGATAGACGTAGAGCGCGTCCGGGCGCAGCCCGAAATCGGCGAGTCCGCGATCCGGACCGATCGTGCGCACGGTCGAGAAATCGATATCCGATCCGAGCAGACTGCCATCCGCACAGCGCCGCCGGCGTTGCGGGCCGAGGTCGACGAGGCAGCCGCCGAACGAGACCTCCGTTCCCTGCGGCGGCACGATCACGCCGAAAACGAATTTCGAGAGTCCGTTCGGCGCCGTGACGCTCAGCATCCAACGCGACCCGTCGGCGTCGTCGAGCGACGGCCGCAGGTCGAGCAAGGCGCCGCCCGATCCGGGCTCTCGCAGCAGTCGGATCTCGCTGTCGGGCAGCAACGCGCCCTGCCCGTCGACGGCGATCGAGGGGGCGAGGGGAGAGACCGTGAGCTCGGGATTCCACTGGCTGCTGTCGATCTGGAAGGGGCCGAGCAGGACGTCGTCGTCGCCCGGCTCGCAGAGCGTGTCGCCATTCTCCCCACCGCGACCGAAGAGGCCGAAGTAGGGTGTCGCCGCGCGCAACGTCGCGATCGGATCCCCCTCGATCTCGCGCGGCAACGTCACGTAGGACGCCTCCGAGACGGTCGGCCCGATCGAGCCGCTGCCGGCGCAGTCGACCGCGTCGAGATCGCCCACGACGGTCTGGTTCGTGCAATCCGCGAAGTCGAAGAAGCCGTCGAAGGGGAACGCCGCCTCGGGGATGATCCCGAAATAGAGCTCGCGGATCGGACGATCGCCGCATTTCAGGTAGAGATCCCAGTCGGTCGGCGGATTCGTCGGCCGCAGCCTGAGCTCGGCCTCGTCCTCTTCGGTCAGATCGACGACCCAGCTCTCGTCCCGTCCGCTCGGATTGCGCCCCTCGCCCGCGATGATGCGACCGTCGGCGGAGATCGCGGTCGCGCGCATGAGCGTCCAGCCGAAGAGCTCCGCGGCGAGCCCCTGTCGCGTCGCCAGGTAGCTGGCGAGATCGCTGCGGCCTTCGCGCGGCGTCCAGATGAACGCGCGGTCCTCGCCCGAGGCGTCGTCGCGGTAGCTGCCGACGACGATGTTGTCATCGCTCGTAGCGAGTGCCTCGCTCACGCGGGACTCGCCCGGCGGAATCGGATCGAGCGCGTGCAGACCGAGATCGGGATGCCAGCGGAAGGCTTCGAGAGGCGGTGACTCGCCCGCAACGGCGGAAGATTCGCTCGCGCCGACCACGATCCGCCCGGAAGCGGAGATGCCGAGCGCGATCGCCGAGTCACCTCCGACAAGCGGCGGCAGGATCGTCGTCGTAGCGGTCGCGGCGTCCCAGACGACCGCGTCGGTCGAAGGTGCATTCGCCGTACCGCTTCCCACGACACGCGTGCCCTCGGCATCCATGTCACGCGCGACGAGGTCGGGAATCTCCGTGATCGTGGAGCTCGTCGGGTCGAAGAAGATCGTCGTCGTGCTGCTCCCCGAGATCGAGCGACCGAGCCAATGGCCTGCGCGACTGACGTCGTCGCCGAGCATCGATGCGGACGGGGTTGGATAGGGAGGCACGATGACCGTGGTGTCCGTCGCCGCGACGGGATCCTCTGTCCGCAGCCAGAGGTCGAAGACGCCCGAGGAAGCGCGCTCGGCCCAACCGATCGTGCGCCGGATCCCACCGCTCGACGCGGTCTCCTGGCCCGTGGCGACGATTGCTGAATAGGGCGCGGGGGCGGGGCCGACGATCTGGACCCCGAGTGTCCGCTCGTTCCATGTGGCCCCGGTCTGCGAGAGCGCGCCGCCGACCGGAAGCGGGCGCAATGACCCGACGAGCTGATCGCCGTCCGCGTTCAGTCGGAGTACGGCGGGCTGGTCGTACGCCGCGCTCTCGCCGAGACCGCGGAAGTTTGCGGCCTTCGCGGGGGCTGTCGCGGCAAGGCCCAGAGCGAGCCCCGCGAGTCCGACGCCCGCCACGAAGCCGAGGATGCGGGACACACTCGAATGGACGAAGCGCAGAGAATGGCGGGGGTCGGACGGGGGGGACATCGCGAGCTCTCCAGCATCTACGGTGACAGTATCCACGCCGGATGGAAAGTCCTCTGTGAAGGGCTTCACACAACTGCGATCGAGTTGCCGGTATCCTCTCGGGCAGGTTCGCAATCGATCGGCAGCGCTCAAGCAGCGCGCGTGAGCGGCCGATCCGGCACGAGGAGGCACTCCATGCCCGATCGGCCCGATCCCCAGCCGCGACCTTCTCCGACCGCCTCGTCCGTCGCGCGCTCGGCGCCGCGCGCGCCGATCCGTCCCGATACCGAGGTGCTGACGCGCGGATTCGATCCCCATCTATCGGTCGGCTCGGTTCGGCCGGCGGTCTTCCGCAGCTCGACCTACGTATTCTCGAGCCCCGAGGCAGCGGAACGCGCCTTCGCCGTCGCCCTCGGCCAGGAGGCGCCGGTTCCGGACGAGGATCTGGAGCTGATCTACGCCCGCCTCTCCCACCCGAACGCGGAGATCCTCGAGGATCAGATCGTGCCCCTGGATCGCGGTGCCACCGGCGCGGTGGTCTTCAACAGCGGCATGGCGGCGATCGCCACGATCCTCCAGACGCTGTGTCGACCAGGTGCGGGGGTCGTCCACACGACGCCACTCTACGGGGGATCGCATCATCTGCTCTACGAGCTGCTCGTGCCGTGGGGCATCAATCCGGTTGCGGTGCCGGCGGGTGACGGCCCGGCACTCACGCGCGCGATCGAAGAGACGAGCAATCTGAGTGTCGTGTTGATCGAGACGCCCGCCAACCCGACCCTCCGCATGACCGATCTGCGCGGCGCGATCGGAGCGAGCCGCGCGCGAAGCGAGCCCCCGCGCGTCGTCGTCGACAACACGTTCCTCGGCCCGACCTTCCAGCATCCACTCGAGCTCGGCGCGGATCTCTGCGTCTATTCGGCCACGAAATACCTGGCCGGATTCAGTGACATGCTGGGCGGCGTGGCGACCTCGGGCGACCCGCGGCTGATCGAGACGCTCCGCTCCGCCCGCGCCCTGCTCGGCAACATCCTCCAGCCCGACGAGTCCTGGCTGCTCGATAGCCGGCTACCGACGCTCTCCCTCCGCATGCATCACCAGAGCCGGAACGCCGCGGAGATCGTCGAGCACCTGGCCGAACACCCGAAGGTGCTGCGCATCCACTACCCCCTGCTCTTCGAAGAGCCGGACCAGCGTCGCATCTTCGCCGAGCAATGCGACGAGCCCGGCGCCGTCTTCTCCTTCGAGCTCACGGGCGGCAAGAAGGCGGCCTTCGATTTCCTGCGGCATCTCGAGATCACGAAGAATGCCGTGAGTCTCGGCGGCATGGAGTCACTCGCCTGCCATCCCGCCACGACGACCCACTCCGAGATGAACGAGGACCAGCGTCGCGCCGCCGGCCTCAGCGATGGACTCGTCCGCGTCTCCGTCGGCATCGAAGACCGCCGCGATCTGCTCGACGACTACCTGCGCGCACTCGACGCCGCCTGAGTCGAATCGCGTCCCGCGCGACGATCGAACCGACGGCACGATCCCGGTTTCCCTCCCTCGACGCGAGCACGTCCGCTCGCGGAGGGGACCCGAGATGACGCAGCGTATGATCGGATCGTTGGCACCCGCAACCGGCCTCACATTCGCGCTC
Organism: Myxococcota bacterium; assembly: GCA_965223565.1. Classification (GTDB taxonomy): domain Bacteria; phylum Myxococcota_A; class UBA9160; order UBA9160; family UBA4427; genus UBA4427. Next base: position 81,673 of record CBDCWV010000001.1, on the reverse strand, counting down.
TTCTGGACGATGACCGCCTTGATCGCAGTCGAGGAGGTCGAGCGAATGCCCGATCCGATCGAAGTCGTCCGCTGGGTTTCGGTCCGTCAGGAAGTCCCGCCACAGACGCGCCCGCCGCGACAGATCGTCCGGCCGAAGGCGCCAGCGCCCCTCGAACCCGTGCCTCCGCTCACGCTCGAGCCGAGCGATCCACGACACGCAGTTCCCGGTCTCCGGGAGGAGCCCTTCGACCCAGGCGAGGATCCGACGCGTGGCCTCGGTCGAGCGCCGAGCGACGGGGACGCGATCCCACTCTTGCGGATCCCGCCGACCTATCCCGAGCGGGCGCTCGCGCGGGGGATCGAGGGTCGCGTGCTCGTCGAGTTCACGATCGATGCATCGGGTACCGTGCGCGATCCCTTCGTCGTGGCGGCCGAGCCGAGCGCGATCTTCGACCGCGCGGCGCTCGCCGCGGTGCGTCAATGGCGTTATTCGCCGCGGGTCGTGAACGGACGCGCCGTCGAGCGACGCGGCGTACGCATCGCGATCCCGTTTCTCAAGGACGAACGATAGTCCCGTCGACGATCGGCCGGCGAGTGCGGGCGCGCGAATCGCGATAGGATCGGATCCGACTCGCAGGAGACCCGTACGCCATGGCCCAGGAAATGCATCCCGACGATCACTTCCACCCGCCGACGAGCGATGACCCCTTCTGGACGGAGACCTGCTGGTTCACGTTCGCCGTCCCGGAGCGAAACCTCTCGGGTCAGCTCTACCCGTTCTTCCGCAAGAATCAGGGCGTCACGTCGGGTGCCTGTCTGCTCTGGGACGACTCGGGATCCGAGATCTGGAACTGCATCTACCACAAGAACCTCTGGCACCTACCAATCCCCGAGGACCAGGAGCTCGTCGATCTCCGTCTGATGAACGGCCTGCACTACCGATGTCTGGCGCCCCTGTCGAAGTACGCGCTCCACTACCTCGATCAGGATGCGGAGGAGGTCGAGGTCGATCTCGTCTTCGAGGGGATCTGCGAGCCGAATCGACTCGCCGGCGGCCATCTCGACCAGCCCGGACGTTATCGCGGCACGATTCGCATCCGGGACGAGACGATCGAGGTCGATGCCTTCGGCATGCGCGATCGCTCCTGGGGTGTTCGCTCGCAGATCGGCGCGACGCTCCATCCCGGTGCACCCAACGAGCGAGGCGGGTACACGTACGCGACGATGTCGGAGCGGGATGCCTGGCACGTGATCACGGCCGATTTCGGCGACGGCTATATCGGGATCCATGGCTTCCTGCTGCGGGACGGCATCTGGTCGAAGCTGGTCGAGGGCAGACGCGAGGTACTCACCCGCAAGGACCATTGCCCCTCGCGCGTCCGCATCACCGGCCGCGACGAGCTCGGGCGCACGCTCGAGGCCGAAGGCGAGCCACACAACAAGATCGGCGTCCACCTGAATCCCAACCTGTGGACCTGGAACTGCCTGACCGACTGGCGCTGGGACGATGGCAAACGAGGTTGGGGCGAGGACCACGACAACTGGAGCGCGTCTGCCTTTCGGCGCTTCGTCCGAAGCGGCGCCGCGTAGACCGACTCGGGCGGTCGTCGGATCCCCGACGACGCCCGATGGCGGAGCGCTCGGCCAGCGCTCAGCCGAGACGCGACTTGACGTAGCGCTCGAGCGCCTTGCGGTGGGGCTTGCTCACTTCGGTGAAGTGCAGCCCGAAATGCTTGGTCTCGCCGATCACATCGGTGACGTGCTTGATCACGCCACGTGCCTGAAACGAGGACGTCCGCGGCAGCGTCACGATCAGGCCGACCTCGGCCTCGAGGTCGAAGCCCGCGAAGCCGTGAGGGACGAAGACGCCGAGCCCGGTCATGCTCACGTTCCGTGCCCGCAGCACGTCGAGGCTGTCGCGGCCCATCACCTGGACCTCGACCGGCGCGACGCGGAGTGGCACGACGCGCTCGGCGCGCGCCGTGGATTCGTCCGCCTTTCGCGCGAGCCAGCCCATGTCCCCGGTATCGGAGTGCTGCCGGAGGGTCTGAAGGAGATTGCACGCCGCCCCGCCAGGCCGCCGGCCGACTCGGCGAGCTGCCTGCCGGCTGCGCACGAGCTGCCGCAGCCCGCGCGCACGCCCGGTCGGCCACGGGACTCGGCGCGGCGTCGTCTAACGACGCCGACGACGGCGCTTCGAGAGGGCGGCGAGCGGCATCATGCCCGACGCATCGGGGTTCACGTTCGAGCCCGGCGGAACGAGTGCATCGATCGCGTCGAGCGTCGCGGAATCGAGGCGGAGATCGGCGCAGTCGAGCAGATCGTCGAGCTGTTCGGGCGTACGCGGGCCGATGATCACGGACGTGACGCCGGGATGCTCGCCGGCGAACGCGATCGCGAGGTGGGCAAGCGAGAGACCCGCCTCACGCGCGATCGCCTCGAGTCGATCCACCAGCTGGAACTTCGTGCGATTGATCTCGTCCAAGCTGCCGTATTCGGCCTGGACCATCTTCTGCGTCAACGCGGCGCGGGTCCCGGCCGCGACGTCCTCCGGTCGGCGATAGCGTCCGGCGAGCCAGCCCCCGTCGAGGGGACCCCAGACGATCGCGCCCATCCCGTAGCGCTCGCAGCTGGGCAGCACGAAGCGCTCGATCTCGCGAGCGAAGATCGAGTACCAGGGCTGCTCACAGCGAAATCGCGCGAGCCCCTGCTCGCTCGAGATCCGTTGGGCCTCGACGATCCGATCCGGCGGCAACATCGAGGAGCCGATCGCGCGGACCTTGCCGGAACGCACGAGGTCGTCGAGCGCCCGCAACGTCTCCTCGAGCGCCGTCCGTTCGTCGAAGCGATGCATCTGATAGAGGTCGAGATGATCCGTTCCAAGGCGCGTGAGGCTCTCTTCCACGGCCCGCACGATCCAGCGACGCGAGCTGCCCCGGCGATTGCGATCGATCTCCCCGGGTGCCTCGCCCGCGCGCGGCGGCGACGGGGGCATCGGATTGTAGAACTTGGTCGCCAGGACGACGTCGTCACGTCGTCCCCCGGCGAGCGCCCTGCCGACGATCGTCTCCGACTCGCCCTTCGAGTAGGTGTCGGCGGTGTCGATGAAATTGATCCCGGCGTCGAGCGCGCGATGGACCATCGAGATGCACTCGGCGTGATCGCGATTGCCCATCGCCCCGAACATCATGGCGCCGAGGCAATAACGACTCACGCTGATTCCCGTCTCGCCGAGCATCTGGTATCGCATTCCGCCCTCTCGAGCCTCCCTTCGTCCTTCGCCTCGCCGCCCACACCCTCTTCGTTCCGACGCTCGAGCGGGCGCGCGCGCCAAGCTTAACGCGGCGCAGGCACTCGTTCCGATCGGCGACCGCCGGCCTCGCAGATTCGCGCACCATCGTGCATCTTCGCCCGCGCGCACCCCGCGCGAAGATCGGAGCCCATGCCTACCCCATTCTCCTCCCTCGCCCCACAATCGACGCCGCGGGCGCGTCGCGCCCGCCTCACCACCGGACTCATGATCTTCGCGACCACGATCGGCTGCGACCCGAGTCCGGGGCCCGGCACCGCACCCGAGCGCGGGGCCCTCGACCCCGCGTCGCACGCCGCCGCTCGACCCGCGCCTACCGCAGCAGCCGATTCGGCGACCGCGACGACGAATGGCGCGACGGACGGCGGGGTTGCGGCGTGCGCGGCCTACGATCCTCGACGGCAGGCGCTCTTCGGCGACCTCCACGTGCATACGGGTCTCTCGGCGGACGCGTTCGCCACCGATACGCGCGCGACTCTCGACGAGGCCTACGGCTTCGCGCGCGGCCGCTCGATCCGTCTACCGCCGCTCGATGCGAACGGCATCGGCACGCGCACGACGCGTCTCGAGCGCCCCCTCGATTTCGCTGCGATCACCGACCACGCCGAGAATTTCGGCGAGGTCGCGATCTGTACCGACCCCGACGACCCCGCCTGGGGGAGCCCGAATTGCACGGGCTACCGAAGCCCCGTCGCCGCCGAGGCCCTAGCCAACTCGATCGTCGTGCGGATGGCCCGCCTGATGGGCGTCGAGCCGATGGTCGCTGCGCGAAACGTGGACATCAGGCGGCCGGCCGCCGTCTGTGGCGAGGACGGTGCCCGCTGCGCGGCGGCCGCGCGTGGCGTCTGGCAATCCGTGCAAGAAGCGGCCGCGCGCTGGAACGACGAGAGCCCAGCCTGCGAGTTCAGCACGTTCGTCGCCTACGAGTGGACGCTGACACCGAATTTCACCAAGATCCACCGCAACGTTGTCTTCCGAAACGCGACCGTGCCGCCGATGCCGATCACTTCGATCGACGAGACGACGGCCCCGGGGCTCTGGAGGCGCTTGCGCGCGGAGTGCCTCGACGCCAGTACCGGCTGCGACGTGCTCGCGATTCCGCACAACTCGAATCTCTCGAACGGCAACCTCTTTGCCTCCGAGATTCCGGAGACCGCCTCGCGCGAAGAACGACACGCGCTCGCCGCCGAACGGGCCGCACTCGAGCCGCTCGTCGAGATCATGCAGGTGAAGGGCGACTCCGAATGTCGCAACGGGCTCTCCGGAATCGCCGGCGCACCCGACGAGCTCTGTGACTTCGAAGCGTTCCGCCCGCGCGACGCCGAGGATTGCGGCGAATCGCGCGGGTCGGGAGCCCTCGCGGGTCGAGGCTGCGTGTCACGACGAGATTACGTGCGAAACGTCCTCGGCCTGGGTCTCGTCGAGATCGAACGACTCGGCGTGAACCCCTTCGAGTTCGGCTTGATCGCGAGCACCGATACGCACAACGGGACCCCCGGCGACGTCGAGGAGTACAGCTTCGAAGGCGCCGGCGGATTTCGCGACGCGACGCCCGAAGCCCGCCTCGGAATTGCCGAATCGACCATCGTCGTGCCCGACCTGCTGAAGAATCCCGGCGGCCTCGTCGGCGTCTGGGCCGAGGAGAACTCACGGGAGTCGATCTTCGCGGCGCTGCGACGACGTGAGACCTTCGGCACGAGCGGCCCGCGGATCGAAGTGCGCTTCTTCGGCGGCTGGGAGTACCCCGAAGCCAGCTGCGACGCCGAGTCGCTCGTCGCTACGGGCTATGCCGGCGGCGTGCCGATGGGCAGTCGACTCGAGCCGCGTCCAGGCCACGCCGACGCGCCACGCTTTCTCGTCTCCGCCTTGCGCGATGCCGGCATACCCGAACATCCGGGCGGCCTGCTGCAACGAATCCAGATCGTGAAGAGCTGGACCGAGGCCGACGGCGAGGTTCACCAGCGCGTCTTCGACGTGGCGGGCAACGCGAACGACGCCCGCGTCGACCTGCGCACCTGCCAGCCGGAGGGACCGGGCGCGAACAGCCTCTGCAGCGTCTGGCAGGATCCCGCTTTCGATCCCGACCGCCCCGCCGTCTACTACGCCCGCGTGGTCGAGAACCCGAGCTGTCGCTGGTCGGGCTGGGAGTGCCTGCGCTTGCGCGAGGGGCTTCCCGACGCGGACGAGTCGGCGCTGCCGGCCGCGTGTCGCGAAGCAGACGATCGCCACACGATCCAGGAGCGCGCCTGGGCCTCGCCGATCTGGTACGTGCCGACGACCCCCTAGGCCACGATCCCGTTCCCGCCCTCGAGATAGCTCGCGAGCACGGCATGGAAGAGCCGGATCCGGCGTTCCTGGGCCGCGAGGTGCAATCCCTCGAAGCCGCGCGAGTGCATGCCGGCCTGGATCGGTGCCGCGGCGTCACCGTCCTGTCGCAGCGCGAGATGCAGCTCTTTCTCCTGGCCGTCGCCCCAGACGGCATCGCGATGGGGAGGACGCGGTGGACGTGCGGCGCCGCGCGGTACACGGTCGTAGTTGTAATAGTCCCAGATCATCTTGTTCGGGTCGGTCGGATGCGGACGATGGCGGAAGAGCCAGAAATGACCCGGGCTGATATTGAAGGTGAGATTCGGGAAGAAGGAATAGTGCACGTCGAGCCAGAGCTGCTCGTCGTGCAGCTCCCCGAAGCCGAGGTTCGCCTGCTCGCCGCGCTCGCGTAGCGCCCGAATCAGCGCGGGCCGAATCGTGTCGACCTTGCCGTCGAATGCGCGTGGATCGAGCCCGAAAGTCTCGAGCACCGCCGACATCTCCTTGGTCACCTGGTTGCGATCGCGATAACCGGCCGCACGCGCCTTCGCGTCGGTCCAGCGGGGGCTCGGTGTTCCCACCTTGAACAGGAAACGACTGTGTCTCCCGAACAGATCGATCGGGCAGTCGACGTCGTCGCTGATCTCGAGCAGCTCGGGGTGGATGCCTTGAACGTGGTAGACCTCGTTGAACGCGTCGACCCCGACCTTCCAGTTGCAGGCCCACTCGAAGCTGATGTCGGCGGTCAGCGCGTAGTCCCGGTCGAAGTGATAAGGCGCGAGGTGATCGCCAGCGACGCCGAGGAAATCCGCCAGCGGCTCCGCCGAGAGATCCATGTTGATGAAGACCCAGGCGCCCCAGGTATCGCAGAGCACGGGTTGCAGCCTCGCGTCGTTCGGCAGGCCTTGCGGGAAATCGTCCCGATCGGGCACGCCCCGGAGCGTGCCGTGTAGATCGTAGGTCCACAGATGGTAGGGGCAGACGAAGGCCTTCTCGTGGCCACGCAGGACCTCGCAGACGCGATAGCCGCGGTGTTGGCAGGCGTTGTGGAAGGCCTCGATCCGGTCCCGACCCGAGCGGACGACGATGATCGATTCACGACCGATCTCGAAGGTGAAGAAATCGCCGACCTGCTCGAGATCCGCGATCGGCCCGGCCATCAGCCAGGCGCGCGACCACATGAGGTCGAACTCCCGCGCGAGCCACTCCCGAGACGTGTACCGCTCCTTGGGGATCAGCTCGCTTCCGAGATCGGGCTCAGGGAACTTCTCGAGCGGGGTCCTGGCCATGCGACGCGATCCTCCTCTCTGCCGCGCTCCAGTCCGCGCGCCGCCTGCGTTCCAACCTGCTCGCGGATCACGCGAGCGCCGGCGCGCGATCCGGTCGCCCGACCTTGTAGATCCGGGCGGCGTTGTCGAAGAGCAGCTTGCTGCGATGCTCGGGCTTCGCCTCGCCGAGCCCGGCGTCGATCTTCTCGCGCACGTTGCCGTAGAGGCAGACTGGATGGGGGTAGTCGGTCTCGAAGAGCACGTTGTCCTGCGGAATGCGATCGAGCAGGTGACTCGGTGCGTATTCCTCGAAGAAATAACACGCGTAGACCTGGCGTTCGAAATACTCGCTCGGCCGCAGCTTCATCTCGGGTCGCTGGCTGCGCACCTGACCGTAGTCGTAGGTGTAGTCACAGGACTCGAGCAGGAAGGGGATGAAACCGATACCGCTCTCGACCGAAATGAACTTGAGCTCGGGATAGCGCGCGAGCACGCCCGAGAAGAGCAGGTCGACGATCTGCTTGGCGTTGTCGAGGAAGAGGCCGGTCGTGAAGATGCCATTCACCGAGCCCGGTCCGTAGTGCTCGATCCGTTCCGGGGTCCAGAAGCTCTCGCCCGTGAAGTTGCCGGCACCGATATGAAAGCTGATCGGCATGTCGTGCGCCTGCGCACAGGCCCATAGATCGTTCCAATGCGGATTCGCGAGGACCGGCATGCCATGGGATTGCGGCTCGCCCGTGAAGAGGATGCCCTTGTGTCCCTTCTTGGCACAGCGCTCGATCTCCGCGACCGACGCGGCGACGTCCCAGAAGGGCAGCGCCGTGATCGGAATGAAGCGCTCGGGCGCGGGCTCGGACCAGTCGGTCAGGAAATCATTGTAGGCCCGCACACAGGCGAGCATCAGCTCGGGATCCTTGAGTCCGAGGAAGACCTGACTGCCGAAGCCGCCGACGTTCGGGTAGAGCGCCATCGCCCAGATCGCGAGCGAGTCCATGTACTCGAGTCGCGCGTGGGGATCGTGCGAGGCCTGGGGACACTCGGCGAAGCCCGACGGCGCCGCCGGAAAAGGCTCCTTCCAGCCCGCTGTCGCCGTGTGGCCGATCGGCGTGATCGGCGACAGGTCGCCGACGATCCACTCCTCGTTGCCCTGCTCGTTGACATGGACGCGCGGCGCCCGATCCTGGAACTTCGCGGGCAATCGACTCGAGAAGAGATCCGGCGGCTCGGTGATATGCGTGTCGACGTCGATTACCCAATCCGCGATCGGTTGGCGGGACGGGCTGGGAGTGGGGGCGGACATGCTGGCGATCCTCCTGGACGCGGTGTAACCGTGATCGAGCGACCGCGTGATGCCATTCGGGCGTTGTCCAGGAATTCTAGACCGTTCCCGATTCGCCGCCCCTCTCGATCGACGTCGCGCGGTCTGCTCGTCGCAAGCGCTCGACGCGACTGCGCAGGGCGACCTTCACGCCCCCTCCAGCTCGAAGGGTGCCGACGGAAGGGACGAAAGAACCTGCGCAGCTCCTGAACGAGGACGTCGGGCGCCTCGAGTGCTGGAAAATGTCCTCCCTGCTCCGGCTCGTGCCAATGCCGCAGGTCGTATTTTCGGGCGACGGCGCTCCGCGGCGGACGCATCACCTCCTTGGGAAAGAGCGTGATCCCCGTGGCGACGTCGATCCGCTCGGGACGTACCGCGGCGGGCGGCGCCACGCGATGGGCCCAATAGAAGCGCGCCGAGGAGTAGAACGAGCCGGATAGCCAATAGAGCATGACGTTCGTGAGCAGCTCTTCGCGCGTGTATACCTCGAACGGGTCGTCCTCGACGTCGCTCCAGGCGCGAAACTTCTCGCAGATCCAGGCGGCCAGCCCGACCGGCGAGTCGTGCAGGCCGTAGGCGAGCGACATCGGTCGCGTACTCTGCAGCGACGAATAGCCGCCCTCCTCCGCGCTCCAGCGCGCGGTCTGCGCGAGCCATGCCTTCTCTTCGGGCGTCGGCGGATCCGCCGCAATCCCCATCGGCAGCGTCTGGTGGATCGCCGCGACGTGCTCGGGGTACCGATGCGCCAGGCCGGTCGCGACGAAGGCCCCTCGATCGCCGCCGTGTGCCACGAATCGATCGAAGCCCAGGACGTCGACCATCAGGTCCCGCAGGCAATCGGCGCAGTCGTCCGCGCCGAAGCGTGGATCGGCTGGAGCGCTCGAGAAGCCGTGGCCCGGGAGCGAGGCGACGACGACGTCGAAGGCGTCGGCGGGGTCGGCTCCGTGTGCGGCCGGATCGGCCAGCGGCCCGACGATGCGATGCATCTCGACGGGCGAGCTCGGCCAACCGTGCAGCAACAGGATCGGGAGCGCCGCCGTCCCCACTCCGCGGCGTATCGAATAGTGCAGATCGAGATCACCGACATGAGCACGTCGACCGGGCAGGACCGACTCGAGCCAATCCTCCTGCGCGCGCCAATCGAACTCGTCACGCCAATAGGTGGCGAGCGCACGCAGCCACGAGCGGTTCGTACCCCGTGCCCAGCCCGGCTCGTCGGGCTCGGGCCAACGCGTCGCCGCGAGCCGCCGATCGAGATCGGCGAGCGTCGCGTCGCTCGCCCGAATCGCGAAGGGCTCGTCCCTTATCGCCCGCATCCGTCCCCTCCCGGTCGCACGCTCGCCGCTCGCGACGACGTGCACGTCGGCCCGAGTATATTCCGACGGCGCGCCCACCGGAGGAAGAGGACCCCGAATTGGCGACCGAGCTGCCCGCCGAAATCTCCGCTGAGAAGCGCTGTGCCTGTACCGGCGTCCGCTGGTGCGCGCGCTGTCTCGATCCCGGTCTTCGAAGGCGCTACAAGCTCGACGATCCCTGGCCGACGCCCGAGTACCTCACGCCCGAAGCCCTGGCGGAAGCGCGATCGGGCCGCGCCGCCGGAATCTTCGAATTCAACGTCGCGACCCAGTCGGCGCCTGGCTGTCCCGAATTCGAGGGCGTTCGCATCTATCCCGAGCTCCTGGACGCGATGCAGGAGCGCGCACTCATCGCAGCAATCGAGCGCGAGCCGCTCGTCCCCTCGCAGAGTGGCAAGTGGAAGCAGCACCATGGGCCCAAGGTCAACTTCAACAAACAGCGGCTCAAGCTGGGCGACTACGACGGCATCCCGGCCTACGCACGATCGATCGAGTCGGAATTTCGTGCGCGTGTCCGCCGCGAACGCGAGGCGAGCGAACCGGCGTCGCGCGATCACACCCTGGAACGGGCGCTCGCGGCGTATCGGACGACCGACGTCTTCGTCCTTCGCTACCGCCCCGAGGAATCGTCGAACCTCGACTTCCACATCGACGATACGTTTGCCTACGGCGAGATGATCCTCGCCCTGTCGCTGCAATCCGACGCGACGCTCACGTTTCTACGACAGGACGCCGAGCGCGGCTGCGTACGCGTTCCGCTGGCGCGTCGATCCCTCACCGTGTTGTGGGGAGCGGCTCGCTACGACTGGCAGCACGGGATCCTCGCGACGGATGTCGCAGGCCAGCGAACGAGCGTCACGCTGCGCACGCTCAGCTCGGGTCTGCGCCACAGCCCGGTGGGTCGCGCCGTGCTCGAACGAGCGACGCGCTGAAGGTCAGTCGACCCGTTTCGAGTCGTGCGACTCGTCACCGCCGGCTCGCGCGCCGGCAGACGCTCCCGCGTGCGGATCGCCCTTCTCGGACCCCGTCGGGCCGTTCGACCCACTCTCTAGCGCAGCGGCCGACGTCGAGCGCGGCTCGGGCTCGATCACGATGCAGCCGCGAAAATGTGCCCCTTCTTCGACGACGATTCCGCAGGAGTGGATCTCGCCCTCGACCCGAGCCGACTTGTGCAGCACGGTGCGTCGGCTGACGCGAATATCGCCCGTGACCGAGCCACGCACCTCGAGCATCTCCGCTTCGATCGACGCGTCGATCGCCGCACCCTCGGCGATCACGACGGATTTCGCGGCGCGGATCTGACCCTCGACCTGCCCTTCGATCAGGACGTTCTCGGCGAAGCGCAGATCGCCGCTCACCACGCTCGCTCGATCGAGGTAGGCCTGGGGCGCGCCCTGCACCTCGTTCGCGTCCGCTTTGCCGCTCTCGTCCGCGTCCGCGTTTCGACTCCTTCCGAATGCCATCTCTCACTCCCCCGCCGCTGCTCGCGGCTCGTGTGCGGAGATTCCTCGTCCCCCCTCCTCTCGAACTCTGTGCGGAGCGCTACCGCGACGCGCTGGCAGCTCCTTCCAGTGTCGCGAGAAAGGCAGGACCACCGAGGCGGCGCATCTCGCGCCGGATCGTGTCCGCTCGCTCGCGCACGTAGGCGGATGGCCGGCTGGCAGACAGCCGGTGGGGATTCGGCAGGCAGGCGGCGACGAGCGCGGCCTGGTGCGCGGTCAATTCGTCCGCCCGGCGCCCGAAATGATGACGACTCGCGGCGCCCGCGCCGAAGACGTCGGGCCCCATCTCCGCCACGTTCAGGTAGATCTCGAGGATGCGACCCTTCGGCAGCAGGAGCTCGAGCGCGAGCGTGAGCCACGCCTCGAGACCCTTGCGGATCCAGCTGCGACCGGACCACAGATAGAGATTCTTGGCGACCTGCTGCGAGATCGTGCTGGCGCCGCGTGGGCGCGCGCGACCCTCGCCGATCGCCTTGCGGATCGACGTGAGATCGAAGCCGAAATGCTCGGGGAATTTCTGATCCTCCGCCGCGATCACCGCGAGTGCGAGCTGCGGCGCGATCCGCTGGCGGTCGAGCCAGACGTGCGGGGGCGGCGGCGAGCCCCGCGCGAGCGCGCTGGCCTCGCGTTGCAGGATGATCGAGCTGGTCGGGGGATCGAGATAGCGAAGGGGTGCGACGAGGACGAAGGTCACGCCGAGCGCGAGGACGATGCCACGCAGCAGGATCCGCAGGCCGAGGCGAAGCAGCCTCCGCGATGCGCTCACTCCCGGTAGGCCGAACACCGATCGGGATTCAATCCCCGGAGCCGACGACGACGCCATCGGCCGCCTGGTCGAGTGCCTCGAAGACGTCGTAGGCGATCTGCATCGCGCGCAGGGCCTGGGGAACACCCGCGTAGACGGCGCTGTGCATGATCACCTCCCCGATCTCCCGTCGGCTGAGACCGTTGGCCAGACCGGCCTCGACGTGCACGCGCAGCGGACCCTCCTGATGGGTCACGGAGAGGATCGAGATCGTCGCGATGCTCCGCTGTGCGCGAGACAGCCCCGGACGCGCCCAGACCTCGCCGCCGCCGCGGTTGATCCAATCGTGCCAGTCGGCCGCGATCTCGCGCGGGGCGCGATTGCGACGGAGGAAATCCTCCGCTCCTTCCTCGATCGATCTGGGGCGGCCGGCCCCGCCCGTTTGCCTCGCCTCCTCGTCCGCCACCTAACGCACCTCCGCGTAAGTCGATTTCGCGATCCCCAGCTCCGCGAAGACCTCGTCGTCGTGTTCGCCGAGCCGAGGTGCGCGCCTTTGGATCGCCCACGGCGACGCCGGCAGTCGGTAGGGCGCACCGGGATATCGGATCGAGCAACCGAGCTCGGGGTGCTCGACCTCGACCTGAAAGCCACGCTCGACGAAATGCGGATCCTCGTAGGCCTCCTCCGGCGAGAGCACGGCACCTACGGTGATACCGAGCCGCTGAGCGCCATTGAAGAATTCGTCCGCCGGCAGATTCTTGCAGATCAACGAGATCGCCTCGCGCGCGGCGGAGAAGATCGCGGTCACCTCGTCGTCGACGCCGATCTCCGCGAAGCCGATCGACTCGCGCTCGCGCGCTCGGTCGAGGAAGATGGCCTCGGGCAGCTCGGGTACGAGTCCGAGCTCGTCGAGCCAATCGTAGAGGTCGCCGAAGCCCGACGGCGTCCGCGGCGGCATCCCCGTCGTCGCATAACGTCCGTCCTTGCACTCGATCTGCACGGCCATCGACGGCGTCGGCATCGCATGACGCCCCGTCTGACGCTGGACGGTCTCGCCTGCCACGAGGTAGAAATACGTCGCCATCTCCGTCGTGACGTTCGCCGCGGCGTGGAGGCTGACGTCGATGAACTGTCCCTCTCCGGTCACGCCGTGATGGAAGATCGCGGTCAGCGCCGACAGGACGGCGTAGTGGCAGCCCGTCTGGTAGCCCTGATTGCCCATGCCGCGAATCGGCGGGATCGAGTGATCGTCGTAGCCGCAGCTCCAGGCGGGTCCGCCGCCGGCCAGGATCGTGAGATCGGTCGCGGGCTCGTGTCGGCGTGTGGTCTCGCGCCCGAACGGGGTGAGCGATACGTGGATCAGCCCCGGCTTGCGTCGCGAGAGCGTGTCGTAGTCGATCCCGAGCGCCGCCAACCGCCCCGGTGGCTCGGATTCGAGGAGCAGATCGGCCGACTCGACCAGGCGGACAAACGCCTCGTGACCGGCGCCCTTCTCGAGATCGAGCACGATGCCCCGCTTGCTCGTGTGATAGTGCCACCAATAGAGACTCTCGGGCGGATTCCCCGCGTCGGTGGCAGCCGCGCGGGGCTCGGTCTCGCCAGTCGTCGCGACCGGCGACTGACGATAGGGCGGCGTGCGCCGACTCGGGTGACCTCCAGGCGGCTCGACCAGGATCACGTCCGCGCCCATGTCGCCGAGCAGCTTGCCGGCGAAGGCGCCCGGCTCGCTCGCGAGCTCGACGACCCGTGTGCCAGCGAGGGCACCCGGCAGACCGTTCGCATCGCTCCTCATACGATCCCCTCCGCATGCAGCTTTGCGATCTCGTCGGCGTCGTAGCCCAACAGATCGGCCAGCACTTCGTCCGTGTGCTCGCCGACGCAGGGGCCACCGTGCTCGATCTTCCAATCGGTCTTCGAGAAATGCGCCGGCAGGCCGTCGACACGCACCCGCCCCATCTTGCTGTGTACGACCTCGGGCCAGAGCCCGAACTCGCTCGTACCGGGATCGTGATCGATCCGCTCGGCCGGCTTCTGGACGGCCGCACTCGGGACGCCCGCCGCGACGATCCGACGTTGCAACGCGAACTTCTCCTGCTCGCGTGTGAACGCCTCCAGCCGACGCTCGAGCTCGTCCTGATCCTCGAGCCGTCCCGCGAGCGTCTTCCACTTCGCTTCCCGCGCCCAGCTCGCGTCGATCACGCCGGCCAGCACTTCCCAGTCCGCGTCGCTACGACACGCGATCGAGATCCAGTCGTCGTCGCCGCGACAGGCAAAGATGCCATGCGGCGCCATCGGTGGCGAAGAGCTGCGATTGCCCTCCGGTCGGCCCGGCCGGCGCATCGCGTGTCCGTTCACGGTCCAGTCGAGGATCGCCGGGCCGTTCAGCGACAGCCCCGCCTCCGTACAGGAGAGGTCGACCCATTGTCCCTCGCCGGTCCGCTGCTTGTGGATCAGCGCGAAGAGGATCGCGAGCGCCATGTACATGCCGCCGGTGTGATCCATGTAGGAGTAGCCCCAGCCAGCGGGCTCCTCGTCCGGCAGACCCGACGTAAAGGTCAGACCGCTCATCGCCTGAACGATCGGTCCCCAGGTCTTGTAGGCGGCGTAGGGCCCCGTGTGTCCAAAGCCGCAATTCGAGACGTAGATGATGTCCCCGCGCAGCGAGCGGAGATGATCCCAGCCGAACCCCCATCGCGCGAGCACGCCGGCGGCGAAGTTCTCGGACACGACGTCCGACACGCGGACCAGCTCCTCGAGGATCTCCTTGCCGCGCTTGGTTCGCAGATTGAGTGTGATGCCGCGTTTCTCGACGTTGTGGTTGTTGAAGCCACCGCCGAAATCGGGTCCTCGCCGCTCGTCGACGAAGGGGTCGTAGTTGCGCAGCACGTCCCACATGCCCTGGTTGACCGGATCCTCGATCCGGATCACCTCGGCGCCAAAGGCTGCCAGCCATTTCGTCGCGCCGGCGCCGGCGAGCTGCCCGGTGAAGTCACAGATGCGAACCGTGCCGAGCGCGGTCCCGTTCGGTGCCGCGCTGCCGTTTCGATCGGGCCGGTCGTTCGGCCGGATCGGTTCTCTCATCCCACGTCCTCCCCTATCTGTCGCAGAAGCGTCACCCGAAGACGATCGGGAGTCGATCGAAGCCACGAAAGAACTCGGAGCGAATCCGCACGGCACCCGCCTCGTCGATCTCGAACTCCGGTGCGCACGCCAGCAGGCCCTCCAGCAGGACGCGTCCCTCCATCTGCGCGACGTGCGCGCCGAGACAACGATGGCGGCCATTGTTGAAGCTCAGGATCCGCGGCGCACGGCGATGGATGTCGAAGCGATCGGGCTCGTCGAACTCGCGCTCGTCGCGATTCGCCGAGACCCAGAGATGCATGATTTTCTGACCGGCCGGGATCTTCGTACCCCCGCCGATCTCGGTGTCCTGCTCTGCGCAGGCGCCCAACATCAACGTCGGCATCTCGTAGCGGAGCATCTCCCAGAAGGCGTCCTGCGTGAGCGATGGGTCCCGCGCGAGCTCGTCGCGCTGGTCGGGGTGCTTCCAGAGCTGATAGACACCGCCCGCGAAGACCTTGGGCAGGGTCTCCGTGCCGCCGATCACGAGCAGGTAGAGGTTCGAGAGCAGCTGCTCGACGGGCAGCGGCTCGCCGTTCGGCAGACGGAACGCGATCAGTCGGCCGAGGAGCCCCTCGTCGCTCGGATTCCTGCGGCGCAGCTCGATCTGGTCCGCGAGATAGGCGTGGAGCTCCGCTTGCGCGTCGAGCGCCCGTTCGTTCGGTCCCTTCACGTCGGGTGAGCGATCGAAGGCGAGCCCGACCAGATCGCCCGCACGGTCCGCGTCGGACTGGGGCAGCCCGATCAGGCGGAAGGCGACGCGCACGCTGATCCGCCTTCCGAGCTCCCCGTTCGCGTCGATCCGGCCGCGTGCGATGCCCTCCTCGAGGAAGCGGGTGACGTGCTCTCGCACGAAGGGCTCCAGCGCCCGCGTCGAGCGCGGCGAGAAGAAGGGCCAGAGTGCCTTCCGAAGCGCCGTGTGATCCGGGGGCACCATCGACGACAGCGCCAGGTTGGGCGGCTTGCCCGCGAGCAGATCCTGCGTGTTCGTGCCTTTGCGATGCGAGAAGTGGCCAGAGCTGACCGCATCCCAGATATCGTCGAAACGCGACAGGAAATAGCAATCGAGCTCTTCGTTGTAGTAGGCCCGCGCCTCGTCCCTCAGTCGTTTGTAGACGGGAAAGGGATCGTCGAAATAGGACTCGGCGAAGGGATCGAACTCGAACATCGGCTCCCCTGGTCTCTGCGCACGTCCGACGCGACGGTGCCCGATCGAGCTCCGTCGGCGAAAGCGATCGGCGTTCCGACAGCGGGTTCGCGCCGGAACGACGGATATACTCTCAGTCATGCCCGAACGATTCGCCAGCGACCGCCTGCGCCCGGCCAGTCGGATCTCGGAATGGAGCGCCACGGCGGACGTGGTCGTCGTCGGCCTCGGCGCCGCAGGCGCCTGCGCGGCACTCGAGGCCCATCGCGAAGGCGCGCGCGTCCTGGTGCTCGAAAAGCAGGCCCAGGGCGGTGGCACCTCCGCGCGCGCAGCGGGGCAGCTCTACCTGGGGGGCGGCACGGCCCTCCAGCACGCCTGCGGCTTCGAGGATTCGACCCAGGCGATGGCCGCCTATATGAGGCTGGCGTGCGGGCCCGGCGCCCCCGAAGACAAGATCGATCTCTTCGTACGGGAATCGGTCGAGCACTACGATTGGCTCGTGGCGCAGGGCGTGCCGTTCAAAGCGAGCTTCGTTCCGACGACCGAAGCGACGAACCCGCCCGGCCCGGACGGACTGACCTTCACCGGTAGCGAGCCCGCCCATCCCTACTGTGAGATCGCCAAGCCCGCACCCCGCGGTCACAACGTCGAGAACCAGGGCGACTCCGGCATCGTTCTGATGCGCGTCCTCCAGGACGTGATCGACCGCGAGGAGATCGCCGTTCGCACGAAGGTCGAGACGACGCGGCTCGCCGTCGACGGATACGGGCGCGTCGTCGGCGTCGGAGTCCGAGCCGGCGGCAGCCGGAGCGATCGAGAAGACGGCCAGGAGAGCGCCGAAGAGCAATGGATCGCCGCCGAGCGGGGCGTGATCCTGTGCACGGGTGGCTTCGGCTTCAATCGCGAGATGTTGGGCCGCTACGCGCCGTCTCTGCTCGACTGCAACCCCGTCGGTACCGAGGCGGAGGACGGACTCGGCATTCGTCTCGGCATGGCCGCCGGTGGGGACGCGATCCGCATGGACGCAGGCTGCGTCATGATCCCCTTCTCGAAGCCGCGATCGCTCGTACGCGGCATCTGCGTGAACGGCCGCGGCGAGCGATTCATCAACGAGGACGTCTACCAGGCCGTGCACGGCGACGTCACGCTGAATCGCCAGGAAGGTGTCGCCTACCTGATTCACGACGACGAGACGTACGCCGAACCGCAGCTGCCGTTTCCCACGATCGCGGAAGCCGAGACGATCGAGGAGCTCGAGGCGCAGCTCGCCCTGCCGGAAGGCAGCCTCGTCGCGACGCTCGCCCGCTGGAATGCGGGCGCTCGTCGCGGCGAAGATCCCCTCTTCCACAAGGGACCCGAGTGGATCACGCCGCTCGAACATCCGCCCTTCCGCGCGATCGACCTGCGCCGCTCGAGCTTCCCCTACCCCTTCTTCACGCTGGGCGGCCTGAGAACGGACACGATGGGCCGCGTGCTGACGCCCGAAGGCGAGATCGTCGAAGGCCTCTTCGCAGCCGGCCGTACGACGTCCGGGATCCCGGCACAGGGCTACAACAGCGGCATGTCGCTGTCGGACTGCACCTTCTTCGGCAGACGCGCCGGCCGTTTCGCGGCGACGGCGAGCCCGGCGCGCACGAGTGAAAGGGGGTAGACGAGAATGCGAATCGATCTCGGACTGGGTACCGCCGTCGGCGTGGCGGTCGAGGCGATCGAGCCGGTCGTCGAGCTGTACAGCGAAGGACTCGGACTCGGCCCCTTCGAAATCGAAGAAATCGAATCACCTCGAGCGACCTATCGCGAAGCGGCGGGGGATCGCTCGGCACCGGCTCGGATGCGCGTCGCCACGGCGCCTCTCGGCGCGAGCGAGCTCGAGCTGATCGAGGTGATCGACGGAAGACCGCCGCACGCGGCCTTCCTCGAGGAACACGGCGAGGGCATGAATCATTTGAACATCGACAAGTGCACCGCCGACGCCTACCTCGACACGCTCGGCAAGCTCTACTGGCGCGGTATCGAGCCTTTCTGGGGACTGCCCTACGGCTCCTTCTGCTATGTCGAGAGCGAGTCGATCGGCGGCGTCACCTTCGAGGTGATGATCGGCAGTGGCCACGCCGGCAAGCAGGGCCACAACCATCTCGGCCTCGTGGTCGTGGAGACGCAACGGACGATCGATTTCTACTCCAAGACCATGGGCCTCGGCCCCTTTCGAACCGGGGAGTTTCCGATGCCCCGCGCCGTCTATCACGGAGATCGCATCGCGACGAGCTTTCGGGCGAGCTTCTGCGACCTGGGCGAATCGCGGCTGCGCCTCTACCAGGTACTCGAAGGCGAGACGCCGATCGCCGATCGCCTCGCCCGACGGGGCGAGGGCATGCACCATCTCTGTCTCTACGTCGACGACCTCGACGAGTCGCTCGCCGAGCTGGCCGCGGGCGGGATCGAGTCGACCTGGCGATGTCCCGCGACGCGGACGGCCCATCTCGCGACGACCGCGATCGGCGGTATGACCTTCGCGATCGCCGAGGCCCCCGGCTGAAGACGGGAGCCAGCCCCTACCGTTCGGGCGGACAATTCGACTCGGGCCCCCCGGCCGAGCAGCTCCAGCGATCGCGCGCCCGATCCTCGTAGCGGTCGTATTCCTGCCCGGCGCGAACGCGCTCCGCCTCACAGGCCTCGGCACCCGGGCCGTGCTCGGCCTCGCAGGCTTCGAGCGCGCGGCGACTATCGCGACTCGCGTGATAGGTCGGCAGTGAGCAGCCGAGAGACACGACGAGCGCGACGAGCGCCGCCAGGAGAATCGAACGATCGAACGGTCGCCCGGCTTGGATCTGCTTCATCTCGGGGAGGCTACCGGATCCAACCTGTCACGTTCAATCGTCCGCCGAGATCGAATAGACCTGCTGTGCGAACGTCCAATCTTCGGCCGGAATCGAGAGCAGCGGAGACAGGAATTCGCTCGCAACACGAAAGGCGTCGTCGCCCTCGGCGACCACGAAGGCTGCACCCGCCGCCGGACGCGGCGCCTCGAGTCGGCGATTCCCACGCAGGGCGACGACGATCAACGCCTCCTGGCTGCGATCGCGACCCTCCGGTAGGCGTGCGACGAGTGACACGCCGCGGCCTTCGAGATCGTCTCCGGGAAACACCAGCCACTCGTCCGCGGCGACGCGCGTGTCGGTCAGATGGCGGTTCGGGAGCAGTACGACGGCGCCCGCATCACTCACGCCCAGCACGTAGAGCCTGGCGGGCTGCGAAGTCCGGACGGAGAGCGTCACGCGATCCCCGGGCCGATAGCTGCTGCGATCCAGACGGACGTCGGTCTCGAAATCTCCGCGACGGCTCTTCTTCGGCTCGAGCACACGGGCCGCGAGCTTCACCCGGACGCGGTACGCGCCGCGCGTCGACATCAGGGTGCGCGCGTCGAGCAGCTTCTCGTCGACGATCAGCGCCTCCGATCGGGTCGCCACGAGCTCCTGCAACAGCTCGTGCGTCGCGCCCTGTGAGACCTGATCGAGACTGACGAGACTGCTGCGAACCGAGACGCCGGCGATGTATTCGACGGCGGCTCGGCGGGCCCGGCGGATCGCGCGACGCCGTGCCGCGGCCGGCGACTCTTCATCCGAAGCCAAGACGGCTGCGTCGACCTCGACCCAGCCGCGACGCCCGAGACGTCGCACGCGGGGCGCATCGAGAATGGAGACGCGCTCGCCTTCGCGGGACTCGAGTCCACCTTCGAGAACCGTACCGGCATCCGGCGCCACGACGGTCCACGCCGAGGGCGGGCTCGCGCAACCCAGGCAGCCCGACGTCGCGAGCAGTGCCAGTGCCAGGACGAACCGGAGGGAGAGAACACGCCGAGCGCTCACACGGGGTCTCGATCCGAGACGGGTCGCCCCCCTGCGGCCCCGGTCTACGATCCGGTCGGCAGCGAGTCGGCTCATCGCGAGTCGACCGCGTTGCGCGCCTCGAAGAGCAGCTCCGTCACGTCGGGCCCGGCCTCGTCCGCAGAGCGGGCGAGGCGCATCGCATCGTCCCCCGTGAACGTCGGTGTCTGACGTCGCCCCCGTAGCGTCGAGCGCAGGGTTGCCGCGACGTAGCGATGGAGCTCGCCGGCGCTGACCCGACCGTCACGATCCACGTCTGCCCAACCGCGCAGGCCACCGAGCGCGAGATAGCTGAAGGCAGGTCGCTCGGCGCCGGGCAGCGGTCCGGCGAACTCATCGCTCGCCGCCGCCGTCATCAACGTCGTTCGCGGATCGGTCGTCGGCGCCGACGACATGAGGACGAGCGGTTGCAACGCGGGCACGAGGGGCTCGCCGTCGCTTCGGCGCCCAGAGAAGCAGGCGTCGAGCACGACATGGATACCGCGTGCACGACTCGCCTCGAGAATTGCGAGCAGCTCGGATCGACGCACGCTGCGCGCCTTCAGACTGCGCGATTTCTGTTGCGCATCGAATCCGACGAGCAGACCGTCGTCGCCCGAGACCGCGGGCGCCCCATGACCGATGAAGACGAACCAGAGCCGTCCCCTCGGACCGACGAGGCGGGCCGCTTCTCCGGCCGCGATGCGAATCTCCTCCCGCGTCGCGTCCGCATCGAGCAACAGCGCGACGCGCTCGGGCGCTAGACCGCGCGTCTTGATGAGGTAGCGGTACCAATCGACGGCGTTTCGCTCGGCGCCGGGAACGTCCGCGACGTGCGCGTAATCCTCGAGGCCGACGATCAGGGCCGCGTCCTGCTCACCGCCACCCACGTGGGGTGCCGGACGCGACAGGTCCGGCCAATCGATTCGCGCTGACGCCCGGTCCGGCGAAACGCCGGCTCCCTCGAAGTGATTCTCGGACCAGCGTCCGGCCAGTACACGACCATCGGGGAAGATCCCCGTTCCCATTCCGTTGCGCGTGCCTCGCTTCCAATCGCCGACGTAGGAGGCGCCATTGCTGAACGACAACGAGCCGTGTCCGTGTTGCAGACCGTCCTGGAATCCCCCGGAGTAGCGGCTGCCATCGGCCCAGACGTAGATGCCCGTGCCATTGCGACAGTCGCCCTCGACGCAACCCAGCTGGTGGGGTCGATCGATGGCGGAGGGGGTCGGACGCGGCACACGGCGAACGGCTGCACACTCGTTTCCCTGCGGCGCGTAGATCAACCTGCCGTCGGTGCCGTAGACGCAATGGGCCCCCGCCTGCCCGTCGTCGACCCCGTGCCCGTAGACGCGGTGCGCGCGGTGGCCATAGGTCTTCAGGATATGGGCCTTCTCGGCCTCTCGCTTCTTGTCCTCGAGCTTGCGCTTGAGGTCGCGGAGCTTGCGTTCGGCGCGCATCTCGGTTCGCCGCCGCTCGCGCTCCTTGGCTTCGAGCAATCGACGTTCTTCGCGCGCGGCGGCCTGTTGGGCGCGGTAGGCGAGATATTCCGCGTGGGTCTGACTGTCCGCGACGACGAAGGCGGCCCGTGGCGTGCCGCAAGTCGGGTAGCATTCGGGTGCCCCCGCCCAGACGATCCCGGGGACGATCGCAGGAAGGACGCTCGCGATTCCAACCAGACCGAAGCGTGCGATCGCCGCCAACACGGGATCCACGCGAGACCAGGATCTCGACCAGCGGGAATTGGCCTCAGACGATCGATCCATCCCCACCTCTCGACTCCGTCGCGCCGCGATCACGCGCGGCGGGTACGTCAGGCCCTTCGACTCAGTGCACGAATCAATCGAATCGGTTCTGATTCCGCGCTTCTTTACGGACCTGAGTGCGTATCGTCACGATCGTGCCGCGCGACCGTCGGATCGACCACAGCAATGCAGGTCGTCGGCAGCGGGACCGCAGAACCCCCTCGCGGATGCGTCCTTCGCGTGCGCTTGCCGATCGCGAATCGCGACGCGACACTCGTGAGCGACGAGCGTTCCTCTCGCGCACCGGAGCCCCCACCCGATGGCCGACTGGCACTACGATCGACTGAGTTCCCAGGACAACGGATTCCTGCTCTGGGAGAAGGGCAACGTGCGCATGCACGTGGCCTCGGCAAACATCTGCGATATCGGTGCCTTGCGCTCCGAGTCCGGCGGAATCGACATCGATCTCGTCAAACGCGCGACGGCCAGCTACCTCCACCTGGTTCCGCGCTACCGCCAGCGACTCTACGAGATCCCCGTCTTCGATCACTCGGTCTGGGTCGACGATCCTCGTTTCGATCTCGACTACCACGTCCGGCATACGGCTCTGCCAAAGCCCGGTACGCTCGCCCAGCTCAAGAACCTCGTCGCTCGCGTCATGGCCCAGCCACTCGACCGGAACCGACCGCTCTGGGAGTATTGGTTCGTCGAAGGTCTGGAGGGCGGCGATCAGTTCGCGATGATCACGAAGATCCATCACTGCATGATCGATGGGTCGTCCGGCGTCGATCTCGCCAACATCCAGTTCTCGACTTCGCCCGAGCCGCCGGAGCTCGAGGAGCCCAGGCCATTCCATCCCAAGCCCGCACCCCGTCGGCTCGAGCTCTTCCTGAACGAGACGCGGCGTACGATCGGCCTTCCCGGCACGATCATTCGCGACTTCCGTGAGTTCGTCTCGCAAACCGACGATCTCCGTGAGGACCTGACGATGCGGGCGAACGCGCTCGGGCGCCTGATGGGGATGGGAATGAGCGCTGACGAGACGCCCCTCAACGGGCGACTCGGTCCGCATCGCCGCTTCGAGTGGGTCTCCTGTCGTCTCGACGATCTGAAGGCGATGCGAAAGGGGCTGGGCTGCTCGATCAACGACGTCGTCCTGACGGTCGTGACGGGAGCGGTTCGGGACTATCTGCTCGCGAAGGGTGTCGACCACTCTTCGATCGAGTTCAAGGTGTCGACGCCGGTCTCGGTTCGAAAGGAGGAAGAGCGCGGCCAGATGGGAAACAAGGTCTCGTCCTGGATCATTCCGCTCCCGATCCACGAGCCGGATCCTCGGCGACAGCTCGAGGTGATCCACGAGCTGACCGAAGAGCTGAAGGAGACGAATCAGGCGATCGGCGTTCAGATGATGAACCAGATCCAGGAGTGGACGCCATCCACGTTGCTATCACTCGGCGCACAGGCGATGTCCGGTCCGATCAATACGATCGTGACGAACGTGCCCGGACCGCAGAGGCCGCTCTATTTCCACGGCGCGCGCGTGCGCGCGATCTACCCGGCCGTGCCCTTGATGGAGGGGATGGGTCTGGGCATCGCCCTCACGAGCTACGCCGGCACGATGGGCATTGGATTCAATTGCGATCCCGACATCGTGCCCGACGTCGATCTCTTCGTCGCTCGCTTCGTCGACTCCCTCGCACGGGTTGCCGAGGCGGCCCACGTCGAGATCGGCCCCGTGAGCGACGACGTCAACACGGTGCAGGAAATCCAAGCCTGAGCCGCGACCGACTCGGGCGTCCCGCGTGCCCCGGATCCGGCCGGCGAGCCGACTCACGATCAGACCGGCGGCTCGCCTTCGACGGTACAGCGAACGAGCACTCGCAGAGAGCCGGCATGATCCGCCGAGCCGACGTGCTGCGTCGTGCGCTCGTCCCAGATCGCTACGTCTCCCTTCTGCCATCGAAAGCGGCATTGCAGACTGACGTCCTCGACCTGCCGTGCCAGGAACGAGCACACGAAGGCGCTCTCGGCGGGCGATAGCCCTTCGACCCGGCGCATGAAATTCGGCTCGAAGAAGAGCGCGCGACGACCGCTCCGGGGATGGGTTCGGACGATGGGATGTGCGGCGCCCGGTCCCACCTCTTCGAGCGCCCGCGCCACGCGATCGGGCGGTAGATGCTCCCGGATGTAATCGCGCAGACCGCCGTCGACTTCGTGGAAGCCGCGCAGCGGCGCGAGGAATCGTTGCATTCGCTCCGAGAGCCTCTCGTAGGCCTGCTCCATGTTGCACCACGCCGTATCGCCACCGACTTCGGGCGCGACCTCGCAACGCAAGACGGCGTACGCAGGCGGCCGCGCCAGATAGGAGTCGTCGGTATGCCAACCCGCTCGGTCGGGCTGGCCTTCTGGCTTGTCGACGATCTTGTGAAGCGGCTCGCTTCGCCCCATCGCCCTTTCGAAAGGGTGCACCATCGGCGTGCCCAGACTGGCGGCGAGCGCCCTGTGCGTCGCGTCGTCGAGCGCGACGCCGCGAAAGAAGAGGACGTGGTGTTCGGTGAGCGCCACGCGCAGACGCTCGCCCGTCTCCCGACCCGGCGAAGTCAGATCGATTCCGGTCACGGTCGCGCCGAGCGCGCGGGTCACGGGTTCACATCGCATCTTCGATCGGCTCTCCAGGCGCTACGCGGCACCCCGCTCGGTCGCAGGGCCCGGTGCACATGCCTCGCGGCCCTGCGCCGTGGTCCATTCGAGTATAGTAGTGGCGAAACCCGCATCCGAGGTGGATCACGATGTCGCTGACGGACCGCCACACCGATCGCCCCCTGCTCGTCTCGACCCGGGTATGGCTCTGCCTCTTCGTCGCAGGCGCGCTCGTCTCCGGCTGCCAGACCGCCCGGCAGCCGGAGACGACGGGCGTCGATCGGAACGATGCGATCTATCGGCAGGCGACGGATGCCTACGCCGCCTACAAGCAAGGCGATTGCGCGCGGGCCGAGCGGCTGGTGGAGCCCGATGCGGTCGAGGCGTGGAAGCCCGGTGAGCTCAAGGCCTCCGTGCAGCTGATGCTGGGCTTCTGCCGCGAACGTCGCGGTGACGTCGAAGCCGCCCGCGAGATCTATCGGGGGCTCGTACGCGACGCGCCGCTCTCGTTTGCCTCGGACGATGCCCGCGAGCGCCTGCGTGTGCTGCGATTGCTCGAGCGCGACCCCGACTACGAGTCCTGGGTCGAGTCGGCACGCGCACGAGCGGCAGAGCAGAACGCCAAACGAGCGCCGATCGAGCGCATGCCCGCCGATTTCCCGCCGATGGCACAAGAGGCACAGATCGACGGATACGTCGTCGTCGAGTTCGGCGTCACGCCGCGCGGCGACACCGACGCGCCCGTGATCGTCGACTCCCGCCCTCCCCTGCTCTTCGACGGGGCCGCAATCCGAGCGGTTCGCGAGTGGCGCTATGCCGCGAAGCCCGGCAAGAGGGAGAGCGAGCGGCAGATCATCCGGATCGTATTCCGCTCGACGCCGCGCCCGACCGAAGCGCCCCCGCCCGTGCCCGCCACGGGCGCGACGGTTGCGCCCGAAGGCGGATCGACCCGGTCGAGCGGCTACTGAAGACGAGCGCGCGCAGCACGAGCGAGCGCGTCGCGAAAGACCCGGGCACGGGGCGGCAGCCCCTCCGATTCGAAGCGCTTCCGTTCTCGCATGACGGACGCTTCGAAGCTTGAGCTCACGCCCATCCCCGCCTCGAGGTTGTCCGCGCTCAGCACGAAGGGATGATCGCAAGCGGCGGAGAAGATCGACTCGAGGGCCTGCGGCCTCGCCTCCACCCGTTCGAACTCCGCTTGCATCTCGGCGCTGCGTCCGTCGGGCGCATACCAGTACCCATAATCTTCGCGCTGGCGCCGAGCGCGACCCGCGAGACACCAGTGGGCGACCTCGTGGAGAGCGCTCGCGAAATAGTCCTCGCGATAGACGATGCGATGCGGCGTGCGTACGGCGTTCTCGGACGGCAGGTAGACCGGCTCTTCGCCACCACCGACCAGAATCGTCCGGTAGCGGCCTAAGAAGCAGACGCGAAAGAGCACTTCGAGATCGGCTGCGATCATACGGACAGGACCTCGCCTCGAGTGCGGGACGCGACGGGGAAGGGGCCGATCATGGTCAGACTCATCAGACTCGAATCCGAGCCGGACCGAGCTCGAAAGGGCTCAGGCGCTCGCTTCCTTCGCGCGCAGATCGTCGCGATAGGTCCTCGCGCAGAGCATGTAGTGAACGCAGCTCCAGAGCAGTACGGCATTCATCAGTGCCAATGAGTAGCGGAGCGCCTGATCGCCGCCGAGCGCGTCGCTCACCAGCCCCGCGATCGGCGGACCGAGACCGTAACCGATCAGGTTCATCGAGAAGAGCATGATCGCGGCCGTCATGGCGCGCATGCGCGGCTTTGCGAGCGACTGCGCGACGAAGTGAGCCGCACCCGCGTACATGTAGCTGCCAACCGTGCTCGCGGCGAGTGCCGCGATGGCGAGCGACGCGACGGGAGCGAGATAGGCGACGAGCGAGAACGGAATCGAGACCACGGCCCCGATCGCGAGCCACCAGACGTACCAGCGCGCGTCGCGCACGCCCCAGCGATCGCCGAGCCAGCCCCCCGTGTAGGTACCGAGCACGCCGAATACCCCGGTCAGGAAGCCGATGACGAGGCCGGCGCTCGATCCCGAGAGTCCGTGCACGCGTGTGAGGAACGTGAAGTTGAACGTCACCTGGGCGCCGAGTGCGAGGGTGTGGAGCGTCGCCGCGACCAGGATGTGGCGCATCGCGGGCCGTTCCCAGAAGAAGCGCACGACGCGTCCGATCGGCTCGACGACGGTGTCCACAGGGAGCCCGCCGCGTCGCTCGGCCTGTCCGCGTGCAGGCTCCACGAGAACGAGGCGCGTCACGACCGCGAGAAAGAGGCCGGGCAGGCCGAAGCAGAAGAAGACCACGCGCCATTCGAAGTAGTCGGAGAGTGCTCCGCCAACGACCGAACCGATCAGGATCCCGATCGGCACGCCGAGCTGATAGGTCGAGAGCGCACGGCCACGATGGCTCACGGGAAAGTAGTCGCCGATCAGGGACTGTGCCGCCGGCGCACAGCCCGCTTCGCCCACGCCCACGCCCACGCGGGCGAGGAAGAGCTCGATGAAGTTCCGGGTCGCACCACAGAGCGCCGTCATCAGACTCCAGACCGCGAGCGCGATCGAGATCAGATTGCGGCGGTTGCCGCGATCGGCGAGACGCGCCAGCGGAAAGCCGGCGATCGAGTAGAAGAAGGCGAAGGCGAGGCCGACGAGCCATCCCGCATCGGCATCCGAGAGTCCGAGATCGGCCTGCACGGGCGGAATCAGGACGTTCATCACCTGACGATCGAGCTGGCTCATCACGTTGACGGCGACGAGCATGCCGAGCGCGATGTGCGCCCGTCGACGCACGTCGCCTGCGAAGGCCGGAGAAGGCGTCGAGCCGGTCGTCCGGTCCGCTTCGAGAGATCCGCTCATCGGGTCGCGTCAGCCTTTCAACAGCTCCTGGGCGATGATCAGCTTGCGCACCTCGGTCGTGCCGGCACCGATCTCGAGCAGCTTGATGCCACGATAGAGTCGATTGATCTCGGTTTCCCAGATGTAGGCGACCCCGCCGTGGATCTGGGCCGCGTGGTCGAGTACCAGATTGAGCGAGTCAGCCGCATAGAGGACCGACGTCGCGGCCATCTTGTGCACCTCACCGCGCCCACCCTCCCCCGGCGCCAACGAATTGAGCGCCGCGAGGCAATAGTAGTTGTAGACCTTCATCGTTTCGACCCGGGCCGCTATGTCGGCCAGGCGCGATTGGATCATCTGGAAGTTGGCGATGGGCTCGCCGAATTGCTTTCGCTCCTTGGCGTGTTCGATCGAGAGCGTGAGTGCTCGCTCGGCCATACCGACACAGATCGGGGCGATCATGGCGCGCTCCAGGTCGAGCCCGCTCATCACGCACTCGACGCCGCCGTTCTCCTCGCCGATCAGATTCGCGGCGGGCACGCGGCAATCGTCGAATGCGAGCTCGGCCGTCTGCGAGCCGCGAAACCCCATCTTGATCATCTTCTGCGCGACACTCGCGCCCGGGCTGCTCAGATCGACGACGAAGGCCGAGATGCCGTGCGCCCCCTTCGCCATGTCGGTCTTCGCGTAGAGCAGGCACAGATCGGCGACTGGACCGTTCGTGATGTAGAGCTTGCGGCCGTTGACGACATAGTCGTCTCCATCACGCACGGCCGTCGTCGACATCGAGCCGAGTGCGTCGGATCCCGCCCCGGGCTCCGTCAGGCCGAGACAACCGATCAGCGTGCCATCCGACAGACCGGGAACGAAGCGATTCACCTGCTCGGGCGAGCCGTTTCTCAGGATGTTGTTCATGCAGAGGTTCTCATGGGCGACCCACGAGAGCGCCAGCGCGTAGTTCCAGCGCGAGAACGCCTGCAGCACCAGCCCACTCGCGAATAGATCGAGGCCGGCGCCGCCGAGCTCGGCCGGTACGGTGATCCCGAGGTAGCCATCGCGACCGAGCGCGCGGAAGGCTTCGTCCGGCCACCATTCCTCGTCGTCCATCCGCCGCGAGAGCGGCGCCAGCTGCTCGCGCGCGTATTGATCCGCCGCGTCGAGAATGGCGCGCTGGTCGTCGTCCAGACTGAATCCGGCTGTCATCACCGCCTCCCCACGCGGACTGATCGGTCGACTTCCCCTATCCGTTTCGCTTCGTTATTCGGGCTGCACTCAGTAGTGGCCCACAAGATATGAGAAACGCTCATAAATTCCTTGACAGTGACGAATTTTTTATTGAGTTTTACTCAATAAGGACGATCTGCAAGATCCCGATCTGCGGCGATGACGCCGCCCGGAGGCCCCATGAGCGGCCCTGATCCAGCGAAGAAGCCGAGCCAGACCGGCGGGAGCGATTCGAGCCATAGCGACGTCGTGCTGCGGGATCTTCGAGCCGACGCGCTTTGGATCACGCTCAATCGTCCCGAGCGCCGCAACGCCTTCAATGACGAGGTCGCCTCGAAGATCGCGGCGGCGCTGCGCGAGGCGGAGACCGACGACCGGGTTCGCGCGATCGTGTTGACCGGGGCGGGAGACAAGGCGTTCTGCGCCGGGGGCGATCTACGCGCAGGTCGCGACGATTCGCCGTTCGAGGTCGACCCCGCGCACCCCGAAAACCCGATGATCGAGCTCTTCAAGACCTTCGAACGATGCGGCAAGCCGACGATCGCGCGGGTCAATGGTCATGCGCTGGCGGGCGGCATGGGCCTGATGTGTGCGTGCGACATCGCGATCGCGGTCGATACGGCCACGTTCGGTGTCCCCGAGACGAGTGTCGGCCTGTTTCCGATGATGATCCTTCCCTATCTGATGCGCGCGATGCCACGCCGCCGTCTGCTCGAGTGGTGTATCACGGGCGCGCGCTGGTCCGCCGCCGAGGCCAGAGAGGCCGAGCTGCTGAACCGCGTCGTTCCGCGCGACGAGCTCGACGGCGTGATCGACGAGCTCGTCGCGACGATCGGCAAGCGCTCGCCCACGGCGATCCGACTCGGCAAGAGCGGCTTTCGCGCGATCGAGGACATGAGCCTGGCGAAAGCGTTCGAGTACGCGCAGCTGATGCTGCCCAACATGGCCCGGACGGAGGACGCGAAGGAGGGATTTCGCGCGTTCCAGGAAAAGCGAGAGCCCGTCTTCAGCGGGCGTTGATCGATGGCCACATCACCCAACTCCTCACGCTCCGATCGCACTGTCCACGGCTCGCCCGAAACGCGCGTCGAACGAACGACGACCGGGCAACGCCCATCGGCGGCGCGCCGACGTACGCGAAGGCCACGCGCAGAACGGGAGGCCGAGATCCTCGCGGCGGCGCGCGCCATCTTCGCCGCGCGCGGCTACGGCGCGGCAGCGATGTCCGAGATTGCCGCGCGCGCTGGCGTCGTCGAGGGCACGGTCTACAGCTATTTCGAGTCGAAACGCGCGCTCTTGATCGCCGTCATGAAACGGTTCTACGCGGAGCTGATCGCGGACACCGAGTCCGGCTTGCGGGCCGTTCGCGGTACGGAGAATCGGCTTCGCTTCTTGAT
Organism: Myxococcota bacterium; assembly: GCA_965223565.1. Classification (GTDB taxonomy): domain Bacteria; phylum Myxococcota_A; class UBA9160; order UBA9160; family UBA4427; genus UBA4427. Next base: position 51,882 of record CBDCWV010000001.1, on the reverse strand, counting down.
TCGCCGCCACATCGATACGTTCGTCTCGGACCCCGGTCTTTGTCGGGTGATCATCCGCGAGGCCCGACCCGACGTCGCACTCTACGACGAAGCGATCCTGAAGCTGAATCGCCGCTATACCGGGCTCGCCCTCAAGGTGCTCGAAGAGGGTGTGGCCGACGGAAGCCTGCGACGGGAGATCGCGCCAAGCGTGATCCGCGACCTCCTCTACGGCGGCATCGAGCACGCCGTCTGGCGTTTCCTCTTCAGCGACGGCACGTTCGTCGGCATCAGCCAATCGACGGACGACGGGAGTGGGAGCGACGGCGCGAACGAAGGGATCGCGGACGAGGCCAGGGACGACACCCGAGACAGACCGCTCGACGCGGGCCGCCTCGCCGATCAGCTGGCCGACGCGCTGTTGGGCGGCATCCTGCGCGTGACCCTGCCCGAAGATCTCGGCGAGGCCGCGGATCCGGCGACGGCGGCGGTCGTCCGTCTCGAGCGCGCAGTCGCGCGACTCGAATCGACGGTCGTGGAGGCGAGTCGATGAGCGGCGGCCGCGCGACGCCGGGAATCGCGAAGGTGCTGATCGCGAATCGAGGCGAGATCGCCGTGCGGGTAGCTCGCAGCCTGCGGCGGCTCGGAATTGCGAGCGCCGCGATCGTTCACGCCGAAGACGCCGGCAGCCCGGCCGCGCTCGCCGTCGACGAGGTCTGCCCGATCGAGGGCGAGACGCCGGTCGCTGCGCATCTCGACAGCGACCAGATCGTGGGGATCGGTCGGCGGATCGGTGCGGATGCCGTCCATCCCGGCTACGGATTCCTCGCCGAGAACGCCGCCTTCGCTGAAGCCGTCGAAGCCGCCGGCATCCGTTTCATCGGTCCGCGACCGGACGTGATCCGCCTGATGGGAGACAAGATCGAGTCTCGACGCTTCGTCGCGGGCGCCGGCGTCCCGCTCACGCCCTCCGCGAGCGAAGAAGACGATCCGTCGAATTTCCTGCAACGGGCCGAGGAGATCGGATTCCCTCTGCTGATCAAGGCCTCGGCGGGAGGCGGCGGAAAGGGCATGCAGATCGTGCGCGCGCGCGACGAGCTGCCCGACGCGATCGAACGGGCACGTTCGGAGGCCGGTCGCTATTTCGCCGACGATCGCATCTACGCCGAACGCTACGTCGAGGAGCCCCGCCATATCGAGGTCCAGATCCTCGCCGACGCGCATGGAAACGTCGTCCATCTGGGCGAGCGCGACTGTTCGATCCAGCGTCGCTTCCAGAAGCTCGTCGAAGAGACGCCGGCGCCGGGAATCTCGAGCGAATTGCGGGAACGGATCTGCCGGCAAGCAGTCGAGATCGCGCGCGCGGCCGGGTACCGCAACGCGGGCACCGTCGAATTCGTGCTCGCCCCGGACGGCGCGTTCTACTTCCTGGAGATGAATACCCGGCTCCAGGTCGAGCACCCCGTGACCGAGATGGTGACGGGCATCGATCTCGTCGAAGAGCAGATTCGGGTTGCCGCCGGCGAGCCGCTCTCGTTCGACCAGCAGGCGATCCGCTCGACCGGTGCAGCGATCGAATGTCGCATCTGCGCCGAGGATCCGGCGCATGATTTTCGGCCCGCCGTGGGCGAGCTGCTCTTCGTGCGCCCGCCCGCAGGACCGGGTGTTCGCTTCGACAGCGGGATCGCGGCGGGTCAGGCCGTGACGACGGCGTTCGATCCGATGCTGGCCAAGCTGATCGTCCATGGCGCGAATCGGGAGGAAGCGATCGCGAAGGCGCGAACGGCATTGGCCGAGACCGTGATCCTCGGCTGCCAGACCAATGCCGAATTCCTGGAGCGCATCCTGGCCGAGCCCGATTTCGAAGCTGGACGCGTCGAGACGGGCTTCGTACCCGCCCACGCAGCCACCCTCGCGCGTCCGGCCCTCACAGCGGAGGAGCGGTTCGCGATCGTCGCCGCGGCCGCACTCTCGAATCGCGATTTCCGGGAACGCGTCGAGGCCGTTCCCGAGCCCCAGGCCTCGATCGGCACCTGGCAGAACTGAACGCGGCGCAAATCGGGCGCCCGGCGAGCGCCGTGTACGCCCGGGAGTCGAGCGCCGACCGGGGAAGAATCGGAAGACGAACGCGATGGGCTACGACTTCGAGCTCGAAGAAGAAATCGACCGCGTCACCCCCGTCCACGGGCCGGGTGGGGTCGCACTCTCGATCGAAGGGCGGGTGCATCGCGCCGTGCTCACACGGCGGCACGCGCCGGCCGAGCGTGCCCGCCCCGATCCGCACGATCCGATCGGGGGAGAGGCCGACGAGGGCATCGCCCTGCGCGCGGAGTCCACCCTCGCGCGACATCGTACGTACGAGGCAGGCGCCTACTGGCTCGAGCTCGACGGCCGACGCGAGCCCGTATTCCTCGCCGCGCGGGGCGATCTCCACTTCGTCCACCTTCGTGGCCGCACGTTTCGCATCCACGCGATCAACGCCCTCGAACGGGCCCGCGAAGAGGCAGCGGGAGAAGGCAACGAGGCGTTCCTGCGTGCGCCGATGCCGGGTACGGTCGTCGACATCGCGGTCGCGGTGGGCGACGTCGTCGAGTCGGGCGCACGGCTCATGACGATTGAGAGCATGAAGCTCGAAACCGCGATCGATGCCAGCTTTCCGGCGCGCATCGCCGAGGTCTTCGTGTCGACGGGAGGCACCTTCGATCAAGGCGATCCGCTCGTACGCCTCGAGCGCGCCGAAGCCAACCCGAATGATGGCGATCCCCCCGGCCCGGCGACAGAAGAGAAAGGAGACCGCGCATGATGAGTCGGATCGAGAGCCGAATCGACCGCGGCGGCCCCGACTATCGCCGTTTCCGCGCCGCCAATCTCGAGCGTGTCGGGGAATTCCGGAGTCGGCAGCAGGCGGCTCGTTTCGAACGGCCGCAACGCGATTTCGATCGACTCGCGCACCACGGCAAGAGCTTCGTACGCGACCGGATCGCCCAGCTCCTCGACCCCGGCACGCCCTTCCTCGAGCTGTCGTCGCTTGCCGCGAACACGGAGTACGGTGGCGATTCGAAGAGCGGGAGCGTCGTCACGGGCATCGGCATCGTGAGCGGCCGCGAAGTCATCGTGCGGGCCGACGACCCGAGCATCAAGGGTGGCGCCTGGTACCCGCTCACGGTCAAGAAGAACGTCCGCTGTCTCGACATCGCGATCGAGAACCGACTGCCCGTCGTTCACATCTGCGATAGCGCCGGTGGTTTCCTGCCCATGCAGGCCGAGCTCTTCGCCGATCGCGTCTCGGCGGGTCGGATCTTCCGCAATCAGGCGATCCTCTCGAAGATGGGCGTTCCGCAGCTGTCGCTCGTGTTCGGCCATTGCACGGCGGGCGGGGCCTACATTCCGTCGCTGAGCGACTACGCCGTGATCCTGCGTGGCAATGGCGGGATCTTCCTCGGCGGTCCTCCCCTCGTGAAGGCGGCGACGGGCGAGATCGTCGATGCCGATACCCTCGGCGGCGCCGACGTGCATACCCGCATCAGCGGCGTAGCAGACTACGCAGCCAACTCGGAGACCGAGGCGATCCTGCTCGGACGCGAGATCGTCTCGCAATGGACGAGAGGCGAGAAGACCGCGATCGATCGCCGGGAGCCGGAAGAGCCCTACTACGACCCGGAGGAGCTCTACGGGATCATTCCGGACGACATCAAGATCCAGTTCGACATGCGCGAGGTGATCGCGCGGATCGTCGACGGCAGCTACTTCCACGAATACCAGCCCGACTACGGCACCACCCTCGTCTGTGGCTTCGCCTATATCTGGGGCCAGAAGGTCGGCATCCTCGGCAACAACGGCGTCCTATTCAACGACTCGTCGCTCAAGGGCGCCCATTTCATCGAGCTCTGCGACAAGAATCGGACGCCACTCGTCTTCCTGCAGAACATCACGGGCTTCATGGTCGGTCGGGAATACGAAGCGCGCGGCATCTGCAAGGACGGCGCGAAGTTCATCATGGTCCAGTCCGGCGCCTCCGTGCCCAAATTCACCATCATGGTGAACGGCTCGTTCGGCGCCGGAAACTACGGCATGTGCGGCCGTGCCTACGACGGTCGTTTCATCTTCAGCTGGCCAAACCACCAGATCGGAATCATGGGTGCCGAGCAGGCGGCCAACACGCTCGCGGACGTCAAGATCCGCCAGCTCGAGCGCGCTGGCGAGACGCCGACCGAGGCCGAGATCGAGGCGATTCGGGCCCCGGTCCTCGAATCCTACGCTCGGGAAGCGAGCGCCTATTACGCGACCTCCCAGATCTGGGACGATGGCATCATCGACCCCGTGGACACCCGAAACGCCCTCGGTATCGCGATCAGTGCCTCGCTGGGCGTGCCGTTCGAAGATCCACACTACGGAGTGCTGCGCCTGTGAAAGGGAGCTTCGGCGTTCCGGACGAGCGACTCCTCGAGCTGCCGACGGTCTATCGCGACGGCCTCTTCGACGATCGAGCGGTCCTCGTCTCGGGCGCCGGTACTGGCATCGGCAAGGCGATCGCCTGTCTGTTCGCGCGGCTGGGAGCGCGCGTCGCACTCTGCGGACGCAACGAGGAGAAGCTCGCGACGACCGCCGGCCTGCTCGATCGACTGGATTGCGCATACAGAGTCGTTCCGACCAATATCCGAGCACCCGAGGAAGTCGACCATCTATTCGAGACGATCGAGTCGGAGGGCTTCGGACTCGACATCGTCGTGAACAACGCCGGCGGACAATATCCGCAGGCCTCGATCGATCTCTCGGACAAGGGCTGGCGAGCCGTCGTCGACACCAACCTGAACGGCACCTGGACGATGATGCAACGCGCCGCTCGCTTCTGGCAACGGAACGAGCGGCCCGGATCGATCGCGAACATCATCGCCCCTCATCGACGCGGCATGTTCCATCTCGCCCATACGGTGGCGGCCCGAGCCGGCGTCGCCCACCTCTCGCGCAATCTCGCGGTCGAATGGGCACCCTTCGGCATCCGCGTCAACTGCGTCCTTCCCGGACCGATCGATACCGAGGGCATGAACGTCTATCCGCCCGAGGCGCAGGCGGCGCTGACACGAAGCAATCCGATGCAACGTCTGGGCGACGTGCAGGACATCGCTCAGGCCTGCGTCTATCTCGCGGCCGACTCCGGCAAATTCGTGACCGGCGAGACGCTCGTCGTCGACGGAGGACACCAGCTCTGGGGCGAGCTCTGGATGGCGGGGCGACCCGACTATTTCGAGCCGACGTGACGCGGCCGCGCCTCGACAGGTTCAGAAGAGCACGACCTCGTCGTAGCGCGGCAGCGTCTCGATGCGCAGCCCCGGGGTCGTCGCGAGCTTGCGCTCGAGAAACGCGCGGGTCTCGCGCGTGCCACCCGACAGCAGTGACATGACGCGCCGCTCCCCCCGGAACGGACCTTCGATCGGCGCCATCAGGCTATCCCAATGGATCGGAATCACGCGTCGGGCGCCGGAGGGGACGACCGTCTCCTGCCAATAGCGCTCGCGATAGGCCTCGGTCTGCGTTCCGAGTCCGCCGATGCCGAGGAATACGATCTCCGCCGGAAATCCGTCGAGTCCGCCCGGTCGGAAGCCGGCGCTGGCCTGGATCAGGATCCGACCGCGCGGATGCTCGACATGAATCGCGTAGGGCTGCCCGACGCGATAGTCGAAGGCGCCGACGGGCGGGACCAGCGGCGCCTCGATCTTCGGGCGCGAGAGCGCGCGTTCCCGAATCGCCGGATCCGGGAACTCGAAGTGATTGGTCTCGATCAAGCGGAGCGTGAAGCGGCCGAAGCGGACCGGCTCGCGATCGGCGGCGAGCCGGATCCGATCCTCGTCGAGTCCCCAGCCACGCCCGATATTGGCGGTCGAGGCCGAGCCGAGCAGAATCGCACCCGTGCGCAACGCGACTTCGGGCGCGTCCATCGCGTGGTCGAAATGCGAGTGGACGGGAACGACGGCAGCCAGGCGATCGACCTCGTTTCGCGCGAGTCCCCGCCCGATCGCCTCACGATCGGGCGCGATCTCGCCACGCAAGAGCTCGTGGGCGCCGAATCGCGAGAACCAGCCATCGACCAGCCAGCTCGTTTCGCCGTCCGAGAAGAGCAGCGTCGACGTCCCGGTGAAGCGAACCGTCACGCTACCCGGCGGAATCTCCGCGTCACCAACGATCTCCCACTCGGGATCGACGGGCGTCGGCACGGTCGTGAAGAAGAAATAGTACGCCGCAACGGCACAAGCGATCACCAGACCGCCAGTCAGGAGCAGCGCGACGCGTTTCGGCATGAAGATGAGCGTAGCCAGTCGAGCCGCTCGAGCCGTGCCGATTTCGGCAGGAACGCGCGCGGACGGGTAAGATTCGGCATGGGTCGATCTCGACAGGTCATCCGCTACCGGGGCTTCGTCGGGTCCATGCTCCTGCTGAGCATCGCCGTGGGCTCGGGCTGCGCTTCGGTCGGGCGCGAGAAGGCGCGTATCGCGTACGAGCCCGAGGCGTTCCGCGCCGAGATCGTGGCGCGCGTGCCGAATATCACGCCGAGCCTCGCCACCCCGCCCTTCGAGGTCGATCCCGCCACCGTCGAGCGCGCGCGCGAACACGTGATGCGTGCCCCGCGCGGCCCCGCGCGGGTGCAGGCCCTGGTGGACTTCCTGACCCTCCCGAAGCCGGAGGGACTCGGCCTCGTCTACGACTGGAGCGCCTCGGGGAACGCGTCGGCAACCCTCGCGAGCGGTCGCGGCAACTGCGTCGCGCTCGCCTCCGTTCTCGTCGGCCTGGCGCGTGGACTCGACTGGCCCGTCTTCTATGCCGAGGCACGTACCCGAAGGCCCGAGACGAAGGAGTTCGAGGAGGTGCGCGCCGTCAGTGATCACATGGCGGTCCTGATCGCGGCCAAGACCGTGAAGATGATGGTCGACTTCGCGGGCTCGCTCGATCAGATCTACAGCGTGGAGGTGATCGACGATCTGACGGCCTACGCGCATATCGTGAACAACGTCGCCGCCCAGCGCGTGATGAATGCCGAAACGACCGCCGCAGCAGAAGACTGGCGTCGAGCGATCGCCGGCTTCGAGCTCGCGACCCTGATCGAGCCCGAGCTCGGTCGCGCCTGGAACAACATGGGGATCGCCTACACGAAGCTCGGCGACTACGAGGCCGCGCGAGCGGCGTACCAGCGCGCGCTCGAGCTCGACACGGCCTTTGGCTCGGCCGAGCGGAATCTCAGCATGATGGAGACGCGCGCCGAGGGCGCGCCTCAGCTGATGCAGGCGCCGCGTGTCGGCGAGTGAAGACAGGCGCACCCGTTCGAGCGCAGGATCCGTTCAGGCGCCCGGGCCTCCGGATCCGGCCGTCGCGGAGGGTCTTCGCTCGGCCCAGGGCTTTGCCGCCTCGAGCTCGTAGGCGAGCTCGAGCAGGCGTCGCTCGCGGCCGAGTCCGGCGATGAACTGGCTGCCGATCGGGAGACCATCCGGACTCCAGGCGAGCGGAACCGACATCGCCGGGTGTCCGGTCGCGTTCCAGATCGGCGTGAACGAGACGTAGTCGATCATCGGCTCGATCACGTCGTCGAGCGAACGCGTACCCGCCATCTCACCGATCCGAATCGGTGGTCTTCGCAGAACCGGCGACAGGAGCACGTCGAAGCGGGCGAAATGCGCGTCGATCCGACGCGTGTACCCCTCGAAGAACTCGACCGCGCGCGGAATCACATCGCTGGGTGCCGCGGCGAAGCGAGCGGCCATTCCGAGCGTCACCGGCTCGAGGACGCGCGCGGGATCGATGCCACGCTTGCGCGCCTCCGCGACGACGCTCGCTGGAATCGACGACCAGAGATTCAGGAAATGATCGATGAACGCTTCGCCCTCGAAATCGATGCTGGCCGCAAGGACCTCGTGTCCCAGCTCGGCGCAGAGCCCCGCGGTCGCGTCGACCGCATCCTTCACGTGCGGATGCGCCTCGCCGCCGACGGAATTCTCGGTGAAATATCCGATTCGAAGCCGGGCCCGCCCCGGCCCGTCCACGAAATCGAGCGGCGGATGGGGCGCGGCGGCGTCGACCCGTTGGGCGACGACACAGTAGGCGGCCGTGTCGCGGACCGAGCGGCTGACGCAGTGCTTGATGCTGATGTCGACGGCGCGAGTCTGCGGGGCCGCGCGGTTGCGACCACGAGAGGGCTTCAATCCGAAGACACCACAACACGAGGCCGGCACCCGGATCGAGCCGCCCCCATCCGAGGCCTGCGCGATCGGCAGCATTCCCGAAGCGACCGCCGCAGCCGCGCCACCCGACGAGCCGCCCGGCGAATGGTCGAGGTCCCACGGGTTTCGACAGGGGCCCAGCGCCGCCGACTCGGTCGTCGGCACGAGTCCGAACTCGGGGGTATTCGTCTTGCCGAGCACGACGAAGCCCGCCGCGAGCGCCGCCTCGGTATGCGGCGAGCTCGCCGGCGAGACGAAGCCTTCGAAGAAACGCGAGCCCATCGACTTGGGCGTGCCGGCGAGATCGTTGAGATCTTTCAGCAGGAAGGGCACCCCGCGAAAGGGGCCTGCTGGAAGCGCGTCGGCGTCCCGCGCCTGCGCACGGGCGCGATCGTAGAGACGGGTCACGACCGCGTTCAATGGACCGTCGAGTGCCTCGATCCGAGCGATGGCGGCCTCCGTCATCTCGAGTGGGCTGACGGCGCCCGAGCGAATCCGGGCAGCCTGATCGAGCGCGTCGCCGGCGAGCACGTCGTCGCGCTCGGGGACGATCGAGAGGAGTGTCGGCGGCGCGGGGGAGCCCTCGCCGCGGCCCGTGGCACATCCGACGAACGACGTGAGGGATGCGAGCGATAGGCTGCCCGAGATCTTCAGGAATTCACGACGTCGCATTGTGGATCCGTTCCCCCGAGTCGACATAGCCCCTAGAGCCCGACGAAGCGGAACTCGAAGCCGGCGGCGAGTGTCACGACGAAGCCGGAGACGCGAGCGAGGAAATCGGCCGTATCGAAGTTCGGCGTCGGCGTGGGATTCGTACCCGAGAAGTTCGTCTCGCGATCGGTCAGGATCCAGCTCATGCGCGACTCGAGGAAGAGCCTGGAATCGACACGCGGGCCGTCGTAGACGTCGATCTCGAGGCCGAGTCCCGCCGACACGCCATGCACGATCTCCGTACCGCTCTCCGCCTTGATCGAGTTCGTGACGTCGGATTGGCCGGGCACGTTCAGCTTCAATCCGAAGCGCCCGTCGGCCTCGTAGGCCTGACCGAAATAGCCGACGTAGGGGACGAGATGATATTGGCGCTCCCAGATCGGTAGCGTGAAGTCGGCGCCGATCCCGACGTTCCAATTCGCCAGGAGATCGACGTTCACGCGGGCGGCGTAGGAGCAGGAATCCGACTGCGTCGCACCGGGGCAGAAATCCGCCACGGTTCCATCCCCACGATCGAAATCGAAGTTGTAGCGAGCCGCCACGAACTGATCATCGAGCGGCACTTCGGCGCCCGCCTCGATGAACAAACGCGGTCGAGCCCTGTCGGGAAGCGATAGGAGCGCTTCGGGTGCGTAGAGTCGCAGGCCGAATCGGAAAGCGATCAGCGTCGCCGAGTCGCCCGGCGCCCCGGGCGTCGCGTACTGATCCTCGCGTGGTGCCGTCGCCGGATCGTCCGGCACGGGCACACGCAACGCCGGGAGCGCGTCCTGCGAAACCGTGTTGCCGTCGAGGCCCTGAATGTGGATGCCCGGACTGATCCGGAACGACGGCATCCATCCGCTCTCCCTCGCCGGCTCGCCGCCCAACTCGGCGTTCGCCACGGACGTCGCGGCCACGACGCAAGCGATCCCGAAGAGGAGCTCCCGGGGCTGAGGAAGACGTATCGAGCTCATCCGTCACCCGCCTGCGACACGCGGTTGCGCCGCAATTTCCGCGCACCCTCGACGGCCGTCCGCACGGCGGGCGGGACCGGGTGACTCGCCATGTAGGCGTCGACCGCTGCGGGATCGCGCTGGACCCAACGCATCAGACCCTGCTTGAGGACGATCTCGCGCTCCTTCTCGTCGGGAACGCGTTGCGCGAGCTCCATGGCGCCTTCGATGTCGGCGACCATCGAGTACTGCACGAGTGGAAACACGACTGGGGACATCGTCGGATCCCGCTCCACGCGCTCGCGCAGATAGGGCTCGGCCTCGACGGGCTCTCGCTGGAGCCACGTGAACGCGACCGCCCTCTTGGCCATCTCCGGCGCTTCCGAGGCCGGCCGCGCGTTCAGGTATTCGAGCGCGGCGCGTGGATCGGTTCGCGCCCACTTCTCGGCGATCAGACTGAGCGCGTCCCCCGAATCGGGTCCATCCGCGATCTTCTCGTACCACGCGAGCGCGCGATCGCGATCGAGCAGCAAGAGCAGCTTGATCGCCTGGAGCACGAGCTCCGTCTGAAGATCAGATGCGACCGTGGGATCGCCGTAGATGGACTCGACCCAGTCGGGATAGACCGACGCGCCATGCTTCGAGAGCTCGAGCGTCGCCTTCGCGACCATGCGTCGCCGGAGCGTGATGTCCTCTTCGGCCGCGAGCGTCGCAAGCAGGGCGTCGAGTCTGTGGTGACGCCCCAACGCGACGACGAACGCCAACTGCATCTGAGCCCCCACGCCTTCCGGCAGGGATGCCGCCGAGTCGCGTAGGCCAGTGCGCACGGCCTCGACATGATCGTCCTCGACCCAGACCGAGATGACCTCTTCGGCCGCCGGGGTGCGGGCGCGCGCCTCGTCCCATGCGAGCACGTCGCTCAAGGCCGACGTCACGTTTCGACGCGCCAAGAGATTCGCGAAGACACGAATTTCGGCCGGGCGTCGCCGCCGCAGGTCCTGCTCGATCACGGGTCCGAGCGATTCGATCGATTCGCTGCCCTCGCTCGCGAGCACCTCGGCGTAGATGTCGGCAAGGGCGAGATGGCGTCGGGTCGGATCCAGCTCGTCGAGCGCTCTCGCGTAGCGGGCGGCGAGCGATTCGTCCGCCACTGCGTCCGCAGATCCCGCCGCGTCGGCGACTCGCGTTTGCGACTCGCTGCAGGCGGTGCCGACGCCGAGCATCACCAGGAGGAGGGCCGAAACGACCGCTACGTCGCGTGACGATCGACGCCGCAACATCAGAACGTCACCCGGACCGTGAAGCCGCAGGTACGGGGATCGCCGATCGCGTAGAGGATCGAGCCCCGAAACCGGGCCAGGTTGAATACGTCGACCGTATAGGACTGATCGGTCAGGTTCTCGATCCAGCCGGCGATCTCGAAATTCTCGGTCGGCGCCTTGTAGGTCACGCGAAAATTGAGCAGCCAGAGCGCGCTCTGACCGATCAGCTCGGAGTTCTCCGGACTGAAGAAGATGTCGTCCTTGAACGACCAATCGAAACGCGGCGTGATCGATCCGTAGGCGGTCGGCACGACCCATTGCGTGAACCCGACGAACGAGAACTCCGGCGAGTTGATCAGCTGGGCCCCCGAGAAGTCGAGCGTCGCCGTCGCAATCACGCGCTGGCCGCCGAATTCCTGGTTCGCCGTGAGCGTGTTGACGAAGTCGGTGTACTGGCTGTCGAGCCAGGCGAACGAGGCGAAGACGTTGAAGCCTTCGAGAATTTCGGGGCCGAGGCCCTCGAAGGGTCGCAGATCGATATCGAGCTCGACGCCGAGAATATCCGCATCCCGTGCATTGATCAGCTCGTTCACCGGGATCCCGCCGCTCGAGTTGCGCAGGCGAAACACCTGGATATCGTTGTAGTCGTAGTAGAAGACGGCGCCGTTCAGCTTGAGCCTCGACTCCCACCAGAGCGACTTCAGCCCGAGCTCGACGGAGTCGACCTGCTCCGGCTTGACCGGATCGGTCAAGGAGCCCGTCGTGGCGGAACTCGGATTCGTGACGCCTCCGTTGATATGCGGCCCCTTCCAGCCCCGCGCGTACTTCACGTAGAACGTCACGTCGTTCGTCGGCAGGTAGCTGAGCGTGATGTCTCCCGCGAAGCCGTATTCCTCCGCTTTGTTCTTTTCCGTCTGCGAGAACAACGTGGTGCCGAAGAGCGGGTTGTTCGATTCGGAGAAGAGGCTCAGCTCCTTCTCTTCGTAGTTGAAGCGTGCCCCACCGCGCACGGACAGCGTTTCGCTCGGCTCCCACTCGAGCTCACCGAATACGGACCCGTAGCGGGTCCACATCGTGTAGGTCTGTACACGCTCGTCGGTCGCAGCGAGAGCGAAGGTGTTCAGTACGTTCAGCCCCTCGTAGAGAAACATGCCGGCGACCTGGAAGTTGAGTCCCTGGCCGGCATCCCACGCCGCGCGGAGCTCCTGCGTGACCTGATACGAGTCGTTCTTGAGCCGGGGCTCGAGCGACGCATAGGGACTGCCATCGAGATTCAGCTTGACGTCCCGCCTATTCCACTCGTAGCCGGTGATGCTCGTGATCGTCCAGTCGCCGATCGTGAGCTCCGCGACGATATTCGTCCCGAAGAGATCGAGCAGCTCCTTCTCGACGTGGTTGTAATCGCCCGCGAAGGGATCGCCGCGAAAGGGCGAGAATGGCAGACCGTTCAAGTTGCTCGCGTTGCCTGACGTCGGAAGCGGAAACTGATTGTCTGGATCGACATAGTCGTCGTTGTCGCGGGTCGAGATCACCCGCGTGATCTCCGGTCGTAGGGCAAGCCGCGACTGCTCGGCGCCGAGCAGCTGGAATTGTCTCGCGTCGCCCCGATTCTGGCCGCCGTGAAAGTTGATCGTGATGTCGAGACCGTCGAGGACATCGGGCTGGATGCGCAGGAGCGAGCGCGCGGCCCAGTTGCTGACGTCGTTCACGAATTTCTTGACCGAGGGCGTCGTACCGACTTGCCAGCCGGGGATGCCGAAGAGCGGATTGCCACGTACCGTCGAATTGAAGCAGAAATCGTGCACGCGCTGGGAGAACGACGTGAGCGGATTGCGGTTCGGATCGTTCGTGAAGCTCGTATCGGCACAGCGATTCTTCGTCGTCCCGTCACGGCGACTCATCTTGCCGGCGATTCGCAACGCGATTCGATCGTCGAGGATCGGCGCTTCGGCGGCGGCCTCGACCTCGATCTGGTTGAAGCGTCCGTAGGTGAAGTTGACGTAGCCGCCGGGCGTTCCCGTCGGCTTGCGGCTGATCACGCGAATGGCGCCGGCCGACGCATTGCGTCCGTAGATACCGCCCTGCGGTCCGCGCAATACGTCGACGTTGGCTACGTCGAAGAGCTGTGCCAGCTGCCCGGCCGGCGAATTCATGTAAATGTCATCGTTGTACACGGCGACGGACGAGGACGAGTTGGCATTGAAATCGCGCAGCCCGACGCCTCGAATGAAGAGCGTGGGGTTCGATGCCGCGAACGGCGTGCGGATCTCGAGGTTCGGAGTGAACTGCGCGATGTCGCTCAGGTCACTGGCGCCCAGCGCTTCGAGATAGTCGGAGTCGAAGCCGACGACCGACACCTCCTCGCTCTGCAGCAACCCGGCCGACGAGGTACCGATCACGACCATCTGCTCGATCCCGGCGAAGGGATCGTCTTCTTGTCCGTAGGCCGCGGACGCGATCTGCAAGGACAGGAGCAGCACGAAGGGCGACGACACGACGCGACGAAAGAGCCAGCTCTCGAGGGAATGTTTGCGCTGCACTATTCCTCGACCGAATAACCGAGCGCCCGAAGCTGACGAAGGTGCATTTCGTCGAGCTCGATCTCCGGAGCACCACCCTCCCAAGGCGCGGTCTGGTCCAGGTATTCGTCAACGCGGGCGCGTAGGCGTGAAACGATACCATGAAACGAACCAGCAACATCGGCGAATTCGCCGGGATCGCTCTCCAGATCGAAGAGCTGATCCCGACTCGGCGACCGCGAGTCATGCACGATTCGGTAGCGGCCTTCACGAATCGCCACGGTCGGGTGTGGCTCCGCCTCCTTTTTTCCCCACGACCGATCGAGATGCGAAATCGACACATCATCCGATTTCGCGCGCTGCCGTTCGAGCAAGACCGGAACGAACGAAGCCCCATCCGACGGCTCGGGCCCCGGCAGTCCGAGTAGCTCCAACAGCGTCGGCCAGACGTCGACGTTCTGCGTCGCGACCGGCACGACCACACCCGGGCTGAGCTTGAACGGAGGAATGATGATGAAGGGCGTGCGCACGACCTCGCCGTACAGGTCGCGTGCGTGCCCTTCCGCGCCGTGCTCGCCGAAGGCCTCACCATGGTCCGACACGACGACGACGAGCGTCCGGCTCGCGAGTCCGAGCGCATGCAGCTCGCTCATGATCATCCCGATCTGCTCGTCCTGCCAACGAATCGAATTGTCGTACGCGTCGGAATAGCTCGAGCCGAAGATCGCGTTGTCCGGCGTCGTGATGTACTGGTGGACGTCCATCATGTGCAGGTAGAGAAACCATCGGCGGTCGCCATTGGCCCGCAGGAACTCGATCGCGGAGTAGACGAGGTCGATATCGGTGCCGTCGATGCGTCCGGCGCGGGGTGCCTGACGCAGCGTCGCCGGTGCTTGCTTGGCGGGCGGCGCGAGATAGACGTCGAATCCCTGGGCGAATCCGAAATTTGGCGCGACCCAGCCATTGCGCCAGATCCCCGCCGTCGCGTAGCCGGCCGCGCGAAGAATCTCCGCGGGCATCTCGGCGGCGCTCGAGACGGTATCGCGATGGTTCAGCACCTCCGTTCGCGCCGGATAGAGGCTCGTCCAGAGCGAAGCCATCGAGGTCTTCGTCCACGAAGACTGGGCCCAATGGTCGGCGAAACGAATGCCCGTATCGGCGAAGTATCGAAGCGCGGGCGTCGTTTCGCGCGCATAGCGGTAGGCGCTGGTCCGGTCGGCGCGAAGCGTGTCGACGACGACGAACATGAGGTTCAGATCTTCGCGCTCCGGCAGGGTTGCGAGATCGGCCAGGGCCCCGGACGGACGGCGGTCGGGATCGGAGGGCTGCGAGCGCGGCGGGTCGTTCGGACAACCGAGAAGGGCCAGAACGTGGGACACGATCGCAATGGCCATCACGCCCGAACCGACGCACGAGCGCCTCTGGCGCGCGCCGCGGCGTTCCATGCGACAGCTCACGACTCCGGCTCCGCTTCGAGCGACGCCGCGAGCCGGCGTGCCGCGGCTGCCTCCTCGGGCTCCACGAAGTCGTCGGCTTCGAGTGCGCGTGCGAGCGCGCCCGACGCCGCCTTCTCATCACCCAGCGCGGCCATCGCACGCGCGAGCAGGAAGAGCGCCCGCGACCGGTCGGCCGTGCCGTGCTGGACTGCGATCTGTAATGCGGCGGCAGCCTCGGCCGGCTCTCCGCGCGCGAGTCTCAGCTCGCCGAGCAGCGCGGCCGGCCGCGCCCGATCACCACCGTGATAGCGCGCCGCCCAACGTGCCCAAACCAGGCCCTCGTCGCCGGTCTCGCCGCGCTCGAACGCATCCCGCGCGAGGCGGCCTGCGAGGCGACCGAGCCAGGGATGCGCGACCAGGATCTCACGCTCTCGTCGCGCGGCGCGCGCGATCTCTCCCGCGGCCCGATCGACGTCGGCGAGCCCGATCGACCCGTCGAGATTGGAACGATCGATCGCGAGTGCCGCGTCGAAGGCCGCCTTAGCCTCGTCGAACGCACGCCGTTCGAGCAGCCACTGGCCGAGCTCGACCTGGCCGATCGCCAGGGCCGGATCGAGGTCGACGGCGCGTCGGTAGCCGGCGAGCGCGGCATCGGAGGTATGAGAGGTGTCGGAGGCATCACGAACCCGCACCGCAGCCGCGCCATCCGCCCGCGCGAGCTCGCGATGGGCCCGCGCCAGCACGAGCTCGTATTCGGCGTGTTCCGGGTGAGCGTCACGCAGGGAGCGCAGCTGCACGAGCGTGGCGACACGCTCGCCCCGTTGGATTCTCAATCGAGCCCACTCGGAGAGCGCTTCGAAATGGGCGGGATCGTCGAAGTCGGCTTCGCGCTCGAGTCGCGCGATGGCCTCGGCTACTCCCTCGCGCCGGGCGGTCTCACGCCCCGCCTCGACGAGCGCAAGACCCTGCCAATCGTGAAAGCGAGCCAGATCCTCGCGCGCGGTGGCGGCGTTCTCGAAAGCGCCGATTCGTGCCGTCAGCTGGGCGAAGAGATGCAGCGCCTCGGGCTGGTCCAGCTTCTGGCCGAGCAAAGTGGAGATCGTCTCGGCCGCGGGAAGCATCGACCCCTCGGCCTGGTAGAGCCGCGCCAGCAGCAGCCCGGCATCCGATCCGGTCGGATCCGCCCGAAAGGCGTCGCGATAGAGTGACGTCGCCCGATCGAAGCGACCCAGCTCCATCGCCGCGCGGCCCGCCAGATAGCGCGCGCCCAGGTTGGAGGGCCAGAAACGAAAGGACTCCTCGAAGAGCTCGAGTGCTCGCTCGGGATCGCCCTCCTCGAGCGCGAGTCTCCCGCGCAGGAGTAGCGGATAGACTTCCTCCGCTTCGGCTTCCGCAAGGTCGCCTTCCAGAGCACGATCGAAGCTCTCGATCAGCCTGCGGACCTGCGCGAACTGGCCCGTGCGGAT
This sequence comes from Myxococcota bacterium, assembly GCA_965223565.1. Classification (GTDB taxonomy): domain Bacteria; phylum Myxococcota_A; class UBA9160; order UBA9160; family UBA4427; genus UBA4427. Next base: position 35,370 of record CBDCWV010000001.1, on the reverse strand, counting down.
CAGCAGATCGCCGAAGGCGAAGCGCCCCTCCGCCGGCAGCTCATGCCACGGAAGCTCCGCCGAGCCCGGTGCGTGACCGAAGCGTCTCTCGATCGCTCGGTTGGCGATCTCCCGCGCCGCGTCGAGGTCACCCCATGCCACGCGATAGTCGGCGAGTTGAAAGAGCGGCTGCGGCGTCGCGAAGGCCTCGGACGCCTCGATCAGCACCCGCTCGACGTCGGCGTGCCGGCCGAGATCGGCGTAGCGTCTCGCGAGCGCGATATGCAGCCGAAGCCGGTTCGCGCCCGTGCTGGCGACGATCTCCTCGAGCCTGCGGGTCGCCTCGTCCGTCTCACCGACGCCGTCGAGAAAGATCAGCCAGGGCAGGATGACGTCGGGCTCGGCCGGAAATCGTGCGCGACAGGCGTCGAACCGCTCGCGCGCGCGATCGGGCTGCTCGTGCTCGAACTCGAACAGCGCCGCCGACGCACAGAATCGCGCACGCGCTGCGGGCGGCGATTGAATATCGGAGAGGCGTGCCCCCAGCTGCGCGACCGCATCACGCGCTTCGTCGACCCGATCCACCTCGACCAGCAGGCTGATTCGCGCCTCGAGATCCGCCAGTGAATCGGGTACGAGCGCGATCACGGCGTCGAGGTCCGCGAGTGAGGCGTCGTAGTCGAGGGCGCCACGGTGGGCGCGCGCACGAAGCCGAAGCAGACGGGGATCATCCGGTACGTCGGCGATCAGACGATCGAGCTCGCGAATCGCGTTGCGCGGATCACCCCCCTCGAGCAGCGCGCGCGCGTGAAGCCAGGCGGCTTCGGATTCGGGCTCGCTCCGTGCAGCCACGCGGGAGAGAGGCCACAGCGCGAGTGAGGGATTCCCCGCGCCAAGGAGTGCCTTTCCATATCGCAGGCGCACCCGATCCTCGACGCTCGACTGCGAGGCGAGCACGCGAAGCAGCTCGATCGCTTCCTCGAAATCTGCGTTCTCTATCAGCTCATCCGCGCGTTGGATCGCGGCCTCATGCGACGTTTCGTCCCAGCTGGGCGGCAGCGCATACGAAGGCAACGTCTGCTGACGGGCCCCCGAACGTTCCGGCCCGTCGCGGCAGGCCGCCGCGGCGAAAGTCAGGACCAGGATCGCGACGAGCCTCGCGGGCTTCATGCGGAAACCCCGAGGGATTCGGCAGGCGGTCTCGAACGCGCTGACCGCGCGTCATCGGTCGGCCCGAGTGGACCGCAGATTCTCGTAGACACGAACTGCTCCCGGAGAATAGAATGCCGAGAGGAATACCGCAGGGGAGAGGCGACGGGCGGCAGAACCGATGCAGGATGCGATGGCTTCCGTTCGCTCATCGGTTCATGGAAGCGCTCGCCCGGTCGGACCGCTGATCCGAGTCGATCCGAGCTCCCGAGAGCGAGCGACGCAGCGACGCGACGTCGCATACGTCGCATAGGAGAAGACGAGATGCAATCGACGAGATCGATCGATGCCGTTGGCGGACTCGCCATTCTGGCGGTGGCTGCCCTGGCGTTGACGTTCGCTTCGCCAGCCGCTTCCCAGGACGTGCGCCTCTACCGCGGCACGCTGCAGATCGGCTTCGGCGATCCGATGAACCAGACGCTTCCGCCGGGCAGCAACCCGCCGGCCGACGTCGCGAACAACGGTGTGCCGGCGTGTGCCAACGCCAATCCCTTCCTGCCGGCGACGATCGCGACCCTCCCGGTCACGGGCTGGGTCGAGCAAGGCACGGGTGCCGTCCCGCGCTCGCTCATGTTCGACGGCTACGCACCCTTCAACCTGACGAATCAAACGGGTGGGGGTCAGAAGCCGGTCGTCGACAGCACCTGTATCGTGCAGTTTCCGCCCTGGCTCGCAGCCAACGCCCTGCGCAGCCGCGTCCAATTCGGATCGCAGGTCTGGCCGGGCAACCATCTGAACGCGGCCAACACGGCTTTCACGACGGGGACCAGCGGCGGCGGAACGCTCGCGGCCAATGGCGGGGTCGCGGCGGCGACGACCTTCAATCAGCCCTTCTACGGGGCAGCCGGCGGTCAGATCCAGATCGTGCCCGGCCCGAATCGATTCGGTGGCGGCGTCCCCGTCAACGGTCGAGGTGACGTGCAGCTCGGCGTGAACGCCGCGCTCACCAATGGACAGGGACAGCCGCTCTCGACGTTCGGCATCGTCCCCTACGCCACGGGCTTCCTGCCGACCGGCCCGGCGGCCTACGGCACGGACGCCAGCGGTACCGGGATTCCGGTCGGCGTCCCGATCAACAACCCCTACACCTGGGTTGCACGAACAAAGGGGCCGACGGGTACGGCGGGCACGATCCCCCTGACCGCGCGACTCGGTTGGTCGCAGGGTGTGACGCAGACGGCGATGATCCCGGATTTCGGCACCTTCAACGTGACGACGATGGGTGACTTCGGAGGCATCTTCCAGAAGTGGACGACGGGCATGGTCCAGCACACGGACATGTCGGGCGACTACACGACGCAACGCACTGCGACGGGTCACGACTGGACGGAGATGGAGTTCGCCGCCAACGGAACGTCGGCCGGCCCCTTCGGAACGACCCGCAAGCTGCAGCTCGTGACGCCCTGGTCCGCGTCGATCAAGAAGCGCGGGGACAATCCGTTCTTCGCCATGGACCTGGAAGATCTGCCGGACTTCGGATTCGGTGGTCTGGCGATCCTGACGCTCGACATCTCGCCCGTTCCCGAGCCGGCGTCGATCTCGTTGCTCGCGTTCGGCGTGGGCGGCCTGATCGGTCTCGGCGCGCTGGGGCGACGCCGACGATAGGCGGCTGACTCCGCGGCGGGGCAAGGCGCACACGCGTGCACTCGTCGCCATCCGGGCGCGCAGCATCCGGAACGAGGGACGAGAGCGGCGGTTCTGCGGAGCCGCCGCTCTTCGTTTGTAGGGCTCCGGCCATGTCGGCCCCGGCGGCGCACTGCGTTCCCCTTCGCCATCCTCTCGCGACCCGGGACCCGTCCAGGCCGATCCGGCCTAAGAGCCCGTCCCAAAACCCGCGACCGAGTGAGCCGCGTGAATGTGGCCCGAGATCAAGGCGCGAAATCGCAGGCGTAGCCTTCGCTACTTCAAGATTTCGCAACGCCGAGATCGGGTCGCAGGCGCGTGGATCACGACCGAGGGGGTATTGGGATGGGCTCTAAGCTTCGAGCGGGTCCATGCGAAGCCCATCGCGGCGCTGCATGCCGCCGCACGCACGGGAGACGCCGCGTGAGGATTGCCGGCCGCGCGATCACGACGCCGTTCTGGGATGGACTCCTCACGGGCGGACTGTCGCTCGCGGCCATGGGCGTCCTGCTCTTCTACGTCCTCGTGCTCGGTCGCCCGATCGCCTTCGACACGCGCGATTGGATCGCGCTGACGATCCTCGTCAACAGCCCTCATTTCATGGCCTCGTACCGGCTGCTCTACGACTCACGCGAGCATATCCTGGCGCATCCCTGGGCGACGCTCGTCGTGCCGACTGGGCTCGTCGGCGTCGTGCTGGCCGTCACCCTCGTGGAGCGACCGGGACCGCTGCTCGGTTGGCTCGTGCTCGTCAGCTCCGTCTACCTGGCCTGGCACTACGCGGGCCAGACCTGGGGCATGGTCGCCTCGTTCGGCCATCTCGAGGGCATCACGTTCACGCCGCGCGAGCGCTTCCTGCTACGAACGGGACCGCGCGTCCTGCTCGCGCTCCACGTGCTCTTCGCGATGACCGGTCGCCTGCCGCCGCGTTCGTGGATCGATCCCCAGACCTACGTGTCGGGCTTCGCGATCGTCTTCCAGCTCGTCTGCGGGCTGATCGTCGTCGGCCTGCTGCTCGGCGTGTGGACTTTCGTCGCGCTCCGGCGGCGCCATGGCGAGCTGCCGATTCGCGTCGTCCTGCCCTGGGCAGCGCTCTATCTCTGGTACCCCTTCTGGTATTTCGTGCCAGGCGGATTCTTCTTCGTGCAGATCGCGCACGCCCTGCAATACATGGCCTTTCCACTTCGAGTCGAGGTCAACCGTTATGCGAAGGGCCGAACGCGTTCGCCCAGCCAGCGGCGGCTCCACGCAGGCCTCGTCTACGTCGGCCTCGTCGTGCTGGGCGCCGTCGTCCTCCACGGTCCGCCGCTCACGACCCACGCCCTCGGCGAGGGCTGGTACTCGACCGACGAGGTACGGCGCTCGCTACTCGCCGTCACCCACTGCGTCGGGATCCACCACTACTTCGTCGACGGCGCGATCTGGCGCCTGCGCGACCGGCGGGTCCGCGAGGAGCTCTTCAGCCACCTCGAGACCGAGTCCGAGGCTCGCTGACGGCTCGCGGGTCGAAGCGACGCGGAGCCGGGCTCAGCTGCCCGCGAGATCCTCGCCGAGCGGCCGCACGAGCATGTAGCGATACGGCTCGGCGATCAATAACTCGAAGGTCTCCGGGAAGATCGACCAGTTCGCGCCCTCGCCCAGGCCGATTGCGCCCCCGAGCTCGAGGAAGGACTGTCCGAGCGCATTGAAGAACGAAACCGGTAGGTAGAGTGCCGTTCCCGCAACGAGCCTCGCGCCGCCGAGCGGGCGCAGCACCGCGACATCGAGCGATTTCTCGAAGGCATTCGGTTCCTGACCGGCCATGATCGCCTGCACGGGCCGCTCGACGAGCGTCGCGACGAGCATCACCGGCAAGGCCAGCAGCACGAGCCGCCGCGCACGACCCGACCCGGCGCGACGCCATCGACACCGACCGGCATCGCGGCCCGCTTCCTCTTCCATCGCGGTCTCTCCCATCGCCCCTCCGATCGCCTCACCGATCGCCTCACCGATCGCCTCACCTACCGCAGCCGGCTCACACCCGGATCGTGTCCGGTTATCCCGGGCGTATCCGTCGCCGGCCCGTTCGTCGCGACTCGGGCGAGAGATTACCCGATCCGCATCGCGCGAGATCGACGACCGCCGGTCCCGGCGTCGCCCGCCTTCGCCCCACACGCGCGACTGAGGGTCAGTCGCGGTCGAATCGTAGGGCTATCGTCCGGAGCGAGCTCTCGAGGACGCACGATGGCCCCCGCTCCGATCGAATCCGGCCGCTACACCGCACTCGCCTTCGAACGTCTGGGCGAGGTGCTGCGCGTCACGATCGATCATCCCGCGAGCGCCTTGAACGCCGTCGACGACCTCCTTCATGGCGAGCTCACGCGACTCTTCGCCGATCTGAAGCGAGAGCGCGAGGCGCGCGCAGTCGTCTTGACCGGCGCCGGCCGTGCCTTCAGCGCGGGCGGTGATTTCGCGTGGTTTCCGACGCTCGACGACCTCGAGCGGCTCGAGGCATTGCGGCGAGACGCAAAGCAGATGATCTGGGACCTGCTCGACGTACCGGTTCCGATCGTGGCCGCCATCAACGGTCCCGCCATCGGCCTCGCCGCCTCCCTCGCATTGCTCTGCGACACGATCCTGATCGCCGAGAGTGCTCATGTCGCCGACCCCCACGTGCTGGTCGGGATCGTCGCCGGCGACGGTGGCGCCGCGATCTGGCCACTCGCGGTCGGCCCGGCGCGCGCGAAGCAGTACCTGATGACGGGCGATCCGGTCGCTGCACACGAGGCGGAGCGGATCGGGCTGGTCAACCGCGTGGTACCAGACGACGAGCTCCAGGGCGAAGCGCTCGCCTTCGCCCGGCGACTCGCCACGGGTGCGCCACTCGCGATCCAGTACACCAAACAGGCGGTCAACAAGGTCGTAAAGGATGCCCTCAACACGGCTTTCGACACCTCGACGGCACTCGAGATCGTGACCTTCCAGAGCGACGACCACCGCGAGGCCCTGGCCGCTCTCAGCGAGAAGCGTGCGCCGTCGTTTCGCGGTCGTTAATCGCGACCCGGGGCGCGGAACTCCCCATACGGCCCGGGCGAGGTGCGGTCCGGGACATCCCGAACCGAGCCAGAAGGTCGGGCGGAACGAGAGAGGACGGGTGAGCGAAATCGAACTCTACGAAGCGATGCGAACGTTGCGCGCCGTCCGGCGTCTGCGTCCCGATCCGATTCCGGACCCTGTCCTCGACCGTGTCCTCGAGGCGGCGAGCTGGGCACCGACGGGTGGAAACGTCCAGCCCTGGCGCGTCGTCGTCGTGCGCGACCGCGACACGATGGCGACACTCGGCGAGCTCTACGCAAGGGGCTGGCATGCCTATGCGGAAGGCCACATGAAGTCGATCGAGGGCGCGCCCGACGCGATCCGGCAGTCGACCGAGAAGATGTTCGAGGCGGGCAACTACCTGGCAGCGCATTTCGCAACGACGCCCGTGCTGCTCGTCTACTGCTTCAATCCCGAGCTGATGGCGATCACCGATGCCGGGCTCGATCGGATCTCGGTCGTCGGAGGCGCTTCGATCTACACCGCTGTCCAGAACTGCCTGCTCGCCTGTCGCGCCGAAGGTCTCGGCTGTGTGCTCACGACGCTGCTGTGCGCGGACGAGCCCGCCGTTCGCGCACTGCTCGAAATTCCCGAACCCTGGGCCACGGCGGCCGCGATCCCGATCGGCCGCCCCGTCCGCGGCGGCCACGGACCGATCCGGCGTCGACCGATCGAGAAGCTCGCCTTCACGGATCGCTTCGGCGCGGCGTACCGGCCTGACGAACGGAGCGGCTGAGGTGTATTTCGCGGACGAGCCCGAACATATCCGTCAGCTCCGCGAGACCTTGGCGCGATTCGTAGCGACCGAGATGCCGCCCGAGCTGCGGCGCCAGCTCGACCGGGAACATCGCTTTCCACCCGAGCTCTTTCGCGAGCTCGCGGCGCTCGGCGTCTGCGGACTCACGATCGACGAAGCATACGGAGGTCAGGGGCGCGACCTGGTCGCCGCGGTCGCCGTGATCGAAGAGCTGTGTCGCGGAGGGGCCTTCCTGGCGGGCCCGTTCATCCATTGCGCCTTCTACGGCGGCATGAATCTCTCGGAGAACGGCTCCGAAGATCAGAAGCGGAGCTTTCTGCCGCGACTCGCAGCGGGCGAGCTGCTCTTCGCATACGGTCTCTCGGAGCCCGAGGTCGGCGGCGATCTCGCGAGCGTCACCACGAGTGCGGAACGCAGCGCCGACGGACGCTCGCTTCGCATCAACGGCTTCAAACGCTGGTGCACCGGCGCCGACTGGGTCGACTACATCTACTGTCTCGTCCGCACCGGGCCCGCCGAAGACCGCTACCGGAATCTCTCTTTCGTGCTCGTGCCACCCGATCTGCCCGGTATCCGGGTCCATCCGATCGAGCACGCGAACCTGCGTTACACGCTCTCGAGCGACGTGATCTTCGAGGATGTCGACGTACCGATCGAGAACCTGGTCGGCGGCGAGATGGGCTGGAATCGCGGCTGGAAGATGCTCGCCGGCAAGGCGCTCGACGTCGAGAAGATCGAGATCACGGCCGTGACCTTCGGCATCGCGCAGGCGGCCGTCGAGGAAGCCTGGCATTACGCCGGAGAGCGTCGACAGTTCGGCCGACCGATCGCCGCCCATCAGGCGATTCGGCACGATCTGGCCGAGGCACGCACCAAGCTCGAAGCCTGCAGGCTGATGCTCTATCGCGCCGCCTGGCTGGCACAACACGATCGGCCCTGCTCGGTCGAGACCTCGATGGCCAAGCTCTTCGTCGCGGATACGGCTGTCGAGATCGGCCTCACCTGCCAACGCGTGCTCGGCGCCTACGGACTCGCCGAAGGACACGACATGGAGCGACACGTACGGGATCTCCTCGGCATGCCGATCGTCGGCGGCTCGTCGAACATGCAGAAGAACAACATCGCGAATCGCCTCGGACTCGCGAACGAAGAGGCGAGATGAGCGGGCCGCAAGCGGAGGCGCGCGCGATGCTCGCCGCCCTTCGTGCGCGCGCGTCCGAGATCGAGGCCGCGCGTCGACTACCGAGCGACCTCTCCGACCGCTTCGCGCGCGCAGGCTTCTACCGCATGTGTGTGCCCGAGACGTATGGCGGACTCGAGCTGCCGCCCGCCGATACGATGCAGACGATCGAGCTGCTCGCCACGGCCGACGGAGCGAGCGCTTGGTGCGTCTTCATCGCGGCGACGTCCGGAACCGTCCTGGCGCAGCTCTCCGAGACGACCGCGCGCGAGATCTTCTCGCATCCCGAGACGATGATCGCGGGCGTCTTCGCGCCGCGGGGTCGTGCGGAGGCGGTGGCGGGCGGGTTCCGCGTTGCGGGCGAATGGGCCTGGGGCAGCGGCACCCAGAACGCGGACTGGATCCTCGCCGGCTGCCAGCTGACGAGCGAGGTCCCGCCGGACACGCCCAGCGACGGTCGACCGCGCTCCCACATGGTGATCGTTCCGGCGAGCGAGGTCGCGTTCCGGGATACCTGGTTCGTCTCCGGGCTCTGCGGGACCGGCAGCACCGACTTCGCGATCGACGACGTCTTCGTTCCCACGAGCCGTGTCGTCGGGCTCGAGGCGCGCGAGAAAGGCGCGCAGGCGAGGCCCGAGCTTCCTCGCAACCGGCCCCTCTACGCCTTTCCGCAGTTCGGACTGCTCGGCATGGGCATCGCTGCCGTCGCATTGGGACTGGCCCGCGCCGCGATCGACGAGGTCGTAGGACTCGCCGGCGAGAAGCAACCGACCGGCAGCACGCGTTCGCTCGCAGCCAGACCGGCAGCCCAGGCGGACGTCGCGCGCGCCGAGGCCGAGACGCGGGCGGCGCGCGCCTTCTACTACGAGGCGATCGAGGCCGCCTGGCGGGAAGCGCTCGCCGGCGCGATCACGCTCGAGCGCCGACGGGACCTGCGACTCGCGACGAGCCATGCGACCTGGGCCTGCGCCCAGGCGATCGATCGGATGTACCACCTGGCGGGCGGCTCTTCCGTCTACGCGCGCTCTCCCCTCCAGCGCATCTTCCGCGACATCCACGTCGCCACCCAACACATGATGGTCGGCCCCGCGACCTTCGAGCTGACGGGGCGGCTCTTCCTCGGACTCGAGACGGACACGTCGATGTTGTAGTGGCCACGCCCGACGCCTCGGTGCCGACGCTCGCGAGTCGGATCTCACGAGCGCATCAGTTGACGCGGCGCTTGCGCCCCTCCCAATAGGGATCGCGTAGCTCGGTCTTGAGGATCTTACCCGATGGATTTCTCGGCAGCGCCTCGACCCGATCGATCGAGGTCGGGCACTTGTAGCCCGCCAGACGCTCTCGGCAGTAGGCCAACAGCTCCTCGTCGCTCGCGGGCGCACCGGCCGCGTCGACGATGATCGCCTTTACGGTCTCGCCCCATTTCTCGGACGGGACGCCGATCACGGCCACATCCGCGACGCCGGAATGGCCCATCAACACGTTCTCGATCTCCGCCGGATAGATGTTCTCGCCACCCGATACGATCATGTCCTTCACGCGATCGTGGATGTAGAGGTAGCCGTCCTTCAGATAGCCGGCGTCGCCCGTGCGAAACCAGCCGATTCCTCCGGCGTCTCGCCCTTCCGGAAAGGCATCGGCGGTCGCTTCGTCGTTTCGCCAGTACCCGCGCATGTTCTGCACCGTCGCACACCAGATCTCGCCGACCTCGCCCTCGCGAAGGTCCTTGCCAGTCGCCTCGTCGACGATCCGCAGCCGCACGTCGCCCCACGGCTTGCCAGCGGCGCGCAACAGATGCGCCCGCGGCCCACCGGGATCGTGATCTTCCGCTCCCATCGCCACGATCGCGCCGGAGGTCTCGGTCAGGCCGTAGACCTGAATGAAGTCACACGCGAAGACCTCCATCGAACGAACGAGCACCTCCTCCGAAATCGGCGATGCGCCGTAGACGATCGCGCGTAACGAGCTGAGATCCGTCTCCTCGACGCCGGGCGTCGCGACGAGAACCTGGAGCACGGCGGGCACGAAGAGCGCGTTCGTGACGCGGTGGGTCTCGATCAGTCGCAGGACATGGGCCGGATTCATCTCGTATTGGATCACGGCCTCGCCGCCCGCATAGAACGCTCCGATCCCCCAGCCACAGCCGGCGATATGGAAGAGGGGCATCACGACGAGGACCACGCTCTCCTCGTCGACCGACCAATCGCTGCCGCCGACGTCGAGCGCTGTCAGTAGATTTCGATGTGTCAGCTCGACGCCCTTCGGTAATCCCGTCGTGCCCGACGTGTAGAGCTGCAGGCAGACGCCATCCGGATCGCAGCCGATCCGCGGGTCCTCGGGCACGTGCGAGGCGATCCAGCGCGCGTACGGGATCGAGGCCACACGCGTCGTGCCATCGGCGCCCTCCCGCTCCGATCCGTCGAGCACGACGATCGTCTCGACCGTTTCGAGATCCATCTTCGCGAGATGATCGAGAAACTCCGCACCGATCAAGAGCAGCCGCGCCTGCGAGTGGTTCAGGATGTACTCCATCTCGCGCGGCGCGAGACGCCAGTTCACAGCCAACGTGACCCCGTCGACCATCGCGGCGCCGAACAGGAACGGAAAGTACTCGGGTACGTTGCGCGCGAGAAAGGCGACGCGATCTTGGGGGCCGATGCCGGCGGCGAGCAGGGCCTGTCCAACGCGTGCCGACTCGTCGTGGAGCTGCGCATAGCTCCAGGTCCGATCGCCGGCGCGCATGGCGATCTTGTCGCGGCGCTCCGCGCCGTGGATCCGGAGGATCTCGTCCAGGGTCTGAAAGCGCACGCGCGTCTCCTCCTCGACAACGACGGACCGAGGCGCGGGCACCCAGCCTCGCGGCCAGGTGCCCTTGCCCGGTTCACGAGCTCGGCGGTCAGGCTAACATGGGCCATTCGATCGGCCGACCCTCTTCGACGGGAGCTTCGAATCCGTGCCCAGCACGCCGCCGTCCGCCGTCTCCGCCGCGGGCGAACTCCCGATCGACGTCGTCGTCGACCAGCTCTTTCGACCCATCGCGTCCGGCCTCTCGAGCATCGTCCTGTTCACGCTGCCGGTGGGCGGCGTCGAGGTCCCGTTGATCGTCGTCTGGCTGATCGCAGGGGCCAGCTTCTTCAGCATCTACCTCCGTGGCATCAACCTGCGCGGCTTCGGACACGCGATCGCAATCGTTCGCGGCGCGATCGATGACCGCGACGACGGAGCGAAGTCGACGCTCGGCGAGGTATCGCATTTCCAGGCCCTGACGACCGCCGTTTCCGGCACGGTCGGCGTCGGCAACATCGCACACGTCGCGGTCGCGGTATCGGTCGGCGGCGCGGGTGCAGCCTTCTGGCTCGTCGTGGCGGGCCTCCTCGGGATGGCGTCGAAATTCGCCGAGTGCACGCTCGGCGTGAAGTACCGCCGCGAGAATCCCGACGGCAGCGTCTCGGGCGGACCGATGTATTTCCTCGCGGCTGGCTTCCGCGAGCGGGGCTGGCCGCGGCTCGGACGCGGAATGGCGCTCTACTATGGAATCTGCGTTCTCTTCGGCAGCGTCGGGATCGGCATGTTCCAGTCCAACCAGGCCTTCGTCCAGTTCGTCTCGGTGACGGGCGGAGCGGAGAGCATCGCTTCGGGCAATGGCTTCTTCTTCGGCAGCCTGCTCGCCCTGAGTGTGGCGGCCGTGATCCTGGGCGGCATCAAGACGATCGCTCGCGTGACGGCCAAGCTCGTGCCGCTGATGGCGCTGCTCTACGTGACGACCGGCCTCTTCGTCATCGCGTCGAACTTCGACCGCCTGCCCTCGGCGCTCGTGCGCATCGTGACCGAGGCGTTCTCTCCCACGGCGGCGGTTGGTGGCATGCTCGGCGTCGTCGTGCTCGGCTTCCGGCGTGCCGCCTTCTCCAACGAGGCGGGGATCGGCTCCTCGTCGATCGCCCATGCCGCCGTGCGAACGGGCGAGCCCCTCAGCCAGGGCTTCGTCGCGATGCTCGAGCCCTTCATCGACACCGTCCTCGTCTGCTCGATCACGGCGCTCGTGATCACGACCGGGCTCGAGGCCCACGAGCTCGGGACGGGTCAAGTGAGCGGCGTCGAGATGACCTCCGAAGCCTTCTCGCGCGTGGTCTCGTGGTTCCCGCCCGTCCTCTCCGTCGTCGTCTTTCTCTTCGCGTACTCGACGCTCATCTCGTGGTCGTACTACGGCCTCGAGGGCTGCGTCTACCTCTTCGGGCCCTCGCGTCGGGTACGCGTCGGCTTCAACCTATTCTATTGCTTCTGCGCGATCGTCGGCTGCACGACCACTCTCGCCGCGATCATCGACTTCGCCGATTCGATGATCTTTGCCATGGCCTTCGCGAATCTGATCGGCCTCTACCTGCTCGCGCCGGAGCTACGCGCCGATCTCGACGCGTATTGGGCGAAGGTGAAGGGCCCGTCGTAGTCGTTCAGTCGCAGCGCGACACCCGGACCGCGCAGAACTTGAACTCGGGAATCTTGCCGTCGGGATCGAGCTCGTCGAGCGTGAGCAGGTTTGCCGCGGCCTCACGAAAATGGAAGGGCACGAATACGGCGCCAGGACTCTCCCGGTCTGTCAGTCGAACGGCGAGACGAATCCGGCCACGCCGACTCTCGATCTCGACGCGATCGCCGTCGGCGACGCCGAGCGTGGCGCCGTCGTCGGGATGCATCGCGACGAACGCCTCGGGCGCGATCGCGTCGAGAGCACTCGCGCGACGCGTCATCGCCCCGGTATGCCAATGCTCGAGCAGGCGTCCCGTGTTCAGGACGAAGGGATAGTCGTCGTCCGGCAGCTCGGGGGCGGCCGTCCACTCCGCGGGCACGAGGCGAGCCCGCCCGTCGGCCGTCGGAAATGCGTCTTCGAAGAGCACCCTCGGTCCCTCGTTTCGTTCGGGATCGGGATTCGGCCAGAGCTTCCCGAACGGGCCGAGATTGTCGTGACGAAGCGTCGCATAGCTCGAGGTCAGACCCGCGAACTCCGCGAAGATCTCTTCGGCATCGTCGTATTCCATCGGGTAGCCCATGCGATTCGAGATCGACTGCACGATCTGCCAGTCGAGCCGCGCCTCGCCCGGCAGATCGAGAGCCGGTCGACCGAGCTGAACGCGCCGATCCGTGTTCGTGTACGTCCCTTCCTTCTCGAGATAGGCGCTCGCCGGAAGGATCACGTCGGCGAACTCCGCCGTCTCGGTCAGGAAGATGTCCTGCACGACGAGGAAATCGAGCCTCGAGAGCGCCTCGCGCACCTTGTTCACGTTCGGGTCGGAGAGAAACGGGTTCTCGCCCATGATGTACATGCCGCGAATTCGGCCTTCGAGCGCGCCGCGCGTGATCTCGACGACGGTCAGTCCCGGCTCCGGCGAAAGCGGCCTCTCCCAGGCCGCCTCGAATTTCGCCCTGACGTCGGGATCCGAGACGGGTTGATAGTCGGGATAGACCATCGGGATCAAGCCCGCGTCGCTGGCGCCCTGCACGTTGTTCTGGCCGCGCAACGGGTGCAATCCCGCACCGGGCTTGCCGACGTTGCCCGTCAGCAACGCGAGCGAGATCAGGCAGCGGGCATTGTTCGTCCCGTAGACGTGCTGCGAGATCCCCATGCCCCAGAAGAGGATCGCGTTGCGCGCGCCGCCGAAGACGCGCGCCACCTCACGGATCTCGGCCGCAGGCACGCCGCAGATCTTCGCGGCGCGTTCGGGGGTATAGGCCGCGACCTTCTCGCGCAGTGCCTCGAAATTCGTCGTCCGACTCGCGACGAAGTCCGCGTCGACCAGGTCCTCGTCGATGATCACGTGCATCATCGCGTTGTAGAACGCGACGTCCGTACCGGGCTTGATCCGGCAATGGTAGTCCGCGTGATCCGCGATCGTCTCGCGGCGCGGATCGACCACGATCAGGCGGGTTCCGCGCTTGCTCGCCTGCTTGAAGAACGTCGCGGCGACCGGGTGGTTGGCCGTCGTATTGGTTCCCGCGAGCAGGGCCGCGTCCGCGTTCTCGATGTCGCCGTAGGTCGTCGTGACGGCACCACTCCCGATCGACTCGAGCAGGGCCGCGACGCTCGACGCGTGGCAGAGTCGCGTACAGTGGTCGACGTTGTTGGTGCCGAATCCGGCGCGCACGAGCTTCTGGAAGAGATAGGCCTCCTCGTTCGAACACTTGGCGCTCCCGAAGCCCGCGAGCGCGTCACTACCGTCGCGATCCCGGATCTCGCAGAGGCGACTCGCCACCAGATCGAGCGCTTCGTCCCAGCTGGCCTCGCGAAAGGCCGGCAGGACCTCGGCGTCGTCGACGATGCCACCCGGCTTTCGGCGACCGTCGTGTTCGCCCCGCACGTCCCGCGAGAGCGGCCCCTTCGGATAGGCCTCGTCCCGGCGGATCAGCGGTCGCAACAGGCGCTGGGGATGCGCCGAATAGTCCCAGCCATAACGACCCTTGACGCAGAGTCGGCGCTGGCTGCCCGGGCTCTCGCGGCCTTCCGCGAAGACGATCTGGTTGCGCGCGCGATCGACGTGGTAGGTGAGCGCACAACCGACCCCGCAATAGGGACAGACGCTGTCGACCGGCTCGAGCTCGTCACGGGGGCGAAGTGGCAACCCGATCGCCTTGTCGACCAACGCGCCGGTCGGGCAGGCCGCCGCGCACTCGCCACACGAGACGCAGCTGCTCTCGCCCATCGGCCGGTCGAGATCGAACGCGATGCGCGTGGCGTGCCCCTTGCCGGTCCGGCCGATGACCTCGTTGTGCTGGACGTCGTCACAGGCGCGCACGCATCGATCGCATAGGATGCAGGCGCGATGGTCGACGTCGATCACCTTGGAGCTCGTGTCACGACCCCGCGTGGGGCGATCTCGGGAATCTCGAGCATCCGCAGCATCGCATGTGTCGTCGGCCCGAGGCAGCCGATCACCCCAGGCGTCGTAGCGACGCGCCAGGGCCAGCAGCTCGTTGTCGCGCAGGCTCGATTCGCGCCGATCGGTCTCGGGGGTGTCGGGTTGATCGCTCATCAAGAGATCGACCAGCATGGCGCGATGGCCCTCGAGCTCGGCCGAGGCCGTCGTGACCTGCATGTCCGGCTGACAGAGCCGTACGCAGGCGGCCGCCTTCACGCGCTCGCCGACGTCCACCACGCACAGGCGACAGACGCCGACGGGATCCTGGCCCGGCGTGTGGCACAGGGCGGGGATCTCGATTCCGGCTGCCCGCGCCGCCTCGAAGATCGTCTGTCCCGGCTCGGCCTCGATCGGCCGACCGTCGATCGTGAGCCTCATCGTTTCGTTTCCCGACCCCGGTCGATCCCGAAGCGCGTCGCCAGGGCGGCTTCGGCCGCCGGCCCCAGGCTGCCGTCCGCACGCCAACCCCGCTCCGAATAGTAGCCTCGGATCATCGCGGCGAGTCTCGCTTCGGGCAGACGTGTGCCGGCGACCGATCCCGACTCGAGCGGCTCGACGAGAAAGCGGCGTGGCAAGCGATCCTCGCGCGCATCGATCCCCTCCCGCAGATTGAACGCCTTACGCAGATCGACGATCGAGCGCGCGACCTCGCGCAGGTGTTCGCCGCTGGAGCGCGTACCGGTCACGGCCTCGAGCAGCTCGGCGCAATCGCCATAGAAGTCCTCGAATGCCCCGCGTACGAACTTGCAGAGAACAAGTGAATCGATCAATGCTGCCCGGTCTTCCGACGCGACGGCATGACGGACCGAGCGCTCGTCCCCGCGCAGACGATCGACCTCGTCCGAGAAGTCGGCTTCATAGGCGCCGCTGCGATTGTGATCGGCGCCGCGGCTTCCGACCGCCAGCCCGAGCGCCATCGACTGGAGCGCGCGCGGCTCGTAGCCCGGCATCTCGAGACCCTTCACCTGAGGAGCGATGTCGATCGCGTCGGGTGCCAAGCCGAGCGCGAGGCGGCGCGAGCCCTCGCCGAGTCGCTCGCCCAGCCCCCTGCGCACACCGATCGCATCGATCCAGTCCAGTAGCTCGGTGGGCCGGTCGAAACGCGGCCCCTCCGAGAGCCAGCCACGCTCGCCGCATTCCATCGCGAAGGCGAGCGTCACCCCCGTCGAGATCGTGTCGATTCCCCACTCGTCACAGCGACGGGCGGCCGACAACACGACGTCGGGATCCCCGACGCCGCAGAGGGGTCCGAGGGCGAAGAGGCTCTCGTACTCGATCCGGGTCTCGGCACGCGTGCCGCATCCAAGCGTATCGCTGGCACTGGATGCCGCCGGCGTGTAGCTGAACCGATGCTCGCAGCCGATCGTACAGCTGGCGCAACCAGCACGGCGATGTCCCCTTTCGGCATGCCAGACCTCTCCCGACAAGCGCTCGGCCTGCTCGAAGCGGCCCTGTCTGAAATTTCGCGTCGGGAGCGCACCCAGCCGATCGAAAGCGGCCAGATTGCCGACCGTGCCGAGCTCGCGGTACTTGGCAGTCGACTCGCCCGCCGCGCGCGATCGCAGCCGCTCGGCCAGCCGCTCGACCCGCTCGGGATCGGCGACCGTCGTCGGAACGTCGCCGTCGACCACGACCGCCTTCAACCGCTTCGAGCCCATCACGGCGCCGAGTCCGCCGCGACCGGCGTGGCGGCCGTCCGCGCTGATCGTCGCGAAGCGAACCAAACGCTCCCCCGCCACGCCGATCGCCGCGACGGCACCCGAGCCCGACAGACGCCGTGCGGTCTGCTCAGCCGACCGTCCCCAATCGGGCGTCGGGCGGATCTCGTCGCAGATCAGCTCCGACGGCTCCGCACAGGCCCCGACCAGCACGATCGCATCGATGCCCATGCGCTTGCCGGCGATCGCGAAATGACTGCTCGCGAGGGCGTCGCAGACGCCACCCGTCAGTGGCGACTTGGCGACGACGGCGAATTTCGCCGAGGTCGTGAGGCCCGTGCCGACGAGCGGGGAGAAGGAGAAGACGAGCGGTGCCGCAGGGGAGAGCGGCTCGACGCCGACCGGCGCCTCACGATGAAGCAGCCAGCAGCCCAGCCCGACGCCCCCGAGTGTCCACTCGAGGATGTCGCCCGGAATCGGGATTCTCGTCGCGCGACCGCGCGACAGGTCTACGCGTAGATAGCAGCCGTGGAAGCCATACAGCTCGGCGCCCATGCGCTCAGCCACCGGCCATCGCGTCGATCAGACTGACGCGTTCACCCGGCCCGACCGGCAGATCGAGTCGGCGAACGAGATCGCGACCCCCGAGACAGGCCAGGTAGGGCTTTGCAATCGCCGCGCCGTCGACGAGACCCCAATGGGCAGGGAGGCGACCCAGCATCTCGCCGAGCGTCCCGACCGGCAGCGCACGAAGCGCCGGCTGGGACTCCGAACGCGCCCGCGCTGCCGCGCGCCCCAGCAGCTCGAGCTGCGCGCGGGCCCCGGGCTCGATCCGTCGCACGCAGGAGAGATAGGCCTCGGGTGTATTACATCCCTGCCAGGCCACCGCGCGAACCGACGCGTCGGCCTCCCCTGGCGACGCAACGTCCCCCTCGAGCGGCATGAAGTCGAGCGCTTCGAGCAGAGCGAGCGGACGCGCGGGCCCATCGCGGAGAATCGTCGCCGCGAGCGAGCGCGTCGCGGCGCTCACCGGATAGACCGCGGACAGCACCTGGACGTGCTCTCCGTCGATCGGAGCACAGGCACGCCCGTGCGCGAGCATGCGCTCGACGTATCTCGGCTCGAGGAAGGGTGCGTCGGTGCTCGTCACGAAGGCCCATGCGCCCCGCGCCGCCTCGAGTCCATCCCGCAATCCCGCGAGCGGACCGAGCGCCGGCTCGCGGTCCCGCACGATTCGGGCCCGGAGCGGCGGCAGCTCGAGCGTCTCCGACGTCACGACCACCACCTCGTCGACGGCCGGGTGGAGCTGCTCGACGACGTGCTCGACCATCGTTCGACCGAACCAGGGAAGCCACGCCTTGGGGCGCCCCATGCGCGTCGACCGCCCACCACATAACACGATCCCCGTGGTCCGGACCGCCGTACGCTCTGCCGCCGCCGTCATCGAACGCCTCGGAGGATCACGTGTCGGATGCGACGCCGCGCATAGCAGACGGGCTCCGGTTCAGTCCCATGCCGCGCCTGGAAGACGGGCTCCGGTTCAGTCCCAAGCCGCGCCTGGAAGACGGGCTCCGGTTCAGTCCGACGCCGCACGCCGCACCTGATCCGGAAAGCGGGCGAGAATCGAGAGCAGCGGTCCGAGCGCCACCTGGCCGAGACCACAAATGCTCGTCTGCTGCATCGTCTCGTGCAGCGAGCGCAAGAGCGCCTCTTCGTCCGCGCCGATCCCCGACGTCGGCTCGCCGTTCCCCACCCGCACTCTCGAGCCGCCTGCGTCTCTCGCCCGCTCGACCAGGGCGATCGCCTTTTCGGAGCCGACCCGACAAGGCACGCACTTACCGCAGGACTCGTTGCGAAAGAACCGCGTGATCGAGAGCGCAACCTCGAGCAGCTGTCCGGCGGGATCCTCGCCCTCCGCCACGAAGACCGCCGCACCGGATCCGAGCATCGTCCCGGCCGCCGCGAGCGCATCGAAGTCGAGCGGCAGATCGAGCGCTTCGGGTCCGAGGAAATTGCTCGATGCGCCACCGGGTGCAACCGCTCGAACGGGCGCATCGGCCTGCATGCCACCGTGCGCCGCCAGCACCTCTCGGAGCGTCGTCCCCATCGCGAAGAGCGAGACACCCGGCCGCTCGACCTGTCCGCTGACCGACAGGAACTTGTGGCCCGAGAATCCTGCGCGGCCGCGTGCGTGCCACCAATCCGGCCCGCGCTCGACGATCGAGACCGCGTGAACCAGCGTCTCGACGTTGTTGATGAGCGTCGGTCGACCATGCAAACCGGCCGTACCGGGAAAGGGGGGCTTGTTGCGGGGCTCACCGCGCCGACCCTCAATACACTCGAGCAGCGCCGTCTCCTCGCCGAGGACATATCCACCCGGCGAGACGAAGACATCGATCTCGAAATCGAAGTCGCTGTCGAAGATCCCCTTGCCGAGCGCGCCCGCCGAGTGCGCGGCCGCGATCGCCGCTTCGAGACGCACGCGCTCCGGACCGTACTCGTGGCGAATGAAGATCGTCCCCCGGTTGGCGCCGACACAGTAGGCCGCGATCGCCATGCCTTCGAGCACGAGATGTGGCAGGTCGTAGAGGAGATCACGATCCTTGAAGGTCCCCGGCTCGCTCTCGTCCGCGTTACAGACCACGTGTTTCGGCGTCGCCGATTCGGCAGCGACGAGCGACCACTTCCGTGCCGTCGGAAAGCCGGCGCCACCCATTCCACGCAGTCCCGCCCCTTCGAGCCGCGCGATCGGTGCATCGCGCGACTCGGCCAATACGCGACGCAGGACCCGGAAGGGCGAGGCGCGCACGCTCGAATCGACGTCCCGCGACGACGCGGCTCGCTCGTTGGCAGGGGGCTCCCCCTCGCCGGGCTGCGCTGCGTAGGGATCTGCCGCGGGCCACGTGCGCACGACGCGCTCGATCGCGTCCCGCGCGCCCGACGCGACCGCCTGCTCGACGCTCGCGAGATCCGACGCCCTGAGCGATCGATCGCCGAGGGCGGCGGCGGGCGCCCGATCACAGCGGCCGAGGCAGGAGACGGGTCGAATCTCGACATCGCCCCGGGCCTCGGCCCATGCGACGAGCGCCGCGCGCGCCGCATCGCCACCGGCGAGACGACAGGAGAGATCGCGACACACGGCGAGCTCGACGCCGCGAGGTGCTTCGCGTTTGAAATGGGTATAGAAGGTCGAGACGCTCTCGAGTCGGTGCAGCGGAATCCGCAGCTCGGCAGCGAGTGCCTCGAGGCGCTCGGGCGGCAACCAACCCACTTCGTCCTGCAACGCCACCAGGCTGTGGATGATCTCGCTCACTTGGACTCCGTCGCGTCGCGATTCGCGATTCTACCCCATCGAGGGTGCGTCGATCGATCGAGCAACTCCGCCAGAACGGTCTACGTTCTGGCCGCCATGGAGAACGCTACCGCGCAGGACCATCTGTTCAGAATCGAGTCACGCGGCCCGATCGACCATGTCACGCCATCTGCCTACACGGGCGGCCCCTGGAATGCCCGCCACCAACACGGCGGTGCCGTGGCGGCGCTCCTCGCGCGCTGTCTGGAGAGAATCGAGTCGCCGGTTGCAATGAGACTCAGCCGGATCACGATCGACATGTTTCGCGGCGTCCCGGTCGCGCCCCTTCGCGTCGAGACGCGGATCGTGCGTGGCGGCAAGCGCATCCAGTCCGCGGAAGCCAACCTCTTCGACGGCGCGACCTGTGTCGCTCGCGCGACCGGGTTGCGAATCCGGTCGACCGATTCGATCGAAGAGCTCGAAGCGTTGCCCGACCGCGATCCCGCCGTCGGTCGGCCACCCGAGATCCTGCCCGAGTTCAGACTCAGACCCGGAATCGTCGAGATTCCCGCCTACGTCCGGGCGATCGATCTATTGCCGTCGCGGGCGAAGAGATGCGGCGAGCTCGCGACGACCTGGGGACGCCTTCGCTGTCCGGTCGTCGAAGGGGAGCCGACGACGCCGATCGTCCGATTGGCGGCGCTGGCGGATTTTGCGAGCGGTACGGGTAACGCGATGGACTACACGCAATTCACCTCGATCAACCCCGACCTCTCGATCCACGTCCTGCGCGAGCCCCGCTCGGATTGGATCGCCCTGCGCGGCGTGACGGAGCGCGCCGGCGACGGGATCGGCCAGAGCGCCGCCGTCGCCCACGATCTCGCGGGTCCGATCGCGCGCGTCAACGCCACGGTCCTGCTCGATCGTCGCCGTGCCTGAGATCGGGCGAGGCCCGAGCCTCACCGCCAGCAGCGAACGGCGCCAGAACGGGTAAGCTCCCGGCCTCGAAAACGGAGGAGAAGCAGGATGGGCAAGCTCGACGGGCGCGTCGCAGTCGTGACGGGAGCGGGACAGGGAATCGGCGCAGAGGTGGCGCGCACCTTCGCGGCAGAAGGGGCATGCGTCGTCGTGAACGATCTCGGGGCCACGCTCGATGGAAGCGATCGGGAAGGCACACCCGCCGAGGAGGTCACGAAGGAGATCGTCACGGCCGGCGGCAAGGCCGCAGCGAACAACTGCGACGTCACGGACTTCGAGGCCGTCAAGGCGATGGTCGGGCAGGCGATCGACGAGTTCGGACGCCTCGACATCGTCGTGAACGTGGCCGGCATCCTGCGCGACGGCATGATCTTCAAGATGGAAGAGAGCCAATGGGATGCCGTGATCGCCGTCCACCTGAAGGGCACGTTCAACACCATCCGGCACGCCTCCGAGTACTGGCGTGCCAATCGCGGTGGCGAGTACCGCATCATCAACTTCATCTCCGGCTCGGGCCTCTGGGGCGCACCCGCCCAGCCCAACTACGCCGCGGCCAAGATGGGCATCGTCGGCCTGACGAATAGCTGTGCGACGGCGCTCGCCGGCTACGGCGTGACCGCGAACTGCATCGCACCCGTCGCCTACACACGCATGACGGCCAGTCTCGAGGGCAAGTCGACCGTCATGGACTACAGCCCGAGCAACGAGAAGATCTCGACCCGCAACGTCGTCCCACCCGTCGTCTGGCTCGCCTCGGACGAGAGCGCCTGGATGACGGGCCGAATCATCCAATGCGGCAACGGTCGGATCGGCCTGCTCAACGAGCCCGCGGTCGAGCGCGAGGTCACGACGCCCGGCGTCTGGGACATGGACGTCGCCTTCGACGAAATGAATACCGCCTTCAAGGAGGCCGTCGTCTACCCCAACCCCTTCCGTCGGTCCTAGAACGCCAGGCGCAGTCCCAGACCGACCGAGTCGATCGTCTGCTCGAAGAACTGACCGTCCGGCGATCGCCCGTGGTAGTAGCGCGCGAAGAGCTCGAGGGCCCGCACGTCGTTGCCGGGCTTCGCGATCCGCAGGCCGACGAGCGTGGCGACCTCGGGAATCCAATCGTGCTCCTGCCTGACCTGGAGGTCGACACCGAAGATCGGCGTGAGATACCCGGAGACGAAGCGCCGCGGGCTACTCGCCTCCAGCCCCGATTGGAGGATCACCGGCTCGAAATCGGGCGTCGAGTTGAAGATCACGCCGCCGCCCCCGTAGATGCGAAGCCAACCGAGGGGGCGATAGGAGGCGAGCGCGTCGAGCACCTCGAACGAGACGCCGATCCGGCGCAGGTCGTTCTCGAGCAGATACTCGTCGCCCAGATGCGAGCTGATGTGGTAGACGCGCAGCTGTGCCGTCACGTCTCGCCGCGTCGATACGCTCGCGTTCAGGCCGACGAAGAAATCCGAGTTCGCGAGGTCGAAGGAGACCGCCGTCAGGTCGAAGATCGAATAGACCGCAGCCTGGATGCCGAACTCCCACTGACCGAGCGGTCCGGCTCGGTCGTGCTCCGCTCCCCGCACGAACGCGAAAGTCTCGCCGAAGCTGACGGCGCCGAGCCGGTCGAATTCGTCGCTGCCGAGCCGCCACTGGTGGGCCGCAGAGAAGCGGGGCCAACGTACGTCGGCGACGAGCGGCTCGAAGAGCTCGCCTTCCGGAAAGAACTGCCAGCTCGTGCGCTCGGGCGGCGTCGCTTCCGCAGCGCCGGTCTGCGCCGTCACGAGACCGAGCGTGAGGAAGCACGCGCCGAGCGCGCTGCGAGAAAATCGCCTCACGCGTCGTCCGAATAGCGATAGACGCCCCATTGACCCGAGGTCTCCGAGACGCTCAGGCGAAGGCGCTCGATCTGGGTCCTGCCGAACCGTTCACCGATCCGCTTCACGAGCTCGCGTCCGATCCAGGTGGCGAGATTCTCGGCCGACGTATTGTTGATCGGTAGGACGATAATCTCCTCGCTCGGCGCCAGATAGCGACATCCGCGATAGGCGACCTCGGTATGCCCGTCGTCGCGGGGAGAGATCTCGAGCTCGGGATGGCGACCGGGAACGAGCCAGTGCTCGTCGAGCGCGTCACAGAGCTCGCGGATCACCGGCTTCACCTGGATGAAATCGATCACGATCCCCTTGTCCGTGAGCTCGCCTTCGATCTCGGCATCGACGTGGTAGTTGTGACCGTGGATCCGCTCCTTCGAGCCGTCGGGAAAGATCAGGAAGTGGGCACAGGAGAACTTGAAGTATTCCTTGTGCAGGTGGATCGACCAGCGTTCGTTCGCCATCGGCCGAGTATGCCACGACTGATTGGGGTGGGCTTGACCCCTGCGGTCGCAGAACGGAAGCTAGGGTCATGTCCGACGTGGCGATGCCCCGGATCCTGGGCGTCCTGAACCTCTCCCCGGAATCGATGGTCGAAGAATCGATCGCGATCGGTCCGCGTGAGATCCTCGAGCGCGCGCAGATGCTCGTGCGCACCGGCGCCGACTGGATCGATCTCGGCGGTCGTTCGATCACGCCCGACGCACCCATGATCGATGATCGCGAGGAATGGCGACGACTCGCCCCCGCGCTCGAGCGCTTGAAGGCGATCCCCGCGATCGCGGATACGGCTCGAATCTCCGTCGACACCTGGAGCTCGGAAACCGCGTGCTCCGCCCTCGAGCATGGCGCCGAGGGTGTGAACTACACGGGCGGCAGCGTGAGCAGCGAGCTGCTCGACGCGATCGCAGCGCACGACGCCACGCTCTTTCTCACGTTCATGCCCTTCGACAACGCCTACGTGATGCGTGAGGCAGATCCCGCAGCGACGGGTCTCGCGGCCGTCCTCGACCATCTCGGGCCGCGGGTCGAGGCGGCCCGACGAGCCGGCATTCGGGAGGTCGTGATCGATCCGAACCTCGGCATCCTGCACCCCTCGACCGACGACTACGAGAAGATCCATCGGCAGCTGGCGATCGTGTGGCAGCTCGAGGCATTGCGAACGCTCGGCTGCCCGATCCTGCTCTACGCGGCGCGAAAGCCCGAACGTCTGGCCCGGATCATGATGGCATCGGCGGTCCTGCACGCCGGCGCGGACTACGTTCGCACTCACACACCGGAGATGATCCGTCGACTCGCGGCGGTTTCGATCGCATGAGCGCGCTCGAGGTCGACCTCACGGGCTGCCGTGCCATCGTGACGGGTGCGGCCATGCGGATGGGGCGTGCCCTCGCGCTGGCCCTCGGAGAGGCCGGGGCCGACGTCGGTGTCCATTGTCTCGCGAGTCGTGTCGAAGCCGCCGCGGTCGTCGACGAGCTGAGCCGGATGGGGCGCAACGCGACGCTCGTGCAAACGGACCTGACGGATCCTGCCGCGACGCAGGCCGCCTTCGCGACGGCGGCAGAAGTGCTCGGCGGACTCGACATCCTCGTCAACAATGTCGGCACGATCGTCTGGAAACGGATCGACGAACATTCCGCCGATGATTGGCGGCGCTGTCTCGACGGGACGCTCTTCGTATCGCTCAACGCGAGTGAAGCCGCCCTGCCCTTCCTGCGACGTTCCGGACGCGGGCGAATCATCAATATCCTCGACGCCGACGCCGACGCGACCGATCCCGTTCCCTTTGCAACGGCCTACAAGATCGGGAAGCGCGCGACGTTCACCCTCACCAAGACCCTCGCACGAACCGAGGCGCCGAACGGCGTGACCGTGAACGCCGTCTCGCCCGGCACGCTCGAAGATTCGGCCACGAAGCCCGCGCTCGAGCAAATCCCCGCCGGCCGCTACGGCCGCTACGAGGACGTCTCGAGCGCCGTGCTCTTTCTCGCGAGCGAGGCGGCGGGCTACCTGACCGGTGCCCAGCTCAAGGTCTCCGGCGGCTACCTGATCTAGCTGGCCGATCGTAGTCGGCACTGGCGGGGCCGGAATTCCAGCCGTCAGGCGGCTTCGACCCGCACGCGCCGCGCTCGCTCCGACTCGACGCGCGGGAGTCGCACCGTCAGGACGCCCTTGCGATAGCGCGCCTTGGCGCGATCCCCGTCGACGCGACAGGGCAACCCGAAGCGTCGCTCGAAAGCCCCGTAGGCGGCCTCGAAGAGGACGTAGCGGGCCCCGCGATCCTCCCGCTCGAAGCGCTTGCGACCACGCACGACGAGCTGGTCGGCCTCGACCTCGACGCTCACGTCCCGCTCGTCGAGACCGGGCGCCTCGATTCGAACGATGATCTCGTCGTCCGTCGTCGCGATCTCCGAGGCGAGCAGTCCCCAGCTGTCGCCGGTCCGTCGCGTCGGCAGGCCCTCTTCGTCCTGCGGCGTGTGCCGAAAGCGGGTGAGCGCGGACGCACTACGGTCGCGCAGCCAGTCCCAGCCCTCACCCAGTGTGTCGATGAGCTCTTCCGCCCCGCGTCGCAGCGGCTCGAGAAACGCCATGATCCATCCTCCTCGACTCGTTTCGAGCGTTCGTCGGTCTGTGTCCGGTCCGACGGCCGTACCCGTGGCATCGAAACGACGCGTGACTTGTCAAGCATCACGGGGACGATGCGAGTCGAGGCGGCCGACTTGACGAGACGTTCGGCCGTGCGCACTCATCCGGGACTGAGCCGATGTCTTTCGGGCGCCGCCGGATCGGCCGGCGCCGACGATGACGAATAGGAGGATGCGAAGATGAGTCAGCTTCAGGAACGATTCGACGAAGAGCTCGAGCGATTGCGCCAGAGAAGGGACGAGCTGCGCGTCAAGCTCGACCTCGGCAAGATGGAGGCGCGCGACGCCTGGGCGGCCGCCGAGAAGAGCTGGGTGCGACTCGAGGGCAAGGTCGGTCAGCTCGCCCGTGAAGGCGAGGAGGTCGCGGACGACGTCAAGGACGCCGTCGAACACCTGGTCGACGAGGTCAAGGACGGATTCGCCCGGTTGAAGTCGATGATCTGAGAGCGCGCTCGAGCGTCGCGAAGGCGTCGAATCGCCGCACGAGATCGATGATCGGGGCGATGGCGATGGCGATGGTCGGGGCCGCGCGCGCAGCGTCGCGCGGCCCCGGTGTCGCGGTCAGCCGGCGGAAATCGGGATCGAGCGCGGCTGCTGATGCTTGCTCTTCGGCAGCTCGATCTCGAGCACGCCGTTTCGCATGCGCGCGGCCACGCCGTCGACATCGACGTCTTCGGAGAGCCGAAACTCCCGCTGGTAGGAGCCGAAGGGGTACTCCCGGTGGATCGGCCGCCAGCTCTCTTCCGGCAACGTGGCGAGTCGGGCTTCGAGGCTCAACACGTGCTTCTCCATTCGGATCTCGACCGATTGCTCGTCGACGCCCGGCAGGTCGGCGTAGACGACGTAGCCATCCGCGCGCTCGAGCAGATCCACGTCGGGGCGGAAGACGGGACCAGGACGTGTCCCCTCCCGCTCGAGCTCTTGCTTTTCACGCACTTCGAGTTCGTGCCTTTCGCTCGTGTGCTCACTCATGACTTCACTCCTCATCGCTCGCGATTGCGTACGAGCTCGTGATCGAGCCCTCGTTTCGTGTACCTCGGCGTGCCGTCGTGTCTCAGCGCGCCTGGACGTCGATCTTCCGCGGCTGGTGCTCCGGCGACTTCGGCATTCGAAGCATCAGGATCCCGTGCTTGTGGATGGCTTCGACCTTGTCGACCTCGATTGCGGCGGGCATCTCGAAGGCACGCCGGAACGTGCCCGCTTGACGTTCCCGACGGTGGAGACTCGCCGGCTGACCCTTCTCGTCGCCCCGGGCGTAGTCGATCTTGCGCTCACCGCGGAGTGTCACCATCGTCCCCTCGAGCGAGACGTCGATGTCGTCGGGCTCGATCCCTGCGAGCTCCGCGGTCAGGATGTAGGCGTCGTCGGTCTCGTAGAGATTCACCGGCGGATACATGCCGCGCCTCGCACTCGCGGGAATCGTGCCGCCGAGACGGCTGCCGAAGAGCGTGTCCAGCTCTCGGCGCAGCTGGTCGAGCGAGGACATGGGTCCGGCCGGCTCGGTCCGGTAGGCGGGGGAACGGGTCATGGTCTTCTCCTCCTCGATCTCCTCCGATCTGGTAGATCGATCGTTCAGTGGTTGGCCGATCTCCCGGCCAGCGTGGCGCTCGCCGCGCTCGGCGTCCCGGCCCGCGAGCCAGACCGTCGAGTCGGCCGGAAACGTCGCGCCGTCCGTGATCGGCGAGGGCCGGCGAGCCATCGCTCGCCGGGCTCCTGGGGATGAGCTGGTCACACGCGAATCGGTGTCAAGTGAGGCGGGACCCGAGCCAGCTCGGCGCGGGCGGTCACGCGGCCGTCGTGCGATCAGGCACGCGGGGCGAAGGGACCCTCGGCCAGCCAGCCGAGCAGGTCGCGCAGCGCCTGCTGACTGATCTCGTGACCCATCTCGTACTCGCCCCAGGCCGGCTGCAGACCGAGCCCCTCGAGCTTCGCCTTCGAGTCCTTGGCGTTCTCGATCGCGACCATGGGGTCTTGCGCGCCGTGGATCAGGAGAGTGGCGAGCGCGGCACGCGCCGGGTCGGGCTGCAAGCCGTCGACGACGAGGTCGGGAAGCCAGCTCGAGAGTGCTACGAGGGCGGCGAAGCGTTCGGGTCGACCGAGAGCGAGGTCGTAGGCCATCACACCGCCCTGGCTGAAGCCCATCACGACGAGCCGTTCTGGATCGATCGGATAGGTCGCGAGGGCGTCGTCGAGGAAGGCCTCGAGGACGCCGCGCGCCCCGACGAGCGCTGCCGCCTCGATTTCACCGCCCTCGGAGAGCGGGAACCAGGCATAGCCGCGTTGTCCCGGTGCGGGCTCGAGCACGAGCGAACCCTGCGGACACAGGAAGAGCACCTCGTCGCCAGGCACCACGCGCTCGACGAGCGGTGCGATCCCCAGCAGGTCGTGCGCGCTGGCCCCGAAGCCGTGGAGCGCGAGGATCGTCGGAAACGGACCGCGACCGGCCGGCACGTGAGCGGTATGCAGCAGTTCCATCGCGCGGGGCTCCCCCTTCCTCTGCTCGCTTCCTTGCTCGCCGATCACGCGTCCGGGCTGCGGCGCGGGTTCCAGAGAGTACAGGCCCGCACGGGTCGTGCTATCCAACCCCCTCCCTGTCGCGCCCAGCCCGCGACCCTCGAGGAAGAACGAGCCATGACCGCCCCGAAAAGGAGTCTCTTCCAGAAAGTCTGGGACGCCCATCGCGTCCGGGATCTCCCCTCCGGCCAGACGCAGCTCTTGATCGGCACCCACCTGATCCACGAGGTGACCAGTCCGCAGGCGTTCGCGATGTTGCGTGAGCTCGCGCTACCGGTTCGCTTCCCGCACCGGACCTTCGCCACCGTCGATCACATCATCCCGACCGACGACCAGTCGCGCCCGCTCGCGGACGATCTGGCCGAAGCCATGATGAGCGAGCTCGAACGCAATTGCCGCGAGTACGGAATCCAGTTCTTCGGACCCGAGACCGGCGCCCAGGGCATCGTCCACGTGATCGGTCCCGAGCTCGGACTCACGCAGCCGGGCATGACGATCGCTTGCGGCGACTCCCATACGTCGACGCACGGCGCCTTCGGCGCGATCGCGTTCGGGATCGGCACGAGCCAGGTACGCGATCTGCTCGCGACCCAGTCGATGGCGATCGCGCCGTTGCGGGTCCGGCGGATCGAGGTGACGGGGAAGCTCGAGTCGGGTGTCTACGCGAAGGACGTGATCCTGGCGATCATTCGCCAGCTCGGCGTGAACGGTGGCGTGGGCTACGCCTATGAATACGCCGGGCCGGTCGTCGAGGCCATGTCGATGGAAGAGCGCATGACGGTCTGCAACATGTCGATCGAGGGCGGCGCGCGATGTGGCTACGTGAACCCCGACGACCAGACCGTCGAGTACCTGCGAGGTCGCCGCTACACCCCGGACGACGACGTGTTCGCCGCCCGGGCGAAGGGCTGGCTCAAGGTCGCGAGCGATGCGGGCTGCGATTACGACGACGTCGTGCAGATCGAGGGCGCGAAGATCGAGCCGTCGATCACCTGGGGCATCCATCCCGGCCACAATCTCGGCGTGAGCGAAACGATCCCGAAGCCGAACGCGGTCGCACCCGAAGAGCGCGCCGGTGTCGAGGAAGCGCTCGAGTACATGGACTTCACCCCCGGCGCCTCGATCGCGGGGACGCCGATCGACGTCGCATTCATCGGCTCCTGCACGAACGGCCGGCTCTCGGACCTGCGCGAAGCGGCGCGCGTCGCGCGCACGGGACGCGTGCGCGAGGGGGTTCGGGCACTCGTCGTGCCGGGATCGATGGCCGTGCAGAAAGAGGCCGAGGCCGAGGGGCTCGACGAGGTCTTTCGCGCTGCGGGCTTCCAGTGGCGCGAGCCGGGCTGCTCGATGTGCCTGGCGATGAATCCCGACAAGCTGAAGGGGCGCGAGGTTTGCGCCTCGTCGAGCAACCGGAATTTCAAGGGGCGGCAGGGCTCACCGTCGGGTCGCACGCTGCTGATGTCGCCCGCGATGGTCGCCGCCGCCGCAATCGCGGGCGAGGTCGTCGACGTGCGCGAGATCCTCTGAGCGATCGCGATTCCCGGCGCGACGGACGCGACGGAAGATGACGAGCAAGATCCGGACGGCGGCGTCGGGGACCGGAGTCCGAAACCGAAACCGGGAAAGGAGAGCGAGATGGGCGCCAGCGAGGAGATCCTGGTCAAGATCGAATCCGTATCGGGTACGGGCTGCGTCGTGCGCGGTGACGACATCGATACCGATCGCATCATTCCGGCCCGCTTCATGAAGGTCGTCACGTTCGACGACATGGGGCGCCACGCCTTCGAAGACGCTCGAAGAGCGGCCAAGGGCAAGCACCCGCTCGACGACGAACGATTCTCCGGGGCGACGATCCTCGTCGTCGGACAGAATTTCGGCTGCGGGTCGTCGCGCGAGCACGCGCCCCAGGCGCTGATGCGCTTCGGCTTCCAGGCCTTCGTCGGCGGCAGCTTCGCCGAGATCTTCGCGGGCAACTGTACGAGTCTCGGCCTGCCGTGCGTCACGCTCGGCGACGCCGACCTCGCGGCCCTGATGGACTCCGTCGAGCTCGATCCGACCCAGACGCTCGAGATCGATCTCGTCGCGCGCAAGCTCCGCTCGCGGGTGGGAGAGGTCGACGCCCAGGTTCCCGACGGCGTCCGCCAACAGTTTCTCGAGGGCTCGTGGGACGCGACGCGCGTGCTGCTCGACGCGGGCGACGCGATCGAGCGCACCGCCGCGAAGCTGGCCTATATCGAGGCGCGGCCCTGACGCTCGCCGTGCGGCCTCAAGCGCCGCGAAATTCCGGCTCCCGCTTCTCGACGAATGCCGTCGTCCCCTCGACGCGATCCTGCGTCGCGAAGCAGAGCCCGAACGCTCGCTGCTCGAGCGCGTGGGCCGTGCGCACGTCGGCATCCTGACCCTGCTGCATCACCTCCTTCGCGAGGCGCGTCGCGACTGGGCCCCGCGCCGCGACGGCCTCGCCGGCGGCGAGTGCCGCCGGCACCAGCGCATCGAGCTCGAAGACGCGATTCACCAATCCGATCCGCTCCGCGTCGGCCGCGGGGATCGGCTCCGCCACCATGACCAGCTCCTTCGCCCAGGCGAGCCCGACGCGACGCACCAGACGACTCGTGCCGCCGAAGCCGGGAATCAGGCCGAGCTTGGTCTCCGGCTGACCGAGTCGCGCCGAGTCGGCCGCGTAGATCCAGTCACAGCAGAGCGCGAGCTCGCAGCCGCCGCCGAGCGCAAAGCCGTTCACGGCCGCGATCGTCGCGATCGGCAGCGCCTCGAGTCGCCCGAAGACGCGATGGGCCCGGGCCGAGAAGGCCTCGGCCTCGAGCGGCGTCATGTCCTTCATCCTCGCGATGTCCGCGCCGGCGACGAAGGCGCGTCCGGCGCCGGTCACGACGAGGGCGCGGATCCCACGCCTGGCCTCGATCGTATCGAGCACACCCTCGAACGCCTCGATCACGTCGATGTCGAGCGCATTCAGCGCTTCGGGCCGATCGATCGTCACGAGCGCGACCGCGCCCCGCTCTTCCAGCCTCACCCGCTCCGCCATTCGATCTGCCCCTCGCTTCCCGGCTCCCGCTCGAAGCGTGCCTCGCTCGAAGAGGGTAAGGCCGTTCGGAACGCGGGAGCGTACCGCGTCGAGCGCACGTGCCGACCCAGAATGAATCGGCGTGATATGCTGCCGCGTTCGGAAACCCGAGAAAGGGGTCGCAACGATGGCCGCCGTCTCACCGATCATTTCCCTCGTCGCTGCTGGGCTCGCACTCGTGGGTCTGCTGGGAGCCTATTCCGGAATCGTTTCACCGATGGCCGGCTTCCAGACCTTCGTCGCGGGTGCCCTCCTCGGCGGTCTGTTCTGCACCGTTCTCGCGCTGATCGGGCTCTTCCTCTCCCGCGGCGGCCGCGACCCGGAAGGCAAGACGAAATCGCTGATCGGGCTGGCGATCGCGCTCGGGCTCTTGATCCTGGTCCTCGGCGCCGCATCGACGGGCGGCGATGCGCCGCCGATCAACGACATCACGACCGATCTCGTCAACCCGCCCGCCTTCGCCGACGCGACGGTCGTACCCGACTATCGCGGTCGTGACATGAGCTATCCGGAGGACTACGTCCCGATCGTGCGGGCGTCCTATCCGGATCTCGAGCCGCTGCGGCTCGACCAGCCGCCCGATCAAGCCTTCACGCGTGCGCTCGAGGCCGCCCGAGGTCTCGGCTGGGAGATCGTCGGGGAAGACCGCGCGACGGGTCGGTTCTGGGCACGGGACGCGACGGCGATCTTCCGCTTCGTCGACGACGTCGCCGTGCGCGTCACGCGGGACGGCGCGGGCGTACGGATCGACGTGCGGTCGAAATCGCGCGACGGTCAGGGCGATCTCGGCGCGAACGCAGCACGCATCCGCGCCCTGCTGGAAGCGATCCGCTAGATCGCAGGGCGCACGGCGACGCGCGTGGACGTCCCCCGCGCAGGAGCGCGCTTCAGGCGGGCGCGCGTGAGTCGAGCGCGGCACAGAGACGAACGATCGCGAGCATCGCGTCGAAGGTCTGGGTGGTCCGCCGCGCGGGTCCGCCGACGGTCAGCTCCGCGAAGCCACCGTCGCCCGCCTGCTCGGCCATCAACCGATCGAGCAGCTCGACCGCATCGAAGGTCGCTCCCGGCATCGCCTGCGCGTCGCACGTGAGCAGCACCCGAAGCGTGGCGACCGCCTCGAGCTGACGGCTGCGAAAGCCCTTCTCGAGCGCACGACCACACCACTGGAGCGCCTCGTCGGCCGTATCGTGGGCGACGTTCGTGAAGAAGTGCGCGCAGGCGAGCAATTCGGGGTAGCCGTCGTGCTCGACGCGCTCGGGGTCGAAACGCGCCGCGACGAACTCGCCGGCCGCCTCGAGCGGGCCGGTTCGCGAGAGCGGTGTCCGTCCGAGCACGCCTCCGAGCATGCCGGTCCAGAAGAGATCCGAATCCGGCGCCGCTGCGGCCGAACCGACCCGAAACGCGCCGTCGCTCGACTGCTGGGCCTCGACGAAACGTACCGCCGTCTCGACCCAATCCGCGTGCATCGCACGTGCATCCGCTGCCATCAGCAACGCTTCGAGCGTGCCGACGAGCCCACGCTCGGCCGCGTCGAGACGCGCCGGATCGAGCTCGGGAAAGCCGAGACCGCCGCCCGAGACGAGTGTCGCAATCGGCAGCGCTCCGTTCTCCCCCTGGCGCTCGCCGAGCTTGCGCGCGAGGTCGGCCGGCGGTCGCGCCTCGCACAGGACCTGTGCGCGCAGCAGCGCCCAATCATCCGACTGGGTCTCGAGAAAGCGGTAGGCTCGCTCGAGCGACTCGGCTGCACGCCGGCGCAGCGCCTCGAGGAACGCGGCCTCCTCGTCGGCCGCCGAAGCGTCGACGACATCCGCGGCACCAGCTCCCAGATCGAGGCGCACGATCGACATGCGCGGGAACGTAGTCGGCCAGGACGCTTCTCGCCGCCTGACCGGCTGCGTCGAGGACGGCTAAGCTCGCGCGACCCATGCAGGATCCGCCCTCCGAAGCCCCGCGTGTCGCCATCGCCACGCGAGAGACCAATCGACTCGCCAACGAGACGAGTGCCTATCTGCGCCAGCACCAGTACAACCCGGTCGACTGGTATCCGTGGGGCGACGAAGCGCTCGCACGCGCGAAAGCCGAGGATCGCCCACTGCTCGTCTCGATCGGCTACAGCGCCTGCCATTGGTGCCACGTGATGGAACGTGAGTCGTTCGAGGAGCCCCGAATCGCAGCGCTGATGAACGACGCCTTCGTCTGCATCAAGGTCGATCGCGAGGAACGCCCGGACGTCGACCAGATCTACATGGATGCGGCCCTCAAGCTGAACGGTCAGGGTGGCTGGCCGCTCAATGCGATCTGTACGCCGGACGGCCGGCCCTTCTTCGTCGGGACCTACTTTCCGCCCGAGCGACGCGGCGACATGCCGGGCTTTCCGGAGGTGATCGAGGCCGTCACGCGCGCCTGGCGCGAGCGCCGCGACGAGGTCGAGCAGAACGCGGGCCAGATCGCCGAAGCGCTCGAGGCGAGGCCCGAGGGCCAGGCGTCGACCGTCGCCGGAGCGGACACCGTCGCGCAGGCGGCACGCCTGATCATGCGCAGCGCCGATCCCGCCCACGGTGGCTTCGGACAGGCACCGAAATTTCCCACGCCAACGAATCTCGAGTTCCTGACCGCCGCGCTCGACTTCCTGCCCGACGAAGAGGCGAAGCCGATCGCTCAGTTCCTGGCGCTCACCGCGCGAGAGATGTCGCGGCGTGGTCTCTACGACCAGCTCGGGGGCGGATTCCATCGCTATTGCGTCGACGCGAGCTGGACGATTCCGCATTTCGAGAAGATGCTCTACGACCAGGGTCTGCTGGTCGCGTTCTACGCGGAGCTGGCGCGCCGCGCGCACGATCCGGACGATCTGATCTGGCCGATCCGCGAGACCGTGGCCTACCTGCGTCGCGAGCTGCGGGCGGAAGACGGCGCCTTCTACGCGAGCCAGGATGCCGACAGCGAGGGCGTCGAAGGCAAGTTCTTCGTCTGGACGCCGGCCGAGATCGACGCGGTGTTAGGCGACGAGGCGGAGCGTTTCTGCACGAGCTACGGCGTTCGCCTCGCGGGCAACTTCGAGCACGGCACGACCCACCTCCTCGACGAGGCGCGCGCGGCGCGCAGCGAGCTCGCCGACGCGCGCGAGCGATTGCGCGTGGCCCGCGCCGAACGCGTGCCGCCCGCGACCGATCGCAAACGCGTCGCCGCCTGGAACGGCTATGCGATCTCGGGTCTGGCACGGGCGGCCTCGTTGCTCGAGGACGAGACGATGCTCGACGATGCCCGACGGGCGGCCGACTTCGTCCTCGAACACATGACGGACGGCGAAGGTCGGCTGCTGCGCGTGCACAACGAGGGTCGTTCGCATATCACGGCGTTTCTCGACGACTACGCGAGCCTGCTCGTCGCTTGCCTCGATCTCCAACGCGCGGGCGCCGGCATCCACTACCTCGAATCGGCCGAACGCCTCGCCCAGGCGATCCTCACGCGCTTCGCCGATCGCGAGACCGGAGCGCTCTACCTGACACCGGCCACCAGCGACGATCTGATCCATCGCCCGCGTTCCGATCACGACGGCGCCACGCCCGACGCCTCGGGCCTCGCGCTTCTCGGACTCGCGCGTCTGGCGCCGCTCGCCGATGTGCGCGAGATCGACGCGTTCGTCGAGCGCGCGATCGCCGAGCAGGGCCTCTACCTCGAACGGGCACCCCAGGCCTTTCCGACCTTGCTGCGCGCCGTCGCCCTGCGCGCACGCGGGATCTCGGTCGCAGTCATCGTCGGCGACGAGACCGCCCACGAGACCGCCGCACTCGCAGCACGAGCGCGGCGGGTGCTGCGACCCGAGGATGCCGTCGTCGTCGTCGCGCCCGGCAGCCAGGCGCTACCGGGCGTCGCGTCCGAATGGCTCCGCGGTCGCGAAGCCGTCGACGGACGCGCGACGGCCTACGTCTGCCACGGTACGACCTGCTCGCTACCCATCTTCGAGCCGGCGCGGCTCGTCGCCGACCTGGCCGGTCCCGGCGAAAGCGACTGAGCGCC
Organism: Myxococcota bacterium; assembly: GCA_965223565.1. Lineage (GTDB taxonomy): Bacteria > Myxococcota_A > UBA9160 > UBA9160 > UBA4427 > UBA4427. The sequence goes on along the minus strand of CBDCWV010000001.1, from coordinate 597 downwards.
CGCCCGCGGTCGCCGCTCCGGACCGCAGGCGCCGCCAACCCGGGAGCCGAAGACCGACCATGCAGAAGAAGCGCGACGCACAGTCCTTTGGCACCGGACACGACGACGGTCTCGAACCGCTCGAGCCGCTCGATGTCGGTCGACTCGATTCCGTCGATGCGCTGGTCGCGGCGATGGCGCGGACGGCGTTCGGCGGCCGTCGGCTCGGCGAGGCCGCCGACGCGCTCGAAGCGATGGTGCGCGATCCGGATTGTTTTCGGGTCGTGACGATCTCGGGTGCGATGACGATCGCCAAGCAAGGTCTCGTACTCTGCGAGATGATCGAGCGCGGCTGGGTGCAGGCCGTCGTCGCGACCGGTGCCCTGATGACCCACGGCGTCGTCGAGGGTGCGGGCATGCTGCATTTCAAGCATCGCCCGAGCATGCGGGACGAGGAGCTCTTCGAACGCGGCTACAATCGCGTCTACGACACGATCGAGCTCGAACGGAACCTCGACGACACGGAGGCCCTGATCGACGCGGTACTCGGCGAGCTCGAGCCGGGCACGACGCTCTCGAGTCACACACTGCTCTCGCACGTCGGTCGTCGACTCGAAC